>NZ_CP188820.1:0-5978707 GCF_051550225.1 Paenibacillus sp. FA6 | reverse complement strand
GCTAATATGTCTCAGCGACAACTTCTATAATATATCATGTGGCTTGCCATTTTGTCAACAAGTTTTTTTAGACTTTATTTTTTCTGTCTTGGTGCTTGTTTTGAATTAAAGTCATTCCTGTTTAATGGGGCGAGATATAATTTATCATAGATACCGCTGAAGAGTCAACTTTATTTTTAACAATACCGACTTCAGCCTCTTTTACAGAATGCCAACACGAATTTATGATACTTATGATACTTCAATATAGATAAAGAAGAGGAGTATATGCCTCTCCCTTACTACATCCAATTTTCTGAAACGTTTTAATAAATGTAGCATATACTTTTTAGTGCTGAACATCCGACTTTTCTGAACTCGCAATTATATTGTACTGTAAAGGATATCTCGCTTGCTATTTATTCCTACGCTGCTCAATGCCTGTACTTCTTTAATTTTCGAACGATAAACTAACTTACGAAGTACTAACGGTAGCTCATCACTTACCATTTCCAATTCAGGGTGTTCGATTAACTCTTCAATACTCCATGGCTTATTACGGCTTCCAATGACACTAATAAGTAGAGATGAGCACTCACCCATTTTAGATAAGACTGAAAACTCACATCCCAATAGCACTAACTCAACCCTTTGTTGGACCGTTTCCTTACTTACGGTTAGTTCTTCATAAAGTTTATGAACCGCTGTGTTCAAACCACGGACTTGCTCCCATACATGAGACTCTGGACGAATCCCCCGTTCAATCAGTTCAATTCGTGCCCAGTGATGAAGCGATTCCGTGACACTATGATAGGCATCCATTACATGACCTTCACCCATGTAACGCTTTGCTTCTAAGTATAAACGGAGGAACCGTGAAAATTCGAGGAACATCTTCTGATCTCGGAGGGGTTGCATAAACTCCTGGAATTCAAGTCGGAGATTGGACAAACGATCATCGGTATCAGCAATAAGTTCTCCCTTCAGCAAGCACTTCACTAAATCGCTTTTCTCGCAAGCCACGAGTTTCCCCCTAAGTTCCTTATAACTTATACGTACTATCTGGCAACGCATATCTCCATACATCACATGGTTAATCTTTGAATAACTCTGTTCTAACTCTTGTACTACCAGTAATTGAATTTCAAAATCTCGAAATAAAGGCCCTTGAAGTTTATCATCCTGTTGAACATACGCAAAGGCCCCGATACTTTCTTCATCTAATGCATCTTTATAATGTAAAAACATATGCGTTCATTCCACCATTCCCTCATTACATAACTTGGCGTAAATACCCTAGTTCAGTTATACTATACTTCTACATATCCAAATGAGTTCCTTCTTTATCAATAAATAATACTATTCTAATGGATCGGGTGATTAAATCTATGATGTTCAGATCTGCAAAAATTAATTCATTTCGTACATGGGGACTATTACTAACGATGATTGGTATGGGACTTATGGTGCTCGGAACAGCAGGTATCGTATTCTGGGGTCAAGCAGGTAAAATTGTTGCAGCTGTAGGACTAATCATTGGTCTTATCGCGATGGTCGGAAGCCTAGGTATTTATTTCTGGGCAGGTATGCTATCTACAAGCGCTGTCCAACTCCAATGCCCGGAATGTGGTAAGTTAACCAAAATGTTAGGTCAGACAGATCGCTGTATGTTCTGCAGAACGATACTTACTATGGATCCAGCAATAGCAAATATCACTGCCGAAGCATTAGAAGCTCAACAAAACCAGTCTTCTTCTAAAGGCTAAAGGAATCTTATTACTCAGCATATTGTTCAAAAACCGGCTCCCCTTCTAAAAAGGAAAGCCGGTTTTTCTTATATCACTATAAATTATCGTATAAACATATGATTTCATTAAGCTTGTATTTATATTAGCTTGCTTATGGAGTAATGGATTGTAGAGTTTGCCAAGCAATATCGTTTGCAAAACTTCTGTTCCAAGAGGCAATACCTCCAAGTTGCAAAGACTTCGCAAGCTCTACTCTTGCTTTCAGAGATACTTCATCTTCAATCCATATTTTCTTAAGTACATTATCCTCTGTATATTCAACGTAGTTCTGCTTCGTATCCTCAAGATAAGTTGGAGTTAGTTTCTTAGTACGAATAATCTCCGCTACAGTATCCATACTCACTGCTTTGGACTTGACCTTCGTTTCTCCATCCTTGGTCTCTTCTGACCACACCCTCGTATACAAGGGGATCCCTAGAATAAGTTTCTCTGGCGGGACTAGATCTTCCTTGATGATACGTTCCAAAGCCTTTTCCACCCATGGCAGTGAAGCGACGGATCCAGCCCGAGGACTTGAGGCCCAATGTTCATCATATGCCATAACAATAAGATAATCAGCTACTTTACCTAATGCTTGTCGATCGAGAAAGAGCGACCACATCTCACTTTTAGATTTGGGAGTCACGTCTACAGAGACAATGAGTCCCTTTTCTTCCGCCAAAGGCTTTAATTCACGTACGAATTGGGATATATTATCTCCGTCTTTCGTATATACATTCTCGAAATCAATGTTTATCCCATCCAGCTCATATAAATCTGCATAATGTAGCATTTGATTAATAACATTTATTCTACTTTCAAAACTAGACATGGCTACAGATGTCAGATCAGGCTCAAAGCTGTTACTGAGCAATCCCCATACTTCCATTTCCTGTTTATGTGCCCATCTTACATATTCAATATCTGCTTGGCTTCGGACATTCCCTTCGCCATCAATCATACTGAACCAGGTAGGACTTACCACGTTAACTCCAGGTAATTTACCTATAGACGCAGGATTGGGCTTCCGCTGGTACACTGCTTCCCACACCAGATTAATCGGCTTCCCTTTCCAACTTCGTTCCGCTCGAGTTATTGATTGCTTAGGCACCTCAACTATTCTAGTATCACCCATAACCACTTGTTCCTTCTCAACATACCCAGTATAGCCATTATCCAACTGCACAAAGAACCAATCTTCTTTGCTACTCCAGACCCTCAATTCAGTTCCATCAGGTACATCATATACAATAGGTGCGCGAATTGAGTTTTCATCACGCATAGCTATGGTTCCATCCGACCTCCCCACTGTCACTGCGCCCATAGGAATACTTTCGCCAGCTTCCATAAGCATAACTGCACCTGAGTCGACATCTTCATGGACAGCAAGCCCATAGAGATCCTTCAGAACTCCGATAGGCAAGTACATAATCCCCTCAAATTCTTCTGGGGCGAAACGTAACTCAGTTATTTCATTGTTTATTTCAGCTTTTTTCTCATCCGTTTTTAAATAAACTAATTTCTCAGTTGTTGTAAGAATGATCGATTCCGTCTCCGTTTCATATCGAATATGAGGATCAATTATATCTTGTAATACTGGCAATGGAATCTTCAATGTTTCACCCGACCCCAGTGCAGTGTATTCCAATAACTCACCTCGTACGAAGATGGGCCTGTCCTTTCCACCCCAATCAGGTTCGACATGCTGTCTGTTAGGAAGGACTTCTGTGAATATATAATAACCAGCAATTGATAATAGACATATAACCATCATTATACTGAATAGCCTTTTTCTTGGCTTGTTTCGTCTACGTTTGTTTCTATTCAATACGATAACCCTCCGTAAGTCATTCATTGTCATTACAAAAAAAACATGAAGAGTCCTTCATTATTAAAGGAATCTGCATGTTTTAGAATGTAATGCTATTTAGTGCGGTTTGCATGTTCCACAGATTCCGTAAAGTTCCATTCTCAAACCTTTCACTTGAAAGCCTGTAGCTTGCTCTGCTTGGCGCTCAACCTCCACCAAAGAAGGATACATAAAATCCTCAATTTTACCACATTGTTCACAAATGACGTGATAATGTTCTGACACATTCGCATCGAACCGGCTTGATGAATCCCCATATGTCAATTCACGGACCATACCAGACTCCATAAACATCTTTAAGTTATTGTATACTGTCGCTACACTCATGCTAGGAAACTTCGGTTCTAATGCACGGTATATCTCATCTGCTGTAGGATGAGTCATGGAATCCAGTAAAAAGTCTAAAATTGCATGACGTTGGGGTGTGATCCGAACACCGGTATTTTTCAATTGTTCCAATGCATGTTGGACTCGCGTTCCCATTTAACCCGCCACCTTTTTTTCACTTATAGAGGTTGTTCAAAAAGTCACCTTTTGATCACGATGTATATCAAGAAGCATATTCGGCATCGAATATTGAATTCAGCCGGTCCTCTCGGTGCTGAAAACCTGACTTTTTGGATTTACACTTATATAGATTAGTATTATTCTTATATTAATATTATTATTGTATGATTGTCAATAAAATCAGTTCTATAAACCCAAGTAATTACAACAATCCAAAGCAGTTTTAGAAAGATTTCACATTTAAGTCACTATTGCCTTCGATACGAATGGTGTAGTCGCCTTCTCCAATCGTTCCCCATATTTTTTTATTATAGATCATGAATGCTGGAATGGAGGTATGAATATCACCAAAGGCAATGGATCCATTCAACTTGTAATTACCCTCTAATGGTAAGTTGAGGCCCATCATACCAACCGCACTGTAGATATTCCAATTTCCACCTATTTGATGTGCGTATACATTTATACTCCCATTGAGTGATTCTGCCTTAAGATTCATAAGGGGCTGACTCACATACATATTTCCATTCTTCGTTCTGATGTCTACATCGCCATCTGCACGTATAACGGTAATATTCCCAACTTGTGTCGACATACGAAGTGTACCCGATGTATTTGTCGCTTCCATATTCCCTTGACTAGAAGTGATATCTGCATTGCCGGAAAGATTTATTATTCGGACGATACCATTGAATGTTTTACCTTGAATATTCCCTAGTACGTTTTTAATTTCTAGCCTCCCATTAGCACTTTCCAACTTAATGTCTTCAATGGCCTCAACGTTATCTAGGACAATATTTCCGTTCATTGTTCGTAAATCATAGTTAAAACGTCTATTCTCTGGAAGTGCGATATTGAGATTCATTCGTGGTTGACGTTTACCAGACTGTCCATAAGCTTTACCATTGGTTTGAATATTGAGGGTAGGCCCTTCACTAATCTCTAGCACTGACTGTGTAAATATCGCATCAATTTCAGGACCTTCAATCTGATCCACCCATACTTCCGTTGAGATTTGGATATTATCAATAGGTTCGCGATGTAATCGTATATTTCCATTAATGTTATTAATAACAATGTTCTCACTGTCGATAGTAACAGGTATATCCAGTACTTCTTTATTGAAATGCCCACCCTCTTGTTCGCTATAATCTACGGAAGATGCCGCAAGATTCAAGTTCACCTTATTCCATAAAAATAAATAATGAGCTTGTTGACTCACAATGAACACACTTGCTGACAAGAGGATAGCTAACGAAAGTCCTTTCAGATCAAGACGTAACGATGATCCGGTTACTCTCCTACGTCCCTTCGCCAATATATAGATAAGAATAGATTCAAGTCCCCACGTTACCGCCAATAGAGGCCACCATGTAAGCAACAGGAGCATATATTCACTTCCATGCACTTTATCTATGATCAACAGAATTCCTGTTACCATTAATAAAAGTGCTGCTGTATAGCGACCTACACGAATTTTGTGCTTATTCTTCAAACTCATCGCCTCCTGCACTAATCCAACTACCTTTTGCAATGAATTTTCATTTCTCTAATCCATAATCCCATTCCCAGAACCACTAACCCAATGGCGATGGTAATATCTCCATTTAGCTCTATGAAATCCTCAAACCAAACTGGCTTTTGATGGAATAACGTCAATACGGTCCCCCCGACCACAAGTAAGACCCCAAATGAAACTCCCTTCTCTCCTGCAAATGGGTTACGACATACACGCTTGCTTCCATCAGTCTTCTCCGTCTCTTCAGTACTACGAATAATAGTAAAGTCTGCCGATTGAAGCACATCAAATAAATTATAGAAATAAAAGATCGGTATGATTAATCCCAAAAGGATTAAAAGAGGCACATTAATATGCATCCCCACAGAAGAAAAATATAATAGAGCTGAAATGTCTAGAATCAGCACAAATATGAATGAAACACCCTTTCGGAACAAACCCAAATAAATATGCCCGAGCCCAGGTAAAAGTGCTGCTAACAATCCTGCGATAAATTTGTGTTTACGAGAAAACAGCCTTCTAGATCGTTTATTGGTTAGTTGATACTGTTTCTTAGTTGTGGATGATTGCTGTTGTATGGAGTTCATCTTAAGTATTCCACCTTTATTCAGGAGCTACGGATATGCTTATATAGATCGTACCGCAATATGATGTCAGAGTAACTGGTAAATATCTACGTTTACATTATTCCAAGGATATCATCGTGACCCCTTCTAATCTACGGAGCTTCGAAGCTAGCCCAATCGAATCAAGGCTATTCTTACTCATGACATGTATCGAAAGTTCAAGAAAGGCCTGTTGAGAACCCATTTCTCCGTAAGTATCCTTACTATATTCATTCACTATCACTTTTTTAATCGTAAAGTTCTCCTCCGTGAGCAACTTGGATACGATATCAAGAAATCCCACGGAATCTGCGGCGTGGATCGTCAACAGATGTAATTTATTTCCTTTCATATATCGCAGCTCTATCTTATTAAATACAATTAATGTCATTAGAATTAAAATTGTTGTAGCAACCGCCGCGGTATAGAACCCTGCGCCAACACATAGTCCGAGTGCAGCTACTACCCACACGGAAGCAGCTGTCGTTAGCCCAGTTATTGATTTCCCCGTAAAAAGAATCGTTCCAGCACCTAGGAAACCAATACCTGTAATGACAGATGCTGCCAGACGGGCCGGATCAATCCGAATATTCGCTTCATTCACGAAATCCGAGAAACCATAAATAGAGAGCATCATGATTAGCGTCGATCCTAAACACACGAGAATATGTGTCCGAAGTCCTGCTGCGCGATTGGACCTTTCCCGCTCCAATCCGATAGCCCCACCGAGAGCCATCGACAGCAATAAGCGAAGTAAAATTTGAATATCATCAATAATCCATGGATTAACCAATTCGTAACCCCCTTACACAGTCGTTATGATATTAACTTATGTTCTGAATGTCTATGAAATGTAGTAAGTTCTATACCAGGGGCTACTTCATACGTATCAAAGGGAATAAAACCATACTTCAGATAGAGCGTAAACGCTGGAATATTACGTGTACCGGTTGATACAATGAACAAAGGGATTTCTGCATGAAGATCTAATACGTTTTGAATTAGCCTACTTGCAATACCTTTACGAAAATGCGCTGGATAAACCATCATTCGAGTAATCGTCATCGTTCCAGAGGACTCACTACTTATCGCTAACGCACCCAACAGTTCACCATCCTCATCCACTTCACCAAAGAATATCTCTCCACAATCACTCAGAGTTTCAATCGTATCCAACAGCGGGGGAATTTCATGAAATCCAATTCTTTCGGCTTCAAGCCGATAAGCAACCTGCTGCAGACGCCATATCTGATGTACCGTATCTTCATAATCCAATGAAAGTCTCATGATCATATCCTATTCCCTGCCCCTCTCACCTAATAGCCCGCCGTATATCTTCAAGGCAAAAGGGCTTGTCAACGTTGACAAGCCCTTTCCGCAGTTGGTTCCTTAGCGACTCAGAACCTCTACAAGCAATTTATTAACCATAGCTGGGTTAGCTTTTCCTTTACTTTCTTTCATGACCTGACCCACTAGGAATCCAATTGCCTTCTGCTTACCAGCATTATAATCTTCTATAGATTGCGGATTAGCTGCTACGACCTGCTCAACGATGCCAAGGATAGCACCTTCATCGCTAATCTGTACTAGTCCTTGTTCCTCTACGATCTGCTGTGGTAACTTGCCACTTTCTAACATCTCTTTAAATACGGTTTTGGCAATTTTATTACTAATCGTTCCTTTCTCAATCAGACCGATCATCTCACCAAGTCCCTGCCCAGTCACTTTAACTTCAGACAATTCTAGGTTACTGCTATTTAGATATCCCAACAGATCACCCATGATCCAGTTCGATACGGATTTGGCATCTTCAGTATACTTCAAGCTTTCCTCGAAGAAATCTGCTAATGGTTTCGATGCCGTAATGACTGCAGCATCATAACTCGGCAGACCATATTGAGTCGAATATCGTTCTTTACGTGCATCTGGCAATTCTGGAATAGTTTCACGAATACGTTGCTTCCATTCACCATCAATATGCAACGTCACGAGATCCGGATCTGGGAAATAGCGATAATCATGGGCTTGTTCTTTGCCACGCATGCTGATTGTCTTCCCTTGTCCTTCATCCCAACGTCTTGTTTCCTGCACGACCACGCCACCATCGTCTAGAATTTCAGCTTGACGAAATTCTTCATATTCCATGCCCTTCTGTACACCGCGGAAAGAGTTCATGTTCTTTAACTCTGCTCTTGTGCCGAATTCCTTCTGCCCATAAGGACGAAGACTAATATTGGCATCACAACGCAATGAGCCCTCTTCCATTTTGACATCAGACACTTCACAATATTGCATAATCGCTCTGATCTTCTCAAGATATATACGAGCTTCTTCTGGTGAGGAAATTTCAGGTTCAGATACAATCTCGACAAGCGGTGTTCCTACACGGTTAAAATCAACCAATGAAGCATATCCACCGTCGATATGAGTCAGCTTACCTGCATCCTCTTCTAAGTGAAGGCGTGTTATACCAATTCGCTTGGTCTCTCCGTTCACTTCGATATCAATCCAGCCATGCTCACCAATCGGCTGATCATACTGGGATATTTGATAAGCTTTAGGTGAATCGGGGTAAAAGTAATTCTTCCGATCAAATTTACTTCTGTCAGCAATGGTACAATTAAGTGCCATCGCTGCTTTCATAGCATAGTCCACCGCTTGGCGATTCAGCACCGGTAATACACCGGGATGTCCAAGACAGATAGGACATGTATGGGTGTTGGGTGGTGCTCCGAATTCGGTAGAGCAGCCACAGAAGATTTTAGAATTCGTATGCAACTCAACATGGACTTCCAGTCCGATGACCGTTTCATATTTGGATGTAGACACGTCTTATTCCCTCCTTCTCTATCTGATTCGTTACATGTAGTATCGTTCCAAAATTGGCTTTGCGACTATTTTGAAACGATACTAGGACGCTTCGTATGGTAATCCGTATGCTGTTCGAAAGCATGGGCCACGCGTAAGATCGTAGACTCGTCAAAAGCTTTACCTATAATTTGCAACCCAACCGGTAGACCATCTGCGAAACCACAAGGGATGCTCACAGCAGGTACACCCGCAAGGTTTACTGGTATTGTTAAAATATCATTTAGATACATCGTCAATGGATTGTCTACCTGTGCACCTAGCTTAAAGGCTGTCGTTGGCGCAGTTGGCCCAATAATAATGTCATACTTCTCAAATACCTGATCGAAATCACGCTTAATCAATGTACGAACTTTCTGTGCTTTTAAATAATAAGCATCATAATAACCAGAACTTAGTGCATACGTACCAAGCATGATACGTCGTTTCACTTCCGGTCCAAACCCTTGACTACGAGACTCATGATAAAGATCAAGGAGATTGGCAGGGTTCTCCGCGCGAACACCATAACGAACGCCATCGAAACGCGCCAGATTTGAGGATGCCTCAGATGATGCCAATAAGTAATAAGTAGCCACAGCATACTCTGTATGTGGTAATGAGACTTCTTCCCATGTCGCACCCAATCCTTCAAGTACCTTTAACGCGGCCATAACCTTCTCTTTAACGATAGGGTCAACACCCTCACCTACATATTCCTTCGGCACAGCAATACGAAGCCCCTTAATATCTCCTGTTAAAGCATTTAGATAATCAGGAATCTCGACATTAGCTGATGTTGAATCCATGGAATCATAACCCGCGATAGCCTGCAACACATATGCAGAATCCTCCACGTTCTTAGTGATGGGACCGATCTGATCCAATGAGGATGCAAATGCTACTAATCCAAAGCGTGATACTAAACCGTATGTCGGTTTCAGACCGACCACTCCACAATAAGATGCAGGTTGACGAATAGATCCGCCAGTATCTGATCCGAGTGTGAAAAAAGCTTCCCCCGCTGCCACAGATGCTGCGGAACCACCACTAGAACCACCTGGAACATGTTCCAAATTCCATGGATTCCGAACAGGATGGAAACTCGAGTTTTCATTCGATCCACCCATAGCAAATTCATCCATGTTCAATTTACCAAGGATAATGGAATCTGCCTGACGTAGTTTCTTGGTCACTGTAGCATCATATACAGGATTAAAGTTACTAAGGAACTGACTGGCACAAGTCGTACGAAGACCTTCAGTTACGATGTTGTCCTTGACGCCTACAGGCAATCCGAATAACAACCCCCGCTCCCCGCCTGCATTCAGTTGGTCATCCAGTCTTCGGGCTGTTGCTCTAGCCTGCTCTTCATCAAGTGTAAGATAGGCTCCTACGCGGGCGTCACGCTCATGAATCGTCTTAAATGCCTGATCCACCAGATCCGTAGGAGTTAATTCCCCGGAACTCATCTTGTTATGTACTTCAGTCAATGTATAATCAAATAGGCTCAACTGTGATTCCTCCTTTCAATATTAAGATACTTATTCCAGAATTGCCGGAACCTTAAATTGTCCATCCTCAACCTCTGGAGCATTTGCGAATACTTTCTCAATAGATAGACTTTCCCGTTCTTCATCTTCACGCATAACGTTGCTAAGATGGAGAACATGTGTCGTTGGCTCAACACCCTCCGTATCCAATCCATCCAGTTTCTCTGCATATTGTAAAATGGCATTCAACTGCTCGGTAAATACCAATTCTTCCTCTGAGTTCAGATTAAGTCTGGCAAGCTTGGCTACATGTTGAACATCTTCGGTTGTTATATTCATGTGATTTATGTTCCTCCTATTCTTTCTCAAGTCGTTCAGGATTACTGCTTTACGTCTCATGATAATCTATATAATTATAGGATAGAACCTTTCACAATTCAATCACAAGCAGCCATCATCCTTATTCTTCACATCTTTACGCAAAAAGAGTCGGCATAGGCCGACTCCTCTATATCCAGGCGCGAAGATTGACCTGTTTTATAAATTCTGCCTGGGATAATGCTTCTGCCGAGATCATCTCGCCTTCCTCAACAATCTCAGGACTACCATTCATTACATGATGAAAAAGATCTTCATTATATGTTGCCAGTGCATAGTCGATTAGCGCTTCCTGCGTTGTACGCTCTACTTCCTGTTGCATAAGTCTCTCTTCCAGCTCAACATCATCATTTGGCACGAAAAAATTACGATTAACTTTCGGTACACGGATGACATAATCAAATGCATTATCTGGGTTGCGGTCATAAGCTATAATGTAACCATATTCCCCGATTGGAAGATTCTGCTCAAAGGCGTCCTCGACGATCACAATTTTTTCCCCTATATGTAGCATCGTCTACCTCCTTGATGTCGATAAGATAATCTTTAGTCTACTAAAAAAAGATAGTGATGTCTACGGTAAGCTATTAGGAGAAAAGTTACTAATTGGGAAGTACTCGTCTTTGGAGTAAATGAGATGAACTGAGAAGTGTTACAATAATTATGCCTACAGTAATCAAGCAACACACAACCACTGTAGAAACCGGAAGCGCATTACCCATCATTGCCTCTGCAGCAAGAGAGGTTAATCGGGCAGGACTCCAAGTAAACCAAGTAGGCAAGATTCCTTGTAAGAGGGAAAGAAGCGCTAAAATAGATAACGTGACGAAGGCCGCAGCTGCTCCCCGCAAAATAGTACTAAACAGTAGCGTAAGAGTAACCGCCAACATAAGCCAAAGACCATACAATCCAAATGATGCTACAGCACTCTTCCAAGAAAATGCCCCGATCATTTGATAGGTATAAAAGAATGCTACTGTATATCCAATGCCAAAGGCCATAAGTAACTGGGTAGATTGAGCAAGCCATTTCGAAATAATAATAGATACACATGAAATAGGTCGTACCATAATTAACTCCGCTGTGCCCCCGTAGCGTTCTCCCGATACGCTATTCATACCTGCAAGTACGAGGATCAGCACGCCCAGTGTGCTATATTGGCTCAATACTTGAATCATAACCTCTGGTGATGATGGGATCTCGTACAGCGAGAACATCTCTGGCGGTACTCCTCCAGACATCTTCAATATTTCCGGCATATATAGGCTAACGACCGGCTGCATGATTCCTAATATTGCAAAGACAATGGGGATCCAGAGAAGCTTAAAACTACGAGACATTTCCAGCATTTCTTTTCGATAAAATATCCATGTTCCCTTCATTGTTCACTCACCACTTTCACAAACATATCTTCTAAGGATGAACTGCCTGCTTCTAACCTCATTAGGGGGATTCGTTTCTCGGCAGCATCTCTTATTAGCTCATCCCTTGCAGATCCAAGTTCATGAACCGTTAATTCCGCAATATCCCCTTTTATTTCCGCCTCTATTACATAAGGTTTGCTTTTCAATGAATTAAGCCACGATAATGCGGCTTGTTCCCTCTCCACTTGTACAATCACGAGAGGCTGGCGATACTTTTCTCTTAAAGATGTCAGGGTTCCCTGCTCGACTAACTGCCCCTTCGCCATCACGAGGATATCATCACAGATTTCCTCAGCATCATGTAGTACATGTGTAGAGAATAGAACCGTTGTCTCTTCTTTTATTTGACGAAGAAGGTTAATTACTTCCCGTCGTCCAATAGGATCGAGGGCAGATACCGGTTCATCAAGTAACAATAGTCTTGGCTTATGAACAAGTGCCTGTGCAAGTCCCAGACGCTGTTTCATCCCACCAGAATATCCGGATATCCGGCGTCTAGCTGCATCTTGTAAGCCCACTTTCTCCAGGACAACTTCTGAATGGTAGTCTGCGTCCTTCTTTTCCATTCCACTAAGTCTTGCCGCGAAACGAATGTACTCTCGTCCTGACATCCAACCATAAAATGTAGGTTGCTGAGGCAAATAGCCAAGTAACTTACGATAATCTATAAGACTATCATGATTCTCACCAAAGGCTATATGACCTGATGTTGGCTGCAGAAGCCCTGCAAGCATACGTAATGTCGTTGTCTTGCCTGCACCATTAGCACCTAGTAAAGCAACACATTTCCCTTGTTCCAGCTGAAATGTTAGCCCTCTAACTGCACTTTCCTTGCCAAAATCCTTAGTCAACTGGGTGATTTTTAATACATCCATTACACATCTTTCCTTCCAATAACAAAGTAGAGGATACTCCCCATCATATTTCCACATACAATAATCAAAACCCATACCCACTTAGGTCCACGTACATGTTCTGCTTTTGATAGCGAGATCAGGCCGATCACCGCAAGAACAAGCTGTAGAATCAGAATAGGAAGAATTAATAGCCAGTTCACCGTTATATCCATATTACTCATCCTCTCTCGAATGACGTTTCTTACGATTATCGGGAAACCTAACGAAAAAGAGATATATTAATAGGGGTAGAGGCGTATTTATCAAACCCCATATTCCCCAGAACCATCGCCACTTTCCCCATTTGCCAGCATCCAGAAACATCCACGTTCCTTGGACTAGAAGAATCGGTACAATCGTTGTGATGAGCCATATGGGTATTTCCTTAAGTTCACTCATCCTATCCCCTCTTTTCTTCGATGAATGATGAAGTGTATCACCAGAACGAAAGCCGCAACAAAACTTATCCCCTGAATAACCCAAAGAATCCAAGGAGCCGAATAAGCCAATAACATTCCGCTGCCAACGACGAATAATGAGACTAACCAGAATATTAGCAATTCAATCATCATGGACAAGCGACGCCTTTTCCATCGTTTATTAATGTGAACTTTCAATTGTTCCTTGGATAGTATCGATGGAACATCAAGCACATGATCCATTCTGTCTAAACTTTGACGTAATTCCATTAAGATTATTTCTTCTGTTCCATCTTGATCTTTCCGATTCATGGTTAACTCATCTCCTTTCTTAGTTGACCAACGGCACTTGCAACTCTTGATTTAGCCGTTCCTGAAGGTATAGAGAGTATCTCTCCCATTTCTTCGTATGTATATCCATAGTAGTGCTTAAGCAACACAGCCACTCGATGCTCTGTAGACAATTTGGCTAAGGATTCTAGTACATCGCTCCACTCCTCGTTCCTACTCTCAAACTGCCAGCGGATCTGACGAATTCCTTGTTCCTTAACAAGCCAACTTTTCTCTGTCTTCTTGCGCCGCATTTGATCCATATAAATACGAGTTCCTATCGTCATGAGCCAAGAGGAGAAGGCCGAGGTGCCATCGTATAAATTTATCTTCTCAATACAGCGGAGCATTGTATCTTGAGTGAGGTCCTCAGCCATAACAGGATCCATCGTAACCTTCACTAAGTATTTATATAGAAAAGCGTAATGTTCATGTAGCAAATTCGCTAGAACGTCAGCATCTCCTCGCTGCGCAAGTTTCACTCTATTCCGTTCCTCTGCCCTCATCTTCAACCCCCACTTCCATCAGCGACATATATAATACGAATAGGTTGATCGTTTCGTTCATTTATCTTTTAATAAAAATCCTAAAAAAGCTCAATACCATACGAGGCCACCGAAAAAGTCCATACACATTGGTGTAGTATGCCGCTACGATAACGGATTGTCCTTACGATCGCTGTTGCCCTCCGATTTCTTGATTTGTATACCGCTCATAGCAGTTGAAATCAGACGGCAAAGGCGAACGCTATCGCTTCTTCAGGACAATTCCGTCATCTTCGCTGCTTCCTACTTCTCCGCTTCATCCAATCCACTCTCTCTTATTATGGCTAAAGATCGCAGAATCAGATGGATACATTCGCTATATCTATATTTTTAAATTAGAGCCCTATTCCTGCGAAAGCTATCGCAGGAATTTTCCTTGAATCGATAGATAAAACAGAAAAAGACTCAAAACTATAACGGTGCTTGAAAAATATTGAATGATAGATTGTAGCGAAGATGACGGAATTGTCCTGGAGAAGCGTTAGCGGTCGCCTTTGCCATCGGATTTCTACAGCTATCAGCGGTAAACAATCAAGAAATCCGATGGCAACAGCGATTGGAAGGACAATCCGCCATCGTAGCGGTCATCTTACACAAATAGTTTTTAAGAACTAGTTTTAGTATTGAGCACAAAATCCACAACAAAATAAAACACGCAAACCGGAATTGATCCTCAGCTTGCGTGCTTTCTCATTGTGGTTCTAATATTCTACTAATGATATTGTAACAAAATTGTCATCTCTTGTACAGGTATTTATTAGAGGTTGTTCAAAAAGTCATCTTTTGATCATTCACTATTATCACTACACATACGGGTTATTAGCACGTTCATATCCGATCGTTGTTCGTTGTCCATGACCAGGATATACTTTCACTTCGTCCTTTAGCGTAAATAATGTATTGTGTATTGAATCTAACAGATCCCGCTCTCTTCCACCATGAAGATCGGTACGTCCAACCCCAAGCCGAAATAATACATCTCCTGAAAAAAGATCATTTCCACAAAGGAAACTAACGCTTCCGGGAGAATGCCCTGGTGTATGATACACCGAGAACTGGTGTCCAATCAGATCCAATTGTTGACCTCCAGCAAGATCGTATTCAGCAGGATCAGTCGATAGTGGTGTAGTGACCTGTGGCCAATTCGTTGAACCATTCAATTTGGGATTCGTCAGCCATTCGCTTTCCAAATCATGCAAATAGACTGGGCATCCTTTAAGTTTGCGGATCTCATCAACTCCACCCATATGATCGAAATGTGCGTGGGTTAGGAGAATAGCCTCAATCTCCAAATTTTCAATTTTTTTAATGAGCGCTCCAGGATTCATACCCGGATCAATAATAACAGCCTTACGCTCTTCTTCATTAATCAATAAATATGCGTTCGTCTGTAGTGGGCCTAGGGAGTAACTTTCAATTTTCAACATAGGATCTTATATTCCCGATATCAATTCGCGCAGTTCTTTAAGAATAACTGTACGGATATCGACTCCTTCTCCATAAGCTTCGATCATTTGCGAACGCACAACAGCCATGTTCTCAGCATAACCTGACGCTTCACGATCTGGATTCTCCTGTTTAAAGGCAACCATATATTTCTGGACATGCTTCGGACGAGGGCCCCATTGACCGAGAACATGCCCTCCAGTATCTAAGAAGATAACCACAGGAACTGATCTTCCACCCATCGTTAGGAATTGATCCATGACATCAAAGTTCTCTTCAAGAATCAATACCTCCGTAGGAATACCAGCAGTTTCTAACGCATGAAATACTACAGGTACATTACGAACGACATCTCCGCACCAATCTGCAGCAAGAATAAGAACCCGTAAGTCATCGCGATGATTCAAACTCCCGAAAAATTCACGTTCTTCTGGCTTATCCCATGTAAATTCCTCATAGTTGGATTGAAATGTTTCTTTATTCTTTTGCATACCTTCCATAAACTGTTGGGGAGAAATCCCTGTTCTTAGTTTGTGCGCTAAATTAGTTGTCATGATTTGATTCCTCTCTTATTGGATTTGACCCATTTCACTAGGAAGTACACAATTAATAAAGCAAGTGCGACTAAGAGAATTGGAGTAATATAAGGCCCTGCTACTTCATCAATATTCTCCCAATTATTCCCTAAGTATTTCCCGAGATAAACGAATAAGATAGACCACGGAATAACAGCAAGTGTCGTTAATAATGTGAATTTGCCAAGATTCATTCGAGTTATTCCTGCTGGAATCGAAATCGCATGCCGAACGATTGGGATAAACCGTGCTGTAAAGATCACACCTGTACCATATTTCTCAAACCATGCTTCTGAAGCGTCAATCTGTTTCTTATGAATAAAAATGTATTTTCCATATTTCTCAAGTATAGGTCGACCACCATAACGACCAATCCAATACACGAATATTTGGGCGATCACTCCACCAATGGTTCCGAATAAAACAGCACCCCAGAAACTAATTTGTCCAGTAGATACTAGATATCCTCCGTAGGCAAGTACAATTTCACTCGGTATGACTTCAAGCATCAACCCAAACATAATACCGAAATAGCCTAAACCTTGAATCCATTGAAATAATTGATTAATAATGTCAGTAATAATTCCCACTCTGGCCCCTCTTTCGCTATATATTAGTTAGTTAAAGATCGTATTTCTCATTTCTATTCTAAATTCTATTCTAACATAGGATGGGACATACCTTCTACTTGAGCCCAATTGCCAATTCCTCTGTGTCTTCCGTCTATCTTCAAGCATACGTTGTGGAATGAGAGGAGTGAGGTTGTTGCCCCCTAATCACACGTCGAAGAAAGATATGCCCCTTCCAACGCCACGAGGAATACGGAGAGCCTGTATTAAAGAGCTCTACCGTACCATCAAACGGATGAAGACACATATTCCAGATCCGTTACTTAAAGAAGGTGAAGAATTCTACTACCGCAAAGTCATCGGAAATCTGATCTGGATTCACGAAAATCACAGCAATCGAAAGTTGCTCTACCAATGGTGGGAGCGTGAAGTAGCCGAAGAGTTAGCTTCATTATGGCAGGTCGAACAAGGAAAGCTATGTCATGCTTTTCGCGATGCCTTTGGGGGTTGACGTTCGCTAGCTTAATCAGAGGGCAGGAGATCTCCGCAAACCTTTTCTAAATACGGCGATATATGGAGGAAATCTCGAAATTCCGTATACTCCTTCCACAGCTGAGTACGATCTCCGCTTTCCCCTTTTACCGCACGAATCAGAATATTCTTAGGTGTATGCTCCATGTCAATAAACTCTAACAATTGCGTTCGATATCCCATTAAATCTAATAGTTTCGCGCGTACAGCATCTGTTGCAAGTGCTGAGAAGCGTTCCTTCAATATCCCATGCGATAGAAGTGGATCTAACACAGGATTCTTCACTTGTGAGAATAGTTCATGCTGGCAACAGGGTACGGATAGAATAACAGATGCATCCCAGCGAATGGCTTTTTCTAGCGCCGCATCTGTTGCCGTATCACAAGCATGAAGGGTGACCACCATATCAACTTTATCTAATTCGTTGTAGTCCACAATATCCCCGACGAGAAACTTCAGATTACTATACGCAAGCTTGTTAGCTAGATTATTACAATGTTCTATGACATCCGATTTCAAATCTAGTCCAACCACGTTCAACGGTCTTTTTTCCTGAATGGCTAAATAATGATACAAAGCAAATGTTAAATACGATTTCCCACAACCGAAATCCAAGATCGTTAGCGGACGCCCTTCAGGCAGATTGGGAAGTACATCCTCAACCATCTCGAGAAAGCGATTGATTTGTTTAAACTTATCGTATTTACGCGCTAGCACCTTACCTTGATCATTCATAATCCCAAGCTCCACAAGAAATGGAATAGGCTGTCCTTCCTCAAGTACATACTGCTTTTTGCGATTATGAGATAAATCAACTTCACTTTTGGTTGGCGATTTCGTTAATATCGATACTTTATATTTCTTGCTGACTAAGATCTGGTAGTCAGCATCAGGGGTACAAATGATTCCTTGACGAAAGGTCTGTTCGAGTAGTTCCTCCATAACCTGTGCTGCTTCTTCTGCCAGTACATTTTTGTGGACAACCTTATTGCTTTCATAATAAGAAAACTGATAATAAAGGTCTTTCTTTAGTTCTACTGGCTTAATCTGAACTTTCGTATATGGAATGCCCTCTTTCTTACGCAGTTGGCTCAAGCTTGCCATAATGATAGTAGAGTTATTCATAAGTTGGTGTATTAGTTTGTGTAATGATTCCAAGAGGGTACATCTCACTTTCATTGATTTATCTTTTCCGCTACCATACCATATTGTACTGGCTCATCCAAATGTCTTCTATAGAATTCTTTGCTTTATTTCCATGAGCCCTTCACCTAGTTCGCTCCGTGGCAATCTCCCTTGCTCCAGTCTTTCATCATCCTTTTCCTTAAGACGTTCATAGAATAAGAGTCCCTCCTCTGGATCTATCCCACCTTGTTCCAAAAGGCGAAACAATCCATTCTCTGCTTCGGCATAATTGCCTACTTTCTCTTGGTAAGCGTACAACAAAAGTTCAGTTCTTAGCGGAAGACGGTAGCCATCAACGGCTTTAAGTATATTTTGGATCTGATGAGGAAGATTGATTAATTCATTGTTCGCGCCATGATGATCTGCAACCAAAAAAAGATGCAATGCTTTCATATACCTAGTCAAACCTTCGTCTATTTGCCCTTGCTCCGAGTAGATCTTCCCCTCTTCAAATAGAAGGTAAGCCACACCTTGCAGCTTATCAGACTCAACAGCATCCCCAAAAGTACACATATTTGTAATTTCTTCTGTTGGTAATGAATTTAACAAGCGTGAGTTCATGAAGAACCGCGTACTAAGTAGCTCATCGATTTCCCACAGCGCCTCTGTAAACTTTCTTTCTTTTTTCAAATCGAATACTTTGGCGATCATTTGGGTCATATCATCAATCATTCTGAGAACATAATCATTACGAAACATGTTCAACCTCCTCCAAAAGCTTCCTAATTTCCCGCATTTTTTTCATTTATCTAGATTGTAAGTTATTCACACCAGCAAAGCCAGTAACTATGTCGGATAAATAGCCCATCATAGATTATCATATCTCGCAAAGAAACCCGGAAGTTCAAATAACCTCCGGGTATATATTAACTTTTGTATAACATCCTAGTTAGACTTCACCTTATTCAAAAAGGTTATGATATGCCCCGCCAACTGATCAGGCGCTTCCATCATACTCATATGTCCTACTCCTGCAATCGTTGCTTGGGTTACATTAGGCTGGTCTACGGTAAATGTACGCTCCGAAGGTATAATACCATCCTTCTCCCCCGCGATAAGTAGTACTGGAAGGGCTGTTTCAGAAAGAACATCCCTGCGATCCGGACGTTCACGCATAGCCATAGCAACTCCAATTGCTCCCTGTGGAGGGGTTCTGTAGCCAATTTCTTTAGCACTATTTAACCATTCTGGATGCGCATTCACATGATCTGGAGCAAAGAGCGATGGAATCATGCCATCAACAAGAGAATTTATCCCTTGTGTTTGAATGGTACTTACTGCATGTAATCGCTTCTCCCTAGCCTCTTCACTGTCAGGAAAAGCTGTAGAGTGAATAAGTCCAAAGCCATTCAGACGAGACTCATAACGCTGAGCAAACGAAAGGGTAATATATCCGCCTAATGAGTGACCTAAAAGTACCACTTTGGGAACCTCTAATTTATCTAATAAATAAACAATGTCATCCGCCATTTGCTCAATCCTATACGCCCCCATTGGAGCATCCGAACGTCCGTGACCTCGCAAGTCCGGTATAATACAGCGATAATGACCTGATAACAACGGCACTACTTTATCCCAATATTCAGAACTTCCACAATATCCATGTAAAAGTACTAGAGCTTCTCCCTGACCCTGCTCCCTATAACAAATTGTATTTCCATTGCATAATGCATTTTCCATAACTAACCCTTCTTTCTGTATATTTCCTTAAATACTATGAATCCAAGACTCAGTCTTGAACAGATATAACTTCCGAGAAATGGTGATGAGTAGTTAGACATGATACAATACAGGAAGTATATTTTTTTATTAAGAGAGGATGGTTCTATCATATGGATTTATCAAAAAAAACACCAGAGAACATTGAACTTATGATTGAAGAAATTAAAACAAAGTTAAGAATGGCAAGCGGAGCAGCAATGCAAGCTTCCGCGTTTTCAGTAGAACAATACGAGGATATTCAAGATATACACGACTTAGTCATGAAAAAGAATAACCTAAGTATCTCGGAAGTTGAATCTCTTGTGACAGAGCTCGGAAGGTTACGCCGTCAATCGTAATAATACGTAGATCGCCAAAAGGTCTCCTACCCATGATCCACTTAATAAGTGGATCATGGGTTAGGAGAATATGACCTTTATGGAATATCCACCAGAATAAATTCTGATGGTCCTTCACTACCATTTCCTTTTATATGCAAATCACAAGCTTTATGAATTCTGGCAGCATCTCCCGGCTCTAAATGAAAGATGCCATCTTCACATTCAATTTCTAAATTCCCTGAAATGAGGAATATATGTGTTCTCCTATCTTCCTTTTGAGGAAATACGAGTTCTTTTCCTGTCTCTAGAATTGGTAAGTAAATTGACACATCTTGACGGATACGTAAAGATTGATCGTTCTCCTGAATGACGTCCTGACCAACAATTATCGGATTCCATTGATTCGTTCTTGTTTCTTCGGAAAAACTTCTATACTCCCATTTCGGTTCCAGCCTTGAAAGGGATGGTAGAAACCACATCTGCAAGAAACGAACAGGTTCTGCTGCCGAAGGATTGAACTCGGAATGGCTTAAACCCGTTCCAGCACTTATCACCTGAACAGTACCCGCTTCTAGTAAGTGTATATTTCCTAAGTCGTCCTCATGCTGTAACGTACCCGAGATGATATAACTTACGATCTCTAAATCATGATGTGGATGTTTCCTAAAACCTTTCTGTGGTTGTAGCTGATTATCATTATGGGCCAGTAGACAACCGAAGTGGGAATTACTCGGATCTTCATAATCTGCAAAGGAAAAACTAAATTCACTATGAATCCACCCTTTTTCCGAAGTATGGCGTTCTGCTGAAGTTATTATTTTAATCATTTCATACACCTCCATAGTTTACATAAGTTGATTGTCAAGATTGGATAACTATTACATACCCTTCACAATGGCACTTCAATCATTCTATAATTATCCAATAAGTTTCTTCCTATAAGTGTATTACTTTCCCTCACTCAGAATAGGATTATTATTGTATAGATCATGTTTCATCATTCCTTCTTTAGTTTAAATACTAAGTAAGACAGACGGAAACACCATAACATTGGATACAAGGAGGCCATTTCCATGTGGGGTATAATTATTAGTATAGTAATGGCTATTATTATTGGATTCATCGGCGATGCGCTGGTAGGTAATAATATGCCCGGTGGCTTACTGGGATCTATGATCGCTGGTTTCGTAGGAGCATGGATCGGAGCTTCGTTATTCGGAAGCTGGGGTCCCCATGTGGGGGGATTTGCAGTAATACCCGCTATTCTAGGAACAGCAATTTTTGTTTTCCTTCTAGGTCTACTCAGCCGTTTATTCAGACGTGCTGCCTAAATTTGCGATACACTTAAAATATATTAACAAAATTATTGAGGAGTGATTTAAGATGAATCAAGAAGAAAAAGACTGTCCAGTTCAAAGTAATAACACGTTCTTTAAAGGAGCATTAATTGGTGGATTAATTGGTGCGGCAGCAGCCCTATTGTTTGCCCCCAAGCCAGGTAACGAACTACGTGGAGATTTGAACGATAAGCTATCTCTTGTAACTGACAAAACAAAGGAAGTTGCATCTGTTGTGGGTGATAAGGCATCTGAGTTCGCTAAGAACGTCTCTACCAAATCTACTGGCGTAGCTAAAAGTGTTGTTATAGGTACGCAAAGCATCGTAGATACTGTAAAAAGTTCAGCCGCGGATGTATCAGGAGAAGTAGTCATTGCCACCAAGGAAGTTATGGATAGTTCCAAAGAAGCTGCCAAAGATGTTCATAAAGAACTAAACGCAACAAATCTTTAATCTATTCATTTCCGCAAAAATAGCCGGCTTTTAGCTGGCTATTTTTGTATCCATCATTCGTAATTTAAGTTTTTCCATAAGAAGAAACGACTATATAATTCTTCTTTTTGGAACGCCATTCTAAAATTGTAAAAGAAAGTGAGGAAGTCTTATGACTAAAATCAGAACCTATGAAATAGATGAACATCCTTTCGAGCTCAGACATGAAGTTAAGCGTCTTAATTCAAGACTTGACCAAATTGCCCAAATGCTTGATAAAGCTGAATTTAAAGATATCGTTGAGAACTATTCCAACCCTAAGAAGAGAATCATTACCAACTTCACTGCAGGTCTGTCTCGTGGTCTGGGATTATCCCTAGGAACCTTTGTATTTCTAGGGATGCTAGGTTATATCGTGAGTATATTCGTTGATATGCCCCTGATTGGTAAATATCTAGGGGACTTACAGAAATACATTGATGCTTATAAATGAACCTATTCACATCTAATAAGAATGGGTCTGAAGAATCCCTTAAGCAAGGAATCTTCGGCCCATACTCTTGAATCAAAAAGGACACGCTCCTTATTCTCATTAAGAGAATATTAGCGTGTCCTGACGAAGGTGATATTAATCTGTATCTTATTCTGTTGCTTCATAAGTTCCCTCTTATAAAAAGGAATTAGACATAACTTCCTTAAGCCTCTCCGTTGCTTTCTTCTGAATTCTCGATACACTCATTTGCGAAATCCCTAATTTCTGAGCAATAGAGCGTTGTGATTCACCATCTTGAAAAGCAAGTAACAATACATGTTGTTCCTGTTCCTTAAGATGACTAAGGGCCTGTTGTAAGTCCATTCGTTTCTCAACCGAATCGTAATCATTGACGTCAGAACTTAATATTTCACCTAAGGTTGCCCCAGTCTCTTCCTGCGAGAGTGGTGTATCCAATGAAACATAATGATAACATTCTCGTCCTGCTAACACTTCAATGGTCTCTTCATCCGTGAGATTCAAATATTCGGCAATTTCTCGAACATTAGGGGACCTTTCGAACTTGACAGTTAATTCATCAATAGCATGCTGAACTTGAGCACCCTTTTCCTTAATTCTTCGGGGGACTTGAATATACCACGATTTATCTCGCAAGTAGTTCTTCATATGTCCGATCATACTCTTCATAGCATATGGCTCAAATGGAATTCCCAAACTAATGTCATATTGTTTGAATAGGCGAATCAGCGCCATCTGTCCCACTTGAAATAAATCCTCGTATAAATCAGGACGATTACGGGAGATTTTACCTGAAGCCATCTTCACCATCGGTTTATATTTCTTTATAAGCACAGTCGCTATTTCGTTATCTTGCGTCTGTTGGTATTCCCAGATCAGACTTACTGCTTCGCTCATGGACTCGGGGGGAGTCACATTATTACTCATACAGCTTCCTCACTTCTCAGAATACGTTTAGTAAGGATGACTTGGGTGCCCTTCCCCGCACGGTTTTCCACGCTGACATCATCCATAAGCGCCTGCATTAGATAAAAACCAAGACCCCCAATGTCTACATCATCAAGTTCTTTATCATGCAACGTCTTACCCTCAGTTTGAGCGCTAATATCTTCAAAGATCTCCCCTTCATCCTTGACGATAATAGATAAAATATCACCTTTTATTTCAAAGGTTACTTCTACAATTCCCCCTTCCTGCCCATAGGCATGAAGAATAGAATTGTTACAAGCCTCTGATACAGCTACCTTCATATCTTCAATTTCCTCATAAGAAAAACCCATCTTTGAAGCAATTCCATACAAATTCAATCTCACGACATCCACAAAATCAGCACTCGCTGGTAACGTAATTACCACTTTCTGAACTTCACCACTCATTTGTTTTTCGATCCTTTCCTATTAGGAATTCTCTTTGGGTTCAAAGAACTTGGCAATCCCCGTCATATCAAATAATTTCTGAATTTGCGGGGGGACTTCTTGTACAATAAATTTGGAACTCATACTATGTCTTACCTTTAGGATAGATAATAATATCCCTATACCCGTACTATCTATATACTTCAATTCCTTCAAATCGATAATAAGATCAACGTTCGAATCTCCTACCAATGGCTCCATAACTAGACGAAATTCTGGAGAAACAGATAAATCTAGTTCACCAGAAAGGAAAACCGTACATGCACCATCGCTCGATTCTACTTGAGCATTAAACTTCTTACTTTTATTTGTATTCATAGACACTCTCCCCTAAAAGTAGGTTTAGACTTCCAATAATATAACCCTATTAAATGATATTTGAAACAAATCGCTTTCAAATAGATATTGTTAATTATAACTTTATTACAGATAAATTCCTACTTAATTAAGAGCGGACCGATTCTGATAGAGAGATAATATTTGTTGTATGCTACTCATTTGCAATGGTTTACTGATATAATTGTCCATCCCTGCCTCAGAACAACGCAGTTCAATACCCTCCATAACATTAGCTGTCATAGCAATAATAATAGGTTGCCTTTTTGTTAATGAGATGGATTCACGTATCTTCGCTGTCGCTTCCAACCCATCCATCACAGGCATTTGTAAATCCATGAATATAATGTCGTATCCCTTGTGATTCTTGACCATATCTACGGCTTGCAAGCCATCTTCGGCTATGTCCGCAGACAGTCCCATCTTATATAGCATACTTACCATAAGTTTCTGGTTCACAGGATGATCATCCACAATTAAAATGCTAGCCTCTAAATGCTCTCTTTTAGTTACAGGTAGACCTATACTATCTTCAAAGCATAATTTACGCTCATCATCATTTAAATACCGAGCAACAATACTAAATATAAAGGTGGCACCCTCTACACCCATCGATTCAGCCCGAATTTCTCCACCCATCATTTCAACCATAGATTTACATATTGCAAGACCCAATCCTGTACCTCCATACTTTCGGTTCATGGAAGAATCAAGTTGAGAGAAAGGTAGAAACAATTGGTCCAGCTTATCATTTAAGAATCCAATTCCAGTATCCTTCACTGTAAACTCGAGTGTAAGATGCTCCTGATTACTTTGTTGAAGAGACACTACGAGATATACCCCACCCTGACTTGTAAACTTTATAGCGTTAGAAATCAAATTAATAAGCACTTGACGAAGTCGGTTCATGTCACCGTATACAACCTGAGGGATATCTTCATCCATAAAGTAATCCAACTCTAAGTTCTTCTTACCTGCTTCCATAGCGAAAAGACTGAATACTTCTTGCACACAGGCCTGCACCTCAAATGGATGTTCTTCGAGTTCCATCTTCCCCGATTCCATTTTGGTGAAGTCTAATACGTCATTAATTACGGCGACAAGAGCATCTGCGCTCTTTCGAATGATTTCAGAATATTCCTTTTGCTCTTCTTGTAATTCAGTCTCCATTAACAAATCAATCATTCCAATGACACCATTCATAGGTGTCCGAATTTCATGACTCATCATAGCTAAGAACTCTGTTTTAGCATTGGCGGAAACTTCTGCATCTTCCTTCGCCTGAATCAGTTCCTGATTTATTTTTTCTAATTCACGAGTCTTTTGTTGAAGTAGCATCGTTTGAGTTTTATATTTCTTATTGGTCAAATACATTTTAACAAAGCCCTCAATTTTAGATTTTAAAATTTGTGGGATAAATGGCTTGACCATATAATCTATAGCTCCAGCGGAGTAACCCGCGAAAAGATGTTCCGCCTCTTTACTGTTCGCCGAAACAAATATGATTGGAATTTCCTTCGTCTTATCTCTAGCTTTAATTAACTTTGCAGTTTCGATTCCATCCAATCCAGGCATTTGCACATCCAAAATGATCACAGCAAACTCATTCTTCAAGAGGCATCTCAATGCCTCTTCTCCTGATGTTGCCTTTACAAGAACATATTGTTCACTCTCGAGTACAGCCTCGAGCGCGAGCAAATTTTCTGGTCGATCATCTACTAAAAGGATATGAATCGGTTCAAGAAGCCCCAATATTCCCTCCTCCATTCTCATTTTATTTTACGATATATTTTTTCCACACGGTCCAGTGCGTCATATGAGCTTCCGTACTTTGTGTATTGAATCGATTCCTTCGAGCCCAGCACAAGTATCCCAAATCGGTTCAGACTCTCATGAAACAACCCATGCACACGATCTCTAAGCGTATCATTAAAGTAGATCATCACATTTCGGCATAGGATAACATTAAACTCATTAAATGAACGATCTGTGGCTAGATTATGTTCTGCAAAAATCATATTTTTTTGTAAAAACGGTTTGAAAATAACAGAGTTATACTTTGCTGTGTAATATTCCGAAAATGAACGAGACCCACCAGCCTCAATATAATTATTCGTGTACAATTTCATTTTCTCAATACCGAATATTCCTGTCTGTGCTTGCTTCAAAGATTGGCTATTCATATCCGTCGCATAAATACGGGTCTTATCATAGAGTCCTTCTTCATAAAGGAGAATAGCCATAGAATACACTTCTTCTCCAGTAGAACATCCTGCATGCCAAATACGAATATATGGATAAGTACGAAGTATTGGAACTACGTTCACTCGGAATGACTTGAATAACTCCGGGTCTCTAAACATCTCCGTAACAGGAATAGATAAACTATGAACTAAGCGATCAAACATTAAACGGTCGTGGAGCACTTTCTCCTGAAGTGCAGAAATATTCCTCAAGTCATATACATTTATAAAATTCCGTATTCTCCTCTTTATAGAAGGTGTTGCATAATTTCTGAAGTCGTGACCGTACATTCGGTGCATCCCATCCAACAACAGTTCTAGCTCTATATTCTCTCTCTCCGTGTCTACCGGGTCTACCAGGTCGGCTATTTCATGTTCATCCTCTCGACCATTCCACGTAGTCATGACATTACCCACTTCCCTTTTATTACCTGTTACGAATACAACCATACGCGCATTAATGAAAGAAGTTGTTCTGTTTGTATCGGCTTTTTGACATAATCCGAAGCACCAGCTTCAATACATTTAGAACGATCCTCTTTCATTGCCTTTGCTGTTAATGCAATAATAGGCAATCTTTGAAGTCTCGGGATCTGCCTGATCTGACGCATGGCCTCATATCCATCCATTTCTGGCATCATCATATCCATTAAGATCAGATCAAAGTCTGGTTGTTCATCTAGAATTTCCAGCGCTTCTCTTCCGTTCTCGGCAAATACAACTTCCATATGATAACTTTCCAGTACACTAGATAGAGCAAAGACATTCCGAATATCATCATCGACAAGTAATATTCTTTTATTCTCAAAAAGTGCCTCTTTATTATGGAGTTTTTGTAATATTTCACGTTTATCCTCTGGCATGTTCGCTTCAATCCGATGTAGAAATAATGTTGTCTCGTCTAGTAATCTTTCGGGCGATCTCACATCTTTAATAATAATGGACTCCGTATATTTACGTAGAGTCATCTCTTCTTTGGAATTTAATTCCTTACCCGTATAAATAATAATTGGTAGATCCTCTAACTGCTTGTCGTCCCGAATCTGATCAAGAAGTTCAAATCCTGTCATATCCATAAGCATTAAATCCAACACCATACAATCATATTTTTGTTTATGGAGTTCTATCAATGCTTCTTTACCGGATGAGGTAGCCGTAATAGATACATCATCGTGATTAATAAATTCAACAATCGCATTACGTTGTATTTCATCATCCTCAACAATCAACAATTGCTTTAGAGAATTCTCAGTATATGATTCAATATACGAGAATGCCTTTTCAAGCGCATTTTTAGAAGTTGGCTTCTGAAGATATGCAATAGCACCCATCCTCAATCCCTGCCTCACCTCATCAACAACAGATACGATGTGCACCGGAATATGTCGAGTTAATGCTGAGTTCTTCAGCACACCAAGGATTGACCATCCATCCATGACTGGAAGTTGAATATCTAGAATAATAGCATTAGGAAGATACTGCTGTGCCATCTTTAAACCTATGTCTCCTTGTGTAGCAAGTAGCGCCTTGAAGCCTCGATCCCTTGCCATCTCAATCAATATTGCTGCAAACTTCAAATCATCTTCAATGATAAGCAAGACTTTATCCTGATCTTCAATGAAATCACGATCATCCTTTATCGGGGCAATTGTCACTTCTTTCAATTGCAGCTTCATGTTGCTTATGAAATTTGTATCTCTACTTTGAATGATGCTAGTCATGGATGGTTCTGACTGGGAGACTGCTGCCTCCTTTTCTCCTATGAATACTTCATTGGAGGAATCTATCGGGAGATATAGTGTGAAGCAGCTTCCTTCCCCTTCCTTCGATTCAAGTCCAATGTAACCTCCAAGAAGACTCGCTAGCTCTCGGCTAATGGAGAGACCTAAGCCAGTACCACCATATTTGCGGCTTGTTGTGCCGTCTACCTGCTGGAATGCTTCAAATATTAAATCTATTTTATCGTCTGGAATGCCAATTCCGGTATCACTGACAGATAAAGCAATGTATTCTACATCCTTCTTAAGATGACTAGGAAGCTCGCTTGCTTGTACTCGATTCATACTAAAGCTAATATAACCGCTACTTGTAAATTTAAAGGCATTCGTAAACAAATTACGAAGAATCTGCTTCACCCGATGTCCATCTGTTACGATTTCATCAGGTAGGTCATCTCCATATTGAACATTAAGAGTTATTTGGGATTTGTCTGTTAATGGAGTGAAATTCCGTTGGATAAACAAATTGATATCCTCAGGACTTATCGTCTCCTGATTAATTTCCATCTTACCAGCATCAACCTTAGATAAATCCAGAATTTCGTCAATCATTTTGAGCAAATCTGCACCCGACATATAAATAGTCTGGGCGTATTCTATTTGCTTAGCCGTGAGATTTCCCCCTTTGTTCTCAGTCAATAACTGTGACAAAATGAGTAGACTGTTAAGCGGTGTTCGTAACTCATGCGACATATTAGCTAAAAATTCAGATTTGTATTTACTAGTAATGGCGAGTTGTACAGCCTGCTGCTCCAATTGAGTACTTGTCTTCTCAATTTGAACATTCTTTTCTTCCAACTCTTGCATCTGATCTTTCATTGTACGAGTCTTAGCAACCAACTCCGTATTATATTGTTCAAGCTCCTCTTGCTGACCCTGTAATAATCCCTCAGATCGCTTAAGTGCTGCTGTATGTTCTTCCAAATGTTCATTAGAACGGCGTAAATCTTCTTGCTGTGTTTGTAATTCCTCTGATTGGCACTGTAATTCTTCCGTCAAAGCCTGTGATTCTCGCAACAATTGCTCCACATTCATCCGACGGCGAATATTGTTAAGAATAATGCCTAGGCTACTGGTAAGCTGATTCATTAATTGTCGCTGCAGTGGTGTAAATGCTCCGAAGGAAGCTAGTTCTACTACACCCAATAGTTCATCTTCAAACAAAATTGGATAGATCATCAGACTTATAGGCGATGCATTCCCAAGTCCAGATTGAATCGATAGATATTGTTCAGGAACTTCTTCAATATATATTGGCTTCTTATCCAATGAACTCTGACCCAACAATCCTTCTCCAATATCAAAATAGTCTTTGGTTAATACATCCCCTGAACCAGCATAAGTTCCATATTTAAATAGCCGATTTGGCAGTTTATCTTCTCCTTGAATATATACCACGCCGTAATGAGCTCCCAACACGGGTGTGAATTCACTAATAAAGGTTTGTGATATCTGCTCCAATGTATTAACCCCACGCAGCAACTGCGTAACTTGGCTCGTATGAGAATTAAGCCAATTTTGGTCCTTCTGAGCCTCTAGATAGCTTCTTTCAATTTCTTGCTTTTCCTCTAGGTTCTCTGCCATTTCCTTAAATACACGTGCTACTTCACCAATCTCATCCTTAGAGGTTACTTTCAATCGACGAATTGTTCTCATACGACCTTTTCCGAAGCTAGTTATCATCATATTAACAGTATCAAGGCCCCTGGTAATACCTGGGACAATCCACATAATAATACCCAATCCTAGAAAAAGTCCAGCGACCATGATGGTCGACGTTATTTGAATGGAACGCTTATATGCGGCATTAACATTGCTCATCTCTTCGTCAACCATTCGATCCTGATAAGAAGCCAGTTCATTTAAACTATCTAATGCTTCTATCTCTATAGGAAGCCCCGTCGTAACTTGGTACTCTTTTGCTTCCTCAATCTTTCCCTTAGACAACAATTCTAATTCTTTTTGTTCAAATGTAACAAACTGCTCCCAAGCCGCTTCTACACGGTTCAGCATTTGTTCTTCCTCTACACTTTTACTAGTATTTATTATTTCCCTTAAGCGAATTTCCGCCTTGGTCATCGTTGATTCTAAATTTTGTTGATCCTCAAAACTGAGGGGTGGATTCGTTTCTTTAAGGAGTATATTCGCTAATTCGCGAGATGCATTATTAACTTCACCACGCATCCCACTCGAATTTCGTACCTTTATATATCTTTCCTCATAGACTTGATTTAATTGCGTATTCATATAATTCAAGCGATCAAATCCGACCATCGTCATGATGAGTAAGAGGACCATCATTGAACCAAATCCAAGCAGTAATTTTGTTTTCAATTTCATTCTGGCACCTCCCCTTCTTTAAGCGAGATCCATACTAAACATTTATCATCATCTCGTTCTTGTTGTAATTCACATTTAAAAAATGCTTGTTCCATTGCTTCTTCATCCCAATCATGATTACCTTCTAAATTTCTAAGCAAAAAAGCCATTTGTTCATCATGATCACCTACAACGATTTCCATCAATCCGTCTGTATATAATGCTATGTGACTATCCCCTTCATAATTAAAAGTTCCCTGCTGCACTTCGATCTTATCAAATAGCCCTACAGGACAGCATACTTGATGCAACATGACTGCACTTTCATTCCCTTGGAAGAAGAACGCAGGTGGATGCCCCGCATTAACATAGTCAATTCTCTTCATACGTGTGTCTACTACTAAGTAGATCGCCGTGAAATAATACTGTAAGAGTTCATTCTCAATATGCAACTGATTAATACGCCTATTGAGTTCTTGAATGACCAGCTCCGGCTGCACAAACGTTGTAATCGTATCTTTTAATACTGAAGCAATGAACATACAGACTAGCGATGATGAAATACCATGCCCCATCATATCAAGCAAAATAATACCGTATCGGCCATCCCCAAGTGGATACCATGCGTACAAATCACCAGCCAATTCTTCTGAGGGCTGATAAAGAGCGTGCACTTCAAATAAATCATCTTCAATAGGAGGACTAAGGACCGCATTCTGAACCAATGCAGCTAATCTAAGTTCCTCCTGTATCCGTTGATCCCGCTCCTTATGCCAATCGTTCTCCTTCTTCAACCGTAATGCCAGACGAATCCTGGCCATTAGTTCTACTTTATTTATCGGTTTCGTAACATAATCCACCGCTCCACTATCTAGCGCCTCAGCGAGTTTTTGGGAATCTCCAACTGCAGTAACCATGATAATTGGGATATCCTTAAGATGTGTGTAATGCTGGATAATGCGACATGCTTCGATACCATCTATTTCAGGCATCATCATGTCTAGAAGAATCAGATCAATATTGACCTTCTTAGGTATAACCTCGGCAGGTTGATTACCAATTCCTAGAATCTCGAACATCTCTTTAGCAGATAGGGCCCTAACGGTATCCACATATCTTTCTTTCTTGAGAATCTCACGTATAATAATGACATTCGTAGGATTGTCATCTACAATTAATATGGTCATAGTTCGCTCCTTTGGTTCAATTGATAATAACGAAACCATTCGTCATATAAATATTTACATACTATATTACTATATACTAAAACTGCGATTGTTTTAGAGGAAACTTTATATATATATGATGAATTGCTAGTAGGATTGTATATGTTACGTCATTGATTACTCCAAAAAATATAGATAAGGAATGGGTAGTATTCCCACTCCTTATCTATATTTAAAGTGCATATACATGATCAATAACAACCTTTTTGTTGTCGTTCGATTTATCTTTTAGCAATGACAAGAACTTTACCAAGATCTAATTCCTTTTCATAGAAATTAGCTTCTGCATCTGTAAATCCTAAAGAGGTAATTTTAGCTCGAAGTTCATCGCCACGGGAACGAAACAAATTAGCGATTGAATCAAATACCCCTTCCTCTTTAATTCCAATCTCATTAGCATCTGATATTTCTGCAATTCGATCCGTTCGGTCTACATCATGTGCCAATACAAAAATATTATCGTACACATAACCTAAACTTTGTAATTGTCTAACCTCATTTACTGCCTGAACACCATTCTCGACAACTTTAGCATAAGATTTTAATTGAGCTGAACCCATTATCTTCACACTCCTTAAAGTTTCTGCTTCATTTCTTTATTACCCGGAACGACTGTGGTTGAAACTCACCATCGACTTTAGGTAGATGTTTCATCAAAGAAATCGATACTTTGAATGGCCCCCGTTAATGGATCGTTAAAAACTTTAATAGCTTGATCTCCCCTTATGTATACCTCTCCATCTTCGGCAATAAATTGAGGTACACCTAAGGCTTCAGTAATCTTCTTCCTACTCATCGTAATATCATGACCATTCACTCTAAAGCTTCCTATGGAAAAATCCACATGAACATAACTTACCCAATCGTCGCATATACCAATTATTTCATCCTCATATTCATAGTCCGTACATCCTAAAAAGGGAATCTCGTTTATTTGTAAAGGCTCCCCCTTCTTATGAATAACATCTTTTATATGATCCTGTAATGAAATATCATTAACCGTTTCAAATTCATCACTTCTTGGTAATGGCTGAAGTTGAATGTTCTCAGTAAACACTTTTAGAAAAACTTTATGTATTGTTACTGGAGTAGAAGTATTAGTAATATTCAAATCCATTGGGGAGCTAGAAAAGGGAGAAACCAGTCCTAGTCCTAGCATTAACATCATAACTTTCAACATGTTTCTCACCCTTTCTGATTACCTTAGTGGATTTCCGCACATTTTAAATCCGCCTTATCAACGAAATTTCCGCCATACTTCGGCTGCAACATCAACGTACTTCACCCAACTTGGATCTTTAGAGTCCTTAGTCCCATTTACTGCTGCATAAGATTGAATTGTCCGTTGTTCTGCGGTATTGGGTTGTACATCCAAAGGTGCAGAAGACTTTGTCTTAGGCTTTTTAATTTTATCCATAACCGTACTGGATAGTTGCTTAGCTGCAAATGTAACCTCACTTAACACCTCGCCAAGATTGTGTACAGACTCCATCACCGGGTCCATTTGTTTCATTTTCAACTGTAAATCCGTCGTGATATCATTAGCCTGTCTGACGGTTTGTTTTACTTCATAACCCAATTCCTCAATCGTCTTCTGAACTTCCTGTAGAGTCTGAGTTGTTTTCTCTAATGACTTGGTAGCTGCCTTTAAGGTATTGATAAGAAATACAACAAGTACAGCGAATGCAACAGCTATAATCACTACACTAATTTCGATCATCGTAAATGTCTCCTCCTGTATTTATATTGTTCAATACTGTTAATTACCCAGTCCCTAAAAAGACGAAACAAGAATCGACTAGGTGGAACCCGCCATCCGAATGATCACGATTCAGATTGTTTCACTCTCTTCCATCAAGGTTAATTACCGAATACAAGGATGTGGCGAGCACATCGATCACCGTAAAGTTTCTCTTAATCCTTATGAAGGAAATAAAGAAAATATCACGTTAGACTAATTATGAAGAAAGATAAGGTGATTGTACATGTTAAAATGGTCCGTAATACTGCTAATTGTTGCGGTGGTTGCTGGAATCTTCGGATTCCTCAATATCGTTGCAGCAGCAGCTTCCATTGCAAAGATACTTTTCTTTATCTTTATCGTACTGTTTATTATTTCACTCTTGACTGGACGTTCAAGAACTCCATAACCGATGTGAACTATTATGAGGTAGACCATTAGAGAGATAAAAGTAAAGGTCTGAATATCATAGATCTCCAAGTTGCTAATTAAGAAATTTGGGGTTCTATGATATTTGTGAGTTACTTAGAATCAAGTAAAAGTTGAGGTATCATTAACCAGTCAATTTTAAAAATAAGTACTATGCTATCCGTTTTAAATTCAATATGATCCACTTCTACAAAGTTAGGGATATGTTCTTTTAGAGAAACAGAAATGGGTAGTAAAGACCACCATGAAGAAGGAATGTACATTTGTCTAATCCTTGTCGATCTGTGCTCTAATATCAGGTCACTTCCATTGGATTCCATATGAAAGTTCAACGTCACTCCAAATGGGATCATGCCCCACTTGCCATTCAAATGAGCACGCAACTCTTGTTCGTGGATAATAAACTCTACTCCTGTAACCTTTACCCCTTTATCTTGAGTGTTTAGATACTCTATCACCTTTTTCTTGGCGAGATTATTCATTTCCCCGTTTGTTAATTCAACTTGAGGTTCATGATTCTTCAACATATTCCACACTTTAACTTTCAGATCCACTTGCTCGTAGTTCATAGCTAGTTGTTTATCTGGTCTAATGTAGGCTACAACTGCCACAATCAGCACAATAACCAATAAACAAAATATGAAAAAAAGCCGTCTAATCATTCGCATAATTGCCCCTTCTCAATAATAAATTTGTCTTTAGCGAAGCCCTTGTACACACTTCCCCTTGTGGGGATAATGGAAAACGATTAGAATGAATACACAAGCCCAAAGGGAGGATATTACATGAGCGATAATACCGAAGAAAAAAAGGTCAGTCTGGCTGATGCCATTCGAAAAAAACTAGAACAGAAGAAACAGCAAGCTTTCTCAGGCCAACAAGGTGTCTTTCAGGCTGGTTCTGCCAAAACATTAAAAAATCAGAACAATAAAAAGCCTCCTAACCAACGTCGACGTACGGGTGGCTCATAACTCTCTTTCTCAAGCAGAAACGCTTTGCCGTCCTTTTTCAAAGGCGGTATTCGTCTCTGCCGAAATATAAGAAATAGAGTATCAAGTAAAACTTATGCTTTCTTATATTTTTAAATAGACATAATATGAAAAAGATGGATCCTGAACTTATAAGGATTCATCTTTTTTCAATAGCAATACATAAACAATCGATTTAAGTTATATTTAGACGTCCCCTCAAGCTTTAAGAAGTCTTCTCAGGAAGCTGAGCCGGAATTACGATTTGTACCGTGGACCCCATACCCGGTCTGCTACCAATCGTTACTCCATACTGTGAACCAAAGTGAAGCTGAATCCGGCTATTCACATTGCGGATGCCGTAACCTGTGTTCAATCCCTCGACAGGATCAAATATTTCTTTAATTAATTTTGGAGACATCCCAATGCCATCATCAATGATTTTAAATATAATATTATTATCTTCCCATTTCCCCACAATACGAAGATGAATCGTATTCCCAAACCATGCATGCTCAAATGCATTCTCGATAAATGGCTGTAATATTAATTTAACGGTTACATATTTAATAATCTCGGGATCAATATCATAGTAGATGGTTACCGCATCCCCAAACCTGGTGGTCTGAATGTCAACGTAAGCCTGAGCTTGTTCCAATTCACTTCGAACAGGGATGACGGTACGTCCCTCGTTCAGAGAAAGCCTATAGAACTTAGCCAGATCTAGAACCATGCGCTGTAGCTTGTCAATCTGACCGAATTTAGCTAATCTGCTAATCGAAGAAAGTGTGTTATACAGGAAATGCGGATTAATCTGCGCTTGGAGCGACTCCAACTCTGCCTCCCTTTTCTCAATTTGTGTCACATATACTTGTTCGATCAGTTGATCAATATTATGTCCCATTTCATTAAGTGCCAGAGCAATTTGGGAGAATTCATCCTTGCCCTTATAACCCATACGCTTATGTAAATCCCCTTCACGGAATGCATTGAGCACCGATACAATTTTGGTCACCCTGATGGAGAAATAGCGTGAAATAAACATCCCTGCAATAGTAAACACTATCAAACAGAGGAAACAAATCAGAATCACGAACAAACGTACTTTCGCAGAGTCCCTTTCCATAATGGTCATAGGAACGTATGCCACCAGCTCCCAGGATGGTCCCCTCATCGTTTCCTTAATACTCATATACCGCTTGTCCTCAATCGTGTCATATGAGAAATCACTCGATAGTATACCTGACTGATACATGACTTTCCCATTCTCATCCTTAATGGCCAAGATGCTCCCCTCGCCAATCTTACGATAATCAAGCGACTGGAAAAGCTCTTCGATGTTGACACTGAGTCTCATAAAGCCAATTTCCTTCAAACTCAAAGGGGTAACGTTATCTACTAGCCGGCGAAGTAGTGAAATGCGATTGAACTCATTATCGCGCTCCACCTGTTCCCACAACATCGTTCCCCCATATTCCTCCTTCGGAAAATTCCGATACCACGACTTATCCTTGATCCGCTTTAAATGATATAAATTATAGTTACGTTCTAACCTATCTGGATTGTCTTTCTTAAACGAACCCAAATACACTTCAGGAAGACTATCATTAGCCAGAAATAGGTACATCGCTATATTTACACCTGTTGCATCGACGGCAATATCAAACTTTGGCATAATGATCTTCGTCGTCCGTTCATAGCTATCCCAGCCCTCATCATAGTTACGAAGCTGTGTAATTAAAGAATAATCCTGATACAGCATCGACGATACTCTCTCTACATCACCCATCTTGTATTCGATATTGTCCCGAATTTGTAACAACGTTCCTTGAATATTGCTACTAGTCTGCTTACGGATAGAATCCTGATACATAGAATGGGAGAAGAACCCAATGGCGATAACCGGTATAATAACAAATACAAGATAAGTAAGCATTAATTTGTACCCGAAAGGAATATACTTCGGCTTCTTCTGCTGATTTGGTGTTAGCATCTCATTTCCTCCGTAGTTATTCTCTTTTGCGGAAATCCATTGGCGTCATACCGAAAGCTTCTTTAAATTGTTTGCTGAAATAAGGAATATATCGGTATCCTACCTGATTGGCAACTTCATATATTTTCACAGTCGGGTCTTTAAGCATCTCACGTGCCCGTTCCATTCTCATGCTAGTCAGAATCTCACTGAAGCTTTTACCAACCTCTTCTTTGAATAAATGTCCTAAATAATTAGGTGAAAACAAAAATTGCTGGGCAATAACCTTTAAAGTAATGTTCTCTTGCATCCGTTCGGTTAAAACAGTCATAATTTCACGAATTAACTTGCTATTCTTTGAGTTTTCTCTGTGGCGTATCTTCTCCGAAATTTCAAATACTTTGCGAACGAGCCATGAACGGATATTCTCCATAACCTCAAATTTCAAGACGATATCAAGACTATGAAGCTCCATCCCCAATATTTCGAATAAATCCTCATCTAAGGTATGTAAATATTGATCCAGCTTAAATATGATATACATAGCCAGATTATACATGGTAAATCTAGAGCGAAACGTTGATACGGTTTGAAATAAATTCTCAATCTCATCATGAATACCTACTAAATCATAGTCAGACATGGCTTTAAATAATGCATCCAAACGAATATCCAGTGTTCTAACATCACTTAACTCTGGTGCCCGGCGGACGTCCTCATAGTTGATTAAATCACCTTTCCCAAAAAATATGGTACCATCCAAGGCTTCAAGAGCCTGCTTATATGAATTCGGGAGCTGTGACACATCATCGACTGATTCTCCTAGCCCAATCGTCACTGAAAAGGATAATTTGGAGGTCACTTTTTCAAATAATTCATAGAGACTATCATTTATCGCTTTGCCTTGCATCACAACTGCTGCACGTTGTCGCGATAGCCTGAAGCAATGCCCACCTTCCTGACCAAGAATCACTTCATTGATTTCTTGTAATAGCATTTCAAGCTTCTGCCCTGTGACAGTTTGTGCATCCCCCAACGACATCCGTTCTAGATCATCCATTTCCAGCACAGCTACGCGAAGGGGTCCCGTAAGCTTATCCAGACCATAGGATACGGCAATCTTTGCCATACCATCAGACCGTTCCCACGTTATCTCCCCTTGAAGCAAACGAACCAAAAGATCATTCTTCGCCATCGGCTTCATATGATTATATTGTTCTTCCTCTTCCTTGCGTCTCTCCTCTGTTTCAAGGTCCTGAACAATTTGCTGCAACGATGAAATGAGTTCATCATCATCCATAGGCTTCAGTACGTAACTGCATGCCTTCATAGACAAAGCTTGTTTAACATAATGGAAGTCCTGATAACCGCTTACAAAAACAACTCGCATGTCCGGTTTTCTATCAATAGCGATCCTAGCAAGCTCCAACCCAGACATATTCGGCATGTTCACATCGGTAACGAGGATATCGATAGACTGCTTCTCCATGACTTCACAAGCCGCAAATCCATTATTTACAGCTCCCACCACTACGAGGCCCAATTCAGACCAAGGAATAAATTGTTTCATTCCCTCTAAATCAAGATGCTCGTCATCGGCCAACAACACTTTATACATGAATTCACACCCCCCTAAAAGGCTTATCACGTTCTAACGCTAAGTATACCTTCTCTAGCATTATTTGGAACGTTAAGTTTCCAACCATCAGTATCTAAAAGAGGGGACCCCCTGTTTCTGGGTCCCCTCAATATATTTCACTTATTATTGACCTTTAATTTTCGCTTGATTCTCATGCCATCTTACTGCATAGTAATCAAGTACTTTTTGGAATCCAACGTTCATTGTATCATCATGTGCTTTATCCAGCATAGCTAACGCTTCCTCGTCTGTCTTCGCATACAATGTCTGTGCTCTAACCTTCAGCCAGATATCTTTAGCGCTTTGGAACGCTATACCTTCTTCACTTTCTGGCAGTGGGAATAGATTGATGTATTCTGTTGCATCACCTTGCGTTTTCCACGTAATTTCATACTGCCAGTAAGTCGACCAGTTACGTTCATTTTCTTCTAATGTTGCTTCGAATTTACCCTTAATATCATCAACAAACACCGTATTACCTACCCACATTAATGGGTCCATTTTAGTCTGATATTCAGCCAGTTCATTCTTTTCCGTTCTATACTTATCTGTGAATTTCGGAGTTATACCATCAGCTTCCACTCCATCCCAGAACTTACCTTCAAGTCCCCACATTTGTAGAGACATTCCTTCATTTCCTGTCCACCAATCCAAGAAAGCGAATACTGCTTCTGGATCTTTAGCGCTTTTCGTAATAACAGCTGCGTTCCAACCAAGTTTATTATAAGTTCCTGGATAAATCTTGTTCTTATCTAGACCAGCCTTGTGGATTGGCCAAACCATAAAGTAACCTGCATCAGGATCTTCATTCGTCAGTACAGAATGTGCCTCCATTGCAAAAGTAGTCGGGTTAGTAGATGCATATACTGCTACGCTTCCGTTGTTGAGTTTCTCTTGAACTTGATCGCGTGTTTGCGTCATCGCGTCTTGCGTCATTAACTTCTCACGGAACAGCTTCGCTGCGTAAACAATCGATTCTCTGAAACCTTCATCTTTGTAAATTGACGTCATTTTATCGCCTTCTGGTACTGCAAAATATCTTGTGAAGCTAAAGTTATCTTCTTTAAAAGCTGAGTATATCTGATCGATACCTTGACCTTCTTTTGCTAAGTCAGTCTCAAATGGAATTACTTTCGGATATTTCTCTTTGACTATTTTCAAATAAGCATACAGATCTTCTGTCGTTTCCAATTTCGGTGAACCTAGTTCATTGTAAATTTTCTTATTTACAACCCAACCAGCATTTCCGTTCGGACGGTTCGTATACCAGTTAGGAAATTGATAAATCTTCCCATCCGGTGAACGTAGCATATCAAGCGCCATCGGATCTAGCCATTTTTTCAAATTGGGATACTTGTCGAGGTAGTCATCAAATGGTACGAGCATACCGGCTTCACGTAAACGTTCCACATCGGATCCGCGTTCACCCCAAATGATATCTGGAAGTTCGCCGGAAGCAATCATCGTATTCAGCTTCTGAACGGCATTTCCTCCGTTTGGAATTTCTGTAATGGTAACCTTCTTTTCATTTTGAACCCAAGCCGTTACTTCATCATTTCCCCACTTAGGCATTGTGTACCAGTCATAGTTACCGTACAACGTAATCTCTAGTGGATCCTTCCCTAATTCATATACCGTAGCTTGAGGCTCCTCCACTTTGGTCTCTGGCTGGTTACTCCCCTTGTTCGTTTCCTTGGGTGCTTGAGCATTTCCGCCATTACCGGAACATCCGATAATTAAAGACAGGACCACCATGACTGACAAGACGCTACCAAACAACTTTCCTCTTTTCTTCATCCTCTTAATATCCCCCTTCGATTCCATTATTTATGTTTAAAGCGCAAGGCTCCAAACGATGATTAAACCAATCCTCATTGTAGCCGTACTATGACTGCTACTCTTTCAGAGAACCGACAAGTACCCCTTTAACGAAATACTTCTGTACAAAAGGGTACACCATAACAATGGGCAGCGTAGCTACCATCATTGTCGCCATAGATAAAGACTTACTCGTAATCGTCCTAGCCTTCTGCATATGCGCCAATGCTGCCGCATCCATACCAGACGTCTGTTCAGATACGATGTTAGACGCCAATATTTGCTTCAAGATGGTCTGAATCGGCATCAATTCATCTTTAGAAATGTAGATGCTGGCTAGGAACCATTCATTCCAATGCGACACGGCTGTAAATAACGCCAATGTAGCAATGACAGGACCGGATAACGGTAATACAATTCGGAATAATGTTCCCCAATTTCCGCATCCATCCATCTTTGCAGATTCTTCAAGCCCAGCAGGTAATCCCTGAAAGAAGGTACGAAATATAATCATGTTCCACACGCCAATAAGCGAGGGAATAATGAATATCCAGAATGAGTTCATCAGTCCAAGATTACGCATCAATAGGAAGGATGGAATAAGACCGCCAGAGAAATACATCGTAATAATACACAGAATCATATAGTATTTACGCCCTACTAGTTCTTTCTTTGACATGCCGTATGAGAAAATAGCTGTTGCTAAAATGGCCGTTACAGTACCAACCACTGTACGCAAGACAGATATATAAAACCCTTTCATTAAACGTTCATCCTGAAAGACAATGGCATAGTTCTCTAATGTGAATTCTCGTGGCCAGAGTGTGATACCACCTTGTGCGGTATCTAATCCCTGATTGAATGAGATCACAAGCGAATTCAAGAATGGATAAAGTGTTGAAATGGCCAACACTATGAGAAACGTATAGATGAAGATAACCATCAGACGATCGCCTAAACTGTCACGCATCAACATGCACCCCTTTTACTTCTGTCATATTTACCATAAGCTGTTGCCGGATCTCTTAGCTACATAGTTAGCCATCGTGAGAAGACCTACACTAATGATAGCTTTGAACAGGCCAACGGCAGTAGCATAGGAATATCGGTAATTGTTTATCCCGACACGTATGACATAAGTATCAATGACATCGGACACATCTCTAAGCGCCGGATTGGATGCTAGAATGAGAATGTCTTCAAACCCAGCACTCAACAGGTTCCCGATGGCTAGAATCATGAAGATTGCAACAACAGGCATAATTGATGGAAGCGTTATCAGATATATTTGTTTTAAACGACTTGCTCCGTCTATTGAAGCTGCCTCATATGTACTAGGGTCAATCCCCGCAATGGCTGCCAGATAAACAATGGAACCAAAGCCAATCTCTTTCCATACGTTTGTTGTAATTAGAATAGTTCTGAAATATTCCGGCATAGATAGAAAGTTAACTGGTTCTTTAATTAGATTTAGCTTTTCTAGTAGTATATTGATGCTACCATTATCTGTAGCGAGCATGGAGCCTACTAGTCCGCCCAGGATAACCCAGGACATAAAGTGAGGCAAGTAAGTAATGGTCTGCACAATTCGTTTGAATTTTGCTTTTCGGACTTCGTTAAGCATTAAGGCTAGAATGATCGGTGCAGGAAATCCAATACCAAACTTCAGTAAACTGATCACAATCGTGTTCTTCATAATCAACATAAAATCTGGTGAATTAAAGAAATAGATGAAGTGTTTGAATCCGACAAAAGGACTACTAATGAAGCTGCTGCCTATTTTATAATCCTGAAACGCAATCATAACCCCATACATGGGAACATAACTGAAGAGTAAAATAAGTGCCAGAGCTGGAAGAACCATTAACTGTAAGTCTATTTGTTTGAAAAATGTACTCACTATATTTCTCGGTGGCCGTAAAGGTGGATTGGGTTCCACCACTTTATTTACGGAAAGCTGTGCCATGTCATATCCTCCTCTGTGTTTTCCGACTAACGTAATCTTACAAAAAAACACTTTATTTTACTATCTGACAGATCAACTAAATATGATACTAATCAACAACACTAATCAAAGATGCTTCATACGAGTGATGAAGTCGATATTGCTGCTTATCTAACTCTCAGAGAATAAGTAACTCCCTTTTGCGATTAAACACAAATGACCCGTAAGTGGTCACTTTTTTCAAAGTATCCAACTTACGGGTCACAATTCTTCTTGATTATGCTTCTACCGGGTACATCTGTTCACGCAGTGCTTTTACTTCTTCATTCTCCAAATATTCATCATAGCTCATCGAGCGATCGATAATTCCAGTTGGTGTAATCTCTATAATCCGATTAGCAATCGTTTGTATGAACTGATGGTCATGGGATGTAAACAGAATCGTTCCATCAAAATCAGTAAGTCCATTATTGAGTGCTGTAATAGATTCCAGATCCAAGTGATTCGTCGGTTCATCGAATATAAGAACGTTAGCACCATTTAGCATCATCTTGGCTAACATACAACGTACTTTCTCTCCACCTGAGAGGACGCTCGCTTTCTTCAAAGCCTCTTCCCCTGCAAATAACATACGTCCCAAGAATCCACGTAGGAATGTTTCATCTTGATCTGCTGAATACTGACGTAGCCAATCTACCAAGTTCATATCCACGCCATCGAAATAACGTGAGTTGTCTATAGGGAAATAGGCTTGAGTTGTCGTAATTCCCCATGTGTATTCACCTGAATCCGCAGGTTGTTCATTCATCAGAATGTCAAACAGCGTTGATTTGGGAAGACTGTTCGGACCAACCAGTGCAATCTTGTCACCCTTGTTGACTACAAAATTCACATTATCCAGCACTAATTCTTCGTTACCTGATTTGCCTAGGCCTTCAACTGTAAGAAGTTGCTTACCTGCCTCACGTTCTGGTTTGAAATGTAAGAACGGGTATTTACGGCTAGATGGACGAATATCATCTAACGTAATTTTCTCAAGCTGTTTCTTACGTGAAGTTGCCTGTTTAGACTTCGAGGCATTCGCTGAGAAGCGTTGAATAAAGGCTTGTAGTTCTTTCACCTTCTCTTCTTTCTTCTTGTTCGAATCCCGTGACAAACGTAAAGCAAGCTGGCTTGATTCGTACCAGAAGTCATAGTTACCTACGTACATCTGAATTTTACCGAAATCAATATCCGCTATATGGGTACATACTTTATTCAAGAAGTGACGGTCATGGGATACTACGATAACAGTACCTTCATAATCCATCAAGAAGTTCTCTAGCCAGCCGATCGATTCAAGATCCAAATGGTTGGTAGGCTCATCGAGTAGCAAGTTATTTGGACGACCAAACAACGCTTGCGCCAACAATACGCGAACCTTCTCGTTACCACTGAGTTCAATCATCTTCTTATCGTGAAGTTCACGTGGAATACCAAGACCTATTAAGAGTGCTCCCGCATCTGGTTCTGCATCCCAGCCGTTCAGCTCTGCGAATTCCCCCTCTAGCTCACCAGCACGAAGACCATCTTCTTCTGAGAAGTCAGATTTAGCATATAGAGCATCCTTCTCTTTCATTATTTCGTATAGACGAATATGCCCCATAATAACAACTTCGAGTACAGGGAATTCATCATATTCATAATGGTTCTGCTTGAGTATTGCCATACGTTCTCCTGGTGTCATATGAACATCACCTGAGTTCGCTTCAATCTCTCCTGATAAAATCTTCAGAAATGTTGACTTACCAGCACCGTTCGCTCCAATAAGACCGTAACAATTGCCTGGTGTGAATTTTATGTTTACATCTTCAAAAAGTGCGCGCTTTCCATAACGAAGAGTCACGCCGCTTGTACTGATCATGAAATAATCCATTCCCTTCAAATTTAGCTATTTACATTATACCACAAATGTGTTGCCTAATCTAAGTCTAATCCAGACCCTATTATTTTTTATTAAGTTGAAAATGAGGTAAACTATTCTAATGAGAGTTCAATAAGTCAACTTTTCAGCATCGAGAAGATTGGATGAAGATAGGGAGTGAGGAGCGGAGCGTAGGCAGTACCTACGTGAGCACCGGAAGGACCGGCTGAATTCAATCTTCGATGTCGAATACGCCTCCTGATAACCTTCGTGATCAAAAGATGACTTTTTGAACAACCTCTTTAAAGATAAGAAAGGATGTGCTGATCATATGAAGATAACCTTTATAGAACCAACACCAAGCCCCAATACAATGAAGCTCCATTTGGATGAAACTATAGAGACGGGGTTACGGAAAACATATACGCTGGATAATGAACGTTCTGCCCCAGCATGGATACGGGAAATGCTCCATATCCCAGGTGTCAAAAGCGTATTCCACACCACTGATTTCGCAGCACTTGAACGTAAAGGTAACGCTGATTGGTCAGCTATCTTAGGTGAGCTACAAGAACGACTTGGACAAGATGGTCTAACTACGACATGGTCAGAGGTTGATACCGAATCGGGACAACACTACGGTGACGCTGAAGTTCTTGTACAATATTTCCGTGGCATTCCCATGCAGATTCGCGTAAAGGCTGAAGGTCGCGAAGAACGTATTGCTCTTTCTGAGCGATTCACTCAGGCGGTAACGGCTGTTGCCATAGCAACCATGATTAAGGAACGTAAGCTTTCTGATTATGGTGTTCGTTATGGTGAATTAGAGGACATTGCACGTGAAGTAGAGCAAGAACTTGAAGCAGCCTATCCTCCCGAACGCCTTGAAAAGGTCATTCAGCAGGCCATTGCACATGGAGCTAGTGACGAAGAATTTATGGAGAAACGTATAGAACTAAGTGATCAAGAGCTTGAAGATGCTCTTCAGAATAGTGATTGGCGTATTCGTTATGCGGCACTTGACGGGATGACACCATCAGATGAACGAATCCATTTCATTAGAACTACACTTCACGATGCCAAAGTGGCCATCCGTCGTCTTGCGATCATCTATCTTGGAGATCTTGGCTCTTCAGAAGCGATGGAGCTATTATACGTTGCCCTTAAGGATAAGTCCGCGGCTATTCGTCGTGCCGCTGGTGACACATTATCCGACATCGGAGATGCGAAAGCCACTCCAGCGATGACGGAATCATTGAAGGATAGTAGCAAAATTGTTCGTTGGCGTGCGGCTCGATTCCTATATGAAGTAGGAACTGAATCGGCACGTGCAGCTCTAGAAGCTGCCGTGGATGACCCCGAATTCGAAGTCAGTCTACAAGCGAGAATGGCTCTTGAACGGATCGAATCTGGCGAAGAAGCCGCTGGGACGATATGGCAACAGATGGCCAAGCGAACTCGATCATAAGAAATACTAAACAGCAGGTCAAGGATAACCTTGACCTGCTGTTTTCTGTGCATCAGTCTCTTGTATCCTTACTTATTTCCAAGTAACATACACCTTCAGATCACCGGTCTCTTCAAAGGGACTATGTTGATATGAGATTCCCTTAATATCTAACGAATATAAGTATTGAAGCTCATCAATCAATGCAGACTCACTACCTTGAAATCGAAATAGTAGCGAATGGTTACCTTGTTGTATCATTTCCTTTGCCTTAGCTATCAATTGCTCCGTTGAGGTTACAATCTCACTTTTCTCATACAACTGATATTGAAGATCCTTCTCCAGTTTTTTATAAAAAGACGACTTACTTCCTCCTTGTTTAACAAGTGTGGACAACGTTTCCCTATATAATATTTCTGCTGCTGGATAAGGCTTGGTCCAACTGTGATCCTTACGCATTTGCTTATCATTGCGTAAATAGTATCCCGTACTTACGATATTCTTCTGGTCCGGGACCGGATCATCCCAAGTCGTATCCAAATGGTACCAATTACCCGACACTAACACCAAATTCCACGCATGCAACTGACTCTTTTTGCTACCCTCAGGTGTGGCAGTTCCCTCGACAATTCTATTCTGGATTCCCGCTTCCTTCAACATTTTATAGGTCAATAGGGAGTATCCCTGACAAACTGTACTCCCCGTGCTTAGGCCATCATAGGCGGTATATTTCTGTAATGTCGTATCATACTTCAAATGGGTAACAATCCAGTCATGGATTACTTTCACTTTCTCATGATCATTCATGCCAGGAATAATAATCTCCTTCAGCACATTCTTCACTGTATTCTCCACATAAGCCGTTTCTTGAGCTGTTTCGCGATAACTCAGTTTCACACTTACATCTGCTGCATTAGAGCTCCCCCGGTAGGAGTAACCATAACTTGCAATCGTATAATTAATATATGGATCGCTCTCCATCGCTTGATCCAATGCCTGTTTCAATTGGTCTTTAAGCGAACTCGTCTTACCTTTATATGTAAACTTAACATCCACTTGATGCCCATTCATTGCTGTTAGTAGAACTTGCTGAATATCACTTACCGATCTCACGACCATAGATTTAGAAGCCGCATATGCTAGTTCAAAGTCAACGGTAGACGGAACAGCAACAGCCATCAGGGTACCGATTATCAGTGCTTTAACGAGCCGTTTGCCGACTATTATCATGAATACCCTGCCCTTCTATACTTATTTCACACACACATATTGTAACATAGTATGCTTACTAGAACGTCATGAGTACCATTATATATATGCTTCAATTATCTAAAAATACATCTAACGATACCAAACACAAAAAGCCGCCATTCCTCTTCATTTAATAGAAGGAGAATGGCAGCAACCAGCCCATTTATATAACTAAATTACTGACGAAATGCAGCTAATTTATCATTCAAATCACGAGTTTGTCCGTACACTTCTTGGTAAACACTGAATAATTTCTCATATACAGCCACTGTGTCTGGATTCGGTACATATGACTTGGCAGTTCGTAAGAAATGCGATGCACATTCTTGAAGAGATGGGAACCAACCACTTCCGTATGCAGCAAGCATGGCTGCTCCCATTGCTGGTCCTTGTTCACTTTCTAGCTTCAGAATCGTCGCATTGAAAATGTCAGCCTGCATTTGTAGCCAATTCTCATTCTTCGTACCGCCACCAATGGAGATCACTTCAGATATCGTCTTCCCAGACGCACGTAGAATATCAATGGATTCCTTCAGTGAGAACGTAATTCCCTCCATCACAGAGCGAGCGAAATGTGCACGTTTATGTCCTGCGTCCATTCCTATAAAACTACCACGAATGTTCGCATCTGGATGCGGCGTACGTTCACCCACGATATATGGCGTGAAGAGCAAACCCCCACTACCCGCTGGGATACTGTCGATTCCCTCAAGCATTTGATCGAAAGTGAGATCCGCTGCGAATGTTTCTTTGAACCACTGCAGACTATAACCAGCAGCCAATGTAACACCCATAATGTAGAATGCATCTTTCTCCCCATGGTTAAAGAAGTGAACTTTCCCTTCGAAATCCAAATTCTTACGTTCTTCATAAGAAAGAATAACTCCCGAAGTACCGATGCTACACATCGTCTGACCTTCACTTAGAATACCAGCGCCAATGGCACCACAAGCATTATCCGCTCCACCTGCAAATACCTTCGTTGTTGGAAGCAATCCAGACTTCTCAGCGATTTCAGGAAGTAAGGTGCCCACTAGGTCGAAGGATTCAACCAACCGTGGACAAATGGATACAGGCAGGTCGAATGCAGTCGCAATCTCTTCGCTCCACTTCTTACCAGCTACATCAAGTAATAATGTTCCTGCGGCATCAGAGTAATCCATAGCATAGTCGCCTGTTAAACGGAATCTTACATAATCCTTAGGTAGTAGGAATAATACTGCTTTCTTAAGGACTTCTGGTTCATGCTCTTGCACCCACAGAATTTTGGGTAAAGTGAATCCTTCCAAAGCCCGATTGCGTGCAATTTGTAGAAGATCGGCACCTAATACCTTCTCAATCTTACGGCACTGTGGAGTCGTACGCGTATCATTCCATAGAATAGCATTACGAAGCACTTGTCCAGCATCATCAACCAATACTAACCCGTGCATCTGACCTGAGAAGCTTAGTCCTTCTACTTCCGAAGGCTTCACGCCTGAGTCCTTCATCATTTTGTGAAGAGAAATAAGAGTCTTGTCTACCCATTCTTCAGGATCTTGCTCACTATAACCAGGCTTTGGTTGAAGTAAAGGATACGCTTCCGACACTTCGTATACCACACGGCCTTCGCGATCTACAAGTACTGTCTTCACAGCGCTTGTACCCAGATCAACCCCAATAACATAACTCATAATACCCCTCCTATGTGGAAATGAATGAATGGATGAATGATAAAAGAAGACCGCCGCCTTCCCATGGGAAAGGAGCGGCGGCCCTTAAAACTATTTTTTATGCGTAGATATATTGGTTCAATGTTGCTTTCAAGTGCTCTTGACGTCCTGAAACGTTCTTGCGTGGGTTCTCATTGTTAAGAGCATACTCAGCAAGTGATGATAAAGTAGCTTTTCCGGACACAACATCTGCTCCGATACCTTCGCTAAAGCTGCTATAACGAGTTTCAATAACGTTCTCAAATACGCGATCTTCAATCAACTTAGCAGCGACTCTCAATCCCTTAGCATAAGTGTCCATACCTGCAATATGTGATAAGAACAAATCTTCTGGCTCGAAGGATGCACGACGTACTTTAGCATCAAAGTTTACGCCACCACGACCAATTCCGCCATTCTTAAGAACTTCATACATTGTAAGTGTAGCATCGTAGATATCGGTAGGGAATTCATCAGTATCCCATCCAAGAAGCATATCTCCTTGGTTAGCATCCAATGAACCCAACATACCATTAATACGAGCTACACGAATTTCATGATCAAACGTATGTCCAGCTAGTGTAGCATGGTTAGCTTCAAGGTTCAGTTTGAAGTGTTTATCCAAGCCGTATTTTTGCAAGAATGCAATAGAAGTAGCTGCATCATAGTCATATTGGTGTTTCGTAGGCTCTTTCGGTTTAGGCTCGATCAAGAATTGAGCATCAAATCCGATTTCCTTAGCATAATCTACAGCCATGTGGAACATACGACCTAAGTTGTCTTGTTCCAATTGCATATCCGTGTTAAGAAGAGTTTCGTAACCTTCACGACCGCCCCAGAACACATAGTTCTCAGCGCCTAGACGTTTACCAACTTCAAGACCCTTCTTAATTTGTGCTGCCGCATGTGCGTAAACATCAGCGTTGTTCGTTGATGCCGCACCATGCATGAAGCGAGGATTCGTGAACATATTTGCTGTATTCCAGAGCAACTTCTTGCCAGTTGCTTTCATTTGATCTTCAATCAATCCAACGATAACATCAATGTTACTTTGGAATTCACGAAGATTGTTTCCTTCTGGAGCGATGTCTAGATCGTGGAAACAGAAGAATGGCAGGCTCAATTTTTCCATAAATTCAAATCCTGCTTCAACGCGAGCTTTGGCAAGATCCATACCAGTATATTTATCCCAAGGACGAACAGCAGTGTTGGCACCGAACGGATCGGAACCTCCCGCAGTCAAAGTATGCCAATATGCCATACCGAAACGAAAATGCTCTTCCATCGTTTTACCAGCAATCACTTCTTCTGGGTTATAATTTTTAAATGCAAAAGGATTAGTAGAACCGTTACCTTCGTAAGCAATTTTTCCAACTTGATCAAAATAGGCCATGAATGATGTCCTCCTCATATTTGAACTAATATTGTACTATTGTAATATCGCTATCCTATCATATCTGCTATACTTTGTCTATCGGATAAACTAAGTCTTGTTTTTCAATCGTTTTCTGCAAAGGATGTGTACTATTTACATGAAAATCACTGGTGATCAAACGCTGGTTAAAAAAATAAACAAGTCTATCGTACTCGATACGATCCGCCGGTATGGTCCACTATCACGCATACGGGTATCTGAAATGACAGGCCTCAACAAAGCCACCGTTTCTAACCTTGTACTTGAATTGCTCGAGAACTACCTCGTCGAGGAAATTGGGCCTGGCAAATCTAGTGGTGGGCGTAAGCCAACTATGCTTATCTTTCATCGAACTGCTGGACACGCCATTGGTATAGAGCTTAGCGTGACCCATTTAACGGGTATATTAACTGATTTAGAAGACGAGATCGTTGCTGAATATAGCATACGACTACTCGATCGTGATTTTTCTTTTGTCCTAGAAGAAATGAATAAGGCTATTCGCTCTCTTATGTTGCAAGCTCCCACCTCTCCACATGGTATTGTAGGCATTGGAGTTGGTGTACCCGGGATGGTCGATGAAGATGGCACTATACTATTCGCACCCAATCTAGGTTGGGAGAAGATTCCGTTAAAGCCGATCCTTGAAGAAACATTCAGTATCCCAGTAACGATAGATAATGAAGCTAATGCAGGTGCCGAAGGTGAACTTCATTATGGTGCTGGCGTTGATGTTCGTCATCTCATCTATATCAGTGCGGGTATGGGGATTGGGTCAGGTATTATCATCGACGGAGAACTATACAAAGGTGCTCGAGGCTATGCTGGAGAGACCGGTCACATGACTATTGAATCTAATGGTCGCAAATGCTCTTGTGGGAACCGAGGTTGTTGGGAATTATATGCTTCAGAGATCGCTTACGACGATCAATCGAGACATTTACCTGCCCGTTCAACTCGTGAACTCATTCCATATGCGCTTCAACAAGAGACGGACATTCTTAACTTATACACTGAGATTGGACGCTATCTTGGAATTGGAATTACCAATATAGTCAATAGCTTCAATCCGGAACTTATCATTATTGGTGGTCCTCTTGCCGATGCTAAGGATTGGTTAGAAACATCATTGCAGAATGTTGTTGCAGAACGTACTTTACCTTACCATCGAAATCAATTACAGATTCAATTCTCCGCACTTGGTAGCCGTTCTGCCATGCTTGGAGCATCTTATGCTGCAGTCTCCTTATTTCTTGGTCACGTTCGAGTTACACTGTAAGAGGAAGTGCAATAAGCCATCTTTTGAACTCGCACTGTAACTGTAACTATTAAATTCGTCGCATATTCGCCTTTTTTTATACCGCCGTTGGACGTAGGTTTCGCTATAATAGAAATAACGATTGTGATTATTGTCATATCCATATAGAAATGAGGAGAACTTCCTTGACCTACGTTGATACTTCCAACATCTCGTCACAAATGTTCATTACTGTATTATTATTTCTACTCGTGATTGCTCCATTATTCAGCCTAGCTATTTTGCGTTTTTTCGAAGGTAAACGTAAAACTGGTTTCATGCTTATCCTTTCAGGCATAATGACCTATCTAGTATTCCAAATCATCATGTGGATATTCTTTTAACACCATGTTACACAAGTAGAAACGGCTGCACCGTCCTTTTTTGAGGACGGTGCCCGTCTCAGCGGAAATATAAGTAACAGAGTATAAAGTGAAACTAATACTTTTTTATATTTGCAAAAAAGCTTCACCCTCCTCTAGATGGAAGGTGAAGCCTTTTTTGAAAAGATATCGATTAAGCCTCTGGATTCAATGCTTTATTGAACTGAGTTGTGTTCATACCCACAATCCGGTGCTCACCTATGACTGTCACAGGAACGGCTCTCAGGCCCATATCCCAAACTTGTTGAGCGAAGTCATCATTCTCCTCAATATTACGTTCTTCATATTGAATTCCTTTGTCAGCCAAATATCCTTTCACTTGACGACAATGAGGGCAATTCGAGCTAGTATACACAATAACATTTTCCATATTAAAATCTCCTTTATATAAACTTTTCGTATTCATATTTCTAATCCATATATTAAATCTTAACCGTGTTATATTCAAGGCTCTCGATATATTTCTCACAATCCATAGCTGCCATACAGCCCGTACCCGCTGCGGTAATAGCTTGTCTATACTTCGTATCCTGAACATCACCACAAGCAAATACACCCGGGATATTCGTCTCCGTTGTTCCTGGTGTCACGACAATATACCCATTCTCATCCGTCGTGATCTTCCCGCCAAGAAATGCCGTATTCGGATGATGACCAATCGCTACGAACACACCACTAGCTTCAATCAATTCTTCTTGGCCCGTCTCATTGTTCAATACTTTAATTCCATTAACACCCTTCTCACCGACCGAAACTTCTAGAGGGGTACGATTCAGAGACCATTGAATTTTATCATTAGCACGAGCACGATCCTGCATAATCTTCGATGCACGTAATTCCTCACGACGGTTAACAAGAGTTACTTTCGATGCAAATCTTGTTAGGAAGTTCGCTTCCTCCAGCGCTGAATCACCACCTCCAATAACTACAATCTCTTTCCCACGGAAAAAGAAGCCGTCACAGGTTGCACATGTACTAACACCACGTCCAATATTCTCCTGCTCACCTGGGATTCCTAAGTATTTAGCCGTTGCCCCAGTGGATAAAATAAGTGTCTCAGTCACTAGTTCACCGATTCCTTCTACATCCAATTTGAATGGACGTTCCCCAAGCTCTACACTATTCACCCATCCTGTGCGAAATTCTGCACCGAAACGCTCAGCTTGTTTACGCATTTGGTCCATCAGGTCTGGACCCATAATCCCATCGGGGAATCCTGGAAAGTTCTCAATTTCAGTTGTTGTTGTTAATTGTCCGCCCGGTTGCGGTCCTTCGATGACAAGTGGTTTCATATTGGCACGAGCCAAATATATCGCGGCAGTTAACCCCGCAGGTCCTGTCCCTACAATAATAGATTTGTACATTATATATCCTCCTAATTTAAAGAAAAAGAATTTAATAAATATTTGTTTAGAATAATTATCATCTAGTAACTATTATGGTTCAAAAAAATTGATTTGTCAACATATCTGTTACAGATCATTTCAGAAGTCGCAATCCATTCAAGATAACTAAAATAGTACTGCCTTCATGCCCTATTACGCCGAATGGAAGAGCAATATCCCCGAAGAAGTTGCTTATAATTAACAGAGAAATCACGCTGATTGCGAATACCATATTCTGTTTAATGATTCTTTGCGCACGTCGTGCTAACTTGATGGTACTAGCAATCTCCTCGATATTATCGTTCATTAGGACAACATCCGCGACTTCTAAAGCTGTCCCGCTTCCGTTCATTCCCATACCGATTCCCACTGTTGCAGTTGCTAGCGCTGGTGCATCATTAACGCCATCACCCACCATGACCACATGCCCAAATTTCTCTCTCAGTTGTTTAATATGAGTTACCTTGGCTTCAGGTTGTAGGTCTGCATAAACAAAGTCCACACCGATCTGTTTACCAATCACTTGTGCTGTATCCTCATGATCTCCTGTAAGCATTGCAACCTGAATACCTAGAGCCTGCAATGACTTTACAGCAAGTGCTGCCTTAGGACGAATCGTATCCTGAAAAGCAACTAGACCAAAGACACGAGTACCATTCATAATGACCGAGACTGTCTTTCCTTGGTTCATCAGATTACTTCTGTGTTCCAACCACATAGATTCAACGGTAACCTTATCTAGCACGTTACTCTTACCAATCTTCCACAGACTTCCTTCCACCTCAGCTGACATTCCCCAACCTGTTATCGATTGAACGGCTTCAACTTCTTTTAACATTAAGCCCCTAACTTCTTCTTTCGCTTTGAGTACAATAGCCTTTGCTAGTGGATGCTCTGATAACTGCTCCACAGAAGCACATATGGTGAGAAGTTCATCACGGTCATACGTTTCATCAACGATAAAGTCTGTTACCTGCGGTGTACCGAGCGTAAGTGTGCCCGTCTTATCAAATGCAACTACGGACGTCAACGCTAAGTTCTCCACATGAGCTCCACCTTTAAAAAGAATCCCTTTACGCGCCCGATTCGAAATGGCTGACAGCATAGCGGGCATAATAGACGAGACTAGCGCACATGGAGATGCAACAACTAGAAATACCATCGCTTTATAGAAGGAATTTTCCCAAGTCCATCCTAATACTAATGGTAGAAGAACAATCACAGCCAAGGTTACCACGACCACTACGCGTGCATAGATCGATTCAAAGCGTTTAATAAAACGTTGAGAATTCGGCACTTCACTTTCTGCTTCTTCGACCAATTTAATAATTTTGGCAAATACCGTAGATTCAGCTGATTTCGTTACCTCAACATAGAGTACACCCTCTCCGTTAATCGTACCGGCAAATACGTCATCCCCTGCTGTTTTGTCCACAGGAATCGGCTCACCGGTTATGGAGGCTTGATTAACGGCAGAATATCCTCGTTCAACACGACCATCAGCAGGAATCAATTCACCTGGCTTAACGAGAAAGAGATCCCCAATCTGGAGCTGATCAATCGTTACTTTCTTCATTTCTCCATTATCAATACGCAAAGCAGTCTCCGGCTTCAATGCCAATAATGAAGAGATATCTTTCTTGCTCCTCTCCATCGTGTAACTCTCTAACGCCCCACTGAAGGCGAATATGAAAATCAGCAATGCCCCTTCGTTCCAATATCCGATTGAAGCAGCACCCATAGCAGCCGCGATCATCAGTAGATTCACATCAAGATCGCGTTCTTGAATCAACGTCTTGATTCCTTCCCTAGCTGTGATCCATCCACCCAGCGCGTAGGCTGTAACATACAATAGAATGGATAGGTATTCATATGAATGGCCCACTGACCAAGCTATAAGAGTAAGCACCCCACTCCCTAGTGCAGCGAGCATCTCTTTATTGCTAAGCATGCTCCGTAGATCGAATTTCCCTTTTCTATGTGGATTTGGAGTATTCCCTTTGTTCTGAGCTTGAGCTAAGTCCATTCTGGATGAAGCTCTCTGAGCGTTTTCCATCATTAGTCACCTTCCTTATTGAGAATGAATTGCATTATTACTTCCCTAAAAATGACACATGCTGCTCCGGATTATCCGGAGCAGCATGGTCAATGAGAATGAGAATCATTTCTTGTACATATGCAATTATTTTTACCTGATGCAACTTTGTGATTATATTATATCCCTTTGTTGAGAACAAGTAAACAACAAAGCTCACATTTGGGCACACAAAAAGAGCATCCACCAGCCATTCGGCTGGTGAGATGCTCTTTCAAAATGAACGTTCTTACTATTTATTATTTCTGACTATTTTGAATGGCTTGTTCCAGATCATCCACAATATCACCAATAAATTCTGTTCCTACAGATAGGCGAATCATTTCCGGTCTGACACCTGCTGCGAGCTGTTCTTCTTCCGACAGTTGTGCATGCGTTGTGCTAGCGGGATGAATAATCAAGGATTTCGAATCACCAACATTCGCCAAGTGTGAGAATAACTTCACACTTTCAATTAATTTACGACCAGCTTCCGTACCGCCCTTAATCCCAAATGTCAGGATGGCACCTTGTCCCTTAGGCAAATACTTCTTGGCGAGTTCATAGGATGAATGGCTTGGTAGACCTGCGTAACTAACCCATTCTACATCAGCATGATTTTCTAAATATTGAGCTACTTTAAGCGCATTCTCACTATGACGTTCCATCCGCAGATGTAATGTCTCTATACCTTGTATAAGCATCCAAGAGTTAAATGGTGAGATGCAAGAACCCATATCTCTTAACAATTGAACACGAGCTTTGATAATGTATGCTATAGGCCCCACAGCTTCAGTATAGACTACGCCATTGTAGCTTGGATCCGGTTCAGTAAGCCCAGGGAATCTACCACTAGCTTTCCAATCGAACTTACCTCCGTCAACAATGACACCACCAATGGAAGTACCGTGACCTCCAATAAACTTCGTTGCTGAATGAACAACAATGTCAGCCCCATGTTCGATGGGACGAAGTAAGTAAGGACTTGGGAATGTATTATCTACAATGAGAGGAAGGCCATGTTCATGGGCAATCTTCGCAACTGCTTCTATATCAAGGATGCTTCCTTGGGGATTACCAATCGTCTCCGCATAAAGCGCCTTTGTCTTGTCCGTAATCGCCGCGCGAAAATTCTCGGGATCATTCGAATCTACGAAATGGACCTTAATCCCTAATTTCGACAGTGTATTAGCGAACAAATTATATGTTCCTCCATATAGACTGGATGAAGATACAATCTCATCCCCTGCTCCAGCAATATTAAGAATCGAGAATGTGATGGCTGCTTGTCCCGATGCAGTTGCTAACGCACCTGCGCCACCTTCGAGAGCAGCAATACGTTGCTCGAACACGTCCGTAGTAGGGTTCATGATCCGAGTGTAGATATTTCCGAACTCCTTTAGTGCAAACAAATTAGCAGCATGTTCACTATCCTGAAATCCATAAGAAGTAGTCTGATACAGCGGAACTGCTCGTGACAATGTGGTAGGATCTATTTCCTGACCTGCGTGAACGGCCAAGGTCTCAAACGATAAACTCTTTTCTTCGGACATGGTAAAGCCTCCCTTATCAATTGAAAAAATGATACCCTCTTAATGGTGAAAACCTGAGTTTTTGAACTCTCACTAATCGTTGTACTTTCCACATCTTCTCATAAATCATTGCATTTGAAAAGGTTTATTCACACTTAACGCATCCGAAAAGTGATATCAAATAACCCTTCCGATAGATTCATCGTAAGGGTTATTTGAGCTAACATCAATTATCATATTCCTTCGGCTCTAAATGAAGTAATCCTTCGTTTAACGGGCCATCCATCCACCGTCTACACAAACGACATGGCCATTCATGTAGTCTGATGCGTCCGATGCTAGGAATACAGCAGGACCTTTCAGATCAGCTGGCGTTCCCCAACGTGATGCAGGAATACGAGCTAGAATATCTCTCGAGCGATTCTCATCAGCACGAATAGCAGAAGTATTGTCTGTTGCCATATAACCCGGTGCAATCGCATTGATCTGAATGCCTTTAGATGCCCATTCATTCGCCAATGCCTTCGTAATTCCTGCAACGGCATGCTTACTCGCTGTGTATCCTGGAACGTTAATTCCGCCTTGGTACGTCAGCATAGAAGCGATATTAATAATCTTACCACTACCGCGTTCAATCATATGACGACCCGCTAATTGACATAGGAAGAATACACTATTCAAGTTCAGACTAATGACATCATGCCAATCTTGAGCTGGGTGGTCAGCTGCGGCTACACGGCGAATAATTCCCGCATTATTAACCAATATATCTACTTTCCCGAAGAAACCTAGCGCTTCATTAAATACACTTTCCAGCACTGTTTCATCACTAAGATCAGCCTTAATTGCGGAGGCTTTACGTCCCAGACTCTCAACAGCTTGTATCGTCTCATCGCTACTTGAATAGGATATAGAGACAATATCTGCCCCTGCTTCCGCAAGTCCGATCGCTATTCCCTGACCAAGACCACTTCCGCCTCCTGTAACGACAGCTACTTTACCAGTTAAATCAAATAACCCCATGATCCGTTCCTCCTACGATTTGTAGTCTAGTGTAATACCGGATTCTCTAAATCTCTCGGCCATCTGTTCCGAAATACCGTTATCCGTAATAATCGCATCTACATCTGAGCATGTCGCAAACGTTCTAAGAGCAAATTGACCAAATTTAATATGATCAACGACGCAATACACCTGCTGAGCCGTTTCAATTAGCGCTTTTTTAAAAGGAACCAAATCCCCCGTATAAATCGACAAACCGAACTCAGGATCTACTGCTGTTGCCGAAACAAACGCTTTGTGAATATTCAGTTCTGAAATCATACGCGGAGCATCTTCACTCACTAATACGTTACGCACACGTGATCCGCCAGGAACGACAAGCATAATCTGATCTTTCCGAGTCAATTCATTAATAATGAATAGATCATTCGTAATGACCGTCAATGGTTGATTATCCAAACGCTTAGCAATTTCTAGCGTCGTGCTCCCACCATCCAACGCAATAATATCACCAGGTACGATGTACTGAAGTGCACGCTTAGCAATTTGGACCTTCTCTGAACTATTCTTATCGGTTACACCTTTATTGGTTAAAATCCCATACTGATCATTCTGAGCTAATATCGCTCCACCATGGACTCTTGTCAGTAGACCCATACTCTCCAGCTTGGCGAGATCGTCACGCACCGTTTTACCCGTCACCTGTAACATTTCACTCAATGCTACAACCGTAACTTCTTGGCCCGAGATCAGGACCTCCATAATTTTTTCATGTCGTTTCAAGGGACTCATAAAGTTTCATCGCTTTCTATATCAATTAACGCAGATCTTGCATAGCTACTGCATCCATATCATTGAAGGTTTGGTTCTCTCCAGCCATTCCCCAAATAAATGTATAGTTACACGTTCCTACACCGCTGTGAATAGACCAGCTTGGTGAGATAATAGCTTGCTCATTTCTAACAACCAAGTGCCGCGTCTCATCTGGTTCACCCATCATATGGAATACTACTCCATCTTCAGGTAGATTGAAATACAAGTATATTTCAGAACGACGGTTATGTGTATGGCTTGGCATCGTATTCCACATATTACCTGGATCTAATTCTGTCATTCCCATAACAAGCTGGCAACTTTGAATACCGTCCGGATGGATGTATTTGTAGATCGTCCGTTCGTTAGATGTGGTGATACTTCCCATATGGGCCGGAGTAGCTTCTGCCTGCGTTGATTTCTTCGTCGGGTATGCCTTATGTGCAGGAGCAGAGTTGAAATAGAAACGAGCTCCGCCATCCTTCTTAAATACAACTTCTTTTACACCAAGTCCAACGTATAGACACTCTTTCGAATCCACTACATATTCCGTACCATCAAGCGTTACAATACCTTTACTTCCCACGTTAATAATACCGATCTCACGACGCTCAAGGAAATAATCTGTTCCGATATCCTTAAGATTCACTTCTAACTTAATATCCTTCGTAGCTGGTACTGCTGAACCTACAATAAAACGATCCACATGCGTGTATACAGTTACCAGTTCATCTGTTGTAAATAATTGATCTATCAAAAATTCCTCACGTAAGCGATCCGTATTAAATACCTTTACATCGTTGGGATGAGATACATAGCGATTTTCCATAATTATAAAATCCTCACTTTCAATTTATCATATTTTAAAACATCAAACGTTCATATAGGTTCATTATAGTTCATTTATTATCATTTGTGTACCCCTATTTTCAAATCAACTTAAAAATGCCATATTAAAAGACGGATAGTCCAGCCCTATCGTACTTGGCTTGACCATCCGTCTCTCTTTTACAGAACTATTCTTGAATCAAGGAATCTGTGCTTAATAGCTTCCTTCAGCTTGCTCTCCAGCAGCTATAGCTACTCCACCACTTGTCCCAATTCGCGATGCACCCGCAGCAATCATGATCTTCGCGTCTTCTGCACTCCGCACTCCACCTGAAGCTTTAACCCCTATATCTGCTCCTACCGTTGCACGCATCAACGCAATGTCTTCTTTCGTTGCTCCACCGGTAGAAAATCCTGTTGATGTCTTCACATAATCAGCACCCGCTGCAACTGCTAACTTACAAGCTCGTACCTTCTCTTCATCTGTAAGTAGGCAGGTCTCAATGATAACCTTCGTGAGCGCTTTTCCACGAGCCGCTTGAACGACAGCTGCAATATCTCGTGATACCAAAACATCATCACGCCCTTTTAATGCACCGATATTGATCACCATATCCACTTCACTTGCTCCGTTTGCGATCGCATTGGACGCTTCAAACGCCTTAACTTCAGGTGTTGATGCGCCAAGTGGAAAACCAATAACCGTACATACTTTCACTTCTGGAGTATCCTTCAGCACCTCATGGGCTACTGCAACCCATGCTGGATTCACACATACCGATGCAAAGAGATGGGCTTTAGCCTCTTCAGCCAACTTTTGAATCTCTTCTTTCTTCGCATCAGCCTTTAGAAGCGTGTGATCAATCAATCTGGATAAGGATTGTTCTGTCATGAATGATTCCTCCTATCAATCTTAGCTCTTAGCTCTTAGCATTATCTTGTCCTCTTTGGCAGTAACTATTTGTAATGTAAACTGTTCTGTTTGAGAATCCCATTCTCCAATATCCGTTCCATCCTCTAGCACCAACGATGTATTACAGCGGAGATTACATATACCACCTCTGTCAGAAGTAATACTTACGTTAATTAATTTAGAGTTTTCCCATTCCATATCAATCAAGAATCCACCACGAGCTTTAATACCTGTAATATAACCGGCTCTGCTCCATTCGTTTGGAAGGGCCGGCAGTAGGTGAATCTCATCCAGATGACTCTGGAGCAACATCTCAATCATCCCTGCAGCTCCACCGAAGTTACCGTCAATCTGGAATGGCGGATGATCATCGAATAGATTCGGATGTGTAGAACGGGCGAGTAATGTATGAACGAAGTTATAGGCAGACTCAGCGTCCAACAACCTCGCATAGAGATTAATCAACCAAGCACAACTCCAACCCGTGTGCCCGCCGCCATTGCTTATACGGCGCTCTAAAGAAATAAATGCCGCCTGAAGCAGGTCCGGAGTCTCATAACGATTGATTTCCCGCCCTGGATAAACACCGTATAAATGCGATACGTGTCGATGACCAGGTTCGCTCTCTTCGAAATCATGAACCCATTCTTGAAGCTGTCCATGTTGACCTATCTTGAAAGGATATAATCGTTGGTAGGCAGTGGAAATCTCTTGCCCTAACTCTTCATCCACTTCTAGTATCGCTATTGCATCGAGACAGTGTGTGAACAATTCACGTATTAGCGTCATATCCATCGTACTTGCCATCGCTACACTACTCGCCTCACCATCTGAAGTCAGAAATTTATTCTCAGGCGATGTGGACGGATTCGTCACTAAGTAACCTTCATGTCCTTCAACCAACCAATCCAGACAGAATAGAGCGGCACCCTTCATGACTGGATAGGCCTTATTCTTCAGAAATTCACCGTCACCTGTAAATAAATAATGCTCCCATAAATGAGCAGTCAACCATACTCCGCCCATCGGCCAGAACGCCCAACTCGCATCCCCACCCGTTGGAGATGTCTTCCGCCATATATCTACGTTATGATGTGCCGTCCAGCCGCGGGCTTGATAATTCACCTTGGCTGTGCGACGCCCGGCGATGGATATATCTTCGATCATATCGAACAATGGCTCATGACATTCACTAAGATTCCCGATTTCAGCCAACCAGTAATTCATTTCAGTATTAATATTCGTCGTATACTCGCTACCCCAAGGTGGCTCCATCCGGTCATTCCATATCCCTTGCAGATTTGCAGGTTGTGTACCAGGCCGAGAACTCGCCATTAACAGATAACGCCCATATTGAAAATATAACGCTTCAAGGCCAGGATCCTGAGCCCCATCCTGATACGACTTCAATCGAATATTCGTTGGAAGTTCACTATTCTCATTCGTTCCTAAATAGAAGTCTACGCGTCCGAACATCTCCGTATGATCCTTCACATGTCGGTCACGAATGGCTTGATCCCCCATACGAACTGCATCAGCTAACACACCCGAGCATATCCCCCCTACGTCTTTACCAGTGGAGCCAGGCATCACATCGAATTTCTCAAAGTCACTAGCGGCCGTGAGATAGAATGTCACACCTTGCGCATCGTTAACATGCAATTCGTCATTCTCATAACTAATCGTTCCACCCTGAGCAACAGCTACCATATGTAACTTGAAACTAACACCTAAGCCCTCTTCAAATAAAATGGACTGAGGATGATCCCTGAGGTAATTAGACTCTATATGGCTTGGACAACGTCCGGCAAGGACAACTTCCTGATTATCATTCACAGTAACTTGCGGTTGATGCGGGCTTTCAAGACGTGCAACCGCATTAATTCTTGCATTCCCGCCTACTGCCTCCATGGTTACTACCATGACTTGATCAACAGCGCTAATGAATGTCTCTCTTGTAAATACGGTCTCACCACTTCGGAAAGAAGTAAGCGCAATACCCGTGTTAAGGTCTAACTCGCGTTGATAATCCTGAACTTCTGCTATAGCATCATGTTCAATAATTAAATGTCCCAAAGGCTGGTATGCTTCCGAATCCCTACCTAACATTTGCGTATTAATCAGTTGCTCTGCTTCCTTATACTTACCTTCATTCACTAATTCTCTAGCTTTACTTAAATAACGCAAACTATTATATTGTTCATGGTCTCTTGGGAAACCAGACCAAAGTGTATCCTCATTCAGCTGAAACTCTTCTCGTTCTATGCCTCCGAATACCATTGCGCCCATCCGTCCATTACCTAAAGGAAGCGCTTCTTCCCATTTCGAAGCAGGCTCTAAATAAGACATTATCGTCTTTTGCCTATTACGTGTTGTCATAGATTTCACTCCTAACTATTCTAGTCTCATGCAAACATTAATTATATCATTAAGCGCCTTCATCGACCACAAATAGCAACAGGCAGCTAAAGAAACAATGTCCTCTAGACTGCCTGTTTATCTATTTATTCATTTCTTGGTACAAGTGGTCTCATTGACCCGTCCATAATTTGACTCTATCTTGAACATGTTCAGTATATTTTTGTTCCATCTGAACGGCTCCAACTTTATCTAAATCTGCAAGCATACCGTCGAAAATTTCGTCGAACTTCTCAGGTTTAGCAAGAATTGCTTCTGGAATACGTTTACGAATAATGTCTTGCGTCTTTTGATAGGCTACAGTATAGACTGTGTCGCTAGGAGCTGGCATGTTATACGCTGCTCCCCATACTTTTACTGGGAATTCATCTTCACCTGGGAATAAGTCCTTCCAAGTTGTAGCGTTATAAGCTGCTAACGATTCTTTCTCAACATCAGAGTAACTAGCAATAATCTGTTCAGGGAAGTTCGTTGTATAATAGTTGCCAGTTGAATCTTTCACTCCATCTCCATAGTGTCCACTGAAGACAAAGTAGAGTCCAATACCACTTTCTTTAGTGAAAGCTATATTATCATTCATCTTTCTATCTTGAACATCTGCAGGAATGACGCGGACACCATCTTCTACATTATAGTGCTTCCCTTCAATCCCCCAGTTTCTGAGTACCTGACCTTCCTCAGATGCCATCCAGTCTAAAAATTTAATAGCCCGAACCGGATCTTTACAAGACGTTGTAATACCAATTCCGTAACCATCGAACCCTGTAGCTTGAAATGAATGATCAAGAATATCTTCAGACATTGTCACAGGGAAATGTCCGTAAGTATATTCATCTTTCCCAGCAGCTTTAAGGGCATTCTCAGCATTTCCATATTCCCACTCTTGGCTAATTAATCCAAGTACTCTACCGCTTGCAATTTTAGCTTGGTATTGGTCATCTTTTTGTACAAATGTATCTTTATCTAGAAGACCCTCATTGTACATATGGTTCAACCAACGGAAGTATTCTTTCTCTTCCGGACGTTTGTAGTGTAATTTGGCTTCATATGTTTCAGGATTAATATAAAATTCTCCATCATCCGCTAAGCCAGTTGCACCAAATGCTGGGTTTGTAACCGTAATCATAATTTTCCAGTCATCAGCATTTAGTAATAATGGAATCGTTTTAGCACCATCTGTTTCAGGGTGTAGCGCTACATAATCTTTTAAAGCTTTCTCAAAATCTGCTGTGGTGCGAATTTCAGGATAACCTAGTTCTTTCAACACTCTATGTTGAATTTCGAATCCGCCTGTTGCATCAAAACTCTGTTGATCGACAGATCCATTCGTAGGGATCGTATAAATGGCTGGATCAGCTGTACTATATTTAAGGCGATTAAGATTCTCACTATATAACTTCTTCAAGTTAGGAGCATGTTCCTCAATTAAGTCTGTCATATCAATCATAGCATCTGCATCAACCAATTTGGTCAAGTTGCCTTTAGGAAAAATGATATCAGGATAGTCTCCACTCGCTGCCATTAAAGCAATCTTATCGTCACCACCATTATTCATGTCATACTCAGCATTAATGGTTACGCCTGTCTTTTCAGTGATTAGTTGTCCAACATCATCCTTCATATTATTCCAGTTCGGACTACCATCAGCACCAAAAAAGGTAAACTTTATTGGAGTAATATCATTTGTCTCTTCCTTGACCGCATTCGTACTTGTTGAATTCCCCGTAGATTCTGCTGTTTTCCCGGAGCTATTTGTGTTGGAGTTTCCACAAGCAGAAATCAGTAGCGCACTTGCGATAAGCAGCATTGCAAATGTTTTCGGCGTTTTTCTTTTCATTTAATAAAACCCTCCCATATCTAATAATCATACATCTTTAATACAGGTATGTTATTCATGATGTTCAGAAAGCGTTTTCGAAAACCTTTAAAAAAATGTTGTAAGTGCTTTCATTACCAATATATATCATTCCCCGCATTTTGTACACCCTTATTTTAGGGGTCCTTTTCCATAAGAAAAACGCCTTGCGGCGCCCTTGGTTGAGAAGTTTATGTAGTGGATTAGTAGAAATGAACTGCGGAAAGAGCGAGTGTTTAAGGATCATGAAAAAGGTACTATATATTCGGCAACAAGTAGACTTACACTAGTCTATCTTCCCCCCTACAATCCAAATTTGAATGTGATTGAAGAGCTATGTGGCTGGATGAAGTCCACCGTTATTAATAACGTCTTCTTTGACTCGGTTCAGAAAACTCGTAAGACTATTCAAGGATTCATCCGTCATATCAATGACACGCCCGTTGATACGATTGAACGCTTATGTTTGTAAATATAGATATTTAATGCCGAGTATATAAAGCGAAAAAGAGCTCTCAAAATGAGAGCCCCTCAAGTATTATTATCAATTTTTTTTGATAAATCTGTTATTTACCAGACCAAAGATCTACTCTTGCTTTTACTAACTCTGTATATTCTGCTTCCATCTTCTCCGCACCAGCTTTGTCCAACTCTACCAACATACCATCGTAAACAGCGTCAAATTTCTCAGGTGTAGTTAAGATAGCTTCTGGAATACGTTTTCGAATAATATCTTGAGTCTTTTGGACCGTTACAGTATATTGTGAACCTTCTTCAACAGCTATATCCCAAGCAGCTCCCCAAGGTTTCACAGGCATCTCATCTGAGGAAGGCCATAGATCCTTCCAAGTTGTAGCATTGTATGCTGCCAAACTTTCCTTTTCAGCTTCAGTATACATAGCTACGATTTGTTCAGGGAAGTTCGTAGTGTAGTAGCTACCCGTTGGATCTAGTACTCCATCACCATAACGAGGAGAGAATGTAGAATACAGATCAATACCTGTTGTCTTAATAAAGTTACTATTATCATTAACCTTCTTATCTAGTACATCTGCAGGAATAACACGTTTACCATCTTCTATAACATAATGTGTTCCTTCGATGCCCCAATTCCTAAGAACTTGACCTTCATCAGAAGCTAAGTAATCCAAAAATTTAATAGCACGAATTGGATCTTCATTAGCAGTAGTAATTCCTATACCCCAACCAGCCATGTATCCTGTATCTTGGAAGGAATGGTCTACAATATCCGGTGAGAGTGTTACAGGAAAGTGAGCATACCCTCTTTCAGGTTTACCTGCCGCTTTTAGAGCATTCTCTGCATCTGCGTAACCCCAATCTTGGTCAATTAGACCTACCACACGGCCACTAGCGATTTTAGCTTTATATTCGTCACTTTTTTGTACGAATGTGTTCTTGTCAAGAAGACCAACATTATACATATGATTCAACCAACGGAAGTATTCCTTCTCTTCTGGACGTTTGTAATGAAGTTTAGCTTCGAATGTATCAATATCGATGTAATACTCTCCATCATCCGATGCACCTGTTGAAAGGAACGCTGGATTGGTTACAGTGATCATAATTCTCCAATCATCCGCATCTAGTGTCAAAGGAATCGTTGGTTGACCATCGATTGTAGGATATTTGTCAACGTAAGCTCGCAGTACATCCTCGTAATCTTGAAGTGTCTTCACTTCAGGATACCCTAGCTCTTTCAACACTTCGTGCTGAATTTGAAATCCACCACCAGCATCAAAATAAGTATGACCTACTTGAGCATTACTCGGAAGAACATATATGCTTTTATCTTTACTACTATATGGTAGGCGATCCATGTAATCACCATATATTTTCTTTAGGTTAGGAGCATGCTCTTCAATTAAGTCTGTCAAATCAATCATTGCTTCAGCGTCTACCATCTTACTAATATCGCCTTTAGCAAAGATCAAATCTGGATAATCACCGCTGGCAGCCATAAGAGAAATCTTATCTTGCCCGCCACCTTGCACCGCATATTCAGCATTAATCGTAACACCTGTTTTCTCTGTAATTGCTTTACCTACCTCATCTTGCATCTTATTCCAGTTAGGACTAGCATCCGCTCCGAAAAAACTAAATGTAATTGGACTAGTATCTAATCCTGTCTCTGTTGCTGTGTTTGTAGATTTGGCTGGTTCTTTAGTGTCCCCTGAATTAGTGCCAGCACTATTATTGTTACCACATGCTGATACAAGTAGTGCACTAGCTAACAACAACATCGCAAACGTTTTCGGTGTTCTCCCCTTCATACCGTAAATCCCCCTTTAGAATGAATTAACTCTGGTTGTATCCCCTTAGTAATCCTTGCACATGACTTGATGATATTCATCATTAGTTATACTCAGAAGAAATATAACTGAAACGTTTTCGGAAAGCGCATTCAAAAATAAATTCCATATGAAAGTGCTTTCATATGTTGATTATATAAGATGATTTCTAACCTGTCAATACCATTCTATTTATTGAAGTAACCATTATTCGTCTCCTCTCTTATTCTTATATTTCAACCCGTCTCATCACGAAATTCGGACGGTGTCTTCCCTGTCGCCTTCTTAAATACTTGTGTGAAATATTTAGGATCCTGATAACCGACAAGTGGCGCAATTTGGTATACCTTCACACTTGTATTCTTCAAAATATACTTTGCCTTCTCCATTCGACACTTCGTTAGATACTCCAAAAAGGTATATCCAGAAACTTGTTTAAATATCATGCAAAAATGACTTGCACTCAAATCTACTAACTCAGATAACTCTTCAATACTTAACTCCTTATGATAGTTATTTGAAATATACTTTTGTGCTTTATCCACGTTCATTTGAATATCCTCTTTAGATTTACTTTCCCTATTCTCTCTCAATCTCTTCTCAAAGGTTACCTTTACTTCACGAATCATCTCATGAAGCGTTGCCATCTCATGAAGTCTTTGAATCAATCCACCCAGTGATCCATCCACTAAGAAATTCGAATATTCAAACTGTCTGTACAGCACAACCGTCATTTCCACAATCATTCGTTCCGCAATATCCTTTGTCAACGAATACTCTTCTATATATGCCTTCATCGCATCGAAGAACGAAAGCATACGCTCCAAATCAAGTGTACGAATACATTGTAGGATAGCTGTTTCAAGATGCTTCGGATATTTAACCTCTTGATTTCTCGCGAGATACTTACTCGAATCCGTATCAATGAACACCCCTTCATTCTCTGAATAAAAGCGTTGATACAACGCTCTGGTTGCACTTTGATACGAAGAACTTAACTGATCAATACCTTTCGTACTTTTACTAATACCAACGAAGCAAGTTAGTTTAGAGTACTTCTTGATGTGTAGAATGATATCTTCACCTAGTGAAATTAAGTTATCGTTCCATGTGCTAGTAAATAAGACAACCCATTCCCCACTATGAAAAGGAAATACTGTCATCCCTTTATTCTGCTGTGACCATTCCTCCAGAATATTTCGGATAGCAAACAGCCACAATCGCTTCTCTTCGTTCGTCCAGCGACCATTTAATAACAAGTATTGATCAAGTTGCACAACAGCCATAAAGTAGTCCTGTTCCAATTCATCACTTTCTATCCAGTTCATATGGTGGAGTGTTCTTTGATTTCCTTCAATGAGCTCTGAATACATTCGCTCCCGAGCCATTAACGATAGTGTTTGGACAGAGTCAATTAATTGATCATTTTCAATTTGTGAATCCAACCTTTCACTTGCACGTACGAGCATTTCCGTCAGTTCATCATGATCTATCGGCTTCAATAAATAATCAAACGCCCCCTGCCTAAGTGCTTCGCGCGCATATTCAAATTCACCATATCCACTAATGATAATAAAAATTAGCTTTGGATTATTCGCTAAAACTTCCTTCATTAAAGATATCCCGTCAATACCAGGCATTCGAATATCACTAATAATCATATTAGGAGAAGTTTCTTCGATTAAACGAAGTGCCCCTTCCCCATTTCTCGCTTCTCCTACGACTTCAAGGTTGAGATCATCCCAAGGAATGGCTGCTTTTAGACTACGTAAGATTAGTGGTTCATCATCCACTAGAATAACTTTATACTTCTTCCCTATTGCAACCATTTCATCTAACCTCCCTAAGATTAATTCCCAATAGAATTTTTCCTTAAACTCCAATATTGCACGGAGGAAGCATCAAGCTGATCTAGGGCTTCCTTTGCCTTTATTTTACCATCGATAATTTCTTCAATTACACGTAAGAATGACCGCTTCACTTCTGGTGACAAGACATTATCATACGGTACAAAGCTTGTTTGGCTCTCTTCCATTACAGCAATCATTTGCGTGAAAATAGGTCCTGTCTTCTCAGAATCAAATTTGATCCACATGGAAGGTATCCTTAATCCTTCATACACAATCCTTGTCTGAACTTCCTCCGTATAGAAAGCTTGCATTAATTCAAGTGCAGCTTCTTTCTTAGCGTCTGTTAAGTTGGAAGACAATCCGATACCAATCGTGTAACCTCCAGCCATGGATTGCTTTCCTTCTGCATATACCGATGGGAACGGAATAACACTCACCTTGTTCTGAAAATCTGGAGGGGCATCTTCATTATGAAATAACGTAATATCCCAGTTCCCATTCAAATACATGGCCGCTTTACCATGAGTAAAGAGATGCACCGCTTCTTCTGTAGACAGTTTATTAGGCGAAGGACCAAATACTTCCTCATTGACCCAAGACTCCAATTGCTCAAACGCCTGCAAATATTCTTTATTGTGAAATCCAATACCCTCTTCACCCTGCACGAGCATATTAATTAAATCCGGGTTAGAAAACCGATCCATGAGATAGTGAGCAAAGATCCCAGCGGGCCAGCGCTCCTCGTTCCCTAATGCAAAAGGGATATATCCATGTTGCTTCAACACTAGAACCGCTTCATTTAGTTGAGTAAGTGTTCGCGGCATTGGAAGCCCAAGCTCCTTGAATATCTCTGCGTTCACATATAACGGCTCTGCATTGCCTTCAATGGGTAAACCGTAGACACGCTCATTTGCCATCCATAAGCTAAGATCTTTAAACTGATTCTTCAGATTATGATCCATCACGAAATTCGTTAAGTCCATCAAGCGATTGGCACGAATATACGGTTCGATTTCAGCCCCCCCAAACAATACAAACATATCGGGTGGCGTACCTATTACCATCTCACTCTTTAATTTCTGTTCCCTATGAGTAGTCTGATCCATTCCATCAAAGTTGACCTTTACATTCGGATGTGACTCTTGATAGTCATGCACGACCTCTTCAAAGAGTGCAAGGATTGGCCGATCATGCTCCTTAATCCAGAAATGACGAAAGGTTAGCGTAATCTTCTCTGGCGAACCTTCATCGATTGGGTCCTCTTCTTCTCTAACGGTAATCAACATAACTGTCACTATCAATACAATGATGTACAGTACCATCCAACCCCAACTCATAAATCTCCTCATGTTGACCAATCCTCCTCTCCTTATATATTATGCTAGTATCTTCGGTATCCGAATTCGAATCGTCGAACCGCAACCAGGAGAAGAACAAATGAGAATACCATAAGTGCTACCGAATCGAATAACTAAACGTTCATGAACATTTTTGAGACCTACACCATTATCACGATATTTCTTCTGATCTGGTGTATTCCTAGTCCATAAATTCATCAGTGTAGCCTGATCGAAGCCCGGTCCATTATCAATGACATCAATAAGTACATCTTCTTCCGTCTCATGGGCACGGATCGTTATGTATCCCTTATTTTCCATGGGTTCAATCGCATGATACAGAGCATTCTCAACAATAGGCTGAACAATCAATTTCTGCGTCATCACATATTTCATGGACTCAGGGTAATCAATCTCATAATCAAATTTATCCTCAAACCGATATTTCTGAATATTTAGGTAATGCCGAACATGCTCAAACTCCATATGAATTGGAATCAATTCTTGGTTGTCGTTAATGCTAATCCTTAGCAATTTACCCAAGGCGATGACCATCTTGCTTATATCCTTATTGCCTTGCAATACAGCCATCGAATTAATAGATTCTAATGAATTGTATATAAAATGAGGATTGATTTGAGACACTAATGCCTGCAGTTCAGCTTCCTTTTTTCGTCCTTGTTCCATTTCCACCTGCAGTATCAATTCATCGATCTGCATACTCATTCGATTAAATCCATCTATTAGTAAATCCGTTTCATCATCACGCTTCGTATGTGAATGAATAGGTATGAATACCCCCTGTTGCACCCGCTTCATTCCATTAACCGCACTAATAATGCTTCGAACTAGCTTGCTTATGAATAATTGATCAAACCACAAGGCCGACAACAATGAAAATAGACCTAATATAATCGCAATATTACGGATGGAATCTGACTCTGAGCGGATCAGTTTCATTGGTGTGATAGCTACCAAATACCACTCCTCTTTATAGGATGGCAAGAAAGTGATCAGAGATTTCTCGTTCCTATAGTTATCAACGTAATAGCCCTTCTCTTTCGCATATCCACTAGCCAAAAAGGGAAACTCTACCTGCTCTCCAACATGATCGCCTGATTTATCAAAGACGATATTCCCTTGCTTATTTACAAGCAAAATATCCCCGCTTTTTAGCGTGGCTGTTTCCCAAAAAACCTGGTCTAGTATATCTGGTTTAACATAAATGACGAGCGATCCTATATTCTCCAAAGAATCATAGTCTTTAATCATTCGTGCCTGAATAAGAACAGAGTGACCTTGTTCAGACTTACCATTCTCACCCGGTCCAACCCAAATAGGCCGTCCCTCGGCTTCTACCATAGGTTCATACCAATCTTTGCTCTTCATGGTCTCGAAAGACATCGGCTCATTATACTCATAGATTAAGCTGTCATTGGTATAAAGACTAAATGAAGAAATCATAGGATGGTTAATTAACGTATTATTGATCTCCTGTTTACGATCATAAGTCATAATCATATCTAGTTGCTTCAGAGATTGTTGAATTGCACCGAGTGGTTGTGTAATTGCTGCATTAGAGATGGTAGTAATTTCACTAAGAGCGTACTTTAATTTGCGATCGGTCTCCAATAGAGAAACCCAGTAGAAATGACTTGATTTCTTCTCCATCGCACTTGAGAAATTATAATACGATATAGCCCCCATCACAATGACAGGAATAAACACAAGAAGAATAATAGCTAGTAAAATTTTACGACGGAGTTTCATTTACTCACTTCCTCCTGCTGCTGTCTCTTACGTCTATTATTCTTCATTGTGCTCCCATATCCTTGTTTGATGGAATAATAATAATTATTTAGCTCTTAATGGCACCAGATGTTAGACCTGCAATGAAGTATCTGCTAAAGAAAAGAAAAACAATTAATAGGGGTAATGTAGCCGTAAAAGTTGCTGACATAATCATGCCATAATCCAGACCATCACGGTTCGAGAATAATTGTTGCAATGCAATTTGTATCGTATAATGCTCTTTATTCTTCAGAACAACTAGTGGCCAGAAGAAGTCATTCCATACGTTCATGAAATTAAGTATGGCGAGTGTTGCCATCGCTGGTGTGATAACTGGAATAGCAATATTCCAGAAAATCCGAAAATGTCCGCCTCCATCGATACGACCCGCTTCAATTAATTCGGAGTGCACGGCAGTAGAAATATACTGTCTCATCCAGAATATACCGAATGCGTTAACCATAGCAGGCACAATTAGCGCTTTATAGCTATCAATCCAATGTAGCTTAGCCATGATAATATACGTCGGAAGAACACTCAATTGAGTGGGAACGAACAAAGTACCAATAACACAAAAGAACAGAACTTTTTTGAAAGGAAATTCGTATTTCGCAAATGCATATCCAGCAAGTGTACAAAAAAATACGACAGAAATAGTGACCATCGAAGAAACAAACAATGAATTCCCCAGTGCCCTGAAGAAATCGGATTTCTCTAAGACCCGTTCAAAGTTGTTAAAAAATTGATCTCCAATCGTTAACAGAGGTGGAATGTGGAAAACCGCTCCACGATCATTGGTAGCAATAACGAACATCCAATAGAATGGGAAGATAGATATTAGAGCTCCAGCGATGAGTAACACATAATATAGTATCTTGCTAAAGAAGCCTGAATTACTCCGCTTCGTTGTCATAGTATTTAATGAGCTCATGCTGTATCCCCTCCTGTATCTCCACCTAATCGGCTAGATATGATCATATTAAGAACGGAGAAAACAATGGTGATTAAGAACAACATAACTGCCGTTGCAGCAGCTGTACCAAAGAACCCATTACGGAATGCTTCGCTATACAAATAGGTAACCATGGTGACACCTTCCTCACGAGTAGAACCCGTTCCTGATTGTCCAAGAAACACATACGGCTCGGTAAATAATTGAAGTGATCCAATCGTTGATAATAATGTTACAAAAACAATAAAAGGTTTCAATAATGGTAACGTTATAAACAGTAACTGTTGGCTTCTGTTCGCTCCATCGATCTTAGCAGCCTCATACAAGTCTGTTGGAATGCTTTGGAGACCTGATAGAAAAATGATGGCATTGTAACCTGTCCAGCGCCACATCACCATCGTAGAAATAGCAATCTTAACGCCCCACCATCCAGAGTTAAATGCTACATTATCTAATCCTAATCCGTTGAGAAGCCAATTAACCATCCCATTGTTACCGAACATCGTACTGAACACGAGTGCTACAGCAACGATTGACGTAATATTCGGCATGAAATAAAGAATACGGAAGGATTTCTTAAACTTGGTCAGGGATGAGTTAAGGATAACTGCCACAAAAAGAGCAATGATTAACTGGGGAACTGTCCCCATAACACCCATAATGAGCGTATTACTAAATGAGATCCAAAAGGTCGGATCACTGATGATCAGATCATAATTCTTTATACCAACATACTTCATTGGACCTAATGCATCCCACTTAAAGAACGATAGATAGATGGTAAATAAAATCGGATAAAGCCCGAATATAGCAAATAGAATAAAAAAGGGTGAAATAAACGTATAGGCCGTAATACGGCTCCGTCGTTGCTCTGTAAGAAAAGGCTTCTTGACGCTAATAGATGGACGAACTGTGACCGGTTCTGCCATGATGCACCTCCATGGAATGATTTATAAAACCAAATTCGCAAGAAGTGTCCCTTCCTGCGAATTTGGATGGTTTCTTATACAGATTAGAGTAAGAAGCTTTTAGCTACGTTCTGCCAATGTCTTCGCTTTCTTAACGGCTGCATCCCATTCTTTAGCTGGATCAGATTTCTTCTCTAATACATTTTTAAGTGCATCTTTAAAGAACGTATCTGTTTGGTCATGTAATGGACCGTAATAGACGGGTTCAACGCGCTCTGCTGCTTTACCATATTCAACTGCTGTTGCTTGACCTCCGAAGAATTCATCTTGGAATCCTGTGAAGGCTGCATCTCCATACAGTGCAGGAATCGAAGGCATTAACCCACTAGCTTTGAACGATTCAAGTTGGCTTGCTTGACTATCTAACCAAGCGATAAATTCATAAGCTTCTTTCGGATGCTTACCTTCTTTAGGTAATGTCAAGAATGATCCACCCCAGTTACCAGCACCTTCAGGCAATTGAGTGATTTTCCATTTACCAGTTGAACCTGGTGCGTTACTCTTAATGTTTCCTGCCATCCAAGCAGGTCCCAATACAACGCCAAATCCTCCATCATTCATTGCTTGACCCCATTCAGGAGACCATAGCAACGTGTTACCGATCCATCCCTCTTGAATACCCTGTACCGTAAAGTCATAAGCTTTCTTGACTTGTGGATTGGTGTCTCCAATAAAGGAACCATCAGCTTTATTGAAGTAAATTTGATCTGCCGATTGATCACGAACACCGTTATATACGAGATCCGTCAAGTCAGCAAATGGCTTTCCTGTTTTTTCTTTAAATTGTTTAGCCACAGTTGCGAATTTATCCCAAGTATCAATTGCTGCCCCGAATCCTTCAGGATCAACGGGTAAACCCGCTGCCTCAGCAAGATCTGTACGATAGTATACAACTGTAGGACCAATATCTGTAGGGAGACCAATTTGGAAACTTCCATCAACAGATGACGCTTGTTTCCATTTCCAGTCTAAATAGTTAGCTTGAATATCTTTAGCACCCAAATCATTTAAGTTATAAAACTTATCCTGAGCGGTAATAAAACGCTCCATGAAACCGATCTCAAGCATGAAGATGTCAGGAGCACCTGAATCTGCAGATAACGATGTTGTCAGATTATTGTGATGCGCTGTCTGATCTGACGTGTTTTGAAATTTGATTGTTACGTTTGGATGCTCTTTGGTATATTCCTTACCAAGTTCCTCATAGTTTGTTGTTCCCAATGACCAGAAGGAAAGTTCAACCTTCTCAGCAGGTGCTGTCACCTCATCAGGTGTTTTGGTTTCTGCGGGTTCAGTAGCAGGCGCGTTGTTCTTAGCGTTATTATTCGTTGTGTTATTCCCTCCACAAGCTGCTAGGGAAGCTACCAACATGATGACTAGCATCAATACCGTCAAATGTTTAACTCTTTTCATTTTCTTAACCCCTCTCGAGAATGTTTCTGTTTACAGTCTTTATTCTACAAGACTTATTCCCATTTTTTGAGGTGGTAATGTTGCGATTTTAGGGTGAAAATATTACGAATCCCTTATGTTCCAACTTTATAACTGACTCCTTTATACATAATGGACATAAAGAAAGGCTCCTTGCGGCGCCCTTGGTTGGGGAGTTTATGTGGTGGGTGGGAAGGAAGCTTATGCTTACGATGCTAGCGATACTTCGTATCGCTTTCAGCTATGGGCTACATCCGCTCTTAAAGTTGTGTTCTTTGAATTGTTTTCAGATGATGGAACACGACTTTAAAGGAGGAACGTGAACTTTTCGCTTCATACCCATTCCCTTCTTTTGTTCTACTTTCTAGGGTTCTGCTACTTCCAGATGTGTGACTAACCTTAATTTCTGCCCATATTCCTTAGAGAGACATCATATACAAGGACACTGAACAACCTATGCTTGAAATTTTGTGAAATGAATTTCAATGAGAAAAACGCCGCTCGGCTCCAGTAGTTCTTTTTAGATGCAAAACATACAGCTAAATTCAGACATCTTGTTCTGCCACGATTTTAACTGCAGAACGTACAGCTAATTACTCACAAAACCTCCCTTTTAGCCGTTTCCCCACTTTCAACTGCATCTTTTACATCTATTTCTCTTCATCTCATCTTTACGCGTGAAACAACTGCACTTTCTGCAGCTGCCCGCACCACATACCTTATACTTCCATTTTTGTAGTAAGGGATCACGCAGTTAGTTGCAAATTTGTCCTCTACATCCACCACTATTCCTCCTTCCCCCACTTTAGTTGTTCAAATAACATCTAATTACTCGAAAAACCTACTTTTCAGCCATTACCCGGATTTCAACTGTCATCTGAGCACTTAATTCTCGCTAGACAGCCTATTTTTCTAATTTAAGTGTTGTTTAGGCACTTACTCCTTTCCCCTCGGCCTTCCCTCCTCCATCCACAATTCACCAGGAATGCATCTGAAAGTACCAAAAGAAACTTATACTTTCAGATGTAAAAAAGGACGACTTCCCATTCAATTCTGAATGGAAAGTCGCCTTTTTTATGTTCTTCTCAACCCTTTTAACTTCAACAAAAGGGGCATCCTACCTACATCATTTACTTACCACTCCATAGATCTACGCGATCTTTCACGAGCTGAGTATATTCTTTCTCCATCTCTACTGCGCCAGCTTTATCAAGCTCTACCAACATGGCATCATACACAGCATCGAACTTCTCAGGAGTACTCAGAACTGCTTCCGGAATACGTTTACGGATAATATCTTGTGTTTTTTGGAATTTAACAGCATAATTCGAACCTTCTTCTACAGTGATATTAAATGCAGCACCGTAAGCCTTAACAGGGAAATCCTCTGCCGTAGGGAAGAGATCCTTCCAAGTAGTTGCATTGTACGCTTTCAAACTTTCCTTCTCAGCCTCTGTGTAGCTAGCTACAATTTGTTCTGGGAAGTTCGTTGTATAGTAGTTACCAGTTGGGTCTAGTACACCGTCACCGTAGTGTGCAGATATGTTACCGTATAATTCGATACCTGATGTCTTGGTGAATTGAGTTTTATCATTATTCTTCTGATCTAAGACATCCGCAGGAATGACACGCTTACCATCTACAACATTATAATGCTTTCCTTCAACTCCCCAATTAATCAGAACTTGTCCTTCGTCAGAAGCTAGGTAATCTAGGAATTTGATGGCACGAACAGGATCTTTCGTTGCCGTTGTAATTCCCACACCCCAGCCTGACAAGAACCCAGTATCTACAAAGGTATGATCCTTATATTCTTCAGAAATAGTTACAGGGAAATGCGCATACGTTCTTTCAGGTTTACCAGCTGATTTCAGAGCGTTCTCAGCATCGGCATATCCCCATTCTTGGTCAATCAGACCGAGAACACGACCACTGGAAATCTTAGATTTATATTGGTCACTCTTCTGTATGAATGTATCCTTATCCAGCAAACCTATAGTATACATGTGGTTCAACCAACGGAAATATTCTCTTTCTTCCGGACGTTTATAGTGAAGTTGAGCTTCAAACGTTTCAGGATCAATGTAATATTCACCATCATCCGGAGCACCCGTAGAATAGAAAGCTGGGTTCGTTACCGTGATCATGATTCTCCAATCATCCGCATCCAAAGTCAATGGAATCGTGGGTTGACCATCAATCGTAGGGTGTTTGTCATAATAAGCTTGTAACACCTTCTCGTAATCTTGAAGTGTCTTCACTTCTGGATAACCTAATTCCTTCAGAACTTCATGCTGAATTTCAAATCCACCAGTTGCATCGAAGCTAGTCTGATTCACAGCCGCGTTCGTTGGAATAACATAGATCGCTCTGTCCTCATTACTGTATGGGAGACGATCCATATATTCTCCATATACTTTTTTAATATTCGGGGCATGCTCTTCAATCAGATCTGTCAAATCAAGCATCGCGCCAGCATCCACCAGCTTAGCTACATCGCTTTTTGCATAGATCAAATCAGGATAATCACCACTCGCTGCCATTAGAGAAATCTTGTCTTGACCTCCACCAGAAATCGCATATTCTGCATTCAGTGTTACACCTGTTTTCTCCGTAATCACTTTCCCAACTTCATCTTGCATCTTGTTCCAACTGGGACTTGCATCTGCACCAAAGAAGGAGAACGTCATTGGTGATGTCGTATCACCCGTATCCACTGGTGTTGCATCCTTTGAGTTACTACCACATCCTGCTACCACTAAAGAAGCCACTATTAGCGCTAGGAACGCCGCCTTTTTCTTATTACTAGTTGCCATTTATAAATCCTCCTATACAAATCTATAATCTATCTATCTATCTATCTATTTTCTATCTGACGGATTACTCAGTCTTGCCATTCTTTCCTTGGTAATCTGTCATATCTAAGACCTACTTCAGATAAAACCTATGATTTCACAGCTCCTAGTGTCATACCACCTACAAAGTACTTTTGTAGGAAAGGATACACAACTAAGATCGGAACTGTAACGACGATGGTAATCGCCATTTTGATCGATTCCGGGGAAATCTGAGCCATCTTCGTTGCCATATCGTTAGCATTCACTGCTGAACCACCTGATTGAGTACTTTGTAGTACCTTCATCAATTCATACTGTAATGTAGTCCAGGTGGCATTACTTCCGTTATATAGATACGTATCGAACCATGAGTTCCATTGTCCCACTGCAATAAACAATGCAATCGTAGCAAGAACTGGCTTACACAGTGGAAGAATAATTCTCCAGTAAATCGTGAAGTCGTTTGCTCCATCGAGTTTGGCTGATTCTTGCAATGCATAAGGTAGTCCATCAATAAAGGATCTCACAATAAATACGTTAAACGCACTTACTAATCCAGGTAGTACATAAACCCAGAACGTTCCGATCAAGTTCAAATCGCGCATCAGAATATAGACAGGAATCAAACCGCCTGAGAAATACATCGTCAATGCCAGAAATGTTGAGATAAACTTTCTACCTCTGAAATCGACACGGCTAAGTGTATACGCAATCATCGATGCACTCAACAATCCTAAGAATGTACCAACTACTGTACGAAGAATGGATACCTGTAACCCTTGAAGCAAAGTATCATAACCAAATATCGTTTTATAGTTATCTAACGTGAATTGACGTGGCCAAATCGTTATTCCACCCCGTACAGTGTCAATCGAATCATTCAATGAAATCGCTAGTACGTTCATGAATGGATACAAAGTAACAATCAGGACAAGCATCATAAAGATAATATTACATACATCGAATATTTTCTCGGACTTGGTTGCATTAAACGCTTTATTTGGCATATCTACCCCCTCCTCCTACATTATGCTTTCTTTAGTGATTTTTTTGAAAAGACCATTAGCTGTAAAGAGTAAAATAACACTCACAACAGAGTTGAATATCCCAATGGCAGTACCGTATGAGAACCTGCCCATATTGAGACCATAATTCAGTGCGTACAAATCAAGCACTTCATGATAATCCGTAGTTAGGCTATTCCCGAGCAGGAATTGTTTCTCAAATCCAATACTAATCAAGTGACCAATAGACATAATGAGTAGGACCGAGATAGTTGTACGAATTCCAGGCAACGTAATATGCCACATTTGTTTAAATCGACTAGCACCATCCACACGTGACGCCTCATAAAGTTCCAAGTCAATCCCGGTAATCGCTGCTAGGTAAATAATTGTATTCCAACCGGTTTCTTTCCATATATCTGAAATGGTAACAATGTACCAGAATAGATTCCCTTTAGCCATGAACTGTATAGGCTCATCAATAATATGAAGAAGCATTAACAGCTGGTTTACAGCACCAGCATCTGTGGATAGCACCTTCGTAATAATACCGGCCACAACTACCCATGATACAAAGTGAGGCAAGTAAGAAATGGTCTGAACAAATTTCTTAAACATCACAGCACGAAGTTCATTTAGCAAAAGTGCAAATATAATGGGAACTACGAACCCAAATACTAATCCCATTAAGCTCATGGCTAATGTATTCCTCATCACCAGATAGAAGCGCTCGTCAGAGAATAACTCAACGAAATGATCAAACCCTACCCATTTCTGTTCAGAGAATGAGCGAGCTGGTTTATAGTTTTGAAAAGCCATCGTCCATCCCCATATAGGCAAATAACTAAATACAAAAACCCAAATTACAAATGGTAAAGACATTAAGTATAAATATTTTTGTTTTACAAGCGAATTCCACAGCCCTTTTTTCTTTCTTGGAGCTCGCGAGGCTCCGTCATTACTTTCGGGAGAATTGTCGCTGGTTGTTAGCGTTTCCATCTTAAGGACCCCTCCTCTATTTGATATATCCTATATTACTTGATTCAATATGAGCATCATACCCAATCATTTTTATACAAAGTCATATAATAATTAGCTATCAGTTAAGAATTCCTCTTGAAAACCATGAAAAATGACCCGTTTTTATGTAAACAGGTCATTTTTCGTTACATTATTCGACATATTTCTTCATTTTATGTGCTAATCTTTTTCCATAACTCGGTAAGAAGACGGAGAGATCCCTACATATCTTTTAAACTTACTGTGGAAATAATCCACATTTGCATAACCTACACGAGAAGCCACTTGATGAACCATGAAACCTTCTAAAAGTAAATCCTTCGCTTTTTCAATACGGACCTTATCCAGAAATGTATTAAACTGTTCGCCCGTATAGTTTTTGAATAGTTTCCCTAGATACGCGCTATTATAATTAAATACTTCTGCTAAAAGCTCTAGCTTCAAATTCTCATTATAGTTCCGTTGAATGAAATCAATCATTTGTTTCAATACGGTATCCTTGCTCATGCCACCTAATCCTTCGACTAATCTACTCAGATGATCGATCGTCAGCTGTCTTAAATCCTTCAGAGTGACTTGTTGGTACACCTCTGTAATGAATGATGAGTATTGTTGTAATATAGGATTCCTCTCAGTTTTACTATTAGAAAGCTTATTTATCGCACTGGCGAAGATCTGAGCGTACAAGGATTTCATCGACTGTTCCGAACGTCCTATACTCACAATTCGTTGTTCTATCTCTTCCATTACTCGCCATAAGGCGTCTTTACTTCCAATATCCAAGGCGTAGTAGAGCTTATCGGATAATTCAATCTCGTCACTTTGGCTTACATCAGGCTTATTACCGAAATGACTAATCATGGTCTGAAGATCATCAGTCGTCATTATACGTTTGTGCTCAAACAGGAATCGATGTTGGAGTAACTCCGTTGCACCACTATATGATATTCCTATTTCTCCTATTTCCTTGACCATTGGGCCAGCAGCGGCGTAGACAAGCCCATTACACTCCTCCATCATCTCAGAAAGTTCTGCGTACAATCTAATAGCTTGATCCTCTCTATCGATAACATCAGTTAATAATATACCTAGATTAGATCCCGCCGAAAAAACAATTCCATGTTCAGTTTCATCAAAATGTTCAATTAGTCTTCCCTTGAGGGCATTTATATATAGAGATTCACCTATAGCCTGTCCGTGTACTTCAATCAAAATGATTTGATAACTATTCCAGGAAAGTCCTAAATTCACGACACTCTCTATGTTTCCATGCTCACTGTCATGGAACAGGAACTCCTCCACCATATGAGCTCGATAGTAGTGATCCTCCTCAGCATTCCGTAGTTTCAGCTCCACCTGTTTGGATAATGAGATATGTATTCGCTGCAATTCTTCAATCAACTCATCTTCATCCACAGGTTTCAGTAAATAAGCATCCACACTGTAACTAATTGCTCTTTTTGCATAATCAAAATCAGCATAACCACTGAGAATTAAGAATCGTCCTTCACCATGCTCCAGACGGACTTGCTCTATCACTTCAAGTCCAGTCATTCCTGGCATACGGATATCAATGATGGTTAAATCAGGGCGAAGTTGATTGAACTTCAACAACGCGTCCCTCCCATTAGCAGCGGTATCGATCACCTTAAACCCATACTTTTCCCACTCTATGATCGTCTTTAGTCCCTCACGAATGGAAGGCTCATCATCTACAATCAATACATTAAACATGGCTGTCCCCTCCTATCGGTATTCTAAAATGTATGGTCGTACCCTTTTCCACCTCGCTAGTAATGTTTAGCCCGTACTGTTCCCCATAATATAGTTTAAGCCTTTGATGAATATTTCGAAGTCCTATTCGGGCTCCTTCTACCTCATCCACTTCTAAGGAAGCTACAATACTCTGAAGATGATCAGGTGAGATTCCGCTACCATTATCCGCGACTTCGACATTCAATTCATTATTCATTACCCAACTTTTCACAATCAGTATCCCATCTACTTCTTTATTTTCAAGTCCATGAATAATCCCGTTCTCAACGAGAGGTTGCACAATAAGTGGTAAAATACTCACATTCATAGAGTCCGGTTCCATCATTAATTCGAAATTCAAGCGGTCTTCATACCTGAACTTTTGAATTTCTAAATAGGATCGGACCATTTCCATTTCCTCTCTCAGTGTCGTTCTTCCGCTACCTACTTCTAAGTTTTTACGCATCAGCTTACCTAATAATCGAACAATATAAGAAATTTCCTTTTCCCCTTTAATATGCGCCTTCATTCGAATAGATTCTAGTGCATTAAATAGGAAATGGGGATTTATTTGACTAGCCATCATTTTGAGTTTTATCTCTTTTTGGGCAATCTCCAGTTTATTGTTCTTCTCATTCGTCTCATAGACCTTGTTCATTAAATCGTTAATGCTATGAACCATATAATTAAATTGTCGTGATAGCTGAGCAATCTCATCATTACCATCTATAGCAGAGCTTACGGAGAAATCTCCTCTGGCTACTTTGTTAAGCTGTCTACTCAGATGGAGTAGTCTACTCGATATGAGCCGAGATACAACATATACGAGACCAAGCGCAAGTGCTAATACTAGTAAAATCAGCATCAAGCCAATCCAACCAATCTTTTGTGAGTCTTTGGTAATGCTCTCATTAGTGAATACAGAGACGATATTAAGACCATTCCGACTTGATTCTAACGTTAATTTACTTATAACTACATGAGATGGGACACCATTGACATTAGTGTCTAATATATTCTTTGCCGCAAGTTTCATATCAAAGTTCAAATCAAGCTCTGTAAGAGTCTTGCCTACTAATTCTGGGTTCTTCGCTGCTACAATAAATCCGCTGTCATCCGCTATCATCGTCTCATACGGTTCATTACTAAGAATGGAATTTAACAACGTCTGATTCAGTGAAATAACAAGAACTCCTTGTGTTGGATACTCACTAAACCTAATACGTCGAACCAAACTCAATCTCTTCTCTGATGATGCATCTATACCTTCCAAGTAAAACCACCCAATCCCATTACTATTACCGACTGTCTTATACCATTGTGTTTTACTTATGGGCTGATTAATTCGGGTGAAATCTAGATTATCACTCATCGTTTCATTATTATGATAGAATCGAATACCAGTGATCTCTGTGTAGAGCGCCCTTAGCTTTTCGAATTCCTTGTATCCTTGATAAGCATGAAATAATTCTATGTTGCTCTTGTATCTAGTATTCACAATCAACTGCAAATCTCCATCTAAGTAGAGTTTATTTGATATATCAATGGGTACTTTCAGTATATTCGCCATCTGATTACGAACCTTATCTACGTTATTAGACATTTGGGCAATCGCGCTATCTAGTGCCATCTGACGAAAATATCCGATGACAATAGCACCGATAATAATAACAGGAATCATCACTACAATAATATAAGAATATATCAGCTTATTCTTGATCTGAATATTATTCGTTTTCCGGAGGAAAAATCCCCACATTGTGTTCACCTCATCTCCATTCATCTTCATCATAGCACAGCTGAAATCCAGTTAGGCATTACCATCTCTACAAGCAGAAATACCCTCCCATCAAATTGCTATTTGATGGAGGGTATCGTTACTATTCGAAACAGTAGAAGACATGATCCTACTTAATCGAATCTAAGTATTCCGTGATCTGAGCAGGAGTCTTAGCGAATTTACTATGTAGATGCGCTACTTTCTCCCCATTTCGATACACTAATAAGCTTGGAATTCCACGTACATCATTCTCTTCGGAAATATTGGATAATTGTTCAACATCCAACGCGTAGAAACGTTTGTCGGGATTCTTATCAATAATTCCATCCATAAACTTATCCAACGTTTTGCAATCTGGGCACCACGTCGCATCATATTTAATGACAGTCCACTCATCACTCTGTGTCAGTTGACGGTACTGTTCTTCTGTTTGAATTCTTTCCATATTGTTATTCCTCCTAGGAGATATATTCTATTCTTTATTTTAACGTTTATTTATTCTTTTGCAAACTATCTAAACATTATGAGAAAGTGACTATCGTGGGTGCGAAGGGATGGATATGGGCTACATCCCCCTTTCCGCCATCAACAAAAATGCGCAATCAAGCCAAAACTCGGCTATGACTACGCTTTTTTTAAAAGGAATTATAGTTTTTTAAGTGTCTCAGTTAACACAGGTACGATTTGTGATTTACGTGATACAACACCTTTTAGCAGAACTTTATTGTCAACTAATTGGACATTGTACGCTTGTTCAACCGCATTCGTTACTTTTCCAAGTGCTAGGGCAACGGAATCGTTATTGAGAATGTCGGTCACTACGAATACGAATAGATCCAATCCCTTATCGGCTATAACACCAGACAACGCATCTTCCAATTCAGCCTGACGACCCAATACATCATTGATATCCACAGCATTTACTTGAGCAATCTCCACTTTGTAGTCGCCCATTTGGAATTCTTTCGCATCAAGAGAGATCAGTTCATTGATCGTCTTATCACTAAGATCGGCACCAGCCTTTAGCATCTCTAGTCCGTAGCTATCCAAGTTAACACCAGCAATTTCAGCTAATTCCTTAGCTGCAGCCACATCTTCATCCGTACAAGTTGGTGATTTCAGGAGCAGGGAGTCTGAAATAATAGCGGATAACATTAATCCTGCGATTTCCTTACGAATAGCTACTCCCTTTTCCTTATATATTTTATTTAAAATAGTCGCTGTACATCCAACAGGTTCAGCGCGGTAATATAAAGGATGACTTGTTTCGAAATTCGCAATACGATGATGGTCAATAACTTCAACAACACGAACCTTATCAATATCACTCGCGCTTTGCTGACGTTCGTTATGATCTACTAATATAACTTCTTCTACTTCATTAGATACCGTCTCTACTAGACGAGGTGCCTCGACTTTGAAATAGTCCAGTGCATATTGTGTTTCCCCACTAACATTACCCAATCGCACGGGCTCTGCATTCACACCTAGTGCATTCTTTAGTTCAGCATAAGCAATAGCAGAGCAAATCGTATCTGTGTCTGGATTCTTATGCCCAAATATAAGTACCTTCGTCAACATTATTATTCTCTCCTTCTCGTGGTCAATAGAAAATACGCAAGAATGATTGTTCCATTTATAGATTATAACGTCAAATTCAACTTATTCCAATCCCCTTACAGAGAATAATTTATAAATAGGTAAACAGAAGGATTTACCTAGTTCGAAATTCCTCGATCCGCTATATCCAAAGGCTCATTTCCTTGTCTAACCATAAGCATAAATGCCAACGCCACTAGCATACTCGCCGATGCACAATAGAACAATATGGAATACCCAAAGCTATCGATCATCTGACCCAATAGAGGTGGTGATGATATCGCAGCTAATGAGGATACTAGATAATACAATCCTGTTCGTGTACCAATACTCTCTTCCTTACCTGTTGAAATAATAAATGGGTAAGAGTTGATATTAATACATGCCCAGAACATCCCCCCAATAAGCAATACAACGCGAAGCATCAGTAAATCTTTGACGAAGGTAACCAGAGCGAACACTACGAACAAACCACATATCCCTATAACGATCATCTTCTTCTTTCCGAATCGCTTGCCCATAAATCCACTTGGAATCGCAAAGAGAACGAAGGCTACTGAGAAAAAGGCAAGAGAAAATACAGCATCCCCCTCACTCAGTCCCAGATGGTTTTTACCATAGAGCGTAAATAACGTTTCAACACCTTGGTAAGCGACGAACCAGAAGAAAATAGCCGTAAGTAAAAATACCGTTGTACGGTCGAGCTGACTTTTCAATGAAATGCGGGGTTTCTTATTAACTATCGAGGTTTCAGTTTGTAAGTTGACTCCATCTCTCTCTTCCTTAATCGATCGAGAGACGACCAGAAGACAAATAAGAGTTACTATCGACGCAGCAATGAATGGTGCTGACTGATGAACATTATACAACATGGAACCCACACCAAATGCAATAATAGAACCTACCCCACCCATGAAATTGATAATTCCATTAGCTTTCGTACGTCCATTCTCCGGTGTAATATCTGGCATTAATGCAACGGTCGGAGATCGATACAAACTCATGGATAGGTTCATCAGAATCATGAACAATAGAAGGGTGAATAGCCCTGTATGAAAAGGAATAATGGCTGTAAAGATCGCTGCAAATGGCATTCCAATTAGCAAAAAGGGGATTCTTCGACCATATCGGGTTCTAGTACGGTCACTTCGATTCCCTATCCATGGTTGTAGAAAGAGCGCAAAATAATTGTCAATCGTCATCAAAAAGCCTACAACTGCTATGCTTTGTACGTAGTGCTCCAAAAACAAGGGAACGAATGCATTATATAATGCCCATGTAATGCTAATACTGAAAAATCCAAAACCCAACAACCATGTTCTTTTCACACACTCACACTCCTCTATTCGCCAATAATTCAGCTAATTGATCAGGATAATCTGTTATAATACCTGACACGCCTGCTTCAATTAGTGCCTTCATTCGATCGATCGTATTCACTGTAAAAGGATGATAATCTTTACCATGTTTAGTCGCTTCTGCTACAAACTCTGGCAATACAGCATAGTGATTCGCATGAAGCGCATCCGCACCTACGGTCGAAGCATAATCCCATGGGCGATACAATCCTTCCATATACAAGATCCCTGTGCGGATCTCTGGAGCAATCGACTTACAGTAAGCTAAGGAGTAATGATTAAAGCTAGATATCACCACTCGCCCAGTCATTCCAAATTCCCTTACAAGGTGAATGACTTTCTCTTCCATTCCCGGATACATAAATATGCCATTCTTCAACTCGATATTCAGTATCGTATCCCGCTCACGAAGAAGGTCCAATAACTCTTCTAATGTAGGAATGTGTTCCCCCTTAAATGCTTCTCCAAACCAAGAACCGGCATCCTGCACAGATATTTCTTCAAGCGTCATGTCTTTCACAAAGCCCTTTCCATTAGTGGTCCGGTTGATGGCTTCATCATGGATCAAGACAAGTTGGCTGTCCTTCGTCATCTGAACATCTGTTTCAATTCCTGTTGCACCTAATTCGAGACTTTTGATAAATGCTGACATCGTATTCTCAGGACACACTGCAGATGCACCTCGATGTGCAAAGTTAATGATCTTCTTCATCGTTATTTCCTCCTCTAATTGAGTTTTACTTTATTTTATTATAGTTTTTATTGTTGTTAGATACATCATCTAATTGTAAAAAGAGAAAAGTTTAAATGGGAGAGACAGACTATAAACGCTAAGAAGGACGCCTATCGGCGTCCTTAATGAAAGAATTAATATGTTTAACTGCTCATAGAACAGCTGTCTAAGGATGATGTAACCGTAACTATCGTGGTCGCAAAGGGATGAGTTAGTTAGCTTTTTCTTTGACAATGGTTGGCTCGTGGAAAAAGTACTTTAATAGTGGTGGAGTCACTAACGTAGTTAGGATGACCACGATGATCACCGATGTGAAATATTCCGGAAGCAACAACCCCGTTTGTAGACCTGTAGCTGCGATAATTAGTGCCACTTCTCCTCTGGAGATCATTCCTGCACCAATGGCAAGCGAAGAATGGGTATTGAATCCTGTGAGTCGCGCTCCAATTCCACCACCCAACCATTTGCTCGTAATAGCAACGACTAAGAGTAGAAGGAGAAATCCTATTTGTTGTCCCACGCCCTCAAAGGATACACTGAGACCAATACTCACAAAAAAGACTGGAACAAATATGGAATAGGCGATAGGTTCAATCTTTCGCTCCACAACGTGTTTAAACGATGTTTGTGATATAGCTATCCCTGCAGCAAATGAACCTATAATACCAGCCATTCCCATCTTATCTGCAAAATACGCAAAGCTAAAGCAAATAATTAAAGCAGTCGTCACCGTTGCTTCCGTTACTTTAAGTTTGGAGAATAGACCCATCATTCTCGGTACAAGCAACCACCCTGCAACAAAAATAACGATAAAGAACACCACTTGCTTACCAATCAATAATCCTAAATTCACGCTTTCTCCTGTTCCGATTAAACTCATCAACACAGCAAGCAGAATAACGACAAGAACATCATCGGCAACTGCAGCCCCCAGAATGGTTGTACCTTCACGTGAATCTAATTTATTTAAATCTTTTAATACTTGAGCGGAAATACTAACTGACGTTGCGCTCATAATAACACCCATAAAAAGAGCCGCGCTGTTCGAGAAACCGAAGAGTTCTGCAATACCAAACCCTCCTATAAATGGGAGGATAATTCCCCCTACAGCAACAGCAATCGCTGACTTCCAATTACTCTTCAGTTGATCTAAGTCTGTCTCTAGACCCGCTATAAACATAAGCAATAACACACCAATTTCCGACATTTCATGAATAAAGCTACTATCATCCGGAATCCAACCTAATACCGCTGGACCCAAAATAATTCCGACAATCAATTTACCCAGTACCGAAGGCTGTCCTAGACGGACCGAAATATCTCCCGCAACTTTAGTGAACAACAAAATAAGTACAAGATATAAAAAAAATTCCATAGTTCATCTCCCTTTTCTAATTATCTCTATCTAATCTACCCTCCATGGTCGGTTCTTATAAAAATCGTATTCACCATGAAAAAGAGGAGCCAACTTAGCTTGGCTCCTCAAAAAAAACAGGAGGAGCCCTTGGTGACAGGCTCCTCCATGAATCCGTACAACAATATAATAAACCGTATGCTGTAATTATAAAGATAACTTAAAGATTTGTAAACTTAATTTTATTCTATTACCTCTTCATATTGACAACAGCGTTATCTGGTTGTACGGTTAATTACATAAGTAACTAACCTGTGTCTAGGGGTGAACAATCTGGAGGTTGTGATGCAATGGGATTCTTAATAGATGATGGCCGACCGATTTACATGCAGATTGCCGAACGAATTGAAAATGACATCATTCAAGGGGAATTGCCTGAAGAATCGCAGGTCCCCTCGACCAATCAATTCGCGTCCTTCTATCTTATTAATCCTGCAACAGCTGCAAAAGGTGTAAATCTGTTGGTGGACCAAGAAATTCTGTATAAGAAACGGGGAATTGGTATGTTTGTAGCTTCTGGGTCGCGGGTGAAATTGATGGAGAAGCGTAAAGAGCAGTTTTTCGAACAGTATGTAGTGACTATGATTCGCGAGGCGGAGAAGTTAGGAATTACAACAGAGCAATTGACAGACATGATTCTGAGAGGGGATAACTCATAATGAGTACCGTAGTCAAAGTCAAAGGACTTACAAAATCATATGGAAAAGTACACGCGATCCAAGATGTCAGCTTCTCCATAGAATCGAACAAAATATATGGACTTCTCGGACGAAACGGAGCTGGTAAAACGACCATTATGCATTTAATCACGGCACAACAATTTGCTTCGAGTGGGGAGCTACAGGTTTTCGGGGAGAATCCATATGAGAATAACCAGGTACTCAGCCAATGTTGCTTCATCAAGGAAAGCCAAAGGTATCCAGACAGTTACCGTATTATTGACGTACTCGAGGTCTCTTCGTCCTTCTTTCCCAATTGGGACCGCGAGTATGCTTACTCTTTAATTGAACTATTTCGCCTTCCTCTGAAACGGAGAATGAAGAAATTATCTAGGGGAATGCTCTCCTCCGTAGGAATTGTTATCGGTCTAGCCAGTCGAGCACCCCTTACCATCTTTGACGAACCCTATTTAGGACTAGATGCCGTTTCAAGAAGCTTATTTTACGAACAACTCTTGGAGGATTACAGTAAATATCCTAGAACCGTTATCTTATCTACCCATCTTATTGATGAGGTAAGCCAGATATTAGAACATGTGATGGTTATTGATAATGGTAGGATCATTATTGACGAAGATGCTGATGAGCTTCGCGGACTGGCATTTACTGTTGTAGGTCCAACTACATCTGTAGAGAACTTTGTGGCTAGACGAAACGTCATTGATCGTAAGCCATTTGGTGGGTTGTTGTCAGCTACTATCATGGCAAGACTGAGTGGCGGAGACCGACAACAAGCAGCTACTCTTGGATTGGAACTCAGCACCGTCTCTTTACAGCAACTTATTATTTATTTGACGAATAGTAGATTAGAAGATAAGTCGGTGATATTCCCATGAGTCGAGCTATGAGTGTATTAAAAATGCATTCCAGAGATAAAAATATGTGGTTTTATGTTCCATTACTTGTTTTACTCTTCAGCTTTACTATTAATCTTCTTGTAAGTCTTCTTCCGAATATTGGGACTACTATTTATACGGGTGGAATTATATCCATCTTTATTTACATGTTTGTGATGGGTACAATCACCTTGCCTCAAACCTTTCCCTTCGCGCTTGGCTTAAGTATTACTAGAAGGGATTTCTTCTTAGGTACAACAGCGATGTCTACTATCGTAAGTGCAACTATGGCATTCCTGTTATGTATATCTTCACAACTTGAAAGAGTAACCGATCATTGGGGCGGAAGTCTACATTTCTTCGACATGCCATACTTAAATGACGGTACGATATTTGAACAGTTTTGTATTTATTTCATTATGATAATGAATATGTATTTCATTGGATTACTTATATCCAGTATGCATCGACGTTTTGGAGGTATGGGCTTGCTCATTCTGGCCGTATTGATGTTGTTATTGTTCAGCTTAAGCGGATATATCCTTTACATTTGGTGGGACACGATCACGAGTTGGCTGACCCATCACTCTGCCTTTAATATAGCTCTCTGGATGATCCCTATAACATTCTGTTATGCCATCCTATCGTATTGGTTGTTGCGCAGATCGACTGTATAATATCGAAAGAAAAAAGTCGTCCGCAATAAATATGGGCGACTTTTTGAATATCAACAAAAAAATTACAATTCCAATAAAGTTATGCACAGTTGCTAGCATTTTATAAACAATTATGTTTATTTACTCACATTTTAACTTGAGTTATTAACATTTTTCGCATAGTTACTAACATTCATGTGGATAACCAGCCTGTTTCACACCATTTATCCTTTTATGAAAAGTTATTCACAGTCCAGCGATGTTGATATTTCTCAAGCATAGGATGTAATTCTTGGGGCTCCGAACTTAATAAGAGTCGAATCTTGACGATCCACTCTTCAAAAGATGAGAACGAGGCGAACAAATCAGCCGTCTCAGGCGTTATGTACAGAAAATATGGAGCCTTGTATTTCTCCGCAAGTAACCGAAGGGCGGAATCCATCGGTGTGTATTTCTTCCGCTTACCTTCCCATCCTTCAACCACCACTTTCGAGTAACCTCGATCGTTTCTCCATTCGAATAATCTTTTCTCTCGCTTATGAAAAGCACTTACCGGTTCCTTCAGCATCCGCCTTACAGTTTCCTCGTGTAAAGGATATAGCACAAGCTTATCAAATGAATAATGCTCCATACTTTCCACTGCAAGATCTAATTCCCCATCCGTCGTTTTCTCAAAAGTATCATAATAAATGAGTGTACCCTTTCGTTTCTCCTCTGGAGGTTCATAACCAAATGGTACGGATTGAATATTCCGACTCATGCTTTTCCCTCCTCAGGCACAATTTGTGAGTAGTATGCCCGAATCATTCATCGTTAAACACCTAATTCATTACGCAGGTAGATGTTCTTTACAATACGTATCCACAGCTTCAATCTCATCATCTTCTAAATCGAACTCAACATAACGCTCCGAAGTTCTTTCCAAAAGCTCGTATTTCACGATACCCGTCCGACTTTCATCAACCGTATAAATAACTCTTACATTCAATCCGTCTTCGAAATACAGTTCATCATCCTCTGGCACATCAAGCTCGAGAATAAATTCGTAGCGTTGTCCGGTCAAAATGTTGAACGGATCCTTAATTAATTTTACAGTATGATTCGTAATAGTTAACATATCTTCATCCTTTCAAATCCCTAAAGGGGGAGAACAAGTTTTCAAGCTCCATATCTATTATACCGCAAATTCACATACCTTCAGACTTAAATAATAAATTCATCATATTCATCCGCTATACTTTGAATATCTTCCGAGTTGACATTGATATATACGTATCCGTCTAGTTGCTGCTTCTTCAATGCTTTGTCTTTAAAAAACTTCGGGCTACCCTCTCCCGCATCTTCATCATACACCAGTAATATTCCGTCTGTTTTTCTTAATAATAAGTCATCCCTTGCCGTGAACTGCCAAATCCCACTGTAAGGCTGCTTACTCACCGCACCATAATAGTCCACACTTCTAAGGATTTGATTATAGTACTCCTTCTTATCTTCCTTCCATTTCTCTTCTTGATTCAAGAATGCCGTTATAATAGAACATTTCAGGTGTGGATATTGTTCCTTCAGAGAAATAACTGCCTCACATGTCCATAAATCCACTCCGTATTGACCTGGTGTAATAATCCATTCCAAACCATCTTCAATAAGAGGAATCAATTTTCTATTGATAGCTTTTTGTATATATGGAATACCTTTATGTTTCTGATCAAAAATATTCAGTTCATGTGCACGATAACCTGTTACGAGCAGATTCTTCATGGCCAGATGACTCCCTTTAGTGCGAGTTCAAAAAGTCGGCTTTTCAGCACCGAGAAGATTGAATGAAGCAAGGGAATGAGGAGCGGAGCGTAGGCAGTACCTACGTGAGCACCGGAAGGACCGGCTGAATTCAATATTCGATGTCGAATACGCTTCTCGCTATACTTCGTGATCAAAAGATGACTTTTTGAACTACCTCTTTAGATTTCCTCTTATTGCAATCTTATTAGTATAGGTTCCCACACTCGATCTGTCCAACTGACTTCAAAGATATGTCGTTATCGCACTTAAAAGACCTAGCTTAATCAGCTAGGTCTGTCTAAATTCACTTCTTCATTCTAACCTGTAGGATCTTTAACGTTGCAAGCTCTCGTGTTGTGAGTTGGCGTGCATAAGCTTGTGGTGATTTAACTATCTTCACCTTTTTTATTTTGCCTGCTCCAACTCTGCGAGCAACGCCGGTACCGAATATCCGCATAGCCCAATTTATAGGGAAAGCAATCGAGATACGACCATCAGAGGTACCTGCAAAGTTCACCGCTGCAGCATAATGATCTGCCTCTCTCAGCCAGACAGAGCCCGAGTCCCCTGGTAGAGAAACTGGATTACTTCCTCTGACGACCGTCTGATTGACAAAGTTGAGAACCCCCAGACCCTCTCCGTAATCGACTTGTACATCCGTGTTCACTGAATCCACAATCCCCTTGACCAACCCCGTTGTACGACCAACCTTCTTAAAATGTTCACCTACGCGATATGTCGTAACGTATCCCGGAAGGACGCCAACCGTTGCATAACGCGGACTTAACAAGCTATTTCTTATAGGAATCGATAGGGCCACATCTATAAGATTGCTACTATTCTTTTTTAATTGAACATATCTTGATAAGCGACCTACACCATCCCTTCCTGACTGCCCACCGTCTGCTCCTCCTGGCTGTAATGTTTCAGTATTCAACCTGGAATTTGTAGGATTCAAAACATGATTATTGCTAAGTATATATCGTTGATTAGCACTCGGTACATTCGTAACGATTAAACCTACGGTGCCCGATCCCTCTGTAGTACCGATACTATAACCAGCCGGAATGGGACGGATTCTTTTTTTGTAATCTACAAAAGCATTTAACTTCCCTGATTTAACGTAGCGAACTGGAACTGTTGTTACTTTTCCCTTTGTCTTCATTGTTAGGGTCGAAGAATGTCCAAGTAATGTAGACGAGAGCTTATTCGTATATATGATCACTGCAGCGCCTTTCTTAGGATGGTTAGGATCCTTATAACCTACACCAATACCTTGAACATCAGACCTTGCTAACATACTACGAGCCTTACTTTTCTTCATTGCATGTGCTGCTGAAAAAGTAGCCAATATCCATCACCTTTTCCCATTTAGATACGCTATAGTATTCTGTTGGTCGCAAATGTTTATGGGCTTTTTAATAATTATGAATGGATTAGCAACAGAAAGAAGCAGCCCTCCACTCCGAGGTAAACTGCTTCTTTCTGTTATATTACATTTATTTCCATTCTATGACTTAGCAATAAACGTAAATGCGATCTGTCTTGTTACCGTACTTGGGTTAAAAACTACAACAACCCATTGGTTATCATTTAATGAGTAATTGGCAGTTGCATAAGCAGGTATTGAGTTATTTCTGTCGATCCACCATCCACCATTCACTGGCTTTAGGCTACCTCCATTAAAGGTAAATGTGAAAAAAGTGTTAGGAGTAATAGTCCTGAAAAATACGAATCGAAAAAATCCACCTCCTAGATTTTGAGTCGCCTTTGCTTTATTTGCAATGACACTCGCTTTTTTAAATCGTGCATTTGCCTTTTTAATAGATACTAATTTTTTCATAATCTCACCTCCTGCTTATATTAAATGCTAAGCAAAGGGGACTAGCTTGGATAGATTAACCCGTTAATCTTCATCATTTTTGATAAACAATTATGATATCGCTTTCAATTGATCTAAAATACATATTGGTTTTCCGTCACAGAATGTTCAATAATTAGATAAAGTCACACAAAGTTCACAAATATCACTTCAATAAAAAGGAGATGACTTTATATGATCACCCCAAAAAGTAAACGCGATAGCCAAATATTCCTTATCTTCGTCTCTGTTGGATTCTTTTATGCTATGTTTTATAGTGCATTCATTATCCTTTCCGTTCATGGACAATAACTTATTCCTTTCATTTATTTAACATAAACTATGTATCTTGAGCGATTTCCATTAGGTTAGTCTAATAGAAATCGCTCTTTTTATCATGCTTATATATTAGAAAACTCCACCTTGGCTCGTAGTAATTTTGAGAGCTTTAGGTGGAGTCCTCGTTCAGTTTTTATTCAGTCATTACATCATATTTAACCACAGATACAGACCCAAAAGAGTAATAAATAGTGTTGGAATCGTCAATATAATCCCCGTTTTAAAATACGTGCCCCAGGATATCTTCACATTCTTTGTGGACAACACATGAAGCCATAACAAGGTTGCCAACGAACCTATTGGGGTAATCTTCGGTCCTAAGTCGGAACCTATGACATTCGCATAGATCAGAGCTTCCCTAATCACACCACTTGTGTTCGTTGCATCAATCGCAAGAGCATCAATCATCACCGTAGGCATGTTATTCATGACCGATGAAATAAATGCTGCAATGAAGCCCATCCCCATCGTCGCTGCGAATAAACCTTGGTCAGCAACGATCTGTATGACATCTGCCAACAAATCGGTCAGTCCAGCATTTCGCAGCCCATATACAACAACATACATCCCGATGGAGAAGAAAACAATCGCCCATGGAGCGCCTTTAATGACTTCTTTTGTCTGTACATAAGGACTTCTTCTTGCCATAAGCAAGAAGAAGATCGCAATGATCCCTGCTACAAATGAAACTGGAATATTCACAAAGCCACTGACAAAGTACCCAATAAGTAATATAGCTAGAACTAACCAAGACAACCGAAACATCCTCATGTCTTTAATGGCATCCACCGGATTCTTAAGCTGAGTAGCATCGAAATGCTTTGGAATGCTTTTACGGAAGAAGAAATACAGAACCAAGATGCTAGCAACTAACGAGAAAATCGTCGGCACAATCATACGTCCTGCATATTCCATAAAGGTGATCCCGAAGAAATCAGCAGATACAATATTGACCAAATTACTGACAACAAGTGGTAATGAAGTCGTATCTGCAATAAAACCGCTGGCAATAATAAACGGAAACACTTTCTTTTCATCGAATTTCAGCGCTCGCACCATCGCTAGCACAATTGGAGTCAGTATTAATGCTGCACCGTCATTAGCGAAGAATGCAGCCACAATCGCCCCAAGGATCGTCACATAGACGAACATCCGAATCCCATTCCCACGTGCAGCTCTCGCCATATGTAAGGCAGCCCATTCGAATAACCCGATTCGGTCCAATATTAAAGAAATTAGGATGATGGCAACAAAGGCCAACGTAGCATTCCATACCATTAAGGTTACATCTACTACATCGCTAAAGCTTACGACCCCAACAAGCAATGCTAGTATCGCCCCACCGCAAGCGGACCAACCAATAGATAGGTTTCTAGGCTGCCAAATTACAAATACTAATGTTGCTATAAAAATAATACTTGCTAGAAATACAGACTCCACTCCTCAAACCTCCATTTATTCACACTCTGTGACGATCAACTCTTTATTTAAAAGTGTTAATATCGTTCTTGAATCAGGCATATGATCGAGAACAGCTTGGATATAAGGCTTGTCATTCACACTTAATGAATAATACACCCACTGTCCCCGTTTATCTTCCTTTACTAGACCTTGGTCTTTCAACTTTCTTAAATGCTGGCTAATGGCAGGTTGAGAAATATCAAAGATTCCAACAAATTCGCAAACACACCATTCCCGTTCTTTCAATAGAGACAGCATCACCAGGCGCGTCTTGTCACCTAAAAGCTTCATGTCATCCGCAATCTCAACAAGCGTATCCATATCCATCCCTCCTTTCATATGCTACATAATCATTCGATTATATAAGTGATTGATTATATAATAATCTACTCTTCTACATTAATCAATATCACAGGTTCTCCATCGACAGTGCTCTTTGGTATACTAGAGGATGAAAGGGGATTATTATGTTCATTCTTATAGGGTTAGTCTTCATCTTGTTATATGGTTTTCTCGTCTTTTATATCGGGTGGAGTGGTTGGAATTGGATGAAGCCGACACTTTCGCTCAAATTCAAGCTACTCTATATTCTCACACTTATTTTTCTATCCACATCCTTTATTCTGGCCAGATTATTTAATAATGTTTATATCAGTATCATCGGCTCATATTGGTTAGCTTTATTCAGTTTGCTATTGCTACTACTGCCGCTAGTACATATCACAGTTTGGTTGTTGCGACTGACGGTGCTCCCTAGACACTATATCCAGAAATGGTCTGGATTCATCACTTTGATTCTACTGATCTCGTTACTTTCATATGGGACATTTAATGCATTCAGCCCTGTTGTCCGTACCTATGATATCAACATTACCAAAAGTGCTCAGTCCTCTGAACCTTTGAAAATTGTGATGGCTTCCGATATGCATTTCAGTGTTCTCTCCGGGAAGAATCATGCGACTCGAATGGTTGAGGAGATTAACGCGTTGAAGCCAGATATCGTATTGTTTCCAGGAGATGTGTTCGATGATCAGGTCGAGCAGTATGTAAACCAAGGAATTGGACCAATTCTAGCTAAAATAGAAGCTCCTTACGGGGTATATGCCTCGTTAGGCAATCATGACAAATATAAAGGTACGATGGCTGAACTCATTGATATCCTCGAACAAAGCAATGTTCACGTGTTGTATGACGAATCGATAGCGATAGATGACCGTTTCACACTCATTGGTAGAAAAGACCACAGTGACGCAGCGAGAATCGAACTTTCTGACATTATGAAAGATGTAGATCTATCGAATCCAGTGATCCTGTTAGATCATCAACCTAAAGACTTGGATATCGCACAGCAGCAAGGAATCGATCTTATCGTCTCAGGGCATACCCATCGCGGACAGATCGCTCCAGCACACCTAATTACGCGACTCTTATTCGAGAATGATTGGGGATATCTTCAGAAGGAACAACTTCACTCTATCGTAACCTCTGGATTCGGCTTTTGGGGTCCTCCCATTCGCCTAGGTAGTCGCGCAGAAATCGTGCAAATTAACGTTACATTTGGTTTATATAAGTAGAAACAGCTATGCCGTCCTTTTTCAACGAGTTTATGCTTCCGATGCTAGCGATACTTCGTATCGCTTTGAGTCACCTGTTTCAGACGAAATATAAGGGAAAGAGTATCAAGTGAAACTTATACTTTCTTGTATTTAAATATAAGACAGGCAGCCATAACAACATTGGCTTCCTGTCTTATATTTTTAATAAAACATTTTATACAACAGAAATAAATTCAATAGGATAACTAATCCTGATACGATCCAGCCCATTAATGCAGTAATTCGATGATTGACTAAACCGCCCATGATTGTTCGGTTGCTTGTAAAGATAACCAATGGAATCAGGGCAAAAGCAATACCAAAGGATAATATGACTTGACTCATGATGAGAGCAGTCGTTGGATTAACACCAACTATGATAATTACCAACGGTGGAATGGTTGTAATTGCCCGCCGTACATACAAGTTGATTCTTTTATTAATAAAACCCTGCATCACCACATCGCCAGCCATAGTCCCCACGGAAGAACTAGATAGACCGGCAATCAATAATGCTAAGCCAAATGAAATAGCCGTTACCGGTCCAGCCAATTGACCAAATTGTTGAAAGGCTACATCCAGATCCTCAACCACAAGGCCATTTTTGAAAAATAACGCGGCGGAAACAATTACCATCGCCATATTAACCGCACCCGCAATAATCATTGCGATCATAATGTCTATGAATTCCCATTTGAAAATCTGTTTCTTCTCAAAATCATTGTTCCCTACCACACGGTTTTGTGTCAGAGAAGAATGAAGATAAATCGCATGCGGCATCACCGTAGCGCCCAGAATCCCTGCGGCCAAAAGAATGCTGTCCGCACCTTCAAACTTAGGGGTGAATATTCCTGCTGCTACCGCGCCCAGTTCAGGCTTAGCCACAATTACCTGAAAGGCGAAGGCTAATGCTACGATCAGCACCATCGCAGCGATGACAGCCTCCAATGAACGATATCCACGGCGCTGCAACTCAAGGATGGCAAAAGACCCAACGGCTGTAATAAGTGCAGCAGGAAGCATCGGAATACCAAAAAGTAAATATAAGCCTAATGCTGCCCCGATAAACTCGGCCAAGTCCGTGGCAATGATCACCAATTCACTTTGAATCCATAAGAAAATAGATACCCTTTTCGGAAATCTTTCATGTGCGATCTCGGGCAAATTTTTACCTGTAGCAATTCCAAGCTTTGCGGATAAAGACTGAATGAGAACTGCCATTAAATTAGACGCGGCTACAACCCACAATAAGAGATAACCATATTTAGATCCTGCCGTAATATTCGTTGCAAAGTTACCGGGGTCAATATAGGCTACCGCGGCAATAAAAGCCGGGCCGAGAAATGGGAGAATTCTTTTAATTCCCTTTATTTCTCCTCTTAATACGGCCTCTGCGGATATCATTTTTTTTTCACTTTTAAACATGTCTGGTTTCACAGTGTTTTGCTCTAACATTCCAATTCCTCCTCTTGCCAAAAAAACATGTTGTCTACACCCATCAATGTTTCCCTGATGCAACTAACATCCAAATTATATGCTCATAAATAAAAATTGTAAACACTTTTCATTTAATTTCCATAACTTTCTGGACTTCTTTTCAACTTAATCGCTTACCTGACTATCGCGTAGCCATGAAAAAAGATGGGTGGAGACCAGGATTAAATACCTGATCTCTGCCCATCTTAAATGGTTGTGCAAATTAACGTTACATTTGGTTTATAAAACAGATAAAAGCGACAAAGCTCCTTCATGAGCTGGTTCCATGGCTAGGGCTCTTTGAGCGTAATGGCGTGCAGGTTCTTCCATACCCGCTTCAGAGTAACAAATCGCCATATTATACAGTGCCTTGCTGTCAGCCGCATCAAGATTCACTGATCGTTCGTAGTATACCAACGCTTCCTCGTACAAATCCATTTCAAACAGCAGCATGCCACAGGTTAGTGCTAAGTCATGCTGCTCCTCCATGGGATAGTACCCTGTCCACATGAAGTCCATCCCTATCTGAATATCTTCCATTTCTTCATCATCACTAGTGGGAAGCAGATCCGAGATGCGCTGAGCGCTTTGTAAGAACAATTGAGCATCATAACCACCCAAACGCCAAAAGGATAGAATTTGACGTAGCTCCATTTGATCTACATGCTCATCAAACCATTCTTTCATTGTAAAGAAATCATCTGGGCCAAAACGGTCTACGAATCTCCGATAAGCTAGACGGGTATTACTATGGCTCAGCGGATCCGGAAGCATCAGAATACAGCCAACATTTAAGTTCTTATAGTGATGCTTGGTGAAGATGGATTGTGCTCCCTTTGATTCAAAAAAGGTTTGAATCGCATGATAATTCGCCGTTAAAGAGAAGCTTCCGTGGTGAATAATGCTAGGGGGCTCTGCAAATTCCCAGTTCTCTAAACGATGGTCCCCTTTATCTGCTGTGAGCAATAGGAAGCCCTCTTTAGATAAAAGACGAAGTCGTTCTAAACAGGTCAGCCCCATGGTTGGAAAAAGGATATGCGAATCCTCTAGTTTATCTGTGTACATCTTAATCACATCGTGGTACGGATACGATTCCTGTTCATATTCAACCGCTCTATGGTAATGATACTCAGGAGTGACCTTCTCAAGCATATCCGATGGGTTAAGGTCTCCAGCCTCATTCGAAAAGTGTAGAGAAACCCTGCACTCATAAATATTATTCTCACCAACATAGAGCAGTTCTTGTGGAATACTGTCAAAGAAATAATTCGCGACAACCAGTAGCGGTTGCTGCAAGTCACCCGGTCGTATAACGATCTTAGACTCCGTTAAGTGTAGTTCTGTATCCTGTACAGCATCAAAATGTGCGAAATCCAGAATTCCCTGTTCTACAAAGGGCACTAAGCTGGGATGCTGTTGCCAGTAGGCTATATTTTTGATGGCAAAATCACTCATACAATACCGAAAAGGCGGAAGTGCCATGCCGGAGAAATCCATTAGCTCACACAGCTCCTTAAGCACATGGAACGCTAATCGACCTGAACCCGCTCCAAGTTCAACAATCGTAACCGGTTCAGTTGTGTCACCTAGTCTAGATCGATCTTGAAGAAATCCAAATATGATATCCGCATATGCTCTAGCAATCATCGGATTATTCGTTATGTACAGTGGTACTTCCCCACTCTGCCAAGCCTTAAGCCCTTGTTCCTCGTAATAGGCTCTCTGTAACTCCCAAATGGGAGACTCACTGAAACGGTAGATCTGTTCATCGGGTTGTGTCATCCAATTATACCTACTTCATTCATATTATTTGTTAATCTAGCTAATGATATTATGGGTTAACATGACCTCCAAATCAAACACTTTCATTATTCACATATACTTGGCTAATAACTTTTGGACTCTAACCAAAGTTAGAACTGTGTGTGAAAGTAGAAAAAACCAACAATCACTTACACTGCGATTGTTGGCTTGTGGTAACTTCTATTGAATATGACTAAATGCTATTAGGTAGTTCTAGAATCTCAATCAGATGTATGTCCATCTCTCACTAGACTGAAGATCATATAACAATCGTACTCTTAAAGGATTCCTTCCCTCTTCATCAAACAATTCAACCTTATTCATGTCCTGCAACCACGCCATCGGAATTTTATAATCCTCCTGTGGTCCGATCTGCCAGTAACGGCCTAAGTCGATCCCGTTCAACTTTATGATCCCTTTACTCATCCCAGTCAATCGAAGCTTGAGTTTAGCATGAACATCTTCTGGCAATTCAGGTCTTGTAAATTGTAAGGTATGCCATACGGGTCCACCGAGGAATTCACCGTTCTGATCTTCAACACGGTCGAGCAAATCCGCATCCTGCATATGCCAACCGTTGAGTTGGTTCTTTGAATGATAGGCGATGAGCTCCAAACGGTCAATCGGAGATTCGATATAACACAGTTCGATCTCGTTAACACCATCCCGAATGTAGGAGGATATATCCAACGTCAGGAAGGAGACACCATCCTGATATCCTTTAACCTCGATCTGGATTCCATTAATACTGAGCTTATCGATCATCGCACCAACCAGAATAGCTCGGTCTTGATCCTTAAGTGTAAAAGTCCGATGTATCGCAGTACCAGGTTCGACCTTGCTAACTTGTCCAAGATGTATATTCTTGTTCTCGTACTGCCAATGCTCACGCAAATCAACAGTACCTCCATCAAGAAATATAGTTCCCGCTATACCCTTAATTTCACCGAGAAAAGGGGAGAAGTTCAGCCTGCCCATATTCTGTACAAGCAACTGCAGGCGGTTAGTCTGATTAGGCTGAAGTTTTAGGAGTACACAAGACGCACCAACCTCTCGAATCAATTGTTGCTCCCTTCCGTTTACATAGACTCTGATTATATCCTGAACTGCCGGAATGACTACCGTTCTTTCCTCATCTTCATCATTCTCGAAATCGCATGTATATAGAATGTGGCCATACGGCTGCCCTAATTCGGAAAAGCCAATCGGGGTCTCTCCACTTATGCCTCCTTCAGTTGGCGATAATACAACTGCTAATGATGTCAGCATACTTATTTCAGGTGTTTCAAGATGTACGTAAGGTGATATGCCCGTAGTTGCAACTGCTTTTGTATCCCATTTTCCTAAATGAAGAACTCCATTCCCGCTCCTGCCTAAGGTTACCTTTATGGAGCCGTCCCCTGAGATATCCATATCCAGATAGCCTAGCGCCCAGCGTATTCCTGTGTGATCTTCTAAACGCCAAGTATTATTCGTCATTTCTCCGTTCACGAATACGAGTTGAAAATGCTTGTCTCCAATGGACAGAGAGATGACTTGCGGCTCTTCGAAATGATAGTTATCGAGTGTCAACCTTTTCCCATCGGCACTAAGCTTCATCAGTTGTGGTCGGAGACCGAGCAGTTGAATCGATTGCTCCGTGTCAATTTCCACCCAAGAGCGCTCGCCGTTGTCAGCAGCTATAATCAAGGTATGAATCCCTTCAATCTCTTCATTGCAGAGAAGATAAGTATTACATGTTAAACGTACGTTTGGTGCAATTTCCATTCGTTCAAGCACCGGTGTAATAGCTCCCGGCTTAACCGTAACCGGAATTGTATTCCCATTGGCTAATGTAAGATAAGCCGTCTCTCTCTCATCTTTCCCACTCTCCACAAACCAGATTCGCTGGTTTCCTAGCTCTCTGTAGCGTACTGTGAAACCTTTGCTTACACTAGTTAAACTATCTATACTTACGCCTTCCATTGAATTCAATAGCAGCCCCTCTATCGCTTTAACAAAGTAGGCAAGCTTCTTGGCTACGCTATATTTCTCTGTAACTCTCCCGTATTCGTTCAGTGGTGCATCGTAATCGTAGGAAGTCACCATGAATATATCGCTTGCACCAACCGTTCTTCCTCCATAGTTGCCAAAATTCGTGCCGCCAAAGAACATATAATGGCTGATTCCGCTATAACCGGCGCGTAGTACCTCCAATGTCCTTCTTTCGTACAGCGCCGCTGTCTTCTGTGTTGCAGACATAGCTCCCCAATGCTCGAACCAACCTGTCCAAAATTCAGTTACTATCTTGGGTGTATCCGGCTGTTTGTTACGTAAGTTTTCGTAATGTTGATCGGCGTTAGACCAGAAGTTCGCACCTTCAATCGTTCCTTCCGCGCCGCCTACGCAGGTGATTAACGGTACTTCTATGCCCCGTTTAATCAAGCCGTCCCTCAAATGTAGCATATAATCGGAAGCTTTTTCATCATCGGCCAAATAACCATATTCATTCTCTACCTGAACAAGTATTACCGTCCCACCATTTGCAACCTGACGCTCACTTATAATGGGAATGATAGCATCGAAATAGCGATCCACATAATCCAAGTATGGTTTGTTATAGCTTCGAAATACGACATCTTCTTTGTTATTCAGCCACCATGGAAACCCACCGAAATCCCACTCCGCACAAATGTAAGGTCCAGGACGAGCGATTACCCATAGTCCCAACTCCGCACATAAATCGAGAAAAGCTCCACAGTCGTTATCTCCTTCAAATGTCCAATTGCCCTCATCTGGCTCATGAACGTTCCATGCAAAGTACGTATCGACACAGTTCATGCCTGCCAACTTTGCCTTGACAAGTACCTCACGCCACTCTTCCCTCGGCATGCGAAAATAATGGATAGCGGCGCTATTCAGAAAGACCTGATTCCCATTGATTCTATAACTCTTCGAGTCATATTGTACTATCGTATGGCTGTAATCTGAAATACTCATGTTTTCTTCCCTATGCATTCTCTACACTCCTCGTTGTACTATTCCTTAATCCGAATACTGGATATAACTATTGTTGTTACCGATTGCTCTTCGACAGTCAGCTTGAATCCATTTCCAAAAAGGGGTAATTCTGATTTGTTCAAATTTTCAGTATCTGATGTCAGATAGACTTCCGCTATTGTGCTATCGAACTCAAACGATGTTAAATCATAAGTGACTTCTTTTTCCTCCTGCTCATTCCGCACTACAATAGTAAGCTGTTCTCTCTGGGCATCATACGCGGCTACTGACCGACCATCATCTGTACGTATAATGCGGCTACCGGGATGAATAAATCGGCTGAAATTAGCCATTGCATAATATTGCTTCGTTAGCTCATAGGTCTCTTCACCCAAAAAGTCAGAGTGGATAAAACCCCAATTATTATTTGCGCTCTCATCCTCAATAGCCTGCCAATAAATCCAAGCGGCCGGTTGAAGAATATGCAAATCGTATATAATACGCTCCGCCAATTCCATAACACTGGTGATATCCTGATGGTTGTGAGGCTCACTGCCTCCAGTCCCGTATTCAGACATCCATAGCCGTTGTCCATTTTTTTTGGCCAAATCACGAAGTTCCTCAAGCTTGATTCCGTTATACGTATGCGTATTTATTTGAGAAATGCTGTCTATCGTTGTTTCGTCATAGCCATGTAGCATCTCAAGCGTTTCATCTACACTATTCTCATCGGGGCCACTGATAGCTGTATCACTGAGACCCTTAGACTGCAGTGATTGAGAGACCTTCTTAATAATCTCCATCTGCTTGTCAACGCTGAAATGGCTACCCTCTTGAATATTCCCCTTCTTCCACCAATTCGAAGCTGGTTCATTGAGCGGATTCAACGTTCGAAAGGTCACTCCCCATTTTTCTTTATACTGCTTAACAACTTCCGTTAAATAATCGGCAAAGACATCATAATATTCATCCTTCAGATTATTTCCACCATCGACTGCCCCTGTGACAGAACCACTATTGGTCATCCAGTACGGTGGCGAATTCGAGAACGCCTCTGCAATCGTTGCTCCGCGCTGGAGTGCAGCTAGTAGAACTGTACGTTGTCCTTCGTCTGCATCCCAGTCCCACTGTCCTTCAGTAGGCTGAAATCCGGGAACATCTCCACCCGGACGGAGACTATTATTCTCAATAGATGGATTTTCCCCTCCCCCGATATTGTAGCGGACAATATTGAGCCCGAGGCCTTTATCAGGATCAAACACCAGATCCATCACCTCATTTAACTTCTCTTTATCCGTCCACTGCCCTAGTACATGCCCCCACCAGGCAAGAGAAGTACCCCAGCCCTCAAAGCCGTCATATCCATCCTCAGGTTGTACATGAATTGTTGAAGAATCCAAGGGAAGAAGCTTCAAAGAATTTTTATTTTGCTGTGATTGATTCATAATAATTCCTCCTAATATGCCAAGCGTAATAACTATTGCGCTAAATAACAGCCCTAACCGTACGCGTCTACTCATAGATTCCCACCTCTTGAATAGCCTCGATCAAACTTTACGGACTCAATAACTGCATCCACACCCAGCTGAATAGCTTCAACAAGCAAGGAGATTCGGTTTATATCCTTCTCAAGCCAAGATCCTGGAAAGTATATATTTTCTTGTGAACCCCCTGTCATCTCCGGACGAAATCCTGAGCACGGCAACCAGATTCTTCCGACAATTCGCCCATTATAAAATGCAGTCACCTTGGCATTCTTTCCGATCACTTGCATCATTCGGTCATTACACGTTGTTTCTTCTTTCCACTCGCTTTGCAGCCAGACCACCTCACCTGGTGTCATCATAAGAGGCCATTTAAGCTTATTTGAAATTCCAAGAGATTCCCCTGCGCTTCTCCATAGTTTCTTTTCCTGCGCATTGCTAATCTTCCAATCGGTTAACTGTACTCCCTTAATCAAGTATAATAAGCCTGCTGGCTCACGGTATTTCCGTTCCAAATATAGCGTAATTTCTACAGTCTTACCCGGAACTATATACGGTGTAAGATCTAAATAGGGATCCATCAGGTTCACTTCACCCACAAATTGTTTGTCCACAAAAATAACCGTACGCACTCGATTGCCTTTGAAATGAATGATCCATCGTCTTTTATCATCTGCTAAAGGAGTTAACTTCTTACTGTACAAACCTGTTTCTACTTCTCCGGTATATATCCAGCTCCCCCAGTCAATAACGCCACAATCGTTGAGTTGTCCGCTTTCCTCTGGAAATGAAGTTCCATCAATTAACCTGCTGCAAGGACGAAATACCCAATTCTGAGTCCAATCAGAATAATCTGACACTGCAACGATGCCCTTCACACCTTTCATTGAAGACTGTTGTAGTGCAGGCAAAAGGATATCATCAAAATTGGTATGACCCCATATTTCTGTTCTTATGACGATGCTTTCCAACTTCGCAATTTGTGCTCCAAAGGGGACATATGTGCTACTTCCACCAGGGATAACCGTTCCTTCATAACTCTTGTTCGTATAAACACTTAATATATCCGAGGCATTCTGAAGCAAAATTCCTCTAAAAGTTCCTTCTTCTGCTGTAACACTATTAATTGCTTTATACCATGCAAATCCTCGATTTACACCCAAACTTTCCAAATACATGGGCTCGTTTTCTGATACTATTATTTCTTCATGAATATCCTCGATTCCATCGAAAGAAGGAGATACGGTCCAAGTCATTTCTCCGTAGAGCTCCTCCTTTTCAGGAGTAAGTTTCTTAACAGCATAAAACTCAATTTCCCCGGTCTCCAATATCGTTTTAACCCGTTTAGCTTGCTCGCGCTGAATCATGATAACTTGGAGCACTTGACCATTTGGGTAACGAATGTGCGCCTTCGCTAGCTCAGATGCAGATATTAGTGTGAGATCAGTACCCTTCCAATGAACTTCAGCACCTTCCGTTTGAATATCCATTCCATCGGGTAAGCCAAAGCTAGCCTCTGTCATGTCATCCGAACAGAAGACAAGCAATGTTCCGTCCTTCGTCTTTCTAGCCTGGAATAACTCTGCTGTCGCATAGATAAGTTCCCCTTCTATTCCCCATTTTGCTAATGGTATTTCAAAGGGTAGTATAGGACAATTCCCTGCAGAAACTGAAAGTTCCGTATGTGTAGGAAAGGTCAATCTTTCTGTTTCTATATAGACCGTACCTGCTGTTTCACCTACATTTGGTAGCGATATCAAATATCCACCGCCGTCCAGTTTCAGCAAATAACGCATACCTGCTGTTTCCTGTAAATTTGTCTTCACTTTTAGAAAACTCGGAATTGGCTTAGCCAAAGCAAGAGATCTTCCAAGAGCAAGCAGAATACCCGAAAGCAATCTTCCTTCATAATATTCTGGACGTTCTTCACCCGATGGTGCGATCATCCCCTGAAAATCATAGTCTGAAGTTAGAAATGCCAGCGGATTACCCCAATTGTTAATAGCATTGTTGAACCCGAAATTTGTTCCAGATACCTGCAGATAAGGACCAAGCAACTTCGCTCCACTCCCAAGGAGTCTGCGTAGCAAGAAATGCGAACGATTCGTTTCCGTCACAGACAGTGGATAATCCCGCTCCTGCAAATGGTTGTAATAGCTGATGACTCTATCTTCTAGGTCAATTTCCATATCATTCGGATAGAAATTGCAAGTTGGCATCACACCCTCTGCATTACCTGTTGCTCTGAACAAATTCCCTTGTCCAGCACAGGCAAAAAGGGGAACTCCCACATCATATTGAAGAGCCATATCACGTAGGGACGAGATATATCCATGAGGATCGCTACAATTATAAAAATCCAATTCATTGTCCAATTGGACAGCGATGATTGTTCCTTGTCTACCTAACTCATATTTGTGGAGAATAGGCATAATCCTATCAAACCATCGAGATACTTCGCTTAGAAACAACGGATCATTGTCTCTTAGTTGAATGCCTTCGATCGCTAGCAAATAGGCGGGCAGCGCACCTCCATCCCATTCCGAGCAAATATAGGGACCAGGACGGGCAATAACCCATAATCCTTTCTCATTTGCTGCCTCTAGAAAATGAGAGATATCCTTCTCTCCGCTGAAATCCCATTCTCCACGTTCTTGCTCGTGGAAATTCCATGGAAAATAAACATCTATTGCGTTATACCCAGCATCCTTAACTTGCTGCAGCCGTTCATTCCACAACTCCTTTGGGATTCGAAAATAAAAGAGTGATGCGCATAAAATGATCTCTGGCTGATCTTCAATAGTCCATCCCCTGCTGTTTACTATAACTTTGCTGTTTTGCTCAACAGTGTTCATTACATACACCTCGGATTCAATCTATTTTATGCCGGCGCTCCCACCGCTAATGTTCGCTTCATATATAAACCTTTGACCAAACATGTACACAAGAAGCATTGGTAGGGTTAGGAATAGTGAGGCGACCATTACCATATTCCATGGTGGCACTTGCCCACCCGCAGCTGTACTTATCAGTTGTACTCCAAGTGCCAATGGCGTCTTTTCAGGATCATTTATATAAATTAATGGACCCATAAAGTTACCCCAGTTATAGGAGAAAGAGAAAATAGCAATAGCTGACAAAATAGGATAAGTCATCGGTACAATAATTTTAGAATAAATTCCGATATGTCCCATTCCATCAATCATCGCAGCTTCATCAAGCGATTTCGGAATTGCCATCACGAACTGACGGATTAAAAAAACGTTAAAAGCTCCTGCAAAGAAACTAGGTACGATGAGTGGCAAGAACGTATTGACCCAGCCTAGCTCTCTGAATATGATAAATTGTGGCACCATAGTTACTTCACCCGGAATCATCATCGTACTGAGCAAAATAACAAACAGGATACCACTTCCTTTTGCTTTCAGACGAGCAAAGCCGTAGGACACGATAGAGGCAGAAACAACTGAACCCACCACTGTCCAAAGCGTAATAATAATACTATTTTTCAAATAAGTACCCATATGATAATCAGTAAAAACTTTACTGAAATTTCCTAAGGTAAACTCAAGCGGAATGAACGTATACGCCGCCTTTACAGTTGTGGCATCACTCGCAAACGCAATGGATAACATGTACACGAAGGGTACAAACAACATAATACCCACCAAGCACAATATCAGATAGGATACGGTCTTCTCCAACCGGGATAATCTAGCCATTTTCTTTCCCCTCCTCGTAGTGCACCCATAATGACGACGAACGGAAAACAAGAAGCGTCATTATCAAGATGATAATGAATAATATCCATGCTATCGCAGAAGCATAACCCATTTTGTAGAAACGGAAGGCATTCTGGAACAGATACGGAACAACCATTTGACTGGCATTATCCGGTCCTCCCGACGTCATGATGAAGACCTGTGCGAACGTCTGAAGTGCTCCGATAATACCCGTGACCAAATTAAAGAAAATAACAGGTGTAAGCATCGGAAACGTAATGCTAAAGAAACTTTGTCCGCTTGTTGCGCCGTCGATAGAGGCTGACTCATACAATTCTGGTGGAATTCCCTTCATTCCAGCCAATAGTAATACAACGCCTCCTCCAACTCCCCACAAGGACATGAGAATTAAGGCAGGTTTAACCCATTGACTGTCGAGCAACCAATGGGGTCCCTCAATACCGACAAAACCTAGAATTTGGTTGATTATTCCTTGTGTCGGTGCGAATAATTGAACGAAAAGAAGCGACGTCGCCACTACCGGAACTACTGATGGCAAATAATACAACACTCGAAAGAAGGTAATCCCCTTCAACTTCTTGTTCAGGAAGTACGCGATCCATAGCGAAATTGACATACCTAACGGAACTGCAATCAGTGCGTAAAAAAATGTGTTACCAATTGATTTCCAAAAAATAGGGTCATTTGTTATTAGATTATTGTAATTCTCAAAACCAATAAAGTTGGGTGACTGAAATAAATCCCAATCTGTAAAGCTCATATAAACAGAAAATAGAATTGGCCCTAATGTCAGCGCAAGAAATCCAATTAACCAAGGGGAAATGAATGCATAAAACCACAGTCCATCTCTTTTCTTCATCCAAACACCTCCACGTATTCTGTAGTACTCTTAAGAAGCATTTAATTGATATTAACAAAGACAGGGATCAGCCTTAGAAAGCTAATCCCATGCCGCAATAAGTATTGAATATAAGATTCACCAAATTATTTGTACAAATTATCTAGTCCTTTTTGAATGTTCTTTACCGTATCATCAAGCGTTTCTTTATTGGTGAAGTAAACTCCCAACTTATCATCAATAACCTTCATCATTTCGTTCCATTTCGGATTAAGTGGTTGTTTGTAAATCTTGGATTCACTGAATGCATTCATGTTAATTTTTTTGCCACCGTACTCTGCATTAATAAATTCATCACTTGTCAGTGCAGCCTTTGTAGCCGGAGCATCCTGTCCACTCTCGATAATTGGTATTTGAGCTTCTAATGAAGTCAGAGCCTCAATAACCTTAAATGATTCTTCATGATGTTTGGAATCCTTCACAATCGTCAAGCCATTGAAGAATGCATTCGTCTCGCCCCATACCGGCGCGATGTCCCAGTTCATGCCTTCTACCTTTGATAAGGAACCGATATTCCAAAAACCTGTTGTTTCCATTGCGATCTTCCCTTGTGCAAACAACGGATCTGCGCCAATGTTACCCATGTCAGCTATTTCGACAGGCGTTGGAGAAGTAGCATATTTGAAGCTCATATCATTTAAGAGCTGAAGTGCATCACGAACCTCTGGAGTATCGAATGTCGGCTTGTTATTCTCATCGAAGAGTGAAGCGCCATTCTGATATGCCAACTGCATCCACTGAGGCCACCACGATCCTGGATAATAACCCCATTGAACCGTTTTATCCCCCTCCTTTATTGTCAGCTTCTGAGCCGCATCAAGCATCTCTTTCTGCGTCCAATCCTTTGTTGGATAGGAAATACCAGCTTTGTCAAACATGTCTTTGTTATAGAATACAACCATCGCACCTGCACGATCGACCATGCCATAATATTTGTCTTCATAACTCATGATGCTACCGATATCCTCGGAATATTTCTCCTTCATATCTACTTTATTGGAAGCAATCAAATCATCTAGAGGAATGATCTGATTTTTGCTTGCGTATACTTGGTAGTTCTCAGCAATCATCATAATGTCAGGAGGAGTACCACCAGCAATCATCGTCTGTAACTTCTGATCATAGTCACCAGCTACAAGTAGAACATCAACTTTAATGTTAGGATATGTCTTCTTCACAATGTCCAATCGCTGTAGCATAACCTTCTTGTCTTCCTCAGATCCCCACATCGTTAGTTGCAAATTCACCTTCTTGTCGGGATCTATTTTCCCTTCTCCCGTGTTGCTTACTGAATTATTCTTATTTCCACTACATCCTGCGAGAATACCAACAACTAGAAGCATAAGCACCATCAGAACACTCATTTTCTGTTTAATTTTCTTCAACCTCCCTTTTAATTTGAACGTAATATTTTTGGTTAGCAATTATGAAACCCATTTCATGAAATGGGTTTCATAATTGTACTAAAAAATACCCGTTACAAAACCCGGGTGTTATTTAGTACAATACCCAACTCATGAAAGGGCTTTCATACGCTGTGGATTTATTATATTCCTATGCCCACTAACTGTCAATACTCTCCATCATAATTTTTTTTCAATACATCTGTGCTCTTCCGTACAACTAAGTGCGGCTTCAGAACAATTTGTTTCTTTGGATTCTTACCGTTAATCAACTGGTCTAGCATCTCTACTGCCAACTCACCCAACTGATTTGTATTTTGAGAGATCGTTGTTAATTCAGGAATAACAGCTGTAGACAACGGTGAATCATCGAATCCTACAATGGAGATATCCTCAGGAATGCGAAGTCCATGCTCAAAAGCCGCTTTGATAGCTCCAATTGCCGTAAAATCATTTACACATAATACAGCTGTAGGTCTGCGCTCTTGATCCAGTATCTTACTCATCAAATCTCTTCCACCTTGCACTGAAAACTCACCGGAGTGTAGCCATTCTTTTCGAAGATCAAGTCCATACTCCTTCAGCTTTTTCTTAACTGCCTTTACCTTCACTAATGTTGTCGAAGTATAGTCCAATCCGCCGATAAATCCGATATCCCTATGTCCTAGATCAATTAGATGTTGGGTCGCAATCGCCGCACCCTCTGCCTCATCTGTATAAACCCGATGTAGGCCACTCTTAGGCAAGTTACCGTTCACAAGCACTATTGGAACTCGCCGTGCCATTTCAATAACCTCCTGAGACAGCTCTGGCGGACAATTGGATAAATTTATTCTACCTCCCAAAAAGATGATTCCATCTACTCTTTTTTCACGGAGAATCGTCAAATATTCAGATTCACGTCCATAATCTCCCGCTGTATTACATAGAAAGAAAGTATATCCTTTGCTTCTTGCGACATTCTCTGCACCCCAGAATACCTCCGGAAAGAATGGATTAGTAATATCCGGTAGAATCATTGCAATCGTGCCGGTCTCCTTCTTTAGAAGACTCCTGGCCAATGCATTCGGCTGAAACTGATGCTTTTCTATAGCTTTCAATATCGTTTCCCTAGTACTTGCTTTTACAGGTGCAGTATCATTCAGCACGCGAGAAACCGTCGATACTGAAACATTCGCTTCCTTTGCTATATCGTATATAGTGATCGTTTTCATGAAATTCCTTCCTTGTCCTAAAATTATAGTCCTATTATTTGGTTTAATGATAACCGAAGCCTTTTTCTCCTTCGTATTTGTGGTTTGTATTCCATACAAATCTTCTCTTTCTCATGTTGAATGTCTCTCAACAAGTTTGACGTCTAATATACGATAGGTTTCCTCAATCGGTTGTCGCTCCATGAGTTGAACTAGCATTGTTGTTGCTGTTTCCCCTAACTCATAGATGGGTTGCACAATCGTCGTTAATTCTGGGATCGTTGCTTTAGATAAACTGATTCCGTCAAACCCAATAATGGCAATATCCTCGGGAACCCTTTTTCCAAGCTGATAAGCAGCTTTGATGGCACCAATTGCCATAATATCATTTGCTGCAAATATACCATCAATTTCAGGGTGTAAACCTAAAAGCTCAAGCGTCGCTTCAATCGAAGTTTCCATATCATAGTTACCATTCGCAATATAGCTTTCTTTAAACCACGTTTCCTTGCCTACTACTTCTTGATATCCTCCATAACGCTCTTCTGCGTTGACAATCGCATGGGGACCTCTTATGTGAGCAATTCTTGTACATCCTTTACTTTTCAAAAAATGTGTAGCCATCATCGCGCCTTTTTTATTCTCCACCACAATTGTCGGTAAACCCTTACTAATTTCTCGGTCAATACTTACTACCGGAATATTAAGTTTTTCAATCTGGTTAACATTTAAAGTGTTAGAAGAAACAATGATACCATTTACATACTTTTGTAATAATACGTCTAAGTATCTTTGCTCCTTTTCTGTATTTCCATCAGAGTTACAAAGGATGACATTGTATCCTAGCTTAGTGGCCGTGTCCTCAACGGCTCTAGCCAATTCAGGAAAGTATGGATTCATGATATCTGGAACTATTAATCCAATGGTTTTTGATTGTTTATTAAACAGTGTTCTTGCTATTTCATTCGGCGTGTAGTCCAGCTCTTTGATCGAATGCTCTACCTTTTCCCTCGTATTATCGCTCACATATCCTTTGTCGTTCAACACTCTAGACACAGTGGCAACAGATACGCCTGCATGCTTTGCAACATCTTTTATTGATGACATATTCTCACTCCACCCTATGAGGTAACCGGTTTCAAAAATATACTATCCATTTCTAAGCAATGATCTCCCTAATATGCAAACCTTCTTCTTTACTTAAATCTATAAAATCATCTGCTACTTTGATTAACGGTGTTTCCATTCTATGAGGGTTCAATAGAACAACCTCCCCCATTCTCCCATCTGTTAAGATCACTTGTTTCCCTACTGTTTTTTTCATTATGTTCTCAAGAAACAGCGATACGATCTGTGGATTCAATTCACCAAACTTCCCATGTCCCATTTGACTGACAATTTCATGAAAAGGTATCGGTTCGTGATAAGGTCGCTTGGAAGACATCGCGTGAAAAACATCTGCCACGGCGACAATGGAGCTAAGCAAGTCAATATTTCCCTTCTTAAGACCTAATGGATATCCCCTTCCATCTTCACGTTCATGATGTTGTAGAGCGACACGAGCTATTTTAGGGCTCAATCCAGTCGTCTCTTTCAATATTTCATATCCAAAGATGGTATGCTTTTTCACTATTTCAAATTCTTTATCTGTTAGTTTTCCTGGTTTATTTAGAATCTCTATCGGGATATTCACTTTACCAACATCGTGTAAAGTCGCCGCTAACGACAGAATTGAAAGTTCAGCTTCGTTTAAATTCATCCATCTGCCAATAAGCGTGGATAATATCCCAACACCTATATTATGTTCGTACGTGTAATCATCCTTTGCTTTAACCGACTCAAACAATTCAAAAATATTCGAATTTTTTGAGATCTCCTGAATCGATGGAAGAATCTCTTTACGTATTTCCATCAAAGGTACTTTACGAGAACTCGTTATGGATTCAAACAACTCCTTCGATTTAGAAACTGTCTGTTTAATGATTTGGCTTGATGGAACAATTACATTTACAGCAGAGTTAGGGATAGCTGTATTAATATCATTAATATCCATCCCATGACTAATCAATAGCTTTATAGCTTCGTGATTAAGAATGGTTTGGGCCGGTACTATGGTAACACCATATTTATTTATAACATCAAGTTCTACTTTTTTTCCAATAAAATCTTTCATTGTTCCATCCCCCTTGATGTCTTGGCTCTATTGAATCATTTTAGCATATATTCCAATGGGGTATGCTTCTATTCTGTGTTACAATTCTCATATTACAAATTAAAGTATGCTTGGGCTATTTTTTCGCAAATAAAGTATGCATTTGCAGGAGGATCATTAATCTCATGAACAGTCATATTAGAATTTTCCGAGTATCAGCAGTAGTGGTGCAAGGTGAGTTTGACATCGACGTTAGTCTTTGGAATTTACTCATTGAAACTAATCGTTATTACGAGATCAAACCAGAGAGCGGCGCTGTAAAAAGAATCTATAAAGAGAAGTTGAATACCGTTATTGATGAAACGAAGTTCTATACAAATGGTTCTCTCTCTTATACAGCATTTTGTATAGAGGACCGCATTGCTGACATGCGAATGGAGATAGTTCAAAAGCTGCAACTAAAGATCAATACTTATATAAGTCAGCTCCAGTTAAATCAACGGGCTATAGAACAACAATATCTCCTATTGCATACAAAACACCATGTCGAAACAGGCTTACACTAAAAATATACAATCACGGATATTTGACGTCTTTTTCTATTACTACTACTTATACAGGAAAAAGACTTTCCCGAAAGAAAGTCTTTTTCCTGTACTGCATGTTATTTAGATATAACCTCATTATATGTTAACGATTAATTCCAATTTGCCATCAACATGATAGCAACGGCATACAGTATTGATGTATCACTCCCCGTTAATTGAGCAATATATCCATATGCCGATAAAGCAACACAATAAGTGATTCAGGAGTAGATACCTGATATTCGCCCAGCTTGGTATCGTACTTTAAGTGCTTAAATCAGACTTCATTTCAATTATAAAACAGAATTCAGTCCCATGTTTATTCGATTGTAAAGTATATCTTATATTGAGTGTTCTAGATATATCCTCAATTATTTTTAATCCTATCCCTTTATTTTGACTATCGATATCGAAACCAATTCCATTATCCCTAATAGTAACAACACTATTTTCAATAGTCACCTCAAGTTTCTTAGCTTTTGAATGTTTTAACGTATTTTGGAATACGTTATCGAATAACCTTTGAAGCCATAAATCGTTACTGATCCATATCAAATCTTTATTTATTGGACTATATATTAATTCAATATCATGGATACTATACAAATAGTCCCACTTTTTAACCATGCTTTCTAATAAATCATTTATTTTCACTTCATTATTTAAGATATAAGAATTCTCTAACGTATCCGTGGATAGTAAATTAAATTCATTCGGTAGGGATCAACGCTAGAATGGAAACTTTAACTTCAATTGATCGAATTTCTCCCAAGACACATGACTTTTCTGGCTTCGACTGCTTAGGATTCGTCTCCAGTAGCTATCGGCTGCTTGGTACACCTCCAGAAGATTCAATCGAGTGCATCCAACACTTTTATCAGAATGTTAGGTCAAATGGATTTGACTGCCGCCTTTTACTTCAACAATATCATTGTCGACTTGAAGCCATACTGTTAATGTTGAGGGATTATTTACAAAATGACATGATGCCGAGAATTTGAGGTTTTGAAATGCTTTCAGATAATCCACGATCTCAATATTGGTCGCATACCAGATATCAGACCTGTTCCCGATAAACTCGCAGAAGCCTTCTATTAATGGCCAATTATGATCATTATCGAACTCATAACTGTGCCCCCATACATATAACATGTACAAATATTGCTTTTTATTTAAGTTTACAAAGGTTTCAGCTACATTCATCAAGTCCACTTTATGATGGCATGTAGGCTTCCATTCGTACAAATCGTCAGGCATCGTAAATTGCCCCGTACTCTGCGCAGTTCGTGCATACTCCACTCCAAGGTGTGGCAGCATCTCTTTTATCGCCTTGTTGTAAGAACCATTAGGATAGGACATACCTCTTACCGTATAGTCAACCAATCGCTCCAATCTCTTCCTATCTGCAAAGATTTCTTCTATGATTTGCTCTTTCGGGCACCTTGCAATTGTAGGATGCGTCAATGTATGTGCGGAAACCTCATGTCCACTATAAAGGGCAGCAACCTTCTCTTCCGGTATACGACCATTTGTGCCAAGCATTCCCGAGTTCAAATGGAACGTTCCTTTCAAGCCATACTTATTGAAAATTTCCACTAACTTGATGTCGGCGCTCTTACCATCATCATAACTCATTGTCAAAACTTTATGCTTTCCCTGAGGAAAAGCCATCATGATGTTAGGCATATAACCTACCCTTTCCGTTCATTAATTAGATATACCAAATTTTTTCAGTACCAGCTTATGATGTTATCATACAGATTCAAGGTATCACAGAACAGCAAATCATGGGGAAGATCCACGAGTTCGAATGAATGCCCCTTCTAATCTACAGTCTTCAAAACGTTTATGGCAAATCCCCAACTGTCGTCAAACAGAGTAATCTGATAGCCAATTAGCAAATTCCCCTTTTCTTTTCGTCTAAAAATCCGCTTTTTCTGAAAAAGTACGTGTTGATCATGTCTCGCCACTCCTTCGCATACTCCGCCTGTTCTACCATTGGGAGACCAAATAACACAAGTGGCGCTGCTGGCCAGTTATTCCTGCGTGATTTGCAGTTGCAGCACTTAATTGATCACTTTCAGACCGCCAAACAAAGGCGATACTGGTGAACGTTACATTGTTAATGGAAATGGCATTGATGCCAACAGAAGCGAATACTGTCCATATACACGCCATCAAAGCGGATCAAAAGACACTGTCCGTCTTTTACGTTACTTTCGTCTAGATCACGCTTGTACCAGCCAATGTCATCTTTGTACAAATTTTTTTTAGCTACAATCAACCAGTCATGAGGAACACTGACGGGTACAAACTCGTTTGGCTCGCCTTTTGCAAACTGCCAACCATCATTCAGAATCTGCATACTAATTCCTTTCTACAAAAAAGCCTAGAGGCTTGCATGCGCAAACCTCTAGGCTTTTTCAATTTTTTGCTCGTAGAATACTATTTCAGCATTGTTTCATTTCCGAAATATTTCTCCCATGCAGCTGTTCGCTCGTCGATAATCGCTTGACCGCCTGAACCGAGGTAATCCTTCATACCTGAATCATATACAGAGTCAAATTTGTCAACAGATGCCACAACAGCCTTGTTCAAGATCGTATCACGTTTCTCTTTAAGTGCTTGACCTTGCCCGTCTTCTGCCTTGATTTCGCCCACATTGGTATTTTTGCCTACAAGTCCGTCATGAGTTGTAATTTGACTTGCGGTCTCAATAAATTTTGCATCAACACCAGCATAACCGTTGGCAATTGACTTGACTGTCTTATCAGGATCGCCAAGGTCAAGACCATTGCTTGTAATCGTGTAGTCGATGTTTGCTGGAGAGTTCATAATTTTTTCGCCTGTTGTTGCAATTGTTTTCAGGGAACCGTCAGGCAACGCTTCGTGAGTAACGCCTTCTTCTCCAAATTGCAAGAATACGCGATTTTCAAGTTTGGAAATCCAATTCACATAGAACAGAGAAGCAATTGGTTCTTTGTTTGTAGCTGGGAAAAATATTTTACGGTCAACAGGACCTGATAAAAATTTCTTATAAACACCAGCATCGTTGGCAAATGGTTCAATAGCAATATAAGCTGCATCTGGGCCAACTTGCCGCTGAAGGCTTGCATGAATGCTGTCGTCACCGTTACGATATGGATAATCCCAGTTGTGTATAAATGCACCCACATAGCCCATTTTCATAAGATTATCCTCCGTTACATCTCCGGCAGGATAAAGCGAGAAATCTTTCCAAATCAGACCTTCGTTATACCACTTGTTCAACGTTTTTATGCCCTCTTTGTAATTCGGAAAAAGGAAATGTCGATCATCAAAGCCGAGAGTGAAGATGTCCTTGTCTGTCATTTCATTAGGCACGAATGACGAAGTCAAATGATCTGCACGCCAGCCGATGTCAAAGCTCGTTGAAAAAGGAACCATCTTGTCGGCATCGTTTCCTAAAAGTGTAGAAGCGTTGTCTTTAAATGCTATGAGCATACTTTCAAATTCTTGTAACGTTGTTGGCGCCTGGAGATTGAGCTTCTTTAACCAATCCTCGCGCACAAAAGTATTAATACGGTTAAGGACATTCAAACGAGATTCCAATGCCCACAAGGTTCCTGTGTCAGGATCCTTGTCCCAATAGATGTTTGCTTCGGTTAGATAATCCCACATGTCTGGCAGAAGGTCTTTGTTTGCTTCGACAATGGGACCTAAGTCAAGGATACCACCCATATTGGCGTACGTTTGGATTGTTGGATAAGAGTAGGTGAGACCGATATCCGGCGCTTGATTCCCTGCCAAAAGGTTGTTAATTACCTCGCCCTCTGTCCAACGTGGAACAGGAACAAAAGTAACGTCTACATTGTGATCACGAAGCATTCCGTCTTTGATATATTGTGTATAAAAGTTGTCCTCTGGTTTGGTTCCCCCGTCATTACCACGGTCATAAATCTCAACTTTAATCTTACGAGTCTCCTTGAATTTCAAATTGGAATCGAGACCTAACTCTTCTAGTCTTGCATCGTTGCTGTCCTCAGCGGTATTAGATGTAGGTGCTGGAGAAGCTGATGGCGCTGGTTTGTCGCTGGTACATCCTGAAAGTGCTAAAGCAAGAGTAGTACTAATCGCCAGAATGGACACCGCTTTACGAAATCCCATGTTTGTTCCCCCTCATTTTCATTTACTATTTTGGATTAATCTATAAAAATTGACATAGCCAATTTCTATCATGCGTTAAAAATTAACCTTTTACCGCACCGATTGTAACACCGGAGATAAAGTATCTCTGCAGCCACGGATAAATGAGCAAAATCGGTACAGTTGCAAACATAACCGTTGCTGATTTAATCGTTTCAGACAGGCCTGGGCTTGAAAAGCCTTCCTGTGTAGCCACCTCAACACTGCTGATACTATTAAGTATGTTGTAAAGCAGCAATTGTATAGGGAAGTAGGTTCTATCTGACATAAACATCAATGCATCTGAGAAGCCGTTCCATCGACCTACTGCATAGAAAAGAGCCAACGTTGCAAGCACAGGAGTAGAAAGTGGTAGATAGATGCTGACGAGTACCCTAAGCGGTCCTGCTCCATCAAGTTCAGCGGATTCTCTAAGACTCTCCGGAATCCCAAAGAAGAAGCTGCGCATGATGATTACATAAAATACACTAATGGAGCCTGGCAGAATCAGTACTAACGGATTATTGAGCAAGTGCAGCTCTTTCAAAAGCAAATAGGTTGGGATTGTGCCTGCACTAAAGTACATCGTAAAGACAACAAGTGATATAATAAATTTTTTCCCTTTCAGGTTGTCATATATAAGCGGGTATGCACACATAATCGTCATAAACATGCACCAAAGTGTGCAGATCACGGTTAGTATTGCTGTCCACAACAACGCCCAAGTGTATTTGGAATCTCCAAGCACAGTCGCGTAAGCATCGAAATTAAGTCCTACAGGCAGAAGTAAAACTGAATTTTTCACCAAGGCATCCGCTGAGCTTAAGGATCGTGCCAATATATTCAACAACGGCAGGAGACAAACTAAAATACACAATATACAAAATAAAGCGATGATCCAGTCTCCGATTCTAGTTCTTTTTGATTTAATCATGTTACATCCTCCTACCAGATGCCACGTTCGCCAGATTTTTTTGCCAGAGCGTTTGCTCCAAACAAAAATATGACGCACACGACGGATTGAAATAAACCGACGGCAGTGGAGAGAGAAAATTGCAATCCACGAATACCGTTGTTGTATACGAATATGGAAATAACGTTAGAAACATCTGAGACAAGCTTATTACTGAGTGCGTAAGGTCTGTCAAATTCACTACCTAAAATGTGCCCTAGGCTTAGAATCAGCAATATAATGATCGTAGGACGAAGTCCTGGTAGCGTAATATGCCAAATTTTTCGTAAACGACTTGCTCCATCCACCGCCGAAGCCTCGTAAAGTTCTGGGTTAATCCCTGCAATGGCTGCCAGATAGATGATGGTATTCCAACCACAGCTTTGCCATATGCCCAGAAAAATGTAGGTGACCACCCAATACGCAGATTCATTCAGAAAAGGAATTGATGCAAAGCCCATCTTGTTTATCATGATGTTGACAAGCCCAGTAGTCGGTGCAAAAAGCTGAAGTGCCATACCAGAAATGATAACCCATGATAAAAAATGAGGCATATATACAACTGTTTGGGTGAACTTCTTGAAATGCTTGAAAGCGAGTTCATTTAAGATAATGGCCAGAATAATAGGTGCAGGAAAGCCAAGCAGTAAGTCAAGAAAATTAAGACCGATGGTGTTTCTAAGTGCATAAAGAAAGTCACGATTGGAAAAGGCCTTAATAAAATATTCGAACCCGTGATTTGCTGCCCATTCCATCTCCCAGGGACTTTTTACAATGCTATAGTTTTTGAATGCAATTTGAATGTAGCCCATGGGTATATAACGGAAAATGATAAAGAAGGCCATCGGGAGAAGCAGCATCAAATAGAGTATCCAGTAACGTTTAATATAGTCGAATGATTTCCTTTTATTTGTAATTACCATATCTGCACCGCCTTACATATAAATTTTTCTTCCCTTTTCATCGTCAATTCCTGTTTTGCGATAGAAAAACGTATTCACTTGATCTCGCCACTCACGAGCATTGACTAGTTGAAGTTTAAGTCGCTCCTTCACCGAGTTAAGGGCTTCCTGTGGAACTCGGTTCTCCAGAGTCTCCCAGGATTGCAACAATGCTTCCACTTGCTGAGCACCCTCAAAGTGACTGTCATATATGTACTGAAGCAATGTTCGTCCGTCTTTCATTTTGTAGTCGTACCGAACTCGATGGAAAAACAGCAATAGTTCCTCCGGACAACTTTCTATATGGTCATATATCCTTTGTAGTGACTCTGGATACTGAAGTGTAAATCCCGTTCCTTTGGAAGTTCGATCGACACCAATCGCATCAAAGGTTGCTCTGTGATAAGTCCCCCACTTTGAAAACTCATAGCCGTCAACATTAGGTCCGTAGTGATTACTTGGATTTACCATAAAGCCAATACCAAGAGGCGCTGTATAACTCTCGTAAATCCCTCTTGATTTAAGCAGCATCTCTTCCATAGTTTGGCGTCCATGTTCATCTGTTTCAAACGTGATCCGAATCCACTCACGGATCAGCTCTTTAGCAGTAAGCTCCGGATTCCACGCCATTCTCCCAAAGGCGTACAGATTGCACTGTGCAAGGGTGTTACCTGTCCAGTTCATGTTATTGCCTGTGTTTGTAACCGCTGTCATAGCAACGATTTCTTGACCAAACAAACTTTTCAACTGTTTCCCTTTATCAACTTCAGTTGTCAAAATTTCTTCCCACTGAACAGCTAGGGCGAACAGGTCGATTTGCTGGCCTGTGTACTCCTGAGCAATTTGAAACTCAATGGCCTCGTTGGTGTTCTTAAGGCTTGAGAAAAGAGGCGATACTGGCTCTCTCGTCTGAAAATCTACAGGGCCATTTTTGATTTGAAGAATGACGTTCTGATCAAATGTACCATCCAGTGGCTGAAAGTGCTTATAAGCCGCCATTGGACGGTCGGTTTGCGCATCTCTCCAGTCCTGCTGGCAGTTATACACGAAGCAGCGCCAAAAGACCACCCCTCCAAATGGAGCGACCGCTGCGGCAATTGTATTGGCACCGTCTGCCTGAGTTCGTCCAAAGGCCTCCGGGCCGCCTCTAAACTCTGAATCCGCTTTCACCAAATAACCTAAAAAGTCCGGGATTTTATCGTATACAACCGCGGATTGAGCTTTCCAAAATTCCTTTACTCCCGCATCCAGCGGATCGGAGGTTGTAAGCCCGCCGACGATCATCGGTGCATCAAAATGGACGGATACCAATAATCGGATGCCAAAAGGTCTAAACAGTGCAGCTAGTTCTGCCATGTCAGAAAGCAACGGTTCAGCAATCAGACCAACACTTACTTTGTTCACGTTCACATTGTTAATGCAAATTCCGTTAATTCCGATAGAGGCCATCAGTCGGGCATAATTTTTAATTCTTTCTTCATCGTAGTCAAATTTATTATTAAGGAAGAAGAAAGAATTACCGGCGTATCCGCGTTCAATGTGCCCATCCATGTTGTCCCAATGATTAATAATTCGATATTCCACTTTGGGTACGGAGTGTTCATGAATCTTTTCCATGCTCTCTCCAGAGGCAAGACGGTTTAGGAAGCGATAAACACCATATAAAAGACCATTCTTACTGCCGCCCGCGATCTCGAATCCATTTTCCAGTGGGGTAAGTGAAAACTCCTCATGCTCCAAGTCATCAATTTTTAATTGCAGCGTGTACTCAGCGCATTCTTGAATTTCTCCCCATAGGCGAATTAGACCTAGATGACATTCTTGATGGATAAAATCTAAATCGAAGCCTGCACTGATTCGCAAAGCTTTAGGCTCTAGACTAGATTTAGGCTGCAGCCAAGCATTGTATTCGGAATATATACGTTCTGCGTGATCCATGAAGCACCTCTATTAAGTAAATTAAAGCGTTTTCATAAACTAAAAAATATAGGGTGTGAATTTAACATTTTATTCATATTAAGTTCATCGTGCAGCACCTATAATGATAGCCAAAACACTTTTGTTCCTTAATACAATTTAGCATTGAAGGTACCTTCCGACAATAGTCTGAATATAGTTAACAATGGCTAATTAAAGATCATTTTTTTGTAAAAAAAGACTAGCATACTCTAGTCTAGTTGATTTCTGAGACATTGTGATGGCGAATATCCTTTGATCATTTTAAATTGCTTTCGAAAGTGCGACAGATCGTTATACCCGCAACGCTCTGCGGCTTCGCTTACGTTACATTCGCCATTTTGCAGCATGTCCTCTGCTTGGTTAATTCTCGTTTTCGTCAAGTATTGATTGACCAGTATTCCCGTTTCATTTTTAAATAGTGCCCCAAAGTATACCTTATTGAGCCCTACCAGATTTGCAATCTCTTTTACAGAAACATTGCTCGCGTAGTTTTCAGATATATAGTTGATAGCCTTTTTCACCCGATAGTCTATGCTTGTGGGGTCTTTTTTTAAGAGAATCAGCTCAAACAATCTGTGAATAATGACAAGCATCAGACCTCTGGTTCTTGTGTGATACCCGATTTCCTTACGAACCCAGGCATTGGATAGCTCACGAAAGAGCCCGATGAGGTCGCTTTTAATCCCAATGTGCGTCAGCAAAGGAAGAGGAAGGTCGGATAGTTGTCCGTTCATTTCATAGAGTGTGAAGTTAGCGGAGTACAAGTTCATAAGATCATCGACGTTGCATTGGGCCATACGAATACTTCCACGTGGAATGCAAAGAAGATCACCGCGCTTCACCTCGTATTGTACTCCATTAATTATATAGATTCCTTTACCTTCTATGACATAAGTGATGTCACAAAATGAGATTTCATTTTTTGCGATTTCCCATGTTGGTGTGCACTTTCTATATATTAAATAGCCGATATCAGGAACTAAGAAGTCGTTAATTTCCACTGACAAATTGATCTCCCTCCCCCAAATAATACCTTTAATTCATACCCTATTACTATAGTTCAACCTTGTCAATAAAAAATGTCGACGTTATGATTAAATCAGAAATAACTGTCAATATATGAGGGACCTGGATCCGTGACGGATCTTTAGTTGTGAAGTGGATCTGGATTTTCTTTTTAGGCAAAGCTGTTCTTATCCCTCGATGCTAAACATCGTTTCGGATCTATCTGGCTTTTCTCGATTGTTTACCCGATTAATCTCTTCCTAATTCCAGCCTTTCCCGAATGGGGGGTGCGGACAAAAAGTGGGACCAATCAAGGTACCTGTCTAAGTAAGCAATGAATTCATCAAGGCTAACACCTTGCCACGATTGATTATAAAACATTTCATTTTTGATTCTGCCAAATAACCCTTCATATGCAGCATTGTCTGGTGAACAACCTTTCCTTGACATAGAGCGAGTAAGTTTAGCTGATTTTATTCGTTTAATCCAACCTGGCCAACGATAGTGGCAACCACGATCAGAATGAACGATAGGTCGTTCGTCGTCTTTAAGTACTGCGATTGCTTGATCTAGCATTGTATTTACTAGCATTGCGTCTGGGGTTGTACTAATTGTCCAGCTAACTAATAGACCATCAAAACAATCTACAATTGGCGATAGATAGACTTTACCCGCAGGAATATGAAACTCTGTAATGTCTGTAAGCCATTTAGTGTTCGGTTAAACGGCATGAAAATCTCGCTTAAGTCTATGGTGTAATCTCTCCCTGATAGGCGTTGTATTTGCGTTTACGTCTCATGTGGACATTAAGGTTTTCTTCCTTCATTATGCGTCTAATGACCTTCTCTGAATAGTTCACACCATCTTCGATTAATCTATCATACATACGACGATAACCAAAACAAGAGTAGTTTTCTAAGAAATATGTTTTAATCTTTATTCTTAATGCGGCATATTTATCAACGATATTGGCACTGTGATGATAGAAATAGCTGCTTTTTGAAAGAAATAAGCACTTCAATAAATCACACAAGCGGTAGGTCTGTCTCAGGGCGTCGATCAACTTTGTTTTTTCCTGATTGGTTAGATGCTGAGGATCGACGCCCGGATCTTTATAAACTCGTATGACTAACCTTTTGTTCATCAGCAATATGTCGTGCAGCTTTGGTTCTAAAGTGAAGTGCAAGAATGGCTTGTGTCTTCTTATCGTAGGAAATGATGCCGTCACTTACCCGCATTTTACGTCTCTCTGGTGCAAGTTCACCTACCCATTGCTTAAGAACATTTCGATTAGGATAACCTAGAGCACGAACTGTCCGAACATAGCATCTCCCATGCCCAAGATAATGGTTAATTGCGGCATGTCTTTGCTCAAGGGAATACTTCCGAGGTTTTCGTTGACGTACTAAACCCCTTTGCCACGACCTTTTGTAATATTTTTTCAAAATATTCACCGTAGCCTTTAACTTTAACATTATTATCGTTAATCTCAGCATCAGAAGAGTTATATTTCAAGAATATTGTCGCACCAAGATTATAAAGACGGTCGATAGATTCGTCATCTAAATGCCAACCAGATGTGAATATTACAGGTGTCATATCATTTCCATAAACAAATTCTATAATTCCCCAAAATCCCTCGTCAATCATTGGTTCACCAGAACCAGGAAACTCAACAGTACGAGCACCTAATCCCTTAGCTTGTAATATTAAGTTTTTTCTATCCTCTGTCGTGAGGTCTTTACGTTCCCTCTGGTTAAATCGATCTGATGTGTTTTATTCTTTTACCAGTGAGTGACAGGAAATTTACCTCTCTTCGCCAAACTGTTTTACCAATACATATAAAGCTCCAACATACCGTCTTTGGTATGTTGGAGCTTTATATTATCCATTCTTGAAATGTCGTTAATCTTGATATTCCTGCCCATTAGTAAGGCAGATTATATTTCTGATTCTAATCCATGACGTTCACGCATAGAAATTTCTCCATCAATCATAATTTGGTAGGAATCGTGAATTATTCTATCTAAGATTGCTTCTGCAATCGTCTCATTGCCCAATCTCAAATGCCATCCACTTGGATCAATCTGCGAACAGAAGATTGTAGAGGCTGACTTGTGGCGTGATTCTGTGATTTCTAATAGAATTGTGGCTTCATCTGTTGAAAGATCTGTAAGTAACCATTCATCCAATATAAGTAGGTCTGCTTTTGTGTATTTTTTAATCAGTTTACGATAACTTCCATCCGCTGTTAATTTAGAGAGTGTTAATTCATCTAACAATTCTGGTAACCGAATATATTTTACTTTATAGGATTGACGACAAGCAGCTACTCCAAATGCTGAAGCTAGGAATGATTTCCCAGAACCGGTTGGTCCTTTAATCCCCCCCTTTTTAAAGCTTCTTTCGACTGTAGTAGTGAAAGCGAGGTGAATTGCATGGCAGTAGCTGATTTAGCAAAGTCTACACTACAGTTGGTCTTCCGGATCAGTCACCGCTTTTCTCAGTTTGTTGCTCTGCATCCGTTATCGTTGCCTGGTGATATAAGAATAAACTCCAAGCTCAGAGAAAAAGATGAAACTTGGAGTTTATTTATAATAAAATTACTATACCGCTTGGCTTGATCCTATTAAATTATCATCCCGAATTTATCTAGGATAAACTTTCTTAATTAAACTCGATTTGTTCTAAAGATACCGGTGGCCCGCACTCCACTTTATACACACAAATTCTATGCTAGCTTAACAATAGATGGTTTTCCGACCCAGCCTCTTTCCAAAATTCTAGCACAACATCAAATACATTTCTACCAAGGATGGAGGCTTACAAGTTTCTTTTTGGAAGCAATTTAAATCCTATTCAACACTCTTCAACGATTCAATCATATCGATTCGATTTACTTTTCTTCTAAGTAATAAATTCGATATAATCGTCAATACAAATGTAAGGACGATTGCCAACCCTATCGTAACGAATCCCAACCTATCCGGAATCTGTTGATTGGTGCTGGATAATGCTTGGACAACTAGTCTGTACATATAACCACTTATTGGTAGCGCAACAATTACTGCAAGTGTCGTTAGGATGATATTTTCTACAAAAATAATTCTGTTTATCTTATTCTTCTGATAGCCTAACACCTTTAATGTCGCAAGTTCACGTGTACGCTCATATATATTAATTGAGGATATGGTAAACATGGCACCAAAAGATAATATAACTGCACAAACAATAAACATGATGAAGACGGGATTATTTTGTTCAATCATATTGTCCACTGCTTTATTTAAGTCACCCCTGTCAGAAATCGCATCCACAAGCGGATCCTCTTCAAAATCGTTTTTCACACGGCTTCTATCTGCCTCACTGTTTAATTGAACCAATAGGGAAGTTGGTTTGTAATCAACACCAAGACTATTTATATACGCTGGTGTACTGTAAAAGGATGGATTGGTATATTGTGTCGATATTTCTGCTACCTTCATGTCAATTGTTTGTCCTTTCAGTTCAGATGCAATTAACTTCATTTTAATGGTATCTCCTACTGATATACCGTATTCATCTGCATAGGACTGTGGAATGAACACTCCCGTATCATCTAAAGCTATTGGGTTATTCTGTTCATCAAAAAATTCAATAAGCTTATTTTCCTTTTCCGTAACAATTAAGGATGCATTATTCTCGTCAGGGAAGTCGACAAACTCAATGGGAATAGTAGATTGTGAATAATACGTTTCAACCTCAGCTGGGACGTTGATATTGTCCCCGGCTAACGCTTCTTTATAGTCCACTTTTAAATCGTATTTATAAACGTTATTAATCTGAGAAGCAATGGTTTGCATCGAGGTTTCAAAGCCAAAAGCTGTGATTAAAAGGATCACACAAACAATCACCCCAACTGAACTTGCCAATGCCTTTTTCGGGTTTAGAAAAATATTTCTTAAGATCAGCTTATTGCCATATGCTAATTTATCCCATAAACCAGGAATTCTTTCTACGAGTATTTTTTTCATTTTCTTTGGAGGTTTTGGACGTAATGCCTGTGCTGCTCGTTCCTTTAATATACTTCTTCCACTAAAAAAGCATGCAATTACCCCGAAAACGATCGAAACTATAACCGGTGGAAAGATGGTATAAAATGAAATGGACAAGCTAAAGTTTGGCAAGGAATAGGTTTGTTCGATAACCGAATTGAGTAGGTTAACAAGTGTTACAGCTGTAATGCCCCATCCTATAACCGACCCAATAATACCTACCAAAACAGGATATCCCATATAATGCAGTAAAATTTTACTGTCTTTTACACCCAATGCCTTCATAATACCAATTTGATTTCTTTGGGAGTCGATCACCCTTGACATGGTAAGAAAAATAATCACAGCCGCAACCATAAACAGGATTAGAGGAGAAACAGTACTCATCAATCTATTATTATTTATGGTTACATTTATGGCAGAATAACTGACCGATCTATCTTTATTTACTTGGTACAGATAAGCTAGCTCCTGTGAGTAATCTTCAATGGCCTCACTAATTACACCGCTATCATGTCCTTCTTCTGCGTCTACAAGCAATTCATTGTAATAAAAGCCACCAGCAATTTCCGCTATTCTATCCTCATGAATATAAGCTATACCATAGGTTTGATGGTCAGGTAAGACAAGCGATGGGTCCTCAATGTTAAATGCATGTTCCACGTTCTCACCGAAACCACTAATAACAAAATCAAAACTGCCTTCATTTGTATCTACGCTAATGTGATCGCCAACCGTATATTGATGCACTTCCCCGTAGCGGGTATCTAACAGAATTTCTTCCTTATTTGATGGTATACTACCATCTGTAACAGCAATGGTGTTGATTTCGTTATTTTGTGGAATGGTATGTATTTTTAAGGACGCTTTATAGTCATCAAACGCCTGATTCGCATCAAATGTATATCTTGCTTCTACTTTATTAATCCCTTCAATCTCTTCGAGGTTAGATAATTCACTGTCTGTAATCTCGCTGTAATGGACATTGAAATCCGCTAAATTATGTTCTTCGAAATAATCTTCCATATAAGCACAAAGGTCACTGCTTATCGTAATCAGTCCAGCATAAAAGAAGGCACCTACTGCGATAACGAGGATAATGGCTAAAAACTGCCCCTTTGATTCCCGAATATCCCTTAACAGTTTTAAATACAATTTCTTCATTACCATTCAATCCCATCTATGCTTTGTGTTTCAGCATTGGTAATGACTTCATCTATTTTTCCACTTTTCACTTTGATAACCCGATTAGCAATTGGGGCGATGGCGGTGTTATGGGTAATTAAGACAATACATTTCTGCGTTTCTTTGTTCAGATCTTGTAGATGTTTCAGTACAGATTTTCCAGTTTTATAGTCCAATGCACCGGTCGGCTCATCACAAAGTAAGAGTAAGGGATTCTTAGCAACAGCACGAGCGATCGCAACTCTTTGTTGTTCTCCTCCAGAAAGCTGTGAAGGGAAGTTATTCTTACGTTCACCAAGTCCAACCTTTTCCAATACTCCTTTTGCATCTAGATGATCCTTACACACTTCAGAAGCAAATTCTACATTTTCCAGTGCAGTTAGATTAGGAATTAAATTATAAAATTGAAATACAAAGCCTACTTCTTTCGCTCGAAATGTCGTTAATTTTTTTTCATCATATTGGGTAATGTTATTTCCATTTACAAATACTTCTCCTGATGAGGCAAGGTCCATCCCTCCAAGGATATTCAAAATGGTACTTTTTCCAGCACCACTTGCCCCTAGAATAACGACGAATTCTCCCTCGTAGATGGAAAAATCCACACCATCTAACGCTTTAATGGATACGTCACCTAGCTTGTATTCCTTCGTCACATTCTTGAACTCTATTAATTTTTTTGTCATCATAACCCACTCCTTAAAATGAAGTTGCTAGTAAAAGGTACGTACAACTCCATTCTAAACCTGTGGGTTACCCCTAGCTCAAGGCCTTATTTATTATTTTATTGGCGCATACATTTCTAAAAACACACGTTCCAGGGTCTCTTCATATGTAGTCAACAGTATGTTAATATAAGCCTTACCTATTAATTCATATCCATTTTCCTTTGCTATTTTTAAAAGACTGTCCCCTACTTCATGATCAATATCTTTCTCACCATTAACAAATCTACCATCTTCTATTACCGTATAAATACACTTGGGATGTGCTAGGACTTCCCCTTCAATATCTTTGTCAGTATCTTCTATATTTCTTACAACGATAAATCTATTCGCTTTCATCCCCTCTTCATCAAAATCGATGACACGGCTGGCGCTCATTAATGTAACAGCTTTCTTTAAACTATCCGTATTATTTCTTATCGTTTCATACTCCTCGTAAGCAGCATATCCCGTTATTTCACCTTTTACCTCTAACGGCTTCATCTCTGTAACCGTAAATTTACCTAAGTATTCTTTAACCTTATAATAATCATCTTTCACAGATTTCACTTTCTCTAAAAGATGTTTTTTATATGCAATTTCCTCGAGTATTTTCGCTTCTTGCTGCGTTAATAGATGTTCTAAATCCGCTAAACTTTTACTCTGCCTTATCTCCTGAATCTTCTGAATCTCAAAATCTAGTTCTCTATAGAAATTCGTAGTAATTACATCATGAATATCATATGCATTATATTTTCTATAACCATTTTCAGCATCATGCTTAGGTTTGACCAATTCCTTTTCCTCATAATACTTTAATGTATCTCTTGATACGCCTAAAAAACTTGCTACTTGCCCGATGGTGTACATAGTCTTCCCCCTTGTAATTTCCATAGAATTATTACTTCGTTCAAATCATAATATGAGGTTTTTCATTCATCTAAGTGAAGGGTCAGTCCCTCACGATACTAATGATGGGTTTTGCTTAAGCATACCGTTCCGGAAAGATACTTCGCTTTTCTCGGGTGGCTGAGGCCGTGCCCGTGGAAAGCGAAGTATTCTGCCGAAGCGAATCCAACCACATAATAATCTTAAGAGTAAGTGAGAGCTTTGCAAACTGATTTTCACTAGTCCACAGTTTATATATTTTGTAAAACAACAATGTATTAGAAAACAACCTTTCTTTTAGTATACCAAAAGAACTCGAAACACATTAACAATGGCTGCCGAATCCTTATGTGAAATATTTAGCGATTCCTCTGAGACTGATACCTTCATCATGTAATTCCAGAATCTTACGATATTGAATCATACAAAAATACCCCCTATACAATTAGTGTCACACCGTAAGGTGTGCACATTAATTATATAGGAGATATAAGCCTGGTAAATCCCTTGTAATTCAATGGTAAAAAAGATGTCACAGGTGGTACATTTCATTGGCCGTAATCACTCTAATATGTGCATATACCGCTACCTTTAATGTAATTGAGAAATAAGGGTGTATTATTGGTTACTAACATTAATGTTCAGTTACCAACATTAATGTCACTGAACAACAGTTGTTGGGTGATAAAAAAGACGGAAACCCTTTTTGTTGATTTTACTGGGTTTCTAGACGCATATGATAACCGCGAAAAGAAGAATGTATGGAACCACTATAAATTACCATAAAAAGAAAGTTGGAGACTCCCAAGAAAACCATCTGACTGGGGTACTATTTAAATTAACTTACTCCGCATTATCCTGATCTTCTGGCATGAGTAACTGATCTGTTGGTACGGTGTTGTCCATCCAATTATCAATTGAATCTTGAGCAAATTTGAGATCTTCTTTATCCACACGGTCATAGGAAATGCCGTTCAATCGTATGCTCTCACCCATAACCGTATAACTGGTAATTTGAACTTTGCTTCCGTTTAGTAGTTGTTTGCTCAGATCAATGATGAATTTAGGTTTCATGTCCGTCTGGAGGTTAGAACCCATAATATCTAGTAATTGTGGAATCTTAATGATTTGATTTAGGTTCATCAACTTATTTGCTACCTGATTTAAAAAGACCTGTTGTCTCTTCGTACGATTGAAATCAGTATCCTCACGATAACGCACATAATTTAAAGCATCCGTACCATTATAAATAGACTGATTTGCTTTAATCGTGAATTTCTCATGGTCTACGCCTTTATTGACGATATCCTTCTCAATTGGAAGTTCCACACCGCCTAGCTCATCCACCGCATCCCTTAATCCTACAAAATTAATCGTAGCATAGTAGTCTAACTTATGGTTGAGTAAAGCCTCCATGGTATTTTTCGCCATCAGTTGTCCGCCAAAAGCGAAGGAATGATTGATCTTATCCTTCTTTCCTCTTCCTATAATTTCCGTATAGGTATCTCGCGGAATTGAAACCAATAATACCTTTGATTCTTTAGGTCTTATCACCGCATAAATCATCGTATCTGAACGCGCCGTTTCATGTCCACGCTGGTCTGTACCTAATAGTAAAACAGAAAAAGGTTTCACCGTTTCTACTATAGGAGTAGTTACACCCCTGTTCCCGTCTAGCGGTTTATATGACTTCTCCTCTAACGTGCTCACTACCCGATCAGACAGAAATATATCAAATGCCAACATAGCTAACGGTTTACGGAACACAAAAGCTCCTGATCCGATCAAGACTAGCACTAGCGCTAGCACTACTATGATTTTTTTTTTGATTCTCTTGTTCATCATTCCAGTTCCTTCCTAATATTTAGAGTGTAATATAGCGTGTTCATATGTTCAACCCGACTACAGTCGTTCATCATTCTGAAAATTTAGGACAAAGTGATCAGCGTCATTATAAACGCCAAACGAATATCCTTTATCCCTATAAAACGTAATGATTTCTGTTAGTTCCTGTAATGTTTGTGATTTTTCATGCATGAGAACGACTTCTACGTCAGCTTTTGTTTCCTTTTTAATATTTTCTAGAATTTGGTTCGGATGACCTTTTAATCTCCAGTCGTTAGAATCAATTGTCCAATCCCAAAGCTTAATTCCAGATTGTACAATTTGATTACGAATTCGGCTGCATCTCAATCCTGGTGCTGAACCATAAGGTGCACGAACCAACTTAGGATTTGTACCTGTAATATCATGGATAAGAGCTAAGGTTTCATTCATCTCTGGTACAAAATGTTTATTTGTATATAACTTTTGATAATCATGGGTCATACTATGCCCGCCAATATAATGTCCTTCTCGTATTACTCGTTTTACACTCTCTTGTAAATTCTTTTTTTGTAAATTACTTCCTTGCATGAAAAATGTTGCTTTTACATTTTGCTCTTTTAATACATCTAAGAATTGATCCGTTATTTTACTAGGACCATCATCAAATGTTAGGTAAACAACTTTCCCTTTAGGTTTTCCGTCAGATTTTTTTTGTTGTTTTGCTTTTTGTTTTATGGCTTCTTGTTGTATAGCCTCTTGTTTGATAGTTTCTTGTTTGATAGCTTCTTGTTTGATAGCTTCTTGTTTGATAGCTTCTTGTAGTACTCCTTCTTGGTGAGAAGAATACATTCTTCCTATTAAAAAGACCATTAGAAAAATTGTTACTAGAACAATAATCCCAAAACGTATCCTTGCCTTTCTTATCCTTGCCCTTTTATTTCTTCTCGATTTTTTCACTATTTTCCAAACCTTTCCATGCTGTACTAAAGCATCTGTGATAATTGGTTTAAATAAATAGATTAATAGATATCATACAGATCTGTTGCAATAATTATTAAAGTCGCTGTATTGTATCCCTGAAATGAGTGCACCGTTCAAACAGCCGCGCGCTAAGCTTCTCTATCCACGAGTAGGGCATTTACTTTGGAAACAATTAGATTTGTTTAAGTGGAAGCAGTATGAATCAGAGGTTATCTTGCTAACGGTAAGATGGTATTTGAAATATAGTCTAAGTTATCGCGATTTAGTAGAGATGATGAAAGATCGAGGTTTACATATCGTTCATACAACGATCATGCGATGGGTTCATGAGTTTGGGCCGGAATTAGATAAGCGAATTCGTCCATATTTGAAGCCAACAAACGATTCATTCCGCGTTGACGAAACACACATAAAAGTCAAAGGACAGTGGGAATATCTTTATTGAGCAGTAGATTCTAACGGAAACACGATTGATTTCATGTTGTCTGAAAATCGAGATGCTCCCATAGTTCATTGAACAGGATCATCGATTCGTAAAGAACATCATAAAACCAATGTTGATATTCAAGTCTATCAAAACTGCCGAGAAGACAATCGCGGGAATCGAAGTCATGCATATGATAAGGAAAGGGCAGGTCGAATGCAATCATTCGTCTGCCCTCTTCGAAGTTGAATTAATCAATAAATTATTTGGTTTGACAGCATAGTCAAACCACAATAAGGCGGCTCTCTTTGATTAGTTTCAATAGTTGCACCAAAACCGGTATTTACTATAAGGTTATTTAGATTTCTTTACAGTCGTCGAACGAACCTGAAATGCTCCGTTTTTGTAAGCAAGAACAGCGGTTTCTTCGCCTTTAACTACGGAAGTAGCTTCCCCATGAATAGTTTTTTTTGCAACAATCTCATAGACTCCGTTCTTATCTACATCAGAGGCTAGCATTGTATTGTAGAGCGAGCGTTTGCCATTCACTTTAACGTACTCGTTAAGAAGAACTTTAACACCACTGTCTTTGAAGGATACTACGTAAGCATCGGTGCTACCGCTGTTACCGCCAGAGTAGACGCTGATCATGACATCATTGGATTTATCTCCGTTGAAATCCCCAATGAAGCTGATTTTTGGCTGGTACCCCATGTAGCCTTTGATATTACTGTTAATCACTTTTTTAGTTTTACCTTCTACAACGACGATGTTGATATCCGTAACCAAACCACCATTTGCGGCATCCTTGTTACCAATCAGGAAGACGTCATCAGCAACGCCATTACCAGATACATCCAACTGTTGTTTCGCTAGCAAGATAGTTTCTGCTGTTGTTGGAATCTGCTTAAGTTCAAACCGTTTGCCAACGGTGAATGCGCCTGTTGTAGCTGCAGTAGTTGGTGCAGTCGGTGTCTTGCTATCGGTTTTAATTGTTACTGTATTTACAACCTTGAAAGCACCGTCTTTGAAGGTGAATGTTGTTTTTTCCTCACCTAGAATTGTAGCAGTAGCATCGCCATGAATTCTTTTTGTACCTACCAGATCGTATACACCATCATTATTAAGATCCTCTTGCTCTAAAGTATTGAAAAATGCTGGCTTACCACCAACAACTGGTTTTACACTCAGAAGTGATTGTGCCTTATCTCCTGCGAAAGATACTATGTATGCATCTGTCGTACCGTTGTTACCGCCAGAGTATGCTGTAAACATTACATCATTCGCTTTGTCGCCGTTGAAATCACTAATCCATTGAATTTCCGGTTTGTAGCCATCGAAACCATTGATGTTTGCATTTTTCACTGTGTTTGTTTTGCCATCGACAACGACCAGATTGATGTTACTTACATAGCCAAGCTCATCTGCTTTGTCACCGATCAGATATATTTTATCTTGGGTACCGTCTTTATTAACATCGTTAACTTGTTTTCTGATAAGAACGGTTTTATCTGTTGTTTTAACACCTTGCAATGCGAATGGTTGACCAACAGTCAGTTCACCAAGTACAGGTTGTTTATATGGATCTTCTTTGGTAGTTTCTGTTTTGATAGATTTGAATTCGCCATCTTTGAATGCGAACCATACTTTTTCATAGCCTGCTACCACGGAAGTAGCTTCGCCATGGATGGTTCTAATTCCAAGTAGCTCATTCACACCATCATTTTCCACGTCAACCACTTCTAATGTTTTGAATAATGCCCGCTCACCTTTAATCTTCAAGTCCCCGCCCAGAATAATGGAAGACGTTGCGTTCTTGAAGGTTACGATTCTAGCATTAGTGGACCCGTTGTTACCACCTGAGTAAGCGGTAATCATCACATCAAGTGCGTGGTCATTATTGAAATCACTCACATAGCTGATTTTAGCATTGAGACCACCGAAATCTTTAATACCTGCATTTAACACTTTGTTTGTCTTGCCGTTTACAACGATGATATTAATATTGCTGAAATCAGGAGATTCATTTTTGTCGCCGATGAGATATAGAGTGTCTTTCACTCCATCCAAATCGAGATCAACCGCTCTTGTTGCTATCAAAACTGTATTCGCGTTCGTTTGGACACCCGCTAGTCTAAACTTTTGTCCCACTTGATTAATGGTTGCTGCTACTGTTGAACTGGTTGGTGTTGTGACCGGACTGGCCATTGCTTGAGATGAGAAAGTTGCGACAGCTGCTACACATAGTGCAACAGATAATGTTTTCTTTATTTTCATTGTGTTACCTCCGATGGTTTATAAAGGATGATGTCGAATAGAGTCTTAATATAACTTAAGAAACATAGGACAGTGTTACGATAAGGTAACACTATCCTAATAAATAAGACAAATATAAATAAAATATCCAAATCTGAGGAACATCAGGCGTTAAAAATTGACAATCCATTTTGAGGAGATCGTTTGCAAAATTAAAGAGAGGCGCTGTTTCATCGGCTATTTCATGGATTTTGAGCAGCCCCTACTCCTTCTTTATTGTTGGATAACAATTCTGTAATCAACATAGCTGCTTCGGCACGTGTGGAATGGGTAGCTGGCTTGAGTTGCGGCTGGATGTCTCTTTTAATGAGACCCACTAGCTATAATCAATACTCCATATAGTAATCTCAAATATATTGACTGTTGGCAGCTCAATACTTATAAGTCTTGCTGGTGCTGTAGATAAAGAAGAGACATAACGCCCACAGTATTTTCTGAGTATAGCTCGTCGTTTGATTTGGTCTTTCGCTTCAGCCAATCTGCATATTGTCCTTTTTTAAGTTTAGATAAGTCACTCATTGTATTTGGCTCCTCAAGTTAAGAACAGAAATAGATTAGAAATAGACTCTAAGTACTCCCTTGTTGTAAAGAATCTATTCCGGCTCTATCTTTACGAAAATATGGGACTATACAAGTTATCAGGGTATCTAAATAACACTGGTATCCCGAAACCCATCACAGTATTAGTGTCCCCATGCAAATAAGTTTTCCACCCCCCCCGCCAATCCTTCTCCCCTCACTGCCACAAGGCTTCCAAGCCTTTCACTCTCCCTTTCCCCAAATCCAAAAAGTAAAATAAGTTTGAGCAATAGCCGAAAAAAACACGAGAAAATACAAATTTTCGAGGAAATCCCGAGAAAAAAACCGACCGATAATCAGGAGGAATACCTGGTTATCGGTCGGCTCAGTGGCAATCTTATTTTGATGAGTGGTTAACTTTGTGAGCGGAGTTGCAGACTCAAATGAAAGTCTACAACATCTTTTAGGTTTTGAATAAAGTTTGAGTAAAAGCATCTCCCAAGCCCATATTTTATGATAAATAAAAAGAATCCGTTTTGAAAAAATGATTGATCAAAATGGATCCTTTCTTTGTAAAGTATTGTATAATTTTTATGAAAAAGTTTGATTATTTTCTACTGTTGATCTTCAACAAACGCGCTCTTAAAAGGAATAAAATTTCAGTTAAGTGATAAGATAAGATTCTATAGAGTTTTTCATATGATTAACGAGTGACTTCGGTATCCAGTCCTTCCCACTTATCGATATGCTTTTCTGGCTAAGTTGAGTAATGTCGAATATTCTTTGGACAGACGAGATAAAGCCCATTCTGCAGCCACATCTTTTAGAGAAATTTCATCGATAGACACTGTTTGCCACATTCGAGCCAAGGTTAAAATCACATTACGCTCATCACCTTTGATACCCTCAATCAACCCAGGTAAAGACTCCTTAATCACTCTGGGGTCAAGAATATCTGAAGCATCAGGACCAAATAGAGAAATGCTATTCTTTCTCGCTTGTGCTAAAACAATAGCTAAATCAGGGTCATAGGTTGGTTCCTAGATTTGTCCTTTCTCAAAATCACTCCTGAGCCACTCACCATAGGTAAATTTATTTCTTGGTAGTTATCGCCAAGGCACAATATCGCTATAGTTTATAATCGTGACTTCAAGTGGTCTCACAGAATCTGCTTTCCCTATCTTTCCAGATATAAGCATTAGTCTATCTGTTAGTTTTTTTCGAGTTACTTCAGGTAAACTATGATTCGCGATCACTAGGACATCTACATCACTATTAATGTGTAAGCCACCATTTACTGCAGAACCAAATAGATATACCCCGACTATCGAACTTCCAAGCAACTCCTCTACGATTTTTAATGCTTACATCGCTTGTTTTTTGGTGTTTTTTCGTTACTCAAATCGCTCATCTCACTAACCTATTTGTTTGTATTCTCAAGTTTAGCGGTTACAGATGTTTTTTGCACACACTTTTAACAAGAACATACGTTTGTGTTTTTCCTTTCTATTTTGTATAATAAAATAGAAGTGAATGATAGAGGAGGAGTTTGGAAGGGCATAGTACACTTGGTTGGTTAAGCTGGCATTTAGTAGAAACAACAGGTTATTTTAGTCATTTAGCAGGTTTAACTGTACCAATGATTGGTCAAGATGAACCAGTTCCAGCGACAGCAAGAGAAATTATAGCAGCTTACGAAAAAGCAGCAGAGGCGGTCAAGGAAGAGGTAGCTAAGTTATCAGATGTGGACTTGCTAACAGAAACAGGCATTGCGAGTGTTGCAACAAAAGGTGCATTATTACGTTTCTTAATTGACCACCAAACACATCACCGCGGCCAAATGATGGTGCTATTACGTCAAGCAGGCTTACCAGTACCACCTGTGATGGGCCCAACAAAAGAAATGCAATAACGAAAAGATGCCCTCCTGGGTAGTATTACTTAAAGTTAGAGTTTTTATTATGCGGCTGATTGATTGTTTTGAGTTCGGTATTGCACTGGACTCGAGCCGGCCAATAAAAAGTCCACGAAACACCCCAGCGAGGACGTGAACAAATTTCCCTTCACGCCTTCGCTTTTCTTTTCCCCTCCATCCCACTCTGTAATATAATAAGAAAACTAAACTAGAGGTAGGTGCGCACATGATCCAATTAACAAACCGCCAGGCACGGCAATTTCTGTTGTTGAAACACGGACTTTTGGACGAATATAAATTTAGCGGGAAGCAGGGCGTATTGGACTTTACTCGGCAGGTTGGCTGTATTCAATACGACCCCATCGATGTTTGCGGAAAAAACGCCGAATTGGTGTTACAGTCGCGAATCAAAGGATTTACTAAGGGAATGCTCGCCGATTTGCTGTATGAGGATAGAAGCCTTGTCGATTATCCCGACAAGAACCTGGCCATTATCCCTGTCGAGGACTGGCCGTATTTTGAGCGATACAGGCAGGCCGCCCGACAACATGCCGAACGCTATCCCGAAATGGAAGCGTTGACAGCGCAAGTACGGGCTCATATCCAAAATCACGGTGCACTAAGTTCGGATGATTTAAAGTTGGATGGAGATTTCTCTTGGCAATCGGTAATCCACTGGAGCAGTGGAAACAATTCATCTCGATCAGTGCTGGAACAGATGTATTCGACGGGTGAGTTGATTATCCATCATAAAAAAGGAACACGTAAATATTACGATATAGCCAAGAAGTACATACAGCCAAATCTGCTGAGTGCATCAGAGCCGCTGGAAGATGAGCTTGAGCATCATAAGTGGCGGGTACTACGGCGAATCGGCTCGGTTGGTCTCTTATGGAATCGTGCGTCAGATGCATGGTTGAATATATGGGGGCTGAAAGCTGCACAGCGCAAAGAGGTTTTCCGCCAGCTATTACACGAAGCTCGCATTGTTGCTGTTGCCGTGGAGCAAATGAAGGATATGCTGTACTGCCTCGCGGAGGATTTACCGCTTATTGAAGCCGTTCTGCAAAATCAGGAGCCGAAATTGCGTTGCGAGCTTATTGCCCCGCTAGATAATTTCATATGGGACAGAAAACTTATCAACGAATTGTTTGACTTTGATTACACCTGGGAGATTTACACGCCTGCAATCAAACGAAAATTCGGCTATTATGTGCTGCCTCTATTATATGGAGAGAGCTTCATTGGACGAGCCGAGATTATCGCGGAGAGAAAAACTGGAACACTCGTTGTTAAAAACATCTGGTACGAGAACGGTGTGAAGCAAACAACACAATTGCGAACAGCTTTGAACAGTTGTTTCCAAAAGTTTGCGATATTCAACGGGTGTGAGACAATTTCGGCAGAGTCTATGAACTGATATTTCCTGTATTCTGCTCTTGCCTGAATGAGAGATTTCTGCACGCCCAGTCCCAGTCATCTATATTCGGTAAAGTAGTTGCTGCTACAAGAGTAGCAACTTCATTTACTATGTATTAAACTACAATTCAGTTAGCTCGAAAATTTTCCAGCCTCCTACACCATACATAACGACATTACTTTACTTAACACCATCTTTAATAAAATCAAGCAATCCAAAGCCTTTTACATGAACAGAAGCGAATGCTACAAACTCATCCTTTTCAAGGATGAGTTTGTAGCATTGTAATACAGTTCAAACACAAGCACCTAAACAGATCTATTTTGTAGCAAACTAAAGAACCCATTTCGAACAAAAATTGATCAAATTGGGTTCCTCATTCTATTAATCAGAAAAAACACACTTAGAAATTTCAATAGAATTAATTGAGATCTTAATCCAAGTTGCAACCTTTTATTTCTCATCTTTCTACTTTCGTTTATTTAATCATTACTAATTCCTTTCCTTTTCCCTACTTAAGTACTCTTCTAATTTGGGGATTATCTTTTTAAAATCATGCAATTGAACTGCACATTTTTTCTGTACTCTCCAAAGTATAACTGGTTCACCGTCTTCTAAAAATTCATCTATAACTTTTAAACACCGTCTAATTTGAAAATCTTGAACAGACTCGATTATTTCACTTAATAACTGATTTGTATAAGGCAATTTGAATACATGTCTCTTCTCTATTCTTTCAAGGATATTCAATCTCTTACCTATAGCTGAACGTGTAATTCTTACTGGTGTAGTCGCAAAATATAATCGTTCCCTCCCCCTTTCCCCCAAACCCTTGCCCCACCTGCCTTCCTCTCAATTCCTAATTTCTGTAGGCAAATATAGTCGTTCCCTAAACCCACTCCTTTTTTCTCATTTTATGTAAGAACTCTTGATTTTCAGCAAAATAAAGTCGTTCTCTGGAATATCAGAAATTAGGGATTAGGAATGAGGGACTTTCCCTTCTTTTCTTCAAGATTTCCCTCTCTCTTTTCACCCAGCATTTCCTCTCCTTTTTTCTCTCTTTCTTCTTCACCACCTTTCTAAAACCCTTTACTATCGGGCTTTCATCGAACTTTCATCCTGATTCCCCCCGCTTCTTCTCCTGCTTTTACTCCTGTTTTCCCTTTGCTTTCTCCCGCCCTTCTTCATCTAAAGAGATAAAAAAAACGAAGGAAATTGGATGGTTAATCCAGATTTCCTTCGTGTTAGGGAACAGTTATATTTGCCCAGGGAACAAGTTATTTTGCTGGAGAACGATTATATTTTGCGAATACATAGAAGCAAGAGATAGGGTTTGGGAATAAGTGGTAAAAGATTAAATAAGTTAATGAAAAAGAGCCATTGAGTTAATGGTTGAGAGCCATCATATTAATTGACGACTCTTAAGTAAGTTGTAACCGATATGTAGAAAATCACTTGCTATAGTCTCACATACAGTCTAAAGCTGTTATACAACGATTTAGATATATGTAAGACTGTTATTCTATTGAACTAACGTACCCGTTAGTTGAACCTTAGAGGTATCACTTAATTTACCATCGTAAAAATCTTCAATTCGGGAAGTGTTGCCTTGTAGATAGACAATTTTAACATACGCTTCAATCATTGAACTAAACAACGATCCAGACTCTTGGGCATGTCCATACTTACTAACTAACTATCGACATTGAACTATCATATCTTTTCCACAGTGATAACACTCTTGGTCCGTTTCAAAACCGTTATCAATTTCGTCAAAGTCTTTAGCACGAACTAATATCATTTTATAATCTTCAAAATCGCAGTGAGGGCAAATGAAATTGAGATCGACAAAAACCCCTGTTTCATCTTTATCACCCACTTTATAACTTTTTGCAATAGTTCCCTTTGACATAATTAGTCCTCCTTATTTATTAAAATTGTTAAAAAATGGTCACCACATTTTCTATTTTCGTATTTTTCCACTGTATTGGTAAATTGTAGCATATTTCCTCGTTTATGGAGTAGTAAAAATTATTATCACGTTTGCTCGTCTGTTACGTTAAACTGCCCGTTAGTTGAAAAAAGCCAGTGCGGTAGACCTTTCGGTATTGAACTATCACGTCAATCTTTCGGAGATAGTTTTACTTATTTCTTCAGGGTTTTTAACATCAATGATTAACTTTGATATTTTAAATTTACCAACAAGAAAATTATTCAAGTCAAAATGAAGGGTATCAACCTCATTATAAAAAAAGTAGAGATGATAACCTCCATTGAATCTAAATAATCCATTTCTTGTTCCTCCAAAAGAAGCACCATAAAGCTTGAAAGCATTTGGTATGGGTCTACCTGTTGTTATCCCCTTAATCGAAGAGTATGGAATTTGCAACCCGTTATCTAATTTTAAAAAGGGCGGATTTCCAAGATCGATATTTAAATGGGTTTCCATTAATTGAATTGTACGTTCCATTCGTTAGTCCACCATTTCATAAAGCTTTAGTATTTTTAAAATATATTTACATATTACACTATAGATAATCTTATTTATAGAATTTATTGAGCTAATTTACCCAAGAACTGAACATGCAACCGAATATTTCGCCGGTTGCATGATGGAATATTACATTATCCTGCCCGTTAGTCATACATGCAGCGCAAGCGCCGCACCACAGATGATGAAAATGGTTATATCTGTCAATACTGCTACTATGGCTGGGAGAGGAAGGTCGATGAACTATGGTGCCTTAGAGCCCATCCGTTAGTCTGACTCCAACGATCACGGTGCATCACAGATTGTCGCTCCCTATCTATTGGGAAGCACTCATGGGAGATTAATCCTACTCTGATTGTTGCACCAGCCTCTTTCTAATTTAGCCATAGAGAGGATATTTTTAAGATGGAAATCGTTATTGAACGAGCATGTGGTATGGATATTCATAAGGATAACATTACAGCATGTATTCTAACGTCGAAGGGAAAGGAGATTCAAACGTTTTCAACTAAAACGGTGTTTCTATTACAATTAATTGATTGGATTAAACAGCATGAGTGTACTCACGTTGCTATGGAAAGCACTGGCGTATTTTGGAAACCTATTGTTAATTTACTTGAAGCTGAAGGTATTGAATTTCTAGTGGTAAATGCTCAGCATATGAAAGCTTTGCCTGGACGTAAAACAGATGTCAAAGATTCAGAATGGATTGCAAAGCTTCTACGTCATGGGCTACTTAAAGCAAGTTTCATTCCAGATCGAAATCAACGGGAGCTTCGAGAACTTGTTCGATATCGTCGTAGTATCATTGAAGAAAGGGCTAGACAACACAACCGAATTCAAAAAGTGTTAGAAGGAGCCAATATTAAGCTCAGCTCTGTTGTGTCAGATATTATGGGTGTCTCCTCTCGTGATATGCTCCGTGCCATTGCTGATGGTGAAGATGATCCTGAGAAACTAGCGAACTTCGCTAGACGTACCATGAAACGAAAGAAGGATCAACTTGAACTTGCTCTACAAGGCTATGTAAACCCTCACCAACGGCTGATGATTAGGACCATTTTAACTCACATTGATTTTTTAAGTGAACAGATCGTAATATTAGATCAGGAAGTCGCTACGAGGGTAGTCCCTTTTCATGACAATGTCGAACGTTTAGATTCAATTCCTGGAATAGCTACTCGAATGGCAGAACAAATCTTAGCGGAAATTGGGACCAATATTAAGAAGCAGTTTCCCAGTGCTGCGCATTTATGCTCATGGGCTGGACTTGTACCTGGGCATAACGGAAGTGCAGGAAAGAGGAAATCTGCTAAAGCTAAAAATGGAAATAAATATCTGAAGTCCGCCTTAGTTGAAGCAGCTCATTCTGTTGCAGCGTCAAAGAACTATCTTGGTGCCATGTATAGACGAACGGCAGCGCGAAAAGGAAGGAAACGGGCAGCGATCTCTGTCGCGCATGCTATGTTAAGAATAGCCTACTATCTTTTAACACGTGAAGAAATGTATGTAGATCTAGGCGAAGATTATTTTGACAAACAGAAGCAACAATCTATTGTGAAATACGCAGTTCGACGACTAGAAAACTTAGGTTATTCTGTAACTATTGCAGAAGTCTCTTAATTCATTAATATACCAATATTCCTTATCTCGGGTGCTGTGACCTTCAAAAAAAATGAATGAACCGCGTCTTATTTACGTTTGCCTTTTTACAGTAACTGCAGATTTAATTTTCATGGGAGTTGAACGGATTTCCAGCAATGCAAAACAAGCGATGGATCGGTTCCACCGCTGTGCTATCGTGTCCCGTCGTATTATGAGGTTAGCCAGTTTTTACTGGTTGACCTCTTTTTGTTAAGTGGTGTAATAAAATAGTAGCCGGGGTTGAACGTTCGTGTCCCTGGGAACACATCCCGTCGCTAAAACTGTTCACCCCCTACTTGTAGAAACCATGTTTTGGCTGGTTGAGACCTAGATCTCGCATCACGTGCGATGCTGTGGAACTGCAAGCAGATGTCATAGGGGTTACCGGCAACCATACAATCAGAGAGGATGAAGAATATGATGCATCCAGTCATTGGTCTGGATATTTCAAAAGGTCAAAGCGAAGGTCAAGCATTCTTAAATAAAGGGCAACCTTACGGTAAAAGCTTCTCCTTTCTTCATACGCAGGAAGGGCTAGAGGAGTTATTCAACATGGTCAAGACCCTTCAAACGGATACTGGGGTTTCTCCTGCTGTCATTTTAGAATCAACAGGACATTATCACGAAGCAGTCATTCAGTTCCTTAAAGAACAAGAAATCCAATTCATTGTTGTGAATCCACTCATTTCTCATCAAGCGAAGAAATCTAGTCTACGCAAGGTGAAAACAGACGCGGTAGATGCCTACCAGCTCTGTGAACTGTATTACAAAGAGGAGTTCGAGGTTCACAAACAGAGGGACATTCAGCTCTTAGATCTTCGTCATTTAACGAGGCAGTTTGAGTCCATCACGGATATGTATGTTCAAGCTAAATTGCAATTCCAAGCCGTCTTAGATCAAGTCTTTCCGGAATATCGAGGTATCTTCGGTGATCTCTATTCTAGAATTTCACTGCTTCTGTTAAAGGAATTTCCCACGTCCGAGATCATTATAAAATCTGGAGAAGCCAAGCTCACGGATCGAATTGCATGTCTTTGCCCAAGCCGTTCTGACCGTTGGGCAGAAGAAAAGGCATCGCTCATTATGGTTGCAGCGATTAGCAATCCCTTTCAGAAAATAACGTATCAGAGCCACCTCATTAGCCTTAATTTATACGTGGATTTACTGCTTCAGTATCAAGTGCATCTAGCCTATTTGGAAGAGCAGATTGATGCCCTTGCTACTGTAGTAGAAGAATATTCAATTATCCAATCGATTCCCGGTATTGGCAATAAAATCGCGGCAACGGTTTTATCTGAAATCGGGGAAATCCATCGGTTTAATCATCCGAAGAAGCTAGTCGCCTTTGCAGGTATTGATCCGAGTGTATATTCATCCGGAAAATTTACGGCAACGACAAATCGAATCACGAAACGTGGCTCCAAACGACTACGGCATACCTTGTATCTTGCTGTTTTGTGCGGGATTAGACGTTCTGGAAGCAAGAAGTTAAGAGCATTCTATGATAAGAAACGTAGTGAGGGAAAACCCTACCGAGTAGCAATCATTGCTTGCATGAACAAGCTACTCCATTGGATTTTTGCCGTTTTGACACGTAAAGAACCTTTTTTAGATATTGTCTAGAATCCAAAACAATCATCTAGAAGAAAAGCCTTCCAGCAAAAATAGGAAGGTTATTACGCATGCCCTTTTAGTATAACGCTAGAGCTAAAAAAATTTAAGAGAAATATATTGACAAGATATTAGCTGGTTTTAGCGTAATAACATATTAATTATTTTCTTGGTTTTTACAGTACCAAGATAGTGCAAGTTGTTCCATTTCCATAACAAATGTTTTTTTTGCTGGGCTATATTCACTTGTGTTTTCAAAACGTTCAGCTAATTCTTCCTTAAACCGACTGTATCTTGCTACTTCTTCAGGATGACATCTCAGATAATCTCTAAATATAAGATGCCGTTCAATTTGTGGGTTTTCTGTTTGATAAAAATGAATGTGATGAGTCCTTTCTTCACCACCCTTTCGGAATAACCTTCTACCAGGGATGCCCCAATCTCCAGCCACATCATATCCGAGCTGATTCATTTTATCGTTATGTAAATCAACATTGTTTATGTCTTTTACAATACACATCATGTCAATTACAGGCTTCGCTTGTAAGCCTGGTATTGAAGTGCTTCCAAAATGCTCGAAACGTACGATTTCATCCGTAAATATAATTCTTAGAAAATCAGCTTCATCTTGATAAAGCTTTGCCCAATTCTCATTAAAATCGCTGAGTCTTACTTTCATTCAATACCCTCCTAAAGAATCCAAATTATAATTATAATTCCACATTCGTTTAAGCAATCCTGCCCGTTAGCTTAACAACAAAGCACTAACATTTGTCTGATTAAGATAGTAGACTTCCCACGAATACCACCCAAGATTCGAATAAGACTAGGGCAATAGAACCGAGAATTGCAATTGTTGATTGCGAGGCTGATCTCCAATTTTTTATCCCTCCTAGACCCATCACACTTAAAAAGAACACGATAATCGACGCACTCAAGATGACGTAATGTCGATTAAATGGAATTGATGGTAGAGGTATAAAAATTGCTACCCAGCAAAACAACATTAATAACATAGACCATAAGTTTAGTTTTGCTACAATTTTCATAAACCCTCCTTAATCCTTGGGACTAGAATTGTTATGTATTCTATAATGATTAGACCATAATTTAAAATAATAGGTTTCTCTATCCTGCCCGTTTGTTGAGCGAATAGCGCTGAAATATGAATAAAAGGTGGGATCCACCCGCCGCGCTCGTATCCGTTTACTTTAAGTTTGCCGAGGCTAATAAACCTACAATTCGAATTCGCATCCGTCATAAGGTAGATCTTTCTGGATGAGTTCGACCGCATTGAGGATTGCACTTTTTTGGGACTCAGACAGATGATCCTCGTTTCCGTCCCAACCGCTGAGCCACCAAAAGAATGAACTTATATTTCTGTAATCCATAAGCATGGGAATTTGTTGAATCCAGTACCTCTCCAAGTGGTTATGTTTCAAATAACCAGTTAGAAACTCAATCAAGAACTGTTTTGCAAACTCATTTTTTGAATTCCGATCATTATTTGGTGAACCCCACCAGACTGCATGGGTAGCTGCAACTCCAATATCAAGCGCAAACCACCCGTATATCGAGTCGTCAAAATCAAAAACCGTTATATCGCCCTGATCAATAAGGAAGTTATAGGGATGGAAGTCATAATGTATCAATCCGTAAGATTTATCGTCTTTAGGGAGGGAGGAAATCTTGCCTTCAAGGGATCTTAATTTATCAAGGAGAAACCGATAATTTCCTTCTTGCAGGTGAGGGTTATTGATTTTTGCTGGACCCCACTCCGTTCTTTTTAAACTTGGGTCATCAGGTTTGTAAGATTTCGTGAGCCAATGAATTTCTCCCATCAATTCTCCCCATTTATGAAACAAGGAGGGGCCCCACATTTGCGGATCTCTGTCAAAAAAGATCCCTGGTGCCATTTGAAAGGCCGTCGCAATTACCCATTTCCCATTCTCATTGTAAACGGCAGTTAATTGTCCATCTGTTGTCGTAATTGGCAACGAAGCTTGTATTCCGTTCTCGACTAAATAGCGCACCCAGTGAATTTCCGTTTTTAATGTTGTTCACATAATCAAATGGCTTTTCTGATAATCGTAAGATGTATGAAGAATCATTTTTTGTAAATCGGAAAACCTCATTAGTTGAATTACTGATAGAAGCCAAGGTTTCCGCGTTAAATCCAAAGGATAAAGCCGCTTTCGCTAACATCTCCTGACTAGCCATATGGAACCGCCTTTTCTCTTTTTAGTTTATATAATACATATTTTCTACAAAACTCTTAAAATTCCTTTTTTTCTAAACATTACTGCCCGATAGTTCAATAACAGCCAATTATAATTTTTTCTTTTGTTTTCTTTCAATAAATATCCAACTGTAATATATCAACCATAATGTAATAGGAGCTAAAAACACATAAGATCTCTGATTTGCTGGAAGAAAGTAAAATAAAGTTAGCCCAATTATCAGCATAGGTGGCATTAGAATAAAATACTTCTTTTTATGCACGTTCTTCCCCTCCCTTTTGTTTAATACTAACAAAAATCCCATCCTCTTGTGCAACTATCCTGCCACTTAGCGGAAAAGACCTGCCGACCTATTGCTGTCGGCAAGTCTTCCCCTGATGTTTATTGAGCTATCGTGTCCCGTCGTATTATGAGGTTAGCCAGTTTTTACTGGTTGACCTCTTTTTGTTAAGTGGTGTAATAAAATAGTAGCCGGGGTTGAACGTTCGTGTCCCTGGGAACACATCCCGTCGCTAAAACTGTTCACCCCCTACTTGTAGAAACCATGTTTTGGCTGGTTGAGACCTAGATCTCGCATCACGTGCGATGCTGTGGAACTGCAAGCAGATGTCATAGGGGTTACCGGCAACCATACAATCAGAGAGGATGAAGAATATGATGCATCCAGTCATTGGTCTGGATATTTCAAAAGGTCAAAGCGAAGGTCAAGCATTCTTAAATAAAGGGCAACCTTACGGTAAAAGCTTCTCCTTTCTTCATACGCAGGAAGGGCTAGAGGAGTTATTCAACATGGTCAAGACCCTTCAAACGGATACTGGGGTTTCTCCTGCTGTCATTTTAGAATCAACAGGACATTATCACGAAGCAGTCATTCAGTTCCTTAAAGAACAAGAAATCCAATTCATTGTTGTGAATCCACTCATTTCTCATCAAGCGAAGAAATCTAGTCTACGCAAGGTGAAAACAGACGCGGTAGATGCCTACCAGCTCTGTGAACTGTATTACAAAGAGGAGTTCGAGGTTCACAAACAGAGGGACATTCAGCTCTTAGATCTTCGTCATTTAACGAGGCAGTTTGAGTCCATCACGGATATGTATGTTCAAGCTAAATTGCAATTCCAAGCCGTCTTAGATCAAGTCTTTCCGGAATATCGAGGTATCTTCGGTGATCTCTATTCTAGAATTTCACTGCTTCTGTTAAAGGAATTTCCCACGTCCGAGATCATTATAAAATCTGGAGAAGCCAAGCTCACGGATCGAATTGCATGTCTTTGCCCAAGCCGTTCTGACCGTTGGGCAGAAGAAAAGGCATCGCTCATTATGGTTGCAGCGATTAGCAATCCCTTTCAGAAAATAACGTATCAGAGCCACCTCATTAGCCTTAATTTATACGTGGATTTACTGCTTCAGTATCAAGTGCATCTAGCCTATTTGGAAGAGCAGATTGATGCCCTTGCTACTGTAGTAGAAGAATATTCAATTATCCAATCGATTCCCGGTATTGGCAATAAAATCGCGGCAACGGTTTTATCTGAAATCGGGGAAATCCATCGGTTTAATCATCCGAAGAAGCTAGTCGCCTTTGCAGGTATTGATCCGAGTGTATATTCATCCGGAAAATTTACGGCAACGACAAATCGAATCACGAAACGTGGCTCCAAACGACTACGGCATACCTTGTATCTTGCTGTTTTGTGCGGGATTAGACGTTCTGGAAGCAAGAAGTTAAGAGCATTCTATGATAAGAAACGTAGTGAGGGAAAACCCTACCGAGTAGCAATCATTGCTTGCATGAACAAGCTACTCCATTGGATTTTTGCCGTTTTGACACGTAAAGAACCTTTTTTAGATATTGTCTAGAATCCAAAACAATCATCTAGAAGAAAAGCCTTCCAGCAAAAATAGGAAGGTTATTACGCATGCCCTTTTAGTATAACGCTAGAGCTAAAAAAATTTAAGAGAAATATATTGACAAGATATTAGCTGGTTTTAGCTCAACCGTTATTTATGATACGGTTCCCCGTACAGTATTAAAGCACAAAGTATTGTCTAACCAAATAATTTATATATCTGTATAATGATGAAGCCACCATCGATTTTCTAAAATCGCATTGAACTCACGATACAGTTCTTCCCGTACCAATCCGTTGCCGAGCAAACAACAATGGGCAATGCCCTCCATCGCACCCTCATACTCCAGCAACAGCGGATATAATTCTGGCGGTAGTGTTTCTTGCAACTTACCCTGTAAGCTGATCTGCTGGAGTCTAGCCACGCTAATTTCCGACAATTGATTAATCACTCGAATGTGTTTCATGAAAAAGGATAACTTTGCCCAATCTGGTATACGACATCTCATTTCTCTTTTTCACTTAACTTCAATCGGTTCCTTGGACTTGATAATGTTGCATCCCGAATTTCCTTTCGGCGTGTTTTCAAGGTATTATCATCATTTAGCTATATTTTTTTGTGCATGAAAAAGCATCTACAGCGACGGTGGCTGTAGATGCGACATTGGCATTGCTATATGATTTCAGAGCGGCTAAGCGCAGTTGCAACAGCTGGACGGAGCCGCTAAGATGAATACCCCCGTTTAATTCAAATGGTTATGGGGCACTTTCCTGAGTTGTCCCATGCATTTGTTTCACAAGAGAAAATTAATGAAATGCGCTTGACAGGATGGATTCAAGGCTTCGCGCTAGACGACCTGATAATTTTTCAATGTCCCCCGTAACGATATCGAAATCTCCAGTAGAGAAGTTTTGCTGACTACTCACAATTAAATTGATAATATCTGCCGGAAGTCCCCCTTGCTGAAGCTGTGCTTGTAGCGCCTCAACTGGCACTGTTATAAATGAAAGTGGTTTACCGCTAGCTTTCACGATGAGTTCTGCACGCTGTGCACCTGTTAGGCTTTCTGGTCCAGTTCCGTTATAAATTGCACCATCGTGATCATCTCCAAGTAGCAAACCAGCTGCTGCAGCGGCGATATCATCGCGTGAAACGAATGCGACTTTGTTTTCAGTGAGACCTGCAAGAACGCCATGAGCTAACGACATTTGTGCGTCCATGATAAGAGACTCTGCATAGTAGTTCATGCGTAAAATGCTCCATTTGCTTGCTTTACGAATCAAATGCTGTTCGCTGACAAAGTAGTCAAATGCGATGTTCGATTTTTCCGTGTTGCGTACGCCTGTAGATGAAATAAGCACAATGTGTGGAACGCCGGCTTCTACAGCTGCATCAATAGCTGCAATAAACTGTTCTGAACGATGACCAGGTATTACTTCGGACGACGGAATAAGCAGTAAGCGATCCAAACCTTTGTAAGCCTCAACCAGCGAAGATGGTTGATTGTAATCACCGAAACGTGCCTCCACGCCATCAATTGCAATTTTCTCCGGAGAACGCGTGATTGCTACAACACTATGTTGTCCAGCCGCACGCTCCAACAATTCTTTTACCGTTGCTCCACCTAACTGTCCACTAGCACCACTTACACCAATTTTCATGGTTCAATTACCTCCAATTTATAATTATCCCTTTTAAATCATTTATGAAACATAAAGAATAAATACAACAAGCGAAAGAATGGTTAAGAATCTAATCATCAAATTCGACCATTCTCTTACCTCCTCGATTCAACACCTTTCGCTTAGGCAACACTTGTTGTATAATCAATATAACAAGTTGGATATCTATAAGCAATCAACAATATTACAGATTTATCGCTTAACCAACATAGTGATAAAAATGTCTAAGAAAAGGTGAGAGTTTTATGGAAAAAAAAATCGATCCCCGTACTCTTCGCACCCGAAAGCTCATTATGGATGCATTTATAGAGTTATCGACGAAAAAGGATTTTAAAGACTTCACAATTGGGGATATTACATCCGCTGCAACGGTTAATCGCGCTACATTTTATAACCATTTCATTGACAAATATGACTTGCTTGAAAAAGTGTTACGTGAAAGCGTGATGAGAGAAGTCCTTCAAGAAGTAAGTACGCATGAGGGCATTAACGAAGAAACGATTAGGGCTATTTTTATCTCGATTATTAAGTTCCAAACATCGATTAGTAACCAATGTCCGCGAAGTTATGTAGCATTTACACCCCAAATAGAAATTATCTTTAAATATGAACTCCAAGCCTTTTTTTCAGAGTGGTCAAAAAAAAAATGGTCTAACCAAAACCGAATAGAAGTAGAGACTTTTGCGGTGATGTTAAGCTGGTCACTTTATGGGGCTGCAATGCATTGGATGCAAGATCACACGACAAAACCAGAAGATTACGTAAAGCAAATATTGCATTTCATAAAACTGGAATAACACGGATATATGAAAAAAGCATCTACAGCGGCGGTGGCTGTAGATGCAGTTAAGTTAATGATAATATGTCTGGTTACAACACAAAACACTTAACAAACTTGATACAAATTACTTATTCATGAGAGTACTGTCACATCTCATTTCGTACCATCAATATTAGGCATTCCACATGCGTTGAAGTTGCCTAAGCACCAGCCTGGAAATTGAGCATTGCCGTTTCAACATTCAGCTCAATTCTCCGCTTCACCACTATTTGTGATACGGTTCACCGTAATGTATCTAAAAACAAAGTATATTTAAACATTTATCCCGAAGACGGTTAGCTACTATGACGCGAGCAATCACGTCTTTTCTATACCTTTGTCCTTTCAATAAATTTCCCTATTCCTTACCAACTGATTTATGAACCTTTCCAGATTCTCGCAAAATGCTTTTTCTTAATGTTTTCCACTAAATGGGGAAGCATAACTATGAGGTGATAATATGAGAAGACCATTAAAAACCATTCTAATCGCTCTTGCTATAACTACAACCGCAGTTAATGTTACCGTTAAAGCAGAACCACAAAAAACATCACTAAAATCACAAGGAAAACTAACGTCTGATACCTTGCTACAACACTCTCTCCTTACATTTCCGAAACAGTAAACAATTATTATGGTCAACCAAAGCAATATGCCTTACCTTATGGGATGCAAAGATTCTGAATATATAAGGACGAATAAGGTCTGTGTTTGATATTTGGAAAATAACTTACGGTACTTGATGAATATCAAGGTAATGTAGTAAAAACAATTAACAAGATGTTCTCGATGTTTGATTCCTTATCTTCCCATAAACAATTCAATGAAGTTCATTTTGTTAAAAAAACGGTGGAACAAATCCATGCAATCGATCGTTTCCCGACATACCTGTATATGTGATTACAGGTGGGAAGGAAAATCGTATGATGCCAGAGGAAGTTCGTAAAAAACGAATAGAGCATCAGTTGGAACTACTTTCATTGTCTAGATATAGCAAACATATCCTCGCTGAAAAAAGCGGACATTTCCCTCGATTTTCAGAACCAAGAGTCGTCATAGATACGATCAAAGATTGTGTCGAACAAATAAAACAAACTATGTAGTAGCATACTTCCCCCGCCACGCTCTACTGCCCGTTAGCTTAGTGACGAGTCTAACACTTTATTTTCAAATCTCATCCTTATCGTATATTGTAAGTACTACGAATTCCGTTATTAGATCTAGTCTATCCCTTCAATATGCCATATTAAAATATTCACACCTGCTACCTTTTCGTCGCCATAAATAGGCCATTCTATCTCTGTGTTTAACCGCTTATTGATAGCAATAACCACATCACCCTGAAGGCTTGCGCAATCTCACTGAAAGTGCCTTGGGAAACGTAAATAATATTAGCGAATTCAATCTATTTAAACTAATTTGTTTTCCTAATTAGGCGGATTGTCCCCATGCAAATAAGTTTGCCACTCCCCCCCTCCACCCCCACCAATCCCGCTCCCCCTTACTCCCACAAGCCCTCCCACCCTCCCGCCTATCTTTCCCCATCCTCTAAAGAGCAATTTAAGTTTGACGTGAAACCTGATAAAAACACCGAGAAAACCAAATAAATCGAGAAAAAAAGAGAAAAAAGAGCAAAATAAGTTTGAGCTAAAAACAGAGTGAAAAACGGGAAAGGGGTTCGGGTTGAAGGGATAGAAGAGGAAATAATTGAGAAAAAGCCTGATAGAGCAAGGGATTTGGGGAGTTTGATTGAGGGAGCCTGAGAAAAAGGGCGAGAAAAAAGCCGAGCGATAATCAGGGGAATACCTGAATTTCGCTCGGCTCAGCGGCAAACTTTAAGTTATCAGTGGCAGACTTTGTGTGCTGAGTTGCTAACTCAAATTGTTATTTACACGGATACGATCACTAATAATGAGTACCTTTCAACTTCCTTCCTTTAAAAAAAGAAAAGTCCCGACACTATTATCGGGACTTTTCTAGGTGTATTAAACTGTTAATTATCTTCGGAGTACTTTAAATTAAACTATCGCAAACCAGTTTACGACTTTTTATCACGGAACACCAGATACTAACTTTGTTGTAAAGGTACTAACTCTAGTGTAAAGACACTAACTATAATGTTAAGGTACCAACATTAATGTCACCAAACAGGCTACAACAGTCGTTCCTAATATAATCCAACTACTCCACAGTCACGCTCTTCGCCAAATTCCGTGGTTTATCCACATCGTTGCCGCGTGCTAGTGAAGCATAGTACGCAAGCAATTGTAGTGGCACTACGGATAGAGCTGGAGTCAATAGAGGTAACGTCTTCGGTATAGCGAAGACTTGATCTACGGATTTCAGTAGCGTCTGCACATGTTGTTCAAACGTGATAGCCATAATATCAGCACCACGCGCACTGACTTCCTTTATATTGCTAACTGTTTTTTCAAGAACGGATTCTTGAGTTACCAGGGCAATCACAGGAATTCCTTCTTCGATCAGAGCTAGTGTTCCATGTTTCAGTTCACCTGCAGGATAAGCTTCGGAGTGGATGTAGGAAATCTCTTTAAGCTTCAAAGATCCTTCTTGCGCCACTGCAAAGTCTATTCCACGACCAATGAAGAATAAATGCTCATGTTGAGCAATTTGTTCTGCATAGGCTTTAATGGATTCGGATTGCGCTAGCATACCATCCAGCTGCTCCGGCAGTGCCTGCATCGCTTTAATGATTTCAATAACAGCTTCTGGTGTCTGTGTGCCACGAACTTCAGCTAAATACAATCCCAATAAATAGAATGCGATCAATTGGCTTGTATAAGCTTTTGTCGAGGCAACGGCAATTTCTGGTCCAGCCAGCGTTGCGATGACATCATCTGCATCCCGAGCAATGGAGCTACCTACAACGTTAGTAATGGCTAATACATGAGCACCATTCGCTTTCGCCTCACGTAATGCTGCCAGCGTATCAGCCGTTTCTCCTGATTGGCTAACCACGATGACTAATGTATCCTGTGATACGATAGGTGAGCGATAGCGGTACTCTGAAGCGACATCTGTCTCCACAGGAATACGCACCAACTGTTCAATCACATTACGCCCTACCAGACCTGCATGGTAAGCCGTTCCGCAAGCAATAATCTGTATATTGCGTATATTTAATATTTGCTCGTGAGTTAGTTTCAACTCTGGAAGAATAACCTTCTCACCTTTCGCATCAATCCGTCCACGCATGGTGTCCCGGTATGCCTTAGGTTGTTCATGGATTTCCTTCAACATGAAGTGCTCGAAACCGTCCTTTTCTGCTGTTACAGCATCCCAATCGACATAAATCATTTCCCGAGCAATAAAATCCCCTTCAATTGTCATTAATTCGACGGAATCTTGAGTCAATACTGCCATTTCACCATCGTTCAGAATATACACATTACGCGTATATTGCAGAATAGCTGGAATATCAGAACCAATAAAGTTCTCTCCCTCTCCAAGACCAATGATTAGTGGACTTGCTTGACGAACTGCAACGATTTTATTGGGCTCGTACTCCGTTAATACACCTAATGCGAAGGCTCCACGCAAATAAGTGATCGCTTTTTGCACTGCCTTAACAATATCACCATCATATTCACGAGAGATGAGATGAGCAATAATTTCGGTATCTGTCTCCGATATGAATGTATGACCTTCTTGAATCATTTCATCCTTCAAATCCAAATAATTTTCAATAATTCCATTATGAACAACCGAGAACTTTTGGCTTTCATCGGTATGTGGATGTGAATTAGCATCTGATGGCTTACCATGGGTTGCCCAACGTGTGTGACCAATCCCCGCCGTTCCAACTAACGGCTCATTCTCAAGCTTAGCCTCTAAGTTAACTAGACGTCCTTGTGCTTTGACTACCTCAAGACCTTTATCTGTAAACACAGCAATTCCTGCTGAGTCATAACCTCGATATTCTAACTTCTGTAATCCCTCGACTAAAACCGACTGAGTATTCTTGTTACCTATATATCCGACAATACCACACATATATTAATCCCCCGTTCACTTCTATATAATTTAGAATAAAAGTGTACGAGCCTTCTGTGCGGCATGCACGAGAATGCACAACCATTATTGTTATTGTATTAAGTTATACAAAGTTCACTCACAAATGTGCATTCTAGTTCAATACCGCTGCCTAATTCTCGCACACTCATGATTTAGATTTATTACGTAGCACCCATCACAACGTTGTATGAACAGTCGCCCGCTCATTTTCCGTTATTGATTCACGGCTCTGGTGCATCACCGGGAGGTCCCCGCCGAACATTTCGAACACCCCCACCTCGTCAACTTGAACTGCCGTTGTGGTTAAGTACCGACACAGATAGAATGATCATCCATATCATGAGTACATCTCACATCCCGCGCTAGTCAAGTTCTGGCGCTTTTAACGAATCAATCTTCTACCCTCACTCTCTATATTTGAATGACATTCGTTTATTATATGCATGTTTAGTTCATTTGGCAATGTAAATGACAGGAAATAGAAAAAAACCGTTGAAACGTGGTAAATACGTCTCAACGGCCCTAGTACATATTTTCTATCAAGCAGAAACGGATACTTAAAGTATGAGTTCAAACAGTCATGTTTTGAAACTAGCTCTCTTACACTAATTCTCGCTTTACAACCTCTACAATACCAGCTACATAGGCATCTAGGCTTTCTTTATCCGGACCTTCAGCCATTACGCGAATCAATGACTCCGTACCAGAAGCACGTACAAGAACTCGACCATTGTCAGCCAATTGTTCCTCAACGAAAGTGATCGCTTCTTGGATTGCTATATTTCCTTCATAATTCGTCTTGTCCTCTACACGTACATTCACCAATACCTGAGGATACTTTTTCATCATCATTTTGGCCTGACTAAGTTTTTTACCAGATTGCTGTAATGTATCCACAAGCTGAATCCCTGTAAGCAGACCATCACCTGTCGTATTATAATCCAAGAAAATAACATGACCAGACTGTTCTCCACCTAAGTTATAGCCGCCTCTCCGCATTTCCTCCATCACATAACGATCTCCTACTGCTGTCTTGAATGTGCTCAATTGAAGCTTCTCGCAAGCCTTATAGAATCCAATATTACTCATGACAGTCGAAACGATCGTATTATCTTTCAATTTACCGTTGGTCTTCATCGACTCACCACATATACACAGAATAAAGTCACCATCTACTTCTTCTCCTGTTTCATCAATGGCAATAAGTCTGTCCGCATCTCCATCAAAGGCTAACCCTAAATCCGCTTTATGTTGCAGTACAGCCTCTCTAAGGTTCTCTGGATGCGTGGAACCACAATGATCATTTATATTTAAACCATTCGGTTCGGATCCAATGGTAATCACTTCAGCTCCAAGGTCACGAAATAATTGCGGGGCAAGTTCATAAGCCGCACCATTTGCATTATCCAGTACAATCTTCATTCCAGTGAAAGATTGTGTCACCGTTGTTTTCAAGAAATCCAAATACTTAAATTTAGATTCATTATCAATGATGACATTTCCTAGATCTGCGCCTACAGGGCGTGGTAAAGAATCTACCTCTGCATCCATTAATGCTTCGATTTCGAGTTCTGTCTCATCAGATAGCTTAAATCCATCACCACCGAAGAACTTAATACCATTATCTTCAACGGGATTGTGCGAAGCAGAAATCATTACACCTGCATCTGCCTTTAATAGTCTAGTTATATACGCTACCGCAGGTGTAGTCACTACACCTAAACGAATAACATGTGCTCCGATGGACAATAGCCCAGCTACTAAGGCAGATTCCAACATAAGCCCTGAAATTCGAGTATCCATTCCAATAACTACGGTTGGCTTCTCCACATTGTTAGTAAGCACATAACCACCACAACGCCCAATACTATAAGCTAACTCAGCTGTTAGTTCTTTATTAGCAACCCCACGAACACCATCTGTACCGAAATATTTCCCCATAATTTTCTCCTTTTTGTATCTACTCTTCTAATTCACGTTGTCTCATCTAATCAAGGCTATGTCATGCTGTTATATATTCTTCTGAATAATCTCAGTAGAAGGATCAGTATTTTCTAAATCTATACTTGGATTCGTTTCAGGCGACACCTTCTCATCAGAGTTACCATTACTTGGATCCTTTATGTCGTCCTTCTCATTAAGATCAATACCTGGCTTATCCGTATCATTCATAGTCGGCGTCGATATCTTATCTTTAACTTCTACAGTTGCCATCAGAGTATTGTTCTTTACAAGTGAAATAGACTCTGGAAGGCTCACTATGAGTGGCACCTCGTGAATACCTGACTTTAACTGTTTAGCACTCGCAACTACTTTAATATCTGAAGCTTGTAGATTATTAAGTAACGTATTCGCGCCCGTTAAAGTCAGGCTTAACGACTTTCCCTCTGGTTTCACAATAGTCACCTGCGTGTCAACACTTGCATCTTCAATTTCAATCGGTATGTTATCTATCGTTATTTGATCTACTGATTCTACATCAACCTCAATTTCAACGTCAACTTGAACTACGTTAGGTTCAATTCTTTCCACACCCGCAGGCGGGACCAAGTTCACACTAATCGTAGACTTGCCTTCCTTATCGATTGTACTGAGATCTACTGATGCAGTATCAAAAGACTCTATTTGTGATAGTACATCCTTAGGACCATATATAGTAACTTCACCTACATTAGGCTGTGTTTTTGAAAGTACCAACCCCTCAGGAAGGCTACCAGTATACTGGATGTTCAATGGGACGATCTTGGATGGCGCGATAATTGGAATTTGAATCGCAACTTCAGCAGGCTCGATGACAGCACCCTTTACTTCCTGTCCATTACCATCTAGTGCTATCAACTTCATCCTTTTCAGACTGATCGTGTCCTTATCCCCATCGAGTTTAACCGTACCCTGTACTTTAGTTACTTTTTCTAGTTCACTATCTGGTAAAGTCACCTGAACAGTATTAGGCTCAATCAAGATTTCTCCCAAAGTATACCCTTCAAACAGAGTTCCCGTAGTAACTACAGTGACTGGAAAAGATTCCTTTACTTTCTTCTCAATCGTCACAGTAACCTTCGACGGACTCATAGATACAAGGTCTACACCTGAAGGAAGTTCATACGAAAGGGGTACAGTAAATGTTCCCTCTATAATTTCGCTAAGATCCAATGTTACTTTGTAATCATCATTAAATATAGACGTTATGGCTGACCGCTTACCCTTAACTTCAATTCTTACCCTATCTATATTTAGGGAATTCAATACGTATAAGGAGTCATCTAAACCAAAAGGTTGCACTTTCACATTCTCAATAATCGTCGTATCTATCGATGAAGTCGGTGTGGGCGTAACATCGTCGTTATGTACCATACCCCATAACAAAATACTGACTGCAACGGCAAGAATTTTAACCATCGTATTATTTTTAATCCATCTATCCATTACGGTTACCCCCCTTCCGTTTCCAGAATGCAGGGCGTTTCTCTTTACTGTTTGAATTTGGGCGCAATTCTTCATATAATTTCGATATCAAGGACTCTTCCTTAATGTCTCTGACCACTTGACCATCCATTGCCAATGATATCTGTCCTGTCTCTTCTGAAACAATAACAGAAATGGCATCACCCACCTCACTAATCCCAATGGCTGCACGATGACGAGTTCCTAATTCTTTACTGATAAAGGGATTCTCTGATAGTGGTAAATAACATGCTGAAGCAGCAATTTGATTAGATTGTACAATCATCGCACCATCATGTAGTGGTGTGTTTGGTGTAAACACATTAATGATCAGTTCCGAACTAATCAAAGAGTTCATCGGTATACCTGATTCAGTGTATTCATTTAGGCCTGTTTCACGTTCAAAAACAATTAATGCCCCAATTTTTCTACGTGATAAATAATTAACAGCTTTAATAACTTCACCTATTAATTTAGTGAATTCTTCATCTTCATCCGATGCTCGTCCGAGAAATTTCCCTCGCCCTAATTGTTCCAGACCGCGGCGCAACTCAGGTTGAAAGATAATAAAGATAGCCAATACCCCAAATGTAAATACTTGATTCATAAGCCACTTCAGCGTATAAAGATCAAACCATGTACTGAGTGCCCATATAATAACTAAGACAAGAATTCCTTTTAACAATTGAATAGCCCTTGTACCTCTAACCAGCAAAATGGCATGGTAAATAACATATGATACTATAGCGATATCAATAATATCCTTCACGGAATCTTTCCAAGTGATGTCAGTGAAATAACTCATACTAAGGCCCCCGTTTATTCCTTCAATAAGGTAGTTCTCTCTCTTTATAATATCCCTAATCCCTAGGTTATAACGATCTACCTCATGATGCAAGCAAAGGTTAACATAAAGCGACTAAAATATCCAATTTACTCTAAAATATAAGGATAAAGTATAGAGTGGAACTTATACTTTATCCTTATATTTTAACTTCATTTATAAGAGACACCATAACTGTCAGCTTTTGAACATTAACGATAGGCTACTTCAGAGAATACGTTGGAAATTTTATACCATATCCAATCTAATGCTCGGTCAACACTTTTTATATTTCCTGATATTTGTGCTGTAGAGGCCGTATATAATGAACCATCAATGACAGTCAAATTCCCTTCAACACTTCCAAATACTTCAGCCTTCCCATTCTCTATCGTCAAGTCACCTGAAATGACGTTTCCTTCGGGTACAATCACTGTATTACCTTTAATAATGATCTGGTCTAAATTATTCCCTTGGACCACCAATTGACTATTCTGGTTAAAAACATTAATCACGCTGAGCAGCATAACTACCATAAACATTGCAGCAGCAGTTGCCGCTGGATGTCTCTTCATCCATTTAACCCAAATCTGCGGTTCCTTAGTTTTCGGAAGAGTATTCAGAATGCGCTCCGTTAGTTCCTTGGATGCAGTAGGAATATGCTGTGGAAGACAATACAACATCATATCTGTCTGTTCAAGTTCATTAAAGCGCATGCGACATTGATCACAAGATAGCAAGTGTGACTTCAGCATCAAACCTTGCTCCTTGGACAGGTCGTCATCTAGGTAATCATGTATTAAAGAGACGGCTATTTTGCATTCCATATGAGCCAGTCCTTTCAATCAATCATTTAATATCCCTAACCAGTAAAGCTTAATAACTTACATACGTAGCAGGTTCCTAGATGTTTCATAAAATAACAAAAAGTCAAAACTTTGATTCTAATTTTTTGCGCAGAAACTCTCTTCCCCGATGAACACGGGTCTTGATCGTTGTAACTGGCATATCTAATACATCACTTATTTCTTGTAAAGACATTTCTTGAAGATATCTTAGGATCATGACAGATTTATACTTAGCCGGCAAGCTTTCGATAGCGTCATAAACAGTCTGCTTTGTCTCTGAGATCATGAACTCACTTTCCGGTGTACGATCATCACTTGGAAGCATGGAATACCCATCTAATCCTTCTTGGTCATTCATATCAGCGTCCAGCGAATATGTAGGTTTTCTTTTCCTCAAACGATCAATAGAAAGGTTAGTTGCAATCCGATAAATCCAAGTGGAGAATTTCTGATTGGGATCATAACGATCTAAGCTTTTAAACACACGTAAAAAAGTCTCCTGAACGACATCCTCTGCTTCATGACGATTATTCAACATTCTATAGCCTAAATAATATATTTTATCTTTATACAACTCAACAATTTCTGCAAAAGCCTGCTGATCACCCTTTAGCGCAAGCTTCGTTAATCTTTTCTCTAATTGGTCCAACATGATTCCCCCAGACTTGCTGATGGGTATTAATAGGTTTATAGAACAACACTAGAATCGTAATTCAAGTTTGTTCAAAAAGCAATACCACTTCCATTAACAATAACATATTAAACGAGAAAAGACGGCTGTCCGTCTTATTAAAAAATTTTATACTTCCTCCTATTTGAACAAAGGTCGAGATCCCTGATGGGATTCTCGACCTTTGCAGTTCATTCAAATGCCCTTGTTACTTACTGCATCAACCCGTATTCCGAAGACCCGCAGCAATACCATTGATCGTCAGTAGAACTTCACGCAGTAACTCAGGATTGTCTTCACCCTGATCACGGAATTCACGCAATTCACTGATAAGCTGAACTTGAAGATAACTCAGTGGATCAACATACGGATTACGAAGGCGAATAGACTCCTGAATAACCGGAACATTGTCCAGTAATTCCTTTTGCCCCGTAATTTTCAGAATAAGGTCTGTTGTTAACTTGTATTCCTCTTCAATTAGGTTAAAGATACGTTCACGGTATGATTCTTCCTTCGTCATATTAGCATATTCTTTGGCAATCAATAGATCTGCCTTAGACATCGCCATTTGTAACGTATCAACAAGAGATGTAAAGAATGGAAAATGAGAATACATATCTTGAAGAACTTTAAGGTTCTCCTCCTTGTTCAGGTAATAGCTTTGTAAGCCAGTACCTGCAGCGTACCAGGCAGGAAGTAAGTAACGACTCTGTGTCCATGCAAATACCCAAGGAATAGCACGTAGGTCTTCAAAACGGTCACTATTCTTACGCTTGGCAGGACGTGAGCCAATATTAAGCTCTCCAACCTCAGAAAGCGGTGTTGATTCTTTAAAGAAGGTTAGAAAATCCGGATCGCGGAATATTAAATCCTGATATTTCTCAAGAGAAACCTCAGATATCCCCTTTGCGATCGCATCCCATTCTTCTTCCTGCTCTTCAGAAAGTTCCTCATGAGGACAACGTGCATTAATTGCGACTGTTACTAGCGCTGAAGTCGCTTGCTCTAGGCTACGATAAGCTATACCTTGTAAAGAATAACGTGAGGAGATAACTTCTCCCTGCTCAGTAATCTTAATTCCTCCACCCACTGTAGAGGCAGGCTGAGCCAGAATACTGCGGTTTAGTGACATTCCTCCACGTCCTAAAGCTCCTCCACGTCCATGGAAAAACTTCAGTTTCACATTGAATTCATCTGCTGCTGCTGTAATTTTCTTCATAGCCACACGTAGCTCCCAGTTCGCTGTAACTGCTCCGCCATCTTTGTTGCTGTCCGAATATCCTAGCATAATCTCTTGCAAATCACTCATTTCTGCAACACCATCACGATAGATAGGTAAACTGAATACTTGTCTCATAATATCCGGTGCTGCAAATAAATCATCGATCGTTTCAAACAATGGCACTGCTTGAAGAGTACACGTAATGGATTGGTCTTCATTTCGACGGAAAAGACCCACTTCTTTAGCAAAGACCATCACTTCTAGAATATCACTAGCACCTTCAGCCATACTGATCAAATACTTCGTAATGCAATCCTTACCGAACTCCTGTTGTGCTTTGTAAACTACGCGGTAAACATCGAGACATTCTTTAGTGCTCTCACTATACTCATGATAAGTAGATGTGATCGGTCTAGGATCATTCAATATATTATTGAGTAGAGAGATCTTCTCATCCTCAGATAATTCAGCGTAATTATTTACAATATTCATGTTAGCCAATACTTCAGTCATCGCTTTCTCATGTTCCTGACTATGTTGACGAATATCTAGTGCTGCTGTATGAAACCCGAATAATTCTACTTGTCGAACCAACTTTTTAATGTGCGTATCTGCAATGAAGTCTGCAAAATGATGACGCAGGCTACGATCAATAATATTTAGATCTGCAATAAAGTCTGCAGGTGTTGCATATCGTTCTTCCGTACCTTTCTTGCTATCATCAAGCACATTGTTAATCTTAGCCATCATATAGACAAGCTTAATACGATAAGGTTCACTATCATTATTCCATATTAGGTTCTTATTTAATGTAACGGCAGATCGATCTTTAACGATCGATTGTTCAAGTTCATCCGAAACCGTAACAATCGTTGTGCTGAAACTCAAGTACTGCATAAATTCCTTCATAATGCGCTCGTATTCACGTATAGCTAACTTCCGTTGCATAGAAAGTGTTTTCCACGTAATATCTGAGGTAACGGATGGATTACCATCACGATCTCCACCAATCCATGAACCGAACTTAAGATACGTTGGTACATGCCAATGTTGACCTGGAAAATACTTGCCTAAACATCGTTCTAATTCTTGATATACATCAGGAAGGACATGAAAGAGTGTCTCATGGAAATAATACATGCCATTTCTAACTTCATCCAATACTGTTGGTTTACGATCTCTCAATTCATCCGTTTGCCATAAAGTAATAACCTCATTTAACAACTTTACACGTAGTTGTTCACGTTCGCGGAAAGTAAGTGTTGGATTATCTAACAGCATCACATCTTCTGAGATGCGTTTATGAATATCTAAAATTGCTCTGCGCATAGCTTCTGTAGGATGAGCTGTCATGACAAGTTCAAGTGAAAGACCCTCTATAATTTCTTTAACTTCTTCATATGAGAAATTACGTTCTTTCAAATCTTGTATGGCGCTTTCAATAGAACCCGGTTGAATCGTTTCTCCAGCCGAACGCTCATAATCACGTTTTCTGCGAATACGATGGTTCTGTTCAGCGATATTGACAAGCTCGAAGTAGATTGCAAATGCCCGAATTACCTGGTGGCGTGTTTCTGGTTTTAATGTACTAATTGTCTCTTTAAATTCAGTATATACTTCAGATACATATTCAGATCTCAAAGACTTGCTTGTTTCACGAATCTTCTCCACTATCTCTAGAAGTTCATTTCCACCTTGATGGACTAATACTTCCCCAAGAATGTTTCCAAGAAACCGTACGTCACGCCGTAGCAGGTTACTTGAGTTACTTTTGCTAGCGCTAACCATAAGTTCAGTCATGGTACTCCTCCTGTCTTCTCCCGTTTCAATAACTGTCTATTTTTAACCTTCATAACATCATACAATAAAATAAGATTAAAATCCTTACATTTCTTTAAATACAATCCTAGTTTATGCATTAATATTAAATTATTTTGAATTTTAATACAAGATTAAGAAGATAGATACACACACATATACTTGACTAGCAACGGTTTTCCATGAAATCTATATTTAATCTCTTCATACTCAGGACATATTTATACATGTTCAATCATCTATCACTGTCGCGCTTGATTCGACAATTCTCCACATATTTCTCTATTTTATATAGTATCATATTGCTAGCCCAAATTATCCATGGGAAATATTATCATCACTTTGAGTACACCAAAGGCTTATAACTTCAAATAAGGATAAAAACACAAAATAACTCTTGAATTTCAAGAGTTAGAAATATATATATTTGGAGCGGGTGATGGGAATCGAACCCACGCTATCAGCTTGGAAGGCTGGAGTTCTACCATTGAACTACACCCGCGTAAATAAACAATCGGGACGACACGATTCGAACATGCGACCCCCTGGACCCAAACCAGGTGCTCTACCAAGCTGAGCTACGTCCCGAAATGTATAAATGGTGCGCCCTAAGAGATTCGAACTCCTGGCCTTTTGATTCGTAGTCAAACGCTCTATCCAGCTGAGCTAAGGGCGCAAATAAATGAAATGGAGCGGACGACGGGAATCGAACCCGCGACCCTCGCCTTGGCAAGGCGATGCTCTACCGCTGAGCCACGTCCGCATAATAATGGTGCGCGTAGAGGGACTTGAACCCCCACGTCGTGAAACGCTAGATCCTAAGTCTAGTGCGTCTGCCAATTCCGCCACACGCGCACACTTTGTAAGAAATGGTGAGCCATGAAGGATTCGAACCTTCGACACCCTGATTAAAAGTCAGGTGCTCTACCAACTGAGCTAATGGCTCATAAATGGCTGGGGATATAGGATTTGAACCTATGCGTGACGGAGTCAAAGTCCGTTGCCTTACCGCTTGGCTAATCCCCATCAATGAATCACTTGTATTGTTCCCTGTATTTACGATTTAATCAACATAAAATGGTGGAGGCTGAGGGGATCGAACCCCCGACCCTCTGCTTGTAAGGCAGATGCTCTCCCAGCTGAGCTAAGCCTCCATGTCTATATGAAGTGAAATTGGTGACCCGTAGGGGACTCGAACCCCTGTTACCTCCGTGAAAGGGAGGTGTCTTAACCACTTGACCAACGGGCCCTGCATAATAATACAACAAACTTATGGAGCTCTCAACCGGATTCGAACCGGTGACCTCATCCTTACCATGGATGCACTCTACCTACTGAGCTATGAGAGCAGTGGCTCCCCGAACAGGACTCGAACCTGTGACAACTCGATTAACAGTCGAGTGCTCTACCAACTGAGCTATCAGGGAATACAAGTTTTTATAAAACATTTCTTACATCCTATATGTATGTAATCATGTCTTACAAGATTGCTGCTTGGCGACGTCCTACTCTCCCAGGACCCTGCGGTCCAAGTACCATCGGCGCTGGAGGGCTTAACGGTCGTGTTCGGGATGGGTACGTGTGGAACCCCTCCGCTATCGCCACCAAACAGGATTTATGCGGTACATTTATTTCAGAAAAATAACCCCTATTAAGGGTATACCACTTAAAATCAATCGTTTCAGATGTTTGATCACCTGAAAACTAGATACGAACGAATTTGTGTTAGAAAGTATGAAGTATACACTTCAACCGTTAAACATTTGTTAGGATAAGCCCTCGACCGATTAGTATTGGTCAGCTCCGCACATTGCTGCGCTTCCACCTCCAACCTATCTACCTCGTAGTCTTCAAGGGGTCTTACTAATTGGGAAATCTCATCTTGAGGGGGGCTTCACGCTTAGATGCTTTCAGCGCTTATCCCGTCCGCACGTAGCTACCCAGCTATGCTCCTGGCGGAACAACTGGTACACCAGAGGTGCGTCCATCCCGGTCCTCTCGTACTAAGGACAGCTCCTCTCAAATTTCCTGCGCCCACGACAGATAGGGACCGAACTGTCTCACGACGTTCTGAACCCAGCTCGCGTACCGCTTTAATGGGCGAACAGCCCAACCCTTGGGACCTACTTCAGCCCCAGGATGCGATGAGCCGACATCGAGGTGCCAAACCTCCCCGTCGATGTGGACTCTTGGGGGAGATAAGCCTGTTATCCCCAGGGTAGCTTTTATCCGTTGAGCGATGGCCCTTCCATGCGGTACCACCGGATCACTAAGCCCGACTTTCGTCCCTGCTCGACTTGTAGGTCTCGCAGTCAAGCTCCCTTCTGCCTTTGCACTCTTCGAATGATTTCCAACCATTCTGAGGGAACCTTGGGGCGCCTCCGTTACTCTTTAGGAGGCGACCGCCCCAGTCAAACTGCCCACCAGACACTGTCCCCGAACCGGTTTACGGTCCTAGGTTAGAACCTAGATACGATCAGGGTGGTATCCCAACGATGCCTCCATAGAAGCTTGCGCTCCTATTTCTCAGGCTCCCACCTATCCTGTACAGATCGTACCCAAATCCAATATCAAGCTGCAGTAAAGCTCCATGGGGTCTTTCCGTCTTGTCGCGGGTAACCTGCATCTTCACAGGTATTAAAATTTCACCGGATCTCTCGTTGAGACAGCGCCCAAATCGTTACGCCATTCGTGCGGGTCAGAATTTACCTGACAAGGAATTTCGCTACCTTAGGACCGTTATAGTTACGGCCGCCGTTTACTGGGGCTTCGGTTCATAGCTTCGGGTTACCCCTAACCACTCCCCTTAACCTTCCAGCACCGGGCAGGCGTCAGCCCGTATACTTCGCCTTACGGCTTCGCACAGACCTGTGTTTTTGCTAAACAGTCGCTTGGGCCTTTTCACTGCGGCCCCCTCGTGCTATTCACACTACCGGGGCACCCCTTCTCCCGAAGTTACGGGGTCATTTTGCCGAGTTCCTTAACGAGAGTTCTTCCGCGCGCCTTAGAATACTCTTCTCGCCTACCTGTGTCGGTTTGCGGTACGGGCACCTTCTCCTGGTTAGAGGCTTTTCTTGGCAGTGTGAGATCATGACCTTCGCTACTATAATTTTCGCTCCCCATCACAGCCCAGCCTTATAGTGTGCGGATTTGCCTACACACAAGCCTCACTGCTTAGACGGACTATTCCATCAGTCCGCGTCACTACCCTACTGCGTCACCCCATTACTCATAACGGATTACGGTGGTACAGGAATTTCAACCTGTTGTCCATCCACTACGCCTTTCGGCCTCGCGTTAGGTCCCGACTTACCCTGAGAGGACGAGCCTTCCTCAGGAAACCTTGGGCTTTCGGCGGATCAGATTCTCACTGATCTTTTCGTTACTTATACCGGCATTCTCACTTGTATAGTGTCCAGCGCTCCTCACGGTACACCTTCAACCTCTATACAACGCTCCCCTACCCCTGATACTAATGTATCAAGCCATAGCTTCGGTGGTGTGTTTAGCCCCGTTACATTTTCGGCGCAGAGTCACTCGACCAGTGAGCTATTACGCACTCTTTCAATGATGGCTGCTTCTAAGCCAACATCCTGGTTGTCTGTGCAACTCCACATCCTTTCCCACTCAACACACACTTTGGGACCTTAGCTGATGGTCTGGGCTGTTTCCCTTTCGACAATGGATCTTAGCACTCACTGTCTGACTCCCGGATATAAGTACATGGCATTCGGAGTTTGACTGAGCTTGGTAACCCTTGCGGGCCCCGCACCCAATCAGTGCTCTACCTCCACGACTCTTCATTCCGAGGCTAGCCCTAAAGCTATTTCGGGGAGAACCAGCTATCTCCGAGTTCGATTGGAATTTCTCCGCTACCCCCACCTCATCCCCGCATTTTTCAACATGCGTGGGTTCGGGCCTCCAGTGCGTGTTACCGCACCTTCACCCTGGACAGGGGTAGATCACTCGGTTTCGGGTCTACGTCCACGTACTAAAATTCGCCCTATTCAGACTCGCTTTCGCTGCGGCTCCGCCTTCTCAGCTTAACCTTGCACGGGAACGTAACTCGCCGGTTCATTCTACAAAAGGCACGCCATCACCCATAGAACGGGCTCTGACTTTTTGTAAGCACACGGTTTCAGGTTCTATTTCACTCCCCTTCCGGGGTGCTTTTCACCTTTCCCTCACGGTACTGTTTCACTATCGGTCGCTAGGGAGTATTTAGCCTTAGCAGATGGTCCTGCTGGATTCATACGGGGTTTCACGTGCCCCGCACTACTCGGGATACGTCTCGGAGAGAATATACTTTCAGCTACAGGGCTTTTACCTTCTATGCCGGGCCTTTCCAGACCTCTTCACTTAATATATTCCTTTGTAACTCCGTGTGAGACGTCCCACAACCCCAAAGAGCAAGCTCCTTGGTTTGGGCTAATCCGCGTTCGCTCGCCGCTACTGACGGAATCACTATTGTTTTCTCTTCCTCAGGGTACTTAGATGTTTCAGTTCCCCTGGTCTGTCTCTACCTACCCTATGTATTCAGGTAAGAGTGACTGCGTATTAACACAGCCGGGTTTCCCCATTCGGACACCCCCGGATCAAAGCTTGCTTACAGCTCCCCGAGGCAGTTTCGTTGTTCGCCACGTCCTTCATCGACTCCTAGCGCCTAGGCATCCTCCGTGTGCTCTTAGTAGCTTAACCGCGTTGCTCATTTGTTGCGCTGCTCGCTCTGTTGTTCATTCATTTCTCTTATTGAGTAAACCCAACAAAGGTTGAAATGAATTTCCAAAGGATCGATCATCACATCAAATTCGCACGTACATGTTAGCTTGTACTCGATAAATCGAATACTCGCCGCTACTTTTACACTTTGTTTCGTTAACAAGTTAACAAAACGTACATATAAAAGAATGTTCATTCTAACTTACAAATTCGTTCGTTATCTAGTTTTCAAAGATCAAGGTAAAATGATCAAAAAAAATTGGTGGAGCCTAGCGGGATCGAACCGCTGACCTCCTGCTTGCAAGGCAGGCGCTCTCCCAGCTGAGCTAAGGCCCCACAGTATAAAGTTATAAAAAACATATGGTGGGCCCTGGTGGACTCGAACCACCGACCTCACCCTTATCAGAGGTGCGCTCTAACCAACTGAGCTAAGGGCCCTTAAGAATAAAAAACTCTTATGGGATATACCCATAAGGGTTGCGCTTGGCAGCGTCCTACTCTCCCAGGACCCTGCGGTCCAAGTACCATCGGCGCTGGAAGGCTTAACGGTCGTGTTCGGGATGGGTACGCGTGGAACCCTTCCGCTATCGCTACCAAACGCAATACTGAAAGAATAATTGCTCTTTCAAAACTGACAACGAGTGAGTGTGCGACTTTACATTGTAAAGTCTTACGGTGACCGTAGCCACCGTGTTCGAATGTTTCCGTTACAGGAAACGATTCTCCATAGAAAGGAGGTGATCCAGCCGCACCTTCCGATACGGCTACCTTGTTACGACTTCACCCCAATCATCTACCCCACCTTCGGCGGCTGGCTCCCTTGCGGGTTACCCCACCGACTTCGGGTGTTGTAAACTCTCGTGGTGTGACGGGCGGTGTGTACAAGACCCGGGAACGTATTCACCGCGGCATGCTGATCCGCGATTACTAGCAATTCCGACTTCATGCAGGCGGGTTGCAGCCTGCAATCCGAACTGAGACCGGCTTTGTTGGGATTGGCTCCATCTCGCGATTTCGCAGCCCGTTGTACCGGCCATTGTAGTACGTGTGTAGCCCAGGTCATAAGGGGCATGATGATTTGACGTCATCCCCACCTTCCTCCGGTTTGTCACCGGCAGTCTATCTAGAGTGCCCACCATAATGTGCTGGCAACTAAATATAAGGGTTGCGCTCGTTGCGGGACTTAACCCAACATCTCACGACACGAGCTGACGACAACCATGCACCACCTGTCTCCTCTGTCCCGAAGGCCGCTACTATCTCTAGTAGATTCAGAGGGATGTCAAGACCTGGTAAGGTTCTTCGCGTTGCTTCGAATTAAACCACATACTCCACTGCTTGTGCGGGTCCCCGTCAATTCCTTTGAGTTTCAGTCTTGCGACCGTACTCCCCAGGCGGAGTGCTTAATGTGTTAACTTCGGCACCAAGGGTATCGAAACCCCTAACACCTAGCACTCATCGTTTACGGCGTGGACTACCAGGGTATCTAATCCTGTTTGCTACCCACGCTTTCGCGCCTCAGCGTCAGTTACAGCCCAGAGAGTCGCCTTCGCCACTGGTGTTCCTCCACATATCTACGCATTTCACCGCTACACGTGGAATTCCACTCTCCTCTTCTGTACTCAAGTCACCCAGTTTTCAGTGCGACCCAGGGTTGAGCCCTGGAATTAAACACCAAACTTAAATGACCGCCTGCGCGCGCTTTACGCCCAATAATTCCGGACAACGCTTGCCCCCTACGTATTACCGCGGCTGCTGGCACGTAGTTAGCCGGGGCTTTCTTCTCAGGTACCGTCACCTTGAGAGCAGTTACTCTCCCAAGTGTTCTTCCCTGGCAACAGAGCTTTACGATCCGAAAACCTTCATCACTCACGCGGCGTTGCTCCGTCAGACTTTCGTCCATTGCGGAAGATTCCCTACTGCTGCCTCCCGTAGGAGTCTGGGCCGTGTCTCAGTCCCAGTGTGGCCGTTCACCCTCTCAGGTCGGCTACGCATCGTCGCCTTGGTGAGCCATTACCTCACCAACTAGCTAATGCGCCGCAGGTCCATCTATAAGTGGCAGATTACTCCGCCTTTCAGTATCTCTTCATGTGAAGAAATAAGTTATCCGGTATTAGCTACCGTTTCCGATAGTTATCCCAGTCTTACAGGCAGGTTACCTACGTGTTACTCACCCGTCCGCCGCTGAAATCCCAGAAGTGCAAGCACTTCTGAAATCTCCGCTCGACTTGCATGTATTAGGCACGCCGCCAGCGTTCGTCCTGAGCCAGGATCAAACTCTCCAATAGAGATTGATTTCAAATCAGCTTTGCAGTGATTTGGAACCAATCATGAAAAGAGCGATTATGCTCATTTTGAAACATACTGACGAGAATTATTCATTCTCAATCCAAATGATTTCTCATTTGTTTTGTTCTCACTTTCGTGAAAACCACTCACTCGTTGTTCAGTTTTCAAAGATCAATTTCTCTTTCGTTAATCACCAGTTTGTCTCGGTGACAACTTTTATAATATATCATACTTACCAAATGTTTTGCAAGTACTTTTTTTAAAAAGTTTTAAATTCATTTGGAATGAAATCTTCTCGCATCTCAATAATTACTATTAGGACGCGAGAACTAATTTATCATATATTAATCAATTTAGTCAATAGTTTTTTTATTAATGTTTCGTTTGGGGAAAACGATTATTACGAGCGTACTTTGATAGTTCCTTTTGGGGTGCGAACCTAGCATACATCCGGAATACTACTTTATACCGTTTAGCAATAGACTGCCTTATATCTTGATCTAGTCTTTTATCATCTAAATCCATTAACATCTCATCTAATTCTTTGCGGATCACATAATCTAACTCCTTGCACTCTCTATCATTAAATAACATACCTAACATATTTCCTTACCTCCTTATTGAACTTACAAACGGATATATAGCCGCTTCATTCATGCCACTTCATACAACCGTGTTATTGTTATGCTCATATTTTGGGAAATTTATGAATTCATTTTTTAATTCCACTTACTGCATTAGCCAAAAGGTCAATGTACTCTCAATAATTGCAGCCACCAAGAGCAGAATCACGATCCACATCGAGATAGGCCCTACCCTTTTAAAAAAGGAACGCCACTGTTGTCCAACATTCGCCCGCTTCTCTTTACTCCCTACCCCCATGCTAATCCACACCATTGTCCCTAACCGAAGTCCAAAGGCGCACGCAATGATAATAGCTGGAATCTCAATAATTCCGTGAGGCAATAGGCCTTTTACAATAACTTCAAACATACTTTCACCTTGCAGCGATAAATGATGTACTAAATATCCTAGAACCATACCATTTACCATCAGAAATATAATGGGAAGTATGCCGAGAAATATCCCTAAGAAAATAATCATTACTCCTTTAATACTGTTGTTAAGAAAAATAAAAACAAAGAAGCTCCACTGTGGGTTATCTGATTCGCTTAATCCTTGGCTTATGACACGAATCCCATCGATTTGTTGATTAATAAACTGCGCTATGGAATCTGTCCCTACCCACCCAATCAGAATACCAATAACAAATAACAAGGTGGATAACATCATTGTTCTCTTTATCGAGGCAATATCTTTTATAAAAGTTGAAAATTTAAACATAAGCCATCTCCTTAAAGTTTTTGAAAAAAACTAGCATCGTAAGCATGATCTTGATTTTCGAAAAAAACTGTCATCGTAAGCCCAATCTTAGTTTTTGAAAAAAACTACTTCGTAAGCACCCTCACTTTAGTATTAACTCCCCTGTACGAGCATAGAATTTGAAGTAAACAAGCTTTCATGCAGGAAAGGGGCGGATAAATCCAATGAATTCATTTTTTTATGTATTGAGCTGGAAGAAAATCAAAAGGTTTTTACTAGTTACCGCGGCTGCGGTATTTGCAATTGGAGTGGTCTACATTGAACGGGATCAAATCACCGTGTTCTCTGAAGGAGCTCCCTCAGCTATTTATAGTGTACCCACGGAGAAAAAGTTAATCGCCTTGACCTTCGACATTAGCTGGGGTGATACAAGACCGGGTCCTATTATACAAATTTTGAAGGATAAAAAAGTGCAGAAGTCTACATTCTTCCTTTCGTCACCATGGAGCAAGAGTCATCCCGACATCGTCAAAGATATTAAGGATAGCGGTTTTGAAATAGGGAATCATGGTCACAAGCATGTGAATTATACGACTCTCAGTGATGAGGAGATCCGCAACCAGATTTCAATCTCCAATTCAGTATTAACCGATATGATAGGAAGTGAACCTAAACTGCTCCGATTACCGAATGGTGATTTCGACAAAAGAGTTCTCCGGATTGCAGAGAGTATGAATTATAAAGTGATTCAGTGGGATACCGACTCGTTAGATTGGAAAAATATAGGAGTTCAGAATATCGTCGATCGTGTTTTAAAGAAAGCTCATCCAGGTGATATTGTGTTATTACATGCAAGTGATTCCTCTAAACAAACACATGAAGCACTCCCCATCATTATTGATGAACTGCGCAATCAAGGGTATGAATTCGTAACGGTATCTGACTTGATTAACCAAACAGAGACCAAAGGCACTGAAATCCGTGATCAAGCATTGAATCAAGCGTTCAATCAAGCGTTCTTCGAGGGTTCAGAAGGTCTATAGATTGATATTCAAGCAGAGACCGCTATGCCGAAATATAAGAAATAGAGTATCAAATAAAACTTATACTTTCTTAATATTTAAAAAAGAGCTAAGTTTCTTAGCTCTTTTTGTTTTGGACTATGCGATGAAGAATTAAAATCTGAAATACATTACATGCTAATAATGGAATAACAATAAGAGCTGTAGCACTATCAACATTAATCTTAAGTCCACCTACAATTTCTATAATCGTAACAGCAATCATGAAGAATAGCGTTGGAACCCATGCTGATGTATTCGTCATTCTCGCTTTAATAAATGCTGTCATTAAGGCCACCACAAGAATCACGATGCTCAGAATGAGGTCAGATGACTTCCCAGCTTGACCACCAACAAACGTACGGAAGAACATCAATTCCAGTAATGCCAACACGGTTAGGACCATCTGTATGTACTGCCAGCCTCTTTTGGAGAAGACACCATTACCCATATAATTCATTATCAGATAAGCGAAGAACCCTAATTGAGAGTAAACACTAGCAAGCATACCAAATCCGGATAAAAAGATGAAATAAGCTACATAATCAGAAAAACCATTGAAGGAAATGCCACCACTTCCAAAATTAAATGCGATGCCAGTAATAAGCGAAGCTACAGCACCAACTAATACGACCTGCCAGAACAATATAAACCATTTTCTTAATGTCAAAAACTCACCTCCCTAAGAATGTATTGTACCAACGTTTTTTATAAAAAACCATTACCCTCCAAACATATTTTTTGTTCCAGCTTCACATACTACACATAGTATTCTCATGTTAAGGAGGTCAACATAAATGAAACCAGTGGATCTACGCTCAATTGCAATGATATTTGTACTTGTAACAACGCTAACTGCCTGTGGCTCGGAGAGCAGTTCATCTTCCCCAATGGGATATAAAGAAATGAAATCCATGGTTGTGGATATTCTTAAAAGTGATGATGGAAAGAAAGCTGTAGAAGAAGCGTTAAGTAATCCAAGTTCTGAAGGCGGTAGTTCTGGCGGAGGAATATTAGGGATGAAAATGTTATCGTCAGCTTCTTCAGAAGAGATTAAAACCGCAGTTAAAGATACAATTACATCTCCAGAATATACAAAAGAAATTGAAAAAATTATGAAAGATCCTAAATTTGCAGGAGATTTCGCCAAAGCGCTTAATTCACAGAGTAAACAACTCCATATGGAATTGATTAAAGATCCTACTTATCAAAAAGCTGTTGCCGACATTATGAAATCACCTGAAATCTCAAAAATGTTCCTCGATCTTACCAAAACATCTGATTTCCGAAAACAAACGATGACCGTCATGAATGAAGCTATGCAAAACCCCTTATTCAAAATGGAAGTAATGGAACTACTTAAAGCTGTTGTGCTAACCGAACTTCAGCCTAAAGAGGAAAAGAAAAGCGATAGTGGCGATAGCGCAGGACAAGGTGGAGACAAGGCAGCCGGTGGTGGCGGTGAGTAAACTCACAATCACTTTCTGTGCAAAAAAAGAGTTCCCCTCATTACCAGGGAACTCTTTCTCTATTTCTCGGACTGTCCCTTAGGTCAATCCTTCTCACATTTCTCAATAATGGAAGTAGCGATGTCCGCATAAATTTTACCACTCGTTGTTTCAGGCTTATAAATAGAGGGCGAGAAATCAGCCTCAGATGGATGATTATTAGGAATACCCAGTGGTAATTGAGCTAGTAACTCCGTATGAAGGGTTTCAGCCAACCGTCCACCTCCACCTCTACCAAACACATAGTCACGATCTCCGCAACTCGAGCATTCATAATATGACATATTCTCAACAACACCTAATATCTCATGATTCGTTTGCAAAGCCATTGCTCCTGCTCTAGCGGCTACAAAGGCTGCTGTTGCATGTGGTGTAGTCACAATAATCTCTTTACTCTGAGGCAACATTTGATGCAAATCGAGGGCAACATCACCGGTGCCAGGAGGTAGATCTAGTAGCAGGTAATCCAACTCCCCCCATCTCACATCACTCAAGAATTGCCGTAACATTTTACCTAACATCGGACCACGCCATATGACTGGATTATTCTCACGGATAAAGAAACCCATCGACATCACCTTCACGCCAAAACGTTCCACCGGTATAATGACATCGCCTTCCACCTCAGGCCCCTCTTCCAAACCCATCATATCAGGGACACTAAAGCCATATATATCTGCGTCAATTAGACCTACACGTTTGCCTTGACGGGCTAAAGCAACAGCTAAATTGACAGTGACTGTTGATTTACCAACACCACCCTTGCCACTTGCTACCGCTATAAAGTGTACCCCCGAGTCCTCTCTTATAAGAGCGTGATCCTCAAGTCCTGCAGCATGACCTTTCTTCAATACCGCCTCATCCTCCGGTGCCATTTCTTCTCCGAAGGCTAGCTTACGATCATAATCCGTAGCTTCACGTAAACGAATATGAATATCTTCTACTCCCGCCTGCTCAAGACGTTGACGGATCACCTTATCGAGTTCAGCACGATACTCATCACTAGAATCTAGAAATACAGCTGAAAGTGAAACTCGTTTATCTTTTATTACAATATCTCGTATGAGCTGCAATTCGATCAAGCTTTTACCGCTAGTAGCCTCAGCAATCGGCTGTAAGATTTCCTGCACTTGCTCTCTTGATAACATAACAGCAGCACCTCAACTTCGTATATTAGTATCTGCTTATTATACCATTTCTGTTCTTACTCTGCCGACACCTTAGATTTTTCTCCTGAAGTATAACGCAGAATACCTTTATAGATTGAAGCTGCCACTTTACGTTGATATTTCTCATCTTTCAACAACATGGCCTCTTCCGTATTGGATAGAAAACCTACTTCAACGAGTGCTGACGGAATCTTCAGTGCCTGAAGTATATACACCGTGTTAACCGTCTTAGCTATGCGATCTGTGTTTTCCAAATTACGTTTCATTTCTTCTTGCATGAGAGCGGCTAAGTCTGCGTTATCCGGATGAGAGGGGTAATAGAACACTTGAGCACCCCTCCAGCGATTGGACGGTATACTATTCATATGAACGCTGATAAATAGATCCGACTGTTCTTCCTCTATTACTCTCACACGCTGTTTCAAATCCTCCGTCTTACGTTTAGAATAACCCTTTGTTTCAGGCGAAGCCAAATCATAGTCGCCTTCCCGTGTCATCTTGACAATCGCACCCGACTGTTGCAGATAATCACGCAAATATAACGTAATAGCAAGGTTAATATCTTTTTCAATAACGCCCTGACGGCTTACAGCACCCCCATCAGGTCCACCATGTCCAGCATCGAGAGAGATCACTTTACCTGCTAAAGGCAAGCTCCAATACTTCGTTGCTTGTTTGGTAGGGATTTCATATGTAGCTATAGCCACGAACACAATCAGTAAGCACAGCCCTAACAGTAATTTTTTGATTGTCCGCATCTGAATCCATACCGATATTTCATCTCGCTTAGGCTTGGACATACACAAAGACACCCCCTGTCCCATATAGACTCTTATCATCTATATGGGTGGAGGTGGACAAATAGTACCTTATAGAGGAAGTTCAAAAAGTCATCTTTTGATCACGAAGGTTACCAAAAAGTCGACTTTTTGAACTCTCAGTTATATCGTAACTTGCTCAGCCATGCCTTCGATAAGAATTTTAGCTACCTCAGGACGTGTGAATTCAGGAGGTGGACATTGACCATCACGTAGTAATGCCCGTACTTTTGTTCCTGACAGGGTCATATGATCTTCTGTTCCATGAGGACATGTTTTGCTTGAAGCCATGTTGCCACATTTGGTACAGAAGAAGCTATGTTCAAAGAATAATGGGGTAATCCCTATTTCTTCGGCCGTAAAGTTCTTGAATATCTCTTGTGCTTCATAGGTACCATAGTAATCCCCAACTCCCGCATGGTCACGCCCTACGATAAAGTGTGTACAGCCATAGTTCTTACGTACAAGAGCATGAAATATCGCTTCACGCGGTCCAGCATAACGCATAGCAGCTGGGAACACGCCCAGAAATGCACGATCCTTCGGATAATAATTTTCTAAAAGTGCGAAATAACTGTTCATCCGTACATCGGCAGGAACGTCATCGGATTTAGTCTCCCCTACGAGTGGATTCAAGAAAAGAGCATCAACAATCTCCATGGCGCTCTTCTGAATATATTCATGAGCTCTGTGAACAGGATTGCGAGTTTGGAATCCAACTACCGTCTTCCAACCTTTATCCGCGAACAAACGGCGTGTTTCAGCAGGAACGAAGTAGTACTCTTTGAATTTTACAGGCTCAGGTCTATTCAATACTTGAATGGAACCACCTAAATAGGTTGAAGATCGCTCCATTAGTTTTCGGACTCCCGGATGCTCTGGGTCATTTGTTCTGAAGACGTTAATAGCTTCCTCTGCTTGATCTACTACATAGATACTTTCCACAGTAAGTGTACCGTACACAATCCCGTCTGCCTCACCGACTAAAGCAACTTGTTCATGAAGTACCAATTTTGAAGCTTCGATCGGATCGATAGCTAATGTAATAGGTATACTCCAAACTGTACCGTTAGCCAATTTCATCGAAGAAATGACCGATCTATAATCCTCTTCATTCAAGAACCCTGTGAGCGGGGAGAAGGCTCCTACACCGATAAGGTCCAAGTCTGAAATGGTCCACGTATTAATAGTAATTTGTTTGAAGCTTTGAGCGGCCTTCAATAATGTTTCTCTTTCTTCACCCTGTACAACCCTCTGAACTAATTCCCCACCATGCGGTAATATTGAAGTCATGTACCCATCTCCTCGTAAATAGTTATATTGTACAATTCTTTATTTATTTATGAAGTCCACATTCCGTCTTCTCACTACCTGCCCATCGCCCAGCACGAGCATCTTCTCCAGGCATGACTTGGCGTGTACAGTATTCACAGCCAATACTAGGATAATTCTGATCATGCAATGGATTATAGATAACATCATTCGTACGAATATAATCCCACACATCTTCGGTACTCCAAGAAGCAATTGGATTGAATTTAACCAATCCAAATTTAACATCATACTCTACTTTTCTACTATTGGCACGTGTTGGCGCTTGATCACGACGAATACCCGTAATCCAGGCATCATACTCTGTTAGGATACGAGTTAGCGGTTCAACTTTGCGTATATTGCAGCATTGGTTAGGATCTACCGTCCACAAAGCATCTCCAAATTCTTCTGCCTGCTCTTCAGGCGTTATCTTAGGAGACACACGAACAAAATCCATCCCATATTTCTCTACCATCTTATCACGTGTTTCATATGTTTCTTTAAAATGAAAATCCGTATCTAAATAAAAAACATCCGTAGATGGACTAATCTTTTGAATCATATCCACTAATACGACGTCTTCTGCTCCGAAACTACATGCAAATGTAATGTTAGGAAATGTCTCTATTGCCCAACGAATGACTTCCTCAGGTGATGAATGTTCAAATTCATCTGCTTTCTCATTAATAAGTTGTTCTTTCTCTAATAAATTCATAATTTTATCTCCCCCGATTCAAATAAATATTAAAGCCGACTATCTTAATATGAATTATATACTATTATAAATCTTAATCCTTTTTTGTCAATAAAACAATATGAAAAAGCCCTTGACCATTAAAGGCCAAGGGCTGAAAATACTTGATAAACAAGTGGTATTAACGTTTCGAGAACTGAGGAGCACGACGTGCTGCTTTAAGTCCGTATTTCTTACGTTCCTTCATACGTGGATCACGTGTTAGGAATCCTGCTTTCTTAAGAGAAGAACGCAATTCAGGATCTACTTTAAGCAATGCACGAGAAATACCGTGACGAATTGCTCCAGCTTGGCCAGATGTTCCTCCACCATGAGCAATTACGAGAATGTCGTATTTACCTAGTGTTTCAGTCAAGTTAAGTGGTTGTTTAACAATCAACTTAAGTGTTTCAAGACCGAAATATTCATTAATGTCGCGTTTATTAATGACAATGCGTCCTTCACCCGGTATAAGACGTACACGTGCTACCGAATGTTTACGACGACCTGTCCCATAGTATTGTACTTGTGCCATGAAACTGTCCTCCTTTTAAATTAGCCGCGAAGTTCGTAAACTTCTGGATTTTGTGCTACATGTGGATGGTCCGTGCCTGCATATACTTTAAGTCTCAGTTGCATCTTATCGCCCATACGGGTTTTAGGAATCATACCTTTAACGGCTGCTTCAATAATACGCTCTGGGAACGTCTTAAGCATATCTTGAGCTGTCGTTACTTTCAATCCGCTCATGTGTTGTGAGTGACGGTAGTACTTCTTGTCTGACCATTTTCTTCCTGTCAAGTGAATCTTCTCCGCATTGATTACGATAACGAAATCGCCTGAATCAACGTGTGTTGTGAATTGTGGCTTGTGTTTACCGCGAATAAGAGCAGCAACTTCTGTTGCCAAACGACCGAGCGTTTTACCATCGGCATCTACGATATGCCAGTTGCGCTCTATTTCATTTGGCTTAGCCATATAGGTGGTACGCATAAATATTTCCTCCTTGTTTTCGTCCTAAAATCAAATATATTTCATTTATCTTCGATCATAGTAGTTAGTTAATGTTATTTATTGAATATAATTATACTGTGAATATCTTACTTGGGGCTGTGGGAAAGCCATTAAGAAAACACAATTATTATTGTACAGCATCCACAGGCAAATCGCAAGTGATTTATAAAGTTTTATTTGTAAATTCACTGTATTCTACATCCCATAGCATAAGACCTTTTCCTTCCGCAGTTGGACCCGCTTGTGTTCGATCTAAAGCTGCTATAATACCAGGGATATCCTCCGGAAGTTTCTTGCCTTCGCCGACCTCAAGTAGTGTCCCCATCATAATACGAACCATGTGCTGTAGAAAGCCACTTCCTGTAACGTAAGTATGGATCACACCTTGATCACGTGATGAAGTCCGACACATCGTTTCATCCACTACGATATAAGCGTCAAACAATGTGCGAATATGAGATGTCTTCGTAGAACTTCGTGAAGCAAATGATGTGAAATCATAAGTTCCAATGAAATACTTTATAGCACTCTTCATCGCCTCTATGTCCAATTTCCCGTGATGATGAAATTGAGTATGACGCTGAAACACATCAATAAATTGATTAGCATTTACTGTGTAACGATAAGTCTTACGCTTGGCGCAGTGACGAGAGTGAAAGCGTTCAGACACTTCAATCGCCTCTATGACAATAATATCTGCTGGTAGTCTTGTGTTGAGTGCCATAGCCCAACGTTCTACTGGAATGGTAGACTGTGTTGGGAAATTGAACACCTGCCCGTAAGCATGCACTCCTGCATCCGTACGACCCGATGCTATGATCTTCACATCTTCACCAGAAAGCATCTTAATTGCCTTCTCAAGATGATCCTGAATCGTTCTGCCATCAAGCTGAGTCTGAAAGCCGTTATATCGAGTCCCATCGTAACTGACTTTCATACATAAGTTGCGCAGTTACATCACCCCATTTAGCATATCTACATATACAAGATATCATGGGTAACCGTCAAGATAAATACAGTACCCACGATTGCTTGAGTGATAAGCAAAGGTTGGTGTGAAACTAACACTTTCTTATCATTTAAAAAGGAAGCTCCTTCAGGAGCTTCCTTTTCCCGAAATGAAGTGAAAAAAGGGTTAGTACAGAATCTGTGATTCCTGCTTACCCTTTCAACATTTCGATAGTTTACGCGCGGTCTACTAATTCCAAATAAACCATTGGCGCAGCATCGCCACGACGAGGTCCTAGTTTCAAGATACGTGTGTATCCACCTGGACGCTCAGAGTAACGAGGTGCCAAATCGCTAAACAATTTTTGAATAGCATCTTGCTCGCCATCCACTGTCTCACGACGAACGAATGCAGCAACTTGACGACGTGAATGAAGATCACCTTTTTTAGCTTTAGTAATCAACTTTTCAGCAATAGAACGTACTTCTTTTGCCTTAGCTTCCGTTGTTTGGATGCGTTCGTATAAGAAAAGGTCCGTTACTAGATCACGAAATAATGCTTTACGTGCGCTAGCATCGCGGCCTAACTTTTGGTATGCCATGTTTTTCCCTCCTTCACTTACGATCTAAGAAGCTATTCTTCTGTTCGAAGTCCCAAACCGAGTTCCTCGAGCTTCTCTTGTACTTCCTCCAAAGATTTACGGCCCAAGTTACGAACCTTCATCATATCTTCTTCGGTCTTGGTTGTAAGTTCTTGTACTGTATTGATACCTGCACGTTTGAGACAGTTATATGAACGAACGGATAAATCCAGCTCTTCAATCGTCATCTCAAGAACTTTTTCTTTCTTATCTTCTTCTTTTTCGACCATAATTTCAGCATCTTTAGCTTCGTCAGTAAGACCAACAAACAGCATTAAGTGCTCAGTCAAAACTTTGGCTCCAAGACTCACTGCTTCTTCTGGTCTGATGCTACCATCCGTCCAGATTTCCATTGTAAGCTTGTCATAATTCGTGACCTGACCAACCCGAGTGTTCTCCACGCCATAATTGACACGAGAAATCGGAGTATAGATAGAATCAATCGGAATGACACCAATAGGTTGGTCATCACGCTTGTTCTTATCTGCTTGGACATAGCCACGACCACGACTAGCAAAAATACGCATATGAAGTCTAGCTCCAGGATTCAATGTTGCAATGTGTAGATCCGGATTAAGAATTTCCACATCACTATCCGCACGAATATCAGCTGCCGTAATTACTCCTTCGCCTTCAGCATCAATCTCGAACACTTTCTCTTCGTCAGAATGAATTTTAAGGGACAGAGCTTTCAAATTCAGAATAATCTCCGTAACGTCTTCCATTACTCCTGGAACTGTTGAGAACTCATGCAGAACACCATCAATCTGAACTGAGTTAACGGCTGCACCAGGCAAGGATGACAGTAAGATCCGGCGAAGTGAATTCCCCAAGGTCTGACCGTACCCTCGTTCTAGTGGTTCTACTACGAATTTACCATAGTTACCATCTTCGTTTACGTCAATGGTCTCAATCTTTGGCTTTTCGATTTCAATCACGCATGTACCCTCCTTCAAACGTCGCTCCTATATGAACCAGTCACCTTGTCAAGCGTATCCCAAGTAGTATGCCTAAACAACCATTGTTAGCAGATTGCGCCGGTTTTATACCACATTGTTCAGGTTGACCTTATTAGACACGACGACGTTTAGGTGGGCGGCAACCGTTATGTGGAACTGGAGTTACATCCTTAATTAGGTTGACTTCCAGACCAGCGGCTTGCAAAGAGCGAATAGCTGCTTCGCGACCAGCACCAGGGCCTTTAACCATAACTTCTACCGATTTCATACCATGTTCCATTGCTGCTTTTGCTGCTGTTTCAGCGGCCATTTGTGCAGCAAACGGTGTAGATTTACGTGATCCTCTGAATCCAAGGCCTCCTGAGCTAGCCCATGAGATTGCATTACCATGTGGATCAGTGATTGTAATGATTGTATTGTTAAACGTGGAACGAATATGAGCCACGCCAGATTCAATATTTTTACGGTCGCGACGTTTAGTACGTACGACTTTTTTTGGTTTTGCCATTGTCTTTTATCCCCCCTTATTATTTCTTCTTATTCGCTACCGTACGACGAGGGCCTTTCCGTGTACGTGCATTCGTCTTAGTACGTTGTCCGCGAACCGGCAACCCACGGCGATGACGCACACCACGATAGCAACCAATCTCAACGAGACGTTTAATATTTAAGGAAATTTCACGACGTAGGTCACCTTCAACTTTAACCGTTTTGTCGATCGTTTCACGCAATTTGCTAACTTCATCTTCTGTCAAATCTCTGACGCGAGTTTCAGAACTAATGCCTGTTTCTTGTAAAATTTTCTGGGAAGTCGTTCTACCGATTCCGAAAATATAAGTTAAGGCGATCTCAACGCGCTTATCACGTGGCAAATCCACTCCAGCTATACGAGCCATTTTACGCTACACCCCCTTCTTAACCTTGTTTTTGTTTATGTTTCGGATTTTCACAAATCACCATTACAATCCCTTTACGACGAATGACTTTGCATTTTTCGCACATGGGTTTTACAGAAGGTCTTACCTTCATGTTAATTACCTCCCTAAAGTTTTGCGAAGCAAAACTAACTTCGTAAGGATTATCTCAATTACTTATACTATTTACGGTACGTTATACGACCTTTGGTTAAATCATAAGGTGATAACTGTACGACCACTTTGTCTCCTGTCAGAATACGAATAAAGTGCATCCGTAGCTTCCCTGAAACATGACCCAGTATTTGATGACCGTTCTCAAGCTCAACCTTAAATGTTGCGTTAGGCAACAATTCAAGAACCGTACCTTCAACTTCAATGACATCTTCTTTAGCCACAATTAGTCTCCTTTCTCTTCTACATATGATTCGGTAGATTGTCTAAACTTCATCACTGCATAACGCAGCTTTCCATTCGTCACCCGACCGTTTTCCATTAAACTGTTTGCAACCTCACTGCTAATATAGGATTGGGATTCCAAATGAAGAAGATTCTTCTTCTTCGCTTGGTCAAACTTTCGTTTATCCCCATCCGCAATATAGACAAACTTGTTATCGTCATGCGAGAGGACAACCGCTAACTGTCCGGCATCCTTACCTCTCAATATCTTCACAATCTGACCAGCATGGGGTACGGATCGGTTGTTCAAGGACCATCACCAACCACTTTAGTTATTTTGTGAAAACCCACGATACCGCGCTCTAATGTCTAGCATAACAATGTGGCCATCGTTTAATTTGCGTTTAGCGGTGGATCCAAAGACTAAGACCGAAGTGTAAATGCTAGTAAGAAGACCATAGTAGCCCATACTCGATGGCATTAATGTTACACTGCGAAAGTACTGGTCAGCAAGTTGACTTGTAGCCACAACAGGCCCTGCTTCATTCATTAGCCCAAGTTCTGTTTCGGACCCACTAATGATCATTACAACTAACCTCGTAATATGGATACGATATCTGTTGAGACCGTATCAATATCTTGTTCACCATTGATCTGACGCAATAAACTTTTACTCTCATAAAAATCTAGGAGCGGCGCTGTTTTGTTGATATATTCGTCAAGCCTTTTCCCAACACTCTCTTCATTATCATCAGATCGTTGGTATAATTGCCCTCCATCTATATCACATACACCTTCCTGTTTGGAAGGGTTAAAGATCACATGATATGTGGCTCCACAGTCCTTACAGATCCGTCGTCCAGTTAAACGCGCCAACAATTTGTCGCGATCTACCTTCAAGTTAATGACATGATCCAATCGGGTATTCAATTGTGACAGTATTCCTTCCAGCGCTTCCGCTTGCGAAAGGGTTCTTGGAAAACCATCCAATAAGAAACCTTTTTCGCAATCGGACTGCTGCAGACGCTCAGCCACAATTCCAATCGTTACATCATCCGGTACCAATAAGCCTTGATCCATATATTCTTTGGCCTTAATTCCAATAGGTGTCTCCTGCTTAATCGCTAAACGAAATGCATCGCCAGTCGATATGTGAGGAATACCAAAGTCATTAACTACAGCCGCAGCTTGCGTACCTTTACCTGCCCCAGGAGGTCCCATGAAAAGAATGTTCACGATTATCACTCCCATCAAGAATTCCTATTGCAAGAAAACTTTTATTTATTAATGAACCCTTTGTAATGACGTTTGATCAATTGGCTCTCGATTTGCTTCATGGTATCCAGCGCTACACCGATAACGATCAGTAGTGCTGTACCCCCGATTTGCACCGATTTAGGCAAACCAGCCAACGTCCCTAAGAAAATCGGCATTAATGATACAACTGCGAGAAATATTGCACCCGTCATGGTTAATCGAGTCATGACTTTGGTCATGTATTTCTCAGTAGCCTTCCCTGGACGAATCCCTGGAATATATCCACCGTTCTTCTTCATGTTCTCAGCCATTTGTTGTGGATTCATCTGTACAAATGTATAGAAGAATGTAAATCCAATAATCATTATAACATAGAGGACCATACCCAGTGGTTTATCATGACTCAAGTTGTCAGTAACCCAACGTGCCCATGTGTGGGTAGACCAGAAATTCGCAATGATAACTGGAAATTGAAGCAATGATATAGCGAAAATAACTGGAATAACGCCCGCTGCGTTAATCTTAAGCGGTATATGCGTATTCTGACCGCCATACATTTTATTACCAACGACACGCTTTGCATATTGGACTGGAATCTTACGAATCGCCTGCTGGATGTATATTACACCGACAACAATTAGTAATACCACAATTAGCAGAAGAAGCGTCTTTAGGGAGTTCATAAATACTTGGTTTTCCTGAATAAAGGCTGAGTTTGCTGTTGTCGTAATATACGTTGGTATATTGGCTACAATACCTGCAAAGATAAGGATCGAAATCCCGTTTCCAATACCCTTTTCCGTAATTTGCTCTCCCAACCACATAAGGAAGGCAGTACCAGCAGTCAACACAATAGCAATCAGAAGATACTTCGTAAATGTTGCATTCGGAATCATCTCGGTACCATACATACGGTTAAATCCGATTGACATCGCAAATGCTTGAATTGTTCCCAATATAATTGTAGCATACCGTGTCAGCTGTGCTGACTTCTTCTTACCGTGTTCACCTTGTTTGGCCCACTCGGCAAGCTTTGGAATAACATCCATAGAGAGCAATTGCACTATAATGGATGCGGTAATATAAGGCGTGATCCCCAGGGCGAAAATCGAGAAATTCTGAAGTGCGCCACCAGAGAACGTATTAAGGAGACCAAGTAAATCTGCTCCCGCATTGTTCGTAGAAGCCAACACCGATTTATCGACACCAGGTACGGGTACAAAGGTACCAATTCGATAGATAAACAGTACGAACAATGTGAAAAAGATTTTTTTGCGTAGATCTTCTATATGCCAAATATTTTTGATCGTCTTAATCAATTAGATCACCTCGGTTTTACCGCCGGCAGCCTCGATTTTCTCCACCGCAGATTGAGAAAACTTATTCGCTTTGACAGTCAGCTTAATAGTAATTTCGCCGTTGCCTAGAATCTTGATTCCGCTTTTAGCATTTTTCACGATTCCATTTTCGAACAAAAATTCAGGTGTTACTTCTGTATCTGCTGCAAAGTTGTTAAGATCTTCGATGTTGATAATCGCATATTCTTTACGCGTAGGATTCGTAAATCCGCGTTTAGGTAAGCGACGATACAACGGGTTTTGGCCACCTTCGAAACCAGGGCGTACTCCACCACCGGAACGAGAATTTTGACCTTTATGACCACGACCTGATGTCTTACCCGTGCCGCTACTAGGACCACGTCCAACACGTTTGCGTTCCTTTTTGGAACCAGGGGCTGAGGATAGCTCATGTAACTTCATCGTTCGTTGCACCTCCTTAATTTTTGTAGACTAATCTTAGGTGAATTAACCTTCGATTTCAGTAACTTTTACTAAATGGGACACTTTATTAATCATTCCGCGAATCGCGGGATTGTCGTTATGAACAACAGTTTTATTAAGTTTTTTCAAACCTAATGTGGTGACAGTCGCACGTTGATCTTCTGGACGACCAATCAAGCTACGGACGAGGGTAATTTGTAATTTTGTCATGACTTTCCCTCCTTAACCGAGCAATTCTTCGACGGATTTGCCGCGTAATTTCGCAACATCCTCAGCGCGTTTCAGACGGGACAAGCCCTCTAGAGTTGCGTTGACCATATTCATGGAATTCGAAGAACCCAAAGATTTTGTTAAGATATCACCAACACCAGCAAGTTCAAGTACAGCACGTACAGGACCGCCAGCAATTACTCCAGTACCTTCAGATGCTGGTTTCAATAAAACTAGACCAGCTCCGAACTTACCAGTAACAAGGTGAGGAATCGAAGTTCCTACGATCGGAACATGAATTAGATTTTTCTTAGCATCTTCAATACCTTTGCGAATCGCATCAGGTACTTCGCCTGCTTTACCGATACCGGCGCCAACATAACCATTGCCATCGCCGACAACTACTAACGCGCTGAAGCTAAAACGGCGTCCGCCTTTTACAACTTTTGCTACGCGGTTAATATTTACAACTCTTTCAGTCAGTTCTAAAGTATTCGGATCTACACGCAAGTCGTTAACCTCCTTTTTTAAAAATATCTTAGAATTCTAAGCCAGCTTCGCGAGCTGCGTCAGCAAGTGCTTGAATCCGTCCGTGGTATAAGTAACCTCCGCGGTCAAAAACAACCGAAGCATAACCTTTATCTTTCGCACGTTTAGCTACGAGTTCTCCAACTTTGCGAGCGGATTCTACGTTAGCTCCATTGGTGATTCCTTCACTCAATTCTTTGTCTACCGTTGATGCTGCTACTATTGTAACACCAGCTACGTCATCGATTAATTGAGCATAGATATGTTTGGAAGAACGAAAAACGTTGAGACGAGGACGTTCAGCTGTTCCAGTAATTTTCTTACGAACACGAAGATGTCTTCTCACACGAGCCTTGTTCTTATCTTGTTTTGTAATCATAAATTCCTTTTCACTCCTTTCAGTTTGCCTTCAAAGCTCCACTGTAAAACGCAAAGGGTAAATCGAAAATAAGTAATAATAACTTATTTCTTCTTACCAGCTTTACCTTCCTTACGGATAATGCGTTCACCTTCGTACTTAATTCCTTTACCTTTATAAGGTTCAGGTTTACGTACAGAACGGATTTGGGCAGCGTAAGCACCTACACGTTCTTTATCGATCCCTTTTACAATAATCTTTGTGTTTACAGGCACTTCGAATTCGATTCCTAATTCTGGAGTGATTTCAACAGGGTGAGAGTAACCAACGTTCAATACGATATTATCTCCGGATTTGCTTGCACGATATCCGACCCCAACCAATTCCAGAGATTTAGTAAACCCTTCAGTTACACCACTTACCATATTGGAGACAACGGTGCGGGTTGTGCCGTGTAGAGAACGATGCAATTTGTTGTCGGATGGACGCTCAACAAGAATTTCATTATTATCTAGGGATACTTTCATATCTTTATGAAGTTCACGAGTCAAAGTTCCTTTAGGTCCTTTTACTGTGATAACAGAGCTGTTCAAAGTGATTTCTACACCACTTGGTACTGTGATTGGTTTACGACCAATACGTGACATATATGTTGCACCTCCTTGTCTTGTGACATTATATTACCAAACGTAGCAGACAACTTCTCCGCCAGCTTTTGATTGTCGAGCTTCTTTATCGGTCATAATCCCTTTTGAAGTAGAAATGATCGCAATACCTAGACCGCCTAGAACACGAGGAACTTCTGTGCTTTTCGTGTACACGCGGAGGCCTGGTTTACTGATTCTCTTCAAACCAGTTATAACGCGTTCGTTATTTTGTCCATATTTCAAGAAAATACGGATTATCCCTTGTTTGTTGTCAGCAACAACTTCTGCATCACGAATGAAGCCTTCACGCTTTAAAATATCAGCGATTTGTTTCTTCATCGTTGAAGCAGGCATTTCTACCGTTTCGTGACGTACTGTATTAGCGTTACGAATACGAGTTAGCATATCTGCAATTGGATCAGACATAGTCATGTGTGTAAACCTCCTTCCCGTTTATGGACTTCTTACCAGCTTGCTTTTTTCACGCCAGGAATCTGGCCTGCATGAGCTAATTCACGGAAACAAATTCTGCAAATTTTAAACTTTTGCAGGACCGAGTGTGGACGGCCGCAACGTTCGCATCTTGTATATCCACGCACTTTAAACTTAGGTGTACGTTGTTGTTTCACTATCATTGACGTTTTTGCCACTTAGACTGACACCTCCTAATAATTTTCGGAGAAATGGATTTGCGAAATTATTTCGCAAAAGGCATTCCCATTTGAGCGAGCAGCTCGCGGGACTCTTCATCAGTATTCGCTGTCGTTACAATAACGATATCCATACCACGAATCTTATCAATCTTATCATATTCAATTTCTGGGAAGATCAATTGTTCTTTAAGACCAAGTGTATAGTTACCGCGGCCATCAAACGCTTTGCTTGATACACCGTGGAAATCACGAACACGTGGAAGAGTAATACTGAACAATTTATCCAAGAAATAATACATACGTTCACCGCGTAGAGTTACTTTTACACCAATCGGCATATTTTCGCGCAATTTAAATCCAGCAATGGATTTCTTTGATTTAGTAATGACTGGCTTTTGACCAGAAATCATTTGCATGTCGCTAACAGCGGCATCAAGCACTTTAGAGTTAGAAACTGCTTCACCAACACCCATGTTGATGACAACCTTCTCAACCTTAGGAACTTGCATAACTGTTGTATAGTTAAACTTCTGCATCAAAGCAGGTGTTATTTCGTTCAGGTAACGGTCTTTTAGTCTTACTGCCATGAATTACAAACCTCCTTTCTTCACTATTCGATTAGTCGATAACTTCTCCGGATTTTTTCGCTATGCGAACCTTCTGTCCGTTATCCAATACTTTGTATCCGATACGAGTTACTTTTCCGCTCTTTGGATCAATATGCATCACGTTTGAAACGTGAATTGCTGCTTCTTGTTCAATGATACCGCCTTGCGGATTAGATTGGTTAGGCTTTTGGTGTTTCTTCACCATGTTCACACCTTCAATCAAGACGCGGTTATGACGGGGGTAAGCTGCGATGACACGACCTTTTTTGCCTTTGTCTTTTCCGCTGATTACCATCACTGTATCATCTTTTTTGACATGCAGCTTGTGGTTATACGATTCTAAAACTTTTTTCACTTTTGGCATTTATTACACCTCCTGCGGCTTGCTATATGTTGCAAGTTAAAGGTTATTTGTATTAGATAACTTCTGGAGCCAAGGAAACGATCTTCATGAAATCTCTGTCGCGAAGTTCGCGAGCAACAGGTCCGAAAATACGAGTTCCGCGTGGGCTCTTATCGTCTTTAACAACAACTGCTGCATTCTCATCAAATGTGATATAGGAACCGTCTTTACGGCGAACCGTACGTCTTGTACGAACTACAACCGCTCTAACAACATCACCCTTTTTGACAACGCCGCCTGGTGTTGCTTGTTTGACAGAACATACGATCATATCTCCAATTGCAGCTGTACGACGACCTGTTCCGCCTAGAACTCGGATACACATCAGTTCTTTCGCTCCGGAGTTGTCGGCAACATGCAAACGTGTAAATGGTTGAATCATTTATATTTCCTCCTTTCGAACAAAAGGTACTAAAGTTTAGATAATAATCGCTTTTTCTACGATTTCGACTAATCTCCAGCGTTTATCCTTAGATAGTGGACGTGTTTCCATGATTTTAACGAAATCACCGATTTTCGCAGTATTGTTCTCATCATGCGCTTTAAATTTCTTAGTATACTTAATACGCTTGTGATACAAGTTATGCTTTTTATGAGTTTCAATAGCGACAACAATCGTTTTATCCATCTTGTCACTAACTACTTTACCGAATTGTACTTTTCGAGCATTACGTTCCTCACTCATTGTAAGCCTCCTTCCTGAATATAGACAACATCAGTCCGATTCAATTAACTAATTCCAAGTAATCTTTCATGGATAATAGTTTTAGCACGAGCTATTTCTTTACGAACATCACGTATCCGAGTTGGGTTGTCAAGCTGGCCAGTAGCCAGTTGAAAACGGAGATTAAAGAGTTCTTCTTTAAATCCGGATATTTTTTGTTCTATCTCAGCGGAGGTTAAGTTACGAAATTCACTGGCTTTCATTTGCTTCACCACCCACTTCTTCACGTTTTATAAACTTTGTTTTGATTGGTAGCTTATGAGCTGCAAGACGCATCGCTTCGCGAGCAATATCTTCCGGCACTCCACCAAGTTCAAACATGATTTTTCCAGGTTTAACTACTGCTACCCATTTTTCCACGTTACCTTTACCACTACCCATACGTACTTCTAGAGGCTTCTGAGTAACTGGCTTATCTGGGAAAATTTTGATCCATACTTTACCGCCCCGCTTGATGTACCGCGTCATAGCAATACGCGCAGCTTCAATCTGACGGTTCGTAATCCATGATGGTTCAAGAGCTACTAGTCCGAATTCACCGAAGTTCAATTCAGTTCCGCCTTTAGCTTGACCTCTCATATGTCCGCGTTGTTGCTTGCGGTGTTTTACACGTTTTGGTACCAACATGATTAGTTGCCTCCTTCCTGTGCAGCCTGTTTCTTAGCCGTAGGAAGAACCTCTCCACGATAGATCCATACCTTCACTCCGATAAGACCAAAAGTAGTAGCTGCTTCAGCTGTACCATAGTCAATATCAGCACGAAGCGTATGAAGTGGAACAGTTCCTTCGCTGTAGCCTTCCGAACGAGCTATCTCAGCACCGCCGAGACGTCCGCTGACTTGTGTTTTAATCCCTTTTGCTCCAGAGCGCATAGTTCTTTGCATTGCTTGTTTCAAAGCACGACGGAATGAAACACGACGTTCCAATTGTTGTGCAATGCTTTCTGCAACTAGAATAGCGTCCAGTTCAGGGTGTTTGATTTCCGATATGTTAATGTGAACTTTTTTACCATCAGCGATTTTAGTAATTTGGCTACGAAGTACTTCTACTTCAGCACCACCCTTACCAATAACCATACCAGGTTTCGCAGTATGAATAGTAACGTTCACTCGATTAGCAGCTCTCTCAATTTCAATATGGGAGACAGCTGAATCTTTTAATTTAGCCTTAACGTAATCACGAATTTTAAAGTCTTCAACCAATAGAGTACCGAAATCCTTGCCTGCGAACCACTTAGATTCCCAGTCACGAATAATACCTACACGCAATCCAATCGGATTTACTTTTTGACCCACTCGTTATCCCTCCCTTATTTCTCAGATACCACTAAAGAAATGTGGCTAGTGCGTTTATTTATCTTGCTAGCACGTCCCATCGCACGAGGACGGAAACGTTTCATCGTCGGCCCTTGGTTGACATAAACTTCACTAACAAACAATTTGTTAATATCTAGTGAATAATTGTGCTCAGCATTAGCAATCGCTGAGTTCAACAATTTTTCCACAACCGGGGAAGCGGCTTTCGGAGTGTGGCGAAGAATTGCGATTGCAGTGCCAACTTCTTTACCACGTATCAAGTCAATTACTAATTGAACTTTACGTGCTGAAATCCGAATAGATTTAGCATGTGCTTTTGCTTCCATTGTGTTACCTCCTCTCAGACAAAGAGCTTAAAATATTATCTTCTTGTTTTTTTATCGTCATCCGAATGACTTCTGTAAGTACGAGTTGGAGCGAACTCGCCCAATTTGTGTCCTACCATATCTTCCGTTACGTATACTGGAACGTGTTTGCGTCCATCATATACACCGAATGTAAATCCAATGAACTGCGGGAAAATAGTGGAGCGACGGGACCAAGTCTTAATAACTGCCTTTTTAGCCGAATCTTCCATCACTTCTACCTTTTTCAACAAGTAACCATCAACGAAAGGTCCCTTTTTTAAACTTCGACTCATATGTGAATCCTCCCTTCATCAAATCTTCTCGTTACTTTCGCAAACTTCACAATGTTATGCACAACGTGCATTATTTCGTGCGGCCACGAACGATATATTTGTCAGAAGCTTTACCTTTTTTACGTGTCTTGTAACCAAGAGTTGGTTTACCCCATGGAGACAATGGTGATTTACGACCAATTGGAGCACGTCCTTCACCACCACCGTGTGGGTGATCGTTAGGGTTCATTACTACTCCGCGTACTGTTGGACGATTGCCCAACCAACGACTACGTCCTGCTTTACCAATCTTAATTAGTTCGTGGTCTCCATTACCCACAGAACCGATTGTAGCACGACAAGTTTTAAGGATGTGACGAACTTCACCAGAAGACAAGCGTACAGTTACGTACTTTTCTTCTTTACCAAGAAGTTGAGCCTCAGTACCAGCTGCGCGAACCAATTGTCCACCTTTACCTGGTTGCAATTCAATATTATGAATTACAGTACCCACTGGAATGTTCCCTAAAGGAAGAGCATTACCAATCTTGATATCAGAAGTAGGTCCTGACTCGATTGCATCTCCCACCTTGAGACCTTGAGGAGCGATAATGTAACGTTTCTCTCCGTCTGCATAATGGATCAGAGCAATATTGGAAGTACGGTTCGGATCGTATTCAATCGTAGCAACGCGACCTGGTATGCCGTCTTTAGTCCGTTTAAAGTCAATAATACGGTATTTACGCTTATGTCCGCCGCCATGGTGACGAACAGTAATTTTACCTTGGTTATTGCGACCCGCATGTTTGAATAGTGGGGTCAACAAGGATTTCTCCGGTTCGTTTGTTGTTATTTCTTCAAACGTAGACACAGACATGTGTCTTCTAGCCGGGGAAGTCGGTTTATACTTTTTAATTGGCACTGAATTTCCCTCCTTACTTTAGCGATTTTATTACTCTACTGCTTCAAAAAATTCAAGCGGCTTACTATCTTTGCTAAGCGTTACAATAGCTTTCTTCCATTCTGATCTGTAACCAGAATATTTACCATAACGTTTAGGTTTTTGCGGAACACGCATCGTGTTAACATTTGTTACTTTAACCTTGAAAATAGCTTCAATAGCTTGTTTAATCTCGGTTTTATTAGCACGGAGTTCGACTTCAAAAGCGTATTTCAAGTCGCTCATATATTCGGCCGTACGTTCCGTAATAACCGGACGCTTAATCACATCGCGAGGATCCTTCATTACGCGAACACCTCCTCTACCTTCAGAACTGCTTCCTTCGTAATAATCAACTTGTCGTACAATAGTACGTCAAGGACATTAATGCCGTCCGCTGCTACAAACTTCACACCTGGAATGTTACGAGCGGACAGAGCCACTGTATCATCATAAGCAGGTGTTACAATCAGTGCTTTACGATCGACTTTCAAATTACTCAAAATTGCTGCAAATTCTTTCGTTTTTGGTGAACTCAACGTCAATGCGTCCAGAACAATAATATCATTACTGATCAATTTGGAAGACAACGCTGATTTAATTGCCAAACGACGAACCTTTTTAGGCAGTTTGAAAGTATAACTGCGTGGTGTTGGTCCAAATACTACACCGCCGCCCTTCCACTGAGGCGCACGAATTGTACCTTGACGTGCACGACCTGTACCTTTTTGTTTCCAAGGCTTACGTCCGCCGCCACGTACTTCAGAACGTCCTTTAACTTTGTGAGTACCACGACGTAACGAAGCTCTTTGTAGTAAGACAGCTTGATTCATAACATGTACATTCGGTTCGATACCGAATACAGTGTCACTCAATTCCACTTCTCCTACTTCACTTCCGCCGATATTAAAGAGGACTAATTTGGGCATTGTTGTTTCTCCTTTCTAGAGGTGATTATTTCTTCACCGTTTCTTTAATTTTCACATAGCTGTTTCTCGGACCCGGAATAGCACCTTTAATGAGAAGAACATTACGTTCTACATCCACTTTGATAACTTCCAGTCTTTGAACAGTAATAGTTGTATGCCCCATATGTCCTGCAAGCTTTTTACCTTTAGGAACACGGTTCGCTTGAATGGAACCCATGGAACCTGGTCTACGGTGATAACGCGATCCGTGAGACATTGGTCCGCGGCTTTGTCCCCAACGTTTAATTACACCTTGGAAACCTTTACCTTTAGAAGTACCTGTTACGTCAACAAATTCACCTACAGTGAATACATCAGCTTTCAATTCTTGACCCACTTCAACAGTTGTGGAGTCAATCCCGCGAATTTCGCGAACGTAGCGCTTAGGCGCAGTGTTTGCCTTTTTCGCATGACCTATTTCAGGTTTGATCGCGTTTCTTTCCTTTTTATCGGAAAAGCCTAGTTGAACTGCTTCATAGCCATCGTTCTCTAGGTCTTTCTTTTGCAAAACAACACAAGGTCCTGCTTCAATTACTGTTACAGGAATTACATTACCTTCAGGGGTAAATACTTGAGTCATCCCGAGTTTTCTTCCTAAGATACCTTTCATGTTGACACCTCTTTTCGTTTAAAAATTTTATTTCTTACATATTATAATTTTATTTCAATATCTACACCGGACGGTAGGTCCAAGCGCATTAAGGCATCCACAGTTTGTGGAGTCGGGTTCACAATGTCGATCAAACGCTTATGTGTGCGTTGCTCGAACTGTTCCCGCGAATCCTTATACTTGTGTACCGCACGGAGAACGGTAATGATTTGCTTCTCAGTTGGAAGTGGAATCGGCCCGGATACACTAGCTCCCGAACGTTTTGCAGTTTCAACAATCTTCTCAGCGGATTGATCCAGAATTCTGTGATCATAAGCCTTCAAACGAATACGAATTTTTTGTTTTGCCATTTTAGTCCCTCCTTTTATCGCCCAATTTGGTATCGGACATACTCAGCGAAAATTTTCTAACAACCGCTCCATGGCAAAGGGGCCTGGTGTGTCAGTAACCTCTCGCTTCATCGCAACGTCTCAGAACAACATTCATTATTATATATAATAGTTAGATATAATGCAAGTATTATCTCAAACATATCTAATAGAAAATGGAGGGTCTTATCCATTGAGGACAAGACCCTCTATTACATTGCGTTCACATCACATTGTTGCTCGTTACAGTACACTGTTACTTATGATTAAAGAACGAAGTCTTTTTTATTTAGTAATGCTTGCAACGGAACCCGCACCAACAGTACGTCCGCCTTCACGAATAGAGAACTTAGTTCCTTCTTCGATCGCAATTGGGTTGATCAATGTAACAGTAACAGTGATGTTATCACCAGGCATAACCATTTCAGTACCTTCTGGCAATGAGATAACTCCTGTTACGTCAGTTGTACGGAAGTAGAACTGTGGACGGTAACCAGTGAAGAAAGGTTTATGACGTCCTCCTTCTTCTTTTGACAACACGTAAATTTGTGCAGAGAATTCTGTGTGTGGCTTAACAGTACCTGGTTTAGCAAGTACTTGACCACGCTCGATTTGTGTGCGGTCAACACCACGAAGCAATGCTCCGATGTTGTCACCAGCTTGAGCGGAATCTAGCAATTTACGGAACATTTCTACTCCAGTAACGACTGATTTCTTAGACTCTTCAACAATACCGATAATTTCGATTTCTTCTCCAACTTTAACAGTACCACGTTCTACACGACCAGTAGCAACGGTACCACGACCAGTGATAGAGAATACATCTTCGATAGGCATCAAGAAAGGCTTATCAGTGTCACGAACTGGATCCGGAACATAGACGTCAATAACATTGAACATTTCAATGATTTTTTGAGCCCATTCTCCTTCTGGATTAGCTAATGCTTCACGTGCTGAACCCTTGAAAATTGGAGTATCGTCGCCTGGGAAATCATATTCATTCAACAGGTCACGCACTTCCATTTCAACCAATTCAAGAAGCTCTTCGTCTTCAACAACGTCACATTTGTTCAAAAATACAACGATGTAAGGAACACCAACTTGACGAGACAATAGGATATGCTCGCGAGTTTGTGGCATAGGTCCATCAGCTGCAGATACAACTAGAATAGCCCCGTCCATTTGAGCAGCTCCAGTGATCATGTTCTTAACATAGTCGGCGTGACCTGGGCAGTCAACGTGTGCATAGTGACGAGTAGGAGTTTCATACTCAACGTGAGATGTAGAGATTGTGATACCACGTTCGCGCTCTTCTGGAGCTTTATCGATTTGATCAAACGCTATAGCAGCACCCCCGTAAGTCTTGGACAATACAGTTGTGATTGCAGCAGTAAGAGTCGTTTTACCATGATCGACGTGACCAATAGTACCGATATTTACGTGTGTTTTATTACGTTCGAATTTAGCCTTTGCCATTTTAAATACATCCTCCTTCAATATATAAATTGTTTATGTTCATACAACGCAGAGCAAGGTAGTTACACCTTTAACTCTGTTCTGTATGGAAAACTTGGTTTATTCTTCACCTTTATGCTTTGCAGCAATTTCTTCGGAAATACTCTTCGGAACTTCTTCATAATGAGAAAGCTCCATTGAGAACACACCGCGTCCTTGCGTACCAGAGCGAAGTGTTGTCGAGTATCCGAACATTTCGGAAAGAGGAACCTTAGCACGAACAACTTGTGCTCCTGCACGTGCGTCCATACCTTCGATCCGTCCACGACGGGAACTCAGAAGACCCATTACATCACCCATGTACTCTTCCGGAACGGTAACTTCAACCTTCATGATTGGCTCAAGAAGAACTGGCTTACACTTATCTTTAGCAGCTTTCAGTGCCAAAGAACCAGCTACCTTAAACGCCATTTCATTGGAATCGACATCATGGTAAGAACCATCAACGATGGTTGCTTTAACATCCACAAGTGGGAAACCTGCAATGACACCATTCTTCATTCCTTCTTCAATTCCTGCAAGAGCTGGAGCGACATATTCTCTAGGAACAGATCCACCGACAACCTTGCTTTCGAATTGGTTACCAGTACCTGCTTCAAGTGGTTCGAATTCAACCCATACATGACCGTATTGACCACGACCACCGGATTGACGTACGAACTTACCTTCTACACGTGCTGGCGTACGGAATGTTTCACGATAAGCAACCTGTGGTTTACCCACATTGGTTTCGACTTTGAATTCACGACGCATACGCTCGATGATGATGTCTAGGTGAAGTTCACCCATCCCTGCCAGAATCGTTTGACCTGTCTCTTCATCTGTATGTGCACGTAATGTTGGATCCTCTTCAGTCAATTTACCGAGAGCTACACCCAATTTATCTTGGTCTGCTTTAGTTTTAGGTTCAACTGCAATAGAGATAACTGGATCCGGGAAGTCCATTGATTCTAGAATTACCGGGAATTTCTCATCACAAAGTGTATCCCCTGTGCTTGTATCTTTCAATCCTACAGCTGACGCGATATCTCCACAGTAAACTATAGAAATTTCTTGACGGCTGTTGGCATGCATTTGAAGGATACGTCCGATCCGTTCGCGTTTACCTTTTGTTGCATTCAGCACATATGATCCGGAATTCAATACACCGGAATATACACGGAAGAACGTAAGTTTACCCACGTAAGGGTCAGTCATAATTTTAAATGCAAGTGCTGAGAATGGCTCGCTATCATCAGAATGACGAACAGTTTCTGTACCATCATCCAAGTGACCTATAATAGAAGGGACATCGGTTGGTGCTGGAAGGTAATCAACAACGGCATCCATCATCAACTGAACTCCCTTGTTGCGATAAGAAGATCCACAGATAACTGGGAATATCTTCGTTTCAACAACACCTTTACGAAGTGCAGCTTTCAATTCAGGAATGGTGATTTCTTCACCCTCAAGAAACTTCATTGTCAAATCTTCGTCCAACTCTGCCACTTTTTCGACTAGTTCTGCACGAAGTTCATCAGCTTGAGCCTTATATTCTTCTGGTATTTCAACAACATCAATATTTTGACCAAGATCATCTTTATACATATGAGCTTTTTGCTCAATTAGGTCAATAATACCGATAAAGTTGTTTTCAGCACCAATAGGTAGTTGAATCGCTACCGCGTTCGCACGAAGACGATCACGCATAGCATCAATTACATTTAGAAACTCAGCACCAACAATATCCATCTTGTTCACGTATGCAATACGTGGTACACCATAACGGTCAGCCTGTCTCCATACGGTTTCGGACTGAGGCTCTACGCCCTCTTTTGCACTGAACACACCTACTGCCCCATCCAACACACGAAGAGACCGTTCAACTTCAACTGTGAAGTCAACGTGTCCCGGGGTATCAATGATATTGACGCGGTGACCTTTCCAAGAAGCGGTGGTAGCCGCGGAAGTAATCGTAATTCCGCGCTCTTGTTCTTGCTCCATCCAGTCCATAGTCGCAGCACCCTCGTGTGTTTCACCGATTTTGTGCGTTATGCCTGTGTAGAACAAGATTCGCTCCGTGGTAGTAGTTTTACCTGCGTCAATATGAGCCATGATCCCAATATTACGTGTATTATTCAAGGAGAACTCTCTTGCCATAAAAATAGTCTCCCTTCAATATATCATTTATTATAAAGCAGATTCTACCAACGATAGTGAGCAAACGCTTTGTTCGCTTCAGCCATTTTGTGTGTATCTTCGCGTTTCTTAACAGAAGCGCCTGTGTTGTTGGAAGCATCAATAATTTCTGCCGCCAAACGTTCTTCCATAGTCTTCTCACCGCGGTTGCGAGAGTAGTTCACGAGCCAACGTAGACCTAAAGCTGTACGTCTCTCAGGTTTCACTTCTAGTGGTACCTGGTAGGTAGAACCACCTACACGACGAGCTTTAACTTCTAGAACTGGCATGATATTCTTGATAGCAGCTTCAAACACTTCCATCGGATCTTTCTCCGTACGTTCTTGAATAAGCTTGAACGCATTGTATAGAATTGTTGCAGCAGTACCTCTCTTACCGTCCATCATGATGCGGTTGATTAGACGTGTAACTAATTTACTGTTATACAACGGATCTGGTAATACGTCTCTTTTAGTAACTGGACCCTTGCGTGGCATGGAAATCCCCCTTTCTCAAATCATCGAACCCTTGAGGATTCACTATTATTTTTTGACCTTCGGACGTTTCGTACCGTACTTGGAACGAGCTTGCATCCGGTTGTTAACACCTGCAGTATCAAGTGCACCGCGAACGATGTGATAACGTACTCCTGCAAGATCCTTCACTTTTCCTCCACGAACCAATACGACACTGTGCTCTTGCAAGTTGTGTCCGATTCCTGGAATATAAGCAGTCACCTCTATGCGATTCGTCAAACGAACACGGGCATATTTACGAAGTGCGGAGTTTGGTTTACGTGGAGTCATTGTACCTACACGCGTGCAAACGCCACGTTTTTGTGGAGCGTTCAATCCAGTCTCTTCACGCTTCAATGCGTTATACCCTTTATGCAATGCTGGGGATTTAGACTTGTAAATCTTAGATTGACGTCCTTTACGAACTAGCTGATTAATTGTTGGCATTTTGTTGCCACCCCCTTCCCATATTAATGTCCCTTTATAACCTTATCCCAAGTCCACAGAGCCAGGCGGTTCATAAAAAGACAAATGAAAAGTTCTTGCTGAAAGAATGTTTCTCTTTCTATACAAAAACGTCTCTCAAAACTATTGTTTAATGACGGCAGCCATTGCTGCACCCACTTCAATGCTGCATGCTTCGCCCAATTCAACCATGGTATCCACATACGTTATGTTCACACTATGCTTCTCGCACAGCGCTACAATCTTTGAAATAAGCCGTTGATCCGCATCTAATGCCACATAAACATCTGTAGCTTGGCCCAACTCCACAGCTCTTGTGGTTTGTTTAGTGCCGATCCGAACATGAAGATCCTGCAATCCTTTATCATTAGACATCTTTTACGATTCCTCCAAAAGAACAGGCATGACGCAACTACTCGTGCACCTATGATATATTAGCACCCAATATTAATGATGTCAAGAAGTTTCTTGAATCTTTGTTTATAATAGTTGGTGCATTGAAGCCATGTACTTTACATCATGACTTCAATGCAACCCACTAAGTTTATTCTACGGTAACAGGTTCCGTTGCCGCTTTATCTTTCTTAACCCCTTCTGGATCAGCATATGTCACACTACGGTAACGATTCATACCTGTACCCGCAGGTATTAACTTACCGATAATAACATTTTCTTTCAAGCCGAGAAGCTTATCGACTTTACCCTTGATAGCGGCATCTGTCAATACGCGAGTCGTCTCTTGGAAAGATGCAGCCGACAAGAATGAATCGGTCTCCAGAGAAGCTTTTGTGATTCCAAGAAGGACTGGTTTAGCCACTGCTGGTTCTTTACCAGATAGAATAGCCACTTTATTAGCTGCTTCATATTCATGAATATCCGAGAATGCACCTGGAAGAAGTGTAGTCTCTCCAGCATCAACAATTCGAATCTTCCGAAGCATCTGCTTAATCATAACCTCAATGTGTTTATCATTAATTTCTACACCTTGGTTACGATATACGCGTTGTACTTCTTGTAGAATGTAGTTCTGTACGCCACGAATACCTTTGATCCGCAAGATTTCTTTCGGGTCAATCGAACCATCCGTCAACTCGTCACCAGCTTCGATCTCTTGCCCTTCGCTAACGCGAAGACGAGAGCCGTAAGTAACCAGGTACGTTTTTGTCTCAGCTTCACCCTGAATTTCAATCTCACGACGATCTTTGGTTTCCCGAATTTCTTTAACAACACCATCAATTTCACTGATTGTTGCTTGACCTTTCGGATTCCGTGCTTCAAAGAGCTCTTGAATACGCGGCAAACCTTGTGTAATATCGTCTCCGGCAACACCACCGGTATGGAATGTACGCATCGTAAGCTGAGTTCCTGGCTCACCGATAGATTGTGCCGCGATAATACCAACCGCTTCACCAATCTCAACGTGTTTACCAGTAGCTAGATTCCGTCCGTAACAAGTCTTACATACGCCATGACGAGCACGACAGCTGAGAACAGAACGAATTTGAAGTTTCTCAACGCCAGCTTCGACAATTGCACTCGCTTTATCAGAGTCGATCAGTTCATTACGCTTAACAATAATATTACCTGTCTCTGGATGGCGAACGGTCTCGAAGCAATAACGTCCTTCAATACGGTCATAAAGATCCTCAATAACTTCTTTACCATCTTGAATCTTAGCAACGCTAAATCCTTTATCCGTGCCGCAATCCTCTTCGCGCACAATGACATCTTGTGCTACGTCAACGAGACGACGTGTTAGATAACCTGAATCGGCTGTACGCAGTGCAGTATCGGCAAGACCTTTACGCGCTCCGTGAGTAGATAGGAAGTACTCTAGTACAGTCAATCCTTCACGGAAGTTCGATTTAATTGGAAGCTCTATGATACGTCCTGATGGGTTGGCCATCAGACCCCGCATACCACCCAACTGCGTGATTTGCGATTTGTTACCACGGGCTTTAGAGTCAACCATCAACATAATATTGTTATAACGATCCATCGATTTCATGAGCACATCTGTAATCTCATCTTTCGTCTTGGACCAAATATCAATAACTCTGTCATATCGCTCTTCATTTGTAATCAAGCCACGACGATACTGGTTCGTAACAACAGCAACCTTCGCATCAGATTCGCGAAGAATCCCGTCCTTCTCTTCAGGAACTATAACGTCAGACACAGAAACGGTAATTCCCGCACGTGTAGAATACGTAAACCCAAGTTCCTTAATGTCATCCAAAATAATCGATGTTTCCGTTGTATGGTACGTCTCGAAACAACGAGCGATGATCTCCCCTAGATATTCTTTACCTACTGCCGAAGCTATTGGAAGATCCATCATTAGCTTACGAATATCCGCACCCTTATCATACACGAAGTATTGTTCAGGAGTCCCTTGGAACAAGTTCTCACGTGTGGCTTCGTTGATGTAGGGGAAACTACTTGGATAGATCTCATTGAAAATAATTTTACCGATCGTTGTCAACAACATTGCACCTTGCTGCTTCTCTGTAAAGTTGATCTTACCTAGAGCTTTAACAGGAATCGCTACACGTGCATGTAGACCAGCTATGCCCCGTTGGTATGCAGATACAGCTTCGTTTACAGTTCTCAGTATCAACCCAGTACCTTTTTCCTCTTTGTTATCCATCGTGAGGTAGTAGGTTCCTAGAACCATATCCTGTGAAGGTGTAACGACTGGTTTACCATCTTTCGGATTCAGTATGTTACCTGATGCTAACATAAGAATACGTGCTTCCGCCTGAGCTTCAGCAGACAATGGAACGTGAACAGCCATTTGGTCACCATCAAAGTCGGCATTGTAAGCCGTACATACGAGTGGATGAAGTCGAATAGCATGACCTTCAACTAAGATCGGTTCAAACGCTTGAATTCCCAATCGGTGAAGCGTAGGAGCACGGTTCAGTAACACTGGATGCTCTTTAATAACTTCTTCGAGTACATCCCATACTTCTGGGCTTACGCGTTCAACTTTGCGTTTGGCACTCTTAATGTTATGAGCAAGACCTTTATTAACCAATTCCTTCATTACGAAAGGCTTGAACAGTTCCAACGCCATTTTCTTAGGAAGACCACATTGGTACATCTTCAGATACGGACCTACGACGATAACGGAACGACCAGAATAGTCAACACGTTTACCTAGTAAGTTCTGGCGGAAACGTCCTTGCTTACCTTTAAGCATGTGGCTTAGAGATTTCAATGGACGATTACCAGGACCTGTAACTGGGCGACCACGACGGCCATTATCAATTAGAGCATCTACAGCTTCTTGAAGCATACGTTTCTCGTTCTGAACGATAATGTCAGGTGCTCCGAGATCAAGTAGACGCTTCAACCGATTGTTACGGTTAATAACACGGCGATATAAGTCGTTCAGATCAGACGTTGCGAAACGTCCGCCGTCCAACTGTACCATCGGACGAAGCTCAGGAGGAATAACCGGCAGCACATCCATGACCATCCACTCTGGCTTATTCCCAGAGTTACGGAATGCTTCAATGACTTCAAGGCGCTTAATCGCACGATTACGACGTTGGCCTTGTGCTGTGCGCAGTTCTTCTTTCAGGAACACTAATTCTTTATCCACTTCAATATCCTGCAGAAGTCTTTTGACAGCTTCCGCACCCATGCCAGCATGGAATCCGTAACCATATTTTTCACGATAGCTACGATATTCTTTCTCAGACAAGAGTTGTTTTTTCTCCAGTGGAGTTTCACCAGGATCTGTTACAACATATGATGCGAAGTATATGATCTCTTCAAGTGATCTTGGTGACATGTCCAAAGCTAGACCCATCCGGCTTGGAATTCCCTTGAAATACCAGATATGAGATACAGGAGCAGCAAGTTCGATATGTCCCATACGTTCGCGACGCACTTTCGCCCGTGTGACTTCAACGCCACAACGATCACATACAACGCCTTTATAACGGACACGCTTGTACTTACCACAGTGACATTCCCAGTCTTTCGTTGGGCCAAAGATCTTTTCACAGAATAGGCCTTCTTTTTCCGGTTTAAGCGTACGATAGTTAATCGTTTCCGGTTTTTTAACTTCTCCGCGGGACCATGATCGAATCTTCTCGGGAGAAGCAAGCCCGATTTTCATGTATTCAAAATTATTAACGTCCAACAAGGAGCAACCCTCCTTAATCTAGTACTAAATTATTAAACAACGTGAGTCGGGCAGTAAGGCAAGCCCAACCGCCGATCACATTTCTTTTATTCCCGTCCGACTTCTGCGCTTTCCAAGTTGAGGCTCAGCTTATCGCCCGATACCTCATCTTCGTCATCGAGTTCTTTCATCTCGATTTCTTGTTCATCACCACTAAGAATCTTAACATCCATACCAAGGGATTGAAGTTCTTTAATTAGAACCTTAAATGACTCTGGAACACCTGGTTCCGGTACATTCTCACCTTTGACGATGGATTCGTACGTTTTCACCCGGCCAACAACATCATCGGATTTAACCGTTAATATTTCTTGCAGTGTATAAGCGGCACCGTAAGCTTCCAATGCCCACACTTCCATCTCTCCGAAACGTTGACCACCGAACTGAGCTTTACCACCCAGCGGCTGCTGTGTAACGAGAGAGTAAGGACCTGTAGAACGAGCATGGATTTTATCATCAACCATATGTGCTAACTTGATCATATGCATGACGCCTACAGTAACTTCACGTTCAAACAAGTCACCCGTACGTCCATCATACAATCTCGTCTTACCATTACGTTGCATACCTGATTCTTCCATTGTATCGAACACATCTTCTTCATTCGCACCATCAAATACCGGCGTTGCCACATGGATACCAAGGCGCATTGCCGCCATACCAATGTGTACCTCAAGGATCTGACCGATGTTCATACGAGACGGAACCCCCAACGGATTCAGTACAACTTGAACTGGTGTACCATCTGGAAGGAACGGCATATCTTCTTCAGGCAAAATACGAGCTACAACACCTTTGTTACCGTGGCGCCCTGCCATTTTGTCACCTTCAGAAATTTTACGTTTCTGCGCAATATACACACGAACCATTTGATTAACACCTGGAGGCAATTCATCGCCGTTCTCACGGGTGAACACCTTCACGTCCACGATAATACCATCACTACCATGCGGAACACGTAGAGAGGTATCACGCACTTCACGAGCCTTCTCACCAAAGATAGCATGAAGTAGACGTTCTTCAGCAGTCAACTCCGTCACACCCTTCGGTGTAACTTTACCAACTAGGATGTCTCCAGCGCTGATCTCCGCACCAATGCGGATAATACCTCGCTCATCCAAATTCCGAAGCGCATCTTCCCCAACGTTAGGGATATCACGCGTGATTTCTTCAGGTCCCAGCTTCGTATCACGAGCTTCGGACTCATATTCTTCAATATGAATTGAAGTATATACGTCTTCTTTAACCATCTTCTCACTTAGAAGGATGGCATCCTCGTAGTTGTAACCCTCCCATGTCATGAATGCAACCACTACGTTACGTCCAAGAGCAAGTTCGCCCATTTCCGTAGATGGTCCGTCTGCAAGGATGTCCCCTTTTTTCACAACATCTCCTCTGTTAACGATTGGACGTTGGTTAATACAGGTTCCTTGATTCGAACGCATAAATTTATGGAGTTTATGTTTCTCGATATCACCCTTCACTTCATTGCCGTCTACAACCTCAACACGGCGCACCCAAATCTCATTGGCAGAAGATCGTTCAATAATACCGTCATACTTGGATACAATACATACACCAGAATCTTTCGCTGCTTTATGTTCCATCCCTGTACCAACCAATGGCGCCTTAGGAATTAGAAGCGGCACCGCTTGGCGCTGCATGTTAGATCCCATCAACGCACGGTTGGAGTCATCGTTCTCAAGGAACGGAATCAGTGCAGTAGCGACCGATACCACTTGCTTAGGAGATACATCCATATAATCGACACGATCACTTGGCATCGTTAGGATATTGTCCGCTTGTTTGTTATAACGTACGATAACAGTATCATCCCGAAACTTACTATCTTCTGTCAATATAGCGTTCGCCTGAGCGACAATGTAGTTATCTTCTTCATCAGCAGTAAGATAATCGATATGTTCCGTAACAATACCTGTCTTTGGATCTACCCAACGATATGGCGCTTCAATAAAACCATATTCATTAACACGGGCAAATGTAGACAATGAGTTAATCAACCCGATATTCGGACCTTCCGGTGTTTCGATTGGACACATCCGGCCATAATGACTCGGATGGACGTCACGAACTTCAAAACCAGCACGTTCACGAGTCAGACCCCCGGGTCCCAAAGCGGATAGACGACGTTTATGCGTCAATTCACCAAGTGGGTTGGTTTGGTCCATAAATTGTGACAACTGTGAACTACCGAAGAATTCCTTAATAGATGCAATAACAGGTCGAATGTTAATCAACGCTTGTGGCGTAATAACGTTCGCATCCTGAATAGACATTCTTTCACGAACAACACGTTCCATTCTTGAAAGTCCTATGCGGAATTGATTCTGAAGCAACTCACCAACAGAACGCAAACGACGGTTACCTAAGTGGTCAATGTCATCTGTATTCCCTACACCTTGAAGCAAGTCAAGGAAGTAGCTGATGGATGAAATAATATCAGCCGGTGTAATATTCTTAACTGATTTATCAATATTAGCATTACCAATCACTTTGATAACCTTACCCTCTTCAATAGGAGAAAAGACATCGATGCTTTGAAGTGGAACTTCACCCGCATCAAGTGCGCCGTTAGCTACATGATAAGTCTTAAGGCCAACGCCTTTTTCCAAGTAAGGAATCAATTCATCCAACAAGCGGCGGTCTACCATTTGACCAGATTCAGCTAAGATTTCTCCTGTTTCCGGATCAACTAGATTCTGCGCCAATTTTTGATTGAACAAGCGATTCTTAATGTGTAGTTTTTTATTAATTTTGTAACGACCTACATTAGCTAGATCATAACGTTTCGGATCAAAGAACCGAGCTACCAATAGACTCTTTGCATTATCAAGAGTAGGAGGCTCACCCGGACGAAGACGTTCGTAAATTTCTATGAGCGCTTTCTCCGTTGAATCCGTGTTATCTTTGTCCAGTGTATTACGGATATATGGATCGTCACCTATCAAATCTAAAATTTCAGCATCACTACCAAAGCCTAGTGCGCGAAGTAGAACTGTTACTGGTATTTTACGAGTACGATCAATACGGACATACATAATGTCCTTCGCATCTGTTTCCAGTTCAAGCCATGCTCCACGGTTAGGGATCACAGTTGCTGTGTAATTCCTTTTACCATTCTTGTCGATTTTGGTGCTAAAATAGACGCTAGGAGAGCGTACCAACTGACTGACAATTACCCGTTCTGCACCGTTGATAATAAATGTACCAGTCTCCGTCATCAATGGGAAGTCGCCCATGAACACTTCTTGTTCCTTGACTTCTCCTGTTTCCCTATTAATGAGTCTTACCTTAACGCGTAGCGGAGCCGCATACGTAACGTCACGCTCTTTAGCGTCGTCCATGTTATATTTAGGCTCACCAAGGCTGTAGTCTATAAACTCCAGAACCAAATTACCTGTGAAATCTTGGATCGGCGAAATATCGTGAAACATCTCCCGTAATCCTTCCTCCAGAAACCAATCATAAGATTTCTCTTGGATTTCAATCAGGTTCGGAATTTCGAGTACTTCGTTAATTCGTGCATAACTTCGCCGAGTGCGTCGACCATACTGAACAAGATGTCCCGCCAACTTTAACTCACCCCTCATGTCTACTCACTTTAAAAATACATTGCGAACCTCTGTTTGGACATTTATAATGAAACCATACAGAGGAACTCCCACAAATGAAGAAAAGCCCTTACCCGAAATCTTCCGAACAAGGAGCACCTTCCAGTGGGTCTTTCATCACACAGACCTCAAACTCAATAGACTAGCTCTACATCCACATACCACACTTAGATATATATTGTCTATGTTATTTAACTAACATAGGCCAACATATTTGAGCAAACTAAAGACAAGAAGCCTATCCTAATACTGACATTCCACAATAGTATCACATCTGAAATGTTAAGTCAATAGTCTTATTGCGGATTATTCCAAGGTTTTACGGCCTTGAATATACGATATCCTTTTTCCTTCGTCACTTCTTGCACTTCTCCGAAACACTTTTCTAACTTTTCCTTTGCGGATGGAGCTCCCTGCTTCTTCTGAATAACGATCCACAGCGCTCCACCTTCTCGCAAATGATCATACGCCTGCTCAAATATAGCATGAACCGTTTCCTTACCCGCACGAATTGGAGGATTACTTAGAATAACATCGAAGCTTCTCCCTTTCACTGCTGCGAACAAATCACTTTCCATGATAGAGACATTCGTAATCCCGTTCAGTTGAGCGTTCTCTTTAGCTAGTTCGATCGCTCTAGTATTGAGATCTAGCATGGTCACATGTCCATTCTCTACTAACCGTGCCGCCGTAAGTCCAATCGGGCCATAACCACATCCCACATCAAGTACCTCAGCTCCAACCGGCAAGTCCATGGCTTCAATCAATACTTTACTACCGAAATCTACACCTTTTTTCGAGAACACTCCAGCATCACTTATAAATCGATAGTTCAGCCCTCTTAATTGCTCATCAATTGTCCTGCGATCATGCTCCGATTCCGGTTGGTTCGAATAATAATGCTGTGGCATGCTAATCCTCCGAATCTTTAATTAGAAACAAACCCCTTGAACTAAATTCAAGGGGTTTATTTCTTTGAAATATGTGTAAGCATTGCTGCTCACAGAAATTAGTAATAGATATTATTTCACTTCTACAGAAGCGCCTACTTCTACCAATTTCGCTTGTACAGCTTCTGCTTCTTCTTTAGATACTTTTTCTTTCAATGCTTTTGGAGCGTTATCTACCAAGTCTTTTGCTTCTTTCAAGCCAAGACCAGTGATTTCGCGAACTGCTTTGATTACGTTAATCTTAGAAGCGCCAGCGCCAGTCAAGATTACGTCAAATTCAGATTGCTCTTCAGCAACTGCTGCAACAGCACCTGCTGCAGCTACTGGAGCTGCTGCTGTTACTCCGAATTCTTCTTCGATTGCTTTAACAAGGTCGTTCAATTCCAATACGGACATACCTTTAATAGCTTCTAAAATTTGTTCATTAGTCATGGTGGAACCTCCATTTTATATTAAAATATTTTGTTTATTACGGAATCTACGAGGATCAAAGTGCTTACGCGCTTTGATCTTCTTTTTCAGCAACAGCTTTAACAACAAGTGCGAAGTTACGCACAGGCGCTTGTAATACGCTGAGAAGCATGGAAAGAAGTCCATCGCGAGAAGGAAGTTCAGCCAACGCTTTAATTTGATCAACGCTTACGACTTTACCTTCAACTACGCCACCCTTTAATTCCAATGCAACATTCTTCTTAGCAAAATCGTTAAGAATTTTTGCAGGCGCTACAACATCTTCTCCACCAAACACTACAACAGTTGGACCAACTAGAACCTCATCCAATTCTGTAAGTTCAGTAGCAGCAGTCGCACGACGCAACAAAGAGTTTTTCAATACTGTCATTTCAATACCCGCTTCACGAAGTTGCTTACGCAATTCAGTGATTTGAGTAACGTTCAATCCGCGATAGTCTGCAACAACCGTTGTTACACTTTTGCGTAACTTTGTTGTAACGATATCAACCGCATCTTGTTTAGCTTGAATAGTTTTTGCATTTGCCATTCTCTACACCTCCTGATCGATTACTATGCAGCAGTATTTCATACCACTGACTACTCTACTTAGGCATTTAAAAAGCCTCCGCAGAATCTACGAAGGCCTGATGAATCATCATTTGCAAGGACTTTCGTCCAACCATTACTGACGTTCTATCACAACACCTCGGTAGGAAATTATGCCACAGGCACCTACTGTCTACGGTAAGCATATTCAACTTTATAATTTAGCACCAAGTCATTCACAACAACTTTTACATATTATCAAATTACATTGAACAAGTCAATATAATAATCTTATTTGTAAGAAGCTGCGCTCACACGTGCACTTGGACCCATCGTCGAGGAAATAGCAATCCCCTTCAGATACACACCTTTAGCAGATGCTGGTTTTGCACGGTTCAACGCTTCAATCAATGAACTAAGGTTCTCATTCAACTGTTCTTCAGTGAATGAAGCCTTACCGATTGGCGCGTGAATTTGACCTGCTTTATCAAGGCGATATTCGATCTTACCGGCTTTAATTTCTTGAACAGCCTTAGCAACATCAAAAGTAACTGTGCCAGCTTTAGGGTTAGGCATTAGACCTTTACCACCAAGCAGACGACCCAGTTTACCAACCTCACTCATCATGTCAGGTGTAGCTACGCAGACATCGAAATCGAACCAGCCTTGTTGAATTTTGTTGATCATATCAAGATCACCAACAAAATCTGCGCCAGCCGCTTCCGCTTCCTTCGCTTTTTCACCTTTTGCAAATACCAATACGCGTTGCGTTTTACCTGTACCGTGAGGCAAGACAACTACACCACGAACGGCTTGGTCTTGTTTACGAGGGTCTACACCCAAACGAACAGCTGCTTCAACAGTTTCGTCAAATTTAGCAGTCGCTACCTTTTTCACCAATGCTACGGCTTCTGAAGGCTCATATACTGTTTCGCTATTAATTAGCTTAGCAGCTTCTTGATATTTCTTACCATGTTTAGCCATGAAATGTTCCTCCTTTGTGGTTTTAGCGGAAATTCCTCCCACATATGCTGGTCATATTCAGACCTGCGTGTCGTAGAAAAACCTAAAACTATTCTTCGATTGTGATACCCATACTACGGGCAGTACCTTCAACCATACGCATAGCAGCCTCAACGGATGCAGCATTAAGGTCAGGCATTTTTTGCTCAGCAATTTCACGTACTACTGCACGATTAACTGTAGCAACCTTCTTCTTGTTCGGTTCGCCAGAACCCTTCTCGATCTTTGCAGCTACGCGAAGTAGAACTGCAGCAGGAGGAGTCTTGGTGATGAATGTAAAGGAACGATCTTCGAACACCGAAATCTCTACTGGAATAATCAATCCAGCTTGATCTGCTGTACGAGCATTGAACTCTTTACAGAATGCCATAATGTTGACACCTGCTTGACCCAATGCTGGACCTACCGGTGGTGCCGGATTCGCTTTACCTGCAGGAATTTGCAGTTTTACAATTTTGATTACCTTTTTTGCCATGTAAAACACCTCCTTGACTCAATAGTGGTTAAGCGGACATCGCTGCCCTCCCACAAGAAACCTAAAGATTAATCAATCTTCTCCACTTGGTCGAAATCCAACTCAACTGGGGTTTCCCGTCCAAACATATTAACGTGTACCTTGACCTTACTCTTGTCTACCAAAATTTCTTCCACGGAGCCAACAAAATTCGCAAAAGGACCGACTTTAATTTTAACGGATTCCTTAAGCTCAAATTGGACAAGGGGTTTCGGTTCATTCATTCCCATATGTTTGAGAATCTGCTCCATTTCTTCTGGAAGCAGGGCTGTAGGTTTAGAACCCGAGCCTGTTGAACCAACGAAACCTGTCACTCCTGGTGTGTTGCGAACAACATACCAAGAATCATCAGTCTGGATCATTTCGACAATGACATATCCGGGGTAAACTTTACGCATGACAGTTTTAATCTTACCGTCTTTGTTTACAATCTCTTCTTCCATCGGAACAAGAACACGGAATATCTTATCTTCCATACCCATTGACTCTACGCGTTTTTCCAAATTGGCTTTCACCTTATTCTCATACCCTGAATAAGTATGAACAACATACCAGCTTTTTTCCATATCCATATCAAGCCACCTGGGACCCTTCTTAAATAATCGCTTCGATCACAGCGGAAATACCGATGTCGAGCACCCAAAAATAAATCGTGACAAACGTAACCGTACCAATAACTATAAGAGTATAGTTCGTCAGTTCTTTACGATTAGGCCAGCGAACCTTTTTAAGTTCAGCCCAGCTCTCAGAGAAAAAGGAAAAAATTGACTTGAAGTTGCGTTTCACGCCGACTACACCTCCAATAAGACTATCTTATCTGGTTTCGCGATGAGGAGTTTGCTCGTTACAATACTTACAAAACTTCTTCATCTCCATGCGGTCGGGGTGATTCCGCTTGTTCTTCGTGGTTGCGTAGTTTCTTTGTTTGCAATTTGTACAAGCCAAAGTGATAATTACCCGCATGATGTGCACCTCCCGTAGATGTCTCCCTTAAGAAGACTCTATATTGATCCCAATTAGAAACAGTTTCACTTCCATCGCTGAAAGAAAAAGCCGTTTCTGCGAGATGAATAAGAAAGAATACAAGATGACTTTTGCTCTCTTATTCATTAAAACCACGCGAATTTTAGGCTTACCTAAATCACTCTATCACATGGCTCATATCATGTCAACGAAAGATTGGCCTCATTCATAACCACATATTCCCACTTTAGAGGTTGCTCAAAAAACCCACTTTTTGAACTCTCGCTACTAGAAATCGTCACAATCCTATTCTCTCTACATCAAGAGCCGCCCGCAATCATGTACTAGTATCGTCATTCTTGCAGGGTCTAAACATTTGCATTCCAACATGTGATAAAAAAAAGACTCATCAGCGAGCCTTTCTAATCTGAGCGTCTGTTCAGTTATCTCTTACTTCTAAGTACTTTTCCAACTTACGTTTCACACGCTGAAGAGCATTATCTATCGACTTCACATGCCTGTCCAAATCTACCGATATTTCCTGATAGGATTGGCCATCCAAATACAACATAAGAACTTTACGTTCTAAATCACTTAGAATTTCCGACATTTTGTCTTCAAGACCCATGAACTCTTCTTTGTTAATAGCTAGTTGCTCTGGATCACATATTTGCGTCCCGGAAATAACGTCTAGCAACGTTCGGTCAGAATCTTCATCATAAATGGGCTTGTCCAACGATATATATGAATTCAATGGAATATGCTTCTGTCTAGTAGCTGTCTTAATCGCCGTAATAATTTGTCTTGTAATGCATAATTCGGCGAAGGCCTTAAACGAGGATTGCTTATCCGCTCTGAAATCCCTTATCGATTTATATAACCCAATCATTCCTTCTTGAACGATATCTTCACGATCAGCACCGATCAAGAAATAGGATCTGGCTTTAGCTCGTACAAAATTTCTATACTTGTTGATCAAGAACTCGAGTGCTTCACTCTCCCCTAAACGGAAAGCTTGGACAATGTCCTCATCACTGAGAGACACATAATCTGACACCATTAAATCCTTCAGGTCGACACTCACCAGAATCCCCCCGGTTGCAACGAAAGGTACACCGTTACTCTGTGAAATATAGCACCAGTATATATTATGTAACCTATGAACGTCAACCACAACATAACCAGTAAAGGTCATCTATAACAACATTGTAAAGACTTTGAAGTTAATAATGTACTCTTTTTAATTACTCACGTCGCCAACGTTCAAACAATATCCGCTGCTCTTTACTCAATTTGGCATCTAGTGTATTGCCCTTAGAGACATACTTATCTAATTCAATCTGTTTCTGAATTTCACGCTCACAATTCTCAACTTCAATAAGAAGTTCACGAGCGGATAGGCGAAGCGCCCCCTTAGCAAAAATAACATGCTGCTCAATTAAATCGCTAGTTGCCACATAAATCTGACGTCGCCTACGAGTCATTTCACCCACCAAACGTTCAATGGTCTCATCAGCAGTTTCTTTTTCTTTCGTGAAAAAGACTTGTATTTTACTCTGAGAGAAGGACTTCCCTAATCCCGGGACACGATAAGCATCGAAGACTGCAATGACTTGTTTTCCTGAAAATGCCTGATAATTCGCTAGTCGCTCGAGTAGACGGTCCCTCGCTTCTTGCATGTTCTTGGTTGCTAATTGGGCAAGTTCGGGCCATCCCCCAATCATGTTGTATGCATCTACAAGAAGCACATCCTGCAAGTCTGCCATATATAACTACTCTGGCTTACGACGTTGGCGCAGCACTTCATACATGACCACTCCGGCAGCTACAGATGCATTCAACGAGTTAATCTTGCCTGCCATAGGCAGTTTCACTAATACGTCGCATTTCTCTCGAATCAACCGCCCCATACCCTTGCCTTCATTACCCACAACGACCGCTAATGGACCTACGAATACATCTGTCTCATATATTTCCTGCACGGCTTCAACATCAGTACCTACTACCCAAATACCCAGTTCTTTCAACTTATCAATAGTCTGACCTAAATTGGTCACTTGAGCTACCGGCACATATTCAACAGCGCCCGCAGATGTCTTAGATACCGTTGCCGTCACTTGAGCAGAACGACGTTTGGGAATGATGACACCATGTGCTCCAGTACAGTCTGCCGTTCGTAAAATAGAACCTAAATTATGAGGATCTTCAATTTCATCAAGCAATATCAGGAAAGGTACTTCACCTTTTTGTTCAGCGATAGCTAGAATGTCATCCACTTCCGCATATTCATATGGGGCAACTTGAGCTACCACCCCTTGATGCTGAACATCTGGGACCAGTTGATCCAATTTCCGTTTGTCCACTTGTTGAATAACAACCCCACGTTTTTTAGCTTCAGCGATAATAGGAAGTATTAAATGCTTCTGTGCATTTTCAGATATCCATATCTTATTAATGCTTCTTCCCGAGCGAAGAGCTTCGGTAACAGAATGCTTTCCTGCGATCATTTCCTCTTCCATGTTGTTTATTCCTCCTTCTCTCCATCTTCATTTTTTAGAATACATTTTCAATATACTATTGCTCTATATACTGAATACTTAATAGGATTAATTCATTCATTCTTTCTATCTGTTCCGTGTAGTACAGATACCCTATCAAGGATTCGAACGCTGTAGCATGGCGGTATTCCAGTACATCCGCATTCTTAGGAACACTTCCCGACTTCGCGTTGCGTCCTTGTCTAACCACATCTCGCTCCTCTTCCGTTAAGACTGCATCAAGATGCGCTACGATTCTACTCTGCGCCTTCGCTGATACCATCTTGGTTGCCGAGGTATGAAGATGATGAGGTCGTAAATTCGGTTTAGAGATCAGATATTGACGTACAGCCACTTCATAAAGGGCATCCCCAATATAAGCTAATACAATGGGTGGGATCAGATTCGCCTTCTTTGTGGGGGGAAATGGGTATAATCCACCTTCGAATAGCTTCCGAACATCCGCCCCGCTCATTTCCGTCTCCAACGCATCCCTTGCGCCGTATCTTCTAATATAATTCCACGGGAAGCAAGTAAATCACGAATTTCATCAGCACGACCCCATTTTTTATCCTTACGAGCCTGTTCTCTCTCAACAATAAGCTTATCAATATCTTCATCGATCAGTTCAGCTTCATTCACAGCGTACAATCTCAACACTTGATTCATTTCATCAAAAACATGCAGTAAAGCATAAATATCGACAGCTTTCACAACGGAATGCTGTAATAAAGAATTGGCTTCATTCACCCATTCGAACATAGCCGTAATCGCATCAGGTGTATTGAAATCATCCTGCATTTTGGCATGATACATCTCTAGAATATCTGAAAGTCTAACCTGTAATGACTCATCAACAGCAGCCGTCATATCCACTACAACAGAAGTTAGTCGATGTTTGAGATTGTTGACAGCATTGCGAATCCGTTCTGTACTCTTCTCCGCTTGATCAATCGTCTCATTGTTGAAATTCAGTGGATTACGATATTGGCTAGATAGCATAAAGTAGCGAATGGACTCCCATTTATACTGTTTACGCAAATCCTTGACCAATATACCATTACCTAGCGACTTGGACATCTTCTCGTTATCTATATTAATATATCCATTGTGCATCCAATAATTAGCGAAAGTCTTGCCTGTTAACGCTTCAGTCTGAGCTACCTCGCATTCATGATGCGGGAATTGCAAATCTTGTCCACCCCCATGAATATCGATAGTGTCTCCTAGATATCGACGAGCCATAGCTGAACATTCAATATGCCACCCCGGTCTTCCTTCGCCCCATGGACTGGACCAAGATATTTCCCCTGGCTTAGCAGCCTTCCATAGTACGAAGTCCTCTGGATGCTCCTTACGCTCATCCACACCAACCCGAATACCGAACTGCAATTCCTCCACGTTCTGATGAGATAACTTACCGTATTCCTTAAACTTATGAGTACGATAGAATACATCCCCACCTTTCTCGTAGGCGAATCCCTTCTCCTCAAGCTCCCGAATAAACTCCAGGATCGAATCAATGTTCTCTGTGACACGTGGATTAATCGTAGCTCGAGTCAACCCGAGACCCTCTAGATCTTCATAATAAGCGCCGATAAAAGTGTCGGCTACCTCTGGCACGGTGCTACCTGTTTGTTCTGCTTTACGAATTAATTTATCATCAACATCCGTAAAGTTAACAACGTAGTTCACTTCATTACCCAGTTGTTCCAGATAGGTTCGAACGACATCAAATACAATCATCGGACGCGCATTACCGATATGAATAAAATCGTATACGGTTGGTCCGCATACATACATCTTCACTTTCCCGGGTTCCTGTGATACAAAGAGTTCCTTATTCCGAGTTAGCGTATTATACATTTTTAGTGCCATGTGTTCAAATCCTCTCGTTCTTGTTCTTATTCTTGTCCATGTAATTGGTGATTTTCCCGCTTCACATGATCCAGCTCGATACGAAGCGCTTCAATCTCCCCTTGGAGTAGACGAATAGCATCCACGACGGGATCGGGTAATTGATGACTTAGACGATCAACGCGTCTTCCATCCTTCTTAACAATTTTACCCGGGATACCTACTACGGTACTATTGGGTGGAACCTCCTTCAGAACAACAGAATTAGCTCCAATATTAGATTGGTCACCTACCGTGAATGAACCTAATACTTTGGCTCCTGATGCAATGACCACATTATTACCAATAGTAGGATGGCGTTTGCCCTTCTCCTTACCTGTCCCTCCAAGAGTCACCCCTTGATAGATCACCACGTCATCTCCAATTTCACATGTCTCCCCAATAACGACGCCCATCCCGTGATCGATAAATAATCTATTTCCGATTTTGGCACCAGGATGAATTTCAATCCCTGTCATGAATCGGCTAGCTTGCGAGATGATCCGTGCTATTGTAAACCAACGGCGTTTGTAGAAGCCATGTGCAATCCGCTGTGCCCAAATGGCGTGAAGTCCCGAATAGGTGAAGATGACCTCGAATAATCGTCTAGCCGCAGGATCGTTTTCAAATACCGCTTGGATATCTGATTTCATGTTCTTAAACATATCGTTCTCCTCTTCGACACTTTTCGGTTCTCCATATTTCGCTTCTCGTGTCCATGTTATCACTTAGAAAAATCAAAAAAAGCCCCTGCAGCATATGCTGCAGAGGCGTTGACCGCGGTTCCACTCTGCTTGAGCTGTTCATCACGTTAATCATTTACGATATTAACATGACTTGCATCTCTTCTTAGCGTCCAATAACGGATGACGACCCGGAAGGATCTAACGTTAGAGATGAACTCCTCTCCTTCGCTCGATCGATCAGCTCACAGGCGCATTTCGATTACCGACATATGGATAACTTACAGCCCTATGGGAGTATGAACTCTCCCGGTTATCCTCTCTGGAAAATGCCACAGTAACGTACTTCTCCTGATCCTAGCTATTCACATATAATCTCAAGTCTCATGATACTCCATCAAGCATACTAGCACAATATCCTTTTCACAAGTTATGTTATGAGCCTGTGATTTGTGACTTCAATCTGTTCTTCACAGTGTCTAATCCAAGCAAATAGATCGTTTGATTCAGATCACGACCATGCATCTGACCTGTCAAAGCCACCCGAATCGGCATGAATAATTGCTTACCTTTGAATCCTGTTTCTTTCTGAACTTCTTTAATAAGAACTGCCATCTTAGCTGGAGTAAACTCATCTGTTCCTTCCAGCTTAGCAAGAAAGGCTGACAACACCGTTGGCACCTGTTCTTCTGCGAGAATAACCTTCGCTTCTTCATCCAGTTCAATATCAGAACGGAAGAACATCTCAGACAATTCCACAATGTTAGAAGCCGAATTCATTTGTTCCTGGTAGAGTGCAATAAGCAACTTCGCCCATGCTTCCTGTTCCTTATTCAATTCCTCAGGTAATCGACCTGCACGTTGCAGATGCGGGATGGCTAACTCAGCAATTCGGTCTGGGTCTGCCTGTTTAATATAATGATTGTTCATAAAAGCTAATTTATTCTGATCAAACACTGCCGGGCTCTTAGACAAGCGTTCCGCATTAAAAATGGTGATCAACTCATCCTTACCAAACATCTCCTCTTCGCCCTCAGGTGACCATCCTAGCAAGGAAATAAAGTTGAACAAAGCTTCTGGCAAATATCCTAATTGATCATACTGCCCAATGAACTGAACAATCGATTCATCCCGTTTACTAAGCTTCTTATGATGTTCGTTCACAATCAAGGTCATATGCCCGAATAGCGGTGGATCCCAACCAAGAGCTTCGTAGATCATCAACTGACGTGGTGTGTTAGAGATATGATCTTCTCCACGCAATACATGCGATATCTCCATGAGATGGTCATCAATAACCACTGCAAAGTTATAGGTTGGAATTCCGTCCTTCTTCACGATAACGAAATCACCTGTGTCATGTGTGTTGAATGAAATACTTCCCTTAACGATATCCTCGAAAGTATAAGTCATATCTTCCTGTACACGAAAACGTATACTAGCTACACGACCTTCCGCTTCAAAAGCACGACATTGTTCTTCGGTTAAATCACGATGCTTACCTGAGTAACGTGGCGTTTCCCCACGAGCGCTTTGTCCTTCCCGCTCCTGTTCCAATTCCTCTTCTGTACAATAGCAACGATAGGCAACGCCCTTATCCAGCAATTCCTGCCAGTACTTTCGGTAAATACTAAGACGTTCCGTTTGACGATAGGGTCCGTATTCGCCCCCTACATCGATGCTTTCGTCCCATTCCATACCCAACCACTTCAAATATTTCAGTTGGCTCTCTTCTCCACCTTCTACATTACGTTTCAGGTCCGTATCTTCAATTCGAATAATAAACTTCCCACCTAGATGGCGAGCAAATAAATAGTTAAAAAGTGCCGTTCTTGCATTACCAATATGTAAATGTCCTGTTGGACTCGGTGCATAACGTACGCGCACTGCATTGGTCATTATTATCCCTCCACTTCGTAAATCTTACACGTTATTTATATTTCAAGATGATAGCATATTTCGGGTTAAGCATACAATAGATTGGGCAGCGATCCCCTCGCCTCTTCCCACGAAGCCCAATTGCTCCGTCGTCGTCGCTTTCACATTAACTTGGGTAACGTCAGCGTCGAGCGCCTTGGCTATAACTTCGGTTATTTGTGGAATATAAGGTGCCATCTTCGGCTTCTGAGCAATAATGGTAGAATCAATATTGCCAAGTTGATAACCTTTTTCTGTGGCAAGAGCCCATACCTCTTCTAATAACTTGAGACTGTCGGCATCCTTATAACGAGGATCCGTATCTGGGAAGTGTTTCCCAATATCCCCTAGCCCGAGCGCTCCAAGGATCGCATCTGTGACCGCATGCAGAAGCACATCAGCATCCGAATGTCCTACTAATCCTAACTCATAGGGAATCGTAACCCCACCAATAATACATGGCCTGCCCTCGACCAATTGATGCACATCAAACCCTTGCCCTACTCGTATCATAACATCTCTCTCCCTTACGTTTCTCAATAAACTCCGCATACTCTAAATCATCTGGCGTCGTTAACTTAATATTAGAATAACTCCCTTGTACGACGGCGACAGGAATGCCTATTCGTTCCACTAACATGGAGTCATCGGTCCCTACGAATCCAATACTCTGTGCCTCTTGATGGGCCTTCAGAAGATCTGAAACACGAAAAGTCTGTGGGGTCTGAATAGCCCACAGACTTTGACGATCTGGCGTCGCCACAATAATACCCGATCCATCAACTTTCTTTATTGTATCCTTCACAGGAACAGCTAATACGGAAGCACCAACGCGAAGCGCCATCTCATAACATGCCTCAATATCGGACGCTTCCACAAATGGTCTCACCCCATCGTGGATCATGATCCATTCCGTGTGGATCTCTAATAAGCCCTTATACACAGAATGTTGTCTCTCGCTTCCCCCTGAGATAACCTTGACTACTTTGTCCAAGTTATACTCCTGTACCCATGCCTCAGCACGTTCCACATCATCCTGACCCGTTACCAAGACAATCTCACCCACCAGAGGAAGCCTATTGAACACTTCTAGTGTATGAATAATAATCGGCTTATCCGTAAGCATTAAATACTGTTTACTTTCTTCAGTACCCATTCGAGAACCTTTACCCGCCGATACAATAACGATTCCCAGACTCTTGTCCATAATGATACTCCTGTCTTCATTCCCATGTACTAGGAAATAGTTATCTCCATCATACCGTTTTTACTGGGCTTTTTCCAACAGTTTCGGTTTCGCAAAGATCATTCGTCCTGCAGAGGTCTGAAGAACACTTGTCACTAACACTTCCATCAGCATACCGATATAATCACGTCCACCTTCGACAACAATCATCGTTCCATCATCAAGATAAGCTACACCTTGTCCATGTTCTTTACCATCTTTGATCACCTGAACCATAATTTCCTCACCTGGAAGAACAACAGGCTTAACCGCATTCGCAAGATCGTTGATATTCAGAACTGAAACACCTTGCAGCTCGCAGACTTTGTTTAAGTTATAATCATTCGTAACCACTTTCCCCTTCAACACCTTAGCCAGCTTCACAAGTTTACTATCCACTTCTGATATTTCTTCGAAATCCCCTTCGTAGATCAGCACCTTAATGTCTAATTCCTTTTGGATTTTGTTCAAAATATCAAGACCTCTACGGCCACGATTACGCTTAAGAAGATCCGATGAATCTGCGATATGCTGCAACTCTTCAAGAACGAACTCGGGAATAACAATCGTCCCTTCTATAAAGCCTGTCTTACAGATATCAGCAATCCGTCCATCAATAATGACACTCGTATCGAGAATTTTATGCTCTTCTAATTTTCTTTCATCGGACAGTTCCTCCCGACTCCATCTTCCTGATGTCCATAGAGTCGCCAACTCGCCTCTTTTCTCCATAGCAATTCTAAGCCCCATATAACCGCATGTAAGCGTCACTCCGACACCGAGCATCTGTCCTGCCGTTCCAAGCCATCTAAGGCTAGGATACAATAACAAGGCCAGTATGAGGCCTCCTGTTAATCCTGCCGCACCCGCCGTCAATTCATTCATGGGCATCTTCGAAAAAGAACTCACGAATGACTGTAATCTGTCACCCACCTTTTCTGCACTCACAGACCCAATCAACATAAATAAAATAGCACCTAACGCTGCGAAGGCTAAGCTACCTCCCACACTACCACTTCCACCAAATAGGGTAATCGATTCTGGGAATGATCGTCCTAGCGAATCATATACCGCATATCCAAACCAAACACCACATAGCCCAATGAATGCTAAAATAGCTTTTTTCAACATCAGTACCCACACCTCCTTCAAAATATTTACCATACATATCCTTATCCAGTATGATCCAGTTCAGGGATGGATAACCCTACCTCGCATAATAATTTATGTTCATCACTTCATAGCTTGATCACCTAGCTGTTTTGGATGATCTTAGCTTTTCTAGTTGAAAATAAGTAAACGACTGGCATATAATGAATGCAATTCATAATACTAGAGGTGATTGATAAAATGGGTTCGTTAAGTTTACAGGAATTTCAGAATCAAGTATCTGATTTACTACTCCGTCACCGCAGCCTACTTGATGTGTTGTCTAAGAATGGACAGAGCAGTGCATCATTAAATAGGGCCGTTGTCAAAGCTGTCACTGACTGTGGATGTATTGAGATTCATGCCACCCAACAAACTTTTGAACCTGAGTTAAACCTCGCATCATCGAAAGATGTTGTAGGAACTCACGTATCTGGTCAATTATGCGTAAACTGTAAAGAGTTTATCAGCACGGAATTGGGACGTAATATGTTCTATTTGTCCGCCCTTTGTAACTTACTTGATATTAATATGGATGAAGTTGTTGCAGAAGAATCGACGAAATGCTCCACCCTTGGATTATTCAATATGTCTTAATATTCATTTATACATGCTTGAAAACAAGTAGAAACGGCTTCGCTGTCCTTTCTTTAAGGACAGCACCCGTTTCAGCGGAAATATAAGGAATAGAGTATGAAGTGAAACTTATACTTTCTTATATTTTGACAAAAAAGCATTTATCTCGTTGCCTTAGAGGCATGAAATAAATGCTTTTTATTTATACATATATCGAGGCGCTTAAACCTCATTCAATTAATTATCCATATGAAGAGGATCCTCTTCCGTCGTGTCTTTGTGACGGCGTCTCAAAGCTCTATCTATACTTTTCTTCACACCATATACGGCATATGTGGCCAGTGGTATAAAGATTACCTTGGATATTTGTTCTGGATATATCACTGCAATAGCTACAGCAATAACGATGACGATTGGTGCACCTATAACTACCTTTCTAGGTAGGCCAATCTTCTTAAAGTTAGGATATCTTACCCTGCTAATCATTAAATAGGATAACAACAACATGATTATAATCATATAAGTGCCAGATATTTCCTTATGAAAAAGAGTTAATGTTGCTAGTACTCCCCCAGCTGCTGGAATCGGTAACCCGATGAAATAGCCTGTTGTTCCCCCGGTTCGAACATTAAAGCGTGCTAAACGGAATGCCCCACACATCGGGAAAATAGCTGTAGCTGTCCAAGCAATGGAATACGGCATTCCTTGCAATGTAACCATATACATCAGAATTGCAGGTGCTGCACCAAAAGAGACCATATCCGAAAGAGAATCTAACTCCTTCCCGAACTCACTTTGCGCATTCAGTGCTCTTGCGACACGACCGTCTAGACCATCTAACAGCATCGCAATAATAATCATAATCGCCGCCATGCTAAACTTATCATTCAGTGCCAACATCATCGCAATCATTCCGAGAGCCAAGTTCCCTAATGTGAACATATTCGGAATTGATTTTGTCATTAATTATTCACCTCAATATAGTTCGAATCAGCCTTGATCATTCATTGATTGTATGGCATTTATACTTGCCTGTCAATGAATACTTGCTCTTGTAAGCGGTTAAGGCCTTCCTTAATATTCTTCGCTCTAACCTCTCCAATTCCGTCCACTTCATCCAATTCTTCAATGGTTGCTGTCATGATTTGCGGCAATTGTTCGAACCGTTCCAGTAGGTTGTTGATGATCACATTGGGCAATCGAGGTATTTTGTTCAGCACTCTATACCCTCGCGGTACGACGGCTTCCTCAGATGTGACCGATGATGCTGAATATCCTAATAATCGAGCTATGTAATGCATATCCAGCAATTCATCATCGGTCGCCCGTTTAAGCCCAGCAATAATTTCACGAATTTTCTCTTCCTTGTCTACTCGGGCATAGTCCCTATATAGAAGCCAAGCCTCCACTTCCATATTACTAACCAGCTCTTCCAGTTGCATGCTGATCAGACGCCCTTCATTACCCAATTCAGTAATATATCGCTTGATTTCCATCTTAATACGAACTACTCTCTCCACTCGTTGAACCACACTGACGACTTCCGGAATCGTCACGAGCTCTTCAAACTCCGATGCAGACAGATTGGTCAGTGATTGATTCAAGACTGAGCGATACTTCTCTAATGTCTGAATGGCTTGATTCGCTTTCGTAAGAATGACACCTATCTCCTTAAGCGAATATCGTAAGTTTCCTTGGTATAACGTAATGATCGCACGACGCTGTGAGATCGAAACGACAAGCTTTCCTGTTTGTTTCGCCACACGTTCAGCGGTTCTATGCCGGATCCCTGTTTCGGATGATGAGATGGAGGAATCAGGAATCAATTGCGTGTTCGCATACAGAATTCGTTTGAGGTCCTCACTCAATATTATGGCTCCATCCATCTTCGCTAACTCGTATAAATAATTGGGCGAGAAATCACAGTTGATCGAGAATCCACCATCCACAACCTCCATGACCTCAGGACTGTATCCGACAACGATTAATCCACCTGTCTTGGCACGCAGCACGTTCTCAAGCCCATCCCTGAAGGGAGTTCCAGGTGCAACTAACCTCAGTAAATCATTCATTATATCTAATTGGTTGGCTTCCTTCATTAAGTAAATACCCCCTAATCTAACGCAATGTATCGTTCAAAGCATCTCTAATCTAAAGCAGCAGCCAATGCCTGTGCAACTGTAGTTACACCAATAAGTTCTATTCCCTTAGGATGACGCCATCCCTTCAGGCTCTTCTCGGGCAGAATAACTCTTTTGAATCCTAATTTCTCTGCTTCCTTCACACGCTGCTCTACGCGGGATACGCCCCTTACTTCACCCGTCAAGCCAACCTCACCGAAGAACACATCATAAGGTCTTGTCGGTGCATCGCGGAAACTGGATGCTATACTCACAGCAATGGCTAAATCTACCGCTGGTTCATCAAGCTTCACGCCTCCGGCGACGTTGAGATACGCATCCTGATTCTGAAGGAACATCCCCATTCTTTTCTCCAAGACGGCAATAATAAGACTCATTCTATGATGATCAACCCCAGTACACATTCGACGCGGCGATGGAAAATTGGTAGAAGTAATCAGTGCTTGCAGTTCGACCAGTACAGGTCTTGTACCTTCCATACTCGCAACAACCGTTGAGCCTGCTACTCCGAGAGGTCTCTCCGAGAGGAATAACTCCGATGGATTCTCCACTTCCTTAAGCCCACTTTCACCCATCTCAAAAATGCCAATTTCATTCGTCGATCCGAACCGGTTCTTCACCGCCCTAAGTAAGCGATACGTATGATGTCTTTCTCCTTCGAAATAAAGTACACAATCCACCATATGTTCAAGCATTCTCGGACCTGCAATCGCTCCTTCTTTAGTAACATGACCTACTAGGACGGTAGCGATACCTTGACCCTTAGAGACACGCATAAATCGTGCGGTACATTCCCGAACCTGAGATACACTTCCGGGAGCACTTGTAACCTCGGGTAAATAAACAGTCTGAATAGAATCGATCACTAGGAAATCAGGTTTAACACTCTCGATAGCTTCTTCGATGGATTCCATATTCGTCTCACATAGAACGTATAACTCTGCCGAAAGTGCACCGAGTCGATCAGCTCGTAACTTCGTCTGTTGTACGGATTCTTCACCTGAGATATACAGTACCCGAAGTCCGGACATAGATAAAGAATGCGATGTTTGGAGTAGTAGAGTTGATTTACCAATACCAGGGTCACCACCCACAAGCACAAGTGAACCCGGAACGATTCCCCCACCCAGCACTCGATTCAGTTCACCAATCCCCGTATTCACTCTTCCTTCTTTACTGCTTTCTATATTTATGATGGAGAGTGGCTTTTCTTTACTCTGAAAAAGGGATGAGTTCATGCCTTGTGTCTTAACGACACTCTCCGTCTCCTCCACCATTGAATTCCAGGCCTGACAGCCTGGACATTTCCCATACCATTTCGGGGATTCATATCCGCACTCGGTACAGTTAAACTTTATTTTAGGCTTAGCCATGGTTCTCTCCTTAATTAAATAGCACGGTAAGTCATGCTAATGATGTCGAATTCGCATAATCTGTCTATTAGAAGAAGTTCAAAAAGTCATCTTTTGAACTCGAACTATAATTAAGTTTACCACCAAGATGGAATGAACTAAAGATAAAGATGAATAGTGGGTAGGGTACATCCACTTTCATTTACTCCCTCTATTATGATTTATCGTAATAAAGGCATCAAAAGTTTACATTAATCTCAATTAAATAGGAACAAGCCCTGATAAAACAGAAACTGGCGTAGGTGGGAATGGATGGAGATGCGCTACCCATCATACTTTCTAGCGCAACGAGACAAAAAAGTAGTACCCACCATCATGAGGAGGGTACTACTTCGATATTTCATTCCGTTCAGTTTACAATGCTGCTTCTGGGGTATCCGATGGATCGTTCTTCGTTACTGTCAATCCATCCTCACCCTTATCAATAAGAAGGGAATCCCCTTTGCTAATATTACCCGTTAGTAGTTCTTCAGATAAACGATCTTCAATATGCTTTTGGATCGCCCGACGAAGTGGTCGTGCACCAAATGCTGGGTCATATCCTTCTTTAGCCAAGAATGCTTTAGCTTCATCTGTTAGGATGAAATCCACATCATGTTCCTTCAGCCGTTTACGAAGTTCTTCAGACATCAGAGTTACAATCTTCGCAATATGTTTCTCTTCCAGAGAGTGGAATACGATAATCTCATCAAGCCGGTTCAAGAATTCTGGGCGGAAAGTCTTCTTAAGCTCACCCATCACTTTGTCCTTCATGTTGGTATAATCAGCGCCTCCATTTTGCACGGCCGTGAAGCCCAACGTCGAATTACGTCTGATCGCTTCAGCACCCACATTCGAAGTCATTATAATGAGTGTGTTACGGAAGTCCACTACGCGACCTTTAGAATCGGTCAATCGACCATCTTCAAGCACCTGTAACAGGATATTAAACACATCAGGATGTGCTTTCTCGATCTCATCTAAGAGTACGACAGAATATGGCTTACGGCGTACCTTCTCTGTTAATTGTCCGCCTTCTTCATATCCTACATACCCTGGAGGTGCTCCGACTAGACGTGATGTCGAGTGTTTCTCCATATACTCAGACATATCAATCCGTACGATAGCATTCTCATCCCCGAATAATGCCTCAGCCAACGCACGCGCTAGTTCTGTCTTACCCACACCTGTTGGTCCAAGGAAAACAAATGAACCCATCGGACGCTTAGGATCTTTAAGCCCTGCGCGAGCACGACGTACCGCTTTACTTACTGCTTTGACAGCTTCTTCTTGTCCAACCAGACGTTCATGTAGAATCGACTCCATGTTCAGAAGACGCTGAGTCTCTTCTTCCTTCAGCTTGCTAACTGGAATTCCAGTCCAGCTGGCCACAATTTGAGCGATATCATCTGGTGTAACTTCAGAATCCGTGCTTCCTTGTTTTTCTTTCCACTGATTCTTCGTAACATCTAACTCTTCACGAATCTTTTGTTCGGTATCACGTAGAGCAGCAGCCTTTTCGAATTCTTGGCTTTGGACAGATGCGTCCTTTTCCTTGCGAATATCTTCAAGGCGACTTTCTAACTCTTTCAAATCAGGCGGAATCGTGTAAGAACTCAACCTCACTTTAGAACCGGCTTCATCCATTAGATCGATGGCCTTATCCGGCAAGAAACGATCAGGAATATAGCGATCCGACAATTTAACAGCCTCAACAATCGCTTCATCCGTAATCTTCACACGGTGATGCGCTTCATAACGATCACGCAAGCCGAATAGAATCTGAATAGCTTCTTCCGGTGAAGGTTCATCCACTGTAATCGGTTGGAATCGACGCTCTAAAGCTGCATCTTTTTCAATATACTTACGGTATTCATCGAGCGTTGTCGCCCCAATACACTGTAATTCACCACGGGCAAGAGATGGCTTCAAGATATTAGATGCATCAATAGCACCCTCTGCTCCACCGGCACCAATCAACGTATGCAATTCATCTATGAATAGAATGATATTACCCGCTTGACGGACTTCGTCCATAATCTTTTTAAGACGATCTTCAAATTCACCACGGTATTTAGTACCCGCTACAACGGATCCCATGTCGAGAGTCATAACCCTTTTATCACGAAGAGTCTCAGGAATTTCATTATTAATAATTTTCTGTGCAAGTCCTTCAGCAACCGCTGTCTTACCCACCCCAGGTTCGCCGATCAATACTGGGTTATTCTTGGTCCTACGACTAAGTACCTGAATAACTCTCTCAATTTCCTTACTACGACCAATGACAGGATCTAGATTACCTTCTCTAGCATATGCCGTTAAGTCACGTGCCAAGCTATCTAAAGTTGGTGTATTCACATTCGCTTGTGTTCCGCTATGGCTTGATACCGTTTCATTGCTACCCAGAAGTTGCAGTACTTGTTGACGCGCTTTATTCAGGCTAATCCCCAAATTGTTAAGTACTCGTGCAGCCACTCCTTCGCCCTCACGAATAAGACCGAGCAGAATATGTTCTGTTCCCACATAGGTATGTCCAAGCTTACGAGCTTCATCCATTGAAAGTTCAATAACTTTCTTAGCGCGGGGAGTATAGGCGATATTGGTTGGCTGCTCTTGTCCTCGACCAATCAGTGTCTCCACTTCATCTTGAATCTTCTCGAGCCCTAAACCAAGACCAACTAAAGCCTTGGCAGCAATGCCATCTCCTTCACGAATTAAACCAAGCAAAATATGCTCTGTACCTATATTATTATGGCCTAAACGAACTGCTTCCTCTTGAGCCAATGCAAGCACCTTTTGCGCACGTTCCGTAAATCTCCCGAACATCATAACTCCTACACCTCCATGAAATTTAAATTCTTCTTATTGTATATGATCCTTCGAGCCTAACTTCTCTCGAATTAATCTAGCACGATAGACGTCACGTTCCTCATTGCTGATGGCTTCCCCGAATGTCTTTTGAAGAAACCCTGCTTGGGTCATGACATTCAATTCATTCATTACTGGGGTGGATGGTCCCTTAATAATACCCAGATCCACACCAAGACGAACATCAGATAACCGCTGTGCCGCCTCTTTCGAGTCTAACATTTCTGCATATAACAAAATACCATATGATCGTTGTACGCGATCCGTCATTCGGAGCTTCGATTCATTAAGCAATCGTTCACGAGCATTCTTCTCATGTTCAATGATTTGCAATACGACACTGTGCAGATTATCAATAATTTCATTCTCTGTCTGACCCAATGTAATCTGATTCGATATTTGAAACATATTACCCACAGCTTCACTACCCTCGCCATAGATCCCGCGTACCGTTAAGCCTACTTGGGATACCGCTGACAAAATCCGATTGATCTGCTGTGTCATGACCAATGCTGGTAAATGCATCATCACCGAGGCTCTAAGTCCAGTTCCCACATTGGTCGGACAACTTGTCAGATAACCACGTATATCATCGAATGCATAATCAATATGTGCCTCAAATATATCATCAAGTGCTGTCGCCTTCTCCCAAGCATCACGCACCTGGAATCCAGGATATAAACATTGAATGCGTAAATGATCTTCTTCGTTAATCATAATACTAATGGATTCATCTTCACTAAGAATAACTGCACCATGTTCTGATTCATTAGCTAGACTTGGGCTAATGAGATGCTTCTCAACAAGGACTTTTTTGTCCAAAGGAGAAATGTCATCTAAGTAAAGCATATGGAATGTACCAAATGACTTTAATGGTTCATATTTCTCCATGTCTGTTAGAGTATCTCGCACCTCCATCGACTGCTCGCTTGTCGCAAGCAAAGGAAATGGCACATGCTGTAAGTTACGCGCTACCCGAACTCGGCTACTTATCGCTATGTCGGAATCATTTGCGTCACCGAGCATCCAGTCACTAAGCGCCTGTTCGGTAAACCGGAGATTTGGCATTTCGCATTCCTCCTTCTAAAAAGAACTTTACTCTTCTGACAATCCCTTTTCAAGCTCTCTAATCTGATCACGAAGTGCTGCAGCCTCTTCAAATTCTTCTTCGATAATTTTTTGTTGCAGCTCAGACTTCAGATCATGTAAACGTCGTTTAACTTGTATTTGAACGCCGCCCCTTATCGGTACTTTGCCCACATGAGCAGTACTCCCGTGAACTCTTTTGAATAAGGGGTCTAGACGATCGTTGAAATATTTATAACATGAACTACATCCAAAACGTCCAGCCTTGCTGAATTGTGAATACGTCATGCCACATTCTTCGCAGCGTAACGTTTGAGCGGCCTTCGAGGTACCCGATTGAATCTTCTTAGCTGTGTCAAAATCAATAAATCCTGACAATAAGCTATGAATCGAGAATCCTCCCGTTACCCCAGGAATCATCTCACCCTTCTCACGAGCGCATGATTCACACACATGAAATTCTGTTTTCTCTCCATTTACAATCTTGGTAAAATGAAGTGTGGCCGGTTTATTTTCGCATTCTTGACAAAGCACGTCGATGTACCTCCCTTTCTTCGTAGGTCATTTACCTAATAAAGAGATCAGCATCGCTTTCATCATTCTAGCACGTATCTCATCCCTGTAAGGTAGCTTGATCATGAGGCATTCCCTGGAGATCGCTGCACGCATTAAAGTAGCTTCGCGTTTGCTTAAGAAACAGGATCCCTCCAGTTGATAGATCAGCCCTTCCGCTGCCGTCTGGTCGATATCTTCACCAATCGTCTGTCTTAGATGGGTATGAAGTTCAGAGTGTTGTGGAAGATCAATTCGTTGAATCCGAATATAGCCCCCACCACCTCTCTTGCTCTCCACAAGATAGCCCTTCTCTAACGTAAAGCGAGTACTGATGACATAATTGATCTGTGATGGTACACAGACAAACTTCTCAGCCAGATCGTTGCGTTGAATTTCCACTGTTCCTTCGGGACTTTCATGCAGAATATTCTTCAGATATTGTTCAATAACATCAGAGATATTACGCATCATTCATCCTCCAGTTATCAACTTCAACTCTTTCGTGGTTACCCACTTTCCAAGATGTTGTTCTGTTACTCATCTCTTCGTTGGTTGACTTTGACTTTCTTTGACTTTATTAATATTATATCATATTCTTTGATTTTGCCAAGGGGTGTTACATATTTTTAGTGTGGACCTGTCTAAGCAAAAATATTCTTGTATGGTCGGATTATCAAGTAAAGTCGGACAAGGCCTGGTCTAGCTTGACAATCTGCTGTATAAATTAAGGCGGTTGTAAGTCAAAAAGAGGAAATTTATGATTAAGGAATGGTGGGGGATTGCTGGGTAGTTCGAGTAGATGTCAGTGCGGGAAATAGTTGCAGGAAGGTCAATTACTTTGAAGGAAAAGTATCTAGGATGAGCTTTAGTTGCAGAAAGTACAGTTAGTTTGAAGCAAAAGTAGATATAGTCAGTTTTAGTTGCAGAAAGGACAGTTAAATGTTGCGGTATGCGGATAAGTGGCGATTTTCAAGTAATTAAGTGTATGTTTTGCAACTAGATCGGTCCCTAAAGCATTTGAGCGGAATTTAGTTGTACTTTGTGCAACTGCATGGTGAGGTCTTGGTGGGTGAGTTGGCGATAAGGTGCGCTGCGTGAGGTATTGGCGGATAGAACTCCTTGGCTTATACAGCTTCAAACACAAAAGAAAAACCACCGTTGATCGAGATCAACGGTGATTCTTATGCTTGGCGACGTCCTACTCTCCCAGGACCCTGCGGTCCAAGTACCATCGGCGCTGGAGGGCTTAACGGTCGTGTTCGGGATGGGTACGTGTGGAACCCCTCCGCTATCGCCACCAAACGGGCATTTGTGTAACAAATGCATTATTCAGGTTTCAGCATAGCCATATGCTGTAAATCAAATCTTCTTAATTCAGTTACTTGAACCTCATTAAGTTAAATTGATCACCTGAAAACTAGATACGAACGAATTTGTGTTAGAAAGTATGAAGTATACACTTCAACCGTTTAAACATTTGTTAGGATAAGCCCTCGACCGATTAGTATTGGTCAGCTCCGCACATTGCTGCGCTTCCACCTCCAACCTATCTACCTCGTAGTCTTCAAGGGGTCTTACTAATTGGGAAATCTCATCTTGAGGGGGGCTTCACGCTTAGATGCTTTCAGCGCTTATCCCGTCCGCACGTAGCTACCCAGCTATGCTCCTGGCGGAACAACTGGTACACCAGAGGTGCGTCCATCCCGGTCCTCTCGTACTAAGGACAGCTCCTCTCAAATTTCCTGCGCCCACGACAGATAGGGACCGAACTGTCTCACGACGTTCTGAACCCAGCTCGCGTACCGCTTTAATGGGCGAACAGCCCAACCCTTGGGACCTACTTCAGCCCCAGGATGCGATGAGCCGACATCGAGGTGCCAAACCTCCCCGTCGATGTGGACTCTTGGGGGAGATAAGCCTGTTATCCCCAGGGTAGCTTTTATCCGTTGAGCGATGGCCCTTCCATGCGGTACCACCGGATCACTAAGCCCGACTTTCGTCCCTGCTCGACTTGTAGGTCTCGCAGTCAAGCTCCCTTCTGCCTTTGCACTCTTCGAATGATTTCCAACCATTCTGAGGGAACCTTGGGGCGCCTCCGTTACTCTTTAGGAGGCGACCGCCCCAGTCAAACTGCCCACCAGACACTGTCCCCGAACCGGTTTACGGTCCTAGGTTAGAACCTAGATACGATCAGGGTGGTATCCCAACGATGCCTCCATAGAAGCTTGCGCTCCTATTTCTCAGGCTCCCACCTATCCTGTACAGATCGTACCCAAATCCAATATCAAGCTGCAGTAAAGCTCCATGGGGTCTTTCCGTCTTGTCGCGGGTAACCTGCATCTTCACAGGTATTAAAATTTCACCGGATCTCTCGTTGAGACAGCGCCCAAATCGTTACGCCATTCGTGCGGGTCAGAATTTACCTGACAAGGAATTTCGCTACCTTAGGACCGTTATAGTTACGGCCGCCGTTTACTGGGGCTTCGGTTCATAGCTTCGGGTTACCCCTAACCACTCCCCTTAACCTTCCAGCACCGGGCAGGCGTCAGCCCGTATACTTCGCCTTACGGCTTCGCACAGACCTGTGTTTTTGCTAAACAGTCGCTTGGGCCTTTTCACTGCGGCCCCCTCGTGCTATTCACACTACCGGGGCACCCCTTCTCCCGAAGTTACGGGGTCATTTTGCCGAGTTCCTTAACGAGAGTTCTTCCGCGCGCCTTAGAATACTCTTCTCGCCTACCTGTGTCGGTTTGCGGTACGGGCACCTTCTCCTGGTTAGAGGCTTTTCTTGGCAGTGTGAGATCATGACCTTCGCTACTGTAATTTTCGCTCCCCATCACAGCCCAGCCTTATAGTGTGCGGATTTGCCTACACACAAGCCTCACTGCTTAGACGGACTATTCCATCAGTCCGCGTCACTACCCTACTGCGTCACCCCATTACTCATAACGGATTACGGTGGTACAGGAATTTCAACCTGTTGTCCATCCACTACGCCTTTCGGCCTCGCGTTAGGTCCCGACTTACCCTGAGAGGACGAGCCTTCCTCAGGAAACCTTGGGCTTTCGGCGGATCAGATTCTCACTGATCTTTTCGTTACTTATACCGGCATTCTCACTTGTATAGTGTCCAGCGCTCCTCACGGTACACCTTCAACCTCTATACAACGCTCCCCTACCCCTGATACTAATGTATCAAGCCATAGCTTCGGTGGTGTGTTTAGCCCCGTTACATTTTCGGCGCAGAGTCACTCGACCAGTGAGCTATTACGCACTCTTTCAATGATGGCTGCTTCTAAGCCAACATCCTGGTTGTCTGTGCAACTCCACATCCTTTTCCACTCAACACACACTTGGGGACCTTAGCTGATGGTCTGGGCTGTTTCCCTTTCGACAATGGATCTTAGCACTCACTGTCTGACTCCCGGATATAAGTACATGGCATTCGGAGTTTGACTGAGCTTGGTAACCCTTGCGGGCCCCGCACCCAATCAGTGCTCTACCTCCACGACTCTTCATTCCGAGGCTAGCCCTAAAGCTATTTCGGGGAGAACCAGCTATCTCCGAGTTCGATTGGAATTTCTCCGCTACCCCCACCTCATCCCCGCATTTTTCAACATGCGTGGGTTCGGGCCTCCAGTGCGTGTTACCGCACCTTCACCCTGGACAGGGGTAGATCACTCGGTTTCGGGTCTACGTCCACGTACTAAAATTCGCCCTATTCAGACTCGCTTTCGCTGCGGCTCCGCCTTCTCAGCTTAACCTTGCACGGGAACGTAACTCGCCGGTTCATTCTACAAAAGGCACGCCATCACCCATAGAACGGGCTCTGACTTTTTGTAAGCACACGGTTTCAGGTTCTATTTCACTCCCCTTCCGGGGTGCTTTTCACCTTTCCCTCACGGTACTGTTTCACTATCGGTCACTAGGGAGTATTTAGCCTTAGCAGATGGTCCTGCTGGATTCATACGGGGTTTCACGTGCCCCGCACTACTCGGGATACGTCTCGGAGAGAATATACTTTCAGCTACAGGGCTTTTACCTTCTATGCCGGGCCTTTCCAGACCTCTTCGCTTAATATATTCCTTTGTAACTCCGTGTGAGACGTCCCACAACCCCAAAGAGCAAGCTCCTTGGTTTGGGCTAATCCGCGTTCGCTCGCCGCTACTGACGGAATCACTATTGTTTTCTCTTCCTCAGGGTACTTAGATGTTTCAGTTCCCCTGGTCTGTCTCTACCTACCCTATGTATTCAGGTAAGAGTGACTGCGTATTAACACAGCCGGGTTTCCCCATTCGGACACCCCCGGATCAAAGCTTGCTTACAGCTCCCCGAGGCAGTTTCGTTGTTCGCCACGTCCTTCATCGACTCCTAGTGCCTAGGCATCCTCCGTGTGCTCTTAGTAGCTTAACCACGTTGCTCTTTTGTTGTGCTGCTCGCTCTGTTGTTCATTCATTTCTCTTATTGAGTAAACCCAACAAAGGTTGAAATGAATTTCCAAAGGATCGATCATCACACCAAATTCGCACGTACAATTTAGCTGGTATTCGATAAATCGAATACTTCGCTAGCTACTTTTACACTTTGTTTCGTTAACAAGTTAACAAAACGTACATATAAAAGAATGTTCATTCTAACTTACAAATTCGTTCGTTATCTAGTTTTCAAGGATCAAATGAATGGATTTTATTGGTGGAGCCTAGCGGGATCGAACCGCTGACCTCCTGCTTGCAAGGCAGGCGCTCTCCCAGCTGAGCTAAGGCCCCATAAATTCCATCAAAACTGAACAAATGGGATGATGTGATGTTTACGGCGACTTACGTCGACCGTTATTTGAATGTTTCCTTTACAGGAAACGATTCTCCATAGAAAGGAGGTGATCCAGCCGCACCTTCCGATACGGCTACCTTGTTACGACTTCACCCCAATCATCTACCCCACCTTCGGCGGCTGGCTCCCTTGCGGGTTACCCCACCGACTTCGGGTGTTGTAAACTCTCGTGGTGTGACGGGCGGTGTGTACAAGACCCGGGAACGTATTCACCGCGGCATGCTGATCCGCGATTACTAGCAATTCCGACTTCATGCAGGCGGGTTGCAGCCTGCAATCCGAACTGAGACCGGCTTTGTTGGGATTGGCTCCATCTCGCGATTTCGCAGCCCGTTGTACCGGCCATTGTAGTACGTGTGTAGCCCAGGTCATAAGGGGCATGATGATTTGACGTCATCCCCACCTTCCTCCGGTTTGTCACCGGCAGTCTATCTAGAGTGCCCACCATAATGTGCTGGCAACTAAATATAAGGGTTGCGCTCGTTGCGGGACTTAACCCAACATCTCACGACACGAGCTGACGACAACCATGCACCACCTGTCTCCTCTGTCCCGAAGGCCGCTACTATCTCTAGTAGATTCAGAGGGATGTCAAGACCTGGTAAGGTTCTTCGCGTTGCTTCGAATTAAACCACATACTCCACTGCTTGTGCGGGTCCCCGTCAATTCCTTTGAGTTTCAGTCTTGCGACCGTACTCCCCAGGCGGAGTGCTTAATGTGTTAACTTCGGCACCAAGGGTATCGAAACCCCTAACACCTAGCACTCATCGTTTACGGCGTGGACTACCAGGGTATCTAATCCTGTTTGCTACCCACGCTTTCGCGCCTCAGCGTCAGTTACAGCCCAGAGAGTCGCCTTCGCCACTGGTGTTCCTCCACATATCTACGCATTTCACCGCTACACGTGGAATTCCACTCTCCTCTTCTGTACTCAAGTCACCCAGTTTTCAGTGCGACCCAGGGTTGAGCCCTGGAATTAAACACCAAACTTAAATGACCGCCTGCGCGCGCTTTACGCCCAATAATTCCGGACAACGCTTGCCCCCTACGTATTACCGCGGCTGCTGGCACGTAGTTAGCCGGGGCTTTCTTCTCAGGTACCGTCACCTTGAGAGCAGTTACTCTCCCAAGTGTTCTTCCCTGGCAACAGAGCTTTACGATCCGAAAACCTTCATCACTCACGCGGCGTTGCTCCGTCAGACTTTCGTCCATTGCGGAAGATTCCCTACTGCTGCCTCCCGTAGGAGTCTGGGCCGTGTCTCAGTCCCAGTGTGGCCGTTCACCCTCTCAGGTCGGCTACGCATCGTCGCCTTGGTGAGCCATTACCTCACCAACTAGCTAATGCGCCGCAGGTCCATCTATAAGTGGCAGATTGCTCCGCCTTTCAGTATCTCTTCATGTGAAGAAATAAGTTATCCGGTATTAGCTACCGTTTCCGATAGTTATCCCAGTCTTACAGGCAGGTTACCTACGTGTTACTCACCCGTCCGCCGCTGAAACTTTAGAAGTGCAAGCACTTCTAAAATCTCCGCTCGACTTGCATGTATTAGGCACGCCGCCAGCGTTCGTCCTGAGCCAGGATCAAACTCTCCAATAGAGATTGATTTCAAATCAGCTTTGCAGTGATTTGGAACCAATCATGAAAAGAGCGATTATGCTCATTTTGAAACAAACTGACAAGAACATAAATGTTCTTTTTAAAAATTTTCACATCATCCATTTGTTCAGTTTTCAAAGAACTTATTTACGTTTGCTGTCAAACGATGTCGTTTGCGGCAGAACAATAATATATCATGTCCTCACTATCAATGTCAACTCTTTTTTATTTCTTTTTTTCTTGATTGCGAGATACTTGGTTTGTCACTTGCTTGAAGCGACAGTTGATAATATACCATGGTATTCGACAAGATGCAATCTTTTTTGCAAAGATAATTTTATAGGAACAACTCCCCTTCCTTCGCTTTATACTTGTTCCTTTCTTTTGTTCTACTCCGGGGGGTCATTTCACCTTCTGCCCTTCTTCTGCCCTCCCCCGATCACTTCAAGTGTGAGACGTTTTCGTGAGCTTATAGGCTTGTCGCGACTGTGTCGGTAAGTTAGTTTTCACATATGTGCTGCTTGGGTGGTGGTTCTGGTGGTTCTGGTGGTTCTGGTGGTTCTGGTGGTTCTGGTGGTTGCGGTGGTTGCGACCGTGGGCGTTTCTTTTAGTTTAGGATGGCATCCTCCCCGCAATAAATAAGGATAAGGTATCTTACCCTATACCTTATCCTTATTTCCTGAAAAAAAAAAGCAGCAGCCCCTTCTATATAGAGGCTACTGCATTTCCTATCTGTTTCAGCTCCAGTTAATCCCGGAGTTGTTTATCACTCTGGTTAACCTCTAGATGGTTATCACTCCGGTTTCGCATCTAATCCCAGTAACCGAATAAACTCATCTTCGTCCTCGATCACTTGGATACCAAGCTTTTGTGCCTTCGCAAGCTTACTGCCTGCTTTCTCACCAGCAATGACGAGATCTGTCTTCGCAGACACACTACCTGTTACTTTCGCACCTAATGCTTCTAAACGTTCTGCTGCCTCATCACGAGTCAGTTTGTGTAGCGTTCCTGTCAGCACAACCGTCTTCCCGCTGAAAAAGGAGTCCGTACTCACTACTCGAGCTTCTTCCGGCGCTTTCGCTTGCACACCTAATGCCAGCATCCGATCAATGCCTGCTCGCATACGTGGATCTGCAAAGAAGTTCACGATACTCTCAGCGACAATCTCACCGACATCTGGTAGAACGACTAACTCTTCGATCGTCGCTGCCATCACAAGTGATAGATCACGGTAATGCTCTGCTAACATTCGAGTGGTTGCTTTACCCGTGTTCGGAATACCTAAGCCGAAGAGGAACGACGCAAGGTCACGTTCTTTGCTATTCTCCAAAGCTTGCAGAAGGTTGTTGGCTTTCTTCTCCCCGAAACGATCCAGCGTAACTAAGTCATCAAAAGCTACCGTATACAAATCTGCCGGCTCACGCACTCCGAGCTCACTATATAGAAGTTCTGCAGTCATCACACTGAAAGTATCGATGTCCATCGCATCACGTGAAGCGAAATGTGTAATCCGTCCAATCAACTGCGGCTTGCAGTTAAGGCGATTATTGCAGAACAGATGTGCACCTTTTTGCTCCAATGGAAAATCACATGATGGACAAGTTGTAGGGAATACGATCTCCTCCCCATCCGCCTCTTCCGGTACTTTGCCGAGAATCTCAGGAATAACGTCATTGGATCTACGAATGAACACCCTCGCACCCAAGGCGTACTTCAAGTTCTTGCGTTCAATATCGCCGATATTATTCAACGTGCAGTTCTGAACCGTTACTCCAGCAAGCTCAACAGCTTCCACCCGAGCAACCGGTGTGATTTTGCCCGTACGACCTACTTCCCAAGAGACAGACTCCAGAACAGTTGTTGTCTCTTCCGCCTCGAACTTATAGGCAACAGCCCAACGAGGGAATTTATCTGTGTACCCCAGCACCTCTCTCGTACGCATATCTACGAGCTTGATGACAGCCCCATCGATTAGATAGTCTAGAGAAGAGCGACGCTCTACTATCTTCAATAACTCCTCCATCACATCATCGAAGTCTTCGAAATAGGCAATAAACGGATTGACCTTAAATTGATTATTCTGAAGAAAGCCCATCATCTCACGATGATCCTTAAATTCAACAGCATCGCTATAACCCACATTGTAGAAATAAGCATTCAATCGACGTTCCGCCGTAGCCTTCGGGTTCAAGTTACGAAGCGCCCCTGCCGCGGCATTACGCGCATTCTTCAGCGGCTCTGCAGCTTGCAGATTGTAATTACTCAGGACGGATAGATTCATAATCCCCTCGCCTTGAACTTCAATCGTGCCCTCAGTGTAAGGAATCGTTAGTGGAACGGACTTGATCGTCTTCACCTGAGCGAGAATTCCCTCACCCGTAACCCCATTACCTCTAGTTGCTGCCTGTACTAATCTCCCGTTCGTGTAGGTCAGATTAAGCGTTAACCCATCGAACTTCAATTCAACGGCATAGCACAGGTCCGGCAAAAGATCATCCGGGTTATTGTTGTTATACTCTGTCACGAGCTTGATCGCGCGATTATTCCAATTGGAAAGCTGATCCATATTCTGCGCCTTATCCAAACTCCAGAGCGGTGCCAAATGACGATGAGGGTCGAAACCCTTCAGCAATTCCGCTCCTACTCTTTGCGTTGGAGAATTGGGGAGGACGATTCCAGTATCCTTTTCAAGCTGAACCAACTGATCATATAAAGCATCATATTCTTTGTCACTTAAAAGAGGTGTATCCATCGTGTAGTAATGATAATTATGCTGGTTAATCTCGGCTACGAGCAGATCCATCGGTTGAAGCGAATCCATGACAGCGTATCTCCCCTTCAATATATACTTCGTGATCAAAAGATGACTATTTGAATATCCTCTATTACTCTACCTTGGTAATCGGTGCGAATCCGGCTAACAAACGCTTCACTCCAACAGGTGCTGGAAAAGCAATCTGTAACTCCGTGTCATTCCCGCTACCTTTTACAGCGACGACAACTCCAATTCCCCATTTGCCATGGGAAACCTTTTCACCTGCTTTTAGAGTGGACAGATCAGAAGAACTACCGACTTCGGTATTTGCCTTCATTGATGTCGTTACGGTCACGCGATTAGCCGCTGAAGCGGTAGATCCACTAAGAGATGAATTAGATCCAGGCCCACGACCGAAGTTACTTCCTCCAGTACTACCCGAGCTACGTCCTCCATAGGCACCACCTGTATTGCCACCCCGCTGATAGCGATCACGATCTCGAGCCATCACGGTATCTTCCTTCAGTTCATCTGGAATCTCTTCTAGGAAACGAGAAGGTTGATTCGCTGTTGTCCGCCCGAACAAGGTTCGCATTTGTGCACAAGACAGAAATAGCTGTTTCTCAGCGCGTGTAATACCAACATAGGCAAGACGACGCTCCTCCTCCAACTCCTCATTATCACTGAAAGCACGGCTGTGCGGGAACACTCCCTCTTCCATTCCAACAATGAATACAACTGGATACTCCAAGCCCTTGGCACTATGCATCGTCATGAGAGTAACGGTATTAACATCTTTTTGCTCTTCGGGATCATCATTCATCGTATCAATATCTGCGATCAGGGCAAGATCCGTCAGGAAAGCCACCAATGATTTATCTTCATTATTCTTCTCGAATTCCATCGTTACAGACAAGAACTCTTCAATATTCTCCAAGCGAGAGCGCGATTCGAGCGTCTTCTCCTTGTCTAGTTCCTCACGATATAGGGACAATTCTAGAATCTTCTCCGTTAACTCCGTAACAGACGATTCCTCCACCATCCGGTGTAAAAATGCGATCATATCATAGAAGCCCACAAGTGCGTCGCGTGTTCGTCCAGCGAATCCAAGATCATCTACAAATTGTAACACTCGGAAAATAGAACTACCCCGCTCCGATGCTGCCGCTGCTAATTTCGCTACCGTCGTGTCACCGATGGCTCTTTTTGGCACATTAATAATTCTCGTTAGACTGATATCATCATCTGGATTGGACAAGAGCTTCAAATATCCGAGTAAGTCTTTGATTTCTTTGCGATCATAGAACTTGATGCCGCCGACAATCTGGTATGGAATATCTGATTTGATCAGAATTTCCTCAATAACCCGCGACTGGGCGTTCGTACGATACAGAATGGCATGATTCTGATAAGATTGCCCTGAATTCACGTTCTTAGTGATCTCAGATGCGACGAAATATCCTTCATCATGTTCCGAGTTGGCACGATACACCTTGATCTTGGCACCTTCACCTTGATCGGTCCACAGCTTCTTCGGTTTGCGTCCTGTATTCAAGTTAATGACTTCGTTCGCTGCATTCAGAATATTCGAGGTAGATCGATAGTTCTGCTCCAGGTAGATCGTCTGCGCTTCTGGATAGTCCTTCTCGAAATTAAGAATGTTCGTAATATCCGCTCCACGCCAGCGATAGATGGATTGATCACTATCTCCTACAACACAGATGCGGTGATGCCCCTCAGCTAACATACGGCACAGCATATACTGCGCGCGGTTCGTATCCTGATATTCATCGACGTGAATGTATTGGAATTTCTTTTGGTAGAAATCAAGAACCTCTGGAACTTCTCTAAATAATTCAATGGTCTTCATGATCAGATCGTCGAAATCTAGCGAGTTATTGTTCTTGAGTCGTCTTTGGTACATCTTATATACTTTGGCCGCGAGTTCTTCGAAATAATCCGTAGCTTTCTGTTCGAACTGATCAGGTAACAGTAACTCATTCTTGGCAGAACTAATAATAGCTTGAACCGCCTTCGGTTCGAATTTCTTCGTATCAATATTGAGTTCCTTCATACAATTGCGGATCACAGAGAGTTGATCGGTTGAATCCAGAATCGAGAAGCTCGAGCCGAATCCAATTCGTTCAATATCTTTGCGCAAAATACGTACGCACATGGAGTGGAAGGTAGATACCCAAATATCTCGACCTTCTCTTCCCACAAGCTTCGATACCCGATCCTGCATTTCCCGTGCTGCTTTGTTCGTAAAAGTAATCGCTAGAATAGCCCAAGGTGGGGCTTTACGTGTGGCAATAAGATACGCGATTCGATGCGTAAGCACCCGCGTCTTCCCACTCCCGGCACCTGCCATAATTAATAGGGGGTTGTCTGTAGCTTCAACCGCTTGCTGCTGCGGTGGGTTGAGTTTCTTTATCGCTTCATGTATGTCAATAGGTTGCATGCGGGCATGCTCCTTCCAAATATAAATTATAATAATTCCTTGAAAATAGTGATGTGAGATGACCGCTGCGGGAACGGATTGTCCTTACGATCGCTGTTGACCTTGGATTTCCTGATTGTATAAAACCTATAGTAGTAGAAATCCAATGTCAAAGCATATGCTTTCGAAGCAGCTTTCCTACGGAAAACTTGTAGGCGAGCGCTATCGTTATCACTATCGCTTCTTCAGGACAATTCCGTTCCCTGCGCTACGTTTACTCGCTGTCCCATATTTTCAGTGAAAAGTGATTATGGTGCAGTTCATTTCTACAATGGTTACTTCACAGCCCCTACGGTCTGCAATGCTTGCGCTAAATCTTCATAAATAATATTGCCGACCACGATGGTGTCACTTACCGCTGCTGCTTGTTTGGCCGTGTGAAGATCTTTGATACCTCCGCCATATATAAGTTGAGCTCCTGTTAGTTCATGTTGCACCGCTCTTACAGTCTCCATATCTCCAAAAATACCACTGTATTCCAAGTACACTACGGGCAATGACATCAGCTTGTCTGCCACTTGGGCGTAAGCGACAATTCCCGATCGTTCAAGCTTAGCATTCGCTCCCGTTAATTGCGCAACGGTGGAATCCGGATTCAGGACGATGTATCCTTCTGTCACGAGTAGTTCCCAAGGGATCATATAGCCGAAACGGTCAATGGCCTGTTGCTGGTGCCCTACGATCCAGGAAGGATCCGAACTATTCAACACCATCGGGATCAGATAAAGATCGAACCCTGGCACAATCGCCTCCATATCCGATACCTCTTGAACACATGGCAATTCATATCGTCGTACCCGTGACAACAGGTCCACTGTATTCTCATAAGTTACCCCTGATGATCCTCCAACCATTATAGCATCCGTACCCGACATGCATACTGCATCCAGACTCCGTTCATCCATCTCACGATCAGGATCTAGCTTAAATACATGTCTCCAAGACTTCATTATTCGCTTCAACCTTCAGACCTCCACGTATCATCATAAGACTCTATTTCTAGTCTATGATAGCGAGGGGGCAGTGTCAATCTGTTCGCCTTGAATAGGAACGGATTGTATGTGGGAATATGTAGTAGGACATTGTCTATCTTCGAGGCTATGACTCGCCAATAAATAAACAAATAAGACCAGAATCCTCAAGGATTATGAGTCTTATTCATCATCTCTTTTTATTTTCCATTTTACCCTAGCTACAATAAATGCATTTAACTGATTAATAGGAATTCTTTTAAACGACTTCAACCTTCGATCTGCAATCTTAAAGGCGTAGTCCTGGTTCCGACGTTCAATAGTCAAAATGTAAACAACACTAAGGACTTCAACAATCTCGTTTGTTACCCTAAATACAATACGAATTCCAGCATCCCTTAGTTTGATCTCTTTACAGCCGGCTAGTTTAGTATTTGAATGATTACTTAACTTTTTACCAACTTCATCCGCACGGTAAACTAATTCATCGATCGCTTTGTTAACTTTACCAAGTACCGAATTATCCAGCTTATTGTATTCCCTCTCTGCATCTTCATCGAAACGAATATCAAAACGTTCATTCATGAGGGTTCCGTCGGATCTCCTTCCATGTTTTCGCAGCAGCTGGGTTCCGGTCCATCCGATCAATACGTTCATTCAGAATACGTTGTTCCTCTTGTTCCTCAAGTTGGGAAAGACGTTCAAACAATTGCTCATAATAATCGTATCCTAACAATACCGTATCGACCGTACCATTCTCCGTTATGAACTGAGGAAGTTGTTTAGCTTTCTTGCGCAGTTCACCAAACTTTTTTGACGCAACAGAAGAACTTACAAGCTGATCGGCTGTGAAGGTTGGTTTAGTCATCGCTATCATCTCTTTTCTCTCCCTTGTATTTCATATTATGATCCTTATGACAATAAGTATACACTATATACCACTCGATATATTACGGAATATACTACACACTCCTGAAAATCCCCATTTCTCCTTCTTATGCTCATTGATCATGATCGTAGGCATATGGACATCATCAGATGTGAAAACACAAGATGCACACTCATGTGCCCCTTATTGGCATAACCCATTCTTTCCTCGCCAGAGATCATGTATTGGATATCCATGTATCTGTAGTGTGATTCCCAACGACCTTGATCAGGATGACTTGTCTCGTATTCTTGCAGTGCCCAGAACCATCTCCGTTAGATCATCGGTGTAGAATCCATAGACGCCCATTTTCTCAAACTTTTTCATATCTGCGACATCATTGATTGTGTGTACATAAGTAAGCACGCCTGCTTTATTAAGTCTGGTGACAAATCTTGCGTTAGTACGATAATCCGGCATAGTCACGCCGGTAATATGATTCTGTTGGACGAAATCAATTACTTCTTCATCCGTGTCCGTGGAAGCATATAACGTATAAATAATAGACGGGAAATCATATACACTCTGAATTGTCTTCAGCATTGGCTGATCATATATTTGGGGAACAACTCGCTCAAGTAGCTCTGGGTTACGTTGCTTGGCTTCCTTCACCATGACGCGTAATATTTCCGCTGGCTGCTGTTCCTTCGTATCCGTCACAATATAGATATCTGGATAATCTTCCATCAGATCGAGGATATCACCCCAATCCAGCGGTGCCAATTTCCCCAGAATAGCACTATCCTTGAATTCCTTAGATGTCAACGGAACGGCTTGGCGTTCTTCAGGAAGTTGATCATCTTGCTGAAGAACTGTCGTCATAGATTGAGACCATTCATGTCGAGCTACCACATGATGATCTTCTGTTAACAGAAGGTCCACTTCAAATACCCGATTGCCTTGCTCGTAATTGGCGACAAAAGCTTCGTAGGAGTTCGTATACGCTTGATTCTGAATACTGCCCATGGCATGCGAGATGAGCTTATAATCTGCAAAGTTAACCTGACTACTGCTACTGGATTCCTCGGAAGAGAACAATATGAGACCGGTGGCAGTTCCTATTAGTAAGAGTAAAGCTATTATCTTTTTCAAAAATACCACAACCTTTATCAGCGTTTATCGTAACGTGCACTACAATACATATACCCCATCTTGTCTAAGACAAAACGGGGTATAGGGTCATGCTTATTATTTACTGTAGTGAAATTGTAATGCTTGCTCTAACTTCTCATAAGTTACTCCCGATGATCCTTCAACCATTATAGCATCCATACCCGACATCCATACTGCATCCAGACTCCGTTCATCCATCTCACGATCAGGATCTAGCTTAAATACATATCTCCAAGACTTCATTATTCGCTTCAACCTTCAGACCTCCACGTATCATCGTAAGACTCTAATTCTAGTCTATGATAGCGAAGGGGCAGTATTAATCTGTTCGCCTTGAATAGGTACGGAATATATATATTTAAATCGCAAAAAAAGTAACCCGTAAGTTGGACACTTTGTATCAAATGTCCAACTTTCAGGTTACATTTCAAATCTTGAGGTATTAATCCATTAATACTTTGATAACGACCTTTTTAACCTTCCTAGGCTCATTGATCATGATCGTGGGCATGTGGACATCATTAGGTGTGAAAATACAAAATGCACCTTCATGTACGTTCAAGAGATCACCCGTACCTTCCAAAAACATAATATCTTTATCTTCATCCCGCTTTTTCACACTCATGTGCCCTTTATTGGCGTAACCCATTCTTTCCTCGCCAGAGAACATGTATTGGATATCCGTGTATCTGTAGTGTGATTCCCAACGACCTTGATCAGGATGACTTGTCTCGTATTCTTGCACTAGTGCAAAGATATGAGAACCTTCGATCTCATATTTCCCCGGCTCGACCGAATGAAAGTCAGTTTCCATTAAGTATTTCAGACCTTCTGCTAATCGTGGATGAATGCCCGTATACATCTTTGCATTTGAAAGACGATCAATAATCATATGAACCCCCGCAGTGTAATGTATTTGATTCTATAAATTATACTATAGAGATACTATGATGACTAACGGGTTGATCCTTTTCATATCTGCGATATCATTGATTGTGTCTACATGGACAAGTCCGCCCGCTTCATGTAAAGCGATTAAGAATCACTATTTGTACTCAAATTTTCTCCATCACTGCAAAGTAATTATTTTCATGATCAGCAAAGTTAAATACTCTACCCCCAGGCATAGTTACAATTTCTCCGACCGTGATATTCTTATCCGAAAAGTCTTGATATAGTTTATCCAGTTTCTCCGAATAAAACATTAACGAAGGTGTACTAAGATTTAATTCAGGCTGCATTTTCGCAATTAACTCCTTATTGTGGAGAACGATACTAGTTTCTGACCCCTCTGTAGGAGAAATTTCAATCCATCTAAATCCTTGGCCGTTATCTTCTTCAGAAACTAGACTAAACCCAACCTTTTCTGTCCAAAACTTTACTGCCTCATCCTGGTTATTGACATATAACATAATTTGACCAATTTTATTAATCATTTTCTTCTCTCCGTTTCTGTTAGTTAGTATTTAAAATAAGATGAATATTCATCACTTGATTTCGTAGACTATCGTTATTACTTGCAATGTCGATGTTATTTTCATTTTTCCCTCGAATCGCAAATCCGATACGATTACATCGAAGAGAATAGATCTCGGCTTCCTGCCTCATTTTCTAGCAAGCTAATTGCGATAGTTCCTTATATAGTAGTTTCCCCTGTAACCTTAACTATTTGAAGTATATTATCATTAGAATCCATCGTCAATAATCATCAACCTTAGGGTTCCCCTTGTACTGTTGATTAAAATCTCGCATTACAATTAAGTGATAGTCTACTTTGCTAGAGGATTTAACTATTTTATGCTTATATTTTTTGATGAAACCAAAATGACCTGTAAGTTGATCACTTTGTCTCAATGTGATCAACTTACAGGTCATAGTTCAAATCCAGAGACAACATTCTCGGATTTTTTTGTTGCACATAATGGTCCAAATGTGTAGCAACAAAAAGCAATCACATACAAAATAGTTCAAGTATAGTCATTTTTTTTATATTCCCTTATACTTAGCCTTATACTTTTGAATGGAGGAATATTATTGAATTCAAATTTAAAAATTAATTCTTTAAATGGATTAAGAGGCATTGCAGTCTTAATTGTTATATTTAGCCATACTGGTAATTCAGGACTATACATATCTCCATTTTTAAACCTGACAGGTATTGGCCAGTATGGTGTAATTCTTTTTTTCTTCCTTAGTTCATTTTTATTAAGTCGCCCATTTTTTCATAACCCAGATACAATTTATGATTATCGCAAATGGATGAATTACATAATTCGTAGAATTATGCGTATTCTTCCAATGTATTATCTTGTGATTTTCTTAGATTTTTATTACTTTAAAGCACAAATACTTATCCAGGATAAACAGGAGTTATTAGACCATCTCTTTTTTATAAAGGGAACTGGTGTTTACTGGAGCGTACCAGTTGAATTAAAGTTTTACATTATACTACCGGTGTTTGTAGTTGGATTTATTTTATGTTCTAAAAATAAATTGGCTATGTTAAGTTTACTGAGTATAATTTTAGGATTATTTATTAGTAATGGAGTACTAGCATATAGCGATTCCTCTCTAGAAACATTATTTATCCATCGTTATGTTGTTAGTTTCATTGCAGGTATATTAACAAGTTACTTTTACGTCTATTCAGAAAAGAGGAACCTTCAGTTACTTAAGAAGAGCACTTTTGAAATTATTGCTGTTATATGCATTTTAATAATGATTACTCAAATTCCATCAATTTTGTATTTTTTTCAAGGTGGACATCACTTCAATTACGCAAGTATGAATTGGCAGCAATATTATAAATACCGACACTTATTAGCTATTATTTGCCTTTCAATAATGACCTATAGTTATCTGAATGGCACTGGTTTTATAAAGAGCATTTTCTCAATAAAACTCTTAAAATCATGTGGGGAACTTAGTTTTAGCATGTATCTTTTACATATGCCTGTACTTTATTTTGTCGTTAGTCATTTCCAAGGAACTTCATTATCAATAAAAACATCTTTAATATTTATTATTACCTATCTTATATCTTTCATGACCTACCATATTATTGAGAAACCTATTATGGACTTAACAAAAACAAAGTCATCTATCAAAAAACCTAAAAAAGAAATACCAATGGGATCATGAATAATTAAGGTTAGTATAATGTTTTTATATATACTAATCTTAATTATTCAGAGTATGCTTAATATTATGATACAATTTCATCTTGTTAGCCGTCAGCAATAAGCTTTGCATCCACATCATCTTTTAGTGGTATTAATTTGGAATTTGTAAAAACCACCTTGTAGTCAAATCTTCCTTCTTCAATTCCTTGTGCTAAATATAAAGCCATATTTTCCATCTCCAATCTCCTTTTAATAATTTAATATTATAAAATCTAATGCGCCCTGCATTATAGCCATTTGTTCTTTTAATAACTCAACCTCTGTTTTATGTTTTTCTTGGGCTGGCTCTAAATCTTCTCTTACCATATATTCCTCTTCTGTTAATACCTCAATATCTGTTTCTACAAATCCTGCATTTAAAGCATTTTTAATCATTATTTCAAGAGGATTATCAGTTCCATCAATTATCGTAGTAGTGTTTTTAATTACACAATATTTCATTTTTAAATCACTCCTAATGTCCTTCAATTAGTAAATACATCGATACAGTTCCGTTTGGTAACCCCGTTTTTGCCCAATTTATTCCAAAAGATCCATCCACTACATTTTGTATTGTTCCAAATGCCAAAATGCCAGTGGAGGTCTCAATCGTTATAAAATTGACAGAATTTAAGTAAGTCCCTGCCGCACTTCTATACCTTGCACGTTGTAGACCATTTTCTGCGTAAAAACCATCGCATGCTATATTTGTATTGCTAACAAAAGCAAATCCTATAAATGATTTTGGTTTAAACGGAATGCCAGATATAGTTTGTATTCCATTTAAAGATAAATCTCTTGAAACCGAAATTGCATATGACACATTTTCCGCCAACTGCGTAGCATCTCCTCCCTTCTTAGCACCTAGCCTTGCCGACAAATTAAGATAGGCTGAACTAATGTTCCTACAGGTGAGCATTCATAATCTTTGTGTTTCCTTCTTGAGCACCCGTGAGGATACTTTCAGATTAGCTGCTAGGAATACACCGATAGAAACAAAATATTCGCTCGAACAAGCCCAATCCCCAATCATAACTACCATGCATACTTCGTATATTCATTCGTCTTTCGATTCAATATCAATATAAACAAAGAGACTGCCCCATAAGCATATCGCTCAGGGAACAGTCTCATAATCTACTCAATACGCATTATTATTCTTAAATCCATTCGTAATCGTCTTCATAATAATCTTAATATCTAATAAAATTGACCAGTTCTCAATATAGAATATATCATGGTTAATTCGATCTTCTATGGAAGTATCCCCACGTAAGCCATTCGTCTGTGCCCAACCAGTAATGCCTGGGCGAACGTGATGCTTCACCATATACTTCGGAATTTCATCGCGGAATTGCTCCACATAATAAGGTCGTTCCGGTCGTGGTCCCACGACACTCATATGTCCCATCAACACATTGAAGAATTGGGGAAGCTCATCTAGACTTGTCGATCGTATGAATGTACCGAACCGAGTCCGACGAGGATCATTCTCGACCGTCCACCCTGTGTCTACTCCGTCTTCTAGCTGCTGCTTCATCGAACGGAACTTATACATCATGAAATTACGACGATTTAATCCTACACGCTCTTGCTTAAATATAATGGGGCCCGGCGAAGTACATTTGACGCCCAATGCCACTGCCAGCATCACCGGTGAAATTAATATAATTGTGAGCAAAGCGAATACGATATCGAATACTCTCTTGAACATTCGGTTACCTGCTACATCAAGGGGTATATCCCTTACGTTAATCATAGGCATCCCCGCGAAATTATCGAAGTAAGGCCGAGCCGGTAAGTAATCGAAAAAGTCCGGTATGATAAGAGTTCGTACACCCGCCTTCTCACAAAGGACGATAATGTTCTTATATTTCGAATGTGCATCTAATGGTAACGCTAGGACAACTTCATCAATGAGTTCTCGACTGAGTACGTCCTCAAGATCATCCAAACTCCCCAGAATAGGACTGAAGTGCTTCATCTCAATACTATCCCACACCTGATTATCATCTAAGAAGCCAACGACTTCATAGCCTAATTCGGGATATTGCTTCAAATTATTAAAGAATCGTTTACCTAGACTACCGGCTCCCACAATTAATACAAATTGTCGGTTGTAGCCTTTCTCACGGAAATGCTTGAGCGAAACTTTAAGGAAATAGCGATAAAATATAATAAAGAAAATATTCAAGCCCAGGTAGATCGCTAGATACACCCGTGAGATATCAATCTCTTTAATGACGAACATAACACTAATCAGGACGAACATAGTAATCAAATGAACCTGAATGACTTTGAGGAATTCGTCTGCGAATCTCTTTTTTCTCTTGGGTGAATATAGAGTCACTAGAATACCTGTCACTATCGCAATTCCACCATAGACCAGACTCCACAACGCATACTTCTCTATGGGCATCGGAGTTTCATATGGAATCAAGCCGCTTTCGAATTTAATCCACCAAGCGAGCAGGAACGATATCTGAACCACGAAGAAATCCGATAAAATATATAACTTAGTCAGTATGCTTTGATTTCTACGAATCATAATCTCACCTCCACCTGATTGTCTGCTGGCTTCGAAGCTCGCTTCGATCGGGTCAACTTGTTCTTAAGTAACGCCATCGTAAACTTCAAACCGATCCCCATATAGATAACGCTATTAGTAAGCCAATGGTAACGGTCTTTGTAATGTTTATGATGGAATATCGCCATCGCCCGATGAAATTCATAGATAATCCGTGTGGGTCTGCGACGAGCGCTGCCCCCTTTGAGATGGATGATGGTCGTACGAGGGTAATAATGAATGCCCCAGCCCGCCTGCTTGATGCGATAACACCAATCAATATCCTCACCATACATGAAGAAAGTCTCATCCAGTCGACCCACCTCATCAATCGTTTCCTGACGTACCATCATAAATGCACCGACCAGACAATCCACAGGATACTCCTCATTCGGATCCAGATGACCTAGTTGATACTGGTTGAACTTCGCATGATCCGGAAATAATCTAGAGATACCAAATGCATAGTAAAAAGACGCCGAAGGCGTCGGAAACCCTCGACGGCATGCTTTATCAAGACTTCCATCAGGCAGAATAACTTTGCATCCTGACGCACCTACGGTAGGATTCTCATCCATAAAAGTGATCATCGTCTGCAACGTATCCTCTTGCACAATCGTATCCGAATTGAGAAGAAGAACATATCGCCCAGTCGCAATCTTCATTCCTTGGTTATTCCCCCGGGCGAACCCGATATTATCATCGTTTGCGATAAGTGTCACTTGAGGGTACTCTACGGCAATACTCTCGACAAATGAATCACTAGAATGGTTGTCTATGGCAATCACTTCAAAGGTATAACTTGTATTCGAAGCAAATACTGACTGTAGGCAGTCCAGCGTTAGCTTGCATGTATTATAATTAAGAATAAGAATACTTAAATCCATGTAGAAAGCACTTCCTGACAAATATAGTAATCTTTCTACAGTATTATAACATACAGATGGTAGATCAGGAGAGTTTCATGGGGAAATAGCAAACATTAACGTGAATTTCTCTTATTCATAATCTCTTGGCGCTTTTCCCTTAGATATGGTAACTGCCCCAATAATGCTCTCCATGCGCCTAGCACTTTAGGTTCTCTTAATAGAAAATATCCATTGCTAGCGATCTCGTACGGTAAGATTAGGAGGAGAGTTCTAAATATACTTGAGCGCTCCATGTTCTTATACATCATTTTATAACGGTTGATATATGACGCTCTCCGTATGAAGAGTGGCTGACTAGTCCGTCCTCCTTGCTTCCATCCTCTGGCATGATACCCAATCGCTTCTGCTAGATAATAAGACTTCCATCCTAGCAGCTGCGCACGCCATGCAACATCTACATCTTCTTTGTATGCGAAAAAGTCACTGTCGAAGAACTCATCATTTAAACTAATATCCTCGATCATTCCCCGAGAGTATAGCGCTGCCGCTCCGGAGACTCCAAATACTTCTTCAGATTCATCCCACTGCGAAGTTAGCTCCCCAGCTCCACGGTCGAAAGCCCGACAATGGTTATTCATTATTAAACCTGTACTATCTACCACCTCTGGATTAGAACTTAGCAGTAACTTCCCAGTTGCACTACCGATATCGGGTCGATTCTCCAGTTGCTCAACCAGTAACTTGATGTAATCCGGATGTAATGTTACATCTGGGTTCAGCACCAGTACGTAGTCAGCCGAAGATAAAAGAATAGCTTGGTTATGGGCTGGAGCAAAGCCAACGTTGGCTACGTTCTCCACAATATAAATGGCGTCTCTAAACAGTTTGGAATGTGAGTTAACTTGTTGCACTGTATCATCGGATGATGCATTATCAACCACGATGACTTGCTGTATAGGATACGTTTGAGCTTCTAACGCTTTTAAACATGTTGAAATGTCTTCGGCACTATTATAAGTTACGATATGTACACTAACAGAACTTTTCATAAGAAGATTATCCTTTACGATTTAGATTTACTCTCTATTATAGACGAATCCCTCGATCAGTGGGAATGAGATCGAGGGATTCGTTGAAATTTCTATTTAGATTCAGTTACATTCCATTGTTGTAAGAAGTCTCTAAGCCCTTCTCGCCATGGACGTAGATCCTGAAAGCCATTCGTTCGAATGGCTAGATGTTCCATGACCGAATTAGCCGGACGATGAGCCGGACGTGGAAATTCATCTGTCGAGCAAGGCTCCGGCTGAGCAATAATGTTGATTCCCAACTGACGAGCTTCCTCAAAAATGGCCTGTGTAAACTCATACCATGTACATGCGCCACTATTGGATGCATGGTAAATACCATACTTTTCAGTGGACATAAGTTCTAATAAGTAGTTGGCTAGATCAACCGTATAGGTTGGAGAGCCTTTCTGGTCATGTACAACTTTCAGAGAAGGCATCTCTTGACCGAGACGCAACATCGTTTTGACAAAGTTATTCCCATATATACCATATACCCAAGAGGTCCTAACGATAAAGTATCGTGATGATAGGCTCTGCACTAGCAGCTCTCCTGCACGTTTGGACTTCCCATAAATACTCTGAGGATTGGTATTATCGTACTCTTGGTACGGCTCCATACTAGTGCCATCAAATACATAATCCGTACTGATATAGATCAGCTTAGATCCCGTACTTTCTGCAGCCACTGCTATATTTCTCGTACCTACAGCATTCGCTCTGTACGCACCATCTATATCTGTCTCAGCTGCATCCACCGCTGTATATGCTGCACAGTGAATGACAACATCCGGTTGATATTGACTGATCACTTGTTGGCATTGTACCAAATCCGTAATATCCAATTCATTCCGAGCACATGCAAACACATCATGACCGCTGTTCCGTAGGTTAGTAACGACATCTGTTCCCAACTGACCGGCTGCTCCTGTCACTAGTGCTCTCATAGAGAATCGCCTAAACGCTCACCATATTGTTTCACCTGATATTGTTGATACTCACCTGATTGGATACGAGTCCACCAATCTTGATTATCTAGGTACCATTGAATGGTCTCTTTAATGCCTGTCTCGAAATTATGCTTAGGCTTCCAGCCTAACTCTTGTGTGAGTTTTGTTGGATCTATCCCATAACGACGATCATGGCCTAAACGATCCTCTACATATGTGATGAGAGATTCTGGTTTATTCAACTCTTGAAGAATCGTCTTCACGATATGGAGATTATTCCGTTCGTTGTTACCACCAATATTGTATACTTCACCCACACGTCCTTGATGAATAATAAGATCAATCGCACTACAATGATCCTCAACATACAGCCAATCACGAATATTCAACCCATCACCGTATATAGGTAAGGCTTGATCGCTCAATGCACGAGATATAATCAGTGGAATAAGCTTCTCAGGGAATTGGTATGGTCCATAGTTATTAGAACAACGAGTAATGTTGACTGGCAATCCGAACGTTTCATGATAAGCACGAACTAACAGATCCCCTCCCGCCTTACTAGCGGAATACGGACTATTCGGTTCTAAAGGCGTACTCTCCATGAAGAGACCCGTCTCACCAAGCGAACCATACACTTCATCCGTGGATACCTGCACATACTTCGTCACACCGTATTTCTTAGAAGCATCAAGCAACACTTGTGTACCCAACACATTGGTCTTCACAAACACTTCAGGCTCAAGAATACTCCGATCCACATGCGACTCCGCTGCAAAGTTCACAACGACATCAATACCTTGTTGGAATATTTGATCAATGGCTTGACCATCCGTAATATCTGCTTGGACAAAGGAGTAATTCGGATGATTCTCGATAGACTTTAAATTCTCTAGATTTCCTGCATATGTCAACGCATCCACGTTCACGATTTGGTAATTCGGATGCTGTTGTAACATGTATATAACAAAGTTACTACCGATAAATCCGGCACCACCGGTAACAAGAAGTTTCATTTAAAAATATACCCCCTACTCAAAATTAAGTTCCGCATCTTGAAGTAGCGGATGGCGTTGATCTTTATCCGAAAGAATCGGATTGGATGTAGGCCAATCGATCCCCAAAGCAGGATCGTTCCAAAGTATGCCGCGATCGTGCTCCGGCGAATAATATTCGTCCACTTTATAGAATACCTGCGTATTCGGAACAAGCGTGCAGAATCCATGGGCAAAGCCGTTTGGCATAAGAAGTTGACGATGGTTGTATTCACTTAGAATAACTCCTACCCATTGACCGAAAGTTGGTGAGTTACGACGAACATCAACGATCACGTCGTAGATTGCACCCGAAAGTACACGGATAAGCTTCGTCTGCGCTTTAGGATTGAGTTGGTAGTGAAGTCCGCGCAGAACCCCTGGTTCTGTGGAAAGGGATTGATTATCTTGAATAAAGTCATAATTAATTCCTTGTTGTTGCAATATATCATCATTGTAACTTTCCATGAAATAGCCACGGCTATCCCCAAGAACGATTGGCTCGATTATACTCGCACCTTGTAATTTAAGAGGAGTGACTTTCATAACTTAGAGTTCCTCCCTACACCTATAATTTTAACTTCCCGAATTCTTCTCCAAAATTCAATTCCTGCGATAACTCATTAGCTCGTGCTAATGAAGCATGTGTCCCTGCATCCGTCCACCAACCATGGAGAATATCGAATGTAAGCTCATTACGATTAATATATGCATTATTTACATCTGTTATTTCTAATTCTCCTCTGTTAGAAGGTTTTAAGGTTTTAACTATATCGAAAACTTGATAATCAAACATATAGATCCCTGTTACCGCATAATTAGACTTCGGTTGTACTGGTTTCTCTTCAATAGAGACAATACGTTTCCCTTGAAGTTCAGGCACTCCAAATCGCTTAGGATCGTGAACTTCTTGGATGAGAATTTTCGCGCCATTTTTCTGTACTTGGAAGTTCTGTACATAAGGAGTTATATCATCCTCGAATACATTGTCACCTAAGATAACAACCATTTGATCTTCTCCAACAAAATGTTCAGCTAGATCAAGTGCTTGAGCAATACCCCCTGCTTCATCCTGCACTTTGTATGTGAAGTTGACTCCCATTTCCCTGCCACTACCAAGAAGGTTAACTACGTCTCCCATGTGATCTTTACCTGTGACGATGAGAATGTCGTTAATACCAGCCTGCTTTAATTTATATACAGAGTGAAAGATCATGGGATATTTACCTACAGGAAGAAGATGTTTGTTAGTAACTTTTGTTAAAGGATAAAGGCGCGAGCCAGTACCACCTGCTAATATTATACCTTTCATAATGTTACCTCCATTCATTTACCTTTTATTATAAGTTTAGAGAGCGTATAGGTAATCGGGATTGTTATTACAATAACGATTAAAGGGACAATTTCCACTGCTAAGTGTAACCGTTCAACTAAAATATACAACATAAATAAGTTAACTAGATACTGCACTAGATATACAATAGGGAACTTGAGGAATGTCCTGAATGAAACCTTTTCTTTGAACACAAAAACCGTATTCAGATAATAGGATAGAAAAATCCCAGAAACATAAGAGAGTGTATAAGCTAGAGAATAATTAAAAATTAAGAGAAGTAATAAATAAACTAGATATGTAACTAATGTATTTATTCCTCCGCTAATTACAAATTTCAAGAATTGTCTATTCAAAAGTTTGGTCAACAACGTAGGATGGTCGCTCTCTACTTTCATCTAATATCCTCCAAAGATATTCACCTATAATACCTAACATGATCATGATAATTCCTAACAAAAAAGTAATTAGAGCAATAATTGTAGTCCATCCTTGAAGTTCTATAAAACCGAATACAGTACCTAATATAACGAAAACGCCATATAAGAAACTCATAATCGCTGTTATAACACCTATAAAGGACATAAACCGAATAGGTGAATATGAGAAACTAACAAAAGAATCAACAAAAAGTTTAATCTTTTTTGAAAGAGTCCACCTAGACTTACCAAGTTTTCTTTCTTGCCTTACGTAAGGAATTTGTACTTGATCATACCCCAGCCAATATATGAGACTCATGATATTCGTATTCTTCTCATGAATCTCTACTACTTCATTGACAACCTGTTTATCAATTAATAAAAAATCAAATCCACCCTTAGGGTATCCCTTTAATGCGAATTTCTCCAACAAATAATAATAGGTATTAGAAAACATCCTCTGAGAGAGGGATTCCTCCCGATCTTCCCTTGTGGCAAGAACAACCTTCTTACCTAATTTCCAATGTTCCAGCATCTCCTTAAACATTTCCGGAGGGTCTTGTAAATCAGCAGCAATAATACCAACACAATCACCAGTAGTATATCCCAATCCCGCCTGTATAGCGGACATTGAACCAAAGTTACGGCTTAACTTAACAACTTTAATTCTAGGATCCTGTTTTCTAGCTTCCATCAACAATGGAAATGAATTGTCCTTTGAACCATCATCTACAAAAATAAATTCAAAATCACAATTCGGTATAATACTCTCTAATGCCTGTAATCTCGGAATCGTATGTGGAATATTTAATTCGTTATAGTACACAGGTACAACAATAGATAATTTAATGCGGTCTGTACTCATTCACAACCTCCACAATTCTTTTCACATCCTCCATATCCAATACCGGACTTATTGGAAGACTGACTATTTCAGAATGAATCTTTTCTGATATAGGAAAAGTTAATTCATTCCATTCTTTGTATGCTTCTTGTTTATGAGGTGGAATAGGATAGTGAATCATCGTTTGTATTTCATTATCATTCATATACCTAATAAAGTCACTTCTATTTGAAGTTCTAACTACAAATACATGCCATACATGTGATTCAGGCTCCTCCTCAACATATGGCAGAACAATATGCTCATTATTAATATTGTTCAAGTAATAGGATGCAATATTTCTTCTATAATCATTATCTAGGTCCAAAAATTTTAATTTTTCACTCAAAATAGGAGCTTGTAATTCATCCAATCTGCTATTATAACCTTTATAAAGGTTTTCATATTTCTTGTGTGATCCATAATTTCTTAAGGCGTGAAGGTTACTATACAAAGTTTCATCATTGGTCGTAATTGCTCCGCCATCTCCTAAGGCACCCAGGTTTTTACCAGGATAGAAACTAAAGGCTGCGGCATCTCCTAAATTCCCAACCTTGCGATCTGCATAAATAGCCCCGTGAGCTTGCGCACAATCTTCAATGATCTTTAAATTGTATTTCTCTGCAATATTCTGAATAGGACCCATATTACATGCCTGACCATACAGATGAACAACCAAGATTGCTTTGGTATTAGGAGTAATGCTTTCTTCAATTTTATTGGGATCTAGATTATAAGTCAGTAAGTTAGGTTCCACTAACACGGGCGTAGCTCCATTGGCAGATATAGATAAAATAGATGCAATATAAGTGTTTGAAGGTACGATAATCTCGTCTCCTGGCCCAATATCATACGCTCTAATAATTAGTTCTAACCCATCTAATCCATTAGCTACTCCTAGAGCATATTTAGTTCCACAATAATCAGCAAATTCTGATTCAAATGATTTAACTTCTTCGCCTAAGATATACCACCCCGAGTGCAAAACCTTATGAACACTATTCAATATAGCTTCTTCATGACGTAAATTGATTTTTTTCAGATCGAGGAAAGGGATCATATTAGCCCACCTATTTCTAGTAATTTATTATTGTTCAACAATGATTCCATCTTCCAACGAGTATTGCTTACCACAAGCTGAACATAACAACTCATCGTTCAACTTTTCTCCGCAGTTACAAATGTATTCTTTGAACTTTGCTGGATTCCCGTACCATAACGTATTGTTAGGAATGTTCTTTGTAACAAGAGAACCTGCACCAATCATAGCATATTTACCTATTGTATTACCTGCTATAATCGTTGCATTAGCACCGATAGAGACCCATTCTTCAAGTACCGTTTTTAGAAATTCACCTGGATACTGTTTGGATCGCGGTCTTAGATCATTGGTGAAGGTAACATTAGGACCAATAAACACATTGTTTTGTATCCTAAGACCATCCCAGATATATACCCCTGATTTAACAGTGACATTATCTCCTATGATCACATCATTTTCGATAAAGGTATGATCATTCACGTTACAGTCAGTACCTAGTACAGCACCAGGTAAGATATGAGCAAATGCCCAAACGCGAGTGTTCTCTCCAATATTCTCAGTTTCCACAATCGCCTGCGGATGAACGTAATACTTTTTCATGAACCATACACCTCAATAAATTTTTCATAGTCACGTATATAATCTTCAGCATCATACAGATGAGATGCAAGAACTAGTAATACACAGTTAGGGGAAAAGTCATACATTTCATGCCAATCATTTGGTTCAAGAATAAGGATTTTTATTGGTGAGTCTAATACAACATCCGTTTTTCTCTTAGTATTATCTAGATATACTTTGCAACTGCCTGATACACAGATTAATGCTTGTCTTGTTTTGTAATGAGCATGGAATCCCCTACGGACATTTGGCATTGTTCCATGTATATAAAATATACGTTTTATTTCAAATGGAATCGTTGTTTTCTCTTCAATTACGGTCAATAATCCTCGTTCATCACCTAATTGATTAATTTCAAGTAACTTACTAATATCAGTCATCTTTTTCATTCAATCCTCCCATGATGTGTATTTAAAATCCTAGCCAATTGATCCTACCTGTTTGATAATCCAATAAAAATGATAGATAGAATGTTAAGGTTATCACTATTATGAAGACTAATAAATATTTAACAGTTTTGATCAATTTTAAAGATTTATTTATACTTTCACTTCTCCAATAATCTAAACAGCATTGAACCCCCCAACCTGAGAAAGGTAACATCAAAATATACAGTGGGTATCCAAATCTTGATTCAATTATAGTAGTACCAATAAAACCCCAATAAAGAATAAATGAACTGATAAAAGATATTGCAATAAACTTTCCTGCTATGCTCTTATTCTTTCTAATAAATACATACACACCGTAAAAAGCCGCAATCCAAAATGAATATAGAAATAGTGACCCAATAATTCTACTAATAGGATAGAAATCATTAATATAGGTTTCGATATATCCCCAATCCAACACACCAAACATATGAGAGAAATATGCTGTCAAAAATGCTGGGAAGTTGGTATACATCAACTCAAATATTCCACTGGTTGATGAATCAATTTGATATGGTGAAGGATAGAACAATTGTGCACTTTCATTTGGAATAACCACTGAAGCATATTTAAGATTAGACGCAGCTAAATGACTTTGAAATTCGTATAACTTCGTATGTACCAGTGGTGTCCAATCATTGAATTGTTTCACATTATTATAGAGTTGAGGAAAAAAGATAACTAAAGCACAAGAAGCGAACATAACACTTTTAATGATATTCACATCTTTAATTGTATATTTTCTAATTATTAATAGAAAGATGATTATTGGAATAAAGATTATCGTTGAAGGGCGAATCATTGTGCCTATATAACTATATAGAAAAATCATTAAATACGTTTTATTCTTATAAAAGTCTCCAAATGTAATATGTACTAAAGCCAATATAACACAACATGTAGACATTAAGTCTGTCAGAAATAAAGTAGTAGATTGAATTAAATAAGGATTTAATAATCCGAAAAATAGGATGCCATAGTACACTGTTTTCTGATTACAATATTCGTAAGTCTTTTTACCAACTAAACAAATAGTATAAATATAAAATAAATACTGTAAAATACTCATCCCTATCTTTATTAGTACAATATCGGAATTAGTAAATATGCTAATAATAGATATAATTAAAGGGTATAAATAAGTCCTTAGCGGTTCATTAATATTAAATAACCCTTGAGCAAGAATACTTTTACTTATATTTATATATCCATTTTCATCGTAATAATTAACTTTGTAATTAACATTTAAATAATATAAGAATAAGAGCACAGACGCTAAAAAAATAGCAACAACCTTTTTTTCTTTGCAAAGCACTTTTAACATTTCTATTTTCTCCTTCACCTTTTAAAAAGTACATTACCACTAAACAACAATTCGTTTTATTTTTTTGAAATTATAGTATATAAAGTACATCAGTAATATTATCCATGTAGTAAATGTTAACCAAAATGCTAGAATCACTTTAATTGGTTTGAATTCAAATACAATATTATTAACTATGTCTGAAGATTTGATATCAACAGCCATCGTACTATTGGATAATTCAATTATATTTCTCTCTTTACCGTCCACTTTAACTTTCCAACCAGGATAGTATGTTTGATTCAATATCATGTACCCCTCATGATTGTTCTCCAGCTGAAAACTAATTTTATTTCCCTTAACGTTCACTGTCTGAGGATACTCCCCCGAATTTTCCAGTGGATTTATATTTATCTCCTCTAACGTTTTATTTGAAAACCATGTAACAGGATCTCCCTCCCGAGCTAACTGTGAATTTTCCTTTGCCAATTGGAAACTCTTAAGTTGGAAGCTACCTATATACCCTTGATTTTGGAATTCCCTCCTAAAGATAGACTCACTTTTCGCACTATCATTAGTAAATGAATTCACTGTATAACCATCTTGGTTGTAAGTCTGTGATATTTCATTATTAAATGAATAGGGTCTTGCCCTAGTCCCCAATGTATGATCCTCATTCCTATCTACTGCAATCACTGAGAAAATAAAACTAATTACAAAGAAAAATAATACATATGAATGAGAACTCATCTTAATTTCAGATATCATTATCAATAATATTAATAAAAGATTACTAAGGACAAGTTCAAACAAGAAATGCTCAGGTAATACTATATTAGTTACTTGAAAATACTGCAGTGAAATAATGATAAGTATTAAGACAGAGAAAATCCCAATAAAAAGTTTAGCAGGTTTTTGAAGTAATTTCATTTCATTATTACTGATTATTTTATGAAGAATCCTTACTGATGCTACTATAACAAAGAAGAAGTAAAAAAATCTTAATCCTGATGGGAATTTAAAAGCATCAATACCCGGCACATATTCATAGAAGAATCGATATAAATAACCGTATTTCCCCATGCACAATAAAGCGGAAATAATAATCAAAAAATAAATAACTAATTGCTGTTTATCGATCTTTCTAAGTAAGAAAATAGGCAGTAATAACGGTAGCGCTAAGTAAGTATTATCCATAGAAATATCTAACGGAGTATTAATTGATTTAGCCATTTGTACAAGGCCAGGTGTAAGCACAGAAAACCAATTCAAAAAGCTCAAAGATGAAGATGTCGCTATTTCCCATGGGACGTTTTCCCTTGTTATATCGTTCATTATATCTAATGTTGTATATATAGTTATGAAACTACTACTGAGAGCAACTAGTATCGCAATAAGCATTTGAACAATAAACCTTTTTAGATTTTCACGAATAACTTTATAACTAATAATAGTTTCTATAACCAAATAAAAAACTGCGAAAATTGCAAAAGGTGGATAACTATTCAGGATAAGCAATCCTATACTAAACCCTAAACACAAAGCATATTCTTTCCTGAAACCCACTAAAAACTTTCTATATGAAAAATGAATTAATGGATACAATGCTGCAGCACTAATGAATGTAGCATGCTCTGCATTGGATATAAACAATCCACTACTAGCATAAGCAACCGCCCCAATAGCACACAACCAAGAATTATTAGAGTATGTCTTCAATGCAAGATACATAAAAATTGAAGCAAATATAATAATAATCATAAAATATAATTGTATTACATATTGATTAAATCCAATTAAAGAAAGTAATAAAGTGAGGGGAGACCAAATAGGAATACCTAGTAGGTGCGACAATGGTACCCCTCTATTAACAAAGAATTCCCATAAAGGAAGCGAACCATTTTTAATATGTTCGGATATACTAAAAAAGGTAGGATAAATCGCCTCATACATATCCCACTTCATCCATAGTTGACCCATTAACACCTTGTAATATAATAAAATTGTGCATATTAGCATTGCTAGAATTGCATATCTTTCTTTATTTAAGATTGTTGTAATACTTTTCATGTTCATTTATGCTCCTAAACTTTTATTAGTTCCCTAACAATTCTTATTATTTAAATATTTATAATAAGCAACTTAAATCTAGCTAATCTAAAGTTACTGGGTCATCACGGTTAATGTCTATCACATTTCAGATCCGTTCACTTCCCCAAATTACTTGACTGGATTGATTAGTCACTTGTAACTTTATTTCAGAACCTTTTTAGCATAATAGAACATTTTGTTCCTAACTTTAAATAAAAATGTTTTGAAACTCATTCCCTTAATTTTATAAATAACTGTTGGAGGCTTATTCAATAAATATTCAGCGTCTTTGAATATCGATGCCATATTTATCTCGAATTTATTATTAAAATGCTTTTCTCTTACTATCAATAGATATTCATCAAATAACTTTTGTCTTTCTGCATGATTAGTTATACTAGCTGGTATTCGATATAACGATGTAAGCTTTTCTACATATAAGAAGTCATATTTCAGGGCATATTTCAACCACAAATCCCAATCCTCTAAAACTTCCAATGTAGGATCTATGCCACCTAAATCATCATAAATCGCTCTGTCAAATAGGACCGTTTGAATCGGAAAATAATTGTGATGCATAAGAATAAGACGGTTGAATGGCTGTCTATGCTGAACATTATGAAACAATTCCCTATAAACATATGGTTCTCTAGATATAATTTCTGTTGGTACTTCAAAACTGATTGAATAGGCCGCTTTATTCTGAGGATGCTTAAGTAATTGGAAAACTAAGACTTCAACATGATCCGCATAGAGTAGATCATCATCATCCAAAAAATTGAAGTATTGTCCACTTGCAGTCTCTAAAGCCATATTTCCCACAACACATCTTCCCACTTTATCTTGAGATGCTTTATAAACTATATTAAGGTCTGAGAATTCCTCAACTATTAAACTTTCAGAAATTGCTGGACCATCTTCAACTACAACTACTTCAATATTTTTATATGTTTGATTTCTTACACTGATTAAAGCTTCTCTCAATACGTTAGGTCTCCCGCAAGTCCGGATCAATATCGATACTAGGGGCGTTTGTTCCGGTCTTTCATTAATGTAGAATGCTCCTTCTCTGATAATTTCATAATCCCACAATTTGAAATCGGCTTTGAATTGGTTCTTCGTTTTTCTTTTCCAACTTCTAAATTTATATCCTTCAAAGGGACTCCGTAATAGTTTCGTTAATATCTTAGTCTTATGATTTTTAGAAGGACCCTTCACGAACATTAAGCCGCTATACATTATATGGCCTTTAATTATATCTTTTACATCCCCAAACTTATAACGAAGCATCAGGTTCATATAAGTACTGTTATAGAATTGGTTTGGTTTCACTTCTCCAGCGCTCATATAGGTAAAGTGATAGACTATACTTTTGGGTACGTAGATCAATTTATAACCATGAGCTCTGAATCTCCAACTCAGATCAACATCTTCACCGTACATAAATATTCCTTCATCAAACATGCCTATTTCCATGAAGTAATTTCTTCTTACTAGGCAGCATGCCCCACTAGACCAACTTGTTTCCAACGTAACAGGATTATATACTTTAGGGTGTTCATATGGGAATTGACGGGCTTCCCACAGACCAGCATCCTTTGTACTGTTTTCAACCGCCTTCATTAATTCCTTTATAGAGTCGGGTTCAAGTTCGGTATCAATATTTAAAAAGAAGACATAATCTTGTTCAGACTTTCTCACACCTAAATTATTTGCTTTCCCAAAACCCAAATTGTTATCGGACTTAATAATTTGAAAACATCCAAACAAGTCTTTGTTAGAGTAATCTTCTGCTAAGTTCACAGTTCTATCGGATGAGTTATTATCAACTAAAGTGATATAAATACTTCCCAAATCATATTCAACACGTTCTAAACTCTTCAGGCAATTCTCTATCCACTTTTCGGAATTATAACTGACTAAAATAATATCAAGCTTCAACACCCCAGCACCCTCTTAACGTTGTTAGTGATAAAATTACTGTCTATTCTTAAAGATTCGGCCAAGATAACGAATAGGAGCAGTAACCTTCCAAGATAAAGATTCTTTCATTTCCTTTATTTCTGATCTATACGTATTCATCCCTTTATTATAGATAGCCTTTTCAGATTCAACTACATTAATTCGCTCCAAATAAGTACTTATCTCAGTTTCATAGGCAACCTTTTCAGATTCAATTACATTAATTCGCTCCAAATAAGCATCCATCTTTCTTAAATAATGAGCATTTTCAAGCTTCGACTTATCTAATACTTGTTGATGAACACCCACTTCTTCTTGAAAATCTTCAGTTTTTCGCCTAAGGATTAGTTCCACATAAGGAGTAATATTCAAATCTATTCTCATTCTTAGCACCAATAGTTGTTTGGTACTGATTGAATTAACATTCAAGAAGAACTGCGGGTCTTCACCGATGGATAGAAAAAGGGCTTCCCCCTTTTCCTCCAATTGAATAATGTTATCGTTATAGGTTATATCCTTCATATTGTAATCTAAGCTGTAATTTGAATCCGTTTCAGATATCTCATGAATTTGAATAGACTCAAAGCAAATTACCCCCGGCCGTTCTAGAAGATCGATCCGCAAAGGGAATTTATTAGAGTAATTAGCATCCAAAATAAAACTAACTTCCATTATTCCAGTAGATCTAGTACATAGTTTAGAGATTACATAATCCTCTGAATATCCCCTGTCGCTCGGGAAAAACAACTTCATATTAATCATACTTTGTTCCAATAAACCAGTTACTGTATTCAAAGAATGTACTTCTTTCACATACCTTCCAAAGAAACCCGCCTTATACCAATCTCCATTGACATAGAGTTGAAAATGCTCTTCTTCCATTGTTAAAAATATATCCTTGAGTTCTAAATCTATTTCAAATTTGATCAATATATCATCAAAACTAATTAATGGTTCTATATAAACGTTATATTTCACCCAAAAGGCATATATACTACGGAAAAGGATGTATTTAATAGGTATTTTGAAAGGGAATACCCACTCACAATCCAACAATACATTAGTTCCCCCTTCTGTAAAGAACACATTATCAAAGATAAAGTCAATGTTCGCAGGGTGTACACATTGTTGGTCTTTTAATGAGAGGCTTTGTCCAAATATTGTATTGAATTCATCCGAAGATATAAAGTCTTCCCTACCAGTTGGTTGCAACCCGGTTAATATATCATTAAAGGATTCCAAAAGTTTGATAAAGCCTACTAAATTACCACTTAATACCTCGGTCAATAATCTTTGATCCCAGCTTGTACCCTGTATAAAGTCATATACTAGGCACCCGTCGATAATCTCCCCAGTCAAGACCTCAATATTTTGATAAACATCTTTAAGTAAGAGACTATTCTCGTGTATCGCTTTTATATGATTAAATGCCTCCGTTGTCAAAGGTATCTTTTTCACTTTCGTTTCGTAATCATTTTGATAATGAATCGTAGCAATTTGAAATTGTGTTTTTCTTTCTCTATTGTATTTAGAATATATCACCTTATTGCTCATCGTTTTCACCTGCTCCATTCTTCTCACAAAGAACCAAAAATGAATTAGCAAAGAAGGGGAACTGTCCGTTTTTTATTATGTTTGAATATACCAATGATTCATTAAACAGTTTTAGACGGTCCATATCATAGTTTGGTGATTCTCCATTAAACCCAAGACCCGGAAGAGAGTCATCGGAATAAACCTGTTTAGGCATTTTATAATCAGGAAAAGGGTAGTGAAATTTCAAATTACTGAAGCCACAGCTATAGAGTAGATCCTCCAACTCCTTTTTCCCAAAGGTTTTAGCCTTTGCATCTCGCGGGTAACCTTCTAAACCATCAAATAACACCCCTGTATGATCTTCTCTCGCACCCGCCCAATACTTAAGGCCAAATTTATTCTCTATAGCCAAAATCAATGTGCCTTTAGGTGCTAATGTGTTGAATATCTTTCCTAGAAAGGTTGAAAATGGCTTGCTGCCCTGGGTGAACTGCTCAGCATATTCGAGAACTCCTATTAAGGAAACATAATCATAGGTATTATCAGCTAATGGAACATCGTTCAAATTCCCAACAATCACTTCAAGATTGTCACAATTTTTATGCCTCTCAGCTAGAATTTTAGCTCTCTGCAAGGACAATTCAATAGAAGTCACTTGGGATGATTTTTCGCAAAGCAAACCAGTTAAAGCCCCACAACCTGCTCCGATTTCAAGTGTTTGACTACCCTCAGAGAACTCCATCCATTCCAATAGATTCCTTCTAGTTGGAGATAAATGATAGAGAACGGCCCAGCGATCCTCTATACGGAGAAGCTTGTCAATATCCATTCCTTTTTTAAGATACTCCAAAATTTCTTCCTCGACAGTACCATCACTATATAAATCTTGTCCGGAGTAATAATCAAGATTAAAGCTCACATTTCCAATCTCCACTTTTTTCCTCCATACTCGGTTTATTTATTTTAACTTCTTTAATTCCACACTGGAGTTTACATCAAAAAAGCCAACCGTATTTTTTTCGGAAATTACAATTAAGTTCAGCACATCGTATAAGCGGTGATAGATCTGCAGTTCACCCAATTCATATCCTGTACACCCTAGTGATATCAGATATTCTCCATTTTGTAGTGGTAGCTTTTGTTCAAAAGAAATCTCGTATATACTTCCTTCAACTGCAGATCCGGTATTCACACTCTCAAACAATGTATTAGTACCAGTTAAATCATTTCCCTTAACATCTTTGATAGTGTAAGCAAATATTGGAGACTGAACTTCTGCAGTAAATTTGACTCTTAATTTAATAAGAAACAGTTGATTTTTGACGACATTTGTTACAATTTCATTCTCCAAATTAAATACGCCATAATCAAAAATTTCTGCCTTTTTATTTCCATATTCAAGGTGATTAGGATTTTTATTGGGAATTCTATCAATCCACTCAGCATTATTATATTCATCAACAGAAGGAATATCTTCTTCATTCACATTTTTATAATATGATTCACTGACTAACTTTTTATAAAGATCTACCATTTCTTTTGAAGGACCCTCTGCAATAAACTCACCTTCATGCAATAATATTGATCGATTACAATATTTAATAATACTTCCCATATCATGGCTTACAAACAAAATAGTTTTTCCTTTTTCGGCAAACTCCTCAAACTTATTGTAGCACTTGCTCTGAAAAAAAATGTCCCCTACAGATAATGCTTCATCTACTATGAGGATATCCGGGTCCACATTTATAGCCACCGAAAATGCTAGTCGAGCAAACATACCGCTGCTATATGTTTTTACAGGCTGGTATATAAAATCTCCTATATCTGCAAAATCTATAATACTCTGTAGCTTCCCTTCCATCTCTTCACTAGGATAGCCCATCATAGTACCTTGTAGATATATATTCTCCAGACCAGTAAATTCAGGATTAAAGCCCGCTCCTAACTCAAGCAGGGCTGAAATTCTACCATGACTACTAACCTCACCCGTAGTCGGATACAAAACACCTGTAATAATCTTCAAGAGAGTGGATTTCCCTGAACCATTTTTCCCTATTAGTCCAATTGTTTCACCCTTAAACACATCAAAACTGATATTGTTCAGAGCATAGTGTTCCTTATGATACTTTTTCCCAGTTACATTCAATGACTCTTTCAGTCTGTAAATCGGTTTTTCATATAATTTATAAACCTTTTTTAAATTCACAACAGATATAACCTTCTCCATCTTTACTGCCCCCTATAAAACATCCGAAAAATGGGATTTTAGTCTCTTATTAACAAATATACCAAGTGTAAGCAAAAGGATACTAACCAACCAAAAATAAGCTGCATATAAAGGCTTCTCTATGAACCAATGATGATATAAAAAGGAATCCCTAAATCCATCAATGATATAAACCATAGGGTTTAATTGAAAGAAATTAGCTAGAAATTTTGGCGCGTCATCAGTATTCCACACTATAGGAGTAAACCAAAAGCCAAACTGCAGTGTTATCCCTATTATTTGATTAAGATCCTTAAAGAACACAGAGATTGTAGATGTTAATAGTGTGAGTCCCATACATAAAAAAACAAGGCATATTAAATAATAAAATATTTGTAGATTATATAAGGAGAAGGACCCTCCGTACAACAAATATGTAGAAATCAAAATTACAATAAAAAAGGTATTAATAAGAGAAATAGAAAGTAATTTAACAAAGGGTAAAACATTTATGTTAAAAACAACCTTTTTTACCAAATAGCTATATTCAACAAAGACATTTGTAACACCACTTAAGGCTTCGGAAAAATAGAACCAAGGAACAATACCCATCATAAACCATAATATAAATGGAATATCTTTAATATTAGAAGTTTTAAACCCAATTTCAAAAACGAACCAGTAAACACCAATCGTTAACAAAGGAGAAAGAATGGCCCAGAAAATCCCAAAGAAAGAACCAGAGAATCTTGATTTAAAATCATTTTTAGCAAGTTGGAATATCATGCTTCTTGAGCGATATATATCGGAAAAGAAATAAATAAGATATTTTTTCTGAATAGCTTTCAATAATAATCCAATTGCTGAGAAATAAATAACTAAGAAAATGATAAAAAGGAAGAGTTTTAAGCCTCCATCCTGAATTACCCCAGACATAAACTGCAAATCTTTAGATGAAGGATCTTGAAATTTGTATACAAAAAGTAAAGATAAAACACTACCCAACAAAATAAAAAACACTAACTTCATTTTTCTAATCTGTATTATTTTTTTAAGTTTCATTCATGTACTCCTTCAATCCAATAGAAATTTTGGGTATTCAACTATGTAATACTAGGTGTTCTGTTTTATTTCCAGCCCCTATGTTAAAATATTGTTCATATCTACATATAAAGGAGATTGAAAACTTTGTCTAAACAAGTATACGGTAAACAGGCTAAAAGGTCGATAGAAGTCGCCAAATTACCATTTTTATCATGGGTATTATTAGCATCTCTCATTCTATATTTAGCGTGGACGCCATTTCAAGTGGCATTATTCAACGGTCAGATGCTCAGTTTCGAGAAGCCTATCTTCTGGGCAGCAGCTATGGCTTGTGTGATTCTATTGATTTGGATTGCCAATTATTATAAGTCTATTCAATTGGAAGATCAACGAGATTGGATGGCTATCTGGGTATTGTTACTGCCTATTACATTTGTGCTGGCACTCTTCGGCGCAGCCTCTCATTCTATGGCGATGAATATGGTGATCATTCAGTGTACGTATGCGATCATGTTCATCATTGGCTTATTCTTGTTGCGAGATAAGTTCGCTAATAAGGTAATCCAGATGGCAATTATGGCGATTTCCTATATTATTATAGGATTCGGTTTTCTCAATTGGTTCGGACAAGGAACGTTCGCCGGGAAGTTAGTGACGTGGTTCTCTAGTGCTGTGCTGGACGGCAAATATACGGATGCTGTTATGACTGACTCTAACGGGTTACGTCTGACATCGGTGTTCCAGTATGCTAACACTTACGCTGCTTTTCTAATGGCTTTTCTATTCGCTGCTGTATTTTTCCTGATTCGCTCCAAAACATGGTACGGACAGGCAATTCATGGCTTCATGTTAGTACCTATTATCGTATCTATTCTATTAACGCTCTCACGCGGTGGTTTGGTTATGCTTCCAATCGTGTTTGTTCTACTACTCTTATTCTTGAAGCCAGCTAAACAGATTCTGTGGGTTGTGTATATAGGTATCGCCGGGGTTGCATCCCTGCTGATCTCGAAATCGGTAACGGATCTGGGATTGCAATTGAATACAACGTATGAAGGCGGTGTGGCTGCAAAAGCCTGGGGAACCTTACTAGCTACTTCGGTCGTTGTCGCCTTATTGACATGGGGAATTCAACGATTATTCACGCCACTTTTAGAACGCGGCCTTCAATCTTGGTCGGATCGTAAATCTTCGAACTTATGGATTCCCGTAGGATCGGTCATTATTGTAGGGGCTCTTGCTTTCCTCTTCATCGGGACAGGTGCACGGAACATTCTCCCTGACAATATGAGTACTCGTCTAGATAATATTAACTTCCAACAGCATAGTGTTCTGGAGCGGTTAACATTTTATAAAGATGCCATAAAGGTTGTTGAGGATTATCCTGTACTAGGTGCAGGGGGTGGAGCTTGGGGTGCTCTATATGAGAAATATCAGAATAACCCTTACACGAGCCGTCAGGCACATAACTTCTTCCTTCAATATCTGGTGGAGGTCGGCATCCTTGGTTTTGTCGTATTTATGTCATTCCTGATCTTTATATTCTATAAATATATTCGTGGTTACATGAAGGAGAATGAAGAAGGTCGAGAATCTCACTTCTTATATCTCATCCTCGTCATGTCTATTCTATTGCATAGTATTCTAGACTTTAATATGAGTTACATGTTCATCGGCATTCTCGTTTACCTTGGACTTGGTGGTATGGCTTCCGTTATGGAGAGTAAACCAATTCGTTTCCCACAACTTCGCCTACGTGGTAGTGGTGTTAGCATCCTATACAGTCTAGTCGTCGGGATATGCGCCGTGATCGTGCTATTTACTTCATTCCGCTATGTCCAAGCTAGTAGCGCTGGGATGGAGGCAAGGATTATCGCACAGACTAGTACATCTTTCGAAGAGATTAAGGCACCACTTGATAAAGATCTCAACTTACGTAAGAATCATCCAGATTCGGTACTATTGCTAGTCAACCTCTATCAACAAGTCTACTCGCAAGAGCAGAACGAAGATTTCTACAATGCTGCGTACAGTATGATTGTTGATGCACTTAAAGATGAATCGTATAACAAGAGTATGATTAATCAACTCATTACTTTGCATCAACTAAAAGGCGAACAAGAGCAAGCTTTCGATCTGTTAGTAACTCATTCTGAGAACTTCAATTGGGACATCGAGTGGTATGAACGGATTATCTCACAAGGATATGAACTTGGTATCGATGCCCAAAGCAAGCAGGATGTGGCTTCTAGAGATAAATACTTCAATGCAGGCATTGAAGCCTTCAATAAGGTACAGGCTGGGCTTGTACATCTAGCTACTCTACCTGAGGGGCAAATGGCCGGACGCCCATTCGCTAATACGCCTGCGATGATCCTGAACACGGGTAAAATACACTTCCTACTTAATCAACCATTATTGGCTTCAGAAGCATTGAAGATTGGACTGGTTGAAGACTTAAGTGACCCAACCAACCGTGAAATTGCACGCTGGTATGTGGCTGCGTTAATGAAGCAGGAACTAAATGATCCAGCGGTATTAGATCGTTTGATCCAGATTGACCCTACGGAGAAAGAGCAGATCGATTCTATTGTGGAAACAACCTTTTAAAAGGAATATAGATTGATAGAAAAGGCACCTATCCTGTGAATAGGATAGGTGCCTTTTCTAATATAATATAAAGAAGGGGATCTCACTTTCGAACGTCTTCTTGTTATGCTGCCGAGTTATTGAGCTAATAATATACTTAATAGCTTAGGAGTTTCGGGCAAGTATCGTATCATGTAGGTCTCACCTTCGATAATATTCCCATACCCTTTACCTTGATGATTCTCATAAAACGTACGTCCATCAGAAAATGTGTATTCATAACCATCATCACCACCGCTTTGAGCACCGTATACCTCTAGATGTGTTATGACAACATGTTCTTCTATGATATTGCCGGTTAAGTAGTTTTTGACATCCTTAAGGTTATCAATACTATCTTTAGACATCATCACTCCTATCACCATAAAGAAAGCGACTAATGGTAGGGAGTAAATCATTGCCTTCTTTGAATCAGATGCCTTCTTAGTAATTACCCTATATCCCACAACCACAGTAGTACCTATCCCCATCATTATAAAGAGTATACCGAACAAGTTGCTCATGAATACGGTGTGAACTACGAACTTCGCAAATTGTCCAGCTTCTCCGCCATTCCCCCAATAAGCCCATAGAATGAGCGAGGTTAGTGCAAGTAAACAATATAGCCCACGTAAGCTTAAACTTAGTGTTTTGTACTCTTTATCTGCATTGCGAATTTTCATCAGTACACCAACCTTATGTTTATCATCGCAGTATGGTAGCTTTATTTATGATTGCTCTATCTGATGAATCATTTGCTTCATATACTTAAGCAGATCTTCCCTCAGCTCCTGATGTTGAAGTGCATAGTGGATCGTCGTCTCTATGAATCCTAACTTCTCCCCTACGTCATGTCTCTGCCCCTCGAAGTGGTATGCGAGAATTCTCTCTAGCTCACCCAGTTTAGAAATAGCATCTGTTAGCTGGATTTCGCCGTTCACGCCAGCATTGTGTTCTCCAAGTATTTCAAAAATATGTGGCGTGAGTATGTAGCGTCCCATAATAGCTAGGTTGGATGGAGCCACTTCTTGTCTCGGTTTCTCCACTAAACGATTAGCTTGATATACTCGTTCATCCAATAACGAGCCATCCACAATCCCATACCTAGATACTTCGTTCCATGGGACTGGCTGTACACCGACAACGGAGGATTGGTAATGCTCATATATATCAATCATCTGTTTAAGACAGGGTACTTCCGCTTCCACAATATCATCCCCCAGCAAGACAGCAAAAGGCTCATTCCCAATGAACTTACGTGCACACCAGATCGCATGCCCTAGTCCCTTCGGCTCCTTCTGACGGATATAGTGGATATCTGCCATTTCCGATGACTTGCGGACTTCGTTAAGTAAATCCCACTTTTCCTTAGATTCAAGATTGTGCTCCAGTTCAAATGAATAGTCGAAATGATCCTCGATGGCACGTTTGCCTTTCCCTGTGACGATGATAATGTCTTCAATTCCAGAGGCAACCGCCTCTTCAACAATATACTGAATTGTGGGCTTATCTACGATGGGTAGCATTTCCTTCGGCATCGCCTTTGTGGCGGGTAAGAAACGGGTTCCTAATCCCGCAGCAGGGATGATCGCTTTACGAATCTTCATCTACATGAGTCTCCTTGTCTAGCATTTTCAAAGGATTAATTTCTAGATCCCTTTACAATAATTGTAACAAAAGAACCTCTAAAAAGCTATTTGGTAGACTCCTCTTCCAGCTCTACCTCGAAGCTCTCTATGAGAACGGATGGTTTAACTTGTAATGCTTTTGCTAGCGAGATAATTGTGAGTAGCGATGGAGCCTTTTCTCCGTTCTCCAGTTCACTAATATAAGACCGATCAACACGGGAATATAAACTAAGTTGGTCTTGGGTTAGTTTGATTTCTTTACGTGCCTTCCGTAGAGCTCTTCCAAATGCGATTAGTTCTATTAATTTCTCTTGATTATTTGCCAACTTGAAAAACCCCTTATTTGGTAGTTAGAGATATCATATGTTTAAGGGAAGGTATTTTCTGTAGGCTATTGCCTACATATGGTATAACGTGATAGAATACAATTACTGGAAACACTAGTAAAGACCGTGAACCGGTGTATACGTACTCGGTTTCACTATATTCCGATTACGAAATAATATTAAGAAGGTGATTCTGATAAACCGAATTTCCAACGATTTAGAGTTCAAATCAACCCTTTCTCCCAAGGTACAAAGTTACTATGAACTTTCCAACTCTTATATGAGTATGGGCTTGATGTTTCTAAAAGAGGGATTGACTCCGCCTTCTTTGGTCTTGGGGTATATGTCGGTGAAGGCTATGCTTAATGCGATTTATTTGCATCGTGGTGGTTGGGCGATATTTATGAACGAGATCTCTTTCGATGAACTACTACTCTTTGCCCGGGATCAGAACATCATTGATTTGGATACGGAATTATTCTTAGGTGAAATATGTTTCTTAACAAATCATAAATATATAGCGGCTACACACAATTTGCAAAAAGAGCATGTCACTAGCATTATGAGCAGAATAGAAGAATTACTATATTCCCTGTCTGAGAAATTTGATGAAAGACTCCAGATTTGAGACTACAAGCCAAACAAGTCTACTCACAGCATAACAAAAAGGATGATTCGCCCTCATTGTGAGGATGAATCATCCTTTATTCGTATATAAGCTATGCTTGTTATTCCTATTACGTCACCAACTGCCCCCGTGTAACCCCTAGCTGGTTGGTTGCTTTCAGTGTACGCCATACTTGCGAACCACTGATCTCTCCGCTTAATGCTCGTTTGTAAAGATCAATGACCTCGGCCACTTGTTCTGGTGTTTCTTCCAAGAACTCGATGCGGTATGTCGATACGCCAAGATCCATAAAGTTAGCCAGATATTCTGCCCCGGATTGCTCGACGGCGTTATATACGGTATTACGGCAACCTTCATCTACGCGAACAGGATGAGACATACCGATGCGATCTTGGAGCGAAATGCTATGCTCTTCACACGGACGTCCACAGTTCGTAAAGTCAGTACCTTCACTTAGGAAGGTGCAGTACACGCAATGCTCCGTATGGAACATCGGTAGATGCTGATGGATGACGATCTCCATTTTGGACGTATCAGCACGTCCAAGCATGTCTACCATTTGCTGAATGTTCAGATCGTAAGATGGTGTGATCATATCACAACCGGATTGGATGAACAGGTCAGCTGCTTTGTGGTTGGCGATATTCAATGAGAAGTCGCCGATCAGTCGTGGATGCTGGGCATCCGGATGTTCTTGACGATGGCGCAGATAGAAATACAGCGCCCCTGTGTTACGCACCAACACAGCATCAGGCTGTAGGCGCAGGATGTTGTTGTGATAGCCGTTCTCTCCAGGCATATGAATGCGCGGCGTTGCCAGCGCAATCTTAGCTCCAGCCGCACGAACGGCTTCGACCGCTGCCGGGAACTGCTTAATGAACTCGAAGTCAGCGTAGATCATTCCTACGCCTGCTTCGAGTGCAGCCTGCACCTGCGGCAGGCTGCGGCACAGCGCGGTGAGCTCCGCTGAACCACGCGCCACGGGCTGCGATGCGCTATGCGCTGCCGCATCGCCGTACACCTCGATCGCCCGTTTCACGTATACGGGTGGCTTCGGACGCTCGCCAGCGAGCAATTCCACCGCACGGCGGCGGATGCTGTTCAGCTCGCGCATAGGCACGATGACTTCTCCTTGCAACTCGACGTCAAGCTTCTCCAGCTGGAACACCGTCCCGCCAAGGCGGCCGAATTGTTCTTCCAGCAGTTCATAGTCCATCGGACGCTTCTGCGCTACTTCCAATTCCATCTCTGAATCCACACGAACCGTCGTACCTTTTTGCACATCAGTCCACCAGGTTGTAAGTAATCCACCCACATGACCTGCAACCTTCACATGAACTGGGAATACCCGGTATGGTTTCTCCGTCTCAAACGTCTGACGCAGACGCTTATCGAGTGCGGGATCATTCGTCTTCCATACACGATCTCCCACATTTAATCTCTGTAGATTAACGTCGTTACGACCGGGAACGATGTCGATAATCCAACCTTCTCCCGCTTCGCCTTCAATCTTCACACCTTTACGGCGTATGTCGTAGACGCGTCCGCCCTCTTCCTTCTTCGTAGGGTCCCCTGCATCGAATACGATTCCATCGCCCCGCTTCAGCGGTGCATCAATTCGGCAGACTACACCGTCACGCAGAATCTGTTCCACTCGACCCATATATACTCCACGGCTCTTAGGATACGTACCTTCCACAAGCTTCTTATTGTTCGTACCATCTAAGAAACCATGCGTTAGACCGCGTGAGAAGCTCTGCTCAAGCTCCCGAATCTCTTCCTTGCTTGGTGGCGTTGAATCCCCCTCGAAATAACGATCAATCGCTTTACGATACTTACTAACTACATTAGCTACATATTCTGGCGTCTTGAGACGTCCTTCGATTTTAAAAGAAGTTACTCCAGCTTCAATCAATTCAGGCATAATATCGATCGCCGCTAGATCTTTGGGTGATAACAAGTAAGATATATCCCCCATCGGCTTCTGAACTCCGTCAACCATCAGGTCATACGGCAGACGACAAGCCTGCGCACATTCCCCACGGTTCGCTGAGCGTCCGCCCCACATTTCAGAAGTCAGACACTGCCCCGAGTAGGAGACACAAAGTGCTCCATGCACGAATACTTCCATCGGCAACTTCGCCTGATCACCGATCTTCTTGATCTGCTTCAGATTGTTCTCACGACCCAATACAACTCTTTCAAGATCCCAAGGCTTCGTAAATTCAACCGCTTCTGGCGAAGTAATCGTCATCTGTGTTGATCCATGAATAGGGAAATCTGGCGAGATCTCACGAATCATCTTCACTAGACCTAAATCTTGGACGATCACCGCATCTACACCCGCATCCACACAAGCATCAATAAGTTCCCTCGCATCTTCCAACTCATTCTCAAACACGAGAATATTAAACGTCAGAAAGCCCTTAACTCCATAACTATGCAGAAATGCCATAACTTCAGGTAACTCCATCATGCGAAAATTGTTCGCACGTGCACGCGCATTAAACTTTTCCACTCCGAAAAAGACAGCATCCGCCCCGTTCGCTACCGCTGCTCTCATACAATCCCAATCACCTGCTGGCGCCAGTAACTCGACGTCTCCTCTGTGTAACCCTTGTTTCATAATCTATATCCTCCCAAATCAGCCTATCGGCCAATGAACTTCTTCTATATCACATTTAGCTCTATAACTTATCTATTGTAGCAAATATCACATCAACCTTCTACCTTTCCCATTCATTTCCCTATTATTATCGCCAACATTCGGCAACACTACCACTATCAACCGATACATCACCCAACGCCGCCCACAGTCAGCACTAGAACCACCTACTCCAACAACCAACTGCCCCCTAATCACCACTAGTTGCATAAAGTACATTTAAATTCAGCCTTATTCCTCTAACACTAACATTAGTTGCAAATACTACATCTAGATTACTGGAAACTCCATTCTTCATCGTTATCGCCACTTTTAACTGTCCTTTTTACAACTATTCCTCTCTCCCCTACTTTTCTTGCTAATTTTCCTGCTAATTAGGTGCACTCTCTGCATCTATTCTCTTCCCACCAGTAGATGTTAGTAACTCGAGGCGCTTCGCCCGAGATCCCCCTGTATCATCACTTAACTATTCTTCAGTCGGGCCCCGGTGGATAACCAAAAGGCCCGCTCAATATGAGCGGACCTCTTCACCTGATATGTTTTAAAAAAGTCATCAATTCAACTTCGTAAACGCAAAAGACTTCAGCGTCTTCTCCAATGATTCCTTATGGATCTGCGTAGCATTCGCATCGTTTAGTGAGGTCGTTACGGTATAGGTAATCCCGTTATGACTGAATACATGCAGTGTTCCCTCGTAAGAGATTCCTTCCTTCACTTGATGCACCTTGAACAGTTTTGCAGACACGCCGGCGAATGTTGTATCTTCAATGCCACGAACGACAACATCCTTCGTTCTCTTGGCTGCTTCATTATAGAATGCGCTTAACTGTTTAACCGTTTCTTCGAAGGTTGCATCCTTATCCGCTGCTATTAACAATCGCCCACCTGTGAATTGATAATCTATCGTTGAGTTCTCGAATTTATCCTGATTGGGAGTCCAGAACTGTGGAATATTTATTTTATACTGATATGCCTTAGAGGACTTCGTAACGACCTTCGATTTATCAATCAGATACGTATCTTCCTCCATTCTTCCGAATGTCTCTGAGACCACCTCATATTCAATAGCGATGGACTCCATGATGTCCTTAAACTTAGCAAGAGTCTCCTTCTGTTCTTCGGGTACGGAATATTCGAAATAATAGCGGAATCCATCCTTCTCAAGCATCACTTCATATTCTCTGATCCAGCCGTATCCATAATTGTATTGCACTTCATGAACAAGCGCCTTACTGCCCGATATCTCGAGCGGATACGTATCTACTATTTTATATGATTCTGTGACAAAAGCTTCACTCAGCCATTTCTTCATCTGCTCACTCCAACCCACGAGACTTGAGCCTTTAGGAGCCGTAGTCACATCGATTGTAAGATAGCTTCCATCTTCACCTTCATAGTACATGTCCTCATTGTCCATATACCATCCAGCAGGTACATCTAGAGAAATACCATAATCTCCGTTAAAAGTATTCCGCATGCCATTGACGACACTAGACAGATCTTTGATGGAATGATCACGTTCGTTATAACTAGTTCTGAATGAATTCAGAAAAGTTCCGTATTTACTCAGATCTTTATAATTTACTGCGCGCAAATCCGCAAAATATATTTCATATAGTTGCTCATGATCATAGTACGCGCGTGCCTCCCAGATCGTACCCTCTGAGTCTTTCGTGACAATACGAGCGTACGGTACAGTAGCGTTTGGGAACGATTCACGATCCAATACAACTTCACCAGAAGCTTTAGCATCTGCAACTAATAAACTTAAGAGGTCATCTACCTGTAACTCGACTTCTTGCGGGATAGCATGAACTTCTAAATAATACGCATCCTCTGCATCATTAAAAGTAGCCATACTCTCATAACTTCCATCCATCCCAACCACAAGGCCAGATGGGTAGTTCATCGTCCATTGATAGTAACTGTTTCCAATCTTTGTTTTGCCCATATCACTATCAATATTTAGTTTCTCTGAGTCTATTACTTCCTCTTGGGATAGGAGCTTAATGATGGATTCTCCCGCAGACCCCGTCGTGATCGTGGCCCCTAGACCTTGTGCTACGAAACGAAGAGGTACCATTAACGTGTCAGACTTCATCGTAGGGGCAGCATCAAGCTTTACTTTTACCCCATCTAACCAAGCCACATGGCTGTCGATCGTCATCGTTATTTTATGTGAGCCATAGGTCACCTTGACCAAGTTACTCTTTTCCAGACCGACTTTGCTTCCAAAAGCTTTCTTAAACACCCCTAATGGAACCATCGTCGTTGAATGATCTATGTAAGGCTTAACAATAGCGACTTGTTGTCCATTGATGACGGCTATCGTACTCCCAACCTTAATCCTCAATTCCAGCTTATCCCCATTGTCCGCGAAGACGGGAAGTGATGCCGTTAAAAATAAACATAAGCACAGCACACTACATACCCACTGTCTCAACAACCTTCGCTTCATTGGAGCATCGCCTTTGTTCCCCAGCGTCATCATATCTTAACCTCACTTTCCTCATCCAACATCAGACCCTGCCGGCTCAGTTGTATTGAACGAATCACAATGTCCCCGTCGCTTTGCATTAACAATTTAACGGTCTGCCCGGGTACATACTTCTTGAACAATTCATTAATATCCACAATATTCGTGACCGTTATTCCATTAATGCTATAAAGGACGTCATCCTCCTGTATTCCAGCCGCTTGAGCTTCTGAAGAAAGCACCTTCGTGACCGTCAATGGATCATCCGTAGGAAGACCTACAATGGCTGACCAACTTTCCTCTAATGCAAGACCGAGACTCGGACGCTTCACTTCACCGTATTTCATCAATTGATCGATCACATATTGAACCGTATCCGAAGGAATGGAGAAGCCCATATTCTCAACGCCATTAGCGGCGAATTTCATCGTATTGATTCCCAGTACCTCACCCTTCATATTCACAAGCGGCCCACCGCTGTTCCCGGGATTGATAGCTGTATCTGTCTGGATCAATCGATAGGCAGCATTCACACCACGATTCATTCCACTCACTACACCCACCGTTGCCGAGTTACGTAATGAGAATGATACGGGAGTACCAATCGCGATGACTTTCTCACCCACTTCTGTATCCAAAATAGACTTAGTAAATTTAGCCGGCGTTAACCCGCTTGCCGTAATCTTCACAAGTGCAATATCACTTGTCTCGTCTTTGAATACCTTTTTTATCGTATAACTTTTCCCATCCGAAGTAACTACCATAGCGTTCGTCAGTCCACTAACGACATGTGCATTCGTCACAATCCATCCATCCGCTCGTATAATCACACCCGTGCCATGAACTAGATTGTATCGATCGGAATTACTATTACTCTGTCCTAGCGCATCCTTGCCGATAATTCCGACAACTGAAGCTGATACATCTCTCACAATTTGCGGAACCGGATCTGTACTTACTTTCGTAGAACTTGCTTTCGCGCTCGAGGTTGTCCCCTTCTGTTGCGCCTCGGCAGTTCCCACTCCACTCATCAGCATAAGGCTGCATAACAGTACGACAGCACTGCTTTTCCCCAACCTATTCATCTTTCCCTCACCTAACCCTCTCTCATTTCCCTCGCTTACTCCCTCTAACCGTTCTATATGTAAGTTGCTATCTAAGTTGCTATATCAGTATATTCGTGTTTATGAGGTTTAATCCCAATGTATCACACTATTTCAGCTTGAACAATTGCTAGAAGTCCTATATTTATTTGCTTTATGTATACCGTGAAAGGAAGGATCAGAACATTGGTAAACTACAAATTAGATGCTCAACCTCATAGCAACAAACATTGCACGCAAAAGACACCCCTGCATCCGCAGTCAGGTGTCTTTTGGGTTGATACTCTTCAGTGTTGTTTCTAATGACCTTAACTAAGCCATCCTAATACCATGGCATAATCTGAGTACAGAAATACCAATAAACTAACTACGCTAAATCCGATAGCGAAGAGATTCTTATTAGGTTGGGTTACTAAGCGCACGACCCCAAGAAAGATAAGTATCGTAAACAAAATCATAAATATATCAAACACATGGAATTTGGATACAGTCTCAGCAGCCTCTGCCAATAGCATACATTAGTACCTCCTCTATGTAAGTTCACACATTGCACTTTTTTACATCTATTTATATGTTATCCTCCCAACTAATCTTATGCAAGCCCTGATCACAAAAAAAGTTTATTTTATGCGATTATGTATGACATATTGCATTGAAATTATTTAATACCCCACCATCATGACTCAGTTCCAGTTCCAGTTCCAGTTCCAGTTCCAGTTCCAGTTCCAGTTCCAGTTCCAGTTCCAGTTCCAGTTCCAGTTCCAGTTCCAGTTCCAGTTCCAGTTCCAGTTCCAGTTCCAGTTCCAGTTCCAGTTCCAGTTCCAGTTCCAGTTCCAGTTCCAGTTCCAGTTCCAGTTCCAGTTCCAGTTCCAGTTCCAGTTCCAGTTCCTCACGCGCAGTTGCAAAAAGTACACTTAAATTCAGTCAAATTACTCGTACGCTAACTTTAGTTGCAGAAATGGCATCTAATAATGAGATATTATCCATTTCACGCCGTTTCTTCAATTTTAACTGCCCTTTTTACAACTATTTCTCTCCCACGCATCTTTCTCCCTAGAATAAGCACCCTTTTTACAACTAAAAAGCCAGCTGTCTACAAGTTGACGACAAAGTAGATGTTTGAAACATGTAGCAGCAAATGCTGTGTCCGCCACGCCTACCTCTAAATTGATCTTGTCCTCTTTGGCTAGCCATTTATCTGTGAAGCACTCATTTGTAGATTGAGCCAGTTTATCTAATTAGCTTTTAAATTTGAACACCAAAAGACCAGCTACTAGAGCTGGCCCAATGATCCATCTTTATCCTAGATATAATCCACCCATGTTCCAACTATCGTCTGTCCACTTACTCACTATGATCCATCCAGGTGCTCACTAGAATCCATCTACACTCTAGCTATAACGCATCCAGATTCTCACAATAATCCGTCGACATTTCGACTTTAATCTGCTATATTCCCGCATTGATCCGCTTTAATCTAGCTAACAACCACCATATCCTTACTACGCACTGTATCCCGTTCAAGCACAGGCTTCAAATACTTGCCCGTATAAGATTTCTCTACCTTCACGATTTGTTCTGGTGTACCTGTGGTTAATATCGTTCCTCCACCGCTACCGCCTTCTGGACCAAGATCAATCACGTAATCAGCTGTCTTAATGACATCCAGATTATGTTCAATCACAAGTACAGTCTCTCCCGAATCGACTAGCCGATGGAGAACGGTCAGTAATCGCCCAATATCGTCCACGTGAAGACCCGTAGTAGGCTCATCCAGAATATACATCGTCTTGCCCGTACTACGTCGGTATAGTTCAGACGCCAGCTTCACGCGCTGTGCCTCTCCACCAGAGAGTGTCGTTGCAGGCTGTCCCATATGCACATACCCAAGACCCACATCAAGTAGCGTCTGTAGTTTACGATGAATACGAGGGACATTCTTAAAGAATTCAGTCGCATCCTCAATCGTCATCTCTAATACTTCGGCAATGCTCTTGCTCTTATATTTAACTTCCAAGGTTTCTCTGTTATAGCGTTTGCCCTTACATATTTCACAAGGGACGTAGACGTCCGGTAGGAAATGCATCTCAATCTTGATAATTCCATCCCCGCGACATGCTTCACAGCGACCACCCTTCACGTTAAAGCTGAATCGACCTTTCTTATAGCCACGAATCTTCGCTTCATTCGTCTGTGCATAAATATCACGAATGTCATCGAAGACACCTGTATACGTCGCTGGATTAGATCGCGGTGTGCGCCCGATAGGAGATTGATCAATATCAATGACTTTATCTAGATGCTCTAATCCATTGATCTCTTTATGTTTACCAGGGCGCACCTTCGTAGCACCGTTCAATTCACGTGCAAGCTTTTTATATAAAATTTCATTAATGAGCGTAGACTTACCTGAACCTGATACACCGGTTACTGCGGTAAACACGCCTAACGGGATCTTTACGTTAATATTCTTGAGGTTATTCTCTTTGGCACCCTTAATCTCTAACCAACGATCCTCAGGCTTCCGTCGCTTCGCATTCACTGGAATGAACTTACGTCCACTCAGGTACTGACCTGTTAAGGAGTCTGGATGGTCCATAATCTCTTGCGGTGTACCTTGGGCAATAACCCGACCCCCATGAATACCAGCACCCGGACCAATATCAATGATATGATCCGCTGCCATCATCGTATCTTCATCATGTTCAACTACAATAAGTGTATTCCCCAAATCGCGCATATGTCCAAGCGTCGCTATCAACCGATCATTATCCCGTTGATGCAGACCTATGCTTGGTTCATCCAGAATATAGAGAACGCCCATTAAGCTTGATCCAATCTGTGTGGCTAGACGAATACGTTGTGCCTCACCACCTGATAATGTTCCTGCTGCACGGCTTAAGGACAGATAGTCTAATCCTACATTGATCAAGAAGCCCAATCTGCTATTAATCTCCTTCAAGATCATTGTAGCAATCGCTGTCTCCTTCTCACTCAGTACCAGGCTATCAAATAGGGTCACTGCGTCCCCGATCGAAAGGCTGGTCACATCTGCGATATTATGATTGTCCACAGTCACTGCCAGGACTTCCTTCTTCAATCGATGCCCCTTACATACCTCGCATGGCTTGGCACTCATGAAGCCTTCTATAAACTCACGAATTCCATCTGATGCCGTCTCGCGGTAACGACGTTCCAGATTGGGAATAACCCCTTCAAAGGTCACAAGTGCTTCTTTGCGCTGTCCGAAGTCATTCTCGTATTTGAAGCGTATCTTCTCTTCTCCTGTTCCATACAATAGCTTACTCATTTGGTCTGGCGTAAACTCACTAACCGGAACATCTTGAGGAATCTTGAAATGCTCACTCACCGATTTGAGGAACTGTGGGTAATAATTCGATGTACTTCCAGTCCATGCTAGGAATGCGCCATCATCAATCGATTTACTCGAATCAGGAATAAGTAAATCCTGATCGACAATCATCTTCACACCTAACCCATCACATTCTACACAAGCTCCGAATGGACTGTTGAAGGAGAACATCCGTGGCGATAGCTCTTCCATGCTGAATCCACAAATAGGACAGGCAAAATTCGAACTGAATCGCAGTTCTTCTCCCATGACATCTACTAACAGTTGCCCCTCTGATATCTTCAGCGCCGTCTCAATCGAATCAGCTAGACGAGCTTCCACACCTTCTTTAATGACAATTCGATCCACAACCACTTCAATCGTATGCTTCTTATTCTTCTCAAGTTCGATATCCTCGGATAGTTCTCGAAGTTCACCATCCACCCTAACGCGCACAAATCCTTGCTTACTAATATCCGTAAAAACACCCTTGTGCTCTCCTTTACGTCCGGATATAACAGGAGCAAGCAGCTGGATCTTCGTCTTCTCGGGATATTGTATAATCCGATCAACCATCTGTTCCACAGTCTGGGATGTAATCTCTACGCCGTGAGTTGGGCAATGCGGATGACCCACCCGTGCGAATAACAAGCGCAAATAATCATAAATCTCCGTTACTGTTCCCACGGTAGAGCGGGGATTTCGACTCGTTGTCTTCTGATCAATAGATATCGCTGGTGATAATCCTTCAATTGAATCTACGTCAGGCTTCTCCATTTGACCTAAGAATTGACGTGCGTAAGCTGAGAGGGACTCGACGTAACGTCGCTGACCCTCTGCATAAATCGTATCGAACGCTAGCGAAGACTTACCAGAACCACTTAGCCCTGTTATTACGACAAAACGGTCCCTCGGAATCGTGATATCTATATTTTTCAAATTATGTGCTCTCGCACCCTTAATCACTATATTATCAATTGCCATCGATCATCATCATCTCCTTAAAGTATTGCACTTAACTGAGTTTACTCTGCTCTTAGCTCTAATAAGGCGTCACGCAGCTCTGCCGCTCGTTCGAACTGCAGGTTCTTCGCTGCTTCCTTCATTTCCTGCTCAAGCCGTTGCATGACCGTCTGACGGTCTTTCTTCGTCATTTTCGATAGATTCCCTGTCAGATAGTCCGATTTCGATTCAGCCACTTTCGTAGCTTCAATCACATCTCGTACTTTTTTGCGAATCGTCTGTGGTGTAATGCCATGCTTCTCATTATAAGCGATCTGAATCGTACGCCGACGTGTTGTTTCGTCGATCGCCTTGCGCATGGAATCTGTTATTTTATCACCATACATGATGACATATCCTTCAGAGTTACGAGCCGCCCGTCCACTCGTCTGAATAAGTGAGCGCTCGGAACGAAGGAAGCCTTCCTTATCTGCATCCAGAATAGCCACTAGAGAAACCTCTGGTAGATCGAGGCCTTCCCGTAACAAGTTAATACCAATTAACACATGGAATACGCCAAGACGTAAATCGCGAAGTATAGCCAAGCGCTCTAGCGTCTTGATATCGGAGTGTAGATACCTGACTTTGATGCCAATTTCCTTCAAATAATCCGTCAGATCCTCCGACATCTTCTTCGTAAGCGTCGTGACGAGCACCCGCTCCTCACGTGCAATACGGAGATGAATCTCTTCGATTAAGTTATCAATCTGCCCTTTGGTTGGGCGAACCTCGATAATAGGATCCAAAAGCCCCGTTGGCCGAATGATCTGTTGTACCATCTTCTCGCAACGTTCGAGCTCTAATGGCCCTGGTGTTGCCGATACATAGATAATCTGATTGACTTTCTCCTCGAACTCTTCGAACCTTAATGGCCGATTGTCTAGCGCTGAAGGTAGCCGGAATCCATGATCTACCAACATCGTCTTACGTGCTCGGTCACCATTATACATCCCGCGAATCTGCGGCAATGTGGCGTGGGATTCATCTACAACGACTAGCATATCCTCTGGGAAATAATCCATTAACGTATAAGGAGTAGCTCCTGCTTCACGAAACGTTAAAGGCCCTGAATAGTTCTCAATCCCCGAACAGAATCCGACTTCATTCATCATTTCAATATCATATCTCGTACGCTGCTCTAGTCGCTGCGCCTCCAATAGCTTGCCTTGCTCTTTCAGTACGGCCAATCGTTCTTCCAGTTCCCGCTCAATGTTGACCAGCGCTACCTTCATCGTCTCTTCTTTCGTTACAAAGTGAGATGCTGGGAATATCGCAATGTGATCCCGAACGCCAACTAATTCGCCAGTCAATACATCGATCTCCGTAATCTTCTCAATCTCATCGCCGAACATTTCAACACGAATCGCACGCTCCCCATTCGAAGCAGGAAAGATTTCTACCACATCACCACGCACTCGAAATGTTCCACGCACAAAATTCAGATCATTACGCTGATATTGAATATCGACAAGCCGACTCAGAATCTCATTACGCGATTTCTCCATCCCCACCCGTAATGAGAGTAGTAGGTCTGAATATTCACGCGGTGATCCGAGACCATAGATGCAAGAGACACTCGCTACAATGATGACATCCCGCCGTTCAAACAACGAGCTTGTCGCTGAGTGTCGAAGCTTATCGATTTCTTCATTAATGCTTGAATCCTTCTCAATGTACGTATCCGTGGAAGGAATATAGGCTTCCGGCTGGAAATAATCGTAATAACTCACGAAGTAATCTACAGAATTATGCGGGAAAAATTCCTTGAACTCAGCCGCAAGCTGTGCAGCCAAGGTCTTGTTATGTGCAATAACCAGTGTGGGTCGATTTACTTTGGAGATAACTTGAGCAATTGTGAACGTCTTCCCTGTGCCTGTTGCACCAAGCAATGTTTGCTCTCTCTTACCACTTCTGAGCCCTTCCACCAATTCCTTTATCGCTGTAGGCTGATCGCCTTGCGGGGTGTATTCCGATTCAAGCTCAAACGGCTTATTACTGATCACAATATCGCTCATTGCCCAATACCACCCTTATCATCTAAAATAGTAAAGTATATGTCGAGATTTCCCGATAAATATATTACCAGGAAATGCATTCTTAATAAGAATATTTGTTCCCATTTATTATACTCGGATCAGATAAGCTATGCAAACCTTAACTATTAAGATCGGAGTGGTTCGTAATCATGGATATCGTTACAATATTGGGTGTTCTAGCCGGCCTTGCCGCGCTCATTGGAGGCTTTCTCTGGGAAGGGGGACAATTAACAGGATTATTTCATCCGACTGCAGCCATTATTGTGTTTGGCGGAACATTTGCAGCCGTTGCCATTAGTTTTCCAGCATCAAAGCTTAAAAAAATTCCTGCAGCTCTTCGCTATGCCTTCGTTCGATCAGAAGACAATAACGAGCAGCTCATAGAGGATATTGTTGATCTGGCCGTAACTTCAAGACGGAATGGTATACTGGCTCTTGAACTACAATCACAAGATCACCCCAATTCATTCCTTCGTGAAGGTATACAGATGGTTGTAGATGGGAACGATTCTGCTCTTGTCAGACAAATTCTGGAGATTGAGATGGATCGAACAGAATTGAAGCATGCCAGCTACGCCAAAATATTCGAATCTGCTGGTGGCTATGCACCTACCATGGGAATTATCGGTACGGTCATGGGACTTATTCATGTCCTTGGTAATCTATCTGAACCCACTCAATTAGGTCCTTCCATTGCAGTCGCTTTTATTGCAACACTGTACGGAGTCGCAAGTGCTAATCTTATCTTTTTACCCATTGCTTCCAAAATTAAATCGCAGAGTGCTGATGAAATTCAGAATATGGAGCTTATTCTCCAAGGAATTCTTGCCATTCGTGACGGAGAACATCCCCAAACTGTACGTAAAAAGATCAGTTCCCTTGAACCAACGGATTATATCCGTTCTCCTCAATTCCCAAAGGGGGGCTATGAATGAGGCAACTGAGTAGACGAGCCCAACGAAAGCAAGATCACGTCGAGCATAGTAGTCGTGATCGTTGGCTCATCACCTACGCTGATTTGATTACATTGTTGCTTATTTTTTTCGTGATGATGTATGCCATGAGTTCCCTCGATGTAAGTAAATATGAAGGAATGACTCAGTCGCTTCATATTAGTTTCAAATCGGGTGATTCCATTCTCGAACAAGGTTCTGGACTAACTGGTACTGCAGATAAATATACGCACAAGAATCCAGATCCGACGACGTCACCTGTAACTGATGCTGAACAAGAACCTTCACAGGATCGACAGGGGAATCAGACGAATGATCAAGAACATCAAGAGTTGTCAAAACGTGAGCTGGCCTTCAGAGCGCAGGAAGAAGAACTGCAAGGCTTAATGTCGGTTATCTCAAATTACGTATCTGATAACGATCTCCAGGATCAAATCTTTGTGGCTGATAATCCTCAGGGAATCTCTATAACGCTTAGTGATCAGTTCGTGTTCGATACAGGTAAAGCTGATCTCAAACAAGTCTCAGCTCCTGTATTATCTAAGCTCGCCAGCCTCTTTAGAAATATTGATACCATCGTTAGTATCGAAGGTCACACAGATAACTTGCCAATCAAGTACTCTTCTCAGTATCGAGATAACTGGGAGTTATCTGGTGCACGAGGCTTGTCCATTCTAAGGTTCTTCCTTGAACAAGAGAAGTTACCTGCCGATGGATTTCAATACGCGGGCTATGCCGATACTCGTCCTGTTGGAGACAACGGAACGGAACTAGGCCGTCAGAGTAATCGACGAGTAGAACTCATCGTTCTGCGCCAACTTCAGGAAGAATAACGGTTCCGTTTACAATATTTGACTGCGAACCGTGGCTTAGTCAATTCACTATTCATCACCGCACGGGATGATTCAGGTTCTTACCATAAACAAAGCACAAAGGACAGCCGCTAAGTGGCTGTCCTTCGCTTGTCCATCGTTACTTAAATTTCCGTCTGAACTCGTAAACCCGTAGCCTCCTTGGCTCCTTAGAAACAATTACACAACAAGGTACTCACAGAGTCGGTTGATACAAACTAGTCTCTTTTTTGTCCCTACCCTTCTCCTCTGTTCCTCCACAGGCGCCACTTGTGGCTTCACCTCTGTCCCCTCGGGTTCGGAAGCTTACCCAGTTGCATATATCACGTAGTTGCATTAAGTACAGCTAAATCCAACCTCTTCCCTCTTCAGCCAATTTTAATTGCACAACCTACATCTAATTTACTCGAAATTCCACTTTTTATCGTTATCGCCACTTTTAACTGTAGGTTGTGCAACTATTTCCTTTGATCCCTACTTTTCCTGCTTATTAAGTGCACTTTATACATCTAATCCACTTGTGCGGGGGTTGAGGGGGCTCGGGGATCGGAGAATGGAGATTGGAGCGATCCTGTCGGTTACTCTGTCACTCGACTACGACACTCATCAGCACACTCTACTTACTCCATTTACCAACGGCGATATGGCGCACCAATAGTTGCATATAGTACAACTAAATTCAGCCTCTTCCCTCTTCAGCCAATTTTAATTGCACAACCTACATCTAATTTACTCGAAATTCCACTTTTTATCGTTATCGCCACTTTTAACTGCAGGTTGTGCAACTATTTCCTTTGATCCCTACTTTTCCTGCTTATTAAGTGCACTTTATACATCTAATAAACTTGTGGGGGGTTGCGGGGGTTGCGGGGGTTGCGGCGGTTGCGGCGGTTGCGAGCATTAGGGAGCGCTGGCATCGCGGTCGAGTGGCTGCTGTCTGGTCGCATGTGACCGCCTGTACCCACGTGTGACCGCATGTCGCCGAGCAACCGCCGCAGATGTTCCACTATTCGGCTGTGCGGCTGTTGCACAGAAGGCAACTCAATCCAGCCACCTGCCTCTAGCGCTCATTTCTTAATTATCTCCTTACGCATTAACCCCGGTATCACTAGGTCGAAAGATGACAGATCCAATGGCTAGCAAGATGATTGCCATCAGTCCTAGAATAGAGAGCGGAAGCCAAATGTCGATCAAATGCCCTCCTGAAGCAATCCGATTAACCGCCTCAATGGCCCATTTCTGCGGAATGAAATTAGCTGCCTTTTGCAAATAATCCGGCATGATGGACAGGGGCCAGAAGCAACCTCCCAGCATACATGTTGGTGTGATAATGATGGAATTCAACATGCCTGCATTGTTCGGATTGCGTACTAGACCTGCAACTGCGCTTGCTATACCCATAGCCACTAGCAAGAAAGAACCAAGAATTAATAAGTGCATGAAGAACGGAATGCCATAGTCAACTTGTAGTACCCAACGACTAAGAATAAGAATAACAACGATTTGTATAAACCCAACAAATAAGCTCCCAAGCATATGACCTATTGAGATCTCGTAAGATCTTACCGGAGCGCTAAAGATACGCGCTATGGTCCTGCTCCTGCGGTCATCCATGATCATCTTAACGGTACTTGTCACTAAGCCCATCATGAACATGAGGGTGAATCCTGTTACATTATTGAGCCACGGATTGGCATACAGCTGATAGTCGGTCTTTTCCGATTGAATACGATGTTGGCTGATTTCCTCTAAACTTTTGGCGAATACGTCCAACGATGCACCACCACCCAACTCAGTACTACTCGCCACCTCTACCGCCGCATCCACACTAGCCGCCACCTCTGCCGCTGGATCCATGCTACCAATCATCCCTGCCGTCTGCACCATTCCCCCAACTAAGCGATTCAGGCTCATCTTGATCATATACGTTGCTTCACTAGTTGTAAGCTCAATCATCGCGATCTGAGGTTCTTGTCCGAGAAGTATCTGTTCGGTGAATCCGGCTGGTATCGAAAGACCAAGTGTCCCCTTTTTCCCAAGAATGATGTCCCTAACTTCCCCTTCACTTTCCTTCAACTCCAGCACATAATCACTATTCCTAGATAATTCTTCAATCACATGTTGCCCTGCTGGTCCAGAGTCCTGATTCGAATATGGAATAATTACCTTCGAACCACTCGTCCCGCCCAGAAGTGCCACTGTTAGGGAAACAACGATACAAGGAAGAACAATATACACCAGAATACCTTTGCGGGTTCCGATAACTCTCTTGATCATGTTCCAAGCAATCGTTAGGCTATTCATGGTATCCCACCTTTCGATATAAGCCAGCTGTCACTACAATTAGAATCAGGCACATACTTGCCAGCATACCGATGCTCTTCATCGTTTCCATAGTGTTGGCGTGTAACATCATTTGCAACAAACTTTCCATTCCCCAATGGTTAACGGTCAACAATCCGATACGGTTAATGATATCTACAGGTAGAGGCATAAACCCACCACTCAGAAAAGTCATCGCTACAATAATAACCTGCATAATGGCATCGGCACTTGAACTGGTTCTGACCATTAGCGTCACCATCGCGGCAAGCGCCATCGAAGCAACAACGAGCAATATACAGACCACCGCGAGCAGTATCGGCTGATTACCCCAATTCACACCATATAATAGGTAAGATACCGTAATAATAACCGTTGCCTGAAAGATGGCTACAATACTATTCCCGAGCATTTTACCCATGAAGATTTGGGCAGATGATATAGGTAGCGACTGAAGACGGTACAGGGTGTGATTACTCTTTTCATTAAATAGACTTGCACTGGCCGTACCACCTGAATATAGCAAGAACATGATCATCATCGCACTCGCATAATACTGGGAAGACGTGGATGAGACTCCTGAATCGTTCAACTTGCCCACAGTAACATAGGATGGGGGAGCCTGATCCGAACTCGAGCTTCCACTCGAATTAGAACTTTCTCTTGTGCCCATGCTCGAACTTTCATCTGAACTCGAACCCGAGTTTACGCCCCCAGTATCGTTCAATGGCTTCTCTCCGATATTTCCTATGACAGACGACACCGCTAGACTCTGATTCATCTCATCCAAAATAGTATCAAATACCGTACCCGCAACCAGATTATCTATTCGGCTATGTCCAAGAATCAACTCAAGTCTTGCTTCTGTACCACTCATCACTTGAGTGTCGAAATCAGAAGGAACGATAACGGCATAATCTACTTCTCGTGCACGCACACTTCGCTCAGCTTCTTCTCTTGTATCCACTTGGTGTAGCTCTATCCTTTCCGCAACTTCTGGACTTTTCAAATACGCTTCTAATGGAGAACTCTCACCATCCTTCGTCCCCGCGCCCCCTACCATAGCAACTTTCACGACTTCGGGTGTAAACTCCTGATTACCGTTGTTAAATGTACTAGAGAAAACAGTACCTAGTATGAAAATAAGTATCAAAGGTAGTAAGAACAAGTTGATTATTACCGACTTCGAGCGGAACATTCTCCTTAATTCATACCAAGCAATCGTCCATGTACTCAAGTCAACCACCCCCTAATCACGTAGCTTACGTCCCGTAAGATTCAGAAAAAGTGTCTCTAGATTCGGCTCTTCGCAAGCAAGCGATTGTATAATGATATTGTGTTTGGCACAGATGAATAAGATATCTTGCAATTCTTGTTGGGAAGAACTCACATACAGCTCAATCCTATCTTCATTGACCGACACGTTAGAAATTTGCGGATGAAGCTTCAGCTCATCGATCACGGCGGCTGAAATCTGGGTTGTCTTGATCACAATCTTCTCTTCACTCGAGACACGCTCGCGCAGCTCCTGTTGTGTGCCACATGCGATGACATGCCCTTGCTCCATAATCGCGACCCGATCGCAGATCGCTGCTACTTCTTCCATGTAATGACTTGTATAAATAATCGTAGATCCCATCGCATTCAAAGTGCGTACAGATTCAAGGATATGATTTCGTGATTGTGGATCAATACCTACCGTTGGCTCATCCATAATAATTAACTTCGGACGATGCATGATCGCACACGCAATATTCAGCCTTCTTTTCATCCCCCCAGAGAATGTGGCTGGTGTTTCTTTCGCACGATCTTGTAGGCCGACAAACTCTAACGCCTCCTCCACTCGTTCCTTCCGTAATTTACCTCGCAGTCCATATAATTTAGCGAAGAACGTAACATTATCTGCTGCCGTCATAGTCTCATACAACGCTAGATCCTGTGGGACTAGACCGATAAGTCTCTTTACATCAAGCGGCCGCTCCTCTACAGATATACCGTCGACTATAATACTTCCTTGATCTAATTTCATTAACCCACTCATCATATTAATGGTTGTACTCTTCCCTGCTCCATTCGGACCCAATAGACCAAATATTTCACCTTCATGAATGCTTAAATTCAAATGATCCACCGAAATCGTATTCCCGTAGCGCTTCACAACGTCTTTCATTTCTACAAATGCCATGTTCATCGCTCCCTCGATCCTTTTCGATTCTTTACAACTTATTATACTGCCGTTTTCTTTATAAAAGAGGTCCTAAAGGTCATGAGCTATTGGTGACGAAAGTCATCTCCTTCCACATTCCTGTCCTATGCTATAATGAAGCCATCTTGGACTATTTCGATTTATAAAGGATGTCGATCACCTTGTCCTCTTCTCTCTCAGTGATTCGCTACAGCATCATTATCTTAAGTGCATTTATCTCGATGTATATCTATCCGTATGACAATTACGGGAAATTCACTTTAGTCATGCTGCTCTTTCTGAGCCTCACAGTATTAGAAAGATCTCTACATAACCTCTCTGCCAAAAGACTCATACTCTGCGTGGAAGTCATATTTTCTGCTTGGCTATGTACTACTTATGGTCATCTGATGTTGTTTGTATCGCTATCCACCTTACTCTCCTATGCTTTCTTGCCGGCTGTTTCATTACTCCGCTTGATGGCATTTGGAATTCATCTTGTGCTACTTAATCTAGCTTTTCAACACGAACAACCCTTATGGATTATCTGTACGAACCTCATATTTCTGCTGCTATCTATCTTATTATCCTTATTAAGACACGCTACCGGGGACCGTAAAGAGATCATTCACCTCTATGATGAACTTCGTAAGAAGCACTACGAGCTGGATGAAACACGTAAACGACTTGTAGAGTTCAATCATCAAGTGGAGGTTGCAGCTCAATCCAGTGAGCGCCAGCGGATAGCTAGACAACTGCATGACGATATCGGTCACCGACTAATTCGTGTCAAGATGATGATGGAGGCAGCTATTCAGATCATGCCAACTGATGCTCCGCGTGGATACGATATGATGCTTCAAATACGAGACCAAGTATCCGATAGCATGGATAACATGCGTAATACTGTAAAAAGAATGCATCCCATCACTTCTTTGAAGGATGAGTATGCTATTGATCGACTTCTTGAGAACATAGGTCGAGAAACAGGGATTCATACTAGCCTTACCATCGAAGGCACTCCCTTCCCCTTGTACCCAAGCATACAAATTGTGTTGTACAAGAATGCCCAAGAAGCGCTTACGAATGCTCTAAGGCATGGGCAGGCTACATCCATTGAGGTCCTTCTTGATTATCAAGATAACGAAATACGTATGTCTGTCAGCAATAACGGTATCGTGGGCGAGCCTCCAGCTCAGGGTAAAAGACAACTAGGTATGGGTATGAGCGGTATGCAGGAAAGGATACAACTCGTTGGTGGGAGCGTAGATATTCGATGGGCCTATCCATTTACGGTTGTAACGCGACTACCCGTATACAAGAGCAGCGAGATTATATAGACGCGCATCGGCTAACCCCGTTTCATTCTCCAAGTAGCAAGAATAACGGGATCATATCAACACAGCGTATTCCAACAACGGTTTCATAATAGACATAGGGGGGATTCGAGATGATTTCTTTAATGATCGTAGATGATGATGAATTTATTCGTGAGAGCTTGAAAGTATTAATGGCTGTGGATGCTGAAATTGAGGTCGTAGGTTGTGCAGCAAATGGTGCGGATGCGGCAGAGTTGATGGTATCCGGGCAACAAGTAGATGTCGTACTTATGGATATTCGGATGCCGATATGTGATGGTGTCGAGGGAACGAAGCGGATAAAGAAGCTATTCCCTGACACTCGGGTACTGATGTTGACTACTTTTGATGATGACGAGTATATTATTCAAGCATTGGAGAACGGCGCGAGTGGATACTTACTTAAGAACATCGCACCCGATCGCATCATCCATGGAATTAAAACGGTGCATGAAGGAGATATCCTAATCCATCCCGACATTGCCCGTAAGCTCACGACTTTCTTGCGTCCCCCAGCTGTAGCAAATCCACAGGTAATTGCGGGTGAAAATGCAACTTCAACTTCTCATGCTGATGGAAATGCACTATCTCAGTACGGTCTATCGCCCATGGAACTCACCATCATCCGCCACATTTCAGATGGGCTATCCAATAAAGAAATCGCCCAGGAATGTTTCCTTAGCGAAGGCACGGTAAAGAATTATATTACGGATATCCTTAGCAAGCTACAGCTGCGAGATCGCACCCAGATTGCCATTCTTTATCTCAAAGCTCAGGTATGCTGATCATGATAGGATATGAGGATGTGAGGATCATGCGGGGATATGATGATCCTTACAAAGGACGCACAGATCCATAAAGGAAATGGCTGTGCCGTCCATTCTGGATGGGGCGGCATCTTTTTATCATCAAAATTCGGTAGTAGTCCAGTTCAATTCGATCTAGGGCAAATTCGGTCCCTACCGAACTCGCACCCACCCTACCATCGCATCCTCCCATCTCCAACAACTGCATTAAGTACAACTAAATTCACCCAAACTCCTGTTTAGCTAGTTTTAGTTGTATAAACAACATCTAATTACTGGAAAATCCGACTTTTCATCGTTATCTCCACTTTTAACTGTAGTTTCTGCAACTACTCCTCTCTCTCCTACCTTTCCTCCCAAATTAAATGCACATTATGCAACTATTCTGTTGTACGGTTGTACGGTGGGCTGTACGACTTTCCAATATCAGACTATTCGGCCGTTTGGCTGTTTGGTTGTTCGGTTGTTCGGTTGTTCGGTTATTCGGCTATTTGAATGTTTGGCTATTCGGCAACTATTCGCCTATCAAACTATTGAACACATACTCCCTCGTCTATCTTCCTAAATTGTCACTGCAAAGACCATATTAGTGACTCTAGATTATTTGGAAATATATTGATATAATCAAAATATATTAGTGACGAAGAGCGTCCTACCATCTTATCTGATGAGTGGGGCGTTTCTGTGTGCGCTATTAAGCAAACGGATTAACGTTACTACTCGTCCATTGACTAAGGAGTTGAATTGGAATGAGAAACTTTGAGGAGGAGCATCAGGTATTCTTTCAGCATCATCTGAATCTCCGTTCAGGAGAGCGAAAAGGACGTCTTGAACGCGGACACAACCATGGAGAAGTTCTATTTCTGAAAAATGTCTGGTGGCCTCTCTATAAAAACTTCGATGGATTGCACCCGGAATTCGAGGTTGCGGATTGGCGCAATCGATCCTACTTCGGTGATTTCGCTTACTTGAAAGGACACTTGAAATTCATATTAGAAATCAAAGGTTATGGCCCACATGTACGCGATATGGATCGCAAGAAGTATTGCGACGAGTTGAATCGGGAGCTGTTTCTGCAGAGCATTGGTTACCGTGTCATTTCCTTCGCTTATGATGATGTCTTTGAACGACCAGAGCTTTGCAGAAACTTACTTCAAATGCTTTTGAATCGCTATCTGGCGCTAGAGCAACCAAACATCCTTTCTACAATATCCGAGAATGAGGTCATTCGCTTGGCACTATCCCTGACACAACCGCTTAGCCCGAAGGGAGTAGCTAGTCATTTCGGTATTAACCATCGAACTGCCATCCGAATACTTCAATCTCTTTGTTCCAAAGGCTGGCTTCGCCCAATTGAAACTGGGAACGGTTCGCGAATCCACCGCTATGAACTGCAACGTAGCGCATGGGAGTTCATCTAACCATTTCCTTCAACCATCCAGTCTTCCCTGTTCTCGCATAGAAATTACAGTCGCTTATGCCACCGACAACCCGCGATGTACCAAAAGGGACCCAAACACTCTGGGTCCCTTTCAATCTCCATTATTATCTCCTACCATACGCTCACAATTATCGGCAGGACGCAACAAGTAAGTTTAGTTCACTCATCACCATGTTCCACGTCATTAACGATCCTACGGATATCGTACCACTCCATCCACGTCATCAACGATCCCACGGATATCGAATGACAACATCCGTGTCATCAGGGACGATGTCCGTTAACGTTGTCACTTTCCCATCCGTTGTCACTTTCCCATCCGTCGTCGCTGCTGCCTCAGCTAGCGCCAAAGTGACTGGCGTTAAAGGTTCTGTGATCGGATCTTCCCCACTTACTCTGAGCCGCTTCCGGGTGTTGAGTTTCATCCCAACAATCTGATAGATGCTAGCGGGTTTCAAGTTGGCTACGTCTCTGACAGCTTGATCCGGAGCAAGAATGACACCCAACTGATGATGATCTCCCGCATACATGGGACGCTGAAGATATTTACTCTCGCCGGCCAAGTTCTGCACTTCCAATTTACAGAAGGCTGAGTTCATTCTTAAGGAGCTGTGAAGCTGCTCTTCGGTATGCAGAATGACACCATTCACTTTCAGCAGTGTTTCACCAGGTATAATTCCAAGTTCTTCAGCTGGGCTATTGGGCACAATAGAAAGTATACGTAATCCCTGCACAGGGTGAACGAACAGCGAATTGCGACGTTGCTCTTCTATTTTACTAGCCCACTCCAACCCTCTGTGTAACAAAAAACTCGCGAGTGCAGCCACAATCATAAGTGGACTCCACCAGGCAGATAGCGCACCTATAATCAGAAGAATTACACTATACATTACGAGCCTCTTGAATGTGCTCTTAACCTTATCTTGAGGCAGTAGGCTTTGTGTCATCTCACTAAACCCTATGATGACAGGGAGTGCCAACATGCTAAAGCCGTTAGCCCAACCCTCTCCCCCAAGTAGGGGTGTCCAAGGTAATATATTGCCCGTCGTCTGGGCAGGAATGAGTAGAAACAGTGGCAATGGCCAAAAGGCCTGCATCTGATACCCTCCCACTAGCTTTCCTCGTTTACTTTCCAATAACAGAGGCATGGCAAATGAAGCACCTTGTTTCCTCACAAGAATAGCCTCAACCAAATGTAGAATAGCCACCAAGATGACTAGAGATGGTATATCAAGCGCCCTCACGGCATCGGTCATACTCCCTAGATAGGATACAGGCTGCCAATTAGGGAAGAATCCCAAAACAAACTGAATCACTCCCAGCACCCCTATCGAGTAGGCCAAACACAAATATCGAACACCTAGCAGTAACAAACCTAGTGTTACAACCCATATGCAAATAATTGCTTCTGGAGTTAAAGAAATTCCTAGGAAAGCAATCACGATCGACACACATATACCACCTGCCAAGCCACCTATCAGAGTACGCCAAGCCTGTAGACTCCAACTATGGAGCCGCACATGGAATAACTTCCGTTCCACCAACATCTGTTGCCGATAGAATAACAGGATAAACAGAATAGAAATATAATAAAAGGGCTGAGTCAACAGCTGTACTAGAGCGTCCGTCATATTCCACAACAATTCTAAAGCCATATCCAAAGTCTAGTCACACTCCTCCACAATCTAACACAACCATTCATAGCTAGTCCTAAGTCTAAAAAAAGGTGTCCACCGACGTCCTTGGCGAAAGAGTTAATTAGTGGGTGGAAAGGGCTGAGCTACATCCGCGGTTAAAGTCGGAACGTAAACTCCATTCCTCTTCTTTTGTTCTAATCCGAGGGTTCTTCTACTTTCACATTCGATACTAACCATCCTTCGACCCGGTGGCTGTGATTTAAACGTCAAATCACCAGCCATAGTCACCTTCCGCCACCTGCCAATCACCAATAGTTGCATAAAGCACACCTAAATTCGGATAATACCCCCTGTATATCAGTTTAGTTACAGAGAGTACATCTAATTTATTGAAAACGTCCACTTTCGCCGTTATCGCTACTTTTAACTGCAGTTTTTACAACTATTTCTCTCTCCCACTGCTTTTCCTTATAAATAAGTGCTGTTTATGCAACTATTCCATCTTCATACGCCTTCATTCATGAGGAGGTTTTCTTCATACGCCTTCATTCATAAGTAAGGCTTTCTTCATATGTGAAACTTATGCTTTCTTATATTTAATATTATAAGAGAAATTTCTTATCCTGTAAGAAAAAAAGAAGGCTAACGTTCAGCCTTCTTACTTGTTCGACGCCATCGCCTTTATTTCCTTCTGTACTTCTGCAATACCTTGTTTCAATTGCTCATCGTTTAGTGGATCTTGTATATGCTTAATCAGCATTGTTTCCAACGCCTCTGCCGTCTTGGCATCGATAATACCATTAGCCTCAATCTTCTGGCTAGTCTGGAAGCTCTTCACAGCTTTTTGAGTTCCTTGATCGAAATATCCATCTGTACGACCTGATTTAATCCCCAGTCCGTCTAACATGATTTGAGCACTTTTTACATCCTCACTGTTCATGTTGTACTTCAGGGTCTTCTCCTTGTTAATCGGTGCTACAGAGAAGTATCCAGGTTGCGTTACAGCAATATCCGGCTTAATCCCCTTCTCGTGAATCCAAGTACCATCAGGTGTAAGCCACTTCGCAATTGTAATCTTTAGTAAGCTACCGTCACCCAATTGTTTGTCGAAGCTTGTCTGAACGGTCCCTTTGCCAAAAGAGTTATCTCCCACTAATATCACACCAGCGGATTGTTGTAACGCTCCTGCCAATATTTCAGACGCACTTGCACTCCCTTTGTTCATTAACAATGTGACCGGATATGATTTGCTTGAGCCTTTGGAAAGGCTCTTCTCACGCTTGCCATTCTTATCCTCCACTTGAACAATCATTTCACCCTGCGGTACGAATTGTTGTGAGATATCAATAACGACAGAGAGTACACCACCAGGGTTGTTGCGGACATCAATCACAAGTCCCTTCATCCCTTTTTTCTCCAAATTCAATAATTCCTTCTTGAATCGCTCCGCTGTATTTGAAGAGAACTGGGTAATCTCAATAATGCCAATTCCGTCATCCCTCAAACGAGCATTAACCGTTTCTAAAGCGACATCATCACGGACAATAGCATATTCAATAGGTTCAGATACACCCTCACGTTTCACTTGTATTGTTGCTGTAGATCCTTTGACGCCCCGAATCTTAGCAACAGCAGCATTCAATTCAAGACCTGCCAAGGATTCTCCGTTTACAGATAGAAGAACATCCTTCGATCGAATACCCGCCTTCTCTGCGGGAGATCCTTTAATGGGAGAAACGACAGTAACATTGCCATTATTCAGAGAAACCTCAGCACCAATCCCACTAAAAGAACCCTCAATGCTCTCTTCGAATTGTTGTGCTGTCTCTCTTCCCATATAAGTGGAATAAGGATCAGACAATGCTTGCATCATGCCATTAATCGCGCCATCTACCAATGCACTGCGATCAATATCCTTATAGTAATTCCCTTCAATGAGGTCAAGTGCCGCTCCGATCTTTCGAGTCTCTGTAGATTTCAGCCCGCCACTAGTAATGCTTGCAAATAGTCCTTCACCACTCGCAGCCTGTCCAGCGAAGCTGCTTGAATTACTTAGAAAAAGTGTCAGTAGACTACCGCTTATCAAGGCGACAACCACCATGAGTACCGCCGTACGTTTCTTTAACAAAGTTGAGTTCACCGCCTTCTTCGCGTCTGTCTAACGCTATTCACAGTCTTATTGTACCTTACTTAGTATATGTCCTAAAGGTCAAGAATATTTACGTCAGATAAGCATTATTTAGAGTTTAAGAGGTTGTTCAAAAGGTCATATTTTGAACTCACACTTTAAATATAAGGCATTGGATTTACGACACTCCCATTAATACGCACTTCAAAATGTAAATGTGGCCCCGTACTTTGGCCCGTATTTCCAGACTCCGCAATTTTCTGTCCACGACTAACACGGTCACCTACTTTAACCGAGATACCCCCTTGGCGAATATGTCCATATAACGTCCACATGCCACCACCATGGTCAACAATAACGGCATTTCCGTAACCACTATACCATTCAGCAAGGATAATCGTTCCTGATTCTGCCGCATGAATCGTTGTCCCCTGTGGCACAGCGAAATCAACACCGTTATGCATCTTGCCTAATACACCCGTTACGGGATGAGTTCGTTTACCATAACCAGAAGAAATTCTGGCATTTCCTACCGGCATCATCAACGGACCACCGCCACCACTAAAGCTAGCAACTGAGGGTTTAGATTTGGAAGTAATCTTAGCTGCTGCTTTAGCAGCGGCTGCCCGCTTAGCAGCAGCGGCCTTTGCAGCTTTTACCCGTGCAGCTTCTTCTGCTACCAACTTGTTCTTCGTTTGTAGCAAGGTAGAGCGTTCACTGGCAAGAGCAACTAGCTGCAGTTCCTGTTCTTCCGTTAACTCATTGGATTCTTCAATTTCTTTGTCAAACTGAGCAATGAGAACCTTCTTCTCAGCTTCCTTCTCACTCAGTATATCCTTCTGCGTTTCTACTTCCGAATAGAGGGTTTCCGCCTTGGCGTACTGTAATTCTAACTCAGCTGTCTTCACAACGACAGTATCCTTGTCCTTCTTATGCTCCACTAATAAGTTCTGATCCTGATCTACAATCATCTTAAGTGAATCGGCTCGCACAAGGAAATCACTAAAGCTAGTCGAGGCCATTAACACTTCCAGATAGGAAACAGTACCGTCCGTATACATCAGTCTCACTCGAGATTCCAACATCACCTCACGCGTTGCGATACGTTCTTCTGCAGCATCTAGCTCAGTAGCAGCCAGCGTTAAGCTTTCCTTCGTTTCATCAAGTTGCCCTGAAATATCTGCTAGCTTATTCGTGACGGTATCAATTTCATCCAGTACAGAATGCAAATACTCGATATTCTTCTCCTTATAATGCTGTGCTTCCACCTTCTGAGAGGCTGCTTTCTCCTGTGTCTTCTTTGCTTGCTGCGCTCGTTCCTGTAGAACCTTCAATTCCTTCTCAATCTGACTTACCGTTTGCTTCTTCGCATAGGTATCAGTAGGTTGAAATATCATGGTCGCTGCCAAAATAACAACCAATATTAGATTTATCTTCTTCAAATTGGTTTCGCCATCCTTTTAGAGGTGGTTCAAAAAGTCACTTTTTGAACTCGCATTTTTAGCCAAATTCTAATGCTATAATATATATCGTCCACGTCAGCCGTTAGGCATGTCCGAAAGCTCTCAATACTATACTTTCAAAAATTTACGAATAGAAACGGTACTTCCCCAGATGCCGATCAATATACCTATAGAGAGCATAAGAATACTCAACAACAGCCATGTATCAGATAATGGAATCAGTGTGATTCCTAAGGAAACATCCCAGCTTACGGCCTGTACCAACTGACCATAACCTATAAAGAGAAGACCCAATGTGGCTAAAGAACCTATTCCGCCGATGAGCGCACCTTCTATAAAGAAAGGCCAGCGAATGAAGTAGTTGGTTGCTCCTACCAATTTCATAATGCTAATCTCACGACGACGAGCTAGAATCGTAACTCTAATCGTATTGGATATAAGAAACATGGACATCACTCCGAGAACACCAACGAATATAAATCCTATATTACGTACAGCACGAGTAATCTTGAATAGCTTCTCGACAGCTCCCTCACCATACTTCACCTTCATGATAGGAGACTCCGGATGACTTTCATTCAGTGCTGTAATCTTCTCGGCTACTTGAACTACTGTTGTTGCTTCAATAACCTCAACCACCAACGTATCGGGTAGCGGATTATTGTCTTTATCGAATCCTGAAAGAAGTTCCTTACCATCTTCCCCTAAGCGTTCAGTAAATTCCTTCAGCCCTTGTTCTTTGGAAACAAAGGTAACTTTGCTAACCTCAGGTATGAGACCAATCTCTGTATTAATCGTTTCACGCATCTTCTGATCGACATCAAGATTCAAGTACGCACTAATCTGAACCTTGCTATCGACGTCATCCGCCAACTGATTTACATTAAGCACTAATAAAATAAACACACCCAAAACGAAAAGGGACACAACGATGGAAGTGATAGAAGCTATCGACATCCATCCATTACGAAATACGTTCTTGCACCCTTCTCGCAGATGCCGCAAGAAGGTGTTAAAATTCATACCCGTACTCCCCTCTCGCCTGGTCTCTGACAATGTTACCCTGTTCAATCGCGATAACTCTTTTGCGCATGCTATTCACGATATCCTTGTTATGTGTTGCCATCACAATCGTTGTCCCGCGGAAGTTAATCTCGTCAAGGAGTTGCATAATTCCCCAGGAAGTCTCGGGGTCTAGATTACCTGTAGGCTCGTCCGCAATAATGACCGATGGATTGTTGACAATCGCTCTAGCAATGGCAATCCGTTGCTGCTCTCCACCTGAGAGTTGATCTGGTTCACGTCCAGCTTTGTTCTTCAATCCAACCATATCTAGTACTTCCATAACCCGCTTCTTAATCACACGCTTCGGCATTTCAATAGCTTCCATTGCAAAAGCAACATTCTCATACGCTGTCATACGAGGTAGCAGTCTGAAATCTTGAAAGACAACACCTATATTCCGGCGCACGTAAGGAATTTTACGTTGCTTCAGCTTACCCAAATTGAACCCGTTAACTGAAATTTGACCTTTAGTTGGAACTTCTTCTCTATAAATAAGCTTCATGAATGTCGATTTACCTGCTCCAGAGGGACCTACCACATATACGAACTCGTTACGGTCAATCTTTACGGACACCCCCTGTAAAGCATGGGTTCCATTCTTATACGTCTTCCATACATCCTGCATTTCAATCACATTATCACTTCCCAATTCCTAAATATCAGCCAATACAATTTCGACACGATCCAGCCATTTCCTTTAAAAACCTCTAAGAAACATCACTATTTTATATTGTAACAAAATTGTTACCATTTGAGTACCCGAAATTATCCCAATCTTCTTACATACAATATATAAGTGCGTGAATCGCGGCCAATAAGAGAGAAGGTAGATAAACTGTGAAGAATTTCCATATCATTCTAATAATAGTTACAGCCATAGTCATCATTGGGTCCACCCTGTTCGGTTCCTTATATCTATATTCACAGCAAGATAAACTACCTAAAGGAACAATATTGTCAGGATGGGTTGTAGGAGGGTTAACCACTGAGATTGTACTGCAGGAACTCGATGATAGAATCCATAGACTGGAGCAACTGCCGCTCCATATCACCATTAACAATCCATCCAAATCCATAGCACACTCCAAGTGGACTCTAGCCGATGCTGGTGTGCATTATGAAGCAGATGATTTTCGCAGAGCTATATTGAAATTACGAGAGGGAAACATGTTTGAGCGCATCGCTTACCGTTGGCATTTCGAGAGCAGCTTTGTTATCACATCACACTGGAATCCCGCTTCCATGAAATCAATATATAACGAGGCATGGGAAAAGAATCAGTTCGGCGTACCTGTTAATGCCACCCGGCGCATCACCACAAATGATAAAGTCGTGTATACACCTGAAATTTCAGCATATCGATTAGATTGGAAAACCTTAACTAACCGCATGACTTCTTTAATCCCGCAGAATTTCGTTAGATTGGAGCATGATGCCGAAGATCCGCTTACTTGCGAACTTCCTTTCACGTTAGAACGTCCCATGATTACCATTGAAGATTTAAAAGATGAAGGTATAGAGCGTAAAATCATGGAATTCTCCACCCATTTAAGAACAAGTGGTCAGGGGAGAGTGTTCAATGTTAATTCTGCAGCACAAGCAACGAATGGCATGATATTGAAGCCAGGAGAAGTATTTGATTACGGGAAGGTAATCGCTCTTGCAGAGAAGCAATATGGGTTCCGCGAAGCCCCTGTTATTCTGAATGGAAAGTTGGTGCCTGGGATTGGGGGAGGAATCTGCCAAGTATCTAGTACTCTCTATAGTGCGGCAATTCGAACGGGGCTGGATATTGTGGAACGAAGAAGCCACTCCCTACCAGTCAGCTACTTACCTAAAGGTCAGGATGCAACCTTCGCTACAGGGTCGATAAATTTCCGATTCAAGAACAATACGGGCAAATATTTGTTAATCCAGGCGATAGTCATAGACCGAACCCTTACGGTTAAATTCTTTGGTACCTTCCCTAAGAATATACGATATGATATTGAATCGATTGTCGTTGAGACTCTCACCTCTTCTAACAAATACGTCAAGAACTCCACATTACCCGTCGGGGCTCAGGAAGTTCTCCAGAATGGAACGATAGGCTATGTCGTCGATACTTATCAGATTAAAAAAGTGGATGGTGTCGTCCAACAAAGAATACGCATCTCGCGCGATACATACCTTCCACAGAAGCGTATCATTAGCATTCACCCAGAGGAGCCATTGAATATAGATACGCCAACCGCTCCGAAAGAGAAGCAAATCATCGAGGATGGCGTGAGTGGTCCGAACTTTTGAAGTGAAGGTGAATCCATATAGACCGAAGGAATGAGGGAGGTTGGATATTGGAGCATGGAGTTGCGGGGGGACAGATCGTAGCCAAGGTAGGCGGGGACAGGGGGAACGCAGGGCGGGATAACGGGGCTAGGGACAAGGAGCGAGAGAGACAAGGACGGGGAGAACGTGGCGGGGGAGGCGCGGATGAGGCAGATCCCCTTCCACCGTTAAACACTAACCAGTTAGTTACTCCAAATAAGTGCTTAAAGTACATCTAAATCCAGCCTTATTCCACTGGCGCTAACTTCAGTTGCACAAACAGCATCTAATTTACAGAAAAACCCCACTTTTCAGCGTATCACCATTTTTAACTGCCATTTTTACAACTATTCCTTCTTCTCCACTCCTTTCCTTCAAAATAGATACACGTTGTGCAACTATTCAATGATCCGACCATACAACTCTTCGACTCTCCCTTCTGCTTTCCCCATAACTCCAAAAAGAACAGACAAGCAGAGACGGGTACCGTCCTTCTCCAAGGATGGTACCCGTCTCTGCGGAAATATAAGGAATAGAGAATCAAGTGAAATTTATACTCTACGGTGCCCCTACCGGGACGCCGCTTTTCATGTTTAGCACCATATACAATTAGCGAATGTTTCCGAACTACTTGGCTTACTCTTCGATAAGAGAGCTCCTATATTCTTTGGTATTGACCCACTACCGCTCCGTTATCTTGCTTATATTCGTCCCTATATTCAACGAGACCAATCTCACACCCTGCTCCAATATAGACATTGCGTCCACGAACGACAGAGGCTTTTGTATTCTCTAAGTGAATTTCATCCCCTTCAATGCTATCTGCTTGCATGGCACCATAGGCACCAGGAGAGTATTTCCCAATGAGCGGAATCATCATCGCTTTGTTAATGGTGATCTTACCTCCGCCAATTTCACGTGCACGACTCGGACCGTACAACTTTATTTCAATAACTTCCGCATTCAACATATTCCCTATGTCCACAGAACCCCGTATCATCACTTCTTCAGCCTGACAGTCCCCCGAAATAACCAAGGTACCTTGCCCCTTCATCTTCTCCACATTCATATTGCCTTCCACTCTAATTTCCCCATTTACCTTCAACGTTCCAGCAGACAAATCCCCCAGCACTTCAAGATCTCCCTGAATGGTAATGGTTTCGCTGTGCAACCCTTGGTGGACCTTCATATTTCCTTGGCAGCTAACGCTTCCTGATTTGAGAGCTCCCTCTACAGATGCTGTTCCCGTACATTTGAAAAGAGTACATTCCACGTCCCCATAGATCATACTATCTCCCATTATTTTAACCTTATCGTACTGACCCCCACCCGAACTACCATTGCCAGTAATCCGCAGATCATTCAATCGTGTTACACCTGTACCTGTACCTGTACCTGTACCTGTACCTGAATCCGATCTATCCCCGCCTAACTTCATATTTGTACCTCCCTTTCTACGTTCATCGTTATATTCGTTCATACTCTAAGTCCATCATTATATTCGTACACAAGATCCAATCTTCGCTTCAGGATCCCGATGAATTGTATTCTTATATTCCACTAGCCGAATGGTGCACCCCGGCCCAATACTCACGTCGTTCCCGCGAACGGTATCTGCCTCCGTATGCTCCAGATCAACTTGGTCACCCTCAATCATATGTGCCTTTAATCGGGCTGAGAAACCAAACTGCAATTGTTCCCAGAACCGGAGGTTCTTCCATTTCCTCACAACAATATGTTCTCCTCCGATCTCATGTGCGGAGCAAGGTAGATTCAGCTTAATGTCCACTTGATCGGCGTTCAGCAATCCGTCAATCGTAAATTGTCCTTTGACAGAAAAAGCCTCACACTGCACATCCCCTTTAGCCTTTAACGTCCCTCCTACTTCCACCCTATCGCTCTTTAGACTCTTATCCATAGATGCTCTACCATTAATGGCGACGGAGCGACAATGTACTTCATCCTTAAATGTAGCCATTCCGCCAATCACCATCTCATCCAACGTAACAGCTCCCTCCACCTTTGCCGTCCCATTGATGTTCATCGATTCCGCATGAAGTGAGCCCTCGATCCCCACGGTACCGTTACATATGAACTTTAAACAATCAATGTCCCCGCCAACTTTGCCCACGCCATCGATCCTAACGTTCTTATAACAACCACCGCCCGTTCGCCCGATCCCAGATATATTCAGATCATTCCTAGGTTGCTGTTCCATCTTTATCCCTCACTCCCACCCTCACTCAGTCTTAACTTCAATTCCTCAATACTAGATGCAAGAGGTAAACGAATAACCCATTTCACACCATTGTCAAAATACAATCGATCTGCTGATTCCGTAAGAAACAATGCAGATACGCCCATCTTGCGGATAAGGATCAATTCACTGCTCTTGCCAGCCAACTTACCATAATGTTCTTCCATCGTACTTACGAGTAATACTCCCTCATCTCGCGACAGTTCACCGCTCTGAAGCAACTTCTCTAGTATGTATAGACACAGTATATTATCAAATGTGAAATGCTCCTGTTGTCCCTGGAGTTCAACGTATAGGTCCAATGTCACCGTCGACACAATGTTGCGTGCAATTAATTGAATCGACGATAGGGATGTCTCCCCTGCATTAGGTGAGAATACATCTGCAAGCTCATCCAAGGAAAGTTCATCTTTCATGTTCATAATTTTATCGACGCGAGAAATGATTTTGTCCCTAGGAAAAAAGGTTTCCTGCCCCGTATAGGAGGACTTACGTATAAACCAATCCTCTGGGATCAGGCTCTTTCGTTTCCAGCGATACAGTTGACCATAAGAAATACCGGTGATCTCTAGCAATTCTTTCTTTGATATTAAGTCATCATCCACCTTAATCTCCTCCTTCAATATCAATGTAACATAACATTGTTACGCTGTAAATAAACTTTTTAATGATGGGAATCTTTTCATGTCAAAAAGCCTCCATCCCCGCTATTCATTCGCAGGTTTGGAGGCTTTTGGGTAATCTAAAAGGTTAAGCTATTTGTATTGTGACTCTTCGTCGTGTTGCTCAACCCACTGCTTCGCGGATTGCAGCTTCACTTCACTACGTTCAATCGCTGCTGCAACTTGTACCGTAGCTGTTCCGCCATATACATTCCGTGCATTCACAACCGCTTCCGGTTGTAACACATCATATATTCGCTCATCGAATAATGCTGAGAACTCCTGGAACTCCTCCAGCGTCAGATCTAGCAAATATTTATTGTTCTGAATACAGTAAAGTACCGTCTTGCCAATCACTTCATGTGCTTGACGGAAAGGTAATCCCTTGCCCACGAGGAAATCGGCAATATCTGTTGCATTGGAGAAGTCCTTATTCACAGCTTCACGCATCCGACCTTTGTTCACTTTCATCGTTGCGATCATCGGAGCGAATAATTGAAGGGCACCTTCAAGTGTTGCCACTGTATCGAACATGCCTTCCTTATCTTCCTGCATATCCTTGTTATAGGCCAGAGGTAGCGACTTCAACACCGTGAGAAGCCCCATCAAATTCCCATAGACACGTCCTGTCTTACCACGCACTAATTCGGGAACGTCTGGATTCTTCTTCTGAGGCATAATGCTACTACCTGTACAGAACGCATCATCGAGCTCAACAAAACCAAATTCCGTGCTGCTCCACAACACGAGTTCCTCACTGAGTCGAGATAGATGCGTCATGATGAGCGAAGCATTCGCTAGAAATTCTACGATGAAATCACGATCACTTACAGCATCTAGACTGTTCTCATACACGCCATCGAATCCAAGTTGCTCAGCTACGAAATGACGATCAATCGGGAACGTTGTACCAGCAAGTGCTCCTGCACCAAGTGGCAGAATATTAATCCGCTTATAGCTATCCATCAGACGTTCAGCATCGCGTCCGAACATCGACACATATGCCATCAAATGATGGGCAAATAGAATCGGCTGTGCTCGTTGTAGATGCGTATACCCTGGAACGATCGTATCCAAATTATCTTTCGCCTGAGTGATCAGCGCTGCTTGTACTTCCTGCAACATAGCCGTCAGAGCGACGACGCGTTTGCGTAAATACAAGTGCATGTCCGTAGCAACCTGATCATTACGGCTTCGTCCTGTATGTAGCTTTCCACCTACGGGTCCGATCTCATCTATGAGATTCTTCTCGATATTCATATGGATATCCTCATCTGAGACAGAGAACACAATTTCACCGGAACGTATTTTGGCTAATACCTTCTTCAATCCCTCGCGAATGGTCTCTGCATCTTCCTCTGGCACGATACCGCATTTACCAAGCATCGTTACATGCGCCAGGCTACCCTGAATGTCTTCTTCTGCAAGCGCCTGATCGAAGCCGATGGAAGCTGTATACTCCTCCACCAGATGGTTGGTCTGCTTCGTAAAGCGCCCTCCCCATAGTTTGCTCATGATTCGTTCTCCCTTCATATAACAACAGAGGGCCGCTCCTTTTTTTCAAATAGACAAGGAGCGGCACTTGCTGCCTTTAAGCTAAATGTATTAGTGGTTGTTCAAAAGAAACCTTTTCAACTCGCACTATAATAAATTCCGAATTATTTACTTTGTTGAACGCCTGCTGCCACTTTAAGGCGCAAAGCATTGAGATTGATGAATCCAGTAGCATCACCTTGATCATAAGCTTGTGACGGATCTGCTTCCATTGTAGCAATGTCCGGATTGTACAAGCTGACTGGGCTCTTCACACCCGCTCCGATAATATTTCCTTTGTACAACTTAACGCGTACTGTACCGGTCACATTGTTCTGACTCTCCTTCACGAGCGCTTGCAGAGCTAGACGTTCTGGTGCGAACCAGAAGCCATTGTATACAAGTGTACTGTAACGAGTGATCAGGCTATCGCGTAGGTTCATCACTTCACGATCCATCGTAATCGACTCCATTTTGCGATGAGCTGTGAATAGGATTGTACCACCCGGAGTCTCATACACACCACGGCTCTTCATGCCGACGAAGCGGTTCTCCACCATATCAACGCGACCGATCCCATGTTTACCACCAAGTTCATTCAGTTGTTCCATGACCTGTAGTGGGCTGAGTTTCTTACCATTAAGAGCTACGCAATCACCTTGTGCAAATTCAAGCTCCAAGTATTCTGCTTCATCTGGTGCATCCTCTGGGGATACGCTCAGCAGGAACATGTCCTTGTTCTCAAGAGCACTTGGGTCGAACCAAGGATCTTCGAGCACACCGCTCTCATAGCTAATATGTAGCAAGTTACGATCCATCGAGTAAGACTTCGCCGCGGATGCTGTAACTGGGATATCATGCTTCTCTGCATACGATATCATCTCAGCGCGTCCTGGGAAATCATTACGGAATTCTTCCAGACGCCATGGCGCGATAACCTTGATATCTGGCGCAAGCGCCGCAACACCTAGTTCAAAACGAACCTGGTCATTCCCTTTACCCGTAGCCCCGTGAGCAATCATTGTTGCCCCTTCAGCACGAGCAATATCAACCATACGCTTGGCGATTAATGGACGAGCAATACTCGTTCCTAGTAAATATTGACCTTCATACAATGCTCCCGATTGGAACATCGGATAGATGAAGTCATTCGCGAATTCATCGCGTAAGTCATCAATATACACTTTGGATGCACCCGTTGCGAGCGCTTTTTCCTCCAAACCGTCTAACTCTTCCTTTTGCCCCACATCTGCCGTGAACGCAATAATCTCTGCATCGTATGTTTCTTTAAGCCATTTCAGAATGATCGATGTATCCAATCCCCCGGAGTAGGCGAGTACAATCTTTTCCTTTGCCATGCACGATAACTTCCCTTCCATATATCTATAGTAGTGTAGGATAACCGCTACTTTCTGCAATATCCCTTGTTTCTAGAGGTAGTTCAAAAAGTCATCTTTTGATCACGAAGGTTATCAAGAGGTCTATTCGACATCGAACTTTTAGCAACTACTCATCATAGTAAATATCCTTAACCAATCATACTATGAATTAATTATCCCATCAACGCGGCCATTAAAGCCTTTTGTGCATGAAGACGGTTCTCTGCTTGGTCGAAAATAACAGAATTACTTCCGTCAATCACGCCTTCGCTCACTTCTTCACCACGATGTGCGGGTAGGCAATGCATGAAGAGATAGTCACTCTTCGCGCCTTGAACTAGCAGTTCATCCACTTGATAGTCTTTAAAAGCGGCTTCCCGAACTTTCTGTTCCTCTTCAAATCCCATACTCGCCCATACATCCGTATAGATCACATCTGCATCTTTAACGGCTTCTTGTGGACTGCGAGTAACGATGATCTGCGCTCCTGTCTCACGAGCAATCTCAAGACATTCTTTCACAACAGACGCATCCGGCTCATAACCCTCAGGCGTAGCTACCGATACATGAACACCAAGCTTGGCGCCACCGATCATCAGAGAATGTGCCATATTATTGCCATCACCAATATAAGCGAGCTTCAATCCTTGTAGCTTCCCTTTGTGCTCATACACGGTCTGATAGTCCGCTAGAACCTGACAAGGATGCGCAAGATCGCTAAGTCCATTAATAACCGGTACAGTCGCATAACGCGCTAAATCAATCACATTCTCATGACCGAAAGTACGGATCATCATCCCGTCCAAATAACGTGATAACACTTGTGCTGTATCGCTAATGATCTCCCCACGTCCCAGCTGGATATCATTCTTGCTCAAGAAGAGCGCATGCGCCCCCAATTGAAAAGCTCCCACTTCAAAAGACACCCGCGTACGTGTCGAGGATTTCTCGAAAATAAGTCCGATCGTCTTGCCCTTAAGCGGCTGGTATACCTCACCATTCTTGTGCTTAGTCTTAATCTCAATCGCTAAATCGATTAAATATTGAATCTCTTCTGTTGTGAAATCATCCAGTTCGATGAAATCACGACCCTTTAGATCAATTACTTGTTGCTGTTCACTCTGCTTCATTCGTCGAAGCCTCCATTCATTATTCTAATGCTTATCAAACACCAATCTTTAATAGTTGCGTTAATGCCAACTTCAACTTCAATGTCAACTTCAACGTCAAAGTCAACTTCAACGTCAACTTCAACCGTCGACATCCAAATCAAACAGTTGCAGAAAGTACACTTAAATTTGGCTAAATTGCCCTTCTGCGAGTTTTAGTTGCAGAAAGGACATCTAACTTACTGGGAAACACCCATTTTACCCGTAATCCCCACTTTTAACTGTATATTTTGCAACTATTCCACTCCAACTCTAACTTTCATTCTAATTAGATACACGTAATACAACTAATTATCTACAAGGTAGCACTAGACCGCTAAATCTCTACTTTTCAAACTATTAACCCTACCTATGCTACGATCCGACAACTATTTCGTTCCCGCCTAGACCGTCTTTACCTTCGTATGTTCGCGAATTAGATCTGCCACAATCGCTACAGCCTGATCAATCTCCTGCTCCGTCACATAGAGGTTCGGCAACAAACGAATGACGTTTGGTCCGGCATTTATAAATAAGAGTCCACGTTGTTGTCCTTCCAGCACAAGAGTACCTACTGGCTCCACACACTCGATACCAACCAGCAGCCCCAGTCCACGGATTTCTTTGACAAAAGGATTCCCCTTAAGCTCCTCATTCAACTTCGCGAATAAGTATTCACTCGCCTTCGCAGCAAGCTTAGGAACATCATCTTCCTTCATCGTCTCAATTGTAGCAATGATCGCTGCTGTGGCAAGCGGTGTTCCACCAAAGGTCGAACCATGACTGCCTGCCGTAAATGCTTCGCGCAAATATTCCTTGCCTAGCATAGCACCCGCTGGGAATCCACTCGCGATACCCTTAGCAACTGTGAAAATATCCGGTTCAACTCCATAATGCTCATGAGCGAACCATTTACCTGTACGGCCCATACCCGTCTGAATCTCATCGATAATCAGGAGCAATCCCTCTTGCTTACACAATTCAGCAACAGCCTGCACGAACTCCGGTTGTGCTACTAATACGCCGCCTTCAGCAAGTACCATCTCCAACATAATCGCAGCTGTCTGGTCCGAAATGGCAGCCTTCAGCGCATCTAGATCATGCAATGGTACCGTCTTAAATCCAGCTGGAAGTGGTAAGAATCCTTCCTTCACCTTATCCTGACCTGTGGCAGTCAGCGTAGCTAATGTGCGTCCATGAAAGGACTGATTGAACGTAATGACTTCATAACGTCCAGTTCCTTTAACCTTTTGATGATAACGACGGGCCAATTTAATAGCTGCTTCATTCGCCTCTGCTCCACTATTACAAAAGAATACCGCATCCGCACATGAGACCGATGTTAGCAAGGACGCTGCCTTCTCCTGATTCGGAATTTGGAAGAGGTTCGATACATGCCATAACTCATCAAGTTGCTGCTTCAGCTTCTCTTTTACCTTTTCCGGGGCATGACCCAAATTCGTTACCGCTAACCCACACATGAAATCCAAGTATTTATTGCCTTGATCATCCCATAACCAGCTTCCTTGTCCTTTGACCAAGCTAATCGGGTAACGAGCATATGTTGGGAACAAAGCACTTGTCGGTTGATCTTTCGGTTTATCTTTCAATTGATCATGCTGACCCACTAAATTTGCCATGTCTTATTTCACTCCATTCTATTAATCTACTATGTTACCCTCGAGCAATTCGAGTTCCTATCGTTTCACCTTGCATAACACGACTTAGTACCTTCGGTTCACTACCATCTACAATCACAACTTCTTGAACATCCCCGTGGATGCAGCTCATCGCTGCGCGCACTTTCGGGATCATTCCACCGTAGATTTCTCCTGTCCCAATCATATCATTTATCTGCTGCATAGTAACCGAAGGCAAGACTACTTTCTCACCATTCACCGTTTGCATAATCCCAGGTACATCTGTTACAACAATCATCCGCTCCACACCCAAATGTGAAGCGACAGCTCCCGCGGCTGTGTCTGCGTTAATGTTGTATCGTTGTCCTGACTTATCTATACCAATAGGTGCAATTACCGGGATATAACCCATGTTCTGCACCCCTTGAATAAGAGTAGCTTCAACATGTGTAACCTCACCAACCCAACCTACCTCTGCGCTATTAGCTACAGGCTTCGCTTGAATAAGGGAACCATCCACACCTGAAAGGCCCCATGCGCGACCACCGACATTCTGAATCCGCCGCACAATTTGCTTATTAATGCTGCCAGACAGCACCATCTCGACCACATCAAGGACATCCTCCGTCGTCTTACGCAACCCATTGACGAATTCACTCTCAATCCCGAGCTTCGCGAGATTATCGGAGATTGCCGGTCCACCACCATGAACGATGACAGGCTGTACCCCACTCTCCTGCAATTGTCTCAGGTCATGGAAGAAGGAATCGGGTAACGCTGCAAGCGTACTTCCACCGCACTTCATCACGAAGCTCCCTTGTCCTTTGCTTGTGACTTGATGCTGTCCCTTCTCTTGACCTTTCATACTCGTCCCCATACAATAATCTTCCCCTCTCATTGAATATCAGAACTGTATAAGAGGTTATTTAAAAAGTCATCTTCTTTATACAATTCTGATATTTCTCGCAGATACGGACACCTGAAAGCAATCCAAAGTATCGCTAGCATCAGAGGCATAAACTTCTCTAAGAAAAACGCTAATGCCATCCACCTGCTCTTTACCCGCACAACATCAACATCAACATCAACATCAACATCAACATCAACAATAGTTGCAGAAAGTACACTTAAATTCGACCGAACTCCACTTATCCTAATTCTAGTTGCAAAAAGTACATCTAAATTACTGGAAGTTCCCCATTTTCGTCGTTTTGCCTACTTTAACTGTATTTTTTGCAACTACTTCTCGCTTTTCTTACTTTTCTTCTTAATTAAGTGCTGTTTATGCAACTATTCCGCACACGTGTTGGCATGAAGGCGATTTGTTACGTTCGTTTGTGTTCGTTACGTTTGCTCGCTTATGTTTGTTCCCGTGCGTTGTGTTCATTGTGTTTGTTCGCGTACGTTGTGTTCATTGTGTTTGTTCCCATGCGTTGTGTTCATTCTGTTCGTTCGCGTACGTTAGGCTGGTTTGGTTCGACGTCAGTGGCGGAATCCACGACAGCATTCCACCCGCGCTCTGCGTGGTGTATGCGTACATTCCCGCGCATTCTGCATGCAGTTTGTCCTAACTGCTAATCAAGTCCGATATGCCGCATTAATTCGCACATAATCATATGTTAAATCGCAGCCCCATGCCGTCGCTTGCCCTTGACCGCCATGTAGGTCTACAAATATACGTACCGTATCACCTTTTAAATAGACCAAAGCTTCCTCTTCATCAAAAACAACCGGTCGTGATCCCTCGAGCACCGAGATAGGCCCCAATTGGATATCTACCTGCTCTGGATTCACAGGTTCACCTGCTCGCCCTACAGCAGCGATGATTCGTCCCCAGTTCGCATCCGCTCCGAACACCGCAGACTTCACAAGACTTGAACCCACAACCGTCTTCGCAATGACTCTTGCCGAGTTGTCACTGACTGCTCCGTGTACCACAACTTCAACCAATCTAGTAGCACCCTCACCATCGCGAGCAATCGCCATAGCTAGCTTCTGACATACATACGTGAAAGCATCTGCGAAAGCAGCCCAATCCGGGTGAGTCGAGTTCAGACTCTGGTTGCCTGCAAGTCCACTCGCCATCGTAATGAGCATATCATTCGTGCTTGTGTCACCATCTACGGTAATCATGTTGAACGTGAGATCCGTAGCTTGTCGCATCAGTTGCTGCAGTGCCACTTGATCGATGTTGGCATCTGTCGTCATAAAAGCCAGCATCGTGGCCATATTCGGATGTATCATCCCTGACCCCTTCGCTGCTCCGGCAATAATAATTTCCTTGCCGTCAACTACAACAGATACACAAGCTTCCTTCTTCACCAAATCCGTGGTGAGGATGGCTTGTGAGAAGTCCTCCGCGCCGACTTCGTCTTGGCTAAGACGCGGCGGCAATGCCTCGATGCCTGCGTGCACGCAGTCCATCTTGAGCAGCTCGCCGATCACGCCTGTCGACGCGACAGCCACATCCAGCTCCGCCACGCCGAGCTGGCGGGCCATCGCCGCCCGCATAGCATAGGCATCAGCTTCGCCTTGCTGCCCTGTGCAAGCGTTGGCGTTGCCGCTATTGACCACGACGGCTCGTAGCTTGCCGTCGACAAGACTCTCGCGCGTCACCTTCAGTGGCGCCGCTTGGAACACGCTGGTGGTATACACAGCCGCTGCTGTGGCCACCACCTCACATACAATGGCGCCGATATCATGGCGCTCCGTCTTTTTCAATCCACAGTGTACTCCGCCTGCGCTGAACCCCTTCGGCGTTATAATCGAGCCGCCCTCAACTACCGCGTATTTGCCATGTCCGACAGGTTGTTCACTCAACTCCACGCCCTGCCCTACAGTTGTTTCACTCGATCCCACTTCTTGCCCCACAGCTTCTTCACTCAACTTTTTGTCATGTCCCATAGTTAATTTCCTCGACTTACGGATACACTGGCGTGTAACCTAAACCGAGATTCTCCTCCCATCCCATCATCAGGTTCAAATTCTGAATCGCTTGGCCCGAAGCGCCTTTTACAATATTATCAACGACAGAAATAATCGTTATTCTTCCTGTTCGATCATCTACCAAGAATCCCATATCACAGTAATTGGAGCCTGATACTTCCTTCGTCGCTGGCCATACACCATCTTCTCTTACCCTTACAAAAGGTCGACCTTTGTAATAGTCTCGATACAACTCAACAAAATCAGCCTGCGTATGTTCTCCAGTCACCTGAGCATACATCGTACTCATAATTCCGCGCGTCATGGGTACCAAGTGCGTGGTAAACGTCACCGTGACCTTCTCGCCCAACACATCGCTAAGTACCTGCTCAATTTCTGGTATATGCTGATGTTTATTTACTTTATAAGCTTTTAAATTCTCATTAATCTCTGCATAATGCGCCGTTAAGCTCGTTCCACGACCTGCTCCTGATACACCTGACTTGGCATCAATAATAATGCTCGATGCATCGATCCATCCTGCTTCTATTGCTGGAATAAGCCCAAGCAGCGTTGCTGTCGGGAAACATCCTGGATTAGATATGAAATCCACACCCGCAACGAGGTCACCATACACTTCGCAAAGCCCGTATACCGCCTGCTCAACATAAGCAGGATCAGCCGCTGGATGCTTATACCACTGCTCATACGTCGCGCCATCCTTAATTCGGAAGTCACCAGATAAATCTATCACCTTTAGCCCCGCTTGAAGGAGCTTCGGAACTAGTGGTGTACTCACCCCAGAAGGTGTTGCTGCGAACACAACGTCAGCCTTACTCACCATATTCTGTATATCTAGATCGTCCAAGTTCTCCATAATAATATCTGTTAAATGTGGAAACCCCTTAGAAATAGGAACTCCCGCACTTGAAGATGAAATAACAGAGGTTATATCCACTCTTGGATGCCCCTGTAACAAGCGAATTAATTCTACTCCGCCATAACCTGTTGAACCGATAATCGCTACCCTAATCTTAGATTCCACTGCCATGATTTTCGTATCCCCTCTCTCATCGACCCTGAACAAAACCGCTATAATAAGTATGTATTATTATACAACCGAGTTAATATAAATACAACACCTTTAGCCTTCATACTCCTGTTGATTATTCGAATAATTAAGGTATAGTAATATGACCTTAGCATAACGGTCAAATAGAAACAGCTGTGCCGGCATTTTAGAAAACTTATACCTTCTTATACTTTACGAAACCACTGGAGGTCTTATCGTGAAACGATTCAACACTTTGTTTGAATGGTTCGGACGATTACAAATCATTCGAAAAATCATCCTTATTTTTCTCCCACTCATTATTATTCCACTATTCATCTCCGGCTTTCTATCTAGCTATAACTTTAGACATTCCACCATTCAGAATATGGAACAGAATGTGTTGGATGAATCTAAGCTCATTATCTCCCAAATCAATTCCATCATTACCAATGCAGAGAACAGTGCGAATATTATCGCCACTGACATGAACCGTATCATTAATAATTCTCCAAAAGAACGGAATTCCCTACAAGAACTACAGTTTAGACGCCAAATTCAAAGTAAACTTTCCATTGACCTTATTTTGTTTACAGATGTAGATTCAGCTATCTTCATCGATACAGACCATCATATCTACACCTCCTATTCTAATATAAACGTGGCCGATCAGGAGGTATTCAAGAGTGGAATGATACAACAGATCATCTCCAAAGGAAGCTTCGGAATGGATCGGTGGTTCCCCATGATGAAACGTGATTATCTAGTCAGTAATCCAGAAGTGCCTATCTTAACTCTCGGAAAGGTCGTTATTGACGTAGATAGCGGAAACAGATTAGGTACTCTTTTTATAAATGTACCAGAAACAAGCTTCTCTTCCTTTCTCGGAGGAGGGGAAACACAGGATTTGTCTAAATCATACTTCATAGTCGACGCCAATCAACGAATCATCGCAAGCTCTGATACAAAAGTGCTCTTACAGCCCTTTGAGACCATATACGAACAACCCATCGTATCCTCTAGCACACCGTTCTCCACAATGATAGATAGTTCAGCAGGACAACAACTTCTTACCGTCATTGGCTATGACATCATGAACTGGAATTTAGTGAACATTAACGGAATGACAACACTAACTAGTGCTATTCAACATAACATCTGGATGACTATCGCCATAGGTCTTGTATGTCTGTTCCTCTCGCTTCTAGGAGCTGGCTTCTTATCCAGAATCATCGTCAACCCCCTGCTCCAGCTTACCAAAACGATGCGTAAAGTGAAGGAAGGAGACTTAAACGTCTCTGCCACTATCACTACACAGGATGAGACAGGTTTGCTAGCATCCGTCTTCAATATGATGATCGAACGAATTAAACAGCTTATTATCACCGTTGAGAATGATCAGCTGCATAAACGAGAGTATGAGCTTGCACTGATCCATGCTCAGATTAAACCCCACTTTCTTTATAACACACTAGATACCATCTACGTGTTGGCGGATATGGATCGTGCAGAAGAGGCAAGAGATACAACGAAGGCCCTCGCAGATTTCTACCGTGTCATTCTGAGTAAAGGCAGTGAGATTATCACACTCGCAGAAGAAGCTAAAATTGTTAATGGTTATCTCATGATTATGCAGATTCGCAATCCCGATATTCTGCGATATGATATCCACATTCCTGATGAATTACAAAGGGTAGACGTTCCTAAGCTATCCCTACAACCCCTTGTAGAGAATGCTATCTATCACGGTCTCAAGATGAGCGATCATCGTGGCTTCATTCGGATATCTGCACATGCTCAAGGGAATAATGTCATTATTCAAGTAGAAGACAATGGTGTCGGAATGTCTCCATCTCTCTTGTCTCAGTTGATGAACTTTAGACATAAGATTGAAAAGCCGACATCTATCGGAATATATAGTGTTCACGAGAGAGTTAAGCTATATTATGGTGACATGTATGGTGTTACCGTTCAGAGCACTGAAGGTCAGGGCACCCTTGTCGAAATTACAATTCCCAATACACAACCTAAAGGAGAACTACATGTATAAAGTAATGATCGTGGATGATGAACCGTTGTTCAGAGACTACATGCGTAGCAAACTAGACTGGGCCAGTCATGGATTCCGCATTTGCTGTGAAGCTCCTAACGGAAGGGAAGCTTTGGAGGAAGCATCGCAGAATGATCCGGATTTAGCTTTTATTGATATCTCTATGCCACATATCGATGGTTTGCAATTAGCAGAACGATTGAAACAGACACACCCCAATATGTGTATTGTATTCGTCACTGGGCATAGTGAATTTGATTATGCAAGAAAGGCGATTCGTCTCGGTGTACAAGACTATCTACTCAAACCTTTTAACAAAGAGGAATTTACAGCTACATTACAGCGTGTCAAACAAGCCCTTGAGGATATCGCTCTAGCCTCAGATAGGACAACCTACTCGCCTCCTAAGGATAGGATCGCAATGGAGGTCACGGACACCCTCTCTTTTGAAGCACAAGAAACAATTATATTATCTCTTAGAATGAGAGAATTTACAGCTATAGAAGATGAATTACACCGAGTCCTACAAGATATAAGACGAACAGACATCGCTAGTGATTCCGCGCATAAGTACCTTGTGGCACTTCTAAATCTGTGTCTTTCTTTCATCATTGAGTCGGGGATGACGCCTGAACAGGTTTGGGGGACAACTTTCTCTCCCGAACAGCAACTGAAGAAGTTCCATTCATGGGATGAAGCGGAAGCTTGGATCATTGAACTTTATCGTAAAAGTCTACGTCTTAGAGAGAATATTCGCCCTTCAAAGTCATATCGATTGTTCTTATCCGCTAAAACATATATCAGAGAAAACTATCATGATTCAGAACTATCCGTTGAAGGAGTCGCGCAAGCTCTTTTCGTTGACCCTAGTTATTTACGTAAAGTATTTAAGAAAGAAGCTCGAATTTCCGCCGTGGATTACATCACCTACTATCGCATGAAAGAAGCCAAGGAACTTCTTGTCATAGGGCAGATGAAGCTCTCAACGATCGCTGAGAAATTAGGATACAATGACCCTAACTATTTCAGTAAGTCCTTTAAAAAGAGATTCGGTATATCCCCCTCTGAATTCGAACAACTTTACAAGAAATAGGCGAATCTTTGATAGATTCGTTTTTTATTGTCCCGATTTTTCCATATTGTGCCCGATTAATGCATTATCCTAATAACGAAACGAATCTATAATAAACACATCACCTTGAAAGCGTTACCAGCTATTATTATCCGGTTGCCTAAGAGGTAGACATTTAAGAAAAGTGGGGTCTAACATGAAAAAATCCTGGTCTAAATCACTAGCTACTCTAGTCACACTCTCCATGTTCTCTTTACTGCTCGCTGCTTGTTCCGGTAGTAATTCGAATAATAACACCGCAAGCTCGAGCAACAATACCGCTGCTGCTAAGACAACACTCAAGGTATATGCCCAGCATTTCGATGATGATACATCTAAACCATTCGATTATGCCGTAAACGAACTTAAGGTAGCGATGCCGAATGTTGAGATTATACTTGAGCCAGCCGTGCAAGATGGGAATCAAAAGTTGAAGACCTTTGCGGCAACTGGAAATATGCCCGACATATATGAAACAGATTGGGTAACCTTACAGACGTTCGCAAAATCTAAGAATGTTCTACTATTAGACGATCAAGCTGAGACCGCTGCTTTTAAAGAAAAGCTCAACCCAGGTGTTGAAGGTCGATTAGTCGCACCTGATGGTCATGTCTACGCCTATCCCTTCACCGGAATTGAGTTCCAAATTCTTTATTACAATAAGCAAATTTTCAAAGATGCTGGTATCGAGCTTCCAATCAAGACGATTGATCAATTAGCCGCTGCTGCAGAGAAGTTGAAAGCTAAGGGAATCATTCCCCTCTCGATCTTCGCTAAAGAGAAATGGATCACAACCGCACTCTATCAAGGATTCGTTACACGTGAAGAAGCGAGTGGATACGGAAAGCTAGAAGAAGTGGGAACTACCCAATTGTCAGAACCTTTCATCACAGCAGCTGAACAATTGAAGAAATTACAACAAGCAGGACTCTTCGATGTCAATGCTACCAACACGAACTATGATCAAGCTTCCTCCTTGTTCTATACAGGAAAAGCAGCTATGTTCGTCAACGGACAATGGGAGATTTACAGCTCTCAAGAGAAGCTAGGTGATAACGTCGATTGGATGTACTGGCCTGCCAAAGATGAAGAGACCTATGAGAAAACGAAGTTCGTCATTAACGGCTCTCCCTCTCCAGGAGGATACGCAGTGTCACCAGCAACGAAGGATCAAGAATTAGCTGTCAAAGTGGCAAGCTTCCTAGCTCAAAAAGCTGCTGAATACAAATATTCGCAACTTGGAAGTCCGATTGTATCTGTGAAGATTGATAAAGAAGTCACTGCAGAAGTACCTGCCATGATGAAACGTCTCGCAGAAGAAGTTCTTCCCAATGCTACCGGATATGCTACAGCGCTGAATAATGTCTCGATCAAGAATGTTCTCGATGATAATACACAGAACATCTTAGTTGATGGCTATTCTGTAGAACAATTCGTAAAGAGCTTAAACCTCATTCTATCTAAGCAAAATAAGTAAAAAAGATAAGTAAGATCATAATAGACTCCCCTTGATGCTTCAGTTATGAGGTTATCAGGGGGTATTGTTTCCAAGGAAAGGAGTGGGCTTCAATTATGAATCGATATTTAAGCAACAAGAAAGCTATTCTTATCTTCCTTCTTCCAGCATTACTCGTCTACTCTATCGTGCTGATTTATCCTGTTGTACAAACGATGTATCGTAGCTTTTTTGAATGGGATGGATTGAGTACCGCTGTGTTTAATGGTCTTGATAATTACAGGGATATGTTTGATGATCCCCTTCTATATACGTCGCTAAAGAATGGGCTTATCTTCGCCATTGTCCTTGTCGTCTTTCAAATCGGGCTAGGTACCATCTTGGCGCTTGCTTGTGCAGATCCACGAGTTAAATTTAGAAAAATATTAAAAACAGCCTATTTCATACCGGTCATTCTATCCGTTACCGTTGTATGTCAACTATGGATCGCGATGTACGATCCTACGAACGGTCTCATTAATAAATTATTCCAAGCTCTGCATATTCCCTACCAGCAGAACTGGTTAACATCGCCGAGTGTGTCTATTATTGCTATCGCCTTTGTTAATGCTTGGCAGTTCATGGGCTACCAATTCAGCCTGCTCTATGCAGGTGTAAAGTCTATCCCCGAGCAGTACTATGAGGCAGCAACTATCGATGGTTGTAGTAAATGGATGGCTCATCGCAAAGTAACGCTTCCCTTGATGAGAGAAACGTTCAAATTCTGTTTCATTATCGCCATCACTTCGGGTATCGGCGCCTTCGTACAAATGCTTATTATGACGAATGGTGGACCGGGTACCAGCAACTATACTCAGACCTTTATGATCTATCGTTATGCATTCCTAGAAAGTAATTATGGCTATGCATCCGCTATTTCCGTCCTTCTGGTTGCCATTTCATTACTAGCGACTATTATCATTAACAAAGTATTTGATCGCAAAGAAGAAATTTAATGTCAGTCACCTAAGAAAGGAGAGATCGTTATGCAACGAATAAAAGCAATCCTTCTACAGTTTCCCTTATGGATTTATTTCCTAATATCCGTCTATCCGCTGTTCTGGATGATTTCATATTCACTTAAGAATAACAACGAAATATTTGTAACCAATCCATTTGGTCTACCTACCCATTTTCGCTTCGAGAATTATGTAAATGCATGGACCCAATTTAGTCTCCCACAATATTTCATGAACAGTGTGATTGTAGCTACTGTATCTACTCTGTTCATCGTTATCTTTTCCCTGATGTTCTCTTTCGCTATAGCTCGATTACGCTGGAAGTTACGTGAAAGTGTTAGAATCTACATGATTATCGGTATGTTCATGCCACTGCAAGTCATAATGATTCCGCTAGCTATTCTCGTGAAAGATTTCCATTTAGCCAATACTTATGGTGCTCTTATTATTCCATATATCGCTATCGGTCTACCTTTCTCATCTCTGATCTTCTACGGCTTCATGCGTGAAATTCCATTAGAAATTGAAGAAGCTGCCTGTATGGATGGAGCCAATGTATATCGATTGTTTCTACGAATCGTCATACCCGTGGTGACCCCGGCCATTGCCACGGTCATCATCTTCCAATTCCTGAACAATTGGAATGAATTTATGCTAGCCAATATTCTAATCTCAGATGATTCCATGAAGACACTCCCACTTGGACTACTCTTCTTCCAAGGACAGTACAGTACAGACTGGGGAGGTATGGGTGCAGTCATGACCATCGCCAGCCTACCTATGGTCATCGTATACTTGTTCTTCAGTGAACAGGTTGAGCGAGCTATGACAGTGGGTTCTGCTGTTAAGGGGTAGTACGCTGTACAAGCTCTGTGAATAACTCAACTTTCGCACCAGAACAACTTTTGGGGAAGTTGAGTTATTTATTTACTACACTTGTCGTTTAAATCCTTCTCCCAGAACTTCATGCGCATTGCTAATAATGACAAAAGCATCTCGATCCACCGTCTGAACCAACGTCTTCAATCGCGTCACTTCATTCTGTCCTACAACTACCATTAGTACGGTGCGATCATCCCCTGTGAAGCCACCTTGCGCATTTAACTTCGTTAATCCCCGATCCAGATCCTGAAGAATAGCAGCTGTAATCGATTCTGTATGATCCGATATAATGTAGGCGACCTTCGTGTAATTAAATCCTAGCTCCACGGTATCAATCACCTTGCCTGTGACATACAAAGCAACTAACGCATACAACGCCTGCTCCATGGACATAACAAACGCGGCTAGAATAATCACCGTCCCATCCAATAACACCACACACAAAGAGAAGCTGAGACCGCTTATTTTCTGAATAACCTGCGCCAGTATCGTCAGTCCTCCTGTAGATCCACGTCCGCGAAATACGAGACCTATCCCGAGCCCAACACATATTCCCCCATATATAGAAGCAAGCAAAGGGTTAGCCGTCGGAATAGGCCAATCTTTCGTCATCAATACGAATAAGGGTAAAATAATACTTCCAAGCAAGGAGCGAATACCATAATCTTTACCTAGCAGTAGAAACCCCAATACGAACAAAGGAATATTGAAAGCCCATTGTGTAAACGCAGGTTCTAATCCGAGCCATGCCTCACCTAGCACAGAAAGCCCTGATACGCCACCCGAAGCGATCCCATTAGGTAGAAAGAACAAATTAAATCCTACCGCGATTATAAAAGATCCAACAATAATACATATCGTATCCAAAACATGCCTTGCAGGTCCATTCATGGGAATCCACCCTCTGGATCTGCGATTACGTGATGATTGTGCCATTTTCGTGTTGTTCTCCTCTCAACTTTTTACTAAGAAAACCTCTAACCGCGTCCTTGGTGAAAAAGCTACACCCGTCAGCCACCATTAGTTTTAGAAAACATACGCGAGAATCATCATAACTGTAAAAAATACACGCGTTGATCACCACAGTCTCAGAAAGTACACGCGTCGATCACCTTTAGTTGTATAAAGTACATCTATATTCGACCAAATCCTCCAAACGCTAACTACAGTTGCACATAGTACATCTAAATTACTGGAAATCCCTACTTTTGACCGTTATCCCCATTTTAACTGTACCTTGTGCAACTATTTCTCTCTTCCCCTACTTTTCCCGCTAATTAAGTGTACTTAATACAACTACTCGATCCTCATCTGTCTACTTTCGTGAGTGCTGCACTTTTCGCGTGTATATAGTCGCCACGCCTTGTAATCTTCGATTACGACATCTGGAATTTATGATCTCCACGACCTTGCATTCTTCGATTACGGCATCTGGAGTTTGTGTTCACCGATGGCGGCGTTACTCCGAATCGCTACTAGCTATTGATGAGTGTGAGATTTCTTGTTCCCAAAAAAATCCCTACACATGTTAGCGTGTAGGAATTCCGTATCCTTTATTCACTTTCAGCCACTTTAAGTTGGCTACGTAGAAATCCATCGATAAAGATATTGATATCTCCATCCATCACTGCACCTATATTACCTGTCTCGACAGATGTACGGTGATCCTTCACCATGCTGTAGGGATGGAATACATAGGAGCGAATCTGGCTCCCCCAAGCAATATCCGAATGTTCCCCACGGATCTCCGCCAACTCTTGGCGTTGTTCTTCGAGCTTACGCTCCACTAATTTGGATCGAAGGGCCGTCATCGCCCAGTTCCGATTCTTGATCTGAGAACGTTCAGCCTGACTCGCTACGACGATACCTGTTGGAATATGAGTAATACGTACGGCCGAATCCGTTGTATTGATATGCTGTCCACCAGCTCCCGTAGCACGAAAAGTATCAATCTTCAAATCCTCTGTACGAATCTCCACTTCCGCATCCTCTGTAATCTCAGGTACAACATCGCAGGATACGAATGACGTATGACGTCTTCCCGAGGAGTCAAAAGGCGAAATTCGTACCAGTCGATGCACACCCTTCTCAGCTTTGAGATAACCATAGGCATTAAAGCCCTTAATCAACAGGGTCACACTTTTGATACCTGCTTCATCACCCGCAAGATAGTCCATCGTCTCGACTTTGAAGCCACGCTTATCTGCCCAACGAGTGTACATTCTGAGAAGCATCTCTCCCCAATCTTGCGACTCTGTGCCACCGGCACCAGGATGAAGTTCTAGAATAGCGTTCATCTTATCATAAGGTTCGCTCAATAGCAGACCGAGCTCGAATTCACCCAGTTTCTTTTTAAGAGAACGTGTAGATTCTGCAATCTCTGTGAATAAGGATTCTTCTTCCTCTTCATCTACTAGTTCTGCCATCATTTCAATATCATCGTACTCGCTTTGGAGCTTCTCATATTCATCAATGGAAGACTTCACAGCATTAAGCTCAGCAATCAAGCCTTGTGCCTTCTCACTATCATCCCAGAAATCAGGAGCAGCCATCTTCTCTTCGAAATTAGAGATCATCTCTTGCTTAAGATCTAAGTCAAAGAGACCCCCTTAGGTTAGTTAATTTACTACTCATTTCACGTAGATCATGTCTTATACTTGGATCGATCATAATTTTCACGTCACCTCTGCCATATTGTCTCTTTTCACTATCAGAAAATCCCTCAATTCAGAAGGATCATCAGTACACGTACCCAGTCCCTTATAGAGAATGAACGTAACTTCTGAGCCCTCCTAGAATTAAGGGAGTCCTATTCCTGCGTCTCACTTACTCTTATGATGACTGACCATGACACTGTTTAAATTTCTTACCACTGCCGCATGGGCATGGATCGTTACGACCGATCTGCTGACCAACATGCACCGGATTCTTCTCGGCTGGTTCACTATTCGTAGATACTTTCGTCTCGTCAACGACCGCTTGACGTTCCTGGTTGCCTTCAATCTGTGCCTTCATAATGTAATTCGAGACTTCTTCCTGAATATTAGCTGTCATCTCATTAAACATTTGGAAACCTTCAAATTGATATTCACGCAACGGATCTGTACCACCATATGCACGTAAATGAATCCCTTGGCGAAGCTGATCCATCGCATCAATATGATTCATCCATTTACTATCCACAGAACGAAGCACAATAACCTTCTCGAATTCTCGTACTAGCTCAGAGCCAATACGCTCTTCGCGTTCGTTATACTTCGTCTCCACGCGACTATAGATATATTCTATGATGTCTTCTTTTTCTTTAGCCCATAGATCATCACGAGTGATCGTTCCTTCTTCCAAAAGCTTACTATTCATGTAATCCGCAACTTCTTGTAGCTCCCAGTTCTCAGGAATGTCATCAGTACAATGTGCTGTAACCACTCGATCAACTACGCCTTTGATCATTTCCATAACAATACCCTTAATATTCTCCGACTCCAGAATTTCACGGCGTTGCTTATAAATAATCTCCCGCTGTTGATTCATAACGTCATCATACTGAAGCACGTTCTTCCGCGCATCGAAGTTGTTGCCTTCTACACGCTTCTGAGCAGATTCTACAGCACGCGTAATCATCTTGCTCTCAATAGGTTGATCTTCTTCAAATCCGAGACGATCCATCATAGCCAGTACATTATCCGCACCGAAACGTTTCATCAATTCATCACCTAGAGACAAGTAGAACTGAGTAGATCCAGGGTCACCTTGACGCCCTGCACGTCCACGAAGCTGATTATCAATACGACGAGATTCATGACGCTCTGTACCAATAATATGCAAGCCGCCGACTTCTGGTACACCGTCACCTAATATAATATCTGTTCCCCGACCCGCCATGTTAGTAGCAATCGTTACTATACCTGGTTGTCCTGCTTGTGAGACAATTTCAGCTTCTTCAGCATGATATTTCGCATTAAGAACGCGATGCTTCACACCTTTTCGCTTCAACATCTCGGAGACAAGCTCTGAATTCTCGATAGATATCGTACCGACCAATATAGGTTGGTTATTCTTATGACGTTCAACAATTTCCTCAACAACAGCCGTGAACTTGCCCTTCTCGCTCTTATACACGATATCTGGCATATCTTGACGTTGATTCGGCTTATTGGTTGGCACTTGAAGAACTTCCAAGCCATAGATCTTCTTGAATTCTTCTTCCTCTGTCTTCGCTGTACCTGTCATACCCGCTAACTTACGATACATCCGGAAATAGTTCTGGAATGTAATAGTAGCAAGTGTCATACTCTCGTTCTGTACTTCCAAGCCTTCCTTCGCTTCGATCGCTTGATGCAGCCCATCGCTATAGCGACGACCTTGCATCAGACGCCCTGTGAATTCATCTACGATCATCACTTCTTCATCCGCTACAACGTAGTCTACGTCAAGACGCATAATAACATTCGCCTTCAGAGCTTGTACGATATGGTGATTCAGTGTTACATTCGCATGATCATACAGGTTCTCAATACCGAAAGCCTTCTCCGCCTTGTTTGCACCCTTCTCCGTAAGTGCAACTGACTTCACCTTAATATCAACAGTGTAGTCCTCTTCGGCCTCTAGACGCTTCACAAAGCGATCTGCTGTGTAATACAGTTCCGTCGACTTCTCAGCTTGTCCTGAAATGATCAACGGCGTACGTGCTTCATCCACAAGAATGGAATCGACTTCATCTATAACACAGAAAGACAATGGACGTTGTACCATTTGCTCTTTGTACAACACCATGTTGTCACGCAAGTAATCGAAGCCGAATTCATTATTCGTACCATAAGTAATATCGCAGGCATAGGCTACTTGTTTGTCTGCATGATCCATACCATTCATGTTGACCCCAACTGTCATGCCTAGAAATTCATATATTAGTCCCATCTGTTGGCTATCCCGTTGTGCTAAATAATCGTTCACCGTGACCACGTGCACACCTTTACCCGACAGTGCATTCAAATACACAGGGAGAGTTCCTACAAGAGTCTTACCTTCACCAGTCTTCATCTCAGCAATTCTGCCTTCATGAAGTGCCATACCGCCCACTAACTGTACATCGAAATGACGCATCTGAAGCGTACGCTTCGAAGCTTCTCGAACCGTTGCAAATGCCTCTGGCAAAATCTCATCTATCGATTCACCTTTCTCAAGGCGAGCACGGAATTGATCCGTCTTAGCTTTCAGTTGTTCATCCGAGAGTGCCACATATTCTGGTTCCATTTGGTTGATTAGTTCGACCGTCTTCATAAGACGTTTGACATCACGCTCGTTGGTGTCGCCGAAAATTTTCTTTACAAGTCCTAACATGGTTAACCCCTTTCGTTCAAACAGATGGTAGAACCAACTTCTTAACTTCGAGGGTTAATAATGAAATTGATTCCTTTAATGATTGGTTTGCATAAATTGTAACAGTTTGCAACCGATGCCGCAACACGTGATGTCTCTTCTTTACCACTAAATTACTATAACACTTCCTACTATAGAATGAACTAGGGACTACGTTACCTTAGTTCACTCTTTCTATATATACGCACAAAGAGCCCTATCCGTTGCACGGATAGGGGCTCATTTTAATAATATATACCAATTAAACGAAGCTTCCTGACTGTGAACTGCGTGAATCGACTGGACTTTTGTCTAACTAACTTTGTTCGATTAGACCATATTTACCATCATTACGCTTGTACACAACATTCACTGCTTGATTATCAATATTAGAGAATACAAAGAAATTATGACCAACCATATTCATCTGTAGAATAGCTTCTTCAATATCCATAGGCTTAAGGAAAAAGCGCTTCGTACGTACAACTTCCAATTCGTCTTCCATGTCGCCATTTGCGATCGAACCTGCTGCACCCGATCCCTCAGAGAATAGCGTCTTCAGACTTCCATCTTGACGGAACTTACGATTAAGCTTCGTCTTGTGCTTGCGAATCTGACGTTCAAGCTTGTCCACAACCGCATCAATGGATGAATACATATCATCACTATGATCTTCTGCTCGGAGCATGAGACCTGGCAATGGGATTGTTACCTCTACCCTGTGTAACCCACGATTAGCACCCAAAGTAACATTACCATCTGTCATCAGAGGTTCGTCGAAATACTTCGTAAGCCTACTAAGCTTCTTATCAACATACTCCTTCAAAGCATCTGTTACCTCAATCTGTTGACCACGAATACTGAAATTCATAAGGCACTCCTCCTTTGCATAATCATTATATCACAAGTGTTAACGCTAAGTAAAAAGGTAATTTCGTGACTAATACCAAAATGTAAACTCTTACATTCCACCTACATAAATCTAGTAAAACGATGATATTAGGAAGTCTCATCTTTGGATTTTAGAAGAATGAAACACACGAGTGTAATCCTTACTTAACCATTATGAGTAAGACAGAAACATGTATAATACTTCCATATCATCATGCGAAGGAAGGGATAACAAATAAAGACCCTGGATTCATCCAGGGCCTGAACTTTATGATTTCAGTTAACAACCATCATTCCAACTATATTGGTTCGGCAAATGCCGGACGTATTATAATTTGGTTACGTTAGCTGCTTGCGGTCCGCGAGCGCCATCAACAACTTCGAATTCAACTTCTTGACCTTCATCCAATGATTTAAAACCATCTGTTTGAATTGCGGAGAAATGTACGAATACGTCGTTACCCTCAACTGTTTCCAAGAAACCATAACCTTTTTCAGCATTAAACCATTTCACTTTCCCTTGCATACATCAACATTCCCTTCGTGTTCAAATTAATTAAGCAAGCGCTTACTTTAGGAATATAACACCAGAAGTGGGTGGTGTCAAATGTAAATATGCTCGCCTATTGAGAATATGATCTCCAATCATCGGTAGCTGCAGGAATTCAGGATACAAGTCTCTGCCAATTCATCGCCTATCTCTAAGTTTATAGAATTGAAGGGACCCTAGACATTCTAAGGTCCCTTCACATCACTGAATCCTAACCAAGCAATTGTACAATACCTTGTGGCCGTTGGTTAGCTTGTGCCAACATCGCTTGCTCCGCTTGCGTATGAATGTTATTCTTCGTGACATCTACCATTTCTTCCGCCGTATTCTCATCACGAATACGTGATTCAGCAGCGGGCAAGCTCTCAGAAGTAGCACTCAAGTTGTTGATTCTGTGCTCCAAATGCTTCTGGTTCACAACCAACTTAGAACGTTCTTCAGAGACAGTGTTCAGTGCATTGTTAATCGTAGTGATTGCGGCATTCGCCGTTGATTGTGTGGTAATGACAACCCCAAGCGTAACGACACTGCTAGCATCTAACGCAACAGCTGAAGCAACTAATCTAACGCCTTCAGAGTTAAAATAACCGGCAGCCATTGCGGACTTAGCTGGTACTCCTTGTGTTCCATCACCAGCACCTGAAGCTGATTCAGGTGCTTCATCTTCTGCTTTCGTCGTAGCAGCTGCTGTTCGCCATGTTCCAACGACACTACCCGCAGCGTCCTTCAGTTCATGATCCTCTGTTGTAACCTGGCGTCCCACTTTCAATGCTTCTCCACTCATGTCACCGATACGGAATAGGCTATCTACGAATGTACCATTCAGTAACTTCTCGTTATTAAACTCCGTATCCGTCGCGATCCGCGAAATCTTCCCAGCCAACTCATTCACTTCGAACTGTCGTTTCTCACGATCAACATTTTCAATAGTAGCCCTTGAAGCTTGAATAGCTAATTCACGCATATGTTGAAGATTATGGTATATTTCTTCCAAAGCGCTTTCAGCTGTTTGAACGAGCGAGATTCTATCTTGTGCGCTCATCTCAGCTCTATCCACACTACGAATACGATCCCGCGCTTTCTGGGATATTTCCAATCGTGCAGCGTCATCATCTGCACGATTGATCCGAAGTTCCGAAGACAGCTTCTCTACGTTGTTAGAAGCCGCCACTTCTGTGCTCGTACCTAATGGACGCTGTGCGTTCACAGCCGCAATATTGTGATGGATAATCATGTGGTTTCACCTCCATGTTATTTGTTATTCCCACATCCATGTGGTGCGCTCGCTCCAGTGTTGGTCGGCCGCCCTATTGAAGAAGCGTATATAGTATGTATCGACTATGAAGGTAACACAATGAATAGACATTCGAACTTTTTGTGTATCATGCGAAAGAGACGTCATCACTGATTTATTTCTTGCGATCCATTTCTTCTTCAAGTTTTCGATATACATCAAAGGTATTGTATTCCTGATTGTTATCCACAAAAATATTTAGCTGTTCCCCAAATTCGCTGATGAACGATTGAACTTATATATCAGACTTATATTTCCTTATAGTACCTGTTTGAAAACCCATAAAATCAAATAGAGCCCTCACAAGGCTCTTTTTTGGGAATTCTATAATAAGTTTGATAACCTTTCAATAGAAGGACGATAATCAAATGCCTTTGCGAAAATATACTGCTCCTTTGCTTTTTCAATATCTCCTGTCACTTCATAGAACACACCCAAATTATGATGTGCGGCATAACTACCCGATCCTATCACACTGCCTTCTTCGGCCGTTTCTCCGATCTCTAAAGCCCTAAGATAGAATCGTTCTATGTAAGGCATTAATTCACCGTACTTAGTAGAATTACTCAGAATAAGCTCTAGAAGATAAAGAGCTGATACGAAATAGAAATCTGGATAATTACTTAGATAATCTTGTTCATTCTCAACAACTGACAATCCTTCCTCAAGATTACCAGATGCAATAATAGCATATAGAAAATTCACAATAAGACTAGGGGCATATCCTTCATTTCGTGTAATCAATGTATATGCTTGTTTCAAATGAACATACGACTCCTCGTGATTCTCCAACCCACGATACTCTTTTGCAATTTGGTAGTGATAGTATGGGCTCTGAGGGTTCTCCTCAATCACTTCCTTCAAAATAGGGATATTACGATCCGTCTTTAGCTGATGAAGATATCCATCATGCTGAACTTCAATATCTACTTTGTGCCTCAGAAGGCTCGATTCCACCTGCTCGTGGATTTTACCGCTATAGCGACAACTCGTTGGAAATAATCTGGAGATGTAATTCAGCTCATAGCTAAGTTCATCTTTATTCATAAATTCATTTACTATTTTGATTTTACCAATGGCTGGGATATTATGTATAAATGTCCGGATAGCATTTGCACAGTCGTTAGATACATATTCATCCGCATCCAGCACCAAACTCCACTCACTTGTTGACTTTTCTAATGCAAAATTACGTGCAGCAGCAAAATCATTCTTCCATTCGTAATCAAACACTTTTGCTCGAAATTCAGAAGCGATTACTTTGGTTTGATCTGTCGATCCTGTGTCAACAACTACAATTTCATCTACGAGATTGGAGACACTCTCCAAGCAGCGTCTTAACGTACTTTCCTCGTTCTTCACGATCATAACTAAGGATATTTTCATTATATACACCCCGAAGTATGCTAATTTTAAAACTAATCAATCACGCCTGTTGATTAACCAGATACTGGATATGGAAGGTTCGACAAATAGATGTACTTTTTGAGTACCCTAGCAATAGCTAAAATCCATTCAACTTGTCAATTGATCGTCTTCAATTTGCTCTTTAAATCGAATGAGAGGTATTGATTTATAAGCGATAACGTATAGTTTTGAATAATCGTATAGCCACATTAAAAGCACATATGTCATAAGTGCTGCGAACAATTGATTAGATACGGCATTCTTTGTCGTACCAAAAAGAACAGGGACATTTAAGTTTTGCTTAATCCATCTAAAGAACACTTCGATGCCCCAACGTGCCTTGTACATATCAGCGATTTGTTCGACCGATACATGCATGAGATTGGTGACAACACGTATCTCATTTTGATTGTTATCTTTGAACATCACCACACGGTGACGAAGTTCGGATTGACACTGTCGTGTTCCTAGGAAACAAGTGATATCTTTCGTTACATTCGAGTCTTTAACGGCTTGGCATTTTAACGAATGAGGCTTTACAAGCATGACATTTTCTTTGATACGAGTAACAAAATACTGTTCTTCTCTAGCATATTGATCAAATCGTTTGATTTTTCCGTAAGCACGGTCTTGAACAAGGATGTAATTCTTATCTGCAAGTTTTTCCCCAATGGGACCATCGTGGACGTTACCAATCGTTTCAATGACTTGAGCGGGTTGTTCCGTGGTAGCGCTAAGTGCAACATGAAGTTTAATACTTGCCCGCTGAGACGGTTGAACGCTTATGTTTGCAATTCTAGATGTTTAATACCTAATATATAATCCGATTATTGTAAACAATGTATTATGAAATTGACTCGTATACAATACTATTTAAATCTTTAAGAAAATCATGATAATATCTTTCTTCATAATGAAGATACCAGAGATCCCACAAAGGATGTTTTTTTGCTATGAAGTATTCTTGAGGGTCTAATTCAATATATTTACACTGAAAATTAGTCAATATATAATTATCCAATAAATCCCAAAGTTGGTTATAGTGTTGATAATCTATTCTATCTAATGTTATTATAGAGTCATTTTCATCTATATATCGGTTAATAAATCTTGCTTTGTGTATAATTATATTACAGTTTGGTACATTTGTTTTTACAAATTCCATAAATTTTGTAACAGCATTAATCCATAGGGAAAAATAATCATTTGTATCTTCGCTTAGACTAAATGGGGATTTTTCTTTTAAACTTTTATAAAAACTAGTTTTATGCAAGTGCCATCTATTGTTCGTTGTTAATCCATTTTGAAAAAATAATACACCAAAATATATATCTCCAAATAAATCAATAATTAAATAATCGGGCTGTTGTTTGATTAAATCAACAAGAAACTCTTTACTTAGATCTGTTTTGAGTAAGTTAAGAATAAAATCCTCCATTCCCTCTCTAAGGTTATCTAGTTGAGAAGGATCAAAAGATACAGTTGGACTCATAATACTTATGATAGATGAATGTTGTTGAGTCAATACACAATGATATAATTTTTTGTAATCGGGGTTAATAGTAGAATTAAAATTATCTCTAGTTGCACAACTTCCCAATACAGCAATCCTTTTCCTCATTCAAGAATCATTCCATTCTTAATTTATTCATTCAAATCAATTTTATAAATCAGCTGCCTTGATATAACCGGTTTTTGACCAAAGAAAGGGGAGACCTTCCCCGAATCTCGAAAGTGTTAACAACTACAAAAACACCGAGACGAAAGGATGATCTCCCTATGCTATATTGGACATGAGAGTCTGATCTCCCTTTAAGAGCTGTATGAGTTGGAGCAAAAAGATCGTTATGAAGCCATCTTCTCTAGCGTAGACATCACGCCTGTTTACTCGGATCCATAAAAACTCTTTAAAGTGCTCCAGGTGAAATCAATTACCAAGCAATGATTTTTCGTTATTTACTAGGATTACGAGCCTGTCCCGAAGACCTATTGAACCGACTTCGTGAAGACATCCTGTTCTTTATGGATTGCGGTTTCACTCTTATCGGAGAAGATCCCCTTTAATTTTTCACCAATTTCGCCCAGCTTGATATAACTTCAAACCCTATCTTTTTATGCATCTGGTGTGCTTGTCGGGTATAAAAATAGGCAAATACTTCTTTCCCTTCCTTCAGTAAATCTGAACAAAGCTTACAATAAACCTGAGAAGCATATCCGTTGCCTCTTTCTTCAGGTTTAGTGTATACTCCAGAAGTAACTCCTATATCATTAGTCTGTGCATATGTTGCGCAATGAGAAATTAACTTATCATTTTTCTTCAAGATATAGTTTCTTCCAAATCCATCAACATATCGTTCTTTAAGTTGGTGTTCTAGCAACAGTACGTCGTAGTGTCCACCTAAGCCATCATCTTCGATTAAAAGTCTAGCAATTTCATGCATGTCATTTAAAGAAGCCACCTCGACATCGTTTTCATCAATTCCAGGATTAACCTTTATTTGTCCAACGCTCCCATATTCCGCAGAATAGTCTGGAATATAATCTTGAATACTTTTTATTATATCCCCTGTCGCTGTTACAATTGAAGGTTGGTTATCATTGATAAATTTCGTTACATCGCCAATATTAAAAATTAAATCAGAACTCTTACAGTATATATGAATACCAGTGTAATATTTCGCCAATAATCCCTTGATACGATTATTATCATCTAAACTAACCCAGACATTGAAAAAATCAGTATCGAATCCATATTTATTAAGATTAATATATAAATACAAACATTTGGAATAATCTGCACCTATATATTCTAGAATAGCTGACTTCCATGAACTGTCACATTTCCCCAACATTCTTCCCACCCCTTTTCCGCAAAAATATTTTGGGGATTCTCATTGTAAAATTCTTCTAATAGATCTATTGGTTATCTTCTTTTTCTTTCTAAAATAAACATCCATTGTTTAGTTTCCTTCTGGGCTTTAATATCATCGTAAAAAAACTCATTACTAAGTTTTAATTCAAAACCCTCCTTATACAGAACGTCAAACAGCTTATTGTACTCAGACTCAGTTCTATATATTGCACTATATTCATTTTCTAAATCTTCAGAATAAAATCTATCTAAAGTTAGTCTACTTTCTAAAGCTATTGGTTCAGATAAATATATGATACATTCCTCATCAAATCTCTCTACCAGCTTAGTAAGTACTTCTTCTGCCTCATCGTCATTGATGTACATTAACACACCACCAGATACAACAAATCGGTTAAATTTCTTATTAACAGGAAATTCTACCGTTTCATTTGTTAACTCTTGGATTGAAGCATGAATAAAATAAGTGTCTTCATTTTTCACTATATCTTCACGTCTATGAATGATATCAATGAATTCCTTTACATAATCCACACCTACATAAGTATTAACAATAGGGGTGATATACTTCGATATTCTACCCGTTCCACACCCAACCTCAAGAACAATACTATTACTGTCTAAGTTAAGGAGCGGAAATCTGTGCTCCAGTTCAAAGTTAGTCCAAGCATCGATTTTACTTTTATCTTTGTCCCCACATAAAACCACGGGTGCATCTATATCAATGGATATTTTGTCTACCGCTCTTTTTTTATAAAAGTCCCTTAAACTTCCAGGATTAATTCGAACATTTTCTTTATATATTCTCCCCACAGTATTCTCCCCTTTATCAGCAGATCTAAGAACTTATAATTTCAATTCAAGACCGTCTGAAAATCTAATATAAGATGCATATGTATGCCCTTGACGTTTTTCAACTGGCGGGAGCTCCATATAATCTCCATATATCGATCGCAAAATATGGTCATATTTCATCGGTGCATAGAATGTGTGCCCTTCAAATTCAACCATAATTCTTTTTTCAAACCACTCACGTTCAAAGATATATCCTGACATATAATTATGTGAGACAAGGAAACGACTGTCCCTTTTATTATATAATTTAGCAAAATAATCAAAAATAAATATTACAAACTTACGTGGAATATAAGACAATATACTAAATATTATTTTACTTATAGGATTAGTTAATGTCTTTTTTCCTATCGGTGCCCACAATACTTTTCTACATATCTTACTCATCAGCATCGGTATTTTTTGTTTAATTTTATTACTCGTTAAATTATCAAGTGGGAAAATATCAATAAAGATTCCATCCTTTTGTTTCAAATGCTCTTGTCCTGATCGAATAAAAGATGTATTCTTTAATTTTAATTTTCCGTATACCCAATTATAATATTTATCTGTTTGCTGATTTTGCAGAAGAAACTTTGAAGTATCTAATTCATGCTCACAAATTTCATTGAATTTATCATAATCTTCTCTTAACATTTCGATATCAATATCGTCATCCCATGGAATGAAACCATGATGTCTAATTGCCCCGATCAATGTTCCATATGATAAAAAATAACGAATATTATGTTTATTGCAAATTCTATCTACTTCAATAAGAAGCGATAACATCTCTTTTTGTAGTTTTTTTAACTGCTCATCATTCAGTTCGATATAATCTATTTCTTGTATCACATTCCACCTCTATTAACATCTTTCCGTTCATTGAAATCTTTACTTGTATGGACTAAAATTCTTTCATAATCATCAAAATAATCAATTTCAGCCCAAAAAATTCCATTTATATCAATCGTCTCAATTTTACGTTCTTCAACTAATGAATAGATGATGTTTTCCCACCAAAGCTGATGTTGCTGGCTTCCAATTAATTCTTCAAGTTTCTCTATAAATTCCGCCAAAAAACCTTCCCTTACTTTTCCAATACCGACATATTCACATGATCGTTCTTCAAGCGGTAAATCTTTACCATATTTCTTTACATACCCATTTTCTAATTTTAGAAAATAGTCGCCAACCACCGTTCTCCCAGTATCTACCATTAATGTGCATTCTTTTTTCGTATCTATTATGAGATCTAATATATTATTATCAATATATACATCCCCATTCATAATGATCGTATCTTCTGTTAGCTCAGCTCTAGCAAACCAAAAGGATGCAATACTATTAGTAACATTATAGAACGGGTTATAATAATAAGTTACGTCTAGGCCTTCCAATGCTTCATAAATTTTAATATCACGATAGCCGACGCATACAATTGGTTTAATATCCCTTTCCAGCAACATCATTACGGTTCTTCTAATTAGCGGTATTCCATTAACGGGTAAAATACTTTTAGGGATTTCTTCAATCATTCTTGATATTCTTGTACCTCTTCCGGCCGCCAACAAAATAGCTTTCATGAATTCACCTATCCCCTTATTAAGTCGTATTTACACTTCTTTGTAATGCTGATCCACTTCTATAAACTGCTCCCAAAATACACTCATGATATCAATACTTGCCGTAGTTACCCGAATCCAATCTGATAAAATAGATGTATTATATGTTTTAACTAATGTACCTTTTTCTTTTAATCTCGCGAATATCTCTTGCGGTTTGTTATTACTTTTAATAAGCATATAATTGCCATGATTAAAATGATATTGATATTCATACTTTTCAAGTTGAGTAAGTAAATACTCCCTTCCTTCTCTTTCTTTCTCAATTAAATCATCAATAATATGAGGATTTTCTAATATTTTTTCAGCAAATTTAATCGCAAAACAGTTAACAGGGTACGTTGAACTTGCTTTTTTTATTTCACTAATTATTTTATCATTTGATATGATATAACCTATTCTACATCCGGCAATTGAGAGCATTTTTGAAAATGTTCTAAACACCATAACATTATCGTATTCAGTCACACACTTCAAAAAGGTTATCGGCGAAAAATAGTAATATGCTTCATCAATTACTACTACTGCATTATTTTCTTGCGCTTTTTCTATAATTGCTCTTACTTCAGTTTCTGACCAAGACGCTCCAATCGGACTATTGGGATTCACTAGAACTACAATACCGGTATCTCGATCAATATTATTTAGTATAGTATCCAGATCCACCTGAAAGTCCCCATCATAAGTAACAGGTGAATGTACCATCCCATACATGTTGATGTATACTGAATACATTTCAAAGCTTGGGCTAACAGATACTACTTTCTTCCCTGGTTCTCCGAATACTTCAAATAATAATCGAATAGCATCATCAGAACCGTTTGTTAAACATACATTTGTTGGTTCACACTGCAAATATCTTGCTAATCGTTCAATTAATAACGTCATTTCAGGATACATTGCGACATATTCGGGTGTTATACTTTCCATTACTTCCTTAAAAAAATGTGTAGGCAACCCTTCTGGATTTTCATTCATATCCAATCGAAGATAATTCTCACGGCTTTCACTATAGGATGTTCTATATAACTTCTCTATATTTGGATTAACATAATGCATGTTAATTTCACCCTTCTTAATCAAGTTTTAATATTTTGTTCATAATTTCGCTCTTAACACGATGATGAATCTTCTTACCACAAGTACCATCCGCATTGCTTATACTTTGTTTAAACCTTGAAATACGCTCTTCTTTTTTGAAGTCCTCATTACACTCTACCATCTCAACGAATTGAGATACTGTTACATCTTGATTTGTGAAATAACAACCTAGGTAATCAGCATAATAATATCTGTCTTGTTCTAACATTTTTTCACTTAATAAACCTAAAACTGGCTTCTCCGTTATAATGTATTGCAGCAAAACAGAACTATAATCAGTAATGATGCCATCAGAGACAACAACTGCTGGATAAATGTCACTACTATTATCAATAATAATATTAGAAGCCACTTTCACTTTACTTTCTATCATCTCAAATGCTTCTAAAACATTGGGTCGCATTGTTTTTAATGTAATTTCCGTAAGTGGATGTGGTCTCCAAATTAATACATACTGCTCATGATCTATAAAATAATTTAAAATTTGTTCTATTTGTTTAAGCCAAGTGCCCATTGACAGAAGATCAGCAATACCTGTATTAAATAATAGCACTTTTTTATTTTTTATTGTTTCTTTCCAGTAAAATGGAAGTTCTCTTTGTTCCTTCACCGCTGTAAGCATAGCATCAAGTTTTGGAGAACCTAAATTCAATATTTTGTTGGCATCAATTCCATTAGCAACATAGGCATCTTCTGCATTATTCGATTGAGCAATAATTTTTGTCATATTCTTTAATGATGGTAATACATGAATTGCTTGTGTCTCTGAACTTCCAGGTACATAATATGGCACATATACTAACATGTCTGTATATTGTGCGAGATTGTCAGAATAGAACCGAGGGTTAACCATAGTAAGTATATTACTTTCGTCAAACGGATTGTGAATGTAAATAATATCTGGTCGTCTATTCTCAAAATCATACATTTCAAATGGTATCGTATTTACATCCTTTGGAAATTGATTTCCTTCATAACAAAATCTAATAATTTGTCCATCTGCATTCTTTTCATAGTACGGAATAGGAACTACGTAACAAGTACAATTCGGATCGTTTTCTGCTTCTTTATATATACTTTCTAATGAGTCCCACATGGATGCTTTATATGGCATAAATGCTATTTCTAGTTCTGTTTTCACATCATCAATAATCTTACCTCTTACATCATTTATTATTTTCTTTATTTTACTTATATGAGATATAAATAAGTGATCTTCATGTACCCTTGGTATTATGAATTGTACAGTATCAATTGCTTCTTGGAGGAGTTCACATACTTCCTGCTCATCATGCATTGAATTAGATAAAGTTATTAAACCATCATTACAATCTTGTAACATTCTAATTGCTTCATCGCCACCATTATCGCTCGCATAGTTTATGCCTTGCTCTATCGTAGTAACAAGCTTCAATATTTGCTGCTTTTGATTTAGTTTCATACTGCTTTATTCCCCTCCAATTAAATAACCATTATATTATTACATTCTCACGCAGCTACAAGTAACGTCCTTGCCAACAGCTGAGCCATAAATTTTGTCATAGTATCTTTATATTCCAAAGCCTTTAGGACGGCTTCACATCTTCTTTCAATTTAGCACTACCTTATTCGGGTTAAGTGGTTGGTATGTCTCCTCTTGCTTGAAACTTATCACTCACCATTGTCATGTTCCCTTATATATTATATCGACAATATACAACAAAAAATGAATGACTCAAAGCCAATACTATCGGTTGACAAACCAAGCTCCCTCACAACCTCATACTTTCATGAATACAAAGACAAATAGGGTGTCCCTAGCCATTTCAATGACTTTTGGAACAGCCCCTTATTTTGAATATTCCATTATTATATTTACTTTTTCTCTTGATTAAGGAACTCACGGACGAATGTTATATTCACAAACTGCGGACATTCTGTAATAAACTTGTTACTATAATAATCCTTTAGCTCTTTGTTGGCATGCCTTATTAAAGGAATATAGAGGGTTTGATTTGCAGGCTCTCGATTTACAGCTTCGCTGAAAAATTCCACAGCGTCCTCGTAGAATTGATTATTGATATGGTACCTTCCCAAATTAACTACACTTGTGAAATCCAACTGCTGTTCCGACAAAAGGATGGAATAATAATTTAAGGCCATCTCCGTCAAATTTAATTTATAAAAGTAATTAGCCAATTGGTTGATCAATTCAGATGATCTCATGAAATTTATGAATTCATCAAATTTCCCGAAGGCTTTGATTAAGAACAGTTGCTTCGCTACTAGAAATAATGAGCTTGAGTAATTCTTTAAGTCTTGCTCTTCTGGAAGATGTCCATTAGTAAGCATAGCAACGATAAATTCAGTCAATTTAGAAATCTCATCATTCTGGAATTCTCCCTCGATTTGGATGAGTACGGAGTAGTTATTCCATTGTATCGCCCCAACAGCCATTTGAATCCATAGCTGTAGTTGGTTATCTGCATCTAGCTGTTGATTCGAGGGTGACAATCCCAACCACATTTCTTGATTGTCTGTAATGACAGCAAGGCGAGCTTGATCCAATAGACTGAGATGATCTAACGATCCTATAAATTTCATATAATATCGAACCAATTCTACCTGTCCAAGCACTAGCGACACTTTAAATAGCAAATTACGGTCAGCCTCATCATGAATATCATATATTTTATTCAACAAGTCGATCACTGAATCTGAACTTTCATTCTGACAAAGCCATTCTATCAATTTTAACAGTACTAATGGATTTTTATTATTCTTATGAAGCAATTTGGATAACCAATAAATCGCCTGCTGATTGTCGTTCAACTTAAAATATAATTCCACTAATTGTAATACTGGAGTCTCAAAACTAAACTTAGGTTCGACGAGCCAAATTTCTAGTTTATCACTCGCCCTTTGTTCTGCAATGTTGACCGCTTTAAGATAACAGTCGATAGCCTTCTCGAAGAACCCTATCTTTTCATACTGAGAACCCTTTATCGTATAATAATCAGGATAATCAGAAAATTTCGATAGTTTCGTGTTGGTCCATTCCTCAACTAATTCCAAGCGGTCCTGCGAGAGATATAGACTTATAAGTCCGACTAGGCAATGAGGATACCATGCTGAATTAGGGTCCGCTCCCTTTATTGCCTGCTCATAACAATGAACAGCCTCTATCTCATTTCTCACATAACGATACTGATTACCCAATGTGAACCAATCATAATCACTCATGTTGTCGTTTTTTTTCATCTCATTAAAAATAGACATATTTCGTTCATGTTTATTTTTTTCCGTTACTCGTTGAGCCTGATAACCTGTATGATAAATATTCAAGTCAATTTTCCGATGATATAGTTTTCCTCGTTGTCCTCTTGTTAATTGTTCATGAATCGGTCGTTCGAAATAGATTCCTTTATAGTTAGAGAACAATCTAGTTACAGGTGCTGTTGTAATCTCATCCTGGAATTCTTTCTCCGCAGTAAAATTAACCACAGGTAACGAATAGGCAAGGTGACTGACTGGCTTCTCTTTATTTAGGAATTTATTCCACTTATCGTATTCGTTCTCAGCCAAATATTCATCCGCATCTAGAACTAATATCCACTTTCCTGTTGCATGTCGAAGTGACTCATTGCGTGCTGCGGCGAAATTATTGGTCCATGAATAATCAAACAATTTCGCACCATATTTGAGAGCAATTTCTTTGGTTCGGTCCGCAGAACCCGTGTCAACTATAATAATTTCATCGGCTAAACGGGTAAGGCTATCTAAACAGCGGGGTAATAGCTCCTCTTCGTCTTTCACAATCATACATACGCTAAGTCGCTTCATTACAGTAACCCAACCTTTTTATTCATTTCTTATCATCTATAAACATACTTTCGACACTATAACCAGCACCATAAGCATTTTTCTGTTCTTTAACGGCTTCTTGTTTCAATAACCATTCACTAGCTTCTAGTTTCAAAGAGCTCATCTTAGAAAGTATGGTTTCATCATACTCTCCTAAATTCCGAAGCCGTTGTTTATCCTCAACTGTAAGAACTCTCTGACTTATCCCTATCTGATGAACAAGTTGCTCCCTGCGCTCAGTGAACGCAGTTAGCTCTTCATAATCAACCTGCTCTATCCGTTGCACTAAGGCAGCCGTCAGTTCTTCCAGTTCAGTAATCTGCTCTATCATAGTTGTCATCAGGCATGCCCCTGACTAGAATTCACTGACTTATTTGCTGTATCCCATGCTTCACGTAAATCTAGTAGATAGATCAACACCTCATCAGCAGGCTTTTTACTTTTCTTTAAATTGGCAGTAATTAATTGGTGAATCATATATTCATAAACCTGAGAAAGATTCTTAGAAATAGGATAATCGAAATTCAAGGCTGCAATCAATTCATGTATAACACCCTGCGCTTTACATAAATTGGTGTTAGCCTTCTCAAAATTCCTTTCTTCGATCCCAGCGATACCCATTCTTACAAAACGAATCGCTCCATCATACAGCATGAGCAGAAGCTGACCTGGCGGTGCAGTATTTAGTTGTGTTTGTTGATATCTTTGATGAGGTGATGTTATCAAAAGATTCTCTCCCTTGCATTAAGATAGCATACTACTTAAACTGGACGACGTACTATTAAACTTATTCATCGCTGTTTCCATTGCTGTGAATTGCTTGTAATAACGAGCCTCTAATGAAGCCAACCTTCTATTGATGTCTGCTATTCGTGTATCGAATATTTTTAACTGATCTCCCATCTGACTTGAAACAAGAAAGGCAGTTGTTAGATCACTACTATATTTAGAGGTTCCAGCTTTCTCAGATAATGATGTGAGAATAACAGAACCAACCTTCTTCAATCGGCTAAATATACCATCATCCTCATTATATATTTTATCCGGTGCTGGCTTTGAATTATCCACTTGTCCGAATAAAGCAAATACATCTTCTGGGTTAGCCTCTAGTGCAGCCTTTAGCTTAGTTTCATCAATAATCAGCTTACCCTTCTCACTATAGTTACCAGTTGTTATACCAAATTGCGTAATATTAGGTGTGACAAGTCCCCCAATAATAGCAGTTCTCATTTCGCTAAGCGCTTTATCTATAATAGGGTCACTCTTCAGCATACCGCTTTTTGCTTTTGTCTCCCAAAGCTTAATTTCATCTTCGCTCATAGCTGCCCTCTGTTCGGTCGTCAGAGGTAGGTAGGTTCTAAATCGTTCCTCTGATGTGGCCAAGTTCAGTGTGGCAATCGTTGCATTATAGGATTCTACGAAGGATTTAATCGTATCAACCATCTTATCTGTATCCTGATTCACTTGAATTTGAGTAGATTGATCAGTAGGTGTCACACCATGGATTGATATTGTGACTCCGTTAACGGTGAATGTGTTGGAGGACTGAGTGGTTGAAATTCCATTGATGATTACAGTAGCATCTGTACCTTTACCTGCAGATGCTGTTGTATTATTTATTCCGATGGCAGCAAGAAGTCCTCCTTCTACCTCCATCGGCACACTTCCAGTTGCTATATTGGTTAATGACATTTGCCCAGATTTCTGATCATATACAGCGGTAACACCTGTCGTCTTATCATTGTTAATCTTACTAACTAGAGAAGCGATTGTATCATCTGCATCAAATCCAATTGTACCTTCACCAATTTTAATTGTCATATCCGTCCCAGAGTAAAGGTCAGAAATTTTAGTTGCACCAGGTTTAGCTGGACTTGATACTACAGAAGAGGCAGAAGCTAAATTCCCCACACTAATATTAATAACAGAGTTAGTTGCTGATCCTGTAGCTGTGGCTGTCACATTCGAGGCACCAGTTACGGTAGCCTTCTTGGAGTTGATTGAACTACTGAGACCAAATGTTGATAATTTATCATTAAAACTAACCAATGTTGTACTTATCGTACGATACCCTTCTCTTTTCCATTCCGTTTGCTGTTTCTGCTGATTCAGCTTATTCAATGGGAATTTCGATGCTGTCATCATATTTTTTACTATGTCGTCAATATTCATACCAGAAGCTAAGCCACCAATTCTCATTACCATAATAGACTCCTCCTTTATACTCGTTTATCAAAAATAAGACCATTCAGTTTCATCATATCCGCTGCCACATCTAATATCTTCTCCGATGGAATCTCACGTATCAGATCACCAGTTCGCTTATCGAATACCTTGACCATAATTGCATTCGTTTCCTTGTGAACAGATATCTCAAATGATTTCTCCGGACCCTGTACGGCCCGAATAACATTCTCTAACTGTTGAATAATCTGTTGTTCATTCCCACCCGATAGGCGGCTGACGATTGCCGTGGGAGGCTGGCGGTTGCTTGTTACTGAAGAGGCTTGGATGTCTTCATTATTGCTCTTTGCTAGTGTTACATTTCTGGTTCCCATATCGGGCCTGATTCCTGATACTATTCTATTATCCACAGATTGCTCCTCCTCATATGCATTTGAATAATCATAATGTTCGCTTCAGAGTTGTTACTATATATATCGGAATAGCAGAAGGGTTTATGAAGAAGATAAGGAGAAAAAGAAAAGAGACCTTGAAATTCAAGGCCTCTTCGGAGAAAAAGGGGAAAATTAACGAAGTACTGATAGAATACCTTGTGGTGCAGAGTTAGCTTGAGCCAACATCGATTGAGATGCTTGCAACAAGATGTTGTTCTTAGAAAGAGCAACCATTTCCTTAGCCATATCAGTATCACGAATACGAGATTCAGCAGCTGTCAAGTTCTCTACTACCGTACCCAAGTTATTGGAAGTGTACTCCAGGCGGTTTTGTACAGCACCCAGTTTAGCACGTTCAGTCGATACATTCTTGATAGCACTTTCTACTTCAGCCAAAGTAGTTGTTGATGTCAAGCCAGTGATACCAGTAACCGTAATTGATCCGATTGAAATAGTTCCAGTTGCTTTATCGTTAACTGTAATATCAGCACCTGCAGTAATACTAATACCGTTGAATGTAGTCTCGTTCATGATATTATCAATTTGAGCACCTAGTTCGTCCAACTCAGCACCAATGTTCGCTCTATCATTTGAGCTATAAGTTCCACTCTTACTCTGAACGTTCAGTTCTTTCATACGAGTAAGCATAGCAGATACTTCGTTCATTGAACCTTCAGCTGTTTGTACGAATGAAATACCGTCTTGAGTGTTACGTTGAGCTTGCTCTAGACCACGGATTTGACCGCGCATTGATTCGGAGATGGACAAACCAGCAGCATCGTCAGCCGCACGGTTGATGCGTAGACCTGAAGATAGCTTCTCCATGTTCTTGCTTGTTGCAGTTGTGTTAAGACCCATGTTACGGTGTGTATTTAGTGCTGGAATATTGTGATTGATAATCATTATTATTTCCTCCTTGAATTTGGTTTATTCCCACATCCATGTGGTATTAGCGTCTTCACAGGTCGGCCGCCCTGAAGATTTACCGCTCTAATATATATATCGACTGTTCACATCCAAATGTTTATAGCTTTTTATAATTATTTTATTTATTTATTTCAATTCAGCTTATTTGAGGTCTACTCGGATAATCCGTCCATTATCTTCTGAAGCTGTTTCACATCAATTGCAGCCCCCAGGTTATTCTGCTGGATGGCTTCAAAGATTTCCTTACGATAAATATCGATCGTCTTCGGCGCTGAGATTCCCATCTTTACGGTATCTGCTTCAACTGAGAGTATCGTAATCTCAATATCATTCTGGATTATGATAGATTCTCCCTTTTTCCGTGATAGAACTAGCATTAGCCTTCACCGCCTTCGGAATCCTCTATCCCATTTACCCACAATAAATGCTTTGTTGTATACGGTACATTCTGTAATACAATCTGTTTACCACTGTGCTTCTCCGAATTAATAATAATGGGGGCAAGTAAATTCAATGTCACCTTATTGCGGTCACTATTCCATGTTACGATACAGCGAATATTCACTTGTTCGCGACCCGTTATCTCAATTTCTTCAAGGAGGTCATCCGCTACATCAAGTTCATAGTCAGAATAGAAATCAAACGGATTCACAATAATAAATGCTACAGATGGATCGGTTGCAGAGATTAAGACACTAAATAATTCATCGTATTGCTGTATATTAAACTCTTTTAATAATTCAAAACCTGGCATTCCCTTCGGGAAGGTAACAGCACTTAAACGTTTATCCATAGTTAAAGCCTCCATTGTTCATGAACCAAAAGAGCTATGGATCATAACATTCCCATAGCTCTTTTGGTTCTAAATTCAATCCCATTTATTATCTCATATAATCCATTAAACTTGTTGACATAATCTGTGCCGATGATTTCAGTGCCGCTTGATATATGGTCTGTGCCGATGTGGCTTGGATTAGCAGGCTCGCGATGTCAGCATCTTCAACCTTCGATTGCAACGTCGTTAAATTAAGATTACCATCTGTTAGACGATTCTGCACTAATTCTACTCTATTCGTTCTAGCCCCAACCTCGGTCTGGCTAGCAAGCATCTTTGTTGTTCTAGATTCAATATTCACTAACTGCGCACTAACACCAGCTGTATCTCCGCTAGCTAAAGCAGCTGAGAGATCATCTAACAACTTAAATACGTTATCCGGTTCAGTGCTTGTTCCAAAGAATTCACTGCCAGAGGTATTCATGCGGAAAGTAACCCCGTCCCCAATTGAATATTCAACTGCTGCTGTATCTGGATTAATCGCAGCATAATCCGTTACTGTATCAGACAGCTGATAAGGAGCTTGATCATATTGTTGACCATTGAATATATATTTACCCCTTATTTGCATATTACCAATATCAACCAGGTATGCCTTTAACTCTTGAATCTCTTGATTAATAGCATCCAAGCCAGCTTGCGGTACAGTACCCGTTGCACCTTGGATAGTCAAATCCTTGATACGATGCATTACATCAGTAGCTTGAGCCATGTTCGTATCCGTTGTATCCAGCCAACCTATCGCTGCATCCGTACTGGTCTGATACTGTTCATTGGAAGCTAGATCAGATCTATATCGAAGTGCGTATGTTACACCAACTGGATCATCAGATGGCTTATTTATTTTACGTCCAGTAGAAATTTGGTTCTCCATCTTATTCATACTGTAATTATTGCGGTTAAGATTACTCAATAACTGCGTGTTCATCATGCTAGAAGTAACACGAATAGACATTATTTAACCTCCTTATCAATCAACGGCCCACTACTCCTGTACCGTTTATCAGTTTATCTAATAGTTCATCAAATGTTGTCATGAATCTCGAAGCAGCACCATATGCATGCTGGAATTTAATTAAATTACTCATTTCCTCATCAAGAGAAACACCACTTATAGATTGACGACTTCCATCTACTTGCTCTGTTAATAGCGTTGCATTCTGTACTTGTCTCTCTGCCTCTTTACTCTCAACCCCGATCTGTCCAACGATGGAGGTGAAGAAGTCATCAATTGTAGCTGGTTTTGAGAAACCTGCACCAAAATCAAACTTGCTAATCTTTAGTCCAGACATAAGAAGCGCAAGTGAATTATTACCAGCAACGATCTTTTCATCTGTCCCTGTACCAGCTGTACGTATTGAAGAAGCAATGTAATTCGGGTCATCCTTAATGAGTTGACTTAATGTGACATTATCTGCTGAAAGAGGAGAACCATCCTTCGATACAAAGAAATCTCCACCTGCTGTCGGTGAATTACCCGCTAAAGTGTACCCCAGCTTATGCAATCCATTGATGCCATTAACTGAGACCTTTAGGTCGCTTCCTAACGTTCTGTTATTATTAGCATTACTATAAACAATATTATTCAGTATAGTACCTTCAGGTAATACTGAACCGGCTGGAAGCGTGATCTCGACTTCGCCATTAGCTATTGTATTAACCAATTGATTCAACTGGTTCTTATAGTCTGCAACATAGACGTCCCTAGAATGCAGTGTTCCGAAAGTCTCCCCACCCGTTAAAGTGCCGCCTTCATATCCTGCCTGCAGCGTTGCCCCAGTTACAGCAGTTACCACATCTCCAGCAACTACGATTTGTCCAGCTAAAGTTACTTGGTAACCAGTCTCTAACGGCACTATCTGAACATTGGCTATTTTGGACAATTGGTCCATTGCATAATCACGCTGATCGCGAAGATCATTAGCATTATCCCCAAGACTCTCGATCTTATTGATATTAGAATTCAGGCTAGCTACTTGACTCAAAAGTGAGTTAATACTGGAAGCTTGTAAGTCCACACTATTCGTTAAATCACTACTCAAATCATTCATTTGACGACTCATTTGATTTATCGCATCTGTAAGAGCCAACGTAGTTTCTTTAACAATTTTGCGATTCGTGATATCCTGCGGATCCTGACTGAAATCAGACCAAGCATCCCAGAAATTATTAATAACTTTGGCCAAACCACTGTCTGAAGGCTCGTTAAGTGTGGCTTCTAACTTCCCAAGAGTAGAGAAGCGAACATCCCATGCTCCCTGAGAAGAACTCTCTTTACGGAACTGATCATCTAAGAATGACTCACGTATACGTTCGATGGATACGAATTCAGATCCGGTTCCCAATTGCCCAGGGGACGTTGAACGCAAAAAGGCAAAAGGTGCCATTGGTATTGATTCTGTCATCCTTACTACTTGCCGAGAGTAACCCGGCGTATTTGCATTGGCAATATTATGTCCTGTTGTACTCAACGCAGCCGTTTGGGTAAACAAACTGCGTTTGGCAGTTTCAATGGAATGAAAGGTTGATGTCATGTTTTCCTCCTCGAATTACGCACGCGTATCAAAAACACCAGGACGACTTAATCCATGAGTTTTGTCTGACGGATGCTGATAGAACGCTTCTTGTTCAGGATATATCTTTAACAACTCAATTGAGAAATCAACATAAGATATAGCCTGTTGGATCAATTGCTGATTTATATCATTTAATACTTTTAATTTATTCAGAGTCTCATTTAAGTGCAATTGAACCTTTTGAAACCGTGCTTTGTCTTCAGGTTCAAACACAAGTCTTGAAAGTTCCTTTAAATTCAAAGCCAAATTTGATTTTATGCCCTTTTCTTTTAGAAAAAGATTAGCGGATGTCGAGCGTTCTTCTTCAAGCTCCTCAATCCTTTTAACTATTTTGGATTCCTTATTTAATAATGAAATGATTTGTTCCATCTCGTTTGCAATGATAGCATGTTTCTTAAGTTCTCCACTTTCGATCAACTTCTGATGCTCAACATCCAAATTCTCCAATATACTAATAAGCCGTTCTAATGCCATGTCATTCACCTAGTTCTCAGGATATTGTTTGAAATACGGTAGGAGTTTCTCGGCAATCTTGTTACTATCCACTTGGTAAGTTCCGGAGGACACCTGTTGTTTCAAATCCTGTATTTGTTGCGCGCGCTCTGAATTGCCGCTACGTTCTGTAGCTTGTAACATTTCCATAGCTTCGGCTGAGATGGTTACTTCGTCCTTACGACGGCTCTTCTTATCTTCATTCTGTCTGCCTGATTCAATATTGCGCTGATAAGAATTAATAGCTCCCACTCGTCCGGTCTCGTTAATTTTCATAACTGCCACCTTCCCGTTCCTGTTCATTCTATTAAAGGCTCAACCTTGGCAACAACTTGCCAAAAAGTAAAAACCGATAACCTTTACTAAGTTTATCGGTCACAAATGAAACATATATAATAGCTGATAACGTATTCACTATTAATTTTCTAATTATTATATTTATCAAGTGCACTATACGCAGCTTTACGATTACTGTTACTATCTCTGTTCACTTGCTCATCCCGAACCGATTGATTCAATTCCTTGGTCAGGCGATTTCTACAAGAGACACACATGTTACTTTCTTGAATGAATGTAGTCCCGCACACTTCACACGGGTAGCTAAGATTAGGAGCGTCAATAACCGAGATTCGTCCTTCTCGTATGAATTTAGTGATCTGTCGTACCGTTACACCCGTCACCTCGGAAAGTTCAGTCATCGAAGTGCCTCTATGCTCCCTTAAATAATCAGAACACTTCTGATATTCAGTTTCGATTCCCTTTGCACAATCCGGACATATATCTCTAAAATTCATAGCAAAAAGCTTACCGCACCGCGGACAATTGCCAAGATTCATCGCAATCCACTCCCCCATTCCATATATTACATATAACCGTATTATCTAGTATATATAGATTAACTTATATGGGCATGGTTCGTCTATCTATAATATTCTTTTGACAAATAGCCATTAAGTCCAGAATTACGTCTGACCTTCTCACAAGTATTTAGGCGGGTGAGAAGGTCAAGTCATTCAACACAGTAAATATACCACGCAAAATTGAATCCAGAAGCTCCACTTCACGATCTTGCCCACGTTAAGCTAAAGACCTCCACAGGATATCCGATAACTTTCCCTATCTCCTTCAATACACATGCACAAGCATTAATAGTACTTCCAGTCGTGTAAATATCATCGATCACAAGAATACGTAAAGGGGCATTACCTAATGATCGTTGACGTGTCTGAAGAATGTTATGGGCTATATTAATGATATTCTGGTCACCACTAAAAACATTCTGCATATCGCGAATACGCTCACTCCGACTCTTAAAGCTCTGTTTATCGGTATGTCGCTCCCTTAGAAGCATCCTTGCAAAAGGAAGCCGCATCAGTTCCGCCAATTCTATAGCTAACACCTCAGCTTGGTTGAATCCTCGCTCCTCTAGCCTAATTGTACTGACAGGAACGCAAGTGATGACATCTATGGTCCATGGTGGGGCTACCTTCGTCTGTCTATGTTCATTTCGCATGCTAACGTAAGCCTTACCCAGCATCATTACGAGTAGCTCGCTATATCTTTCATTTCCCCTGTATTTATACTGTCCAAGCCATTCCCGCATCATGGGCTTATAGGCTACCGCACTCCGATTACACTCGAAAAAGCGTTCATATCCATTGATACGCGTACAATCCGGACAACCGATATGCCGACCGCAAATACAGCAGCGTGGCTGCCTAATCCATGGGATCCCCTTGTAACAATCTGGACATATCCCATGAACTTGAGTTGACCTGTTGCCCATTCTTCCACAAGTAAGACAGGCCACTACTGCCGGGGCAAGTAGTCTATGTATAGAGTCCAATATACTTTTCCAAGTCATAGTGCTCTCCTTTCCAAATCATAGCTATCTCTTCCAGCCTTCAGCCACTGATTACCGACCAGCTATCGCTAGCTACCAACTACCAAACACTAACTACAACTATTCCACTACAGCTATGGAGCTTGTCTCTTCTTGTGATGGTTAGTTAAATAGCCACCCTTCTGCGCGATACGGTTCATTCCTTTGATCTGAGAAACAGCTCTCTTCTGTGATCTTGTCCACGCGGAGGATGCTAGGAATACTCTACCTGCCGGATCATCTTTTGACCTACCAGCCCGCCCAGCCATCTGTATTAGCGAAGCTTCATCAAAAAGACCACTATCCGCATCAAAAATAAATACATCACTTCGCGGCACAGTTACTCCTCTTTCTAGAATAGTTGTTGTAATCAGCAACCTAATCCGGGTATCACGAAAGGCCAACACCTTCTCCGCTCGTTGTGGGTCTACAGATGAGGTACCTTCTATCCGAATCTTCGGTAAATAGCGACGCAACAGCATAACCAAAGGTTCTATATGCCGAATCCGCGATACGAATACGAAACATTGCGCTCCTCGCTGGATGGATTGTCCTAAGTTGCGAATGACTTTATCTGGAATCCGTTGCTGACTAAGGCATTGCGCTACAGATTTCATATCCAGTCGACTAGGAACAGGCAGAGGATGTCCATGAAATCTCACAGGTACTTTGGCGTGAGGTAGTTTGCCCGAAGCTGCTTCCCTCTGTAATTGACGTGGAGGCGTCGCCGACAGGTATACGAATTTGCCCTCGGGCTTGCAAGCATTCTGCGCTGCATAGGCCAACATGGGATCATTATGATATGGAAATGCATCTATCTCATCGATAATGACGAGATCAAATGCCTGGTAGAAGCGCATTAATTGATGCGTTGTGGCTAACGTCAACATCCCCGGTCTCCAGCGTTCCTCACTCCCCCCGTACAATGTAACCACCTTCACATCTGGAAAAGCTCTAGCTAATCTTGGCGCAAGTTCCAACACGACATCTCTCCGCGGTGTGGCGACAAGTACACGCCCTCCAGCCTGCAATACGGCATGCAGCAACGGGTAGATCATTTCCGTCTTACCCGCACCCGTAACCGCCCAGAGGAGAAAGCGATCAGGCATTGCAGGAACGCGAAGAGCTGGGGAACTTTTCGATCTGGTGAGACTCGAAGTTCCCCCTGCTCCGCCCCCTGCGGGAGGCTCCGCTAGGAAACGCAGCGCCGCGTCTGCGGCTGCGCTTTGCGCTGCACTAAGCCCCCACCGGCCCATGGCCTCGGTGGGGGAACCCCCGGCCGTGCCCCGCACGGCCGGGGACGCTGCTCCGCGAAGCAGCAGCGCACAAGCGCGGCTGCGCCCCATAGCGAGGCAGGCCTCGCAATAGGCGCACGCCGCGCTGCCGCACGAGGCGCATGCCGTGCGGCCAAGTGCAACGCTGCCACAGCGATGGCAGCGGAGGAACTTGCGGCGGCGCTGCAGCCACGGTGCGCAGCCACGAGGCGAGGCGGCAGGCGAGGCGGCAGGCGCAACGCCGGCGCCGAAGGCGAGCTGGTCCTGGAGATAGGCCAGCTGCGCAGCCGTGAACCAAGCTCCAGCCATGGTTGGCGCAGCTTCCGCTAGAAGTGCGTCTACCTCTGCCTTTAGCAGCGAACGCCCTCGAAGCACTTCTGCTAGCACTTCCGCCTCGCGGAACACTTCCAGCATCACCCCATCAAGCTGTAATTCCTCAGCTTCGCGCACACCGTGCACTTCCTGCATCGATCCATCATGCCGTAAGTCCTCCGTCCTCCCCCTACTAAGCACCTGCTGCATCACTCCATGATGCTGGAGATCCCCTACTTTGCGCCCACGACCCGCTCCCTTCGCTGTGTTCGCCCATAGCATGTGAATCTTTGCTCTGCTCCTCTCTTCTTCATCCCTCCCTCTATGATCATCCCTTCGTTTACGATCTATCTGTGGATCATTAACACATCCACCATCTCGAATATCCCACATCCACATCGAATCCTCACAGAAATATTGTACGATTGATGGAGACTTAGGCACTTCTTGAAGCTCATCTACAAGAACTTCACCGACAACCTTTTGCCAGTGAGCAATAGACCAAGCATCCATCCCTTTATCTCGTAACTCCATCTGTTCAAGCTTGATCCCCCATCCCAGAGGAACCCCTTCAGCCAGAAATACCACCCTACTTGATGAAGCTTTCGCTTCCCTTCCCCACCACACAAGGTCCACTCTCAAATCAAGAGAAATCCTCATCCTCCAACCCTCAACATTTCGAATCGCATATACTGCTACTTTCACATCTCCCACGCCTTTCTCAAGTTCAATTCGTCAATCCCCCGCTGAACGCAAAAAAGGCACATTCTCCCGGAATCCCGATCTTGGAGAGTGTGCTTCACACCTTGTCACCTATACGATTGCTACCCGTCATCAGACAACACCATTTACTAGCCTTGCACATAAGGTATGCGTCCGGCCTCATGCGGTATTCTTAAGTCGATTAATGTTGATCCTTCTAACTCTTCTTGTGATACATATTTACTGAGCTCATCTCCATCTACCTCTGCGCAGACCCTTACGGATAGATTAAGTCCTGAGTACTCACTCATTCTGCGAATCATTCGCACCGTTTCATCGCTCGATGCATGATCCAAAACAAGGATGCGTACTTCCTTATTTCCAAAATAAGAATACAACCATAGTGCACGCACATACCATTCTACATGATTTTCATGATTAGAAGTAATGAATATGAAATAATTTCCATATCCCTTCCGTCGATTGCCACCAACCTTATCGGTTGCGGCATGTACGCCATGTACAATGGCTATCGCCAACCCGTAAATAATAGCAATCCAAATACATTGGATGATCACGGAGCTTCACCTCCTTCTTTACCAACAATATATGCTGATACAGAAGGCTAGGTGACAAGATAGACTCACACTGCGCCCTTGCTGTGAAAGTTAATCTGGCTGTGCCAACGAAATTAGTATGTATTAGGCAGTAACCTTCGTTTACTCCCTGTAGCGAGAGTAACACGTATGTAAGTACAATAAGTGCACAACGTACACTTATATTCTCCCAATTTCCAATGGCGTTCACTTTAGTTGCATAACATGTATCTATTTACTCAGAATTTGAGGATTCAGCAATTATTCCTGATTTTAAATGCCATTTATGCAACTAATTCCCTCTACTCACACCTTTTCCCTATAATAAGCACCATTTATGCAACTATCCCAGCCTCACGACGGGAGGGGCCTGCATCACGCACAAGTTGCGGGTTGCGGGTTACGAGTTCCGAGTTGTTGAGTTCCGGGTCGCGAGTTGCGAGTAACTAGTTACAGTTACCGGCTACATCCTTGGCTACAATCTTACCCAGCCATATTTAATAGCATTAATAACCGCTTGCGTACGATCATCCACTTCCATCTTTTGCAAGACACTACTGACATGGTTCTTCACTGTCTTCTCACTAATAAAAAGATATTCAGCAATCATCTTATTACTCTTACCCTCAGCCATAAGACGCAACACTTCTGCTTCACGGCGAGTCAGCGGATTATCTTCTCCACCTACGAACTTCACTCCAGCTTCCATGACCGACTTCTGATTCATTGCCCCAGCTTCATTCACGAAGGTCATACGACGTAACTGCTGAATTAGTTTCCCCGTTACTTTAGGATGAATAAAAGCATGACCCTGATGCACCGAGCGAATCGCATTAATAAGAGACTCCGCCTCCATGTCTTTCAGTAAATATCCATTTGCACCTTTACGCAACGTCTCAAACACATAGCTCTCATCATCATGAATAGACAGAATAATAACTCTAATGTCAGGGAATAGCTCTCTAAGCTTCTCGGTTGCTTCCACACCATTCTCCTCAGGCATATTAATGTCCATGAGCACAACGTCAGGTTGAGTCTCGTTACAGAATTCTAGCACGTGGACGCCATCACTACATTCTCCGATGACCTCCATATCGTCCTCCATATTCAGAATCCGCTTTAGACCTTCACGAAATAATTGATGATCATCAACTAAGAGTACTTTAATGGTTTCTTTTACAGAATCTCTGCTTGTCATTTCGTCACTCTTTTCTCTTGTCTACATTTGTAGGGATATGGATAATGATCTTTGTTCCTTCTTTCAATTGGGATTCGATCTCCATTCTACCCTCAAGGAGTTCTGCCCTTTCACGCATACCTACTATACCGAAATGTTCATTTTTCTTCTGTTTAAGTAGCTCAGGTTGAAAGCCACATCCATTATCTTGTACAGCAATCTTCACGATTTGTGCCTGAAACGTCAATTCTACAACCACATATGAAGCTTCAGAATGCTTAGCCACATTCGTGAGTGCCTCTTGCACAAGCCGATAAACGGCCGCTTCCATTGCTGAGGTGAGTCGCCGTTCCTTCCCTCTCGTTTCAAGTAATGTTCGAATTTTTGTTTTATCTTCGAAATCATAAATGAATTTACGGAGTGTGGGAATTAGGCCCAAATCATCTAGGGCCATCGGTCTTAGATTAAAGATCACTTTCCGAATTTCTTCAAGACTAGCTCGTACTTGCCCTTTCAAGTCTACTACTTCGTCTTCAACCATCTTAAATTCCTGTTTCTTTAACATTCTTTCAACGATTTCTGTTCTTAGAACTAGATTGGCAAGTAATTGAGCTGGACCATCGTGGATTTCACGGGCAATTCGTTTGCGCTCTTCTTCTTGAGCTAGAATAATCTTCAGCCCTATGAGCTGACGATTCTTAGCTGTCTCGATGAAACGACCTACTTGGCTTATTTCACCAGACAAATACTCCTTAACTACGCTCATTTGCGATCCGATGCTCTCCGCGCGCTCTATTGAACTCTCTACGCTGCGGATTCGCTTCTTTAGCTCATCACGTCTAGCTTTGAGATACATCTCTTTCTCGCGATATATGATCAGATCGAGTTGGATCCGAGTAGCCTTCTCATAGGCCTGTCTAATATCCTCTTCCTTAAAGCGGACAAAGTCACGGCTGACTTCCGTCAGACGAATACGAGATCGCCGATAACTTAACTCAAGCTGGTCCACCTTTTCTAAAGTTACCCGAGTTTCCTTGACCACGAACTCCAACTCATTCCTCATCGTGTTCAACTCTTCACGAGCACTCTCCATAATCTCGAATATTTGATATTTGCTATTCTCAACCGCATCGATCGCATTCTTAATAACGTGATCAATAGCCTCTGCTTGAAAATCCACTTCAGCTCTACCCCATTCCAACTTTGCCGTTATTAACTATGCCATATTATAGCATAATTACGATTCAATGGTGATAGTCTTCGTCTGTTGATCCCACTTTACGATTAACCCTAGTTGTTCAGATACTAGACGTAAAGGTACTAGAGTTCTACCTTGTGTAGTGAAGGGTGCTACTTCCGCCGTAAACCTTTTTCCATTTAGAATAAATTCCTTCTTATTCACTGTAAGATCTAATAATTTACCTCCACGTAGCACCGTGATGCGCTGATTAGCAGCGTCCCAATTGGCACTTCCCCCAGCTGCGTCTAGTACGAAACGAATCGGTACATACGTTGTATTATTCTTCATTATAGGTGCAACATCCATCGCTATCTTGCCCCCATTAACAGTCATAGACTTCTGTCCAATCACCATCGTTGCTGTTCCTTTAGGGAGTAGAGCCTCACTGGATAAAGAGGGTATTGTAAATTGAACATTGTCAAAAGCAACCGAACCTGTCAATGCACGTTCATCCTGTCCTTCTTCTACATTAACTACATAGAAGCGCTTCAACTGTGCTGGGTATTGAATGTTCAATCCGCTTAGATCGATGTTCAGGCTCTTCCACCCTTCCCAATCAATCACCTTAGCCAGATCCACATAAACCGTCTTACCCGTCTGATCTATAATTTCAGCACGAAGCCAATTCAGACTGTTATCCCCTTGAACATCCACTGACATCGATGTTGCCGGAGCTGAAATAGCTTTACCCGTCGTTCCATTCAATTGTGCATAAGCGTACATTTTACCGCTTCCCTGAGTCATATCATATTGAAGACTGAGTACTTTGGATTTCGAACGGTCTCCACTTCCTTGCGTAATGTTAGCGGAACCCATCACTTGAGCCACATTACTAGTGAATTCAACAGGATAACTCGTATTCTCAAAATCTTCCCACATGCTATTCGCAGCTTCCGAGAGCACAATAACGGTACTAAATCCATTATATCTACCAATAGCATAACCGATCTTCGCGTTCGCATTTACGGAAGTCACCGTCAAATTGTCACCTTGTACATTCCCTTTGAATCCAACAAACTCCCATTTCAATGCGCTAGCAGAGATTGGTATACTCTGTCCATTCTTTGTAACTGCTGTTATAGGAATAGATACGGTTGTTCCTGCGCTCAGAGGCGCTGTTGCATTAGCCGTCGTCAGACTCGTGAGTTCATCTGCCCCAAGAACGCTTACCTCGGTACTTATTTTCACATCACCGCTTACCGCCGTAATCGTGGCTTTTCCTGGTTGTACACCTATGATCTTACCACCACTGACTTTCACATTGCCATTGCTAGACTTCCAGGTAGGAGTAATCTGAGTGACATCCATCGGGTTATAGTAGGTATCATAGGCTTTTAGCGTATAAGCAGCCTCTTGACCAATCAATAGTGATGAACTTCCACTAATCTTAAATCCTTTCAATTGACCTTGAGGAGCCGTACTGAATACACCGAGGGCATTCACAATACTCCGCTGCACGGTGCCATATTCCGTATTAAATGTTAGTGTCGCGTTATTCTCTGCTAAAGGGCGGGTTACCATCGTAGTGGAACCACCACCATCCAGATTCATCCCTTTCCACACACCTATCTTCACCATGAAAGCCTGCAGCTCGGACAGCGACATTCCTGAACTCTTGTTGTTATCCTCCGCTGTTATCATATAGGCATATCGTCCATCTTGCGAATAACCAAGGGCGGTACGAGCACGGTATCCACCAATAGTTGCGACATCTCTCGTGAAAGCAGAAGCCTTGCCCCCATTGACTAGAAGCGTATGTCCACCGATCATCATTTGTAGACTCGTAGGGTCGACCTGTTGGCCTGTCGTTTCCGATAGGAGTGAGGAACTCACATTCACTGCCTGCCCTATGACCAAATTAGTGTTAGCGAATTCGGCAGCCGTTCCATGCGCACGAAGAATGTAGCCATCTTCTGGTACAGGTATTAGCAACGGAGATTTATAAGATATATCCGTTACTATTCCATTCTGTACAAGGACTTCCGTAGCCGTCGATGAACTATCGACAGGGCGATCCAATGACTTCCAGCTACTTGTATACATATACATTTTATTAACATGACTATAGGTTGTGCCTGTTCCTTCTGGATAGTAAGCTGTCTTATTCACACCCGATAAAGGGAAGGTTTGTCCATTATCTGCTGTCACGGAACCCTTAAATTCATATTCATCAATCATGGGTTTCCCCTCTTTTGACACTGTAAAGGAATACATCCCCTTCAGATCCGCAGGTGTAGCCATCAACACGCCATCTGTAATCTGACCGCCTAAAGGTGCCCATTGTGCCCCTAGCCCACTCGTAATGTAATAATCCCCATTCACCGCAGCTACGGCACCATTCTCTTTGGCCATGGCTTGTGTGCTTTGTCTAGTCGTAAACTGACCACCCACGCCATTCATGACATCCATTTTCACATTTGTATTCTGTAGATCTACACGAATGACGTCAGCGAGCGTAGTCACCTGCTTACCAGAACGAGTCGTAGTAAATTGATATTTGTATAGATTAGCTCCAGAAGTAATGATGTCTTCTCCGATCTTAGTAACCGATTGCGAAGCAGCATTAACAACTGACCCTTGAAATGAACCATATATAGGAAGTCCACTGCCAACAACGGGTCCGATCCATAACAGCCCTGCCATTGTAACAATGACCCACTTCTTACCTGTGGAGTTAACCACTCTTTCTTGCATTTGTTGTAAGTTCCTCTTCATTATTAAAGTAATCCCCCATCTGCTATCTTGTTCGCACAATCTTACATTTCTGTAGAAACGATAGACTATATATTTAGCGTATATACTATTAGACTTGGTTTTAGCGTAAAAGTTACGAAATCGACATTATTTACTCTTAAACCTAGAAAAACAGCGAAGAAGCGTCTAGTCTCACTAGTTGAACCAGTTACATCCGCTTAATCAATCGCATCACTCTAGCAATCACACAAAAAACCATAATCCCCCCATCGGGAGGGATTATGGTTCCTAAATGAAACCCACATTTTACAAGTTAACTATAATCTACTTTATCATAATTCTATTGTTACCCTAGCCTATTGTTATCCTACAAATATCCTATTGTACTCAATAGTCTCTTTACCATCACCGCGGCTTGAGCGCGCGTTGCATTCCCTTGTGGTTGGAATGTTGTTGTGGATACGCCTTGAATGATACCTTCCTTTACAGCTCTTGATACAGAATCAAGTGATTGGATCTTGCCACGATCTTTAAATTTGGATAGTGTTGTTACAGCTGTACTTGTGTTCGCACTCTTATATTCCGCATAATCCATCGCGCGCACCATCATGATCGCCATTTGTTCGCGGGTAACATATTTATCTGCTTTAAACGTTCCATCTGTATTCCCAGTAATAATACCCGCTTTCGTTGCGGCTCCAATATAGGCACCCGTAGCAGTAAACGACTGCACATCACTGAATCGGCTTGCTGCTTGTGAATCTCCAGACAATCCCAGCGCCTTCGCAATAAATACCGCAAATTCACCACGGGTAATGTTACTATTCGGTTCAAAAGCAACAGATGTCCTTCCATTCACAACAAACTTGGCTAGAAGTTCATTGATTTCGCTCTTCGCCCAATGATTAGTAACATCAGCATAGAACTTGTTGCCCGTTACGCCAGTCACCATATAGTTCGCTCGCACTTTTGCGTGCAAGATAATACCGCCACTCCATCTCTCTACCTTGGAAGGTACGAACGATGGCTCTGCCGTAGACTTATCGAAATACATCAATGCTGTAGTATTCTCTGATGCCGGCTTCGCTGTACGAATCAAGTATTCACTCGTAACATTCAACGGGATCGATCTCGTAGAAGTCGTATTTTCCGCAGATACGTAAAAGTCGTACGGTTCAACAATCACATTCGCCCCAAGTTGACTCATTTGATTCAGCATGACGGACACAGCATAAGTCGGAACCTTCTCAATCTGGATCCAGATCATAATCGTCGAAGTAACCGCCGTAAGCTCCCTAGTGATCTCGCTTGCATTGAAACTTCCTAATGGAATACTATAGACGCTGTCCCCCATTCTAACTGCGAATTGTGCCTTGGGATCCTTGTAGTAGGCCTCTTGCAGCGTTTGAAGCGGAACGCCCACATAGGCTGCTTTCTCCATAGCAGGTACTTCGAATACGATCGTTCTGCTAGCCGTACTCGTCGTCGCCACATCATCATAAGCTTCCTTTAATTTGACGGGATCAATTTTGTATTTCTGAACACTTTGGTTATATTTCGACATCCCACTGCTAACCGTTGCAGCACTCGTATTCAGAACATACATTAATCTGCCGAACTCACTCTCACTGAGCGTTCCTAGACTACCAGGTTTTCCATCCACAGTAGTACCCGAATTTTGCACATTTAGATTACTGAACGATTGGATACTATTTCCTTGGCTATCTCTCAACGCATTACTCATCGAGTTAAAAGATACTTGAACTTGCTGTCCCACCGATACAGGAGACATCAATCGAAGAGTAACCGTATTCCCACTCACGTTAGTAGCTTGTACAGATCGAACCGTGTTGTCTACTCTTACTATAAACAATGCGCTCAATGCATAAGTGTCTAATGAACTTGTCAGGCTATTGTGGAATTGAAGCGTAAGAGTATCTCCCTTAATCGAAGCCGACTTCACATCAGCATTAAGGGAACTGGTACTCAGACCCATCGGCTCAAGATTGATATAACCCGCACTATTCCCATTCAGATCTGTAATGCGTTGGCTCCCAACACCGGGTACGTAAGACACAGTAACCTCTTGGGATGTCGTTATAGCAGTTGCCAGCGTAAGCTCAACATGATTTACGTTAACTGCCACTCCCGTCACATAGTTGGGAACTTTATTCACCAATATTGAGAATTGACTCTTCATCGGTAAATTATCTGTTCTTAATGCTTCATTATATTTCAAAATAACCTTGCTACCCGAACCTTCCGCTCCCATAAAAATAGGCGGCTTATTATCGATTTGATTCCTTACAAAGAAATCACTGAATGCTGACATATTCATACCTCTGTAATCCTGAATTGGATACGACCCAGGACTATAGGATACTTGAATCACATCGCCATCACTAATCCTCTTATTCAAAGTTAATACTAGCGACGAACCACTCTGGGACATACTACGAACGCCAAGAGAAGAACCGTCTGCCGTTACTGTGAACTGCTGATAAGCATTCGTAGACGGCTTTTTTAAAGTCTCATTGAAAGAAAGAGTTAAGGTTGTTCCATAAGCCGTACCTTCACGAGGTTTCGGTAGTGCAGAGTCGATCCCATTCGTCACCTCTCTCAATCCGAAGCTAGCTGCTGGATTAAGGGCAACATCCATAATTCCAGAGTTACCGCCGGTATAAGATATTTTGACATTTTGTCCAACGGAGACTCCAATCTCCAACACGACATAGACACTTTCACCTGACGTATATACTTGACTAATCTTTCTAGTCTCACCATTCACCGTCACAGCAAAATTCGATGAGTACATATAATTCGAATAATTCAACGTCTCATTATATGTCAGTCGAATCGTTGTTGCATTATGCATGAGAGATGTCTGCAGGACAGGAGCTACCTTGTCGTTGGAGCTCGTCTTAAAGTTCCAGTTGTAACTCCCGTTCAGCCCCCCATAGACAATACCTGTATTCACTCGATCGACGAATACGCCATTATCCACAACGACATAATACGAGCTATTCTGATCTAACGTCACCTTGTTCACGGAACGGATCTGTGTAGGGTTCTTGACATCGACTACTACATTGACGTCCATAGATTGTCCGCTTGTTTCATTGTACAGCCTGATTATCGCATAATCCGAACCGTTAGCTGCTTTCACAGCACGATTGAACGTTAGTGCCAGATCTGTACTCAACGATACCGTACTATTGTTCGCTGGCGATACGGACGTCTCACGCAATGCAGACATATCCCCAATAGCTGTGAAAGACCAATTTTCAATGCTCTGTGGTGCCGGATTATTCTCCTCATCCACAAAAGCGCTTGCCGGCACGGTTACCGTATATCTCTTATTATTCTGAAGTGCGAATCCCGGTATTATGCTAATCGTATTCGTACCGAACCCGGTAACTCTCGATGTGTTCACGGGAATATTGGTTACTGAACTTCCTTCCGGTTGAATCGTTATATTCATATTGCCGTTTCCTTTAGTGATCTTCTTGTCAAAAATAAGTTGGATTGGGCTGTTTAGAGCTACATTGACGGCATCTCGTTCTGGGATTCTCTGAGTGATGACTCCCGGAACCGGAAGCCCCTTCGTTGTGAATACCCATTGCTGGGGGTCTGTTATGCCAGCAAAAGCTACCGGTACAGCATCCTTACTTACAACAGTTCCCTCGGTCATTAACACATAATATTGTATCGAAGGAACAAGTTTCGAAGTCTTGAAATTCATCCGTTTAGGATCAGTCCCATCCACAAAGACAGTAGTAGACTTCCCATTGTCAATAGATAATGTCTCGGCAAGCACACCATCTGCTGCGTTATATATATGTACCTTTCCAACACTACCTAAAGCCACCTCTTGATTGAACATTAGTTGCAACACGGCACTCTTGAATTCCGCTCCAACTGTATTCTGTCCAGGTGTATATCCCGTTTCCGCGATGATGCTAGGTGCTGTCCCAAGATCTGCAATCATAATAACCGGTCGATCTCCAGCCGCTGCTTGAACACTAACTGAAGTTCCTAATCCTAGAACACTAGGTAACATTATTTCCAAAGTCATAATTACAGCAATCCACATTGAAATCTTTTTCTTCATTCTGATTATTAACTCCCCTCATGTATACACTTGTACTTATATTTTCGGTTTAAAGTGCTTACAAGTTTAGGGCAATGACATTAATTCATAGAATCGAACGATTTCCACGCGCACCAAAAAGCCGCTGAACGATCCAGCGGCTTAAATAATATGAATAATAAGGGCATTAATCTTTAGATTCCTGCTTGTTCCTTCAATGACTCAGCCTTATCCACTTGTTCCCAAGGAACATCTAGATCAGTTCGACCGAAGTGTCCGTAAGCCGCTGTCTGTTTGTAGATTGGACGACGCAAATCAAGCATTTGAATAATACCAGCTGGGCGAAGATCAAAGTTGTCTTGGATGAGCTTAACTAGTTTCTCTTCACTCACCTTACCTGTACCGTAAGTATCTACATTAATCGACACCGGCATAGCAACACCAATGGCATAAGCCAATTGAATCTCCAACTTATCTGCAAGGCCAGCCGCTACTAGGTTCTTAGCTACATAACGTGCCGCGTAAGCTGCAGAACGGTCTACTTTGGTAGGATCCTTACCAGAGAACGCCCCGCCACCATGACGTGCGTAACCACCGTATGTATCGACAATGATCTTACGTCCAGTTAGACCCGCATCTCCTTGAGGACCCCCAATAACGAAACGCCCTGTAGGATTAATGAAATATTTGGTATTCTCATCAAGCAACTCCGCAGGAACAACAGGGATAATAACATGCTCTCTAATATCAGCTTGGATCTGCTCTAACGTAATTTCTTCTGCATGTTGCGTAGATACAACTATGGTGTCAACACGTACTGGCTTATCATCCATATATTCAATCGTTACTTGTGTCTTACCATCTGGGCGCAAATACTCTAACGTACCATCTTTACGCACCGCTGCTAAGCGACGTGCAATACGATGCGCTAGTGCAATAGGTAAAGGCATCAGTTCAGGTGTCTCATTCGATGCGAAACCGAACATAAGCCCTTGATCACCAGCACCAATATCTGCCGTTTCCTTATGCATTTGCTCAAGATCACGATTCTCCAATGCAGCATTAACCCCTTGGGCAATATCAGCTGATTGCTCATTCAATGAAGTTAGTACAGCACTTGTATTATAATCGAAACCATATTTAGCATTGGTATAACCAATCTCTTTAATTGTATTTCGAACAATGGCTGGAATGTCGACATATTCAGAGCTTGTACTAATCTCTCCAATAACAAGCACAAGTCCAGTTGCCACAGCTACTTCGCAGGCAACGCGTGCATTAGGATCATTCTCTAAGAATGCATCTAATACAGCATCAGAAATCTGATCACAGATTTTATCTGGATGTCCTTCAGTAACGGACTCTGATGTAAACAAATGACGTCCTTTAATTGACATGAATTAACCTCCTATAAGCAAAAAATGAACCTTTCCCAATTGGAAAAGGTTGCAGTACAATCCTTATTCGTCATATTATCTTATTTGTGAAATCGTGTCAAACTATGCGTTATTATAGTAAGCTTTGTTGAGCTTGCCGTATTAATCGTTTAGTGATCTCCCCACCCACAGAGCCATTCTCCCTTGAGGTTATATGACCCCAGCTTGACCGTCCATGATTCGAATATCCTCCAACCTGTCCTAGATCAGAGGCAAATTCAGTATCCGTTCCAGCCAGTCCACCGTATCCACCTACCTGTAGTCCGAACTCCGCAGCAATTTCATATTTCATCTGATCAATCATCTGACGACTTTCCGGCACAACGGTTCGATTGTTCCTTGCCATTATAATAAGCACCTCCTGTATGATGATCCTACAAGAGTATTATTAGCATGATGATTGGAATTACACGTATAAAAGATTGCTACTACTGGCAATAATAAGGGATAAGTATTATTGAATGCTATATCCACCGCGTACCATAACAACTAAACCGTATTTCTGTCCATCTTGAACTGTAATACCACGGCCATCTCTTGGAAATGATAATAGATGATTCGTAACAATCGCTTGTCCATTTACAATATCCTTACCATCAGTTAAATCTGCTACACCATTGGCATCTAGACTATAGATTATCGCTTTACCATTACGAACAATAAATTCAGCTCCTGCTTCTGCGATGAGCTTCTCACCTGGTTTCACGTCGACGATGACAACGGCGTTACTTGTACTCACAGCACCATTATTTGGTGGATTCGTAGGTACTGTAGGTGCTGGCGTAGGTGTCGTAGTTCCACCACCCAATACTTTTTGAATTTGTTGATCCACATAGCTCTTGGTAACGACGGGGTCATCGGATGTACCGGGTTGACCGGTGCCACCAGCACCGCTGGCTGTGGTATTAAGTAGTGAGCCTAGCCATACTCCTCCAATGATCAACACTGCCGTACTTAGAATTTTCCAAGTTTTATTCATGATGGTCCTCCTATTTTTATTATACTATCTCATTTTTAAGGATAGGGGTTTTAAATAAAAGAAACAAGCCTTTGATAGATTAGATTTAGATTTTTCTTGTCCAAGTTCACTTCATTTCAATGTTTATGTCTATTTCCAATTACAACTGGAAAAATGACAAAACAAAAAGAAGAGAACATTGTTCTCTTCTTTTTGTTTTGTTAATTAAGATTATTACGGTCTAACAGGAACCACTACAGTATCTTTATCTGAATCAGCAATCACATTACCAGCTAAGTCTTTAACACGTTTAGCGTCTTTAACCTCTACACGATAAGCAGTAGGTTTCTTTCTATCAACATTATCATGCAATTCGATAGTAACTACCTTGCTTCCATTTACAATTACAGCATAATCTGTTGCAGCATCTAGAACTTTATTGTCAGAGATACGAGTGATTTTGTAATCACTATTGTTCAACAGAACACTACCTGAGTCCCTAAGAACCTCGGAGTAAGCAATAGTAATTGATTCATAAGTGGCACCACTAACTGTAGTATACAATCCTTCAGTCATAACCTTCGGAGCTACAGCATCTTGAATTTCACTTGTTCCAATTATACGATTATCCACTCCATGAGCTCTATCCCCAGCAATGGTAGTCATACGATTGAAATCAACAGCTACAGTTACAAGATCACCATCAGTAGGAAGGTCATTCGCCAAGTTGATCGTAACAACATTCGAGCCATCAACATCAATACTATTGATAGTTTGCGCTACACCATCTTTGTTAACAACCAATGCACCGGAATTTACTTGGTTAATACCAGCAGAGAACTTAATTTGAAGTGTCTTTTGGTCAACCAATTTCGCTACTTTATTCGCAGCATAGTCATTGCTAAAGCGCTTTGTTTCAAATACTGTGTTTGCATGCGTTTCAATTATACGCCCCTCAGTCTGTTCTGTGAATTCTTGAAGGTAGTTACCAGCAGCATCCTTAAGTCCTAGAACTTGCAAGTGACTTACATTTGCAGTTGAAGAATTTCCGGATAATGGTGCAAATTTAGTGATTTTACCATTAATTGTTTCAGCAAGCGTAATAGATACCGCAGTTGCATCTTGCATTGGGGAAATATCAGCATTAGTAGTATTCAATACTTGTTGTGATCCATTGATTGTTACTACGTAATTAGAGTAATTAGTCAAGGACTCAACATCCATTACTTTGTCGAATTTGATAACAACACGACGGTCATTTACATTAACAAGAGAAGAACTGATTTTTGGAGCATCAACATCTGATGATAGTACAGCCCCACTAAAATCAAGCATAGTGTTTTGAAGTTTTGTGTTGTCTTTCACGTTCTTAATAGCAATTGTATTATTACCTGCAGACAATTTTGAGTAGAGATTAACCAATACAGCTTTAGAATTGGTAGGATCAATGTCAGCACTTTGTACAGAAATTACTTTACCGTCTTTGTTAGTTACTGTGTAGTTCTTAGTATCTCTCGCACTAGCAGCCAACAACGGTTTAGTGAATACAACTTTAATTTGATCGTATGTTACAGCAGTTACTTTAGCTACTTCTGGACGAACTTGATCAATTACAGGAGTAACGATCACGCTTGTTCCAGATGCAATAGTATTTCCAGAGTAATCCTTCACGTTTTCAACGAAAACAGCAACTGATCCTGTTGGAAGAGATTTCTTTTCTGCATCAAAGAAGAATTTATACTTGTTATCAGCCAATCTCAATTTGCTATCAGCTGTTTTCTTATCTGTACCTGATTTCCAGAATACATTGCTAGCCGATACTGTAGCATCGTCTACATCTTCAGAGAATGTGATTGTCACAGTTTCCAATGTAGCTGTAGCTTCAGTAATTGTAGGAGCATCTTTATCTTCTACAACAGTGAACTCATGAGTTGAACTCAAGGAAATAAAGTTAGCATAGTCTTTAACACCAGTAACAACCAATTTATGATCGCCTACAGCCAGTGCAGTCGCGCTGTATGGAGTCAAGATTGCAGATCTGTTATTTGCACCAAGATCAACTTTACCGTAATACTCTTTACCATCCAAAGTAAAGTTACTTTGTTTCAAATCGTTAATTGGCTCGCTGAACACAACCTTAACAGATTTAGTTCCCAAAGACTTAATGGATTCTACTACTGGAAGAACATTATCAACCGTAGTGAATTCAAATAGATTTGCACTAATTACTTTATCCCCAGCTTTAACGTTAGCTACAGTCAAGGCATCAACCTTGTTGTTTGCTAAAGTTGATTCCAAGTTAATTGTAGCAGACTTTTGGTCATCAGCTAGTATTACTGATTTGATAACTTTACCTGATTTCAAAGTATAGTTACTCACTTCTTCAGCAGATTCAGCATCAACAGTACCGTCAAAAGTTACTACAACTTCCTTCAGGTTGCTAGCAGATACGCTTGCAACTTTGGTTGCAGTAGTTACATTCAATGCTGCTTCAGCTGCAAATGCTGCTTCTACTAACAATGAACGTTTTGCATCAGCTTGAAAATTTAGGTCTTTACTGATAAATCCAGCTTTGATTGCTGCTGCAACATAACCCTTAGCCCATTCACTGGCAGTATTGTCTCCAGTTACAGGAACTTCAAGCTTCATTGCATTAACTAGAATCTTAGCCAATTCCTCAACACTTACATTTTTCTTTTGTTCGAACAACTTTTTAGTTAGATCTGTACCTTCCATAATACCAGCAACAGTTACTGCTTCGATGTATGGTGCAGCCCAGTTCTTAGGATTGTCGTAGCCTGCATCTTTATAAGAATGAATGCCAGTCACTTCTGTCAATCCTGCAACCTTAGTAATAACTTTTGCAAATTCAGCACGAGTCATTTCTTTGTCAAGGCCAGCAGTACCATCTGGATATCCACTGAAAATACCTTTTGCTTTCAATGCATCATACTTGTCTTGTGTTGATAGAGTGTCTCCGAACGCTACAGATGCAAACATTGAGAATGCCATTGCTGTAGATAGTGCTACTGATAAAATTTTCTTCATAACCTTTTTGTCTCCTCCTTGGGAATACATAACATTATTATTTTTATTTTCATAGAGTGGGCTCGTATTACTCATTTGTCGTTGCACCCCCTTTCTCGAGTTGAGCAAGTAAATATAAATGATGTCTGTGACGGGTATCACAGAAACTGGTAAACAGAAATTGGCAAATATAGACTAGCATCCAATCCTACAATAAGTATTATACATTGGGTCCAAGTTGCCGTAAAGCTAAATTTTCTAATTCATAGATAATTTTCTTTATTCGGGTACTATTGGGTAACTCCCCTTGCTGAATGCTTATAACTCTTAGACGCATGAGTTTCTAAAAAGTTGCACCTTTTTTAAAAAAAAATCATTTTTGTTACTAAATTAGCTGTAATCGTATGAATACATAAATAAAAATCCCTATTCTTGCTATAAAGACAAGAAAAAGACGCCCTTCGGCGCCTTTTGCACTCCGTGATTCCATATTAACTATTACAAAATTGTTACCGGATTTTCATCGACAATTGAATAATCTGAGCTCTCTTTTCAGGACTGCTATTGAGGCTCTCATACATTTGTTCAATCGACTGCTTATTCTCTCGATAGGTCTTCTCATGCTTCATCGTAACATGTGACCATGCAATAAGGTTATTCTCTGCTGTCTTCAATTCATTGTAGGCATCATGGAAGCCTGTCTCGAGAACGAGCCCTTCCATCACTTCCTGAGTAACCTCTGTTGTCTTACGAGTCAATTCAATTTTCTGTTCCATCACACTAGCTCTATTCTCAAAAACCGTCTTTGCCTTCATATAATCGATCTGAGCTTTAGAATAGATTGGTTTCATTAGTAACGTTCACCCTCTAGAAAAAGTTAAGTTCTTAGACATTGTAACGTAAAACAACCTAAATTACAAAAAGATGTAATTGGAAAAGAGAGCCCTTCCCTACATTAATAATGGAGGTAGGGCTCTCTTTAAAGACTAACTTAGATTTTTCGGGAAAATTTTAGTGCTCTTCTTTAGAAGTTCTACAGCAATTTTAGCAGCTTCTGCCCTAGTCATATTGGACTTCGGATTGAAGTTATATGATGGTTTCTTCTGCCCCGCCGCTGTCACTGCTGATCCAGACATAATACCAGCCTTCGTAACAGCTTCAATTGAAGCAAGTGCATAAGCATCAATTTTACCTGAATCTAAGAATGACTTAGCCACGTTATCCTTTAACTTCTGATCGGTAACAGCCAGTTTCAATTTAAGTGCACGAGCAATCATCACTGCTGCTTGCTCACGTGTAATCGGTTGATCTGGTGCAAAGATACCATCTGTAAGACCTGTAACGATACCTGCTCTTGTTGCTGTTTCAATATGCGCATAATCCCAAGTCGTCGAACTCGCTCCCGGCACAAGATCAGCAAAGGTTTGTTTGCCATCATAATTCAATGGCAAGCTTAAACCCTTCACAAGCAATGTTGCGAACTCGCCTCTTGTCGTTTGGTCATCTGACCCAAATTGTTCAAAACGTAGATTATTCATGAATCCCTTAGCATATAACGCATTTAGAACATTTCGTGCCCATTGATGGTTTGTTATGTCGGAATATCCACGACTCATCTTCATCACCTTATAATAACCAAACTCATCAAATGGGACGCTTACGGTGTGTTTCTTCGAATCCACTACTCCACCGATGTTCTCCCATTGTCGATTCGCATTATAACGGAATACAGTAATCGTATATCCAGCTTCATCTACAACGTTCGCATTATAGGCAAGCGTCAATGTTCCCCGCTGAGATGGTGTGATTTTACGTTCTGCTGGAGTCTGACGATCTCCAAACAAAGCATCAACAGAATATGGTGCCAAACCGTTGGTAGCTGGCAAATAACCTACAGAAGTCCTATCTCCCAATTCTCCTAAACCACCGCTAATCCAATATACATCGGACACATCCCCGAAGTTTTTTGTTTTTACGGTTGAACCAAAGTTCATTAAGAGTTCATCAGGAATACTCCAAGATATCGCTCCACTCACTTCTCCTGTTCCAGGGAAGCCAATAATATTACCGTAATCGTTACGACGTTCCACAACTCCAGTGATTGGTTCCGCTATTCCAAAAAGTAGCTTTGTTTCTGGATAGTATTTGTTAATTCCCCTAACATCTTTACTCTGCATTACCGTTCCCTTAGGGAATGATAATTCAAGCTTTTTATTAAATACACTATACTTCGTATTTACTTTAGGTGCCATGTACTGCGCATCAACAGCTACAGTTCCAGTATAGAATACTTCTATCGTATCCGTATTGGTAACAGCACCACGTATGATTTGAATTTTGATCTTTGTAGATTTATCTTGCTTCAATCCTACATAATCTAGTACAAAGCGGTTATCTCCCAAATCGGGACGCTTCACAGCTTCCTCTTTATCTATAATAACCGACGTTGCACCCTCCGCCTCAATATCGAAATGAACAAAGTTCTTGTTCACAACATACTGATTACCCACCGTTGGTTGAGGCGAAATCAAGCGATAAGAACTCTCTTCCCTTACTAGTTCAAGGCGCTGACTTGTTTTGGCACCTGTCTCATTAATAAGTTCTAATGTATAGACATGCGTTCCAGGCATATCCGTCACCAAATCATGTATTCTCATGATGAAATCTTTCTGATTCCCTGCGAAGTCGTAGTTATACTTACCCGAAGGTGTAACTGTCACATTACCTGTTGAGACACTCGGAATATCAACAGATAATATATTCTTAGTACCTAAATTTAGATTGGCTTTAATAGCCCCGCTGCCTCTTAGCACTAGATCATATGTCTTTAAACTCGTTGTATACTTATAGTCTTTATAAATGAAATCAGGTGTTAAGTTGAATATTTTAGGTAGTTGCTCATTATCTGAAGCAAAATCTCTCGGCGGGAACGTTACGCGATCCTTACCGACAGCAGGTTGGAAGTTCGTAATGGCTGACACATTCTGATCTACAATGTAAATACGTAATTCTTTCTTCACTTCACGGGTCTTTCCATCAGTGTCCGTTCCTGTTCCTGTGAATATAATCCGGTTCTCTCCAAAGACTAACGGACCCTTTTCTGCTGAAACTTCAAGATCAAAAATAAATTTACCATTATACTTCGCATTTTCGGTAATAAGCCATTCACCCAAAGTTGCATCTGAGGAAGATCTAACTTTCAATCCGTTAACAAATACTTCCCCTAAAAAATATTGACTATTCAATGTGTCAAAGTCAACATATTCGCCCTGAACAGAAAGCAAATTCGTTGCTCCTGAATCGATCGTATATGTCTGTCCATCGGAAAGATTCGCTATATAAATGTAGCTCTTTGATGCAAATGAAATTGTAGCATCCTTATAAGAATCAGAACCCGTATATTTAAAACGAACCGTCTGATTACCATTCTTGAACCCAGTAATCTTATAAATATATTGCGTATCAGATACTGTATGAACTACTGTTGATACCGAAATAGCCTCCGTGGCTAAAGGTAAGTAATTTGCAATCAATTGAACATTGGATGGTTTACTATTCGTAGTCACCATAATGTAGAAGTCACTCGAATCCAGCTTAGCCCCATTAAGTGCTTCACCCGCTGGAATAACACTAGGCTTAGTCTCGTCATATCCCTTTAAATATTTCAGATCTTTAATCACAGTCTGTCCCTGCATGTACTGAAAATCAATTCTCTTACTTATTGTCTTCGTCCCGTAGGTCACTGAAAGGGTGTGTCTTTGATCTTTCACAACAGTTGTTCCATCAGCTTCCAATTCAAAATCAAGAGGATCAACTTCAAATGTCACCAGTCGATAAGATGGCGTATTCTGCGTAATTCCTGGTATGAAGATTTCAGCACCAGGAACTGTAGTCAATTTACCTGCAGAATCAATCGTAATTCCCTCGTAAAACTTCAGATTAATAGTTGCATTAGTCGTCCCTGTTTTTAGCCCTATAATAGCAGAGCCATCAAAAGGAGTATTGAGATTATCCTGAACCAACATCTGAGCATATATCTTAGCATTCGTTGTATTCTCCGTATACGTAGGCACTACATTAAGTACACTTTGAGCAATATTATCAGTACCAACCAAATACAATCCTACAATTGGATTCTTCTCATCATAATAATACAGAGAATAATTAAAGGTTAGAGTATCTGATGCATTCTGTACGATTAACTTAAGATCATTCACCCCAGGTTCAAGCTGTAATTGCGGTGTAAAAAACGTTCCGTCTTGTAGTAATGATGTTGCTAGCGCAGCTTTTCCATTAACAGCGACCGTTACTTTCGTCGCGTTTAATGCTTTACCTTCTAGCGTAATCTCATCTGTCGGAACAACTACTTGAGCTCCTTCATTTAGATTAAGCTTGTCTGCACCCCCAAGAATCATAAGTTTCTCAACATATGGCACTTGGTCAAATAGAACATAAAACGTCTCGGAGCGATCATTCAGTCCCTGCGATCCTGAAAAGGTAACTTTGTTCATCCCAGGATACAAGGTTGCTTTAGCTGAGAACCGGTTGTCTGGTCTATCCACATCCAGTTGCATCAAGCCCGGGGTCACATGAGTTGGATCTTCTGTCCATACGCTGTCTTTAGGGACCCAGTTCAATTGTTGAATATTAACGCCTAGACTAGAACCTGTCACCTTCGTGAATGTTCCTGTAATCGTCAAATCTGAGTCAGTAACATGGTATACATTGTCTCTCGAGATAATCTCTGAAAATGTACCACCTGGTTTCGCTTCTGGTCTCAGTGTCAGTGCTACAGTATCTTTAAGAGCCCCAATATCCGGAGTAAAATAACTGGTGGCCACATTGGCCGCCGACGCAGTAGGCATACCCCCTGGCTGAACTATAGATACGAGTAATGTTAATAAAAGCATCCAAATGAATGGTTTCTTGATACGTTGCATGTAATAAATCTCTCCTTTTTTGTTCATATTAATTACTTTATCGGTCTAAACAGCATAAAATTGAAGAACAATAACATAAAAACCCTATATACCTAAATTTCTAGGTATATAGGGTTTCCTTTTTCTAACATAAGAATGTTCGATTCTACATATACAGTTACTTCGATCTCGTCCCCGCATTTTCCTTCATCCGCAATCTTGCGATGAGGTTCAGCAGTGGTTTCGTTGTTTTGCCAATTAGACCAACCACTTCAGCACCAATCTGGAGTATGAACATCATGATACAGATGACGACGAAGGTGACCCAGTTCGCATCGTAGAATGCAGCTGATGATTGAATAACTGCCAATACACCGAAGAAAGTAGCAATTCCATAAATAATGAGAACACTTTGACGGTGGCTGAAGCCTAGTTCACCTAAGCAATGATGCAAGTGCCCTTTATCAGGAGCAAATATCGGTTTCTTCTGAACCCAACGACGTACTATCGCAAAGAATGTATCCGATAACGGTACAGCGATAATAATTAAGGGTGTAATCAAGGATACTACAGCAATCTGTTTGAATCCTAACAGTGATAACATGGCCAGGCAGAAGCCTAAGAAGAGGGATCCTGAATCACCCATGAATATCTTAGCCGGATGGAAGTTAAAGAATAGAAATCCAATGATAGCTCCTAGCAGAATCATGCATAGTAATGCAATCATCATATTCCCCATCAGCAAAGACATCACTAAGATTGTCCCAATTGCAATAGCTGACACACCTGCGGCAAGTCCGTCTAATCCATCGATCAGGTTGATAGCGTTCGTCACGCCGACAATCCAGAAGATAGTGAGGGGTATGGAAATCCAACTCTCTAATGAAGAGTACGTATTATTAAAAGGTATATTTACAAAGTTCACGGATATATCAAATCCAAATACGACAACACACGCAGCTGCAATCTGTGCTACAAACTTCACTTTAGCAGATAATTGAAAACGATCATCCAATGCGCCAATCAACACGATCATGGTTCCACCGATAAGAAAGGCTTTAATGAAATTCGTATCCCTCATCGACAAGTCATTCGCTATGAACGGCAATGCCAGCAGAAGAGCTACTACAAAGGCTAAATAGATTCCGAGTCCACCCAAGCGAGGCATAATTTTCGTATGCACTTTACGGGCATCTGGAACATCCACTGCGCCTATTTTAAATGCAAATTTCTTTACTTGTGGTGTTAATATAAGTGCCAGTCCTAAAGCGACGACAAACCCTATAATCGATATCATCAAAATATTCAAAGTTCAACCTCCATTTTCTCTAACGGAATAAATTATACTCCGTCCGAAAAATAAACACCAACTCCGTATTTCAGTAGTTTTTCACCCAAATCACGCTATTTAGCCTATTTTAGCTGGATTTTGTCACGTTTCCTCTGTCCCGTAACACTTTCACTACGAATTGCGGTAATGCAAGCATTCTTCGATACCTTGTTGGCTCACTTAACAGACGATATAACCACTCTAATCGAAGTTTCTGGAAGATCATCGGTGCACGTTTGGTTTTACCTGAAATGATGTCAAAGCTTCCTCCAACTCCCATCATAACCGGAACAGCAAGCTGAGCCTTATGTTTCGCAATCCAAGGTTCCTGCGTGTCGGCGGATCGAGCCACGAAGAGGATATCTGGCGTAGTCGCTCTAATCTGTTCAACCACCACTTCATCTTCCTCTGGACCAAAGAAACCATCATGATATCCAACAATTTCCACACCTAGATACTGCTGTTGCAGTCTGGATGCAGTCTCCTTAATGACTTCTGCTGTTGAGCCAAGTAAATACACTCTCCAACGATAGTTTTCTCCTGTTCTCATTAATTCATGTAACAGGTCATAACCTGCCACCCGTTCTTGAACGGGTTCCCCACCCACACGAGCGGCCCATACCACGCCTGTCCCATCGGGAACGATGAATTCGGCATGCTTCATAACCGACATATACGTAGCACTCTTTAGTGCCGTCATAATCATAATGGGATTGGCTGTAATAACCTGATGTGGGGTCCGAGATGTAATGACTTCCGTTAAATACTGAATGGTGTCGTCCATTCCCCATTTGCTTACGTGAATTCCGAATATAGGAACTGTTGGTACTTCTTTTAATAATGTCTTATTCATGTTATCACCTTACTTGCTATATATTCAACAATACGCTTCGCAGGGGTTGAAGCTTCCTGCTTCAATTGATCAATCTGTACTGCATGAACTTCACGCCAAGCTTCTTCATGAAACAATAGTTGTTCCAGCGCAGAAGCTAACTTATCTGCATCCAAGGATGACGTATCCCCCACCGGTTGAAGTTCCAACCTCTGAAGGAAATGATCAATCTTGGGATCATAGGAAATACCGATCATCGGCACTTGTACATTTGCGGCATAGATCAAGCTATGAAGTCGCATTCCAATAATAATCTGGCACTTGCTAATCTCCTCTAGCATGTCCTGCGGAAGAACAATGTCTGAACATAAGCTGACACGACTTCCTTTTGACGCGACGTCACCAAGCAGATCAATCATGAACTGTGATGCTTCAACATCAGATGGGAGATGGAACGGGAGAAATCTGACATGAAGAGGTTGTCGCGTCATCACCTGTTGTAATCCTTCAACGATCTTCACAAGTTCCTTTCGATCTTTCTCCCAATAACGAATGGAAATCCCAATTATCGGTAATTCCTCATGATTCATCGCATCAACATCGTTCTGAACGTCTGTATTAGACAGCATCCGATCATTCCTCAGTTGTAATCCCATCACCGGATCAGGAACGACATCTATGATGCTTCCTTGCACCCCCATCTGCTGAAGTAACTCAGAAGACTCATGATCACGAACTGAAATATACGCACATTGATTAAATACCGATTTAATCATCGGATGGAACATCCCCCGACTCACAGGACCCACTCCCTGAGAATAAATAAATGTCGGCTTCCTCATCCATTGAGCCAGCTTAATGACACCTAAATAATAAGGGATCGTCTTAGAACCCGTAGCATCCTGAAGCAAGCTTCCACCACCACTAATCAGACCGCAGCTATTCTTAATCGCTTGTCTTACTTCACCAAGCTTCATCCGATGAACAGCTTCAACGCCGTAAGTAGACATCGTCCACTCAGGGTCAATCGATAGAACTACAGGCTGAAGCAGCAATCCTGCAACTTCAGCCTGTTCTTGTAACGCTGTTAAAATCGATTGAAGCACAGCTTCGTCCCCGCTATTATTATATCCATAGTACCCCGATATGACTATCCTTTGAGGAGTGGTGACCATCGTTTCCAACACCCTTCTGCAATCTGCCATGCCGCTATGGCAATAAGCCCAATAATAAGCCCTAATCCTAATCCAAGTAGGTCCCGTACGAGTGATATCGTAAGCGGTGTATGAATATGTGCAAATGTATCTACCATAGATAGTTGACCTATGACCGCAACGACCATCATGTAGACAGCATTACGGTATTTAATGGACATAAAGATACCTAGGAGAAATATAGGGTGCGCCATCATAAATTCCTTATTACGTGGACGGACACCGAACGTATCCTCCATCAGCGTACGGAATGTCATTTCAATCGACGTTACCGAACCACCATTACCTGTGCGGCTCAAATAATACAAGCCTACCACACCGATGATTCCGACGACTATGACACCCATTACAGTAATTCGACTGCGTAGAATTGTACCCATTTGCTGACGTAGATTCCCTCCACGATAGAGAATAACATATAGAGCTACAAGAGCAATTGGAGCAAAGTGTAGTAAGCTAACACCGCGGAATTGTTCAAGAACCATTTGATACGTCACGTTATTCAACAGTGCTACTACAAAAGGTATAGCACTCAAAGAAATAATAGCAGTCTTCACATATAGAACAAGTGTATGCGTTAAACGACGGCTTAACTTCATTTCTACATCATTGACATTCAGTTCGTTCAATTTGCGTATAGCTAGGATCATTGCGATCGTAGGTCCGCTAACCGCCACGAGCAAAGCTAGTGCCTGTTCGAACATCGTTGGTCTTAGTATAAATAGTCCAGCACTTCCGATCATCCCGATCACGAAGGCAGGGATAGTTAATAACGGAATGAAGTACGACGCTAACAACGCTACGAAGGCAACCGCACCAAGTACGACGACCATTTTCAGAATACGTTGATAGGATGAGTCTACCATGTCAAAGGCTTTCGCCTCACCGATTGTAAATCCATTGCTTTCAATCTTCTCTATCGCGTTCCCTGGTTCTACAAGACTGTGGATTAAATTATCCATTGGATCTGTAATCATCGACTTGGCAGTATTACGAATTGGTGCTGCATTCAAGTAGAATATACGTATATTACGGTCTTTACTGGCCAATGCGAAACGGTCAGCAATCTTCTCGACATCCAGATATGCGTCGGCTTCACTCAATGAATACAAGCGCACAATATTATAATCAAGCAAGTAAGCCAATTTATTCAAACCCAGTTGGGGTTTCTTCAAATTCTCGATGGCTACAACACCTATTCCATGCTCCTTAAGAAGCTCAGCAAAGGCATCCAAACTATTCATATCAGCATGATCATTGTACCCTTTGACGGATTCACCTTCAAAAAGAATACGCGTTACCCCTTCAGAGGCATAATGAGATATCACTGACTTCATGTATTCCTGGTTGTAGGGAAGACTATCTCCCATTCGTGGCATAATGTTAAATCCCTTGCTACGTAGCATAGCGAACGTAATAGGATCCGATTGCATCGGCTTCATGATAGCATTCTCCAAAGGCGTCTCGATTACAAGCCCTCTTTGATCCCCATTCGTCCATGGTCTAACTACAATCTCCAGCATATCAAATGTCTCTTCAATAACAGGAGCGATTCCACTTTCATTCTCTTCATTCGTGAATGCGATATACGTGAAATTCTCATTCACGGGAATCAGTTGATTCTTCTGAGTAGCTATATCCTTACTATTAAAAAGCATAATACGCCGCGATTTCTGGAATTCGTCCAGTGTACTTTCGAACATAGCCATGGTACTGACTCCGGCATCCTTCAGCCGATCCAATTGTTCGTCAATATACTCTTGGGGATGTGCTTGTAAGACAGCTATATCCACCAAATCACGGTAATCGAAAGCGAACTCCACTTGATTCGTAGATGTCTCTGTCTGGAAGCGGTCATACGCCACAGGCATAGCGGCTACGATTCCGATTACAACCAGAATCCATAACCATTTGCGCGAAGACTTGCTCCACTGTTTCCATTTATACTGCACTACAAGTACCTCCTCATTCTCAAGCGTCAACACGTAGCATAACGACTTCAACTAACTTCGCTATCCGCTCTTTCGCATGTATTATAGTCTCTCCATGGACTGCAAAATAAACCTTGATCTTCGGTTCTGTACCCGATGGTCTTAAACAAAACCAAGAGCCATCTTCCAGCATGAACTTCAATACATTTTCTTGCGGAAGACCATCAAGTCCTAAAGAGTAGTCCAGCATTTCCTGCACTCGAACTCCGCCAACCTCAACTGGAGGTTGATTCCGCCAAGCCGCCATCGTGGATTGAATTTGTGCAAGTCCATCCTTACCTTTCAACGTGCGTGATTCCAATTGCTCTTGGAAATATCCGAATTGCTCATACAGCTCTTCCAATACCTCATATAGAGTCTTACCTTGTCCTTTATAGTAAGCGCCAGCTTCAGCAATCAGCATCGAAGCGAGCACCGCATCTTTATCCCTAGCGTAATTCCCGGCGAGGTAACCATAGCTCTCCTCATATCCGAATAAGTACGTATATTGACCTGACTCTTCATACTCTGTCATTCGCTCACCGATATATTTGAATCCAGTCAGCGTATTCACAACTTCCACTCCGTAGTGGCGTGCGATGGTTGCACCCATCTCGCTCGTTACGATCGTCTTCACTACGACACCATTGTCTGGGAGCTTCCCCGCTTCCTTCAATTGACTCAGTAGATAATGAATCATGATCGCTCCAGATTGGTTACCTGAGAGCACGACAAATTCACCATTTCGATCTTGAACAACAGCACCCATTCGATCACAATCTGGATCCGTACCAATGAGTATGTCCGCGTTCAACTCTCGCCCTAACTTCATAGCTAATGTAAAAGCTTCACGCTCTTCAGGGTTGGGAGATTTTACCGTTGAGAATTCTGCATCGGGTTGCTCCTGTTCTGGAACGACATGAACATGGGTAAATCCAATCGCTTCCAACGTCTTGCGTACAGGAATATTGCCTGTGCCGTGTAACGGTGTATAGACGATACGGAAATCTGCACCTAGTGAAGAACGAATAAGATCCGCATTGACACTATTCTGAGCAACCGTACGTACAAACGCATCATCATCTGCTTCACCAAGCCATACTAACAAACCTTGTTCTTCAGCCTCTGCTTGGGTCATTCTCTTCACAGCTGCAAAAGAACTCACCTCTTGAATGTTGCGAATGACTTGCTCTGCTTCATGTGGGACAAGCTGTCCACCTTGTGCATTATATACCTTATATCCGTTATACTCCGGTGGATTGTGACTTGCAGTGATGACAATTCCACCTGTTGCTCCCAAATCACGCACACTAAAGGACAGTTGAGGTGTCGTTCTTAGTGAAGGAAATAGCTTAGCAACAATCCCATTACCCGCAAGTACAAGTGCTGCTTCCAGCGCAAACTCAGGTGAGAAATGGCGTGAATCATGAGCAATAACAACGGATGGTTTACCCTCTGTCTGTCCATAACTTCCTACTATAAATTGTGCGAAACCTTGAGTTGCTTTACCAATGGTATAACGATTCATACGATTGCTGCCTGCACCTATAACACCTCTAAGTCCCCCCGTACCGAACTCCAAATCCTTGTAAAAGCGATCCTCTAGCTCTGTTGGGTCCTGCTCTAAACTCCGAAGCTCCTGTTTCGTTTCCTCATCGATGTAAGAATCCTGAAGCCATTTCTGGATATTATTAATGGATGGTTGAGTTAACTGTGACATCATAAAATCCCCCTTCGTTTCAACTTCATTGATTATAAAACCATACTTACGATTTAGTTGGGTCGGATAAAGCAAACATAATCTCGCCTTCTGCTACGACTTTGCCATCTACAGAAGCCTTGGCATGACCTTTACCGATACTGCCCTTTAGTCTGGTAATTTCAACTTCTAATCTCAAAGTGTCACCGGGTACAACTTGCCCACGGAAACGGAAATTATCAAGACCCGCCAGAAATCCGATCTTGCCTTTATTGCTCTCCACATTCAAAAGAGCGACAGCTCCTACCTGAGCCAACGCTTCTGTAATGAGAACACCTGGCATCACAGGATACCCCGGAAAATGACCTGTAAAGAATGGTTCGTTAATTGTCACATTCTTAATCCCTACCGCACGTTTACCTTCCTCGATCTCAATAATACGATCAACGAGCAGAAATGGTGGTCTATGAGGAATAATCTCTTGAATTTGATTCACATTTAACACAAACAAAACTCCCTTCGAATAACATTAATATGTAACGGCTATACTACTATGTAATATCCTTCATCTTCTGCAGAATGTGGAGGTTCAGATAAGGGGCTTTCTTTCGATAGGCAATTACTGCCTACTGGAGAAAGCTCTTTTGTCCAAATATAAGAAAGTATAAGTTTCACTGGACACTCTATTCCTTATATTTCCGCTGAAACGGGTGCCCTAACGTGATACGAAGTATCGCTAGCATCGAAAGCATAAGCTCTTTGCAAAAGGACGGCATTGCCGTTTCTACTTGTTAGTCCCCAATCATTATACATTTATCAGCCCAAGAAAACCACCTCTCGGTACCCTTGGTTTGAGAGTTCATATCATTCAATCATATAACCAGCAATAGCCAACTTACGCCTCCACCATCAGTCATATCACCAGCAATAGCCGCCTTCTGCCTACACCTCGTCCAATAGCTGCACGGAGTACACTTAAATCCTCTCCAAATCCTTATATGCTCATATTAGTTGCACAAAGGACATCTAGTTACTCAGAATCCTCGGCTTTTCACTATTATCCGTATTTTACCTGTACCTTTTGCAACTATTTCTCTCCGCCATACGATTCTTTCTAAAATAGGTGTACATTCTGCAACTGCTACGAACGTTTCGTCCAATCTCCATGCTTCCCGTTCTGGTTGAAGCTCCTTTTGTGAGTGCAACTTCGCTTTTTTACTATTTTCTAATAGAACAAGCAGAGACGGGTACCATCCTTTTGCAAGGATAGTACCCGTCTATGTGGAAATATAAGGAATAGAGTGTCTGGTGAAACTAATGCTTTCTTTACTTATGATGGGGCAAAAACTAGATCTAATACGTGCTTCCAAGTCTCCCAATGAAATACTTCATTTATACTGCGCTTACCGAAAACAACATACCCTACGATCATCCCGCTCATTAAGCCAATCAGCAGAAATACGGGTACCAACCATCGCAGAACAATTCTCCATGTAGGCGTTTTGGGCTTCGCAACCTTTGTAGTCTTGGTATTCTTAGTGGCTTCATTAGCTTTACTCATGGATATCTCCACCTATCCTCGCATATTGTTTGCAAGGTTCATCATCGTATCACTGGAGGTTAACGCACGAGACATCAGCTGGTATGCCCGTTGAACCTGAACCATCTCCGACATCTCAACGGTCAAATCCACATTAGATTTCTCTAAATATCCTGAGAGTAAAGATACATTCTCAGGGGCATTCTCAAGAGCAGCGCCTGCCGATATTCTAAATACATCATTTGCTGTTACACCATTAGCTAGAACAAACTTATTCCCATCAATTTGATCCAATCCTTCAGGTCTTTCTGGCTCAACTACAAAGATCTTCCCAGACAGTACTCTATCCGTTGTGCCATTCAGTACTGTCCATATATTTCCTTTATCATCAATAGCAACCTTCGCATCTGTTGGAACTTTAATTGGGGCTGGATTATCCCCTCTACTAAGGACCTTATCACCCTCGTTATTCACCAGGAGCATGGAAGACACGTCCGCTGGATCAGGAACGAAATGAAAAGCCCCTTCACGCGTATAGGCAATATTTCCGTTATTCTCTACTGCAATTAACCCATTTCCTTGAATAGCAAGATCCGTAGGAATACCCGTCTCCATCAGAGGCCCTTGCTCCCAGTTCGCTGCAACAGAAGCAGGCTTAATCCCGTATCCCACATTATAACCCAACGGAGTAGCACGATCTGCGCTCTTAAAGTCTTTATGTTGCTGTTGTATCGTAGTGAGCACGTCTTCGAAAGAACTCTCTTTACGTTTATATCCAACCGTGTCCATGTTCGCTATGTTATCTGCAATGACGTCGAGTCTAGACTGCAAACTATTTAAAGACACCATAGCACTAATTGCGGAGTTGTTCATCGTATGACCTCCTGAAAGCTTTACGAAGTAAAGCTACCTCGTAAGCAAAATCCAAGCTTTACGAAGTAAAGCTAACTTCGTAAGCATATCCTATACTCTACCGATTTCATTCACGGCCTTTTCCAAACTTCTATCATAAAACTGGATGACTTTCTGGTTCGCTTCATAAGCCCGAGCAGCTAAGTTCATTTCTACCATAGATTGGGCAGAGTCTACGTTGGACCGTTCCAAATATCCCTGACGCACGGCAACATTATCTTCTGCTGCAATTAACCGAACATCCGCTGCTTCTAAATTATCTATCCGGTACACGCCATTTCCTTCTCTTACCATTTCATAAGGCTTGTTAACTACGCTAATGGCTAAAGTTACCCCGGTCTCTTCACCCGTAGCCGTATTCATCATTCTACCTTGTCCATCTATTTTAAGTTGTTCTACCGTCCCATCTACGATGATCGGCTGGTTATTGTTATCCATCACAAGGAATCCGGTAGAAGACAGTAACTGACCCACAGCATTTACTGTGAAGCTCCCATTACTAGTGTACCTTGTCTGTCCTTCATTATCCTGTACGGTGAAGAAAGCTTGTGACTGATACATTATATTTCCTTCATCATCCACATATTTACCATTATCATCAAATGCTATAGGTTGTCCCGTAGCAGGGTCATTGGTTTGGAGATTAGATACAATTGCAAAGTCCGTCGGCTTGTCACTCTGCGTTACATCTCCCTGTAAGAACATCGAGAGACTTTCCTCCATAAACACTCCTGTATTTAGCTTGCCCAGCTTACGATTACTAATATTAGGATCCCCACCTTGGATGGACACAAGCGCTTCCGGAAAAGAACGTGCAGCAGTATTCACCTGTTTGTATCCAGGCGTGTTAATGTTAGCTATATTCTGTGTTACTGTATCATGTCGACGTTGTTGTGTCACCATACCCGCAGCGGCCGTATAGAGTCCTCTTAACATAAGGTTAACCCCCCTTTGATTCGTTCTTAATATTTATCGGTCAATTAGAAGTTTTTCTTAATAACCCGATCTAAATTGTCGAGCATAATACCCGTTCCCTTCACAACACAGTGCATAGGATCCTCAGCTATTAGTACTGGAACACGTAGCTCATCGGACAATAATTCATCTAACCCGTTCAATAATGCTCCTCCACCTGTGAGGATCACTCCACGGTCTATGATATCTGCTGACAACTCCGGTGGTGTTCGTTCTAATACGGATTTCGCTGACAACACAATAGCAGTTATCGCATCTAATAACGCCTCCTGCACTTCACTAGAATAGATAGTAAGCGTTAAAGGAAGCCCTGTTACCATATCTCGTCCACGAATATCCATCTCCGCCTTATTTCCGCCTGGACGTACAGATCCAATGTTCACCTTGATGTCTTCAGCTGTACGTTCTCCTATAAGTAACTTATATTTATTCTTTATGTACTTAGAGATAGCCTCGTCAAACTTGTCCCCTGCTACTTTAAGAGAAGAAGCGGTAACGATGTCGCCCATAGAAATGACTGCGACATCTGTCGTTCCGCCACCGATATCGACAACCATATTGCCACTCGGCTCATATATATTCATACCGGCACCAATCGCTGCCGCTTTAGGTTCTTCTTCTAAGTATACTTCTTTAGCACCGCTATGCTCAGCAGCTTCTCGAATAGACTTTTGTTCCACGGATGTGATATCCGTTGGAGTACAAATAAGGATACGAGGGCGACTATACCAGGTACGTCCCCCCACACTGTCGATGAAATATTTAAGCATCATTTCTGTCACTGCAAAGTCGGCAATGACTCCATCACGCAATGGACGAATCGCAATAATATTGCCCGGAGTACGTCCAATCATGCGACGTGCATCTTCACCCACAGCAAGAACCTTTTTGGTATCCCTTTCAATGGCAACAACCGAAGGTTCGTTTAATACTACTCCCCGCCCTTTAACGTGAATGAGCACATTTGCCGTGCCTAGATCTATTCCAATATCCTTACTTAACATCATGAAAGGGCCCCCAAAGTGTTATTTTATGGTGAATAGAGATGTCTAACGTGTCTATCTTCTGCATTCGACAATAAGCCACAATATCCCTGCATTATCGAATACTTTATGATTACACAATTCGACTCCATACCATCTTTTAACATATCATACTTCAGGGGAAGTATTCAACGGGAATTGTCAGTATTCTAATAAACTTATGATTTTGCAGTGCCTACGGTCTCTCTTTTTTGACTGTTTGTTTTTTTATACTTAATTTTGGTCGCTTCTCCTCCTCTAAGATGCCGGATAGATTTGTGATACTCGAGAATATTCTTGACTTGATCCGCCAGTTCCGGATTAATCTCCGGTAGCCGCTCCGTTAAATCTTTATGCACTGTGCTCTTCGATACGCCAAATTCCTTGGCAATGGTTCGGACCGTGTTCCTAGTCTCCACGATACAACGTCCAATCTTGATGGTCCGTTCCTTAATGTAATCGTGCACGCCCCCGCCTCCCTACTGTGGATGGTTTGGTACATTATATGAGGGGCGTGCCTATATATTCACAGTTTAGCAACATGACAAGCTTCATTACGCTCATTTATTTTATGGACATGTTGTGTTTAACCAACGTGCTAAGCACCAAACGAACAGGGTTTCCCCTGCCAGTTTGGTGCTTAGCATACTTTCGCTTTCAAGAAATAAAGTTTATATTTCTCACTGGATGGAGTATGAAGTTCATACCCATCTCTTCCCATGCATCATAATAATAACCTGTGTATCAAGTCCGCCGTTTTAAGTTCTTGTTATTTCGGAGGAAGTACTTCCGCTGGGTTGACCAAGTTACCACTATTATACACTTCGAAATGCACATGGTTACCAAGATCACTTTCCATCTCGGAGCGTCCGGCGCTTGCGAGTACGTTTCCTTGAATGACCTCATCACCAACCTTCACTTTAGCGTCGGTTACACTTTGGTATACGGTCTTCAAATTTCCTGAATGAGTGACCTCAACGACAGTTCCCATTAATGGGTGTAATTCCACACGAGTTACTTTGCCACTTAGTGCTGCTTTAACTTCGAACGATTTGTTATCCTCACGAGCTAGATCAATACCATTGTTCGTTACAGAAATATCATTGTATTGAACCATAGCTTCCTGATGATTCTCCTTGGTACCCGACGGATCATAGAAAGGCTTTACAACATTCACTTCTTTGGCGTTAGCTACAGGCCATGTCATACTTTCTGCCTTTGCAAGAACTTCTAATGCTTCAGGATCTCCCTTGTCCATACCCACGACTCCAGAAACTTGAGAGACAGCGCCTTCTGATACAGTAGTGAGGTCTTTAGTAAGTGATTTCTGACTGGCATCCTGATAGACCCACACTAAGGTTAGTATAATTGCTGCTGCCGCCATGTAGGCTGCTGGATAAACCCACCTTTTCGACAGCAGCTTTTTCCATGCAGACGGTTCATCAACCGGTGCTCCTTTAAATGGTTTAGGAGTTTCTCCATGGTTTTGATTTTTGTTTTGTTCATTCATAGTTATCACCTCTGTAATCATTGTTACCGAGATGAAGTCTTTTATACCTTCTCTATATATTATTTTTTGGCGAGTAGTTTAGTAACTTGTTGAAATTCTATCCCCGTATAGTAGTGTTCGAGAATCTGAGTAGCTGTATATCCCTCTTGAGCCATCCCATTCGCTCCCCACTGACTCATTCCTACGCCATGCCCGTTCCCATACGTGGTGATAACAATATCATTCCCTGCATCCGCCCAAGAGAACTGGCTCGAGCGTAGTCCAAGCTTCTCTCGAACCTCACGACCACTAAACGTAACTCCCCCGATACTCAGTTCTTTTATACGATTTCCTTGTGTAGTTGAGAGTATACGAATAAGAGAGTCCAGAGAATACTCTCCTTGTTTGTTCTTGAGTGTGGCTACAGCTAGCTTGGAAAGTCCCATTTGATTCAGAAATTTCTCCTTGCTTAACTTGACAGTATCTTTATAGAACGGAGCTATTTCAATATCCCAAGGGCTTGATACACTACGCAAGTAAGGAATAGCCACCTGCCAGTAATCTTCTGAATTCTCAGTATATCCATTACTAGTGGAAAAAAAAGTTGCAGTGATCGGCTTTCCTTTATACGTCATAACTATGTTACGACTTTCCAGCACCGCACGTTGTACAGTGGCTAGCTGAGTGGCCTTACCTTGACCCTTCCACTCTTTCTCAAGTGTTTCTTTAGAGATATAAGCTTGGTGAGAGACTGTATCGGTCACATCTGCACCTTGTACAGGAACGCCACTCGTATCATTCGTTAATAGTCGTTGCACAATATAAGTACGCGCAGCAGTAGCCTGCGCCTTTAGAGACTCGAATGCAAAATCAGCAGGCATCTCTGCTGCGACAACGCCTGTCACGTAGTCTTCAAGCGGCAGAGTCTCAATCTGACCCCGTTCCGTCAAATATACCGATACCTGCGGCTCTTCCTCCTCTGCCCCTACAGTCAATACATTTAAGGGGGAAGGCGCAGGTATCGCCCCTTCTGTTGGTCCCGGAAGGGATACAGGTGGGTTATGACGAAGACTCACTACTAGCACCGGAAGAAGCATCGCCATTACTAGTAACCCTCCCATTGCTAGCAGGATGGGAGGGATCCGCCACTTGGGAGGCTTGGTCGTACGCCGACGGAAGCCGCGACTCCTCGCAGCACGCGTACGCTGCGCGTTGATGCGTCGTGTCGGGGCCAGGCGCGACATTGCAGACGCTGTTGCATCAACATCAGGTGCAAGGCGCGACAGTGTGGGCGTTGCGGGGGCGGTCGATGGATGCGTGGTATCGCACGATTCGACAATGCTCGCGGATGCCGATGAAGGTACTTTAGATAGATTGTGTGGCTCCATCGGGATTCTCATTTGCTGATCTTGCTCTTTCATAATAACGGTAAACCTCCGTTCTCTACATCATATGCCTATGGTTTCTTGTTCTATCTGTCTTATACATATGAATTTAAAAGATATGATAGAACCATTTTAGTAGAGATGGAGATTTGCTATTTATTCCAGAGAGGATAGTCACCTAAAGAAGGCATATGCTCGAACAATTCCCAACCATCTCTTCCCGCCACCACTTGTTGCACACCCTATAGCTAAGTTCCATCTAGCACACAGTCGATAGTTCCATCTCCCTCCAACCTCCAACAACTGCAGAAAGTACAACTAATTTCAGCCTATTCGCTCGATTGGTAACTTTAGTTGCACAACCTACATCTAGTTACTCAAAAAAACCTACTTTTTGCGATTCTCCATATTTTAAGTGTAAGTAATACAACTATTTCCGTCTTCTCCTACTTTTCCTCCTAAATAAGTGTACCTTTTACAGCTATTCGGCAAGCGTCGTGGATCAGATGTGTGATTGCTCGACTATATGCCAATCACGGCGAGGGAGATGCGTGGTCGTTCCACTATCCGCCAATCACTACAGCTTGGTTACTCGATCCTTCCACTGCACCCCAAACCCGGTAGCTTACGCTAGGCAGATTCATACGCATAAAAATCAAAAAGACCAAAAGATCAACCCGATTGGGCTCTTCTTTTGGTCTTTTTCACAACATAGATCATATGATATTTCATTCTAATATTAGGTTTCCATTTGAAGTCCCGTTAACTAGACCCAGGTTGGCTGAGTAGAGAAGCGTTTCACTTCGTCTTTCACTTTATGCTGAACAGCCTGAGCTTTCGCTGGCTCCAATGCAGGCTCGTCTACGCTAATGCGCCAAATATCAGCACCTAGTTTAGATAGCTTCTCAGCTAAATTAACATATCCACGATCGATATGATGTACACCACTGACCTCTGTTGTACCATTGGCTACTAGCCCGAGCAAGATTAATGCTGCACCCGCACGAAGATCCGTTGCACATACTTTAGCACCATTCAGTTTGGCTCGACCCGTAATAATAGCTGATCGCCCTTCAACCTTAATCTCAGCATTCATATGTTGAAATTCATCCACATGCATGAAGCGATTCTCGAATACCGTCTCCGTAACGACACTGGTTCCTTCGGATACAAGTAATAAGGACATCATCTGAGACTGCATATCTGTAGGAAATCCAGGATAAGGTAGCGTCTTAATATCTACTGAACGTAAAGGATGATTCGCAATAACACGAATACCATTCTCGTCCGGTTCAATCTTAACACCCATCTCTTCCATCTTGGAAATGACAGGACCCAAATGATCCGCGATCGCGCCTTCAACGTATACATCCCCACCTGTAATCGCCGCAGCTACCATATATGTACCTGCTTCTACTCGGTCAGGAATAACGGTATGCTTGACGCCATGCATTTTTTCGACACCTTCAATACGAATGACTCCCGTACCAGCGCCGCGAACTTTGGCACCCATACTATTCAAATAATTCGCTAAATCGACAATTTCCGGTTCTTTCGCCGCATTCTCTATCGTCGTTATACCCTCGGCCAAAGTAGCGGCCATCATAATATTCTCAGTAGCTCCTACGCTTGCAACATCCAAATAGATCTTGGCCCCACGTAATCTACCATTACTTTTAGCTTCAATGAAGCCTTGACCAAGACTAATCTCTGCACCGAGAGCTTCGAATCCCTTCAGATGCTGATCAATCGGTCGCGTACCAATAGCACAGCCGCCCGGTAATGAAATCCGAGTGTGACCCATACGTGCTAACAATGGACCCATCACTAAAAAAGAAGCTCGCATTTTGCGCACGTACTCATAAGGCGCTTCACAGGTTGCTATTTTCTCTGCATTCACTCGCAATACTTCGTTGTCATAACTTACTTTCACACCAAGCGATTCCAATACTTTACTAATTGTGACCACATCGTCAAGGGGCGGGGTATCGTAAATGGTACTTTCCCCTTCTTCCCCAAGTATAGAGGCAGCGATGATCGGAAGAACTGAATTCTTAGCCCCACTAATTTTAACATTTCCGATCAATCTATTGCCACCGCGGACGATAAATTTGCTCATCATGATTCCCTCCGCGTCCGTAATTTCCCTTTTTAATAACAAGACTTAATAAAATCACTCTTAATTTCCCAACTTTCATCATAGCATTGATTTTTTGACGTGTACAAGCCTTTTTTATAATTTCATCAGTTTAGAAACAGATTTAATATTCAAGTTAGTTATCATTATGTTGAAAGTTGACAATTGGTTCAAAGAAATGTATAGACTTATTCCCCCATTGTTTACATAATGATATGTTATTATTCGACACTAATGAAAGATTAAAACATGTATTTTATCATTTGGCTCCAATTCAGATAATCAAGAATAAATCCCGCCACAAAATGACCTAAAACAATTGCCAGAAGCACTTGTAATAACTTACCTTGAGTTCCCTGAGGGTTGCGAATAAATAAATCTAATTTCAGATTCTGCAATGCCCACCATGATATCCAGATACAAATAAGCGATACAACAATGGAGACAAGTCCACTCACGCCTACTACTCCAGTGACTGCACTTGATATGCTTTGATTCATATGAGTTTACCTTATCCTTTCCGGTTGCAGCTCAACGCTTTAACCCGACTCTACTATCATACTTTCCTTATGCAAAAGAATCCACTTTTGTAATCGCTTTAATTGTGACTTTTCAAAATAAAGTTGTATCTCAAGCTTTTCTGCACGATGGAATACTAAGCCAAATGTCCCAATCCCTAGTGCTTAACATTCCGTCGTGCACAAAAACAGTCAGGCTTAGGTGGCTGACTGTTTTTGTGTACAGTGATTATTTATGAATATGGGAGTGCACTTTAATCCGATTCATGGCTCTCTTCAGCGAAAGCTCTGCACGGTCAAAGTCAATATCAGCTTGATTACGCTTCTTGGCACCAATACGACGTTCTGCACGTTCTTTTGCAGCCATTGCACGTTCCACGTCGATCTCTTGCTCCAACTCAGCACTTTCGGCTAATACCACCACTTTATCTTTACGAACTTCCACAAATCCACCACTGATGCTTATGAAGGTATAGTCTTGGCCTATTTTAATACTAATCGGCGCTACCTGTAGCGGAGTTATGAATGGAATATGCCCTGCCAAAATACCTATTTCCCCTTCGATTCCACGAACAGTCAAGCCATCGACGTCACCAGAGTAGGCTAAGTGATCCGGTGTGACGATTTCCAGTAAAAAGGTGCTCATTTGTTCTCCTCCTCAAAGCTATTCGGAGAATAGCTTAGCTTACTACGAAAGCATATTATGAAAGCTCATACCGTTCAAACAGAAACGGCTAACTCGCCCTTTTCAAAGACGATACCCATCTCTGCCGAAATATAAGAAATATAGTATCAAGTGAAACTTATACTTTCTTATATTTTAAAGTGTCTTCGCTTTTTCAACTGCTTCTTCGATCGATCCAACGTAAAGGAATGCTGCCTCTGGAAGATTGTCGTGCTTGCCTTCAAGAATTTCCTTAAAGCTACGAATGGTGTCTTTAACAGGAACATATTTACCTGGGAATCCATTGAATTGTTCAGCTACGTGGAATGGTTGAGACAAGAAACGTTGAATTCTACGAGCACGAGAAACGATTAGTTTATCATCCTCACCCAACTCATCCATACCCAGAATAGCGATAATATCTTGAAGTTCATTATAACGAGCCAAAATCTGTTTCACACCTTGGGCTACGTTGTAATGTTCTTCACCAACAATCTCTGGAGCTAGAATCCGTGAACTGGAAGCCAATGGATCTACCGCTGGATATATCCCCATCTCAGAGATCTTACGTTCCAAGTTCGTTGTCGCATCCAAGTGAGCAAATGTCGTAGCTGGAGCCGGATCTGTATAGTCATCGGCAGGTACGTAAATGGCTTGAATGGAAGTAACCGAACCTTTTTTGGTAGAAGTAATACGTTCTTGCAATTGACCCATTTCCGTCGCCAATGTTGGTTGATAACCAACCGCTGATGGCATACGACCAAGAAGTGCCGATACTTCGGAACCTGCTTGTGTGAAGCGGAATATGTTATCAATAAACAACAGAACGTCCTTGCCTTCTTCATCACGGAAATATTCTGCCATTGTAAGCCCTGTAAGCGCTACACGAAGACGTGCACCTGGAGGCTCGTTCATTTGACCGAACACCATCGCTGTTTTCTTAATAACGCCAGAATCCGTCATTTCATGATACAAGTCATTACCTTCACGTGTACGTTCACCAACACCCGCGAACACAGAAATACCACCATGTTCCTGCGCGATATTGTTAATTAATTCTTGAATGGCTACTGTCTTACCAACACCGGCACCACCAAAGAGTCCGATTTTACCACCCTTTTGGTATGGTGCGAGAAGGTCGATAACTTTAATTCCTGTCTCAAGCATCTCAGCTTGCGTTGACAGTTCATCATATTTAGGAGCTTCACGGTGGATAGGTCTCTTAAATTCAGTGACAACTTCACCAGCTTGGTCAATAGGTTCTCCCAATACGTTAAACACACGGCCTAATGTTTCAGGGCCTACAGGTACTGTTATTGAAGATCCCAAATCCAGAACTTCCATCCCGCGAACCAATCCATCTGTACTGGACATAGCGATACAACGTACTCTGTTATCACCCAAATGATTAGATACTTCCAAAGTCAGGTTAATCGATCTTTTATCTGATAAGACCGCCTGAATTTTAATCGCATTGTAGATTGCCGGAAGTTGACCTCTTTCAAATTCGATGTCGACAACCGCACCCATAATGCTGACAACGCGTCCTTTATTCATCTTTTTGTTCCCCTCCTACAAGTTTGCTTCAAAACATCAATCTTAAGACTGTGAATCTGCACCTGCCACAATCTCGGAAATTTCCTGTGTAATCGCTGCTTGGCGTGCGCGGTTATAAGTCAACTGTAGTTCACCGATCATCTTGGTGGCATTCTTAGTCGCACTACCCATGGCCGTCATCTTCGATCCCAATTCACTAGCTTTTCCGTCCAACAGGGCACCGTAGATTAGTGTCTCTGCATATTTCGGCAAAAGCACTTCCAAAACAGCACTTGCAGAAGGCTCGTATTCGTACGCAGCTGTGGCCGTATTCGTCTTGACAGTTTCCATTGGTAACAGTTGTATCGTTTCAGGAATCTGTGTCAAAGCATTGATGAAACGGTTATAGCAAATATGAAGTTCATCAATGTATCCCTGTTCAAATCTTTGAACCGCTGCATATGCGATGGATTTAATATCTGCGAAATTTGGGGTATCCGACAAATCGGTGAGTTCTTCCACAATAGGAAGCTCCCTACGACGGAAATATTCGCGTCCTTTTCGACCTATAACAAACAACTCATACTCATCCTTGGACTTGTGATTCGCAGCAATGGTTAACATCACTTTTTTCAGAATATTCGTATTATATCCACCCGCGAGACCGCGATCTGAAGTAATAACTAAATATCCTGTTTTCTTCACAGGTCGCTTTTCAAACATCGGATGTTTAATTTCATTCGAAGTAGAAGCAATACTAAACACCATTTCTTTAAGCTTATCTGCATAAGGTCGGGCTGCTGTTGCCTTCTCCTGCGCTCTTCTCAGCTTGGAGGCGGCTACCATCTCCATTGCTTTCGTGATTTGCTTGGTGCTTTGTACACTCTTAATTTGACGTTTGATTTCACGTAATCCTCTTGCCATGTTTTCACCACCTTAAAGTTTTGACGAAGTCAAAACTAGCATCGTAAGCGTTAACTTTAGTTTTGACGAAGTCAGAACTAGCATCATAAGCATCGTTATATCTAAAATATAAGAAAGTATAAGTTTCACTTCATACTCTATTTCTTATATTTCGGCTGAGACGGATACCGTCCTTCAAAAGGACGGCGCAGCCATTTCAGCTTGTAAACACTGATACCGAGCCTCTCGGCCCGGTCTATAATCTATGCTGATACAGAAAACCCTTTTTTGAATGTCTCAATAGCGTCTTTCAAAGCAGTTTCATTGTCAGCAACCAAATCCTTCGTATCACGAATGGATTGAAGAATTTCAGGACGGTTACTTTCTACAAAAGCGATGAATTCCTTCTCAAAACGACGGATATCTATTACCGGAATATCATCCAAATGACCTCTTACTGCTGAGTACAAGCTAATAACTTGTTGTTCAACTTGTAGTGGTTCGTTGACACCTTGCTTAAGAATTTCCATCAATCTAGCTCCACGATTCAGACGTGCCAATGTTGACTTGTCCAGATCTGATCCAAATTGGGAGAACGCTTGAAGCTCACGATATTGTGCAAGGTCAAGCTTCAGACCACCTGCGACTTTTTTCATCGCTTTGATCTGTGCTGAACCCCCTACACGAGATACGGAAATACCGACGTTAATCGCTGGACGTTGGCCCGAATAGAACAACTCAGATTCCAGAAAGATCTGTCCATCTGTAATTGAGATTACGTTCGTTGGAATATAAGCAGATACGTCTGAAGCTTGTGTCTCAATGAACGGTATAGCCGTCAATGAGCCTCCACCCAAAGCATCACTCAATTTAGCTGCACGCTCTAGTAAGCGAGAATGAAGGTAGAACACATCCCCTGGATAAGCTTCCCGACCTGGTGGACGACGAAGCAACAAGGAAAGCTCACGATAAGCAGATGCTTGTTTCGTTAAGTCATCATAAATAATAAGTGCATGCTCACCTTTATACATGAAGTATTCACCCATTGCACAACCAGCATAAGGTGCAATATACAGTAGTGGTGATGGCTCTGAAGCCGCTGCAGTAACAATGATTGTGTATTCCAATGCGCCATGACGGCGAAGTGTTTCCACTACTTGAGCAACCGTAGATTGCTTCTGACCAATAGCAACATATATACATTTCACGCCATTACCCTTTTGGTTAATAATGGTGTCAATTGCAATGGCAGTTTTACCTGTTTGACGGTCACCAATCATAAGTTCCCGTTGACCACGTCCGATAGGTACCATCGCGTCAATCGCTTTAATTCCTGTTTGCATCGGTTCGTGAACCGATTTACGATCAATAACACCTGGTGCACTATTCTCTACAGGACGGAATTCTGTTGCTGCAATTGGACCTTTACCATCCAATGGTTCTCCAAGTGCATTAACAACCCGACCAAGCAAAGCTTCGCCTACAGGGACTTGCATAATTTGACCAGTACGTTTAACCTGGTCACCCTCTTTAATTTCTGTGTAACGACCTAGAATAACGACACCTACGTTACTCTCTTCTAAGTTGAGTACCAATCCGACAACACCATTGGAGAATTCCAAAAGCTCACCGGACATAGCATTCTCAAGCCCATGCACGCGTGCAATACCATCACTTACTTGAATGACAGTACCTACTTCAGCGACTTCAATGTCAGATTTATATTGTTCAATTTGACTTTTAATAAGTGAACTGATTTCTTCAGGTTTGATACTCAATATTTTCACCCCTATCTACTATGCTTGTCATTAAATGACTTTTCAAGACGTGCAAGCTTATTGGAAATACTACCGTCATACAGCGTATCACCGATAACAACCTTCAATCCTCCAAGCAGGCTCTTGTCGACTATGTTGTTCACACGAATCGTCTTGTGCACCACTTGACCGAATTCAGCCGCAACTGCTTCTTGTTCGTGCTCATTCAACGGATACGTTGAATAGACATTAGCGTCAGCCATTCCTAAGCTATCGCCCTTTAACTTGACGTAGCTCTCTAGAAGATCTGGTAATATATCAGTTCTCCGCCGTTTCACTAGTAGTTCCACGGTATTTATCACGGATTGTGACAGCTTGCCCTGAAGTGCTCTATTGAGCGCATTCAATTTATCGGAATCGGAAATGTTCGGTGTAGTGAGGAAACGTTCAATCTCATCATTCGATTGAATAGCTCCTACGATCGCCTTCAATTCCTGTTCAACTTCAAGCGTTCCTTGCTCCTGTGACGCCACTTCAAACAGTGCCTTTGCATACCGTTTAGCGACTACCGTATCGCGGCTCATGATTTGCCCCCTACCTCTTTGAGGTATTGATCCACGAGTTGTTCTTGTGTGTTATCAACTTTGACTTCTTTCTCCAGCAATTTCGATGCAATTTGTACAGAAATCGTACCAATTTCGCTTCGCAATGCTTCCACAGCCTTATTCTTCTCACTCTCAATATCGCGTACCGCCTCAGACTTGAGACGTCCCACAGCATTGTTAGCTTCTTCAAGGATCTGTTCAGCTTGTTTACTGCTTGTCTTCTTAGAGAGTTCTACGATATCGTAAGCCTCTTTACGAGCCTCTTGGAGAGCGATCTTCTGATCCTCTACATACTGAGTTGCCTCTTCACGTGTTGATTTGGCATCTTCTAACTGACTCAAAACTAACATACGTCGTTTCTCCATAACATCGAACAGCTTAGGAAAAGCATATTTATTTAATAACCAATAAAGCAGTACGAATGCTAAGATAGTCCAAAGCATATCTTCCCATATAATTTCCAATGAAGTCACTCCTTTCCGTTAGCGCGAAGTGCGATTCTAAACAAAAGGAAGGCGCGGATGACATCGGCCCTCCCCGCCAAACCGTTAGACATTTTATTAAGTAAACATGATCAAGAATGCGATAACTGTTGCAGCCAAAGGCACAACTTCTACGATACCAACACCGATAAACATCGTCGTTTGCAATGCACCCGTAGCTTCTGGTTGACGAGCAATCGATTCCACCGTCTTACTTACGATCATACCGTTACCTAAACCTGCTCCAAGTGCTCCCAAACCTACTGCAATAGCTGCTGCTAAAAATTCCATTATGAATATCCTCCTTCAAATCTTCTTCGTATTTTGTATTGTATAATATCTTCTGCGAACGTAATCTAAACATCTAAATTGTTTCGCTGAAGTTAATTAATGTTCTGCATGTTGCGTCATTTGAGCAATGTATACCATCGTCAATATCGTAAATATAAATGCTTGTAGCGCCCCAATAAAGACACTAAAGCCCTGCCAAGCGGCCATGAACGGAATGGATGCCAAACTCAGCTTCAGTATAACTGTAATGAGTACTTCTCCCGCAAATATATTAGCGAACAAACGTAGCGCTAACGCGAAAGGCTTCGACAGGTTCTCGATAATGTTCAATGGAAGGAAAATCGGAAATGGTAGTAGAAAATGCTTCAAATATTCTTTCCGATTCAACTTTAATCCTAGATAGTTCATTAGGATAAAGACCACTATTGCAAGTCCAGCCGTAACGTTAATATCTGCCGTTGGAGATTTCCACCACAGAAGCTCAGCATGATCTTCAGGCCCCAAATTTCGAGTAGCCTCAACCACATATCCAAAGACTTCCATCGGACCGTCAACTTTTGTAATGAAGGCAAACGGCAGTCCCAATAAATTGGCTACTAGAATGAACAGAATTAACGTCAGTCCCAATGATAGATAAGGTCTCCCTTTCTTTGAATCCATGGTGCTATTAATTAAATTCTGAACAAATTCTACAACCCATTCCATGAAATTCTGTAGCTTGGAAGGGTTCTCAACCGAAAGATTCCTAACACAGAGCTTAACAAGTACGAAAACAATCGCCACAGTCACCAACAACATCATGATAGCAGAAAGATCGAGTTTCAGTCCCCCAACAATAATAATTGGTATATCGTGCATTGAAATGTATTCCCTCCTCTCAACTAAACTATGATTTCTTCTTTCTCATACTCAAATATATAGCTACAGGCACGGTCAAAACCTGTGGTATGAATAGCCCAGCAATCGTTGCTCCAAGTGAGAAATGCTCAATCTTAACTGAAAACATAACCACTAGGATAGAGAAGCTTAGTCGAGTAAGAAATCCTATACCGAACTGTCTCTGGTTGTTCGCTATCGCCTGAGCTAAATTGCGAATTTTCATCGAAAGATAGCTTGTATTGACCAAGCCGACTACCATACCAAGGACCATACCCATTGTGACTGTGCGATAATCCGGACACAAGACCCAGCACACTAACAATGCTGACATCATCAGTAAAGACAATCTGGTGACTGTTTTTACAATGGAAATGGTATTATCCATGCTGTTCCCCCAAAAGTTTTTTGACCAATATGACAATATGAGAGGTTCCCACAATCAGCCCGGAGATCATTCCGACCGCGATCCAATATCTCGGACCTTCCCACATTCCCACCAACCATCTACTTATAAAAAAACCAATAAGAATATACGTGGCGAGCATGCCTCCGGCTCCACTTATGTAAAGTGCCATAAACCAAGGATTATCATTGCGTTTCGGGTTGTCCATTATACTAATCCCAACCTATTTTACTGAATATTTTAAGACTTTGTCAATCAAACGTTTTCATTGCATTTATGCGAAAATCGCGCCTGATTATTCTTCAATTATCAACGAACACCGCGTAAACCATACAGTTCCACTGTACACTAACCTACTCATTATAAAATAACATCTTTTCACTCATTTGTGAACATTGTGTGAAATTCTTCTGGTCTTTCGCTTTCTAAACCGAAATGGTGAAGAATCGCATTGACAATTCTCGCCGAAACTTTTCCATCTCCGTATGGATTCGCAGCCTTACTCATGGAATCGTACAGCTTTTGATCCGTTAACAACATTTTGGTCCGTTCATACACCTTCTCCTCATCCGTACCCACCAATTCAAGCGTTCCCGCTTGTATTCCTTCAGGACGTTCTGTCGTGTCACGAAGCACAAGTACAGGTACTCCAAAGGATGGTGCTTCTTCCTGTAAACCGCCCGAGTCGCTTAGAATCAAATGAGTATGTGGATAGAAATTATGGAAATCTACGACATCCAACGGCTCAATGAGTTTAATCCGGGGATGATTCCCTAGTATCTCATGTGCCGGACCCATCACGGCAGGGCTCGGATGCACCGGATAGCAAATAACGACATCCTCGAATTCATCTGCAATCCGTTTCACTGCACGGAAAATGTGACGATGCGGTTCGCCTTGGGATTCCCTGCGATGCGCCGTCATTAAAATGAGTTTCTTGCCTGACGCCCAGTCTAGCACAGGGTGACTATATTCGGGGTGTACAGTATATTGAAACACATCTGTGACGGTGTTGCCTGTGATATAAATGCTTGACTTTGATTTGTTTTCAGAAAGCAAATTATTTGCAGACCAATTCGTAGGCGAAAAGTGAAGATCAGCAAGAACTCCCGTTAACTGGCGATTCATCTCCTCAGGAAAAGGAGATTGCTTATTCCAAGTTCTTAGTCCAGCTTCTACATGCCCTACTTGAATCTGTTGCATAAATGCGGCGTAACTAGCTAGAAAGGTCGTCAATGTATCGCCATGAACGAGTACAATATCTGGCTTCACCTCACGAAGTACAGGCTCAAGCCCTGCCAAGACTCGAATGGAAATTTCATTCAATGTCTGACTTTCCTTCATAACATCCAGATCGTAGTCAGGTTGGATCTTGAATACGTCCAATACTTGATCCAGCATTTGACGATGTTGTGCCGTTACGCAGACAATCGATTCAATTCTATCGGAGTGTCTCTGCAATTCAAGAATAAGCGGTGCCATCTTTATCGCTTCAGGACGAACTCCGAAGATCGTCATTACTTTAATCTTACGCATAGATTGATACCTCTTTTCTAAAAGTACGTGTTCAAAAAGTCGGCTTTTCAGCACTAAAGTGTATGCTTACGATGCTGCGTTTCTTCGAGACGCCTCAGAAGATTGAATGAAGATAGGGAGTGAGGAGCGGAGCTACACGTTTTCGTAGAAACGACTTCGGAAGCATACGCTGGCAGTACCTACGTGAGCACCTGAAATGTTTCCGAAGGAAACATACCTCGTAAGCATATGCTAGGACCGGCTGAATTCAATATTCGATGTCGAATACGCCTCCTGCTATACTTCGTGATCAAAAGATGACTTCTTGAACTTCCTCTAAAACTTACTTTGTTCCGTATAGACGATCTCCTGCATCCCCTAATCCAGGGATAATATAACCATGCTCATCCAATCGCTCGTCCATTGCTGCCACATAAATATCTACATCAGGATGAGCATCATGTACTGCCTTGACACCTTCTGGAGCTGCGATAAGATTCATCATCTTAATCTGAGTACAGCCACGTTTCTTCAGCACATCAATGGCGGCAATAGCAGATCCACCCGTTGCAAGCATAGGGTCGATAACGATCAACTCACGCTCTGTAACATCGGTAGGTAGCTTCGTGTAGTATTCTACCGGTTGTAGTGTGTCAGGATCACGGAACAATCCGATGTGACCCACTTTAGCCGCTGGAAGACACTTCAGAACACCATCCAACATACCCAATCCAGCACGCAGAATAGGAACAAGTCCCAACATACGCCCTGAAATGACGCGACTTTCTGTCTCAGCTACTGGTGTCTTTACTGTAACGGTTACTAGCGGAATATCTCGTGTAATTTCGTATGCCATTAGTGTTGCTACTTCATCAACAAGCTCTCTAAAATCTTTAGTTGTAGTCCGCTCATCACGGATGAAAGTAAGCTTGTGTTGAATTAAAGGGTGATCACAAATCACCAATTTTCCATTTCCCATGGTTCCCCTCCGGATCATTCGTTTGTATTCTTGTTGTAAATATACATCATTTATAGCAGTAGTGTATTCAAACCTTGTCCATTATATCATTCTCCGAAATGATTTTGCACCCACATGGATCGAACTTCTAGTTACAAGGGTGCGAATAATCAATCCCAACACCACTAACTGTTACATAAAGTCCTCTCAACAGCACACTCCACCTACTCCATTCACCAACAGTTGCATAGAGTACACTTAAATTCTTCCAAATCCCTCCAACACTAACTTTAGTTGCATAGAGTACATCTAGATTACTAGAAACCCTCGCTTTTCATCGTCCCCCGACTTTTAACTGTAGGTTTCACAACTATTCCTCGCTTCCATACCTTTCCCGCTAATTTACTTTGCAGCTATTCCGCTGTGCAGGGTGCCGCAAGCGGTAGGGTATGGAGGTTCAAGAAGGCGATGGAGGCACAACAGAGCGGGGGCTACCATCCTGCTCTGCACGCTCCTTAGGTATGGACCCTACTGACTAAGAACTTCCATAAGTACACAAATACCAAATAGCCCCTCTTGTACACAATGGGGGCTACTCTGCACTTATACTATTTTACCAAAAACTACTGCTTTCTATACACGTTAAACAAGAGGGTAAGCATGGCTTACCTCGTTTAACATACGGTAGCTTATTTACGAGCTTATTTTTAGTATTTTAAATCTGGATATAGAGGGTATAGATCTGTAAGTGCAGTCACTCTTGCAGCCGCTTGAGCAAGGATTGCTTCATCCTCTGGATTCTTCAGAGTCAGAGCGATAATCTCGCCAATAGCAACCATAGCTTTCTCATCCATACCACGCGTTGTTGCAGCTGGAGTACCTAGACGAATACCACTAGTTACAAACGGACTTGTAGGATCAAAAGGTATCGCGTTCTTATTCACTGTAATACCGATTGAATCTAGAACCTTCTCAGCTACTTTACCCGTAATGTTCACACTGCGAGTATCAATCAATAACAAGTGGTTATCTGTACCACCAGAAACGATGTTCAAACCTTCTTTAACAAGCGTTTCAGCCAAAACCTTAGCATTCTTAACTACGTTCTCAGCGTATGTCTTAAATGATGGATCCAACGCTTCCTTAAATGCAACAGCCTTGGATGCGATGATATGCATTAAAGGTCCACCTTGTGTTCCTGGGAATACCGCTTTATCGATCGCTTGTGCCCAAGGCTTCTTACAGATAATCATCCCACCACGTGGACCACGAAGTGTTTTATGAGTTGTAGTCGTTACAAAGTGTGCATGTGGTACAGGGCTTGGATGAACCCCTCCTGCAACCAATCCGGCAATATGGGCCATATCTACCATGAATAGCGCACCTACATCATTCGCAATGGAAGCTAGTGCTTCAAAATCAATAACACGTGGGTAAGCACTTGCACCCGCCACAATCAAACGTGGACGATGTTTAAATGCGATCTTACGGACTTCATCATAGTCAATTAGGAAAGAATCCTCTTGTACGCCATAAGGAATGAAATTATATAGTAGACCTGAAGCATTAACCGGACTTCCGTGAGTCAAGTGTCCACCATGGGCAAGATTCATACCCAATACCGTGTCTCCAGGATTAAGAACAGCAGTATAAACAGCCATATTCGCTTGAGCACCGGAGTGTGGTTGTACGTTAACATGCTCAGCACCAAACAATTCCTTCGCACGATCACGAGCGATATCTTCTACAATATCAACGCGTTCACAACCGCCATAATATCTTTTACCAGGATATCCCTCTGCATATTTGTTAGTCAGTACGGAACCCATAGCCTCCATAACTGCTTCACTTACAATATTCTCAGAAGCGATCAGTTCAATATTGTTCCGTTGACGCTTAAGTTCTAGGTCCATAGCCTCTAATACCGCTGGGTCATAATTACGTAAATTTTCCATTTTTATATTCCTCCTAAAAGTTTTTGAGCGTTACTTCGTGAATAGTCTTCGAAAAAACTCTCATCGGAAGCATACTCTTTAAGTTTTTGAGCTTAAGCTTCCTGATTAGCTTCGAAAAAACTCTCATCGGAAGCATCACTTAAGTTTTTTAATCCTTATTCACAAAGATGTGAATTGCTTTGCTGGATGGAAGAAGCTTCTTCCATTCTATATTGTGCTCGTTCCCCACCAATCAGCTTCGGACGGGTATACGCAGCATTCACACGTGCCTCTCCTATATACCGAATACTTGGGCGAAAAGGTACCGCTACACGCCGCAGATGCATCCCTATCATCGTCTCACCGATATCTATTCCAGCGTGGGCTTCCACACTTTCCGCGAGGCACGGTTGTAACATTGCTCGATATGCAGCAGATGCCATAGATCCTCCCGCATGGGGATAAGGAACAGCAGCCACTTCCGTCAAGCGAAGTTCTTCGAGAAGAGTTCGTTCCATGACCAATGACCTATTCAAATGCTCGCAACACTGAAACACGACATGGAATCCCATTTCTTCACGAACTTCTTCGATACCAAGAAGCAATTCATTCGCTACTTCCAAGGCTCCATCTGTCCCAATATGACTTCCTACCACTTCACTTGTACTCGCACCTACCACGAGCAATTTCCCCGGGCCTAAATGGGCAGCCTTTGCTATTTCACGCATGACTTGAGTAACTTGTTCTTTAAGAGATTCACCTGCTGATTGCGATCCTTGATCCATGAAGAAAGCCTCCTTAGACGTGCAGATTACGCTCTTCAATAAGCTTGATTTTATTCACACGGTTTACATGGCGCTCTTCTCCACTAAATTCCGTAACAAGCCATTCTTTAACGATCTCGCCAGCTAGTCCAGGTCCAATAACACGTTCTCCAAGAGCCAACACATTCGTATCATTATGTTCCCGTGTCGCCTTTGCGGAGAATACATCATGGGCAAGTGCACAACGAATGCCAGTTACTTTATTAGCTGCAATACTCATACCGATTCCAGTCCCACATACTAATATACCCCGATCAACTTCGCCCGCCACAACCATCTCACAAACAGGAAGAGCATAATCTGGATAGTCAACTGAATCAGTGCAATTGCACCCAACGTCTACCACTTCATGTCCCAGTTGCTGAATGACATTGATGATGTCCTGCTTCAAACGAACGCCACCGTGATCTGTCCCTAAGGCAATCTTCATCTCTAGAAAAACCTCCTCTTTATCCCTCTTTTGTCTTGTACCATTATAACCTATTTATTGACCAAAAGACGAAAAAAGAGCAGTCTACGGGGATTCCCGTAGAATTGCTCTTGTGCCCAGGCGACCGGCCGTATATCCCGATGCTCCATCGTGGTTTCATCCACAGAGTCGCCAGTTACATCGGAACCGATTGTTCTTCTGCTCTCATGATAAAACAAAAGAGGATGAAATGCAACGATGTTTTAGTTGCGCTGATCCGCAAGCTTAACTACAATCCGATCGATCGCTGTACGAATTTCTGTCGCAGCTACATCATAATCTGCTCGCGAACCGCCAAATGGATCAGATACATCAAAGCTTGGTATGCGCTGCTGGATCTCAAATAGACGTTCTTGATCCTGATGTTCAACGGGCTTCCCTAGCGCCCTATTCATGGTTAATGTCGCATAAAGACTATCCAATTCATCTATATCCCGCAGTACCTGTTCATCATCTTCCGCATATTCTTTCAACGTATAGATCTTACCCACAACTTCTGGGAATATACGAAGAACATGCTGTTTATGCGATTGAGTAAGTGTCAGAATCAGATCACTCTCATGTACGACATCTATCCTCAATGCTTGTGAGGTTATCACATCATCTATATTATGGTCACGTAGTATCGCTTCTGCATGTCTAGATATAGGTATTCCTTCTGTTGCTGCCACACCCGCAGAACTTACCTCAAGTGGAAGACCACGCTCCTTAGCGAGCTTCCGAAGAAGAGCCTCCGCCATCGGGCTGCGGCATGTATTCCCTGTACAAACAAATAAAATTCGCAACTCGTTACCCCCTCTAAGTCTGTCCTTACTTGTACCATTGTATCATGGTTTGAATGTATCAGAAGATAAACATGAGTCCAAATGCAAGCAATATCGCGCCGCCTAGAGCTTCACCATGATTGCCCAATTTGTGACTCACCCTTCTGCCGAGGAGGAGACCCAACATAGACATCAGACCTCCTACAATACCGAATATGAGAACCGTCAATAACAGATCACTCTTAAACATCCCTAGAGATACTCCTACAGAGAACGAATCAATGCTCACACTAATCGAGAACAGCAACATTCCGCCCCATGCACGATAATCAATCATCTTTGCATGTCCGCCCCGATAAGAATTAAGTATCATATGTCCCCCAAGCAACATAAGTAGTCCGCCCGCAGCATATCCCGTAACTCTCCCCAACAATGAGCTAATATAATGTCCCGTAAATATGCCCAATAAGGGCATTAACACGTGGAAGAGCCCTATTAGCAAACTAATTCTAAGCACATGTAGCAACCGAATCCCTCTGACACCAATTCCCACACCCAGCGATAAAGCATCCATCCCTAAAGCTATTGCCATCAAAAATATCGTAATAAACTGACCCCAGTGGACAGTCGTTTCCAGCATACACACGCCTCCAAATCCGATTGTACGTTTGTACAACCATATGCGGACAAGGAGTGAAACATGATAAGAGGAAGTTCAAAAAGCCATCTTTTGATGACGAAGTATATCCAGAGGCCTATTCGACATCGAAGATTGAATTTACCCGGTCCTAGTGTATACTTCCAAAGCTAGCGATATTTCGTTTCGATCTCAGCTATCCACTTCGATGACACTTCCGCCAGCGGCCTTAATAAGACGATTCATTACCGCTTCACCAAGCCCTTCCTCTGAACAAGCCTCAGCTAGCATGTAAGCGACGCCCAACTCATCAAAAAGTCGCAACGCAGCATACAACTTATGTGCTGCCTCAGCAGGTGTAGCTAGCGAACCAAGCGATATGACATGAGTTGCTGGGTTCAAATCATACAATGGTATATGTTCGTCAAAAGCAAGTAAACCTGTCAACGTTCCATCATCTACAGCCTGATCCAATAGAGCCATAATCCGAGATACAACAGTCTGCGGGGAAGCGCCTCTTACAATCGTTAGTTCTCCCTGTGGCGCATAATGGGCGTACTTCACCCCTGGGGAGCGCGGAGCTTCGGATTCAGCATCATTCACAGGTCCCGCTCCCTTTAGATGTCCTGGAGACACAGCAGACTGCGCTTCCGTAACGGCTCCTCCTATACTAATAACGGTAGCACCTGTCACCGTAGCAAGCTGTTCGACCGTAATACCACCGGGTCGTAGCACATGAATCTCCCCACTAACAAATACCCGTACAACGGTAGATTCAAGACCTACTCCAGCCGGTCCTCCATCGAGAACTCCGTCAATCCGACCATCCAAGTCTTCTCGCACATGCGATGCGAGCGTGGGGCTAGGTCGTCCCGAGCGATTGGCGCTGGGCGCAGCAATGGGACAATCCGCTGCCGCAATCAAGGCCAGTGCAATAGGATGGTCTGGCATACGTATACCTACCGTATCGAGACCCGCAGTAACACGAGGCGAAAGTACACCAGGTCGCAGAGGAAGCACAATCGTGAGAGGACCAGGCCAGTACACATCCATTAGCGTGAGCGCGACAGGCGGGATTTCCGTGATGAGCTCAGATAATTGCGAACGGTCGGCAATATGAACGATCAGCGGGTTATCCGAGGGGCGACCTTTGGCAGCAAACACCGCTTCTACCGCTGTTGTGCTACGGGCGTCTGCCCCTAGACCATATACCGTTTCAGTCGGGAAGGCCACGATTCCACCTTGTTGCAAAAGTGCTGCAGCTTCCTGCATCGCTTGTCCAGTGGCTATATCTTCGTCATCAGACAAAGAGCTTACATTCCAATAAGCCGTGTCCAATCGTTTCGGTTGCATTCCACCGTCCAATCCGTTATCAAGGCTATGTATCATTCTATATCCCAGGCTTTCTATATAAATTTCATTATGGTAACTTTAAATTATCATTCCTAACCTCACTGAGCATCACGAAAAAGCGCCGCAATGCCATGGGAGTTACAACTTACCCATTCGACTGAAGCACTTCAACTATCTACTATGTTAGCATAAAAGCTCATTTAATTAAATTCAACCAATAGCATCTTCAAAATAGCACTGCACTATCGTTCTGTAGAAGACGTATATGTCGTACAGTATTAACTTCAATGAGATGCGATGACACGGTGGCAGAAAGCCTGCATAATTTCCGGAATCACCACTATATCATTCCTTTTTGAAGGAAAAACCTGCACTTCCGCACGAATACCTGATTAGAATAACCCTTTGACCCAATCCACGATTCCACACAATAAATCCCATAGGAAGAAGCGTACCTCCGGTTCTTGATCGACAGCAGATGAGACCTGCTTTATTTTCGAGCTATCAGAATCATCTGTTCCAGTTGCTTGAACCGAAGCTTCTGCGGATTGAGCTACCGCATCACCACTTCCTGAATCAATGAAGCATAGCGGAGGGAATAGCACACACCACCAATTCTGACCCCTTCCTTCGCCAAGGGTAACTCGCAACGCTTCATATTCACCTGCTGGGTATACCATGCCTCCGTACATTTTGGTTGGGAAGGGGACCATGCCTAACTCCACATTATAAGAATAGTTGATTCCTCGATTGTGCAGTTCTCTCCCCACTAATCTATTCAAGTCTGCTATATGCTTCCGAATGATCTCCCTAGCTTGATCCAGATTTTGCGGATCTTCCAACTCTTCCACCCAGCCGTTCATCTCTGCAACAATGGCATCTCTAATTGCTCTTTTGACAAGCTGGTCACCTACCGTATCTGAATTGGCCAGAATACGCAACCGAATAGATTCCTCTGGAATCGCCCCTCCTACAATTGAAGCATCTGTACGCTGTCCATCCCATGACATCACAAGCATAAATAATATACTAAAAATAATAGCTGTATTCTTCAATAATAAGCGTAGTTTATCTGCTTTCTTCTCATCCCACTGTATCCCATTCCATTTCATAGCATCCGGCTCCTCTCTATCAGTTCATACTTGTTAGCATGCCCGAATCAGATAGAGTCTAAACCTATCAATCTATTAAAAGGGTTCTGAAGGAGTAGGAATTCATACAAATATCCCCTCTAAGTAAACACTTAAAGGGGATCGCAATATAAATGCTGAGCCGAGGGCTCTTTTCCATTCTAATATTAGGCTATCCTCATGATCTCTGCTTGGATACACGTGGGTAACTCAACGGTTGAACCACCATTTCTTCCTGCACATCCTGCCCATGAATCCGCACACTCATCACGATGCCGATACTAGCCATATTAATTAGCAGTGATGTGCCCCCGTAACTAATGAAGGGTAGTGTGATCCCTGTTAAAGGCATGATTCCGATAAAAGCACCAATGTTCTCAAAAATTTGATATAACATCATGGCAACGACACCTACAATCAGATAGGGTCCCGCTCGATCCCTACATTCCAATGAGATCAGAATCATCCGATGGATCATCACAAAATATAACAAAAGTAACACCGAAGCTCCGACGAAGCCAAATTCCTCGGCAATTTGCACAAAGATAGAATCGGTATATGCAACCGGCACTCGCTCCGATTGAATAGATGTCCCTTTCATATACCCTTCTCCACTCATCCCCCCAGAAGCGATAGCAAGCTTGGCATTGTCTGTATGGTACCTAGCTTTAGCCGTTGCTTTCTCAGGAACAAGCCAAGGATCGAGCCTTTCGATCCAGTGATCTTTGTTAATAGACTCCAGAGTTACTTTTATCTCATCATGGTAATGAATGTATCCTTGAATACCACCAATGAGGGCTCCAATCATGATAACAAGACCGATCAATGCGTGGGAGAATTTAATGTTCCCTATCCAAAGAAGACCGAACAAAATGATGACATAACTGAGTGAATTCCCAAGATCATTCTGTGAAATCACGATAACAAACGGAATGAAGGCTAATATACTAATCGGTACAATATTACTCCAAAAGGATAGCTTATTCTTATTGATCCTAACAAGAACGGAAGCAAGGAAGACGATTAAGCATAATTTAAATAGCTCCGCTGGCTGTAGTGAAAGCCCCCCAATATTCAACCATCCCTCCGCTCCATTCTTGGTCTTCCCTATCAAACTCACAACACCAAGTAAGGCTAAGCCTCCTAAATAAAAAACCCAGGCATATTTGATCAATAGGCGGTAGTCAATCAACATTAATGCAATGAAGGCTACAAAAGAAACACCATAGTACTTCATCATCCTTATGTGATATCCATCATAAATTGGTCTCCCATTAGTGACGCTATATATGGACAGTATGCTGATCACCATGAGAGCAATCAAAACAGCCACTATAATATAATCTATCTTTTTCAGCTTCTGAAGCATGTGTCGCCCTCCTGTACTAAGGCTTCCCGCCTCTTGTGCCCCAAAGCGCACTTCATTCTATTGTATAGGATATTCAGTACCGAATTCAATTGAATGCTTTAACTAAATTTATGAATCCGGAAAAAGTCATCTAACGCGTCCTAGGTGAACAAGTTGCTTGGATGTGCCGAAAGCGAATGTTGGGTACGGGCTACATCAATACCAATCGTCGTCTTCCGTCTTCTCCAGTCACCATTAGTTGCATAAAGCACACTTAAATTCGGCGAATTTCACCTATCGCTCCGTTTAGTTGCGCAGAGTACATCTAAATTACTGGAGAACCCTACTTTTCACCGGTACCCCTATTTTAAATACCACTTTTGCAACTATTCCTCGTATCCTCTACTTTCCCATCAAAACAAATGCACTTTCTGCAACTATTCCGTCTTCAACTTTATAAATTAACTCCGAGTACATGTCGGTCTATTCCGGCAAGGTCAGAAATGGTGATAATCTCATTCCAATGTCCCGCTTGACGCAGCAATTCGGCAACTTCTTCAGCTTGTCCCATACCCAATTCAAAGCCGATAAGCCGGGGTGGAGCGGCTAGCATGGCGATCTGCTCCATCATGATGCGGTAGGGCAGTAACCCATCCGCACCTCCGTCCAGCGCGAGGCGCGGTTCGAAATCGCGCACCTCACGCTGCAGACCGGCGATATCTTCAGCCGGTATATAGGGTGGGTTGGACACCAATATGTCCAACTTCATCCCGGCAAACGGCGCCAGCAGGTTGCCTTCACGGAAGGCAACGGCTGCTGCATGCCGTGCCGCATTGCCCTCGGCTACGCGCAGCGCCGCGGGCGAGATGTCGCTGGCGTATACGCGCCAGCGTGGCGCCATTGCCGCGAGCGTCACGGCAATGGCACCGCTGCCGGTGCCGATGTCCGCGGCCACGAGCGGCGGGGGCGCTGAGGCAGCGGTGCTGCCTGGCTGTGGTGCCGCCAGCGTAGCGCGGCCCGGCCACAGCCGCTCGGCCTGCTGCAGGACGGCCTCGACCAGCAGCTCGGTCTCCGGCCGCGGGATCAACACGGCCGGCGTGACTTCAAAGAGCAGACCGTAAAATTCCTGCTCGCCCATGATATATTGTGCAGGCTCACCTGCCGCTTTGCGGGTGACTGCTTCTTCCCAAGCCGCCATAGCAGCTCCAGGGAAAGGCTCTGGTAACGCCATGTAATAGGCGGTGCTAGACAAGCCCAGCACATGCTCCAGCAAAAGCTGGGCATTCCTTTGCGGCTCCATCACGCCGCAACTCATGAAAAAAGAGGAAGCCTCCGCAAAGGCTTCCCGTATACTGAGCTTTGGTGTCATGACAAAAACGTCGTTGTTCAAAGCATTATTCCCCTTTATCCATCATATCTGCCTGTTCAGCAATACTTAGAGCAGCAATAATATCTTCGATATCCCCATTCATGATCTGATCCAACTTATGAACAGTCAACCCAATTCGGTGATCCGTTACCCGGCTCTGTGGGAAGTTATACGTACGAATCCGCTCACTTCGATCCCCTGTACCCACTTTACCCTTACGTTCACCAGCATACTTCGCTTCTTCTTCCTGACGCTTCGTATCTGATATACGAGTACGGAGCACTTTCAGAGCTGACTCTTTATTCTTGTTCTGCGATTTACCATCTTGGCAAGTTGCCACAATACCCGTAGGGATATGGGTCACACGCACAGCAGATTTCGTCGTATTAACGGATTGTCCACCCGCACCACTTGAACAGAACGTATCCACACGAATATCTTTGTCAAGAATTTCAATCTCAAAAGCTTCCGCTTCTGGAAGTACAGCCACAGTCGATGTCGATGTATGAATCCGTCCACCAGATTCCGTGGTTGGGATTCGTTGCACACGATGTGCACCACTTTCATATTTCATCTTGCTATACGCACCGCGACCGTTAATCGAGAAGATCACTTCTTTAAATCCTCCAAGATCATTACTATTAGCATCCATAATGTCTACTTGCCATCCCTGAGCATCGGCATAACGAGTGTACATACGAAAAAGATCAGCAGCAAATAAAGCCGCCTCATCTCCACCCGCAGCACCCCTAATTTCCACAATGACGTTCTTATCATCATTCGGATCTTTCGGTAATAGCAAGATACGGATCTGACCCTCTAACTCGACGTGCCGAGTTGTTAATTCATCAATTTCCATCTTGACCATTTCACGCATGTCATCATCTAGCTTCTCCGCTTGCATCACTTTCGCAGCATCTAGTTCTTTCGTTACCGTTCTATATTCAGTGAAAGCCTCAAACGCAGGCTGCAAATCTGATTGTTCTTTAGAATACTCCCGCAACTTTGCAGTATCACTTGCAACGTTAGGATCACAGAGCAGTTCGCTCAGCTTTTCATAGCGGTCCGCCAAGGATTGTAATTTGTCCAACATTGGGGGTCACCTCTCCTATTTAAAATACACCGATTGTTATTTCGACTCTTTATTTTATCATATTTTTTTAAAATTGACTATATTTAATCTTTCACTTACAATATCCCCCTAAATAAGATAAAATATATGTATTTAATCACTTGTATGCTGGGGAATGAGCAACCGGCCGTTATCTTTTCATCCAACAGAAACAACGAATAAGCTTACCATGCTCTAGGCTGGTAAGCTTATTCAAATCTATTCACATCATTCTCTACACGTCCGCATGTTTAAACGAAAATGAGGTGGCCATTGTCCCGATCCCCACACGTTGAAACGTTAACTTCACAGTTCCCTTTTCCGGTAAGAATGTCAGGTGATTCTGCCTATACGTTGAAACGGAAATGCATAACGTCTCCATCTTTCACGATGTATTCCTTACCTTCAAGTCGAAGCTGTCCACGCTCTTTAGCTCCATTCATCGATCCTGCAGCAACAAGATCATCATACGATACTACTTCTGCACGAATAAATCCGCGTTCGAAATCGGTATGAATAACACCTGCTGCTTGTGGTGCTTTTGTTCCATTGATAATCGTCCATGCACGAACTTCTTGAACTCCTGCTGTGAAATACGTATACAAACCTAGCAAACGGTAAGCTGCTTTGATCAGAAGATTAAGGCCAGACTCCGAAAGCCCTAGCTCTTCAAGGAACATCGCCTTGTCTTCGCCGTCCAGTTCGGCAATTTCCGATTCTACTTTAGCACTGATTGGCACAACTGCTGCGTTCTCTGCTGCTGCGAATTCCTGCACTTGCTGTACATACGGATTGTTGGCCGCATCGGCAACGCCATCTTCACTCACATTGGCTGCATACAGAACAGGCTTAAGTGTCAGCAAATGAAGATCGCGAATAATCGCTAAATCATCTTCACTAAGCTCAATACTACGTGCAGGCATATCGTTGTAAAGGGCTTCTTTTACACGTTCAAGCACCTCAACTTCTAGCGCAACTTTCTTGTCACCGTTCTTAATGTTTTTACGCGAACGATCGATCTTCTTCTCAATACTTTCAAGATCGGCAAGAATAAGTTCCAGATTAATCGTCTGGATATCGCTGACTGGATTTATTTTTCCATCGACATGCGTCACGTTCTCATCTTCAAAACATCTAACCACATGCACAATCGCATCCACTTCACGAATATGAGCTAGAAATTTATTACCCAATCCTTCGCCTTTACTCGCACCACGCACCAAACCAGCAATATCAACAAATTCGAATGCCGTAGGCACCGTCTTATTCGGCACAACTAACTCAGTCAACTTATCCAAACGCTCATCAGGCACCTCAACAACCCCAACGTTCGGATCGATCGTACAGAAAGGATAATTGGCTGCTTCTGCTCCTGCTTGTGTGATTGCATTAAACAACGTGGACTTCCCTACATTCGGTAGACCAACGATTCCGGCTCTTAAAACCATTTATATGACAACTCCCATTTTAGGTGATAGATCTTACTATATTATACGACTTCATCTCACCCATTATATATTAGAACAATTAACCCGGCAAGGATTACAGCACAGTCACCTATACTTGTGAGTAAATCTCTATATTCACGACTACATTATTCTCACGCTTAGGTTCTTTTACCATTAAATCAATTAAGTATAAAAAGGACTGATTCGTAGTTTCAGGTAAAAATGCTACCCGCTCACAGCGATATTCCAATTCGTTATAGTCATAGTGTAACTTTGCAGAGATCCCGTTCCCCGCTTGTAGCACAATTTCCCCACCCTTCTGAAGCGCTGGCTCAATAAAAGTAACGAATCTTTCTGTGATCGAGATAGGTGGTTTAGCGAAGCTATATTTATCCTCTATACGGAGCCTATGGGTATCAAATCGACAACTCCGGGTCAAGGATATTAGATTGTCCGTTTTATACGCATTCGTTAAATCTAGAACTAAGACATCTCCTTCTTCAGAAGGAGAAATCTGAACCCATTGAGCCGCATACTGTTCGCCTTCCTGTTGATGGAGCCCTTCAATGATCGGGACGGAGTGCCCATGGGAACCATTGTAGATCATGGAATAACGTTGATCACCGAAGTATTCCTTCGTATACTTGCCGAGGCCTGGATCAACAAAGATCGGTTGTTCTCCGGCATGGAGGATAAAGCTACCGATATCATTATGATTATGCGGTTCAGCATTATGGCCACCTTTTAAAGAGAAAGCGACGTTCGTACCGTTCCATTCACTTCGACGAATGAAGATCTGTGCTTCTTCCAATACATAATAGGCTTCTGGTAGCTTATTCGTGACATATTCTTCTCTACTCCACAGTAAATTACGAATGCCATGGGAGAATCGGAAACAGTGATCACCCCAAGGACCTGAATGGAACGCAAAGGGAGGCACATCGATTTCCTCAAAAAGAGATTTAAGATAATGTGTCAGGCCGATCTGATACTCGTATGTAAGACGTGTATCCGAATAACTGATCACGTAATTATCACTTAGATAACATTTCTGCTGAAACATCGCGATGGATTTGATCTTGTCATTATTCTGCATTAAATCAATCTCTCCAGCCGTTCTCTGCTTCAATAGAGCTGCGAAATAAACAAAATATCCGAAACCATAGGCCCAGTATCCGACGCCTTCGCGACATGCCCCATCCGCTGCAAAGCCATCTAAGAAACAATCCATCGTGTCCAGCACCCGATGAAGTAGTGGCGCTAGCGTATCATCCTCTTGAATCAGGTACATCGCTGTAGCTCCAATAGACCCGCCACATACCGCCGCCCAATTCATATCCGTCGTCTCCCACCAACTTGATGGTTTGAGAGAGGCATAGGATTCTAATACCCGCTCCTTGATCTCTTTCACCACGCGATGGACAACGATTTCTGACAAGCGTTGTCCCAGTAAATGAATCACTTCACTCAAAGAAAAGGCCGTTTCGGTTGCAAATAGATCTAGCACCTCTCGATGTCCGCGTGCCTCATCGTATTTCAACGATAAACTTCCGCCTAAGTGAGCAGGTAAACACCACGTATATTCATCACAAATAGCCCACAGAACATCCTCTAAGGCGGATATATATTTGTCATCCTCATCCAATAAGGATAAGAACACGAAGGCATCTAGCCTACGTCTTCGCTCGAAGTAAGCGTTCTGAAATAACTCCCGGTCACCGGTTGTATCGAACATTTTATACAATGAAAATGGAATGACAGGCATAGGCTCTTCTAGAAGGCTGTTCCCAAGCTCACGAATTTCACAAACCATCTCAGAATAAAAAGAATTCGTGGATATTCTACCCCATGTTGCCTTGTCCCGCCCCTCTGAGAAAAGAAGTTCTACCCCATTCCCCCCAGCTGTCTCCGTACCGTATTGTAGCGCTTTCAATAATGACTTCATAATATGCGTAAAGTACACTCGCGACTGTGATCATGAGGGGATTTCACGTTGCATGTTCCCTTCTACGGATGAGTCTCGAATTCTTTACTTCCCCCCTCCAAAAGATGTATTCACGAGTTAGCTACACCGCCACCGCCGACCTATTTCTAAATACTACTACAACAACAAGTCATCCTATCCTCCCTAGTGTACCAAATTCCTTAACTTCCGCCACATATATATGTGGATACAAATATCTATTTCCTTATATTTTAATAACAGACGCCCTCCCCGCTTGGATTTAGAAATCCTGCGATGGAGGGCGTCCGTTATTTCGTTATGTTTTTCTCTTTTCTTTATTTCTCTTAGGGATGTGATGCTTCTCTGGTTCGCTCTCGGAATGGTTCTCATAGGCGAACTCGGTCATCTCCCATTCCGTTTTTCCAAGCACGAGATCGGAAGGGAACTCTTCCCCTCTACGTAAATGCATCTCTCGCCCTTCTTCGTTCTCGTATACCCCTTCCACTTCGACCGTTTCTTTCGACATTGGAAGCATGTCTTTATCTTTACTGCTCATAGTATGGGTGCCTCCCGGAGTGTGAATTAGTGAATATCACGCTTCTTTAATATATTCTAAAGTAGCTCACGCTATCCCCAACTCCACAATAAGTCATCAGATCCTTATATAGTTAACGCTCATGCTGGACACACTAAAAACACCAAAAGAGGTTGTTTAAAAAGTCCTCTTTTGATCATTTTGAACTCGCACCCTAAGTCTATGTTAACCTCATGGCGTTCCAACGTCGTATTAAAGCTTCTTCGACATGCTTATATCTGTGATCTGATACCCCATCTTCTGGTACAAACCGAATGCAATCTTGTTATGACCGAATACATGGAGCGAAATTCGATCTACTTGCAGACGTTTCGCTTCTTCTTCCAAGGCTAACATGGTTACTCAACTACGACACTCATCAGCACACTCTACTTACTCCATTCACCAACAGATGCAAAAAATACAACTAAATCCGACCAACTGCCCCTAGCGCTAATTCTAGGTGCACAAAGTACATCTAAATCCGGCTAAATTCCCCAGGTGCTAAGTTTAGTTGCATAGAGTACATTTAGTTACTCGAAATCCCTACTTTTCAGCGTTATCGCTACTTTTAACTGCAGGTTTTACAACTATTCCTCGCCCACACACCTTTTCTTCCAAAATAGATGTACTTTCTGCATCTATCCGACCGCGCTTCCATCACTACTAACCCTATTAATTCGCCCGTATCAATCGACGTGTCGTGCGGAGCGCTGGAATATCCGCAACGCCGATGCCGAACATCGCTGTCCGTAGCTCCAGCTCCACCCTTGCGAGGGTGGCGTCTAGCGCCTCCTCGGACTCCACAGCGGCCGCCAACAAGCTGCGACCGAACCCAGCGAGATCGGCGCCAAGCGCTAATGCTTTAGCGGCATCCACGCCGCTATTCAGCCCGCCGCTGCCGATCAATCCTCCGTGCGGGGACACCTCCCGCACCTCAGTGATGCATTCCGCGGTAGGGATTCCCCACCCCGCGAAAGCATCCGCTGCCGCGCGACGGACCTCGTCGCGGTTGCGGAACTTCTCGACTTGGCTCCACGAGGTGCCTCCAGCACCCGCCACGTCTATAAATGCAACGCCCGCATCATACAATCTCGATGCGGTCTCACCATCGATGCCCCACCCTACTTCTTTTACACCTACGGGTACAGCGAGTTCACGACATACCTTCTCGATTTGTGATAGTAATCCGCTGAAGTTCATATTACCTTCAGGCTGAAAGACCTCTTGCAATCCATTTAGATGTAAAACCAACATGTCCGCACCCGCTATCTCCACAGCGCGCAAACAGTCCGTAGAGCCAAATCCATAATTGAGCTGTACCGCTCCCAGATTAGCAATGATGGGAATATTTGGTGCCTTATCTCTAACATGAAAGGTGTATGCTAAATCTTCTCGCTCCACCGCGGCACGAATCGATCCGACTCCAAGCGCCCAACCACGTCGCTCAGCAACCTCCGCCAGACGTGCGTTAATAGCTCCCGTCTTTTCACTTCCCCCTGTCATAGAGCTGATCAATAGCGGTGTGCGTAACGAAGCTCCTAAGAAGGTTGTCTTGATATTTATATCATCAAAGTTAATCTCCGGTAGCGCACAATGCTTGAAACGATATCGTTCGAACCCTGCTGTTATGCCACTTGCATTTACTTCTTCTTCTAAGCACAAGCGCACATGTTCTATTTTACGTTCACCCGTTGGTACTTCTGGCATTAAAGAGTTTATCGATTTATTTCCCATCATGAAACCTCCTCCTTTATCCGCTATAGAGGTTGTCCAAAAAGGTCATCTTTTTGAACTCAACCTAGAGCAATGGTGACATTAAACGAGCAGCAGATTCTAGGATTCGCTCCCATACCTTTTTGACTTTCAATCGTTCTGGACTCATTAATGTGGCTGTTAATAGATCACGCTCAAAGTCGGTAACCATCTTCTGAACACTGGATGTCTTTACGAGAAGAGCATTCACTTCAAAATTTAAATTCAGGCTACGCATGTCCATGTTCGCCGTTCCTATAGTCGCTACTTCACCGTCGACGATCAATAATTTAGAATGGAGAAACCCTTTCTCATACTCATAGATCTTCACCCCAACTTCCATCAACGCTGGGAAATAGGAATGTGAAGCGAAGAACGGAACCCATTTGTCAGGTTTAGCAGGAAATAGAATTCTAACATCTATCCCCCCTAGGGCAGCTACCCTCAGAGCCGTTAATATATCGTCATCCGGTATGAAATACGGGGTCGCTAGCCATACACTTTTCTCCGCTGAAGTGATCATGGAGAAGAAGAGATTTCGAAGTACACGTCTCTCATTATCTGGACCACTCGCAATCATCTGAACAACACCATCATTCCCACTAGTCAGTGTTGGTGACAAATATTCTTGCTCGAGGAATTGTTCTCCTGTCATATAAAGCCAATCCCGCAAAAAAATAATCTGAAGCGTTCTAACAGCTTCTCCCTTAACAAGCATATGTGTATCTCGCCAGAATCCGTAAGTTTCACTTCTACTTAGATACTCATCCCCCACGTTCAGCCCACCGATCAAGCCGACACTCCCATCTATAACAACGATCTTGCGGTGATTACGGAAATTCACGCGGCTAGAGAAGAAATTCGTCTTGACGCTACCGAAAGCAACCAGCTTCACACCAGCCTCTTCCATCTCCTTTAAGAACACTTTCGGAATCTGAATGCTACCTACCGCATCATACATAAACCGAACCGCAACACCCATCTTCGCTTTATTGATCAGGATTTGTTGAATTTGCGTCCCGATATCATCTGCTCGAAAAATATAATATTCCATATGTATATGATGTTTGGCATTCTCAAGCTCGGTAAGTAAAGTGGAGAAGGTCTGTTCTCCATTCGTAAGAATCGTTGTTTCTGTAGAGAAAGAGATTGGAGTGCGTGCCAGCCGCTGGGATAATTTCAAGAATTGTTGCTGACGCGTTGTAAACTTAGAAAGATCCTGATGAATTCGGAGCTCCTCATTCTCAATTCTTTCGTATGCTTCCATATCACGCAGCGCTTTTTTATCATACTTCCGACGGTTGAAGAAGTTCTGTCCGAACAAGAAATAGAATAATAGTCCCACGATAGGAACTAATGCAAGTAACAAAATCCAAGACATCGTTGTAGAGGGATTCCGATTCTCCATAGAGATCATGAAACATAGCGAAATAACCGTTAGGGTTGAGAACACACTAACAATCGTTCCCGCAGTCCTCCCTACAACACCAAAACCAAAATAATAAAATGCGAACACAATTGCTGAAATTAATATAACCTGCAACCCGCGTCTCATATATTCCCTCACCTTTTTTCTTCCCATTTGGATTAAATAGATAATACTATCAATAGCCTATATCCTTAACTATTGTACATGATGCATCCATATCTGCCTATATAGATAGACAGTAGATAGAAAGTTGTAACTCTTTTTGTTTTATAATATACTCTGACTATAGAGTCAATAACAGAACCCGAAAGTTCTAGAAAGGAGTGCATACGAATTGTCTGAGAAACAAACGGACAGGAAAACCTATATCTTGAAGATGGCCTTACAACTATTTTCTACCCAAGGTATTTCTTCAACCTCAATGCAGGAAATTGCTGAAGTGTGTGAAATGTCGAAGGGTAGCTTGTATTTACATTTTAAATCCAAGGAAGAATTAGAAGAAAGTATTTACTTATACTGCTATCAGCTCGTACTTGACAGTGTCATGCTAGTAGAACAAGACAGTCTACTCTCTCCTAGAGAGCAACTACAGAAACAAGTTGAGGTTCTTCTTAGTCATCTGATAGAGTTACGTGAGTTTCTGAAGAAACAGTTTATAGACGGTCCCGGTCCAAGTAAGAAGCATGGACATCCAGATTGTATTCGGGAGGATCACTTCAGAATGCTCGGCTGGTTCAAACTCAAGCTTGAATCCATCTATGGGCCAAAAGTAGAGCCTTACACGATGGATCTAACCTTATTCTTCGGTGGCATACTGGCCTCCTATTTACGAATGTTGTTCATTCCTGGTCTGCCTCTGAATATTCAGAGAATGTCGAGACATCTCATTTCCTTACTTGATGATGTTAGCGAAAGTTTCATCTCCAAAGGTGCAGAACCCCTAATCGATTCCGATATGTGGTCCCATTGGGTTAACGAATTCAATGAACAGTCCGACTTTCAACGACATCCCCTTCAAGTGACCAAGGAAATGAAAGTGATCCTCAAAGAAAACCTACTTCATAACAATACGTACAAAGATGCTCTCGAGTCCATACATATTCTTGAGAAAGAAATCGTGGACATTCAACCTCGAAGAGTTATTCTGTTAGGTATGATTGGTAATTTAGCACAAATATCAGAACTACAAGTCTTAAATGATGAACTCAAGGAGATTATTTCACTATATTCAAATAACTAAAGTGCCTTCATAATCATCCTGTATAACCCAAGAAAGTTAAAGAGAGGAGCAGAACCACACTTATGAAAAGTATTATTAATTTCTCATTAAACAACAAGTTTGCCATCTGGATTCTAACGATCATCGTTACTGCTGCAGGACTATTTGCCGGAGTATCCATGAAACAAGAAACTATGCCCAATATCAGTATTCCCTTCCTAAACGTGGTTGCGATCTATCCTGGAGCAGCTCCCGAAGGTGTCGTTCAAGATCTGACCATTCCCCTTGAAACACGACTTCGCAATGTGGATGGAGTCAAGACAATCACCTCCACTTCATTGGAGAATGCTTCTTCTGTAGCAATCGAATTCGATTACGGTACGGATTTGGATCAGGCAACGGCCGCTGTCCGTGAGGCACTTAATGAAGTGAACTTACCAGATGGTGCACAGAAGCCTACGATTTCCAAGTTCAGTATAAATTCTTTTCCCGTTATTTCCCTAAGCGCTTCAAATACCCAAACGAAAGACTTAGAGGAATTAACACGTATTATTGAGAATCAAGTTAAACCTGAATTGGAGAAGCTGGCAGGTGTAGCTTCCGTAAGTATATCAGGACAATACGTCAGAGAAGTTCAACTGAGATTTAACGAGTCCAAAATGGCCGAACTAGGTCTTAACCAAGATACCGTTAAAGGTATCGTCCAAGGCTCGTCACTCCGTGTACCCCTTGGTTTATATAACTTAGAAGAATCTGAGAAGGCCGTCGTCGTAGATGGTAACATCATTGAACTAGACGATTTGAAGAATCTTGCGATTCCTGTCATTCCGAACATGGATAACTCAGCACAAGGTCAAGGTAACCCTGCCCTTAGCGAAGCTGCTGGAGCCAGCACACAGAATCTGACCGCAAGTGTTGCTAGCGGCATTCCGACAATTAAGCTCAGCGAGATTGCCGATATTCAAGTTATTGGTTCAGCAGAGTCCATCTCTCGTACCAATGGTGTTGAATCGATCGGGCTGTCCATTGTAAAAGACAATGACGCCAACACCGTCGATGTCGTCAATGCCGTTAAAGATAAATTGGTCGAGCTAAAGGCAAGTTATCACGGGCTTGAACTGATCACGTTGCTCGATCAAGGTAAACCTATTGAAGATTCTGTAAACACCATGCTTAGTAAAGCAATATTTGGAGCATTATTTGCAGTTATCATCATCCTGATCTTCCTACGTAACATTCGTTCGACGATCATATCCGTTATCTCGATTCCGTTGTCACTTCTAGCTGCCGTACTTATCTTGTGGCAAATGGATATTACGCTAAATATGATGACTTTAGGTGCCATGACTGTTGCCATAGGTCGCGTTATTGATGACTCCATTGTCGTCATAGAGAATATCTATCGGCGACTTGCTGATACGAGCGAGAAACTGCGCGGTCGTGAATTAATCCGTGAGGCAACAGCAGAAATGTTCGTTCCCATCATGTCATCTACCATCGTAACCATCGCTGTCTTCCTACCGCTGGCATTTGTAAGCGGCATGGTTGGAGAGTTATTCCTACCATTTGCGTTAACCATGGTATTTGCACTGCTCGCTTCACTTGTTATTGCCATTACCATTGTACCCATGCTTGCACATACACTCTTCAAAAAGGGTATCTCAACGAAGAGACGTGCTCATAAAGAAGAGCTAGGGCGCCTTGCTAAGGGATATCAACGTATTCTGAATTGGTCCCTTTCTCATAAAGCGATCACCTTCGGTTCTGCTGTTCTTCTACTTGCAGGCAGCATCATGTTATATCCATTAATCGGCACTAGCTTCATGCCGGATCAGACAGATAAGTTCACCATGGTGACCTATTCACCTAAACCAGGAGATCAACTGGATGTTGTCGAGCAACGCGCCTTGAGTGCTGAGAAATTGATTCTTAATCAACCAGGCGTAGAGAAAATGCAGTATTCCATTGGCGGTGCTAATCCGATGGGTGGTGCTAGCTCATCCAACTCAGGTCTATTCTATATTGAATACAACTCCGATACCAAGAACTTCGAAGATGTCCAGAAACAACTTGTCGAAGATCTTCAACAAGAAATTCCTGATGGTACATGGTCATCTTTAGATATGACGGGCGGAATGCTCGGAAGTGGACTCAGTGTTAGCGTATTTGGAGATAGCTTAGAGGATATTAAGCCCGTGTCCGATGAAATTCTGAGACTTGTAGAAGAGGATACGACTCATTTTGAAAAAGCAAAGAGTAGTCTATCTGCTTCCTATGATCAATACACGATTGTAGCTGATCAGGAGAAGTTAAGCTCACTAGGTCTTACTGCTGGGCAGATTGCTATGAAGCTAAGCCCTGTTCGTGAGCGTCCGGTTCTAACTGAAATTGAAGTTGAGGACAAAACCTACAAGGTTTATATCGAAACTGACAGCTCTGTCTACAAGACGATACATGAGATTGCTGATGAGAAGATTATGTCTCCTCTAGGCATCGAAGTTGCAATCAAGGATGTAGCTAAGATTGAAAAGGGACATTCTCCGAACACCATCACACGTACCGATAGTAAGATGGTTGTCTCCGTGTCAGCTAATATCTTGACTGCCGATGTTGGTAAAGCTTCCACAAGCTTACAAAACAAAGTAAATGCCATCGAGAAGCCTGATGGTGTCGAGATTAAGTTCGGTGGTTCAACAGAACAAATCAATGATACATTTACACAACTTGGTCTTGCGATGTTAGCAGCCATTGCGGTTGTATACTTTGTACTCGTTGTCACCTTCGGTGGAGGTCTTGCACCGTTTGCAATTCTCTTCTCTTTACCATTCACAGTTATCGGTGCTCTTGTTGGATTACTGATTACTAAGGAGACACTCAACGTATCCTCTCTAATGGGTGCATTGATGCTCATAGGGATCGTTGTAACCAATGCGATCGTACTCATCGACCGCGTTATTCGCAAAGAGAAGGAAGGTCTATCTACTCGTGAAGCCTTGCTTGAGGCAGGAGCAACTCGCCTTCGTCCAATACTTATGACTGCACTCGCCACCATTGGTGCATTGCTGCCACTTGTTGTTGGATTGGAAGACAGTGCTGGAATCATTTCACGCGGACTCGGAATTACCGTCATTGGTGGTCTGATCAGTTCTACACTACTGACGCTAGTTATCGTACCTATTGTGTATGAATTCCTGATGAAATTCAGCAAACCTAAAGTACTAGACTAAGATAGCTATCATCCATATTGAATCAACAAAGGACGTATCCCCTTTTCCTTATGAAATGGAGGTACGTCCTTTTACTTTATTTAAAAATATAAAAAAGCCGACTCCCGTTCGCGCTTAAGGAATCAGCTTATAGACCTCTTGATATACTTCGTGATCAAAAAATGTCTTTTTGAAAAACCTCTACTAGGAAAGATTCTCTCTCCATGAGCGCAACATGATCATATCATACGGAATAAAGTCTCTCAGAATACTTCCTATAGCTGTATACACTGAGCTTTGTGCTAGACACATTAAATCTTCACCGAAGGTTGGAATCCACTGTATTAGATGTTCATCTAGGAAGCGAATCTGATCATCAATTAATTCTAATTGTGCAGTTCTGATTCGTCGATCATCTGATGTTCGTTCAGCGAGAATAGCCATGTACTCAAGCTCGAGCGAAATATTATCGTCCTGTTCATGGTTCAACTTATTGAATGCAATGCCTGACTGAACATACATCTCACGAACATTCGCAGTACAATCCACCTTCTTCTCTCTCAGCCTACTCACATAATCACTTTCACATAGCGAACGGAATATGGGGCGCATACAGTGAAATAAACGTTGGTACTCTTCCTTCTCCACTTCACAGATCTTAACAAGTTGACCCGGCATAATATTAGATAAGTAGTTCTTCAACAGCTGACCGCCTTCTGTTAACAGAATTTCCTCCCTAGTAACCATATGCTGCCGCCATTGTGCAACGAGTGACAAGCTTGGAGGACTCCCCAAGAAATCTATAAGCAATTGATATACCCAGCCTCTACCTTGCTTCCAGCGTACACATTCTTCAGTATCCTTAACAAGTTCCATGGTTAGTAACACAGAGTGCAACCCCCTTTATGTACTATCAATGAGTCGAGACGATACAATAAACATCATTTATTTGTTCTTTAAAAGGATAACGCTTTCTTATATATTCATAATACATCAAATGTTATATATTTCATGTGACAATTTTCACACCTCAGTATGGATATCTTTTTAAAAGTAGAAACGCCTATGCCATCCTTTTTCAAAGAGTTTATGCTTCCGATCCTAGCGATACTTCGTATCACTTTGAGGCACCCGTTTCAGCAGAAATATAAGGAATAGAGTATCAAGTGAAACTTATACTTTCTTATTATTTCAAAAAAAATGATTCCCATCACTGACGGAAATCATATCAATAGATACTCCGGCATACGATTACTAGGGGGAATCGTCACCTTATAAACATATAGTACCTTATTTTGTAAGCGCTTACCACTATTTTTAATTAGTTTTCTCCTATTTTCCCCTCTAAATCATAAATTTATGTTGATATGGAAATTTGTTGGTTTGAATCCCCTTTCAACACATGTTAAAGTGGAATGGTTAATCTAATCACCATAAATAACCATTAGCGATTCGTATTTAGGATGATCGATGGTCTCGAGTGTAATAGAGCTTGACTATTCATCCTATGGAAAGGAATGTCGATATTGAATGAACCCATAGAAACCAAATCATCCTTAACGTCACTTAGACTTTTCAATTTCTTCCTATACGGTTCCATGGTCATCTTCACTAGCTTTTTTCAACTGTACCTTCAGGATGTAGGCATGACGAAATTCGAAATTGGTAGCCTTATGGCACTTGGACCCTTTGTCTCCTTGTTTGCTAATCCCTTTTGGAGAAGCTGGGGTGACCGTTTGCATAATATGAGACGTATTATCGTCATCATGTTGAGTGGAACCGTGTTGCTGATACAGTTTGTCTTCCAAGCTGATAGCTATCCAATGGTGTATTTAACAATGACCTTATTCTTTTTCTTTCAAACACCTATATTCTCTCATAGCAACAGTCTTATACTAGGATATATTCAGGATACACCGCGTAAATTTGGTTCTTTCCGCATATGGGGGTCTATTGGTTGGGCAATAACCGCCATTGCTGCAGGGCAAATTCTTGATTGGACGGGTATATCACAAGTATCAACCTTATTTACTACTCTTCTGATCTTGGCCATTGGGGCGGTTATGTTTCTCCCCCCTTTGCATCGCTCTTCCCATACACCCACGTTACATTTCAAAGGGTTTGCAACGATTATGACCAATCGATACTTTCTTTCCTTTATCCTTCTAGGTGTTCTAGTATCCGTCCCGAATGCTATGAATAATACATTTATGTCATTATATATAACAGAAATTGGAGGATCCAAGCGAATGGTTGGATTGGCAGTACTCCTGTCTTCTTTGTTCGAAATGGGTATGTTCTTCTTGTTCGATCGCTTCATGAAACGTAAAATATCATGGTTATTTGGTTGCCTTGCCCTAGTAAGTCTGCTCTTCAGTCTGCGTTGGCTTCTCATGGCTGAGGCTACACTTCCATTAGAGGTCGCTGCCATTCAAGTCCTGCACTGTGTTACCTTCGGCGGATTCTTCTATGTCGGAACCCAGCTTACGATGCTGTTGATCCCTCGTCCCTTTCGTGCAACGGGTCAAGCCGTCTACACGCTCTCATGGAGTGGTCTCTCAGGCGTTATCGGTGGATTAGTCGGTGGATGGCTATTTCAAAACTTTGGCGCCGAGGCCATGTATCAGACGGGGATGCTTTTCTCCTTAATCGGTGCCGCTGGCTTCGCTCAGATCTGGTCACTCATTCGAAAACATGGTTATGAATTACCTGGTACTATCCACGAAGCGGATCCTGATGAGGATCCAATCTATTAGTGTCATAGAACTTCCTTATCATTGAACAAGCATAAAATAGCCCGCAGACAGATCACTGCGGGCTGGTTTATGCTTATTAGATCATTTCTTTATTTCGTTATTGGGAATGAACTCTTAAGCGAGACGACACGGTTAAATACCGGATGTCCTGGCGTCGAGTACTTGGAATCTACGTTAAAGTAACCATGGCGGAAAAATTGGAACTTATCCTGCGCTACCACATCTTTCATCCCCGGTTCTATATAGCCTTGGATGATTTCCATTGAATTCGGATTGATCTGATCAAGGAACGTCTTCTCTTGTGTCTCATCAACCGACTCTTCCGCTTCCTCGTCCAATATAAGCGGTTCATACAAACGGAATTCAGCAGGAACGGCTTGACTTGCCTCGACCCAATGGATCGTCCCTTTCACTTTACGTCCAGTAAATCCACTACCGCTCTTTGTCTCAACGTCGTAGGTACAATGAATTTCGATAACATGACCTTCTTCATCCTTGATCACTTCATTGCATTTAATGAAATAAGCATTCTTCAGCCTGACTTCATTACCAGGGAATAGTCGGAAGTATTTGTTCGGTGGATTCTCCATGAAGTCCTCTTGCTCAATATATATTTCCCGAGAGAATGGAATTTGACGATTACCCATTTCAGGATTCTCGCTATTATTCTCCGCTTCCAGATGCTCTACTTGACCCTCTGGATAGTTGGTAATCACTACTTTGAGTGGATTCAATACCGCCATCGTACGAGGTGCTTTCATCTTCAGATCTTCGCGGATAAAATGTTCCATCATTTGTCGATCTACGACACCTTGGCTCTTAGAGATACCTGTCTCATAAATAAAGCTACGGATCGCCTCAGGTGTGTATCCCAGACGACGCAGACCTGAGATCGTTGGCATCCGCGGATCATCCCAGCCATCCACATGATGTTGATCCACAAGTAACTTCAGCTTCCGTTTACTCGTTAGGGTCTGTCCCACGTTCAAACGACCGAATTCATATTGATGAGGAATATTTGGCATTTCGCATTCTGCTACAACCCAATCATAGAAAGGTCGTTGATCTTCAAATTCCAACGAACAAAGGGAATGTGTTATCGCTTCAATAGCATCCTCTAATGGATGGGCGAAAGTATACATCGGATAGATACACCATTTATCCCCTGTGTTGTGATGATGAGTGTGCGAAATTCGGTAAATTACCGGATCACGCAAGTTAATATTAGGCGACGACATATCAATTTTGGCACGTAATACTTTTGCACCATCGCTAAACTCGCCAGCACGCATCCCCTCAAACAAAACCAGATTCTCTTCTACACTACGATCACGATAAGGGCTATTACTGCCAGGTTCCGTCAATGTACCGCGGGTCTCCCGAATTTGATCGGCGCTGAGATCATCAATGTAGGCTTTCCCTTTCTTGATCAAGATGACCGCGCGATCATACATCTCATCGAAATAGTCTGATGCGAAACGTAACTCGTCCCATTCATATCCGAGCCACTTCACATCTTCCTGAATGGACTTCACATATTCTGTATCCTCTTTAATCGGGTTGGTATCATCGAATCTTAGATTCGTCTTCCCTCCGAACTCATCTGCTAAAGTAAAGCTAATCCAGATCGCTTTAGCATGTCCGATATGTAAATACCCATTAGGTTCTGGTGGAAAACGTGTCAAAACTTCCTTCACCTTACCGGATTTCAAATCTTCCGTAATAATATTCTTAATAAAATTGGGAGGTGTACTTGGGTTCTCCATGGCAATCAACCTTTCATCCTTGAGTTTTCTGTCTCGTTCTGTATACACTAGCTTCATACAAATATACCCGTAATATGCGGATTGTTCAATGACGATGCTTTGCTGTAGATTTCGGGATCACTATACCGCTTTTCTTACAAAAGATACCCCATCAGAATGTCATCTACATACCGTCCGCCTACAAGGAACTCGTTAATAAGCTGACCTTCTCTAACAAATCCACATTTCTCATAAAATTCTAGAGCGCCCGAATTGGAAGCCAGAACACGTAAACTCAATTTCTTCATCCCCTGCTCACTTGCCCATTCCTTCACCATATCCATCAGACTTGTCCCTACTCCCCTATGCTGATATTGTGGGTGAACCGCAATGTTAATCTCATACACATGGCGATTACTCTTGATGAGCGTGGGATAGCGAAACCCAACATAACCACAAATTCTATGATCCACGAGGGCTACAAACTGCGAACCGGGTTGGCAATGTCGTAAGAAATCCTCGCGTGAAGTCCAGTCCAAAGGTTCTGGTGAGCTATAATCATCCCATACAACAGCATCTAAATCCATAATCTGTTGCGCATCTTTCATTTCTGAAAGGCGGATCGTTAGCGTTTGTTGATTAACTCCCATCTTTTTCACCTCTTTTCAAAAGTCATCTTCCGAGGCTAGACCGATACTAGCTAGTATCTCAGATTTATTATCGTTGATTCTATCAAATTCCGCCTAGAGGACTCCGACTTCTATAAGTGGCGAGGTGACTCGGCGACCTCTTGAATAATCCCGTAAAATGTTCTTCCCTTCCTAAATCTTAAGAGGTACAATAAAAGTAGAACGTATATTCGTATCGCGCGATTGGAAGGGGGTGAAGTTTTGTCAGATTCGAAGCCAATGTACAGAACCCATCAAGTGTGGATTAAGCCAGGCCATCGCTTGTTTGCGCACCTCGATCAAGCATGTCAGGATGCCAAGAACCTGTATAATACGACCAACTTTTACATCCGACAGATCGTTACCGCTTTTGGGAAGAATGAGCCGCTTCAGCCGTTGCAACAGCAAGTTATGGACACGCTAGCGTCACATATTAACGTCATGAACAAACGACGAAGTGAAAAGAACCGTTCCCATCCGTTTAAGCTACCCTCGCAAGAGAGTCCCTTTGTTCATTATAACTTCTTGGACGCTTTGTTCAAAGTGATGAATCAAATCGATTATCGGGCGCTCCCGACGCAGTGCAGTCAGGGAATCATGAAAGTGGTGTTCCACAATTGGAAAGCCTTCTTTGCCAGCATCAAGGATTACCGTCAGCATCCTGAGAAGTACAACGGCAAGCCCCATATTCCGGGATACGCTCGGAATAGGGTGAAGGAAGTCATGTTCTCCAATCAAGATTGTGTGATCAAAGAACGGAAATTTCTTAAGTTTCCAAAGACCAAGCTGCAACTGAACATCGGCAAGCTGGGCTGTACCGACGGAGAACTGAAGCAAGTACGTGTCGTCCCAAGCCATGGACAATACGTGGTCGAATTGATCTTCGCTTATCCGATCGAACAGAAGGAAGCGGTACAAGAACACGTGCTGGCGATTGATCTTGGCGTCGTCAATCTTGCAACCATCGTCACGACCACCGGAGCGAAACCGATCGTCGTGAAGGGCAAGATTATTAAATCGATCAATCAGTATTACAACAAGATGAAGGCGCACTATACCGGCATTCTTCGTCAGGGCAAGGAACCACGCGAAGGAGCGTATACGTCCAGACGATTAGAACGACTCCATCTGAAGCGCCACCGTAGGATCAGAGACTTGTTTCACAAGGCAAGTTATCAGATCATTAAGCTGGCAGTGGAGCACAACATCGGTACGATCGTCATTGGACATAACGATGGGTGGAAACAAGCACCCGGGATCGGACGGCGAAACAATCAGTCCTTCACTCACATTCCCCATCAGATGCTCATCGGGATGATCGAGTATAAGGCAACAGAACAGGGAATCGTCGTTATCCTGACCGAAGAGGCGTATACCTCGAAAGCCAGTTTCTTAGATCTAGACCCGTTGCCGAGTTATGGCGAAGAAGGAACATGGATCTTCTCAGGCAAACGGATATATCGCGGTCTGTATAAGAACGCGAAGAGCGTGATTCATGCCGATGTGAACGGCGCAGCCAACATTATGCGAAAAGTATTCCCAAACGTATCCGCCAAAAGAGCGAATGGGATAGAGGGGTTGGATGGTAACCAGACCATCAACGTGTCAACTCCACTGGTGTTAAGCATCCTGAAATAAGTTGGATGATACATCAGAAACCCCCACTTCAGCCGAAGCAACAGCGTTGGTAAGTGGCGGGAGTATTCATCATAAGTCTCCTGCATTGTGTTTAACCATTAATGAAACGATAACTATCGTCAATAATTGCGTAAAGTACACTTGAACTTGAACTCGAGCTTAAGCCTATGTCCCTAAAACTAATTTAGTTGCATAACGTGTATCTAAATCCGGACAATTTACTCTAGTGCTGGCTTTAGTTGCACAGAAGGTATCTAATTACTTGAAAACCTTCACATTTCATCGTTTTCCCCATTTTAACTGACCTTTATGCAACCACTTCCCTCTCCCCTACCTTTCCTTCTAAAGTAAGTACCCTTTTTACAACTATTTCATCGCCACCGACATCAGCATCGATCGTTCGGCACCCGTCTTCCAGCGACTCGACCAGAAATAAAAAGACTACAGTATAAGCTGAATCTTATACTGTAGTCCCTATATTTTAATAATAAGATTATCCCCTATGCCTGCTTACGCACTGCACTTGCTTGTGATGATTGATCTTTAGCTGCCAATGCGACTGAGCTATCTTGAGGTTCACGAAGATAAGCCGCCCAATACGCCGCCGCGACGAAGATCGCACCGCCGGTGAGATTACCTAGCCAGACGGGGACGAAATTAATTAAATATTCTCCCCATGAATAATAACCTTCGAAGATGGCTGCTGGAATCAGGAACATATTCGCCACGACGTGCTGAAATCCGATGGCGACAAAGGCCATTGTTGGGAACCAAATCCCTAGTATTTTGCCACTCATATTATCCGATCCATAAGATAGCCAGACCGCTAATGCCACCAACCAATTACAACCGATCCCCGATACAAATGCCTGTACGAACGAATCGTCTAACTTGTGTGCTGCCATCTCCACTACTTTCTCTAAATACACGCCAGAGCCCGTTAGTCCAACGATATGTCCGAAGAAGTAAGCGACGAATACAGCCCCTACAAAGTTACTTATTGTAATTAATATGAGGTTCTTCATTGCTTCCCATGTAGAAATTTTCTTCGCAATACGAGCTAGAGGCACTGCCATCATGTTCCCCGTCAACAGTTCGCCACCCGCAAGAAGCACAAGAATAAGACCTAATGGGAACACCGCAGCCCCAATAAGATTTGTAATAGAACCCAATTCCGCTGGCGCTCCTGCCACAACACGAATATTTAATAAGAACCCCAGCGAAATAAAGGCACCTCCTAAGAAACCAAGAACAAGTACTGTTACAAGCCGACTGTGAACCTTCTTCGTCCCGTTCTCCACTGTTACTTCAGCAATTTGCTGAGGTTTATAATAGGCCATAATCCTATCCCCTTAATCCAATAATGTTTAAAATCTAATCTATTTATATTGATTGTAACGTAATTGTTTCACTTCTAAATGTGACATATCTCACAATGAATGATTATTAGTGAAAACTTTCACACATTAGTCGTCAAATACGTCAAATGACCATCCTTTGAGTAATAAGGTCTACTTAAAAGATGGTCACAACTCATATCCGTTATACGTCGTAATTAACAATATAATGCTGCATTTCTGAATTATAATGACCTACGCTATATTCTACTACGCTGCCGTTAGCATCATAGGAGTAACGTAGACGTTTGAGCATCGCTGTTCCCTCTGGAACAGACAGCCATTGCTCAATCTCAGCGGTTGCAGCCGCCACAGTGAAATGATCTCGAAAATTCGCGATCTCGATGTTATTGTCTTCGATAAGCTCATATATCGATTGAATCTCTGTCACATCGAGGTGTTCATTCATCATAATGACGGGCGATAGGAAATGAACATAATGAATATATGGCTTCCCGTCCAAAAGATAAAGGCGTTCGATCCTCAGACAACGTTCTCCAAAGAACTCAAAAAGTTCCGTCTTTTCGTCATTCTCCATCCATTCCAATGTAAGTATGCGTTTCTCAATCTTGTGACCTTCCTCAACTAAAACTTCTGTAAATCGCTTCCCCTTGGATAGATTAGAAAAAGAGGTGTTACGAATAACGATCGTACCAATGCCACTTTTTTTCTCTACATACCCTTCTTGGGAAAGCTCTTGGATCGCATTTCTTACCGTCATTTTACTTACTTTAAACTCACTTTCAAGTTGCGGCTCAGAAGGAATATTCGTGCCGATTGGATAAAGCCCATGCAATATGCGGTCTTTTATAATCTTCTTGATCTGCAAATACAAAGGTCCCTTTTTCCTAGAAATGGACATGATTCTCCTACCTTCCCACATCTAGCCTAATTTCCGTCATGGCTTGCAATACTTCAGCTTCGGTGGATGTTGGCGTGTCGCCTACGACCGTATGTGCTAGCATAGCTGCCGTAGTTGCATAAGCAATACTCTGCTTCGGTGTAAAGCCACCCACTTCGCCGTGAATAATACCACTTGCATATGCGTCCCCTGCACCAATTCTATCATACACTGAAAAAGTTAATTCTTTCGAAAACTCAAATTCTCGCTCTTTATACATAAATCCTTTAAGTGAATGTGTATTATCTCCGTTAATCTTACGATGTGTTCCCGCTATAACAGCAATGTCATACTTCTCTGCCACTTGTGGAATAAGCTGCATAAGTTGCCCCAGTCGCTCACTTTCCTCTGTCGCCATACCCAAAGTGAACATCGCATCTTTTTCATTCATCATGACGATATCGGACAGATGAAGCATTTTCTCGTAATGCGGTTTGGCCATGGTGTACCCATCCGTACCCCATAGCGACGGACGAAAATTACAATCGAACACTACTGTACCACCATTTCTCTTCACTTCTTGTGCCAAATCAATCATCTGCTGTCGTACCGATTCATTCATAGCCAGCGTAATTCCACAGAAATAGACAATATCGATTTCCTGGGCAACCTTGCAGAAATCATACACATCTGAATTTGCTTTGTTAAAGCTACTTTCTAGTCGATCTGAATAAGTCACTCGACTTGGACGAGCACCAAATCCATTTTCTAAAAAGTACATCCCTACATACTTCCCACCTCTGCTGATGAACGACGTTGAAATGCCCAGCTTACGCAGGTGAGCCATCGCCGCTTCTCCGATTGGATTGTCAGGCAAAGTGGAGACCAGATCACCAGTGTGACCGAAACGGGCCAGAGCAGATGCGACGTTCACCCCGCTTCCTGAGAAGGAATACTGCAAGGTATTACTTTGAGATAGCGACTCATACCCCGGCACCTGCAACCGCATCATGACCTCCCCGAAGGCTGCAATTCTTTTAGGCATACTGATCCACCAATGTCTTTATCGTTTCGTATAACACTTGTACATCCTCCACATTCGTGCTACCTGACTCAGCATCAATAATGGACGTATATACGTGTGGAATAATTTGTGGAACCCCCGCCATAAGAGCAATTTCTACAATAGGTTGAAAGTTCTGCATGTCGATGCCACCTGTCGGCTCTAAGGCAAACCCTTCTTCACCGCACGCTTTCGCCACCGCACGGTACTCATCCTCAAGCTCTAGCCCTTGCATCGGATAATATTTCAGCGCATTGCCGCCCATGTCCCGTACGAGTGCAATAGCAGCTTTTACTGGGATGATAGCTTGTTCAGATGCTGCTGCACTGATAGGTCCCGTAGAAATATTCACATACCCCACGCGCCCGCTTGGGGAAACTAAACTATTAATCCAACTATCACGCCCATGAAGATTAGCGCGGGTAGCTCCAACGGCTGGAAACACCTGATTAATATGGCATCCGCCATAGCTTCTAGCGATCTCCGCTACAACTTTGCCCTGACGGTTATCTCCTGCACCCAGTCCAATAGAAACAGCATCATCGATCGCTGCTCCATATTCCTTCATAGCAGCTACAGCTTCTTCCGCATTAGGATAGTTCTTAGACAAAACACCAACAACGACATGTCCTTCTGCTGCCGCAAATACCCTTTTAGCATTTTCAATACTATTGGTCAGCACATTAAGTGCAATCCGGTTCTTATAGAGACGCTTCTCCATATTTGACATATTATTTGCCACCTACCATTTCTCTTATTCTTCTTACAATCACTTGCATGTCGTCTCCTTGCAGAGAACGTGGATCAATGTCGAAGTAACCTTGCCGCACGCCATAATCACGGGTATACACCGCAATGTCCCCCTCACGCAGCCCATCATTCACCGCTATTGCAGTTGAACCCACTACTTCCGAATCGATATGCACACGTCCGCGATAGATCGCTCTTCCCGCTTCATCCTGCACAATCGTGATCCGTATGCCAGGTAAGTCTGACAATGGTGTCAGAGACTGCAATAGTTCTCGTTCCTGCTCACTTTTATCTGGCTTATTCATATACTCGTCAAGTGCCTGTAGCAGCCCAAAGGTCGTTTCCTTACCGACTTTCATGCTGCGTCCTATCCCATGGAGCTGTTGCTTAACCCAATCTATGTAGCGGCGTTTACCACCCACAATTCCTGATGTTGGCCCCTCAATCGCTTTAGAGCCGCTGTAAATAGCAAGATCAGAGTATTTGACATACTTGAGAATATCCTCTTCAGCGGCAGCATCAACAATGAGCGGAATGCCACAGCGCTGTGCAATCTCCCAAGTCTCCTCCAAAGAAATCATGTTCTTCTGTACACAGTGATGCGATTTCACATACAAAATCGCAGCTGTATTATCTGAAATGGCCTCTTCGATATGCACTCCACGCCCCTCGTTAGCGTAACCCACCTCAATGAGTTTGCCGCCTCCCAAATAAACCATCGTCTCGACAGGAGCTCCATATTGCACATTATGACCTTTCAGCATGATAATCTCACTTTTCGCGATTTGTTCTTGATGGAGTCGTTCGCTTCTGCGCTGATGACCTTCTGTCACGATGGCTGCAACAGACAGAGCAATACCGCTCGATGCTGAGTTAACTACCACTGCTGATTCAGATCCTAAAATATTTGCGATATAGTCCCCTGCTTTATTGACCAAATCCGCTATTTCTACGTACTGCTGTCCGCCTTGCTTCATAGCGTCCATCACTGTATCTGTCGGTGCAGAGACACCTAGAATACTCATTCGTCCACTCGCATTAATGACCCGCTTCAATCCATATTTAGCATGTAATAAATGATCCATTGACAACTACCCCTTTAGCTTCAATATAACGATCTGCCACTCTCTGCTCATCCTCAGAATCGGTTAGCGTAACATGCCCTTGCTTTACTGCAAATAGCGTCAAATTGGCGAAATCCCCAACTTGAATCCGACCTAGTTCTGGCTTGTTTAGCCAAGCCGCGGCATTGCGGGTAACTGCGGTCACGACCTCTTCGAGACTGTATCCCAAGTATAGAAATTTGGACATGACACTTGCCATACTATAGACCGGTCCATCCAACCGGTTACGACGGTAAATGTCGGTACTGATCGTGTTTAATTGGATACCGTGACGCTTCGCCATTTCCGCTACCTTGAATGAGAAACTGGCTGTTCCATGTCCGACATCAAGATGAACCCCTCTATCCAAGGCATCCAGTAGCACTTGCAAAGGATTCCCTTCCTCACTATCAAACAAATTATTCGATTTGCCATTTAGATAGTGTGTAACAATATCATTCTTCTCCAACAAGGCCAGCACTTCCTCGATATCAGGGGGCGCTGAACCAATATGAACCATAAGGGGTAACAACGTCTTATAAGATAAGATCCGTGCCAGTCGTAAGGGTTGTATACCGTTGTCTTTAACCACGCTTTGACTTATACGTGCCTTTAGCCCGACTACAAAACCTTTATGATCATGTGCCGCTTGGACCGCTTGTTCCATATCAATCCAATCGAGATTAGACAGCTCATCCACCCGCTTCAAGCCAATGCGTGAAATGTTAAGAAATGCGAACACATTCGTCCTTGCCTGCTCAGCACTGGTACGCAAATCTGCTATTTGGTCCGCACCACAACTACCCGCATCGACGATAGTTGTAACACCTTGCTTCACGCCAATCTCATCAATCTCGTCACCATAGGGATCAAATGCTGGAAAAGCATGCACATGCAAATCAATCCAGCCACTAGAGACGTATAAATCCGAGCAATTATAACTATGCTCCCCCTCTGCTGCACCTGCCTGCGCAATCTCAACAATGATTCCGTCCTCAATGACGATATCATTTAGTTGTTCATCCACAGTCTTCACATTCTGTAGCACCAATCGTTTTTTCACTTACTCCGGTTCCTCCTTTAATGCGTCATATTCTAACTACACAACTTGTTCATCATTCAATCACACTGGACAATAATGAATTCATAATGTAACCATATCATAAAATATCGATTAGGTGAATATAACGTTATAATGTTTAGATGAAAAAGACCCTCCAGGTAACTATGCTAAGTTCATCACATTGGATGCCTCTTGCATTGTTAACCTGGAGGGTCGAATAAGTTTAGATGGACTATTCACTCATAATCGAATATACGGAAGTATTAGCCTAACGTCTGCAGGAAGGACCATGTCAACGTTTCTGTAGAAGGTAATACAATATCCGCACCCGAAGGTTTCAGAATTTCTTCCTGACCAATTCCAACAGCGAACATATGAGCTGATTTGATAGCTTCGATACCTGCTTGGGCATCTTCGATGCCAATGCAATATTCCGGAGTTACCCCTACAACTTCCGCGCCGCGCAAGAAAATATCTGGCGCTGGCTTGCCGTGTTCAACTTCATCTGGATCCACAACATAATCAAAGTATTCCGTCAATTCTAATGATCGTAAAATTTGAGGTGCATTTTTACTTGCTGATGCAACGACCGCGCGCACATCGGCTGTTTTCAGTTCCACTAGAAGTTCAAGAATACCCGCATATACATCTGCAGGCGTTACGTTATCCAGTAATTTTACATATTCCGTATTCTTTTGTGTTGCTAGATCCGTTTTTTCTGCTAAAGTGAAATCATTCTGGCGATTAGCATGGATCAAAATACGTTCCAATGATTCCATTCGGCTAACACCTTTCAGCCGCTCGTTAAATTCTTTGTCCATTTCGATATCTAATTGCTCCGCGAGTTGCTTCCAGGCAATATAGTGGTATTCCGCTGTATCCGTAATCACTCCGTCCAAATCGAACAAAACAGCTTTAACGATCATCGTATTCTCTCCCTATATATCTGTCTTATTACATGACGACTTCGTTTACCCCTTCATTGCTGATGAGATGGAAATCCCCTCAATAAAGTGCTTCTGCGCAACGAAGAATACAATTAATACGGGAAGCATAATCAGAATAGTTGCTGCCATGAGCATATTCCATTCAATATTGTACATTCCTTTAAACATCGACAAACCTAGAGCAAGCGTGTACTTGTCTGTTGTGTTCAAATAAATTAATGGTCCTTGGAAATCGTTCCACACACCCATAAATGTGAAAATAGCGACCGCAACCAATGGTGGTTTACTTAATGGAAGCATGACTTTCAAGAATATTTGCCATCTGTTCGCGCCATCCATAAATGCTGCTTCATCCAAATCTCTTGGAATACCGCGCATAAATTGGCGTATCAGGAAGATGTTAAATGCCCCACCACCAAAAAATGCTGGAATAATTAAAGGTAGGAATGTATCCACCCAACCTATTTCTTTGAACATAATAAACATTGGAATCATCGTAACTTGACCCGGGAGCATCATCGTTGCAAGTAAGAGCAAGAATAGCCCATTTTTACCTCTGAATTTAAACCGCGCAAACCCATATGCACACAATGCAGAGGAGAATACCGTACCGATTAACACTGGAAAAAGAATCAATAACGTGTTCTTCAAGAAAGTGAAGAACGGAATCGCATTGATCGCATCGCTATAGTTACCCCATTTCCATACTTTTGGAAAAAAGTTATCAGCGAACACTTCCGCAGGCGTCTTCAATGAGGTTGAAAACGTCCATAACAGTGGCACTAATACGATAAGTGATCCGCCAATTAGGATGAGGAGAGCGATTATCTTCCCCATGTTCTTTTTTAAAGACATTTGTAAATTCATCATTCAATCCTCCTCAATCCTTTTCATCATCGCCATTATAATAAACCCAAGCCGACGAACTTCTAATTACGATAAGCGTAAATACCATAATTATTCCGAATAAAATCCATGACAACGCTGAAGCATAACCCATCTCGTAGCTCACAAATGCCTTGTTATACAAGAAGAGATTATAGAATAACGTTGAATTTAAAGGTCCACCATTCGTCATAACAAATGCCTGTGTGAAATATTGAAAACCACCAATAATCCCCATAATTAAATTGAAGAAAATTGTGGGTGATATCATGGGAACAGTAATATTAAGGAACCTCTTCACAACACCTGCTCCATCCAAGTCGGCAGCCTCATACAGTTCTTCTGGAACCCCTTGCAGTCCTGACAAATATATAATAATCGTATTCCCAACACCCCAAATCCCCATGACCATCAATGCACTTAGTGCATAATCAGGATCTTGTAGCCATGCCGGACCGATAATACCGAACAAGTCTAGGGCACGATTCAATATTCCGTATTCTGGGTTCAGAATCATAAGCCACATCATCGATACCGCAACAGCTGGAATGACCGATGGCATAAAAAATATGAGTCTAAAAAATTTCATACCACGTGTACGCATGTTCAACAACATCGCAACAAGTATGGCAATGATCTGGTACAAAGGTACCGACACGAGAGCAAATATGAATGTTACTTTTAGTGATTGATAAAATAGTTCGTCGTGAAAAATATTCACGAAGTTCTCCAAACCTACAAATTGAATGGAATCAATTCCTGTAATAATGTCCCATTTACTAAAAGACAATATTAGTGAAAAGATCATTGGCCCGATCGTAAATATTAACAGTCCTATAAACCACGGTAGTATAAATAAATACCCGGTTTTCTCTGAACGGAATTTGCGCTTCATAGAGACCTCCTTGAAAATAGAGATGTGAAGCCAGAACAATTCTAGCTTCACACTCTTATTATGACTTACTTGTTGATAGTACTATCCACCGCTTTGGCAGCTTCGTTCAATGCATCACGAACCGAAGATTTATCAAGTAGGATTTTCTCCATTGCCTTGTTGAACTCTTCTACGAAGATCGGACCATTTGAAGAAATCATCGTTACTGGTTTTTTAGAATATTCCATCATTTCGATGATTGGCTGATCAGCTACTTCTGTTGCCTTTACTTGATCAAGTTCAGCAATCGTTGCAGGAAGTACTGTACCCTTCTCAGAACGTAATATTTGTGCTTCCTTACCAGACAACCATTTCACAAGCTCATATGCCTCAGCCTTATGCTTACCATTCGCATTAATCGCCCAACCAGCTGCCGCAATAATGCCTCCACGTTCTCCATTCTCACCTTGTGGAATCAGGCTCGTACCATAGTTAACATCCGAGCGGTCCAAATCGTACTTCGTCCAGCGACCATTCACCATCATCGCTAGCTTGTCTGTCATGAACATCGAACCGTCGCCACCTAATGTTTCAGCATCTTGTGGAGTTGGTGATACTTTTTCCTCACCTTTGGACATCGCTACGTATTTCTCCATAGCAGCAATCGTCTTATCACTGTTCATAAACCCATCTGCTTTGGTTCCATCCTCATTTGTAATATCGGTACCATTGGACCATAGGTACGTGAAGATTGGATATTCCCATTTCGTCGCGTTATAACCAAATTGCGTATATTTACCTTTGTCATCTTTCTTAGTCAACTTTTTGGCTGCTTCGTTCAAATCTGTCCAAGTCCAGTCAGCATTCGGGTATTCCATGCCCTCAGCATCAAACAACTTTTTGTTGTACCAAAGAGACAATGGGTTGAAATCTTTAGGTAGATAGCTTAGTTTTCCATGAATACGTCCCATCTCCAATAAATCTTGTTGGAATATGGCTGTGTCGAAGGAACTGTCCGCTTCGACATAAGAATCTAAAGGCTCAACAACACCTTTATCGACATATTTGTAGAAATCGCCTTCTCCAATTAAGAACACGTCTGGTGCTTGTCCAGCTGCAAGGGAAGTCGTTAGCTTCGTGCCGTAACCATCGCCTGGAATCGGCTCAAATTTAACATTAATATTCTTATGAGCTGCATTGAACTCATCGGCCAGTTGTTGTTCCACGGAACCTGTAGTCAAATCACCCCATACCGTAAATTTCAACTCAACGACCTCTTCTTTTTCACTTGGTGGGACTTGACCCTCTTCCTTTTTCTTATTGTCATTACCACCACTTGAACAAGCCGATAATACCATTGTTGTCATCATCATCATTACTAATAAAAGTGTCCATTTCTTCATCTTTAAAGACCTCCCTGGTTTGCTTAAAGTTGTATGCTTATTTCTTTATGGAAAACGACTTTGTGACCTTGAATAATAAGTTCCATTTGTTGTTCACTTGAAGATACAATATCCAAGGAATCATGCGCCAAGTTTACATCCATACGAACTCCCTGCAAATATAGAGGGAATTTCAACTTCTTCCACGACTTCGGTAACTTCGGATTCAGATGCAGCTGACCATCCAACATTCTTAGACCAGCGAATCCCATCACGACACATTCCCATATTCCACCGATCGATGCGGTGTGAATTCCCGCGTTAGAAGAATGCATATTAGGTCCAAGATCAATTTCAGTTGCTTTTCTGAATAGCTCATATGCCAAATCGTTCTCCCCGAAGTCCCCAGCCAAGATGCTGTGCGTTGATAAGGATAACGAAGAATCATGTAATGTCTTTGGTTCATAATAATCATAGTTTGCTTTCTTCACTTCTGGTGAGAATTTATCCTCTAACAGGAAGAATAACATCATAATATCCGCTTGTTTGGAAACTTGTAGTTTGTTGACTTGATCTAAGCTGTATTCTAAGAAAAGACTACCAATCTTCTTTTGCTGCTTATACTTCGTCAAATCAATCGTTTCTAATTCAAGATACGTATCATCTTGTGGCACAATATTATCTTCATTCGGCTGTGGCAAGTATATTCTATCCAACTTATCTGTCCATGCTTGGTAGGCTGTTGCTAGATTCAACCTTTCGGACATTGGTTCCAATAGTTCCGGCTTAGTACCCTTCAACTCGTCAAAATATTGGATCGCCAGGGCCATATTGAAATGTGCCATGTAATTCGTAAATGCATTGTTATCAACATGCTCTTTGTACTCATCCGGTCCAATAACTTCATTAATATGATACTGTCCCGATGCCTCATCCCACTCTAAACGACTTGCCCAGAATGTTGCGGTATCAAATACCATTTCATATCCGTAACGGTCCATGAAGTCTTGATCCCCTGTTGCTTTGTAGTAATGCCATACCGCATAAATAATATCCGAAGTAATATGCTGCTCTATGAATCCGGACCAGATCTTCGTCTGTAAGCCTGTTAGGACATCAACCTCCCCCCATACTGGAGTTACTTCACCATCTGTCGGCCAAGCAACTTCCCATGGATACATGGCACCTTCAAAACCATTCTCCTTCGCTTTCTGTCTCGCACCTTGTAATCCAAGATAGCGGAACTCAAGCAATGACCGCGCAACTTCTGGATTCGTGTAAATGTAGAATGGAAGAATGAATATTTCCGTATCCCAGAAGGAGTGACCTTTATATCCTTCTCCACTCAACCCTTTCGCCCCAATGCCCATACGATGATCATGAGCGGGAGTCATGACAACTAGGTGGTAGATGGCAAATCGTATAGCGAGAATATCGAATGCATGTTCAGAGTCCACTTCAATCTCATACTGCTTCCATTTGTTATCCCATTCTTGCTTATGAAGGTCGAACAAAGCGTCATATCCTAGCTCGTCAGCTTCCTTTAGCTCCTTGAACGCCTTGTCCTTCATTGTTGACATCGCATACACTCCATCGTGCTCTTTGTCTCGGCTCGTATGGATGTTGCTTACTTTCTCCAATGTGAAGGTCTCACCATTTCGAATGGTATGCGTGTACGTCATTGCGACTTTCCGACGCTCGATGCCCATCACTGGAGATAATTTGATGCTCTTTCCATCGCTCAGAAAACGATGACTTGCATGTACTACGAAGTCTATCTTCGATTCCGTCGTAGTCTGGTTAAGTTGCATATACTTCTTATCAAAGATTCGCTTCTCACCCTCATGAAAATGTTGGCTTCCTGAGTTAGATAGTTGTGCATTAATCCCAGAGCTTACGGTAAAGTCAATGTCCCCATTCAAAGGCGTCACTTCTAGCTTCATGCCAATCAAATGAACTTGGTGTAGTGATACGAATCGACGGAATGTGAAGCGCATTCTTTTACCATCTTCATTCTCCCAAATGAATGTTCTTACAAGCTCTGCATGACGTAGATCAAGTGATCGTGAGTATTCCTCTACGCTACCTCTCTCCATTGAAAATCGCTGACCATCAACGAATAAATCTAATCTAGTCACATCGGCTACATTCGGAAGTTCTGTTACCTCAGTGTCATCAAATTTATTAAAAGTACCACTTATGAACAAATTGCGAACCTCTCCGATATAGGATTCTTCTGTTGCCGAGCGAAGCCCCATATATCCGTTCCCCAGTGACATAATAGATTCGCATTTCCCTAAAAGTAGGGGTTCGAATCTATCCTCACTAAATGCCCAGTTCTCCAACGATTCTGATAATACCTTATTGTAATTAAGCATATGTTCTCCTTCATCCGAAGTCGTGTGTGATATAAACCTCTTGTATGAAACCGATTTCGAATTAGCTTAAAAAATATTAAACCGGGGTTGCAACCGCTTTCACAGAAAATATATCACGCATCGTTTCAGTTGTCAATGTTTTATTGATGAATCTTTTTCTTATTCTAACAAAGATGCAAGTTGTACTGACCTATGATCTTTGGAAGAAATACTTGTTGCGATTAAAGCTGCCATCGTCTGCAGATTATCCTCTGCTGATAAGTATGACTCGCGATTCTCACGGATTGCCGCCGCAAACTCAGCTAATACAGCATCCACGGACTCTTTCTCGGGCTGTAATAAATCCAGCTTGCTTAACGATCCACGATCGTCCACAACATACACGCCATGACCTTGCCCTAGATCATCGATATGGATCGACCCATTCTCGCATTGAATCCGCCACGAACTCTCCCAAGGCGTTGCCTGACCTTTACTAAGTAAGCTACCGATATAAAATACTGAGATTCCATTCTCTAGCTCATAAACAGCCTGAACATTCGGATCTCCAACATAGCCACTATCAGGCACATTCCAGGTTTTCCCTAATACGCTGACTATATTTCTACTGAACAAATAACGAATCATATCGATATGATGTACTGCCATTTCCATCAACATATAATTTTCCATCTGTCGTTGATATGGCTTCCCATCATGGTAGAAATAGAACTGGACATTAGCGAATAACGGTCTCCCAAGTGAATGACTATCAATAGCATCTTTTGCCGTTAATACGGTTGGAAAATATCTATAGTTCTGGTTGACTGTAATTTTTAAATTATTCAGCTTAGCTAGTGCCGTAAGTTCCTTCGCTTCTTCCATCGTAACTGTAAATGGCTTCTCAATCATTACATGAAGGCCATGGTCTAGAGCACTTTTACAAATCGCATAATGAAGCGGGGAAATAACCGCAATGAAAACCGCATCCGCTTCTAATGTCTCGAATGCCTTCTCATAATCCGTAAAGCATCCCTCAGTTGGAACCCCAAACTCTTCCGCACATTGTTTGACCCTCTCGGAATCAATATCCACAAGACCCACCAATGAGAAGTCTGTTGATGGTACGATGACATTCTCGGTAATACCCATACCATGGGCTCCTAAACCGACTTGAATTAGCTTGTATACCATAAAGTGACCCTCCCAAACTGTAAAAGATGATTTCAGCTCCGATGTAGATGACCGATTCTGGCGCCCTCTTCCATGATCCCATAAATATAGACGGCAACCATTTCTTCCGTTACGACAAGCGAATGCTCATCCTCTTGTTTAGTTAAAACCATATCTCCCGGACCAATTTCATACGTATCACCTTCGGTCGTACATATTCCTCTACCACTAACAATGATCCAATATTCATTGCAATCATGATAGTGGAGTTCAACTTCTTGTCCGACGGTAAGCGTGTTGATTCCATATTGACCTACTTCACTCCAAGCTGGGAAACTCTCTCTTGGTTGATGGTGAGATTGAATAACTGGCATTAATAGCACCCCCTTATTGTGGTTAACTAATTCATCGTTATTTCAATGACTGCGTCGCTAGATTGATGCTTATTCCCATTCCATACGATATGAATATCCAATTCAGATTCATTCTTCACCGTAATAGCAAGTTGCCCCTTTTCCACTTTGAGAAGAATATCCAACCACTCATCGCCGATGCGAAGACGATTCAACTGAATCGATTTACCATGCCAATCTGTCGGAATGTTTGGTGCAATCGTTACTTTACGATGATGTGCTTCCGGTTGAACACCGATAAAATGCACAATGGTTGGTACCATCAACGCATACACCGTCCAAGCCTGTACCACACAGCCATAATCTGGAGACATTTCACTCATAGAACCCGGCAATACTTTCGAGAAAGACCCATTCATCCTGCGCAATAAATCGAGAGCCGCATCAACATCCCCATACATCGCCTCCGCTACCGCATGAACACCTGTACTAATGGTCATGGTCCCTTGTTGGAAGGTTCCTGACAAATAGGATCCATACTCACCGATGAAGTCCGCATTCCGCATATGGCGAATCGCACTTTCTCCCTTATCACGATCGGCAATCCCTGCCTCCATAGGCGTTGATATAACCCAGTTCTTGTTGATTAACCAGCCTTGATCCACATCTTCGTCCTGTACCCGATCAAGTTGTTGCTCAAGATATTCCCGATACCCTTCAATCCCATTCCCTTCAGCCATCGATACAAGATACTCAGCCTTGGAGAGAACGTCTTTCTTGGGCGCTACTGCATCAGCATAAAGCTGTTGTTCCTCATTCCAAAAGGTTGTATTAATCGCTTCAATGGTTCTTTCTGCAAGTTGTTCATAGAAGGAAGCCTTCTCCGACTCACCCATCTCAAGACTCATTTGAACGAGCGATTGCATCGCCTTGGCTGTGTACACCGCAGAATCAATCAGTTCCATATTCAAGCCGGCAATTTCAATAATGCCATATCCTGAAGGGAATAAATCTCCATCGTGATCCATTTCTTGTAACAGCCAGTCCATACCCTTCATACAATACTCATAGTTCTCTTGAAGTATTTCTTTATCACCCGTCCAACGATACAGATCCCATACCATACAAATATAATGCGCTGTTTCCTGTGTGTTCCCTGGATTCGATACAGCACCCATCGTTGTAATCTCGTGAACAATTCGACCGTTACCGTTATGACGTTTCGAGTTATCCAGCAATATCCGCATCGTATCTTTAGCCAGTTCATGATCGCCAATCGCAAGCACACCTTGTAAAGAATAAGAATTATCACAACCGAACCACCATGGATAATGCGGACTTCCTGCCGTTAATCCTCGACCAATCCCATCTACCTTTTGTACTAACCACTGATTATTCCACTTTACCCACGCAAAAATATCGTTGAACAGCGATTCCCCTTCGATCGTTAAATCTGAACGGTTACGAATGGCTTCATACTCTGATTTCTTCTCCAATAGCAATCGCTCGTGATGGTCAACAATCGTGTTGTATGATTGCTCACACTCTTGTTGTGATTCATAAGAGCCTGCTACAAATAAGTGGAAGGAAAGTCGTTCATTCTGTTCTAGTGTGACTGTCGTTTCGAATTTCATTCCGCAGCCATTGCCGCTTGTGAATTCCGGACCGAATAATTGTTCGCCAATCTCATAACTCTCACCTGGCAAATCTGTACCGATCATCGCGTGCCACTCATGGTCGCAGTCCTTGGCATACATTAAGCGACTCGTTCTCGCCTCAACCATATCTTGTGCTCCATCGTGAATCCCGATCTCATCGGAGAACCAGACAGGACGTAAGTCCGTGCGAGCTACCAGCTCTAGCTTCAAGCGAGTTGGGCCTTTGGCATAATTGTGTATGTCGTAATGGGTTACTAACCCTTTCTCTAATTCCGGAGCAAATTGAGTCCGTTCGATAGATACAGGAATATGACCTAAGCCATGATCATAACGGAATGCATTCCCCCACGGATGAGCTATATACTCATCTGCTTTCGACCAAACCGATATGTTGCGATCTAGGTCGGTCACTCGAAGCCAGAACCCGTCCAATAACTTAATCGGGTGTAACCATACGCCTCCCATTTCATTGGCAATATGATGTCCGAAGTCAGGGAAATAACCGTCTTGTGTCCCAATCGCTTTCAAATATTCTCCAGCTGTCAGATATACGTTAAAAGGGTGCTTGCTATGCGCTTGTTGCATCGATGTTGTTGGTTGATTGCTTTTGTTGTACATAAGATAAATCCTCCTTTTCTTCCTCATGTGCTGTTTAACTAGCCATTCGCTGAATACAAATATCCCTTCTTTGGAGTTATGATCATTCGTGATAAAAGTTAACCTTTTGATCACTGAAACCGATTTCGAAAATTGATAAAAAATAGAAGTTTCTATAATAAAGCTTAAAAAACAATTTTGAAACCGCTTTCCCTTAGATTATAATTTCTTTATAGTCTCTCTGTCAACTATCTTAAAGGGCATCATTATACTCTTCCCTTTTTCATCTTTTTCCAAAATATTAATGACATGCTTGGATGCTTGATACGCAAGCTTATGGAAATTCTGACGAACTGTTGATAACTTAGGTGTTGTATAGCTTGATATGACAATATCATCAAAACCAATAATTGAAATATCCTCCGGGATACGAACGCCGATTTCGCGACAACGATTCATAAAACCTATGGCCATTAAATCACTCGCGAAAAAAATTGCAGTTACATCAGGGCAGCCCTGCAAATAAGACTCCGCCAACGCATATACTGATTCTTCCAAGTAATCCGAATTCATAACAATAGATGGATCGTATTCAATTCCGTGTTGCTCTAATGCTGCTTTATAACCTTCTAATCGTTGACGACTGACCACTGCAAATTCGTGACCGTTGATCATACCTATTCTTCGATGATTGTTGGAAATCAGAAATTCAACAGCCGATTTAGCTGCATTTACATTATCAGTCGATACGGAGCCCGTATGCTCACTCGCTAAATCAGCATCAAGTACAACACAAGGAAAGTCGCTATTTACAATTTCTTGGAAATAAGGGTCTGACGTTTTTAATCCTGTAACAACTGCACATGATATTCTATGATCTTTGCAAAATTTCCAATATGACTTGTTCTGCTGCTCAGACAAGCTTCGTGTATAAATAGCAACCTCATATTTGTACTCCTCAGCAGCTGCAAAAATTCCACTCATAATTTGAAACAGTACCCCATCTTTTCCATTCGCATGTTCAAAATTCGAAAAGATCAGCGCAATCGATTTCGTAACTTTTTGCTTTAAGTTCTTGGCTATCATATTCGGTGTATAATTCAGTTCCTCAGCTATTCTCAACACTTTACGCCGAGTTAGCTCATTCACATCGGGATAGCCGTTCATTGATTTCGATACTACTGTGACTGATACTTTTGCTGCTTTAGCAACATCTTTTATAGTTACCACTCATTACCACCACCGTATTCACACCATAGCAAGACAGCGTTTTCCTGTCAAGTTAGTTTATACTTTGGAAATTAAGATATCGAAGGGAATCAGAGACTAAACGAAACAAAAAACAGTAAGCCCAGGGCAGTCCCTTTGGCTTACTGTTTATATAGTATCAATCTTTTAATATAGATATCACACAACTCTTAAACTAAAGTAGCCTCTTTCTTAGCGATAGCAGGCAATGCCTGTAAACCCGCGGTGTTCAAGAAATTCCAAGGCTTGTTATAGTGCGGTTGGAAGAAGAAATCTATAAATCCAAGCTGATCAACGGTCATTCGGTTCTGAATGCATACCGAGATCGTATTAATCGATTGTGTCAGATCCACTTTCGACATGAGTTGGGCACCTAGAATGCGACGCGAATCCTTTTCAAATACAACCTTCAAGGTTACACTCTCTGCATTCGGCATGAAATCCGGACGGTAATGATCGGTTATGCTCACAGTCTCTACCTGCAAACCTTCTTCTTTGGCAGCTAATTCCGTCAATCCTGTAGCCGCGATGTTATCTTCGTAAATTTTGATACCGGATGTACCCTGTGTTCCCATATAAGGAATGGTCTGTGCCATCAAGTTGCGTGCAACAAGCGTCCCCATCCGTACAGCATTCGTAGCTAGTGGTATATAGGCACTCTTACCCGTTGGGTTGTAATGAATCGCACAACTATCTCCCGCGGCGAAGACGTCCTTCTTGCTCGTCTGCATATAGTCATCAACGACGATCGCACCGTTTGGAAGCATATCCACTTGCCCTTTCAGCAACTCCGTATTTGGACGGAAGCCTATGCACAGGATGACAAGGTCTGTTTCATATTCCCCTTGCGTTGTAATGACTTTATTCACATGACCATTCGTTCCTTCGAAAGAGGTTACGGTCTGGTTCAGTGCCAGCTTAATCCCTTTATTCTGAAGCGTCTCTTGAATAGCATCCGTGAATTCAGGATCCAAATATTTGTTAAGAATACGGTCGACACCGTCGATCAACGTCACTTCTTTACCATTCATTTGAAATGCTTCTACGAGCTCGACTCCAATGTAACCTGCGCCAACAACCGTTATACGTTTAACTTGACTTGCCTTTTCGATAATTGTGTTCGAGTGGTTATAATTTTTGCAAAGTAAGATATTGTCCAATTCAATTCCTTCAAGCTTCGGAATAATTGGCCATGATCCCGTCGTCACAATTAATTTATCGTAAGTATCTTCAAATTGTTCACCACTGACCAAGTTGAGTACTGTGAGTTTCTTATTATCCGTATCTATGGCTGTCACTTCATGACGCATATTGGTATTCACTCCAAGTGCGGCTAATTGATCTGGAGAAGAGTAGAACAGTCCATGTGGATCTTTCACGACACCACCTACATATAACGCTATTCCACACGACAAGAAAGATATATTATCATTACGCTCATATACGGTGATTTCAGCTTCTGGGTATAATTGAGCGGTGTTTACAATGGCTGCGGTTCCGGCATGTGTACATCCTACGACTACTACTTTCATTATTTATTCCTCCTCCAAAATGGGGCGATCTATTTTTAGTTACGTTGTGAATTGTTTCACTTGATACTCCTTATTATAGTGTGATATTTTTCACATTGCAATAGACATTGATAAAGTTTTCACATTGTTCACATTTTCGACTTCACAACAGCCATGCCGTTTCCAAGACTTAAACAGGGGATTCCCTGTTGGAATGCGCTTAATCAGTGACTATTATCATATCTATAATGTGAAATGTCATTCACAGCAAAACCTTGTATATGACGGATTGTTAAGCCCGGTGTGACGGGATTTGAGGATACTTTATGTTATTAACTTATAATCTAGAATTCGCTTTGGGCTCGAAACTTATACACGGCTTACCTGATGAGGACAAAACCGTCTGGCTTGGCATTACATTTGTTTTAAATCCGAATGCTCTGCACCCCTTAGGGTATTGAGGGTCCCAAGTGACATAGAAATGCTGACATTTCATACAATTGATACGTTCATTCTCAGTCATATAAATTCTCCATTGTGTAAGATGAATCTATTATACCATTAGGTACAACGGAGCCTATTATACTAGCTGTTAATTGGGTACAATTATATATAGATACTGTTGAACTCACATCAATTAGAAGGGAAGTAGATTATGAAAATCAAATACCATGGACATTCATGCATTCAAATTTTCACAGGGGGAAAATCCCTAATTATTGATCCCTTCTTACGGGGCAATGAAATGGCCGTTACAACACCAGAAGAGATTAAGACGGATGCCGTGTTATTAACACATGCACATATGGATCACATTCTAGACGCAGAACCAATCGCCAAAGCAAATGATATTCCAGTGGTGGCTAATGTAGAGCTCGCAACGTATATGTCTTGGAAGGGTGTACGAACGATTGACATGAACATTGGAGGTACCATTGATCTAGGGTTTGCTAAAGCAAAAATGATTCAAGCTTTTCACAGTTCAGGTATCGTATTAGATGATGAACAACGGATTATGTATGCGGGGATGCCAGGTGGCTATATTATATCCGCAGAAGGTCTTACGATTCTTCATGCAGGCGACACGAGTCTCTTCGGGGATATGAAAATGTTCGGAGAGCGTTATGCCATTGATGTGGTCTTCATCCCCATCGGAGATAGATACACTATGGGTGTTGAAGATGCTCTACAAGCTGCGGAGTGGTATAACGCGAAGATTACGGTACCTATTCATTACAACACCTTCCCGCTCATTCAACAGGATTCTCACGCATTTGTTCATTCACTGGAGGAAAAGGGATTGCGCGGACAAGTTCTCGCTCCTGGTGAACAACTTGAGGTTTCGAGCGATGGCAATCTATAATACCGCAGATGTCCCCACCTTTACCTCTAAAATAAGTGCTCATTCTGCAACTACTCTATCCTCATCTGTCCATCCGGAATTTGAGATCACGAGTAAGACTTATACTTTCTGATATATGATATATGATAAGTAAAAAGGCTTATATCTCTAGGTACTTCCTAGGAAGATATAAGCCTTTCATTTACATGGTGAAACGTTAATCCCTGTCGCAATTCGCTTGATAATCCGTTATATCTGAAACTCAGAATAATCCGTTAATGACACCCTGTTCATCCAATGCGATATGCTCAGCTGCAGGTGACTTAGGAAGACCCGGCATGGTCACGATATTCCCCGTATGAACGACGACAAACCCTGCCCCAGCCGACAAGGAGATATCTCTTACATGGATCGTAAACCCTTCGGGGGCTCCCAGTAGGCGCGGTTGATCCGAGAAGGAATACGGTGTCTTCGCCATACATACCGGTAAGTTCCCGTATCCAAGTCGATCTATCTCCGCAAGCCCTCGCAGAGCGGCTGGTGAGTAAGAAACATCTTTTCCACGATAAATCTCCTTCACAACCTTCTCAATCTTCGCGCGAATATCCAATTCATGATCATAGAGCGGCGCAAAGTTCATCATCTGATGATCTAGAATCTCAACCAACTTCTCAGCCAGTTTCCGTCCACCTGCACTTCCCTCTGCCCATACCGTGGAGGTCTCTACGATTACTCCAAGCTTACGACAACGCTCTTTCACTAGTTCTACTTCCTCAGATACATCTTCTGCGTACTGATTAATAGCAACCATGACAGGAACCCCGAATTTGCTAAGGTTCTCGATATGTCTTTCCATATTAACTAGCCCTAGCTTGAGTGCCTCTGTATTTGTATAGTCTAGCTCACTATTCGGAACTCCCCCATTATACTTGAGTGCCTTTACCGTAACGACCAGCACCGCAGCTGCCGGAATTAGACCCGATTGACGACATTTGATATCAAAAAATTTCTCAGCACCTAGATCTGCTCCAAATCCTGCCTCTGTCACAACGATTTTAGCTAGCTTCAAAGCTAATCGGGTTCCAACTACACTACTGCATCCATGAGCAATATTGGCAAAAGGTCCCCCATGCACCATCACCGGAGTACCCTCTAATGTCTGCACAAGATTCGGCTTGATCGCTTCCTTGAGCAGAACGACCATCGCTTCGACCGCACCCAACTGAGTTGCTGTCACTGCCGCTCCCTCTTCGTTATAACCAATTAACATCCTTCCAAGTCTATTCCTTAAGTCAGATAAATTCTCACTCAGACAAAGAACAGCCATGACTTCCGAAGCCGTCGTAATAAGAAAGCCAGCCTCTCTCGCATTCCCATTCCCACTTCCGAGCCCCGTCACAATACTTCGCAAGCTCCGATCATTCATATCCATAGCCCGTTTCCAGACAATCCGTCCTGGATTCAAGCGTAATGCATTTCCATGAAACAGGTGGTTATCAATCATCGCAGATAGTAAATTATGCGCCGATGTCACAGCATGAATATCCCCTGTGAAATGAAGATTGATATCATCTGCCGGGACGATCTGCGCTTTGCCACTCCCCGTTGCTCCACCCTTCATTCCAAAACATGGGCCTAGTGAAGGCTCTCTGAGCGCAGCGATCGTTGGCTCTCCTATCGCATTCAATGCCTGTGTTAGACCTATCGTAGTCAATGTCTTCCCTTCACCTGCAGGTGTCGGGTTCATAGCAGTCACAAGGACTAACTTACCGTCTGAGCGTTCCTTTACTTCTTCCCACAGTGAGGGGTTTATTTTACATTTATATTTACCGTATAGTTCCAGATGGTCATCTGCAATACCCATAGCTTGGGCAACTTCAATAATAGGTTTCATGGTGTTCCGTAACCTCCAATAATCATTTCACTCATTCATTTGATAAATCACATAAACATTATTGTAACCGAATAGTTCATCATATTATATATCATAACTCTCAATCGACATCTATTCTGTACAAGAAAAGGACCCAACGGAAAGATACCGTCAGGCCCCATATATGTCTACCTTATGCTCAATACCTATTAAAGAAGCTTCTCAATATGTTGAGTCATCGTTTCTGGCGACGTCTTCGGTTCGAAGCGTTGAACCACTTCCCCCTCACGGTTCACCAAGAATTTAGTGAAGTTCCATTGAATGGAGGCATCTTCACCCTCACCTGGTTGTTGTTCTTTCAAGTATTGAAATAATGGATGTGTTCCTTCACCATTGACGTCCACCTTAGCAAAGATTGGGAAGGTTACACCAAAGTTCACCTGGCAAAAGTCTGCTGCCTCTTCACTAGTTCCTGGCTCCTGAGCTCCAAATTGGTTACATGGAAATGCTAGAATTTCCAACCCTTGTTCACGGTACGCTGTGTACAGCTTTTCAAGATCCCCGTACTGTGGCGTTAATCCACACTTACTAGCTGTATTAGTGATAATGAGAACTTTACCTTTATATTGCTCCAATGACACCTCTTTGTTCGCAGGAGTGACTGCTGAAAACTCGTAAACTGACATATTGGGTACCCTCGCTTTCGTCAAATGAACAAATTGAACTTTATATATTCAATCTATCCCTTTCATCATATAGGAAAAAGACCATATTCCCAAATGAATGAGTCATATGACCTACGCAATTATTAACGGGATGCTACTGCCGCTGCTTCGATTTCAGCCTTCTTAACATCTCTTTGTTCGCGGGTTAGTTTAGGACACACGTAGCAATAGGTGCACCCACCAATCCGGTAAGCCTGACAACATGCAGGTCTAATCCAATATGGCTCAGATGAGTTATACGGGTTATCAATCTCTTTAAACTTCATCTCGAAGGGATTCCGTTTACGTTTAAAAACCTCTGGTGACATCTCGTTTCTTATGTAGAGATAATCCTCATCAATACGGAGTTGATCTGTCTCATCTGTTACCATAGAATGCATCTTCTGTGTAAAGCTCCACAATGTCAGAGGTAATTGCCCCCATAGCTGACCCAGCGGAGCACTCCCTGCATTTGCCATACTCTCCATCAATGGAGTGACTGTAGTGCCATAGAATCTCTCTAATGTAAGGTTACGAAAGCGTTCATGCTGACCAGCATCAGGAATATATTCCGTAGCATCATTCAGTTGAAAGGAAATGTTGGCATATCCGTTCCTCATTAGGAGGTGAACCGTTAAATTCTCTATGGATAAGTCTACTTGTCTACTACACAAGGAAACCATATATTGTTGGGCCATAGTCAATCCTCTAATCCAATTCGCAAAAAAAGTCGCAGCAGCATTTAAATCCTGCGCTTTAATAATCTCGCCATAGGTCTCCAGAAAAAGACGAGCCTCGTTAGGATTCGTAAGATCCACAGCAGACTTCGTGAGCACGGATTCAGGAGGAGCAATAGTTGTAATGTTTCCTTGCTGCTCTAGTAATATATAGTCTATCGGCAACACAATAATCCCCTCCTGCTAGAGATGCCTTACAGCTCCTGTTCATTCAGTTACCTGAAGCTTTGCGAATTTCATTCGTGTGAAGTTCGTTCTTCAATATATCTGCCTTATGAAGACTGGAACCATTCATATCTTCGACCACCCTCGATTGACCAAAAAGTGCAAATGGAAGACAAAGTGGAAGCCCTGAACGTGGATCTTCAATAATATCAGCTTCAATGCCGAATACCTCACGCAATACCTCTGTCGTCATGACCTCTGTTGGCGAACCAGACGCCACCGCTTTACCCTCTTTAATAGCTATCATATGGTGGGCATACCGTGAAGCATGATTTAAATCATGCACAACCATCACAATGGTACGACCCGCTGTGCGGTTCAAATGCTCTAGTAAGTGGAGCACTTCCAACTGGTGTGCCATATCTAGAAATGTTGTCGGTTCATCTAGAAATAAAATATCCGTATCTTGAGCCAATGACATCGCAATCCATGCACGTTGACGCTGACCTCCCGACAATTGATCAATCGGACGATCATGAAACTCAGTCATCCCAGTAACTTCTATAGCCCATTGAACCATTTCCTTATCCTCTGACTTAAGAGAACCGAATCCCTTCTGGTATGGGAATCGACCAAAGGATATAAGTTCCGCTACAGTCAGGCCTTCTGGAGCTGTTGGATTCTGTGGTAGAATCGCCATTTGCTTAGCAACTTCTCGTGTAGACTGTTTATGAATAGACTTACCATCTAACAGAACACTTCCACTCTTGGGTTGCATGATCCGAGCCATGGCTTTAAGTATCGTTGATTTGCCTGAGCCGTTGGCCCCAACAAGTGCTGTAATTTGTCCGTCGGGAATTTGTATGTTCAAATCCTCTACAATGGTGCGATGCTCATATGCTATTTCCAATTGAACTGTATTTAGACGAAACAACTCTTCACCCACTTCATCCAAGGATATATAACTCTAGATATATAACTTTCTATAACTTCATGATATTGATAATCATTATCAAAGTCAAGTTTTATATATTAGTTCATTACGAGCCAAGTATTGTCGATATATAATAAGTAAGACTACATAACTTGTTCAGAACCATTTTCTCATCTTGTTACAATACGGAGGAACTAACGTGGCAAATATTATCGTGGTTGATGATTCTTTATTTATGCGAATGATACTTAAGGAGATTATCTCAAATATGGGACACACTGTTATCGCAGAAGCAGAAGATGGATATGAGGCTATTCTGAAATATTCTGAGCTACGTCCTGATCTAGTCACAATGGATATCAACATGCCTAGAATGAGTGGGGTGTCGGCCCTTAAGGAAATCATAAAAGTTGATCCTAAAGCTAATATCCTCATCTGCTCTGCGCTAGGTCAACAATCGATGATCACCGAAGCCATACGGGCAGGCGCCAAAGATTTTATTGTAAAGCCTATTGAGGAAAGTCGAGTCATAGAGGCCATTCACAAGATTCTTAAACACTAAAAGAATGTTCTTACCATCAAGTGGCATCTGTTCCCGCTCCACATCATGCGATGATAGGAAATTCACATTTCATCCGAGATGTCACAGTAGTAAGCATCCACAACTTTGTCGTAATCCTAAAGAAGGACACCCATCGGCGCCCTTGGTGAAAGAGTTAATCTGGTGGTGGGATCGGGATGGGATACATACGCAGTTAAAGGCGGAACGTGAACCTTTAGCTCCATATCCATCCCCCTACGTTTGTTCTATTCCGAGGGTCCTTCTACTTCCATATTCGTTACTAACCATTCTCCTACAAATCACCCACACTACTCATAGGCACCTTCTGCCTCCTTCAACACCAATAGTTGTATAAAGAGCACTTAAATTGGGTCACATTCTCCTAGCGCTAACTTTAGTTGCATTAAATACATCTAGTTACTGGAGAATCACCACTTTTCACCATACCCCCACTTTTAACTGTTGTTTTTGCAACTATTTCGCTCTTCCTTACCTTTCCTTCTGATTTAAGTGTACTTATGCATCTATTAGACAGTGTGGTTAACCAGAGGTATTTGACCATTTCACTTTAGTAGTTAGCTCGGCATTCTTCTACTGCCACTGAAAAGTTATACATGCTGGCATGTACATGCCAAAAGTCAAAAAAGGAGAGTGGGAATCAAATCCCCCTCTCCTTCAATTTCGTTTGTAACTATTTCTTACGCGAATAGCCTTTACTTCCGCCACCACTGGAGCTTCGGCTGGAAGGACGCCCCGCCGATGAGCCGTAACCACTGCTTCCGCGTGCTGCTCCGCCACGTGTTTCACTTCCACGTGCTGCTCCGCCACGTGTTTCACTTCCGCGTGCTGCTCCGCCACGTGTTTCACTTCCGCGTGCTGCTCCGCCACGTGTTTCACTTCCACGTGCTGCTCCGCCACGCGTTTCGCTTCCGCGTGCTGCTCCGCCACGCGATTCTATTCCACGTGCTGCTCCGCCACGTGTTTCACTTCCGCGTGCTGCTCCGCCACGCGATTCTATTCCACGTGCTGCTCCGCCACGTGTTTCACTTCCGCGTGCTGCTCCGCCACGCGTTTCACTTCCGCGTGCTGCTCCGCCACGCGTTTCACTTCCGCGTGCTTCGCCTCCGCGTGCAGTTCCAACGCGAGCTTCGCCTCCGCGACCAGTGCCACCGCGAGCTTCGCCTCCGCGACCAGTGCCACCGCGAGCTTCGCCTCCGCGACCAACTCCGCCAATGCCAGCTCCGCCACTGCCGGCTTCGCCTCGGCGTCCAGTTCCACCGAGGGATTTGCCTCCGCGACCACCAGACTTACCGCGAGAACTCAGTTCGCCATCACGGTTCCCTTTAGGTTTTTTCCCAGAGGAATTAAATGTACTCATCTTCTTGAATTCAATCTTGCCATCGTTATTCTCATAACGTAGCTTTTCAATATTGTGATGAATTTCTAGCTCAATACGCTGAACCTCTGGCTTATCCTTAGGGTCCGCTAACGTAATGGCCAGCCCTTTTTCCCCCGCACGGCCTGTACGACCAATCCGGTGAATATAACTATCGACATCATGAGGAATATCGTAGTTAAATACATGTGAAATACCTTCAACATCCAATCCACGTGCCGCTACATCTGTTGCAACTAAAATGTGTAACTTTGCCTCACGGAATTTACGCATCACGGATTCTCTCTTGGCTTGTGAAAGATCGCCATGAAGCTCGTCCGAATTATATCCTTTGTCTCGTAGTGCCGTATTCAGTATCTTCGCACGACGTTTCGTACGACAGAACACAAGCGCCAAATAAGGATTGTACTCGTTAATCATGCTGAACAACGCTTCCTGCTTGTTACGATCAGAACACTCGATAACCACTTGACGAATATTTTCGAGCGGAACCAATGAGTTCTCACCCTTAATCATAATATCTTCAGCATCCGTCGTATAAGCGGCAGCAATTCTTTTAATTTCAGAAGGCATAGTGGCTGAGAATAGCATCGTCTGACGACGATATGGGAGTGCCTGAATCAGTGTCTCAACATCGTTCAAGAAACCCATATGAAGCATTTGGTCTGCTTCATCCAATACCAGCATTTTCACCCCACCAAGATCCAATGTACCGCGACCCAGATGATCCAGCAAACGTCCCGGTGTACCTATGATGAGATGGCGTCCGCCTTCAAGCTTACGTAGCTGCTTCTCAACATCTTGTCCCCCATAGACAGCGAGGATTTTAACTTCTGTATGCCTTGTCAGCTTCCGTGCTTCTTCCGTAATTTGCAGTGCCAACTCCCGTGTTGGAGCTACAATCAGAGCTTGCGGAAATTGACGACTCGGATCGATCTTCATCAATATTGGCAACAAGAATGCAAGTGTCTTTCCTGTTCCCGTACGAGCACGAGCGATGACATCCCGTCCTGCTAGCAGTAACGGAATCGCTTCATGTTGTACTGGTGTTGGTTCTGTTATACCTTGATTCTGAATAAGCTTATCTAACTCTTCCGTAATACCTAACTTTTGAAATTTGGGCAAATTCTTCACCTCGTTCTATTTATTTTTACACGAACTCTTCCTACCGCTCTTTATAAGTTACAACATATACAGATCACTTTCACAATTAGAAACGGCTGTGACTTCCTTATAGAGGAAGTTCAAAAAGTCATCTTTTGATCACGAAGGTTACTAAGAAGCTCATTCGGAGAAACGCAGCCTCGCAAGCATGCACTTTAGTGCTGAAAACCTAACTTTTTGAACTCGAACTTATTTAAGAAGTTTATACTTCCGATGCTAGCGATACTTCGTATCACTTTTATATTGAACTTAACCCCCATTGTAACACGCCAGCACTCAAGTAGAAACGGCTTTGCCGTCATTTAGGACAGCAAGGCCGTTTTCAATTAAACTTGAAGAATAAAACTAATATTAACTTCCACACCACGACCTAGAATCTCCCTGATTTGAATATCCCATACAGCAGCCATAGAAACATAAACAATGCAACTGTGAACCCAATCCCAATCACAGGAAATTGCCACAGTATCGAAGATTCATTGTTCATAGCCGCGCCGATAATGAGTGCGGCCATAATAATACTGAATGCCAGTAAAACGATACTTATAGACAGCCTATTACTAACCTGGTCTAGCTTATGCATCAACGCTTGAAGTTCAGGCACACTGATCTCAAGTTTCAATTTCCCTTTACTAATAAGAGACGACAGTTGGCGAGCTTGTCCAGGAAGATCTAACATCCCTTCGAGCAAGCCGCCTAATCCTCCAAATAATTTCTTCCGTAAGTTCTCCGTACTGAAACGTTCCTTCGCAAGCTTCCTTCCAAAGGGTTCCGCCATATCAATAATACTTAAAGATGGATCCAAACTTTCTACAACACCCTCAAGCGTCAATAATGATTTACCAAGTAATGTCAAATCAGGAGGAATAATAATCTGATGTTGTCTCGCCACGCCAAACAGATCATTCAATGCCTTGCCCATACTAATCTCCGCAAAAGGGATATCATAATATTCTTCTTGCAATCGATCTAGATCCGCGCGTAAAGCTGCTATCTCGCCCTCATCTGGAAATAAGCCCAGTTTGAGAATAGCACGAACCATACCTTCACTATTTTTACGCATCAATGCAATAATTAAAGCAGATAGATGCTCTTTCATATCTGCACTTATCCGACCAACCATTCCAAAGTCAATGAAGGCAATGCTCCCATTCTTCCTAACTAGAATATTACCCGGATGAGGATCACCATGAAAGAATCCTTCTAAAAAAATCTGATGGAGCATCCCATTGGTAATCCGTTCAGCGATCTCTTTCAGATCATAGCCTTTGTCTAGCAATTCATCCTTATTCCTTACCATAATGCCATCTATATACTCCATCGTAAGTACACGCGAAGACGTAAACTCCCAGTAAATATGAGGGATGTAGATATGCCGATCATTTTGGAATTGCAGTGCTATTTTCTCCGTATTTCGCGCTTCTTGACTGTAATCCAGCTCTGCCATCATAGACTTGGATAATTCCTGCACGATGCGGGTCAATTGATATTGCCTCGCCCATTCCCAGCGCTTCTCGATGACGATAGCCAGATCACTAATAATATCAAGATCCCGGCTAACTATTTTCACAACGCCTGGGCGCTGTATTTTGATAGCTACAGCCTCACCCGTTCTTAGCTTGCCCAAATGAACTTGTCCAATGGACGCAGCTGCAATCGCTGTATCCTCGAACCAAGAGAATGCATCCTCAATCGTTGTATCCAATTCCTGGGCAAGTATTCCCCTGGCTGTTTCTGATGAAAAAGAGGGTACCTGAGCTTGAAGCTTCACTAGCTCCTGAATGATGGAATCTGGAAGTAGATCAGCCCGTGTACTTGCCAATTGACCTAACTTAATAAAGGTCGGCCCCAAATCCTCTAAAACATGCCGAATCCTCTCTCCTAGCGACTTGGTTTCCAATGATTCATGTGTAATCCAACGCCGCGGAAGCGTAAGAAATTGGAATAGTTCAATTTCCTCCACCATATAACCAAAACCATGGCGTATAAGCGCCATGGCAATTTCTCGATAACGTCCGGTATGTCTAATACGTATAGCCATTATTCAGCCTGCGGTGATTCCAGCTCTGCAATTTTGCTCTCCAAAGCGGCGATCCGTTGCTCTAAGGCAATTACATCACTACCCGTAGGTACATGAAGTTCCTTCAAAATACGGTCCACTTGCTCACGAATAACAGATTTGAACTGACCTTGCTCTTCCTCTCCCCGTTCAATAAGACGATTCACCAACGCCTTCGACTCATCGGGTGCAAGCTCACCACGGGTCACAAGTTCGTCTACGATTTTCTCAATCTTCTCCTTGCTCACCACAGTAAGACCCAAACCTAAAGAAATAGCTTTCTTAAATAGATCACTCATGCTTATTACCTCCCGATGGCTACTAACAGCCTTATTATACTCTGAAAAGACTTCCTACTATAAAGGATGTTCAAAAAGTCAGATTTTGATCACGATGTATACCAAGAGGCGTATTCGACATCGAATATTGAATTCAGCCGGTCCTTCCGGTGCTCACGTAGGGACTGCCTACGCTCCGCTCCTCACTCCCTACCTTCATCCAATCTTCTCGGTGCTGAAAATCCAACTTCTTAAACTCTCTCTAAAATGAGGATGTTCAAAAAGTCAGCTTTTGATCACTACCTCAACGAGATGTCCACTCGGCTGCTTGGAGAATAAACTTCCGTAATTCAGGTTGTTTAAATGTAGGTTCATGGTGTCCAGGCATCAGGAATGTTACACGCCCTAACCCATACGTATGACTCCATGCGGCTGGGTACCATTGGTCCTCCATTTGATATTCCAACAGAATCTGTTTCTCCGTAAATGGATCGAATTCAAATTGATAAGGCTCTTCTTCTATTTCAAAAGGTTCTATTCCTTCTGTAATTGTATGGTCATTCCCAGTTGTACGGAAAGTAAGAGATTGATATGGCGGATGACCAGTAAACTTTCCACCCATTAACTGAGCTAATTCGGAACGTCCATCAATAGATATCCCATTATGGATGACGAATAGACCTCCGCCTTGACTGACATAAGAGAGTAACCCCGCTGTTTGCTTAGGCGAAATTTTCTCATCCCATAGATCAATGTAAGAAATACAAAGATCGAACTGCTGAATGTTGCTATCCAATAACATATTCTTATTCTCACTGCATTGAACCGTCATCACATCGTTTAATATATGGCTAATCTGCGCATCCACCCCTTGTAGCGGATGAAACTTAGGATGTGTATAATCCCCGAGCAGTAAACATTTTTTAATTGTATTCATATTCATTTATTCCTCCTTAATTGTTACCAGGAAAGTGACTGTCCCTTATAGTCTACAAAGACAGCATGCTCTCCTTTAAATTCATCACTTCTTAATAGAAGCTTCATGATATGCGATGCAGATTGCTCTGGTGTTAAATCACCTTGTTCATCCAGCTTCCCATTCATATACGTCTGCACCCAACCCGGATGAATGACAAGTACCTGCCCACCTACATCCCTGATTCCATTATGGATCAATTGAGATTGCATATTCAATGCCGACTTGGACATGCAGTAGGCGAACCAGCTATTCCGTTCACATGATCCAATGCTACCTGCCTCTGAGGAAATATTAGCAATGAGCTTTCGTTCTCCTTTTAATAGCAACGGCATCAAAGCCTGACTCACTCGTAGAGGACCCAATGTGTTAACATTGAACACTTCCTGTATTTCCTTCAAGTCTATTGAATCTAGAATAGTCGCTTGAGTGTCTCCCAACATAGCTGCATTATTAATCAATACGTCTAAGTGATCCGTATGTTCGAGAATAACCGCTATGGCTGCAGCGACACTTTCCTCGCTCCCAACATCTAGCATGAACAAGTGAAGCGTCTCTGGATATTGTTCCTTCAACCTATCAAGGTAATTCAAATCTCTGAGGAATTTACCTGCAAACACATGGGTTCCAAGCTTTAACAATTCCCTAACAAGACTTAAACCCACACCTCGGTCTGCCCCAGTTACACACGCCGTTGTTATCATTCTTGTACCTCCCGCTAATCTTACCTGTTGTATTGTAGCACCCATAATAGGAAGAAACGACATAAGAAAGTACACGGTTAGACTTAACCTTTTATATAATTACCCTAGCTACCTTGCTCAGAACCAGTCTCTTCCCCTTCGGACTGTGCAACAAAATAACGACCCAGTTTCACCATCATACTACCCATACGCTCTTCTTCCGGAATGACAACGCGTTCAATTCCTTCATCCAGTAATGCTTGAGCTGTAACCTTACCTACGGCCACGGCCACAACGGATCCTTCGAACGCCCTCCGCATTGCGGTCATTCCATCATGTTCACGAGCATACTCCACTAGGAAATGAAACTGTGGTGCACTTGTGAAGGTGACAGCATCCACATTGGCTTGCACAATATCTTCAAAAAGTTGCTTTAATTGATGCTCTTCTGGTGGCACATGACGATAAGGTAATAATGATGTTGTTGTTGCTCCCTGCTCTTCTAGCCACTTTGTAAGCTTTGGTGCTGATTCACCATGTAGCTGTAGAATGACACTAGCCCCTTCTAGATCATGTGGTTCAAATGAACGCATTAGTCCGGCACTACTTCCATCATCATCTCTAACCGTAATAGTTAAATCACGCCTTTTCAAAGCATTAGCCGTCTTGTAACCCCGAGCCGCTATGGATGATTTCGATAGTATCTCAAGAAATTTATCTGCTACTCCTATATTATCAGCCATTTTAAATAGTGCTTCGAGGCCTGTCCCCGTCGTGAAGATGACCCATTTCGGCGGATCTTGGATCCATGAGACTATCCCTTCACGAAGCTTCTCATCGTCTTGATACACGGTTCCCTGTGCAGGACGATGGAGTGGGGTTCCTCCCATGTTTTCTACTAATTTCGCCATTTCAGCAACTTTACGAGAAGCAGCTATCGCAACGACTTTGCCCTTCATATTCTGAGCCATCTTCTACTCTCTCCCCATCATCCCTAGTATAAGTATATTGTTCTATACATCGCTACATGAACACCGACACATCATTATGTGTTTAATTATACCATATTTGCCCTTGTATGTTTATTGCTTCATGGAAGATTTTTTTTGTGAATAAAATCAGAAAAACTCGGTCCCGTTCTTTTGCATATCTTCTGGTGATTTCGCACAGATTCCTAGCTTAGGAAGCATGCGGGAGGTATGAATTACATTTTGTTTCCATAAAAAATCCCCTTCAAGTTCACTCTTACCCCATGATAACATGTGGTTTTTTTCGAGTGTTTACTTAAAGGGGATCATACAAGCCTTGTTTAATTGATAAAGCTCGTATATTGCAACAATCGTTTCAGCATAACTACCGCTTGAGCACGGGTCGCATTCGCTGTAGGGACGAACGTCTTATCAGTCATACCGGAAATAATATTAGCTTCAACAGATTGTGCTACAGCCTCTTGTGCCCAGCTACTAATCGATGCTTTGTCACTGAATTTAGCCAGGACAGTACTTGATGCAGCTACATTATCCACCTTAATTCCCGTTATATTAATGGCTCTGGAAACCATAACCGCCATTTGTTCACGAGTAATCGTAGCATTTGGATTAAAGTTGTTGTCATTATAACCATCAACTAGTTTCGCTTTAACAGCCGCCCCTATCGCACCTGCAAACCAATCACTTGATTTAACGTCTTTGAAGCTTGCGGAAGCTACATCATCCGTTAGGGCTAATGAACGAACTAACAAAGTTGTGAATTCTGCACGTGTAATGTTACTTTCTGGAGCAAAGCTAGAACCCGTTACCCCATTTACGACTAGCTTGGATGCGAGAAGCTCAATATCATCTTTTGCCCAGTGCTTGTTTATGTCAGTGAATGTTTTAGTTGAGGAAAGCACAGTATAGATACTATTCCCATTACGCTTTAATGTGATTTTAGTTGTACCGTCTGTTTGTTGTGCAAATACCGCGGGTACAAAAGAAAATTTACCTGTAGCTGGATCATAGAGAACAACGGTCGAAGTATCTGCACTCGACGAAATTGTTAATACGATCGATCTTGATACATAAGTACTACCGAAGTTATTGATCTCGATCGTTTTTCCATTTCCTACACCATGAACAGAAAATTCAATCGCACTACCGATCTGGGAAGTGCCAATGTTCTTAGCACTCGCTTTGATCTTAGCATTCATGTCTGTATCTGAAATAGAAATATTGACTTGGATACTAATGTTCTCATTAGCAGTACCTAAGCTTTGCGCAAGTGCTACAAAATCTAATACGCTAATAGGTAATGAATATTCTCCATCATTCGTTTGGAATGAAATGATGGTATTCGGTGCTTTTATCGCAGCAGAAGCCAATACAGATGACGCAACGCTGAATGTAACTCCTTCCCCCGTCTGGTTGTTGAAAGAAAGAGAGACGATTGGAGCATCACCTTGGTTATTTTGACCTGCTGCTTGTGTTAATGCAGCAGCAAGCGCCACATCGTTTTGAGTGACAATGTTCGTAACACGACCATTTGCTGCTGTAGTAGATTTCACAATATTATTGCTTGTATCTACCTTCACTACGACCGAATTACTTGACGGTGGAGTTACTGGTTTACCGGATACAGGTGCTACACCCGGACCAGCTCCGGGTGCTGCTCCCGAGCCAGATCCGCCTGTTGGTCCCGAGCCAGGTCCGGGTGTTGGACCATCCGGTACTGTTATAACTGGAGGATCAATCGGCTGTGTGGGTGGTACGATAATATCGGATACAGTAACGACTAGATCTTTCGTATCCACTTGATTACCTTGGCCAGCAACTACCTTATAGGTTCCAGCAGCCTCTGAACCTAACAAAGTGAATGCACTAGAGAATTGACGATTAGTGACCTTCGTAATATCGTAAAATACAGTACTATTATTGCCTGGACGCAACACTTGAATTATTACTTCGTCTAATGTAGATGTACCTGAGATTGTAACTGAACCGCCTTGTTCGATGGGTGCCACAGCATTCAACGTAATTGCTGAACTTGCTGCAAATGCACTTATGGGTACTAGCGATACACAGAGCGCTAGAATTAACATGACACTTAACTTACGTAATTTCACTTTGACATTCCTCACTTTCATTTTTCCTTCAATAAGCGATTAAGAGTTTCTCCATAGAATTAATCGTCGTTGCCGTTAGTATTTCCATACTCATTATTCAACATCAGATCCATTTCAGTCTGCGTAGCTTGTGTCGCCATATTTGTACCAACACTTGTAAAATCATTATTAAATTTATTTACGAGAAATGCTTTAACCGTATACTCCTTATTCGTAGGGTCAGTTACATTGAAGCTTGCTGAATACGTTCCTGTACCCACCTTGAGGTTAGCCTCAACAATGCTTACAGGTGTATTACCCTTCATCAATTCAAAGATGACCGATTGTGTTCCAGTACTATTGTAGGAACCGTAATTATATAGGAACGCATTAAATACATTTATCTTTGCAGTAAGTCCGTTATTTGTAGTTATCACAGGCGCTGTCATGTAGAATACTTCAGACGATTCGGTTGCTCTATTGTACAGATATTTTGAACTATACCCTTCTGCGTTGATGTAAATAGAATATCTGACACCCTTTTGGAAAACGCCCGGGTTTATCGTAAGCTTGCCCGCAGTTATCGTGTATTCTGTGAGGGGTAATAATATTCTTGTAGTACCAGCATTATTATCATATATGGTAATGTTACTTACTTTATTTCTCCATAATCCATTGTCTTCAAATGTCAATTCACTAGGTGCATTACTAAAGAGATATCCTGTAATTTCAGGAGTGTTATAGCCAATCGTACTATCAATCTCTGTGTTTCGTACATTGTTGTGATCATCACTCAGTGAATCTGCTTCTACTTTGATCCTAACTGAGTTACTTGTCTTCGCTTCATGAAATATAATGACGAGCTTGTCCTCTTGGATGGACACAACATCATTTTCGGTTAAAGAAGAGAAGTTAGTTCCATCCCAAATTGAAATCTTCTCCTTTAAGTGCGATACTCCCTCAGAATCTTGAGTAGCATCCACAGGATTGTAACTAAAGGGTAGATTCAACCAACTACCATTGTGCGTAATGTATGGTGTGTAAAGATCTAATGATTGACGGGAGTAGATCCAATTCATGTTTACAGCGCCAGTGTGAGTGTTACCTGAAGCATCTTTAAATGAATACGGCTGAAATTGTAAGTAATATTGACCATTCAATGGTTGTAGTGAATGAATGATCAAGGCGTTTCCAGAGAATGTAAAAGTTAAATCCGAAGGAGCATTATAAAACCACTGACCATTAGTGTAGTATTGATAATATATTGTTGATTTTAAGCTATCTAATGTGGCCTTATTATTAAACACAGCTTCATCAAACTCTAGCACGATATCATGATTTGAATTTGCAATATAGGCCTTTACAAATTTTGGTGCTGTTGTATCTGCAGGTGATGGATCTACGACATCTGCATCCGCTCGAATGAGCGAAGTTGTACTTCTATTCCAATTAACATTTCCATAACTGTCCTTAAGTGCATATCCTTCTATAATTATTTGATTATTCGCCCCCGTGAGGGCTTGTGCATAATGGATGACAAGCTTGCCCGATTCAATTGACACTGTATCATTAGCTGTCAAATTGTTTGTTGCAGAATCCGCCCCACTTCTTAGTATCTTGATATAATTTTTTAGGTTCGAGACTGAGTTCGATATTTGATTATCATAGACTTCCTCTTGAAAGGTAATCGTCACATCGTGGTTAAAATTACTAATGGCTGCGCTTTGAATGACTGGAGGTGCTACATCTAAGATCAACTCTGAATTGAGATTACCATCAACATCTTTCAAAGCCCCAGCCGCGATTTTAATATGTGTGTTAGGACCTTGTACAATTTGCACATCAAAATCGTAGTTTAGATCAATTTCATTTCCGTAAAGTTCTACCTCACTCTGTACTGGAAGGGCTACAAAATTTACGCCATCCTTCGCGATAGTCAATTGACTCTTCAAGTAAGTAGCATCACTAACAGTAGTAGTATTATTAAGCGCCATGTCTTCATCAAAATACATATAAAGCGAAGAACCTCCACCGGTTTCTGAACCTAAATAAGTAGGTACCCACTCACCGCTCGTGGTTGCATCAGCTGATGCCATGGAAGAAAACGAAAATGATGAAACTACCATCAAAGCTGCTAACAAGCTAATAGAAACTCTTCTCAGCATCGTATTAGCCAACCTGTTTAAAACCGTCTTTACACTCGTTGTATGCATAATTCTTCTTTCACTCCTCATAATGGTTATATTCTAACTAAATTCTACATTTCATCAATGAAAGAATAATGAAAGATTTTCGATCAAAAACGACAAAACCTGCACGGCATATAGCCTCGCAGGTTTACAAAAAGAGATATAATATTTATCACACTCTATCAAGATTAGATAATAAATGAGAATACAGAACAACCAGCTTCTGTGATGGACCCATTCCAAGCTCTTTACGTAGTATTTTTACATATTGCCTATACTGTCTGATGAAGGAACCCCTGTCCATCTGCGCGGCATATGCATTCAAGAGCAATGTAGTAACCTCTTCGTCCAATTCATTACGAGCAAGAAGTTTATGAAGGAGTCTTACCGCAACAGAATCTCCATCATGATCATTCAGCAAAGCCATTGCTAATTTCTTAATAAACACGGCATATATCCTCGCAAATCGTTCTATATCACTCAAGGCCCACAGAAAAGCCCTCTCACCGAATAAATCACCAACAAAAAGCTCTTCAATTGCGATGGCCTCGTCAAGATTTGAAGCGTCAATGACGTCAAAACCTTTAAGCTTGTCCTCAAATTCAACAAAATCGATATATACATCTGCAATATCCATGCCATAACTGTCCGTATTGGATTTCACAAGCGATTTCAAACCGTGAGGCTCAAGAGATTTCCTCAATTGATAAATGGTTGTATTCAGATACGTCTCCGCATTTTTTGGCGGCATGCCACCAAAAATATCTTCCATAAGTCTTGTTCTCGATACCATTCTACCACGATTAAATAACAAGTATCCGAATAGCTCGGCGCTTTTTCTGGATATCCATTTCACCCCGCCGCCTTGTTCGCTGCGAACCTCTAACCCACCCATACAATATATAAAGATGCGATTCGCATTCTGATCTTCTTTCGTACCTTCGGATAATGGATGAATGGCTAGCGCCCTTCTCACCGTTTTCTGCAACCGTTCCAGTGAAACAGGCTTGACGATATAATCCAATGCAAAGATATCGAATGCGTCAATAGCATATTCTTTATGAGAGGTCACAAACACTATATGGAGATTGTTACACGTCTCCGCCATCCTCTTGGCAAACTGCATACCGCTCTCATTAGGCATACTAATATCTACAAAAGCCAAGTCTGCAGGTTGATTATTTAAGAACAAAGTGGCGGAATTCGTATCCTGAAACGAGCCGATGATTTGAATATTGGGAATTTTCTCAAGAAATTTTCTCATGATCAAGTGCATGGCTTTTTCATCGTCAATGATTATGACTTTCATTATAGCTCGATCTCCCGTTCCATTCGTGTTTTCGTGTTTTTTCCCGCTTCATTCACCGGAAGAGAGAAGATAAAAGTGCTCCCTTCACCCAGGATACTTTCTACCCAGATCGCACCGCCATTCAGATGAACAAACTCTCTGGACAATAAGAGACCTGATCCCCGTCATTTGTTGCCCCTATATGGATACTCCCGCCAGCATCGGCAAACTTGATGGCATTGGAAAGCAGATTTCGTAGTATCAAATCCAATATTTCTTTGATTTCACTGCGTATTCTCATGGAATGGATAAACTGCTGTACAATCGGTGCCAATCTTAGATGGTTAAATTGATAGATCCCCCAAGCATCATAACCAGTGATGCTTATCGGTCGTCATCTACATACGAACAGTAAAAGTAAAAAACGTTCCAATATGAACATTTTTAGATCTTATAAGCGTCTTTTTTTTTTTTTACAATGATAGTACATATAAAGATAGATTAGAGGAGGAGAAACATGGAACAGAAAAAGATATTTACTCGCTTGAGCATGAGAGTGAGGGAGCAAATCGCAGGATACTTATTTGTTGCCCCTTTAATGATCGGGCTCGTTATTCTGACCTTAATTCCAGTTGTAAGCTCGTTGTTGCTTAGTTTCACGAATTGGAATTTCGTAGCTGGCATTGGAGCAATCAAATTTGCAGGGTTCGATAACTTCGTTAGATTATTTCATGATGATGTATTTATGAAGAGTTTGTTAAACAATCTAATTTTTATTATTACGGTGCCGATTACGCTTGTACTTGCACTTTTAATTGCTATTTTGATTGATAAGCATGTATATCTTAAAGACACATTTAAAGTCATTTATTTCTTACCCTACATTTCTAGTGTTGTAGCTGTAGCCATGGTTTGGCAGGTTCTATTTCATCCATCGCTTGGACCTGTGAATAACTTTCTAATATCGATCGGATTTGAGAATCCACCGAAATGGCTGGCTGATATTGACTTTGCATTACCTTCTTTAATGATGATCCAAGTGTGGATTCTGTTAGGATATAATATCATTATCTTCATTGCAGGTCTACAGAGTATCCCGAAAGATCTGTACGAAGCTGCCGATATTGACGGGGCGAATGTGTGGACGAAATTCCGTAGCATTACGGTTCCATGTATTTCGCCAACGACCTTCTTCTTACTCGTGACGGGTATTATTGGTACCTTTAAAATATTTGACTTAATTCAAGTATTAACGAAAGGCGGGCCGGCGAATTCGACGACCGTTATCGTGTATGAACTATATGACACTGCCTTTAATCAATTGAAAACGGGATATGCTTCAAGTATGGCACTCATTCTCTTTCTCATGTGCCTCCTGATTACAGGTTTACAAATGTTAGCACAAAAGAAATGGGTCAACTATTAAGTTGCCTCGGAAGGGAGATTTAGATAATGAAAAAGTTGAATGTATCAAAAATAATATGGACCCTCTTCATGTCCTTACTTGGTATTGTATTCTTGCTTCCGTTCCTGTGGATGCTTTCGGCTTCTTTTAAAGTAGAAACGGATGTGTTTAAGTTCCCGATTGAGTGGATTCCATCCACATGGCATGCGGTTGAGAACTATAAAGAGGTATGGACAGGTGACTTTGTTAAGTATTATACGAACTCTGTGTATATCACCATTACAACGACGGTTATCAATGTATTCATAAGTGCACTTGCCGCCTATGGTTTCTCCAAACTACGGTTCCGCGGTAGAGACGCCATGTTCATGCTCGTACTCGCACTCTATATGGTTCCACCACAGGCGTCGCTCGTACCGCAATTTCTAATGTTCAACTGGTTGAATTTAATTGATACTCATACGGGTCTAATTCTCATCAACAGTTTCAGTATTATCGGTGCCTTTATGCTCAGACAGTTCTTCATGGGTGTTAATAATGAGTATCTGGAATCCGCTCGTATGGATGGTGCAGGGCACTTCAGGTCCTTCCTACAAATTGCACTTCCGCTCATCCGTCCAGGTATCGCGACATATGCCATCTTACGATTTATATGGACATGGAATGATTACCAGTACCCGCTGATTTTCTTGAAAACGAAGAGTTTATTTACGATCCAGCTGGGAATTCAGTTGTTCGGTGACCAATATGGTGACGTCTACTCGCTTATGATGGCAGGTGCTGTCTCGGCAATCTTACCTCTACTTATTATTTTTGCTATTGGGCAAAAACAAGTCATTGAAGGAATCTCCCTCGGGGGTGTTAAAGGGTAATTTAAATAGGAGTTCAAAAGTCAAAATAGTTTCTCTTCAGTAAAATTTGAGAACTACGAATCAAAAATCATTATGTTACTCTATGTATGTAAGCAGTTACATTATTGAATTTCATACTTTCTAGGAGGGTCAAAATGAAAAAGAGAAAATTATCCGCCATGTTATTGTCTTTAACCCTAGTCCTAGCTGTAACCGCTTGTGGAAGCGGCGGAAACAGTGCTAGCAACTCGAAACCAGGAGCTACAGATGCAACGCCCGATGCTGGAAATAAGCCTGCAGTAAAAGAGCAAGTGACTTTGAAGATAAGCACTTGGCAAACCGATGCTAAAGCAAAGTGGAGCTCCATTATTCCTGAGTTCGAGAAGAAGCATCCAAATATTAAAGTTGAGCTTGATTTACTAAATGAAAAAGGTGATTCTGTTGCCTCCATGCAAAAGCTGGATCTGATGGCTGCATCGAATGACCCACTCGACATTATTGAATTACCGTATACCAACTATTCGCAACGTGCGGACATTGGATTGTTAGAGCCATTGGAAGGCTTTATTGAAAAAGATGGCTATAAGTATGAAGATGAATATCTCGTTGATACCAAAGTAAATGGCACCATCTATGCCCTTCCATCATCCATGCAGCGCTGGTTTGTTCTCTTGAACAAAGATATGCTCGATGAAGCTGGATTGCCTGTTCCAACGGATTGGACATGGAAAGAATTCGAAGACTATGCACTAAAATTGACAGCAGGTGAAGGTGCAACGAAACGTTATGGTGCATACCTGCATAACTGGCCTGACTACTTCCAATTGCAGTTGATGAGTAAAGCTTCTAACAATACATTCCTCAAAGCAGATGGAACATCGAATGCAACGGAACCTTTGTTAAAGACTAACTTAGAAATGATGAAAAAAATGATGTATGAAGATAAGAGTGCCAGTATGTACGAAGATATTATTTCACAGAAACTTGCCTACCGTAACCAATATTTCAATAAACTTGCAGCTATGTTGCCAATGGGCGATTGGATGGTTGCCGAGTCAGGTGGTACAGATGCGATTCCAGCTACATTCGTAACGGCATTCGCGCCGCTTCCTAAATTGGAGGGTGAGACGCATCATTACTCACCAGTTCAACCAACTTATATGAGTGTTGCAGCGAAGTCGAAGAACAAAGAAGCAGCCTATACCTTCATTAGATGGTATACAAGCGAAGGATTAGAAATTGGTGGACGTGTATTCTCTGGTTGGGCGAAGTCCGATACAGGTAAACTTGTTGATACGATCGTAGCTGGAACGAAGGACTCTTCCAAAATCGATGTAGCTTCATTGAAATACACGATGGAAAATACGACTCCAGGTGATGCACCAGTTCCAGCGAAGTATGCTGACGAAGCCAAGAACGTCGTTATTCCTGAAGCAGAGTTGTATATTCTAGGTAAACAAGATGTTGATAAAACGATTACTAGCATTGATAATAAAATTGCCGAGGTTATTAAAAACAACAGTGGTAATTAAACATTAATAGAGTATCGAGTGAAACTTATACTTTCTTATATTTATAAAAAGCCTTAAGGTATGATGGGACAGGAAATATTACATTTCCCTGTCCCAATTCTAATTTAGATACGAGGCCTGAATTCTGTGTTTATTCGAGATTATTCACTACGTATGAAGTTGGTATGGTCGGCATTAATTTGTTTCCTTATCCCACTTATCATCATTTATTTGCTTACCAATTATTTGACTAGAGATATTATTTTGGAAAAGGCAATATCCAATGCAGAAGATTCTTTAGTCGCTGCCAAATCGGAAATTAACGGTATTTTTGAACAGACATTGGAATTATCGAACTTCGTACTGATGAATCGCGAACTTCGGAAAATATTATTGGTGAATCAAGATCAGTTAACAACTAAAGAACAGAAACAAGATTATTGGGTTAACTATAGCCGATTATCCAGTACTCTAGATGATCTCTTCACTTTAAAAGACGACTTTTATGTCACTATTCTAGGGGAAAACAATTATATTTACACCAGTTATTCGTATAGTGAATTTAATCCAACGATATTTTATGGAAAAGAATGGTTCCCCCATTTGAAAGATATGCCGATATTCTCAGCATATTGGTTGGGAGAGAAATTTAATTATAATAACAATTCAGCTCATTGGATTACCGTTGGACGACCGATCAAGCGCACAGTAAACAACCATTCGATTGGTTATCTGGTAGTGAATGTGAATGAACGAATCATCCGTTCTCATTTAGCGAATAACGCTGACCAAGAAATGATTCTAATAGACAACAATGGTGTCATCATCTCTCATACAGACCAGACAGAAATCGGAAAGGCCATTCCCTGGTGGACGAAAGATGCAAACTCGCAAACGATTGAAATTGAAGGCATCAAATATATTTATGCCGAGCAACGGCTAGAAAGCAACGATTGGCGCGTGGTCAGTTTAATTCCTTTTTCAGCGGCCATCCAGAAGAATAAACAGATTTTATTTATTAGTTTCACGGTTCAATCGTTGTTCTTCACTTTGTTCTTTATTTTGTTGATTATACTTATCTCCGCATTAACAAAACCGATTGCCGATTTAAGTAAATTTGTTACAAACATTGGGCGTGGGCAACTTGATGAGCGCAATGGTATTCGGGGCAATAATGAAGTGGGTCGTCTTGCTCGTACGATTGATCACATGCTGGATCGGATTCAATCGATGTTTGAGCAAATTATGATGGAACAGGCGAAGAAGCGGAAAGCTGAGCTTGAAATGCTTCAAGCACAAATTAATCCGCATTTCATGTTCAATTTATTGAATTCGATTCGTCTCAATATATTACTTCAAGGGGATAAAGAAAATTCGGAATTAATCGGCTCGCTGTCTTCTTTATTACGAATGACCATTAATCGTGATAATGAGCTTATTCCTCTTCAAGAAGAAGTAGATACTGTTTTTCATTATGTGAAACTGATGAATTTCCGTCATGCCAATCAAGTTGATTTAGAATATCACTTTGAAGATGAGTGCGGCAAGGCTCTGGTTCCACGATTTATGATTCAACCGCTGATTGAGAACTCTATTATTCATGGGTTCGAACAATTTGACGGTCAAATATTCATCAATGCTCATTATACGTATGAAGATGAATCTGAGTATTTGAATATATCCGTTCGTGATAATGGTAAGGGTATGATGGAGCCTCAACTGAACATGCTTCGATCAAAGATTGAGGATGAACATGATGCTCAAGAAGGTGAACGTAAAGGATTCTCAGGTATCGGTGTAAAAAATGTTGTTCAGCGGTTGCGCTTAGTTTACGGAAGTCGTTTCCAAGTGGATATTCAAAGTGAGTCCGATGTGGGTACGGTCATTACATTGAAATTCCCATCCGAAGTAGAAAGTGCAGGTGGTAATCTTGTTGACAGCAATTCTAGTGGATGATGATTATCCGGTATTACGATATCTCTCAAAGACTGTTTCATGGAGGGAATTAGGCATTGAGCTTACTGGCTGCTACTCGAACGGTCTTGAAGCTTGGGAAGCCTCCAATCAGAACTACCCAGATATTATTATTACGGACATCGGCATGCCCAAAATGAATGGATTAGAAATGTTAGAGAAATTCGCTACTGTTCATCCGAAGTTTAAGGCCATTGTGTTGTCATGTCACAATGAATTTAAGTATGCACAGCAAGCGATGAAATTTAATGTAAGCGATTATATTTTAAAAGAAAGTTTAGATATTGATCAGCTACAGAGTATTCTGAAAACGATCGTGTTCGATATGAATTCAAAGAAGAAAAGCTCCGAAGATATGCTTCTATATAAGCACAAACAGTTCGTGAATCAATCTGCTTTCAAGGAGAAGTTTCTAAAAGATACATTATATCAAGCGTCTAGTAAGAAAGATGAATGGATCGAACAAGCCCGGTTGAATGGCGTTAGTCTCGAATCCAAATATTATATTCCGATTGTCATTTCTATTGATCGTATGTCCACTTTGGCCAGATCTCGTAAAATGAATGATTATACGATTGTTTTTGCGGTTGAGAATATTTTGCAGGATATTTTGGAGTCAACCAGATGTGTAACTTTTCGATTCAGTAACAAGCAGCTGGTCATTCTATTCTGTTGTGATGATCCGGCAAAAGAGCAACAAATGTTATATTACGCCATGGAACGAGGTATTGCAGCGATTAAGCAGTATTTGAAAATATCTGTCTCCTGTCTTATGGGAAGGGAGTCTCTTAATCCGAAAGAAATTCAAAGTGTGCTGACACCGATGCTTAAACAACCAGAGCTTAGCTTTTATTTAAGAGAATCCAAGATTCACCGATTTGAATTTTTCCCATTCTCTCAAGAGGATATGCATAAGGGATATTCGCAGTTCTTCTCTGATATCAACAATAATATTGCACTCAATCTACCTGAGGTGTTGCGCGATAAGATCATCGGTTGGGCAGACTGGGTAAGAACCCATAAGTTCCACCCAAGTGACGTGAAAGAAATGGTCTTGCAATTACTGTTGGATCTGCAAATGAAAACGAAGGTTACGCTTCAATATCATCAGGATTTGTCGAGTGAGAAGCTGTATGATGTAGTGAATTCTATTGAAACGTTAGATCATTTCGAGGAGTGGTTTATACAATATTTAAATGCTCTTGCTCAACAATTAAGCATCCTGGCTGTCAGTTCTAAACGACCAGAAATAATCAAGGCCCAACAATTTGTCATTCAACATGTGACGGAGAAAATTACGTTAGAAGATATGGCTAACTCTTTGAACTTGAATTCAAGTTACTTCAGTCGATTATTCAAACAGGAAACGAATCAGAACTTCATCGAGTACGTCAATATGGTGAAGTTACAAAAAGCGAAGGAATTACTGCAACAGTCGAACAAAGCCGTTGAGGAGATTTCGGATTATTTAGGGTATGCCAATAAGAGTTACTTCATTAAGTTATTTAAGCGTGAGATAGGTATGAAGCCTAGTGAATATTCAGCTTGGAAATAAGATAACAGATGGTAAGGTGGATGGATTTCATGGAACGAACAACAGAACCAGCCTGGAAACAATTTCGCAGTAAAGCGGATTTACAACAAGCGGTAACAGCAACATTCGAACCTTTGAAGGGCCATTTCACACCTGGATACGCCGGTTTGGATCTTGGAGCAACGGGAGCAATACATAACGAATCTATTGCACTCATGGAGGCATTTTCCCGTCCATTATGGGGACTTGTTCCTCATGCTTGCGGCGGCGGGGATTCAGATTTGTGGCCAATGTACCTACAGGGGATCATCCATGGAACAGATCCGGGACATGCAGAATATTGGGGTGATTTCGGAACGAAAGATCAACGGATGGTCGAACAGTCTGTGCTTGGTCTAGGGCTGGCACTCGCACCGCACCAAATATGGGACCCATTGACGGACAAGGAAAAGCAAAATGTGTATCGGTGGTTAAATCAAATTAATCTGGTTGATCGTTCCAATCCGAACAACTGGCTGATGTTCACGGTTCTCGTAAATATTGGATTTAAAAAGGTCGGTTTACCGCATGATCAAGTCATTATGGATAAATACCTCGAAATCATCGATTCCTATTATTTAAGTGATGGGTGGTACTCGGATGGTGACACGGATCAACGAGATTACTACATCCCGTTTGCGATGCATTATTATTCTCTCATCTATGCCAATTTAATGGAACAAGATGATCCTGAACGTGCTGTACGCTATCGGGAACGGGCCAAGCAATTTGCACAGGATTTCATTTATTGGTTTGCCGAGGATGGTAGTAGCATTCCTTTCGGACGGAGTCTCACTTATCGGTTCGCTCAAGTTTCTTTTTGGAGTGCGCTTGTGTATGCAGATGTTCAGCCCTTCTCGCTTGGAGTTATGAAGGGGATTATTCTTCGTCATCTACGTTGGTGGTTTGAGCAGCCGATCTTTACATCTGATGGTCTGCTAAGTATCGGATATGCCTATCCGAATCTGATGATGGGTGAATGTTACAATGCACCAGGTTCTTCCTATTGGTCATTTAAAGCTTTTCTCATTCTTTCTTTACCTGACGAACATCCATTCTGGCAAGCCGAAGAAGAACCGTTGCCGGTATTGCAATCTTTAGTCGCTCAGCCACATGCGCGAATGACCATTAGCCGTCCTGAAGGGAATAAGCATGTCGTTGCTTATGTTGCAGGTCAGATGGCAAACTTTGATATGGCACATAGTGCCGCAAAGTACTCCAAATTTGCGTATTCCACACGATTTGGATTTAGCGTTCCGAAAGGTTACCATGGTCTCATTCAAGGCGCCTACGATTCGATGTTAGCGCTAAGCGAATGCGATGATCATTACCGGGTACGCCGGTTCTGTGAGGAGTACCGTATTGAGGAACAATCGATTTATTCACGCTGGCTTCCTTGGCGTAATGTGGAAGTTCAGACATGGATCATTCCCGCAGGGATGTGGCATGTCCGAATTCATCGGATAAACACACAGCGCCAACTAGATGTAGCTGAAGGTGGATTCGCTATTCAACAACCACGTGATTTCTCGATTAATGAACAAGATATGCTTGTGTCCCAGCCTGAGAGTGTATTAGCTCAATTGCCTTGGGGGTTAAGCGGTATTGTAAATGTTAAAGGTTTCGGACAAGCTCAAATGATCTATCCGGATCCCAATACAAACCTACTCCACCCCCGTACGATGATTCCTACGCTGACAAATCGATTGGAACCGGGAGAGCATTTGTTAATCTCAGCCGTATTCGGGGCTACATATAGCAAGGATAACCTGGAATATTGGTTAACCCCACCTGCTGTGGAACAAGATCTGGATGGGAGCGTTACGGTACGTGATCTTAAATCTGGTGCGATATATTATACATTGAAATAGGAGTTGACGTGATATGTGGAAGAATGCGATTGAAGATGCGATCCTTAAAGTTAAAAACAATATAGCTAAACACCCGAATAAACTGCCTCATATTATTGAAGGACAGCGTTATGAATGGGGTGAGAACGATGATTGGATCGAAGGCTTCTACATCGGTATGATGTGGCTTGCTTACGAATATAGCCATGAATCTTCTTATAAGGAAGCGGCAGAATCCTTCCTTGCCAACTTCAAAGACCGTGTAGAACGTCATGTTGCATTAGATCATCATGATATCGGGTTTCTTTATTCGTTATCCGCGGTAGCTCAGTGGCGCGTGACCGGGAGCCAAGAAGCTCGTGCCGTTGCACTGCAAGCAGCTGAGACGTTATATGACCGTTTCCGTCCAGCCATGGGAATCATTCAAGCATGGGGCAAAGAAGACGATCCAGAAAACGGCGGACGGATCATTATTGACTGTCTATTGAATCTTCCGTTGCTATTCTGGGCCTACGAACAGACGGGTGAGCGTAAGTACTACGATATCGCGTACCAGCATGCATTAAAAAGCCAAAAGTTTCTCGTTCGTGGTGACGGTTCTTCCTATCATACGTTCTACTTCGATCCAAAGACCGCACATGCTTTTCGTGGTGGAACACATCAAGGATATGAGGATGGGTCTACCTGGACACGTGGTCAATCTTGGGGAATCTACGGATTTGCTCTAGCATACCGCTATACGAAGGATGCTTCATTTCTGGAGACATCGAAACAAATGGCACATTACTTCATCCAACGTCTACCTGAAGATCATGTTGTGTACTGGGATTTCGATGTACCCCTTGAAGAAGCGACACCACGAGACAGTTCAGCTTCTGCGATTACCGCTTGCGGCTTGCTCGAATTGGTAGATCTTCTTGATGTAAATGATCCCGATCGCAACATATTCGAGAAAGCGATCCTGGATAGCATGGAATCTTTAGTTAACAAATATGCAACGACAGATATTGAGGATGCGGAAGGATTGTTGAAGCATGCTTCCTATCATGTCAGAGGCGATCGTGCTCCCGACGATTATATGATTTGGGGCGATTATTATTATCTCGAAGCGTTGATCCGCATACAGACAGGAATTAAAGGCTATTGGTACGAATAAACTATTAACCATTCACTATTAGGTACAATAAGTACATCTAAATTCAACCCAATCCCTCTGAAGCTAACTTTAGTTGCATGGAGTACATCTAAATTACTGGAAACTCCACTTTTCAGCGTGATCGCCATTTTTAACTGTCCTTTTTACAACTAATTCTCTCTTTCCCTACTTTTCCTGCTAATTAAATGTACTTTATGTATCTATTCTGGTCTCACCTTCACTACCTTCATCACGAAGCATTATGTGTAAGAAATCCCCCTCTGGGTGAGATGCCCTTGCTGAAAGAGTTCATCTGAAGAATGACAAAGAGCAGATCAAGGATAACCACCTTGACCTGCTCTCTCCCCATACGAACGGGCTCACTCTTCATAAAAAACTTAAGAGTCTTCACTCAAACTTAATTTTCTGGTCGAACATCCGTATCATTGTTCGGAGTCATGTCCGTATTTTTCTTCTTACCTTTTCCACGCAGAAATTTAAATAATCCACCGATAGCAACAACCGCTATAATCCCAAACTTCTTGAGTAACACGACAAGCATGGCAATTAAGCCTACCTTCTTCGCCACGACTAATCCAGCTCCACCCACAATGAGCCCGGTCAGGCCCATTTCAGCCAATTTATCAGTCGATTCATCGTATTCTGCGTAACCTTCGCCTGAAACTACTGAAAAGTTGGATAATACGATATTCTCAAATGACTTACGGTCCTCTGCCAAATGTTCAGGATCCGATACGAGAACAGCAGAGATATAACCTTCTCTCGTCAATATACGAACGTTGTAATTGATAATCGTCTCATTGTTGTTGTCATGAGCAAGAAGTGACCATTTCAAACTATGTAGATTGTCATCATAGGTCGGCGGAACGTCCCAACGATCCACGAATAAGTGGTTTGCTTCTTCTTTTTCCTTATTGGCTTCTTCCGTTCCGTCTTTATAACTTTGTAGCAATGCATCCGCGTCGATATCGTTCTTCTCGTCATCGGCAATATGACCAATATCATCATAATCGAAGAACACGGCCCATGTTTCATTCTCATCCATTGGAAATACAGATCCAATTTCCTTGTAACTTGGGACTCCACCGTAAGACAACTCATTTGCCACCGTATCATCTTTGTCTAGAAATATCAGATCTGGCTGTAATTTAAGTGTTGCTATCGTGCCAAGTTCCACTTCTTGTCCTGTGCCCTCTACCCAATTAATCTCCGTACTTTCACTTTCCGCATCAACTACACTTGTAACACTCATCATGACGCTTAATACCACGATGAAAGCCAATACCATGTTGAATCCTGTTCGGACTGTTGTTCTAAATCTTCCATCCCTACGATTTCCCACCAATAATCTCTCCTAGTTATTATTTACCAACAAAGAATAGATATCGGAGAGAACAACCTAATAATGAATAGATTTGGAAGAATTCCTCCTTAATACCTATGGGAAATAGGCTGGAGGAGGCGGTTCCCTTATTTTCTTGTAGAACAAAAAATCGAGGAAGTGTCCGCGAAACGCGGCACTTCCCCGATCTATTTATTACTTATTCATTGTTCATTGTTCATTGTTCAACAAGGCTAAAATTAAAGTAACCGCTTCTGCTCTTGTTGCACGATCCGTGGGAGCAAACTCATTCGTGTCTCTACCTTGAAGTAGTTTTGCTTTTACCGCTGCAGCTACATACGGTTTAGCCCATGCTGGGATCTTATCTGCATCTTCAAATGTGAAGTCTACATTTGAATCAAGTGGAAGATCAAGCGCTCTAACAATCATAACCGCAATTTCTACACGTGTAATATCCTGTGTAGGACGGAAAGTGTTATCGTTATAGCCATTGACAATCCCCGCATCTACAATCCCTGCTACGAAAGTTCTTGCCCATGCTGGAATTATATCAAGATCGGCAAAACTTACACTCTCTTTACCTTCTAATTTCAATGCGCGTCCCAACATCGTAGCAAACTCTGCACGCGTTACTTTAGCATTTGGACGGAACGTATTATCACTATAACCTTTAATAAATCCAAGCTTCACTGCTTGTTGAATTGCACTCGATGCCCAATGTCCGTTAACATCTGTAAGAGTCACATGAGGTGTCGAACCATTGTTATCACCTTCTGTTCCTGTGTTTCCAGGAGCAGTTACTTCTCCATCTTTACCTCCATCGGGACTCTTAATAGGATCTGAGCCACCATCAGTAGATCCACCACCACCCGGTGTTGTCATTTCTACTATAGTGCGTTGCGCTACATCCGGGCCATCTGTACTCCACTTACTGTTTCCATTACCAGCCTCTACTTTAAAAGCATACAAGGTATCAGAATTCAATCCGGTTACCTCGTAACTGTATACGGAGCCCGTTACTGTTCCCAGGGTCAACCCATCTTTGTAGACTTTATATTCTGTTACATCTGTTGTATTCACCGTTCCGGACCAGTTCAATGTTAATCTAGATGTTCCTACATTTGAAGCAGACAATAATCCATTACTCCACGTTGGCGTAGTCAGATCTGGTATTACAATTGATGTAAATAATGCCACCGCTGCGTTCAATGCAACGACTGCTGCATCTATTTCAGTTTGTGTTATTTCATCACTGCCCAGTATGACTCGCGCTTCGTCAATTGCAAGCTCCAATTGAATCTTTGCCCCTTCTGGATACTGACCAGCATCTGTACCTTCTACTGCATTATCATACACAGCTTGTGCCACCGAAATGGCGTTACTTAACTTTTCTGTGTTCACTGGTGCATCTGGATCTTTGTTCACTGATGCTTCGAATACCTCCACCGCTGCATTCAATGCAACGACCGCTGCATCTAATTCAGTTTGCGTTACCTTCAGTTTATTCAACACAGTTTGTGCAACAATGATCGCATCATTTAACACAGTCATCGAACCTTCTGGATATTGTCCAGGCTCTGTCCCTGCAACTGCCGCATCATATATGCTTTGAGCTAGTAAATTAGCGTTACGCAGCGATTCCTTATCCACAAAATTCACAGGAATCTTAATGGAGTCCACTGATTTCGTCATCAATTCATTTGTTTTAGAAAATTTAATATTATCAAATGCAAACGTACGTCCATTGGCACTATCCCATAAATACCCGAGTACGATTCGGTCAAAGTCTTTGATGACTGTCGTAGTATGGACAAGCACACCATCAATATACATCTTCAAATCTGTTCCCGATGTATAGTCCCATTTCAACTCATGCCACCCCTTACTTCGTTTCACAGAAGTAGGTATCCATGATGTTGATGCGCCACTTGCGCGCACAGAATAATTGTCTAACGAACCGTAAGTAACATTACCATCGTAAAGTATACCCAAACCTGCTAACAAACTGCTTCTACTATTACCAACATGTGCAACAACTCGCGTATTTCCATTCTTAGAAGCATCATCATACAACATCATAGTAACGACGCCCTGTTGACTCGCTCCAAATAATTTCTGAATTGCATTACTTCCATTACCAACTTCATATAACGCACTTTGTTTACCCTGATAGGATACTTTATCTGAAATCCTGCCCGTCGTAATGCTTATACCCGTTTCAGGTATAAAATCTCCCCAGCCTGATTCAAAACTTTCCGAGTACACAAGCTCTTTGTATTCTTGCACCTTAGCGCTGATTTCAATCTCCTTCACACCTGATAAATCACCAGTAGCCTCAAGCTTTCCAGTTGAAGAATCCACGCTAACATGCTTACTATCTGTTTCGTATTCTACTTTATAAAAAGGTGCATGACTCATCGCTATATTATCCTCAGTAACACCATCAATGCGTAACTCGATAGATGGATTTGCATCTGATAACTCTGTATCATCTGTAGCAACTTTATAAGTCACAATTGGAGATGGTTCATGAACAGTTACATGCGCCACTGCTTTCACAGTCGGATCCACTGTGCTTTCAGCAGTAATCGTCGTTACACCTTCGATCATAGGAGTAATAAATCCACTCATATTCACAGTTGCAACGGATGGGTCACTGCTGGACCATTTGACAGTACTAAACCAAGCTTCTTCAGGACCCACTGTTGCAATTAACTTAGTTCCCACATGTTTGGAATAGAGATCTAATGCCGTGCGATCAAGCGTAATTGTCTTCGGCATAATTTCCGGTGATTGATTGATCGGTGCATCGTTCGAATACTCATGCGCACCGATATCTACTTTCCCGTCTGTTAACGAATTATTGAAAAAATCTTTATCGGCAGTAGGCCATACCGAAGGTGTGATCGTGCTCATATCCAACCCTGCATCGATAGCCGGTGAACCTGGTAACAATTTATAGCCGTTCAATTTCTCCACATCAAACATTCCATTAGCCATATTGATAATATCATTTGGTTCTTCACCCGCTCTTGCAAATTGTGGGCTTTCAAACAAATTATCTGCTAACGAGATCCCTGTTAATACTGCATCTTGATATCCAGTACCTGGATAAAAAATATTATTCTTCACTTCACCGCCAGCAAATCGATCTTGACCAAGCGTTGTATTTGCCTTGGAGTAAAAAATATTATTATAGAATCTCAAATATTTTCCTGGATCGCTGATCAATTTTGTATTAATATTTGAATCCGTAAAAAATGTATTGTTATGGATAAGTGGGGCATCCCCCGCAGAGGTTGGTAAGTAATGAAATATATATCTTCCATCTCCATCATTCACACTCACATTATAACGGACTAATGAATTCTTCGACCCACCCATAAATAGAATGAATCCGCCTCGATTACTATGGCTGTAATTGTACTGATAGAGCGTTCCTTCGCAGAACATGTCAACGTCGAATGCTTGACCATCGTTATAGCCGTAGACGCCTCCGTATACTTCATTGTATTGCATAATCATATCCTTCACACCGATGACCCATAGGCCAGCATAGTTGACATTCCCTACATTTTTTGAAGAATGTTTAACGACCGTGTTGTATTCCATTCTGCCGTTCTTCCCTACGTTGCTCATGACAAATGCATCGCCCTGTGTATCTTCTACATAGTTGTTGTTGAATATAATGTCTTCAAATACTCTTGGAAAGTTCGCGTTAATATCGCCTTCTTTATATAATCCTGCATTTCTTATACCTTCAATATCAACATGCTTTACGATGTTTCCCTCGACGAGCACATCCGTGATATTACCAAGGATTAGAATTCCTCCACTACCAACTTTCCACCCCGTTGGGTTACCATCTACATCGTGAACATAGTTATTTTTGATAACAATCCCTTGATGTCGATTGGCTTCCCATTCCTGCACCGTGGTTGACGCTGTTCTTATGTTAATTCCTGCTCTTTGAGAGACAACGTTAGGATTTTTATTCGTCAACTCAAAATTGTGAAATTCCAAGTAACTTCCATCTACCACATCGATCGTAGCAGACATCGTTTTGTCTTTAACCCCAGTATAATTTTTAACGATGGCCGAGACTTCTGTTGTAGTCGTACCATTTCCGTTAATGATCGGTCTTACATCTGGATCTACACTGCCATATTTATCAAAAATAATCGGTGCTACTTTCGTACCCGATACTTCTCTTAGTTTTATAGAGCCGTTCCATACGTTTCCTGCCTTGAACAATATTTGATCACCGGGCTGAAAATGCTGATTGTTAACCTTCTCTAGTGTTGCCCATGACTTAGCCTCAGATTTACCATCATTATTATCGTCACCACCATTGCTAACATAGTACGTAGTGCCAGAGACTACTCGTGTTCCGATCTTCTCTGCACCCATATTTTCTGGGGCCGCGCTAACTTGCTGCACAGGTAGGGCTGGAATGATCATCATAGCGACAAGTGAAGCAGAAAGTATCATTGAAACAAACTTGAGTTTAATTGGCTGCTTTTTCAAAGTATTATCCCCCTGTTTTCATATTATAAAAAAGTGTTAAGTGAACGCTATTTTATTAAACACCTCCTCGTTCATTTGAACTTTAGCTTCACTTAAACGCTGGCTTACCTTTTGTTCAAGTTGACCTTGAACATGGATCTGAATAACTGCACTTTTAACATCATCGAACTTTTCAAAGCCTTTATCTTGTTTTTCAGAGATCCTGTACATAAATGATTCACTACTTATTTGATCTACCTCACTAAATTCTCCATCGTTCAATTCCAAGAATGTTTCATAAAGAAGCTGTGACAACGTATCATCCTTAGATACTTCATCTAGATCCAACGTCATTGACTCTACTCTTACAGATTGACCTATTAATTTTGCCGCCTCTTCTAAAGAAACATCATTTGAAACTGAGATATGTTGGATTTCCTCTAATGCCTCCTTCGAGCCACCAGATTCACTAATTAAAGATATTTTCTCGTAATCAAAGCTGTACCCTTTATGAAAGTAATCTAGCTTCATATCTTCATACATTTGTTGTACTGCGTCATCAGATAATGTATTTGAAGCTACTTTCGATAATTTATCAATTAATTTCTGATAGTTGATACTGTGCAAATATGAATAGTACTCCTGTGCGCCGTAATTCTTTGGACCGTAGATAGGCTCATTATTTTTAAGCTTGCGTTGTCGTTCATTATTTTCTGATTCCAAACTCTTCAAAAAAGATTTATACGAAATATCACTAACCACACCATTTTCTTTCATCATGATTTGCTCAATCTTTACCTTTAACAAATCATCCATAACCTGTTGTTTCGCATACTCTAACGGGTTCTCGCCGTTAAATGAAGAAGTCCAAAAGTCTTCACTATAGTCAATATCATAAGTTCGTTTGAAATAGCTTGCCGTTAGTGCCTTCTTGTTTTGTAAAAAGGCATTAAACTCCGAATCCGTCACTTCATAAGTGTCGATTGCAAATACAACCTCATCACTCGATTTTTGCGATGACATCCCCATCACTACACATGTACCGATAATAAATATAACAAGTAAGAAAAACATGCCAACAGCACGATTCCGAGTAAATACTTTTGGTTTCACGATGTACCTCCTCCTCATTTATGTAAGCACTTACATGAAATCATAGCCGTTGATTGCACGACCCCATTGACTGACTATGTACTATTATAAGTGGACCGTAAATGCCACATAATCGACAAATTTGACCGATACAACACTATTTTTACTTTTAAAATAACTTTTATTTCAATAAAAAAAACCTCTGGATTTCACGCATCCCTATCTAAGAGGTGTACGTGAGCCTTTGGTAATTCAATCAACTCGAAATAATTTTTCTGCGACCATTGCATCTATCATAATGCCTGTCGCTCCAATTGGATTGAGGCATCGGCCGCATGCGGCTTGTACCCTAACCTGTCTCTATCGAGTAGCGAATAGTTGTAAAGAGGTCCTTCGTACAATATTTCAAAAGCTGGATGACAAAGAAAGTCGTTAGGCGTCACTAATGCTGACGGTCGCTCCCATAGAGAAAGACCCGTATTCCGTAGTGTTTCTGCTACAAATTGAGAGCAAAAGTAAGCATTCTTCGCGTTTAGGTCGAGATCCATCAACACTCCCAATAACCCAACCAGGTTGTATCTATAGGCTTGCTGCTCATCCTGAAAAGATCGAACGATCCGAATCGCATCGGTATATTGCTGTTTCGACACCTGTAATCGGAGCAATGCACAGCGAGTATTAGGAAAGCGACTGAAGGTCCCCTCATACACATCCTCTTCGACAAACCCTGCAATCCAAGGATTATTGGGCTGCTTACGAGCGAAACTGAACACTTCATTTAGCTCAACATCCAGTGCCAGAGAAGCATGGTTATAAGGAGCGGCTGTAAAACGCTTAATCAACGATCCGAACAAGGTACCCGTGTCGGTCAGCAACACATATATGCTACTCTCCAAATGCTTGTCTTCTATATTTGCTATCATTATATCCACCTCATATGTAGTCATTCTTCACTATCCAGTGTAACAAAAGAATATCATAGGCATAACTGTCCGAGGTCTAGCTCGATACTGGACTTTAGTCTCGGGACAATGCAAAATCCCCCGTAATGATATGCTTATACGCATCATTACAGGGGCAGATATATTGATCTATTATATTCGAACTCGTACTTTAAGCTAGTATTTGCTCAACTCGCGTAAGCACCTCTTCAGATAAGATGATACCCGAGGCTTCCACATTCTGCACCACTTGCTCAGGACGGCTCGCCCCAACCAACGCGCTAGATACATTGTCCTGACGCAATATCCAGGCTAGTGCTAACTGCCCGACCTTTATATCTAGTTCATTCGCTATTAGCTCTAGCTGCTGAACTTTAGCAATGCGCACATCACTAATCTTATCCTCATTCCATCCAAGCTTAGCTGCGCGACTGTTCTCTGGGATGGTTCCTGAAGAGCTATACTTACCTGTCAATAAGCCTTGAGCTAATGGTGAGTACACGACTTGCCCGATACCTTTCTTCTCACCGAGAGGAATAATTTCTTTCTCGATCTCACGCTCAAACATATTGTAAAGGGGTTGATTAACAACGATACGATCTAGCAAATAACGGTCAGCTACAGCAAGTGCTGCTTCCATTTGCGCCGCCGTCCATTGACTCACCCCAACATAAAGTACTTTACCTTGACGTACCAAGTCATCTAGTGCACGTAAAGTTTCTTCTATCGGAGTCTCTGGATGAAAGCGGTGACAATAATAAATATCAACATAGTCCGTATCTAGACGCTTCAGACTCGCATGACATTGCTCCATGATATGTTTACGGGACAACCCTGAATCATTGGGTCCATCTCCCATGTTACCAAATACTTTTGTAGCCAATACATACGACTCCCGAGGATATGCCTTAAGTGTCGGACCTAACAACTGTTCCGCCGCTCCACGTTCATATACATTAGCCGTATCGAAAAAGTTGACCCCTGCATCATAGGCTGTCTGAATCGCCTTAACGGCATTCTCTTGCTCCACATACCCACCGTAAGTCAACCAACTGCCCAAACTGATCTCACTAACCTTTAATCCGCTTGCTCCAAGTCTCCGGTATTTCATGATCGTAATATCCTCCTCTAAACGTATGTTATGGTCGTTCTATTGTACAACCTTAATTGTAAACATTATGCATGTTCTTTGGAAGGTTAATTTAAAATTAAATAGGCCACCGACAACATGTCGGTGGCCTCATTTGAATTATTGAACTGAAGAATTCTTATTTCGCAAATTGAAATGTGCTTATCCGTAGCGCACCTGTGAATACGAGGTAAACATCTTGGTTACCTGATGTACCCACAACGTCACCATGGACCGTGGTCCAAGCCTGCCAATCTCCTGTATTACCTACAGTAGCAGTACCTACAAGAGTTCCCGTTGGGCTACCAAGACGAATCTCAATTGCCCCACCTTCACTGATGCTGGATACACGTGCTTCAAATTTAGAAACACCATCTCCACAATCGACATCTTTAAAGGCAATCCAATCACCATTCTCGATCTCCGAGATACATGTGCCGCCTTCTTTACTCTCGTCTAGGATGACACCATGGTAATCATCATAGTTCTCAGCTCTCGTTACCATATTTAGGTTACGTGCAGGAATGGTTTCACCATTTACGAGAACGTTTTCGATAAACTGAATATCAGCCGACGATTTACCAATCATGATGGAATATGTTCCAGTTTCTACACAGTATTTATCTCTTGTAACATCCCAGAATGCCAATTCTTTAACAGGAAGTGTGAAGCTTACAGTAGTCGTTGCACCAACTGCTAGATGAATACGGTTAAAGCCCTTCAATGTCTTGATTGGACGTTTCACACGAGATTCATTAGCACGGATATACAGCTGCACTACTTCATCACTTGCATATTTACCTGCGTTCTTCACATCCACAGTAACGGTTAGTTCACCATCGGCATCAATCTCAGAAGCACTCACCTTAAAGTTACTATATTCGAATGTGCTGTAAGTTAGGCCATGTCCGAATGGATACAACACTTCACCTTCAAAGTATTGATACGTACGATTACCTTTAATGATGTCATAATCCAGGAATTCAGCCAATTGATCTGCTGATTTGTACCAAGTCATGTTCGTACGACCTGCAGGAGCTACATCACCGAACAATGCATCCGCAATCGCATTACCGTGCTCTTGTCCACTATGTGATGTGTACACGATCGCTGGTATATTCTCATGAACCCAGTTCATCGTAAATGGATAGCTACCCACAACGACAACGATGACATTCTTATTCACTTTATAAACTTCTTCAACCATACGTTGCTGAAATTCAGGAAGTTCTAGGCTCGGTCTATCAATCGTTTCTTTACCATTCAATAGCGGATTGTTACCAACGAATACGATAGCTGTTTCTGCTTCCTTAGCTGCAGCAATCGCTTCTTCCAGACCGTTTACGATAACGTTTTTGTTAAATTGCTCATGAGTCCCAAATTCCTTGATTTCTTCGGATACTGCGATAGCACCATTACCGTTCTCTGGTACAGTAACTGTCTTACCATCCCAAGTCGTCAAAGCAACCGAACCATCTTCTTGCGGAATCACATGCAGATCTTCCTTCGTAAACCAACCATAGACTTCATCCGCTGAAGCTAACAACGTTTCTTCGTCTGTCGTAACATACTTGCCATTGCTATTGGATTTCAAGGTGAAGCTTCCGAATCCCCAATCCGTCAACGTAAATGTCTCTGCATCGCTAGCTTGTGCTTTATCTGCGATTAATGGTGCCTTCTCGTCTTCGCCAAGACCTACCCATTGATTGTTAGCAACGGAACTCAATCTAATCTGTTCATTTCCGTCCTTGAATACAACTTCTTTACCTTCCAACTTCTTCTGGATTGCTTCCAAAGGAGTTACGGAATAAGGAAATGTTCCTGAGTACCAGTCACGATATACGATACCGCCGAGTTGACCAATAACAGCGACTTTGTTCAACTTCTCTTTGTTCAATGGAAGAGTCTCATTATCATTCTTCAAAAGAACAACGGATTTCTGTGCTGCCTTCAATGATGTCTTCTTTGCATGTTCTGTCATCATCGATTCTTCACCAATGGAAGCATACGGTACAAGTTCTTCAGGATCGAACTCACCTAGACGGAAGCGAACGCGGAATGTGTTGAACAGTGCAAGGTCCAGATCATCCTCTGTCAACGTTCCCAACTCTAGCCCTTCTCGAATAGCAATCATTGATAGATCTGCTTCATCTGTAATGCTATCAATACCGGCTTTAATGGATTCCACAACACCTGGTGTATGAGAGTCGTAGTATTTATGGTCATTCATAATACCCATCACATCGCCCGCATCACTGACAACGAAACCATCCATGTTCCATTCATCCTTGACGATTTCATTCACATACGGATGAAGAAGTGCAGGGGTACCATTAATGGAGTTGTAAGCTGTCATCATCGATTGAGCTCCGCCCTCTACGAATGCCTGCTCAAAGGCTTTCAAGTAATACTCTCTCATATTGCGAGGATCGATACTGGAAGAACCTACGCCACGATCAATTTCATTATTGTTAGCCAAGAAGTGCTTCAGAGTTGCTACTGATTTAAGGTATACCGGATGGTCACCTTGAAGTCCTTTTACAAGTGCCGTTGCCAGCTCACCTGTCAATTCTGGGTCTTCACCATAAGCTTCTTCATTACGTCCCCAACGTGGATCACGTTCCATATCAACCGTTGGTGCCCAAAGGGTTAGGCCATTAACAGCAGGGTTACGCTTGTAGAATACACGTGCCTCGTCACTTAGAACTTCACCAACTTCTTTCATTAGTGCCGTGTCCCAAGTACATGCCAGACCTACAGGTTGCGGGAACATCGTTGCCTCTCCAAGCCATGACAATCCGTGTGCTACTTCCGTTCCATGCTTATATGCACCGATTCCAAGGCGGGAAACTTCTGGTTGATACTGCAACATCGATTCAATCTTCTCATCTAGCGTCAGACGAGATACCAGATCCTTAACTCTTGTGTCCAAGTCTGCTGTATGATCTTGGAAGGGGTACTTTTGCTCGTTATTCAATATGTTCTCTCCTTTACTTAAATCTTATTGTTAGTAATATAACTGGGAAGAAGTTCTCCACCTATTATCATATCGTATGGCATACCCTTAAGACAACGTGCCTGGTCAGATTCCACCTCCTCCAACCACCAATAGTTGTATAAAATACACTTAAATCCGGCCAAATTCCCGTAATGCTGATTTTAGTTACTTTAAGCATCTATTCGACAGTAAGAGGGAAGAAGCTTCGCTCGAATCTCCTCCAAAAAACTCAACCTTTTTTATATTTTAAAAAATAGTAGTAATTCACGAATATTAAGGCACACTAATTCCCAAACACTACATCATTTGGAGGAGCCTATTGTGAATAATTCAATATCATCTACACAACAATTACCTCAATATCCTGAGTCTCTATGGAGAAGTTCAACAGAACTGCCCACCTTTCCCCGACTGACTGAAAATATCACCGTGGATGTAGCCATTGTAGGAGCTGGGATTGCAGGCATCACCACGGCCTACTTATTATCTAAAGAAGGATTCAAGGTTGCTGTATTGGATGCTGGTCAAATATTACAAGGTACTACCGGTCATACCACCGCCAAGGTTACCGCTCAGCATGGTATGATTTATGATGAATTAATACAAAATCTAGGGGAAGCTCAGGCCTCCAAATACTATCAGGCCAACAATGACGCCCTACAATGGATTGCGCAAACCGTAAAGGAACACAACATACCCTGTGAATGGCAACAGCAGGATGCCTATTTGTATGCGGAGAGCAATCAGGCAGAGGCTAAGCTTATGAAAGAATTTAAAGCCTATGAGAAACTTGGTATTCCTGGTCAGTGGAAAGAGAGTGTCCCTGTCCCCCTTCATGTAAAAGGAGCCATTCAACTACCGGGGCAAGCCCAATTCCATCCTTTAGCTTATTTAAAGGCTCTAGTGGACGCCATAGTCAAAGCGGGTGGAGTTATTTATGAGAATACAACTGTGAGTAATAGGCTTGAAGGAGAACGGCCCTTTACCCTCACAACCCTTCATGGAGATCACCATATTACGTGTCAGCATCTCGTCTCCACCTCCCACTTCCCATTTAGTGATGGGGGCGGATTCTTCTTCTCACGTCTGCACGCGGAACGATCTTATGTCATCGCTATGAAACCACAGACACCTTTTGCAGAAGGGATGTATATCAGTGTCGATGAGCCTACGCGCTCTCTAAGAACCGCATCATGGAATGGAGAGCAGCTTGTGCTTGTCGGAGGAGAAAGCCATAAGACTGGACAGGGGATTTGCACCTACCGCCATTATGAAAATCTGGAGGAATTCGGAGCGAAATTGCTAGGGAATCAAGGAATCCCATTCCGTTGGTCTACGCAAGACTTGGTCACACTCGATAAAGTACCTTATATCGGTCAGATCACATCGAAGGATGAGGGCATTTACGTAGCGACTGGATTTGCCAAGTGGGGAATGACAACCAGTGCTGTGGCTGCAAGGATCATTACTGATCAAATTCAAGGAAGAGACAACCTCTATTCCGACCTCTTCTCCCCTTCACGCTTTAACGCTGATCCAAGTATTAAGAATTTCGTCGTTCAGAATGCCAATGTGGCCAAGGAAATGCTAACTGGCAAGTTAGGCATTGTCTATACTAAAGCAGACGAGCTTGAGAAAGATGAGGGTTCTGTCATCACGCATTATGGAAAAAGAGCGGGCGCCTACCGCGATCCTGAAGGCAATCTGCATCTCGTGGATACGACATGCACACATATGGGCTGCGAGGTAGAATGGAACGAGGGCGAACGCACTTGGGATTGTCCTTGTCATGGTTCTAGATTCGGCTATGATGGGAAGGTTATGGAAGGTCCGGCACAAGAAGCCCTCAAGAGGTTAGATTATGACAAAGTATAACGATGTCGAAGTTCATACTGCATTTACGAAGGTTTCCTCTATTTAGGTTCGAGAAACACAAATAGCCCACTCTCATTCAACAAATGGAGTGGGTCGTTTGTATTTCATATTAATCGACTATCTATAGATCTACGATCAGGGAAACAACCTTGCCTTCGTTCACATTAATCAACCCATAATCGGTGATTTTCAGTGCTGGACTAACTGCTAGGGAATGGGTGCTAATCGACATAATTGGATTGTAGTGCTTGTATCCAAGTCTCTCCATTTCCGTACGTAGATGCTTCACCTCTGATGCCACTTTTATAAGCGGCTCCTCCGTAAGGATGCCTCCAACTGGGAGATGAAGGAACGAACGGATCTCACCATTGTCCACGACACAGAATCCACCTTGATTACGGATCACCTCATTCGCTGCGATCATCATATCCTGTCGATTCCGTCCTACGACAAGTAAATTGTGATTATCGTGAGAGTATGTTGTCGCAATGGCTCCACGCTTGATGGTATCTCCACCAATGAGCCCATAGGCACGATTTCCGTTCTTACCGTATCGCTCGAATGTGGCAATAAGTCCGTGCGGGCTCTCTTCCCAGTTCAATAACTCATCCGTAACAGAGACCAACTCATGATGCTCTTCCGTAAAGGTTGAGCCGTCCTTGATCATCATCACGCGACAAGTATATTCCCCATCGGATACAGCTACAGGAACATCGAAGTCGTTCTCTCCAAGTACCGAAAGCTTCACACTATGATAGAAATGTTCTGGAAATTGACCCACTTGAACATTCTGAACGTATTCATCCTCGATAGAGAATACTTTATTCCCGTCTTTGTACACCTCGTCTATGACCATCTTGGACAGATCAGATAGTAACAGGAAATCCGCCGTCTTATTAGGCGCAATGCTCCCACGATCATACAACTTCATACGTTTCGCAGGCGTTAATGTCGCGGCATAAATGGCATCCTCTGGCTGCATTCCCATAGCGATTGCTTTTCGTACAAGATGATTGAGATGACCATGCTCCACAAAGGAGTCCGTCATCACATCATCCGTTATGAAGCAGAAATGCTCAGAAACATCATGATGAATAAGATAATCCATAATATCTTCTGTCATCGACTTCTCTTGAATCTCTATAAACATCCCTGCTTCAATACGGGCTGTCATGCCTTCAATACTCTGATGTGTATGATCTGAATCAATCCCTGCATAAATAAGCTGATGCAGATCTAGATCCAGTAGCTTGGGTGTATGTCCCTCGATCGTAAGATCAGGGTAATGAGTTCGAATATGTCTCAGAATCTGGTTCGTCTTACAATCCGGGTCACGAATGACATCTACGTAATTCATGATCTCCCCGAGACAAGCCATATTTCCTGTCTTCATTAATTCATCGATATCCTCTATTTCAATGGATCCACCCGTCGTCTCCATCGGAGTAGCTGGTACGGAGCTTGGAATGGCATAGAACATGTCCGCAACGCAGTTCTGACTTGCGGTCATCATCTCATGAACTCCCTCGACACCGAACACATTGGCCATCTCATGCGGTTCAGGAACAATCGTCGTGACACCATTCTGGATCAGACCGTAAGAGAATGTAGCTGGAGTTATCATCGTGCTCTCGATATGTAGATGGATATCTACAAGCCCTGGGATCATATATCTCCCACGTCCTTCAATGATCTCTGCTCCTACGAATGTTTCAACACCACGTTTACCAATGTATAGAAACTTTCCTGATTGAACAGCTACGTTCCCTCGCTCAAATTTCTTGAAGTAACTATTAAATACGTGTACATCTAAAATCAACACGTCTGCATGCATGATCAATCACCATCTCTCTTTCTTATTCCACCAATACCATCTTGTCTTTGGGGAAAATGAGGTTTATTCTTTGGCCACTGAGATAAGGTCGATCCATCTCCTTATTAACCGTGAACTCTCCGAATTCCGTTTCAACAACATACTGGTAGCTACGACCAAGGTAGGTGCTCACCTTAATCAGGCCCAGAATAGAGTTCTCCCTGTCCTCTCCATCCACCTCAAAGAGCATCAAGTCATCTGGGCGGAATGCACCCTTGAGTGCTTTAGGATTGTTTGTTCCCATGTGTTGTGAAGCCGAGAAGGTATGCCCCTTAAGCGTAAGATGAATTTCACCATTCTCACTATTCCTAGATTCAAAGAGTAAGAAGTTATTAAATCCAATAAACTTAGCGACAAACTCCGTTGTGGGATATTTAAAAATAGTTGATGGCTTATCCAGCTGCTCGATATTCCCTTTGTTCATAATGGCGACTTGATCCGAGATCGAGAAACATTCCTCTTGGTCATGTGATACATAGACCGTCGTAATACCAAGTTCCTGTTGGATTCGGCGAATTTCAACGCGCATATCTACACGCAAGTTGGCATCCAGGTTACTAAGCGGTTCATCGAACAATAACAAGTCCGGTTCAATCACCAAAGCTCTTGCAATCGCTACACGTTGTCTTTGTCCACCGGATAATTCTTCTGGGAAGCGCTTCTCAAAACCTATCATTCTTACGGTATCAAGAATGTGCAACACACGTTTCTTAATCTCATCATCTTTTACCTTGCGCAATCGCAAACCAAATGCCACGTTATCGTAAACGCAAAGGTGAGGAAACAGCGCATAGCTCTGAAATACAAATCCGAAATTACGCTTATTCACGGGAACTCGTGTATAATCCTTGCCCCCAAATAAGAATTTGCCGTCTTTGGCTTCCAGGAATCCTGCAATAAGACGCAGCGTAGTCGTTTTCCCGCAACCGCTCGGTCCGAGCAGTGATAACAGTTGTCCTTTTTCGATGTCGAGGCTAAAGTCTTTTAAGATCAACTGGTGATCGTAAGCAACCGATACACGGTCTAAAGTTAAGAGTGACATACACAGTGCCTCCATGTTCATTGGGCTAACGGCTTATTTCGTGAAATAAGCTAGTCCCATTATTTTTTCTATGGCAAACATAAGCACGCCCGTAATGACCATCAATAGCACGGAAATCGCAGCAATGGTCGGGTCGAAGTAATTTTCCACGTAAGTAAGCATTTGAATAGGCAGCGTACTTACGCCAGGCCCTGTCATAAATAGTGAAATATCTACATTGTTGAATGACTCCAGAAAGGCAATCAGTACACCGGCAATAATTCCTGATCGAATATTGGGTAGCACCACTTTGAAAAAAGTCTTTAATCTACCTGCACCAAGACTCATAGAAGCTTCCTCAATCGCAAAATCAAAATTAGATAGGCTTGAGGAAATCACCCGTATGATAAAAGGTAACATAATGACTGTATGTCCAATAAGTAGTCCAAGGTAAATGGGCAAATGATACAACACGATCAAATATTTCAGCATGGTAAATCCAAGCACAATTCCCGGAATTAATACGGGTGACAGAAATATAGCATTCAATAAATCTCTTCCTCGAAACTTAAACCGGCTTAAAGCATACGCCGCAGGCACTCCCAGCAGTAGAGATAAGATATTGCCAAGCAGAGAGACGATCATGGAAGTCTTGAATGTTTTAGGGAACATTTCAATATCAAAAATATTCCGATACCACCGAAGCGAAAAGGATTCTGGTGGGAATTTCAATACTGTACCCGGTTCAAAGGATGTGACCGATATGATCAGAAGCGGGCCCAGCAGAAAAACAAAGACACACAGACTGAATAGGCCAAGTCCAATACTTTTGTTCTGCATTTCTTTCTACCCCTTCGGATTTAATTTCTTAGCTACTTTGTTCATAAAGACTACAACCACAAAGGTGATCACAATCATGATTGTTGCTATGACGGAAGCTAAATACCAATCATTTAAGGTCATCGCATTCTGATATAGGAACGTCGCAATCACTCGCTGCTTACCCCCTAAAAGTGCTGGTGTAGTATACGCGGTAAGGCTACCTACAAACACCAAAATACTGCCGATAATTAGCCCCGGCATAGCTAAGGGAAACACGATTTTGCGGAAAGCTGTAAATCTAGATGCTCCGAGGCTCTGAGCTGCAGTCATTAAGTCATGATCAATATTCTCAAGAACACCCACTAAGGAAATAATCATCATGGGTAAGAATAAATGTATGAGACCAATCGTCATGGCTATCGGCGTGTACATGATCGACAACGGACTATCTATGATTCCTATCCACATCAGGAAATTGTTCAGGAGACCCTTTCGTCCGAGAATAATCATCCAACTAAAGGAGCGTACTACTGGACTTGTGAGCAATGGGAAAATCGCTAGTGCAAGTAGAATACCCTTCTTGCGTGGCGCTTTTTTCGAAATGTAATATGCCACTGGAAAGCCAAGTACAATACTTACCATTGTACATACGACACTGACCTGAAGTGTGGTTAGCATGATTTTGAGGAAGTACGGATCTTTAAAAAAATGTACATATCCATTTATCGTAAAACTTCCTTGTTGAAAAAAAGTAGACCCAATCGTAAGAATGATCGGGATAATCATGAACACCATCAAAAAGAGTAGGCCCGGTAGCAGCAGCCAATATAAATAGGTTTTTTTCATGTATTTAGCTCCTGTTCCGACGAGACGTTATCTGTTTAAGGTATCAATAAATAATTTCAAGAATGCCTCACTATCTACATCGACACAAACATTCATATTAGATGGCTTAGCCCAACGATCCTGAAAGTCGCAAACGGTCTGCCCGTCACATAATTGGCTACTCGTCTCGATATCCACGTGATAAGCCTTCGTCGTGACTAATTCCCTATCAAGAACGATGCCTACAGCAAGTGGATCATGGAGAGCACAGGCTCGAATACCATCGTTACGTCTTGCATGTCGATCCATGTAATCATTCATGCTTTGCGCCACATACGCTTTGATCTTAGGATCGGTCAGTTCCGAAATATGATCATCCCTAAGAAGTGCCTTACGCGTGACATCTAAGCCAACCATCGTCAGTTTCTTAAATCCAGCATGGAACACCTCTCGCGCAGCCTCTGGATCAACATACATGTTATACTCCGCCATAGGTGTAATATTGCCCATACCTTGAACCACACCGCCCATGAACACAACTTCATCCACAAGTTCTGGAAGCTCCGCACATTTACGCAGAGCCAGAGCCAGATTCGTGAGCGGTCCTGTCATAATCAGTGTGACTAAGCCAGGATACTGCTTCACAGTACGAATGATGAAATCAGGCGCGAAGCCTTCGTCTGGCTTTTTAGATGGCGTCATATCCTTGAGCGCCCCACCTAATCCGTCCACACCATGAACATCATGCTCAAACTTAGGATCGCGTACAAGGGGGCGGTCTGCCCCTTGTATAACAGGAATATCCGTAGCATCAATGAATTCTAGAATTTTGCATGTATTATTCGTGGCCTTTTGGAGAGAGACATTACCGTTAACTGTCGTAATTCCTTCAATATTAACGATTCCGCTCTTCACTGCAAGCATAATACCAAGGGCATCATCAATACCTGTATCTACATCAAGAATGATTTGTCGCATCCTAATTATCGTCCCCTATCTAGATTATTGAGCTAATTCACGATTCCAGCGGTCAGTCCATGTTTTAATATTGTCATTAACGAATTTCATATCTAGCTTCAACAGATTATTAACAACGTCTGCACCATAGGTAACTCCATCTGCTTCTTCTGCGTTCAGAACTACTTCCGTGTTTACAGGGGAATCCACTTTGGCTTTCGCAGACTTCTCTTGAACTTCCTTGCTAAGGTGCCAGTTAATGAATTGTTCTGCTAGCTCTTTATTCTTACTTCCTTTAACAATGTTCACTGTATTCATAACCGCATAAGCGCCTTCCTTAGGTGAGACGAACACAGCATTAGGGATTGCAGCCTTCAAATCTTTCATATACATTTCCATAATCGGTCCACCCGCGATCTCTTCTTGTGAGAACATATTGACGAACTCAGAGGTCTGACCATAATATTTCACAATTCCCGGGTTCAACTCTTTGAGCTTCGCAAAGGCTGCATCTTCATTAAATTGTTCATTTCCCGCTACCGTCGATGCCACACTTACAAACATAGGACCTGCAGTGGTTGTAATATTCGGCGTGGTGACATTGTTCTTGAATTCATCACTCCACAAATCGCCCCATGAAGTAACGGATTGTTTGATCAAATCAGGGTTATAGGCAATCCCAAGACGACCGATCGTAAATGCCGGGCCATACTCTTCACCCAGTGGTGCTTTGGCTATATCATAGACTTGCTCTACATTTGGAATTTTGCTGTGATCCATCTGCTCGAATAACCCTTCATTTATTGCTTGTTGTGCATAATAATCCGATAAATAGACGACGTCTACATTACCGCTTCCCTGACGAATTTTGTTCAGTCTCTCTGCATTATTCCCTATTTCCGTTACGATCTTAACATTATGTTCTTTCTCAAAAGGTGCATACACTTCTTTATTAAAGAAGTCTTCAGAAAATCCCCAAGTAGAGATAACTAATTGTGTTGGCTTTCCTTCGGCTTGCTCTTGCCCTGCGGCCGAGTCATTGTTCTGCCCATTTCCACAACCCACTAGCAATATCCCTGCCATCGTTAAAGAAAGTAGTGATCCCATGATTTTTTTCATTTTTATTTCCCCCATTTAGTGTATTTAATTCATTAATTAGTTACCATTCTCTATTTTTCACATAAAAAAAGAAAAGCATTCTTGTTAGACAAGAACACTTTTCTTTGTAAACAAAGTAAAGTGACACCCGTAATTCATTTCAACGGTCTTCTCCTCAGATAGATCCGAAGAAAAAATCCTAGTTATCATATAATTACTTACTCATGTAATATAACGTTAGTAACTGCCCATTGTGTCGTAGCATCATAATCACGAAGCACAACTTCAATAGAACATCCTAATTCCTCTTCTAACTTCTCACGAAATCTCTTCTTATATAAGAGCGACATTCGAAAGTCTACTTCTAGCTTCAAGCCAGGAGCTTCACCTTCCAATGCAGCGGATCTCGGAGAACGACGATGCTTCGCATAAAGAGTCACATGATTTCCCTCTATAGATATCCTTAGCAATGTGGTACCAAATCCGAATAGTTCCTTTGAAATCTCATTATAGATCTGAGATACTCTCTTCTTGCCCTCGTTACTATCTAAGATTGTCATTTGACCACCTTCGTAAGATGTATTAACAAGGTTATTATACATAAACTTAATTAGACAGGCAAGGAAAATCCCATAAATGTATCTGATTTGGCACTAAAACACGAACTATAAGCTTATTTTGTAAATTATTATTCGGTTTTATATAACTTTATCATGGTTATCCATGTTGTTTATAATTTACATACCCGCTCAATTTCGCGTATGATAACCCGTTTAGCAGGTTATTCTAAATGTGTTACAGCAATAAAAGGTTAAAGAAGGAGGGAATCCAGTTGGAACATCAAACTGAAGATCAAGTCCGAAATAAGGAAAACAAAGACGGAGATTCTCTTGCGGAAAGAAAGAAAATGGAGAATGGCGTAGATATTGAACCGCAAGCAGATGATTGGGTCGCCAAACCTGTAGCCTATAGCGAAACCGAATCGAAGAAGAACTAAGAAGTAACTTTACAAAGAGAAACGGCTGTGTCGTCCTTGTCTAAGGATGGCACAGCCGTTTCTCTGAACAAACTACCGTGAGCTTGAAATAACTTTTACAATTCCAATGACGTATTGTTTATTGACCGCGCTCTTCTTGATGCTCCATCTCCGTGTACTTCCCAGGCCAGAAGGCAAATCGTCCACATAGTGAAGTGATTGCCGGAACTACAAATGGGCGCACAATGAACGTATCTAGAAGGACCCCTATTGCTGTAACGATCCCAAACTGCACTAATGCTTGTATAGGTAAGGATGCTAATACAGCAAATGTACCTGCTAGAATGATACCTGCAGAAGTAATAACAGAACTGGTCTCGCCTACCCCTTCTTTAATCGCTTGCTTCAGAGGCATATGTCTGCTCTTCTTCCAAATGCTCGAAATCATAAAGATATTATAATCCTCCCCAAGAGCTACTAGAAATACAAAGGAGTAAAGGGGGATTGCCCCTTGGATGGCATCCGCGCCGAGACCATAGTGAATAATAATCCAACCTAAGCCTAACGCTGAGAAATAGGACAGAATGACCGTTCCCACCAAATAGATGGTTGCTACAATAGAGCGCAAGTAGACCAATAGTAATAAGCTGATCAGACCAATAACGACAGGTATGACCACTCGTGTATCTCGGTCAGTCACTTCTTTCGTGTCGTACTGTGTAGCAGTCTGTCCGCTAATCCACACTTGATCTACAGGAGCATCAATACCTGAATCCTTCAGAGCTTGCTCTGCTACTATACGTAAATCTGGCATGTGATTCATAGCTTCCGTGGAGTATGGATTCATATTCAACTCCACATTATATCCAACGATATTGGGATTCTGCGCTCCCCGTTCTGATTCAGATACCACAGCTACGTATGGAAGTGCAGCTAACTTTTCACCAAGGGTATCTTCCTTCCCCTCCGTATCCACCATGATCTTCACTGGAGCTAGCTCACCTGGTGTGAACTTTTCACCTATTAAATCAAAGCCTTCTCTTGAAGCCATATCTTTCGGAAAAGTAGACATAAGATCATACGTCGTTCTCACTTGCGTTGAGAAGGTCGCCAAGCCTCCTAGCAGTACAACGGTAACGATCACAACCGTCCAAGGCTTGCTGACAACCAGCCGACCTATTCGGCTATCATGATCAGGCTTACGGATAGGTATTGGTTTGCCTTTCTTGTGAGCACGTTCTACCTCCATTTCCGGTGTACGTGGAATGAATGGATAAAATGAGGTTCGTCCTAAGATAGCAAGTAATGCAGGTACTAACGTTAGACTCGCTATGCCCATAATTAGAATAGAGACGCTAAATGGTACAGCGAAGCGGTGATAAGCACCATACTCAGCTAAAAGAAGAGCGAATAAGGCAAGAACGACCGTAAACCCACTCATAGCAATGGCCCCAGAAGAATCCGTGATAGATTTCAACAGTGCCTTTCCCTTGCTCTCTTCATGCTTAAGCACTTGACGGAAGCGTGAGATAAGGAACAGACAATAATCGGTTCCAGCACCGAATAACAATACGGTCATAATGGATATCGCTTGTGAATCCACAACAATCCAGCCTTTTTGTGACATAAATCCAAGGATAGGACTAGTCAGACCGTAAGCAAACCCAACAGCAACCAATGGAATCAGTGCAAGAATAGGCGAACGATAAATAAACAGCAGGAAGAATAGCACTAGAATAACCGTCCCCAACATGAGCTTAAAGTCCGCGTTCTTGAATAGTCCCGATGCATCAATTGAAATACCGACAGGACCGGTAACCCGAGCGCTTAGTTGACTTCCGTCATCTTGACCTACAGCGAATGGATCACTTCCTATTTCATCCGTTGCCTGTGACTTGAGCTGTTCCACGCCTTCTTTTAATTGGTCACTTTCCATCCCTTTGCTGAACAAAACCGGTGTCACTAGGGTGCTCTGATCTTCTGAAAGAAGTGTCTTCAATGCAGGCAGAGGCATCTTATCAAAGGGCGGAACACTATCTTGATAGGGTAATGGGTTGGTTCCCCACAACGCATATAAATGTTGTACATTTACGATGTCCTCGTCTGTCATGCCTCCTTCACGATGCCACACGAGAAGAGCTGGTATCCCTGATCCGCCTGGGAATTCCCGATTTGCTATTTGCTCCGCTTGAACAGATGCGACATGTTCCTTCAAATTGGGGGAGTTGTTAATCTCCTCGCTACCGACACTAGGCCATGCAATGGTAAGTACAACTACGACCATAATCCAGACCAAGAGCGTAACCCACTTACTTCGTTTGCCGGCAACCCATCTACCGTATCCTAAATGCTGTTTCATTAACCATCCTCCTTGAACCATTTTTTCAAAAGACATAAAATGAATTATTGGGTTGTGTATAATGAAATCAATTATATATACCGTACGGTTAATTATCAATCTGATTTTGTGGAGGGTGTCGTATACATGATGAATGCACCAAAGAACAAACGCTCACCAGGTCGACCAAAACTTAAAGTAGATGATTTGCCTATGGATCAGATGATCCTGCGTATCGCATCGAGACTATTCATGGATTACGGTTACGAGGCGGTCTCCCTGCAGCAGATTTCCAAAGCATGTGGTGTAACGAAGGCTTCCATTTATTATTACTTTGAAAATAAAGCACAATTATTCACGGCATCTGTTACCGCCATGATGGGACAAGCAAGGATTCATACGCAACGCATTATGGAACAGGATGCTCCACTCATGGACAGGCTACGGCAGTTAGCTGAAGTAAAATTAGCCAATCCTCATGGGGAATTTGAAACCATTATGCGCGAAGCCCGATCATCGCTCTTACCGGAACAACTTCAAGAAATATTGTCCTCTGAAGAAGCTATTCACGATGTACTTATTGCCAGCTTCCAACAATCGATGGATCGTGGAGAAATACGCATCGGTAATACGCTATTCCTTGCCCATACCTTCTCCTCACTGCTGATCCTGGGGAATCGAGAAGTAACGGGGGACTATAACCATTCCTATGCTAATTTAGCTCAAGAAATTATTAATTTATTCTGGAATGGCGTTGCACCTAAATAACACAATCACTCACCCAAGTTTCCTATGCTGGTAAGTTTCCCCTTAACTATTCACTCAATGGGCACCTTAAGAGTAGGCATGCATATGTTATATAAGCCTGCTAGTAAGGGAGAGAATGCGGAAATGTTATCATATCATGATCAAGCTCGAGCAACAGCAGACGCACATCTGGTTCGAGATCTCGTGACGTCACTGAATGGAGAATATAGTGCTATTACCTGCTACGAGAAGTTAGCTGCATGTTCACCAACCGAAGAAATTAGGAAGAGAATTCTGGAGATACGTCAAGATGAGATCAAACACTTCCAACAATTTGCGCATCTTTACACATGCTTAACGGGTTGTGTACCTGCACCCAAGTTAACCGAAGTTTGTGCATCCGAATTTAGAGCAGGTGTAAAAGCTTCGTTTAAGGACGAACAGAACACCGTCGATTATTACCTTAAGATATCTGACCAAGTACGAGATCCGTACGTGAAAGAACTATTCAGACGTACGGCTGCGGATGAACAGAATCATGCTGTCTGGTTTTTATCTTTTCTATGCTAACAAGCCCGATCAATTTCACAACGTCATAAACATTACACAACAAAGAAGAGTACTCCACTGCTTTCAGTGCGTACTCCTCTTTGTATTCTAACTATTTATAGCAGGTATTGTTTACCCTACGTCTTGCTGAATGCCTTTTGAAAATTGACTGTTATAGAGGTCTGCATAGAAGCCATCTTGCTTCAGCAACTCTTCGTGGTTGCCCTTCTCGATAACACTACCATGATTCATTACAAGAATAAGATCAGCGTCCCGAATCGTAGATAGGCGGTGCGCAATGACGAAGCTCGTTCTACCCTTCATCAACTCATTCATCGCTTTCTGAATGTGGATCTCGGTACGTGTATCGACGCTACTGGTCGCTTCATCCAGAATAAGAATGGATGGGTTGGCAAGAATGGCCCTAGCGATCGTTAGAAGCTGCTTCTGGCCCTGTGAAATATTCGACGCCTCTTCATTCAGAACCGTCTTGTAACCATCTGGAAGCGTGCGAATGAAATGATCCGCATGGGCTGCCTTCGAGGCTTCAATAATTTCCGCTTCCGTTGCTCCTTCACGACCGTATGCAATATTGTCTCTTATCGTTCCATTAAAGAGCCAAGTATCTTGCAGAACCATGCCGAACTTACTGCGAAGATCGCCACGCTTCATATCTGCAATATTTACACCATCAATCTTAATTGCACCATCATTTAACTCATAGAAGCGCATAAGCAAATTAATAAGTGTCGTCTTCCCGGCTCCAGTCGGTCCTACGATAGCAATCGTCTGACCCGGTCTCACATCAATATTCATATCCTCAATCAGGATCGCATCTTCCTTATATCCAAACTTAACATGTTCGAATTGGACAGCCCCTTGCGGATATTGAATCGTCTTCGCATTCTGAAGTTCAGGAATTTCCTCTTCTTCATCCAATAATTCGAATACGCGCTCAGCAGATGCTATCGTGGATTGAATCACATTCGCAATATTAGCCGTTTGAGCGATGGGCATGGAGAATTGTCTTGTGTATTGAATGAATGCTTGAACGTCCCCAATTGTGATTGTCTTATTGGTTACGAATATTCCCCCAACCACACAGACTAACACATAACCGAAATTACTAACCAGACTCATCAACGGCATAATCATACCGGAGAGAAACTGGGCTTTCCAACCAGAGTGATACAACTTCTCATTAATTTCATCGAAATCCTTCATGGACTGTTCCTCACGACCAAAGGCTTTGACAATCTTATGTCCTGTATACATTTCCTCGACATGTCCATTGAGATCACCTAGTGATTTCTGTTGCCCCATGAAGTATTTCTGCGATCTAGATGCCACACCCTTGACGACTAATATACTGAGCGGTAAAGTGACGATCGTAATTAGTGTTAGCCATGGACTAATCGTCAACATCATGACGATGACCCCAACAATTGTCACCACCGATGTAATCAGTTGAGTTAAACTTTGTTGCAGCGTTGTACTAATATTATCAACATCATTCGTAGCACGACTCAGAATCTCACCGTGTGTCTTGGAATCGAAATACTTGAGTGGTAAGCGAGACAGCTTGCTATTAATCTGTGTCCGCATATCGAGCACAACCTTCTGCGCTACGCCTGCCATCAGGTACTGCTGTGCATAACTGAACATCGCACTGATGATATATAATCCAGCTAAAACGAGTAATATTTGCGTAATATAATCGAAATCAACGGCCGCCCCATCAATGCCATTCAGCTTACCCATGATGCCTTCAAACAATTTAGTTGTCGCTTTCCCCAGAATCTTAGGACTCACAATACTAAATAAGGTACTCAGAATGGCCATCAATAGAATAAACATCAATTTAACTTTGCGAGGCCCTAAATAACGAACCAACCTTTTTAAAGATCCTTTGAAGTCCTTCGCTTTCTCGCCAGGCATGACCACTCCTGGTGGTCCACCAGGATGTCCCCCGCCAGATCTGCGAGCAGGTTTGTGTTCTCTATTGTTCTCACTCATGCGCTCTCCTCCTCTGACAACTGTGAGGATACAATCTCACGATAAACATGACAGGTATTCATCAAGTCATGATGTGTACCCATTCCAACAATAGAACCATCGTCTAATACGATAATACGATCCGCATCCATAACCGTACTGACTCTTTGGGCGACCAACAACACGGTAGCGTCTGCTGTGATCTCTTTCAGAGCTGCACGGAGCTTAGAATCCGTCTTGAAATCAAGTGCCGAGAAGCTATCATCAAATACATAGACCTCCGGCTTACGCACCAATGCACGAGCGATGGAAAGTCGTTGCTTCTGTCCACCGGAGACATTGCCGCCTCCTTGGGAGATCTCGGATTGAAATCCATCTTTCATATCTGCTATAAATTCCGTTGCCTGTGCTATATCGGCTGCATATTGTATTTCCTCATCGCTGGCGTCTTCCTTACCGTAACGAATATTAGCAGCAACCGTCCCTGTGAAAAGAACCGATTTCTGCGGAACGAAGCCAATCTTGGCTCGCAATTGTTCCTGAGTGAGCTCACGAACATCCACACCATTGATGAGTACTTTACCACTTCCCACATCGTAGAATCGTGGAATAAGACTTAGAAGTGTTGATTTACCTGATCCGGTACCTCCGATAATCGCAGTCGTCTCACCCGGTCCAGCTTCAAAAGAAATGTTAGAGATCGCTGGTTGCTCAGCTCCCGGATAATGGAAGGTCACATCCTCAAATTTGAGGAACCCATGTTCACGGTTAGCTTGTTTAGGCTGTGCCGGATCATTAATCTCAGGAACGATATCCAATACCTCATTAATCCGGGTTGCCGAAGCAGAAGCCCGCGGAACCATTACAAAGATGACCGACAGCATAATGAGCGAGAACATAATTTGCGTGGCATATTGAATGAATGCCATCAACGAACCCACTTGCATCTCGCCATCACTTATGCGAATCCCACCGAACCACACGATAGCGATCGTTGAGAAGTTCATCACAAGCATCATGATTGGCATCATCGCTGCCATAATTTTATTTACTTTAATCGCCGTGTCCGTCAAATCCACATTGGCCTCATTAAAGCGCTTAGTCTCATGCTCCGTACGGTTGAAAGAGCGAATCACTCGCATTCCTGTAAGATTCTCGCGTAAGACACGGTTCAATGTATCTAATTTCACCTGCATAGCTTTAAATAGCGGTAGCCCTTTAAGTGCAATAATAGCAATTGCCCCAACCAATATAGGAATAACAACGACAATGACAAGAGAAAGCTTGGCATCTCTATTGACTGCCATAATAATTCCACCAATACACATCATTGGTGCGCTAAGCATCATTCGAAGCAACATCATTAGAACCTGCTGAACTTGGTTAATATCATTCGTAGTTCGTGTAATCAGTGATGCCGTCCCAATCTGATCGAACTCCTGCAATGAGAAGTTCTGTACATGACCGAATACCTTACTACGCAGCTTTGTACCAAAGCCTACGGCTACACGTGAAGAGAAGTAACTTGCTGCAATAGAACAAATGGCTCCTACTGCCGTAATCACAATCATAATACCACCGATTTTCCAAATATACGGGATATCTTCATTTATAATTCCTTTATCCACGATATCTGCCATTAGTGTAGGTAAGTACAGATCAGATAATGATTGAATAAAGACCAGCAAAAGTACAAGTAAAATAGGAAGCCGGTAGGGGCTTAAATTTTTAAATAATTTCAACATCTCTTATCATCCCCACTTTGAGTCAAGTTCATTTCTTTCTGCTCATAATATTGATAAGCCTTAATCAGAAGATCTGCCAGCTGGTTACTGTCTTCTTCTCCTAAATGATTGATTAATTCATTAAAAGAAGCCTCCGTTACCTTTATCGCTTTTTGAATCACTAATTCTCCTTCATCACTCAGCTTAACCCGAACAGCCCTGCGATCCTTCTGATCCACAGTTCGCTCTATCCAGCCTTTAACCTCCAGGGAGTTTAGCAACTGCGTCACGGTTGGAGAGGTAACTCCCAACATTTCGCTAATCTCAGATACCTTTAAACCTTCTGCATTGGGCTTTGTAGACTTCTTCACATAGAACATGAGCACCATTTCACTCTGTTTGACACCCTTAATTGGGTGTTGATTGAACTGTGCCTTATTAAATCTCTTCATAGCCTCAAACAACTTTTGTGCAATTGATATATCCATTATTAAAAGTATTACTCCCCCTCATCGATGCATTAGATAGGTTGCCAATTAATTAGGTCCCCTATGTATTATAATTCCTGCCAAAGTTCTATGTCAAATGTTACACAGGGCTTCAATCAAGATCATAGTATGTATCCATTCCTGCATAGCAGATTCACTTCAACCCGCTCGCGACCGGAGCGTTTGCAGCCTCTTTGTATAAACATTTCCAGGTATTAAAAAAGTACGCCCTCGACATTATCGCCAGCGTACTCTTCGGTTCCATCGTAATCATAATCTCATCTGTCTATCATGCGAATTGGATGAATTTAAGAGGCTCATATATTAATACTGAATACGTATAGGTAACCCTGTGTTGGCAGATTCTAGTGCGGCATAGGCAACCACTTGGGTCTTGAATGCATCCGCATAATCAGAACGGATCTGGGAGGAATCGCCGGTGCGTACTGCGTTAATAAACGCCTCACTCTCCACCACATAAGGATTCGTAGGGTTGCTATATTCCGTAGTCATATTCGGTGTTACTACCTTCAATCGACTAGGGTTCCAATCTAGCATACCTTCACCTGTGTAAAATGTAATCCCTGATGAACCCACGTTGCCAGGCAGAATACAAGTGTTAGATATGTTAGCAATCACTCCATTCGCAAGCTTCAACGTTACTGTACCCACATCGGAAACGCCTACATTTTCGTGCTGCTCATGCATCACACGCTGACCATACATCGCATATACCTCTTTAACTTCTCCTAAACAATACCGTAACATATCAACAATATGCGTTGTCTGCTCTATGAATTGTCCACCTGACCCTTCCTGTTGTCTCCACCACGCCACGCCAGGCATGCCGCCCATCCATTGTCCCAAAGCCATACCCACTTTTTGTTCACTAAGTAATTGTTTCATTCGAGCGGCGGTTTCATTATAACGATGATGATATCCCACGGAAGTTAGTAATGATTTCTCTTCAATCTGTTTCAGTAAACGACGGGGTAATTCCGAATTAATCCCAATAGGTTTCTCCACCAAGAAGGGAATTCCCCGTTCAATTAACTTCTCTTCGATCTCACCATGTGCCATCGGCGGGACACAGATGTACACTGCATCAAGCTTCTCTGCTTCCAACATAGCCGTAACATCCCCATAACCCGTTGCTCCATAATGCATTGCCATTTGTTCACTCTTGTCCAGGCTACTACCGCACACAGCCTGAAGCTTAATCCCTTCCATAGCGATCAGATTATCCGCATGAACTTGGGAGAACCAGCCTGTTCCAATGATACCTATCTGTAATTGCTTCATAATTCCTCTTCCCTTCGAGGTAATTTAATGTATACAGCGTACAAGAATATATTAGTAGTATGCCAATCTCACCCTCTGAATTCAAGTTTAATTGAATGGGTCTTAACTTGAACGATGACTTATTCCTTCCACTCTTCAGGCAATAACTCCTGATATTGGCGCTGCAAGAACCGATCATCCACTAGCATGAGAATGCCTGTATCATGTTCAGAGCGAATAAGCCTTCCGCCAGCTTGTTGTACTTTGTTCATACCAGGATATACATAAGCGTAGTCATAACCATTCTTTCCGATATGATTGAAGTAGTCTTTCATTAGATCGCGCTCCATCCCTAGCTGAGGAAGCCCAACACCTACAACTGCCACACCGTTCAATCGATCTCCTTGCAGATCAATACCTTCGGAGAAAATACCTCCTAGCACAGCAAATCCTACGAGAGTGTCAGGATTATCAGAACGAAAGCTTGCTAAGAATGCTTCCCTCTCTTCCTCGGTCATCCCCGTTCCTTGCACAATCGTAGCTAGATCAGAGTTCTCAGCGCTAAAGTGATCATATACATCCTGTAAATATTGATAAGACGGAAAGAAGATCAGATAATTTCCTTGACGCTCCCGAACCATCTTACTTAACAAGCGTACCAATGACCCTTTGGTGCTCTCCCGATCTCGGTATCTTGTCGAGAGGGGCTCGATTCGAACATCTAGTTGTTCCCGATGGAAGGGGGAGGCTACGCTCAAACTGTAATCATCTTCCCCTGCCCCAAGCATATCTCTGTAATATTGAAGGGGAGACAAAGTGGCAGAGAAGAATATCGTTGAGCGAAATCCCTTTCCCGCTTGGGCTAGCAAAAACGAAGGATCCATGCAGAACATTCTGATGGACACGCCATTTCGGACCACTTCTGCATAAGTCACATAACGTTCATCATATAGTTTAGAAATCCGGATCATATGTTGCGCAGCAAAATATGTATTCAACAAAAGTTGACGCGATTCGGCATCTCCATGTCCGATCCCTTGAAGTTCTTGCTCAGCCTCTTGAACAAAGAGGTCTAACTTATTAATAAGTTCCTCAGGAAGTTCTTTCCACAATTTTCGCTTTATCTCGCCACACTCTTTTTTCAAGGTAATGAAATATTGATTTACAACACGAGAAGTCTCATGAATACGATTGTTCTTACCTTTGTAGCCTCTTTGCAGCTCGAGGAATTCTGCCTTGCCTAGGGTTGCAGAGAATATTTCTCTCCCGCGATCAACCAAATTATGAGCTTCATCCACTAGCAATACAGTCTTCTTCTTCCGTTCTTCGAATAATCGTTTCAGAGATACTCGGGGATCGAAGACATAGTTGTAATCACATATGACCGCATCTGCCGCATAAGCAGCATCCAGTGAGAACTCAAAAGGACATAGTTGATGCTTGCGAGCATAATGCTCAATCACGGTCCTGTCCATCAAAGTCTCATTCGACAACATATCCATGATTCCTACATTAATGCGATCGTAATAGCCATCTGCAAACGGACAGTCTTCCTTCTTACAAGAGACCTTCTCTTGGAAACATATTTTTTCCTTAGCCGTTAGAGTCACAGCTTGTAAATGTAGTCCCTTTGACTGCATCATGCCTAGAGCATGTTCCGCCGCTGTGCGAGTCGTCGTTCTTGCTGTTAAGTAGAATAGTTGTTGCAGAAGTCCCTCACCTATCGCCTTCACCGATGGGAACAAGGTCGATACCGTCTTACCGATACCGGTAGGGGCTTTCACAAAGAGCTTCTGACCCTCCTTCACGGTCTGATACACAGCACCTGCCAACTTCCGTTGCCCTTCACGGTAAGAATCAAAGGGGAACGGCATAGAACGGATACTATCGTCCCTACGACGGATATGATCCAACCTTAAAGAAGCAAAGGGATTGTAACTAGCCAAAATCCCCCATACAAATGACTCCAACTCAGAAAAAGTAACCGATTTCACAAACTTTTTCACCTCACCCGAAACCACTTGAATATATGTTAACTGAATCTTCATTTGACTAAGTCCCTGTTCTTTCGCTACGATATAAGCATAGATCTGCGCTTGAGCCCAGTGAACTGGATAGCCTTCTTCCATAAAACATATGTCCGAAGAGGTCGACTTGATCTCATCCACCATCCAACCATCCTCCAAGAGGATTAGACCGTCACACCTTCCTTCAATTTGGTATAGAATATCCGCGTATAACATTTCTGTCTTGAGGGTCACTTCTTTCAGATCACCTTCTTGATACATTCTCTGCACTTGTTGATGTATTCTAGTTCCTTCATGGAGCGCAGCCACACTTCGGAATCCTGATTCGATATCTCCGCTGCTATACACATATTCCACCAAAGGTCGGACAGATATTTTCACCCGCCTTATTTCATCGTTATGTTCTAACAATAGGATCACCCGTTCTCGTCATTTGTTGTATCATACCATGAATATAGTTGTGCGATCACAGCCTTTTTTCGGTCGGATAAACAAAACCCACATATGGTAATAAAAAATTAAAATGTGTATTTATTGCTCCAATGTGTTGTAGTGGCGCTTAAAAAGTGTATAATTTCACTATCAAATAGAGTAAATGAATTATAAGAGGAGAGGTAACTATTATGACTTTTTTAAGAGTGAACGAACCCACTGAAGCGGTCGCTAAGCAATATGTGAACAAGGTTTTTGAATCGGTACAAAAACGCAATCCTAATGAACTGGAATTCCATCAAGCGGTTAAGGAAATATTGGAATCTTTAGTTCCCGCATTAGCTAAACAACCAAAGTATATGGACGCTGGCATCTTGGAAAGACTCGTGGAGCCCGAAAGACTAATCATGTTCCGAGTACCTTGGGTAGATGATCAAGGGAAAGTTAGAGTTAACCGTGGTTATCGCGTACAGTTTAATAGCGCAATTGGACCTTATAAAGGTGGACTTCGTTTTCACCCTTCTGTCAACTCAAGCATCATTAAATTTCTAGGATTTGAACAAACATTTAAGAACTCTCTTACAGGTCAACCTATTGGTGGAGGTAAGGGTGGAGCAGATTTTAATCCTAAAGAGAAATCAGATGGCGAAATCATGCGATTTACACAAAGCTTCATAACAGAACTTTATAAATATATTGGTCCAGATTCTGACGTTCCAGCTGGGGATATCGGAGTTGGAGCTAGAGAAATAGGATATATGTTCGGACAGTACAAGAGAATCCAAGGTGGCAATCAAGCCGGTGTCTTCACGGGCAAAGGAATTAGCTACGGTGGTAGCCTAGCACGCCCAGAAGCAACTGGCTACGGTACAGTGTATTTCGTAAATGAAATGCTGCAAGCTCAAGATCAGACTCTAGATGGCAGTACGGTTGTCGTATCCGGTTCAGGGAATGTGGCGATCTACGCGATCCAAAAAGCGACTCAGTTCGGAGCAAAGGTTGTTGCGTGTAGTGACTCTAATGGATATATCCATGATCCTGATGGTATCCAATACGAAACCGTTCAAAGACTGAAGGAAGTAGAAAGAAAACGTATCAGTGAATACGTCAAGGAACATCCTAATGCTACTTACCACCCAGGTTGTGAAGGTATTTGGTCCATCCCATGTGATATTGCTCTGCCGTGCGCTACACAGAATGAGATTGATGAGGATGCAGCTGCATTGCTTGTGAAGAATGGCGTCAAGGCTGTGGCAGAGGGTGCTAACATGCCATCTACTTTGGCAGCTATCGATGTTTTCCTTGAGAATGGCGTTCTGTTCGGTCCCGCAAAAGCAGCTAATGCTGGTGGCGTAGCCGTCTCTGCACTGGAAATGTCCCAAAACAGTATGAGATTGGCTTGGACTTTTGAAGAAGTCGATGCGAAGCTTCACGAAATCATGATTAATATTCATAATAGCTGTGCTGAAGCGGCTGAAGCGAATGGATATCCTGGAAATCTAGTGGTTGGTGCAAACATTGCCGGATTCACTAAAGTTGCTGAGGCTATGTTGGCTCAAGGCGTGATTTAATGATCTATTCGATGAAAGTATAGGGTGAAATTCAAACTTTCATTCATTCCAAATAATGCATCTCGCGATCAGCCCATTGGCTGGTGTACGGGATGCATTTTTGACATCTATCTTACCAGGGAGCATAATAATATGGAGTGTCTTTATTAGGTATTCTGTAATTATATAACACATTTGGTCATTTATTATTTTTTTTGGAGGGAAGTTATTTATATGTCTTGGTCAGCGTTATCCAAAGGACTTCTAAAGAAGCCTTTCGTACTATTCTCTATCATTCTAATGCTCAAAGGCTATTTGACTTGGGCTGTAACTTTTGGAGATCCACTTCCGTGGAAGTTACTTCTCACCGAGCTCCCATTCATTTGGATCTTATTCAGTCTGGTCGAGTGGTTCGCTAGCAAACGTAAACTCACCTATTATATGATCATCAATTTAGTGGTCACTGCCATATTCTTTGCGGTCATTATGTATTATAAATATTACGGTGTCATTGTGACTTATCATGCGCTGGAACAAGTCAATCAAGTCACTGCAGTAAGTAACAGTGTCTTCTCATTGCTCGCCCCTTATTATTTGTTTATCTTTACTGATATTATCCTTTTCTTTCTATTGTCCTTTCGCAACAAGAAGTTCAAAACCTGGAAGTTGAACATTTCAATCAAGCGAAGAAATAAGGTTACCTCGATTCTATTTGTTCTATCCTTAGTAGTATGTCTCTTCAACGTTCTCCCTAATCGTGCAAGTATGAATGAAATTACCCAAGCTCAAGAGATGGGGATTCTTAGTTATGAAGCTTATACGATTCTTTCAAAAGATAATACCGAATGGATTCCAAGCGGCGATATCACGCAAGAGTCCATTGATCAGTTAAAAGGAACTAGCAAACCTGCAACCCCTGCATACTGGCAGACGGCTCAAGGAAAGAATGTCATTATTATTCAAATGGAATCTTTCCAGAACTTCCTTATGAACCTAACCATTGATGGACAGGAAATCACACCGAATATGAATAAACTTGCCCAAGATAGCCTCTATTTCCCTAACTTTTACCAGCAGGTAGGTCAAGGTAATACATCTGATGCCGAGTTTGTTGTGAATACGTCTTTCTATATTCCACCAAAGGGGGCTGCTGCACAGGTCTATCCCAACAAATCATTACCGAGTCTTCCTAAGCTATTGAAGGAGCATGGATACCAGAGCGCAACATTCCATACAAATAATGTAGAATTCTGGAATCGTAGAGAACTATATGCTGCAATTGGGTTCGATCATTATTATGCCCAACCATTCTTCGAAGATGAGGATGTTGTTTTCTTCGGAGCCTCAGATGAAGTTCTATATACAAAAACGGCAGGAAAACTTCAAGAAATGAATGAATCACCAGATCCCTTCTATGCTCAAATCATTTCAATGACGGCGCATCATCCATTCACGCTCCCAGAAGAAAAGTATCAAATGACATTGCCAGAACGCTATGAAGGTACGTTCGTCGGGGATTATATCCGTGCACAGAATTACGCGGATTACGCACTTGGCTTGTTCATCGATGATCTAAAGAAGAATGGTGTATGGGATAATAGCTTGATTGTGACTTATGGAGATCATATGGGTCTACCTTTGTATTCTTTGGATCGCCGCGATAAAGAACTGATGCAAGAAATCTACGAACACGAATACAGTTATGCGGATATGATGAACATCCCACTCATTATTAGTGGTAATGACATTGTATCGCCTGCTGTTCTCACCTCATTAGGTGGGCAAGTAGATGTAATGCCAACGATCGCCAATCTGGTTGGTGTGTCACTTGACCATCAGATTCACTTCGGACAGGATTTACTGAACCAAGACTATAATTTACTACCCGAGAGGTACTACCTCCCTACCGGTTCTTTCATGAGCGACAAAGCCTTGTTCCTTCCTGGTAACGGATATGAGGATGGAACCCACTATCCTTTCGTTGGAGATAATGGTAACTCCAAAGGGGCAACAGAAGCCGAATATGAACGAGCATTGAAGCTTCTTCACCTGTCAGACAGCTATGTGAGCCAGCTACCCGATCGACAGCAGGAATAACCGAGTATCACCAGTATAGATTTCAGAGGATGTCTTGCAGCCATGAACATGGTTGTGAGACATCTTTTTTTCGAAAAATATATGAAAGTATAAGTTTCACTTGATACTCTATTCCTTATATTTCCGCTGAAACGGATGCCGCCCGTCCCCACCTATGATAGTTACTTTTTCATTTATTTGATTATAACAAAACAATAACATAATGATAACTATATACTTATTTGTTCAATAATGATTACATGCTAAAAGTAGACAATTTAAAAATTCAGGTGATTATTTCTTGATTTTTAGGGTGAATAGGATTATAAATGAGATAGCTAATAAATATAACACAACGCTAATAAAAATAAATTATTGTTAGCTAAAAAAGGAGATTACACGATGAAGACTCTTACGTTAACTGGAATTTGGCAGCTTCAAGACGATCACGCACTTCTCCCTCAGGAAGTTAAAGTCCCAGGGTCTGTTTATAACGACTTACTTCAAGCAAAAATCATTGAGGATCCTTACTATCGTGACAACGAGAAGAATGCGAAGGATATCATGAACCGAGAGTATCGTTATTCACGCAGCTTTGACGTATCTGATGATCTCTTCCAAAGTGATCGCCTAGAATTAGTATGTGAAGGACTCGATACGCTTGCTACCATTCATATCAATGGACATTTCATAGCCGACACCGATAATATGCACCGTACCTTTGTGTTCGATGTTAAACCTTTCGTCCAACTCGGTGCGAATGAAATCATCATCTTGTTCCATAACACACTAGATTATATAGCGCAGAAACAAGAGGCTTCCCATCTATGGGGTGTAGAAACAACTGTGGATGGCTTCCCACATATTCGTAAAGCACATTCCAGCTATGGATGGGATTGGGGTCCACAATTGCCGGATGCCGGAATTTGGCGCGATATTTATTTAAAGGCTTATAACACAGGACGTATTCAGGATGTATATATGACCCAACATCATACGAAGGAGCAAGTCGAATTAGAAATCCGCTTGGAGCTAGCATCATGGAATACGCAACATTTAAATGTAGATATATGTGTAACGACTCCTGATGGAGAGACGATTCAAGCCCGGAATCAAGCTGAGAATGGTATTCAAACATTGACGATGACGATTGATCAACCACAACTGTGGTGGCCTAATGGGTATGGCGCACAACCTCTTTATAAGGTAGTCATTGGACTCTTTGACGGAGACCTTCTGGTCGATCAGCAAGATTACACCATCGGTCTGCGAACCATTCGTGTCAGACAAGAGCCGGATGCCTGGGGCGAATCGTTCGAATTCGAAATTAACGGTATATCCATATTTGCTATGGGTGCAAATTATATCCCAGAAGATAACCTACTACCTAGAACGTCTGCTGCTAAGACAGAAATTCTAATTCGCGACTGTATCGAAGCGAACTTTAACTGCATTCGCATTTGGGGTGGCGGTATTTATCCGGATCAAGCTTTCTATGATCTATGTGACCGTTATGGACTCATTGTGTGGCAGGATTTCATGTTCGCTTGTGCTGTATATGACATGACAGATGCATTCGCTGCCAACATCAAACAAGAAGCCATCGATAATATTCGGCGCTTACGGCACCACGCTTCTCTAGGTATATGGTGTGGCAATAACGAAATTGAATCTGCCATCGTCGATTGGGGATTTCCTAAGACCGAGAAGATGAAGGAAGATTATATTAAACAATTCGAAGTTCTCCTTGCAGATGTGGCTGCAGAGTACGATCCCAACACATTCTACTGGGCTTCTTCCCCATCATCCGGCGGTAGCTTTGATCTTCCAAGCGATCCTAACCGAGGCGATGCTCATTACTGGGAAGTATGGCATGGCCTGAAACCTTTTACAGAATATCGCTCTTTCCACTTCCGATTCTGCTCTGAGTTTGGATTTCAGTCCTTTCCAAGTATGAAAACGATTGAGAGCTTTACTGAGCCTGAGGATCGTAATATTTTCTCCTATGTTATGGAACGTCATCAGAAGAATGATGGAGCGAATGGAAAGATCATGTACTACTTATCTCAGAACTTCAAATATCCTAAGGACTTCTCCTCCCTTGTCTACGCGTCCCAGATATTACAGGCAGAAGCTATGAAATATGGTGTAGAGCATTGGAGACGCAATCGGGGTCGCTGTATGGGAGCGATCTACTGGCAGCTGAATGATTGTTGGCCTGTTGCCTCTTGGTCGAGTATCGATTACTACGGTCGCTGGAAGGCACTTCATTATTTCGCTAAACGATTCTATTCGCCTATTCTTCTCTCCGCTTGCGAAGATGGTAAGAACGTAGCTCTACACGTATCCAATGAAACGATGAGCTCCTTCCATGGAACCTTATCTTGGAAACTTCATAGCACTTCATCTAATCTTAACCATCAAGGCACACAATCGGTTGAAGCCAGTTCACTTAGTTCTACATCTGTAGTTGAACTTGATTTCACATCACAGCTAACTGACGATGAGATGCGCTCTGCTTATTTAGAGTATCGTTTAGAAAATGAAACGGGAGATGTGGTAAGCGAAGGTGTTCTACTATTTGCTCCAGCCAAGCATTTCCATTTGAATCCGACTAAGATTGTTGCCGAATGGACGGAACAAGAAGTAACCTTTGAACTGAAGTTAACATCACAGGAACTTGCCAAATACGTGGAGCTAGAATTTGCGAACCTAGATGTCAAATGGAGCGATAATTACTTCGACTTATGTCCTGATCAGGTGAAGTTAGTCACCTTGCGTAAAGATACTTTGTCTTCGTCTGTTACGTTAGAGTCGCTTCAATCCGCACTTCACATTCGTAGTGCTGTAGAGATGGCGGAATAAGCTAACAATAACCAGCGTGGTTGGAAATGAACTCCTAAGAAGAAACGGTTGGGCTGTCCTTTTTTTCAAAGAGTTTATGCTTCCGATGCTAGCGGTACTTCGTATCGCTTTAAGGTAACCGTCTCTGCGAAGATATTAGAATTAGAGTATCAAGCGCAACTTATACTGTCTTATATTTTCAAATAATGTGTAGGTGGGATTCTAATGGATATTACTCATCAGATTACAACATGGAAGTCTGATATAGAGCGAGAATTGAAAGATAACATCCTAGGATTCTGGGGGAAGTATTCCTTGGATGAAGAACACGGAGGCTTCCTCGGTGAGATTACACCAGATCTACAAGTTATTAACGGTGCGGACAAAAGTCTAGTTCTAAACACCCGGATTCTCTGGACTTTCTCTGCTGCATACCGAATCTATAAGAACAACGAATACTTGAGTATGGCAGAGCGTGCCTATCAATATATCTGCGATCACTTCGTAGATAAGGAATATGACGGACTATTCTGGATGCTTAACGCCGACGGTAGCCCTTCAGAAGACAAGAAACAGATCTATGGTCAGGCCTTTGCGATCTATGCCCTAGCCGAATATCACCGAGCTACTGGACACCAGGAATCTTTGGCACATGCCATTCAATTGTTTCATATTGTTGAGAAACACAGTTATGACCCTATTCATCAAGGTTACTTCGAAGCTCTTTCTCGCAACTGGACAGTCACAGACGACTTCAGTCTAAGCGATAAAGATCTTAACGAGAAGAAGTCGATGAATACCCATCTACATGTGATGGAGGCTTATACCAATCTATTGCGAGTATGGCCCTCCCCCATTCTTCGTGATCAGCTTCACGAATTAATTGAAGTGACACTTGATCGTATCGTCGATCCTGCTACGAATCACTTCCATCTGTTCTTCGATGAGGCATGGCATGTGAAGTCCGACCACATCTCGTATGGTCATGATATTGAAGGCAGTTGGTTGCTATTAGAAGCAGCCGAAGTTCTAGGTGATGCCGTTCTTCTGAGACGAACGAAGAAGGTAGCCATTGCGATGGCCGAAGCCACTTATGCCGAAGGTGTAGATCCCGACGGCGGCATTCTGAATGAATCTTCTGCTGGAGAGTTTATAGACACCGATAAGGATTGGTGGCCACAGGCAGAAGCAATGGTCGGATTCTATAACGCTTTTCAAATGACGGGCAATACCAAGTTCGAACAAGCCGCCCTCCACTCTTGGTCCTTCATTCAGAAATATATCGTTGACCACGAGCATGGTGAATGGTTCTGGAGTGTCAATCGCGAGGGTGTCCCCAACCTAGAGCAATCCAAGGTTAGTGCTTGGAAATGCCCGTATCATAATGGCAGGGCTTGTATGGAGATGTTGGAGCGATTGAAGTAGTTACAAAAAAAACTTAAGTTTATGCTTTCGATGCCAGTTTTCTCGAAGTATACCAAGTTGTGTTGCTCGAAAACTTTTAGGAGGACAACAATCCATGAAATCCTTATTTAATACACGCAAACAACAACTTACAGAGCGCTATGAAGCATTGATCAACCGCAAGAATGAGAAGGTTCCCTATGGGAATGGGATATATGATCGATATCAGTATCCTGTTCTGACGGCAGATCATTCCCCGTTGATATGGAGATATGATTTCAATCCTGAGACCAATCCATATTTCATGGAACGTCTCGGTATTAATGGAGTTTTTAACGCAGGTGCCATTCATCTCAATGGTAAGTTCTATCTAATCGCACGTGTTGAAGGACTAGATCGCAAGTCGTTCTTCGCTGTAGCTGAGAGTGATAACGGAGTCGACAGCTTCCGCTTCTGGGATCATCCTGTTGTTCTGCCTGAGACAGAAGTTCCGGATATCAATATCTATGATATGCGCCTTGTACAGCACGAAGACGGTTGGATCTACGGGTTGTTCTGCACAGAACGCAAAGATCCGGATGCACCGAGAGGCGATCTATCCAGTGCAACTGCTCAATGTGGAATTGCACGCACGAAGGACCTCATCACCTGGGAACGTTTAGCCGATCTCAAGACACCTTCTGCCCAGCAGCGTAATGTTGTTGTTCATCCTGAATTTGTTGATGGTAAATATGCCTTCTATACTCGCCCACAAGATGGATTTATTGACACAGGATCAGGTGGCGGGATCGGCTTCGGATTGTCGGATTCTATCGAGAATGCTGTCATTGACGAAGAGATTATTATCGACGAAAGATATTATCATACAATCAAAGAAGTGAAGAACGGCCAAGGCCCTGCCCCCATTAAGACTGATAAGGGCTGGTTTCACATTGCTCACGGTGTAAGAAATACAGCGGCTGGGCTCCGTTATGTACTCTACGTCTTCTTATCTGATCTAGCTAAACCACAAGTGGTTACTCATCGTCCAGGAGGACATTTCATTGCCCCTGATGGTGAGGAGCGTGTCGGTGACGTATCCAACGTTGTATTCTCAAACGGTGTTATCGCTCTGGATAACGGTGAAGTGTACATCTACTATGCTTCCTCCGACACAAGACTCCATGTAGCTACAACAACGGTAGATCAATTGCTAGACTACGCTATCAACACACCCGAGGACCCTTTCCGTTCTTACTCTTGTGTTCAGCAACGGATTGAATTGGTGGAGCGTAATTTGAACTTATAATTTCTTTGAGAAGATAGCGATGGAACAATGCCATAATGAGGCGAATGCTTCCCGGATTGACCGGAGAAGCACTCGCCTTTTCTAGTCCGAATTTGTTATGAGTGTATTTTATATTTTGGAGGAAAATGGCGTGCTAAAAGCGAATGTATACTCAGAAAGTCAATATACATACTAAACGGAATTTACCGACGACACAGATCCAGTGTTCAATGTCTCGAGTGACTACCGCCATAGAACATGACGATCAACTTCGTCTATCTCCCTACGGAGGGGATTAATGCGAACTCCCCCTATTCAGCTGTATAAGAGAGATAGGGGAGTTCGTGGATTAGGGGTTGATTCAATGAAGAGAGTGAGTGGTTGATAACTAAGATTGATAACGAGCAGCATACTCATTACAAAGATCAGATCAATTCACACTACAGATCATTTAATCATGATGTAAGATGACTCGCATCGACCTCAAAGATAGAATCCACCACAAGTGGGAGATTGCCTCTTAGCGAATTAGCACCCATAACTGACCGAGCGTGAACCCCCTTCTCACCAAACACTTCCCGCATAAGATCAGAGAAACCATTCAGAACGACATGATGCTCATCGAATTGCGGACTGGCATTTACAAATCCTTGAACTTTAATGACCCGATTCACCTTATTTAAGCTACCCAATGCCTGATTCAGTACTGCGAGCACTTCTATTCCTGCCTGCCGGGCGAACTGATATCCCTCTTCTGTTGAAAAGTCACTCCCCAATTTCCCCTTGGGATGACCTGCTGGCCCTTTCCCGGACACAAAAAGTAAGCCGTTCACGATGCTGTAGTTCATATAGTTAGCTGCTGGTTCACTTCCACTTGGCAGTACAATCTTTAACTGGTCTAATCTTGCCTCAACGGATCCTTTCAACAACAACTTAGTCATCAACACGATCTGCCCTGTATGATATCCAATATGTTCCGCTATATACACTAAGTGACTTTGAATGGACCTAATAACACATGGCTCCGAATGTTCAGCATGTATCCCCTTCATTCGATTCCAATCTTCAGGTTCGAAATAAACCTTTACTTGTCGTTGTAAATCTTCATCCGTCAGCCCCTTCAACACCTGAATGGAATCCCTACGAACCGCATGAAGTTGTTCAATTAATTGCTTTTTAGAGTACCCACCTACTCTATCAAACTCCTGCGATCTTTCTCTTATAAAAGGCTTATTACCCATACCACTTACAAAATGCTGATACTCACTCCCTGCTAAATGAATGCATAAATTTGCAACACTATTCATATCCGGTTCTAATCTCGACCAAACATCTTCTTCCGATAAACGATTCACATGGTCTTCAATTCTTTCAAGCTGCGCATTCATCTGTTCAATGATGATCTGAACGATCTGAGACATAGGATGCCTTCTTTCTATGGATAAGGTTGTTATACTCCTAATGCCTAGTCTATAATAAATTTGACCTCTTAAAAAGAATCAGTTAAACGGTATTATTAGGGGTCAGATGGAGGTTGCTATGTTTGATATTATGCTTTCCAAAGATGAGCACGGCCCTTTATATATGCAGTTATATAGACATATTCGCAGTCTTATTCAAAATGATGAAATCAAAGATGGTACGAAGTTGCCTTCTATCCGTTCTCTACGCCAGCAATCCTCTCTTAGCAAAACAACCATTGAAACAGCCTATCACCTGTTGCTAGAAGAGGGCTATGTGATTAGTAAACCTCGTTCAGGTCTCTATGTGGTTAATCCTCAATCAACCCAATCCCTGACACTCCGCAAAGCTGCCGAGCATGAGAACACCAACCTAGATCATCGCTTACATAGAACCCATGATGCCCCACATTCCAAGAATGATGGAGTGATTGACTTCAATCTCTTAGCTGTGGACGGCAATTCATTTCCACTTCAAGCTTGGAGGTCCGTCTTGACAGAGTCTCTTTCCCTAAACGGAGGTAGCATTCATCAATATGGAGACCTTCAGGGGGAATATGCTTTACGATTACAACTCACACAGTATTTGAAAAATTCACGTGGCGTATCATGCTCACCCAATCAAATTGTGATAGGTTCGAGTATCTCCTATAGTATCCATATCCTCACTCGACTCTTAGGACAGCCCATTACTGTTGCTTTCGAACAGGATGGAATTGCTCAGGTCGGAGATCTTTTCTCACAACATGGTTGCCACATCGTTCCTTTCCCACTTCACGACCATCAACTTTCAATAACTGGATTAGAAGGTCAGAATATCGATGCCATATACGTTACACCCTCGCATCGTCCTACAGGTAATCCCTTGTCCTATTCCATAAGACAGCAAATGCTTCAATGGGCAAACAACCATCATACTTATATTATTGAGGACGATTACGATGGGGAATTTCGTTATACCGGTAAAACCATTCCCTCACTTCAAGGACTTGATCACAAAGGTGTCGTCATCTACATGGGTACATTCTCAAAAGCATTCACACCTGCATTACGCATGAACTATATGGTTCTCCCCCTCCATCTGATGGAGAGACTTCATACCATGGAACATATCCTCTCTTGCCCATCACGCATTGACCAATTAGCCATGAGTCTATTCATAGAGCGTGGTCACTGGTTTCGCCATATTCGACGAATTCGTCATGTTTATCGGAAAAAGCATGAAAAGCTTACGCAATTACTCCAACAACATTTCTCAGATCATATTTACATCCAAGGGGATAGCGCTGGGCTTCACATTGAATTAACCGTGAACACCAACTGCAGTGCAACCAGATTAATAGAACTAGCCTTATTCGAGGGAGTTCATGTATACGGTTCACAACATGTGGGGATCGTTCCAAGTACATCTCAACCTAGAATCTATATGGGCTTCGGGGGGATTGATCTGAAGGATATGGAACGAGGCATTCAACAATTGAACAAGGCATGGTCACAGGTATTAGCATGAACATATCGTTAAGTTAAAGCAAAAAAAATACGCCTATGGCGCACTCCTAAACTATTCTTGTTCAGTTATATCTAACGAAGCCTTTTCATCTCGTTCATTCTGACTTCCACTTAGGAAAATGGACTTTCCAGAAGAACAATTTCTCCTGTTGTAGCACTTAGCTGCAGTAATCCACCCAAGGGGATAATGAATTTGGGATCCGTATGCCCGAAGTCTACATCCACTACGATGGGGATCGTGTTAGCGCCGAATTCATCTCCGATGACACTTCGTAGGATCTGATTCAATTCTTGTTTCTCTTCATACGAGTAATCTTTGGCCCTACCAAAGATCACGCCTTTGATTTGCTGGAATATTCCTTGCATTCCATAATTGCGAAGCATGTATCCAACTTGTTCTGGCGTAGGTTTCTCTTCTGAAGTTTCGAAGAATAGTATCTTATCATCCCAAAAGGATCCACTCGGCCAGTACTTCGTTGACTTCATGAACTCTAAAACTTCAATACATCCACCCCATGCATATCCTACTTCAGTTGAGTTTCCCTGTATAAAAGTCCATCCATCTTCGTTATGATGGAATTCTCTACATTCCCCTAATGTATCTAGATTACTCCAATCTTTGTAGCCATTTGTCCACTCCGCAAAAGGTCTATACGCATATGGGTAACGATCTTCAAGCAAAATCGACTTTACGTGTTGCGTATATCCATTAGGGAGATGTTGCATCTGGGCAATCCCCGCCATAACCGAAGGCCCGTAAAAGGTAATCATCCCTAACATATTAAAGTATGCCAAAAAGGTCGTCGCATCCGAAAAACCCATAATGAATTTAGGGTTGTTCATAATGACATCCGTATCTAAATACGGTAATATTCTAACCGATTCATAACCACCAATGGATGTGATAATACCATCAATTTGATCATCTTCAAAACATTGGTTGATGTCGTCCGCACGCCATCGCGGATTTCTATATAACTCATCAGGGGACATTCTTGCTGTAGGCATTTCAATGATTTCAAACCCCATCATATGCTGGAGATTCTGTAATCCTAGCTCATAGATATCCGAAAATAAATATGGTAGTCCATTGGATGGGGATATGATTGCAATTTTAGATCCCGGCATTAGCCTTTTGGGTTTATTCATCCTGACCTCCGATAGAACAGCGTAGTTGCTTATAAGATATGTGCTTATTCTTACTACTTAACTATTTCACTTTAACTGCAGCAGTCGAGTCTCGAAACACTACATCCCCCGCTAGCATAATCTTCTCCATAGGCTCATCTCGTTTTACCAATCGCTCAAGCAGCTTCTCTACGGCACGGCGCCCCATGGCCTCTTTCGGTACATGAACGGTAGTCAGGGTTGGAAGTCCACTGTAGCCGACCTCAATATTATCAAATCCAGTGACAGAGACTTCATCCGGGACATTCAACCCTAGTTCGATCAAGGCTTTCATGGTCGTCCGGGCTATAGAATCGTTCGCACAGACTAGAACCGTCGGCATTGTTCTGGTCTTCTTCATGCTAAGCAACCAAGATCGTATTTCATCTTCAAATTGTTCATCCTCAAGTCCGATTAGGTTCTCCATGGCTTCTCCTGCCTTTTGAAGTTTCAGTCCCTGTTCCTCCATTGCGGAGCGAAAACCAATAAACCTATCTCTGAAACTTCTCGAGAACCGTACGTTACCAATGAACTGCAACTGCTGATGTCCAGTTCCCATTAAATGATTCGTTAACCGGGTCATAGCATCAACATTGTTTACAAATATAGTATCCGAAGGAATCAACGGATCTTCATGATCGACTAGAACAATGGGAAGTCCGATTCGATGGATCTCAAGCAATAGAGGCGTCGAAATCTGTCCCACACCGATTAGTCCTAATATACCGTTCGGATTCAAAATATCAAGGACACTATCCACACTCTGCTCTGAAATGATGACCATTCCCAGGCCTTCCCCTTCCAGCTGCAAAGAGATTCCTTCCATAATCTTGCCCCAATAGAGTGATTCTCGTGTTTGTGATCGAATATTGGGCATCAGGACAATAACCGATTGTTTACTATTAGAGTGCGCTAACTTCCGCTCAGGTTTCTTTACATAGGCATTCTTCTGAGAAAAGTATCCTAACTGGGATGCGGCCTCAATAACTCGTTCTTTCGTCGCCTCATTGACTCCACCTTTACCAGATAACGCTTTAGAAACAACAAATTTAGACACTCCCAAATGGTCGGCAATTTGTTGCATTGTCATTTTTTTAGCCATCGCTGTATTCCACCTCTAATCAATAACTGCTGGCACTTATCCACTTTTGTTATCGTTAATTATTAATATTATTATAACAAATATAGAGTGCGGATCATATAGAAGTATCCACTTCGCATATTGTATTGACAATTTTTATTTATCGGTATACATTTGTATACATAGCGATTCTGTATACGATTGTATACAATTAACGTAAATGAAAGGATGGATTAGTATGCGACGTCGTTCAACCTCACAAGGAATAAGTTCAGATAAAGGACTAGACTCCCCTTCACACAATAGTAAACGAAGAGAAATCAATAATCTGGATCGAGCAGAGACATCAGGAGGTCGGGGTTCAAGCGAAGGCGGGCGAGCTCATGGTCGCCATAGAAATCGAGATGATCGTGATCATCATGGAGGTCCAATAGCTCACTCTGAACGGAACCGCCAGAGCATGCGTCATGGTGATACAGGGGATCGATTAGCTCCACGTCCTGTAGACCGAGATGACAAGAACATTCAAAGTGCGAAGACCTTTCGTCGAGGCCGCATTATTATCTTTCTAAGACAATTACAAGTGAAGCGTGACACCTTGGTGAACCAACTTCAACAGCCGGAATTCAAATCCATTGAGCAAGTCATTAGTGGAGAATTAAAAGCAGTCGATGAAATGATTCAACAGTTCACTCATTTATTTGAGCTTCGCGAAATTGAATCTGATGATCCTACGAATCCGTGAGGTAGATCTCTATGTGGAAATTCAAATCTTATTTAAAGCCTTACTGGCTATCAAGTTTACTAGCTCCTCTGTGCATGGTACTTGAAGTATGGATGGATCTATTACAACCCATGATGATGGCGAGCATTGTTAATAACGGAATCATGAAAGGTGACTTAGCTCATATCCAGCGGACGGGACTCATGATGATTGGAATCGCACTCATTGGTGCAATCGCAGGTGTTGGTTGTTCAATATTCTCTAGCATCGCTTCTCAGAACTTCGGAAGAGATTTGCGAAACAGCCTATTCGAGAAAGTACAGACCTTCTCCTTCCGCAATCTTGATCAAATAAAAACAGGTTCACTAATTACTCGATTAACGAATGACGTCATGCAGATGCAGACTTTTGTCCAAATGATTATGCGTGGCTTCATTCGTTCCCCACTCCTATTTGCCGGGAGCTTCATTATGGCGTTATCCATTAGCCCAAGACTAACGCTCATTCTAGCGGTAGCCACTCCGCTATTGTTCATCTTATTAGTCGTTCTCATACGGAGATCGTTTCCTTTGTTCACTAAAGTCCAATCTAAACTCGATGGTGTGAATAGCGTACTTCAGGAGAATTTATCAGGTATTCGGGTTGTGAAGGCATTTGTCAGAGCGAACCATGAACGCAAACGTTTCGGTAAAGCTAATGAGGACTATACTCATATCGCTATTAAAGCCGCACGATTGATGGCTTTGAACATGCCCATCATGACGCTTATTCTAAATGCCAGTGTGGTCGCGGTACTGTGGTATGGTGGAGGACTTACCCGAGGCGGTTCTCTTTCAACAGGAGATTTAATCGCCTTTATTAACTATGTTACCCAGTTGTTGTTCTCTATGCTTATGATTAGCAATCTGCTGCCCTTCGTATCTCGTGCCAAAGTATCTTCTGAACGCATCAATGAGGTGCTTGAGACGCTCAGCGAGGTTACAGACCACAGCCATACGAAGCAAGCTATCATTCACTCCGGTCACATTCAATTTAAGAATGTATCCTTTGCCTATGACACGGCACAGGAAGAGCTCGTACTTCAAGACATATCATTCCAAGCGGAAGCAGGTCAGACTCTAGCCATTCTTGGTGCTACTGGCTCCGGCAAGTCTTCACTGATCAGTCTTATCCCCCGCTTATACGATACGACTAGTGGCAGTGTGCTTATTGACGGAACAGACGTTAAAGATATCCCATTAGATCATCTGAGAGTTCAGATTGGTATGGCTTTGCAGCAATCCATTCTGTTCACTGGCACAATCCGCGATAACATTAGCTTCGGCAATGCTGAGGCAGGTCAAGCAGAGATTGAGGCCGCAGCCATAGCCGCCGAAGCCCATGATTTCATTCAACAGATGCCCGACGGATATAACACCGTTCTCGGTCAAAAAGGAGTCAATCTATCTGGAGGCCAGAAACAACGTATCTCCATAGCAAGAGCATTACTCGTGCGTCCTACTATTCTAATTCTAGATGATAGCACCAGCGCCGTAGACTTAGGAACTGAATCCCGAATACAGAAAGCGCTCAGAGAGCTTATGGATCATACGACTACCATTATTATTGCCCAACGGATCTCATCCGTCATCGATGCAGATCACATACTTATCCTTGATGATAACGGTACAATTACAGCCGAAGGTACCCATGATGAGCTTCTTCGGAACAGCTCCATCTATCAGGATATTTATCGATCTCAGTGGAAGGAGGATGATGCGCATGTCCGAGTCAACTAACCGAAACTCTAATCCATCCTTTAAGCCATTGGGAGGCGGAATGGGGTTGCCCGGAAGAGGCCCCGGTGGATTGGGAGCTATTCCGAAAGTACGCCCTAAAAATACAGGTGCCACGATCAAAAAACTATGGACCTATTTGCAACGCCAACGCACCGGACTCATCATTGTCTATATTTCCACCTTTTTAAGCGCGGTCATCTCCCTCATCGGCCCCTACCTCATTGGTAAAGCCATAGATGAGTACATCATACCCAAAGACAACAACGGTCTGATGTGGCTGTGCATGATGATGGTAGCGATCTATATCCTTGGAAGCATCGTATCTTGGGTACAGTCCTATGTTATGAGTGGCGTATCCCAGCGGACTGTGCTTGAGCTTAGACATGATATTTTCGAAAAATATCAACAGTTGCCTCTAAAGTTCTTCGACACCAACAACACCGGGGAACTGATGAGCCGAACCACGAATGATATCGAAAATGTCTCTAATTCACTTAATCAGAGCGTTATCCAATTACTCACTAGTATTATCACCCTCTCGGGTTCACTCGTCATTATGTTAAGCCTGAATCTTTCATTAACCTTAGTCAGTCTAATCACGATTCCGCTCGTTCTCTTCGCAACGCGCCAGATCTCCACCCTGACACGAAGATATTTCAAAGGTCAACAGAAGCATCTTGGAGAACTAAACGGATTCATTGAAGAGACCATCCAAGGACAAAAAGTTGTGAAGCTATATCGACGCGAAGCTACCGAGATCAAGCGATTCAAAGATATTAATCAAGAATTGAATACAATGGGTACGAAAGCACAGATTGTCTCTGGCCTAGTAGGTCCAGTCATGAACGCTGTCAATAACCTCAACTTCGCACTCATCGCCGCTATTGGAGGTTGGATGGTATTTAAAGATTTAACAACGGTTGGCGTTATCGTCAGTTTCCTCAACTATTCCAAACAGTTCGGACGCCCTATTACGGAGCTTGCCAATCAATATAATCTGATTCAATCGGCTGTAGCTGGTGCTGAGCGTGTATTCGAAATATTGGAATTAGAATCGGAATATACAGAAGACGAAGGAATCATCTTCTCCAATGATATGCATGGTGAAGTAACATTTGATAACGTATCTTTCAGTTATAGACATGATTCACCTATTCTACAGCAGGTATCTTTTGTAGCTCATCCTGGTCAGAAGATTGCTCTTGTCGGACCTACAGGTGCGGGGAAAACGACGATTGTCAATTTATTGACTCGATTCTATGACATTGATGAAGGCAGTATTACTATCGATGGATTAGATATCCACCAGATAGATAAGAACCATCTTCGTACGAATCTGGGTATGGTTCTACAAGATGCGTATGTATTCTCTGGCAGCATTCGTGACAATATCCGCTTTGGTCGATTAGACGCTACGGATGAAGAGATTCAAACAGCCGCTAAACTGGCTAATGCCGATGGCTTCATTTCACGGCTTCCCCAAGGTTACGATATGATCTTGCAGGCCGAAGGAAGCAATCTAAGTCATGGACAACGCCAACTACTTACCATTGCCAGAGCTATCCTAGCCAATCCGTCCGTACTCATCCTCGATGAAGCAACTAGTAGCGTGGATACCCGAACAGAGATGCATATTCAAGAAGCCATGAAGAATTTAATGAAGGGAAGAACCAGCTTCGTAATTGCCCATCGTCTAAGCACCATTCAGGATGCAGATCAAATATTGGTCATGAATGGTGGAAGAATAATTGAACGCGGCAACCACGAGCAACTCCTCGCTGCCGAAGGGTTCTATTACGAACTGTATTCGAGTCAATTCCGGAGAGTTGTGTAACATAGAGGCTCGAGACCATAACTAGTGCTGACAAACATGGATGTAGAATGCTGCTCCGATTCCAACACAGTTGCACAAAGTACACTTAAATTCATCCTTATTCCCACTACTACTACTTTAGCTGCAAAAAGTACATCTATATTACTGAAAACCTAGACTTTTCAGTATTTCCCTGATTTTAACTGTATTTTTTGCAACTATTTCTTGCATAGCCTCCCTTTCCTTCTAAATAAGTGTACATTCTGCAACTGCTCCATTCGCTTCTACTCCCCAACATTATCATTTCTGATAACTCAACAACAATAAGCCCCGGCAGAGAATGCCTGGGCTATTTCCTATCCTTCCCATATAGCTTTTTCATCACATCTTCTTTCAATGCTTCATATTGTGACATACTTCCGGCTGCTGATAATTCTTTCGTATCCTTTTTATCAATGTTATACTTCCCTTGTTCTAAAGACATAATCCAATAAGCATTCTGAGTATCATCCCAAGCTAGAAATAAAACATACTCTAATCCGCCTTTCATAGGAGTATATCTACCATAGTTATACCTAGTAACACCAGGAGCAATCCCTTTGTTATTTATAGTATATGTTGGCTCCAAGACATCAATAATACTTCCAACTTCTTTATCACTTGGATTTCCAAAAACTTGATTAACTTTAACTTCAGACACCGTATGACCTATTTGTAAGTCCGCATTACCCTTTAAAAAATTTGAAGATTTATCTAAAGCTGTGATTTCTACAATAACGTCAGCTTGTTCAGCAAGTTCATTATAACTATAAAATATTTGATGATTAGCTGTTACACCTTCAGCTTGCTCGATAATATGATCTGCATATGTATATCCAATAATTGCAATGCCTAACCCCATTATTATTCCAATTAGCGTCTTTCTCTTCATTCGTTACCACCTCCCTTTACGCATGTCGATGCACATTCGATTATTCACTTCCTGAATTTCATATATTGATGTTCACATATTATTAAACGTATATTTATTCAAAATGTTTAGTATTAGTAAACGTAATAAAAGAGTGTTCGTATTTCATGATATCCATCATGAATCACGAACACTCTTTTGTTCAGAACACATACCGACTCACAAATGTCGTTAACTTGTTACCATACCCTTCTTTATCTGCAAAATAGGCATTGCCATGCTGTGCATTAGGAACGGATAGCAATTCCTTCTCACTGCCTGCGGCGGCATACAATCGATGCACCATATCATAAGGAACGAACTTATCCTCGTCGCCATGAATGAATAGGATCGGAAGTTTCGATCGACTTACCTGATCTAAGGCAGACGCTTCTCCAAAGAAATACCCCGCCTTCAATCTACATACTAGACTCGTCAACGGAATCAGCGGGAATGCAGGTAGCTTATACATCGTTTTTAATTGATATGTTAGAATGTCTTTAACCGAAGTATACGCACAATCAGAAACGATACATTTCACCTGTTCTGGCAACGGTTCCCCACTGGCCATCAGCACTGTCGATCCGCCCATGGAGATCCCATGAAGAATAATCTGCGAATTTTCTCCCTCTCTTTTGATAATATAATCAATCCATTTGAGGTAATCCTTGCGATCATGCCAACCGAAACCAATGTAATTCCCCTCGCTCTGACCATGTCCCCTATCGTCAGGCATCAGCACATGATATCCTAATCCTTGGTACATTTTGGCGAAGTTCGACATGTCTCTACCTTGCCCTGAATATCCATGTGCCAGAATAACTACCTTATCGCTATCCGTTTGCGCTGGAACATAATAGCCTGTTAGCTGCAATCTATCATCCGATTGAATTTGAATCGTCTCCATAGGTTGTTCTTGCAACCAATCTGTTGACGTTTCCCACGGATGGGTTGTTTTGATCAAGTTAGGATCGACGTTTAGGAAATCCTTTTTGCTACGTAAAATGCTTATTTTGTATAAGTAAAGGCTTGCTGCTATAAGAACCAGCATCAGTACGATAACGACAGCCATCATTACAATCATTGCAGTCTTCATTTGTCGATTCTCTCTCCTTTTCCATTACGGATTACTTCTAAAATACTACAATACCCGACCCAATGACAATATAGACATCATATTTCAATAAAAACCTGCGCATCCGTTTCTTGTTATATGGTGTCCATTCAGCAGTTTCTCCATTCTATGATGAAATGGCTTTTCCATTTCACCCCCCAATTATGATATATTGCCTATGTAGGAATGATTATGATGGAGGAGGACGACGTGCAGATGGAATACAGAATCGAGAAAGATACAATTGGGGAAATAAAAGTGCCTGCGGACAAGCTATGGGCTGCGCAGACTCAACGAAGTTTTGAGAACTTTCAAATTGGTACAGAAAAAATGCCTATGGATCTTATTCGGGTATTCGCTATTCTAAAGAAAAGTGCAGCAATCACCAATGGTAAGCTAGGTAAAATGGACCCAATCAAGGTGGATGCAATCATCGAGGCCGCTAACGAGATTATCGAAGGTAAACTCGATGGACACTTTCCTCTTGCCGTCTGGCAGACAGGCAGCGGTACTCAGTCCAATATGAATGTTAACGAGGTCATTGCGAACCGTGCGAACCAACTTCTGGATCTTAAAGATAGTACAGTGCGCATTCATCCTAACGATGATGTCAACAAATCACAAAGTTCTAATGATACGTTCCCAACAGCGATGCACATGGCTGCACTGATCGCAATTGAAGATCAATTACTGCCTGCTGTGGCACTGCTAAAAGAGACATTCCGTCTCAAAACGGAACAATTCCAAGACATTATCAAAATTGGAAGAACGCATTTGCAGGATGCCACTCCTATAACCTTAGGTCAAGAAGTTAGTGGTTGGCACCGTATGCTTGAGAAGACCGAGACAATGATTCAAAGTAGTGTCGAGTATGTTCGTGAACTTGCCATTGGTGGAACAGCGGTTGGAACAGGAATTAATGCCCATCCTAAATTTGGTGACATGGTCGCTGAGGAAATCAGTAGCATAACAGGTAAAACCTTCACTTCAGCAAGTAACAAATTTCATTCCCTTACGAGCCATGATGAACTCGTCTATGTTCACGGTGCACTGAAAGCGCTTGCCGCAGATCTCATGAAAATCGCCAACGATGTAAGATGGTTAGCCAGTGGTCCACGGTGTGGAATCGGAGAACTGATTATTCCGGCGAATGAACCTGGAAGTTCCATTATGCCGGGTAAAGTGAATCCAACGCAAAGTGAAGCCTTAACTATGGTCGTATGCCAAGTGATGGGTAACGATGCAGCTATCGGATTCGCAGCAAGCCAAGGGAACTTCGAATTGAATGTGTTCAAGCCTGTCATTATTTATAACTTCCTTCAATCCGCGGAACTTTTGGCAGATGCCATTAGATCATTCAACGATCATTGCGCCATTGGGATTGAACCGAATTATGCCATCATTGAGCGTAATCTAAATCAATCACTTATGCTCGTTACCGCCCTTAATCCGCATATTGGATATGAGAATGCAGCTGCTGTTGCTAAGCTTGCTCATAAAGAGGGTCTCACACTTAAAGAGGCTGCTTTGCGAAGCAATCTATTAACGGAAGCACAGTTCGATGAGATTGTGCGACCAGAACAAATGATTCATCCGAAGGAAGACTAGATCTGTCGATCTACATGACCTCACTTCCTGACAACACAAAGGGTGCCTTCCCATTTGGGAAAGCACCTTTTCTAATGACCTATTATGCTTCAAAGAAACTCTTCGGGCGATCGAGATGATACAGATTACGGTACCGTGGATATTTCTCCATGAGTTCCACATGGGAACCTCTCATTTCAATCTTCCCGTGTTCCATAAAAATGATCTCATCCATATGCTCCGCACCTACTAAATGATGAGTTACCCATACAAGCGATTTACCTGTAAGCGTCTCAAATATCGTAGAGAGCAGTTCATTCTCCGTTCGAGGATCGAGGCCCACCGTTGGTTCATCTAGAATGACAACAGGTGTATCTTGTAGCAGAACACGAGCTAACGCGATCCGTTGACGTTCACCACCAGAGAATCGTTGGCCCGTCTCATGCATGGCTGTCTTGTAGCCTTTTGGAAGAGATTCAATAAGTTCATCCATCTTCACTTTCTTAGCTACTTCACGAATCTCTTCATCAGAGGCATCGAGTTTTCCGAGTCGTATATTATTCGTTACAGATGTATCGAACAAATGTGGGTTCTGGTTCAATACAGCTATGAGACTAGGTATATGTTCTCCATACAGGCTAGCATCGTTCCCCTTAATGGTTGCACTACCCTGTTCAGGTGCGATAGCTCCTTGGATCAACTTCAGCAATGTTGACTTCCCTGCGCCACTCCGCCCTATAATAGCTACTTTCTTTCCTTGCGGAATATCTAGCGTGATGTCATGGAAAGACCACGCTCCCTCCTTATCATAACGATAAGAGGCATGATCAATCTTAATATACGCGTCATTTCTTGCCTGATTCATAACTTCCTCGCTAACCATCTCCATCTGAGTGGATTCATTAGCTCCAGCAGAATCATGCTTAACTCTAGCCTTAACCTCTTCACCTGCATCGCCAATCTCCGTCAATCGGGCAAAGGAACCTTGATAACGCGGGACTTTCTCAACAGCCTCAGAGATTGGGAGGAATGAATCCATTAATGGGAAGATCACAAGTACAAACGCAGCGATCATAGTCGAAGCAATCATGCCATCTGCGTATTGCTGTCCTGCCCAGTACAACACGCTTACAACAACGATACCCACCGTAGCTTGCCCAATCAGATTTCTCCATCTCGCCCAAGCGCTTAGCTTACGATCAATATTCGCTACTTCTAATTCATCATTCTCATAGAGATTGATGAATTGAGCTGGTCTACCACTGATCACCCAATCACTCATACCCAGCACAGCATCCGTCAGCGTCTGATACAAGCGACCGCGCTTCTGCTGCGACTGCTTGTTCTTCTTCTTCGTCAGCCACAGAGAGATCCATGGTAGAACCAAGATAAGAATGAGCAGATACAACGCCATGAACAATGCAAATTGCACATCGAATTGCCCCAATGCCGTTATCGATATCGTATACAACAACAAAGCTACTAGACTTGGGAAAATAGTACGTAGGTACACATCCTGTAACTTCTCAATATCCTCTGCAATAATACCTAGAATATCCCCTGTTCGAAAGCGTGATGAAATAAATAGCGCTTGTGGTTCTAGAATACGATACAACTGTACACGCATCTTCGATAAAATCCTTAGAATCGTATCGTGTCCAACGAGACGTTCCACATAATGAACCACAGATCTACTCGTACCAAAGGTTCTTACGATGACGATCTGCACATACACCATCAAGATATTTTCCGGACGAAGTGCAGACTTAGAGATAAGATACCCTGACGAGAACATCAGACTACTCGCCGTAAATACCGTCAGGGCACCCAGTATAACAATCACTACGAAACGCCAGAAGTATGAAGTGATATAAGGCCGCAGCCATTGTTCTCGTCTCATAGCACACCCTCCAGTTGTGATTTAATTAATGTATAATACACGCCCTTGCAGGCAAGTAACTCCTCGTGAGTACCGATCTCAGCCACCTTACCTTGATCCATCACAATAATCTGATCCATGTCCGGCATCCAGTGTAGTCGGTGAGTTGCTAGGAACACTAATTTCCCTTCAAAAAGGGAGAGCATCGTCTTCTTCAACTCATACTCCGTCTCAATGTCCAAATGCGCTGTCGGCTCATCTAATAGAATAACGGGGCGATCACTGAGGAACGCTCGTGCAAGCGCCACTCTTTGCGCTTGCCCACCACTCAAATCACGACCTCCACCACCAATAATCTCGTCATATCCATCGCTTAAGTCCTTCACAAGATCTGATAGACCTGCGTTCATAACCGCTTGCTCCACTTGCGATTGACTTGCCTCTGGCGTGTAGAACTTCACATTGTCTGCAAGACTACTGCTGAACAAGTATGGATTCTGTGGTATATACGTCATCTGATTCTGCCACGCCTCATCTGTTAGTGCCGGAAGTCGTTGCCCGTTCAATACTACATCACCTGATGAAGGCTGTAGGAAGCCACTTAGAACATCAATCAATGTGGATTTACCCGCACCACTTTCACCAATGATTCCAATCTTCTTCATTCCTTGAATATGCAAGGTCACATCCTGTAAAGAATGGGGTCCCTCCTCTTCGTGCTGCACCTGAACATGAGATAACGTGATTTGACTATCCGATCTCCAAGAATACGAGAATCCAGCGGGTAGAGTTACGTCCATCTTCTGTATCGGCATATCTATAATCGCTTGGATTGCTTCTCCTGCTTCTTTACCATTCAAGGTGGCGTGGTAATCCGATCCCACCATACGAACAGGTAGGAAGTACTCAGGAGCTAGAATTAGGATCGTCAACGCTGTTACGAGCATTATATCTCCATTTATCAAACGGAGACCTAGACCAACCGCTACGGATGCTACGGATAACATCGTAAAGAAGTCTAAAGCGAATGAAGAGAGAAAAGCGACCCGCAAAGTTCGCATTGTAGCTTTTCTGTACTTATCACTCACTTTCCCAATCGTACTGATATGAGATTTACTACGTCCTAAATATTTCAAAGTCTCTAGTCCACGTAATGAATCCACAAAGTGATTGGCTAAATTGCGATAGGAATCCATCTGACTGTCCACTTGCTTGCGCGATGAAAGACCGATAAGAATCATAAAAACGATAAGTATCGGCATAGTAACTAAGAGAATAATCGCGGACTTGATATCCTGTGTAAACACATAAATAAAGATGACCGCCGGTATAACTGCCGTTGCGACCGTTCGCGGAATAATCAGTTCCAGATACACTTTGAACTTGAGAACGCCATCCAGAATAAGTGTAACCAGCTTCCCTGTTCCTTCCTTCTTGGCGAACCGTGGACCAAGCTGGAATAGCTTGTCCATTAGCTGTTTACGCAATAACGCACCCGTATGCTCAGCATACCGGTACGTTATTTTTTGTTGCAAGAAATTTACGACATGTCGAACCATAAATGATATCAGAAATATAAATATGCCATTATTCTGATCCTGTAGCGCTTCTCCAGCAAAAAGGGCAGAGACTACTTCCGACAACGCCCTTGCCATCCACAGTATGGATATACTTTGCACTAAGGTCAGCAGTGCTACCGCTACAAGGACGGGTTTAATGCCTTTGAATCCTAATAAGTTTCGACCCATTAGTATTCCAAATGATCTTTCGCATTTACTCGTTTACTGAATATATAGTAACTCCAAATTTGATATCCAAGTACAAACGGAAGCAAGGTAAGCGCAATGATGGACATGACCTTTAATGAATATTGTCCTGAAGCAGCGTTTGTAATTGTCAAACTAAAGGAATCACTAATCGAACTGATCATAACCCTTGGGAACAACCCAATAAATATGGAAGCGAATGATACTATGATTACCGCACCTGTCATGCCGAAAGCCCAACCGTCTCTTTTGCGGGAAATGAAATATCCAGCCAAGAAGTACACGATCACTCCTACAATCGCAGTAACACTCAGAATACCACCACGAACTTCAAATATATCTGTCACAAAATACGTCATCACAGCGAACCCGACTAGTAATACAGCGAGTGGAATCAGTAACTTCTTAGCCATCGCACGTGCTCTGTCCTGTAAATCACCTAACACTCTTAAAGTAGTAAACATGAGACCATGTACTAGACAAAGAACAACTACCGTGATTCCCCCCAGTAAGGTATAGCCATTCACAATATCAGAGAATCCTGCATTCATATTCATATCTTCACCGATAGGAACGCCTTGTATAAGACAAGCGAATACAACTCCGAACAACAGCGGTGGAAGTAAGCTACCGAAGAAAATAACAACGTCCCATGTTTTCTTCCATGTTTCAGAAGCTACTTTACCTCTGAATTCGAACGCTACACCGCGACCAATCAAAGCTAATAAAACAAACACAAGCGCAGTATAGAATCCACTAAATAACGTAGCATACCAATGCGGGAAGGCCGCGAACATCGCGCCCCCTGCTGTAATCAGCCATACTTCGTTTGCATCCCAGAAAGGACCAATTGAATTAATCAATACGCGACGCTCCGAATCATTCTTAGCTAGAACCGCTGTTGACATACCAACACCAAAGTCGAAGCCCTCCAAGAAGAAAAATCCAACGAATAATACGGCAATCAACAAGAACCACAACTCATTAAGAGACATGATTAACCTCCTTATCAAATGGGTCGTGAGATTCTTCCTCAGGGGTACCCGAATCATTCGGCCCCTTCTTAATCACACGAACAAACAAGTATACTAAGATGATGGCTAACACAGTGTAAGCAAGTGAGAAAGTAATTAATGAGAATAAAATTTGTCCTGCCGATACGTTAGGAGAAATACTATCTTCTGTCTTAAATAATCCAAATACAGTCCAGGGTTGGCGACCCATCTCCGTCATAATCCAACCTGCTGAGTTCGCGATAAAAGGTAATGAAATGGACCATATCATTATACGCATAAACCATTTGTTAGTCTGTTCTAGCTTCTTACGAGCTACCAAATAGACACCATACATACTTAGAAGTATGAGTACAGATCCGCTTGCTACCATGATCCGGAAGCTCCAGAACGTCGTTCGTACAGGTGGAATATAATCCCCTGGACCATATTTCTCTTCATACTCTGCTTGTAACTGATTCATCCCAACCACTTCGCCAGAGAACTTACTATAAGATAAGAAACTAAGCAAATATGGAATTTGAAAACTCATACCATTCTCTTTTTTCTTCGGATCTATTGTCGCAAAGACCGTCCAAGGAGCTGGATCGGAGCTTGTGTCCCATAGCGCTTCCGAAGCCGCCATCTTCATCGGTTGAGTCTCTACTAGATATTGTGCTTGACTATGTCCTACAAGCGCAACGCCAATCGACGATACCAATCCTACGATAATAGCAATAATGAAAGACTTCTTGAAAAACTGAAAATCTTGACGTTTCAACATTTTATAGGCGCTGACACCTGTTACAAAGAAGGCCCCTGTCATAAATGCGGCTAGAACGGTATGTGGGATCTCCACTAATGCCTGTCCGTTCGTAATCAAAGCAAAGAAATCGTTCATCTCGGCTCGACCATTATTAATCTCGAATCCAACGGGCCTCTGCATAAAGGAGTTCGCTATTAGAATCCATACAGCGGACATGATGGTCCCCAAAGATACTAACCAAATACACGCCAAGTGAAGTTTCTTAGACAAACGGTCCCATCCAAAAATCCATATTCCAAGAAATGTGGACTCTAGGAAAAAGGCCAGTAATGCTTCGATTGCTAGTGGCGCCCCGAACACATCCCCTACAAATCTCGAATAATCAGACCAGTTCATTCCGAATTGAAATTCTTGTAGTATTCCTGTTACGATACCGACAGCAAAGTTGATGAGAAACAAATGGCCCCAGAATTTAGCCATTTTCTTATATTCTTCTTTCCCTTTGATTACATACATTGTTTCCATAATGGCGATCATCAATGCTAATCCTATGGACAATGGTACAAAAATAAAGTGAAACAGCGTTGTTGACGCAAATTGGATGCGTGAGAGCATGACCGGATCCATGATTATTATCCCTCTTCCTTGATAATGACATTTTTCATATCTTTATATTTTGTCAGACCCTTCCCAAAGTACATGTGATATTTATCACACTCAATGACGAAAAACACCAACATTGTGAAGTTTGTCACACAATATATAAAATTTAAACGTAATTTCAGCCATATCGCATAAATATAACTTAGATTATATATATTTTACATGCTTATGTTGCAAATAAGTAGAATCAAATAGAGACGGCTATGCCGTCCTTATTCAAGGACGGTACCCGTCTCTGCGGAAACATATGGAATAGACTATCAAGTGAAACTTGGGCTTTACGCTTCCCGTTCCACAAAATACTTATTCGTCATATACCAAGCCTCACCTTTATCCGTTGGAACCTTCCCTTTCTTCTTATCCATAAATACAATCTCTTTACACTTCGAACAGAACCACTTCGTTGTATAGTATTGTGAGTATGTTGTATAAGTCGTTCCACATTTGCAGTCCACCTTAAAGAATACAAGATTCTCTTCATAAGCTTGAGAAAGCTCGTCATTCTTCTCTTGATCAACAACGGATATAGGTCGGATCACTTCCACATAGTTAGAGAAACGATTCTGCACCTTGAAATCTGCGACAAGGTCCGGATTAAGCCCGAAAAATTCTTTACCAATCGCTGTTATGAATTTCGTATTCGATCTGTAGCTTTCTATCCACTCTTGAATCTGTTTATTCGATAAAGGAACTGTCCCTTTAATACCACTATTGAGTGTATATGTCATAATAGTCAGATTCTCACTGTCTTCATAATACATTATATTCCGAACCTCCTAACTAATATCTAACTAAATGTACTACTTCCTTCACAGATAATCAAAAGGGTGAAATAGGAAGCTGTACCTATCCTTGATAGGTCGATTCTAGTAACAACGAAGATAGTCATGGTAAGAGTTAAACCAATCGGCACATTATTAATCAGATCCTTCAATATATCAGGTTTATGTATCATACTTGAAATCAACAGCATCTTCTGCTTTGCTACATTCTAGTCCGTATAATTTCCTTAACAATCACTCCTCTCTGATAAATACATATCTACTAGTATATCATTTCTATACATGCTATAAATATCCTTTCAAATTATTTATTTCATTTCTTTTTTCATTAACTATTGAACATATGTCCAATCTAATTAACCATAATGCTGCGAATTGTACATTTAATATATCTTCGAACGCTGCAATTATATAGGATCGGGAAGTTTCCAAAAGGGAAGGTATACCCAAAGCCATTAATGATGGCTAGGTATACCTTCTTTGTTGGGTATGGGCAATGTAGCTGTTCTGAGTCTGGGCTGATCTACCGATTCAGACGTCTATATCTCATAACTTTTCGATACATTGATTTATCTGCAAGCTTGTTAAAGATATAAGGATCGGGGCTCGTATTCACCTCTATGATCCATGGCTTCATAGACAGATCAAGCCCCACATCCACACCAATTTGATGAAAATTAGGATACTGTTGCTGAAGACGCTTGGCAATCATGACACCCAACTTCCTCATTTTCCTGAGTAAGTCCTCTCGATCTTTCGTTGCTAGATGAGGGGTTAGCAACTTTTCAATAGCCACCAGCTTACCACCGCTATGATAGTTCGTTACTATTTTCCCAGGATGAGCTACTCTGCCAATGATGCCTGTCGTCTCCCATATCCCTTTGGGGTTCCGCTGAACCATCACTCGAATATCAAATCTGTGCTTACCATGTTTCAGTAAATGAATGCCCATCTGCACCAAATAACTTCTCTTCTTCGTAACTTTAAGCAGAGATTGATAGAAGGAATCATAGTCATTAAAGGTCTTCGTTCTCGTATCAATCTGATATTGGAATGAGCTCGTTCCCCGCTTTAGCATTTCAGCACGAATAACTCCATTTCCGTAAGTACCCCGCTCTGGCTTAATATAGACCATTCCATATTTCGTTATCATACCCCATAGGCTCTCTTTGGTTAATCTAAGAGTCATTGGAATATACTGACGTATCTCATTGTCTCGTATTAACACATTCGTCTTGATCCATTTACTTGTTAACGTGCTCACTCGGTTTCCTTTCATCTTCTATCTCTCCCGTATGGACGAATTGATTAAGGGACTAACTTCATCAGCCACAAAATCTATACATCCTATTCATCCGCTTACTCATTTGCATAGGTCGTTTATATCGTCTTTGCAGAAATAAGATTTAGAACTACTAGGGTGTAGACCATACCTTTTACCAAGGGGACGCATATCTTACAACTAGTAGGTTATTCTTAACCGATAGGAGGGAAGGCTGTGCATATCCTTATTGTCGCACCAGAGCAGATACCGGTTCCGGGTAGTGGTTCTGTGGAAATATGTATTCTTTCTATTGCTAGACAACTCGCTAGAAACCATCAGGTGACCATTATTAGTAGACGTTCACCCTCCTTACCTAACCATAGTCAAATCGGAAGTATCTCGATTGTCCGTGTTCCCTCAGGAAGTGCTACAACCTATATTTCCTCCGTACTTCGTTACATCAAAGGGAGAAAGTATGACGTTATTCAAGTCGACAACCGACCTCGTTGTATGGCACGAATTAAGCGTGCTTGTCCTCATACACCTGTTACCCTGTTCCTTCACTCGTTAACATTCGTACCTCACAACGGAGAAATTGCTACTTACTTGAATAAAGCAGATCTCATTATCACCAATAGCCATTCATTACAGCATAAGCTGGCAACTTGGTTTCCACGGTCGGCGAATAGGATTCGTACGGTAGAGCTAGGTGTCGATGTATCCCGTTTCCGTTCGGCAGGTGCATCAGAGAAAAGAGCCACTAGGAGGAAGTATCGGATAAATAATCAGTTTACGATTCTATTTGTCGGGAGGGTGATTCCGCGAAAAGGCGTTCCTATACTTATCCAAGCTGCACATCTTGTACGCAAACACACTCCTGTTCACTTGGTTATCGTAGGAAGGGGAAGCCGCTCCTATATTAACCGTCTTCAAATACAAGCCAAAAGGCTCGGAGTACCCGTGACCTTTGTCGGTAAGAAATCACATGAAGAGATTCATTCGGTGTATCGATTAGCAGACTGCTTCGCCTGTCCATCTCAGAAACATGAAGCCTTCGGTCTAGTCAATGTGGAAGCTATGGCTTCTGGGGTGCCTGTTGTCGCTTCCCGAAATGGTGGCATTCAGGAAGTAGTGAAGCACGGCCATAATGGCTACCTTGTCGACCAATACCATCAACCGCAGAAATTCGCTGACTATATACTCAAGTTGGCTAGGGACGAACATCTTCGAGAGAGACTGGGGGCGAATGGGCGTAGCGATGTACTACAACATTTCACATGGGCCCAGACTGCAGCAAAACTTGCTTCTCTTTACAGAAATGTATACTAATACTTGCTAATAAAGTATAGAAAAACTGCCGAGATCATAATCTCGGCAGTTTTTGCGAAATAAGCTATTAACGATAATAACGTCTTCTTCTAAGAGAAGATTACACGAGATGGAGAGTGGTATTCGCGTTCCTTATTGGATCGCTGCATTAATTTCGTTGATCATCTCTACCATAGACACAAGCCCACCACCGGATAGGTACCAGTAGTTAGGATCCAGATAGACGATATGTCCATTCTTGAAAGCATCCGTATTCTTCACTAATTCATTCTCAACAGTATCCTTAGTAGATACTGACTCTGTACCCGTTGTAGCGACAGCACTGTCCCGATCTACAACAAATAGGTAGTCTGGATTCTTCTCTGCGATAAACTCAGAAGTAATTTTATCTCCATGTGTAGATACTTTAATAGTAGCGTCTACGGGTGCAAATCCTAGCACATCATGAATAATTCCGAATCTTGAACCGGCACCATAGGCACTCAGTTTACCTTCGTTGGCAAGCACGATAAGTCCATTCTTGCCATTTGCCGTTGCTTTATCATGAATATCTTTAATCAATGCGTCAATCTTAGCTACTTCCTCATCAATTTGAGCTTGTTTATCAAAGATTTGGCCTAGTGTATTCATATTCTCTTTGAAAGACTCTACCAATTTCGTATTGTCTACTCCTAAGAAAATCGTTGGAGCAATCTTTGATAACTCATCGTAAGCTTCACTTTGTCTTCCCGAGATGATGATAAGATCAGGACTAAGCGCATTAATCTTTTCGAAAGCAGGCTCTTTCAAGCTACCTAAGTTAGCATATTTCTTATCTTCATATTTCGAAAGGTATGGAGGTATGTTAGCTTGCGGTACACCCGTCACTTCAACACCCAATTTATCTAGAGAATCTAGAATACCGAAGTCAAACACAACTACTTTCTCAGGATTCGTCTTTACTAGTGTTGTACCCAATTGATGCGTGATCGTTAATTCTTTACTCTCGACTGGCTCGGAGGGTGCTGCTGCGTTTGTTGTATTCGTTGCAGATTCAGCCTTTCCGGTATTCGCTTCTTTGTTCGTATTATTGCCGCATGCAGCCACTAGTACAGCCAACATGACAGTCATTATGATCATGAGTATACTTTTTTTCAATTCAATCACTCCTAGATTTTTTTGGTAATGCTATTAAAATCATTGACGTTAACACCATACTGGCGCCTATACATATGGTATGTCACATCATAATTTCCCGAGTTAGGGGTCCATCATTATGCAAAATAAACACATATTTTATGTTCATTAATACTCTCAATATGAATATCCATTCCATACACATCTTGAAGAACCGTTCGATCAATAATATCTTCTGTAGCACCCTCTTTAACAATTCGTCCATTCTTAAGAGCAACGATATAATCCGAATAGACAGAGGCGAAATTAATATCATGAATTACGATAATGACCGTTTTACCCAGTTCTTCGACCATCCGTCTTAGCACTTTCATAATCTGAACGGAATGCTTCATATCTAAATTATTCAACGGTTCATCTAGCAAAATATACTCCGTGTTCTGTGCGATGACCATGGCGATGTACGCTCTTTGATTCTGTCCACCACTTAATTGATCTAAGTATTTATCCTGAATGTCCCTTAGATCCATATAATCGATTGCCTCATTCACATACTTCCAATCTTCGGTGGTCAACTTACCTTGTGAATAGGGGAATCTCCCAAAGCTCACAAGTTCCTTAATAGTCAGTCTAATATTAATATGGTTCGACTGTTTCAGAATGGATATTTTCTTAGCGAGATCATTACTCTTAATCTTGCTAATATCCCGTCCATCAATCAGAACCTCTCCTTGATCCTTCGTAATGAGCCGACTGATCATCGATAGCAGCGTACTTTTCCCTGCACCGTTTGGCCCGATAAAAGAAGTAATCGTTCCCTTGGGAATCTGAACTGAAACTTGATCAACGACAGGCTTGCCATCATATTTCTTGGAAACATTTCTTACCTCTATCACGACTTATTCTCCTTTAACAGAAGATATATAAAGTATGCTCCTCCAACAAAGTTAATAATGACACTTAGCGTGGTGGAGAATGTAAATACCTTCTCAACAATGAACTGTCCTCCGATTAATGCAATGATGCTAATTAGAATGGAACCAAAGATCAAATATTTGTGTTTATATGTTTTGAGGAATTGATGAGCTACATTGGCAACCAAAAGTCCTAGAAAAGTAATTGGACCGACTAAGGCTGTTGCAATAGACATCAGGATAGCTACGACAACAAGTAATCTTTTGACAACATAATCGTAATTCACACCTAGATTGACAGCCTGATCTCTTCCTAATGAAATGACATCAAGATACTTAACGAATCTCAAAAAGTAAATACTCACTCCAGCAATCGCAATGATCGATATAATTAACAAATCCGTATTCACATTGTTGAAGCTTGCGAACATCTTATCCTGCAACATCAAGAACTCATTAGGATCAATGAGTACCTCCATAAATGAAGATACGCTTCCAAAGAACGTCCCTAAGATCATTCCGATTAATAACAAGAAGTAGATATTGCTCTGACCTTCTTTGCGAAAAAGAATCTTGTAAAATACACCTGAGAATCCAATCATTAACGCAACAGAAATCAAGAAATTAATATTTCGATCCATCGATGTTAAATGTGTAGATCCAAAAGCATAAATAATAAAGGTCTGAAACAACATATATAGTGAATCTAATCCTAGAATGCTAGGTGTCAAAATGCGATTGTTCGTAATGGTTTGGAACACAATCGTAGAGAATGCAATGGCTCCACCCGTAAGTATCATAGCTAGAATCTTCTTACTTCTTCTTGGAAGAACATAATCCCAGTGACCACCCACATCATACAAAAGAAATAAAGCAATAAGTGCTATCACTATAACGAATAAAATACTAAGCTTAACCTTCATTATGCATATGCCTTTCTTCTAATAAGTAAGTAGATAAAGATCCCGCTTCCTAACACACCCACAGTGAGACCAATAGATATTTCATAAGGATATATAATAAGTCGTCCTAGAATGTCACAGAACAGGAGAAATACAGCTCCTAATAATGCGGTATGTGAGAGACTCTTCTTGAGATTATCCCCCTGATAGATCGTAACAATGTTCGGAACAACGAGTCCTAAGAAGGGAATCATTCCGACCGTTAAAATCACGATAGAGGACACTGCTGCCACAATGACAAGCCCAATATTTACGACTTGCTTATACTTCAAGCCTAAGTTCTTAGCGAAATCTTCACCCATACCGGCAATAGTGAACCGATTCGCAAATATGTAAGCGATAATGACGAGCGGAATGCTAATATATAGCATCTCATATCGTCCTTTCAAGATGACTGAGAAGTCTCCTTGCAACCATGAAGCCATATTCTGAATGAGATCGTTCTTATAGGCAAAGAATGTTGTGATTGAGCCTACGACATTTCCGAACATAATCCCCACCAGCGGAATAAAGATTGCATCCTTATATTTCACCTTGTCTAGAATTTTCATAAATATAAAGGTACCTAAGAGTGCAAATAAGAACGCTATGAACATCTTCTGTAACGATGTAGCATTAGTGAATGTCATCATCGCAACGAGAATACCGAATCTTGCTGAATCCATCGTTCCCGCCGTAGTTGGCGATACGAATTTATTACGTGTCAACTGTTGCATAATTAATCCCACGATGCTCATACTCATTCCAGCTATAATAATGCTGATTAGACGTGGAATACGACTCACAATTAGCGTTTGATATTGTTGGTCTGTTAAGCGAAAGATATCCATTGGAGAGATGTCTTTCACTCCGATGAAAATCGAAATAAATGAAAAAACAACTAGTGCTATGAACAAATATCTTTTCTTCATATCAGTTCCTTACTCTTCCCTTCATTCAAGGGGTTAGTGTCTTCGTCGATAATGATATTCATTATCAGTGATAATGTCAATTTTAATTATACTGTTTTACTAGGGATTGTCAAATGTAAAATGATATTGATATTTGCACTCATAAAATAAACCCACATTACACATTATACATAAAGCAATCACAGAAGTGTTGAATACGTAATCCAACACTTTTGTGACTACACTATATTCGTATTGGAGTGTACCTTTATGATGCAACGAACTACAGTAGTCCGTCACCTACTCACGCTATTGATTGCCAGTATTACCTTAAGCATGTGTATCTCCTGTAACAGCGCGAAGAAAGATAATGTCAAATCGGCAGATGAACCTGCTCATTTCACAGATCAGGATCTATACATTGATACTTTAGGAACGACCTGGGTGCCACTAAAGTCGGTTGTACATTCACTCGGTCTACGTATGAAGGATTCCGAAGGTTTGGTCCAATTTGGTTACACCGATCCTATGTATGAGATTTATCCCGGACAGAGGCACGCCCTTTCTTTGGGATCTTCCACGCTGTTACAAGAAGCTCCCACTCGTTGGAAGGGACAGCCCTATATGACTCTCGATTCCCTCTCACGCTTACTCCTCACGCCAGTGAAGTGGAATCAACTCGAACATAGGGTGGAGATTTCACCGCTCCTTGATGCTCAGGCACCCCCAACGGGACAGATTCAAGAGAAATCTATACGGATGGCCAGCACGTCTATCAATACGAACGAATTGATCTCTTTTGCCAAAAGGTTCTTAGGCGTCCCTTATGAATTTGGAGCTGAACCGTATGCACAATCAAAGACCTTTGATTGCTCATCGTTTACCCAACACGTCTTCAAAAAATACGGTATAGATCTGCCTAGGCTTGCCAGAAGTCAAGGCAAAGAAGGCGTTAACGTCAGCCGTAACAACCTAAAGGAGGGCGATTTAATATTCTTCACCGTCCCCGGTCGATTTGAGAGTAACGCCATTCCTGGCCATGTCGGGATCTACATTGGAGATGGAAGGTTTATTCATACTTGGGGAGAGCCGGGTGTACAAATAAGTAGCGTCGACTCCGGTTATTGGAGTACAGTGATCCTTTATATGCGCAGTGTCCTGTGATCTAAGAAAGACCGCTAGCTGTGACCATTCAATAATCATGAAATAGGCTATTCTAGGAAATACTATGAGGAGTACAACTAAGGGGGGGTGGAACAGATGGATAATACACATGAATTTGTAAAGAAATTACAGGATACGCAAGCCAAAGATGAGCGCAATAAGGAGCATCAAGGGAAAGGAGCCCCTAGTAATAAGTTACCCAACAAACAGCATAGTAAGACCAAATAAACATGCAAAACGGTATCGTTTCTATAACCTGGAGACGATGCCGTTACACAATCACCAAGATGAGTTCAATGGGTCGCTGCTCACGCATGCTGAGTGCTTGTGTTTATTATTCTATTATGATCTATATTGAATCGTTGTTTCATCCCCTGTTGGGATCCCTTCTTTCGAATATATACGTTCATAATATGATCAAGCTGGACCGACTTCTCCAGTACTCGCTGGTCTCCAATGCCATAAATATTAGCTAATGTATTTAACTCTGTGCGTCTACATTCTATTAATCTTGAAACTGTTCTTATGTCCACTATACTCCCCTCCTGTCTTTCTAATAGATTACTACAGGTTACCAAATTATTGATTTATTGTTATTACTAATGCAATTTTCAATTCGACGCTTCCTTCCTTCTATATACCCTTTATTGAAGCAAGAAAAACAGGTTAGATCATAACTTCATGCTCAGCGCATCAAAAAAATCCCTTCGGAAGACTTCCCAAAAGGATTTAAGAAAATCATCACAACAAGGAATATCGATTATTAAGAGCCTGCGCCATGTGTTAATGGTGTTACAATGTTAGAATCAATAGGTTGTCCGATCAAAATCACGCCACTTAAGCTAATCGCCAAAATTAACGAAGCTACTATTTTCTTCATGATTGTATCCTCCTTTTATAATCTGGTCATACTCTCCTAGTTCTTCTTTAGAAGCGAAACTTCTATATCGCTCAAATAATGACATAGAATCTATAATCTCGCCTTTTTTATTTATTTTAGCATTAATTGTTAGACTTTGTAAAGTATTTCGCATTCCTTCGCTATATCTCTTATTACTAAATTGGTATAAGGCAATCTGATAACATAGATTGGCACAACTCACTCTATTAATTCCATCAGTGTACCCATTGCTTAAATTTGAGAAGGGATCTTTCTGATATTCTTGAATAGCGTCGTTAAACTGCTCCAGAATGTCATCTACGGAGAAGCTATGTCGGTTTGCTGATTCCATAATGGTTAGAAGCCCCGCAAGTATCTCTTTCGGATTATCTTGTAAAAGTTGCGTGTATTCTGGCAGAATATTAACGTTACCCATAAGGATCTCTAATGTATATGTGTTGGCTATTGCCCATAAACGGTATTGTTCCACGATAAAGAGCCCTTCTTGATCTAGTCCTTCTATCCAGCTTAAATCCGCATATACAGCAACATATTTCATAGCTTCCTTATAATGCCCCTGATGTTCTAACGCTGCTCCCTTCATCAAATAACCGTAGGCGTAATAGACAAACAATGGCTTCTCTGTTGCCAACGGCTCGAAGGCTCTCTTTCCTAACATTCTATTCTTCTCGTTCTCTAATACTATGTTAGAGAGAATGATCAACTCATCTGCATACTGCTCTACTTTCTCATACTTATCCATTGTGTAGTAGATATTCATTAGCTGATTCAATGCATCCAAGTGATAATTCTCAGGTAATCTCTTGCGATATGAAACAAACTGAAGTGTAGCTTCCATATTATGTTCCGAATCAAGCCCAAGGGAGGCTCTAAATATGCGATATTGGCTAATCGCTAGTCTCTCAGAATGCTGATACTTCTCATGCTCAGCCACACATTGGTAGAATATAATGGATTCTTTCATCATCTCACTCATATATAATTTCTCAGCAATGGAGAAAATCAACGCCACATAGATAAGGTTCTCCATCAACCTAGATAGTACCTCAGCAATGCAATCCTCTTTACCGAGCTCTGCACAGCGAATGAGAAATGCACTAATTCTTCTACCATTCGGCTTCTCATTGAAGAAGCATTCTTCCACATACAAGTCATATAGCGCTCCCTCAGCATAACCAAGCCCTTTGGTAATTAAATCTATCTGGCGCACGGAGATAGGCTTAGGTGAATTATTGTTAAGAATGGCGCTAATCACACCCTTATTGATCCCCGAAGTCTGTCCAAAACTACTGAATGTATGCCCATTGCATTCCAGATAATTAGTAATTTCCGCTCGAATCGTGGTTGCAGGACTCATTCCATCACCCCTATCATTAAAAAAAAATCATTCTAACCGACCGATACTAATTTAGTATCATCTACTATATAATTACAATTATACGAATATATTGATAGCTGGTCAATTATAAATTTCCAATAAGAATTCCTAGGGGTGATTAAACTTCCATTTCCTTGTACACTATAGTCATAAAACCTAAGAGGTGATCTTTTTTGAAAATTGGAATCCCCAAAGAAATTAAAAATAACGAAAACCGAGTAGCGATTACACCCGCAGGAGTGGCAGAATTCCTTCAGCATGGACATACCGTATATGTAGAGCAATATGCTGGTGAAGAGAGTGGCTTCCCTGACCATGAATACTCCACTGCTGGTGCTATCATCGTAGAAGAAGCTAAAGATCTATGGGATCAATCAGATATGATCATGAAAGTTAAAGAGCCAGTCTTATCTGAGTTCGAATATCTCCGCAAAGACCTCCTTCTTTTCACATATCTTCACCTAGCCAATGAACCTTCACTTGCCCAGGCTTTGATAGACTCCGGAGCAACCGCCATCGCCTATGAGACTGTTACTGCGGAAGGTAGTCTCCCCTTACTAACTCCTATGAGTGAAGTGGCCGGACGTATGGCTGTTCAGATTGGTGCACAACTACTGGAAAGGCATCGGGGAGGTAAAGGCATTCTGTTGTCTGGTGTTCCTGGGGTTAGACGTGGGAAAGTAACGATTATTGGTGGAGGTATCGTCGGAACAAATGCAGCCAAGATTGCCATTGGACTAGGCGCAGATGTTACCTTACTGGATCTGAATGTAGGCAGGTTACGGCAGTTAGATGACATATTTGGCAATCAAATTACGACATTAGTATCCAACTCATCTAACATTGCTAAGTCTGTAGCGGAAGCGGATCTACTCATTGGTGCTGTTCTTATTCCTGGGGCGAAAGCACCTAAGTTAGTTACTGAACAAATCGTGAAGTCGATGTCCTCAGGATCTGTTATCGTAGATGTCGCCATTGATCAAGGTGGAATTGTCGAGACTATTGATCATATAACCACTCATGACAATCCAACCTATGTTAAACATGGCGTGATTCATTACGCTGTTGCCAACATGCCCGGCGCTGTACCCCAAACATCGACGATTGCATTAACTAACGCTACGATGCCGTTTGCCTTATTACTTGCGAATCATACTATTCAAGAGCTCTGCCTTAGTCATCCTTCAATTGAAAGTGGTGCCAATGTTATTAACGGCTGTATCACGCATAAGGCTGTGGCTCGGGACTTGGGATATGAATATGTCCCTGCTGACAAGGCATTCACTCGCGGAACCGTCTGAGTTGTCATTGCTCTTCTCACTGAAAAGGACGCCATTGGGCGTCCTTTTTTTCTTAGTGTGGAAGTTCATATGGTGAATCATAAGAAACGAACTGCGGATAGAGCGCATGTCTAAGTATGATGAAAAAGTTACTATGTGGGCTAAAGCGCCATCACAACCGCCACACTCAAGACAAGAATACGAGCCATATTCGTAATAAGGAAATTCTGAACAGCCAATCCGAAGGTATGCTGTTTCGTTTGTTGCTTCATAAATGCGGCTATATTCTTCTTTATAGGTATCAACGTAAGGAGAATAAGTAGAACGATAAGTGGATTCACCTTTAAGAAAAGCAACACGATTAGATCTAAGAAGGAAACATAGTAGATCCAACGAAATAAAATTAAAGCATAGTCTTTGCCGATGTACACCGGAAGTGTGTATCTTTTATTCTCGACATCCTCATCCATGTCACATATGTTGTTGGCTAGCATAATATTGGAAATGCCCAGAATAGCTGGTATGGAAATAAAAAGGATCAATAGCACTTCTAGTACATTAATATGAACATCCATGAATTGTTGATCGAAGGTCAACAATACCAACTGATCTCCCACATGAATAAATATGGACACAAAAATAATCACAAACCCCATAAACAATCCAGAGAACAACTCACCTAGTGGCATTCTAGAAATAGGGATTGGACCGAACGAATATAATATCCCAACGCAGAAAGATAAACCTCCTACAAGAAAAACAACGATCCCCGTATTAAACACTAACCACATCCCCGTACCCACAGCCGTTATAAAGAGCGTAATAATCAGCGCTACCACCGTTGACTCTTTCAATCCGAACTTCACAATGGCATTATGCTCTTGATAACCGTAGCCTTCTTTTTTTTGCGCTTTTTTGAAATCATAATAATTATTCATCGCTGTTGTGAACAAATCGAACGTTAGCAATGATACGAACATTAATATGAAATTCGCTATTTGAAATTGCTGAAAACGAAACACGACATAGACGCTCCCTAGAAAAAAGGGAATCATACTTGCGAGCTTTGTCCTAATCTCGACTAGACTCAAAAAACTTCTCACTGTCATATCTATCATCCTTTAGTTAATTTCTGATGGCTTAACCATCCATCATCTCTAAAAATATGATATATTATTCTTTATATTTTAGACAGCTATATATCTCGTTGACGCTAGAAGTGCAACTAAATTCAACCAAATTCCTCTGAAGCTAACTTTAGTTGCATGGAGTACATCTAAATTACTGGAAACTCCACTTTTCAGCGTTATCGCCATTTTTAACTGTCCTTTTTACAACTAATTCTCTCTTCCCCTACTTTTCCAGCTAATTAAATGTACTTTCTGCATCTATTCTAGCCTCACCTTCACTACCTTCATGCGTAAAGCATTGTTCGTCACTCTAACGTCGCCACTCTATGCCTATTCCACTGAATTACATCCGGAATTTGAGATCTTGCATGGAATATGGTGCGTGTCGTATAGGCTATTCAAGTGATTTCAACACCTTATATAGACTTTTAATAATCATAAAGGGTAGAGCGGGAAGTCCTCCAGAAAACTTATACTTTTTGGAAAACAAGAAGAAACGGCTGCGCCATCCTCTTCCAAGGTCTGCGTAGCCGTCTCTTAACCGCTTAACTTCTTACTTTATCCACCATTGTACTGCATACTATGTTCACTTTGTTCATCTACCTCTACATAACTTCTCTACTTGTCACTTACGATCAAGGATTGCATCTCCACGCACGCCATAACGAACGCACCAACCCCATGCAGATCATTCTTACTTGTAGGACGAGTCACATAGTTCTCATAATCTCCTGCCGAAGTTCCAATACAAATATCCGGTAGAACAAAGCCACCCTTCTCGTCCCACTCCAATACTTGAATTAATCCCTCATAACCTCTCTTAGCTGCTTCCAAGTATTCCTTACCTACAATGCCGTGTTTCACAGCTTTAGCGATCGTATAGACGAATAGGCAACTACCCGAAGTCTCTAACCAATTATCGGCTAGATGGCCTTTATCAACGACCTGATACCACAATCCACTTTCCTGATCTTGATAACGAACTAACGCCTGTACGAATTTCCCCAATTCCAATGATAGTTCTGTGTATCCTGGATCGCTCTCAGGCAATTGATCTAGAAATTGCGCTAATGCCAGACCATACCATCCCAATGATCTGCCCCAGAATTCTGGGGAACAGCCTGTCTCAGGGTTAGCCCATGGCATACGACGGCTTTCATCCCATGCATGATACAGTAATCCAGTATGATCATCCTTCATATGTTTACGCATCAACCGCTCCTGATGCAACACAGTCTCGCGCAGACCAGCCTCCCCATATAAGTTGGCATACTTCAAAGAGAATACTCCAGCCATATAGAGTCCATCTAACCACATTTGATTAGAGTACTTATCCTTGTGCCAGAAACCACCCTCCGATGTTAAGTTAAGGGTAAGCAGTAAGTTTCTCAGCTTCGTAGCCGCAATGCGATACTTAGGGTTACCTGTTCGCTCATGAAGATGAAAGAGCAGAAGCCCTGCCTGAACAGCATCCAGTTCATCTCGAGCGAAATATAAATTTCCGTTTTCATCCACGAGATCATCCACATATTGTTGGATATAATCAACATAGCGATCTTCTTGAACGGATTCCCACAAGAGTTCCATTCCACATAGAAATACCCCTTGATGGTAATGCCACCGATGCGCAGGAGGTAGCTCCCACGCTTCGTAGGTATTCATTAAAGAATCGCAAGCTTTTTTAGCCCATTCAATCGGTGTTCTCGGTATACTACTAGTCATTTCAAAACTCCTTTCTAATGAGAATATCCTCTCTTAACTCTTCTTTATCCCTTCATAGATCCCAACATAGCCCCTTTAGCAAAGTGCTTCTGTAAGAACGGATACACCATCAGAATAGGTAGGGTTGCTACAACAATAACAGCCATTTTTATCGTTTGGTCCGGTGGTGGAACCGATGCATCTAATGTGGAACTATAATCCATACCACTAGCAAGAACAACAATTTGTCTCAATAGTACCTGTATCGGCCATTTAGCACTATCATCCAGGTACAGAATCGCAGTCATGTACGTATTCCAATAGGTTACAGCATAGAACAAAGAGATGGTTGCAATCGCCGGCAAAGATAAGGGTAATACAATTCGGAAAAATATACCGAAGTCGCTACACCCATCAATTTTGGCTGATTCCTCAAGCCCTTCTGGAATGTTGCGGAAAAAGTTCTTGAGAATAATCATATTAAAGGCACTGATCGCTGACGGTAGAATAAGTGCTGAATAGGAATCGATTAACCCCAATTCCTTCACTACCAAGAATGTTGGAATCATTCCGCCATGGAACAGCATCGTGAACACAACCAGGAAGTTAATGAGTGTACGTCCATCCAGATCCCTTCTGGAAAGACCATAAGCCATGAGCGCAGTCACAAACATACTGAATAACGTACCTATGGCCGTGACCCCAATGGAAACTCCCATCGCTTTAAAGATCGTATTCGTAGAAAAAATAAACTTGTAAGCTTCTAGACTCCATACTTTTGGAATGAGAACAAATTTATTGGCCGCCATCTCCGCACTCGTTGTGAAGGAGCCTGCTACAACGTGCATAAATGGAAGCACCGTAACTAAAGCAATAATGGCAAGCAACGTAAAGTTTATGACAGCAAAGAGTTTGCCGCTAAATGATCTATCTTCTACCATTTCAATTCCTCCCACGACATATCAATAAACGCCTTCTTCTCCCATTTTCTTAGATATTTTATTCACCGACATGACCATAATCAATCCAATAATCGATTTAAAGAATCCAATGGCAGTACTATAACTGAACTGGCCTTGTCTCAAACCAGCAGTATATACATACGTATCTATAATTTCAGCAACTTCTCGGTTCATGGAATTAAGCAGTAGATACACGTGTTCAAATCCAAGATCGAGTACGGAACCAATTTTCAAAATAAACAATGTGATAATTACACCTCTAATGGAAGGAAGCGTAATATGCCAGATTTGCCTCAAGCGACCGGCGCCATCCATGCGCGCTGCTTCATAGAGCCCAGGGTCTATTGCAGCAATGGAAGCTAGATAAATGATCGTCCCCCAACCCGCTTCTCTCCAAATCACCTGAATGATATACATTGGTCTGAACCAACTTGGATTGAGCAGGAAGTTAACCTTTTCAAACCCGAAAAACACAAGTAGTTCGTTGATTATCCCTCCATCCATCGTTACCATAACGAAGGAGATCGAGACGACGATAACCCATGACATGAAATGGGGTAAATAGACGAGTGTCTGAAAGAATCTTTTGAAAAAGGTCCCTCTGAGTTCATTCAACATTAGAGCAAGTATTATCGGTATCGGAAAATATATAAGAATGTTCAATCCGAATAAAATAAGGGTATTCATGAGAATATTCAAGAAATCTGGCTCTGTAAATAACCGATTGAAATGCTTCATCCCAACCCATTCGCTACCCATGATTCCTTTATAGGGTTTGTAATCCTGAAATGAGATAATTAATCCGTACATAGGCAAATATTTAAATACAAGAAAATACAGTATTCCTGGTGTAACCATGACATAGAGCCATTTGTTTCTCCACAGTCGCTTTTTGAGCTCACTACTGCTTTTACCACTCACACGTTGCGGTTCAGGAGCATTGCTGGGTTGAACGGCCACTTCCTGCATGATACTCTTCCTTTCTCCATCATAATCCAAACATAATTTATCTAATAGAGGTAGTTCAAAAAGTCACCTTTTGATCACGAAGGTTACCAAGAAGCTTACTCGACATCGAATATTGAATTCAGCCGATTCTTCCGGTGCTCACGTAGGTACTGCCTACGCTCCGCTCCTCACTCCCTAGCTTCATTCAATCTTCTCGGTGCTGAAAAGTTGACTTTTTGAACACCTAACGAGGCTGTTGAAATCGATCAACAGCCTCATTTGTTCTACCTTTCAGTCATCCATTCAAGCTAGATTACTATTTCTTATACACAGCGTTATACTCTTCAATAATTTTTTCCCCGCCACGGCTCTTCCAGCTTTCAACCTCTTTTTCAAAACCAGCCTTGTCAAGCTGTCCATACATATACTTGTATGTTGCATCCGTAATAATTTGCTGAAGCTCAACACCTTTTTCTGTAAAAGTGGCTGAATCTAGAGCAGCCGTCGGATCCGGCACACCCACTTTAACATTCGCAAGCACTAATTCTTCTGCATGAATTCTACCTGGAAGAAGGTTCAAGCTTTCATACATTCCATTCGTTTCTGATTCACCGATGACGCTATCTTTGAAGCCTTTTACTTCACGTTCGATCAGTTCTTTGTCCTCTCCTGGTTTAGCTTGACCATTCTCAACAGTATAGTGTACGCCTTCAATTCCCCAGAACATCATATTAGAAACTTCAGGAGTCATCATTTTGTCAAAGAAAGCAAGTATCTTTTTGAGCTCTGCCTCATCCTTCACAGCAGATTTCGGGAACAAGACCACGTTGTTATAACCTGGAATCATCCATTGCGCGAAGTTTCCATCCGGACCTGCAACCATACTATGCGTATCCAGAACAGCATCCGGGAAGTTCTTAACTAAGTCCTTGTTAAGTGAATCAATATCTTGCATGGATCCCCCGATATAGAGACCCCCTTTACCACTTTTGAACATATTCACAGCATCTGTTTTACTAGTTGCAGCGAAATCTTGGTTCATGTAGCCACCTTCACGTGCCTTTTTGAAAAAGTCCATTGTGTCGATGTACTGAGAGAAGGTAAACTCTGGCGCTAGTTGACCGTCCTTCTCACCCCATGTATTCGGTGTTCCAAACCATGCAGATACCGTTTTGAAAGCACCGTAGATCAATTCGTTACGGTCAACAATACCCGTCGTATCTTTCTGTCCATTACCATCGGGATCTTGCTCTGTGAATGCTTTCGCCATTTCGAACAACTCATCTACATTGGCTGGTGCACTTAGTCCAAGTTTATCTGCCCAATCCTTACGGTAGATAATTCCTTGACGCGCAAGCGGTCTACCGATATAAAGCGTGTATAGCTTACCATCCACTTTCGTATTATTAAGAATTTCAGGTTTTAATTTGTTCAAATTCGGGAATTCGCTTAAATAAGGACCTATTTCCCAGAACTGTCCGTCTTTGATTGCTTCTTTCATCTGAATGAATGTTGTCTGATTCTTCAGATAAGTCACTTGTGGTAAAGAGCCAGTAGCAAATGATGAATTCAATTTCTCTTCATATGTGTCTGCTGGGAAGAATTGATATGTCAGTTTCGTGTTAGTTAATTTCTCAAGTTCATTCTTTATCGTGTCTGGTGGTGCCTCTGAGGTGTTCAATGGAAGCATGATCTTAATCTCTGTCGGTTTCTCTGGCTCTGGATCTTTCTCTTTCTCTTTCTCTACCACTGCTGTGGTGTTACCCCCATTGTTAGAAGCAGTTGGAGCCTTGTTTCCACCGTTGTTGCCACCTGAACAAGCAGATAACACGACACTGAACATTAACAGTGCAGTAAGCAACATGGAAAATGATTTTTTCTTCATACCATCTTGACCTCCATTTAACTTGTATTGTTTACAAGTCCCACACTACACGCCTTATCTGATTACGAAAACAATCATTTACTCATAAATGGGCATTCCTACAGCCATCTGTTCAAATGATTATCATGATAACAAACATAAGAAAGACGCCTTTCGGCGTCCTTGGTCGGGGAGTTCATATGATGGATCGGAAGGACAATCCAACTGCGTAGCGGTCATCCCAGATCATTTGACTTAGTACACCCTTATTTCAATGCTTCCATTCGTTCTTTAGCCTCATTATATTGTTGTATAATAAGGTCTCCACCATTACGTTTCCATCTCTCAACCACTTGTTCGAATCCCTCAACCGTTAAATTTCCAAGAATATAATTATACGTAGCATCCGTAATAATGGTAGTCAGCTCCACATTTCTCTCATCATACGTCTCGGAGCTCAACTGAACCGTCGGATCATCAACTAAGAAGTGTTCATTATCTTCACTTAACTGATCTGCAAGAGCTGTCATCGATTCTTTCTCACCGACCTCCATAATGTTAGGATTACTAAGCCCTGCAATGATCATCGTATACAAAGGATTGACTTCTTTCACTCTCAGCTGCGAGGTTTCCTCTGGGAGAATAACTAAGTTATCCTTCACGTTATAGTGCTTTCCCTCGAAACCATACATCATCAGATTAACAACGTCGCTATCCATCGTTCGATCGAAGAATCCAAGAATTGTTTTCAATTCAGCTTCCGTTTTTATCGCCTTTTTAGAAAAGACATAAAGTCCATTATAATTAGGAATAGACCATACTTTATATCCACTTGGGCCTTCAATCCGATTAATCAATCCTAACCTAGCCTCAGGGTTAATCGCTTTAGCCTCATTGGATAGTCTCTGCACATCGGTCATACTCCCAATATATACGCCCGCTGTTCCTCGAATAAGTTGGTCCCGCTGAACTTCCTTGCTCGTAAAGACGAAGTCCTGATTCAGAATCTTCTCATCGTATAATTTCTTCATGAAATTCATCGTATTCATATACTCAGCCGTTTCAAATTCAGGAATAAATTGATTATTCTCCATTTTCCAATTGTTTGGTGTTCCGAAATAAGAACTAAGCGTCTTGAACACACCATATACTAGATCATTACGATCAACCAAACCAATCGTATCGTTACTTCCATTCTGATCCGGATCATTAAACGTGAATTGTTTCATGACTTCATATAGCTCATCCAACGTCTGAGGCTTATTGAGATGAAGGTTATCAAGCCAGTCTTCCCTAATAATAATTCCTTGCCTTGATGACGGTCGTTCCGTATATAATCCATAGATTTTGTTATCTACGGCAGCTTGCTCCAGATAAGCTAAGTTTAGCTCCTTCAAGTTAGGGAATTCCTTTAAATACGGACCAATTTCCCAGAACGCCTCAGATCTGATCTCATTCTTCACTAGGGTGTAATCTGTAAATTTCACAAAGGTGACCTTTTTAAGGGAGTTCGTCGTAAGTGCAGTGTTCATTTTATCTGTATATATGCCTTCCGGTACCCAACCGATATCAAGCCTTGTGCTTGTTAACTTCTCAAGTTCTTGAATAATCTCATCTGTAGGTGGATGGGGGAAATGAAGTGGTGCCATGATAGAAATGCTCGGACGCTCATCATCCTTTGCTTTCGCCCGACCCAAACTCCCTTCACTCGAACATGCGCTAATTAAAAAAATCGAAAGCACCATAAATATTAGATACGAAACGGCGGTACTTCTACTCCGATATGTATTAATCATCCTTATCCTCCCCTTGATGAAACTGTGTTATCTAGTCATAATAAGCTAAAGTAACTCTAATTCTAAGATAATGATTATCTTCATCGAAGATGATTATTGTCCTAGCACTGCCTACTCTATAAAATTAAGATGTATCTACTTCCTCATGATGGGTGTTGAATGGTGTGAAGTCATTAAGCTTTTTGAGAAAACTAACAATATTCACCTTTGTATTAAGCACTCTTCCTGTCATATTTATCGGCTCATTCTCCTATTTCACCTCTTCTAGTGAAATACAGAAAAATGTAAATAAGGGTAAAATGGAACTTATCTCGCAAATTAATTCCAATGTAGAGCATAAATTAACGACTGTCAACCACACTTTGAATCAGGTCGTTAACTCATCTATGTTGAAAAATGCTTTAACTAGACAAATAAATGTAAACGATTTCACATTATATAATGATTTAAGGAATGAGATGCGCAACATGCAATCCTTTGATACGAAATTAGAGGATGTCATCTTGATCAATGAACGCCAGAATTGGATGATCAAGAATTCAGGTCTATACCGATTAGACGAGTATAAATATGTTGATAACTTGACTGGATTGATGGACAGCCCCAATAGCACATCATGGATAATCAATCCGTCGATATGGTTCTATAGCGAAGAGAATACAAGTGCAACGGACTGCAATTATAGTATCAGTCTTATTAAAAAGTTGCCGACAGCTAATCTTGAGAAGTATGGACTTGCAATTGCGAATATTCCTGCCTGTAATCTACAAGATTTCATCACTTCGGATGCGGGTCAATCAGATAGCATTATCATTGCGAATGAACACCATGTCATCTTACTCCATCCCGACCGTTCCTTGATTGGAAAACCCTTAAGTGCAAGTGGGATTCAAGATTTCACGTCATTAACCGACGAAACAAAACATTCTGGGCAATTGACTACAAAGATTCATGATAAAGCCCACTCTATCTCATATCTTCATTCAGAACTCAATGGATGGGTTTATTTATCCGTCACTTCCATCGAGAGTATGACGAAACAATCGAATAAGATCGGTGCATTCACTTTATATGTATGCGCTCTCATGCTAGTACTGTCTATTCTGCTGGCTTGGCTCGGTTCTCGGCGTATGTATTCACCGATCGAACGATTACTCAACCAAATGGGGCAACGTGTAACAGACGTTCGAGCGAAGCATACGAATGAATTCCAAGTTATTGGTGAACAGATCCACCATTTATTTCAGTCTAAATCCCAATTGGAGAAAGAGGTTCAACAGCATATTCAGCATGTCCGTACCTTTTTCCTAATCAGAGCCTTCCAAGGAAATATTAAACAACGAGAGTTATTAGAGGAACTGGAGCAATTTGGTTACCATTCCCAGCTGCTAGAGTGGAAGACCATGGCTGTTGTGACACTTTCCATCGATTATGGTGAAGATTCTCGCTATGAGAAACGGGATCTAAATCTATTGCTGTACGCCGCGCATAACATGATTGAGGAAGTGATTCCTACTTCACAGCGGCTCGCACCTGTCATCATGGATCATACGGTCGTCACATTGATTGGGAGCACTCTGGATGATCCTGAGACCTTCCATCACTTTCTCTATGCATTGACTGAGCGTCTCCAACAAGAAATCAATAGCTATCTGGATCTAAAGGTGAGCATTGGGTTAAGTCTACCCTTCCATTCATTCCATAAAATAGCCATTGCCTACAAAGAAGGATTAGAAGCGTTGAAGCACCGAATTAAACTCGGCAAAGGAATCATCATTCAATATGAGAACGTTAACTCTGGTAACCATTATTTGAACTTAACTTACCCTGCACATACAGAGAACGACTTGATCGATGCGATCAAACTGGCCGAGACAGATAAAGCAAAGGAACTTCTCAACCTTATTTTTAAAAGTATCTTCTCTTTGGAGCTCTCACCGCAAGAATATCAAGTTCCACTGACGCGCCTGCTGAACAATCTATTGATCGTGATGCAGGAATCAGGCATTAGCCTAAACCAAATTTATCATGCCAACGGCTCATTATTTGAGGAATTGATTGACCTGCATATCGTGGCTGAAATTGAGGATTGGTTCTGGAGCATGGTCATTCATCCCATCATTAAAATCTTCATGGATAGACAGGACGAACAATACCATAATATATCGGAGAAAATTATCGATCTGGTTCAGCATCATTATGATACGGATCTGACGTTAGAAGAATGCGCTTCAAGACTACATTATAATGCCAATTACTTAAGTAGCGTTTTCCGTAAAGAAACCAACCATTCATTCAGCGAATATCTAACCATGTATAGGTTCAATATGGCGAAGAAATGGTTGGAAACTACGGATATGCCTATTAAGGATATTGCGGCAAAGTTAAGATACAACAATTCTCAGAACTTCATCCGTTCCTTCCGTAAGCAGGAAGATATGACTCCGGGTCAATATCGGGACAATAAGAAGCAAAGGGATTAAGGGGTTCATCCCTTAATCCCTTCATCTCTTACTGGCTTAACCATGTATCGAAGAATTTACGATATCCCTCTTTCATCACCCGGCTGGAGAATGTCTCAAAAGCATAAGCTCGGTTGTCGAACGAGAACTTATGTGGTGAGGCCGCAGCCATATTAACAAGCTCGAACCAGTTCTTATCGTTACCAGAGAAGGCATGCGTCGAGCTAATGTGACCATAACAAGGATGTTCAGGCTTCACAATAATCTTCCCCATCGCCAAAGCCTCAGTCAGCGGCATAGCAAAAGTATCAAATTTGGAGCAACTCCAGTATACTTTCGATGAATTCATAAGCGTAAATATCTCCGCTTGTGATAATGCGAACTGTAACTTCACGTTAGTAGGAATATTATATTTCTTCATACTTTCCTTATAGCGTTCACCGCCAAACACCATGATGACTTCCTTATCCGGATTCAAGCGTGCATATTCTAGCACAAGATCAGGTCGTCTATTCTCTTCGTCCCTGCCAATCCATAGAATGCGATTGTCGATGATCCGCGTGGGATCGAAATGCTGTTCAGCTAGACCCTCATTGAATCCAATCGGGATCACATCCACATCTGTCACACCATAATGACGGGCAAATTCTTGCTTCAGGAATTCGGTCTGAACTACGGCCTTATCTACCATTTGATAAAAGGGCTTCATCATCTCATAACCTGTCAGTGCCGGGTCTGGAAAGCTATGTGGAAACAGTACGCTGTTCTTAATGAACATCTTCAAATATGTAAATCCCGAAACGGTGTAAATAACATGCTCAATTTGTTGCGAATTTATTTGATCCAGCACAATATCATAATTGACCAAATCACCCTTCTCATGCTCATACCCCGGAATCCAATCGTGAGCGCTAACATGACGCTCAGGGGATATAAATACAATATCCACACCCAGTTCCTTGCCAATTTGCTGCAGGCGGTCCGCAAACACACGAGGACCCTGAGACTCCGCAAATTGTATTTTCCTCATAACCAGTCCGACTTTTTTCATCTATAGTTCATCCTATCTATCATTAGTATTCGTATGACCCATATAACAGACGGTACATATCGTTATTACTCACTTTAGCCCCACTGATGTCCTTGTGAAGTAACCTTCAATCTTCTTAATGATGACAAAAGATATTGCAATAAATAACAGGACATACACCAGTTGAATAGGATGCTCAACAAAACTCTGCAAGTCATGTCCAATATAGGAAACATAGAATACCATAATACCTTTACCCAAAGTAACAGCTATCAGATAAGACCATATGCGCATACGAGCTACACCTGCTACAATATTAACGACAACAAACGGCCCCACCGGAAATATCCCTAGAAGAAACACATAACTAAAAGCATTCCGCTGAATCCATATCATACTCTTAGCAACTTTAGGCTTTTGTGCCCACTTTTGAAAATAAGGAAGTGACGAGACCCTTCGGACGACTAGGAAAGTCACCAAGCAACCACTCACTAAACCAATCCATGAATATAGAAATCCAAGCCACAATCCATATACTGCAGCGTTTACACCCACGATGATCAAAGTAGGTAATGGAGGTATGAATGATTTCATAAACGTCAGAAGAATGCCCGGTAGTGGACCGAATTCACGGTACCTCTCCAATAACTCCTTCATATTCTCCTCTGTCAGCATGGACATAATATCTATTGCAGCTATCATAATGTACACCTACCTATCTCGCGTATATAGCTCATATTTCCTGACAATATCATCTTCACATCATACCATATCCTTCTACTATCTATATAATTGAAGGAAGATGCCTTCCTTCATGATAAAATAATAAAATTAAGCATCCTCATTATAGCTTAAAAAGGAGATCATCATTGTGAGTGAAATCAATCATCCCATTCTAGATCGTCTAATCATACTAGACCGAATGAATGAATTAACAGAGTGTGATCCACTTTATCCATTTGCATTGGACGAAATCCTCTGCAGACATACAGGCAAAGGTGGTCCAGCTATTTGCCATCTATGGCGCCAGCCGAGGTCATTTATTATCGGGATGAGGGACAGTCGTCTAGAAGATGCCGAGAAAGGACGCCAATGGATCGCCTCACAACAATACCAAGTCGCCATAAGAAACTCCGGTGGAGCTGCTGTTCCACTCGATCTTGGTGTCGTTAACATTTCTCTAATATTACCCAAGGATCAAGGGGATACCCACTTTCATCGTGACTTCGAACTCATGTATACCCTTATTCAACATGCCCTGTTGAATACAGGTCAGCGTGTGGATAAGGGAGAAATCCGCGGTGCCTATTGCCCAGGTGATTACGATCTAAGTATTGGGGGACGCAAATTCTGCGGTATTGCTCAGCGGAGGCAAGCTCATGCTTATATCATACAGGCATTTGTTATTGCTGAGGGCTCAGGTCAGGAACGGGCTGAGCTAGTAAGAGGCTTCTATGATCGAGCCGCAGGGGAATCACCAGCCGCCCATTATCCGTTAATAACGGATGATAGTACAGCAAGCCTTGAGGAACTAACTCCGATCGGATCTGACGCTGCTAGAACATTCGCCGAAGCTGTGAAACATGTCATCCGTAATGGACAGACCGCACAGAGTGTGTCCGATGTAGCTAATGATCTATACTTACCGAAAGTAACTGAAATTAGAGAAATGGCCGAAGCCATGCGGCACCGATATGAAGTAAACGTTACCTAGAGAGCCCAGTCGAAAATAATCAGGAAATGTATAGTTTAACATGAGAATACCCATAGAAAAGGGCTTCCTAGTATCTCGGAAGCCCCATCCCACTACGTTTATCAAACCTTATATCGGCTCATCATGGCTTGTCGAAATAGTCGACAGTAATAGCATGATCAATAAGACGTTGGAAATATAATTGGTCTGGTACCCGGCACTCTACATTCAATTCCCGTAAATATTCCGTTGTTTGGGGACATGCAAATCTATAATTGGAATTTTTGGCACCATCCCCTTCGAGTTGGGCCATAGCTAACTCCAATCCGATCTGCTCCTTCGGTTGACTGCTGTCGAGCAGCCAGGATTCATACTGTTCCCAGTCCAGAAGGGTTATATCATATCCGTATTTGCGGAAAACTTCGATCATGTCTTTATACGGAATCTGTACAGGGTTGCAAATATGAAACATCCTGCCAACCGTATCGTTACTCAGAGCTAATGCGGCGATCGCTTGTCCCGCGTAATTTATCGGTGTCACATCAACCTGCCAACTTACTTGTGGTGCCTTCTTCAAGAGTAGCATTGCTTTGAGCATTCTATAGAATGCATTATTGTTTATATTGTTCTGAAATACACCTGTCTCGGAATGACAGGACAGGTTCCCGACACGATATACCGTTGCCGCGACGCCTTCTTCCTCGCAAGTTCTGACGACCAGCTTCTCCGCTTCTAGCTTACTATTGGTATATACATTCTCAATGCTCACTGAATAATCGTAGGCTTCATGATCAGTAAACTTATGCCATTGGTCACTGAGTGCCAAATCTTCCGGAATTCCCAGTGTAGACACAAAGTGAAAGCGAACATGTTCTTTCCCTCTAGCAAATGAAAGCAGTCGATTCGTACTCTCCACATTGACTCTGGCGAAATACTCTGGCTCTCCGAAATGCTTCACTTCGGCTGCACAATGAATGATCGAATCAATCTTGTCATTCAATAGCGCCGCTACAGAATCAATCATCCCTAGATTTTCTTGCTCTAAGTCTCCCTGAACGGCAACGATCCTACCTTCAAGCCTCTGTAAAATGCCGTCCCCGAAGTAAGTCTTCATGATACCTACCAGACGTTGGTAAGGATCTTCATTCACTGATGAACGTACCAAACAGTAAACAGTCGCTTCGGATCTCTGTATGATCTCATACAGCAGATGCGAGCCCAGATATCCTGTAGCTCCGGTTAATAGTATATGGCTGTTACTGTATACCTTAACGCCCATAGAAGAGTTCGTTCCGAACGATTTCGGAAATTCCACTAAATCTTGAATCTCCGAACTGTCCGTAATGTTGTTATTCATCACCAGAGTATCCCTTAGCTCGACCACTCTTCCCGCCAATTTCGAAATAGTAGAAAAAGCGAAGAAATCATTTATTTTTAATTTCGGGAAACGTGGCTTCAGAATAACGAGAATCTCCAATATCTTCAGCGAATGCCCTCCTACCTCGAAGAAATCGTCGTGAATACCAATGTGAGTAAGATTCATCGCTTTCTCCCAAGCTTCAGAAATTTCCTGCTCTAATTCATTACGGGGAGCTTCATAATTAGAATTGTCCACTACGGTTACTTCCACTTCATAAAGTGCAAGTTGTTTGCGGTCTATTTTGGCCGTAGGCGATACAGGCATCTCTTCCAAATAACAGAAATAACTTGGAACCATATAGGACGGTACCTTTTTACTTAAATATTGGACAAGCTCGCTTTTAGATATAGCTCTTCCATTCTTTGAAGTGTAGAAGGCGACAAGGAACTTCGTTCCGTCTGTTTCTGCCTTGGCAATGATCGCAGTTTCTTTGATATTCTCGTATTTAACTAAGTTTTCTTCGATTTCCCCGATCTCGATCCGATATCCCCTAATCTTAACCTGCAAATCCTTTCTGCTCACGTACTGGATTCCGTTCTTTTGCAGCATGACCATATCCCCAGATCGGTAATATCGTTTGCCGGAGTTCGGATGAATGGGGTCCGAAATGAACACTTCATTCGTCTTTTCTTGTAGGTTCAAATAACCTTTAGCTATACCCACAGAGCTGATGAGCAGTTCACCCATAACATTCAATGGACAAGGTTGATCATTCTCGTTCACGATCAGAACCTCGTAATTAGTGAGGGGCACTCCAATAGGAATGCTGGATATATCATCTGGGACAACGTAATCAATAACATGGCCGGTCGTTAAGGCTGTTACTTCTGTGGGACCATATACATTTATTATTCTAACTGCATGGCCGAACTTCCTCTGTAATACTCGGACGGACTCCCCGGATAAAGACTCGCCTCCAACGACGAGACTCTTGATCACACTATATTTCAAGGCATCTTCATCACTAAGATGGGCAGACAACTGATTAAAGAATACGGTCGGCAAGAGACAGAGCCGTGTCGCCTTGACTTCTTCAATCGCTGCGGTGAACGATTCTATCGAAAAACGTTGTTCATTGTTAAGGATATGCAGCCTCGCTCCGCTACATATTGAACTGTACATGTCATATACCGATGCATCGAAACTGAAGGTAGAATACTGCAACATGACATCTTCTTCGTTAAATTGAAGATCTTCCTTGGTTCCCAAGGCAAGATTTACAACGCCTGCATGTGCGATCATGGCCCCTTTGGGCTTACCTGTAGATCCGGAGGTATAGATGACATAAGCCATATCATCGGGATCACTGATCACATCAACGGGACCCTCGGAATACATTTCAAGCTGCTTGTCCAGACAAAATACAGCGACTTCTGATTCATTCCCATTCAGTAGGTCCGCTAACTTAGATGTATATTGATCTTTTGTAATAACGATGTGAGATTGAGTATCTGTAATAATGTAGAAATTACGATCATCAGGATGCTCCGGGTCTAGAGGAATGTAGGCTCCTCCAGCCTTCAACACGCCCAACATGCTTATAATGGCTTCGATGCTTCTCTCCATGAAGATAGATACAAATTCACCTTTGGTAAGTCCCTTGTGTATCAGCATATGAGCTACTTGATTCGATAAACAGTCCAATTGACTGTATGTTAAGCTCCCCTGGTCAGAGGAAAGAGCGATCTTACCAGGAAAGCGATTTACCACGGATTCAAGCATTGCCGGAATCGTTAATGTAACTGACCAATCCTTGGTCGTGTTATTGAGCTCGGCATAAGCTTCCATATCTTCTTCGGTCAAAATAGGTATACTCCCTATGGAAACCGCACCGTTAACCAATCCAGCATTCACAATACACTGGAAATGACGTGCGAATTTACGGATCGTATTCTCTTTGAATAAATTGTTATGATATGTGATATGAGCTACCCACAAGCCTTCCTCTTCACGAACAAACCAATTAAGAACGCTATCTTCCATCTTATTGTCTTCTCCGTAAATCGTCTTCATAAAGGATGAATGCCCCGTCATTAATTCGATCTCTGACAGCGATAAGCTAGCAGCATAAGTGCTGTTTAGTTTTTCTGTTATATTCTTAAATAGTTGCTGAAATGAAATATCTCCTTCCCAAACCATTCGTAGTGGTAATACATTCCCACTATGATCATTGACTCCAACAATGAAATCTCTTTCGCCAGTCATTCTGTGTAGAAACGCATAATAGCAACTGAGCATCCATGCTTTTATGTCATAATGGTTGTGAACATGGTTCATTTGTTCTGCATTTACGTCTAGTACAAAGGTCGTTTTCTGTACCTCCCTAGATGCAAGATGTTTAGGGAAATCTGTATAGATATCCAATGCAGACAGAGGAGATTGCAGTTCTTGCACCCAATATTCTTTCATACTTTCTGATTTCAATGTGGTATTCATCAACAACCGCTCCTTATTTATCTCTCTAGAAGTACAGTATGAGGGGGATAATAAGCTAACATTCGATATGCTTATTTTAGACTTTCAATCCAATAACTAACTCCTCAAGCCTACCGGAAATTTGATTTAGATGCTCCGCGGTATCAACCATTTTATTAGAAGATATACGTTGCTCATGAGCACTTGACTTGATCTCCTCTGATACTTCCGCATTCCTCTCTGCTATGACCGCAAGATGCTTAATGGAAGCTGTAATTTGTTCTGTCTCTGCTACCATTTCCTCTGTTGCAGCAGAAACTTCCTGAATCTGACTTGTAACTGATTCTGTAGCCGTTAGTAAAGCATTAAATAACGTTCCTGTTTCTTTCACAATCTCTATTCCCACTTCAACATTACGTTCCCCTTCATTAATTGCATCTACTGCAGTTTGAGTTTCCTTTTGAATGAAGTGGATTAACTCCGTAATTTGTTCAGCTGATTTTCTCGACTCTTCCGCTAGCTTCTTCACCTCATTGGCTACAACAGCAAAGCCGCGTCCCTCTTCGCCAGCTCTAGCCGCCTCAATACTAGCATTTAAAGATAGTAATTGTGTTTGCGTAGCGATTTGGGTAATTACCTGTACGATTTCGCCAATTTGTCCAGAGCGATTCTGTAATTGTTCGATCGAACCCACTGAATTTAGTACTGATTTATGAATAGAGTCCATCTGATGCATGACTTTACCTACATTCTCGCTACCTTGCTCTGATTGGTCTCTCATTTCCATGGACGTATCAGATAGTAGATTGGTGCTTCCTGCAATAGTGCTAACCCCTGAAGATATTTCCTCAAGCGATGTAACGCTTTCTGAAATGGACTTACTTTGCTGAGATGCCTGTTCTGATATCTCCTCAATATTAGTAGTAATCTCCATTGAAATTTCCTGGTTATCTTCCAGAGTAGAGAACAACTCTTTAGATTGCTCAGCCGATTGTATAGATACGGATTTAATAGTCGTTACCAATCGATTAATATTGATAACAGTCGCATTAAACTTTTCTGCTACTTGACCAAGTTCATCCTTGCTTGTCGGCAGTTGAACGTTAAAGTCACCTTCACTTAATTTCTCTAGAGCATTCATCAAATGCTTCACGGGTGCAAAGGTTCGTTTCGTTATGAAATATTGCATCGCTAAAATAACAATTAAAGTAGCAAGCAAGGCTAGCGCGGTATATTTCAACAATGCCTGCTTTCCGTCCATAATTAAGCTAGCATCAACATCTATGCCCATATAAGCGAATATATTCCCTTCGCTATCTTGATAAGGTGAGAGAACGGTTATCCACGTACCGTAGTCATCATCATACGGATTGGTAAAGGTCAGTTCTTTCGTCTTTAACATTTCTCTGACACCGTCTGCGTGAATGGTAGGTTGTGGATACATACCTCCTAGGTTAAGTCCATCTGCCATAAGCATGTCCAATACCTCATCTGAAAAAGCAATGATTGATGTTTCATTGTTATTCACAAGTTCAGGACCAAATAGATAGCCTTGAGCAACATTGGGATGCATAACGGGTAATTCCCCAAAGACTTCTGCCATTTTCCTCTGTATCGTTGAGTTACGGTCTGTATTAGCTTTCGCTTCATTAGCCTCTTCCTGTGTTACTTTTCCTTTCCACGATTCCATGATTTTTTGTGAATCCGACTCCAACTGTTTCGTGAGAACTTCTCCCTGAATATAGTAGCTAGCTACTATTAGTATCACGCCTGTTAAAATAATAGATAAACTAGTCCACATCATAATTTTAGTGACAATACTTCTGTTATTGATCGATTTAAACACTTGTGGTAACTTCATTTCCTATCTCCTCTTTATCTGTATAGTATGGCGCTTCATTATGTGCTCTCAGGTTGCTGGAACTTCTATAGTGACACCTTCCCTCCTTATCATTCAAATCAAGACTCACCCATAATAAATAACAAAAAAAGATGATCTACAAAGACTGACTTAACAGCCGTAGATCACCAATTTTTTGCAACTGGCTGACTACCCCTAAGGATTTAGTCCCTTTAGCTTTGCGTCACTACTTTTCAGTAATTTTGCTGAAAACACGTTATGAAATTGTAAATAAAATCATCTAAATGGTAGTAATCAACAATTTGTTTCATTTTACTATGTATTTGTAACTATTTCCATCACTTCTTAGAAAGTTTTCAAAATATTTCGTCTAAATATGTAGAATTTTGGTCCAATGTACCCATTTTTTTTATTAAAAGGAACGATTAGTTTAGGATGATATTTATGGATTAGCTTATTTATAGCCTCTGGGTCCTAATGGGAATGACTTCAATACCATTTGACGGTATACTGGAGATTCGATCTTGTTGTGTAAGGGAGGGATTTATATGGCTAAGCCAAAGGTCGCAAAGAGACCCACACGTGATGAATTTGAATTAGAAGAACTAGGCAACCAATTAGTCGAAGCAAAGAACGAGGAAAGTGACATTGTATTAACGGTTTGGGGATGGCAAGAACAGGTGCGTGGTCAGATCGTGCTTATGGACTCTAGAACCCGATTAGTTCATATGCAGCATGATATGGAACTCACGAAGGTACCTTTTCTAGATATTATGAAAGTGGACTATCCAAGAGATTAATCACATGGAAATTATACGCCCTAGGAACATTAGCTTTCCATGGGCGTGATATAGAATGTACTCCTCATGAATTACGGATGTAGGAAAGAAAGAAATAAGTGCTTAGATGATGGAAGGTGACGATGCTGGGTCACCGCACCACCCAGCACATAAACTCCCCGACCAAGGGCGCCGGAAGTGCCTTTCTTAGAATAACTCCATGCTCAAGTATCGTTCACCCGTATCAGGAGCTATACATACTACTCTCTTGCCAGTACCTAATTTCTTAGCTACCTGTATCGCCGCATAGACAGATGCACCCGAGGAAGGTCCTACAAGAATGCCCTCAAGACGAGCTAGATCCTTCATCATTCCAACGGCATCCACATCAGAAATCTGAATAATTTCATTATATACCGCTATATTCAGAATTTTTGGAATAAAGCCTGGACTCGTGCCCACTAATTTATGCGGACCGGGTTGACCGCCAGAAAGAACGGGAGATCCTTGAGGTTCAACAACAGCGATATGAATATTAGGCAAATGTTCACGTAACTTCTCGCCTGTACCTGTAATCGTACCTCCTGTACCTGCCGTAGCTACAAATGCATCCAAACGATAATCCATCTGCTCCAATATTTCCGGAGCGGTCGTGATGCGGTGAATATCAGGATTAGCGGGATTCTCGAACTGCTGAGGTATGAAACTCCCAGCAATTTCTCCACTGAGTTCCAGTGCCTTAGCAATAGCACCGGGCATTCTTTCACTACTTGGGGTTAGAACAACCTCTGCTCCGTATGCTTTTAGAATATTGATTCGTTCCTTGGACATATTATCAGGCATGATAAGAATAGCCTTATATCCTTTGGCCGCTGCAATCATGGCTAACCCAATACCTGTATTACCGCTGGTTGGTTCAATAATTGTCCCCCCCGGGATGAGTAGACCCATTCTTTCGGCTGTATCAATGAGATTAAAGGCCGCTCGATCTTTCACACTTCCTGAAGGGTTGAACATTTCCAACTTTACGTATACCTCTGCTGCACCTTCTGGTACGGTACGATTTAAGCGAACCATAGGTGTCTGCCCAATAAGTTCTGTTACACTATGTACGATTTTCATGGTATATATATCTCTCTCCTTTGCCTATATAAGTATACATATCGGATTTAACTACTTCCCGCTAAATTTCTACTAGAATACCACAAAACTATTGGATTCACAAAAATAGAAATGATAGATGATCATTCCGCTATACGTAGCGTTGTTTTAACGAGTTTGTTATATTTATGTTCAATTTAATTAAATCTAAGGAGAGATTCGAATGAAACAAGAGCTAATTGAAAGATTTATTTCCTACGCCAAAGTAGATACACAGTCTAATGAAGACATGGATACATGTCCTACAACCGCTGGACAGCTAACACTCGCTCGTATGCTACTGGATGAGCTTCAAACGATCGGTATGGACGAAATAACGATGGATGAGAATGGTTATGTTATGGCTACTCTTCCATCCAACAGTGAGAAGCAAGTGGATACGATTGGATTTCTAGCTCACTTGGATACGGCAACAGACTTTACAGGAACGAATGTTAATCCACAAATTATTGAGCACTATTCTGGACAAAATATAACGTTGAACGAATCCTTAAACATTGTGCTGTCACCTTCCGACTTTCCTAGTTTAGAAGAATATACAGGTCACACACTCATTACGACCGATGGCACTACACTTCTAGGAGCAGATAATAAAGCTGGTATTGCTGAGATTATGACAGCTATGGCAACCCTCATCCAACATCCAGAGATCAAGCATGGAAGAATAAGAGTCGCCTTCACCCCCGATGAAGAGATCGGACGAGGCCCTGAGCGGTTCGACGTTGCAGCATTCAATGCTACTTATGCGTACACTGTTGATGGTGGTCCACTCGGCGAATTGGAATATGAGAGCTTTAATGCAGCCGCGGCCAAGATCACTTGTCATGGGAATAATATTCACCCCGGAACAGCGAAAGGCAAAATGGTCAACTCTGCTAAAATAGCTATGGAGCTTCAAAGCATGTTACCACAAGAAGAAGCCCCCGAATTAACGGATGGATATGATGGATTCTATCATTTGCTCTCTATTCATGGAGATGTTGAACAGACTACACTTCAATACATTATCCGAGACTTTAACAAAGACAATTTCCATACCAGAAAAAAAAATATTGAACACATTGTTCATGTCCTTAATGCAAAATACGGTCCGAATTCCATTGTTCTTAATATGAGAGATCAATACTATAATATGAAAGAAAAAATCGAACCCGTAAAGGAAATCGTCGATATTGCCTATGAAGCAATGACGAATCTGGCTATTGTGCCGATCATCCGACCTATTCGTGGGGGCACAGATGGTTCACAGCTATCATACATGGGATTGCCTACACCGAATATCTTCACTGGGGGAGAAAACTTCCACGGGAAATTCGAATATATCTCGGTAGACAATATGATCAAAGCAACCCAAACTGTAATTGAAATTGCTCGCCTCTATGAAGAAAAGGCTTAATTCGATGTCTTCCAACTCTCGACTGAAGTCACAGGTTTACGAAAACGACTTATTAAACATAGAGATGCCTATCTAAGTTACTCGACAGGCATCTCTATGTTTAATTATTTCGTTCCCGATGGGAAGGCTCTTTCCAACTACGTAAAAATAAATGGAGAGAAGATCGAGCACAGACAAGCGCTATAGCAAGAAATAATAACGCCCAAAATACGGTCGGTACATGTGTCCACCTAGCTAGATTAGATGCATCCCCTGCACTCTTCCCCAGTAATGATTGTATAACGAGGAATAACGGTCCCATCACAGATTCCTCCAATGTCAGGAATGCCAACAATCCAAAATACATATTCCGTATCATCGGTGGCAAATATAGCATGATGATATTTAGAACAATGAAGCCCGCAAGCCAGATCACCCCATAACCCTGATGTACAAAAAGGATAATCATCAACAGTGCAATGGTCGTTAACAGCACTAATCCCCACTTCTGCCACTGCTTATACATCCAATAGAACAACAATACGGCAGTTAACGATGCTGTGATATAACCAGCAAGTCCAATAAATATAGCACTCCATAACGAGGTCATAGTCGAATATGTAACACCACTGTGGTTTGCATTCAATTCAATAGATAATACGCTACCAGATGTGAACAACGTCATCACCGCATGAGCGAATTCATGAATCATCGTATCCATCGTCCGGAACAAATAACTCATTGGAATGAATCGTGTCAACATAGCCGATCCGAGTAGTATAAGAATTGTTTTCATCCATTTATTCATAGCATTGTCTCCTCAGCACCAGTGTCTTCATTCTAGAATGCTACATCTGAGTCCTCCCGGTTATAAAATCTGCATCGAGAAATTAAACGACAGGAAACCAACCTGGTCTGCTTATGATACCTTTCCACAATGGATCTGGTATGACAAGCTGCTCTTGGGCACTTGTGCTCACAGTTGTAGCAATGTCCGCTTCCCGTCCTGTTTGAACCTTTTCCACCCAATCAGGTTCTACGATCAGTTCTCTACCTAACGCAATCAAAGGAATATTCATCTTCAATGCCTTCAAAGCATCATCTGCCGTTTGAATAGAACCCACACCTATAATCGGAACAAGACCAGCAATTTGGTCCCTAATGAACTCCATCCGCGAACGACCATCCACCTCTACACCGCGTCGTGGAGCGGACCAGAAATCCATCGTAGAAATATGAATATAATCCAGGTCTTTCTCTACTAGTGCATCGAGCAATGCAAATGTATCCTCCATCGTAAAGCCCAGTTCCTCCGGTTCTTCAGGAGACAAGCGATATCCAATCAAGAAGGGTCGATCCGCATATTTAGCTACAGCTTGTTTCATAGAATCAACGACAGCAAGTGGAAAGGAGAGCCTTTTCTCAAGACTTCCACCCCATCGATCCTCACGGCGGTTCGTATGACCAGAGAAGAACTGATGCACTAAATAATTGTTAGCACCATGTAACTCTACACCGTCATAGCCAGCTTCAATTGCTCTTCGAGTCGTCTCCCCGAAGTCATGAATAATGCCTACTATTTCATCTTCCGTAAGCGCCCGCGGAATCACTTTACCATCCGCAGTAGCTACTGCACTTGCACTAACGACATCACCATTGGGCACTAGCTCAGGCGGACACAAGCGTCCACCGTGGAATATTTGCAGTACAGCCTTGGAGCCCTTATCCTTAATAGCACTAGCTAGTCTTCGCAAGCTTGGGATCATCTCATCCGTATCACCGGCGAACTCGCCATGAAATCCCTGACCATTCGGAGATACGTTCGTACATGCCGTAATCACCATACCCACTCCACCAGATCTACGAATGTAATAGTCTACTTCTGCATCAGAGACGGTACCATCTATATTTGAAGACCAATTTGTCATTGGAGCCATAACCACACGATTCTCCACCTCAACTCCACTACGAAAAGTAAATGATTCAAAAAGTGGCTTATACTTATCTTCCATGACTATTCCTCCTACAAAATAATTGTTCATCTTACTGTAACTACTATAGTTACATTTAACACAATATGCAAACAGGTGATTATCTAGCATTTTGAATCTAAAAAAATAGGAGCGAATAAACTCGCCCCTACTATTTCATTCATTATTTACTCTATTCCTGCGACCCATTCATTTACCTTGGTTTCATTCGCAGCAATCCATTTCTTAGCAGCATCCTCTTCAGACATGCCACCATCTATATCAATCATCACAGCTTCCATATCTGCGGGTTCCCATTGGAACTGATCAAGAAAACGATATGCATCTGGCGCATCTTCTTTAAGACCTAAGCGGACAAGCGTATGAATCTGCTCGCTTCCGCCATATACACCTTTGGGATCATCAAGATATTTCAAATCCATATCAGCGAACATCCAATGCGGCGACCATCCTGGAAAAATAATAGGTTCTTCATTGGCGTAAGCATTTTGAAGTACTTTTACCATGGCTGCCGCAGAGCTCTCTAGAATATTCCAATTCTTCAAGTCGTATTCATCAACAGCTCTTTGCGTTTGCAACATAAGACCTGCACCCGGGTCAGTTCCCGTAATCGTGTAATTAACCATTTTCCCGACTTCTTCATTATTCAAGTCTTCAATACTATTAACATTCACCATATAGGCTGGAACAGCTAGTCCACTCTTGGTGCCATCTAAGTTAGCTCCAAGATCTTCTAATTTATCTTTGTTGGGTTCATAGTAATTTTCACCATGTGTGCTGGGTAACCATGCCGCTACCATAGCATCTGCGGTACCATCTGCAACACCCACGTACATTGGTCCCGCATCAACCTGCAACATCTCAACTTTATAATTTAATTTACTTTGCAATATCTCTTTCACGACATTTGTACTAGCAATTTCAGAATCCCATGCCGCAAATGCCAGCGTAATTTTTTTGTCCGTCTTCACATCTGTTGCACTATCATTATTAGAACAACCTGCAAGTACCAATGTTACTGCCATAAACGCTAGCAATAGCATATTCATTTTCTTTTTCACCATAAATCCTTCACCCCTTCTAATTTCCTTCTGTTTATTTCCAATCGAATGTATCGGAGTGATTCCACTCTCTATACTGTATCCTCACGTATTCACCATTCGGGACTTAAACCCTAGAGATAGCGCCCATGCTGGGCGCACCAAAAAAGGAACGAATAAATTCGCTCCTTTTCTTTCATTCATTACTCGATTCCAGCAATCCATTCATTTACCTTTGCTTCATTCGCAGCGATCCACTTCTTAGCAGCCTCTTGTTCAGGCATGCCTCCAGAAATATCAACCATGACAGACTCCATATCGGCTGGTGTCCATTCGAATTGATCTAGAAAGCGATAAGCATCTGGCTGATCTTCTTTCAGACCTAAGCGTACTAGTGTATGAATTTGCTCACTTCCACCATATGCGCCTTTAGGATCTTCAAGATATTTCAAGTCCATGTCAGCGAACATCCAATGCGGAGTCCAACCTGTAATCACAATCGGCTGTTCCTTGGCATAAGCATCTTGCAGTACTTTTACCATTGCAGCAGAAGAGCTCTCAAGAAGATTCCACTTCTTCAGGTCATATTCTTTAACAGCATTTTCCGTTTGTGTCATAAGACCCGCACCTGGTTCAATTCCCGTAATAGTAAAATTAACGGATTTCCCTACTTCTTCTTTATTCAAATCCTCAATCGTTGTAATATCCATATAACTCGGAACGACTAATCCGCTTTTAGTTCCATCTAAATTAGCTCCGAGATCTTCGAATTTATCCTTATTCGGTTCATAGTAGATCTCACCATGCGTGCTTGGTAACCATGCAGCCACCATTGCGTCTGCGCTACCATCTGCAATACCTACATACATAGGACCCGCATCAACCTGTAGCATATTGACTTTATAGTTCAATTTACTTTCCAGCACTTCCTTCACGACATTCGTACTAGCAATTTCTGAATCCCATGCCACATAAGCCATCGTGATCTTCTTGTCCTTCTTGGCTCCTGTTGTATTACCATTATCGTTTCCATTAGTAGAACAACCTGCAAGCACCAACGTTATCGCCATAAAAGCCATCAACATTACAGTCATTTTCTTCTTCATCATATCTTACAATCACTCCTTCTTATTTTTCTTAGCTAATTTCTGTGTCATTCGATCTAACATAATAGCAAGGACAACAACCGCTAATCCTGCTTCTGTACCAATACCTGTCTTCGCTTGCGTCACCGCTCTATACACATCTGCTCCAACGCCCTGCGCTCCAATCATCGATGCAATAACAACCATCGATAGCGAAAGCATAATCGTCTGATTAATTCCAGCCATAATCGTTGGAATAGCAATCGGCAACTGAACCTTGACTAATTTCTGCATTGGAGTAGAACCGAAGGCATCGGCCGCTTCTACTAAGTCCTCGGGAACTTGACGAATACCCAAGCTGGTTAACCGAATAGTAGGTGGAATGGAGAATATGACCGAAGCGATAACGCCAGGTACAACCCCTAGTGAAAAGAAAGCAACAGCTGGCAACAAGTACACGAATGCCGGCATCGTTTGCATCAAATCCAGTATCGGAGTAATAACACTCTGTACTCTTTTATTTCCAGCACACAGAATACCTATGGGTACACCTAATACAATGGAAATGGATGATGCTGTCAGCACCAGCGCAAGGGTATCCATCGTATGTTCCCAGTAACCCAAATTAAGAACGAGTAATAAACCTAGAAGAGTGAATGCACCTAATCTAACCTTACCAAGCCAATAAGCAAGGATCGTAAACAGGGCAATCACAACAAGGGGTGGTAAATAGTTAAATCCATTTGCCAAACCATTGACTACACTACCAACAATAAGTTTAATTCCATCAAAAAACGGTTCAAAGTTCGTCTCCAACCAACCTTCCAGCGCTTCTACCCATTCTCCAATGGGGATCTTAGGTATATTCATTGAGGTTCACCTACTTCCTCCTCATTATTTCCACTCAAGGCAGCTAATACTGCTCCTCTGATCACAATACCTACTAAGCGTTTGCGTTCGTCAATGACCGCTACTGGAATTTTGGCACTACTCACAACATCAAATAGCTCCACCAGAAGAACGTCTGGAGATACAATCGGCGAATCTTTAATGATAATATCCTCTAACTGCTGACCCACTCGAATAGCTGTTGCTGCATCTTCTGCCGTCACAACTCCAATAAGCTGACGAGTTTTGTCTACGACATAGAGATTGGATATTCCCCGCTCACGCATAAGCTGTAACGCTACTCTTGGACCGCGATCCATCGTAATCGTCTCCGCACGAATCATCACATGAGCTGCTGTAAGTACTTTGGATAAATCTACATTCTCGACAAATCGCTCTACATAAGAATTGGCGGGGTTCATTAGAATCTCCTCTGGGGTACCAATCTGAACGATCGCCCCGTCCCTCATCAATGCAATTCGGTCGCCAAGGCGCAAAGCCTCATCTAAATCATGCGTAATAAAAATAATCGTCTTCTTCATATTCGCTTGTAGTTCTAATAATTCATCCTGCATATCTTTACGAATCAATGGATCTAGCGCACTGAAGGCTTCATCCATCAATAGAATTTCCGGATCATTCGCTAGGCCACGTGCCAGACCCACTCGTTGTTGCATTCCACCGCTTAACTCATCTGGACGTCGATCTTCTAGACCACCCAGTCCAACCAAAGCTAATGACTCTGTCGCTTTCTTTCGCCGTTCCTCTTTTTCTACCCCTTGTACCTCTAACCCATATTCAACATTCTCCAATATGGTTCGATGTGGAAATAGAGCGAATTTCTGAAAAATCATACTCATTGTTTTCCGTCTAACCTGACGTAACTCTTCTCGATTCATCTTAACAATGTCCTTACCATTAATAAGTACCTGTCCTGCCGTTGGCTCGATAAGACGGTTCAACAATCTAACCACCGTTGACTTACCGCTACCCGATAAACCCATAATAACGAAAATCTCTCCAGGTTCGATTGAGAAATTGACGCGATTGACCCCCACTGTCAATTTCGTTTCCTTAGCAATGCGTTCCTTAGACCAGCCTTGCTCAAGCAATGGAAAGGCCTTCTTAGGATCACTTCCAAACACTTTTGTTAACGATTTGACTTCTATAATCGCCATCTAACTTCCTCCATTTCAATCATCCGTTTCTAATTTATGCCACTTATATAGTGTAGACTTCATAAAATCTTGGGTCAAAATGCAAAACTAGCCATATGGAGCGTACAGTTTAAACTTTACACACTTTACTAACTGTATACTCCGTCTAACTTACAATCCCTGCAGTCTTTCATCCTTTACTTTTCAGATACTTTTTTCTACAATAGGTGCTGTGGATATTGTTTCCGCTCATCGCAGGCGTTATTCAAGGGAGAATACAAAATGGCTACATTTGATGGAATGAATGAAGAACAAGTAAAAGTAATTGAAAAGTCCCGCCAACGCGTCATGGATTCTATTGGAACGAATATGGATCTTTATGGAATCACGATGTCCGTTGGTCATTTGTACGGCAATATGTACTTCCACGATGGTCCTGTTACGCTAGACGAGATGGGTCAAGAAATGGGAATGAGCAAAACAAGTATGAGTACTGGTATGCGTACATTAGTCGATCTAAAAATGATAAATAAGGTTTGGGGCAAAGGCTCGCGGAAAGATCTATATGAGGTAGAAAGGGATTGGCATCAGAATTTTGTTGATTACTTCTCGATCAAATGGCGCAAATCCATGGAAATGAATATTCATTCTTTATATAAATCGTTATCTGAACTCAGAAAGTTACGTGAAGAGAACATGGATAGTGAGCAAGTAATTACCCATCTCGATAAAGATATCGACAAAATGCTTCACGCTGTCCAATATTACAAATGGTTGGGTCGCTTCATCGATGCATTAGAGACTGGGAAGATATATGATTTAATTCCAAAAGAAGAGAATTAGTCATCACAATATAAAAAGCCGCTAACAGAAGAATTACTCCAACGTTAGCGGCTTTTTATATTGTGATTAGAATTGGTTATAGCTTACAAACTCACCTACAGGTTTACGGTATCCACGCGGTCTTGTACTAGAACTATCTTCTTTACCTATCGTGATCATCATAGCTGGCACATACGCATCTGGGATATTCAATATTTCGCGAACCTCTTCCGGGTCGAAGGCAATCATCGGGCATGTATCCCAACCTTTTTCTTTCGCAGTTAGCATGAACAGCATGGCAGATAAGCTTGCACCTCGAATGGCTTCTTCTTGTATAAATGAAGGCCCCCTATCTTCATAGAAAGAATTCACCTCTGCGGATGACGCATCATATTCCTGCTTACTCATAACGCCTAAGTTCAGCAGTCCTTCATTGATTCTCCCTACGTCCTTGTAGGCATCCTTCTTCCCGAGAACTAGAATGACAGCAGAAGCCGTCTTTATTTTATATTGTTTGTTAGAAGCTACATATATTCTCTCTATGATCTCAGGATCTTTAACAACGACATAATGTGCATGTTGCAAATTGAAGGCAGAAGGTGCAAATTTCACCAGACTGAATATTTCTTCCAACTCTTTATCTGCTATCTCCACACCCGTAATAAACTTATTCGCTGATCTACGTGCCTGTACTAAAGTAGTAAAATCTCTCATGATTTATTCCCCCATTTTATTTAAGTAATAAGGCATCGAGTGAGTAGTCCCCAGCACCGATCAAAGCCATTCCAATTGCTACAGCAATCAGTAATAAATTGTATTCGTATCCGTTGGCTGTAGACCAATATCCATTGCTACCATGTACTTTAACAATAGCTCCGAACATCGTGACGACAATCATCAGCGCACCAACTATTGTGAATAATCCTGTTGCTATTAATAATCCTCCAATGAGTTCCAGTAGTCCGGCAATAACAGCCATGAGAACGCCAGGCTTAATCCCGATCGATTCCATCCATCCTCCCGTTCCTTTCGGACCGTATCCTCCGAACCAACCAAATAACTTTTGCGCACCATGCGCCATGAAACTTAACCCTACAACCAATCGAATAATTAATAATCCTAATGCTATACTCATATTTAATTCCTCCATTTTATTTTTTTACGATCGTTTTTATCTCTATATTAAGATATATATTCAAAAAAACACTGTATTCTTCGCTATAATAACCACATGAATGTTACCTCCGTTTGATTTATCTTAATATAAAGATAACTTATTTAATTATATCCGTCAACCTTTATTTATTAGGGATACCACTGATGGATTCCTTTATGGTTAAACATCATAGGTCTTTGGGCAACCTCTAACTTATAGGGGTTGTTCAAAAAGTCATCTTTTGACCACGAAGGTTATCAAGAGGACCATTCGACATCTCATTTATATAAAGTTATAAAGGAGATCATCTACATGAAGCGCAATCAAACGATGATGCAGTTTTTTGAATGGCATATCGATGCAGACGGAACACATTGGAACCGACTAAGAGATGCCGCACCTGAATTAAAAACCAATGGCATTACCTCTATCTGGATTCCGCCTGTCACCAAGGCTCTGTCCGTTAATGATACAGGTTATGGTGCGTATGACCTCTATGATCTAGGGGAATTCGACCAAAAGGGAACCGTCAGAACCAAATATGGCACGAAACAGGATCTCATGGATGCCATATCTGCCTGTCACGAACAAGGTCTTACTGTTTATGTAGATCTGGTCATGAATCATAAAGCTGGGGCAGATGAAAAGGAGACTTTTCAGGTCATCGAGGTGGCTGGTAACAATCGTACGAAAGATATATCAAAACCCTTTGATATCGAAGGGTGGACGAAATTCACATTTCCCGGACGGGGTGAGCAATACTCTTCTTTCAAATGGAACTCCGAACATTTCAATGGAACAGATTATGACGCACGTGCAAATCGAGGTGGAGTATTCAGAATCTTAGGTGAGAATAAACGTTGGAATGAGCATGTAGATCATGAATTCGGAAATTATGATTACTTGATGTTCGCTGATATTGATTACAATCACCCACAGGTTAGAGAAGAAATGACCTCTTGGGGAAAGTGGCTCGCCACAACGTTATCTTGTAATGGTTACCGTCTGGATGCGATCAAACATATTAACCATGATTTCATTAAGGAGTTCGCAACACAAATGGTTCAGGAGCGCGGAGAAGATTTCTATATGGTTGGTGAGTTTTGGAACCCAGATTTATCTGAATGCCAACAGTTCCTAGATACGATTGACTATACAATGGATCTGTTCGACGTATCCCTCCATTACAAATTGCAAGCTGCATCACAAGCTGGGAAGGATTTCGATCTCACGACCATTTTTGAAAATACACTAATCCAATCCCACCCTATGAATGCTGTGACGTTCGTCGACAACCATGACTCACAGCCACATGAAGCGCTGGAATCATGGGTTCAGGATTGGTTCAAGCAGAGTGCCTATGCTCTTATTTTGCTGCGACAAGATGGCTTCCCTGTGGTCTTCTATGGTGATTATTATGGAATTGGTGGGAAAGAACCACAAGAGGGGAAGCGCTCAGCCATCGATCCGCTACTTTATGCGCGTTACCATAAAGCCTACGGCGAGCAACAAGATTATTTCGATCATCCCAATACGATTGGATGGGTTCGCCTCGGCATCCCAGAAATAGTAGGCTCAGGCTGCGCCGTTATCATGTCTAACAGTGATCTTGGAGAGAAACGGATGTCACTTGGAGATCAGCACGCAGGAGAAGTATGGATAGACTGTACTCATAACAGAAAGGATGAAATCACCATAGAACAGGATGGTTTTGCGACATTTCCAGTTAATGGAGGTAGCGTGTCTGTATGGACCAATCCGAAAACATGATAAAAAATTAACTACTTCGTTATGTGATTCACTATAAGTTTCTCTAATGGGATAAGTAATTCTTTAAGCCCATGCTCTTTTTCCAAAAGACCAATAAGTGCGCGAATCAATACTAATCTCGGGTGCTCACATTCCAGTTCCTCTTGAATGAGCAGGATAGCTTCCAGAAGTTCCGTCTTCTCAGAATTCGTTATAGAGAGTTCTTTAGTCGTAGATATCAGGGAGTGAATAAGATCAGTAATCTGTATAATATCAGGGACCTGTTCCCCTCTTAGTGCACATTGTAGATATTCACTCATATCTGAATCTCTTAACAGCGGAAATCTTCTTTTGGCTTGTATATTAGTCGCCATATCCTCCACACATTGAACAACAAATACGGCTATGTCTCGAGTGATCAGTGACTTTTTCTCAAAAATCAACAAAAATATAAACTCCCGAATAATTCCATTATAAATAACGACGAGATCCCATATATTTGGTTCGATATTTTCTCCAAATACTCGCACTAAACTTTCCTTATTATCATTCAGAAGATTCGCCCTTAATCGGAATAGATACGGTTTTATTTTCCCTTCAGGCACCGTTAACTTCTTCATTTCTTGCATAATAAAACTATTGTCCAAAAAAAACTCGATTTGACATTCCGTTTCGCGAATAAAGATTTCACGTAAGGACAGCGTGTGATCGGCACGTATTATTTGTATTCGTTCACTCATTCTCCGCTGTTGCAACATCAGAACTTCGATGAATAAATCTTCCTTGGAATTAAAAAAGTTATATAAAGAACCCTTTGCCACACCACAATCATCGGCAATGTTCTGAATTGATGTAGCTATATATCCCTTATCCAAAAAGAATCTCATTGCTGAATCTAAAATTTTCTGCTTCATTACGCTCAACTTTCTCGCTCCATTCAAGAAATAGTTTGACATTAGTTAAAATTTAAGTAGAATAAGTGTAGCGCTGACCGCTTAGTTTTATTAAAAACCACTAAGTCAATAGTATCTATTATTTCATTTCGCGTCAAGAAGTTAACCAGAGAAGAATGGGAGAGAACTAACCGCATGTCTAAATCAAACGCAACTACTGCACCAATCAATACAGAATTCTCTATCAAGGCGATTATTGCGCCTCTAATGGCTGTTATTCTAGGAATGATTATGGTTATCCTAGACAGTACTGTTATCAATGTAGCAGTACCTAACTTACAGCACTATTTCGATGCTTCATTGAAAACAATACAATGGACCATTACCGGATATACGCTAGCTTTAGCAGCTGTTATCCCCTTGGCCGGATGGATGACAGATAAATTCGGAGCTAAGCGAATATTTCTCATCACAATTACGTTATTTACGCTCGGATCCATACTCTGTTCACTGGCTCAGACATCAGAACAGCTGATTGTATTCAGAATTATCCAAGGTATTGGAGGCGGTATGGTTGCTCCTATCGGGATGGCTATGGTCTTCAGACTTGCTCCTCCTGATAAGAGAGGCACCGTCATGGGTATGTTAGGTATTCCTATGCTACTCGCTCCTGCTGCTGGACCTATATTATCAGGTTGGCTGATCGATATTGCCTCATGGCATTGGATCTTCCTGATTAACGTACCTATCGGGATCGCTGCTGTCATCGTAGGGATTAAGTTCTTACCCAAATTTGAGAGTAAAAAGGTACCTTCCCTAGATATTCTCGGAATGATTCTCGCTCCGATCGCATTCGCTATGCTAGCCTATGGTGTGAATGAAGGAGCTGCAGATTGGACATCCCCAAGTACAATAAGATCATTGATTATCGGCGGAGTTGCTCTTATCCTATTCATTATCGTGGAGCTTAGACAGAAGGAACCTTTATTAGAGCTTCGTGTCTTCGGCTCTTCTGATTTCACCCGAGGTGTGATCTTATCTTGGATTACACAGGTCGCGATGTTCGGTGCTATTCTAATGATTCCACTATATTTACAAAATATAAGAGGATTTACTCCTCTACAAAGTGGTTATACGACACTTGCTCAGGCCCTTGCCTCGATGCTCTTTATGCCTATTGGAGGAAAACTATTTGATAAGTGGGGCGCTCGGCCACTTGCCATAACCGGCTTGACCCTGGTATCTACAGCCTTATTCCTGCTTTCTCAGATTAACGTTGATACAGCTATGTTTATGATTATACTTCCACTTGTTTTTATGGGCGCAGGTATGGGTCTAACCATGATGCCACTGAACACCCATATCCTAAACTCGGCTCCACGCAGACTTGTGAATCGGGTAACCCCTTTAACGTCAGCAACACAACAAGTCGTTACATCATTCGCTATTGCTGGATTGTCTGGGTATTTAACTTCACAAATAAAGCACTACAATCCGGTTCCCGGTACAGTTCAAGAAATGCTAGCTGGATCCACTTCTGCTTTCGGTGACGTATTCTTCCTTACAGCTTGTATTGCCGTTGCAGGATTACTATTAAGTACCATTCTACGCAAACCGCGAGTTAAACCAGGCGATGAGCTTGCAGATCACGAGGATATGCCGGATGCCAAGACGATGATCTCGCATTAATTTAATGTAACATAAGAGGATGTCCGGCAGCCATATCATATGGCTACTGGACATCCTTTTATTCGTCTAATCAATGTTAATATACTTATTTCTTATTGCGCATAATCGCCAGTGTAATTGATCAGAGATGCATCTTGCACACCACTAATTTCACTTATTTCATTTATAAATGCGGTATTATCGTCACGTAATCGGATCTCTACCGTTATTTCTGTGAATTCTTTTCTCACTGTTTTTGATTTCAAACGATAATCGAGCTTACGTAACTCCTGCCGTACTGCATCTGTTGCAACAGATGAGTGTCGAATAATTAACAAATAGGGTTGATCTTTTACTTTGCGACGAGACAACCACATTAATGTCAATCCGATCATTAGTGAACCCAATAACGCAATGGGGTACAATTTAGCACCCGATGCGATTCCAGCTGCAATAGCCCAGAACATATATACGATATCTAAAGGATCTTTTACAGCTGTTCTGAACCTCACGATACTGAGTGCTCCCACCATTCCTAGCGAGAGTACAATATTAGTACTAATCGTCATAATAATGAGTGCCGTGATCATCGTCATTAGAACGAATGACACATTATAATTGTAACTATATACAACACCACGAAATGATTTTCGATAAATCCAATAAATGAACATACCAATAGCGAATGCCGATAATAATCCTATAATAACGTCAAGGTATGATATATTACGAAATGCTTCAAGATTGAGTACACTTTTCTTAACAATATCCGAAAAATTCAAATTATCTGCCACTCTTGTTCCCCCTAAAGACTATTCTTTAAAATGCTTAGTATTAATTTCGCGACAAATAACATACTTGGAAATAGATGATCTGACATATCCCTCTGGCTGAACAACCTTTCTTATGAAATCAGGTAAAAAGGAGTCATACTTCACTTCCATAATAGTCATCGGGTCTGTGATCGCTTCCTCTAATACTAAATTGTCATCAAATAGATTATACGTACCAATTCCAGCAGATAGCCTTTTATCAAACGTAATTCTTACATTCCCGAACTCATACACATACGCTTCTCTCGTATAATCTACAATAACGACAGGGCGGTAAGAACGGTGGACCAATGCATTATGGAATTCCTTCAACAATGAATCTGCTTTACCTTGGAGAACGTCGGCATCACCCGATAAAATAGCGTCGTATTCTGTGCGTGTCAGCGCAGCTCCGTCTTTACATACGAAATCACCATACTTGCTTTTTCTCTCCAACGTAATTCTGTCATCACTTCCGTTGTAAATACGAATGCGATACTTATCTCGGTTGAAAACCCCATTGTTCTTATCGTATAAGGAATGATCATGAGCGCCGTCAAAGTAAAGACTTCTAATGCCATATCCCTCTCCATCAATAGAATAGTCATCCATCTTCAATATTTGAGACATCTTATAACGAAGAGCGACATACTCGTGCGTGTGCAAGTAATATTTAAATTCATTACGAAACTTTCTTCCTTGGAAAGGCAATGTTAATACACCTCAAATTTCTTTACACCATAATAAACGTCGCCCTCATCATCAAAATAAGTCTCAAAAGCGATTTGCTCATGCCCAGCACTATCGCGAACAACGGCCTTCCAATAATAGGTCCCCTTCTTAAGACCCTTGACTGTCACCGTTGTTGATGTGATATCTTTCACCTCACGTACAATTTGTTTAAATGCTGGATCCAATGCAATGGATACGTCATAAACAAGGTCATCTCCTTGGAAATCATACGAAAGTCCCCAAGAGAAAGTTTGCTCATCTGTTTCAACATCAACATCATCGAGGAAGAATGGCTTGGGTTTCTCTAAATCTTCAAGGAACCTTTGTATACTCCTCTCTGGAACTTCCGCTATACTCTTGAAATCAGTTGCAATTTCAGATTTCTTACCGGGCAAATAATTCAAGTCAGGCGAACGTGTCAAGAACGGTTCCACTTGTGCCTGATAGACTTCTAGTTGCTTGGCAACCGTATCTTTATTAATGATTTGTGACATCTCTTCTATCTTTCCTTTGAGCTGATTAATATGCGCTTCACTCCGGAAATAGCGATTATGCAGTGAACTTCCCCAATAATTGCTAAGTCCGCTCTGGTAATCGCTTATATCCCCAAGATTACGCTGCAACTCCCAACCGCCATCATAATCCCAAGGGAGGAAATACCATTTGTCTGAATTGAGTGGTGAATACAAGTAAAAGTTATTGGCATCTGTATCCATATTATCCGTCAGAATATTAACCGCCAACCACGTCAAATAATTATCAAGATCGAAGTGTTTATCCACCACTTCATCGATCGGAATCGACATATTATTCACATCATCCAACATCGCTATGAGTTTATCATGATCCTCGCGACCTTTAATCTCAAGAATGGTCTCGAATTTCTCTTTATCGTATGTCGGATCAGATTGTGATTTAATCTCATCTGGATACCGGCCAAATTCAAAGAAGGCTACTTTATATAATTGTCCATACGGATCTAACCAATGGGATTTCAGAAAGTTCTTATTCGGTTGTTCAATCTGCGTATACAGTCCGTAATCCTCATATTGATCATTATTGACCCCTTCTGATTGATCCTTTACATATACACGGACAAACTGTGTTCGCAAGCTAGTGAAATTAGGAATAGCTTCAAATAGGTCAAAGCTAAGCTTATTTCGAATTCGAGACAGATCAAGTGAATGCTTATTCAAATTAATGGTCCGTTGATTGTTCCATAATCCCGCTTCATCTGACAAACGAATCTTGTACGATTTCTGTGAAGTATATCTTGCAGTATTTCCCCGGAGGCTGATATTGGCATTCGGTTCACTTTGCCCATAACCAAACAATCCTTGTGTAGGACCTTTGCCATCACTGTCGCCTTCCTGCACAATCACTTTCAAATTGTCTTCATTATAACGATCCTTATCCCTGTTCAGTCCGTACCAATTTAGCTGATTATCGTCATTATCCTTCCCAGACAATACAGTGACATATAGACCCTTTATAGAACCATCATCATCTTTTTCATAAATACGCTTATCTTCTGATAACCCTTGCACTGCAGTAGGCTTCGTGACTTGTGCAATGGTAGACTCATCTGCTGATTGACTGTTCCCCGCAGGTGCTGTACAAGCGGATAACACCACAGTAAGTACCATAATTGTAGAAACAACCGAAACGGGCTTACGCCATTTCCCAGGTAATCGAGTGGTTGTTGTAAATGAAGTTAGAGGTTGTCTACAGAATGTGAAGTAGTCTATATTGCGTAGGACATACATTAATCTAGCAATTGCGGCAACGAATGCTAACACCGACGCAATAAACATCCCCAGACCATCGCTTTCCCCTTGCATCGTCCAATACGTTAGTGCCGCATTCATCACAACAAACGAGGAGCTAATGATGAGTACACCCTTTCGATCATCGAAGTATAACAATAGATGTAAGAGGATGAACATCATAATGAACATGAAATACCCTAACACAAGAAGATTGAAGGCATCAATCTGCGCCATGGTGAATCCAATTCCCGGAAGTAGCTTCATTCCAATCGCAATCGATACAATCGTGAACAACAGTTGCACTTCCATTAAAAAGCTAAATTCATTCATTAATGTTCGTTGCATTTGTTTCTTAGCACGTTCCATCTCTTGATAAGTCCCACCTTCAATAACTCGCTTGTAGTACATTCGAAATTGTTCATAGAATGCCGTCTCAACGGATACGACAAACGTCACCAATGTGGGAATAACCGAAATAAAGGCATAGAAAACAGGCAAATCATAAAAAGGAGACACCCAGTATCCACCGGCCACTAATGTATCCCTTGCAATAAACCAATATACAAAACTATGAATATAAATCCCAGCATAAAAAAAGGTGCCTGCAAAGAATAGCGACGGGAATTTCCTAAAGTACGATAGAAATTCGAAGTAAAAATGACTCTTCCGTGCTGAGAATACTTGTTCGAAATGATAGGCTGACATGATCGCTATCACAAAAAAGCCGATATCAATCGCAAGTAAAGCCGCTGTAGTCGCATTGATGTCCGTATAACCTAACAGGAACCAACCAGAAACCAACGAAATGACCACTCCAATGGCGAAACTTCGAACAATACGCGTATAATCCTTGAGTGCAGATAAATATACCGCTTGAACCCATATGACAATCAGTTCCATGAAAAATAAATAAGCAACCACTTTGTAGCTGATGCTAGCAGAAATATGCGGTAGAAATAACCATACCACCAATGCACCCAAAGGTAGACAAATCATCAATGCCCCATAATAAGAAGATAATAAACGATCATATTTCTTCTCAAATATCATGTCAGAAATAAACCGCGTCAATACCATCGTTATCCCGCTTGTAATGATGATAGAGAATATAAAACAATATTGGACAGTAGCAATATACAGTTCCCAGTCTAAGTAGGTTCCGTTATGAATGGCCATCATTCTTTGTAATACAATAATGAGAAACATACATAAAATCATCGGACCTATCGTCGTTACGGCAGAAAAGCTATACGCCTTCACCGTATTGGATAGACCCTGTTCACGGAATAATTTCCTCAGTTCGAAGCCAATGCCGGCCATTGCTGTCCCTCCCCTAATAATGCATATAACTGTTGATAACTTGTGATGAAATCTTGATGTTTATAATAGCGTGACACACGCTCTAAAGCGTTACGTCCCATCTCTTCCCGCAGACTAGGCGATTTACATAGTTTGATAATACTTTGAGCCATCGGCTCATAATTCATAACGGGTGTTACGAATCCCGCTGGACCAATGCCATCATTCACACCATTTAGAAGTTCCTTGCAACTCCCTACATTCGTCGTCACATAAGGTTTGCCGCATGCCATTCCTTCTAATACAGCTAAAGGTTGTCCTTCGCTTATGCTGCTTAACACCAAGATGTCCATCTGTCCCAAATAATCTTTCACAGGAACCGTACCTGTGAATATGACATCCTGTAATTCCAAGGAGCCAACCATTTGTAAACATTCCTGATAGTATTCCTCATCTTCTTCAGTCGGTCCCATAATCGTTAGCTCTGCATTTGGGATTTCACGCTTAACCAGCGCAAAGCTCTGTAACATCGTCTTAATATCCTTAATGGGAACAACACGGACGATACCCCCGATACGAATAATATCTTGATCGGGCGCTTGCGGAAGATTAGCATAATCAATCGCATTTACGCCATTAGGAATAATACTGATCTTGGAAGGATCACAACCTAACTCTATTTGAATTTCCTTATTTCGATTAAATAACGTCACAATCTGATCTGCCGAATTGTAAATACAGCCAGAGAGTGTATAGAAATATTCGATCCACAGATCTTTGAAATAGCCTTTAACCCAATCTGCTTTAATGATTTCTTCTTCCCGTTCTCGTGAATAAATGCCATGTTCCGTTAGAATCAGCGGACTGCCATGAATATGCTTAGCCAACGCACCGACTACACCTGCATAACCGGTAGATACACTATGATACAAATCCGCTTCGGGGATATCATTACGAATACTCACAAATAAAGGTAAGATCATGGAGCGAACCGTCCAGAACATTTCGGTAAATGGAACTAAGGAATACTTCGTACGGCATAAATCTTCTAGAATATCGAAATAATCTTTACTTGAAAGGAAATCAGCTGCGACATGGAATTTCTCTGTACGCAGTAAGTCAAAAATATTGCCCCAGTTCACTCCACCACCTCCACCCAACAAGCACTTTAAATCTTCTTCTTGTTGTGAGGTAAGTCGGAAACGGTGTCCCCACTTGCCTGGCTCATCAATATAGGCATCCAGGAATATCTCTTTAATCTCCACAACATTGCTAGGTAACTCATACTTATACTGTCCCTTTTGCTTACTTTGAGCTCCAATAGCATAAATAATGAATTCATGTTCTGGCATTTGCCGAATTAAACTATGAATCCAACTTGACACGCCACCTGTAACATAAGGATATGAACCTTCGGCTATCATACAAATTCTCATCGTTGTTAACCACCCAATCCGATTTGAAATTTCGCTTCTGTTGCTTTTACTAAATAGGTATTCTCATCAATTTTACTGACAGAGCAATGTTTCAACTGGGCTATACTTCTTGCTGTTCGTAGAACAAAATAGTTATCGTCCTGAAAATTCGTGATATCTCCCCGAATTGAATCAACCTCTTTGGTCCACTCCACTCTGGAGTTCAATACTTTCTCCAAATCAATAGCGCCTTCTGTCGCTGTCATCGCACGAAGCCACGGATATGTTTTCTTTAATCTTTCTAATTTAGTGGAATAAGCTTTATATAGCTCCGCCCAAGATAATTGCTTACCTCTAAGTTCATCTAGAACGTCATCTGGATGGACAAAATGTGAGTAAATGCCTAGAGAAGTAATCGTATTCGCTTCAGCCCAATGTTCAATAGGATTATCCACATACCCGGATGTTACACGCGGCATTTCAATAATGCCATCCTCTGCGACCTCATATTCTTGGATATACGACATATTCGTTATATCCTCTTCATACAACGAAGAAATCACGGTTAGATCGGGCCAGGCCTCCTTCAATGCTTCACGCCCTTCTGAACTGATCATGTTGGAAGGGGGTACATAGCTCATAATTTTATAATTGGGAAATGAAATATTCGCGTATTTCAACGATTCAGAAATAGATTGAGACATGACTGAAGTACTTGGCCACACCTTATATCCATAATTATCTGCAATCTCCTCGTCCATCTGTAACGATTGGTGGTTATATCCATGTATTCCAATCTCGCCGCCACTCTTAATGACCTCTCGGCCATACGACAGTAAGTTATAACGGTCCTCATCAACTGGGGAATTAAATGGGGGATCCACTCGATCGGTATACGATTGTATTAACACCGCTGTATATTTCAAATCCGCATTCTTAGCTGCTTTCAACATATCTGGCCACCAAATATCACGATAGAAATGTGACACATCTTTGTGATATTGTTGGTATATCGAATCATTTATACCTTTTTGAATAGGTGCTGGGAAATCATCGATATATATTTGTTTAGAGTTGAATATCGGGTATATGAAGTCTGGTTCCAGTAAAGAGATACCTCCTGCAATAAGGCCTCTATTAATCTTCTCTACTAACATCGTCCCATTAAACACCATAAAGGCCCCTTGACCATGATCTCTCCTCCACATCAAAGGCATCCCATCGACGCTTGTAGCAAGTAGTTCTGAAGAGTCATCAATTTCAATTCTATTCATTGAATTGGCTACATAGGGATCATCGATTATTAGGTCTTTCTCTCCAATGAGTACATTGGATTTCAACTCAATTCCTTGTGCTAGAAAGGGCTCGGAACTCGAAATAATACCTAACTGTCGATAGATTTTATTAAAAGTATGGTCCATCTCTAACGTATTCGTAAACATGACATAACCACCATCATTAACGTAATCTGACAGTGAGTCGATATTGCCTATCTCATCAAGAATTTGATTCGTAATAATCGTCATGGCACACGAATCTAGATTGATCGAATCAACACTCGTGTCTATACTCAATGTTTTTCTTTTCATATATTGTAATAATCGGGTAGCATTATTCTTAACACTAACGCTGACCTCTTCTTCCGAGTCATACAATACACAACTTGTAGGTCCACCCAAATCAGTCGCTTCAGCTTGTCCAAGATTACTATTGAATATTTGGCGACTCTCTGCCAGATTCGTATTTCTACTAAACTGCAAAACATACTCTGAACGCGAGACCTGCATAATGATAGCTAGCACAACAATCGCTGCCAGAATGACGTAAATATTTTTATTAATACTAAAACCCTTCTTCATATTATGCCCCTTCCGACCAAAACCTTACCAAGGTCAATGCACGATGAGATAAACTAAGTGGTGACCTTTTCAGCAAGTGTAATGTTTCCTGCATCTTACGATATGACCTCGTATAGAAATATACCTTCAGCAAACAGAGATAAGCATCCTCACTTTGGGGAATACGATCCAAATACAGTAGCGCAGTGTTCTCCGCTTCCAGTAAATCGCCCACTTCCAGTTCAGCATCTACTTTCTCTATATAAGCCGCATCCTCTTCTGGTACAACTTCGATTAGTTGCTTAAGCACCAAGATGTAGGTGAATTTATGCTTCCTTAATGTCCGCTCATCTAAGAATCCACTCTTAATATAGCTACTCAGTACGTCAGCGTAAGCGCGAAGAATAGTAGCATCCTCTTTATTCGATTCATATTTAAAAGACAGTTCCTCAAGGGATATGGTTAGTTTACGCTTCATCTCCATCACTGCACTTACGGCGTAATGTGATGTTTCCGTATCTTCGTTGCTAACCGCTTTTTGTAATATATCCATATAATTCATGGAGTCTTGCTTCAATACATTGATCATCACCGTTCGTCGTGCGGCATGTTCACTTACAAGTAATGCTTCCTCGATAGAGACAACATTGAGTTCCTTCTCCACTTCAACCATGGCATGTATGCCTGTCTGAAGAACCGTTGGGTCATCCCCATCCGCGAATAGACCAGCATCCATCTCCCCATTCTTCGCTTGAACCCATTGCTTCGGCCAGAATACGGGAAATAACCAGCCGACAACAGGTAAGGCACTAACAATCAACCACTTCAATAACCATTCACGGGGCAGATTGCGATAAATCAACTTTATGAAGACACCTGACAATAGGATATAGACGATAAAAATAAGTTTAGCCATGAACAACTTCCTCTTCTAGTAATTGTAACGAAATCTCCTGATCAGCAAATCGCTTAACCACTAGCGAAGCTTCGGACAATCCAGAATTCGATAATAGAATCAAGATATCACCATTTGCACCCATGCCAATATAATCCGTTTCCCGTAATAAACCTGTCATCTTTTGCGAGATTTCTGAAAGTGATCCACTCTTCAGGGTATAAGACGCTAACAAATAATTAATATCATGTTTGGCCTTAGCAAGCTTCTTGTTCTGTAGAATGACTGCGAATACTTCCTTATTTAGGATAGAAGTCCCTTCAACGTAACGTTGACCTTCCGTTGCCTCTATATAAGAGAATGCTCTTGATAGAGCGGATGAGACCAAATCTACCGTTATTTTGAACAAATTCTGATGATATAATGAGAACTTCTCAAACTCTATCCCATCTATAGCTATGATCGCTACAGTCTCACCGTTATTCTGAATAGGAGCCGACATCAAGGGGATACCCTCTGTTAGATTCTTATTCACATATATTTTCCGATCCAGGAACATTTGATTAATATAGCTGAAATTCTCAACTTTTATCGACTTATTCTTCTCCGCTTCTCGTCCTATCGAATGGGCTACCAGTCTTAAATAGCTACCATTGGAGTTCACTGTATATATGGACACATCATTCGTACGCATAATGGATTCCACCACACTGATCGTTGAAGTAACAATCTCTTCCGGAACTAGACTCTCCAATTCTTTCGTGATCGAGTAGATTTTCCCGAAGCTATCTTCGCTGTTCTGAATTCTTTGTTGTAACTCTTCCTTCACTTCTCGAACTTCCGAATACACACTATTTAGAAATTCGTATTTCTCCTCGATATCTTCCACCTGAGCTAATTGAGATTCTATCAATCTATTCTTCCGGTCAATAGCATACCCTACCACTAGACCGATGAATAAATACACCGCAACCTGAAAGAAGAATTCCGTATCATACAATAACGAAATAAGCTCACGACCATCTAGTAACTTCTGATAGATTAGTAACCCTATTGATAGCGCAGAAGCCGTTATAGACTGTCTCTTCCCATAAATGATACCTATAATCATAATGTAGAACATTTTGATATCTATAAATCCAAGGAAAATGTCCATCTGGCTTAAAGCAACCCAGGCAATTAGAAAAAACACAACCAGATTCTCTACAAACGGTTTGATCCTCTTACCTAGTAGTTTCATTTCTGAAGGCTTCGTTTCTTTCATTAGTTCCGTTTCGGAAACCGAATCATTCTGTTTAAACCAGGTATAGGTTCGTTTTAATCCTTCTGTAAAGGTGTAAATTGGTGACCAATCCAGGTCCCTCTTTATTCTTGTATTGTCTAGCGTTGATCTCTCAATATCTCCCTTGCGTTGAGCCTTATATACAATCTCTTTAACATCATGTAACTCTGTAAGAATATCAATAAATGTATTCACTGAATTCTCGATGTTCGTAGATAAGTTATACACCCCTGATAACTGTGAGTAGGATGATCTGTATATCGCATCCGCTACATCCTCTACGTATATGAAATCTCGTGTCTGTTCACCATTACCGTAAACAAGTAAGTCTTGGTTCTTCAGGGCCCGTTCCATAAATATGGAAACCACACCACCTTCCCCTACGCTACCTTGGCGTGGACCATACACGTTGGAGAACCGAAAACAAAGCGTGTCCAATTGATACATCTGCTCCCACTTAAGACAATACGACTCACCCACCCACTTGCTGATCCCATACGGCGATATCGGATTACATGGTGCTTCTTCGTTCAAAGGTAGTTGATCATTCATACCATAAACGGCTGCCGATGATGCAAAAATGAACTTCTTTACGTCATATTTTTTCGCTAGAGTTAACATATTCACTAATCCCAGAACATTCGACTTCGTATCCTGTCGAGGATTCTCAATAGATGCCATGACATCTACCTGAGCAGCTAAATGCACCACCACATCGAATCGATTAGATCGAAAGATCTCTTCGCATTTCCGTTCTTCAACGGATAGACGGTATCCCTTATGTTTAAAATTCACATTATGTATGTTCCCAGACACTAAGTTATCTATGATAAAGACTTCATACCCCTCTTTATTAAACCTTTCCGCCACATGAGAGCCAATAAATCCATATCCACCCGTTACTAAAACCTTCACAAGTCCACCCCATGTCAATAATTGTATTAGATTTTCATTTTTATATTAGCATGAAGTGGGAAGTTGTACCATACTTTTCCTATTTATAATAAGTGCTAACGGACTATTCACAACAAAAATAACCTATAAAGATAGCGATCAATGCCATATTACAATGCATTTTATCATTATCTTTATAGGTATTAGCAACTAGATTCACTCTTTATTTACTTTTTCAGCGTTGTAACTGCGGCATCCTTCACGATTAACAGATCGCCGCTACCTGGTAACTTATCGCTATTCGAGTCGTTCCATACATATCCAATCTTAATCACATTAGCTTGTTTAGTACCCAAGTCTACTAAAGGAATGAGTATTTTGAATACGGTACTGGAAACGATGTAATTCTGCGCGCCTTTATCGTTCTTCACCTGCGTCCACTTCCAGTTAGAACCGCCCGTTCCGGTGTAACGATAGAGAGTACCATTCTCTAACAAATAGTCTGCTCCACTTGTTTTCCAATAAGGGGCTGCGAATCCTGTCTTTGTGTTGTTGTCTGTATTAATAAATATTTGACCCTTGCTAGTTAAGCTACTTCCTGCAACATAAATATTCAGATTCGAACTATCTTTGGTAGCTTTCAATATACGGGCATGACCCGTTCCACTACTTAAAGTAGCCACTTCACTCCAATAAGCATCATCCATAGCTGTGATCTGAGGGGGTTGCGGGTTGTCGTCCAGTGGTGATGGAACATGTTCAGTCGCTCCAATGTCTACCGATTCCCCCTGTATTCTTGCTAAGCCATTATAATCATAGGATCTAACATCCACATTCTGAGATGATCCTTTATCAATCGCATTCGAGCCTGTCTTCACCTGTATATTATGCTGCAATTTATCTATAAAAAGAGGGTCGCTATACATCGAGTGGCTATCATTCCCGCTAGCCTTCTTATACGTAGCCCAAGTACTGTACGACGTACCATTCCAACCCCATTTGGCCCCACTCGTACCATCCATATTGTACATCAGATTATAATCAAATATATTGCCTGAACCGCTACTGTTTACTTTATTGAGTAACACCTTCTGCGAGTTGCTATACATAATATTATTCATAAACTGATTGTTCACATTATTCCACTGTAGCGTAATCTCGCCATATCCTTGCCTCAGACTATCATTCTCCACAAATGTGTTATTTAATATGACATTGCTAGAGGTACCGCCATTCCCCGGACCTGAGCCACCCATAATTAGCCCTGCGCCATAATTGTGATGGATATAATTATTCTGTACCCTAATATCACTTGTAGATCGACCCTGCGCCTCACTAGCTAATGATATCCCAAAATCGTTACTATACAAATGGTTTCTCTCAATCAGAACTTTCGTAGCTCCATCAGCATAAATTCCAGCCGCAATATGTGATCCCTTTCTGTATGCGGGGTTATCAGATGTATCGATATGATGAACCGTGTTGCCACTAATCACACCATTACGGGTCTGATCCACGCATGGATTTGAGCATGCTCCATAGAATCCAGCAACATCTATCCCAATATTGTTGTTCTCATAAATATGATTACGCATAATCGTGAATCCATCGACATTGCCACTGAGCGTAACAGATTCACTACTTCCGGTGATAAGATCATGCACTTCATTATCTTGGATATCAATCTGGGTCATCGGTTGGATGCTGCTACCCAGCACATGAATTCCGTGAGCGTTACCCTCCGTTGCCCTATTCTCAATATGATGAACATTGTTATTTAACAGTTGAATATAGCTTCCGATACCCCTCACCCTTATACCGGCTGGATCCCGTGATTGACTGGTTGTGACTAGATTTCGTATTTCGAATCCTTTGATTCTCACATAACTCACATTCGATAAATACAGCAATGCTTGATTGGCACTTGTTACATCTTTCCCAGTTCCATCAATCACGGGGATTTCATTTGAATAGTTCTGAAAAGTAATATATCCTCCCTCTTGCGTACCTGAACGCTTGAAAGATACATACTCCGAATAGGTCCCCCCACGCACATAAACGGTATTCCCAGGTAAGAGCGTATTGGCCGCTTTTTGAATTGTTCTCCAAGGTGATGTCAACGTCCCTGGATTGTTGTCATCCCCAGCAGTGGATACATAATAAATACCCGGTTCTGCAGCATAGATTGAGTTAGTATTATTCCCATTCAGAAAGGAGGAGCCCACGATGATAGCCAACGTAAAAAAGAAGAGAGAAATCTTACGTGTCAAACCATTACTTCTCATTCTTGTCTTACTCATGATTGCCCACTCCCCTTCGTGTTATTTCACAATAACAGATCCTAGCGTATATCTCCCATCTGCGCGTCTACCTTCCATTGCGAACTCTATTCCTGGTAACTGGAGATCCGGATCAATTACGGCTACACATATTGTATAGGTTCCTGCTACGACATCATTAGGGATCTGTAACGTTTGTTGCGTCTTCTTGTTACCAGGCTGCCATGTACGGATATCTTCCTTTGTTATTTGCTGCGTTACAATATTCCCATCTGCATCAGCCAGCGAAAGCTCAAGAGGCCAGGCTTCATAGAAGGGTGCAACGCCACTATTCATCCATTCCATATTAACACGCATCTTATGACCCGGTTTAATACTCTCTTGGTGTGTCTCTGAGAGGAGGGAGAACCGGTATCCGATCGTCGTCATGAATCTATCGACATTCCGTCTTATTTCCCCCTCCGCTGGCACATTATTCAGTGCATACGGTCCAAGCCAACTAGGGTGGGTTCGCTTAATCTGGCTCAGAGTCTCTTCAATATGCTCATCCTCAAAGTAATACTCAGGTGCTTCGGCCGAAGAAAATTCGCCACCTGCTGGAGCTTGAGTCCAATAATTACGCATAGCTGGCATCGGTTCATCCGTTAACCAGAACGTATATCCATAGTTAACCCACTGATCAAATCCCTCAACCGTTGCTTCTTGATTACCAAAAGCATCATTAAAGAGCCCCATCTTTGTTTGCTCAGCAAGTGGATAAGGCCTGCGCATCATCAAATGTTTCTTTGTGAACTCTTTTATATAATGCTTCACATACTGGTCGGCTATATCAATCTTTGGAAAAGGAATCGTTGTACTCTCATCATTGATCGTATGCCACTCCCCCCAGTGACCAAGACTTCCTAATTGTACATAAGCAATTCTTGGATCATCATTATAGCGATCGGCCAACTTCTCTATGAGTTCTTGATGCAATGTAATCAATGTAGGATTGAAATAGTCCGGACTAAATCCTTTGCCCCACGTTATATCATATTCCGTTCCTTGTTGGTTCGTTAATTCATGTACCCAATCTGGTATGTCCATATGTGGAATCTCTGAAGGTTTATCTAGCACTAGACGAATGATAAACTTCACACCCCGGGCATTCCATTCTTCGAAGTTATTGTCCCTCTCTATCTGCTCAAAGGCATACTGTCCCCGCTCAGGCTCTAAATCCTTCCACGTTATATTCACGTGAGCCAACCGATATACTGGTTGCTCCGTATCAGGAATATAACGTGCGTCCGCTACGAATCCCATGAATGGATTGTTTAACACATCCTCTATGGGTACAGGAAGATAGGTCACCTTTCTCGTATCGTATCTAAACCAAACCAACCCAATAATAATGAGACAACTACTTAATACTACAAGAGTACCCGCCCTAATCTGACTTTTCAAAATATCACTTCTTCCCCGTAATGTCACAGATTCATATTACTACTGATACACAGTGTACTACGGATCAACAGAGTGGTAAATATTTCTTGGTAGATACTCAATCGGGAACAATATTGAAATAACGATATACTTTATTCAATTTCTCCCCATGTCTTCCCTTCGGACTCTCCATATTCCCGAATTCAAAAAACTTCACTCTTTTTATGCCTACATATTGCAATAAGGCCTTTTTCATGAGCACTTTATGCGCATTATTCAACCAGAACAACGGATAGAATGTAGGACCCTTCATCGTAGATATACAAACAGCCGATTTCCCCTTCAATAGCCCCTCTGGCAGAACTCCACCCTTATCCTTATAGGCAAAGTCTGAAGCAAACATTTGGTCGATATACCCCATAAGCATAGCGGGTGGCCGTCCCCACCAGATCGGATACACGAAGACTATTTTATCGGCCCAAGTTATTTGTTCTCGATACTTCTCAAGTTGAGGATTAGAATGCATATCTCTTCTGCGTTTATTCTCATTGAATACCAGGATTGGATCAAACTTTTCCTCGTATAGGTCCAGTACCTTGATCTCCGTTATGTTGGGGTTCTCACTGCCCCCTTGAAGGACTTTTTGTAAAAATGCATAACTTAGGCTTTGATGATTCGGATGAGTATAAATAACTAACGTTTTCACTGCACCATCTCCTTACTTATCATTTGATAAGTAAATCGTAGCACACTACATTTTTAGTTGTCAAATGATAATTGTTTTATGACAATTACTTTGTTATCGTGTCAATAAGAGGTGATTACTGTGGACAAAAGAGTACTTTTCCAAAAATTTGTAGCTTTTACTACTGCTGTTCATGAAGTGACGAATGAGATTACAACAGACGTGAAATCCGATACGATTACCCCTGTCCAGTATCATATTCTTGAATATCTAGCGGTTAGTCAGCCCGTTACCCTTAGCCAAATTAGTGATTGTCAACATATGTCCATGCCCAACACAAGTCGTGAACTGCGTAAACTTAGCGAAAAGAATCTGTGTGAGAAATTCGCTGTTCCGGAGGATCGACGAAAGCAATATATCCGTCTCTCCCAAGAAGGTCAAGCTATGATGAACCAAGCCTTTCATCACATAGAGACCCGTTTCTTGCAACGCATTCAGGATACTTCCGAAGAAGACCTAGAACAAATCGGACTTGCTCTGGATGTGCTTCACTCCAAAGTGTTTCATTCAGGTAAATGATTCTGATCGGCGAAGAGTTACTTCGTGTGGGATACTTCCTATGAATGCAGATAAGCTCTCCCCTAGATGGGAAGAGCTTGTTCCTTTTTAGAGGTTGTTCAAAAAGTCATCTTTTGATCACGAAGTATATCTAGAAGCGTATTCGACATCGAAGATTGAATTCAGCCAGTCCTTCCGGTGCTCACGTAGGTACTGCCTACGCTCCGCTCCTCTCTCCCTACCTTCATCCAATCTTCTCGGTGCTGAAAATCCGACTTTTTGAACTTGCATTTTTAATAATGCTACTATTCATTTAATCATCGTGAATTTACTTATTTCCCTTCTTAAGCAAAGCAACGGTAAAGTGGATTGCTTCTAGAACCTCTTTTACAAAAGGAATATTCTCCTTCTCCCACTCCTCCGGGGTGTCCATACCGTATTCGTCTACGTATTCTAATAATTGTGCTGCGGCTTCCTGGAGTTGAGCCCCATTTGCAGCCGTTTTACCTCGTAACACTTGAACTGAGAGCTTCATCGCTTTAGACGTATCCTTTATAAATGGGTACTCATCCCGCTCCCATGCCTTCACATCATCCATATCATATACTGAAATCCATTTCTCTATTAGTTGTGCTGCGCGTTTCGTATCCATTTGACTCATCTCTTGACACTCCGTTCTTGTAGTCTATTGATTGGGGATTCATCCTTCTAATGCCTTTCACTCATCTTATCATGCTACCTACATTCAGTTCGTATTTTTTTTGCTTTTCTAGACTTTTACGGATAAGGTTTAAGAAGAACAATTTCACGCTAAAAAGGACGGGATATTATTGAATACAATTAGCCATACACCAACATTTATATACACTTTTGCATGTAGTGATGATGAACGCTCCTTATGGGGCTTGGAGATGCGCTCACTTTTCGGACAGGAAACAGAATCTTTTATTATGAAGAGCCCTATTGATATTGACCCTAGTCGCAGTCCATTTATTAAAGAACAGATCGAAATCATGTACGAAGGGCAGAACTTAGCAGATATTCTCAAGCAAGTGGAAGACATCGTATTGAATAAAGAGACATTCAAGGTTATTTTCGTGAAAATCAATGACCTTGCGGAAGCGAACAAAGTATCGTATGAGGATAGACGAATCATGGAGAAGGATCTGGGGTTACATATCAACGGTGAAGCTGATGTTCATAACCCGGATCATGTGTTTGGGATCGTGACCTTAGGCGGACGCTGGTATTTCGGGAAATATCGCAAAAATGATGCAGTATGGTTACTCCATATGAAGAAGCCTCGTAATTATTCCATTGCACTCGGGACGCGACTAGCAAGAGCCGTTGCCAACATTGCCGTTCCCAATCCCAACGGGATTCATGCCATTGATCCTTGCTGTGGTATTGGAACCGTGTTGGTTGAAGCACTCTCCATGGGCATCGACATCGTGGGGCGAGATATCAATCCACAGATCGTTCAGGGAGCTCGGGCGAATATCGCTCACTTCGGATACACTAGTGTAGTTACCTTTGGAGATATTTCTGATATCACGGACTCCTACGATGTTGCCATTATCGATATGCCATATAATCTGTTCTCGTCTACAACGCCAGAGGAACAACTCTCGATTCTCCGACATGCTCGCCGTTTCGCAAGTAAGGTGGTCATTATTACAATCGAAGCGATGGATGACATGATCGCCGAGGCAGGCTTTGTTATTACCGATCGTTGTGTTGCTAGAAAGAGATCCTTCTCTAGACATATTGTTGTGTGTACTTAATTTCTCCACCAAGCAGACTTAGGATAATTAGATGATCCAATCCATACGGTCTCCCCTATTCTCGGTGTGGAGATGGCTACATTACTTTTTGCGGCAGCCTTCAAAGCTCGTTCTATCGGGTCGGTCCAGTCGTGTAACGCTAAGCTAAATGCACCCCAATGGATTGGAATCATCAATTTCCCTTGTACATCTACCTGTGCCTGTATCGTTTGCTCCGGCATCATGTGGATCCCCGCCCAGAGTTCATTATATTGACCACATTCCATGAGAGTAATATCAAAGGGACCGTACAGATCACCGATTTCCTTGAAATGAGGACCATACCCCGAATCCCCACTAAAGAATATCTTCGTTGATTGCCCATCTATAACCCAAGAACACCACAGGGTAGTATCATTATCCAACAGACTTCTTCCTGAGAAGTGTCTTGCTGGCGTACTCACCAACGTGACCCCCTCGAAGCTAACCTTATCCCACCAATTTAGTTCGGTAATCTTCTCTGCACTAACTCCCCATCTCTCTAAATGAGCACCCACACCTAGCGGAACAAAGAAATGCTTCACTTTCCCCTTTAACTGCATGATGGAACCATAGTCCAAATGATCATAATGGTCATGGGAGAGCAGAATAGCATCAATAACTGGCAATGCCTCAATCTCAATAGATAGCTTCTTGCTATAACGCTTCCCACCGATAAGCGGAAATGGAGAAGGTGCTGTTCCCAACATTGGATCTAATAGCAGCGTCAGTCCTTTCACTTCAACTAGCAATGCCGAATGACCCAACCATGTAATCTGATCTTTCTGCTCCCCTTCCTTACGTATAGGATTTATTGAGTCCACTAGTAACGGTTCACGAGGTCTTCCATTTGGATTTCCTTTCACGAACTGAACAAGCATAGAGATTGTTCCTTTGAAGCTCTTATCCATAGATGTTGGTATTTGATTAATAAACTTTCCTTTGGAGTAATTAGTAGATTGGCTTACGCTTTGTCTTAAACGCCTAGAGGAATCCCCACCAAATGCAGGATAGTATCTCATTAGACAATAGGCCAAAGCCATAATGGCAACAATACTAAACAAAATGATTACAACAGCCTCCATGATGAGTCACCTCGTCTTTCATAATTTCAATATATGAATACTCTAACCAAGCGCTGTCGCATTTGACTAGATCATCCGTCACTCCTATACCAGTATAATGAATCATCTAGCTACTTACGTCAATTTAGCTTAGTCTATATGTTAATTTTAACGCTCGAAACTTGCTGAAACATAAAAAGGACGCCCAGTGGACGTCCGAGTCTACCCTAATATTATTCTAACTCAACTCTGTAGAGCAATCCGATAATCCTTCTGTAGGTATTTATGAATACGAACGAAGTCGGCTGGAGTAAGCTCTCTTAACCGTTTATTCTTCAGCTCTTTACCCAGAATAATACCGATCGTTTGTCCTGCTAGTGCAGTGTTAGGCATAATGCGTGCACTACCATAAGCTTTGATCGTTGCACCAATATTGCTCCCCACAACAAGAACATTCTCATATGATTTCAATTCAAAGGAGCGCAAAGGAATACCATAACGATCAGGGTGACCATAGCTATGTCCTTTAGGAATTTTAGTAGTAGCCTGTAGATCTGTTCCATAGCTAGCAATGCTAACATTATCCCAGAACATCTTACTAGACATTAAATCAGGATAATCCAAAATATACTCTGTTTCAAAACGATTATAATCTCTAATGTACAAATATTCCGGAAATCCATTTAGTTCAGCTTTGGCATACCCAGGTATATTCTTACGTAAATATTTGAGTATCAACGGAGCTTCTGCTTTACCTTTCTTTATAGCTGACTCAATCGATTTCGGATCAGCAGGGTCCACATCAAATATTAATAAGGCATTCATAACGACCTGCCCATCCTTCTGATAAGTGGAGTTAATTCCCCGCAGCACAAACTGCGGATCGAGCGGCTTATATTTATATGTTATATTGCTAAATCCTGTCGCATAATTCCAATCGACGTATGTATTAGGACCATACTTCTCCCTAACATTGGTAAGCGGGTAATCCTGTAACACGGCTTGATGCAATTTACTCCAATTCACATTTTTGAAATTTAAAACAAGGGTTGCCGCCATATAATCTGGCTTGCTACCATTATAAATACTCTCCATACCTGGAATTCGTTTAACATCTAAGTGACTCGTCAATGCATTAAAATCACTATTATCCACAAAATATTCTGCCTCAACAGTATACTTCACACCATCTTTAGCTCGATATGTTATTGATTTCAGAGATTTATCTTGTTTCTGGGAGACAACATTCACAGACTCAATCACTATACCACTGCGTAGCGGTATATTCTTAATGACACTCTGAAAATAACGGTTAAAGTCCGCATCCTTCCGAATCGTTCCTGCCTTATAGCCGTCGAATAACTTCTTTATATCTCCTTGAACCAGACTTCTCCCTTTCTTATCATTGGGCTCATCTAGAACATACATTTGACCCTGTATCAATTGACCACCTTGCTTACTTCGCGGATCTAAAATTAGTACTTTCAATCCCAGTTGATGTGCTTCTTTGGCAAGCAAGGCACCTTGAATCTCACTTCCGATGACGACAACATCGTAGCGACTACAACCCGAACCACAAGATGATTTGGCTTCAACCGTATAAGAAATAGTATACGGGCTAATCCATTGAACAATGAATGCCATAATGATCAATGAAACTAGGTATCTTGAACATCTAATGGTTGACTTCATGCTTCATTCAACACTCCTCTTTCTCATAATATATATTGTGATTACATGTAATCCTTATTCATCCCTACACTCGGCTCTCAAGCCACTTCACTACATCTTGCGCTGGAATCGGTCTACTGATGAAATAGCCCTGAACCTTATCACAATTCATTTGTTTCAACAGCGTAAGTTGTTCCTCTATTTCAATCCCTTCAGCAACGATCTTCAATCCCATTTCATGTCCAATTGCAATCATACAGCTTGTAATCGACGCGTCACTAGGGTGACCTAGAACACCGTCCATAAATGACTTATCAATCTTCAACGTCGTTATAGGTAGTTGTTTCAAATAACTTAAGGAGGAATATCCCGTTCCAAAGTCATCCAAAGCAATAGCCACTCCTTTAGACCTTAGAAACTCTAACTTAGCACTACTCTCCTCAAAAGATTCCATAATGATCGATTCCGTAATCTCCAATTCCAGACACTCGGGACTCAGATTTACTTCTTCTAGAACTTTTAACACCATATCTGTGAAATCTTCCTGCATCAATTGAACGACGGATATATTTACGGATACATGGTAACCTTCATACCCTTGTCGGTGAAGGTCTTTAATAAAGTAACAAGACGTTCTAAGCACCCATTCTCCAATGGGTATGATTAGGCGACACTCCTCAGCAATCTCAATAAAAGAAAGAGGAGATACAAATCCAAGAACAGGACTATTCCACCGTATTAGAGCTTCAAACCCCTCTACTTCTCCTGTATTCAAACTTACTTGCGGTTGATAATAAAGACAGAATTCTTGATTCGTGATAGCCTCTCTCAGATGTTTCTCTATAGCGATTCTTTCATCAAGAGAGTCCTGCATGAATTGATCATAGATAACAAAGTTACCTTTACGCGTCTCTTTCGCTTTATACATCGCTAAGTCAGCATTCTTCAGGAGTTCCTCTATATCCAACCCGTTCTCCGGGTATTGCGCAATACCTATACTTGTGGAAATATGTACATTACTCTCACTTAACTGAAACGGTTCCTTAAATGCATGCATTAGGGTCTCTGCATATTGAATCACTTCATCGTCTGTTCTAATATTGGTTAGGAATATAACAAATTCATCTCCACCAAAGCGGAAACAGACTTGATGACCATCCGATAGCCCCTTCAAACGTATACCTACCTTTTTCAACAGCTGATCTCCATAAGTATGTCCCATCGAGTCATTAATAAATTTGAAGTTGTCGATATCCAAGAAGAATAATGCTGCCTTGGAATCTTTGCTATGTTCGATAAACGTTCTAAATACAACTGATAATGACAGCCTGTTTGGTAACTCAGTTAACACATCATTATAGGCCAATCCATGCAATCTTCGTTGCGATTCCTTCAGCAACTCAATATCCGAAATGGAACCCGCCATTCGATAGACTTGTCCACTTCCATCGAATAGAACCTTTCCTCTAAGGAGAAACCACCTGTATGTACCATTCGCAAGCGCTAATCTAACCTCACACTGATAGAAGTCACTCTTCCCTACTGTATGCTCTTCTACAGAATCCATATATATTTCTAAGTCATCGGGATGAATCCGATCGTTCTTCATGAAATTACCATCTAATTCTCCATCATCTATCATTAATAATTCATACCATCGCTGAGAATAGAAGTATTCATCCGTCTGATAATTGACATCCCAAATACCATCGTTCGTGGCTTCCGTGATCAGACGATATCTTTCTTCATTCTTTGTGAGTATCTCCTGGCTTTCAATCAGCCTATTATATTGCTCCGTAAGTTCCTCTTGTAAGGCTGTAAGCTCTTCGTAGGTTGTCTCAAGCTCCTCATAACTCCGTTGAAGTTCAAGATCAACACCCTTTCGATCCGTCACATCTGTCATCGAACCAGCAAAACGACTATTGTATCCATCGAGGCCTCTCATCATTGTACCTCTTGTCTGGAACCATTTATATTCTCCTGATTTACTCAGCAGACGATATTCACAATAATAATACTTAGATTTACCTTCTATATGTTCCTGTCGTTGCCTAGCCTCTGCCTGAATATCTTCAGGATGCAGAATCGTCCTCCAACCCCCGTGAAATTCATTCACTTCGCCCATCTCGTAGCCCAATATGTCATACCAGCTATCTGAGAAATAATGCTCATTCGTCGTCATGTCTAAATCCCAAATGACTGCTTCCGAACCATTGGTAGCCAGATCAAAGCGTTCATTAGTCTGGGCTAATTTCTTTCTTACTTTCTTTACTTGCTCAACATAGAATATAAGAATCGCTATTAAACTAATCAAAATAATAATGACGCTTATCGTACAAATCACAAGAATCTTATACGTCTCATAAAAGGAAAAGGGCTGGTTTATCACTTCACTCCCCTCGGGTAACCTATCTAATGAGATGTTAAATCGTTGGAGTTGCTCATAATCAAAGACATCCCGAGTGATATTCGTCGTAACAAAGGGCATCTCGTTAGGATCTTCTCCCTGAAGAACTCTTACTGCCATTTCTGCGGCAATCTTTCCTTGAAGATAGCCGCTGATCATACTTCCCCCGATGGCTCCTTGATTTAAAGTATAATCATAAATACTATACATCGGTACTCTACTCTTCTCACTCAATTCCCTGTAAAATTGATCGAACTCCACCGTTTTTCCGACTGCATCACTGTAATAGGTCGTCACTAGTACCACACTATCTGAAGTGAGACCAGTAACTTTAGCTAGTAATTCATCCGCAGTTAGATTATTCAGTGGAATTGCGGTAATTTGATCGTCTATCAAATGAAGCTTTTCCATTAGAAGTTTCCCTGAAGAAAGACCACTATCCGAATTATCAAACACGACATATACTTTCTTAATAGATGGATCTACTTCTAAGGCCATCTTAATCGTATCAATCGGATCAATCATCTCAACTACACCTGTCATGTCGTGACGATCGTCTATAATCTCCTCTATTCCTATCTCATTGACACCGCTAAATATAATAGGAGCGTTGTTAAGTAGTTCTTCTCTATATTCTATTACAAATTCTAAGGCCGCATCATCCGTAACGACGATCATGTCAATCGGTATATCCGAATATTTATCTTTTATAGTGTCATAGAAATACTTGATCGTTCTCTCAACTGGATGACGCTTCCAGTCCATATATTCTGTATAGAGAATGGTCCTTACTTCAGAACCCTTTAACGTTTCTGATATAGCATTCATCTGGTCATCTGTCCAAGCGTACCCTTTATGATAGGAATTCAAAATTAAAATATTCTTCTGTGGTATTTCCTCTCTTCCTGCAGAAAAAACAGATATGTATGGAGCAGTACTCACGAACAGTAAAACCGCAATAATAATGATGTATATTCTCTTCCATTTGAGCGGCCCCATAGATTTACCCCTTTCATCTGTTCAAACATCACTAGAAGGTATTACACTGACATTCTAATTCTATCATAATTTACCATGGGTAATTAACATATTAAGACAAATTTAATCGTAAATTCGACATTATACTCTATTTCGTTAATTCATATCCTTCTTCCTGCTTATACTCCTAAAAAACTTATCTAAATCTTTAGACCTATAAGAATTATAATTTTCAGCTAATAGACCTTTTTCGATATACATACACTTTTGTTTGATATAAATCCCCGCAAGTGATCACACGTTCAGGCTGCCAGTCAGGCAAGGCGAAACATATAGCTATAATGATCGCTTCCGGGGCTAGTTGCTCATACAATATCTTACTTAGTCTCTTCATCGCACCTGGGTATAGGTAACAGAGTACCACGTTCACATTCCCATATGAGTAATTGTAAATATCGCCACGGATAAAAGTAACCTCTGTCTGTTGGTTAATTCTTGCCATTAGTTTAGATATCCCTAGTGGAATGGAGGAATTCTCTATTCCAACAAACTGCGAACCTCTAGTATTCCTTGCCACATCGAGCGCAAGGGTTCCCCACCCTGAACCTGCTTCCACGATCAGTCTTCGTTCTCCTTCGGTCATTCTATTCATCTCAAAGATCACAGCCCGTCTGACAGGCGCAGATGAAGGCATGGGGGATATCCCGTTCTTCCAGCTAACATACACAATGGAGATTACTGCCCACAATACAGCCACCGCTAGAACCACAGAACCTATGTGATAGAAAGTACCTGTCATGAATGGTGTCCCTTTTTTCCACGAAAATGTGAAGGAGAGCTACCCGTCTGTTGAATGAAGTATTTGGTGAAATGGGCTGGCGACGAGAACATCAACTGATCAGCGATCTCTTCAATTGTTTGCTCCGTTTCGATTAAGAGCTGTTTAGCCTTTTGCGCTCGAAGTTGCATTAAGTATTGCTTCGGCGTGATACTATAGACTTCCTTGAAGCAGTTAGTAATATGAGTGCGATGCATATTTAGCTTCTTAGCGATATCCCCCACTTGCAAGTTATATTGATCGGTATTGTTGAGCTCATATGCAACCTGATGAGCAATCTTCTTATGTGACGGTGAAATGATATCGTCCAATTTCTGAGAATGTTCATAATAGTAACTTCCGAACGCACACAGAAACTCAACAAAGCTGGAATGCATTTTGAGCGACTTCAAGCTATTCTCCACGGAAGACTGGATCCGGGTATTCGGAAGATGATGCAATTGCTTAAAATCATTCCCAAACGCCGCTAGAAATTGATTTAACCAATCAACAATAAATCCCTTCATTTCTGATGGAACAATTGGATCCGTTATCGATTCAAAGACAGAGTAGATCGAAGGCATTTCGATATCAAAATGAAATCCGAAATAAACGCTATCCTCCAGCATTTCCATCTGATGGTACACACCTGCTTTCATAACGACTGAATCTCCATCGGTCATTATATAGGTGATCCCATCTATTTTTATTTCTATTTTCCCCTTAATGCAGTGCTTGAATTCAAATATCGTATGTCGATGGTTTGGGAACGACCAGTTCTTTTCGGCGCTAGAATAGTTAATCGAAATCAAATGAATAGCGTTGTATACACGTGATAGTTGAAATAGATATTGCATAATTTTATCTCCTTTCGGATGCTAGTCTAGTTGTCGTGATTTCTTTGATCCAACATTCATGTCTCCAAAAGTATAAGAAGTCTTTGCATATTGTAATGGTTTTCATCCCGAACGATTGCTATCCTTAATACATCGGAACCATATGGATGGTCAAATACCTAGAGATGTTAGTCCCGATGTGTACGAAAGCGGATTCATCTCTACTATTATACCCCTCTATTTTCTCTATTTCCAAGTTAAACACTAGGAAACTGAAATAAGACCTTTCTTTCGAGGGGAAAATCCATGTGTAACGAGATTACAATTATTATCAAGGGGGCTTATTCATGAAAAGACAGAAAAAGGTATTATTTGGTTTGCTTAGTTTAGCTATTTGTTTGTCCATAGTCGTCACAGCTTGTGGTGGCTCTTCAAATAATACCAGCGGCAAGGCGGATTCCAAGAAACAAATTACGTTGCAGGTTATGTCTTCGACGATTGTAGAGAAACCTGCAGGCACACTCGAGCAAGAACTTGCGGATGAATTTATGAAACAAAACCCTGACATTAAAATCGAGTTTATGGGTCTTTCACAAAATGATGCGTTCACTAAAATCGCCACTTTGGCTACGGGGAACCAACTTCCAGATATTTTCTTGAATACCCCAGATTTCTATGCGACGGCGAACGATATGGGAATCACAGCAAATCTAACGGAGCTGCTAGGAGAGGATTATATCAATGGCTTCTATCCTAGCATCTTGAAAGAAGCAACCATTGACGACAAGCTACAATACGTCCCTTGGTTCTCGACTCCAATTGCTTTGATCTACCGTACCGATTGGTTTGAAGCAGAAGGCCTAACACCTCCTACAACTTGGGATGAATTCGTAACTGCAGCCCAAAAGCTCACGAAGGATACAGATGGTGATGGCTCGATGGATCAGTACGGCTTCGGTATGGTCGGTACGAACAACGGCTCAGGTACTTATCGATTCTTCCCGATTCTTCACAGTTTCGGCGCTAGTGAACTGATGGAGGATGAAAGCGGCAACTGGATAACCCAATTGGATAGTCCGCAAGCCATTGAAGCATTCCAGTTCTTCGGCGACTTAGCCAATAAGTACAAAGTAGTTCCACCGGGTGCTATGCAGAACGCTTACGCGGATAATGTCACACTAATGGCCAATGACAAAATTGGAATGGTCATTTCGGGCTCCCACTCCATTGCAGGTCTTATCGAAAAAAATCCAGCACTAGAGGGTAAACTGGCCGCAGTTCCGATTCCGAAGAAAGAAGTCCATGCTTCGAACTTAAGTCCGTTTGGCTTCTCCATTGCTGAGACGAGCAAGAATAAAGAAGCTGCAGTAAAATATTTGAAATTTCTCGTTGAAAAAGATAATGCAATCCATTTCTTTGAAAATACAGGACGTATGCCAACTCGTATGGAAGCTGGAGACGATCCAAAGGTTCAAACTCCAGTGTATAAGGGTTTCGTCGATGCGCAACAATATGCGGTTCCTCAAGCTGTAGTTCCATTCTTCTCACAGGTACAAGCAGCTGTAGGAACAGCTTATCAAACCATGTTGACAGGCAACAATACGGATGCCACAAAGGTAGCTAATAAAGCAGCAGAAGTCGTTCGATTAGAAATTGAGCGCAATCAAAAGTAAGAGAAAAGGAGAATTCCTAGTGAAAAACAACTTTTCTAGGAAGCAGACGGCAGGGTATGGATTTATCCTACCCTCTGCCATCATGCTACTTGTATTGATCGCATATCCGATCATCTATGGTTTCTATGTCAGTTTATTCGACACGAATTTAATGAATCGTTGGGATTTCGTTGGTTTAAAGTATTATTGGGAAGCAATCACGACGCCAGATTTCCTTCATTCGCTTCTTGTTACATTCTCATTTACAGCAATGGTTCTCGTCGGAGTCTTTACTATCGGAATATCGTTAGCTTTATTGCTTAATATGAAGCTTAAAGGAAGAACGTTGTTCAGAGTTATTCTCATACTTCCTTATTTATTCCCCGAAGTCGTCGTTGCGCTACTGTGGAAGTGGCTATATGATCCCATTTACGGGCTCGTTAATAATATACTGATGTCCCTTCATATCATTGATCAACCGGTTGCATGGCTGAGTAGCACCTCCCTTGCTTTACTGGCCGTCGCATTCGTGGTCATCTGGAAGGGATACCCACTCGTGCTGATCTTCGTACTAGCCGGGCTTCAGTCCATTCCAGAAGATTTATACGAAGCCGCTGAAATTGACGGTGCAACCAAATGGAAGCAATTCATTTACATTACTCTTCCAAGTCTCAAACCGGTACTTCAAACGACGTTAATATTGGAAGCGGTATGGTGGTTTAAACATTTCACCATCATTCAACTCCTTACCAATGGTGGTCCAGTGAATTCGACCAGCGTTGTAAGTGTCGATATATATAAACTTGCATTTTCTGATTTCAGATTCGGACAAGCATCTGCTCTGGCGTTTATCGTCTTCCTGATCTGTTTCTTAATCAGCTATGTGTCTAGGAGGTTAATATCCCGTGACTAAATCAAATTCTCGAAATAATAAGGGTAAAATTGCCGCTTACTGGATCCTGATCTGTGCGTCATTAATGGTACTTGTGCCCGTATTCTGGATGATCTCTACCTCTTTCAAATCTCAGGCAGATACGTTTGCAATACCTCTACAATGGATCCCAAAGCATCCGACATTCGATGCGTTCAAACGGATATGGAGCGATTACCCATTCCTAGACTATTTCAAGAACAGTTTGATTGTCGTTGGAGCGTCGACCGTTGTTTCCATTTTCTTTTCAACTCTGGCTGGATATGGAGTATCTAGATTTAAATTTAGAGGTAAAGGTTTCTATTTGACCTTCTTGTTAGTAACTCAGATGGTTCCTACGGTTATGCTGCTCGTACCATTTTATAAAATCATGACTCAATTCGGGCTTGTAAATACGTTGTTAGGTCTTGTTGTTACGTATATCGCAATCACGATCCCAGTCTGTTCTTGGATGATGTTAGGTTATTTCGATACAATCTCCCAAGAACTCGACCAAGCAGCGTCCATCGACGGTGCTAGTCCATTCCGCACGTTCTGGCAAATTATTCTTCCACTTGTTCTTCCTGGTATCGTAGCTACGGCTATCTATGCGTTCGTTATGGGTTGGAATGAATATATGTTCGCTCTCATTCTCATGTCGACCGAAAATATGAAGACGATTCCGGTCGGTATAGGACAGCTCATTTCGCAAGACAAAATTGAGTGGAACGATTTAATGGCTGCATCGCTAGTCGCCACTATACCTGTGTGTATTGTATTTGTCTTCTTACAAAGATATATGATTAATGGTCTTACCGCCGGTTCAATCAAATAACGGCTCTAGAACGGGGAGTTTACAATCATGAAAAAATTAAAAGTAGGGATTATTGGACTCGGCCATTGGGGTGAGTGTCACCTACAGGCTTATCAAACGCTAAATCAGGTTGAAGTGGTCGCCATCTGTGACAAGGATGAGGATAGATTGCGTATGGTTGCCGATAAATATGGCATTCATACGCGTTACGCCAACGAATCGGAGATGCTATCTCAAGATAATATAGATCTAGTTAGCATTACAACGCATGAGATTGAGCACTATTCACCTGCAGTTCATGCTTTGCAAAGTGGTAAACATATCATCGTGGAGCAGCCACTCGCCACAAACCCGGCAGCTGCAGTCGAAATCTGGAAGCAAGCTATCCAGAACAATCGATATATTTTCGTATCTCGATTACTTCGTCGACTTGCCCCTTATCAAGCGGTTTATCAGGCCATTAAGGACGGCAAGATCGGGAAGCTTGAGAGAATTGAAATAACACGCTCCCGTAGCGAGGATCTTTATCCAATGTATCATCGTTTGCCAACCTTTTACGAGAATCTTATCCCAGAGATGGATATCGCCTTCTGGTTGTCGGATGCCATCCGATTCGATTGGATGGAAACCTTCGGCTCCAAAGCGATGCAGAACGGAATTAGAAATATTGACAGATTCGATTTTATTTTTGATAACGGCGTGAATGGTTGTTTAACGAATACTTGGACAACACCGACTTCGACGCACGGCAAAACTCCTCACCAATCGGAACAATTAACAAGCGGTTCTTTGACCTGCTTTGGAGATCAAGGAACGATTACGATTGATACAAGCGAGTTATACTTCCTTCTTGGTGATCCATGGAACAGAAGTTCTCTCACTTCGCCAGGTAGCGAGGAACTATTGGATAGCTCCTTCACCGCTCTTCGTGAACAGCTTCAGGAGAGTTGCGATTCAATCTTAAATCAATCTGACATACATTATAGTTCGATTAAAGAGGCCAATATGTTGGTGAATGTCGCAGATACAATGCTTCGATCCATAGACTTCAAATACTCGGTTACATTTTAGGAGGATTTATTTATCATGAGCAAAAAGAACATAAAAGTAGCTGCTATCATTACTGAATATTGGTCAACAAATCATGCTGATGTTATCATTACGAAATTCTTAGATGGTTATACACTGAATGGTCGAAATTACAAACCTACGGTTGATATCGTATCTATGTTTATAGATCAATTCCCTGCGAACGACATGGGTAAAGACATGGCAGATAAACATGATGTCTCTCTGCATGGTTCAATACGGGAAGCGCTGCTCAATGGTGGAGATACCTTCGATCTAGACGGCATTATTATTATAGGTGAGCTTGGCGAGTATCCTACCAACGAGATCGGTCAAATTCTATATCCAAGACGCGAATTCTTTGAAGAGTGCTTGAACGTCATGCTCGAGTTCAACCATATCGTTCCAGTGTTCACTGATAAAGGCTTCGCTATAGTACAGGACGATATCGAATGGATGTATGAACAAATTAAACTTCACAATGTTCCGTTCATGTCCAGTTCCGTTCTTCCATATGCCCCCCGCATTCCGGCTACCACAGGAATCCCTTACGGCGCCCCAATGCATCGTATGTTAGCTTTTTCTTACGACGATGTAGAACGGTATTGCTATCATTCAATGGAGATGATGCAGAGTGTTGCCGAGAATAGAGCTCATGGAGAAACAGGTATCCGTGCGGTACGGACATTCAAGGACCAAGAGGCGATCAATCGTATTTTGTCTGATGATTGGAATTCAATTTATAAAGACCTTGGCGGGTTCGTCAATCTTCGGGACATTGACATGTTCCCTTATGAATTAAAAAATCCGGTTTTCATTGAGTTGGAATACGTAGATGGTTTGCAGGCTGGCATCATCTTCGCAGAGCCAGAAGGCAGAATATTCGCCTCGGCATACCAAGTCAAGGAGGGCGAGCCTCCGGTATGCGTCGAGTTCCGCTTGCATAATCAGAAGCCGCATAGCCACTTTAGTTATTTAGTGCTAGCGATGGAACGATTCTTTCACACCCGAAATGCCCCCTATCCTGTTGAACGTTCGTTGCTGACGACAGGTGCGCTTGATGCGTTAATGAGATCATTGCATTCTGGCCAAGAAGTCGAGACGCCGCACCTTCATGTTCTTTACTAAAAAGGAGAGGTCAACCATCATGAGTACAAATTATCAATTTCAAAACCATAACAGAGAGGCTTTGACTAGATTGGCACAGGAAGGTAGTTATGTCATCGTACCTCTTGCCGCTACTGAACAGCATGGTCCACATCTGCCTGTTTATACGGATACGATGATTTGTGAATACGTAGTCCAGAAATCAATAGAGCGGGTATTGAATGTGATGCCTCTGTTGATGACGCCTATCCTAAGCATTGGTTGCTCGGATCATCATCTGAACTATGGAGGAACGATCTCGTTCTCCTCAACGACTTATCAACTCATGCTAAACGATGTTACGAACAGTTTGGTGAAAGATGGATTTACAAAAATCATCTTTATTAATGGTCACGGAGGTAATGCTCAGATCATGACGCAAGTAGCTCAGGATACGGCTGTACGTCATGATGTCTGGACAAGTTCGGCTTCTTACTGGCAAATCGCGAAAGAGGAATTAGATCGGTTGCAGGCTAAGGAAGTCGGATTAGTCCCGGGACATGCAGGAGGATTTGAGACCTCCTTAATCATGGCATTACACCCTGAACTTGTGAACCATGATGCGATCCATCCCGACCACCCCGTCCATAGTTGGCTAGATTCGGGCAACACTTATATTGGAAAGCACGGACAAATCACTGGGAATAATGGTTACACAGACTCAGCCGATCAAGCCTCTGCCGAGAAAGGGCAAATGTATTTGGACGCGATCGTGGATAAGGTTTCTGAATGGTTACTAGCATTGCACGAAACCATCTCAACTGCAGATAGGAGAGATTCATAATGGCTTTGATCGAGAAGAGACTTGAAGAGTTGAACATCATTTTGGAGAACGCTCCAAGGCCTATAGCCGAATACGTGCCTGCTACAACGGTTGGCAATCTCGTATATACGTCTGGATTCGATTGTCGGCTGAACGGTGTGCTGCTATACGAAGGAAAATTAGGTACAGATTTAACGATCGAGCAAGGTCATGCTGCAGCAAGACAAGTGATGATCAATGCATTGACAGTACTGAAAGAACATATCGGGGATTTGGATCGTGTGAAGCAGGTCGTGAAGCTACTTGGGTTCGTTAATTCCGCGGATGGGTTCGTAGAGCAGCCTTACGTCATTAATGGGGCATCCGAGTTACTCGTGCAAGTATTCGGCGAGAAAGGAAGACATAGTCGATCCGCAATTGGAACGAACGAATTACCGTTCAACACTCCTGTCGAGATCGAAATGATTGTGGAAATCGAATGAAAATTCACTCGATGGAGTTGTTCGAAGTGCCACCACGGTGGCTGTTCTTGAAGATTACAACAGAGGACGGAATTGTCGGCTGGGGTGAGCCGATCGTAGAAGGACGAACAAAGACAGTTCGCGCCGCCGTTGAGGAATTAAGCAGCTATCTGATCGGACAAGAAGCCGGCAACATTGAGGATCTATGGCAGGTCATGTATCGGGGCGGCTTCTATCGCGGAGGCCCCATCTTAACCAGCGCAATGTCCGGTATTGAGCAGGCACTATGGGATATTAAAGGTAAACGGTATGGAGTTCCAGTCTACGAGTTGCTTGGTGGAGCCGTCCGAGATCGGATGAAGGTCTACGCTTGGATACAAGGAGATACGCCAGAAGAGATGGCAGATTCCGCCAAAGCACAAGTAGCGGCAGGATATACAGCGATCAAAATGAATGGTACGGCAGCTATGGATTGGATCGATTCAACGGGACAAATCGAGCTCGCAGCGCAAAAGATAGCAGCCGTTCGCGAAGCCGTCGGAAATGGGGTCGGCATTGCCATCGATCTACACGGTAGAGTGCATAAGGGTATGATCAAGCCCTTGATTCGAGAATACGAATACTTCAAGCCGATGTTTATCGAAGAGCCGGTGCTCCCAGAAAACAATGAAGCCTTAAAGATGATTAGCCAATTCTGTTCGATCCCGATTGCGACTGGGGAAAGAATGTACACCCGATGGGACTTCAAGCAACTTCTCGCAGAGGGATGGGTAGATATTATCCAACCGGATTTAAGTCATACCGGTGGAATCTGGGAAGCCCGTAAAATTGCAGCCATGGCCGAAGCCTACGATGTAGCTGTCGCTCCGCATTGTCCGCTTGGACCGATTGCGCTTGCAGCGTCACTACAGCTGGACTTTTGTACACCTAATGCGTTTATCCAAGAACAAAGCTTAGGTATTCACTATACGGAAGGATCCGATCTTCTAGATTATTTAGTGGAACCTACTGCCTTCCAATTTAAGGATGGATATGTAAGCATTAATAAAGAACCAGGGCTAGGAATTCAGATTAATGAACAGAAAGTTCGCGAGATGGCTGAAATTGGCCATAACTGGCGGAATCCAGTATGGCGGAATCCGGATGGATCGGTAACAGAATGGTAATATAGGGGGAATGTAGTCATGAAATATCCTCGCGTTGACATGGTGACGATTGGCGAAAGCATGGTATTGTTTCAACCTATGACAGAGGGGCCATTACCTTATGCCCCTCTGTTTACCCATTCCGTTGCGGGAGCAGAATCGAACGTAGGTATTGGGATGCAACGACTGGGTAAATCTGTCCGTTGGATTAGTAGGCTTGGCAAAGACCCTTTTGGCGACATGGTATTTAAGACGCTTGCAGGGGAAGGATTGGACCTGTCTCAGATCATCTGGGATAAAGATGCGCCTACCGGAATTTTCTTCAAAGAATTCAAGGGATATGGAGATCCAAATGTGTTCTTCTATCGCAAACAGTCCGCAGCTAGCCGACTATCGGTTCAGGACGTGCGGGATGAGTGGTTTCAAGGAGCTAAGCACCTACACGTCACTGGCATCACCCCTGCGCTTGGGATTGGCACGACGGATGCGATTGTTTTGGCAATGACCAAGGCTCGAGAATGTGGCTTAACCATCTCCTTTGATCCCAATTTGCGACGTAAACTGTGGGATGAACAGACAGCGAGGCAGACACTGTTATCACTCATTCCTTTATGCGACTTGTTCTTACCTGGCCTGGAGGAAGCTGAATTTTTACTCGGGGCAATGGAAATAGAGGCGTATGGACAAGCATTTCTACAGATGGGTCCGGTTGCTGTTGCTTTGAAGCTTGGGGAACAAGGGTCTATAGCTTTTTCAGGGAATCAAATTATTTCTGTTCCAGGTTATAAGGTTGGCTATACCGTCGATACAGTTGGTGCAGGGGATGCGTTTGCAGCAGGACTGTTATCTGTGCTAGTCGAAGCTCCTACTTGGGAACAGGATGAATTAATAAAGAGGCTTCCTCACGCATTAGAGCGTGCAAATGTATATGGCGCATTAGCGACACAATTCAAGGGTGATTGGGCTGGACTACCTACTCTGGATGAGCTGAAGTTGTTACTGCAAGGGAAGAAGCATACGACTAGATAGAGCGAGAGGAGCAAGCACATGAATATACTGGAATCTTTACAAGAAACGAAGATCATTTCCATTGTCAGGGGTGTGCCCGAAGAACTGGCAGATGCAACAGCTGAGGCCTTAGCGGAAGGTGGCATCCGATTTATCGAGGTTACGATGAACACGCCTGGAGCTTTAAAGATTATCCGGCGTTGGCGTGACCGATTTCAAGGAAATGTTTATATCGGAGCCGGTACTGTTCTTGATGCGGACATGGCATCTGCAGCCATTGAGGCAGGAGCTGAATTCCTGATCACACCGAATATAGATGAGGGAACGATCCGATATGCGGTCAACGCAAACATTCCAATTGTTCCTGGCGCTATGACACCATCGGAAATCGTTCAAGCATGGAAGTTTGGAGCGCAGGCCGTGAAAGTGTTCCCAGCGGGAACGCTTGGTCCCTCCTATTTCAAAGAACTGCAAGGTCCGTTGTCGCACATCCCCTTGGTTGCAACTGGTGGTGTGAACTTGGACAATATGGCCGATTATCATGCCTCTGGAGCATGCGGCTTCGGATTGGGTGGCAGTCTTACCAATATGGCCTGGATTCAAGCGGGAGAGTTTGAGCGCTTGAAGGAGAATGCCGCTCGTTATGTGGAGAAGGCGAAATCCTTATAAATAAATTTCACTTATCAAAACTTCACTAGTGGGTATGGAGCATGCAGAGGAACACAATAATGATGCATGTTAGTATTAGGTTAACGACACAAGAGGATCTGTCATATGACAGATCCTCTTGTCCTTCATCTATATTTATCATAATATTCTTAGTGATCAGAACACCTTCGTATCCGATGCTCTCTACCATTCTCTTATAATCTACGATGATGATTCGGTCTTACTTCGGGCGTTCAATATCAAAGATCTCACCAATCTTCGCATAGCTATTCCCTGCCAAACGGCTTACCGCATTCAATCCACGTGGGTCAATTCTGCCATTCTCAATAATCTCGTCTTCGATGTGATATTGAACGACTCTTCCGATGATAAGATCACAGCCCGGAGAGTTCGTACCACCCAGTTCTAAGACATGTTCTAATGTACATTCCATGCGTATCTTTGCCTCTGCAATGCCTGGAACTTTAACCTTTTGACTAGCTACGGCTGTTAGACCAGCCATAGTAATTTCACTTTGATCCGAGGGAAGATTAGCCGCTGTCTCGTTGATCTTAGCAACATTGATTTCATCAACAATATGAATGACAAATTCCTTCGATGCCATGATATTACGAGCCGTATCCTTTCGTTGACCTCCAGTACGCTGGATCGACAACGAAATAAGTGGGGGATTAGAGGACACGATATTGAAATAGCTGAATGGAGCACCATTTAACGTCCCATCCTCAGAAACGGTTGTGACAAATGCGATCGGTCGTGGAATAATACTACCAATTAACAACTTGTAATTGTCTCTTTCTCCAATCATAGATGGATCTATAGAAAGCAATATCATCACCCCTTCATTCTAGAATTTAATGATGCCAGATGAATGTAGAAATACGAATACGACCAGAATCGGAGCTACAAATCGAAGCATAAACAACCATACTCGGAACCAACCTGCGGTCAGGCCTGCTTCTTCTGCAACACCCTTATAGAAATATCCAGCAAATATAGTTACTATCAATCCTCCAAGTGGCAACAACACATTCGAGGCGAAGAAATCCATCAAATCAAACATAATTGTTCCCCCAAATGCTAGACCTGGAGCTGCACCTAACGACAATGCAGCAGGAACACCGAGTATGAAGCACCCAATCACAATGATCCATACAGACCCAGTTCTACTCCAACCAAAGCGATCCATTGTATATGTGACAGGTACTTCTAACAAAGACACGGTGGAAGTCAGTGCAGCAATCGCAAGCAGAATGAAGAACAGCCCCCCAAAGAAAGCACCGAATGGCATGGCAGAGAATGCGGCTGGTAAAGCTACAAATACAAGTCCAGGACCTTCTCCCGGATCTATGCCAAAGGAAAAGGTCGTAGGAAAAATAATCAACCCTGCAATCAGTGCATAGAGTAGATCTCCACCACCGATAGCAAGTGTACCTGCTCCAAGAGATTGACGTTTCTCAACATATGAACCATAGGTAATCATCGTTCCCATTCCAAGCGATAACGAAAAGAACGCATGACCTAGGGCAACAAGTGTGGACTCCGGGGTCAACTTAGAGAAGTCAGGATTTAAAAAGAAGGATACCCCTGCACTTGCACCGGGTAGCGTTAGAGCTCGCACCATTAATATAACTAAGAGAATAAACATCCCAGGAATAAGAATCTTGTTAAACTTCTCGATCCCTCCCGAGATCCCCTTCATGACAACGAATCCTACTAGTATTAACACGACACCCTGCCACACGATCGGTGTATACCCCGACATGAACCCATTAAACTGTGCCGAGAAATCTGTATTCGAGAATAACTTTCCACTAAACGATAACATGGCATAATGAAGCGTCCATCCCGCGACAATAGCATAGAAAGACATAATGATAAACGGCGCTATAACCGATATCATGCCTAGCCCACCCCATACTTTACTCCCGCTTAATTTAACAAATGATGAAGAGGCACTTCCCCGACCCCCTCGGCCGATGGCAAGCTCTGCTAGAAGTACTGGCAAACCTACAATCACTAGACACACAACGAATAGTAGAAAAAAGGCTGCTCCACCATATTGCCCTGTAATATACGGGAACTTCCACATATTCCCTAGCCCAACTGCACTTCCAATAGCTGCAAATATAAATCCGGAGGAAGAGAATCGTTCCTCTTTACCCGATGAGTGACTCAGTTTATTTACTTGCAATTTATTACTCCCTCCACTAACGTAACCCTGAATATAAGGCTAGTCTCTCTCTATCTAATCTCCAACATTATACTAGACGTTCATATATACGTATACGTGAAATATCATCTTATTCTAGCCAACTTTGGATCCAATTATGTAATAATCATCTATTCTTTCATGTACCCATTTGGAAAGGCATCGAATCTTCATATCATCTCCTAGCGATCCCTACGCGAAATCGTTAGAGAATGAATTGAACTCCAGAAGGGACTATCCCATTTCGTAGAAAGTCTACGTTTGGAATAGTCCCTTTTCAGGATAATACATAGCCATTTTCTCAAATAAATAAGACCAACCCATTAATGGGCTTATCCTCTATTTAGAGGGATTCATCTTCTTGATTAGCAAGACAATCAACACTAACGATACAACGACAATCATCCCATTGAACCACAACTTTTGTTGTAACCACCACGCTGGATCTTCCTTTGTAGTTGCAGGAACTTGGGCTTTCACTTGTATACTTAGCTTTCCAAGCCCAACATCCTCTTGTTCGATATGACTCTTAAAATTCACAATATCATATTGAGGCTTGGTAGCGGGGGTATTCCCGTAAAGTAACTTGTACGGTCCCTCCCCTTTATCCTCGAACACCAGCTTATCAACGATATAGGCTATGCCAAACCCTGCAATGTCTAACGGTAAATCATCCCGATTATTTATTTCTATTGTGATAAAAGAACTTCTGATAGGGTCAGTTGCTGTGATCATACGGTTGCTGATCTGCGCGTCTTTGAAGTCCAATTGGTATATTTCTTGTTCCCCAACCGTGTCAATCCTGACCCCCTGTTCATCATATAACTCATATGATCTAGTGTAATTATTGCTCTCCGTAAATAGCTGCAGTTCCGTAATTTGAAGACGGTTCTCATTATTTACGATGATTTGGGTAAACCCATCTTTCTGCTTCACTTCAAAGGATGGTTTCCCCCTCTTCGTGTGAACTAACCACTCAAGCTCTTGCGTATTATGAGTCAATTGTAAGCTTGGGAATGTCAGTTTCTCTACATTATTGAGGACACTTAATCGATAATATTCATATTTGTACTCTGATCCTAGGTCAATACTATTCTTAACCAACTGATCTGTTCGGTACAATTCACTCTGTTCTACGAGCTCCCACTGGTTGCCATCATAACTCCCGTACACCTTAATATGCTTCAGAAAGGCCCCTTCTGGTAACTCTACGGATAGAAGATTGCCCTGAATATCCACATTATCTGCCACTCGCGTGATCTTATAATCCAATAACGTATTGCCATCTTTCATGGCTGTATGAACTAACGAAGAGGAATAAATCTGCGTCTGTTCCTTAGCCTCTCCATAGCCACTATCGATATAGTAAGGAACAAACTGCCCTTTCTGATTCATAATTCGTAAGTCACGTAAATTCTCAGCCGCCCCAGCATACACTTCTTCATCTAGAAACAATGCATGATACGGACCACTACCCTGCAATTCAATCCCCTTTGAGAACTGCCATTCCTTTTGTCCATCTTGTGAGACTGCAACAATGATATCTCTCCCCAAACATACGCCCACCAAGAACATTACCAAGAGGATCACGCTAGTTCTTCGAATCCACTTCAACCTTCCCATTGTCATGAGTCTCCCCCATTCTGCTCAATACTCTCTGATAACCATAGGAAATACCGAGTAATACAAGCCCGAATGTGAAATACGCAAACATCTTACTTCCGGTCGATAAGAAACTCAGGTCATACAATATTAATTTCCCCGTGGCGACTAGTGTCAACCCTAATCCGAAACGTCTAATATACACATATCGATAACGGAATCCGAAGATGATATACACGATAGCCAATAGTAAATACAGTACGCTAAAGATCAATCCTACCTCTGTCAATTGGAATTGAACGACTAGAAAGGAAGTTAGTATACCGAGCAAGTATACTCCCAATATAACTGGATACATCTCGATGCTCTTATACTGCTGACGAATAAATGCAATCAACACATCTCGGATACTGAAGAACACCAATATGTTAAAACCAATTAATATACCCAGTGCTATATATTCTGTTGCCGAATTATACATATAATTTGACTGGAGTGCTGGAATACTTACTGTAATGATAAGACAAAAGAAGTATCCGATCCCGTATAAAGCTAGACCGTAGTACTTCACCACACGGTCATACAACACCGTAACTTTGGATAGTGCATAGGCGAGTGCAATGGTTACACTTGCAATGAGTAGGAGTCTATAGAATCCGAAATGGCTGAACTCCCTCGGTACCCAAGTGTTATATAGATTCGCCATCTCGTACATTAAATAAAACCATACGTTTAGTAATGTAGCGTATTTAAACACTTTGATGAGTTGAGCCTCTATAGGGCGACTGTAAAGATTGGCCACTTTCTTATGTTGCTGAACAGCATAATACGATGTAACTAACAGCATTCCCACGGTCATAAAGCTGTATTTCAGAACAAAGTATTGACCCGCGTTGTCAACCAAATTTATTAACAGATCTACTACGAAGAATGATCCTAGACACAGCATTAGAATACCCCAACCAGCTCTCTCCAACTGCTTAAATCGATTGAGGCTTCCATAGATCGTTAACAGAACACCTTCTATAAGCCAGCCGATCGATACCCACTCTGCACCAAACTGGAACGGAATCATGAGTACCGCAAATGTAAGCGAAGTAGCGTAGAATAACAGCATAGTCTGTTTCTCCTGTTGCATGAACTTTTCGAGAAATCTGCCTAATCCCAAATACACAAGACAGAAGACCAATGCCAGCAATCCATGGAAATCCTCCCAACCTGCTAGATCAAACAAGATGTATAGTGTGAAGCAACTAATGAACGTGTTCAAGGCTAGTAACGTGAAGTCCCACCAAGATAACTTAGATAAATGCTTAAATGCATAGCCTAGCGTAATGCCAAGATACATCGCAAACGTAATCACGACATATAACATACTGACAGATTCATTATTAGATAACACGACTAAAGCGATCATAGACGGAACATTAAATAAGAAGCTGATGTAATTGACAATGACCCAACGCTTACGTAACGAGACGAGCAGAATGGATACATTCAGTAAGAACAAATAACCCATAGCCACATAAACAGCATTACCCTCAAGACCAAAGGCCCCCATATATGAGAATAGCGGTAGATAACCACCTACTAAGCCCAGTGAAATGATGCTCTGCGAGTGATACCTCAAAGACAATAGCACTGCGGTTAACGACACTAGAACAGATAAAGATAAACCGACAGTAATATTGATTATTTCTAACAAAAAGTAACTATAAAAGATGGAACCATACAGTACAGAAATACCTCCACCTAATAACCCTAATGCAAATGTCTGCCTTTTCTTACGGAATAACCATTCTCCGGCTACTAGCATAAGCACCCCTAGCAAAAAAAAGGTGGTACCTTTCATGTATCCGTTGAACCAACCCGAATACATTAATTTAAACCCAGCACCGACGCCTAAAACTAGGAGTAGTATGGCGACCTTGCTCAACCAGTTCAATCCGATTTTCATCTCGAATTGATTCTGCTTAATTCTCTTCTGCATGATCTCTTCTGTCACTTCTTCTGAAGCGAGTTGATCTAACCCATTCGTAACTTGTTCGTGAAGTCTCTTCTCATCCTCTATCAACCGCTCGCGGTGAAGCATGATCTTATGATTTAACTCGTTAGAGATTTGCGCAAGCTTCGCAGCCATCTCTTCCTTCTCCTCTTTCAGATGGTTGGATGCTCGTTCATACAGACGATGAACCCCACTCTTCGTTTGGAATTCGAATTCCCCTAGCCGATTCGAATGTTCAGCGGTTCTACTTGCAAAGTATGTATCCAATTTCTCTCGTGATACGTGTATTATATTTAACTTCTCATTAAGGATTTGCTCCGTCAGGGAAGTTCGAATCTTCACGTTCTCTGTTTCCAAATGTGCAACCTTTGCTTGCAGAGCAGTTAAGCGAAGCTGATGTTCCTTGGCTTTCTCCCGAAGGTTCTCATTCTCATGCATTAAATCATGCGATTCATATTCACGAACTAAGGCCTGAACTTCTTTCGTCAATTTATTCTGGCTATCTTGTATTAGAAATAGGCGATCCTTAAACTCATTCATGTTTTCCCTCCAATACATCTGGCTGTTAATATTTACATTTTACTATAGATAGTCGGTGAAAAGATCATTATTTAGAAATTGATTCTCCCGCTCATACCCATTCCCTTCTTTTGTTCTACTCCGAGGGGCTTCTACTCAACTACCCATATTCCGCCTTCTCCAATCACCAACAGATGCACTAAGTACACTTATATTCGGCCATATTCTATCCACTTCCATGCATGTTTGGCATGACAATACGTCATTTCAAAAAAGGCGCACTCCCGATCCGTAGAATGCTCTACGTTTCGAATTGCGCCTTCCTGTGTGAAACCCTTAGCGACCTGCCTGTCTAAATCCGGAAGCAATAGCTTCCTGATCCTTGCAGAACATCATTTCTGCTTTCGTTTCGATATACCGTTCCCCACCGGGGACATGAAATATTTTCTCATTACGGGAATTAATATTGCCTTTGATCTTTGGATTGTCACAAGATAGAGTCGAATCCGCCTCGCCCCATAATCCTATGCCATCATTCTGCGCTTCACGCTTCAGGCGTGAGAATTTCTTAGTGAATAAGACATCAGGGGGAAGCGACATCGTATTCGCGTAACCTTCCATAATCAATGTTTCGTTAAACATGATGGGCTCATCCTCAATAAAAACAAAACGTAACCATCGATCGTATTTATCTGTTTCGCTTACATCCTTAAACAGATATACCGTCTGCCCCTCAAGTCGCTGCTTGCTAAAGTCACTTGCTTCCTGCCCATAATACTGTGCTTCGCCAAATACTTCAGGTGTGTTCATTCCAATCATTCGGACTTTATGACCGGAGACTGTCACGAAAGTATCCCCGTCTACGATACGCTTGATGACTTCAATCTCGTACTCCTTATCTAACAATTCAGGGTAGTTCTTTACAATCTTGGATGTAAATGAATCCCCATCCTCTACCACAACATTTCCCATATCAATACACCCTGATATGAAAATAGAAAGTACTAGAATGATATATAGATAGGTTCTCATCGTAAGCATACCCCTTAGTGATGAAAATCTAACTTTTTGAGCTCGCATTAATAGATCTTCTCACATTTATATTTACCTACTTCTTATTCGCTACATGAACTTTCAACAGTTTACCCTTGATGGTCGTATCCTTCATCACTTGAAGAACTAATGGACCCTTACCGTTCAATATTTCAACATAGGATACATTATCCTGAATCGTAATAATACCAATATCGTCCGCTGTTACACCTTCAATTTTGGCAAGGGTACCTACGAAATCTATAGCTCTAATTTTCTTTTTCTTACCACCGTTGAAATATAACTTCGTAATTTCCTTGTTTAATTGTTTGTTCTTATCCTGTTTAAGAGTAGGCTCAATACCCATCTTCCCTTGAAAAGCCTCTCTATTCTGTTCAACTGCCTCTTTAGACGGAGGATTCATTTTAGAGATCGTAAACCCAATATATCCTTCGATTTCACTTAGGAATTTCTCTTCATAAGGGGTTACAAATGTGATCGCTTTACCTGTCTTACCCGCACGACCCGTTCTCCCTGTACGATGTACATAACTTTCCTTCTCCATAGGCAAATCATAGTTGATAACATGGGTGATATTATCAATGTCAATCCCTCTCGCTGCTACATCCGTAGCTACCAGATAGCGAAATTGACCTCTTCTGAAATCATTCATCACTTCAAAGCGATCCTCTTGAAGCATACCCCCATGGATTTTGGCACAGGTATAGTTAGCATTGGTTAATTGTTCCGTCACTTGATTCACATGCTCTTGCGTCCGGCAGAAAATAATACAGCTATCTGGATTCTCAACAACCGTTACATCCTTGAGCAAGGAGAATTTCTCTGATTCTCTCACTTCGTATAACGAATGCTTGATCGTATCTGTCGTGATACCACTAGCTTGAATTTCTATGACAGCAGGATTATTCATATATTTGTAGCATAGTTTCTCCACATCCTGCGGTAAGGTTGCTGAGAACAACATCGTCAATCGTTCTTTCGGTAGCTTCTCAATGATGGACTCTACCTGCTGAATGAATCCCATATTCAACATTTCATCGGCTTCATCAATCACAAGAAATTCTAGACGATCAAGCGCAAATGTTCCCCTTTCGATATGGTCTAACACACGTCCAGGCGTTCCAACAACGACATGACTCTTCTGTTTCAACTCCGCCGTTTGTTTGGCATACGGTGTCTTTCCGTAAAGAGCTGTTGCTTTAATCCGTTTGTATCGTCCGATATTCGTGATATCTTCATTTACTTGTACAGCCAACTCACGAGTAGGTGTTAGGATGAGCGCCTGCGGCTTGTTCTCTTTCCAATCAACCATGTCGCAGATCGGAATACCGAATGCCGCCGTCTTTCCGCTTCCCGTCTGTGATTTCACGACAATATCCTGTCTATTTAGCGCCATCGGTATGACTTCACGTTGTACCTCTGTTGGATTGTTATAGCCCAGATTATCGAGTGCCCTTACAATTTCTTCACTAAGTGTATAGTCTGTAAATCCTTGATTGCTCATGTTTCGACCTCTTCTATTCTAGATTATTTACCTTATGGACATATGTTTCCACGAATCACCTATCACATATACTCTATTATACTCGAAAAGAGGAAATTATTTCAGTCTTACTAAACTAAAAAGAACCAGAGCGTTACCCGTTAAGGGATCACTCTGGCTTTACTTATATCACCTGAATTGATCAGCATCATTATTCGAGTGAAGTGTAGCCCCTCCCACGTTACTCTGAAATATGGTAGTCGAAGTAATTATAGTAAGCGGAAGTCTTACTATCCACACCATTACCCGTTGCATAAAGACCAATTAGAGCTCCCGTAAACCCACCATTTCGTTCTGGTGATACGATGTTCGCTGCTACTGTAGCAAGTGTATTCCAAGTCGATCCATCTGTAGAATACGCTAGCTCATATTCACGCTCTTGCGAAAGAATACGTAGCCCCATGCGATCTTCTAATACAGGTATCTCACCCAGTATCGAAGCCTCTCCACGATCAACCGCAACCGCCGTTAGCACTCGATTTCCGTTTACTCTGCGAATGCCAAGCGTAAGATGTCCTTGTTCGTTCAACCTTACTGCTAATCCTGCTTCCTCTCCATCCACTTGTGGAGCGAACAGTAACTCTGATGATACGGCCATACAACGATGTTGTTGTCGTACGCCAACGAATAGGGACGGCTCGGCATCCTTAAGACCATGTCTATTCCCTTTTAGCGAAATATGCCCTGGTGACTCACTCAACGACACCCGTTCTTCTTGCAATGTACGGATGAATGCCCACCGATGATGAAGTTGCTCTTCATCGAAGTCATCTCGCCAGCCTATTGAACCAGAACCAGAACCTGAAATATCTGACCCCATTATCTGAGATTCATTCGCTTGGCCTTCATCCGCATCATTCACTTCTGGATTCTTCCCTAACCGGTTCACGATCATATCCTGCTGCACAGTACCCTCATTGTTATCGACTGTCGGCCAGCCGTCCTCAGTCCATATTACTGGAGCAAGGAATGTCTCCCGACCAAGGACACTATATTGCCCATCAACGGGACGTACTCCTAGAAATAATGTCCACCAATCCCCATTGGAATCCTCAATAAGTTCAGCATGCCCAAGGTTCTGGAAGGGATGATCAGCAAGCTGATTATGTGTTAACATCGGATGTGGCATCATTTCAAATGGACCATATGGTGTACGTGCTCGGTATACGAGCACACGATGATCTAGGCCCGTCCCGCCACATGCACAAGTTATATAATAGAAATCATTGATTTTATACAGGTGAGGGCCTTCCGTCCATACGCCACCATCACCCCTTGCAACGACAACAGGTTCGCTTAATGCCTTACCCGTACTAATGTCCATCTCATATTGAATAATATGAGATTCTTGATCCGCGCCCTTCTGTATAGTTACATATACCTTGCCATCATCATCAAAGAACAATGATGGGTCAATATTGCCATAAGGAGGAATCAAGATAGGGTCAGACCAAGGCCCCTCAGGCTTCTCTGCTGTAATAAAGAAGTTCCCGATACCATAGACATCTGTCGTAATTAAATAGAATACACCCTCATGATGGCGAAGTGTAGGTGCATATATCCCTTCAGAGCTTTGTCTACTAGACAGATCAAGCTGACTCTTGCGGGTTAGCGCATGACCTATTTGCTTCCATTCACTGAGATTCCGACTATGAAATATCGGTAGCCCTGGGTAATATTCAAAGGAACTAACCGCCATATAATAGTCATCATTTACACGAATAACACTTGGATCTGGATGGAATCCAGGCAGGACTGGGTTCTTATAGCTTTTCAGTATACTCATTATCTTTACTCCTCTCATTAGTAAATGGTTCTACCCTGCTCATCTTCCACGCCTGATTTACGATAAAAGTACGTATTGATAACATTTCGCCAGTGATGAGCATGCTCCACCTGTTCTTCCAGTCGTCCAGCCACTTGGGCGAAACGATCGCGATCGACCTTGCTCTCGAGTTCAGACCATTCCTTCTGTAGTTGCTTCGCTTCCTCTGCCCCTTCGAAATGGGTATCGTAAATATGCTGAATGACCGTCTTGCCCGAATGAAGGCGATGGCTATATGGAACATGATGGAAGAACAACAAGAGTTCGTCCGGGCATAATTCAAGAGACTCATATAAAGCCGCATTCTCAGGATAATATTGAGCCGCATAACCTGTTCCCGTCGCTAATGTACGATCCACACCCATCCCATTTCGATCGGCGAAATGATACGTTCCCCAACGTGAATATTCATAGCCATCCACATCTGGTCCATAATGATAATGCGGTGTTACCATCCAGCCAACGCTTAACGGTGCAGTATAGCTCTCATATATAGGCCAAGATTTCATTAATATGCCGCATACGATTCCTACCACCTGAGCATCGTTCCCGAATGTGAGCTTTGCCCACTCTTCCGCAATATTTTCCGCTGATAATTCTGGATTCCATATGAGCCTGCCATAACCATAAAGGTTCACTTGAGCTAATGTATGCCCTGTCCAGTTCTCGTCATCTCCGATATTCGAGACCGCAGCAATACCACTGTACTTCATATCGAATACCGATCCATCTACGACTCTCTTGACCTTCGCACCCTGGTCATTGGCATGTGTATCGAAATCAAGCACTTTCTTCCACTGTGGCACTAGGTAGCAAACATGCCGCTGTTGACCGGTATACTCTTGTGTAATTTGGAATTCTAACATCTGATTCGTCTTCTTCATCGCGCCGAACAAAGGAGAGACTGGCTCCCGCACTTGGAAATCCATCGGTCCATTCTTAATTTGTAACATAACATTATCTCGGAATTTTCCATCTAGTGGTTTAAAATGGTCATATGCCGCACGTGCTCGATCTGTTGAGCGATCACGCCAGTCCTGCATACAGTCATATACGAAACAACGCCAGATCACAATCCCACCATGTGGTTCCAGTGCTTCTGCAAGCACGTTCGCTCCATCCGCGTGATCGCGATCATACGTAAACGGACCTGGACGATGCTCGGAATCCGCCTTAACGAGGAAACCGCCAAAGTCTGGAATCGATTGGTAGACAACGTCTGCCGTACCACGCCACCATTGTCGAACTCCTTCGTCCAGTGGATCAGCTGTTGTGAGTCCACCCACTTCAATCGGTGCTGCAAAGTTCACGCTGAGAAACAGACGAATGCCGTATTCACGAAATACCCCTGCAACTCGAGCCACATCAGGTAGCAGTTCGGGCGTGATGAAGCCTGTCTCTATCTCATGCACATTGACATTATTTATAGAAATACTATTGATCCCGACGGAGGCTAACATCCGTGCGTAATCTTTGACCCTTACTAAATGTTCCGTAATCTTCCCGTTATGATAGAAGATAGATGAACCAGCATATCCCCTCTCAATAGAACCATCTGCATTATCCCATTGATTAATCATCCGAATCTGATTTATTGGTTGTTCTATAATATACTGACCCGTAAGCTGAACGCCACTTGCGATGAGTCTTAACAAGTGAAACACACCATATAAAACTCCCGTTTCCGAGCCCCCTATTAACAACATATAGCTTCCTTGGTTCGAAACGATATGACGTAATATAAATCCTTCGGTTGTGAGATTCTCAATATCTTGCTTCACATCTGATGAGGAATCTTGATCGCCTTCTAGCTCTTTCCAATCTATTGCCTCTGTTGCCGTACCTATACGAATATACGATGCGTCCGTGCAATCTTGTATCACATCAGGTTGAATACCTAACATGGAAGAGGCTGCTTCCTTCAGTTCATGTATCGCTGCATTCATGACGACATCCGTTGTTCTAATTCCCGTAACGACATTCCCAAGAATCTTAGTGTATACAGCCCGTAATGCTGGATCCTTCACCTCAGAATATTGTAGCCAGGCTTTGTATAAAGTGCTTTCCATACGATATATTCCCTCCTTGGGTATCATTAGATTGTATTTATATTTAGGATTTTTCTCTTTTTATACAACAAATGCCGGTCACGAAGACCGGCATCACGGATAAATACGGCTATGCCGTTTCTTCTAGTCTCAAGCCTAATTCTCTTATTCCACGAGTCTCTTGAAGGCAGCCTTCGGCTGATGCAACTCATCAAACAAGAATGGCCAATTTTTCCGTCCTCGCACTGGGAAATCATCCAACCATGTGTAATCATCAGCCGCACCCCAGAAAGTAACGGAAGTAATGTCACTTTGATACTCTTTCATTAGCTTGAACATAGCACCATATCGCTCTGCTTGCATCTCTAGCAAATCCTCTGGGGGAGCAATCAGATCCGTGCGCTTATCATCGAAGCGGAATAGGGATACATCCAGTTCAGTAAAGTGCAATTTCAGACCAAGAGAAGCATACTTCTCAATGGCACTACGAATATCATCTAGAGATGGATCATATAAATTCCAGTGAGCTTGAAGACCGACACCGTGGATCGGTACTCCTTGATCAAGGAGTGACTTCAATAACTTAACTATCTTATCTCGCTTCAGCGGATGAGATTCATTGTAATCGTTATAGAACAACAAAGCTTTCGGATCAGCTTCATGTGCATACTCGAATGCTTTAGCAATGAAATCAGGCCCGATAATGTCTAGCCACTTCGACTTACGTAGAAGTACCTCACCTTCATCCTCAATGACCTCATTCACCACATCCCAAGCATAAATATCATTCTTATATCGACCTACTACCGTATCGATATGCGCCTTCATTCGCTCAAGTAATGTCTCGCGATCAGTAGCCTTGCCATCCTTGTCTTCGAATACCCAATCTGGTGTCTGATTATGCCACAACAGCGTATGACCACGCATCGACATATCGTTACTCCGTGCGAAGTCTACCAGTTGGTCTGCCAACTCGAATGTATATGTGTCCTCCGCTGGGTGTAGACTCTCGAACTTCATTTCGTTCTCCGCTGTAATGCTATTGAAATGATAAGCTAGTAATTCCTTCTGACTAATAATTGTCTTGGGATTCACTGCCGCTCCAATCAGAAAGTCCTCCGCAAATACTTCCTTCAGCTTCGCTTCCTTACGTACTCCCATAATCGTCATAGAGTATCTCTCCTTATTGTTAAAATTAAGTAGAAACAGCCATGCCGTTTCGTAACACCTGTATAGAGGCAGTTCAAAAAGTCATCTTTTAAACTCGCACTATTATCCTTTCACGCCACCAATAGTCATCCCCTGAACAAAGTATTTCTGTAGGAATGGATACACCATAATGATCGGAACGCTGGCAACAATCGTCATCGTAGCGCGAACGGATGTCGGTGTGACTTGTTTAGCCAGATTCTCTGATCCTGAGAACATTGACGAATAATCTTGAGAGTTCATCGATGCACCGGAGTTCTGTAATATCTTCATGAGCTCATATTGTAGTGTACTTAGATCAGGATAAGATGAGTTATAGAGAAACACATCAAACCACGAGTTCCATTGAGCTACTGCCGTAAAGAGTGACACGGTTGCAAGTACAGGTATACATAATGGAACCACGATACGTAAGAACGTTGTAAATTCCCCAGCTCCATCGATCCGAGCCGATTCAAGGATTCCTTCAGGCAATCCCTCAATGAACGAACGGATAACGATAACGTTGAACACTCCGATCAATCCAGGAATGATATATACAGAGAAACTCCCAATCATACCAAGTTCACGAATAAGTAAGAAGTTAGGAATAAGTCCTCCACTGAAATACATTGTAAGAATAAAAGCAAGCGATACAAACTTCCGTAGAACATATTCCGGACGGCTAATCGTATAGGCAACCATCGAACAACATAAAACGGAGGTCACTGTACCTATGATCGTTCTCATCGCTGAAATAAAGGTAGCCTGGTAGATCGATGATTCTTTCAGAACATATTTGTAATTCTCCAACGTGAATTCTCGTGGCCATAAATAAATGCCGCCCTTAAGCGAATCATTCGCTTGATTGAGAGAAACCGCCAGTGTATTAATGAAAGGATACAGTGTAACTATGACCAGTAATAACATCATGAAAATATTGAAGGCGTCAAAAGCCCGATCCCCAGGGGATTTGAAACGCGCATATTTCTGTTCTGTCTTTGCCATTATAAATCCTCCTTAGAAAAGTCTGGCTTCGCCCAATTTCTTCGCGATGCTGTTAGCACTGAATAACAAAATAAAGCTGACGATAGTCTTAAACATTCCAGCTGCAATAGACAATGAGAAGTTACCCATCTGAATACCATATTTGAGTACGAAGATATCTAAGTTCTCAGAGAAGTCGATATTCATCCCGTTACCGAGTAAATATTGCGGTTCGAAGCCAGATTCAAGTAAATTACCAATGTTCATAATCATTAGAATCACAATGACAGGTTTAATACCTGGAAGCGTAATATGCCAGATCCGTTTAAAACGCCCGGCTCCATCGATTTCAGCCGCTTCATATAGTGATGGATCTACCGAAGTTATTGCTGTTAAATATATAATAGTGTTCCAGCCCACATTCTTCCAGACTTCCGAAGCACCGAGTATTCCCCAGAAATATTCACCTTTCCCAAGCCACAGGATAGGTTCATTAATGAATCCAAGCCATAAAAGTATCTCATTGATAACCCCCCCGTCCGTTGATAGCACGGTTGTAATGATACTTGCAGCAACTACCCATGATATAAAGTGAGGTAGATAACTGATCGTCTGCACGACCCTCTTAAACATCACATTACGGAGTTCATTGAGAAGTAATGCTAGAATAATAGCTGTACAAAAACCTAGCACAAGGTTAATAAAACTCATTGCTAATGTATTTCTAAGCACTAATAGAAAATGATCATCTTGAAATAAGAATCGGAAATGCCTTAGACCAACCCATTTTTGATCCGTGAATCCTTTAGCCGGTTTAAAATCTTGAAAAGCAATTGTCCAACCCCAGAGAGGTACATATTTAAAAACAAATAACCATATTAAAAAAGGAACTGACATAAAAACAAGTGTCTTTTGCTGACCAATCTTTCTAATGAAACCTTTCAATCCTGTCGGAGTATTATCTAATCTCGGAGACTCGACCGGCACTATCGGTACAGTATTACTCACAGTATATTCTCCTCTCTCTCTATCCGCTCTTAGAAGCAACAATGAAAGTGAAGGGAAAGGAAAGGAGATTGTCCATAACCGGAGAACCTCGCTTCCCTCAATCCTTTCTCATTCTTTCGTTTTACTTAGCTGTACCTTTTACGATCGCTATCTTGTTAGCTACACCCTCAGTAACTGCATCTTCATATGATTTAACATCTAACTTATTGAATGCTGTGTAATACTCAGTCCAGATCTTCTCGAAATCAGCCGGAGCTGCAAGAACCAGTTGTGGGAAGTATTTACGTTGTAGATCACTCTTCTTCTGTTCGAAGATTTGCGCTGGTGATCCTTGTTCAATTGAAATACTCCATGCTGGATACCACGGACGGTCGTCTGGTGCAGAGAATAGCTCTGAGAAGGATTCAATTTTGTAAGCTTCTAGAAGCTTCTTATCGCCTTCGCTGTATGACATTTGTGCAACCTCTGGTTGACGTCCCGCCCCTACAGAGTTACCGTCTGCCAAGGATGATCCATTACCATATCGTGGCCAGCTATATTCGAAATACGTAAACCCAAATGACTGTTTGAATGATTCCTCATTCGTTTGTGTAATTTGTTCTGCTGTACGGTGGAAGCGTCCTTCCTCATTAATACTGTACGTTTCACCCTCAATTCCCCAGTTAGAGAGAACTTGGTTCTCATCCGTTAACAAATTGTCGAAGAATTTAATGATACGAACTGGATCTTTGGCGCTAACCGTAATACCTACACCACGATTACTTACAAAGGCAGGTGGATCAAGATATTGATCCTTAATATCCTCATCAAATACGATAGGAAGTGCCATATAATCTAGATCATCGTTACCCGATGCTAATGCAGCTTCACGTAAACTATTGATCCCTTGACCTGCTTGCCATTTGTAATCGAAGAACCCAAGTACCTTACCAGAAGCGATCTTCGCGATATATTGATCTTTGGTATCAACGAAGGATGACTTATCAAAGATTCCCTCAGCGTTGAGCTTATTCAATTCTTGGAGATAACGTTTCGTAACGTCTTCATCGCCATAATCTGTCGCTTGAAAAGTCTGCATATCAATCATTGCGCCACCATCGTTCGGATAGCCTGCTAAGTGCATCGGCGGGTTAGTGAATGCGAAGAACTGATCTTGTGCAGTCAGCGCCAGATAACCAGTCAAGCCCTCATCCTTATGCTTAGCAACATAATCACGAATTAAGTTCAAATACTGATCGTATGTCTTAATTGTTGGGTATCCAGCTTCTTTCAAGACTCGACGTTGAATCCAGTATGCACCTTGTTCAATATTCGGCCCCGGAATATATTCACCTACTGTGGCGCTAAGTGGTAGGAAGTTAATATTGCCATCCTTATCCTTCATCAAGTTAAGATAAGGTTCGTATACACGTTTAATGTTCGGACCATGTTCCTCAATTAAATCATTTAAAGAGATAAACGCACCTGCATCAACAATTTTATCAATGGAGTCCCCTGGTACCATAACATCTGGGAAATCATTACTTGCAATAAATGTTCCAACCTTGGTATTCTCATCACCCACGAGGTGTTCAATCTTCCAATTCACACCCGTCTGATCTTCAAAAATTTTACCGATCTTCGTATCCTTTGTCTGAACATCTTTACCTGCTGCTGCATTAAAATACGAGAACGTTACCTTATCTAGCTTCTCTTCAGTAGCTACAGCTGGATCTTTAGAAGTGCTAGTGTTGCCGCCGTTAGCTGTATTACCATTGTTTCCGGAGCAGCCTGCTAGAATGGATCCCATCATAACCGCTGTCAGACAAATTAGGCCTATCTGTTTTTTTACCATACTCGTAATAATCCCCCTTCGAACTATGTTTATTGTAAGTGCTTTCATATTCATTATAGATCAGCGTGGGGCTTACTTTTACCCACCATTCTAAAGGTGGTACTTAGAAAACTATAGATGCTGTGTTACTCTTCCAACGGGATTCTAAGCATGATCTGAGTTCCCCCTTCGGGATAACTATCGATCACTAGCTCAAACCGTGTACCGAAATATAGCTTAAGGCGATAGATCACATTCTGTATACCTACCCTTTCACCCATCTCTTCCTCATCCTTGATATAACTGTAAAGCCGCTCGATCTTCTCACGTTCCATCCCCGGACCGTTGTCTTGGATAAGGAAAATAAGATCGTTTCGATCCCGCTTAATATCCACCTCAATCCGTCCACCGGACTTAAGTGGTTCAATCCCATGAATGCTCGCATTCTCCACGAACGTTAAGACAGACATCTTCGGAATGAGGAACTTATAAAGACTCTCTTCTACTCGTACAGTGTAATTAAGCTTATCTCCGAATCGATATCTTTGAATCTCGAGAAAACAGTGAATGAAGTCAAGCTCTTCCTTGAGCGTAATCATGTCCCTCTTCCAGATAAGTGAGTTGCGGAATATCTTTGCCATATTCTGTATGATATGAGCCGTCTCCTTCTCGTCCTTCATGATACTCCTCATCCGGATGGTCTCTAGTGCGTTAAAGAGGAAATGAGGATTGATCTGACTTTGCAGAGCATTAAGTTGAGCATTCCTGCGCTGAATTTCGAGATCTTTCTTCTGAATATCTGCCACATACACATCATTAATTAAATTGGCGATCTGGAGAGTCATCCGATTGAACTCTTCCGTCAATTGACCGATCTCATCTTGAGAATGATCTTCCTTAATGATATCGAAGTGTTGATTCTTAACCCTCTTCATATGTTTCAAAATACGGATAATCCGTACGTTCAGCGAGCGAGTGACCCAGATAATAATACAAGTAGGTAAAAGCGTATTTATGATTGTAATTAGAATGATGAAATTACGCGATTGATGTACTTCCTTGAATACTTCCTCCTTAGTAGCCCTAGTTACGATGCTCCATCCATTCAGATCATTAGTCATCGTATATTTGGTGCGAAATTCAATCTGATCATCAGAAGATTCTATCGTATTGAAGGCTACGGGATCTTTCTCTATATCGATACTCGAGTCCGTTGTATACTGAATCAGACCGTTATCGTCCAATAGATAAGTGCTACCTTGTAAGTTCAAATTGCTAAATATCTGTTTTATAGACGACATTTTCATATCAATCTTAAGGATCTTCTGATAATTATTCTGCGAATAAAAGGAATCCATCCTGCGAATGATGCTGAACGTTCTCACGGTATCGCCATCACCTGTCCGCACAATAATCGGTTGAGACCAACGATTACTCACAATCTGCTGGTACCATCCATTCTCCTTCACTCGCTCATCGATCATATTAACCCCACCAGAATATAGTAATGTCGGATTATCCACATAGATCGTGATCTCTCCTACCGCGTTATACACTGGGCTGTATGCATTTAGAATTCGGCGCAGATAGCCGTCATATGCCCCAATATACGCAGCAGGATGAATATATTTTGTATCAATAACTTCATTTAGCAGATGATCCGTATAGAACAAGGATGATATTTCCATCGTTCCTTCAACTTCCTTGGCGAACTCGTTCTTTACTTGCTCCATGGCACGGGTGCTATCTTCAATAATTTGATCTTTCATATTATTGGTCGTCATATAATAGAAAATAAAACTAATAATTAAGAGTGGCAGGAAGACGCATAAAAAGTAAATGATCAACATTTTATTGCGCATGCGAATGTTATTCAGACTAGGTCTCATTCAACCGTCCTTTCGGACTTCCCCCCTTTATCAAGCTGTTTCGATATTCACTTGGGGTAACACCTTCAATCTTCTCAAATCTGGTTACAAAATAATCACTGTTACCAAATCCTACTCGTTCAGCCACTTCGTAAATACGTAGATCGGTCTGCCGCAATAGCCTCTTCGCTTCATTAACTCTCAATTGTTGCAAGAAGTCGTTAAAATACATCCCGTATGTCTTCTTAAAGACCTGACCTAGATATACCGGATTAATATAAAATGCGGCTGCAATGGACTTAAGACTAATATTTTCCTGATAATTAGCTTCAATGTATGACCGAATTTTCGGAATATCGCCACTTTGTTGCCTTTTCCGGAGTTTAGCCATATACCGACCACTTTCCTCTGCAAATGTCATGAAGATTCGTCTTAACTCGCTAAGAGACAGATTCAAGTCATGCCAGTCCAGTAGCATCTCTAATGTAGTGATTTCCTGCTCATCACCATCCATTTCATGAATGATTCTAACGATCATCGTCACGCATTGATGGATATTCGTTTTCACGGCTTCTGGTGCATAACATTTGTCACGGAAGTTATCAAATATCTCATCAATCGTTTTGTCCAGATTTTCAGATGCCATCTCCTCGATCTGTTCAACCAGTTGGCTATACAGCTTATCGTCCAGACTCATATATTGAAGCGCCTGCATGGAGCCTTCATCATGAATAACGATACCTGTATCATCATGCACATATTTGTATTGGAGCGCTTCCTTAGCACTTCGATACGAATCACGTATGTCCGTTAAGCAGCCTACCTTGCACCCTGCATACAAGAAAATTCTGAAACCACATTCATTCCTCAGCTGTTGCAGCAGGACTTCTGCGAATGGTCTAATCTTACCTTGGAAGGGCTGCAGCATACTGTCTGGAATGATGAAACCAACACGGTTGCGATGCTCATGCAAATAGAAGGGCTGTCCGCCCCCTGTGATCCGTTGGAGAGTCCGTTGCAGAATTTCCCTAAATCCTGAAAGGCTTGGAGACATCCCATCTTCAGTTGAAAGATGGATATCATTCAACTCTGCAAACATATAATATAGACCATTCACTTCTTTTAACATCAATCGATCTTCCCATTCAGCCAAGAAAGCATCGTCTGGATGATCCAGTATAAGTGTCTCAATCATCGCACCGGTCAGTAAGTTATCCTTAATACTACGATCCTCTTGATCACGGGCTAGCTTAATGGTTAATGCTTGAAGTGTTTCAGTGAATTCAATCTCATCTATGGGTTTTAGAATGAAATCATGTACACCATATCTCACTGCCTTTTGGGCATAATTAAAATCATCATATCCACTGAGAATAATAAATACGGGATCTGCGTCCCCTTCCTCGGTAACCCTACGTATGAGCTCAAGCCCATCAAGTACAGGCATACGGATATCCGTAATGACTAAATCGGGCTGAATACTCCCTATCAATTCTAAGGCATCTTCCCCATTGTCAGCTTCCCCTACAACTTCGAATCCACAAGCTTCCCAGTCTATCAATTTAATTAACCCTTTACGTGTAAACATTTCATCATCTACTAAAATAACTTTAAACATGATGTGCTCCCCTCTCTGCAGTCATAATACTATTTCAAAAAGACTCTAAAAACCTATCAATGTAAATATCATTTCTCAAAGTGTTTACTATAGTTTGTATGGTACCCTGCCGTGGTACAAATATGATAGCATGATCGAATAGAAGTTGTTCAAAAATTCACCAAAATATATCATTCACGAGGGGGTTCCTCATGTTTAATCATAACTATATTCATTCTCATATGGAGCAAGATTATCTCCAACTGGTTCATCAAGGGAAGGTTGCTAATCTCTACATTTCTTCGACTGAAGACCCAGGAGTCACGCGCGCAGCCAAGGACCTATGTAAAGATATCACTAGGGTTACCCTACACTCGCCTAGTCTAATCCATGAGTTGTCCGAGCCATCCGGTCATATCGTTCTAATAGGTACCATCGGTCAGAGTCCACTCATTGACCAACTCATTACGGATGGGAAAATCGACACACACGGTGTAGCTAATCAATGGGAATCCTTTGTGATCCAGACGGTAATCAACCCACTTCCAGGCATAGAGCATGCACTCGTCATCGCAGGAAGCGATAAGAGGGGTACGATCTTTGGCATGTATGATGTCTCCGAGAACATCGGTGTATCACCTTGGCATTGGTGGGCAGACGTTCCAACCATTCAACAAAGCGACTTGTATGTTAAACCAGGCGTGTACAAGCAGGGAGAACCGTCTGTGAAATATCGCGGTATTTTCCTCAACGATGAAGGTCCTTCACTCATGGCTTGGGCTCGCTCTAATTATGATGATATGAATCACAACTTTTACGAGAGTATATTTGAGTTACTTCTACGTCTTAAGGCGAATTATCTATGGCCAGCGATGTGGGATAACACCTTCCACGAGGATGATCCCCTTAATCCCAAGGTAGCTGATTACTACGGTATTGTCATTGGCACATCTCACCATGAACCGATGCTTCGCCCACACGGAGATTGGAAGAAACATAAGCAAGGTCCATGGGATTATTCACTGAATCGTGACGTGCTGTATCGTTTCTGGGAGGAAGGGATCTCACGCAGTCGTGATTACGAGACCATTGTTACGCTTGGCATGCGTGGGGATGGCGATGAACCGATGGGTGGACACCTGTCTTTTGAAGAGAAGGTAGATCTGCTGCAACATGTTGTGGAAGATCAGCGTAAAATTATCGCTACCGAGATGAATTCCGATGTAACACAGGTACCTCAACTGTGGGCTCTGTATAAGGAAGTTCAAGATTACTATGAAAACGGGATGAGAGTACCGGATGATATCACCCTACTGTGGTCAGATGATAACCATGGTAATCTACGAAGAGTACCCACAGATGAAGAACGCACTCGCTCTGGTGGAGCAGGCGTATATTACCATCTCGATTATGTCGGTGGTCCTCGTTCTTATAAATGGCTTAACACCGTACCGATTCAGAAAATATGGGAGCAAATGCACAAAGCATATGAATACGGTGCGGACCGAATATGGATTCTTAATGTCGGCGATTTGAAGCCTATGGAATTCCCAATGGAATATTTCCTACGTATGGCTTGGAATATTGAACATTTCACGAAAGATAACTTCCATTCGTATACACTCCAATGGGTGAATCGTCAGTTCGGTGCTGAACATGCTGATGAAATTACTGACTTATTAGAGCGTTATACTAAATATAATGGTCGATTAAAACCGGAGTTGTTGAATGCCGTAGATCTTTACAGCCTTATCAACTATAAAGAAGCTGAAACCGTTGTTGCGGAATTCCGTGATATTACCGTCCGAGCAGAACGATTATTTGGTCAGCTTCCAGGGCATCTCCAAGATACCTTCTTCCAATTAGTACTATACCCTGTAAAGGCTTCAGCTCAAGTGCTTGAGCTGTATGTCCATGCAGAGAAAAGTAAGTTGTATGCTCAACAAGGCCGGATCATGGCTAATGTAGAAGCGCGTGCTGCCGAGCTTCTGTTTGAAGCAGATCAAGAACTCACATTCGACTATAACAAACGGCTATCGTTGGGCAAATGGGATCATATGATGGACCAGACGCATATTGGGTATACGTATTGGAACCAACCCCCTCATAACATCATGCCAGAGGTTGGGCGTGTAGAAGAACAAGAAGGCGCAGAAATGGGCGTTTCCGTGGAGGGTTCCATAAATGTATGGCCAAGCAATGGTAATGATTCGTTGTGCGCATTGCCTAGATTCGATGTGTTCACGCAGGAGAAGCGATATTTCGAAATATTCAATAAACGCTCATCTCCCTTTAACTACAGCGTTCATGTAGATGTCCCTTGGATTACAATAACTTCATCAGAAGGTCAGGTTCTGAAGCAGAAGCGGATCTGGGTAGACATTGATTGGGAGGCAGCTCCTCAAGGTGAGGCTGTTACCGAGACGATCACCGTCATCGGTGCTGATGATGTCAAAGTCAACATCCAGCTGAGCATTTTCCATCCCGTAAGTCCAAAGCGTGGGACGCTAATCGGGCACATGGAGACGAATGGATATGTATCTATTGAAGCAGAGAATTATACTCGTAAGATAGCAGCATCTAGTGCTGAGTGGGAGCGCATCGATGGTTACGGTCGAACCCTCTCCTCGATGGCCGTCTTCCCTGTCACGACTCCTTGCGCGGATCCTCCGGTGCCAGAGAAATCTCCACGTCTGGAATATCAAGTGTATCTAGTTCAGCCTGAGGAAGTCACGGTGTCTCTACTTCTTGCGCCATCGAATGATTTCGTTCCGGGAATGGGGCTAAGACTAGGCGTCTCCTTCGATGATGGTCCAGTAGAGATATGCGATGCGATGTTACGGATGCCTGATGGCTCATTCCATGAGAAGGACTGGGAAGTAAGTGTCATCCACAACATACGTACAGCTGTTAGCGTACATCACATTGCTGAACCAGGCTATCATACTTTAACCATTTGGATGGTCGATCCGATTGCGGTTCTGCAGAAGATTGTTATAGATCATGGTGATTTAGAACCAAGCTACCTTGGACCTACAGAAAGTTACTATGGCGGAAAGGCTTTAGATACGTCCATACAATTAAGTGATTATTCATACGATCCAGTATCCGTGCCGGGTGTCATTACCATCCCGTCATCAGCCGAATCGGAACGTATAGAAATCTTCGTTGAACATAGCGGAATATATGATGTATCACTGCCTGCTCAGGACAATACCACGGTCAATGGCAATCATAACGTTAAGTTTGCTTTGAAGTGTGATGGACGTGATATATCTAGTCCAATCTCATCTGATCCAGATGGAGCTCGACAGGGTTCTGACACTCATTCGATGGGGCGAATTGTACTTGAGTCCGGCGAACATGCGCTTGAGGTCATGGTGGAGGATGGATATACCGCTCCAATGGAGCTTGTCCTTACATTAGTCACCCCACATATGCTGAGCGTACGACCGTCGTTACGCAGAAGTAACTTACTTCCGACTAAGCCCCTTGTCGCACAAATTGGGGTAATCAACAAAGATGTATCCTCCAGCTATCAGTATGGGATGACGGTATCGTTGTATACAGAAGATGGATCACTACTAGATCAATCTACACTTGCTAATACCCTTGCTGTGGGCGGCCAAGAGATGCACCAACTATGCCTTTCTGAGTCGAACAATAGTAACGTATATAAGTTAAAGACTGCCATCACGATAGATGGGCAGACACGAGAATACGTTTCGGATTGGGAGCTTTAAGTTAATAGCTGATCTATAAACAGCAGGCCTAGGATTGGTTATCCTAGGCCTGCTGTTGTTCTATATATAGATTTCTAGCATTATCGATATTGTTTCAAACGATCCTTCTGTAATAAATGATGGCGGTAATGCATCTCGACGAATATAAACCATTCCCTCGCATTTAACGCACCGAGTCTAGGATGTGGAGCGGTATTGAGCAACGATGATTGGTCCAGCCGGGGCTCGATCTCTTTCATTCGACGTAGCACTGTGTTCAGACCTTCGGTAATTTGTTCTTTATCTCTGGGTTGTTGAGGCGTGTACTGCGGTGAAGCTGGGACATGAATACGGATTGGTGGAAATCCACCTTGTTCAAATATAGCTTTCCCTGCCTCTGTTTTCCCCTCTGTGGTGCTAAAAGTATCCGCTTGCGTCATGCATTCCTCAATGCTACGAATTTGCATGAACAATGCAGAACCAATCAAATGAAGATACATTTGGCCAATAGACCATTCATTCTCACTCGGTTGTCGAGTCAGTTGTTCTATACTGAGAACATTTAATTCATCCAGATAGGTATTCGTTATTTCTTCCAAACACTTCAATGATTCGAGCGTATTCATAAACTTTAGACAACTCCTTTTCTTTAACTAGTCTCACTATACAGAAACGCTACTGACAACAGTATGTCAGTAGCGTTTTAACATTCTTTCAGCTTCTTCACGAACTCGGTCCCGAAGTGATTCGGGCTCTAGTACAACAACCTCTGCCCCCCACCCGAGCACCCAAGATAGTATTTCCTCGATCTGTCGGACACGAAGGGTCACAATCAATCCATCCTGATGATCCTCTAATGATTCCATATAAAAGTTATTCGATTCTTTTATTTTATCAGAAATGGTATGGTTCGCTTGAATACGAACACATAAATGGCGATCATCTGCAGGTTGGTAATCCTGCAAATTAAAATTCGACGGAACCTTGAATCTGTCTTCTAGAACGGTAAGGTTACTCATCCGAGATAATCGGAAATGGCGTAGCTCCTGCCGCAAATCACATCGTGCAATCAATATCCATGCACCACTGACAAGCACAAGTCCATAAGGGGCAACGGTACGAACGCTATCTCGCTTGTCACCATCTGCAGATGTGACTTTCGAATAATAGAAATTTACCTTCCGCTCCTCCAATATAGACTGGCGCCATGTTTCTATGTATTCTTTCTCTTGTCCACTATTTACAGCCTCACCTGAAGCTAATAATCTAATGCTTGTACGCACTCGAGTCGCCTCTCTTCGAACACTTTCCGGTAAAATAGCTTCAATTTTCCTTTGAGAGGTTTGTGCCCTCGCACCATAGCTTATATCAAATTTTTGTTCGATAAAGTCAGCTCCAATGAGCAACACTACGGCTTCTTCAACCGTGAAGCTCACGGGCGGCAAGAAGTAGCCCTCCATCAGAGAATATCCTAGCCCAGGAGAGCCTACAACTGGCACTCCTGCCTCACTAAGCGCTTGAATATCCCGATATATGGTCCTTCTACTCGTTTCAAATATTGCCGCTAGATCTTCCGCTCGCAAAACCCCTTTGCGTTGCAACTCAAGTACGATGGCTAACAAACGCTCTGTTTTGTTCATAGCTGCTACATCCTTTATTGTGATACATAAATCTCGACAGTATTATGGTAAGCCAAGTTGTCTGTAACGGCAAGTAAGTCGATTATGCATAGTAGAAGACCCGCTATTTAATCAAAAAGGCGACCTATCTTAAGTCAGCGCAGACGTTGTTACAATCGATTGATAAGATGCATTCACATGAAGAGGTGCCGTCGGCACGCCATTCTGGTCAAAGATCAGACGCACAGCCTCCAGCTCTTCCAGAGCAGGAACATGCCCTTCTACATAATCCATAATTCGGTCTCCGGCCGATTGGATACGGGCCATTAATCCGCCATAACGGATATCGAGCACTTCCCAACCAAACGCCTTATAGGTGAGCATCCACATCTTGCGGTGAGCCAGTCGTAGCTCCTCCACGCGCGTGATCAGTTCTGGTAATTCGGTGCTGACTATGGTCTTCAATTCCTCCACTTGTTTGGTATCATAGCTTCGCTTGATACGTACACCAAGTGTCGATTTCAAAGATAAAATACTAGCAAGCTTCTCATAGCTTTCGAATAACTCATAGAGTGGAGTTGGCATGCCCGGTACAGGCCTTCAGGCGTTTGTCTAGATGTACGTCGTCTACCTCATCTCCATAGCCGTGTTCCGCAAACAACTGGAGTCCAGCTAAAATGACATAATGGTTCGTTTCAATCCCGTTGTCACCCCATGCCGTAGCAAATACTTCCTTTAACCCTTTGTTCTTGGCGGCCCGGAGTGCTGGATGACTCGTAGTCCAGGTCTTACCGTAATTTGGAGCGCTAGAGTTCCACATGTGAATAACGCCCCAATCCGACCTGAAAGGCTTCATCCATACCGATATGAATCCGCTTCGAGCGGAATGTCTTTGCCGCTGTATGGATCATTTGCTCAATAAACTCATACGTCCCTTGCATCCGATTAAAGAAACTATCAGGGGGCCTTCTTCCTGAATAACGTCAATAACCAATCCATCTGGGTGAAGTTGAAAACCAAGCATGTCAGCTAACTGAGCTACACCTTGTGACATCTCTTCCGTCACGCCGTTCAAATGTAGTTTCATTTTCTCTACCTCCTCTTGTCTGATTGTCCATAGTACAATAAATAAAAGGGGGCTTTCCCGGTCACTTAAATGACTGAAAAAAGCCCCTCTCTGCACCTCTTAATTGAATTACATGTTAACAAGTAGAAACGGCTTCGCCGTCCTTTTTCAAAAAGATTATGCTTCCGATGCTAGCGATACTTCGTATCGCTTTAAGGCACCCGTTTCAGCGGAAATATAAGGAATAGAGTGTCAAGTCAAACTTATACTCCCTTATATTTTTAATAAAGACGAAGGCCTGTCGTCACAATTTCGTATGGTGCGATTACCATAGACAAACCATCTACGGCATTCTTCGCTAACGGCGGCATGGCCTCTTCCAATATTGTTGTTTTGTAGAAGTGTTCACAAGGAATGTCTGTACTTAATGTAAGTTCAGTTTGTTCCTTGCTCATGTTGTACCAACGTAGCATAAGATCTCCACTCTCTTCGTTCATCTTCATCGAAGAGAAGGCAAGCTCTGCATTCTCCCATTTAAAAGGAGTATACGCAGGAGAAATCGGACCTTCATGAACGTCGCTTTGGCACACAGTCCAAGGAATCTGGAACTGATAAGCTTCAGCATAAGCACCAGACGTCATACCGTCTCCCGTGTGTGGAATGAGCTCCATACGGACGGTATGCTCACCAAGGCATTGCGCTTCCGGTGTAGGGAACAATCCCCAATCGCCAAGTTCTCCCACACTGCGGAGCAATGTGATCGCGATTGTATTTCGACCGTCACGTAAAATTTCATACTCATTCAGGCCGAGATTGGCAACCGTAAGTCCAGCAGTTCCATCGCTTACGTCAACGAAAGCTTGCTGATGTTGCGTATTGCTCGGATTTTGCCATTCTGGCGCAGGCTCATTATCCCGCTTCACAACCTCAAACATCGAATCAATATGATGTACAGCGGTCTGTAGATCGGTAGGGAATAATGCCCGAACACGGTGATCCTTCGCTTGGTTATCCAGTTTCGTCTCGATTTGCACGCCTTTTCCGCCCTGCTCCAGCGTAATAACCGTACGGATCTTCAAGATCACAGTCTGGCTACTTCGCTGTGCAGTACGCTCTGGATAATACACCAATGCCCGTTGTTCTTCATCTAACTTCTCATCAGCTGATGTAGGAATTTCCCAGTCATGGGTAACTTCTACCGAAGCGCGATAAGGTGTATCTTCCAGCACGGAGATCCCTGCAGTAAGCCCCTTCGTCGTCAACGTCTTCTCACCATCAGGTTGTCTGTACATATATTCGTTACCGATATCTCCAGTATTCTCATATACTCCAAGATCACTGTAGATACGGCCTGTTGTTTTGTCAGTCAGCGTGAATGAACCGTCATTGGCAACATTCACTTTCATCGTAGCATTCTCCATCGTACGGTCTCCCGTAAATAAAGAATCGCTAGAAGCTAGAGCGCCTTCTTTCCGTACCCAAGCATACGTACGCAAGCCAATAGCTGGTACATCCTCTGCTTGGAACGTCAATTTGACCTTGCGACACATATACGGCTGGCGGAATTTATCGTTAGGCAAATCGTAGCCGAACAGAAGACCTAGATCTTCCACCGTGCAATTCAGCATATTTCCTTGCTCATCAACAAGCAGACGGCCGGAAAGATCAACGTCCTTCATCCGCTGCGCAGTCTCCTCAAGCGTGAATCCTTCCCGTAAATACAAACGAGCAGCGTCCAACTCAATCGATATGGTTCCCGTACGGCTCCATCCGGTCGTGTTCATCACGAGAAGTGGTAGAGGATCTTCACCAAACTGAGCAAAGCCTGAAGTGTTCACTGCTTCAGCAATGATACGTTTGCTGTCATCAATGATGCTCTCTGCCACATGGCGGCTCTTGTCGAAGCGCGTAACCATCTCACGATGAACTTCATCTACGCTACATCCACAAATACTATCGTGCGGATGGTTCTGCATCAACGTCTTCCAAGCATAAGTAAACAAATGATGCGGATAGTCTTGTCCCAACACATGAGCGATAGATGCAAGTGGTTCAGCGACCTTCTCTAGTATCGCTTGTCCTTCTTGATTCATCTGCTTCAGGTATACACGAGCTGATGCCGTATTCACAAGCGTGCCCCAACCATCCGTACGTTGGCTACGAAGCTCGCCTTTTACCGATGACAATTCACGATCCCCGGCGCCCTCAACTGCGCGTAGGTAATCTGGGAAGTTCGAATGAATAAACTCCGTATCCGGGTACAGTTCTTTCGCCTTCTCGATCGCTTCCGGTAGATCCAGTTGCAACGGTTGATGATCACAACCATTCATGAACAGTAGCTGATCTGTCGATGCATATTTCTCCGCATCTGCCAGCTTCTTATCCCAAAATGTCTTTGCCTCCGTTTCATCGGTAGGCACTTCATTCCCGTTAGAGTACCAGTTGGCAAACAAAATGCCGAGCACTTTGGAACCATCCGGTCCTTCCCAGACCAACTCGGAGAACGATGACTCATAGTCGCCATCTGACACCATATTGTTGAATCCAGTTGGCTTTACACCACGCCCGAAGAAGGCATTTGTGATGCCGGATTGCAACATGAGCTGTGGGGTTTGGCCGACTAAGCCAAATGTATCAGGGAAATAGCCAATCTTCGATGGCTCACCGTAACGTTTGGAATCCCGATGCCCGATCTGCATGTTACGTACGTTCGCTTCTCCGCTCGTTAGAAACGCATCCTGCAATATATACCAAGGGCCAATCAACAGCCGCCCATCTGTAATATGTCGTTGCAGCCGCTCCTGATTCTCCGGACGAACCTGGAGATAATCCTCCAGAATAATCGTCTGTCCATCCAAATAGAAACTCTTGAATTCCGAATCTCCATCTAATTTATCCAGTAATGCATCCACCAACTGGACTAGACGGACATGATGCTTCTCATAAGGTAAGTACCATTCCCGGTCCCAGTGTGTGTGTGAAATAATGTGCGCTGTTCTTTTGTTAGTCATAATCCACATGACTCCCCTTTCATTTAACCTTTATTATCAGAAGGGAACATCGACCTCATTCGGTCGATATTCCCTCTGTAGTTCTATCCGTTCAGTCTATTAAGACTCTACTTCCAGAGGATACTTCTCCATGTAATCGAGCAACTCATCAACAGTTGTAAATGCCAGTCCCGTTACCGTATCCGCACAGCCATAGTAAACGGCAATCCGTCCGGTTTCCGCATCCGTCAAAGCAGCACAAGGGAAGGTTACATTCGGAACATCTCCCACACATTCGTACAACGTTTCAGGTCCCATAATATAATTACGTGAGCGCGCTATAACCTTCCACGGCTCATTAATATCCAAGAGTGCGACACCCATACGATATACAAACCCATTGCAGGTGTTGATTACCCCATGATAAATCAACAGCCAACCCTTGTCAGTTTCGATTGGAACAGGACCTGGGCCAATTTTCTTGGACTGCCAAGCCGATGCATCTCCATCTACTGTGCCCATTACAAAACGGTGCTTACCCCAGAAGGTAAGATCAGGACTTACGCTGTAAAAAATGTCCCCGAAAGGAGTGTGGCCCGTATCACTTGGGCGGCTGACCATAGCATAATGATCATTGATTTTACGCGGGAACAACACACCATTGCGGTTATAAGGCAAGAAGGCATTTTCCAATTGGTGGAAAGTTTTGAAATCGGTCGTATAGGCAATTCCGATGGTAGGGCCATGATAGCCATTGCACCACGTAATATAGAAGCGGTCTTCAATTTTGATGACCCGTGGATCATAACGGTATTCGCGCTTAATTATTTCTTCGTCTCCCTCAAACACGATAGGATCGTGATTGATTGTCCAGTTCACGCCATCGTCACTGAAACCAGCGAAAATGTCCATGCTGACAGACTTGGAGTCGCAGCGGAATACGCCGGCAAATTTGCCTTCAAAAGGAACAACGGCCGAGTTGAATACACTGTTCGAATTGGGAATAGCATCCCGATTAATAATCGGATTGGCGCTATACCGCCAGATCGGCGCGTTGATGTTGGCAGGCTTCTCCTGCCAAGGGATGTTCGACAATTTTTCTCCGATAATTTTACTCATTTTCATATCTCCTTTTCATTAAAAGCATTTATATTTCAGGTCAATCCCGATTTGCCTTTTATAAGTCAGGCTTAGAGAATGCCTTCCTTCATCGCACGATACACAAGCTGTGAGAACAGACTATTTGACCATGCAAACCACTTACGGGTGAAAACCGTTGGATCGTCTACGTGGAATCCTTCATGCATATATCCAGTGTCAGCATCCGTACTCTCCAGCATAGCGATCATTTCTAATTTTTCTTCAGCCGTCTGAGCCGTAATTCCCTGCATGGATAACGCCATATGCCAAATGTAGTTCTCTGGCGTATGCGGACTACCGATACCTTTCGCCACTTTACCTTCGAAGTAGAATGGGTTCTCTTTGCTCAACGCAAAACGTCTAGTATTCTGATAAATGGGATCGTCCGCAGTCAAGTAACCAAGATAAGGGATAGACATCAATCCCGGAGTGCCTGCATCGTCCATCAAGCAGTAATTTCCGAATCCATCTGTTTCATAAGCATAGATCGGTCCAAATTCAGGATGACGATAAATACCATATAATTTGATACCATGATCAACTTCTAATTCCAAATCTTTCAGTTCAGCTAGGAATTCCATATCACGGAATACCCATTCCGCAAATTCCTGCATCTGACGAAGCGCCACAACCGCGAACATGTTACCTGGAATGTTGTAGTGGAAATCGCAAGCATCGTCACTAGAGCGGAAGCCGGACCAGATCATGCCCGTATAATTGACTGGCATTCCAAGCCCATTGTTACGTAATGAATCCTCAGGAATTCCATTATTCCGAGTGAATCGATAAGGAGACTGCTCGAAATGATGTTGCTCTGTTTTGAACAGGTCAAAGATACATCTCATTGCCGACTTGAAATCAGCGTTGAAGATATCCGTTAACTCCGTCTCTTTCCAGTAGGTATAGGCCAGACGAACAACAAAACACAAAGAATCGATCTCAAATTTACGTTCCCATACCCATGGTGACATGTCAGTAACATCCGTAGTATTCCAATGCCAATCGTTAGCAGACTCGTTGAATGCATTAGCATACGGATCGATATGAATATATTGAATATGACGTTTAATAAGCCCGCCTATGATACGTTGCAAGTCGGAATCATCCTTGGCAAACGGTACGTATTGAATCACCTGCTCCACCGAGTCGCGCAGCCACGAAGCCGGGATGTCTCCAGTAATGACAAAGGTTGTTCCATCATCCATCAGTTTCGTTGTTGTTTCTAGCGTATTGGGAAAACAATTTTTGAACAGTTGCAATAGCTTCGGTCGATGAGCCAACTTTTCCTCGGCTTCGGCCAGTACTTCTTGTATAGCTACCGGTAATGTAAGCTCAGGCATCGGTATTTTGGGAAGTCTGAATTGTTCCATGGTATTCTCGCTCCTTTATGTTATACATATTTTTAGTAGTTAATTTTAATGGTCTTGATCTCATACGGGGCGAATTGCAGTTCAATCCGACCACCCTCATGTTCTATCTTGTCCATCTCTTGCTCCAAAGCATTGGACACGAAGATGTTAGTACAAGCCTGCGGCCAGTTTAGTTCTACCGTTTCACGACCACCTGTGGATTCGTAAAAACGCAAGATACTGCCTATTCCATCCTCGGACGGTTTAACCGTATCGAGAATAACATGTTGTCCTGAGAAGTGGATTAAGGATTGCATGCTCGGTAGCGAACCTTGTTTAGTCTGGGATTGTACAACAACAGGAGCATGGTTCAGTTCAGCTGCTTTTCTGAGAGTATGAGCTTGACGCCAATCCTCAGTATGAGGGTAGAGTGAGTATGTGAACTCATGCTCCCCCAGATCTGCTGTTACATCTGGCCATTTCGGTGCGCGTAACAATGACAGGCGAATGGTACTGCCTTGAATGTCATAACCGTACTTGCAATCATTCAACAAGCTGACACCATATCCACGTTCAGATACATCCGCAAAACGATGGCCACACACTTCATACTGTGCCTGTTCCCAGCTTGTATTCCGATGAGTTGGACGTTCTAGTGCGCCGAACGGAATTTCATACGTCGCTTTGTCCGTTACTACATCTACAGGGAAGCCGACCTTGAGCAATTTATGAGATTCATTCCAGCTTACTTTCGTCTTGAAATCAATGCGCTGATCATGATGATATAGAATCATGTCTTGTGTAATCTCCGATTGATTCAGCTTCCAGCGGAAACGCAGCACATCCTGAATGACTCCAGAGCTAAGAAGTCTCATCTCCAGAAGCTCAGCATCTCCGGCTGGTTGCTCTTCATACCGAGTATCAATATCCCAAGCATCCCAAAGCGTTGGACGATCATGGAAGAAATGTAATCGGTTCGCACTTTCTCCAGGCTTAATTGCTTCCCGCTTTGCTGCTTTATCAAACAGGCTAACAATTTCACCCCGATCATTGAAACGTATACGGTAGTATTCGGTCTCCCACTCTTTGTTCAAACTAACTTCTCGATGGGTTCCAGAATGGATAGAAGCAGCAGAGTTTTTTTCGTCCACGTTTCTCAGCCAAATCGTCTTATAACCAAGCGCAGGTGCGTTTGGTACACGTATCCAAGCTATAGTCTTATCTTCCGCTTCATTAGCTGTGATATCCATGTCGAGACGGGTTCCTTCTCCGTCATAAGCAGCTTGTCCAGTCCATTCGTCCTCACTCGTAATTTCAATGATGGCATCTCGTGACCAGCCTAGACTGTTGAATATGATATAAGGCGTACCTTCGCCCTCTGTATTTACTTGTTCAGCTAACACTTCCAAACCTTGAGCAAGACCCTTATTTCCATGTTCAAAAATTTCCGTATATTCCTTCATCGAAGTTACATATGTTTCTGTAATCGCGGAACCCGGAATAATGTCGTGGAATTGGTTGAGTAAAATTAGTTTCCAGCCATCATGCAGTGACTGACTAGCCTCATCCCGTAGACCTGTCTCCATATCCGGCGCTGCAAGTGTGTTCCACATTTCAGCTTCCCGATATAGAACCTCAGCCTTCCGGTTGTTCAGCTTATTGCGGCCATGCGTAGTATAAGTTCCCCGATGAAGTTCAAGATATAGGTCTCCATGCCACTCTGGTAGCTGCGGTGATGCTTCCGTAATACCAGCGAAAAAGTCAGCGGCTGTGCTGTACTTACTAGCTGGTTGTCCAACCATTAGATCCGCACGATTAATGTATTCCAACATTTCGCGAGTGGCACCACCGCCACCGTCTCCATGTCCATATAGTAACATCTGCTCGTTATGCTTCGCTTTCTCCCGGAAAGACTGCCAATGTTCATGTACATCTTTCGGCAGCGTACTTTCATTTACACCATGATTCAGATAAGACAACATAGGTGTTCCATCAATGCCGACCCAGTGGAATAGATCATAAGGGAATACATTCGTATCGTTCCATCCAAGCTTCGTCGTCATGAAGTACTGAATTCCACCATGCTTCAGAATCTGCGGCAGAGAGGCACAGTATCCGAACGTATCCGGCAACCATTCGATTTCAGAGGTCATACCGAACTCTTCCTCATAGAATCTTTGCCCATATAACATTTGGCGCATGAGAGATTCGCCGCTTGGAATGTTCAAATCAGGTTCAACCCACATTCCGCCAACGAGTTCCCAACGTCCTTCTTTAATTCTTTCCTTCACTCTTTCATAAAGTTCAGGGTCGTTATCCTTTAAGAAAGCAAACAATAGAGGCTGGCTTTGAGCGTATTGATACTCTGGGTACTCATTCATGAGCGCATCAACCGTTGAGAAAGTTCGACTCGCCTTACGAACTGTCTCCCTTACCGGCCATAACCAGGCGATATCAATGTGTGATTGCCCAACCATGTGAATCGTACCTTCGGTATTCCCGCCGATTTCCCCAGTTCTCTTCTTCAAGCGTAAATCTATTTCCGTAACGAGGTTGCCCTCCCGAATGGATGCTTCATCAAGTGCTACAAATTCATCCATAGCGCTATACAACGCCTCGATAAGGCGTGTACGACGGAAATCCTGCTCCGGCAATAACACGGCGGAATCACGAATAACAGTTGCCGTATACATCAAACTTTGTACCGGGCGATTAACACGAACGATCAAGCTTTGAATCGAGCGGATTGGCGGTTGAATTACCGCCTGCTGATTCAACGGGTCCACTGGCTCAGGAATAGGATCAAACAATTCAATTTCAAGTTCCATTGGACGTCCTACAATGTCCGCACCTAATGTAACAAATGTATGATTGCGATCTAAACCTTGATATGAATTGCCGTTTATACGAAGTATTCCTTCGCCGCCAGATTGAAATATCAAGCCGACATGAGATTTCAGCCAATCTTGTGGAATCTCTAAGCGGAAACGAAAAAAGTATGTTGTTCCTTGTTTACTTGGAAAAAGGTCAAAGTCCCCTCCCTCCGTATAAGGTGCCAAGTTGTCGTACTCTCCTGGCAGTTTATATGTGGATGATATGATCTCCCAATCACGAAGTTCACGCTGATCCAACCATTGAGACTCGGATAGCTCTCGAATAAAACGTTTGATCCGTTCCATCTTTATTAATCCTCCTGCACAATTAAAGTTGCATGTAGCGTATCGTTCACGTGTTTTCCTACCAATACGCGGAATTCACCAGGTTCTACAACTGGCTTGTAATCCAAGCCAATATACTGAAGCTGTTCGGCTCCAACCGTGAACTCAACTGTTTTGCTTTCTCCTGGAGACAGCGTCACCTTACGGAAACCTTTTAGCTCTTTGGCTGGTCTAGTTATAACACTGACTGTATCGGAGATGTACAGCTGTACTACCTCTGCACCTTCCATGTCACCGGTATTACTTACTTCTAACGTAACAGTAGCTACCCCATCCGCAGATATTACTTCCGGCTGCACCGTGAGATTGGAATAACTAAATTCCGTATAACTCAGCCCATAGCCAAACGGATAGCGCGGCTGTGAGTCGTCTTCTAGATAACGTTTGCCTCTGGAACGCTTGCCATTGTAATAAACCGGGAGCTGACCTACATGCTTCGGTATAGAGATCGTCAATTTACCCGACGGGTTCACATCACCAAACAAGATATCTGCAATCGCATGACCACCCTCTTGACCTGGATACCAAGCCTCAAGAATTGCATTTGCGTTGTCTTCAATCCAAGGTTCCGCAATCGGACGACCGTTTATATAGACAACCACTATGGGTTTGCCAAGCTTATGAATTTCTTGAATCAATTCAAGCTGAACTCCTGATAGCTTCAAAGACATACGATCTATGCCTTCCCCGCAGTCCATATCACTCCAAGAATGATCCGTAACCTTTGAGGCACCTGTCTTCAGATCGATAGTTCCTTCACCAAAATCGCGTGCACTTGATCCTCCAACAACCATAACAACGGTATCTGCTTGCTTTGAGCAAGTAATAGCATAATCAAAGCCTTCTTTGGAATCATCTTTAATCCGGCATCCAGGAGCATAAAGAACGCGTTCTGGTTCCTCTGCAAGCTTACTCCGGATACCGCCAAGAACAGTCGTTACCCTTGAGCTAGGTTGTGGTGAAGTATAATCTCCGAGCTGATTGTAGCCCACATCGGCATTCGGACCAATGACAGCGATCTTACCCGAATCTTTAGATAGGGGAAGGATATTACCCTCATTTTTCAATAGAACAATGCCCTCCCCAGCAATCTTCCGGGCAAGTGCGATATGCTCTTCACTACCAATTACTTTGGATGCATTTTTTGGATCGGCGTACGGGGAATCAAATAATCCCAGTTTGAATTTCAGATTCAGCACACGGCGGACCGCAGTATCAACTATTGATGGGTCTAGTTTTTCTTGGCGTACAGCTTCGAGCAGGTACTTCCCGAACATTTCACCAGACATCTCCATATCAATGCCCGCGGAGATTGCTTGTACAGCTGCATCCATTCCGCCATCAGCAGTATCATGACCTGAGGCCAGCATGTCTATGGCCCCGCAGTCGGTTATGACCATACCGTCAAATCCCCACTCTGTACGGAGAATATCCTGTAATAGCTCTCTATTCGTCGTACAAGGCATACCATCAATCTCGTTATAAGCTGGCATGATTGATACAGCGCCCGCTTCCACCGCTTTCTTGAACGGAAGCATATCAACTTCAAGCAACTCTCTCTTGCCCATATGCACAGGCCCAGCATTTCTGCCGCCCTCTGAGCTACCGTAACCTACAAAATGCTTCAACGTGGCGATCACACTATCTTCTTGATCCAACGATTTCCCCTGAAGTCCTTCCACAGAAGCAACTGCCAGTTCACTGATCAGATAAGCGTCTTCGCCAAAGCATTCTTCAGTTCGACCCCAACGAGGGTCACGCACGACATCAAGAACTGGAGAATAAGTAACCGCACCCCCTTGGCTCCGTGTCTCCCGTGCTACAGCACGACACATTTCACGATACAGATCCACATTCCAAGTACTGCCGAGACTTAGCGGTACTGGGAATACCGTGGCACCAATCGCCATATGTCCATGCGAGCATTCCTCTCCGATCAAGATAGGAATACCCAAACGAGAATGCTCTATTGCATAACGCTGAATTTCATTGACTGCCTCGGCACCTTCTGCTGGGGATAGTCCAGTCTCGATTGTAACTCCCGTCCACGGATCAGCGCGAAGCACGCCGTACAATGAACCTACACCGCCATTTTCCACCTGTTTCTTGAAAGCTTCAGTAAGCTCGATCTTACCGTCTATATTCTCATAAGTCTGCCATCCGAATGGTTGGATCAATTGGCCGATCTTCTCTTCTAAAGTCATCAGACTGAGCAAATGTTCCACCCGATCGGAAGTAGAATTGTTACGATCCTTGTAGATCATAGTTGCCTTCTCTCCTTCTGTGAGGATCTTATTCTTTAACAGCCCCTATAGTAAGGCCTTGGATGAAATAACGTTGGAAGAACGGATATGCGAAAATAATAGGTAACGTTGCCAGAACTACCATCGCCATCCGCGAAGTGTCTTGTGGCAAGGATCTCAAAGCTTCTAATCCAAGCGGACTATTCTGCGCGTTCTGCATAATGAATTGCATACTGGTCTCAATACGCATCAACATAGATTGCAACGGTACGAGATTAGGACTATCAATATAGAGTAACGCATTAAACCAGTCATTCCAGTAACCAAGAGTACAGAACAAACCTATCGTTGCTAGACCTGGAAGGGATAACGGAAGTACCAATTTAAGAAAAATACGAAACTCCCCAGCTCCATCAATTGTCCCCGATTCGATAATGGCATCAGGAACACTCGTGCTATAAAAGGTCCGCAAGATCATAATATAAAAGGCGTTTGCAGCCAGTGGAAGAATCAAAGCCCAAATCGAATCTTTGAGACCCATTAATTGTGTAACTACGATATAGGTCGGAACAAGTCCGCCATTAAACAACATGGTGAAGAAGGCGAAAAAGGCGAAAAAATTACGATATCTAAAGCTTTTTCGCGAAACAGCATAGGCGTAAAAGGACATAATCAGTAAGCTGATGATAGTACCTACGACTGTGACAAAAATAGTCACCCCGAATGAACGAAATAGCGTATCGCCCATGTCGAATACGTATCGGTAAGCTTCAAAGCTCCATTTCTCTGGAATTAATCTGTAACCATTACTGGCAAGCGATTTCTCATCTGTGAGGGAAATGATGACCACAAACAGAAAAGGAAATACGCACAGAAAGGAAAAGATGCTAGCTATGAGGTTAAACGAAATATTCATCGGTTTTGATAAATTATGAAAATCGCGTTCTTTCTTTTTTCTTTGAGACATAATCCTCACTCCCTTCGGTATATTTAGAACAAGGCGTTATCCTTGTCAAACTTGCGTACGATATAGTTAGATGCCATAACAAGGGAGAAACCTACAACAGATTGATACAATCCCGCAGCTGCGCTCATGCCAATCTCACCCGTTGTTTTGAGACCACGATAGACATAGGTATCGATAACATTTGTTACTGCATACAAAGTTCCAGAGTCTCTCGGTACTTGATAGAACAAGCCGAAGTCTGCGTAAAAGATTTTTCCAATCGCTAACAATGTCATTATCGTGATGATCGGTCTAAGAAGCGGTAGCGTAATACTACGAATTTGTTGAAGCTTGTTGGCGCCATCAATCATAGCCGCCTCATAAAGCGATCTATCAATTCCCATAATAGATGCTAGATACACAACACTGTTATATCCTACTGCTTTCCATAGATAAACAAGTACTAGAATAAACGGCCAATATTTCGATTCCGTATACCATTGAACCGGTCCGATGCCCAAAGATTCAAACAACCCGTTCAACAATCCCCGGTCCGAGCTTAAGAAGCTGAATGTGAAATAACCGACGATGACCCATGATAGAAAATAAGGGAGAAACATGCCGGTCTGGTATAATTTCGAAAGTTTCTTGTTGGTTATTTCTGACAGAACAACAGCTAACAATACTGATAAAGCCAATCCTACAAATATAAAAACAATGTTATAAAGTAGTGTGTTTCGTGTAATTATAAAAGCGTCCTCCGTGCTAAATAGAAATTTGAAGTTATCAAGTCCAACCCATTTACTATTTACAATACTGGCCCAAAAACCATCACGGTGGAAACGATATTCCTTGAAAGCAATGATTGTCCCAAACATTGGAAGATAGGCAAATAAGAGGAACCAAAGCGCGCCGGGAAGAACCATCAATAGCATAACTTTATTCTTTACGACATTTCTAAAAAACTCGCCGACTAATTTCACGTTTTATCCCTCCTGAAATTAAAAATTTACAATACCACCCGTTTCCAGTTATATAGCCCAAAAATATGGGTACCTTCGGAAAACTAAATGAAAAAGACCGGGCAAAAGGCTATCACCCGCCCGACTTTCTCATTAATCTCTAGTTGCTTATTTTTCTAAAGTTCTCCACTCATCGACTTGTCTTTGTGCTTCTTCGATGATCTTGTCCAATCCAGCAGCTTTGAATTTCTCATTAGCTTTAAGCAGATATTCCTCTGAATCAACAGTTCCTGTCATCAACGCGGCCCAATATTCTTCTTTCACATTCTGAACCGAAGCAAGTTCTGTCGTCACTTTCGAAGTGTCGAAGTTAAAGCCGAGTAATGGAGCGTTAACGCCTGCTTCATTAAATTTCTTGAATTCATCCCATTTATTCTCTGGGTCGCCTTCATTCAGGTAAGTAATCAGCACGTTACCAAGCGAGAATGTAGGCATATCGTAATTTTTGGCTTTCTCCAAGTTCTTCATCACGTTATCGCCAACTTTTTCGAAGTGAACGCCTTCAATACCAGAATCGATCATATTACGCAGTTTTGGATCTGTATTTAGTAAGTTAAGGAATTCCATTGCTTTCTCTGGATATTTAGTGTTAGCAGAGATAGCTTGCATAGAACCCATTACCGACCAATTGTAAATAATTGACTCTGTCGCAGGTGTGGAAATAATCGGATATCCTTGGCTCACAGACCATTGATTGTCGGCGAAAGGCTGACTTGCCGCACGGTCTACCAACCACTTACCGGACTTCAACAGGTCATCCGCTGAGGTAGTCGTAGCCACTTCAGGTGAAATGTATCCCGCTTGATAGTACTTACGAACTGTTTTTAATGTTTCTTTTAATTCTGGTGTTTCCAAAATGTTAACGACTTTATAGTCTGCCGTGTCCATATAGACCGCCATTGGTAATTTCTCAATGACGTAGTCAAATGGCATCGAAGGCACGAAATCTTTTACCATAGCGTAAGGGGTAACATCTGGTTCATTCTCTTTGATTGTCTTCAGCAGAGGTTCCAGATCTTCGAAAGATTTCACATTTGAAATATCCAAGTTGTATTTATCAAGTAGTTCTTTGTTGAAACGGTATACTTCTAACGCCGGAAGCTCTTTATTAGCTGGCACTCCATAGTTATGTCCATCTATTTTTGAACCTTCCAGGAACGCAGGATCAAGAGTTGCTACAATGTCTTTACCATGCGTTTGCAGCAAATCATCTAGTTCAATAAAAGCGCCTTTACGTGCATTTTGCACATAATCAAACGCCCATGAGGATGTAAATAGAATATCCATCGGCTCACCAGAAGCAGCATTAACCTGCATTTTCTGTGAATAATCGCCGTAGTCGATCATCTTCATGTTGATGGTTGCGTTAATTTTTTCTTTGGTATATTTGTTGAATTCCGCCATAACTAGATCCAGATCTTTTTGTGGAGCGCCGATCGTGTACCAAATCAATTCAACAGGTTTCTCAGACTCTGCTGGTTTTGATCCAGATACATTGTTTGTACTGTTCGTTGCATTGTTTCCACCACATGCAGTTACCAACAGTGTAAGCGCCATCAGTGATGTCAATAAAAGAGAAAACTTCTTTCTTTTTGTACTCATTATTAAATACCCTCCCTTTTAGTAAACCATGTTCATTTCTGTCTTTGTGTCCTTAAGGACTACCTTAACCTTAACTTATGAAAACACTTTCAAATAGGAGTGAAACTAAATAAATCATGTACAAAATAAAGAAAAGGCTTCTAGCAAGTAGCACTAGCTTAGCCCTTTATATTCTGTCGGCGAAATCCCCACATACCTTTTAAATTGTTTATAAAAGTAACCTGTCTCCCAATATCCGACACTTCGGGCGATTTCATGAACCTTCATCTGGGTTAATTTCAGCAGTTCCTTCGCCTTCTCAATCCGATACCAGTTAATATAATCGGTGAAAGTTTCATTAACTTCTTTGTGAAATAGCTGTCCCAAATATACAGGATGAATGTTATACATGGCTCCTAAAGTCTTAAGTGACAGATCTTCGTTATAAGACTCTTTGATATAGCGAAGCACCTGCTGAACTACTGGGCTCTTCACGTCGCGAGCCAGTGAATCTACTGTAATCTCCGCAACTTCTTTCATGATGTCGATCAATTCCTCAAGAGAAGACGTCGTGCGAATTTTATCGAAGTTGTTCTTGTATAATTCAGGTTCATCAACATGTCGGATTTCCTCCAACTGCATTTTGAACCGAATGATCCATTCCATAGCCACATCTTGAAGGAGTCCCGGGCTAATCCCTTCTATTTGCTGCATAGACCCGAAATCTCTCTCTATACAGACCAATAGTTCCTCTTTACTTTTCGCCATAATCAACTTGTTGTATTCATTCCAATCCATGGGAATACTACGTTCAGTATTCGCTTGTTTGTCTCTAAGGTCGTCATATCGAAGGATGTTTTGTTCTGGAAAGATCATGAAGTATTCCTGAGCTTTTTTCGCATTGTTGTAGCTTCTAGGGGCCCCGGCTTCCATATCTTCCACGCTACCTAGAGACAGGTGTAAAGTCTGATAAGGTGATAGGATGCTCATCAGCTCATGGCTTGTCTTGTCAGCTTCGTCCTTCCCCAATTCTGGATCGTCGAAGTTATACAGCAGTACAATATCCCCGTCCATATCGCGAAAAGGAATAATCCCAGGTCTACTTCCCAAGTGGTTCATAACAGACTCGAACACCTGAGCATTAGAATGCTCAGGTCGAAAAAGCGAAACTAACACAAACGGCTTATTAACCACAAGGCCGAGAAGATCAACACGTTCTTGAAACTCCTGAGGTTTTATTTGGTTTCTCAACCAGCGGTGCATCACATTGTCCTTCAGGATCATCATGCTATGTTCGTTCAAGGTATATTTTACTCGGGAGACGTTTAATTTCTCGACTACCATATTCAGCGTTGCTTTAAATTCCTCCAGATTGATAGGCTTCAATAAATAATTTTCTATACCTAGTGTCATGCCTTCTTTCAAATATCCAAATTCATCATATCCACTTAATATGATCACTTTAAGGTCCGGCTGAAACTCACGAACTGCACGAATCAGATCGAGTCCATTCATCATTGGCATGGAGATATCCGTAACAAGAATGTCCGTGGGAATAACCTTTAACGCGTTCAGCGCATCTAATCCATTCTCGGCTTGACCGACGATTTCCAGCCCCAGTTGAGCCCAATCGACAATATCATACAAGCCTTCTATGATAAATGGTTCATCATCTACAATAAATACTTTATACATCGTGTGTTCCATCCTCCCTCAAATCAGGAAACCATACGGTTACGGCCGTTCCCTTCCCTATCTCACTTTGAACATCAACACCGTAGAAACTACCGTACAGCAACTTCAGTCTTTCATGTATACTACGGAGCCCAAAGGATTCCGAGTACTCATTCGGATTCAACAGCCCTTGTTTGACTTCTGCCAGTCTCTCCGGATAAATACCTTGTCCATTATCCCTTACTTCAACGCGAAGATTTTCATCCTCCCCTACCACAGTGACCGAGATTTGATTATCGGTCTTATCGGTTCTCATACCGTGGAGGATATAATTCTCAATAATCGGCTGTAAAGACATTTTCAGCACCACTTTATCTTCCAGCTTCTTATCACACTGTATATGATAAGAGAACTTGTCCTTATAACGGATCCGAAATAGCTCCAAATACAAACGGCAGGCCTCAAGCTCATCCTTCAGCGTATATCTTGGCTTTTGCTGAACATAACTTTTGAATAGCACGGATAGACTATAGATCATTTCTCCAACGTCCGTAGCTCCCTGCGAAATGGCTCGCATCCGGATCACTTCCAACGTATTGTACAAGAAGTGGGGGTTTACTCTGGCCTCTAGCGCGGCCAATTCGGTATGTTTTTGCTTGATTTCCGCCTTATATACCCGATCGATATAGAGATTAAGTTCTTCCAGCATATCGTTGAAACTCTTGGATATCTGTCCCAGTTCATCATCTCTAACATCCTTAATCCGAGCGGTCATATCTCCATTCTTCACTTTTCTTGTAAACCTTATTATACTGTGCGTCCGCTTGGCGAAACCATTGATAAACAAGGATGACACCACAATGGCAAACAGAATACAAATCAAACTAACCGTGAGAATCGTATTCCGTATTCCGCGATACGACGCAGCAAACTCCGACTTGGGAACCACACTGAGTACAGTGAAACCACCTTGGGTATCCGTTAGCTTCGTGATCGACATTCCTTCTTTGACCACATCGCTATCATACAACGTGTTTACTTGCTCAATATAGGGATATTTGTGGCCGTAATAAGTATCTGACGAATCGAATATCACGTCACCTGCACTTGACAGTACAAGAATGGTACCTTTGAAATCACCTTTATAATTGTCCAGACTATCCCAAATTCTCTCCGAATCGAAGTATACCAGTAGTTGCCCGATATTGCGCAGTGACGACTTATTATTAATAGGAACACGCACGGAAAACATCGGTGATTCCGCTATATCACTCGCCTTTCGCACCCAGATATTGGGTACGGAGACGTTCGAACCCACCTCCAAATACATGGCATCAGGGACGTAGGATCGCGAAGCATTCGTAGAAACAATTTTGAAGTCCCTGTTTTTGTATGCATATAGATACTGCTGTTCGGCGCTATACAACATTAGACTTACAATATTGGGATCATCCTCCACACGATTTCTGAAATACTTTACAGTATCGCCTGGCGCGCCGCTTTCAGTATAAAAGCGATCTAGTCTGTACTTAACATATTCCTCATAAGTATGCTCCAGAAAGTAGGAGGTATTGGAAGTCAGATCACCATCTCTATATACATCACGCATCATCACCTGAACGGAGTCATACTTATCCCTGATGTAATTGCTTACAGTTTGAATGGCTCCTTTCTGGATATCCAGTTGTCTTTGAACTACTGACTGCGACATAAAGTGAAACATCAAATAGGCTAATATAATAATGGTTACGATCGTAATCACAGAGAACAGAAAAATCATTCTCATAAATAAATTATTTTTGAGGTACTTTCTATAAATCCTGTTTATTAGCATGGTCCCCCCCCTTTCGTCTGTCAGCCAATTGAAATTCATTGCAGTTCATTATACCCGTTGCCCTAAGACCCCCGTATATTAGCATTATCGGCCTTATCCTGTAAAGACGAGTTGAACGTTAGCATTTATTCTATACTCGGTGTCCTTGGTTAAAGGATTAATGTGGCGGGTTAGAAAAACGCCTTTCGGCGTACTTGGTGAAAGAGTTCATATAGTGAAGAAGTTTACGTTTCCGATGCCAGTGATACATTGTATCGCTAGCAGGTATGAGCCGCAACACCATCACCAATAGTCACCTTCCGCCTCCACCATTCACTATTAGGTGCAATAAGTACAACTAAATTCAACCCAATCCCTCTGAAGCTAACTTTAGTTGCATGGAGTACATCTAAATTACTGGAAACTCCACTTATCAGCGTTATCGCCATTTTTAACTGTCCTTTTTACAACTAATTCTCTCTTTCCCTGCTTTTCCTGCTAATTAAATGTACTTTCTGCATCTATTCTAGCCTCACCTTCACTACCTTCATACGCGAAGCATTGTTCGTCACTCTAACATCCCCACTCTATGTATACTTCACTGAATTACATTCGGAATTTATGATCTTATATGGAATATGGTGGGTGTCGTATCGGCTATTCAAGTAATTTCAACACCTTATATAGACTTTTAAAAATCATACAGGGTAGAGCAGGATGTCCTCCAAAAAACTTATACTAATAGGACAAGTAGAAACGGTGCCATCCTTTTTCAAAGACGGCACCGTTTCAATGGAAATATGAGGAATAGAGTATCAAGTGAAACTTATACTATCTTATATTTTGAAGAAGTTTCCCATTTCATTGTAATGTTCATATATGTAATCTCCTCTCAATTCCTTTCGTAGACTAGACGTGTGGGGTTATACATTTGGCTTTAATTATTTCCAAAAGAAAACCGACCTAAATCTTCAGGTCGATTAATAGTGGTATAATAAGTAAATATCTACTTAGGGAGATGAGCAACGTTATGGGCAGTGGTGTAGGAATTCCCGGATTGATTCTATTAATCGTTATTTTTGGATTAATTATTTTATTCGTAGTTTCACTTATTCTATTTATTAGAAGATTACTAACAAATTCTACTCGAACAAATCAAAGTCAATTAGATATTAAGAAAAGGCTGGATGCTATCGAGAACAAAATGGATCTGATCATGCAAAAAAAGGACGAAAGTAAATGATTAACTATCTCGTAGCTTAGTAACTCTGTCCTTATTTAAAGCATTTCTGCTCACATGGATTCGAACGCAGGGATTTGTTGATTTATGTCGAAATAAGCTGTTATGAGGAGCTATATTGTAAAGGAGGTGAATCCCCGTGCATCAAGGACATTCCTTGAAAGGCATGCGGGAGAAGCAATGTGGAACTGGCTGAAATCATCCAAAACAGTAGCGATCAAACAGGAGTTAAATAACTCGCCTATGGAGATGGCTCATGGCGAATCTTCAAAGTATAAGGTCATCGTAATTACCGGAACGAGTGGCTCAGGACGCAAGAGTACAGCCAGACAATTGAGTGCACAACTAGGCATTCCTCACGTGATTCCTTACACTACGCGTACCATTCGTCCAAATGAGCGAGACGGAGTGCATTATCATTTTATCTCCGATGGTGAATTTCAGTCTATGGCAGATAGGCTTGCCTTCTTCCAGAAGGTTCATCTGGAACGGGGAAATTACGGAGTCTCGAAGGAAGAACTTTTTCAAGTCCTAGAAACCCATCAAGCCGCCATTGTCGTCGTTAATCAGGAAGGGGCGCAAGCCATTCGGAAGCATTTCGGAAATGGAGCCCTTCGGATCTTTCTTTACGTCACCAAGGACGATATCCGACTTCGGCTAGAAAGAGAAGCAGCTCCGTTCGAAGTTATGGAAGAGTATTTGCGAAATTACACAGAGCAAGTTATATATAAGAAGGAATCAGAGTTCCTTCTACAAAATATTGAATCAGAAACCACGATTAACAAGATCGTAGCATTTCTGCAAGACAAGCTGTGAAATATAGCAGGGGCTATCCTATAATGGATAGCCCCGTTTTCATACTAGTATAGTGGATCAAAACATTCTAATTCCCTTCGGCTAAATAATCATTCAGCGCTCTCTCCGCCCGATATACAGATAGATTGAACGAAGGCCAATCATCATTTCTCTCGGACAAGTCCTTCTGTTGTCGTGCCAAATGATCATCAATCATTGAATGTTCTTCGGAGCTAAAGTGAATAAGTGTAGGAACCGCGTCCGTTGATAAATTACTCAAGTATTCCTCATCGATCACTCCACTCTCTTGGTAACGCGCCATATTATTCTCGGCTATGATGATGTCCATCCCCACATAGTTAAGGATTACATAGGATACTAAACCAAGAACGATATAGATCTTAGCCAATGGGATGGTTGTAAAGTGAATTCGAAGTGCTGCAATAATCAACAATACCGCTAGAAAGATCATGAACGCGTGAACAAGAAATCGAATATACGTATACCCATATGCCTGTTCGTACAGGACCAGTCGGATAAAAGCGGAGTACAGCATCACGCAAGAACATGCAACCAGTATGTACAACATAATATTGTTTATTCTCTGTAATAGATTGCGCTCTTTCTCACTGAAGATGAGAGTACCCATCAAAAGGATAAAGTTGATTGTCGTTACGGCTACAAGCTCAAGAAACCCACTTCTAGCATAGTCTGCATAGGAAGTTCCAGCCGGTAACGTCCCTTCCGATGCACCAAATAAATACGAGAATTGCACAACAACAAACAGGACATATACTATATTTATCGCTACTAATACGGTAACCGCAACTATAGGATCTAGCACGAGCTTGAATGGGTCAGATGAACGCTCGACGGCATGACCTGTCCTGTGATCAATCTCTACTTCGTGTCCCCACTCGAACTTCTTGGAGTCAATAAATCCCCATAAGTATCCAAATAGTAAAATACAAACGATACATACCCAGATAAACCGGAAGATGCCCTCACCTAAGGATAAGATGTTCAACATTCCAGGAATTCCAGAGAGAATCTGATCGAATACGCCATCTGCGGATGATAATAAGGTAATGACAACGATTAATACTGGCGTCGCAATAGCAAGACCCATAAATATTTTACCTATGACAGCTTTACGTCGCTCTCCCATGGTGCTAGATGCTGAAGTCTTCACCATTCTAAACGCAGTTGGAACATGTCGTAAGCTTTGCACAATAAGATGATCTAATGTCACCGAAATGATCTGCGGCTTATACCATGAGGGTCTCCTTACACTAAACGTATAGGCCATATGTACGAATATTAGTGAGGGAATCACCATAAAGTTGAGCCCTCGAAAGATTTGATTTTGAAATAAGGAATACGTCAAAGAAAGTAACAGAATGGCTCCAAATAACACCCATCCGAACCATGCTGGTTTGGCCATTTGTTCCCTTGCATTGTAGAACATATACAAGTAAAAAAGCCCCACAAACATAGGATATGATACACCAAACTGATGTCCATAGAATAAATAATGATGAGCCATAGCTAGAACGAACGCACCCATCAGGGCAACAAGAGGTCGATCTATTCTCGATTTGATTTTATGAATCATAGGTAATCCCCCCACTTCTTACTTTCTAAACCTTATTCTAGATGATAAAATAAGAAGATAAAGAGAAGTAATTATTATAAAACTTCCTATTTTAGGAGTGAATCGAATTATGAAGCTACATAATCAGTTCCTACGCCTGCATTCCCACTATGGAAACTCTGAAGATATTCGGGTTACCTTAGACGAATTGGCTGTCACACTGAACTGCACTCACCGTAATGCATCTACGATCATTCGTAAAATGGTGGAACACGGTTGGGTTCTTTGGCTATCTAAGCGTGGACGAGGGAACAGATCTACCTTGCGCTTTCTGATTGATCCCGAAGAAATAGCAGCGCAATCGATGATGAAAGCGATCAGTCGGCAAGATCTCAAACATGCTATTGATCAGATTCGAGCACATGCCAGATCATCGACGATGCAAGATCGACTACAGGAGTGGCTGCTTACTTACTTCGGACATCATTCCGAGATGAAAAGCGAGAAACAGATTGATACCCTCCGTCTACCCATTCGTCAGCAACTTCACACCGTAGATCCCTTATATATGAATCTGTTAGCTGAATCTTTTGTTTCTAGCCATGTGTTTGATGGTCTCGTTAGGAGGTCGAGCAGCACGCATGAGATTCTTCCGAATATCGCTCATGCCTGGGAAGTGGATTCTAGTCGCACGCAGTGGACGTTCTTCCTACGCAAAGAGATCCTATTTCATAATGGCACTCTAATGACTGCGGATGATGTTGTGTTTACATTTGAACGGTTAATGGAGACTTCGCAAAGAACGTTATACAGCACTATTTTCAAACAAATACAATCTGTAAGAGCCGTCAACCCCACCACAGTAAGCATGGAGTTAAAACAACCGAATGAGCTATTCCTATCCTTCTTATGTACAAGCCGTGCTGCCATCGTTCCGAGGGGCTTGGATCAATTGGGGGAGAAAGGCTTTGGGGTTAAACCTATTGGCACGGGGCCTTTTAAGGTCACGGAATTTAACGACAGTGTATGCGTGTTAGAGGTATTCACTCATTATTTCCAGGAGAGAGCGCACTTAGACCGCGTCGAGATTATCCAAATCCCTTGGCGTATGGAGAAGGAACAATCGGATCATACCGACTCGTTATCCCCTTTTCACATTATTCACAACCCATCTTCAGCAGAAGGAGGATCATGGAGCCAGATCCATTCCAAAGCTTCCGTGAGAAAATTTATTACCTGTAACACAAAGAAAACCGGACCTTTAAATGATCCAGCCATTAGAGCTCATATGCTATCTTGTCTACGCGGTGAACCCATTCATCTTGTACATGATGCAGTGATGGAGCAGCCGATGACTTTGCAAATTTCCACCATTCCACAATATCGACAGGATGCCCATTTCATAGCGGATAGACTAGCCAACTTTGGTTATGTGTGCAACATCGTGTCTACTTCCCCAGAGGAGTTCAAAGGTTCCGTCCGTTTGGAATCTGATCTTATTGTCTTCTCTTTAATTCGTGATCAGGATGAACAACTTCGTCTGCTTGATCTTTATGTAACGATGTCCGAACACGTCGAACCTCATACAAGGGTAGATATTGAAACAGCACTTCTTCACGTAACACGAGAATCTGATCCTCTAGTACGTGCTCAATTATTTCAAACGATTGAAACACGTCTCATACAGGAACATCAACTGCATATTTTATATGAAAAACCAGTTCAGACCGCGTATCTTCCATCTGTTCGTGGAGTGACCTTTAACAGTCAAGGCTGGGTGGATCTCAGGCATATATGGTTCCCACCGTTATAACCCCATCCACGACAAATAAAGCCTACACTATATCCGGTTAGGCTTTATCGCTATTGCTTATATATAATTAAATAGTTTTTATTTCAAGTAACTCATATTTTATAATTCCCATAGGTGCAGTTACATGAATCACGTTGCCAATCTTTTTACCCATGAGTTCTTTGCCTAGGGGACTTTCATAAGAGATTTTATTATTCAGGACATCCGCTTCAGCTGGACCTACAATTTGATACTCAATTTTCTCCGAATATTCAATGTCATTTAAGATGACCGTAGTACCCACATTGACGATGGATAGATCTAAGCTACCTGCATCCACAACAACAGCCTTAGTTAGCATCTTTTCCAATATTTTTATTCTAGTTTCCATGAAGGATTGATCGTTTTTGGCAGAATGGTATTCACTATTTTCCTTTAAATCGCCATAACTAATCGCTAGCTTAAGACGCTCTGCTAACTCTTTACGTTTCACGGTTTTAAGATCCCTAAGTTCAAACTCTAATTTATCTAATCCCTCTTGCGTCAAAATCACTTCTTCTTTTGCCATGTTTACAACTCCTATTTTGCTTTCTATATTCAATTCTAACCTATATCCAGTTAAGATTGTTAGTAAACTTACGAAATGGGATGTACAGAGCACTCAAATATTCCTTTTATTAGGATAGTCGTTGGTGGATATAAGATATAAAAAACAGTAAGCCAAAGTTATTCTTTATCTTTGGCTTACTGTTTTCTTGTATGTGGTATTTGGAAGATTCCTTTTTGAACTTCCTCTTAATATGCCAAACTGTAGAGTGCTTTAATATGTGACAAGTAACGAATATTACTTGCTTCCTTCATAAGAGATGCTGGCATCCCTTTAAGAGGAGTTGAGTTAGCCCCAACCGTTGCAACAGCGTCTTTACGACCCAAGCTTGCAAGGGTTCCGGAGTCAATTGGACTAAAGGATTCCATAGACTTGTCATTAAGCTTAGCGAATAAGTTGTAGCCAATAAGTTCTCCCATTTGCCAAGCGATCTGGGCAGTAGGTGGATATGGACGTCCTTCTGGACCAAAGAAAACAGCACTATCCCCTGCAACAAATACGTCTGGGTGAGAAATAGATTGAAGATGTTCATTAACGCTTGCACGTCCACGATTAACTTCAAGTCCTGATTCACCAACTAGAGGATTTCCTTGTACTCCACCAGTCCATACAAATGTATTGGCAACAATCTTCTGACCATCTTTCAGGTCAATCACATTTCCTTCAACATTCGTTACAGGAAGACCTGTTAAGAATTGAACACCACGCGATTCCAAACTTTTCGTTGCTCGTTCAATGAGATGATCTGGCAACACAGGAAGAATTTTAGGACCCGCTTCAACGAGTAATAACTTGATAGATTTAGGATCTACACCGAATTTCTTAGCAAGTGCAGGCATGCCATCAGCAATTTCGCCAACTAACTCGACACCAGATAGACCACCGCCACCAATGACAATCGTTCCATCAGCTTCATTCTTACTTTTTGCAAATTCACGTATACGATCTTCGATATGCTTATGAATGTTGTTCGCATCCGCTGCAGATTTCAAGACCATACTATTCTGTTCAAGTCCTGGAATACCGAAAAAGGCCGTTTGGCTTCCCAAACCGACAACTAGTGTATCATAAGTTAACGTCGATCCGTCTGAAAGTTTAACTTCTTTATTGTCTACTGAGAAGGACTGAACCTTGCTAATTCTCAGATTAATATCTTTCCCTTTGAAAAGCTTCTCCAATGGCATAGAAATCGCCTCTTGAGCAATATTACCAGCTGCAAGTCGGTGTAATTCTGTGATGATTTGGTGTGTTGGAGTCTGGTTTACGACAGTTACTTTGGCTTCAGCCTTACTTAAATACTTGCGAAGACTCAAAGCTGTTAGAAGTCCGCCATAACCCGCTCCTAATATAACAATATGTTGTGACATCTTGTGTCCTCCGCTCTTATTAAGTTATTGTACAAAAATTTATTTCTTACTACGTTCTTCACTAACTTGAAGATAAGCGTTAACGAAGCGGAACAGCTTTTGCGCCTGTGGTTCTTTAAGCATTTTTAACAGACCAAAAACACCGATGGCTTCTTGACTTACCTCGGCACGGTCCTTTGCTTCTATTACGTTTACCGCTATATTCTTCACGGAGTCCTTCACAGGTCCAACCATTTCTTGTATTGCACCTACCGTGTCATTCTTTAATACATCATCGGTAGCAACCGAATGGGCGAAATCATATGACTTCGTCAATACATTGACAATCTCAGTCAATTTAGGTAACTGCTCGATTAGAGCAATTAGGGATTGCTGAACCTCAGGTTGCAATAACTGCTCCAGTACATCATTAGGTTCACGGCTTGTAGATACAGCTTGCGATTCTGCTTCAGACGTTGTCTGAGTAATAGCTTCTGACATAACTAATTCTCCTTTACGATAACAATATTTACTTCACATGTAGAAACGGCTATGCCGTCCTTAATAGGGTGGCTAACGATACTTCGTATCGCTAGCAGGTATCTGCTTCTGCGAGAAATATAAGAATACATGCACTATTATTCACAAACGGTCCCGGACTACTCCTAATCCTCACCAAGCAGAAACGGTATGCCATCCTTTTTCAAGAAGTTTATGCTTCCGATGCTAGCGATACTTCGTATCACTTTGAGGTATCCGTCTCTGCCGAAATATAAGTACTGCTTAGCTTAAATTATAACCTATATTATATACCTGTACATCATAATTTGCATGTACAGGTATACATAGGTGCTATTCATTCATTATTTGGCCGTCACGCCACCATCAACTGGTAGTTCGATGCCCGTAATGTAGGATGAAGCGTCAGAAGCGAGGAATAATACAGCTTGAGCTACTTCCGATGCTTGTCCTACTCTTGGTAACGCTGTCTGAGACAAGAACCAAGCTAGCATTCTATCATCAGCAACCATATCCGTTGTCATTGGAGTTTCAATAAATCCAGGGTGAACAGAGTTCACGCGAATATGATCTTTCCCGTAATCGACTGCCGCTGCCTTAGAAAGCATACGTACCGCACCTTTGGATGCCGTGTAAGCTCCCGCGCCACTCCCACCCGTTAGCCCAGCAATCGATGAAATATTGATGATCGAACCACCATTGTTACTTTTCATATGTGGAATCACGTGCTTCATTCCTAAGAAGACACTTGCAACGTTGATATTCATGACTTTGTTCCATTGGTCCATGGTCGTATCAAGCAAGTTGACTGCTAAGGAAATACCCGCATTGTTAACCAATACGTCGATTGTGCTATATTTCTTAATAGTATCTTCTACAACCTTAATCCACTCTTCTTCTGATGCCACATTATGTGCAAATGCTATTGCTTCTCCGCCATTCGTTGTAATTTCTTGAGCGACAACTTGAACAGCGGCCTCGTTAATATCAGTTAATACAACGGTAGCTCCTTCTTTGGCAAGTAGAATTGCCTCTTCACGTCCCATACCACTTCCGGCTCCCGTAACAATGGCTACTTTTCCATTTAAAGTCCCCATATTTAGTCCTCCTAGTAATGATGCATTTATGTCTAAACAATTCTGGAGTTACTCTAACTATCATAGTATTTCCTAAGCATTATTAAAGTATGACTGAATCGTTGTGATACAACATATCACAAATTTGAACAAACAAGTAGAACCGGCTTCGCCGTCCTTTTTCAAAAAGCTTATGCTTCCGATGCTAGCGATACTTCGTATCACTTTAAGGCACCCGTTTCAGCAGAAATATAAGGAATAGAGTATCAAGTGAAACTTATACTTTCTTATATTTTAAAAAATCTACCATTTACAATGTGATATAGCCAAGGATACCCCCTAAGATAAGGGGGTATCCTTGGCATCATGTATTAAATTACTTCACTGCTCCCTGTGTGACTCCATTGATAATCCACTTTTGGGCGAATAGATAAATGATGATCATGGGTAGCATGGCCATAAGGTATGACGAGAAAGCCAAATTAAAGTCTGTGTTAAACTGTCCCTGGAAAATATATTGCACAAGTGGCAACGTATACATGCTTGGGTCGCTAATAATAATGAGCGGAAGCAAGAAGTCATTGTACGTCGATAGGCATACGAGAATACCTACCGTTGCATTAATCGGTGCCATCAGCGGGAATATAATACGCCAGAAGGTACTCCAAGTGGTTGCCCCATCCACCCTCGCTGCTTCTTCCAGTGCTACTGGGATCGAACGGATATACCCCACATATACAAATACGTTGAACGCCAAAGCGTAAACCGTATGAAGAATAGTCAGACCTACCAAATTCGTCATATGAAATGCGGAAGCCAACTTAACAATCGGCAACATAATGATCGGAAATGGAATAAACATTGCACTGATGAAATAGAAATACAATCCTTTGAAAAACTTCTGGTCCATGTTACGTGCGATAGCGTAGGCTACCAGCGAATTTGAAAGCAGTGTCAGCACAACTGTACTTGTCGTAACGAGCGCGCTGTTACGTAATGCTTGAAAGAAATTCGTCATTTTAATTGCATTAGTAAAGTTCTCCCAGTGAAAGGTCGTTGGAAAGGCAAATAATGATTTAGCCAATTCCTCCGGATTCTTAAGAGCAATCGTGATCGCCATATATAAAGGGAATAAGATAAGTAACGTTCCAAGTGAGATCAGAATCATCACTGGCCAATTCAATCGGATTCTCATCACATATCCATCTCCCTGCTTTGAAGGAATCTAACCTGTACAAATGAAATTACCGCAATCACGATGAAGTAAATGACGGAGTTAGCAGACTGATAAGCGAATTCCCCACCCTGAAATCCCCCAATGTAGATCAGATGCGATATGGACTGAGTCGCACGCCCAGGTCCACCATTGGTCAGAGCAACGATCTGGTCAAAAACCATCAGTGAATTCTTCATAGCTAGCACCATATTAATGGTGAAAAATGGAGCAATTAGCGGAAACGTGATTTTCCAGAATTCCTGCCAACGGTTCGCACCATCCAGATTAGACGCTTCGTAAAGCGTCGTTGGGATGGTCTGAAGACCAGCCAAATATAGAATCGTATTGAACGCAATCCCCTGCCATACCGCAACAATGACGATACCAATCCATGCCGTACTTTCGCTACCGAGAATATTGGTAGAAAGCGCCTCAATACCTAAATTTTTACCCCAAACGGTAAATACATTGGAAAATAGGTAATTGAATATGTATCCCACGATCAATACACTCAGTATATTAGGCAAGAAATAAATTCCTCGAAAGAAGTTCCTTGCCTTGATCTTAGCGTTAAGCCCAATCGCGATGAGTAGACTAAGGATATTAATAAGAATCGTAACGACAATCGCGAACTTGAAGGTGAATAGATAGGCGTTCCCTACATTGTTATCTGTAAAGAGATTAATGTAATTTTTAAATCCGACAAAGTCATAGTTCTTCCCAAAGCCATTCCAGTTCGTAAATGAATAGTAAATCCCCTGAAGTGCTGGCAATGTCAGAAACACAAAGAACAACAGAACGGCAGGCAGTGTCATCCAGTAAAAAGCCGTAAACCGCTTAGTCATATTCCTTCCCCCTTCATCCTCATATTTATTTCCGGTTGGCAACTTTATCCCACTCGGAATCTAGTTTTCTCAGGTAACCGTCGATATCTCGATTCTGAAGAAAGGACTGTACAATCGAGTTAAGCTGTACCGCTGCCGGAATGTAGTGATCGGCGAAATCAATGACCTTACCCGATTTAAGATAAGGCTGAATCTCAGCGACCGCTGGATCGTCCTGCTCCACACCTATGACAGCCGCAAAAGCCGTCTGTTCCTTGATGTATTGCCCAATATTCTCAGGCTCCAGTAGAAAAGCGATGAACTCTTCCGCTTCTTTCTTGTACTTTGTATCCTCTGAAATGGTCAATAGCGTATCGACACCTGACACGAGTCTGTTCTGGTCTGGATCGTCCCCCGTAGGGAACGGAAAGAAGCCCATGTTCAGATTCGGGTTCGTCTTACGAATCTCCGGAATTGCCCAACTACCCTGAATATACATGGCCGATTCTCCGCTAGCGAAAGCACGATTACCATCAGCATAGTTTTTACCGAAATTATCTCCGTGCCCATAATCCAGCAACTTCAGCTGTTTCTCCGCGACCTCTCTGTACTTCTCTTGGAACGTCACGGTTCCTTCCTGCCGCTGTCGGAAGAAGTCAATCCCGACCAGATTTGGCGCGAGTGCATTAAACGGAAGGCTTGTCTGCCAATCGTCCTTGTAGGTGAAATAAAATGCTACTTTCCCATTGTCCTTCAGTTTCTGAGCTATGGAGATCAGTTCACCCCATGTCTTAGGGACAGTGAGTCCCATTTCTTTAAAAATATCTTTATTATACATAATGCCGTTAGCGTTGGTTGCATACGGAACTCCTGTTACATTGGTCATCCCAGTGATGTCCTGCAGCATCTTAATATAATTCGTATCTATGGAATCCAACAAGTTACTCTGGGTCAGATCTGTAAAGATATCGCTCTGTGCGAGAATAGAATAGGTATCTGTCGCGCCAAGTCCGATGATATCGGGAATATCATTCTTAACTACCCTCGTCTTGAGCACAGTCTCTGCATCCGGTGGATTGATCTGACTAACGACAATACCCGGATGAGATTCATTAAACTCGAGAATGAGTTTGTCGAATGATCCTTTTGCTTCAGGTTTATTTTGAAAAAATTCAAGTTTCACCTTACCTGCATCTTTCCCACTTTGTCCTCCACATCCAGACAGAAGCAAACCCAATAACAGACATGCCACAAGCGTTCTTCCTACCTTCATGCTGAACCCTCCCATATCTTCCTTGTCTTCCTTATCTTTCTTAATCCTTCTAGTTAGAATACCCAATAAGACTAAGTAAAAAACGTTGTATAACAGAATATGTTATGAGGAAAAACTTGGTCTGAAGACAAAAAGAATGCATATATATAGAAATATTTCTATATATATAAAGTGTTCGGTAATCCAGTTAATTGCATCATTCAAGCACAAATAGCCCATTTGAGTTGCACCTTATTCAAAAGAGAATAATACGATGTATGATGACCAAGACATTAGCCCTGAAAGGTGTGTAGAATATGAATGAAATCGTTCGGAATTATTATGCAAATGGCAATACAGCTAGTGGAAATACAAGTTTGTTGGATTCATCGCTGCAAGGATTGGAGCATCTTTTTATTCTGCAGGGTCCCCCTGGAACGGGGAAGTCTAGCTTGATTAGTACCCTTAGCGATCAGATCGCGTTAAACGGTCACGAAACCTGGTTAATGCATTGCCCTTCGGACAATGAATCGTTGGATGGACTGATCATCCCTCGTTGTAAGGTTGGCATCGTCATTGAAACAGCATCGCATTCCATCACACCGACATCTCCAGAGACGGTCCTACATTACGTAGATTTAGGAAATGCCTGTGATCCTGCACAACTGAGCATGCACAAGATTGAAATCGAAAGTCTGAACGAACAAATCTCTCAAGCAAATATCCGTGCATATGCCGGTTTCGCAGAAGCCCTTCGCATTCATGATGAATGGGAAGTCCTATATATCGAGAATATGGATTTCAAAAGTGCTGATGAATTGACGAACGAGTATATTCAGATTCTATTCGGTGATGGAAAGCTTAATAAGCAGAGCCGAGTGGATCATCGGTTCTTGGGTGCCGCCACACCTAAGGGTGCGGTTGATTTCGTCCCTAATCTAACAGCAGGCTTGAATAGGTATCTTCTCAAAGGTCGACCTGGTTCCGGTAAATCCACGATGCTGAAGAAATGGGCAGCCGTTGGGATCGAACGGGGTTTCGATGTTGAGATTTACCATTGCGGATTCGATCCAAATAGCTTGGATATGCTCATTGTAAGGGAGCTTCAGTTCGCCATATTTGACAGCACGGCGCCACATGAGTATTTCCCAGATCGTGACACCGATGAGATTGTCGATATATACCCCCGCTGCATAAAGCCCGGAACCGATGAAGCATTAGCGGAAGAAATCCTTCATGTCAGCCAGCGATATAGTTCAGCTATGAAACAATCAATTCAGCACCTGGCAGAAGCTAAATCCTTTCAGGATGAACTTTCAAATATCTATACACAATCGATGGATTTCAGTCTAGTGGATCGGATGATGAATGAGCTCCAAGAAGAGATCCATGTGATTATTACGTGAAACAAAAAGAAGCAGCGTCTCCACATCAATGGATACGCTGCTTCTTTAACCCTATTTTTCATCCTAACGCAAATCGATCTTGATCAGAAATATCTTCTTCTGATTGTTTCATTTGTTTACTTCTTAGTTGTCCACAAGCTGCATCAATATCTGCTCCATGCTCAAGTCGAACTGTACAGTTAATGCCTTGCTTCTTCAACGTATCATAGAATGCTAGAATCGATTCTTGATCACTTCTCTGATATTGACTATGTTCATCCACTGGATTATATGGAATTAAGTTAACACTTGCGAAATCTTGCTTATCGCGAATGAGTTCAGCAAGCTCTAAAGCATGCTCCTTGCGGTCATTTACATCCTTGAGTAGAATATATTCGAACATAATTCTCCGATTTGTCTTAGATAAATAGTACTCCACGGCCTGCATTAATTTCTCTATTGGATAAGCACGATTGATCTTCATAATCTGCGTCCGAAGTTCGTTATTCGGTGCATGTAAAGAAATAGCTAAGTTTACCTGCAAATCAGCGTCTGTGAATTCAATAATTTTATCCGGTAGCCCACTGGTCGATACAGTAATACGCTTCGCACCAATAGCTAGCCCCTTTTGATCCTTAATTACCTGCAGGAAGTCTACTAGATTAACGAAATTATCGAATGGCTCGCCAATTCCCATGACCACAACATGACTCACCTTCTCATCTAGTTGCGCTTGATCCAAATGGTGCTGGGCCTTCATAATTTGCTCGACAATTTCACCGCTAGTTAGATCGCGACTTTTCTTTATTAAGCCACTCGCACAGAAACTGCATCCAATGTTACAGCCAACTTGGGTTGTGACACAAACCGCCAAACCATATTTCTGTCTCATCAATACTGTCTCAATCAGATTACCATCCTCTAATTTGAACAGAAACTTAATCGTTCCATCACTTGATTCTTGCTTAACATGTTCAGATAAGGTTTGGATGGTGAAATGGTCTGCCAATAATTGAATACACTCTTTATTCACGTCCAACATTTCTGAGAATTCTGTTACTCGCTTTCGGTAAAGCCAATCCCAGACTTGTGATGCCCGAAACTTTCTATGCCCATATTCTATAAGCCATTCTGTCAGTTGTTCAAATGTTAATCCATAAATGGATTGTTTATTCATTTCATTTCCTCTTTTCAAAACTTAAAAGTTCAGTCTTATTATTGTTACGGTGCCGAAGCTAGCCATTTAATCTTGATTGTCTCAAATTTTTATTATTAACACAAGAGGGGTAAACAGTCATTTCCCTGCAACCTTATTTAGCCAATTTCGTCTAGGTAAGTATAGCAAGGCCAAATACACTTATACGAGGTGACTAACATGAAACCCCAATTTAGATTATTAACGCTCACTGCTACGGCTGTACTCTTCTCACTAACCATTGCAGGACAAAGCTTTGCAGCAACGCAACCTTTCTCAGATCTAACGAATGTAACTGCACAAGATAAAATTATCGCGTTGCATGAAAGAGGCATTGTACACGGGGTTACAAGTAACCTATTCGCCCCGCAGGCTTCCATTACAGCCGCTCAAGGTGTTCAACTAATGGTGAATGCTTTTGACCTAAATCTTGATTTAGTAAAATTCGCTAAAGAACCGAAAGCTACGGATTATTATGTATTAGCTAATAACGATGCATGGTATGCAAACACTTTAATTATTTCTGCTGTGAACGGAATTGAATTACCCGCAGACCTAGATCCCAATGAGACGTGGACACGCGAACAGTTTACTCATCAGCTCACTCAAGCAATGGAGAAGCATGGTAACCTACCTATGATCAATCTTCGTCCCACTGAAATTAATGATGAGAGCGAGTTAACCATTGATTATAGTGGATCCATTCAACGCGCAATCGCATATGGCCTTGTGAAGTTGGATGCAGAGCGGAATTTCCATCCACAAGCTGTTATCTCTCGTGCTGATGCGGCAGAACAGATCTACATCGCACTTGATTATATCAAGGCACATCCAGCACCATCCACAAAGTAAACACATACCCTAGTATCTGGACCCTAATTCATCTTAGTCCCCCCCAAACGTTTAATGGAGGGGACTTTTTCATATTACTCTTCTATACTATTTTTATACTAATTGTAGGGTCATTTCAATTGTTTCGGGAACTGCTTGATAATCCCATCTGCTAGAATATCAGCAAACATGACCATATGCGTCTCTCCTATATCATAGGCCATGATATCCGCATCCCAATCCTTCTTGATCCTTGCGGTGACTTCATCCGTAATCAATTGTAGATGCTTATAGAGTAACCCCTTTAATTCTTTATCCGACCACTTGGGATTCATACCGCTCAGAAACCGAGCAATATCATCCGTATTTCTATACCACTCTGTATGATTCGTTTCGAATTCGATCTGATTTCCACTTTTGGCCGCATCCACTATCTTTCCTGCAATTAAAATATGCTCTCGAAGTAGTTCTGTAAACTTATTGCCTGCTTCCTGCCCATAATAAGGCTTGAACGCATTACCGATGTCCCGCTGATTTTTTAAAAGTCTTGCGCTTACTTTCTCTTGATCTTCTAACCCTGCAAGTGCGCTCACAATATAGTTCCTCGTCCATATCATATGGTCGGTCCAAAGCTTTCTTAAGTCAGATTTAAGCTGTACTTTGGACGGACTCAAACATTCCTTTTGCGTACGAGCATGTACGTCCCCTGTGACTCCCGCATATAGCGGCATCGACGCCATCACAAGAACTAAACAGAACGATAAACCTTTCAAACATAATCTTTTCAATATACTCTTCTCCTTATTATGCACGAATTACGTGTCCAGCTTTATTGTGGACTGTATCGCTCATTTCATACATCGGGGAGTATATTTTCATTCCGTTCAGATAAAAATATGTACCCCCATGACATGCTTAAAGGGGATTTATGCGTTACTATGTCTTCGTATTAACGGCTCAAGCTCTTCATAAATCTTATTATATTGAAATAACGAATTCAATTACCCAACCATACCAACTTTGCAGCACCTATCATACCCGCCATATTTCCTAGCTCTGCAGGCACAATTGGAAGTTCAGGTTGATCGGCGAAGCCGTACATCGTATGCTTCTGAACATTACTACGTATTCTCTCAAACAAGAAGTCGCCCTGAGCGGTTACTGCACCCCCAATAACAATTGCTGTGGGATTAAAAATATGGATCAGATTGGCTATACCGATAGCAACATATTCGGAATAGCGTTGAACAATATCAACAGCTATTTGCACACCTTTACGCGCTTCGGAGAATACTTCTTCCGGTGATTCAGCCCATTTGAAGCCACTCGCCATTTCCAGAGATATTCTCTTTAATGCTGTCACTGAAGCGTATTGCTCCCAACAACCCTTTAGACCACACGTGCATGAATGTCCATCCATTGCAATAACTTGATGGCCGTAGGCTCCAGCATATCCGCTTCTTCCCCGATAAGGTCTTCCCTCAGCAATGAAGCATCCCCCGATGCCCGTCCCTAACGCCAAACAAATAAAGTGGTCACGATTACGACCCGCACCCATCCAACATTCGCCCAGTGCTATTGCATTCACATCGTTGTCTACATAAACGGGATAAGGGATTCTACCTTGCATCTCTTTTTTCACTGATGTACCTTGCCACCCAGGCAAATTGTCTGTAGCGCTACCAATGATGCCTTGTAAATTCACATAACCCGCTGTACCGATACCAACACCTGACAATTGAAAGTCGGAGTCTATCATTAGATGTTCATAACTACGTACGATTTGTTCGATTCGGTCAAGTAGTATGTCCCTACCCTTACTAGCCTCGGTCGGCACAGAATATTGTTTCCATATTTGCCCATCCGATCCAACCAATCCGCTCTTAATATAAGTCCCACCTATATCTATCCCTACAGCAACCTCACGCATTCATATTCCCCCTTACGAAGCATCAAATCTGCGCTTTACTTGAGTGCATTATATCATAGGCTCAAAAAATAAATAGATATTCCTTTTTAATTATTATTACTGGTGGTTTTAACCACCATTTTATAATAAGTATATTCCTTATTACCCATAACTTTATTTATCCTTTTAATATAGTTTATCACTTACAGCTTTAGATGTCCGTTCAATAGCTGACATCGTTCTCTCCTTACTTTGAACTGCAATGATCGTCGTTAATATATCAAGCACATGTATCTGAGTTATCTTTGATCTAAAAGCTCCTCCTTGAAGGGGAGATTCCTTGGAACTAGACAGCAATACTGCATCGGCATACTGAGTCAACGGTGATTTAGCTTGGCTTGTCAAACAGATAAAGAATACACCATTCTCCTTAGCAATTCGTACAGCATCGACAAGATCCTTTGTACTTCCCGAAGTAGATACAGCAAACACAACATCATCCTTCTTAGCCAAGGCAAGTGTCATAGCCATCACATGCGAGTCGGTTACCAGCAGCGAATCAAAGCCGAGCCTCATAAAGCGATATTTTGCGTCAGCAGCCGTATTGGCCGATGAACCAACACCAACAAAAATAAGCTTATTGGCATGCAAGATGGCTTCTACCGCTAGCTGTAGTTCTCTCATGTCAAGAAGCGCCAATGTATTTTGTAGGAATAACATATTCTCCGTCGTAATTTTTTCTGCCATAGTAGACATATCGTCGTTCTCATCTATTTCACCATGAACATTATGGATTGGATGAACAAGTTCTTGCGCTAGCTTAAGCTTGAATTCCTGATACCCCCGAAACCCTAACTTCCGACAAAGACGAAGCACTGACGTATCTCCAACACCTGCCATCTCAGCCAAATCCGTCAACGTCCCATAAACAATCTTCTCTGGATCCAGCTTAATGATTTCAGCAATCTTTTGTTCTGTACGAGTCAACGAGTTATATAGGCTACTTATCATCAACAACGTGTTAGAGCCATCCCGAGACACTTTGGACATATCCGTTACTTCCTTTCCTTATTTAGAGAATAATTTCATTTTCTAGATCAGTATAGTTGGACGTTTCCAAATTAACAAGCAATTCCAAACAACCAAGTAGAAACGGCTTCGCCGTCCTTTCTCAAAAAGCTTATGCTTCCGATGCTAGCGATACTTCGTATCACTTTAAAGCACCCGTTTCAGCGGAAATATAAGAAAGTATCAAGTGAAACTTATACTTTCTTATATTTTAATAAATCCCACATACTATGATAGGTTGCATCCATAGATCCATTGTATTATTATATATGTGAAAATGGTTTTCTATTTAACTTACATATATACTGAAATAATTTTAGTGAAGGAGGTGTTCAATGCCAGTGATCCTTCATACCATCCAACGTCAGTTGACAAAGTTATCCCCTTTGGAACGCAAATTAGCGGAACGTATTCTATCTACTCCGGGTGAAGTGATTCATATCGGCATTACGGAATTAGCAGAACAATGCGGGGTCAGTCCCGCTACGATCACGCGGTTTTGCAAGGTTTTCCATTTCAAAGGGTTTCCAGATTTCAAGGTACATTTAGCATCGGAAATAGCGCAAATGGGCGCAGAAGGACATACTCGCTCTTCTGCATACCAAGATATTGTAGCTGGTAATCCGCTATCTCTTATCGTAGAGGCTATGCAAGCTAATCATCTAGCGTCTATTCGAGATACTACCACCTTGCTGGATCTAACAAAGCTTGCGAAAGTCGTGGATTGGCTATGCGGAGCACGCAGGATCGATCTCTACGGGATGGCAACATCCTCTATTATTGCCCAGGATTTTTACCAAAAGCTAATCCGCATTGGTGTTAACTGCACTGCTTTTTCCGATTCCCATATGCAGATTACGTCAGCATCTACGCTAGGTCAGAACGATGTCGCTTTTGCCATATCCTATTCCGGGGAAACCACGGAGACCATCGATGCCCTGACCTGTGCCAGCAATAGCGGAGCCACCACGATATCCCTTACTTCTTACGGAAGCAACACGCTGGCATCTCTAGCCGATCTCCCTCTGTTCTCCTCTTCATTAGAAAAAGGGATGCGGCGGGGAGATATGGCATCACGTATCGCACAACTTCATATTATCGATATTCTATTCACCGGCATGATCAGCAATCAATTCGAGGACTTTGTTCCCAAGTTGGAACAATCCTATAACAACGTCCAACATTATCGCAAAAAACGAGGAGGTCAATAAAATGAATATATTCACATTTAATAAGGAAGATGATTTCGTACAGACTGGAGCAAATCTCATTGTTAGTCTATTACAAAGTAATCCGCGGGCAGTTCTCGGTCTCGCTACAGGCAGTTCTCCACTAGGTATCTACGCGCGATTGGCAGACATGTATAAAAGAGGTCTAGTAAGTTTCGCTAAATCGTCTGTTTTTAACCTCGATGAGTATGTGGGCTTAGCTAACGATCACCCGCAAAGCTACAGCACCTTTATGAAGGAACATCTATTTAACCATATTGATATTGACCCGAAACGAACCTTTATACCTAATGCTAGTGCTCATGATTTAGAAGCTGAATGTCAGGCGTATGATCAACTGCTTGAACAGAATGGGCCAGTCGATCTACAACTACTGGGAATCGGTAGCAATGGACATATCGGCTTCAATGAACCAAATGATCATCTCATTGGTGGTACCCAAGTTGTGGATTTACAAGAGGAAACCATTCAAGCCAATGCCCGCTTTTTCACTTCGCTTGACGAAGTACCCAAGCTTGCTGTAACGATGGGCGTAGGTAGCATTATGAAAGCCCGGCAGATTGTCCTCATCGCACGCGGTGTCGAGAAGGCAGAGGCCATTAAGAATGCATTTCAGGGACCGATCACGACGCAATGTCCAGCTTCTTTCCTACAATGCCATTCAAACGTCGTCGTTCTGCTAGATCATGAGGCGGGGAGTCTGCTCACATGAGTGCCAGTGAAGCTGTAGAGAAACTTCTGTGTGGAAAAGTACTGACACCTCAAGGTTTGGTTGAGAATGGCGTTATCGCCATCTCTGGAAATACTATTTCCTATGTTGGTGATAGACAACATCTACCGCAAGCTTATATAGAGTGGGCCACTGTCGTTGATCAACCTGAAGGATTACTCATCCCTGGATTCGTGGATGTCCACGTCCATGGTGGAGCTGGACATGATTTCATGGACAGTACCCGCGAGACCTTGGACGCCATTACGCAATTCCACAGTTCTCAAGGAACGACTACGATGCTCGCTACAACGATGACCGCTCCAAAGGATGATATTGATAACGTCCTGCGGGAAGTGGATGCTTACCGTTCGAACAACATGCCATATGCTCAATTGGCAGGGGTGCATCTGGAAGGCCCCTTCATCAGTCCTCAGTGGCCTGGCGCGCAAAATCCTCAGCATATCGTCCTCCCCAACATAAGTTGGCTCGATGAATGGGAGAAACAGTACCCAGGTCTCATTCGCCAAGTCACACTCGCTCCTGAGCGAGAGGGAGCTCTTGAAGTCATTTCATGGCTGAGAGACAATGGGATTACTGCGGCTCTCGGACATACGGATGCGACCTATGAGCAAGTACTGGCTGCCGTTGATGCAGGTCTCAAGCAAGCTGTTCATGCCTTTAATGCCATGACACCTCTTCATCACCGTAAACCGGGCGTGGCCGGAGCAGTTATGGAGGACTCGCGGATTGCAGCAGAGATTATTGCCGATGGCATTCATGTTCATCCCGCTGTCATATCCATTCTGGCACGGTTGAAGACATCAGCCAATCTCCTGCTCATCACCGATGCCATGTCCGCTGCAGGACTTGGTGACGGAGAGTATACATTAGGTGATCAGCCCGTGAACGTGTCTGCAGGGATCGCTACACTGAAGAATAACAAGGGAGCCCTTGCTGGAAGTACATTGACCATGATCCGTGGTTTTCAATTTCTAATATCAAAGGTCGGCTTATCCCTGCAAGAAGCTTCTCGAGCTGCCAGTCTGAACCCAGCCATTTCACTTGGATTGGAGCAACAGATCGGAACTCTTGAATCCGGCAAGCAAGCCGATATTCTCCTGTTAGATGATAACTTAGACCTTTCCAGTGTATGGGTACAAGGACGAAATATCTTATAAATAACAACAAGAACAACGCAGTAATCCCTACCTTTTGGTATAGGGATTACTGCATTTTTGCGTAGCATGAGGATTAACTCTTCAAAAATTCCTTGAGTATACTAATTATACCTGATATACTTAGTATATCTTATATAGTTATTTCACGAGAGAGTGGTGATTACCATGCAAGTTTGTCCCTATTTCGAATATTCGCTCCAAATACTTGGGCGAAAGTGGAATGGTCTGATTCTGCATTATTTATCCCTTTGTGACAATGGTACGTCTCATTTCACAGAATTGAAACAAAATCTGCCCCATATTACACCCAAGGCTTTATCGTCGAAGCTATCTGAGCTCATCGAATATGAATTAGTTGAGAAGAAGGTCGTAGGAGGGACTCCTGTATCTATCTCTTATCAATTAACAGAAAAAGGACAGCGCCTGATATCTTCACTTCAGCCCATCCAATCATGGGCACAACAATATATGGACTACGATCCCGAAACAAATACATTACAGAAAAGAGGAATCCTTCATGAATAATATGGCGTGTGATCTTACAACAGGTGTGTGTGGCGTAGGTGGGGATGAAGAAATGGAACTCATCGATTTCAATGATCCACAGGAAGTGATTCACCTTTATTATGTTACTGATCCTATATGTTCTCACTGCTGGGCCCTTGAGCCGGTCCTTCAACGGTTTATAACGCAGTATGGTCACTATTTCAATTTCCATACCGTGATGGGTGGATTGCTGGAGAGCTGGAATGGCTTCGCAGACGTACAGAATGGCATTTCCAAACCCTCCGATATCACTGGACACTGGAGAGAAGTTGGCGAACACTCCCGTATGCCGATTGACGGTTCATTGTGGCAGGATAATCCCATTCAATCTTCGTATCCACCATCCCGTGTGTTTAAAGTCATTCAAAAGATGAATGAAGCCAACGCTACTGTCTTTCTACGTCGCGCTAGAGAAGCCGTCTTCGCCTTCAATCAGAATATTGGAGAAGATCGCGTATTGATTGATATTGTCAACCAAATGGGATTGAATGGAGAGCAAATCGTAGAAGAAGCGAACCAAACTAGCTCTCAAGAACTTCTAGAGCAAGACTTTGCGCTAGCTGGTAGACTCGGTGCACGAGGATTCCCAACCATCATTATGGTCAATGAACAGAATAAAGGCGTAAAGATCGTCGGTGCACGATCATTGCAAGACTATGTCAATGGACTGAAGCAAGTTCTCTCTTCCACAGAGGAACTTCAATTAAGACCGCAGCCTACCCTTTCCAAGCTTCTCGTCAAAGAGCATACATTGTTCTCTAAAGAAATTGAGATCATGTATGATCTTGAACAAGCTGAGGTTCAATCTTACATTCAAGCAGAGCTTTCACCTAACGAGTATGTAGAAAAGGAAATCGTGGGTGAATTATATATTCAGGAGAAATAATGAATCCCTAAAGTTAATACGCATATCAAACAGCCTTACTGAGCAAATTCCATCAGTAAGGCTGTTTATTATTCCTAAATACGATTTACTTATATAACACCTTGTCCACATTGTATTTAGCCTTGAGCTCATTAACAATATAGGTTTCATAGATTTCTCTATGAACAGGATCTCCGATAAGACAAACATCAATTTTAGTTACTTCGTCTCTATATGATTTCATCGGTGATGTCGTATCTTCGAAATGTTTCTTTATTCTTGGTCTTAGCTTTCTCGCTTTGCCGACGAACAATAATTCCTCATTGTCGTTGTAGAACATAAAAATCCCCCCCATATCTCTAGGGATCAGGTGAAAATCCGTAAATCCGTAAATATTACTTAGCACTGGAGCAACCTGCTTGTCAATGGTAACGTCCGGTGTTGGTATGGTTATATTAATCACTTTAGCTCACGTCCTCTATCTATCTATATAAGTGTACATTTTATCACAAATCTCAATGTTACACCATTTCAATCCAAATAAAAGTCCGAATTATACATAAAAAAACTCATTTCTCTAAATACAGTATTTCCAAATGTCCCTAGAATGAAGTCATGGATAATAAAGGGGGTTACACAATGGACTCCGATCTTATATTAAGAGTGGAGGGCGTTAGCAAATCTTTCCCTGGGGTGAAGGCTTTGTCTAATGTCAATTTCGGTTTGCGTAGAGGTGAAATACATGCCCTGATGGGTGAGAATGGTGCAGGAAAATCAACCTTGATTAAAGTGTTAACGGGTGTATACAAGAAAGATGCAGGATCCATCACATTGGAAGAACAAGCGATTGAGCCTAAATCACCTTTAGAAGCTCAGAAGCTTGGTCTTAGTACGGTCTATCAGGAAGTGAATCTGTGTCTTAATTTAACGGTTGCGGAAAATATCTTTATCGGCAGACCCCCGAAGAAATGGGGCGTCATCGACTGGAAAGCAATGAATAAACGAAGCGAGGATATTCTAGCTCGCCTTGATCTGTATATTGATGTGACACAACAGCTATCCAGTTATTCCGTTGCCATTCAACAGATGGTTGCCATTGCTCGAGCTGTTGATATTTCCAGTGGTGTATTAATCCTAGATGAACCCACCTCTAGCTTGGACAACTATGAAGTTCAACAATTGTTCGCTGTCATGAACAAGTTAAAAGATGATGGTATGGCGATTTGTTTCGTTTCACATTTCCTGGATCAGATTTATGAAATATCCGACCGTATTACAGTGCTTCGGAATGGTACTTTGGTTGGTGAATATATGACCCATGAGCTGCCACGAACTCAGCTCGTCTCTCATATGATTGGCAGAGAGTGGAACCCTACCGAATTAGAGTCTGTGAAGTCCGTTGAGGCGAAAACAGAAGAAGTATTCTTATCCACTTCTGGTTTAAGCAAGAAAGGCAAAGTAAATCCAATAGATCTCACCATTCATAAAGGTGAAATACTTGGATTGGCCGGTCTTCTCGGATCTGGTCGCACAGAAATTGCCCGTCTCTTATTTGGGATCGATAAGGCAGATCGTGGTGTGTTAACTATTGGTACAGAACATTTCTCTTCGATGTATCCTAAGCAAGCCATTCAGCATGGATTAGGATTTTGCCCTGAGGACCGTAAGGTAGAGGGAATTGCTGGTGAGTTAACCATTCGTGAGAATATTGCATTAGCCATTCAAGCGAAACGCGGCTATTTCCCGATGTTATCCGTTAAACAACAGAAGAAGATTGCCCAAGAATATATCGAAATCTTATCCATAAAAACACCAAGCACAGAGCAGCGAATTGATAATTTGAGCGGTGGTAATCAACAGAAGGTGATATTGGCGCGGTGGCTTGCGACTGAACCGGGACTACTCATTCTGGATGAGCCTACTCGTGGGATTGATGTGAACTCCAAGATGGAAATTCGTAAATTGATTCTACGCTTAGCCGAAAAGGGCATCTCCATTCTAATCATATCCGCAGAACTTGAAGAGATGGTTAGCTGCTGTGATCGCATTATCGTGATGCGGGATCGCTTGAAAATAGGCGAGGTCTCCGGATCAGACATGAATGAAAATAAGATTATGCAGATGATTGCGGAAGGAGCAGCAGTATATGAACACAATGGTGAAATGGGCGCTTAATATGGGTAAACAGAAAATATTTTGGCCACTACTTGCACTAGCAATTCTATTGATATTCAACTTTTTTCAAACGCCAGGATTCTTCGATATCGAAATTAAAAATGGCCATTTATTTGGAAGCATCATTGATATTCTTTTTCGTGCCTCACCGCTGATCATCATTTCGATTGGGATGACCCTCGTCATCGCTTTGGAAGGGATTGATATCTCCGTTGGATCCGTACTTGCTATTACTGGGGCATCGGCCATATTTCTCGTAAATAGCTACCCCATCTGGATTGCTATCCCTGTCGCACTTGGTGTCGGTCTCCTATGTGGACTTTGGAACGGTATGTTAGTAGCCTATTTGAATATCCAACCCATGGTCGCTACTTTAATATTGTTGACAGTCGGTCGCGGTATTGCACAGTTGATAACGAACGGACGGATCTTGATCGTGAGCGATAAAAGTTATGAATTCCTCGGTAAAGGGTATTTGTTTGGATTCCCTTTTGCTATATACATCGCACTTTTTGTGCTTTTACTTGTTTATTTATTAAAAACAAAAACGGCCTTTGGTTTATTCCTAGAATCCACAGGGGCAAATAAGAAGGCAAGTGAATATGCCGGAATCAAACCTCGTACGATTCTGATGATCGCCTATGGCATTGCAGGACTTTGTGCAGGGATTGCAGGAATCATTCTAAGTTCCAATATGGCAAGTGCGGATGCGAATAATGCTGGTTTATGGTGGGAGCTTGATGCCATTCTGGCCGTCGTTATTGGAGGTACCTCGATGCGCGGGGGGAGATTCTACTTGGGGGGAACGCTCGTCGGTGCCCTATTTATTCAAACCTTGACCACTTCCATATACGCCATAGGTGTTCCAGCAGAACGAATTCTACTTGTGAAAGCCTTGGTTGTCATCATCGTTAGTCTGATGCAATCCGACTCCTTCAGACAATTATTCAAAGTTAGAGCGAAGAAGGTGATGGTCGAATGAATATTTTCAAATTACGTAGCAATCAGAACAATATCATTATTACAGCGACAGTCGTCTTACTACTTCTATTATATGGAGCAGGCTCACTCCTCTATACAGGGTTCTTCTCCACTCAGGTTATCTTTAATCTATTTATAGATAATGCCTATCTCATTATTGTCGCTACAGGAATGGCATTCGTCATCATCACAGGAGGCATCGATCTCTCCGTAGCTTCTGTGGTTGCTTTAGTCGGCATGATCTCAGCTTCACTGCTGTCCCAAGGTATGAATCCATTCCTAGTTATCTTCCTAGGTCTTGTGGTGGGTTGTATATTCGGTGCCTGTCAGGGATATTTAATTAGTCGATTCGGACTCCACCCTTGGATTGTAACCTTGGCTGGGATGTTTCTAGGACGAGGTTTATGTTATCTCGTCAGTACAGAGAGCATCGTCATCACGAATAAAGTATATACCCATATTGCAACATACAAGATTTACCTCCTGGGGAAAAATTATATCTCCATCAGTGTTGTCATTGCATTGCTCGTCGTCATTTTAGCGATTTTCATTGGAAAATATACCGAATTTGGACGCAGAATATATGCACTTGGTGGCAGTGAACGATCATCCTTATTAATGGGGTTACCTGTTTTCAAAACAACTATTTTTGTATACATGCTTTGTGGATTCTGTTCAGCACTTGGAGGTATCGTCTTTACGTTCTATACGCGTTCCGGATATGCTCTTTCTCTCATGGGAATGGAGATGGATGCGATAGCAGCATGTGTCATAGGTGGCATCCTTCTAACAGGAGGATTCGGGTACCTGATTGGACCTTTACTAGGTGTATTGTGTGCAGGGACGATCCAAACGATCATTAACTTCGAAGGAACTTTAAACTCTTGGTGGACGAAAATTACGATCGGATTTCTATTGTTTGTCTTTATGGCCTTTCAACGAATCATTGTCATGCGTAAAGAAAGAGATACCTTACCCGAAAAGAAACGTCCGAAAATCACAAAGAATGTCGCTAAATTCTAAATACAACGTATTTTAATATTTGTATATTTAAGGTGTTAAACACGCTACTTGAGGAGGAATAAAGAATGAAGAAAACTAAACGCACATTATTGACTATTTTAATGATGGCACTAGTTGTATCCATTTTCGCAGGATGCGCTAAGAATGATGCAGCTCCAGGGGGAACTACTACAGACACAGCAACAGGAAAAGATCTAGTACTTGGCTTTGCACAAATTGGTATGGAAAGCGGTTGGAGAGGCGCAGAAACGGATTCCATTAAAGAAACGTTCGCACCTGGATCAGGATTCGAATTGAAATTCTCCGATGGTCAACAGAAACAAGAGAATCAAATCAAAGCCATTCGTACCTTTATTGCTCAAAAGGTGGATGCTATTGGTTTAGCACCAATCGTTGAATCTGGATGGGAAACCGTTCTTCAAGAAGCAAAAGATGCTGGAATTCCAGTATTCTTACTAGATCGTGGTATTACAGCAGGAAACGAAGATCTTTACACATCATTCATCGGTTCTGACTTCATTGCCGAAGGTGAAAATGTGGCCAAATGGCTGATCAATGAAGTCGGTACGGGTAAAACAGCCAATATCGTTGAATTAGAAGGAACGGTTGGAGCTAGTGCGGCCAATGATCGTAAAAAGGGCTTTGATGATGCGATCAAAGCAGAACCTGGCTTTAAAATCACCAAATCACAAACAGCTGAATTTACACTTGCTAAGGGTAAAGAAGTTATGGAGTCTTTCTTGAAAGCAGACAAAACGATCGATGTTGTTTATGCACATAACGATGATATGGCTCTCGGTGCTATCCAAGCGATCGAAGAAGCAGGTCTTAAACCGGGAACAGACATCTTGGTTCTATCTATTGATGGCGTCAAGGGTGCATTCGAAGCTATCAAAGAAGGTAAATTGAATGTTACACAAGAATGTAACCCACTTCTCGGGCCTCAGCTTAAACAAGCCATTCTAGATGTCAAAGCTGGTAAAGCATTAGATAAATGGATCAAATCCGATGAAGATATCTATTTCGGTCAAAAGGCTATCGATGCATTACCTGACCGTAAATACTAAAATTTCATGAAACAATAGAAAAGTTTAATAAGCATAAGTAGCGGAAGAGCTCATAACTCTTCCGCGATTTTGTTAATTCTAGTATCATAGGCTATATAATGGCGAGTTCAAAAAATCAGGTTTTCAGCACCGAGAAGATTGAATAGGCCTCTTGCTATACTTCGTGATCAAAAGATGACTTTTTGAACTACCTCTATATTCAGAATGGGTGCGAAATGTGAGATGATATCCAATTGATAGCCAATAAAAGCCTACGTTTCAAGCTACTCCTCAACTTTGTCGTGATCATTGTGTTGTCTATTCTTACACTCAGTATCGTCGGAAGCACCATGTATAAGAAGTCGATCGAAGAAGAAACGAATATGTATACGATACAGATGATGAATCAGGCCAAAAATAATATCCAAGTTTCTTTAAAGGAAATGGATAATATTATGTATTACTTATCACAAGAACAATCACTCATTGACTTTTTACTGGATGATTCCGGTCATTCCACAGTTCTTACAAGTAAGGTTAAACAAGCGATCGCTCTTTTTGAAACGAAACATACAGAAATATCAGGTATTCTAGCTGTCAGCAATTATAACGAATTTGTCAGCAATAAAATCCGACCTATTACGAGAGATCCGCTCTCCATGGAAAAATGGTTTACACAAGCGACTCAACAATCAGATACCATTCATTTAATCAGTCATCCCATTGGACGCAATATTAAAGTCGATCAGAACTTAAGCGCAGATCAAGTGCTCTCATTTGTTAAAGCGGTAAAGGACCCGATAAATGGAAGCGTTCTCGGAGTCGTCCTGATAGATATGAAACTAGATTATATTCAGAAGATTATTGAATCCGTATCGCTTGGAAAAAGTGGGTTTATCTATATCGCAGATCAACTGGGGGAAGTTGTATACTCACCGGTCAATCCGATTGTTTACCGAATTAAAGGTGAAAAACTGGATGCCGATTCCGGCAACCTGGTCCGTTCGATTGAAGGCCATAAATATCAGATGATGTATAACACATTCCAAGATATTAATTGGCGCATTGTCGGAGTATTCCCGCTCGATGAATCGTTAAAGGTAGTCACAGATTTACAATTTTATACGATCCTGATTGCACTCATCACATTACTCTTTGCTTTTATAGCATCATGGTATTTCACCAATTCTATCGTCCGACCTGTTGGTAAGCTTCAGAGTCTAATGAAGAAAGTAGAGGTTGGAGAATTAGACCTTCGTTTCCACAGTGAAACAACAGATGAAATCGGTCAGTTAGGTAACAGTTTCAATAACATGATGGAAGAGATCGAAAATTTAATTAATCAAGTTTATATGGAACAACGCGAGAAACGGGAAGCAGAATTGAAAATATTACAAGCTCAAATCAAGCCTCACTTCCTCTATAACACCTTGGATACAATTCAGTGGATGGCTCAAGATCGCGATGCTACCGATATCGTTGAAATCGTAGGCGCATTAACGACTCTATTCCGAATCAGTCTTAATAAAGGAAAGGAAATTATCAAGCTCGAAGAAGAAGTGGAGCATATTGAAAGCTACTTATTCATCCAGATGGCCAGATACGAAGATAAGTTAAGCTATGAGATTAACGTCCCCAAGGAGCTCTTACAATCCAATGTACTTAAGATCATTCTTCAGCCTTTGATCGAAAATGCAATCTATCATGGCATTAAGACGAAATTAGGGACTGGACATATTTGTGTCGGTGCTAGTCAGGAAGACCATAAGCTCGTGTTATATGTAGAAGATGATGGAATGGGCATACCCCCTAAACGTTTAGCGGAAATCAACCATTATTTGCACATGGAGCAACATGACGGACAGGAACGAGGTTACGGGTTGTTCAATGTGAATGAGCGGATCAAGCTCTCTCATGGTTCTTCATATGGATTAAAAGTAACGAGTGTTCAAGGAGAAGGAACGAGAATAGAAATTCGTTTACCATTCATAAACAGCTGACTGGGGGGGAAGACATGTGGAAGTTATTGATCGCAGATGATGAACCGAAGATACGCAGAGGCTTAATGAAGATACTACCTTGGAATGACCTGAACATCGATATCGTTGGTGAAGCAGAAAATGGAATCATTGCGCTTGAGCTCGCTAAAAAACTCCAACCAGACATCCTGTTTGTGGATGTTTGTATGCCCTTTCTCGATGGTCTTGAATTCATTGCCCAGCTTCAAGGTGTTCTTGACCGTTGTGTAATCATTGTCATATCAGGTCATGATGAATTTAATTATGCTCAAAAGGCAATCAAGCTGAATGTCTTTGAATATTTACTTAAGCCTGTGATGAAGAACAAACTACTACCCGTTGTCGAAAACGCCATCCAAGCCTTAGAAGAAGCTCACCAGAATAATGAACGGAACAACTGGGTGGACTCGCAATTAAATACCAACTCTATCGTTATACGCGATACATTCCTATTAAAGTGGATCGGCGGGTTATTGTCCGAAGAAGAAATTACCCTGAATCTGGCCTTCTTTAACCTAAACTTCACGAACCCCATTGGGATGGTCGTATTCCGAGTCATTCAGAGTTTGGATACAGGCAAATCAAGTCGAACATGGAACCGAGATCTTCTGGAGTTCGCTGTGAAGAACGTTGCGGAAGATACCCTCCGGAACGAATCCTTTAATATCCTATTTAAGGATCAGAACGGCTTCATTGTCATTATGAGTTCCATTGAGAATGATTCAGACTGGCAGAGTCTTACTGGCAAGATCCAAAATAAGATCGAACTTCTTTTTGAAAAAATCATCATTCATGAACAGAGAAAGATTGAGGGGAGTCTAACCCAAGCTAGTACAGTCTACAACGAGCTAGTTACTGAGGTTAACACCAAAGGTAGCTTATCCCCGATTGTTATTCTAACTAAAAAAATGATGGATCATAATTATCATAATCCGAATCTTTCGTTGAAAGAAGTTTCTGATCGTGTTCAAGTGAGTCCAACCTACTTAAGTAAACAGTTAAAGAAAGAACTCGGTGTATCTTTTATCGATTATTTAGCGGAATTGAGAATTAAGAAAGCGATGCAACTTATGAATGACCCTTCGGCCAAAATTTATGAGATTGCAGAAATGGTCGGTTATAGCAGCCAACATTATTTCAGCAATGCATTTAAGAAGATTACGGGAGTATCACCTTTATTGTTCAAGAAAGGAATACGTCAATGAAAGCGAAATACATTCTTCTTATGTTCATTTGTATCCTTGTTCTTCTTTCATTTAGGGACACTACTCCTACCAAAAAGGCAGATGATCAGGTTAAATATCTAATTGGCGTCTCACAACCAAATTTAAGTGATCCATGGCAAGTCGTGATGAATGATGAAATCAGTCAAGAAGTGAAAGACCATACGGATATGAAGGTCATCTTTACCGATGCAGCCACAAGCAGTCAACAACAGATAAGTGATGTGAAAAAGCTGATTGGATACGGAGTGGATCTTCTTATTATTTCATTGGATGATCCCATCGCCCTAACATCTACAGTTAGCGAAGTGTACGGTAAAATTCCAGTCATTGTACTTGGGCGTGGCGTAACGGACTATGACTATACGCTGTATATCGGTACAGATAATGAAATGATTGGTCAGAAAGCTGGCCAGTTCGCTTTGGAGTCCCTTGGCTTGAAGGGTGGGCATATTGTTGAAATTCAAGGACTTAGAGGCTCGCCTAGCGTAATTGAGCGGAGTTTAGGCTTTCGTGAAGCGATCGCTTCACAACCGAATATTCAAATCATTCAATCCATTAATGCCGATTGGCAAAGGGATAAAGCTGAGGATCTTTTGGTAGATTTCTTAAAAGACAATCGGAAGATCGATATGATCTTTGCCCATAATGAAGCGATGGCCCTCGGAGCTATACGAGCATTGAAGAGTACGAATCTACCTGCAGTCGATATTATAGGTATTGATGGCGTAAATAGCACCAACAGTAGCCTAAAGCTAGTCTCAGAGAATAATGTGACTGGCATGTTTACAAGTCCTACCGGGGGTACTGAGGCTATCCAATATGCCATTGATATTCTCAATAAAGAAAAGGGCATTCCTAAAAAAATTATTCTCCGAAGTCAAAGAATTACGTTAAATAAACAAGGTATCCAAGAAAAACCTAAAGAATCTAACAGAAAAGAAGTGGCACTGAATCGAAAAATAAAACTTGGATTTGCGCAAGTTGGCTCAGAGAGTGGCTGGAGGATAGCGAATACCAAATCTGTACTCTCTGCTGCTGCAGATGCTGGAATTGAACTTATCTATGAGAATGCGGAGCAATCACAAGAGAAACAAATCGAAATCATTCGTCGATTTATCGAGATGAAAGTAGATGTCATCGCCTTTAGCCCCAAGACGGAGATCGGTTGGGAGGAAGTTCTCCAAGAAGCAAGACACGCAGGAATCCCCGTGATTCTCTCCGATCGGGAAGTTAAGGTGATCGATGACACCTTGTGGACTACCTATATGGGATCTGATTTCATGGAAGAAGGACGACGTGCCGCACGGTGGTTAGTGAATGAAACGAAGGATCAGAATCGAACCTACAATATCGTAGAAATACAAGGAACAGAAACTTCAGCCCCAGCCATTGGACGTAAAAAGGGCTTTGAGCAAGTCATACGTGATAATAACGATTATATGATGTTGGAATCATTTATCGGAGATTTCACTTTCCAAAATGGCAAGGACTTAATGGCAGAAGCTTTGAATAAGTATGGGGGCAACATCCATGTTGTTTATTCTCACAACGATGATATGGCCCTTGGAGCAATAGAGGCTATTGAGGATTATGGTTTGAAACCCGGAAAAGATATTATTATGATTTCCGTTGATGCGACTGCCCAAGCCTTTAAAGCTATGAGTACTGGCAAGCTTAACTGTGCTGTGGAATGTAATCCCCTGTTGGGTCCTCAGATTATGAAAGCTGTGAAGGACTTAATGGAAGGCAAAGAACCGCCCATGAAAATCCTAACATCAGAAGGTGTATTCACACAGGAAATGGCGAAAATAGAAATGTCTTCTCGAGAATATTAAGTCTGTAGAGTCGAGAAATAATAAGAGCGCGAGCACCCTAGAACTTCTAGGACGATCGCACTCTTTCATTATCCTTTAATACCCGAACTAGATATCCCTTCAATGTATTGTTTCTGGAACATGAAGAAGAAGATTAGGATCGGCAAAGTGGATAGAACAACCCCTGCCATAATCAGCGGTGTATTCTCAAACACAGCATCCTTCACACTGTTTAAACCAACTACCAGTACATACATCTTAGGTGTATTAGCCAATGTACTTGGAATCAGGTAACTATTCCATGTTCCTGCAAAAGCCAAAATGGACATAGTGATCAATGGCGAGCGAGCTAATGGATACACAATCTTCCAGAATGATCCCATCTTGGACATGCCGTCCATCCGAGCTGCTTCCATAAACTCATTCGGAACGGTAACGAAAAATTGTCTGAGCATGAATATATATAAGCTTTGATACAGAAACGGGATGGTTAACGCCTTAAATGAGTTTAACCAACCCAGCTCAGCCATGTTTACATAGACGGGAATCAAGATCATATGGTAAGGGACCATCATCGTTGCAAGCACGATCCAGAAGATGACCTTCTTCCCTCTGAAATTTAACTTGGCAAGAGCGAAGGCTACTAATGGATTAACAATTAAGTTACCGATAATGACAACACCCGTCATGATGGTCGTATTGAAGAGCCATCTTGGGACGTTATATGCGTCATTCGTAAAATACATAATGTAATTATCAAAAGACCAATTTGAAATGCTAACCCATTTGTTGACGTCTCTCATAGGTACGAATGACGTATATAACGTATATAGGAACGGAAGGATGAACATAAGCCCTAACACAATGATAAAAGTGTAATTTATAAATAAAGCTAGTTTCTTCTTTTCCATCACCGAATTCACCCCTTATCGTCCAATAATTTTTTTTGCAAGAAGGTAATGAGCATGATGATGAAGAAAAACAGAACAACAGCTGCGCTTCCATACCCGATATTCATGTAACGGATACCATGTTGATAGAAGTATGTGACCACTGTACTTGTTGCCCCAGCAGGTGAACCAAGCGCCCCATATCTGGAGATTGCGGCAATCTGGTCATAAATTTGAAAGCCAAGAATGGTAGAGACGGAAATGACAAAAAAGGATATAGGTTTAATATATGGAACCGTAATATAACGGAATTTATCCCATTTCGATGCACCATCAATACCTGCGGCTTCGTATAAATCTGCCGGGACTTCTTGAAGTGCGGATAAGTACACAATCATGCTAAAGCCTGCTTGTTGGAATATAAACAGAATTGCTACGAAGATAAGAGCATAACTTGTGTCCGCGTACCAGGTTACATCTCCAAAACCAAAAGCAGCAAAGAAGTTAGTAACAAATGTCCCTTTTTTAAATAACATCATAAACACAGTTGTCACAGCAATTTGCGACGTGATATACGGGATGAAGAAGATCGTTCTAAATATGCCTTTCCCTTTCATCTTCTGGTTGACAAGCACAGCCATCAAGAGCCCTAGAATCGTTTGGATTGGCACAGCAATGATAACAATTTCCAATGAATGAAGGACTGCCTTAAAGAATTCAGAATCCTGTAATATTTGCGTATAATTCTGCAATCCAATGAAACTAGCCTTATCCATTGCCGCAAAGTTCATATCTTGAAAACTGCGAATAAAGGATTGAATAAACGGATAGAAAAACCACCAAGACCACAATATTAAAAAAGGCAGGGTAAAAAGCCATCCCACCATGTTGTCCGAATCGGCAAAAGTACGAAACCAAGGTTCCCTCTTCTGATGATATGCATGTAAAGACTCGCTTTTATTCCCGGAATCAGACATGATATATCCCTCCTATATTCCCTATAAGTTATTAAATTCGATGTGATACAACGATTTCCGCCTCGTTAGGAGACGGAAATCGCTGCGAACCTTATTTATTATTTGAACTGTTCTTGCACTTTATCGAGAATTTCTTGAGCTGACTTGTTACCTCCACCAAGAATGGTATCCTCTAGTTGTTTAACCAATTCATCAATGAATTTCTTAGTTTCGAGTGGATACCCAAAATCTGTACTGTACTCAATGGCTGGTTTAACTGCATCGAATTCAGGATTCTCTTCGAAGAATTTGGATGACAAAGATTTAAGAGATGGGTTATTACCTACTTTCACAAATTCGCCTAATACTTTTTCACCTGTTAAGAAAGATGCTGCTTGAAGCGTTTCAACTTTGTTCTTAGCATCTTTGAGAATGACATATCCATCAGAGTGCATTGTACTGTTATGAGTCGTTCCTTCAGGAACAGGGAATGCAACATACTTCAAATCAGGATTGGCATCTTTCAAGTAACCTTTATACCAATAACCACCTGTAGTCATAACTGCCTTATTATTAGCGAACACTTCGCCGTCCCATCCGTAACCAAGCGATTTCGGTGTAACCGCGGATCCATCCTTATACATATCCAGAATTTTCTGAACACCCTTTACGTTTTCTGGGGAGTTGATCGTCGTACCCTTGCCCCAACCACCACCATAACTTTTCACATAGTTCGTAATATGAAAGGCATCAATGTTGATTACAATACCATGTACATCTTTTGTTGTTAGCTGTTTAGCAGCAGCTTGAACTTCATCCCATGTCTTCGGATATTCACCAAGTCCAGCTTCCTTCCACATCCCTTCATTAATTAGGAACATGGCCGGCATCGTACTAATCGGTAGTGCGTATTGTTTGCCGTCTACCTTCCAAATATCAACGCCACTATACAGTGATAGGTCAACGCCAGCAGGTTCAATCAATTCATCTAGTGGGTCGAACAAACCTTTATCTATATATTCAAATGCGCCTTCGTTACTAAGCTTGATTAAATCCGGTGCAACTCCAGCCGCGATTTCACCTGGAAGTGTGTTCCAGAAATCATCACTACTTGGATATTGCTTAATTTCAAGTTTAATATTTGGGTTTTCTACTGTGATGTCTTTCGCCGCTTGTTGGTAGATGCCCAAATCTTGAGCAGTTCCCCAGAACCCTAGAGAAACGGTAACTGGCTTCTTACTCGTGCCACCTGCTTGATCTGTCGTTGCGGCTTCCTTTTTACCACATCCGACTAACACGGTCGTTAAGAGAAATATTGCAATCAGTACGATTGAAATTCTTTTTTTCATTTTTTAATCCCCCTGTGAACGAAGTTTCTTGCTATTCATAATGTTACCGCTTACAGAACGGAAGAGAAATTAATATAATGATCATTTGTTTATTGTTTTCGCCCTTTATACAAGATCAATCTCGTGGCTGTTTCAACTTCTTTATCGTTATTGTTATTTGTTAATCAAATTAGCTATTTTCTTTGCGGAACTCCTTCGGGGACATACCCACATATTTATTAAATACAATGGCAAAATGGACATGACTGTTAAACCCCACCATTTCCGCGATTTCATAAATTTTATATCGATAGTCTTTTAACATGTCCTTTGCCTTCTCGATTCGTATTTCATTCATATAGTCAAACAGTCCTCTACCGACTTCCTGACTAAATAGCCTGCTAATATAATTAGAACTCACATGGAAATGATGACTTAACATCTTCAGGGAGATATCTTGCGTATAGTTCTCTTCAACATACTTCAAGATGTTGCGGACGATCTGACTATATTTCTTGTGATTCGCCAAAGAACCTTTGTTCCATTTCTCATCAAAGAAAGGGCGGTATACGTCTTTTAAAGTTGTGAAATCTTCCGTCTCCGCTGCCTTGTTTCGATATTCGTTATATTCCTCCCCATTCTCCATCATGAACAGGATGAAATCATAAATTTTGTGGACATCTTGCTCACTCATGCATTCTTCTTCTTGTAAAAATTGCTCCCATGCAACCAAATTCGTCATGAATTGCTCACGGTTGTTCTCTCTTAGTCCCATCTTCATCTCTTTGATATACGTGGTCACTTGTTCCAGCACTTGTTCACCTGCATGATGTTCGTGATGATAGTGGAAAATGAACAGGTCGGGGCGATAGAACTTTTGAGATAGCGCTTGTTTGGCTTGTGTAAAAGCTCTATTAGATTCCATAAAGGAACTGAATACATCGCTTGTCCCGAATACCGTGTCGATATTCACAAAACGTTTCAAAGAAGAATGGATAAGCTGGATCAGATCATTCACATAAGAAAGAGTCGCCTGTTCGCTCTTGGAACGAATGTTACTAGTTACGAGAGCGAACAAGTTTTTATCAATTTGCGTAAATTCAGCTTCCTTTTCTTTGGCCAGCAACTCCGATAAAATATTGGTTATCGAATTCGGCAGTAAAGTGACATTATCATGGGTATATCGGTTGGATACTTGGACGTAGTTCTTGATGGAGAAAACAATAACATGCAAATTCCCTTCATTCAGCTTGGTCTGATGGGCGTTCTCCGTTTTCCCGTGGAGCATGTTTCTTAGCGCATCTCCTTTTCCGAATCCCCTTTCGATCGGCATCTCCCGTTGTGGTTCAAGTAGACTTTGCATCTTCTTTAATACGTCTAAGACATCATTCACATTCATGGTCGGCTTATGAAAATAGTCCACAGCTCCTAATTGCATCGCCTTTTTCACGAACACGAAGTCATCAAAGCTACTAAGAATGATGCATTTCGCTTCAATCCCTTTCGCCTTCATATCCTGAAGCACTTCAATCCCGTCTCTTTTGGGCATTTTAATGTCTAACAGAATAACATCCGGTTTGTGCTCGATCATGAGTCGAATCGCTTCTTCACCATCTGCTGCTTCTCCCACAATTTCCATTCCATGTGCTTCCCATGGGATGGCGGATTTAATTCCAATTCTAACTAGTGGCTCATCATCGACAATTAGTATTCTCATTCTTTATCACCTATTTGGTCATTTTTTAGGATAGGAACGATAATCTTAGCTGTTGTCCCCATATTTTCTTTGCTTTCAATCCACAATCCATATCCTTCTCCATAATAAAGTTCAATACGTCTTCGTACATTTTTAATGCCAATCGAATTCAAATGGTCTGACGTTTCTGCGAACTCAAGCGTATCTTGCTCCTGCATTGACATCCCCCTACCGTTATCCGACACCAACACAACGACGTTATCTGCCTGCTGATAAATGTGTATCAATAGCTTCCCTTTGTAATCAACACCATCGAAGCCGTGGAAGACGGCGTTCTCCACCAAGGGCTGTATAAGAAACTTTAATGTTCGATATTGGAGTATACTGTGTTCGATGTCGTATGACACCTCAAATTTATTCAGATAGCGAAAATCTAAAATACGGGTGTAGCTTGTAATAAAGTCTACTTCTTCCTGGAAAGTTGTATACTCACTTTCTGTTTTGGCCGTAAATTTAATGACAGAAGAGAAATCAGTTAACGCTTCTTCAATACCTGTTGATCCTTGAATTTTGGCCATCCATTTAATCACGTTGATCGTGTTATATATAAAATGGGGTTTGATCTGTGATTGCAGTGCTAATGATTCTAATCTCCGCTTTTCCGTTTCTTCCTCATAGATTCTCTGAATCAATCGACGAATATCTTCTAGCATATGATCAATGGTAATGCTTATTTTGCCCACTTCTCCGTGCTGAATATCAATCACGACATCCATATCCCCTTGTGATACTCGTTTCATCTTATGTTGCAATATGGCTAATGGCTTGGTGACACTCGTCGCAATCACAACCGATGTAACGATAGCTAATACAAGCAATACCAGAAGCGCAATAATAATCGTTTCTATCATCACATCAAGTACACGAAACAACTCGTTCTTAGGGATGACCGTAACAGCCTTCCAATTCGTGACCTTAGACGACGAGGTGATGATGTAATTAGAGCTCTTTTTCGTCTCTTCTAGTATATCCTCTGAAGATTTCCCGATTTGAGAACTGTCTTGGCTGTAGATCACATGTTCACTTTCATCAATTAAATAAAATTTAGTATTTTCAGTGAAATGCGTATTACTCCATACCTTCTTTAGCTTATCTATTCCAACGTTAATAAGAATAACCCCGAGATTATCATATGTATTCGGGTCAATGATCGCACGCCCGATCGAAACAACCATTTGGTCATTCGACGTCATAAGCCGCTCAGGATGTATTCCAATAACGGTTTCTATCCCCTTTTTCTGCATAATTTCTTGTATGTAAGGTTCCTTCATGAATTCATTTTCGAAATAGGTGTAGTTAATCAAATCTGTATTACTTCTTCCGATAATCAAATGGTTATGAGCTTGATAAATGACAACAGATTCTATTAAATCTGTATTTAGGAGCATACTGTTTTTGATAATCTGATTGACGGCATTAAAGTCTTGACTAATTTCGAGTTTCGGATAGGTTACAGCCGAATAATCCTTTCTCAGAATTTGAAGAAGCTTTTTATCTTGTAAAGGATACATGGACAACCTCATTAAGGGATTCAGCGAAGTATCAATGTTATTAATAATTTGCCTATTGTTCTCCTCGGTTGCGTCTAGAATCATCTCTTTGTTGGAGTTGAAATATAACCAAGATAATGTTCCTCCAATAATAAAGAAAGAAGTAATGATAAAGCAGGAAAAGGAGATGATCAGTTTATTTCTAAGGCTCAAGTTCAATAAGGTTTGCTTGAATCTTGTCATTGGAATCATTCCTTTCTCTAGTATGATAACCAGTAACCTAATCCGGATTAAGAGACAGATACCTTCAGGCTGTTCTTGCGGAATTGTTTGGGAGTCTCTCCGGTAAATTGTTTGAATAGATGGGAATAATAACTTTGATTGCAGAATTTACATAAGAAAGCGATTTCAGAAATAGAGATATGCGTATGAATAAGAAAATGTTTAGATTCCTCAATTCTCTTCTGATTGATGAAGGTCGTCATAGCGATTCCGGTTTCCTTCTTGAAACGATCAGATAGGTAGCTCGGATGTACTTGAATATGCTGGGCAATCTGCTTCAATGTTAGATCTTCTGAAATATGCTCGTTAATATAGTAAATAGCCGAGGTCACAATATGACTATAATTTAAGATTTGCGTTGTCCTCTTGACCATCGCGATGAATTGCAGGAGCATCTCGTCCTCAAAGGATATTAACTGCTGGATATCATCTATTTTTTCAATTTCTAGAATAAATGCATCGCTTAATTGAAATGCTGTCTCTGGATCAACCTTGCCTTTGATGATGGCTCGAGTGAATAGTGTACAGGAAGCAATCAGAGCGTTCTTCTTCGATCTTAGCGGATGGGCTGCCAGTGTTGCACCTTCCATTTCGTTAATCTTAGACATCATCACTAGCGCCTTAGCTTCATTACCGAACCGAATAGCTTCAAGGAGTTCTTGTTCGTCATCGAATTTCGGATGTACAAAGCTTTGTTCAAGATATTGTAATCGAGACATTACGAAGTACTGTTGCGCACTCGAAGGGATAATTGGATTCATGTCAAATCACCTACACTTAAATTTTTTGATAAAGATCTAGACTTATTAATATAAGTTTAGGTCTTCTTACTCTAAAATTCAATTCAAATGATGCACGAAGGGGGAATTAATGATGACTTGGAATATTTCGAATCATGCCTTGTCCGCAGAGTCACTTTTAAATTCGGAAAGTATCTTTGCTCTTGGCAATGGTTACTTAGGAGTAAGAGGTAACTTTGAAGAGGGTTACACAGAAGAGATGGATAGCATTCGTGGCACCTATTTGAATGCTTTTCACGATGTCATTAGTATACCTTACGGAGAGAAGCTACATGGTTTTCCGAGCACACAGCAGAAGCTTGTAAATGGGATTGATTCACAGGGCATTCGTGTGTATATCGGGGAGGGAGAAGAGTTATTCAGCTTATTTGAAGGTAAGGTTCTCTCCTATGAACGTTATCTTCATTTGGATAAGGGCTATGCTCAGCGAGACATTCATTGGCAGTCTCCTTCTGGGAAAGAAATTAAGATTTCCTTCCGCAGACTAATTTCTTTTGAATATCGAGAGTTGTTCGCTATTGATATTGTTATTGAAGCCGTTAACTTCACAGGACCAGTCAAGCTCGTCTCTACCGTAAACGGAGATGTGCGGAACTACACAGCAGTAAACGACCCTCGTGTAGCATCTGGACATGCCAAGCTGCTAACAGTAAAGGAATGTGGCATACAAGAACATTATGCCTATGTCATGAGTGAGACGACAGAGTCCGATCTACAAATGGCTTGTGTTACCCGACACCAATATGGTGGCAATCCGCGAGTTCAAATGAATAACAACGCAACCACAGCGGAATGTACCTATATATTCTCACTTGAACAACCGGTTCACTTCACGAAATGGAACGTATATACCGATACATTGCGACATGGGGAAAGCCCGATCGCCCAAGGGTTTGAAATTCAAGATGGACTCCAAGGCAAGAGCTTTGAAGATCTGGTCGTTCTGCAACAAGGGTATATGGATCAATTCTGGAAATCATCCGATATCATCATCGAGAATGACACTTCCTTGCAAGAGGGTATCCGTTTCAACGTATTTCAACTTCTGCAATCTGCGGGTCGGGACCCTTACAGCAATATATCTGCCAAAGGGTTAACGGGAGAAGGATACGAGGGGCATTACTTCTGGGATACGGAAATTTATATGTTCCCTGTCTTCTTAATGACACAGCCTGACATGGCGAAGCAATTGCTCGTCTATCGACATTCCACGCTGGAACAAGCACGCGATCGCGCGCGCGAAATGGGTCATGCCGCAGGGGCATTATTCCCATGGCGGACCATTTCCGGTACAGAGTGTTCCTCTTTCTTCCCATCCGGCACAGCTCAGTATCATATTAGTGCGGATATTGCCTACAGCTATGCCCAGTATTACTTGGCAGTAGAGGACCCTAGCTTCTTGATGCAGTATGGTGCTGAAGTATTGTTTGAAACGGCTCGTCTATGGATCGAGATCGGACATCATTATCAAGGTGCATTTCATATCGATGAAGTCACTGGTCCTGATGAATACACCTGCTGTGTAAATAACAACTACTATACCAACGCGATGGCACAGAACAACTTGAAATGGGCCGCAAGAAGCTTTGAAATCCTTAAAGCCTATGATGAATCAGGATTGATGGCACTTTGCGATCGCCTTGGTGTAAGTGTGGAAGAAGTAGAAGGTTGGCAGCAAGCTTCGGATGCCATGTGTCTGCCTTATGATGAGGAGTTGGGCATTAACCCACAGGACGATACATTTTTACGGAAAAAGTTGTGGGATTTCGAAAATACACCAAAGGAAAAGTATCCATTGTTATTGAACTATCACCCTTTGACGATTTACCGTCATCAAGTTTGTAAGCAAGCGGATACGGTTTTGGCACATTTCTTGCTTGAAGATGCACAAGATGTAGAAACCATTCGCCGTTCCTACGATTATTACGAAGGAATTACAACGCATGATTCGTCCCTATCGTCTTGTATTTTCAGCATTATGGCTTCTAAAGTCGGGTACGCAGACAAAGCGTATAATTATTTCACCGAAACAGCGCGTCTCGACCTAGATAATACCCATGGCAATACAAAAGATGGTCTACATCTAGCTAATATGGGCGGGACTTGGATGGCGATCGTATACGGTTTTGCAGGGGTAAGACTTAAAGAGTCGGGGCTATCATTAACACCAACGATCCCAACCAGTTGGGATCGGTATGCATTCCGTATTCGTTACCGTGGACGTCTCATTCAGTTCCAAATCCATACAGGAGGTTTCCAAATCGAACTCCTTGAAGGGGAAGAACTACAGATTCAAGTATATGGTGAACAAGTGAGTTTAGCGCTTCATCAGTCTGTTGAGCAATCGCTCTTATAATGATTCGCTACCATCACAATAAGAAGCAACAACAGAAGCCATCGCTTTTGCACAAATAATAAGACTTTTTTCATTGATTTCGAATTTAGGGTGATGATGCGGGTATGCTTCTCCTGATTCCGGCATCGCACCTACATAGAAGAAACACCCGGGTACTTGTTGAAGGTAGTAAGCAAAGTCTTCTGATGGCGGTTGTGGAGCTGTCTCCAGTACAGCTTCCACCTCTGGAATAGCAGCTTCTACTAAAGCTTGATGCACATGTTCTGTCACTTCAGGATCATTATATAGAACAGGATAGTCATTAGCATATTCGAGAACGGTTGTTACACCAAATGATTTCTCTAATCCTTCTGTAAAGGCACGAACTTGAGATTCGACGATGTCTCGTGTTTCATTAGACATCGTTCGAACATCTCCCTCAAGCGTTACAGCATCTTTGATCACATTAAATGTACCATTACCATCAAAACTACCAATGGTAATGGAAGCTGTATCGAATGGGTTGATCCGACGGCTAACAATCGTTTGCAAATTCATAACGAATGAACTCGCTGCAACAATGGCATCATTCGCCATATGAGGTGATGAACCATGTCCACCTTTACCTTGAACACGTAATTTAAAGTATGATCTTCCTGTCTGAGTGTTCCCGCTTCTGTAATAAATATGTCCTGTTTGCATCGTAGACATGACATGGATCCCGATGATAGCCTCTACGCCATCTAACACACCCGCTTTAATCATTCCGAGTGCGCCACCTGGAGGTGCTTCTTCCGCTGGTTGATGAATGACTCTAATCGTACCTTTCAACTGCTCTTTCATCTCCGCTAATGTCTCTGCTAATACCAACATATAGGCCGTATGCCCATCATGTCCACAAGCGTGCATGACACCTTCGTTTTTTGACGCAAACGGTAAGCCGGTTTCTTCCTTGATAGGCAATGCGTCGAAATCCGCACGAATAGCGATCATTTTTCCTGGCTTAGTACCTTTAATGGTTACAACGACCCCGCGTTGGCCACCGAAGTTCGTTTCCACGGAATCCACCGGTACTCCTTTATAAAAATCGGCGATATAGGCAGCCGTTTGATCTTCATGGAAAGAAAGCTCCGGATGCTCATGAAGATGTCGGCGAATCTCGATCATACGGTCCTTTTTGGCATCTAACTTCTCCATTAAATCATTCAATAACATCTGATGACCCCCTTAATTTATTTCATAATAACTACAAACCACTTGAGCTACTGACTTTGCAGCAACAAGTAGAGCGTCTTCATCAATATCAAATTTCGGATGGTGATTGAAATAGGCTTCTTTAACTCCTTTTGGTTTACAACCAATGACAAAGAAACAACCTGGGACCTTTTCTAAATAGTAAGCAAAGTCCTCTGAGCCAGAGAGCATTGGATATTCACTAACTTCATGGATATCTGGATCATTCATGCTCTCAAGACTTGCCACGACTTCTGCAGTCACTTTTGGATCATTTTTTAATGGCGGATAATCGGCTGTATACGTTAGTTCGCATTTCACACCAAATTCAACTTCAATTCCTTTTGCAATGCGATGAACTTCTTTGTCAATCAACTCTTGAATCTCAACTGTCATATAACGAACATCACCTTCAAGCTCTACACTATCTTTAATAACGTTGAAAGATCCTTTTCCATCAAAAGAACCAATGGTAATCACGCCAACATCAAAAGGATTCAAGCGACGACTAATGACCGTCTGAACGGCGGTTACAAAATGAGAAGCCGCCACAATCGCATCGTTAGACAAATGAGGAGAAGATCCATGACCCCCTACACCTTGAACCACTAATTTGAAATATGTTCTGCCCGCAAACGCATAACCGCTACGGTATCCTATGTAACCCGCTGGATGTGTCGGGAATAAGTGAATCCCATAAACAGTATCTAAGTCATCAAGCAAGCCAGACTCCATCATGCTTTTTGCACCACCCGGAGGCATTTCTTCCCCATTTTGGTGAATAATTTTGATTGTACCCGGAATAGAATCCTTTAATTGAATTAAACAATCTGCTAACACTAACATGTAAGCTGTATGGCCGTCATGTCCACACGCATGCATGACTCCCTTATTTTTTGATTTAAAAGGAACATCTGTTTCTTCATGAATTGGAAGTGCATCAAAATCTGCTCGCAATCCGACTGTCTTTCCTGAGTTTCCACCTTTAATCGTTACGATAATCCCGTATCCATTTCCAACATTCGTTTGAACTTCTACATCTTTTCCTTTATAGAAATCGGCAATATATTGAGCCGTCTTGTCTTCTTTAAAAGATAGTTCTGGGTTTTTATGTAAATGTCGACGAATTTGAACCATTTCATCTTTTCGTTCTTCCAACATTTTGATTAATCGACTTCTCAAATAAATGCCTCCTTTTTTATTATGTCACAGGTTTAGCTAACGGTGATGGGGATGACGTCTTTTTGCCAGCATTTCTTGGAACAAATATAACGATAGAAATGATTGAAAGTACACCGAATATAACGTTTGTGATAATCCCGGCTGTTGCAGCGACTTCCAGACTTGCCACTGCTTCAATTGAACTATATACCGTTGCTGAAATTGCAACACCGAACGCTCCACCAAGGGAACTTGCCATTTTGTAGATCCCTGCAGCTTCACCGACTTTGTTGGAAGGTGCATTAGATACCGCTGTATCTGTTGATGGCGTTGCATATATTCCAAGTCCAAGACCAAATAAGGCAAATCCAATAAACACAGCAACTGTATAGGCAAATCCTTGTAAGAAAGTTAAACCCATCGCTGCTACACCAACAGAGGTTATGACTGAACCCCATATCATTGGTGATCTTGCCCCTACCTTCTGCAGAATTTTCTCACCGACACGAATCATAGCTAACACGGCTACTAAATAACCAATGGATAACATCCCTGATTGAAAAGAAGTAAATCCTCGACCTACTTGAACATACGTGTTGGCAACAACAAGTGTCCCTGCTACCGCGTTTAACAAGAAGTTTGAGTATGTGGCACCTGCGTACGGTTTATTTTTAAATAAGGAGAAATCAATTAATACAACAGCTTTTCCCTTTTCAACTTTAACAAACACGATAGCTCCTATGATGGTAACAACCGCCAAACCTAGCGTAAGCGGGCTTGTCCAACCCAAATCTGCACCTTGAGTAATAAAGATATTTAATGCAAGCATCGTTACTATAAAAATAGCTAAGCCCGTGTAATCGAATTTAAATGCACCTGTTGATTGTCCTCTACTTTCGGGCGTATCTTTAATAAGCCACATCGCAAGCAGCGAGAACACAATCGAAAAGATGAATATCCATCTCCATCCCAAATACGTCGCAATCGCACCTCCGGCAAGAGAACATACACCAGAACCACCCCAAGATCCGATAGACCAATAACTAAGTGCACGTTGTCGATCTGCACCTTCGAAATAAGTCTTCATCAATGCGATGGTTGCTGGCATGATACATGCAGCGGATAAACCTTGAACGACACGACCCATAATTAACATAACGGACCCATTAGCAAATATTAGGAGTAAAGAACCAACAACACTTAATATTAGTCCGATATATGTCATCTTTTTGCGTCCAACCTTATCTGCTAATCCACCAGCAGCAACGATAAACATCCCTGAGAATAACGAACTTAAACTAATGGCTACATTAAGCGTTCCCATTGAAATACCTAAATCTGATTGAACTGCTGGAACGACATTGACCATTGCCTGCGCAAAAAGCCAGAACGTTAAAACACCAAACACAATTCCCGCAATCAATTTGTTTGTCCCTTTATAGCTAGTGTCCATGAGTTATATCCTCCTTATGTGCATGGAGGTATTATTAGCAAAAGTACCGATATTTATAAAACTAATTGTCAAACCATCATCATAAGGATGCTTCTTTCTTTGCTAGGGCACATTATAATAAAAAAATAACTCCATCCCTATAGCGTGCAATTGATTAAGAAATATATAAGCCATATGATTAAAGGAGCTCTGTATGCATAAAATTGCAATAAAACAAGCCTTTAAGATGAATAAGAATCCTCTTCCTTGGACAAAGGCCATCAGTGCTGGGATATGTTCTGGGGTACCTCCCCTTATAGGGTTGCTATTAGGAAACTTCCAATACGGATTACTAGCAGGCATTGGTGGACTCACCTATCTTTACGTATTCAATATCCCCTATGCATTAAGAGCAAAGAAACTCCTTTTCGCTCTCCTTGGAATGTCTTTATCCGTTGGTCTAGGAACTCTTCTTGCCCCTTTCTCGCTTGCCTCAGCATTAACAGTCGGTCTGATTGGTGCGATAGCAACATTTGTCTTTGGCTCCTTAAGAATTGCAGGTCCAGCAGCAATATTCTTTGTTCTAGCTTTTACGATGGCTACGGGGATGCCTTTAGATCCTGCCCTCGCTCCCCTGCGTACAGGTCTAGTTCTATTAGGTGGGGTATTATCTTGGATCATCGGAATGATGGGCTGGTTCATGAACCCACATGGGCCGGAAACCATTGCTGTACAACAAGTTTATAAAGATCTTGCCCATTATATGGATTCCATAGGTACAGATGACTCTAACAAGGCAAGACAGAGACTAGTACTATCGTTAAAATCAGCAGAGGATACGCTGTCCGCAGGGTACATATCTTGGAGAAGTTCAGATCAATATAAACGATTACTTATATTAAATGATCAAGCCAATCAAATTTATATGAACCAGATTAATCGCGGTATTCAAATTTCTAAGCCATCTCTAAAGACGGTATTTGGGGGTTCCTTTGATAAGAATTCTATTGTGTTCCTTACAGCGACAAGATATGGAATAGTCCTTACAATCGCAGCGATTATTGCCTATTCATTTGACTTTAACCGATCGTATTGGATTACCTTATCCTGTGCATCTGTCATGTCGGGTTCAACTATTATCTCCACATTCCATCGCGCGATCCAGCGTTCCATTGGAACGATCCTCGGTGTTCTGATCGCTTCGATCATCCTTTCTCTTCATCCTGAGGGATTGGTGATCGTCATCGCTATCGTGGCACTAACAGCTCTTACAGAGCTTGCGATTGTTGTTAATTATGCGATTGCCGCACTGTTTATCACATCGAATGCTTTACTTCTTGCCGAAAGCACGACTCAGTTACATAATACTGCCTTCTTGGCATCTGCAAGGATAACCGACGTCCTTATCGGATCTGTCATTGGCCTTATTGGAACATTATTGATAGGCAAGAGACAAGCTTCAAGTTTGCTTCCTCATGTAATGGCCAAAACCCTCCGGAGTGAGCAGCAATTTCTCATGATGCTATTCTCGGAATATAGAAGCAACACTGATGTACAAAGATCCGCAGATAGAGGCAAAATGCGAACAAATCTAACGAATCTAAACATTGTATATACAACAGCACTTGGAGAAATCCCTAGCAATACAACAGCCTTAGAAGCACTTAGGCCCGCTATATTTTATATAGAACAATTAGGGTATTTACTAGAATCCAGTCAAAGATACGCTGATCGACCCGTCCTGTCAGATGAGAGCCTCTCCCAACTACTTCTTGTTTTTGAAACGATGGCCATCGCTGTTGAACAACAGCGTCCATTCTCTACAAAACACATCCCCGAGATCAAAGGTTTCTCTAAGATACAACAAGATATAAATGATCTTCAGGATGCTCTTACCGAGTAAATAATGACTCGGCTACGAAAGGATGGCTTGTAGCAGCTGGTAAGTATGTCATCGCCCAAACTCAACATAGGAACACTCTAAGTTCATATTCAAAACACCCATAGCCTGAATGCCATGAGTGTTTTGATTAATCTCTTTAATTCAACTTATATCGAACCCAATATAAAATACAGTAAGAAGAAGAATGCGATGACGTACATCGTCACGGATACTTCAGCCCTCCGACCCGTAACTACCTTAACAAGCGGATAAGCGATGAAACCAAATGCAATCCCATTAGCGATACTAAAGGATAGTGGCATAATCACCATCATTAAATAGGCTGGAAAAGCTTCTGTAAAGTCACTTAGGTTAATTTCCTTGATACTTTGGAACATAAGACAACCTACAATGATGAGCACAGGAGCAATCGCACTGCTCGGGATCACTTTGAATACGGGAATAAGAAATAATGCAGGGACAAATAGAAGCCCCGTTGTAAACGAAGTGAGCCCCGTTCTCCCTCCCGAGGCAATCCCTGTCGCAGCCTCAGCGGCTGTTGTCATGGGGCTACAACCCAGAAGTCCCGCGCTGATCACCGAAAAGGAATTCGCCTGAAATGACTTCCGAAACTTTGACTTATCGGGTAACATTCCAAGTTGCGCTCCCATATTCGAAAAAATAATGACCATCGATAACGAGAATACAGCGGTCCAGAAATTAAGTGTACCTATCGCGCTAAAATCCAGGGCGAAAAATAACTCCCCATATCCAGCAAAGGAGATACTAAAATCACTTAAGGTCGAAAAATCGACGATACCCAGTAGCGCACCGATACATGTACCTACGATAATGACAATTAAGAAGCTTCCTGTGACATTCCGTAAGAAAAGCGGTATCGCAATGAGTAAAGTCAGTATCGTCGTCAATGCATAGGGGTCACTAAGATTCGCTAAGGTAACGAATGTACCTTCACTCGCAACGATCAGTCCCCCATTCTTCAATCCTAGAAAAGCAATAAAAAGACCAATGCCGGCGGTCATTGCGTTAATCATAGACTTCGGGATCGATCGAGATAAATAGTCGGCCCCCTTAGTTATCGATGTTAACATAAATACGATACCCGCTAGAAATACAGCTGCAAGTGCTTGCTGCCACGTAAGTCCTAGCGAGAATACTAATGTAAAAACAAAAAATGCATTATCCCCCATACCAGGGGCAATAATTAATGGTGAATTCGCCCAAAATGCCATCAACATACAGCCAATAAAAGAACAGATGACCGTAACAATCATTGCAGCTTCATACGGCATGCCAGCTTTACTTAAAATAGCTCCATTCACCGCAATGATATAGGCAATCGTCATAAACGAGGTTGCTCCCGCAACAACTTCCGTACGTATAGTTGATTTCTCCTCATGAATATGGAAAAACTTCTGTAATCGACTCTTCAATGTTAGGAACACCCCTTATCGTTTGCCTACCTCATAGGGCTCTCCTAATGCTTTCGGTGCACGTGCCTTTCCTACCGCTCCAATTAAGACGATAAGTGTTAATACATACGGAAACATATAGAAGAATTCATTCGGAATGCTAGCTGCGAAATCAAAGATCTGTAATTGATCCTTCACCGCTTGAGCCAACCCGAAGAATAATGCGGCAAACATCGCACCTGTCGGATGCCACTTCCCAAATATAACTGCTGCAAGCGCAATATAACCTTGCCCTGATATCGTATTAAACGAAAAGTTACCATTTGAGGTGAGTACAATCGTCGCTCCACCGAGTGCGGCAATCGAACCACTCAGAATAACAGCAATGTAGCGTGTACGGTTTACTTTTATCCCTACCGTATCCGCGGCACTTGGATGTTCACCAACAGCACGAAGTCTCAGCCCACTGGATGTCTTGAATATAATAAAGAAAAGAACGATGCCCAATGCGATGGCAATATATGTCGTTGGATAAGCATTAAAGAACGCCCTTCCGATCAGTGGAATATCGCTTAAATAAGGAATCGTCACCTTATGAAATACCGTCATTAATAGTGGTGTTTCCGCTGATCCGCTAAATATCATTTTCACTAAAAAGAACGTTGAACTGGCTGCAAGAATATTGATCACGACACCACTTACAACCTGATTGGCTTTAAACGTGATCGAGGCGAGCGCATGAATGCTAGAAAAGATAGCTGTACCTACGAATGCCCCGATTAATCCCAGCCATGGAGATAAAGCACCAAAGCCTGCCGATTCTGCAAAATAAGCGGTTACCGCAGAGAAGAAAGCACCCGATATCATAAAACCTTCAAGCCCAATATTAATGACGCCCGAACGTTCTGAAATAACTCCTCCAAGTGCAGCAAAGATTAGAGCAGTAGAGAATACAAGCGTCCCATTCAGTATGTTTCCAATAATGTCCATTGTCTACACCTTCTTCTTTGTTCTTTTGTCGAATGGTCTAAATAACAGCTTCACAATCCCTGGAGCAGCAACAAAGAAGATAATGAATCCAATGACCATACGTATAATCTCACCAGGCACCTCAGCACCAAAGCTCATACCTTGCGAGCCGTAAGTCAGCGCACCGATCAGAGTCGCCGAGAAGAAGACGCCAAGTGCGCTATTCCCACCAAGTAAAGAGACTGCTATTCCATCAAACCCAATACCAGATGTAACCGAGTTGATAGCGATATAATTAAATACCCCTAATACTTCAAAGGTTCCAACCAAACCACCGAACACGCCAGAGATGAACATCGTACGAACCATCACGTTTGGAACTTTCATCCCCGCATATTTAGCAGCATCGGGATTCAGTCCAACCGCACGCAACTCATAACCCCATTTGGTCTTATTCAAATAAATATGGTAGAAAACAACTGCAACAATCGCAATTAAGAATCCCCAGTGGATACGCGCACCACCCATGAGTTGAGAGAGCCAAGCGATCTGGATACTTGCAGATTCATGAATCATGGCAGATCGTTGTGTGCCCGCTTGTGGCATATACAACCGAATGATGTAATGGCTTAAATAAAGGGCAATAAAGTTAAACATAATGCAGGTAATAACTTCGTTAATACCTCTTTTAGCTTTAATATATCCCACAAGCGCACCCCATATCCCACCTAGTAAAGCACCAAATAGGATCGCTAATAACGCATGTATAAATGGAGGGAGACTAAGCTGTGTACCTACGATTAGTGCACCCAATGAACCCATGATGATCTGACCATCTACTCCGATATTAAACAAGCCTGATCGAAAGGCAATGGCTACGGCCAAGCCGCTCATCATAAGAGGTACAATCGTACGTAATGCTTCTCCTATATCATAACTACTCCCGAAGATTTTCGAAATTAACGATTCATAGGCCAACATCGGATCGTACCCGCCAATCAACATAATTAGTGCACCTAACAATAGCCCCAGAATAATGGCAACAAAGGGGACAATCGCAGATTCACGTTTGAAAATGCTCATTAATCTATCCATTCATGCCATCTCCTTCGTGCTTACCAGCCATCATCAACCCTATTTCCTGATCATTCGTCGTTTCAGGCGTCGTTTCGCCAACGATTTGTCCTCCAAAGAGAACCAGAATACGATCAGCAACGTTCATGATCTCTTCCAACTCAAAAGATACCAACAGCACCGCTTTTCCCTGATCACGTTGTTGTATTAATTGTTGATGCACAAATTCAATTGCACCTACGTCTAGCCCCCGTGTTGGTTGCGCCGCAATCATAACCTGTGGATTCTTATCAATTTCGCGTGCGATAATAACCTTTTGCTGATTTCCTCCAGACATGGAGCGAGCGTTTATATGAATGCCCGATGTACGCACATCGAACTCTTTCACTAGCCGTGTTGCCCTATCATCCATAGCCTTCGTATTGATAAAGCCGTGCTTATTCATATCTGGTTGATAGTACGTTTGCAAAATTATATTTTCACTGACAGTAAAGTCCAGAACGAGTCCATGTTTATGGCGATCCTGTGGAATATGTGAGATTCCCGACTCAGATATCGTACGTGGCGACTGATTCGCTATACTTATCCCTTTTAACAAGACTTCACCTGATGTAATGTTGCGCATCCCTGTTAATGCTTCAATTAGCTCCGTCTGACCATTCCCATCCACACCCGCAATACCAACAATTTCACCAGCCCGTACGGAGAAGGAGAGATTATTTACCGCATTCATACCATTCAGCCCTGCAACCACTAGATCTTTTACCTCTAGAAATACCTCCTGAGGCTTAGCTGCTACTTTCTCCGTCTTAAAGTTGACTGCTTTTCCTACCATTTTTTCTGCCAATTGTTGCGGATTCGTCTTAGCAATATCGACACTTTCAATCACCTTACCCCGACGAATAATCGTGCAGGTATCGGCAATTTCCATGATCTCCTTTAGCTTATGTGTAATCAGAATGATCGACTTACCTTCAGCCACAAGACGCTTCATAATCTCTAACAATTCACTGACCTCTTGTGGCGTTAGTACCGCAGTCGGTTCATCAAAGATCAGAATGTCTGCACCACGATAGAGCGTCTTAATGATTTCTACCCGCTGCTGCATCCCTACACTAATGTTATCAATCGTTGCCATTGGATTCACATCTAGCTTATATTGCTCGGATAGTTCCTTTACCTTTTTACTAGCTCCTTTGATATCGATCTTCAGTCCATTCCTTGGTTCCATCCCGAGAATAATATTCTCCGTCACCGTAAACGGCTCAACCAATTTGAAATGCTGGTGCACCATCCCAATACCAAGATCAATCGCCTTATTAGGACTATCTATCCATTCTTGCTTCCCATTCACATGAATCTCGCCTTCATCAGGTTGATATAACCCAAAGACTATACTCATCAAGGTAGACTTTCCTGCGCCATTCTCTCCAAGTAAAGCATGAATCTCTCCGCGTTTTAATTGAAAACTAATAGAATCGTTAGCTACAACGCCGGGGAATCTCTTGGTTATTCCTTTCAGCTCCAACGCAATATCTGTCTTAGTCACCACGGACCCCTCCCATCATTTCCGTCCCCTCTCACCGAAAGTGATAGGGGACGACATCATCTTTATTTTTCCGGTACGACAATATCACCATTAATAATCTTCTCACGATACTCTTCAACTTTAGCAAGTATTTCAGGTGTCACATTCTTAGTCGATGTTGGCGCAATATCTACACCTTTCTCTTTCAGACCCATTAACGTCACTTTACCTGCTGGGAAATCACCCTCAGCTAAGCTCTTCGAAATTTGATAGACAGCTTCATCAACCTTTTTGATCATCGAAGTTAGTGTCACATCATCACCAAAGATTAAGGATTGATCTTTATCAACACCAATTACCCATACCTTTCCACCCTTGCTGTTACGCTCTTTAGCTTCGTTAAACACACCATTACCTGTCAAACCTGCTGCATGGAAAATAATATCCGCACCATCGTTATACATCGTGGATGCCGCAGATTTCCCCATATCCACACGGGTGAATAGCCCTGTGTAATTAACGCTCAATTTAGCATCTGGGTTTACAGCTTTAATGCCTTCTCGAAAACCAGCCTCAAAGCGTTTGATCACTGGAATATCCATACCACCAACAAAGCCAATTTTGTTTGTCTTCGTCGTTAAACCTGCGATAACACCTACGAGGAATGATCCTTCTTGCTCCTTAAAGGATACCGCCGCGACATTCGGCAAGACGAGATCAGAGTCTACGATTCCAAACATCGAATTTGGGTTTTCTTTGGAAAGTTGTGTTATTGCATCGGCTAATGTATAAGCAGTCGCCCACGTTAAATCATAGTTTGCATTCACAAATTGTTTCAAGTTCGGTACAACATCAGCATCTGCTTTAGGTTCTAGGTATTTCACTTCAAAACCATAGTCCTTTTTTAATTGCTGCAAGGCTTCCCATGCACTTTGGTTAAAGGACTTATCATTTACACTCCCAAGATCCGTTACCATACCAACTTTAAGTTTTTTCAATTCTTGTTTATTATCATTAGCCGTAGTCCCGTTAGTATTTGTACCTTCCGTCGGCGTATTCTTATTGTTACTAGCTTGACCACATGCCGTTATAGCCAGTGTAAACGTTAGTACTAAAGGTAATAATGCTTTCATCGATCTTTTCATTATGAACTCCCCTTATATTAAATAGTAACTCGCCTGTCTGACCTAATCATTCATCTTTAATAACTCTAGAAAGCTTTCCCCCGTTTTCGGTTGATTAACCATGAAATTATCTGCAATGGTAGCAGCTAAATCAGCAAATGTATCTCTTGTACCGATAGAAATGCTAGCTTTAGCGAGCACAGGATTATAGATCAGAATCGGTACATATTCACGGGTATGATCGGTTCCCGGAGCGGTAGGGTCATTCCCATGATCAGCCGTAATGATTAGCAAGTCTTTATCACCGATTTGTTGCATGAGTTCAGGTACATATCGATCAAACTCTTCCAAGCATGCCGCATATCCTTTAGGATCACGTCGATGTCCATATAATGAGTCGAAATCCACCAAATTCACAAACAACAAACCTTTAAACGAACGCATTAGTTGCTTGATAGTTGTCTCAATGCCGTCTAAATTGCTCTTCGTTGGAAAGGACTCATTTATTCCTTGTCCAGTGAAAATATCATTGATCTTCCCAACGGAGATGACATCGTATCCTTCATTCTTCAGCTGATCAAGCACTGTCTCTCCAAAAGGAACCAGCGCATAATCATGCCGATTCGGGGTACGTTTATATGCACCAGGATCACCGATGTAAGGTCTCGCGATAATACGCCCAACGACATATGGGTCGTTCAAGGTTAGCTCACGGGCAATTTCACAAGCACGATACAGCTCTTCTAACGGGATAACCTCTTCATGAGCTGCGATTTGTAATACACTGTCTCCAGAAGTATAAACAATCCATGCGCCCGTTCGAAGTTGCTCTTCTCCATACTCGTCTAATATCTCAGTACCTGAAGACGGCTTGTTTCCAATCACCTTGCGACCCGTCAGCGCTTCAAATTTCTCAATCAATTCCGGTGGAAATCCATTGGGGTATACTTGAAATGGTACCTCAACCTTTAGTCCCATCAACTCCCAATGACCTGTCATTGTATCTTTGCCAACCGAGACCTCAGCCATCTTGCCATAGCAAGCTTGAGGGTTCGTAGCTTCAGGGATCGTAGCTAGCGGCGCTATATTACCTAATCCAAGAGCGGCAAGATTCGGTAATTTCATGTTTGGTACTTGCTCACATATATGCCCCAACGTATGACTACCTTCATCTCCGAATGCTGGAGCATCTGGTAGGGCTCCTATACCAACACTATCTAGCACAATTACACTAATACGTTCGAATTTCATATTACTTCCTCGATTCTCAAAAGTAGACTGTTATGCGCTATGCTATTATTCCCCTAATTCATGCTACAATAGTCTTCTCAGCCTATTCATAATCTCAGCACTTGAGTTGATCCATATTGAAACGTATAAGGAGATGCACTCATGATTAACAACCTCTCAGACATTCCAATCTTCTCAGACATTCCTGCGGATGAATTACAAAGTTTAACTCCGTTACTCAAGGAACGCCATTTCAAAAAGAATCATATTCTTATGTTTGAGAATGACGAAAGTGAAGAAGTCTATCTCCTTCGTTCAGGCATGGTCAAAATATATCGCATGTATGAAGGGAAGGAAATCGTCCTCAGTATTACGATGGCCGGCGATATCATAGGTGAAGTAGAAGCCTTGTCTAGCGACAATCATCGAATTTCATCCATTGAAGCTCTAGAGAATGTCTCTGTTTGGTTGATGACAAAGCAAGACTTCCTACAAATTGTCGATAAATATCCTTCCGTCCTGCGAAACGCTTACAAAATTCTCGTTGAACGCACCCGTATGCTTAATCGCATGATTCGCTATTTGACCTTTTATGACGTGCGTGGCAAAGTAGCGAATCTCATCATGGATTTCTACTATAACTTTGGAACATCCAATGACAACGTTTTCAAAATTGACTTAAAGATTAATCAAACCTTGATCGCCAACATGCTCGGAGTCACTAGAGAATCGATATCCAAAACACTGGGTGAGTTTCAATCTGAAGGACTGATCGACATTCGTGATAAATATTTATACCTCCTTGATATGGATCTATTAGAATCGATCTGTCATGAAACGGAAGAGTTCCCAACGCTTCGCAAGTGGTATAACAGTTAGTTGTTGTGCACCCAATATAACAAATGATAGCGCTTCACTTCCGTAACAAAGCATACGTTTGTAACGTGAACTAGTTCACTAAAGTGGAGTAATCCCTCTAACATAATGAACTTTCGTATCATGCTATGATTTTTGGGCAAACTGCTTTCGATAGCAGTATACGAAATATTGGAGGGAATTCACATGAGTTTTCATATTGAAGCAAAGGTTGGCGAAATTGCTGAATCCGTCTTACTACCTGGCGATCCACTGCGTGCAAAGTATATTGCCGAGACCTTCTTAGAAGGTGCCGTCTGTTACAACAATGTTCGTGGCATGTTAGGCTTCACAGGAACATATAAAGGAAATCGCGTATCGATTCAAGGTACAGGAATGGGTATGCCCTCTGCATCGATTTATATCCATGAATTAATCAACGATTATGGCGCCAAGAATCTTGTTCGTATTGGAACATGTGGTGCTATTCAACATGACGTAAAAATCCGCGATGTCATTATCGCACAAGCAGCGGCTACGAATTCCGCTATCATTCGCAACAATTTCCCTGGATATGATTTCCCACAAATCGGGAACTTTGATTTAATCAAGAATGCCTATGAAATCGGAACAAATAAGGGTCTTCGTCTTCGGGTAGGAAATGTACTTTCTTCAGATACTTTCTATACGGACGATAAGGATGAATTCACGAAGCTTGGCAAACATGGCGTGTTGGCAGTGGAGATGGAAACTGCAGCACTCTATTATTTAACTGCTAAGTTTGGAGTTAAAGGCTTGGGTCTCCTCACGGTTAGTGATCACATTCTTACAGGTGAACAGACCACTGCTCAAGAGAGACAAACCACTTTCAACGGCATGATCGAAGTCGCGTTAGAAACGGTAATCAAGCAATAGTCATTCTGCCCTCAACATGGTTTTAGTTGGATGAACGGCAAAGAAGCCTTTACCATTAAATTAATGGTAAAGGCTTCTTTAAATGCAGCGTCACTCTATATGTGATTTCCGAGTAATCCACGGGGTTGATAGTTCATGCCATTGGCATAAAGATGAGATGTATCTCCCATCGCAGTACATCTAGGAACTGCTAAATGCTGACTTCGTTCCTCGAATAGGATCGTCGTCACCGAACTCGGAGCCAACCACAATACGGACCAAGCCAAAGATAATGGAATCTGCAACAGATGAGATAGCCATGCGAGACCAAACCCATTGTGGCATACCATGGCGATCTTCTTCGTGGAAGGCTGTTTCATACGGTAGAGACCTTTCTCTCGTGTATAGTGGTGGCGAAGTAAGAATTCGTCAGAAGCTACTTGTAGATCACTGTATCCCGTTCGATATTCCTCTTGCATCAACCAATGATCTGTCTTATCGTCCCACGTCCTCTTACCACTAAATACCTCGGGTATATGCTCTCCAGGATAATCCCAAATAGAACCCATTTGGTCCTCTATCATAACCTCTGACCAATCTAGTTCGCTAGTCCATGCTTCCGTCTGAATCGCAAGTCCAGTCTCTTGTGCGATATAACTTGCGGTTGTCTGTGCCCTACCCAATGGTGAAGCGTACAGTTCATCAAGTCCGATTGAAGCCATACGTTTCCCCAATGCTGCCGCTTCCTGATGTCCGAATTCCGTCAAATTATCTATGGCATAGTCCGGATCTGCGTGACGAATAAGAAATATTTGCATTTATAAGTTCACTCCTAAGTTCATTGGTAGTTGGATGAGTCTTGTACTCATTCCCGATCCTCTATATTGAGACCTGGCAGGTTCGCCCGAGCAACAATCACATCGATAAAAGATCCCAAAGTACTAGTCAAATACGCATCTTTGCGTCGAATGAAGACCGTAGTGATATTCTGATACGGCTCAGGGATATGATGGCAATAGATCGTACCTTTAGCTGCTAGATCAATAACGGAGGATTCGGGTATAACCGTTATCCCTATTCCTGCTGCAACGCTACCTATAATCGTTCCAAATGTTCCAAATTCCATAACCTGCTTCGGAATGATTCCTTCGATCTTCATCCAACTTTCCAATCGCCCACGATAACCGCAGCCTTTTTTATACAGTAATAAGGGCTTCATCGTGATGTCTTCCATAGATAAGGAACTACTCCTAGAGACAATCACCAATTTCTCGCTTATAACCTCCACCTGCTCAATGAGTGGATGCCTAATCGGTCCTGTTACAAATGCTCCATCCAGCTTCATATCAATTACTTCCTGCACTAGATGCTCCGTCACCCCAGCTTGCAACGATAATTCCACATTCGGATACTTACTGTAATAGGCTGATAGAATCTCAGGAAGGGCATTCACTGTCTCCACAATTCCAATATCGAGAACGCCGGAAGGTGCTGTAGATTGGCTAAATACATCCTTCATTTCATCAACCTTCGATAAAATTTCCCGTGAATATTCAAGAAGTCGCTTTCCTTCAGTGTTCAAGACCATTCCGCGTTTGTGCCGATAGAACAACGGTGTCTGAAGCTCTTTTTCCAGCAGTTTGATTCTTGCAGTTACATTAGATTGCACGTAACTCAACTGTATCGCTGCCTTGCTCACACTGCCGAGGGTTGCCACAGTCTGGAATATTCTTAGATCATTGAACTCCAATTCACTCCGCCCTCCATTCATCGATGATTATCATTCTATCATCATTATAAATGATGATAGAATGCATTTACAATCATTTTACGAATGAACACGACTCTCTTATTATTATTTATAGATACTAACAATTTTAAATATTAAGTTCCTATATATTAAATCTGAAAAGGCAGTGAAATAAACCATCATGTTCAAAAACAAACTCATCCTAGGGTCCATACTATGCTTGATCGCAAGCATGTCATGGGGAGCTATGTTCCCCGTTGCACACGTTGCGTTACAGCATATCAATCCGTTCTATTTTTCACTTATCCGATACTCTATCGTTAGCCTTATCCTCGTCGTCATTCTATGGGCTAAAGAGGGGAAATCAGCATTTCGCTTGGAAAGAAGGGGTAAGGCGTTATTGTTCTATGGAACGATGGCCTTTACAGTCTACAACTTATTGGTCTTCATAGGGCAGCATCTCATGGGAGAGGCAGGTACTGTCGCAGCTTCGATCATGGAAGTACTTATGCCGATAATATCCATTCTGGTCTTGTGGATCACCACTCGCAATAAACCAAAAAAATATATGCTTACAAGTATCGTGATCGCGCTGATCGGCGCATTACTTGTCATTACGAATGGGAAACTCTCCTTCTTCACGATGGCTGGGCAAAATCTGTTTCCGCTCCTTCTGATCTTTATAGGAGTTGTAGGGTGGGTACTGTATTCAATGGGAGGAGAGACATTCAAAGACTGGTCGCCTCTTCGTTATTCAACGTTAACCTGCTTGCTAGGAACAGCCGTATCCTTGATCGTCGTAGGTTCTGGTACGGCCTTCCAACTCATATCGGTACCCACATGGCATGATGTGCTTACGGTCAAATATGAGCTGTCATTCATGATTCTGTTGCCAGGTCTTGTCGCCCTGCTCAGCTGGAATGCCGGAATCAAGATGATATCTCCGCTCAACGGTATTCTATTTATCAATTTCGTACCGATCACCACCTTCATTGTGATGGCTTTTCAAGGGTATCAGATTAGTATGTATGAGCTGTGTGGCACTTTACTGGTCATCTTTGCCCTTCTACGAAGCAATGCGTATGAGCGGAAAGCCGCCACAATCGATAACACAATCACCAAAAAACGTATGTCTCTTCAACCGAAGATCGATACATTGAAAGAGGAGGGCGCACATTAGTGCTATCCTTCCTTATGACTGACTGATATAATATAGAAAATTATTAAACCTTAGGGCAATGCATCACTGGCTATGTCAGAGACAACCCCGCTACTTGTAGCGGGGTTGTCTCTTTATATTGTAACGAAAGAGGGAGATAACTGTGATTGAACCAAAGGAAGCACGGGCCATCTTAACTAAATCTGACCTTATAAACCATTTCAAAAGCTGCGGAGTAGCAGAGGGACACACCATATTAGTACACACCTCGTTGAAAAGTCTGGGATTCGTTATAGGCGGAGCCGAAACGTTCATTCGATCCCTTCTTGAAGTCGTCGGAGAAGAAGGGACTTTGATGATGCCCTCTCAGACATGGAAAAATCTCGATCCCTCAACAGGTGTCCATTGGGAAGAACCTGTGGAATGGTGGCCGATGATTCGGGAACACTGGCCTGCCTATAATAAAGAAATTACCCCATCCATGAGTATGGGCGTCGCGGCTGAAATGTTCCGTAAGTGGCCCGGGGCTCAACGGTCGGATCATCCCGCTCGATCCATATCCGCAGTAGGTAAACACGCTGAGTATGTAACCAAAAACCATGAATTAAGCCATATTTTCGGCAAAGACTCTCCAGTGGATAAATTGTATCAATTAGATGGTTATGTCCTCTTAGTAGGCGTAGGATATGATAAGAACACATCATTGCATTTAGCGGAGACTAGGGCCGAATTTCCTTCCAAGAAGTTCGTCGATGAGAGTAGTGCGATCATGATAGATGGGATACGGCATTGGGTAACTTACACGACCCAAGCCGTAAACGACGAAGATTTCATTGCATTAGGAAACGAATATGATAAAGAACAGCGTGTAGAGCTTCATAAGATCGGAAATGCTGATGTACGATTCTTGAAGCAAAGACCACTAGTCGACTGGGCCGTTGAATGGATGGAGAAGAATAGAGTGTGAGCAACTGCCGTTCCTTTACGTTAGAACAAGCTACAACCCGTAAGTGACACTTCGAAAGTATTGTCATCTTACGGGTCGTTTGCGTCTTAATCAGATTACTGGTAATAATATAGGATTCTCTGAGACCAATGGATAAAAAGAAGATGACTTCTGTGGATTCAGAAGTCATCTTCTAGCCTCTAATATCAGAAGCGATTTGTATCAATTCACTTATCTGTCTTACCTTTTATGGTGCAGTCACCGTATTTTGATCCATTGTGACTGCAGTCTGTGCCAACAGGCGACCATTTATGGATGCGTTAGTTCCAAGAGAGATATTCGTCATACTAAGTACATTCCCCTCAAAATGTGCACCCGTCCCAATCGAGACTGTTTCCGCTGCTTGCCAGAAGATGTTCTTTGCTTGTGCTCCACCCGTTAGGATAATCCTAGTTCCATTGGCTTGGATAATACCTTTATCTACTTGGAATATAAAGATATCATTTGCTCCGCCATGGAGAGTTACATCCGAATTAATTAGAACATTCGTGCCCCACTTGTAAACACCAGCTGAAAGTGTTTGACCACTAACATCTCCTGCATGTAGTTCGGTGTAATTGACAGCGCGTCCGGTTGCATCATTATATGCGTTTGCCATGTCACTTATGGCCAGTGTGAGATACATGGATGAAGGACTATAATCTGAAGCGTATACCGCCCCAGTAACTTGAGTGGACGTTGAAAATGCATTCGTCGCATCCATATGAAGATCAAATCCAGTAATACTTGTCGCTGCAATTGGGCTTACACCCATATTCCCTGTAATAACAGATCCCGGAACAGTTGAGATTCCCGTTTTTGCTAAAATCGCAAAATCTTCAGCTTTGCCAAGGTCAACTGGCGTGATTCCCACAGCTACTGTTAATGTTCCTTCTGATGCTAATGAAGCACCTGCTGCGTTCACTAAGAACAATTTGTAATTACCTTCTGTTGTAGGTACTGCAATTTTAGTCGCAGTTCCATTACCTACAAGACTTGTCATATTAGCACCTGCAATAAAAGTAGTTGTACCTACTGGTGCTAACCAGGCTGTTACTCCTGCTAATGGAGCGTCTATCGTAAAATTCGAACCAGGCGCTACTGTTACTCTGCCCAGCGCTGGTTGGGATGGTACTGATATAGGTGTCGTTGGTGTTGTCGGTGTTGTCGGTGTTGTCGGTGTTGTCGGTGTTGTCGGTGTTGTCGGTGTTGTCGGTGTCGTTGGTACTGGCGTTGGTACTGGCGTTGGTACTAAATTGTCTCGCTCAGCTTTGACCCTTAACGCCTTATCAAGGATGGCAATAGCTTCAGCACGGGTAGTCGACCGCAAAGGGCCAAACGTTCCGTCTGGGTAGCCCACCATAATATCGTTATCTATGACTGCACCAATGGCTCCCTTACTCCATGCTGGAGTAACTTTCGCATCTAAATAGGATTCAACTGTACCTGAATGATTCAAACCTAATAGATTTGAAACAATTACAGCCACTTCTTGGCGACTCAATTCCTTCTTCGGCTTAAATGTCCCATCAGGGTATCCAGAGACATATCCAGCTTTCTTAGCAATTGAAATATCTAAATACGACCAGTCCGTCTTTTTCACATCTGTAAATGGAATACTTTCAGGTACCATTAAATGAAATGATCTATTCACCAATGCGGTAAACTCCTGACGATTTACCTTATCTCCCGGTCGAAATGTTCCATCTTCATATCCACCTACTAAGTTCCGGTCATTCCAACTTGCAATGGCGCCTTCTGCCCAGTGACCTTTAATGTCATTGAAACTACCTGCAGAAGCTATTCCAAGTGATGAAAAGGTTAAACCTAATACCGTTATCCACACAAATGCTGTCTTTCTAGTTCTTTTATTCAATACTAACATCTCCCCGTTAAATCTAGTATAAATAATAATCAAGCATTTTCAATAATATACTCGTTTACTATTTTTACCCATTAAACCCTACGTTGAATCTTATGTCTATATAGAAGAAGAGCCGACTATGGAACCCTTCTGATTCCCTGATTTTAAGCCCCAAAAAGGAGGGAACGCACATTAGTGCGATCCCTCCTTTTTTCTATGTGATACACTATTGCTTGAACTTATGTTAGGAATAGGGAGGTCCATAAAGATGAATATTGCTGAATTTCAACAATGGGTAAAGGATTACTATGAAAGTAAGGGATGGTCAGAGCTAGATATTTTTATTCGTATTGGCTTTTTAGCAGAGGAAACTGGCGAACTTGCACGAGCTATACGAGCACTGGAAATCGGTAGGAATCGACCTGATGAATTGAACGGGTCATTTGAGGAAAATAAACAAGAGTTAGTAGAAGAATTAGGAGACGTATTAGGTAACCTCATTGTAATTGCGAATAAATACGATATCCCTTTAGAAGAAGTGTTCCTTTCACATAAAAAGAAACTATCAGACCGTTATTCTGATGTTAATATTTAGATTCGATTCACCGTAACATCTAGATTGAACACTGTCGCAATACCCTTCTAAATATACTTCTCGTCAGCTACGGAATGAATACTTAAATATAAATCTTATGAAAAAAGAGCCTACTGCTAATTGCAATCGGCTCTTCTTCCGTCTATTTGACAGCTATGTAAATCTGCACTTCCGTATTTGTAGGATCAAAGCTTCGAGAGTCGTAAAGTTCAAAGTCCCCTGTGTACGATCTTGCCTCGGGTCTTTCCTTAAAATACTCCCAAATTTCCCCCCACGCTTGCGCAACCACTTCTTGCACCAAGCCCTTCTTAGTCGTAAATACGATATATTTGCTCTCTGGCACAACCACATGAGGGTAGTTGCTATCGGATTGACCCGCATCATCGCCCGCTTCGTGCCCAATAAGAACCGTATAGGCTCCTGTGGCATCACTCTCATAATCAGTATATACCGCATAGATGAGATGGGGATTATTGACACCCGTCTGCAACAACGTATTACTCCCAAAGTAGGTTTCCCACAGTTGTGGTAACCTTCCGTTCGGGCTTGCTTCTTCAGCATTTGTCGTACGTACACTTACACCAACTAGTATCACTTTCGGTTTTTGAACAGGTTCGCTAATCATTGTTCATCCTCTTTTCTCTGTATTTCATTTGATTATACATTTGAAAAGTGGACACCTATCTGTCTTAGTTAGAATATCGCCCAATAATATTGTGTGCCCGGCTCACGATTTCCACCGCCACACTAGCTGGCTGCTCTACTTTGACATGATCGCCATAGCTCAGAAGCATACCATACAACCATTCATCATCCGCGAATTGCCCTTTCACTTGGATCGAGCCATCATCTAACACGGTAATCTGATCGGGGTGAAAGGCATCTAGGAGCCGATGATGAACTTTCGGATCAAAGTTAAGAATAACTTCACGTTTGGACTCCTTCGACCACTCCGAATTCCATACATAACTCTCTAACGACGGCGTCTCACGACGCACAAAGTGTTCCGTCAACATCCGTAATTCCTGTATACGGGATAATCGGAACACTCGAAAGTCACCCCGCAGCTCACAGTATGCCTGCATATACCATAAGTACCCTTTTAGAATTAAGGCAGAGGGTTCAACGACTCTCTCACTCGCTATTCCATTCATATTTAAGTATTGGATACTCACCTTGCTTGTTTCCTCAATGGCCTGTCTTAACGTATTTACTTTATCCCGCGCTATAGAACTCTGTCCCCAAGGGTTAAAATCAAAGATCATTCCCGTTCCTTGTTGCTCAACATCTATTCGGTCTACTTTACTAAGTAGCGCTTTAACCTTTTCAAGAAGGGTAGCGAACAACCTATCATCCATCACCGAGGTGATGCCTTTCACAGCAGCGACCATCGCGGTGATTTCATTTAACGTAAGAAATTGGCGAGCAATCGTGTATTGCTCCATCATTTCGAACCCGCCCGATACTCCTTGATGTGCCACAATGGGGATGCCCGATTGGCTCAATGTATCCATATCTCGATAAATCGTCTTAGTGGATACCTCAAAGCGTTCAGCTAACTCTTTTGCGCTGACACGCTTACGATTAAGTAGTAGAATCGTCATCGCTAGCAAGCGATCAATCTTCATCTGATCTCCCCTAGCTGTGTTCTATTTCCTTGTTATTTATTGCATTATCTTCTAATACAGCAAATTTATCACCGTATTCTTTAATAATATGCCTCTCACCCCAAGCGCAAAGTGAATCTAATATCGATGTTAGACTCGATCCATATTCACTAAGCTCGTATTCCACTTTCGGAGGAACTTGATTATAGCTGATCCTATTCACTATGCCGTCTTGTTCTAATTCCCTCAACTGCTGAGTTAACATTTTTTGAGTAATTGCGGGCATAATACGTTTTAATTCACTTGTTCGTTTCTTGCCATGTGTCAAATGACACAGGATGACGCATTTCCATTTGCCCCCGATAACCTCTAGGGTCGCTTCCACCGAAATGTTATATTTCTTTTTGACCATATTTTAGTCCTCCAAACATATCTATAGGAACTTTTTAGTACGTATATCACTTTAAAGTTCCTATGTTACTTATAAGTACGTACTATCCATTTTCGTCTAATTCAATCATAATAGCATTTACCGGCCGGCAACACCATACTAAAGGAGTCATACAAATGTCATTGGATAAAAGGAGAAGTACATTAGCACTTCTAGCGTTAGCCATAAGTGCCTTTGCGATTGGGACAACAGAGTTCATCAGTGTAGGATTACTTCCCCTTATCTCTGAAGACTTAAATATATCTATCACAACATCTGCATTAACCGTTACTTTATATGCTTTAGGGGTTACCTTCGGGGCCCCCATATTAACATCGTTGACCACTAATATTCCGCGCAAATCATTATTGTTTTGGATTATGATTGTTTTTATTGTGGGTAATGGCATTGCGGCAACCGCAAATGGGATTGGCGTTCTATTAGTAGCTCGCATCATCTCATCATTTACACACGGCATATTCATGTCCATTGGTACTACCATCGCAGCCGACCTTGTACCCGAAAACCGTAGGGCCAGCGCTATAGCCATTATGTTCTCTGGGCTCACGGTGGCTACCGTTACAGGAGTGCCCTTGGGTACCTTGATTGGACAACAATGGGGTTGGCGGGCTGCCTTTATCGGGATCGTTGTCATCGGCATTCTAGCCTTTATAGCCAACATGATCCTAATTCCTTCCGACTTGCGCAGAGGAACCACAACGCCACTTCGCGATCAGCTTAAACTGGTTACTAATGGACGTTTGCTACTTGCTTTCTCCATTACTGCTATTGGATACGGTGGCACCTTTGTCGTCTTTACCTTCCTATCCCCGTTACTTCACGACATTACTGGATTTAAAGAGACGACGGTAGCTGTCATTCTTCTTGTATACGGTATTGCCATTGCCATCGGTAATGTCATCGGGGGTAAGTTAGCCAACCGTAACCCTGTCTCTGCCTTGTTCTATATGTTTATTTTTCAAGCTATTGTACTCCTTATCTTAACATTCACTGCCCCGTTTAAAGTCGCTGGGTTGGTGACCATCTTCTTTATGGGATTGTTAGCTTTTATGAACGTACCCGGATTACAAGTGTATGTGGTTACGTTGGCTGAACGTTATGCTCCCAAAGCGGTAGACGTTGCTTCTGCTGTCAATATTGCCGCGTTTAATGCCGGCATTGCACTTGGGGCCTATTTAGGTGGTGTCGTTACTGATTCGATTGGACTTATTCATACAGCGTGGGTGGGCTCATTGATGGTTCTAGGAGCCGTCTTCTTAACCGGATGGGCACGCTCCTTAGAAAGAAAAGATGAAGAAAACCTTAAGGAGGTTGTTCAAAAAGTCATTTTTTGATCACGAACTTAAAGACAATATGAACCTATGCCCTATATTTCAATAAAAATATTTCAATACAAACATTTCACTAAAATTCAGGAGGTTATTCTATGATCGCAAAAAACTTACAGGATACAACAACATTACACAATGGTACGAAAATGCCTTGGCTTGGGCTCGGAGTATTTAAAGTGGAAGAAGGCTCTGAGTTGGTGCATGCTGTAAAGTCAGCCATTAAACATGGTTATCGCAGCATCGATACCGCGACTATTTATGACAACGAAAAAGGTGTCGGGCAGGGGATTCATGAAGCAATTCTTGAGAACAACATCTCTAGAGAAGACCTCTTTGTTACTTCGAAAGTCTGGAATGCCGATCTTGGATACGAATCCACACTAGCGGCCTACGAAACAAGTTTAAACAAACTAGGTCTGGAGTACCTCGATCTGTATCTTATTCATTGGCCTGTAGAAGGTAAATATCAAGATGCGTGGAGGGCTTTGGAAACCCTATATAATGAAGGACGAGTAAAGGCCATTGGGGTAAGCAATTTCCAAATCCATCATATAGAAGAACTAATGAAGATAGCGACAATTAAACCTATGGTGAACCAAGTGGAACTCCATCCACAATTAACTCAAAAAGACTTAATGGAATTCTGTAAGGAACAGGGCATTCAAATGGAAGCATGGTCTCCGTTAATGCAAGGGCAACTGCTAGATCATCCTATCTTACAAGAGATCGCTAATAAACATAACAAGTCGATCGCCCAAGTGATTCTGCGTTGGGACCTGCACAATGGAATTGTAACGATTCCAAAGTCCACTAAAGAACATCGGATCATCGAAAATGCGGATGTATTTGATTTTGAGCTCTCCACAGACGATCTATCTCGGATCGATGGTTTGAACCAGAATCATCGCGTCGGTCCAGATCCTGACAACTTCAACTTTTAATACGATTTCAAAAATGACGCCATTTCTTTCAATTACGAAAGGAATGGCGTCTCTATTTTTCAATGGTATACATTTACTATTTAATTAAACCCTATTCTAGCATTGTCATGACAGCAGCATCCATTACACCGACAATCTTGTCACACCAAATATCGAATTCTTCATCCTCTGTTTGATGTTCAGGATGCGCTAGAATGTACTCCACCGTTTGCTTAATACCTTGATCAAGTCGAGTCGTTGCCACAAATTCAGGAACAAGTCGTTTCAGTTTTGAATTATCAAATACAACCGAATTAGCCTTATCGCCTAACAATCCGCCCCTGTAATCCTCTGTGCTGCTACATGCAGCCAATAATGATGATGAAACATGAAGCGCATTCAATTTCACGCCTAAAGCATCGGCAATGATCTCATATATTTGATTCCAAGTCACCGTCTCATCTGAAGTGATCTGAACAGACTCACCAATAGCATGAATATTGCCCATTAAACCAATAAATCCTTTAGCAAAATCACTATTATGCGTCATCGTCCATAAGGAAGTACCGTCTCCATGAATGATCACGGGTTTATTCGCAAGCATACGCCTAGCAACCTGCCAGCTTCCCTTACTCCCATGTACACCCAATGGAACGGAACGTTCATCATATGTGTGACTTGGTCTTATAATTGTTATTGGAAAGCCATTCTCACGATACTGCTTCATCAAGTACTCTTCACAAGCAATCTTGTTTCTGGAATACTCCCAGTATGGATTGGATAGAGGCGTTCCCTCTGTAATTCTATAATCGGATAAAGGTGTTTGGTAGGCAGATGCAGAGCTAATAAATATAAACTGTTTCGTTTTACCTTTAAATAATCGATAATCCCTTTCCAATTGAGCCGGTTCGAACGCTATAAAGTCAGCAACGACATCAAATTGCATGTTCTCTATTAGCTTAGCTACATGGTCTTCATCATTAATATCAGCTTTAATGATATTTACACCAACTGGTAAGGCTTCATTTCTGGTGCCCCTATTTAAAAGATAAAGCTCACATCCTTGTTCTACCAATTGCTTGGTAATTGCAGAACTAATTGTCCCTGTTCCCCCAATAAATAGTACTTTCATGATTTGCCTCCCTATAACTTATTTATTTGTTATCATTAGAAAACGAAAATAATGCTTCATACATACCTTACGATAGCATGCGTTCATTACTAAAACAATCTTGGTAGACTTACGTTCGTGATGCGATTGATTTAATATCCTTAAAGGAAACTTGACTAAAATCTACACTTGGATCTATGCCCGAACCGAAGGAGCGAACATCATAGATCACATCTCCCCGTCCAACCCATCATATAACTCTTAGGTGTCTTATTCATTATCATTCCCCTTTTTCATATGGATAGAATATGTAAATGTATTTTAACATGATATAAATAACGCAACAAGAACACGCCATAGAACATCAGCAATAACAATTCCATCCTTAGTGATAAAAATATAGTTGACAAATAAAACATAGTGCACTAGAATTATCTCATGTTTGAAATATACTAACTAGAGATACTATCGGTATAGGTTTCTTGGAAATAGACACAATATTGAAAGTGGTGCAGTACATGAAGTGGTTAAACAAATTATTTGGTACACCAACCAACAAGGAGGAAATAACAATGACAAAGTTAAACATTGGTATTATTCTAGGAAGCACACGTCAAGGACGCGTCAGCCCACAAGTTGGGGAATGGGTAAAAGGGATTGCTGACAAACGTGGAGATGCCAATTATGAAATCGTCGATATTGCAGACTTTAAATTACCACTTTTAGGCGAAGCTGATCCTGGGGCAGGAGCAGGAGCTTGGTCATCAAAACTCGCTAGCCTAGATGGATTCGTATTTATCGTTCAAGAATACAACCACAGCCTTACAGGAGCATTGAAGAATGCACTTGATTATGCGCGTGACGAGTGGATCAATAAGTCAGCAGGTATCGTAAGCTATGGTTCTGCAGGTGGAGTCCGTGCAGCTGAACATTTACGTGGAATTTTGGGAGAATTACAAATAGCGGATGTTCGCGTAAACCCTCTATTGTCACTATTTACTGATTTCGAGAACGGAACTGTATTCAAACCAGCTGATTTACATCTTGATAATGTTAACGCCATGCTTGATCAAGTACTTGCTTGGAGCGGTGCATTAAAGACTTTAAGATAATTTTAAAAGATTAGCTTTTGAACATCCTCTTATAGGTTAAATAAACCAATCTCCGGTCTGCCGAGATTGGTTTATTTTTTTGTTAAAAGATTCGACTTTTCCAACCATTTAACTTTGCAATGGCCTCTACGAAAAAGTAATCACCATATATCAAGGATACATCTACATTCTCACCTGCAGGCTTATGCCCTGTTGCTTGAACCAGAATCGCATCGTGAGACGGCAAATCCCAAGTGGCATAGTTGTGATGGAGTGACGTCAGGATACGCTCTGCCGCTCTTAAGTACACACTACCTTCGTTACCAGGAAGTATGGATGCAAGCTCCAAGAGACCTGATGCTGCACAAGCGCCAGCTGAGGTGTCTCTCGGTTCATTCTCCAAGTCCTCCGATGCTCTGAAATCCCAGTGCGGTACGTCATCAGAAGGCAAATTGGCGATGAAGAAATTAGCGACTCGCTGAGAAGCTCGCATATACTTTTCATCTCCCGTATACGTGTACGCATTCGCCATCCCGTATAGTGCCCATGCGGCTCCCCGGCTCCAGGCTGAATCAGGTCCGGCTCCCTGCCCACCTATGGCACCCAAATACTCACCTGTTTCAGGATCGAAGTTTACAATATGACGAACCGAACCATCCTCTCGGATGAAGTGCTCTACTACCGTATCTGCATGCGCTTTTGCAATATGTGCGAACCGCGGATCATTCGAGGTCTCTGCAGCCCAGAATAATAGCGAGAGATTCATGGTCGAATCGATGATCGACCAACCCAACTTTTCTTGGTTCCAAGCTCGCAAGAAACGTCCAGCTAAATTATATCGACCTGCTAGGAAATTTGCAGCAAACAAGCCACGGCGAAGCGCGTCAGGATCACCCGTAAGCTTATGTTTGATCACTGCGGTAGGAAGAAATTGAAATCCTACGTCATGATGGAAGTTGTTGTCCTGCATCATTTTACGTTCAAACTTCTCATCCCAACCCCATGCAGCTTCTTTATACTGTTCTTTGCCTGTCAGATCGTACAAAATCCACAATATTCCCGGCCAAAACCCTGATGTCCACCAGTCATGACGCATATCGTCATACACGCCGTCGGCTTTAGCTACATGAGGCGATTTATCTCCCATCTGAAGGAGCATACGCTCCCCCTTGTCTAACAACATCGCAAGTGGTTCTGCAAAATTATTTCGTTCTTTACCCATTATTTGCATTGTTACTGCCTCCTTCATTATCTAACAATTCTCTAGTTGTGATAATGGATATGAAAGCTGTCGACATACCGTCACAAGCTACACTAACGATCGCATGTGATTCTCTTCCATTGTCATCCAACCTAAGTAGCGAGGAAGCCGGTCCACCTGCTGTGAAAAACTCACCTACCGTGATATGAGGAGGAAGCGCTCCACGAGGATCGACATAAATGCCCGCTCTACCACTCGCCAGTTGAACCAGCCTAGATCCACGAATCGTGCCAAGGTTGTCGAGAAGCTTCCCGTCTCCCGCTACACCAAAGCGTACGAAGTTCGCCGCATCGGGGCAGAAGACACCATTCTTGTCATACGCCTCCACTAACACTTCGTATAAACCCTCATCCCGTTTCTCAGCAATTAATTGAAGCGAAATAGGCTCCCCCCAAGTCTCTGTCTGGTATTCAAACGTCAGTTCGTCTTCCACAATAACACCGTCTCGCTCTGCGGTTACCCGCAAATGGTTCAGACCCGGCTCGAACGAAGTCTCCCAACGCAATCCGGCAGCAGGGAAATTATTCGAATTACGTTGATGCCTGCCCAAGCTGACGCCATTCAAGAACAGCTCCGCAAATTCGCAGTTCGAGTACACCTTAACCATTCTCTGCTCGTCCACTCCCCCCCATCGAACGGGCATCGTATGACCATACAGGCGAACCATTGGAACTTTCGACCAATATGATTGAAAGACGTAGAACGCATCCTTTTTCGTCAAATCACGTTCTACGACTCCTTTCATGTTCAGATAAGGGATCGGTGAATCTGGGCGCACCGGAGTCGCGAAATCCTTGAATGCCCATTGCGCGGCACCCGTTAGCCAATCCATTCTCCCCTGCGCACTTAAGTACCAATCGATCATGTCGCAAAAGTAAGTCTCTGACCAATCACCATCACGAGATACTCTAGGTTCACCCCCGACCAGGAGATAATCCCCATCCCGTTCGTCTGTCGCGACTTCCCCTCCATTGATCATTTCAAAGCCCGTATATGGTTTCTCAACATGGCGTGTCGCCAAATTATCTGCTCCCCATTCCGCATGGAAGAACGAGTTGACCTCTTGAGCGGCGGCACTACAGCTTTCTTCATAATCGGTATACACCCCGCGGTACCAACCTGCCCAGATGGATGGTGAATACACATCAACAATATCTTTGCAAAAGTCACAGCGTCGGATAGCCGTAAGGCGAGACGAGTCCAAGCGATGCGCCAACAAGTGAAGTTCCTTCATAAATACTCTGATCTCTTCCTGATCGAAGTAATCGAAATCGCATTCCCAATCATTCTCGTTACCCAGTCCCCATAAAATAATAGAAGGATGGTTCTTATGCTGGGTAATCATAGCTTCCAACATATCGCGACATTGCTGGCGGTACCCTTCTCCCCCTAAACCCCCACGGCTCCAAGGAATTTCCTCCCAAGCCAGAATTCCCAATTCGTCACAAAGATCTAGCACGATTCGCGACTGTTGATAATGTCCGAGCCGAATGAAGTTCACACCCATCTCTTTGATGACTTGAAGCTCCTCACGAATCATCTCGTCCGTCATCGCAGGTCCTACCCCTGCATAATCTTCATGTCGATGCGTTCCTTGAAGCAATAACCGCTGACCATTCAATTGAAAAGGACCATTGGGTAAGAATTCGAATGTTCGGAAGCCGAAACGTTCACTCAGAGACGTTTCCCCATGTACACTTTCTAGCCTAACGTCAACGGAATACAAGTTCGGTGTATCCGTCGACCACAAGGCCGGATCCGTCAGGGCAAATTCCGCCATTCCTTGCATACCTTCCCATGGGGACAAGACGACTTCCACTTGTCCGATGTATTCCCCCTCAGGATTCTTCATTAACACGTCTACCTTCAGCTCATCTTGATCCTTCTCAGGGTTATACAAAGATATATCTACAGATACTTTGACTTGACCCTTACCCACCTTGGCATACTCCACCGTACCCACCCAATCCGTTGTCACATGTACACGTTCAATCGACACAGCTGGCACATAGACAAGGTTCAGGTTCCGATAGATACCACCGTATGCGTGAAAATCGTTGGCATCAGAAGGAATCGTCTCCAAATCGCGACTATTATCACACTTTATCGCGATCGGTACCACATCATGATAACGCTCCATTTCACTCGCTTCAGAAGACGCTTCTGTTATGTCTACCGTAAATTCATCATAACCGCCAAGATGCGATCCCACCTTATTCGTATACACATACACATCCGTTCGCTGCCCTGCTCCCTCGAAATGAAGTAAGGTACGCCCTCCCGGATAAGGATTTCGGATATCTGCTTTGAGTCGGTACCATCCGTGACCTTGATAATACGGTAGATCAGGATCCATAACATCAAGTGCATTATAGCTATGTGGTAGCGTAACGGCTTCCCACGGAACGTTATAGTGATTGTTTAGTTTGTCGCTTCGCCATACTTCCCAGACGCCTCCAAGACCTCCAGTGTAATGTTGCCATCCATCTACTAATCTTTGTTTATGCATGTCCGTTCTCCTATCTCATGTTTTGAAAAGAGCGCCCTTGCGGACGCCCAATAAACTTGCTTATGAATTATTGAATATTAGCGTCTGGACCAACAATCACACCAACGTTATTATTGAATCGCTCTGTCGCTTCTTTAATAATCTCGTTACCACCACTAGTCTTCCAACTTTCTACAACTTTCGGCCAGTCAGAAATTTGCTCATCACCATATATCATTTTGACCATATGTTCAAGGATAAACTTCGATGGCTCATCGAATTTCGGTGCCAAATCTGGATATTGTGTGTAGCTATCAAGCTCCGGATCAAAGAACATACCCGCTCGACCTTCATTCGGTAAAACCGATTCAAAACCAGCTAGCATTTCTTCACCCTTAGGCTCAAGCGGAAGTCTATCTTTATTGAACGCGCCATCTTTAGCGATCCATAACCAATCTCGGCGTTGTTCAGAATAACGCTCATTTTCATCTGCAGGAACCTTATAAGTGACTTTTCCGTTATCACTCGTGTATGTTTCTCCTTCAGTACCAAAGGTAAAGAAAGTTGTGGCCTCTTCACTAACCATATAATCGAAATAACTGATAATTGCTTCAGCCTTTGTCTTGTCAAGCTTCGCGTTAAGATAAGCCTGCTCCAAAGTCGTGTTGTAAAGCATCATGCCGCCTTTGCCATCTGGTCCAGTTGGAGAAGCAATCATTTCCAACTTGCCGTCTGCAATAGAATTAGACAATTCGCTCTGGTAAATACCCAATTGATTCGCATTCGCATTATAAATTCCGAGATTACCGGCATCGCGGCTCTTCGTCCACATCGCACCAGTAATCGTTGCGAAGTCTTTCGCCATCAAGCCTTCATCATACATCGTTTTATACATTTCCAAGGCCTTCATCATGTTCTCGCTATCGAAGAACTTCGGAACGATTTGATCACCTTGCTTCTCATACATCGTGCTATAAGGAAGTACATCATAAGCACCTAGTACGAAATCTGCATACTTGAAGTTCTCACGGAAGCCGAATGGCTGCTCAATTCCAAGTTTCTTGAACTCACGGAGCATAGGAAGCAAGTCGTCGATCGTCTTAGGCGCTTGCAATCCGGCTTTCTCCAGAAGATCTGCACGTACAAACGTCGCACGTCTCGATTGAACACTTAAGTACTGTGGAATGGAGTAGATTTTACCTTCGGAGGTAACTTCATCCCATGCTTCCTTCGGAATCGCATTTAGCAAATTCTGTCCATGTGACTTGAGAATGTCATCCAGTGGCATGAATATACCAGCTTCTACAGCACCTTTCATATCTTTACTAGATGGTGTCATCGATTGATAAGCTACTAATACGTCTGGCAAATCACCGCCTGCGAACATTAATGAAACCTTTTGTTTGAAATCCTTATGTGGAAGCAGCTGGATGTCCATATCTGTATTTGTACGTTTCTCCAGTTCAAGTACCCATTTATCCTTGTTGATGTCTTCTACCGATTCAACCGCTTTCAAGGCAAGCGTTCCTCTTGCGATGGAGAATTTAGTCGGCTTTGCAATCGTTTCCGTTTCTGCCGGCTTATCAGTTTTGTCAGGTGTAGGACTATTCTCCGCACCCTTGTTCGAGGCTCCACAAGCTGCTAATACGCTTGTTAGAAGCATAATACAAAGTAAACTAGTTATTCCCTTTTTCATACATAGACGCCCCCTAATGGTTTTTATAGCGCTTTCATTTCCCGTATCTAACTTATCACGTCATAAAAATAGTTAATATGTGCTTACTTATGATGCAATGGTTTCTTTTACGTTACTTATGCTTTTACCGAGCCTACCATCATCCCTTTGGTGAAATGCTTCTGCAAGAACGGATATACCAGCATAATCGGAATGGTAGCTATAACTACCACTGCCATTTTGATCCCCTCTGGAGAAGACATCATAACATCCTCCGCAGGCGACGAAATAGAGGAACTATCGGTAATAATAAATTCTCTGAGTCTGACTTGAAGCGGATATAACTGCCTATTATTAATATAATAGAGCGCATTCGCATAGCTATTCCAATGCGATACAGCATAGAATATCCCTATTGTCGCCATAACAGGCTTCGAAAGGGGTAGAATAATACTCCATAAGATCCGCATTTCTCCGCATCCATCGATTCGTGATGAGTCAATCAGTTCCGTTGGCAATGCCATGAAGAAGGATCGCATGACAAACAGATTAAATGCACTTATTGCCCCTGGCAACATCAACGCCCACAACGTATCATGGAGCCCTAATTCTTTAACGAGCAAATAGTTCGGAATAAGGGGTGCTGTAAAAATCAATGTAAGTAGCACCAGAATCAATACAGGCTTGCGATATACATATTCCGTACGCGACAATGGATAAGCTAACATAGCCGTCATCGCAAGATTTATAAATGTACCAAACGTCGTAATAAAGATACTAACTCCGAATGAACGCCAGATGAGCTTTTCTCCAATAACCGCCTTAAAGTTAGTTAGGGTAGCATCGACCGGCCAAAAGAAGACTTTGCCGCTATTGATTGCTGTGTTACTGCTGAGTGATTGTGCAACGACATGTAAAATGGGTAGAATCATGCTCAAGCCTAACACAATCAGAAAAATATAATTGAATACATTAAATACACGCTGTCCAGTGCTTAATCTTACCATGGGGGTCTCCTCCTTAATATAATCCTTCGCCGGTCATCTTCTTACTCAACGTGTTTCCTGTCATAATCAAGACGAGACCCACCACTGATTTGAACAGACCGATGGCTGTCGTATAGCTATATTGTCTATCAAGAAGGCCGACTGTATAAATGTACGTGTCCAGAATTTCACCCTTATTGGAGTTAAGCGTATTTAGGAACACAGAGACTCTCTCGAATCCGAAATCCATGAAATGCCCAATTTGCAGTAGGAATAAAATGGTGATGGTCGGCATAATGGAGGGTATCGTAATAGATAACGTCTGTTTCCAACGACTGGCTCCGTCAATTTCCGAAGCTTCATATAAATCTGGATTGATACTCGTTAAAGCGGCCAAATAGATAATCGTTCCCCACCCTGCATCCTTCCATACACCAGAGGAGACCAGTATTGTGCGTATATAGGAATTCTCACCCATGAAGTAAATGGGCTCGAAGCCTAGCATGCCTATGATATTGTTCACAATACCACTCCGAGGTGATAAAATTTCAATCGCGATACCGCCAATGACGATCCACGACAGAAAATGTGGCATGTAGAGAATGGTCTGTAACGTCCGTTTGAAAAAAACCTTACGTATCTCATTTAGCAATAACGCAAGAATAATAGGGATCGGAAAAGAAAATCCTAAACTGTAAATAGCGAGAAGTAGCGTGTTCTTTAAAATACGTAGAAAGTCCGGATATTGAAACATACGCTGAAAGTGATCAAGTCCCACCCATGCACTCCCAAAATAACCTTTGAAAATATTGTAATCTTGGAAAGCCATGATGGAACCAACAAGCGGAACATACTTGAATAGTAGGAAGTAAATAATTCCCGGAATGGATAGGAGATATAGCGCTTTATACTTTCTGAGATTAGCCCATCGTTCCTTTCCATTCCGAAATTGAATCCGGTCGGACTCTGACTTAGATATATTATTTTTTGCCATCGGAGTCATCTCCTTAATAGTTTGTACGATTATCGTACACGATGACCCTAGGTTCTACGATGGCGTTATCTTTGTCGATATGGCTTTTTCTACGATTTAGGCATAACCATTCGAATGACCGTTCCCTCTCCTAATTCACTCTCAATTTCAAGCCCATATTGTTCGCCAAATACAAGCTGAATACGGCGGTGAACATTCAGGACACCGATTCCTCCCTTGCCTTCTGTCACTTCCGTTAGGCGTTTGGTCTCCAAACGGCTTTGTAGCTCTAACAGAGATGATTCGCTCATCCCAGATCCGTTATCGACAACAGAGACAATAAAGCCGGTATCCGTTTCTTCCGCACGAATCTGAATACGATGATATTCCTCAATTCCATCACTGAACGCATGTTGGAAGACGTTCTCGATGAGAGGTTGCAGCGTGAGCCGCACCATTTTATTTAACAAATAGTCAGGTGGTATCTCATCATCAAATTCGAATTCCTTACCGAATCGATACTTCAGTATCGTCATGTAATTCAACACATGCTTGACCTCGTTAACGACCGTAACTTCCTCTAAACTGGTCTGGACAGCATATCTCAGCATGTAGGCCATGCTTTTGACGATTTCTGACACCTCAAAGGAGTCCTGAACCGTTGGGAAACAAACAATCGTCTCCAGCGTATTGTACAAAAAGTGGGGATTAATCTGCAGTTGAAGCGCCTGGAGCTCTGCTTTCTGCCGTTCTACCTCGGCCTCCCGCTTGGTGCTTTCCGCTGTATAGACTTGTTCGATTAGATCAGATAGCTTAGAGACCATGGAATTGTAGCTCACAATCAACTCGTCCACTTCATCCTGTTTGCCAATAAGCGGAATCCTTGTCCAATCCCCCTTTTCTGCCTGTTTCATACCCTGTCTTAAGTTTTGGATCGGCGTGGTTATAGATTGACCAAATCGATAAGCGATCAGTAATGCCAATATCAATGTGGCCATACCAATCCAAATCATATTCGTTCGAATCCCATTGATCGGCTGACGTAAATCATCCATTGGGATAGAAAGCTGTAGATCCCAATTCGTGTAGGATGAATAACGTGCTATCGTAAACCGCTCCACACCGTCTTCCACGTCTATGAACGACTCGATATTGTCTTCAGGTAGCTCTCTGCCTACTTTGTTGAGCGCCTGTTGACCTATCCTGCTTGAATCCGTATGATAAATGATCTTTCCCTGCCTATCCTCAATATAAAAAAAGCCTTGTGGCCCCAATTCAATCCCCTTCCAGAGGGATGACAAATCTGCACTCCTGACCTCCATCGCCAGAACGCCTTTATACTCCATCGACCGAAGTCCCCTAATTTTGCGAGCTAGTGTAATAGACTGACCTTGCTGTCCAGAGGTGATACTATCATTTAAAATAACTAGCTGACCATTATCCGGAATATCGGAGAATAGATCAGCAAAGTAAGCTTTTGAGGTGGGAGTCGTAAAGTCGATTGGAATGCCATTATTCACAATGACGGATCGGCCATCTTGCCCAACTACGTATAATGCGGTAACCTCCGGATGGCGAATCAATATAGGTTCAAAGGCGTTCTCCTTGATCCTAGACGTGTAAAAGTAATTTTTATAATTCGACTCCGGAGCCATATCGAGATATTCTTTGATATCCAGATTAGTGAGCAGCGACAATGTCGAATTTTCATAACTTCGAATATATTGCTCCAAGTGGTGCGATGCGATATTGACAACCTGGGTCATATTCGCTTCGGCCTGATCACGAAGCTTGGCGGACGCACCATAAAAAGTGGACAATCCGAGGACGAATAAAGGTACAAGAATAACAATGATAAAATAAGTATACAATCGAAAAAAGAGTCCTTTTCGCCGCTTCATCATTTATTTGATCCCCAGTCTGCTACGAAATTCAGTTGGCGTGAGACCGTTCACTTTCCGAAATGTCTTGGCAAAGTGTGAATAATCCTCATAACCAATCTCATGCGCAACGTCTACGATTCGATAATGAGGGAGCGCCAGTAGCTTCTCGGCCAATGCTATTCGCTTTGTCATTCGATAGTTTATAAAGGTAACCCCTGTAGCCTTCTTGAAATACAAACTGAAATAGTTCGGTGTCAGACCTACGAGATTGGCGACCTCCTCTAGTGTGACTTCCTTGGCAATATTCTGCTCGATATAAGCTTTGGCCTCTGCCATCAAATCCTTAAAGCCACCCCTACGCAAAGCGAGATCATCCGTTAAGGAATGGATCCTCCCGCGAAACCTCTCGTTGATCTCAACGAAGGCACCCACTTCTATATTGGCATCCGTGCCCGTATAATTGTGACCTTTTACCTTCAATCGATCCAACACAGCTTGGAAAGAGTCATCTAACAACTCGCTCAAGCGATCTGGATGATCCGTTCTTTCACTACAATAATAGAGCCACTCATTCAAGCATTTATCCACATCCTGCAACCGCAGCTTCCAAATATGCTCCGACATTTCATCCAACCATTTCTCTGACTCTGTCGGCGTTACCACTCCCTTGTCCATGGTAGAAAGTAATCTATCTAACATTTCATGAATATCCATTTTAACAACAGGCTTAAGCAGATACTCTTTAACACCGTATCCCATACATTGCTTCGCATATTCAAACTCTGCAAATCCTGAAATGACCACCACTCTAATAAAGCTGTACGATTCATGAATGCGCTTGCAAAGTTCCAAACCGTCCATCTTCGGCATCCGGATATCCGTTATCATGATATTGGGCGGATATTCCGCAATCATGGAAAGTGCCTGCTGGCCATTCTCCGCTACTCGAATACTACTGAATGGTTTGCTGTATGTTAACATCATATTTTTTAAGCCATTTCTAATGATCATTTCATCATCAACGATCAATATATGCATACTTCTGTCCCCTCCAATAAAACAATCCATATTTTCATTTATTATCATAGCATCTATTTCTGCTAATAGAATAAAAAAAGCAGCTCATCCCCTATAACGAGGAATGAACTGCTACTTTCCGTTTCTACCCAACTGCATTTGTTTATACACTTCATCTGAAATCTCTTTCAGTGTTTGCGAATGTATTAATTTGCACGTACTAATCTTAAGATAATCAACTTCGTCAATTTTCCCCTGTTCTAAGAGTTGATCTAATGCCGGAAGGCGGAAATCCTTAATTGGCAGATACGCGAGCGTCAGGTTCTCCGTATCGGTATGAATAACGATCTTAATTCCTAATAAACGGGGAAAGAACAGCGATTCAAAACTACGTTTGATGACTATATTTTCTAGCTGTGCATGTTTTATTGCTGGCAAATTACTTGGTAAAGAAACAAAGTATACGATTTGTTCAAAAGAATAATCCAATTCCTCAATATCAAATCCATGCAATCTCGTTATTTTTTGCGTCATTGATTTTAACTCCGTAAAATAAAAGAACCGGCTGCTCATTAAAATAATCGATATAAATATAAAAATGGCGAGAACAAGAACAAGGCTGAATCCAACCATGATTATCCAGCTCCTTCTATGATGATACTACTTTATTTCTTCCTGTCTTTTTAGCCTTATACATGGCCTGATCCGCTACATCCACAAGCTCTAATGAAGTTAACGCTCCAAGTTCCTCTGATGAAGCAACACCCAGACTAATCGTTAAGCGACCTGATGGTTGTCCTTCCCTACAAGGGAACGGCGCATTTTCTACATTTGAACGAATCCTTTCTGCAACGAAACACGCTATTTCCTTATTCGTATGTGGAAGTAAAATAACAAACTCTTCTCCGCCAAAACGAAAGGCAACATGATCTTCCATAATAGAATTCCTTATCACATCTGCTAACTGAATTAACACTTGATTTCCGAGTAGATGACCATTCGTATCATTGAAATGTTTGAAGTGATCGATATCCAACAGGATAATCGAAAGTGTCCCTTGCGGTTCACCCAAGTGTTGCTCCAGGTAAGTCTGCAGTGACCGTTGATTGAATAATCCAGTTAATCCATCCTTTATTGCTAGATCCTCAATCTTTCCATATAAATGGATATGCTGAATAGCTATAGAAGCTTGGTTCGCAAGGTGAGTAACGCTATCCACATCGCTAGGCGTAATCGGCTTCTTATTCACTGGATTATCAATAATGAGAACGCCGACCTTCATCCCTTGGCTTATTAGTGGAAATACTACTAACTCGCTCATATTAAATTGATGTGCAAACAACCATAGCGTGTTATCGCTTTCATCTATTCGTGTAATATGAAGTGGTTCGCCACTCTCTAAAGCTTGATATAGGAAATTCGGTTCATCTAGTGGTATCTCAAGCCCCTTCACCTGTTCATTGAGCAATAGATCTACGGACTTCTCAGTTTCCTTACCTTCAATGAGGTCTAATAGTTTATATTTGCTCTTAGTAATTCTGTCCCATACCGCGTAGCCTTCTGTAACAGTCATCGGTCCAGTGCCCATAATTCCCTTTAGCTTGGTACCATCCTCATCGACTAACAGAATCATCGCTCTGTTGAACCCTAGACCATGGCCGGCAGTCACAGATGTTAGAATAGTATGTAATAGTTTCTGTAGATTAAGCGTCTGTTGAATGGAGAAGCTTACTTCCTTAAATACGTTTAATTGCTTGGAATTCAACGAGAGCTTACTAAGCCAATCATCACTCTCTATTTTCACATTTCTAATATATTCAGTTAACACGTATACACCTGCTGCAACAAGAGAATATATACACAGAACAAACACATTACTCTCACCTGTCTGGGCGAATACTATACACCAAGATATGAGAACGCTTGCAATTCCTCCATAAGCATGAAAGCATATTACCGACATACCGATAAAGATTAATAACATCCAATTCATATGTACAGAGTCAAATAATAAATCTTCAACCTTTACCAATACAAGGCTTGATGCTATCAGGATCCATTTATTGAGGTTCCCCCTACATTTAAAACGGAGATAGTTAGCTAATATTGAAATAATAGATGTATACAAAATGAACTGGGTATATTGCGAAATCATCTATAATCTCTCCCGATTCTATGATATCTAGATATTTTTACCTATGTATATATTATCATGGGAGACCCATTTATGATACTATAAGTCTTTGTCCTCAACTGAGTATCGCCATACACCCACTGATAGAAAACACTTATAATATAACTTTTATTGGAAAGTCCACTCACCCAATACTGGAGGTAGAATATGACGCAAGTCTATGGTGTAAAGTTAATGAATGGTATCGATCCGTTACAGATGCAGACTCTTATGGCTACCCTTCCGATGGAGAAACAAGACCGAATACATAGATTTATTCATAGAGACGATGCTGTAAGAACATTAACAGCCGATATTCTCTCCAGGCTTAGGATCTGCAATAAACTTAACATCAAGAATAGTGATATACAGTTCATTCACAATAAGAATGGGAAACCACTTCTACATGGAAATGACGGACTACATTTCAACAACTCTCACTCTGGCCAGTGGGTCTTATGCGCCTTATCGGACTCACCCGTTGGGATAGATGTAGAGCTTATTAGTGACATCGACTTCGACATAGCTGAACATTGCTTCTCTGAACAGGAATGCCACGATCTGTACGCACATAGGGAGGATAATAGGCAAGACTATTTCTTCGACCTTTGGACGCTTAAGGAAAGCTATATCAAGGCAGTAGGTATAGGTCTATCCCTTCCCCTCTCTTCATTTACGATTAGGAAAGATGATCATCACATCCTCATAGATACGCAACATGCATTTAATAATTGTTACTTTAAACAATACTCTATCGACCCCGCATATAAAGTATCCGTATGCTCACAGCAAGATACCTTTCAAGAGAAGGTTGTGCAGATTACCTTTACTGAGATGTTTCATCAATTTATGGACTGTTTGTAAGAAGGAATAGAGTATCAAGTCTTTCTTGTAACGAATCTATATCGACTAGATCATCACTAGAACACCGACACAGATCATCAGTAGGCCAATACCACGACCAGGACCCGTACCTATTAAGAGCACACTCAACAAAATATCATCTATGATCTCCTCGTACCCGACGGGGTCACACCCATATACCTCTTGTACAGTTTGGTAAAATAGTTCGGATTCTCACACCCTACCTTGGATGCGATCTCAGTTATTGAATCATTACTCTCAAGGAGCAACCGCTTAGCCTCATTCATTCTACAGATATTCACATATTCAATAAAGGTTCGCCCCGTTAAACGTTTGAATAGTTTGCAGAAATAGTAAGGATTAAGGCTAACCTGCTTAGCTGCCTGTTCGATCGTCATTTTCTCAGAAAAATTAGATTCCAATCGTTGGATCAGCAACTTAAATCGTTCATGGTTTGGGAAATAACCCTCTACAGGTTTGTCATCCAACTGAAGTGGCATGAAAGTACGTGATAATAGTGTAAATAGCGCATACAGTTTCGACTTGACCACGAGCTGATATGCAGGTGACTTCACTCTAAGCTCCGCTATGACCTCATCTAATAAAGGGTAATAGTTAGCACATGTTTCATCATGCTCGACTGGTTTGACGGGAAATCGCTGCCGCCCCTCCAAATAGGGGGAAACATACTGTATATGCACCGGATCACGCATCCAATCATTGAACAGTGAAGCATTCAAGACAACACTGTCATAATTCACATCTCCACCCTCTAATGCATATCCAACATGCAGACTACCACCCGGAATAATGACGACATCTCCTGCTACAGCCGTATAGGGTCGGCTATCGATATGGAAAAGAGCCCTCCCTTTACGCATGACGATAATTTCGAAATGCTCATGCCAGTGCAAATGAAGAATGCAATCATCCTTTTTCACATGTTGAATATTTTGGAAGAGTTGAAATGGATATATTGAATGTTCGAGTCGAGTATTTTCCCAAAGTTCCATAGGATAGGTCATATTCTTCTTCACCACCACAATATTAGACTAGTATTGCACAAGATTGAGTAGAGTAATTACTAAATCTCCTGGCTATAATGGAGATGATATCAATACTATAAGACAATATTGGAGTGATATACAAGGATGAACAATAAATTACGCATTGGGACACTAGTTAATGGCGGAAACGCAGTTCAGGTTATTCCACAAATCGTATCGCATGGATTCGAATCCTTCAACCCGACCTTTTGGCAAACGACAGGGGATACAGATGTTGCAGATATGGCGAAGCGTTTACGTGCGCTTGCGGACGAGCATGATTTTGTAATATCAGCAGTTAGTGTATTTGGAAATCCGTTAACAGGCGAAGGAGATAATGCTGATACGCTTGCAAGTTGGGAACGTCTCATTGATCATGCACATTTATTCGGAACGAACATTGTATCCGGGTTCACAGGTCGTCTAACTGGACAATCGATTGACGAATCTATTCCTAAATTCAAGGAAGTATTCGGAGAGTTGACACGCAGAGCAGCGGATAAAGGTGTTCGTATTGCTTTTGAGAACTGCGATATGGGCGGAACCTGGGCAACTGGTGATTGGAATATTGCACATAACCCCGCAGCTTGGGAGTTGATGTTCAATGCCGTTCCTGAAGATAATATTGGACTAGAGTGGGAGCCTTGTCATCAAATGGTGAGCTTAATCGATCCCATTCCACAGCTGCGCAAATGGGCCAACAAGGTGTTCCACGTACATGGCAAAGATGCAACGATTGCATGGGATGTTGTCAAAGAGCACGGTGTGCATGGAAAGGAACCGTTCGTTTGGCATCGGACACCTGGCTTTGGCGATACCAATTGGTCGGATATTATTACGATTCTAAGACAGAATGGCTATCAAGGAACGATTGATATCGAAGGCTTCCATGATCCAGTCTATAGGGATGAATTGGAAATGACCGGACAAGTTCATGGCTTGAATTATTTGAAACACTGCCGTGGTGGAGACTTTGTTCCAAATCCAGTATATAAGCCGTAAATACATGTTCAATAGAATATCGAGTGAAACTTATATTTTCTAATATTTTAAAAAAACGCACAGGATGCCGAGATACCCTCGACATCCTGTGCGTTAATAGAGTCACGTTATTATTTGATTAAATCAACAGCTTCTTGCGACACCCACGTTTTACCGTCAATTAATAATGTAAGCGTATTGAGGGTTATCGTCTTTCCATCGATTAATGCGATGTTTTTATCAATCGGTAGTTTCAATATTTGATTCCCTTTTTTCACAACGATAACTGGATTCTCTTTATTCGCATAATCAACTTTGACCGTTGCACTTTTAGCGATAAAGGCAGCTCCTGATACATATAATGTTTTTTCTAAGGTTTCCATATCAATTTTCAAAACATGTTGTATATATTTCCCTATATCCGAATTCATAATAACTCCGCTTCCCATAAAATCGGTAGGTTTGAAGTTCTTCGGGTGATAAGCGAATATACCGACATCATCGGCTGTGTGGTCTTCTGTCGAAAAGGAAACGCCAATTCTCTTGCCGATCATATGTCCGATCACAGGAGAAAGGTTATCCTTCAGGCCTTTTTTGACGGCTGCCACTTCTTCTTTGGTTAGATCCGTAAGTCCATACTCTTCTTTCAGAACTTTCTTCAGGTTGGATTCGTTAATTGTACCCTCTATGCCATAGCTAGTATGTTTAGCGCCTTTTAAAGCCGATCTCAGGTCGTTCATTGTATCATAATTCGTCATATTCAGGCCGCCCGTGGCATGATCTGAGGTGGATACGACAGCTGTATTACCATCTTTCTCCGCAAACTCGACTGCCACTTTGAAAGCTTTATCAAAAGCTAGAATTTCGCTTATCATGCCAATCGGGTCATTGTCATGACCAAACCAGTCAATTTGGCTCGCTTCCACCATCATGAAGAACCCATTCTCATTAGTGGATAGTTTGTCGATCGCTACTTTTGTCATTTCAGCTAGGCTTGGCTGTTCCTTTGGTTTAAGGTCAAAATCAGCGTCTAACGCTTCCGGTTGAAAAAGACCCCATATTTTATTCGTTTTTGAGTTTAATAGATCTTTTTTGTTAGTCACATATTCATAACCGTTAGACTTTAGAACTTTCGTAAGATCTTCGCCATCTTTTCTGTTATTCTCTTCCTTACCAGGCACAAGGTAGTCTGATCCCCCGCCTAGTAATACGTCGACCCCATCATATACCATTTGTTCGGCAATAGACCCCGCGAATTCCCGGCTGGTCGCATGACTAGCAAAGACAGCAGGTGTAGCATCTGTAAGCTCAGATGTAAATACCAATCCCGTTCCTTTTCCCGCGAGTCTAGCCGCTTCAATTATCGTTGGAAGGGGTTTATTCGCCTCGTTCGGTTTCGTTGGTTCGATGAAAGGCATGGTGACCTTATCAGGAAGGATCGACACCGTTTCACTCTTAATTTTATGTCCTGTGGCAAAGGCCGTGGCACCCGCAGCGGAATCGGTAGTTAAAGAATCTGTAGAGTAGGTTCTTGATAATCCGCTGAAGTACTTATCCATAAAGAGCGGCTCGCCACCCTGATACCATCTAGCCATATTAACAGCGTTCAGACTCATTCCGTCCGTAACAAATAGAATAACATTCTTCACAGCATTATCCTCGGTACTCGCACTACTACCGTAAGAAACACTGCCACCAGCAAAAACGCTACATAAAAGCATAAAACTAGAGATACCGCAAAATAGCTTTCTTTTCATACCCATTCCCCCTCTACCCTAATTGTTGTGTGGGTTAGGCGATTCGCCATGTTAGACCATCACAGATAGAGTATATCGTAGCATGTTAAAAATTTACTTTACTTATACGGTACAAAATAAGCTTTCTCTACATATCTTGCTATTAAATTATTATAGGGTAGCATCCCAAGCTGTATAAGAGGTTGTATTTGCTGACGATGATTTCAAAATGCTCATGCCAGTACAAATGAAGAATGCAATCATCCCTTTTCACCACCACAAGATTAGACTAGTATTGCACAAGATTGAATAGAGTAATTACTTAATCTCCTGGCTATAATGGAGATGCTATGAATAACATAAGGCAACATTGGACTAGAGTGGAGACTTTGTTCCAAATCCAGTATAAGCGTTCAATAAGTGATTTGGGACAGCCTTTAATAAGTGGCACAACAAGAAGGCGAGGTTGATGACTGTGACAATAAAGCATCGGGTGATCTTAGCCGGTTGCGGCGGGATGGCCAATACATGGGTAGACTATGCGAAGGGTAGAGCAGATACGGAGATTGTTGGATTAGTTGATATTAAGGAACAGTTCGCAGTGGCGATGGCGGAACGTAAGGAGCTAACTTGCCCGACATTTACAGATCTTAAACAAGCTATTACGGAGACTGGAGCAAATATGGTCTTTGATGTTACGATTCCGTCTAGTCATTATACGGTAAGTAAGTCTGCGCTTGAACTTGGATGCCATGTCTTTGCCGAGAAACCGTTAGCAGAGTCTATGAGCGATTGTGTGGATATCGTTCGCGTGTCGAAGTTGGTCGGTAAGACGCATGCCGTCATGCAGAATCGCCGCTTCGATCCGCGCATCCGTGCATACCGTAATCTTATCAATGAGGGAACTATTGGAAGACTAGGCTTCATGGGGGCAGACTTTTTTATTGGCGCACATTTCGGCGGCTTTCGTGATGCTATGGAAAGTCCGTTGCTACTCGATATGGCGATTCATACATTCGATCAAGCACGTTTCATTGGTGGCGTAAATCCGGTATCCGTCTACTGCCATGAATTCAATCCCCCCGGTTCTTGGTATGCAGGTCATGCAATGGCTATCTGCATCTTTGAGATGTCTGATGGCTCTGTATTTAACTACCGTGGCTCGTGGTGCGCTGAAGGCGTGCCTACATCATGGGAAGCATCCTGGCGAGTCACGGGTGAGCATGGTACAGCAATCTGGGATGGTCTTGGAGAGCCTTATGCGGAGGTCGTTGCTGCTGGCGATCAGTCTAGTAATTTCATTCGTAATTACGAGCGAGTGGAGGGCAAGCTTGTTGACATGAAGCACACGTTCCACCAAGGCTGTCTGGACGAGATGTTCGCCTCGCTTGAAGAGGGCCGTAAACCAGAAACAGACTGCAGCGACAATATATACAGCATGGCAATGGTCCTTGCTGCTCTTGAAAGTGCGAAGAGCGGTCGCAAAGTGCTGATCGCTGACTTTATGGATGTTCCACCACTTTCCTAAAAATAACTAAAAAGTCTACAACGGCTTATGCAAGTGAAACTTATACTTTATTATATTTCAATAAGAGGTACCGTTACAGCTAGCCATGGCTGCCTGCAACGGTACCTCTTATTTAGTAACTTCAGATTAGTCATTAGGATTGATATCCAAGATACCACTCCCCGGCTGCCATCAGTATTTCGTCTGTTCTCTCGTTGCAGCCATGCCCTTCATCAGAGTACTCTGTAAGATGTTTCTCCATCGGGAATCTATTATACAACTCGTATATACTCTCATCCTTCACTATGGTGTCCGATTGACCATGAACCAAGAGAATCGGGCTGGCATGATCGAAGTTCTCTAGCCTTGGTAATAGACTATCCCCTGGACCGTTGGCTATATACGACAATCGTTCTTTGAAATAGTCTGGTATTATTTTCACATCCACATGAATGACAGGGCTTACCGATACGGTACTGCACACCTTTGGATGATTACTTCCTTGAATGGCCCAAGTCCCACCTGAGCTTGATCCAAATAAATAGAGCGGGAGCCCCAAATATTGTGTTGCCGTAAAGTCGATCACTTCGTTCACAAAGAGGTCCCATCTTTGATGTGTTGCTATATATTGGTCCATCACATAGGTCTCTCCCTGTCCCGGTCCATCAAAGCTTACCGTGATGAAACCCATTCTTGAGAAATTAGCTTCATAGGTGATAGATTCTTCCTTTGAGGACTCAAGGGGATTAAGGATAATGACACATCCCTTTGGCTGTCGGGGAATACGTATCCTTCCGTAACAGGCGTTGCCATCTACTTGGATCACTGCGTTAACAATCTCATCTTCGGTAAGTATATCTGCTTCTCGGTGCATATCTTTGCAGCTTTGATACCATGCCCGCTTCTCGTCCCCTGTCTCAGGGAACATCCACTGAATGAGATTATAGTGCATTCCTGCAAGTCGGTAGAAATGCTCTGCTTCACCGAATAAATCTTGATTACACAGACTAACTGCACGTTGCTCGTAAACATCGGCATGCTTTTGCAAAATTCGAATCCAATCTTGCAGACTATTTAACCTTTGACGCAACTCGTTCACCGTTTCTTGGGGAACGCCATTGGCAATCCATCTATTCCAGAATCCCTGAAACAGGAAACTCGTCATCATTGTTTTTTCTATGGTACTGTTACCTATACCCAAGGTATATACCTCCTAACTTAAGATCAATACTGAACTATCCGTTTCGGGCACGTGTCACTTCCATTATTTTCGTCGTTATCAGATGCAGAGGAACGATGTGGTCTACACATCCAAGCTCAACTGCCGATTTCGGCATTCCGTAGACGATGCAACTTTCTTTGGATTCCGCAATGGTTGATTGTGCTCCTGCTTGTTTAGCAGACAGCATTCCTCGTGCTCCATCGCTTCCCATTCCGGTCATAAGAATAAAGTGTCGCTTGAGGGTCTTTAATTGAGATATAGAATCAAACAATACATCAGCCGCTGGACGGTGACCATTCACCTGTGGCTCCTGATGTAGCCTGATAACGAATCCTTTATTCGTCTTAACAGCGATCATATGATAATCACCAGGAGCAATATATACCGTTCCACCCAATATGGGTTGATTATCTTCCGCCTCAACCACCCGCACACCGGATAAGCGATTTAATCGATCTGCCAATGATTTCGTGAACTTAGGCGGCATATGCTGAACCACCAGCATGGGATAGGGGAAATCTGCTGGCAGGGCTGTAATAACAGTCTCTAGCGCCTTTGGACCTCCCGTTGAAGTTCCTAAGGCTATAACCTGATCAAAGTTCTTTATCACTCTGGGCGGAGCGCTCTCTTTTCTCTCTACATTTATCTTAGTTACTATTATATTGTTAATAATTAGATTTCTCAAAGGTATTTGTGCAGCTTGCTTGATTTTTAATATCAACTCTTCCTTCACCTTGAATAAATCGAAGGAATTCGAACCAGAGGGTTTCGAGATGAAATCCACAGCTCCGTTCTGTAACGCTGTTATCGTTGCAGATGCCCCCTCCTGTGTAAGCGAACTAAGCATCAGTATGGGTGTTGGGCGCTGTTCCATGATCTTCGTCAAAGCTACCAAACCGTTCATTTCCGGCATTTCAATATCCAATGTCACGACATCGGGCTTGAGTTCCTTCACCATTGTAACAGCTTCTAATCCATTCCGTGCGGTTCCAATCACTTCTAGTGTAGGATCCTCTGTAATCAGACGTGATATCAGCCTACGCATAAACACCGAATCGTCTACTACTAGTACCTTTATCATGTCCATCGTATCATCCCCCCCTAGCCTTGATTCATTATACCCGATACATCAAGAATTAAAGCTACTTTTCCATTGCCTAGTATCGTAGAGCCCGCGATACCATTCACTTTGCCAACATAAGCTCCCAACGACTTAATGACAATCTCCTGATTCCCGATGAGCTCATCTACAGCTAGCGCCAATCTCTTCTCCGCAGATCCGACGATGACCAACTGAATATGGTCTTTCTTCTGTTCCTTTCTAGGCAAGTTGAAATGGTCATGTAGCCAGACGATCGGGATGATCTGGTTACGTAACAGGATCACTTGCTGTCCCCGAACGGTTTGCATATCGTTATGCGATATTCTTACAATCTCAGAGATGTTACTCATGGGGATGATGAAAGTTTGTTCATTCAATTTTACAAGTAAACCAATGATAATTGCTAGCGTTAATGGAAGTTTGATCTTGAACCGCGTTCCTTGTCCCAGTTCTGTCTCAATATCAATCAGTCCATTCAGCTTCTCAATATGGCTTCTGACGATATCCATTCCCACGCCACGCCCGGATACATCGCTTACTTTGCTAGCTGTGGAGAATCCTGGTCGGAAAATTAAATGAATAGCTTCTCTATCGCTTAGTAGTTCCGCCTCTTCAGACGTAATGATCCCCTTGCTCAGGGCAGAATTCCTCATTTTCTCAGGATCAATGCCTGCTCCATCATCTTCTACATAGATAACTACCTGATTATCTTCATGCGCCGCTCTTATGTGAAGTGTTCCCTTACGGTCTTTGCCAGTTCGCTCCCTTTGCTCAGGTAATTCGATTCCATGATCAACCGCATTACGAATTAAATGAATGAGTGGGTCAGCAATTTCTTCAATTAGCGTTCGATCCAATTCTGTATCTTTACCCTCGATAACAAGTTCAATATCTTTACCCAAATCACGAGTTAGATCGCGAATCATTCGTGGAAAACGGTTAAATAGCTGCTCAATCGGAAGCATTCTTGCCTGCATAACGCTTTCCTGTAAATCACCTATGATACGAGAAAGATGATCGGATATTTGACTAAGTTCTTCCAATGAATCATTTGTGAACTGGTTTCTTTGCGTGCGTTCTACTTGATCAATTCGAGTATGGTCAATCACAAGCTCTCCGACGAGATTCATGAGATGATCCAAACGTTCCACACTTACACGAATAGTCTGCGCTTTAGATTTGTCCTTGTGCGCTTGATCATCATTTACGCTTGTCGCTGGCATCTCAATCACCTGATCAACGGATACTGATGTTTCGTTTGTAACGGGTTCCACCCTAACACTTGTAACGTCTGTTAGCTCTGCTACAAAATGCTGTATCTCCAGACTGCTATAACTTCCAGCATAGAGCAATTGGATTTCAAGGGGGATGTGCTCTTGTTCTTCAATCCCATGAATATCCGGTGTGGAGTAGAGAACATCACCTGATTTACATAAATTAGAGTGGATTACATAGAACCGTGCTCCCCTAATGTCACACTCGGGGGAGATTTGTACATGAACCCAATATACTTTAAGCCCATCATCCTCGGCCTCTTTTATTTTCAACATCGTATCCAAGCTCAATGCGGGGTTAGACAAGCCATCTAATGGCAGATGTATCTCTTCTTTAGTCGACTTTGCAAAAGCTTGAAGATCCAGAACACATCGTGATATATCTGTTACCGACTTATCATCACGCATAATATCTTTCTGCAACTCTTTTAGACAGTCTATCGATTGAAAAAGAAGATCGATAAGCGACCCCGTAACTCTACGCACCTTACTTCTTACTTGGTCTAACAAGTGTTCCATTTCATGGGTTAATTGCTTCATTTCCTCATAACCCATAGCCGCTGATGACCCTTTTAATGTATGAGCGGCACGAAACAGGCTTTGAACAACTTGCTCGCTTTCTCCATCTTGCTCTAGTTGTAGTATTACCTCGTCCATCAGCTGCAGCTGTTCCTCAAGCTCCTCTAGAAAGACCTCTTTATATTCAGATAACATCGGTCATTCACTCCTGTTCGTGAAGCAAGATTTCATTCAGCTTTAATATGGCAACTAGACCGATGTTCGTTACACCAATCCCTACGAAATAAGTTCCATCAATACTACCAATGCGCTCAGGTGGTGCTTGGATATCAGAGAACGTCGTGACTTTATTTACACGGTCTACAATAATTCCTACCGTGTCCTCTTGATGATGAACGACAATAATGCGGGTTGTTCTCGAATATTCCTTGTCTACAAGCCCGAAGAATTTCCGAAGACTAATAACAGGTACGATCTTGCCCCTAAGATTAATGACCCCCTCGACATAGGATGTGACGCTGGGTATCTGTGTAATGTCCTGAATCTTGATAATTTCATGAATATCTTGAATATGAATAGCATATTGTTCTTCCTCAATAACAAATTCAATATATTGTTCTTGTCCCATGATCTGCATAATTTCTCCGAAATCCCCCTGCTTTATTTGATTTTGAAAATAGAAACGGATTCATTCAGGCCTTCTGCAAGTAGAGCCAAAGAGTGCGAAGTTGCCGCCGTCTCCTCAGCAGCCGCCGCTGCCTCGTGGCTCGTGGATGAGATCTTCTCAATGGAATGCATCACTTCGCCCGCTTGTGCAGCTTGTTGTTCGCTCGCAGCGGCAATCTCGTTAACTTTATGTTCCGTGTTACTGATCATTGTAATAATTTCCTCAAAGGCCTGTCCTGTCTCCTTGGACTGAGTCACGCCATAGGATACGGCCAATACGCTCTGTTTGGTATTCGCTTGCATGCCCTTTATGATAGAAGTGATCTGCGTTGTAGCCTTCCCGCTTCGTTCGGCCAACTTCCGTACCTCATCAGCGACAACTGCAAAACCTCTTCCCTGATCCCCGGCACGTGCAGCTTCAATCGCAGCGTTCAAGGCCAGCAGATTGGTCTGTTCTGAGATATCGTTAATCACTTCAATAATCTCTCCAATTTTGACAGAGTCCTCTTCCAAGTTTTCCATTTGAGTATTAACCTGTATCATGCTTTCAATGGAATACTTCACAATGTCTCCACCACCTTGGGCGATTAACGTGGTTTGTCCCGCAAGCTTAGCTGCTTCCTCTACGCTCTCTGCGACAGAACTGATCGCTATGGTAAGCTCGCTGAATTGTTCGTGCATGATCTGAGATGCCTCCGCTTGCACGGTACTTCCATTCGCAACCTCTTCTGTTGTTGCCGAGATTTGTTCAGATGCTGCTGCGACATTCTGGGAAGTGCTTAATACGCCCCCAATTAAATCTCGCAACTTATAGATCATATGGTTAACAGATATAGATAATTGCCCTAATTCATCTTGGGAGTGAATGGCGATTTCTTCCGTTAAATCTCCGTTGGCAATTCTAGCTGTAGAACTCATTAATATTTGAAGAGGATTGTTGATGGAACGAATAATCAAGTAGATCAGTATAGCTCCGAATACAAAGGCGATGGATATCACAATCAGCGTTGTATATAGAATGCCACGAGTAGCACTTACGATTTCCGACTTCTCAATACCGCCCACTATCTTCCACCCAGTCAACTCATTCGTTGCAAATACAGCCATCTTCTCCTTACCATCAAATTCATACTCTATCTCACCTGTTTCTGACTCGTAAAATTGCGGTATGAAAGATGCGGTCGCCTCCGTACCTGGAGCAATCGTCGGATGAACGAGATAATTCTGCTCTTTATCCAAAATCGTTACAAAACCTGCATCACCAATCTGTATCGTTTGGATGGATTCAGCTAAATACTTGAGATTAATATTACTTCCCATGACACCCGCCCCATCAGTTGTCACCTTTGAGGGAACGACGACGACGTCATCGGTTGCAGCAGAAATAGAAGGTTTGTTAATGACCACTTCACCTTTATTCGCCATCGCTTCGGTATACCATGCTCTCGTCCTTGGATCATACCCCTCTTCCATCTGTTGCTTAGGTGACCGAATCATGAGTCCATCCTCAGTTCCAAGGTAGACCGAGATAAATCCCGGGTGAAGGTTCATATATTGATCTAGTACCACTTGAATTTGCGGGCTCTCAGGTCCTTCGATCATTGCGGAATGAATACGATTAGAGAGATATTCCTTATCTGCAATGGCGGATGACATGAGTTCTGTAATTTGGATGTCCGAGAACTTAACGGCTTGCTCTGCATTCGAAATAATCTGATGGGTGACCGAAGCCGCCGCTTTCTGATAAGAGAACCATCCGATCAATACAGAAGGCAAGAGTAGAATAGCTATAAAAGCAAGAATCAACCGAGTCTTAATTGTAAAATCTAATTTTTTTCTGAACATGCTGAATTCTCCCCTTCAATCATTATTTGAGTTTAAAGATGGATACTAGACCATTCAATTCTTCCGCTAACTGTGCTAAGGAATGAGCTGTCGTTGCCGTTTCCTCACTACTTGCCGCCACTTCTTCGGTGGCAGCAGATATGCTCTCAATAGAGAACATGACTTCTGAGGATTGCGCTGCCTGCTGCTCGCTCGCTGCGGCTATTTCTGACACTTTATAAGCAGTTTCGTTGACCATCGATAGGATATGCTCAAACGCTTCACCCGTTTTCTGTGAGGAAGCAACTCCTTCTTCTACCGCTTTTACGCTCTGCTGCGTATTCTGTTGCATCCCTTTGATGATCTTCGTAATTTGCTTGGTCGCCTCACTGCTCCGCTCGGCCAATTTCCTTACTTCATCGGCTACAACCGCAAATCCTCGACCCTGGTCTCCAGCACGAGCTGCCTCAATGGCTGCGTTAAGTGCAAGTAGATTCGTCTGATCCGCAATATCATCAATAACTTCAATAATCTCACCAATTTTGTTCGAATCTCCCTCAAGTCGAGACATTTGTTCATTCACATTGGTCATCCCATCAATAGAGAGTTGGACCACCTTGCCCCCATCTTGTGCGATATTCATCGTTTTGTCGGAAAGATCAGACGCTTGTTCAGCACCTTGAGCAACGGAGTTGATAGCTAATGATAGCTCCCCGAATAACTCGTTCACCGTCTGAGCTGCACTAGCTTGACTCATACTCCCACTAGCAATCTCCTCTGTACTAGCTGAAATCTCTTGAGAAGCCGCAGAGACTGTTTCCGCAGAGGCTAGAATTCCACCTACCGTTTGTCTCAAGTTCAGAATCATCTGATTTACTGAGTTAGACAGCATACCAATCTCATCTTTAGTATCCAGATCCGAAGTTTCGCTTAAGTCTCCGTCCGCTACTTTACCTAGCAATAGCACCACACGCTTTAACGGCTTGCCTATCACTTGGGAGATCAGATAACCTAGACTAATGCTAATAATAAGTGCAAGAGCAATAACCACTAACGTAATAGAACGCGAAGTCGTATATAGTTTATTAGCGCTGTCACTTGCCTCTTTCGCTTGCTCTAAGTTGATCTCTATCAATTCCTTCAGTATTACGCCCATTTCGTCAACTGCTGCATTTACATCACTTGTGAGTAAATACGTTGTATATTCCTCTCCACTTATGTCGGTATCGTTCAATGTAATTGTGTCATTGATGCTGACCGTATAACGTTCCCATACAGTCGTTAACTTACCCAAGATAGCTACCTCTTCTGCTCTCAAATCTGTACTTCCATACTTTTCAATTGTAGCTGCGATGGCTGTAATATTACTTTCAATTTCATCCTTAAACTTTGTTCTTTCCGCCTTCGTCTTAGCCATCGTGTTAATATCTCGAATACTAATTCTGTTTAGTTGAAGTAATTCATTCACTGCACTAAGATCAGAAATCGGAGTTAATCGATTATCATACATATCACTAATAGATTCATCCATTTTACCTAAATTACTTATTCCATATAATCCAACTGCACCCAATATAATGGAAACAATAACAAACGCAGATACCAACTTTACCGTTGTCTTTAAATTATAAAACCACTTCATGTTTCAACACTCCATTTTCTATTATTATAGTATTTAGACTCCCAGTATTTTACTTATGGATGTGAGGATTCGCTCCCCGTGGAAAGGCTTAATGATGAATTCCAGAGCACCGGCCTCAATCGCCTGTATAACCATCCCCTGTTGCCCCATAGCAGAGCACATAATGATTTTAGCTTTCGGATCAGCTTCTATAATATGTTTGACGGCTTCTATGCCTTCCATCACCGGCATTGTAATATCCATCGTTATTAAGTCAGGCTTTAAACTCTTATATTTCTCGATGGCTACCTTGCCGTTCTCAGCTTCACCCACTACGGTATGCCCGCCTTTTACAAGAATATCCTTCAACATCATCCGCATAAAATTAGCATCGTCTACAATTAGTATGTTACTCAGGTTGAACTCCTCCTTGATTTTGTAGAAGCAGTATAATATGACGGCTCCCCCTGTATCTTCTTTGCTTATATCATTATTTAAATATGATTCTTTAGAACTAGGTCTATCATACCCCGTGGTCAACCGTTGGTAACCGAAAAAGGTTGGCGTGACCCCGCAATGTTCGTTGCGCTACCTCGCAAAAAGGTGCTTATTAAGCTCTATCACACATTGCGTGATCATCCATCACAACAAGAAATCCCCCCTCACAACGATGTGAGGGGGGATCCATATATAACTATCTTCTGATAAACATACTACTGATTAAAGTCCGCATCCACCAAAATACCTACCTGTTTAGCCTTTATTGCAGCTTCCATTCTTGATTTAACCTTTAGCTTTTGGAATAGATGGGTCAAGCCATATTCTAACGATCGCTGGCTCATCAGTACGATCTCAGCGATCTCCTTGTTACTTTTTCCCTTAGCAATCTCTTTCAGTATTTCGTATTCCTTGTCGCTAATGGTAGAAGTCTCTTGCTCTTCACTCGCCGCTGCCGATTCATTGAGCGTTGTTCTTCTCAATTGTTTAACTAAGGATAGTGGTAGAATAACCTCTCCCCTTAAAGCACAACGAATTGATGTGACGAGCTGTTCCCTATTCGTAGTCTTCAGGATGAACCCGAATATTCCAGTTTCGACCATTCTATTGAAATAATTATTAAATTCATAACCCGTATAAATTAATATGATGGCAGCCGAATTCATTCTTAATACTTGCTTGGCCAGATCAATTCCGTTGGCGTCGGCTATATGAAGATCGAATAACATTACATCGAATGATCGAGACTCGACCATTTCCAGAACTTCCTCAGCAGAATTAGCCAGGTGGACTATCATATCTCCTTCCAACTCGAGGATCATCTTAGTTCCTTCCATCACCGCTGGATGGTCGTCAACTAACAGAATATCAATCATGATGTCTACACCTCTATCGATTTAATATTTCGAACTTATGACCACGCTACTATGCGGGTATCGATATAAAGATAGCTAGCCCATTGTTCTCGGACGAGAGAAATTGTATCGTTCCATCCATACTGCGAACCCGCTCCCTCATTCCATATATACCCATACTCCCTATACGTGAAACTTCTGCATCTATAAGGTTCATGCCGACCCCATTATCTCTATATTCCAATCGAATGCGTTCGCCTTCGCTAGCTAGTAGGATGTGAACTTCCGTTGCATAGGAATGTTTCGAGGCATTCGCTAAGAGCTCCTGTACAATCCGATATAGCCCTACAAGCACATCGTCACTTAACGTATGATTGAAATACTCTGCATCGAACTTAATACGATAGTTGGTACGTAATTGCGTGAATTCGAACAACGTCTCAAGCGAGGCTATAAGTCCATCCCTGATTAGCATAGGAGGTCTTAGTTCATTACACGTAATACGTATTTGATAAATAACATCCAATAGACCCTCCGTGATTTGCCCAAGTTGCTCCCGAAGTTCTCCCGTAATAGACCTATCCGCTAAGAGTAGATCCAGTTTACGATACCAGATAATCTGCTCTTGAAGAGCAGAATCATGTAAATCCTGGGCAAGACTCTTTCTCTCATTCTCGGACAAATTGAACAAGAACCGCAGCAGCCATGTTGGGGCGACCTGCCCGGAGGCAGCCTGTTCAAGTTCCTTGGTTAAATCCTCGATTAAGAGGAAGTTATCAAATAGAACACTGACATATCGAGTGATGGTTTCAAGCCATACTCTATTAGATGCAATCTTTAATGTTATCGGCTTTTCATCAATACAAAGTAAGTAACTCTTTCCCCTGTTCTCATCTAACTTAAGCGTGTAACCTTTGTCCGTTTCAATAATTTGGCATAGTTCATCTTCGTTATGTTCTACATCCATTAGACTTACATTTGACACTTGCAGTATCTCTCGCACTTCTTGTAGCAATCGCTGTTCGATCTGACTGGTTTTCATAACACCGAAGAGATCGCGGGAGAACTGGTCCAAGCTCGTCTGTAAATGGAAGTACCGTTCCTCACTTTCACGGATAATTTTCTCTGCAAGCTTTCTATTCCTTTCCGCCCTTTTACGTTCCCTTATATCACGAAACACAGATATCCCTGCATTTTGTCCTTTGTATGAAATTGTACTAGCTATCACTTCAACATCAATCTCTTCACCATTCGGACGTAATATTCTCTGTTCAACAGGAGTAGAGGTCGTATGTTGCTTATAGATTGTTCCTAGCCGCGCTTTCACCGAGACTGCATAACTGGGATCGATCGTTTCGAAAATAGACCTCCCAATCAATTCACTCTGACTTGACACTCCGAACAATTTAAGAGCGGATAAATTTGCAAAAATAAATTTATAATCACTATGGAGGACGATCGCTTCAGGTGATAATTCAATAAGCCGCCCATTTAACTCCTGACTCTCCAGCAACGCTTGCGCTACTTGTTTCTTCTCCGTAATATCTTCAACCATCAACTGTATAGATGAAGATCGGGAATCATATATGGATAGTATGGATACATCAATCACATGGCTATCCGAACGAACGAGTTGATATTCAGCAGGGAGAGAGTAGCCGTTCAATAGTGTATTATCCAGCGCCTCTCTAGCCTCCCCATGGTAGTCCGGATGAATCCAATCCATGAGCGTCGTTTCAAGAGTATCTCCTGTGAACTCTACACCTAGCATCTGGGCTCCAGCTGGATTGATATAGGTGATCCTCTCTTCCTTATATACAGCGATTGCTATCGGTGAGAGCTCCACCAATCTGCGATAGCGTTCTTCACTTTCTTGAAGAGCTCTTTCCATCTTTAGCCTTTCCGTAACATCTTCAATTAAGATGAGAGCTGTCTCTGTAATATCGTCATATATTCCGATCGTCTTCGTTTCAATGATCTGGCCGTCCAATCGAACGATCTTAAACCCCCCAGATCCCACGTATTCCTCACCAACTAAGTTCCGCAACCCTTTCCTGGATCGATCCCTATAGTCTGCATGAATGAAATTGGTTATTGGCTTGCCAATTAATTCATCAGACTCGGTTGCTCCTAGCAGGTTCAATGCCGCTGGGTTCATATACAGCATTGTACCTAAGCGATGCGAAATCATCGGTTGAGGTGATAACTCAATCAATCTCCGATAACGCTCCTCACTTTCTCGAAGTTCGTTCTCAACTTTCACTCTTTTCGTAATATCCCTCGACACGAGCACGATGTTCTCTACTGCTCCCTCATCACTGAATACCAAGGTACCCAGAGATTCAAGGTGTATGATTGACCCATTAGAGTGGATAAAGCGACTTCGTAACAATTTACTCTTTTTCGTGTGGAACATATCCTCAATTTCATCCCGTATATATTCTTGATCATCCGGATGAATGTATTCCAATATCGTGGTGCCCTGAATTAATCCTACCGGAATACCTAATATTCTCTCACAAGAAGGTGAAGCCACAATAAAGTTACCATTGGAATCTAGAACCCCCATCATATCCTTCATATTATCCGTTATTAGCCGGTACTCCGCTTCACGATCAGCCAGTTTTCTCTCGACTTCCCTATTCACCGTAACATCTTTAGCAATCGTAAAAGCACCCATGATTCGATTATTCACATACACTGGAACGTTCTTCATATCCCAGTAAGCGATTCCTCCATCCTTATGGCGAGAGGTCATTGTATAACGAGGAGAGTCTCCCCCTATCGTCTTCTCGAAATAATATGTCATCAGCTCCGTATACTCAGCGCCAAAAATATTCATGATAGACAGACCCTCTTTAGCAATACTCAATCGTTCTCCTGTAATGTTCTCTGCAGCCGGATTGATGGCTAGAACATTGCCAAGTAAATCTAATTCGCAAATAGCATCCGAGTTATATGCAAATAAAGATTTATAACGTTGCTCATTTCTATGTAACTCTTCTTCCATAACCATTCTTGCGGTTATATCCAGGACAACCGCATCTATCTGATTAACTTCGTTATCTTTGTTCAGAGCAGGAATACCAATACTTTGAACCCATTTGAGTTCATCTGTTCCAGTAAGAATACGATATTCTACGCTACAGGCCTGACCAGAATATAACTTGTCCATATGTTCGTTAAATATAGGAATATCATCCGAATAGACCATCTCTCGCAGAAGATTAGGGCTGTGATATATTTCTTCGCTCGCAGAGCTAACCCCTCCCTTGAAACCGCTCGATAGGCTCAGCTTATTTGTTATCAAATTCATAGACCAACTGGTTATGTCTCTGTTTCCGGGTGAATTCATACCTGCGGCCACCTTCCTCTTAATCCTTTTTTTTCAGCTAATTTGGGTAAATTGTACCATAAGGTGAATACGCCATCACTACAATTTATATATAGAAGAAAAGATTTCCCTTGAAAATATTTTCAGAAAACTAAATAATAAGAAACATGACTTGTTTCACAAATTTACACGATAATAAGATGATGCTTCATTACATCTAGCAGAAAGGTTGAAATCTACACCATGAATTTGACTCAAAGTGTCAACAAGAAACAAACGATCAAAGAACCATTTCCCATCTCTATACTATCTCTTACGGTAGGTGCCTTTGCGATTGGAATGACTGAATTTGTTATTATGGGTCTTCTGCCCAATGTCGCCGAGGATCTACATGTCAGCATTCCAACTGCAGGACAACTCATTACAATGTACGCCCTCGGGGTAGCGATCGGTGCTCCCATACTAACGATCCTTACCCAACGCATCCCACAAAAGAAGCTGCTTTGTCTGCTTATGATTCTATTCATACTCGGTAACGGCATTTCCGTATTTGCTCCTACCTATGAGATTCTGATGGGTGCTCGTATTATTACTGCATTAACTCATGGTACTTTTTTTGGGGTCGGAGCCGTCATCGCATCCAATCTTGTACCACAGAATAGACGTGCTGCGGCCGTGTCCATTATGATGGCTGGCTTAACCATTGCGAATATTATTGGTGTTCCCCTAGGTACATTTATCGGGCAACGCATGGGATGGCGAGCTTCATTTGCTATGATTGCCATCATCGGAGTTGTAGCATTGATCGGCATACTTATCTTCATTCCGCGAATCCGACAGGATCAACCTGCCAGTCTAGCACAGCAGATCTCCTCCTTGATCCAACCTAAGCTACTTCTATATCTACTGATCGGAGCTTTAGGTAACGCCGGCTTATTTGCTGTGTTCACATATATTGCCCCATTACTTGTTCAAGTCAGCGGTTTCGCCGAGCATAGTGTAACTTGGATTCTAGTCCTCTTCGGCTGCGGTGTGACGATCGGTAATATCGTTGGCGGGAGGCTTGCGGATTGGAAACTGACGCCTTCCTTACTGGGACTTTATTTCGCCATATGTATAATCCTTACCATCTTTACCTTTACGGTTCATCATCCAATAGCTGCTGTATTGACCATCTTCCTGTGGGGTGTCGCTTCCTTCGCAGTGATGCCGGGGCTACAGGTACGAATTATGAGTTTAGCACAGACCGCCCCAGCACTTGCATCTACCTCCAGTCATTCAGCTGGTAATCTGGGTAATGCAGGTGGAGCTTTTATCGGTGGATGGGTCATTACACATCTAGGCATTACATCCCTCCCTTGGGTCGGTGCACTGCTTGTTGGGATGGGTCTAATCATCGCGATAGCTTGTTATATCTCGGAACGTAAACACGCTGCTGCATAATCCTTTAGATATACCCTTCATCTGAAGATAGTACGATTGCGCTAGACAACAGAAACGACATATAGTCGGTGAAGTTCCTATCGAGTGAATGGGATCACATTATGCTTAAGTCTATCGATATGCAAAAAGCCTGAAGAACTTCACCGGATTGGTGAGGCCTTCAGGCTTTTTTTAAATATAAGAACGTATAAGTAAAACTAGTCTTATTTATTGCGTTTTGTTAAGTAGTCCAATAATGAGCGTTACCGCCTCGGCTCTCGTCGCCACTTGTTGTGGAGCGAACTTGTTCTGTCCGACACCGCTAACGAGTCCCGCATCGACTGCTGCAACGATATACGGAATGGCCCATGCTGGAATGTCTTTCGTATCTGCAAATGATAACTTTGAGTTGGGATTGATCTTTATTCCACTTGCTCGAACAATCATCGCAACCATCTCTGCACGATTTAGCTTATTATCTGGACCGAATGTTCCATCCTCATACCCGCTAATAATTCCTGATTCTACCGCTTGCGCTACGAATGATTGCGCCCATGAAGGTATCTTATCTGAGTCTTTGAATCCTTTGTTCTTGTCGGTATCGGGCAGTTTCAGCGCGCGAGCTAGCATCGTAATAAACTCAGCACGATTAATGGATTTATCCGGGCGGAATTGATCATCCCCATAACCCTTCACAAAACCTGCTGCTACCGCATTCTCAATAGCTGATGTAGCCCAATGACCCGCTATATCCTTCAACACAACCTGAGGTTCACTTCCCCCACCTGTACCCGCACCTGGATTTGTTACTGGCTTTGTACTTGGATTTGGTGTTGTACTTGGATTTGGTGTTGAACCTGGGTTAGATCCTGGATTCGATCCTGAGCCCGTTTCCGGTGTTGGGTCTGGTGTTGGACTTGGGTTCGTTGTTGACTTCTTCACCATGCCGAACTGATCGACAATAAATGGCTCTGCGTTGTTGATGTTCTGGTCGATCTCATACGTTACAGCTGTCAGTTTATCCCCATCGATCGTAATGCCGACGAAATTCTGAACTTGACCACGCACAGGACGTTTGCTATCACTTGGATCTGCGCCATATTTAGCTGCATGGTTCTCTTCTGCAAGCTCGAAAAGGTTATAATATGCTTCGCCAAGCTCACTTTTTACATTCTTATAATATACCTTCGGACCTGCCGTGGCAGGAATCAAATAGATTGACCCGTCAGGATTAACAGTATACTCTATCTTTTGCCCATTCAGTGTTTCCACGATCTTCTCTGGCTCCGATGCCGTTCCATCTTTCTTGATCGGCTTCGTACGTGCATAGATATGGTCATGACCTTGTACGACAAAGTCGATTCCCAACTCCGCCATTAACGGGGCAATTTTGTTCCTTACACCGTTCTCCCCCATAATATCTTTATCTGTTGCGTGATTCGAGGTCGTGTAAGGTCCTTTGTGAACATTGACTATAATCCACTTTGCCCCTGCAGCTTTAGCTGCTTGCACATCTTTCTTCAACCATTCAACCTGATCCACAGAAAAGTTCGCATACTCTGTTGAATTCTCATTGGAGTTCAATACGATAAAATGAGCGTTACTGTAATCGTACGAATAATAAGCGCCCGTTACAGTAGCTGAGTTCTCAGCCTGTAAAATGTTGAAATGCTCGAAGAATGCATTGTTCTTATCTTCATGATTACCTGCAGATGGTGCAATAGTCGTATTTAGTAGGCTCTCCTGAGAGTGACCTAAGAGCCAATTCCATTGCTCTTCTTTGGTACCCGTATCTACAATATCGCCATTATGAACGACAAATTGTGCATTTGGCACCGTCACTAGCGCCTTAGCTAGCGTCTCAGATGAAAGCTTGGCCTCATCCTCATCCTTCGCTTGCGTATCCGCTAAGTCAATAAAGGTAAACGCACCGTTCTCGGGTGCAGTGCGGAACGTCCCTGTATCACTCCAGATGTCTAGGGCTGCGTCACCGACACGGAAATAGTAAGACGTATTCGCCTTCAGACCCGTCGCTTCAACCTTGTGAACGAGCTCATTCGGAGAGTTCGACGACACGTCCGAGCGACCTACGAAGGAACTAGCATTCATAAAGTCAGGTGTAACATCCGACTTCTCTACCACCTGTAAATCACTATTACTTGAAGCAAGTGGTGTATACCATGTGAAGCCCTTTGAGCTCATTGAATCGCCATTGAACGTTACCGTCACTTTGCTCACTTCCACACTAGGTACTGCTAGATTAGCAATAAGTTTCATATCGAAATAGAGATCTGAGCTACCATTACTTTGTTGATGAACCTCAACTGCAATGACATTATCACCATCATGAAGATGGGATTTCAATAGTGTCGTAAGATCAACATCTTCATAAATAACAGGGGCACTTTTATTCGATTCAGCTTTCGTCGTATACGTAATTTCGCCCTTTGGCATTCCAAAACGTTGGACTTCGATTCCATTCACATAGATAACTGCACCATCATCTATTGCGAAGGTACCTAGTATCTGAGCGTACTCATCTATTTTACTTTTATCTACATTTAGATTTGTACGGAAATATGTAGTGGGATACTTTGCCGCATCGACTCCGCCATACTCCACAACCGTGGTCAAGGGACCAAACTGAGAAGTGCTTACTCCCGATCCGTCATCCTTGTAACCGAACGGTGCTTTTCCAAAGTCCCATGCACTGTCATCATAAGTGGCCCGCCATACTGTCTCTTGGTCCAAACCTTTATCGTAGAATTTCCACTCCGAATTTCCTGGCAATAGAATAATCGGCTCATCGGCCGATGCTGCGGATACCGAGGATGGGATCGCTGTACCAAACAGGCCAAGCAATAATGCCATTGATAATAGAAGGGATAATGTCCTTTTGTAAACTATGTTCATGATAATCTCCTTTATACATAAGTTTGGTCGTCTAACTTTATTAGATAGACCCATCTTAACAAAGGAATGTTATCGTTCTATTTTCTCTGTGTAAGGATTATGTAAAGTTTTAGGACGAAGTAAGACGATAAGAATCTCTACGTATCAATTTAAAGACAGCATATCCAATTATTCCACCGCAGGTGTTTAAAATGAGGTCATCCACATCGAATGTTCCAATATACAACACGAGTTGTGTAACTTCGAAACATAAACTTAAAAGTAGAGATAACACGAACACGCCTATAAATGACGCACCCTTTTGTCTGAAAATCATAGGTATGAAAATTCCAAACGGAATAAATGCGATGATATTCCCTACCACATTAATCATTGAAAGGATGGTCATACTCTGAATCCCTCTTGAGATTTCCTTAAACGGAGTGTAGTTCCCATGTCGATTGAAGATCATGTCGGGGTTCTGTAACGTTCGCTGAAGTTGATAGAACAGCGACGATATGCTTACAGGGCCCATCTTAAATAAAATCAGCTTGATTAATAGATACAGATATACGACAAATGCTAGCGTTAGTACGACTTTCATCATTAATTTCATAGGTTTCAAATTGATATCCTCGCCTCGTTGTTATTCAAATATGTATTTCACTCGTATACAGTTACAATGACGCCATCTATGTTATTTCCTGATGCCTCATAGTGACGATTCGCAGGGATTTCAATGGATGTATTTCGAGAAACAGAATGATAAGAAACATCATATTCCTTACCCTCAATAATCATCGAGATACTCCCTCGTTCTTTCAAGAAATCTAAATATTGTTCCAACGTATCATTATTCTTCTGCATAATGGCACTGTGAGGCAGGCCAACATAGCGAAAGTGCCACGGCTCATATTGAATACCTGTAATAGCGGTTTTGTCCTTGGGATAACGTAAAATAAAGCCGTACTTCCAAGCATTCTCTTGCAACCATTTCCCCTCAGGTGCTTTACTCATCTCCATTTGCGTAGATCCGATATCAAGCGATAATCCTAAATTGTGTTCACTATAGCCCGCAGGCAAGGCATAATCAGAGCCCATTTCTTGATAAATCCTATTTTGCTTGTCAAAGTCTCGATAACCACTATTAATCAAAAAATGATTAACCCCATCCTTTTCAGCAGCCTCTACCATCTTCAGAAACTTTTGTGTCACACGCTTTGACAGTTCAATATTTGAATCGAGCAATCCATAACCCTGTACCAAATCCTTTTGCCCAAATAAACTTACGATATCCGATTTCACACTGTCTTCGCGAACAGGATACTCCTTGTTAACCAACAATAAATCCCCTTGATACACCTGGTCTTGTGTAACGTCTATCGTAAGGGTACTTTGAAGAGTACCTCCCTGAATTTCATGATCTTCATTAGAAACCTCATCGGTCTTTTGAGTGTCTGATGCTATATTTATAGCTTTGATTCCTAGTAACAATATAATAATCACCAAAAAGACCCACTTCTTCATCCACAGTTTCCTCCTTAGCCCCTTATCTACTCTTAAGGATAAAGAAAACTGTTTAAATAAAAGTGGGACAATAATTAAGTTTTTCTTAAATTATGAACACGACATTGTTCTGTTTCTCTTCATTGTGCACTTTCTTGTGGCAACTGTACTTCAAATATTGTGCGTACCACATTACTTTCAACAGAGATGGTTCCGTTATGCTGCTCTACAATATTCTTCGCAATGAACAAACCAAGACCTGTACTGCCTTCTTGATGTGTCCGTGCTCTGTCACTTGTATAATACATCTCGAAGAGATGAGGTAATTCTTCTGGAGAGATATTCCCACCGTAGTTGACCACCTGAATCACCACTTGTCCCCCATCAAGATAGCAGTTGATATCTACAAACTGACCATCCCTTCCATAACGAGTAGCATTGGTCAGAAGATTCTCGAACACACGAGCCAATAGTTCGCCATCGCCATCGATGCACATGTTAGGCGTAATATTCAATCTAGCTACAACGCCACTTTTCTCAAATACAGGATACAATTCCTCATTTAACTGCATAAGAAGTTCACTTATATCTATCTTTGCTTTTTCAACGGGTAACATGCCGTAGTTCATTCTAGTGATATCGAATAATCCATCAATAAGCTTTTCTAAACGCTGGGACTTGGTAAAGGCAATGGTTGTATAATGCTTGATTTGTTCCTGTGTTAGATGTTCATCTTTAAGAATCCAATCTAAATAACCCAACACGGAAGTCAGTGGTGTCCGCAAATCATGAGCCAAATTGACGACCAATTGATCCTTACTGCTCTCTGCGAATTCTCCTCTTTCTACAGCCTCTTGCAACTTTTCACTAGCTAGATTAAGTTCCTCTGCAATTTCCCTGAACTCATCATTAGAGGAGATATGAACACGATTCTTGAAATCCCCATTGGCAAGATGATGAATCCCCTTGGAGATTTCATTGAAATAGGCCGCATAAGGTTTGGTAAACAAAAAGAAGAAAAGAATAGCTAATGGGATAAATATAATCAGAAAAAAGTAAATATCCCCGACATTGTACATCATCAGGCGATAACGAGCCAGTGGTTCTTCCGCCCGAACCCCAGCATAATAAAGTTGTAGAATTTTATAGACCACATAGGTGATGATCCCGGACAAAAGCATACTTAATCCCAATAACACAATCATTCTAGTCCGAAAGCTTCGCTTCTTTTTATCCATTGAATGTATACCCCACACCCCAAATGGTCTTGATGAATTTACTTTTATTTTTATCTTCACCAAGCTTTTTCCGTAAAGTACGAATATGCACCATGACCGTATTGTTGCCACTTTCATAATAGGCTTCGCCCCACACTTGTTGGAAAATACTTTCCACACTAAAGACGATCTTCGGATGACCAGCAAGTAAATACAAAATATCAAACTCTTTGGGTGTTAACTCAATAGGTTCACCATAAAGGGTAACGGTATGTTGATCCGGACTAATGATCAATCCACCCGCTTCCAATACAGATTTATTCGTGTTTATCGGTTGACTGAATTCCATAGAGCGTCTCAGTTGAGAATTCACACGCGCAACCAGTTCCATAGGATTAAACGGTTTGGTCATATAATCATCTGCCCCCATCACTAGACCTGTGATCTTATCGAGGTCAGAGGTCTTAGCACTTAGAAAAATGATCGGCATATGATACTGCTCTCGAATTTGACGGGTGACTTCATAACCATCTAGTTCAGGCATCATAATATCTAATATAGCCAAATCTACCGATTGAGATTGAATCACTTGGATCGCTTCTTTCCCATCAGATGCTGTAATAATATCGTATCCCTCTTTTTTTAAATGTAAGGCTATCAGATCCGCAATCTCCGCCTCATCATCAGCTACCAGAATCGTGATGCGTCTCATTCATATTTCACTCCTAAATAAATTGATAAGCAACTCATTATACCTGCTTCATTCCTATTCTATCTACCCATGCTTGCCAATGCTCATCATGAAAGTATAAGTTTGATTATTAAGGTACCCTATTGTCTATTTCCCCTTCTGTTCCGCGATATCCCACTTTAATTATAGTTCCCATTTGGATTTAAATATAGCTCACATATTACTAATCTGGGGTCTCGCAACATAAACTAGGGTAAAGACCTAACCTAGGATGTGTATTCTATGAACCATACTCAACCCATTTCCCGCTATCTCGAAAAACCTAATTTTCTAGTGTTCCTCGTGGATGAAGAACGGTATCCCCCTGTTTATGAAAACTCAGAAATAACAAAATGGCGCAGAGAAAACCTCATTACTCAACAACTCTTGAAGTCTAATGGGCTGGAATTCCACAGGCATTATGTCGGAAGTACTGCATGTAGCCCTAGTCGGGCTACCTTATTTACCGGTCATTATCCGTCACTTCATGGTGTCAGCCAGACAACTGGGATCGCCAAGGAAGCCTTCGACTCCGATATGTTCTGGCTGGATAGAAACACGGTGCCTACGATGGGGCATTACTTTCGTGCCGCCGGATATCAAACCTACTATAAAGGGAAATGGCACATATCTTATGAAGATATTGTTATCCCCGGCACGCATACGGGACTCCTTAGCTACAATCCGTTGACAGGTGTACCTGTCAAGAAACAGGAACAATTATATGCTTGTGCCAACCGCCTAGACAACCTCGGTTTTAGCGGTTGGATCGGCCCTGAGCCTCACGGAAAAAACCCTCGGAACTCAGCTTCCTCAGCTTCGGTCGGATTAAGCGGCCGAGACGAAGTCTATGCCGCGGAAGTCGTTGAGCTCATTGAGTCCCTCGACATCCAGAACTCCCATGAACCTAGTGCCAACCCTTGGTTAATCGTAGCTTCATTTGTGAACCCACATGATATTGTGTTATATGGTGCTCTTACTGCGCGTCTTCCTATGTTTAAGTTTGAGGTAGAACCTATGCCAGAGGTTGCCCCTCCTCCAACATTCTACGAATCTCTAACCACGAAGCCCCGTTGTCAAGCAAGCTATCGGGATATCTATCCCAGAGCTCTACAACCCATCACCGATCAGCCGTTCTACCGTAAACTTTACTATCAGCTGCAAAAAAATGTCGATCGCCATATGTTTAAGGTGTTTGAAACTCTTACTCGCTCCTCTTTCTATGACAATACGATTGTTATTTTCACATCCGATCATGGGGATCTGTTAGGGGCTCATGGCAACCTTCATCAAAAATTTTACTGTGCTTACGAAGAAGCTCTACATGTTCCTCTCATCATTCATAATAAACATCTAGTACCGCACCATAAGAATGTTCCTACACTAACTAGCCATGTGGATCTACTGCCTACCATGCTAGGCTTAGCGAATGTTGATGTAGAGGAGATTCAGGGCCGCTTACGAAACAACTTCAGTGAAGTCCATCCCTTTGTGGGTCGCGACCTTGCTCCTTTTATCTCAGGACAGAACGAAGCTATTATCACTGATGTGCCGATTTATTTCATGACCGATGACGATGTTACCCGAGGCCAGCACCAAGTAAATCCACTAGGTGAGGCATATCCATCCGTTATTCAACCTAACCATATCGAGTCCGTAATCATGACCCTACAACGGAATGACACGAAAGAACTGTGGAAATTGTCCCGCTATTTTGATAATGTGCAATTCTGGAGTCAACCGGGGGTGGAAGATGTAACTATCCAGCAAATTGGAGGTACTGCTGACGGACAGTCCTCACATGGGGTCACACGGGTCAAAACACAACCAGTCCATGATGAATATGAGCTGTATAATATAACCGCTGATCCCCTAGAAATATGCAATCTTGCACATCCCACATTCGCAACGCAGTATACCATAAGCATTCAACAATGGATGATGCATCTACTAGAGGAGCAACGGAAACAAAAACGCTTATATCCCGTTCGATCATTTCAAAGGTAGTACATTTATAAAAAAAGTATCCGAAAGGTCAGTACAACCCTTCAGATACTTCTGATGCCTAATGGCGATGTGCCCAATCATCGGACTGTTTCATTATTATTGGGTTCGTCTTTGACTATCTGTCATACCCATTTGCGAACCTCACTTGCTACCACGCTAAAACCACGCCCATGTTCTCCTGCGTGCGCTGCTTCGATCGCAGCATTCAAGACCAGCAATGTTGTCTGCGAAGCAACTTCGCGAATGAAAGATCGATTCTAAATCGTGATTCGAATGACAACTTTACGCTTTTCATAATGACAATCAATTTCGCCCTTGTATTTCTCAACCGTTCTTTTAATAATCATTAATCCGTTACCTCTCAGAGCGCCTTTACTTTCTTTGGTCGTATATCCATATTGAAATAGATTTTTTTGTTCCTTAGCAGTGAGTTCAGCTGGGTTCTCTACTTCGAATATATATTTCGTCCCCACTGTTTTACATATGACACGGATCTGTTTGAGTTGCTCCCCAGAATAAGACTCCGTTGCCTCGATTGCATTATCCAATAGATTCGAGTAAATTCTCGCCAAGTCCATAGACTCCACTCCGTTATAATCATTCTGATCCACTTCGAAGTTCATTTGTATATTTTTAGTTTGGGCAAGTTCCCACTTACTTTGAAATAGAACCATGAGAATTGGATTTTTAATTCGTAATGACATCTCGGAAACTTTGGATTCTTTCGTCAACTGTTTTAAATAGTCGTTCACTTTGTCATGCAACTGCAAGTCCATTAATCCGCCTAGCACTTGGAGATGATTCATCATATCATGTCTGCTTGATTTTATCGTATCAATCACTTTTCCAAGTTCAGAGATATACATTTTTTCTGTTTGCTCCAAATCTCTTTTGAAACGAACTTTATACCATTTGTTCAATACGAACACAACCATTAACAATGCGATAGCAAATAATATATCAATGACAAAGATGAAGACATTACTCTTAACGACTTGTTTACTTACTTGGTCTAAATCCTTAGCATCAATATCAACCCCAATAACACCAAGCATTACCCCATTATCATTGTAAAATGGCACTCCGATAGATAAGTAAGAGCCTTTATGTCCATCCTTAATTATGTCCGTAAAGTAACTTTTTCCGCCCTTAGCCTGTCTCACTTGAGCAGGCGGAACCGTACAAGGTGCGCCTATTGGAAGGTCCTCCGTATCTGAGGGTAATCCCGAAACCATTACTTTTGAAACATCACTTTCGTCTAATATTAAAATATAGGTGTAAATCGCATTAATTCTATTACCATATCGTTCTAAGTATTGACTTATTTCTTTTCGATCTTGGCCATCTTGTTTAGTCAACAAAAACCTTTGGTAAGCATCCTTATCTAGTCCTTTTGCAATATTCCCTGCCATTTCAATATACTGCTTTGCAAGCGCGACCTGCGCCGAATTTTTAGTGGTATAGTAAGAAATATATAACTTGATACTCGTGAGGGCACTCAATACAACAATAGAAACAATTACAAGATATACCGTTCTTTTATTGGCAAGTAATCTGCTGAATTTCATGGTCTAGTCCCTTTTCCTTATGACATCAATATTTATTATCGACAAAATAGGACTTAATTCGTGTGCATCACAGAGTAATCACTGTCGGATTTAGTCGTTACTATAGTGTAACGCATTAAAATAGAATTAGTTGGTTTTTTATTAAGTATTTGATTGAAGATTTGTAAATAAGCAAATAAAAGAGCCTTCAGAATAAATTCTGAAGGCTCTTTTTAGGTATCTAGATTGTATTACTCAAAAATTTTATCAAGATTCAATAATGTTTTATAGTTAAATCTGATAAAAACATACAAATATAAAGATACTAAACCAATAATAAATAACACGGGAAAACGTCCCCATATTATCTCACTGATAAGTAAAAATGCAAATATAATCACTACTGTCTTATAAAAGTATACGATGGAGTAGAAAAATGAAGCTCTTAATATATTAATTATTTTAGTTTCATATGACAGGATCGAAATATATGTAATGAGATTAAACGAAATAATGAATGAAGCTAATAACAATTCTACAAAAGAGGCATTATTGATCATTAAAGAATAAATAGTATATGCCGAGAAACAGTTGACGATCGCAGCAAATAAAAATTGCATCCAAATACGCTTTGTTAGCTTTATATTAGAGAACATCTTCTTCCCATCAATGATGTTTATTACACAGTGGCATAAATATAATAGTGAAATCGGAATGGATAAAAGGGGAATAGAAGTGATATAGAAAAGGATATTCAGCACTATTAATTGTATTAACAATACTAGATTGTTATATAAATTGCTCTCGATACTAATCATTTCTATTCCCCCTAATTTACTATTTACAGCTTTTTCTTGTTAGCTTCTATTTGATTGTTTCTTTCTTCAACTAATTTATCATAACCATTATCTTTTCGGTACTTAATAAATTCATCCATTGCTTTATCAACTTCACTATCCGATTTAGCATCTAAAATTTTAGCAACCGTTTTAGACCAGTTTTGATTGATCTTTTCTGCATTCCTAGAGGATTCCTTAGATAAGTATACATCTAAACCCGCTAATTCAAATTGTGGAGCGGTATATTCTAATGTCCATTCTTTGGCTTGGTGTAAAGCTTTAGGGAACTGGGAAATACCCATTTGTCGTGAAAGTAGTGCACTATCCTGTACCCATAAGTGAGTTGTTAATCCAATCTCCTTCTCAAATCCAGCCGGATCCGTTTGTTTAAACTCAAGCAAGTCTTGATTTAACACTGGATTTCCATCCACCATGGTATACGTCTCACCTTCTCTACCATAGTTCATGACTGTATTACCATATTCACTAACCATATAGGTGAGGAACTCCATTGCTTTTTGAGGATCTTTAGCATCTTTTGAAATGAAGGTTTGTGTCCAACCCTCAATTGAAGTACCTGGTAATGCGGCTTTTCTCCCCATTGTTGACGCTGGTCCATTAATAGCAATGTATTCTTTACCCGGATTATCGTTTGCCCATATTGACATTGTATCCGTTTCACTAATTAGATCTGAGGCAAAATAGGCGAAATAACTACCATTCGTAAGTCTTGCATCTTTGTCATCTCTTGTCATTGCAATCATATCTCGATCGGTTAACCCTTTTTGTCGAACATCAACAAAAACCTTTAACCATGTTTGAAGATCTTTATCTGTATACCGATCATAGTATTTTCCGTCTTCTGTAAGGATAGGAACTCCGATAAAGTCTGCTAGAGTTCTATTAAATACCCCATTTGACTCTGAACTATCGTTAAAAGGAGATATTCCAATAGGAATGACTGATCTTCCAAGCTCATCTTTGACATCTAATTTTTGTACAGCTTCCAAAGCCGTAATAAATCCTTCAGATGTAGTCATATCAGGTTTGCCAATTTGCTCATATATATCTTGTCTTACTATGAAAGCCTGATTAGCGTAAATGCCACCCTTTTCATAATCTGTCATTGTATTTGAGAAATTGGGATAACCATAAATATGTCCATCTTCTCTTGTGAAAAACTTAAGTGTTTCGGGTTTGGCAGCTTTCTCTAGAAAATAAGGATCATATTTCTCTGCTAATACATCAAGTGGAAGGGCGAACTTATCCGCATCCTTAATTAAAGGATTCCCCCCATCCATTGTAATAATATCTGGGAATTCTCCAGATGCCATCATCGTATTTAATTTGTCATCCGTACCGCCTAGATAAGTAATATTAACCCCTGTATCCTCAGTAATAAATTTAGAAGACATATCAGTTCCCCAGGTCTGAGCGAACCAGTCAAAGTTAATATACCAATCTAAGTCTGCTGTTCCCCCATCATTCTTCCAGCTCGGTGTATCTTTATCAACTATAATAGTCGAATCAGCAGATTTCACCTCTTCCTTTTTTCCACAGCCAACTAACGAGAATACTAATATTAACGATGTAAAAATAATAATTGCTTTTCTCATAACGCTTCCCCCTTCTATAATCCTTATTCTTTTACTCCTCCGACTAACATTCCACTAATAAAGTACTTTTGCAGGAATGGATAAACCAACATAATAGGTAAAGTTGTAACGATCATTGTAGCTTGTTGCAAAGACTGTGTTGTAAATGCCTTCGAAATATATACTCCGGCTTTCGCAGAACTTGCTGCTCCTGTGCTTGTTAATAACTGATACAAATAATATTGAATCGGATATAAAGATTTATCTGTAATATAAAGTTTTGCTACAAAGAAATCATTCCATTGATACACGCCATGGAATAAAGCTATTGTTGCAAGTACAGGGCCAGATAGAGGTAGAATTATTTTGTAAAAGACTTGAAAGAAGTTTGCCCCATCAATCTTGGCAGACTCTTCTATAGAATCTGGCAAGTTCCTAAAGAAGTTCATTAAAATAATCATGTCATAAAAACTAAATAATACTGGAATGATGTATACCCAAAAGTTATTTGCTAATCCGAGAGATTTAACAACTAAAAATGTTGGAATCATTCCACCACTAAAGAACATTGTGATTATTCCCATTCGAATAAACACTTTTCTTCCCATTAAATACGGTTTACTCATTGCATAAGCTGCAAAACCTGTAATAATTAAGTGGCCTGCAACACCGATTACGGTTTTTGCAACAGTGATACCAAATGCCCGATAAATGGTTAGATCTTTCAAGATAGTTTCATAATTTGCCAACGTAAATTTCCTTGGGTATAAATAAATCCCCCCTTTCATCGCGTCATAACCGTCATTAAATGATAATGCAACGATATTAATTAACGGAAAAACAATTAATGAAACAAAGAATAACATGAACATAATATTGCAAATATTAAATAGCCTTCCATCTCTCTCAAAACCCATCTTCACACCTCCTTCTAAAATATTGAACTATCACTTAATTTTTTTGTTAAGAAATTGGCAATTAACAAAAGAATGACTGAAACAACAGATGAAAAGATTCCAACCGCAGTTGCAAAGGAAAAGTCTCCTTGTGCTAAGGCTAAGTGATACACGTATGAATCTATAACTTCACTTCGAAGCACGTTTGAAGAGTTTTGTAATACCAATGTCTGTTCCAAGTTCGATCCTAAGACAGAACCTACACGCAATACAAACATTAAGACGATGATATTTCTAATTCCAGGAATCGTTACATACCATATTCTTTTTAATATCTTTGCCCCGTCGACTTTCGCTGCCTCATATAAGGATGGATCAATCCCCGACATTGCGGCTAGATATAAGATTGTCCCCCATCCCACCTCTTTCCAAATGTCGGAAAAGGTCGCTACCCACCAGTATGCATTTGCATTTGCCAGAAATGCTATGGGTTCAGAAATGACATGCATTGATAATAACAAGCTATTGACTAAGCCTGTTGAGCTTAACCAGGATATCATCATTCCACCAAGAATTACCCAAGAAAGAAAATGAGGTAGATAGGAAATGGTTTGAGAAATCCTTTTGAAAAGTCCTAATCGTAACTCGTTAATTAAAATGGCTAGTATGATTTCTAGTGGAAAACCAATTAGCATTTTCATAAGACTAATTGCCAATGTATTGGTCAACACATTATAGAAGTCTTGATCTCCTAGAAATGCCTTGAAATTCTCAAGACCTAAAAATCCCGACCCTATAAAACCTGATAATGGAGAATAATCTTGAAAGGCTATGATTAATCCCAACATGGGTACAAAGGAGAATACAATCATTAGTATGATACTTGGCCATATCATAGCTTGTAACTGCCATTGAGACTGAAGTCTTTCTTTAAATTTGTAATACATCTTTATACATCCCCTCATCATTCTGCAAAGGTCCTAATGTCCATTCATGTAAGCGCTATCCTTTAAGATATTATATCCTCTATATTACCTAGCATCAATGAAACTTTATAACATTAATTAATGTCCTTTAATAAATTAACAAAGAATAAGCTGACTCAATACTCAATAGTAAACAGAGACTTTTCAAGATTATTGATATATACCTGAAATTCCCCAGGTTCAACTGTTTGCTGTAAATTTGCATTTAAATACTGAAGATCATCTAAAGTAATAGCGATTTCTACTGTAACCATTTGATTTGCAGGAACTGTAACGACTTGGTATTTTTTCATTTCACGCGTTGGACGTACAGTCCTCGATACTAGATCCTCAATATACAATATAACAATTTCAGAATATTCATATCGACTTGAGTTGTTGATTTGGAATGAGACTTTTATGTCTTGATCTTCCGTTATCTTCTCACTCGAAATATTAAAATTTGAGTACTCTGTATTGGTATAAGTTAACCCGTGCCCAAAAGAGAATAGTGGCCCAATCTCACAGTCTTGATATCTACTACTATAACTTGAGTCATTTGCCGGGCGTCCTGAACTGTATTCATTATAGTAAATAGGTGCTTGACCCGAATAACGTGGGAATGACATCGTTAATTTCCCTGAAGGTGTATCCTTTCCTATGATGAGTTCAGCAATTGCTATTCCCGCTTGTGTGCCTGGATACCAGCACCACAGTAGAGCAGGGATATCGTCAATGATATCTTGGAGCGCTAAAGGTCTACCTGAGAAGCAAACGCAAGCATAAGGCTTATTTGTCTTCTTAACATCTTTTATAAGCTGTTGCTGTCTTGCTTCTAATTCGATGTTAACACTGCTATGCCCTTCCCCACTTCGTTCCCAGTGCTCTCCAACGGCGACTACAATATAATCACAATTTTCCAACTCGGATTTCGGACAATCTTCCAATGTTTCATATCCATTTACCTCAAGCGAATCGTCCACTAGTTTCATGCCTTCAGCTAAAGTAACTACATCATCAAAGCTCCCTTTACACTGCCAATTGCCAAGTAGTTCCCTTGTGTTTGAGAAAGGTCCAACTATGATTACCTTTTTATATTCCTTACCTATCGGCAACATTTGGTCATTTTTTAATAACACACAACTTTTCTTAGCAGCTTCTTTAGCAAATTCTAAGGATTCCGAATTCAAAATAACGGTTCCTTCTAGTTCTTCATCTACATAAGGGTTCTCAAATAATTCCATATCATTTTTAAGTTGTAAAATTCTCAAGACAGCGGCATCTATATCATGTATGAGTGTTGGATTCTCTTCTAAAATGGTTTCATAATGCTCAAGGTATAACGTTGAGACCATTTCAATGTCTATTCCCGCTTTTAAAGCCAATTCAGCTGCTTCCTTGCCATTCTTGGCCACTCTATGATTTTGTAGTTCTGAAACCGCGCCCCAATCTGAAATAATAATATCTTCAAATTGATATTTCTCTCTCAAGATATCTTTCAGCATTTCTTCACTTGCAGTCACAGGTACCCCATTAAATGTATTGAATGAGCTCATAACAAATCTCGGTTTCTCCTGCAGAGCTATTTCGTATGGCTTACCGTAGTATTCAAAGAACTCCCTCATAGACATATCAACCGTATTATAATCCTTACCAGCAATACCTGCCCCATAAGCCGCAAAATGTTTCAAACAAGCTGCTACCCCAGACTTGGGGATCTTCCCTTCATCACACTTCTGATAGCCTCTGATCATGGCTCCACCAAGATTACCAGATAACAGATGGTCTTCTCCGAACGACTCCATCACTCTTCCCCATCTAGCATCTCGCACAAGATCCACCATGGGTGAAAAGTTGACATGTATTCCAGAAGCACGTAATTCGGATGCGGTATCCTCTGCTACCTTCTGCACAATCCTTTCATCCCAAGTACAAGAAAGGCCCAATGGAATTGGAAAAATGGTCTTATACCCATGAATGGCATCATGCATAAACAGCAAAGGAATCTTTAGCCTTGATTTCTTTAAATACTCCGATTGCACTAGATTCGTTATCTTTGCACTCGAAACACCAATTACACTACCTATCGTATATAACGTGTCTTCTTCAAACATGTGACCTGAGAAATCAGGTCCGGTTTCCACCATTTCACTATCCATCTCGCCCACATAATGTTCCCCGGTAATTTGAGAGAGCTGTCCGAACTTTTCTTTAAGTGTCATCTCTTGAAGCAACTCTATTATTTTATTATTCTCCATATCAAACCTCACTATTTCCATTCTAGTTTAGGTAGAATATCCTTTTGTAATTCGCACATGTCGTCAATCATTGCGCATGCTTGATAATAAGTAGGAGCTTGTGGATCTAGCAAAATGGCTTGTAACAATTTCGTCTTCGACTTTTCTACAAATGCCTCTAGTAATAGTTTATGAATCGTTCCCTGAATATGAATGGTTCCAATAACTGCCGTTGGCAATTCAACTGTCATGGGTATAAGTGCAATCCCACTTCCATTAACAATGGCTTGAGTCTCAACTACCATATCATCAGGAAGACCTTTTATAGCGCCGTTATTTGGCATATTTACAGCGTTTAATTGAATCTCATCGTCAAAGAAAATGGCCTCAATGATTGGAATGGCATATTCATTACTAGTTTGAACGGTTTCTTTATCGAAAATATAGGCTTGCTCTATCCAAAGTTCTTGCGTCTGCGTGTTCGAGAACAGACCTTTATCCAAGCTATTGCCGCTTGCAGAATACACAAACTCCGGTGTTCTTGAGTCTTTCTCCCATAACTTTTCTCTCATTGGATCATAGCGATACTGTAATGATAGTCCTGCGTAGAAGTCATCAGCATAAGAAACATACTCACCACAATGATTTGTACCCGGATAAGGATAATAGCCATAAATCTGATACATCGTTCTGGATAACGCAACATGATCAAATTGAGCTAAGCGATTTGCTTTCTTCTCTTTTTCATCAAATAACGGATATAAATCTTCTCCCGTTTTTTTATTCCAAATTTTTGTGAAGAATCCAAAGTGGTTTAGACCTCCACCCTCCATGCCGATTTCATCTACTTCCATCTCTAAAAATTCAGATAGCTGATCAATTCCCATATCTAAACCATGACACAAACCTACAATTTTAATAGATGTTAATTTAGAAACGGCTTCTACTAACTTCGCTTCCGGATTCGTGTAATTGATGAACCATGCATTTGGACACATCTTCTCCATGGTCTGAGCAATGTGGAGCATAGGGCCTAAATTTCTCAGCGTATGGAACATCGATCCTGGACCGCCATTTTCACCATAAATTTGTTTACTTCCATAACGACGAGGAATATGAAAGTCCTGAGACCAGTAGAAATATCTCTCTACTTCAATCGCAACGATAACGAAATCAGCTTCCTTTAGAGCGTCTTCTAAATTCGTAGTTTGCCAAAGTTTTGCCGGATTCGAAAATGCAGTAAACATTTCTGTTGCATATTTATGTGTTCTATTCACATTTTCTTCTTCAATATCCATAAGTGCAATTTCAAGATTAACTTGATTCTTCAATCGGTCTGACAGCACCATATCTTGGAGAGCTCCTAATGCAAAAGAAACACTTCCTGCTCCAATTAACGCAACTTTTATTTTCTTCATTCTTCTCATTCTCCTTTAGAATTTATTAATGCCATATACCCTGCTCCAATAATTCCTGCATCGGGTCCGAAAGTTGACATCACTATTTTTATTTTATCTCTTAAATTTTCAAGAACCTTGTTTTTAGCGCTTTCAATTATCTTTTCTATTAACCATGGGTTATTATATATAACCGCTCCGCCAACAACAAAGATATCTGGATCTATCGTTTGCATTAAAGAAGCAATCGCATTTGAGAAGTACTCAACCCAAACATGAATAACTTCTACCGCTTTTTTATCCTCTTTATGATACTGTTCAAACAATAAACACGTCGTAGCATCACTACCATACAAACTTTTACTCTCTTCTTCTAAAGCTTTGCCACTACACAGAGACTCTAGAGTTCCGTCATATAATATGGAATGATTTCGTTTACTATCGGAAACAATCATACTTCCAATCTCTCCAGCATAACCATGCGCACCATGGAAGATTTCCTTATTGAGAATAATCCCACTTCCAATGCCTGTGCTAACCGTTATGTACATGGATTGTCTGTAAGCTTTTGAAGCTCCATACTCTGATTCAAGTAACGTAATCACATTAACATCATTTTCGAAATAAACTTTATGTTCTGGAAAGTAAGATCTTATTTTCTGAATATTCATTGTTTCTAAACAAGGGATGTTTGTTGCGTCAAAAATAAATTCAGTTTTATCTTTCCATGGAATAGGTAATGCAATCCCTATCTTATTGGCTTTTTTTTCACTATCCACTTTTTCTATCATTTGTTTAATTTGATTAAAAATTTCATCAGCATTTCGAAAGCTACCCGTCAACACGGTCTCTTTCCGAGCTAACTCAAGGTTCTCATTAACCAATCCAACTCGAATATTTGTGCCTCCAATATCTACACCAATAACACTGTCACTCATTTATACGAACTCCTCAGCTTTTATTACTATTTAATATATTTCGCTGCCTCCGAATCTAGGAAGAAATCAATATGTTCATAATCAAACAATTCCTGAACAGGTAGCTTCGCCTCTAGATTTGAGAATACTTCTTTTACTATTTTGGCCTTTCGTTCACCAGTAATAGCTACAATAACTCTTTTACTATGAGCAACTTGGCTTAAGCCAAGTGTGATTCCCTTTTCCAGACCCGTTGGTTGACAGAAATATTTCTGAGCAACTTTCTTGGTTGTTTCCGATAAATCAACTACACTACTATGATTTAATACTGGACAACCCGGCTCATTTAATCCGATATGTCCATTCATCCCCATACCCATCAAACTGAACGTAATTGGATTATGATCGATATAACGATCAATTCTTAAACACTCTTGTTGTAAATCGGGAAATGTACCATCGTAAAACTCTATTTGGTCGCTATCTAACTGTACTAGTGAAAATAAGTCTTGGTTTAACATCTGATAGCAACTACCTTCAGAACTTCTATCAATTCCGACCCACTCATCTAAACTTACTATTTTGAGTTCCTTTATCCTCGAATCACTTTCTATTTCATCGGCAAATTTCCGATAACTTTTCTGGGGTGTGCTCCCTGACGCCAGACAAAAGACTGGATTTGCATCATGTAGTAAATGATCCTTCATTTCTTTGGCAATTTCGTGTGCCACTTCCTCTTCACTTCCAAAAATCTTTATCATTATTTTCACCTCCTAGAGTTTTATGCAGAGATTATTTTGATCATCTCATGTTGAAGTGTTAATACGGCGGCTCCGATCGCAGTTGAATTATTCGAATCACTGTACGTTATATTCGGCGTCCATTCCGTATATTGTTCAACATATTTTTTTGTACCTTCTAAAATACGATCTGAGAACAATGCTATTGTTTTTCCACTAATAATGATTCGATCGATATCCAACACGCTAATAATATTAGTAATCGTTAAAGCAAGGTTTCTAGATATATGATCTACACAAGCTTCGATATCTTCCTCGGAATTCAAGTCATAGGTATTTAATAAGTAATTAATACCTAATTTACTTTCTAGCCACCCTACTGAAGATGGCGTTCTCCTGTATTCCGAATCGAAACACATATACTCTAACTCTCCCGCGCTGGCATTATATCCTCGGTGCAACTCTTTATTTATGATCAGGCCACCGCCAATCCCATCACCTACAGCTATATGAACCAAATCCGTTGGTGCTTTCTCGGAATTCTCCAAATTTCGAAATTCAGCCACTGTAGAAGCGTTTACATCGTTCTCAAGAAGAATGGGTAAGTTAACCTTATTCTCTAAATTCACAATGATTTCCTCATAATAATAGTCATTTTCTTTATTATCCTGATTTCTCATTCTAATTGTTTTTTTTCTAGTATTTATCGCCCCATCAACGCCAATACCTATTCCCAGAACAACACTGTTCGTTTGCTCCGCCTTTTTCCTCAATCGAATAATTATTTCTTCAAAAATCGTTGTGAACTCTTCACTATAAAATGGGATGTCTGTATTAATAGAATAGGAATCAATAATTTTACTATGTAAATTTATAAGCAACGCAGTAATTGTTCTACCTATAACTTGTATCCCGATGGTTACATAACTATTTTCATTAAATCTATATACTGTCCTTTTTCTTCCTAAACCACCCGATCCTTCTCGGCTTTCACCAGTGGCTGTTAATATCCCAATTTGATCAAAAAAATTAACGATTTTACTCACAGTAACAAAACTCATCGACGTTTTTTCTGTAATTTCAACTTTTGCTAATCCAGGATTCTGCAATAAAATATCAAAAATTATTTTTCTATTTTCATCTTTAATATCATTTGGTAGAAATGATTTCATCTTCTCATCCCTTTCAGTTTATTTAATTACATTAATTAATCTTCTTAAATAATTAGATAAAAATATATAGGTCAATTACAGACCTCTTACATACGATTATATACATAGTTTATTGAGTGTCAATAGTTTCACAGTAAAAAATAGCACATAACATGGTTTTACTATACAATTATTGTAGAAAAACTAAAAGCGTGGTGAACCTATTTGTTTAAACTCCTATTAATTGAAGATGATACAACGCTCTTTCATGAGATCAAAGATCGGCTGGCTCATTGGTCTTATGATGTGTATGGGATTACTGATTTCGGTAACGTCATTCAACAATTTACAGACATCAAGCCTGATTTAGTCATTATTGACATTCAATTGCCTAAATTCGATGGGTTTCATTGGTGTAGAATGATTCGGTCCCATTCCAACATTCCGATTATATTCTTATCCTCCCGCGATCACCCCACGGATATCGTGATGTCTATGCAGCTTGGAGCGGATGATTATATCCAGAAGCCCTTTCATTTCGATGTGCTGATTGCCAAGGTACAAGCGATTCTTCGTCGGGTATACAATTACAATACGGACACCATAGAACTCAAAACATGGTGCGGAGCAACGGTGGATTATGAGAAAAATACGGTCACCCATGATGCGAGATCGATTGAACTTACAAAGAATGAAATTTATGTGTTAAAACTACTCATTGAGAAGAAGAATAAGATCGTAACCCGTGAGGTATTAATCAATAGCTTATGGGATGATAAACGTTTCGTAAGCGATAACACCCTGACAGTCAATGTGAATCGGCTACGAAAAAGGTTAGATGAACTTGGGTTAGGGCAATTTATTGAGACGAAGGTTGGGCAAGGTTACATGGCTATTGAAGAGGCAAATGGATATGATTAGAAAGTATATCGTGGAAAGACGTAGCTGGATCATGCTATTCATACTTCTGCAACTGCTGATCATCTTTGTATCTTTTTACGATCCAACGATCCCATTCCAATCCACACTTTACCTTGTCTTTCTATCGATGATTCTTTTTTCGACCTTCTTCGTTATTCGCTACAATAAAGAAACCCGATTCTATAAAAGCTTAGAAGAACGAGACAACAATCTAGATTTAACGAGCATCGCTAGTCCAGAAAGTCCCTTTGAGCACATGATTGAACAAAGCATGACGGATCAGGCTGAACTATTGAAACAGGCTGCCTCCCACAATCTTATGACGTTAGAGCAGGAGAAAGATGACATCCTAGCTTGGATCCATGAAGTGAAAACGCCGCTTACAGCCATGCATTTAATGATTGACCGTATAGACGATGAAACTATGAAGACTCATTTAACCTATGAATGGTTAAGAATTCATCTTCTACTTGACCAACAGCTCCACCAAAGGCGTATCCCATTTATTGAGAATGATTTGTATATTGAACATACCGATTTAGAATCTCTTATTTTTGATGAAATCAAAACATTACAATCCTGGTGTATCCACAAAGGCATCGGCTTTGACATTCATTTAGAAGTACCGCAAGTCCTTAGTGATGCCAAATGGCTCGCCTTTATCCTCAGACAGCTCTTAACAAACGCAGTGAAATATAGCTTAGCATCCGACATCATCATTAACAGTTATGTGCGAGCTGATCAGACCATCCTTGAGGTGAAAGACAGTGGGCGCGGCATTGACCCCAGAGATATCTCTCGCATATTCGACAAAGGGTTCACATCAACGACCATCCATCATGACAATACCGCAACAGGCATGGGGTTATATTTAGCCCACAAAGCTGCAAAGTCATTATCGATCCAACTTCATGTACAATCAGAACTTGGCGTTGGATCGACCTTCACATGTACTTTTCCACAAAGGAATGAATTCGTTCATATCACAGGCGTGTGACAACAATGTCACATGCTTGTGTGTTTTGTTCGGTCAATCGAAGGATAAGAAAGACGAACCCTTTTATAATAAGGATATTGAGTACAAAGAAAAGGGAGTTGTTCTATATCGTTATTCTAGAAGCAAGTAAAATCCATAAAAGTTATGGCAATAAGTTCAATAAACAAGAAGTATTAAGTGGTCTAGATATTGTTATTGAAGAGGGCGAGTTCGTTAGTATTATGGGCGCATCAGGTTCCGGGAAGACGACATTGCTCAACGTCCTCTCTTCGATTGATAAGATTAGTAATGGTACCATCAAGATCGAAGGAAGAGAGATTTCTGGTATGAAGGAGAAGCAATTAGCTGAATTTCGTAAGAACCATTTAGGGTTTATTTTTCAAGAATATAACTTATTAGATACGCTGACAGTCAAAGAGAATATCCTTCTCCCGTTATCCATTACAAAGACGCCAAAAAAGGAAGCTGAGCTGAAATTCCAAACTGTTGCGACAGAACTGGGAATTTTTGATATACGAAATAAGTATCCCAATGAGATCTCTGGGGGGCAGAAACAGCGCACTTCCGCCGCACGGGCTTTTATTCATGAACCGAGTATCATTTTTGCTGACGAACCTACGGGTGCACTTGATTCTAAGTCTGCTTCTGATTTATTAAACAAAATGAGCGAATTAAATCAGAAACGAAAAGCAACGATTGTTATGGTAACTCACGATTCTGTGGCAGCTAGTTATTGTAGTAGAGTCATCTTCATTAAAGACGGACAGATATATACACAATTAAATAAAGGCGAGGAAACAAGGCAGGCCTTCTTTAAAGACATTATGAAAACACAAGGTGTATTAGGCGGGGTGCAGAATGAGTATTAACGAACTCATCTTTCGCAATCTGCGGAAGAATCTGAAAAATTATTACCTTTATGTATTCGCCTTAATCTTTAGCGCTGCCCTTTATTTCGCATTTGTCACGTTGCAGTACGACCCATCCATGGATGAAACAGCAGGATCCATTAAAGGAGGCGCTGCGATTAAAGCGGCCTCTGTCCTACTTGTGGCTATCGTCTCTATTTTTCTGTTATACGCAAATAACATCTTTATTAAACGACGCAGTAAAGAAATTGGCCTGTTTCAATTAATAGGAATGACCAAGAACAGAATCTTCCGTATCCTTACGGCTGAAAATTTCATCCTGTATTTCAGTTCCATCATTGTAGGGATCTTTGTTGGTTTTTCCTTTTCAAAGTTAATCATCATGATTTTATTTAAAATTGTAGGTATCAATGCTATCGCAACGCTTCAGTTCTCTACCCAAGCACTAATACAAACACTGATTGTCTTTGGTGTGATCTACCTCTTGATTATGTTGATGAATATGGTGTTTATCAAAAGGCAAAGTATTCTTTCCTTATTCAGAGTGAGATCTGTAACAGAAGGAAAAGTAAACAGGGTCTCCTTCCTAGAAATGTTCATTGGAATTGTTGGCATTGTATTCATCCTTCTGGGCTATTATATATCATCGAAATTGTTTAGCGGAGACTTCACAACGATGCCCGAACTATTCGGTGCGATGATCTTTATTCTAGCGTCTGTCATCATTGGGACTTATCTTTTCTATAAAGGATCTGTCACTTTTATATTTAATATCATCCGCAAGAAGAAACATGGTTACTTAAATATTAATGAAGTATTATCCCTTTCATCCATTATGTTCCGCATGAAGTCCAATGCCGTATTATTAACCATTATTACGACGGTATCTGCCCTTGCGATTGGTTTGTTATCTTTAAGTTATATCTCATACTATTCCGCAGAAAAGACGGCCAAGACCTATGTCCTTGCAGATTTTTCGATTACAAATATTCAAGATGCCGAAGTATTTAAGGAAGCCTTGGACTCAAATGGAATACAGTATACCGATCAAATGATTGATGTCATTCAAGTAGGTGTCAATGTAGAGAACATATTAGACATGAATATGGAAGGCATGCTCGTTGATCCGAATAGCATGACTATGCCAGTGATTAGTGAAGAAGCCATACAAGATATTCAACTATCAGCCGATGAGACTCTTTTTACTGCTTCTAGTAGCATGCTGCAGCAATTCATGTCTATGAAAGATTCTGGATTCATTGAATTGAAGGGTCAGCATGACGTTATTCCGCAACAGTATAAAAGTATCAACATAGCTTCCCCTGTTTCAGGGTATTTCACGGGCGGCGGCTTGCCTGTTGTTATTGTGGACGAAGCTATATTTGAACGTTTGAAAATGGATATCGATCCAGCCATTCAAAGGGACTCTACCGTTTATATCGGAATTGATATTAAAGATAAAGGTCATATTAAAGAGGCAAATGAACTTTTTAAGGGACTAGAATTCGATACTAAGCACGCATATGATTCTCAACTAGAAATGAGCAACAATCAGAAACAGAACATGGGATTCATCATGTTTATCGTTGGTTTCCTTGGGTTAACCTTTCTGATTACGTCCGGCTGTATTCTTTATTTCAAGCAAATGGATGAAAGTGAAGATGAGAAGGCGAGTTATACCATTCTTAGAAAACTCGGTTTCACACGAGGGGATTTGTTGAAGGGGATTCAAATCAAACAACTCTTTAACTTCGGAATTCCATTAGTTGTTGGGCTACTCCATAGCTATTTCGCCGTTCAGTCGGGATGGTTCTTCTTCGGAACAGAGCTGTGGACACCGATGATTATGGTGATGTTACTTTATACTGCACTGTATTCGATCTTCGGAATTCTATCCGTCTTTTATTACAAGAAGGTCATTAAAGAGGCTTTATAATAGATTAGGAAACACAAGCTCCAGTCCTCAAGGGTACTGGAGCTTGTGTTGTATCTATATTACTTATGACAAATGAGCGGCCCATTGGCCACCCATTTTGTCTGCGTCTTTTAGAATAATTACCCGTACTCCGTTAAAGACACGCTTTTGTTTTGTTATCTCGACAACAGATTATAAATCACTTGTGCCGCTTGGGCTCTTGTAGTTAGCTCTTGCGGATTGAGCTTATTGCTCGTTCCCGTCACTACGCCTCTTTCTACTAGAGCTTGAAGTGCTTCTCGTGCATAATCTGCAATCTTTCCTGCATCGCTGAAGCTTGAGATGGTTACTGCCGTCTTATCTGATGGTAATTCACCTAGCACGTCAAGCGATCGGTACAAGAGTGTAAATAACTCCTGCCGTGTGATTTGATCATTCGGCTTGAACTGATTATTACCTGAACCTGTCGCTATCTCCAAACGCTTAGCAGTAGCTAAGTAATTCGTGTAATACGTATTACCAGCATCCGCAAAGTTATCAGCAGGATTATCGTCAGGTACTATCCCATAGGCCTTCAATACTAAGACGATGAACTGGCCTCTTGTTACTGTGGCATTCGGACTATAATGATTTGCGTCAGTACCGGAAGTGATACTACGTGCTGCGAGAAAGTCGACTGCATTGCTATACCATGAAGTATCCGACACATCTGCAAAGCTTACTTTGTTATATCCAATGATATATTGGGAAAAGTGTGTTGTAACAAAATGAGCTGATCCCTTCGCAGAGTCATATCGACCACGTACGTCTTCCAAACCTCCGGCGCTATTAATGTAGTAGACAATAACGGAGTTCTGTTGTTCACCTGCTTGTAGTACGTACGGTACACTGATGTGAATGCTACCTCCTCCAAAGGAGGTAATATCGCTCTCGCCAGCTCTAATCGACAAGTCATAAACCGGTCTGTCCCCGAGTACTGTCTTACCCTCTTCGGTTAACGAAACCTTGGCAATTCTTATACTGATATCTCCCTTATCTGCGGCCGCACTAATGCTTGCAATAGATTTGGCATCGAGAGTAATCGTACCAACATTTTCAAAATTGATTGTAACTTCAGCATTCGTGCCGGAAGCCAACTCGTTAAATACGCTTCTAGGTATGCTAAGCTCAGCCGTTTTGGTTAGTGTACTAGCTTCAACTTTAATTTCCAAGACAGCTTTTTTCCCAGTCGCTTCAGCTGTTTTGGCAAGACCAACAAAACTTGCCACTACATCTTGTGCAATGGATGCTGTGCTTACCCCTGTAGTCTTATCAATTATAGTCTTTGCCGTTGTTACCGTAGTTGTAACATTTCCTAAAGTTGTCGTAACAGACTTCGTGCTTGCTGTGGTAGAGCCACTCGATGAAGTAGCACTGCTTGGTGCAGTTCCACCTCCTGATGGAGTAGTCCCCGTGCCTGTATCAGGCACAAATGCTGGGACAATAACGTTGGTTATTGGGCTTGGCTTATAACCTTCTTTGGCTGCGTATCTCACATTGTAAGTACCTGATGCTAACCCGATGGTTTCTTGTTCTGTTGCATAGACATAACTCGTAACAGTCGACAACTTGTATTCTAACGCTCGGGTAGTACCAGAAATTTGTCCATCATTGTTCGCTAAAGAGGTAGGTGCAATCCCTCTCAGACCTGTTGGTGCTGCTTGCTCTGCCAGTTCCGCAGTATATGTCGGGACAATGACTTCTGCTGCTTTACTCGCATTGTGTCCTTCTTTAGCCGCAAATCTTACGTTATAAATACCAGGAATTAATCCGATAGTTTCTTGTTCTTTCGCATATACGTATTCCGTAACAGTGGATAGCTTGTATTCTAAGTTTGGGGTAGTACCTGTAATTTTCCCATCATTATTAGCTGCAGTAGTTGGTGCTACACCTACTAATCCTGTTGGCGTTGCTTGTTCACCATACGCTGGAATTTCAACTGTAGTGACTAACCCTGCACTGTATCCTTCTTTAGCCGCATAACGCACGTTATAAAAGCCTGGTACCAAGTCTTTAATGGATGTGCCTGTTACAGCCTTAAAATCAACTTCTCCAACAAGTTGGTATTCCTGTCCTTCCGTTGACCCTATAATTTGACCATCATTGTTAAGCTCTGTAGTAGGGGCTATACCCACAAGTCCAGTTGGCGAAGGTTGTTGCCCAACATACAAAGGTACTACTATATTTACTGCTTCGCCTGGCTGATATGGAATTATAGCTGGTCCCACTGCTGTAGTAGGGCCTTGGTATCCCGCTGTAGCAGCATATCTCACAGCATAATTGCCTGGTGTAAGTCCTGTAATCGATTGCCCTGTTACTGGCGTATATAGTTCACTTCCCAGTAGTTTGTATTCCAATGCTGTGCTAGTGCCTGTTATTTGACCATCCTTACTTTCAACTGAAGTTGGAGCTTCGGATGTCAGCCCAGTAGGTACAGCCTCCAGTTTGGAAAAGAGTTTATTCAGAGCGATTGTGGTGTTATTATATCTTGCACCAGTCGGATAACCACTTTGTATATACTCTGGTTGAATATTCGTCCAGGAATACATCAGTTCTACATGTCCTAGGATGGGAGCACTAGTTGCATCCGCATTCTTGTTATCTTTGTTGTACGTAAACAGGTATGGAACCTGAAGTCTGTCTCCGGTGATTGTGTTACCTAACTCATCAACATAACTTATGATTGAAGGTCTAGCAGCTGTATTGTTCTCCGTCTTGATATTCGTCAGATATGTTTTGACTAGATCAACATATAGATTTGCATTCGTATGATTTGTAGTTCTGATCTGAAGCTCATTGTTGTTATGCGGATTAGCGCTGCCACTTGTACCGCTGTTATTGTACGGCTCGGCAACAGTCACACCCGAGTCCAACTTCGTATCAAAGAAATAGATTTTATCGACATTATTTTTTTTGGCATATTCGTCAATGTATTTAATAACAGCTTGGGTATTCGGGCACCACGATCCGCCAAGTAGGATAGCATAATTGCCTTCACTGGCCAAAATTTGCTTCAGTTGGTGATAGGTCACGTGTTCATAGACAAGATTGCCATCCAATTCATTGAAAATCGTTGGTTTTCCTGTATTCTCGCCCTCATAATTCTTATTAAATGCCGCTTTAATATAGGAAGATTCATTAATAGTATCGTATTTCGAAGCTGCCCCGAGCACCCCTCTTACCGATGCTTTGTAAGCTTCCACCTTCGCGAAATCAAGTGTTCCGTTGGTTAAGAAATCATTTTCAGAATAACTCTTATCGAGATAGGCAACGACAGGAGCGCCATTTCCTGACGCATCCTTGTTATCTTTGTTGTACACCAATAGAAACGGCGATTCAATTTGGGGAGCAGTTATCGTAGCCCCACTCTTGTTGATATAGCTGACGTTCTGCTCTGCTATACCCTTAGGAGAAGAAAGATTCAAATTCTTCAGATACTTGTTGACTAAATCAACGTATTTGTATGCAAATTTATTATTGCTATCTGTAATTTGGAGAGTCTCCCCATCTAGCATCGTATCAAAGTTATAAATGGTGGATATCCCATATTCCTTCGCAACCTCATTGATATAGCCAATATCGGCTTGTGTATTGTCACTCCATGCACCTCCAACCAGAACAGCGTATGTTCCTTCGCTCTCAAACAAATGAACGATATCCTCATAAGTTGCTGTTTTAAACACATGGTTAACATCTTTCAATTGCTTATATACATGGTTGAAGTAATCAAAGTGACTTACTCTCCCTGAAGAGGAAATGCTCGTTAAAGCCTCTGCGGTATCGGCACTGGCTCTGCCTACTTGAAATGGAAGGACTAATAGGGAAGCTGCTAGAAGCAGCGTTAGAATTTTCTTAGACTTCAATAAATTTATCATTATGTGCACCTCGATTTATATTGGCTTATGTGATGGGTCAAGCTTCAATGAATTAAATATCATCCAATTGCTAATTAAGGACAAACCTCTTCCTCTGGAGCCGGGGTCGGAGCTGGTGCGGGTGCCTTTTCCTCTGGCGCTGCAGCAGGAGTGCTGACGGACGATGACGATTCGGATGACGTTGTCTCAGGTTGGGAAGTCTTCACAACTGGCGTTGGTGCTGGCGCCGCTTTAACTACCTCAGTAGTAGAGAAAGTTATCTTTTTTGAAGGAGTGGTTACCGGAGAGACAGTTTCCTTCGGCTGGACCGATACAACAGGTGCTGGCGCAGGTTGAATTGCCTTATTAGCTGTTACGCTTACTTTAGGTGCGGTTGTAGGCACTACTGCAGTTGCAGTAGTTGACGTATTCGTGTTGGGTTTAACCGACGCGGATACCTCAGTTACAGTTGTCTTCGCCTGCGTGTTGCTCTCTAATGATACTGCTGTTACTTTAGACTGAACTGCGGTAGGAGTAGTTGAGACTGTTGTCTCCAGTGTAGAAACTTCGGTGGTTGCCGGTACAGTAGCCACTTCTGGTGTGGATTTTTCAACTGCTGGCGTTGTAGCTTTTGATGCTTCCGGTTGAAGCGTTACTGCTGCCGGAGCTGGCACCGTTGTTGTAGATACTTCAGTACTGTTGCTCTGTTGAATCGTTGCTGCGACTGCTGGCTTCTTATTAGCAGATACCACTACGTAAGTCAGACCTGAGAAGACCAATGCGACTGTTACCAAAGATATAGTAATTTTTTTCATGTGTGTACCATCCTTTTCTCTGCGCCCGTGGGCTGGTTTTTTATTGTGAACAAACTTGCTTAAAACAAAAAGACTCAACTTGGCGCGTCACCTTCGCACCTGTTGAATCTCTGGTTGTCCAGTAGATTCATACTTCTCAACCACAATCTAGTTCATTAACACGCTGTACTCTCCTCTAAAAAAAAAGACTCAACGAAACGCATACTCTGCGCTTTTCGTTGAATCTCTGGCTGTCCAGTCGATTCCAATGGGTTTGTGATTAGTTACATATTATTCATAAAATGATGCCTTGTCAATTAATATTTATTTATCCCATAGTTATTGTCGGGATTAACTTTGTGAATGAATGGCTTGGTGAACCGGTCGAGCAATTCGAGGACGAATCGAATGGTGGCTACGCGATGATCTTTATTCTAGCGTCTGTCATCATTGGGACTTATCTTTTCTATAAAGGATCTGTCACTTTTATATTTAATATCATCCGCAAGAAGAAACATGGTTACTTAAATATTAATGAAGTATTATCCCTTTCATCCATTATGTTCCGCATGAAGTCCAATGCCGTATTATTAACCATTATTACGACGGTATCTGCCCTTGCGATTGGTTTATTATCTTTAAGTTATATCTCGTACTACTCTGCGGAGATGTCGGCGAAGACCTATGTTCCAGCAGACTTTTCAATTACAGATATTCAAGATGCCCAGGCATTTAAAGAAGCCTTGGACGCAAATGGAATACAGTATACCGATCAAATGATTGATGTCATTCAAGTAGGTGTCAATGTAGAGAACATATTAGACATGAATATGGAAGGCATGTTCGTTGATCCGAATAGCATGACTATGCCAGTCATTAGTGAAGATGCCGTACAAGATATTCAACTATCAGCCGATGAGACTCTTTTTACTGCTTCTAGTAGCATGTTACAGCAATTCATGTCTATGAAAGATTCTGGATTCATTGAATTGAAGGGTCAGCATGACGTTATTCCGCAACAGTATAAAAGTATCAACATAGTTTCCCCTGTTTCAGGGTATTTCACGGGTAGTGGCTTGCCTGTTGCTATTGTGGACGAAGCTATATTTGAACGTTTGAAAATGGATATCGATCCAGCCATTCAAAGGGACTCTACCGTTTATATCGGAATTGATATTAAAGATAAAGGTCATATTAAAGAGGCAAATGAACTTTTTAAGGGACTAGGATTCGATACTAAGCGCGCATATGATTCTCAACTAGAAATGAGCAACAATCAGAAACAGAATATGGGACTCATCATGTTTATCGTTGGATTCCTTGGGTTAACCTTTCTGATTACATCCGGCTGTATTCTTTATTTCAAGCAAATGGATGAGAGTGAAGATGAGAAGGCGAGTTATACTATTCTAAGAAAACTCGGTTTCACACGAGGGGATTTGTTAAAGGGAATTCAAATCAAACAACTCTTTAACTTCGGAATTCCATTAGTTGTCGGGATACTTCACAGCTATTTCGCCGTCCAATCTGGCTGGTTCTTCTTCGGAACAGAGCTTTGGACACCGATGATTATGGTGATGGTGCTATATACTGCACTGTATTCGATCTTTGGCATATTATCCGTATTTCATTATAAGAAGGTGATCAAAGAGGCGCTCTAGTTGCTTAAATTAAACCTTTGAGATCATCCATTTACCAAAAGACAATGATCCTTATCTAGAGTTATTAATCAGAATTCTAAGGTTTCTGATTAATAACTTTATAATAAATATGTGGATGATGCTTTTCACTTGCCGCGAATCGGCACCCATTTTACGGAGTATGAAATACTGTTGCTACCCGCCCACACTTATTCCATCCCTATCGTTTGCCTATATTTAATTCTTCCCCAAGCGTTGCCTTCTGCAACTTAACAGGATACTTCAATATCAAGGATAGCGTGTCCCATGGAACGTACAAATCACCATTGACCAGCATTACTTTAGGAGCTATTTGTTTCCCGTCAGATTCATAGGTCTGACTCGAAATAATAGCTTCTTTCCCATTTATAATCGCCTTGTTCTTTAGAGCTAAAGAAAACTCGACTTTAGTTCCGTCTTTCAAAGTAACATAACCTGTTCGATAGGCCTCATTCCATTCGTAAGTATCGCCCATCGCCTCTACGATTTGAGGAAGCGATACATGAAGCAAGCCATTGTGTTGGTAAGTTACTGTTCCCTCATTCAGTTCATTCCCATTTACAGTTACCGTTACACCTTCGACTGGTTTCTGCAGTGGCTTCTTGGAATTCTGATACCCAGGCATCTGGAAGGCTTGATTCTGAGTGCCATCGAGTTTCATCTTATATCGAACAAATTCTCCGTATTCATCGTCTTCTGCTAACCAGTTGTAATACAGCCACTCTCCCGTGATAACGATCCCCGCAACGCGACCCTTTATTAGTAGTTCTTTAGAGGATCCATCCTTCTTCATTCTATAAAATTTATCGTTCTTGTAATCGATATTGCTATATTCCGCGAAGTATAACCACTCTCCAAACTCGTTGATTCCGCCGACCATTTGGTCACTCAGTTTTTGCTTCTGTTTGCCATCCGTGCTAATCTTCCACATTCCACCTTTACCATAGTTGGCTAAAGAGTAGTATAGATATTCCCCTTTACTATCCATTACCATATATGTTACATCATATTTTTCCTCCATGACTTTCGCTCTCGATTGTCCATTCGTCTTTATCTTGTAAATGGTGCTTTCTATCGCAAAATAAGCCCATTCCCCAACTACATTTAAGTAGTGAATCCCATCCGATGTTAACGGAATATTGCTACCATTGTCCAAGTTTAACTTATACAACCTATATTTATCGTTTAGATTACTGTAATACAACCAATGACCTACGACATTTGGAAATTCTGCTCTTTGCTTCAGTTGTCGTAATCCACTGCCATCTGTATTCATCACATTCACCCATGCAGGTGCATCGATGAAATAGATATGGTTGTCGATCACCTGAATATTCTGACCCGTTTGACTCGTTAACTTGGTAAGTCCTGTGCCATCGCTGCGCATTTTGAAAATACCACTTTCCCGATGCGTAGAATCTAAGCCGACAAAGTAAATCCATCCTTCCTTCTCTACTTCTGTCCCCACATCATAGACGTTGGCAGGTGAACTACCATGCTCCAAAGCCAATTTGGGCTGTTTCAGTACAACGCCATCCTTCGTTGCGATAATGACCTTTCTTGCGCTACTATCCCAACGAACTTCAGCCCCTAACGCCGTTGCAATAAAGCGAAGCGGCACCATCGTACTATTGCTCACGATCTGTGAGGGCACATCTAACGAAACTGTCTGATTATTGACGTGGGCTTGCTTGCTGTCGATCTTTAACACAACCGCCGTACTCCCCTTCGTTCCGGTCACGGTTCTCGTTGCATTCTCCCACTTCACTGTAGCTCCCAAAGCCTCAAATATACTGCGCATCGGTACTAATGTGGTGGATTGTTTGATGATAGGGCTTGCACTAGAATGGAGCAACTGTCCATCAATCATAATCTCAATCGGAGCACTGGCCTCCGCCTTTTGTACAATCCCATGACATAAGGTAGTACTAATGATCGCTGTTAACAACAAGACCTTAACTACTGATCTCTTCATTCTTATCGCCGCCTCTTCTCTAGATGTTATAAAGCACCATTATATATATCGGTAGGATGAAGTCATCTGTTAATATAATGCCTTGTCATTCATTTGCAACGCTTATGTATAAATAGCTCAGAATTGCAAACGATAAGCCATGCATTCAATCATAAAGCTTATGGTTGAATACGAATTAGCTTACGAAGGAGCAACGATCATGACAAAACCTGATGGACAAGATCCCAAGGGACATTTCAGAAACGACAATAATAACCAAAGTCCTGCTAAGGTCCATGGTGGTGAATTAAAAAGCGGCCGATTGAGTCAAATCAAGAATAATAATCCGACAGACGATGATACACCAAATGAATACATCAATAAATCAGAAGACTAAGGAATGGAGTAGAACGATATATTATTCCCGATGATCTTATATGCATCGGGAATTGAAGTGAATTTGGACGAAGGTATTTTTACAATAAGAGATCTGGGATCTAGTATGTCTATCGTTTGATCGCCTTCGTCCAAAACCCCCCATGAATTTGATTCGGTTCATGGAAGATAACGAATGCTTTCGGATCGAGAGCAATAATCAAATCGTTCAGATGCTTTTGATTTTTGCGTTTAGCCAATATATCCATAATAAGTCGATCTCCATCTCGTCCTTGTCCGAGCCAAGAAGTTACCCCATAGCCCGCTTCACGTATTACTTGCGCCATTTGCTCATCCGGTTTGTTGCTGATTACCTTTAATGTGATATATCCAAGCGCAAGCTTCTCCTCGATCCATGATCCTACCAGCACACCCAAGGCATAACCAATCGCATAAACAGCTAAACTTGCAAAGTGGTCTAAATATGACAGAACTAGATTCAAACCTAACACATAAATCGTCACTTCCAATGTACTAATTAAAGCAGCTATATACTTCTGGCCTTTCAAGGTCAATATCATACGTAAGGTGAAAGCCGATACGTACACAATCTGAATAACAAATATTAGGATCAAAATCTTAAGCACTCATAGTTCCCCCTTTGATGTAGGTCTTGCACGATGAATTTTTTTGGTTTTCATAAAGTTCTGTTATAGCCTATGCGTTATGTTAACACAGATCATAATTACATATTCATCTTATATCTCGCCTGTTCTACTTCAGCCGATTTCACCTTCGAATGAAGATGCTGCGAAATGTGATAGTCATAAGCCCCTAACCGTATGGCGTTACGCAACTGATCAATCGTGTCACAACTTTGTTCAAATTGATTATACACACTTCCGAATTGCAATGGCTGATGTGTATCACTGCCCGCGATGACCGGTAATTCGATGAGCTCTGCCAGAGCGCTTACCTTCCCCTCCATATCCAGTCCACAATGATGTAAATCTCTACCGTTCAAATCGAAGGCATCCAGTCGGGTCAGCACCGGATAAAGTATATGTTCACGGGCCGGGCTCCACTTCATGTCTAAGTGATTTATTACGTTTCCGACTAAATCGGATTGGCATGGAAGTTCGGATTATGGCTCAAAGTGGACACGAATTGCTGGAAAGTCTCGTCCATGCAGGTCCGAATGACGTCGTTCTTTTCTTCGGCTTCGTCCGTAAATTCCCTGAAGCGACAGTCATTTTGGATCAAGCCTCCGAGTCCGGTTATACAACGATTCTGATTACGGATCTTCTACTCTCGGACATGATTGACGACAGCGACATTGTCCTCCAAGTGGACCGTGGTGACAGGGATGCCTTCCATTCCCTTGTAGCTCCAATGACCATTGTCGAGAGCCTCTCCATATCACTGGCTGGACATCGGGGAGAGTCGGCGATGGAGAAACTTCAGCAACTTCATGCAATGCGTAAGCATTACGCCTCGTTATTGCCCAAATAAATAAGTCCAATTCAGAGGATGATGAAACACTTTAAGTGCAAAAAAACTACAAGCTCTAGACACATAGGTCTGGAGCTTGTAGTTTATATCGTTATCCTGGCAACATCACTATTGGCTTACTACTTCCTTAGCCACTACTACCTCTTGTTGCGGTTCCTCAACTGATTTGTTTCTCTTGAGAAAGAATGCAAGGATTAAAGCAACAGCAGCTACTCCTGCTGACACTAGAAATGCATCATTAATTCCTTCAATTGTAGCTTTCGAAAGAATCTGTTGTTTTATTTCTGCCAAAGCGCTGTCAGAAGGTGGAGTGGCTAGTTTACTAACCGCTGCTCCCACCATTTCTGCCGCATGTGTTGCGGTGCGAGTGGACATAATGGTTACAAGTAATGCTCCTCCAATCGCTCCTGACACTTGTGAAATAGTACTATTCATGGCCGTACCATGCGGTGTATATTTTGCCGGTATAGCATTTAAACCACTGGTCATAACCGGCATCATAACCATCGCTATTCCAAACATTCTCACAGTGTACAAAGTCACTAATGTCATATATGCGGTAGTATCTGTCAATTGACTAAAGTAATACGTCGTAACAATGACGATGGCTAAACCAATGACCGATAATACCTTCGCTCCATATTTATCAAATATTTTCCCTGTTATTGGAGACATCACTGCCATAGCTAGAGCTCCAGGTAACATGAGTAATCCAGAGTCTAAAGGTGAAATACCTCTAATGTTCTGCAGGTAGATAGGCATTAACATCATCGCAGAGAACATCGCCATGTTTAATGTAACTGAAATCGCTGACGATAAGGCGAACATAGGATATTTATAAACTCTGAAGTCAAGCATAGGCTGTTTCATTTTCAACTGTTGTATAATAAAGACGGTTAAGGCAATGACCCCGATAATGATTGTGGAATACACGACTGGGGCATCCCATCCTTTATTTCCAGCTGAGCTAAATCCGTATAATATCCCCCCGAACCCAATAGCTGATAAGACAATAGAAGGAACATTGATCTTAATATCCACTTTCTCTTTGGTATCATGTAATTTAAAGAAGGCTAGAATGAACACCAAGATGGAGATCGGTGCAATCATAAAGAATAGTACTGGCCATTCATAATGCTGAATGATCCATCCAGACAGCGTGGGTCCAATAGCGGGTGCAAAGATCATCACTAACCCGAACATTCCCATGGCTGATCCACGTTTCTCAGGTGGGAATGTCATGAATAGCACAGTCATTAATAATGGCATGATGATCGCTGCCCCTGAAGCTTGAACCATTCTAGCTATCAATAACATATTGAAATTCGGTGCGAATCCCCCCAATAGTGTACCTATTGAGAATAACGCCATAGCAATCAAGAATAGCCGTCTCGCTGTATACTTTTGAATTAAAAAGGCCGTTGACGGAATCATGACACCATTGACTAACATATAACCAGTCATTAACCACTGTACGGTTGGAGCCGTCACAGCAAATTCCTTCATGATCGATGGTAGAGCTATATTAAGCAGTGTATTACTTAGCAAGGCAACGAACGCACCAATCATCAGAATGGCTATGACACTATATGATGGTTTAATCTGTTTTTCTTTTTCCTGCAATTTGAGATCCTCCTATTATTTTAATTCGGTACCCGTATAATTGTAATTATTTTCATCGAATAAAACCAACGGTACAATTTTGGACTATCGTTACAATAGGATTTATAATACACCCTTATTCTCTGTTTGACAAGTCATCAAATATAATTGTATTGTGCGTCGAAATGGGCTAGTCTAATCTAGAACAAGAGTCCAGTTCAAAGGGGCATTGATATGAATAAACGCAAAGAACATGTCATTCATAAAGCGCATAAGTTATTTATCGAAAAGGGATACCATGCCACGTCTATCCAGGATATTTTGAATCACAGCGGAATCTCTAAAGGATCCTTTTATAATTATTTCGCTTCCAAGGGGGAGCTATTTAAAGCTGTCTTCACCTCCATTCACAGCCAACTTCAGGAAGAACTGAATGCTCTGCTCATTGGGGAAGATCCTTCTGATATAGACATATTTACCGAACAAATTCATCTGATGATGACGTTAAATAGAGAAAACAAAATGTTACAACTCATAGAGGATGTCATGGCTTCGAATGATCCAGAATTAATTATGTTTATCAAACAATCTAAATTCTTCTTTTTAAAATGGGTACATAACCGTTTCATTCATATATTCTCTGAGGATAAAAGACCTTATTTATTAGATAGTGCTATTCTTTTTACAGGAATCATGCAACATATGCTTCAAACATGTCATGCCATGAACGAGACCATCACTCTGAAACAAATGATCGATTATTGCGTGGACCGTATACGGACCATTGTGGAAGAAGTAAGTACAAAAGGAATTCAGATGCTTTCACCTGATAAGGTACACAAACTAATTCCTAACTCAGACTGCACTGATTTTTTTAATAATGAACTTTCTATTGCAACACTAAGTTTGAAAAAAAGGATCGAAAAAATATGGGGTACCGATGTTCCAAAAATGTCCACGTATCTAAAGTTGTTATACTTTATCCAGGAGGAAGTGGTGAACAACAAGGAACCACGAATCTTCTTAATTGAAAGTGCTCTACTATCTTTAAATATGTGTCCCCAGATTAATGAAACGAAAGAATTCGAAAACTATCAAAAAGTATTATCCAAAATGATATAAGCAGAACCACTCCGAATCATGGAGTGGTTTCTTTAATTAATCCGAAAGTTAAAACTTTTTAGCGTTGCCCATACGTCTTAAACGTATAGACCATCACACACCCTATGAAAGTGCGGTTTAGTGCGGTTTAGTGCGGTTAAATAGGGACTTTTAGTGAAAGGAGAAGGGTATGGCCATCATGCATAACGGGAAAACAGAAAAGTTGCTTATACGTTGTATAACGGATCACAAAGAGAACGTCTATCGGTTAGCGTTCAGCTATGTGAAGAATAAAGAAAATGCACTCGATATTGTGCAGGATTCCATCTGTAAAGCCATCACATCCATAGATTCACTCGACAATCCTGAAGTCGTCAAGAGCTGGTTCTATAGAATTGTGGTCAATACGTCTTTAGATTTCTTGAGGAGGCAAAAAAGGATTCAGTTCGTAGATGATGACATGTTAGATGCTTATAGTCCTGGGAAGGTTGACGTTTATCAAGATATTGATTTAGAAAGAACGTTAGATGATCTCCCCCTTAAGTATCGAAGTATCATCGTGCTTAGATATTTCGAGGATTTAAAGATTAATGAAGTAGCAGAAGTATTAAATGAGAATGTAAATACGATCAAGACCCGGCTGTATCAGGCTCTCCAATTATTAAAAATTCAAATGAATGATGAAACTTCCAAGGAGGCAAAGTAGAATGGACCCTAAACTACAACAACTACAAGAAGAATACAAAGAAGTACCTATTCCTGACGAATTAGATTTTATAGTAAAAAAAGCTTTAAACACTAGGAAGAAAAGAAGAGTTGGCTCTAAGTGGCTAGCAGGAGTTAGTGCGGCAGTACTGGTATTCGTTATCGGGATCAACGTCAGTACGACCGTTGCAAATGCCCTTTCTACAATACCTGGCGTCAACGGCATCATCAAGGTACTCACTTTCACAGAATATAAATTGGACGATGAAACTTATAATGCAGACTTAAAGGTACCTGTCATTACCAATCTAGGGAACCAAGCATTAGAACATGAGCTAAATGAAAAGTATCTTAATGAAAACAAAAAGCTATATGATGAGTTCCAGACTGATGTGGCAGCTTTAAAAGAAGATGGTGGCGGTCATTTAGGGATAGATACAGGGTACGAAGTTCTAACTGATAACGAACAAATACTGTCCATTGGCAGATATGTAGTAAATACCGTAGGTTCTTCTTCAACAACGATGCAATATGACACGATCGATAAGGTGAATCAAATATTATTGAGTCTACCTATGCTGTTTAAGGACGATCAATATATCGTGGTCATTAGCGAAAATATCAAAGAACAGATGAAAGCACAAATGAAAGCAGATCCTGATAAAATATATTGGCTTGCAACTGAAACGAATGAAGTCGAAAGCTTCGTAGATCAGTTCCAAAATATAACGAAAGATACCAATTTTTACATTAACAATGAAGGTAAATTAGTTATTTCCTTCAATAAATATGATGTGGCTCCGGGTTATATGGGAATTGCGGAATTCATCATTCCAACAGATGTCATCTCTGATGCTCTAGTCAGTCATACGTATGTTAATTAGTTTGTGATCCGAGGGGGGGAGAATGGCGTAAGCCTACTTTCCCCTCTTTCTTCATCATGATTGATGTAGCGAGTAATCCCCTTGTTAGATTAACTCAGATAGTCTATAATCCAAAGAGCAGTATTTTGTAAGCCAGATGCCGCAAATAGAGAGTGGACCCTTCTATTTTTGGGGTTTTTTTTGTTTTTTCATATACAACAACAACTAATGAATGGAGTGACCGACAGTGAAATGGTTTTATAATTTTAAAATTTCGGTAAAGTTGATTTCTTCCTTCTCTATTATCGTAGTCATTTTGGCGACTATTGGAATATACGGATTGAACAATTTGGGTAAAGTTAATGATAGTCTGAATGATATGTACACCAACAGATTCCTTCCGGTTAATCAACTAAATGAAACGCAAATTATATATCAACGGTTACGAATTAATCTACGTGACATCAATGACGCAGAAAGCAGTTCCGAAAGAACCAGACTATTAGACATAGGAAATGGACAACGAAGTGAAGTTGACAGCAGAATCGCGGCGTATAGCCAATCCTCTTTATCAGATCAAGAAAAAGAATTACTACCCCAGCTCACTCTCGCATGGCGGAACTATCTGGAATCAGCAGATAAGGCGATTGAGTTAAGCAGTGCGGGTAAACAAGAAGAATTTAGGACTTCGTGGAATACGGGGGAATTAAGACAAACACTCGATGAATTAAATAATGTCTTACAGCACTTAATCGACTTTAATGTCACACAAGCAGATCAAGCGAGTACAGCCGGCAATGACTTGTACGCTTCTGCCCGGTCGATCACCACTACTGTGATTATTATCGCGGCGCTGCTCAGCCTCAGTTTTGGAATCTTCATCTCCCACATTATTGCGCGTCCGCTTAATCGAGTTGTTGGATTGGTCGGCAAAGTAGCTGATGGGGATTTGAGGGAAATAACAAACATCGATACGAAGGACGAAATTGGACAATTAGCAGGCTCCATTAATAACATGGTATTGAGCTTAAGAAAAACCGTGAATGGAATATTATCCTCAGCAGAAAGTGTCTCTGCAGCAGCGCAGCAGATTTCAGCTAGCACCGAGGAGATTGCCAGCGGCAGTTCGAGCCAAGCTCATGCCGCCCTCACGATGAACGAATTATTCAAGGAATTGTCTTCAGCCATTAATTCAGTAGCTTATAGTGCGGAACAAGCTGCGGAATTATCCAATAAAACGCTAGCTATTGCACAAGACGGGGACATGGTCGTTCGCTCCTCCATTGATGGCATGCATAATATCAATCTACAGGTGTCTCTATTGGAAGAAGACTCGAACAAAATCGGAGAAATCATTGAAGTCATCGATGACATTGCAGATCAGACGAACCTGCTCGCCCTGAACGCTGCCATTGAAGCGGCTCGTGCCGGAGACCAAGGTCGTGGGTTTGCCGTAGTGGCCGATGAAGTGCGTAAACTGGCTGAACGAAGCAGCGAAGCAACCAAGCAAATCACTTCTATTATTAAAGGAATGCAGGAGAATACCAAACAAAGCGTAAAGGCCGTAGTAGATGGCGTCGCCTCATCGCAAAAAACTGGAGATGCATTTGAAAGTATCATCTCCATGGTCAACGCTTCCGCCCATAATGTCTCGGAAATTGCTGCCGCGAGCGAAGAACAGGCTGCACAATCCCTGGAAGTCATGGCTTCTATTGAGAATATCTCCGCTACGACGGAGGAAGCTGCCGCGAACAGTCAGGAAACAGCAATGACGACCCAATCCCTTGCTCAACTTGCAGAAGAATTAAATAACTCTGTATCTATCTTTAAAATTTAAAAACTTCTTCGAAATTATAAATATCGAGTGATACGAACATAAGTAGACTATTATCAAGCAACGCAAGAGAGGGACCGTTTCAGCACCCATGATGGCGCCGAAACGGTCCCTCTTTTGATTCACATTATTTTATTTCATATCATCACTAAGGGATTGGACCCATGTCTCGCTTCCATCCAAAATGCGCACAGACTCATGCGAGATGGTCGATACTTGGACCTCTCCAAAGCACTAATGGGTCTCTGGCATATCAGAGAATAATGGTGCCACCCGCTGGGTCTACAAATTTCACCCCTGCAGGAAGAGTTCCCTTTACTTCCCCTTGCCGAGATGACATTGGTATTTTCATTCTTCTAGCTAACCGTAATCGTCAAAAGTCGACATTAAGATTCGGTAAAGATTAAGATGGGTACAGTAATAGTGTTGCCAATTTCTTCATGCTGTGATAGACATCACATTATAAATTCCTTAGGCTTAGCTAATTATGAACTATATTATATCAAGATAGGAGTGGGTGAGTGTATGCCTTCTAATCCATTGTCGGAGTTACATCGACGTAACAAATTAATAGTCTGGCTGTTCTGGGGTTGTTTACTGCTTGGTGTAGCTGCAGTTATCAGGTTTCCACAAGCGGTAATTGCTGCTGTTTCATCGGGTGTCCCCCTTGGCTTATTGTTCACAGTACTTGTCTGGAGACGTCTAGCTACGTCGTATATTATGTACATAGCTGCTCTTGGCTTCAATGTCATTAGCTTCTTCTTCATCTATGCAACGGATGACATTATTAACACGCTAATACTATATTTAGGGCTAGGCATCGTATCCCTTTATCACAACTATCGTCCATTACTCCTTAATGGTGTCATATCTACCATCATGCTGAACTATTTCCTCGCTACTAAACTATCTTATGCTTCTATAGACCCCATCGGAGTGAATGCATTTCTAATCCTCATGATGCTGGTACTCGTGTATCAGAGTCAGATCGGCTCAAGAATGTTAGGGATTATGACCAAGAGCAACAGTGAGTCCGAACGTGCTAAGTTGGAAATGGAGATTGTTCTTAAGGGTGTTACCGAATCTGTGGGTATCCTGACTCAATCCAGTAATCTTATGCAAGACAATGCCTTAACAACAGACCGAATCTCCAAAGAAGTCGTGATGGCTTTTCAGGAAATCGCCACTGGGGTTGAATCCCAAGCACAGAGCGTCACTGACATCTCGAATACGATGCAACAGTTAAATCTATCCGTTGCACAAGCCAATGACGCATCCATCTCCATGAGTGATAAGAGTCGTGACACTGACAATATTACGCAAGAGGGTCAAGAGAAAGTCGTTCGCTTGACTAGCGACATGTCAGAAGTGCTAGATATCGTCTCGAGGACATCTGACATGATGACACAAATGAATGAAGAAAATCAAAAAATTGAATCGATTGTTTCGACCATAGTCGGCATCGCCGAACAGACGAATCTCCTGTCGCTAAATGCTTCCATTGAAGCTGCAAGGGCGGGCGAACATGGCAAAGGATTCGCTGTCGTATCCACTGAAATTCGTAAATTAGCACAGAACTCTCATGCTGCATCAGCGGACATCACAGAAATTCTGAGCACTACTCAAAGAAACATAAGGCAGGTTAACGTTATGGTTAATAACGGTCTGCTCGTTGTAGAATCAGGAAGGAATTCCGCTGATGAAATTGCTCGCTTATTCGGTGGTATTCGTCATAATACACAACAGGTGCTGGAACAGGCACAAGACTTGGAGAACATGAATGAGCACATCCACCAATCTTCGGCCTTCGTGTTAGGTGAAGTAAATTCAGTAGCCGCGATTACCGAGGAGAATACAGCGGCCATTGAACAAGTCTTGGCGAGCGCTGAAATCCAGCAACAACATGTCTCTGAAACGGTGAATAGCATCGGTCATCTGAATACTTTGGCTGTTACGTTGGAAAGTTTAACGAAGAAATCATAGATGAATCAACCATAAAACCACTTCCGACATAACGGAGTGATTTTATTGAACATTTTTTGTTTGTTTCAGATAACTTCATCTTGACTATTAAATCTATTAATATTACTATTAATAATAGATGATAGTGATAGACTTAATTCCTAATTTAATATATTGATAAAGGCAAACCCATTGAAAAATGGCGACGCAAAACTATAGGGGCTACCGCGATATTTCGCTATGCCAGCCAGTTACCGATATAGAAGTGCAACGTTATTCGTTGTTATTCAACCCTTCTTACTTCGGTAAGAGGGGTTTTTGCTATTCTTAACTAACTAATAGTTTAATAGTTTCATATGTCAACCCTGTATTGACAAAGGCAAACCCATTGAAAAGTGGCGGCGCAAAACTAAAGGAGCTACTGCGACATTGTCGCTATGCTAGCCAGTTACCGATATTGAAGCTCAACGTTTTCTATTTGGATACGTTAGCTCTGGGAGGAATGTTTATAATGAAATGGACAAAGCGTATATTAGCTATACTTATCATATTTACATTATTTGGGGTATTACCAACACAATCAGTTCATGCCAAAAGTTTATTGCTTGATCAGTTAGTTGTCCTGCCAACAGGTGACTATAACGTGAAAGAAGCAAACGCAATGATCGGACGGATCGAGAAAATCCCGGCTCCTATCTTGAAGACTTTATCCGACAAAGGTGTAACAATCAAATTAACCAATGATATCATTACCAACGTTCCTGAATTACTCTACCTAAAAGGTGTAACCCCAAGAGGTTGGGAAGGTACTGGATTAACATGGGATGATGTACCTGGTGTCAGCGAGAAAGTTGTCGTTGTCCGCATCGGTTATAGCAAAAAAGGAAAAGGTCACAGCTCATTCAACCTAGAGATCCATGAAACGATGCACGCTGTAGATCGTTTCGTATTTAACGGAGCAAGTAGTACGGAAGATTTCAAGAACATATTTAACCAAGAGGCAAGTGTTAACTATAACAAAGATGGCTACGTTTCTGTTTATCCAGAAGAATATTTCGCTGAAGCAGCTAGCCTATACCTATACAATGATACAACACGTGAAGAACTGAAGAAGAGCACACCATTAACTTATAATTATATGGACAAGCTGTTCAATAGTTAATCTTATAGATGTTTAGATAATAACAAAAACTCCTCTCTGTTTGAACAGAGAGGAGTTTTTGTTATTACTTAAGGATACACGCGATCAGGGTTCACTTGATCCCAAGTCTCGGACCCATCTTTGATTCTACTGTAATCATGGTAGTTAGTCGCTTCGAGCACATCCGTATAATACCACTTGTCTGTCGTATTGTCCGGCCAAGCCTTAGCATCTTCATGAATACCATCTACCGTAACTTTACGATTCAATACGCTATTGATGAAAGCCATTGCTTCCGCACGCGTAATGTATTGATTAGGCTTGAATTGTCCATCTGGGTAACCTTTAATCCAGCCTTTGTTCGCTGCAGATACAATATATTTTGCCGCCCAATGATCTTTAATGTCCGAGAACAACGTGTTCTCTTGCTCATTGAGATTATCAAATCTTGATGCAATTGCAGCAAATTCTGCTCTTGTAATTTGTTGACCAGGTTTAAATGTTCCGTCCTGGTAACCAGTGATGATGCCAGCGTTCTCCATCGTAGCGATGTGTTTGTTCGACCAGCGACTACTCTCGACATCTCCATATGAGCTAATCTTCTTCAAGTAATCACTACGCGTCGCATCATCCATCAATCTGTAGAAGATCACTGCGACTTCTTCACGGCTGATCCGATTCTCCGGTTTAATTGTTCCATCTGGATAACCATTAATGTAATTAAAGTGATCATCCATCTCCAACCTTGGTGGTGCTGGAGGCAATGGTTTAACTACTGGAGGTGCCGGTGGCAACGGTGTTATACCTGATGGACCTGGTGTTGATGTATCCGGATTCGGATTTGGGTTGACCGGAGGAGTTACAGGTGTATTCTTCACATAATAGAAGATATATTCCTGTCCTTCTGCATCCCCAAATTCATATACATCTGTAGACTTCTCAGGAGTATATCCCTGAACCGCCCCTGCCGTTAATGTAACGATTGTACCTGCAATTCCTGTCACGGTCTGTTGGCCAAGTTCGACATTTGTTTCTTTATCCAAATATCTCACGATCAACTGTTGTATATCTTCAACATCATCTGTCATGTACTCGAAGGTATACTGCTGTTCAAGTGCATCCGTGATTACATAATCAAAGTTGACAATGGTTGGCGTGTATACCGCATCAGATACTGTAATCAGCTCTGCATGTAAAGGAAGTATATCCCCTACCTTGCCGCTAATCACAACAGGGTCAACCAACGGTTGTTTAGTTAATTGATCTACATAATTCACGGTTACATCTCGTTCTTCGATAATTGGAGCATTCTTTGTGTAGTAGAAGGTATGCTGCTGTCCTTCTGTATCCTTGATTAGATAGTCAAAGTCAGGATTGACTGGTGTGTATACACTACCATCAGAAGATATAATTGGTTCTGCATGTAACGGAAGTACTTCCCCTACATTGCCACTATGCGTAGTAGAATCTTTCAGAACTGTTTCAGTTCCTTCTAATACATAATTCACAGTTACATAGCCTTCTTTAATAATTGGAGTATCCTTTGTGTAGTAGAAGATATACTCTTGAACTTTAGTCGCTGTGAAGGTATAGCTGTGACTTAATGCTTCCGCTGTGTAGCCAGTCACTGTCGCCGCTGCAAGCGTAACGTTTTCTCCGGTTACACCCGCTTTAGTCGTTGCATCAGCTAGTTCCTTATCTGTACCTTCTTCCAAGTACTTCACAGTAACCGTTTGTTCGTCTGCTGTGTAGTAGAAGATATGCTCTTGAACTTCATTTGCTGTGAAGGTGTAGCTGTGACTTGGTGCTTCCGCTGTATAGCCAGTGACGGTTGCTGCTGTAAGTGTAACAATTCCTCCTAACACACCTGCTTCAGCTGTTGCAGCAGACAATTCCTCATCCGTTCCTCTTTCCAAGTACTTCACAGTAACCGTTTGTTGGTCTGCTGAGTAGTAGAAGATATGCTCTTGAACTGGAGTTGCTGTAAAGATATAGCTGTGACTTGCCTCTTTGGCTGTATAGCCAGGAATTGTCGCCGCTGCAAGCGTAACGTTTCCTCCGGTTACACCCGCTTTAGTCGTTGCATCAGCTAGTTGCTTATCTGTTCCTTCTTCCAAGTACTTCACAGTAACCGTTTGTTCGTCTGCTGTGTAGTAGAAAATATGCTCTTGGCCTGGAATTGCCGTAAAGGTATAGCTGTGACTTAATGCTCCCGCTGTGTAGCCAGTCACTGTCGCCGCTGTAAGCGTAACGGTTTCACCTGTTACACCCTCTTCAGCTGTTGCAGCTTCCAATACCTTGTTCGTTCCTTCTTCCAAGTACTTCACAGTAACTGTTTGTTCGTCTGCTGTGTAGTAAAAGATATGCTCTTGGTCTGGAGTTGCTTTAAAAGTATAACTGTGACTTTCCGCTTTGGCTGTGTAGCCAGCAATTGTTGCCGCTGTAAGCGTAACGGTTTTTCCTGTTTCACCCGTTTTTGTGATTGCAGCCTCCAATGCCTTGTCAGTTCCTTCTTCCAAGTACTTCACAGTAACCGTTTGTTCGTTTGCTGTGTAGTAGAAGATATGCTCTTGAACTTCATTTGCTGTGAAGGTATAGCTGTGATTTGCAGCTTTGGCTGTGTAGCCAGCAATTGTTGCCGCTGTAAGTGTAGCGGTTCCTCCGGTTACACCCGTTTTAGTGATTGCAGCCTCCAATACCTTGCCAGTTCCTTCTTCCAAGTACTTCACAGTAACCGTTTGTTCGTTTGCTGTGTAGTAGAAGATATGCTCTTGGCCTGGAGTTGCTTTAAAAGTATAACTGTGACTTGCCGCTTTGGCTGTATAGCCAGGAATTGTTGCCGCTGTAAGCGTAACGGTTTTTCCTGTTTCACCTGCTATAGTGGTTGCATCATCCAATACCTTGTTCGTTCCTTCTTCCAAGTACTTCACAGTGACCGTTTGTGTACCTGCTGTGTAGTAGAAGATATATTCTTGGCCTGCGGTAGCCGTAAAAGTGTAACCATCGCTTACCTTTTCTGAAGTGTATCCAGCAATTGTCGCCGCTGTAAGTGTAACGATTTTCCCTGTTACACCCGCTGTCGTCGTTGCAGCAGACAGTTCCTTATTCGTACCTTTCTCCAAATACTTCACAGTAACTGATTGTGCGCCTGCTGTGTAGTAGAAGATATACTCTTGAACTGGTGTTGCTGTAAAAGTGTAGCTGTTGCTGGTCTTTTCTGCTGTGTACCCCGCGATGGTTGCCGCTGTAAGCAGAAGTTCTTTGCCTGTTACACCACTTTTAGTAATTGCAGTAGCTAGTTCCTTATTCGTATCCTTTTCCAAATACTTCACAGTAACCGTTTGTTCGTCTGCTGTGTAGTAGAAAATATGCTCTTGGCCTGGAGTTGCCGTAAAGGTATAGCTGTGACTTAATGCCTTCGCTGTGTACCCAGCAATTGTCGCTGCTGTAAGTGTAACGGTCCCTCCTGTTACACCCGCTTTAGTGATTGCAGCCTCCAATACCTTGTCCGTTCCTTCTTCCAAATACTTCACAGTCACCACTTGCGCGCCTGCTGTGTAGTAGAAAATATGCTCTTGGCTTGGAGTTGCTTTAAAAGTATAGCTGTGACTTGCCAATTTGGCTGTGTAACCAGGAATTGGCGCCGCTGTAAGCGTAACAGTCTCCCCTGTTACACCCGCTGTCGTGGTTGCAACCTTCAATACTTTGTTCGTTCCTTCTTCCAAATACTTCACAGTAACCGCTTGTGCATTGGCTGTGTAGTTAACTGTGATCGTTACTTCTTTATTAGGCATCGTTCCAGTTACTCTTCCGCTATTAACGATTAACCCACTACCTGTACTAAGGGTCACGTTCTTGAAAGTATATCCTGGAATAACCTTGTTGCTGTAATCGGAATCTACTGATTCACCTTGAAGTTTCTTGACTACTTCAGCTGGACTTAGAACGTTATCTCCAGCCTTATATTCTACATTGAGATTATAAGGTGCTTTCACATATCCGAACCAGATGGTTGGATTAGGAGCAGAAGTAGTTAATTTCATACTTGTTGGATTATCGCCTTTTTTGAGCGAATAACCATCAACAACTTTTGCTGGTACCGAATAGGTCCCGTTGATATCAAGCGCCGACTTTCCAGATACAGTAAACGGTTCGTCGTATAGCTGTTCTGCTAGATCAGGTCTATCTACAACAACTCCGGCTGTATTGATTGGATCGCCTTGCGCATTAACATAATATCCTCTAACGGTAATAGAACCCTTCCCGAAGCTCACCTCAGGTACATCAAATTCCTTCGATGCAGATTTCTTATTAACATCTGTATAGTTCAATATGGTTGCTTTGTTTGTTGGATATAATATGTTTGGATCTGCGTTCGCATCCATCTTAACGATATAACTCATCGTTGCTGGAGAGCCCTCGGCAATGTTACCGATATCCCAGTCGATCGTTTCTGACCCACTGTTCCATTTTGTCGTTCCTTGAGAAACGGTGACATCACCGATCTTATCAAACTTGGCACCCATTGGATCGATAACTTTTGCGTTCTCCGCTGCAAAGGAAATCTTGCTGGACAATTCAGTAAAGACGTTGTTCAACTCATTACTGGTTGAAGCAAGGTATCCCTTATTTTGACTCTTATTCAATACATCTTTGGCATTGTTATCATTTCCAACATCAAGCCCTATGGAATAAATACCAATTCCCTTATCCTTGATTAGCTTGGCTTCTGATATGGTTGCAATACCATTATTATTTACCTCGTGGCCGTTTACTGTATAAATTTCGCGATCGTACCACTGACCGAACCATTTATATCCTTCGGCTAAATTATAGTTACTACCTGATCCGAGAACAGTCCCGTAATTAAAATTTGAAAGCGCAAACCCTGCCTTTTTGTCTCCAGGCCATGTATAAGTTGTCGCCTTACCTGCCTTATAGCTGTATGTCGGTGCTCCATCACTTAAGAGGACGATGACCTTGTTCTGTGCTTGGCTTCCCGCCAACAACGTATCAGCACGGTGGAGTCCTGCTTGAATGTTGGTGCCTCCACTAGCTTTAATTTTATCAATGTCTTTCTTTAGATCTCCCTTACCAGATGTCCCCTTAAATTCGGATACAGTTGTTACATCATCAGAAAAGGATACAACCGCTATTTTTGTCGTCGAATCTTTAATTAGCAAATTATCGACAAATTTATTCGCGGCCGTAATAGCATTAGTCATTCGACTCGAATCTTTCATACTTGCCGACCGATCGATGACCAATACAACGTCTGTACTGGTGTTAGTCTGAATATTTTTACCCTCAACGGTTAACGTTACCTTCCATTGACCCAGTGCCCCTGGTATAGGCTCAGCTACCTTCGTCAGATTAACTGCTCCCGGATTGGGCCATACTGGCTGATTCGTTGCATCCGCAGAGCTTGTTAGCAAGGTTCCTGGTATAAGTCCTATGAACACTGAGAATATGAGTAACCACATCGATGCACGTCTTAAACTCCGTTTCATTGTTTCCTCCTTATTATTTATGGAATTAGTTCCCCGGAACACAAAAAGGTCCAGCTGCATTAACGAGGTTAATTGCAGCTGGACGATCATAAGTCTATTAACATAGACTCTTAGATTCCGAGGCTTTGCGAACCAATCTTTCGATTAGTGTGCCAAAATATACAATTGTCGTTAGCGCAGATGCACTTTCGTGACTTACATCATATTTTTTGCTCCGTAAATAATATAAAGGAACTATCGTAGTCCAATATATTCCACATATCGAAAATTGTCAATCATTTATATTGTAACAATTCCTAATATTAATGGAGAAACCCAAGAATATAATCAATCCAATTTTCCACTCGTTCAGTTGGTTTAAATGAATAATATCGATTAAATAATCTTTATTATAGTCTTCGATATATTGTTTGTTTGCTGTTCTATTTCATTTAAGCGGTTCAATGCCATAAGCATCGCACCGCTAGATGCATCCTTTCTTGCAATAATACATTGCATCCCAGGATAGTGCTGTTCCAGCATTTTTACAAAAGCAGTCTGCACAAAGGTAGCCTTGAGCAGAACACTCCCCGCCATAGCAAGAGTTCCTTCCTGCAAAGACAGTTTTTCCACTACAGGGACCACCAGCTCGAACAAGGAACAAGCACTTTTTCTAGCAATGGTCAGAGCCACCTGATCCCCCAGCGCACAGGCATCTGTCAAGATAGGAGCCAAAGCAGCAATGTCCTTTTTATTGGTGCTTTGGTCATACACAAAACCGACGATCTGCTGAACCGTCTCCATAGAAAGTTGCTTATACACCATTCTAGTCATTTCTGTTGGAGGTAAACGACCATCATTCGCCTGTACCATAGCAGTGAGTATATCCCGACCTATACTGTAACCACTGCCCTCATCATCTATGAGGTGACCCAAACCACCCGTGCGATGAGAAAGACCCTTTTCATTTCTCCCATAACAGATCGACCCGGTACCTGCAATTAGAATAATGCCGTGCAGATGTTCTTGTGCACCGTAAAGAGCTGTTTCGTGATCGCCAGTAATGACCAGTCCTCCCTGATACCCACACTCTCTGACATTAACATCTAGCCGAGTGATAACCGTAGGATTACTGACTCCAGCCGCACCGATGCAGATCTGTACACAATGATCCAGACCGCCGCATACCCTTGCAATTGTTGCAAAAATCTCTTGAAAACTAAGACGGATACTATCCTCATCCTGCCCATTATAGTTAATAGCACCCGATGTAAAGGTATGCACGACGGACCCATTCTCATCGGCTACCGCCACCGCGGTTTTTGTACCGCCACCATCCAATCCTGCAACATATCTCATCTATTTATCACGCCCTTATATTTACCATTGTAATGATAGGTTACTCATACCACATCTTCTCTATTAATACAGATGATACTGCTGTTTGATCTGTGCAAATTCCCGACTTTCCTCACGGAATTGCTCCAATAAAGCCGAAACATCTACTGATTCGTCACGGTACAGCTTATCCCCACACAACAAATCAATAAAAGGTCTATCTTTCTCTTTCACTGGTGGTAGGAACGAGAATTGTTCGTAGAGTTGCTTGATGGTATACATTAGAGTAACACCTGTTTCCACAGCATGTATAGCGCGGGCATCCGTTACATACAACTGCACGCCCCTACAAAGTTCTCCCTGATGTTTCGAAAAAGTAGGTTTGAAATAAACCGGTCGGAATAATACCCCAGGTAACTTCTTCCCATTCATCTCATCCGCTAATTGCTCTGCCTGGATAAACGGTGCTCCTATCATTTCAAAAGGAAATGTGGTTCCTCTTCCTTCAGAAATATTGGTACCTTCAAATATACAAGTACCGCTATATAGCAGGGCGGAATCAAATCGCGGTATGCCCATGGAAGGCTGCACCCAGATACGATCAGTATCAGGAAATTGCATACTCCGCTCCCAACCATCACAGAGCACCACATGCAGTTCACAATTCCACTTCATCTGGTCATTGACCATCATCGCCACCTCGCCAGCAGTCAGCCCATAGCGCACACTAAGAGGATAATTTCCGATAAAGGATTCATAACCCTTCTTTAGAATGTTTCCTTCCACAGTTAAACCATCCAGCGGATTAATTCGATCGAGTACTACAAATTCCTTACCTGCTTTTGCACAGTCTTCCAAAGCATAGAGCATCGTATAGATAAAGGTATAATACCGTACTCCCACATCCTGAATATCGTATACTACCAGATCTACCTCTTCCAACATCTCCTGTGTCAATCGTTTGGAATCCTTACGATACAAGCTATGTACAGGCACACTAGTAATAGGATCCAGATAGGTATCTACTAGAGCGCCTGCATCTTCATCGCCACGCACACCATGCTCTGGTGAAAATAATGCGACAAGATTGAAATTCTCATGCAGAATTTGAATTGTGGATACAAAATCATGGCTTAATCCCGTTGGTGCCGTAATCAGTCCCAATCGTTTCCCCTTGAATAAGTGGGCATACTGCGCAATGCAATCAATACCGTTTCGGATCATAGCAACCCCCAGAAAATATAGTGTGATTCAGAAATGACTGTAACAATTAATTGTTACAGTCATTTCTCCTATCCGTTCATAATTCAGTTTTAAGTATACGCATCGTTTCTTCTGGAATCATGAATGTCTCTGCATATTCTTTTCGAGCCTCTATACCGCGAACTCTAGATAAATGCTTGTAGTATTCCAAGTAAGGGAAGGATTTACTTCCGGTTACGAACCAATGTTGAGACACTGCCTTAATCCATAGATCATAGGCTTCTTGGGAGAAATCCACATACACATAAGGTTTATAGTCGACTGCATCCTCCCAGTTCTCCGCATAATATAGTTTGGAGGCAAAGAATGCAGGCTTTTCCCTTTGAAATGAAGCTAATCCGCCAAAAAATCGTGCGTCGTTAACAATCAAGTGTGTCGTCATATGATCCTTGTGCATGCTGTTCTTAAAGTGCGTAATAATGATATTCGGCTTCACCTCACGAATAACATCGCACACTCGAAGGCGCATCTCCTCATTATTGTGTAACTCTCCGTCTGGAATATCGAAAACGATGGATTCTCCACCCAACATCTCGGCAAAAAGGTTGGCCTCATTCACCTTCTGCTCGCGATACTCAGCCATATCTCTCCCCGCAGGAACACCACGTTCACCCGCGGTCAGCGCCAATGTCACAATACGATCACCCTTAAGAGAATGGCTTGCCAAGACACCACCAGCCGTTAGTTCCATATCACCTACATGTCCACCTATAGCCAATATTGTTACTTTTCCTACACTCATCTTTAAAACTCCCTTCTCATGACAGAAAATTCTTTGGCATGTTGAAAACCAGCCTTCTCGTAAATACGCATGGCAGGATTATTCCTTCCGGTAAATAGGGACATATATATTGTATCGATGTTCTGAAATGCTTCACACAACTTAAAAAAGAGAATGCTGCCAAGACCATGCCCCTCATGATTCGGATGTACCCCAATCCCGGCAAAAAAGGCTCGACCATTATCCTGTCGGATAACTGGACCGGCGAATCCGACTGTTTTCCCTTCATACGCTACAATCACCATTGGAACACCCTCAGCCGTATAATTAGGGATTTGTGTATCCCATAAGGGGTTGTCGAATCCGCCCAGCATCTCATTCACTCCGCTGTGCTTTTCCGGATCAAATAGTTCCACTGCATAACCTTCTTCAGCTACTTTTTCTTCTTTGGATTTAATATCTTCTGGGATGAAGAAGTCAGCAAGATTCAGATACATCGCACATTCCCTTGAACGATCCACATATCCTTGGCTTAACAGGAACGGATAAAGCGTGCTATCTAATGGTACACCGGGTGCATTGTTATGCTCATGTTTCGGTGTATCTGGTATATACCAAGGTAATAACATGGGATTGAAGAACAGGACATCCGCCTGCTTCTTACCCAAATGTTGAAAGCGTTGCTCTAATGCATTTAACATCAACTTGTAGTTTTCATTGGTTTTGCACTCACTGGATAGAACGATACAGGTGATATAGCCTGCAACGTCCCCCAAAGGTAAGTCATCCCCTGTACATCCACAGGTAAAGCCCTTTACTAGATCAGCTTCTAGCAAAACAAATGTTGTTTCCCTATCGAAATAAGGGCTAGACAAGAAGATGTTTGCAAAACTAATTTCAGTTAGCTCCTTATATCCATCTTTCACGGCTTCCTTGTTCCACAAAGAAATAACGCCCTGAATATATTGGTTATCCCAAGACTTCATCATAATAGGATACCTCCACCCTAGTAAAATCTAGTATGATATCTTCCCCATAATGACAGCCCGCTGAGCTCCTGTGACGCTAGGAAGATTGTTTGGCAATTTACCTAACGTATAATCGGCAAGCAAGGCGAAGGCAATCGCCTCTTTGGCATCACTACTCAGGCCAACATCCTCCTGGGTAAGTACTTGTACGCCCATTGGCTCCATCTCTTGCTGAAGGAATCTCATCAGCACGGGATTATAGCTTCCACCACCACCTACTAGCATCCTATCTGACGGATGATCAAGATGGATAAAGCGGCGATAAGCCTCTCCAATCGACCATGCAGTGAGCATGGTCACTGTTGCTATAAGATCGTCTGAAGACAGACGATGTTCATGTTGATAGCTAAGCAACCTATCTACATAAGAGGAGCCAAATCGTTCTCTGCCAGTGGTCTTTGGTAAAGGCAACGTATAGTATGCTTCTTGCTGTAACAGATGAAGGAGATCCGTGTCTACACGACCCCTTTGAGCTATCGCCCCTCCTACATCCATCGTCATTTCACCGAGAGTTAGATTCGTCACAAGGCCATCGATCAACATGTTACCCGGTCCGGTATCAAAAGCGAAAACTTGCTCAGGTGTGCAACCTGCAGGTATGACGGTAATATTGCCGATACCCCCAATATTCTGTAAAAGCAAGGTTCGCTTATCCTCCCGATATAACAAATACTCCGTAAATGGAACCAGTGGTGCACCCTGTCCACCGACAGCCATATCAGCCACGCGGAAATCAGATACGCAGGGAATCCCTGTTCTAGCAGATATCACTGCGCCTTCCCCAATCTGCACCGTATAATTCAGATGATAGCCTTCTATTTGCTGAAACTCTGGAGCATGATATATTGTCTGCCCGTGAGAGCCGATGACTGCAATGTCGCTGGGAGCGAGCTTCGCTTTCGCTATAACAGACAATACAGCCTTTGCAAATAGCTCACCAAGCAGCATGTTCATGCTTCCAATTTTGTCTACTGTTGCTTTCTCAGGTTCAAATAGTGAAAAGATTCTTTCTCGAACTTCTATGGAGTAAGGCGTATTCTCGAATGCAAGCAGTTTGACTTTCGAGCCGCGACCAGAATCCCCACTTATTTCAACAACAGCCCCATCAATACCGTCTACAGAAGTACCTGACATCAATCCGACAACGTAGCGACGGTCGTACACGGGAATACATTTGCTAGTCATGTTATCCTTTCACCGCCCCAACCGTAACCCCCTCTAGGAAATACTTTTGCAGACTGAAAAAGAGAATAAACATAGGGAGAGCAGATATGGTTGCGCCTGCCATCATAGGTGCGAAATAAGTAGTGTTAGCAAATCGAAAGTTTTTCAAGCCAACCTGAATGGTCTGCATATCCATTGTATTGGTAACGAGGAACGGCCAGAAGAATGTGTTCCAGCTATCCATGAAGGTGAGAATAGCCATTACTGCTAATATGGTTTTGGATAATGGCAAGACGATTCTAAAAAAGATTTGAAACTGGTTGCACCCTTCAATCTTGGCACATTCAAGAACCTCTGTAGGAATTGTGGTCATAAACTGTTTGGCGAGAAAAATATTATATACAGTGACAAGACCAGGTAAGATCAACGCACTGTAGGTATTCTGAATTTGAAAAGTATTTACAATAAGTATGTACAAAGGTACCTGTGTTACCTGATACGGAATCATCATCGCACAAAGGAGTAAAGCGAACAGTACGTTTCTTCCTTTGAAGCGGATTTTGGAGAATGCATAGCCTGCCAGGCTGGCAAAAAACACATTGGTTATCATGACACTGCTCGCCACAATTAAAGAGTTTAATAGCCATCTGTAGGAATGTACACTGTAATTAAAGAAGAACTTGTAGGAATCCAGCGATACTTTTTTAGGAAATAGTGAATAGCTCATCGCACCTGCCTCAACGGGATCGCCTAAGGATGAAATAATCATAAAATATATAGGAAATAACGTTGCCAAAGCAAAAATTAGAAGGACGGTTATCAATCCAGCGTTTCGGATGTATTTCACTCTTTTGTTGCCTGTATATTTATTATATAATGCCATATCCGCGCCTCCTCCCCTTAATATTCCACATCATTACCAAGGAATTTAAATTGGAATAATGAAATCCCGGCAATAATTAGCGCCAATATCAAAGATTGAGCGGCAGCTTTACCGAATTCAAAATACTTAAATGCATTATTAAAAATAAGTAAACCTACCATCGTCGTTGAATTGTCGGGACCCCCACCAGTCATTAAGTAGGCGTTCTGAAACACCTGGAAAGAACCAATGACACCGGTTACTAGAAGAAATAACGTCGTTGGTTTTAGGCAAGGAATAACGATGTACCACAACTTTTGTAAGAAAGATGCACCATCTAGCTCTGCGGCTTCATAGTAGCTCTCGTCAATACCCAATAAACCAGCTATGTAGATGATAATACTTGTGCCATGGCTAGATAACCATGCCATAATAACCAAAGAGAACATGGCCGTACTACTGGATCCCAACCAGTTCTGGTTCTGAATACCGAATAAACCAATAAGCTTGTTGAAAATTCCAGATGGCATTGGATCATAAATCCAGAGCCATACGACTGATAATGAAACGCCAGAAGCGACGGCTGGCAAATAATAGACTGCTTTAAACGTCGTCTGCAACCATTTCCTTAGCGGTAGAATCAAAATAGCGACGGCAAATGAAAGAAGTAGGGCTACTGGTACTGTTAATATCGTATACACGATGGTATTTTTTATGGACTTCCAAAATAAGGAGTCACCTAATGTATTGATATAATTATCAAAGCCTATATAGCTGGAACCCAGAGGTTTATATTGCTGAAAACTGATAATGAAGGCGCTAAAAACTGGATATGCCGTAAACATCGCAAAAATAACCAAAGCAACTGCGATAAACCCATATCCCCAGACTCCATCTCCCTTTATTCTACGTTTTCTTATTGGTTTAGCTGACTGAATCATATTGCAAAACCCCTTTTCAATAATCAGTCTCTCAAATATATCTCGGATAGTCATATGTAAATTCACATGACTATCCGATTAAATTAACTATTACTTTACAATTCCGTCTTCACCGAATGCTTTAATTGCTGCTTCTTTTACTGCTTCATACATCACTTCAGGAGTAATTTCACCTGCTAGTAACGCTTGTAATTTAGGAATAATAACTTCATCCTCAATCTTTATAGCTTTTGCACCTAATTCCGCTGGAATATCAGGGCGTGCAGGTGTAGCGTGAGATAGTAGAACTTCAACTGCTGCTACATTTTCAGGATTTCTGTCAATCGTCATGCTTTCAGCAGCTTTTCTACCGCTGTCAGTGATGTGTGCTGCGAAGAGATCATTATTAGTCGTTGCTGAAACCTTACCGCTAGCTAAGAAATAAGCTGCCTTTACTACATTTTCCTTATGCTCAGCTGTTGGTTCCTTTTTACCACGGAAAGTAACATATCCATCTACAACAGTACTAGACATCGGTTCCTCACCCAAGAATGAAGGGACAGGCAAGACCATATATTCGACTTCAATACTTCCTTGTACAGCGCTTCCATCATTGGCCTTAATCTTCGCGTTATTCTTATTAGCGGAATTCTCAAAAGTAGCAAGGCCTTTACCTGTTATCATGGTTTGACCCGTAAGGAACATATTCCAACGTTTACCTGCATCCACCGAGCTAAGCTCTTTAGGCATTGAACCATCATCAATAAGTTCACGAACAGCTTTTAAAACTTCCAAATAGTTTTTGCTAGTGTAAGCGAATTTTAATTCTTTATTAAATGCGGCTGGCATACCTGCGCTTTTGATCAAGATATTCAAGTAATCTTTAGAAGTAACGCCCGCGGTCGCGAATACAAATCCGTATCGAGAAGTAGCGCTTCCATCCTTAACTACACCTTTTTTGATGGATTCGCGGAATTCCTCGTATGTCCAACCGTTTTTCTGAACACTTTTCCAATCAATTCCCGCTTCTTCTAGAAATGCCTTATTTCCGCCCAATGCATGGACTTCCATATAACCCGGAAAGCCATATAGGCCCTCACCCTTCTTCATATATTCCAATGGAATTTCATCATAATCTTTAATCATTTCTGGCGTTGCAATATCTGTGATGTCCATGAGCATTTCCTGCTGCATATATTTAGAAATACCATCCGAACCAATAAAGGCGATATCTGGAGGGCTACCTGCATTAACCTGTGTATCCAGCTTCTGCGTCATATCTTCCCAGCTAGCTGGTTCGATTTTCAAGGTCAAATTAGGATATAATTCTTTAAAGTCCTTTTCCATCTGTATAAAGTTGTCTTGAAAGTTTCCTGAAACTGGTGGAAGCAGAGCAGTAATGGTGTCTTTTGCATCAGCTGTGGGCTTTACGCTTTCCGTAGTTGAAGGCTTAGGGCTGGTACTTTCCTTAGTCGGTGAACTACCGCATGCTGTCAGTGTGGTCAACGTTAAAGTCAAAGCCAAGATTGATGCTAAAACATGCCCTTTTTTTCTCATAATAATTAGCCTCCTAAAATGATATCCGTATAGTTTAGAACACGATCAATTGCAGATTAAACAACTTTGCTGAATGTACGTATTGCTGCCTTCAGACTTCCGTCACACTCATTCAATGCTTGCTCTGCCTCCCTTGCATCCAAACCGGTTTTGATCATCATAATCGCCAGTTTACAGCTCATGGAAGCCCTTTCAAGATAATTCCCTGCTGTGTCAGTGTCCACGTCAGTTGCGGCCTTAATGATACGAATAGAGCGATCGTATAACTTTATATTGCTTGCCTTTAAGTCTACCATTAGATTGTTATAGGTCTTACCAAGTTTCACCATCGTACAAGTCGTAAGCATGTTAAGAACCAACTTCTGTGCAGAACCCGCCTTTAATCGAGTAGAGCCCATAATAACCTCCGGCCCAGTCACAGGTGCAATACAAATGTTGCAGACGCCCTCCAATTTAGAATTTTTGTTGTTCACTACACCTATTGTTGCGGCACCGATCTCAGCGGCCCTTTCCAAACCAGCAATGACGAAAGCTGCACTGCCACTCGCAGTAATACCAACAACTACGTCATTCTTCGTCACACCGCACCGCTCAATTAAAGCGATCCCCTCCTCTGCGTTGTCTTCAAAACCTTCAACAGCTAATCTTAATGCGATATCTCCTCCAGCAATATGACCTTGCACTAGCATAGGATCAATGCCGAAGGTAGGTGGGCATTCTGATGCATCCAACACACCCATTCTCCCAGATGTGCCAGCTCCTATATAAAACATTCTTCCACCATTTTTGAGCACATGATGTAAAATATCAATCGCTTTCATTATTTGCGGAATTTCCGCAGCCACTGCCGCTGGAACCTTAGCATCCTCCATATTCAGGAGTTGCAACATTTGTTCCGTGGTACATTCATCAATCATCAGCGTATCCTGGTTAATCTCCTCCGTAGTCAATCCCGCAAAGTATTCATTCATAATTCATCTTCCTATCCTGATTATTTTGGATCATTAAGTCAACAGATATTACCCCGCATGACCCTCTTCAATCCATCTATATTCTAAATTTTATATTAACTAGACCATGACGTTTCGTCAATAGTTTTTGAAATAATATTTTATAATGGAGTAATATACTGTTTTATTATTTTATAAAGCGACAAAAAAAGACATCGGCACATTACGCTTAGCCGACGTCCATATCACTTTATTTACGATGCTTGCTTGATAAAATGTTGTGAGTCTTAGTCAAATATTTCTTTACATTCTGGTATTCCGCACTGGCTACACCTGCAAAAAGAATATCAACTACGGTGAGCATAGCGATTCGTGATCCCGTGGCACCGCTTCTAATGGAAACCTCTGGAGTAGAAATACTCAGCACGATATTCGCTTTATCCGCTAACTCGCTTTTATTATATTTCGTAATCGCAATAACACATGCGCCATTCTTCTTGGCAATTTCCAGCGAATCAAGAATCTCCACTGTATCACCGGAGTTCGAGATGAAGATAGCAACATCACTCCTTTCCAGCAGTGTAGCAGCAGTGAGTTGACTGTGACCGTCAGTATAAGTGTGGCACATCTTGTTAATCCGGGAGAACTTTTGTTCCGCGTCTATACCGACCAGACCCGAAGCACCGATTCCAAAAAAAGCAATACGGTTACTGCTCCGAAGAACCTTTACAGCACGGGCGATCTCATCCCGATTGATGACACTGAGGGTATCCTCAATTGATTTACAGTTGTTCCGAGAAATATTGGCGATGATGGTTGAAAGATCATCACCTGGTTGAATATCCGTATAGGGGTCCTTCTGCAGCTCATCCATAGAGCCAAGTGATGCAGAAATACTAACAATAAAGTTGCGATAACCGATATAACCCATTGTTTTACAGAAACGAAGAACAGATGCATCACTAGTCTTACTCAGTTGAGCAAGACTCTTGATGGAAAGATGGGGTATATCCTCCATATTATCTAAAATATATTCAGCCACCAGTCTCTCAACTGGTGTCAAGCTATCCTTCATATCCCGAATCTTGATCAAAATATTATCATTAATTGCCATCTTAATTACCTACTCATAATATATTCTCCAAGCTAAGCTAAACTGAACAAACTGGAATGTTACATTTCGATCCGTCTAATTCTATATTATCATAAGCGTATTTATTCCAGAAAACAAGTTCAAGAACAGGAATACTTTCAAAATTGTGAATTCTAGAATAGAAATTTTATTTCGGAGTATTAACTGCATAGTAATTTTTTATTTCTATTTTATATTGCAGAATTTCTAAATGAAATGCTATAATAGCAGCGAGTTTAAGTTAATTTCTACAGTAGATAGTCATCGAAAGGTGGATAACATGAACAAGGTCAAGTTGAAAATAGCCATTATTGGCTCAGGTAGTACCTACACTCCAGAACTGATCGAAGGTATGATTAAGCGCAAAGATGTATTACCCATTGGTGAGCTAGTACTTATGGATATTGATGAAAGAAAACTGGAAATCGTGGGAAATCTTTGTGAGCGTATGATACAGGCCGAGAATATCCCTTGTCGTGTTATCATGACTCAGGACTTGGATGAAGCGCTGCAGGATGCCGATTTCGTGCTAGGTCAAATTCGTGTAGGCAAGTTGCCCGCCAGGGTATTGGACGAGAAAATCCCTCTCAAATATGATCTAATAGGTCAGGAAACCTGCGGTATAGGTGGATTCTTCAAAGCTATGCGTACCATTCCAGCTATGCTCCATGTTGCGGAACGCATGAAAGTGCTCTGCCCGAATGCGTGGCTCATCAACTTCTCCAATCCAGCCGGAATTCTTACAGAAGCTTTACTCAACCATACCGATGTGAAGATGATCGGTCTATGCAATGTTCCTTTCAACATGTTCAAAAGCATTCGTGAATCCCTCCAGCTAAAACAGGAGAAAATCACCTATGTTGGACTCAACCATCTAAGCTGGATTACTGCCATTGAGCAAGATGGTAAGGATTATCTGAAAACAGCGTTAGATATGGGACTCAACAGCGAGGCCATGCAGAATATTCCTTCTAGTGGATTCAGCAAGGAGTTAATCCAACTGGTTGGTGCTATTCCATCTTCTTATATGGAATATTACTACTTCAAAGAGAAAAAGCTTAAACTCACCCAAGATAGCGAGTTAACAAGAGGTGAGAAATGCATGCAAATCGAGGAAGAACTATTAAATATCTATTTAGATTCCACTCTCCATACAAAGCCAGAACTATTGTCCACTCGCGGTGGCGCAAACTATTCAGAAGTTGCGATCAGTCTCGTTGATGCAATCTACAATGACAAACAAGAGGTGCATGTTGTCAACCTCCTTAATAAGGGTGCATTAGACTTCATGGAGGACTCCGACGCTATTGAAGTTTGTGCTGTTGTTGGGAAAGACGGTGCCAAACCCATTAAGATCAGTGGTTTCCATAATCAACATATCATCGACTATATGCGTATGATCAAAGCCTATGAGCGCGAGACCGTAGCTGCTGCAGTATACGGTAATGAAGATGCCGCTATGCGTGCGCTGATGATGAATCCATTGGTAGGTGACTACGATGTAGCGCATGCCTGTTTCATTGAAATGAAGGAAGCTCACAAGGCATATCTTCCGCAGTTTTTCAAAGAAGAGGACTAATATGACAGGAGGTATTATGGACAAAAACTACATCATTGGCGTTGATGGTGGTAACAGCAAAACGGACTATTTCCTGTTTGATGTCCAAGGGAACTTTGTCGATCACATAAATACAGGCACATGCAGTCATGAGCGTTTTCCGGACGCTTATATAAGTGCATATCGCATCATGAATGAGAATATTCAGCAATTGCTTACGCGTAATCGGCTATCCATGGATGATATTGCAGCTGGAGCCTTCGGACTGGCTGGTGCGGATATTCCGTCTCAAAAGACAAACCTCTGCCAGGTTATTGAACGTATCGGATTTACACATTATGTATTGGACAATGATTCCTTTCTAGGGGTGAAAGCTGGTAGCCATAAGGGCTTCGGGATCTGCTCCATTAATGGCTCTGGCACCTCAACTGGCGGCATCTCTCCGAGCGGAAATCGTCTTCAGGTAGGAGGTGTAGGCAGTGAACTTTCTGGTGATGAAGCTGGAGGTTTCTTTCTAGCTCGAAAAGTTCTTCGTGCAGTATATGACTCCTTCTACCGCATGGGTCGAGAAACCCAAATGACTGACCCTGTTATGAAACTGATGCAAATACCAAGTAAAGAATTCTTCATTGAATATGCAGTAGATGGCACTCTTAAGCGGACTCTCCCTAATACCATGCTGATGCAAATTATGTTTGCTGCTGCTGATAACGGTGATCCAGTAGCCTTAGATATTCTAGACTACACTGCCAATCAACTGGCATACTCCACCGTAGGCTGTATGCACAATTTGGATTTTGATCATGATGTCGATATCGTTCTTGCTGGTTCTGTGTGGGTCAAAGCAGAAAGTCCTCTGCTGTTTAAACTATACAAAAATTATGTTGAAGAATTAACCCATCACCAATGCAATTACATCATTCTAAATGTTCCGCCCGCAACGGGTGCAGTTCTATGGGCATTAGAACTGGCGTTTGGTCATCCGGTAGATTTAGATACTCGCATAAGAGTCATTAGTACAATAGAAAATTTGCGGAAGAATGAAGCCATCCATAGAAGCAATTCCTAAGTTCCACATCAAAGACCGGATGTAGCATAAGCTACTCCGGTCATTTTCAAGCTTCAATTTTATTTCTGAGAAACCCTACGATTTACTTTATTACTTTTGAAAGTTCTGTAAAAATAACCCCTAATGCATGAGCGCCTGCGTCGGGATAACCTATACTTCTCTCACCAACGGTACCTGCTCTTCCCATTCGAGCAACAATTGCCTCCGTCTGTTTCGCTCCTTGGACAGCCGCATTAGCTGCTTTCGTTGAGGCAACTTTAATGTCATCGCCATCAAGTGCACTCTTTGCCCAAGATTCGGCATAAGGAACTAGCGCATCAATCAATGTTTTGTCTCCAACGACGGCACCACGGCCGAAAGCTCTCTCACCTGTATCCTGAATGCCTTTAACAACGGCGGCCATCATTTGAGCGAACTCATCAATGGATAGTTCTTGTTTGTTTCCAACATTCTTACTAGCTGCTCGAAATGCTGATCCCCAGATTGGACCAGAAGCCCCTCCACAATGCTCCATAATAATGAGGGAACACGCATCTAGGAAACTTCCAATATCCGTTGTGTGGTTTGTTACGAGATCATGCCACTCTGTCTTTAATTGCTTGAATCCCTTCGCAACACTCATACCAAAGTCACCGTCACCCGCATGAGCATCTAGCTCACAGAATGGAATCTCATTCTCAATGATGATTTCACTCATTTTATCAAGAAGATAAATGATATTATTTAAAGAAAATGTATCATTTCCAGTCTTCGCAAAGTCTTCATCCGTCACACAAGTGTAGGATACAGACGTATTCTCATCTTCCTCCAATACGACCTCGGTGTAGTTCACTTGGTCGAAAGGTTCATGAATGAATAATGCTGGCGTATCACATGCTTCACTCAATAGTTGCTTCAACTGATCGTCCAGTTTCATAATTGAAACAGATGCCCCGACCATATCTATACTCGTCATGTAATTTCCAACAAACACTTTATAGATCATTTTATTTCTGGATACTAATTCACGGATGACGGAGTTATTCAACAGATACAATTCTTGGAGTGGAGTTCCACCAAATCCATTGATCAATACGGCAACTTCCTGCTCAGCGTCCTGATCGATCTTCAAACTCTCCAATAATGCCGTCACCATTCTGCTTGCCAATTCATCCGCTGACACCATGGCTTCTCTTCGAATTCCTGGTTCGCCGTGAATACCCACACCATACTCCATCTCATTCTCTTCAAGAGTAAAGGTTGGAGTTCCCTTAGCAGGAACCGTGCAGGAGGTGTAAGCAAACCCTATACTTTTGGTATGGTCGATCGCTTTCTGAGCCACTTCCTTCACTTGACTCAAAGACATTCCTTGCTCAGCAGCTGCACCCGCTATTTTATGAACGAAGACTGTTCCCGCAACGCCTCTTTTTCCAACGGTATAGAGACTATCTTCAACAGCAATATCATCATCCACTTTAACATAATCGACCTGTATTCCATCTTCACTTGCAAGATGAGCTGCATTCTTGAAATTCATAATATCGCCGCTGTAATTTTTAATAATTAATAGCGTTCCTTTATTGGACGCAGTGGATCGAATCGCTTGGTACACTTGAATTTGAGAAGGGGAGGCAAATACATCGCCACACACAGCTACGTCTAGCATCCCTTTTCCCACAAAACCGGCATGCGCTGGTTCATGCCCACTACCCCCACCACTGATCAGTGTTACTTTATCTTTGTTTAATTCCTTTTTCTGAATGATCTTATATTTACTATTAAACGCTAAGTTTGGATGTGCTAGAACTAAGCCATTACACATCTCTCTTACTAGCGTCTCAGGCTTATTCATTATTTTCTTCATGTTATTCACCCTTACTTAATTTGTATTGTCGACCAAGTTGATCAGCTACCATAATGGCCGCTGCCACAGCTTCCTCCGTGATTGGAAATGGCATCGAATGAATAGATTCTGCCGGAATACAAGCGATTCGAGCTACAGCCAGCGCTTCCTCGTATGAAACACTATCCACGCCAATGTCTGCGAGACATACTGGAAGTCCAACCGATAGACAAAATGCGAATACTTCATTTAATTCATCTTGATCTGCATTTTCCAGAACTAATTGGGCTATCGTACTGAAAGCTACCTTTTCACCATGATAATAATGATGAGTCCCCTCAAGTGAAGTTAAGCCATTATGGATGGCATGAGCAGCAGCTAAACCACCACTTTCAAAACCAAGCCCCGATAAAAGGATATTCGCTTCAATAATATTCTCAAGTGCAGGAGTTACCATATTACAATCAGAAGCTACCTTCGCCTGAAGACCATCTTTCAATATGGTGTCATAGCAAAACTTAGCTAGTACTAGCGCTGTATTGGTTCCTTTCGCCTCACCACAGACTCCTTCACGAACACCGCATGGCATTCCCGCATTGACATTAGAGTACGATCTTGAGGTTGCTCTAGCTTCGAAATAAGTAGAGAGCGCATCTCCCATCCCTGACACAAGAAATCTTGTAGGCGCGTTTGCAATAACAGTCGTATCAATCATAACCACACTAGGGCTTTGTTTAAAATACGCATACTCATCAAACTCTCCTTCTGGGGTATACAGTACAGCTGAATGACTTGTTGGTGCGTCGGTTGCTGCGATCGTTGGCACAATAATTAAAGCTTCACCTTCTGCTACGCACTTCGCTGTATCAATGGCCTTACCTCCGCCTAATCCAATCGTACAGGAACAGGAATGTTCTTTAGCCAATTGTTGCAATCTCTGAACTTCTTCACGTGAGCACTCCCCTTGGAAGTTACTTTCAATCAGTGTGATATTAAATTTATTTATAGTAGATTCTAGTTTATCTTTCACTCGCTTTACATCATCTGAATGTGCAATGAGTAGTGCTGAATCTCCGAATGTTTTTACGAAGTACCCCAAATTTAGTAATTCATCTTCTCCCTGAACATACTTAGATGGGCTAATAAAGGCTTTTCTCATCATAAATTCCTCCTTTGATTGCTATGATTCTATTATAGTCCTACTATGGTTAGTTATCATCGAACTATACCTGCAATTATAAGCGCTTTCAGATTGTGTTTTTATGTTATCTATCTCCCAAATAGTATAATCTTGTCCTCTTATGAGGTTAATACAGTATAATAAAAGTGTCATGCTCATACTTTCATCTTTATATTCTATTCCCATTTCCATATTTCTATTCAACTATAGGGAGTGTACACTAATGAACCATTCGTTGTTTAGTTTAGACAAGATTATCGATTTAGAGAAATGGCATAAGTTGCAAGACTCTCTTGCGCTGGTCACCAAAATGGCGATCATTACAGTTGATTACAAAGGTACACCTGTTACGGAGCATAGTTACTGTCAACCCTTTTGCCAAGGCGTAAGGAAAGATTCCGTACTCTCACCCTATTGCCAGACATGTGATGCCAGAGGTGGATTGGAAGCCGTACGGCTGAATAAACCCTATATCTATATGTGCCATTTCAATATTATTGATATTGCCATTCCTATCATTATAGATAATCAATATATTGGAGCCATCATGGCTGGACAAATTAAGCTCCGCGATACAGATACGCCACTTGAACAAATTGTAACTCGTCCGGCTAGCCCAGAAACAGATGACAAGTTCAAGGCTTTAGAAGAAGACTATCTTTCATTACCCACCTTGTCATACGAAGAAGTCTCTACCATCGCCGATATGTTATTTCACCTATGCAACTACATCGTAGAAGAAGCTATTCATAAGAATTCAACGATAGATATGTATAAAAAAGCCCTATCCATGGATAGAGCTAACCCGTCTTTAGATTCAATTAGCACTTCTGATCGTAATTATCGGAATATACAAGCTATTCAAACTGAGCTTTCCAGTACTCTTCTTGACAATAAAATAAAAAAGTTTACATCCAATGAAATCCGTTCAACTAACCCATTGCTTCAACCGGCTTTTGATTACATCTATCACCATAAGAACGATAGTATTTCCTTAAGTGACATGGCGAAACGATGTCACATTAGCCCGAGTTATTTCAGCCGCATATTTATAAAAGAAACTGGAGAAAACTTCTCTGTCTTTATTCCACGCTTAAAAATGGAGTGGGCCAAGCAGCTTCTTGAGACAACGGATCAACCCATCCATCAAATAAGTGATGAATTGGGATTTTGTGATGCTGGATATTTCATCAAAACATTCAAAAAGTTCGCAACGCTAACTCCTGCCGTTTATCGAAATAGGCATCAGAACAAACCTTAAACGATTACTTCACATGTACGCTCTGCTCTACTTGTTTCTTCTTGACTGTTTTGTTAGCTACTAACGTAATAAGTAGTGCCAGCAGTAAAGCCACCAACATCGAAATGGAGAAACCAAGCCAGTTATTAGACAAGAACGGTCCCATAAATGAAGGAACATATGCGGTACCTCGAACGTTAAACACGCCGACCAATCCGCCACCTACGCCAGCGGAAAAAATCGCGCCTGCAAAGACCATTTTATTAGAGAACATGAAAGGATACGCTGCCTCAACGAATGTACCAAATCCCATATTGATCAGAAATCCGGGAGTAGCTACAGCGGCTTCCCCTTTATCTCTAGGAGCAATAATATTCGCTAGTGTAATTCCTGCTGAGACCATAACCAGCCCTACCATATCTACCGCTCCCAAGAAGCTATTCCCTGTCTTCTCCATTTCAAGCAATACGATCGGTAGAATGGCCGCATGATATACACCGCCAAGTATGGCAGGCCAGATCAATAGCCCCCCAATAACACCAGCTAGAATGGGATTAAATAATATTGCCTCATTAATGATATATTTAATAAATTCCCCTGCCTGTAGCGCGAACGGGGAGATCAAGTAATACATAATAAGTCCGGATATAAGACCTGCGAAACCTCCAGCCACGATATTGGCTGTCGTCATCGGGAAACGCCACTGCACACATTTTACAAACAAGAATTGAACAAGCAACCCAGCCCCTATTCCACCGATAATACCGCCAATAATACCGCCTTCGATGGATAGTACTCCTGCAATGACACCAGCTACAATAGATACTTCATCCAGATCGGAGATCTGCTTGGCCGCAATGACAGCTAGAACTACAGGTAATGCTTTTAGCATGATATCAAATACTTCACTGAATCCTTTTAGAGCAGGAATCTGGCTAATCGCCAATACAATAGCCAATGCGATAAATCCAGGTAGGGAAGATTGCATAATGCCTTTCAGATTGATTCTTCGCCATGGACTACCGGATGCTGATAGATTCGTGGATTGTGGATCTCCAAGAACGGGATAATACTTTATTCCCCAATACTTGCATAACGAGGTCATAAAAGACACAGCCCTTGTCCGGTTCGTCGTTCCTGTCGTCCCCGATGCCGCAATGACGTTTGCCCCTTTTGAACTAATAAGCGCCATCGATGTGCCCCCCGTTCCAACGATAGGGATTCCTTTCTCTGCCGCTGCCAGAATCGCTAGCTTATTAACATGATTCGGGTCGGCGCTCATAACAATAACACCATCGATATGACCGGCTTGGATCTGACTGGCGATTTCCGCATCTAACTCCGTCGCTGCTTGATTCGTATCTTTCAACAATCCCTCGTGGGTCTTTGAGATACGCGTTTCATCTGCATCCCATACATATAACGAAGCCGTTGTTTTCTCTTTGGCGATATCCATAGATTCCGCTGCTGCAATGAATTGCACCAACCCGATCTCAATACCTGCACTCTTACTTTGTGTAACAATTTCACCGATTAACTTTTCGGGGTCTTTTCCCCCCAGATTAAATAAATTCCCACCACTACTGCCCAAAATTGCTATACGCATCATGATTTACCCCTCGTAGGTTACTTTTGCACTTCATCTAATTGCCGCATTACCTCATTATACGGGTGAAATGGCTTCTCGACAAGAATGGAATGTTCGGTTTATTCACCATTACGCCGGCATCAGACGGCATTTATAAGGGCATATCGTAAATATTTGTGAAAATTTGTTGTTAAATAGAGGAATTCGAATAAATATGTTGAATTTTCTAAAAGCAAGATGATGGATCAGGCTTGAAATGGAGGGGCACTATGCTACAAAGAGATAAAGGCAAAAGAACCCCTGATGCGGGAAACACTTTACATAAGAGAACACTACGGAAGCCGCCAACGAAACAAACCTTCAGTCCCCTGCGAAGTTCTATTAGAATTTCCGGAATATATTTCGTCGTAGGGTGCCTATGGATTCTATTAACGGATAGAGCCGTTTCCGCTTTCATATCAAATAGTAAATGGGTCACACTGATTCATATGATCAAAGGCTGGCTCTTTGTGAGTATGACGGCTGCACTTATCTTTTTTCTCATTCTGGGAACGGTCAATCGTATCAAAAGGATAGAGAATAAGCTGGGGGTCGCTTACATAGATAAAGTCTACGCCCATGAAAGCCTCGAGTCTGCATACGAGGAGATCATAGCTACTGAGGATGAGCTTAGACAGCAATACGATCAACTTATTGAGAATCAGCGCAAGCTTACCGAAAGTGAAGAGAAGATGTTTTATCTGGCCTATCATGATGTATTGACTGGCTTGCCCAACAAGATGGCCTTATACGAGAATGGAACTAACACCATCCTTGCGGGTTCCGATAACAGTGCAGCCCTGATGTTTGTGGACATCGATAACTTTAAATATATTAACGATACGATGGGTCATGGATTCGGTGACCGTCTGATTGCTAAGGTCAGCGACAGGCTACTCTCCATTGTGGCGAATAAGGGGGACGTTTATCGGTTTGGCGGTGATGAATTTATCATTCTTCTACATTCCATCGAGAATACAGAGGAAATATCTAAGGTTGCCGACTGCATCCTTGCCAGTTTCAAGGAACCCGTCGAGATGGATAACAGTCTTCTGCACATCAGCATCAGTATTGGAATTAGCATTTATCCTGAGCACGGCAACGACATTATGGAATTGATTAAACGTGCAGACATTGCCATGCACAGGGCCAAGGAAGCAGGGAAAGGTAAGATTGTCGTCTTTGATCATCCAATGAATGATACCTTCGCCGAAAGGATGAACATTGAGAAACAGTTATATTCGGCCATGGCGCGAAATGAATTTGAACTCTTTTATCAGCCTCAGGTAGATCTAGCACTGAACAAGGTAACCGGGCTGGAGGCCCTTTTACGCTGGAATAGCCCGGAACTAGGATTTGTCTCTCCTCTTAAATTTATCAAGATAGCTGAGGATTCGCATCTCATTATTCCTCTGGGGGCATGGGTTCTACGCACAGCTTGCACTTTCCTGAAGAGTCTTCATGATCAGGGCTTACAGCATTTAACGATATCCGTCAATATTTCGATGCTACAGCTATTACAGACTGATTTTAATGAGCTTGTTCTAGATACACTACGAACTTGTGGACTTAAACCGGATTATCTGGAACTCGAAATCACGGAGTCCATTCTGGTTGAATCTTACGATCATGTGAGTAGTCGGCTGAATGAACTACGAGGACACAACATCAGAATTGCATTGGACGATTTCGGGACTGGGTATTCTTCTTTAAGTTATCTGACCCATTTGCCGATCTCCACTTTAAAGATAGACAAGTCCTTTATTGATTCGATTCATGCGGGGACACATCAAACTGCTCTGATCGAGCAAATCATCATCATTGGCAAAAGAATGAACATGTGTGTCGTCGCGGAGGGCGTGGAGCAGACCGTACAACTGGAGTACTTGCAAGAACAGAACTGTGACAAAATTCAGGGCTATTTGTTTAGCAAGCCGAAATCAGCACAGGACGTGAAGAAGTTGCTAACCGAATGGGAGAATACCGGAATTGGCACTCCACGTGATGTCCAGTATGGCACTTAAATTATGAATTCATAATAAGCCAGTTGAGGATATCACCTCAACTGGCTTATTATCTCATAACACCTTTAATTCACCTGTTAGTATTGTATTATTTTCCCTATACTTATATATTAGATTTATAATGTAAGACTTTCAACCTAAATCAGATTACAGAATAACTACTCTTAAATAAGAAGGTGTACTCTCGTGGGGCTGGTAATGTGGATTGACTTAATGTTGTTCCTGGTTTTGTTTATTTTGTTCGTATATGTATTTTTTTCTGTTACAATCACCAAGCTGCATAAAGTCTATTTAGTACTCCACTTTGCCATGATGTTATGGCCCTTATGTCAGTTTGCCATCAAAACAACGGAGAACCCTCAGTTTCAATTGTTTTATGTGAAGCTCGCATTTGTTGACGCAGTGCTAATCATTACTGGATGGTTCCTTTTCACAATTTCCCTCACCGATCAATTGCATCTTCTGAGAAAAAGGGTATCCTTGGTCCTGTTGGTTTCAGCACTATTCATAACGCTCGGCGTGATTGTCAATCCAAACGGGTTGTTTGTCCTTCCTATGTACGGAGGTTACATTCAGAGATCCTATGGTCCGATCTTTTGGTTTATGATTACGGTCATGATTACCTATGTTATTATTTCGCTTTATATTATCTATTTAGCTCTAGTATCAAACAACACGCCCCGTATCAAAAAGCAAGTCGCGCATGTGCTCAAAGGGGTTGTCGTGCTAACTGCATTTATATTATTGGACGTCTTCCTCAATGTTACCTTAGCGCTATCACCAGTCATCCCGGGAATGACATCTCTTGGTATTTCACTATCTGCTATCTTTTTCGTTATTGCCATTCATCGCGATAAAGTATTTGATCTTGTAACCATCGCTCATCAAGATATTATTAACACCATAGGCCATGGGATTGTGGTACTCGATGATAATCAACATGTTGTAGAAGTAAATCAGCCGCTGCTTCCCTATGTTAACTTCATACATATAGGTGATCACTTCAATATAGAGATGATCCTGCCACGAGAACAATCTACTAGCCAATTTGATGTGTTCCTTCATACTTATCGAGAACAGCCTTTGGAGCGGGCAGAAATTGAAGCTTTCTATCCACAATTCAATATATATACCAAGATTCATGCTGCACCTATTCTAGTTAATGATGTCATGGTTGGACGAATTGTAACGTTTCAGGATATGACCGAACTTCACCAACTCATTGATGAGGCCCACCTTCAAAATGAGATCCTACAGGAACGTAATCTAGCACTAATTAGAATACAGAATGAACTGTTTCAAACTAACCGGAAACTCAAACAGATGGCCCTAACCGACAGCTTAACAGGCTGTTATAATCGTCACTACTTGACGCAACAGCTAGAGCAAGAAGTGATGAAAAACATGAAATATCAATCACCATTTGCAATCTTTTTATTAGATATCGACCTTTTTAAATCAATCAATGACAATTATGGCCATTTGGTCGGCGATATCGTGCTATGTAAGACTGTAGATATCATCAAAAAAACGCTTCGGCAAGCTGACATTTTGGCCCGCTATGGTGGAGAGGAATTTATAGTCTATTTACCAAATACGAATCAATTACAGGCAAATATTCTGGCTGAACGTGTTAAATCAACCATCGAGATGAATAAAGTGGCTATCGATGATGGCGCTTATTTTGTATCCATCACGATAAGTATGGGGTTGCTATCCATTAATAATTCAACGAATTTAAATACAAACAACCCCAAAATTAATTTAAATGATTTGTTTGAGTCCGTGGATAAAGCTTTATATCAAGCCAAAGAAGAAGGGCGCAACCGAATCGTTAGTGTTGCAATATAAATCCACAACGCATTTATAACTTTTTAACAAATTCTGATTTTAACTTCATGGCTCCAAAGCCATCAATTTTGCAGTCAATATCATGATCTCCATCAACTAGTCGTATATTTTTTACTTTTGTACCTAGTTTTACAACCGATGAGCTTCCTTTGACTTTGAGATCTTTAATTACCGTGATAGAGTCCCCATCGTTTAAGACGTTACCATTCGCATCTTTGACAACCTTTGTATCTTCATTATTCTCGGTCTCTGATTCTAAAGTCCACTCATGGGCACATTCTGGACAAACTAACAGACTTCCATCCTCATAAGTGTATTCTGAATTACACTCTGGACAATTTGGTAAATTAGACATGATGTAATGTCCTCCATTCGTTATGGTTAATGCTTCTATACTGCCATAGTCTTCACATATTGACAAACCTATTTATTCTCTATAATCTCCACAAACTTTGTGGATGCTGGTGACAAGGGTACACTTTTCAAAAAGCAAACGCCTATACTTCTCTTCGGTATTTCTTCAGTGAGGTGTACTTCATATAATAAACCTTTATTTAAATACTCTTGGGAGAATTCTTTCGTCACACAGGCTATCCCTAAATTGATTTTGGCAAACTCCAACAATAAATCATGTGATCCTAATTCAAATTCCGGAGAAATCTTTACACCTTTAGAGATCATATAATCCTCGACATACTTCCTGGAATTTGAATTCGGTTCAAGTAATATTAACGGCAATTTGACTACTTCATCAAGGGTTAAAGGTTCAGATAATATTGCCTTATATTTCTCCCCACACACAAATATATCATGAATATCTATACATGAACGGAGCTCTAATGTAGGATCATCCAGCGGAAAATTACAAATTCCAATATCCACTTCACCTGATTTCAATATAGAACAGATCTCTAATGTTGTGCCATTAACTATTTTAAACTTGATATTTGGATATCTATTATGGAAATCTTCTAAGTAGGGGAGTAAATAATACCTGGAAATCGTATCACCCACACCGATCTTTAATTCACCTGTCGTTAAATTCTTAAACTCCAAAATCTTTTCTTCCCCAACAACAATTAAATTAATAGCCGAGTTAACATATTCAAATAAAAGACTACCTTCGTTTGTCAAAGTTACCCCTTTAGGTGTCCTATTAAAAAGACGTGTATCTAGTTCTCTTTCTAATTGCATGATCGCTTGGCTAACCGCAGGTTGTGTCATATAAAGCTCTCTTGCTGCCTTAGAAAAACTTTCGCTTTTTCCTACCTTACAAAACACTTTATACAAATCTAATTTACTTACCATATAAGCACCTCTTATACCTATCATTCAATATATTCATTTTACTTATATCACTGGACTCATGTATATTACAAGTAAGGTACATACTCAAGTAGAAACAGCTATGCCGTCCTTTTTCACAGACGCATCCGTTTCAGCGGAAATATAAGGACTAGAGTACCAAGTGAAACTTATACTTTCTTATATTTTAACATAAACTTAATGGTTATCATTTCATAGTTAATAAGGAGCGATTATATTGGAAAGAGTCGTTGGAACAGTTGTTAGAGGTCTACGTTGCCCAATCATAAATCGAGGGGACAATATCGAAGAAATCGTTGTAGCTAGTGTGTTACGAGCTTCAGAAGTTGAAGGATTTACAATTAATGATAAAGATATCGTGACTATAACAGAATCCATCGTTGCTCGTGCTCAAGGTAACTATGCTACGATCGATCATATTGCTAAAGATGTTAGTTCCAAATTTGGAGAAGATACGATCGGAGTCATTTTCCCAATCCTAAGTCGTAATCGGTTCGCCATCTGTCTGCGCGGTATTGCCAAAGGGGCTAAAAAAATTGTCTTGATGCTCAGCTATCCATCTGACGAAGTGGGTAATCACTTAGTGGATTTAGACATGCTTGATGAAAAGGGAGTTAATCCTTGGACAGATGTTCTAACAGAGAAGCAATTCCGTGATCATTTCGGATACGGTAAACATACGTTTACAGGTGTTGATTATATTGATTATTATAAATCTTTAGTCGAAGAATACGGTGTTGAATGTGAAGTTATATTCTCCAATAATCCGAGGACCATTCTAGATTATACAAAGAATGTTCTTGCCTGTGATATACACACGAGATTCAGAACGAAGAAAATATTACTTGCCAATGGTGGGGAGAAAGTATATAGCCTAGATAACATATTGTCAGAGTCTATTGATGGTAGTGGATATAATGAAGATTATGGTCTGCTAGGATCAAATAAATCAACAGAAGACGATGTTAAATTATTCCCACGTAATTGCCAACCTGTTGTTGATACAATACAACAAATGCTCAAAGACAAGACGGGCAAAGATGTTGAAGTGATGATCTATGGAGACGGAGCCTTTAAAGATCCAGTGGGTAAAATATGGGAACTTGCTGATCCCGTTGTATCACCCGCTTACACAGCAGGGCTCGATGGTACTCCTAATGAAGTAAAGTTAAAATATCTTGCTGATAATAACTTTGCTGATTTAAGAGGAGAAGAACTTAAACAAGCGATCTCGCAATTCATTAATAATAAAGATGCTGATCTAGTTGGATCGATGGAAACACAAGGTACTACACCTAGAAAACTTACTGACCTTATCGGTTCCCTATCCGATCTAACTTCAGGAAGCGGAGATAAAGGTACACCTATTGTCTTCATCCAAGGTTATTTCGATAACTATACAAACTAACATTAGTGTCTGTACCATTTGCCTTAATTTAGTTCTACGTTATGCATCTGTTGGCGGAGCGTAAGCGATCCTCTATTTTATCTGAAATAGAGGATCGCTTACCCTAAACCTAAATTATATAATTCTTTATCTGTTAAAAAGAGCAATACTAGTCTTTACTAGTATTGCTCTTTTTTAGTTCTACACATTCAAAATACATCTTTCGAAATGCTTAAATACTATTTAATTTATTTCATCAAAAGGGTGATTTTCATTATAATTAGAATAGAGGTTCGATTACTTCTAATAAGAATGAATGACCACATAAATATTCTCGTATGTACGCTTGCGCGTACTTCTGCTCATCGATTAGACCGGAGGTCTCTCTTGGATCAGAAGCATGATGGCAGTAATTCTCGATCATAAACATAACGAAGAAACATTCTAGATGTCGAATATAGCCCGGTTCGAGTTGTCGTACACTCTCATAACCTTGGATAACCATCCCTCGTTGCTTAGGATTAAGCTCTAATAACAAGCCTGCCATATCATAGAGATAGTACCCATAACCACACCTCCCGAAATCAATCGGATAGGGGTGATCCTCGGTAAAAACGATGTTACCCGTATGTAAATCCCCATGAATGAGTCCGTAGTTCTGGTCGCTGTGCTCCATTACAGCAAGTTCTGATAGTATTTTTTGGGCAGCATCTTGGTATAACTCCCAGCCCTCGTTCGATAGAAAACGTGTATGGTAAGGCTCTAATTTCGTAAATTCACGACTAAAATGATCAGAACCCCATTCAGGACGAACAAAATTAGCAGGTGGAGCAAAGCTTGTCGCCTCATGATGCAATCTTCCCATCATAACGCCCACATTATAAACACAGCTGTCCGAAAGCTTCCCGCTTGCATGATCGCCCTCTACCCAGCGCATCATCGTCACACAAGGATGTCGATATCCTTCTTCCGTTCCAATCTCCAATACATAAGTACCATTACAGCTTGCCAGCCCCTCTGGTACATTGAGCTCACTCGATTTGTTCAATGCATGAAGAAGGGCAAGTTCTGAAGCGATTTCCTCTTTGCAGAGTCGTGCCGAATGAATACGAAGTAAATAACACCCCGTGGTACTTGTCTCAATTTTATATGTGATCGTATCTGACAGTTGGATAAATTGAATCCGTTCCCACTCCAAGTCATACTGTTGTAATGCCGATAAGGCAACTTTCCTCGCTCGTGCTAACAATGAACGCCTATTTTCATCAGTGTCATACTGAAAAAATTCCATCATATGCTGATCCCCCTTGTACAGGTAATTATAAAAGTGGTGGCACCCTGATAATATATAATAAACATTTTAAAATGTATTTTGCACAAAAAGGCCACATCAGAATTTCATCCAATGTGACCTTGTATCCTCTACTTTTTAACGTACACAATCTTCTTAATACTATCGAAGGAAAGACAAAATTGACCTGAAAGTTGATCAATTGTCATTCCAGCGGAAAACTTTTGCCGGATCTCATGGTTTCTAAGATTCAAATAGCTTCTGCCACCTGAAACTTCGCCCCATTTCTTACGTGATTCTTCAGGTTTGGGGACATACACTAAGCCACCATGTACATATTTCTGTATTTCCTTTAGCAATTCTTCCGGAAAAATCAGATCAGCGTTTACATATTTCATGATCACTCTACTCCTTAAAATAGTTGGCGTTTTTAAGGTAGCAAAGTCTATTCTACAAACAACCATCATCCTACAAGGAAGGCGGCAAATTATTTCTTCGCTCTATACAAACAACCGCCGTTGTTCATAGTGTAGACCTTGCATAGAGCTTATTTCAAACCTTGTCATGGTGGCCTCCCTCCTAAAGTGGTGCGACTGAATAAAGTTAAGTTAGACGGTAAACCGCGAATGGTTCACCATAACGAAATGGATCGCTGATTTCATCCAACTGTTTAGTTACTTCAGTATCGAGATGTATATCTACACTCTCTAAATTAGCCTCTAGTTGTTCGACACGTGTAGCACCCACTATTACTGTCGAGACAGCAGGCCGATCCATAAGCCAGGCAATCGAAATCGCATTAGGAGTATAGCCATGTTCTGCTGCAAGCTTACTTATATTTTGTCCAAGTGTTATCGTTCTTTCATTGAGAAATCTGTTAAAGTTCGGGTCGGTAACCGCTCTTGAACTTGAAGGTGCTTGGTCTATTGACGTATATTTTCCACTTAGAATACCACCTGCTAAAGGGAAATAGGGGATAATACCCACACCCTGATCTAAGCAGAAAGGAACAAGTTCCTGTTCAGGCGTTCGGTCCGCGAGAGAATAACTAACTTGAGTAGAAACATACCGCGTATAACCTTTGTGCTCGCTAATACCCTGCGCCTTCATTAACTCCCATGCAGCATAATTTGATGCTCCAATATAACGAACCTTCCCTGAAGTAACCATATCATCCAAGGTACGCAATGTTTCGTCAAGCGGAGTATACGGGTCAAATGTATGAATTTGATACAAATCAATATAATCTGTTTTTAAACGTCTAAGACTGTTTTCAAGTTCCTGTTGCAAATGATAGCGTGATGAACCACGCTCATTTGGACCATTGCCCTTCACTAAACCAGCCTTTGTCGCTAATACAACTTTATCTCGTCTTCCATCCAAAGCTTGCCCAATAATTCTCTCCGACTCGGAGTTAGCATAAATATTAGCCGTGTCTATAAAATTAATACCGCTATCCAAGGCATAATGTATGATCTTCGTAGATGTGTCCTGATCAGCCCGTTTTCCAAATGCATTGGTTCCAAGTCCTAATGCCGATACCTCTAATCCACTGTTTCCGAGACGACGATATTCCATGATCTCCCACTCCTCTGCATACAAAAATTAATAACCTTACAAGTAGAAACGGCTTCGCCGTCCTTTTTCAAGGACGATGCCCGTTTTAGCGGAAATATAAGGATTAGAGTATCAAGTGAAACTTATACTTCCTTATATTTTCAAAAGACACATTAAGTTAACAGTTCACGACTACTTCCACTTTCCATTTTATCACTATCTGTGATGGGGTTCACCATCGATATTCATTGTGATCACCCTTATGTTAATACATAATAAACAAGTAGAAACGGCAATGCCGTCCTTTTTCAATAAGATTATGCTTTCGATGCTAGTGATACTTCATATCACTTTAAGGCACCCGTTTCAGCGGAAATATAAGGAATAGAGTATCAAGTGAATCTTATACTTTCTTATATTTTGAGAAAGACTTTGGCGGTACATTAGAGTTTGATGAGAGGTACAGAAAGGGGAAAGATCGCAATCGTGGAATATGTGAACTGGAAAAATGGTGCTCACAGGCATAAATTTATAGCATCTTTTAGTGGAGGAAAGGACAGTTCTCTAGCTCTATACAAGGCTATGAAAATGGGAACGGCAGTTGGACTGATCATGATGCTCGAGGAAGAGGGGAAACGTTCTAGATCCCATGGAATGCCTCCAGAGCTCATACGTGCCCAAGCTGAATCTATAGGTCTACCAGTATATACTGGGGCCGCTAGTTGGACTGATTATGAAGAAGTGTATATGCAACTCTTAGCGCATGCTAAGAGTCAAGGAGCAGAAGTGTTAGTTACCGGAGACTTGGACATGCCTGCTCATGGTTGTTGGCATGACAAGGTTACGAAGAATGCGGGATTAAAGCTTGGGATGCCTCTATGGGAAATGGATCATAAAGAAGCAGTTGAGGAGTTTATCCACCTTGGATTTATTACGATCATTGTGACTGTGAATCTATCCCTAGGCATGCGAGAAGACGATTTAGGGCGAATACTAACCCTTGAATATGTAAAGGAGCTCGAAGCTCGTGGCATTGACCCTTGCGGCGAAGGTGGCGAGTTCCATACGACAGTTATAGATGGTCCGCTGTTCAAACACCCTATTCCTGTTCGTAAATGTCAGATTGTTAGGGACGGAGACTATGCATTTCTGCCATTGGAACTAGATCAGGCAGAAGATGTAGGCAACAAATAAATACCACTATTTTACCGTGTCATCTATAGAACGAAAATTAGGGGCTGTCTCAAAAGTCATGAAAATGGCTAGAGACAGCCTCTCCTCATACTTATTTCAAAATAAAACGGCCTGTTACCGGGTTATGATCACTGTTCTCGAAATCTAGATCATGCCCATTCACACTCACAATCTCGATGTTCGGAGATACGAGGAAGCCATCAATGACAGCAAGGAAATTCACACCCTGCTGATAGGGTATATCTAGTGTCCGTACGCTCGGAATAGTCGGATCATTCGCCCATTGGAAGCCTTCTGCGCTGAAGGTTTCAGGAAAATTCTGTAGCCATTCCGGCCACTCCTGCTGTGTAGCGAATTTCTTCGGCTCTGTTCCAGGCAGGGAATGATTCCAGTCACCACCAAGCAGGAGATAACTCCCCTTCTCCGTCTCTTGTCTGATGTAATCAGCTAGGAAGTCCAGTTGTTGTTTCCGAATTTCACCACCCTTGTCAAACGCTGACAAGTGCAGATTAATCAGAACGAGTTCCTTACCGTTATCTACAGGAAATCTACTTGCAATAAAGGCACGGTCTAACTCCATCTGCTGCACAGGCCAGCTTTCTTTACCAGGCAGATCAAATCGAGTATGAGATGTACTTTGAAACGTCGATAATGTTAACAATCCGCTTTGTACCGCACCCATCGGATGCAACACAGGAACGGGTATCCAGGGCACCTTATAGTTAAAGGCAAACGTGCTACTATATTCTGATAGTAAGTTACTTAGTTCATCGACTTCGTTGATGTGGTTGCTACGTGAGGCGTCTTTATCGACCTCCTGTAGTAAATACAGATTTGAACCGATTTCTTTTAAAATAGTAGCAATAGAGGATAGATTCTCCTCTGTCTGCTTCTTGCTGCTTGAACGCGACATTGTTCCACCATCCATGAAGAAGTCCTGTCCCTGATCGAGCCCCGCATAGCCAATATTGAAGGTAGTAACTGCGAATGGGTCACCTTGCTTAAGCATGTGGGTATTGTTATTGTCGGTATGGAGTTCCATCTGTACGGGTGGCTTATAATCGGTCGCCGTAACATAGATAAGAAATATAGCAATAATACTAACTGGAATGAGCACGATCCAGCCCAACAGCTTTATAGATTTCTTGACCATGATTGTTTCCTAACCTCCTTGTTAATGTAACTCTTCAGTATAATAGCACTGATGCTACAGAGATTGTACCATCGCGAATACATTATTTATAATTTGTAATCACGCAAGCTAGCCCCTTCTCTAAGAGAAGAAGCTAGCTTGTATCATGTTATGTTATATCGAAACCGATATTCCTTGGCAACGGGGACGTCCGCATCTCCAAGTGGCTAGTTACTCTCCATTAAAAGTAAGTGTATTGGTGATATCTTGATACACTGGTTTTTTATCGCCAAAGTACTGTTCAAGCGTCCATAAGATGACCTGCGTAAAGTGAGTTGGATGATCAACAACCGTAATCAAATATGCGATCTTGACCTTATTGACTTCGCCGGAAATCTCGAATTGGAGAGCATCCCTTCCGCCGACTTTCGTCTTGACCGGATCAGTAATCTTTAGGTCTTCCAATGAACCGTTCATTTGATCCACTATCAGTTTATGATAATCTTCCAATACTGCGCCATCACCGAATAGTTCCTTTTCCTCCGATATGACGCCCACATAATCTTCCGTATCTATTTTGGCAGCCTGTATATTCGCATCTGGAATCAGATTCGGTTGTTCAACCCAATTAGCAGGAAGGGTGATAGTTAACATACCATCCTCGCTATTGAATTCTGAAGCTTTGCCTTGATCCGATTTAATTGTGGGGGATAGGCTTATGCTGTCATCTTCCTTCAGAACCTGAAATGACTGAATAATCTGCAAGAATTCATCCTTGTTGCTTGAAAACCCGCTCTCTGATGACCAACTAATGATCTGGTAAAAGCGATTGCCTTTTTCTATTATTGCCGCCAAGTAATGAACCTTAACCTTTTGAACCTCACCCGTAAATTCAACCAAGTTCGCTGAAGCACCTGCGATTTCTGTATCTTCTGTACTCAGTATTTCCATATCGTTTACACTAACTTTAGTACTTTCTTTAAATATGTTTACAAAGTCCTCCAAACTCGTATCGTCGGAGAAATCTGTTTTCTGGTTCGCAATAACCATGACATATTTCTCCTTGGACTCATTAGAGGCAGAAACGATAGCAGAATCGTTCAATTCCTTATCTTCTGTCCAATCCTTCGGAAAGGTCAGTTGGACATCTTCATTTGCACTTTTAATGGCAGTACCTTTAAAATCTGGTGTTGGGCTATCTTTCGTTGTGTCGATAGATTGTTGGGGATCTGGGCTGACTGGTGTAGTAGATGCTTTCTCTTCTTTTTCGGCGCACCCAGATAGAACTCCTGTTACTAAGACGGCTGTGAGTACCATCCACTTAAATCGTTTGTTAATAATAATCATCTTCTCCTCTTCCTGTTAAATATTAGTTATTGTAAGGTAACATTTACCTTTACCCTATAAAGGGCATCTTCAAACCGGATGGCAGTGATGAATGACATCTCGTGCGCTTATTATGGTGGCAACTGTTGCATCCTTCTTCATGAGTTTCAGTGCATCTCCGTATGCCACACCGCCAAGCGTATCCAACATAAAGTCAAATTCCGTTGTTGTATCGATGCTGCCCAGATCATAAGCGAGAACTTCATCCGCTCCTAAATCACGTACAAAGTCACTATTGTTCGAGCTGGTCGTTGTCGCCACATATGCGCCACGTGCTTTCGCCACCTGAATGGCAATGGAACCAATCCCACCACTTCCCGCTAAGATTAGAACATGGTCTCCGGGCTGAACATTTCCTACTTCTACAAGAGCCTGCCAAACCGTAAGCCCCACCAATGGGAGTGAAGCTGCCTCAACATAGGTTAAGCCTCCAGGCATCGGTGCTACAAGATTTGCAGGAACTACGATTTCATCTGCATACGTACCCTGCTTCTCCATTTCAGGTCTAAAATAGACATTATCTCCCGCTTGAAACTCTTTCACATTGGATCCTACAGCAGTCACTGTCCCTGCTGCATCCCAGCCTAAAATGAGGGGTAATTCATACGGAAAGTCATTTTTCAAAAATCCTTCCCGTACTTTCCAGTCCACAGGGTTTACCCCACTTGCTTTTATCGAGATTAATACGTCCCCTGGCCCTACTTGTTCTGTTGGAATGTTAATGGTTCTTAGCTGTTGTTCATCTCCATATTGTTCAATGCCAATGCCTATCATCGTAGTGAAGACCCCTTTTTAGGTATCATTATGAATTCAATACAACATAAATAATAGTACGCACCTTTTAGTACCTATAATTATCTCTTAATCCCCTAATTGGAAAGCAAACAAATTAACATAGATAAAGCTTTCATTTCACTGATGCGGAGCTTTTAATATTTGCATAAGGAAAACCGCCAAATAAATCCTGGCGGTTAATTACCCAGAGGGGAAATATATTTAAGCTATTTTTCAGGCAAGTTCTCAATGAGTTGCGAATATCTTTGATGCCATATCTTCCATTCATTCTCACGTGATTCTAGAGTCATATCATCCAATAATGCACTGATGACATCCAAACAGACATGCCAACCCGCAAGATCCCTTGGGGTATGATCTGTCATCTTATTTATCTTTTCTAGTAAGACCAAGCGACACCCATCTGTCTGCGGATACAGCTCAAAACGAACACGATCTTCACCCCAAGTATATTCCAAAACAGAAAACAGTTTAAGTTCGATAATTTCCATTTCCTCAAACGTACCATCTTGCATGTCAAACTTAATCATACCACCCTCACGAAGATCATCGATCCTAAGTTCAGAGAACCATTTCGCAAGGTTATCATTCTCCGTCAATGAAGCCCATACTTTTTCAATGGAATGCTTTAGGTGACGCTCAAAGCGAGCAGTATATCCGTTCTCAACTTGTTCTATGACAGCTAACATAATAAACCTCCTCTACTATTGAAAATTAGTTCTTACCCTCTACTCTCTATTTTCGCCACTTTCATTAGACATAATCCAATAGCTTCTCAACTATACAGTAAATTTTAACACCTACAGACTTAAAGTTGCATACAAAAAATCAGTATACTACAATAAATTGATTACGATTTCCTTTTATAATCGGGTAATAAGGAGTAGATGTCCGATATGAATCACATTGCTGTGAAACAGCCCTTAATACTAATCGTCGAAGATGAGCCTCGAATGAGGGAATTGATTGCAGACTATTTAGAAGAAGAGGGCTTTGACATTATACAAGCAGCCAATGGCCACGAAGCACTTGAACATGCGCACCGTACGCCGCCTGATCTAGTCGTCCTTGATATTATGATGCCGGGCATGGATGGGTTCGAGGTATGCAGACATCTTCGCAGTCATTCCCAGACCATTATTGTCATGTTAACGGCCAGATCAGAAGAAGAAGATAAATTATATGGCTACGAGTTGGGAGCCGACGATTATGTCACGAAGCCATTCAGCCCCAAAATATTGATCGCCAAAATTAAAGCATTATTAAGCCGATGGAATTCTCAAGATGGATCCACGCAGCTAAAGGAACATCGGGATTTAGAAATAAACGAACAAGCCCATGAAGTCCATCTTTATCGTAAACGACTTGAATTATCGCCGAAGGAATATGAATTATTGCTGTTGTTCTCCCAGCATCCAAATCACGTATTAACAAGGGATACGCTTCTTAATCGTATATGGGGGATCGATTATTTCGGTGATCCCCGCACGGTAGATACACAGATCAAAAGGCTTCGCAAGAAACTGGGAAACCAGTCAGGATGTATCCAAACCGTACGCAATATTGGTTATAAATTTCAAGAGAACCTTATGAGGTCATGATGAAAAGAGAACGATTGTATTTCAAAATATTCTGGGTTGCCTTAATCGCTCTGATCCTATTTACAATCCTATGGATGGTGCTGCAGACTACATTTTTCGGTACCTTCTATGTTCATCAGAAGTCAAATGAACTATCACAGAAATTGGACAAAATTTACCATAAATATGCCGAAGGCGTATACGATCTCAACGTTAAGCCAGCTGAGGTCGTTGACTTCGAACAGCGATTTTACGGCACAACCGCCACATTGTACAAGCAAGGACATAAGATCAACGTATATGCTGGAGGCTATAGCGCTATGCCCTCTATTCCTATGTCACCTTTAATCATGCAACCTCATTATGATATTTCCATTCATTCTGATTCTCCCCGGCCCGCAAAGCCCTCGTTGGATGATCAGAACATAGAAATGCAACCTCTCCTACCAACAACCTATATGAATCCCTATAGTGAACGACTATCGGATGCCTTAAGTATTTGGCTGCAAGATGCCGACCGATTTAACACGCTCTCCGAAACAGGCCAGGTGATCGTTACGAGAATATCATCCTTTGATGCCGATAACGAGAACATGCTAGTCGCTGCAGTAAAGCTACCGAACACAGTGAACCCAATTGGTGGAGATGCTTATCTAATTGCGCTGGCTACACTCCAGCCTGTCGGCGATGCCGTTCAAGTCATGAGCAGATTTTATATATACTTTTACGTACTGGCTGCATTTCCTATTTTACTATTTGCTTATTTCCTTTCACGTACCATCACATTACCGCTTATCCAGCTGAACAAAGTGGCCAAACGTCTGGCTAAGCTCGATTTCACCGCAGTTGTACGCATGAAACGAAAAGACGAAATCGGTCAACTCGCGGAAACGATGAACAGCCTCGCCCGAAATTTACAGCAAACGATGGCTGATTTGCAGGAAGCCAACACTAAATTGCAGGCTGATATCGAGAAAGAAAAACAACTTGAACGATTACGCAGGCAATTCGTAGCCAACGTGTCGCATGAGTTACAAACGCCAGTCAGTCTAATCCAAGGCTATGCGGAGGCACTCAAAGACAATGTAGGTCACGGATTGAAACGAGATAAATATGCAGGAGTAATTATCGAGGAATCGGAGAGAATGGCCCATCTTGTAGCTGATTTGCTAGACTTGTCCCAATTAGAGAGCGGTCGATTTTCGCTACATTGGTCACAAGTTCCGCTTCAAGAAACGGTACGCTCGGTATTGATTAAATTAGCTCCTCTCTTGAATGGAAAATCCATTCACCCCCAGTTGATTGGATTCGACACAGAAGAATGGTGGGTACAATCGGACAGACAGCGGTTAGAGCAAGTGCTAATCAACCTACTCGGCAACGCTATACGCCATGTGCCCGTTCAAGGACGTCTGGAAATACGCGTGGTGCGGAAACACTCATCCGTACGATTAGAAATCACGAACGAGGGCCAGCCTATTCCAGAAGGAGACCTGCCCTATATCTGGGACACCTTCTACAAGGCAGACCGCTCAGGCAGTCGTGAACTTGGGGGCACGGGTATCGGCTTGTCCATTGTAAAAGCTATATTACAACGACACGGCAGCCAGTATGGCGTGCGCAACGAAGAAGATGGCGTAACCTTTTATTTAACACTACCTCTTCAGGACAAAGATTAAAAACAGTCTAACCCCCCTCTGATTAGGGAGTTTAGACTGTTTCTTTAATTACACTATCCTCTATTTTCGAAGTGCCTCCGCTGGCTCGGAAGCAATTAATTTCCGACTTACAATCGTACTTAACAAAAGAATGATGATGAATGTTGATATCACTGTCATCACAATTTGTGAGATTCGTATGATGAAATCCCCGCCTAGAAAAAGGCTGTATACATAATTGATGACGAAGAACATCCCCATACTGAACACAGTTGATGTACATGATAACAGCATATTTTCAGCAGATAAAATCCCTCTAATCCACCCCTTATTATAACCGAGTGCTGCCAAAATCCCTATTTCACGGTATCTTGCATTCGTTTGTTTAGCAAGTAATACGCTACTTATGAATAGTGCTATGGATAAAATAAGAATGGAAACAGCCAAAAACAGTTTCTTTAAGTTGTTAAACGTATTTTCCAATGCGGCAACCTGCTCAACAGCCGTTTTGGTCGTTATATTCTGTTTCGTTAGCCCCTCCGTTACCGATACGATATCCGAAAAGTGGATCACATCATAAGAAACGGACGATGGCTTCTCTTCTCCCACACGATCATACATGGATTGTTCTACATCAGCACTGATGAAAAAGTCATCATATCCTGCGTTATAGATTCCACTAATTGTTAAAGGGTGACTCTTGCCTCCATATTCAAGTGTTACCTCTTGCCCAATGAGCTCATGGATGTTATTAGTAAATTTCTTACCCACACTTGGTGTAATAGAAATCTCATTCTTTCCAGATCTCGGCATGATGCCATAAGACATATTTTCAGTAGCTTTCGGCATCGGTATCTTCTCGTCAAAATGAACCTTTTCTTTATTTAAGGTAAGGGACAGGTCTTGTAAAACATACTGATAATAAATATTCTCAATTCTAGGATCCCCACTTAATAATTGGAATGGATCTTCATTCTGATCTAACTTTATATAGCCATTATTAAATGCGGTATTCTTGTTTGTAAACTCAGTGATAGACTTACTCATGATATTGCTAGATGAGAGCGACACAACAAATAACGAGATTCCCATAGCAATGACCATACTAACCGCAATATAGCGAAGTAGATGCACTCTATAATTCTTAACAGCTCGCTTCCATATGGAGACTTTGGCTTTGACGCGATCATTACGTTGCTGTGTTTCTGTTGCTGGTAGTACTTGTGCTGGTGTTGTCGCCGCTGCTTCAGATGAAACAACCTCGAGCTTCCCGTCCACAATGGATATGACTTCATCAGCCCATGTACATATCTTGATATCATGCGTGATAACAACGACCAGCCGATCCATCGATATCTCTTTTAAAATATCCATAATCTGATCAGATAACTCGCGATCGAGTGCTCCCGTTGGTTCATCTGCAAATAGAATTTGTGGATCATTCACAAGTGCTCTGGCAATCGCAACCCGTTGCTTTTGACCACCTGATAGATTCTCTACTTTTTGCTCTGCCTTCGTTTCAATGCCCAGTTTGGTGAGTAGAGCAGTCACCTTGATAAGGTTTTCTTCCGCCGGCTTCCCATTCAATTCTGCTGCAAGCATAATATTGTCTACAACGGTATATCCACTTATTAAATTATAACTTTGAAAAACAAATCCAATATGATTTTGCCGAAATTGGCAGAGTTCTGCTGGATTCATTGCCGTAATCTTCTCATCGCATACCGTAATCGTTCCATTGTACTGACTATCAAATCCTGCAAGTAGGTTTAAAAGTGTGCTCTTCCCACTGCCTGATGCTCCAAGAATACAGGTTATCCCTGTATCTCGGAACCGATAGTCAATATGATTGAGTATGGTTTGATCACCATATCGTTTCGTTACTTCTTCTAATGTAATCATTTATCTATCACCTGACTTCAATGATTTGAACAAATTCACGGTCGGAATAACGACCGATGCAACTACTCCACACAAACCACATAGTAGAATGATCAGTCCTCCCGCTATAGCGAATGTTGTTACATCCATAATACCGGCACCTGTAAATGACTTCATAGCCATATTGATGAGTGGAGAGGTGACTAAGAATAATCCCATCGTTGCTATCCCCACAAGTAGGTATTCTATAAACGTAATCTTGGTCAGATTGCTATTACTGTATCCGTTTATTTTATAAATAGCATATTCCTTCTTCCGCATAGCTGCCGTCATGAACGAAACAGCAAGGGAAACGACTAGGGCAAGAACACTAATGACGATAACAGCTGAGCCCGATTGCTCTTTAGCCTGATCATTTAATCGAACCATATCTTCCACAAGTTCAAATCTGCCGTTAGGGACAATACCACTGGCGAGTAGCTCGTCTTTCAATGAAATCATATCCTCGGGAGTCTTTGCTCTCATAGAGAAATTAGATGTTTTGGATGCCATATTCGCTTGTTCACGCATTTCCATCACCGATGATTTACTGAAAAAGAACGAGTCATTCACCGGGTATTCCTTAATCTCACCGTTATACTCGTAGACAGCTGTTGTATCCGCCACACCAACAATCGTCGTCGTTGTGCCTACAGGCATTTCCACAGGCTCTCCTGAATCCCAATTATATAAAATACCGCTGAGTTCTATCGTTTTACCGATGAGATCTTTATTTGAAACACCTAGCATATCCCCTAAACTACTGGAGACAACAACTTCATTCGTATCTCCCATAGGCATCTTCCCAGCTAAAAGCTTTTTAAATACAGGGACATTACCTGAGGTTTCAATCTTATGTTCCTTGCCATCGACTACAATCGTAATGTTATTCACAGCTTGGGCAAATACGATATGCTCTACACGTTTATCATTTAAATATTGATCATACAGACCACCGATATCCTGATTTACATCGACAGCTGGCTTTTGCTCTTCTTCAGATTCGCTTGGACTACCTGCACTGATGAAACTCGCTGCAAGTTCAATATCCAAAATTCCCTCACCCATCGTGGCATACAATTCATTAAAACCACTCTGACTCGTATTTTGAATGCTACCTGATGTATTCATGAGCAAGAAACTGGTGGATACAAGTATGGCCAGTGCTAATACAGCATATCTGCTTAGTTTACTTTTGACATTGGTAATCGAAACGGATAAGGCTCGTTGTAATGACAACGCTGGTTTCGCTATCTTCTGTGATGATGGTAACGATTTACCTTGTTCTTTCACCTTTTCCGAAATAACTTCACCCTTGTCCATTTCAAAAACGCTACTATGGTCGTCAAGCATCGAGCGATCATGAGTTACGATAATCACTGTTCGTGTTTTGGCAATGAGCTTCAGTATATTTATAATCGTGCCAGCAGACTTCGGATCAAGCGCAGCTGTTGGCTCATCTGCAATAATCACTTCAGGATTCTTCACAAGTTCTCTTGCAATAGCAACACGCTGTTTCTGTCCACCAGATAGATTCCTGACCTTCTGGTTTGCCAACTCACTAATTTTAAGTTGTTTCATTGTGTAAGTGACCAATTCATCGGAAACAGCTTCATTTAAATAGAGAGGCATTTTAATGTTATCAAACACACTTAAATCCTCGATCAAGTTAAACTCCTGCCATACAATCCCGATTCTTTTGTTGTAATACTCATTCTTTTCCTCTGTACTAAGCGTTTTTAAGTTTTGTTCTCTGTAATACGCCTCTCCTGTGAAATCTTGATCCAACCCAGAAAGTATTTTGAGAAGCGTCGTCTTCCCGCTCCCGGATGCGCCAATGATAAAGTTAAGTCCACCTTTTATTTCAAGAGATATGTTTTTGAGTGCATACTCCTGGCCGAATAGTCTCGATACATTTTTAACTTTGAACATGTTTTTTCTCCTATCATTTTTGAAGGTATATATCTATTCCTATACTATACATGGATCATGTGTCAGCTTGATGGCGGAGTGACAAGGGTTATGATCACTGTTCTTATTTTGTCATATTGGCGTAACATACGAATACTATAATTATTTTGTTAGATAAGAGAAGAAGATTTGCATGGGAGGAACGAACATTGAAGAACACAACGATATTAATTACCGGGGGGACAGGTTCTTGGGGACAAGCACTCGTACAAAGATTGCTAGAACTAGACCCTAAAGAAATTCGTATATTTTCCCGTAATGAGTCCCTTCAAGTAGAGATGCAACAGGCATTTCATCATAACCCCAAACTAACGTTTATCATTGGGGATATTCGAGATAAATATGAACTTATGCAGGCTTGCCATCAGGTGGATTACATCTATCACTTAGCAGCCTTAAAGCATGTACCGATCTGTGAACAACAGCCAGACAGTGCAATGAAAACCAACGTATTGGGAACGCAACATGTCATTCATGCGGCGATTACACATGGGGTTAAAAAGGTTATTTATGTATCCACCGATAAAGCTACGCATCCCTCTAGTACCTACGGTATGACCAAAGCCCTCGGCGAAAAACTAGTCGTTCATGCTAATCTCAGAGAATCCAAGACCAAGTTCGTAAGCGTGAGAAGTGGAAATGTACTCGGGTCCACCGGTAGTGTAATTCCGATTTTCAAACAAAGAATAGAGAATGGATTAGACATTTCTCTAACCGATTCCAGAATGACTCGGTTTTTCCTTACCATAGGTGATGCTATTACATTACTCCTTAAAGCGACAGAAGAGAGCATAGGCGGGGAAGTTTATGTCACAAAAATGCCTGCTTGTAGCATTAAGGATATGGCAGAAGTATTAATTGAGGATCTAGCAACGACTGCAATTCAGATCAATGAAACAGGGATTCGCCCCGGTGAAAGCCTAAATGAAGCACTTATTTCCGAGTTTGAAAGCAATCATTCCATCAATCTGGATGAGCACTATTATGTCATTCTCCCACCTTTTCAAATAGAAGGGTTACAAGATGCTTATGCAACCCGGGTTCCGGTAGATTTCCATAGTTACGATTCTAATCATGTATTAATGAGTAAAACAGAGATAAGAGAAATGTTACAAAAGGGTGGTTTCTTAGGATGAGGACCACAATCGTGTTCACTGGTGGGGGCTCCGCGGGTCATGTATCAGGCAATCTTGTATTGATACCTAAGTGTGTAGCAGAGAATTGGGACATCCATTATATAGGTTCTGAACAAGGGATTGAGAAAAAGCTCGTGTCTGACTACAAAGAAGTGACGTACCATGCCATTTCTACTGGCAAACTAAGGCGGTATTTCGCTTGGAAGAATGTGACCGACGTGTTCAACGTCATGAAAGGCATCTTTCAATCCTACAGACTCATCCGAACAATAAAACCAGATGTTGTTTTCTCTAAGGGTGGTTTTGTCTCTGTCCCCGTTGTGCTTGCGGCAAAACTCAATAAAGTGCCAATTATTATTCATGAACCAGATCTGAACCTCGGACTAGCCAATAAAATTTCACTTCCTTTTGCCACCCATATGACTACCACCTTTCTAGAAACGGCACAAAAGCATCCTTCCCCCAAAGCTGTTTATGTGGGTCACATCATGAAAGATGGCTTCAAATTAGCCGATAAACATCGTGGATTAGCCTTCTGCGGTTTCACTTATGAGAAGCCAGTTCTTCTTATTATGGGAGGTAGTCTCGGAGCACACAGCATTAACCAAATCGTAAAAGGTGTACTTTCAGAGTTAATAGATACATTTCAGGTTGTTCATATCTGCGGGGAGGGCAAGGTGGATCATTCCCTCTCTACGCATAATTACAGAGCTTATGAATTCGTCAAAAGTAGCGAATTACCGAATCTATTGGCTATGGCCGATGTCGTCGTGTCTCGTGCAGGCTCCAACTCCATTATGGAGCTACTTGCTTTGCACAAACCGATGTTATTGATACCGCATACGAATGGTGGGAGTCGATCTGGTCAACTTGCCCAGGCCCAGTATTTTCAACAAACTGGCTTTGCTGAGATGTTACTTCAAGAAGAAATGACCACTCAAGGCTTTATTAACGCGATTAGGATATTATATGAGAATCGCTATAAATACAGGGATACAATGAGACAGCATGAGAACGGCGGAGGAGCCGACAAAGTAATGGATTTAATCAGGAAAGCAAGCATATATGACTCAAGAGTCTCAAGGGAAGATTCGGTTTAGCTGGGTATGAGACTAGCATCTTGGTTACTCCTCTGTTTCATCGCTGTTGTCAGTATGTTGTTCTTCTTTGGCCTATCTTTACAGTCGTGAGAAGTCGGAAGATATAGTGGAATCGGTCAGGGAAATTAAATTAAGGGCACCCTTTTGGGTGCCCTTAATGGTTTGGCGCAAACGTTTAACGTGTCATCATCTTTTAACCAATTAAGTATTATCAATCATATAAATGAGTTGCACAAGATTACCTTCTACTTGATAAGTCATTACGAATATGTAGACTCCCTTATCTTCATTCGAAAGGTCTATTGTAACGTATCAGGGTTCTCCGCTCAAACATTTACATCAAACACGATCTCTTTCATCGTTTTATTGTTTCTAGCACCCGCTAAGTTAGGTATCACTTTATTCCCATCTAATCCTGTAACCAGGTTTTCCACTTCCACGATAGGTCCTTGTAGAGATCCCACTTCAACCACTTGGAGATCAGCCAATAAGTTGTCCAGTTTCGTTAAACCTTGTAGAGGAGAGAAATCAGTGATTTCGTTTCCCATGAACAGTTGACATTCCTCAGACTTTCTTCCTTTACAAGCATAAACGCAAGGAGTATGATAATCACTATTCTAATCCTTCGTAATCGTCTTAGAAGACCATTCAAATCACTTTTGATAAAGAAATGCTAACCTATACGTCTTTATCGCTTAATTCCCCCATGTGGGGAAACGGGGAAACCAAACGTAGCCATTACTGGCACACTGGGGTGAATCTCGATTCGAGTAGGGCGACTCTCACGCCCGAATCCGTCAGCTAACCTCGTAAGCGTATCGAGAGAGGCAACAAATTTCGTGTGCACACGGGTTTATTTAATGATCCCTTCGAAGCCTACGGAAGAGTTTCCTCTTCCGTAGGCTTCCTTTTTGTTGCCTATTCTGTACGATTACCAGGGACCTAAATAAGGTTGCTAATACCTTTTATGATATAAACAAAATTAAGGAGATATGTAATCTATGTTGGGTAAAAGTAAAATACGAGTCTGGCTAGAAGAACGGTCACCTGCTCAGGTTATAAGCGGCTATTATTTACTGGCAGTAACCATATCAATTCTATTATTCAGTATCCCAGGAGTGCATAGACTTGGAGTTAAAGTGACCTTTTTTGACACCGTCTTCACAGCTGTCAGTGTAGTAAGTGACACAGGCTTATCTGTATTTAATATTTCAGAGACCTATAGCGTATTTGGATATTTCGTCATTATGCTCGTATTGCAATTCGGGGGTATTGGCATTATGGCTATGAGCACATTCTTCTGGATGCTTTTGGGTCGAAAAATTGGATTGCGTGAACGCCGCTTGATCATGGTCGACAACAATCAGTTCGCATTATCAGGACTCGTTCAATTAGTTAAAGATATCCTGAAGATTATTCTCCTGACAGAGCTTATAGGAGCACTCATTTTTGGTTTTCATTTCTTGAAATATTATCCGACTTGGAAGGATGCATTCCTTCAAGGCTTGTTTGCATCAGTTAGTGCGACGACAAATGCTGGGATGGATATAACTGGAGAGTCCCTTTCACCTTATGCGGGCGATTACTTCGTGCAACTGGTAACTATTATATTAATTATTTTTGGTGCCATTGGATTTCCTGTATTAATTGAGGCGAAGGCATATTTATCCAGGAAAAAGATGAAGCTTGATCACCCTTTCCGCTTTTCATTATTCGCAAAGTTGACGACATCTACGTATGGAATTCTTCTTGTTATTGGGACAATCCTTATTCTGTTACTTGAATATCAACATGCTTTTAAGGGGATGACTTGGCATGAAAGCTTTTTCTATGCCTTCTTTCAAGCGACAACGACGAGAAGTGCCGGGCTTACTACAATGGATATCAACGAATTTTCAATGCCAACACTTTTGGTTATGAGTGTTTTCATGTTTATTGGAGGATCCCCCAATTCTGTAGGCGGGGGAATACGAACGACGACATTTGCTTTAAACATATTATTTATTTATCACTTTGCAAAAGGAAACCGTGAGATCAAGATCTTTAATCGAGAGCTACATCAAGATGATATTCTGAAATCACTGGCCATTACGCTATTAGCTATTGTCATGTGCTGTGTATCGGTTATAGCTATAAGCATTTCTGATAAAGAACAGCAGCTTATTGCTATATTTTTAGAAGTTTGTTCTGCCTTCGGTACAGTTGGCTTATCTATGGGAATTACCCCGGATCTCAGCATTGTTGCAAAATGCATTCTCATGGTTTTGATGTTCATAGGAAGAATCGGTTTAACTTCTTTCTTGTTTGTCATTGGCGGCCAGAAAAAGAACGCAAAGTTCCATTATCCAATAGAGAGGGTTATTACAGGTTAATCAAAACATTCAGAGGAGGAATGGGTTGTAGATTATTTAGAAAATGAGGCTTTGAAATTATACAAGCAGCCTAAACCCCCTTTATGAGAGGTTTAGACTGCTTTTCTCTTTATTTTCTAAGTCCCTACGCTGGCTCCGCCGCAATCAATTTCCGGTTTATAATCGTACTTCATATGCGATGTCACAAAAGAGCTACTTGGAATTGTTATATAGACGAAAAGCAAAGGAGGTGATTGCTTGGAAGAAGTGAGACCCAGCAACAGTGCCGCAGAGCAAATAGAGACCGCTGTTACACTTGTAAAGGCTGGAAATCATGAAGCTTATACATCTATCATTCTCAGATTTCAAAAGCCCATGTACATCTATTGCTATCATCTGCTCAAAGACCGGGAAGAGGCTCAGGATGCGGTTCAAGAGGTTTTTCTCAAAGCCTATCAGGAAATTCATCGTTACGAGCCTACCGTTTCCTTCTCAGCATGGTTGTACACGCTTGCCTATCATCACAGCCTCAACCTGTTAACAAAACAGCGCCGAAGGTTAAGGATTGCAACGTACTTTAGGCAGCAGGAGGAACCTCCAGAGCACATCCCACAGCAGGAATCGGCTGTAGCCTTATTGCTTACCTATCTTACCCCGGAAGAAAGACACATTCTACTGCTCAAAGCAGTAGAGCAATACAATTTTGAAGAGATCGGCCAAATCATGGACTGTAGACCAGCAACCGTACGGAAAAAGTATCAACGCTTACGCCAGAAGCTCATGGTACAAGCCACCAAAAAACGAAGGGTAGGCGGATTATTTGCGCAATCAAACGAATGACAGGCAAATGGAACATATTGAAGGCATGATCCGGGAAACCGGGACGCCGGAGTACAGCCTCAGCACACAAATTATGAATCGAATAGGAGAGAATACCATGAATAAGACTACTAAACGAGGTAATATGCTTAAGAAAGTATTGATCGCCAGCACTACTGCAGCAGCACTTGGACTAGGGATCATCAGCACTGGCTTTTTCTCACCGGTAATGGCAGATACGCTAGGCCAAGTCCCCCTAATAGGTAGTATATTCCAGAATAACGTGGATAACGGACTGAAATCCGCTGCAGAGAATGGCCTTATTACCAAGCTTGGCATAAGCGATACCCATGAAGGCGTAACGCTGACAATCTCAGAAGCTTACTACGATGGAAGCCGCCTGTCGATTGCCCTTGAACGCGAGGGAGTAACCACGACCGAAGATCGGTTGATTGGTCCATGGGAAAATCGGGAAAAGGGCTTGCTCGTGACAGAAGAGTTTATCATTCTGGTAAACGGCGAACGAGTCAATTTAACGAGCGTGATGCCATTCATCAACTCCGATCATACTGTACAAAAGAACGCGGCTTTGGTGGATGTTACAACCGATGACGGTGAGCAGCTGCCGGATCAATTCGATTTAACGATTCAGGCCAAACTGGCGGGAATCGACAATACTTTTGAATTCCAGGTGCCTGTGAGCAAGGCTGAAGCCCAGTAATCCTAATAGTTATACAAATCCCCCCTGTGAAGATCAAGTTACTTCATAGGGGGGATTTTCTCTCTTCATTCATTTGAACTTACGACGTGGTTAGGCGCTCTGCAAATAGAGGTATCTACGCTATATATGTCGAATTTCTTTATTATTATGATGATGCGAATAAGAAATACAACCACCCTGAAAAATATAACGATTATTCTATTATTCCTTAGCATTCTCCTCGGCCTTCGCTGGGTTTGGTCCGAACTTTTTAGTACTTCTGAAACCCCAAGTGCTGTCAATGGTGTACTCGACATGCGCGGCTTGGACTTAAATAATTCCCCTGCAATCCCGTTAAACGGTGCATGGCAGTTCTACCCCGATCAATTATTGTCTCATTCAGATGCGCAGATATCGGAGATTGAATCCCGTTATACTCAGGTTCCGGGAGATTGGAGTAGCGCGCTGGCGAAAGAAGGGAACTCCTCGATTGGGTACGGAACATATCGGTTACGAATTCTAGTCGATCCACTGGAGCGGCCTGTTTCATTTTGGTTACATGGGATTCAAGCCGCTTCTGCCGTGGAGACAAATGGACTGACCGAGGGCGATATCGGCAAACCTGCCACAAACGCGATGGAGTATAAGCCCAAGAATATCTCCTATACAGCATCCTTCTTTGTAGAGGGTGTGGAAGAGATTGAGTTGCTTATTCGAGTAGCTAACTTTGACGATCCATATAACGGCGGTATCCTTCGCCCCATTCGCTTTGGTTCTCAGGCAGCGATCGACTATGTGCGTTTGTATTCCATCGGGTCTCAACTGGTTACGTTTATAGTTTTGCTGCTCCACACTTTGTATGCTTGTATTCTCTATTGGTTTAATCCCCATGAACGGACTTTGTTCCATGTCTGTATGTTAACGCTAACTGCCGGAATTGCGATCATGATCGGTCATGATAACCTGCTCTTACTATGGTTGCCGCTCAACTATACATGGGCGCTGAAGGTCAGGCTACTCTGTCTCCTTTGGCATTCCCTTTTTATTCTTCTTCTTTTCAGAGGATTCTCTTCGGCTCCTCAGAAGAGCGTATGGTTGCGAACATTCACCGTGGCGCTCATTTCTTATTCCGTATTTCTGCTGACTGCTAACGCTGCATGGGTGAATGGATCGACTGCACTTGGGGTATTTATGTTTTTCTACTTATTACCTTTTGCCTGGTTAGTTTATATCATAGGAACAATGATCTTCAGGAAGCAAGCCGACAATGACGGCGTCTTCTTGCTGCTATCCGCAGCAGGGATTATCTCAAGTCTCATCTGGAGCTTATGGAATTCTTACACTGTCGTTTACTATCCAATAGATATCATTGCAGCCATTATTGGTTTTTCTGCCTACTGGTTTAAGAAATACTTCCGAAATTCTATAGAAAACACTAAGCTAAATGAACAGTTAAAAAAGGCTGACAAGCTGAAAGACCAATTTCTCACTAATACTTCTCATGAACTGAGAACGCCGCTGCATGGCATTATGAATATTGCCCAGACCGTTGTAAATAAAGAGAAAGAGACGTTGAATGAGAGCAGCCTTAAAGATATGGAACTGCTCATAACGATCAGTCGCCGCATGTCGCACATGCTTGGCGACCTGCTTGATGTCGCGCGTCTCAGGGAACACCGCATCGTACTGCAACAAGAGCCTCTACAGATTCAATCGATCATCCCGGGCATCATCAGCATGCTCAAATTTATGATGGAAGGAAAGTCTATCCATCTGAATATGGATATCCCAGAATCGATACCGCCAGTCATGGCCGATGAGAAAAGACTCGTGCAAATTTTATATAATCTATTGCATAATGCCCTCAAATTCACAGAGGAAGGAGCCATCACCATTTCCGCTGAGATACGGGACAGGCATGTCGTTATCCATGTCTCCGACACAGGGATCGGCATGAATCCGAAGACTCAATCGCATGTATTTCTTCCCTATGAACAAGGATCTTATGGAATAAGCGACGGGAGAGGAATTGGACTCGGTTTAAGCATATGTAAGGAGTTGGTCGAATTGCACGGTGGTGCATTGACCGTTCGCTCCGAACTGGGTAAGGGCTCCGTATTTAGTTTTGATCTACCGTTAGCTAACGGGACGAATCTCTCGTCGATGCAAAACCCGCTTCAACTTCACCCTATAGCAGACGAAACGGAAGTTCTGCCCGCTGGATTGATGTTTCCAAACACCTCAATCGACGAATTGGCAACTTCCGTACTTATCCCGCCGCTTTTGAATGCCGGGAAGATCAATATTCTTGCAGTTGATGACGACCCGATCAACCTAAATGTGCTTGTTGGAATTCTATCGTCGGAGCCGTATAACATCACAACAGCTCATTCAGCCCGTGAGGTGTTAGATTTGCTAGGTACCCAAACGTGGGATCTCCTAATTGCCGATGTCATGATGCCACATATGTCTGGATACGAGTTAACGCAGAAAGTAAGGGAGATTTACTCCATATCAGAGCTGCCTATTCTACTGCTGACCGCGCGCAGTCAACCTTCTGACACTTATACCGGATTCTTGTCAGGAGCCAACGACTATGTGACTAAGCCTGTAGATGCGTTGGAACTCCAATACCGGATCAGGGCACTAACGACGCTGAAGCAATCCATAAATGAACGGTTACGAATAGAAGCCGCCTACCTTCAGGCACAAATTCATCCTCATTTTCTATTTAACACGCTTAATTCAATTATGGCACTTAGTGATATAGACACGGAGAAAATGCGTAATCTGGGCGATGCCTTTGCATCCTTTTTGCGGATCAGCTTTGATTTCCTCAATACGGGAGAACTGATCGAGCTGGCCCATGAACTGGAGTTAGCCGAATCCTATTTGTATATTGAAAAGGTTCGATTCGGAGATAGGTTATCTATCATATGGGAAGTTGAACCCGACATCAACTTGCTTCTCCCTCCACTTTCCATACAGCCACTGATTGAGAATGCTGTCAAACACGGTCTTCTTAGTCAAAACAAAGGCGGTACGCTTCATATTCGGATTACTCGCCAAGATAGCTTCACGCTTATTGAAGTACAAGATGATGGTAGGGGTATGGAAGAAGATAAGGTTATTCAACTGTTGAGTCCAACAATGAAGGGAAAGAGCGGAATTGGACTGTCCAATACGAATCGACGATTGACACAATTATACGGTCAAGGCTTGTCTATTTTCAGTAAGCCCAATGAAGGAACAACCGTTTCATTTATCATTCCCAATACCCATAGTAAATAGAGTAGCTGAAAGCCTATTTAATAGTCCCGCTCATACAAGGAAAGAGGCATCTCATAAGTTCATTATGAACTCATAAGATGCCTCTATTTCTTATACGATGTGAACTAGCTCAGTTTCAGTTGCTCGTACTCGCTTAATTTACCTTCGTAGATCAAATGCAGCCGGTCGCTTTTCCGAAAATCATCCGGAGTCACGAGCGCAGGCAGCTTATTCCATATTTTGATGCCAGACCGCTCCAGAATTTCCGCGACGAATTGCGAACAAAAATAGGAGTTGCTGAATTCAACGGGTTCCTTCAATGCGATGCCAATGACGCCTAGAATGTTATAGAGATACTTTTGGTGCTTTTGGATAAAGACCTGCAACACCCGCTTCATCTTCTCAATTTCACGCTCGGAGACTTGAAGCTCATAGATCACGCACGTCGTATTCGGATACTTGCTGTACGTGCCCGTTTTAATATCTTCCTTCACGAATCCTCCATTCAGGGGGTTATTCGGGTGCTTCCTCCCAAAGCTATACAACTCCGAAAGTTCACGGTTAAAGGAAATCGAGGCATGATTGTAAGGCGCCTTCGTGTAGGTTTGAATGACTCTTGTAAAAAGAGTTCCGGTATTCGTAAGCAAAATAAAGACTGAGCGATCAGCTTCCATTTACAAAATTTCCCCTTATCATTTATGAACGTTTCCTTCATAATAACATATGATCCCTTTAATGGAATCCTATCTCGTGATAAGTTGGTGATCGGCAATGAACAGTTCGCTATTAACGTTAGTGCTTATTTTTGCAGGCTTATCAGCCATCCAATTGATTTATTTTCTGATAGGTAGAATACAACCGGATAAAGACTATACGCCCATTGGATCTCGAATTAAGACCTGGTGGGGCATGCTCTTCATCTTTTGCTTGGCAACCCTTTTCAACCCGGTCGTTTCACTGCTATCCCTAATGGTACTCACCTTTTTCGCTCTGAAAGAGTATTTCTCCATGATCAAGTCAAGAAAAGCCGACCGCAGACTGTTTCTGTGGGCGTACTTATCCATTCCCCTGCAGTTCTATTGGATTTATATCGGGTGGTACGGGATGTTTATTGTCTTTATCCCTGTCTATGTATTCTTGCTCCTGCCGCTCCCGCGATTGATAAACAAAGGAACGTTAGGATTTCTGCACAGCGTCAGCTCGACCCAATGGGGACTCATGCTGATGGTTTTCGGGCTTAGTCACTTGGCCTATTTCCAATTTGCTACGCCGCAGTACGGGGCGGGACTTGTGCTATTTCTAGTGCTGTTGACGCAGCTCAATGATGTCGTTCATTATCTGGCATCGATCTACTTCGGCAAGCGAAAAGTGGTTCCGACTTCCAACCCGAATTTGACATGGGGAGGTTTTGCATTCGCTTTTATCGTAACGACAGGGGTCTCGTATCTGATCTACCCCTACCTGACACCGCTTAATCCGACCTTCGGGGTCTTATCCGGCATGCTGATCAGCTTGAGCGGTTTCTTCGGCAGCTTAACGGTTTCCGTGCTGAAGCGAGATTTGTTAATTGGTGATGGCGATAAGTTCGAAGCTTTGAAAAAAAGCTACTTAAGTCGGGTCGATAGCTTGACCTACACCTCACCCGTCTTTTTCCACGTGATCCGTTATTTTTTCGATTTCATGTAGTCATTCTTGTAGTCGATCATTTCCTTACCCTTTTTTTAAATCAATAAGAACTAGCGCAGTTTTACGAAAATCAATTTTAATAAAGGCGGCACTATGAAATATATCAAGAAAGTTCGAAATAACTGATATCCTGCTACGATAGATAAATCGGTATTCGCTCCGCCGAGCTTCTGAGCCTCATCCCAGATGAGAGGATGAATGCCTAGAAGCGGCTCCACATGAGATTTCACAAATCACGATACTCCTCCCTTATTTATGAGCCGGAGGGTATGTACGCCGAAGCCTTCCATAAGTGCTCATTAGTAAAATATGATTAGGGCAATAAAAAAAGAGGGTAGCCATAATTACGACGTCCTCTGGCTATCCTCTAGATAAGTCCAAGCGTTCACTTTTCTTCGAACCTCGTGTGCTTGTAGCGATATGCAATCCCATATTTGCTCATACCTGCAGCAGTTTCAAACATTTAGGCTCCATCAGATAGGCACCCGTAATTCGTTCTGCTTGAAGAAGTATCTTATATTCTCCTGCTGCAGGAAAATGAAGTTCCCCAACATGGAAAAGTTGGAAGCCATGAGATCCCCCGGTAGACTGCACCTCAGCCTGTAGCGTTTGGCCTGCTGCCTTGATCAGGAAGGTCCCACCGCCGCCATTCGTTCCTTCTTCGCTGCGATATTCGATACAAACACGAAATTTCGCCGGTTCTAATGTCCGGACGTTCCAGACCGCCGCATCCTCCTTCTCCGTCCAGTCCAGCAGATTATCCCGGTCCCTTTTTCCCGTATCATACCGGAGGGAAGGACCGGAGACCTCGCTTTCAAATACCCCCAGTTCATGCAAGGTATGTTCTTCCGAATGCAACAGTCTGACCGAATTTCCCTCAACCGTTCCTGCGCAGACGACTGCGATGACCAGCGGCTTGGCGTTAGAAGAATCGCCAGAGTCCATTAAGTCAGGGAGTTCGACTTCCAGATCCTGCTCTGATACCTGTAAAAAAGCCATCTCCTTGCCGCCATCTAGCGCATACACTCTTTGAACACTGGTCTTCAGGCCGGGAACGATCAGTTTGCACCCCGCCGGGCGGTCGAAGACATGTAGATACAGCGTGTTTCCTTTCAGGGTGCACCTTCCCCAGAAAGGTCTGGCTGTGGGCCCCGCTCCGGCGCCGTAAATACTGTCACCATTGGTATCCAGCCAGCTACCAATTTCAAGCAAAATCGACTCGGATACCGGATCCCATTCGCCTGTAGCCATCGGGCCGATATTGATGGCAAGGTTTCCGTTTTTGCTCACGACATCGATGATCTGCCTAATGATCGCTACGGAGGACTTCCAGTTGTGATCGGATTTCTTATACCCCCACGAGTCGTTCAACGTAATAATACTTTCCCAATCCCGCCTGAGTGTGCGAGTCACAAGCTGGTTATCCGAAGTATTGAAATAGTCCCCGAGAGGGGCTTTCCATACCCGGCTGTTGACCAAGCAATCTGGCTGAAGTGCGTGAACGGCCTCCAAAAACTGCTCCCCCTGCTCCTGTGTCAGCTTGCCCCCGCAATCAAACCACATTAGGCCAACCTTTCCATAGTTCGTCATCAGCTCACGGACCTGAGGGATCGATTTGCTGTGCAAATAGCGCTCAAAGCGCGTGCGTTTATCCGAATCTTGTATCCATGTTTCGACTTCGTCATAAGCGCCGATATTCTCTGGATAATCCCAGGTATTCCCCTGTGAGTCAGGATCATGCCAATCCATGGCATGGGAGTAGTAAATTCCGAGCACCATCCCTTCCGTGTGGCACGCTTCCGCCAGTTCTCTAAGCGGGTCTCTCCCAAATGAGTTGTGCTTGACGCTCGAATAATCCGATACCTTCGAGTCATACAACGCGTATCCATCATGATGCTTGGCTGTAAAGATGATATATTTCATGCCAGCCCGCTTGGCCGTTCGCACCCACTTGACCGCATCAAAGGCTGATGGATCGAAGCCTCTCGCCATTTCCTCATATTCGGCAATAGGGATCCGGGCGCGAAGCATAATATGCTCGCTGTATGTCGCCTGTATTTCTTTCCCCTTCCACTCGCCCGCCGTCTGAGCATATGGTCCCCAGTGAATAAACAAGCCCAACCGCGCATGCCGCCACCACTCCATACGCCGGTTTTGTTCGTCGTCTAGCGACGCTACGTCCGTTTGTATACTAAACGGATCATCGAGCAAATTTTCAGTCACAGCTTTCACTTGATTCGACCTTTGTTTTTTCATCGTGTGTCTCCATTTCCTAGATTTGACTGTCTCGCCATACAGTCCATTACCACAACTGTAGAGCGGTTCCCCGGAGCTTGGATACGGCCTCGACGAAGAAAAAGTCGCCATAGATCAGCGGCGTATCAATATGTACGCCTCCCGGCAGATTGGAAGTCCCGGATAGGATCAACCCTTCTTCTCCCGGAAGGTCCCAGGCGCCATAATGCTCATGAAGGGACCGAATGATTTGTTCTGCGGCGCCGAGGTACAAGAAAGATTCGGCCTGCGGTACAATCTTTGCCAGCTCGATCAGGCCGCAGGCCGCACAGGCACCAGCCGAAGTATCACGCGGCTTCCCGCCTTCTTCCGATGCCCTAAAATCCCAGTGAGGCACCTTGTCTTCCGGAAGATTTGCTAGAAAGAAATGAGCTGCCCTTTTGGCTCCATTCAGGAATCGATCATCTCCGGTATAGTTATAAGACAAGACAAGCCCGTAAATCATCCAAGCACTGCCCCGTGCCCAAGCGGATTCTTCTGCATAACCTTGACCGGACATGGCACCTATTTTTTCTCCGGATTCCGAGTCGAATTGAAGAATATGATAGCTGGATCCGTCCGGACGAAGAAAATGCTCCAGCACGGTCTCCGCATGCGCCGCGGCTATATGCCGGAACCGCGGATCCCCCGTGACTTCCGATGCCCAGTAAAGCAGGGGTAGGTTCATTACTGTATCAATGATGGACCAACCAGACCGGTTCACCTGCTCCGTGTCATGCCAGGCTCTAATAAATTTCCCCTTCAAGTTAAAACGGCTGGCTAACTGAGAGGCCGCCATCAGCCCTCGCTGCTTGGAGCGCTCATTGCCGGTCATGCGGAAATTCGCCACAGCCGAGAGCGTCCAGATAAAACCGGCATCATGATGGACGGCGAGAGCATACAGCGGTTCATCCAGTCTTTCCTCAATCAGCTCAGCAATTTGCTGCATCGATGCATGATTCCCGTCCGCGGAAATCTGCCACAAAATACCCGGCCAGAACCCTGCGGTCCACCACGATGGGCGCATGTTGTCGTATAAACCGTCGACGGAAGCATGCGGAAAACTGACGCCAATCCGCTTGCTAATCCGTTCCACCTTATTCTCAATTTGCTGCCATACTCCTTCAGCCCATTCCTGCATGGAATCCGGAATTCCTTGTCCGTGAACTTGTTGCTTGGATACTGCCTCTTTCATATGATTCCCTCCTGTTATGCTGATTATATTTATGAGTTGTCCCTTTTCAGGTCGTTGTCCTCAGCGGTATTACCATATTCCAGGTATTTTTCGCATTTCGAAATCCTCCCGGGCCATCCGCTACCGCTCCGAATAAATGCGTAGGAACTCCTTCCTGAAACAGAAGAAACGGCCGCTCGAAGCTACCCATCCACCGCTCTGTGCCGTCCTCCCAGCGGACCAGCCGAGAATACGACTTGGTGGATTCCGCCATACGCCAGTCGGTTCCATCTTTGGAAACAGCCAGAATCCCGCCATGCCTTTCTCCGCATAGACGGCCGTCCATATCCTTGGCGATCATACTGTATCCATCTGAGGTCCGCCAGATGAACGGGTCCTCAATGTGTAACTGTTCAGGCGGAAAGAGCGGAGCGTCTTGAATAACGTGATACGGTCCTTCATAACCTGTGGCCTCTGCAACCCCGAGTGTCATCTGTCCATGGGTACCTTTTTCGTATTTGCGAGCTTTATACACCAGCAGAACGGAGCCGTCTTCACGGATACACGGAGCGGGATTGGACGTTAGGAAGCTGTCGAACTTGCCAGTCCGAGTGGGCAGAATAGGTTCGTCAAGCCTTGTCCATGGCCCGTAGACGCTATCGGCAACGGCTAAGCCGACGCGTTTGTTAGCGCGAGCGGCAATGACGCGGTAGTCGTCTGCTTCCACCGTCTCGCCGGGCTTCGATTCAGTGAAAGGATGGGTTGTGCCCATATAATACAGCAGATACTTATCTCCATAGCGAAGGATATGCGGATTATGGGTGCTTAGCCCATCCCAGTATTCCGCTCCCCGCGCAGGTAATACAGTTTCCTCGTACATATAGGGTCCTTCCGGGGTGTCAGATGATGCGCGGACAATCTCCGACCTTAGCAGCCATCCCGGGTGCATCGGTAGCCACTTTGGCCAACGGGATGCGAATAGATGAAAGCGACCGTCCTCCCCGCGCACAACCGAACCGCACCATATCCACCAGTCGTCCATGCGCAATCCTCCGTTCAAGGGAGCAGGCATCATTCGGTCTATCAATGAAAAAGTCATTTATCCCCCACTCCTTTATTGATTCTCATCCATTAACCCATATCTTTTTGCTGCGCTGCTACGGAGCCATTCAATGAAGTTTGACTCACTCTTTCTCCCTCCTAACAAGGAGGAAGCCTTTCGCAAGAAGAGGCTTCCCCAGTATCAATCTATTAACGGTTTTGTTGCTCAACGATACCTTCTTTGCTGTTGTAGCGCTCAGTGGCTTCCTTCACGATCTCATTGCCGCCCTTTTGCTTGTAATCTTCGATGACTTTAGAGAAATCGCTAATTGACTCTTTGCCATAGATCATTTTGACCATATGGTCGACGATCAATTTCGGCGCCTGATCCGGACGTTTGGAGGCAAGATCAGGGAACTTGCTGAAAGACTTGAGATCGGGTACGAATCCGATGCCGCCTATGCCTTCTTTGCTCAACGTTTCATCCAGCGCTTTCAGCACATCCAGACCTCCCGGAAGCAGTTCAGTCCGTTCACGATTGATCGTTCCATCCCCGACCCAACGCATCTGGTTGCGAAATTTTTCCTCGTCTTGAGCAGCCTTGTTCTCCGGTAGCTTATAATCAATTTTTCCGTCTTTCACGAAATAATTTTCACCTTCAATCCCAAAGCTGTAGAAATTTTTTGCTTCCTCCGTCTGCATCCATTCAAACATTTGGATAATCCGGCCAGCCTTTTCCTTGCTGACCTTGTTGTTGATATATAGAGAGGTATTGACCGAACTGTACAAACCGTAGCCTTTTTGACCTTTTTCACCGATTGGCGACGGGATAATATCCACTTTCGCGTCTGGATTCATTGCGGCTACTTGGGTCCGGAGATCAAGCAGGTTTTGCGCGTTAGCCGTCCATACCCCTGCATTGCCTGCAGCAATATTTTCGCCGTATTGTGTTGCCTGGATCGTCGCAAAGTCCTTCTGAATGAGGCCTTCGTCATACATCGTTTTATAAACGTTTAGTGCTTTTTCCATATTCCCGCTATTATAAAATTTCGGTACGATCTGTCCGTCCATCTCGACAAACTGATAGCCTAGTGCATCATACGCTCCAAATACGATATCCGCATATTTAAAGTTCTCCCTCATCTGATAGGGAGCGCTCACACCGAGCTTCTTAAATGCGCGTAGAACGTTCAGGAAATCGTCAATTGTTTCAGGCACCGGAAGACCGGTTTTCTCCAGCAGGTCGGTGCGAATAAAAGTAGCACGGCGTGACGGATTGCTGAGCCATGTTGGAATGCCGTATATCTTTCCGTCGTAGCTGACCTCATCCCAAGCTTCCTGCGGTACAGCCTTCATTAGGTTAGGCGCATACTCCTTCAGCATGTCATCCAGCGGCATAAAGATGCCAGCCTGAACGGACCCAGCCATGGATTTATCCGTGGCTCCTCCGACATTCTGAACGACATCCGGAATATCACCTCCAGCGAACTTGACAGCCATTTTGGAATCAAAGTCCTTCAGAGTAATCAGCTGGATGTCTAAATCGACATTAGCTCTTTTCTCCAGCTCCTTGATCCACTTATCGTCATTGATATCCTTGGAGCTTTCCGCGTAAGCGTTTCCACTTGTGTTAAATGAAATACTGAACTTCAGTGGTTTCGAATCATCCCCCGCATCGGCATTGCCGCCCGATGTTTCTTTGCTTCCGCATCCTACGGTGAGACCCGTGACAAGCGTCACCGACAGGATCAGACTGGCCCATTTCTTCATCTGGATTATCCCCTTTCATTTATGTAAGAAGGTATTCGGTCTACCTGTAATCATCATAAAGCTTTATTTTCGCAACTCACATGGGGCGGATTACTGTGGAGATGTGTTTTTTTGTGGTCGCTTGTGTATAAAAAAGGGCCATCCTAAAAGGTCCGGTATCAGACCTAGGACAGCCCCTTAATCCTCTCCCCCGATCTGGCTCAGCTCATCTAGCTGCCCTCTCCTGTAGGAAAGAATGGGGTTTCATACGAAAGCTCAGCTTGTCCTTGATATTCCTTATCGTTGGAAATCGGCATTCTCATGGTCATCCGGGTTCCCCAAGCGGGACTGCTCTCCACGGTCACACCGTACTCTTCTCCAAAGACGAGCTGAATCCGCCGATGAACATTGGGTACGCCGATTCCGCCCGGGCTTCCCATGTTTTCCTCTCCGTCTGCCAACTTGTTCTCGCTAAGTTTGGCGCGCAGCTCCTCAAGCTGCTCAGGAGTCATCCCTTTTCCGTTATCCCCAACACTGAACCAGAAGGAATCGTCATCCTCTCCGGCGTCAATCGTAATCGTGTGATGATCTTCAACGCCGTAACGGAAGGCGTGCTGAAATACATTTTCCACCAGCGGCTGAAGTGTCAGGCGGACCATTTTGCGCAGAAGCAGCTCCGGCTGGATACGTACATCAATCTCAAATGACCGGCCGATCCGGTGATTGATAATAATCATATAGTACATCACATGCTTTAGCTCATTCGCCACTGTTATCTCTTCCAGATTAGTGCGCACCGAATAATGTAGCATATAGGACAGAGCTTGGACGATTTCCGATATTTCGTCCGAATCTTGAATAACCGCATAGCAGACTACCGTCTCGAGCGTATTGTACAGAAAATGCGGGTTAATCTGCAGCTGAAGGGATTGGAATTCGGCCTTCTGCCGTTCAGCCTGTATCTCTTTATTTTTCAGTTCTGTCTGATACACGGTTTCCACCAGCTCTGAAAGGCGATTTACCATTAGATTGTAACGAATCATCAACTCTGTAATTTCATCCCTTCGCTTCGGGAGTGGGATGAATTCCCAGTTACCCTTTTCCGTCTGGCTCATCCCTTTCATCAGCGCACGAATCGGCGTTGTAATGGACTTGCCGAATCGGCTCGCCAAGAACAGAGCCATCATCAAAGTCAACACCGCGACAACGAAAATAGAGTTTTGGATGGTAATAAGCGGCTTTTGTAGCTGATTGTACGGAATGGATACAACCAGTTGCCAACCTGAGTAGTCCGCTTGGCGGGTAATATAGGCCCGTTCCATGCCTTCCGCCGAACTGCGGAACATCATGGTCCCAGCCTGGGCGATCTGCTTACCCAAGCTAGCCGGGACGACATCCCCAGCTTTCCCTTGATCGTTATGGTATTGGATCCTTCCTTCTCCATCTACAATGAAGAAATAGCTGTCCGGACCAAGATTGATCCCTTTCCACAGCGTGGACAGCTCCTCCGCCTTGACTTCGATGCCTACAAATCCTTTCATCTCCGGCGATTGGAGACCGCGGATGCTCCGGTTTAAGGTCAGCATCGGCATATCATTTCCGAGGATGCTGTAATTCATAATAGTGAGGGCACCGCTACCATCTGTGTGCTCCTTGAAATATTTGATCTGTTCTGCGGTTTCTGCAGGCGTAAAGGACGGCGCTGAACCGCCGTTATAATAATACAGCGCGTTCCCAGAGTAGCCCATGATGTACAATGCTGCGATCTCGGGATTCCGAATCCAGACCGGTTCGACGATTGCATCCCGGATATCGGTCGTATAGAGATAATTTTCATATTCCTCACGATCTGCCGGCAGGTCAATATATTGTTTGACTCTCATATCGGACAGCAATGCCACGGTGGAACGCTCATAGGAGGACAAATACAGGTTAGTGTGATGAACCGCATTATCCACAATCTGAATCATTTGACTTTCGGTGCTTTCTTGCAGCTGTTTGGCTGAAATGCTATAAAATGAGATCCCCACTGCAGATAGGGAGAGTAGAATGACAATAGTAAAGTAGAAGAGCAACTTCAGGCTGAGGGTTGCTCTCATTATTCAATGCCAAACGAAGCGCGGTATTCCGAAGGCGACACCCCGAAGAAATTTTTAAACGTCTTCGTAAAATGGGGATAATCCTCGTAACCTACTAGAATAGCAATGTCGGTGATCGTCAGAGTTGGGATAGCAACCAACTTGCGCGCTTCCTCCATCCGCTTTTTGATCCGATAGTGCACGAAGGTCTCCCCTGTCATCTTTTTGAAAAGTGCACTGAAGTAGGTCCGGGCGAGTCCTACCCGTTTGGCCACTTCCTCAAGCGTTATATTCTCGGCGAGATGCCGATCAATGAACGCCTTCGCCTCCTCGATCGGATCTTTAAAGTTGCCTTTTCGGTTAAGCTGCAGCTCAGCCATAATCCCGCTTACCTTTCCGGCAAAGGCGACCATCGCCTCCATCTTCGTATTGGCGGTCCCCTCTTCTTCGCGGCATTGGGACGTAGGCTTCCATCCCCGGCGTTCCAGCCGCTCGACGATCATGGTTAGGCAGTCGTTCAACACAGCTTCCATACGAATGAGGTTCAATCCTTCAAATAAACCGGATCTTTTTCCCTCTTCAAGCAGATGATTTGTCTCTTCCCGCTGCAGCATCCAGATGGTTTGTTCCAGCTGTTCCGCCCAATCCACGTATTTATGAACAGGGATAATGTTACCAGTCATGCCGGAAATGAGTTCCTTCAGCATATCATGCACATCCTGCTGGATGACTGGCTTCAGCATATATCGCTTGACGCCGTATTCCATCGCCCGCTGTGCGTATTGAAAGTCACTGTAACCGGAAATGATCGCCACCTGAATATGTCCATATTCACGGTAAATCCGTTCGCATAATTCAAGGCCATCCATCCGCTTCATGCGCAAATCCGTCAGCACCAGATGTGGCTCCAATCTCTGGATCGTCTCAAAGGCCGATTCCCCGTCATCAGCTGTATAAATGGCAGAGAATGATGCCGGGTAACGCTGCACCATTTTGACTAGACCTTTTTGAATAATAGGCTCATCTTCCACAATCAGTACACGCACTTGTATCAAATCCTCCCCTGAAATATCTGGATCTAGCCGCCTGGCGGTATGAACTTGATTTGAAGTTACGTATTTGTCAACGCTTACATAATGGTCCCTTTTACTCCTGACTGGATCATTAATCTTGGCACCGTAGGGTTCTATCTTAACATATCTCGACAATCGAATAACGCCTTCTTTTCAAGGTGACAGGCCTTATTACTTAATCGAACCTAATAGCATCCCTTTGATAAAATACTTTTGCAGGAATGGATACACGATAATAATCGGTATGACAGAGACGATGATTACCGCCATTTGCACACCCGCTGGAGACACCTCATTTGCATTTTCTAGCAGGCTACCGGCCTGGCCTAGATCGTTGCTCAAAACGATTTCCCGGAGCCGTAATTGCAAAGGATAGAGCGCCCGACTATTAATAAAGTATAATGCCGATGAATAGGAGTTCCAATGCGAAACGGCGTAGAACAAGCCCATGGTTGCCATGACCGGCTTCGACAAGGGAAGAATCACACTTACCATCGTGCGCACCTCTCCCGCTCCGTCAATTTGCGCGCTGTCGATCAGTTCCCTAGGAAGAGCCGTAAAGAAGGAACGCATGATGAACAAGTTATACGCGCTGATGGCCGATGGGATGATCAGAACCCATAAGGAGTCGATCATATGCAGATTTTTGATAATCATATAATTCGGAATAAGCGGAGCATGAAAGATCATCGTGATTAGAATGAAGATCAGAACAGCCTTACGAATTGAATATTCGGATCTGGACAATGGATAGGCAAGTGATGCTGTTAAGATCAGATTAATCAGTGTGCCCACGACAGTAATGAATAGACTTACCAGAAATGCCCGCCAGATGGAGCTGTCACCGAGAATAACCTGATAGTTCGTTATGGTCCAATCGATTGGAAACAGTGTGACCTTGCCCCCATTAATTGCATGGGTGCTACTGAATGATTTGGCGAGTACATGAAGGATAGGAAAAACCATCAAGCATCCGATCAATGTTAGGAAAGTATAGTTAATAACGTCGAATATGCGACCTTTTTTTCTCATTTTGGCATCCATCTCCTTTCTAGTATAGCCCTTCTCCTGAAGCCTTCTTGCTGAGCGTATTCCCGCCCATGACGAGCAGTAATCCGATAACCGATTTGAATAATCCGATGGCCGTCGTGTAACTATACTGCTGGTCTATAAGGCCGACCCGGTAAATATACGTATCGAGAATATCGCCACGGCTCTCATTCAGTGAATTGATGAAGACGAACACCCTTTCAAAGCCAAAGTCGAGGAAGTTACCGATGTGCAGCAGGAACATGATGGTGATGGTCGGCAAGATGGTCGGGATCGTAATGGACAGCGTTTGTTTCCACCGGTTAGCTCCATCGATTTTTGCGGCCTCATACAGCTCGGGGTTTACACTAGCAAGCGCCGCTAAATAAACAATGGTGCCCCAGCCGCTGTCTTTCCAAACACCAGTTCCAACCAGAATGATGCGAATATACGACTCTTCACCTAGAAAGTAAATCGGTTCGATGCCAAATGCATTCAGGGCTTGATTCACGATCCCTGTCGTCGGGGACAGAATGCCGATCATGATTCCCCCGATAATGATCCAAGAGAGAAAATGGGGCAGATAAACCACGGTTTGTAGAATTCGTTTATAGACCGCTTTCCTTACCTCATTAAGAAGTAGTGCGAAGATAATCGGTATAGGAAACGCAAAGACCATATCATATAAGCCGATCAGGGCGGTATTCTCGAGAATCCGCAAAAATTCCGGGTAGGTAAACATCCGGCGAAACTGGTCGAGCCCAACCCACGGGCTGCCGGTAAAGCCTTTGAATATGTTGTACTCTTGAAAGGCCATGACGGAGCCCGCAAGGGGTAGGTATTTAAACATGATAAAGAAAATGATTCCCGGCAATGAAATGAGATACAGCGCCTTATATCTGCGCAGATTGTTCATTCGCCTTTTGAATGGCGAAAAGGCTTGTGTGCCCGTGGGAACAGCAACGGGCGCTTGTTGTGGCATAGGTATCGCTCCTTTGTATTCATATCGTTATATCGCTAATGTTAATCCTTTGTACGGAGCATCGAAATGGAATTTTGTCGTCTCGCCTGTGTTTTATTACGTTTGACTATCGTGATCGAATTTGACGAGTCTCACCTGAAGACGAAGAAAGCACATACTCAAATCCTTCATGGCTTGGAGACCCTTCCGGAATATTCGTACCCGGCTTGCCGCATCCCGGTAAATCGAGCGGAATGGTAGACCAAAGGCGGTATTCACCCGCAAACGAGGAGTGAATCGTAGCTTCGGAAAGCTTCCCGTTGCGCCAGGAGATATCGACAGTGTATCCCCCCCTTGCCCGCAGCCCACTTACGCTACCGGAATCCCATTCTTTCGGAAGGGCCGGCAGCAGCCGAATCTCTCCCCGATGGGATTGCAACAGCATTTCTGCCACTCCTGCGGCCCCGCCGAAATTGCCGTCAATTTGAAAAGGCGGATGACAGTCCAGCAGATTCGGGTACGTGGACGAGGCAAATAGTTTCATCAGATGTTCATGGGCTTCCTCTCCCATACCGAGGCGGGCATAAAAGTTGATGATCCATGCCCGGCTCCATCCGGTATGTCCGCCGCCTCCAGCGAGTCGGCGTTCAAGCGTTCTCCTGGCTGCTGCGGCAAGCTGCGGCGTGTGCCGCATGTCAATCTGCTCACCCGGATGCAAGGCGAACAGTTGCGAGATATGCCGGTGACCGGGGTCTTGTTCCTCGTAGTCATGCAGCCACTCCATAATCTGTCCATGTCTGCCAACTGCCGGCAGCGGAAGACGATGAAGCGTCTCGTGCAGTTCGGAGAGGAACGCTTCATCGTCTTCTCCGGTGAGCGCCGCAGATTCCACACAGGCGGATAGCAGTGAATACGCGATTTGCAAATCCATCGAGGGCCCCATACACAGGCTGCCGCTACTACCGTCCGTAAGAATGAAGAGATTCTCTGGGGACACCGACGGTCCAGTAATCTTATAGCCGCCCTCCTCGACCATATAATCGAGGAGAAACAGCGCCGCTTCCTTCATGGCTGGATAAGCCCTTTCCTTCAGGAACGTAAGGTCCATGCCGAAGCGGTAGTGCTCCCACAAATGAAGGCAGAGCCAAGCGGCGCCCATTGGCCAGACCGTACAGGTTGTCAGGATGCCCTCTGGCCGGGTCTCCGCCCATAAATTGGTGTTATGATGAGCGGTAAAACCGCGGCAGCCGTACATTTCCCTAGCGGTTGCTCGTCCGTTCACCCGCATCCGCTCGATTAGATCAAACAGTGGCTCATGGCATTCTGGCAAACTGAGCACTTCGGCCGGCCAATAATTCATCTGTACGTTAATGTTAATCGTATATTTCGACTCCCATGGCGGGGTAAAGCTGGCATTCCATATTCCCTGCAGATTAGCCGCGAGAGTACCCGGCCGGGAGCAGGATATCAGCAGGTAGCGCCCATATTGAACGTAAAGTGCAGCTAGTCCCGGATCCCCGAGCTCCTTGGGAATGCGTATATCGGTATGACCTGCTTGTACCATTTCTTGACTCCGTGCATGCTGTAACCGTAGCAGCCGCTTATCGGTAGGGAGTCCAGCGTACGGATCACCGTCCCTTGTCAAATCGATGGCAAAGCATGCGAACCGGGATCGGTATTCCTCTATATGCCGCTTTAACAAGGCTTCAAACGGCTGAGCCGCTGCCAGTTCCAGCTGTTCCAAACAGACCCTTTCTGGCTGATCCACACGGAAGGTGCTTTGTCCCGCCAGCAGTAGAGTCACGGCCTCCGCCCCCTCGATCGAGATAAAGTCCCCAATTACCCTCTGCCGGCCTCCTTGTATTACCGCCCTGAATGCGGCGCAAAACCGGACACCGTCCGTTCCGCATTCCCCATTCATCAAAACGGTATCGGAAGGGCCAGCTCTGCAACCAGAATCGAACGGACGCCGCATTAGATTGGCGGCCAGCGTGAGGTTAGCTGGCCCGTCAGCCGTCAATCGGATGACCAGAACCCCATCCGGCTCACTTACAAAATACTGCCTATAATAGCGAACACCTCCGGAACGGTATGATACCGTAACGACCGCGCGCTCCAAATCGAGCTCGCGCACGTAGTCTTCCATGGTCTCGCCAGCATGCAGAAACTTCAGAATCAGATCGCCGAGCGGTTGGAATGGTTGTTCATATTTTGGCGAAGAAGTCATCGCCATTCGTGCCAAATGCTCAGCCTCCACCTGCCTGCCTTCTTTCAGCAGCTGCCGGATCTCCGCCAAATGGGGCTGAGCCGAAGGATTGACAGCCCTTCCGGGGCCCCCGTACCAGATCGAATCTTCATTTAGCTGTATTTTATCCTGTTCAATTGCGCCTGAGACCATAGCCCCGAGTCGCCCATTACCAATGGGGAGGGCTTCATTCCAATCTGCCGCCGGACTCGTATACCATAATCGAAGCCGCTCAGCTTCTCGTTCGGCTGCCGGCAAAACCGCCTCTTTTTCCACTTGTCTCCTATCATTCAACTCTTATTCACCTGGCCCTTCCTACATTTCCGCTTCAGAAATGATCATTTTGATCGGCATCTAAGACATTCCTACAGTGATTCTAGTCTTCATGCTACTCCTGATCATGCGATCTCTCCATGGCATAGATTGCTGGAGGTTGTGTTTTTTTATGATGCCAAACAAAAAGCCATAATTGCTCCCGTCGACCTGTTCTCTACAAGAGAAAAGTAACGAAAGCTACATGGCTTTCAGAATGCGAATTAATGAACTTAATGATCCATTAATCCGGAGGCTGCTGCATTTATTTTTTTATGTTATTGAGCGCATTTCTTCCCAAACGCTCCATCAGCTGCTGCTTATACAGACTCTGCATGATGACATGCTGACCACAGTTGTCCCAATACCCATCACTGCGCGGACGGGGATCATAGTTGTTTGGCACCAATCCCGGTACCTTCCGGCCGACATGTCCGATGGAGTAGTTTTGGGCGGTTGGCGGCCTTTGGGAAGTGAGTTCGCCCTGCGTGTTCCAGGTAACATAGTTCGCGCCTGCCCAGCCATGTCCAGTACCAAGCCATGCCCGGTCACGAATGGAGATCGGAGCCTTAATATTATCGAACAGTCCACCCACCGACCAGCGGTGATGTGGCTCACTCGTGTTGTAATTTTTAACGGTTTTGCTATCCAGAAATACGTTTGGACCCGATACCCAGCTATCTATGGCGAATGCATGCCGCGCTGTCTCCGTGTAAATCCGCTGCGTTAAATTGAGCTGTCCCATCTGATGTATGACATAACGGCGGCCACCGATAATAACGCTGACCATATCGTACATTTTGCTGTCTTGAACCGTAATCCACTTGGAATTGCGGCTCATTTGTACGAGAGAATAAGATAGATGGTAGCCGGTCACATCCCGAACCCAGCCATTTTTCACGCTGTTGAACACGACAAAGCGCTCGGCATGATTCTCATCTGCGTAATAAGGATCGGTTGTATCGCTATCTATCGCCGTATCCATGATACTCGGATCAAACTCAGACTCTACCCTCATATTCTCGACACCCACCTGTTGAATCCGGGCACTGTCTGTGTATTTATAGATCTCCCCGCCGCCCCACTGGAATTCGATGGCGCTAGCCAGCGGCGCGTCAACCGTAATCGTATTCCCTTCAATGGCGGTGATGACCCGGTCGAAATCCAGATTGAACGGCGACCACTGGATTACGCTGCCGCCCGGGCGGTTGTAAATGTAATCCATGCTTATTTCGTGAATCCAGTTTTCGTTCCCGATTCTGCGGACAACGATCTGGTCGTTGATAAAATAGGCGCTGCCGTCCTCCACATGGAAAGTACGCGAGCCCGATGGAACATACAAATCAGAAATGGTCTGCTTTGAGCTGCTATCAAGCGTGAGATCAGCACTTTCCCCGATTTCGATTAAGTTTCTCGGAATCGCCCCAGTACCGTAGATGAGTGTGCCTTCTTCGTCCTGGCCTTCGCCACGCAGTACGATCCCACTCGCTTTCACGATCAGCGTGCCTCCGACTTCATATCTGCCTTTTTTCAGCAGGACCGCGCCACGAATTCCGTCCTTATCGAGCGGCAGCTTGGCTAACTCGTCAATCGCTGCCTGAATGCGTGCTGTTGCGTCGCAGTCCGCCGGTGAAACGGTCGCCTTAATAGGTACATCCGGGATTTTGACGCCGCCTCCCTTATAACCGACATTGGAAAAGTCCAAAATTCGGTTACCCCGATAATCGCCGATATATACCATATTTCCGTCTTTACCTAGAAAGGCGATTTGGCTATGTCCCGGGGAGATGCTCTTAGGGTCCAGCACGGTAAAATAGAAAGAATCATACCTCGGAGGTTTCCCGTCCTGCTTGATGATCATGCGCAGTTCATAAGAACCCATCCGCACTGCCGTGCCGGACGGCGTCCATTCTACCGCATGACCTTTGACCAAAGAGGTTTCCGGCAGCTCGGCAACCAGCTGCGTCCCGTTAAAGATCAGCTCGCCAGCAACCTGTCCGTTTACGGTCAGTGTCAAAGAAACCATCGGAAAGACATCCTTCGGCTCAAGTACTGCGGGCTGACCGATTTCTATCTTCATCCGCGGATGCTTCAGCGTGGAAATGGCTACACGGGCTTCATCCTGAAATGTTACGGGATTATCCACAACAACCCATAGAGAGTCTGATTTTAAATCTTTGGAAGATTGTACCCCCGCCTGAATCAATGAAGCCCCGACCTGATTTGCAGTGACCTTGCCTGAAGGGGATACCGATACATTCATCGTAGATGATTTAAAGCTTTTTACCACATCCTGAAGGTCAACGATGCTGCCGGACTTCAGCTCCCCCTTCAAGTGCAGCACTCCCTCCCCTCCTTTATTCAGCCTGAACTCGCTATTGTTTGGGTACTCTATTCCCATTGAATCCGCAATAAAGATACGTTTAAGATTAGTCGGTGCCGGTGCTTCCGTATTGTTGTAAACGGCGAGCTCGGACAATTGCACATTCAGGTCCTTGCCCGGATTTAAGTTCAGCTTGAGATACCTTGCGCTGACTGTGGCAAAGCTGGCTGATTCCGCTACGCACATATTATTGTTTTTGCAGTAAACTTCATTCCAGGTCGTTTGGTCATTCGAATACAGGAGCTGGTAGCCCTCCAAGTTGTCGGCATGATTCAGTTTAAATATCACTCTGTTAAAGATTACCTCGCTACCTAGGTCAACGGAAAATGACAATTTCATAACCATCCTTTCTGTCCCCCGCATCGGGCTTATTCATCCAACCATATAAAAATCACAACGTAACGCATACATATTACCTTGCCTTAAGGAGAATTAACATGTCATTTTTATCGTATGGATTGTGTTTTCTTAATCATCTTCGGGTATTTAATGCTTCAATTGGAACGGTTCATCGATAAAAAGATAGGACTGCCCCTTAGGTCTGATGACCTTCGAGACAGTCCTTGTAAAATAAGTTATTTTCCAAAAATCACCGGGTTACTTGGCCTATTTTCAATTTGTTACGCCGCGCTTTGATTAATTAGTGTTATTATTCTTTATTCGCAGGCAGGGGCAGGAATAACAATGTGAATGGTAAATTACTTCCAGCAGCTGGCGAAATCCAAAGTTCTACCTTTTCCTCGGCGCCCTGTGTTCGATACAGAACGGATGCAGAATCCTGTATGGATGAATTGTGCTTAATATCAACTACATTCTGATTAACTCTAGCTGATCCGAAATACCGGCCACCACGTGGATTAAACGCGATGATTGTATTAGCATTCACGTGATTTAGAACAATTTTGTACAGAACCCCATAATTCCCCGAGTTGGTAGCAATCGTGCCCTTAATTCCGTCTCTTCCTTGTTGAAAAGGATCTGTCGTATTGTCCGTAAGTGGCAACCGTTGGGCAGATTCACCCACGAGTCCATTATATTCGAAAATGCGTGTTGAATCTGCAAAGGTTCCACGAACAATAGATTCATGCGGGTCAAGGTCGGGTAGGGTGGATATTACTTCGAGAGGGTTATGATCGGCTGTGACCATAAGGATCGTGTATTGAATAGGGGAATCGCTCATAAGGTCACCATTCATAGAAATGACATCCCCAGAAGCAGCGGCTAAGGTACTTAATCCCTCGAATATCACTTTACTTTCTCCTGCCGCAAGCTCGATATCCTGGTGTTCATTCCCCGTAATGGCTGAATTTAAATATCGTGTACCGGCTAACCTTCCTGACAATTCAGGATAAGGGGACGGTCCCGCTATGCCTAAACTCTGAATATCTAGGTGTGCAGTAACTTCGTTTTTATTTTCTGCAATCATATAAAATTTAGCTTTTTCGTTCAAATTATTCATATGATGGATCATAAAACGGGTAGGGCCCATGATGGTATCCTGATAAAGAATGCCTTCAGAATTAACAGTCTCGGGTCCGCTTGCGCGAAATAAAGTGTAAGGTTCCGTTGTGAATGTATAGGGTAGTGCTTTCATTGATAATACTGAGCTTCCATGGACTTCGAAATTATTGCCGATGGGTGTATACAGCTTTGCAAATTCCTCTGAGCTATAGAGAGTCTCTGACGTAATTTCAATTTGTTGTTTATAGACTGAAGTCAAGCCATGCTGATCCGTCACTTCTAATACGATTTCAATGATTCCCGGTTGGAAAAAGGCGGGTTTATCGTTCACCCATTTACGATCAACGATAGAGTTCTCTTCATCTGTGCTCTGATCTGTAATCGTAATAAGTTCACCCATACGATATTTATCCTTATCAGTTGTAAAATAAGCTATAGGAGCTTGATTCTGCTGAATTGGAGCAGATGGTTCTACAGGGATTTTCAAAGAAATTTTATTACCCTCTAGTGTATATGGAATTTGAAAGGCCGTGGTCAAAGATGTTAATGGGATCATGAATACACCCTCATCTAGGTAAGATGCCCCTCTCATGGTTTTAGAGGCACCATTAACCTGATACGTAGGACTGTTTAATGTGAATTCCGCTTCATAACTTCCGCTAACTAGGGTGATTGTTTTGTTTTCAGCTCCATATTTTAGAGAATATCCTATAAGCTCTGCGATAGAACGTAGGCTTACGTAGGAGACCCCTTGTTTTACATCCGTTTTACGGGATGAAGTCGTCTTGATTTCTTTGAATTCTATTGTACTACTATTTACATAAATAATAAGTTCATTGGATAGGTTGACTCCATTTATTACTTGCGCGTCGGCAGCTGGTGCAGCCTGCATCGGTACAGCTATTCCTATTTGAGCTAAGATGATAATAAGAGTAACAATTGCTAACTTTTGTACTTTCATATGGTTTGATAACTCCTATTCATTTTCATTTCATTCCTATAATCACTACTCCGATTAAAATAATGCCAGTTCCAATCCAACGGTTTAAAGGAACCACCTCTCCGAATATACTCCATGCAGCGATAATGCCTATGACGTACGCGAGACTTTGCATAGGGTAGGCCAAACTTAATGGCAAACGCGATAGAACAAACAACCATAATATGGTAGCTATACCGTAAAAGGATATGCCTAATAGAACGAGTGGCGAGAACATAACGGTTAACATGTTATTTAAATGCATACCTCCCTGTTGATGGAGCCCCATTTTCCAAACGAGTTGTCCAGCCACAAGGAACACAATATTAAGCAATAGGATTAAGTAAGCCATCTTTATGGGGTCACCTCGATCGCACAGGAAACTTTCTCTTCTTGTTCACTAGGAGTTCGAGCTGTGAGTTCGTAAATTTGCTTCTCCTGTAGTCCAATGGTTTGGGTTAGCACAATGACGCGATGAGCCAGTGAAGATACAGCCATAGTCAAATGGAGTAAAATAAACAGAATGGCTACAACACTTATCAAATAGAGAAGTGAGGGCGCATAGTCGATATTGAGCAGATGGGCTAAGTAGTCGAGAATGGTAGGAAATAAAGATAATACCATCATGAATATGCTTAATAAAAGCCATAGTAATGCGTACTGCTCTCTTAACTTACGTTTGCGGATCAGATAGAGAATGCTAGCAGCAAAGGTGAGGCTGATTCCAAAACTAAACATATAAATGTTAGGATTCATAACCTAATTCCCACACTTTCTTTTTCTTCGTTTTCATAATAAGTACAGCTAGGATTACCTTGCACATGTAGTAGATGGATTTAAATGACGAAATGCTGGATACGCCGCCATGACGTGCATTCATCACGACAGGCACTTCAGTGAAAGTGCAGTAACGATTATACAGTAGCATCAACGCTTCCACTTCAGGGTAATCAGTAGGATACTCCTGAGCGAACAAAGCTATAGCTCTGCGATTACATAGACGATAGCCGGAGGTCGGATCGGTAATCTTCCGGCCGGTAAGCCTTGTTAAGAGTGTAGCTAACAGTTCAATACCGATCCTCCGGGTAAAGGTGGACTGAAAGCCGGTCTTTTCAATAAAACGTGATCCTACTACCATATCTGATTTATTCTCTATCATAGAGGCTAGTAAGGAGTTCAGATTGATGGGGTTGTGCTGGCCATCGCCATCAATCTGAACAGCGTAATCGTAATGATGATTAGCTGCATAGCGATAACCGGTCTGGACTGCACCTCCGATGCCCAAATTACAGCTCAGATTGATGACTTGTGCCCCTGCCTTCTGAGCAAGTCGGCCCGTATCATCCGTGGAACCATCATTCACAACCAGAATATCTACATAGTCTATATCTTTGTGTATTTGCGAAATAACATGTTCGATGCCTTCTTCTTCATTGTAAGCAGGGACAATAACGAGAACCTTCGGTCTGATCGAATGGATGTCTATATTGTTTAACATTTCTCTTCTCTCCTCGCTAAATATGTAGTGATGTGCGGGTGAATGATCCAGCGTAAAATGGCTGTAATAACAATACTATCCATAATGATAATTAGTGGCATGACGGTATAGTTGTAGCGAAATTCAGGTACGAAAGCCAATCTGATAACAGACATGACCATGAAAATAACCCCAAGCAGAACATAAGGCGCTCTCCATTTTCGTGTAAAGGCGGCAAGAGCAACTACTGAGAAACTGACTAAACCTAGATGTAACATATTTCTTAATAAACTAGGCAACACCGGATACAATGGTGTATGACCACTTCCAAAATACATATGGGAGTAGATGTATTTCAATTTGCCTACGGTGTACCATTTAGTGAATTTCCAAGTGTGCTCTGTAAATCCAACCTTTATTCGTTCTTTGGCAAGTTCCATCTGCGTTTTACCCTTGCGGTCAACCATGCCGTCTTCATAGTTGTTGTCCGGATAGGTTCCAGCTTGAAAAGGATTAACTTGCGTGGAGGCGATAATGACCTCATTCATTGTAATCACATTTCGAATCACCCAAGGTGTTAGTATGATGCCTGTCCCGATGCAGGTAAATAACAGAAGCCTGAGCGTAAGCCGAATATTTCTTTTCTGAAAAAAGTGTACTGCGTAGATCGGGAAAATAATGATGAGAAATTCAGAACGTATTAGTACTAAGAGCCCCACCAATGCACCACTTATTAGAGCGAACGTTTTCGTGTTTTTTTCAAACGTAATCAGCTGCAGATATACATACATTATGAGAACGAACGCCGCAAGTGTCTCGGTGAGAATTGCTCCGTTACTCCATATAAAGGGCGGGTACACAGCAGCGATAGAGAGCGCTATGAGAGCAACGAATTGCCCGCTAAGCTTTTGTGAAATTCGATAAATCATCCATAATGTCATGAGACTGATGAGTACCTGAATATAGCGGATATAAGGAAAGGGATCATTACTTTTGTAATCCACTATTTTATATATAGCTGCCATGAAAAGCGGGTATCCAGGGGTAACCTTAGCATTTGGTATCGTATCCTTATAAGCGTAAACTCCCTTTTCCAGTAGCTGCCTCACCATCAAGTCATAATGAATGGTGTCGTGAGATACATTGTGCTGGACCGACTGAATGAAATCGATTCGCAAAAAGGTGGCTAAACCGAAAATAAGAATGATTAGAACGATGAGAATGGGTTTCTTATGGGTATAAGCTTTGGATAATAAGATGGGCATGATCGACGGTTCTCCTTTAAGAAATGAATTGAACTTAAGCTATGTCTATAAGATTACTAGAGAGTTCTTAACGGATAGCTATCAAGGTCCTTAATAAATCCTTAATAAATGCTTAATAAAATCAGTATATTTGGAGTACAACGAGGAGCCTATCTATGCTACGCAAAAAAACCTCCACATTTCAGCGGAGGTTTAGTTTAATGAATGTTATGAATGGGCTGGAAATCGGGTCTCAAAAGTCGTCTTCACTCGGGAGCTCGTCACAGAAATCTCTCCGCCATGAACCTCAATAATACTTTTCGTAATGGCAAGCCCAAGTCCTGTACCGCCCGTTTCCTTCGATCTTGATTGCTCGACTCGGTAGAACCGATCAAACATATATGGTAGATCCCTTTCCGGAATTGGATTTCCATAGTTACTGATTTGAACAACAACCTGTCCATCATCTTCTTTAAGAATATGAATATCTATAACCTTGCCATCATTTCCATATTTAATGGCATTGGACAAGAGATTCTCATAAGCACGAACCAACTGGTCTCCATCAACGCGTATCGTTATAGGCTGCTCAGGTGCATGAATTCGGGCAATCATACCTGACCTTTCCATACTTGGGACAAATTCCTCAGTAAGTTGACGGAAGAAACCCGTAATATCCAATTCCCTCAGATTAAGAGGCATACCGTTGTTAATGCGTGTGTATTCAAACAAGTCATCGATCAATTTTTTTAAACTTAATGATTTATCATAGGCAATGTTTATATAATAGCGAAGCTCCACCTCACTTATATAACGGTCCTTATCAATCAGCTCCAGAAATCCCAGAATAGAGGTTAGTGGGGTTCTCAAATCATGGGATACTCCTGTTATCAGATCGTTCTTGGTCTTCTCAGCATGTCTTTCTTCTTGAATGGAATCGTATAGCTGTGCACTCATCAGATTAATACTCTCAGCTACTGCCCCTAATTCATTGTCCGATCTAACGCTGATATGGGTATTGAAATTCCCTTTAGCAATCTCATTCAGTCCCTCTTTAATTTGCTGCAAATAGCTGTTTATTTCTTCAGTAACATGGTTGATATTCAATGCAATGTTTCCAAGTTCATCCGCTGATTTCACGGGTATAGTAGTGCTTAATTTTCCTTTTGTCATTTCTACCAAAGAGTCTGCAATTTCCTGTAAGTAGTGAATAATCGGCCGACTGGTCCAAAAATAAAAAAGGAAAAATAATAGAAACCCTGAAATATACAATAAGGGCTTAGACCCAATCGTGTTAATCACCCACTTTAAGGGGGGGTTAATGGAAGGGAGTTCAATAATGTAGCTGCCCAGCGATTGACCTATCAGTAGGACCAGAGATGTTAGGATGATGCTAATCATTAAAATTAAAAGAAACTTCCATCGGATCGAATTAAAAGACTTCGTATTGACCATCAACTAGGCCTCCTTTGAAGACTTCATTTTATAGCCGATTCCCCAGACCGTCCTAATGAACCTAGGATTTTGTGGATCTTTCTCGACTTTTTCACGGAGTTTACGGATGTGGACCATCACGGTGTTTTTAGATTCCATGAAAGGCTCGTTCCACACCTCTTCATAAATTTTGTCCATGCTCAGCACAATGCCCTGATTAATAGCGAGGAACTTCAATATAGCAAATTCCCGTGGAGTCAGGTTAACCTCCTGCTCGTCAACCGTTATAGTATGGGTAGCAATATTGATAACCAATTCGTCGATGACGATCTCGTTAGCTTTGGAAGTGTGGTTGTTATTGAGTTGCTTGTATCTCCGCAGATGTGATTTAACCCGGGCCATCAAGACGAGAGGATTGAATGGCTTCGTTACATAGTCATCGGCTCCGATGCTGAGACCAGATATTTTATCAATATCCTGAGTTTTAGCAGATAGCATGATGATAGGGGTGTTATTATGTTCGCGGATTCTCATGCATGCTTGAATTCCATCCATCTTAGGCATCATCACGTCAAGAATAATCAAATCAATGGGGTGACATTGCAGTAGCTCTAGAGCTTCGAGGCCATTCGAAGCCTTATACAGAATATATCCTTCATTTTTCAAGTATATCTCCATAAGTTCGACAATTTCCTTCTCATCATCTACGAGAAGAATGGTTTCTTTGGGCATTCAATGGACACCTCTTTGTATATTTTGAATATCGTAGTGGGAGTTCGATATGATATGAACTGCACATAGCATATCATAAACGCACCTTTACATTGTTGCGTACCATATCAGGTTAACAGACAGACCTTAAGATTGTTATGTTCTAATCCTTAAGATTCACTTAACTTTTTCATGGTATAGTTCACCGTATCATTCTAACGGCATGGAGGACTAGTCATCGAATTTATTCGGTACTATTGGACGATAACATGCATATAGCATTTAGGAAAAGACCTACTTTTAATCCTAGTGAATGAAAAAAATATGGGTGCTAGTAATTCATACAATAGATGTATCGCTGAAGCAACGGGTGATTATGTAGCAAGCACTGATAGAATTGTTTGAAGTGGACAATGGAATTGACATTATTGGCACTCGTCACGGGGAAAAAATTTACGAAGTACTTCTTACTAGAGAAGAAGCGGCAAAAGCAATGAATATGGGGACTTTTACAAAATTCCTGCAGATAACCTAGATCTGAATTATGGGAAACATCTTGAAGAAGGCTCTCTCATTATATTTACATGAACAGGGTCACGAAGTCACTACCTTTTCGCGAACATCGTCCCCTTATTGCCAAAATATAAATGGCATAGATATTTTAAATCAAGCGTGTGATTTAGATCCATCAAGAGCTGTCTATCTAAATAGTTACTTACCACACGCCATTGTTGATATATTGAAAGACACCCATACTAAACTAATCCATGCCGCAACCCTGTACGGCCTCATTGGTCAACCTTCATCCTAGAAGTCTTCTATGGTTCCTCCCTCTTCACTAGTTGCTCTTGAGCAAGACGAACCATTTCCCGAACCATGGCACCACCAATTTTACCTCCAACATGGCCTACCGATTCTGAAGTCAGACCGCCATTGTCACCTGGCTGCAAAGGTACACCAAGCTCCTTAGCCACTTCGTATTTCACGTCGTCCGGTCGATTCGGATCAACGGCATATCCCTCATTCTTCATTACATTTGCTTTGAAAGTCTGCATCCCCTGTTCAACCCCTGGTACCACATATCTTCTTTTTCCTCTGGCCATCATGATGCACTCCTTCGATGTCGTTTCCCCTAACATACCCAGAGGCACATGGTTTCATCCCGATTGGAGTGTGGCAGCATCATATTTAAAATGCTTTTACTAGCTCTTAGAGCAACTGAAACAACCGCTCCCCATGGATCCGAATATATCTATACATAACACCACATAGTACTAGCATCACTATCCCTATACCTAACAAAATGAGATTTCCATTTACAGGAGATAGAAGAAGGAATATACCTAGTGGAATCACTAGACTAATGAACCCAAGAAGCATAGATACAAGGACCGCCGCACTCTGCTTAATGACGGTAACTTCACTTGTCCACTCTAGCTTTGGAAGCTTCAAATTAACAATCACGCCCATCAATGCGGAATACGAGGCATATATCAGTGGAATTATAAGTAACAGTAAACTTTCCATCCATCCCGTGCCAAGCGATACCATTAGCATCACAGAACTAATCACTAGGGCAGGTATGGTAACGGTAAGATTCACGGCAACTTTGCTAAGCAGGATAGTGTGTTTTGGCACAGGTGAGCTTGTTACAATCCACAGATGATTACCTTCAAGAGAAATGGAACTCGACGTTGTACAACTCAGAACGACAAACAAAGAAACGACCAGTGGAGCTAATGTGCTCAAATAATCAGACAATTGTGGGATTTCTATAAGTTCTCCCAACTTTTCCGGACTAGTAAATAATAATGAAATTGACATTACAAGTAATAGAATCATGCCCATCGCTGTATTCAACACATATAAGGAAGAACTAATATAGCGGCGCAGCTCCTTCTTATACAATGCACGAAATGGCGAGGTTACCCCCAAAGGTTGCATCGTATATTTACTACTTGCATGCGAGGTTGTTAAGCCAGTATGAATAGCTTTATATCTTGTGCTGAGCACAGTGGAGAATAACATAAAGACAAGTAGTGATATTACAATAAATTGAACAAGTGAACCGAGTTGATATGAACACACGGCATCTACATACATGCTCGCAAGAGGATAGAGCTTAAATATCATATCTGCCAGCTCCCTGCCCATATCAGCAAGCATTTGCTCGTCACCTTTCATCCGAAATGAACCAAGCATAAATACAATAATTACCGCGAAGGTCAATACGAGACTAATCATTCGACTAGCTCTGAAACGGGATGCAATCCAGCTAATGAGTGAGCCAATAACCGTTGCAGCAATGATGGGTAGTAACGGAATAAAGAAAAGTGTCATGAGAAAAAATAGATAGTATAACGCCCCAGGATTTACTTTTATAGCATAAACTGCTCCTGCTGGTAACATCACTATCAGAACAAAAAATAGATTCAGCACATAAAGCTGAAGAACACGACTGGCTACAACATCACTCGTCCTGATGGGCAGTGACATAAGTAGGTCGTAGTCTTTATAGCTAAACAATACACTGCTAGCCTTATAGATCGTTGTGAAGAACCCAATCACAGAAGTGACAGCCATCATAATAGCAAGCAACAGATCCATCCTACCCAGTTGTTCAAAGGTTAATGCCATTGCATAGCTATATCCAAACGAGACTACTCCTGCCATCACTATACCAATCAAAATTCCGATGCTTAATACAATTAATTTGCGTTTTTCCTTAACATCACTTGTATGCAACGCTTTATTCACACCGAATGAAGACAGCAACTGTATCTTCGTTAATCTCCATATATTAATCATTGGCTATCAGCTCCAAGAATACATCTTCAAGACTATAATCACCTTTAACGTCCTCCGTCTTGCCATGGGTAACCAACTGACCCGCTTTGATAATCGCAATCTTATTGCAGATCTTCTCCGCCACATCCAACACATGCGTTGAGAAGAAAATGGCACTCCCACTGTTGCACAGATCGGCCATGATTGTCTTTAATGTGTGGGCAGCCTTCGGATCAAGTCCAACAAAGGGCTCATCTAGTACTAACAGCTTCGGTTTATGAATGAGTGCAGAGATGATAGCAAGCTTCTGCTTCATACCATGAGAATACGATGAGATCATATCACCCAAATTCGCTGTAATCTGAAAGGCATCACCGTACTGTTGAATAAGTGACTCCCGATCTGCTAAGGATACTTTGAAAAGATCGCCAATAAAGTTCAAGTACTGTATGCCCGTAAGATGATCATACAGATCTGGGTTATCAGGAATGTAAGCCGTGTTCGCTTTGCAAGCTACAGGGTCCTTCTTAATTGAGATGCCGTCAATTTCAATATCCCCCTCTTCAAAATCAAGGACACCAACCACTGCCCGGATAGTCGTTGTCTTCCCTGCACCATTATGTCCGATAAAGCCATAAATATCGCCGCGCTCGACTACTAGATTCAAATCGTTTACTGCCTTTTTACCACCCTTATAACTTTTGGAAAAATGTCTAATTGTAAGCATTCTCTTCCACCTCTCCATTCGTCTATGTATAACTCTTAAATAACGTTAACTATAATACGTACAACCTATGCAAATCGTTCACTTACTATATCTATAATTTAAAAAGACAAAGCGACCTCACCCCGTTATAATACCGAGTAATGGTCGCTTCTTCATCATACTTTTTGATAACTATTTAACTTAATCTCAGTTAGTGGCTATTACCTATTTCACTATCATGTCCCACAAAAGGTTCGGTAAGGACGAGTTGACTCCTCAGGTAGAGTAGCGTATACAACCTGTTCTGGTGAGTGTGCATAGGGATTAGAAAGAGCATCTAGCAGTTGCTCCATGACACTGTAATCTCCATCTTTCACTGCTGCTTCTAACGCCTCTTCTACCCGATGATTTCGAGGAATAACCGCAGGGTTGCTGTTTCGCATCAACTCATGTGCTGCGTCTTTCGATTCCGGCTGTCTTTCTAGTCTCTCCTGCCACAACGTATGCCATTGAATAAATTCAGGAGTACCAGACAGAACTATATCCTCTACCGTATTAAAAGTTAAGGCAAGGAAAGTATTCGTATAGTCCGCATGATACGTATCCATCATACTGAGGAGATCCTTGATGAGCGCCTCATCCTCTAGCTCTTCATTAAATATGCCAAGTTTCGCTCTCATTCCTGCAATCCAAGTATCATAATATAGCGTAGTATATTCTGATAACGCACCCTGAGCCAGTTCGACGGCTTCAGATTGATTGTCATGAAGTAATGGCAATATGGCTTCAGCAAAGCGTGCAAGATTCCAACTACCAATATTCGGCTGATTCCCATAAGCATAGCGACCTTGTCTATCAATGGAACTAAACACCGTCGCAGGGTCATAGGTATCCATAAATGCACAAGGACCATAATCAATCGTTTCGCCACTAAGAGCCATATTATCGGTATTCATTACTCCATGAATAAAGCCAACCAATTGCCACTTTGCAATCAGTATCGCCTGACGTTTGATGATCTCCTGAAATAAATGAAGATAACGGTTCTCAACATCTTCAATCCTTCCCACATCTGGAAAGTGTCGTTGTAATGTATACTCCGCAAGAACCCGAAGATCTTCAACATTTCCCCATTGTGAAGCATACTCAAACGTACCTACACGCAAATGACTGGCAGCCACGCGAGTCATAATGGCACCTGGCAAATCATTCTCGCGAATGACCGATTCACCCGTCGTTACCACCGCTAGACTACGAGTAGTAGGAATTCCAAGGCCATGCATCGCTTCACTAATGATGTATTCGCGTAGCATCGGCCCAAGTGAGGCCCGTCCATCCCCTCCGCGAGAGTATGGCGTTCGACCTGAACCCTTTAGTTGTATGTCCAACCGTTCACCTTGGGAAGTCATATGCTCGCCAAGTAACACAGCCCGTCCATCCCCTAACATCGTGAAATTCCCAAATTGATGACCTGCGTAAGCCTGAGCAAGGGGTTCAGCCCCCTCCGGAATTCTGCTGCCAGCAAGCACCGCTACGCCTTCTTCACTTTGTAGCGCCTCAATGCTTAACCCTAAAGATGTTGCCAACTTCTCATTGAGAATAACAAGCTGTGGCGAACTTACAGGCGTTAGGTTAATACGGCTACTGAATAATTGTGGCAGACGAGCATAACTATGTTCAAAGTTCCAACCCGCCTCTAATCTTTCATCTCTCTTTGTCATTGCCATCACCTTCTTTTCATTTTTTTGAATGCTATGTATTTATCTAACCCCATATTTACATATAGAAGTCCTTTTAGGGTCTACTTCTTCCCATTTATTATACTCTTACTATGCAAAAGATGGACAAGAAAAAACAATCACAGAAAGCAACATCCGTAACCCGGATTTCTGCTTCTGTGATTGTTTAATCCACTTATGATTCCCTTCAGGACTTCGCGGATGCCATCGTCCACAGATTCAATATAATCGTGACTGCACCCAAAATAACCGTGGTCCACATTGCCCCTGATTCCAGTGAGAAAACGAAAGGTTGAATGACAAACCAAATTCCGGCGAGTAGTGAGACCCAAGTCTGCCATACAGCCCACCCTGAAGAATCCTCTTGGCACAAAGCCCAGCCAGATACAATCAACAAGACGGCTCCGACAGCAACACTGGTCCACAAGGCTCCTTCCTGATCGGAATAGTCAAAGATCCATGGTGAGATGATGAACCAGATACCAATAATAGCTGCTAATCCGTTCCTCAACTTCATGACCAACACCCCCGATAAAATACTGTACTACGACACTTACATTTTTAACGTATGCCTTTTGGAGATTGATCAGAACCAATTTATTAACAAATGTCCAGCCAGCGTGGAGGTGTACTCCCTGAAACACAGCCATTTCTCTTTGATACTCTCACATTTTTAGCATCTTTAAAAAGTCAGCATCTCCCCAGGACAGAGCGAATGAAGCGTATGATGACCTTCATCCCGTAGTACAGTGAGCAAACGATCCGTGCGTGTCTTGGAGGCATGTGCAAGAACTGTGGCCTTGCTTGGAATCCACTCCAGCATGTTTCGAACATCAGGCAAACCTTGATGGACCTTATACCGGACATGATGTACCTGAGCACCGATGTTACTCGTCTTCAACAGTAACTCGCCATGCGAGCCAGCAGCCAGATGACCTGTCAGAATAACAGCATTGTTCGCCGAGCAGGCTAGCCGCTTATAGTACCATTGCGCGGTTTCAGATTGCATCATACCGTCATCGGTAAAAATAATTGCCCCTTCCGTTCGGGATAACGCCTGCTCGCGTGCCTCTTTGTCAGCTACAATGTTCAGTCTGTCGCAGGCAAGCAGCGCCTCAATACGTGCAAGTGCATTGTCATGCAACCAATCTGGCATCTCCACAAGTTGGTGAAGCTTCTCCATGAGCGCTCGCTCCACAATTATATCTGCTTCAGGAAAGGTCTCGCTCGCCCACACGAGTAATTCCTGACCTCTACCATAGGTCGGTACGGGATAGAGCACAGTACCATTCTGCCGCAATTTCTCTCGGGTTATTCTTTCAAGTTCCTCTAGCCCGATCGCCTGAGAACCTGGGTCAGCTCCATAAGCTGCATCTATAATTGCCAAATCTGCATAGGCTTGCTGTCCCGGCAAAAGCACAGGTCGATCAGCAGCAAGTAAGCCGGACTCCTCCGTGTAATCCCCGGAAAAGTAGATCAGTTTGCCCGCCCAACTCAGCACAAACCACACCGAACCGGGAAGATGACCGCTACGGCCCCATTTCATCCGCAATCCGGGGAACACCTCCACCCAATGACCCGAAACAGATTTATCCTCCAGGTACACATAATCAATAGCAGCAATATGTCGATCATCATAAGGCAGATCAATGGACTGAGAACGAGCATAACGACTCCACGCTTCAAAATACACTGGGAGCTGTTGTGCAGTTGTACGGGTTGTCCATACCTGCCCCTTAAATCCATGCTTATATAATAACGGGATAGCCATCGAATGATCCTCATGAGCATGGGATAGAAACACTGCCTTGAGGCGAGGTAGGACTTCTTCACCTATGAGTGGATACTGGCCCCCGTGTTCTTTTTTCCCACCGCAATCCAGTAGTATGACTTGCTCTTCATGCTGCAATAAATAACAGGAGCGGCCGTGTTCTCCGGCCCCTCCCCAAACGGTTAAATGAGTCATAGGCTATTCCACTTTCTGTTTTGAACTAAGATAAGACATTGCAAGCAGTAGCGCAGTCGTTATGCCGACGGAAATAACCGCCATAGCCATTCCCATCGATACCGCCCCCTGCTCGAACTGGGCGAAGATATATGTCGCTGAAGTCTTCATGCCGGGCGGCAGAATCAGCAAGGACGCAACCAGCTCGCGATTGGATATCGTAAAGGTCATCATCCACCCTGCCAGCATTCCCGGCAACAGAAGTGGAATCAGAATCCTTCGCAGGACATACAGCTTGCGTCCGCCAAATACATGGCCCGCCTGCATTAGCATAGGATCGATCTGTCCATAGCTGGACTTCACGTATTGAACGGTGTAGGGAAGGAATAGAATGACATAGGTCAGCACCACCATGCCGTACGTATTATACAGCGGAATCGGCATCCATTTGGCATTCCACAACAGAATTAAGCCGACAACAATGACGATACCCGGCACTGTATTAGGTAATAAGCTGAACAGGTCAACGAGCTTCTGTCCCGGTGTGCGGGAGCGCTGCACGGTTAGCGCAAACCAAGTGCCTAGCACGACCGCTATCGTCGATGCAACGATCGACAAGCCAAAGCTGTTCAACAGCGCGTTCAGACTTTCCGACCCAGGAGCTAATAAATCAGTGTAATGTTGCAGCGTCAGATTGCTCCAAGCGAGTCTTTCGCCACGCAGCTTGAGTAGCGATGCTATAATAATTGAAAAGTATGGAACCCCGATCGAAGCTAATAATAGCAGACCGATATAGAGCCAGCACAGGAAGCCTCTCCAACCTTTAACGGAAGCGTATTTGTTAACAGTCCCCTTGCCACCGACCAGACGATAAGAATAACGGCTACTAATAACGCTCTGGATGTACCACATGACCAAACAAGAGGCGAGTAAGACAGAAGCAAGTGACGTTGCCTTACCGAAGTCAATCGGCCAACTTGAGATGTATTTATGGATTTCCGATGTCATGACATAAAAGCCGATCTTACGGCCAAAGGTCGCGGGCGTGCCAAATTCCGCTATCGTTTTGACGAAGATTAATAACGCACCCATGACATAACTTGATAAGAGCAGGGGAAGAACGATCCGTCTAATACGGTAAAAGAGTCCACCCCCATGCACAGCTGCTGCTTCCTCCATGTTCCCACTGATTTGGAGAAGCGAATTGCGAAGTAACAAATACAGGAAAGGAAACAGATGCAGGCCCATAATGGTAACCATCCCCCCGAAGCTGAAGAACGCAGGGGTCCAAGCTGAAGCCGCCGGGATAAATTGTTCCATATAACCGTTGGTCTGCATAAATAACATCCAGCCCATCGAACCAATGTAGGGAGGAGTCATGAACGGAATGAGTAGCACAATATCCAGCCATTTATGACGTCGCAGTTCCGTCTTCGCCATAATCCAAGCCAGCGGAAATGCTAGCACTGTTGTTAAGGCAATGACACATAACCCCAACCAGATGGAATTGAACAGTACCTCACCCAGATCGCTCTGCATGATATTACGTAGCGGCGCCTGTAAATCAAAAGTCTGGTCAGGATACAGACTCGTCCAAAAGATCATCATCAGCGGTGCTAGCACCAACATGCCAAGTAACAGCAGTGCCAGCACTAGCCAGATCCATCTATATGATTTGAAAGTATTGGTTTGCATTGTCGTACCACCCATCTAAGCCCGAACCACCGAGCTACCTATCCTACTTAAACAATTGTGTGAATCTCGTTGTAACACTATCACTGTTGTCATTCATCCACTGCCAGTCCACATTGAAAGTGGCTATCTCACTAGCATTCGTGCGATCTTTCGCCTCAACATCCGAGCGACCTGGTAGTAAGTATGCGTTAGCTACCATCTTTTGTGCCTCATCTGAAATCAGATAATCGATAAATGCTTTGGCATTGTCGGTGTTTGTGCTCGTCTTCATAATAGCTGCTGGGCGCGGGCTGATGACACTTCCTTCCTCAGGGTAAACAATATCAATAGGCTCTCCTGCGGCCTTCGCTTTATAAGCCATATAATCAACACCAGCTGCAACAACGGATTTGGCTCCTGTAATCACCGGATCGAGCGCTTCCTGATTAGCTCCAGCCATCGCTACACCATTCTGCTTATAGCTGTCAAAGAGTGTCCAACCGTTCTCCCCTGCATCACTCAGATAACCTGAGATGAAATCTAGCGCAGAGCCAGATAAGGATGGATCGGGAATATTCACTTTGCCCTTCCATTCTGGCTGGCCTAAATCTGCCCATGAAGTAGGGGGTGTCTGAACAAGCTTCGTATTATAGACGATGCCAAGTGCTGATGCACTATAGCTGAAATAATGTCCGTCTTTATCAGACCAATCCGTAATTAGTTTGTCCGCGTTGGCAGCCTCTGGGTATCCCAAGAGCATGTCATCCTGATTAAGCCCTTGCATCGCCGGCAGTGAAGCAAGTACAACAACATCTACGGCTGGATTTGATTTCTCAGCCTCCATACGGGCAAGTATTTTCCCCGTTGTCCCTTGAAACATCTCTACCTTGACACCTGTTTTGACTTCAAAGCCCTCCTTGATCTTGTTAGCCAAGCCTTCCGGACCTGCGCTGTAGACGGTTAGAGTGCCGCTCAGCTTCTTTTCCGTGTCTTGCTGCTCAACCGGTGCTGATACTGATTTTACCGGAGCTGTCTCCGCAGGTTTTGCATTGTTGCCCGCTGCTCCACAACCGACTAAACCTATTCCCATACATACTGTCAAAGCAAGCATCCTACCTTGTTTAGCAATTTTCATTTGTATTTCCCCCTATTCATAGTGCGCCGCCTGTTCAGACTGGCATGATTCAGAACTTACATTAACGAATCGAATAACTTATAGTGTGAGTTCAAAAAGTCGATTTTCCAGCACCGAGAAGACCGGCTGAATTCAATCTTCGACGTCGATTAGGCCTCTTGATATGCTTCGTGATCAAAAGATGACTTTTTGAACAACCTCTTATAACACGACATCATGTACATGTTCTGGAGATACATATACTTGCATCGTCTCACCGATTGACAACCGGGAAGGAGAGTACGCTGTCCATATTCCAAGATCCTTATGCATATCCAGCTCAACTTCATAGCGATCTCCCATGTAGCTGGCATGACGTAACGTACCCTCAAAGCGATGATCAGCGGTGTTCTCCTCCCTCCAGCGGATATGCTCGGGTCGAACCATTCTTTTATCCTTCATCAGCCAATTCGACTTGCCTATGAACTGGGCGACGAAGGGATGTGCTGGGGCGCTGTAAATACGCTCAGGCGTCCCTCGTTGTAATATTTCTCCCTCTTTCAACACCACGACCTCATCCGACATACTCATCGCTTCTGTCTGGTCATGTGTGACATAGAGTGCTGTAACACCGGTCTCCTTGACTAAATGCAACAGCTCTGCCCGCATCTCATCGCGCAGCATAGCATCAAGGGCGCTGAGCGGCTCATCGAACAGCACGAGCTGTGGCTTCATTATGATCGCCCTAGCAAATGCCACCCGCTGCTGCTGACCACCAGAGAGCTGATGCGGAAATCGCATCTCTTTACCTTCCAGTCGTACGGTTTTCAGCGCATGAAGTACGGACTCCTTTAAGCCTTTTTTCCTTTTGGCTGCGCGCAGGCCAAAAGCGACATTTTCAAAAACAGTCATATGCGGCCAAAGTGCAAAATCCTGAAATACCATCCCAAAATTGCGCTGGTGAGTTGGCTTATTAATTCGTTGATTCTTCGAATAATAGCACTCTCCATCCACATGAATCTCACCTGCATCGGGAGTTTCAAGTCCAGCCAGCATCCGTAGCAGTGTTGTCTTGCCGCAGCCTGAAGGACCAAGTAGCGTAGTGAAGCTGCCTTTGGCAATCGTCAGGTTTGAAGGGCGTAGCGCCTGAACTGAACCAAAGGACTTCTCTAAAAGCCGGATAGTGATATCTCCCATTTTTGTTAACCTGCCTATTCTTTTAACTTATATCAGTCTTGTTATCAGTATAATGGTGGATTATTCTCCCTTTGTCTTAGCTATGTAAAGGAAAGATTAACTTTTTAGTGGATTTGTTTTAACATTCATCGAATTTTTCTATGCTACAGTGAGTGGATAAAGCGGAATTGGAGGCGTTAGCACATGAATTTGCTGAAATACCAAATTGTTGAGCTTCTGGAAAAGCATAAGAAAATCACAACGGTTGCCAACGCACTGGAACTAAAGCAGCCGACCATCACTTATCATATGAAAAAGTTGGAGCAGCATATGGGCGTCAAACTGTTTGAGTCGCGTTCGGACAAGACCCTACTCACTGCACCTGGGAGGGCTCTACTCCATTATGCCTCCCGCATCAACAAGTTGACCCGTGAAGCAGAACGTGTCGTGATGGAATATGGCAGTCTCGCAAGAGGTAATCTCACCATTGGTGCCAGCTATGTTCCGGCCACCTACGTGTTACCGGAGATACTGAGTGATTTCTCCAAGGCGAATCCCGGCATAGAATTATCGGTACTGGTTAAGCCAGCGCCGATTATTAAAGAGATGCTTTGGAATCATGAGATTGATTTGGGGATCATGTCCTCTGAGCCTTTTGAGATGTCTTTCTTATCTACTCAGAGCCTCTGCGAGGATGAGCTGGTTGTCATTTTTTCACCTGATCATCATTTGGCTTCCTATGAAGTGCTCAATCCGGGCTTGATAGCGACGGCTAATTTTGTTCTTCATGGCAAAGACTCAAGTACAAGGGAAATGACAACGAGGTGGCTGAACGATCACCAGGTTGGTCTGATTGGTCCGATCGAGCTAGATTCGATCGAAGCCATCAAGCAGACCGTGCAACGGGCCGGACATATTGCCTTTATTTCAGGTCTGGCTGTACAAGATGAGCTTAAGCGAGGACACTTGCTCATGCGACAAATACCTAATGCCCATTTCCAGCGTTCCATCTATTGCTGCTATAACAAGGATCGTTATGAATCCCAATTGACCGAGAAATTTATTGATGCACTACATCTAGGTTTTAAAAATTCTCATCTCTCATCTATTAATTATTGGAATAATTAACAAAACCAGTATCCTTATTTGGTATCTTCATGACAATGGACCTTTAGAGTAGTAATTGTAATCCCATTCATGAATAGGAGTTGAGAGGATGAAACATTGGTTGGCAAAAGCAAGTGCAATGTTCCTGAGCGCGACACTGTTGGTATCGGTATTGCAGGCAAGTGAGACAGTTCAGGCGAAAGGACAGGAGGCTAACATGGTTCCATCCTACGAGGTCAAGCTGCTGCTGGATTCTACACAAGTATTGGATGGGAGTCATCTACTGACCCCTGCTATACTGTCCGAATTCAATCTATCCAGTCCTAAGCAGGCTAATGTCGAGTACTTTGATACCAACAACCTAAATCTCGATGGTAGTGGCTGGAACGTTCGTTTTCGCAAAAAGGAAAGTAAAGACAACTACGAGTTAAACTATAAAAAACGATATGCGATTCAAAATGGCGATATCGGAGCTGCTTTGACCCTTGCGAATAGTGAAGGCTTTGATATTACGGATGATAATTATGAGGCTGAGGTAGATTGGGGATATGGCAAGCAAACCTTAAGCATATCGCTGGACAAAAAGGTCAGCACTTCATTAAATGGCGCCTTAGGACTTCCATCAGAAGCAGTTACCCGCGGGCTACTACTGGACAAGTTACCCGGCAAGTTGAAAGACTGGGGCGCCAGCAATTGGGGCAAGACACAGCTTCAAAATACCCGCGCTTACGGCCCTGTACTTACCAGTAAATACGAAGGTAGCTGGAATGGGCTAGAGGTAGATGTAGAAATATGGCCGATACGTGATGCAGCCGGAACAGGCATTGAGCCACTTGTAGAAATATCGTTCAAAACAGCGGATTATAACACTGCCAGCATTAACCGTACAGCACTTATTAACAGCTTAAACGATAAAGGCTGGCTCATTCCGGCAGACGGGCTAAAAACCCAATTAATGCTGAATCGTTACTAGCCCAGTTCCATCGTCTACCGCTCCACAGGCAGGTTCATTTCCTTAATGGGATATTTGGATGTGGTAAGAGGAAAGGACTACTGAAGATATCCTCAGTAGTCCTTTTATAATAAGGAGTCGCAATTGTCCAACCCGCCCCCCCTCTGCTATTCTTAGTATTACAAGCAAGTACCGAAACCAGAGGAGACAAGGCGGACATGAAATCAAAAAGAGCAATGATTGAACGGAGAAACGCCGAGCGACGCGTACGCCGAGAACAGAAAAGGAACCCACCTGGGCTATTATCCAAACTGTTCGACCGGATATTGAAGCCGGTACAGGTGTTGTTTATTGTCTCCCTTTTCGTCGCTGCTATCTACCCTTGGTTCATGAAACTCGTCCCCGGTCTAGAAGGCACAGAGTTGATCGCTTACACAGCTGAACGGATTGCTACCTTCCTGCTTTTTGGTATCCTGGTCACCGGCTCCATAGTAGGAACGTGGCTCCTCTTTAAGCGGACGGACGGCTTACCCAGCAAAGTTCGCAAGAAACCGGACAGCAAGCGGACGCAAATCATGAAAGCCGTTGTGCTTCTATTCTTTGCTCTAGTTTTTGTTGTATCATCCATCATCTGCTGGGCCCAGTTAAAGGCTATGGCGAGAATAGGGCAGTTCCTGCTGAACTAAGGTTTGACCAATGAAATGGCCTTTAGTGCAATACTAATGTCATTATCCAGATTAAGAAGGTTGCCCCGCAAATAATAATTTCAGCAAAGTGTATCAGCATCACCTTATCATCACCCTGGTTCGCTTGACGAATTCCGAAGAAATGACAATGCTGAATGATATAAATAAACCCACAAGCAAAAACTAATTCAGCTAAGAACCAAGCCCCATCTGGTAAACTCATGACATAGTTGGAATTACCACTTGTCCCCAGACTCAGTTCAAATCCGAAATGCTTAGATAACATAAATGACAAGACAATCATAATAAAAAGGATCAGCGCTAAGCTGAAGGGATGTTCTCTGTAATCGATCTGTCGCAGTAAATACCGAATTTTATGACTTTTGGGTTGAATGTCCTCCCCCTCTTTATCCTCGCCCTCATCCTTCATAATATAAAGAAACGAAAATCCGAGAAATCCCAAGAACAGAATGGGTTGCAGCAGACTGACCGCCACCCCGAAATCAAAAATAGATATGATGACCAGCGTAACAAGAAAAAAAACAATCAGTCTGCCTCCAACCTTCTCCTTTTGTCTCCACATCTTATTGATGAAAACCCGATTATCCTTGCCTGTTCCTGAATCATTATTTATGGTCTGAGTAACCCGCCTTCTTTCATGCTGGATGATCAAATACGCAATAATCGTCAAGCATATTCCGAGAACTAGATAGATATATGTTTCTTTCGAATAGGTAACATACGAATCATAAGTATCTACGACCCAGAGACCATCCGAAACAATAATGAGTAAGCCAATAATCAAAATATAAGGAGCCGCTTTATAAATCATTATCCTCTACTCCTTTTTTTATTTATAGTATCAGTAATTTTAAAAGAACCCCCTCAATTTACGAGGAGGCGCTTACTGATATCGTTCATAAAGTTGGTGAAAATCCGATGAAGGCTGCAAGCCAAGTTCTTGAAGCAGTAATTGCGTATAGTGCTCATAATAGTTATGTAGGGACTGCCGATCTCCCATCGCGCCGAGTATATTCAGTAACAGCAAATTGGACTCTTCTTCATATTCATTACGGGCTACTATTCTTCTCGCAATTTGCTCTGCTTCTCTAAATCGCTTCTGTACTAGTAGCCAGTTCGCAAGACTCTTAGCAAAAAATTGGTACACAGTCACTAACCGCTCATGTTCTACAATGGCCCACACGTAAAGTTTATCCTCAAACAACTCGCCAAAAAACTGTTTCTCCAACTCTATGGCCTTCGTTCCATTTGCTTCATTGAGTTCGGATAACTCCTCCACCCCTTGTTCGAATTGAATAAAGTCGACATCGGTTTGATCCAAGTCTACACGGTACTGTTCTTGCGCTGAAATGACCATTTCCTTGAATCCATGCATCGATAACACTTTCCTAAGCTGATAGACGATGGTATTGAGATACGCTTCCGCATTCTTAAGGGGCATCCCCGGAAAGATATCTTCCAAAATTCGAATTTTAGCTACACTTCGGCCTCGATAAACGAGTAGATAGGCGAATAGCTCCATGCTTTTCTTAGACATCCATTTCACTACGCCTGCTTGCTCACTACTAGCCTCGAAGCAACCCATTCCCCGAACAACCAGCTTATTAAGTGTGAGGTTGGTAGCAGTATCGGAAGAAGAGGCACTCCGTCTAATAGCTGCTCTATTCATCGTCTCCGTCAGACGCCTTCTGGAAATCGGCTTAACCATATAGTCCAATGGATACACATCGTAAGCTTCAATAGCAAAATCCGCATGGGAGGTTGTAAACACGATGTCGAGATCAACACGAATCGAACGCAAGCTACGGGCCAACTCCAATCCATCGTCCGCAGCAATCTGAATGTCCAAGAATGCGAGATCCACATCGCTGTCCCGTACGAAGGTTAACACCTCTGCCGCATTCTGGAAGCTTCCGACAAGTTCCACATCTTCGATATCCGACAGCAATCGTTTCATAGCCAACAACATGGCTGGCTCATCATCAACGATGAGAACTTTCATCACTCTGCTCCGCCTTTCATAGTGAAGTGAAATACGCTTCCTTGCCCTAGTGTGCTCTCCGCCCATAAACTTCCGCCACTTAGCTGCACGAACTGCCGACTTACGAGCAGTCCAAGTCCCGCTCCCTTTTCTCCCATAGTGCCAGCCAGTGAGTTGAGCTCCTTCTCAGCAAATAGCTGACGAACCTGCTCCTCTTCCATCCCCACCCCGTTATCGCCGATGGAAACAGTAACCATATCCCCTGATAACCCGGCATACACATGAACTGAACCGCCCAATCCGGTAAATTTGATGGCGTTGGATAATAAATTCCGGATGATTAAGCCAATCGCTTCACGGTCAGCATATACTTGAGTGCCTGAGGGAATCGTGTGATTCACGCTTATCTGTTTAGCCTCACTTTTAATATGTAGCATATGACAACAATCCTCCACAACCTCAGACAACTCCAATAACTGTGGACGAAGTGCCATGTCTTCCCGCTGACTGCGGAACCATTCTAACAAATTATTAGCCATGCCAAGTGTATTACGAATCTGGTCACCTAGCGTCTCAATGATTTCCCGATGATCCGGATCGAAACGCTCTCTATCTTCTTCCAACAACTCAACGAGTTGAAATTGCAACGCTAATGGACTACGAATATCATGCGACACGATCGTAAACAGCTGATCCTTCAACTGGTTGAGCTGTGCAACCTGCTCTAGATGCCGCTCTTTCTCCGTAATATCAACCATAAGGGAAATACTGCCCTGCCCCTGCTTACCTAATATACGTAGCGGATATACGTTCACGCTGTAAACCTTTCTTTCTGCATCCACCCAAGTAGCAATCTCTACACGCCCCTGTTGCATGGACTTGCACAGCTTATACCATTCCGGCCAAGGCGCCAGTAGCTCCACCATATTCCGACCGTAAATAGTATCATACCCCATCTCTGAGAACCATTGGGAAGCCTGTTTGTTGCTGTCGATAATTCTACCCGAAGCATTCGCTATCACAATACTTTCCTGCAGCGTATCAAGCACAATATTCCTAGCAATCGGAACGGTAGAGAAGAACTTAATCCGCAGCGTAATGACCAGCATAATCGTTCCGATAATTCCACAGTAAACCGAGAACGAAAGTAACCAGGACGACCATTCGGGATTCGTGAATTTTAGTATCTCAAGCACAAGCGGAAATGAACTCAGAAACAGAATCAACATCCCTGGTCTACGAAAATCGCTACGGATATTCCGTACATACTGTAATAGAATATAAAGACATATAGCCAGGATGCAGTAACAAGTGACTGAGAAAGCGACTGAATAGATGGTCCTCGTCGTGACTAAATGACCGTTATACAGTTCAATCGTACGATAAATCACATGAAGCACAGGATCGAACCACGACAGCAGCGACCAGAGCGCGAATACCGAGAACAGCATGATCTTCCATCGAAGCTTTAATATTTTGTCGCGACCAATCAAGTGATACACGAATAGGATAAAGAAAGGTACGATAAAATTAAGCGCTGTATTCTGAATATTGCGAAAAAGAAGCTTTTCCATTAATTCATAGCTGCTTTTCTCCATAATGATACCAATGGAGTAAATAATCCGGCACACGATTAAGCCCATGAGGTAACTTACTCCGCGTTCTCTTCTAAACCTATACATAAAAAATAAAATGATGCCCATCATGATCAACGATGCAATCATCAAAACAAGCTCTATAATAGGATCCATGGGGTAGTTCCCCTTAAGTTTGACGTAAAAAGATGAATAAATTTATCCTCGATTCTCTCAATATAGTATACGAAACTATCAAGTGCAATGTAAGACCCTCCAAATTTTAAATAAAAAAAGCCGAAACAAGCACCATCACAGTGCTCATTTCGACTTCCTTTAGTTCGATCTCTTTTACAGTGGATAACTGCTACTAGCGTTTGATATGAGTCAACCATCTGTAGAAGATCGCAGCCATTTCCGCACGGGTCATCCAGGCATCCGGGGATAACATAGCTTTACCGCGCCCCTCTATAATCCCAAGCGCAAGCGCCATATTGACATCCGCCTTCGCCCATTCGGATACTACATATGCATCCTCGTACTCTTGAAGGTGATCTATCGACGCTTCTGTTCTCAACTCCATCATCTTCGTGATCCGAGTCAGCATAGCAATCGCCTGCTCCCGTGTGATCAAATCCTCACCTCGGAATGTACGATCCTCATAGCCTTGGATGATTCCGTATTGTACAGCTGTTTCAACAGCATCTGCATACCAATCCGTTGATGCAACATCATCGAATCGACGATCATAAGGCATCACTCCAAAGCCAAACGTCCGTACAGCAAACGCGGCAAACTGGGCTCTGGTCACCCAAGTGTTCGGCTGATAGCTACCGTCCTCAAAGCCGTTGGCAATGACACGAGAAGCCATATCTTCCACAATCCGTTGCGACCAATTTCCTCCTACATCATGAAAAGAGTCCTTGTACTGTACAAGTGTGAATATACCATTGGTTGTGTTGCTAATCTCAGCAAACCATTGATTTCCTTGTTGCACTTTTCTCGTTGGAATATGTGCTAAGCCATTGGGTCTCCATTCCACAGCGGTCGTAAAGTTAGCATCCTTCACCGGAAGCCGAAGCTTCGCGAACTTAGCGAATCGTTCAATCGAAGCAGACCGATTCTCATACTTCACTTGGAGAGCTAAGGATATCGGGGTATTCACCACTTCCATCCCATCCAAAGGTACGATTTCCCCAAGCTTATCCTTCTCCCATTTCATCGAGAGTACAAACAATAGATTCGATTGCTCCGTTGCCTGAAGCTGCTTCAATACCGAATCAGTAGTGATTTCTGTAATCGGAAAGCGATAGACAACCTCTTGATGCTCCACCTGGACGAATCCTTGGGGAACAAACAATTGATCCCATGCTCGCTTCTCAATCTCAACGACAATGCTTTCCTCAGTAGCTGTTGAAGCGATGATCCATTCGTCACTGACTAATGTGGCTTTATGACCGACACCATTCACTCGAATGTCATATTCCTGCTTTACCGATTGCTGTGCATTGACTGAAGTATTTGTTGGCCCGCCTGACGGTCCAATCGGTGGGACCACATTAGGTCGCGCTGGCTCTCTAGTGACGTTGATCGTATAAATCTGAGGTGTTCCATCCAGCAACATTTCAGCCCGGAATGTATTCAAGCCTACTTGAAGCGGTATATTATCTTCCCACATAAGCTCGGTCTGATTCATATACAATCTCGCATCCGTGATATTTAACGTTTGGTCGTATGTTGCTTGGGTACTCGATATCTCATACGGTATAGTCGCATGATATACATTCTCTACAACAGTCGGAGAGAAAGAAATCCCTGCTAATGAAACAGGATGAACGAAAGGAAGTGTTGTGAAGCTTATGTTGCCGCTGTAGCGCGTGTCCCATTCGGTTACTGCATACGAGCGAGCATAGTATGTTGTATCTGGTTGCAGCCCCGTTAGTTCGATACGCTGCTGCCCCGGACTCTGCAATGCGGTGGAATAGACTGCATCTGTAACCGATGGATTCGGTGACGTACTGACCGCAATTCCGCTTTCAATAAATTGATCCAAATCACTGGATAACACTTCATACGTTCCATATGCTGATGTCGCTTCCTCATCATATATGGCTAGAGAGACGGACCAGTTCTCTATACTGAAGGCTCCATTCGCTGAATAGTCAAAGACTACATCGCCCGTCTTCGCAGCTACTACCTTCCAGTAATAAGGAATCCCAGCATATAAATGACTCGTATCCATCGTATATGACGTTTCATTTGTTAATTCCTTTGTTTCCACTACATTTTTAAATTTCGGATCCGTTGCCACTAATACGATCGTTCGGTCATAATCCGCATCCGCATTCGGGTTATCCCAGGTGAAGGTAACCTCTGGCGTGTCCTCAGGAAATACCGTACCGAAGGCTGGTGTCTGTAAATCCGGTGCCAAAGGTCTTCCCAGAGTGGATTCTAGGACAACAGGTACGTATTCTCCTCCAGTGAGTATAATAAACTCCGCTCGCTTCGGTATGAAGCGCATCGTCTCTCCTGATCTTAGATGTATTGGCCAAGTCCTGGTTTCACTCCAATCAATCGTTTCTCTTAAATTGATTTCTTCCCCATCACTTGGCTGATGTTTCTCAAACTGAGCTTGAATCTCGCCTGTTTCTTCGAAGAAGATAAATTGAACGGTACCTTCTTTCCAATCATTATTTATATTGTTAAATTGGAGAATAGCTTGGCGTTTACCCACTTGCCCACCGACCACAACATGATAGATCTGACCGGGAGACTTTGCGAAATTGATTCCAATAAGCGGGTATTCCTCGAAGTATATATCTGTTTTGGAGGATCGATCTATTTTTAACCTTCGCACTATTTCTCCATTCATTGGAAAGTCGATGCCCAAGTCCAGCGTATTCCCTACAACTGATGTTCCTGTTATGACCTGACGCTCATCCTGCACATTGGAGAACACAGGGACATCTTCCAGATTAGGAGCAACGATCCGCAGACCAACTAGCTCTGTCCGTATTTCCTGTTTGACTTCATCATAATAGGTTTTCGGAAACATCATTTGCCGATCGCCAATATATAGTGGACTATCCCCGTAACTAACTTCTGAAGCCTTATAAAGTACCCCAGAGTCTGGATGGGTAATTTGCCAACCACCATTATAGTCTTTCTGAGCAATCAGCCCCGAGGAGTCCATCCAGGTCATTGAATAGCTATAATCCTTCTTCAACTGGCTCGATTGATACGTTGTATAATTAATAATATGAATCCAACCGCTGTTTACATCAGCGATCGTCACATGCTCACCATCCGTATGCATAGAAAGACTGTAGCCTGTGAATGGATAGGTATGTATCAGAGTCAGCTCATTATTAGAAGGATTGACCGAATATTGCTGAATCTCATTCTCCAGTGCGACTAATAACTGCCCATCAGGGGTAAATATAATATCATAAACCTCTTCCCACATCGTATCAATGATGCTTAAATCATTCGTAGAGATAACGACAACAGCCCCATTCTGATTCAAATCAACGGCATACAAATGCCCATTATAATAGGCTAAATTGTATAGCTGATGACCCAAGTTGCGAGGCATACTCCGAACATATAAACCTGATGCATCGTATTCATCCAGCCTTCCTTCATAATAATCCAAAATAAAAACATGACCGTTCTCAGCTAGGGCGATTTTCAAATCAGCATCTATATAGCTGGTCTCTCGCTCACTCCCAATGGATCCGGTTAGTTTATACGTATTGCTGGACGAATCATACTCATAGACTAAGATTTCACCACCATATGTCGTATTAACATATAGGGTACCTTGATTATCGACTTCAATAATAGCGCTTTCAGCGGAATACTCATGCAAGTCGATACCATATTGCTGCGTCCCATTCAAATACACATTAGCCTGATTATTATGTACGGCTACCCCCATCACATGCGAGCCGTCCGCTGAAACGGACAATGATGAAAAGTTCCAGCCGTCCAGCTGGATGCAGCCTACATCGCAAGAAAATGCTGGATTGTAATTGCCCATTACATAAGCATTTTGCTTAACCACAAAGCTTCCCGCGGGCTCCTTCACAATGCTGTTAATAGATTTACCCCAGGTCGTCGTATTTGTCGTGATGCTAGGATTCGCGTCTGTAGGGTCAATGGTATAATACTTATCCATTTGATTTGCTGCTGCGTACATCAATCCATCGTATACTTTCTGAATGGATGTGATCTCTTCAGAGAATATAACGACTTCAGCATCCACGATCGTCTTTGCGTCCAAATCATACTTCAACATCGGACGGACCGTATCGCTTTGTTTGTGAATGATATATAAATAATTTCCGTCTGCTTCCTCTGAGAATACAATCTGCTCAGGATAGAAGTCCAATGCGCCACCGGCCAGCCAAGAAGCCCCAGCCACCTCCCTAGCAAGTTGATCTCGATCGACTAGTAAGCCATGATACGTGCCATCCGTTCCGAAATGGAAGATGTCCCTTTTGTTCCCCATGGGCAGCTGTGCAATGACGAATAGATCATCAGTCGAGCTCGACTCTATCTGCTGAACTTTCTCCATGCCACCTCGATTAGGAAAGGTGAACGCATCCTCGGCCCACCCCATATCAATCTCTTCGAACCTCACTGACGTATCCGCTGCTGCGGCATTCGCAACAGGTAAAGCCGCCAAATTCCCTCCTAAAGTTGACAGCACTAGCGCTGTAACAAGAAAAAACTTCATAAATCGTCTCATTTTATTCCTCCATTACTCATATAGAAATGTTTATTCGTTATGAACACTAACACATCGCAATGAAAGAATTATGAAAGAAACTTGGCATTACTAGAAAAGTAGATAAGTAGGTAGATAGATAGGGAATCCTATAGGTGAAAGATTGAATTTCAGGTTCTTGAACAAAAGAAATTGCCCCGCAAACGATAATTTCAAAAAAGTGTATCAGCATCAACTTATAATCACCTGGATTACCACTTGTCTCCAAACTCAGTTCAAATCCGAAAAATCCCAAGAACAGAATTGGCTGCAGCAGACTAAACGCCATACCAGAATCAAAGATAAAAATGATGACCAGCGTAACAAGCAAAAAAAATAGCCTGTTTCCAACTTTCTCTTTGTCTCCACATCTTATTGATGAAAACCCGATTATCCTTACCTGTTCCTGAACCACTACCTGTAATGATGGCAAATTTGTTCTCTAGTCACATCCATAATTCCTCATGATGTTTAATCGAAAGTAAGCAACACAATACTAACCTTCTCTATTCTTCCTACCGTTCGAAATTTTATGACGCCATAAATCAGATATTGAGCGGTTATCACTTCATACTAACGATAGGTAACGTATACCAACAAAAAAGCAGCCACAATTGGCTGCTTTCTGTCTGACCGTAGACTAGGCCTGATAAGGAGGGAGCTCCGTTACTTTCAGTTTACCGTCGACTCTTTTAACTGTGTAGGTAAACTTATCGGTGATCGTGTCAAACTCCCTAGTCTGGAACAAGGTTCCGTCTTCCTGCTTAAACGTAATCACAAATTTATATTCATCCTTGCTTTCTTCGGGCTGATCAAGAATTTCTTTAAGGGAAATCTTAGGTATCATCTTTAAATACTGATTGAATAATTCTTGCTCGTCATCAGGGTCCGTATCAGGAGATAGACTTTTGAGACCCTCATAGCTACCACCGTATAACTCGACCAACTTTTCAGCGTCCTGATTGGCGATGGCCTGAATGTATTGCTCCAGCGTAAGTTGCGGATTCTCATCGGCATTGATATCCGTACTCTCCTCCTGATGGTTTGCTGGCGGACTCATCTTATCTGAGTTCGCCTCATTATTGTTACTGCATCCCACACCGAAGAAAGCGAAGATGACACATATGAAAAGAATATTTCTCATCATTCATCTTCTCCTACTAGTTTAATGTTAACGTTTTTTTCCAAGTTAACTCTTTACCTTCCGCATCTTTGAATAGGAATATAACCTGACCTTTCTCACCTTTCATCGTATCCGGGTATATGAAACCCATAAATTCTCCATTTCCACTAATGTAAAATCCATCTTCCCCATCGGCTCCGTGCTGAATGGCATCTTGAAGCGAGTTTACAATCAGGTTATCCTTGGAGATCCACTGGATTTCGGCTAGAGTAAATCCTTCTGGGACCTTGTTCACTGCAAAATCAAAGCTATTTCCCTCCATTGGTTTCGGCGTCTGATCGATAATAATTAAAATTTCCTCGTCGGTGTTAGCTGAATTATCATTGGCTTCAGCTGGCTCCGTAACAGCAGTATTCTCTTGATTGGTTTCAGCTGGCTCCGTAACAGCGGTGTTCTCTTGATTGGTTTCAGAGTTTGAGTTTGAGTTTGAGTTTGAGTTTGAGTTTGAGTTTGTACCGCACGCGCTGATCAGAAGCAGCACGCACAGAGTTGAAATGAGATAGATGACTCTCTTGTTATTCATTAGGTTCTCCCCTGCTTTCATTTAATGTGTAATAAAATGCAACGCCTTGATTCGTATTCACCACACCATACTCGCTTTCATGAAGCTCCAAGATATGTTTGACGATCGCAAGTCCTAACCCGGTCCCTCCGGATTTACGATCCCGGGAACGCTCAATTCGATAGAATTGATCCCATATCCGGCTTAGATCCTCCTCGGAAATGGGCAATCCGGTGTTCTCGATTACCGTGGTTACCTTCCCGTTAAATGTACGCCTAATGTCAATTGTAATGACACTATTCTCCTCTGCATGCCGAATCGCATTACTCAATAAATTTAGAACAACCTGTTCGATCCGTCTATAATCCGCCTTTATGAACAACTCTTCCTCTTCGTCATTGTTTAACCTGATCTGGAGGTGATTGCTCTCCAACTGCTGAGAAAACGAATCGGCCGCCTCTTGAATCAGATTAGTAATGGATATGCTTCTAGGCTGTAACCGAATGGCTTTGACTTCGAATTTGGAAAGCTCCAGCATATCCATAATTAAAGCATTCATCCGATCCGTTTCATTCACGATGAGGGCAAGGTACCTGTCTCTTTTTTCGCTCGCCACTCCATCCTGCAGCCCTTCCGCGAAACCCTTAACAATACCTAGAGGGGTTTTCAATTCATGGGAGATGTTCGCGATAAACTCTTTGCGAAGCTGCTCGTCCTCCTGTAGTTTCTGGTTGGCGTGGGTAAGCTCCTTTAAGGTTGTATCTAAATTCTGAGACAACGCAATCATATTTCGCGACAGCTCCCCGAATTCATCCTTCGAATGGATTTCAGGCTGCACGGTAAAGTCTAGCTTGGCAAGACGCGCTGCCGAACGGCTTAATATTACTAAAGGACGTGAGACCATTCTGGAGTAAATAAAAGACAGAATAATCACAAGCACAAGAATGATCGGCGCCATATAAACAAAATATTGCTTGAGTATCTCGACTGCTTCCCCAACTGGCTGCAGAGAGGTCATGACGAATAAATAACGATTGCCATTGGTACCCTCTGAAAGTGATCGAATGAGAACGGCATAATCGACACCGCTCCATTTGTCCCTCCATTCCATCTGAACCGGTGAACCATTCTGTAAATGAGACTGAAATTGTTCAGCTTTCGGTATCCAGTCCAGAAGCGCTTCATCTATAAGGGTATCTTGATACAAAGGATTGTACGATCGCTGCTCAGGCAGCATGAAATCCATTATCCTTCCTTTCACACGTACCAAACCCTTTTCGAGGTCTGAGTTAATCCGCTGTATGACCACAGGATGCAGGATGGTATCTCTCTCATCCATGTAAATCCCATCTATCACCAGCAAATCGCCGATTTGAATTCCTTGCGGGATATCATCCATTTTCATTCCATTCATTGGAATACGCACTGTAACGGTCTTGCCGTCTGCTTGCAGCTCCAGAAAATAAGGATTGATGGTTGTTCGTATAAACTGATTATTTAAAATGGCGGTACTGGTATCATTATCATTCATAAATGTACCGAGAAGCCGCGAGACCTGTTGTTCACTCTCTGCCTGTTTGAATTGATCCGCGAACTGACTCATATTCCGTTCTAATGAGTTGATCTTGGACGTCCGATAATATCGCTCGAAGAACAATCCTTCTGCAAGCATCACTAGAGAAAAAACAATCAAAATCAGAACAGACGTTACAACGAAAAGTTTAAGGACTACTCCATGCCTTCTCATGCTTCCATCTCAAATTTATAGCCAGCGCGAATGACGGTGCATATATATCGGCCTTCGTCCCCGAGCTTTGATCTTAATTTTTTGATATGGGTGTCTACTGTCCGTAAGTCCCCCGAATAATCATATCCCCATACCGCGTTCAGAATATAATCACGGGGCAAGACCTTACCATAGTGCTTGGTGAGAAAGAGGAGCAAATCGTATTCTTTCGGTGACAAATTAATCGTATTTCCCGCCACGGATACCGTATGTGCCATTCTGTTCACCAATAAATCACCATAGATAAGCAGATCTCCTTCACGTCCAACAGTACCTTCCTTTCTTTTCATTAATGCTGTAGCGCGGGCTACTAATACCCTCGGGCTTAAGGGCTTCGTCACATATTCATCGGCACCTAGCTCGAACCCCATCATTTGATCATCGTCTTCCACCCTTGCCGTGATCATGATAATTGGAACGTCCGACTTCTCGCGAATGCGCCTGCATACCGACCATCCGTCCATTTCAGGCATCATAATATCCAGAACAATCAGGTCAACGGAGGTCTTTTCGAAAATTTCAAGCGCGAGTCTTCCGTTCTCCGCTTCGTACACTTCCCATTGTTCCTTTTTGAAGTAATCCGTTATAAATTCACGCATAAGCATGTCATCTTCAACTAACAATATTCTTCGTTTCATTGCCGCACTCTCCACATCCACCCGCAGTCCTTCTTAATTTAAATGTAGACATAAAGGCTCTTATACCATCATGTTATCACTTTCTTCATCATGTACACTACACCTCCGTTTGTACCTTCAAGACCAAGTATAGAGAACTCGTGTGTACTTCGTGTGTACTTCGTATGAATGTCAGAAGGACAGCTCCCTTTTATTGAACAATCATGTTGGAACAGATGATGAACTGCCTCTAGTAGTAGAAATAACTTGAAGGATGTGTCCATTTTCCCATACAATTGTGCTATTAAAAAAGGGCACCCATTGAGGGCACCCATCCGTGTATACATATGTGGTTCTAACATAACTTAGGTTTGTGCTAATTAATTCCCCGCTGCTAATTCCTTATTCATTCTCGGAATCTATAAGGTTGGAATCATTCTCCCTTTGCCGTTGGGATAACAGATCGGTGTACCGAATTGACTATCCACACCGATGCGACATTTCAACCCATATATACGTTCAATATTCTCGCTCGTAATGATTGTCTCTGGAGCTCCCTGGATAAGTACTTGTCGATCTTTGATAGCTACAAGATGATCCGCATAACGGCAAGCTAAATTAATGTCGTGCAAGACCATAACGATTGTCCGATGTTGCTCTCTGTTTAAATCATACAGCAAATCTAAAACTTCAATCTGGTGAGCTATGTCCAAGAATGTCGTTGGTTCATCCAATAGAATGGTTTCGGTATCTTGGGCTAGACTTAGGGCAATCCAAGCTCGTTGGCGTTGTCCACCGGATAATTCATGAACAAATCGTTCTCGTAATTCGTTCATGCTGGTAACAGTCAACGCATGCTGTACCGCTGTCTCGTCTTCATTCGTCCATTGCTTAAATGCACTCTGATACGGATATCGGCCCTGCTTCACCAGTTGCTCCACCGTTACGCCTTCCGGAGCGAGCGGTGATTGAGGCAATATAGCTAGCCTTTGGGCGACCTCTTTCGATTTCATTCTTAAGATATCTCGGTCATCAAGGAATACACTGCCACTCTGCGGTTTCAACAATCTAGCAATCGCATGTAGTAGCGTCGATTTACCACATCCATTTCGACCGATAAATACAGTGATCTTTCCTTTGGGTATAGCTAAATTCAAGGATTCAATGATCGTCGCGTCACCGTATGATAATGTTAGTTGCTGGACTTTGATTTTGGTCTCGCTCATGATGTCAATTCCTCATTCTTGGTCATATTCCGTCGATAAGGACAGTTGTCGCAATAGCAGCTTCCTTCAGCAGCTTCTTCTAACTTAAAATACAAACAGCACGTTTTTCGATATGGATTTCTTTTCTGTTCCTCACTTAATTTCATATAACGGGTGAGCGGGTTTTTTTCTAAATGAAACATATTCCCGTTCGCATGCTTCAAGAAATAAAAGTCACTTTCCAGCCGCTCCAGCTTGACCTCATCCAATTCGTTCTTCGACATTTTACGGTAGATCGAATTTATCCGTATCACTACATTTTCCCATAATATCGCTAAGGAAATCCCCGTAACTCTATTCAATATAAGTATCATCGGCGTAATATGAGTTGTAAACAGCTCACGAAGCACGTTTTCACGCCATTCGTCTCGCTTCACGCCATTCGGATCACGCCATTCGCATGCACTTACTTGAATGACTAATTTCTGTTCTTTATTTAATCCACATGCGGACACTGGTATATGAAGCGCGCTGTTGAATTCCACCATACTATACAGGGTAGATGATACAACAAGATACGCATACCTTTTTATGAACATAGAAGCAGTAACCCGTAAGTCTGGCGCATTGATAAGCACCATATGCTCATGCAAATACAATTCACTAGTTCCTTCATTCAATAAGCCGGTTATCCTTGCTAATTCAGTAGACATCCCATCGTCGGGATACACATCGAATGCTTTTAGTTTAAATAGACGATCCATAGGTACCCTCCTTTAGAATGACTTCCGATTTTTGATGAGCAAGTATATAAAGAATGGCGCTCCGATTCCAGATGTAAACACGCCTGCCGGAATATCTAGTGGTTGAAAAGCAACTCGAGCGATCCAATCTGCAAGCACAACAAATATAGCACCCATGCAAGCTGTTACAATGATTAGAAGTGATGTATGTTGACGTACGATTCTTCTAGAAATATGTGGCGTTAGCAAGCCAACAAAGCCGATTCCACCTGCTACTGACACCGATATCCCACATAATAAAGCACTTAAAAACAAATATAAAATTCGAAAACGTTTCAAAGGTAATCCTAGCTGTTCGGCTACCACATCACCATAACTGTACAGTTCGAATTTTCGTCTATAACCCAAGATCAGTATCATTAAAACTACAAAACAGACAAGAATCGATATGGCTTCCAACCAATTCACGCCATATAAGCTTCCCGTCATCCACAAATAAGCACGTTCTGCTGACATCGTTGACGAAGTGATGAGAATATACATTACAAGTGCATTAGCAAGCGATGCCAAACCGATTCCGACTAACACAAGTCGACTGGAGGTTATCAACGGATGCAGAGAACACAAATAAATAATCAAGAATGCCACAATGGCGCCAATGACAGCAAAGATAGGTGTCCATTGAACACTTATGGAATCGCTAAAATACGTTATAAATATAACAGCGCTTACCGTAGCTCCGCCAGTCACCCCTATAACATCTGGTGAAGCAAGCGGATTGCGTATGATACCTTGTACAATTAGACCAGCTACAGCGAGCGATGCACCGACAATCATCCCCGCTAAGACGCGCGGCATCCTTAATTCTCCTAATGCAAATTCATTCTCAATCGGAGCTAAATGAAACACATAATTCACCACTTCATGAAATGGAATAATATCAAGCCCAACCATTAACCCGAGCAAAGCAACTAGCGCTAAACTAACCCCTATTACCAGCGTCTTATATACTTCTTTTTTGATGACAAAAAATGAAAACTTCTCATGCTTTGATCGTACGACCCATCGGCGGCTAGCCACGTAATCGCCCTCCTTTGAATGCGATATAAATGAATAACGGCGCTCCGATAAATCCTGTGATGACTCCTAAAGGAATTTCTCCAGGCGGATTAATTAACCGTGTACTAATATCTGCAATGAGTAAGAAGATACTTCCTAATACAATGGAATAGGTCGTCAACCAGCCATGCGAATGACCGACGAGAGCCCTCGCTAAGTGTGGAATTATCAATCCAACAAAAGCCACATTACCGATTACTGCTAAGGAACCTCCCGCAAGTACAACCATTAGACCAAGCATCATCAATTTCATCACCATCACATTTTGTCCTAAGCCTTTAGCAACGCTTTCGCCAGATGCGTATATGTCCATAGACCTTCCCAAAAAGCACACCGAAATGAGTGCAACGACTAGAAACGGCATCACCGCCAGAATCATGTCTAACGTACGGCCGCTAATTGTACCCGCCATCCAGAACAAAACATCGCTCATTCCTTTTTGATTCATCATCAAAATAATCTGAGTAAAAGAAACAAATGACGCATTCACTGCAATGCCGGCCAAAATAATCTTCACCGAAGTTGTCCCAGAAAAGCTGATTGAGCCAAGTAAATAAACGAGTAACGCTGCAACCAACGCCCCTAAGAAAGCAAAATAAACAATGATGTTTAAATCAGACACTTTAAACATTACGATAACTACGACAATAAAAAAGATCGAACCCGAGTTTATCCCCAGAACACTGGGAGAACCTAGCGGATTACGTGTCATAAGCTGGCTAATAACACCCGCCACGGCCAGTGAGGCACCTGTAACGACAGCAATAACCATTCGTGGGAACCGCTCTCTCCAAAGAATGATATGCGTTGTATCTTGTGCTTGATACGATGTAACCAAACTATAAATATCAGCGAATGTGTAGTGCTTACTGCCGAACATCAAGCTCGATATCATACAAACAAGTAATAGAACAACTAACAATAATAGGCCGAACAGCTTCCTCTTATTCCGCTTAACAAGTTGTATCATGTAATCACCATTCATCGGTTTGTAGTTGTTTCAATGTTAGAGAAAACCCGCTTTAACAATGAACATGATTTGTTCATTGTTAAAGCAGGTGATCACTTGCAAAAGCATCATTCACTTCTTTATTTCAATTCAAATAAATCATACAAGCTGTCCAGCATCAGGTTAGCTGACTTATAACCAGCGCCAGTACTCCAATACACCTCATCAACTTGATAAACTTTATTGTCTTTCACCGCATCGAGCTCCTGCCACAACGGATGTGACGTCCACTCTTTGTAGTTGTTCTCAGCCATTTCAGAGTCTTTTGACGCATTAAAATTAAAAATTGCATTGACGTTCAGATCGAGTATACGTTCTTTAGACGTAATCTTCTCTCCCCACTCCTCACCTTCACTACCTACCGGACGTTCTAGATTTTTAAAACCTAACTCATTCAGAATCGATCCAGAATAACTATTATAATACACTCTCATATGATCGGAACGGAAGTTCGTAATCGCCACTTTAGCCGGCATCTTGCCGTCAATTTTCGTTTTGAAATCCATTACGCGTTCGTCCCACTTAGCTAACAATTCCTTTTCTGTCTCCGTCTTATTTAATGTATCTGCCATTAAACTCAAGGTATCCTTCCATTCATAGACGGTTTCATCCATAACCGTTGGAGCAATCTTGGATAATTGCGGGTAAATTTTTTCGTGACGAAATTTAGAGCCAATGATTAAATCTGGTTTTAGCTTGGCGATCTGCTCCAAGTTAGGCTGCAACTCTGAACCAAGCATCGTTACACCTTCCAGATCAGCCCTTAAATATTCATAAATCGGTTGCTGATCCCACGATTCCACGACTCCAATGGGTTTCACGCCAAGCGCAACAGCTGTATCGTTTGCCCCTTGATATAAAGTGACCACCCTTATCGGTGTCCCTACTATTTCCGTATCCCCTAGCGCATGCTGAATAACTCGGGGCTGATTTGATTGTTCCTCATAATTCACCGATTCTTGCTCATTACTGACGTTGTTAACTACTTCCCCCTGATTGGTCTTCACTACTGCATTCCCGCTGTTATTCGCTCCACATCCTGATAACATAAGCATAGCGACAACTATAGAAGCAACTACCAGCTTGCTTGATCTAAACATTCTATTTCCCTCGTTTCCTAGGCTCCCCCTAATTGAGATTGATTCTCATTCTTAATTATACAAATATAAACGTCCCTGAACATGGACATTTACGTCCACTATTTGGACGAATCCGGCATCAGTAGCTGAACCAGCTTGTCCAACAATAAGTCATGCGACAAGGATGTATAACATGTATACAAGTGTTGACTTTCGTACATATCATAAACCGCCTTATTGCGAACTGCTTTCAAGGCACGCCACTTCGGATTCGCATACAACATGCTTACTTCTTTGTGGATCATTTGGTCAATAGCCTCTGTATCATGATCATGGTGCCTATAGCTAGTTAATATGATGCGATCAGCATCGAACTCACCTAGCGTGTCCAGAGATACCTCTTTGTAATGAGCAATCTCAGCCACCCCATAAGGAACTGCTAGCTGCAGATCATCATATACAACCGCACCAATGTTGCGCTGACCATACACGCACATTTTCCCTTCGCCAATTCCGACGATAAGTATGGTGTCGTTTCCAACTTTAGATTTGATTTGTTTCCTCAACGCCTCCGATTTGTTCTCATAACGCTTCAACCAGTCGACGGCTTCCTGCTCCTTGCCCACGATCTTAGCAATTGTCTGCAGATGAATACGCCAGTCTTGGAAGAAGGGTAGCGTTATGGTCGGGGCGATCAAATCAAACATTTTCTCTTTTTGAGATTTCGCAAAATCGCGATACTCGCACGTCACGATCATATCTGGCTTAGCTATCATCAGTTTCTCCAGGTCCGGATTAGTATCTCCAATCACTATTGTGTTGCGGAATTGGATGGTCACCGGGTAACTATTGTTGATAACAGCGGCGTAAGGCTCTATTCCCAATACAATCAAATGACCGGTTACCAAATGCTTCAGTGAAGCAATCTTGTCGGAATATTTGATTTCTTTCACATAGGAGGTTGGCGAGCGTCCAGTCATAGCTTTAAATTTGCGACTGAAATAAAACTCGTCTTTAAACCCGACGCTGTGAGATATCGAACGTAAGGTAGCGTTAGACAATATGAGCAGTTGTTTCGCATGGTTAATTCTCACTTCAGTTAAATATTCGATCGGACTTTTCCCAACCTTTTTCTTAAACGCACGAGAGAAATAATCCGCACTTAACCCTGATATTTCCGCTAATGTTTCCCGTGTAATATTAAATTGATATTTCTGCTCGATATAATCCAATGTCACGTCTATTGCCTGATTGAATTCCGGTTTTTGCTCATGAACCGCTTCTTTAAATAGAACGACTAACAAATCTTGAAACAAAATATTGGCCTTCATTTTGTCCCATGGTTGTTCACTATTTCTCTTTCTTGCAATCTCATGAATACGATCGATTAATAAGTGAAAGTGATGAATCATCAGTTCATCTGGACAACGCAAATCCGCAGTCACAAATTGACGGTCGTCCCCAGCCTTCAGAGCATAGAACTGAATATGGTAGTAGTCGGGAAGGTGATTCACTTGGATATTAAGCTTTACTGCTGCATCAGGTGGGATGATGAATACCTTTTGCCTGGACAATGAGTATCTTCTTCCATTTATAACGATGTCGCCTGTAGCCTCTTTGAACAACAAGAGCGCATACAACGACGCATCCTGTTGAAATACATTGTTGCTTGATACGATGTGCTTCATATGTTCCAATTTATATATATAAGAAGATAACTGCTTAGAATGATCAGAATCGTTCTTCATGAAGGCTCCGCCTTTCTTCATTTCCTATATCTTATCTGTTTCTTCTCAGTATTCACAATAAGTTCTGCGGACGTTTATGATGTTCAAATCGAACCGCTAAGTCCATTCATGACGTCGTTATTCTCTGGTGGTCATGAGGTAACCCTCTTGTTTTGTTGCCTTCATTTTCTCATGGATGCCCTGTCGCACTTGGCTTGACAATCCGTCATTAAATATATAAAAACTCTCAGCGATCAGTACAATCAAGAAAATTCTTGGCCAATTTGTTAAGAAGTTACTGAAAATTTCAGAACTAAAACCATTTTCATCACTGAGGGTGAATTTCTGGCCCCAGCTAACTGATCACGCTAAAAAACTAAAGGAAGCATAAATCTGCCGAAACGGCAATTTATGCTTCCTTTAACATACAGGTTATTCGGATTTGCTTGTTTCTTTACCCGCTAAGCCAAGTGTCTGCGCTGTTGAAGTATGAACTTCTCGGATAAGCTCTGGGTTGTTCAACAGTGACTCACCATAAGAAGGAATCATTTCTTTTATTTTTGGCTCCCACGCTTCTATATGTTGTGGGAAGCATTTATTAATTACCTCAAGCATAACGTGAACAGCAGTAGAAGCGCCTGGAGAAGCACCTAGTAACGCTGCGATTGAACCATCCGCGGCACTAACAACCTCCGTGCCAAATTGAAGCGTTCCTTTGCCACCGGCCTCAGTGTCTTTAATAACTTGCACACGTTGACCCGCTACCACTATATCCCAATCCTCGAGTTTGGCGTTCGGGATAAACTCTCGTAACTCTTCAATGCGCTTTTCTTTCGATAACATCACTTGCTGGATCAGGTATTTTGTCAATGACATCTCTTTTGCGCCTGCCGCCAACATAGTGAAAACATTATGCGGTTTTATGGAAGTCAGTAAATCAAACATTGAACCGGTTTTTAAAAACTTGGGTGAGAAGCCCGCAAATGGGCCGAATAGCAACGACTTTTTGTTGTCGATAAATCTTGTGTCAAGATGCGGAACAGACATTGGCGGAGCACCAACCTTAGCTTTCCCGTATACTTTTGCATGATGCTGCTCTACAACATCCGGTTTGTTACACACTAAGAATAGGCCGCTTACCGGGAATCCTCCAATATGTTTTCCTTCAGGAATACCCGATTTTTGCAGTAAATGAACGCTTCCTCCCCCGCCTCCGACAAAGACGAATTTTGCAGTATGACGTTCGACGTTACCGCTATGGAGATTCTTCACTTTCAATTCCCACGAGCCATCGCTAGTACGATTAATATTATCAACACTATGTTTGTATTTTATATCGACATTTTTACTCTTTAAGTGGTCAAACAACATGCGCGTTAAAGCACCAAAGTTGACATCCGTTCCAGAGTCAATTTTTGTTGCCGCTATAGCTTCATTCGCTGGACGCCCTTGCATAATAAGCGGAATCCATTCCATCAGTTTTGCTGGATCGTCGGAAAATTCCATTCCTTGAAACAAGGGATTGTTTGACATCGCTTCAAAACGTCTCTTTAAAAAAGTTATATTCTCTTCCCCTTGTACCATACTCATATGAGGCAATGGCATGATAAAGTCCTGCGGATTACGGATAAGATTACTGTTTACAAGATAAGACCAAAACTGCATTGAAACCTGAAACTGTTCATTAATATTTATAGCTTTGCTAATATCTACAGAGCCGTCTAGTTTTTCGACAGTATAGTTAAGCTCGCACAATGCTGCATGCCCAGTTCCCGCATTATTCCATTCGTTAGAGCTTTCCTCTCCTGCGTTTTCAAGCTTCTCAAACACTTTAATTTCCCATTCTGGTACTAATTCTTTCAGCATTGTCCCCAAAGTCGCACTCATAACTCCGGCACCAATTAAGATGACGTCTATTTTAGTTTCACTGTTGCTCATGTTAACCTTCCTTACTCCATATATTTGCAGAAAGGATGTATGCGCTTGCGCTTCTGCATAGACGTCACACCTTTTCTGTTTCAACTATACCATATATAGTATATTACAATTATCTGATAATTAAAAACTAGTAAAAAGTGAAAAGTACATCCGCAAGGTTCTAGGAACACACAAACCAATCGCTACGTAATGAGTTGAAAGTCATTTTGGCTTACTATCCCCCATACCACAGCAAATACGATCTCATCGAATTGGTGTGAGGATGGTAGGAGTAACTTTAGGAGCGACAATTTACCACACGACTGATGACACAATCGTTTACAGAGGCCTAGCTTTAAAAAGGTGATTCATACATACTCATTTATTTTCAAGGGGTTATCCGTAAGGCAGTTTCATCTGCCTTACGGATAACCCCTTGCTTGCTGTCGCTTTGGCTGTTTTTCTCAATGCTACTGGGTCTTATTTACAAATTAGGTTCGTATATGGAGTGAACGATTGGGGTGTCATCGTTTTTATTTCCGTTCTTGGGGAGTTAGGTTGGGTTCTCTGCACAGAAGTTCGGCGTGGGTGAAACAATTAGATAGGCGAGGGGGAAGATGTAAGCCTTCCCCCTCGCCTGTTATAAGCAATATTATATTTCCTATTGTCTGGCTAGGGTTACCCTGTTTACTCTGCTGTTCCTTGGGTTACCCCATGGATATACGTGAGCTGTGGGGTATCCAGTGCCCCTTGCCCTAGATTATAAGTAAAGAAGTACTCGAGGGTATCCCCATATTGCAGGTTATTTACGGGATAGGTATAGTTACCGTTCCCCATTGTGGTCATGGCCACGTTTAGCTGCCCGCCATGATTTAACTTATAGTGTAAATCCGCAAAGGTTGCGCCATTCACATAAAATATCACATCATCGCCTATTTTCTTCAGGCCCCGCACCGCATCACCGATGGTTATAATGGTGGATGCCTCCGGTAGAACAGTGATGGTGCAGGAGGCCATCTTATTGCCATCAACTGTTGTAGCCGTAACCGTTGTCGTGCCTGGAGCAAGCCCCGTCACGACACCCGCCTGATTCACGGAAGCGACACCGGTATTGGAAACGGCCCAAGTTACCTGCTTATTCGTTGCATTAGAAGGTGCTACATTGGCATTTAACTGCACATTCTTGCCTACTTCCATCTGCGCAGTGGTCTTATTTAAAGTTACACCGGTAACTGACACGTTTTCAGAATTTCCGTCACTTTCTTTATAAACACGCACATAATCGACCTGCATCGTTGCAGGAATATCGGCTGGATCTGGGACCAGACCGCCGTCAAAGTGCCCGCCAATAGCCAAATTCATAATAATGTAGAAAGGCTGATCGAAAGGTGCATTCGGATTGTTCGGTGCAGCTGCGGAATACCATTGATCTCTGGTAACTTTGAAGAAAAACTTGCCATCCACATACCATTTGATATTATCCTCTTCCCAGATCATCGAATACACATGGTAATCATCTGCAAAGGTTTCCCCTTCAGCGAAGTGATATTCACCAGCAATATATCTATTCACAGGCCATTGTCCGCCAAAGTGTACTGCACCGCTGGTAGTGCCGGGCAAACGTCCTTTCGCTTCCATAATATCAATTTCGCCAGAGGCCGCCCATGCACCATAAACAGAATCTTCTGGAAGCATCCAAAGTGCCGGCCAGACGCCATTGCCTGTAGGCAGCTTTGCACGAATGTCCACTCTGCCGTACTGGAAGGAAATATGATCCTTGGTGTTAACTTTACCGGAGGAGTATTGTGCATACCGACTTGGATCCTGCGGAAAGGACTTTGGATCGTTCAACGCCCTGATATTCAGCTTACCGTCCTGTACAAATACATTTTGAGCACTGTCTGTATAGTGCTCCAACTCCGCATTGCCCCAACCCCAGCTATTCGGGTCGTTGCTGATATAATAACCTTGTTCATAGTTCCATTTGCTCGTATCGAGCTCTGTTCCATTAAATTCATCCTGCCAAATATGATTCATGCCCGCGATAGTCGGGTCGCTCGGTGTTCCGATTGCAATATCCTCTTGATCGGTTACATCCGGACGGGGAGCATCTGGATTGCCTATCAAAGTATAGTAGACGAAATTGTTGCCGACACTTCCACCTGCCTGCCCATTTAATGGATAGCCAATACGTATCTGCATATCCACCTGAATTGGCTGGAACCAGAGCCCATAGATATAATCGGCCCAATATCCCCACTGATTGGCATCTGACATGTTATTGTAACCATTGCCAGAGTATGCAAATCCGCTCTGACTGGAGTCCCCCATATCTACCCATTGTCCGTTAGTGTTGATCTGGTATACGAAGTTTCCAAGCTCAGTGCCTATTGGTGCTTCCCCGTCAATTTTTGGAAGCGGTATGCCTATGCTACCCTTGACATCTGCTGTTAAGGTCGTTCCATCATAAGGGGTAATGATATATGAATTTCTTACTGGCACATTAAAGTTAATTGTATAAACTACGTTAGCCAAAGAGGTTTTGGATTCTAATTTAACATCGATAGACTCCGTTACTGTAAACCAGTAGCCACCGCCTCCTTCGGTGAATTGGCCGAAGTTACTATCATATATCCAACCACTGGCTGCATTATTGTCAATATCCACCCATGTACTGCTGTTTACAGGTTTTACATACACCTTCAAATCATCAGCCACGGCGTCATAGATTATGGCCGGATTATTGTTGAAAATAGGATAGGTAAAGCCTGCACCACCTGTAAAACCTGCTGTAATCTGCGGTCCTTGTGTAGGCGTCATAGCAGTGATGGTTGTTTTGTTTATGTTTTGAAATATAAGTGTATATTCAAGTGTAACCCCATTCGCCTTGGAGAACAGCTGAATCTCTGTCGTTGCGGAGAGGGTGAACCAATAGCCATTCATGCCTCCATCGCTCCAGTGCCCCCAGTTTTGGTTATAGATATATCCGCCAGCACTGTCAATGTCGACCCAGTTGCCATTGACTTTAACATTTACACCCAAGTCATTGGAAACATCATTCCAGGTGGTGGAGCCACCGTTGAATATAGGCATTACAAACCCGTAACTAGCTTGCCCAACCCCTGATTTTGAGATTACCGGCCCGTCTGTTGCTGAAAAGTAAGCCATAGAGGTAACTGTGGTTGCTGTTCCCTCAATGGCCTGAACCCTCGGTGTTGGCAATAGGCCCGTGCTAACCAACATAACTACTGCCAAGACCAAACTCAATACCCCTTGCTTATACCATTTATCCGTATTTCGAGACTGCTTCCAATTCATAAATTTCCCTCCCTCAATAAATTAATGTTTTTGCCGTACAAAGCACTTGAAAATAATACTTAATAGAAAGTGAAAATAGGGGATGTACCTGTTAACGGGAAAGGTAGTCATTATCACCTCGCTTAAGAACCGTATAGTCCTTCTGTTTACGACTTAGTTCGAACAATACGCGGGTAAGCTTACTGCTCACAGACTGATTCCAATTTGCAGCAAGATCTGCATGCACAGCATGGCATACTATTCCAGATATTTGAGCTCATGTTGTGTTACTGTAACACCTTCTGTGGGACCGACGGACTCTCGGGCTTTCTGGTAAAGTAGTTCCGCTCCCTTCGGGCCTGCGGCTCCTTCGATGTTTTTATGCGAACGGTTCTGTGTGTGCATTAAGGAAACCGCTTACATTTGTGGGCACCTTTATTGTATCTAATATAGTAATCAGATGAAAAGGTACATTTGTTTTTGTTATGACCCATTTTTTTGGGTTTTGATGCGAAAGAAGGTGCGACAACAGCGATATCGCCCGATTCATAGCACTGTGTCATGGTATCTCCCCTCACTTTCATACTTCCGCCGCATCAGCTGCCGGTACTCTGTGGGTTGCATCTCCATCACATCCCGAAATGCCCGTGTAAAGCTTTTGTAGCTTTCATACCCTACCATGGCAGCCACCTCGACGATTTTATATTCGGTTTCAGCCAGCAGCCGCCGAGCTTTATCCAGGCGCACATCACGCAGGTATTCTGCAAAGCCTTTGCCGATATTCTTCTTAAACAGGTTTGAGAAATAGGCATAATTAAGTGACACGTGATTGGATACCATCGCCAAGTCCAATGGCTTATGGTAACTTTCATGTATAAAGCGGATCGCTTCGTTCAAGTCCTGCGTGTTGCGATAACTGCACTTATATTCATAATAAAACTGGTTAAGCCGAAGCAACTGCTGTTGCAATGCCTGTATATAATCGCGAATGCCCGGATAATCGAAAAGATTACGCAAACATTCAATATCCAGCGCTTCTTCCCCCATGTAGGGGCGGATAACACGCTCATATTCCTCCAGCATCTGTACCGTGGCGCGACATAGCTGCTGTGTGTAGCGGATGTGATAGCGTTGCAGCACACCTTTGTGGAAAATAGTGGAAATCCCTTGAGTGATTTTACCGCTGTTGTTGGCGCCGATTAATTGGAACAGGGCATATAACTCCTCATGGGGAAGTTGCCACTGCTGCTCCAGACGCTCAATATGCGTTGGCAGGATGCAGCGCTTATCTGGAAACAAGTAGCTGTTGCGGTATAGATCCAACACTTGTATATAGCTGCTCGGTAGCCCCTTTAATCCTTGCTGCGGGTCGGTCATAGCAGTGATGGCATCAATCTGTCCTGCCTTGAGTGCGGCGGGCAAAGCACCCGTATCTACAGCCGCATCAACGGCAAGGATCAGGTGCGGGCCGTGTTGCAGGCATATACACCCCCGCCTGCCGTATACGCCGTAGGCAATAGATTCCATCCTATGGGCACTGCTTGCCCCCGGTTGGTTAATCCATAGCTCCTCCCGCAGCAGGCACAGGCGGTAGTTGCGCCACAGCTCTGGATTTTGCTGCTGGGTCTGTAGGACCCATGCCTCATCGTTGACGGCGCCCTGCATAAACATGCACAACTCTTTGCGATCTGTCTCCCGGGCGCGGCGGGATAAATGCTTCATATTGCGCGAGAGCTCCTGCTGTGTTCTTATCTCCTGCCATACATGCTCTATCGCGGTTTGCAGATCCTCGCTCTTCACAGGCTTGAGTAGGTAGCCCTTTGCCCCAAGTCCAATGGCTTGTTGGGCATAAGCAAAATCGCTATATCCGCTAATAATCAGGTAATCTACCTTGATACGTTCCTCTTTGGTGTGCGCCATTAGCGTAAGTCCATCCATGTCCGGCATCATGATATCGGTAATTACCAACTGGATGCTGTGCTGACGTAATATTTGCAACGCCTCAATCCCGTTGACAGCACAGTAAATGGTGTCAAGCTGCAGAGGAAATTGCCGCAGCATGGCCTGCAGGCCATCGCGTATGTGCTTTTGATCGTCCACAATCAGAATGTTGATCATGCCCTACCACCCTCCAAGATTCACATTTTTCCAAGGCAAGCGTATCGTTACACAGGTATAGGTGCCCTGCTCACTGTCAATCGAAAGACCGCAGCCTTTTCCATAATGAAGCTGCAGGCGCTTATGCACGTTTTCTAGACCCAGTCCGTTTTTGCTGGTGACTATCGGCGTATCTGAGTTTCCCTGCAACACAACCTGCAGATGGGTCAGCATCTGCGGTTCAACACCCGCACCGTCATCACGTATCTCTATTACTAGTAGGCTGTCATTCTCTACCCGTACAGTGATTTGGATACGCACACTGCCCCCCAAGGGTGCCGCGTGATGAACAGCATTTTCAACGATAGGCTGCATGCACATTTTAGGAATGGCATAACGAAGCACCTCCTGGGGAAGATCCGCCGTCAATACGACACCCCTTCCTTCCATGAAATTCATGAATTGGATATAACTTTGTATGTTGGCGAGTTCCTCACTAAGGGCAACGGTATCGCTGCGCCACTTCATGCTGTAGCGCAGTAGCGAACCTAACGACACCAGCGCATCGGCAATAGCAGGCTGCCGCTCAACAACCGCCAGCATACGGATGGATTCCAGCGCGTTATACAAAAAATGTGAATTTATCTGTGAATGCAGCGAGTGCAGTTGCGCATTTTTAGCAATTAATTGCTTATCTACCACCTGCGTCATTAGCTGTGTGATCTCATCCAACATTTTGTTATAATTAACGGCCACCTCGTCGATTTCATCTCCGGTTTCATTTTCATCCAGACCGGTATCAATCTTCGCATCCAGTTGGCCTTTCCGTACCTTGCGCATAGAAGATAGCACGCTGTCCAACCGGCGGAATATGCGCCGGGTGGTATGCGATACTAATAGCATGATCAGCAGCAGTACGCACAATGTAATCGCTACCACAAATGCATACCAACTTCGCGGGCCCTTCATCAGCGCCTGATGGGAGGCGATATCCACCACATAGGCGTTCAGCGGAGCGATATAGCGATACAGCGCGTAGTAGGTATGATCTCCTACATTGACCTTAATGGGGCTGTTCTGCTGCAGCACATCAAGCTGCTGGTGAATACCTCCAAATATTTCGTCCAGTTCCTCCCCGGCACTTCGAGAAAACGCATGCTGGGGATTGTATACATATCGGGAAGGATTCGTTCCATCCATCACAACAGAAAAGAAATCTCCCCCGGTCTCCTCCAACAGGTCGCTGAAAAATACGCTGTGCTGGGCGCGAATCTCCATAATGCTGGGGCGTTTGTGCTGCTGATCTTGAAGGCGTACCAGCCTGTAGTAGGATAGTGTTTGCTCACCATCCTTAAAATCAAATATGCGGTATGCCGCGCCGCCTTCATCCCGAAGTGTTACCCAGTAATCCTGCGGCGAAAACTTGTCATAATGGTAGATTTCGGGCCATATTTCAACCAGGTTCGGGTTATCGACATAAAAGCTGAGTTGGCTTATCATCTCGTGGCTTTGGATGATATTATGCATCTGCTCAAATTGGTTTTGCCTAAATTTCACCAGACGCAGACCATCCTCGCGCATATTGGAGTGAATAAAATCCACAAATGCCTTTTGAGTTAGTGCGGTGGAGGAAGCGTTTTCAATAATATTCATTCTGCTACGCAGCTGTTCGCTTAGCCGTGAAACATGGCTGCCGCCAGTGGCCATAGCGTCCTTGTATAGTTGGGTTTCCTGAATGCGGATAAACAAGAAGGATACCGCAATAGCAGGGATGACAATCACTAAGCTAAAAGCCAGAAACAGCTTTTGAGATATGCGGGAATTGCGGTAAATCTTTCTCATTTTATTAAGCAGATACTTCATTATAAGTACCCTCCCCATCTTATGTAATATACCATATATTACAACTTCGGGGGTAGATAACTAAGTGCTATTGATACCACTGAAATAGGGAATACCGGCCACCATTTCGGTGACCGGCAGTCATAATTATATAGGCTTTGTTACTCCGCCATTTTTGCTTTTCGTACATCTAGTTCAGCCTGTCTGTACTCCATTACCTCATCAAAGCCGTAATTCACGCGGCGTGCAAGGAAATTGTCAAATATTTTATCAAAGGCAGCTTCATCCTTGGCGGTAATAAGCTCAGGCAACACTTCCTCCCAATTTTGGGAGATACGTGCCCAGGCTACTGCTACATCAGAATCGCCTTGTGGATCTAAGCCCTTATAAATGCCGCTGTCAATATCGGCCTGACCGTTAGCAAAGTCCTCCATTTGCTTAATGACAGGGACTTGCTCCGGTCTCCACTGGTTGATAATTACGGGATTTCTCACCATCCAGTAGGTATCCATAATACCGTATTCCTTTTCCATTTTCTCAACGTCGGTTTCGAGCAGTTGTACCATTTCAGCTTTCAACTGCGGCTTGCCATCCACCATTTCCCATGTTTCGCCTTCCTTACCAAGGAATAAATCCCTTTGGCCTTCTTCACTAGCCAAATATGTCAAAAAGCGAATGGTACGCTCAGGGTTTTTGTTAGATTTGCTGATCATGGTAACCATCCAGCCATCCATATTGCCTGGGAACAGTTTAGCGTTGTCACCCTTGCTGTTTTGCGGTCCATCCACTGCGATGTAGTAAGAATCCGGGTTTGCACCGGCCGCCAGCATAGGATTAACAGCCGTCATTCCCGTCCATTCGCGAATCATCATGAAATAACGGGCGTTGTTTGTCTTTTCTTCTACTTGAGTGTCAGAATCGACCAGAAAATCTACATTAATTAGTCCGCGCTCGTAGGCAGTACGGAATGTTTTCAGCCAGGTAATATAATCCGGATCGGTGATACGATCGTATACTTTACCGTCTTGCTCAGACGGAACAGCCAGCAAGTTTTGCAGGTACTCGCTCATCCCATAAGGTACATTCCCTTGTGCAAATAATGGGCTAATCGGCTGGTCCTTATACTTGGAATATTGATCCTTTAGCAATTGCAGTGCGTTCAGGAAGCCCTCCGGGGTAGTTAAGTCCGGGCTACCCATATCTTCATACAGATCTTTTCTCACCAAAAAGGTTTGGTTGGCAGCCGTCATACCGGTTTCATGCATCAGGTTGGGGCTGTATGAATCATTCGGCACGCCATAAGTATTACCATTGTCTTGACGATACCACTTCAGTGTACCGTCACCCGCCACCTTGAAGAAGTAAGGATCATACTGCTCTGCCAGTTCATTTAGGGCATACACATGGTCGCCTTCCCATAGCTTTTTGACAGCGTTTTCCCATGAGCCCATACTAATCAAGTCCGGCAACTTACCAGAGGTCATCATCAATGTCATTTGCTCGTTAGCTTCGCCGGAGGGTACCTCAAGTTTAACATTAACACCTGTTTTCTCCGTCACATACTTGGAAGTCAAGCTTTCTCCCCAGCTGTGGCCATACCAGGATGCACCTACAAACCATGTTAAATCTACAGGGCTAGTATCCAGCTTCCATGCAGCTTCATCAGGATTCAGCGTTGATTCACTAGGCGGGGTTTCGGACTGCTGCGTATCGATAGGTGGCGGCGTACTTTCAATTTCCCCAGACTTGGTACATGCTGCTATTGCCAGCATCAGGATTACTACTACAACTAGGTTTATCCATTGCTTCATGTAATTATGTTTCATTACACCATCAACCTTTCTTTACTACCGTTTTATTTTGTATATTCAGACCATACACCTCTCTACACGATGTCCTAGATAGACATATGACACTTACCCTTTTATCGCGCCAATCATCACACCCTTGACCAGATAACGCTGAATAAAGGGATAAAACACTAGAATAGGTAATGTAGCCACCATCATAGATGCAAATTTAATCGAATTACCTGGCAGCTTCGCGCCGAACTGTGCCATGGCTTGCTGTTGCATGAAAGACATGGAATTCTCTGCAATGATTTTGTATAACAAGGTTTGCATCGGCATCTTATCCTGTGAGTAGATATATATCACGCCCTGATAATAATCGTTCCAATGATATACGGCTGAGAAAAGTGCTATGGTTGCAATGACTGCCATGCTGTTCGGTAGTACAATTCTGAACAGGACGCCATAATCCGAAGCTCCATCTACCTTCGCAGATTCCTCTAGACTGTCGGGGATCGTGCGAAAAAAGCTCATAAAAATAACCATATTGAAAAAAGTGTACATGGCAGGAATGATGAATACCCAAAAGCTATCGTATAGGCCCAGCTTAGTCATTAGAATAAACGAGGGAATCAGTCCACCTGAAAACAGCATCGTAATCAAGGCGATTTTCATATACACCTTGCGGCCAATGAGGTTAGTCTTACTCATTCCGTAAGCCACAATAGCGGTAAACAACACATGCACCACTGTCCCTATCACTGTGCGCATCGTGGTGATGTAAAAACCGTTCATCAAAGTTTTATCATTAAACACGACATTGTAGCTATCGAACGATATAGCCTTTGGAAACCAGTTAACCGTACCTAATATTGCATGCTGCGGTGCATTGAGCGAGTTTATGAATACAAACCACATCGGGTACAGCGTTAAAAAGCAAACAGCCAGCATTAGCACGGTATTGCAGACATCAAATACTCCGATGCGCCGAAACCTTATGCGTTTTTCCATGTATCTGCCCTCCCTTATTAAAAGATGCTATCGCCAGTTAGTTTTCTTGATGTGAAATTAGCCAAAAATAACAGTCCTAGCGCTACAATAGAGCGGGCAAACAGAACGGCCGTTGAAAAGGAATGGCGCCCAGATACTAAGCCCATGTTATAGATATACAAATCCAGACTTTCAGCCATCTTCATATTCATGTTGTTCTTCAACATAAAGATCTGTTCAAAGTTACTGCCCAATATTCCTGCAACAGCGAGGATAAACAAAATTGCGATCGTAGGGCGTATGCTCTGAATGGTGATATGCCACATGCGCTGCCAGCGGTTTGCGCCATCCAGCTCCGCTGCTTCGTATAGCCCCGGATCAATGCCAGATATTGCAGCTATGTAGATGATGGCACCCCAGCCGGTTTCTTTGAGCGTATCGGAGAAATAGGTAATCCACCAAAAGTACTTAGGATCGCTATTAAACAGAATTTCTCGCTCTTGAAGCCCCAGTGCCATCATCAATTGGTTGACCACACCTCCCTCGCCTAGCCAGTTGAGCATGATGCCGCCAAAAATGGTCCAGGCAACAAAGTGCGGTAGATACGAAATGGTTTGTACCGTACGCTTAAAGCGAATATTCCGTATTTCATTGAGCATCAGAGCAAATAAAATAGGAATTGGAAAGCCCAACACTAACTTAATGCTGCTCATCCCTAGAGTATTGCGGATAGAGCGCCAGAAACGTTCATCCGTAATGAAATCCTGGAAGTGTTTCAGCCCTACAAAGGGTGATTCCAGCATGGGTTTGGCAATACTGTAGTCCATAAATCCGATAATTAGCCAAAGCATAGGGATATAACAAAAGATGGACATCCAGATAATTCCGGGGATTACCATACTTTGCAATTGCCATTGCTTTAAAAACATTTTCATTTGTCCTGTTTTGTATTGGAACACATTCTCTGCCCCCTTCCTTTTCATCATATGAAAAGGTTCATGGAAAAAAAAGGCCACGATTATTGTCCCTATCCCATTTTTTTAGGTTTGTTTGACCCACCGCTAAAATTAAGTATGCTGTGAATAGATGAAAGGAGTGTGGAAGAGATGAATAAGCTTTTATGGCAGCAGGACTTTTTAGATAGAAATACCGATTTGAGTGCATGGAACATTCGCCTTGGCAACGACTTAATTGATAGCAATGGCAAAGTCATATGTACGGGTTGGGGAAACGGTGAGCAGCAGTTTTATACGGGTCATTCTAACAACCTGTATATCGATGAATTTGGCTTAAATCTATGCGCGCGCCGCGAAACTATTGAAGAAACGGACGGGCGGTCCTTTGCATATACATCCGCCCTTTTAGACACCAAGGACCATCTGTCTTTTTGCTACGGTAAGCTAATTGTGCGCGCAAAGCTGCCGGTAGGACAGGGGTTATGGCCTGCCATCTGGTTGCTTCCGCAGGAAGAGGCTTATGGCCCTTGGCCCGCCTCCGGCGAGATAGATATCATGGAAGCCAAAGGCCGCCTACCCCAGCATATATTCGGCACGCTACATTACGGGAAGGACTGGGCAAATAAAAGCACCGATGAGTTCTCCCACCAGTTTGAAACCGGTACGATTAATCAATTCCATGATTATGCGCTGGAATGGGATGCTAGCTCCATCCGATGGCTGGTAGATGGACATTGTTTCGCCGAGTGCCGTCTGCAGCCGGGCATTATGCCCTTTGACGAGCCTTTTTATCTAGTGCTCAACCTTGCCGTAGGCGGCTGGTATGACAATGTGCCGGTGGATGAAGCTGCGCTGCCGGCGGTAATGACGGTTTCAGGCATATGGTTGTATCAAGGGTAGGCAGGGAACTGTTCCGTTTACTCATCCAAAAGTGCAACCGCCAGATTGAATACATGAACACGAATTTGTTCGATGTTAGCCAACCCGTTACGCTGAGCCAAATTAGCGATTGTAAGCACATTTCCCTACGAATGTAGGGGGAGATAAAGGGCACCCATTTGGGTGCCCCTTGTTTATACTTTACCCTAAAAGCGACCCAGCGCGACAAATACAGCTAACGCTATAAAGATGATGTTCATCCCGGCCCCCTTGTATTCTTGTCGCTTCGCGTGAAATCCTGCACCCAGAAGCATGACTACTGCAAGGGCTATCGCTGCGATTGGTGTCAGGGACGGCGCAACTCCTATTGCAAGAGGTAAGATTAATCCCACTCCGCCCAGCACTTCCGATACCCCGATAAAAGTAACCAAACCTCTCAATGAATCTTTTATCCAAGGTAACTTAGCCTTTGCCTTTTCAAATTGAAATGCTTTCATCGAGCCAGTAACAATAAACATCAATGCTAAAAGTCCTTGTACAATCCACAATGCGATATTCATAAGCGAATGTCCTCTCCTTACGCCGTTTGGCTTTCATGGTATTTGAATATGACCTATTATTAGAGTTATAATAATCCCTAGCATGACTTATTGGAAGTAGGCACTAAAATTAAACATAGTATACAAAAGTATACCTTAATACATTAACTTATATTATTCATTACTTTAGGAGGAATTCGAATGCCTGATCGTTGCAAGGTCCACACTGCATTAGAGATTCTAGTCGGGAAATGGAAGCCTGTCATTCTGTTTCAGCTTTTCACAAAGGGTACGATGAGATTTAGTGAGCTTCAAAGGGCAATACCGGATATAACTAAAAAAATGCTTACCGCACAACTAAGGGAATTAGAGTACCACGATATCGTTCATCGAGAGATCTATCTCCAAATCCCCCCCAAAGTTGAATATTCCATAACGGAATACGGTAAAAGGATGACCCCTTTATTAATGGCGATGAATGAGTGGGGAGTAGCCCATGTCGAGCATTTGAATGAATTATATGGGGAAGAGCGAACCGTGGAATCATTGGAAGTAAAAGGTGAACTAATAGAGCCCGTTCAAAAGGCCTAGGCTCTTTGAACAGGCTCTATTATAATTTCATTATCGAATCTGCAGTTTATTCTCGATCAGATTCAATTCATACATTCTCTGTTCGATTGGGTGAAAATACTTGCCTGCGCATACTTCATCTGAATGAACTGCATAAGGCTTGAACTCGACCTCTTCCCAATTTATAGCTCCCGTATGCTCTGCTGGTTTCACCTGCGGAATAATGCTGCCTGATTTAATTAAGATAATAATAGGTATATCTCCAGCCTGAATAGCAAGCCATGTGCCGCCTTCATAGGTCTGACCCGTTTGGTAATCAATCCACGTGCCATGCGGAACGTAAACCTTTCTACCAAGTTCATTCTCAAACAAAGGTGCCACTAGCATATCACTTCCGAACATATAAGCATCATCTACCAGCCATGCATTCGGATCTTCAGGATACTCTAAGAACAAGGTTCGCATCATTGGTAATCCTTGCTGACTGCACAGCTGCGCCTGTGTATAAATATAAGGCATCAAACGATATTTAAGCTCAGTTGCTTCACGGAACTGATCCATAAATTGTTCGCTATACTCCCAAGGCTCTTTCGGTGGTGCCCCATGGCAGCGACTGTGGGAAGTCAGCATGCCGAATGGCATCCAACGACGATAAAGCTCTTCCGGACTGCGGTGAACGAATCCACCAATATCATGACTCCAGAACGAGAATCCGCTTAGACCAAGTGATAGACCTGCTCTGAGTGATGCTGCCATTGCACTGTTCGTATTCTCGGCATCTCCGCCCCAATGAATTGGATATCGCTGACTTCCAGCCCATGCGCTTCTTGCCCAAATAATCGATTCCTCATTGATTTCCTCTGTCACTTCACCAACAGCTTTATTGTAGCGTAGAGGGTACAGATTATGCTCATACAAACCACTTTTGCCAGAGTGATACATCCCATGAAGAGGTCCAGCTTCACCAAAGTCCACCTTAATCGCGCTAACACCGATTTTCAGCAAATTGGCGATTTTCTCTTTATACCATTCCACTGCTTCCGGGTTGCTATAATCGAGAATAGCATCCTCTGTTGGCAATCCTCCATTCAAGTTCTTAACATGGAGTCCACGATCAATGATTTCCTGATAAAATTCATTACCCGGAGTAAAATATGGTATCTGCCAAAGACTGACTCGGAAACCTTGCTCACGTAAATCCTTGATCATTTGGACCGGATCATCAAATCGTGAAGGAGAAAATTCATAGTTGCAACGCCAATCCTTCTCAAACCAACCTGTATCTAGATGAATGACATCACAAGGAATTTGATATTCCCGTAGCTTATTTGCGACTTCTCGCGCTTCTGCCTCTGATTTATACGTGATTCGGCTCATCCATAGACCAAAGGACCAAAGCGGAGGTACAGGACTTCTTCCAGTCAAAGCTGTATATTCGTAAAGCAATTGTTTAGGCTGTCCGAAGAAGAAGAAGAAATCCAGCTCCTCATCTCCTAAGTAAATATTGTTCATATCATCAAAAGTCTGTCCAAAGTCCATCGTCATTGGAGCACTCGAATGAATAAACATTCCATATCCCCTGCTGCTCATAAAAAACGGGATTGGTTTATACATATTAGCTGTTTGAGCACCAAGTGCATCCCTTGTCCATAAGTTCACCTTTTGCCCGCGTTTATTAAGTCCCGTAAAAGATTCGCCGCAGCCAAATATTTTCTCTTGAGGAGATAAAGTGAAGCTGGCTGCAATCGTCGTCTGCATATCAGCATTTGATCGGACATAAGAAAGTGGTATTTTCGTGTTCACCAGTGAGAAATTATCCTGCATATGATAGGTCTGGGTTAAAATTCGTCCATTCGCATCCTTGAAGATCAGATGAAACGGATTTAACTGTAGGATGACAGAACCAGCATGACTAACCCACTCTATTTCATTATCACGCTTCACTTGCTTCCAACTGGAGGAAGACGGAATTTCCTCAGGAATCATAAGCGAAGGAGATTCACCAAGTCTACTGTTTTTCGTTTTGAATCGAATACGAACAGTAGATCCGGAGACGAATGAAATAGAAAACGGAAATTCAGGTGATTCCGCATATTCAACAGGAAACTCCCATGGTCGGGTTGGTTCAAAAGCATATTCAACTTGATTAAAGGAGATTCGAGACTTCTTAGCAAAACGCTCAAAGCGTAATTTACCAGTTCCCCCCTCCTCTAAGCTGCCTTCTGCCATATTCATGGCAAAGAAATAAGTGTTCTCCAGCTTATTAAATTCTTGACTCATATCTAATGTTTCATTTAAGGACGATGTGTATGACATATTCATGTTGCCCACCCCTTTAGCCGATGATGACAAAAATATAGTTTATTTTGCGCTCATATAACGGTTATACGCATCCGTACGAATTTTCATTAACTCTTCCAATCCCATATTATTGAGCTTTTTAATATAGTCATCCCAACCTTCATCAATTCCACCTTTAGTTACCCATTGCGCACGCGTGGCTCTTGCATAGCCATCAATATCCGTTGTTAAAGTCGGTAGTTCCTGGAATTCCTCTGCTGTATACATAACTCTAGGATAAGGTGCTGTTACATATTCAGAACCCAGCTTGTTGATCTCTAGTTTCAGACCGTCCCCTGTAGTTGGGTTAAGGACAATTTTCTGTTCAAAGGAAGGACTCACATATTTAGGTCCGAAATCACGGAGAGATTGCTCCCAATACCAAGCATCCGCACTTGTACCAGCTGGTGGATCCATCAGTGTATAAGTTCCGTCATCGTTCTTCTTGATAACCGTGTCAATAGCACCCCAGAAATTCTGAATACTTGCTTCATCCGTGTAGAATTGGTCCGCCCAGCGAGCAGCAACCTCTGGATACTTACTAGAAGACGTTATTAGCAATTGATTACGACTATAGCTTAGACCATTCGGATCTCCACCTTGATATCGTATTCCATCTGGACCTGCGATTGGTGCGATCGTAACATATTGATCAGACCATTTACCAAAAACCGCATCTGGAGTCCACTGATAGGAGAATCCGATAATTGGAGCATCTGCATTCTGCTCCTTCGCTGCTTTCATACTGCCATCTTGGGTAAACATCTCTTGATCAATTAATCCTTCAGAATATAGTTTATGAGCCCATTTGAGACCCTCTTTATATCTTTCTGAAGTATAGTTATAGACGGGTACTCCATCTTGAATGGACATGAAATTGTCATAAGCATCTGTAATGCCAAATGAATCAAGTAAATAGCCTAAGCTCTTTGATTCTGAGAATGGGATCTCATCATCTTTGCCGTTTCCATTCGGATCATTTTCTTTGAAAGCTTTAAATACGGTATACAACTCATCAATCGTTTCCGGTACCTTCAGTCCCAAATTATCCAACCACACCTTATTAATTACAGGCTGGAATCTACTTTCAGGGCGGGATGGCAATCTTGAAGGTAATGAGTACATCTTGCCATCAGGATATGTGCTGATTTTCTTCAACTCTGGTGATTCCTGCATTGCCTTACTAAGGTTTGGCATATGCTGCTCAATTAGATCATCTAGCGGAAGGAAATAACTTAAGTTATTAACAATATCGGAATCACTAAAAGTCTGGTCTCCTAAAATAATATCTGGTAGTGTACCACTAGCAAGCATAATCGATTTCTGCTCAGCCCAGTCATTAGAGGATACAACCTGCCATTCGATTTTTACATTGGTATTCTTCTCTAAATCCTTGAGGAACTGATTCTGAGTAAAAGTGTCCCCCATGTTTCCCCAACGCATCGTTAACACTTTCAGCGTGACTGGCTCATTGACAATTGGCAGTCCCTCTTTATTCAATAGATCTGTCGAATTTGGTGCAGAACCCTCTGTCTTATTTCCACTGCCGCACCCAATAAGGCTAAATACCAGCGTAAATGCTAGTAGAACTGTAAGCGACATTCTCAATGATCTCTTATTAGTATATTTTTCCATTCGTAATTCCTCCATTTCATAACTTGTAATGTAGTCGTAGTTCGCCATGCCCCTTCAGTCTGTATTGATCAACCTTTCACGGAGCCAATCATCACCCCCTGGTTGAAGTATTTTTGTACAAATGGATATACACACATAATCGGAACTGTTGCAATGATGATGACGGAATAGCGCATCATACTAGACAACCGCAGCGCAATCTGTGCTGCTTCACCAGTTCCCATCGCAGATTGCATCTGATTGGTGATCAGTATATTACGCAATATCAACTGCAGCGGATATAAATCGGTATTCCTCAAATAAACCAAGGCGTTAAAGTATGAATTCCAGTGTCCAACCGCAATCCACAATGCCAGTACCGAAATAATGGCTTTGGATAACGGCAGAACGATCTGAGCGAAATACCGAAGATGACCGCAACCATCGATCTGCGCCACTTCCCATAGATCTTTCGGAATACTGTGCTGAAAGAAGGTTCTGGCAACAATGATATTAAACACGACAACGGAGAAAGGCAGTACCATAACCCAGAACGTATCATATAAATGTAGATCCTGAATGGTCAAGAACGTCGGAATTAAACCACCATTGAAGAACATCGTAAAGATGAAAAACAAAGCTATGGATTTCCTTCCAACAAGATCATTTCTAGATAAAGCATATGCTGCTGATATATTGACAATTAAGCCAATAGCTGTGCCGACAATGGTATATAGAATGGTGTTTCCGTAGCCCGTCCAGATGTTTGAATGCTTAAACAATTCCTTATAACCATCTAGGGTAAATCCGCTGGGAAGCAGCCATACATTACCGTTTGATACTTCAGATGGATCACTGAACGAGGCAATTATGATGAAATAAATCGGATATAATACGACCACTAGAAAAACTACCGCAAAAATGTACATAAATATTTCAAACGTTTTGTCTGAAAAGCTGCTCTTTACTCTAGTGTTTTTTGTTGGTTTCTTTGCTGTATCTATCACTGTACTCATATCATCCTACCTTTCTGCTACCATAAGCTGTTCTCACTGTATTTTTTCGATATCTGGTTGACTATGATCAGTAGAATAAAGCTAATGACCGTGTTGAACAGGTTGACTGCTGATGAAAAGCTATATTGGCTGCTGATAATCCCCATTTTATAAACATAAGTGGAGAGAATTTCACTTGAGGTGATATTCAAGTCATTCTGCATCAGATACACCTTCTCAAATCCAACTGCAAGCAATCCGCCAACCCGCAAAATCAGCAACGTAATTGCAGTAGGTATAAGCATCGGAATATCAATATAAAGAATTCGGTGCATGCGGTTTGCTCCATCTACTTTGGCCGCCTCATATAAGCTCGGATCAACCGAAGAGAGAGCAGCTATAAAGATGATGCTGTCCCATCCAACATGCTGCCATACATCCGACCATACATATATGCTGCTAAATAAGCTGGAAGAGCCCATCAAATCAGGAGCCTTAGCACCAAAGAGATTGAATAAATTTCCAACAAGCCCCGAACTAGGAGATAGCAAAATCAGCATCAACCCCACCATAACGACAGTCGAAATGAAATGTGGAAGATAGGATACCGTCTGGAAGAATTTCTTAAACCCGGTTTCTCTCATCTGATTGACCATTAGTGCAAGCATAATAGGGATTGGGAACGTTAACAGACTGTAAAAACTGATAATAATGGTGTTCTTAATCGTTGTGGAGAATTGATAGGAGTTAAAGAACTTCTCAAAGTACTTTAATCCTGCCCACGGACTTCCATTAATACCTAGGGCTGGGCTGTAATCTTTAAATGCAATAATGATTCCGTACATCGGTTTGTAAGCAAATAAAAGAGTAAGGATCATAGCTGGCAGAAGCAACAAGTATAACCCCCAGCCTCTTCTAATCTGTTCTAACTTATGCTCTAAATACAATTGACCGGATTTCATGATGTCCCTCCTTCTATTCACATGAACCATTTGGAGTATTGCGCTACTCCCCTTAACACTTCCTAGTATAACGTCCTACTAGAGCATTAATCAGACACTATGAAAGCGCTATCTGGACTTCTCTGGTCTACTTCTTTGACATATCATTATTCCTTGTCCCGTCTGCCAATAACACAAGAATGGTAATCGGACATTTTATCATGTTATCCAGACTTTACAGTCTAATCATTCTGAATTTTATATTTATTTCAATGAAAGCCCTTTATAATGGTGCTGTACCATTTGTTTTTTATTATGTATTCATTGTAATTAGATGCTTATGAAAGGGCGTGGATTCTTGGCCACCCGTACGAACAAATCATACCCGATCCAACATTATGTAAAAATCATGCTTTCCATTTCATTTATCGTGCTTATTCTGGATTTTGTAATCAGCATCTCTTCCATTGCCATCGTGAAGCAGCAGTCTACAAGATATCTGCAAGACACAGCAGATATTTATATTAATCGCATCGATCATGATTTTACTTATATAAAGAATTATATGGGATGGACACTTGCGCACGATGAAAACATGGAAATGATGAATGACTATCCAGTAGACAGCCCCGAGTATATAAAGTCTAACGAAAAGTTGTACTGGCGTTATAGTGAACTGCAAAAAAATTATGCCCAGGATTTTAATTTCTTTTATTATTTAAAAGACCAACCCTATTTTCTAAATTGTGCTCCGATAAGTATCCCTTACTCTGATTACCAAGAACTGAAGAGACAGATTATGGTCTTTATCGACGATAACAACGTTTATGAAAAGTACTATTCCCAATGGAGACCCATCCTTATAAAGGATAAACATTACATTATCAATATCGTTCCCTATCACAACAGCTTCATGATCAGTATGATCTCAGCAGATAATCTCATAGAACCGCTTAGCCAAATTAACTTGGGAGAGAACGGATTTGTATCCTTAATAAGCGACGATGGGTTAAATGTATCCAGTCCTATTACAAGCAGTGGTAAGCTGATAAACCCAGAACAAGATAGCTCACCTTTTATGAATCTTATCCAAACTAGAACGAATGTTAATAGTGAATTTAGCAATGCATCTTTCTATGTAAAGCTGGTTATCCAATTTGGTATATTTGAAAAAATTATGATTGCCCAAATGCTCACTATTCTCTTAGCTGTCATCATCATATTCAATATTTGCTTCCTTACGCTATATTTCAAGCGAAGGGTGTTAACGCCGATTAAGATTTTTTCCTATAACCTATCCTATTGGACCGATGATAACGAATCGCTTAATATGGAAAGCAGCAAATTGATTGAACTGGAGAAAGCCAATAAGCAGTTCTTTGATCTGGTAATGAAAATCAAAAAAATTAAAATTGATCTATATGAACGCGAAATTGAGAAGCAAAGAATCCAGCTTAATTATATGAAATTGCAAATTAAGCCCCATTTCTTTCTTAATTGTCTTACGAATATTCACAGTATGGCGCAAATGCAGATGTACACAGAAATACAGAACATGGCGCTGTCTACCTCCAAATACTTTCGGTATATTTTTCAGAACGATCAGGATTTCGTCAAGCTAGAGAACGAATTGGAACATGTGAGACTCTATCTCGAAATTCAGCAGCATCGATATCAGAACGCATTTATTTATCACATCGAACAAGAGGAACAAACAGTTAATATGGAAATTCCACCGTTAATGCTTCAGACTTTTATAGAAAATGCGATTAAATACGCGATTTCGAGAGTAAATGAAGTAGAAATTCTGCTTACAGTAAAGCATGAGCCAGATGAGAACATGATTGTAATCTCCATATCAGATACTGGACCTGGTTTTCCACAGGATGTATTGGATAAGTTAAATGGCGGGCACGCATTAGACCAAATAGATGGTACGCGGATCGGCATTATGAACACAATTCAAAGACTTGAGTATCTCTATTTGAAGAAAGCACAAATTAGCTTCGCCAATTTAGAAGGCGGTGGCGCTTGTATCACTCTATACCTGCCAGACCTTAATGAACGGCAAATTTGAATGGAGGTATCCCATGAATGTACTCCTTGTTGATGATGACTTTTTTGTCGTAGCCGCATTAGAACAGAAGATAGACTGGAAATCGTTGAACATTGAGACAGTGTACACGGCAAATAATGTCGCTCAAGCCCGAGATATATTACAGAGGCATCCTGTACAAATTCTAATTTCGGATATCGAAATGCCGCAAGGAAGCGGACTGGAGCTCCTAGCTTGGATTCGTGAGGAGAAATACTGCCTACAGGCTATCTTTTTGACCAATTACGCAGATTTCAATTATGCGCAGAAAGCAATTGAATTACAGAGCTTTGAATATTTTCTCAAGCCAATAGAATTTGACAAGATGATGTTAATCATTCAAAAAGCCATTGCAAAAGTGAAGGAGCAGCAGCAAAATGAGAAAGCTATACAGGAAGGCTCTTTCTGGCAGAACAATCAAGCCCAAATCATTGAACATTTCTGGCGCAAGCTAGTCAGCGATAGCATCTCCTTACCCCTGACGGCGAATGCCATCGCTAACTCAGTTAAAACACAAAATCTCCCCTATCATATGACGGAGATCTTTCAACCCATATTAATCAACTTTTTTCCTTATCACGGAAGCCTTGCTAAAGAAGAGAACGGTCTATTTGTCTTTGCACTACTTAATGTGTTACATGAATTATTTCATAACTCTAGCTTTACAGTCGAGACGATCTGGCAGCATCAAGAGAATAATTGGATCCTCATCTTAAAATGGAAGGAGGAGCGTACTCAAAGTTCTGCAACCCTTATGGAACTTTGCTCCTTATTCATCCACCAAGCCAATCAATATCTAAAATGTGATATCTGCTGCAATGTTGCACCGCCCGAAAAACTGGAGGGAATCAGTCAGATCATCAAACAATTGCTAAATATCAGTGAAGAAATGGCCAAAACTCGAAATAATACTTTCTTTATTGAAGATTATTACAAGGATCATAGAGCCAATTATATACCACCCAATTTAGCGCCTTTAGAAGATTTGCTGAATCACAATAAACCAACTGCTTTTCTCGAACAAACGACTCAGTATTTGAAAGAAATGACAAAGAACAACACTCTTAACACCTCTGGTCTTAGTTTGTTCAGACTGGATATACTACAGCTTGTATATTCCTTTCTAAAAGTCAAAGGCGTTGAGGCACATAAAATCTATACGGGCAAAACTAATAATCAATTATTTGTTCGATCGCTATCTTCCATTGAGGATATGGAGGAATACCTTAAATACTTAGTGAACACGGCAATGGAATACCGAGGCCTCGCATCACAGCCCAAGTCAATTGTTGAAGAAATGAAACAATACATTCAAATACATTATGGAGATGATCTGACTCGCAATGATCTTGCGGAAATCGTCTATCTCCATCCTGATTATCTTGCAAGAATATTCAAAAAGGAAACTGGCATATCATTAGGGAGCTACATCATTCAAATCCGAATCCTGACTGCCAAGCACCTCTTAGAAACGACTAATTTGTCCATCTACACCATCGCAAGCAAAGTCGGATACGCCAACTACTCCCATTTCTCCAAAATTTTCAAGCAAGAAGTTGGCCTTACTCCACATGAATATAAAAAAGCTCATCTCATTTGACGTGAGCTTAATCCGATTACAATACAAAAGACCCTCAAGAGAGTCACTTTTTTCAAAGTGTCTATTCTATAGGGTACATTTTATCTTTATCGTTGATGTTTTCCCGGCACCATTGGGCCCTAATAAACCGAGAACCTCTCCACGATTCACATGAAAAGAAACATCACGAACGGCATGTATCTTCTCTTCTGTTTTTCTTTTCCCATATACCTTGCTAATACCCCGTACTTCAATCATTTTCTCCACCCTATAACCATCCTCTCCCGTACGATATAAAAAGTAATTCCATTGATCTATTTATTATATTTTAGGATCTCCATTTTATTAAATGGCTTCAGATGGATACCTCCTCCGTCTGAGGAAGGAGATTTGTGTATTGGTTGTGGTTGTACAAGTAACCACGAAAAACCACATCTCTTTGAGATGTGGTTGGAATCATATTTATATCTTTTATTGCAAGAATAATGCTATTCAGCATTCTTTCCTTGTAACAGATTCATAACCATCGTCACAGCCTCGGCTCTTGTTACCATCCCACCTGGGACGAAATTGTTATTGCTACGTCCCTTGACGATACCTAGTTCCCTCATAGCGAACACAGCTCCCCTAGCCCAGTCCGGTATCTCACGATCATCAGAGAAGCCAGTCGAAGCCAATGTTGTCATATCCGTCCCATAAGCCCTTGCAATCATGACGGCCATTTCGTTCCGCGTGATGTTACCATACGGACGGAAGTTGCCATCTGTGTAGCCAGTTACAATCCCAGCTTCTACAACTTGAGAGATTGCTTGCTTCGACCAAGCTGGAATCTGCTCTGAATCTGCGAAGCTTAACGTGACTCCTTCACTTGCAGGCTTCAGCGCATTCATCAGCATCGTTACGAATTCGGAACGCGTAACAACGCCGTTCGGCTTGAGGCTACCATCCGTATACCCTTTGACAATGCCTTGCTGTACCGCTTGTTTAAGCATGGATTCCGCCCAATGACCGACAATGTCATTAAAGTTCACTTTTGTTGATCCAACTGCTGAGGGAGCTTCTATAGGTAATCCCGTCACTTGATCAATCACCCACACGGCATACGTATTGAAGTCTTTAACCTCTACACTTATACGATTTCCGTTAATGATTCCCCCTTCCATTTTGACCCACTCATGCATCGCCTCATCATAATAAAAGATTGCTGCTGTTTGACCGCTATTCAGTTCCGTTGAATCGAACACTAGAGTTAGTGTTGCAGACTTATTTAGATTCCCTAGGAAGTTCTTCTGAATGTCGTACAGCTCGCTTGCAGCAACTCCATTGTGACCCGAAAGTTCCTGCGTATTCGCTACCTTCTTAATAGTGATCTCTAATAGCTGGCTGTTCGCATGAGCTGGAATGGTCATAAAGATTTTGCCGTCCAAGCTCACCTCTCCAGCACTTCCTACCGGAAGTGTAAGTCTTCCATCCGCTGAGCGTACGGGGATGTTACTTGAACTGTTACTTAAACTGTTATTTGGGCTACTACTTGAATTACCACTTGAGTTGTTATTTGAGTTATTACTTGATGCCATTGGTGTCACACTTGCCGATGCCAGCGAGGGAGCTGAGTCCCCTGCGGCATTCGTCGCTACTACAGTGAACGTATATGCCGTGCCGTTCGTCAATCGCTTGAACGTAACAGAACCTGCATCAGATCGAGTCTCCGTTAATCCTCCCGGGCTAGACGTCACCGTATATTGCGTAATCACACTTCCTCCATTACTTGCCGGAGCATCAAAGCTCACCGTAGCTGCCCCGTCACCTGCTACTGCCTTTGCATTCATAGGGGCATCGGAAGTTTCAATTACAGTAAAGCTTGCGCTTGCTGCATCAAGCATATTCTGATGATCATCTCTTGCCACATTCCCAGCAATGTTAACTTCATAAACACCAACACGAAGTGCACTGTTAAATAGCAACGTAAACGTCTTGTCATCCTCGTCATAACCTACCGTATAATCTGTGAAGACGCTACCGTCTTGTGTCATACTGATGAGAGGTAAGGCATTTACAGAAGTGAGTAAAGCTCCATCCAACCAATACACCGCTTCACTGACTGAAACGGATACTCCCGCTGGTGGCCTTATGAATTGTTGTTGATTCGTGAATCCGCCGAATGTGACCACAGGCTTGTCCGCGTCGTACATGAATCTAATCGTGTTTGACATGGCATTGCTGTTTCCTGCTACATCCGTTACCGCGCCCGCAGCAACCGTTATGGTCACAGTCTGACCGCTCATCGTCGGAGTAATCATAGCGGTGTACGTCGTTGCATCCACAACCGTAACATCAGATGCCGTTCCATTGTCGACTACAAGGTCTTCATCCGCAAAGCCAGTTACCCCTTTATCGAAGGCGATCGTTATCTGAAATGCAGCGTTGACATGACCGCCAGCTGAACTGGATAGTGTTGCAATAGGTGGCATAGATTGATAGTTTAGTATGATATCTGCTGGCAGAACGGAATAGTAATGTCCATCATAACCATACCAAGGAATCGTCACCGTTGTATGATTTGCTAAGTTACTTGCTGGCGTAAATATTAACGTATCTAATTCCACAGGAGTTAGCTCATATTCATTCGCAGGAACCATCGTCATTGTAGAACCATTACGTTCAAAGGTCATTGTACCTTGCGTGTTCAAATTAGAGGGTACGATGAACTTCACAGCAACTAAATCATCACCATCCAAATCGTGGAAATGAGAGGCATCCGAAAAGTCATCTGCGGTAAATGCTGCATTCTGACCTAGTTCTGCCACTTTCGTTAAGTCCCTTACTACAGGCGAACTTCCAACTTCAATCGTTACCGTACCTGCTTCACTGGCAATCCTTCCTTGATTATCATAGCCATTCCAAGTAAAAGTTACTGTTCCCTGAAACTTATTATTCCATGGAACAAAGGTCAGTTTATCTAGATCCGCTACAGCAATTTCAATACCTTCCGAAACAGGGACACCGTTTAACTCTAAGTGGCCTTTTGAGGTGTCTGGTAAAGTTTCTATCACGATTCGTTGTAAATTTTGTCCATTGAGGGTTAACCCACTAATTTCGAAAAAATTATCCTGGAAATCCTCTGCCTCAAATGAAGTTGTAACATCACGTTGGCTAGATTTACTGAAATCACCTGCTACTAGATCATGTGTAGATAAGGAAATCACATGCTGTACTTCACCAGGGCTTGTACCGTTTTGCACTGAGCCCCCGGCAACACCACGATCCTTAAATAACATCATATTTACAATGTATTCTTTTGAAGGGTCGATACTTGAACCACTGCCACCTAAATTGATTTTCCAATCCTTAGAATCGCCTGCAACTACATTCGAAAACAACTTATAATCGGTACCTTTATTACGTTCAATCATTACTCCTGACTCTACGACTCGTTCTATCACGCTGACTTCCATCGAATAATTACCAGATTCTTTGGCAATGAAGCTAGTATCTACTGATACCCTATCCTTTTCTACTTTAAGCTGAGCTTCTGATAATTCTGCAAATTCCCTGCTGCCACCGTCGATCACGAGCTGCGCCCAATCAATAATTACAGTCCATCCCTCGTTAAAATCACTTCTTGTAAAATAATGATGGGTTGTGTTCGCTAGAAATAAATCCTTCGGATCATCTGATGGGAACAATTGCTGTATCATGCTAGAATCTAATTCGAAAGCTGTTGTATTCCAATAATTATTTTGACCAGACAATGCTCCAACCAAAAATTCACTAGGCACTTCCTTTTTATAATTCTCAGACTTGCTCAAAGAGAAAGGGGTGTAATTGGGGCCCAATTCAATATCCTTTGCATTACTCGACATATAGACTCGATCCCACTCGCCTGTACTGGATTTATCAGATCCGTTCGTATTCAGTTCGTGTACATCTACATCAAATGCTCTGACTAATAAAATCGCATTTTTTTCAGGTTTTGTCGTTACATTTGGAATTTTCATGTCAATCATATATTTACTATCACCATTACCGATAGTGCTATCCATATCATTATCAGCCGCGGAATTAGGATCCCCTCCTCCCCAGTTATCATCATCTACGAAATAAGTTGCCCCATCTCGATAGACAATCGTAGCAGCTTCCGCCACATTTTGGGTACCTAGTAATCCCCATTGTCCAAAAGCTAATAAAAATATCAATAATACCAGTAACGATCGTTTCGACCATGTTTTCATTTAAACACCACTCCCTTGTTTATCAATACATTAAGCATATTAGCTCTCAACCTACTTACATTGAATTTTCGCGAGTATAGATAACTTCTAATTCCAACGCTATCTCCTACTATAACCATAAGTTCTGGTCCGAATTGTAGTCCGCATTACATTTTTGATGATGTATCAAAATAAAATTATTATTGCCAGCGTGAAAAGGAGTGCCTCGTTGGGCACTCCTTTCTCCTAGACTCAAAAGCCATTTAAGCCATCATTTCTTTACCCAATCACTTCGATATCTCGGATATATTCCACAACCGATCGATACATGCGCGCTAAGATCGGGATTATCATATACCAATCCATGTGTGATACGGCAAGTTGACTCTCGCCTCCACCATTTCCAATATAGTAAATAGAGTGAGTTGGTGCTATATTACTAGATTAGACTACTACACTGATAGAGGAGTGCACCTATGAGTAAAACACTTGAGGAGTTACAAAAAGAAGTCATATTTGAAGCAAGAAAAGGGTTCCCGCTGTTGCTAGCTGGAGTAATTGTCTTTTTTATATTTACCTTTATGCCCTTAATTTTCCCAGTAGAAACTGTGCAATTAATTTGGATATTTGGCTTAGGTGCCATTTTTCCTATTGGTATTCTAATTAGTAAAATCCTTGGCGTTAATCTATTCACTACTGGCAATCCATTAGGTACTCTAGGAGGACTAGTTGCAGGTCCCCAAGCCTTTTATATACCTGTATTCATCCTTGTGTATATGAACATACCTGAGTATCTTCCCTTCACCATCGGTTTACTCGCAGGCTCTCATTTCCTGCCATACACGTGGATTTATAAAAGCAAAGCTTATTTATTTGTTACTTTAGGTACTTGTCTTTCCGCTTTAATTTTAGGTAGCCTCCTGGTTGACCAAGCATTCACTCTCGTACCTCTAGCCATTTCTATGGTGTACGGTGTTGGTGTTCTTTTAATTCGTAGAGAGCTCAAAACCGATCTTGTTTAATCCACCGATTCCTTAATATGAATTACATACAAAGCCACCCACTTCATAATGAATTGGGTGACTTTTCTTTTCATGCAGTGGATGTATGCGGTAAATTATTCATATCATTCTGCTGACGGATCTCCTTCTCCTTGGATCATGATATCGATTTGGCGAACCTCGCTTGCAATACCTTCTACAACCGCAACAACGTAAACAGCGTATTTCGTATTATATTTCTCTACGAAAATGTGATTGGTAAAAGCGTTCTATCCAATATGATTAGCTTATCTTCTTTTAAAATAATCATTGTAAAGAGCCCTTCGAGAATGAAGGGCTTCTTTACCGAATTACTTCTGCATCTCGTTTGCAATCCGACCCATGAACTCTTCAGCAGCACTATAGCCGAGCTGCTTGAGATACCAATTATTCGCCGCTGCCTCGATCAAACCTGCTACATCGCGTCCCGGCTGAAGCTGGACTTCTATATGCGGTATTTGAACGCCGAGATATTCCGTGAACTGTGGTACTACCTCTAGCTCATTGTTCAGGGAATTCTCCTGCCACGGAGATAGCTCAATATCGAGCACAATTCGCGTCTCGTCCTGAAATGCCCTGCGCCCATATTGGCGTACAACATTGATCAGTCCAACGCTGCGTAGGGCAAGGAACTCGCGTGTAGTCTCATTATGTGTTCCGAGAAGCGTCGACGGGCCCAGCTTCTTAAGTACGACAATATCGTCCGCCACAAATCGGTGACCTCTTCCGATAAGCGTATGAGCTGTCTCGCTTTTGCCAATTCCGGATTTACCCCTGAGCAGGATGCCTATGCCGGATACATTCATACATACCCCATGGATCGACACCTCCGGCGCCAAATTCTTCACCAGATAGCTGTCCAGCTTGCCGATAAATTCCGTTGTCGTCTCGGGCGTCCGCAGTAGCGGTATGCCTTCCTGATCACAAAACAAGGTCAAATAGGGAATCTCCTGCTGTCCTGACGTCACAATAAAACATGGCGGATGATATTTAACAACGTTTCCGATATGCAACTTGCGTTCCTCTATAGTAAGCGTCAATAAATAGGTAATCTCCTTACGTCCGAGTACTTGCACCCGCTCCATAGGGAAAAAATCAAAATACCCTACAAACTCCAGTCCCGGTCTGTGCGTTCGTGGACGGGTAATCACGCGATCCATTCGGCTTGCTCCCGCAAGTACTTCCAATTGGAATACCTCCGTAAGGCTTTTAACAGTGATCGTCTTCATGTGTCTCTCCTCCTACGACAGGGTGTACTCCTAGATACCCCTGATGTTCAGCACTTTGGTTTTTCGGATATATTCCATAACCGATCGGTACATTCCTGCTAATGAGGGCCAACAGGCGGCCCTTATATCTAAAAGTTCTTTCTCTGAACCGGTATCTACACCTCGCAAATAGAATCAGCTTGACTCTCGTCTACCCAATGATATTTTTCAATGCATGGACCCTCAACTTGTTCAAAGTTCGCTGAAGGAAACCACTCAGAATAGATCCGTCTCCAACCTATCTTCCATGTAGTCGATAGCCTGACGCAGCAATACTAACGTCTCCATCATTTCTCATCTCCTTTCTCCTTCAGTCTAAGGGTAGTAGGGCATTGGTTCCTGTCTTGTAATGCTCCGTTTTGTCCTGTAAAACTTGCTGTTCCTTATGACATGATACTTCCCGTGAAACAACAAATCAACACAACCATCGACTTCAAGATCCTCAAAGTAATCTTGAACGACATAGCACATATCCTTCAATCACTCGTCATCCATGATGAAGCCTTCTACTAGATATTCGTTCCATCTAACGACAAGTTAAACGAATCTAGGTAGGATACTAGACACGTTCGGGCAATTCCTAGATGCCGCCATATTCCCGACACAATCAGCTGATATATTAAGTGTGTAGCCGCCGAACACCATAATAAAGAATACAAAACACTCTAGGAGGAAATTAATATGAAAAGAACACTAACCATCGCTTCACTTGTACTCGCTATATCTACTGTCGGGGGATCTGCCTATGCAGCCAGTGACATCGAAATCGGTAAGACCAATAAATCCAGTATAGCTTCAACAGGTATCGTTCTTCTGGCGACGGAATCATCTAAAGCAATCAGTATAGATGAAGCAGCCAAATTGGCTGACGACACGAACTTCGTTAAAATGGCTAAAGAGAAAGGTATTACGCTAGAGGAATTGTTCGCTCAGCTTGAAAAGGAAGGTAAGGTCACTAAAGCTGTTGCCTCAACTGAAGCTGCAAAAGCTACAGGTGCTATCGACTCAACGATGGCTAGTGAAGTAACTGCAAGTACACCATCCAGTGAAGCGATCAGCCTAGACAAAATGGCAAAAGAACAGGGCATCACGGTAGATGAACTGATCGCTCAGCTTGAAAAAGAAGGAAAACTTATGAAAGCTGAAAAAACAACAACATCCACACAAGCAGAAAAAATCAATAAATAACATATAGAGCGCTGCTAGAGCTGTCACAAAAGTAAACTTCTAATCCGGAGAGCTTTTGGGACAGCTCTGTTGTTCAATAGAATGAATATTGGTTACAATAATACTGTGAAGCATGATTATGGAAGGATGGGTTATTTCCTTGAAACGAGTATTGTTAGTTGAAGATGAGCTGCCAATCGCAAGCTTACTTCAGGCATATTTGGAAAAAGAGAATTATGAAGTAATGTGGAATTCGGGTGAGGGTGAAATCGATGTGATGGAGCAGTTTCTCAGTTGGAAACCCGATCTCGTATTGTTAGATCTCATGCTTCCGAATGATCAGAACGGAATTGACATTTTATATAAAATTAGGGAACTAGGAAGCTGTCCCGTCATCATTCTTACGGCACGCGGCGCTGTACCAGACCGTCTTCAAGGATTTGACCATGGGGCGGACGACTATATTTCCAAGCCATTCGATCCCCAGGAAGTCATGGCCCGAATTCAAGCAGTACTTCGCCGCTCAGTCTATATGATAGATTCGAATGTTATGCGGCTCGGTAGTTTGGTTATTGACGCGGACACTCGGACGGTTACGGTCGGAGCTGAGCAGGTCCCTGTGCTTCCCCGCGACTATCAACTGCTCGAATTTCTAACGGCGCATCCAAATCAATGCTTTGAACGTGATCAGTTACTTAATCAAGTGTGGGGAATGGACTTCGAGGGTGGGGATCGTTCTGTCGATACCTCCATTAAACGGCTACGTAAGAGTCTTCAACCATGGCCTGCAAGCGAGGGTGAAATCGAAACGATTAGAGGAATGGGGTACAGTATACGTGTTTACTAAGTATCCTGGTAAGTCCATACACAACAATGTAGAAGCTCAACCGCATGCTACCTCTGTTTCCCTTGTGCGATATTGGACATGGCGCTATATGATCATTCTACTCATTATGCTTATGGGGATAGGTTTATTTGGTATGTACTGGATTCGAACGAGTACTGTGGAACAACAGTTTCAGCTACTTGAGGCGAGATCTGCCATGATGAGCGATTCATTTGGCAAAATGGATGATTTCCTGCAAGCCACTACAACGTCACCTGCAAATTCTATAGAAAAGATTCCAACAGCCCCCAAGACATCAGAGAATATCCCATTGCAGGAATCCGTCCCTTCGATCCCCTCAGAACTCGTCCCTTCGATTCCCGATGGTTATCAATTTCAATTATTTAACGTTTCAGGTGAGATGATTTATCTTTTTAGCAATGCATACACGGAGGAAGGAGTTTACCTCAACTCCCCGCCTAGACAAAACGAAGTCCTTTCAGGTGAAAAAATTCGTGATAAGGTCGACACACAGTCAGGAAAGTGGCTACGTGTTGGTGTGCCCTTCTATAAAAACAACCAAATTTCAGGAACACTCTATATGACCGCCCAATATAACGAGGGTCGTTTGCCCCAAATATATGGTCTCATTGTCGTTACAGTTGGGCTTATTTCCTTGTGCGGCTGGGCTGTCGTTTTCGTATTGTCCCGCTCTCTCACAAGGCCGCTCATTCAACTAGCTAGTGCAGCCAAACAACTTTCATCAGGTAATTACCAGCCGTATTTGCCTGATCCGAGCCTCGTCAGGGAAAGTGAGATTAGTGAGCTTATTCAAGCTTTTCACGAAATGACTGGACGTCTAGACCAACTTGAACGTATGCGGACCGATCTGCTCGCAGGAGTCTCACATGAATTGCGTACGCCAATCACCTCAATCCGCGGTATGCTCCAAGCCATTCAGGAAGGCGTAGTCACGGGTAGCAAAGCTAACGAGTTCATAAATATAGGATTAAATGAGGCAAAGCGGATGCATGTCATGGTGAACGATCTGCTTAATTTCTCTTCAATGGAGTCAGGTGTGATTCACCCTGAAAAGTCTCAGGTCTTGCTTCAGCCGTTATTAGAGGAGATTATTCAGCAGTTCCATACCATTCAAACATCTCCATCCGTTCAAGTGGAACTTGATATGCTATCTTCCAATTCGGTATGTATCTGTGATCGATCACATCTGAAGCAAGTTGTTCTCAACTTGCTTAGCAACAGCGCCGCAGCTGCGGCTACAATCATCAAGATTACTGTAAGAACGACTGAATCTATGCTCACTATCGATATTTCTGACAATGGCAAAGGGATTGCTCCTGATGAAGTCCCATATATTTTCGAACGCTATTACAGAGGAAACAGTCGCCGCAAGAAGAAGCAAGGGCTCGGCCTAGGATTATCGATCTGCCGCTTACTCGCCCAAGCTAACGGCGGAACAATCGAGTTACTGCAAACAGCATCGACAGGTACCGTATTCCGGCTGTCATTTCCTCGCGAATCGCACTAAAAAGGTTAATCATTATATAAGGAAGTCACCTTAAGAAAGGAAAGTACCCAAGTGAGTAAGGCTTAATATTTCGCCATAAAATATTAAGACTATAGACACGATAAGGGGAATGGCTCTTTGCTAACGCTTCACTCGTTGTAAATTCATTGAGAGATAGTCTAATAAGTCAGCCTCCTATTTCTGCATGCTCAATAGTTCAGATTCAAATTTTTCAAGCTTTTCAAAAACACCATCAACCCATACTTGGTCATCCCATAGTTTTGGATCATGAAGTTTTCTATCAGCGGGATGTCCTGTTACGATAGTATCTACACCATCTTTGGTTCCAAAGTACAAATCAACCATTTTTAATGTCTTGTTTTCTGCTTGAACTAACATTTTGAGGGTCCTTCCTGACCCTTGGTTCGCAAAGCGGAGAAAGATGCGGGAGGTACAGCCCCGAGGGGTGCGGAGATCTACAATCTGTCTGGAATATCGCACCTCCTTGAATACAGTAGCTTCCGCTACTTCTCGTAGCATATTAAGAAGTAGTCGGCATTACACCTCGTTAAAGAGTCCTATTCAAAAATAGAGCCCGCCATTCTCCCAAAGAGAATGGCCCGACTCTATATCTGTTAAGATGTGTTTCTATTACCAAAGGTTCAACTGCACCTCATGCAACCTTGTTTTAGGGTAGCCGATGAATCGACCATACTGTATCCGTACTGAAACCAAGCGTTAGACCGTTAGCTTCGTAATATAATCCAACTTGGTCACCTGCTTGCAGCTCTACATCACCGGATAGCGTCACCGTCGCACTACTTAGTACAGTCCTTATAGTTAAAACTAACGCCACATTGACGTCCAAGATTGGCATATAACCTTTTATTAAATCAGTGTTGCCATTCTTCTTTACGGTAAAAACTGGATCAACCCCACGTCCTAAGCTTGTACTAACTGCAGTGTTAGTCTTATAGTTAACAGTGGCATGTATGGCATACTTGCCAGTGGCCGGCACCGTAAATATCCCTGTAGCAGGATTAAATGTAGGGCTTGCGTAATAAGGAGACGCCTCACTCCAATTCGTAAATAACGTGCTACTAGCGATTGAGTATGTCGTACGCGAAACAGAAAATCCTTCCGAGGCAAAAGAATTCCCCACTGGCCCTGGATCTCCTTGTGGTCCCGCAGGGCCTGCCGGGCCTTGTGCTCCCGCTGACCCTGGATCTCCTTGCGATCCCGCAGGGCCTGATGGGCCTTGTGCTCCCGCTGACCCTGAACCTCCTTGTGATCCCGCAGGGCCTGATGGGCCTTGTGATCCCGCTGGCCCTGAACCTCCTTGTGATCCCGCCGGTCCTGATGGGCCTTGTGCTCCCGCTGGCCCTGAACCTCCTTGTGATCCCGCCGGTCCTGATGGGCCTTGTGCTCCCGCTGGCCCAGTCGCTCCGGTATCGCCTTTTTCGCCCTTGACTCCATTGCCTTTAGAATTCTGCGATTCTTGGACAACCGATGGTTGAGTACTGATGGTGATGGTTTTCATGGTGGAATTCCATTCTACTTTTGCACCGAATAATTCGGCAATAAAACGTACCGGTACCATAACCCGGTTCTGAATGATCTTAGCAGGTTGATCGAGCGCGACCTTCTCCTCTACATCACCGACTTTAGTGCTGGCGGTCGGGTTGCCGATAATCAGCGTACCCGATGCATCTCCTTTAAAAACCGCTATTGTTTGTGTAGAACTATTCCAGTTAAGAGACACGCCAAGCGAGTCTTCAAGGACCCTCAACGGCATAAGCATGGTTCCTTTATGGACAACGGGTTCGACGTCACTCGGGATTAGGCTATCATTAACTATAATAGAAATCTCGGCCACTTGGCCGACCGGAGCCGCCTGAGCAACAGGAACTGCAAACAACGTCATTACAAGCATAAGTACAATGGATAATTTCAGTCTTTTTATTTTTATCACTTTACTTCCCCCCACATTTATGCATTTTTAGTGACGCGATCGGATCCGACTCCCATTTATTGGGGGTCGTGAATTTTGTGACGCACTACGTTTTTTTGGTTTAAACATATAAATGCTTCCCTCACGGCAACAGGTTTTTATTATTTCACTTGCCTACCGTATGGGGAGCATATCAACCTTTGGGGATATCCCCGTTATGTTAACACTGCAATTAAATCAAATTCAATTTTTACAGCAATCGCTGCACGATCGCCGTGACCTCCACTCTTGTCATGAAAGCCTTCGGTGCAAGCTCCGTACTGCTTCTACCGGATACGATGCCGGCATTCAAGCAGTCGACAATACTGGCCCTCGCCCAGTCAGAAACATCCGATGCATCCGCGTAAGCTTGGAGCCGTATCTTGGTGTTTGGAGTCTGGGACTTTCCTTTCGTTATTTCCATCGCTTTAGCGATCATGACCATTGCTTGTTCACGAGTGATCTTATCCTCCAGTCGGAATGTACCGTCCTTGAAACCGTTGATCAAGCGATAAGCCGATGCGGTGTGAATGACGTCGTTAAACCAATCCGCATCCTTAACCTCCGGGAACGGGGCTGTCCCGATTTCCGGCTTAAGGCCGAGCCCGCGAACAAGAATAGCAGCGAATTCAGCGTGCGTAATATCATCATCCTTGCCAAAAACGGTGCCGTTCCGGACACGCTTTGTCCTGCATAGATACTGAGCGTAAACACAATTCCCGAGCTCCCGTAATCCACCATATACAAGTCAATTTGATTCAAATAGCCGGACTTACCCGCCGTAAAGCTTTGAGCAAGTCCGTTCGCCCGATACGCGCCCCCCCGGATCCCCTGCTCCGGATGTTTGGTCAGGCGGATCATCGAAGACGTCGTCCAGACGTAAATACCTTCCTTCTTTTCCGTATGTCCCCCATTCATTATTTTTCACTTTCTCCTCTCTCAATTTTGGAGTTTATTCCATAATCACCGCTAGACGGACAAAATTAATCATTAGATTTCTCAAAAAAACAGGTATTCGATTACATTAATTGCGGCTCCCTGACTCTAGCCGGTAAATAATATTTTAATATAATAATCCAATGATTTTTGTAATCCCAATTACAAAATAATAAAAATAGTTGAAATATTTTTCACCGTCACTTATGATACGGTTCTCCGTAACACTCAAAAGGCGAAGTCTTCCGTTTTGCAGGAGGACTTCGCCTTAAAATATTAAGACTATAGACACGATAAGGGGGATGGCTTTTTGCTAACGCTTCACTCGTTGTAAATTCATTGAGAGATGGTCTAATAAGTCAGCCTCCTATTTCTGCATGCTCAATAGTTCAGATTCAAATTTTTCAAGCTTTTCAAAAACACCATCAACCCATACTTGGTCATCCCATAGTTTTGGATCATGAAGTTTTCTATCAGCGGGATGTCCTGTTACGATAGTATCTACACCATCTTTGGTTCCAAAGTACAAATCAACCATTTTTAATGTCTTGTTTTCTGCTTGAACTAACATTTTGAGGGCCCTTTCTGACCCTTGGTTCGAAAAAGGTAAACTTACGTAGTAGACATTTCCATCAAGTTTCTTGAACTCTGCTTCCTTAAATTCATTTTCTAAACCGAATCTCACACCAGATCCTCCGTTTAATTCCCTTCTTTGTTCTAATTCCAACATTTTAATTGTAAATTTAAGAAGATTCTCATTAGAGATGTAGTTTTTAAATGATACTGCTTTTTGTTCTGCAATAGCTCCGCTATATAAATTTAAAAAAGCTTTTCCAAATGTTACAACGGTTTCTTGATCATTATCACTAATTTGGTTTCCTTTAATTGAAAATTGTTGATTTGCTAGGTCTCCTAATATTTCTACTGCTGATTTCTCAGGTAGTTCAAGAGAAACTTCTTCACCTGGAGGGTTATTATTTGAGCCAGTAATTTGTTCTAATTCATCTATTCCCTTCATTTTGGGATTTGCTATCAATCCAATCCCAACTGCTATCATAATGACAATGGAGAACACAAGTACCCAGAACCTTGGTTTTCTATAATTTAACACGTTTTTAATCCTCCCTTTTACATTTCCCTCACCAAAAGCAAGCGGACTTCCATTCAAAATATGTCTATCCGTAGCAAGCGTTAATAATGATGACGCGTAAGACTTTCTTATATAAATATCAGAATTCATCTTTTTCAGTACACGTTCATCACAGGAAAATTCCATATCCCTACTCATTAACATGAATGCTACCCATACAAGAGGATTAAACCAGTGCACGGACAATACCAAGAAGGCTACTGGCTTAATGATATGATCATATCGTTTAATGTGAGTCTGTTCGTGTAGCAGGATGTAGCTGTGCTCCTCAACATGAAGTCCAACGGGCAAATAAATCTTTGGTCGTATCAAGCCATTATACATAAAACCCAAATATATGACCCAATCTGTATGTAAATCTGCAAATGATTCACACTATCCCCAACAGTCAGTGCTGGTAGTGTCCCGCCTACAAATGAATCGACCACTTCTATCCCACTATTAATCTGCGGACTTTGCTGATGTATACTATCTTGAGGGATTGGATTCCTATCCCCATTCCTTGGCAATAGACTAAATACACTCTCAAATGTGAATGGATTGATAAGCCGAAAAGCTACCACACCCCATAAGGCATAAGAGATGACCTTCGGGGCTTTTTTAAGTAATAGCCTGATTATTATCACAACAAGAATGACATAGCTTGCTGTAAGGCTCATGTTTAAAACAGAAAGAAATAGTTCGCTCATTATTCCCCCCCCTTATGCTCATCAATCAACTTTTTCAGCTCCTCTGCTTGGTGTTTACTTAATTTTTTTCCTCCCATAAACGCTGTTAAAAATTTGGGAAATGACCCTCCGTAGGTATCTTCAACGAAACGTACGCTTTGATTTGCGTAATATTCATCCTTTGTAATTAAAGATGAAACAACTGAATTTTCATTTTGAAAAAAACCTTTTTCACACATTTTTTTCAGCACGGTATAGGTTGTGGACTTTTTCCAATTCATTTCTTTTTCACATAGTTTCACAAGATCACCAGAACCAATCGGTTCGTTTTTCCAGATTAAATCGGTAAACTTTATTTCGCTTTCTGTAAGTTTGTATCCTTTCATTTCACCCCTCCTTGGTCTATAGTCTATAACTTATAGACCAGATGTCAATAGTAAGCTACAACTTATAAAAAAATTTCCTAATCGCTTTGTTTATCGCACGAAAAAAAACCACCAATTAAGAGTAATAACCCCTTATCCAGTGGATAAATTAACTTTACATATCTATTTCAAAACTACTCCTGATTTAAACTCAATGGTAAGCTTATCATCCTAAACAGTTATTTATTCTACTAGCCGTCTCACCAGTTGCTCTTCATTTTCCTGAAAGTCGCATAACTGTTCATTCCACTCCCAGCAAGGAGTCTATACCAATAATTTCGCCCTATTTATGATACGGTTCACCGTATCATAAATAGGGCGAAGTTTAAGAGCACCCCATTTTAGAAGCCATCTCATATATGTATACCTAGATTATACATTTTATCTATTAAAATCCTTAGAGAATTCACTAAAAAACCCTTGATATGCTACATCATACATTTCTCTTAACGTTTGATCTGTCATACTAATTTCAAATAAATATGCTATCAGTTGTTCATAACTAATACCAATTTGTCTAGGAAATTCAACGATCCAATCATGGTGGTCTCTACCATCTAATCCATGTAGAGCAGTATTTATCCTTTGAACATCTCTGCCACAAACTAATGCTAATTGATTTCGATTCGACTTTGCTATTCTCTTTAGCAATATTTCAGGAGCTTCTTCCCCTGGCAAAAATGTATAATTCCAATTATTCCCTTCTAATGCGGTACGATTTCGTTCGTCTCCGTCAAATAACCCAAATAATTTGAACCACGGACCAACGAAAGGAAAATCATTTATTTGATGTATAATTTTACCTTTTGATCCAATGTCAACAATCTCATACTCTTGTAAAATACTTGGATCAAACCTGCCTAACCAACATTTACTTAATTCTCTAGCACAACGATCTTCAACCAATATTACTCCTAATCTGTTTGATTTTAGTCCAAGTGAGTACATGTATTCCGAACCATAAGTCGGTGTAGTTATCTCTACAGACTCATTGACTCTAGAAAGAAGTCGAATATGTTCCATAGGTATATTTTTAATAATACTTGGGGAATGTGTAGTCAGTATTATCCAAAGACGCTTATCGGCGGCAATTTTTGCAATGACATCAAGTAATGCTTCTTGTGAACGAGGGGCTAAATATGATTCTGGTTCTTCCATAAGCACAACAGAATTTTTATCTATACGATGGAGATTCCATAATAAATAATGAACCGAAATTTCCCCCAATCCCATCGCCTCAGATCCGTATTCCGCACCGTCAGATATAACTTTAAAATAAGGAATTATTCCATAACTGTTTAATTCTAATTCGAATGTTTCACATGATTGATAGTCTTTCCCAACTATGTAAGAAAGAAGTCCTCTTTCTTCATCCGATGCCTCCCGTGGCATCTCAGCCTCAAGCAATTCATTAAGATTTGGCATATCGGAAAAGATATCAATCATTGATGGTGCATGAATCGAACCATCTATCCATATCGACTCAACATCGATTGTCTCTGGATCTGATTCTACTACGCTTGATGATACGAGAACCCTTCTCGTAATCGTTGAACCGGCATTAAAAAACTCACCAATAAGCTGTGACCCTTCAAGCTTAACATTAATCGATTTGAATTTTGTTAGGCGTTCAGAGGATAAAACACTTGATATAGCATTTAATAATGTGCTCTTACCTACACCATTACCACCACATATTGCTGTTATTCCACCTAAAAATTCAATATTACCTGTTCCAAGACCTTTTAAACTTTCATATGTGATTTTTGATATTTTAAATCTATATGATTTTTCATATAGGTTTCTCCAATTATCTTCAATTCTAGCTGTTCTCATAACACAACTCCCCATTCAGAGCTGTCGATATAATTTAACAGTGCATTCTCTCTATCCACATCATCTTTAATAATGTACCCAATAAAGGAATCTACTTTGTTCAATTTATTATTATCTATGTTCAAATTTAAACCCCTACTATATATACGGAAACAAATCCATATCACCGCGTCACGAATTAATATTGAAGAGACATCAGCAACTCTTGAACTTGAACGATCTGAAAATAAGTTAAATAAATCAAAAGATACCTGTGATGGGAGATCAAATTTAGTGTGTCCCAGTTTATAACTATTTCTTGATGTCTCAAAACTATAAATAAAGTTGCCGATCTCCAAAACTTCTCTTTTGACTTGCACCTCTCCGATCTGCGTTAGAAATATAAGCCAACTTAATAAAGTTGCTTTATTAAATCTAATCGAAGTATCAAAATATCCAACTGCTACTGAGAATAGTTCGAGTGATTTTTTAGCTTTATTAACTGCATAATCACTAAAACCGGATTCATCTCTAAATTTGTCTGCTAGAACATTTGAAGTAACTTTCCCCATCAGACTTCCGGCATCAAGATATAAGCACAGTCGAGCTACCACATCATCATATGCCATCCTTGAATTAGAAAATCCTATATCCTTTCTTGTCAGCCCAGTTTCGTGAAAAAATTCTACAATTAATTTCACTTGTTCTCGAGCTGGTCCATAAAAAGCATTCCTTTGTTCAGCTGAAGTTAAATTTGTTGGCTGATTAAGTCTAAAGAAAAGTTCTCCTGGTTCACTCGGAAGATAATCAGTGATGCTATAAACTCTAAGAGTGAATTTATCAAATCTTCTTCTCCAAAAATCAGGAAGATCATTGTAATAATTACCATCTAATTTCATGATGTCTTCATTTAACGGTTCAATATTACCATCTATTGATATATCGCCATTAACAAAATCCCGAATTGCCACCAAACGCTGTTGCCCATCCAATACGTCTTGTTTTCCACTCTCTTTAATCTCAACCACGTGAATGGGTGGCACATGCCATTCTCTTAATATACTGTCAATTAACCTGACCTTTTTCACTTCACCCCAAACTTCTCCTCTTTGAAAATTTGGTTGCAAATTAATATCGCCATCAAAAATTCGACTTACTATTGTTCTTATATCAGGATCCGAAGGTATAAGTCTCATTTATGCATCCTCCTAAAGTAAATATATTCCTATTATAGTCTTTATATTGGATTAATTATATAAAATCCCAGCCTACTTATGGTACGGCTCACCGTAACATTTATAGAGCGAATTTTAATGACACATATATGTTTTTAATTCTTAATAAAACTGCAATTCAAAATGTTATCATAGCCATATTGTATAATATACCACCCTCTTAAATGCTCCTTATAAATATACACCTCCCTACGGCAAGTTAGCTTTTCAATCTGTATATGCTAAGTCTGTTATTTCAACTTGATAGGAGATGTAAAGTGGTACTATGATTAGGAAATACTAATTTTTACGTTCTCATAAATAATCAAATCACTCATAGAATGACACCCATTCATTTCCTTGAAGTATTACAATTTGTAATCTATACTTGGTTACATTGAAATTAATACTTGAGGTGACAATATGAAGTTAACAGAAAATTCGTTGAACTGGGCAAAAAAACATATTACAAAATATTATGATTCGGATTTTTATGTGAAACCCTTCGAATTTAAAGCTATTTGGTCAAACTGGAGTGAAGTATTGTCTTATCTTTCTAGCACTGAATTAGAAATCTTAATAACATCTGTAAAACGACCGATTGTGCATCCAACACCAAAGCATTCAGGCGGCTTTAGGATGGTACATCAATTAGACCCCTTAGATACTATTATCTATACAGCTATGACCAGAGAAATTGCAGAAATTGTTGAAGCTAAAAGAATTGATACTACAGAAGATGTAGCCTTTTCTTATCGAATCAATATAGATGAAACTGGAGAACTTTTCGAAAAAGGAAACGGTTATGGAAAGTTCAAGAATAAGAGTATTTCCCTATCTGATTCATATAATTATGTACTTGTAACTGATATAACTGACTTTTACAATCAAATTTACCATCATAGACTTCAAAACTCTATTCAATCTTGTGGTACTGGACTAGATAAAATCTCAGTACTCATAGAAAAGTTCATGATGGAGCTCACCAATAATGTATCACGAGGAATACCTGTTGGTCCACCTGCAAGTATTGTAATGGCCGAAGCCTTATTAATAGATATAGATGAATTTATTCAAGGAAAAGATTTACCCTATATCAGATACGTTGATGATATTCGTATCTTTTCAAATTCCAAAGAACAACTTAATACACTCTTACATGAGTTAACTGCATATCTGTATTCAAATCACAGATTGATTTTATCTAGCTCAAAAACAGAACTACTAAACTCTGATGATTTTGTCTTTAAATATATTGATGATCCTGTAGAGTTAGAAAAAGTTGAAATACATAACGCTATAAAAGAATTAGATTTAATCGTGACCGGAGATTACGGATTCCTTGAGATGACACACACTCTTGATGACCTTCCAAATGAAAGTAAAATAAAAGCACAAGGGTTGGCTTTTCAATTACTGATTGATAGGATTGTTAAACTTGATAAACTTGATTTAGGACTCTCACGTCATATATTACGTCGTTCAAAACATCTTAAAAGTCGAGCAATACTAAATACTCTTCTTTTAAATTTCGATTTCTTTACACCTGTAATAAGAGATGTAATATTGTATCTAGAATCAATCACTACTGATAAAATGTTTGAACATAACCTTCCACTTTTTGAGGATATTATTTCAAACTCATCTGCTGCAAGAGTTCCTCATATAAGGTATTGGTTAAGTTACTACTTCGCATCAACAAAATTCACAAAGAAATCAACACTGCTTTCTCAATTTGTTTCACAAAGTTCATTACGGGAACAAGGTTTATCTGCTATTACCCATCAGAAAGTATCATGGGTTCGTGAAAATAAGGATCGCATTGATCAAGTAGGCCCTTGGGAAAGAAGAATGATACTTTATTCGAGTCAGATACTAAGTAAAGATGAAAGAAACCATTGGATGAATGCTATAAGTAGACGAGACGATATAGTTGATCGGTCTATTGCTCATTACATTAAATCTTTACCATAACAAATTTAACACTTAGCGTTACTTCTTATTTAATTCTGATTCGCACTTGTATTTTGAAGCTACTGAAACTCCCCGCAGTGATGACTCAAGTAACCAAGATGAAAGTGACAATGACTGAGGATTTCTAATATCTATTAAGGTATCATCCTAAATTGACCTATCCATTGAAGCAGTAAATTTCACGACTCACAAGGGTGAACGACCAAAATTCTGCCCTACCTATGATACGGCTCACCGTAACATCTATAAGGCGAAATAAGAACACCATTTACGGTGTTCTCCCAAAACAATCTATTATTCTACAATTTCTATTTCAATTTCAATCTGAGTCTCAATCATAGTCTCAACTCTTGCTCTTATTTCATCATAAATCTCAATATCCCGATTGATCGCTTCGAAACTCACTACCAAAGAGTATGCAGCTTTTATATTAGGATCTTTACTCCAGCCTGGATGTCCAATAACTGCTATGTTAAATCCGCCCGTTAATTGATGAGATTTGAGAACTGCCCAGTCTTTCTGAAGAGTACTTGAGCTTCTTGAAAGCCCCTCAATTCCAGTATCAACTCGACTTCCTATAGTCCAGGGGATACTAGATTCATCATCTCTATCCTGATGATTCCTACCATGTAACACTCGATTACTAAATGAATCCGTAGACTCTCCAATATTACTTGTTTTCCAATCTAACCATGATGATAAATATCCACGCACCTTCTTCCTTGTTCTTCTTGGTTTAGCCACATATGATAAAGTTATTTCAACTAAAATATCATATTCCTCGCCAACAGATCTTAAAGACTCAGGAACAGGGACTTCGTAAATATGTGCATCACGAGCAAAGATATCAGTACTTCCAGAAGTTACAAGTGTCACTCTGTAAGGAGTGTTAGTAGTCGCACGATCTAAATCGGGAATGCCATATCCAAGATGCCTAACAATATTTTTCCTTTCACTATGTAGCTTTGCTAATGCCCACTCTGGCCATCTAGCAGATTGTGCTATTAACGCTCTATAAAGTAATGTTGGTTCAGCAGGAAGTAATTTTTGTATCATGGCAGCGATATGTGTCACCTTTGGAGCCGCAAATGAAGTCCCAATTCCATCATTTGCAAATGCTGGTGGTGATGATCGCAATAATTCTGGACAAACTTCTGGAGGTGAAGTGAAGTTTGCTGGATTACCATTATCCACTGCATATGTTCCACCATATTCAACTACATCAGGTTTTATTGTATCCCATATTCCAAGTCCCGTTGCAGAAAATGCAGAGGGCCAGCCACTCTTACCGAGAGATTTTTTGTCAACTTGATCTAAATCAGAATGACAAATCGAACCTACAGTTATAGATTGTAAACTTTGGGCCGGACTGGGCATTCGACAGGATCGTTCTAATAAATACTCCGGATAATTCCTACCTGCGTTTAAATGTTGACTAATTCCGATTCTGAATGGTCCGCTAAAATCTACATATATGTTGCCTGCAGCTTGAATGAATAACACGTCATTATTATAGGATAAATTATCCATTTCCGCAGCCCAAGAAGACATGTGTTGTACCTTAAATGGGCCAAAAGCAGTTATTGAGTGATTGTAAATTCTAGTATTATTTGAATAAAACTTCTCAACTATCTTCCTCAACAAGAGCGGAGGGAATAGTCTACTGGGCATAGCATTAAATTCGTTTAACACCCTTGCATTTTGTATCCAAAATGGAATAGGAAATATTCCATCTCTAGGTATTTCTCTAGGATAAAGTACAGCTCCTGCTACCCTTGTTCCATGTCCGCCCCCCGCCACCCTATCTGAGACATCCACCTCACCGGGTAAATAACAAGTTGACATTGTCGAGTCAATTGCAGATGCCAGTAACCTGTGGCCTTCTGATATCCCACTATCAATAATACACACTTTAGGTGCATCCTCTTCTGGAGGTATAATCTCTACAGTAGATTCATATTGGCCTGGGTCATTAGGATCTCCTTCTCTGAAATTAACCTCCTCTGGCTCAACTACTTCAAAGATATAAGGAAAATTTAAAGATATATCCTTTAACCCTTTACCATTCACTTTTACTCTTGCAGTAAAGCTATCAGATAATGAAGCAAATCCCCCATCTTCTTCAGTAATGGAAATAATTTCTCCACCGTGTTCTTCAATAAATCCTTCCAGTTCTATTTCTCTCTGAATCTTCAACTCATCAACTTTCATATATATATCTTGAACTTTTACTTCCCATCTTCTTTGTCTGATAAGCAGGTGTTCATCGCTTTCCCCTTCATTGACCTCAATAGCTTCTGGAATCACAAAAGTTCCTAAGCATTCTATTCCCAAGTCTACAAAGTATAGATTGGCTTCATCAATTCTAGACCACTCAGAATATAATTTTTCAGAAAGAATTCTACTCAAACGGAGATCGACATTTTCTACTCCATATAATTGGTGTACTTTTGCTATACTTCCTGATCTAGGTAAACTACGAGAAAAAGCCTCTAACCTATCTAAAAAGATATTTAAATCAACATCTTTAGTTGCAACAACAACAAAACCATCTTCTTGTTCGGAAACTATCTCAAAGCCAAAGGAGCGTAAAAAATCCAAATCCACATTAGGATCTATTTCTAACAAGATTGGGATTGCTAAAGGTAGTTGAGGCAACCCTTCACGCTGCCTAGTTTCTATTCTCTGGTTCCATAACGATTTAATACTTGAAACATTAGTTTTAAGGAAGTTCCCATGTCCAACACGGTTAATATTATTTTGTTTTGTTATCTCTGATGTCTGCCCACCACCTGTTAAGTATGCCCTATCTTTGATCTTCAATGGTAAAGATAAATGGCTGAATTTTTGTTGTACCATTAGCTACTACCTCATATTTTCATAATTTTTTGTTTGACTTATTACGTTAACTAGGTTTTCAAAAGTTACAGTATCATTGCCTTGAAGGATACATTCCTTGGCAGAATTTTCAGCAATCTTAACAATCTCAGCAGCTGAAAACCCTTCGAGTTGCCCTACTATTTGATTCCAATCAACGTTATTTGATATTTTCATCAATGATAAGGTCATTTTTACTAGTTTTGATATTTGGCCTTCACCTGGTTTTGGTAATTCAAAAGCGTCATCAAATCGTCTAAACAATGCTTTATCCAATGAACCCTGTAAATTTGTCGTTGCAACAATCAAACCACTTCCATTGAATTCATCTAATAATTGTAATAGTGAATTTACAATACGCGGCATTTCACCTACATCCTGACCAGAATCTCTTGATCTTGCAATAAAATCACATTCATCCAGTAAGAGTAAACAAGGATTTTCGGCAACTGATTCGAATAAAGTCCTTAGATTTACAGCAGATTCACCTAAGTAGGATGACAAAATCGAATCAAATCTTACCTTTAATAGAGGCAAGCCAGTATTCCAAGCTAGTCTTTGTGCGCCAAGAGTCTTACCACAACCAGGCGCTCCATAAAGAAGAATTTTTTTGCGGTGTTTTAATCCAAATTTAGCGAGCCTATCCCTTGCAGTAAATTCTTTCTCAACAGTTACAAATCTTTGCTCTACGTCATTTGGCAGGACCATATGATGCTCCAGTTCATTTCTAGGAATCATTGTAGCTAATGGCTGATTGTATCGCCGATCCATTGGCAAGTTTATTAAGGTTCTCTTTTCACTCATATTCGAATGAGTATTATTAGGGACTATCCCTAAATTATTTGAAACTACTGTAGAATCTAGTATATTATCTAATTGTTTAGCAAGTGCTTCGTGTCCCTTTTTCTTTTCGTCTTCAATAATGACATCGGCAAGTTGTCGAAGGCTTTTGCTATCCGTTTCATTAATTGCTTTAAATAGCCTCTTCATCAATGAAGCATTCATACTTTGTCCCACCCTTCTAAGGAGATTTTGGATCCATTGAAATCTGTGAACTTACCCGATCAATTAACCAAATAAATTTTTTACTTTGATTTTATCAATACCTTTATCATACCTCACATTTCTTTTCAAGTCCCAATATTATATGCAAGAACCAATAAGTTTTACATACACGTTTAACTTTGATTGTCTGCTACGTATAGTTAACATTCTTTTCGCTCTATTTATGGTAAGGTTCACCCCGATTAATCTTCACCGCCCGGTACACCTGCTCCGTCAGCACCAGCCGCATCAGCTGATGCGGCAACGTCATGCGCCCGAAGCTAAGCTTCTGCTGGGCGCGACGCAGTACTGCATCGGAGAGCCCATGGCTGCCTCCGATGACGAATACGACATGGCTCGTCCCGTAGGTACCGAGCTTGTCGATCTCAGCGGCCAGCTCTTCCGAGCTCCATAGCTGGCCGCCGATAGCGAGCGCAACGACATGCGCCTCGCTCTTAATATGTGCAAGGATGCGTTCGCCCTCGCGCTCTTTAACAATAGACACCTCAGCTTCGCTTAACGTATCAGGTGCCCTCTCATCCGCTACCTCCACCATCTGGAACTTGATGTATGGAGTAAGCCGCTTCGCATATTCCTGGATGCCCAACACTAAATACTTCTCTTTCAATTTGCCAACGCCAATAATCTGAATAAACACCTTAATCCCTCTCCCCACTGGTATGTATTCTTTCACAACAACACCCTACGGCTATCTAACTTTGAAAACACCCTATTCACTCATAATCTTCTCAATCTTAATTCTTGCATCTATACACTCATCCTTACAATTCACACTGCTACTTGTCCATTGTACTCCCTATTGTCTTTGAATCTTATTTTCCATGCTTAGCAATAACGCTTATCATTCTTCTTTATCGTGCCCTTATTTTTTTCACTATCTCTATCTTTATCTTTACCTCTTACTTTAGTACTTACTTTTATACTCCCACTGGTATTGATGGTACTTATATTCGTACTTCTATTAGTATTCATATCCATTTCCGTACCTTCACATAGACTGTCTTCATCCTTGGCCTTTATCTTTATCTTTATCTTTATCTTTATCTTTGTCTTTATCTTTGCCCTTGTCCTCGTCCCTGCCCTCATCTCTTACTCTCACCCCAACAAGACTCACATGAAATAAGAAGTCTTCCCCCAATCCTACTACCCATCCCACCGAACGTGAAAGTAGCACCCTCATCCAATTGTCCCGATAAACGTGCGTAGCAGCGCAGAGAACGGAATTGTTCTGGAGAAGCGTAAGCGTTCGCCTAAAAGCTTTCTGTAAGAAAGCTACTTCGTAAGCATCAACTCTTTATCCCCGGATTTCCACCGCTAACAACGGTAAATTCAAAGAAATCCGGGGATAACAGCGATCGGAAGAACAATCCGTTCTCGGAGCGGTCTCACACATTCCCGTCTTCGAAGCGCCCTCCACGTCATCCCCTACAAACACAAAAAGGGCGCCACTTTCACGCCCCTTCTCTCACACCACCAAATACTGCGCAGCATGCTCACACTCAATACATTTCACTGGCGGATCCCAGTCGGAGAATTCGGTCTCCTTCAAGTCTACAATATCTGGTGCGTCTTCATATTCATCAACGAATTTGTCGATCGCAAGTTCTACATGATCTTTGCATACTACGTACATGAATGAAAGCATCCTTTCTGTCCTACACTCTGCTGATGTTCCATCTATTATAACCCGAATTCGCCCATAACACATCAATAAACTACATAGAGTCCACTATTCGCTATCTTCATCCTGCTACTCCGCTAACCGTTCATTCCCATCACGCTACTCCACAGGCTTATCGCTAAGCGTCAGCTTCACAACTTTCAATACACCCTCGCGATAGAAGGTAACTTCTAGAATATCACCAATTTTCCGCTCATCATAGAGGAACTTGCGGAGCTTCATCGTTGATTTAATCGGTATATTGTCCAACTTAGTAATAACATCATTCAACTTCAAACCTGCATCTAGCGCAGGACCAACAGCATCCAATACCAAGACGCCATCCTTGACATCACCTGGTAGTTTCAAGCTCTTACGTTCTTCTGCATCCAACGGCGCGAATGAATTGTTGATATCGACCGTATATACACCGATATAAGGTCGCGTTATTTTGCCTGTTAACATCAATTCATCAACGATATGCATCACATGCTTGCTCGGGATAGCGAAGCCAAGTCCCTCAACGCCCATATCGGATATCTTCATCGTATTAATTCCAATCACTTCACCGTTCAGATTCACCAAGGCACCACCACTATTACCTTCATTAATGGCAGCGTCTGTCTGTATCACTTCTTGCTCCCAATCGTATACGCCGTCCTTATTCATCGACACTGGAATAATCCGATTCGTGTGGCTCACTATTCCAGAAGTAAGTGTATCTCCTAACCCTAACGGGTTACCGATAGCAATGACTGTCTCTCCTAACCGAAGTGTACTCGAGTTGCCGATCTCAGCGATCGTATGTATCTTCTTCCCATCAATAGAAAGAACAGCAATATCGTTAACCACATCTGTTCCCACCAATGTCGCTGGGATCAAATCTCCATCCGTCGTCATCACTTCCAGCTCATCTGCTTCTGAGATGACATGATTGTTCGTGATAATATAGGCTAGACCATTCTCTTTCTTGAATATGACGCCCGACCCCAGACCGGATTCATCTAAGTCTAACTCATCCTTCTTCAGATCCTTATAATTAGCAATACTCACCACGGCTGGACGTACCTTCGCTGCTGCCTGGATCAATCGTTCAAAGGGATCCGTCTCCATCTTGATCGGTACTGCACTCACTGCAGCTACCTCTGTAGTTGAATTAGGTACTTCAGTAACCAGACTGAATAATAATACAGCGACCATTGCACTGATCACCGAACTAATCACAGATATTTGTAACGTGGACATTCCTTTGCTATGAGCTTTGGACCAACTTCCAGAATTGGGCTTTACTTTGGTATGCTCTTTGCTCTGTCTTGATACTTTGGTCGAATAAAATTCATCTTCGAACAAACCCATAGTAAATCCTCTCCCTTTGTTATTACCCTCTGACAACCTGACTATTTGATCACATACTTATATAACAGTCTTACAACCGTAAAAGTTGCATATTTTAACCACTTTATTTTATATATCACCAAATAACATCACTTTGAATATGAATTAGTCACTTTCTTAATAAGAAAAGTTAAAATTCATTCAGATTGGAATATTTTCGGATGGAACAGACTACACTAATAACAAGTCTCTGATTCTAGATTAATAATTTTCCAGTTTCATAGCTTTCTAGTTTCATAACCTCAGAGCGCTTCACAGCATATGTTCGTACTGTTCATTGTATCATATGTAGCGCAGCTACATAACCTTTTCACATTCATTTTCACTGGTTAATAGTGGGTACATTATCCGTTCGAGGGAGGGAATAATTCACACATGGAAAATAAAAATATTTCAATGGATATCATGCACATGATGGCCAAGCTCGGAGATATGAAGGACGAGCATTATCGTAATACCCTTGCCATAAGCACGATCATTGAACTTCTTGTAGACAAGGGGATTCTCACTCGTGAGGAATTGGCTATAAAAGCCGATGAACTGGATCAATTTATCATTTCCCGAAAGAAGACTCCCACCTCAATGAATATGAAGGGCGAAGCCCAATGAGTAGGTGGGAGATTAATTTCGGTTGGCGATAGCCAAATCCCTCCCCCATATGATATAATAGAACAAATGTTCCTGTTCGAATGGAGGTATGATTCATGTTAGTAAACAAAGCATACAAATTTCGTATCTATCCAAACAGAAAACAAGCAGAACTCATTCATAAGACAATCGGTTGTTCAAGGTTCGTCTTCAATTTTTTCCTTGCCAAACAGAAAGAAAAAGATGCCTATTGGTACATCGTTGAAGAAATGAGACAGAATGGTCAACTACCATCCAACAATTGGAAGGGTGCCTTTTTCAATAAATATGAGTCTGTCAAAGCTGTGCGTGAATTGAAAGAATATTATCCCTTCCTTAAAGAAGTAGATAGTATTTCCCTTCAAAAATCGGTCGAAAACTTAGCGGATTCATTCCAACGCTATTACAAAAAGCAAAACAAACAACCACGTTTTAAATCAAAAAGGAATTCTGTTCAATCTTATACAACCAAGTATACGAATGGAAATATAGGTGTCATAGGAAATCGCATGAAGCTGCCTAAACTTGGATGTGTTTGCTTTGCCAAAAGTCGTGAAGTCGAAGGTCGTATATTGAGTGCTACCGTCAGATGTAATCCATCTGGTAAATACTTTGTTTCTTTAATGACTGAAACCGAAGTAATCGAATTACCTAAAACAAACTCGATCATTGGAATCGATCTAGGCTTATTAGATTTTGCTATTTTCTCGGATGAAACGATCCATTCGAACCCTAAGTTTTTCTATATGTTAGAAAAGGAATTAGCCAGAGCACAAAGAATCATGAGTAGACGAAACATAGGTGGTTCAAATTGGTATAAAGCCAAAATAAAAGTAGCGCGTATTCATGAGAAGATTACCAATGCACGAAAAGATTACTTAGACAAGATCTCAACCGAAATTGTCAAAAACCACGACATTATTGGGATGGAAGATTTGTCGGTATCGAATATGCTTAAAAATCGCAATCTGGCTAAAGCAATCAGTGACATATCATGGTCACAATTCAAGAGTATGATTGAATATAAAGCGAAATGGTCCGGAAAACAAGTCGTTACCGTTGCTAGAAACTTTCCTTCCAGCCAGCTCTGTTCAAGTTGTGGCTATAAAAACATAGACGTTAAAAATCTCAGACTACGTGAATGGGACTGCCCAGAGTGCCATACCCATCATCAAAGAGATATTAACGCAGGAATCAATCTTAAAAATGAAGCCATCAGGCTTCTAACCGCAGGGACTGCGGGGCTAGCCTAATCCATAACCGACCGTTAGGTTGGTGTTCTTAGGAATCTCCCACTTCAAACAGACTGTAAGGTCGTTAAGTGGTGAGTAGTTCAACGCTTGCTCACCTTATCCCATGGCGTAGGTCGATCATAATAAGTATCACACAACTGGAAATCCGTTTCTTTATAGAAACATCCGCGCTCTTCCATCGCATCACGTACTGTCATTTTAGCCAAATCCATCATATTATGATCTCGACTTAAATGTGCCAAATACGTACGTTTCGTATCACCTGTAAGGAGCTGACTCATCGCTTCCCCTGAAGCTTCATTGGAGAGATGCCCCATATCGCCTAGAATACGACGTTTCGTATTCCAAGGATAACGACCCATTCGCAATAACTCAATATCGTGATTCGCTTCTAGAACTAATACATCAGCATTCGAGATAGCCCGCTTCACCTTATCGCTGACATAGCCTAAATCCGTAGCCACACTTAGCTTCTCATCCCCATCATAGAAATTGTAGCCTACGGGTTCTGCTGCGTCATGGGAAATACCGAAGGATTCCACGCGAAGTGTTCCGAAATCTTTCACTTCTCCACTATCCATCACAATCCGATTCTCTTCTGCAATCTTACCAATTGATTTATTCATAGCATCCCATGTTTTCTCATTTGCGTAGATCGGAAGATTGTATTTACGAGCGACAGGGCCTAACCCCTTAATATGATCCGAATGCTCATGTGTAATGAGAACACCATCAATTTCCCCGCCACTTAACTCTCTTTCCTGCAATAACTCATCTATCCGCCGCGCACTAAAACCCGCATCGATTAACAGTGTCGTCTCCCCGTTCGTAACCACCGTTGCATTCCCTGTCGATCCACTCGACAGCACTGTAAATGATATCCCCATAACGATTACTCTACTCCTTTGCTTTCTTTCGTCTTGGAACTAATAACGTCCCCACTGATGCCCTGTACATAATACACTTCATTCTCAAGTGTGAAGCGCCAAGCTGGCGCAGCTACCTGATTCTCGGAGTCAAACATCTCGCCATAATAGCCTAACTGGATGTCCTTCACAACTGAATTAGGTGCAATATATTTATTGATTAAAGTAGCTAACGCATCTACAGCAGTTAACACCTTCTGTTGCTCTTCCTCATTGGATGACACCATCTTAATGTTCGCTTGCTGATACGAGACTATTTTTCGATCACTATATATTAACTTTAACCTTAGTTGGTCATTAAAGAGTGGCCATTCCTCTTCCACTAAAGGATGGAACATAAACACCCCGTCCTCGCTCTCCATTGGATCATAACGATACTCTTTGAAATTCGGGATCTGATTCCCTAGTGCTTTCACTAACTCATTACCCATGAAGACTAGCTTACTATCAACAGGGGTATCTAGCTCTACGATGTCCATATTCTGATCACTAATAAAGTGATAATTAATTTTAGGAAGTACTGGGGTACGTGCAGGTATAAGACATAATAGTTGAATATTTTTCTCCTGCATTATTTTCTGTGTATTACTATCAAGTGAAGTGTAATCCAAGTTCGTGCTTGCTTGTTCGCTTACATCATTCCATAATTGATAGCCCAACACGAGATTTAGCAATAAAAAAGCGTAGATCAACACATTTTTAGCTCGTCCCCAATCCATTCCCTTCCCTCCCTATCCCTATTGAGTCCTATTCAATTCGTCCAACTTATTTGTTCAGCACCATCACTCCACCAGTCTGAAGCTTAACAGCCCATACAGGTGTGAGTAGTAGCCCTTCCTCATTACTTGTAGGCAAGTACGCAGGGTACAAGTCCACTACTCTGGATTGTCCACTGATGCCTTTTAAGTGAGCTCTTAGCTCTTCCCCACCAGGTAACATCTTCATTTCCTTCTTCGTTTCCTCAGACTTCATATAGATGAGAGAGCGCTCATATGTGGATACCGTTCCTTGATGTAAATTAAGATTGATCGTCCCATATTGGAATTGTGGTCTTTCTAGAATTGGATAAGTGCCATAATACTGCTGGAACACCACCTCGTTCTGATCCGTACCTCCGCCAGCAAGACTCAATCGATAATCCCCATCCCATCCCCCATGCTGGTTCACGAAATCAACCGCCGCTAGCACCTCTTTATCCATATCAATTTCCCCATCCGGCAGTGCCGCAGGATCTGTATATCTCATCCACTTCTGTTCCTGTCTTACTTGCAAGCTCCGCTTACTATCCGTATATATTTCAGAGCCGTTCTTCTCCCTAATATTACGAGTAATGCTGGGATCGAAGAATAAGCTGCGTTGCATTTGTTCTGTTGTATACGCATCAATACGCAGTGTCGTCGCTACCATCTCCACCTCTGTCTCAGGAATGTAGTACAACCCATTCTGTAAAGTATACGGTGTCCATGTTAGTCCGAAATCCACATGCTGTTGCACATCCTGAACCGTAAGGTCGGCTTTCCCTGCCTCGTATACGACGTCACCTTCCGTACTGAAAAATAAAGCATGTGCCTTCGTTTCATTATTGACATTATAAATCCAGATTCGGTCTATTTGCTCCGCTTGGAATAATGAGTCTGGGTGAATCTGCATCACTCGTTGCAGTAATGATACAGGAACGCCAGCCCCGAAGGTCAATTCAATCCCCGGATTCTCCGTGCGTATTTCTGCGATATTCAGATCCTGCAAAGAACGGCGCTGAAAGCTATCGAAGCTCCGTCCCTCAAGTCGAGAGAAGATCAGATTATAGAACGTAGAATTGGGATAAAATACAGTATGTTTATTGTCACCCATATGAATGATCATTTTATCAGGATAAATCAAACTCTCTACGTTGGTTTCAGGTCCCATATCCTCTGCCTTGAGATATTTAGCTGCCGACTTAATGACCGAATCACTGCCCGGAAGGCGATACATGAGATAATAACTCTCCACTAAGCTACTCAAGACCAACAAGACGAGTACGATCGACTTCAACTTCTCTTTCATGTCATCACACCCCAATTTTCAACTAAAGGAAGCGTAAAGGTAACCTTCGTCCCTTGTCCAAATTCAGATTGGAGAGCCATAACTCCTCCATGGGCGCTAACAATTTCCCGGGCAATCGAAAGACCGAGTCCAGTCCCTCCCATATTACGCGAGCGCGCCTTATCTACCCGATAGAAACGATCGAATATACGCTCTAAGTCCTTCTTTGGAATGCCAATCCCTGTATCCTGTACTGAAATCGAAATCTGGCTATCCTCAGTCAACCTAGCTTCTAACGTAACAACACCACCATCAGGTGTATATTTAAGGGAATTAGATACAAGATTATCCAACACTTGATCGATCTGGTCACGGTCGAATAATACGCTATAAATACCCGATTGTACCTTTATATTAGATTCAATATGTTTCTGCTGCATCTGAAAAGAAAACCGATCCGTTACATCCTCCAACATTTCCAGCACATCCGTCGGTTCTTTGCGCAGGGAGGCTTCCTTGTTATCGAGCCTTGATAAGTGAAGAAGATCCGTCACTAGACGAATCATTCGTTCCGTCTCATTCTGAATCACACCCACGAATCGTCGAGCTAGCTGTGCATCCTCTAACGCACCATCATCCAAAGCTTCTGTGTAGCTCTTAATCGTTGTCAGTGGCGTTCGTAATTCATGCGATACGTTCGCTACGAACTCGCGCCGTGATGCCTCTAACTGCTCTTGCTCCGTTACATCCTGCAATACGGCAATAGTCCCCGCTATCCCGAATTCTCGCCGATGAATAGGTGTGAAGGTAACTCGCACCTTATATGTGGTAGCCATCTCTTCTGGACTCATCTCAAGCAGTGCACTTTGAATGGATCCCTCTGCAAAAGATTCCGTCTGCTCTGGATCAAGTCCTAGCAACTTCGTAATATCCCGACTATCTAACTCATCTTCATCTAAGCTTAACATCGCTCCAGCGCGGCGGTTCATGAGAATAACCTGTCCCGTTTCATCCGTGGCAATGACACCATCACTCATATTCGTAAGGATAGAGGCTAATTTCTCCTTCTCTTCTTCATTCTGTAAGAGTGCATTCTGCAGACGACTCGTCATATAATTAAATGCCTCACTCAATTGCCCGATCTCATCGTTACCAAACACCGGCATCTTCTGATCGAAGTTGCCTTCTGCCACTGCTGTTGCATGGCGTGTCATCTCTTTGATAGGCTGAGTAATCGTATGTGCCAGAATAACGCTAAGTATCGCCGTTAACACTAGTGCAATCAGCATTCCTGAAATGAAAATATTGTTAACCCGCCCAATCGTATCATGCAATTCGTTCATAGAAGCAACGATATAGACGGCGCCCACAATTTTACTATTATAAATGACTGGCTTCGCAACCACTCGTTTGCGCTCATTATCTTCGTCAATCACATATTCCTCATTATCACTAATCCCTTGAAGTGCTCGGCTTACTACCGTCTGCGTGTTCTTACGTCCCACATAATCGGCATGGGTAGACAATGAGGTAATCAGTACCTTCCCACTCGCATCGAGAACCTGAATTTCTACACCACTAAGATTAAACAGGTTGTTGATGATCACGCCCAAGCTTTCCACCGAGTTCTTCCCTGCCTCAGCATCTCCACCCAATTTCTCCGCGGACATCACGGATAGAAGTTCTGCTTGTTCCTGCAGATCATTCGTGAAATTGCTGGTAAGTGAATTCTTCATAGCGCTCACGAAATAGACACCAATTAACTGCATGGCAATTAGAATCAGGAGCATATATACAATGATAAGCTTGGCTTGAACAGTACGGAATAAGGAAGCCGGCTTCATTACAGACCCCCGTTTTTAAGACTTCGCATAACATAACCAAGCCCCCTGCGGGTAAGAATATACTCCGGTTTGCTAGGGTTCTCCTCAATTTTCTCACGAAGTCGGCGAATGGTTACATCCACGGTACGCACATCACCGAAATACTCAAATCCCCATACAGCTTGCAATAAGTGCTCACGAGTCATCACTTTACCCGCATGCTTCACGAGATAGAACAGCAGTTCATATTCCCGATGCGTTAGGTCAAGTGGTTCACCATTTTTGAATACTAAATACATATCCGTATCTATAAACAAGTCAAAGAAAGGTATACCTTGCCTCTCAGAAGCTACACTCTCTTCCGATGCTGCTGCCATCTTATTGACCCTCCGCATATGCGCTTTGACCCGGGCTAGCAGTTCTCTTGTACTAAAAGGCTTGGTCACATAGTCATCTGCACCCAGCTCTAAGCCGAGCACCTTATCAATTTCGCCATCTTTAGCTGTAAGCATAATAATGGGGAATTGCAAATGAGCAGCCCTAATCTCGCGGCACACGTCCATGCCATCTTTACCTGGTAGCATGAGATCAAGTAGCATAAGATCAGGCTTCTTAGATAAAGCTAATTCAACGGCGGTAATGCCATCAAATGCACATATAACGTCGTACCCCTCTTTTTCTAAGTTGAATTTCAATATATCAGCAATGGGTTGTTCATCATCTACTACTAGAATGGTTCCCTGCATGAATGTATCCCACCTTATATTTCAATCAATCGGTTGTTAGTCCTCTTCTTATTTTACCACACCTGAATGCCTGTCACACCCTCATAAGTATCTTATCTATACAAGTAGAAACGGCAATGCCGTTCGTCCCTTTTCAAAAAGCTTATGCTTCCGATGCTAGCGATACTTCGTATCACTTTAAGGCACCCGTCTCAGCGGAAATATAAGGAATAGAGTATCAAGTGAAACTTATACTTTCTTATATTTGCAAAAAAGAGCATCACCCCCAAGATTAGGGTGATGCTCTTACGTCATCAACAAACTTCCTCATATAAATTCGAGTTCAAAACTCTATTATTAATTCAAATATTTCATCGGGTTCTGGGCAACATCATTCTTCAATATTTCAAAATGTAAATGTGTTCCTGTAGAGCGTCCTGTATTCCCCATGACACCGATGCCACTTCCCTTGGAAACCGTCTGTCCCTGATTGACCGAGAAACTACGTAAATGGCCGTACAGTGTCGTGTATCCATTGCTATGATTAATAATGACAGCTTTACCGTAACCGCTAATATTACCAGTGAAGGTGACAACACCCTCATCAGCTGCCATAATGGTACGATTTCCTGAAACGAGGTCGATCCCTTTATGTTGCTTTCCCCATCGTGAGCCATATGTACTCGATATGGTCGCCCCACTTACAGGCCAGGCGAATTGCCCAGATCCTTGTCCGGCAATCTTCGTACCTTGTAGCACAACTTCGGTAACAGATTCTTTAATGACATCTTGGCTGAGCCACTGTTCATCGACAACTTGACCGTTCTCTTTGGTCACCAAGTATTCCATGACTTTGAGTCCTTCTTGCCCAGGGCGAACCACTTTTGATTTCCCTGCTTCAAGCTCTGCTGTTTTTCTAATTTCAACTTTGGGAGCCGTCACAATCTCTTCAGATACTTGTTCAAGCGTTGTAACGGTTACCGGTAGCTTTGGCACCGTAAGCTTTAAAGTATCTCCGATTTGAAGATATTTCTCCACGATATCAGGATTATTTGAATAGATTTGCTTCTCGGTAATATCATATCTCTTCACAATTGAGCTTAGTGTATCCCCTTCTTCTATCGTATACACGATGGGGGCCTCATTCGTTTCAGTGAGAAGTGATGTGACTTCCTCTAGGCTAAGTATCTGATCAGGTTCTGTGGTAATAGGCGTAACATCCACCTTTTCTACAATATCAACTGATTTCACCGTGGATTCTGGTGCGCTCGCCACACTCACTTTAGATGCTGGAATCGAGCCGCTCATCATTTTAACTTGAAGCTGCTTCTTTTCTGCTTCTGGTAAGTATTGCTGTTTCACTTGATTTAATATATCGTCTACTGTTTCCTGATCCTTTACAATCGCAACGACCTTGCCATCAATCTTGAGCTCGACCCCTTTGGCATATGCACTTAGCATGCCGTCCAGCTTCTTCAGTGTTGGCTCGCTGTCTACTTCTGCTTTGAAAGCCACTTCTACCTTAGTTGTAACATCTTCCGTCTGCAGAACCATTTCCACATTCGGATATTTATTCTGATATTCTTGTCGCTTCTGACTGAACAATTGTTCAATTTGAATTGGATTCTCGACGCTTCCGATCTCCTCATCACCGACATAAACATTATAGTAAGCAATCTTGTTAGCATTCACATATTGGTTACCGGCAAGCACAATAACTACTGTTATTGCGATTCCGGTTGCTGTTATCGTTAGCCATCTTTTGGTTTTGTTCCCATCCGCTTGTTCCACAGGAAGGACAAATTGTGTGATGTTCCTCCATATATTCCTTACCCATGGTATATCGTTGAAACCTTTCATCATTTATCTCCTTTGCAACCAGATCTTTATTTGCGTTTAATTAATAATCTTCTATTTCCAAATGTTTATACTTCCCAATTCTTTATATATTAAGTAGCGTTCTCTAAAAATAAATTATTCTAAAAGGTTTCAAAATTTTAACCTTTAGCTCCATGTTTACTTTAACATAACATTTGCAATCAATTCAACCTTTGATAAATACCAAAAAAAACCCGCTATTACGCGGGTCTATAGTTATTATTAATATTCCATTGTTCTTCAATAAATGACAAATAAGTGACATTCACAATCACTGTTATGATTTAAGTAAAGATAACAGCTTAGCATATTCATCTTTATCTAAATATTCAGATAAGACTTTCTCTACTTCAGCCAACTCTTGTTCGGTCAGACCATTCTCCATGGCGACGGTGATTTCCTGAATTTTCTCTTGAGGAAGCTTCGTCATTAATATGTTAAATATCTCTTCCTTGTCACTAGCAATGAGACCATCCTTCTTACGAACCATTTCATCGGGTGTGACCACGACTTGTTGATCCTGTTGCCCTGCTCCAGCGGCTTCCTCTGTAATGGTTTGTCCCATCACTGGCAGTGCGTCAACCGGTGGCTCCTCATCAGAAGGCGCTTGCACTGCACCTGGCTCTGAAGATGTCCCACCCTTCTCTGTCATTTCTTCGGAGTCTTTCGTATCCTCCGTATCTTTCGCTGCAGTCCCCATCATCCCTTGCAACATGCCTACCAAAGCAATGGGCTGACCTGGAAGCTGTATATTGAAACTCGCTAACATCGATTTAAGATAAGCATTCACGACCCACCCTGATGTGAATACTGTCAATGTACTGACCAATACTACCGTTAGAACTACCTTACACAACCACACTAGAAACTTCATGATTTTATCCTCCTTCACAGCCCATGATCCGATATCCATGTTCATACTCTCATCAGCAGTATTGACCAGAAGGTTGGGGTTTAATCCCATGAATATTACATTCACGTCGAATTTCTGTCTGCATTCACACTCTCTTACCTTCTTCAAATCCTGTAATCGAAGTGGCGTATTGTCTTTCAATACCCTTATCCCGACCGATCCTTCCTCAGTTAGATGTACCTAGCTTCGCTAGGCACGCAGTTGCATTATGTACAACTAAATTCAACCTTTTCCCTCTTTAGCCAACTTTAATTGCAAAACCTACATCTAAATCACTGGAAATTCCACTTTTCAGCGTTATCGCTACTTTTAAGTGTAGGTTTTGCAACTATCTCCATTGACCTCAGCCTTTCCTGCTTATTAAGTGTACTTTTTACATCTACTTTAGCCTCACCTTCGCTACCTTCATGCGAGAAGTGCTCCAAAAAGTTTATACTATTATATTAATAAGAGCCCACCAGTCACAGAAGTGACCCGCAGGCTCCTTTAGGTATTTCTTAAAAAACTAAATTCTATGATTCATAGATCGGAAGAACCTGGTTCGTCTGATCACGGTTACGTCCTACGGAGAATATGGCAATCGGAATACCCGTAAGTTCAGATACACGGTTCACATAGTTGCGAGTGTTCTCAGGGAGATCAGCCAACGTCTTGGCTCCCGTAATATTTTCACTCCAACCCGGTAACTCTTCATATACGGCTTCACATTCTGCAAGCATCTTCAGGCTAGCCGGGTAATGATTGATAATCTCATCACGATACTTATAACCGGTGCAAATCTTAACCGTCTCAAGGCCAGACAAGACGTCTAAAGAATTCAAAGATAACCCTGTTATTCCGCTGACACGACGAGCATGACGTACCACAACACTGTCGAACCAACCTACACGGCGAGCACGGCCAGTAACTGTTCCATACTCATGACCTGTTTCACGAATAAAGTCACCGATCTCGTTGTTTAACTCTGTTGGGAATGGACCATCTCCGACTCGGGTTGTATAAGATTTCGCCACGCCAATCACCTGTTGAATCTTGGATGGGCCTACACCAGCTCCGATACAAACTCCACCAGCAGAAGGATTAGATGAAGTAACATAAGGATAGGTTCCTTGGTCAATGTCTAACATCACACCTTGAGCACCCTCAAACAATACTTTACGATCCTCATCAATCGCATCATTCAATACAACCGATGTATCTTTTACATAATGACGAATCACTTCTGCATATTCCAGATACTGCTTCAGAGTCTCTTCCACATCAAGAGGTTCTACTCCATATACCTGTTGCAGCACATGATTCTTCTCTAGCATCATTTCGCGAAGTCTTAACTCGAACTCTTCTGCATCCATCAGATCTGTTATACGAATGCCATTACGTGCAGCTTTATCCATATAACAAGGGCCAATCCCTTTACGTGTCGTACCGATCTTATGGTCACCTTTACGGTCTTCTTCAAGCGCGTCTAGAACGATATGATATGGCATAATGACATGAGCACGGTCGCTAATGACCAAGTTATTAGTAGTAAACCCATTATCATGGATATAGTTTATCTCTTCAATAAGTGCAGCTGGATTAATAACCATTCCATTACCAATAACGCATACCTTATTTTCATAAAATACACCCGATGGAATAAGACTCAGCTTAAACTTTTTATCGTCAATCAGAATGGTATGGCCGGCATTATTTCCACCCTGGTACCGAGCCACCACATCGGCACTCTCCGCGAGAAAGTCTGTGATTTTCCCTTTGCCTTCGTCTCCCCATTGCGTTCCCACAACGACTACAGTTGACATATTCATTCCCCTTTGGGTGCTATTGCACCTATTATTGACATCATAAATCTTGCGCTTAGCATATGATTAGAGCGCTCAAACCATACACAACAGTGCATTAAAGCAACAATAATAGTTTAACAGTCCATTTTTTTGAAGTCAAATAAAAAAACGAACGATCACACCATAAGGGCTGTGATCGTTCGGAAATAGACTATTAATTACGAAACCTAATGGCTTACCCTATTGGTTATCCTGCAAAAGGATCAGATTGGGCTCCTTCATAGCTAACGAATTTATTGAAATTCTTGAGAAAGACCAGTTCTACCGTGCCTACAGGTCCATTACGCTGCTTAGCAATAATGATCTCAATAATGTTCTTCTTCTCTGAATCCTGATTATAATAATCGTCCCGGTATAAGAAAGAGACAATGTCGGCATCTTGCTCTATCGAGCCAGACTCCCGCAAGTCACTCATCATAGGTCTTTTGTCTTGCCGTTGTTCTACACCCCGACTTAACTGAGACAACGCTATGACTGGCACCTCAAGCTCACGAGCGATCTGCTTTAATGTTCTAGAGATCTCGGATACTTCCTGCTGACGGTTCTCTCCAGCTTTACCACGACCGTGGATCAGTTGAAGATAATCGATGACGATCATACCGAGGCCCTTCTCTTTCTTCAGACGGCGACATTTCGAACGAATGTCTGCCACGGTCACGCCCGGCGTATCATCAATATAGATTTCTGCTTCAGATAATGAGGATATCCCCATTGTGAGCTTAGCCCAATCATCATCCTTGAAATCCCCCGTCCGCATCACGTTCGCATCCAAGTTAGCTTCTGCACAAATCATCCGCTGCACGAGCTGAGGTGCTGACATTTCCAGACTGAATATAGCTACAGTCTCATTGGCACGAACCGCAACATTCTGAGCAATATTCAGCGCAAATGCCGTTTTACCGACCGATGGTCTAGCCGCTACGATAATAAGGTCATTCTTCTGGAATCCGTTCGTCATTTTATCCAGATCAACAAATCCCGATGGAATTCCTGACGTTCCGCCTTTATTCTCATGCAGCAATTCCACTCGATCAAACACTTCCATCAATACGTCACGGATCAATACGAACCCGCTTCCGCTACGTCGATTAGAAATCTCCAAGATCTTGCGCTCGGCATCACCAAGCATACCCGAAACGTCTTCGCCACCCGTATAGCCTTCGCTAACAATCTGAGTAGCTGTTCGAATTAACCGCCGCAGCATCGACTTTTCCTCAATAATCTGCGCGTAATATTCCACGTTGGCTGCCGTTGGCACGGAATGAGCCAGCCTCGCTAAATAGCTGACACCACCAATTTCCTCAAGTTGTCCACGATCCTGCAACAAAGAAGTCAGCGTAACTAGATCGATCGGTTGATTATCCTCACCCAGTTGTAGCATAGCTTCAAAGATTAATTGGTGTGGTTTATCATAGAAATCCTCTGTATTTACACGCTCCATCGCGGTAATTAGAGCTTCATCCTGTAGTAATATCGCACCAATAACAGCTTGCTCAGCCTCTAGATTCTGAGGTGGAATTCGATCGTAAAACTGCTCTCCGCCCATTTTAGCCCTCCGCTACTAGAACCTTAAGTGTTGCCTTTACTTCAGGATGTAGCTTCACTGGTACTTGAGTTACACCTAACTGCCTAATGGGTTCACCTAATTCGATCTTACGTTTATCAATCTTTACACCTTTAGCCGACATTGCTTCTGCAATCTGCTTACTTGTGATGGCTCCGAATAGACGACCACCTTCACCGGCTTTCGCTGCAAGCTCAATGGTCATTTCCTCAAGCTTTTTGCCAAGAGCTAACGCTTCATCTTTTTCCTGTTGTTTACGTTTCTCCTCTGCTGAGGTTTGATTCTCAAGAGTCTTCATATTACCATCTGTCGCTGCACGCGCTAACCCACGAGGAAATAGAAAGTTTGCTGCATACCCTTCGGACACTTCCTTAACTTCGCCCTTTTTAGCTTGACCCTTCATATCCTTTAGAAAAATGACCTTCATTCCAATAAACCCTCTTTCTCTTCAATTTGATTCAGTACATCCATTAGTTTCACTTCGGCTTCCGAAACTGTACACTTCAGCTGTACCGCGGCATTCGTCAAATGACCGCCACCGCCTAACATCTCCATTACGACTTGTACATTCATCCGTCCTAGAGAGCGGGCACTAATACCAATCAGCCCATCCGGACGCTCACTAATGACAAATGAGGCTACCACATCGGTCATCGTCAGAAGCGTATCTGCAACCTGTGCAATTAATAGTTGTGAAATAACAACCCCTGACTCCGTCACCGCAAGTGCGACGTGTTGATGAACCATCTTCACTTTCTTAATGATGTCTGCCTTAGCCAAATACTCCTGAAGATCCTCTTTCAGCATCCGTTGGATCATCACGGTATCCGCACCACTACGACGTAGAAATCCAGCAGCCTCAAAGGTTCGCGAACCTGTATGAAGTGCAAAATGCTTCGTGTCCACAATAATTCCAGCTAACAGCATGGTTGCCTCGATCGGAGTAAGTTGTATTTTCTCATGAATATACTGTAGGAGCTCCGTAACTAACTCACTGGCAGATGAAGCATATGGCTCCATATACACAAGTACAGCATCATTAATAAACTCTTCACTTCGGCGGTGATGGTCTACCACTACAATCCGAGACGCATTATGCACGAGCTTCGGTTCCATCGTCATAGATGCTTTATGCGTATCTACAACCACTAATAAGCTATGTCCCGTAAGCATTTGTAAGGCTTGCTCAGGTGTAATAAATCGCTCTACTAGCTTCTCATCCTTCTCGACCTGTACTAACATCCGCTCAATCGAAGGATTGTTACCTGATAGCACGATATAAGCATCTACATTGTACATTTGAGCTGCTTTCAGCACACCAATCGAGGCACCGATCACATCCATATCCGGCATCTTATGCCCCATAATGAACACTTTATCACTCTCTTGCATAAGATCACGAAGTGCATGAGCGATCACCCTAGCACGTACACGCGTCCGTCTCTCTACAGCATTCGATTTACCCCCATAAAAGGATAATCGCTGTCCAGCCTTCACAGCCGCCTGATCGCCTCCGCGTCCAAGTGCCATATCAAGGCTGGATTGAGCAAGCTCACCCAATTCGGAAATATCCACTGGACCAAAAGCCAGACCAACACTCAGCGTCATCGGCACCTTCAGATCAGCCGTCATCTCTCGCACTTCATCGAGAATAACGAATCGACTTTTCTCCAATTCTTGCAAAGATTTATGATTTAACAACATTAAATATCGATCAGAAGAGAGACGCCGTAAATATACATTATATGTTTTTGCCCAGAATGTGATCTCATTAGACGCCTTAGCAATCAGGGCCGTTCGCTGTTGATCATCCATCCCCTGCGAAGCTTCATCAAGATTGTCTAGTAAAATCATGCCCAAAGCCAACTTCTCATCCTCATACCGGGTCCTAAGTACGGCAAGCTCCGTAATGTCATGCAAATAGATAAGTCGTTCATCGGGAATGACAATAAACTGATAATGACGATCTTCATAGTCTACTTCTATCTGATGTTCCTTATTAAGTTGATCCTTGCTGCCCTCTTTCTTATCGCTAATGGAAGCCATCAACTGAGGGAATATATCCTGTAATGAGCTACCAATCAATGACTTTCGCTTAAACATTACACTAACGTAACGGTTATTCCACTCGATGGTTCGGTCCTCGCTATACAGCACAATACCAAAGGGTAGCATACTTACTGCTTCTGCCTCCACCCGTTTAATACGGAATGAAAGACCATTGATATATTCAAGTAAATCTTTGCGGAACGCCATTTCCGTCTTTAACATCAGATAGCTGAGAACAGCTACAATGCACAGACAGACTATTCCTAGTGGCCAGTTATACCACGTTACAAAGATAACCAGTAGCAGTAGGAGCATAAACGCCCATACGCTATTGTAGCCGTGCCAGCGTTTCTGTAGAAATTTAGGCATGACTCTCCATCCTATCCTTTTGGTTTGGTCATTAGCTGACGCAATGGAAATGCGATGTCTATAATACCGATAATCGCCATCGGTGGAAACAACAATATAGGAATAGCGATTAGAATTGGAACAATCGAATGCCATTTACGATGATGGGCTAGAAAGAAGAAGAACCCTATCGCCTGGATACAGAAGAAAATGTTCAATACGGGAACCAGATTCGCAGAAATCATCGTGAAATAACCACTTGTTGAGTCCAGCGTAATCATTTCAATCACGACACCAAGCAAATAGTACCAAATTAAAGACCTTGGAAACCTCCACTCCCTTGCGGGTTTAAGCTTCATCACAGGGTAACCCATACTGCTTAGAATTGGTCGAGCAATCACATGTGTGATCACAGCCATCATAAAGGAACTAAGGATCAATGCATACGGAATCTTTTGCATCATCATATCCATCAACAACTTCATATCCTCTGTCGACCACACAAATTCTGCTGGAAGAGTACCGTTAGCTACCATGTCTTGCAATGGTTTCATCGTGAGATTCACCGCATCTTGCATATACCCTGAAAGATCAAATTGGAACAAGACTGTACCAATAAAGAGTAACAAGAGCATCTCAGTCAGAATCGTAGCGGTCCCAACGCCAATGGTACGAATAGCGGGCGCACCCTTCTTATAACTTCTCCCCATCAAGATTGCTGGAATTACAAAATATAAAGCCAGCAACAAATAGACGGGATGAATGAATAAAGCAACCAACCAGACCGGAATGACATGGGTCAAGAACCCTTTAATACTCAATATGTTAAATAGAACAACCACAGGCACAATCAACAAGAATGCCGTTACGATCGATAAGTTAGTTAGCAATGAGAGAATAAGGAGCAAATAAACTCCAGTCCACGCTAACGGTTTCCAACTCAATTTCAATATGTTCACCTCTTACGCAAATGTTCTTCAAGTGTGGAGATATCCTGATACCACTCCTCCAATTGATGCCCTTCTTGCTTATGTTTTTTAAGTTTGTCAATTAACAACTCATCGATTTCCCGATAAGACACACCTAGCCTCCGCGCTAGAATATATGAGCTCATAATTAAGCTAGCAATACTATCACCCACTCGAGCTGTACTACCTTCCCATAGAGCTTTAAACAATCGGGATACATGGTCGACCACTTCCGTCTTCAGCCATTCGATCACTTTAGCGCGTTTGGCTACATCCAAATCTTTCGGCATATTGGACACGTTAACCTCCCAAAAAAGCTTTATTCTTGATTATATCACAAACGGATTACTCCTACACTAGGCTTGACTTCATGCTATCGATTCTTTGGATACAAATCTCTCACAATACTCAATAATCTGACTTCGACGCACAATGCCAATAAATCGATTCATATCATCTACAACGGGTACAAAGTTCTGAACTTTGGCTAGATTAATCAAATCTTCCATGTTGGCATCAATCGAAACAGGCTTATTACTCATCTTTATAGGGATATCCCTTATTAGAAACTTTGAAGCATTCTCAAAAGTCACCTTGCCCTCAGAATTCTTCATATACCATAATAAGTCACCTTCTGTAATCGTACCAGCATACTCCCCATTGTTATCCAGCATAGGTACGGACGTATACCGGTGAAATTCCATCCGTTCCAACGTTTGCCTTAACGTCGATTCAAGAGTCAAGCATACCACTTCTTGTTTCGGAAGCAGAAAAAATGCAATGTTCATATCATATAATCCTCCCTGATCTTGGTACAGAGTTCACTATCTTCATACGTTCACAACCCAGAAATGTTCCAATAGATGCTAAATCAGCAGCCCTACTCGGTTGGGCTGCTGACTGAAGTAACTTACTTTGTTGTTTTCTGATCTTCCGGCATCAGCAATGAATAAGTTGATATCGAGTGATTCATCCAATTATCAATTAAATCTTGTGCAAACTTGAGATCTTCCTCGTTGGCCTTCTCATAGGAAACTCCATTCAGGCGCATGTTCTCGCCCATAACGGTATAACTTGAAATTTGCACTTCACTTCCACTTAATAACTGTTTAGCTAGATCAATAATAAACTTGGGTTGCATGTTCGTTTGAAGATTAGTACCCATAATATCTAATAATTCTGGAATATTAGCTAACTGGTTCAAGTTCATCATCTTCTTGGCCACTTGGTCTAAGAATACTTGTTGTCTCTTTGTCCGATTGAAATCGCTGTCCTCGCGGTAACGTACATAATTTAATGCATCCGTACCATCGTAGATCGACTGATTCGCCTTGATTGTGAATTTCTCATGATCTGCTGCTTTATTTACAATATCCTTTTGGATGGGAAGTTCAATACCTCCAAGCGCATCCACAGCATCTCTCAGACCCACGAAGTTAATGGTAGTATAATAATTAATCGTATGATCAAGTAGAGCCTCCATCGTATCTTTCGCCATCTGTTGTCCGCCAAAAGCGTAGGAGTGGTTAATTTTGTCCTTCTTATCTTTTCCTATAATCTCTGTGTAGGTATCACGTGGAATGGAGACCAACAATATCTTCGATTCCTTCGGACGTACTACCGCATAAATCATGGTGTCTGACCGCGCAGGTTCATTGCCACGCTGGTCTGTACCCAATAGTAAAACAGAGAAAGGCTTACTCTGCAGCGCAATAGGCTCTGCCTTAGGAGTAGTTATATCCTCCTTTAGCGGCTTATATGACTTCTCCTGCAATGTGTTCTCCACTTGATCGGATAGAAAGATATCAAACGCAAGCACAGCTAGAGACTTACGAAAGATAAAAGCTCCCCCTAAGATCAATACCAATACTATAGCTACAATTGTATAACTTTTTGTTCTTTTCCTCATGTTTATGTTCCTTCTTATCATCTGTAGTATAAAAAAAATACGTGAGCATACCAAACTATTGTAAACTTTATCTCGCAAAAAGGAAACTGGAAAATGACTTTACAGCTAATTCCATCTAATATTTTATACTAAAAAAGCAACAGAGGAAGTCCTCTATCGCTTACATACCCTATATATTTATATAATAGTTGACATCATACAATATTATACAAAGTGGCACGCCACAAAGTGATCATTACCCACATTCCGATACTCTGGATTCTGTTGTTTACAAATATCTGCAGCAATCGGGCAGCGAGTATGGAACTTACATCCAGACGGTGGATTTGCAGGACTTGGTATATCCCCCTTAAGAATAATCCGTTCCCGCTTCAATGTGGGATCAGGAATCGGTATCGCTGACATTAGAGCTTTTGTATATGGATGTAGTGGATTTCTGAACAATTCCCTCTTCGGGGCCATCTCCACCATAGCTCCTAGATACATCACCCCTACCCGATCACAGAGATGCTCTACCACGCTCAGGTCATGCGAGATGAACAAGTACGTAAGACCCTTATCCTGCTGTAAATCGCTCAGCAGGTTAATAATCTGTGCTTGGATCGATACATCCAACGCCGATACAGGCTCGTCTGCTACGATAAATTCAGGATTCATAATAAGTGCACGTGCAATACCTATTCTTTGACGTTGCCCACCAGAAAATTCATGAGGATAGCGATTATATTGATAGCTGGCTAATCCACAAATATTCATCGTCTCCAGGACACGTTCCTTCAACTCATTCCGATGAACTAGCCCGTGATCAAGAAGAGCTTCACCTATGGCTACACCCACCTTAACTCTTGGATTCAGTGAACTATACGGATCCTGAAATATAATTTGTATCTTAGGTCGAAGGTGACGCATTTTCTCCTTAGGAAGCTTATAGATATCTTCCCCCTTGAATAGTACCGTCCCCGCAGTTTTCTCTTGCAAACGAAGTATTGTGCGACCGATGGTGCTCTTACCACAACCAGATTCACCTACAAGACCAAGTGACTCCCCCTTGTTAATATGAAATGAGATATCGTCTACCGCCTTGACATGCCCTATGGTCCGTGAGAATACTCCACCAGTAATGGGAAAGTACTTCTTAAGATGCTCGACTTCCAGTAATGATTCGCTCATTGTACTTCCCTCTCTTCTTCATATAACCAGCAGGCTACTTTATGATCCTTATTTGCATGTGAACGGAAGGGGGGTTTTTTCGTTGTACAAATATCCATACAGAACTCGCATCGTTCATGGAAATGGCAGTTATCGCCTAGATCAACCGGGTTAGGAACCTGTCCGGGTATCGAATATAATCGTTCCTGTTCTTGATTCATAATCGGTTTTGCTTTCAAGAGTCCCTGCGTATAAGGATGCTTAGGTTCTTTAAACAACTCCAATACCGGTGCTTCCTCAATCACCTTTCCTGCATACATCACAACAACATAGTCAGCCATTTCAGCCACGACACCGAGGTCATGAGTGATCAACATAATGGAAGTATTGAGCTTATCCTTAATATCACGCATTAAGTCCAGAATTTGTGCTTGGATAGTTACATCTAGCGCAGTAGTCGGTTCGTCAGCAATTAGCAGCTTTGGATTACAACTAAGAGCAATCGCAATCATTACCCGTTGACGCATACCCCCACTTAATTCATGTGGGTATGAATTATATATTTTGTCCGCACGTGGTATACCAACCATATCAATGAGTTCGATCGCCTTAATACGGGCCTCTTTACGATTCATCATGAGATGAAGAATAATCGGTTCAGCAATCTGTTCACCTATCGTTAAGACTGGATTAAGGGATGACATGGGCTCTTGAAAAATAATTGAGATTTCATTTCCACGGATAATACTCATATCACGCTTGCTCATCTTCAGGATATCCTTACCTTCGAACAGAATCTCTCCGCCAGCAATTACTCCTGATGGTGTCTCAATTAACCGCATCAAAGACATTGCAGTAACACTTTTACCACATCCTGATTCTCCAACGACACAAAGTGTCTCGCCTTCACGAATTGTAAAGCTGACATCATCTACAGCTTTAACAATTCCATCGGACGTATGAAAATGCGTTTTTAAATTACGAAATTCCACTAAGTTTTTAGCCATATGACATCTCCTATCTTAAGCATACGATTGCCCTATTTCTTCATCTTTGGATCCAGGGCATCCCGAAGGCCCTCACCGATAAGGTTGATCGCAACAACTGTCAGTAATATACACGTCCCTGGTGGAATCCACAACCATGGTCTTTTGCGGAAATCAATCATATTATTGGCTGCTGAAATCATATTGCCCCATGATGGGGTAGGTGGAACTACACCAATTCCTAAGAAACTCAGAACCGATTCATAAAGGATGGCTCCTGCCACCCCCAATGTTGCGGAGACAATAATAATGGGAACAACGTTAGGGATCAAATGACGAAATATTTTACGACGATCACGTAATCCTAATGCTTCTGTTGCTTGCATAAATTCCATCTCTCGAAGGGATAAGATTTGTCCACGTACAAGTCGACTTAGACCCGTCCATCCCAAGAGTCCAATGATCAACATGAGATAGTAAATACGATTTCCAGAGTCCACTTTGAGATCAGATAACACCGCGCCCAGAATGATCAGTATTGGCAATGTCGGTAATGCCATGAATATATCAGCAATACGCATAATGACCGCGTCAATTCCTTTACGATAAAACCCAGCAATCGCACCTAGCGTTGCCCCGATAACCACCGATATGGAAGTTGCTACTAACCCAACTCTCAAGGAAATTTTTCCGGCAAGCATTACTCTCAACAGAATATCTCGTCCTAGCTTATCCGTTCCCAACCAATGCGCCCTATGAGGTGACAGATTCTTATCAGCAATGGTGATATCCTCCAAAGTATAGGGAGATAACAGTGGCCCTATAAAGCTAAGGATAAACATAAATATTAGTATAATAAGTCCCATTAAGGCTAACCGATTCTTGACAAATCGTCGCATCGCCAATCTCCACGGAGAAGAAGGTGCTTTAACTATAACTTGTACATTCGTCTCTATTATTGCTACGTCTATGGACAACTGTATCCCCTCCTACTTTAGGCGAATTCTTGGATCTGCAACACCGTATAATACGTCGGAGAGCAGATTGCCCAGCAATGTAAGTACTGCAAGAAATATCGTGAATCCGAGCATAAACGGATAGTCACGCATACTGATAGATCCTAGATAAACTTGACCAATCCCCGGCCAAATAAATATCTTCTCCAGTATAATCGCTCCACCAAACAAAGCTGGTAGTTCAAAGCCGAGTAAAGTAATGGCAGGAATCATCGCATTACGTAGGGCATGTTTAAATATAACCGTCCGCTCTTTCAATCCTTTTGCACGGGCTGTTCGAATATAATCCTGACGGATGACTTCCAGCATAGAGGTACGGAAATAGCGTGTAAGACTACCCGTACTAATCATGGTTAGTACTATCGTAGGTAACACCATGTGACGAGCTACATCCTTAATATATTCCCATCCAGTAGCCCCAAGTCCAGCTGTTGTCATACCGCCTACGGGAGTGATTCCGAGCCCTAGGCTAACTAATAATATAAGTAGAAGTCCTATAAAGAATGAAGGTAGCGACATACAGAGAAATATGAACAGCGTAATCATCTTATCTAAGAATGAGTGTTGGAATTTGGCTGAGAACACCCCTGCAAATATAGCAATAATCCAACTTAATACTAAACTTGTAAATGCAATGACAACGGAATTCCAAACATACGTATTAATGACCTTTGTGACGGGCTTCTTATGTTGTAGCGAATCACCCATATCACCTACAGCCATATTCCCCACCCAGTCAATATAAGCCTTGGCTATTGGCTTATCTAGGCCGTAGATTTCACGAAGCTGTGCTTCTTTCTCTGCCGTCATATTGGGAGAAGCTTTAGCAGTAATATAATCTCCTGGAACCATACGGGAAATGGCAAACACAATCATAGTGATCCCAATGAGTGTTGGGATCATTTGCAGCAGTCTACGGAATATGTATTGCCTCATATTATTCCTCCTGGCTATTATAATGGGATATGCTCAGCCCATATGGGCTGAGCATATCTCCTTCTATTCTTACTGGTTATAATTATTATTATTTGGAGATTTCCACTTTATTCAGACTAAAAGTGAAGTGTTTATATGGCGTCAGATCGAATCCTGTAATTCTTCCGTTAACAGCCCACATATCTCTTCTTTGATACATAAAGATGTAAGGGAGATCTTTGTTAATCTCTTGATACATTTCTTTATAAATTTCTTTACGTTTTTCTTGATCTAATTCAGCTTTCCCCTTTTTCATTAGCTCATCTACTTTAGCATTTGAATAACCAATATCGTTTTGTGCACCATCAGAAGTATACACAGTGTTATCCGGATCTGGAGTCAAGCCCCAAGCTGCGAAGTACATTTCGAAAGTTCCTGCATCCTTTTTAGCCATAATAGCGTTGAAATCAAGTGTCTCTGGCGAGATATCAATACCTAGTTCTTTATAGTTCTTCGTCATAATTGGAAGTAATGATTCTACAACGGGGTTATCTGCTGTTGCAGAGAATTCAATTTTGAATTTCTTTCCGTCTTTCTCACGAATACCATCGGTACCAACAACCCATCCCGCTTCATCAAGCAGTGATTTAGCTTTCTCGATATCGAAGTCATAGGTCTCAACACCCTCTTCGGTGTAAGCCCAGCCTACTTTAGATTCTGGAACGTTGATAACGTCTGCAAATTTACCATATACGCCTTCTACAATTTCTGCACGATTCAGACCAATTGTTAGCGCTTGGCGAACTTTAACATCAGCGAATTTAGCTACCTTGTGGTTAAAGGCAATATATCCGTACCCATTCGTTGGAGTAATGGTAACATCTATGAAGCCATATGATTGCAATTCTTCTACATTATCTTCATTGACTGTAACTGCATCCATATCGATTTCACCAGCTTGGAGCATCGCTAGCTTCGTATCATCTGTTGTAACCTTAAAGATCAAGTTTTTGACTTTTGGAGCACCAGCGAAGTAATCCGGGTTTGCTACAAATACCACTTCTTGCCCCGCTGCGTAACTCTTAACAATATATTTACCGCTACCGATCGGTTTATCATTTAGTTCTTTAATGGAATCTAATTTTCCAAATGCATAACCTTTACCGTAATAAGCTTCAGGCAATAATGGAATATCACCAAGCGAATCTTTTGTTATGGCTGTCTTTTCAGTTACATTTATTTCTATTGTGTTATCATCGATAACCTTTACACCAGAAATATCCTTGGCTTTACCATCATAGAAATTCTGACCACCTGCAATTTTTAAGGACAGTATATCAGATTCCCCATCATAAGTTGGATCATGAAGCACTTTCAGTGCAAATAGGAAATCCTTCACAGTAACCGGTGTTCCATCACTATATTTAATATCTTTTTTTAATTTAAATATATATTTCAAACCATCATCAGAAACATCTATGCTTTCAGCAAGACTTTCTTTGTAAGTCCCATCTCCTTGAACCTCAAGGAAACTATCAAATACGGTTTCCACAACATATTTATCGTAAACCGTTGACCAGAAGAACGGGCTAAATGTACCATTTGGTGCAGTCATACCAATAATGAGTGTGTCTGCACGATTTGCAGCTGGGGCTGGGTTAAGCGACATATCGCTAGCTGGGAATACACCATCATTCTTCCCATCATCCGTCACTACTGGCTCTACCGGTTCTGCGGGTTTCACTGGCTCGACCGTTTCAGTAGTAGCTGGTGGAGTTTCTTTAGCTGGTTCTGCGGTATTATTTCCTGAACATGCTGACAAAATGGTAATCATAACTAAGAGAATTAGCATCATACTTGATAGTTTCTTCTTCATAGTAAGTCCCCCTCGAGATTATTTAACACCATGTAACCATTCATATTCTGAAAGAAGCCTATAATGTTAATTAATCACCCTCCTAGGATCATCTTGGAATGGCTGATACTAATCTTTATAGATGCTTTTCATGGTGTTAAATTCTCCCCCATTGCACATTCACAATAGTGCAACGGGGCGCCAAAGCTTTAAAGCGAAATAAACCAACGGTCAATAATGAAGTGATAAGGGAATTAGTCCCTTTGTTAAATTAATGTAAATCATACAATGTTATAATAACTTACGTCAACCTATTTTTTATTTAATTTTTATTTTTAATAAAACCGCATTCATTTCATTATACTCTATTTATTACCATAATAGTATTTAAGATTTTATGTTATATAGCACCTATTCTACTTATATGTTGGTTTATGTAATAATACGCGTGATATTATCTAACATTCGCGGATTTTCGCTACTATACCACAATAAGTGACTCTATTTAATCGACATTTATTTTCTAGTTCACTCACTACAGATTTCCATACACTGTACAATGTATATTTCATTATAGAATTTAGTATTCCTTAGATTTCAACGTCTTATATGGAATCTTGAAATCTATAAAGAGTAAACCTCAGGTTACTCCAACAAGGTCCATACTTTTAGACGCAAAAAGAGACAGCTGCATAGGCAGCTGTCTCTTCAGTGTACAAATATAGACTACTATTCAGTAGTGTATGGCATCAAAGCGATTTGACGTGAGCGTTTAATAGCAATTGTCAAAGCACGTTGATATTTTGCACTAGTTCCTGTTACACGACGCGGCAAAATCTTTCCGCGTTCGCTAACAAACTTCTTAAGCAAATCAATATCTTTATAATCAATGTGAGTAATTTTGTTAGCAGTAAAGAAACATACCTTTTTACGCTTATTACGTCCGCCACGGCGTGCCGGTCTTTTATCATTATCAGCAGATTCTCTTGGTTTAAAAGCCATGCTAGTCAGTCCTTTCCATAATTAAAATGGCAAATCATCATCCGAAATATCTATCGGTTTTCCGTCATCGGAAAAAGGATCTTGATTGTTGTTTTTATTGCGCGAGGCCTGATTTCCGCGTCCCTCGCCTCCGTTAGAAGGTTCTTCACGCGCTGCACTACTACCTCCACCACTTCCACCTTCGCGGTTTGGTGACTCCAAGAAACGAACATTATCAGCAATAACTTCAGTGACGTATACACGTTTACCTTCGTTATTCTCATAGTTCCGAACCTGAATGCGTCCTTCTACTGCCGTCAAACGGCCTTTACGCAAATAGTTGGCGCAAGTCTCGGCAAGCTGTCTCCAGGTTACGACCGGAATGAAATCCGCTTCGCGCTCCCCGCCCTGTGCCGTAAACGGACGATCTACGGCGAGCGTAAACTGCGTTACTGCCACCCCTGCAGGTGTGTAGCGCAATTCTGGATCCTTCGTTAATCGGCCGATCAGAATGACACGATTCAACAATTTAAGTCCCCTCCCTCAAGCGATTTAACTACAAAACCGAAAATGAATTAAGCTACGTCATTGGTAATGAGATAACGAATAACATCGTCAGAAATTTTCATAAGACGCTCAAGTTCGTTAATAACTTCTGGTGTACCGTTGAAGTTAACTAGAACGAAAGTACCATCATTAAATTTCTTAATCTCATACGCAAGACGGCGTTTACCCATTACATCATGCTTTGTAATTTCCCCACCGTTGGAGATGATGCCTTGGAATTTTTCGACTGCAGCCTGAACCACATCCTGCTCAATGTCAGGACGAATAATGTACATCACTTCATATTTGCGCATATATTTTCACCTCCTCATGGACTCACGGCCCCTGATCTAACGTCAGGAGCAAGGAACGAGCGTTAACTCGCACCTAAACATTATACCTAATTGTCATGCCCTATGCAAGTCTATCCTAAAATGAAAGTTTATAAGGTCACCTTTTGATCAACCTATCTAACTAATCCAATCATTGGACACATGATTCTTTACAACTGGTACACACTAATGAGGTAATCCATTTTTCATTTCAAGGAGGATACCATGATGGGTGAGCATACAGAATTTAGACCTGGAGACAAAGCACCAAATAACGGTCATTATATGGAGTTTGGAGAAATCGGCGTTGATACGGCCATTCTAGACCCTAAACACGTCAAGCTTCGAAAGGGAGAACGATTCCCTAACACGAGCAACCAGAATCGAAAGTGGAAAATGAAAGACAAAGGAAAGTCCCATTAATTATTATCAAAATAAGTTTTTTATTAAGTTCATGTATAAGATCCTTCTTATCTGATCATAATATTAGCAAGCGGTGCATGAGAGAGGTGTGGTTCCGTTGGACTACTTAGTCAAGCAGATACGACATCAGCCTTACATTAAGTTGGGGGTTGGAATTAGTTTCTGCGAGAGATATAAGCAAGAATTAGCGTAAAGCTTAGACTTTTCTTGTATTTCAAACAAATCACCGGAAATCTAAAGTTTCACTGAAATATGTGAATGTAGAAGAATACCAAATCGACACGCACCGCTGTCACTGAAGGGTCCTCACGGACCCTTCTTTGGCGTATATATCATAGAATCGCGTGATCAGTTCCCCTTATTGCAACTATCAAAACACGTTGATATTGCTGATATGTCCTTCTCTCCATGAACAACAAAAAACCTTCTATACATACATGATGTACAGAAGGTCAAATTTAAATAATATAGTAATGGCGGAAAGAGTGGGAGTCGAACCCACGCACGCCTTGCGACGCCTAACTGATTTCGAGTCAGCCCCCTTGGACCACTTGGGTACCTTTCCACAGCAGAGTTTATTATACCGTGAAGAGTCTGAAATTGCAATCACAAACTACATCGGTAAGCCCTTTATTCCATCGTTTCTGACGGAGGTATCGTAGATCGAAGAACCTTCTTCATATTCTTCTCAAATTTCACACGCGGTACAAGTACACTGTGCTGACAGCCTACACATTTAATCCGAATATCCATTCCCATACGGATAATCTCCATTTCATTACTCCCACATGGATGTTGCTTCTTCATCTGTACAACATCACCCAATTGAAATACTTTACGTTCCATTCTTCTACTCCTCCCCGCCTTCTCTTATTGTGGATTGTTCCACCATCGCTAATTGTAAGGACTCTTCTTCTTCAAGCGCTCGCTTAATCACCATCTGAATTTGACGTTCTACTTCTTCTCGAGTATTAGGTAGACAATCCGCTACAATACGAATCGCATATTCGCTTGTACTTAATGTTTGAATACCAAGTACATCAGGCGTTCTGATCATTTCCATACTACCCTCTTTTATACCCTCTGTGGCTCGCTGTATAAGTTTAAGCGTATCTTCTAGATGATGTTCATTCTTCATCGGAATATCTACAATTGCCAATGAATTAGATAATGAGTAGTTAGTCACCGTGGTAATCCCCCCATTAGGCAAAATATAAACTTCACCCGTATGGCTTACGATTCGAGTAGTCCGAATTCCGATCATTTCCACTGTACCTCTAAAAGCACCTGTCTCGATCACATCACCCACTGCGAACTGATCCTCTAGTATAATGAAGAATCCAGTGATCACATCTTTAACCAAACTTTGCGCACCGAATCCTATGGCTAGACCCAGCACTCCTGCACCTGCAAGCAGCGGAGCTAATTCAAAATTAAATTCAGCTAAAACGATCAGAACCATAATAAAGTTACACGCCACTGAAGTTACATTTTTCATTAATCCACTCACAGTCACAAACCTACGCGGATTCATTCTTAGCTTACTATTCTCCTGACGAGCCAATGATCGATCGATCAGCTTGTATACCACCTTAATAACTAAACGGCTCAGTAAGAAAATAACAATAATTCGTATGCCTGCAATGAGAACTGTTATCCACATATCCCCGTCCGTTATCCAGTTCCATACCTTATCCTTAAATCTCAGAACCTCCATGATGGCTGCCTCCGCATCCTCACTACCAACTTCCAAATATGGCAAGGCCATTCCTCCTTACATCTAGATGACTTCATAATGCTCTAAGTTGTTTTTCATAAATATCCCCCGGATCTCAACCTTCTCTTGTTCAATGATGTTCTGAACAACAGCTAACTCCTCACTAGGAAAAAGAATAGATAATGCGCACCCGGCTGTGACATCTTTAGGTGTTGGGAACAAGTCGATCTCAATATCTGCATATTCCAGCAACATCTCAGCCCTCAATGCCTGCTGCGTAGAATCAAATGCAATAAGAAGCCATTCTTCCATCATGCAGCCTCCTATTTCATATTTACAACATCTAATTACCATTCGATTTAATAGATTCAATAGAACCTACGTATAAATAACCCTCTTCGTCCATATACTAGATACTACTATCTGCCAATGAAAGGAAGATCCTATGAGCCCTCTTTCTAAACCGATCTCAAATCAGCAACCTTCTTGCTTAAAAATACCATATACCGACCCTGAAATCCATTCAGTACTTACTCATCGCTTACTCTTTCACCTTTCTCAGGTAAAAGAAGGTCAGCCCATTATTGTCGTATGCGTAGGTACCGACCGATCTACAGGGGATAGTCTCGGTCCACTCGTAGGCACTTCATTATCTCGTTATGAGAGTCACCTATTCCATATCTACGGCACTCTAGACGAACCTGTTCATGCCGTTAACCTGCAAGAAAAGATATCTACCATATACGAAACTTATCATCAGCCATTCGTCATCGGTATTGATGCCTGCTTAGGGCAATCTTCTAGCATTGGTTGTATCCAGATCATAGATGGTCCTCTAGCGCCAGGAGCTGGGGTACATAAACAATTACCGCCTGTAGGCGATATCCATTTAACTGGAATCGTTAACGTCGGCGGCTTCATGGAATACTTTGTTTTGCAGAACACTCGTTTAAGTCTAGTCATGCGGTTATCTGATATCATTGCGATTAGTTTATACAGTGCGATTAAGGAGTGGAAGTCCCACTCAACAGTTTTTGCTTTGCGAGAGTAATAGCTCGCTTCTCCTCTGCAGTCAAAGTGTATGTTGAATCACCTTGTTTGAGTGGCTTAGCGTATATATAGGAATTATCCCTATTATAGATCGATGTAAGCACAATACCATTGGAGTGATCGTCGATGATCGCAACGGAGAAACTTAGGTCACTGCCACGTTCTTCAAACGCATTGTATTTTATAAGTCCAACATTTCCTTTGACAGACTGCAGCTTTTTCAGAGTGTCTTCTAGCATTTCTCCCTGTTGACCATGATCATCTTGCAACCGATCAAGTTGTAATTTCAGATCAATAAGGAGACTCTCTAAATTCTCCACGCCACCGCCAGACATCATCTGCTCATATCTACGACGCAATTTATTTAATTTAGATAGTTGCTTAAACATCAAAATTAACAATACCAACACAACAAACATAATGATGCCTATATATAGTGCTAAATGTTCTATGATTAAATCGTTGAGATCTGACATTGATGCTTCATTCCTTTTCCTGGACTTAAAATCAACAATTCTTTAGAGTGAAATCTGCCACTTTCATTTACACAGTTGTTTCATGGCCTTAATGAGCGTGTCCATTTCAACGTCTGTTGTATCCACCCCTACACTAGCACGTACAGCACCACTTTTATCCGTTTGCACGGCATAATGAGCAAGGGGGGTACAATGGAACCCCGCTCTTACAGCAATACCGTATTCACGATCTAGTCGAAAGGCAATCTCAGATGAGTCATACTTTTCTACCACAAAAGAAACAATGCCCGTACGTGGGGCTCCCTTATCTGGACCTAGTAACGTAATACCTGGTATGTCGACCAATCCATCCATGAGTTGTTGAGTGAGATTCCACTCATGACTATATATCCTCTTAGGGGTAAGTTCAATCACCTTCTGAACTCCTACTTTCAGACCTGCAATCCCAACCGTATTGGGTGTCCCTGCTTCATAACGATCGGGTCGAACAGAAGGCTGTTCCTTCTCCTCAGACTGACTCCCTGTTCCCCCATGAATAAGCGGCTCCAGGTCTACTTGAGGTGCGATATACAGCCCTCCAGTCCCTTGAGGCCCTAACAATCCCTTATGACCTGGAAATGCCATCATATCGATATGCATTCGCTCCACATCAATATCCAGAATTCCCGCACTCTGTGCCGCATCCACTAAGAAGAGCACGCCATGTTTGCGAGCTAATGCGCCGATCTCCTCAACAGGTAATATGCTTCCTAATAAATTAGAACTATGTGTGCATACCACCAAACGTGTGGGTTGTTTCAACGCAATTTCTACATCATTAAGATTCAATTCACCTTTGCCATTGACCTTTACGTAATCCACCGTAATCCCAAGCGTCCTCTTCAGATACTCTAACGGACGACGAACGGAGTTATGTTCCACCATCGTAGCAACGACGTGATCTCCTTCTTGTAGGATACCTTTTATCGCCATATTCAGTGCAACCGTTGTATTATTAGTAAAGGCAATGTCATTAGGATTTTTCACACAGAACAGTTTAGCCAATTGCATCCTACTTTCGAAAAGAACACGACTAGCCTTAACGGCCATCGCATGACTTCCCCTCCCAGGATTAGCAGCGGACTCCTCCATAGCAACCTGCATAGCTTGGATTACAGCTGGGGGTTTAGGCCATGAGGTGGCTGCGTGATCTAAATAAATCAATTAATTCAACCTCCTCAAGACACGGAAAGACATACCTCCTCCCTACATAAAGGAAAAAACAAGATATGTCTCTCTGCATTTACAGCATTCATAACTATTGCAACAATTCCAATAGTCTCTCTAAATCCTGCTTGCTATAATAATTCAATTCAATCTTACCTTTATCTTTATTTTGTTTAATTTTCACTGTTGTTCTAAAGCGATCTCGAAGTGATTCTTCCACATGATCAATATAAGGATCGATTTTCTTCGATGTTGGTTTTTGAGTTTCAGCAGGCTTACGATCTAAATGTTTCACCGTTTCCTCTAACTCTCTAACACTCCACTCATGCTCAACACATTGTTTGGCTAACTGTTTAATGATGTCTGTATCTTTAATTCCCACAATAGCTCTTGCATGCCCCATTGATAATGTTCCACGTGAAACATATTCCTTCACTTCCGCGGGCAACGCTAGCAAGCGCAAAAAGTTAGCAATATGAGATCTAGACTTCCCAACTTTTAATGATAGCTCCTCTTGCGTTAAAGAATACTGATCCATCAGTCCTTGATAGGCGACTGCGATCTCCATCGCATTTAAATTCTCACGTTGTAAATTCTCAATTAGGGCAATCTCCATCACTTGTTGATCGCTGAAATTGCGTACAACTGCTGGTATTGTCGGTTTACCGCAATATTGAGACGCCCGAAACCGACGCTCACCGGCGATGATCTCAAATCCCTTAAGAACTTTACGAACGATAATAGGTTGTATAACACCGTGTTGACGAATAGACTCTGCTAATTCATGAATAGCTTCCTCTTTGAATTCTTTGCGTGGCTGATACGGATTGGCACGCAACTGACTCAACGGAATCTCTACAATTTTATCATCATCATTAATAGAAAGTGATGGAATTAAAGCGTCTAATCCCTTCCCCAAGCGCTTACTCATAAGAAATCACTTCCTTTGCCAACTCTAAGTAAACTTCTGCCCCTTTAGAGCGTGGGTCATACGTAATAATCGATTGCCCATGTGATGGTGCTTCACTCAAACGGACATTTCTAGGGATAACCGTTCGATATACTTTGTCCTGGAAGTATTTCTTAACTTCCTCGATCACTTGAATTCCTAGATTCGTTCGAGCATCAAACATTGTTAATAAAACTCCCTCAATTTTTAACGAGGTGTTTAGATGCTTTTGAACTAACCGAATAGAGTTAAGTAACTGACTTAAGCCCTCTAACGCATAATATTCACATTGAATAGGTATCAATACGGAATCAGCTGCTGTAAGTGAATTGATCGTTAAGATTCCAAGTGATGGTGGACAATCAATCAGGACATAATCATACATATCTTTGACTAAATGTAATGATTTCTTCAACCTTTGTTCTCTAGAAATGGTCGGAACCAATTCTATTTCCGCTCCAGCCAATTGAATTGTAGCAGGGATAATATGTAGGCCTTCTACATTGGTATGTGCGATGGCGTCTTTAGGGTGAACTTCATTAATAATGACATCATAAATGCAATTCTCTACATCAGCTTTACTAATACCAACTCCACTTGTTGTATTCCCTTGTGGATCAATATCAACGAGAAGCACTCTTTTGCCTAATGAAGCCAAGCAAGCGCCTAGATTCACGGAAGTGGTCGTTTTCCCAACCCCACCCTTTTGATTTGCTATGGCAATAATTTTGGACACTTATTTCACCTCAATAATATATTGGACTCCTCGTGTTGGTTGTGAGATATGGGTTTGCCCTATTCCGCTTCTACCACTTATGATCTCTTAGGAATTTTAATTACAATTTCATAGTGATCATCATGGTCTTTCTCAGTCGTCTTGATCGACATTCCAGATCCGGATACCATATCAATGGATTGTCTAATGGTGTTTAATGCTAAACGAACATCTTTAGAATATGATATACGCTTTGATTTCTTAACGTGAACAGTCTCTTTATAATAAGCAACTCTAGCTTCTGTCTGCTTAACATTTAATTCTTTAGCTATAATTTCTGATAGTAATTTAAGCTGTAGTTCTTCCTTTGGAAGTGACAATAGAGCACGTGCATGACGTTCTGTTATTTTCCGTTCCATTAAAGCTAACTTTACAGTTTCAGGAAGATGTAATAACCGAACCTTATTAGCAATCGTAGATTGGCTTTTACCCAAGCGTTGAGCCAGGCTTTCCTGTGTTAATTGATGTAATTCAATGAGGTTCTGATAAGCTATAGCCTCTTCAATGGATGTTAATCCCTCACGTTGCAAGTTTTCTATCAACGCGATAGAAGCCGCCTGTGAATCGTTGAAATCCCGAACTATCGCAGGAATGGTCTCAAGTCCAAGCTTCTTAACAGCTCGCCATCTGCGTTCCCCTGCAACAAGCTCATACTTATCATTGCGGAAACGAACAACAATAGGTTGGATGACTCCTAATGTTTTAATCGTCTGACACAACTCATCTATTTTGCTATCGTCAAAAATGGTACGTGGTTGATATGGGCTAGATACGATATCCCCAACCGGGATTTGCTTCACTTCATCCGCATTATTTCGTTCGGTTAGACCAAATAACTTAGAAAATTGTTCTTTCATTCCGTATATTACCACCTAGTTTCATAATAGCACTGAATCACCGCGAGCCAATCTGTTTAATCCATTTCGCTATGCCTTCAGAGCCTTCTAAACACTACACAAAGCAGAAAAAAACACTGCACTTTGTATATTTATGGACATTCTACTTTTTTGTAAGAGTCAATCTTCCGCATTCTGTTGCATGAGATTCCTTCTAACCTATTCTATCACCTTTTCTAATATAATCCTATTCTATCAGCATCATTATTTTTCATCTTTTATTGATGTTATATATGACTATATCCCGTTAAACAAGTAGAAACGGCTTCGCCGTCCTTTTTAAAGTTTAATATTCGTCTCTGCAGAAATATAAGGAATAGAGTATTACATGTATCTTATACTTTCTTATATTTTAAAGAAAAAATATGCCTTCTCCGGTTTATGGAGAAGGCATATTTTGATTTATCTATAATGTTTCACGTGAAACATTATATTGGCTTTCTATATTAAAGGGGCCTTAGCTGCAACACCTGGACTTCTTGGATATTTCTGAGGTGTGGCAGCTCTCTTTTGCACAAAAACGATATGACGCTCAGCTTCTTCCACTGGAAGAGTGAATTGCTCAACTTTACTAAGTTTACCTTTTAATTGTTTGAAACTATACGTTGCTTCTTTAACTTCTTCTGTAGGATCACTGCCTTTCATTGCAGCAAATGTCCCATCCACACGTACAAAAGGTAGACACCATTCATTCAGCAATGCTAGCTTTGCTACTGCTCTAGCCGTTACTAAATCGAAATGATCACGATACCCCTGTTTCTGTCCCCACTCTTCTGCTCTTCCATGAATGAGTTCAACACCTGTGAGATTTAACTTCTCAACGATATTTTTAAGAAAGGATATCCTCTTATTAAGTGAATCAATAATCGTTAACTGTAGATCTGGGTAACAAATTTTAAGCGGAATACCTGGAAACCCTGCTCCAGATCCGATATCAGCCAACGTCTTTATCTTATCCATATCCATGAAGAATGCTAGAGAAATAGAGTCGTAGAAATGTTTCGTATATACGGGTTCCCGCTCCGTTATCCCCGTTAAATTCATTTTCTCATTCCAACTCACCAATTCCTTGAAATACATTTCAAATTGATCTAATTGTGTTTCATTTAACTTGATTCCATGCTCCTGGAGGCGACTGGTGAACGACTGTTGTATAGAATCCATCATCTAACCCCTTGCCGCAGTTACTCGATTATAATGTTCAAGATATATCAATAGAACAGAAATGTCCGCCGGTGTAACACCCGCAATTCGAGTTGCTTGACCAATTGAAAGTGGACGAATCTTAGCTAGCTTTTGCCGTGCTTCAATAGCAAGTCCCTTTATTTCTTCATATATGATAGAATCAGGAATTTTCTTTTTCTCCATCTTCTGTAACTTCTCCACATGCATCATTTGCTTTTCTATATAACCCGCATACTTAATTTGAATTTCAACTTGTTCCTTCATTTCATCGCTTAATTCATACGGCGACGGTGAAAGTTGCTCAATGTGACTGTAGTTAATCTCAGGTCGACGCAAAAGAACCAACATACTACTACCATCCTGAATTTGAGACGACTCCGATGCTTCCAAGAGCGCATTCACTTCACTAGGTCTCGCCTTCTCTATACGTAAACGTTCAACTTCAAGCTCAACCGTTTCCTTTTTAATTAAGAATCTTTCATATCTTTCATCTGTTATCAAACCGATCTCATGTCCAATCGGCGTAAGACGCAGATCTGCGTTATCATGACGAAGCAATAACCGATATTCAGCACGTGATGTTAATAGACGATACGGTTCGTTGGTTCCCTTAGTCACCAAATCATCGATTAATACACCAATATATCCCTGAGATCGATTAAGAACGATTGGTTCCTTCCCTTGCACTTTACGTGCAGCATTAATCCCAGCGATAACCCCTTGTGCTGCTGCTTCCTCATAGCCAGATGTTCCATTGATTTGACCCGCAGTAAACAATCCTGGCATTTTCTTCGTTTCAAGCGATGGCCATAATTGTGTCGGTACCATAGCATCGTATTCAATAGCATAACCATTACGCATGATTTCTGCTTTTTCCAAACCTGGAACAGAATGCAACATAGCAATCTGTACATCCTCTGGCATACTTGTTGACAAGCCCTGTACATAATACTCTGCTGTGCTCTTACCTTCAGGTTCTAGGAAGATTTGATGCCTTGCCTTGTCACTAAAGCGGACAACTTTATCCTCAATAGATGGACAATAACGTGGCCCTGTTCCTTCAATAAGACCGGAGTACATAGGAGCACGATCAAGATTAGCCATAATAATCGCCTGTGTCTCAGCAGTCGTATAAGTTAACCAACAAGGAAGTTGCTCATTGGTGGAAGATACCGTCTCATGGGAGAAGAACTTAGGATTCTCATCCCCTGGTTGGATCTCCGTCTTGCTGAAGTCAATCGTATCCCTATGCACACGCATTGGAGTTCCTGTCTTGAAACGTACGAGCTCGAAGCCATGCTCACGTAAATTCTCTGCTAGTTTTACTGATGGTTGTTGATTATTAGGTCCACTTTCGTAAGTTAACTCACCCATAATCACCTTGCCGCGTAAATAGGTGCCTGTCGTTAACACAATCGATTTAGCTCGGTATTCGGTACCCGTCATCGTGAGGACACCTACGCATTGTCCCTCTTCAACGATCAACTCATCAACCATTCCCTGACGCAGGGTAATGTTCGGTTCCTTCTCTAACGTTTCCTTCATTGTATGCTGGTATGAGAATTTGTCTGCTTGAGCCCGTAGTGCATGCACTGCTGGGCCCTTCCCTGTGTTTAGCATCCGCATTTGAATAAATGTCCGATCAATATTCCGACCCATTTCACCACCAAGCGCATCAACTTCCCGCACAACATGCCCCTTGGCAGGACCACCGATCGATGGATTACATGGCATAAAGGCCACCATATCTAAATTAATCGTAATAACTAATGTTTTACAGCCCATTCGAGCAGCAGCTAAGGCAGATTCTACCCCAGCATGGCCCGCTCCGATCACGATCACATCATAATTGCTTCCTATATAACTCATCGTCCTACCCCCTTTATTTACCCAAACAAAATTGTGAAAAGATTTGATCAAGCAGAGAATCCCCCGCCGTATCACCAATAATTTCTCCAAGCTGTTCCCAAGCCAAACGAACATCAATCTGAATCATATCTATCGGAATAAGTTGCTCAGCAGCATCATAGGCATCTTGTAATGACTGATTTGCATTCTTTAATAAGGAAATATGTCGAATATTGCTTACATAAGTCAGATCATTCGATTCCAATTGACCGTTGAAGAATAACTTGGATATGGCATTCTCCAATGCATCAATACCTTTTTGATCCTTTATGGACATTTGAACAATAGACGCCTCATCAAAGTAACGTTTTACTACATCTATATCTATTTGGGATTGTAAGTCCATTTTATTCATAATCACAATGCATTGTCTACCACGGATTTGTTCCATTAATACCAATTCATCCTCATGTAGAGGCTGACTTGCATCTAATACAAGCAATATGAGGTCTGCCTCATTCACAGCATTCTTAGATCGTTCTACCCCAATCTTCTCAACAACATCCATCGTATCACGAATACCTGCCGTATCTAGTAACTTTAATGGAATATTATTAATGGTAATGAATTCTTCTATGACATCACGTGTCGTTCCAGGAATATCCGTTACGATCGCTTTATTATCATGTGCTAATGTGTTTAACAAAGAGGATTTCCCCACATTGGGACGACCTACAATGGCTGTCGTGATTCCTTCGCGAAGGATCTTACCTTCCTCTGAGGTCTTTAATAACTTCGTAATTCCTTCCATAACTTCACTACACTTCTCCATAATAAAAGAAGATGTCATCGACTCTACATCATGCTCGGGATAATCAATATTCACTTCAATATGAGCCAGCGTCTCAATCAACGTAAATCTTTGATTGATAATTTGCTGTGAAAGATCGCCCTTCACTTGTTTCAATGCAATAGAAAAGGCACGATCTGACTTCGAGCGAATAAGATCAATAACTGCCTCCGCTTGTGATAAATCAATTCGTCCGTTCAGAAATGCACGCTTCGTAAATTCGCCTGGCTCAGCCAACCGAATATTCTGTTGCAATAACAAGCCCATCACACGCGTAACAGAGATCACTCCACCATGCGCACTGATCTCCACGACATCCTCCATTGTAAAAGACCGAGGTGCCCGCATCACTGTTGTTAGTACCTCTTCAATCTGCTCTCCTGTGTGAGGATTAATAACATGTCCATATTGAACCGTATGTGAATCAGCTTCAGTTAGCTTTATCCGACTTTTAAATATTCGTTCTACTTCTATAATCGCTTCCGGACCACTAACACGGATGACCGCAATCCCTGCTTCTCCAACTGCTGTGATAATGGCTGCTATAGTATCACTAATCAACAATGTCACCTCTTCCTATAAAATATAAAAAGCAATGACTCTAATACACTTACCAGAGAGTCATTGCATCTATATAGATTGAACTAAAGTTAACACTCCCTAAACTCTATAGATTCTAGTGAAACCACGAATATGAGGGTTGGTCTTTAGTCTTTAGTTCATTCTATCTATTTAATCTCGTTACCTTAACGAAATGACTACACGCCTGTTAGGTTCTTCGCCTTTACTGTAGGTCTTCACCAGTTTATGATCCTGAAGCTTGGCATGAATCACCTTACGTTCTTGAGAGGACATTGGCTCAAGCACAACCTCTTTATGAGAACGAATCACACGTCCTGCCAAACGATCTGCGAGTTCCTCTAACGTCTTCTTGCGGCGTTCGCGGAAATTCTCAGCATCAAGAATAAGTCTTATATAACTATTCGATGCACGATTGGCTACAATGTTCGCTAGGTATTGAAGAGAATCCAATGTCTGGCCCCTTCTACCAATCATAAGTCCCAAATCAGGTCCAAAGATATGGAGTGTTGTTGCTTCTCTTGAATGCTGCATCTCTACCTGCACGTCTAATCCCATACTTTTACCAACATCAAGAATGAATTGTACTGCTATGGCATAAGGGTCTCCCTCTACTAGATCATGATTGCTAGAATCAAATAGAGGCTTTACCGTCTCGGCAACTGGATTTGGTGCTAATTCCGGAAGTAAAGCAAGTTCTACTTTCGCTTCCCTGACACCAATCAGTCCCAGGAATCCTTTTGACGGCTGCGAAAGTATATTAACCGTAACACGGTCTTGGCTAACCCCGAGTTTGGAAAGTCCCTTATTTACAGCTTCTTCAACGGTTTTTCCTGAAGCGATGACGTTGCTCATTTAGACCTTTTTGCCCCCTTCGATTTCTTCTTAGGATGATTATGATTTGTTTTACCTTTAGCTTGGCTTCCTTTAATATTTGATTTACTGCTACCTACTACAGCAACACCAGAAACATTAGCTGTGTTAGGATTGTTACGATAAAGGAAATAATTCTGTGCTAATGTATACAGGTTACTGAAGAACCAATATAACGGTAAAGCAGATGGGAAATTGTATGACATGAAGAATATCAATACCGGATAGACCATCATCATGAACTTCATAGCCCCTTGTTGTGGCGACGGGTTCATCTTCATCATCATTTTAGTCTGAAAGAATGTCGTAATGGCAGCTAAAAAGGGAAGAATAAATGTTTTGTCCGGTTCTCCAAGTTGTAACCATAAGAACTCACCATGACGTAATAATTCATTTCCATAAATAGAGTTATAAAGAGCGATAAATATTGGCATCTGAACAATTAAGGGTAAGCACCCCGCCATTGGATTTACCTTATTCTCTTGAAATAACTTCATCGTTTCCTGTTGTTGTTGTTCCGGGTTATCCTTATACTTTTCTTTAAGCTTAGCGAGTTCAGGCTGAATAGCTTGCATCGCTCTAGAACTTTTTACTTGCTTAATGGTTAACGGCAATATAAGTGTCCGTACAATAATCACCATTACTAATACGGCTAGTCCGTATTGACCACCGAACCAACTGGCGAACGTATCTAGTGCTGAAGCGAACCAGTAAACAACGTTTCTCTGCCAAAATCCACCTTCAAGTAGTTGATCAGTGGTCTTCGCAACTGCTCCACCTGTTCCACAACCCGCTAATACGGTCATTGCAAAAATCATCATGGTGAGGAGGATCCATTTCCTTCCCCGGCTAGTCTTCAATCGTGACACTCGATAACCCCTCTCTTAACGCTTACATTTCATAGTAAATCATATCATATTCCGAGGGACAAATAAATATAGCTTCATTGCTTCGTGGCCTTCAGAAGTGACGCTTTGCGTAACACATGCAGAATACTCTTTTCCAAGTCCTTATAGGTCATATTTAGAGCACCTTTACGTACAATAAATACGAGGTCAATGTGTTCTATCAATTCTGAATCATGATGACGCACAATTTCCTTCACCAATCTTCTCATACGATTACGTACAACCGCATTCCCTACCTTTTTACTGACTGAAATACCAACTCTGAATTGCTCTACTTCTCTTTTGCGGAACCAGTAGACCACAAATTGATGATTGGCAAATGACTTTCCATGACGATATACGCGACTGAAATCAGCCCGGTTTCGTAAACGTAAACTTTTATGCACGAGTCTCTCCCAATTTCACTTCATTATTATAATCTATCTTCCTACTTATATTATAGGCACTCTTCAGAACCCATAAACCAATCATATCATTATAGTACTTAATAGTTACTTTTCTTATTGTTAAGAAAAAAAAGACCACCTGAGTGGTCTTCATGCACGCTCACATTTATGCACTCAATATTTTTCTGCCTTTTAAGCGACGAGCAGCCAAAACTTTACGGCCGTTTTTCGTGCTCATTCTTTTACGGAAACCATGAACCTTAGCGCGTTTACTCACATTTGGTTTAAAAGTCGGTCCCATGTATTGCACCCCCTTACAGGAATTTATATCATAGATTAACCATTCTCATAATCACGAAAATGCCTTTACACATTATAACCATGTAGACACGTAAATGTCAACTTCCTACCCCTAAGTATCAACTTCCTCCAAGTCGTCTTCTACCATTATAGCCTTATTTTTTTGCCAGAAGGGGATAACGTAAGAAAATCGCCCACAGAAATATCATCACCAGCAATAATCACCTTCCGCTTCCGCCTTCTCCTCCTCGTCTATCAATTGTAGATACAACAATTAAATCCTCTCCATATTCTTTGTTGCTACTATTTGCTGCAACGAGTACATCTCGTAACTCGAAAACCTCCGCTTTCACAATTCACCCTAAATTTTATACTTTCTGCTATGTTCAAAAAGTTCTCCACAGGTCATGAAAAAATAAAATAAAAAAATAAACTTATCCACTTGTTCATAATAATATCATTTTCGATTATTTTTAGCACAAGCTGTGCATAAGTTTATTTGTATTTTACAAGATGCTGTCGAAATTTTAACATGATATAAACAATATCTTGTGGTGTGCATAAAAATTATACACAAGTTATTGGGTTTGTGGATAAAATGGCACCAATCATTGAAATTAGGCGGTTCTTTTGCTATGATGGTAATACTTTTTGATGTGAATACATGTGTTATGCCTCAATATTATCAACAAGCTGTGGATAAAGTTGTGAACAAGTTCAATTTATCCATTTTTTTATGTTTTTCCGCTTCTGAGTTTTGGGGATAAATAGATCCATATTCGTTTTATTTCGACATTTTCTCTCATGGCATACGCCAGATTTAGATGATTTAAAGGAGTGACAATATCTGTGGAAAGCCATACTTCCGAACTATGGCAGCAAATTTTATCTATTATTCAGACCAAGCTAAGTAAGCCCAGCTTTGATACTTGGTTCAAAGCAACAAAAGCGACCTCAATGAATAATCAAACCATTGTCATATCTGCCCCTACGACATTTGCTGTCGAATGGCTTGAAAGTCGCTATACCAAACTGGTGGGTTCCACTCTATTTGAAGTTGTTGGTAAGCAGCTTGATGTTAAATTTGTGATCGAAGAGACCAAAATTGAGGATCCCATGCCTTCTTTCTCCTCTCCAAAACCTCAAATTTCCCATGAAGAGTCTATGACCCATATGCTTAATCCCAAATATACGTTTGATACATTCGTTATCGGATCAGGTAACCGATTTGCTCATGCAGCATCTTTAGCTGTTGCAGAAGCCCCAGCCAAAGCCTATAACCCTCTATTTCTATATGGTGGAGTTGGACTAGGAAAGACGCATTTAATGCATGCGATTGGTCACTATGTACTGGAGCATAATCCAAACAGTAAAGTGGTCTATCTATCTTCAGAGAAATTTACAAACGAATTTATTAATTCGATTCGAGACAATCGTACGGAAAATTTCCGCAATAAATATCGTAGCGTTGATATTCTCCTCGTGGATGATATCCAGTTCCTTGCAGGTAAAGAATCTACACAGGAAGAATTTTTCCATACATTCAATGCTCTCCATGAAGAACGTAAACAAATTATTATTTCTAGTGATAGACCGCCCAAGGAAATTCCAACGTTGGAAGAACGTTTACGTTCTCGGTTTGAATGGGGCTTGATTACGGATATCCAACCTCCAGATCTCGAGACGAGGACTGCGATTTTGCGTAAAAAGGCAAAAGCTGAAAACTTGGATATTCCCAATGAAGCAATGATGTATATCGCGAATCAGATCGACACGAATATACGTGAATTAGAAGGCGCTTTGATCCGTGTAGTAGCCTATTCATCTCTGACAAATCAAGATGTAACTACTCATTTAGCAGCAGAGGCACTTAAGGATATTATTCCTTCAAGCCGTCCTCGAATGATCACAATGCAGGATATTCAGCAAAAGGTTGGAGAATACTACAACATGCGAATGGAAGACTTTAAAGCCCGTAAGCGGACAAAGGCTATCGCATTCCCTAGACAAATTGCTATGTATCTTTCACGAGAATTAACCGACTTCTCTTTACCCAAAATTGGTGAAGCTTTCGGTGGTAGAGATCATACAACCGTTATCCATGCTCATGAGAAAATAACTCAATTACTCAAGGTAGACCAAGAGCTATTTAAAGTGGTCAATAACCTCATAGATAACATCAAAAATCCAACCTGAACAAGTCCAAGCCTATGCACAATCTATACACATGTGGATAGGCTTGGCTTTATTAAGCTATTTAGACTTATACACATATCCACCGCGCCTATTACTATTACTAATAAAAGATATAAAGAATAATCATCTATAAAGAGGGTGAAAAAGGTCTACATTTCTGACCCAATTCCCGAATTTCCCCAAGGAGTGAAATTATGAAAATTAACATTCTCAAAGATTATTTAAACGAATCGATCCAACAAGTCTATAAAGCCATTTCAAGTCGGACGACTATTCCTATTCTGACTGGGATTAAAGTAGACGTGAATCATCAAGGAGTTACACTTACAGCAAGTGATACCGATATTTCAATTCAATCATTCATTCCTGTTGAAGATGATAAAGGGACGATTGTCCAAATCGAGGAAACAGGCAGTGTTGTGCTCCCTGCTAAGTTTTTTGTGGAAATTATTAAGAAACTTCCTTCTCAAGATATTCATATGGAAGTGAAGGAACAATTCCATACTTTTATTTCATCAGGTGCAACAGAGATCCAAATGGTAGGTCTAGATCCAGAGGAGTTCCCCATTTTGCCAGCTATTGAAGGTAATCAGACCGTTTCTATTCCAGGTGATCTATTGAAAAATATGATTAGACAAACGGGATTCTCTATTTCTACGCATGAAACAACACCTATTCTTACAGGTGTCCTATGGAACTTGGAAGATAATGAACTGAAATTCACTGCGACCGACCGTCATCGCCTCGCAACACGTTCAGCTTATTTGAATGCTGCGGATGTTAAGTTCAATAACGTTGTTATTGCCGGTAAAACGTTAAATGAATTAAGTAAAATTGTCCCTGATCAGAATACGCTAGTCGATATCGTCGTATCCGATAATCAGGTGTTATTCAAAATTGACCATGTTCTTTTCTATTCACGAATTCTCGAAGGGATTTATCCAGATACTTCTAGGATTATTCCGTCAACGTATAAAACAGAACTGATTGTCGATACCAAAAAATTAAGTGAATCAATTGATCGGGCTTATTTACTCTCCAGAGAAGAAAAAACGAACATCGTAAGATTACAAACGTTAGAAAATGGTGGAATTGAAATATCCTCGAGCTCGACTGAACTGGGTAAGGTACGCGAAGAATTGGAATTAATAGACTTTAAAGGGGACCCACTGCGTATTTCCTTTAACTCTAAATATATGTTGGACGTTCTAAAAGTAGTCGAAAGTGAGCAATTAATGATTGCTTTCACTGGGGTGATGAGTCCGATTGTGCTCAAGCCAATGGATGACAGCCAAAGTCTATTTGTTATTTTGCCGTATAGAACTAATAATTAAGGCTTACGCCTAATTGAATGTGAAAGGAACAATGGTATGAACAAAATTATTATCCAAAGTGAATATATAAAGTTAGATACGTTTTTGAAGTTATCTAATTGTGTATCAACAGGTGGAATGGCTAAAGCTCTAATTCAAGAGGCAATGGTCTTAGTCAACGGAGAATTAGAGGAACGACGTGGTCGTAAGTTATATCCTGGAGATATTGTGAAAGTGACGGATGAAGGTACGTTTGAGGTTACTAAGGAGTCATGATCTGCACCTCAAAGCCCACAGCTTCTCAAGCTGAAACGGCTACATCGTCCTTTTGAAGGACGATATCCGTCTCTGCAGAAATATAAGAAATGGAGTATGAAGTGAAACTTATACTTTCTTATATTTGAACATATGGGTGGAAAATGAGGAGGATACGATGTGTTTGTAAAGAACATCAGCTTGCAGCATTACCGCAATTATGAACATTTGCAGCTGGATTCCTTTGGTGATGTGAACCTTTTGATTGGTCCTAATGCTCAAGGGAAAACGAATCTACTGGAAGCTATCTTTGTACTGGCACTTACTAAAAGTCACCGCACGTCCAAGGATCGTGAGCTTATTGCCTTTGAACAAGTGGCAGCTCACGTATCTGCCACTGTTGAGAAGAGATATGGACCCCTTTTACTAGAGTTAATGTTGTCCCCCCAAGGGAAAAAAGCGAAGATCAATGGGCTTGAGCAGCGGAAATTAAGTGAATTTATCGGTTCTCTGAATGTGGTGATGTTCGCACCAGAAGACTTGGAAATCGTTAAGGGAACTCCAGGAATTCGTCGGCGATTTCTCGATATGGAGATTGGACAGGTCCAGCCAAGCTATCTATATCATTTACAGCAATACCAGAAAATATTGATTCAACGAAACAACTTTTTGAAGCAATTATGGGGTAAGGATGATACGCAGCAGGGATTGTTAGACATCTGGAATGAACAACTTGTGGAACATGGTGTTAAAATTATAAGAAAAAGGAAACAATTTATAATTAAGCTGCAGAAATGGGCAGAGACCATTCACCACGGGATTACAAACGGTAGTGAAGATCTCCAATTACGCTACGTTCCATCGTTCGGAGAAGCAGAAGAGGAAGATGAAGCTGTTTTATTCGAGCAATTTATGATAAAGTTAGGACAATTGAAAGAACAGGAAGTTAGGCGCGGCATGACACTTACGGGGCCTCACCGTGATGATGTGACCTTTTTTATAAACGGTAAGGAAGTACAAACTTACGGTTCTCAAGGACAGCAGCGGACGACAGCCTTGTCGCTCAAATTGGCGGAGATTGAACTAATCAAAGAAGAGATTGGTGAATATCCTGTGCTTTTGCTAGATGATGTTCTATCTGAGCTTGATCCCTATCGTCAGACTCAACTCATCGAAACATTCCAGAGCAAAGTACAGACATTCATTACCGCTACTGGGGTAGAGAGTCTGAATGCAGACAAATTAAAAGGTGCACATATTTACCATGTGAATGCAGGTCAGGTGGGTTCCTAAAAGAGTGGAGGGTCACGATGTATATACATTTGGGCGGAGAAAGAGTTATTCGGTCTTCAGAGCTCATTGCTATTTTTGACATATCCATTGAGAAATCATCTAAAATATCCAAGCAATTCATAACTCACGTCAAAGAGGAAAAAACATTAGTTAATATCGGTGAGGAAGAGCCTAAGTCCATCGTTGTAACGAGAGACATTGTCTTTTACTCTCCCATTTCCTCGACTACTCTTAAGAAAAGAGTTAACGTGTTCTATGCTAATGCTTAGCGTTATCGTTATATGATCTAGAATATATAGAAGTAGGTGAAGGCATGTCTATGAATGAACCAAGTTATGATGAAAGTCAGATTCAGGTACTGGAAGGTCTAGAAGCTGTTCGTAAGCGGCCGGGGATGTATATAGGATCAACTAGTGCAAAGGGCTTGCATCATTTAGTATGGGAAGTTGTGGACAATAGTATCGACGAAGCAATGGCCGGTATATGTGATCACATAGAAGTTACTATTCACCAAAACAACAGTGTGACGGTTGTCGATAATGGACGGGGTATTCCTGTAGGAGAAGAATCCAAGATGAAACGCCCTGCTCTAGAAGTCGTTATGACTGTATTGCATGCGGGTGGTAAATTCGGTGGTGGCGGGTATAAGGTTTCAGGTGGTTTGCACGGTGTAGGTGTATCGGTTGTGAATGCTTTATCCGAAAAGGTTGTTGTAACGGTTAAACGTGAGGGACATATCCATCAACAGGAATACCGACGTGGCGTGCCTCAGTATGACGTGAGAGTGATCGGAGATACGGACGAACATGGAACAACGGTTACCTTTCAGCCAGATCCTGAAATATTCACAGAGACAACGGAGTATGATTATGCGACACTCCTAACACGTATTCGGGAAATTGCCTTCTTGAATAAAGGTATTACCTTGACGCTTGTTGATGAAAGAACTGACGTTTCCAACCGTTTTATGTATGAAGGTGGAATTAGTGAGTACGTCAAATACTTGAATGAGAAGAAAGAAGCGCTTCATGAGGAGCCTATTTATGTGGAAGGTTCACGTGATATGATCCAAGTCGAAGTTGCCTTGCAATATAACGATAGCTATACGGAGAATATCTATTCGTTCTGTAATAATATTAATACGCATGAAGGCGGAACGCATGAATCCGGCTTTAAGAGCGCGTTGACGCGGATTGTAAATGATTATGCTCGCAAAACAGGCGTCATTAAAGATAGCAACTCTAATTTATCTGGTGATGACGTACGTGAAGGATTAACCGCGATCATTTCAGTTAAAATTCCAGAGCCACAGTTCGAGGGACAGACGAAGACGAAGCTTGGTAACAGTGAAGTTCGTGGAATTGTGGAATCATTATTCGGGGAGAAACTACAAGAGTTCCTAGAAGAGAACCCAGCAGTATCCCGTCGGATTCTAGATAAGGGCCTACAGGCCTCAAGAGCTCGAGAAGCAGCTCGTAAAGCTCGTGAGCTAACGCGACGTAAGAGTGCATTAGAGGTCAGTGCATTGCCAGGTAAACTAGCAGATTGCTCCTCGAAGGATGCATCTATCAGCGAGCTTTATATCGTGGAAGGGGACTCTGCTGGAGGATCAGCCAAGCAAGGTCGAGATCGACATTTCCAAGCGATTCTCCCTCTACGTGGTAAAATTCTAAACGTTGAGAAAGCTAGACTAGACCGTATTCTTTCCAATGCTGAAATTAGGAACATGATAACAGCTATGGGAACCGGGATTGGTGAAGAATTCGACATCAGTAAAGCTCGCTACCACAAGGTTATTATTATGACGGATGCGGATGTTGATGGAGCACATATTCGGACACTCATGTTGACATTCTTCTATCGCTATATGAGAAAACTCATTGATGCAGGCTATGTCTATATTGCACAACCCCCTTTATATAAAGTGGAACGCAATAAGGTCATCAAATATGCGAACACAGAGAAGGAAAGAGATCAAATCATTAGTGAATTTGGAGCTAATGCTAAATTCAATATTCAACGTTATAAAGGTCTTGGAGAGATGAACGCAACGCAACTATGGGATACTACGATGGATCCAGAAACACGGACAATGCTTCAAGTGACCATTGATGATGCAATGTTAGCGGATAATATGTTTGATACGCTAATGGGCGATAACGTAGAGCCACGACGAGACTTTATTTATGAACATGCGAAATCAGTTAGGAACTTGGATGTTTAAAAATAGGATTGAAATAAGATGAAGAGAAGGTGCTTTCAAAGCACCTTCTCTTTTTAATACTGCGGTTTACAATGATGTCAAGAGTACTTTACTTTTTTTTGGAATCTCCCATAGGATACTGCATACCGATGAATTCGCTGATACACTTCTTTGTCAGAAATATATTTTTTGAAGGGGAATAAGGCGGGAAGGGTATTTACCTCTAAAATCCAGAATGAATCCTCGTTATCTATTGCGATATCAAGTCCAAGTTCTTTAATATTAGGATATTTCTTTTGAAGCTGTTGAGCGACGGAAACACCTAACTTTTTAAGTGATTGTTGTAGGTTAAATACTTCCATAGTGTTCTTGTAAGGGGACATCAAGGTTTCGAATGTTTGGCATTGTCCACCACTATGATGATTGGTTATGACTTTATGAGGGGCTGCCACACGACCAATGATACCTGTTGTTATCCATTGATGATTAGGGCTCTTTTGAGTAAGAATGCGTAAGTCGAAAGGGCAATTGTTATAGCGTAACAAGCGAATGCCTTGTTGGATCAAATAAGTACCATTGTGGATATGGGTTTTAAGTCTAAGATGCAGTTCATTAATGGACGTAATCACTTGTGTTTCAGTAGCATAGCGAAGTTCATATATGGTGGTGTGGACTTGGTGATCATCGTTGAGTAGGAGCTTGTCGTGTGGATCCATGATATTAGGTTTTATTTGTTCAATACATAATACTCCGCGACCATAGGTACCTATGTCGGGCTTCAAGAAGACGAGGGTGAATTCATTTAGCATACGTACTAAGGCATCCGGTGAGTATTTACACGTAACAGGAATATGTGAGGAGATATGTTCATTCTGCAGGAGCACTTTGGTTTTGGCCCATTTGCTTGAGATACGCTGAATAGCCAAAAGTATTCATCCTTTCAACATTCTATTTTTGATATAACAGATCGTGAAAAATTAGGACAGGGTAGTAAAACAATGGTATACTGTGAGATAGGGATTTATTAAATATTGTATGAATATGCGGTTTAAGAGGGCAGGGCACATCACTATTTCTTAACATTAAATCAGTGTTTTTCTCCTTTTATCATATATAACGTTTAATTGTTCGGCTTTTGAGAAAGTAATATAATTAAGATTACCTTTTTTTTATATATTTCATTGATTGATTGGTTGATAGGAATTGGAGGAGGTACAGCATGTCGGAGGAATTAAACTCGCAAATTAAGGACCGGGATATCGGGGTAGAAATGCGCGAGTCGTTTATGGACTATGCGATGAGCATCATTGTAAGTCGGGCTTTGCCGGATGTAAGAGATGGATTGAAGCCGGTGCATCGTCGTATTCTGTATGCTATGAATGATTTAGGGATGACCCCGGATAAACCATTTAAGAAATCAGCAAGAATTGTCGGTGATGTTATCGGTAAGTACCATCCGCACGGTGATACAGCAGTATACCAAACGATGGTACGGATGGCGCAGGACTTCTCGATGCGTTACATGCTTGTGGAAGGCCATGGTAACTTCGGTTCGGTTGATGGCGATATGGCTGCAGCGATGCGTTATACGGAAGCTCGTCTTTCTAAGATCGCAATGGAAATGTTAAGGGATATTAACAAAGAAACGATTGATTTCCAACCTAACTATGATGGTGAAGAACATGAGCCAATGGTATTGCCAGCGCGTTATCCTAACTTGTTAGTGAACGGGGTATCAGGGATTGCCGTTGGGATGGCTACCAATATTCCACCGCATAATTTAGGTGAAGTCATTGATGGCGTTCAAGCTTTGATTAAGAATCCGGAAATTACTCCTCTAGAATTGATGGAGTATATCAAGGGACCGGACTTTCCAACCTATGGATACATATTAGGACGTTCGGGAATTCGTCAAGCCTACCAGACGGGTCGTGGATCTGTAACGATGCGTGCTAAGGCAAATATTGAAGAGAATAATAATAGAGCTCGTATTGTGATCTATGAACTTCCCTATCAAGTAAACAAGGCACGACTGGTGGAGAAAATTGCTGATCTTGTCCGTGAGAAGAATATAGATGGTATTACAGATTTGCGAGATGAATCTGACCGCAACGGTATGCGTGTAGTTATTGAATTACGACGTGATGTTAATCCGAATGTTGTATTGAATAACCTATACAAGCAAACGCCAATGCAGTCTACTTTTGGTATTAATATGTTAGCCATTGTCAATGGTGAACCGAAGACGCTTAGTCTATTTGATGTGTTGTATCATTATTTGGAGCATCAGAAGGTTGTCATCCGACGCCGGACTGAATTTGAACTCAGAAAGGCAGAAGCAAGAGCACATATTCTAGAAGGACTGCGTATAGCACTCGATCACCTAGATGAAGTTATTGCTCTAATACGTGGTTCACAAACGTCAGATATTGCACGTGATGGACTCATCAGTAGATTTGAGCTAAGCCTTGAACAGGCACAGGCCATTATGGAAATGCGTTTACAACGTCTGACCGGCTTGGAACGCGATAAGATTGAGAATGAATACCAAGAGTTGCAGAGGAAGATTGCAGAATTACGTGAAATATTAGCTGATGAATCGCTTATACTACAAATCATTAGTGAAGAATTGAATGAAATTAAGGAACGTTTCAATGATGAGCGTCGGACTGAAATTACAGTTGGTGAAGAGAGCATTCTAGATGAGGACCTTATTCCGCAAGAAGAAGTAATCATCACGATCAGTCACTCCGGCTATATCAAGCGTCTTCCTGCGAATACCTACCGTAACCAGAAGCGTGGTGGACGTGGCGTTATGGGAATGGACACGAAGGACCAAGACTTTGTTGAACATCTCTTCGTGACGAATTCACATCACTATCTCTTATTCTTTACTGATCGAGGGAAGGTATATCGACTCAAGGCTTATGAAATTCCTGATTTGAGTCGTACAGCGCGTGGCACAGCGATTATCAACCTGATCCAGATCGAACAGGGTGAGACCGTGAATGCCGTCATTCCGGTGCAGAAGTTCGAGAGTGAAGAATACTTATTCTTTGCAACTCGTCAAGGGGTCGTGAAGAAAACACCACTTGAAGACTATACGAACATCCGCAAAGGCGGTCTGATCGCTATCAACCTTCGTGAAGATGATGAACTCATCGAAGTGAAGCTTGTAACTAACGAAGAAGAGTTAATTATGGGTACGTCTCAAGGGATGTCTATCCGCTTCTCCGAAAGGGATGTCCGCTCGATGGGACGAAGTGCAACAGGGGTTAGGGGTATCCGTTTAGGAGATAATGATCAAGTTATTGGTATGGATGTCATCGATAAGGACCTGGATATCTTGATCGTTACTGCCAATGGGTACGGGAAGCGAACACCGGCTAGTGACTATCGTTCTCAGGGTCGTGGTGGTAAAGGAATTAAGACCATTAATGTGACAGAAAAGAACGGTGCGGTCATTGCTCTGAAAGTAGTGAAGAACGAAGAAGATCTAATGATTATCACCACACTTGGAACTTTAATCCGTACAAGTATGGAAGGGATCTCCACGATGGGTCGTTATACTCAAGGTGTTAAGTTGATTAATATACGTGAAGATGACGCCGTGGCTACAGTATCTCGTGTAGATAAGACAGAAGAAACAGATGAATTGCATGAGGATGAAGGTGAATTCGATGAATCTGGTTCTGTTACCGTCGTTCAGAGAACAGAATCTTTAGAAGAAGGTTCATCGGATGATGAGGATATCATTCTAGACGATTCTGATGATACGCTAGAAGATTAGAAATAAAGATTCGAAGCTTAACATTGATGTAGTAATACATCGGTGCCTAATAGTTAACCTACGAAATGACCCCGGTATTGTTACCGGGGTCATTTTTAATGGGGATAATAATATTAATTTTTATGCTGGTCTTCATATTTAGTATGCTGTAGATTGAAGGGTTTCACCCCTTATCGGGTTCAATCCATCCTTCCACCGTACATTTAATGAACTTGAATCGAATAAATCCTCACCGTCTGATATTTGGAAATGAAGATGTGCTTCACTCGAGTTGCCTGAATTACCGAGCTCCCCAATCTTATCCCCTAGTTTGACCTGATCTCCAGGATTCACTGTGACTGAGTCCTTTTTGAGATGTGCTAAGAAGCTATATTCTCCGCCATGATCGATAACGACTACGTTTCCTGCGGGTTCCTTTTCGTTCATGACACCTACCGGTTCATTGTCTGGAATATGATTGACTACCGATATAACTGTACCGTCTGCAGGCGCCAAGATGTCCTGACCAAAGGCGTAGTAACTATTATTTTTTAGTGGATCACCAGTGAATGAGTATCCGTTTTTAACCTGAACGAAGTCATATGCATATCGCTGACTTTCGTATTCATAATGGTAGTTCACGAGCATGTTTGATCCCCCCCAGAACACAAGCCAATCTCCGTGAAAAGGAAGCTCGTAGGTTGTTGTAGTTAGCATCTCATCTGTACCTGTCCAAGTGGAGAGGTTCATGATCTGGAGTCCCACGATGAAGCCTGTTTCATCGAATACTACAAAGATCCCCTTATCATGAGGGGTATTAAGCCATACTCGTTGGTCGCTACCATTGAGTTGCATAGCAGAAGCTTGTTCGAATGATTCAACCCCTTGGGTGAAGTCCTCAGCCATTTCGGCAAAATTAGCTTCGCTGATCTGCCCCTTAAATGCTGGACTGAAGCGTTCATAGATTTGACTATACCGCGCATCAAGCATCGCCTGAGGAAGCTCATCTGGTTTAAGATGGTTATCAGTGATTGTAATATCCTCCGAACTGGGCGTATTAATATTTGTATCTATTCCTCCTCCGCAAGCCGTCATTAAAGTAACAAGTGCTACCACAGCTAATATTGTCATTCTATACATTCCTGAAAGAACCAAATGGTTTAGCTTCTCTTTCATTCTTCATTCCCCCTTATATTAGTCATATGATCTTCGAACCATCTCATTGTAACAACCGAGTCTTATGTCTGGTGAAATGGTATATTAACTCACCCTTAACTTTATATAGATTTCGAATTAAGCTTCCGTTAAGGTAAGTTTTGGTTTGACGCAAAACAATCATGTTAAAATGAAGGCATATTTGGTTATTGGGAAGGGGAATGACACGATGAACGATGCATCCATTTTGCTAGTTGATGATGAGTGGTCGATTATTGAACTACTTCAGACTGTATTATACAAAGAGGGATATACCAATATAGATACTGCGGGGACGGGTGAAGCTGCAATGATGGCCTGCGAGTTGAAGAAATACGATTTAATCGTATTAGATGTCATGCTGCCTGGACGTAGCGGAATCGAAGTATGTCCCTTTCTGCGTCAAACTACGGATGCCCCTATATTGTTCCTGAGTGCGCGAACATCTGACTTTGATAAAATAACAGGCTTCGCTGTAGGCGGAGATGATTATATTACGAAGCCCTTTAATCCACTGGAAGTGGTTGCACGGATAAGATCCCAGTTGCGTCGTTACTTTGGGGCGACCCATCAACTGGCTATGGAATCTAGAATAAAGGAGTCATCTCGGCGAGTACTTAATGTATATGATTATGGAAGGTTTCGGATCGACGAAGCGGCGTGTGAGCTTCAAGTTGAAGGTATATCGGTTACATGTCCTGCGCTCGTGTTCCAACTGCTTCTGTTTCTATGCAAAAATCCAAATCAGATCTTTAGCAAAAGCCAACTATACGAGCATGTATGGGGTGAGGAATCATTAAGTGATGACAATACCGTCATGGTCCATATCCACCGAATTAGAGAGCGGATTGAAAAAGATCCATCTAATCCTAGCTTCATCATTAATGTTAGAGGACTTGGTTATAAGTTAGTTCAAGCGAACGAAGGAAGAATCTACTCATCATGAATATGAAGCGCCGGTTAACTCTTCGCTTCATATTGCAGCTAGTTATCGCTGGTATAGTCGTGCTACTGTTTGCCGCTATATGTGTCATATGGGTTGTTCAGCGTTTCGCTGACATAAGTATGTCACATGACTTCGCCTCAGTTGGACTGGAGCGACTGGTTGAGTCGTCAGAGCTAAGTGAGGAAGGTATCCGCTTTGATTCAGACTTACTTGCGCAGGTGAAAAAGAACGATGGATGGCTACAAAGTTTGGATGAGAATGGACGGGTCGAAAAATCGTACAATACGCCTGCTGACGTCCCGAAGAATTATGACCCGGGCGAACTGGTTGCATACTGGACAGGTACCGCACCATTTCCATACGATCTGTACCTCTGGATTCAAGAGAAGGATGGAAAGCTATTCACGCTCATATATGGTATTACTAACGATATATTACCTCTACTAGAGAAGATTAGTACGGATACATCTATTACTTCGGCTGGACAGCTGGAGTTACCAGCTGGAGTTGGGGGACGAATTGAAGCGCTTGGCGGCTACGTTCAATTACTAGATTCGGAAGGATTCGAGATCGCTACCTATAATAAGCCTAACGATATACCTACGCAATTCACCATTCAGGAGCTTGCGCTACGTACGATGTATAGTGATAGATACGGTTTTAATGTCTCATCTTCGTATGAGGATCATACCGGACGAACATGGTTGATTGGTCTGCCAAATGAGCGAAGCGATGCAGAGGGATCGGCTATGCTTCTGCCAGAGGAGATACAAGTTCTGTTGATTGGAATTGCTGCCATGTTCGCGGCTATGCTTATCGTATTTATCCTTCTATCGTTGTGGAATGCGCATCGCTTTGGTGTGCCGATGATCCATATGCTTGATTGGCTTGATTCCCTTGGAAAATCTAAATATGAAGAGCCCAATGATTCTAAGGGTATTCCACGTAGCCGAACTCGATCAGGTAAATGGCGACCACGTTATCGTATTTTTACTGAAGTTATGCATTCATTGGATAAGCTGTCGATCACGCTGCAGCGTGACCAGGTATTACGTCATGAGACCAACAGCTTGCGTGGGGAATGGATTGCAGGCATTACGCATGATTTAAAAACACCTCTATCTTCTATTAAAGGCTATGCACACTTATTAGCCGAGCCTAAATATGAATGGTCTATGGAAGAAGTACGCAAGTATTCTAGTAACATGCTCAATAAGTCTTCCCATATGGCTATGCTTATCAGCGATCTTGAGATGACCTATCGCCTTACAACAGGGGTTACCCCGCCAGAGTCGGATGTAATTGAGTTGAATGGCTGGTTGCGGACAGCATTGAAGCAAATAGCTATTCACCCCGAGTATGGCGAGGGGAGGATTAGGTTCATTCCAGCCGAGACGGAGGTATTGACTGAGCTATATACACCATGGCTTGAGCGAATTGTAAATAATTTGACGGCCAATGCTCTACTTCATAATTCTCCTGATACCGTTCTAACAGTAACGCTGTGGGTTGGTGAACGTGGGAAGGGAATGACCATTCAATTTACGGATAATGGCCATGGAATGGATGATGATACGACGAATAGACTATTTGAGCGATATTATCGAGGAACAGATACATCAACTACACCTAATGGATCAGGATTAGGAATGGCTATTTCCAAAGGATTAGTTGAGGCAATGAGCGGACAGATCCACGTAGCGACCTCCTTAGGAGAGGGGACAGAGATTCGGCTGATTTGGAATTAGCGTGCTCTGCACCGTATACAAAGGTTACAGACTAGTATTATATTATTTACTATAATCCTGTATTATTTAATAGAGGTTGTTCAAAAAGTCGTCTTTTGATCACGAAGGTTACCAAGAGGTGTATTCAGTACCGAGAAGATGACTTTTTGAACTCGAGCTAATAAGGATTGTACCGCTATACGATAAATAATATAATAGCCATAATTGGAATAATCAGTTGTTAACCAATAGAAAATGAAACGGGGGGTGTTAATAAATCCATGGCCAGCATGTCTGTATTGAGTTTAAAACCGGGTATCAAATTGCTGAATGACGTGTATACTCCAATGGGTTCACTTCTTTTTAATAAAGGTAAGGTGTTACTGCCTCGTGATTTAGATATTCTAGTTGCCTTTCTTGTAGAAAGTATAGAAGTTGATGAAACAGGGAAAAAGGGCACTCCAACCGAAGGAAGGCAATTAAATAGAGAGAAGACAACTATAACTAAGAAGCCTTCGGATAGCTCATCTCCTTCTGTTAGCGAACAAGTGTCATCGATTAACGCATCTTCTTTTGTTGAAGAGTATGAAAAGATGGTCAATTTAATCAAAAGTGGCTATCCCTCTGTTGTTGCAGTCGGAATTCCCATTTATGAAATACGTAATCAGCTAGAAAGCTTGATTTATTATCTAAAGGACTACGATCTGCTATCCTTTTCGCCTCGAGTAGTATATGACTATGATTATATCCATCATAATGCTGTATTGTGTGCATTGACTTCGTACAAGCTTGCCCAGTGGATTGGTCTTCCACAAAAGGATTGGATGCAAGCCGCCTTTGCTGGATTATTCCATGACATTGGAAATGTTAAAATTGATTCATCCATATTGTATAAACCAACTTCACTAACGATGAGTGAAATTGAAGAAATGCGTGAGCATACGAAATATGGATACCAAATATTAAAAAACGTTACTGCAATAAATGATGGTGTGCGTTTAGCAGCATTACAGCATCACGAAAAGGTGGATGGCACAGGATACCCTATGCGTGTTGAACTTACTAAGATTCATATTTATGCCAGAATAGTAGGGATAGCGGATATATATCATGCTATGACTTTAAATAAGGCTTATCGAAAGGGGCAGTCTCCGTATTTAGTGTTGGAACAGATTCATACGGAATCCTTCGGCAAACTGGATCCAGAGCTGGTGCTGACCTTTATTAGAAAAGTGACAGAATTCCATAATGGGAAGATGGTTCGTCTAAGTAGCGATCAGATCGGTGAAATCGTCTTCTCAAACCATAACAACCCAACTCGGCCTATGGTCTCTATAAATGGTGATATTATTAATTTGGAGCAGAAACGTCATCTTTATATAGAAGAAGTAATAAATCAATCTGGAAAATGACTATTGTAATCCTCTTTAAAATCAATATAGACCTTGATACAGCTTTGTTTCCTTAGGAAAGGGATGACAAGGCTGTTATATCAAAAAGATGATTTTAAAAACTAATAATAAAAAGACTTGCATTCATCTTCTTCGCATGATATATTATTAGTCCGGCCAATTAAACAGTGTTTAATTGAATCGGCAAGCAAATCATCGAATGAAACATAAACGAAAATAAAGCTTGCATAAACGAACCGGACATGTTATGATAGTTAAGTTGTCGCCGAGAGAGACTAGCGATTAACGAAAGAGAAATTGATCTTTGAAAACTGAACAACGAGTGAGTGGTTTTCACGAAAGTGAGAACAAAACAAATGAGAAATCATTTGGATTGAGAATGAATAATTCTCGTCAGTATGTTTCAAAATGAGCATAATCGCTCTTTTCATTAACTTGGAGAGTTTGATCCTGGCTCAGGACGAACGCTGGCGGCGTGCCTAATACATGCAAGTCGAGCGGAGATTTCAGAAGTGCTTGCACTTCTGAAATTTCAGCGGCGGACGGGTGAGTAACACGTAGGTAACCTGCCTGTAAGACTGGGATAACTATCGGAAACGGTAGCTAATACCGGATAACTTATTTCTTCACATGAAGAGATACTGAAAGGCGGAGTAATCTGCCACTTATAGATGGACCTGCGGCGCATTAGCTAGTTGGTGAGGTAATGGCTCACCAAGGCGACGATGCGTAGCCGACCTGAGAGGGTGAACGGCCACACTGGGACTGAGACACGGCCCAGACTCCTACGGGAGGCAGCAGTAGGGAATCTTCCGCAATGGACGAAAGTCTGACGGAGCAACGCCGCGTGAGTGATGAAGGTTTTCGGATCGTAAAGCTCTGTTGCCAGGGAAGAACACTTGGGAGAGTAACTGCTCTCAAGGTGACGGTACCTGAGAAGAAAGCCCCGGCTAACTACGTGCCAGCAGCCGCGGTAATACGTAGGGGGCAAGCGTTGTCCGGAATTATTGGGCGTAAAGCGCGCGCAGGCGGTCATTTAAGTTTGGTGTTTAATTCCAGGGCTCAACCCTGGGTCGCACTGAAAACTGGGTGACTTGAGTACAGAAGAGGAGAGTGGAATTCCACGTGTAGCGGTGAAATGCGTAGATATGTGGAGGAACACCAGTGGCGAAGGCGACTCTCTGGGCTGTAACTGACGCTGAGGCGCGAAAGCGTGGGTAGCAAACAGGATTAGATACCCTGGTAGTCCACGCCGTAAACGATGAGTGCTAGGTGTTAGGGGTTTCGATACCCTTGGTGCCGAAGTTAACACATTAAGCACTCCGCCTGGGGAGTACGGTCGCAAGACTGAAACTCAAAGGAATTGACGGGGACCCGCACAAGCAGTGGAGTATGTGGTTTAATTCGAAGCAACGCGAAGAACCTTACCAGGTCTTGACATCCCTCTGAATCCACTAGAGATAGTGGCGGCCTTTGGGACAGAGGAGACAGGTGGTGCATGGTTGTCGTCAGCTCGTGTCGTGAGATGTTGGGTTAAGTCCCGCAACGAGCGCAACCCTTATGCTTAGTTGCCAGCACATTATGGTGGGCACTCTAAGCAGACTGCCGGTGACAAACCGGAGGAAGGTGGGGATGACGTCAAATCATCATGCCCCTTATGACCTGGGCTACACACGTACTACAATGGCCGGTACAACGGGCTGCGAAATCGCGAGATGGAGCCAATCCCAACAAAGCCGGTCTCAGTTCGGATTGCAGGCTGCAACCCGCCTGCATGAAGTCGGAATTGCTAGTAATCGCGGATCAGCATGCCGCGGTGAATACGTTCCCGGGTCTTGTACACACCGCCCGTCACACCACGAGAGTTTACAACACCCGAAGTCGGTGGGGTAACCCGCAAGGGAGCCAGCCGCCGAAGGTGGGGTAGATGATTGGGGTGAAGTCGTAACAAGGTAGCCGTATCGGAAGGTGCGGCTGGATCACCTCCTTTCTATGGAGAATCGTTTCCTGAGACGGAAACATTCGAACACGGTGGCTTCGGTCACCGTAAGACTTTACAATGTAAAGTCGCACACTCACTCGTTGTCAGTTTTGAAAGAGCAATCTTTCAAACCGTTATTTCTCTTGTAGAAATGACTTTGATCCTTGAAAACTAGATAACGAACGAATTTGTAAGTTAGAATGAACATTCTTTTATATGTACGTTTTGTTAACTTGTTAACGAAACAAAGTGTAAAAGTAGCAGTCAAATATTCGGTTTACCGAATAGAGACTAAATTGTACGTGCGAATTTGATGTGATGATCGATCCTTTGGAAGTTTGTTTCAACCGTTCACGGGGGAAATAAACGGACAACAGAGCGAGCAGCGCAACAAATGAGCAACGTGGTTAAGCTACTAAGAGCACACGGAGGATGCCTAGGCACTAGGAGTCGATGAAGGACGTGGCGAACAACGAAACTGCCTCGGGGAGCTGTAAGCAAGCTTTGATCCGGGGGTGTCCGAATGGGGAAACCCGGCTGTGTTAATACGCAGTCACTCTTACCTGAATACATAGGGTAGGTAGAGACAGACCAGGGGAACTGAAACATCTAAGTACCCTGAGGAAGAGAAAACAATAGTGATTCCGTCAGTAGCGGCGAGCGAACGCGGATTAGCCCAAACCAAGGAGCTTGCTCCTTGGGGTTGTGGGACGTCTCACATGGAGTTACAAAGGAATATATTAAGTGAAGAGGTCTGGAAAGGCCCGGCATAGAAGGTAAAAGCCCTGTAGCTGAAAGTATATTCTCTCCGAGACGTATCCCGAGTAGTGCGGGGCACGTGAAACCCCGTATGAATCCAGCAGGACCATCTGCTAAGGCTAAATACTCCCTAGTGACCGATAGTGAAACAGTACCGTGAGGGAAAGGTGAAAAGCACCCCGGAAGGGGAGTGAAATAGAACCTGAAACCGTGTGCTTACAAAAAGTCAGAGCCCGTTCTATGGGTGATGGCGTGCCTTTTGTAGAATGAACCGGCGAGTTACGTTCCCGTGCAAGGTTAAGCTGAGAAGGCGGAGCCGCAGCGAAAGCGAGTCTGAATAGGGCGAATTTTAGTACGTGGACGTAGACCCGAAACCGAGTGATCTACCCCTGTCCAGGGTGAAGGTGCGGTAACACGCACTGGAGGCCCGAACCCACGCATGTTGAAAAATGCGGGGATGAGGTGGGGGTAGCGGAGAAATTCCAATCGAACTCGGAGATAGCTGGTTCTCCCCGAAATAGCTTTAGGGCTAGCCTCGGAATGAAGAGTCGTGGAGGTAGAGCACTGATTGGGTGCGGGGCCCGCAAGGGTTACCAAGCTCAGTCAAACTCCGAATGCCATGTACTTATATCCGGGAGTCAGACAGTGAGTGCTAAGATCCATTGTCGAAAGGGAAACAGCCCAGACCATCAGCTAAGGTCCCCAAGTGTGTGTTGAGTGGAAAAGGATGTGGAGTTGCACAGACAACCAGGATGTTGGCTTAGAAGCAGCCATCATTGAAAGAGTGCGTAATAGCTCACTGGTCGAGTGACTCTGCGCCGAAAATGTAACGGGGCTAAACACACCACCGAAGCTATGGCTTGATACATTAGTATCAGGGGTAGGGGAGCGTTGTATAGAGGTTGAAGGTGTACCGTGAGGAGCGCTGGACACTATACAAGTGAGAATGCCGGTATAAGTAACGAAAAGATCAGTGAGAATCTGATCCGCCGAAAGCCCAAGGTTTCCTGAGGAAGGCTCGTCCTCTCAGGGTAAGTCGGGACCTAACGCGAGGCCGAAAGGCGTAGTGGATGGACAACAGGTTGAAATTCCTGTACCACCGTAATCCGTTATGAGTAATGGGGTGACGCAGTAGGGTAGTGACGCGGACTGATGGAATAGTCCGTCTAAGCAGTGAGGCTTGTGTGTAGGCAAATCCGCACACTATAAGGCTGGGCTGTGATGGGGAGCGAAAATTATAGTAGCGAAGGTCATGATCTCACACTGCCAAGAAAAGCCTCTAACCAGGAGAAGGTGCCCGTACCGCAAACCGACACAGGTAGGCGAGAAGAGTATTCTAAGGCGCGCGGAAGAACTCTCGTTAAGGAACTCGGCAAAATGACCCCGTAACTTCGGGAGAAGGGGTGCCCCGGTAGTGTGAATAGCACGAGGGGGCCGCAGTGAAAAGGCCCAAGCGACTGTTTAGCAAAAACACAGGTCTGTGCGAAGCCGTAAGGCGAAGTATACGGGCTGACGCCTGCCCGGTGCTGGAAGGTTAAGGGGAGTGGTTAGGGGTAACCCGAAGCTATGAACCGAAGCCCCAGTAAACGGCGGCCGTAACTATAACGGTCCTAAGGTAGCGAAATTCCTTGTCAGGTAAATTCTGACCCGCACGAATGGCGTAACGATTTGGGCGCTGTCTCAACGAGAGATCCGGTGAAATTTTAATACCTGTGAAGATGCAGGTTACCCGCGACAAGACGGAAAGACCCCATGGAGCTTTACTGCAGCTTGATATTGGATTTGGGTACGATCTGTACAGGATAGGTGGGAGCCTGAGAAATAGGAGCGCAAGCTTCTATGGAGGCATCGTTGGGATACCACCCTGATCGTATCTAGGTTCTAACCTAGGACCGTAAACCGGTTCGGGGACAGTGTCTGGTGGGCAGTTTGACTGGGGCGGTCGCCTCCTAAAGAGTAACGGAGGCGCCCCAAGGTTCCCTCAGAATGGTTGGAAATCATTCGAAGAGTGCAAAGGCAGAAGGGAGCTTGACTGCGAGACCTACAAGTCGAGCAGGGACGAAAGTCGGGCTTAGTGATCCGGTGGTACCGCATGGAAGGGCCATCGCTCAACGGATAAAAGCTACCCTGGGGATAACAGGCTTATCTCCCCCAAGAGTCCACATCGACGGGGAGGTTTGGCACCTCGATGTCGGCTCATCGCATCCTGGGGCTGAAGTAGGTCCCAAGGGTTGGGCTGTTCGCCCATTAAAGCGGTACGCGAGCTGGGTTCAGAACGTCGTGAGACAGTTCGGTCCCTATCTGTCGTGGGCGCAGGAAATTTGAGAGGAGCTGTCCTTAGTACGAGAGGACCGGGATGGACGCACCTCTGGTGTACCAGTTGTTCCGCCAGGAGCATAGCTGGGTAGCTACGTGCGGACGGGATAAGCGCTGAAAGCATCTAAGCGTGAAGCCCCCCTCAAGATGAGATTTCCCAATTAGTAAGACCCCTTGAAGACTACGAGGTAGATAGGTTGGAGGTGGAAGCGCAGCAATGTGCGGAGCTGACCAATACTAATCGGTCGAGGGCTTATCCTAACAAATGTTTAAACGGTTGAAGTGTATACTTCATACTTTCTAACACAAATTCGTTCGTATCTAGTTTTCAGGTGATCAAACATCTGGAAAAGCTGCATGTCCTTTATGAGGACTGATATTTTCTCGCAGCGATTTCGAGAAGCATAAGCTTCGAAAAATCATGTTTGGTGGCGATAGCGGAGGGGTTCCACACGTACCCATCCCGAACACGACCGTTAAGCCCTCCAGCGCCGATGGTACTTGGACCGCAGGGTCCTGGGAGAGTAGGACGTCGCCAAGCACAAGAACCACTGTTGATGTATATCAACAGTGGTTTTTCTTTGCGTTTTTAGAAGGAATGTTTATATGAGAATGATGTATGAAGCAAATACTTTAACTGTGAGTGATCTCTTTCTCTATAGGACGATATTGTGTCAGTAATCATGCTACACTTAATATAAATAGATGGCTAGAGGAGATGAAATAAGTGAAATTATCAGTATTTACTGTATCTGTACCAGATTTGACCCCACGTGAGTTGGGTGCGGCAGCTTCAGCTGCAGGAATTGAGGGAATAGAATGGCGTTTTAAGGGAATTCCTGATGATGCTTTAGAAGAATCGCCATCCTTTTGGCGTCATAATCGTTGTTCTATTAACCCTGGGAGATGGGAAGAGGAGACTTCTGAATGCATAGATGTGGCGTCGACCTATCATCTAAAATCAATTGCTCTAGTTCCTTATTTAAATGATCTAGATCTCCAGGCAACGGAGCAAGCCTTCCAAGCCGCTTCACGCTTGGGTGCTTCATTGGTTCGAGTTGGTGTTCCTAGCTATGATCGCACTACCTCTTATGGTGATTTATATAGTTCAGCAACGCGTTACCTTTCCCAAGTACAGGAATATGCACAGCAATACCATGTAAAAGCAATGATTGAGACACATCACGTAACGATTGCACCTAGTGCAAGTCTAGCTCATCGATTAGTAGAATCATTCGATCCTACACATATAGGTGTACTGTATGATCCAGGTAATATGGTGCATGAAGGATTTGAGAACTATCGAATGGGCCTTGAATTGTTAGGACCATATTTGGCTCATGTACATATCAAGAATGCGGTATGGACACCAAAGAAACAGAGTGATCTAATCCGACCTGGTGAGGCTAATTGGGAAGGGGTATGGACTCAAATAGATAAGGGAATTGTTCCATGGCTTGAAGTGATGAGAGATTTACATTCTGTCGGTTATGAAGGGTATGTAGGTATTGAGGATTTCAGTGGGACGTATGATTCGATAGAGATGCTGGAACAAGCAGCAAATCTATTTAGGGACCTTAAAGATCAATTGTAGTCGAAGGAGGAGAGTCAATTGGACCAAGTAAGAGTAGGGATCATTGGAATTGGGAATATGGGTACCGCGCATGCTCGTACTCTGGCATCAGGTTCTATTCCAAATGCGATTCTGACAGCTGTATGTGATGTGTTGGATTCAGCAGAGGAATGGAGCCAGGAACATTTGCCGGATTCAGTACTCTGCTTTCGTGATGCTGAAGAAATGATGGACTCAGGTACCATTGATGCTGTCATTGTTGCTACACCTCATTATAATCACTCTGAGCAAGCAATTAAGGCATTTAAACGTGGAATTCATGTGCTCATTGAAAAGCCTGCAGGAGTATATACGAAACAAGTACGAGAAATGAACGAGGCTGCTGCGGAGAGTGGAAAAGTATTCGCGATTATGTACAATCAACGTACAAATCCGCTATATCAGAAGTTAAAAGATCTGATTTCTTCAGGTGAGTTGGGTGAAGTCCGTCGTACAAATTGGATTATAACAAATTGGTACCGCTCTCAAAGTTATTATGATTCAGGTGGATGGCGTGCAACTTGGAGTGGTGAGGGTGGAGGAGTCCTAATTAATCAGGATCCTCATCAGCTAGACTTATGGCAATGGACAATAGGTATGATGCCTGTTAGAGTACGAGCGTTTTGTTCCTTTGGAAAGTATAGAAAGATTGAAGTTGAAGATGACGTAACGGCATATGTTGAGTATGCAAATGGAGCTACGGGTGTCTTTGTAACGACGACAGGTGAAGCACCAGGTACGAATCGTTTAGAGGTAACAGGCGATCGTGGTAAGATTGTTATTGAGGATGGTCAATTGACATTCTGGCGTCTAAGGGAATCAGAGAAAGACTTCAACGAAAGGTATACAGGTGGTTTCGGTGAACCTGAATGCTGGAAGTGTGACATCCCCATTACAGGCAAAGAGTCAAGTCACCCTGGAATTATTACGAATTGGATCGAATGTATCACTAAGGGTACCCCGTTATTGGCTCCTGGTGAGGAAGGTATCAAAGGATTATCGTTGTCTAATGCGATGTACTTATCCACATGGATGGATGATTGGGTTACATTACCGGTGGACGAGGAATTGTTTCTAGAGAAACTTCAACAAAAAATAAATTCATCCACAGTGGATAAAGATAAAGAGGTCAGCACAAATAAACCTCCTGTGGATATCTCCAATACATTTGGTAGTTAAGATTGTTCAGATAGCGTACCACTCAAAGGTACTTGAGTGAAATTGATGTAGTATAAAGATAAGTACTCTCGGAAGATCATGTGAACGGTATTTGCAGAAGGAGAGAAGGGAAGAGGAAATATGACATCTCAAGATGGAATGTTCTACGCACCCAAGAGCCAGAAGCCAAAGGCAGTATGCGGGTCTGGTGAGTTCATGATAGGTGTTGTGGCTTTGGATCATGGGCATATTTACGGGATGTGTAATGGACTTATTGAAGCTGGTGCGACTCTGAAATGGGTATATGATCCCGATGAGAGTAAAGTGAAGGCATTTTGCAATGCCTTTCCGGAAGTGAAAGTGGCCATGTCTGAGTCACAAGTACTAGAAGATGAAGAGCTAAAGTTAGTTGCTAGCGCAGCTATTCCTTCTGAGCGTGGAGCGTTAGGAATTCGTGTAATGGCGAGTGGTAAAGATTACTTTACAGATAAGGCTCCCTTTACGACGCTAGTACAGTTAGAGGCGGGTAGAGCTCAGGTACAGAAGACGGGATGTAAGTATATGGTCTATTACAGCGAACGATTGCATGTTGAAAGTGCTGTGTATGCTAACCAATTGATTAAGGATGGAGCGATTGGGAGAGTTATTCAAGTGATGGGTACCGGACCCCACCGTTTAAATGCGAAGTCTCGTCCCGACTGGTTCTTTAACCATGACCAATATGGTGGTATTCTATGTGATATTGGTAGCCATCAGATTGAGCAGTTTCTATCTTTCGCTTCATGTAAGGATGCGAAGGTATCTCACAGCCGAATAGGAAATTATAATCATCCGGAGTATCCTGAACTGGAGGATTTCGGTGATGCGATGCTTGTTGGCGATAATGGTGCTTCGAATTATTTCCGCGTAGATTGGTTCACACCCGATGGCCTTGGAACGTGGGGGGATGGACGTACAACCATTCTCGGGACGGATGGATACATTGAACTGAGAAAGTATACAGATATTGCTAGGGATTCACAAGGGGATCAAGTATATCTGGTTAATCATGAAGGTGAGTATCGATTTGGTGTTCGTGGTCAGATTGGTTTCCCATTCTTCGGAGAATTGATCAAAGACTGTATAGCACGGACAGAGTATGCCATGACGCAAGATCATGCCTTTAAAGCAGCTGAACTATGTTTAATTGCACAAAGGGATGCTGTTACATTGTTATAAGAGGCTTAATCTGTTCGATTGCTATAACTGGGAGAAAAGGATTGGATAATCACGTATGTAATAGGAGAGATCTAACGCTGTAAGTAGACAAGTCTGCTTACAGCATTTTTGTGTGAATATAAATAGGTAACCTTTTTATAGAAAATGATACTGTTCTTGCATAGGGGCGGTGCAGCCATTTCTTCTTAAAATGACTCCGTGATAGAATAGGGTTAAATTGAAGAGATAGGTGGTGGTTGTTCATGTCATATTCTTCACAAATAGGGGATCCCTTTAGTTTTACTCATCGCTCTGAGCAACCTCTTCACGATACAGATGATAGAGATGGATTTCATTCACATACTTGCTATGAAGTATATTATTTCCATGAAGGACAGTGTACGTACCTTATTGGGGATCGGGTCTATGTACTTGATCCAGGTGATTTAATATTGATGCATGGAATGACATTACATAAGCCTAACCCCGCTTCAGACGTACCCTATATCCGAACGATCATTCATTTCGAACCATCTATGTTGGGTCAATATTTACAAGAGTCTATGGCAACTCAATTGATTCAACCCTTTGAAGAACTTCGTAACTGTCGAATATCATTATCCAAATTAGAAAAGCAAGAATTCGAGTCGCTACTGTCCCAAATGGATTCTCTGAATCGTTTGCAGGCTGGGTATGGTATGGAAAGATTTATTTTGCGATTATGTGATCTATTATATATGGTAGCTAATTTATGCCGGAATAAGGTCGAGGAAGGAAAATTACGTTCGGATAAGGAGAAACATGTACAGCATATTCTAACTTATATCGAAGAGCATTATATGCACGAGGTGGAAATGGATGAAATCTCTCAAGGCTTACATTTGAATAAGCGTTATTTGGCAACTCTATTTAAGGATATGACAGGTACTACAATCTTTAAGTACTTATCAGATCGCCGAATTAATCAAGCTAGGTTATTGTTCTGGTTAAATCCGGAACGGTCGGTAACTGAGGTGAGTAAACAATCTGGATTCAAGCACTTACCACATTTCAGTCGTATATTTAAGCAGACTGTTGGTTGCACACCAGAGATGTACCGGGGGAGAATGAAGGAAAGACAGACAGCTCAGTATGAAGGGGATGTAACTAGTCATGCTAGAAATCTCTGAGATAAAGGTTGGAAAAAATGTAACAGTTCTGTAACCGTTGGGTATAGTCTTCCAAGTATAATAATAAAGTATAAATAAGAACTATTATGGTTGGTATCCATTGGGGATAGCATCTACAGTGCGGAATACGATACTTTCGCGCGGATCGCCAATTGAAGTAAGGAGGACATTCATGCGTCTAAAAGCATGGCTGCACGCTCTTGTTCTGTTGTGTACAATAACAGTCTTTCTTTCAGGATGTGGAAGTTCCAAGCCCTCCTGGACATCCTTTGAAGGTGCAGCAAATGAAAAGAGCTTCCCTGTACCTAAGGAAGCCAATCAGAGGGATCACTCTGCAGCCAATTTAGAAATGAATGTTGCGAATTACTCTTTGCCAGGACTTAAGGAAGATGATCTGTTCCCCGCGGCCTATTTGGAGGCTATTAGTGAATGGGGATGGCTAGAGGATGAGGAAGATCAACAAGATGTAGCTCGCGTGTTTAAAAAGGATAATAAAGTGGTACAGGTTACTATACTTGATGATTATTTCGTAATTATGATGCCTAAAGCCAATGATAAATCAATGGTGAGAAGCTTGGAAGTTAAATAGAAGAAGACCTTCCCGTGTATAAGGAGAAGGTCTCTTTTTATTTAAATATAAGAAAGTATAAGTTTCATAAGATACTCTATTTCTTATATTTCTGCAGGGACGGACAACCCAAAGTGATACGAAGTATCGCTAGCATGGACTCCTTGGAAGAGGGCGGCATAGCCACTACTGCTTGTGAAAGTATGTAATCTAAGCGCAGGTATTCACTGTTTATAGTAGGAAATATCTTGAGGGTTAAATTTGATCATTCCATCTTTCCGCTGACCAGACAGACCTATAATTGTATAAAGGCGTGGTAACATAAACCAGAGGTGCCAGAATAGCATACCTATAGTAAACGAAAGGGGCGACCAAAAGGCAAGGATAGCAAAGACACATAAACTGATCCACATCGTGATTGAATTTATTTTGCGAAATAAAGGATAGCTAATGAATTGATTAGGCATGTACCCTAACCAGGGAGATTTCCTCGAGAACGCCCACCGCTTGTGGTAGTGAGAGCCTGAAATCAATAATGCTGAGCGTGAAATAACAAATTGAATCCAAAGTACAATAGGAGCAGCTAATAGAAAATAAAAGATGCTAGTCCAAGAGACCAATATCATCACTAAGATGGCTACGGTATAGGGAATGATCCAATAGATGATATTCATGTTTTTTGAGAGTGGAATTTTTTTAATGAGTTTATATTGATAAAAGGTAGCACTCGAGCCGATTTCTTCTGTCATATAGTACAACTATCCCCCTTGAGATCATCTATAATAATATATCGGCATTAATAGATTATTTGTAAAGATATTTTAAGGAATAGGCACCACTGTAGCCATATCTGAATACATATATAGGGGTAGAGATGATAATATTAAGTGCGAGTTTAAAGGATGGCTTTTTGAACAACCTCTATAAAGTTCTATGAAATGGTTTAAAATAATAGAAACTAGTTCATACTGATAGTAAAAGGGACAAGGTGGGATGGATGATGGAGAATCATACCGAACACGTCTGTATTATTTGCGGGCAAGGCAAAGAGGAGGGGATATGTATAGTATCTCAATTCATCTGTGAAACTTGCGAATCGGAAATGGTGCATACGAATGCGGAGGAAGAAAAGTATCAATACTTTATTCATCAAATGAGAAGAATCAGCATGCAAGCAAATATTAGTTGATGTTCCTGAACCAAGAGTGGCCTCTGGCTGCTCTTTTTTTGTAGATGTAGGAATATTGGAATGGAAGAGTAAGATTGTGCGCTACGTCTGAAATAAGATAAGATAGAGATAGATTACACATGGGAAGGAATCTGATGATTCATGCCTATACAACGCAAGTTATTAGAACAAGTTCGAAATGGAATCCCAAATGAGGATGGTTTGAATAAGGCAAAGGCACCGATCTATGAGGCGTTGCTTGATTATAGAAAGAAGAAGGAAAGCTCCTTCCATGTTCCCGGTCATAAGAATGGCCAAGCCTACGAATCTATCGGAGGAGCGGGAATGTTGTCAGAAGTGATGGAGATCGATGTAACAGAGATTACAGGAACCGATGATCTTCATCATCCTGAGGGTGTGATTCAAGATGCACAACAACTTGCGGCGGATTGTTTCGGGGCGGAGGAGAGTTACTTTCTTGTAGGTGGGAGCACCGTTGGAAATTTGGCATTGATTCTTACCGTGTGCACAACGCCTGGTGATATCCTACTAGTGCAACGAAATGTGCATAAATCGGTGTTACATGGTCTGATGCTAGCTGGTGCGAATGCGGTGTTCTTACAACCACAGATAGATTCACTCAGTGGGCTTGCGACAGCCCCCACAGCGGCAATCGTGGCAGCTACGCTAAAGGCTTATCCCCATGCCAAAGGCGTGCTACTTACGATGCCGAATTACTACGGCATGGGCACAGATCTTACGCCAATAGCAGAGGTTTGCCATCGGAATGGTGTGCCGCTATTGGTGGATGAGGCCCATGGTGCACATTATGGGCACCATCCAAGTCTGCCAGCAAGCGCTCTATCCTGTGGTGCAGATGGTGTAGTTCAATCGACGCACAAGATGTTATCTGCCCTCACGATGGGCTCTATGTTACATGTGCAGGGCTCAAGGCTTGACCGCGCGTTGCTACGCCAGCGGTTAGCAATGGTCCAGAGCTCCAGCCCATCATACCCCGTGATGGCTTCGCTCGACCTAGCCCGCCGCCAGCTTCACCAGGGCGGCGCGGCCACCTTCACGACGGGACTCGCCGCCGTGAGTGCCTTCAAGCGCGGGCTCGCGGAGCTCCCGCGCTTCGGGCTGCTGCAACCGCCGCAGCAGCCGAAGTGTCCCGCCTGCGTTGCCGCGGCGGGACATGATGCGCCGCCAGCTACGGCTATGGCGGGCGCATACGCGACCCAAGACCCCTTCAAAGCCGTCATTTATGACGGCACAGGAGTCTTGGGCGGATACGAACTGCAGCGCCAGCTAGAGGCGCAAGGCTGCATTCCCGAGATGAGCGACGAACGGTACGTCGTCTTACTCTTCAGCTTGGGGTCCACTGCGGAGGACGCCAAGCACCTTTTAAGTGCCCTTCAGCATATATCTATATTAGGGGTAGATGCCTATCATAACCAACACAATATGCTCGTCATGAAGGATGCTGTCGAATTTTTCACGTGGAACATTATACAGGATTCAGTTTCGACACTAGTCCCCTTTAGTATGAAGCCTGTGTCTGCTGATGCTGTCGAATGCATTCCTTTAGCACAGTGTGCAGGCAGAGTAGCGGCGGAGATGATTATTCCTTATCCACCAGGGATACCTCTGTTATATTCAGGCGAAGCTATTACCGAAGAATCGTATGAACGATTACTTGCTCTAGAAGCGGTGGGGGCAAAGTGCCATGCCGCGACAGATCCCGACTTGCATCATATTATGGTCTTCAAGAATGATAGAAAGCAGGAGTATTCATGAATATTAGAGGTAAGTTTATAACTTTTGAGGGCGGAGAGGGATCTGGTAAAACAACCGTTCTTGGAGAGTTAAGCTCCTACCTAGAAAGTCGGTCCATTCCCTATATTCTGACGAGGGAACCAGGCGGTATTGAAATATCCGAGAGGATTAGGGATGTTATCCTGGATACTGAACATACAGCGATGGATGCTCGAACAGAGGCATTGCTATATGCTGCTGCTCGTCGCCAGCATTTAGTCGAAAAGGTGAAACCAGCTCTCGATGCAGGAAAGGTGGTTCTCTGTGATCGTTTCGTGGACAGTAGTCTTGCTTATCAAGGATACGCCAGAGGTTTAGGCATGGATGAAGTATGGAGTATTAATCAGTTCGCCATCGATTCTCTCATGCCGGATGTAACCTTTTATTTAGACGTTGATCCCGAAGTGGGGTTAGCACGTATAGCGGCAAGCAAGGAGCGGGAAGTGAACCGATTGGATCTAGAGAAGATGGAGTTTCATTATAAGGTGCGGGAGGGTTATCATATTATTGCTAAGCAGAATCCCCACCGAATTATAACTATTGATGCGAAACAGACGCCAACGCAGGTTGTAAATGAACTTATTTATGAAATGGAAAAGGGTATTTTAAAGGAATTTGCGGGTTCTTTGTCAAATAATATAGATTAAGAGATAAAATAATAGGTTACTCCGCAAATGATCAGTCCATGAGGGCACTCTATTTTATAAAGAGGAGGAAATCAAAATGAAATTAATCATTGCGATCGTACAGGATAAAGACAGCAACAGGCTGTCAGGAGAACTGGTAAAGGCTAACTTTCGTGCAACAAAACTAGCGAGTACAGGTGGATTCTTGCGAGCAGGAAACACCACATTTATGATTGGAGTCGATGATGGACAAATCGATGCTGTCATGAGTGTCATTAATAAGAGCTGTAAGGTTCGTGAACAACTGGTCACGCCAGTGACTCCAATGAGTGGAACGACAGACTCGTACTTACCTCTTCCAGTAGAAGTTCAAGTGGGTGGGGCAACCGTGTTTGTGATGCCAGTAGACCGTTTTGAACATTTCTAAATAGAGGAAGTTCAAAAAGTCATCTTTTGATCACGAAGTATAGCAGGGGGCGTATTCGACATCGAATATTGAATTCAGCCGGTCTTAGCATATGCCTTCGAGGTATGTTTCCTTCGGAAACATTTCAGGTGCTCACGTAGGTACTGCAAGTGTAGGCTTCCGAAGTCGTTTTCTACGAAAACGTGTAGCTTCGCTCCTCACTCCCTTGCTTCTTTCAATCTTCTGAAGCGTTTCGAAGAAACGCAGCATCGTAAGCATACACTTTAGTGCTGAAAATCTGACTTTTTGGACTCGCATTAATAGAGGTTGTATATTTCACGCAGAATACGTACCGTCAAGGTTAACGGGATCTATCATGAAGGCAGGCGATTCCTTTGAAAGTAAATCCAGGTTTTAGGCCCTTTAAAAGCGAGGTACCTAGTACAGATGGGAACACAAAGATTATTCAACAGAAGTCTTTCTCTGATGTTATTCAACAGCAGGGGCAACAAGCATCACAGGACGAACTTGGTCGACGTTTTAAAGAAATCCAAATGCAAGGTGATCGTCTAGCAAGATCGATGACGATTCGCGAACTGAAGATATATCGGCTGATGGTTAAGCGATTCTTAGAAGATACGGTTCGTCGCGGTGTAACCATGAAGGAAACTAGAGGTTGGGATCGACGTGGGCGCGGGAAACGTTACAAATTAATAGATGAGTTGGATTCAGCTTTATTAGCGATGGCTGATGAATTAATAGAGAGTGAAGAGGGCAAAATAGCTCTTCTGCAACAAATGGGCGAAATTCGAGGAATGCTGATCAATTTAAGTTTATGAATACGGATAAGAGTATAGTGTGAAAATTATAAGCACTTATACTTCAGGAAAAGAGGATTTATGATTTATGTCTTTTAATGATATTGTGGGACAGGATGCGGCGTTACAAATGCTTCAGAATGGTCTGCGTCGAGATGCCGTGAGTCATGCGTATCTGTTCTCAGGACCTGCAGGATGTGGTCAGATGAAAACGGCACTTACTTTTGCCCAGACAATATTCTGTACCGAAAGTAAAGATAACGCCTGTGGACTTTGTCTAGAATGTCGTAAAGTTGAGCATGGTAACCACCCAGATTTACATCTAATCATTCCGGATGGCGCATCTATCAAAATTGACCAGATCCGTGGATTACAGCGGGTCTTTTCCTATCGTTCGGAATCGAAGAATCCAAAAGTATACATTATTGACCAGGCCGATACGATGACGAATCAGGCGGCCAACAGCTTACTTAAATTTCTGGAAGAACCACCTATTCCTGCGGTAGCCATTCTTATATCAGAGAATGTACAAGCACTGCTTCCAACCATTCAATCGAGGTCTCAGCGGGTTCCCTTTAGACCCATAAGTCCAACAATGATGCTTGAGGTACTTATTCATGAAGGATATCCTTCATCATTAGTTCGTTGTGCGGTCCATTTATCTTCCGGTTTGGAAGGATGCAGGGAGCTCCTAGAGCAGAATTGGTTTGCAGAAATTAGAAACGTAGTGTTACAATTAGGAAAGGAGTCTATGAGCAGAGGGAGTACGTCTCTTATTACGGCGGGAACGAAGCTGTTCAAAGCAGGGCTCTCAGAACATCTAGATATTATTTTCAACTTGTTTCATTTGTGGTTCAAAGATATGCTGCATGTGCAATATGATAGGCATGAAAGTATCGTATTTATAGATCAGTTAGAGTTCTTGTCAACACATGCAACTTCACGAACTCATGCGCAATGGGTCTCTTATATGGATCTGGCAGCAGAGGGAAAGAAGAAGCTACGCTATAATGTGAATGGACAACTCTGTCTGGAACAATTCTTGATTGGTCTGGGATAATGATTGTATGACTTCAGGAATATTATGTAGTAAGAGGTAGGGGGGTTAGTCTTTGTACAGTGTAGTGGGTGTCCGGTTTAAAAAAGCGGGCAAAATCTATTATTTCGATCCATTGGACTTTCCTATTACAAAGGACCATCACGTTATCGTTGAGACAGCGCGAGGGATCGAGTATGGAAAGGTTGTTATTGGAAAAAAAGAGGTTGGCGAATCTGATGTGGTGTTGCCACTGAAGAAAGTCATTCGTATCGCCAGTGATTCCGATGCAAGTATTGTTGAAGAGAACCAGCAGGCAGCAAAGGATGCGTTTGCAACCTGTTTAAATAAAGTTCGGGAACACGAACTCAAAATGAAGCTTGTGGATGTAGAATTTACTTTTGATCGAAACAAAATTATATTCTATTTCACAGCTGAAGGAAGAGTGGATTTCCGAGAGCTAGTCAAGGATCTGGCAAGTATCTTCAGAACTAGAATTGAGCTAAGACAAATTGGTGTGCGAGATGAAGCCAAAATGTTGGGGGGAATTGGTCCATGTGGACGAATTCTATGCTGTTCATCTTGGCTCGGTGATTTCGAACCGGTATCCATTAAGATGGCGAAGGATCAGCGCTTATCGTTGAACCCAAGCAAAATTTCAGGCTTGTGCGGAAGACTCATGTGTTGCCTTAAGTTTGAGCATGATAACTATGAAAGTGTAAGAGAAGAATTACCTTCCATAGGTAAGATGGTTGTTACCTCATTAGGAGATGGCAAAGTAGTGGGGATTAATGCTGGCAGCCGAAGTGTTCACGTACAATTGTTCGAGATTGGCAAAGTTAAGGAACTTCCAATGGATGACGTTGTCATCAAGTAGACCATAAAAGGTTACTGTTCGGGGTGGAAACATGGAGAAGAAAAATGTATTTCAGCGCATACAGGATATGGAAGGACAAGTGGATCATCTGCACAATGATTTAGGTGATTTGAAATCACTTGTTAAAGAGCTACTAGAAGAGAACAACCGACTAGCTTTAGAGAATGAGCGGCTTCGTATTATTCTGAAAAGAGAAGCTCAACTGAAGGAAGAAGGAGACAAATCTCCTATACCGCATCAGCATGTGGTGCCAGAAGATGTGGTTGGAGAGGGATATGATAACCTTGCAAGGTTATATCACGAAGGCTTCCATATTTGTAATGTCTATTACGGACATTTACGAACGGAAGGTGACTGTCTGTTCTGTCTTTCCTTTTTGAATAAATAACAATGATGCGCCGTAGGGAATTTGCCTACGGCTTTTTTTGAAAATATAATAAAGTATAAGTTTTGCTTGATACTCTACTTCTTATATTTCGGCAGAGGCGGATACCTTAAAGTGGTATGAAGAGACACAATAACGATGTAAGGATTGGGTGTATGAATATAAATAATGTCATTCTGCAAGATTCAGAAAGAGTTGATGATTTATTAACGCATGATCTGCGAATCATTCAGAGCGATGAAGTATTCAGTTTCTCGATGGATGCGGTTTTATTAGCTCGATTTGCAAGTGTTCCTCCTAGAGGACGTATATTAGATTTATGTACAGGGAATGGCGTCATTCCAATGCTGCTAACGACTCGAAGCAAGGCCTCAATAGAAGGTATTGAAATTCAACCTAGACTCGCTGATATGGCGCGTCGTAGCGTTCAACTGAACGGACTAGAGGAATCCATCGTGATTCGCGAAGGGGACTTGCGTGATCTTTATAAGGAGACCGGGCATGGTGTATATGATGCGATTACGGTGAATCCGCCTTATATGCCGTTAAATGGTAGTGATATTAAGGTTAATTCACATCAAGCCATTGCACGTCATGAGATCCATTGTACATTGGAGGACGTATTGCAGGCATGTTCGAGGCTAGTTCGTCCAGGTGGAAAGATAAATATAGTTCATAAACCCCAACGCTTAGGTGACCTAATGAGCCTAATGCGGGAGTATCGACTTGAACCGAAGCGAATTCGATTCGTACATCCTCGGGCGAATGCAGAGGCTAATATGGTATTGATTGAAGCATTACGAGATGGGAAACCAGAGGTAAGAATCCTACCTCCACTTATCGTGTATAACGAGCAGAATGAATATTGCCCTGAACTATTGGAAATTTACTACGGATCAAAAGAAGGTGAAGTATGAGTATAACCAAACAAAGCAGCTTTCAAGGAGAAACGTCACGTAGTAGCGGAGTGTTGTATCTTGTGGGGACACCGATTGGTAATTTAGAGGACATGACCTTTCGAGCAGTAAGAGTATTAAAGGAATGTGATATTATTGCAGCAGAGGATACTCGTCAGACACGTAAGTTATTGACCCACTATGAAATAACACCGCAGCTTTTATTTAGTTATCATGAGCATAATAAGGCTGCGAGTGGGCCTGAATTAATTCGGTATATAATAGAAGGAAAAAATTTAGCATTGGTCAGTGATGCTGGTCTACCAGCCATTTCTGATCCAGGTTCAGACCTTGTACAGTTAGCTATTGCGGAGGGGATTCCAGTAGTTCCTATTCCGGGTGCAAATGCTGCCTTATCGGCATTAATCGTATCTGGTCTTCCGACAGAGAGGTTTACCTTTGCTGGATTTCTACCTCGTGAGCGTAAAGATGTTCAGACGGTACTATCTTCTGTGCAGTACGCACAAGGAACGTTATTATTTTACGAGTCACCACATCGGATTATCAAGACCTTAGGATTCCTGCTAGAATTTCTAGGTGATCGGCGGATCGTACTTGCACGTGAATTGACGAAAAGGTATGAAGAAATGGTACGCGGCAGTATAGAGGATTGTCTAACATGGCTGGGTGAGCATCCACCTATTGGAGAATATGTATTAGTTGTGGAAGGGGCAAGCCGGGAAGAAGAACAGAAGAGAAAGGACGCTTGGTGGCAGGAGTTGTCTTTGGAAGAACATGTGACACGCTATGAGAGGGATGGAGAATCTCGGAAAGATGCGATGAAGAGAACTGCCACAGATCGTGGTGTATCGAAACGAGATGTTTATAATGCCTTGCTATAGAATGATTTGTTCAGGGATATAAAGGAAGGGCTGTCAAGTGAGGCAGCCTTTCCTTTATAAAAAAAGATGTCTCCCACAAGCTTTGAGACAAAGCTTGGGAAGACATTAAGGAGATATAATAAAGGTTTGAATTAACAAATTAATTATTCCTAGTATAACCTATTTTGCTTAGTTTGTCACAGGTGTTGGTATATCTGAGACACATTCATTACAAACTATTTTCCCTTTAAAGTAAATAACGTTGTCGGCGTTGCCACAGAAGATGCATGCCGGCTCATATTTCTTTAGGATAATTCGCTCACCATCAACGTAAATCTCTAGAGCGTCCTTCTCACCAATACCAAGTGTACGGCGTAATTCAATTGGAATGACAACCCGTCCTAGTTCATCGACTTTTCTTACAATTCCAGTAGATTTCATCATATTAAGTCTTGCCCCTCTCGAACGTGTGTTTAAAAATGCCATGATTCGACATAGTTCCTACTTTTATGATATTAATAATACCAACCATTACCAATTTAGTCAACATAAGAATAGAACTAAATTTCAGAAAAGGTTAGAGAAGTATTGTCATGTAGGATGTTACATAACTAATTTATAAAAAATAATGGATGAAGTAAATAATGGCTCGATGCTAAAACACATGACTAAATGCGCTATTATTCGACAATAGACGACATAATTTATGTATAAATAGTATACCAAAGGAGTGGGAAATGATATGATGCATCCTTTAAATGAAGAAAAGGTATTCAAAGATCCAGTTCACAATTACATTCATGTGGAAGATACAACCATTTGGCGATTGATCAATACAGCTGAATTTCAGCGTTTACGCCGTATACGTCAATTAGGAACATCTTATTTGACATTTCATGGAGCAGAACATAGCCGATTCTCACATTCACTGGGCGTATATGAAATTACTAGACAAATTATTGCATTATTTGAAAGAAATAATTATTCTGATTGGCCGAAGGAAGAGAAATTAGTCACACTTTGTGCTGCGCTACTTCATGATGTCGGACACGGACCATTCTCTCATTCTATAGAAGAAGCCTTTCATATGAATCATGAAGAATGGACAGTTCGCATTATTATGGGAGATACGCAAATACATGACATCTTAAGTCAGGTTGAGCCCGGATTTCCAGAAAGGGTTGCCTCTGTTATTGGAAAAACCTACCATAAACCGATTGTTGTCAATCTCGTATCCAGCGCACTTGATGCGGATCGTATGGATTATTTGTTACGTGATGCATACTATACTGGTGTGAATTACGGTACAATCGATGTCGATCGAATTATACGAATGTTAAGACCTCATCAAGGACGAATCGTAGTGAAGGAATCAGGAATGCACGCCGTTGAAGATTATCTTATGGCAAGATACCAGATGTATTGGCAAGTGTATTTCCATCCTGTGACGCGTAGCTCAGAGATCATTCTTAGGCTTATATTTCAACGTGCTAAGGAGTTATATATTAGTGGGTATTATTTTGAATTTATGATGAAGCCATTGGTTAGTTTATTCAAAGATGAAGTGACTGTTGAGCAGTATTTGAAATTAGATGAGGCTCTTATTCAGACTGCATTTATGCAGTGGAGCACGGAGAAGGATCCCATACTTAGCGAGCTTTGTAGTCGATTCATGCATCGCAGACTGTATAAATATGTAGAGTTGGAGCCGCTGGATAGAGATATGATTCATGAGATTCGTGATCAGTTCTATCAAAGCGGACTGGATCCGAAATATGATCTAATTATTGATTCTCCAAGTGATCTTCCTTATGATGTATTTCACTCGGGTGATGAAGCTAGTCAGAAGCAAATCATACTACTAGATCGACAAGGAAAACTAATGGAAATATCTGAAGTGTCGGATATTGTACGGTCCATAAGTGGTCTCCAACGTGGTAAGTTCCGCCTATATTACCCTGAACAGAAGATCGAGGCTGCCTTATCGTCGTTTTCCCCTTCTGTTGCCCGTATTTTCAAAGATAATTGAGGTTCAGAACCAATAGCAGTATTTGTAAAAAAATAAAAGTGAGAGTTCAAAAAGGAGATTTTATAATGATGTTGTTCGACACACATACGCATCTAGACGCCCCACAATTCGACGAAGACCGTGAAGAGGTTATTGCACGGGCAGTTGAAGATGGCGTAGGCAAAATGATCAATATTGGCTTTAACAGGGAGACGATCCCGTCAACGATGGAATTGGCTGAGAAATATGATTTTATCTATGCGGCAGTAGGGTGGCATCCAGTAGATGCGATAACGATGAAAGAGGGAGATATGGAATGGATTGCCTCCCTTTGTAAACATGATAAAGTCGTAGCCATTGGCGAGATCGGATTGGACTATTATTGGGATACATCACCTAAGGATATACAACAACAGGTACTCCGCCAGCAAATTGGACTAGCTCGTGAATTAAAGATGCCGATTGTGATTCATAATCGAGATGCGCATGAAGATATCGTTAGAATTCTGCGCGAGGAAAAGGCAAGTGAGGTTGGGGGTGTAATGCACTCTTTTTCTGGTAGTTGGGAAACTGCAAAAATTTGTCTTGATATGGGATTTCATTTGTCATTTGGTGGTCCGATTACATTCAAGAATGCCAAACAACCAAAAGAGGTATTAGCCCAAGTGCCAATGGACCGATTATTGATCGAAACGGACGCCCCTTATCTTACCCCACATCCATTTCGCGGGAAGAGAAATGAGTCGGCTCATGTGAGACTAGTAGCTGAGGCAGCTGCTCAAATTAAAGGTGTTGAAATCGAGGAAATTGCTCAAATAACCACCAAAAATGCCCTGTATTTATTTGGTATATCGTGAAAGAGTGAGCAAACTAGCTGAAAGAGTGAGATCGGACGACTTAATCATGCCTTATCGTTGTGTAAAGAGCGAATATTACAAAAATTTAACCATTTATTCAGAAATTTGTGGTTGATTGATGCTTTACAACATGCATCGAAACGCGATATCATCTTTTCAGTGATATAAGCTGATCGCAAATCGATAGCTTATTATTTTCTTGAACCAGTCTCGCTAAATCTCCGGACGTTTGGAGAACGGGGGAACCAATATGACCCATCAAGATTGTACGTGGTAAAGGTCATATTTGATTTCTTTTATTGGGTCTTTGGGGTGAATTCAAGGGCAGTCGCCATGAGCGGTTGACCTAAGATCGGGCAACTCTCTTTTGCCCAAACCCGACAGCTAACCTCGTAAGCGCATATGAAGAGAGGCAAACTCGTGCATGTATTTCCATTATTCAGACATGGGAAAGCCACGAAAGAGTTCCTCTAACTCTTTCTTTAGGCTTCTTTTTTGAATAAAGACAAAATTGTCATCATATCCTTATTTATTAGGGGGTGACAATCATGACGAGCAGACCGGTACATGATGCAGGATAGATATTGTTTTAGTATCCTGAACAAATTTAATTATAGTCGCGTCAATTACACATATGGTTTTTTTCAGACGGCGAGGCTATGAAGGAGGATCGGAAAGTGGGCATTTTTAAAGAAGAAACCCATGATTCATCATCATCCAGCATGACTTACGCAACACGTTGGAAGCATGAAAGTTTAAGTAAGATCTCAGTTGCAGCTATTGCCCTTATAGCGATTACCCTGACCGTTCTATTGTTTGTCAGCATTCAAGAACGCAAACAAGTGTATTTAGTGATTGATGGACATGTGAGTGCTGTAGAAACCCATCATGCTATGTTACAGGAAATGCTGAATGAGCAAGCTGTTATGCTAAGACCGGAAGATAAGGTCTCCGTGTCATTGAACAGCTCGCTTAAAGACGGCGATAAAGTTCATATTCAACGTGCTGTCGAGATTAATGTAACAGCCGATGGTCAGTCGGTTACTCGGTTCATTACGCAAGGGACTGTTAAAGATGCTGTTAAGCAACTAGGCATTACTTTGGATGTACACGACAAAGTATTTCCCGAATTGAATACAAAGATCACAGATAAGTTGGACATTAAGGTTGTCCGGATAAACAAACAGATTGTAGAGCGTGTAGAAGCAATCCCCTTTCGAGTCATCAAGACTTCCGATCCAACGATTGTGAAAGGAAACGTCAAGGTGGTACAGAATGGACAGTCTGGGGCAATAGTCCAACAGATCGAGAAAATATATCAAGATGGACAATTTGTAACGATGAGCCTGGTTGGCCAAGTAGTAAAGAGCCAAGTACAGGATCAAATTGTTGCTGTAGGTACGAAGGTAGAGCAGCCCAAGCCGATCGTCTTAGCATCTACGGTGGCAAGTAATAAGACTAGCAAGAAGGCTAAGGTTACGAATGTAAGTAAAGAGAATAATCAAGCTAGCAAGGCTGGCGTTGATTTTAAGTATAAAAAGGTGCTTAAGAATGTGTCTATGACGGCGTACTCTTCAGAAGAACCAGGTATAGGAACACGAACTGCATCAGGCACACGTGTAACGGAAGGTCGTACGATTGCAGTGGATACTAGTGTCATTCCTATGGGATGGTGGGTATACATCGAAGGCATTGGCTTCCGGCGTGCAGAAGATACAGGTGGTGCGATCAAAGGCAACAAGATCGATGTATATTATGACTCATTGCAGAATGCTCGTAATTTCGGTCGTAAGAACGGAAGAACGATATATGTGATCGGGCCCGTTAAGCCTGAACTGAACTAAACTGTTTTACAACAGCTTTCTATTCCTATACTATTAAGGTCATAATGGAAGCCATACTAAAGAAGGGGATTAATCCTCTTCTTTTTGTTGTTGTGATACTAGCCCTGAAGGGAAGAATCGTTATGATCAAAGAAATCATTGTCGTGGAAGGTCGCGATGATACGACAGCAATTAAGAGGGCCGTAGAGGCGGATACGATCGAGACCGGTGGTTCTGCTATTAATGCACGTACGATACAGCGGATTGCATTAGCACAAGAGCGCAGAGGGGTTATTATATTCACTGACCCTGATCATGCAGGTGAACGGATTCGTAAGATCATATCCAACAAAGTAAAGGGCTGTAAGCATGCCTTCATTCCTGAAGCGGATGCGACGCGTAGAGGAGACGTTGGGGTGGAGAATGCATCACCTGAAGCGATCCGACATGCACTAGCTCGAGTACATACCTCTTATGAGGGTTCGCAGAGTATGATTGACATGGAGGATCTGATGCAAGCAGGGCTAATGGTTCACCCTGATGCATCTGCCCGCAGAATGGAAATGGGTAACATACTTGGAATTGGGTATTGTAATGGCAAGCAATTTCTGAAGCGTCTCGCTATATTTCAAATTACGCGTGATGAATTCGTTAGTGCCCTCACCCAAATTGAAGAGGGAGGTTAAGGATCAGATGAATGACATAGATAGCATCGCAACACCAAAGCGAACGAAGGATATTATAAGACGGCATGGTTTCTCTTTTAAGAAGAGTTTGGGCCAGAACTTTCTGATTGATCAGAATATACTGAATAATATTGTTGATGCAGCAGAGCTGGATGGAACGAAAGGGGCACTGGAGATTGGCCCCGGAATTGGGGCTCTCACAGAAAAGCTCGCACAGAATGCAGGTACAGTAACTGCTGTGGAAATTGACAGACGTCTTATTCCGATATTGAAAGAAGTGTTGGAGCCGTATCCGCATGTTCATGTTGAACAGGCAGATGTGCTTAAAGTTGATTTAAAAGCGTTGTTTGAGTCGAATTTCAAGGATGTGTCTAAGGTCAGTGTGGTGGCTAATCTGCCTTACTACGTGACAACACCCATTCTGATGAAGTTATTGGAAGAGAAGCTTCCATTGGAGCATATTGTCGTCATGATTCAGAAGGAAGTAGCAGAGCGTATGGCAGCATCACCAGGAAGTAAAGAATATGGCAGCCTTAGTATTGCCGTTCAATACTACAGTGTGCCTAAGCTGATCTGTACTGTACCTAATACCGTGTTTATACCTCAGCCGAATGTGGATTCTGCCGTTATTCGTCTCACGGTCCGAGAACAACCACCAGTGGATGCACATGATGAGGCGCATTTCTTCGATGTCGTACGCTCCTCATTCACTCAGCGACGTAAGACGATCTCCAATAACCTCAAGAGCCGTTTTGCGCCTCCTGAAGGACGTGAGCGGATTGATGCATTGTTAGTACAAGCTGGAATTGAACCATCACGGCGTGGGGAGACACTCAGTCTGCAGGAATATGCTACTCTTAGTAATACGCTGCTAGAAGCCGGTATTGTGTGATAAATGGAACTTCAAGTGGGATGAATATGCAAAAAAGATGAACCAATAGGGAACATCGCCCATATCATGGGGTAGGGGTGATGTTCTGATGAATTTGGGCGACTTGGTTGTCCGCCGGTCGTATGGCGGCGATATTGCGTTTCGTATCGAAGAATTACAGCAAGACCACGCCATCCTGAAAGGCACGGAGTTTAGACTATTGGCGGATTCCCCTCTTAAGGATTTGGTGAAGGCACCATCGGTACTTGTAAGTGAAAAGATCCAGGAGGCTCAGGAGAGAGCGAATGAGTCTTTATCCTCTTTTTCGCGTCAGCGAGCAGAGCAATCATTACGACATCAAGCTCAAATAAGTGGGGGTAGGGAACTATCGAAGGAAATCTCCTACTTCGAAGTACCTGGCAAAGTGCTTCATTTGGATGGAGATCCTAATTATTTGCAAAAAAGCCTTCTCGTCTATGAGCAGCTTCGCGTACCCGCAGAGGGTCATTATGTCAGGGAATCAGGTATGGCGGATGCTCTATATCGGTTATTGCCACAAGTACAGCCTGATATTGTGGTGATTACAGGTCATGATGGCGTGTTGAAGCACAGGCAGAACCGAGATCTCCATAGCTTGAGTAGCTATAAAAACTCACAAAATTTCGTAGCCGCTATCCTGGCAGCTCGAAGGTATGATCGAAATTTGGATTCATTGACGATTGTTGCGGGTGCCTGCCAATCTCATTTCGAGGCATTACTTCAGTCTGGGGCTAATTTTGCTAGTTCTCCAGGTCGAATTCTTATTCATGCGCTTGATCCAGTATACGTAGCTGCTAAGGCGTCATTCACATCGATCAGAGAAACCATCAATATGAACGATGTATTAGGTAATACCATTAGTGGTAGTCAGGGTGTTGGCGGAATTGAGTCCCGTGGAAGTTATAGGATGGGTCTACCACGTCTTCATGATCTGTCTACGCTAAAAGTGACGCCATCTGCGATGTGATTTTTACAAACCTGGAATCTGTTTCTCAGATTCGGGTTTCTTCTTGTTTCATGTATTCTATGAAGCGGTAGTATAGTCCTGAAAAAAAATCGTTGACAATATAAAAATACTATTGATATAATTATTGTTTTGATTTGACAACCTGCGAATTGTTCGTTATAATGGACAAGGAAAGAGGTGGTCGTTAGACATGGCTAAAAATGCACTGTTAGAGATCAAGCACAGTCTCGATGCTCATGTAGGTCAAAAAATTATGTTACGTGCCAATGGTGGACGCCGGAAGACTATTGAGCGAACTGGTGTTTTGGAAGAAACGTACCCTTCTGTATTTATTGTAAAGCTGGATCAAGAACAAGAAACCTTTAAACGTGTTTCATACAGTTACGCAGATATTCTTACTTCTTCGGTAGAAGTGACGATTTGCGAAGATAACATTGAAACTTTGCTTGAGTATATCAAAGTGTAAATAAAATTTATAAAACCAACGACAGCCCTCCTAGTGAGGGCTGTTTTGGTTTTAAGGGATTTCGAAATAAAAGAAGGCTATGCTAAACCAAGGCCTGTCCACTCCGTTTAATGGATGGTGAATGAGAAGGTGTTCGCTGAGTTATACTATCAGGGTCATTCATCCCCATTGCAGAAAAGGAGGATTTTTAATGAGCCGTAGGAAGCGTAGTGTGATGTCAGAGGATCTCAAGAATGAGCTTGCTAAGGATTTAGGTTTCTATGACACCGTCCAGAAAGATGGATGGGGAGGAATTAGAGCCAAAGATGCAGGGAACATGGTTAAGCGAGCGATTGAGCTTGCAGAGAAGGCAGCAGCTAGAACCCCCGATTAATGTCTGAAATTAATAATGAGATCAGCCCTATGGGGTTGGTCTCTTTTTGAATTTCAAGTCGATACAAGGTAGCTTTAGGCTTGCGAAAAGGTCTTTACTCATGATGGGAAGCAGAAGTAAGTGAAATAGTTGTAGAGGGTACACTTATTTTGGGGGAAGAGCTAGGATGGAGAGAAATAGATGCAAAACATACAGTTAAAATAGGGATAACAATGAAAAGTAGGCATTCTCCAGTAACTAAATGTCGTTAATGCAACTAAAATTAGCATTAGGGCAATTCGGTAGAATCTAAGTGCACTTTATGCAATTACCGGTGATTGATTCTATATTCGTGAAAGGATCAATGGACACAGGAGTCGATATTTGTCTCGCATCCTCGTTTTCTAATTGCTTGCGGACAGGCAATCTGCTATTGGCACCAATTTCGTAGAAAGCCACTCCTAAACGAACGAATAAGCGATCTACTGTCCACTCAAGCGCCCCCAGAGACTCTTTTTCCGAAATAGCAGCTATACAGTCCGCTTACCCACTTTGTTTCACAGATGGAAGGTATGATCATCATAAACTTATATGACTTGAATGAGACAGTTTGTTATAATGTGTGAAGTTATTACGAGCGAAAACTTAAGGGTGGGTGAGCGCCATGAAAACCTATGAGAAAGCACCGGCAAAAATTAACTTGATGCTGGATGTATTACATAAGCGTCCCGACGGTTATCATGAGGTAGAAATGGTGATGACGATGGTCGATCTGGCAGATCGTTTAGAGATGGTTGAATTACCTAGGGATACAATCATTATCTCGAGTCAGGTGGGATATATTCCGCTGGATGAGAAGAATCTGGCTTTCCAAGCTGCCAGACTCATCAAGGATCGATATGATGTTAAGAAGGGTGTTCATATTCATTTAGACAAAAAAATCCCAGTGGCAGCCGGGTTAGCTGGAGGTAGTAGCGATGCAGCCGCCACGCTTAGGGGCTTGAATCGCCTCTGGGGGCTTCAAATTCCAATGCAGGAACTACAACAGTTGGGGGCAGAACTTGGCTCTGATGTCCCTTTCTGTGTGACTGGTGGGACAGCGCTAGCTACGGGGAGAGGGGAATTGCTACGTCCTATTCCTAATCCTCCACAATGTTGGGTTGTGCTAGCCAAACCGCCTATCAATGTATCGACACAGGAAGTATACACTCGATTGAATAGTAATCAGATATCGAAGCATCCGTCTGCATCCGCTATGATTGCCGCCATCCAAGCGGGTAACTTCCACGAGGTTTGTGGTCAACTCGGTAATGTTCTAGAAGATGTCACACTTAAGTTGCATCCGGAAGTACAACAATTGAAAGAAGCAATGATGAGGCTGGGTGCTGATGGTACGCTAATGTCAGGTAGTGGGCCAACGGTGTTCGGCTTAGTATCGAAAGAATCAAAAGTACCTAGAATTTATAATGGGCTACGGGGATTCTGTCGTGAGGTATATGCTGTTCGTTTATTAACCTGACCTTCACAACTCTTGTGCAAAGACGTATGAAAATGATATATTCTATATATAATATTCGGATTTAGCGAGGAGTATTTCGTGAAAAAATTAAAACGTAGCGCACGATTAGTAGATATGACACAATATTTGTTAAACAGACCACATATATTAATTCCCCTCACCACGTTTGCAGATCGTTATGGAGCAGCCAAATCTTCCATTAGTGAAGATTTGGCCATTATTAAAGAGGTGTTTGAGGATGAAGGAGGGGGAGACCTCCTAACATTCGCAGGAGCAACGGGCGGAGTAAGGTTTATTCCTAAGATGACGAACAAGCAGGCGCTTATGTATGCACAGAATTTATGCGCTCAGCTAGAACAGCGAGACCGGATTTTACCTGGAGGATATTTATATATGTCTGATTTGCTGGGAGAACCATCGCTCATGAACGAAGCGGGCAAAATTTTTGCAACGGCATTTGCAGAGAAAGAGATTGATTGTGTCATGACAGTAGAAACGAAGGGGATTCCTTTGGCCTACGCCACAGGAGCACAGCTTAATCTACCCGTTGTGCTGGTTCGCCGAGATCACCAAGTGACGGAAGGATCGGCAGTAAGCATTAATTATGTATCTGGCTCACACAAGAGCATTCATACGATGTCCTTGTCTCGACGCGCTTTAAAGAATAAATCGAAAGTGCTCATTGTGGATGACTTCATGAAGGCTGGAGGTACCATTCAAGGAATGGTGGATTTATTAGCTGAGTTTGATGCAGAGGTAGCTGGCGTCGGCGTGTTGGTAGAGTCTGGAGCTATAGAAACGGAAGAACGGTTGCTTCATGATTATGTATCCATTGCCAAATTAACAGCTGTAGATTTCAAAAGTAAACAAATTTTAGTGAGTCCTGGTAATTACTTCGAATAATGAGCCTCTTCTGAAACCTGAGAATTTTGTCGATTTAGAGGTGAAATATAGGTGGTTTTAGAGCGGAAATCGAAGAAAACTGTCGAAATATATTTTTATTTTTTAGATTCCTGTTTTTAGGATATTTTTTAGATGAAAATAAAGGATTTCCGTTTGCTGTGTGGAATTATACACCAAGTCTCTGTATGGAAAAAGGTGGTGAACACACACATGCAAATTACGGATGTCAGACTTCGACGGGTAAACTCCGAAGGAAGAATGAAAGCAATCGCATCCATTACCATTGATAACGAATTTGTTGTTCATGACATTCGGGTTATTGATGGAAACAACGGAATGTTTGTTGCAATGCCGAGCAAACGTACTCCTGATGGAGAATTCCGCGACATTGCGCACCCAATCTCTTCCGGTACTCGGGAGAAGATTCAGTCTGCTGTATTGGCAGAATACGAACGTGCGGCTATTGAAGAGGAAGAAGAAGAAGCGATTGAAGAAGGTGCTTAAGTTTTACTATTGGGGTTTGAAGAAAAGAGAGCCATAACTATGGCTCTCTTTTCTTTTTTCCTAGAATGAGATATATTCAGTAGTGAGTTCAAGAGCAGGAGGTCAAGACCCTTGAAAAGAATGGCTATAATTCTTGCCGCAGGTCAGGGCAAAAGGATGAAATCCAAATTATACAAAGTACTTCATCCTGTGTGTGGGAAACCAATGGTAGGACATGTACTTGATACCGTTAAGCAGGTTAACAGTGAGCGAGTAATCGTGATCGTTGGCCATGGTGCAAAAGCCGTACAAGCTTTTCTTGGGGACGCTGCAGAATATGTGCTTCAAGAGCAACAGTTAGGAACAGGGCATGCCGTTAAGCAGGCTGCACCGTTATTAAGTCATGAGACAGGCTCTACGATAGTCATTTGCGGAGATACACCCTTAGTTACGCCAGAGACGCTAGAAGGCCTTATGCAGTTGCATGAGAGCAACCAAGCAGCGGCCACGGTATTAACTGCCCAAATGGATAATCCCAAGGGGTATGGACGTGTCATTCGTGGAGAAGATGGTAAAGTACTGCGGATTGTGGAGCAAAAGGATTGTTCGCCCCAAGAAGATGCGGTACATGAGATTAATACAGGTACGTATTGTTTTGACAATGGCAAATTGTTCGCAGCACTTGAGAAGGTGACGAATCAGAATACACAGCAGGAATACTATTTGACAGATGTGATTGGTATTCTGGTGAACGCTAACGAAACGGTTCTTGGCTATGTCACAGATGATGCTTCGGAATCTATTGGTGTAAATGATCGTCTAGCTCTTTCTGAAGCAGAACAATTCATGAGAGAAAGAATTGCGAAACGTCATATGTTGAATGGTGTAACTATTATTGATCCATCTTCGACGGTCATTGGTGCAGATGTAACCATTGGTTCGGACACAATTCTGTTTCCAGGAACCATCATTAAAGGATATACTGTTATAGGTGAAGATTGCGTCATTGGTCCTAACAGTGATATTGATTCTTCGATGATTGCTAATAGCGTAATCATTAAGCATTCCGTTCTTGATCATGCTGAAGTTGGCTCGCGAACAACGGTGGGTCCTTTTGCTTATTTGCGACCGGGATCTAAGCTTGGTGAGGATGTTAAGATTGGCGACTTCGTCGAGGTGAAGAACTCTGTTATTAGTAATGGCTCCAAAGTATCCCATTTAAGTTATATTGGAGATGCTATGATAGGGAAGAATGTCAATGTTGGCTGTGGTGCGATAACGGTTAATTACGATGGGTACAATAAGTTTGTGACAGAGATTGAAGACGATGCCTTTATTGGCAGCAATGTTAATCTCGTTGCACCGGTCAAAGTTGGTAAAGGTGCCTTTATTGTAGCAGGTTCAACGATAACAGATTCCGTTGGTGAGAATGAAATGGCGATTGCTAGACAACGGCAGGTGAATAAACCTGGATATGCAGAGAAGCTTCGTAATAAGGCTAAAGATAAGAAGAATAAAGATGAATAACAGACAAGAATTCAATGAATCCGCACGGAGGGTTTTTACTTTATGACTTATTGTGATTCCAAACTTAAAATATTTACTTGTAACTCTAATCCCAAGCTTGCTAATCAAATTGCTGATTATATCGGCATTCCTATGGGGGATTCCCATACGACAAGCTTCAGTGATGGCGAAATTCAAGTCAAATTGAATGAGAGTGTTCGAGGCTGTCACGTCTATATTGTGCAGTCTACTTGTGGTCCGGTGAACGACAATCTAATGGAATTATTGGTTATGGTTGATGCATTGAAGCGTGCTTCTGCGAAGAGCATCAATGTAGTCATACCTTATTATGGGTATGCCCGCCAAGATCGTAAGGCTCGTTCTCGTGATCCTATTACTGCTAAACTGGTAGCTAATCTGATTGAGAAGGCTGGAGCTCATCGTGTCATTACGATGGATTTACATGCTATGCAGATACAAGGATTCTTCGATATCCCTGTAGATCATATGTTGGGAGTTCCGATTATAGCCCAATATTTCCGATCATTACAGATTGAGAATCCTGTTGTGGTCTCTCCAGATCATGGCGGCGTAGTTCGTGCAAGAAAATTGGCTGACTTCCTCAATGCACCGCTTGCTATTATTGATAAGCGTCGTCCTGAGCCTAATGTCAGTGAAGTCATGAACATTATCGGGCACATTGAAGGTAAGACAGCGATATTGATCGATGATATTATTGATACGGCAGGCACGATTGTACTTGGTGCAAACGCACTGATGAAGGGTGGAGTCAAGGAAGTCTATGCATGCTGTACACATCCTGTATTATCAGGACCAGCTATGGAACGACTTGAGAACTCTCCACTGAAGGAAGTTATCGTAACAGATACGATTCCGATCAAACATCTGAACCCAAGTAATAAAATTAGAGTGCTGTCAGTAGCTCCTCTGATGGGTGAAGCAATCATTCGTGTTCATGAAGAATTGTCGATTAGTAAACTGTTTGAGATTGAGTAACAATGCAGAACATAAACACAGGGTTATATCTCCTCGGTAGAGGAAATATAACCCTTATCGTGCATTGTGTTGCAGTATCAATAAAGTCTGATGGAGGATATATACCCAATGAAATGGATTGTAGGACTTGGAAATCCAGGTTCCGCTTATGACAAGACACGACATAACGTAGGATTTATGGCGCTAGATGCTTTAGCTGCGCGACATGGCATCACTTTTGGACCCAGTAAGTGTAAAGCGCTAATAGGTGAGGGTCACATTGGTGGCACGAAAGTGGTCCTTATTAAACCGTTAACCTTTATGAATCTGTCAGGGGAATCTGTCCATGCATTTATGAGTTATTATAAAGCAACACTGGAAGATCTCGTGGTTGTCTATGATGATTTAGATACGACAGTAGGCAAAATTCGGTTACGATATCAAGGTAGTGCCGGTGGACATAATGGTATTAAGTCGATTATCCAGCATACAGGAACTCAAACATTTAACCGAATTCGAATGGGGATATCCCGTCCGGATCCAGGTTTTGCGGTCGTAGATTATGTACTGTCTTCCTTTGCTAAAAAAGAGAAGGAATACGTGCTTCAGATGATTGATCATAGCTGTGATGCCGTTGAGTACAGCCTCAATCATTCTTTTGAACAGACGATGGCTAAGTATAATGGTTTGAAGGATTAATGCTTGAGAGGCTAAATGGGATCAATTCAGGGCATAATGAAGGTATAAAAGACCTTCAGGAGGCATAAAATGTCTATAAAGTACATCTGTCGACACTGTCAAACAGTGATTGGAACCATTGATTCAGCTATTGTAACTGAGTCGCAGCTTGGGTTTCATTCCTTGACCCCCGCAGAACGCCAAGATATAATAGCGTATGATTTAAGCGGCGACGTGACGGTTACAATCACTTGTGACTATTGCAATGATGCGCTCACAAGTCATCCCGAATTAAGCCTATTAAGTAGTCCGCTTCAGTAAAGTTAAGTAAAGGAAATATAGCCTAAGACTTACGTTTACCGTCTTGACGGCGAATTGATCGTCGTTACAGGGCCTTAGCAGTTTGCTGAGGCTTCTTTTGACGGTAAGAAAAGGGATGTAACGCTACACAATCTAGAGATAAAAAGTAAGAATAAGAGAGGTGCCACTTTTGTTACAAGCACTTATAGAATCCTTTTCTAAGGACCCTGATTTAAAATCCATCGTTTCTGGAATTTCGGTAGGTATGAAGGAACAGCTTGTCTCTGGACTATCTGGATCCGCAAGGCAGGTTATGATGGCCTCACTGTATACAGAGGTTAAACGCCCCATGTTAATTGTGACTCATAATATGTTCTCTGCACAAAAAATGGCCGATGACTTACAGGAAGCGCTTTCACCTGATCAAGTGTTGCTCTATTCTGCACATGAGTTAGTTGCAGCTGAGACCGCAGTATCTAGTCCCGAAACGCTAGCGCAGCGTATCGATGTATTGATGAAATGCGCACAAGGGTTCACGGGAATTGTCGTAGCCCCTTTTGCAGGTGTAAGAAGGCTTCTACCTGCTCCAGAAGTGATGGCTAATGCTCAGATCACAATCCAATGCGGAGGTTCGGTGCAGCTGGACACGTTGTTAATGCGAATGGTAGAGATGGGATATGAACGGGTTGAGCGCGTAGAGAATAAAGGTGAGATGAGTATTCGTGGTGGTATTATGGATTTCTATCCGATGACCTTGCCACTCGCGTATCGTGTAGAATTATTCGATGATGAGGTTGATTCTATCCGCACGTTCGATCCAATGGATCAGCGTTCTATTGATAAGGTTCATAAGGTTGTGATTACACCATGCAAGGAAATCATTGCAGATCATAGACGGCTGGATCAGGCAGCAGAGGCATTGGATCTCCTACTGACAGAACAGCTTGATAAAATGACGGATCGTCAGGCCAAGCTTCGCCTCCAAGAGGAAATGAAGCGTGAGATTGATATGTTGCGTGAGCATGTGTACTTTCCAGAAATATATAAGTATATATCTTTACTGTATCCAGAAAAGTGTCACTTATTTGATTATCTTCCGGATGATACGATTCTAATTCTTGACGAGCCTACTAGATTACTAGAAACCGCCAAACAGCTAGAACGAGATGAGTCTGAATGGAATTTACACTTAATGCAGAATGGTAAAATGCTACCTCAATTAGCGTTATCTATTGATAATGACGAAGTTATTTATAAACGCCGATTCCAGACGTTATTTCTCTCTATTTTTTTACGACAAGTACCACACACACAGCCTCAGAACATACTGAATATTACTAGTCGTGGAATGCAGGACTTCCATGGTCAGATGAATGTGCTTAAATCTGAAATGGAGCGTTGGCAGAAGACTGGCGTTCGCGTCATGATGCTAGCTAGCAATGAAGAGCGTATGGAGCGTATGCGTCGAGTGCTACTTGATTACGATATCAATGAGCCAACGATGCTTCAGGGGAACTTGCAGACTGGGTTTGAGTTACCTTCGATTCAATTAGCTGTCATTACAGAGGGGGAAATGTTCTCCCAGAAGCAACGCAAAGTCCGAAAGTTAAGTAAAAGTATTGATAACGCTGAGCGCATCAAAAGCTATACTGAGCTCAAAGTTGGCGATTACGTTGTACATCAGAATCACGGAATAGGTAAATACATGGGGATTGGCACCTTGGATATCAACGGTATTCACAAAGATTACTTACATATCCTGTATGCCGGAGGGGATAAGCTGTCCGTTCCTATTGAACAGGTTGATCTTATTCAGAAATATGTAGGCTCAGAAGACAAAGAACCGAAGATTTATAAGCTGGGCGGTAATGATTGGATTCGTGTCAAGAATAAGGTCCGTTCTACGGTACAAGATATTGCGGATGATCTGATTAAATTATATGCAGAGCGTCAATCCACGCAGGGTTATGCTTTTGAAAAGGATACACAAGAACAGCAAGAATTTGAAGAAATGTTCCCGTACGATGAGACTCGAGATCAAATGAGAGCGATTGAAGAGATCAAGAAAGACATGGAGCAGGCTCGACCTATGGATCGATTGCTCTGTGGAGATGTGGGATACGGCAAGACAGAAGTGGCTATCCGAGCAGCTTTCAAATCTGCGATCGAGGGCAAACAGGTTGCTGTGCTAGTCCCAACGACGATTCTAGCTCAGCAGCATTTCGAGACATTTAAGGAACGATTCTCAGGATATCCTCTTAATATTCAGGTGTTGAGCCGTTTTCGTTCTCGCAAGGAACAGAATGACGCGATCAAGGGAATTCGGCAGGGAACTGTGGATATCATTATCGGTACACACCGGTTGTTGTCACAGGATCTTATCTTTAAGGACTTGGGACTTGTCATTGTAGACGAGGAGCAACGATTCGGCGTTACGCACAAGGAGAAGCTGAAGAAGCTAAAGACGAATGTGGATGTACTGACATTGACTGCTACGCCAATTCCTAGAACACTCCATATGTCCATGCTTGGTGTTCGAGATTTATCCGTTATTGAGACACCGCCTGAGAATCGCTTCCCCGTACAGACCTATGTTGTGGAGCACAGCCATACGCTTGTTCGCGAAGCTGTAGAGCGGGAGCTCGCTCGCGGTGGGCAAGTGTATTATCTATACAATCGAGTGCAAGGGATACAAGAGATGGCAAGTCAGATCACGGCGCTAGTACCTGAAGCTAGAGTGGCCGTAGGACACGGCCAAATGAATGAGTCTGAGCTTGAGAAGACGATTCTTGATTTCTTGGATGGAGAATATGACGTATTGGTGAGTACGAGTATCATTGAGACAGGTGTAGACATACCTAATGTGAACACGTTAATTGTACATGATGCGGATAAAATGGGTCTATCCCAGCTCTATCAGCTACGGGGACGTGTAGGTCGTTCTAATCGTATTGCCTATGCTTATTTCACGTACCAACGCGATAAGGTATTAACAGAAGTTGCCGAGAAGAGACTGCAGTCTATTAAAGAATTCACGGAGCTAGGATCAGGATTTAAGATCGCTATGCGGGACTTGTCTATCCGTGGTGCAGGTAATTTGCTTGGAGCGGAGCAACATGGATTCATTGCTTCGGTCGGTTTCGATCTGTATTCGCAAATGCTTGCTGAAGAAATACAGAAACGAAAAGTGACGATGTTAGGAGAGGAACCTGCACCAGAGAAGGTGTGGAATACACTTATTGACATCGGTATAGATGCTTATTTGCCAGCTGATTATATTTACGATAGCATTCAAAAGATTGAGATTTATAAAAAGGTAGCCGCCACAGCTTCATTTGATGAGGTCTCAGAGCTTGAAGATGAGCTGATGGATCGATTCGGTGAATTGCCGGAAGCTGTCTTAAATCTGCTTGCGGTTGCAAGAATGAAATTATACGGTAAAATGCTGGGGATCGAATCGATCGTGAAGCGTGGAGATGACGTCACACTTAAATTTTATGCCGGTCAAGAGAAGGCGGTAAATCGATCCGAGCTTGTACGAATTGGAAATTCGTTCGAAAGACGTGTACAATTTGAACAAGAGTCTGTTATGACCATTCGGGTCAAGGGTAAGGGGCTTGAAGAAAAGCAGCTGCTGGAACTTCTAGAACGATTTCTTGAAGCCATCCGAGAGCCGTTTAAATTAAAGGGGGAGCTTCAAAATGCTGTTAAATAAAAAAACATGGAAGTTAGTGTCCATTACGCTAGTAGCGGTATTGGCACTATCTTTATTGTCCGCATGCGGTAAGGATAATAAAGATGTTGTAGTTTCTTATAAGGGCGGGGAAGTTACCTTAGCAGAATATAATGTTGGGATGAACGTCCTTACCTTTTTGTCACCAGAGTATGCACAACTTGTAGAAATGGAAGATTTCAAGACGTATCTTGTGAATCAACAAGTGGCATTTAAATATCTGAGTGCGAAGGCGAGTGAAGAAGCGAAGACGAAGGGTGGACAAACCGCTACGGATCAGCTAGCTAAAATGAAAGAAAGCGTTGGGGATGAAATCTTTACACAGATGTTGGAAGAGAAGAAGTTGACGGAAGCCGATTTGAAGGGCTATCTTGAACAAGTGATGATCTCTATGGAGGATATGACACTCAAGGTAAAAGATGAAGAGGTAAAGGCACAATATGATGCAACGAAACAAGATTATACAGTGGCTTCAGTTCGACATGTACTGATCTCAACAACCGATGCTGAAGGCAAGGAACGGACGATGGAAGCCGCTCTGAAGATTGCTAAGGATGTAAAGTCCAAACTGGATAAGGGAGCCGATTTCGCAACAATTGTGAAGGAATATTCCGAGGATCCAGGCTCCGTGGATAATGGCGGTTTGTATGAGGATACTGCTGTAGGCAAATGGGTACCAGAATTCAAGGAGAGTGCGTTGACACTTCCGCTCGATACGATTAGTGAACCAGTCGAGACGAGTTATGGATATCATGTGATGAAAGTAGAATCACGTACCGAGACGACGTTCGAGGAGCTAACACAAGAGCAGAAGGATTCTATTAAGAACCTACTTGGATCCAATAAAATTGATGAGTTCATGACGAAGGATTTACCAGGTCTAATTAAGAAGGTAAATTTGCCGGAATCACCTAAGGCTACGGAAGAAGTACCAACAGTGCCTGAAAATGGACAAGACTCCACGGGAACGGAAGAACCAACAACCCCCGATGCTAGTACAGGCAAAGAGGATGCACCAGTAACGGAAACAGGTAAGTAATTAATAATGTATGAATAAGGAAATGGAAATGGTTGAATACTATGGTCAGATATCACATTGATTCATGGGATTCACCTATTCCCCTTTGGAACAGTAGTTGAACTATCATCTTATGAAAGTGGGGCAACATGTGAAATGAAAGCTACTGGAATTGTACGTCGTATTGATGACCTAGGCAGAGTTGTTATTCCAAAAGAAATTAGACGCACACTGCGAATCCGTGAAGGAGATCCGCTTGAAATTTTTGTTGACCGTGATGGTGAAGTAATATTAAAGAAATACTCTCCCATTAGTGAACTTGGCAATTTTGCAAAGGAGTATGCTGAGTCATTGTTTGAAGGGACAGGTCATATTACGATTATCTCTGATCGGGATACGTTTATTACTGTAGCTGGAGGCTCGAAGAAGGAGTATCTAGATAAACAAATTGGGATACTTATTGAGAATTGTATGGATAATCGCAAGACATTACTGGAAACCAATCAAGGTAACTATGAAATCGGTAAGGACTACCAGGAGACACTTTCATCCTATGTCGTTGCACCGATTATATCCGGTGGTGATCCAATCGGGTCCGTCATTCTTATGAATAAAGATGAATCCGTGAAGATGGCACAGATGGAAGTTAAGATGGCTGAGACAGCTGCGTCTTTCTTAGGCAAACAAATGGAACAATAGAATATCTGAACCATCCAATTCCCGTTATCCTTCGTTCCTTTTTACGGAACAGAGATACGGGAGTTTTTGCGTATCGCTACTTTCAGTTATAATAGAGTAAATCATCTCCAAATAACGACATAAAGTAGGGAAGAACCGATGCGGGAAAGCAATACAGCTTCTAGAATTTTACACGGAGCGTTTATTCTAACGATAGCCAGCATTCTCTCGAAGCTAATTGGCACGTTGCAGAAGATTCCTTTACAGAATATAGGCGGGGATGCGGTGTTTGGTATTTATAACACCATTTACCCGTTCTATTCTCTAGTGATTACCATCGCTATGGCTGGATTCCCGATCGCTATTTCTAAATTCGTAGCAGAGAATGAAGCCGCTGGGAACGTTGGGGAAAGCAGGAGAGTGCTTCGTCTATCCTCATTACTGATTGGTTCGCTCGGTATTACACTCGGAATCTGTACATATATGGGTGCTCCTATGATTGCGCGCCTCATTGACAATTCTCATGTGGTTCTTGCTATTAGGTATGTTTCATTAGCTTTTTTGTTTGTACCCATGATGTCATTGTTACGAGGATTCTTTCAAGGGCATCAGGATATGGTTCCTACGGCCGTTTCACAGATTGTGGAACAGAGTGTACGTGTGAGTGTAATGATTCTGCTCCTACTGTATATGACTGCAAGTCAAGCAGGGCCAGAGACCATTGCGGCAGGGGCGCTATTTGGTTCGGCTGCAGGCGGGGCTGCGGGGTTTCTAGTCATGCTGGTATACTGGCGAAGGTATGTTACAAAGGCAAGGAAGACATCGTCTCTGGAAGTAGCGACGGCAACAGGAACGGTAGCAACAACAGCGACAGCAGCAGTGGAGCTCGCAGCAACAACAAAGTCGAGATCACGCATTATAGTTAGGGGGACAGCGCCTTCCCTGACATCTTTGAGGGTAGAAAGCTCTTGGAGCCTCCTGAAGAGAATGATAGTGTACGCTATTCCTATTTGCTTAGCTTCCTTGGCTATCCCATTAATGAACTTAGTCGATACATTTACGCTTCCCCGCCTACTCAAATCAGATGGATTTAGTGAGGCAGGAGCGATGGTTCAGTTCGGAGTCTACAATCGCGGTATTCCACTGGTCCAACTGGTGACGATGCTTGCGACCTCACTCTCTGTATTATTCATCCCAGCGCTAGCCGAGGCAAGATTTCGAGGGGATAGCATGCTTGTGAAGAATCAGATTCGCCTATCCCTTCGTTGGTTCTGGCTTATCGGGCTTGCGGCGTCCGTTGGTCTATGTGTGCTGGCCACACCGATCAATATGATGTTGTATCAGGATGCCGCGGGCACGGAAACCATGCGCTGGATCGCCTTTACGGCGGTCTTCAGCACGGTGAGCTTGATCTCTGCGGCGCTCCTGCAAGGCATCGGCGTCGTGAAGGCGCCTGCCGTTCATCTGCTCGTCGGCGCTGTAGCGAAGACGCTGCTCAATCTGCTGCTGGTGCCAAGCCTTGGCATTACTGGCGCCGCGATCGCTGGCGTGGCAGCGCACGCCCTGGCTGCAGCGCTTAATGTTGCGCTGCTTGCCCGGAGCACCGATTTGCGCCTTGGCGCCGGTGCTGTACTGGTTAAGCCGGCGATTGTGCTTGCCGGCCTAGCCAGCGCCGCAGGCAGCGCTCAGTGGGCGGCTGGTGCAACGCTGGCAACACTTGGGCTCCATTCGGGGCGGCTTGTTGCCACGATCGAAGGACTTAGCGGAGTCGTGGCAGGTGCAATCGTGTTCGTCGTGCTCATCGCGCTTACGAAGTTGATCAGCGAAGAAGAGCTTCGTATGCTACCGAAGATTGGTCATAGGCTAGCAAAGCTACTCAAACAACTACACATCATGCGTTAGGCAATGGAAGTTACAATAAATAATAAAATGATGATAGAGCGGGGGACGAGTGATGAGCTCCATATTAACGGTTGTAGGTTTAGGATCAGGAAACTCCGATAGGCTCACAGTAGGGATTATGAAAATATTACAGAATGCTTCCAGTGTATATGTGAGAACGAAGGAACATCCTGTCATCTCAGCGCTTGAAGAATGGAATGTGTCGCTTCAATCTTTTGATGAAGTATATGAAACCCATGATTCTTTTCCCGAGGTGTATGATACCATTGCCAATCGATTGATCGGCATGGCTCTTGAAGGTGAAGCAGGGACAGAGATCGTTTATGCCGTTCCAGGTCACCCTATGGTAGCAGAGTCTACAGTACAACTGCTTCGTGAACGTTGCCCCGAGCATGGAATTACGATCCAAGTGCTAGGTGGGGAGAGTTTCTTGGATGAAGCTTTTACAAGACTGGGTTTCGATCCGATTGAAGGCTTTCAGTTATTGGATGCTGTAGGACTCAACAGTATACTTATACAGCCGCAGTTACATACTTTAATTGGACAAGTCTATGATAGCTTTACGGCTTCTGAGGTGAAGCTAAGTCTCATGGAGGTCTATCCGGATGATTATATGGTCATCGTGGGTCATGCTCTAGGCGTAGAGGGACAGGAGAGCATTCTACATGTGCCGTTATATGAATTGGATCGCGTAGAAGGATTCGGTAATCTTTCTCTCGTGTATGTGCCTAAAAGTGATGAGGATCAGCTTCGACAACGTACATTTGAACGACTGCATGAAATTGTTGGTATCCTTCGAGGTCCGGGGGGATGCCCTTGGGATCAGGAGCAAACCCATGACTCCATACGCAAGAACCTTATTGAAGAGACCTATGAAGTGCTAGAGACCATTGATGAGGATGATCCGGAGCATATGCAAGAGGAGCTAGGGGACCTGCTGTTGCAAATCCTGCTTCATTCTCAAATGGAGGAGGAGAACGGAACCTTTAACGTGTATGATGTTATTCAGGGTATTAATGATAAGTTAATCTTCAGACACCCACATGTATTTGGAGATGTTATCGCACAAGATGCCGAATCCGCCCTGAACAATTGGGAAAAGATGAAAGCGGAGGAGAAGCTAAGCAAAGGATTAGAACCGGGGAAGGTATCTGTACTGGATGGAATACCACGTGATTTACCCGCTTTGATGAAGGCGTACAAGCTACAGAAAAAGGCAGCAAAAGTAGGCTTCGATTGGGATCACATTGACGGTGTCTTTGCCAAGATTGAAGAAGAGTTAGCCGAGTTACGAGAAGCTATTGAGCAGGGAAAAAGTCAAGAAGAGCAAGTACTGGAACTTGGTGATTTGTTGTTTGCTGTTTCGAATGCAGCTCGGTTTATTCACACGGATCCAGAGGCGGCGCTATCGAAGACCAATCAGAAATTCACGCAACGATTTCATTTTATCGAGGCATATTTACAAGAACAGGGAAGATCTATTGAAGACAGCACACTTGCAGAAATGGAAGAAATATGGGTTATGGCTAAGACACAAAACGTCAATAAGTTGCAAAATCCGAACTGAAAATATAAAAAACTACAGCGTTAAAGCAGGAATATGAGACTTAATCAAGAATACCCATATAGTGCAATTCCGAATGTGAGTACGGTTTTGTAGATGAATGACCCCAAACGGGTGTTTAACAAATTCTTTATGATATCTTTAGGAGGTAATGAATAATGAACAAGACTGACCTTATTAACAACATTTCTGACAAAAGCGGTTTAACTAAAAAAGATGTTGAATCCGTACTAAACAGCTTTTTAAGTGAGGTTACAGATGCATTAGCAGGTGGAGATAAAGTACAATTGATCGGGTTCGGAACATTTGAAACTCGCAAACGTGCAGGACGTACGGGACGTAATCCACAAACAGGTGTTGCGATTGAAATAGCGGAATCCACTGTTCCAGCATTCAAAGCAGGTAATAAACTTAAAGAAGCCGTAAAATAAGTATGAGAATTGATAAATTCCTGAAAGTTTCAAGGTTAATCAAACGGCGTACGGTAGCAAAGGATATTTCGGAACAAGGTCGGGTCCTCATCAATGGTCGGGAGTCTAAACCTAGCAGCGCGGTAAAAGTGGGCGATGAGATTACTGTCCAATTTGGCCAGAAGCTGGTCACGGTTCGAGTTGAAAGGCTTGCCGAGAGTACTCGTAAAGAAGAGGCTGCAACCCTCTACACCTTGATTAAGGAAGAACCAATTGCTAGAGATAACACTCTAGATTGGTAATAGATTTAAAAGTGATAACGGAGCGTTCTCTTCTTAAGTGAAGAGGGCGCTCTTTCTTATGATCCGAAGTTCTAATGCGATAACGCTTGCCATAAGCTATCTGTATAAGGAGGGGTACATGCTATGATTGAACAAGGTAAAGCTAAGGGTCATGATCTCCAAATGCAGAACCGTAGGCAGATTCATATGACAGGCGTTCAGAATGTGGAGAGTTTTGACAGCGAGCAGTTTATATTGCAGACCGAGCTGGGTCACTTGACGATTAAGGGTCAGAATTTACATATCAAGAATCTAAGCCTAGAGAATGGTTTGCTCTCCATCGATGGGCTCGTGCATTCCCTTGTGTACTTGGAACCCGGATCCCACCATAGTAAAAATAAAGGAATGCTAGGCAAACTATTTAAATGAATCCCTATGCTCAGTGGATAACAATGTTCTGGATGTTATTCTCAGGGGCAATGATGGGACTGGCCTATGACAGCTACCGGGTGTTGTCCAACCAGTTCCGCTTTCCCAAATGGATAATCCATGTATTGGATATAATATATTGGTGTGGGATGGCTGTCTTCGTTTTTCGAATGCTCCATATTAGCAACCAGGGAGAGCTACGTTTTTATGCGTTTATTGGGTTATTTCTAGGGATTTGGAGCTATTTTTTAATCTTAAGTGTTACAACACAGCGTTTTGTGGTAATGTTAATAAAGGTAATTCAGTTTGTATTGTATACACTGCAACGATTAATCATAGTCCTCGTATGGATACCCATCAGAACGATATATCGTATAGTCGTAACAATCTTGCGTGTGATAGGGACATTATTGATGTTCATTCTGGGCATTCTATTACGATGTTTATATCCATTCTGGAGACTGCTAAAGTGGGTGGCTTTACCTGTAATATCAAGGCTGAATAATCAACCTTGGATGAAGAAGGTAAAGGGGATATGTGTTAAATTATGGAGTCGTTGGTCATAAGGAGGGTTCATTCATGAGCAAATATGCCTCGCAGACATCAAGAAGTCAACAGTCAACTAAATATGCAGGCGGGCGCAGACGTTTGGTCATATGGATGTGCTTTATGATTTTTTTTCTGGGTTGGGCAGGCTATACTCTTATGAATCAGAGATCACAGATAGCTGATATTAATATGGAGTTGGTGAAGAAAGAACGCACTCAGGCCGAATCAGACCAGTCTGTATTACAATTAGAATATGAAGTTAATCGATTACAAGACCCTGAATATATCGGGCAACTGGCGCGTAAGGATTATGGTCTATATAGACCTGAAGAAACCCCGATTCGTCCGGATGTATCAAGCCCGTAATATAAGCGATAATGTAGGTCATTACTATATTGACCTTACTTTGCGCATTATGTATAATCAAATCACCACAGCCAAGATTTATAAATTTTGCTGTATATTTTTAAGGGAGGATCATTTTATTCTATGGCAATCGAAGTAGGCACTAAGTTAGAGGGAAAAGTGACAGGCATAACGCATTTTGGAGCATTTGTGGATCTGTCAGGAGGTGTCACGGGTCTCGTTCATATTTCAGAAATCGCTGACAATTACGTTAAAGACGTCAACGATCATTTGAAGATACATGATGTTGTGACCGTAAAGGTAATCAATGTCGACAAGGACGGTAAGATCGGACTATCCATCAAACAAACTGTTGACAAGCCAGTTGAATCTAGACCAGCAAGAAGTCCAAGACCTGAACGTAGCGGTAGTACTGGCGGCAGAGAAGGCGGCGGCGGTGGAGAACGATTTGGCGGTGGCGGCGGCAGAGAAGGTGGCGGTGGTTTCAATCGCGGTGGCGATCGCGATCGTGGCGGGCGTTCATTTAAGCCTCCAGTTAACAAAGCTACATTCGAGGATAAAGTGTCACGCTTCCTAAAGGATAGTGAAGAACGGGCATCGTCTATTAAGAAGAACACGGAATCCAAGCGTGGTGGACGTGGCGCTAAGCGCGTGTAATTGTAAATAATATAAGATAACCGTAGTAGGCCAAAGCCTCTACGGTTTTTTTGTCGCCTAGAATAAATTAGCGACATCTTCCAACTGATTTCCAGTAATCTCATGTTCTATCGCTAGTCTAAAATGGGGGTTTGCTCACTATTCGTAACCAGTTGAGGATGACTATGGCAGATTTAAAGCGCTATGCGCTAGGCGATTGAGGCATATCCCCGACATTCCGCGGGCAAGGCTTTTTTGTCGGAAATTTCTTAAAGGCCTGTCCGCTGTTCTGACAAACTTTCTCGTGAAGACCACTTTATAATGATATCAACAAACTTTATAAGGGTGGTGTCACAATTTTGGAAAAGAGAAACATAGTAAACTTTCCTGGTGTTCACGCGGCTGAAAGATCGAAGTCAGCTTATCAAGCCGAACCTTGGATGACACGGATGACACAGGGGCGTGTTATTCGACGACTGGGTTATTTTATTGCAACGAAGAAGTGGATGCTATTGCTGACACTCATGGGGTTCCTATTGGGAAAGGCGATGATATTGGACGAGCTCTCCCCTTTTGCATTAGCATTCTTTGCTGTCATTGCATTCATAAGGAGAGATTATCTTCCGATCGTTACAGTCGCAATCATTGCAGGTAGTTTATTCGCGCCATTTCCCGTACCGTTGTTGATTGCAGCAGAAATGTTCATTTTTTATCTTATTCATAAGGGACTTGAATCTTTTGAACATGCCGAATTATCGTATGCGCCTCTGATGGTATTTGTATGTACTTTCTGCGTTAATGTATTCTACGTTCTGTTAGGGCCATCGCTAACATGGTATACGCTACTCATGATGACATTGGATGCTGTATTGAGCTTCGTGCTCACGATGGTATTTATTCAAGCCATTCCGGTATTTACTTATCGCAATAAAAACTACCAGCTGAAAAATGAGGAAGTTCTCTGCTTAATTATTTTATTAGCATCTGTTATGACGGGAGCGGTAGGTTGGAGCATCTATTCATTATCGATCGAGCATATTCTTTCTCGTTATCTGATTCTGTTGTTTGCTTTCGTAGGTGGGGCATCGTTAGGGGCTTCTGTTGGTGTCATTACAGGTCTTATTCTCAGTTTGGCCGATGTTTCAGCCATTTATCAGATGAGCCTGCTCGCATTCTCCGGTATGCTTGCTGGTATGTTACGTGAAGGACATCGAGCTATGGTGGCTATTGGAATGCTATTAGGTTCATCCATTCTTTCGATTTATTTCATAGGACCAGAGAGTGTGATGACTTCTACCTGGGAGACTTGTGCAGCTATTATCCTCTTTATGATGACGCCCAAAATCGTTATTGGCATGATTTCTAAATATATACCTGGAACGCAGGATCATACGAAGTCCCAACATGAATATGCAAAGCGAGTACGTGATTTGACGGCAGACCGGGTTACACAATTCTCACAGGTGTTTAGACAGTTATCTCAAAGCTTTGGTCAGATTTCAGGTGCATCGGAAGTCAGCAAGCGTACAGAAGAGATGGATCATTTCATGAATGCTGTCTCAGAGGGAACGTGTGCGGGATGCTTTAAGAACCAACACTGTTGGGATACAAAGTTTTATCAGACGTATAAATATATGACAGATATGATGAGTGCAATAGAGGATCAACCCAATCTTTCTCCTGACAAGTTGCCATCTGAATGGAATCGGGTATGTCACAAGACGGGTGATGTTCTTGAAGTCATGAAGAAACAGTACCAGCTCTATCAAAATGATATGCAGTGGAAACGCCAAATATACGATAGCAGGCATCTAGTAGCAGAACAATTATCTGGTGTATCTCAGGTCATGGATGATCTGGCCCGAGAAATCAAGCGTGAAGGGCAAGCTATGTATAAGCAGGAAGAAGAAATTAGGGAAGCGCTGGAGAAGATGGGGTTGTCTATTCATGGGATCGATATTATCAATCTTGACTCAGGGCATGTGGAGATTGAGATTGTTCATGCCTATATGAGAGGGTATGACGAGTGTCGCAAAATCATTGCTCCGCTTCTCTCCAATATTCTAGATGAACATATTGCTGTAGTGCAGGAGACAGCCTCTACTACTCGCGATGGACTAGCGACAGTTGTATTCGGCTCAGCCAAAGCATTTGAAATAACAACCGGGGTTGCGGGCGCAGCCAAAGGTGGGGATGTATTCTCAGGGGACAGCTTTAGCACAGTGGAAATGGGCAATGGCACTTTTGCAGTCGCTTTAAGTGATGGCATGGGCAACGGAGAACGTGCGCGCCAAGAGAGTAGTTCAGCCCTTAATATATTGGAGCAGCTTCTGCAATCGGGAATGGATGAGAAGTTAGCGATCAAATCTGTTAATTCTATCTTACTACTTCGATCACCTGATGAAATATATGCTACGGTGGACATGGCATTGATTGATCAATTCACAGCGGAGACGACATTTATGAAGATTGGTTCAACTCCAAGTTTTATTAAAAGAGGGCAGGAGGTTATTCTTGTCTCTGCAAGTAATCTTCCAATTGGTATTATTCAGGAAATTGAAGTGGATCTAGTTACGATACAACTTCAAGCTGGCGATATTCTCATTATGATGACAGACGGTCTATATGATGCTCCGGGCTATGCGGTGAATAAGGAAATCTGGATGAAGAGAATTATTCAAGAGATTGAGAGCAATGACCCTCAATATATTGCAGAATGTTTGTTAGAGAAAGTGATTCGTTATCAGCAGAATCAAATTATGGATGACATGACCGTCGTTGTAGGTAAAGTAGAGCGCTATCAACCAGAGTGGGCAACACTACATGTTCCAGGATTGGAACGGCTGGAACGACCACGCACAGTAAGCTAGTTATGACGTAGTAGCCCAGAATAGTATCGCATCGCTTTGAAACCTTGGTTTGAAATCTCTCATTGTTGGAAATGATAGAGAGAAGGATATAACCATTGGGAGGGTGATGGATTATGAAACAAATTTTGCTAATTACAGATGGATGTTCAAATATGGGGGTAAGCCCTATTCTAGCGGCGGCACATGCTCTAGAAGATGGGATTACTGTAAATGTTGTAGGAGTCATAGATTACGGAACCATCGGGGAACTTGGTAGTCTGGAAATTTCGGAGATTGCCAAAGCGGGCGGAGGAATTAGTCGTATTGTTGGGACTCAGAAATTAGCTCAGACGATGCAAATGATGACTCGTAAGACGGTGGTACAGACGATTCAACAAGCAGTTAATAGAGAATTGAAACATATTCTAGGGGATTCAACGATTGAAGACTTACCGCCACAGCGTCGTTCACAGGTGGTTGAGGTCGTGGATGAACTGACAGAGACTACGGCACTTCAAGTAGCCTTACTTATTGATGCTAGTGCAAGCATGAAGCCGAAGCTATCCGCTGTGGAAGAAGCGATTCGAGATTTGATGTTGAGTTTACAGGCTAGGGAAGGAATTAGTGAGTTAGCTGTATTTCATTATCCGGGAAGGCACAGTGAAGAGGATGCTATTATGAATGTGAATTGGACAACAGATCATGCTAACCTAAAGTCATTGTTCAACCGAATTCAAATGAAGGGTGCTACACCTACGGGGCCTGCGATCATGAAGGTGATTGATTTCTTTCGATATGGTACACTAGACAAACATCAAACATGGCGGGAAAATTCCGATGAGGGAGAAGGGATACTCGGTGGCAAAGTCGTCTAATGCCGAATACTCACCCGGTACGATCATCGCGGGGAAATGGCGGAGTAGCCGCTTTGTAATCCAGCGTGTACTCGGAAGTGGCGCGAATGGAACCGTTTATCTGGTTCAAAAGGTAGGTCATCGGGAGTATTATGCGCTAAAGATGGGTAATGATACACTGGAGCTACAATCAGAAGTGAATGTTCTGACTTCATTGCAGGCAGAGCGGAAAAAGAAGGATAAAAAAGAGGGTATTGCACATCGTCCCTATTTACTAGAAGTGGATGATTATCCAGTGCAGAAACGCGACATTCCTTTTTATGTGATGCGATATGTAGAGGGAAGCCCCTTACATTGGTTTATACGAAAGCGCGGGAAAGAGTGGGTAGGAATAGTTGGTCTGAGGCTCTTAGCGAAGCTTCATGATCTACACCAATTAGGATTTGTGTTCGGAGACCTGAAACCTGAGAATGTGATGGTATCGGAGTATGGAGAAGTCGAGCTCATTGATTATGGTGGTGTAAGTTCCATAGGTCGTAGCGTGAAGCAATTTACGGAATGGTATGATCGGGGATACTGGAATGCCGGTACTCGAATTAGCGATGAAGGCTATGATCTATTTTCCTTTGCAGTTCTTTGCATTCATTTACTTCATGAGGACTCACTGAAGGCAACATCGTCACAGCATCTTCCACAGACTCGTAGCATGTCTGATCTATTGTCACTTGTTCAGCGTAGTCATAGGCTTAAGCCTTACGCGGCATGGTTGACGAAGGCTATTCGCGGCGAATTTGAAGGGTCCGATCAAGCTTGGAAATGTTGGAGGCAACAGATATATAAACCCGTCTCCCTTAGTAGCCCCATAATCAAGACACCACGCTGGTTAAGGATTGCATTTACCTTGTCGATCTTGTTGTTATGTGGTGTCGTTTATTTGGCGGTTTGGTTATAAAGTTATTATGGCAGAAAAGGAGCAACTGGACATGAGTATGCACATATTAGTAGAACATGTGCTTCAGACTGCGAAAGAACAGAGTCTATGGATCCCTGATGATACGATCATAGTCGCAGTCTCCGGTGGTCCGGATTCTGTGGCTCTTTTGCATGTTATGCACGAAATATCACAGAAGCATACTCCCCTAAAACTTATATGCGCCCATGTTCACCATGGCTTCCGGGTGGAATCCGATGATGAAGCTGTGATGGTGCAGGAAACGGCAGAAGGGCTTGGTATTCCATTTGTGATGGGGGCAGTCGATGTTCCTGCCTATATGACAGAGAGTGGTAAGGGATCCCAAGAAGCAGCGAGGGAAAAGCGATATGAGTTTCTAATGAAAGTGGCAGTGAAATATGGTGCACGATCTATCGCTCTGGCACATCACGCGGACGATCAAGCAGAAACGGTGCTGCTTCACCTACTGCGGGGAAGCGGGCCATCTGGTCTTGTTGGCATGAAGTTTAAAAGAATCATAAAAAACATGGAACTTATTCGCCCGCTTTTACGTATATACAAAACAGACCTGGTAGATGTCTGTGAAAGTGAAAAACTTCAATATGCCGTTGATCACAGTAACCTGCAAACCAAGTATAGACGGAATGCAATCCGTCTGGATATACTACCTCATTTAGGGCAATATAATGGGCAGATTACACAGTCATTGAATCAATTAGCAAGTATGATGACTGCTGAGGATGAATACATGGAGCTTGCTGCCGAGAAAGTGTTCCGCGAATTAGTGCAGACAAGCGACGGAAGGTTCACCTTTGGGGTACCTTCCTTTTTGAGCATACATGTCGCTTTACAACGGAGGATGATTAAACTAATATTAAATTACATGTCAGTGGACTCTGAACTTATCGATTATAACAAGATAGAGTCCCTTCGCGAAGCGATCATGAGTAATCTTTCCACCACTTGGAGCCGAGATCTAGGCGGGGGATTTGTATGCATACGCGAATATGATATTATTACATTTCAGCCTAAGTCACATATGCAACGATTAAGCTATACATATCAACTAAGTACAGCTGTTCCAGAACATATGGTGAGTGAGATTGGAAAGGTCTTGAGAATGTCAGTAGAGCCGAGAAATGGAATGTCATGGTCAAGAACAGAACTAGGTGAGCATGAAGCCGTGTTTGATGCAGATCAAATCGTATTCCCCTTGACTTTGCGCTGCAGGCTAGATGGCGATACCATGAGAGTGATGGGGTTAAACGGTAGTAAAAAGGTGAAGGATATTTTCATCGATGATAAGATCCCCCCATCCATACGCTCTCAAATACCTATGATTCTTGATGGAAATAACGACATCATTTGGATACCAGGCATACGACGCTCCATCCATGCGCCTATTAATCAGCAGACCATTTCTGTTCTTCATTTGTCTTTGGAAGATACAAATGCATTGGAATTGGGTTAATAGTAAGGGCATGTAGTCTTATAGTTAAACTTAGGGGGTTCAGTCAGTTGCAGAATGATATACTAGAAGTACTCATTAGCGAAGAAGACATTAGGGAGAAAGTTGCAGAACTCGGAGCCAAGTTAAGTGCCGAATATGCAGGACGCAATCCTCTGGTGATTTGCGTTTTGAAGGGTGCCTTTATTTTTATGGCAGATCTGGTTAAACAAATAACCGTGCCTTTAGAAATTGATTTCATGGCGGTGTCGAGCTATGGTGCATCCACCCAATCTTCAGGAGTAGTCAAAATCATTAAGGACCTAGACGTTTCAGTAGAGGGTCGGGATGTGCTGATCGTAGAAGATATTATCGACAGCGGACTTACACTCAGTTACTTAATTGAGTTGTTAAATAATCGGAATGCAAAATCAACGTGTGTCGTTACACTATTTGACAAACCCGTTGGTCGTACGGTAAATTTACAAGCAGATTATACTGGATTTAGACTACCTGACGCCTTTGTCGTTGGATATGGTTTGGACTATGCAGAGAAATACCGGAACTTGCCCTATGTTGGGGTACTAAAACCGGAGATTTATAGTCAGTAATCCTAAGGCATAGTCCTTGTATAACTTTGCCTCTATTTGAGATAGACTGATTGGTTATGGTAAAATAATTTAAGTGTCTTGAGAGGAGGTTCGGGATGAATCGGTTCATCCGTAATTCTGGTTTTTATTTGATTCTATTTTTAGTCGTGGTGGGCATCGTTCAATTTCTCAGTAATAGCCAGGAGGCTGCTGACGCCCCTAAATATAACGAGTTACGTCAGCAGATTAAACAAGATAATATTTCTGAAATGAAGGCTCAATTTGATGGTTATGCCTATCTCGTGACTGGTAAATATAAGGAGCCTGCAGCCGGTAAGTCTGAATCTTTCACGACTTATATTCCGGACAGTGAGTTTGCATTGGAGGAAGTTGTTCAATCCAGTGAGAAGTATGGCTTTAGTCTTCAAATGGAACCGATGAAGGGTCAGAGTATTTGGCTGACACTACTATCCTCGTTTATTCCTTTGATTCTTATGTTCGTGCTCTTCTTCTTTATCTTCAATCAATCTCAGGGCGGCGGCGGCGGCAAAGTCATGAACTTTGGCAAGAGCAAAGCCCGGTTATATAACGAGGAGAAGAAGAAGGTCTCATTCGAAGATGTTGCAGGTGCTGATGAAGAGAAACAAGAGCTCATTGAAATTGTTGACTTCTTGAAGGATCCTCGTAAATTCGCAGCTGTTGGCGCGCGTATTCCCAAAGGGGTGCTGTTAGTAGGTCCTCCGGGTACAGGTAAGACATTGTTAGCCCGTGCAGTTGCAGGGGAAGCCGGAGTGCCGTTCTTTAGTATCTCAGGTTCTGACTTTGTTGAAATGTTCGTTGGGGTAGGTGCTTCCCGTGTTCGTGATTTGTTCGAGAATGCGAAGAAGAATGCACCATGTATCATTTTTATTGATGAAATTGATGCTGTAGGTCGTCAACGTGGCGCTGGGCTTGGTGGCGGACATGACGAGCGTGAACAGACACTCAACCAATTGCTCGTAGAAATGGACGGATTTGGTGGTAACGAAGGTATTATTATGATTGCTGCAACAAACCGTGCTGATATATTAGACCCTGCATTGTTACGTCCAGGACGCTTTGACCGTCAAATTACGGTTGATCGACCAGATGTGAAGGGGCGCGAGGCTGTATTGAAAGTACATGCACGCAATAAGCCATTTACTGACGATGTTAGATTAGATGTTATTGCTAAGCGTACGACCGGATTTAGCGGCGCAGACTTGGAGAATTTACTTAACGAGGCTGCATTGATTGCGGCGCGTCGTAATCGTCGAGATATTTCTATGAGTGAAGTAGACGAAGCGATTGATCGTGTTATGGTAGGTACGGAGAAACGCAGTCGTGTCATTAGTGATCGCGAGAAACGAATCGTTGCCTATCATGAAGCAGGACATACCATTGCAGGCTATTTCTTGGAGCATGCCGATATGGTGCATAAGGTTACAATTATCCCACGCGGACGTGCAGGTGGATATGTTATCATGCTTCCCAAAGAAGATCGGATGCTCATGACTAAGAATGAGTTACTGGATAGAGTTACAGGACTCCTTGCTGGGCGGGTAGCAGAAGAAGTATTTATCGGAGAAATTGGTACAGGTGCCTATAGTGACTTCCAACAAGCCACAGGTATTGTGCGTAGCATGATCATGGAATACGGTATGAGTGAAAAGCTAGGACCTATGCAGTTCGGTTCTTCCCAGGGGCAAGTGTTCCTTGGTCGAGATATTGGACATGAGCAGAATTATAGTGATTCGATTGCCTATGAAATTGATCAGGAAATGCAGAATTTCACCAACTATTGTTACGAACGTTGTAAAGATTTGCTGATCAAGCACACGAAAGAAATGCATCTCATTGCCAATACCCTATTGGAAAGAGAAACTTTGGAGATTGATCAGATTAAGCAACTGATTGATGATGGTTTCCTTCCAGAGGATAAGACTCCTGAGATCGTACCTGTACCGACGGAAGTTCCATCGGAGGAAGAAGGTACACCAACCGTTGAAACAGTCGGTGATGTTACGGTTCGTATTCTTCCTAAGCGTGATGAGGATGATGTTGCTCCATTAGGAGACATTCCAAACACAACATCGACACCTAATGCACCTGAGGGAGATCCTAGCGATTCAGGTAATGAGGGCGGAACACCTCCTGAGAACAAATAAGGAGTAGGTTACGCGTATCGTTCATTTTTATCAAGAAGCCCGTATTACACAGTCGTGTAATACGGGCTTTTTTTTCATTATTGAGGGAGTATAAGTTACGGTCGCATTATTATTCTACTTGTGTGGATTAGCGGGTTGATTGACAGAGCGATGAACGTTGTGTAAATTAGTTGATAAACAACCATGGCTTCTTGTGTTGATTGGGTATAACATCATAGACAAGAGAATATCGTTAATAAGCCAAACGACGGTGATCATATAGAATACAGTTACATATAGAGGGGGAAACGATGGTGGAGGCTCTCGCATTAGAGCGTAAGGCGGAACAGAATAAGGAATTACGCGAAAGACTTATGCAACTAAAGAAGGAACGTAATGCTATCATTTTAGCTCATTATTATCAACGTGATGAGATACAAGAGGTGGCTGATTTTAGAGGGGACTCATTTCTGCTTGCTCAAAAGGCAGCTCAAACGGATGCGGAAGTGATTGTGTTCTGTGGTGTTCATTTCATGGGGGAAAGCGCAAAAATCCTTGCACCGAATAAGACGGTATTAATACCTGATGAACGGGCAGGCTGCCCAATGGCGGACATGGTCAATGTAGATGGTCTTCGTAAGCTAAAGGCGCAGCATCCCAACGCAAAGGTAGTTACCTATATTAACTCTTCTGCTGAGATCAAAGCTGAGACGGATATTTGTTGTACATCAGCGAATGCGGTCAGAGTTATTCAATCTGTAGATTCGGATGAGATCATCTGGGTTCCTGATAAGAACTTGGGTCATTATGTGCAACAACACACAGACAAGAAGCTCATTATTTGGGAAGGTTATTGTAATACACATGATATGTTAACGGTCAAAGATGTGTATGAAATGAAGGCTAAGTATCCGGATGCTCCATTTGTCGTTCATCCAGAATGTCGCCCTGAAGTGGTTGAATTGGGAGATTTTATCGGAAGTACAACGGCTATTCTAGAATATTGTAAAAAATCAGACGTGAAACAATTTATCGTGGGTACCGAGGACGGCACTGGATACCAGCTTCGTATGGATAGTCCCGATAAGACTTTTCACTTTGCCACTAAGTTTCTAGTATGCCCTAATATGAAGGTCAATAATCTTAAAAAGCTTGTGAAATGTTTGGAGACGATGAAGCCACAAATATATGTACCTCCAGCGGTTGCTGATAAAGCTAGAATTTCCCTAGAGCGCATGTTACAAGTTAAGTAGCATGCGCTACTCTTTCTCTTAAGACAGGTGAGCAACGTAATGATTCCACGGTATTTGGTAGATTTTGACTTAGAAACTCTTCCTATAGTAAAAACGGATGTTATCGTGATTGGATCAGGCATTGCCGGATTATTCACGGCCATTAAGGTAGCTAAGGATCGACAAGTGTTAATGATTACGAAGAGTGCTTTACAGGAGAGTAACACACGCTATGCACAGGGTGGAATTGCCGCTGTTATTTCAGAGGATGATTCACCAGCCTACCATCGTCAGGATACTCTGCTCGCTGGGGCTGGTCTTTGTTCTTCTACCGCGGTGGATATTCTTGTAAATGAGGGGCCTAATGGAGTTAAGGAGCTTATCCGATTAGGAACGACTTTTGATGAGGATAATGGGGAATTAGCACTCACCCAAGAAGGTGCGCATAGTCATAGACGTATTTTGCATGCCAATGGAGACGCAACGGGGTTTGAGATTGTTAGAGCATTATCTGAACAAGTGATTAAGAAGGATAATATTGAAGTTTGGGACAATCACTTTGTTCTAGATCTCATTACGGATGAAGGCGTATGTGTTGGGGTGCTAGTACAAGGGCCAAGAGGGGAACGTATTTTTGTTCAAGGGGATGCAACGATTCTATGCTCTGGAGGATCCGGGCAATTGTATCGGTATACGACGAACCCCGAGGTAGCAACAGCAGATGGGATCGCTATGGCGTACCGGGCTGGAGCTAAAATTCGTGATATGGAGTTTCTTCAATTTCATCCAACGGCGCTTTGTTACCCTGGTGCTCCTCGGTTCCTCATATCGGAAGCCGTACGTGGGGAAGGTGCGGTTCTGCGCAATATTAAAGGTGAACGGTTTATGCAGAAATATCATGAGATGCTTGAGCTCGCCCCGCGTGACATCGTAGCTCGCGCGATTGTTAGCGAAATGGAAGAAACGAAATCAACCTTTATATATTTGGATATTACGCATGAGACACCAGAGTTGATTAAACACCGATTCCCAACTATCGTTGAGACTTGTATACAATATGGCCTGGATATGACGAGTGATTGGATACCAGTTGCTCCCGCAGCTCATTATATGATGGGTGGGGTTCAGACGGATTTGAATGGTGAAAGTAATATATCTCGGTTGTTTGCATGTGGTGAATCATCCTCTACGGGTGTACATGGAGCGAATCGTTTGGCAAGTAATTCATTGTCAGAGGCCCTTGTGTTTGGTCGTAGGATTGTGAATCGTATACGGGAACTGCCACCGCTGAATTGGTCTCCAGGTTCACTCGTGGTAGACTATAAAAGGGTAGACGTTCCTATGCAGGCGATCGTAGAGCGGCGATTGAAGCTGCAAAAGGTTATGCTCCGAAATGCAGGTCTTCGTCGGAATGAAGAACTGTTGACGAAGGGGATTGAAGAACTAAGCCGACAGATGCCTATTTTTCAATCAGCACTATTTAAGAAAGAAGAATTCGAATTTGCAAACATGCTGACATGTTCGTTGCTTATTACCAGGGCTGCCTTGGCACGTAAAGAGAGTCGTGGTGCGCATTATCGGTTAGATTATCCGGAACGAGATGATCGGCTATGGCGGAAGCATCTATTACAGCAGCGTGACCATGAGATAGTGGAGGAACTCAGCGATGATGTTTAACGGATATAATGAGGATTTAGTGGAATCGATACGTCAATGGTTGCGGGAAGATGTAGGTTCAGGCGATATTACCTCTCTCTCAACAATAGCTGTAGGAGATGAGTCTAAAGGCATTATTCATGCCAAAGCAGATGGTATTGTAGCAGGAATTCCGTTAGCTGAACTAGTATTCAAAATTGTGGATCCATCACTTTCCTTTGTGTCCAATGTGAAGGAAGGGGAGCGGATTAATAGAGGAACGATACTTGCAGAAGTAGAGGGAAGTACACATAGCATTCTGACAGGTGAACGTCTTGCTCTTAATTTACTGCAACGTTTATCTGGTGTAGCTACAAAGACGCAAGCTTTCGTTAATGCTCTTCAAGGATTGCCTACTCGACTAGTCGATACACGCAAGACGACTCCTGGGCATCGTATGTTAGAGAAGTATGCTGTACGGGTAGGTGGCGGAGCCAATCACCGATTTGGTCTCTATGATGCTGTTATGATTAAAGACAACCATATCAAGGGTGCGGGTGGTATTGCGCAAGCAGTAAGTCGTGCGCGTGCCCATATTCCGCATACGATGACCATCGAAGTGGAGACGGAGAATATAGAGCAAGTGAATGAGGCAATTTCGGCCGGCGCTGATATCATTATGCTTGATAATATGAGTCACAGTCTCATGAAGGAGGCTGTAAAAGTCATCCGATCTAAGTCACCTCATGTCAAAATAGAGGCGTCTGGCAACGTATCCTTAGATACCATTCAAGGAATTGCTGCGTGTGGCATAGATATTATTTCGGTGGGGCAACTGACATATTCTTTTGATAATTTAGATATTAGTCTTGACCTCAATGCTAAGAAGGAGGCTCAGGATTTATGATTCTTGTAGTAGACATAGGGAACACTAACATCGTACTAGGGATCTACAAGGATCGTGAACTGGCACACCATTTTCGCCTAAGCACAGCACGCCAATCTACAGTCGATGAGTTCGGTGTATTGATCTATAACTTATTTCGAATGTCCGATATATCTATAAATGATATTGAAGGCGTCATTATTTCGTCTGTAGTTCCACCACTGGTCAATGTCTTTGAAGATATGTGTCAGAAATTCATTCATATCACACCGCTGGTAGTTGGACCAGGCATCAAGACTGGCTTGAATTTGCGTTATGAGAACCCAAGAGAAGTGGGTGCGGATCGTATCGTTACTGCCGTTGCCGCTGTGAGTAAATATAAGGCACCTCTAGTTGTTGTTGATTTTGGGACAGCGACCACGTTTGACTGTATTGATCGTGAAGGCAATTATCTTGGAGGGGCCATCGTCCCTGGTATAGGGATCGCAACAGAAGCGCTCTATCAACGGGCATCCAAATTACCGCGAATTGAGTTGGAGAAGCCTAAAAAGGTCATTGGTCGTAACACAATACATGCTATGCAGTCAGGTATTATTTTTGGATATGCCGGGCAAGTGGATGGTATTATTGAACGGATAAAGATCGAGATGGGAGAACCAACACTGAAAGTCATTGCTACAGGCGGAATGGCAGAGTTGGTTGCAAGTGAGACGAAGACTATTGATGTAGTTGAATCGATGCTTACGCTTGAAGGATTACGTTTAATTTATGAGAGAAACCAATAAGAATAAGATAGGATCATGATAGAGACAAAGGAGGCTGTGAGGACATGGACAACAGAAAAGACCGCTTAATCCGAGGAACAGCCATGAATGGTCATGTGCGCGCCTTTGTGGTACGGACCACAAAGCTTGTGGAGGAGCTTCGTCAAAGACATGATACGTGGCCTACAGCTACGGCTGCTATGGGGAGAACATTGAGTGCTGCCGCCATGATGGGTGCGATGCTTAAAGGGAAAGAAAAGATCAACGTTCAAATTAAGGGCGATGGACCGATTGGTCAAATCCATGCGGAAGCAAATGCGGTAGGGGATATCCGCGGATATGTGACACATCCACATGTTCATCTGCCAAGTAATAGTCTGGGTAAGCTCGATGTGGCAGGCGCTGTTGGACGAACTGGTTTTGTTCATGTGATCAAGGATCAGGGTTTAAAAGACTTCTATACAGGTAGTTCGCCGATTGTTTCAGGTGAGATCGCTGAAGATATCACGTATTATTTCGCGATATCAGAACAGACGCCTTCGGCTGTAGGCTTAGGCGTATTGGTAGGAACGGATAATGCGGTTATGGAAGCGGGAGGATTCATCATTCAGCTCATGCCAGGTCTAAGTGATGATGAGATTACTGCTATTGAGCAGGCAGTTGGCGCGTTTCCACCGATCACTTCCCTAATGGATCAAGGTATGGAGTTGGAAGAAATGCTTCATCGGTTGTTGCCTGATGCAGAAGTATTGGAGGAAATGGATCTCCGCTTCCAGTGTCAATGCTCGAAAGAACGCGTGGAAGGCACGCTTGTTAGTCTAGGGCAAAGTGAACTTGAAGAACTTATCGAAGAAGATGGTAAGGCCGAAGTCGTATGTCATTACTGCAATGAGGCGTTCTCTTTTGATAAAGTAGAACTTCAGCAAATTATGGAACAATCCGCGAAGTAGAGATAACCATATGATGAAGATCAAAAGAAAAGAAAGGGTACTATTGGCAGTCAATGTGATTTTGGTGATAAGCGTCCTATTCATGGGATGCTTGATTTTGTTTCGCGGACTTAAGCCCTCTACCCCCTCAATGGAAGGGACAAGAAATACAGTAGCCTTTTTCAAACAAGAATCGATTTCTGAGAGTGAATGGGTGAAAGAACTTAAGCGAATGCATGGACAGGAAGTGCTACTTCATATGTTGAACCGCAAGGCGGTGTATGAGGAAGCTAAAGAACGGGGTATTCATATCTCCTCCGATGAAGTGGCAAGAAAATTGAAGAGGGATATGAAGGGTTATGACTCTGAGGAAGCTTATTATCACGAGATGGAGACACAATTGGGTCTTTTACCTCAAGATGTAGAGACAGAGATGAACTACAGATTAACATTAGAGCAAATCGCTATATCAGATATAATCATTACCGATGAGCAAATTGATCGCTATCTTGTAGAGAATGAGGATCAATTCGAGGCCCGTAAACAATTTCAACTTTCGGTTATTAAAGTAACCAGTCGAATGAAATCTGAAGATATATTGAATCAGCTTGATGCAGGAGCAGATTTCACACAGATGGTAAGCGAACATTCAATAGATTTAAGTAGTCGTGACAAAGGTGGAAGAATCGGTGCAGTGGAATGGAATGATCCATTCCTACCTCAGGAGATGCTGAGTGCAGCAGATTCGCTACAGATTGACGACATCGCAGGCCCGTTTAAATGGGATGATGAATATGTCATTATTCAATTAACGGATATTATTGTGGAAGAGCAGGAAGACATGCGTTTGATCCGTGAATCTATCCGCAAACAGCTTGCTCTAAATGATGCCATACCCCTAATCCAGCTAGAAGATAACCTTAGGGAGAAATATGAGGCTAGGATGCTGGTATATATTCCTTCAACTTAAAACACGTTTGGAAGATCGAAGGATACTTTAACGTACGGTTTATGATGACTGTCAGTAAAGTATCTTTTTTTTATATACTGTGTTGACAAGGGACTAAATTTTTTGATAATATGATGGTACGAAATACCTACTGATTTAGTCGGATTAAATAAGAAACGTGAACTAATAACGAATTGCATTCATTATCTATTATCCTAGGGAGGGCTTAATCATGGCAAAAGTCGTCAACAATGTAACTGAATTAATTGGAGGAACACCGCTTGTTCGTTTGAACCGTTTAGTATCTGAAGATAGTGCAGAGATTTATCTTAAACTGGAGTACCAGAACCCAGGTGCAAGTGTTAAAGACCGCATTGCAATAAGCATTGTGGAAGAAGCGGAGAAAGATGGTAGTCTTAAACCAGGTGGTACCATTGTTGAAGCAACGAGTGGTAACACGGGAATTGGACTGGCTATGGTTGCAGCTGCCAAAGGATATAAATCGGTTATCGTTATGCCTGAGACAATGAGCATAGAGCGTCGTAATTTATTGCGCGCCTACGGTGCAGAGCTTATTCTAACTCCAGGATCGGAAGGTATGAATGGAGCCGTTACGAAGGCTGAAGCTATCGTGAAGGAGAACCCAGGATATTTCATGGCAGAGCAATTTAAGAACCAAGCCAATGTGAAAATTCACCGTGAAACGACGGGTCCAGAAATTGTGGAGGCGATTGAGTCCATCGGGGGCACGCTAGATGCATTTATTGCTGGAATCGGAACGGGTGGCACAATTACAGGTGCCGGTGAAGTGCTGAAGAAACAATATCCAGATATCAAGATCTATGCTGTAGAACCTGCGGCTTCGCCGATCTTGGCGGGTGGTAAACCAGGACCACATAAGATTCAAGGACTTGGAGCTAACTTCATCCCTGAAATTCTGAACCAAGATATATATGATGAGATCATTCACGTTGAGAATGAAGAGGCCTTTGAAGTTGCACGTCGTGTAGCTACAGAAGAAGGCATTTTGTCTGGTATTTCATCAGGTGCTGCTGTTTCTGCTGCACTTAAAGTGGCTAAACAATTAGGCAAAGGCAAACGTATTGTCGTTATTATTCCTAGTAATGGTGAACGTTACCTCAGCACACCGCTTTACAATTTCGAAGCATAGTATAACTTAATTATTGTTTATGTGCGAGTTCAAAAAGATGACTTTTTGAACAACCTCTATGTGGTGGATTATCATACCGAGTGCGTCAGGGCTTGACCATTCGCCATATAGAATCAGCTATGCCCCTATTGCGCTAGTACTGGCAATAGGGGTTTTCTATTGTTAATATGGGGAGATAAGATATAATGCTATAAAATAACTAAGCTTATGCTTCCGATGCGAGTTATTTTAAAATATAAGAAAGTATAAGTTTCACTTGATACTCTACTCCTTATATTTCCGCTGAAACGGGTGCCGTCTTTGAAAAAGGACGCCATAGCCGTTTCTACTTGCGAAGTATATCAGGAAGTAACGCTATAAAATAACTTTTAGGAGTAGATAAGGTGATTGAGAATGTATTAACTCCACTTGTGCAGTGGGAGCGGTGGTCAACTGAAGGGTGGAGCATGCTGCCTTATCTTGTGCGGATGAAGTCTGAGAACTTACCCTCAGCATGGACAAGCGCATGGGAGTCTGCATCACCGTATAGTGTCGTGTTAGAGAGTGGAAAGGGTGGGCGCTATACATATCTAGGGCTTAATCCTGTATCTGTCATCTCGGGCAAGGGAGACGAAGCCAGCATCATCCATCCTTATTCTGGAGAGAAGGAGACTGTATTGGGGGATCCACTCGAGCTTATAGAGCGATGGATGGCGCCTTATCATTCTCCTATAATGACTCATGAGGGTTGCCCGCCCTTCATAGGGGGCTGTGTCGGCTTTCTGGGGTATGATGTTGCTCGTTCTTTAGAGAGGCTCCCTTCATGGGCAGAGGATGAGCCAGTAGTTCCTGATTATATGTGGATGAGGATGGAAGAGATATGGATTTATGATCATGAAGATCAGGTTGTCTACTGTGCAGTTCATATTCCGCTGAGTAAGTGTGAAGAGGAAGACCGATCTAGCTCAGAGCAGGGAATGTATAAGTTGAGCGGATCTAACGATAGGAAGAGCGTTGTATTGGAGGCGCTGTATAAGGAAGCAGAGGAAAGAGCTGCTCGAATGATGGATTGTTGGCTTTCTTTTAGTAGAGCAACCTCTGATGAAGCTTCCGATGGAGAGACAGAGCGGAATCGCCGCTTGCAACAATTGGAGAAGTTCGAGGAGCGGGAAGAGATACAATCTCTAAGCATGTCCGCTCAGAAGCTATGGCCAGATATGACAGCAGGGTTCTCGCAAGAGTCATTTGAGAGTGCGGTGCTGCGGATTCAGGAATATATTCGGCAAGGAGATGTCTTCCAAGTCAATCTCTCGCTTCGGCAGGAGATGGAATTACACTCTTCACCTGAGCAAATATATGAGTGGCTTCGCTTATTGAATCCCTCACCATATATGGGGTTGCTTCGATCACCAGGGTTTTCCCTTGTTAGTGGTTCTCCTGAATTGCTAGTGAAGCTAGATGGGGACAAGGTGAGCGCACGCCCCATTGCTGGAACAAGGCGAAGAGGAAATACAACGAGTGAAGATGCGGCTATGGCCTCGGAGCTATTCTCGAATGAGAAGGAACGTGCTGAACATATTATGTTAGTTGATTTAGAACGCAATGATATCGGGCGTATAGCATCATACGGTTCGGTGCATGTTCCTGAGCTTATGACGATCGAATACTATTCTCATGTGATGCATCTCGTTTCCCAAGTAGAGGGCAGACTGGCGTCCGGGAAAGGTGCATATGAGGTTATTGCGGCTCTTTTTCCGGGAGGTACCATTACAGGTGCGCCTAAAATTCGCACGATGGAGATTATCGAAGAGCTTGAGCCTGTCCGTCGCGGTCCATATACGGGATCTATGGGGTGGATTGACTATAGTGGTAATATGGAATTAAATATTATTATACGAACTTTGGTCGTACAAGACGGCAAAGGATACATTCAAGCTGGAGCAGGCATCGTGGTAGACTCGGATCCTTATCGTGAATATCGTGAGTGTCATAGCAAAGCGAAAGCGATGATTAAGGCCGTGTTATGTAGTGAAGAGGAAACAGCTGTAAGCAATGTACAAGGGGGAAACAATCATGATATTAGTACTCGATAACTATGACTCTTTCACGTATAACTTGGTTCAATATTTAGGTGAATTAGGTGAGGAAGTAAAGGTGTACCGCAATGATGAGATCGATATCGCAGGCATCAAAGAGCTCGCGCCAGACCATATCTTGATCTCTCCGGGGCCATGTACACCGAATGAGGCAGGAATTAGTCTGGAGACGATTGAACATTTCAAAGGAATAATTCCGATTTTTGGCGTGTGTTTAGGTCATCAAGCGATAGGTCAAGCCTTTGGAGGAAAAGTCGTACGTGCAGAACGTCTAATGCATGGCAAAACATCACCGATTCATCATCATGGCACCTCCGTATTTGCAGGATTACCATCACCTTTTATAGCTACAAGATATCATTCACTACTTGTGGAGCGTGAGAGCTTGCCCGATTGCTTGGAGATTACAGCGGAGACGGCAGAGGGCGAAATTATGGGCCTGCGCCATAAGGAATATCATATCGAAGGTGTGCAATTCCATCCGGAATCAATCATTACAGACCATGGGCTTCAGATGCTTCGTAATTTTCTGCAACAGTCAACAGTAAAGAAAGCATGAGCTTTATAGGAATGAATTTCGGTATTGTTGAGGGTAGGGATGCACGAGTATCTGTGATGGATCACGGATTTCTGTATGGAATGGGGCTTTTTGAGACGTTTCGTACTTACGGTCGAGAACCCTTTTTATTAGATCGGCATTTAAAAAGAATTTCCGAGGGATGTCGCTATCTTGGCATTCCTTATGAAATTGATCTAGAAGCAACCTCTACATGGATTGCTGATGTGATGAAAGCCAACGAATTACACGAGGCCTATATTCGGTATACCATCAGTGCGGGCGAGGATATACTGGGCTTGCCTGCGGAAGACTATCATAGCCCGAATCATATACTTACGGTGAAAGAGCTTCCCAAGACCCCAACAGAACTTTACGTTCGTGGAAAAGGATTGCAAAGGCTTCATACTCGTCGGAATACACCGGAGGGTCCAGTACGTCTTAAATCACTGCATTATATGAATAATATATTAGCGAAGCGGGAGCTTATGACCTATCCTACGGCAACACGCTATCAAGCGGAAGGGCTCATGCTGAATGGACAAGATGTTGTAGCTGAGGGGATCGTCAGTAACTTATTTTTTGTGCGAGAAGGGTCTCTCTGTACCCCTCATCTGGATACGGGTATACTGCCGGGGATTACTAGGGAACTTGTGTTAGAGCTAGCTTTGGAACAAGGATTATATTGTGAGGAAGGCTGGTATTCATGGGTAGATTTAACGAATGCTGATGAGATATGGATGACTAGCTCCATTCAAGAGCTGGTGCCTGTGACGACACTTCTGCTGGAGGATGGCTCCTGCATTACGATTGGTAACGGCACAGCTGGTCCGATCACCACGAAGCTTCTTAAATTATATCGAGAGAAAGCAGGAATCCATCTATGAAGACAACGATCTATGAACGAACCTATACCTGCGGAGAAACAGAACTAAAGCTGGGTCAATCTACACTTGTGATGGGTATATTAAATGTTACGCCAGATTCATTCTCTGACGGTGGACATTATACGGATACAGAGCTCGCTGTTCAACATGCGCTACAAATGATGGAGGATGGAGCCGATCTGATTGATATAGGTGGGGAGTCCACTCAGCCTGGTTCTACTCAAGTTGGGTTGCAAGAGGAACTAGCACGGGTTATCCCTGTCATAGAAGCGATTCATCGAGTAGCTCCACACATCCCCTTATCGGTGGATACTTATAAAGCCGAAGTTGCTTGCCAAGCGATTCAAGCAGGAGCCCATATCATCAATGATATTTGGAGAGGTATAGGGGATCCCCAGATGTTATCGACGGCAGCAGAACTTGCTGTTCCTATCATACTGATGCATAACCGTCATGATCGGAATTACACGAACCTGCTGGAGGATGTTATTCAAGATTTGAAGGAGAGTATCCTCTTAGCCCTTCAGGCAGGTGTACACAAGGACAATATTATGATCGACCCAGGCATTGGTTTTGCCAAAGATTATACTGAGAATATGCGTGTTATGATGGGACTCGACGCCTTAGCGGAGCTTGGATATCCAGTGCTACTTGCTACATCTCGAAAGAAATTCATCCGTACCGCTCTAGATTTACCTGTAGATGATATTATTGAGGGGACAGCGGCAACGGTCGCCTTCGGCATCGCGCAGGGTTGCCAGATCGTAAGGGTACATGATGTGGCATCTATAAAACGTACTGTCCAAATGTGCGACGCCATGCTATATGGATCACTACATACACAACAATAAAGGGGCGATAGAATAAATGGATAAAATGGTTATGCATCGCATGGAGTATTATGGATATCACGGTGTTTTCGCAGAAGAGAGAAAGCTTGGACAGCGTTATTACATCGATTTAGAGCTGGAGCTGGATCTCCGTGAAGCGGGAGAACAGGATGATTTAACGAAAACCGTTAATTATGCTGAAGTTCATGAAACCGTGAAAAACATCGTTGAGAATAAATCTTTTCAATTAATCGAAGCTTTAGGAGAAGTTATTGCATCCTCGTTATTAGACACTTATACTAGTATCTATGCATTGACGGTCAAAGTGACCAAACCGCATCCTCCGTTTGACATTCACTTTCAAGGTGTAACGGTGGAGCTGTTCAGAACAAGAAAGTGAGAATCCATCATGAAGTCACATTTCACCTCTGAGCCATCAGAGGCTTATATTGCTTTAGGGGCGAATCTGGGAGACCGAGAGGGGACCTTAATGGAAGCCGTAGAGCGTCTCCACTCGCATCATCAGATTAACGTCCTTCGTTGCTCGCATTTATATGAAACGGAGCCTGTAGGTTATGTAGATCAGCCGTATTTCCTTAATATGGCCGTGGCCGTAGAGACTGATCTAGATCCTCATGCGCTCCTAAAAGTTATGCAAGATATTGAACGTGAACTGGGTCGTGTGCGTCATATTCATTGGGGACCACGGACCGTAGATTTGGACCTGCTATGGATGGAGGGATTGGTTGAAGCTACACCAGACCTCATTCTGCCTCATCCTCGGATGGAAGAACGCGCATTCGTACTTGTCCCATTGAATGATATTGCACCTTCTAAGGAAACCACCGGTCTGCACACCGTAATTAAGGCAGCGCTTGAGAGACTGGATGGAAAGGAAGGGATACAGCTTTGGAGAAGTCACAATTGGCAACCCGGATCCGGGCCTTCAGAAAGTTAAAAGGATACACACAACAAGAACTAGCATCTAAGATGAGAATATCTCTGGTCATTTTGGGTGAAATTGAGCGTGGCCATCGTCATGTGGAAGATCAAATTTTAAATAAAATTGCAGACTCCTTGGAGATTACGACCGAGGAACTGACGAATATTGTTTCTTAAGAAGTATGACTATTAAAATTTGAGGTGTTCATCACATGCTAAAGATCGGCGATATTGAAATGAAGAACCAAGTCGTGCTTGCTCCTATGGCGGGTGTATGTAACCCTGCTTTTCGCTTGATCGCTAAGGAGTTTGGCGCGGGATTGGTATGCGCGGAGATGGTCAGTGGTAAGGCTATCGTCCATGGTAACAAACGGACGAAAGAAATGCTGTTCGTTGATGAACGGGAGAAGCCGCTAAGCTTACAAATATTTGGCGGAGATCGCGAATCGCTTGTTGAAGCTGCCAAAGTGGTAGACCGGGAAACGAATGCTGATATTATTGATATTAATATGGGCTGTCCAGCTCCTAAAGTAACCAAAGTTGACGCAGGAGCTCGTTGGCTTCTAGATTCAAATAAAATATACGAAATGGTAGCTGCTGTTGTCGATGCCGTAGGTAAACCTGTAACTGTAAAGATGCGTACGGGTTGGGACAGTGAACATATATTTGCTGTGGAGAACGCTCAAGCTGTAGAACGTGCAGGCGGTAAAGGAGTTAGTATCCATGGTAGAACTAGGGAGCAGCTTTACACAGGTCATGCCAACTGGGACATTATCAGAGATGTGAAACAAGCTGTCTCCATCCCTGTTATTGGTAATGGAGACATTGTTACGCCTGAAGACGCTCGTCGAATGTTGGAGTTGACGGGTTGTGATGGCGTTATGATTGGTCGAGGAGCGCTTGGTAACCCTTGGATGCTCTATCGTACGATTCAGTATTTGCAGACTGGGGAGCTTGTCGCAGATCCATCGGCTGACGAGAAAATCAAAATAGCTATTCTTCATATGGACCGACTAATAGCTATGAGAGGTGAACATATAGCCGTTCGGGAAATGCGCAAACATTTAGCTTGGTATTTAAAGGGATTAAAAGGATCGGCTCGAATTAAAGATGAGATTATGGAAGAAACCAGACGAGACGAAATGGTGAAAATACTGGAGGATTATGTCGCATCGCTAAATCAACAAGATGAGAATGATGCGGGTTTATCAGCGGTAGTAGCATCAATTCAATAATAATTACTCCTAAATCGATGAAACTGCATTGACTTTTTGAAATGGTTACCATATACTTTTGCAATATAAATTCGACTCAAGCTTTAATCATGGCAGCAGAGGATGTTCTGCGTCCTCAGATTATGCATATAGTAACACTTATAAGTATAAGGAACATTTTATATTATTTAATTGACAGGAGAATCGGTTTAATGAGCGATAAAGAAGTCATTCTTACACAGGAAGGTCTTAAGAAGCTAGAGGATGAGCTAGAACAACTAAAATCCGTGAAACGTCGAGAGATTGCTGAACGGATAAAAGTTGCAATTGGTTATGGTGATATCAGTGAGAACTCGGAATACGAGGATGCCAAGAATGAACAGGCTTTTATTGAGGGAAGAGTTATTACTCTCGAGAAGATGCTACGCAACGCACGCATCATTAACAGTGATGACATTACTACGGATGTTGTAGGTGTTGGGGCTAAGGTCATTGTGAAAGATCTGGAATACGGAGACACGTTAGAGTATTTAATCGTGGGTACCGCTGAGTCTGATCCACTTAACAATAAAATATCGAACGAAAGTCCAGTCGGTAAAGCCATTCTTGGTAAACAAAAGGGTGCCGTTGTTGATGTAACAGTTCCAGCAGGTGTTGTGCAATATGAGATCATCGATATCAGGAAATAAGGTATACGAAAAAAAGGATTGTTTGAGAAGGCTTCCTATCATGGGGAGCTTTTTTTTAGAAATATAGGAAGAATTAAAGTGAATGGTGAGCGAAGATGAGGGAGATGAAGTTGCATGTCGGAGGAAATAGTAAATCAGGAGAACGAACTTAGTGAAATGCTACAGATTCGTCGCAACAAATTGGACGAGCTACGTGGAATGGGATTAGATCCATTTGGTAAGAAGTACAACAGAACGCATCACGCTGGCGAATTAGTAGCGAAATATGATCCGTTCACGAATGATGAACTAGAAGAAAAGGCAGTAGCTGTTAGTGTAGCGGGACGGATTATGGCTAAACGTGGCATGGGTAAGGCTATTTTTGCTCAAATCCAAGATCTAAGTGGGAAAATTCAAATATATGTGCGTCAAGACTCGATCCCTGAAGTGAAGTTCAATGCTTTCCGATTGTTTGATCTTGGAGACATCATAGGTGTTACTGGTCAGATGTTTAAAACAAAGACCGGTGAGACGACGATCAAGGTGGATGATGTAGAAATACTCTCTAAGTCCTTATATCCATTGCCTGATAAATATCATGGTCTAAAAGATGTAGAGCTTCGTTATCGTCAACGCTATGTCGACTTGATGATGAACCCCGAGGTACAGCAAACGTTCATTGCGCGCTCTCGCATCATTCAATCCATGCGTCGTTATTTGGATTCGCTCGGATATTTGGAAGTGGAAACACCAACATTGCATACCATTGCAGGGGGTGCAGCTGCGAAGCCTTTTACAACTCATCACAATGCGCTTGATTTGGATATGTATATGCGTATTGCGATAGAGCTTCATTTGAAGCGTCTTATCGTTGGTGGATTTGAAAAGGTATATGAAATTGGACGTGTATACCGTAACGAGGGAGTCTCTACACGCCATAATCCAGAATTTACGATGATTGAGCTTTACGAGGCCTATGCTGATTATCAAGATATTATGAATCTAACTGAAAGTATGGTTGCCCATATATCGCAGGAAGTATTGGGAACAACGGTCATTGACTATCAAGGTCAAGAAGTGGATTTAACACCAGGTTGGCGTCGAGTTTCTATGGTAGATGCTGTTAAAGAAGTAAAGGGTGTAGATTTCAGTGTTCACATGACGGATGAAGAAGCGCGTAATTTGGCAAAAGAACATAAAGTACCTGTTGAGGCGCATAGCAAGTTCGGTCATATCTTAAATGCCTTCTTTGAAGAGTTCGTTGAAGAGACATTGATTCAGCCAACGTTCATCATGGGTCATCCAGTCGAGATATCACCACTGGCTAAACGTAATGAAGAAGATCCACGGTTTACGGATCGTTTTGAATTATTCATTGTCGGAAGAGAGCATGCGAATGCATTCACGGAATTGAATGATCCCATTGATCAGCGCCAGCGCTTCGAATCTCAATTGTTGGAACGTGAACAAGGAAACGATGAAGCGCATGAGATGGATGATGACTTCATTCGTGCACTAGAGTATGGTATGCCTCCAACAGGTGGTCTTGGAATTGGGATTGATCGTCTTGTGATGCTTCTGACAAACTCAGCTTCTATTCGTGACGTTCTCTTATTCCCTCATATGCGTCCTTTAAAAGATCAGTAATTATGTACGAATGGATCGATCGCACCAAACACTGACTTTGCTCTCCTTATGGAGGGCGGGTTGGTATTCTTTATTCATAAAAAGTTATTTCAAAAAGGACTTGCTTTCAGCTTATATACATGATATATTATTAATCCGGTCATTTAAGCAGTATTTAAATGAAGTGGCAAGCAAATAATCGAATGAAACAAAACGAAAATAAAGCTTGCATAAACAAATCGGACATGTTATGATAGTTAAGTTGTCGCCGAGAGAGACTAGCGATTAACGAAAGAGAAATTGATCTTTGAAAACTGAACAACGAGTGAGTGGTTTTCACGAAAGTGAGAACAAACAAATGAGAAATCATTTGGATTGAGAATGAATAATTCTCGTCAGTATGTTTCAAAATGAGCATAATCGCTCTTTTCATTAACTTGGAGAGTTTGATCCTGGCTCAGGACGAACGCTGGCGGCGTGCCTAATACATGCAAGTCGAGCGGAGATTTTAGAAGTGCTTGCACTTCTAAAGTTTCAGCGGCGGACGGGTGAGTAACACGTAGGTAACCTGCCTGTAAGACTGGGATAACTATCGGAAACGGTAGCTAATACCGGATAACTTATTTCTTCACATGAAGAGATACTGAAAGGCGGAGTAATCTGCCACTTATAGATGGACCTGCGGCGCATTAGCTAGTTGGTGAGGTAATGGCTCACCAAGGCGACGATGCGTAGCCGACCTGAGAGGGTGAACGGCCACACTGGGACTGAGACACGGCCCAGACTCCTACGGGAGGCAGCAGTAGGGAATCTTCCGCAATGGACGAAAGTCTGACGGAGCAACGCCGCGTGAGTGATGAAGGTTTTCGGATCGTAAAGCTCTGTTGCCAGGGAAGAACACTTGGGAGAGTAACTGCTCTCAAGGTGACGGTACCTGAGAAGAAAGCCCCGGCTAACTACGTGCCAGCAGCCGCGGTAATACGTAGGGGGCAAGCGTTGTCCGGAATTATTGGGCGTAAAGCGCGCGCAGGCGGTCATTTAAGTTTGGTGTTTAATTCCAGGGCTCAACCCTGGGTCGCACTGAAAACTGGGTGACTTGAGTACAGAAGAGGAGAGTGGAATTCCACGTGTAGCGGTGAAATGCGTAGATATGTGGAGGAACACCAGTGGCGAAGGCGACTCTCTGGGCTGTAACTGACGCTGAGGCGCGAAAGCGTGGGTAGCAAACAGGATTAGATACCCTGGTAGTCCACGCCGTAAACGATGAGTGCTAGGTGTTAGGGGTTTCGATACCCTTGGTGCCGAAGTTAACACATTAAGCACTCCGCCTGGGGAGTACGGTCGCAAGACTGAAACTCAAAGGAATTGACGGGGACCCGCACAAGCAGTGGAGTATGTGGTTTAATTCGAAGCAACGCGAAGAACCTTACCAGGTCTTGACATCCCTCTGAATCTACTAGAGATAGTAGCGGCCTTCGGGACAGAGGAGACAGGTGGTGCATGGTTGTCGTCAGCTCGTGTCGTGAGATGTTGGGTTAAGTCCCGCAACGAGCGCAACCCTTATGCTTAGTTGCCAGCACATTATGGTGGGCACTCTAAGCAGACTGCCGGTGACAAACCGGAGGAAGGTGGGGATGACGTCAAATCATCATGCCCCTTATGACCTGGGCTACACACGTACTACAATGGCCGGTACAACGGGCTGCGAAATCGCGAGATGGAGCCAATCCCAACAAAGCCGGTCTCAGTTCGGATTGCAGGCTGCAACCCGCCTGCATGAAGTCGGAATTGCTAGTAATCGCGGATCAGCATGCCGCGGTGAATACGTTCCCGGGTCTTGTACACACCGCCCGTCACACCACGAGAGTTTACAACACCCGAAGTCGGTGGGGTAACCCGCAAGGGAGCCAGCCGCCGAAGGTGGGGTAGATGATTGGGGTGAAGTCGTAACAAGGTAGCCGTATCGGAAGGTGCGGCTGGATCACCTCCTTTCTATGGAGAATCGTTTCCTGAGACGGAAACATTCGAACACGGTGACTACGGTCACCGTAAGACTTTACAATGTAAAGTCGCACACTCACTCGTTGTCAGTTTTGAAAGAGCAATCTTTCAAACCGTTATTTCTCTTGTAGAAATGACTTTGATCCTTGAAAACTAGATAACGAACGAATTTGTAAGTTAGAATGAACATTCTTTTATATGTACGTTTTGTTAACTTGTTAACGAAACAAAGTGTAAAAGTAGCTAGCGAAGTATTCGATTTATCGAATACCAGCTAAAATGTACGTGCGAATTTGGTGTGATGATCGATCCTTTGGAAGTTTGTTTCAACCGTTTACGGGGGAAATAAGCGGACAACAGAGCGAGCAGCGCAACAAAAGAGTATCGTGGTTAAGCTACTAAGAGCACACGGAGGATGCCTAGGCACTAGGAGTCGATGAAGGACGTGGCGAACAACGAAACTGCCTCGGGGAGCTGTAAGCAAGCTTTGATCCGGGGGTGTCCGAATGGGGAAACCCGGCTGTGTTAATACGCAGTCACTCTTACCTGAATACATAGGGTAGGTAGAGACAGACCAGGGGAACTGAAACATCTAAGTACCCTGAGGAAGAGAAAACAATAGTGATTCCGTCAGTAGCGGCGAGCGAACGCGGATTAGCCCAAACCAAGGAGCTTGCTCCTTGGGGTTGTGGGACGTCTCACATGGAGTTACAAAGGAATATATTAAGTGAAGAGGTCTGGAAAGGCCCGGCATAGAAGGTAAAAGCCCTGTAGCTGAAAGTATATTCTCTCCGAGACGTATCCCGAGTAGTGCGGGGCACGTGAAACCCCGTATGAATCCAGCAGGACCATCTGCTAAGGCTAAATACTCCCTAGTGACCGATAGTGAAACAGTACCGTGAGGGAAAGGTGAAAAGCACCCCGGAAGGGGAGTGAAATAGAACCTGAAACCGTGTGCTTACAAAAAGTCAGAGCCCGTTCTATGGGTGATGGCGTGCCTTTTGTAGAATGAACCGGCGAGTTACGTTCCCGTGCAAGGTTAAGCTGAGAAGGCGGAGCCGCAGCGAAAGCGAGTCTGAATAGGGCGAATTTTAGTACGTGGACGTAGACCCGAAACCGAGTGATCTACCCCTGTCCAGGGTGAAGGTGCGGTAACACGCACTGGAGGCCCGAACCCACGCATGTTGAAAAATGCGGGGATGAGGTGGGGGTAGCGGAGAAATTCCAATCGAACTCGGAGATAGCTGGTTCTCCCCGAAATAGCTTTAGGGCTAGCCTCGGAATGAAGAGTCGTGGAGGTAGAGCACTGATTGGGTGCGGGGCCCGCAAGGGTTACCAAGCTCAGTCAAACTCCGAATGCCATGTACTTATATCCGGGAGTCAGACAGTGAGTGCTAAGATCCATTGTCGAAAGGGAAACAGCCCAGACCATCAGCTAAGGTCCCCAAGTGTGTGTTGAGTGGAAAAGGATGTGGAGTTGCACAGACAACCAGGATGTTGGCTTAGAAGCAGCCATCATTGAAAGAGTGCGTAATAGCTCACTGGTCGAGTGACTCTGCGCCGAAAATGTAACGGGGCTAAACACACCACCGAAGCTATGGCTTGATACATTAGTATCAGGGGTAGGGGAGCGTTGTATAGAGGTTGAAGGTGTACCGTGAGGAGCGCTGGACACTATACAAGTGAGAATGCCGGTATAAGTAACGAAAAGATCAGTGAGAATCTGATCCGCCGAAAGCCCAAGGTTTCCTGAGGAAGGCTCGTCCTCTCAGGGTAAGTCGGGACCTAACGCGAGGCCGAAAGGCGTAGTGGATGGACAACAGGTTGAAATTCCTGTACCACCGTAATCCGTTATGAGTAATGGGGTGACGCAGCAGGGTAGTGACGCGGACTGATGGAATAGTCCGTCTAAGCAGTGAGGCTTGTGTGTAGGCAAATCCGCACACTATAAGGCTGGGCTGTGATGGGGAGCGAAAATTATAGTAGCGAAGGTCATGATCTCACACTGCCAAGAAAAGCCTCTAACCAGGAGAAGGTGCCCGTACCGCAAACCGACACAGGTAGGCGAGAAGAGTATTCTAAGGCGCGCGGAAGAACTCTCGTTAAGGAACTCGGCAAAATGACCCCGTAACTTCGGGAGAAGGGGTGCCCCGGTAGTGTGAATAGCACGAGGGGGCCGCAGTGAAAAGGCCCAAGCGACTGTTTAGCAAAAACACAGGTCTGTGCGAAGCCGTAAGGCGAAGTATACGGGCTGACGCCTGCCCGGTGCTGGAAGGTTAAGGGGAGTGGTTAGGGGTAACCCGAAGCTATGAACCGAAGCCCCAGTAAACGGCGGCCGTAACTATAACGGTCCTAAGGTAGCGAAATTCCTTGTCAGGTAAATTCTGACCCGCACGAATGGCGTAACGATTTGGGCGCTGTCTCAACGAGAGATCCGGTGAAATTTTAATACCTGTGAAGATGCAGGTTACCCGCGACAAGACGGAAAGACCCCATGGAGCTTTACTGCAGCTTGATATTGGATTTGGGTACGATCTGTACAGGATAGGTGGGAGCCTGAGAAATAGGAGCGCAAGCTTCTATGGAGGCATCGTTGGGATACCACCCTGATCGTATCTAGGTTCTAACCTAGGACCGTAAACCGGTTCGGGGACAGTGTCTGGTGGGCAGTTTGACTGGGGCGGTCGCCTCCTAAAGAGTAACGGAGGCGCCCCAAGGTTCCCTCAGAATGGTTGGAAATCATTCGAAGAGTGCAAAGGCAGAAGGGAGCTTGACTGCGAGACCTACAAGTCGAGCAGGGACGAAAGTCGGGCTTAGTGATCCGGTGGTACCGCATGGAAGGGCCATCGCTCAACGGATAAAAGCTACCCTGGGGATAACAGGCTTATCTCCCCCAAGAGTCCACATCGACGGGGAGGTTTGGCACCTCGATGTCGGCTCATCGCATCCTGGGGCTGAAGTAGGTCCCAAGGGTTGGGCTGTTCGCCCATTAAAGCGGTACGCGAGCTGGGTTCAGAACGTCGTGAGACAGTTCGGTCCCTATCTGTCGTGGGCGCAGGAAATTTGAGAGGAGCTGTCCTTAGTACGAGAGGACCGGGATGGACGCACCTCTGGTGTACCAGTTGTTCCGCCAGGAGCATAGCTGGGTAGCTACGTGCGGACGGGATAAGCGCTGAAAGCATCTAAGCGTGAAGCCCCCCTCAAGATGAGATTTCCCAATTAGTAAGACCCCTTGAAGACTACGAGGTAGATAGGTTGGAGGTGGAAGCGCAGCAATGTGCGGAGCTGACCAATACTAATCGGTCGAGGGCTTATCCTAACAAATGTTTAAACGGTAGAAGTGTATACTTCATACTTTCTAACACAAATTCGTTCGTATCTAGTTTTCAGGTGATCAAACATCTGAATAACAGCATAAAGCTGAGGTTTTTTCTAGCGATTGATCTTGACTTGGATTTATTCAGGGAGAGTCAACGAGCAGAAGAATCACGTTTGGTGGCGATAGCGGAGGGGTTCCACACGTACCCATCTCGAACACGACCGTTAAGCCCTCCAGCGCCGATGGTACTTGGACCGCAGGGTCCTGGGAGAGTAGGACGTCGCCAAGCACAAGAACCACTGTTGATCTATATCAACAGTGGTTTTTTCTATACTTTTCTAAACAAGGTAATTGTAATTTAATGCAGTTTAATGTGAGTTGATGACGTTATATAGGGGGAAGTGTACTGATTTTCTTGACAGCCCTAACCCCCTTTGCTAAGATGGCAATAATATATTTTCAGAAAATGAATTTTCTGCTGTATTTATAAGGCTTTATTTAGTTGTTTGACGAAAAAGGGAGGTTCACATAAGGTGCGTGAAGATAAGTTTGGTAAAGAGGGATTAACTTTTGATGATGTACTACTGGTACCCCGCAAGTCAGAGGTATTGCCGAAGGAAGTGGACGTGTCCACAAGATTAAGTAAACATGTGAAATTAAATATTCCATTAATGAGTGCTGGTATGGATACGGTGACAGAAGCTGCCATGGCTATTGCTATTGCTAGAGAAGGTGGAATAGGCATTATTCACAAGAATATGTCGGTGGAACAACAAGCTGAGGAAGTGGATCGTGTTAAACGGTCTGAGAGTGGGGTAATTACCAATCCTTTTTCACTAACACCTGATCATTTAGTATCTGATGCTGAGGAAATAATGGGGAAATTCCGTATTTCTGGTGTTCCGATCGTGAATGAGAATAATAAGTTAGTCGGGATTTTGACGAATCGTGATTTGCGGTTTATACATGATTACACGATTAAGATCAGCGATGTGATGACCAAGGAGAATTTGGTTACTGCCCCAGTGGGAACAACGCTTCAGCAAGCAGAAGTAATATTGCAACAACATAAGATTGAGAAGCTACCGTTAGTTGATTCTAATAATATTCTTAAAGGTCTTATTACAATTAAGGACATTGAGAAGGTAATTCAGTTCCCTAACGCTGCTAAGGATGCACAAGGTCGTCTTTTGGTTGGTGCAGCGATTGGTATCTCCAAAGACACAATAGAACGTACAGAGGCTTTGGTTAAGGCTGGAGTAGATGTCATTACGATCGACTCTGCTCATGGACATCATATTAATATTATTGATGCTGTTCGTGATTTACGTGGGCGTTACCCAGAGCTTACTATCATTGCCGGTAATGTGGCGACAGGTGATGCAACGCGTGAATTGATTGAAGCTGGCGCATCCGTCGTTAAGGTGGGAATTGGTCCTGGTTCGATCTGTACAACACGAGTAATTGCTGGTATTGGGGTTCCACAGATTACAGCGATATATGATTGTGCGCTTGTTGCAGCGGAATATGGCATCCCAATTATCGCGGATGGTGGTATTAAGTATTCTGGTGAAATTGGGAAGGCTATTGCTGCTGGAGCACATGCAGTGATGTTAGGAAGTTTATTTGCGGGAACAGAAGAAAGTCCAGGTGAATCAGAAATTTATCAAGGACGTAAATATAAAGTGTATCGTGGCATGGGATCCATCAGTGCGATGAAGCAAGGAAGCAAAGATAGATATTTCCAAGATGATGATAAGAAGCTTGTACCTGAAGGTATTGAAGGACGCGTGGCATTTAAAGGGCCTTTATCAGATACGATTCTGCAACTTGTTGGCGGGTTACGCTCCGGAATGGGGTATTGTGGGACTCAAACGTTGGACGAGCTTCGTAATGATACGCAATTTATCAGAATAACGGGTGCTGGACTTCGTGAGAGCCATCCACATGATGTACAAATTACTAAGGAAGCTCCGAATTATTCGGTATAATATCGGAATTTCTAGCAATAATGACAATCTTCACACATAGACAGGGCGAATTTCGCTCTGTCTGTCTTTTTTTGATCAATACGCTGTGTTAGAATAGAACAAGTAAGCTATTTTCATAGATAGAGAGGAGTTTATATTCATTGAAGCATAAGAGAGTGAAATCAAGGAAACGTCAATGGGCCAAAAAGAGTATAGCTTCCGTTATACTATTAAATATGTTATTTATGTCGTCATTACCACTTGTAGTGTTGGCAGAAGGGGAGCCAGCAACAGATGCTGCAACCACTGAGGCTACAACGGCGAAGGTTACGGCTAAAGAGGTCAAGATACCCGATGTAGCCAGTATAGGATTACAAGTGAAGTCAGCTGTACTGATCGAACCAACTACAGGTGAAATATTGTTATCTGTGAATAGTGATCTCGCGCTACCACCTGCAAGTATGACAAAGATGATGACGGAGTATATCGTAGCGGAACAAGTGAAGCAGGGTAAGCTCGCATGGGATGATGTCGTTACGGTGGGGAAGAACGCAGCCGATACGACTGGATCACGAATCTTCTTGGCAGAAGGAGATCAGCATACTGTTAAGGAATTATACATAGCTATGGCTGTTGGATCTGCCAATGATGCTACGGTGACTTTAGCTGAACGGGTAGCTGGTTCTGAAGCAGCTTTTGTTCAAATGATGAATGAAACGGCAGAACGTATGGGAATGGATACTGCATTCTTTATCAACTCTACGGGGCTAAGTCGTGCAGATATGCCAGAAGCATTCAGACCAAGTGAGGATCGAGAGACGGTTATGTCAGCGATGGATGTAGCTATTCTTGCCAAGTATATTGTTCAAGATCATCCGGATTTCGCAGAGTTTACAGCTATTCAATCCTATCCATTTCGCGCACGGGATAAAGATCCGATAGTTAACTTAAACTGGATGTTAGAAGCGAACAAGGATATAACGAACTTTAAGGCTTATGCCTATCCAGGGTTAGATGGATTGAAAACAGGTCACACAATTGCTGCGGGGTACTGTTTCGCGGGTACAGCAGAAAGAGATGGCGTGCGATATATCAGTGTGGTTATGGGTGCTGAATCCAATAAAGCACGATTCGTGGAGACGAGGAAAGTGCTTGATTACGGATATGATAATTTCGAAATCAAGCAAGTGATTGCTCCAAAGACGACAGTAGAAGGTACTGAAACAGTCTCAGTTAAGAAAGGTGCGAAGACCACTGTTGCAGTGGTGACAGAATTAGATGTTAAGTTCATGGTCCCTAAAGGAACGCAAAATCCAACGGTTACTTCTGAAGTAACTCTTATGAGTGCAGATGAACTTGTGGCTCCACTAGCAAAAGGAACTAAGGTGGGAACCATTACTTATACTTATAAGATAGACGGCATGAGTAATGCTCAAGAGAAGACGGTTAATCTGGTTACAGCTGATGAAGTAGAGAAGGGCGGCTGGTTCCGCTTGTTATTCCGTGGTATTAAAGATTTATTCGTCGATTTGTTTGACGGAATTAAGAATCTTTTTTAATATCAATATAGAAGTGTCTCTATAGTTAACGGAGTTACCATCCATTCATTCATCATGCCAAGTAGGTATGATGAATGAATGGATTGAGCATATATATTTCAGGAGGCGTATAAATGGAAACGGGAACATCACGTGTAAAAAGAGGTATGGCGGAAATGCAAAAGGGCGGCGTCATTATGGACGTCATGAATGCTGAGCAAGCTAAAATTGCAGAAGCAGCAGGGGCAACAGCTGTTATGGCTTTGGAACGAGTTCCTTCTGATATTCGTGCAGCAGGTGGAGTCGCTCGGATGTCCGATCCTACCATTGTGGAGGAAATTATAAAGGTCGTATCTATTCCAGTTATGGCTAAAGCTCGTATTGGTCATTTTGTAGAAGCAAAGGTTTTGGAATCGCTTGGTGTGGATTACCTTGACGAGAGTGAAGTGCTGACACCAGCGGACGAAGTATATCATATTGATAAATGGGATTTCACAGTTCCTTTCGTATGTGGAGCTAAAGATCTTGGTGAAGCTTTACGTCGTATTGGCGAAGGTGCTTCCATGATCCGTACGAAAGGTGAGCCTGGAACAGGAAATATTGTCGAAGCTGTACGTCATATGCGTCAAATTAATGGTCAAATTCGTAGAGTTCAGAATATGTCGAAAGACGAGTTATATGCTGAAGCTAAAAATTTAGGTGTTTCCCATGACCTACTGGTTGAGGTTCAAAAATTAGGTAAATTGCCTGTCGTGAACTTTGCTGCAGGTGGTGTTGCAACGCCTTCTGACGCAGCTTTGATGATGCATCTAGGTGCGGATGGTGTATTTGTTGGATCTGGTATTTTTAAATCGGAGAATCCAGAGAAATTTGCACGTGCAATCGTAGAAGCTACAACTCATTTCCACGATTATAAATTAATTGCAGAAGTATCTAAAAACTTAGGTGCCGCAATGAAGGGTATCGAAATTTCATCTTTAACGCCGTCACAGCGTATGTCTGATCGTGGCTGGTAAGAGAGAAGGATAGAGACAGATGAAGGTAGGCATATTAGCATTACAGGGTGCTGTCACAGAACATATCCGGAGTATTGAACTTGCAGGTGCGAAAGGCGTGGCAGTGAAAAGAATAGAGGAACTTGACGACATTCAGGGGCTTATTATTCCTGGTGGGGAGAGTACGACGATCGGTAAACTGATGCGTAAATATGGGTTTATTGAAGCTATTCGGAAATTCTCAGCCGCAGGTAAACCTATATTTGGAACATGCGCAGGCCTGATTGTGCTCGCTGCAAGAATTGAGGGTCAAGATGAAGCTCATTTGGAGTTGATGGATATGACCGTTGTCCGCAATGCATTTGGTCGTCAACGCGAAAGCTTCGAGACAGACTTGGATATTAAAGGGATTGACGAGCGTGTTAGAGCGGTATTCATACGTGCTCCACTTATTCGTGATGTAGGTCATCAGGTGGAGATTCTAGCTACTCATCAGGATGAGATCGTTACGGCTAGACAAGGGAATCTGTTAGTGTCTTCGTTTCATCCAGAATTGACGGATGACTATCGTCTTCATCAGTTCTTTGTGAACATGGTCGAAGATAGCCAAGCATGATGGAGTTAAACTTACAAAGTGAAATAAGAACACCTTGACCTTATAAGGGTTGAGGTTGTTTTTCTTGAGGAGGGTATTCCGATGTTAGATGTAAAAATATTGCGTGGCGACTATGCAAGGGTGGAAGAAGCATTGAAGAGCCGAGGTAAATCACTCGATCTCATTGCAGACTTTCCTAGGCTAGATGGACGTCGCAGAGAACTGCTACAAGAAAGTGAAAATCTAAAGAGTCGCAGAAATAATGTGTCGGGTGAAGTTGCTAAGCGCAAGAAGAATGGTGAAGATGCACAATCATTAATTGAAGAAATGCGCGAGGTTTCAGATCAGATCAAATCCTTGGATGAGGAAGTTCGAGAGCTGGAAGTAAGTATTGCCGATTTGACGATGGCGATCCCTAATATTCCTCATGAATCTGTTCCGTTCGGGAAATCCGAAGCGGATAATGTTGAAGTACGCCGTTTCTCGGAACCAAAGGAGTTTCATTTCACTCCCAAGGCACATTGGGATATCGCGCAAGAACTTGGTATTCTTGATTTCGAGGCAGCTGCCAAGGTCACGGGTTCACGCTTCACTTTCTATAAGGGGTTAGGAGCACGTCTAGAGCGGGCACTCATCAACTTCATGATGGATCTGCACAGTGGTGAACATGGGTATGAAGAAATACTTCCACCGTATATCGTGAATGGGGATAGTCTACGTGGTACAGGACAGCTTCCGAAGTTTGAAGAGGATCTGTTCAAGCTTAAAGATACAGATTATTATCTCATTCCAACAGCTGAAGTACCGGTAACGAATTATTACCGTGATGAGATTATGGCTGCGGATGATTTGCCGAAGTACTTCGTGGCATATAGTTCATGCTTCCGTTCAGAGGCTGGTTCTGCAGGTAGAGATACTCGGGGGCTCATTCGTCAACACCAATTCAACAAAGTAGAACTGGTAAAGGTAGTACATCCAGATTCCTCCTATGAAGAGTTGGAGAAGATGACAGCCAATGCAGAAAAGGTTCTTCAGCTTCTAAACTTGCCATATCGTGTACTTGCTCTGAGTACTGGAGATATGGGCTTCTCAGCATCGAAGACGTATGACCTGGAAGTGTGGCTTCCTGAGAGTGGTATGTATCGTGAGATATCCTCATGCTCGAATACAGGGGACTTTCAAGCTCGTCGTGCCAACATTCGATTCCGACCAGAAACGAAGGGGAAGCCAGAATTTGTTCATACTTTGAATGGTTCTGCACTAGCGGTTGGACGTACTTTTGCTGCAATTCTAGAGAATTATCAGCAAGAAGATGGCAGTGTTATCGTCCCTGATGTGCTTCAACCTTATATGGGAAATATAAAAATAATTTCTTTCAAGTAGAAACGGATATACCGTCCTTTTTTAAAGGGTTATGCTTCCGATGCTAGCGATACTTCGTATCGCTTTAAGGTACCCGTTTCAGCGGAAATATAAGGAATAGAGTATCAAGTGAAACATATACTTTCTTATATTTGAAAAAATAGCTTGATTTTTGATGTTCAGTTGTGATAAGATAGTTTTTGTTGTTAAGGATTAATTATCTGTCGTTTGAAACAACTGAATATCATTTGGAGAGGTACCGAAGCGGTCATAACGGGGCGGTCTTGAAAACCGTTAGGGGGCAACTCCACGTGGGTTCGAATCCCACCCTCTCCGCCATTATTTTAAATTACTAACCATTCTCAGTTGATGAGAGTGGTTTTTTTGTATAAAAATTATTCTGTAGACACACCTTATAGGGAAGAGGAGGTGTTCTTTATGAATCAAGATTTCGAACTTAACCAAGGTCAACTTGTGGATGCATGGCAATCTAAACTGCCCGTGATTCTTAATCCATCGGACCAGAGCAAAGTATTCGCTGACGAGAGCGATTCGAACAGCATTCGAATCAACATAAGTACAGCAGGCAGACAAGCATACTCCTTTGATTTCCAATGTACGTATCAGGATACACGCGAAGTCAATGTGGCACTGGTCGATGTAGAGATGAATGGTCGTTCCGTAGATGAGCATACCGATGTTATTCAGGAACTGGCAGGAGATTATACACGCCATATCCATGAATGTGCCCAATCCTTACATGACGTAACGAATCCTTCTTGATGAACTGTAGATCATATGAATGGGGTGAACATCATGAGTAAACCAAAGACTATACCTGTTCCCGAAGCGCAGGATAATCAAGGAGGGCATCGAAGTAAGGATGACTCTCACGCGATGCAGGAGCCGCTCTCCGGATCTAAAAAGGTTAAGAATCGCAATCATGTGAGCCACTTGAACAAAGAGGGCTAAGAAGCATATCGGAGAGGGTCTACAAACACCATAAGAAGGTGCTTTTATAGGAGAGACTGTCCCAACAGTAGACTTATCTACTAAGGGAACAGTCTCTCTTTATGTGTATTTACAGGAATAAATAATAATAAAGAAACCAGAAAAAGGGTGTCGTATTATAGGATATTTATCCAAAAGGGGTTTCGTGATGAGGAAAATTAGGTTATGATTGTAAAAGTGACTATATTTATAGAAAAAAATAGGGGGAGAGAGCTAAATGAAGAAGTTGTCCATTATAGTGTTTACATTGCTCTTAACAATGGCCGTTGTATTAACGGGTTGTGGCAGTAAGCAGAGTCCGAAAGAAGCATTACAAAATGCTGCGGGAAACACAGCAAAGATGACATCCTATGAAATGAAAAGTAAGGTGATCATTGAAGATCTCAAATTTAATGCTCCAGAGCTAGTGGATGATGCAAGTGTGGGTATGGTTATGACTATGCTCAAAAATGCTGAATTGACGGTTGATGGTTATTATCAAGCGGATCCAATGCAAACGGAGTTAACTGTAGGGTTAAACCTTAAAGGTGATATGGCTATGAGTTTTACAATCCCAATGGTTGTGACCAAAGAAAAGGTATTTATTAAGATACCGAGTATTCCAATGCTTCCTTTGCCAGAGAGTATTGTGAATAAGTATTTAGAATTAGATCTGAAGGAACTTGCTGAACAAAGCGGAACAGAGTTAAATCTAGATACTCTAGATACTGAGAAATCTCAAAAGTTGGCGAGCGAGATCTCGGATGTTGTCTTCAAGGAGTATGAAGAGGCTAAGTATTTCAAGGATATCGCAGTGAAGGATGCCAATCTTCCAGAAGGCGTCGAAGCTAAACAAGTGGTACAATTCCAAGTTACGAACGATAACGTAGAAGAAGCGATTAAGATTCTTGTTAATAAGGCATTGCCGAATATTATCAGCGTTATTGATAAAGATGAATACCGTGAATTGTTGGGGTTGAAGGCAGAAGACGTGAAAGAGTTGAAGGATGAATTGGCTTCTTTAGATGAAGCTGAATTCAATCAGGGTCTTGAAGAAATGAAGAAATATTTGAAGATTAACACGTTTAACCTGAACACAGCAATTAATAAAAAAGACTTTACTACCTATCAAGATATCGTGATGGATATTGAAGTGAATGATCCTGAAACAAATCAAGAAATGAAACTTGCTCTAAAGGGCTATAATCAATACCTTAATATTAATGAAAAGCAAACGTTCAAGATAGGTATTCCTTCCGGGGATGAAGTTATTACTATGGAGCAATTTCAGAAAGAGTTCGGCGGCGGTTTCTAATATATCGCTGAGGCTCTTTTCTGTAAAAGAATGATATACAAAGAAATGGCAGGCCAAGGATCATCTTGGCCTGCCATTGTGTATGTCTAGACATTTATTTATTGCGTAACTTGCGGAAGAACTGGGTTAGCAATAGGGAGCACTCTTCTTGCAATACATTCGGAATGACTTCCGTTCTGTGGTTAAAGCGTGGCTCCTGTAGTAGATTCATTAATGTACCGGCACAGCCAGCCTTAGGGTCTGTTGTTCCGTAAATGACTTGTGGTATGCGGGACTGGACGATCGCTCCTGCGCACATTGGACAAGGCTCAAGCGTTACATATAGTCTGCATTCTAGAAGGCGCCAGGCATCAAGCTGTTGGCTAGCATCACGGATAGCAATCATTTCTGCGTGTGCGGTAGGATCCATCGTCTGCTCTCTTAGATTATATCCTCGTCCGAGCACGTCATCGCCCCTAACAATGATGGCTCCAATAGGAACTTCACCGAGTTTCTCAGCTTCCTGGGCTAAGAGAATGGCCTGACGCATCCAATACTCATGAACAGAGCGATCTATGGAGAATAATGTGGATTCATTTTGTGGACAACTCACTTTTTAATGCCCTCCTTAGATAAATAGTGCTTATTCAACGAACAAATATTCGGTTGTTAACATGTTGTGCACAAACATGTGCATAAGTATTGAAATATCAACAGAGTTATGCACATAATAAAATATTGATCTGTGAATATGTGTATAAGTATGATCTGATTCTTCTTAATTGATTGTAGATAATGACGAGGATAATATCAATGTCTTTTCAAAGATATTGGAAGATGTGGTATCCTTATCGGACAGCAAGTAGAATAATCGAGTGGAAAAATAAAACATAGAGGTGAAAGGCAATCATGCGAATTAATAAATTCATCAGCGAGACAGGCTTCTGCTCCCGCAGAGAAGCAGATAAGAGAGTAGAGAATGGCGAAGTAACGATTAATGGCGTATTAGCCGTACTTGGTAGTCAGGCCGAGGAAGGTGACGACGTACGCATAAATGGTCAACCATTGGCCTCTAAGAAGAACAATATCTATATTGCCCTTAATAAGCCGATAGGTATAACGTGTACAACAGAGCTGCATATCCATGGTAATATCATCGATTTCGTAGGCCATTCGGAGCGTATATTTCCTATAGGAAGATTGGATAAGGATTCAGAAGGTTTAATTCTCCTGACGAATGATGGGGATATCGTGAATAAGGTATTACGTTCAGAAGGTAAGCATGAAAAGGAGTACTTAGTAAGTGTGGATCGCCCAGTGACAGATTCCTTTGTAAGAGGGATGTCCTCTGGTGTGAGAATACTAGGTGAAATGACGCGACCTTGCGAAGTGACCATATTATCAGAGCGGAGATTTCGTATTGTCTTGACTGAAGGTAAGAATCGACAAATTCGCCGTATGTGTCAAGCCTTTGGGTATGGGGTGGAGGCGTTACAACGTGTTCGAATTATGAATATTCAACTTGGGAGTCACAAGGTTGGAAGTTGGCGGGATCTAACGATTGAAGAGAAATTGGAGCTTGGGAGCTTGCTTCATTATAAATTAGAATAAGTGATGGATAAAATAGTCTAGCGGAGATAGATAGGGTTCTAAAAAGACATTAAAAACGGCAGGTCGGGGATAATGATAATCCCTTGCCTGCCGTTTTTGTTTGGAAAGTGGAGTGTCTACACAGAAGCTTGAACTAATGATGAGACAGCCCGTTATTAGCTTTGGGCATCTGTGACATTCAGAACTTGATTATTATCTTGGTACTTACGAATGAGTGATACTTCCACGCGGCGATTCTTCGCTCGATTCAGGGCAGTATCATTATCGACTATCGGATGATATTCACCATAACCAACAGGAGTGAACTTCTTAGGATCGAGCTTACCATTAGTCAACAATATTTTCATAAACTGTATGGCTCGATCAGAGCTTAGATCCCAATTAGATTCATATTCATTGTTGGAGATAGGAATAGTATCCGTATGCCCTGAGACGACAATATCATAGTCAGGGAACTCCTGTAGCATACCTGATATAGCTGTAGCTAATTGTTTAGACTCAGGCTTCACCGTAGCCTTACCGGAGGCGAATAGTGCGGTATCGCTAATGGTGATCATTAGCTGGGATTGATTGAGCTTCGTCTCAAGCTGAGTTGTAAGTCCATTGTTATTAATATATTGATCTATTTGCTGTTTTAATTTCTCTAAGTCTATCTGCTCTTGTCTGATAAGTGAAGCCTGTTGACTTTTAGTGACCTTCTTGGAAGGTGTATCTTCAGGAGTTGCTTCCTTTAGGGAAGCATCAACCTTCGGAACAGCTGAGTTGTAGTCAAGAACACCAGTCCCAGAAGTGAAAGCAGCACTGAACGCATCGCTCATTTGCTCGAACTTCTGAGCATCTGCAGCACTCATTGAATAAAGAACGATAAATAGAGCTAGAAGTAGAGTAAGAAGGTCAGCATAAGGGAGAAGCCATGACTCGTCCGCATGTTCCTCTTCCTCATGACGTCTAGTCTTTTTGCTCACCTGAACCATCCTCCCTCTCTTTCAATTTTGCACGTTCGGAAGGGGTTAAGAATACGGATAGCTTCTGGTTGATAGCAATAGTAGATACACCTGATTGAATAGACAGGAGACCTTCAAGCATCATAAGTCTAAGTTCGATCTCAATCTTAGAGAGACGTTTCAGCTTGTTAGCGATCGGGTGACATATGACATAACCGGTAAAGATACCTAGCAGAGTCGCGATAAAGGCGGCACCAATCGCAAGAGCAAGTTCTGCCATATCCTCCATGTGTGATAAAGCGGCAATAAGACCAATAACAGCACCCAACACCCCGAGTGAAGGAGCGTACATACCAGCTTGGGAGAAAATGAGAGCCCCGGCCTTGTGTCGATCTTCTGTCGCATTAATATCTTCCATTAAGACATCACGAACGAAGTCCTGGTCATTACCGTCAATAATCATTCGCATTCCACCGCGTAAGAAGGCATCATCAATCTCTTCTACCTTCGATTCCAAAGCGAGTAATCCTTCGCGTCTTGTGATGGATGCCCACTCCATAAAGAGAGTGATCATTTCTTTTTTATCCATCAATTTCTGCTTTACAAAGACCATCTTAAGCAATTGTGGAATCTTCTTGAGCTCTGACATAGGGAAGCCGATGAAGAGGGTTGCTGCTAGACCTCCCAAAATAATGACATAAGCAGCCGGTACGAGAAGACTAGTCAATGGTGAGCCTTTGAGCACCATACCTACCACTACCGAGACAATACCTAGAATTAATCCAATAATCGTTGAAATTTCCATTGTACACCTCATCCATGAGAAATAGAATTGAATCCTTTCATGCCGCCAAATGAAAATAGAAAAGATGGACTGTCGCACAAGAGACGCATTATACTATATTATCGACATAAAGGGCTTTTTATTTAAGGTCTATTTTCCTGTATAATGAAATGAATTGTAAAAGTTTTGTTACAAACGAAATGGAGGGCTAAAAATTGGGTGTAAAACATGGTCGTGATTACGAAGTTATTTTCCAAGAGTTAACAGTTGCTGTAGGTAGAATTACAGATAGTTATTTATTCTTTGAGATGGAAGAAGAGGAATGGGTTCAGCTATCGGACGGGGATAAGCAAGAAGTCATGGAAGCTTTGGCGGAAGATTTATTCTATGGACTGGGAACAGAGCCATCTATAGCGGTTGGAAGTGGCGTGGTTATCCATGACCGAGAGAATCATCGAATTAATATACTGATTGGAGATAAGGAACTGGCCGTTGTGTCTTTAATCTAATAGAGAATGTTGCATGAAAGGCTATTTGAAAGAATACAATGATAAAAGTGCGTGTTCAAAATATACCTTTTTGGACTACCTCTACAAGGTACGGGGTTATCGTTAGATAACATGGGTATGGAAAGGTGGCAGCTTAAAGAGTGACGTATACAAAGGAAGAAGTGGACGTACATTTGAGTCAGCTTAAGGGCTGGGAGTTAGTTGAGGAGCGCTTTATAGAACGCAGATTCACTTTTTCAAGTTTTATGAAGGGAATTTCATTTGTAGATGAAGTAGCAACCATCTCTGAGGCCTTTAACCATCATCCTCTGATCACCATTGATTATCAGAATGTTATTCTCCGTCTCACTTCTTGGGATGAAGGATATCTAACTGCTGTAGACATGAAAGAGGCGAAGCAATATAATGAGGCCTTTGAAAAAATGTGTGCAAATGAGAGAAATCATGATGCAGGGATTGTGAAAAGTAGATAGAAAGTGAAGAGTAGCAAGATTTGACGCAGAACGGGTACCGTCCCAATAAGGAAGGTACCCGTTTTTGCATGTCAAAATATAAGAAAGTATAAGTTTCACTTGATACTCTAATTCTTATATTTCGGCAGAGACGGATACCGTCCTTCAAAAGGACAGCGTAGCCGTTTCAGCTTGTGTTATTTCTTTTGAGCTAACCACTGCGCGACATTAGCAATTTCTTCTTCTGCTAATGTATCTTTGAAGCCAGGCATAATTCCTTTACCTTTACTAACCAATGTGTATATTTCTTCAGGTGACATAGTGCTACCAATTGCTTGTAGGTTTGGACCTACTCCACCTTGTAGCTGATCACCGTGACAAGAAATACAACTTGCTTTAACTAGTATTTCGGCTGCTGAAGCATCCAATACAACTTCTGGCATACTAGGTTTTACAACCTTGTTTTCTTCCCCTTGACCAGGCAGTGTAAACATAAGCACGATGGCTAGAATACATGCAGTAAAGAAGAAACCACTCATGATATATTTCTTCATCTTGTTCACCCTTTCTTATGTAAGCTGATAATTTTATTATAACGGATGGGAAACGTACATCATACCTATTGTGCCAAAAAAGAAACGAAAAATCCAGTATATATTATATAAAGGGCGTTAAGGAGTGCTATTTATCATAGAAATCGGAAGGTTGTCTTAAAACCATGCAAAAAAAAGGCTTCATACCATCCGGAGTGAGTCGTTCATAAGTATCCGTAATTTCAAACCCTGCTTTGAGGTATACCTGGATGGCGCGCTTGTTCCAGGTTAGGACCTCTAAGTCAATTTCATCATGGGGGCTCCGACGTACTGCCTCACAAACAATGGATTGTACAACAACCTTTCCTAATCCCTGTCCGCATAAATCAGGTCGCATGCTGATACCAAGACGAGTTACGCCTTCTAACGGGAAGAACTGAGCAAATCCGCAGAGTTCCCCTTGTGCATTCGTCACAGAAGCATACTGTTCTTTACGAATGATGGGATCGCCAAATTCAATACCTAGTGCTTCCATTTGGTCCCATGGCATCCATCCGTAAATATCGTAGGGAGTGGGATAAGTCCATTCCGATATAGCGCGAGCATGGTCAATGTCCATGGGTGTGATGATCAAATCCGGGTGATTCATACATAGATTCCTTTCTGTAAGAGGTAGTTCAAACCTGACCTTTTGAACTACCACTATAATAGGGATGAAATGAAAGAGCCTGCAGTTGAGATTCTATTGAAATCTCAACTGCAGGCCCGTTAATAACAATTATTTAATTATCGAGTGCAGCAGATTCATATGTATTATCACTCATAATTCTTTTAGCGCCAACGTAACCGTTTGTATAATAGGCTTGGCTAAGTGAGTTAATAATGACACCTTTAGATGAAGACGCATGTGCAAACTTTCCATCACCTACGTATATTCCAACGTGCGATACAAGACCTTTTCCAGTAAAGTTAAAGAAGACAAGATCTCCTTCTCTTAAGTCCTTCTGTGCAATTGCTGTGCCCATACTAAATTGGGAACCTGATTGATGGGGTAATTCAACACCGAGCTTATCAAAAATATACATTGTAAATCCTGAGCAATCGAATCCATTGGTGCTTACTCCGCCACCTACATATTCAGTCCCGATCGTCGGATCGATAGCCTTGTCCAGCTTGGAATCTGCGAAAGCGCTTCCAGTTCCGAAGGACAACAATATTGTCATTCCTAGTGCTACTGATATTAATTTCTTCTTCAACAAGATAACTCCTTCCGGTGCCTGCGAGGTTAGCTTAAGGATTCGGTTGAAGGTTCCCTATGATCCCTCTGTTGCAAGATCAATTCACCCAAGACGGTTCCCCCACTTCCCGTTGTATCGGGAATTCGGCAGATATAGTTAACGTAAATGTTACAAAACTTATTACAAAGTTGTTACTATGTACTTACTTGAACTATTGTAGCAAAGGAATGGCGTTTTGGCAATTGTTTCTATCATATTTGAGGTATATTATTTAATTTTGTTGAAAAAGGAGACCTACGAAAGAGATGTCGACTCCTCGATAGGTCTTCCTAAGGTACTATTTATTGTATTGTTAATTGTAAGCAGCTGCTTGATATTTGGCAGTACTCATGACTCGTTTGGCACCAACATAGCGCTTGGCGTAGTAACTTTCGTTTAGAGAACTGATGATGACACCACGTGAAGTAGATGCATGAGCAAATTTTCCACTACCGACAAATACACCAACATGAGATACACCTTTTCCGGAAGTGTTGAAAAAGACTAGATCTCCAGGTCTCATCTCATTACGTGATACGGCTGTACCTGTTTTGAACTGTGCTGAAGACTGTCTTGGCAAGGTGATGCCTAATTTCGTGAAGACATACCGAGTGAAGCCAGAACAATCAAATCCGTTGGTGGATGTTCCACCAGTCTTATAACTAACTCCAATGGTACGGTCAATGACCGAATCCATGGTTGAGTCGGCGAATACGCTACCTGTTCCAATGGTAAATGCAAGAGCCATACTTAATACGCTAGCAGTTAACTTCTTGTTCAATTACGTTTTCCCCTTCCAATGCCTGCGAGGTTAGCTTAAGGATTCGGTTGAAGGTACCCTATGATCCCTCTGATTCAAGATCAATTCACCCATATAATTGGATCCCCCGCCCCCTGGTGCTTAGGAATTCGGCTGTATGATGCACCAATAAGTGACAATCGTCGATAACTAATAATATGAATAGGTTGTAAAGGTTACAAAGTTGTTACAAGTGATATCTTAACAGAGGATTTATACTTTGGCAAATTCCAATAACTCAATAAAGACAAGAAACCCCCGACCCTTTTGGTGAAAAGGACGGAGGCTTCTTATAACAAGCAATTATTAAGAGACATAAAGGAGAGTTATTATGACTTGTAAAATTTGGAGTGCCACAAATGATAATGAGAAGTGATATGCCACAATTTAAATAGACAAGCTATTAGTGGATAGGACTGTTGAAGTATGAGGGCGAGAAGCCCTGACCACACAAGTGAGAGACCAGTAAATAGGCAGAAGAGAAGTAAACTGAATACGCCCAAGATAAGGGATATGCCAATAACAGGAAGCGCATTGCGCAAACATATCAGGGCAGAGGAGAAGATGCCTGCTGACCCTATTTTTCCAAATTGCATGAAGAGGATGACCTGGTGTATGACATATCGGTATATGCCCCATCCCAGCACATAAGGAATAGCCTGAAGTAATATGGATGGTGACATAAAGCCGCTAATGGCTAACGTATAAAGCTTAGGGATTAACCAGTACGCGGGAAGAAGAACCAATAATGCCTCGCTCCAATAGAATAGCATCACTGGTTTGGCGTACAAAGCCATACCTTTGAAGAAGAAAAGCCCTGTCTCACCCTTTTGTTCTTGGTGAAGTCCATAGAATATGCCTGAATGAATGAAAGGGGTGAGAAGCATACGAAAGAGTAACATACCCAGTAGAATCCACATATAGTTGTGAACGGTTTGGCTATGTGTGAGATTCAATTGACCCTCAACATAGAATAAGATCTGACTTAATTCAGTGGGAGGTGGATCTGGGTAGCGCTGAAGTAAAGGAACTACGACTGAATTGACTAAACGGTACAGAAAGTAACTGAAGAGAAGTTGGTACAGAAATAGAATGATAACGACGTAGAATTGATTCTTGACACTGATCCAGCCATTGGCGATATTCGTCCTCACCGTTCTTCACCTCACCAGGACAGACTTCCAAGCCATACTTCAAGCAGCTTGGTCATGCTAATATTCCAGCGGGAGACCTTCTCGATATCTAGCTCCGCTGTTAAATAGTTATTGATATATTTATTCTCCAGTACAAGTGTGTAATCTGGATCAATGAGAGCCGAGGAAAGAGGCGATTTATATTGTAGCTTGAACTGGATAGTGTCTCCTGTTCCATTCCATACCTTGTGTAAGGTATGACCATCAGCGAAGGTAAACCGTATTGGGATATTGGAGTAGGTACCATCTAGTCGGCTTACAGTTACGTTCGATTCATATTGTGTCCCAGAGGCAACGTCTTTCTTCTGTACTGTGATGCTATCAACAGCAAAGTCGGTCATTTGTTTACCATAGACATATTGATCGAAAAAGGATTGCCACGATTTATGGGTGACCTGCTCCACAATCATTTGGAAATCACGGGTTGATGGGTGGGAAAAGCGGTACTTCTGAGTGTAGGCCGTCATAATCTTACTCATCTTCTGCTGACCTACCTGTCTCTCAATACTTTTTAACACTAACTTGCCACGGTAATAGACATTCTGAGCATAATGTTCCTGAGAGCCATATTTCCATGCCTCCTGTGTGAGTGAGGCGGGTGAAGGGATGATCGTGGCTTGGACGGGAAGGTTGGGGACGAGTCCGAATTCCTGCTCCATCAGCTGATCTTCTGCATATGAGGTGAAACCCTCATCTAGCCAGGCCTCTTCAAATTCATTACTTGCAATCATCCCATAGAAATATTGATGACCAATCTCATGAATAACCGTTCGCTCCAGTTCATAACCAGGTGAATCGTTCTTGGCACCGAAGGCTGTAATTAAGGTCGGATACTCCATACCGCCTGCGCCATTGCCTGCAGTAGGAGGGACAACGATCGACAAGGTGGAATAAGGATAGGGACCATACCACTTGCTGAAATATTTCAAGGCAACCTCAGCGGCATAGAAATAGCGATCTTTCATATCCTTATGAGCAGGGTCTAGATATAGCTTGATTCGTACACCAGGAACTTCAGGAGAAGAGAAGGGCTTCTCTGCTACAATGAAATCAGGAGATGCCGACCAAGCAAAGTCGTGAACATCATCTGCGTAGAACTGGTAGATCTTCTCACCCTTTAGGAACTGAGCTGTTTTAATAGGAAAGCCTGTAGAAGCAACAATGTAGTTCTCTGGAACATGGATACGCACATTGTAGATACCGAAATCCGAATAGAATTCAGAATTTCCGTGGTATTGATGAAGATTCCAGCCTTCTGAGGTTCTGTTTCTTAAACCAACAGGTTCATAGACGCTGATCTTGGGAAACCATTGTCCCGCCATAACAAATTTGTCCGCGACCCCCATACGGGCGAATATTTGAGGAAGCTTCACTTCAAACTTCATGTTAAGTGTAATACTCTCCCCACCCTTTACAGGTCGTGGAAGGCGTACTTTGACCAAGGTTGTGTCTTTGCTATTGCCATCATCTGGCTGTACGTACTGGATACGGTGCATCAGTGAGATGCCATCTTCTGTCTTGAGATCTGTGAGAGTCATGGAGCCGAAGCCATCTGAGGGCATGGTATCGTTACGGAGTCTCCCACCGGATTCTTTCATAAATGTTGTATCCATAGATGAGAACGCATTCGGGTAAAGGTGGAAATATAGCTCCGTAACGGTGTTCTTACCAGGATGGATCCAGGTGAGGTTCTGTACTCCTTTCAGTAAGTTAGCTTCTGGATCAAGAGAAACATCGATGTGGTACTCTACAATTCGTTTACTCAGTACTTCAGCTGTAGGCTGCTGAATGCTTTCCTTTTGAGTCTCTGGAGTAGTTGTACTTGTGGGCTTGGCCTGAATGGGCGCATAAACGGTCTTAGATTTGGGTGAATCCTTGAGAAGCATCCACCACCAGGTTCCACTGAGAAGAAATAGGGTAATGATCATAACGGCAATTTTTTTGGAGCGAGCTGGGGTCATACTTGAATACCTCCCGTTGACAAGCATCTACAGCATGTATATGTTTGCAATTCGTCAATTATTAGTTAAAATAATAGGAATCGCCGTAATAAATAACTGAAGGCAGAAATACGGGATTACATTTCTGTTTCATGGTAGGGGGATAATGAATAAATGGATAACAAAGAACCAAGTGGCAAGAAACAGATTGCCCTGAATATTGTGAGTAGTAAGAGGAGTAAACATACCGGATTTGGAGCGGGTTCCATTGACCTGAACAACGTATCGCCGGTCATCATTGACCAAGGTGAAGCTAAGGTGGATGTTGGGGCGATCCATGCTAAGAGTAAAGTGGAGAAGGGAATTAAGTTCTCTGCGAATCGTGAGGATGTACCGAATGGCCGTCTAGTATGGGTAGTGTGGGTCGCGGTGGATCGCACACCAGAAGGGCAACTTTATGGAGGTGCTACGGCTTGTGAGATGTGGATTGATACGGAAGCTCGTAGAGGTTATAAGGTTCTAGCGGATCACGTCAATAAGCTAGATGCAGCTTTGAAGCGTAAAATCATATTAGATGGATTGACTGATGAGGATAAGACTGCCCTTAAGGAGTTACTGGTGACTCGTAATGAAGAATGGTGGGAAGCTTCGTCTGAGGAATTGAAAAAGGCATTAGAAGTGTAATGGAAATATAGTGGGATAGACCTTTATACAGCTACGAAAGACTCGGGAGATCGTTCCCGAGTCTTTTTTGTGAACTATAGTAGAAAGTATAAACTCATTAAGAAAATTCCGGATGTCATCCAGTGGGGATGTTAGAGTGACGAACAATGCTTCGCATATGAAGGCAGTGAAGGTGCGGCTAGAGTAGATGTAAAAGGTACACTTAATAAGCAGGAAACGTTGAGGTCATAGGAGATAGGTGTAAAATCTACACTTAAAAATGGCGATAACGCTGAAAAGTGGAACTTCCAGTAATTTAGATGTAGGTTGTGCAATTAAAATTGGTTGAAGAGGGACATGGCTGAATTTAGATGTACATAATGCAACTGGGTGCCTAGCGAAGCTAGGTATATCTAACTGAGGAGGATTGGTCAGTGTAAGGACATCGAAAGGAGTCTCTTCTTAAAGGGGGTGCCCGGTTCAGCAGAAATATAGTTAGAATATCTAGTGAAATTTATACTTTCTTATTGTTCCATCAAGTGGTAAATGGTTCATTCTTTAACGTTATCAATCATCTTGATGTATTGCAGATCTCCTAATCCATACTGTGGAAAAAGGCGAAATAAATGTTCTAATAATTGATCCTGTGGTTGGTCTATATTTTCGTGGATATAGGCTGTGAGCCTATTATCATTCTGTAGATAATCTAGATACAATCGAATACCCTGATCCATGACAGGCATGAGTTTGGTTGCAGGGAGATGATGATCTAACAATACTTCTCGGTAGATTTCATGATAGTTATTTGGGTCAATCGCTGTTTCTTCAACATCATAGGTTAGCTCCTGAACCATGTGATAATAGACAGTTCCTTGAAAACTGATTTGTTCGAGATAAGCCAAAACCGTTAATAAATTCATTTGACAAAACATATCATCGCCAAACCATAGCACAATGCATCTATATTGCTTATCCAGCAAACACGCCAATGGTTTCATCGTTACATCTTCATATTCAGCTAAAGAAACGCGGTGTCCTTCAGCTCTCAATCGGTTAAATGCCGGACTGAAGATGTCAGCACAAGAGTCATTGTCGCACATCGCTTCATTGAAGGGGATGTAATCACCAATCTCCATTAATTGATATCTCGAGAAATGCTCATACATGGCTTGTCCATTTAAAATATGTAAAGTATCTTGAGCAAACTCCTTAGAAATGTTGGTTTGTAACGATTGAATCTTTAACTTTTGTGAAATATCCATGTGAGCACGCTCCTTTTCTTTCATTGTAGACCCGACTAGCCAAAGGTTCTCAATCAAATATCCAAGATTCCCTGAAAGGACCTGAAGATGAATATTGTTTATTATTTTAACTCCTCTATACCAAGCAGTTAATAATATATTATCTATTGTATAATCTACTCTGTAAACTACATTATCTCTATTACCCTGATTGGCAAAAGGGAGACCCTTTTTATCTTCTTTTTGGATATCTACAATTTCTCCGGATAGTCGTAATCTGCATAATAATCTTCAATATTAATATGAGTTCCTCTATGAGGGTCATAATCGACCGAATACTACCATTGACTTTGGACCTAAGTCACTACAATATCAAGAGCTAAATGTTTAGTTTGTTCGTATGATTTAAGTGTGGATTTAAGTGTTTTTTTCACTCTATTGCCCATATTACCCCCAAGTACGTCTTCTTCAATTTTGGATATTTCCAATAAATTCTTAGATTTGGATCTTTAAGAACAAACACACACAAAAAAAACCACACAGAATAACAATCTGTGTGGTTAGTCGGTTGATCCGTCATAAAAATCCCGATTCCTGTATTATGATTTGTCTTTTCCTAATAGAATCGACATGCCGAGCAGCGTAACGATAATCGTTGCACCCATATCGGATAATATGGCAATCCAGAGGGTGAGCCAGCCCGGAATGGTCAGTAGAAGTGCAATGGCCTTCAGTGTTAAGGAAATCCCAATGTTCCAGCCTATAATGCGATTCACCCGCCGTGCCATATGGATCGCACTCGGTAGCTTACCAAGATGATCTTGCATGAGTACAATATCAGCAGTCTCCATGGCGCTGTCTGTTCCTTTACCCATCGCTATTCCTAATTGGGCAGTAGCAATGGCAGGGGCGTCGTTAATACCATCACCGACCATGGCGACCTTCCAATGAGAGGCAAGGCTCTTAATTTGTTCAACTTTCTGTTCGGGTAGAAGCTTGGCATAATAACTAGAGACGCCCGCCTCTGCGGCAATCATTCGTGCCGATTGCTCATGGTCACCCGTAAGCATGACCGTCTGAGTGATGCCTGCTTGATGAAGCTGCTTAATGACATCTTTCGTCTCCGGTCGTATTGTATCTGCAAGTCCAAGTAGGCCAAGCACACCGTTCTCATCTGCCGTAATGATCAGTGTGAGACCTTGCTCCTTCAGACGATGTATATCATGCTTCACCGTATCCATATGCTCAGCATCGGCTGCTAACACATGCACTAATATATCTTCACTGCCCATCCAAAAGGTAGTTCCCTCTACCTCACCTTGAATGCCTGACCCTGGTAATGTAGTCAATTGAAGGGGCTCAGGGAAGAGGTTGGATTCTCGTTGACCCTTGATATGGCGAACGACCGCTTTAGCCAAGGGGTGGAGAGAGGATTGTTCCAAGGAACCCGCAACATCATAGAATCGCTCGGAATCATAAATGACTTCTTCGATAACAGAGGGTACACCTTGAGTTAGAGTACCGGTTTTGTCGAAGGCGATAACGTCTATTTTACCTAGCTGCTCAAGATGAATCCCACCTTTGATGAGAATGCCGTTACGTGCACTCCGTGTCATACCGCTTACCAGAGCAATTGGAGAGGAGAGCACGAGTGAACAAGGGCATCCTACAATGAGAATAGCGAGTCCTTGGTACAACCATTTCGTCCATGGTTGCCCGAATAGGAGAGGGGGTATAAGGATGACTAAGAGAGCAGCGATCATAATGGCAGGTGTATAATATTTGGCGAATTTATCGATAAATAACTCTGTAGGTGTTTTGCTATCCTGAGCTTCTTGTACTAAATGCATAATTTTAGCTAATGAAGAATCTTCGTAGGCCTTCTCAATCCGAATATCCAGTAATCCGTCTGCATTCACACTTCCGCCATAGACAGCATCCCCTTGTTTCTTGGTTACCGGTATGGATTCGCCTGTAATCGCGGCTTCGTTAACTGCGCTATTGCCCTCATATATAATGCCATCCGAAGGAATCTTCTCACCTGCTCTAACTCGCACAAGGTCCCCGACACGAAGATCGGAGATAGGAACGTGAATAACTTCCCCATTACGTAGAACTGCTGCTTCTTTAGGAGCATTGGCAAGTAGCGCCTCTATCGACTTGCGCGCACGGTTCATACCATAACCTTCGAGCCATTCGTTCACACCAAATAGAATCGCAACGAGTGTTGCTTCTTTCCATTCACCAATGGCAACAGCTCCCGTTAGTGCAACGGTCATTAATGTATCCATGTTGAATTTAAGGTGAATTAGATTGTTCAACCCACGCCAAAAGGTGGAGTAACCACTAAGGACAATAGCGATGATATATAAGGAAATGAGCAAGGGCTGTGGAAGGACACTATTTAAAACAAACGTGAGCAGATAGAGAATAACAGCTATTCCGAGCAGCCATTTGATTAGTTGGTTGCCGTCATGACTATGACCGTGGTGAGAGTCTGACCCATGTTCGTGATCATGTCCTTGTTCATGATTATGTTCCTTATTCCGTACAAGACGGGCTCCATCACTTTTCAGAACATGCTCAATGCGCGATATATCTACACTTGGATGTACCGTTAATTTACGATTAACGAAGCTTAGTCGGGCATCTGAACCATACTCCAATTTCTGAATAGCTTCCTGCATTTCTCGGGCACAGTTAGCACAAGTCAAGCCTTCGACAGGGTATTCAACATGAGGTGAATCAGGAGTTTTCGAGTTATTATTATTCATGCTCATCGTCGATCTTCTCCCTCTGATGTTCCAAAGTCATCTGAATAAGAGTTCGGATATGGTCATCTTTTAATGAATAGATGACGTTCTTGCCATCCTTGCGTGAAGTGGTAATATGCTTACTTTTCAAAGTACGTAAATGATGGGAGGTGGTTGCCATACTACTACCAAGAACAGCGGCTACATCACAAACACATAATTCATGCTCAAGATCTAACATAAATGCGATTTTCATGCGAGTTGGATCGGATAATGCTTTGAAAATATCTACCATCCCAACAATTTCATCCTCCTGTATTACAGTTTGAAGCTGTTGGATCCTCTCTGAATTGACGCAGGTGATTTCGCAAACATCTTCGGTAAGTATTGGGGGTACTTTTAATAGGTTCATCGGGGCGAATCATCCTCCTTCACCATAAATAAGTTTATTATTTATATTCAAATGGTGGTTTGATTGTTACTTTAATATACACCGTAATCATACAATAATCAAACGGATGTTTGAATGATGGCGGTTGGATCACGTCAAACAAGTAGAAACGGCAATGCCGTCCTTTTTCAAAGAGATTATGCTTCCGATGCTAGCGATACTTCGTATCACTTTAAGGTATCCGTTTCAGCGGGAATATAAGGTATAGAGTATCAAGTGAAAAGTATACTTTCTTATATTAAAAAAAACGCCTAACGGCGTCCTTGGTGAGGGAGTTCAAATGGTCGGTTACATCCACTTATGCCTCTCTTCATGAGTGAGGCATTCTTCTTGAGCGTAATGTCACTACTCTATATCTATTTCGATAAATGACATATGGAATTTGAAATATTGTTATTTGATTATTCGTTTTAAGGAAATAACGGTGTGAATAAAGATACTTACTCCATCCACCACCGCTTCAGGTTGGACCACCAGGATTCATCTTGAGTCTCCACCTTTAAAGGTGCTTGTTCGGGCTCACCACTGCCGTGTAGTGTACAGTATTCCGTGGGCTCTGTGCCCTGAATGAATACCTCAAGCGTCTTATTGGGGCAATCCGCTGTAGCTAATCGTCCTGACTCCGGATTAATGTAGACGCTAACGACACCTGCTGGAATGGGGAAAATTTTCGGTGGAACATTCTCAAGTGCTCTTTCTGTATACTGTGCAAAAATGGGTGCTGCTCGGCGTCCATCAGCATTCTCAATATTGCGTCCTTTATCGTATCCAACCCATACGGCTGTGGCTAACTCAGGTGTAAACCCTACAAGCCATGCATCTGTGTTGGTCGTTCCTGTCTTCCCTGCCACAGGTCTCTTCATGATGGACGATACCCGATTGCCTGTTCCGCCCGCCTCAAAGACACTTTCCATGAGATGGGTTAATACATAGGCGGCAGCGGCGTCTACAACTTGTTCACCTTGAATTGGTTCTGCTTCGTAAATGATCTCACCTGTGGAATCCGTTATTTTTAACACGGCAACAGGAGGCTTAAGTAGACCCGCATTACTGATTACGCCGAAGGCAGACGCCATTTCTAATGGGCTGATCGGAGAAGTTCCCAGTGCAAGTGACGGTACCGCTTGAAGCGGACTCTCAATACCCATCTTCCGTGCGGTCTCTACAACCTTTTCAGAACCTAAAGTCATAATGGTATTCACGGCGTAAATATTGTCACTTGCAGCAATCGCTTGTTGCATATCAATCTCGCCTAGATATTTATCACCGAAATTGCTGGGTTGATAGGTTTTACGGTTATTATCGTAATGAAATAGTGTTGGTTCGCTTTTGAAGATGCTGAGTGGATTCATTTGTAGTGAGGAAAGAGCACTCAAATACATAATGGGCTTGAAGGCTGATCCTGGTTGTCGCGTCGTAGCGAGCGTATGGTTATACTGGTTATTCTGATAATTCGTACCTCCAACCATAGCTTTGATATATCCTGTTCGTGGGTCCAAAGAGATGAGGGCTGTCTCAAGCTCGCTATCTGGGTCCATTTCCTTGGCTACGACCTCTTCGGCTACCTGTTGGGCATGACCATCTAAGGTAGTGTATATATTTAACCCACCATGATCCAACTGTTCCTCTGTAACCCCGAGCTCATTGATGACTAGCTGACGAACATAATCACGAAAATAGGGAGCAGTAACGATAGTCTTTTGTCCTCCCTGAGGTAGGAATACAAGCTTCTCACGTGCTGCAGTATTCGCTTCTTGTTTCGTTATATAACCAGTCTTGACCATGGTGGAGAGCACAATTTTTTGTCGTGTGAGCGCGTTGTCCATATGATTGTAAGGGGAGTAATAAGTTGGCCCCTTGGGAATACCTGCAAGCATGGCACTTTCTGCAAGGGTTAGATCGCTAGAAGATTTACCGAAATACATACGTGAAGCTGCTTCGATTCCGTATGCTCCGTGTCCATAGTATATTTCGTTAAGGTACATTTGAAAAATCTCTGTCTTGCTGTACTTCATTTCTAGTTGAACTGTATATAGGGCTTCCATTATTTTGCGTGACCAGGTTTTGGCATGGGATAGATACAAGTTCCGAGCAAGTTGCTGCGTAAGAGTGCTAGCACCCTGTGAACGATCCATTTTCTCTAAATTGACCAAGACGGCACGACCCATCCCTTTGATATCAAATCCCGAATGATCATAGAACTTCCGATCCTCTACCGATAGCGTGGCTTCCACAAGAGTGGATGAGATTTGATCTAAAGTCACGGGCTCATAACTACGTCCACTGGTTGAAAAGGTAGCCATAACTCGGTCTTGGTTGTCTAGAATACGGGAGTTCCGGTCTGTATCCGCTACGGGTAATCCCGTATTATATAAATATAGTAGCAGAACACCGCCAGCTAGAAGGACGATTATTGTCACGCCGAACAGCAGTTTGACGATGGTGCGTAACCGATTTTTGCGTTTAGGTGGTTTATGGGATGGTCGCGACATGACAGGTAGGCCTCCGTTATTTCCTTTTCTTCTCATTATGGGAATGGAATGGCTTAGATATTCACGATCAACCGAAACTCTTACGCAAAGGGGAGACATACCCGAATATGGTTGCATTTTCATGATGGTTTATTATAATTGTGAAATATGTTGATGATCTTATGAAGTAAAGGGGATATATGTAGAAGATGAAATTAGATCAAGCTTATTCAGGTAATGTATTTATTTGTAGTTCTGAAGATTACGAAGGTTCTAAAGCTGTCATATACGGAATGCCGATGGATTATACGGTTAGTTATCGTCCGGGTTCTCGCTTCGGCCCTTCCCATATACGTCAGGCATCGGTTGGATTAGAGGAATATAGCCCTTATCTTGATAAAAGTATTGAAGAAATGACCTATTTTGATGCTGGTGATCTTATGTTACCGTTCGGCAACGCAGGGCGTAGCCTTGAAGTTATTAGTGAATATGTAGGTAAGTTGCTAGCAGACGATAAATTTCCAATCGGTCTAGGTGGGGAGCATTTAGTTACGTGGCCTGTGATTCAGCAGGTATATGCGAAATATCCTGACCTGATCTTGATCCATATTGATGCACATGCCGATCTTCGGGAGCACTATGAGGGCGAACCACTCTCGCATTCTACACCTGTGCGTAAGGCTGCTGCTCTTATGGGAGGAAGTAATATTTATCAGTTTGGTATCCGTTCCGGATCACGTGAAGAGTTTCAATTCGGTCATAAGAACATTAACTTCTATCCATTTGATGTAGCTGCTCCTCTAAAAGAAGCCCTACCCAAGATGGGGAACCGCCCTGTTTATGTCACCATAGACATTGATGTGCTGGATCCTTCAGCAGCTCCAGGAACAGGGACAGCGGAAGCGGGAGGAATCACATCGAAGGAACTGCTTGAAGCAGTGCACCTTATTGCTAACTCTGAAGTCAATGTTGTAGGATGTGATCTGGTAGAAGTTGCACCTATCTACGACCCATCACAACAGACGCAGATTGTAGCCGCTAAGCTCATTCGTGAAATGCTGCTAGGGTTCGTGAAATAAAGACTAGACCATGAGTAGACACCGTTAGATAAGCCGCGAGAGTTGAGACTTTCGTAAGGCTTCTAAAGGTGTCTTTCTTCAAATATAAGGAATAGAGTATAAGTTTCACATGATACTCTATTCCTTATATTTCCGCTGAAACGGGTACCTTAAAGCGATACGAAGTATCGCTAGCATCGGAAGCATAATCTTTTTGAAGAAGGACGGCGAAGCCGTTTCTACTTGTTAAATTTATTTGAATTGAATGGGCGAACTGGATATAGTAGTACAATAGGAATGTACAGATTGGAGATTGTTCGACATATGTCACACAAAACACAAGCACTCATCAGACTTCAGAGTCGTTATGATGGGGAAGAAGTAGTGCAGGAGTTGTCTGCTGAAGTGATCGTGAAGGGCTCGGATATATATGTGCGTTACGAGGAACCCGAGAAAGGTCCACAGGGAGGCACCACCAGAACTACCATGAAGATGACAGAGAATAGAATCAAAATTATACGCCACGGTGAAGTACAATCAGAGCATTCTTTTCAACTTGGAGAGAGACTGCCTGGATTTTATCGCTCACCGTATACCACATTTAATCTTTCCACGCATACGACAGAGATGGATATGCAGCTCGAGGGAATATACGGGCATGTGAGTTGGGCATATGATTTATACGTTTATGAGGATCTCTCAGGACAATTTGCAATTCATTTACATATACAGGAGGAACTGAAATCATGATAATTAACCCCTTAGAGCAGATCAACCAGTTGGTATCGGAGGCGATTGCTGATGCTGTTGTGGCTGCTGGATTAGTCACTCGTGAGGAACTCCCAGCGGTTACGCTTGAGGTTCCAAAGGATAAGGCTCACGGAGATTTAGCTACGAATATTGCAATGCATTTGACGAAGATTGCGAAGAAGAACCCTCGGCAGATTGCAGAGGCGATCATAGGTCACATGGACTTGAAAAAGGCCAATATAGAGAAGACGGAAATTGCAGGGCCTGGGTTTATTAACTTCACCTTGCTGAAGAGCTACTTATATCCAGTGTTGCAACAGGTTCAGACTCAAGGTAGCGATTATGGTCGGAGTAACGTAGGTCAGGGGCAAAGAGTGCAGTTAGAGTTCGTTAGTGCTAACCCCACAGGAACCTTACATTTGGGACATGCTCGTGGAGCAGCGGTAGGAGACGCTTTGGGTAATGTGCTGGATTATGCTGGATACCAAGTCACTCGTGAATATTATATTAATGATGCGGGCAACCAGATCGTTAATCTATGTAAATCTATCGAGGCTCGATACCTTCAAGAGTTGGGTCAACCAGTAGAAATGCCTGAGGATGGTTATCACGGTGCAGATATTAAGGGATTTGCTAAAGATTTGGTAGCGGAGAAAGGGGATACGCTACTGTCGATGAATCCGGAGGAGCGCACAGCCTTTTTACGTACCTATGGTTTGGAGAAGGAATTGGCCAAAATCAAACGTGATCTTTCACGATTTAGAGTACATTTTGACGAATGGTTTAGCGAAACGTCACTGTATGAGAATGGACAAGTAGAGGTAGCCCTCTCCGAGTTGAAGGCAAGAGGAGAAGTCTATGAGTTGGATGAGGCGACTTGGCTACGTACAACGAATTATGGAGACGACAAGGACCGTGTATTGGTGAAGAATGACGGAACGTATACGTACCTGACGCCAGATATTGCCTACCATCGCAACAAATATAGCAGAGGGTTTGACCAGATGATCAACATTTGGGGTGCCGATCATCATGGATATATTCCACGTGTGAAGGCTGCTATGGATTCGTTAGGTTATGATTCTGGGAAATTGACCGTGTTGATTGCTCAAATGGTGAGCTTATTCCAAGACGGTGAAAAGGTGAAAATGTCTAAGCGCACAGGTAAGGCCGTTACGATGATAGATCTGATGGATGAAGTTGGTGTCGACGCCATTCGCTATTTCTTTACAATGCGCAGTATGGACTCTCACCTAGATTTCGACATGGATCTAGCTATTTCAACCTCTAATGAGAATCCTGTATTCTATGTTCAATATGCCCATGCTCGTATTTGTAGCATTTTCCGTCAGGCAGAAGAACAGGATATTACTTTGCTACCTTTATCGGATCTTGATTTGAGTGTGTTGAATACGGAGCGGGAGTATGATCTACTTCGCAAAATAGGTGAGCTACCAGAAGAGATCGCCACAGCTGCTGAGAACTATGCACCGCACCGTATGGTACGGTATGTATACGAACTCTCTTCCATGTTCCATAGTTATTACAAGGCAGAACGTGTGATCACTGAGGACGCGATGCAGACACAGGCTCGCCTTGTGTTGCTTGGTGCTGTTCGTACAGTCATTGGCAATGTACTACAAATGATTGGCGTAACTGCACCGCAAAAAATGTAAAATAATTTCACCCAAGTATGAAATATCGTTAGCATCCGAAGCAGAACCATCCTTGAAAAGGATGGTGTAGCCGTTTCTACTTGGGAGTGGAGGCTTTTCGTTGCTTGAGGCTGGCTGTTATAGGTGCTGATCCATTGGACGCACCCTTCATTCCTTCATGAAGTAGACGAAGTGCATTAACTTCGCCACCATTACGGTCAAGGCGTTGTCCTTTTCTTAAACGTAGAGGCGATGCTGTGCGCTGAAGTAGGAGCTTGATATCTAAAGGCTGCAGATTGCTATTCTGTGCAAGTAGGAGAGCGACGGCTCCGCTGACATGTGACGTAGCCATAGAGGTGCCGCTCATTTCATGATATTTACCCTGTGTCCAGGAAGATATAATTTTATCCCCAGGAGCATAGATATCAATGTACTGCCCTCGATTACTGAACGGGGCAATTCGCTTGTTGCGATCGGTTGCTCCAACAGATATCGTCTGTGAATACCGCGCAGGATAGTCAATTGATCGTCGTTTGCTGTCGTTTCCGGAAGAAGCAATAATGGGAATCCCTGCAAGGTATACTTTGTTGACCATTTCTTGCAGAGCACGACTGCGTGTTTTCATTCCGAAACTCATGTTAATGAGATGGACATGGTTACGAGCGCACCAATCAATGCCTAGAATAATATCAGACACATAGGCAGAACCATTATTGTCGAATGCTTTGACAGGATAGATGAGGGATCGAGGAGCAACCCCCATCATACCCTCTGTGCTGTTTGCGGCTGCGATCGTACCCGCAATATGCGTACCATGACCATTATCATCAAGGGGTAACATATTTCGGTTCAACAGATTAATGCCTCTGGCCAATGATTGTCGAAGGTCAGGGTGTTGGTAATCTACACCGGTATCGATGACTCCGATTTTGATGCGATATCCTGTAGAGGTTGACCAAGCTCGGTGAGCATGAATTTGCTTCACTCCATAAGGAATTCCTGGATTGACGTCGGTCTTGCTTTGAATAGCATGAATCTTTAAAGGCATATTCTGTTCGATGATCAGAGAATCCTTAAATCGATTCGCGATCTTGCTTCGACATGTTACGGGAGCAATGATCGATTTAATAAGATGGGATGATTGAATGAAGGGAATATGGACACCGTTAGCCTTTAACCTGCTTAACTCCCGTTGGCATGCATAGTAACTTTTAGGATTGAGAAAGGTCAGGATACGTTGCTCCTCGATTGGGGAGCGAGTATCCACTTCTTCAATTAACATCTGTATAAATCGAGAGTAATCCATGCTGAGTCGTCCCCCTCGTGATCAACCGTGCTGAGGTATTCTATGAACATAGAGCTCAACAGGAGTGGGAACTTGCCCTTAATTACGTAAAATAGGCACAGATTCGTTGTCAATAAGGAAGCTGTGTACATAATATAAAGAGAAGAGACCAGATATCTCTTACACACTCCCGCAAGGAGTTTCGTCCTCAGGGGAAGGATACAGTCAGAAGGCAGAGGGAGCTCTGCCTTTTTTAACATTTTTTGATGCAAGAAGTGATTGTCAAACATGGTCGTACTTGACATAGCAAACACTTGAATATAAAAACTTGCATTTTAATCCCAAATAGGTTTTACTTGATTGTGTTAACGGATATTTAGATAAATATTACGTGTATTATGCACATTGCGTGAGAGGAAGTGTTCATAAGTGAGTGCACCGCTCCTATTGAAACTTGATCCAGAAGTAATCAAAGAAATGCCGATGGTAGATTTGGCTTTTGTCATTTTAAAAACTGTTAATACGCCCTTCTATTATCTTGATCTAATGGCAGAGGTAGCGAAACAGCGTGGTCTGAATGAAAAGCAGATGAATGATCTGATTGCACAGTTATATACCGAGATCAATATTGATGGACGGTTTGCTTGTGTCGGAACTAATCTGTGGGGTTTGAAACGGTGGTATCCTGCGGATCGTTCTGAAGATCCGGTTGCTAATGCAAAGCGTCCGCGCATCATTAATGATGAAGATGATTTAGAAGACGACGACTTTGCCGAAGAAGAAGAAACATTTAGCGCTGAAGAGGCGGAAGACTTTGACAGAATTGATGAGGATCATGATGATGCTTATAGTGATTCTGAAGAAGAAGAAGAAGCTGAAGATGAAGATGTTGTAATAGAAGACGAGGATTTGGATGATGCTGACGAGGAATCTGATGAAGAATCTGATGATACCGAAGATGACGACAAATAAATGTTTAGTGAATTTATTCTCAGTTTGATGTTACAGTTGTGAATAATTTATTCCTCTCTTGACAGAGCACATGTCACGGAGTAAACTATTGCATGGGCTTATGATTGAACTTGAATAATATTTGAAATGATAAAAAGTGCCCCCGTACTACGGGTGTCACTTTTTTGTTTTTTTAGATGGGTTTGTGAATGATGTATTGCTATGTAACATCAGGAGTAAGGAATTGTATATAGGTTAGGATAAATATCATATGTCGCCTGAATTTCTGGACTTAAAATAGGAGGTTTTTTTACAGTGACAAAGTATATTTTTGTAACCGGTGGAGTTGTATCTTCCTTAGGTAAAGGGATTACCGCTGCATCACTAGGAAGATTGCTCAAGAATAGAGGATTAAAAGTAACGATTCAGAAATTTGACCCATATTTGAATATGGATCCTGGAACGATGAGTCCTTACCAGCATGGTGAAGTGTTTGTGACAGACGATGGAGCTGAGACGGATTTAGATCTTGGTCACTATGAAAGATTTATTGATATCAATTTATCTAAGAATAGTAACGTGACCACGGGTAAAATTTATTCCACGGTCATAAGCAAAGAACGTCGCGGTGAGTACTTAGGTGGAACGGTTCAAGTTATTCCTCATATTACGAATGAGATCAAAGAGCGTGTATATCGTGCAGGACGTGAGGCTGGATCTGATGTTGTCATTACTGAGATTGGTGGAACCGTAGGGGATATCGAAAGTCTTCCTTTTCTTGAAGCTATTCGCCAAATTAAGAGTGAAATCGGTCGCGAGAATGTAATGTATATTCACGTTACACTCATTCCATATATTAAGGCTGCTGGTGAAGTGAAGACGAAGCCTACTCAACATAGTGTCAAGGAATTACGTAGCATCGGTATTCAACCGAATGTGATTGTATGTCGTACGGAGCATGAACTTTCTGCAGATATGAAGGCGAAGATTGCGCTATTCTGTGATATTGATGAAGGTGCAGTCGTTGAATGCCGTGATGCAGCTACACTGTATGAAGTACCTCTTAATCTACGTGATGAAGGGCTTGACGAGATCGTTGTCAATCATTTGAAGTTGACTACCCCTTTGGCGGATATGACAGAGTGGGAAAGCCTTGTGGAGCGAATCCAGAAGCTGGATAAGACTGTTGAGATTGCTATTGTAGGTAAATACGTGGCGTTACACGATGCTTATTTGAGCGTTGTAGAATCTTTATCTCATGCAGGTTTTGATGCAAATGTTGAAGTGAAGGTCCGTTGGGTCAATGCAGAAGAAATCACAGAGAACAATGTGAACGAGATACTTCATGGTATAAGCGGTATTCTCGTACCAGGCGGATTTGGGGATCGCGGTATCGAGGGTAAGATTACGGCTATTCGATATGTTCGTGAGAACAATATTCCTTTCTTTGGAATTTGCCTTGGTATGCAAGTGGGCGTTATTGAGTACGCTCGTTCTGTTATGGGTCTTGAAGGTGCGAATAGTACAGAGATTAATCCATCAACGGAGTACCCTGTCATTGATTTGTTGCCAGAACAGAAAGATATTGAAGATCTAGGTGGTACAATGCGCTTAGGGCTATATCCTTGTAAATTGCAACCTGGATCATTAGCTATGAGCTGCTATAATGATGAATTGGTCTATGAAAGACACCGTCATCGCTACGAATTCAACAATGAATATCGTGAGGCGGTAGAACAAGCTGGGCTAGTTATATCAGGGACTTCTCCTGATGGACGTCTAGTCGAAATTGTTGAGCTTCCCGGACACCCATGGTTCTTGGCAGTGCAATTCCATCCAGAATTCGTCTCTCGCCCGAACCGTCCTCAACCATTGTTTCGTGAATTTGTTAAAGCATCTGTTAAATATCAAGGATAATCCATCATATACGAGCCTCTTTAGGACATCATTGCAAAGCTTGGGTTTTACTAAGTAGCTTTCTGCAATGAGATGACTAGAGAGGCTTTTTTTTGTTAATTCCAATGATGTTGCAGGAATTTGGACAGTAGATAGAGAATAGCACAAATTGGTACTAATTGAGAATAGAGGAAGCTGTTTTGAGAAGTAAATAGAATGGACCTTCGGGAGGGTGTTAGCAGGTGGACAAGAAGAAGTTATTAATCGTAGATGACCAGAATGGTATTCGTATTCTATTGACGGAAGTGTTCAACAGCGAAGGATATAATACGTTTCAGGCAGCGAATGGCAAACTTGCATTAGAGCTTGTTCAGCGTGAGTCACCAGATCTAGTGCTACTGGATATGAAAATACCAGGGATGGATGGGCTTGAAATTCTGAAATACATCAAAGAAATCAATGTCGATATTAACGTCATCATGATGACAGCATACGGAGAACTAGATATGATTAAAGAAGCAACGGATCTAGGTGCACTGATGCATTTCACGAAGCCTTTTGATATTGATGAAATGAGAGTGGCTGTAAATACACAGTTAAATAAACCATTGGAGAATTACAACTGACCACATCAGATTAATTACATAGGTAAGCTTAATAGACGGCATCGTACCGTCTGGTTCAACATGTTTATAACGTGGGAAATGCATGTTTAGCATTTTGGATGCGATGTGGTATAATATAGCTTGTATGAGATGTCGGATTAATAATATAGACAAAACCAACATTTTTAGGAGGATTGAAACCATGCCATTAGTATCTATGACAGACATGTTAAACAAAGCACTAAAAGGAAAGTACGCAGTGGGTCAATACAACATCAATAACCTGGAGTGGACACAAGCGATTCTTGGTGCCGCAGAAGAAGAGAAGTCACCAGTAATCCTTGGAGTTTCCGAGGGAGCAGCACGCCACATGGGCGGATTCACTACTATTGTTAAGATGGTAGAAGGACTCTTGATAGATATGAAGATCACAGTTCCTGTAGCTATTCACCTTGACCATGGTTCGAGCTTCGAGAAATGTAAAGAAGCAATCGACGCTGGATTCCCATCCGTTATGATTGATGGCTCACATAGCCCAATCGACGAAAATATCGCAATGACGAAGAAAGTCGTTGAATATGCTCACTCCAAAGGTGTTTCTGTTGAAGCAGAAGTTGGAATGGTTGGCGGTCAAGAAGATGACGTTATCGGTGATGTAATGTATGCGAAGCTTGAAGATTGCATACGTATCGTTAATGAGACTGGTATTGATACACTAGCTCCAGCACTTGGTTCAGTTCATGGACCATACAAAGGTCAACCGAACCTAGGTTTTGCACAAATGGAAGAGATTTGCAATGCAATTAGCCTTCCGCTTGTTCTTCACGGTGGTACAGGTATCCCTACACATGATATTAAAAAAGCAATCTCGTTGGGTACTTCCAAGATCAACGTGAACACAGAGAACCAAATCGTATTCGCAAAAGCAGTTCGTGAAACACTTGCTGCGAAGCCAGATGCTTATGATCCTCGTACATTTATCGTACCAGGTCGTGAAGCGATCAAACAAACAGTTATTGGTAAAATGCGTGAGTTCGGTTCTAGTAACCAAGCGTAATAACTTTCTATAATGTGCAATCAGGGCAGATGAATGAACACTGTCCAGCTGAATAGTTTGATATGGAGAGCACACCGCTAAGACGGTGTCTTTCCATTTTCATATGATGGATTGTCAAGCAATTGCGTCATGGATGGTTAATCCAACATGACCCAAAAGCTGATAGCACTTGTTGTTACTGACTGCAAAACGCGTAGGGGGACATTTAAGCTTATGGAAAAATTGATGATCACTGGTGGGCGTCCACTGCAGGGCACGGTATCCATCAGCGGCGCCAAGAACAGCGCCATTGCCTTGATTCCTGCTGCTATATTGGCAGAATCTGAAGTTGTTCTGGACAACTTGCCTCTTCTTAGTGATGTTGCGGTATTTGCTGATATTCTGGAAGAATTAGGGGCGAAGGTAACACGGGAAGGCTCTCAGATGAGAATTGACCCAACCCAGATTAAGTCTATACCGATGCCAAATGGATCAGTTAAGAAATTACGAGCCTCCTATTATATGATGGGAGCACTTCTTGGGAAATTTAAAGAAGCTACGATTGGATTGCCAGGTGGTTGCAACTTTGAACCTCGTCCAATAGATCAACATATTAAAGGATTTGAAGCTTTAGGTGCGACGGTGACGAATGAACATGGTTCTATTCACCTGTACGCTAAAGAGCTTAGAGGAGCCAAGATTTATTTAGATGTTTCTAGCGTTGGAGCCACGATTAATATTATGCTGGCTGCATCTCGAGCTATAGGTTCCACTACCATTGAAAATGCGGCTAAAGAGCCTGAGATTATAGATGTAGCAACACTCCTCAATTCCATGGGAGCCGTAATCAAAGGCGCTGGTACGGAAACGATCCGTATCGAGGGTGTCTCTGAACTTCACGGTTGCCGACATTCCATTATTCCCGATCGAATTCAAGCTGGTACTTATATGATTGCAGCGGCTGCCACGCGTGGTGATGTCGTTATTGACAATGTGATTCCGAAACATATGGAAGCGATGACTGCTAAATTGTTAGAGATGGGCGTGCGCATTGAAGAATTAGATGAGAGTATTCGCGTTATTGGTCATGCAAATTATGAATCAGTAGATGTGAAAGCTTTGGTGTACCCTGGGTTCCCCACAGATCTACAGTCACCTATGACAAGTCTTCTTACACAGGCAGATGGAGTTAGTGTACTTAGTGATTTCGTCTACAGTAGCCGATTCAAACATGTCCCTGAACTAGTTCGCATGGGAGCGAAGATTCGCGTTGAAGGACGTTCTGCTATTATTGAGGGAAGTCGTTTGAATGCTGCTAAGGTCACGGCGACCGATTTGCGTGCAGGAGCGGCACTTGTTATTGCTGGACTTACTGTTGAAGAAGGAATTACGGAAGTTAGCGGTGTGGAGTTTATTGATCGTGGATATGACTATTTGGTTGAGAACTTTCGCCGTTTAGGTGCAGAGATTTGGCGCGAAACGGAATAAAGAATAACTCCAAGAGTGAATTATAATCAACAACATATGGAATTAAAAAATTGAATAGGTGGTTATCAAATGGATCTGCAAATTTCCGATTTGGAAGAAATGAAGCTAACCGATCTGTACAAACTGGCGAAGCAATACCAGATACCGTACTATGGTCAGTTGAAGAAAAGAGAATTGATATTTGCTATTTTGCGTGAACAAGCGGAGCAAAGTGGATTGATGTTCATGGAAGGTGTACTGGAGATACTCTCAGAAGGGTATGGATTTCTTAGACCGATTAATTATCTTCCGAGTACTCAAGATATATACATTTCCGCCTCGCAAATTCGCAAGTTTGATTTACGGACAGGAGATTTAGTATCTGGTAAATGTAGAACCCCGAAAGAGAATGAACGATATTTTGGATTGCTTCAGGTTAACGCAGTAAATGGAGAGAATCCTCAGACCGCAGCAGAACGACTACATTTTCCAGCATTAACTCCTCTATATCCAGAAAAGAAAATTATACTTGAAACATCCCCAACTCATTTGTCCACACGCATTATGGATTTACTCGCACCTGTAGGTTTGGGACAACGGGGACTCATTGTAGCACCTCCAAAAGCAGGAAAAACGCTCCTCTTGAAAGAAATTGCCAACAGCATCTCAACAAACTACCCTGAAATTTCACTTTTTGTACTACTCATTGATGAGCGACCTGAAGAAGTGACGGATATGCAACGTTCTGTAAAAGGGGAAGTTATTGCTTCCACGTTTGATGAATTGCCAGAAAATCATATTAAAGTGGCAGAATTGGTCTTAGAACGTGCGTTACGGTTGGTTGAACATAAAAAGGATGTTGTCATTCTTATGGATAGTCTTACTCGGTTAGCTCGTGCATATAACTTAGTGGTTCCTCCATCTGGTCGTACACTCAGCGGAGGGATTGATCCCGCAGCATTTCATCGCCCCAAACGATTCTTTGGTGCAGCACGAAATGTGGAAGAGGGCGGTAGCTTGACCATCCTTGCAACAGCTTTGGTTGATACGGGTTCACGGATGGATGATATTATATATGAAGAATTTAAAGGTACGGGGAACATGGAACTGCATCTTGATCGTAAGTTGGCAGAACGTCGTATTTTCCCTGCAATTGATATTCGTCGTTCAGGCACACGTCGTGAGGAAGTCTTACTGAATAAGGAAGAATTAGATACAATCTGGGCTATTCGTAAGAATATGAATGATTCGATTGAATTTGTTGATGGATTCCTGAAGAAGCTACGTGACTGTAAGACAAATGACGAGTTTATTGCTTCTTTTGATGCTACATCTACAGTGAAACCGAGCAATAGTGGTGGTAGCAGTAATAGTAGTAACAGCGGTAACGGCAGTAACAGTAGCAGCAAGCCTAGCGCTGCACGTAGAACACCTCGCACGACCTCAACTTCTGTGACTTCATCGTCATAGGCTTTAACAACCCACCATGAATGGAATTTCATGTGATAAAATATAGTATTTTGTTTAGAAAAAGGAGAACATCATGTATCTGGTATATGCAGACGAACAAGGAAATGTATTTGATCATCCTACGCTCTATGGGCTTGCCCGAAGCGGCGATATGATCGTTGAAATGATGGAAGATGAGCTTATTCCATTGCCTGAGGGCGCTACATTAGTAGGGCTACCAAGTACCCGTGCCGTGGGAATGGATCCGGTAAGTGGCGAAATGATGTCCCTGCCAAACGATGCCCAGGCCGTTGGAGCGCTTCTACCGCAAGGGTATACAAGACTATGTCTTCCGGGCTATGTGAAGACGGATAAGGAGTACAAGCTACCTTTATTCGGTTATTCAGCTGTCGTATGGAAGGACGGTAAGTTCTTTGTTGCGGCCCATTTAACGGATGATCCTGAGAAATGGAATCCTTTAAATTGTGATACGGATGCTCTGAATGTCGGTGTGCAACGGTTAACTGAGAAATACCCGGATAATAGGTTGTATGCCCATTTATCAAATTGTGCTTTAGGGTATGAATGTCTCACATCGTCCAATACGTTTCTTAACCGTTGGGAAGGTGCGGTGCCCGTGTCGCACTCTTGTAATGCGGGATGCTTCGGTTGTATTTCCGAGCAACCGGATGATAGTGGCTTTGTGTCACCTCAGACCCGTATGGATTTCCGTCCGAGAGTCGATGAACTAGTAGAAGTTATGCTAGAGCACCTTAAGGCGCCTGATTCCATCGTTAGCTTCGGACAGGGCTGTGAGGGTGAACCATCAACACAAGCTAAGATTATTATCGATGCGATCCGTGAGGTTAGATCGATTACGGATATGGGTTATATCAATATTAATACGAATGCGGGACTTAGTGATCATATTCGCGGCATTGTGGATGCGGGTCTCGACCTTATGCGTGTCAGTACGATAAGCGCACTAGATGATCATTACAACGCCTACTATAAGCCGAGGGGATATAATTTGGCTAACGTAGAGAAGTCACTGCGCTATGCAACAGATCAAGGCGTCTACACTTCGATTAACTATTTGATTTTCCCTGGTGTAACAGATCGTGAAGAAGAGATCGAAGCTATGGTGGAATTCTGCCGACGTACAGGGCTGAAATTGATTCAAATGCGTAATTTGAACATTGATCCTGAAAGTTATCTGGAGATCATTCCTCCTGCACAAGGTGAGATATTAGGAATGAAACAGATGATCGATATATTTAAAGCGGAGTTACCGGATGTTGTGATCGGTTCCTTTACGCATGTTCCTCCAGCCGGTATGATCCGTCCCAAAGCAATCGTTATAAATAAATAATATATTGCACATGATAAGCTAACCTGCTAAAATGCTATTATGTGTCCTATAACTCTGTGTCCACATGAGACTCAGGGCGGAAAGAGGTGAAAGTCATGCAAGAATCAATCCAACCGAAATTTCACGTTACTACAGCAACTTGTGCTTGTGGTAATACATTTGAAGCGGGTTCTGTTAAAGAAAACCTTCGCGTAGAAATTTGCTCCAACTGCCATCCGTTCTATACTGGGAAACAAAAATTCCTGGATGCTGGTGGTCGCGTTGATAAATTTAAGAAGAAATACGGCATCTAATTTTGACGTATGCTTCTTAGCAGCTTAAGCAACCAAACATGCAAAATCCCCTACTCTTTACAGAGATAGGGGATTTTTTTTGATAGTATGCCTAGCATAGGAGTTATCTCTAGGATGAATTCTCCAAATAGTGAAGGTTAAGTAATCGCGACCCTATGGTATTCTTCCATGACATTATCGATAATTTGCTGCACAGACAAAATCTCTTTAATCTCATGCACTCTGGTCCCGGCAAAAATTAAACCATTCCGAATATCACCCCTAAGAGGGGCGAGTAAGGATTCCATGGTGCAGAATCGGTGTGAACAAACTTTAAGGCAACTATAGCATTTGGCTATTTTAAGTTTGGAATCACCACTTATCCGATCTGTAAATTCATTTCTAATCGCCCTTGCCTGTAATCCTACCGTGGTCTTAACCAAGACGGTATCTCCTTGTTGAGCGTTCACATATGTCTGTTTGAATGCCAGAGGAGCATCACATTCATTGCTGGCTACGAAACGGGTACCCATTTGAACACCAGCTGCACCGATCCGAATTGCTTTGGCAACATCTTCACCTGTCAAAATACCACCTGCGGCAATGACTGGAATAGTAACGGCTTCCACCACTTCTGGAAGAATATCAAACATGGATCTGTCTGTACCCAGATGCCCCCCGGCTTCACAACCTTCTACAACTACAGCTGAGGCGCCTAACTTTTCAGAAAGTCTAGCTAATTTGGCGGATGAAACAATAGAAATTACGGGTGTGCCATTCTCTTTTCCCCACGCATACATATCTCTAGAAATTCCAGCTCCTGAAATAATGAAATCCACTTTTTCTTCCAAAGCAGTTTTCATCTTTTCGGAAAAGTCCTTCACCGCAAATAATACGTTTACCCCGATAAATCCAATTCCTTTGGTTAGTTCCCTTGTTCTGCGAATATGCATTCTAAGTTCATCGGTGGAAATGCCTGTACCAGAAATAGTACCAATTCCACCTGCATTAGCTACGGCAGCGGCAAGCCCACTTAAGGAAATGCCAACGCCCATACCTCCTTGAATAATAGGAACTCTCGATTTAATATGCCCGAATTGGATTGTTGGTAAGTTCAATTGCACACCCCTGTTCACTGTTTTTATGAATCTTTAATAGAACTCGAAAGAGTAATATTTATAAAAAATACCACAGTTAAAAGGTTGCCGATGTGATACAACTCATGTTGGCTTAAATGCTTAGTGTAACTTAGTGTAAAAATCTAGGTCTCATTATCGGGTTGATTTTTGTACACTCATGATATATACTTGTTTTCACCGTGCTAGACGGGGAGGTAGCGGTGCCCTGTAACTCGCAATCCGCTGTAGCGAGGTTGAATTCCCGTTAGAGGTTTTGTTGATGTAAGGTCTTGGTCCCTGTGTGCTATGTTGACAGTTGGGTCCTTCGCAATGAGTGCTTGTGAACCTGGTCAGGTCCGGAAGGAAGCAGCCATAAGCAAGTTACTCTTGTGCCGAAGGGAAGCCTAGCTCGAGTAGCTACACAGGGTTGCCGCTTGGATCGCAATTATCAATAACGGGTGCACGGTCTTGTTATTCATATTAGAAATTTACTTGCATCTTTGCCACTCGGTGAAGGTGCTTTTTCAAAATATAAGAAAGTGTAAGTTTCACTTGATACTCTAGTTCTTATATTTCAGTGGAGACGGATACCATCCTTGAAAAAAGGACGGTATCCGTCTCCACTTGTTTATTTAAATATAAGTTCTGTGAATTGAAGTTTTGCAGAGGACGGGAATATAGTATACTAATGAAGCGACTAAGCGTCATGAAGTGGAAGTTGAAAGAGGGTAAAGCAAAGTGGAACATATAGCGCTGTATCGTGCTTGGCGGCCGCAGTCTTTTCAAGACATGGTGGGACAACAGCATATTATTCAAACGCTGCAGAACGCAATACGTGAACAGCGAGTTTCTCATGCCTACCTGTTCAGCGGGCCACGGGGGACTGGGAAGACAAGTGCGGCTAAAATTCTAGCAAAAGCGGTAAACTGCGAGCGAGGACCTGAGCCAGAACCTTGCAATGAGTGTGAATCCTGTCGTCGGATAACGGCTGGAGCGGTCATGGATGTTCAAGAGATTGATGCCGCATCCAACCGGGGTGTGGATGAAATCCGTGATTTGCGTGAGAAGGTTAAATATGCGCCTACGGAAGTTAGACAAAAGGTTTATATTATTGATGAAGTGCATATGCTGACGACGGAAGCCTTTAATGCTTTGTTGAAGACATTAGAGGAGCCACCTCCGCATGTGATGTTTATTCTGGCGACGACAGAACCGCATAAGCTACCGGCAACGATTATTTCGCGGTGTCAGCGTTTTGACTTCCGTAGAGTATCTCTTGATGAACAGACAGAGAGGTTGCGTCGTATTTGCGAAGAAGAAGGTATTAAGGCAGAAGATGATGCACTCCAATACATTGCCCGATTATCGGATGGTGGGATGCGGGATGCGCTTAGTATCCTGGATCAAATTGCATCCTTTACAGAGGACGTTGTATCCTATCAGCAGGTTCTGAATATGACGGGTGGCATTGCCTCTGAACAGTTCGGACTATTGGCTCAGGGACTAATTAATGGAGATATTGGCTTGGTGCTACAGATGGTAGAGGATTTCATGCAGGAGGGTAAGAGTGCAGATAAGTGCATGGAGAACCTGCTGTTCTATTTCCGAGATCTACTGATGATCAAGATGGTTCCACATGCGGATAAGTTGACGGATAGGGTGTTGAATCCGCAAGAGTATAAAGAAATGGCAGAGACGTTCTCTCGAGAGCAATTATTCCAAATGATTGATATTTTGAATCACTATCAAAGTGAGATGAAATATGCTTCACAACCGCAGATGCTATTTGAAGTGGCGCTTCTCAAGTTATGCAACATACCGCAGGGTGCTCAAGAGTTGGTTAAGATGGAGTTCTCCAATGAAAGACCGCACGCTTCCTTACCCGCGGATTCAGGAGAGATAGTCCTTCTGAAACAGCAGGTGGTCGCACTTGAGAAGAAGCTTGAACGTTTCATGCAATCAGGAGGGGCTCCTTCGGGTAGTGGTCGTGATTCTAGTGCCAGTGCGAGACCGTCTGGAGGGATGTCCCCATCACGGGTATCTTCGACCACGAAGCTTCCTCAACATTTGGATCAATACTTGGTTCATATGAATAGTGACCCGTTCACCGCCATTCAGAAACAGTGGGGCCATATTCTTCAAGGAGTTAAAGAGGAGAAAGTCACCGTCCATGCTTGGTTTATGGATGGAGAACCCGTGTCCATTCTTGACGATGCTATTCTGGTGGCCTTTAAGAATACGATCCACCGAGAGACAACTGAGAAACCGACGAACAGGCAGGTTATTGAGCATGTGATGGAGTCGAAGCTTGGGAAACCTTATCGCTTGGTTACGATTATGCAGCGAGACTGGATGAAAGAGATCGAAGGATCTACTCAGAAGGCCAAAGAAGAACTCAAGCTAGAGCATGAGCATGAAGAACCGAAATCAGAGCCATGGATTGACGAGGCTCTTCAATTATTTGGAGAAGACCTTGTAATCATAAAAGAATAGCACGAAGAAGTGCATCCAAAAAGGAGAGATACTCATGAATAATATGAATCAAATGATGAAACAAGTGAAGAAAATGCAAGAGCAAATGTTGAAAGCGCAAGAAGGGCTTGCTACGAAGATGGTGGAAGGTAGTTCTGGTGGAGGTGTAGTCACCGCGGAAGTGAATGGACATAAGAAATTGATATCCATTACAATTAAGCCGGAAGCGGTTGATCCGGAAGATGTTGAAATGCTGCAGGATCTGGTGATGACAGCGGTGAATGATGCCCTGACTAAAGCGGATGAGCTTGCCAACGACGATATGGGTAAATTCACAGGCGGAATGAAGATCCCAGGCCTGTTCTAATTTCACAGCAGAAGGAGATTTTTAGTTTTGTATTATCCCGAACCTATTGCAAGGCTGATCGAATCATTTACGCGGCTACCGGGTATTGGTCCAAAGACAGCAAGTCGGTTGGCATTTCATGTCATTACGATGAAGGAAGACGATGTGATTGATTTCGCTAAGGCGCTCGTTAGTGTAAAGAGGAACCTTCACTACTGTTCTATTTGCTGCAACATTACGGATACGGACCCTTGTCGTATATGTCAGGATAAGACACGTGATCCATCTGTCATCTGTGTCGTTCAAGATCACAAGGATGTCGTAGCCATGGAACGAACTAAGGAGTTTAATGGATATTATCATATTCTTCAAGGTGCAATATCTCCTATGGAGGGGATCGGTCCTGATGACATTCGTCTAAAGGAACTGTTGAATAGACTCAGTGATGAGCGAGTGACGGAACTTATTCTGGCCACGAATGCTAATATTGAGGGCGAAGCAACATCGATGTATGTTTCCAGGTTGATTCGCCCCTTTGGTATTAAAGTGACCCGTATTGCGCATGGGTTACCTGTAGGCGGAGATTTGGAATATGCGGATGAAGTGACCTTATCCAAGGCATTGGAAGGTCGGCGTGAGATACACTGATTCTAATATGAATGCTGAGAAGTCCTGTGAAGGGCTTCTTTTTTATATAGTAAGAAAGCATAAGTTTCACTTAATACTTTAATTCTTATATTTCCGCTGAAACGGGTGCCGTCCTTGAAAAAGGACAGCATAGCCGTTTCTACTTGGTTCTAAGATTGTCCTTTTCTCGATAAGTATGTAGTAGGAGATACGAGAGAGAAGGGGGATTTGCATTATGAAAGGGATGAAGAGGTATTGGGCTAGCGTGTTTAAAAAGGGTGAGTTCGCTAGGGATGAGGTACACGGTGAACTCTATAGGGATATTGCCGAGGCGCTCATTCGCTGGGAAGAGGCACGTATGTATTTTGAAGAAGCAGTGGGTAAAGATCAGGTGGACTATGCTATTTATATGTTAGAAGCGGCTGAGCTTAGATATCAAATACACTTGAAGAAAGCAAAAACTTTAGGGATAGATCGTAGACCTTTTTCAGTGGAGAAGCAAATGGTGGGTAGCATCGTAGATCATTCTGTATAAAGGTTATCAAGAAAGGAGAATAAATTTAGATGAAATGGATCGTAATAGGTATTCTTATCGTGTCTTTATGTGCTTTGACGTATATTGTGATTAAGAAGAAGTTGGGTTTCGGTTGGTTAACTGTATTTGGAACACATATGGTATTAGCTTCACTTGGAATATATCTAGTTAACTTCTCAGGATTGATGACGGCTGTATATATTCCTTTAAACCCGGTTACTATCGGAACTGTCACGATATTAGGGCTTCCTGGGGTGGCTCTTTTGTATGGTTTGAAAATATTTATAATGAAGAGTTGACGTCTGATGTGCTGATGTGTTACATTATAAATCGCCCCATTGAAAGGCAGACAAGCTTGCTGAAAGGCATAAATAATCGATTGAAAATATCGAAAAATAAAGCTTGACGAAATGCTGGGCAGCATGATATATTATAGAAGTTGTCGCTGAGAGAAACTGGCGATTAACGAAAGAGAAATTGATCTTTGAAAACTGAACAACGAGTGAGTGGTTTTCACGAAAGTGAGAACAAACAAATGAGAAATCATTTGGATTGAGAATGAATAATTCTCGTCAGTATGTTTCAAAATGAGCATAATCGCTCTTTTCATTAACTTGGAGAGTTTGATCCTGGCTCAGGACGAACGCTGGCGGCGTGCCTAATACATGCAAGTCGAGCGGAGATTTCAGAAGTGCTTGCACTTCTGGGATTTCAGCGGCGGACGGGTGAGTAACACGTAGGTAACCTGCCTGTAAGACTGGGATAACTATCGGAAACGGTAGCTAATACCGGATAACTTATTTCTTCACATGAAGAGATACTGAAAGGCGGAGTAATCTGCCACTTATAGATGGACCTGCGGCGCATTAGCTAGTTGGTGAGGTAATGGCTCACCAAGGCGACGATGCGTAGCCGACCTGAGAGGGTGAACGGCCACACTGGGACTGAGACACGGCCCAGACTCCTACGGGAGGCAGCAGTAGGGAATCTTCCGCAATGGACGAAAGTCTGACGGAGCAACGCCGCGTGAGTGATGAAGGTTTTCGGATCGTAAAGCTCTGTTGCCAGGGAAGAACACTTGGGAGAGTAACTGCTCTCAAGGTGACGGTACCTGAGAAGAAAGCCCCGGCTAACTACGTGCCAGCAGCCGCGGTAATACGTAGGGGGCAAGCGTTGTCCGGAATTATTGGGCGTAAAGCGCGCGCAGGCGGTCATTTAAGTTTGGTGTTTAATTCCAGGGCTCAACCCTGGGTCGCACTGAAAACTGGGTGACTTGAGTACAGAAGAGGAGAGTGGAATTCCACGTGTAGCGGTGAAATGCGTAGATATGTGGAGGAACACCAGTGGCGAAGGCGACTCTCTGGGCTGTAACTGACGCTGAGGCGCGAAAGCGTGGGTAGCAAACAGGATTAGATACCCTGGTAGTCCACGCCGTAAACGATGAGTGCTAGGTGTTAGGGGTTTCGATACCCTTGGTGCCGAAGTTAACACATTAAGCACTCCGCCTGGGGAGTACGGTCGCAAGACTGAAACTCAAAGGAATTGACGGGGACCCGCACAAGCAGTGGAGTATGTGGTTTAATTCGAAGCAACGCGAAGAACCTTACCAGGTCTTGACATCCCTCTGAATCCACTAGAGATAGTGGCGGCCTTCGGGACAGAGGAGACAGGTGGTGCATGGTTGTCGTCAGCTCGTGTCGTGAGATGTTGGGTTAAGTCCCGCAACGAGCGCAACCCTTATGCTTAGTTGCCAGCACATTATGGTGGGCACTCTAAGCAGACTGCCGGTGACAAACCGGAGGAAGGTGGGGATGACGTCAAATCATCATGCCCCTTATGACCTGGGCTACACACGTACTACAATGGCCGGTACAACGGGCTGCGAAATCGCGAGATGGAGCCAATCCCAACAAAGCCGGTCTCAGTTCGGATTGCAGGCTGCAACCCGCCTGCATGAAGTCGGAATTGCTAGTAATCGCGGATCAGCATGCCGCGGTGAATACGTTCCCGGGTCTTGTACACACCGCCCGTCACACCACGAGAGTTTACAACACCCGAAGTCGGTGGGGTAACCCGCAAGGGAGCCAGCCGCCGAAGGTGGGGTAGATGATTGGGGTGAAGTCGTAACAAGGTAGCCGTATCGGAAGGTGCGGCTGGATCACCTCCTTTCTATGGAGAATCGTTTCCTGAGACGGAAACATTCGAACACGGTGACTACGGTCACCGTAAGACTTTACAATGTAAAGTCGCACACTCACTCGTTGTCAGTTTTGAAAGAGCAATTATTCTTTCAGCATTGCGTTTGGTAGCGATAGCGGAAGGGTTCCACGCGTACCCATCCCGAACACGACCGTTAAGCCTTCCAGCGCCGATGGTACTTGGACCGCAGGGTCCTGGGAGAGTAGGACGCTGCCAAGCGCAACCCTTATGGGTATATCCCATAAGAGTTTTTTATTCTTAAGGGCCCTTAGCTCAGTTGGTTAGAGCGCACCTCTGATAAGGGTGAGGTCGGTGGTTCGAGTCCACCAGGGCCCACCATATGTTTTTTATAACTTTATACTGTGGGGCCTTAGCTCAGCTGGGAGAGCGCCTGCCTTGCAAGCAGGAGGTCAGCGGTTCGATCCCGCTAGGCTCCACCAAACTATTTAATTGTTCCTTGAAAACTAGATAACGAACGAATTTGTAAGTTAGAATGAACATTCTTTTTATCTACGTTTTGTTAACTTGTTAACGAAACAAAGTGTAAAAGTAGCTAGCGAGTATTCAGTTTACTGAATACGGACTAAAAATGTACGTGCGAATTTGGTGTGATGATCGATCCTTTGGAAGTTTGTTTCAACCGTTTACGGGGGAAATAAGCGGACAACAGAGCGAGCAGCGCAACAAAAGAGCAACGTGGTTAAGCTACTAAGAGCACACGGAGGATGCCTAGGCACTAGGAGTCGATGAAGGACGTGGCGAACAACGAAACTGCCTCGGGGAGCTGTAAGCAAGCTTTGATCCGGGGGTGTCCGAATGGGGAAACCCGGCTGTGTTAATACGCAGTCACTCCTACCTGAATACATAGGGTAGGTAGAGACAGACCAGGGGAACTGAAACATCTAAGTACCCTGAGGAAGAGAAAACAATAGTGATTCCGTCAGTAGCGGCGAGCGAACGCGGATTAGCCCAAACCAAGGAGCTTGCTCCTTGGGGTTGTGGGACGTCTCACACGGAGTTACAAAGGAATATATTAAGCGAAGAGGTCTGGAAAGGCCCGGCATAGAAGGTAAAAGCCCTGTAGCTGAAAGTATATTCTCTCCGAGACGTATCCCGAGTAGTGCGGGGCACGTGAAACCCCGTATGAATCCAGCAGGACCATCTGCTAAGGCTAAATACTCCCTAGTGACCGATAGTGAAACAGTACCGTGAGGGAAAGGTGAAAAGCACCCCGGAAGGGGAGTGAAATAGAACCTGAAACCGTGTGCTTACAAAAAGTCAGAGCCCGTTCTATGGGTGATGGCGTGCCTTTTGTAGAATGAACCGGCGAGTTACGTTCCCGTGCAAGGTTAAGCTGAGAAGGCGGAGCCGCAGCGAAAGCGAGTCTGAATAGGGCGAAATTTAGTACGTGGACGTAGACCCGAAACCGAGTGATCTACCCCTGTCCAGGGTGAAGGTGCGGTAACACGCACTGGAGGCCCGAACCCACGCATGTTGAAAAATGCGGGGATGAGGTGGGGGTAGCGGAGAAATTCCAATCGAACTCGGAGATAGCTGGTTCTCCCCGAAATAGCTTTAGGGCTAGCCTCGGAATGAAGAGTCGTGGAGGTAGAGCACTGATTGGGTGCGGGGCCCGCAAGGGTTACCAAGCTCAGTCAAACTCCGAATGCCATGTACTTATATCCGGGAGTCAGACAGTGAGTGCTAAGATCCATTGTCGAAAGGGAAACAGCCCAGACCATCAGCTAAGGTCCCCAAGTGTGTGTTGAGTGGAAAAGGATGTGGAGTTGCACAGACAACCAGGATGTTGGCTTAGAAGCAGCCATCATTGAAAGAGTGCGTAATAGCTCACTGGTCGAGTGACTCTGCGCCGAAAATGTAACGGGGCTAAACACACCACCGAAGCTATGGCTTGATACTATGTATCAGGGGTAGGGGAGCGTTGTATAGAGGTTGAAGGTGTACCGTGAGGAGCGCTGGACACTATACAAGTGAGAATGCCGGTATAAGTAACGAAAAGATCAGTGAGAATCTGATCCGCCGAAAGCCCAAGGTTTCCTGAGGAAGGCTCGTCCTCTCAGGGTAAGTCGGGACCTAACGCGAGGCCGAAAGGCGTAGTGGATGGACAACAGGTTGAAATTCCTGTACCACCGTAATCCGTTATGAGTAATGGGGTGACGCAGTAGGGTAGTGACGCGGACTGATGGAATAGTCCGTCTAAGCAGTGAGGCTTGTGTGTAGGCAAATCCGCACACTATAAGGCTAGGCTGTGATGGGGAGCGAAAATTATAGTAGCGAAGGTCATGATCTCAGACTGCCAAGAAAAGCCTCTAACCAGGAGAAGGTGCCCGTACCGCAAACCGACACAGGTAGGCGAGAAGAGTATTCTAAGGCGCGCGGAAGAACTCTCGTTAAGGAACTCGGCAAAATGACCCCGTAACTTCGGGAGAAGGGGTGCCCCGGTAGTGTGAATAGCACGAGGGGGCCGCAGTGAAAAGGCCCAAGCGACTGTTTAGCAAAAACACAGGTCTGTGCGAAGCCGTAAGGCGAAGTATACGGGCTGACGCCTGCCCGGTGCTGGAAGGTTAAGGGGAGTGGTTAGGGGTAACCCGAAGCTATGAACCGAAGCCCCAGTAAACGGCGGCCGTAACTATAACGGTCCTAAGGTAGCGAAATTCCTTGTCAGGTAAATTCTGACCCGCACGAATGGCGTAACGATTTGGGCGCTGTCTCAACGAGAGATCCGGTGAAATTTTAATACCTGTGAAGATGCAGGTTACCCGCGACAAGACGGAAAGACCCCATGGAGCTTTACTGCAGCTTGATATTGGATTTGGGTACGATCTGTACAGGATAGGTGGGAGCCTGAGAAATAGGAGCGCAAGCTTCTATGGAGGCATCGTTGGGATACCACCCTGATCGTATCTAGGTTCTAACCTAGGACCGTAAACCGGTTCGGGGACAGTGTCTGGTGGGCAGTTTGACTGGGGCGGTCGCCTCCTAAAGAGTAACGGAGGCGCCCCAAGGTTCCCTCAGAATGGTTGGAAATCATTCGAAGAGTGCAAAGGCAGAAGGGAGCTTGACTGCGAGACCTACAAGTCGAGCAGGGACGAAAGTCGGGCTTAGTGATCCGGTGGTACCGCATGGAAGGGCCATCGCTCAACGGATAAAAGCTACCCTGGGGATAACAGGCTTATCTCCCCCAAGAGTCCACATCGACGGGGAGGTTTGGCACCTCGATGTCGGCTCATCGCATCCTGGGGCTGAAGTAGGTCCCAAGGGTTGGGCTGTTCGCCCATTAAAGCGGTACGCGAGCTGGGTTCAGAACGTCGTGAGACAGTTCGGTCCCTATCTGTCGTGGGCGCAGGAAATTTGAGAGGAGCTGTCCTTAGTACGAGAGGACCGGGATGGACGCACCTCTGGTGTACCAGTTGTTCCGCCAGGAGCATAGCTGGGTAGCTACGTGCGGACGGGATAAGCGCTGAAAGCATCTAAGCGTGAAGCCCCCCTCAAGATGAGATTTCCCAATTAGTAAGACCCCTTGAAGACTACGAGGTAGATAGGTTGGAGGTGGAAGCGCAGCAATGTGCGGAGCTGACCAATACTAATCGGTCGAGGGCTTATCCTAACAAATGTTTAACGGTTGAAGTGTATACTTCATACTTTCTAACACAAATTCGTTCGTATCTAGTTTTCAGGGAATTATTCTCTGATTCATGATTTATTTGGAGAGATACCCAAGTGGCTATAAGGGGACCCTCTGCTAAGGGGTTAGACTGTGTAAACGGTGCGTGGGTTCGAATCCCACTCTCTCCGCCATTGATTTATCATGAATAGCAAGAAATATATATGTGGCGGTGTAGCTCAGCTGGCTAGAGCGTACGGTTCATACCCGTGAGGTCGGGGGTTCGATCCCCTTCGCCGCTACCATACATACCCAGGAGGCTTAGCTCAGCTGGGAGAGCATCTGCCTTACAAGCAGAGGGTCGGGGGTTCGATCCCCTCAGCCTCCACCATTATTTTTGATGGATGCATTCATAATATGGAATAATATTCTTGCCGTTGTAGCTCAACTGGTAGAGCAACTGACTTGTAATCAGTAGGTTGGGGGTTCAAGTCCTCTCGACGGCACCATTTTTTCTAAAAAGTGTGGAACCGTGGTGTAGTTGGCCTAACATGCCTGCCTGTCACGCAGGAGATCGCGGGTTCGAATCCCGTCGGTTCCGCCATTTTTTTGTTTAAATAATATTGATGTGGCTCGGTAGCTCAGTCGGTAGAGCAGAGGACTGAAAATCCTCGTGTCGGCGGTTCGATTCCGTTCCGAGCCACCTTTTTTCTGCGGAGGATTAGTGAAGTGGCTAAACACGGCAGACTGTAAATCTGCTCTCATTCGAGTTCGGTGGTTCGAATCCATCATCCTCCATTCTTAGTACGAGCCATTAGCTCAGTTGGTAGAGCACCTGACTTTTAATCAGGGTGTCGAAGGTTCGAATCCTTCATGGCTCATCTTCATAACATGATAAAGTCATCAACCTTTAGGGGTCGATGGCTTTTTGTTTACTCTTCTTTTTGGACTAGATATGTTAATATATGAAGAAATAGGTGAAGTGGTAGGTGGGTTAACTTGATAATGAAGATGGAATCATTACGGCAGAAGTTACAACAAATTGTAGGTATACCCCTCACGATTAAAGAACTAAATAAACAGGATTCGAACTCTTTCTTCAATTATAAAAACAGTACGCTGATGGATTCGGTTGTGAACGAGGGTGAAGTATGGTTTCCACTGTATAACAAGGATGGTAGAATGTCGGTTCTTGCAGGTGAATTAAATGCGTTAAGTTTAGAGGAAGTTCAATTCATGGAACTGATTTTGGCTAACATGAGAGATCAATCGCAAGTATCAATAACTCCCCAAGAAGAGGAGAAAAGAGATATTCAAAATCTGAGCTTGTGGATTCAAGGACAAATTGAATCAGGACAGCTAGACATGACTATTCCAGAACATCTTATAGTACAGAAACAAATGACATTGGGAATGGTACCCTTTGTGCTGAGTGGTGAGGGTACTCATTTGCCTGATATTTCATACATACAGTTAAAAAAGTTACTCGTTAGCTATTTCGATGGAGAGATCTTATTAATTCCACTAAAGAATCATGAATGGCTCATCTTAGCACGTCAGGAACTAATCTTGGGTAGCTTGGATGAGCGAGAGGACGAGCAAGAGGAGACGGGAGCAGAGATACTATCTGCATTTTGCCTTGGTCTACATGAGCTAGTGGCCAATGAGTGGGTAGGCGTATTTCACCTGTCGGTTGCACTTCCCGTAGATCCCAGGAACGGGCTTCCTGCTACGGTTGTGATGCTGAAGGAGACGATACATCTTGGAAAGACATTTCATATTACGGATTATATTCACCTTCCGTGGGAATTGGTGCTAGAACAACTTGTTTTTAGTATACCAGGAAGTCAACGGGCTCGTTTCTTAGAGCATGTGGGAGATCATTCGATTCTGCTAATGGATACAGAGACACTTTTGACAATGGAGACCTTTTTTCAATTAGATTGTAATGTTAGTGAGACAGCCAAGAGAATGTATATTCATAGGAATACACTTCTCTATCGGTTAGATAAGATCAAGAATGAAACAGGACTTGACGTTCGAAGCTTCGGAGATGCCGTTCTGATTAAACTCACAATGCTATTGTATAAAGTGACGAAAAGGAAATAGTTTTTTTGTGCAGTTTGTGGATAGCCAGTCTTGATGATGTTGGGTAGAATAAGAATATCAAATGGTTACGATTTCAAACATATCATTTAGGGGGAAAATATAATGGCTGGTGTACGCTTAGAGCATATCTACAAGAAATACGCGGGTACGGACAAAGCAACAGTAATCGATATCAATCTTGATATTAAAGATAAGGAATTTTTGGTTCTAGTTGGACCATCTGGTTGCGGTAAATCCACAACACTTCGGATGATCGCTGGTTTGGAAGAAATTTCAGAAGGTAAACTTTATATCGGTGATCGTGTTGTGAATGATGTAGCGCCTAAAGACCGTGATATCGCGATGGTATTCCAATCCTATGCCTTGTATCCTCATATGAACGTATACCAAAATATGGCTTTCGGTTTGAAATTGCGTAAAGTGAAGAAAGACGAGATCGAAAAGAAAGTACGTAACGCAGCAAAAATTCTAGATATCGAGCATTTGCTTGAACGTAAACCAAAAGCACTATCTGGTGGTCAACGTCAACGTGTTGCCTTGGGTCGCGCAATTGTACGGGATCCACAAGTCTTCTTGATGGATGAGCCTCTTTCCAACTTGGATGCGAAACTACGTGGTCAAATGCGTGCGGAAATCACTAAATTGGTTAAACGCCTTGAAACCACTTGTATCTATGTAACACATGACCAAACAGAAGCTATGACAATGGGTGATCGTATCGTTGTTATGCAAGATGGTATCATTCAACAAGCTGCAACACCGGAAGAGCTGTATAACAGCCCAACTAATCTTTTCGTAGCTGGTTTCATCGGATCACCTACAATGAACTTTATCACTGGTACACTTAGTGAATCCAATGGTAATGTCCGTTTCAAAGCTGCTGGATTGGATGTTGAAGTTCCTGGTGGTAAAGCTCAAATCTTGAAGAACAAAGGTTTGGTTGGTAAAGAAGTAATTATGGGTGTTCGTCCTGAAGATATTCATGAAGAGCCTGTATTCTTAGAAGCATCACCAAATACGATCTTTACATCTAATGTTGATGTTACTGAAAACCTTGGACATGAAATGTTGCTATATTTAAGTGGCTTGGGTGCTGATGTTGTTATTGCTCGTGTAGATGGACGTTCTACAACTCGTGATGGTAGTACTGTTCGCTTGGCAATTGATATGAACAAAGTTCATATCTTCGATAAGGAAACTCAACTTAATGCTCTAATTTCAGAATAATACAATATCATTAATGCATACAGAGACCGCCCGCAAGGGCGGTCTTTTTGAAAATATAAGAAAGTATACTTTCACTTGATACTCTAATCTTTATACTTCTGCTGAAACGGGTGCCGTCCTTGAAAAAGGACGGCACAGTTGTTTCTACTTGAATGGTGGGCATTGATTGCATTCAATAGCAATTTCATTTACGATGGATATAGTGAAAAGGGTTTAATTGTTTTGAAAATGAACTCAACTATTGTAGGTACATAGATAAACTTGATGAGAGGAAGATAAGACATGGCTAAACGTGTTAAAGTTTCAGAACTAGTTCAACAATTTCATATGGAAGTCATCGCCGGTGAAGATGGTCTCAAACGAACCATTACGGTAGATGATTTAAATCGACCGGGTCTTGAAATGGCAGGTTACTTTGAATATCATCCTCAAGAGCGCGTACAACTCCTTGGAAAAACGGAATTAGCGTTCTTCGAGATGTTGACTGATGAGGAGAAATTTGACCGTATGCAGAGAATCTGTACGGATGATACCCCCTGCATCATTGTTACTAGGTCTCTGGAAGTTCCACAAGAGCTAATTGATATTAGTAATGAGAGGAATCTGCCTGTGCTACGTAGTAGTATGGCTACAACGATTCTATCGAGTAAAATCACTGGCTTTCTGGAGAAAAAATTAGCCCCTACAACAACTATTCATGGTGTTTTGTGTGATGTCTACGGAGTAGGAATGCTTATTACAGGTTCCAGTGGTATTGGTAAAAGTGAGACTGCTTTAGAACTTGTCAAAAGAGGGCATCGCCTTGTAGCGGATGATGCGGTGGAAATTCGCCAAACATCGGACAACCAGCTTCATGGTTCAGCACCTGAGTTGATTAGACATTTACTTGAGATTCGTGGTGTAGGTATCATCAATGCGATGACTCTCTTTGGCGCTGGCGCTGTACGTAACAATAAACGTATCACGTTAGTCGTCAAGTTGGAGAATTGGCAGCAGGATAAACAATATGATCGACTGGGATTAGATGAGGAAACGACTCGGATTATTGACACGGATATTCCATTGGTGACGATTCCTGTGCGACCGGGACGGAACCTCGCTGTTATTATTGAAGTGGCTGCGATGAATTATCGACTGAAGCAAATGGGTCTGAATGCGGCTCTTCAATTCACAAATAAATTGACAGCAACGATTGCAGAAGAAAGCGATGATATGGATTAGGAGTGATCATATGGCAACGTTATTACTTAATCCAATTGCAATTTCGATTGGAGCATTGCAGGTTCACTGGTATGGCTTAATTCTTGGATTGGGTGCGTTGGCTGGGATTATGCTTGCCATTCGAGAAGGTCGGAGATTTGGCATTTCTTCAGAGTTTTTCATGGATCTATTGTTGATAGGCGTTCCCTCGGCACTTATTGGTGCGCGTATTTATTATGTTGCTTTTAAATGGGAAGATTATAAAGGAAACCTTTGGGATGTGTTCAAAATATGGAATGGTGGTATCGCAATCTATGGAGCTTTAATAGCTGCGATCATATTTGCCATCTTCTTTACACGTTATAAAGGATATAAATTTTGGAGAATCGTTGATATTTGCGCTCCTGGATTACTCATTGGACAAATCATTGGGCGATGGGGGAATTTCGTTAATCAAGAAGCCTATGGCGGACCGGTGGAACAGTCATTTTTGCAGAATAATTTACATTTACCGGATTTTATTGTGAATCAAATGAATGTTCAAGGAGTGTTTCACCATCCAACATTTCTATATGAATCGCTATGGAATCTTGTAGGCCTAGGGTTACTATTGATTCTACGTCGGCAGAAATTTCTGCGCGCAGCTGAATTGTTTCTGTCTTATTTCATCTGGTATTCGATTGGAAGATTCTTCATTGAAGGTTTCCGTACGGATAGTTTAGCTTTTCAAGGTCCAGAGTGGCTAGTATCTATGATAAATGGTCTATGGAGCCCTATGAAAGGGTTGGGATTCGATTATGGTCATCTGGATGTTGATTATGGAAATGTGAGAATATCACAGCTATTGCCGATCTTGATCATCATAGGTGCAGTTGCTTTTATTATCTATCGACGTGTAACAGGCAGAGCGGAAGAAAGGTATCTTGATCCTATTATATGTACGAAGATAACTGTGGACACCATGCCAGAAGCATCTTTGAACCACAAGCAACCGAAGAAGACACCACCTTCAGAACGTGTATCGCATGAAGAAGACGCTTCAAAGGATATTAAAAAGGAGTAACGACTACATGATTAACACCATTTTATTTGATCTAGATGGAACGATTATTGATACTAACGAGCATATTATTAATTCCTTCATACATGCATTAAAGGACGATGCCCCGGCCCCTTTCTCGAGAGAGCATATTATTCCTCGGATGGGGATGACATTAGAACAACAAATTGTTCATTTCACAGGAACGGAAGATGTTACTCCTTTCGTAAAGGGCTATAGAAGTTACTATGATAGTAATCATGATGGGAATGTAGCACCCTTTCCACAGGTGATGGAAGTGATTGAAGAACTACATGCACAGGGATTTGCTATGGGTGTTGTAACGACAAAGAATCGACCAGGTACTTTAAAGGTACTTGAGATGTTCGGACTTATGAAATATATGAGCTCGATTGTGACTGTTAACGATGTGGAGCATGCGAAGCCTCATCCAGAACCTGTCCTTAAGGCAGTGAATGAGCTTGGTTCGGATCCCAGTAAGACGCTAATGATTGGGGATAGTCCCGTTGATATTCAGGCTGCTCAAGCGGCAGGAGTGTTGTCTGCGGGTGTCTCTTGGTCGCTGAAGGGTGAGCAAGCACTTAGAGAGTACAATCCAGACTATATGTTGCATACTATGAAAGATTTATATCTTGTGTTAGAACAGGGGTAAGATGCAGTGAGAAAGGTTACCCGATATCCGGTGGAAGGTCCCAATGCGCTTTGGCAGATTTATCGAACGGTTAGTCCCTGGAAAGGGGTCAAAAACTTCATATGTATTCAAATCGCTCGTTACTGTCCAATCCTTCGAGTGAAGAACTGGATTTATCGAAATTTATTAGGAATGAAGGTAGGCAGCCATACAGCATTTGGATTGATGGTCATGGTTGACGTCTTTTTTCCAGAGAAAATATCTATCGGAGACAATACGATTATTGGCTACAATACAACGATCTTAGCTCATGAGTATTTGATTCAGGAATACCGGCTAGGTGATGTTACGATTGGCAGTCATGTCATGGTTGGTGCGAACACGACGATATTGCCTGGTGTAACGATCGGAGATGGAGCGGTTATTGCAGCGGGGTCTATTGTACATAAGGATGTAGCGGCGGGAGCTTTCGTAGGTGGCAATCCATTACGTGAATTGAAATCTAATGGGTAGGGACTTGTGGCTTGTAACAGAAGGGATCTGATGGTGATTACTCCGTTAGGTCCCTTCTGTTACATGTATACTTTAATCAAAAGGGGAATTCTTTTGAAAATAAAAAAAAATGAACGATTACCTCAACTCGACGTGTTTCGAGCGCTAGCTATATTAGCGGTTCTCAATGTTCACGCTTCCTCTTTTGCCGCGGGTGTACAGGCTTTGGACTCGCCAATTTATTATGTATATAACTTCATGAATATCTTTTTCAAATATGGGACGCCTTCATTTATCTTTCTAAGTGGTTTTGTGCTGTTCTATAATTATTATGAACGACCTGTAAACATCAGACTCGTTTCTAGTTTTTATCGACAAAGGTTGAAATATATAGTACTTCCATACACGATTGCTTCGTTCTGCTACTTTTTAGTGAACCAATACATAAATCAAAGACTAATTGGTGTTCCTTATAGTGAACTTGGGATAAGATTCGGGAATGCTTGGTTGACTGGGACAGCGCATACACATTTATACTTTGTGTTTATTAGCATCCAATTTTACATTCTATTTCCATTGATACTGAAACTGTTGCAATCGAAGCAGTGGATAGTGAAATGGGCTATACCGCTAGCTCTGGTGCTACAATGGGGTTTTGTATTCATTAATAAGTATAGTCTTCAGGTACCCAACAAGGGGAGTTACGCCATTACGTATTTAGTTTATTATATGATGGGTGCTTATATAGCTATTAATTTTAGCAGAATAAAGTCATGGTTATTGAATCCTTGGGATCTACTGACTCGGAGGCAGAAATATTGGACTGTGATGCTATGGAGTACTTGGCTTATGGCAGCATTTATTGAGATACAGCTATGGCATGATATGAGATCAACGGGGAATTCCGTCAATACCTTATGGTATGAACTCATATGGAATGTACATTCGATGTTATCTTCAATAGTCCTGTTGCATGCTGGTTTCCTCATTTACCGGAAAGCTTCCCGAAGAGTGGTCGCTTTTTTAACTAGAATGGGTGGGCTTTCTTTTGGTATATATCTTCTACACCCGATTATTCTCACCCTATATCGTCGATTCCGTTACAATATTGACCCAGAGTCAATAGGATATCTCTTATTTATCATCGGTAGCTTACTGGTTGCGCTATTTCTGAGTTGGGCCATAATACATGTTTGTTTCAAAAGAATACCTTGGTCGTGGGTGTTTCTTGGAAAAGATCCAGACACGGTATCACCCAAAGCTAAAAGTCCGGATATACATGGGGTGAACCAAAGGAATGGATTGGATTCTTAAGGTGGAGCCTTTCCGTTGACGATAATACTTTACTCATGCTATAATAGCAGAAATTCTTTATCTTGGTAGCACGGTATAACTTTAACGTGATAAAGTAATGAAATGTGAATCCACAGTAATGTCTAAGTAGAGGTGAATTTAAATGTTTAAGCCAAAAGGGTTTGAGAAACCGGCTGGCGTTCGGGATTATCTACCGTACGCCGTTAAGAAGTTACGTAAGATTGAGCGGAATGTACTAGATTGTATGGATCGATGGGGATATCAGCAGATTATGACACCTACAATGGAATATTATGATACCGTAGGCGTGGCGAGCTCTACATCTGATCAGAAATTATTTAAATTACTCAATAATCGGGGGACCACGTTGGTGCTTCGTTCTGATATGACGGCTCCTATTGCAAGGGTTGTATCTTCTTTGCTGAAGGAACAATCGCTACCTATTCGATTATCGTATCATGCGAATGTATTTCGTTCGATTGAAGAGGAAGCGGGTAGAGAGGCTGAGTTCTTCCAGACAGGTGTTGAGTTACTTGGTGACGACTCAGCTGAAGCTGATGCAGAGGTTGTCGCACTTGCGATTGAATCATTGAAATCGGCAGGGGTATCCTCTTTTAAAATTGCAATGGGTCATGTTGGGTTCTTGCATGGGTTGTTCGAAGAGGTTGTTCCGGATCGTGCGGATGCACAGGAGCTGCTTAAAGAAGGATTATTACTTCGTGATTATGTTGGATTCCGCAATACCATTACTCAGCTGGACTTGTCTGCTGCAGAAAGAAATGTACTGGATGGTATCGTTCGACTTCGTGGTGGTAAAGAGACCTGCGAGCAAGCGTTGCAATTAAGTGACCATCCACAAGCCAGAGCATCCATTGATCATTTGCTTAAGGTGTGGGAGGTGCTGGAAGCCTATGGCGTCTCCGAGCATGTACTGATTGATCTAACTATGATTGGTGATTTCTCGTATTACACGGGTATGACCTTTGAAGGTTATGCATCTGAGTTAGGGTTCCCTGTATGTAATGGTGGGCGTTATGACAATCTGCTGCAACAATTCGGCCGGCCGATTCCTGCAACGGGTTTTGCTCTCAAAACAAATCGAATCTTAGATGGTGTACATGGCTTTCAAGAACCAGAGATAGAACCCATCATCATTCAATATGAAGCATCTGGACGTCAAGAGGGGTTGCAGGAAGCTACTAGACTTCGCAATGCGGGACATACGGTAATTACGGAGTTAGTACAACCTGACCATCGCTCTGCAGATGAACCTAACATAGCTAACGATAAGGGGGGGATGAGCACGTGGGAGAAACGTTAAAAGTCGCGATGCCGAAAGGGCGTATCTATACGAAGGCTGCTGCCCTCTTTCGGCAAGCTGGGTTAGCTATTCCATTAGAAGTAGATGAATCACGTAGATTAGTAGTTCCACTTCCTGAGTTTGGAATGGAGTTTATTCTAGCGAAGCCAGTGGATGTGCCAACATATGTTGAATATGGAGTGGCCGATATTGGTATCGTAGGCAAGGATGTTCTGCTTGAAGACAGTAGAGATGTGTATGAGCTACTTGATCTGGGTATCGCACGTTGCCGGATGTCCGTCATTGGTCTACCGAATTGGCAACCAGGTATACAGCAACGTGTAGCTACGAAGTATCCTAATGTTGCTTCGCAATATTTCCGTGAACAGGGGCAGCAGGTTGAGGTCATTAAGTTGAATGGATCGATTGAGTTAGCACCTTTGATCGGACTGGCTGACCGAATCGTGGATATGGTAGAAACGGGGCAGACCTTAAAGGATAACGGACTGGTGGAGATGGTGAGTATTTTTGAAATTACGAGTCGTCTCATCGCTAACCGCGTGAGTTATCGGATGAAGAATACACAAATTCAAGCATTGTGCGATCTGCTTGAGAAAGTGATCCCTGTGCCAGAAATAAAGATAAAGTAAATGATGTGAGATGCGCAAAGCAAGGTTGAAGTAGTGTTGTGAAATGAATACATCGTGTGTTAGTGGTGGGGAGGAACGACTTGGGATGAGAATTGTACCGATTCAGGAGTTTAATTTAAAGCGGGAAGTAGATTACGGTACTCGAGAGCAGAACGAAGTAGTCAAGCAAATCGTGGGCGATATTAAGGCTGAAGGAGATGTCGCTCTCCTACGTTATACGGAGAAGCATGATCGGACCGTATTATCTGCCCAACAACTTCGAGTTACGCAAGAAGAGCTTACGGCAGCATATGAACGCGTGGAGCCGTCCTTTGTGCTAGCGATTGCAGCTGCGGCGGCGAATATCCGTGCCTTTCATATGAGAGAGAAGCGAAACTCATGGATGGATCTTCAACCAGATGGAAGCATATTGGGACAAATTATTCGTCCTCTCAAACGTGTAGGTGTCTATGTACCGGGTGGTAAGGCCGCTTATCCATCGTCTGTACTTATGAATGTTATTCCAGCTCAAGTGGCTGGTGTGCCAGAGATTGTTATGGTCACTCCACCAGGGACGAATGGTCAAGAGGGGATTGACCCTCATATCCTTGTTGCCGCCGCTGAAGCAGGTGTGAATGAGATTTATCGCGTAGGAGGGGCGCAAGCCATTGCTGCCTTAGCTTACGGAACTGAATCGATTGCTCCAGTTGATAAAATATGCGGGCCCGGCAATATATATGTTGCTCTTGCCAAGCGTGAAGTATATGGCGTAGTCGATATAGACAGCATCGCTGGACCAAGCGAGATCGTCGTATTAGCCGATGAGACGGCTGACCCTGTCTATGTTGCCGCTGACCTGTTATCGCAGGCAGAGCACGATGAGATGGCTTCAGCCATTCTTGTGACGCCATCTCAGGCATTCGCAGAAGCTACGTCAGCAGAAGTAACGCGGCAATTAGCTTTGTTGCCCCGTCGAGATATCGCAGGTGCATCGATTGAAAGCTATGGGGCAATTCTTGTGGTGGAATCTATAGAAGAGGGAATCTCTGTTGTGAATAAGCTGGCACCTGAACATTTGGAGATCGTTGTGCAGGATCCGATGTCTTATCTGGGTAGTATCGAGAATGCAGGGGCGATCTTTCTAGGACCTTACAGTTCGGAGCCAGTGGGTGACTATTTCGCGGGTCCTAACCATATTATACCGACGAATGGTACTGCCAGATTCTCATCTCCCGTAGATGTCGATGATTTCATTAAGAAATCAAGCATGATTTATTATAGTAAGGAAGCTTTATTAAAGAACGGTGCCATGATTATGGAACTTGCACGACATGAAGGGTTAGAAGGCCATGCGCGAGCGATCGAAGTACGGCTTGAGAAGGAAGGAAAGGTAGGGGTTAACGATCATGACGGACAATAATATGAATGAGAGCTTACGTAAGGCAAGTGTCAGCAGAACAACGAATGAGACGGATATCAAGCTTTCTTTCTCAGTAGATGGTAGTGGGGTTTCGGAGTTGGAGACGGATGTTCCGTTCTTGAATCATATGTTAGATTTATTCGCGAAGCACGGACAATTTGATCTCTCGGTGAAAGCGATGGGAGATATTGAGATTGATGATCACCACACCGTGGAGGATATTGGAATTTGCTTAGGTCAGACACTTCGGGAAGCTTTGGGTGATAAGCGCGGCATTAAGCGTTATGCTAGCGTCTTCGTACCGATGGATGAGGCTTTGGCACAAGTGATTATTGATATTAGCAATCGTCCCCACTTCGAATACCGTGCGGAGTATCCCTCGACACAGGTGGGTAGCTTCACGACAGAGTTAGTGCATGAATTTCTATGGAAGCTGGCGCTTGAAGCCCGCATCACCTTGCACGTGATTGTTCATTATGGACAGAATACGCATCATATGATTGAAGCGGTGTTTAAAGCGCTGGGACGTGCGCTTGATGAAGCGACGAGTATTGATCCGCGAGTAACGGGTGTACCTTCCACGAAGGGAGTGCTGTAATCCGTGGCCATCGCGATTGTGGATTACGGCATGGGTAACTTGCACAGTGTGAGCAAGGCTGTTGAGCGTCTCGGTTATGAGGCGCTCATTAGCAGTGATGAAGGCGAGATACTAGCCGCAGATGGCGTGATTCTACCTGGCGTCGGCGCCTTCGCTGACGCTATGGAGCATCTGCAGGAGAGCTCGCTCGATGCGACAGTGCAGAAGGTTGCAGCAAGTAAGCAACCTCTACTGGGCATCTGCCTGGGCATGCAGTTGCTGTTCAGCACAAGCGAAGAGCATGGCATCCACGAGGGTCTGGGTATTCTGCCTGGCTCTGTGGTGAGGTTCGTAGGGGGCGATTATAAAGTGCCGCATATGGGTTGGAATAAGCTTCAGTATAATGATCAGAATAATCCGCTATTCACGGGACTAGATGAAGGATATGTCTACTTCGTACATTCCTATCATGTTCTTCCGGAAGTGAAGAGTGATCTATTAGCGACAACCGATTATAATCAGTCAGTAACGGCTATTGTGGGTCGTGATTCGGTCTTTGGCATGCAGTTTCACCCAGAGAAGAGCGGTGATCTCGGAATGAACTTATTGCGGAATTTTCTTAAGATTACGGGGAGTTCCTTGAAGGAAGTTACTTTTTAACATATCAGAAGGTTAAGATTCACCAATATAGATTACAAAAGGAAAACGGGGGTCACGAAAGATGTCATCTTTTATTATTTATCCAGCGATTGATATACGTGATGGGAAATGTGTGAGACTGATACAAGGGGATTACAATCAAGAAACGGTCTATAATGATAGCCCGTTGAAGGTAGCCAAGGCATGGGAGGAGCAAGGCGGAACGTACATACATCTAGTGGATCTGGACGGAGCGAAGGCGGGTCATCCTGTAAATGACGCGATCATTGGGGCTATTGTCAAGGGAGCGAATGTACCCGTTCAAGTTGGAGGCGGATTACGTACGATTGATGACGTGAAAAGGCTGCTAGCGCTTGGAGTGAGTCGGGTCATTATCGGAACGGCAGCTATTGAGGATCGCCCTTTTACAGAAGCGGTTCTAGGTACGTACGGAGACAAAGTAGCCATCGGGATTGATGCGCGCAATGGGTATGTTGCTACTCGAGGCTGGTTAGAAACATCCGAAGTGAAAGCTGAGGAACTGGCTAAGGAGTTAGCGTCTAAAGGGGCAGAGACATTTATTTTTACAGACATTTCGCGGGATGGCATGATGCAGGGGCCAAATGTTGAAGCGATTCGCTCTTTAGCTGTGAGCAGCGGTCGTACAGTGATTGCTTCAGGTGGTGTGACGGTCTTGGATGATCTTCTTAGCTTAAGTGCCTACTATCATGAAGGAATTGGCGGAGCTATCGTAGGCAAAGCGCTTTACACGGGCAATATTGATCTAGAAGAAGCAGTACAAGCTATTAAGAAGCAGGGTTAGAGGGTACAGTCGTGGGTAGTAGTGAATTTATAGGTAGAGGGGAAGAAGAATATGCTAGCTAAACGTATCATTCCGTGTCTGGATGTGAAGGACGGTCGGGTAGTGAAGGGCGTTAACTTTGTCAACTTGCGTGATGCGGGTGATCCAGTGGAACTGGCGGCGTTGTATGACCGTGAGGGAGCGGACGAACTTGTATTCTTGGATATTTCAGCTTCAGTAGAAGGTCGCGCAACGATGATAGAAGTCGTTAGGCAGACTGCAGGTGAAATTTCAATTCCATTTACAGTAGGTGGAGGGATCTCGCATGTTGATGACATGAAGAGAATTCTTCGTGCCGGAGCGGATAAGATTGGAATTAATACGGCAGCGGTGCTCAATCCACAATTGATTTCTGAGGGGGCACGTCGCTTCGGTTCTCAGTGTATCGTTGTAGCGGTCGATGCCAAGTATAATGAGTCTTGGGGCGAATGGGAAGTATACACGCATGGTGGGCGTACACCTTCGGGTATTCGGGCTTTATCATGGGTTAAAGAAGTTGAGTCCTTGGGTGCAGGTGAGATACTGCTTACCAGTATGGATGCTGATGGCACAAAGGATGGATTCGATATTCCTCTCACGTCGGCTGTATCTGGAATTGTAGGAATTCCTGTGATTGCTTCAGGTGGAGCGGGTACGACGGATCACTTCTATGACGTATTTACTACGGGTAAAGCTGACGCAGGATTGGCTGCGACTATTTTTCATTATAAAGAAATGACGATTCATGACTTGAAAGTGGATTTAAAGCAAAAAGGGGTGGAGATTCGATGAGTAATAGCCTAAATTGGGAACAAATAAAGAATGAAATTCGCTTCGATGAAGCGGGTCTAGTGCCTGCTATTGTACAAGATGTAACGACCAAAGAAGTGTTAATGATGGCCTATATGAATCTTGAATCGCTTAAGATTTCGGTTGAAAGTGGAGAGACATGGTTCTGGAGTCGTTCTAGACAAGAACTATGGCATAAAGGTGCAACTTCAGGAAATACACAACGTATTGCCTCGTTAAGCTACGATTGTGATGGTGACACTTTGCTGATTTTAGTAAAACCTCAAGGCCCTGCTTGCCACACAGGTAAAGTGACTTGTTTCTTTAATGAAGTATCATTGGAGAAGAAGGAAGACCGTCCATCAACAAGTATCAATTTAGGGAATGAGCGTTTTGCTGTGCTGGCAGAGTTGGAACAGATTATTTCGGAGCGTGAGAAAGAACGTCCAGAGGGTGCATACACTACGTATTTATTTGAAAAGGGTATCGATAAAATCCTTAAAAAAGTAGGAGAAGAAACCGCTGAGGCCATCATTGCTGCGAAGAATAAAGATAACGATGAGCTACGGCTTGAAGTAAGTGATCTGATCTATCATCTTCTTGTACTTCTTGAAGAACGTAAGCTACCGTTAGATGACATCATGACCGAGCTTAGCTTGCGCCACGAGCGGCCAAGACGCGATTAAAGGAGGAATTCGATCATGTTGATCGATTACCATACACATCATGCTCGTTGTGGGCATGCGATCGGAGAACTGGAGGAATACGTTCTCAGTGGGATCAAGATGGGCTTATCTCAGCTTGGTCTATCCGATCATATGCCACTGATTCATGTTGACCCTGCAACATATTATCCAGAGATGGCAATGCCCATGGACGAACTTCCGCGTTACGTAGAGGAGTGTCTTTCTCTGAAGGAACGTTATAAGGATCAGATTGATATTCGCATCGGTATTGAGGGTGACTATATAGAAGGATATGAAGCGGAGATTGAACATATCATTACATCCTATCCATGGGATTATGTCATTGGTTCTGTCCATTTCCTTGGAGAGTGGGATATTAGTGATTATCGCCAAACCCATAACTGGGAAGGAAAGAATATCCTTACCGTCTATGAACAATATTATGATGCCGTAAAGAAAGCAGCGGCAACCGGACTATATGACATTATGGGGCATATTGATGTCATTAAACGATTCGGGTATCGACCTGCATCGGATAAGCACACAGAGGTAGAAGCACTGGAGAATTCGGCACTTACGGCAGTGTCGAAAAGTGGGATGGCTATGGAACTCAATGCCTCTGGATTATCCAAAGTTTGTAAGGAAATGTTCCCGAGTAAACGTATGGTAACCGAAGCCTTTAACCTAGGGATTCCGCTAACGATAGGTTCTGATGCACATGATCCGTTACGACTGGGAGAGCATCTTGATCAGGCCCGAGCTTTACTATGGCATGTGGGATATCGACACTTATCCGTGTTTAAAAAGAGGAGACGGACAGAGGTGCCTTTTGATATCTAGTATAATCCTGTATACTACATATACATATTGATTAACTCAAGTCAACGAATGGCTTGAAATCGGGAGGATACTATGCAGCATAAGATGCTTGTGTTTACTGGATCATCGAATCCGAAATTAGCGGAGGATATTTGTAGTAAGTTAGGCGTGGAATTGGGGAGTATCAAGCGTTCGCGCTTTCAAAGTGGTGAGATATATGTCAACTATGAGGAAAGTGTTCGTAACTGTGATGTATTCTTAGTCCAATCGCTTTCACATCCGATCAATGATATGTTCGTGGAGTTGCTTGTCATGATAGATGCAGCGAAGAGAGCCTCGGCTCGTACGATTAACATAATAATGCCTTATTACGGATATGCACGTCAGGAACGCAAATCGGCTCCGCGTGAACCCATATCTGCTAAGATGCTGGCGGATGTTCTAACAACAGTTGGAGCTAATCGAGTCATCACGATAGATTTACATGCTCCAGCCATTCAGGGATTCTTCAATATACCGGTAGATCATTTAACTGCACTAGATCTGATTAGTCAGTACTTGAGAACGAAGAATATCGTTAACCCGGTTATTGTATCTCCAGATGCTGGACGTGCTTCCATGGCAGAGAAATTGGCGAATCAACTTGATTCCCCGTTTGCTATTATGATTAAGAAGCGACCTTCACACAATGAATCAGTGATCACACATGTGATAGGTGATGTTAAGGGGAAAACACCGATCATTATAGAAGATTTAATTGATACAGGCTCAACGATTATTAATGTGGTAGAAGGATTGAAGGAACGTGGAGCAGAGGATGTGTATGTCTGTGCTACGCATGGTCTGTTCTCAGGTAATGCCCTAGAACGATTGAACCATCCTAATATCAGGGAGGTTGTCGTGACAGATTCCATCCCACTTCCGGAACAATACGCAGAGCAGATAAAGGTTCTATCTGTGGCACCGATGCTAGCTCAGGCGACTCGCATTATTATAGAAGGTGGATCCATTGCTACATTGTTTAAAGACTCCGGCATTTAAGTATGCGGCGTCTTTTCTGCGTTTCACGGAGAAACAATGGTTAAGATAAGAGGATTCATGAACTTATGATATAATATGATAGGTAACAGGTTAGAAGGAAAAGGAGGTGCCTTGGTTCAATGAATGAGGATAAACAACGGGCTAAAGTCCTGTACAATAAAATAATACCTGTCCATCTGGATGCGAACTTCTTCTTTGAAAGGGCTGTACGTTCGTTAGATCGCAATCATTATGACAAGGCATTGAGATATTTCGGAAAAGCAGTAGAGTATGAACCAGATAATCCAGTAAATCATTGCAACGTGGCCGGAGTGATGTCCGAAATGGGTGATTATGCGGGATCTAATATCGTATTATCACAAGTTATCGAGAATATTGATCCGAATATGACGGAATGCTACTTCTATATGGCCAACAACTTTGCCAACATGGAGAAGTTCGAAGAAGCCGAGAAAGCGATAGTTACTTATCTCGAGGAAGATGGTGTAGGTCAGTTTCTAGAAGAGGCAGAAGAAATGATGGATCTGCTTCTTTATGAATTAGATCGTCCTACTAAGTTGACTCGGATTAAGAGCCGTGAAGGAATGGTGGAGCATGAACATGCTCGTACTCTTCTGGAAGAAGGTAAGTTCGCTCAAGCTGTGGACTTATTAGAGAAAATAGTAGTGAGCAATTCAGATTTCCTCGCAGCTCGTAATAATTTAGCACTTGCCTATTATTATGTAGGTCTGTTTGAGAAAGCTAAGATAACGATCCAAGAAGTGTTAGAACAAGATCCAGGGAATTTACATGGGCTTTGTAATTTGGCGATTTTTTATCAGCATGAGAATGATATGACGCAGTTGCTTCCACTCTTGCATATGCTATCGGTCACGGTTCCGTTTCATCAGGAGCATTTGTTTAAATTGGCCACAACAATGGGTATATTAGGTCAACATGAGCAAGCCTATCGACACTTCCGTCGTTTGTTGAAGGATGAGGAATTGAACTGGGACCCAAGTCTGTATCATTACTCGGCTACAGCTGCCTTTAATTGTGGGAGATATGTGGATGCAGAAAGATATTGGAGATATGCAATAAAGATTGATCCTGAATCTAATGTCCCGAAGTATTATTTATCCCAGCTTCAACAGTTTCAAGAAGGATTAACGAAGCAACCCAAAATTAGTTACCATTATCATCTTCCTTTTGAGGAACAGCTTAAGCAGTGGGACCAGGACGATGAAGGAATAACGGATGAGATTATACAGAATCCATTGATTCGCTCTTCCTTCTTCTGGGCACTTCGACATGGCGACACAGCGACTAAACTGCAGGTTATTCAGTCTTTTGCTTTGATTGCTGATGAAGAGGTGAAGAAGGTACTGGAAGCTTTGTTGCAAGAGTCGGATGAAGACGAAGTGATTAAAGAAGCGGCCATGCTTGTTCTTCAAGGGATCAATGAAGAGGCTTTAATAGATGATTCTCTTAGTATGGGAGAAGGAATACCATCTTTACACATCGTAAGGGAGCCCTCATCTGAGGATTGGGATGACTCTTCAAGTACGGTTGTGGATAGAACGCTCGAAATGATGGATTATGCAGGGGATTTAGCTCAGCAGCAGGATGTTCAAAGCTTGTGGACGGAGTTCTTGCATAAAAGTTATCCAGATACGCCTGAGCTACGGCATACGGAGGCTTGGTCAGCGGCGCTTGAATATTGGGCATCCAAAATGATGGGCCAACCTACCACCTATCAGAAAGTAGCTGAACGTTATGGTCTTTCCGCATCCACCGTTAGTCGATATGCACGTCGTATGGATAGCGTTTGTCATATGAAAGATAGAAACGGATGATGGATGATCAAGCCCAGTGCGGTAGAGCCTGATCATTCGTTATATATTATATTTAGGAGGTCATACAAATGTATAAATCAATCGTGATTGGAACAGGACCTGCTGGGTTAACGGCAGCTATTTACCTCGCTCGAGCTAATATGAAACCATTGGTTATTGAAGGTATGCAACCAGGGGGACAATTAACAACAACAACTGATATTGAGAATTTCCCCGGATTTCCAGATGGAATTATGGGCCCTGAATTGATGGATAATATGCGTAAGCAAGCGGAGCGCTTCGGAGCTGAGTTCAAATCAGGCTGGGTAGAGAAAGTAGACTTATCTAAACGCCCGTTCAAAGTTCAAGTGGATGGGATCGGAGAACTATTAGCTGAGACCGTTATTATTTCTACAGGCGCTTCGGCGAAGTATATAGGAATTCCAGGTGAGCAAGAGAACATCGGACGCGGTGTCAGCACATGTGCAACATGTGATGGATTCTTCTTCCGTGGGAAGAAGATCATCGTAGTTGGAGGCGGCGATTCTGCAATGGAAGAAGCTAACTTCTTGACTCGTTTCGGTTCTAGCGTAACGCTGGTACATCGTCGCGAAGAGATGCGTGCTTCGAAGATTATGCAAGATCGTGCTCGTGATAACGAGAAGGTGTTGTGGGCATTGAACCGTACGCCACTGGAAGTGGTTACTGAAGGTATGGGTCTTAAAGGGCTGAAGGTACTTAACAATGAGACAAATCAGGAAGAATTGATTGAAGCGGACGGTGTGTTCGTAGCGATTGGACATACACCGAACACGCAATTCCTGGATAATCAGATTACTACGGATGACATAGGTTATATTATTGTTAAGCCAGGCACGACAGAGACGAACATACCGGGTGTATTTGCATGTGGTGACGTACAGGATGTTCGTTATCGTCAAGCCATTTCCGCAGCGGGTACAGGCTGTATGGCAGCGATGGATGCCGAGAAATTCATAGAAGGTAATATGGTTCATGACTGGAGTCAGTCTCTAGGTAAATAAATAGCATATTCGACATAAAGAACCTGACGGAGCGATTCCCCGTCGGGTTCTTTGTGTTTCATTGGTAAGCTCTTCACTCATGAAGGGGGACAGATGAGGGAGAAATAGCTATAGCTGCATAAGGTGCACTTATTTAGAGGGAAAAGTGGTCTGAAAGGAGAATAGTTGCAAAAGGGACAGCTAAAAGTGGGGATATGATGAAAAGTGAAGGTTTCTAAGTAACTAGATGTATCCTGTACAACTAAACTTAACACTAACGAAGATGTGTCGGATCTAAGTGCACTTTGTGCAATTATTATGTGATCGAAGGAGGGTGAAGGTGCTTATGAGTTTGTATATAAACAGATAGAGCCCCCCTGGAACTGATCAAGCTAAAATGGTTGAAAAATTGGACTATATCAGGGGTGAACTACTCAACGGAAAAATTTTACTTGGGAATATCCCGAAAATTAAATAATTGAAAGGGTGTTATACAACATGAAAGTCTACAAACTGCAAAATAATCACTCGAAATGTATGGTGCTTATGACCTCTGATGATGACGAGGGTCACCCAATATCCTCCAGATTCGATGGAGAGTCGAAAATTAAACATTGGACACCCTTCAAGCTGAAAACTATATACAAAAAGACGTACAGGGACTTTCCGATTCTCATAAGTGGGAAGCCGGTTATATCTGAACGGGTCAAACAAGTGATTGCGCCATTCATTGAAAATGAAGTGGAGTTTCTGCCGCTACTTCATGATGAATTGGAGTTGAGTATGGTCAACGTAATAAATGTACTGGAGTGCGTGGATTGGAAACGATCCGATATAAGGAATTATGAAGACGGTTCATTTGCTGGATTTAATAAACTCGTATTTGATTTCAATAAAATACCTGACAACACATATATATTTAAATACAAGGAACGAGCAGGGACGGAAGTTTATGTGACCGAATTGTTTAAAGAACTGATCGAACGCAACAAACTGAAAGGATTAGATCTCACCGAAGTGTATGACTCGGAGGATACAGAAGAGAAGGAGCAGGAACAACAGCGAACTTATGAAGCTGCATTAGCATCCATTGAGCGCAACAAAGGACCGGAAATATCCTATGAGGAAGCCAGAGATCAGGTGAATCTTGGTAAAGCATTTGCAAGCGATAAATGGAAGATGCAACTTGACTTGCAAGGACGGTTCATCCTTGGGCAGCTCACGCTGGATCTGACAATCCAATGGATGTTGCCGACATATATTCCCCCAATTCTGCTAGGGTGTCTATGGCATGAAGTCGAGTAGTTGGAAATTTAATCTATATGATCATGGAGAGGTATATGGATTTCGATGGCGCACTAGATCTATAATCATACATACATAAATGGAAGGTTGTAACCTCTGTTACAACCTACAACCAACCCTTCTCCTCCGCCAACCGAATAGCCTCGATCCGATTTCTAGCATCAAGTTTATTCAAGGATTCGGAGATGTAATTGCGTACCGTTCCATAGGAAAGATGAAGCATAGATGATATTTCATGGGCAGACTTCCCTTGGGCTGACAGCGATAGAATCTCTCGTTCGCGAGCACTAAGAGGGTTCTTGTCCCGGATAGTCCCGAATATAAGCTCCGGGGAAATTTCCCGATGACCGATCATGACACGACGAATGGACTCTGCCAGTTTATCGATAGGCCCATCTTTTAATAGATATCCTTGAACATCTGCCTTTACTGCGCGCTCGAAGTAACCGGGACGTGCAAAGGTAGTCAGAATGATAACTCTACAGGGTGAACTTAGCCTATTCAACTGTTCAGCAACATCCAAACCGGTCATCACGGGCATTTCTATGTCAAGCAGACAGATATCTGGTTGAAGAGAGACGATGAGTGATAGTGCCTCTTTCCCATCGGAAGCTTGGCCTACTACTTCGATATCGTCTTCCAAATCTAATAGTAAGGCTAATGCACCGCGGAGCATCTGTTGATCTTCGGCTAAGAGAATTCGTATCATGGGCTCCCCTCCTCTTTCTGATCCTTGATTATAATAGGAATAGTGACGGTCAAAGTAGTGCCTTTCACAGACAATACCTCTAAGGAACCCTCAATTAAAGATAGCCGCTCGGCCATCCCCTTCAGTCCGTTTCCATCATGATGATCTTCGTGTAGACCTATTCCATCATCACTAATGATGAGTGTGACGTAAGCCATCTTTTGTTCTATACGTACTGTACAGTTCGTCGCTCGGCTATGTTTTACAATATTGGTTATTGCTTCACGAAGGCACAGGCTGAGAATGTTCTGAGTTAGATCAGGTACCCCAGCAAGCTTAGCATCCCCTTCGAAATAAGAGATGATATCGGCACTGTCTAGGATGACCTGTACCTCCAGTAGTTCCTCAGCGACTGTAACTGCGCGCATATCCGACACAAGTTCGCGAACTTGTCGAAGAGCCGCCCTTGATGTTCGCTCAATCTCCTTGGCTTCAAATTGTGCATGCTGAGGATCTTTAGTAATTAGTCTTTCAACTAACTGACTCTTCAATGTAATCAAAGACAACGTATGACCCAATGTGTCATGTAGATCTCTAGCAATACGCATGCGTTCTTCACGTTTAACGAGTTCTTTAATGTGTTCATTAGCTTCATCTAGCTTCAACTCAAGTTGCTGGTGTTTATTCATCGACTTTATACCAAAAGGAGACATGAGCATAATGATAATAAACGGGAGAAAAAATAAGTATTGCCCGGGTTGGATTTCACCTGTATTGAAGATCAACGGAAGTGCTTCGATGATCGTCAAAGAAATTAAAGATATTTTAAACTTTACCGAATGGGTGTAATATCCAATAAAACTAGCGGTGAAGAAACCCATGAACAAGTTGTAAGGGTTATAGAAGTTGCTGAGTATAAAGATGATAACCATCTGTAAGGCAAGCCAATATGAAAAGGAACCATGCTCTGAAGCGAAGTAGAGTTGTCGATAGGAGAGTGCAAACACTCCAATCATCAAATAGCCCAATATCATTTTCAACCCATGCTCCTGTGCGGTATTGATGATAGGTAAGAAGATATAAACTAGCCAAACATAAGGATAGAAACCTAGATTTTTTGGGAAAACGTGGAATCTTACGTGCATAGTAAAATCTACACCACTTCCTGTTTTTTACGGATATATGTCGATAGTACCATAAAGAATATGAGGTATCCTAGCAGAATGAGTATATTTTCTAACGAAGGATGATGTCCACGTATGATCTCCCAAGCACCGTTTCCAAAGCTATAGGAAGGAAGCAAGTGACTAATGGATTGTAATATTGTAGGGAAAGAATCAATAGGGAACCACATCCCTCCCAAGACAGCCAATATCATATAAATGGCATTACTAACACCGCTTGCAGTGTCAACTCTTTTCATGGTTCCAACTAGTGTACCGAGTGCCAGAAAGGGCGCGCAAGCGACTAATACCCAAAGGCCACTGTAAATCCATTGAGACGCAGATAAGGACACGCCGTTTATTAAATACCCAGCACCAAAGATAACGATAATAGAGAGTAAATGCATAACGGATTGCCCGAACATTTTACCAAAGAAATAGACACCTTCGGGAAGTGGGGTGATTCGCATAAACGTGGACCAACCATGAACACGTTCCTGAACAATCCGGATACCTAAAGTCATGATAGACGAACCCATTACACTAAATGTGGTCATGGACATCAAATAATGAGCTTGCCAAAGCTGGTTATCACCGGTGTTGGTGTTCACGAGCCGAGTAAAGATGAAATAAAACAAAATTGGCATGATTAAAGACCATCCTACATAATAGGGATTACGCAGGATTCTTCTCATTTCAGCCTTACACTGCATGATGATCATGTGCATGATTAATTAGCCTCCCCTTTAATATCAAATTCAGGTTGTAACGTTAACTGTTCGAAGGCATCATCAAGGCGGCCCTGTTCGACACGAATATCTTTAACCGCGTACTTGTGTTCAAAGATAGATGCTAGAACGCTATCTGTGTCCTCGGTAATGGTATAGATCCTTCCCTCTTTTTCATAAACATCGCTAACATGAGGTAATTTGAGCAGCGCTTCGCGTAGATGAGGATCATCGGATTTAAAAGAAACAGAGCATGTTGTCAGCCTCGACTTGATGTCGTCAGGGTTACCGTCAGCTATGATAATTCCTTGATTAAATAAAATGACTCGATCTGCAAAGTCTTCGGCTTCTGTTAGATAATGCGTGGTGAATAAAATGGTCTTTCCTAGTGCAGTCAGTGTACGAACTTTATCCCAGAACATACGACGTGCGGTAACATCTAGACCTACAGTGGGTTCATCTAAGAAGATTAGATCAGGATTTCCAGCAAGAGCGAGAGCGAAACCAAGTTTTCGCTTTTGACCTCCAGATAACTTCGTTGCAAATCGATTTAAATCTTCCTCTTCCAGACCGGTTAATGGTGTTAATTGGCTTATATCAAGAGGGTCTGGATAATAACTACGGATTAATGTAATAAGTTCGCGGACCTTCAGACCATCCATAACACTAACCTCTTGAAGCATAGCCCCTATTCTCTTTCGTACTTCTATATCCTTAGGATTCTTACCCATCACACGTACAGATCCTTGGCTAGGTTTAATCAGTCCCAACATCATAGATAGAACCGTTGTCTTGCCTGCCCCATTAGGACCGAGAATGGCAACGATGGAACCTTTCTCAATGGAAAGGGATACATGATCCACAGCTTTCTTAGTTCCAAACAGCTTACTAACGTTGTTCAATTCCACAATAATATCCATATATATACCTCCATTGATATTCAGAATTTCTCTTCCTTTAATAATAGAAAATAAGTCAATCTCTAGTTAGTAAAAACTGTCACCTATTAAAGATGACAATTGTCATGAATATCCTACCAACAAGCGTTTCGATAGTAGCTTACTTCTCTTGACCAGATAGAGGGCATCTATTATAGTGGGTACGTAGGCTCAAAAATATTTTAGATTGATAAAGGTGGCTTGTAACATGTCTGAAAGTATCTATGTTGGTGTAGATTTAGGTGGTACGTCGATTAAAGTGGGCATTTGTAATCAAGAGGGGCAGCTTCTGCTAACACATGAAGGACCCACGGAGACTGAAAAAGGTGTTCATATCGTCGTTGACAATATTGTAAAGTATGTGCACGAAATTGTAGAGAAATCTCCATATGATTGGGATCAGCTTGTAGGTGTAGGAGCAGGAGTTGCTGGCTTCACGAATGTCGTTGAAGGGATTATCATCCTTGCACCCAACATAGGCTTTAGGGATGTTCCGATACGTTCGCTTCTTGAGGAGCGTCTAGGCAAGCCCGTCAAAATAGATAATGATGCAAACGTTGCTGCATTGGGAGAAGTATGGAGCGGCGCGGGACGTGGAGTAGATAATTGTATCTGTTATACACTTGGAACTGGAGTGGGCGGAGGTATTATTCTAAACGGCAAGATTTATCAAGGATTCTCAGGGTTGGCAGGAGAGATTGGACATGTGTCAGTAGTGCCTGATCTGGAAGCCATTCAATGTGGATGTGGTAAAAAGGGTTGTTTAGAAACCGTATCTTCAGCAACAGGAATTATCCGTATGGCAAACGATGCGGTAGCACGTGGAGATCGGACTACACTTGCTACTGTAGAAAACATGAATGCGAAGGAAGTATTCGATGCAGCCAAGGCAGGCGATGAAGTCGCTGTCCGTATTGTGAATCGTGCAGCCTTTTATTTGGGGAAATCGATGGCGATAGTTGCCGCTGTATTGAATCCTGAAGTGTTTATTGTAGGCGGAGGCGTTTCTTATGCAGGGGACATCCTATTCAATGAGGTGCGTGAGGTATATGCCAAGTTAACACCGGATCCCTTACAACGCGGTGTGTCCATTCTACCGGCTCTATTAGGGAATAATGCGGGAGTCGTTGGGGCTGCAGGTCTACATCTTCGGTCATAGACTTCGTCTTGTTTGAATATTACCAGTCATAAGCTTGTTAAACTCATAGACAAGGGAGGGAAAGCTGATGCTGGAGAACGACATAGCTGCACCGGCGATGGCAACCCTGATTATTATTACAGGTATGTCCGGTGCGGGAAAGACACTTGCTGTACAAAGTTTGGAGGATCTTGGTTTCTTCTGTGTAGATAATTTACCGCCGGTATTGATTCCTAAGTTTGCAGAGCTTATTGAACAATCCAACGGGAAGATAGCCAAAGTAGCTTTAGTGATTGATTTACGTGGACGTGAATTTTTCACTGCTTTATCTGAATCGCTAGCCTATATTAAAGAGCATTTCACGATGGGATGCGAAATTCTGTTCCTAGATGCAATGGATTCTGTTCTGGTGCAGCGATATAAAGAGAGTCGGAGGCGTCATCCATTGGCTCCAGAGGGGATGCCACTGGATGGAATCCAACTAGAACGTAAGCTGTTGGAGGAGCTAAAGAATTCGGCAACACAGTTGATCGATACGAGTAATATAAAGCCAGGGCAACTGAAAGAGAAGATTATTTCCCGATTCTCTCACCTAGAACCGAATACGTTGTCTGTCAATATTACATCCTTTGGATTTAAATACGGTATTCCGATCGATGCAGATTTGGTATTCGATGTAAGGTTCTTGCCGAACCCTCATTACGTAGACCATTTACGTCCACGCACGGGGCAAGACAATGAAGTGTATGAGTATGTGATGAAGTGGGCTGAAACACAATTATTTGTTAGTAAGCTGTTGGATATGCTCCAATTCTTAATTCCGCAATATCATAAAGAAGGTAAGAGCCAAGTCGTTATCGGCATCGGATGCACAGGAGGCAAGCATCGCTCCGTTGCTATTTCTGAGTATCTGGGGAAGATGCTGGGTAACAGTGAGACGGAAACCGTCTCGGTTATCCATCGCGACTCTGACCGAGACCGTGACTGGCATTAATGGGGTGAAGTGTAATGGAAGTAGCAGGACAGACAAGTGCTCGTCCTCGAATTGTTGTGATGGGTGGAGGTACTGGATTGTCCGTCATGCTTCGAGGACTGAAAGAGAAGCCGCTTGATATTACGGCTATTGTCACGGTAGCCGACGATGGTGGAAGTTCAGGCATTCTACGAAATGAATTACAGATGCCCCCACCGGGAGATGTTCGTAACGTATTAACGGCGCTTGCTGACGTTGAACCACTACTTTCACAAATGTTAAGCTACCGCTTCGGGAGTGGTTCAGGGCTCGCCGGACATAGCTTAGGTAACTTAATATTAGCAGGTATGACGGATATTACAGGTGACTTTGTATCCGCTGTTCGGGAGTTAAGTAGAGTATTTGCTGTTCGTGGTCGGGTGTTGCCTGCTGCGGGTGTCGCTGTCACATTGCATGCTGAGATGGAAGATGGTAGCATCGTCAGCGGAGAATCCAAGATCCCCGAAGCTGGGAGAAGGATTAAGCGTGTTTTTCTTGACCCGGCTGAGGTAGAGCCGTTACCAGAAGCAGTTGAGGCGATTCAGCAAGCAGATGCTATCTTAATTGGACCAGGCAGTTTGTACACTAGTATTCTCCCTAATTTACTCGTTCCTAAGCTTGCGGAAGCTGTTTGCGCTTCAAAAGCGATTAAGATTTTTATTTGCAATGTCATGACACAGCCTGGGGAGACCGACAATTATAGCGTAAGTGATCATCTTAATGCGATCTTCGATCATGTTGGTGTACATCTTTTTGATTATGTCATTGTAAATAATGGTGAAATTCCGACCCGAGTTCAAGATAAATATGCTGAAAAGGGAGCAAAACCTGTTCATTTGGATCTGGATGAAGTGACAGGACATGGTTACAAGGTCATTGCCGACACACTTGTTCTTTTCCGGACATACCTACGGCATGATGCTGAAAAGCTTAGCCAGCATATATACCAGCTCGTACAAAATTGGACTTTACGAGAGAGGTGAGTCACTTGTCGTTTGCGGCGGAGACAAAAAAAGAATTGACTAGGGTAGAAGGACAGGCATGTTGTGAGAAGGCTGAGTTATCAGCGCTTATTCGCATGAATGGTTCCGTCCAACTGTCGAACAAAAAAGTCATTTTGGATATCTCGACAGAAAATGCCGCGATAGCAAGGCGAATTTATACCTTAATCAAAAAGTATTTTCAGGCACATACAGAGTTACTTGTGCGCAAAAAAATGAGATTGAAGAAGAATAATGTTTATATTGTACGCATACCTCTTGGTGTACAGGAAATTCTAATGGAACTTCATATTGTTTCTGAAGGTTTTCTATTTACGCAAGAGATCCATTCTGAACTTATACGTAAGAAATGTTGTAAACGAGCGTATTTGCGGGGGGCCTTTATGGCGGGTGGGTCTGTGAATAATCCCGAAGGTTCTTCCTACCATCTCGAGATTTACTCGATGTATGAAGATCATTGTAAGGCATTGGTGAAGTTAGCTAATGAATTTAAGCTCAATGCGCGCTTTATTGAACGTAAGAAGGGGTTTGTGCTCTACATCAAGGAAGGCGAGAAGATCATTGAGTTTCTTAGCCTCATTGGTGCGCATCAATCACTGTTCAAGTTCGAGGATGTTCGTATTATGAGGGACATGAGAAACTCTGTGAATCGCATCGTCAACTGTGAGACGGCGAATTTGAACAAAACGATAAGCGCGGCAGTCCGGCAAATTGATAATATTAAGCTATTACAGCGTGAGATTGGCCTGGATAATTTACCTGAGAAGCTGCGGGAAGTAGCAGAAGTGCGGTTGATCCATCCGGATATGAATCTGAAAGAAGTTGGTGAGGTGCTCAAGGGCACTGTCAGTAAATCGGGCGTTAATCATCGTCTGCGTAAGATCGATGAGATGGCGGATAAGATTCGTAATGGATGAGTTTTTATTCTAGTGTCCTTCATGTTATAATGCTATAATGAATGTATATGAAATGAGAGTAATGTGAATAGATTTATAAATAGGGGGTAAGTTTCCATGACAAAGCACCCGGTAGTTGTCCGTCTTAAGACGGGTCTCCATGCCAGACCGGCAGCATTGTTCGTCCAAGAAGCGAATAAGTACTCGTCTGAAATTTTCGTGGAAAAAGATGATAAAAAGGTGAATGCAAAAAGCATAATGGGGATTATGAGCCTTGCGATCAGTTCCGGAACAGAAGTTTACATTAGCGCAGATGGCGCTGACGCTGAGCAGGCTGTAACCGCTTTAGTTGCTTTGGTGAGCAAAGAGGAATTAGAGAACCAATAATAGTACTAATATGGGCATTTAAAAACAAATAGTAGCCGATCCTCAAGTGGATTAGCTACTATTTGTTTTTTTGTGGATTTATACTACTTTTTATATTATTCAATTTAAGATATTAACCGATATAAATGGTTAGATAGGGTATGACAATACATATTTTACATCAGGGGGAGTCAGAATGGTTATGGAATTAAAGGCACTTTTAGGGAAGTTCAATAGAAATCAAGATGAATCTTTATCTGTTAGAGATCAGGACGTGAAGAAGCGTAATGGGGTTCTGATCATGGCTGTTACGATCACAGCACTTATGGGATTATCCAATCTATCAGCATCGGATGTGATGTCCATTTCGAATTTGGGCAGTATAATGAACATTCTTACTGTGATATTAATGGTGATTTTCCATATGAAGGGGAAATATATTCAACAGATTCCATATGTAGGAACGATAGGTATGTTGTTATCCTGTGGTTTAGATATTATATATCATCCATCGCTGATTGGTTTCGCTACGGTATATTACTTAGTTATTTTGTCATTGATTACAATGAAGGAAATTATAACGTACATCACGCTGTTAGTCGGATTAGGGTTTACATGTTATTTGGCTCTGGGAAATATAGACGGGATGGAGACTTCCGATATTCGTACAGGAATCATAGGGATTTATGTGGTTGTGTCTATTGTGGTTATTTTATTGCTACGCGTTTCGGTAGCACTCAAGGCCAATACAGAGATTGCCCGAAAACAGTCGGAAGACGTGTTAAACGACCAACGTCTACAGAAGGAGCAATTGTTACAGAATGTTGTTGTAATCACACGTAGTATGATGGATATTACACAGTCTATGGAAGACAATACATCTTCATTTCAGCAAATGAATGTTGCTTTTCAGGAAATATCAAGTGGTGCTGTGACACAGGTTGACACAACCTTATCCATTAATGATTCTGTTCAACAGATGGGGGTTATGATTCAGGAGATGACCGCTTCCACAGAAACCTTACTGACTCAGACCAATGAGACGAATCAACTTTCAGAAAAGGGTAAGGAAAAGGTGGGGACATTAAGTGTTGCTATTGTTGAATTTAAAGAGGAAATTGATGCTATGGCAGCGGATATTCAAGAGCTTACGTTGCGGGTAAATGAAACCTCTCAATTTAGCCAGACGATACGTGAAATTGCCAACCAGACCAATCTACTTTCTCTAAATGCAAGTATTGAAGCGGCACGCGCAGGAGAATACGGTCGAGGATTTGCTGTCGTTGCTATGGAGATTCGTAAATTATCAGAACTTACTTCAGGATCTGCAGAGCAGATTACGGCTCAATTACGTGGATTCTCGGAGCAGACGAATGAGACACTACAAAGGATGAACTTGGTGGCAGAACGGATGGAAATGAGCAGTAATCTGACCCATGATACCGCGGATTCTTTTGAATCTATTAAACTCTCAATTGGGGGACTGCTACAAGTTTCAGAAGAATATCGAAGCATGATGCAAGAAGTGACTTATTTCTCTAGCTCGGTGGGGGATTCGACGAACCATTTGGCTTCTGTTAACGAACAGACTTCAGCAACTCTGCAAGAGCTATCAGCAACCCTACAGTCCTTACTTGAGAACAATCGAGTGAGCTTGGATAGCACGAAGGAAGTTGAGCAGAACCTCAAAGCGATCGTTGAATAGGGCATGTTCATTATTGTGAAAAATAAGACTGAAACTTCTTATGAATAGGTGCAACATTTACCAATATTGTACGTCTAAAGGGTAAATGAAGGTAAAAGCAATTGCTTAGAGAGCGAGCTTTCCTTCGTAAGACTTTGAGGTTTATGCTTACGGGGCAAGCTTACTCCGTAAAGCTTTGAGGAGGCGACGGTTATGAAGAAATGGGTAAAGAAGACGAGTTTGATTTTAGTTGCGAGTGCATTCATTTGGGGGGTATCTGGGATTAGTAATACGATAGGAGGTTCATCCGAAATCTATGCTGCTGAGGTTCAACGTAATGTGATCAATGTCGTAGGTAAAGGTGAATTATCAATTACACCGGATATCGCATATTTATCGATCGGTGTAACGTCACAAGCGGAAACAGCTCAATCTGCACAGAAGGCGAATGCGGCTAAGATGAAGAAGTTGAATGATTTACTGAAGAGTACATGGAAGATTGCTGATAAAGATATTAAGAGTACCCAATTCTACGTACAACCTAACTATACTTACACGGAAAAAGAAGGTCAGAAGGTTAAAAGCTACACTGCCAATCACACCATCGAAGTAACGTATCGCGATCTTGCTAAAGTTGGTCAATTGCTTGACGCCGCATCAACTGCAGGCGCGAATAACATTGATAATATTCGCTTCTCAATTGAGAACCGTGACCAGTTCGAAACACAAGTGATCGAGAAGGCTATGGCGAACGCTACCCTGAAAGCGGGAGCAATCGCGAAAGCGGCGAATCGTCAGTTAGGTGCGGTTCTCGTTGTAAGTCAAGGGGAAAGCGGCAATCCGATCGTATATGCTCAAAATGACATGATGATGGAGAAGCAGAGTATGAACTCAGTAGCATCAAGTGCTGTCGAAGCTGGGGAAGTCAAAGTATCTACACAGCTTAGTGTTCAATACGAGCTTAAGTAAACGTAAAATGAACGATAGTTGTGTTTGATGAAATCGCCTTTCTCCGACCATCCCATGTCGTGAGGAAGGCGATTTTGTGTTGTGTTTCTAAATATAAGAAAGTATAAGTTTCACTTGATACTCTATTTCTTATATTTCGGCAGAGACGGATACCTTAAAGCGATACGAAGTATCGCTAGCATCGGAAGCATAAACTTCTTGATAAAGGACAGCATAGCCGTTTCTGCTTGGGAGAATGAATTGTAATCATCACTAAATTGTGACAAAGCTAGACCGCTTAACGTAGTAATTTATAGAAAGTGGTTGTACCTTAGGATGAAAAACGTTATATTGAATATGCGAAAATGGTCTTTTTTCAATAATTGATGATCTGTCATATTACTAAATGAATAGTTTGAATATAAGTAAGCCATACATATGATATGGCTTATTAGAAGTGTTAGAGGATATATAGTTGACGTGATACCATTTTGAAATCGTAGAATAAAAGGGGTTGGTGTTTATTATGATTGAACTCGTTGAAATAGAGAAACAATTCGAAGGACAAGCAGTAGTACATCCATTATCTTTGGTTATAAAGGAAGGGGAATTCCTCACTTTACTTGGGCCGAGCGGATGTGGAAAGACGACTATTCTCCGCATGATTGCAGGTTTTGAACAACCCTCGAAGGGTCATATTATACTCGCTGGGAAGAATGTGACAGAAGCCCCTCCTAATCTACGGGATTTAAATTTGGTATTTCAACACTATGCTTTATTCCCACATATGACAGTCGAAGAGAACATTGCATTTGGTCTAAAGATGAAGAAGATACCGAAGGATCAACAGAAAGAGCGGGTTGCGGAAGCTGTCCATATGACACAGCTAAAGGCTCTGACTTCCCGGTACCCTCATCAGCTATCTGGAGGTCAACAACAGCGCGTAGCTATAGCCCGAGCTATAGTGAATAAACCTAAAGTGTTATTACTTGATGAACCTTTGGGCGCGCTAGATTTACAGTTACGCAAAAACCTGCAAACGGAGCTAAAGCATCTGCAACGGACACTTGGTATTACCTTTGTGTATGTTACTCATGATCAAGAGGAAGCTATGATGATGTCCGACCGTATTGTTATTATGAATAATGGGCGGGTAGAGCAGATTGGTACCCCCAAAGAGGTCTATGCCTCACCACGAACTCTTTTTGCCGCAACCTTTATCGGAGAGAATAATGTTTTCACTTCTTCCGAAGGTTTATTTGCTGTGAGACCAGAGAAATTACGCCCGCATCGTAACGTCGAAGATGCCATGAAGACAGGTATCATTCAGGATGTTCTGTATATGGGAAATGTGCATAAATTAATCGTTGAACTTGATCAAGTGGATATGCAGACAGCGATGAAGGTAACGATTGCACTTGATTTGGCGGACGAAGAGTCATGGCAAGTGGGTGAGCAGATTGGGGTGAACTGGAATGCTAAGGATGAGGTGGTGATCTAGCCATGAACAAGTCCAAATGGTTCCTTACTCCCGTATTGATATGGTTAGGTTTATTCCTAGTCGTGCCGATGATCATTGTTGTGGCCATGTCATTTATGCAACGCGATACGCTGGGTAACGTTGTTTATCAATTTAGTTGGGAAGGCTATAAGACATTCTGGGATTCTCTATATTTAGGAATCTATTGGGATACCATTGTGTTGTCGACCATGACGGCATTAATCTGTCTAATCGTTAGTTATCCGCTAGCTTATTATATAGCAAGTTCATCCCCTCGAATGCAAAATTGGGGGCTGATCCTTATTACGATTCCGTTCTGGATTAACTTCCTCATTCGGACCTATGCATGGGTGCTGCTGCTTCGAACACAGGGTGTAGTGAACAGTGTTCTAATCCATTGGGGATGGATCGATGAACCTTTGCAGATGCTCTATACAAAGGGGGCGGTTCTGCTTGGTATGGTGTATAACTTCATTCCCTTTATGGTGTTGCCACTGTACGTGGCCATCGAACAGATTGATCGGCGTTTGCTAGACGCTGCAAGTGATCTAGGAGCTAGTCGGTGGAAGGCATTCTGGCATATTACATTACCCCAGAGCAAGGCTGGGATTATGACAGGATCTGTCCTCGTATTTGTGTCAACAGCAGGGATGTTTGTCGTAACGGATATTCTGGGGGGGTCTAAATCCTCGATGATTAGTAACATTATTCAATCTCAGTTCCTCGGGGCACGTAATTGGCCTTTCGGTTCAGCCCTCTCAGTCATTTTTATCCTGACGTCGCTTGTGCTAATTGTATTGTTTAACCGAGTGATGAAAACACGCAGCGAACGAGTAAAGGAGGGGAACCGATGAAGAAGAAAGGACATCCCCTTCTAGGCATTCATTCGGCCATCATGATGATATTTATTTATGTACCCATTGTGCTCGTGATTGTGTATTCATTCAATAACACACGACTTAGTGGGGATTGGAAAGGTTTCACCTTTGATTGGTATCTCTCGCTACTGAAGGACCGTCACGTGATGGATGCTTTAATGAACAGTCTCATTGTTGCTGTTGTTTCTACTTTAGTGGCTACGTTGTTAGGGACATTTGCAGCTTTATCCATGCGGGATCTGGGCAAAAAATTGAAGGTTCCAATGAGTGGATTGTTGTATATGCCTATTATCATTCCTGATATTATTATGGGATTGTCTCTGTTAGTTCTGTTCAGTCAGTTCCAGATTCCTTTAGGGAAGTCTACGGTTATGATCGCTCATATTACATTCAGTGTGTCGTATGTATATGTCATGGTAAGTGCAAGATTTGCGGGAATGGGTAGACAGCTTGAAGAAGCTGCTCAAGATTTGGGCGCTACGTACTGGGAAACCTTTCGCTATATTACATTGCCACAGATTACACCAGGGGTTATCTCGGGTGCATTGATTGCGTTCACGCTTTCTCTCGATGATTTCATGATTAGTTTCTTTGTTGCAGGGCCAAGTTCAACGACGCTACCAATCTATATTTATGGGCAAGTGAAACGAGGCATCTCACCAGAGATTAATGCACTTTGTACGTTGCTGATTGTAGTAAGCATCATCTTGATATTGTTAGCGCAATACGTATTGAACCGAGGAAATGGACAGAAGAAGCACAAGTTGTTACCTTTTTGAAAAATAAAAATGGTTTGATGAAAGAGAGGAGATACGTAACTGTGAAAAGAACTGGATTTATGAGCCTGCTGGTGGTAGGTGTTATGGCAATATCTTTATTAAGTGGCTGTTCTTCTAAGGAAAAGTTGCATATTTATAGCTGGGCAGATAATTTCGATGAATCCGTATTAGCCGATTTCGAGAAAGAATTCAATGTGAATATCACATATGATATTTACGCAAATAACGAGGACCTATTAGCTAAAATAAATGCTGGAGGCGGGGGATATGATCTCATTCAACCCTCTGACTATATGGTTGACACGATGATCAAGAATAATCTACTTGAACCATTGGATAAGAACAACATCCCAAATTTCAATAATATTGCGGATACGTTCAGAGATCCAACATTTGATCCAGGAAATCAATATTCTATTGTCTATACTTCTGGCGTAACCGGAATTGCATATAACAAGAAATATATTAAAGAATCCATCGATAGTTGGGAAGATCTGTGGAATCCGAATTATAAGGGTAAGGTACTACTATTAGACGACAATCGTGAAGTGATCGGTATGGCGCTCAAGAAGAAAGGCTATTCCAACAGTTCTACGGATGAAACAGAGATCAAAACGGCTGTAGATGATCTGAAAGGCTTGCTCCCGAGCGTGCTGGCATTCGATACGGACACGATCAAACAGAAGATGATCCAAGAAGAAGGTTGGATTAGCACAGTTTGGTCTGGAGATGCGGCTTTTATTGTGGCCGACAATCCAGATATCGCCTATGTTGTGCCTAAGGAAGGTGCTACGATTTTCTCTGATAACTACGCTATACCACTAGGGGCTAAGAACAAAGCTTTGGCTGAGAAATTTATTAATTATATGCTAGATCCTGAAGTGAGTGCGAAGAACTATGAAACGATTGGTTATAGTGATCCGAACACGAAGGCGATGGAGTACCACTCTGAAACTTATCGTAATAACACGATGATTAATCTTTCAGAAGATGAATTGAGTCGTACGGAATGGCTGGGAGATGTAAGTGAAACCCTACAAGTCTACGATCGATATTGGACCGAGCTGAAAAGTGGGCGAGAATAATATTTCGAATGCATGTGTGAGTTGAAGAGTCAGTTCTAAACTAGAAGATTAGTTTAGAGCTGGCTCCTTTTTTGAAATATAAGAAAATATAAGTTTCGTGTGTATATGAGGTAAAACAACGCTAACGAATACACGAAATTATCCTGCCCCGTCTATCTTAGCTGATTCTATCAACCCCATAGCTTTTTCCAAATTTTATTTCACTCCTTAACCCAAATAAAGTTGCACCAGAAAATTGAATTTGTCCATTTTCTTCTTGGTTATGTTTCTTAACTATTTCATCAATCTGCATATTCATTCACCTCATCTTTCATCGTTCTGCGCTCTTCTGAAATGAGTATGAATAAAATCTCGATTTACATATATAGAGAAAATAATTATATGTGCTTAAAGCACAATAAAGCTCGGCAGTTATTTCCACTGCCGAGCCTTTATTGTTAACACTTTTTCGAGTAGATGATTTTCTTGATCGTATCGTAGGATAAATGATATCTTGGCGTAAATCGATCAATGGACATGCCTAATCTGAACTTCTCAAGCTTGAAATCGATACTATTGATGTGGTAGAAGGATTGAAATCGGTCGAGATTGACATTAGCGGTGTTGAAACTCTCTAAATACATTCAGATCTCAAGGAAGGCGGGAGCATATTCATCCCGGGAATATTCAATTATAAAGCATGGGGTAAAGCTCCACCCCCTGCACAACAAACTACGTACGCTTAATTATTATCCATGAGCCAAGAGCTTATCCAGCATTCGAACGATGATCGCAACCGACTCCGCGCGTGAAGCTGGGGCGACGGGTTCGAACTTGCCTTCGGCCTTCCCCAACACAATCCCGGCCGCAGCAAATGCGCCAATCGCATCCGCGGCCCAGTTGGACTCTACGTCTGAGAATGGAGAAGTCGGGGAAGGTACATAATTCGTCAGACGAGCAAGCATAACCACGAGTTCGGCTCGAGTGATTGATTGATTCGGACGGAACGTACCGTCTTCATAACCCGTTAGGATCCCCAAATCTTTCAGGGTACCAATCGCATCCCCCGCCCAATGTCCTTGTGCATCAGCAAAGCTTGCGCTACCCACGGAGGTCAGTCCGAACGCACGGGTCAGCATCGTTGCGAACTCCGCGCGCGTTACATTCGCACTTGGATTAAAAGTACCATTCTCGAAGCCCGACACGATGCCCATACGCGCCGAGCGTTGGATCACTGTGGCACTCAAAGACGATGGGGATACATCGGTGAAGCTTACGTCAGGAGCGGTATTCCCACGATCAACAATAGAACGAACGGCAGCGAGATCAACTTTATCGTTAAAAACGGGCTGAGTCGGCGTTGGCGTTGGCTGAATCGGTTGAGTCGGCTTTGTCGGATTTGTCGGATTTCCAGGACCTGACGGTTCTGTAGTGGAACTGCTTCCTAGATCATTCCCGCTGGTTCCATCGGTTCCGCTGCTGCCATTGCTGGACGTCACGGTTACGATGATAGTGTAGCTTTTCTTCGTGTTGCCATCCTTCGCAATGACCTGAACCGTAATCGCGTTGTCCCCAACATTCAGCGCCGTTGCTGTCGCTTGCCCGCTCGCGACGGCCGAACCGTTCACCGTCATCGTGGCTTCGGCGTCCACCGCCGTCGGCCTGACATCGAGGCTCGTCACGTCGCTGCCGACGCTTGCCGTGTAGCTCGTCGTCGCTGCATTGAATGTCGGCGATAGTGTGCCCGCACTCAGCGTCAGTCCGCTCAAATCGGCGCTAGCATATGTCGCCCTCGTTACCGTGACGGCGTAGCTTTTCTTCGTGTTGCCGTCCTTCGCGGTGACCTGAACCGTAATCGCGTTGTCCCCAACATTCAGCGCGGTTGCTGTCGCTTGTCCGCTCGCGACAACCGAACCGTTGACCGTCATCGTGGCTTCGGTGTCCGTCGTCGTCGTCGTGACGTAGACGCTCGTCACGACACTGGCGACGCTTGCTGCGTAGCTCGTTGTCGCTCCGCTGAATGCCGGCGACAATGTACCTTCACTGAGCGTCAGTCCGCTCAAATCGGCACTAGCATATGTTGCCCTCGTTACCGTGACGGTGTAGCTTTTCTTCGTGTTGCCGCCCTTCGCGGTGACCTGAACCGTAATCGCGTTGTCCCCAACATTCAGCACCGTTGCTGTCGATTGCCCACTCGCGACAGCCGAACCGTTCACCGTCATCGTGGCTTCGGCGTCCGCCGCCGTCGGCGTGATGTGGATGCTCGTCACGTCGCTGCCGACGCTTGCCGTATAGCTCGTCGTCGCCGCATTGAATGTCGGCGATAATGTACCGCTACTTAGCCTCAGTCCGCTCAAATCGGAGCTATCCCCAAATTTCATAAGACGGTCGGCTACAAACGGAATCATCCACACATTTTCCCCATCATAAACACCGCCCATGAACGCATTGCTACCTTTCGTAAAATCTCTAGGCCAATTGTTGAATCCCGTCATTCTCCCAGTCGCGGCATTGACCTTAATTAGCATGTTAGCCGAATGTGGCACCAGCCATATATTCGTGCCATCATACACGCCGCCTGCAAAGCTGCCGCTCCCTTTTGTAAATCCGCTGGGCCAGCCATTGTATCCGGTCATGTCTTCGGTTGTCGTATTGATTTTAACCAGATGTGTGGCATTATACGGTATCAGCCATATATTTGTTCCATCGAAGACGCCTCCCCGAAATGCATCTGCACTTTTTGTGAACCCGCTTGGCCAATTGTTGAGCCCACTCATTTCCCCGGTTTCCGGATCAACCTTGATTAAACGATCGGCACCATTCGGAATCAGCCATATACTCGTGCCATCGAAAACAGAACCATAAAATGGATAACTACCAAGGCTTGTCCCGCTTGGCCAACTATTGTAACTGGTCATTGCTCCAGTCGTTATATCAACCTTGATTAAACGATTGCCAGAATAGGGAGTGAGCCATATATGGGTACCGTCAAAAGCGCCTCCAATAAATTGCTCGCTGCCTCTCGATCCACCTGGCCAATTGCTATACCCCGTCATTACACCTGTAGTCGCGTTAACTTTGATGATCTGATTTGCACTATATGGAACTAGCCATATGTTAGTTCCGTCATAAACGCCTCCAGCAAATGCATTGCTCCCCTTAGTGAAGCCAGCGGGCCAATGGCTATATCCCGTCATTTCCCCGGTTTCCGGATTAACCTTGAGTATTTCGTTGGCATTGTAAGGTATCATCCATATACTCTTGCCATCATAGACACCGCCGACAAAGTCAGCCGATCCCTTTGTAAATCCGCTTGGCCAGTCTTGGTATCCCGTAAAAGTGGTTCCCACCACTTCATTCGCAGCAATAGAGCCGCTGTTTCCGATACCGTCCTGACTGGGGATATTTGCAGCCGCTGCAACAGCCGATATGCCGCCAATACCTGCGCCGAACTTCCCCGGAATTACGCCTGTTGTAAAAAGAACAATCAAAACCATAACCGCTAATTTTCTACTTATCCTTGTCATCGCTCTTCCGTCCTTCCCTATAGAGAATCATTCTTTGTACTACTATAATTCATTTAAGGTGATTAATTTGTAACCATGATTACATTTTGCAAATAATTAAATTCAAGTTGCTTACCTTGGCCCATGCATTTGCCTTCGACTTCCTCCAGATTTCGCCCCGCGGATACCCTTGCCCTTGGGTACGATTGGAGGTCGCCCGCCTGCCCGCGTTCAGGACTTTCACCCTAGAGATGAGGCCCATGCTGGGCGTACAGCAAAAATCCACAACCTCGTGCGGTTGTGGATTTGAATGGTGAAGGCGGAAGGTGATTATTGGTGATGCTATGAACTCTTTCACAAGGAAGCTGAAAGGCATTTTTCTTAACTGTTGGCGGAATATAGATGCACCTCTTGTAACTAATAATCATGTCTTGATAAAAACCAAACGATATTATATAATGTCTATAAAATAGCAAACAAAACTGAAGGGTGTTTATAATAATGGGCTATTTATCGGATCTGTTCTGGAACGCGAGTATGGAAGAAATCAAGCAAGGCTATATGTTCGAACAAGAATGTGAGGCTTATGTATGTTTAATCTGCGGTAAACGTTATGAGAAGGGCATTATCTATAAGGAAGAAGAGGTGTTCTACGAGGCGGAGAAGTATGTTCGGCGGCATATTGCGAATGATCATACGTCGATGTTAGATTTTTTATTAGGATTAGATAAGAAATGGACCGGATTAACCGATTTGCAGCGGACACTATTGAACTTCTTCCAAATGGGGCTAAGCGACCAAGAGATCGTCAATCAATTGGATGGAGGTAGCACCTCTACTATTCGCAATCATCGCTTTACTTTACGTGAGAAGATGAAGCAGGCCAAGGCATTTCTGTCCATTATGGAACTTGTCGAGGAGAAGTCTCATAGCAAAAGCCGATATATTCACATTCACGATTCACCTTCATTGCTAGATGAGCGGCATTCCATCACGGTGCAGGAGAATGAGGAAATTCTAAACACCTATTTTAAGGAGGGTCTACAGGGGCCGTTAACGGAGTTTCCGAAGAAGGAAAAACGTAAAATTGTTATTTTGCGACATCTCACTCAATTTTTTGATGTTCAAAAGTCTTATTCAGAGAAGGAAGTCAATGCCATTCTGATGGAACGTTTAGATGATTATGTGACATTGCGACGGTATTTAATTGAATACGGGTTTATGGATCGAGAACCAGATGGCAGTAAATATTGGGTGAAAAGTAAACGAAATGACTAGTGATAGAGAAAGAAGGGCATATAATGGATCATCAAAGACGTAAGGAACTGGTGGCAGAATATCAGCAACTTCCCCGTAAAATTGGTGTTTACCAAATTCGTAACTCGGTAAATAATAAGATATGGATTGGGAGCAGTTTGAATCTATATGGGGCATTTAATAAGGATGTATTCATACTGAATATGGGTAATCATGCTTGCGTGTTATTGCAGAAGGAATGGAAGACCTATGGCGAAGAGCAGTTTGAAATGGAAATATTGGAGCAATTGAAGCTTGAAGAGGGAGAATCCCTTATAGGGATGATTCCGATGAGCGTACCTGTAAATCATCCAACGAACAGAAGACATAGGGATGAGCTACGGAAGCTAGAACTGAAATGGTTAGATAAGCTGCAGCCATACGGAGATAATGGTTATCATGAACAGGTATAGTATGTGTTGATGATTCAATACTGTTACGCAGTTGTTACGTAGATGTTACCCAGCTGTTACCATAATGATTCATTTCTTCGATATACTATGGGTACAAGCTCAAAAAATGCGAAGAATATGAATCATTTGGAGGGAATTTTGAGATGAATAAGGCTATGAGATGGGGCGCCGCAGCTATAGTTGCAGGAGTTCTATTCACAAGTGCGGGTTATACAGGACAAGCGAAGGTCTTTGCGGCTGGAAATACGAAGAATACTGTGGAGCAACCAGGGGTCATTTTAGAATGGAAGGGTACTACACTCTCTCAATTTGGTCTGATAAGTAACGGAAACACCCTCATTCCTGTGACTGTACTCCGAGATCAGCTGGGACTATCATTACATTATAATCCGGGTACGAGAACATATAGCATTGGTAGTGGATATAGACAACTGAACATGGACTTAACTGAGAATGGAGTAAATACAAATATTAATAACTTCTATGTCAATGAATATGAAGTAAAGAATATCGGAGGTAAATTGTATGTTCCATTTCGATTAATAAGTGATTATTTGGGCTATCAAGGTATGTGGAATCCATCTCTCAAGTCATTGAATATAACTCCTAGAGTAGAAAATAAGCTGTCGATTACAACAAAGATGCTAGACACCCCAACGAAGGATGCATTATTTATTGTTCGTTATCCTACGATTAGTGGCCTTGCCGATGCGAAGGTAGAGAAGTCAATTAATACGGCGCTGGACAACCTTAAGAATGAATTCGTTGAAGCTTCGAAAGAACAGGCTGCTAAAAGAGATAGCTCTGTCGAGCAAGCCTATCAATTCTTTCAGAATTATATCGTGTCATACAATGAGAACGGTGTGTTAAGTCTTGTCGTAGATCAGTATAGTTATACCGGTGGAGCCCATGGTGGCACACTTCGTACAGGATTGACCTTCTCATTAGAGAACGGAAAGCTACTATCACTGGATGATCTTTTAAAAGAGAAGAGCCCTGATTATAAAGAGAGACTGGATAAGCTTGTTCTCAAAGGTCTACAAAACAATGGTGGTTATATCAGTGAATTTAAAGGGCTGGGTGCTGACGTGAATTACTATATAAAAACAGAGGGGATAGCACTCTTCTTCCAGCAATATGAATACACGGCTTATGCTGCGGGCATTCCAACGTTCGTGATTCCGTATCATAAGGTTCTACCTGAAGGAACGCGGATGTTTAAGTAAATGCGGGAGTGAGGGCTCTTTAACTATTGTGAGAATGAATAGCATAGCCATATCTGCTTGAAATATAGGAAAGTATAAGTTTTCGTTACTTTTATCTCCTATATTTTTGGACAAACGGCCCTTCTTCGCATAAGCGAAGAAGGGCCGTTTATCTTTAAATTAGAGAGCTAATGGTTTCTCCAAGACTTTGTCAATCAAGCCGTATGTGAGAGCGTCTGAAGCACTCATGAAGTAGTCACGGTCCGTATCTTTCTCGATGCGTTCCAGCGGCTGTCCACTACGTTCAGCTAAAATATGATTTAACTTATCACGTAACTTGAGAATACGACGGGCGCGAATTTCGATATCCGATGCTTGACCTTGCGCACCACCTAGAGGTTGGTGAATCATGATCTCACTATTTGGAAGTGCGTAACGCTTACCGATCGTACCGGCAGTCAATAGGAATGCACCCATAGAAGCGGCCATACCTACACAGATTGTAGATACATCTGGTTTAATGTATTGCATCGTATCGAATATCGCCATTCCGGCTGTAATCGATCCGCCAGGGCTGTTTACATATAAGGAGATATCCTTCTCCGGATCTTCGGCGGCTAGAAATAGCATTTGTGCGATAATGGAATTGGCAACCATGTCATTAACTTCAGAACCTAAGAAAATGATGCGATCCTTCAATAGTCTGGAATAGATGTCATATGCGCGTTCGCCGCGGCTACTTTGTTCAACGACCATAGGAATAAAACCCATGTGGAAAGCCTCCCTTATACTAACTAAATTAGTTGTTCATTATAAATACGATTGCCGTATTTACCACTTGATAAACATTTTAAATCATAAAGTCAGGGAAAGTCAAACTGTTGATAAAAAAAAGAGCCATGATTGGCCTTGGTCTGAGTTGGTTAAAGATATATGGAGCTTTAGGCTATTGTAATAATAATGGCGCGCCCACGAGGAATTGAACCTCGATCTCAGGCTTCGGAGGCCTACGTCATATCCATTTGACCACGGGCGCAAAAAGCAATAGCAAAAATGATTGTATAATATATGCGTTAGAATAGCAAGGATTCGTAACATTTATTATCATTAAGGGCTCTAAGAAATAGGCTCGGAGTTTGGAACTGTTCCAGATTACCGAGCTAAGTAAGCAATGGCTAGATAAGTCGTGATGTATAAGAAAATCAGGAGTAGTAAATTATACAGAATGAATACTTGCAACAGAAGTAAATATTGGTTAGAATAGTAGTGGGACTTAAAAAGTTTACCCGGGACATTTTAAGACCATGAAGAACGTAGCAGGAGTGGACAGCATGCGGAATTTAATAGAAATACAAAAGCAGCTTCTGCCTGATCTCATGGAAACTCTCAAGACAAGGTACACTATTCTTCACCGAATTTTATTATTTGATATCGTCGGTCGCAGAACGCTAGCAGCGTCACTTCATATGACGGAACGCGTGTTGCGATCCGAAACGGACCTTCTGAAATCTCAAGGCCTCATTGAGATTGAAAGTATGGGCATGAAGATTAGTGATTCGGGTAGGAGACTACTGGATTCACTTGAGCCCATCGCCAAGAACCTTTTTGGACTAACAGATTTGGAAGATAGAATCCGCCTAGCATATGGACTACGTAAAGTAGTGATTGTACCTGGTGATTGTGAGTCGTCGCCGGTGGCTAAGAAAGAACTGGGGCGTGCAGGAGCGAAGGCTCTGTTGAGCGTCATGGGTAATCAAGACATCATCGCTGTAACGGGGGGGTCAACACTCGCTGCAGTTGCTGAACAACTAACACAACCTTCATCTGTGAATTTGAAGGGGACCTGGTTCGTACCCGCTCGTGGGGGCTTAGGGGAGAGCGTGGAATTTCAAGCGAACACCATTGCTTCCACGATGGCTAAGAGAGTAGGAGCCCAGTATCGGCTGTTACATATACCAGATCTGCTTAGTGATCATGCTTATCAATCGCTGGTTCAAGATCTTACTATTCAGGAAATTGTTCAGACGATCAGACAGTCGCGAATTATAGTGCACGGTATTGGTAATGCCCTTGAAATGACACGCCGTAGAAGATTGGACCTTGCAACTATTCAGGGAATCCAAGATGAAGGCGCGATTGCAGAATCCTTTGGTTATTATTTCAACGAGCAAGGTGCTGTGGTTCACAGAATGATGACCTTGGGTCTTCGGCTGGAAGATATTATGAATACTGAAATTGTGATAGGGATTGCAGGCGGAAAGAGTAAGGCTAGTGCCATACATGCAGTTCTCCGATTTGGTCAGGAAGATATACTGGTCACGGATGAGGCGGCTGCCTTAGAGATTGAGAGGGAAATGGAAGAGCATCCTCTTATGAGTAAGAAAGACGATTAGCATCTTGCGAAATCTTATGATCTTGTTGTCATGAAAGGTTAATAGCCTTTCTTGAATAAATAAAACGAAACTTTGGGAGGAACTATTTAAATGACTATAAAAGTTGGTATTAATGGATTTGGACGTATTGGTCGCCTTGCATTTCGCCGTATTCAAGCTGTGGAAGGTATCGAAGTAGTTGCTATTAATGACTTGACAGACGCTAAAATGTTAGCTCATTTATTAAAATATGATACAACACAAGGACGTTTTGACGGAGACGTTGAAGTTCATGACGGATTCTTCAAAGTAAACGGTAAAGAAGTTAAAGTTCTTGCTAACCGTAATCCAGAAGAATTGCCTTGGGGCGAGCTTGGTGTAGACATCGTTCTAGAATGTACAGGATTCTTCGTGTCTCAAGAAGCAGCTGAGAAGCATTTGAAAGGCGGCGCTAAAAAAGTCGTTATCTCTGCTCCAGCAACAGGCGATGTGAAGACGATCGTTTACAACGTAAACCATGAAATTCTTGATGGTACTGAAACAGTTATTTCTGGTGCTTCTTGCACAACGAACTGCCTAGCACCAATGGCAAAAACGTTGCAAGATCAATTCGGAATTGTTTCAGGTTTGATGACTACAATTCATGCTTACACTGGCGACCAAAACACTTTGGATGCTCCACACGTTAAAGGTGACTTCCGTCGTGCTCGCGCAGCAGCTGAGAACATCATCCCTAACACTACCGGTGCTGCTAAAGCAATCGGTCTAGTTATTCCTGAACTTAAAGGTAAATTGGACGGTGCAGCTCAACGTGTTCCAGTTGCAACAGGTTCATTGACTGAATTGATCACTGTTCTTGAGAAAAAGGTAACTGTTGATGAAGTTAACGCAGCTATGAAAGCAGCTTCTGATGCAGAAACTTTCGGATACACAGAAGACGAAATCGTTTCTTCTGACATTAAGGGTGTTACATTTGGATCATTGTTTGACGCAACTCAAACAAAAGTATTGACTGTTGGCGACCAACAATTGGTTAAAACAGTAGCTTGGTATGACAATGAAATGTCCTACACAGCACAACTTATTCGTACATTGGAATATTTCGCTAAATTGGCTAAGTAATATTAGCTACAGCTCATAACCATTTAAAGAGCGGAAACAGGTGTTCAATGTTTCCGCTCTTTGTAAAATGTTAGAAATGTTATTCCATGGATTCCAAACTATTAAAATCTATAGGTGTGGGGGAACGCGAAAATGAATAAGAAAAGTATACGTGATGTGGAAGTAAATGGGCTACGGGTGTTTGTTCGTGTCGATTTCAATGTACCGCTCGAAGATGGTAAAATAACGGATGATACACGTATTCGTGAAACACTACCAACTATTAATTACTTGGTGGAACGTGGAGCAAAGGTTATTCTAGCAAGTCATATGGGACGTCCGAATGGCCAAGTGGTTGAATCTTTACGTTTAACACCTGCTGCTGAGCGTCTTTCAGAATTACTTGGTAAAGAGATAACGAAAGCCAATGAATCTGTTGGCGAAGCTGTTAAATCCCAAATTTCCGATATGGCTAATGGTGACGTATTGTTACTTGAGAACGTGCGGTTCTATCCTGGAGAAGAAAAGAACGATACTGAACTTGCGAAGCAATTTGCTGAACTTGCGGATCTATTCGTAAATGATGCTTTTGGCGCTGCTCATCGTGCTCATGCTTCCACAGAAGGTATTGCACATCACTTGCCAGCAGTATCTGGGCTTCTAATGGAGAAGGAACTATCTGTATTAGGCAAAGCATTCTTTTCACCGGAGCGTCCCTTTACTGCAATCGTCGGGGGATCCAAGGTAAAAGATAAAATTGACGTTATTGACAATTTGCTCAACCTTGCAGATAACGTGCTTATCGGTGGTGGACTGGCGTACACTTTCTTTAAAGCACAAGGTCATGAGATTGGTCTATCCCTGTGTGATGATTCTAAGCTTGATACTGCATTAGGATTTATTGAGAAGGCTAAAGAGCTAGGTAAAAACTTTATGCTTCCGATCGACATTGTCATTGCTGACGACTTCAGTGCGAATGCAAATGTTCGAATTGTTGATATTGATAGCATTCCTGTAGGTTGGGAAGGCGTAGACATCGGACCGAAGACACGTGCTCTTTATGCTGATGTGATCAAAAACTCTAAATTGGTTGTATGGAATGGACCTATGGGTGTATTTGAAATGGAGCCTTTCTCAGGAGGTACGCGTGAAGTGGCGCAGGCTTGTGCAGACACTAATGCTTACACGATTATCGGTGGTGGTGATTCAGCTGCTGCAGCTGAGAAATTCAATCTAGCAGACCAAATGAACCATATCTCTACCGGTGGTGGAGCTTCGCTTGAGTTCATGGAAGGTAAGAAACTTCCTGGTGTAGAGGCATTGAACGATAAATAATTCCCATTATTGATTAAGGAGTGAATAGCTATGAGAACACCTATTATCGCGGGTAACTGGAAAATGTTCAAGACCGTTCCAGAAGCTAAAGCGTTTATTGAAGAAATCAAAGGCAAGGCAGAAGTAGCAGGTGTCGAGAGTGTTATCTGCGCTCCGTTCACCAGTCTTCCAGCATTAATGGAGGCTGTTAAAGGTACTTCCATTAAGATTGGAGCACAGAACCTACATTTTGAAGATGATGGAGCTTACACTGGTGAAATTAGCGGTGTCATGTTGAAAGATCTAGGAGTGCACTATGTCATTATTGGACACTCAGAGCGTCGTGCTTATTTCGCTGAATCCGATGAAATTGTGAACAAAAAGGTATTTGCCGCTTTCAAACATGGCATTACTCCTATCGTATGTGTCGGTGAGAAATTGGAAGAACGTGAAGCTGACCAGACGAAAGCGGTATGTAAAGTTCAGACTGAAGGTGCTTTGAAAGGATTAACTGCGGAACAAGCAGCACAAGTGGTTATTGCTTATGAGCCGATTTGGGCGATAGGAACAGGGAAATCCTCAACAGCGCAAGATGCGAATGAAGTTATTGCTTATATTCGTGAACTTGTGAAAGGTTTGTATGGAGAAGATGTGGCCAATGCTGTACGTATTCAATATGGCGGTAGTGTTAAGCCTGAGAATGTCGTAGAATATATGGGTCAAAGTGACATTGACGGAGCATTAGTCGGCGGTGCAAGCTTACAACCTACTTCATACGTTCAACTTGTTGAGGGGGCGAAGTAAGATGCCAGCACCAAGACCGGTAGCCTTAATTATTATGGATGGTTTCGGACTTCGTAATACTGTAGAAGGTAATGCAGTAGCGCAAGCCAAGAAGCCAAACTATGACCGTTTGATGAGCCAATATCCCAACACCACTCTTATTGCTTGCGGTGAAGAGGTGGGATTGCCAGTAGGGCAAATGGGTAACTCCGAGGTGGGTCATCTTAATATTGGTGCAGGCCGTATCGTCTATCAAGACCTGACCCGCATTTCCAAATCCATTCGTGATGGTGACTTCTTCGAGAATTCGACATTGGTTGAAGCTGTTCGTCATGCCAAGAAGAATAACACGAAGTTGCATTTGTATGGTCTCCTCTCTGATGGTGGCGTGCATAGTCACATTGAACATGTGTTTGCCATGTTGGATCTGGCTAAAAAGGAAGGTCTAGCTGAAGTGTATATTCATGCATTTCTGGATGGACGGGATGTTTCCCCTGACTCAGGTATACAATTCATAGAACGATTGAATGCTAAGATTGAGGAAGTAGGGATCGGTACCATTGCAACGGTACAAGGACGCTACTATGCGATGGACCGTGACAAACGTTGGGAACGTGTTGAGAAGTCATATCGTGCTATCGTTTATGGAGATGGACCGAAGTACACGAACGCTCTCCAAGCGGTGAGTGAATCTTATGCGAAGTCAGTCTATGATGAATTCGTAGAACCTGCAGTCATCGTGAACGAGCAAGGAGAACCTGTATCGAGTATTGCGAACGGAGACTCTGTTGTGTTCTTGAACTTCCGACCAGATCGTGCGATTCAATTGTCCCAAGTGTTCACGAATAAGGACTTCCGTGGTTTCGACCGTGGACCAAAATTCCCTGAACATCTGCATTTTGTGTGCTTGACGATGTTTAGTGAAACGGTTGAAGGTTACGTTGCGTATGCACCAAAGAACCTGGATAATACACTAGGCGAAGTATTGGTTCAGAACAACAAGAAACAACTACGTATTGCTGAAACAGAGAAATATCCGCATGTCACATTCTTCTTCAGTGGCGGACGTGATGTCGAACTGCCAGGTGAGACTCGTATTCTCATTAATTCACCCAAAGTAGCTACTTATGATTTGCAACCAGAGATGAGTGCCTACGAAGTAGCGGATGCTTGTGTGAAAGAGATCGAAGCAGAGAATCACGATACGATTATTCTTAATTTCGCTAACCCAGACATGGTAGGGCACTCAGGTATGCTTGAGCCAACGATCAAAGCTGTGGAAGTGACAGATGAATGTATGGGTAGGGTTGTAGATGCTGTCATTGCTAAAGGCGGGGTAGCGATCATTATGGCTGACCACGGAAACGCTGATATGGTATTTGATGAGCAAGGACGCCCGTTCACTGCACATACGACGAACCCTGTTCCATTCATTGTGACGGCTTCCGATATCGTATTACGTGATGGTGGAATTCTGGCGGATGTGGCGCCAACCATTCTAGATCTGATGCATTTGTCACAACCTGCTGAGATGACTGGACAATCCATGATTGCTAGCCGTAAGTAAGTTAAGTAGGGGAATCATTCTTTTACCAAAAAATATGTACAATAAAAGGAGAAAAAAACATGACTATTATTTCAGACGTATATGCTCGCGAAGTCCTAGACTCTCGTGGTAACCCAACAGTTGAGGTTGAAGTTTATTTGGAATCCGGTGCTCTTGGCCGTGCGATCGTACCTTCTGGTGCATCTACAGGTGCCTATGAAGCAGTTGAGCTTCGCGATGGAGACAAATCCCGTTACCTTGGTAAAGGGGTATTGCAAGCAGTGAAGAACGTGAACGAAATCATTTCTCCTGAAGTGATCGGTATGGACGCGTTGGACCAATTGGGAATTGATAAATTGATGATCGCTCTTGACGGAACGCCGAACAAAGCTAAATTGGGTGCGAACGCTATTCTAGCAGTATCCATGGCTGTAGCTCGTGCTTCTGCTGAAGCTCTAGACGTGCCATTGTATGTGTACCTTGGTGGATTCAATGCGAAACAATTGCCAGTACCTATGATGAACATCGTGAACGGTGGAGAACATGCCGACAACAACGTTGACGTTCAAGAATTCATGATATTGCCAGTAGGAGCTCCTACATTTAAAGAAGCGCTTCGTACAGGTGCTGAAATCTTCCATAGCTTGAAAGCTGTTCTACAAGCAAAAGGATTGAACACAGCTGTAGGTGATGAAGGTGGATTTGCACCAAACTTCACTTCCAATGAAGAAGCATTGTCCACAATTATGGAAGCAATCGAAAAAGCTGGTTACAAACCAGGTGTTGATGTATTCCTAGGTATGGACGTAGCATCTACTGAGTTCTACAAAGATGGTAAATATGAATTGGCAGGCGAAGGTAAATCCTTCACTTCTGCAGAATTCGTTGACCTACTTGTATCATGGGCTGACAAATACCCAATTATCAGCATCGAAGATGGATGTTCTGAGGATGACTGGGAAGGTTGGAAATTGCTTAGTGAGAAATTGGGAGACAGAATCCAACTTGTTGGAGATGACTTGTTCGTAACGAACACTGAGCGTCTTGGCAGAGGGATCGAAGAAGGTATCGGTAACTCCATCTTGATCAAGGTTAACCAAATCGGTACATTGACTGAAACATTTGATGCGATTGAAATGGCTAAACGCGCTGGTTATACAGCTGTTATCTCTCACCGTTCAGGTGAATCTGAAGATAGCACAATCGCTGATATTGCTGTTGCAACAAATGCTGGTCAGATTAAGACAGGTGCTCCTTCCCGTACAGACCGTGTTGCTAAATACAATCAATTGCTTCGCATCGAAGATCAATTGGGTGAATTGGCTCAATACGCTGGGATGAAATCTTTCTACAACTTGAAGAAATAATAATACATCAAGATAAAGCCAGTTCGGGTGTACACCGAACTGGCTTTATTCATTTCATAAGACCGATCACAACCGTCTTGTCAAATATAGGTTGGATGTGCTACAATGAGAATGCTGTTTTCTGTAAATTGATATGTGAATTTAACTTGGAATACACGAGAATGTTTAACACGTTTAGGAGGTGGAATGAATGGAAATCTTTTTACAAGTGTTGCTAGCTGTTTTCTCCATTGGTTTGATTGCGGTGGTTCTTTTGCAAAAGGGGAAAAGTGCAGGTCTTTCCGGCGCCATCTCCGGCGGAGCAGAACATCTTTTTGGTAAAACCAAAGCTCGCGGTATGGACTTGGTTCTTGAGCGTCTAACCGTTGGAATGGCTATTGGATTCTTTATTTTGGCTATTGCTGTAGCTGTCGCTATTAAATAATATGAATTTCTAGGAAACCCTCGCTCTTACATACTCTATGTGGAGAGAGGGTTTTTTTGTTAATTTGTTGTTGATCAAGAAAATCCAAAGGATTTAAGGGATGTTTGAGATTGAAATCGTGTATACTAGGGTATGAGTATAGTGAGGGAAAAAGTAATAAATAAATAATACGAAGCAAAGGATACATAAGAGCTTGCAGGCATAACTTGCAAGTCATCTGAGGTGATAATGATGATAACAGAAGAAGAGATCCTTAATTTCATGCGGGAGACCGCCTATAAACCAATGACTTACCAGGAGTTAGAAGAACATTTCAGTATTGATAAAGCGCAAGACTTCAAGGAATTTGTGAAGGTGCTAACTGCTCTTGAACACGATGGTAAAGTTATTCTAACTCGTACGAATCGTTATGGCGTACCTGAGCGAATGGATCTTATACGCGGTCGTTTACAGGCGCATGCCAAGGGATTTGCATTCCTTATTCCCGATGATCGTGAACATGTAGATGTATACATTAACGCCAATGACCTCAAAGGTGCTATGAATGGTGATATCGTTCTAATTCGAGTGACATCCAAGAGTACGGCCGGAGGTAAGCTTGAAGGAGAAGTTGTACGTATAGTGAAACGGTCGGTCACGCAAGTGGTCGGTGTATTCCAGAACAATGAATCGTATGGTTTCGTACTTCCAGATGACAAACGGATTAATCGAGATATCTTCATACCGAAGAATGCATTTAATGGTGCTGTCCATGGTGAGAAAGTTGTTGTACGAATTGTGAATTATCCTGAAGGACGAGCAGCTGCTGAAGGCGAAGTGGCAGAAGTTCTAGGGCATAAGGATGATCCAGGTGTAGATATTATTTCTATTATCCGTAAGCACCAATTGCCAGAAGCGTTCTCTGATGAAGTGATGGCGGAAGCGGAGCTTGCTCCTGATGCTATAACAGAGGAAGAGATCATGCAGCAGGGTCGACGTGATCTGCGTCATAAGACGATTGTGACGATTGACGGGGAAGATGCTAAGGATTTAGATGATGCCGTGAATGTGGAAATTTTACCGAATGGTCATTATCTCCTAGGTGTACATATTGCCGATGTAGGTTATTATGTGCGCGAAGGTTCCGAACTGGATAAAGAAGCTTACGCTCGCGGCTGTAGTGTGTATTTGGTAGATCGAGTCATTCCGATGTTACCCCGCCGTCTTTCTAATGGGATATGTAGTCTTAATCCGCAGGTGGACAGGCTTACTTTGTCCTGTGAAATGGAATTTAATGAACAAATGAAAGTGGTTAATCATGATGTCTTTACGAGTGTGATCAGAACCACGGAACGTATGACTTATACAGATGTACGCAAAATCCTTGAGGATGAAGATCCTGAGTTAATGGAGCGTTACAGCAATTTGGTCGGTAATTTCCGTGATATGAAGGATCTTGCTCTGAAACTGCGGGGTAATCGGATGCGCAGGGGTGCAGTGGATTTCGATTTCGTGGAGTCTAAGATTATCGTAGATGAGAATGGCAAGGCTATAGATATTGTCAAAAGAGAACGTTCCATCGCGGAACAAATGATTGAGGAGTTCATGCTTGCCGCAAATGAGACGGTGGCTGAGCATTTCCACTGGCTGAAAGTTCCGTTCATTTACCGTATCCACGAAAATCCGGATCAGGAGAAACTACAGAATTTTCTGGCGTTTGCTGAGAACTTTGGATATCATGTCAAAGGTCGAGGGAACTCTATTCATCCACGAGCACTACAGGAGCTTCTTGTAGATATTCAAGGAACGAAGGAGCAGACCGTTATTAGTACGATGATGCTTCGTTCCATGAAGCAGGCTAAATACGATGCTGAGACGTCGGGTCATTTCGGGTTGGCGGCAGATTACTATTCCCACTTTACATCGCCTATCCGTCGGTATCCCGATCTTGCGATACACCGTGTAATTCGTGAAGTGATCGCGAACAAGGGTGTGTTGTCAGAGAAGCGACAAGAATACTTGGCATCTCGTATGCCTGATGTTGCGCAACAGTCTTCCGAGCGAGAGCGTGTTGCTGTAGAAGCGGAGAGAGACACAGATGATCTTAAGAAGGCAGAGTATATGCTGGATAAGGTTGGCGAAGAATTCGATGGAATGATCAGTAGTGTAACAAGCTTCGGTATGTTCATTGAACTGGAGAATACGGTTGAAGGCCTCATTCGCCTGAGTGCATTGACGGATGATTACTATCATTTCAACGAACAGGCCATGTCGTTAATCGGAGAGCGTACCTCGAAGATATTCCGTATCGGTGACGAATTGAAAATTCGTGTAGCCCGCGTCAATATGGATGATCATACGATTGACTTTGAACTGATTGATATGAAACCTCGCAGCGAAGGTAACCGAGGAGGACGAGGTAGTCGTCCTCCAGGTGCAGGTGGCGGGTTGAATAAAGATAAAGGTGCAGGACGCGGAGGTAAGGGCGGAAATCGTAACGGCAAAGTTGCTGGAAGCAAAGGTAAAGCAGCTGGGGGAAGTAAGGTATTTGGAGCAAACAGCGGAGGCGTTAAGGCGCCTGGTGCAAGTGGCGGAGGTAAGAAGAAATCAATGAATATTATTGAAAATGGTACGGTTGATAACAATGCATCTAAGCCTACGGCTACAGAGGGTGAAGTTAAAAGATCTGATGGTAAAGGTTCAAGAGGCAAAGGGAAGAATGGCGGATTCAAAGCCAAGGGAAACAAGGGCGTTAGCAATGCGGCCGGCGACAGGACTGTAGGCGTTGTTTCGGAAAGTGCAGTTGCTGTGAACCCGAGTGAGAGTGGTAAATCGGCTAGTCCTAGTAGCGCAGCACCGAAACGCGAGGGCAGAAGCAGTGGTAATAAGGACAAGGGTGCTGCCCGTAAGCGGGATCGTGGACCAGGGGCTCCAGCAGGACGTTATGATGCTTTGCAGTCAACACGTGGACCTGGGTTTGCCTTCGGTTCAGGCAAGGGTGGATATGGAGCGGCACCGACTAGTGAAGCTCGACAATCCGACAGCCCAACGACGGAAGGCAACGGTCGCAAAGCCTCAGGTAGAGGTGGAGTCTTTATTGGTGGAGATGCAACACCGGGTAATGGAGCCGGTAAGCGTCAAGGTCGAGAAGGCAAGGATAGTGCGAATGAAACTCCGCATGAGGAGAAGTAAGGAAATCCCTTTAGTGGTGGAAGTATAAACTCATCGAAAAGGGATAGCACAGCCGTTTCTGCTTGCTTCATCTTGATTTTGGAGGATGCAGTTGATACAATGGATTTCTGGTATATTCCTCGCTTAACGAGGAAGGAATACCAGAATCCATTTTTTATAATGATCTAAGGAGTGAGGACATGGGTAAGAATAATAGTGACGGGAAAGTCTTGGCCCAGAACAAGAAAGCTTCCCATGATTATTTCATAGAAGAAACGTATGAAGCGGGTATGGTATTAACGGGCACGGAGATTAAGTCGCTACGTCTTGGCAGATCGAACATCGGGGATGCTTTTGCAACGATTCGTAATGGCGAGATTCAGATTCACAATATGCACATTAGTGCTTTTGAACAAGGAAACCGCAGTAATCCAGTCGATCCTACGAGAACACGCAAGCTACTCATGCATAAATTACAAATTAAGAAGTTGCTTGGGCTTTCGAAGCAAGCAGGTTACACGATCGTCCCGCTGAAGATTTATATCCGTAATGGATATGCGAAGCTCCTGTTAGGTCTTGGTAGAGGGAAGAAAGAGTATGACAAGCGCGGCACAGCAGCCAAGCGCGATGCACAACGAGACATTCAACGTGCGCTGCGTGAGAAGCAGAAGATTGCTAGGTAATGATGGAATGGCTAAGCTAAGATGCTCAAATGATCAATATTGGCAATTATAACCTTGATTTCCTTGAACTAAGTATCATAGTGCAGTAGAAATGTGATATACTAAGTTATACGAGATCGTTAGATCTTGTTGAATGATTACCTTCTAGTGGTCCTTTTTCATGGAGGAAAAGGATACTGAATAGAACATCATGTCTTGACTACTCAAGATTCTATCCTAGAAGCCCTTTATATTAAGGGGGCGTTTATGGATTCGACGGGGATAGTTTGAGCATGGGTAGCGGGTAGTGGGGACGCGTCCGCTTTATCAACGCTAAAGCCTATTAAATGGCAAAACTCAAAACAACTACGCTTTCGCAGCCTAAGAAACTGTGAGCGTGCTCCTACCTAGCATCGTCCATGTGACTAGATTAGGGGCTAACCAGTAGTGGAATACGCTGTCTCATCTCCGCCTGGGGTGAGCTGAAGAAGATAATCAGGCTGACCCGAAGAGTAGTCGGTTACAGGACGACACTAGGGTGACATCAAATCTGTAACTACACCCGTAGAATCTTATGTGTCGATATTTTCGGACAGGGGTTCGACTCCCCTCGCCTCCATTTGAAAGACCCGCTGATATAGCGGGTTTTTTCTTGTTTAGAGAGTAAATTGTAGACGGATTGTAGATGAGAGAATTTTATGAGGTTGGATTTCTGTAAATGTTGTAGACGAGATGTCTACAATAAAATCGACAACAGTCGCTACACATGTAGGATGTGTGGTAGGGATATATTGGGTTGGATCGAACTTTAACTAATTTCCAATTGTTTTCTAAATGAGTTTAATAATAGTTTGCCAGACTTGATGTAGTTAGATAATAAAACTATTGTGTATTTACATTAGGTGTGATTACCAGAAAAGAGGGCGAACTCGTACGTGTTCAACTTAACCTAACGAGCCTGGACTTGATTGAAGATTTGACGCGGCGAGAACAAGAGGTGCTCGCGGCATTAGTGGAGGGGATGTCCAATAAAGAGATTGCAATTGATTTGGGGATAACCGAAGCGACAGTGAAAACACATGTATTTAATGTATATGGAAAGCTCGGTGTGAAGCGTCGAGGTCAGGCCATCGTCCGAGCCAAAGAATTGATGCTACAGGAGGATTGATAAACAAATTAGGGGAACAAAGCATCTTTTTGTCATTTTATTTGACGGAAGGATGCTTTTTTTTGATATTTTCACAGACTTCTACAACTTTCGTATGAGGGAATTTGTCTCGACTTCTATTATGCTTTCGGATAGGTCATACCTTGCTCGGGAAAATCGGATGAAAGATTAGGGAGGTATTGCTAAGCGCTGTTGTTATATTTGGAGATATTTTCGTTATTTACAGTTGGTAGAAAAGTAGGTAAGTCTGGACGATCGAAGTATGGTTTAGGGTAAAAAAATATAAAACGTTGGAGGCAACACACGATGTCAAGAGGATACAAGAAGCAAATAAATGGGTTTATCGCTATTATTTTATTACTAGGCACACTTTCAATAAATTTCGCAACAGAAGCTTATGCAGCAGCACCACCATCAAATGTGATTCGTGAGATCACACCTGACGGAGCGTTTTCAATGCGTGCGGAAGGAGAATTCAGTAATCCTGGATCAGTCACAGCAGACGTCTATGGGAATATCTATGTAGCAGATACAAATAACCATCGCATCCAAAAGTTTGATTCTAATGGCGTCTACGTTATGCAATGGGGGGAGCCTGGTAATGAGAATGGGCAGTTCATCAATCCTAATGGTATCGCAGTAGACCCAGCTGGGGATGTGTACGTAGTAGAATCATGGAACAATCGCATCCAGAAGTTTGATTCCGATGGGGGTTATATTACGCAATGGGGGGAGTGGGGTTATGGGAATGGGCAGTTCTACAATGCTAATGGTATCACGGTAGACCAAGCTGGAAATGTGTATGTACTGGATTCAGATCAGCACCGCATCCAGAAATTTACTTCTGATGGGGATTACCTTATGCAATGGGGAAATTATGGTAAGGGGGATGGTCAGTTCGACAAACCTAGTGGTATCGCAGTAGACCCAGCTGGGAATGTGTACGTGGCAGATACATCTAACAACCGCATCCAAAAGTTTGCTTCTGATGGTGATTATGTTACGCAATGGGGGGAGCCTGGTAATGGGAATGGTCAGTTCGGCAATCCTAGTGCTATCGCAGTAGACCCAGCTGGAAATGTGTACGTGGCAGATAGATCGAACGACCGCATCCAGAAGTTTGATTCCGATGGCGGGTACCTTGCGCAATGGGGGGAGTTTGGTTATGGGAATGGGCAGTTCTACAATCCTAATGGACTCGCGGTAGATCAAGCTGGGAATGTGTACGTGGCGGATTCAGTGAACGATCGCATTCTTAAATTTAACTCTGATTATACCTATGCCATGCAATGGGGGGAGAGTGGGAGTCCTTTTATTCGTAGCATTGTTGATATAGCGGTCGGCGGTGGAAACGTGTATGTGGGGGAGATGCAGAACAATCGCCTTCTTAAGTTTGATTCCGCTGGTAACTTTCGTGATAAGTGGCAGGTTGTTGGAAGTGATGAACAAGGTGCTTCGCTTAGTCGGATTGTGGCAGACGAAGCTGGCAATACGTATGTGATTGTTAGTAACGTAATCTACAGCGATAAGTACAAGGATTATTTCTACTACGGTCACGTTACGAAGTATGATCCGGATGGTAACAAACTTTGGAAATGGGAATATGCAGGAAATGATGGTGAGCAGTTCTTTGATCCTGTAGGTGTCACATTAGACGAAGCTGGTCATGTTTATGTGGCAGGCTCTGTGTATGATGCAAAGACAGATAGCACAACTCATCTAGTCGTGAAGGTTGATGCTGCCGGCACCTATCTAAAGGAATGGTTAGTTGGGGTAAATGATACAGAAAATGATAAGCTTGGTGGCATCGCAGTAGACCAAACTGGTCATAGTTACGTGACTGTAAATGAATGTGTTATGGTCGTGGTCGTTAATGAGTCGTTTTCGTATTGTTCGGATTACTCGAGTCACGTTATGAAGCTTGATGCCGCTGGTAATCACCTCCTACAATGGGACGGATCTGGAAGTGACGGCGGACAATTCGGCTATCTTCAAGGCATCACTGTAGATCAAGCCGGCCATGTGTATGTGTTTGATCGCAGCAATGAGCGCATTGTGATATTTAATCTCAATGGCGACTATATGACGCAATGGGATGGGGCAGACGGGCTGGGGAGGCCTTATGGTGTTACGTTAGATAAGAGTGGGAATATCTATATATTGGATGAGTTTAGTGGCGGTATTAAGATATACAGAGCGAATAATAACACGGATATAACGAGTTTAGCGATCTCTTCAGGCACACTCAGCCCGCCATTCTCACCGAATAACATCACACATTATACGGCTTCGGTTGCCGCTAGTGTGGATGCTGTAACAATTACACCTGTGTTGGTAGATTCAGAGGCCACAGTTAGTGTAACGGTTGAATCTGGCCTAGTCACGAGTCCAGTCCATAACAATGGGACGTCCTTTGATGTTCCCCTAAATACAGGATCGAATCTTATTACAGTGATGATTACAGCATATGATAGGACAACAACTGCTAACTACACGATCGATGTTACAAGGGAAAGTACCGCACAAGGCGGTAATGGTGATTCTTCAACAGCACCAACGCCTCCAAGCGGTAATGGCGATGCTCCAACAGCACCAACGCCTCCAAGCGGCAATGGTGGTGCTCCAACAGTACCAACGCCTCCAAGCGGCAAAGTGGCCTTAAAGGACAGTGTGACACTCTCCATCCCAGAAGGTGCTGCGGATAAGGAATTAAACATAACGATAGAAGAAGTGTTAAATACGCAGCAACTTCTCACTAATAAAGAAATTTTGGCTAGCCAGATCTATGAAATTTTGAAAGATGTTTCAGGAAATCTTAAAAAGCCAATTACATTGACCTTCAAGTTTGATAAGTCTAAAGTAAATGAAGGGCAATACGCTGCTATTTTCTACTATGATGAAGTAAATAAAACGTGGATCGAGATCGGTGGTAAGATAATCGATAATACGATTACGGTAGATGTCGATCATTTTGCAAAGTTTGCTGTATTAGTTGTAGACGAACCGACGGTCACTTACTCTGACATCGCAGGACACTGGGCAGAATCCGAAATGAAACAAGCGTCACAGCAAGGTATTGTCAAAGGTTATCTAGATGGCACGTTCAAGCCGAACGCAACCGTAAGTCGAGCTGAATTCACCGTCATGTTGATGAATGCGTTGAAGCTTACAAGTGACGGGGTAAAGCTGGGCTTCAGTGATTCGGATAAGATCGGTATATGGGCAAGACAAGCAGTCGCTCAGTCTATAGAAGTGAGTATCGTGTCTGGCTATGATGATGGCAGTTTCCGTCCAACAGCTAACATTACGCGCGCGGAACTGGCGGCGATGATCGCTAAAGCATACGGAGCGCGATCTACAACCATAGATGCGACTGACTTCGCAGATGACAATGACATCCCAGTGTGGGCTAAGTCAGCGATTACCACGATGAAGGAGTTAGGCATTATAAGTGGACGTGGCGACAACAAGTTCGCACCGAAAGAAACAGCAACAAGAGCCGAAGCGGTTACGATCATTATGAATTTGCTAGAAGCAAAATAATACAAACAGGTCGCCTACTGGGCGACCTGTTTTCATTTTAGGACGAACCTACGATATAGGAACGGAAGACATAGATAAGATGGAAAACAGAAATAGAATATTCTATAAGTACGGAATCCCACATCCACGCATTCAGCAAGGCTAGTATGCGGGAGCAAACCCAATTTAGTTGAAGTTGGTTGTAGTAATCCAAAGCCTTGTTTTATTTTTTAGAAAGTATCCGACACTCAACACATGTGGAGTGTGTAATATTTATGGTAAGAAAATGAAGTCATGAAAAGTGGGAGATTCGCCTAAAAAAGTAAAAATATAGGCAGACAAGTAACGAGGAATACCTAAATCATATTTCAGAACAATTGATTATGAAATAGCTCATGCTGAGATGTAATCGTCAAATAGAACCATAAGCATTGTGAACTATAATCCATAAGAAAAACACTTTAAAAAGTGACTCTCTTATGGATTACAGTTCATTTCAGCTAAACATACAGGGTTTTTAGCAGTGTAAGCTCACCTCCATACTTGATCAGTGAGACCACCTATTTAGGTGGTCTTTTTGTTTTTGGCAGTTCTGCCAAGCAGCTTCTTAAACTCTTAAACTCTTACACTTTTCCCGAATAAACCTAGTGGTGTCTTATCTAGAACTTTGCTTAGCACTAGAATCTAATCTATCATAATAATAGGCTAATATATTCTGTGTTAGGAGGAAACAATGGAATTTATCAAAAATCAACTAGACGGGTTTGGTATGAGTGAACAAACCATTGGATATCTTTCGAATATGATCATGGTTGTTTTTATAGCTGCGGTCTCGATACTGGCCAATTTTATAGCCAAAAAAATCGTGCTGAAGACGATTTTTCACATCATCAATAACAATAGGTACACGTGGGATAATATCATTTTGGAGAAAAAGGTATTCCGCAAGCTGTCACATCTCGTGCCGGCGGTCATCATTTATTATTCTGCGTCCATCTTTCCGACCTATCAAGCTTTGATTGAAAAAGCCGCATTAACGTATATGATTATCGTAACTATTAGGGTACTTAATGCGCTGCTCAATGCTTTTGATGCGATCTATCGTTCGTTTGAAGTCTCCAAGGTCAGACCGATTAAGGGATACATTCAGGTGGTGAAGATCATTCTGTTTATCATCGGCGGAATTATGGTTATCTCGAACCTCATCGGCCAGAATCCCTTGATTATTCTCAGTGGGCTTGGTGCCTTATCGGCCGTTCTGATGTTAGTCTTCAAGGACTCCATATTGGGCCTGGTGGCAGGCGTTCAATTATCATCGAATGATATGGTGCGTGTCGGTGACTGGATTGAAATGCCTAAATATAATGCGGATGGAGACGTCATCGACATTACATTAAACACGGTAAAGGTTATGAATTTCGATAAGACGATCACGATGATTCCGAGCTACGCCCTCATTTCAGACTCGTTCAAGAATTGGAGAGGCATGCAAGTATCTGGTGGCAGAAGGATTAAGCGAAGCGTCTATATCGAGACGAGCAGCATAAGGTTTTGTACCAAGGAAATGATTGAGGAATTTCAGAAGATTCACTACCTTACCGATTATATCACGACAAAATTAAATGAAATCAACGAGTACAACATGGAACACCAGATTAATGAGGAGAGCAATGTGAACGGTAGACAGCTTACGAATGTAGGTGTCTTTAGAGAATACATCTATCAATATCTGAGGAATCATCCAAAAATTCATAAGGATATGACCATGATTGTCAGACAGTTAGCATCGGGAGATAACGGACTGCCGCTTGAAATCTATGCTTTCAGCAATGATACGAACTGGGGCGTGTATGAATCGATTCAAGCGGACATTTTTGACCATATCTTTGCAGTTGCGCCGACATTTGGGCTTCGTACCTTCCAGAATCCAACGGGCCATGATATCGTTCAACTAAAAGAAAGCACGCAATTTTCACGAGGATATTGAAATATGTTTTCGAAGTAAATCGAAGTAAATTTTGTCTACAAAACTAGCCATACTTTAGCTAAGACTTTTGGGTGACATCAAATCTATAATTACACCCATCGCGAAGCGCATCTTATGTGTCGATATTTTCGGACAGTGGTTCGACTCCCCTCGCCTCCATTAGAAAGACCCGCTCATTGAGCAGGTCTTTTCTCATTTATGGATCGAATGTAGACATGAAATTAATGATGCTCTATTTTCCTCCTTTATTGAAGACATGATGTTTACAGCTGATAGGTACTTTATTCTGTTATGCACACTCTACACATGTGGGGGCGGGAGTGTCGCTAGTGAGTGAGTATGGATTTAATGCCACATATACCTGAATAGAATATCGTCTATTTATACCCAAGCGGATGCATCGCTTGGGTTTTTAGTTTCTTGAAAGACTCGGTTGTACCTTTGTAGGTTGTAAAACGGGAAGCTATCAAAATGGGCCTTGAAGCCGGCGTTGACATGCAGCTTTAAAATCAGGCGAGGTGGACGAGAAGGTTGTAGACACAGCGGACCTTAATCCTCCGGTAAGACAACTTGAACACGTCAAGAAAATTTATGAAATAGGAACGTCTGTTGTTCTTGTCCTCCAAAACGGAAAGGCAATCCCAAATTTTTAAGAAAATTGTTTTAGGAGTTCAGCTTATTAAGATTAATCCCCAAAATGTAATTCGGATTACAGAATATATGTTGATTCAAATGTATGCTAATAACAAAAATCTTTAAATATAATGAAGGAGTGAAATTTTGAAAACTTTTATTAAGTGTATACATTGTTTACTTGTATTTTCACTGATACTTACTATGTTTCCGCTTAGTCAAGCAACAGCATCAATTTCATTAGATATTGGTACAAATCGTATCGATATGGAAATTGGAGATGATCTAGATTCTTATATATGGACACCTCCAGTAGTAGTAGGGAATAAATTATTCATCCCTTGGCTTGATTGGAGCGAAGACGATAATATAGCTACACAATATTATTCTGTTATTCATTCTGACGGTAGGGTTGACACCGTATTATCTATACCAGTATCACCTACAACAACAGGTTATCCTCCAGACATTTATTATAAAGGGCTATCAAATGGTAATATTCTAATCTATTGGTATAGTAGTTATAGTTCGAATGGATTGACAGATACGTATTTTAAAATAATCGATCCAGCTGGTACTCAAGTGGTCGCACCAACTAAAATTAACTCTTCTCCTGGATCACTTAATCGGTTTACAGAAGTTACTGAGTTGTCGAATGGCAATCTAGCATTTGTATGGGATACCAATGAGGGGAGTTATGCTCTACGTAGATTTACGACAACAGGAGTTGCGGTAGATGCGAATCAAATTTCCATTACTGGATTGGCTGGTATATCAGGTTCACAGTACAATCACCGCATTGCAGCAAACAATTCAGGACAATTTATGATATCAATTTCATATTATAATACTAATTATCTTGGAATGATTTTCAATGACACGGGAACAACTCCTATACGAGTAGGAGGTCAGAATAGCTTTGTATATGGCGCAAATACAGAAACTCCAAATGGCAATCAGTATGTAAAAGCGCTCTCTAACAATAAATTTTTATTTGTTTATCACAAAAAGGTTGGATTAGATGTTGATACTCGAAGTATTTATTATCGTATCTATAATGCTGACGGTACACTGTACACGAATGAAATGTTGGTTGATACCCTTAATACATGGGGAGCAGTCAATGAACCTATTATTACAGATGATGGCTTTATAATAAGTTATTCTTTTAACGATAACATAGTTAATAATCAATTCCTTAGACAGTATAACAATGCAGGTATTCTACAAAATCAATCATCTCCTAATTATCCTGAATTAGAGGGTGGATCCGCAATTGGGTTTTTGTTTCAGGATATAGATGGTAATTTATCCTATATAGCAAATAAAAAAACAAGTGGTGCTGCTTCTTATGATACATGGTTACTTCGTCATTTAACTTCGGGACCTTCATCATACAACGTAACATTCGAGGACTGGGACGGAACCGAACTGAAAACAGAGACGGTGAACCATGGAAGTGGAGCAACAGCACCTACGAATCCGAGCCGAACAGGTTACACATTTACAGGCTGGGATAATGCTTTTGGGAATATTACTAGCGCCTTAACGGTGAAGGCACAGTATAGCGTGAACAGTAGTTACGCGGTAAGTTTTGATAGCCAAAGTGGCAGTGCGGTTGATGACATTAATACAACTTATGGCAGCAAGATCACAGCGCCAACACCTCCTACAAGAGCGAATTACATCTTTGATGGTTGGTATAAAGAAGCAGGTACTGTGAATCAGTGGAATTTCGCAACGGAAACTATTCTAGCAAATCATGTAACGCTATATGCGGGATGGATATTGAATAGCTATGCGGTAACATTCGAGGATTGGGATGGAACCGAGCTGAAAACAGAGACGGTGAACCATGGAAGTGGGGCAACAACACCTACGAATCCAAGCCGAGTAGGCTACACGTTCACAGGCTGGGATGTTGCTTTTGGGAATATTACTGGCGGTTTAACGGTGAAGGCACAGTATAGCGTGAACAGTAGTTACACGGTAAGTTTTGATAGTCAAGGTGGCAGTGGCGTAGGAAACATTAATGCAACATATGGCAGCAAGATCACAGCACCAACACCTCCTACAAGAGCGAACTATACCTTTGGCGGTTGGTATAAAGAATCTGGTACTGAGAATCAGTGGAATTTCGCAACAGAAACTATTCCAGCAAATCATGTAACGCTATATGCGAACTGGATACTGAGCAGCTACACGGTAACATTCGAGGACTGGGACGAAACAGAACTTAAAACTGAAATGGTGAACCATGGAAGTGGAGCAACAGCACCTACGAATCCAAGCCGAGTAGGTTACACATTTACAGGCTGGGATGTTGCTTTTGGGAATATTACTGGGGCCTTAACGGTGAAGGCGCAGTATAGCGTGAATAGCGGTTACACGGTAATTTTTGATAGTCAAAGTGGAAGTGCGGTTAATGTCATTACAGCGACTTATGGCAGTAAGATCACCGCTCCAACAGATCCAACAAGAGTGGGATACACTTTTGAGGGCTGGTTTAAAGAGACTGGTGCTGAGAATCAGTGGGTTTTCGCAACAGAAACTATCCAAGCGAATCATGTAACGCTATATGCGGGATGGATATTGAACAGCTATGCGGTAACATTCGAGGACTGGGACGAAACAGAACTTAAAACTGAAACGGTGAACCATGGAAGTGGAGCAACAGCACCTACGAATCCGAGCCGAGTAGGCTACGCATTTACAGGTTGGGATGTTACTTTTGGGAATATTACTAGCGCTTTAACCGTGAAGGCACAATATAGCGTGAACGGTAGTTACACGGTAAGTTTTGATAGTCAAGGTGGAAGTGAGGTTGATGACATTGATACAACTTATGACAGCAGGATCATTGCCCCAACACCTCCTACAAGAGCGAACTACAGCTTTGGCGGTTGGTATAAAGAAGCAGGTACTGTGAACAAGTGGGACTTTCTTACAGAATCCATGCCAGCAAACGATGTAACGCTATATGCGAAATGGATATACAGAGCTCCTAGTGGTAATGGTACGGAGTCGGATGGCAAAGTACAATATATTATGGAGTCGAATGGTACAGTACAATATAATAATAATATTAAAGTGAATGATCGCCAAGAAAAGATTGGTATTCTGAAGATTACTAAGCAAAATGGTCAGGATATTGCAACTGTAACTATCGATACACAACTATTGTTGCAAATGCTGGGCAATGAACCGAACGCTCAAATTACAGTTCCAATCGACCTCGATTTAGATAAGGTCACTTTAATATTGAATGGTCAATTGGTTAAAGATTTGGCGCGAAAAAATATTATTATTGTACTGTCAACTAGAGATGGTCAGTATAAATTGCCTACGTCTGAAATTGATATGGACATCATTGCTAAGCAATTAGGTGTTGAATCGTTGGAGACACTTGCATTGTCTATTGAAATTTCTAAGTTGACTGCTGAGGAAGAGATGCTTGTAGCAAACTCGCTGAAAACAGGTGGTTATACACCCGTTGCACCACCTGTACATTTTAGCGTGTATGTAGCTTATGGAAATCGAAAAATTGAACTTTCTAAATTCCAAGTTTATATTGAACGTTTCATTTCTTTGCCGGATGGAACAGACATCAGTAAGATTTCTACTGCTGTGGTGATAGAAAAAGACGGAAATCTCCGTCATATTCCTACGAAGATCGAACATATGAACGGCAAAAATTTTGCAGTCATTCATAGCCTATCCAACAGTATATATGCTTTGATATGGAATCCAGTAACGTTTGTAGATGTGGAGAATCATTGGTCGAAAGATGCTGTCAACAATGTGGCTTCCAGAATGATTATTAGTGGCACGGGTAATGGTTTGTTTCAACCAGATAAGTTCATCAGCAGAGCAGAATTTGCTGCTATTATTGTTCGTACACTGGGAATAGAACTTGAGCCAGGCACTGCACCATTCTCGGATATTAATCAAACTGATTGGCACTTTGACAATGTGAAGGCAGCTTATGAGTATGGAATTATTAATGGTTATTCGGATGGAAGCTTTAAACCGACGGATACAATGACAAGAGAACAAGCAATGAGTATGCTGGCTAGAGCGATGAAGATTACCGGATTGACCGTTCAAGCAGATATTCATGCTCTGGAGAAATTTACGGATTCAGGTCAAATTGCAGCATGGGCTAAAGATGATGTAGCTGCAACCTTACATGCGGGAATCGTGAATGGTGGAGATGCTAGTGCATTGAAACCAAAGTCGTTAATTACAAGAGCTGAGGTCGCTACTATGGTCGAGAGATTACTAAAAAAATCCGGTATGATCTAGTTATTTATTTCAAAGTAGTAACATTTAAAGGTCATATGTCAGTTGGCGATTTGCTAACCGATGTATGACCTACTTGTTCATTTGTTAGAATAAATGAATAGTTATGTTCTTTAGTATTAGTAGTGTTTTCCACAATAAACTTCAAATGTACTATTCAATTAATGAATCAACCCTCGTTTCATGAAAAGACTACTGATTATATTTATACCGAACGGACAGAATAAATAAAACATAACATCTAACAGGCAACTTAGCTGAAGAAGTATTAGAAAGTGATATGGAAAGTACTCCAATTATGTCTCATTGTATATTCGTGAGGAAAGAGTTCTTTTATCCAGGTTTTAAAAAAGTCATCTCTTCTTACCAAAAATTATGAGGGAAATGATTATTGATTGATTAACATTATTGGGTTATTGGGTTTTCACTCCTATCAGAGTGAAATAGATGGTATGATGTTAGGATGAAAGTATTCACGTGGTTTCAGGAACAACAAGTTAGTATGAAACCATATTATAAAATTAGGAGTGGTAATTTGAGAAGACAAAAACCAATGACATTAGAGGAACTGATGAACGATTTACAAGGACAGAAAACGAACCAAGAAGATTCCAACCATATCTCTTTAGAGAAGTTGTTTAATGATGCGTTTATGAGTAAGCATTCCAGCTGCAAGAGTTTCGATGAGTTTTTAATCAAAGGAAACTTTCAAGTGAAAACGGAAGAAGATATCAATAACATACCTGATGAACTTTTTGATCGACATATTGTTAGGGAGACGAAATTTGCTAATTGGAAATCTATGATGGAAACAGCAAATATGGAATATAACCTTAAATAACGAGCGTATCCATACTGGATACGACGATATAGATATGAAGATAACTGCCATTTTTTATAGCCGTAAGGGCTATGAATTGTGGTGGTTTTTTGTTTGTTTGAGCTACTTCTGAAATAGGCAGGGTATTGAACTGAAAGGATGGCTTTTAAATTTAAAAATCGCTTGGGTATACACCTCCACCAATAACGAACCTCATACATAGGATAAGAATATCACGGATAACAAGTTTATAGAGTTTATTTACAGTACGCAGGGGGTGAGACTATTAAGGAATTGATGGAGAAAATACAAGCTGAGATCGGCCGTTATACGACCCGAATTCAGTCTGAACAGCAGGATGATGGATCATGGAGATATGATTTTGAAACAGGGCCGATGACGGATGCCAGCATGATGATTCTCTTTAACTCCCTCTATCCGGGTAAAAAAGAGCTCCTTTTGCTGCTGGGCCGGCGCCTTGAGCGTAAACAAGCAGCGGGTGGCGAATGGAAACAATATGACGATGATGATGGCCATCTCTCCTCCACCATCGAAGCTTATACGGCGCTGCTGTTAACCGGTTATTTGGATCGGGATGCACCACCGATGAAACGGGCCGAGGATTACATTCTCCGCAGCGGCGGAGTCGAACAGGCTCATATCTCTACTAAGTTTATGTTGGCTCTGAATGGTCTATATCCGTGGCCTGTCTTTTATCCGGTGCCGCTATTTTTGATAGATCTCCCGAAATGGAATCCGCTTAGCTTTTACCGCTGGAGCTCGTACGTAAGGTCTCATTTTGCCCCGATTCTTATACTCGGACATCTCAAATTCACATTGCCGCATCCTTCTGCTATAGACATCAATCATCTCTATACAACACCGAAGTATCACAAGTTAGATCAGCAAATTCGCTGGCACAGAGGGCTCATGAAGAAACGAAACGATGACTTTTCGCGCTTGAAAGGAAAAAGATCAAACCAATCTATTCAAAAGGCTGAGCGCTTTATTTTGGAGCACATTGAAGGGGACGGGACGTTGTATAGCTACGCGAGTGCCACCTTCTTTATGATCTATGCACTACTGGCGATAGGCTATAAGCCGGACTCTCCTGTCATAGCCCATGCAATAAAGGGACTGATCTCTTTTGTGACGCAGACGGACGGTGGGGAGATGCATATTCAAAACTCGCCTTCCACCGTATGGGATACGGCACTTGCTTGCTACACGCTGCAGGAGGCAGGCTTTTCAACAGAGGATAGCGCTATCCAGCGGGCAGCAGCGTATTTACTTTCCCTTCAGCATAAAGACAAGAAGGAGCCGTCGGCTCGCACTTTGATGCATATAACTGGCGGCTGGGGGTTTTCCGAAAGCAACACGGTGAATCCAGATGTAGATGATACGCAGGCGGTACTGCGGGCGTTGACGCGATGTACGCATCATCATACGGGGTGTCATGAGGCATGGAGAAAGGGAGTCCGCTACGTATTCAGCATGCAGAATGACGATGGCGGCTGGGCTGCTTTTGAGCGGAACAGTACTTCCCTTATGACTCGTCTGTTTGTGATTGAGAATTTCGAGGATACCGCGTTTGACCCTTCAGCGGCGGACGTGACAGGTCGTACTTTGGAATTACTTGGTAATCATGTGAAGCTGACAATGCAACATCCACGGGTACAGGCGGGGGTGCACTGGCTTTTGAAGCGGCAAAAGAAGGATGGATCTTGGTTTGGCCGCTGGGGAGTATCGTATCTGTATGGGACATGGGCTGCTGTGACAGGACTAAGAGCGGTAGGGTTATCAGCGCAGCATCCCGCGATTCAAAAAGCGACAGAATGGCTACTCCGTGTTAGGCAACCGGACGGTGGTTGGGGGGAGTCATGCAAAAGTGATACGGAGAAAACTTATATTGCTGCCCCTTACTCTACGGTCGTTCATACCGCATGGGCGCTGGATATGCTGATTGCGATTCACGAAACGCCTATAAAGGAAATCAATGAATCGATCTCCCTTCTGATCGACTGGAACAGAGAGGACAACAGCAAGCGGGTAACGTATCCGACCGGAGCGGGACTTCCAGGACAATTTTATATCCAGTACCACAGTTATCCACGGATTTGGCCTTTGCTTGCACTTAGTCACTATGCACAGAAGTATAAAAGCTGCTAAAATGCCCTGTTTTCAGGGATAACGGGTATAAACCCTGTCCCTTCTGTCCGAATTGCATATATTAGATTATCCATCTTCGAGCCGAAAAGGGTAGCTATCAAGTTATGATTTCGGCCCATAGATGAGAATGGAGCTACGCGAAAGGAGATAACAATTATGGCCCAGCTTGACCCTCGCTTAATGGGAACATTCCGCTGTAAAATGATGAATCCACGACATTTTCACAAGGTATGCGGCATTTTGTGCGCCCAGAAATATGAGGACTTGAGATGCCACAGCGGCTGTTGTGGTATGATCGACCAACTCTCTAATTGTTTGGGAGTACCGGTTACGCCTGCCGAAAGAGAAAATGCGGCTCAGTGGCTGATGGAATGTGGCGTTGATCCTCGGAACCGTTGCCACCGCAGACAGATGCGGAACTTGGTTTGGGGAAGATAAAAGAAAATATTAAGGAGCAAGGTCTGTTCAGTAAAGCAGCCTTTAAGCGGGATGAGGCTATCCAAAATGCAAGTTTGTCGGCTATGCTATTCATGTTGATTGCCAAACAAAGGCTACGCGGCTACCGTAAACCTATAACTTTTCTTTTTGTATGAATAAAGCATGGGGGTCATAATAGAGTACAAAGAAGAACCGATGCTTACCGACCGTTAGTACAATAGACCGTCTACCTTCCGAGGTGCGGTCTATTCTTTTGGTTAGGATGCTTATGGACAAGCCGTACAGTCGGTATTATTGAAGGTTGATTATAGATGCTACAAGCTTATAGTTGGCTCACTTTTTGTGTAGTCGTATGGGGTAGCAATTATGATTATTATGACAAGGGTACTCTCGCAAAGAATAGATCCGCTCACGATGACTAGCTTCCATATATGTACTTAAGGTAAGTACATATATGGAAAGTTATATTTTCGCGTCTACCAATGGATTTAGTTACTAATTTCGAAAATCAAAGCAGCAATATCAGTATTGAAATGTCATAATACGGCTATGTGATCAATCCAATGATTAAAGGAAATACATAATAGGAAAACAAGGGGAATATATTATATTTGCCACTAAGAGCCTATAAGGAAGGTACTGATAATAGCTATGAGGAGAGGGATTGATGAAGAAAATATTAGTGAATTTCCTATTAGGGTTAATCTTTGTTTTCTTTTTGATTCCAGAGGTAAGTGCTTATGATCACAGTCATAATGATACATCAACTATTGAAGCTGATATTCAAACAAATCATGACCATGATGGTATGAGGGCGGAGGATTCTTCTACTCTAAACACAGTAACCTATATAGCTTCGCTTGTTATTGTTTTATGTGCCAGTATTTTTACAATTGTGAGTATTCGTAGTAATGTGTCCTCTCTCTCTAGAATGACGGGGATGATGGCTGCCATGACCGTTGCAATGATGGGAGGGCTAGTTACTGGCACTGTGTTGGGGATTATGCTTGAGAAGATGTTTATGTCGACGTTCATCGGAGTAGTCATCGGAATGATCTTGGGTTATATATCTGGTAGTATCCATAGCTTGGTGGCGGCAATGGATGGGATGATGTCCGGTATTATGGGTGGCATGATGGGGGCGATGATTGGTGTGATGGTCATAAATGATCATCCAGTTCTCACAGTGTTGTTCATGGATCTGTTGTTTGTCTTAATACTAGGAACCCTTCACAAACTTTTGAAAGAGGATGTTAAATCTTCTATGAACTAGGTGCATGAATAAAGCATGGGGGTTATACTAAGTATAAAGAAGAACCGATGCTTACCGACCGTTAGTACAATAGACCGTGTACCTTACGAGGCGCGGTCTATTTTTTGTGGTTAAAAGCCGTACAGTCGGTATTATTGAAGGGTGATTATAGATGCTAAAAGCTTATAGTTGGCTCACTTTTTGTGTAGTCGTATGGGGTAGCAATTTTGTGTTTGGCAAGATCTTAGTTCAGGACTTTTCCCCGGGTCTGTTAACATCACTGAGACTTTTATTTATTGTGTTATTTTTAGTTGGATTAACGTCTTACAAAAAGAATTTCAAGCGAGTGAATAAATCGGATGTACTATCCATTTTATTTCTAGGTGTTATTGGTGTATTTATAAATCAATGGTCCTTTTTCAAGGGTTTACAAACAGCTGATCCAACAACATCTGCAATCATTTTGGCAATGACTCCTATTTTAACAGGCTTGTTAGCAGCTCTTTTTTTGAAGGAGAAATTAACGATCCGTATGTTGATGGGGTCCATTGTTGCGATCATAGGCATTTATTTTGTCGTTGTAAAAGGAGGTTCATCCTCTTTACATTTTGACAAAGGACTTATGTGGATTGTTGTAACGATGATAACATTCGCAATGATGATTATTATGACCAGGGTACTCTCACAAAGGATAGATCCGTTCACGATTACTTTATATTCGAATCTGGTGGGCTTTATTGTATCGATCCCGTTCGCCTTTTCGCTAGATACTCCTTTACGAATAAGCTCGAATATGACGGATTGGGCTCTTCTGATCGGAACTGCCGTTGTTGTACATGGCATAGCCACACTTATTTGGAATAATAATATTCGACATGTTGATGCTTCAAAAGCATCTGTATTATCTAATTTAGAGCCTTTTGTAGCTATGATTATGGGGTTAATATTACTGTACAAACCAATTACAGGTGTAGAAATATTAGGGTCCTTATTCATTCTAGGAGGAGTTGTGCTATCTACGTATCAACGGAAAATGCGACTTAGCTGAACAGCTGACTGATACTTTAGTAAATCTTCGTTAGGAGTATCACTATTTATGGAGTGATATTTTCGGACAGGGGTTCGACTCCCCTCGCCTCTATATGTAATACCAGAAGAGACACCATACACGGTGTCTCTTCTGGTATTATTTTACGGTATTTCATATCTGGATTAGCAGATGACAAGAGGATACGAGAAGATGCCCGTGGACAAAAATTTGAAATTATTTACGATATAACTGGGAAACGTACTGAACTTGTGAATTATGACTAATTTACGCTTCATGGATTAAGGCATACATTTTTGAGCATCTCCAATGATTTAGGCGTTAGTATGTTTGATATTAGCAAAACTCGGGGATGATTCCCTATCCACCAACGCAACAAAAAATCCCCTCCAAGTTCACTCCTAGTCTAAAGTCTAGGTTCAGATCCCCCTTAAGACGGTTATGTCAGGCAGATAAGGCGGTTATAATGGGTTTATAACTTAGAGCGTGACTTATGAAGCCAAAGGAGTGTTTGAATATGAAGGCAATAGAAGTGACTGCAAAGGCGCCAACAGGTAAGGTGAATTGGGTGCTTTTTAATCCGAAAACCTATGCAACGGTCCTTTATTTATTGTTATCCCTTCCGTTAGGGATTATTTATTTTACAGTAGCGATAACGGGACTTGCACTATCAATCGGTTTAACTCCAATATTTATCGGAATACCATTGTTTTTTGGAGTAGCTAAGCTGTTGAATGGGATTGTGAATTTTGAACAAAGTATGATTAGACAAATTTTAGGTTTACCGACACCTTCCGTTTCGTATACCTACAATCAACAGTCTGAAGTCAGAGGGAATTGGTTTATGCGAATGGTAAGAGGTTTTGACGGAGGGCTATTCATACGAAATCTGCTACTCATATTACTAAGATTTGTAACAGGCATTGTATTCTTTGTTATTATGGTAACGGTGATTTCGTTAGGATTAGGATTTATTGCTCTTCCAGTCGTGCATATCATTTTGATGAATGAGATGCAGCTTGATATTTTAGAGAATACCTTGTTTAGTTATTTTCATATCGATTGGACCTATAATCAGCAATATATGCTGTACGTAGGCGTTGGCCTTGTACTTTTTTGGATAGGGCTTCGCGTCGTGAATGGGCTCATGCAAATTCAGCGCAGAATCATGTATGTGGACGAGCCATATCAGCAGCCGTCAGTGGAAGCACAAGCTCAGTCACAATATTATGAGTACCAAGAAGATCAGCCCATTCAAGGGATGATGCAGCCAGCTTATAGAGAACTTTAGAAGACCTTCTTTTACTGGCCTATTTCAAAAGAGCATAACGATTTACAAATAAATAGAGCCATGACCTCTTGAAAAGGGGATTGGCTCTGTTTATTTTTGCCCAATATGTCTATGAGCCGCGCTGAAATGGGAACAATTATAGTAAGAGCGTTGCGTTGGATGCCCATTAGTAATAGACAATGAACCTTTCTAATCAGGATGTCATATTTGTTCAGATGTAAGTTAGGATTTACTAGTCACTTAATGTTATAATATTGATTTACAATGTGAAACAGGGTGATCGAAAAATATGAATGAAATTCAAAATAGGACCCACCATAAACTAGTCATTATCGGCGCAGGTGCTGCAGGTTTAATGGCTGCTGTTACTGCGCGTGACTTTGGTATCGATACAGCCATATTGGAGGGCAACGACCGGATTGGAAAGAAGATATTAATGACAGGTGATGGCCGCTGCAACATTACGAATGAATCAACTGCGACGGGTACGGATGAAGCTGTCGCTTTATCGCGCAAGTATCACAGTAATCAGGCTGGATTTCCATTGACGGTATTGCAGCAATTTGGCATCCGTCAAACCATTGATTTTTTCTCCTTACTCGGGCTTCCGCTTACAAGATTGAAGGAGGGCTTGATGTATCCGATGTCGCTGCAGGCTGCATCGGTGCTGGATATTTTTGAGCTTGCGCTGGAGGATCGGAATGTTCCGGTATACCTCAATAACAAAGTGTTGGATGTTACCGTTTCGACGGATCATCCGCGCTTCACGATAAAATGCCAAACGGAGACAGAGGAGCAGGTTGTCTATACCAGCGAATATCTGTTTCTATGTGCGGGTGGCATTACTGGTCCGAATACGGGAGAAGATAGCCCTGGTTATACGATTGCCGAAGGTCTGGGACACACCTTAGTCGAGCCTGTGCCGGCCATTGTGCAATTGAAGCTAGAAAATCCGCATATGAAGGCACTGTCCAGCATCAAATTTCAGGGACAAGCTCATATCATCGTAAACGGTAAAGTCATCCGCAGCGAATATGGTGAAATTGCCTTCACGAACTATGGCATCTCAGGCCCGCCAATTCTCCAGCTAAGTAGGAAGGCTGCGTATCATCTCGCAAGGGGAGAATCTGTAACCGTATCGGTTGATTTGATGCCGGGCCGTACGGAGGAAGAGGTAGTTGAATTTATGGAAATGCACTGGGGAAGCTTCGGACACCGGACTGTTGTGGATTCCCTCGTCGGCATCTTCAACAAGAAGTTGGTTTCCGTCCTGCTGAAGGAGGCTGGCATCGATCAGCAACCAGACCTGCTTTGCCAGGATCTATCGTGGAAAACCAAGGGGAAATTGTATCGAATCTTGAAGCGTTGGGAATTTAAAGTGACTGATACCAATGGCTTCGCGAATGCGCAAGTGACAGCGGGCGGCATCGATACGACTGAGCTAATAGAAGGAACGCTGGAATCCAAGCTAGTACCTGGGCTTTATTTGGCTGGCGAGGTGATGGATGTGGACGGGGATTTCGGCGGCTATAACCTACAATGGGCATGGAGTTCCGGTTATGCGGCCGCGATGGCGCTTGCTAAACAAATGTAATGAATTTATAGGAAAAGGGATGCATCGATCAACATGTATGAGGATCAGAATTCTAAGCACCACGAGCTGTTAATTATCGGTGCAGGGGCTGCAGGTATGATGGCTGCTCTTACTGCACGGGACCAAGGTATTGATACCGCAATTATTGAAAGCAATGACCGGATGGGGAAGAAGATATTAACGACGGGCAATGGGCGTTGCAACATTACGAACGAATCTACTGCGACGGGTACGGATGAAGCGGTCGCTTTATCGCACAAGTATCACAGCAATCAGGCTGGATTTCCATTGCCTGTTCTACAGCAATTTGGTGTGCGCCAGACGATCGACTTTTTCTCCTCGCTCGGGCTTCCTCTTATACCCTTAGAGGATGGTCGGATGTATCCCATGTCGTTGCAAGCCGCATCCGTGCCGGGTGTTTTTCGCCTTGCTCTGGAGGATCGGAATGTTCCGATATATTTTAAGAATAAAGTGTTGGATGTTATCGTCTCGACGGAACATCCGCGTTTCACGATTAAATGTCAAATGGAGACAGAGGAGCAGGTTGTTTATACTAGCGAATACCTATTTCTATGTGCGGGTGGTCTTACTGCTCCGAAGACCGGAACGGATGGATCAGGTTATACGCTTGTCCAACGTCTGGGACACACGCTTATCGATCCTGTGCCGGGCATTGTGCAATTGAAGTTAGATTATCCTCATTTGAAGGAACTGTCCGGTATTAAATTCGAGGGACATGCCCATATTATCGTAAACAATGAAGTCATCCGCACTGAATATGGCGAAATTCTTTTTACGGACTATGGCATCTCTGGCCCGCCAATACTCCAGCTAAGCAGGAAGGCTGCGTATAATCTCGGTAGAGGAGAATCTGTGACATTATCGGTTGAATTGATGCCTGGCCGCACGGAGGAAGAGATAGTTGAGTTTCTGGAAACGCACTGGGGGATCTTCGGACACAGGACTGTTGCGGATTCCCTTATCGGAATCATAAACAAGAAGCTGATTCCTGTCCTGCTGAAAGAGGCAGGAATTGATCAACAGCTTCACCTGCTTTGTCAGGATCTATCGTGGAAAACCAAGAAAATATTTTATAGAATCATGAAGTGTTGGGAATTTAAAGTGACCGATACGAATAGCTTCACGAATGCGCAAACAACAGCCGGTGGTATCGATACGACGGAGCTGATCGAAGGAACGTTGGAATCTAAGCTAGTACCTGGGCTCTATTTGGCAGGCGAGGTGATGGATGTGGATGGAGATTGCGGTGGCTATAACCTGCAATGGGCCTGGAGCTCCGGATATGTCTCTGCGATGGCGCTTGCCGCTCGACGTACCGATACCACGTAAGGGGATAGATGGTTGCTGACTCCTGGCACGTTGCGGTGGAATACTTGCATGCATTGAACACACGGCGGTGAATTATGGTTTTGAACAGCCACGGTTCGCCTCCATTGCTAAAGACCCGCTCATTGAGCGGGTCTTTTCCTATGTAAGGACTCAATTATAGACCAAATGTAGCCATGAAATGACTGAGGAGCGATTTATTCCGCGGATACATGCATGAGATTGGCGTTTTAACGAATGAGGCGGCTGCTTTATTGCGCAAGTATCACGGTAACCAGCCTGATTTCCCATTTCCAGTGCTGCAGCAATTTGGTATCCGACAAACTATTGACTTCTTCAATATGATTGGAGTTCCGGTCATGCTGCAGCGAAGACTCCCTCCGTCTTCACTATGATTAACCCCGACCGCATGAGGTCGGGGTTTTTGTTTGTCCTTAAAAAGTAACCATCCAGTAGCCATTAAGAAAAATAACTGCAAAATAGGAGAAACCCAAGTAACTATTGTAATGTGTACCCTATAGAATAGACACTTTAAAAAAGTCTATTCTATAGGGTACATTTTAGTTAGGATAAAGGGTCTTTTTTTCTTTATTAAAAATAGTCTAAAAAATAGGTGTTGAGATATATTCATATATTTAAATTGTTTTTATAGCATACTTGTAATTAATGGAAACTGTATGATTTTAATTTAAAGATTCAAGTTTTTGTCATCATAAAGAGATTATAGAGGAGATTGATTAATAAAATGATAACTGAAGTTTCTATCTTACCCATTCAATCTGTCTATTCTATTGACAATCACATCATTACTGCCACAGTTTTAAATGAAGAACCTTTAATAATGAAGTTTGATCATGTACTAAGCGATGAAGAATGCCAAGCACTTATTGAGTCTGCTGCATCTCGTCTTGAAGAATCAAAATTAGTGAATAAAGAAGTTAGTCAGATTCGTACTAGCAAAGGTATGTTTTTTGACAAAAACGAAAGCCTATTCATTACTATAATTGAGAACCGCATATCAAGTTTAATGCAGGTGCCCATAGCACATGCTGAAGGACTACAAGTTTTACATTATGAACCTGGACAAGAATATAAAGAACACTATGATTTTTTTGGGCCCGATAACCCTTCTAGTCATAATAATCGAATAAGTACATTAGTCATATACTTAAATGATGTAGAAGAAGGAGGAGAAACAACACTTCCAAACCTTGGTATTACTGTTAAACCAGTTAAAGGTTCTGCTGTTTACTTCGAATATTTTTATAATAATCAAGCATTAAACGAACTAACACTGCATAGTGGTGAACCTGTTATCCGCGGTGAAAAATGGGTAGCTACTCAATGGATGCGTAAACAACGAATTCGAGAAGGGTACTAAAGTGTAGGTGTACAGAGCGATCAATCTAATGTGATGAAGGAGACAATCAGGCTGGGTATAGCGAAAGTTGTTTGTGGAGCGGGTAAGTATCGCTTACGATGCTAGTCATTGCTTGCAATGACTTTCAGGTGACATCAGAACTTTGACTACACCCAACGCGAAGCGCAGCTTATGTTACGTTATTTTCGGACAGGGGTTCAACTCCCCTCGCCTCCATTAGAAGAACCCGCTCATTGAGAGGGTTTTTTCATGTTTATGGACTGAAATGTATACATCTCGTAGACAAGTAAAGAGTTAGAGCTTCTTTTCATGGAGATCTGGTAGACATTTTGTCTATTAACAAGCCTATTCCTTATGTTTTGACTAAACGTGGGGAATGTATAAAACTAACCTAGTTGTTACTTACTCGAAACGTGTGGAGTGCTCAGTGTTACTAAAATGGAGAGAGGCTATCGATTAAGTCCCTCGTAGCTACTTTTCCTAATGCATTATTTCTGTTAACTGTATGAATATGCTTATAATTTGTCCTATATATAGATTAGACACCTTGGAGAATGGCTAACATACGGTGATAATCTATTAAAGCAGGAAAATGTTTTAACTATTCAGAATAACAAACTATATAGTTTCTTGAAAGGATGAAGAAATGACTTCTGCTCCATATCATAATACCCAGGATTCCCTTCGAATACTTCATGCAAGAAGCAAGAATTATTTTTGGAAAGGTAAGGGTGCATTATCAATAAAAACCTTTATGAATGGACGAGCTTATTATCATGCAGGTCAAGGACACTTTGCTGTTGATGAAGGAAACTACCTTCTACTAAATCACGGTCAGGAGTACTCAATAACCATTGAAGCAGAGGTTCCTGTAGAATCATTCTGTATCTTTTTCCCTGAGAGAATGGTTGAAGAGGTCTATCGTAATTTGGTGACCTCAAATGAGAAACTATTAGATGACCCATTCTCGTCGAAGCAAAGGACAATAGATTTTGTTGAAAAAACCTACTGCTATGATCAGTTGCTAGCCCCAGCTGTATCTCAAATACGGGCTGAATATACAAATTGGCAGAGTGATCACACTTGGCTTGAGGAAAAAATGCACGAATTGTCACAGAGACTCTTACGGGTTCACAGACAGGTTTATGAGGATATGATGAAGTTGCCGTCGCTTAGAGCCTCGACGCGGGAGGAATTGTTTAAAAGGATACATGTTGGTCGCGATTATATGTATGCATACTATTTTCAACCAATAACATTGGAGGATATAGCGAGAGTGGCATGTTTATCCCCAAATCATTTTCTTAGAAGCTATAAACAATTGTTTGGTATGACCCCCCATCAGTTTTTAACTGAAGTAAGGCTTCAAGAAGCAAAGAGGCTTCTTCTTGGAACAGATAAGCCCGTTACCGACATTTGTTTGGAAGTCGGATTTCAAAGTCCTAGTTCCTTTAGCAGTTTATTTTCCAAACGTTTCGCTCTATCTCCCTCTAAGTTTCGGCAAAAAGGTGATTTTCAAGAAGTAGGTTTTAGCTCCGTTGTTATAATTTAAGTACACACAGTATTACAGTAAGTAAACCAGTTGAAATGGAGGCGTAAATATTGGAATTAATTCAAATCTTTGGCGACGTATTTCAGGCTGCACAATTAGGGGATGCTTTGCGATTAAAAGACATTTTGGAATCCCATCCAAATCTTGCAAATTTGGAAAATAACGATGGTCTTACACCTTTGGGATTTGCAGCACATTTTGGTAACAAAGATGTAGTGCAGGTATTGTTAGACCATGGCGCTGACATTGATGCGGTATCTCATTCCAAGATCACTTTCATTCCATCCAATACTCCATTACATGCTGCGATTGCAGGGGAGCGAAATGTGGATGTCATCAAAATGCTTTTGACACACAATGCTCAGACAAATATATTCGACAGTAATGGTCATACGTGTCTACATTCTGCTGCATTTCATGATGATAATATAGAGATTATTCGCTTATTAATCGAACATGAAGCCGATTTAAATGCTAGGGTTGAAGGTGGAGATACTGCATTGTCTCTTGCAATCAAGCAAGGTAACAAAAACGTTGCGGAATTTCTTCGACAAGATGGGGAATTAAAGTAATCGCTTAATGACAGTCTAAATTGCTACAAGTACGCCTAAGTCTTGAATTTGACCTAGCTTCTTTATCTCATATCATCACAAAAAGTGGTGCGTGATACGTGTTATGTTAGAGGTTTACAAAGACTTTCTGCGGCAATCGGCATCATTAAAGGTCAAATAATGATAAATTCCTGACCGTAGTCAGGGATTTTCTCTTTTATCGGTAGGGGGTTCATCGTATCGCTGTTCACACTGGATATTCCACGCATGTGGAGTGTTGTGCATCGGTAGTGAGAAAGAAGCGATTTAATGCCACATATATCTAAATGTAATATCTATTTATACCCAAGTGGACACAACGCACAGCGCTTGGGACTTTGTTTTCTTAAAGGCTCTGTCAAAGCTCTTTGTTGATGTCTTAATAAGCAGGATAGTTTAAAAGTCACTACGGTAATGCGTATCATTAAAGTGTTAAAGAGAAAGTAGAGTTATAAATAGAATCATTCCCTAGTAATTCCTAAATATATTTGAGTATTTTGGAATGTCATTAAGCATAAACATCAAGTAGTTTCAGCAGCCTTACCTTAATATATTGCCGAAGCTGTTCAGGTTCTATTATTTCTACATGATCAATGATTTCGAGTACAACCTGGCATGCAGCTTCGTAGCTATACATATTTGCTGTAATTAAAAGATGATCGGCTTGTTGTAGCGTATGATGAATTTCTAGCTTTTGTAGAAAATTCATATTGGTCTTAGTTACCTTGAGTTTCACTAGATAATGCTCAATATTTTTGCGAGCCTGCTTAAAATTAGTCTCCTCTTTTCTCCAGTGTTCTTCTATTGAAAAATCTAACGGAGTATCAAACACCTCCTCCTGTAGTTCTGCCTTTATAATTCTTTCGCACTTAAATGTACGAATTTCCTTTGCTTCTTCACAGAATGCTACAAGGTACCACTCAGCCTTTTTTACTACAAGTCCATATGTATGCAACGTTCGGGACGAGGAATCCCCATTCACCTTATTGTATATAATGTTTATTTTCTGAGAACGCAACACCGCTACTCTCAATATTTCTAGGGATGGAATTGTCTCACGTTCTGTCCACCATGGCGTATCGTCAAAATAAAACCGGGCTTTTACCTTTTGAATGTCAGCTTGATAGGACTGTGGTAAAGTTTGCTCCAATTTCAGTAATGTATTTTTCAGCTTTAAACCTGATTCCGTTTTTCCATCTGAATATATTCCCATACCCGTTAAGTATAAATTAATAACATCGTCGATATGCAGTTGTTTAGGATCTACTGTATATCCTTCCATGAGGTAGACTCCGCCATTTGGACCTGGAGTAGTGGCAATCGGGATTCCTGCCTCGGATAGAGCATCGATATCCCTATAAATGGAACGAGTCGAGATTTCTAAAGCATCGGCGAGTTCTTTCGCTTTCATTTTTCCTCTTGATTCAATTAACAACAATATACCAATCAGCCTATGTAATCTCATAAAAGCATCTCTCCTATTGTTGCCAATATGTTGTCAACAATAGAAGTATATCATAGAGATATACTAAGGAGGTAAGTCAATAAATTTGGGAATGTATTCAAATGTACATTTAAAGTTGGTTATCATAACCCAAAAAATGGAGGCCTTTGTGTGATTAAAGTAGGGATATTGGGGACGGGGTTTGGTAGAAAGCATGCAGAATTATATAAAAAAATGACGGATTTTGAGGTGGTTTTAATATATGGTAGGGATAAAAATAAATTGAGAGAAATAAATAAGACACTTAACATTGAAACTACCACAGATATATACGAAATAATAAAAAATGAGGAAATTGACTTAGTTGATATTTGTTTACCTACCTCTATTCATACTAAATGGGCAATTGAAGCTTTAAAGCATCATAAGCATGTTTTTTGTGAAACACCACTATCTTATCAAATAGATGAGGCTGAAGAAATTCTAAATATTTCAAAAGAGTATCAAAGAAACGTATTTGTGGATTTGTTTTATAAATTTTCGACTCCGCATCATATAACAATAAACAAAATTAAAAACCTTGAGTTTGGCGAGGTGAAATCATTTTGTTCGTATAATAAAACTGCACCTAATTGGGGTAACTTAGGATTGCAGAAGAATGTTTCCGATTTCCACATCCATAATTTTGATTTCTTGATTGAGATTCTAGGAATGCCTGAAAATGTCGTTTCAAATGGCTTAGACTTGGGGAACCAATCAATCGCAATCACAACGTTAAATTATAAAAATAAATTCGCAGTTGTTGAGAGTTACACAAATTTGCCCAATAATTCTCCGTTTTATATAGGATTTGAGGTTATTTGCGAAAAAGGATCTATCAAGTTTGATGCTGAATATGGGGTAAACACAAGAGAAGAATTTGTGATTTATTATAGTGATGGAAGCAAGGAAGTATTAAACCCACAAATGAAGGATGATTATGAGGAAGTCATACATCATATTAGCGATTGTTTGGAAAATAAGAAAAAAAGTGAGTTTCTCGATATTGAATCCGCAATTCAGGCGATAAAGATAAAAGATGCCGTGCTAAAGTCTTTAAAAGCCAAAAAATCTATTCACATCGGTGGATGATATGAAATCGAAGCAAATTAATCTATATTTTCGGACAGGGGTTCGCCTCCCCTCATCTCCACCATGTAAATCCACAACCGCACGAGGTTGTGGATTTTTTATTTTCCTCGACATGTAGCTTCAGGGTGAGCTCCACATACTCTTTATACACGACGACCATCTTTACATTTCTTACTGGGATTTCCGATTCCTTCATCAGGACCGTCCTAGGTGGGCAACATGCAAAACCATTTCCATGCAAGTTCCCGACTTAATGTTGGTTGGAATGTTGTTCAAGTTAATATGGCTGTTAGCGTAAGTTCTGCAAAGAAAATTGAGTGAAATGGAGGGGGAGTGAATACTTTTGAGGTTATTGTAAAGCATCTAGAGCAGATCCAGTTGTTTCCCTGCTTAGAATACCGGGGATGGTGAATAAGTCCTAGAGATATATGAATTTGCAGTAGCCTTAGTCTGAGCATGTATCAGATTAGGGCTTTAAATATCTCATGAACTGGGATTAGTATTTGTAGTCGAAGTTACGAGCAAATAAAGAAGGGAATTCAGAAATCGGAGGATAAGATACTAAAGCATAAGAGAAATCGCATTTCGCGAGGGGATAGATGAACCAACTAGAAGTCTAATGCTTCTTGTGTAATTTTTTTAATATCAACAGGACAATTGGAACTTTCCTCAACAAGATCGGGTAATATGTGCTGCAAGAAGTAATCTACACAATGTAGTTTGATGTTCTTGATTTTGATCAATGCCTCACGGTACATGATAACAAACTCTTTCTCCGTATTGCCTCTTCTTAGTTCAGCGAAAGCTTCGTAGACTTGATCGAGTTTGTCAGCCATTTCAAGAATTAATCCTTCTACGGAATCATCTTTACCTTCACGTAATTGTCTACGGAAAATCGATTTGAGTTCCTCTGGAATATTCTCATCAATAAAATGTGCAACCATTCCTTCTTCTACTTTCTGGAGCATACCACGAAGTTCGAGAGAATAATGTTTCACAGGAGTTTTAATATCTCCAATAAATATTTCGCCGTAATCGTGGCTGCTCGTAATTTCGTAAAGTTTTTTCCAATCCACAGCTACTCCATTGCTTTCTTCAATATCCGCTAATGTTTTAGCATATTGCACAACTTTCCATGAATGAGCAGATACACTGTGTTCTTCAAATTTGAATTTACCTGGACAACGAATAATACGTTCTAGATCGTTGAGCGATTGAAAATAAGTGTGAATTCCCATAAGTATCGATCCTTTCCGTATATAAAGTTATGTTGTTACCTTAGTATAGGGATGATTTGTTATGGGAGAATTAAATCGAAATAGTAGATTATAGAATATGTAAAAGTCTATCAAATGGATGCTCATGAAGTGCATGAATAAAGTATGAGGGTTATACTAAATATAAAGAAGAACCAATGTTTACCGACCGTTAGTACAATAGACCGTGTACCTTACGAGGGACGGTCTATTTTTTGTGGTTAAGATGCTTATGGGACAAGCGTATAGTCGGTATTATTGAAGGGTGATTATAGATGCTAAAAGCTTATAGTTGGCTCACTTTTTGTGTAGTCGTATGGGGTAGCAATTTTGTGTTTGGTAAGATGTTAGTTCAGGACTTCTCCCCAGGTCTGTTAACATCGCTGAGACTTTTATTTATTGTGGTATTTTTAATTGGATTAACGTCTTACAAGAAAAGTTTCAAACGAGTGAATAAATCGGATGTACTATCCATTTTATTTCTAGGTGTTACTGGTGTATTTATAAATCAATGGTCCTTTTTTAAGGGTTTGCAAACAGCTGACCCTACAACATCTGCCATTATTTTAGCAATGACTCCTATTTTAACGGGCTTATTAGCAGCTCTTTTTTTAAAGGAAAAATTAATGATTCGTATGTTGCTGGGGTCTATTGTTGCGATCATAGGCATTTATTGTGTCGTTGTAAAAGGCGGTTCATCCTCTTTACATTTTGACAAAGGACTTATGTGGATTGTTGTAACGATGATAACATTCGCAATTATGATTATTATGACGAGGGTACTCTCGCAAAGAATAGATCCGTTTACGATTACTTTATATTCGAATCTGGTGGGCTTTATAGTATCGATCCCGTTTGCCTTCACGCTAGATAAACCTTTACGAATGAGCTCGAATATGACCGATTGGGCTCTGCTGATCGGAACTGCCCGTTGTTGTACATGGCATAGCCACACTGATTTGGAATAACAATATTCGATATGTTGATGCTTCAAAAGCATCTGTATTATCTAATTTAGAGCCTTTTGTAGCCATGATTATGGGATTAATATTACTGTGCAAACCAATTACGGGTGTAGAAATATTAGGGTCTTTGTTCATTCTAGCAGGAGTTATGTTATCTACGTATCAACGGAAAAAAGCGATATAACTGAACAACGAGCTGATACTTTAGTAAATCTTCGTTGGGAATATCGATATTTATGGAGGGGTTATTCGGACAGGGGTTCGACTCCACTCACCTCCATATGTCAAAACCACAACCAAATTTGGTTGTGGTTTTTGTGTTTCTGGGATATGAAACTTCAATATAAGTTCAGGCTCCGAACGATGAAAGCAGTTGTCGCAGAGAATTCCCTGTGATGGCTACTTTTTCTGATATTGGCTCGGATTGAAGCAAGCAAAGCTTTTCTGCTCTTATATTTACATAAAATACTAATTTGTAATATGACAAAAGTGATGACAACGCTCACTATTCAATTGGATATCTTTTTAGTATATTAGTCTATTACAACCGGAATAATCAAGATCTAGTCAGATAATCAATTATAAATCATACATACGAAATGGGGAGAATCATGATGCAAGGTTGGCACAGGTTTAGAAAGTCAGTAGTTGTAGCACTTATTCTAGTTATGTTATTCAATGTGGGATTCCCCGCTTATGCACAGGCGGTTCAACTACCGTTCGCAGCAGGTACAGGTCAAACCGCGGTATCCAATAGCGATATCATGAGAATGCTTGAAGAAGAGTATGGGGCTGAACAAGTTCCCATCATGTACGATACACTTCAAAAGTTAGGAATGATTAATCAACAGGGGCAAATCCTGCAAATGGCCATTCTATTGAATGGCAAGACCTATACGTTGGATGAAATGAAGATATTACTCATTAACCCTAAGACAGATCTTACCCAGATCGCTGAGGTGGATGGACAAGCTATCAGTCTGGAATCACTGAAGAAGATCATTGAAATTGAAGTGAAAATTGCGAATTTGGCTAAGGTACAAGATACTACAAACGTTAAGATGTCAGAGGAGCATCTGGATAATCTGGAGTCTCTATTCGATCAGGCGAGTACGGAAGGCTTCCCAACCGTATCCATGGACACGTATGGAGCAGATGGGGATAGCATAGAGACAAACGCATTGGCTTCTGTTCCAGTTAAGAATGGAGCAGACGATGCCTATCAGGATGAAGTCTATGCGACAGTGACGAATATAGAGCTTGAACTTAATAATGGCACAACGGGTGTAGCGAACGGCCCGAATGATACAGCGGATACACAAATCCCTAGACTTTCCTCCTATGGTCAATTATATGTGACATTTGAATTGAACAAGGAAGTGGATAAGGAAGTATCCTTCGATTACGAGTTAATAGGTGGCTCGCAAGGGGGACTTGTTGACTTTGTTGATGCTAATGACGGCATGAGTGCAGTAGCAAAAAGTTCCATGACGGAGGGCCCGTTAACTCGGTACATGACAGATACGACATCGGGAAAAGTCACGTTTGCTCCTCACACAACAAAAGCAACGTTAACCATTTCGAGTACTTTAGAGAAGATTATTTCAACTACGAACTATGCGGGCTACGTTCCCTCCGCCGGAGGGATGTCGAATGAAACTAAAATGAAACAAATCCTCCTAAATTATTATTGGAGTGGTTTTGCCAGAGGAGATTACTTGCACTTTTATCAATTCAAAAATTTAGACGCCATACATTTTGGTGCCAATCTTGGAATAGAGAATGTGGCTTCTTTACCAAATGATCGTGAGATTATCGGCAAATGGATTATTCCTGGTAATGGAGTTCAGAGTTTTAGAACAAATAATCGTTATTTCTATCCAAATGTCCATACCTACGAGGGTGGGGCTTACCTTGCTTTTTCTATTTTCCGCAATCAAGCAGGAAATCCCGGTACCATTCCTCCCTATGGACCGAAAGGTGACTGGCCTCGATTAAATCTCTTTAAGTCCGGAGAATATTATCATGCTTTTCAAAGCTCTGATTCACCCGAAATTTCAGAGGTGCAAGCAAAACCAGGGCAATATACAACGGGACAGATTGTTCCGATGATCGTGAAATTCAATCGCCCCATGGCGCAGGGATTATACCCGCCTAAGCCGGGAGCGAGGATGGATGATCAGTATTTGTCAAACTTTATGAGCAGTTCTGTGTTACAGCTGGCGAATGGGGATGTTGCTAAGCCTGAGTTATTAGGGAACGCAGGCACGAATTCTTATTATATGACCCGATATGCAATCAGGAATTATACTCCTAAGAGCCTATTATTCGTCAAATTAGGCTCGCTTTCGCCTGTGCTTGGCTTCAGTGCTGTTGTGAAAAAGGGAAGTAGTCCTGAAGACTTAAAAGTTGTGAGTGCAAACAAAATAATTGACGGTTTTGTTTATGACAGGCCGCCTACCAACCAGGAAATAACGGAATCCGATTTTGCGCAAAGCACCATTCCAGAGCTTCCATGGAATAAGGATTTTACCAACTCGCCGGAAATTACCATTCTCCCGGCACGAGCAGATGCCTTTGCTTCTGTGACGACAGATAGAACCGACTATAAAGTCGGAGAAACGATAACAGTTACTGTTAATCCGGACGAATCGAATGGCGCTAGCAATTGGCTTATGAATGGTGCAACAACGAGGGAAGAGTTGAAGAAAAGGTTGAGGTTGTCCATTGGCGATAGGGAAAATGGACTGATCGAAAATCTGGATTGGAAAAGAGATGTAGATGGGTTGGCTGTAGAGCCCGCCGTGATAGAAGGCAAGATGGTCGTCACACAAGATACGTTGAATCTTGTAACGGTTGATCATCAGGCAAATGGATCACTTCGCGCTAAAGTGTACTATAACCAGAATCACAATAATACGGATATGACAGAAGATTTCATTTTGCTTCAGAATCGGTTTGCGCCTTTTCAAGTCGAGAACGTGAAATATATTCATCCAAGTGACTTAGCGATTGTTTATCCGGTTACATGGCCTTCTGGGGAAGAGAATGTTGTTGCCTTGATTGATCCAATGTCAACTCAATTGACGTTTACGTATCCTCAAGATGCAACATACATTGCACCGAATCAATTTGAATGGAAGAGTAGCGATGATTCGATTGCTTCCATACAGGCGGATGGAACGATTGTGCCTAAACAGGCAGGAACCGTGACATTCAAGCTTATTGCCAAGAATAACGGCGCGCTCTCGCCTGAAACCTTCATCGAATCCGTTCCTATTGAAATGACAGCAGATGGCGTGGCCGCCATCGTCATTCCGTCGTTCTCCAATCAAATAAAAGTACAGCAGAATAAGGATGCAGTTGTCCTGTGGTCGACGAATGTAATGGATAAATACAAGGATCAGGCTGCGGCTGGACAGGAGCCTGATCATGCCAACTTTACTGTGGAATTGTACGACGGGAATTGGAAGCTTGAGCAGTTGCAAGGCAAAACACCGATGCAGACCTGGGCAGCTCCCGCAAAGACAGAACTAGTCAATGCGACTTCTTTTCATATTCCGGGTGCGTTGCTCAGTAAGATCTCTGCGTCCTCTATACCAAGCTATACAGTGAAAGTCAGTACGAAACATCCGGATCCGAACAAAATAGGGAAGGTGCTCTCCGCTACTGCTCATATCATTGTGACCTCTCCTGCGGCAATCGTCACGCTTAACAAAAGCATGGGACAGTTTATTATGGATGATCAGGGTGTGTTGCCGCTTCACTGGATGTTGCAGAATTTCGATCCGCTGAATAAAGGTGATTTTGAATTCCAGGTAACGAAGAATGGACAATTGATCCCTAACAGTCTCATTACGTTTGATGCGGTGAGCAATCAGTTCAGTCATTCGAATGTCACGGAAGCTGGGGGAAGTTACGACTTGTCCATTGATCCTGTTCTGGATCCGACGCGGGTCAAAGATGTTTATGCGATTACATTAAAGGCGAAGAATAGTCTAGATTCAACATGGTCATATGATTCTTTGTATCTACAAGTGTACAAGAAGGGAGCCTTCCATATTCAAGTGGACGGGAATGATCAATCATCCTATAAGATGAGCAACATTCCTATGATTCAGTCCATGACGAGTGAACAGATCCTGGGATTGAAACGAAAGATAACGTTGTCGAATAGCATAGGAATCAATAACGATGCCTTTTCAGATCTAGGTGCCATTACAGATCAGTTTGGCTGGAAGTCAACGCAGGATAGGGTAGCAGCCCTGTTTTATCAATCGGGTAATATAACAGATAATATTCGTAATTTCTCTAACGATTCCTATCAGCCTAAACAGCAATTTACGCTTGCGGGCCAGTTAGACGGAAATACGACGATCACGGCACGGCATGCCAATACAGGAATGGAATCCCACCTCGACTTGCAGGTGGACACGCTGAAAGACAAATTGTATTTATTCCAGTTCTATCCGAAGACTATGGCGACTGTCACGTATTCAGATCAGAAGGGAACAGAGAAGACGGTAACGACCAATGCGGATGGAGAACTTGCTTTATATGATGAAGAAGGTATTGGTAGCGATGTATATGTGACATCCAATTTGGGCGGAACAACGTATACCGGTGTTATGAGTCAAATCGGGCTTAAAAGTCAGGAAGGCAACGCTATTACGCGGGACCTTTATCCGGTCAATATCCTTCAGATGCGTCAGTTGGCTAAGGTAGAAGTGTACTTCAAGAAGCCGGATGGACAACCTTATACAGGAGAGATCACATACTTTGGTGGTGTGTATAAGAATGGATATTTCGCGGAAAGGACTAAGATCGGTGGAGATGGGATAACGAAGACGTTAGGCAACGATGGGAAATTAGAGGTCATTTTTGATACCACTGACTTTTATTCCAAAGAGGCCGGGGAGACGAATGCAGCGAATCTGTCTGCCAAAGACCAGTTATCCTTTATGATTGAGGCGCATTTCGATGGGGATCACTATTATCCGCAAGTGTACACGCTCGCTGGAGATACGAATCCTGTGGATATGGTCGCTATAGGTTCCAAAATCTCGCGCCTGATCGACAACAAAAGCGGACTTCCTTCCGTCTATGCGGTCAATCAATATGTTCAGAAGACGAATACGAATGAACGGAATTATATTACGGATTATAAGGGACGTTTCGGGCCTAGCAATGCGACTCCGTCTATACAGGTTGTTACCGAATTTATGTGGTGGGAACAGCAGGTTGACGGGCAGGCTTCCGCAACTATGCAGAATGACGTAGGAACGAACACGCAAGGTCAATCGTATCAGACGATTAAATATCCCTTTTCGAAGTGGTATACCACGCGGCACGTACAACTGCTAAATAAAGATACGATCTGGTTGGATAAAGGTAAGGCCGGTGCGACCCGTTTCAAGTTATATGATAAGCCGGAACATTTTCTTCAAAGTACGACCACTCCTGCTACATTGGTGAATATGATTGGAATTCAGGAAGCGACACCGGCAGAGGTGAAGGGGAAGCTTCGGGAGATCAAGCAGGAAATGAATGGAGCAAGTGGAATCATAAAAGGGCCAAGCAATAATGATAAAATAGCCCTTGATGCGCTTAATTTGCTGAAGAATCTAAAGATGAATGTCGGCCCAATGTCGATGTCGATTATTCCGACACCTGATCCGACCGTCTATAAAACCTTTATCGTTATGAATCAAGGGGAATTGGCAAAGGTAGATTCCGAGGGATTAGGCGTGAATTATTTACAAACGGGCTCGAAAGACTTCATTCCCGGCATAGGAGATGTAAAGAGTTTCATAAATCCTTCCTATGTGCAGAAGCAGAAAGATGAACTGAAATCTAGCAAGAAAGGTTCTAGTAGTGCGGATCCAGGTCTTGCCTTCGGCGGATATTACGTGGGCGAAATTAAATTCAATCCCAATACGGGTAAATGGGAGAATATCCTGCACTCTGGCGGATTCCATGCAGGAGGGGAGTTCTCGTATACGCAATCCTGGAATATGATGGCCGGTCCTATTCCGGTGACATTCTCATTTACCGTTGGGGGAGGCGCGGAGGTTGACTTTGCGACAAATGTGCTATTCAGTCCGCTACCTGACCTGGCCTGGAACAATCCAGCATTGGATAGCGTCAATGACTATCTGACTTCTCTTCGTATCTTTGCGTATGTGGAGGCATTCGGGGGATTTGGTTTTGATTATTCGATTATTGCTGCGAAGATTGGCATATTTGGTAGAGTGACCGTTGACAATACGAGCACATGGCTGAATCGGGATTATTTAGCTACGGGAAGCAAGCAAGTACAATACGGAAATAAACTATCGCTTGAAGGCGTAGTAGGTGTTCGTGTGGTCCTCAAGTTCCTCTTCTTATCTTTCAGTCATGACTTTGCGTCACTTCGGTATAGTCATTCCTGGATGTTCAATCATTGGACAGCCATTCAGGAATACTGGCAAGCTAACAGTAAGGTGCCTCTTAGCGCGGCGAATGTAGAGATGGCGACCCTTGCTTACATGAAGTCAATTGGGGAGGACCCAATGCAAGTCATCAACTCACAGACATTGGAGAACCGGGACTATCTGAAGGAATATGAGCGAGCTTGGAATGCTTCTGGACAGTCAATTGACCATATGAAGAGTCGTTCGTGGTCACAACACTCTGGAATACAGGTAACGTCAGCCAATACGCCACAAGTGTTGCAAAGTAATGCCTATCCTTATTCAAATCCGGAAGTAGCAGCCGATGGCTCAATTGCCGTGTATTTGTCTGATGGGGGAAGCGTGAAGGTAGAGGATACGGTTGCCTCCTGGATGGTACGTAGCGGAAATAATTATATAGATCGAGGACCTATTGCTACAGATGTACCAAAGGGCTATGGGGATACGAATCTGCATGTTTCAGGCGAAGGGAATCTACTTGCAGCGACTTGGGTCAGACAGAATCAGATCATAGGCAAAAAGGCCGGTGCAGCATTGACCAATGAGGAAATCATGCTTATGAACAACAGCGCTGAAGTCATGGTATCTATCTATAACGGAACTGGATGGAAAACGTATCGTTTGACAGACAACCAGACTCCGGATGTAGCACCCGTGGTTTCGGTCAGCAATGGTAAAGTGCTCGTTGCTTATCGAAGCGTAGTCGCCGGGAATATAGATAATCCACTGGATTTCTCTCAATCCGATCATATTATGTATACTGTACACAACGATGCCACCCAAACATGGAGTGAACCGGAAACACTTTATAACGGTACCCAAGGTCCAGTGATGGGATTATCCAGCGAAATGTTGAGTAACGGTCGGGCTGCGGTTGTATACACGCTGAATCAGGAGGATAATCATGGACCGCAGGCTTCTGGCAATCAGATCATATACAGTGTTCTGGATACGGATGTGGATGCCACTGCTTCCTCGAAGACATGGAAAACGAAAGGCGTCATCAAGAACTTACAGGTTACACAAGACCAGAATGCGAATGAGAATCCGAAGCTTACCAGTGCCCGGTTCCAAGACGGACAAGAGAGATTTATACTTGGTTGGTATTCGTCAACGCAAAGCAATGGATTAACAGATTCCAATATTCGATTGCTAGCGTTTGAACAGAATGGTGAAGTGGATTCGAATTTCGTAGACAGTTTGTCAGCCATTAAAGGTGCTAACGAAGTCAAGATCAATCCAAACTTTACATTTGCCCGCACCACCTCTGCAGATAAAACATTGGATAAACTTTCGATCATTTGGAAAGATGCAGAGACGCAAATGGATGCGAACAAGATTACTTCGCGTGATTCGATCAATGCGGTCAAATTTGGGGAGGATGCAGACGGACTATTCCTATCGGGCGTCTTATCTCTAGGAACACTTCCGGATTACACGGAGGCCGATGCCATTAGTGCTTATGTATCCGCTGGGTCAGGTTACGGTGTTCAAGCTCTTATTCTGGGAACCACCTATACGACCGATACGCAGACCGTGGGAACGATTATACCGACGTCACCTACGGATACAGGGGATGCAATACCGGTCCATGTGTCTAAGAGTGTAAGTGACATGTACACGTTAAGCGCCAATTATCAAAACGGGTTTAAGGCTAGCAACATCATCTATAACCCGGAAGAAATTATTCCTGGATTCGACTTGCCTATTCAATTCAATGTGGTGAATCAAGGAATGAGTAAAATTCAATCTGTAGATATTCAATTGGATGGTCAGAAGACCAATTATGACAAGCTGACGCAAGTGCCAAATGAAACGAAGGCATACATCGCAACATATGGGGTTCCCGCATCGATCAAGGATATACCTTATGATGTCACGGTTCATTTTGCAGATGGAACCCAATTGTCAACTTCAGGAACGGTCACGTTGGATATTCCTGATGTGGGTATATCTGAAGTCCATGTGATGAAGGAAGAAGACGGGAAGCGTAAACTTTCGATTCCGATCTACAATAAATCCCAAGCTAGCTTGGCTGGAAAGGGAAGAATCGTTAAATTCGGTCTGTATAAGGACGGCGTATTTGATGCGGATCATTTAATCGGCCAAGTACTGGATATCTCTGACCATGCTTCCTTAGAGCTTATGGATCAAGGTGGATATACGAATACCCTTGATTTCGACGTGAAGAGCTATTTGAATACACTTCAAAAGGGGGAAATTCCTGCTGCTGGATTGAATGTATTCGTGCATGCATGGGTAGTAGATGCGCAAGGGGAAGTGATTAAGGAATTTGACTCTTCCAATAATAGCGTCAAAGTTACTGCTGAGCATCTTGCCACCAAATATAAGAGTGATCCGGTCCTGTTGTCGACAAGCTTAAGCAATGCACAGGCTGGGTCCGAAGTGACCGTTACGATGCAAAATATGAACATGGCGAACATTGTTTCTGGCAACGTACTCGTGAATCTTTTGGATCAAGATGGAAAAGTCATAGAATCCAAATATATCGTAACGGATGCCACCAAGCTGTTACGTTTTGGTTCAGAAGAAATCAAGGATGGCAAGGTAAGCTTCAAGAACAAGGGAGAATCCGTACAGACGATGTTCTTCCTTGAAGATGGAAAGAATCTAGATGGTACGCTTAGTGTGGTCGATCTAGAAGGTGTTCCACTAGAATTTGAAGCCGACAAGACAACCTATTCACTGAACGTATCGGACCTGAAGGCTACGAATATGCTAGCAGTGGCATCCAATCCGAATGCGACAGTAACTTTAACGGATATAAAGGGTAAGACGTTATCGACTGGAGCGGGATTTGTCTCCTTCCGTCAAGCCTTGGAACGTTCACAGGCGGGTACGCCTCATCGTTTTAAAGTTACGGTTAAGCCTGCTAGTCAGAGCGGCAAAACGATAACTTACACGTTCGATGTGACGAATACACAAACCAACAGACCAGAACTTGCTCTAAATACGAAAGGGAACAAGCTGGGCGGGGAGATATATACAGGCGACGTTGAAGTTGGCCTGACTGCATATGAGGTAGATGGATTTGAACTTGCGCAAGCGATGTTCAAGGTGAACGATGAAGCTTGGGAAACGGTCGCTTACAACGGAACGAGTGAAGAGCGTTTAGCGACCTTGTCAGATCCAGGAGTTCATAAAGTATCGGCTAAGGTGAAGCTTAAGACAGGAGAAGAATATGCCTTGGAGCCGATCACTTTGGAAATCAAAAAGGATACGGATACGACACCGGAACCAAATCCAAATCCAAATCCAGAACCAGGACCAGGACCAGAACCAGAACCAGAACCAGAACCAGAACCAGAACCAGAACCAGAACCAGAACCAGAACCAGAACCAGAAATTAAACCAGTTCCATCGATACCAGATTCGACCACGTCACCGAAGGTTCCGGATGATTCATCCGGTGTAAGCGAACCATCTAGTCCAGATGGTTCAGCTCAGCAAGCATTGTTTAACCTTCAAATGATCGACTGGAATGCGACACTAAAGAAACTGGAGACAAGCTGGAATGTGAATGCTTCGGTCCACAACAGATATTTGGATACGATCACGCATTGGGCAAATAAAACGATTCATACATGGGTTAGACTGGATGTGATTAGTGGATATCCAGACGATACATTCAGACCGAATCGTTCCATTACACGAGCTGAATTTGCGACTCTGCTGACCAGATTGTTTGTTTTTGAAGATACGAGTCAAAGGTCAACGGCCTTTAAGGATGTAACGAACCATTGGGCAGCTGAAGCCATTGATACACTTGCTAAGCATGGTGTGGTGAAGGGTTATCAAGATGTAAGCTTCAAACCCGATCATACGATTACTCGTGAAGAGATGATTGTCATGCTTATGCGTCTTGTGCAAACGGATGTTTTACCTACTCAACAGCAAGTAGACTTTAAGGATTGGAATACAGTGGGTGGATTCGCTAAAGATGCTGTACAAATTGCGGTACAAGCTGGGATCATCGGCGGATATCAAGGAGAACTGCGTCCTAAGGGCGAAGCATCTCGCGCAGAAACCAGTGTGATGCTGCTTCACTTGTTGGAACTGGAACCTCGCATTCAATCCATGGTGAATAAGTAGTAACCATTGGGCATGAAGACGATTACCATCATCATCATCATCATAAAGCGGGCACTGAACTAACCAAGCAGGCAGGTATCACAGAGGATTCTCTGAGATGCCTGCCTTTTCCGTTAACGTTCAACCATTAAATTACATTGTGTCATATGACACAATTGATGACAGTGGTTACTATTTTGTCTTTTTATAATAGATTATGATAATGGATTGGAGAAAAGTCACATTAGTCAGGGAAATCCTTGAAATGGATGTTATAGGTTCGGAGTCGATATGAATGATCTTATATAAGAAGGGGAAATGTATCTTAATAATAATATGGAGGTAGTCATGTTGAAGAATAGGAGAAAATTTGCATCTTAACCATAGTGAAGATAGTATCGGACTGTATTCGATAGAAACTTGATTTCTAATATAATCTTCGGTAAATAACATTAAATAACAAAGATCGAATGAGGCTAAGCAGAATATGTTCGGTCTTTTTTTTGTTGAGAAGCAATACATCTGTCGCCATATAAGTGAAGAATAAAATTGGAATACCATGGGTTAGCAAAAGGATGAGGGCTTCGTTAAGTTCCATGTTGCGTGTACCTACTGAAGATAAGTTTTATTTCTGTTTTAGCTTAATGTGAGAGGACTGTATTGTATCAAATTTATTATTATGAAACCGCCTCCTAATTATATGATGTTATAATAAAGTCAAAGCAATGATGAATCGGTTTCTATTTTCATTTTTAAAATATAGGCTAATGAAGCAGGTGAAGATGATCGAACTAACAGGTTTTAGAATAATCGAGGATATTGGAAATGATGGAGAGGTTCGTTTATACCGAATGCAACGACTTGAGGATGGGCTGAATGTGATCGCCAAGACGAGTGTCCAAGCATACCCTGATCGCGTGTTGGTTGCTGCTTTTCAGTATGAATATGAATGTCTTCGCAAATTGCATGGGAAGGGTGTACTCGAGCCTCATTCTTTAGAATTCGTGGGAACTCGACCAATCCTGCTCCTTAAGGATTCTGGGGGAACAACGCTTGAGCAATTGTTGTCCAAGACAAGGGCTTCGTTAAAGTTGCCAGAGCTTTTACAAGTAGCAATCTCTGCATCAGAAAGCCTTGGCCAGCTTCACCATGCACAAATGACATTGAACGAAATTACGCCATTTTCCTTGATCGTCAATGCTGATTATACAGATGTGAAATTCATTGATATTCGTCTATGTCGTACTGCATGGAATCAAAGTCCCTTGTTGCAATCCTCAGGAAGGCCAGTCTTCGTACTTCCCTATCTTTCACCAGAGCAGACGGGTAGAACAGGTATGACGACGGATTACCGTACGGATTTTTACTCACTAGGCGTTACGTTATATGAATGGTTTGCGGGAAGTTTACCATTTCAATCACATAATGCCATGGATTTGGTGCATCAGCATCTCACAGTGAACCCTGACCCTATTCATAAGAAATCACCATCTATTCCTAGAATGATATCGGAAATTATAAATAAATGTATGTCGAAGATGCCGGATGAGAGATATGCAAGTGCATACGGCATCAGCGCAGACCTGAAGGAATGTGATGTTCAACTTCGGATATTTGGAAAAGTAAGGGAATTCCCTTTAGCAACTCATGATATATCAGAACAATGGATCATGCAAGCAGGACTGGTATCAGAACAACATATTCTACCTGGTATTACTGGTGAGAATGAGCTGAGGAAGATGCCGGACCCCACATCGCTCGTACTTGGTTCAGCAGCATTTCTGGGCAAGGAATTCGAATTGTACATGTTGCAAATGGTAACAGGACTTACTATGGAGCAAGTAGTGGAATTTATCGATCATGCTACTCAATTACGACTATTACAGCCAAAGGATAATGAACGATTAAGCTATATTTTTCAAAATGAATCCATACATCATGCGGCTTATGAGCGTATTGCCGAGTTGGAACGTACCAACTTACATTTGAAAATAGGCATGCTGTTAGCTGAACGCATTAAATTGGGTGAAGATGTTCAAGTATCTGATGCTTTGCATCATTTGAATCAAGTTGTGCAATTGCTCCATCTTCCAGAACAGAAAATGGATTTGGCGGAGCTAAATCTGCAAGCGGGACTAGAAGCTAAGCAAATGTCTGAATCTACCGCTGCATTGGAATATTTACGTACAGCGACAGAGTTATTGGATGATAGCATTTGGGAAAGCAATTATACGCTTATGTTTCAATCCCATAAGGAGAGGGCTTATGCGGAATTTATTGGTGGAAACTGCACTACAGCCATTAGAATTATCGACCTATTAATGAAGAAGGTGGTTGCAAACCAAGATAAAGTTTCAGTCAACTTGATCTTGATGGAGTTAGAAATATATCGTGAGAACCACCATGAAGTAATCGCAATAGGAAAGAAGACTATGGAGCTTTTGAATGTACCCTGTGACTTTTCCCCAACTGCGACGGGGGGATCAATACAATGGGTGAAATTACACTGGAAGTTACGAAAGCACTCTGTTGAATCCATTGCTGCTCTGTCTTTGATGACAGATGAAACCCATATAATAGCCATGAAGGTTCTCAATCACATGGCCGATTCAACCTTTATAGTGGATCGGAATGCCTGGTCCTCCACAATCTTAATGATGTTGGATATGACGATGGATTATGGTATGACCCCTGAAGCAGCCATTGGGTTTGCAGGTTATACGCTGATATTGAATTTTCGTTTCTATCGCTATGAAGCAGCTTATAAATGGGGGTTACTTGCTTGTACCATTTCGAAATCGCACCCTAATCTGTATCCTAGGGCTTATAACTCTGTTTCATTATGTTATGATAGTTGGCGGCGATTTGAGCCAGATTGGTTATTGGCATTCACCGATGATGCTGGCAAGTTGCGTTTGAAGGATGGGGATACAGGGGGGATTTTCAACCACAGTATATTGCTAAATTGCGGGCTGTTGTTTAATTTTTCATGTCCGCTGCAAGATATTTATGTAAGATTATTAGCCAACGGTGACTTTTTGCTGAAAGGCAATAACAGTTTGCATATTAAGCAAGCAATAATTCTCTCTAAATTGCTTACAACTCTTACTGGTGATCAGGCAGAGGACGATCCGTTTAGGGAGATCGATATTGAAGATGCTTCATTTCTTCTAGGTACATCCGGCGTTGTACATGATTATTTACAGGAATTAATATTCGTCTATCAATATATTACGCGCTATTTGTTCGCTCATTACAAGGATGCGCATGAAGCAATAATGTTAAGTGTCGTTCTTGTAGAGAATAGCGAGGAGGCACTTTTCGATCGATCCAATCATTACTTCTATCAAGTATTAGTGCTGGCAGAAATTTATGACGACAGTCATGATAGGGAGAAAGCGGAGTATATCAAACAGATTCGCATATGCTTGAAGAAAACGCAGACTGCAGCGCATCGTTGTCCGGAAAATTATTTACATAAGTATATGTTAATGAAGGCAGAAATGGCTATTCTGAAGCGGAACGATCGCCAAGTGGAGGACTATTATGAACGTGCAATTAATGCCGCTCGCGCTTATGGACATATTCATGATACAGGTATCATTGCTGAACGCTTCGCCAAATATGCTCTACATAAAGAAAAATTCATGCTTGCGAAGGTGTACATGAATGAAGCGTGTGAAGCTTTTCAGAAATGGGGAGCATTGGCAAAGGTAGCGGATATGGAGGAGAAGTACCCACACTTGTTACACAAGATACGAGAAAGCGAATTGGAGCGGGTGGATTATCTCACTGTTGTTAAGTCCGCTCAGGTTTTATCTGGAGAGATGGAAATGGATCGATTGCTGCATACATTAATGCACATTATGCTTCAGAATGCAGGTGCGGAATATGGTGCATTGATTTTTGAGAACGACAATGGTTGGATGATTGAGGCGTACGGAACGGTCGAAGAGATTAAGATTGAATCTATTCCATTGGATGAGTCTGATGAGCTTGTACCTACGGACATTATTCAGTATACGGCTAGAACAATGAAGGAATTAGTGCTTCACGATGCTGCCAATCAAGATATTTTCATTCGCAATGCCTATGTGCGTAATCGTACATTGAGATCAGTGTTATGTTTACCTATTATGCATCAGAGTAAACTAATTTGTTTGCTGTATATGGATAATAATTTATTAACAGGGGTATTTACAGAGAAGCGGTTGGATGTACTCAAACTGCTCAGTTCTCAATGTGCGATATCTGTAGCTAACGCCAAGCTGTTTTCTCGTATCCAACACTTGAAGAATAGCTTGGAGGAGCAAGTGGAGGAACGAACACAAAGCCTGGAGAAATCAATGCAAGAAACATCTGCAGCTTTAGCTGAGATGTCCGTCTATGCAGAAAGAAATCGAATTGCTCAGGAGATTCATGATATTGTTGGTCATACGCTAACTTCGACTGTCCTTCAGATTGAGGCGGGCAAACGATTGCTACACAAAGACATGGATGGCGCTGTTAATCGCTTAAAGGAAGCGCAGGATTTGGTTAGACATAGCTTAAGTGAAATTCGCAGCTCTGTTCACATGCTTAAGGAAGATAAATATTATGATCTTGTTCAAGCCCTGAGCCAGCTTATGTTAGATACTGAGCGTAACACAGGTGTCGTTATTCATCGGGAAATGGATCCATTACCTCATATATCGGTGGTCATTAAGAAATTAATCTATCACTCTCTATTAGAAGGGTTAACGAACGGTATGCGACATGGTCATAGTAAGGAATTTAATTTCCGCCTAAATGATGATGGATCATCCTTGCAATTTCGATTGAAGGATAATGGGCAGGGAACAAGCGAGATCAAGAAGGGCTTTGGTCTAAGAGTAATGGAGGATCGTGTAGAACAGCTAGGAGGGGGCTTACATATCGAATCTGAGCCAGATCAAGGATATGTATTGCGAATGTATATACCCTATTAGATGATTCTGCTATTGAAATAGTAGATTTCCCCCATTAATGGAGGTTGTATAGGTGATCAAACTTGTAATAGCTGATGATCAGATGTTAACACGTGAAGGATTAAGAACAATTCTGGATTTGGAAGATGATATGGAGGTGGTTGGTTTAGCTAGAAACGGGAAAGAGGCGATTGAGTTAGTAAAGGAACTTGGCCCAGACCTTGTTATGATGGATGTTCAGATGCCAGTGATGGATGGAATATCGGCATTGAAAGCAATAAAACAGCTTCCAATAAAGACTTCTGTTCTTATCTTGTCTACCTTTCTGGATGATGACTATATTATCGAGGGGATGGCTAATGGGGCAAGTGGTTATTTGCTGAAGGATATGGAAGCAGATAAAATGATTGCTGCGATTCGTGATGCGATAACGGGTCAGTTCATATTGCCAACGGCAGTAGCAGCCAGATTAGCAACAAGGCTATCACATATGAATGTGCAAAAAAAGTCTGCTTTAATAGAGCGGGATGAGATTAACCTAACAGATCGCGAAGTAGAGCTGGCTAGATTAATAGTTAGTGGATTAAATAACAGAGAAATAGCGTCAAAGCTCCATATTGCTGAAGGCACCACACGTAATTATATTAGCAATCTTTATAGTGAATTAGGCGTCATTGATCGCATGCAAGCAGTTGAAATACTGCGGGAATTCTTGTAACACAGGTCTTCTAAATTGGGCTATACTCAAGTGAAAAGCGCAAGATTCGAGGTTAACCTCGAATCTTGCGCTTATTTCAAAATATAGGAAAGTATAAGTTTCACTTGTAATAGATTCATAATCATCGTAACGGCTTCAGCTAGTGTTGCCTAACTTCTTAACTCCAGCAATTGCAGATTTGGACCAGTCAGGAATTTCGCTGTCATCAGCAAAGCCAGTTGGGCTTACTTGTGTAGAAGTTATTCCAGCTACCTTTGCAATCATGACGGCCAATTCGGCGCGCGTAATTACTGCACTTGGACGGAATGTACCATTGCTATAGCCAGACATAATTCCTTCAGCTACAGCTTGTCTTACCGCTGTTTGTGCCCATATGCCGATTTGCTTTGCATCGCCAAAGCTCAGCTCAGCACCTTTGCTGATCGGCTTTATAGCATTCATCAACATGACCGTAAATTCCGCGCGAGTGACGGTTGCATTAGGCTTAAATATGTCATCGGGATAACCTTTGACAATGCCTTGCTCTACCGCTTGTTTGATCATTCCTTCAGCCCAGTGGCCGTTAATATCAGAGAATGAACGCTGTTTTGTTGGTTCTACCTTATCAACTGGCTTTGTTTCTGGTGTTGGACTTGAGCCTCCACCCGTGTTCCCACTGCCGTCGCCGCCTGATGGAGTACTGTTGCTTACAGTAATGATTAAGCTTTGGTTTGCGCCAGCGCTAAAGGTGAACCCCAGCGTGACTGTACCGTCAGTCAATGTTGCTAAATAAGTTTGCTTTATCGTAATTGTACCACCGTCTATGCTGTAATGCGTTCCTATCGTTAATGGTTTCCTCCTGCGGCGATGGCTTGGACATCCGATAACCTGACCATCTTCGTTGGAATGTAATAAGCATCCCTATCATCCCCATGTCCTAATTGACCATCGTAATTCCTACTAAAGGAATATACTTCTCTAGAATTGGTTAAGACAAGAGAATGAGAGCCGCCAGTCAGAATACTTTTTCACAAGCGACATCCTCTTCTTACTCCGAATTACTACATTAATATTCATATCTTGAATTTGTTTTACACTACAAAAGGGAGTAGCTAGTTGTTAGATTCCCAAGCCCCAATTGAAACGATGAGTTAGGGAGTACTGAATTTTTATCTCGTGCTATGGAAATTGCGAAAAGTGTATGATCAAGGTAATTCAAGGTATTATAGATTCATTTTTAAAGATGTTTATCCTTGTAAATCCACAACCGCAGGAGGTTGTGGATTTTTGCTTTTTCCTCAAACTCTTTAGTGTGTACAGCATGTCAATGATCTTTCATTATTCTTTCATTGTGCTCTGTTATACTACCAATTAATGCAATTCAGTGACCGCATCTAGAAAATTGCGGGAACTGGATTGTGGAGAGTTTTTTACTTCGAGGAGGAAAGAGAATAATGGGAAATCCATATTTTCAGAGGCATGACATCAATAAGGGTTATAGGAGGAAACTATGGTCAATTTAAGTATGAAAAGAAGTTTGTTGCTACTTGTTACAGCGCTGTTATGTATTCTTCCTATTTGGAGCAAATCGGTACATGCCGATCGTCATGAAGAGTATGGAGAATTGGTAGTTTCGATTTCAGTAGACGGAGACTGGATCGAGCAAGGCTATCTGACTTACGGTCGGTTTGTATCTGAAAAATCGCTTCAACTGAAAGGCACTCAGGCAGACAAGCCTGCGGTAATCAGGATAATGCAGCAAGGAGGCGGGAAATCACATCTTGATTCCGTTTTACTTGGCACTCAATCTCCAATCGAGGTAAACGGGGATACAGCTGCATCTGTTCGCAAGCTAGCGGCTGCAGACCAAGATTTAATCAATATCGAGGCATCCGGCGTGATCTTGCAGTTTGCTAGCGGGAATCCCGGCAGTATACTGAAAATCGATGGGCGTGTTGAACCGGAAGTCATCAGTAAAATTCCTTTTCATTATCCAACCAGCAATTTATACAAGGAGTTTGATCTCAATTCCGAGTACTATACTTATACACTAAACTCTTTTCGGGGAAATCAAGTCATGGACGGGCAATTAAATGAGATCTCTTCGCAAGCGCCGTTCTTTCAGCAGTATACCGTACCGGATTCCGGTCATCCAGAAGGTATAACGTATGGATGGGTATGGAATGACGATGACAATTTGTATGTCGCCATTGATTTTACTTCTGACAATACATTTGACGGGGATGCGGATTATACGAAGGTTTATGTTAAAACGAATTCCGGGGCCAAGGAGTTTAAAGCATCCGTGTCCGATACGGCTTGGGGCCAGCCATTCTTTACGTACACCGATAAGGTGTCCTATGAGCATAAAGTATACGAATACAAAATCCCATTAAAAAACCTGGAGATTGCGGCGGATCAAACCGAACTTCAACTGGGCTTTGCAGCCTATGGGACGGCCGCTGCCGGCAATGCCACAGACAATGATCAGACTCATGTTGGTATAGACGGCAGAGATATTTCCGTTCAATGGTTGGAATCTAACCATGCGGGTAGTTGGAGTAACGGTATTAGACAGGATTTTACGTTTGATATTTATATTTTGCCATCGGGAGAGACTCGTAATCTTGCAATCCATAAGCCTATAGCTTCGGTCCTGCACGGACCCGATCCGAAGGATTGGACTTGGAATTGGACAGGCTATTCCACCGATAATCTGGACAGTACGGGAACGCAACTGGCCGGAGGTGAATATGAGGTTTCCATTTATTTAAATTATTCTGCTGTGGACGGTAACTGGACCGCTGCTGGTAGCAAGCCGATAAAGCTCCGATCCGATGTCGATGTTTCTAAATTTTCCGTTGTAGATAACTACACGGGAACGCAGGATCAACTCCAAAGCACTCCGAATGCAGTAGGAGCAAATTTGCCGGTAACAGCGTATTTATGGAACGATAGTAATTCCAATGGGGCAGTTGATTCTAATGAGTTAGAGCCACCCATCTTACTTGGAACGAGCGCTGCGGACGGGTCAGTAGCCGCAGCCGACATCGGCGATTTAAGAAACGGAACCTATAAGTTTGTCATTACTTCTACTGATAAAGGAACCGAATCTACCAAAGACGCAGCACATGCCGTCACGGTATATTTATACAATAACGCGCTTCCTGTGCAAGTGACGTTGGACAGCATATCGAGCAGTAATCCGACGCCCGGAGTTGCCAAAGTAGGCGACACCGTGACCGTGACGTTTACAACTGATAGGGGGCTAAGCGGATGGACGGAAGTATTTATCGGTTATTCTGGATTAGCAACACCCCTCAAGAGTGTTGGCGATAACGTGTACAGTGGATCATATACGTTCACAGCTAGTGACAGCGAAGGGGAGGTGGCCATTGTCATCAGTGCGGTTGGACTCGACTATACCTATAACACCATATGGGCATTAACAGACAGCAGTGGTAACAGTGTGACATTCGACAAAACCGCTCCTACAGGGACATTGAGTATTAACGGTGGAGCGGCGACGACCGATTCGGTATCAGTTACTCTGACGGTGACAGGCGAAGATCCCGATGGGATAGGAACTATTATTTTGTCAAGAGCAGAGAAGCAGCCGATACAGATAGCGTCAACTAACCATTTGATCCTGCGGGAACTGGGTGCTTCCATGAAACTAGCAGCTGCGCTGCCTCCATCGGTCCCGGGAACAGGCAATGTCGAGATGTTGATCTCCAACGACGAGGTAAGCTGGGGCAAGTGGGAGCCGGTTGCCGGAATGAAGACATGGACATTATCAGCAGGTAACGGCATCAAAACGGTGTACATGAAGCTCAAAGATGCAGCAGGCAATGAAACGGCGACTGTAATTACCGCCTCCATTGAAATGAGATTGCTGGAGTCGCCTTCTTACGAAGGAAGCGACAGTTATCAGCAAAGTGAACCAATTAAAAAAGACGAGAAGCCAGAAGTGGAGAAGCCAGAAGTAGAGAAGCAACACAAAGCATATATTTCCGGTTATCCCGATGGTACATTTGGTCCGGATAATAGCATTACCCGCGCTGAAATGGCAACCCTGCTGTTCAGAACATCGGAGAAAGCAGCCAACAAAGCCCACATCACTTACACCGATGTCGCTTCGACCTACTGGGCCCAAGAGGCCATTGAGCAAGTGACGAAAATGGGATTGATGGAAGGTTATGCGGATGGAAGTTTCAAGCGGGAGCGGATGATTACCCGCGCTGAAGTTGCACTGATCTTATCCAAATTGTCAAGCAACGGCCTAAACGGCGGCGAAAGCTTCTCAGATGTAAAAGGGCATTGGGCACAAACAACCATTGAGCAATTGAAAATGACTGGCATCATCAGCGGTTATCCGGACGGTACGTTCCGACCTGAGCAGACATTGAAGCGTGCAGAGGTGGTTGGGATGCTCAATAGATTGCTAGGTAGAGGTCCGTTAACTACTATGGCCGCAAGATGGTCGGATGTCCCGAATGATCACTGGGCGTTTGGAGAAATTCAGGAAGCATCAATCGATCATGCTTCCGGGCAAGAGGTAAACCGCAAATAAATAACGATTAAGCTGCGGAGAATTGTGGATTTGTACAGCCATGGTTCTGCTCCACCAATACCATGAAAAACCCGACCGCGAGAGGTGGTCGGGTTTTTACTATATTTATTCAACGCTAAGGTATTTCTTGTATTCCGAAACGAGTGTTTCTTCGGATTTACCAAAGGCATTCTTGAAGGCGGTGGAAGGCAGAGATCCTTTTGCTATTTCATTATAGAGATTTAAGTATTGATCATGACTGTAGTTTTGTTGTAAGAAGAACACCATGCTTTCAAATGCGAAGTATTCATTTGGATATGCATTTAAGTCGGCAAATGACTTGATGTTGCTCCAATTAATCGGTGCCCATCCTGAAGCGCTATTACGTGTTTTCAGTTCATTTTTATAGAATGCAAGATCACGCTTGTCACCTGCTGGATCGGAGCGGGAACCATACTGAGAGTATCCAAGCACTTTCTTAGCAAGGTAGTCGGCTTGTCCTTCAAGCAGCCAGTTTAATCTGCCACTTAGCGTTGACCCAAGCTTGTGAATATCCCATTTCTGATGTAGGTAAGCATGGGCCAGTTCATGAGCAAATACGAATCGGACTGCATCATCTCCAGCCATGTTATATGATTCTTCTGCCGCAAGTTTAATGGCATTATGCTGCTCGTTATAGAATGCTCCAGTGTCGATTTTGAAGATACCGTCACCATCATGTATCCATATCTCTACTTTCTTTGTTAGCGTGTTAGCGCCGAAGAACTTCTCGTGTGCCTTCAAAATATTTTCAGCTTCTGTGTAAAGATAGTGAAACTTCTCGTCGGCTTTCGGTGTGAAATGTAGTTTCAAGTTTTTCGTTTCGTAGGTGACCCAGCCATCATGTGAGGATGACGACCCTTGATCGTTCAGTCTTTTTTCCAGCTCAGCAATTTTTTGCTCTGCTTCTTTTAAACGCTCAGCATCGGTCACGTTACCCCCAGTTTCTGCCCCTAATTGCTTTGAAGTCATTGAAATGGTGTATGTGTCGCTTTTCCACTTTACAACTTGGTTCAAGTTGTCCGCTACAAATCGAAGTGGAACGTAAGTCGTCCCTTTGTAAATGAACCCCTTGTTATCCTCAGGAGCTTTCTTTTCAATGCCATTGAAGAAGTATTTTAAGTTATAAAAGTTCACGTCAATCTTGGTAGAAGAGGCGGCGTATGCTACCCCTGAGAAGATCGTTGTTAAAAGTATGATGGCAAGTGTGATGCGTGTTAAAGCTTTGTGCTTTAGCATGGGTGTATTCCTCCGAATTCATAATTAATGACCTATTGTACTAAGCATATGTACATCATTAGCATAATGCATTATCGTATCATACATACCTAAGCCTAAACAACCAGTATGAATAAAATGAGCGTCTAAAAAGGATGATATAGTTAGGTAGGATAATCCAAGGGGAATTGTTGTGGTAATTTATCTAAAGATTTGAATAAAAGGGGTAGAAAATATGAAGCTAGGCGCATTTTCTGTAAGTTTAAACGTAAAGGATATTCATGTATCAAAATCTTTTTACGAAAGCCTTGGTTTTCAAGATTTAGGTGGTGACATTACACAAAATTGGCTTATTATGAAGAATGAAAATTGTATCATTGGGTTATTTCAAGGAATGTTTGAAAAGAACATCCTGACCTTTAATCCCGGGTGGAATGAAAATGCTGAAAATCTCGATACGTTTACGGACATTCGAGAAATTCAAAAGCTGCTTAAAGCAAAAGGAATGAATATGCTGACTGAAGCAGACGAAGCAAATGAAGGACCCTCACACTTTATAATTGAAGATCCAGACGGGAATCAAATTCTTGTCGATCAACATCGATAACAGTAATTATATATAATAAGAGCCTCTCGCCCAATTTAAGTTTAAAACATAAATTGGGTGAGAGGCTTTATATTGTTAATGGGTTCTTATTTTTATTTTAAATCTCATACCACTTGATCTCATTCGCTTCCATCTGGAGTGAGAAGCTAGAGCCATCGCCTCGATAAACGACGGTTTCCTGAGGTTCATACGTGTTGTTTACAACACAGTATTTGCCGTTCTTGACATAGGCATGGACTTCGATGTTGTAGTTGTCGCTGAACCAACGTTGAAGTTCATGGTCGCTGTGAGAACTCCAGAGGATCGCACGGTAGAGAAGTCGACTATTCTCAAAGCTATAAGGCAATCCACTGATATAGACAGCTCGTCCACGACCGAATTCATTCACTGCGAGTTGCACTTCTTTATCAACCTGACGGAGGACGGTGGTGCCTTCGAGAGCGAATATATTCTTCTTGCCTTCACCGAAATCGATGATCTTATTTCCTTCTGCATCTACACCGCAGTCTTCAGTAATAAAGTGATCTTGCTCTTCCCAGTTGTATTTATCATAACCGAGGGTGAAGCCTCGTTCTTGCTCTACACCAAGAAGGTTTGCCAGCTGGAAGTACCTTCCGTTCGCTTGATGAGCTGCAGGTTCGCCTACACCGATGAACCCACCGCCTTCGTGAACAAATTGCTTCACAGTGGTTACGATGTCTGTATCTAGCCACCAATCCCCTCCGGTATAAGCCGTATCGCCATCACCAACATTCAAGATGACATCGATTCCTTTAAGAATGGAAGGATCCTTTTTAATATCATCAAAGCTAATGAATTTGACATCGAATGGTGCGCCAGATAGCGTCTCTATGATTCCTGCATAGCTATAATTTTGCTTCTGATAGAGAGCATGATGAACCATGTGATTGCCCCATGCACGCATTTTACCCCAGCAGTTGAGTACGGCAACGGTCTTGACGCTGTAGGGTGTTGTTCCTTGTACATTATCGTACAACGTACGGAATTCATCACAGACACTCTCAATGTAGTCCATGAAATCCGGGAAATCCAGTGCTAGCTTCAGATATCCCCCATAACCAATGCGGTCGATCGGCTTGCGGAGGATTGCACGTCTTGCAGTCACCCAGTTTACTTTGGCTTCGCCTACAGGATCTCCACCTTCATGGAATGTATCAGGGAAGAAATAAGGCAGGAAACGTCCTTCTGTGTACTTCACTCCAGGTATATCACTGATCAGCCGAAGTGTGGAACCATTGCCTACACTACCGACGACAGCATCTACCCCAATCGTGGAGAACTCTTCCATAAATGGCTCGGTACCAATCCAATGGTCACCAAGGAACATCATCGCTTCCTTACCATATTCATGTGTAATATCGACCATTTCCTTGGCAAGCAAGGCAACTTCACGTCGTTGGAATGTTTGGAAGTCTTGGAACTCCTTCGTCGGTATGCGGTAGTTGTTATTGTGGTAGCCTTGATCAATGATGTATTCCGCTCTGAACGGATAGCCAACCTCTTGTTCAAATTGCTCAAGAATATAAGGGCTCACAGATGCTGAATATCCATACCAATCGACATATTTCTCACGTGCGAGCTCATCGAAGACGAGTGTGAACTGATGGAAGAAAGTCGTAAAACGAATGACGTTGACATAGGGATGCTCTTCGATAAATTGACGTAGACGCTGCATCGTGAACTCACGTGTTTTCGGTTGACGAACATCAAAGGTGATTTGAGGCTCAACATCTTTCCAATCATTCGTCACGGCATTATACATATGTACAGGGTCCCACATAATATACGCTAGGAAACTAACGGTATAATCATGGAAGGGGATGGTTTGAATAACGACACTGCCCGTTTCCTCGTTATAGCTCCATTGCTCAGTCGATACTGCTTCCCCTGTGGTACGGTCGATAACTTCCCACCAACGTTTGATATCGTCACGACTATTCACCTTCAGCATATCTGGATAAAGTCCCTTCATTAGAGGGATCGTAAGGCTGGACTGCTCAGCTGTATAGAAGGGTGTCATAAAATACAATTGCTGAATTTCTTCAGGATTTTCTTTTGCCCATCCATTTTCTTTACGAGTAGTATAGTAAGTGGAATACACCTTGGCATCGACATCCCGCAGTTCTGCTGGGAAGTCAGTCCCATCGCAATCACGTATAGCGTCCGCGCCCCAGCGCTTCATGACTTCTTTTGTTTGAGGAATAATATCCAGATCTGTTGGAATCGTGACCCGTCCTTTGTTCATGTTAAATACTCTCCTTTTTATTTGAATTTGCGATTATAGAACCAGAGAAGACCTATCAGAAGTGCAAGTCCCAAGAGCATAAGTCCGAGCCCGGGTGCACCAATATTTTTTTGTCCAATAATAACGAGTGCTACAGCGACAATAAAAACAATGAGTATCAATAAACTACGTAACAAATTGTGCATGGATTCACTCATAATAGCACCTTAACCTTTCAGCCCGCCCATGGTCATGCCTTGGGTTAGCTTCTTTTGTACTAGAATATATAGAATAAGGGTTGGAAACATGACTAGCACGAGACCTGCATACATTTGACCGTACTCGACGGCTGATTTCTGAGCTGCCATTAGATTCATTAGACCGACCGGCAATGTTCGAAGGCCTGGCTTCGTCAGTAAAGTCATCGAAATGATATATTCGTTCCAGAAGGAAAGGAAATTGAACAAGATCACGGTCACAATGCTGGGCTTAGAAATGGGCATAATGATCTGAACCATCGTTCGGAAATAGCCTGCGCCATCGACAGAAGCAGCTTCTTCGTATTCCCTAGGCAATGATTTGAAATAGCCCGACAGCAGATAAACTGTGAAGGGAAGCGCCATTGCAGCATAGACAAGCGCCAGAACGAATAAATTATTCAAAAATATAGGGTGTCCAAGAAAACCGCGAACGGCCTTGTCACCGTTATTGAGCATGAGAAAGATCGGAACGACAATATAGTTCACATTGATAAATAATCCTGCCATAAACATCATATTCCAGAAGACGCTTCCTTTAAATTTATATCGTGAAAGCACATAAGCTGCTGGTAATGCAATGACGAGCAGAAGGCCAAGGGCAATCACCGTAACGATGAGGGAGTTGAGCATATAACTGCCCATCTTTGCTTTCTGCCAAGCATCGGCAAAGTTCTGTAGATAGAACCCTTGCGGAAGAACCCAAGGATTGCCGTAAAACTCCATATCCTGTTTGACAGAGGCCATGAATGCCCAAGCTACAGGGATGATAATGATGATGGCCAGGGCGATGAGCACAATATAGATGAAGCTCTTATAGAGCCTGTCGCTGAGACCACGCTGTGTGAGTTTATTATTCTTCAAGTTGTCGCCTCCTTAATACTCCAAATGGTCGCGTCTGGTAACTGCGTTCAGGATAGCAGCTAGTGCAAATGAGAACAGGAACACAATAACACCGATGGCCATACCGTAACCATACGAGGAGTTGGTATAAGCCTCTTTGTACATATAGCTAAGGAATACCTCAGTGGAACCGTCCGGGCCACCTCCGGTCATCGCCACAACGAACAGGAAGCTCATGTTGATCGTGCTGATGATGAAGAAGGTAAGAGTAGTACGAATATTCGTCCAAATTAACGGGATCGTAATGCTGAAAAATTGATGCATTCGTCCTGCACCCTCAAGCTCGGCGGATTCATACAAACTTTCGGGAACATTTGCCATACTCGCCATATACATGACCATATAATAACCGATGGCCTGCCAGATCATAGCACCTGCAAGGGAGAAAATAACGATCTTCTGATCCCCCAGCCAAAGGATAGGGTCTGATGCTGCTCCACGGAATAAATTCAGGAATGCATTCAGCAGTCCACTATTCGGATCATATATTGCAGAGAAAATAGCACTAATAACGACGACAGACAGAATGTTCGGAATATAGAAGATGATTCTTAATAAATTTTGCCCTTTGAGCTTCTCACGTGAAAGCATAGATGCGAACACAAGTGCAAAAGCAAAGGTAACAATAGTGACTAGAACGATAAGTAGAAGACTGTTCTGAAATGCTTGATAGAATTTATCGCTTTGAAAAAGCTTGGTGAAATTTTGCAGCCCTACAAAGGTTTTGTCATCTGTATAGCCGCCCCATTTGTATGTAGACATACGGAATACATCGATTGTTGGTATGATTAGAAACACAACGAATAGGATTACGGCGGGAGCAAGACAGAAGAAAATAAAACGCCCTTGTCCCTTCTTGATTTCCATGTGCCCATCTCCTTCTTGAGGTAAAAATAACGGTGGTAGCTTTCGCATACCACCATGATTCACAAATCTAATAGAGGTTGTTCAAAAAGTCATCTTTTGATCACGAAGGTTAGCAGGAGGCGTATTCGACATCGAAGATTGAATTCAGCCGGTCCTTCCGGTGCTCACGTAGGTACTGCCTACGCTCCGCTCCTCACTCCCTAGCTTCATTCAATCTTCTCGGTGCTGAAAAGCTGACTTTTTGAACACGCACTTATAGGGTTGCCTTGATCTATTTCAATGCGCCGCGCAATGCATCGCTTGCTTTAGTAATAGATTCAACCCACTGGGCTTGTGTCTTAGCTTTCGTTACGAGGGAATCCACTGTACCAAATACCGTATCTGAAATGCTTACACCTTCAACAGGATCGGTTGTGGCAAATGCGCCCATAGCCGCTTTTGTACCATTGTCGTAGATGCTATAGAAGAGTTTATTGTCACCTTCCAGTTGCTCGGACAAACCTTTAATCGGTTGAACTGCACCAACTGCGGCAAAAATAGTAGCTGCTTCATCTGAATAGAGATATGCAATAAACTGTTTAGCTAGATCTGCATTTTCTGCTTTTGCAGGAACCCAGATTTGTTCAAAGAAGGTGTAGGAGTAACGGTCACCGCCATCTACTACAGCTGGCAGAGAAGTGAATCCCCATTTGAATCCTTCTGCACGAGGTGCCTTACCCATTTCACCAACGACCCAAGTGCCGTTTGGCATGAAGATAGCTTTGTTATCGAGAATAAGCTGTTGGTTTTTAGTAAAGTTATCTTTATTAGCATTGGCTGGAACGGTCTTCTCAGTGTAGCTTGCAAGCTTACTGATAATGTCAAATGCTTGTGTTGCTTCTGCTGATTGCCATACACCTTCCGTGTAATTCATCGCATTGGTGAAGAATGTAGGACCACCAACTTCGTTAAGTAATGCATAGAAGAATGAATCAAAGTATCCAGTCGTCGGGTAGGAGAACAATGCAATTCCTTCAGCTTGAGCTTTGTCGCCTAATGCCCACATTTCATCCCAAGTCGTAGGAACTGTCCAACCTTTCTGCTCAAGTAAGCCAGCATTGTAGAACAGGCCTGTTGGGCTATAGAACATTGGCATCAGGTAGGTCTTACCATCACCATAAGGGTTCGTAATCGTTGTATCTGTAAAACCAGGAATGAGCTTATCCTTCACGGTAACGCTTTCACCAGGGACCGTCATCGACAGCACATCGGTAAGATCAGTGAGGTTATTATCTTTTACGAAAGTTTCAGTTAGGCCTTTAGGTTGGCCTACAGCAAGATGGATAACGTCAGGGAAATCGCCGGATTTCATACCAGGTCCGATAACATCTTCAAGACTTTTATCAATGGTTGTTTCGACTTTCACGTTAGGGGTTACTTTCTCGAATCCAGCTGTGATTTGCTTCCAGACATCAGCACCGTAAGCGGTTTCCAAAGCGGCAAGCTTTAAAGTACGAGTTTCAGTTGGTGCTGGTGTAGATACTTCTGGTGTAGATGAATCACTAGGGGCAGGACTAGAACTATTGTTGGTATTACCACCACAAGCAACAAGACTAAGTGTCAATGCTGTTGTTAGCGCTAGGCTAAGAATCTTCTTCATGTTAACCCTCCTGTTATATCTTTATTTGTTTGAAGATGTGGAAATCACGAAGTAAATGACTTCTCGTAAATTTAGATTAGCCCCTGGATCTAGGCATTTCAATAGGTTTAGCTCATGTAGATAGAATCGTACATAGACATGCAAAGATTATCGATAAGTTGCAAATCGGAGATGATAGCGCTTACGAACCCGCTGTAATTATTATACTTAATAACTTTTAGTTAATGAGAATAAAGATAATATTGTACATAGATTAGTCTATTTTATTCATGTATGGTTAGGGTGCGGATACGTATAGTTGAAGTGTTATGATGGTAGAAAACAATCTAGGAGTGGACTCCATGAAGAAAGTTGCTAGCTTCATTGTACTAGCAGTGATATTGATAGTAAGCTTGGTTGCTTTAAGTAAGGATTCAACTTCAACCAATGCAGTTAGTCCAACACCGACAGCAGATGATTCACATGATTTTAAGAACAATGAACTGAATATTGCAGTCTTTCAAGGTGGATATGGACCTGAATACTGGGATGAAATCGTGAGTGAGTTTGAATCCGATTATCCAGGAGTAAAGGTCAACATGACCAATAGCCCTAGAATCGGAGATGTTGTTAGACCCCAGATTGTAGCGGGTAATCCGCCAGATGTTCTAGTCGTTGTGGACACCGAGCAAAGTGGTCTAATCACCTCGTTAGTGAAGGAAAAGGGCTTGTTAGATATTAGTGACGTTTTTGAAAGCAAAGCGTTGGATAACGATCAATTACTGAAGGATATGGTTCTTCCTGGCATGTTAGAAAGCACAAGATTCTCTCCATATCAAGATGGAAGGGTCTATCTGGCCCCACTTAATACGGGACCTATGGGGTTGATTTACAATAAGAAGTTGTTCCGAGAGAAAGGATGGAAGTTGCCAGAAACGTGGGATGAATTTTTCGTATTGGGCGAGGAACTGAAGAAAGAAGAGAATGATCTAGTCGACAACAATGGAAAAAGGACAAAAAGAGCATTATTTACTTACCAAGGTATCTATCCTGATTATTTGGAAGAAATCATGTACCCTTCATTGGCTAATGCAACTGGCATCGACAATTTAAAAAGAATTTTTGCACACGAACCAGGCTCTTTTAAAACGGGTATGGTAAAAAAGGTGCTGGATACATTCGCGAAGATTGGTACAGAAGGATATCTAATGGAGGGTACAGTTGCTCTGAATCATACACAATCACAAACGGATATGATGCTTGGAAAAGCAATATTTATCGTTAATGGAACGTGGATGGAGAATGAAATGAAGAATTCCCCTAGGGAAGAGGGTTTCGAATTTGGCATGATCCCTGTTCCAGTATTCAATAAAGGGGATAAGCGTTATATCCTTACGAGTTATGAACAATTCTCAATTCCAGTAAGAGCTAACAATCCAGAACTTGCAAAGGAATTTTTGAAGTTTCTCTACACGGATCGATCTGTCAAATTATTTGCTGAGAAATCTAATGGTGTATTTGCGCTAAAGGGTGCTAAAGAACTCTCGGAGCCTTACTTAACGCCAGGTGTATATGAAATGTTCAGTGCGTATGATGGAGCAACGACCATTTTGCAAGACTGGAAGGCCATTTCTAAAGGGTCTAAGATCGATATTAAGACTGAATTATTTAGGAATTCAATGACCCCCATTATGACGGGTAAAATGACAACGGATCAATGGATGGACAGTGTTGAGGAAGTATTTACTCAGATTGAATCGGAGAGGGTAGTCAGTAAATATTGAAATACAATGACCACGGCAATAGAGGCAGGGCTGTCCGGAAAGTCTTAAGTGACTTTCTAGACAGCCCTGTGATCGTCCTCTGTACCCTTAGTCGGTTTGTAATTGTTGAGCCTTATATTCTGTAGGAGACATACCGAAATGTCTTTTGAATAATCGATTAAAGTAGAATTGATCACTAATACCGACTAAAGAAGCTACCTCCTTGATATAGCTACAACCTTTCATAATTAATTCCGCTGCTTTGTTCATTCTTACAGTATTGATATAACTAAACAGACTTGTTCCGACCTGTTCTTTAAACATACGACATAAGTAATTTTCGCTGAAATTAGTATAACTCGAAATCATTTCTAGGGTGATCTTGTCTTGATAATGTACCTCTATATAGTGAATGACATCTAATACTTCTTTCTTAAATACAGGAGCGGCAGGAACATCCGTTAGTAAGCTGAAATACTGAAAAGCTTGTATACAGTTTACTGAAAATGATTCTATATTTTTGCAATAAAGCAAACTCTTCTTTCTGTACTCATATTGCTCTGGATCATCGATTTGTATCTTGTTCTCATACAACGGAATATAATCTAGACATTTAATGATGAAAGACTTAACAACATCTGGATGAATATAATGATGCCTGCACTCTTGAAAGAACGCTTTCAACATATCCTTGACGGAGTCCTTATCATGTTTCTGCCAATGCTTAATCATGGATTTTGAGTAATCAACATAATTTGTAACCATCGAGTCTTCCTTAAACTTGACTTCATTCACGTAAATGACCGGACGATGATCATAAAAGTTAATATTCAGGGCATCTTTACAGGCACAATATGTATCTCTCGCTTCAACGTATCCAATAACCTCATGAGAGTATACAATCGTTGGTTCTATTGAAATATACATTCTAATTAATGTACGAATTTTGTTGATGAAGTCGATAGGTTCGATCTGACGGCTCTTTAGTTGCTGTTCTGAAATTAAGGCAATGATGCCGTTGACTTCAACTTGGAATACTTCAATATCATTGGCAGTCTCTACTAAATCAAGGATCATATTCTCGATAAATGCAACCGAAATGTCAGTCTTGCCACTATGCGCTGCTGAAATATCTCGATCAAAAGTAATATAGAATAAATAACTAGGGGTATCCGCCAAATTCAATACAATCGGTTTGCTTTGCAAAAAATGAATAAGATCCAAAGACGTATCTGTGAAATATTCCTTCAAAACGGAGCCTTTTACACTCTTAAGATTGCTTCGCATAAATTGCTCTCTAGCTTCTTGTTCTTGTAATGTATGTTGTTGTTCTTGAAGGAGGCTGGCTGTTTTCTGAAGCTGCGAAATAAGATCTTCTGTCTTGATGCTAATCTTCAACATATAGTCAACGGCACCAAGAAGCAAAGCTTCACGAACAAGCTCGTAATCTCCAAAGTTGCTTGCGACAATAATCTTTCCATTATAGTTAAGTTTATTTAACTCCTTGATGAGTTGAAGACCATCCATGTTCGGCATCTTAAGATCTGTAATGATAATATCTGGTTGTAATGTCTCAACTAATGCTAAGGCCTCTACCCCATCCGAGGCAGTGCCGCAGATAGGAAATCCGAGATCATCCCAAGCGATCATCGTACGAAGTGCGATTTTGACAATAGGTTCATCATCTACAAGCAGTACATTAAACATCAAGATTGACCTCCCTGTCTAAGTTGGCTTTCATATGGAATGATGATTGTGCAGCATGTACCTTCACCAATAACACTAGTAATGAATAAGCCGTATTCTTCTCCGTAATAGAGTTTAATTCGTTCATCTACATTCGTTATACCGATGCCGGATAGTTTTTTGTTATTATCAGAACTCTTAGAAGTGTTTGTATCAAATCCTTTACCATCATCTGTGATTTCAATATGGATAAACTGGTCTTTTCGCTGAACTTTGATTGTAATCTTAATGGACCTTCCGTGTTCCGAGAGACCGTGAATGATGGCATTCTCAGCAACAGGCTGTAGGATGAACTTAGGAATGGGACAATGGAGTAGTTCATCATTGATAGCGTATTCAACTTGGAAACTGTCGGCATAGCGAATCTTTTGTATTTCAAAATAGTTCGATAAATTGAGAAGCTCTTGTTCAATCGTGATTTCCTCATTACTGTCTAAAATGGTGCTGCGAAGTAACTCTGATAACGAGGTAATACCGTTACTTAATACGGGCACCTGATTAATAATGGCGAGCCATCGCAACGTGTTCAGGGTATTGAATAGAAAGTGCGGATTGATCTGAGATTGAAGCATTTGTAACTCTAACTCTCGCTTACGCTTTTGATCGAGTTTCTGAGTATGCATCAGATGTTCAATTTTACCAACCATACTATTCATCTTGCGAGAAAGCACGCCCATTTCATCTTCATGATCATCTTGAATACGATTGGAGAATTCCCCATTTGATATTTGATTGCTGAAGGTGATAATTCCCTTGATGGGCCTTACAATACTTTTGTTCATAATAGAAATGATCACGATACAGCATATAACGATAAGACCTATAATTACGGTCATACTGGTGGTTATTTTGCTTGTTTCTGAATTAATGTAGGAAAAGGGCATCATGGAAATAAGATACCAGCCCATTTGTTCATTATAGATGTACGAAATTTGCTGATCTGTGTTATTAACCTGCCCAGAAAAGGATCGACTACCTCGCTCTTGTTGCTCCTTAATTTGATGGATAAGTTCAGCGTCTGTGTATGGTGTTCCTAAAGGAATCTCCTTATCGCTAGCAGATAGCACGGTGCCATCTCGTCCCATAATCATAAGCTTAGAGCCAGTCCCTAGATCAACGGTTGATAGAATATTCTTTGAGAATAAATCATCGCTGATGAATACAAAGGCATACCCGATCTGGGTTGAGCTATCATTTACAGCATGTATTTTTCGTCCAAGGGCAAGGGTATCGTAAGACCGAATGGTTTTGACATAAGTAAGACCATCATAGGGCGTATTCGTATCTACATCACTCATAGCCTTATCCAAGGCTTGGTTATTGATTGTCTCAAATCCAAGTTCATAAAAAAGTTTGTGGTCAGTGTCAAATATACTTACGTTCACAGCATGTGATGGAAAAATGGTTCTAAAAATAGTATCCATAGCGGCTTCTTTGGCATTCTCCTGATCCTCTTGCTCAGTAATCCTTTTTGACAAGTTCTCTTGTACAAATTCATTCGTTGATATAGATCCAATGAGATATTGATAATTCTGAAGCTCAGCAAGTAAATTTATATTGATTAACGTCAAGGCCTGATAGGTAGATTTACTTAGCTTGTCACTGATGGATTCTGAATAAAGATGATAAGCATAATACCCAAGAAAGAAGATAGGAAGAACAGAGACAATTAAGAAGGTTCCAATCAATCGATGTTGTATCTTGAATTTGCGTAACATAGAATGACCTCCTCCAGTGGGTTAAGTTTAGTTTATCATAGGTCTCAAGAATAGCTTGTGTGTCTTTATACAGTTGGATAGAATAATCCATAAAGATAATAGAATCGTCTAGCGGGAGGAGAATAAGCGATGAGAGCAATATTAGTTGGTCTAGGACGCGCTGGATATAGTTGGTACAAAAGATTGCGAGACAGAGGATTGTTAGTAGCCGTTGTTGAGGTAGATCCAGCCATGAAAGCAAAGATGGAGGGAGAGCCGTATCCATTCTACACCTCATTGGAGGAGGCTCTTGCGAACGAGCAAGCAGATTTTCTCGTTAATGTGACATCGCCGAACGCACATACGAAAGTGAATCATGCGGCATTTGACAAAGGAATCTCTGTGCTCTGCGAGAAGCCGATCTCATTTGATTATTTGGAATCGATAACGATTGTGGCTAGAGCAGAGGAAGAGAATATTCCGTTCATGATCGCTGAAAATTATAGACGGCTCCCCTATGTACGCAAAATGAAGCAACTGCTGGATGAGGATCTTATCGGCGAGATAGCGTCGATCGACATTCAGTTCCGCCGTTATCACAAGGTAAAACGTGAATATGCTGTACGGATTTTGGATGATATCGGCGTTCACCACTTCGATATGCTGCGCTATTTGACTGGTCGAGAAGGGAAGACGGTTCAAGCCAAATTATACAATCCCATTGGCAGCTGGCAAGAGGAAGGGGCTGTCCTTAATGGGAATGCGATAGTTGAAATGGATGGGGGTATTATTGCTAGTTATGCAGCTACTATAGCGTCACAAGGTCCAGAGACGCCATGGAGCGGGGATTGGCGGATTGAGGGTACGAAAGGCGTCATGATACTATCGGATAAAGAAATTAGCATTTACGGAGATAACGGATTACAAGTTATTTCTGACTTCACGGACGTGAACGAAGCGGATATACTCAGCGAGTTTCTGACATTACTAGAGCTTGGCCATGAAGTAGAATCGAGCGGAAGGGACTATCTGCATACTCAAGCGCTTGTGCATTATGCCAATTTATCAAGCGAGTTGGGTTGTAGTGTCACTGTCGTACTACCGGATTTACCTCAAGCGAAATAATGAATATAAGCATGAGATAGATCATACTTAATGGTTCCAAACCTTTTCGAAGGTTCAAGGATGCGCTCTACGAATTAGATCTGTGGGATGAGTGGAACCCAATCGAAATCACCGCTCCGCCTTCCGGACGGTTTCCTGCCGTAATCAGACCTTCGCAGCGTTCGATGATCGCACGGGATATAGCTAATCCGAGTCCGGATTCACCGTCTTTTCCTTTTACAAACCGATGGAATAGATAAGGAAGTAAATCTTCCGATATTCCCGGGCCATCATCGCTAATTGAGATTTCAACGCGCCCATCCTTGAGTGCAGCATGAATATAAATATGTTGATTCGCATATCGGGTAGCGTTAGAGACGACATTGATTAGTGCTTGCAACAGCTTATCCCTATCGGCACGGATCATGAGCGGCTGGTGATCATCGTATGTCGTATGTAGGTTCAGCCCTTTTTTGACCAAAAGAGGGTTCATACGTTCAATGGTTTCTATGAGCAGGTCCTTCAGACAAACTTCCGTAGTTTTGAATATATCTTCCTCGCTGTCCAGCTTCGCAAGTAGCGTCATTTCCGTAACGAGATTCTTCAACCGGGCGCTCTCACTCATAATAATGTCGAGGCCCTTATGGACACTATCCCCTTCGAAGATGCCATCTTTGATCCCTTCAGCATATCCAGAGATAGACATTAGAGGTGTCTTCAATTCGTGGGAGGCATTCTGAAAAAATTGCTTCTGTACATGATTAAACCGCTTCAATTCACCAGCCATATCATATACGGATTGAGCGACAGACCCAATTTCACCCCCAGCCTTGATCAATTTAACATCTGAAAAGTGACGCTCTTTCACCTTTTTTAGCTCTATCCGCAGACTCATCAGCGGTTGGATCAGCTTTTTCGTAATAAATAGACTAAAGAGGAACATGAGCACCCCTGCCACAAAGAAAACGATGAGCAGTCTTTTAAGTAGAGCTTCTTCAATGGCTCTGACCTTGCTTACAGGAGTTAGGAGAGTCAGCGTTCCTTGGGGGGTTGCCTTCACTTCAGTAATAAAGCGTTTGTCCGTCCCGTCCCAAATGTTCTGTAGACTAGAGATATCAGTCATTGAAGTGCCCAAGATGATCTCGATGTTATCCATAGGTACAGATGTGGACACTACCATTCCTGTTTTATCGGTTAGAATAGCCTCCACACTGGTTGCAGGATAGATGGTTGCCGGTAATGAGATTGTTTTATCTAAGGGAATCATTTGACTCATGCTTCCCTGACTTAACGTGGCCGTCATTGCGACGCTCATGGTCTTTAACTCTTCTTTCTGTGCTCCCATAAAATGATCTAACAACACATGATGGATCACCACAGCCGTAACGGAAAGCATCAAGACGAGCGCTATGCCAAAAGCCAAATTAATCTGATGTACTAGCTTCATTCGCCTGTTCCCTCCCCTTCTGTTCTCATGCGATAGCCATGTCCCCATACAGCTTCGATCGGAACGTGTTCTAACTTTTTGCGCATCCGCTTAATTAAATGATCGACGGCGCGGTCGCTTCCGAAATAATCGTCTCCCCACACAGATGTTAGTAGCTCGTCCCTAGTAAATGCACGGTTCGGTGACTCAGCGAACACTCTTAGCATCGTGAATTCCTTACCCGTTAGTTCTACTTCCTCTCCACACCAGAACACGCGTCTTTCCTCTAGCAACAGTTGAAGCTGACCAACTTCGAGGCGGACAGGGGTTATGGAGAGATTGGATTCTTCCGTCAGGACACTCATTTTATAGGTCCGCTGGAGCTGGCGTTTAATGCGTGCTACCAGCTCGCGAGGGCTAAACGGCTTGACCATATAATCGTCGCTCCCAAGTTCCAAACCTAGTATTTTATCCACTTCATTATCTCTTGCAGAAATCATAATGATCGGTACTTCTGTCTCATTGCGAATCCGTCTGCAAAATTCATACCCATCCATGCCAGGAAGCATGATATCGAGCACCCACATATCCGGTGGGTTGGTCTGCCATAAAGTCCAAGCTTCCTCTGCACTACCGAGGCCGATCGTTCTGTAATGATCTTTTTGTAAATAGGCTTCCACAAGATTACGTATATGTAGGTCATCGTCCACTACGGCGATGAGATAGTTGTTGTTCATGAATGATGTTACCCCCAGATTGTTTCTCCTATAAATGCGTGTTCAAAAAGTCAGGTTTTCAGCACCGAGAAGATTGAAAGAAGTAAGGGAGTGAGGAGCGGAGCGTAGGCAGTACCTACGTGAGCACCGGAAGGACCGGCTGAATTCAATCTTCGATGTCGAATACGCTTCCTGCTATACTTCGTGATCAAAAGATGACTTTTTGAACTTCCTCTATAAGTATACCAATTTGTAGGTGAGTAAAGAGGGCTTGCCATCGTTTTTCCACAAATCAACCAATGTTCTGCCACATCCTTCTAGTAAGCTTGGACTTGTAAGATCATTTGAACGAAAAGAGGAGTGTTGTATTTATGAATCACCAGTTAGTATTTGCTAAGTTAGCTCTATCCGGCCTGTTAGTGTCTGCGGTTGTTGCCCCGACTATGACGAACGCAGCTACTGGCGTACCTAAGGAAGTGAGCGCGACTGTAATGAAGGCAGCTAGCGTATCTAAGGAATTGAGCCCGAAAGACCTGTCCCAAGTGGATACGATTTCAGCTACACTCACAACGGTTGCAAGCAGTTGGACTAATCCTTTGGAACTGGCTAAAATCTACGCACCTAATACGCTAAAAGAATGGGAAAAGACATTAGAGCAATACAAAGCGGTCGTTGGGGAAAGTAGTTTACCATTTGTCATCGATATGGAGATGGCCGGTATTGAGCCTGATCAAGCCTTCGAGGTGAATATTGGGGAACTAACGGCTGTAGAAAGTACAATGGCTACACCACTTGTAGCTGGGGAAGCGAACGACATGTCATTTGTCATCGATATGGCTGGTATTGAACCGGATGAAGCCTTCGAGCTGAATATGGAGGAAATGATTGCTGTAGGAAGTACGCTTACTAAATCAGTACAAATCAGCGAAGTAGCTCCGCCCTTTATCAAAGCTCAAATCGCTCTTGATGATGCAGCTAAATCTAAAGATACTGTTGCAATTAAAGAAGCGCTAGCTAAGCTACTAGTAGAGTACAAGCAGCAAATCGCAGATTTCGAAACAGCAAAGTAAAGAGATAGAGAAAAAATCCACAAGAACACCATTTTGGGAGATATAGTAACGCAAAAAATAATCAAACGTTGAGTATCTTAATGATGCTCTACATGTTTGATTATTTTTTTTATGATCTCCCCATCGTGTTCATTCACATCGATAAGAACGGTATCAGCCATTTTTCATGGTTACTAGAAAATCGAATGAACAGGAATATTGTTTGTGCCCCGATACGACTACATTTATCGTCTATATTCGAATATTGTATATGTCCCGAAACATGTCTGTAGATTCCTTTGGAGTGATGACACTACAATCGAGTTGTACGAAACAAACACAGATGATTTGAAGTGGGGAGGCTTGAAGAGTATGTCAGCGAAAGAGGCTATGAAGTCAAATGACGGACGTTCAGTGTTATCCAAGAGACTAGGAAAGCTAGATGGTTTTATGTCTTCATGTTTCCTGGGATCTTAACGATTGTGATGGGTACTGTATGGTTTATCTTTGTTGCCCGCTTAAACTATAAGCCGATCGGAACGATTATGGATCGATTGAAATCCGCAACGGGGCTGAAGGACAGTGTGCTCGGCTCGAAAGAAAGCCACGAGCTTCAAATTATCGAAACTGCGCTTGATAACTTGATTCGTCAGTCGATCGATTATGAGAAGACGCATGAAGAGGATTTGATCTATCGGAGAAAGGTGTTTTTTCACGATGTGTTGCAAGGTAATCGCATTATCGGAATGGAGGAGTGGCGGGTGGAATTGGAACGTTTACAGCTCCCCTCGAATTCGAATCAGTTCCGGGTTGTTTTGGTAGAGATAGATAAATATGCGCGGTTTTGTTCGGAATATCATCAACGTGATCAGAACTTGTTGAAATTTGCGATGGGTAATGTTGCCAAAGAGATGGCTTCTTCGCAACAGCTTACGATTTGGATGGAATGGTTGGATAGTAATCAGCTTGGTATTTTGTTCCTAGATGATAATCAGGAGCAGCAACGATTGCCGAACGTGCTTGATGTGTGCGATTATTTTCGGACTTGGGTATTCGAACAGTTTCCATTTTCTGTGACGATTGGCATCGGTAACGTTGTTGATGATACCGAACATATTTTACTTGTGGAAAAGCTCAGTGATGCCAATGATGAACGAAACGTTCGCTACCTTCGAAAGTGTGGAGGAGGCACGAGTATCGTTTCTGGAGTCGCTAAGTGGGTTTGAAAATCAGATGAAGGAACAGCGGGAATCCAGACAATATGCTTCCATCGTTGAGCAAGTACGTAACTATATCGATGAGAATTATGGAAATGCAGATTTGTCGCTTGCCCATTTAGGGAATGTGTTTGATACAAATCCCAAATACATCGGTTTTATTTTTAAAGAGCAGGTCGGAGTTAACTTTGTCGATTATTTGGCTGGGGTTCGGATGGAGCACGCCCAACACTTTCTATTGTCTACCGACGATTCCATGTCGAAAGTTGCGGCTCGTGTGGGTTACATTCATGCCGTTTCATTTAGTCGTGTGTTTAAGAAAATCGTAGGTTTGACTCCAGGGAGCTACCGTAATCGAAGTGAGCAGGATGAAGAAATTTCATAAAAAGGTGATTTTTGATTGATTTATACTATCTTGTATACAAGTATTCATCTATACTAAAGACAAAGAATAAGAAAGGAGGAGAAGGACTTTGAGTGTACTTTCTCTCCTGCCTTTAAGCGATATACGCAAACCTCTAAGCGAGCAAGTGTATCATACAATTCGTGAAGCGATTGTTACGTTACAACTCGAACCTGGCCTCATGATCTATGAGAATGATCTTGCTGAGTCTCTTGGTGTCAGCAGAACTCCGATTAGAGAAGCCATCCGAAATTTGGTGAATGATCAATTGCTTGAGGTCTTGCCGCAGAGGGGCACTCGCGTAGCTTATATATCGGAGCGGAAGGTGCTTGAGACGAGATTCATTCGAGTGCAGCTTGAACGAGCTGCTTTTCGGATTGTAGCACAAACATGGAATTCAGAGTTAATGAGACCTTCGAGACAACTCATTCTGAATTCGTTGGAAGGGCAGCAACTCGCTGCAGAGAACAACAATATTGTGCAGTTTCTACAATTGGATGAGGTGTTTCACCGCATTATCTTGGAATTGGCTGATAACCAAACGCTTATGAATGTGGTTTACCATATGCGAGGGCATTTGAATCGGCTACGTTATTTGGTTATTCGAGAATATGATCATATGAGCCGTGTCATCGATGAGCATTATGAGTTATTAAAGGCAATTGAAGCCAACGATGAGGAAGTAACGACTCGCCTGCTTGAAGACCATCTGGGTAAGATGAACAGTGAGGTTCCTGAGCTCCGCCAAGTCTTTTCGCATTATTTCGTCGATTAGTAGTGAAGAACTCGTTCAGCTACGGGGCTTAACCCCCCGTAAGTTAGGAACTATGATGAAAGTTGATGACGATAATTTAGCAACCGCTTACATTTATAATAGAACATAGGGGGATGACATGATGTTGAAAGTAGCTATTATCGGTTCTGGAGGAATTAGCGTCGCTCATATTGAGGCATTTCTAAAATTTCCGGATCGTTGTCAGATTGTCGCGATTGCCGATATTTATTCGGATAAAGCGGAAGCTCGGAGTAATGAATTTCAGTTGTCAGCAAAAGTTGTGAAAGATTATAAGGAGCTCCTGAACGATGATATCGATCTGGTATCCGTCTGTACTCCACCCTACACCCATGCGCCTATTGCGATTGATTTTCTTCGCGCGGGCAAAAATGTTCTGGTGGAGAAGCCAATGGCTTCCTCGCTCAAAGAATGTGACGAAATGAATACAGCAGCGCGCGAAAGCGGTAAAATATTGTCGGTCGTCGCCCAAAATCGCTTTAGAACACCGATGATGAACTTGAAGTCGGTGCTCGATACCGGACTGATGGGCAAAATTGTGCACGCACAAGTCGATTCATTCTGGTGGAGAGGTCACAGCTATTATGATCTGTGGTGGCGCGGAACGTGGGAGAAGGAAGGCGGGGGCTGTACTTTAAATCATGCCGTTCATCATATCGACGCCTTCTTATGGATGATGGGACGCCCAACTGAGGTTCATGCCGTTATGAGCAATACATCACATGACAATGCCGAGGTAGAAGATTTGTCTATCGCCATCTTACGTTTCCCGAATGGATCTCTGGCGCAGATTACAAGCTCGGTCGTTCATCATGGGGAGGAACAGCAGTTGATCTTCCAAGGAACGGATGCACGCGTATCGGTCCCGTGGAAGATTAAAGCTTCCAAATCGAAACCAAATGGCTTTCCAGAACCGCATCCAGAATTGGAGCAGAAGCTGGAATCGTATTATGATTCCTTGCCTGAGCTTACGCATGAAGGGCATGAAGGACAGATAGATAATGTATTAAGAGCGATTGAGACGGGTGAATCCGTTCTGATCGATGGGGAGAGCGGTCGTGCTACGATGGAGCTGATTATGGCCATTTACAAATCAGCAAGTACAGGGCAGCCGGTTCAATTACCTCTCGCTTCTGAAGATGAATTTTATACGAAAGAAGGCACGCAAGCGCAAGCAACACATTTCTACGAAAAGAAAACTTCAGTAGAAAATTTCCAAGATACTCGCATTAATACGGGCGGTCAATATAAATAATAGGGAGTGATGAACGATGGATAAAAATGACGGTATGAATTATGCACCTAAGGGGAAACCGAGTGCGGTGTGCAAGCCTGGAGACTTTGTTTTCGCGGCTATCGGTCTCGATCACGGACATATTTACGGGATGTGCAACGGCCTTCAAGAAGCGGGCGGGCAACTGAAATGGGTGTACGACCCGGATCCAGCGAAGGTTGAGAAATTCGTTAGCCTCTATCCTGGGGTAAAAGCTGCTGAATCTGAGCAGGAAGTGCTACAGGATGCAGAGGTTCGTATGGTCGCGGGAGCTGCGATTACATCCGATCGATGTGCTCTCGGGATGAGAGTGATGTCACATGGTAAACATTATTTCACAGATAAGGCTCCACTCACAACGCTCGAACAATTGGCAGAAGCGAAGCAGAAAGTGGAAGAGACGGGATTAAAATACGCTGTCTATTACAGTGAGCGGCTACATAACGAGAGTGCTGTTTATGCTGGTCAGTTGATCGAGCAAGGAGCGATCGGAAGGGTGCTGCAAGTAAACGGTTACGGTCCACATCGAATTAACGCAGGTTCTAGACCAGATTGGTTTTTCGAACGGGACCAATTCGGGGGTATTTTATGTGATATCGGCAGTCACCAAGTTGAGCAATTTCTGTTCTATACTGGCTCGAAGAATGCACAGGTCGTACACAGCCAAGTAGCGAACTACAACAACAAGTCCTATACGACATTCGAAGACTTCGGAGATTGTAACTTAGTCGGAGATAACGGCTCGACAGGATATTTCCGGGTCGATTGGTTCACTCCTAATGGTTTAAGCACATGGGGAGATGGACGTACCTTTATTCTGGGCACGGAAGGTTACATTGAATTGCGCAAATATGTAGATATCGGCAGAGCACAGAGCGGTAACCATGTTTATCTCGTTAATCAAGAAGGCGAATATCATTTTCAAGCTCAAGATCAAGTCGGATTCCCTTATTTCGGTCAATTGATCCTCGACTGTTTGAACGGAACCGAGTATGCGATGACTCAGAAACATGCGTTCAAAGCTGCAGAATTATGCTTAATCGCACAGAGGGATGCTCGTCTAGTCGAGGGTGTTTGATCCAAGGGAAGAGTATTAATAATGACAATAGATCGTAGTTATTTAGGCTGGTTACATGTTTCGAAAATATCAGATGAGACGTCAAGAACGCAATATATAGACTGGTGCTCCGAAATCGTGTCTGCTAGAAGAAGCTCGGTCACCCTGCAGACCGCGCTTGAGGAATTGAAGAGAGGTTTTTCTACCCTATTAGGCCTTGAAGCGATCTCGACTGATCAGGCTACACAAGCCCGTTATTTACGTGTAGGCACGTTTGACGATCTGTCGGAAATAGCTGGTTTGATGGATACGAGTACCGTTTCGAGTGTAGGAGAAGAAGGGTATCTCATTCATACTTACGAGAAGAATAGCGAGCGGTTTATCGTATTGGCTGGAAAAAGTGATCGTGGTGTGTTGTATGCGGCATTTCACTTATTGCGACTTATTCGTAGCGGGCATAGTTTGGAAGCGTTGTCTATTGTCGAGAATCCAACTAATGGGCTCCGAGTGATTAATCAATGGGACAATATGGACGGATCGATTGAAAAAGGTTATGCAGGCAAATCTATTTTCTATAAAAATAACCGCATCGTATCCGATCTGACTCGCGTTCGTGATTACGCACGGTTGCTTGCTTCTGTCGGCATCAATGCCATCTCCATCAATAACGTGAACGTTCATGAGGTAGAGACACGTCTGATTAGTGAGTTCTTACCGGAAGTGGCTGGTATTGCTGGAGTTTTACGTAGTTACGGCATTCAATTATTTCTAAGCGTCAATTACGCCAGTCCGATGGAAATCGGGGGGCTGTCAACGGCAGATCCACTAGACTCAAACGTCAAACAATGGTGGGGATCAGCAGCTAAGAACGTATACGAAGCCATTCCCGACTTCGGCGGGTTCCTCGTGAAGGCCGATTCGGAGTTCCGCCCAGGCCCTTTCACCTATGGCCGGGAGCGAATATGCTGGCGGAGGCATTGGAGCCTTACGGCGGGCTCGTCATCTGGCGGTGTTTCGTCTATGATTGCCTGCAGGATTGGAGAGATCGCACAACGGATCGGGCGAGAGCAGCCTACGATCATTACAATGGGCATGACGGTGAATTCAAAGACAACGTCATTCTCCAAATTAAGAATGGCCCAATGGATTTCCAAGTCCGCGAGGCCGTCTCCCCGTTATTCGGTAGGATGACGAAGACGAACCAAGTGCTGGAACTGCAAATCACACAAGAGTATACCGGCCAACAAAAGCATTTGTGTTACTTAGTGCCACAATGGAAAGAAGTGCTCGATTTCGAAACATATGCTGAAGGAGAAGGTTCGACGGTTGCCAACATCGTGAGCGGTTCGTTATATTCCCGTAATCTTGGGGAGTTGCCGCTGTATCTAACATCGGTGATCAAGAGAATTGGACAGGTCATCTTCTCGCCCAGGCCAACCTCTTCGGTTATGGTCGTTTAGCTTGGAATCCGCAGCTATCCTCTGAAGAGATTACTCATGAATGGATCGTCATGACCTTTGGAACAGACCCGGTTCTTGTCGATACTCTATCACGCATGCTGCTCGAATCTTGGGATATTTACGAAAGCTACACTGCACCGCTCGGTGTGGGCTGGATGGTCAACCCAGGGCACCATTACGGACCGAATGTGGAGGGGTATGAGTATTCCAAGTGGAGCACGTATCACTTCGCGGATAACCTCGGAATGGGTGTCGAACGGGCGGAAGGCTTAGTTCAAGCATGGCAATCGTTGCAAACGAAGTTAGATGAGAGTCAGTATAATGAAGTGTTGATGCGACTAGCGGATCAAGCGAAACATGCTCAAGAATGGCGAGATATGATTAACACGTATTTCAGACGTAAATCAGGTATTCCGGATGAGCAAAACCGTGAAATTTATTGATGAAGAAATGGCTGAGCAGCGTGTTATACACCTGTTCAGCCATTTTTAATTAAATAAGGAGGATATCAAGAGAGGGCAACGAGTTATACAATGCAAGTGAATTCTTTGATTCAATGACCTAATTGACGGAGTTGATGAGGTGAGAAATATAAAAGGTTGTATTAAGGAGAAATATATGATAATTTAGGTTTATAAAATCGTTTTTATTAAAAAGGAAGATCATCATAGGTAAAATAACGATTAAGGATGTGGCCAGAGAAGCTGGCGTTTCAATCTCTACTGTTTCCAACGCTTTAAATGATGTAGACGTGTTGAATCCAATGACAAAGGCACATGTAATCAAGGTTGCTAAGCGTTTAAATTATGTACCTAATCTAAATGGCAAGCTTTTGAAGTCTGGGAAGAGCAATATGCTAGGTTTCTTTACAACTAGTGTGAGCGGACCTTATTTCTATGTATTAGTTGAATCAATGGCTCGTGAGTGTGAGCGTCTAGGCTATGGCTTAAACGTGTTTGTAACTAAGGATAAACAAGTTATTTTAAGTAATATTTTAGGACGACGTGTGGATGGCGTCATTATATTTGAAGAGCTAAAGATTGATGAACAAGATATTGTAGCGATGGAGAAAGACAAGATTAAGGCTGTGTTCCTGGATCGAGTTATTCACAACAAAACAATGGGAAGTGTCATTTTTGATTCCTATGTAGCTGGATATGAAGCAACTAAATATTTAATCAGTCTGGGACATAAAAGAATTGCCTATATATCTGGTGTGGATACGATGTTTGATAGTGTTCAACGGAAAGAAGGGTACTTGGCTGCTTTGTATGAGCATCAGTTGCAGGTGGATGAAGACTATATTTTACAAGGGTTTTTTGAAGAAGAAGGGTCTTATAATGCTGTGAAATCTTACCTTCACGCATATCCTTCCAAAATACCAGATGCTTTTTTAGCTGGGAATGATGTGAGCGCGATCGGATGTATCAAGGCTTTAAAATCTGAAGGATATCAAATCCCGATGGATATTAGCGTCATGGGCTTCGATGATATTGATATTGCCCAATATTTCTCTCCACCTTTAACGACAGTGAGAAATCAAATTGCCAGACAAGGTATTCTAGTGATTAATCATCTAGTTAACTTGATTCAGGAGACCGAGCACGGCAAGATTGAAAAGTTACAGGGTGAAATTGTAGTGCGTGGTTCTAGTAATGTAAAGACAATTCGGAATAGTCGTATGTAAGTAAATATAAACAACGATTATTCCTGGAATGATATAATTTTTTTATGTGAGAAGGGGTATCTTTGTTAATTTATAAAAACGTTTTTATTTTAAAAAAGGGAGGAATGTAAGCGTATGAAGGACTCAGCATCTGCAAAGTTTACAGCTAAAGTGCCGATGGGACAAAGAATAAGGAAGTTTGTGACCGATTTTAAAAATCAATGGGAGCTTCAATCCATGATTATACCGGGAATTATTTTCATGATTATTTTTTCTTATCTTCCGATCTATGGGCTGACGATAGCCTTTAAGAACTACACCGTCATTGATACGTTAGATTCCGCTCCATGGGTTGGTTTGGATAACTTTAAGATTATTTTATCTGATAAATACTTTTGGGATTCCGTAGTGAACACCTTGGGGATAAGCTTTCTGAAGTTAGGAATAGGATTTGTGATTCCAATTATTCTATCCATTATGATTTACGAATTAAATACGGGTCGGTTCAAAAAGATTGTGCAAACCATTTCGTATTTACCACACTTTTTATCCTGGATCGTACTGGGCGGGATGTTAATTACTTGGTTCTCGACATCAGGATTGTTCAACGAGCTTTTAATGAGCTTTGGCATAATTAAGCAGCCACAAAATATTTTGCTGGATGCAGGTAAATACTGGTGGATTGCAACGTTATCTGATATTTGGAAAGAGGCTGGGTGGGGTACAATTCTATATTTAGCTATTATGGCAAAAATTGATCCTACATATTACGAGGCAGCTAAAATTGATGGTGCAAATCGTCTTAAGCAAATTTGGCATATTACAATTCCTATGATGAAAACTATTATTAGCTTAAATTTGATACTGACTGTAAGCGGTTTACTTGGATCGAATTTAGATCAAACCTTAGTGTTGATGAATTCTCAGAACCGAGCCAAGGCAGAAGTTATTAACTCTTATGTGTATCGCATGGGGATGACGCAAGGTGACTTTTCTTATGCAACGGCGGTTGGTTTAGGTGTTTCCATTGTTTCTGTCATTCTGTTAGTTGTCGCCAATAAAGTAACCAGTAAATTAAATGATAATCAATCCGTTTTATAGAAGGAGGCAATTTTGTGAATCGAAAGGTAGTAAAACAAGATGTAGATAGTCGAATTTTTGATGTAATTAATATAACTTTACTGATTATTTTTACGGTTATCATCGTTGTTCCACTGTGGAACGTTATTGTTTCATCTTTTAGTTCGGGCAGGTCACTTGCAGAAGGTGGCTTTATATTTTGGCCTAAGGAGTTCTCTTTGGAGAATTACCGTGCTGTTCTTAGAGATACAACGATGTTGCAGGCATTCGTGATCTCCGTTTCCAAAACAATCCTTGGAGTTGCAACCCATGTATTCTTCTGTGCCATGGTTGCTTATAGTTTAAGCAAAGGCAATTTACGTGGTCGCAAGCTGTATGTCACGATGGGAATTATCACCATGTTTTTCTCAGGCGGAATGATTCCAACGTATTTATTGATTAAATCATTGGGTCTATTAAACAGCTTCTGGGTTTATGTTATTCCAGCTATGTTCAGTTTTTTCGATGTTGTCATTTTAATGAATTTCTTTAGAAATGTACCCACTTCACTTGAAGAATCAGCCAAGATTGATGGCGCTGGTGATTGGCGTATTTTCCTTAAGATATTTGTACCTCTTTCCATGCCAGCTATGGCTACGATCGCATTATTTAATGGGGTTGGACAATGGAATGATTTCATGACAACTAAATTATATATCACCGATAAAGCTCTCTATCCTTTGCAGATGAAACTATACGAAATTATTCTTCAGTCACAAACGCAATCTATGCAAAATATCGGAGGGTCTGTAGTTATCGAGACTACGACGAAAGGAGTCCAGCTGGCAACAATTGTAATTACGACGTTACCGATTATTATGATATATCCTATTTTACAAAAGTACTTTATTTCAGGTATGACGATGGGCGCAGTTAAAGAGTAAGTCTGTTTCAATGAGTTAAAGTGTTTCAATTATAAGGAGGGGTATAGTATGTATACGAAGAACAAGGGGATTGGAAAAAAGGGGATTCAAATATGTGTTGCTTTGATGGCTGTCGTTCTAATTGTTAGTGGTTGTGGGTCAAGCAATAATACAAAGAGCACTACTAAAAAGGAAAACTGGATATCCATTGAAGACCGCTACACGCTAGATAAAGAGACCCCCGCTTGGAAGCTGGACAAGAAAGAAGAAATGACAGAGCTAACCTGGTATGTGAATGCTGATTGGTGGAATACCGATTTCGGTAAAGATTTAGTTACAAAGAAAATTAAAGAAGATTTGAACATTAACATTAAGTTTCTTACAGGTGATGACACGAAATTAAATACATTCTTTGCCGCTGGGGATCTGCCGGATCTAGTAACGATCTTTGATTCAAACTCTCCACTTGTGCAAAAGGCTAATACTTGGGCGCTGCCATTAAATGATCTTGCAGAGAAGTATGATCCTTACTTCAATGAAGTTGCAGCTAAAGATACAGTCAATTGGTTCCAATTAAAAGATGGCAAGACCTACGGCTATCCTAACTACTCTAATACCCAAGCTGACTATGATAGTGGGAATATTCCAGCTAAAACAGCCTATATTATTCGTCAAGATATATATGAGGCGATTGGCAAACCAAGCATGGGAACGCCAGCAGAATTCGAAAGTGCCATGGGACTAATTAAACAGAAGTTCCCAGAACTTATTCCTTTTGGTTTCAATGCAATTGGTGAAGGTACCGGTTCATTAGGGGATGCTTTACAAGATTTCATCGGAGTACCTTTGGATACCGCAGAGGGTGGGTTCTATAATCGTAATTTAGATGAAGACTATCTAACATGGGTAAAAACTTTAAATAATGTCCATAGAAATTCAGGTATTAGCGATGATAGTTTCGCAGATGATGGCACAGCATTCGAAGAAAAGGTTAAAGCAGGGAAATATGCAACAATATTGTTAGATGGGACACCACAACAAGGAGGAAATCTCCAAATTTATTTCAGTGAAAATCCTGATAAGAAATACATTGCTATTGATGGACCACAAAGTACGGTTGGTAATCAACCCGTATTAAATCAATCAGGTATTACAGGCTGGATGATTAGCTACATTACGAAAAATACGAAAGATCCTGCTAAAGCGATCCAAGTTTTCACGTACCTATTAAGTGAAGAAGGACAAATGCTAATGAATTATGGGATTGAAGGCGAATCCTATCAAGCAATAGGGGATGGTAAGTACGAATTCTTACCTGTTGTGAAAGACCTTCAATTAAACGATGCAGACAAATTTAAGAAAGACTATCGGATGGGCGAGTTTATGTTCTTTGGTCACGATCGCTATAAAGCTTTGAGTAATGACTCATCCCCAGAAGCAATTAGACAAATGCAAGAATGGGGACAAGGCAAGATGAAGCCGCACTTTATTCTAGAGAACATTAATCCAGACTCAGGATCTGCCGAAGCACGTGCCTTAAGTGCAATTGACATTAAATGGAACACTACGTTAGTAAGTCTGATTCGGTCTAAAGATGACCAAGAATTCGAAAGTACGTTAGCGGGCTATACATCATTCTTAGATCAGAATAGTTGGAATAAGATTGTTGAGATCCGTAATGAGAAAATGAAACTGAACAAAGAAAAGTTAGGAATAAAGTAATTTAAAGAGAGAAACTTGGAGGGAAACAACATGCTGGAGCTAAGTATTTATCAATCCAATGGAGAAACTGAATTATTTGTAAACAAATCTCCACAACAGTTAAAGCCTGTTTCTTCAAATGCCGCAATAACTACTGTGACAATTGATGAAAACCAGACCTATCAGGAGATGGATGGCTTTGGTGCATCGTTTACCGATTCCTCGGCATACTTAATCCATCAAGTGTTAGATGAGGAACAGAGAACAGAGTTAATGAAGCAATTATTTGATCCCCAAGCTGGAATTGGTCTATCTGTGCTAAGGAATCCAATGGGAGCATCAGATTATGCTCGAGAAATATATAGCTATGACGATTTACCTGTGAATGAAACCGATATGGAATTAAGCCGATTTTCGATTTCACATGATGAAGCAGATATTATTCCTCTTTTACAAGAGGCCGTGAGATTGAACCCTGAAATGAAGCTAATGGCTTCGCCTTGGAGTGCCCCAGGTTGGATGAAGACGAGTGGATCCATGATTGGTGGAGAGCTGAAAAAAGAACATTATCAAGTGTATGCGGACTATTTCGTTCGTTATATTCAAGCTTATTTAGTCAATGGGTTGCCTACGTATGCTGTAACACCACAGAATGAAGCCCTATTTGTACCACCTCATTATCCTGGCATGTTAATGCCAGCGGAGGCACAAAGTGATTTCATTAAAAATTATTTAAAGCCCAATTTCGTGAAAAATAACATAGATACTAAAATTCTCTGCTATGATCACAACTGGGACCGACCGGACTATCCATTATCCGTGCTTACAGAGGCGAATGAAGCGGTAGATGGAGTTGCATGGCACTGGTATGGTGGAAGTCCAACAGCACAAAGTGAAGTTCATCAAGCTTTCCCAAATAAAGAGGTTCATTTCACTGAGGGATCAGGTGGGGAGTGGATACCTGCTTTTGAACCGGCCTTTTCTAACGTGATGAGAACAGGGATTGAGATTCTTAGAAATAATAGTAAATCCTTTGTGTTGTGGAATATGGCGTTAGATGAGAATAATGGTCCTACTGTTCCCGGATTTGGGCAAAGTACTTGTCGTGGGATTGTCACAATCGAACAACAAACGAAGAAACTTACTTATACGTTAGATTATTATGCGTTAGCCCATTTCAGCAAATATATACGTCCAAAAGCTGTGCGAATTGATTCCTCTAGCAGTGACTTAATTCGTTCAGTAGCTTATAAGAATACGGATGGGTCGACTGTTGTAGTTTTGTTTAATGATAGTGAGCAGCCAGAGAATGTTGTGTTGAAACAGCACAATCTAGATATTCTAAGCTGTCAATTAGAAGCTAAGAGTGCTTTAACGATGGTAATGAAATAGAAATGAATATGAAGGAACTTCGTGTGAATGGTGTCTTTGTCCATTTTGATTAATATCCATTCATTACACATGTACTACCCTAGCGTAGAATTTAAAAGAGGCAATCGTTCGTCTAGACGAACGATTGCCTCTTTTTGTACCTCTGAAAAAGAGTGGATATCCGGATATTGCGTATCTTCCGTGCAACAAAAAGTAGCAATATATTAAATGGGTCTGGTTAGTTGTACTTTATACATTTACCAAATGAGCTATTGCATATAAGTTTACTTGGTATTAATATAATGGGAGAGGTTTTATTTTTTTAATTTCAAAGGTATAAGGTCTATACCTTAAATGTTTATAGATTGGAGTGTTCATATGTCCATTCAATTCCCCCTACACTTTGAAAAAGTATCTGCAAAAAAAGTGAGTGACTTTATTAGGGAGCAGCTGGAAGAAGCTATTATTCTAAAGGAGGTGCTTAGCGAGGAGCAACTTCCGACAGAACGGGAGCTCGCCGAGATCTTTAACGCCAGCAGGATTACAGTCCGTGAGGCATTGTCTCAATTGGAGGCAAAGGGACTTATTGAGAAGCGGGTTGGTGCCAAGGGGGGAACCTTTGTGCTTCCAGTGACAGCGAATTCCCACAAACGTACCCGGGCAGAAATCGAAAGAGACTGGGAACATATGTTGAAGGTGTTTGAATACCGGACAATGATCGAGCCAGAGGGGGCTTTTCTAGCTGCTGAGCGCATCAGCGCAGGCGAGCTAGAATTGCTGCAGAGTTACCTAGATAAGAGCATTGAACCCGATTGTTCCCGGGAATTGTTTCGAGCATTGGATGTTAAGTTTCACTTATCCATTGCCAAGGCATCATGTAATCCATATTATGAAGCGGCTGTTAGACAGATTCGGACGAAAATTAATCCAGCACTGGATCTAATGCCCTACGATGAACATATCCGAACAGTTAACTATGATGTTCATACTGAAATTCTCAGAGCGCTCCAGGCACATGACTGTTATAAGTCACGAGAAGTGATGAAACGCCATATAGAGCATTCCGCAGATGCGATTTACGCAAGATTGACTGCAGGGAGCTAGAACGGGATGTGGGGTTCGTAGAATTGTAAGAGTCATAGGAAAAGAAGAGAGAAGGCCTCAAAGAGGAGAGGATGATTTCAATGGATATGAGCGAGCTTATGGATTTATCCAAACCGCTTCAGGAACAACTGATTGCTTGGCGTAGAGACTTTCACCGCCATCCGGAAATTGGATTCGAGGAATTTCGAACATCAGGTATTGTAGCCGAGCACTTAGTAAGCCTCGGGTTGGAAGTAATAACAAATGTAGGACAAACCGGAGTGGTTGGCATTCTATGGGGAGAGGAAACGGGCCCTACCATCGGTCTACGGGCAGATATGGATGCCCTCCCGATTCAGGATCAAAAAACGGCTTCCTACAGTTCTCAGATTCCAGGTAAGGCGCATCTGTGTGGACATGATGCCCATACGGCGATATTAATGGGAGCTGCACAGTTACTTACGAGTCTGGGGAAGCCCAAACGTGGGAACATCAAATTCATATTTCAACCAGCGGAAGAGGGACTTGCGGGAGCAAAAGCCATGATTGATGATGGGGTGCTCGAAAATCCAAAAGTTGATGCGATGGCAGGGCTGCATATGTTTCCTGGGATGAAGACAGGAACTTTAGGTGTCACCAAAGGAGTTGCTTTTGCATCGGCAGATAGTATAAAGATTAAGGTTATTGGCAAAGGAGGCCATGCTGCCCGACCGCATGAAGGAGTGGATGCTATCGCCGTATCCGCGCAGATCATTACTGCGCTGCAAAATATCCCAAGCCGAATGGTCGATCCGCTTGAACCGATTGTCATTACGATTGGTAAAATTACAGGTGGATTCATGGGCGCGGCGCTTGCCCCGGAAGTAGAAATGGTGGGCACGGTCCGAACTTTATCTGCAGATCTGCGTAGTCAGATGCCTAAGCTGATCGATCGAGTTATTCATGGAGTCTGTGATTCGTTCGGGGCGGAATACGAACTGGATTATACGGATGGCTATCCAGTTGTCCACAATAACCATGATATGGTGGACTTGATGACGGAAACCAGTGATCAATTGTTTGGTTCCAAGGAGTGGAACTACATAAAACCGTCTACAGGTGGAGAAGACTTCGCCTTTTATTGCGAGAAGGTTCCGGGCGTGTTCTTCCGGCTGGGCTCTGGAAGAGGGGATGAAGAGACCGGCTATCCATTGCATCATCCTAAATTTGATTTGGATGAAACGACACTGCCTTATGGAGTAGCAATGTTGTCAGCGATCGCTTTACATTTCTTGCAACGACAAGAATCTGAAGGCGACTGACTCTTAGAGAATAGAATTATGAAATATTACTATATTGATAAACTGATAGGAGTGGGGAAATGAAGAATAGTCAAAGATGGATTAAAGGTTGGATAACATTACTGGTAGCTGTGGTCGTGTTGGCGGGATGCGGAGGCAACTCGACAAGTGATAATAAAGGATCTACTACGGAGAGCAAAAAGCTGACGATTGCTAATGCTGCGGATATCGAGAGCTTCGATCCACATAACAATAACAATACGGCTAGTGAAGCCGTTCTAGTAAACATGTTTGATTATTTGCTAAAGAATGATAGTGAACAGAAGAAGGTTCCTGTACTCGCAACTTCGTGGGAACAGGTTGATGAAACGACATGGCGTTTTCACTTGCGTGAAGGAGTCACTTTTCATAACGGAGATCCATTCACTGCAGATGATGTGAAATTTACGATTGAGAGAGTCGCTAAGGACAGTACGCTCAAGCAGAACTCCTACTATAGAAATATTACAGAGGTCAAGGTAGTAGACGAGCATACAGCAGACATCGTTACAGATGGTCCAGACCCATTGCTACTGAACCGTTTATCCAAGATGGGAGCGGGTATACTGCCAGCAAAATATATTGAAGAGAACGGAATCGAGTCATTCCTCAAACAACCCGTTGGGACAGGTCCTTATCAATTTAGCCAATGGGTCAAGGATGACCGTGTCGAATTGATCAAGAACGATCATTACTTTACGGGTCAACCGAAATGGGATCAAGTCGTCTTTCGGGTAATACCAGAAGCTTCTACTCGTGTATCTGAACTACTTGCAGGAGAGATAAACATTGTCTCTGGCATTCCTTCTACAGATATAGAACGTATTGAAGCTAACGGAAGTAAACATATTGTCAAAGCACCGATTCAGCGGGTGCTACAATTGATCCTGCGTCAAAGTGAAGGCAGCATAACAGCTGATCCGAAAGTGAGAGAAGCCATTGATCTTGCAATCGACAAACAAGGAATCGTGGACAGTATCGCTGGTGGTGCTGGGATTGTAACACGTACTTCCGTTACACCGGGCAACTTCGGGGCAGATCCTTCCCTGTATAAGCAGTCGTTATATGACCTGGAACAATCCAAAGAAATACTGAAGGAAGCTGGGTATTCCGAGAAGGATCTAGAACTGAATATATCGGTATCTGGCCAATATAAGGAGCATGCCGAAGTAGTAGCGGCAATGTTGGATAAAGCAGGGTTTAAAGCCAATCTAGATGTACTGGATTCAAGCGCTTTTAGTGAGAAATACAGCTCAAAGTCATTCAAAGAAATATTTATAATTGGAATTGGTAATTCATTGTTTGATGCTTCTAACAATTATCAACGTTATCTGTTTGAAGAAGCTAAGGGTGAAACGGATTATAACAATCCGGAAGTTGAGAAGTTACTCCAACAGGCGTTGATCAATATGGATCCCGCTTCACGTGAACTAGAGTATCAGCAGGTTCAGCAGATTCTGGCGAATGAACGTCCAGCTGTGTACCTGTTTCAGATGGAAGGGATTTATGGAACAGATAGTCGTGTGAACTTTCAACCGAGAAGTGATGAGATGTTGTTCGTAGAGGATATTGCACCTGTGAATGAATAGATGTGAAATTGAACGGTGGGGATGATATCAAGGTCCTCGCCGTCCTTTCTAAAAGAAGCCTGCTGGTTATGGAGGTGTTGGGTTGAAGAAATATATTGTTAAATCGCTACTGCAGGTCATTCCAGTTCTGCTAATCGTCTCACTTATTGTATTTATTCTGGTAAGAGTAACTGGTGATCCCGTAGCACTGATGCTACCGGAGACAGCTACAGCAGAAGATCGCGCAGTATTAACGAAGGCGCTTGGATTGGATCAGCCATTATATATACAGTACGTAAAATTCCTCGGCAGTGCAGTACAAGGGGATTTTGGCACCTCATTTCGCTACAATGAGTCGGCGCTACCACTCGTATTGGAACGACTGCCTGCCAGTTTTGAATTGGCAGTGGCTGCTATGCTATTTGCGATAATTATTGCAATACCATTAGGCGTAATATCCGCAGTTAAACGCAATACATTTATCGATTTGATTATCTCTAGTATTTCGGTAGTCGGCAAGGCCATGCCTAACTTTTGGATGGGGATTATGCTCATTTTATTGTTTTCGGTCATTCTGGGTATATTTCCGGTATCAGGTCGAGGAGGGCTAGACCATCTTGTGCTTCCGGCGTTCACGCTAGGTGTCGGTCTTGCTGCTCAGATGACCCGGTTGATACGTTCAAGTATGCTGGACATCCTTAATCAGGATTATATCCGGACCGCTAGAAGTAAGGGGATCTTGGAAATGGTAGTTATCGGAAAACATGCCTTTCGAAATGGGTTGATTCCAGTCGTAACTATTATGGGACTGCAGTTTACAAGTTTGATAGGCGGGGCGCTAATTACCGAGACGGTATTTGCTTGGCCCGGTCTTGGTCAAATGCTTGTAGTCGCTGTAGATACGCACGACATGGCCATTGTTCAGGCAGCCGTATTTGTGATTGCAATTATTGTGGTTATAACCAATATCTTAACCGATCTAGTATACCGGCTGCTCGATCCACGGATCAAATACAACTAACAGGGGAGGAAGACATATGGCAGAGATCAATGAAATACAAGCCTTTAGTTCGGCACCGGTCGGGCAGGTGGAAGAGCTAAAGCGAGCTGGTATCGGGCGCATATGGAAGCAGTTGCTAAGAAGTAAGACGGGACTTCTTGGTGCAATACTGGTGTTGATCGTTTGTTGTACAGCTTTATTCTCTCCTCTCTTGACCAGTCACAATCCGGCGGATATTGATCCTCTAAATCGACTAAAGCCTCCAATTTGGCTTGATGGCAGTATGCCGGAACATTGGCTTGGTACAGATAATTTGGGACGAGATATGTGGAGCCGTATCGTATACGGGGCGAGAATTTCGCTTGTCGTGGGTATTGGTGCGGTACTGGTATCGGGCTCCATTGGAGCGGTGCTCGGGCTACTAGCTGGATTTTACGGTAGATGGATTGATGCGATTATTATGCGGGTCGCCGATGCCTTCTTGGCTATTCCGACGATTCTACTCATGCTAGTCGTTCTAGCGGTTGTAGGACCGGGAATGACGACGCTTATTTTTGTTATTGGAGTTACGAATTGGGTTTCTTATACGCGAGTTGTCCGGGGAGAAGTATTGAGTATTAAGGAACGGGACTTCGTCAAAGCGGCTAAGGCGGTTGGTTCAACGAATAGAAGAATTTTATTTAAACATATTTTCCCCAACGTGCTGTCTTCGTTCATTGTTATTTCCGGAATGAACGTAGCCACGACGATTATTATGGAGGCTTCTCTTAGCTTTCTTGGACTAGGGATCAAGCCACCGGCGGTGTCTTGGGGTGGCATGTTGAGCGATGGGAGACAGTATATCGCCACCAGTTGGTGGGTTGCGACATTCCCGGGGCTTGCCATTACCATTACGGTTCTAGGTGTTATCTTCCTAGGTGATTGGCTTCGCGATGTGCTGGATCCCCACATGAAAGCGAAAGAATAATGGAAGGCAGGGGATCGTAATAGATGGCAACTAAATTGCTTGAAGTTAATAATCTGAAAACCTACTTTAAGACAGAGGATGGTGTTGTTCCTTCAGTCAACGGCGTTAGCTTCGCTGTGAGTTCGGGAGAAACATTGGCCATTGTTGGCGAATCCGGTTCCGGTAAAAGTGTAACCTCACTATCTATTATGGGACTGGTGGCTGCGCCAGGGAAAGTGATAGGAGGAGAGATTAAGTTCGATGGACGGGACTTACTCAAGTTATCCAAGGGAGAAATGCGCAAATATCGGGGTAATGAGATTTCTATGATTTTTCAGGAGCCGATGAGCTCGCTTAATCCGGTATTTACTATTGGAAATCAGATTAGTGAAGTCATTCGACAGCATCAGAAACTGAGTAAAAAAGAAGCCAGACAAAAGAGCATTGAAATGCTAGAGCGGGTAGGAATTCCGGGAGCAACTAAAGTGGTAGGATACTATCCCCATCAGTTGTCTGGAGGGATGCGCCAAAGAGTTATGATTGCTATGGCATTGGCCTGCCAGCCTAAGCTACTGATTGCAGATGAGCCAACGACCGCATTGGATGTTACGATTCAGGCGCAGATACTCAAATTAATCAGCCAGCTGAGTAAGGAAGAGAACACTGGAATTATTCTCATTACCCACGACTTGGGTGTAGTTGCGGAAATGGCCGATCGGGTGGTCGTGATGTACGCAGGTGAAATCGTCGAGGAAACGAGCGTATTTAATTTATTCGAGAATCCGGGGCATCCCTATACGATCGGGTTGCTTGGGTCACTCCCTAAACTTACGGAACAAAGGGACAAGCTTGATTCCATTCCAGGCAATGTACCCAATATGATGAATATGCCGAGCGGATGTCCCTTTCATCCGCGTTGCCGATATGCAGAGAAGCAATGTACAAAAGTACACCCGGATATGCGGTTGAAGGAAGAAGGACATTATGTCAGATGTTTGCGGATGGAGGAGGTATCACTATGAATCAGTCTGCACAAGATACACCACTTCTCGAAGTGAACGGACTTAAGAAGTATTATCCGATGAATAAGGGATGGTTCTCCAAGACGAGCGGTTATGTACGGGCTGTTGATGGAGTCAGCTTTAAGGTAATGCCTGGCGAGACACTAGGTATCGTTGGAGAATCAGGATGCGGCAAATCAACAATGGGGCAGATGATCACACAACTGCTGGAGCCAACCGAGGGCGAGATATTATTTCAGGGACAAAACTTGGCTGATTTAACGGAAGTAGAAATTCGAAAAGTGAGACGGGATTTGCAGTTTGTCTTTCAAGATCCGTATTCCTCGTTGAATCCGAGAATGAAGGCGTTTGATATCGTTGCCGAACCTCTCCAAGTGCATGGGATTGCCAAAGGTAAAGAGCTTAAAACGGAAGTCTTCCGTCTATTGGAAACAGTAGGGTTAGGCGCTCATTTAGCGAACCGTCATCCGCATGAATTCAGTGGTGGACAGCGGCAACGGATCGGCATTGCAAGAGCGCTTGCGATGAAGCCGAAGCTTATTATTTGTGATGAGCCTGTTTCAGCACTAGATGTGTCGATACAGGCTCAGATTCTAAATCTGCTTAAAGAACTTCAGCAGCAGTTCCAGCTAACTTATATCTTTATCGCTCACGGTCTGCCTTCCGTCAAGCATATCAGTGATCGTATCGCGGTGATGTATTTGGGGAAGATCGTGGAACTCGCGGATCGTGATGAATTATTCTCCAGACCACATCATCCCTATACGGAAGCGCTGCTTGAAGCTGTGCCCGTGCCTGATCCGAGGTTGCGCAAAGAGCGAACTCCGTTGACTGGGGAGATCCCCAACCCGGCAAACCCGCCATCGGGTTGCTCTTTTCATACGCGTTGTCCGTACGTACAGGACATCTGTCGCCAGAAGGCCCCATCGCTCGAAGAGCATACGCCTGGTCATGTTTCTGCATGTCATTTTCCATTGCATAAACAGGCTACTAACTAGAATAAGTGCATCATCAAAGTTTGAATCGATGACGAAAGGGGGAAATAAAAGAATGAACAAACGACCGATTATGCCGGACGATTTATACGGATATCAGTGGATTAGCGACCCCACGATTAGCCCGGACGGAACGATTGCTTACGTCAATAAATCCATTGCAAGGCAAAAGAATGACTATCAAACGCATATCCGTGTTGTATCGCTTCATGATAGCGGAGATAAGCAATTAACGGATGGGAATAAAGATTCTGCACCGGCTTGGTCTCCCGACGGATCGCAACTCGCCTTTCTACGCATAGTAGACGGAAGCAAGCAGTTGTGGACTATTTCGGCTGAAGGCGGAGAAGGACAGCGACGTACTGGAGTGAAACGGGGAGTAGGAGCATTCGTCTGGTCGCCAGACGGGAGATATATCGCATTCACTAGTAGGGTCAGCATGGATGAAGGACAGGAAGCGATGACACTTGATGAATCTCGCAAGCAGTCTAGTGAGCAACCCCGCATTTTCAATCGTACGACTCCGAAGGCTGAAGGTTCGGGGTGGTGGGACGGCCTGTTCAGCCATTTATTTGTTGTGAGGCTTGAGAATGATCAGGTGACTCAAATCACATCCGGCCCTTGGAATGCTTCGTATCCTGTTTGGGCATCAGACAGTAAACAGATTTCATTTGTGGCCAAACGTGTGGAAGATGACAGACTGGATGCGGATCTAATCTTGTTCTCGGATATTTATACGATAGATTGCAGTGGCAACAATCTGGTGAAACATACAGATTCTAGTCTTACGATCAGCCAATTCTCGTACTCCCCAGACGGTAAATCATGGACTCTGATAGGTAGCGACCGTGCTTATGGCAGTGGCAGCCAGAACCAACTGTATACCATGCAGATCATAGGTGGGACACCGGAACTGTTATCTCCCGAATTGGACATGCAGATTGGTAATTTTGCCTTAAGCGATATGAAATCATTTACCCCCTCACCATCGCCATTGTATGACCAAGCCAACGTAGTACAAGGAATGTATGTGCTCGGGACGTTGAACGGTAGTGTCCATGTGTATCGATTCGCGGCAGACGGCGCTTATCAAGTGGTGACCCAAGGTAGCGATAGAGATGTCTATCAGTACACGTTATCCGCAGACGGTCGGTATCTGGTGATTGCTGCGATAGAGAGTGATCGGCCCGGAGAACTGTATCGGATTGACTTGGAGACAGGTGATGAGAAACGACTCACAGGACGTAACGACGAGTACATCAGTTCCCTTCAAATTAACTTACCGGAATCGTTATGGTTCAAGTCCTCGGATGGATTGGATATTCAGGGTTGGATCATCAAGCCGGCTGGGCTTGTACCCGGAAATCAGGTTCCTTTGATTTTACAAATTCATGGGGGACCGCATGCGATGTATACAGGCACGTACAGCCATGAGATGCAGACTCTTGTTGCCGAGGGGTATGCCATACTGATGATAAATCCTCGTGGAAGCTTCGGTTATGGCCAGGGGTTTGCCAAAGCGTGTCGTGGAGATTTCGGTGGAGGAGACTACCGGGAGTTGCTGGAGGCTGTAGATGTTGCACTCAGCAAATTTAACTTTATAGACGAAACCCGACTTGGGGTGGCTGGGGGTAGCTATGGTGGTCTGATGACCAACTGGATCATTACTCAAACGGACAGATTCCGCGCTGCAGTTACACAGCGATGCATCTCCAACTGGCTATCTTTCTATGGTCTGAGTGACATCGGTATATCCTATACGGAGGGAATCGTGGGCGCTAACCCGTGGGAGGATCCAGAACTACTGTGGTCCAAGTCACCGCTTGCGCATGCGCATAACATCGAAACTCCGTTGCTGATTCTACACGGTGAGGAGGATTTTCGCTGCCCTGTCGGACAAGCTGATGAGTTATATACAGCACTTAAACGACTGGGTAAAAGAACATGTCTCATTCGCTACCCCGGTTCTAACCATTCTTTGTTAAAGAGCGGTAAACCATCGCTTCGTGTGGATAGTTTTGAACAAGTGATCACCTGGTTTAACCAATACTTGAGTAAAGGGGAAGATCCAAGTGAGTAAAGTTCAGCTTTCGATTCCTGTAGCTCTTTTGATAGAGAATTTATTAACGAGTGGAGAAAAGAACGATATCATTATGGATTGTATGAATAATCGAGATTTTACTCCTTTACTCGAAAAGGTAAAAGACAAGACGATGAATTTTGAAGAACGCCTTGAAACAGCAGAAGAGATCGGAGACGAATGGGAAGAAGCTATACGTAGCGGGTATGAATTTAAGTTTCTTCACATTAATGCTCTCAAACGGCTGCTGGACTTTCGCTTTGATAAAATAGTGAACCAAGATTATGAGCAGGATGGGATCTCATTGAGAAGACTATACCTTGATCCGATAGAAATAGACGTACTTCGCTCCCTTATTGGTAGACAGTGGCGTGTGATCGAGGAGTCCGTAGAGCTTAACAGTCCACAAATAGAGGTCAGAATAGAGCTTAAATACCGTGATTAGTCAAATGCTATTGGGTTCACTGTTGTTACGAAAAGAAGAATCAATCGGTGAGCATCTAAATAATGCCCGACACGTTTGATTCCTTTTTATAATTGTTATGAAAGAGAGTTTGGTTATCGATCTAAATTTCTTTTATTAATTTGGCTACGATGTCGGATTACCGTTTGTAACGGTTACCCCATTAAACCTTTAATTCCCCCAATAAGAGGAATAATGGATCTAATCGTACTGTAGCCCATTCGCATAACAGGCCAAGATCTCTGTATCATACTTAGGAAGCCCAACCCTCCGAAACCTGTATTCCCAGTACTTGTAGCACCCGTAGCTCCACCCCCCATATTTCCAAAGAGTAAGCCGAATAATGGGAGCAATCCGGATACGGTTGCTTTCTGCGAACGAGAGGGAGGCTTTCTTTTCGATTTGCTATTTCTTCGTTGTGTAGAGAGGACTAGACCTTCCTTTTCAAACCCGGTTATCCATCCCACATACGAACGTCCATCATGTAACGTAACACGCACAGGTCGAGCCTTGAGCTGTTTTGCTCGCTTACGGATTTTTGTTGAATTTGCCATTCTCGGATCACCTCGTTGTTCTACTTAGTTTATATTACTCAGTACATCATGTGCTGCCTGTGCGGTTAACCATAAATGTGAAAAGATCTTCGTTGCATTCGTGAAACGTAAATGATGTTAATTGCAGACTTCATCTAACCTCCGACTCGGTATGACATCTAATAGCGTCCCGCCGCGCAAATCGTGGAGACTTATATTATACGTGTGACCTTTTTGTATGTTTTTTATGTCAAGAACAGACTTGGATGTTGGGCCTAAATAGTATGTAATGGTTACATGGTGAAACAATAAAAGACTCGAAAAGATAGTCTTATGACTAAAGTTTCGAGTCTTTTCATTTGTCGTCTCTAATAAACAGGTGTTATAAGACATGATGCTCTTGTGTTTCATCGGTGAGAGGACGGCGCCTAAGCGCCCCTCCACGTGATGGCTAGAATTATAGGTTCCAGATACGGTATAGGATGACAGCCGCTTCAGCTCGGGTGAGCGTATCATTCGGCGCAAGATTACCGTTCTTACCATTTATAACTCCAGATTTCACTAGACTTGCAACACTGTCTTTCGCGTAACTAGAAATACTATCTGCGTCAGGATAATTGCTTAAGCTTACGCTGGATCCGACTTGTTTGCCGGATGCCTCGAGCACACGTGCTGTCAGCACCATCATATCTTGACGGGTGATCTTGCTGTGTGGATTGAAGCTATTATCTCCAGATCCAAGAGCGATTCCCAGTTCCTTCGCGATGACTAGCTCATTATAATAATAAGCGGTAGGTTTGACATCGCTGAACATCGTTTCATTTTCCCCTGCACCTTGCAATTCAAGCGCTCTTACAAGGAGGGCAATAAAGTCTGCTCTATTGATGGAATCTGATGGAGAGAAGCTGTTCGCAGACGTCCCCTTGATGACATCACGTGCTGCCATTGCGTCAATGGATTGCTTCGCCCATGTTACGTTATTCAAGTCTCCGAAGGTTTTAACGACGGAGGCCACAGCATAGGTACTGAAGTGTGTAGTTTGGAATACAACTGTTCCTGTAGCTGCATCGTAACGAGAATTCGTGATCGTTGTTACCTTGCCGTTGTCAGCAATGTACCAAACGACAATTGAATCCAAATTTCTGAGCTCTTCTGTTGATGGAGTGTAAGGAATAGAAATCGTTATTGGTGCCTTCTGGTTGTTCCAGGTGATGATTTTGTCACCGTCTATCACGTTCAGATCTAGTACCGGACGGTTACCGATCTGTTCGCGAGTATCTGCATCAAAATGTTCTGCAGACGATTTAGTTATGCGAATGGATATCTCTTTAGAATTTACTGTCACATTGGACAACATATTGCTTGGAATTTGAATCGTTCCATATTCTGTCTTGAACGAAAGCACGAAGTTTTCCTGACCTTTCAAGCTTTGAGTAGGCAATTGAACTTCATACGATTTCGCGTTTGCTTGCTTGGGCAATTCGATTACGATTTGTTTCTTGCCATTTGTTGCAGGAGTAGATTGCTTAAGTGCCTTCTTCAGATTTTCATCAGAAATTGTAGCTATTACTCTACCGCCCTCGTTCCTCACTTCAGGCTTCATTGTAACAATGCCGTCTTTGTGCTCAACGTTTCCAGGCAATGGTTTAGGTGCTTCGATAATCACGTTACCACCAGTTTCACCGCCATCGCCGTTACCGCCAGTGCCACCGCCATCGCCGTTACCGCCAGTGTCACCGCCGTCGCCGACTAAGGTAAGCACACCATATACGGATGTGTCCATATATCCAGTACCGGTTGTATCGTTCCATGAGGCTACACCTTGACGGGCGCCATCTTTTGCGTCATTAATTTGAACGTCAAAGCCAAGTTTCATGTCTTTCTCTGGCGTTATATGGTGAAGTGGTATCTTCACTTCAACCGTGTAGTTTGTTCCAGAAACGATAGTTCTCGATTCGAAACCATCTGCGATGCTTGTCGGATTGAATGAAGTCTCGTTGTCAAAGTTTATTCTGTACTGTCCATCGTCAGCTTGATAGAACGATGACTTCTCATTGTTCTGGTCTAAGAAGATTTCGACGGAATCTTGTTCATGTGCGGCTGTGCTTGTTTTGTCAAGCTGAGTGTCTAGAACCTGGATTAACACATATAGGTTTTCATTATCCCAGAGAGCTTTCGCCGTTCCATGTGCTCCTTGCCAAGCAGTTTGGAAGTGATTAATCGGTATTTCAGCAGCCCCGCTCCAGACGGCGTCTATAGTACCGTCGATTACAGGTGTAGCAAAGTTAGCGGTTGATTGTTTGGCATCTACCAACTCCACATCATGCTCTGTCATAAATTTAACCGGATTAATTACCCCGTAATAAGCTGGCTTAGCTTGAAGGTCCTTATCAAACAACAATGGATTGTTTGCGGCTCTCCAACTCGTAGCGTCATTCACTCCCCATAATGTCACACGTGCAATATCAGCGGCGTGCTCCTTATAGAGATCAAACAATTGTGCGTATAAATAGCCCTGACCATTTGCAAGTTTCTCGGAGAGCTGAGAATTGCTTCCGGCTTGAATATCAAGCTCAGTTATACTAACTTCTACGCCTAAGGAAATAAATTTCTCCAGAGATAATCTAACATTATCGGGATTCGTGTTTATATTATAGTGTGCCTGCATACCGACGCCATCGATAAGGAGTTTACCCTCATTGGCTGCTGCATATCTATCATTGATTTCTTTAACCATGCTGTAAATGGCTTGAGCTTTATTTTGATTATCTTCGTTATAATCGTTGTAATAAAGCTTGATATCCCAGCCTTTCTCATCCAACACTTCTCTTGCCGCTAAGAACGACTGCTCTACGTAGTCTGATCCAATGGCAGTAGCCCAAGGGGATTGGCGTAGCGCGCCTTTCCAATTCGTCGGGTTAGACGGGTTATCGTTCATCGCCTCGTTGACTACGTCCCAGGAAATCACCTTGTCGCCATAGTGTTCCATAACTGTTTTGATATGAGTTCTCAGATTGGCGAGAGCCTCATCTCGTTCCAGGGGAATTCCATCTGCTGTCGTATTCAGCCACGTTGGTGACTGTTGATGCCATACTAGCACGTGCCCATGCAACTTCAGTCCTGCTGCCAGAACTTTATCAACAAGTGCATCCGCACTTTCAGGGGTAAATGTTTTATCTGCAGAATACATCTGATCTGGTTTCATTGCATTTTCTGCTGTAACGACATTGTGATGCATCTTGAGAAGCTCAAGTCTAACGCCTTCCATATCTGCAGAAGATACCGCGTTTCCGATTAGGAAATCGTCTTGATAAGCATCTTTTATTGGAGTTAGATCTTTCTCAATAGCGATCGGGCCGGAGCCTGTTTTCACAAAGCTGATATCATCGATATAGAAAGATGCTGTTGCGTTAGAACTTTCCACATAGATGGTCAAATATTCTTCGGGTACACTTGTATAACGGTAGGTTCCTACAAACTGGACCCAGCCGTCTTCGGTTGTGATTGTTTGTTTCATAAGATTATTATAACTTGCGCTTGTACTACCAACCTGAGTTGACAGCTGGAGCGATGTGCTATCTGGATCAATAAGTTTGACCCAGGCTGAAATTTTATATTCAGATCCCTTATCAACATATTCCTGCACTCTCAATGACGGACCATGCCAAGTATCTTGTCTACCCGCTACTTTCAAAGAGTATGAACCGTCGGCAGTATGGTTTTCTTCATTTGTAATGGTCAGAGTTTCAGTGCCTTTTCTACCTTCAAAGCCACCTGTTTCCTCATCCTCAAAGGTAATGGTAGTAAATTCTTTAGCTGGGTCTCTATCGTCCTCGACCGGTGGGGTCTGACCACCTGAAGCTACCATCTCAGTGATCAGTACATCTCCAATGTAGAACGGAACAGATTTTCCATCTTCGTTGGATTGAACGCGTAACTTTGTATCTTTGCTAGCATCAACGGTAAACTCTTTAGTTAAAGTAAGAGCTTCTCCGGCTACATAATCTTTGTTTGCCAGAAGACCATAGCTTCCGATAGTTTGAAGATACGCTTGTGCGCCCATAGGCACTTCCACACCTTCGTCAACATAAACGGAAACGGTAACCGTGTATTTTTTACCATCTTCCAGACCTGTGTCGCTAAAATTGAAATCAACGGCATCATGACCTTGCGTTCTATTGTTTACATATAAAGCAGCACCATCAGCATTACCGGTAAAAACTTTGCCAGTGACAGACTCCAACGTAGGACTGCCTGATTGCGTAGCAACAGCTCCTTGACCATCCGCAAAAGTTTCGTGATAAACTACTTTTTCTGTTGGTACTTCTTTTTTAGCCGTAATCAGTATATCTCCAATATAGAATGGAACAGTTGCCCCATCCCCGCTAGATTGAACGCGTAACTGCGTATCCTTGCTGGTATCAACGGTAAACTCTTTGGTTAAAGTAAGAGCTTCTCCGGGTACATAATCTTTGTTTGCTAGAAGATCATAGCTTCCGATAGTTTGAAGATACGCTTGAACATCTCCCGTAGGTAGAGTTGTATCTTCGTCAACAAATATGGAAACGGTTGCCTTATAGGTTTTGTCGTCTTCTAGATCTATGTCGCTGTAAAGAAAATCAACTGCATCCCAATTGTTCACTCTGTCGCTTACATATAAAGCCGCACCGTCATCATTCCCGGCAAAAACTTTATCTTTGACCAACGTCAGGGTAGCGTTACCTGATTTTTTAGCCAAACCTTGACTATCAGCAAAGGTTTCGTGATAAACGACATCTTGTTCTACCGGTGTTCCTGGTTCTTCTACCGGTGCCGGTCCGCCAATCCAACCAGCGATATCGCTTAGGGTAGTGCTCATCTGAATGTAATGACGACCCATGGCATGATCACGAGCATTCGGGTAGCCTACTTTAAAGGAATACTTAATGCCGTTGGCTGCAGCTGCGGCTTGAACATCCGCATTATAATCGCCATACGGGTAAGCCAAAAGAATAGGATCTTTGCCCGTAATGGTTTTAATAAAAGTGTTAGCCTCAGCTATTTCGACTGAAGCTTCTGCCTTAGTTATATTGCTCCAAAATTTCTGCTTGATTGTTGCTGATGGATCTACAAATTCTGTATGGGTTGCAGTATGATTCTGAAGGCTGATATTAGGAAGTGCTGCAACCGCTTGCAAATCAGCTTTAGACATACTAAATCCGGCACCAATCCAGTCACTAACAACGAATTGAACTGCTTTCATGCTGTGCGTATTCAATATCGGCACTGTATTAGTAAGAAAGTCAGGTGTAGCATCATCAAATGTTAGTAGAATCGGTTTTTCTGGTGCTGTAGCAGTACCGTCCATGATCGCAACATATTGTTCTGCAGTTAACGTATTGTAACCGTTTTCAACAAGATATTGCATATGCTTCTTGAAATTGTCTACACTTGTATCGGTCCACTCATTACTCGGATTAGGTAGCACCCGATGGTACAGAAGAACTGGGATATCCGGTGATGCAACTTGAGCTTTCAGTGAGATTATGCCTGAAGGGATAATCAAAGCAGCTGCGATTACTATAGAGATGATCTTTTTGAACTTGTTACTCATTTCTTGAACCTCCTATAGGAAAATTTTGAAAAGATTAAGCGCTTTCAATTCACTGGAATATTTGCCCTCCTGAAGGTTAATTGTAATGCGTGTCGAAAGGCCATTCTACTAGAAGAACTAAAGAATTTACTGTAATAATTAAAGATTAAGCTGAAATTAATTAGTAACTCAACTTTCGAACCTAGAAAATCGATCTAATCCCTGGAGCCAGTAAGAATAAGTCCAATGTCGGCATGACTCCTTAAGATTATAGATCGCTTAGTTGAGCGTTGTAATGATAAAGAGTATGTACGACGGCTTGCTTGATTTGGGTAAATATAAGCGTGATATGTGCATAGAACCCCGAAGGATAAAGTGGTAATTTGAAGGTGACCCATCTTATATACCTATTAATTAGGTAACTGGGGCTGAGAAAGTTACAATCAGGATCAAATTGAGGGGAAGGGTTGAAACCTATGACTGAACACAAAGGTGCTTTTCTTACGGGACAATATCGTAATTTATTGAAGGAATATGGATTTGATGAGCAGGAGATTGATGCACGACTGGCTGATACATGGTGGAAGTTGTTTGAAGGTGGCGAAGATACACGTATTTATTATCCGAGCGGTGAAGATATGGGCTATATGCTCGATACGGGTAATCTCGATGTTCGCAGTGAAGGTATGTCCTACGGGATGATGATGGCTGTTCAGCTTGACCGCAAAGACGTATTCGATCGATTGTGGAAATGGACGATGAGTTATATGTATATGGAGTCTGGTGAGAATGCTGGATATTTCGCCTGGTCTTGTAACACCGATGGTTCGCGGTTGGCGAACGGGCCCGCCCCAGACGGTGAGGAATTTTTCGCAATGGCGCTGTTCTTCGCATCCCACCGCTGGGGAGATGGAAATGCTCCATTCAATTACGGCACACAGGCGCGCGATTTACTTCGCACTTGTCTTCACAAAGGTGAGGATGGCATTGGCCATCCAATGTGGGATCCACAGAACAAGCTGATCAAGTTCATACCGAACTGTGACTATTCCGATCCATCCTATCATCTACCCCATTTCTATGAGTTGTTCGCACTTTGGGCTTACCCGGAAGATCGCCCATTCTGGATAGAGGCGGTCGCTGCTAGCCGTGCGTATCTGACAATTTCTTGCCATCCCGTTACAGGGCTAGCGCCAGAATATGCTTATTATGATGGAACGCCGAATAATGAAAGGGGCTATGGGCACTTCTTCAGTGATTCCTATCGAGTTGCCGCTAACATCGGTTTGGACTTTGAATGGTTTGGAGCGGATGAATGGGCATGCGAGGCAGCGAACAAGATCCAGACGTTTTTTGCAGACAAGTTGCCCGAAGACTACCGTAGATATACCGTAGCGGGTGAATCCTTTGAAGAGAAAGCATTGCATCCCGTCGGTCTACTGTCTACGAATGCTATGGCATCACTTGCCGCAACGGGACCTCATGCACGCGCGAGCGTCGATCTGTTCTGGGATACACCAGTGAGAACTGGTACTAAGAGATATTACGACAACTGCCTCTATCTGTTTACGATGCTGGCGTTGAGTGGGAATTATCGTATTTGGTTTCCGGAATCATAATATTGTTATTAATGTAAAGAGGACGATATTCCGAAGTCATTTGACTATTTGGAAGATCGTCCTTTTTTCTTGTCATAGTATTAGGTTCAGGAAGAAGACTTGTTGCGTGTCGTGGAGCTGAGGTCATGGATCTGCTCTTCCAGGACCGTACTTGCTTTGCCTAGAAACTGTGTAATGAGTTCAAGCTCTACTTCCGTATAGGAGGAAGCCAGTGTAATCATTGCAGCGTGAAGCGAATGGTACGCATTGCTGACCTCTTCTTTATGTTCATACAAAGGGACAATAATGACTTTACGACGGTCATTGGGATCGTTTTGTCTGCGAACAAAACCGTTCTTTTCAAGACGGTCAATTAATGAGGTAACGCTGCCAGTTGCAAGACCCGTTAGTTTGGATAGCTCACCAGCGGTGATGGGACCTTTCTCGTGCAGGATATCTACGGATAAAAAGTCATTATTGTATAACCCTAGTGATGCGGCTATATGTTGCTGGTACAGTACTGTTCGAGTTCCTAGGCCACGCATACGTAAAGTGAGATTCTCTTGAGAATCTGTTGGTTGATCTTGTCGATCGCTTGACACAAGACAACACTCCTTTTATGATATATATCTAGATGATCGAGATGCTTTTTATGGGAGACACTTGATAATCGAGCAATAACTTGAACTCAGTTTATCAAAGTCGTTAATAATTTGTAAAGGTGGTTTATGTATGGAGGTTACGAAGAGCAATATAAAGTTAGTTGTGACAGGATTATTGCTTGCGATTTTTATGTCAGCGATTGACAATACCATTGTTGCAACTGCAATGGGAACGATTGTATCCAAACTCGGAGGAATGGATAAATTCGTCTGGGTTACGTCCGCTTATATGGTTACAACGATGGCAGGTATGCCGATATTCGGCAAGTTGTCTGATATGTACGGCAGAAAGAGATTTTTTATTTTTGGTTTATTAGTGTTTCTGCTAGGTTCGATACTGTGCGGATTTGCGCTATCTATTGAACAACTTGCTATTTATCGGGCAATTCAGGGGATTGGTGCTGGAGCGCTAATGCCGATCGCCTTTACCATTGTATTTGATATTTTCCCACCAGAGAGACGCGGAAAAATGGTCGGTCTTCTAGGCGCGGTATTCGGTGTGGCAAGTGTTGTTGGCCCACTTCTAGGCGCCTATATTACAGACTATTTTGGCTGGAAATGGGTATTTTATATTAATGTACCGATCGGTATTGTTTCGTTTCTACTAATCATGAAGAACTATAAGGAATCCCCGGTTCGTACGAAGCAGAAGATCGACTGGTGGGGAGCGACGACCCTTGTCATCGCGGTCATCAGCCTGATGTTTGCACTGGAGCTGGGCGGTACACAGCTCGCTTGGAACTCGACACCGATTATTTCGTTGTTTGTCAGTTTTGCGGTCTTCTTTATTGTGTTCTTTTTCGTGGAACTGCGGGCAGAAGAACCAATACTGCCATTCTTTCTGTTCAAACGACGTTTATTTGCATCCTCACAAATTTTAGCGTTCTTATATGGCGGAACCTTTATTAGCTTGGTTGTCTTTATTCCTATTTATGTACAGGCCGTATATGGAGCCTCAGCAACCAATGCGGGGCTCGTGCTCATGCCCATGATGCTGGGCTCCGTTGCGGGAAGCGCTTCTGGTGGTATTTTCACAACGAGAACAAGCTATCGTAACCTAATGGTCATTTCCGTAATTTCCTATTTCACGGGTATGTTCCTGCTCAGCACGCTTACTCCTGATTCGGCTCAGAGTCTTCTTACGTTGTTTATGATTATCGTAGGTTTCGGTATGGGCTTCTCGTTCTCGTTACTACCGACGGCATCCCTGCATAATCTGGAGGCTCGATATCGTGGTACGGCGAACTCAACGAATGCGTTTCTTCGTACACTGGGGATGACGATCGGGATTACAATCTTTGGAACGATTCAGAACAAGATGTTTACTACTGAACTGAGCGAAGGTTTTAAAGATATGGGTGGAAATGCGGATGCTGTCATGGCTAATATGGGCGATATCAGACAGATTTTTCAACCGAGTGTACGTGCGGAAATTCCGAATGAGATTCTTGGAATAATAGTTAATGCCATGTCCAAGTCGATCACACATGTGTATCTGCTTGCACTGATTCCTATCGGCATTGCGTTCATCTTCGTCTTCCTGATGGGGAATTCACGGGTTACTATTGCACCGAAGGAAGATAGCACAGAGGCCTAATTGTAATAGCTGTTGATGATGAGGGGGGATTGTTGTGAAAGAAACGATTGATATTAAAGGTGCGCGGGAGAATAACCTGAAGAATGTTTCGCTTTCGATTCCTAAGTATAAGCTGGTTGTCCTGACAGGTCCGTCGGGTTCGGGTAAATCGACGCTGGCGATGGATACACTTCAGCGGGAATGCCAAAGACAGTATATGGAATCGATGGGTTTGAGGTCGGATTCGGTCAGCAAACCGAAGGTCGAGTCTATTCAAGGACTGTCCCCGTCCATCAGTGTTGGACAGCATGTCACCAACCGCAATCCGCGTTCGACGGTCGGGACTGTGACAGACATATACACGTATATCCGTTTTATCTTTTCCAGACTGGGGGAGCGGACATGCCCATCTTGTAGCGGCAGCATCCCGCCTTCCTTTGAGCCGGCAGGACTGTTCGCTGAGGAAGATGAGGACATGGAACGTCAGACGATGAGCTGTCCGCATTGCCATACAGAACTTGAGAAACTGGGAATGTCACACTTCTCCTTCAATAAGCCAGAGGGAGCATGCGTTACGTGTAGTGGGCTTGGTCATGTGGCAAGCATCAATGAAGCGACTGTTTTCAATCCGGAGCTCAGTTTGCGTGATGGGGGAGTTGCTTCTCTAAACGGTGTCCATCGCGATATTCAGATTCGTATTTTAATGGCGGCTGGTAAGCATTATGGATTTGACCTTGATCCTGATTTGCCGTTGAAAGATTACGGTGAAATTCAGCGTGATTTATTGTATTACGGAGTGGAGAGTGAGGCATTCAAGCGTCATTATCCGAACGCGAAGTCGATTCAAGGTACTAAGTTTGAAGGTGTAATACCTGGGTTGTGGCGGCGTTACAAAGAGAAAGAGGGTGAATCCGGCGCTCGGGAAAAGGACGGTGGATTTTTTCAGGAACAGCTTTGCTCTGAATGTCACGGAGCTCTTCTGAAAAAGGAAATTCGTCTTGTTCGGGTAGCTGACGCATCGATCTCTGATGTATCGGATTGGTCGCTTAGTGATGTATACGAGTGGACGAAAGGGTTACAGGCGGTGATCGCCCCTAAAGGGCTTCATCTGCTTGAGCCGATCCTCCATGATATGCCTGCAAGGTTAAAGCGGATTATGGATGTCGGACTTGGCTATCTATCTATGAACCGCCAGACGGTAACGCTGTCCGGTGGGGAAGCACAGCGGTTGCGGCTAGCATCGCTGCTTGGTTCAGGCCTGACCGGCGTGTTGTATATTCTGGATGAACCGACAGCAGGCCTTCATCCTCGAGATACGGCTGGTCTTATTCGGGTGCTTCAGGAGCTGCGCGATCTGGGTAATACAGTGCTCGTGATTGAGCACGATGTCGAGATGATGCGTGCTGCCGATCATATGATCGATATCGGTCCAGGTGCTGGAATATACGGTGGGACCGTTGTAGGTGAAGGTAGCTTAGAGGATTTGATGGCGAGTGAACTTTCGGTTACGGGCGCCTATTTGAGAGAAGAGAGTCTCACAACTCCCATACGCGTCCGCAGGAAGGGGAACGGACAGCATATCACGATCCGGGAAGCTCAGATCCGCAATATTAATATTCCTGTCGTTTCCTTTCCACTTGGTTGTTTAGTGTCTGTAACGGGAGTCTCCGGGTCGGGTAAGTCCACGCTTGTATTCGATATTCTTGCGCAAGGAAGTCAGCAAGGCCATGAGCTGAAGGGATGTAAGGAAATGACCGGCTTGGAGCAAGTAGGTAATATCATAATCTTTGACCAAACGCCAATGGGGAGAATTCAGCGCTCGAATGTCGCGACTTATACCGATGTGTTCACGCATCTGCGCCAGTTGTTTGCTGGATTACCTGCGGCTAAGGAAAAAAAGTTGACCTCGAAGCATTTCTCATTTAATACGCCGGGAGGTCGTTGTGAGACATGCCAAGGATTAGGCGTGTTGTCCGTAGATATGAATTTCCTACCCGATCTCGAGGTGAAGTGCCACGACTGCAAGGGTAGAAGGTTTACCGATGAGGTTCTACAGGTTCAGTATGAAGGCTTCTCGATCTCGGATCTACTGAATATGTCGGTGCAGGAAAGCCTCCCGGTTCTCAAGTCGGAGACCAAGATTGCTGGCATCATTGGGATGTTATGCGAGGTTGGATTGGGCTACTTGAAATGGGGTCAATCGGTCAAAACTTTATCTGGCGGTGAGGGACAGAGGATTAGGCTGGCGAAAGAGCTGAGTAAGCCGTCCAAGAACCATACGCTCTATCTGTTGGATGAGCCGACGGCCGGCCTTCATCCATCGGACATTAAACAGCTTCAAGTATTGCTTAATAGACTAGTCGATACAGGCAATACCGTTATTGTTGTCGAGCACAGCTTAGAATTGATCCGGGAATCCGACTGGGTGATTGATATTGGTCCAGAAGGTGGCGCAGCTGGAGGCAAGCTAGTAGCCGAAGGTACACCGGAGCAGGTAGCTGAAGTATCGGCTTCTTACACGGGCATGTTCTTGAAGCGGATTTTGGTCGAAGGGCTCTGATTAAAGATGGCTCCTATGTTAACTCACATCGAGTTAGTGTAGGAGCCATCTTCTTTAAATCAGGTGATCGACGGATTTCGTATTTCACAAATAGATACAGAAAGTACACTTAATTAGCAGGAAAAGTTCAGAAAGAGAGAATCAGTTGTACAAAGGACAGTTAAAAATGGCGATAACGCTGAAAAGTGGAGTTTCCAGTAATGTAGATGTACTCCATGCAACTAAAGTTAGCTTCAGAGGGATTGGGTTGAGTTTAGATGTAACTATTGCACCTAATAGTGAATGGCGGCGGCGGAAGGTGACTATTGGTGATGGTGTTGCAGCTCATACCTGCTAGCGATACAATGTATCACTGGCATCGGAAACTTAAAGTTCTTCACTATATGAACTCCCTCACCAAGGACGCCGAAGGGCGCTTTTCTTATTTTTTCTTTATTTTAAAGGAAAAGATCGAATGTTGTCGAATATACTTTTCCACTATATGATTACAGTGCAACAAAGTTTCGCAATGATAGAGTTTGAGGGAGACAATTGAAATGAGTAGATTGAAGGAATATTTCAAAGAGAGTATTAAAAGAAGAATTACGGCTATGATGGTCGCCAGTCTTGTACCCATTCTAATCGGAGCGCTCATCGTGCCCTTGAGTACCTTTAAGATTGTTCAGAACTACGAGAATGCAACCCATGAATTAAGTGAAAGACAGAAGCATATTACGGAAATTGCGAGCCATACGAATGAAATTATTTTGCGGGTTAGGGGCTATTTTGCCTACTTGGATAGCTATGAGTATGAGCAAATTTTTCAATCCAAGGAGGAGTTGGACAAGTCCCTAACTGCCTTCAAAAGTAAGATGTTGACCGGTGAAGAGCAGGATCTAGTCCTTCGTGTGGAAAGCTTCTTTGATAACTATTTAACGAATGTCCTACCTAAAGGTGCTGCATTCGCCGAGAATGGGGACTATGACTCGTTGCGTCATCTCATCACGCAGGGAGAGAACAACCCTGTTAACGAAGTGATCCTCTACGCCCATAAATCAGAGGAACAAATCCGAGCGCAGGTGGAATACGAGAATGACAGGTTGCTTCGAAACTTGTTTCTCCAAGCTACTTATTTCATCATATATATATTCATCGTCCTTAGCGTATCGATTGTGATTACTCGGAGATTATCGAGAGATATCGGAGATCCGCTACAACAATTGTCTCATTATGCGATGAACTATGTCGAGGGTGAAATGATGGATGTAGAAGTATTGGATCGTAAGGACGAAATCGGCTACTTGTCCAGATCATTGAATGGCATGATTTATGAGATTAAAGAAAAGGAAGAGGAGTTGCTTGCTCAGAATGAAGAGCTTCAATCCCAGCAAGATGAATTGGAGACTCAGCAAGATGAGCTTCAGAAGGCCCTTAGCAAGATGGAAGAGAATGAGGTGTATTTGAACAAGCGGAATGTATTGAATCAATCCTTATCAAATACGTTGGATAAAAGAGAGCTTCTGGACAGCATTATTCGTAATGTTGTGGAGATCACCCAGACGGATAAAGGCGTACTTTTATTAATGAATGAATTACAGGATCATGCTGCTCACGGAATCTCTCCGGAAGAAACATTACAATTTCTGAACGGATTTGAGCAGAGTGCAGCCTTACGCTCTTTGTATAACAAGCAATTGTTTTTAAGGGAAAGGGATGCCACAGTTGGGGAGAGGGGTTACATCTCAGAAAATATTCAGGCGTATGACATATTCATTCCTTTATATAAAGGAAATGGAGATATTATGGCTTGCATGGTGCTAACTCGTGTGGGTAAGGCTATAGCAAATCGGGATGAGCAGGAAATATTGGGTTTAGCCGGTCAAATCTCATTATCGCTTGAGAAGTTGGAGATGTTCGAGGCGGCGGAAGAACAAAGGCAGATCACTCAGGATATGTTGAATACGATTCAAGAGGGCGTCCAGCTAATGAACCTTGACGGGAAATCTCTTCAGGTCAACAAGAAGCTATACGATCTTATGGGGCTTTCCTATGATGATTCCCAATTGAAAGGAATGTCCCTAAACGACTTCATGGCTCATCTTACCCCTAGAATTGAGGATTCCGAGTCGATGTGCAAGTATATTAGAAATGCTTTGAACGGTGACAGGGAGCAAGCTCAGAGTATGAACTATGTGCTAAAGAAAGAAGAGAATCGATATATTCAAATTTATTGGGAGCCTATATACCATAATAAGCAGAAGTTCGGTATTCTGCTCGTTCATCGGGATATCACCATGGAGCATGAGGTGGACCGAATGAAGTCGGAATTTGTTAGCACCGTCAGCCATGAATTACGAACGCCATTAGCTAGCATTCTTGGTTTCTCAGAGTTATTGTTGCATCGGGAATTAAAGCCGGAACGACAACGCAAATATATAGCTACGATTCATCAGGAGGCTGAGCGTTTGACACAATTGGTCAACGACTTTCTAGATCTACAACGAATGGAAACCGGCATTCAGTTCTATGATTTGAAGCCAGTAGATATTATTTCTCTTGTAAAGGAAGTGAAAGAGCTACAGCAAGCTAGTACGGCAGATCATAGAATCATTTGGAAGACATCTGATGAGTTAGTATCGGTGTTCGGTGATCGGGACAAGTTATATCAGGTGCTGGTCAATTTGGTGAGTAATGCGATCAAGTATTCTCCATCCGGAGGTGAGATTACTATAACCTCGCATCGAGAAGGCGACAAGATATGGATTGATATTACAGACGAAGGTTTAGGGATTCCTGAGCAAGCGCTCTCGAATGTCTTTACCAAGTTCTATCGTGTCGATAATTCCGATCGACGTGAAATCGGTGGAACAGGACTAGGTCTTGCTATTGTCAAAGAGATTATTACCCGTCATCAAGGTGATGTGAGAGTGGAATCACAATTGGGAGAAGGAAGCACATTTTCGATTATTCTCCCAATGTATGAGAGGCCTGCCGCTCCGATAAAGATGAAGCGATCCTCACAAGGAACAAATGAAGCAGCTTCCTTGGATGTGATGCTTGTCGAGAATGACCATAATCTTTCCGTGATGCTTCAAGATGAGCTTATTGAGGGAGGATATCATACGAATGTTTTCTCTGATGGAATTAGTGCTATTCATGCGATGGAAGATCATCCGCCGGATATCATCGTCCTAGATTTGAAGCTGGAGCCAGAAATGAGCGGTTGGGAAGTAATTGAGATCATGAAGGCTTCCGACAGACTGAAGGGAATCCCGATCATTATCTCTAGCGCTTTCGAAGAGAAGGAGAAAGCATTGCAATGGGGTATCTCTCATTTTTTAATAAAGCCGTATGTTTCTGAAAAATTAATTGAAGCTATCGAGAGTATAGCCTTTGAGGGAGAAGTCAATTGACTACAGAAAAATATAAACAACTTCTTGAGAAACGGATTAGAAGTTCGTTCGATGATTGGGCAAACAGAACTTCGATAGAGGAAAGAGAAATCTATCGATTTCTGCATAATCTCAAAGGTACGGCCGGTACGATAGGTATGACGGAGATAGAGAATGAAGCGGAAGAAAAGCTAAGTTTATTTTCAGATGAGGGTACTCGTCTTTTCACGTATTCTGAATGGTATGAAGTACTAAAGCCTTTGCTCATGGATATTCCCTTGAATCTTACTGAAGTGAATCCTTCCGAAAGCCTCGTTGTTCAACAAATTGCATTACCAGAGCTTACCGAGAATCGAATTCTGATCATTGACGACGATGTCGAATTGGCTGCTTATTTAAAGGGGATATTGGAGGCGCGTAGCTATCCGGTTAATATCGCGTTAACGGCAGAGCGTGGACTAAAGCTCTTCTACGATTGGAAGCCGGATATGATTCTTTTGGATATCCTTCTTCCAGATACGAATGGGTTGGAGGTTCTCAACCAAATTGTAGAGAAGTCTCAACAGGAGCATTCACCGATCATTGTTATTAGTAGCGAGGATACGAAAGAGAATCGAATTCATTCCTACCGCTCTGGAGCCATGGACTTTTTTGCCAAACCGATAGATGAACAAATATTGATCGCATTAATAGATAATAGGTTTCAAATGAAGCGGCAATGGGAGCAATCCATTATTGTAGACGAGTTAACGGGTGCATACAATCGCAGGCATTTCAACCGGACGATGAGACAGCTTATTTCGAATTTTAAGCGTTTGGGACACGTGTTTACTCTCGTACTTATGGACTTGGATCATTTCAAACGAGTTAATGATACCTATGGTCATCTCATGGGAGATGAGGTGTTGGAGAAGTTTTGCGATATCATCATGGCTGCGAAACGTGATGAAGATATTTTATGCCGCTACGGTGGAGAAGAGTTTGCGTTGCTTCTTCCAAATACGAGCAAAGCGGAATCCACGGGCCTTCTAGCGCGTATTCATGATCAGCTTGAGTCACACTTATTCACAGTTGAGGATCAATACTTTCAAGTTACTTTCACTGCAGGTATAACGGATTGCCAAATGGACAATGCACATCCGAAAAGTCTAGTTGAAGAAGCGGATCAGGCACTCTATTTAGGGAAACAATCCGGGAGGAATCAGACGATCCACTTTTCACCGCAAATGGTTAATAACCATAGCGAGCAAAAGCTAAATATAATCATTGTAGATGATGATCGTTTTATTCGGGAAATCGTTGTCTCCCAATTCATGAAGTGGCAACCGAATAGAAATATACATGTATCAGTGCAAGGATATGAGGATGGTATTCAATTTATTGATTCTGATTGGTATTCAGAGCAAGAAAAGTACATTATTTTGCTAGATGGCATCATGCCAGAAATGGACGGAGTAGAGGTGTTGAGAAAGCTTCGTGATGAATATCCAGAACGAAATATTGTCATTGCTATGTTAACAGGTAGAACCAACCAAACGGATATTATTCATGCACTTCAACTTGGAGCAGATGATTACATCGTTAAACCTTTCCAAATATCTGAGCTAATATCAAGGATCGAACGATTAGTACAAAAAATACTTAAATAATGAGAATGTTGGAGGTACTATGAGAAAAATATTGATTGTAGATGATGATGAGATTCTTCGTATGTTGATCGCAGATACACTTGAAGACTTAGATGTGCATATAGATATCGCCGAGGATGGTAGAATCGCTCTTGAGAAGTTAAATGATACTGATTATGACCTGATGCTAATCGATTATATGATGCCGGAGCTGACCGGGATAGAAGTGCTAGACCGACTTTCAAGGGAAAAGAAAGATAGGATGGCCATTCTTATGCTAACCGCTAAAGCTCAGGATTCGGATCGAACGAAGGCATTGGAAGCGGGAGTCGGAAGATTTATTCCCAAGCCATTTAGTCCGTTAGAGCTGTTAAAAGTAGTGGAGGAAATTTTGGATAGATGAGGGTATTATATGCCTAATTCAAATCCGAACGAATGTAGTTCACATAGCAGTACAAAGAAACGGACCCTAGGGAATTTCATAGGGTCTGTTTCTTTGTACTGGAGTGAGCTTGAAGCTTGGTTATTGAGGTGATGATTTAACGAACAGAGGAATTAAACAAGCACTATATATTTCGGTAATCTATGCGAGTGTTTCGACATTATTCATCTTATTTATTTAAAAGTTTAAGCGATTAAACTATCACGATAATGAATGCAGTAAGGCGTTATTACGTGTTGATAGAAGGTACCTGAGTATAATTACAACTATATTCACCCAAATAATGGTTGACAGAGTATAAATAACAAGATAATATCTTGATGAAAGTTTAAACGCTTAAACTTTTAGGCGTAAATAAAAGGTGGGTCACAATGAGGTGTAGTAAAGGGGGGGCGTCGAAGGGTTTGTGGTAACGGAAGTTTCGCAAGTATGAGACCGCTTTCAAATTTTGTGATTTACTATTTGTTGGAGCGGAATAGACTGAATGTGAAAATACAGAAGAGGACAGAGGCGAAGATTATGCTGAAGAGGAGCAAAGGGAAAAATCGCGATAGCAAGCACTTTTACTTTTTTATTTCTCCCTGGATTATCGGCTTTATTGTGTTTGCGCTATACCCAGTGGGGGCATCATTCTACTACAGTTTCACGGATTATGACATCATCAATGCGCCTGTTTATGTTGGATTGGAAAACTTTAAGGAGCTATATCATGACGAACAGTTCTGGAACTCAATCGTTGTAACGCTCAAGTATACCTTCATTAGTGTGCCTATTATGTTGTTCCTTTCCTTGATGTTTGCGATCCTAATTAATCAGAAGGTTCCCTTTAGCGGCTTCTTCCGTACAGCGATGTATTTTCCGAGCATGATTTCGGGCGTATCCATGTCGCTACTCTGGTTTTGGGTGTTTAATCCGCAGGCGGGATTGTTTAACTATGGTCTATCCTTTTTTGGAATCGATCCTATTCACTGGTTCTTGGATGATCAATACGCATTGTGGGCGCTGATTATTATGTCGTTTTGGGGCTTGGGTGGAGGGATGCTTATCTTTCTAGCAGGGCTTCAAGGGGTGCCAGCTCATCTATTAGAGGCGGCTAGGTTGGATGGAGCGGGTAGATGGAGATCATTCTGGAACATAACGCTCCCAATGATTTCACCAGTATTTCTCTTCCAGCTCATTATCGGGGTCATTGAGTCGTTCCAGGTATTTACACAAGCGTATACAATTACGCGAGGTGGGCCGAGTTATTCTACTTGGTTTTATGTGTACAACATATACATCAATGCGTTCAAGAACTTCCGCTATGGTTATGCATCCGCTATGGCCTGGATTCTTCTAGTAGCGGTTATGCTCATTACCTACCTGATCATGAGGGCGTCGAATCGCTACGTTTACTACGAAGGGGGGAGTAACCGTTGAGAGAAGTGGCCATCAGAACGAGTACGCCATCGGCAGATAGAAAGAAGCCGAAGCCGAAATGGGTACAACTTTTTGGATTTCTAATCCTGCTCATAGTGACGATAACGATGCTGTCTCCGGTTTGGTTTATGATTACAACTTCTTTGAAGACGACTAAGGAAATGCTCGTGTTTCCTCCGACAATTATTCCAAAGGTGTTCGCATGGGAAAATTTCAGTGAATTATTTACCAATACGGACATTAAGTTCGGTCAGCAGTATATGAACAGCTTGATTGTGGCAATATTCACGGTTATCGGTACCGTATTTTCTTCGTCTTTCGTGGCGTTTGGATTCGCGAGATACCGGGTGAGAAGCAGTGGATTGATGTTCATGCTTGTGCTCAGTACCTTAATGCTACCTTACCCAGCGATTATGATTCCGCAGTTTCTTTTGTTCATGAAGATTGGACTACATGACTCCTTACTCCCACTAATTCTACCGTCCTTCTTCGGATCCGCTTACATGATCTTTTTATTGAGACAGTTCTTCACTACGATGCCCGAAGAGCTATATGATGCCGGTCGGATTGATGGTTGCAGCGAATTTCGACTGTATTGGAACTTAACGCTTCCCTTAGCAGGAGCAGCACTATCGACCGTTGCAATCTTCTCCTTTATTTGGAGTTGGAATGACCTGCTTGGTCCTGTACTATACCTGGATTCACAAGAGAATTTCACGCTTCCAGTAGGGATGGCTGCCATGCTGTCGTCAAAGTTCCGCTTAGCCCCATGGAATCTATTAATGGCGGCTTCGATTCTATCAGTATTGCCGATCGTAATGCTGTTCGCAGTGGCGCAGAAGAGATTTGTAGAAGGAATTGTTCTTACAGGGATCAAATAGAAATTCGTATAAATGGTATCTATACAAATTGAGGGGGAATTTTAGTATGATGTCTAAGAAGCCAGTGTCTAAGAAGTTGAAGTTTACTGCAGTTTGTTTGATTCTCGCATTCGGAATGTTGGCGACAGCATGCTCCGACAAGGACAAGAATAAAGATGGGCAAGTGACCATCACGCATTTTACAATTGATTCGCCTGACAGAACATTTGTTGAGAAGTTAATTCCCGACTTTGAAGCCAAGCATCCAAACATCAAGGTTAAAGTAACCAAAGCACCTTATGAGCAGTTCGATTCCAAGCTACAATCCTCCATTGCGGCCAAAAACGCTCCCGATGTGACATCTCATTGGGGATACGGTGGATTTATGGAGTACTTCAATAAGGATTTGATCATGGATTTGACGCCTTATCTGGAGGGATTTAACGGATCCGATTACAACATTCCCGATGATGTCATGAATATCTATAAGGTAGATGGTAAAACGTATGGTATTCCGCTCAATAGCTATGTAACAGTTATGCTGTATAACAAGGATCTCTTCGATAAGGCTAAACTTCCGTACCCTCCAACGGATTACGAGGATAAGAGTTGGACCTTTGAAACGATGGTAGAGTATGCTAAGAAGATGACAGTTGACTCCAAAAACCTAGAGGAAGCTCAATATGGACTTGATTTCGGATTCGGTGAGCGTGATCAGCGTCCGCAGTACTTCGGAGCTGATGTGTATTCCGAGGATACGTGGAGTAATGGAGGCAAACCTTCGGAGATCAATTTGACGAAACCAGAAGTCGTAGAAGCTTACAAAACGATCTATGGTCTCATTTATGATCAGAAGATTTCTCCGACACCAGCATTCACCCAGACGGTATCCGGTCAATTCGGTGATCCATTCTTATCAGGTAAAATAGGAATGTCCGTCGTTGGCTCATGGAGCTTGGCTGCGGCTTCAGATTTCAGCTTTAACGTTGGTGTGGCTGCGGTTCCGCAAAGCCCTAACGGTGATGTGAGAAGTGTGCTGTACGTGGATCCATTATTCGTAATGAAGGATTCGAAGCATCCGAAGGAAGCGCTGGAGTGGATCAAGTACTTGATTACGGCTGAAATTCAGGAGAAGTCAATTGAACTTAGCGGTGGAAACCCACCAGTTAACCAAGCTGCTGCAGAGAAATATTACAATAACTTTGAAGGTATCGATCCAGCAGGTATAAAGCAAGTGTTCGACGGAGCCTATAAATATGGCTTTGAATCCTATAACCATCTTATTTCCAACTACTCACAAATTAATGAATTGTTCATTAATGAGCTGGCAGGTGTCGAGAATGGCGATAAGAAAGTCGAAGATGTGCTTCCGGATATTGAGAAGAAGCTGAAGGACCTTCTGGCAAGAGTGAATAAATAATGATCCGTGGAGGGGAGCACTGTACTGCTTCCTTCCACTTTTTGCAAATAGGAATCAAGGGTGGCGTCTTTATGAAAGTAAGTATATTTGATGTTGCTAAGAAATCAGGATTGTCCATTGTGACGGTATCACGCGTATTGAATAATATGCCCAGTGTAAGACCGGGCAACAGAGATCGGGTTCTTCAGGCGATGAAAGAGTTAGACTATCATCCTAATGCATCGGCTAGAAGTCTTGCTCGAGGAAAAACGGGTATTATCGGATTAATGTTAACAACACTGCATGATTCATTTCTGGATGCTGTGGTGAAGGAGGTCAATGATTGTTTGACTGAGAACGGTTATATTCTTGCCATATCTATCTCCAATAGAGAGGATGATCAAGTTCACAGATCGCTGTTCCAGGAGGATCGCGTGGACGGAGTGATCTTATTGTCGCCCATGGATGAAGATGAATACGTTCTGGAGCTGAAGAAGAAACAAATTCCATTTGTCATGCTCGACAATCAGCAGATTAATTCGTCTGCAACATCCGTCATCGTGGACAATTTCAAGGGTGGATATGAAGCAACGAAGCATCTGATTGACTTAGGTCATAGGGATATCGCACATATTAGCGGTCCAGAACTGTTCCTTAGTAGTCGTGAAAGGGAACGAGGATACTGTGCTGCATTACGGGAGTCGGGCTTAGATCCATATTGTATTGAACGTGGAGATTTCGAAATATCGACAGGATATCGAATCGCCCGAAGCTGGATCGAAGCTGGCAGATTGCCAACTGCTGTATTCGCGTCAGATGATTATATGGCCCTTGGTGCTATGAATGCTTTTATTAATGAAGGAATCCGAGTGCCTGATCAGATCTCAATTATCGGATTTGATGATCAGATCATTGCCTCAGAATTTCATCCGATGCTGACTACGATGCGGCAACCAGCAGAACAGATCGGACGAACAGGGGTTGAATTACTGCTTAAAATCATTAGCGGAGAATCCAAACGAAGCGCCACTGTTCAATTAAATTCCGAACTTGTGATTCGGGAATCCACCTCGCGTAGAAGCTAAGAAAAATGAAGATTATAGGAGTGGATTATCGGGTCTTATTACATGCGACTTGATAATCCATCATATTAAATCCTGTTGATGTTCTGTATCTGTGTACACGGTTATGAGCACAGTTGCAGGTCCATCGCCTATATTCTTCACCAAATGGGGTGTGCAGGCATTCCAACTAAATGAATCTCCTTCTCCAAATTCAGCGGCATCTTCTCCTTGTTCGGCATAGATCATACCTTTAATGACTACATGTACTTCTTCTCCTTCATGCGCATGCGGAGATTCACCTGTTGAGGCTCCAGCTGGTAATTCGACTAACATCATTCTTACGTTTTTAGTTGAGCTTAAATGCTCCACCTTCAGATCCCCAGTGCCACTCTTCGTTATTCTCCGTTCGTCTTTTCGCACGATATTCATGCGATCCTCTTTTTGTAGCAATAAATATGCCAAGGGTACTTTCAGAGTCTTTGCAATGCTTTCCAATGTGGCAATAGAGGGGGATGTCTTATTCGTTTCAACCTGGCTCATGAATCCTTGGGATAACCCTGTTGCTTCACAAATGTGAGCAATGGTCATATTTTTTCGTTTGCGGATTGCTCGTATTGTGGAGCCGATATCCATTACTGTTCACTCCTATAAATATTTGTAATATAGATTATAACTTCATATTAACAATATTGTTGTAGACATACTAGTATAACATGTGTTAAATTTCTTATATCGATATTATATCTTTATTACTTATAAATATTAATTAAAGAGGTGGATATTCTAGAAATATTAGTTTTATCAAAATATAAGAAAGTATAAGTTTCACTTGAAACTCTATTCCTTATATTTCCGCTGAAACAGGTACCGTCTTGAAAAAGACGGCATAGCCGTTTCTACTTGGCAGAGTAAATACGATAAAAGAACAAGGTGGAGAAAAATGATGACGAAAGAAACAATGGTATCAACTTTAATGCGTGTCGTATTGGGAATATTATTTCTAGCTCATGGAATAAGTAAATTACAAATGGGTCTAGGAAATGTACAGGGTTGGTTTGACTCTATGGGTGTGCCTGGATTCTTGGCATATTTGGTGGCGGCGTTGGAATTGATCGGAGGTATTCTACTTATTATAGGTCTCTTTACTCGGTCTGTATCCGTCTTATTTACGGTTATGCTCCTTGGGGCGATTGTTACAATGAAGCTATCTGCAGGGTTGCTTGGAACCGACCAAATGGCTGGATACGAGTTGGATTTGGCTTTTATGCTGGTGACGATTTATTTAAGTGTTGCCAAACCTACGGCATTGTCTATCGATCAAGCTTTTCTTAGAAAACGTAGCGCATAATATAAAAATAAGAAGCCTTCTGATGGGCTCACATCAAACTCCAGCGAATTGTTGTTGGTAAAAATAGCATGACCCCCAGTATGGAATAACTGAGGGTCATGCTATTTTGTATTTTATTTGATGATTCCGATCCCGACAGCGCCCCATATCATCTTCAAGGAATGCATGGAGATCTACTTTTTTAGGACTTACTCTTTCTACCATATACGAAGTATAATATTAAGGCGGACATGATCATCAGTATGACAGAATAAACCAAACTAAATGCTTTTGCGTCTACCGAAGCTGTTGCATCAGTGCTGTTCTTGATAACAACACCAAGGGGTTGATATACGGGATGATACAAGAAAACGGTGAGATCGTAATCCGCTAGTATGCCGTTGAAATTTAAAGCAAGAACAGCTAAGGTTGATGGCAGAATGATCGGTAACAATACTTTTCTGAATGTGTAGAAGGGTTTTGCACCTAAATTTTTCGCAGCATCTTCAAGATTACTGTCTAAACTGAAAAAAGACGCTTTAACCATTCGGAGTGTAAATGGAATGTGTACGATCACATAGGCAATGAATAGCATCCAAACCGTTCCGACTAAAATAGTATTTCCAATAATCAGTCTTGGTGTATTGAAGGTTACGATAAGACCAATCGCGATTAATGTCGAAGGTAACATCCACGGTATGAGCAGAGAATACTCAAGAACATTCGTCCATTTATTCTTATATTTATGCAAAATTCGTGACGCGATTAACCCTATAGCGACCACGGTTACGGATGCTAAGGCTGCATATGAAATACTGACCAAATATGGTTTGAAAGCGGCCATGCTAGAAAACACAGTAATGTAATTATCTAAGGTGAACCTACTGAGATCCAATGTTGCTGTGGATATACTCTGCACGTCGGTAAATGAGAAGACAACAATAAGGATGACCGGAATGACATAGATTAAGAATAGAAAATAAGCAATGACATGTGCAGCAACATTTCCGATCTTACTATTGATCTTTTGCTTAACAAGTTCTGATTTCACTTTGGATACCGAGATGAAATTTCCCTTTCTTTCAAATCTGATCATAATCGACAATAAAATGATTGTTGCTAATCCAAGAATAAGCGCCAATAGCGCGGCTAAATCTCTTGAAGTCAGGCTTTTTGAGAACGTAAGGATCATGGGTGTAATCGTTTGGAATCCTGTTCCACCTACAATCAGAGGTGCTGATGTCGCAGCCAATCCTGTCAGGAAGAGAAGTATCGTTAAAGCAAACAAAGTCGGTTTTAATACTGGAAGAACAACGCGCCATAGAATATAAAAAGTTGATGCACCCATGTTCTTCGCTGCTTCGACCGTTTGAAAATCTATTTTTCGAATGGCATTACTTAGGAAAAGAATATGATTGGATGTACATGCAAATGTCATGACAAAAAGAACCGCCCAATAACCCTGAAACCATGTCGTATCAAAGGCGGGAAACAGACTTGTCAAGAGCTTTGTCATATAGCCGTGTTCACCATATACAAATTTGTATCCTGATACCAGAACGACACCGCTATAGATAAGAGTTGTAAAGTAACCAAGTCTTAATATTTTTGCACCTTTAATATCGAAATATTCTACAAACAGAACTAAAGCAACACCAATAATATTGACTGTGATAATAAGGGATACAGCTAATAAAAAACTATTATATAAACTCCTCATCGCGCGTTCAGATGATAACAGTTTTTCTACGGCTTCAAATGAGAACTTTCCATCGCTAAAAAATATTTCATAGTAAACATTAATATTAGGGTAGATTAGGAAGGTGATGACAAACCATGCAATTAGACCATATAAGATAAAAGTCGACAGTTTGTTTGATGTTAAAACGGTTTTTATTTTTTCTACAATCAACGTACTTCACCTCCGTCCTTAGTACTGTAGGATATCATCGATATTTATATACATGTCAATCTCGTCACCTAATTGTGTTTGATCAAGTCCACTGTCTTTCTCGATGGTCTTTAGTAACCCACCACCAGCAACTTCAATCAAATACTTTGTATAGAGTCCATAAAATTCCTGGTCAACAATTCTTCCTTGTAATTGAATAGTATCTATATGTTCAGGCAGGGGAGACAGACTCACTTTTTCATTTCGAATATAGGCTACTTTTTGCGGATCAATGAAATCTTTTAATCGACTATTCTGTATCATTTCTGGATCAAGCTTGTTGATATCCCCAATAAAGTTACAGACAAATTCCGTTTGTGATTGATTGTAAATTTCTTTCGGCGTGCCGACTTGTTCAACGATTCCATTGTTAAATACAGCAATACGATCAGATAAAGTCAATGCTTCTTCTTGATCATGTGTGACATAGATGGTCGTAATTCCAAACTTCTTCTGAAGGCTTTTTAGTTCATTTCGCAATTGTATTCTTAGCTTGGCATCCAGATTGGATAAAGGCTCATCTAAAGCAAGAATGCTCGGCTTCAATACTAGGGCTCTTGCTATAGCTACACGTTGTTGTTGTCCGCCTGATAACTCAGATACCTTTTTGAATAGTTGTTCTTCTTTTAAATCGACTTTTTGGGCAATGTCTCTGACTTCTTGATCCACTTGAGATTTCGACATTTTTTTAACACGCAATCCAAAGGCAATATTCTCATATACATTTAAAGTAGGAAACAGGGCATAGCTTTGAAAGACCATGCTGATTCCCCGTTGTTCAATGGGGACATTTGTGATATCTCTGTCACTCAAGAGAATCTGTCCACTTGTAGGCTTAATAAATCCAACTAAACTTCGAAGTATCGTTGTTTTACCGCATCCAGATGGACCAAGAAAGGTGAAGAACTCTCCTTCTTTAATGTTTAGATTGAGGTTCTTGATGGCATGAAAATCACCGAATTTAATTTGAATGTCATTAAATGTAATCATCGTGGACTCCTATAATATATATTTTATTTCTTGAAATGTAACAGACTGCATATTGAGACATCCCAATATGCAGTCTGTTTGAGGTTTTACAACCTATTGTTCTATATCTCTATTTCTTAATTTCTAATTCTATTTTCTCTACCCAATTACCAATGTTATCTGAGATGAAACCCCAATCGAAGGCTTGCGCTTTAAGGGTGGAATAGAGTTCCTTCACTGTATCATTCGCCTGTTCAGCTGCTTTTGTATTGGCAGGCATAGCATTGAACTGCGTAGCAAATGCGCCTTGAGTTTCTGTTGATCCGATCCACTCGACGAATCTTTCTGCTGTGTCTATCTTCTTTGTCCCATTAATAATGGCTGCATGTTCTACAATCATCGGAACACCTACTGAAGGACTTACGACTCCTGGGCTTATGCCATATTGTTCTTCTTTAGCTCCTAACGTACCGGATACTACTGTTCCAAGCGGTGTTTGTCCGCTTGCAAGTTTTGCGTAGTAATCTTCACCGTCGACTGCTGGAACACCATTGTCATACAGCTTCTGGATATCATCCCAACCTGCTTGCGAAATGCCATACTCACCATTCGCGTCTTGGTATCTAGTTAGAATGCCAGCAACTACAAGCTGTGGTGTATTCTGACCAAGAAGAGTAGGGGATTCGTATTTACCTTTGAACTCTGGATTATTATATAGATCTGTCCAATCCTTCGGTGCAGTCTCCGCTGTATAAGTTGTTGGATTGTAGCCTAACAGGATAGCTTGTTTAACAAGACCATGATAATAACCTTCTGGATCGTTTAATCCCGGTTCAACATCTCCAGCCCATGCTGGAACATAGTTCACAAGGACATTTTCATTCTTCAATTGTTCATAAAGCATGTTGTTCAATCCAAATACAACATCTGCAATCGGATTGTTCTTCTCTGCAATTAGACGAGCCGTTGCATCAGCCCCGCCTGCTCCAACAAGCTCGATCTCGAATCCAGCCGCTTTCGCTTGCTCGGTAATCCACTCGCCTCGACCATCTGAATTCGCGTTTGTATAAATAATCAACTTTTCATTCTTTACAGGTTCAGCCACTGGTTCAGCCGCAGGCTCTGTTTCCGCTTTCGCTTGAGGTGCAGCTGTATTGCCATTATTAGTGCCACCACATGCAGTTACAACCAAGCATAGTGTGATTGTTAGTAGAAATAAGTTCAACATTTTTTTCATTATTGTTTTTCGCTCCTCTGTAATCCTCATTAGTTAAACTCTACGGTAGTCGTTACAGGAAAATGATCTGAAGGATACTTTCCATCGAAGCTATCAACAATAGTTCTTGTATTCAGGACGTTTACGTGCTGGTTGGCAAATATATAGTCGATTTGCTTCAGCTGTTCCCATGGAATATTATAATCAAAACCTGTGAATGTACCTGCTGGTCCATAATGTACTGCATTCGCTACTTGTCGTGTATCTTGTAATTTCTTTGTGATTTCTTGATAGCATCTCTCTTCTGGAAATGCATTGAAGTCTCCCGTTAGAATAACAGGAACATCAGAGATATGTTCTTTGATCCAACCCGTAAGGATGTGTGCACTCTGAAATCTCGCCTCTTCACTTATATGGTCTAGATGCGTGTTCAAGAATACAAATACCTTATTGCTTCGAAGATCTCTTAGCCTTACCCAAGTACATATACGTTTGCAATCTGATCCCCATGATTTAGATGGAATATCGGGCGTTAAAGATAGCCAAAAGGTTCCGCCATCTTCTTTTTCGAAGAAATCTTTTTTATAAAAGATAGGTCCATGTTCGCTGACGTTGTCCTTCTCGCGGCTTATTCCTTCATATTTGTATCCTGATAGCCTTGAAATATCATCTAGCTGATTGCCGCAAGCTTCTTGTAAGCCTACAACATCCCAAGAATAATACTCCATCATGTCGAGGACATGCTGTTTTCGATATTCCCAACTGTTCTCTCTATCAGCAGGATTATCAAAACGCATGTTAAAGGATGCCAGATTGTATAAGCTCGTGTTCAACAGACTCCCCCTTACCATAAGTTCTATCTTCATTGTAGTGGACGAATATTTGAAGTGTATAAATTAATGAACTATAATTATATTAAAAATATATCTTTTTTATTAAAAATTAACGAGACTGGAGTCCTCAATTGAATAATATTACAATTCCCCCCAAAATTATTAAGGCTTTCATCGAAGACAGAGTTAGAGATGAACAGGAAGTTTTCGTCCATCCTTCATATGAAACGGAACAAAAGTTACTACTATCATTATCAAATGGATTAATTGAAGAGGCTACAATTGCTTTGGGTACGCTAAACAGCCAAATGCGTGCTACGCTAGCAAAGGATGAGACTCGATCAATGAAAAATTCGTTAATTGCCATATGTACACTTTTTACTCGGGCGATTATTAATGGTGGTGTAAATCCGGAGTATGCATTTAGTCTTAGCGATGTATTCATATTGAAGATTGAGGAAGAAAGTGATATGGATGGCTTAAAAGAGCTTGAATACGAGATGCTTAATTCATTTATAAAGACACTAGACGACAAAAGGAGACCGACCTATAACGCTATTGTTAATAAGTCGATCTCATTTATTCATGATGAAATACTAAAGCCATTATCGCTAGAATATATTGCTTCCTATTTGAAGGTGCATCCGTACTATCTTTCAAAAATATTCAAACAAGAAGTTGGGCTCTCGATTACAGAGTATATTAGTAGAAAACGTATCAAAGATTCTAAATATTTCTTGTTACAGAGTGATCTACCCATTTCGAATATTGCCATAATACTTGGATTCTGCAACCAAAGCTACTATACGAAATTGTTTAAAGAATACAATGAAATAACTCCCCTACAATTTCGCAACAAGTTTTCTAAGGGTGTGGCCATTGACGTTTAACTGTTCATAATGTTATGCATCGTTATTCTAAACATTAAAAAAGCTGTCGAGTTTAGTCGACAGCCTGTAGTAGATCAATGGGTCTACCTAGTTCCAAATCCGTTTGACGTTATCAAAGGCGATCTTAGTTCCTTTGCGGCAATCTTCCATGCCTTCATATTCGATAGACACATAGCCGTCATAACCGGATTGTTTCACGATACGTAAAATTTCGTACATATCGAGGTCACCTTGACCGGCAATCGCGCCTCGGAGGAAGGCTCCGCCTGCGCTCTTGAACCAGCCTTCACCCGGGTTGCGGTGAGAAGGACGGACATAGAAATCTTTAATATGAACCATGGAGGCATATTTCATATTTTTTTGCACGGCTGATAACGGGTCTTCATCCACACATAGAAAGTTACCGACATCAAGCGTTGTCTTGAAGTTGGGGCGATCTACAGCGTGAATAAGAGTCTGCACTCGGTCACTCGCCTGAACGTAATAGCCATGGTTTTCTACACTTGTCGTAATCCCATAGGAATTGGCGTGATCAGCGATACGCTGACAAGCACGGGTGATTAATTCTAAATCTTCATTGAATCTTGCAATGGTTGTATCACTCCGGGAAGCTACATCATGGCGCATCAGCTTTGCACCAAGACGATTGACGCGGTCTACTTCGCTAATGACACGCTGAATTTCAGCCTCATACGCTTCTTCTGTATCTGTGATGAAGTTCGCTCCAATGGCGTAATTGGAAATATCGATACCTACTTCCGCAGCCTTCTCGCGAATTTGGTCTTCGAGTTCCGGATTACTGTTGAAATCGAATCCGAGATTAGGCACAATTTCAATATGCTGAGCGCCAATGTCAGCGACCCATGCAATGACGTCCTGGATGGTCATATCTCCTGCTGCCATAGCCTGATATAAACTATAAGAACTAATTCCCAACTTCATGGATGTATGCTCCTTTACAGAATGGATGTAGTTAAATTAACCTCGGAATGCTTTGATAAAAGTAACGGCCTTCCGGATATCTTCTTCCGGATTTGTTCCTACTTCGCGTTCAATGGTTAAATAACCATCATATCCAATTTCCTTAAGGGCTGCGAAATAGGCTGGGAAATCAACCTTACCTTCACCGAGCGGAACTTCCTCAAAGGCTGCACCAGATGCTGCCATCTCAGCGATTTTGGCATGATCCATCGCACCATATCCGAGATAACCATATACATCTCTCGGATCAACAGGACGTAGACGCTTGCCATCTTTGACGTGCGTATGAACAAGGTAGTCTTTCAGTATTTTGACGCCTGCGACTGGGTCATCTCCAGTAACCATAACCATATTGGCTGGATCGAAGTTGACGGAGACTCCATTGGTGCTTAAAGTATCGAGAAAGCTCTTCAGGTGGGCGGCTGGCTCTGGACCAGTCTCAATAGCGAAGTACGCATTCATGCTCTTCGCATATACACCGAGCTCATCGCATGCCCGTTGCATCGCGTCATATATTCGACTGTTTTGGTCGTCTGGGACAATACCGATATGGGTCGTTACGACCGAACTGCCGAGTTCTACAGCCAACTCAAGGATTCGTTTGGATTTCTCAATTTTGTCAGGATTCGCCTCGGCATCTTGGAAGCCATGACCAGCCAAATCACCGCATAACGCCGAAATTTCAAGTCCTAATCCGTCAATATAACTACGAAGATCTCTACGTTTGGCACCGACTAGTATAGCCGGGTCCATTTCGCCAGATACGGCATAGATTTGTACGCCATCTGCACCTACATCTTTTGCTTTCTTCAAACCTTCCAGAACGCCTACACCAAAACTATCTACAATGACACCAATCTTGTTATTCAGATTCATTTTATTATGGTCTCCTTCATACTAGAATTGAATTTCTCGTCCCTCGGCAGCAGATTGATAAATGGCATTTAATATTTTAATCATTTCCACACCGTCTTCGACAGGGCTATTTGTTTCGATAATACCTAAGCAACTGTCTACGAAATGATTGATCTCATTACGGAAGGCGCCATTGAAATCAAAAGCAGGTTGGGTGATCTGCGGATCGATATTAATCATCGTATTATGTTGTTCCGTGACGATAGATAATTTGGGCTCAATTTCGGCACCACCCTTGGTACCATATAGATTGACTTGAGCTGAGTCTTGTTTGGCATGGAGTGTGAAACTGACATCGACCAATAGCGAAGCTCCATTCTCGAAACGGATCAATGCATTTGCCATATCCTCTACATCGTTATGTGTTGCGTCATAATCGGCTGCTTTATAGAAATCATAATTCTCTATATGGGAGCGATTGCCGAGTTTAGAATAGGTATTACCGCTGACTGATTTTACTTTCGGCCTACCCATCAAATACCAGCACAGATCAATTACGTGTACGCCGATGTCTATAAGTGGTCCCCCACCGGAACGTTCCTTATCAGAGAACCAGCCACCTGGATTACCAATACGGCGAATCATGCTAGCCTTGGCAAAGTATAGTTCACCGAGATCACCAGCATCGATAAATTTCCTTAAGACGGCAATATTAGGAGCATGACGACGAACAAAGCCAACCTGAAGTATTTTACCGGTTCTGCGTACAGCCTCTTCAACCCTTAGTGCTTCTTCCACCGTCTTACATAGCGGTTTCTCACATAATACGTTCTTACCAGCTTCAAGCGCAGCGATACTGATCTCGGCATGCGAATTATTCCAAGTACAGATGCTGACAGCTTGCACTTCAGCGTTAGCAAGCAGCTCACGATAATCTGTATATACATGAGGAATATTATATTTTTTAGCAGATTCAAGAGCTCTCTCTTCATTCAAATCACAAATGGCCCATAGTTGTACTTTCGGATTGGCTTGATAAGCTTGTAAATGAGATTCGGATATCGATCCATTACCGATCAGACCTATTTTTATCGTTGTCATTGTGTGCGCTTACATCCCTTCGATTGTCATGTAAATTTAGTAGAATTTTCTCAGAATACAATACATGAACATGTTTTATTTGTTTAATTAATGCTAAATATAGCATAGCAGCCTAATAGATAGAATGGGTAGGATAACAAGATACATGGACTATATGATCATCAGCTCTCTTGCATGATGTGAAATAGGAGGATCACTTTGGGGGAAATGGAAAAAAGATTTAAAAGTATAAGAATTATTCAAAGTATTATTACGAAAAAGCGTACAGAATAAATATGGTAAAATATTACGCCCATCGAATATAATAGAGTCAGAGTTCTTACATAGGGGAGGCATGTTCATGAAGGGTAAATGGATCAATTCACCTTACACATTTGCATTAGGGATGTTTGCGATGATGGTTCCTAGTCAGGCATTTAGTTCATTTTACAGCTATTTCTATGTGGAGAAGCTAGGTCTAGGTCTTGGGCTTGCTACACTAGCACGAATGATCTTCCTGATCTGGGATGCAGTGAATAATCCGTTATTCGGGTATTGGTCAGATCGTACGAATACTCGTTACGGACGTCGCAGGCCATGGGTGTTCGGTTCAATCCCGCTATTTATGCTGGCATTTGTGCTTGTATTCTCTCCTCCAGGCGGATTATCGGAGAATGGACTATTTATCTGGTTCCTAGTGACACTTATTCTCTATGAGGCTGTTGCTACAGTATTGTGGGTGAACTATGGGGCGCTACTTCCAGAACTTTTTCGGGGGGATCGAATTCGTGCGAAGGCATCTGCCATCCAGCAAGGTTACCAAGTCGTTGCATTGTTAATCGCTACGGCATTAACCCCTATGATTTTCGCTGCTATTAACTTCTCTAATATGGCGATTGTGTACGCATGTGTCTTTGGTATCTTTATGTACATTTGTATGATGAACGTTAAAGAGAAGAAAGATACCGGAACAGGTGAGCCATTAAAGCTGATTCCAGCCTTTCGAGAGACGATTCGGAATAAGAAGTTCTGGGTGTTTAATATTTCGAACTCTTTTGCCCAGACGGTGAATGGACTTATTAGCTCAATGATTCCTTTTTACGCCAAATATGTACTTCATATCTCAGAGGCACAAATGTCTATTTTGCTGGCATCTATATTTGTTTCGGTCATTCCGTTAGTGTTCGTATGGTACTGGATTATTCGGAAAATGGACGGGGTTAAGGCATGGCGGTTGTCTCTGATCATATACGGTTTATCAGTGATTCCGCTTTGGTTCAGTTATGATCTCATAAGCGGTGTTGCTGCAGGTATTGCGGTTGGATTCGGACTGGCCGGATTCCTTGTGACTCCAGCGATCGTAGGTGGCAGGATTATTGATGAGGATGCGGACAAAACAGGCCAGAGAAGAGAAGGCATCTATACGGCGGTTAGCGGATTTATTACACGTTCGAGCGGACTGATCTCAGCGCTGGCTTTCTTCATTGTAGGTATGATATTCGGCTATGAAAGTGGGGACAATCCGGGCTCGGACCCTGAATCGACATTTCGATATTTGATTAGTGTCGTTCCTTTATGTCTCCTAGTGATATCTGTTGCTATATCTTTCTCAATCAAATTCAAATTTACAGAACCTCTGAGAGGTGACCTATGAGCATGAGCAGAAGATTAATCATCAACTGTGACGATTTCGGGCAAAGCGCCCCCATGAACGAGGCGATCATGCATCTACTAGAAGAGGGGAAAGTATCATCAGCAACGATTATGGCTGTGGCTCCTGGATTTGAGGAAGCGGCTGATTGGTGTGCGAGACGGCGGCAGCCTAATGTGGGGCTTCATCTGACGATGACTAGTGAATTTGATGCCTTACGTTGGAGTAGCTTGACGGGCGATCCTTCTCTCCATGATGAGAGTGGCCATCAATATAAGACGGTGAAGGAGTTCGAGCAAGGGGCACAGACACGGGCTGTGCTGAAGGAGATCGATGCACAGTATAGGCGAGTTAAGAAATCGAGTATTACGATAAGTCATGTCGATAACCATATGGGAAGCTTATACGGAATGGAGACAGGTCGGAGCTTGCTTCCGCAGACACTGTGGAAGACTTCACGTTGGGGGCTGCCTTCGCGGTTCTTTCGATATATCGATGCAGAAGATCCACTACTTGGCTCGCTGACGAACATTGAACGTCCGGTCGCACTTGGAGCGGCACTGGCGGATACGTTAGGGGTACCCATTCCAGATTTTCTATTGTCGCATCCCTTTGGTGTACAAGAGGGCGAGACCTATGACAGCTTCAAGCAGTCGATCATCGACAAATTGTATAAGCTTCCTGATGGTATCAGTGAAACGTATATTCATCCTGGAATAGCGGATCCGTGGATGCTGGCGAATATTCCGCACTGGGAGAAGCGAGTATGGGAATCTCGCCTGCCCTTCGACGATGATTTCATCTATGCGATGCGTGATGCTAGAGTTGAATTGACCGACTACCGGTATGTACAGGAGCATCTTAGACGCCCGCGGGTACGATCAGCGTTTAGGCTGCTGAAGGCATTGAAAAAGTAACAGTGAATAATGTGTGCAACAGGTTAACTTGAAAGGGAATTGTAGCATGAGAAAACTGGTAATTAGTGATATTCACGGCTGTTACGATGAATTCAATGAACTATTGAACAAAGTGAAATATAGTCCAGCAGAAGATCATTTGATTCTGCTTGGTGATTACTGTGACCGAGGTATGAAGAGTAAGGAAGTTATTGAACAGGTGAAACAGCTCGTAGAACAGGGGAATGTCATTGCGTTACGTGGAAATCATGACCAAATGTTTATCGATGCGATGGAAAGCGATGAAAATGCGATATGGATTGAAAACGGGGGTCTGCCCACCGTCCAGAGTTATGTTGGTGTGGGCTGGTTCAAACAAGGGTTCAACTATCCTGAATATAATAAAGCGAAAGCTTTCATCAAAGTATACTATCAACATCATATTGACTTTTTGAAGTCGCTACCCGTTTATGTCGAGGACGACAAACACATATTTGTACATGCAGGCATGGATCCTACGTATATAGGCGACTGGAAATCACAACCGGACAGAAATTTTATGTGGGGAAGTAAAAGATTCCTAGGCAGTGCGAATCTATTAAACAAAACGATTGTGTTCGGACATACAACAACGAATCGGCTCCATAGATCAGCGAATATCTGGTTCGGCGCTAAGAAGATTGGAATGGACGGAGGTTGTTGTTTCGGTCTTCAATTAAATGGTTTGGAAATACATGAAGCGGGATACAAGACCTATGTTATACAGAAGAATAAGAGCTTGTATTCACGTGTCCTAAGATTACTTCAGAGACTTATAAACATACTTGAGCTAAAGAGGAATTAGGATGTATTTCCGTCGAATTGAGGGCGTATTGCCGTCGGTGAAATCGAAACAGCGATAGGATCACTAAGTCCCCCGCGCCCACCGCGTGATACCCTCGCTATAGTAATGGAAAGTTGAGATCACGCTTGCGAGTAGTTGCAAAACCTGCAGTTGATTAGTGGACAAAGGTGAGATAGAGAGAAATAGTTGCACAAAGGGTGCTTAAAACACGGGAAATAGTGATAATAGATGACTTTCCAGTAATTAGATGTCCTTTATACAACTAAACTTAATGATAGGGGAGTATGGTCGAATTTAAGGGTACTTTATGCATCTGTTGTGATTGGAACTAACTCTTTCGCCAAGGGCGCAGTAAGCATAAGCTCACTTCCCACCCACTACATAAACTCCGCAACCAAGGACGCCGCAAGGCGTTTTTTAAAACAATATTTATTTCGTAGTATCCGCATCAATCAATTGTAAGTAGATAAAATTTAATGCATAATGGGTTTGTAATGTTACAGCGCTTAAACTTATTCCAACAGACTGGAGAGGCTTCGATGTACAAAGTAATTATTGTCGATGATGAAGCGTTAGTCCGAATCGGATTGAGAAATACGATTCATTGGAACGAGCATGGCTTTGAATTAATTGGCGATTATGCCAACGGTCGAGAGGCTTGGGACGCAGTAGAATTAGATAAGCCTGAGTTGGTTATTTCAGACATCAGCATGCCATTCATGGATGGATTAGAGTTAGCCGGTTTGATCTCTGCACAGTTCCCTTACATAAAGATGATTATACTAACAGGATTTGATGAATTCGAATATGCACAGCAGGCGATCCGGCTGAAAGTATCCGATTTCATCCTAAAGCCGATCACAGCCCAAGAAATACGGACTCTGCTTGATCGAATTAAAGCAGAAATGGATGAAGAGAAACAACGCCGCGAGGATCTCAGTAGGTTGAATAATCAATTAAAGCAAAGCCTTCCCTTGCTCAAGGAGCGGTTCCTTGAGCGTCTAGTTGCTGTAGGGCTTGGTAAGACAGAAATAGCAGAACGATTCGCTTATTTCAACCTTCCACCAGTATCGCCATTTTATTTGGTCATGGTAGTAGATATCGATGATTTCGGAGATCGGGAACTTCATTCCTATGAACACGATGCCGAATTTCTACGATTTGCTGCATTTGATATTTTCCAAGAGACGTTAGATCGGGATAATGTCCTTACATTTCGTACTCGTGAGGAACGGATGGTTGCGATTATTTTCGGACAAGAGAATGAGAGTCTCTTATATGAGCAGGTATTCTTTCTAGCAGAGGAAGTCCGTTATCACATTGAGAAGTATTTAAAGTTTACGGTTACGATCGGGATCGGGAGAACCTGTGCACATGCTGAGCAGCTTCCGCTTACCTATAAGAGTGCGTTGTCCGCGCTGGATTATCGCTTTCTGTTGGGCAAGAATAGAGTGCTCAGTATTATGGATATAGAAGGTAAGCCTTCGATGTCCATATCACTAGTCTTGGACTGGGACCGTAAGCTAGCCACAGCTGTGAAGACAGGTGCCCTTCAAGAAGCCTACCAATTAATCGAAATGGGGGTAGCCGAGCTGAAGAATTCATTGGCTCCGGTAGAAGCATGTCTGTTGCAGATGCAGAAGGTTGTCCTATCTCTTATGAACTCTATTCAGGAGCTGGTCATTCACGAGCAAGAGCCTCCCCACGATCAACAAATAAAGCTGATGGATGTATATAAATTTAAGACGCTGGATGAAGTCGAGGTTTGGTTAAAAGAAGTAGTGTGCTCCATCATTTCGACCATTGCGGATAATCGCAACCATCTCACGGACATGCAAATTCATCGCGGGGTAGAATATATAGATACGAATTACGCTGATGAGAAGATGTCACTGCAGGATTTATGCCGCCATGTCTTAATGAGTACAAGTTATTTCAGTCTCGTATTCAAGCAGCATACGGGGGAGACATTTGTCGAATATTTAACTAGAGTCCGGATATCTAAGGCGAAGGAGCTACTCCATAACTCCACGTTGAAATTGTACGAAATCGCTGAGCGAGTTGGATACAAGGACCCGAATTATTTCAGTATGTTATTCAAAAAGCATACGGGGATAACGCCGAAGGACTATCGAGATCGCCAAATAAAGGGGAGCGGAGCCTAACATGCTCAAAGAACGTTTCTCCATTCCCTTATTCCCTCTGAAAAGCCTTCAATCGAACATCTCCTTGGCGTTTACGGTATTGATTCTAGCTGCGATCGTATTGACAAGTCTAGTTAATTATCAAGTGACCGTCGCTGCTGTCGAGGGCAATTCGAAAGGATATATTAAAGAGATTATCAATCAGGTTAATGTAAACATCCAATCTTACGTTGACAATATGGACAATATTTCGCTATTGGCGCTGACGAATAAAGACGTGAAATATTACATATCGGATAACAGCTTCATTAGTTCAGAGGATCGTCGTATGTATGAGAAACAGATTTCAGATCTGTTCCAAGCGATCTTGTATACTCGCAAGGATATCGCATCCATTATGGTATTTGGGTACAATGGGAGATTTGTCTCCGACCGAAGAATCACAAGTCTGAATCCGAACACGCAGTTGCAAGATCAAGAGTGGTACAAGATGGCCAAGGCAGCTGGTGGTAAATCCGTCCTTTCCGCTCCTCATGTGCAAAGCTTGATCGAGAATGAATATCGCTGGGTCGTTTCCTTGAGTCGAGAGCTTAAGAGCACAGACGGAATTACGGCTGAAGGTGTATTCCTTGTTGATCTCAACCTGAGCGTCATTAATGATATTTGTAACAATATTAACCTCGGCAAGAAAGGTTACGTCTTCATCGTAGATAACAATGGGCATATCGTCTATCATCCCCAGCAACAGCTTATCGAAAGTAATCTGCGGACCGAACAAGTGGCAGATGTTCTTCAGACCCCAAGTGGTCAGTCCTTCATCGTTAACAATGAGGAAGGCAAACGCATCTATTCCGTACAGGATACGAACTTCGGCTGGAGGATCGTCGGAGTCGCCTATACAGATGAGCTCATTGCCAGCAAAAGCGATTTGCGTAATTCGATTATTCTTTATTCCCTATACGGTTTAGTTATTCCCGTTCTGATCTCCATATGGCTATCTCACCGATTATCAATGCCGATCAAAGTATTGCAGTTGGATATGAAGCAGGTGGAGAAAGGAAATTTCAATATTCAGACTGAAATCCGTCAAATGAATGAAATCGGACAGTTGGGTCGATCGTTCAATCTCATGGTTAGAAGAACCAAATTTCTGATGGAGGAGACGATTCAGAACGAAGAAAACAAGCGAAAGAGCGAATTGCTGTTGCTTCAATCGCAAATCAATCCCCATTTCCTATACAATACGCTTGATTCCATCGTGTGGATGGGCGAGCAGAAGCAGCATGAAGAGGTCGTACTTATGACATCGGCGCTAGCGAAGATGTTCCGTGCAAGCATTACGAAGGATCAAGAGTTAGTACCGATTCGAGTAGAAGTCGAACATATTACTAACTATTTACTTATCCAGAAAATGCGCTATCACGATGAGCTTCATTATGTGATTGATATTGATGAATCTATTCATGGCTATAAGACGTTGAAAATATTGCTGCAACCCTTCATTGAAAATGCGATCTATCATGGCATTCGCAACATGTACGGCATGGAGGATGGCATGATTACGATACGCGGAAGACCGTCGGGGGATCACATCGTATTTGAAATTGAGGATAATGGGCATGGAATGACAACGGAACAAATGGATCGACTATTCTTCAGCAAAGAGGGAGATACCCGATCTCAAGGCATCGGCATCCGGAACGTCAACGAACGGATCAAGCTATATTTCGGGCATGAATATGGTGTTCAAATCAGCAGTGAAATTGAAGAAGGTACCTGCATTACGATAACGATACCTAAACTTGATTAAGAGGTGCAGACTCATGCTAAAGCAACGATGGACTCTATGGCTTGTTCTAGCGATGATTGTCATTGGGATATACTCTGTATTCTATTTCAAGCTACTCTCCGATGCTACCCGTGAAGGGAGAAGTGTGACGGTCATTCTAAAGAGCTTAAATATTCGTCATGACTTCTGGCAGGCCGTGGATAAGGGAGCGGAAGCAGCGGCAAAAGAGATGGGGATAAATCTTAACATCGAAGGCCCACTTTCAGAAGGAGATTCGGATACCCAGTTTCGAATATTAGAAGCAGCGATTGAACGGAAGCCAGAAGCCATTGTCATTGCCCCCATTATAGATGATCGGATGAGGAAGGCTCTAGCCAGAGCGAGTGCAGAAGGCATTAAAGTAGTCATTATCAATATGTCGCCGGATATGAAACCTTCTCCTGTAGTTGTTACTAGCGATCACGTAGAAGCAGGGCGACTAGCGGCTCAGACCTCCATTGAGGAGGCAAGTGGCCAACCAGTCATTGCTATTATTAGTAATCATGCCAATTCTATTGTGTCTGCAGAAAGATTGATGGGCATACAGCGCGCACTTGTTGGTTACGAGGAGAGTCTCAGAGGTGTCTATTATGCGGATAGTTCCGAAGATCGAGCGTACGAGATCGTTAAACAGCTGTTACTGAGTGAGGTTCCCTTTAATACGTTCATTGCGTTGAATGAATCTGCTTCTCAGGGAGTTGCTAGAGTGTTGAAGGAACAGAATAGAGTAGACGACATTAACCTAATTGGGTTTGACAGTACGAGTGACGAGGTTCCATTGCTAGAATCTAGGATCATGAAAGCATCCATTGTTCAGAAACCCTTTAATATGGGCTACCTAGGTGTAAAGACGGCGTTAAAGCTAATGGATGGTGATCCAACCGATCCAATCATTTATATCGAATCCAATGTGATAGCGAAAGGTAATATGTATACGACTGAGAACCAGAAGCTACTGTTCCCGTTCATTAATAGCAAGTAAATCCCTCTTTGGAAGGATAAGATAACCCTATGCTACGACAATCCTATCAAGTGCGACCTTTTATTATAGCTGTCATCGTTTCTCTTGTTTCGCTTATGCTCTCTTCATGTATGAAATCAAGTCCTGAGCCTTTTGTGACTCCCCAAGAGGAGCGGGCATTAATCCGCTTCGTCGCCTCTGAGTACAGTACGGAGACGAAGCCGTTGTTGGAGAAGCTTGTTAAAGAGTTCGGGCGTAGGAATCCTCTGATCGATGTAGAACTACAGGTAGCCAACTGGGATATTCTCGACGGTATCTATACGACGATGATCAGCAAGAATCAGCCACCTGATCTTTTGAATACGAATGTGTATGCACACTTTGCTCAGGACGGCTTGCTTAATAACCTGGGTGAGATTATATCTCCCGAGTTAGCGAGTAAATTGAACCCGAATTTAGTTGAGATGGATCAGATGGATGGGGTGCAGTATGCGATCCCATACGTGGCTACTATGCGGAATTTATATTATAACAAGGATATGTTCCAGAAGGCGGGTATTACCTCTCCTCCGAACACTTGGTCTGAACTTGAGGAGACCGCACGAAAGATCAAAGCGCTAGGGGTATCAGAAGTATTCGGAGTTGACCTCACGGATAATGAGACACAGGCATCTTTGTCCTATGTCTTCTTCGGCTCGGGTGGATCGTGGATTAAAGATGGGGAATGGACAATTAATTCGCCTGCTAATATTGAGGGGTTAACCTTTCTTAAAGAGCTGTTTGATGAGGGATTGACTGATCCCGAACCAACCGTGACGACTCGCGATGAGAAGCAACGGATATTGGGTGAGGGGCAGCTTGCGATGATGATATCTGGTAATTACTTCACGTCTGTCGTCCCAAGGGAGTTCCCGGAACTGCAATGGGGGAAAGGCCCGATTCCCGTGAAGGATGGGTTGCCTCCGATGACCTTCGGAGTACATGACGTGCTCGTATCTTTTAAGACGGATCATACGAACCGAGAAGCGTTGTCCAAATTTCTGGACTTCTTATATGACGATCAGGCATATGAAGAAATGATTAGACGAGAAGGTTTCCTTCCGATTACAACGACAGTAGGCATGACATTGTCAGAGCAGGACGAAGTCATGAGAGGTGATCTGGAAGCGTTAAGTAAAGCGAAGTTCTATCCCGTGCAGGAGCCATCCTGGCAGGCTGTTTTAGATTATACTCGCAAGATGGGAGACGCCGTTCTGTATGAGGGTATTACCCCACAATCGGCATTAGACCAGCTCCAGCATTTTGCTGAAACCAAAAGTCGTCAGCAAGAATTACCGAGAGCTACGAAGAAAAGAAGATAGCAAAGAATTCATGGAAGATATTCGATAGTGATTTAAGCCCTCCCATTCTATGATGAAATTAAGCGCAAAAGAGTTCAAATACGAACTCATAAATAAAGCGTATTAAGTTCATTTCGGGGAGGGTTTTCTTTAATGATTATGAAGAAAAAAATGGCAGCATTAAGTATTGCGGCTATCATGGCTCTATCGTTAGTAGGATGTGGTGCAAATAACACAGCTATCAATACGCCTAAAGAAGAACCTGCTAAAGTTGAAACGCCAGCTACGCCTACTCCTACAGATCCAGAAGTTGCGAAATTGACGGGTGATTTTGAAATCCAATACTTTGTCGGTGGTTACGGTGACAAATGGTGGAAAAAGGTTATTGCTGATTTCCAAGCTGCAAATCCTGATTTGAAAATTAAAGAATTCGGTGGTCCGAAAATCAATGATCAGATGAAACCGCGTTGGATCGGTGGAACCCCGCCTGATTTCGTATATATCGATGGAGCTGGTCTGAATGATCGCCAAATGGTTGAGGATGATCAACTTGAAGATTTGACTGACTGGCTGAAGGATGCCAAGAATGTTGACGGTGATCTCATCAGCGATATACTTGCTCAACCAGCGCAACAATTCGATGGTAAAGTATACAACATCCCACTCGTTCTAAATTCATGGGGTATGTTCTGGAACAAAACGCTCTTCACGGAAAAAGGATGGGCTGAACCAACTGACTTCGATTCTTTCCTTGCTGTAAGTGAGAAGATCAAAGCCGACGGCATTACGCCTTTCATTCATACGGGTAAATATCCATACTATATCAACGGATCCGTTCTGTTTCCTGCGATCGTATCGGCTAACAATAATGATTTCAGCATTCTTCAAGATATGGCAGCTAATAAAGTAGAAGCTTTTGAGAACCCTGCCGTTCTTACTGCCTTGAATCAAATTGTTGCGCTACGTGATAAGGGCTTCATTGATAAAGCTTCGATTCAAATTAACCACACAGATTCACAAATGCTGTTCTTGCAAAATAAAGATGCTTTTATCCCGAACGGACTTTGGTTGCCTAACGAAATGGCCAAAGATGTTCCTGATGGCTTCAACTTCGGATTCATTCCTTCGGTTACACAAGCGGCAGGTGGGAAAGTGGTTGCTAATACTTCCACGGCTACAATAGCGATCGCTAAGAAGGCTAAGAACAAAGAAGCTGCTAAGGCGTTCCTGCAATTCATTTTCTCGAAAGAGCAAGCTTCCCAATGGGCTGAGTTGAGCGGTGCACCTTCGAACATCAAAGGCGACATCAGTAACTCCAATGCTCCGAGTCATGTTAAAGATGCAGCTAAATATTTGACCGATCCGAACACTGTAGTTATCCCAACCATCACCTATAATGCGGATGTAGACAAGGCGATGATGGATGCAACAGATGCGTTGACCATTAGCACAATCACACCTGAAGAATGGGTTAAACGTGTTACTGATGCGGTGAAAAAGGTTAATAAATAAGCAATATTTAAGTGCAAGTTCAAAAGATGACCTTTTGAACAACCTCTTTAACTAAATTAAAGTGAGGGTGATCGGGGTGTACCACCCCGATCACTCTATATGAGTTTACTCGGAGGGATAGGAATCATGAACTCAGGGACGGCTAAATGGCAGAGAAACATATTTATCGCATCATTCATCATCCCTACTCTATTATTCTTTGGCGTATTTACAATTTACCCCGTTATACAAGGTTTATATTATTCTTTCTTTGACTGGTCCGGCATGTCGGAGACCAAAACATTTATCGGCTTTGATAATTTCAAGGAAATGTTTCACGACCCCATTGTGTGGAGAGCTATCGGCAACGATTACTTCCTTGTTGCAGGCAAAATAATCGGTATTATGGTGCTCGCGACGTTCTTCGCGGTAGCATTGACTCGTTTCGGGTTTAAACTAGCTGGATTCTTTCGATCAATCTTCTTCATTCCGAATGTCATTTCCGTCGTTGTTATTGGCGTATTGTGGAATTTCATATATAATCCGCAAATCGGCTTCTTGAATGCATTTCTGTCATTATTCACGAAGGAAAAGGTCACGATAACATGGCTTGGTTTCCCCGATCATACGATATGGATGCTCTTGCCACCAGCTATATGGGCGGGTATCGGATTTTATATGATTCTTCTGATCGCAGCAATTCAGAGCATTCCGGAATCGTATTATGAAGCGGCCAACATCGAAGGTGCAGGCGAGTGGCGACAATTCTGGAACATTACGATTCCTCTCGTATGGGAGCAAATAAAAGTATCTATTATTAACATCATGATGACCACCTTGAATGGTTCCTTCGTTATTGTATGGATCATGACTGAGGGTGGACCGGATAATAGCTCGCAGGTTATGGGCTCATATTTGTATCAGATGGCATTTAGACAATTTCATTTCGGTTATGGTGCTGCGATAGGGTTCGTTATCTTGGTCCTGTCCTTAATTACGACAATCGTACTTCAACGGTTAATGCGTCATGAATCCGTTGAGATGAGCTAAGGGGGACAACGAGGTTATGAATAAAAAGATTAAAAATCCGATCGCTAAGCTGATCATGTATGCGATATTGATCCTATGGGGCATATCGGTACTGTACCCGCTCTTATGGACTTTGCTGGATTCTCTAAAGAATAATGAACAATTTTTCTTTAATGCACCATGGTCTTTGCCCGAGATACCGCTGATATGGTCTAATTTCTCGTATGTATGGAGTAAATATAACTTCAGTACGTATTTCGCCAATTCAGTTATTATTACGTTAGGCTCAACATGTCTAGCTTTGCTATTATCGGCCATGACGGCTTACGTACTGGCGAGATATAAGTTTAGAGGAAGCAATGCTATATTTCTTCTCTATATCTCCTCTATGATGGTTCCTTTTGTATTAGCATTAATTCCTTTATTCTTCTTAATGAATTCAATGGGCTTAATTAATACGAAGATTGGTTTGATTTTCGTTTATACCTCTAGCTTGTTGGCGTTTGGAATTTTCATTCTTGTAGGATTTTTCAAGTCGTTACCGAAAGAGTTAGAAGAAGCTGCGATCGTTGATGGGGCTTCTTATTATGGGACGTTCTTCCGGGTCATGCTTCCATTATCTCAGCCAGGGTTGATTACACTTGGTATTGTTAACGTCTTGAACATCTGGAACGAATATATCGTAGGTACGATACTGATTAACGATCCAGATCAATACACGCTACCAGTTGAAATAGGAATTATGCAAGCCGAGATGCAGTATCGCACGGAGTGGGGGCCATTATTCGCCGCACTTCTGATCACGATCGTTCCAGTACTCATTGTCTATGTCATCTTCCAACGGCAAATTGCAAGTGGAATTACGGCAGGTGCGGTCAAATAAAGTCAGTTATCCAGCAGGAGGATAGAGCATATGTCTACGGATATGCGTAAGCTGCTGATCATGAACACGATCAGTTCGATTATCGCGAGCTATATCGGGATATTCGTCAATTTATTTATTTGGGAGTATAATCATTCGATTGCGGAAGTATCCCTCTACAATATGTCTATGTTCGTTGCTTGGGGAATCTCATTCACGATTGCGGCGAAGTTACTGAATCGGTTCACGATACGTTTACCTTTGGCGGTTTCCGCATTATGTGGAACCGCTGCTTTCATGTATTTATCCATGGCATCGTCCGATAATCGGTTTCTATGGATACTCATATTAGGCATACCTGTCGGTGCAATGTTCGGTTTCTCGCAAGCTTCACAAAGTCTTAGCATCGCATTAAGAGCGAAAGGGAGTGAATATGCACCTTACTTCGCCACATTAATGGTTATCACTCAACTGATATCTGTTGCCGTTCCTTTTGTAGCGGCGAAAGTTATTGATGGGTATGGCTATGCAGGATCGTTCAGCCTGATGCTTATCTTCGTTGCGATGATGCTCATCTTTTCGTTCTTTATGCCACGAATTACGTTGTCTTCTGTAGATGGACAGGGCAACAGATCTCCTCTTGGGAAGTATAGCTTCCGTACGGCATTCGGTCGTCCAGGCTCCAAGTGGATTATACTTTCATTTCTTGCTGCGGGTATATTCATGCAGTTCCAGAATTTATTCTCGTTGCTCTTTACGTTCTCTGTCACACAAGACAAACTTTTGATCGCGTTATTAAATATGGTGTATACGATGTGCTCTTTGCTTGGATTATGGATGTATCGGAGAATAAAAATTGACGAGATGCGTTGGCTGTGGATTGGAATGATACTGATGTCTGTTGGCTTCATCATCGTGTTATTCCAGCATCCAGCAGCTCTTATAATCTCTAACCTACTTACTTCGATCGGTATGTTCTACTTCATGACAGTCTGGAACGCTCAGCAATTCCGATTTATCCAATATGCGAGCCCGATCAGTCAAGCCTCTTTCCTCGTATGGAGGGAAAGCTTGTTGGTAGCCACAAGATGCATCTTGCTCAGTCTGACTTTGCCTTTGAAGGAAATGGGTGGACTGGGGTTCACTCTTATTATTGGAGTGACGGTAGTTTGTGTGCTATTGATACCGTTCTTCCAACAACGAGCTAACCGCGCAGCAGGGATCTCTTCCTCACGTGTTTGATTGTAGGGAGAATTACGAATTCCAAAGCGACGACGCCCCTCTATATTGATCCGTTGCAGATCCATAGCCGAAGGCGGTTGTGGATTTTTTGCCTCTAATTAAATATTGTTAAGTAGTTCTTTTTTAGTAGACATCAATGGTACTATCTAAATATAATAAGATTATCCATAAATTGTGTGCATACGTAGATGAGGACTTTAGGGTTGGAAATACTTGACTTGAGGAAAGGGGGCAAATGACCATTCGAGACATACATTTTCATACGGAATTACTGGGCATGCAATTGAGACGGGATATGTTTAATAAAGCAGGGGTTCTTATAGTGCCTGCATCGACAGTGTTGAATTATACGAAATTAAAAATATTAGAATCACACGGAATATCGCTAGAGGAAAGTGACGTACAGTCCGCTACTTCGTCTGTATCACGGACAGTATTAAAGCAAAATGTACTTATTAACGAAAGTGTTTTACAGATTGAGGAGATTTTTGGGGAGATTCGGCATACGAAGGAAGTATCTCTTTTCGATATTCGCAATAGAATCATTCCAATGATCCATGAAACGACAGAACAACCGAATTTATACGGGTTATTTGCTTCGTTGCAATCTAAGGATGACTACACCTACAGGCATAATATTGGTGTTGGAGTCATTGCTACCATTATTGGGAGATGGCTCGGTCTGAAAGAAACTGAATTGATGGAGTTAACGATGGCCGGAACACTTCATGACGTAGGTAAGGTGAGAATCCCGCTAGAGATTCTGAATAAACCTGGTAAGCTGACAAAGGAAGAGTTTGCCTTGATGAAAAAACATACGATATTTGGTTACGAAATGATCAAAGAAACGCCGGGGACAAACCATAGATTGGCATTAGTTGCCCTTCAACACCACGAAAGACAGAATGGAAGTGGCTATCCATTTGGGATTAGATCAAATAAGATAGATTCTTTTAGCCGAATTGTTGCTGTAGCAGATGTCTTCCATGCGATGACTTCAAGGAGATCATATCGAAAGGAAACTCCCTTTTACGAGACCTTGAAACAAATGTACCAAGATGGCTTTGGTATTCTGGATACCCCAATTATTCATTTGTTTCTGGATAAAATGATGCAGTCGCTCATTGGAAATCAGGTGTTGTTAACGGATGGAAGAACAGGGAGCATTATTATGATTAATCGCCATGATCCGATGCATCCTTTGGTGAAAATTGCAGAAGTATTTCTTGATTTAAGTAGAGAATCTAGCGTGCATATTGAACAGGTCATTATTGAAGGGATATAGTTCGTACAGCCATCGAAATGTGAGATCACACTTACGAGTAACCGATCTCCGGAGTCGCGCCGTATCCACTATGCCCCGTCGCCCGCAGCATCCCCTCACAGCGCAATAGCTGCAAAAGTTATGCAACTAATGTCGCCTACTCCAGATGCTTCCCGTGCTCCTGACGGTATTCTACCGGTGCTAGACCGCAGACCTTTTTAAATACTTGCGAGAAATAAGAAAAGTTAGAATAGCCCACTTTGGAGGCGACGATATGAATCGGAATGTTAGTATTCGATAGAAGCGACTTGGCGATCTCCATCTTTTGCGTGACGATGAAATCGTTTAACGAGATACCCTGTACCTTTTTGAATAAGCGGGAAAGGTATTCTGGATTGAGATAAATGGCCTCGGCAATTTCGGAACGACTAAGGCTTTTCTCGATATTATGGTTGATATAAGCAATGGCCTTTTCAATGGGTGATCGAATTCCCATAAGTTCTGCGGTATTTGCTTCAATATAATCCATGGCGAAATCAATAAGAGAGATCATCTTATCGAGTGAGGAATAGGCTAATATATAATCTTCATAAGAGTATTGATTGAAAAAAATATCCTGCACATTCAATTTCAATGATCCTGCCACACTCAAGAACATCTGGATGAAGTCTTGATGGAATCTTGCTAGAAATTCTGCCGTGATGACACCGAACTGTTTCTGCTGTTGTAGATACTGATGCACTTGAACGCGTACCACGTCACTGCTGCCATGGCGGATCAGCATGGACCAGTGTGCCATATCGGGAACAGTATATATAAATTCCTTGATAGTACTCAGATGTTGAGAAGTATAGACCTTACTGTACCCTGCAACATCATTTTGGCGCATGAAACAGAGTGTTTGATACTGTTGTTTAAGTGCATCTAGAGAACAACGATCTGCGATATAGCAGGACGCGCTAATCTTCAGTTCTTGTGTAATCGCAGCAAGGAATAACTCCATCGTGTGCACTAAGTTTAGATCCACATACTGATTCTCATTGTCTGGATAGATAAGGACCATATAGTTAAGCCGGTCTAGTTGGACAAAGATCATACGGGATTGAAGTTCAAGAGACTGAGAGAGGATCGTCTTCAACTCATATTTAATCCGCGAATTCTCCCATTGATCCTGGCTGTCATCGTATGAGTTCAGTTGAATTAGGATGGGATAGAAATGAGTTTTGGATGATACTTGGATTTGTAGATTTCCCAGATCAATAAGCAGCTGGCTTAAATTGTTACCCGGATTGATCAGAAAACTACGGATATAATGATCCAAGATCGTTTCTTCATTTTGTTGCCAATAGACGCCATATTTATAGACCTGCTGAACTTGAGCAGTGGCTTTTATTTTATCAATAGCACGCTTAATGGAAGCCTGAATATCCTCATATCGCGCAGGCTGTAGAATATAATCAAAGCTTCCAAGCTGAATCGCCTCTTGGGCATATTCAAATTCCGGATGCGAAGAAAGAAAGATGCACTCGTTGGCAGGATAGTTTGCTTTGACCCACTTGAATAGTTCCAGACCATTGTGCATGGGCATATCAATGTCTGATAGCAGTATATGGATAGGATGACGGTAGAATAACGTTTTTGCCTCGTTTGCGCTATAGGCGGGATACACGTTTTCTACATCAAGAGCTTTCCAGTCGATTCCGGCAATGACGCCTTGTACAACATCAATTTGATCATCTACAACGAGAACATTCATTGGGGTTCCTCCTCTTGACTTGGACTTGGATCGATAGGAATGATGATTTCGGCAAGAGCCCCCAAGGGGGTGTTGAAAAAGGCAAGCATCGCTTTTTCGCCATAGAGTATAGTGAGACGATTACGCACATTGGTAACACCAACATGATTCTCCGCATATATCGTACGTTTGCTACCATTTAAATCACGAAGAATATCGTCTTCAAAGCCATCCCCGTTATCCTGAATCGTAATATCGACATAATTCCCATCCTCACTTTGGAGCAGCACAATTTTCACCTGAATTTGGAGCACTTGATGCGGTTTCATCGCATACTTCACTGCATTCTCGACAAAGGATTGAATGGACAGTGGGGGTATCTCGAAATCTAAGAGTGATGGATCCACCGTCCATTCACAAACCGGAGGTACATGAAGTCCCATTTGCTGAATTCGGATATAGTTCATGACATGCTCTTCTTCCTGACGTAACGGAACCAATTGTAGGTTATCTTTAAAATTGTATCGAAGATGATGGGATATTGCTAATATCATTTCCTGAATATTTTCAAACTTTTTACGCTGTGCCATTCCAAAGAGACTCTTTAAGCAATTGAGATAGAAATGAGGTTGGATTTGCAGTTGAAGATATTGCAATTCCGCCTTTTGCCGCTCAATTTCATGTTCATAAGCGATAATTGTCAACTCATTAATCTGTGTTTTCATATCGACAAAGGCTTCGTCTACTTGTTTGAATTCACGAATTCGATATTCTCCCTGAGTACTATCCTCCGAGCCCTTCCCAATGTTGCCAATAAGGCGTTCCATCGGAGATAGGACGGATCTCTGTAGGACAAGAAAGCTTAATGGAACGAGCAGCAGCGCTAGAATAGAGAGTATAAGTAACACGGATTGCATTCCATGAAATTGATTGAATATACCCGTCTGAGGAATCAGAAAAATTAAATTAAGTTCGCTGTTCTCGATCTGCTTTCCAATCGCTAGATAATTGTTCTTGGTACCCGTTACATAAGACTCTGATAAGTTACCTTTAAGATTGATCTCATTGGCGGTAATAAGGTCTCTATTGGTAAGTGGCAGGCCATCTGTCTTGCCATATACGATGAGGGTATCTGAATCGATCAGACCTTCCGGAACAATATGATTGAAATCGACCATCACTGCGGCGAAAATATCGCCCTTCCCAAGAATACGAAATAGGGAGTACTGGCCGTCAATCTCTAACGAGAGCCATCCTTGATTGTAATAGTTCTGGTTCCCCTGTGTCAGGGCACGCATGTAACGGCGAATGGTTTCCTTCGCCTCATAGCTGTATTCATTTGAGAAAATATCACGATAAGTGTTGTTAGAAGCACTATATATGAAAAATGCACCTGCGATATCATAAGAATTAATGGCTGTTATATATTGCTTAATAATTTCATGCGAAGCGATATGCGCTTGCAAGGGATCGGTCGTATTGGACAATGTGAGGTAGTTATAGTCGTTCAGTGCAAGGTTGGAGACAAACGTATCTACGGCTTCTAAATCCTTTTGCATACTCTGAGCATATAAATTAACCGACTGCTGATTGGATGCGACATATTTCTCGTTAATCGTTTGAAAAGAGTTGGCAATATAAAAGAGCAACATACCCATAAGTGGAAATGTTACAAATAGTAAGGCACGAACTACGTTCATTTTAAACGAAGAATTAACCCTTTTTTTCATGAATATTCACCTTTGTTATGTAGTAGCCAGATTATATTATATCATGAGACCGGACTAATACGTAGTTCATACGACAAAAAGGCTTACCACGGATTGGATCCATGGTAAGCCCTTTTATGATAGACGTATTCAAATTATCCCTTAACAGCTCCCACTGTGATCCCTTTAACGAAATACCTTTGGAAGAATGGATAGATAATCAAGATAGGTAATGCACCGACGACAGCAATGGCCATCTTGATTCCAACGCTAGGCATACTCGCAGCGATTTCACTAGCATTACCGCCGGCACCGCCGCTGGCAAGAAATTGAACATCCTGTAGCATGGTATTCAGCATATTCTGTACACTGAACAAGCTAGAATCGGTTAGATAATACAGACCGTTCTTCCAGTCATTCCAGTAGCCGAGTCCGATCAATAACGAAAGTGTAACGACCATGGGCAACGACATCGGGAGAACAAGTTTAAACAGAATATGAAATTCCCCTGCACCGTCCATTCTTCCAGCTTCGATCACTTCTTCAGGAATGTTCGTGCTGAAGTAGGAACGCATCAAGATCACGTAGAACGCATTGAGCAACAGTGCTGGAATGATCAGTGCCCAGATCGTATCTTTAATATGGAGATAACGAGTCCACATAATATAAGTAGGGACAAGACCACCATTGAAGAGCATGGTGAAGAATACAAAGAAAGCAACCTTATTGCGATGAGGTAAATCCGCTCTAGAAAGCGGATAAGCCATCAAAATAGTAAGCAGTAGACTGGTAACCGTACCAAATACCGTTACAAAAACGGTGACGCCATAAGCCCTGATAATCGTTTCAGATTTCTGAAACATGTATTTGTAACTCTCTAGACTGAATTTCTCCGGGAACAGTGAATAACCGTTACGAACTAACGTACCTTCATCTGTAAAGGAAGAAACAACTAACAGTATAAAGGGGAATAGACAAAAGATCATGAAAGCAAACATAAATATATGAGCAGCAATTTGAAATCCTCTAGAATTATCTACCATGAGTGATTCTCCTTTCCATTAGAATAGTGCGTTTTCTTTGCTAAATTTCAGAACGACGCGATTGGCGAGATATACGAGCGTAAATCCAACCAGTGATTGATACACACCAGCTGCAGAAGACATACCGACATCGTTGAGTCTGATTAAGCCGCGATAGACATAGGTATCAATCGTATTCGTAACATCGTACAACGGACCGGAATCCATAGGAACTTGATAGAACAAACCGAAGTCTGAATAGAAGATGGTACCGATCGCAAGTAGAACTAAGGTAATCATCGTAGCCTTCAGGCCTGGAATTGTAATATGAACGATCTGTTTCCAACGGTTCGCACCATCAATGACGGCAGCCTCATAGTAACTACGATCGATACCCACGACGGTTGCGTAGTAGATAATACAGCTATACCCGACCGTCTTCCATACATGAACAGTCGTTAATATATAAGGCCAGTATTTAGGTTCGGTATACCAAGATACCCGATCGATTCCTAAGGGGGCTAGTATACTGTGATTAACAAATCCAGATTCTGAACTGAACATCGCGAATACTAGATAACTGACAACGACCATAGAGATCAGATAAGGGATGAGAATGACCGTCTGATAGCTTTTCTGCCAGAACTTGGACCGAATCTCATTCAGAATAATGGCGATGGCCACACCCAGTATAGTTCCTATAATAATAAAAGCGAGATTATAACCTAAGGTGTTGCGGGTAATAATCCATGCATCTTTTGTCTTAAAGAGATATTCGAAATTACTAAATCCTGCGAAAGGACTATTGATAATGCCTTTATTCCAGTTGATGTTCTTAAAGGCAATGATGATACCTGCCATAGGAATATAGTTATTGATTAATAGATATATAAGACCTGGTAGCATCATGAGATACATCGGGATAAAGCGTTTATAATTATGCTTTATTTTAATTTTTTTCACCTTAGATGCAGCCAAATTAGCCATACTCCCTTCTCTCTCTCATTAAAATGAAACACTTCGCGCAATAAAGATAGCGCGAAAGTGTTCTATTATACAACGAATATTTACTTATTATTGATTAGCAGCCCATGTATCAAGCTGAGCTTGTTTCTCTGCAATGATATCATCGATACCTGCACTTTTAAGTTCTTTAATAAAGATTGGAAGGGTCTTCTCAGGATCAAGAGCACCAGTCATTAGGGCGTCGTGATATTTAGCAACGACGTTAGAAGAAGCTGTAACCTGATTTTTTACAAGGCTGGAATCATAAGTGAAACCAAATGCAGCTGATCTCTTAGCTGTGTTATTGAATTCCTTCTGAACTTCCCAGTAATCTGCAGGGTTTCCGTTCCAAACATGACCAATCGTTTGGTTAGGCCAGATCCATCCACCACTTGGGCGGTAACCAGTTGTTGTTGCATCGACACCTTCTGGATAGTCAATAATAGATTGTCCATTAGAAGCATCGCCGATCTTAGCATAGTGTGTACCCTCGATACCGTAGATTAATAGGTTCGAAATATCGGCATCTGTGTACATCAGATTCAATAGCTTCATCGCAGCTTCTGGCTTTTTAGTACCGTTGCTGATCGCCCAGGAAGCCATTTGGACATCTGAAGTGGTGATGTAGGCAGGAATGATCTCAGATACTACGATCTCCGTACCATAGTTTCTTGACTCCTGAACATCAAATCCAGGTTTTAAATTCATGAACCCACCGTACGCACTTCCGGCCTTCATCATCGTACCCACGTTCTCGGTGTTGTTGATGGCATCACTCATAATTAATCCGGATTTGTACCACTTGTGCATTCTCGTTACAAATTCTTTATAGAATTCAGTCTCATAGAGATTGGTTACTTTTAAATCTTGACCGTAGTCCATCAATACACCCAGGTTCGTCATATCGTCACCTAAGGTATCCCAACCCCAGTTACGAACGAGCTCCCCATTAGAAGGGACAACGGGGATCGTGTGAGGCTCCTTTTCATGAACCGTTGTTAGAGCTGCTTCCAGATGATCCAATGTAGTGATTGCGTTATTATCAATATTGTACTTATCATTCAGGTCTTTACGCATTTCAAAACCATAGGCCTTTGCAAGGTCACGTCCGGTTGTAATTCCGTAGATCTCATCACCAATACGTCCACTTTCGATGTATTCTTCACCAATCTCCTTCACTAAATCTTGACCGTACTTCTCAAGCAGATCGTTTAACGGAATAACTTGTCCGTTGTTCGCCAGAGTGGATAGAGGTGTCATATAAATAGGTAGTAAATCTGCTCCCTGACCAGAAGAAAGCATCATCGTTGTTTGTTGTACATAGTTTCCGTAAGAAACAAAAGTTAATTTCATCTCAATATTGAGTTTTTCTCTTGTGATTTTATTAACCTCTTCTACAACCTTGGCTGTGTCAGCCTTGTCGGAAGACATCATGATTACGTTCAGTGTCACAAGATCTTTCTCCTTGAGACCTCCTGTTGTTTCGACTGAGGAGTTGTTACCTCCAGAAGAACTATTGTTGGACCCTCCGCAAGCAGACAATATTGAAACCATCATTATTGCCGTAAGTAAACATAATAGAGTTTTTTTCATTAACTTAGGAACATCCTTTCCGTAATTGATTTCTCTACATCTTAGCAAAAAGGTTAAACATATATCTGTAAAAATAATGTCATATGCAGTTCAAAAAGTGACCTGTTTTCTATTATCGATCCTTTTTACATAGTTATCCCAAAAAGGAATACGCAAACGAAAATGATTGTGCTATTATAGTGCAAACCCTAATTTTCAGCATAAAACATATATGAATTGAGGCGAAAGTAATGACAAACCCAAAGGTAGCTCTACAATTATTCACATTACGCGATTATGATAAGGATGACTTCTCCGCCAAGCTTAGAAAGGTAAGCGAAGCTGGATATGACGGTGTTGAGTTCGCAGGATTTGCCGATGTTCCGGCAGAGGAAATGAGAGCGATACTGGATGAGAACCATCTAGTAGCTATGGGTAGCCACACTAATGTGGACGAATTATTGAATGATTTCGATGGAGTCATTGCCTATAATAAAGTTATTGGAACTTCATATATCATTATCCCTTACTATAAAATGGAGAGTATAGAGGATAAGGATCAATTGGTTTCTATCGTGAAAGAAATTGGCCCGAAGATTCAAGAAGCTGGCATGAACCTTCTCTATCACAACCATTATCATGAATTGAATCATGACTTTGGCGACAAGACGATTCTTGAGATGCTTAAAGAGGAAGCTAACGAAGGTGAATTGAACTTTGAGATTGATATGTTCTGGACGACTCACGCAGATCATAATCCTGCGGAACTGTTGAATGATTTCGGAACACGCTGCAAAACGGTTCATTTAAAGGATATGATTAATAAAGAGGAAAAAACGATGACAGAGGTAGGTACCGGAATTCTAGATCTACAAGGTATCCTTTCTGCATGTAAATCTGCCGGCTTCGGCTGGGTAGTCGTTGAACAAGACAGAATTACGATGGACGGCTATGATAGTATTAAAATTTCTTTGCAAAATGTTAAGAACGTTATGAAAGAATTGCAATAGAAGCAACTAGAGTCACTCCTACTGTTCAAAGAAACGCTTTCTGTCCTCGAAAAGGGCGGTGAAGGCGTTTCTTTTTTTTACAAAAGGGAGCCATGTCGATGTATACCCTGACCGATGAGTATGTTACCATTAAGAGAAAGTGGGATATTCATCCATATGAAACTTGCCTTATATAATAATTGGAAGCGTATACATAATGGCTAAGTGTAACTAAGATTGAGGTGTGAGTATGGAGAAATGGCTAGGGAGATCCCTTAAACACAAATTATCACTGTTAATCATCTTGGCTACACTTGTTCCACTGCTGTTTCTAGGATTCTTCTCATATAACATAGCGGCAGGTCTCACAGAGGAGAAGGCAAAAATATCAGGGATGAACACGTTACGCCAGTTGGAAGCTTATTTGGCTACGATGGTTAAGGATGTGGAGAACATGTCTCTATTTCTAATCGGACATAACGGCGTGCAGGATTATCTGAAGTCGCCTGAGGGTGACTTCTTCCAGCAAACGTCGATCATTAATTTCTTAACGAATCTAGCTTTTTCCAAAGATTATATTGCGAACATCATTATTGAACCCTTGGGTGCCAAACCGCCCATTTCGCATAAATCATTAGTTGGGTCTGATTTCACTGATATTACGCAAACTTTCCCCGATTATTATGAGCAGCAACCCAAATGGTGGTCCTCCGTACACAAGCAGTGGACCTTTGATGGGGTGCGTGAGGTGATTACACTTGCTAGACCGATCCGCAGTACAGATAAATACAAACTGATTGGGAAAGAGCAAATTAATCTTGATCAAGCCGTGATTGCACAACAAATCAGACAATCCGTTTTGGAGAAAAGCGGGTTTGTTCTACTCCTTGATGAGAGAAATCGAATTCTCGCCGGTCCTCCCGACTGGGAGACAAATCTTCCAATCTCGGACTATTATCCGGATATAGGCCCATTTGAAGGAGTCAGCGGGTTTATGGACTACGGAGAAGGGGCTGAGAAGAAAACCATCCTCTATAAAACTATGTCCAGTGTAAACTGGAAGTTGGTTGGTATTATCCCCTCGGAAGAATACCGTTCACAAAACCGTTATTTTCTTACTTTGACGGCCGTAGCTGTCTCGGTTGCGATTCTTTTCGTTATTATTTTCGTTCTCGTTCTCATCCAAAAAATAACGAAGCCATTGTCTGCATTAGCTAAATTTCTCAAGAATTCAAGCCCGGATGAGCCAATGCCTGCTATTCCTGTGAAGTCCATAGATGAAGTGGGTCAGCTCATTGTCAGCTATAACAAGTTAAGCTCACGGATTGTCAAACTGACGGACGAAGTTAAATGGAATGAATCGCTTAAAAAGGAAGCGGATATGCAGGCGCTACAAATTCAGATCAATCCGCATTTTCTGTACAATACCTTATCCTCCATTCATTGGCTGGCACTGATGAACGGCGATGCCAAAATTGCTGAAATGGTAGGGTCATTAAGCGACTTCCTGAGATTTAGCCTAAATGATGGTCAAGAGTATTGTTCCATTGAGCAAGAGATCATGCATGTCAAAAATTACGTAAGCATTCAATCTATTCGGTATCCAGATAAATTTGAACTTCAGGTGAATGTGGATGCTACTATACAGGAGAAACAGTTTATGTTGAAACTTCTGCTGCAGCCATTGGTCGAGAATGCGATGCTACATGGCATATTGAAACGGGATGGACAAGGATGTATTACGATCTATGCCGATTCCGATGATCAAGGCATCCATTTTACTGTAGCAGACAATGGCATCGGGATGACACAGGAGCGATTGAATTGGCTTCGCACTCAGCTGTCGGAGTATCCGACTCATGAGAAGGCAAACTCCACGAAAGGAGGGTATGGGCTGCGAAACGTTAATAATCGACTTGTGCTTCATTACGGCAAGGAGGCAGGGCTTCGTGTTGATAGTACAGAGGGTAAGGGAACGCGGATCATGTTTACCATCCCTATCCCTGTACAGAGTTCGGAAACAACGGACAGCACACAAGTAATGTAGCAAAGGTGATGATGAGAATGAAAGTGCTAATTGTTGATGATGAAGTGATTATCCGTACCGGATTAAGCACAGTAATCAATTGGAAAGATAGCGGATTTACTGTACTGGAACCGGCGGCTTCGGCTGAGGAGGCTCTATTACGTATTCCTAACGAACGCCCCGAGATTATCTTTACGGACATTCGGATGACAGGGAAAAGTGGTCTGGAGATGGTTCACGAAGTCAAAAGGGAGTATCCAGACATGGAAATGATCATCATCTCAGGTTTTGATGAGTTTGCCTATGCCCAACAGGCCTTGCGGGAAGGAGTCAGCGATTATCTGCTCAAAACAAGCCGGCCCGATGAAATTATCCAAGCTGCCCTCCGGGCCAAGCAACGACTTGAACAGCGAAGACATAAGGATGAACAGGGTAGAGCGAAGGAAACCGTAGTGAACCGAAGTTTCCTAAGACAACTGTTCGCGTCTGCTTCTAGTCCAAATGAGCAAACGGTAACAGAGCTATGGAACAGATACCCGGGATTGCTTGTGGACAAAGGGAAACAGCAACTACAGATCTGGGTCATCTCTGCGAAAGATGAGGATACAAAAGAGGTCCGAAATCCAGATATGCTACATACTGCCATTGGTGAAATATTAGCAGGGCTGCTGCCATGTGAGTGGTTGTCATGGAATCAATGCTTGCTGCTAATAGTGAAAATAGAGGTGGATAATAAAGGTTGGGATCTAGTGGAATGGGCGATTCGAAAAGCGGAGGAAGCGCTCTGTTGTCAAATATTTGCCGCTTGCGGTCGGAATATAGAAGACGCATACCAGTTACGTGAAGCTATAGAAACGGCCGTAGAAGCTAGCTCCTACGGTTGGCTACTAAGTCATGAACGGAGTGTACGTTATGAAGACATCGAAGAACGTAAGGGGCTCCGAATGGTATCTACGATAGAAGAAGAAACCACATTCTTCTCCTTATTGCGGGCAGGTAGTACGGATGGCTTACGGGTAGCGATTAGGAATATATTAGAGCGGATTAAGCAGGATGATCAGGCAACACCTAGTTCGGTTCAGACTTACATACACTCATGGCTTATTGCTGGTTACCGATGGTTGGAACGCGCCGCCTCTTCCATTGGATATTCCAATCTGCTACCTCATGGGGAAGTGGACAAGGTAGAGTTAGCGGAAAGACCGGAGCAAACGCTGATGGTTCATTTTGAATCGATGATGAAGCAGTACAGTCTGATGGTTTCCGGCACAAGCCCTGTTCAGCGGGCCCTTGCCTATATTCACGATCACTTGGATCAAAGCCTCTCACTGAGCCAAGTGGCCAGACATGTGCATATGAACCCGAACTATTTCAGCGAAGTATTCAAACGGGATACGGGGCAGAACTATATTGAATTCGTAACACAGGCCAAATTACGCAAAGCGATGGTTATGTTAAGCGAGACACCTGCCAAAATCAGCGAAGTGGCAAATCGAATCGGATATGAAGATATTAAGTATTTTAATCGTTTGTTCAAAAAGTTTACGGGACAGACCCCATCGGAGTATCGGGAAAAAGGCTGAGAATTGTCCCCCTATCCCCTGAAGTATATCCCCTATGTATACGCTGTCATCCTTATTATACTTAGGTTATTCAATTTTACAGAATGAACTAAGGGGGATTGACGATGAAATCAATACGGAAAATGAGTCTGTTACTACTGATTATGGCATTTATCCTTGCAGCTTGTGGAGACAGCGGCAACAACAAGGCTGAAGGAGTTACCAAAAAGGGTGAGAAGGTCAAGCTGACGATCTGGCATAACTTCGCTGGAGATGACTTGCGTGCCAAAACGGTAAGAGGGCTTATTGAGAAATTCGCTCAGGATAATCCGCTGGTAGAACTCGATGCGCAGGCGATTCCGCCGGATGGCTACCGTCAACGCTTAAGCACAGTTGCAGCTGGCAATGAACTGCCCGATTTATTCTTCGTCTATGCGGGAAGTCATTCCTCTGAATTATATAAGGCCGGATTATTACAACCTATTACAGAAGTTATTGATCAGAATCCGGAGTGGAAAGATAACTTCATGCCAGGCGCGTTTGATGCCTTCACATTTGAGCCAGACGAAATTTATACAGCTCCTATAGGGATGTCCGCAACATCTATACTCTACTACAATACATCCCTATTTAAGCAATACAACGTGAAGGTCCCTACAACATGGGTTGAAATGATGACCGCCATAAAGGTCTTTAACGAGAACAAGATTACTCCGATTGCCCTTGGGAATAAAGCACCATGGGTGGCGCAATCGACGATCATCGGTTCGCTTGCCGATCGTGTAACTGGAACGGAATGGTTCAAGAATGCATCAGCCCAGACAGGTGCCAAATTTACAGATCCTGAATTTGTTGAAGCACTGGGTTACTTTAAGCAACTTGTCGATAATAAAGCTTTCCAAGAGGGCGCCAACAGTATAGACAATACGCAAGCAGAACAATATTTCATTCAAGGAAATGCAGCTATGATGATTAGCGGTGCTTGGACGCTCACTAATTTGGCAGCATCAGCGAGCGAAGAACAGATGAAAGACATTGATGTCACTGTACTTCCATCTATTCCAGGAGGTAAAGGAGATGGGAATACCATTTCTGGCGGTGCAGGTGGTGGTATGGCATTGAGCAAGCGTACAGAAGGCGCAGTTAAAGATGCGGCCCTCAAACTTGTCTATGCTGTTAGCGGTCCGGATGCTCAGAAGGCGATTGCAGAGAGCAATTCTATGGTGATGTACAATACCGACATTGATCAATCCAAAGTAAGTTCGCTCTACTATAAAGCGTTTAATTTGGTTAAGAAGACCAACATCACACCGGTCTACGACGCATATTTGTCTGCAGAAGCGGCAGAAGTGATGAACAACGGGCTTCAAGAAATAATGACAGGTGGAACTCCACAAAGTGTCGCGAAGAAGCTTCAAGATGCGCAGGCAAGATCAGTTACCCCATAATAGTGCTATCTTGAGTCGACGTAAGGAGGGAGACTTACCATGCCTATCGCTCTACGTAGTAAAGGATTCATTGCACTCGCTCTGCTTCCGGCGCTTCTTCTGTTCGTAGTGTTTGTCATCATACCTATTTTTTGGTCCGCTTACTATGGGATGTTTGAGTGGAAGGGAATTGGAGCATCTAGATTTATTGGCTTCGGTAACTACAGTGAAATTATGCAGGATCACATATTTTGGAGAGCGCTTAGAAATAACTTGATTCTGGTTGTATCAGCGATTGTTGGGCAGATTCCCATCGCGCTTCTCTTAGCTTTAGTTCTGCTCAAGAACTCATTCTTTAGTCGATTTATTCGTTCTTCGGTATTCATGCCTATGGTGCTCTCAACCGTTGTTGTGGGACTCATTTGGGGATATATCTACCATTCGCAGTTCGGACTGGTTAATACAATCTTGGAGGCTGTCGGGCTTGAGTCTTGGACTCGAGCTTGGCTCTCCGAACCGAAAGTGAATATGTTGGCGATCACGATTCCGATTAACTGGAGTAATATAGGGCCGTATATGATCATCTTTATTGCAGCGCTGCAGAATATATCGCCAGAAATTGATGATGCCGCTCAGATCGATGGGGCAAGAGGTGGGAAGAAGTTGGTCTACGTAACGCTACCCATGATCTGGACCACCGTGGTTGTTACCCTTGTACTATGTATCTCGGGAAGCTTGAAGGCGTTCGACCATGTCATGGTGATGACGCACGGAGGACCAGCGCAATCGACAGAGCTGCTTGCCACTTACATGTACAACAACACGTTTCGTGTCTACCGTTATGGGTACGGTTCTGCCGTGTCCACCATCATCATGATCATTAGCGCCTTACTGATCGGGATGAACTATATCCTGACCCGGAGGAAAGCGGGATAACGAGAAGGAGGAAGGGGTGTGGAATTAAACACAAGTAGGACGACTAGAACCACCATGGATTCCCCAGTAAAAAAACTTGCAGGAAAGGGATTGTCCGGGCTTGGAAAGTTAGTTTTAATTGGATATGCCGTGTTTACGTTATATCCTTTGTATTGGTTGTTCATTAGTGCATTTAAGACAAATGAAGACTTTTTCAGACGTCCGTACGCCCTGCCGCAAGTTTGGATGACAGACAATATTTTTCGTGCGTGGGAACTAGGGAATATGGGGAAAGCGATGATCAATTCTACATTCGTGACGATAACTTCAGTGATTCTCACGCTTGTCCTTGGTCTGCTCGCAGGTTACGTGCTCTCACGATTCGATTTCCGATTTAAGAAGGTTGTTGTGGGATTATTCTTAGCAGGTCTACTGATTCCGATTCATAGTACGCTTGTGCCGTTATTTCTTATGATGAAAGAGATGAATTTGTTGAATACGTACGGGGCACTCATTTTGCCGTACACGGCGTTTGAGCTTCCGATCGCCATTTTCTTGGCTATGGGTTACATGGCTTCTATTCCGAAGGAAATTGAGGAAGCGGCCATGATCGATGGTAATGGTTGGTGGGGGATCTTCGGTCGGATTATCTTCCCGCTCTGTACTCCCATCATCGCTACGATTTCAATTTTAGCATTTCTGCGGTTCTGGAATGACTTCTCTTTTGCCCTCGTGTTCATTAACTCACAGGCGCTAAAGACACTGCCACTCAGTCTCGCCTTATTCTCAGACGGGTTCGGAACCGATTACAGCCTGACAATGGGCGCTATGTCGATCGCCGTCATCCCCACCATTGTTGTGTATCTAATTCTACAAGATCAGATTATGAAGGGCATGGTAGCAGGTTCGATTAAAGGTTAAGCCCGAGAGGGATGGGGTATTCAGCTAGTTGAATGTGGGTTTAAGAATGGATAGGGATATCAGATAACATCTGATTCTCTGTCTATTTTTGTTTAAATAATAATAGAAAGTATAAGTTTTTTGGAGGACTTCCTGCTCTACCCTTTATGATTTTTAAAAGTCTTTATAAGGTGTTGAAATCACTTGAATAGCCGATACGACACCCACCAAATTCCATAAAATATCTTAAATTTCGTATGTAATTCAGTAGAATTGCATAGAGTGACGACATTAGAGTGACGAACAATGCTTCGAGCATGAAGGTAGTGAAGGTGAGGCTAGAATAGATGCAGAAAGTACACTTAATTAGCAGGAAATGTAGGAAAAGAGAGAATTAGTTGTAAAAAGGACAGTTAAAAATGGCGATAACGCTGAAAAGTGGGATTTCCAGTAATTTAGATGTACTCTATGCAACTAAACTTAGCTTCAGAGGGATTGGGTTGAATGTAGTTGTACTTATTGCACTTAATAGTGAATGGTGGAGGCGGAAGATGACTATTGGTGATGGTGTTGCAGCTGTTTCTCTCACGCCTACCTTATCTTCTAAATAAGTGTACATTTTGCAATTACTCTATTTACTTCATCTGTAAACTCTTCATCTTTTGAAATATACAGTAAAATAAATAAAAACTATCAATGTCACAAAAGCCTATATTTTTTAGTTATATATGTAGGGAGAGGAGGTTTGGTATGAATAATTCACACCAGAAGGATATCGATATGAAGCTAATCTTAGACAAGATTCAGCTGGGAGATAAACGCTCCTATTCTATCATTATTGACCGCTATCAAAGACAGATATATCTGTACTGTTATTATTTACTTAGAAATCAAGAAGAGGCAGAGGATGCTACTCAAGACACTTTTATCAAAGTATTAGTGAATATTAACGGCTTTATTAACACTAATTCACTGTCAGCGTGGATATACAAAATTGCTAAAAATCACTGTACTGATTTAATTAAGAAAAAAAACAAAGAACATAAATCCTTTATAGAGTATCAAGTGAACCAACAACAAGAACAGAAATATATATATACGGAATTTATTCATGACTGTCTAGACAAGCTTAACTTAGAAGAACGGCAAATTTTACTCTTACGATCTCTTGAGGAGTACAGTTACGATGAGATAGCTTTTATTATGGAGCTTAAACCAACCACTATCCGCAAGAAATATGAACGTATTCGCAAAAAATTAATTCTTGAGAAAGAACAGGGGGGTGGAAAACATGAACAGTCATACCGATTTGGAAGATAACGAAATCCTAAAACTGAAAAGGCTAATATTGGAGACTCCAGTTGAAGTTGATTTAACGGATCGTATTATGGAACGTTATGAAAACAATAATATGAAAACGATAACCGTTACTCATCAGCAAAAGGGTTGGCGCAGGGCAATGATATTTGCCGCTACAGCTATTATTATTTTCACTGTTGTCACAGCTACTGGATTTATTTCACCGACGATGGCAGCATCCATTAAACGGATTCCAGGGATGGATAGTATATTTCAATTGGCTGGTGATCTTGGTTTGAAAGCTGCAGATGAAAAGGGGCTTTTTACCGTTCCTAATGCAAGCGATACTCATGATGGTTTGACAGTACAGGCAACGGCTGTATCGTTCGATGGTACTCGTGTATCGATCGGAATCGAACGTAAAGTTTCAGATAATCATTTGTTTGAGGAAACTTTAATAGAATCAATTAATGGTGTAAATCTGTCTATTAAAGGGGAGTCTTCTAAATCCTATTCTACTACAGGGGGAGGTAATCGTACTGGGGTTGTTATGCATCCGAGTCCGGATGCAAATTCATTGATTCTGGAATTTTCAGATCTGAGAAATCAAGGAGGGGAAGCTTTGCCACAAAAATTTGAAATTTCTTTGGATTTAAAAGTCTCGGGAATTCGAGGCCCATTTAAATTGAATATTCCAGTAGAAATGAACACCAAGAACAATGTAGTGCTTACCCCTTCCATAAATCGTAATGTTGAGGACATAAATTTAAAACTTGAGAAAATTGAACTTACACCAATAACAACTAACATCACTACACGGATAGAATTGCCCGAGAACATGAAGATTTCATCATTGGAGTTGATTGGCTACGATTTATTTAATGAAAAAGGAGAACAAGCGCAAGAAACTGGTGGTCAGGGATCTAGTGCAACGAACGGAAATGTTTTAATAATGGATACTCGATTTGAACCTTTTGAATCCATTCCGAAATCAATAACGTTAAAACCATTTCATTATGTTTATAAAGATTACCCTGCAAATGAATTCGAAATAGGCGAAGATGGACATGTAAAAGTAGAGTATATTCCCGAGTTGGAGATGACCTTGCCGGTAACCTCGAAATAAAGGATCAAGAGTGCAAGAACCACTAAAAAGGGAGAAGGCATTATCTTGAAAATCGGTATGCCTTCTCGTTGTGTGATAGGATAAAAACGGAAAAGTATCTGCTAATCCAGTAGTATTATAAGTCCTAATCAACAACACACAAAGGATGACGCAGATGCAGGTGAAGTTCATATAGAGGTAGCTCCGTTCGAGAAAAAACAATATCTTGCATGCATCATCATTCTTATGGCCTATAAAACTAGTGATATATGGAAAAAATGAAACTATTGAGCTATAGACCAATTTGTTTTAATCTATTACAATGGCTATAAATTACATCAGAGGTGTGACAGATTATTGAACACCTTTAAATTGATGTAGGTGATCAGATGTTGTCATCTATGCTGTTAGCAGAAATAAAATGAATTCCATCCGATTTAATGTAAACGCTACCAGTCTGCTTTCCTCTACGTATTACGTTGGTTCCATCCACTTTAGTTCCATCCCAACACGATTACACCGCTGCTTTATCACTGAACAACTCCTATACTTTCTTTCTCATGATCCTTTACGTGATACTCCTGTGCATGCTGCATATTTAATATACGCTGCATCTATGGCACTGCCTGTTACTTGCTTAACTTCTACGCTTTCATGATGTATATCTTGTAAATGGGAGGTGTGTTTCTTACTGCTTATTGTTTAAGAAACGGTAAGAAAAATTGTAGGAGGCGATGATATGAGAAAATTATTCATGGGAAGGGTAAAAGGGTTCAGAAGAGCACTTCCGCTTATGATTATTTTAGTAGTATTTGTTGGACTGTTGCCGTCCATGGCTTCTGCTGCTGACCGGGGCGCGTGGGCGCCTAATGTATCTTATGCAGTCAATGATACGGTGACGTATGGTGGGAACACGTATAAGGATATTCAAGCCCACACATCCCTGATAGGTTGGGAGCCCCCTATTGTACCTGCGCTTTGGCAGCTGGTTCCGGGGGGAGGAGGTAGCGATACCCAAGCCCCTTCCGCTCCTTCGAATCTACAAGCGACGGGTACCACAACATCCAGCATAACGTTGGCCTGGAATGCTTCGTCGGATAATGTTGGCGTAACGGGTTACGATGTCTATCGGGGTTCCACGCTGGTGGGAAATGTCTTGGGAAGCACTCTTTCTTATACAAATACAGGGCTCAATGCTAACACTACCTATATGTATCAAGTTAAGGCAAAGGATGCAGCAGGTAATGTGTCTGCCTACAGTAACCAAGTTAGTGCGACAACAGATGTTGTCATAGGAGTGGATACCCAAGCACCGACGGTTCCAACGAATGTTACTGTAAGTGAAATTACTACATCAAGTGTTTCATTATCTTGGACTGCATCCACAGATAATGTAGGTGTCACAGGGTATAACGTCTACAAAGGCACGACGTTAGCACAAGTGGTAACAGGTACAACAGTTACGGTGACAGGGCTCGCAGTTAGCACGCCGTATTCCTTTACCATTGTCGCCACAGATGCCGTAGGTAATGTCTCCCCCGCAAGCGTAGCGGTTACTGCAACAACTCATACCGCAGGTAGCGGTCAACTGCCTAAACATATCTTGACAGGGTACTGGCATAATTTCATTAATGGATCTTCAAATTTAAAAGTAAGTGATATACCAAGTCAATACGATATTATAGTACTGTCATTTGCAGATATGGACCTAACGAAACCGGGTGGAGTCACCTTTAATATTGATTCTTCCTTATCTGCTGCCCTTGGCGGGTATACCAATGCTAATTTGATTAGTGATATTCAGGCCAAGCGTGCACAAGGGAAAAAGGTTATTCTTTCCATAGGGGGAGAGATGGGTAATGTCAATCTAGGTAGCGCATCACCGAATGTATCTAATTTCGTTACCAGCATGTCCGGTCTGATTACTCAGTATGGATTGGATGGTATCGATATCGATCTGGAGAGCGGCATGAACGTGGCGAATTTAACGTCAGCGGTTCGCCAAGTACAGCAACAGTTTGGTTCCGGATTCATCCTGACCATGGCTCCGCAAACGATCGATATGCAATACCAGACTTCATCTTATATACAGCTATACAATAATCTGAAGGACATCACAACGGTTGTGAATGTTCAGTATTATAATTCAGGTTGTATGTTGGGGCGCGATGGACAGTGTTATTCACAAGGAACAATTAACTTCCTGACAGCCCTTTCCGATTTGACACTTCAGTGGATTGCTCCTTCACAATTGGGACTCGGTGTTCCAGCCGTTTCTTCTGCAGCTGGAGGTGGGTATATTGCACCTAGTGTGGTGAACAATGCATTGAATTGCTTGGCAACCGGTAGTGGTTGTGGAAGTTATAAACCTGTAGCTAAGTACCCGGATATTCGTGGTGCGATGACATGGTCCATTAACTGGGACAAAACGAGCAATTATAATTTTGCTAATACGGTTAAACCAATCTTAGTAACGTTGCCTTAAAATAGTGGAGCAGAACCCCTGACCGTCTCTAGGTCGGGGGTTCTCTTAAGATACGAGAACCGCTCAGTTACTCCGCACCAACACCGAAGAAGACACGTACAATAGACTATATTCAGAAAATGCAGTATGGAGGTACGTGCGATGATTCTGATCTCGGGTTTTGATGTAGAACAAATAAATAGTACGTTACAGCTATCGAATTTAGAAAAGGATATTGTGAATCAAAAGAAAAAGAGTCAGATCGTCTATCATTATGATTCCCCAGAGGCTCTAGAATTTGAGTTAAAAATGAGGACGGGTATTGTGGAATCGGCCAAAGCTTTAGGGGATAGTGATGTGAGCTTCGCCATCTTTAAGAACTCTCGATGCAATACGAAGTTATGGACGCGAACAGGAGATGGAGGTTTCAGATTGAAGGAAGGTATGTTGCCTTCAGATGGGATTAGTGATATTTTCGCAAATGGACATCTTTATGCCTTTGAATGTGCCACAGCTATGGTGATAATCTTATATAAGGCGACATTGGGTGCCATTCAAAAGGAAACATTTAATGTATATTTCAAAGATTTGTTCTTAAGGGATTGGCAATATGATAGCGACTTACAGTTAGTTATAATAAATCATAAGAATGAGGCTTACCCTGGAGATATCGTTTATTTCAAAAACCCAGACCATGCCCCAGAAACGCCGGAATGGCAGGGAGAGAATGCGGTCTTGTTAGCGGATAATTTATACTTCGGACATGGAATAGGGATCAGAACGTCGGAACAAATGATAGCATCACTTAATCGAAAAAGAATACCCGGGAGTGTGAAGTCGGCGTACCTTTCAGATGAAGTGGTTCATCCGGATTTTGAATATGTGCGTAAACTATCTATGAAGGAAACTCCTTTGAGAGTAGAGGATACTTATGTAGAGGGTGTAATTATTGTCAGAATAGGGACTCATGTTTATCGTTATAAATAAATAACCTCTTGACACTAACTTGTGTACAGTGTTAAAATTCCAATAAATCCTAGTTGTATTATCGGATTAATAAAATACTTTGGATTTACCGGACAACCGGAGGTCTCTCTTATCGCATATTTGTTGCGATTCGGGGGACCTTTGTTGATTCTAGGGGTCCGAAAGCAAAAGGGGAGTAGGTTTATTATGAAACGGAGAAGAAATTCATTCAATCGTAGATTGGCCATTTCATCGGTGCTGTTATTATCGTTGGTGCTGTCAGCCTGTAGTGCCAACGGAGGCCAGAGCGTCAAGGAGGCTGATTCTCCTCCCGGGGCTTCGGCGACAAGGGATATAACTATACGAATTGGCTTTCAGAAATACGGAACGATTAATATTCTAAAGGCGGATGGTGCACTTGATAAGCGTCTTGCTGACGAGAGGAATATCAAGATTGATTGGATTGAATTTCCTGGTGGTCCGCAGTTGTTGGAGGCGCTAAATGTTGGAAGCTTGGATGTTGGACATACGGGAGAGGCTCCGCCTATATTTGCGCAAGCTGCTGGTGCACCGCTCGTGTATCTTGCGCATGAGCCAGCAAGTCCTGAGAGTGAAGGAATCATTGTGCCGAAAGATTCTCCCATTCAGACGGTAGCCGATCTAAAGGGTAAGACAGTTGTTCTGAATAAAGGCTCAAATGTACATTATTTGTTAGTGAAGCAGCTTGAACAAGCCGGAGTCGCATATAAGGATGTTAATGTGAAGTTTCTACCGCCTGCGGATGCCCGCGCTGCCTTTGAGAAAGGCATTGTAGATGCATGGGTCATTTGGGATCCATTCCTGGCCGCAGCACAGACAGCTACAGGAGGTAAATTGCTAGCGGACGGTACGGGGGTTGTATCCAATCATGAATTTTACTTGGCGACTCGCGCCTTTGCGGAGAAGTATCCCGACATCGTCGATATATTGTTGGAGGAATCCAATAAAATTGATATCTGGTCGAAGGAGCATCCGAAGGAACTAGCTGAGAAGCTGTCCCCGCAGCTTGGCATTGATGTAGAATCACTTATTTTGGCAGCAGGTCGCCGAGCATATGGTGTTCAACCCATTGATGGCGAGCTCATCCAAATCCAGCAAGCTATTGCGGATACGTTCTATGATTTGGAGCTTATCCCGAAAGTTATCGATATTAATGACGCTATTCTAAAATAAAAAATGGTTACAAGGAGTGAGAGGCATGAAAGTATTCTGGTTTATTCCTACGCATGGAGATGGGCGTTATCTCGGTACGAGCCAAGGCGCTCGAGTTGTGGATGCTGAATATATGCAACAAATTGCTGGAGCTGCAGATCGGCTTGGTTATGAAGGCGTATTGATTCCGACAGGAAGTTCCTGCGAGGATCCGTGGGTTGTGGCGGCATCTCTTGTTCCTGTCACGAAGCGGCTGAAGTTTTTAGTTGCGGTACGTCCAGGCCTGATGTCGCCAACGCTGGCCGCGCGAATGACAGCTACCTTGGATCGGATCTCGGGTGGCAGGCTACTGATCAATGTGGTGGCAGGGGGAGATCCTGTAGAATTGGCGGGCGATGGTTTGTTCCTCGACCATTCGACGCGATACGAGGTTACAAGTGAATTTCTTGATATATGGCGCAGAGAGTTGTCAGGAGAAACGGTTGATTATGAAGGTGAGCACTTGCGGGTGCAGGGTGGACGCGTATTGTATCCAGCTATTCAGCAGCCGTATCCACCGCTGTGGTTTGGTGGGTCCTCGCCTGCTGCACAAAAGGTAGCGGCAGATCATATTGACGTTTACTTGACTTGGGGCGAGCCTCCGGGTGAGGTAGCGAAGAAGATTGCAGAAATGCGTAAGCTCGCGACAGCGCAAGGGCGTGAAATTCACTTCGGCATCCGTCTGCATGTCATTGTTCGGGAGACTGAAGCCGAAGCATGGCAGGCTGCGGATGATCTGATCCGTCATCTGGACGATAAGACTATAGCTGAGGCGCAGAGCATCTTTGCCCGTTTTGACTCCGTCGGTCAAAAAAGGATGTCGAACCTTCATCAAGGCAATAAGTCGCAACTGGAGATTAGCCCCAATCTATGGGCAGGTGTTGGTCTCGTCCGCGGTGGGGCAGGAACAGCACTCGTTGGCAGTCCTGAGATCATCGCAGAACGGATGAGAGAATATGAGGCACTGGGCATTGAGACATTTATCTTTTCTGGTTATCCTCATCTGGAGGAAGCTTATCGGGTAGCGGAGCTGTTGTTCCCGCTTCTGTCGATAGAGAGACCTGATTTAACGGGTCCATCCTCCATTAGTCCCTTCGGTGAATTAATCGCAAATACAGTTCGGCCTACACCGCAGGCTTCAGCTCATTAACGAAAGGGAGTGAGTCGTGATGAGTAAGATAAAAAGAGGGTTCATGCTTGCGGCGTTGCCCTGGTACATTCCTGTAGGTGTGCTCATAGTGTGGCAGGTGCTTGGCAGTATCGGCATTATTTCTGAACGCACGTTACCATCACCTGATAAGGTCATTTTAGCTGGTGTGGAATTGATTGGGAACGGAAAACTAATTGAGGCTATTGGTATTAGTTCTTGGAGAGCATTGATTGGATTTCTGATCGGTGGGTCGATAGGGTTTGTATTTGGAATGTTGAATGGTGTCATCCCATTGTCGGAGAAGCTGACCGATTCATCGATTCAGATGATACGGAATATCCCCCATTTAGCGATGATTCCGCTCGTTATTGCATGGTTCGGAATTGGAGAGGAAGCGAAAGTGTTTCTTGTTGCACTTGGCGTATCGTTTCCCATCTATTTAAATACGCTACACGGGATTCATTCTGTTGATCGAGGTCTGATTGAAATGGGGAAAGTATACGGGCTAAGCAACTGGCAACTGTATCGTAAAGTGATTTTGCCAGGGGCGATGCCTTCTATTCTAGTAGGTTTTCGTTTCGCACTCGGTATTATGTGGCTTACGCTCATTGTAGCGGAGACCATTGCTGCCGATTCCGGTATTGGCTATATGGCGATGAATGCCCGAGAATTTTTCCAATTGGATGTCGTTGTACTTAGCATATTGGTGTATGCGTTACTAGGTAAACTTTCAGATATGATGGCCAAATGGCTCGAAAGGAGATGGCTTAAGTGGCATCCGCATTTCGCAAAGGAAGTCTCGCTGTCGAAGACGTCATGACATATTCACTTGATCGGCAATACGAGGAGTCAAGCGAAACTACACCGCTCGAGTCGCTTACTCCACTCTCCGAGAGGACCCGTGGAGTATCCCTAGAGGTGGATGGCGTTGCCAAACAATTTGGCAATAAGTCGGTGCTAAGCGACATCCATTTATCGGTAGAACAAGGAGAGTTTATTGCTATCGTTGGCAGGAGCGGCTGTGGTAAAAGTACGCTGCTCCGTCTGTTGGCAGGGCTTGATGAGATTAGTAGTGGCTCACTGAAACGGCAAGGGCAGAAGGTGGCTGGAATGAATCCCGATACACGATTTATGTTTCAGGATGCACGATTGCTACCATGGAGTACAGTGCTAGATAATGTGAAAATTGGCTTATCAGGGGCAAGCTCACTTGATGCGGAGCGAAAAGCTTATTCAGCCCTCAGGTTGGTAGGACTGGAGGATCGAGGCAAGGAATGGCCTTCCGTACTGTCGGGCGGACAACGCCAACGCGTAGCTTTGGCTCGAGCGCTAGTTGGCAATCCGCGTCTATTGCTATTCGATGAGCCACTTGGGGCGCTTGATGCCTTAACACGTATCGACATGCAGCGATTAATTGAAGGCTTGTGGGAGCAACGCGGATTTACCGCTGTTCTGGTCACCCATGATGTCAGCGAGGCTGTTGCACTGGCAGATCGCGTTATTCTAATTGAGGAGGGCAGGATCGCTCAAGATATCTCGATTACACTGTCTAGACCACGAATGAAGGATAGTGGATCTGCCCATTTTGAGAAGATTATTTTGGATCGAGTTCTGACATCGGAGGGTCGGCAAGAAGAAAAACGAGACATACCCCTTTATGATATTTAGGAGGGGGGCCCTCCATTTGCAAGTAAGGCTCATGTTCGAATTGGATTCCAAGGTAACAATTAGCCTAGAGGTTGTTGGTAAATGTACCAAACTGACGTTGATTAATGATTAGTTTACAGAGAATCATCCATCGTTTAACAATGTTGAAACGGGTAGAACGCTAGATTTTGGCTGGTAAAAAAGAGGCTCTGGACAGAGAAGTTGCTCGATTCGGTTGACATCTCAACTATGACTACATCCATTGAAGCATGTATGGCAATGTATTCTTGAAGGACTTCCTTCTTTTCGTCCTCATGGGCGGAGAGGAGGAAGTCCTTTTTGTTCGGAATGCACATTAATCATATAAATTTCTCTAATCCTTTAATGCATGATCTTTGCCACCGATGTTGATGCCCAATTGGCCGTTATGACCTCCTAAATGACCCCCGATACCCAAGTCAACTCCATGTCCCCCACCCAACTGACTTTTAGCATGAGCACCGAATCCGTGCTCGCCACCGATATTCATTCCGGTTTTAAATCCAACGCCTTGGCTCATACCCAAGTGACCGTTGGCGTTAGCACTGAGACCGTGCTCACCACCGAGTTGAGCTTCGGTATTAAACTTGGCTCCTTGATTAATACTCAAGTGGCTATCAGCACTAGCGCTGAGACCATGCTCACCACCGAGTTGGGCTCCAGTATTAAACTCGGCTAGTTGCCCACCGCCCAATTGACCCTTTGCCTGAGCGCCCAGACCGTACTTTCCACCAAGTTGGGCTTCGGTACTAAATCCGAAGCCTTGGTTGCTGTTTAGGTCGGCCCCAGCTTGCACGTTCATTCCATATTGCTCGCCTATGTGACCATTAGCATGAGCACCCACACCATTGAAGGCTACATGTCCGTCCGTGTTAAATCCAACACCATGTTTACCGCCCAGCTCTCCTCCGGTATTGAGGCTAAGTCCTTGCCCTTTGCCTATATTTCCATTCATATACCCATTCACAACTTCCGTTGTCCCCAGTTGCCTGTCTGCTTGATGATCGTGCGGCTGGGGTTGCGAAGAATATTGTTGTTCAGGGAGAGGTACGGGCTGGTAAGCTGTACGACTTTGCGAAGGGGAGTGATGATAGTAATGAGAATACGGGTAATACTCTTTTCTAATGATCATGCGAGAAACCTCCAGTATAGACTTGATGATATAGCCTATTCATACATGAATTGAGATGACACCTATTCAGCAAGGATGATGAATATTGTTGTCGTGAACAATAAATCAACCAACCCAATCCCGCCGCAACGAGAAGAGATCTTGTAGCTCATCGGTCGATAGTTCGGTAATCCAGCCTTCGGAGCTTGAGATGACATTATCACTAAGCTGTTGCTTGTTCTCTAGCATCTCATCGATGCGCTCCTCTAATGTGCCAAGCGAGATGAACTTGTGCACCTGTACGTCCTTGGTCTGACCCATACGGTAGGCACGGTCCGTTGCCTGATTCTCCACGGCTGGATTCCACCAGCGATCGAAGTGAAAGACATGGTTGGCTGCTGTAAGATTAAGACCCACACCGCCTGCTTTAATCGAAAGAATGAACACAGACGGTTGCTCCTCAGAGGGTAGCGTCTGCGATTGGAACTGATCAATCATGGCATCACGCGCCGATTTAGACGTGCTTCCATTCAAGTAAAGTACAGGCTCTTGAAGCTCTTGTTGAAGTACCAGCTTAAGCAGTTGCCCCATCCCAATATATTGCGTAAAGATCAGACAACGTTCACCCTCTTCTCGCAACTCTTTCACCATAGCGAGAAGTCGTTCCAGCTTAGCCGATCGATTGATCAACGTCTCGGTATCCAGTGTGTCGTCGTGGTCTTTGGAAGCCACGGGTATAGGTTCTTTCGTCAAGAGCATCGGATGATCACAGAGCTGTTTAAGCTGGGTAAGTGCTCCGAGAATAGCTCCCTTCCGCTCAATTCCCTCAAGTTTCTGCATACGTTCCATGAGTTGAGTGACGGTAGTATCATAAAGTGCCCCCTGTTCGGCAGTGAGATGAATATAGGTCTTCATCTCGTTCTTGTCAGGCAAATCAAGCTGAATAGCTGGATCTTTCTTCTTGCGACGGAGCATGAAGGGCTTAACGAGCTTTTGTAAATCGAGCGTTCGCTGTTCGTTATGATCCTTCTCAATGGCGTTAATGAATCGATTGTTAAAGGCGCGCGCGCTCCCAAGATAACCGGGATTGATGAAGTCGTATAGAGACCAGAGTTCTGAAAGCCGATTCTCGATAGGTGTACCGGTAAGTACAACACGATGCCTCGCAGGGAAGCTCCGAACAGCAGTGGATTGCTTGGTCTGAGCATTCTTGATATTCTGGGCTTCGTCTAGGCAAATGGATGTCCATGTAAATTGTTTAAGTAGATCCTGATCCAAAGTAGCTGTCGCATAGGACGTTAGAATAATATCTGCTTGTGTAGCTTCTTCAAGAAATTCTTCCCCGCTATAACGCCTGCCCCCGTAGTGAAGCATGACCTTTAAAGAGGGTGCGAAGCGGGTCAACTCTTTCTGCCAATTACCCAACACCGAAGTGGGACAGATCAGAAGAGAAGGGAAACTAGAATCCGACTCTAAAGCCGTTTCCTTAATATGCAATAGATAGGCTATGAACTGTACGGTTTTACCTAGCCCCATATCATCGGCGAGACAGGCCCCTAATCCAAAGCGACGTAAAAAAGTAAGCCAAGCATATCCATCCTGTTGATATGAGCGCAAGTCTGCTTGTAGCCCCTTCGGCACGGCAAGTGTTGGCCATTCCGTCTGGCCTCTAAGTTGACCCATAATCTTCATTAGATGTTCATTCAGCTCAACTTCCAGTTGGACACGCGCGGAAGCCGCTTGCTGTTGCTCAGGTGTACCATCCGCAGGCTCATCAGTATTACCAAGTAGATGGAGTTGCAGTATATCTTGAAAAGATAATCCTTGTGAGCTGTCCATCCCTGCCATAGCTTGACGGATTTGCGCTAGTAAGGCTGGATCAAGCGAAATCCATTGTCCTCTAAAGCGAACTAACCGTTCATTGCGAGCGAGAAGTTCTTCGAATTCACTCTCGGTGAGTTGGGAATCTCCAATAGCAATCCGCCAATCGAAATTAACGATGGAATCAAGGCCGAATAGGGAGCCCCCGGAACTACCTTCACTTGAGCGGACTTTCGCACGAAGCTTAGGTCTCTTCCGACTAGCTTCTTCCCACCAAGCTGGAAGAAGCACTTGCCATCCAGCTTCCAGTAGAGTGTCACTATCAGACGTTAAGAATTGCCAAGCTGCTTCATCCGTTAAGGGCACATCTAATACATTTAGGTTATTCCCGCCGAAGCGATCATTACGCAGGCATGCCCGCAAACGTTCCAGCCAACTAGCAGAGCGCTCACGCACATGAGTTGACCAAGCACTAGGCCAAGTGCCGAATGCTTGTCCATCCTCATCAAGTCGAATAGGCGCAAGCATCACTGGATCGAGCTTGTCTTGTAGAACGAGCTGAAGTCGCCAAGCTAACTGGTCATCATCAGGCTCCAATAATTGCAAAAGAGGTCGGAATGGTGCTGTATCTGCCTTCCAACCCATGGCAATAAGCCAGCCTTGTTCATCTAATCCAGTAACAGTGGCGCCACCACCCGTAAATAACAACGGATATTCTCTACGTAGGTCGGAAGCGGTTGATTCCGTTCCATAGTAGCGTTGAGATACTGTTGCCGAGAATGCTGTACTTAATCCCTCGAGTATATGGGGATCATTTCCTATCCGCTCTAAGATAGCCTGTCCTTGGGACTCCAATGTCTCTTGATCCCAGACCCACTGCAATTTGCCTGACTGAAAGGCTGAATAGTTAGGGATATATTTCTTTTCTTCTATAGATATAGCCAACACAGGAATAAGCCCAATCCATTGCGCTACGTCCTCACCCCACACCCACTCGATATGATCAAGTAGCTTGTGTTCTGCAAAGAATGGGATGACCTGCTCAAAAGGGAGGACGACAAGCTCAATATCTTGAACCGTTTGTACCTCTAGTTGCGTCCCGTAAAAGGAAGCTTCATGCCATGCGAATAGACGATGCTTCAGGTATTGGCCAGATACGTAACTATATGTGTTGGTAGTTCCATAGATTAAGGCATCTCCGTAGGCACTCAAGTTGATGTGGAGAGTGATGGTTTCTGTATAATGGCTCATGATATCAGCTTTCCTCTCCGAAGCTCTTCTTGAAGTGCTCGTAGTCGACTATTGCGGGTGGCAAGTGCGGTAATGAACAATTCCCAGCGTGCTTCTTGCTTTGTTTTCTTGTATAGCTTGGATAGCCGTTTCAATAACTTGACAGCTTGTTTATAACTATCTCTATTCTTCTGAATGATGTATCTTTCAACAGCTTGATGATAGAAGGGAAGTAGCAATTCTGGTGCGTTCTTCTCAATAGGTTGAAATACGGTGACACGGAAATCCAGAGGGTCCCTGCCAGTACTCAATTGATAGTCCATCCATTGTTTCCATTTATCATGTGATAGTAATTTGTCTTCATATATGTTCCTTGAATGAGGTAACATGCTGATTAGCGTTGACCACATAGACTGCTCGGACTCAGGAAGATGTAGAATAGTAGTCTCCCAACATGTCCAATAATGACTTAGGTTAGTATTCCGGTAGTTGCTGAGCAGTGGACCGAGTTCAACTAACCAACTCTTCATGCGAGACCATGCTTCGTCTTTTAACAAAATAGACAGGAAAGGATAGAGATGCTCGGGATGGATATTGAAGATTTTGTCTGCCTCTTTTAAAAGAGACCAAGCTTGCTCGTCCTGGGATAGATAGAACTGCATCCAGCTCTGAGTTAGCATCCACGGAAGCCTTGAGAGCGAAGCTCCTAGCTCATCTTTAGCGGATTGTAAATATTCTAGTTCCTCTAGGCACATCTTCTTGTCGTCAAGATTAGGGTGAATCCATTTCAACCAAAGTTGATTGTAAACATATAAGAAGTATTGGAGATTCTGAGGCTCCGTTAACATTTGCTTACGTAAGATGGTTAAAGTGTCCGCAATATGGCCCCATTGTTCGGGTTCGGTTTGAAGAGAAAGCTCATTTGCTAAAATGTTCCCCATAGCATCCTGCATATCATCAGCAGCAACCTGTGTGTGAAATCCCATGAAAAAGTTGGAATAATTCACTTGATGCTGTGAGGGCGTCACCAGCTTATTCAGCACAAATAGGTGAGCATGAAATTGGTAAAGTAGCTCCATTACAGGTGAAAGCTGAGGTTGTATGGCGAGTATGGATGCTAAAGCACTTTGAGCATACTGAGCATTTGGAATCTTCATCCCTAATGGACCGATACATCGTTCAAATAGATCATGCCACTCTGAAATGGGCAACGTAGAGACTAGACTTGCTTGTCCTTTCAACTTGGCGGAAGCTTCTGCTTTGCGATCCAAAGTCTGAATCGCTGAGCGATTGGGCACTGGATAGGGAGAAGGCTTCACGACTTGCTTGAACATGGTTGATGAATGTGCATTTACGAGCGCATGAACAGACTGTCCTTGTAGATTGGCGTATTCAAGCAGGACGGCGATCATATGCTTGCAGTTGGCCGGAACCGGACAACTGCAATGATTGTTAGAGAAGGAGTCGAGATTGAGATCAACAGAGTAGTTCTCGTTACCTTCGACGATGGCCTCAATATGCGTTGCATAAGGCATTGTTAATTGATGGACATGTCCCTGTTTGAAATATTGGAACCCACGCTTTATCGTTAGGTCATCGAAATTCTGTGCCACATTGTGAATGAGCGCATGCCATTGCACATCATCTATAGTATAAGTTGGTTTCATTATGGTTAATTCTCCTAAGAGATAATATTTTCATATAAATATAGCTTATTATATCACTTATCGCGGAGCAAATAGGGTGATGGATAGAAAATAGGATATTACCGTACAACGACGGCAAAGGTTTCTGATGATGAAGATGACTGTTGCGATGCTAATGGTGCTAATAGCGGAGATGTTTGACGTTTATGGTCCGCCTTTAACAGCGGAGTTACAATGTTAATATAGGGAGAATAGTGAAAATCAGGACTTTTCGAGTAATTAAATGTTGTTTGAGCAACTAAAACGGGCAAAATAGGAATTGTGGTGAATGTAGAGACCCTTTTTGCAACTAACGTAGATCATTTGGTTGACTACTTATAGGTGATGAAAGGTGACCGTGTTAGATGTTCTATTCGTTAAACTGTTCAAGGCTCTCCCGATCAAGAATAGTAATTTGTCGTTGACCAACTAATTTAATCCAACCTTGTTCTTGGAAGAAGGAAAGCTTACGGCTTAACGATTCTTGGGAAGTCCCAATCATCACCGCAAGGTCCTTTTTACTTATAGGTAGAATTAGAGTATTGTCCTCGGTCTGATCCGTCTGTTGTTCTTCTAACATATCCAATAGAACTTTAGCAATTCGCTGCTCGATATCATATAGCGTGAGTTGTTCGAGCTTGTCTTCGGCCATTTCAATACGTTCTGTATATTTTTCGAGAAACTTGATTGCAATCTGGGGCTTTCTCAACATTAAATCATTGATGACTTTTCCTTGAATCAGACATATCTCTGTTGGCTCTAATGCCTCCGCGGTGCTAGTTAATATCGTGTGACTGAATAAGGATAACTCCCCTGTGAAATCGCCCTGGCTGAGAATACGTACAATTTGTTCCTTGCCAGTTGAGGAGAACCGAGAAATCTTCACACTACCTCGATGAACAATCCATAGATTAGCTGATGAATGGCCAGGGGAGAAAATAATCTCCCCCTTTTTATATTTTTTGCTAATGGACGTATTCATTACTTCTATTTTTTCTTCGGATGATAGAATATCTAGAATGGGCACATTGTTGATACAAAGTGATGGGGAATGATCCGCATCATACTGATCATTCACTTGATGATTGCATTCCATTACGAATCCCTCTATTCTTAGTCGATGATATAGATTGGCTAGTCTTCACACCTCTGTAGCGTGTTAAACGAATCGCGTTGACAATGACTAACAACACACTTAATTCATGCACGAGCATACCGGAAGCCATGAATACATTTCTAGTTAATACGCCGATTAACAGAGTCACAACAACCGCTACCGCGAAGTAAATATTTTGCTTCATATTGTTCATTGTAGCATGGCTAAGTCCGAGGGCATAAGAGAGCTTCTCTAAGCGATCTGACATGAGGACGACATCCGCTGTCTCGATCGCGACATCTGTTCCTGATCCTCCCATAGCAATCCCTACATCCGCAATGGCTAGAGCAGGAGCGTCATTCACGCCATCGCCAACCATGGCAACAATATATTTCTCTTGTAATTCTTTTAATTTGATGACTTTATCTTCAGGAAGCAGTTCGGCATAATACTGATCAATCCCGAGTTCACGAGAGACGGCAGCAGCTGTTCGTTCATTATCACCAGTTAACATAACAACCTTTTTTACGCCGGATTTCTTTAATTGACGGACAAGCTCATACGCATCTGCCCTCAACACATCGGCAATAGAGATCAGCCCTAAGACTCGCTCATGATTAGCGACAAAGACAACGGTCTGTGCTTTACCTTCCTCTTGAGCTACATAGTTAGCTACTTCTTCATCATATGGAATGCTGTAATCTGACATGAGTTTGCGATTCCCAATATAAAGCTCAGTTCCATCAACGGTGGCACTAACCCCTTTACCAGCTAAGGCCTCGAACTGCTCTGCAGGTATAATCTCAGATCCGAATCTCAGTTTAGCTTCTGTCAGGATAGCTCTAGCTAAATGATGCTCTGACGCATATTCTGCACGGGCTATTATATGAAGGAGTTCATCTTCGCTCATCTGGAAGGCACGAATCTGAGTGACCTGTGGTTTACCAACCGTGAGTGTACCTGTTTTATCAAAAGCGACTACTTGAACTTTCCCAGCCTTTTCTAACGTCTCGCCGCCTTTAAATAGAATGCCGTTCTTCGCCCCGTTACCGATTCCAGCGACAATAGAGACCGGAGCAGAGATAACCATGGCGCCTGGGCAAGCAATAACTAACAATGTCAGTGTTAATTCAATATCTCTAGTCAAGATATACACGATAATAGCTAATATAAAAATACCGGGAGTGTAGTATCGAGCGAATTTCTCAATAAATTTCTGCGTTGGTGCTTTCGATTCTTGTGCTTCTTCGACCATGTTCAGAATGCGAGCAAACGTCGTATCTTCTCCTACCTTATCTGCGATGATTTCCAAATACCCATTGTCAATGACCGTTCCACTAAATACAGTACCGTCCTTTTCCCTACTGACTGGAATCGACTCTCCCGTAATGGCGGCTTGGTTTATCGTAGCCTTCCCCTTGAATATGGTACCATCTACCGGAATATTCTCACCGGGACGTACAAGAACGATTTCTCCTTGGATTACCTCATCAGGCGATACCCTGACCTCTATCCCATCTCGCATGACAGAAGCCATCGTCGGTGCCAAATCAATCAATGCTTTTAATGAAGAACGCGTCTTCTCGATCGTTCTTGCTTCAAGATATGAACCAAAGACGAATAGAAAGGTAACCGCTGCCGCCTCCCAATACTCCTGAATCATGATGGCGCCGATCACGGCTATGGTAACAAGAGCTTCAATTCCTAATATGCGATAACGTAACGCTTGAATGGCATTCTTCATAATGGGATACCCTGCAATGAACACAGCTGTAATCATTAGACCATCAGAAATAGTGGATAACATATTCAAGGCCTTTAATAGAAGAGATATAGCAATGAGCAAACCTGCAATCATAACAACTTGCCCTTTTCTCTTTCTAGACATGATACACGCCCCCTTATCTATTTAGAATTCAGAATTTGAAAGCCTAGCTTGGAGATGACCTTAGCGACATCTACTGATTCGACAACATTCTCATCGTAACTAACTTTCACCTTGCTGGAAGTGAATAGAACCTTTACTTCAGAGACCCCGTCTTGGTTACCTAACGCCGTTTCGATTTTCTTAATGCAGCTGGGACAAGTGAGTTGCTCTAATTGGAAAGTCATTGTTTTCATTGTAATTCCTCCTCGTAAGTTATCTTCTTGCTAGTTTCAGTGTAGGTTGAATCTCATAATATTAAATTGATCTAAATCAATTTTGGAGAAAATAACATAATCATTTTGTTTATGACTAAAATCACAATTTGGATATGGGCTGAGATTATAATCAATATATCGAGAGAATTTAGGGGACGTAGTACCATTGGAACTATTTAGAACGATCAGACTTATTGGTCTATATCAAGCACTGCCTTCTAATGGAAAAGGTACGACGATGACCATAGGAAGAAAAATAGGGGAAGAGTTAGGTGTTTCTACGGTTGACGAACTATTCGAGTTATTTGAAAACATGAAAATAGGGATTCCTGAGATCGTGAGAGAAGATGAGAAGGGAATGACGGTTGCTGTACATGATTGCTTCTGTGAAGGGTTGCCAGTCATGGAGGGTAAAATGGTCTGTGACTTGGAAGGCGCTATTATGGAGGGAGCCCTCACTAAAATACGGGGTAAACGCGTCACTGTTCGCGAAGTAAAGTGCAATGTCCATGGTGATGAATACTGTGAATATGAAGTAAGATTTTAAGAGAAAGTTCAGAAAGTCATTGTTCTACTTTTTGAACACGCACTTTAAGCAAAAATAAATCAGAATCTACGAGGTGGTGTCGATATGAAACCGACGCCACCTCGTTTTGTCCATTCCCATGGAACAGTTGCTAAAGAAATGTGAGGATAACCGATGATGTGATGCGATTGCTATCGTATAGTTCTTACTTTGTAGGTTGTTTTGTGATATGTTAATATAATTTGAAACCAATCATCGAGATACAAGTGAATTATTCGAAATAGAATAATAAAATAATGGAGTTATTGCAATTCCGAGTATTCCGATGTACAATGTATATATAAACTGAGTAGTTACAGACATGGGGGAAAAGAGTATGCGTAAAGGGTTATCTGGAATTATTACTTTAATGGTGTTAACATTGTTGATCAGTGCGTGCTCTGGTGGAAATAATACAGCACCAACTACAAATCAGGAGCCTGCGGAATCGCAGCAACCTGCTACAAGCAGTGAACCGAAAGATGGCGGTAATTTGATTATTGGGGTCGCTTCTGATCCAGTTATTCTAAATCCAGTCTATGCAGGTGATCGAGTGAGTCTGACGATTGACCAGGCACTATATGCTCCACTGTTCCAAGTAAATGATGGAGTGAAGACATTCTACCTTGCAGACAGTCTAACACTCTCGGAAGATAACTTAACTTATACGCTGAAGCTGAAAGACGGTCTAACTTGGCATGACGGAGAGAAGCTAACCGCAGACGACGTTGTGTTCACAATCGACAGTATGCTAGATGAGAAGCAGAACAGTTTCTTGAGATCAAACTTAGTGATCAATGACCAACCAATTAAAGCGGTGAAGAAGGATGATCTAACCGTAGATTTCCAACTTCCACAAGTGAATCCTGGCTTCGAGGCCACTCTATTACAGGTATTCCCGATTCCAAAACATATTTTCGAGAATGAAACCGATATGGAGAAGAGTACCAAGAATGCTTCACCAGTAGGATCTGGACCTTTTAAATTCAAAGAGTACAAAACGGGAGAGTATTTGACAGTTGAAAGATTCGATAACTATTTCGGTGGCAAGCCTCATTTGGATTCTGTAACATACCGAATTGCTAAGGATACGAATGCTGCTAATCTCGCGCTTCAGAGTGGTGAGATCAATATTAAATATTTAGACCCGCAGGATGTTGGGACGATTCAAGCAACGAATAATTTTGAGATCTTACCATACAGTGAAGGACGTCTATCGTATATGTTGTTCAACGCGAACAGCGATACAGGCGCTCTTGCTAAACCAGAAGTCCGTCAGGCGCTTTCTCTAGCATTGAGTCGCGACGAAATCATTCAGACTGCGTACACATCAAGCGAATATGCAGATCCAGCGAAATCATTCTTAACACCGGACACACTATTTCATACGAATGATGTAGTATCTTTCGATAATGATGTGGATAAAGCGAAACAACTTTTAGAGTCTGCTGGTGTGAGCAATCTGAAGTTGAGATTTATTGTACAAAGCGGCAATAAGGCACAAGAAGGCATCTCGCTGTATGTACAACAAAAGATGAAGGCAATTGGTGTTGATGTTGAACTACAGAACATGGATGCGACAGCATTTGTACAAAAATTCATTGATCCGAATTCGACAGACTATGAACTAGCGATTACTGGTTATATTATGGGTTATGACCCTGATGCTTACCGGATATTGTACGCTTCAGATGGTTCTTCCAATTACTCGCATTATGCAAATGCAGAAGTCGATAAACTTCTGAGTGATGGAGCGGGTGAAGGTGATCCGGCGAAGCGCGGTGAGCTTTATAAGAAGGCACAAGAAATCATTGCAGAAGATGCACCGATTTATCCAATATCCTACACGAAGACCATCGTAGCTGTCTCCAAGAACTATGGCGGGATTGAAGAGGCAGTATTGAAGCCTGTCGTTATTTTTGAAGATTTGTCCAAACTATATCTTAAATAAGTACGTCAAAAAAATAAGCTGGTCCGTCCAGCTTATTTTTTGCCGATAACGAGCTAGGAGAATACGCGTATGAGACAGCTCATCGTTCGAAGATTGTTGCAAACCCTACCGATGCTATTTTTTGTGTCGGTTGTGTGCTTTACGATGGTTAAGCTGGCCCCAGGTGATCCAGTGCTTTCCTTTGTTACGCCGAATATGCACGCGGATGATATCGAGCGTATTCGGCATAACCTTGGGCTGGACAAACCAGCTTACATTCAATATTTTATATGGATAAAAGAAATCATGCAGGGGAACTTCGGTTACTCCCTTGTGAATCATCAGCCTGTTCTGCAACAGATTGTGGAGCGGCTACCTGCAACTGCGGGTTTAATGGGAAGTGCCATCGGACTTGCGGTTATACTTGCGATTCCGTTAGGTCTTCTTGCTGGTGCGAACCGGAACCGCTGGATTGACAAATTAGTCAACTTCGTCGCCTATGTTGGGATTTCAGTCCCTTTATTCTGGCTGGCTATTCTACTTATGTATTTATTCTCAATTAAGCTACAGGTATTACCGAGTATGGGGATGCGCACGATTGGTATAGAATCCGCGGTTGATGTATTGAAGCATGGTATCTTGCCATGCAGTGTGCTGGCTTTTAGTTTTCTCGCCGGTTACGTAAGGTATATTCGTTCCAGTACGATTGGACAGTTCAAAGAAGATTATGTGCAGATTCAATATGCCTTCGGATCGACGAAGACGACGATTCTGTTCCGGCATGTGATGAAGCATGTTCTGCTTCCTGTAATAACACTACTTGGTATGTCGATGGGTGAATTGGTGGCAGGTGCGATCGTAACAGAGACGGTATTCTCCTGGCCGGGTATAGGTTCGCTAGGGATGACTGCTGTTAAGGGAATGGATTACCCTGTTATTATGGGGATTACTTTGTTCTCTTCTCTAATGCTAATTATAGGTAATCTCGCGGCGGATATTTTATACAGTATTGTGGATCCACGAATTAAATTAACGAGGTGACCTCATGAATAGAAGTAAATGGAAAAGTGTTGGAAGTGAGCTGTTTACGAACAGATTGGGTGTCGCTGCCCTCATTATTCTAATCGTGTTTACGCTTGGGGCAATCTTTGCCTTCATATCCGGATATGATCCGAATGCAATGGATGTCATGGTACGTCTAGCGGCGCCCGGAGCAGATCATTGGTTCGGGACGGATGATTATGGACGTGATTATTTCACTAGAGCTTTGTATGGCGGTCGCGTATCGCTGTTGGTCGGCTTTGCTTCAATGATCATAGCCACTGGAATTGGCGTGACGGTGGGTGTAATTAGTGGTTTCTTCGGTGGCTGGATAGATAATTTATTGATGCGTTTTCTCGATGTTGTGATGTCTATTCCATCCTTTTTGATTCTGCTACTACTCAGCGTGTATTTGAAGCCGAAGGTCGGCAACATTATCATTATTATAGCTCTATTAATGTGGATGAGTATCGCTCGGGTGATCCGGGCTGAAACGATGACCATCAAGGAACGGGAGTATGTACTATATGCGAAGGCTTCGGGACAAAGTGCGTATGGTATTATTCTCAAGCATATTCTTCCTGGATTAGTGCCTGTTATTATTGTAGGAGCAACGAATAATATTGCTGCGGGAATTATGATGGAGTCCTCCCTGAGCTTTCTCGGCTTCGGAGTACAACCTCCGAATGCTACCTGGGGCAGTATGTTGAATAACGCGCAGGGATATATTGCGCAGGCACCATATTTAGCGCTGTTTCCAGGTTTACTGATTCTGTTTACCGTATTGAGTTTTAATGTTTTGGGTGATATTTTGCGGGTTGGCTTTGAACCGAAGCTGATCAAGAGATAGGAGTGTGAACATGATGACCGAACGGCTACTGACTATCGAGGATTTGAAAGTTTCATTCTATACCCAGGGTGGAGAGAATCAGGCGGTCCGCGGTGTTAGCTTTCACATTGATGCTGGCGAAACGATTGGGATCGTCGGTGAATCTGGCAGCGGCAAGAGTGTCACAGCCAAAGCCATTATGTCGTTAATTACACCTCCGGGTGAAATCATCGGAGGAGACATCAATTTTCGCGGTGAGAACCTCAGGAACTTGTCGGAGAAGCAGTGGAGAAAGCTGCGTGGCAATCAGATAGCGATGGTATTTCAGGATCCGATGACCTCGCTTAACCCAGTGAAGAAAATTGGTCAACAACTAACAGAAGTTATCCGCAGACATCGCGGATTAAATAAGCAAGAGGCTATTGCCGAAGCTGCGAACATGTTGCATCAGGTTGGTATTACTAATCCGGAGCAGCGGTTGCAGCAATATCCGCATGAGTTCAGCGGAGGGATGCGTCAGCGGGTGATGATCGCCATGGCGCTCTCTTGTAAGCCCGAGCTGCTTATTGCAGATGAGCCAACGACTGCGCTAGACGTAACGATACAGGCGCAAATTCTAGATCTTTTTAAACAGTTGAAAGATAACTCGCATACAGCAGTGGCACTCATTACACATGATTTAGGTGTGGTGGCACAGGTATGTACTCGAGTTATTGTGATGTATGGTGGGCTGATTATGGAGCAAGGAACCGTGGAGGATATCTTTTATCGTCCTCAGCATCCGTACACTAAGGGCTTGCTTCGTTCGATCCCCAAGCGTGATGGTAAATCGCGTGAACGGCTTATTCCGATCGAAGGCACACCGCCGGATTTGCTGAACCCACCTGCAGGGTGTCCGTTTATGGAACGTTGTCCGAATGCTTTCGACCGTTGCATCGAGCGCCCTCCGGCTTTCGAATTATCCTCGGGTCACCGCTCAGCGTGCTGGTTGGCTGACGATGTGCAAGAGGAGCAGATTGTTGATGGGCACGTAAAGGGGGAACTTCAGTGAGTGAGAGCAAGATTCTGGTGGATGTAAGAAATCTCAAGAAGCACTTCTCCAAAGGAAAGGACATCTGGGGACGCGACACAGAGGTGAATAAAGCGGTAGATGGTGTTAGCTTCCAGATCCGTCAGGGAGAGACCTTCGGTTTAGTAGGAGAGTCAGGGAGCGGCAAGTCTACGGTTGGGCGCTGTCTGCTCCGGTTGTATGATTATACGGATGGGGAAGTGTTATTTGACGGACAGCCGCTGAGCAAGTTGGACGAGAAGCAACTGAAGCCTTTCCGCAGACGTATTCAGTCGATATTTCAGGATCCCTATTCCTCTTTGAATCCGAGTCTTAACGTACTTGAATTGATTGGTGAACCGATGAAAATTCACGGCATACATCAAGGTGAGGAACGCAAAGAGGCTGTAGCTGCACTGCTGGAGAGAGTAGGGTTGAAGAGAGAACATCTATACCGCTTCCCCCATGAGTTCAGCGGTGGGCAACGCCAGCGTATTTCGATCGCTCGAGCACTGTCCGTCAGACCTGAGTTTGTTGTGTGCGATGAACCCATTTCTGCTCTAGACGTATCCGTTCAAGCGCAGGTGGTGAATATGCTTGAAGATTTACAGTCCGAATTCGGGTTGACCTACTTGTTCATAGCGCATGACTTATCCATGGTTCGGCATATTTCCGATCGGATTGGCGTGATGTATAGTGGTCATCTCGTAGAGGTTGCTGAGAGTGATGAATTGTACGAGCACCCTGGCCATCCATATACGAAGGCATTGCTTTCTTCTATTCTCGAGCCTGATCCGCATGCGATCAGCGAAAGAATTGTTCTGAAGAATGAGGGTGCAGGCGATAGGTTCAATGCTGACGGATGTCAATTCCGGTCACGCTGCCGTTATGCGACAGAACAGTGCGCGATTGAGGCTCCTGAACTACGAGAAGTAAGCCCGAACCACTACATTGCGTGCCACTTCGCGGAATCCATATTGTCGGAAAGTGATAAATAATTAGAAAGATAAGGGGGGGAAGGCTATGACGGATGCTTTGAACCGTGTAAAGCTATCTCAATGGGACGCGTTATTAATAGAGTCGTTACGGGCCTTTGGCTGGTCGGATGAGGAGTTGCTACGCAGAGTGGCAGAAGGTGATTTGCCACTTGACGAGAGCGAGTACGAGTTCGATTACAAGCAGTTGGCAGCTTTGTCGGTTGAGAAGCCGGAGGAATTCGAGCGGGCTGTACGACAAGGTTATCAGATAAAATATAGTACGATTCGTGGTATCCGTAGCTGGATCTCAATTGCTCTTCGCAAAGAGGCAGTATTGGAATTAGAAGAGGGTCAGGAGTCTGTGGAGGTAGCACTGACGGTGACCGAAAAGAGTCGGTTGGAATCTGTCCTATCATTTGGCTGGGAGATCCACACCGAACCGCAAGCAACAGAGGGCGAGAACGTAATATATCGGATCGAGCCTATTCAAAGATAGAGATAGCAATGAACAGCAATTTTTCTAGGGAATAGTTCTCACAGATTGCTCTGCGAGAGTTGAATAAACAGTTAATTCAGGGGACGGTTATCTTAATGATAGCCGTTCTTTGTGTTGGGAGGATATTCAATGCGGATATTGAAATAACAATCACTGCTTTGTTGTATTATCAAAGTCCTATTGACATTATCGGAAAAAGCACTGAACATAGTGACTATAGAAAAAATTACAAGTCATTTTGTGGAGGTTATCATATTGAACGAGAAGAAACCTCGCCTGATCCAGTCGGTAAAGCGAGCGCTAGATATTGTGAGTTGTTTCGATTCCTTGAATGTTCAATTATCTCTTACCGAGATCAGCGAGAGGCTGAATTTAAACATGAGCACGGTATACGGCCTTATTAATACACTTTGCGCCTATTCATACATTGATAAGAATCCAAACAATGGAAAGTACAGACTTGGCCTAGAATTTTTGTTGAAAGCGAATTTGGTTTCGAATAGTTTAGACTTAAAAGAAATCGGTCATCCCTATTTAACTGAATTGACCAAAAAGTATCATGAGACTTCCCATTTATATGTTTATCAGCATGAACAAGTCTTTTGCATCGATAAGGTAGAATCGCCTAATAACTATTTCATTATCAGTTCAAGAGCAGGTAGCAAACTGCCAATGCATGCCTCCGCTTCGGGTAAAATATTTCTGGCCCATATGTCAGATGCCGAACTGCAAAATTATCTTCACAACTATAAGCTAATGAAGCTTACGGAGAAAACAATGACAGATAAAGAGACGTTGATGAATAGTTTGCAGCAAATAAGGGATCAGGGGTATGGGATTGAGGATGAAGAGATCGAGGTAGGTGCCTATAGTATAGCCGCTCCGGTCAAAGATGCGGCTGGGCAAACAGTCGGCACGATCAGTGTGATAGGCTCGCTGGCCCGCATCAAGGAGAACGAGGATCTTATTCGTGCAGATTTACTCGCGGCAGCCCATTCCATATCGAATCAATTCGGTTATCAATTGAAGCCAATCCATAGTTAATTTTAAATGATAGAAGTGTATACTCAAAAGACCCCTTTGAAATGCTATGTGCATCAAAGGGGTCTTTGATTCTTCAAAATATAAGAAAGTATAAGTTTCACTTGATACTCTATTCCTTATATTTCCGCTGAAACGGGTGCCGTCTTTGAAAAAGGACGGCATTGCCGTTTCTACTTGTCAACATCCAGCATCAATACTATCCGTTCGCCAATTGAAGAAGCGTATGATAAAGGACTTCCGTTCCAACCCCGCAGTCATCCTGAGAGCTCCATTCCTCCGGAGAATGACTGATTCCTTCCTGGGAACGGACGAATATCATTCCGATCGGCCATGATGAGCTAAACTGCATGCCGTCATGGCCAGCACCGCTTACCACATACGGTAGATTAGAAAGTCCGGCTATTCTTCCAGCGTGAGCAATAGCCTCTTGTATATCAGTGGAGCAGGGTGCTGGTGCTACTCTTTGCAGTAAGTCGATCTGGAATTCGATATCATACTTCTTGCATACTTGGCTGACATAGTCCCCAATCCGGGTTTCTAACAAATCACGGGCTGACTCATCAATATCTCGCAAGTCTAGTGAGAATTGAACTTGTCCTGGGATGATATTCACCCCTCCTGGAACGATTCGAAACTTGCCTACCGTAGCTACTGCATTCGTAAATTGCTTCGCTTCCCGATAAATATAACTTAATATATCTGCAACGGCCTGCATGGGATCTCTTCGCATGTTCATCGGTGTCGCTCCGGCATGGCCTGCCTGACCGGTCAATGTAAACTGTTGCCACAGCGGACCAGCGATTCCCGTCACAAGTGCTACCGGCTGGTTGTGGTTCTCCAGTACTTTCCCCTGTTCAATATGCAGTTCAACGTAGGCATTCACTTCATGCGTCGGCTTAGCCGCTTCTCCGATTCGCTCGGGTGCAAAGCCAGCTGCTCGCATTGCCTCGGCTATGGATATGTGCTGCTCGTCCTGATGTTCCAAATCCTCATGTCGCAAAGTTCCGGCTATTGCACGACTCCCGATCATCCCGAACCCGAATCTCGAGCCTTCCTCATCGGTAAAAGCGATCACCTCAATCGGACGAATCGTCTGTACCTCGAGTTCTTGCATACGCTGAAGTGCTTCGATAGATGAGAGTACGCCAAGCGCTCCATCGAACTTTCCTCCGTCCGGAACCGTATCGATATGAGACCCGGTCAGAATGACAGATGCTTTAGAATCTGTGCCTTCTCGGCGACCGATAATGTTCCCTATAGCGTCTTCTCGAACAGTAAGTCCTGCTTCCTTCATATATGCGATGACCAGATCCTTGGCACGGCGCTCATCCTTGGTAAAAGAAAAGCGGGTAACGCCTCCGTTATCCCGCACTCCGATTTCACCCAATGCCATTAGCCTCGTCCACAAACGGTCGGAATTAATCTCCATTTTCCTCACTCCCAGATTCTTTTTCAGATGTTTTCATCTGAAACCTGAAATGGCAATTTCCTTCTTTGAGCAAATATTTGTCATGCACCACTTCGAAGTCCGGATTGTACCCTCTGGCAATCGCTGGATCAATCATCTGGCAGTATAGAATCCCATACTCTTCCATTCCATCCGCTTTCCACTGATCACCGAACGCACATTTTGTGAAATTCTGCTCGATTTCAACGGGATGGTACTCTGTTTCATACTCGAATAGATCACTTCGTCCCATATCATAATTCGGCAAATAGTTATGAATATCATTCGGCTGTCCAGCAGCAGCGGCCCGACGAGCAATATCCCGTCCCCGTTCCTCACCGAAGGTACGTACCCCTTCGCGAATAGCATCTCTTCCTTCTTCTCCGAAACGATCTACTACCGACTTGGAGAGATGAGCAAACAACTTGGCCATAATCGTATACGGTGATGCTGGCTCCAAACTCTCGTCATGATTCAGGTTTTGCTGTGTTTCTTCATGATTGTCTTCTTTCATCATAAGACGCCTCCCTCATTAATCTCTAATTGATTCCTAAATAAACGGATTTCACGACATCATTATTTCTCAATTCAGCAGCGTCCCCTTGGACGACAATGCTACCTGTTTCCATCACATATCCTCGATGGGCTGCCGCTAGCGCCATAGTGGCATTTTGCTCCACTAGCAAGACGGACACACCATCCTTGTTAATTTGCCGGATAGCTGTAAATATCTCCTTAACAATCAAAGGAGCTAATCCCATAGAAGGCTCATCCAGCAGTAGTAGTTTCGGTCTAGCCATCAATGCGCGGGCAATCGCAAGCATCTGCTGTTCTCCGCCACTCATCGTTCCGGCCAGCTGTCTTTTTCGTTCGGCAAGACGTGGAAACAATCCAAACATATGTTGAATGTCCGAGGCAATTTCTGCTTTATCCTTGCGGACGTATGCTCCGAGCTTAATATTTTCAAGAACAGTTAGATCAGGGAAAACTCCTCTGCCTTCGGGAACTTGTGAAATGCCACTCCCTACAATCCGGTGGGGCTCAAGCTTTGTAATGTCGTTTCCTTCGAACATAATCTGTCCCTGGACATTCTTATTAAGGCCGGAAATACTGTGAAGTGTCGAGGTTTTGCCAGAGCCATTCGTACCGATTAGTGCAACGATCTCCCCATAATGAATACGAAGACTCATCTTTTTCACAGCCGTGATTACGCCATAATTGACACTTAAGTCTTTGATTTCCAGAATAACTTGGCTGTCATTTATCAATCCCAATCGACCTCCCCGCCTAGATAAGCGCTAATGACGTTAGGGTCATTCTGAATTTCCTTCGCTCCGCCTTCAGCGATCTTCACACCATAATTTAGAACAATAATTCGATCAGAGATATCCATAATCATACCGATGTCATGCTCGATCAATACGATTTCAATGTTAAATTCGTTGGACAGTTGTCTGATCTTCTTTATTAGCTCCACTTTTTCTGACGAATTCATTCCCGCAGCCGGTTCATCCAATAGCAAAATTTCACAGCCAGTAGCGAGTGCCCGGGCAATTTCCAGCAGTCGTTGTTCTCCGTAAGGGAGGCTTCCAGCAAATACGTCGAGCTTGTGCGCGAGACCAACCACTTCTAGCTTCTCAATACATTCCTGGACAATCGCAACACGTTTGCGATTTACTGAACCGAATGAAAAGACGGACTCTAGCAGGCCTTCTCCATTACACTGTGAATGAGCAACGAGGACGTTTTCCAGCACCGTCATGTTTTTGAGCAGCCTCGTATTCTGGAATGTACGCGCAATGCCGAGATTGACTCTTTTATAAGGTTGTAGTTTGTTGATAACCCGATTTTTGTAAATGATTTTTCCGGAAGTAGGCTGATATATGCCGGTCAGTAGGTTGAAAAGCGTTGTCTTCCCTGCTCCGTTCGGTCCGATGATGGATAAAATTTCGCCACGGCGCACATCCATATCGACCTTATCCAAGGCAATCAGTCCACCGAATTGAACCGACACCTTCTCTAATTCCAGCACCTTTTCCATCACTTGTCCTCACCTTTCTGTACCATTCCGTAAAAGTTATACTTTCGGTGCTTCTCTCCCCAAAATCCGGTAGGCTTAAAGATCATCATCAGAACAATTGCCAGCCCCATCAACATCATTCTGTAGTCACTCATATACCGAAGGAGTTCGGGTGCGAGCACTAGAAGAGTAGCACCCAGAATTGATCCGGGAAGACTGGCTGTTCCGCCCAAAATGACCATAGCCAAAATATTAACCGAATCTAAGTACCTAAAGGCGTCTGGGCTGACAAAGGAAATGTAAGATGCCCAGAAGGCTCCGGCAATTCCAGCAAAGAAACCTCCCACCGTAAACGCGAGTAGCTTGTATTTGTTTGGCCGAATGCCGATGGACTTCGCAAGTGTCTCATCTTCACGAATGGTGAGCAGACTTAGACCAACTCCTGAATGGACAATTCTATTAATTACGAAAAATGTTATTAGAACAAGAACTAGAATCAAGTAATAGAACTCTATTTTTCCGCTAAAAGTGTATCCGAACAGGGTTGGTGCTGGAATGCCGGGAATTCCCATAGGACCGCGAGTGACATCGATCCAATTGACGAATATCAATCTCACGATTTCACCAAATCCCAGCGTAACAATACCTAAATAATCCCCTCGTAGTCGAATGACCGGAGTTCCCAACAAGAAACCGAACAATCCTGCAATGACAGCGGCAGAAGGAAGCGCGATCCAGAAAGAAAGATGAAAATGAATCATCAGTAGCGCCGCAGCATAAGCTCCAATTCCATAAAAAGCGGCATGCCCAAGCGCGAATTGTCCGGCGTATCCGATAATGACATTGAGGCTCATCGAAAGGATAGAAAATATCCCGATCATGATGACAATGTGCATCCAATAATCATTGATTTGCTGCAGCAATAAAGGCAGAATAATCAATAGTGCAGCCATCGCCATTTTTATCTTTTTATTCCTCAAGTTTATCACCTATACCTTGTTAATATCTTTTTTGCCAAGTATGCCTGTTGGCTTGATCAGTAGCACAATAATAAGAATAGCGAAAGAAATAACACTCTTATATTGCGAAGAAATATAGGCACCGCCCAAGGTTTCAACAAGTCCTAGCAAAACTCCACCAAGCATAGCTCCTGGAATATTCCCGATCCCCCCAAGAACCGCAGCCGTAAAGGCGTTAATCCCTGCCATATAGCCCATGCTTGGATATACCGCATTGTAGTAAATACTCACCATAATTCCCGCACATGCAGCAAGTGCAGAACCTATCCCAAATGCAATACTAATCATGAGGTTAGTATTAATTCCCATCAAAGACGCATTGGTCAAACTCATAGAAGTAGCTCGCATCGCTGTTCCTGTTTTGCTCTTTTGTACAAACAAGTGCAACCCAAGCATCAATACAAAAGACAGAACCAAAATTAGAATTTGAATCTCCGAAAATGTTACACTACCGAGCGTAAATGTGCGGCTGCCGAATGTAGTCGGAAAAGGACGCATTTCTGTTCCCCATAACTTCTGTGCGAGGCTGATCAGGAAAGTTGATACTCCTAGCGCGCTGATTAGAGGAACAATACGATCTGCCAGGCGAAGCGGCCGGTAAGCCAACCGTTCAATGATCATCCCGAGCACAGCGGTTACAACAGCAGATGATAGAAAAGCGAGATATAACGGCATGTTTAGCTCTTTCATGAAGAATAGACCAAGAAAGCTACCCATCATAAAAATATCACCATGAGCAAAATTTACGATTTTCAAAATGCCGTAGACCATCGTATAACCAAGAGCGATCAGGGCATAAATGACCCCGATCGTCAAACCGTTTGTCAACTGTTGAAGGAGCATAGTGTTATCCTTTCGAAGCCAGGGAGCAGGAATTGAGATTACTGTTCCTGCTCCGGATTTGCTAATTTAGTGTTTATTTAAAATATAAGGAAGTATAAGTTTCACATGATACTTTCTTATATTTCCGCTGAAACCGGTGCCTTAAAGTGATACGAAGCATCGCTAGCATCGGAAGCATAAGCTTTTTGAAAAAGGACGGCGAAGCCGTTTCTACTTGAAAAGTTCAAACTTACCATCTTGAATCGTCAAACGTGAAGGAATGGTTTCGACGTCCCCATTTGCATCAAAGCTCAGTACGCCAGTAGCACCCTTATAGTCCTTCAATGATTCCAAATAAGTCTTGATGCTCTCCCGATCTGCACCCTTTTCCTTAATCGCTTCAATGACAACTGAGGTAGCGACATAGGAGTAAGCAGCATAGGTATCTGGTTTGCTGTTATAAGTTGCTTGATAATCATCGGCAAATTTAGTTGCCGCTTCATTGTCTCCACCTGGATAGAAGAAGCCGATCAGTTTTAGGCCTTCCACTGAGTCTCCACCGAGTTCAAACAATGCTTCAGAATAGAGGCTGTCCACACCAATAAAGTCCACATCCAGATTTAGTTTTTGTGCCTGCTGGGCAATTAATGCCGCTTCATTGTAAAAGCCGCCAATAAAGATCGCTTCGGGCTGCTTATCCTTGATCTTCGTTAAAATAGTGCTGAAATCTTTATCTCCGGGATTATATGCTTCCGCAGCAACGATGTTGATGTTGTTATCCGGAGCTGATTTTTGATAGACATCAAGTAAGCCTAACCCAAAGTCAGATTGCTCATAGATGAGTGCGACCTTGCCATAACCTAACTCTTTAGACCAGTCTGCCAAATAATCCGCCTGAAATGCATCTGTCGTAATAACACGGAATGTGTACTCACCCGCATCAGTTACACCAGGAGCACTTGAAGACGGTGAGATCTGTACAATTTTATTCTTGTTATAAACCGGAGCCGTTGCTAATGTAGCAGAGCTGTTGAAATGACCGACCACTGCCAATATACTTTTATCCGATACTAATTTGTTAGCTACATTAACTGCCTCATTAGAATCTCCTTTATCGTCCTGAATGACGATTTCTACCTTCTTGCCATTGATTCCACCCGCATCGTTAATTTGAGCAGCCGCCAGTTCAGCACCGTTCTTAAAGGCTTGCCCATATTGCGCTTGAGTTCCTGAAATTGGAGCAGCAAGTCCGATCCGAATTGTATTACTCTCAGCCTTCGATCCGCTGTTTGTAGAACAACCTGCTAACAGACCTACTAGCAATCCTGCCAGAATGACTATCAAAAATGACCTTTTCATTGTTATCCCCCTAAAATAAATTATTCCTATGAATTAACTATGATTTAATTATATTGATTTCATTTGAAAAAGCAATAGTTATTTTTGTATAGTCGAAGTCACTTTGACAATGTCGAAATAGATACAGGTACTTCCAATTTTAAATAAACATCCTATTGAATGAACAAAGTCGCGCACAGACGAGTTTACAGTAGCGACACCAGTGTCATTGGGAAAGACTATGTTGGAGGATTTCATCGATCAATATCGAGGATCGACCACGAAGAAGGAATAATTAAACGTAACGAATAGGTATTCACCTATTGATGTCTAACTGAGTATCTTGATTTTGATGAGACTTTTACGAATCGGGGGAATCAGGATGGGATATTATGTTAAGGTTGAGCCTGATGTAAGAGTTTATGTGGAGGATGTCAATCGATCAGGTGACAAGACGATACTGTTTATACATGGTTGGCCGTTAAACCATAAGCAGTTTGAATATCAATTCAATGTGCTCCCAGCTAAGGGATATCGGTGCATAGGCATCGATATGAGGGGGTTTGGTCAGTCAGATAAGCCATGGGATGGCTATACTTTGGACCGAATGGCAGATGATGTTCGTTGTGTGGTTGAAACACTCCAATTGCAACATTTTACGCTGGCGGGTCACTCGTATGGGGGAGCGATTGCTGTTCGCTATATGGTTCGTCATAACGGGTATGGAGTGTCTAAACTTGCTCTTTTTGGGGCTGCTGTGCCGAGTGTAACGCAGCGATCCGATTTCCCTTATGGTCTACCGAAAGAGGATGTAACTAAATTTGTTCAAGAAACGTACAGTGATCGCCCGAACATGCTACGGGGAATAGGAGACTTATTCTTCTTTCAGTATGTTAGCAAGCCATTCTCTGAGTGGTTCTTCCAATTGGGACTTGTGGCATCTGGGAATGCGACGGCAAAGGTGGCTGTTTCCTTTAGAGACGAAAGTCTGTTCTCTGATCTCGCTCACATCCATGTTCCCACTTTAATTCTCCATGGGATTCACGATAAGATTTGCCTACCACAATTAGCTCTGGCACAGCAACAAGGTATCAAGAATGCAAAGCTCGTGTGGTTCGAATTCAGCGGCCATGGATTATTCTACGAGCAGCGGGAACAATTCAACAAGGAATTAATGGAGTTTATTGAAGGCGCTAAAAGCGATACGAAGTATCGCTAGCACCGGGAGCATAAACTTAAGCGATACGAAGTATCGCTAGCATCGGAAGCGAAAAATCCTTGAAAAAGGACAGCACAGCCTTTTCTAATGGACACCAGAAAGTATAAGCCTTTAGGAGAACTACGCTTTGGAAAAATACTTCTTACATGGAGTTGGATAGAAGAAGGAATAGTTGTACAAACGGTACTTACTAAGAAGGAAAAGGGTGGTAGGAGAGAAATAGTTGCACCAACGACAGTTAAAACAGGGGAAATAGTGAAAAAGGATGATTTTCCAGTAATTAGATGTCCTTTGTGCAACTAAACCTAGTGATAGGGGAATATGGCCGAATTTAGGTGTGCTTTATGCACCTATTGATGATGGGATGTGGATGGCTAACGTGAATACTTAGCATCTTCTAACCATCCCCTTAATGATGCATTATCCGTCACCTCACCCACAATAACCCTATTAAATGTTCCTGACTTGTCAATGATAAAAGTTGCGGGCAACCCTGTAATCCCATACAGACCCGATACCTTTCCAGTGATGTCTATTATAACAGGGAAGGTAAATTGTTGATCGTTCATGAATTCATTAACGGTACCTTTGGTATCTCCGACATTGATGAATAATGTTTCTACATCTTTATCCTGTGATTGGAAAACACTATGAATAAGCGGCATCTCCCTGATGCAAGGTATGCACCATGAGGCCCAGAAATTAATTAATACGACCTTTCCGCGATACTCAGACAGGCGAACTTGTTGTCCTTCCATATTCGTTGCCACAAAGTCAGGAGCAACCGCTCCAACCTCTATCTTACTTGGCCCTGAATGTTCGAAAGACGGGTTAGATTGAACTATAGTCCACACTACCGTAGTCAGAGCGGCTACAATAACCAATATTGTAATGATACGTCGAATATCTATCCTTGTACTCTTCAAATAACACACCTTCATTTCAGACCAAGACTATGATTAAATGCAGCTTGAATGGAGCCATATTTGTCACGAAGATGCTCAATAGAGCCTTCCCCAACATTTCTACCATTGTTCAAGAAAACAACGTGATCAGCTACTTCATCCGCAATTTCAAGTTGATGCGTCGAGAAGGCAACTGAATGACCCTCTTGCTTGATATTTTTTAATAATCGAACAAACTCATTCATCCAGAATGGATCTAATCCATTGGTGGGTTCATCCATAATAAGCAGGGGTGGCTTCGCTAATATCGCCTGAGCAAATAAAATACGCTGACGCATCCCCTTTGAGAATGTGTTTACCAACACTTTTCTTTTATCTTCTAAACCAACGATAGCGAGAACCTCTTGTACCCTCTGTTTAGGAACTCTTCGAAGTGCCGCCCAAAAAGATAAAGCCTCTTCTGCTGTCAGCCCCTGGTTAAATTGATAATCATCAGGCATATACCCGATTTGTTGAGAAAAGAGCTTCCTTTCCTTGCTCCAGCGTAAGTTGTTTACGATGATGTCCCCCGAAGTAGGTTGCATAATTCCAGCAAGCATCCGCAAAACGGTGCTTTTTCCTGCTCCATTCCCCCCGCATAATGCCAGAACTTTGCCTGAAGCGATATTGAAATTGATATCTTGAACGATGGTCTGCTTCTTTATCATTTTGGATAATCCAACGACCTCAGCTATAATTTTATCCACGGGAACGTCCCCTTTCCCAAATCCAATGCACAACGATAATGGAGCCTACAATCCAAAGTAAGCAGAACGTTGCAAATAGCAAGCTACCGCTCGGTTTCTGAATCCATTCTACCCACTGATAATATTCAGGACCTAATACGGAACCTCCACCAAGCTTAATTACGACAAATAGACGTACCAATTCAGCGGGATTGATAAGAGTCAAAGCCACCAGTAATGGTTTTATCCATAAATACGGCAACAGTCCTAATACCGATATAAGAACGGTCGGCCAAGCAATGATGGTGAAAAACCATATCGATACAGAGGTGGTCAACGCTTGCCAACGGTTTCTAGATAGAGATCCAATAAACAAAGCCACGGTTAAAAATAACAGGACTAATCCACATGAAAAAACCAAAAGGAGGAAATACGTCATTGAATCAAAACTTGTCCCAATGAATCCACTCATGAAACCCATGAGGCCATATCCGAAAGCCACGATAGTCAATAATACGATAGATAAACCGATATATTTCCCAACAATGAAAGACATGGTTCCTATAGGATAAGTGGATAATAGCTGCCAGCTTCCTTCTTCCTTTTCTGAGGTTAATGAAAAGGATCCGAGGAAAAGGGTCATCAGCGGTAAAAGATATAAAATAAGGCTTAACATGGACCCTGTAATTCCAGAGTATCCCTCAACGATATTTTGAGAATTAATAATTAGTAAACTTAGACTAAACGTACAAAAGAGGAATAGAAAAGAGTATGCCCAGGGATTACGAAATCCCATTTTTATTTCTCTTCTTGCTACTTGCATCATATCAATCATGATCACATCTCCAGCTTCCTTTGTTACTTGTGGTTTGAATCGTCAGTCATTTCACTATGACTGTCCATACCTTCACTCATATGTCCTTCACTGGTATGCTCTTCATCATGCATCATGTTCTGACTTTGTTTCCAATCATGGGCCAAGAGGTCTTCAGCGTTCATTATTTTCCCTACACCTTGCTCTGCAATAAAAGCTTCCGCAGACTTTTCGTCCTTAAAGTTGACTATGCCATAGGCCATTGGAGTACGAAGTGAATCATCGTATACATAAGTTGCCTTCTTAAACTCAATCCACTCATTGTCGTTATAGTCACGAACATAATCCATGCCAATATTTTCAGTTCCATTTTGTTCTTTCCATTCGTTCATACAACCAATATCATCAAATTTATAGGTTTTACCATCTTTCGTCGTCAATTGTGTCGCAAAGGCATCATCCTTGATCTGCATTTTGCAAATAGTACAAATATCAACGTCTTCGTTAATCGGAAGTGCCTCGTACCTTTGCCCACAGGCAGCCAGTAATAACATCACAAGTACCAATACCAAAGCAGTTTTAATTTTTTTCATGAACGTAATACCCCCATATAAATAATGATAATAATAGATATAAATAGTAGCATCCAACCGGTGACCATCGCAGTCCCGTCCTTCTGTGCAGTCTCCATTGGAGTCGTTACATTCCATTTCATTAACGGCGAGCTATCCGCAGACCAATGCTCTCTTCCACCCGTAAACATATCACTCAAAAAGGTCATCCCAGGTGACTGGAAAAACAGCTGGTACGCAGAATTTCGACTGATTAAATTTTGATAGAATGGGTTAAGCGCATAAGGAATATCACTTGTTCCATCATGATCCAAATCTAATCCCTGAAAGGAATCCCAATAGTTACCTTTTATTTCGTTATCTTTGCTGTCAACCGCCTCGGCTTCAATGACATTAGCGATAAATGCGTTACTATGAATTCGGTTGCTTTCAGCATCCTTGAGTTGAATGCCTATGAAATTTCTAAGCACAGCGTTATCCATTAATTGATTCTCTGATGATTGTTCCATGTAAATACCTACACGATTGCCCTCAACAACATTTCTTTCAATAGAAGACCTATGCACGTCATACAACAGAATACCTTGTGCATGAACATTCCCACTTTGTTTGCGGAAGGAATTACCGGACACGACTACATTCGTGACTCCCATAACCATAGCGCCCGTCATATTGTACTCACCTTCATTGTCAGTGACATGAGAACCATCAATAAACATACAATGAATACCGTAGCGCAAATGAAACAGCTTGTTCCCATTCACCACTGTATTGTGGCTATTCTCTAGATAGATACCATCCCGTAAATAAGAGATTTCATTGTACTCAATCTGATTGTCATGGGAGTTGTAAAGATCGATTCCGTTGCCCCTTTTTCCAGCCTCCGCACCCTTAGGTATGAACCACTTAATGTCGTTATTCTGAATTATTCCTCTGTTTGCTTCACGAAGCTTGATCCCATATCCTCGCGTATGGATTCTAAGTTGTTCTAATGTTACTTCATCCGCAGTTACTTCGATTGCTGTTGATTCGCCGTCAGCATTGTGCTGAATGTTTATTCCTTGTAGCGTAACCCCATTCGAATGAATCGCGATGGCTGATTGTTGCGTGTTGTTTAACAGAGTCACAGATCCATCCCCACGAATAGAAAGCTTTTTATTAATGATGACTGGGCCTTGATAAGTACCCGATTCAAGAACGATGGATGTCCCTGGACTGGACTGATCGATTATTTCCTGAAGGGAAACCATGGGTTCATTGGAAGACGAGCTTGCAAAAGTTATGAAAGAAAAGGAAGGTACTAGACATGCTACACTTAGCGGGATCAACAAAACGACTATATGAAGTATGCGCCGGCGATAAATACTCATATCAATGATCATTATGTGACGCAATCGTAGGTAGGGCTCCCGAATGTTGCCACCAGACATTATATAAGGAACTTTCTTTCACTGTGAATTCCCCCTCTACTTTATGTGCGTATTCGCAACGAAACACAACATAACCCTAGACTTCCCTACAAAGTTGCATGTCCCGAGTCCTAGGATTATCTGAAGTGTTAGCATTCATATTCTAGTGTACCCAATAAGATATTTTTTCCATATAGCCCGATATAGCTATAGTCTTGAAGAAGTTGTGTCTAATTTATAACAATCATGATAAAAATAGCTTTTATAAAGAGAGTCCTGCAAAATCCTCAATGATTGTATTTAAATGAATGTAGGAATGAATCACTTCAGTTGGGAAATTGGCTTGAAAAAATGTAGGTGATCGTCTGCCATTCTGGAAATAAAATGGTGTATGTATGCCAATAATTAAGTTATCAATAAATTGAAAGGGTAGATATCTGTTATCATTAGAACTAATATAAAGTTCTTTTGTCAGGAGGATTAGATTAGTGAATGTTCAGTTGACGCCAAGCCTCATTAAGCTATGGTGCGGAAAGACCTCCTATGATAAAGGAGAAGCCTACTACAAAGCTAGCAAAGTGACTTTTACATATACCGATTCTGAAACTGGATTATATAAAGCGACCGTCAAAGGAAAAAGTAGCGAGCAAGTTACGGTGAGAACAGATTCTAGCGGAGAGATGTATGCTGAATGTACATGTCCCACATTATCTTCATATGAGCTTTACTGCCAACATATCGCTGCGGTGCTACTGAATATCTATGAACTACAGCAGCGTGAGAGTGAACAGGGATTCGTAGAGACTTCGAGTAAGGAGAATCAACTGGCCCAATCTATATTGGATCTGTTCACAGATAGGCCTCGTCGCTCTAGCCGTGTGCGGACTTATTTCGATTCAAGAACCCCCCTTCAAGTGGAGTTCACTTGCCGACCGGTCCCCTCAGGGTATGACAAGCTCATGTTCGGCATGGAGATCAAGGTTGGAATGAATCGGCTGTATATTGTAAGGAACGTCAGAGAATTTCTTGAAAGAATTGAACGGGGAGAGTCGTATGTATTCTCCAACAACTTTACGTATGATCCGGAGATCCACAGCTTTACCAAAGAGAATGATGAAGTGATTCAACAGCTCCTTCTTATGGATAACAGTGAAGAGATGTATCGTCAATCTTCAACCTATAGTGATCGGATCGTGATGATACCTCCATTGTACTGGGACAAGTTGTTGCAACTATTATGTGAGGCTCCTAAGGTGAAAATGGCACAGGGTGATAGAGTGGTCGATGGGATACATATATCCGAGGGGGGAATTCCGCTTCAGTTCGAATTTAACCATTCTCGAATGGATGGGTATCACTTGGATGTTGAAGGGTTGGATAGCATTACTGTCATGGAATCTTACGGAGTCATCCTGTTCCAAGGAAGGTTAGTGAAGCTGCCTTTGGACGAATGTAAGCGACTTGCTGAACTCAAGCATATGATTGGGAAATCCCACAAGCAGATCATCCAGATCCCACAGGAGCAACTTGATCCTTTTATGGAAAAGGTCATCCCTGGACTAATGAAGCTTGGGAGCGTGCATATTGCAAAGACTGTTTCCGAACGGATGGTACGGACTCCTCTTAAGGCTAAGCTGTACTTGGACCGCGTGAAGGATCGATTGCTGGCAGGATTGGAGTTTCAATATGGCAGAGTCGTGATTAATCCTCTGGATGAGGAGAATCGCCAACCGCAAGGGGATCATATTATCCTTATACGGGATGGCGAACTTGAGATAAGAATCCTCGAACTTATGGAGAAAGGCACATTTGCGAAGACGGAAAAAGGCTATTTCTTGGCTGATGAGGATGCCGAATACGAATTTCTATATCATATCGTTCCGCAACTGGAGAAAATGCTCGAAGTATATGCTACCACCGCTGTGAAATCGAGAATTCACACAGGTCTTACGGCTCCAAAGATCGTTGTAGATATGGATTCAAGACATGATTGGTTAGAATTCAAGTTTGATATCGAAGGGATTCCTGAGACGGAAATCCGTAACCTATTGAAGTCGTTGGAGGAAAAGCGGAGATATTATCGTTTGCCGAATGGTGCTTTAGCTCCACTAGAGGGTGAGAAGTTTCAAGAGATTCTTCATTTCATGAATGAAATGGGTATCGGTACAGGGAAAATGGTAGGCTCTGAGATCCAGATACCTGTCGTTCGTGGGCTTCATATGATGGATGACCAGAATAAAGGTAAAGCCGTTAGATTGGGAAAATCATTTCGTAGACTGCTTGAGAATATGCGTAATCCAGATCTGCTGGACTTTCCCGTTCCTGAAACACTGAGTAAGGTACTTCGGGATTATCAGCAATATGGTTATCAGTGGATGAAGACGCTGGCTCACTATCGATTCGGGGGGATATTAGCAGATGACATGGGGCTTGGAAAGACATTGCAAAGTATTGCATTCATCGTCTCCGTACTGCCTGAGATTAGAAAGGACAAGATCCCAGCAATCATTATCGCTCCTGCTTCCCTTGTCTACAATTGGAGGAATGAACTGAAGAAATTCGCGCCAGAAGTTCTCACAACCATCGTTGATGGTACGCAAGAAGAACGCAGTCGTGTGTTAAATGATGTGTCAGGAGTAGATGTGATTATTACCTCATATCCGCTGTTACGTAGAGATTTGGCGCAGTATATTGGAGCTACGTTCCACACGCTGATTTTGGACGAGGCACAGACCTTTAAGAACCATAATACCCAGATCGCTCAGACAGTTAGAAGAATTAAGGCGCGACATCGTTTTGCACTTACGGGAACGCCCGTGGAGAATTCGATTGATGAGCTGTGGTCAATCTTTGATGTTGTCTTCCCGGAATTATTCTCAAATAAAAAAAGCTTCGCTAACTTAACCCGCGACAGCATAGCGAAGCGAATTCGCCCGTTTATACTGCGACGTCTAAAGAGCGATGTATTGAAGGAACTGCCAGATAAGATCGAGTCTGTACAGATTTCTGAACTGCTACCGGATCAGAAGAAACTATATGTAGCTTATCTGGCTGAGCTGAAGCATGAGACAGTGAAGCATCTGAACGAGAATAGCTTCCAGAAGAATCGGATCAAGATTCTAGCTGGTTTGACGAGGCTTCGCCAGTTGTGTTGTCATCCCGCTCTGTTTGTCCAAGACTATGCGGGTAGCTCGGCTAAATTCGAGCAACTCATGGAGACGATCGAGGAATGTCGGAGTGCGGGCAAGCGGATATTAGTATTCTCACAATTCACGGAAATGCTAGGTTTGATCAGTCGTGAACTAAGTAATCAGGAAGTATCCTATTTGTACTTGGACGGTAAAACTCCAGCTTTCGAGCGGGTAGAGCTGTGCAACCGATTCAACGAGGGTGAGCAAGACGTGTTCCTGATCTCATTAAAGGCAGGCGGTACAGGTCTGAACTTGACTGGAGCAGATACAGTGATCCTCTACGATCTTTGGTGGAATCCTGCCGTGGAAGAACAGGCCACAGATCGTGCACATCGTATGGGACAGACGAAGGTCGTGCAAGTCATTCGTCTTGTGACTCAGGGGACTGTGGAAGAGAAGATGTATGAACTTCAGCAGAAAAAGAAGAACTTGATTGATGAAGTTATTCAGCCAGGTCAACAAGCGTTGTCCGCTTTCTCTGAGCAAGAAATTCGGGAAATCTTGATGATATAACGATAAAGTGAATATCTGGCAGAAGGCTTTTTGAGGAATGCCTTCTGTCAGCTAAAAACTAATCTATAAAATAGTTCTTGTAGATGAACATCAGAACAGAAAAATAATAATTTCCAAAAAAGAGTATTGAAATCGATTTCATTTCATGATATATTTCAAATGAGGTAAATGAAAGCGCTTTTGAATTAGACTAAAAATGAAATGCAGGGGTCGAATTGTAATGGATATTAAAATTATTGATGTAGCAAAAGCAGCAAATGTTTCTCCGACGACCGTCTCTAGGGTATTGAACGATAATCCGCTAGTCAAAGCTAAAACTAGGGAAAAGGTGTTAAAGGTTATCGGAGAATTGAACTATGTACCTCATGCGGCGGCTAAAAACTTACGCCAACAAAAGACGTTGACTCTGGGTGTCATTGTGCCAGATATTATGGTTTCTTACTACACTAATTTAGTTAAAGGCATTCAAAATAAGGCGTACGCTGAGAAGTTCAAGGTAGTCATTTGCGACACACAAAACAACAAGGATATTGAATTGGATTATCTTCAATTGCTATCCAACAGGAGTATCGATGCTATGATCTTGACAGCGTCTATGTTATCCAATCAAGAGGTAATGGAATTTGTCGATCGGGGGTATCTGATCGGTTCAATTGGGCGGGGTATCGTGCTACCAAACACATGTAACGTTCAAACGAATACGGTGCAAAGTGCGAAGCAAGCGGTTGAGCATCTCATTGAGCAGGGGCACACAGATATTACATTTATTAGCGGCTATACGAACGCGATAGATAGTTTAGATCGTCTCGAAGGATATAAGATGGCGTTAAAGGAGCATGGCATTCCATTCCGTGAGGAAAGTGTAGAAAATGGCGACTTCAATAAAAAAGGAGGCTATGCGGCTATTAAGCGTCTTTGGGCCAAAGGTCTTCATTTTACAGCCGTATTCTCAGCGAATGATGAGATGGCGTTAGGTATTTACGAGGCCTGTTTGGAAGCGAATATATCTATCCCTCAGGATCTTGCTGTATTTGGTGTAGATAATGAGAGAGTTTCAAGGTATCTAACGCCACAGTTAAGCACCATTAATCAATTAAAGATTGAAATGGGCTATGCCATTGCGGATATGATGATACAACAAATTAAAGGTGAACTTCCGATAGATCATAATCGTATAATCGTGATCGACTCTCAATTACAGATTCGTGGTTCTTCTAATTATAAGAGAGTGTAATTTTTAAATTCTACATATATTTCACTGCGAAACGAGCTAATGCTACCTAAGGGCGTGTAAGCCGTTTACAGTTTGATTAGATAGCATCCAAATTGACTTCATAGAATGTTTGTTTAAGACATTTATGAAATCGATACCAATCTATACCTGACTCCGGGTACATGTAAGTGTATCAATATAAAAATGAGGCAAAGGGGATACCAAAATGAGAAACAGAAAAATGTTCATTGTATCACTGGTATTGTTATTGGTCGTATCTGTATTAGCTGCTTGCTCAGGTGGCAATACGCCGGCAAATGAAGGTGCGGCACAACAGCCGGCAACAGAAACGAAGGAACAAGAAAAAGAGCCTTCCTGGAAAGATGAAAAGATTACACTGAAATTTGCAAGCTGGGAAGATAAAAGCTTGGAAGCCAAGTTGCTAGAGGCCTTCACAGAGAAATACCCTAATATTACTGTCGTAAAAGATGAAACCATTAACTGGCCATGGACCGACGCTTTAACAGCTGCCGCTAGCGCTGGCAATTTACCAGACGTCTTTTGGCTGGAGAATGTGCCGGTGGGTGTAGAAAATGAATGGCTTCTCGATCTGACACCTTATTGGGATGCTGATGAGGAAACGCAAGCCATCTATTCGAATGTTTCGAAACAAGCTGTTTATGGAGGCAAGCGGATGGCATCACCTACATTCCAGTTCATCATGGGCGTCTATTTAAACAAGACGTTGTTGGAGAAGAACAACATTCCACTGCCAAGCTACGATTGGAAAATTACGGATATGATCGACATTGCTAAGAAAGTTTCAAATCCATCAGAGCATATTTATGGAATTGGAGGACCATGGGGCAACTTGTCTTTTGATGAGCATTGGCCAATGGCTAATGTTGAGTCCCTAGGTTATAACACGTTTGACGGAGAGAAATTCCATTTCACCGACCAACAATGGATCGATGGCTATAATCAAAAAATAGAACTTCGTAATTTAAAGGTCGAAGAGCGGATGACCAAAGAAGAGAAAATAAAGGTGTTTGGAGATGAAGGTGCATGGCCGCTTCAGAAAGGTCATGTTGCAATGGGGATCGACGGTTCATGGAATATGGAATCGCTACCAGCAGAAATGGAGAAATCCGGGGCTGGATTGATGGACTTCTATCCGTACCCTGGTGGTGATGCGGGACAAAGAATGCCGGTTGTGCTTGACTATATCGGTGTATCATCCACAACAGAGCACCCAGAAGCCGCTTATGAACTAATGAAGTTCATGTCTTGGAGCAAAGACGGATGGTTGAAGCGTCTTGAGATGTACAAAGAATTGGGAGTAAGTGTTGATAAATTCCCGATTGCTGATTTTCCAGAAGTCTGGGCAGTCATTGACGGAGAAATAAAGCTAGAAGGAATGAAAGCAGCACTTAAACTGCTTGATAATGCAGTTCCAGACTACAATAAGACGCTACCAGGATTTAGGGAGTACAATGTCTGGGCGAATGATGAGCAGAAAATTGCGGAGAAATTCACAAATGGTGAATTGAAGCCAGCGGATAAAGCGAAGGAACTGGAAGATAAGGCGAATGAGTTTGTTAGCAAAGCGATGGAACGATTAAACCAATAATCTTCTGACTGTAGGTGCGTGGGATCAATCAACTTCTTCGCACCTACAGCATTACTAAGAAGTATAGGCAGGGAAGAGACAATGAGAAAAAACTATCAAAGATTGCTAATAGCTATAATGATCACAACTCTTCTTGTCAGTGGGCAGATCGTCCCGCTGGTACAAGCGGATTCGGTTCAAGCGGACTCGTCTCAGCCAACATCAACAGCAGGCTCGTTTCAGCTTCTTGAACAAAGTTATACGAAGAAATTGCAGGAATGGTCAGATGTCCCCATCATTCAAGAAACACAAATGGTAGTTTCACCTAGCAAAGATAAGGATAATGTTGACCTGAAGGTTCTTCAAAAGGATAGCTTTGGATACAATGCAGAAACAGTGCGTTTAGATAAGAATACTAAAACTGAATTAGAAGTCTATGTCGATGAAACTGGATTATATCAGTTAGCCTTTGATTATTACATTATGGATGACAGTATATTGCCTACTGAAGGATATATACAAATTAATGGAGAGTATCCGTTCTATGAGAGTCGACGAATTCTGTTCCCAAGTCTGTGGGAGAACAAATCGATATCAGAACAATGGGATAGGTACGGTAATGAACTGCTACCAGGCTCGCAGAAGGTGAAGAAATGGCAAACAGTGTACGCCATGGATGCAAGCTACTTTCATATGGAGCCTCTTAAATTTAAGCTTGATCGAGGGAAAAATTCGATTACGATCGTCAACACCAAGGGAGAAATGCTGCTTGGTAATGTGACAATAGAAGCCCCTACTGAGGTAGAGGCGTATCGTAACTATGTAGAATCTCAACCAGTAGTAGATGGAAGTTCGAAGAAGGTGGAGGAACTACTAATCATCGAAGCGGAACAACCGCTGTACAAGAATGATTCATCTATTCGGGCTGCATCCGCAAGAGAGAGTAGACTCACCCCCTATGAAACAGGGAAACTTCTACTTAATATCATTGACCCAATATCCTTCAAACAAGGGGGGCAGTCATTGAGCTGGGAGTTAGATGTACCGCAGGACGGGTATTATCACATTTCCTTTAAATACATGCAAGATTCGTTATATGATTTACCCGTTTTTCGTCGGATTGAGCTTGATGGAGCTGTACCTTTCCTTGAAATGGACAATTATGCCTTCCACTTCACGAAGAAGTGGAGAAATGAGACATTGGGAGACGGAAAGACACCCTATCAATTTTATTTGAAAAAAGGTAAACATACTATTGCTATGACGACTAATCTATCCAATATGCGTCCACTAGCTGAAGATATCGTTTCTAAGATGAAAGAAATTAGTCGTATAACACTAGAGATTAAGAAGCTTACAGGTAATAAAAGCGATCGGAATCGGGACTGGAACCTTCTCGAATATATGCCCGAACTAGATCAGCAACTCTTGAGTTGGGCAGACGATCTAGATCAAAGATATGCTGAAATAGGCTTACTTAACCCGAAGGTTGAAGAGATTGGTGAGATTGTTAATCTTAAGCTAGCTGCTAAACAGCTACGTTCACTAGCGAAAGAGCCTGATAAACTTCCAAATAGGCTAAATTTATTTTCCGAAGGAACAGCTTCAGCATCCCAGCTACTCGGTACACTGTTGCAAAGTATTTCGGAGTCACCGCTTGCCTTGGATCGTATTTATGTAGCTCAGGAATTAAAGTTACCATCTTCTAATGCGGGATTGTTCGAGAAGTTGTGGGAAATGGTTAAACGATTCTTTCTTTCATTCGCCAATCAATCCTATTCAAGCTCTTCGAAATCTGAAGGTGAGTTAGAGGTTTGGGTGAATCGACCAAGACCCTTCGTGGAGCTTATGCAGAAAATGATTGATGAGAAGTTTACTCCCAATTCGGGTGTTGCCGTGAAGCTATCTATTATGCCAGATGAGAATAAGCTCATCCTCGCTAATGCATCGGGAACACAGCCAGACGTTGCTCTAGGTGTTAGTAATTGGATTCCTTACGATCTTGCTATTCGTGGAGCGGCATTAGATCTACGCCAATTCGAGGGTTATTCGGAAAGCATCAAGCAATTCTCCAAAGGAGCTATCATTCCGTTTTCCTTCGAGGACGGTGTATATGCGCTTCCCGAAACGCAAAACTTCTGGGTGCTATTCTATCGACAAGATATTCTAGACTCGTTGCAACTAAGCCCGCCAGATACTTGGGATGATGTCGTCGAAATGTTACCCGAGTTGCAACGGCTTGGCATGAACTTCTATGAACCGTTAGCACTTTATAAAGGTTTCAAGCCATTTAATGCGACAACGCCATTTATCTATCAATTTGATGGAGAGTTGTTTGATGATAGTGGCATGAGCACCAGTATTGATAGTGAACAAGCGCTTGAAGGCATGAAATTTATGACGGATTTATTTACAATCTATAATTTGCCACAGGATGTACCTAATTTTTATCATCATTTCCGATATGCGACCATGCCAGTCGGCATATCCGACTTCAATACTTACATTCAATTGAAAGCGGCTGCGCCAGAAATTGCAGGTGCGTGGAAGATTGCGCCACATCCTGGTGTGGAGAAGGCTGATGGGACAGTTGCACGCTGGGCACCAGCAGGTGGGCAGACAGGTATGATTTTTGAAGGAACAAAGTATGCGGAAGAGTCTTGGGAATTCCTTGATTGGTGGTTATCAACACCGATACAGGTTGAATTTGCGAATCTCATGCAGACGAATTTCGGCATGACCTTTATGTGGAATACGGCTAATCTTGAAGCACTCGAGCAGATGTCTTGGCCGGAAGAAGACAAAGAGGTAATCGCAGAGCAATTCAAGTGGGTTCGAGAAGCGTCTCGTGTTCCAGGAGCTTATATGGTTGAACGAGAAATTAGTAATGTGTGGAATAGGGTTGTGTTCAACGGAGACAATCCGCGGACAGCTATTGATGATGCGGTAGTACGTACAAATCGCGAGATTCTTCGCAAAATGGAAGAGTTCGGATATTATGCGAATGGTCAAATGATTAAGAAATATCCGGTTCCAACCATAACAACGATAGACAAGTGGGTTGAGAAGAGATGAAGACACGTAAATGGAATGAAGCTTACCTGTTTCTAACACCTTATATTTTATTGTTCGGTACATTTATCGTTATTCCCGTTATGGTGGCGATGGGGCTTTCCCTGACGTATTTCAATACCGTGGGAATGCCAGAATGGATCGGATTCAAAAACTATATTGATCTATTGACGCATGATGAGATCTTTATGCAATATGTACTGCCTAACACAATTAAGTTCGCATTAATTGTAGGTCCGGGCGGATATATTATCGCGTTTCTGCTTGCGTGGATGCTGTCACAAATTCCTAGCAAGTCACGGACAATACTTGCACTGATCATCTATTCCCCATCCATGACGATGGGGGTCGCGATGTCAGTTGTATGGACGATTATATTCAGTGGTGATCAAGCGGGATATGTCAACTCTCTATTGCTCAATATGGGGCTCATTAATGCACCTATTCAATGGCTGCAATCGCCCGATTATTTAATGACAATTATGATTATCGTATCCTTATGGAGCAGTATGGGTGTAGGTTTCCTGGCGATGCTTGCAGGGGTTCTAAACATTGACCAAACCATCTATGAGGCAGGTTACATTGATGGCATCAAGAATCGATTCCAGGAAATTATATATATTACGATTCCTTCGATGAAGCCACAAATGCTGTTCGGTGCAGTAATGGCTGTCGTCACCACGTTCCAAGCTGGTGAAATCGGCGTTCAGCTCTCGGGCGGGAACCCGACACCACAGTATTCAGGTCAGTTAATAGTCAACCATATTGCGGATTACGGTCTTATTCGCTATGAGATGGGCTACGCGAGCGCTATATCGGTTATTTTAATTATCGGTATTTATATGTTGTCAAGACTTTCTTGGAAACTATTCGGAGAGAAAGAGTAGGGGGGGTGCAAGCACAATGTCTTATCAAGGTACAAAAATAAATCCAGCGAAATTTCAGCGAGGTCAATTGAAATTTTACGCGATTCTTATTCCATTAGCTCTTTTTATGATGCTACCGATCGTCTTTATTATTTCACATGCATTTAAACCGATTGATGAGCTGTTTGCATTCCCGCCACGCTTTTTCGTGCAGAAGCCAGTGCTCGATAACTTTCGAGATCTGTTCTTTACGACATCGACATCGGGTATTCCATTCAGTAGGTTTATATTCAACAGCTTAGTAGTTACTATACTCGTTATGTTCTTATCTGTATCGATTAGTGCTCTAGCCGCATATGCGATGGCTAAGATGAAATTCAAGCTAAGCAAAGTGATGTTTGAGGTCAATACGCTCGCTTTAATGTTCGTACCCATTGCGGTGCAAATTCCACGTTATTTGGTTGTAAATGAAACGGGAATTTTAGACACGTATTTAGCTCATATTTTACCTCTTCTAGCGATGCCAATCGGGTTATTCCTGTTGAAGCAGTTTATTGACCAGGTACCTGAGGAGCTTAAAGAGGCAGCCATTATTGATGGTGCGAGTGAATTCACAGTTTTCCGAAAAGTTATGGTACCGATTATCAAGCCAGCCCTTGCTACGGTTGCGATCCTTGCTTTCCAAGCGGTGTGGAACAATGTGGAGACGTCGAATTACTATGTGAATGATGAGAGCCTAAAGACATTGTCTTTCTTTATGAGCACGATCGTATCATCTTCTGGAAATACAGTTGCTGGTCAAGGGATGTCGGCTGCCGCTTCTCTGATTATGTTCGTTCCGAACCTGATCATCTTCATTTTGCTACAAAGTAAAGTTATGAATACGATGGCACATTCAGGCCTGAAATAGAGGAGACAATCATGAGAAAACAATTCGGTAAGATATTGTTGCTTGTTCTCGTCGTCTTCCTATGGACCTGGCCCTCATCTGTAGTATTGGCAGAGGCGCCTTCCAAGACTTATACGGAAGACCATAACAGGCAGTTCGTTCGAACACAGGATGCTTATTATCCAATAGGTTCAATTAATCAAGTGGGAGGGATGGAATTTTCCGATCCTTCCGATATCTTTATAGATGCTCACGATTATATTTATGTGGCGGATACGAATAATAGCCGCATCGTCATCATGGATGATGAAGGAAACTTCGTTCGTACGATGGGTGAGAGTGTACTGAAGACACCGACAGGCGTAGCTGTTGATCATCAGGGTTCTGTATACGTTGCCGACGGTGGGATAGGTCAAGTTATAAAGTTTAGCGTGGACGGTGAGGTGAAGCAAACGTTCGATCGTCCAGACTCCCCACTATTTATCAAGAGTAGTCCGTTCAAACCGTTAAAGGTAACGGTAGATAAGCGGGGTAATGTATACATCATTAGCGAGGGTACGACCAATGGAGTCGTTCAGATGAGCTCGCACGGCGACTTTCTTGGGTATTTCGGAAGCAACGAGTCCCAAGCAAGCTTACGAATGATGCTAGAACAGTTTATTTTCACTGATGCACAGCGAGAGAAGTTATTCCAGAATATACCCCCTTCTACAACAAACATCGCCATTGATGAGAAAGGGCTAATTTATACAATTACGCAAGGAGATGAAGGTAAGTCTGTTAAACGGTTTAATATTTCGGGGTTTAATCTACTTCCAAGGAATATGACGTTTGATCCGAAATATACAGATATCTTTGTTTCTCAGAGAGGGAATATGTATGCGATTAGCCAAAATGGATTTATTTATGAATTTGATACTGAAGGAAATCTACTGTTCGCTTTCGGTGCACCAGATGATGGCAGATCGCGAATAGGCTTATTCCAGAATGCAGCGAGTATTGCATTGGATTCGCGGGACAATATTTACGTTATCGACAAAGAAAGAAATAATATTCAAATTTTTGAGCCAACTGAATTTACGAATCTTGTTCACCATGCGCTGGAGTTATATAAGGAAGGGCATTACATTAAGAGCCGTGATCCGTGGATGCAGGTGCTGAGACAGAATAATCTGTTCGACTTAGCTCATAAGGGTCTAGCGGACGCTTATTACAAGCAGCAATTATATACTAAGGCGATTGAGGAATATAAGATTGCCAATGATAAAGAAGGGTATTCAAATGCCTTTTGGGAAGTGCGCAATCTATGGCTTCAAAAAAACCTAATATCTGTGTTATATGTACTAGTATCATGGTTTGTACTACGTTTCCTACTGCGATGGCTACATCGTAGAACAAATATGCTGGAACCTCTACTTCGAGTGAAACGAAGATGCTTGTCAGCGACGTTTGTTCGTCAATTATTATATGTATTCCAGTTTATAAAAAATCCCTTTGACGGATTTTATGGTATTAAGGAGGAGAAGAGAACTTCCATAGGGTCGGCTACATGCTTATACGCTATCTTCTTCCTAGAATATATATTCTCGTTGTACTATACAGGGTTTATCTTTAATCAAGTGGAACCCTCCAATTTAATTCTACTTCAGGAAATTGCGAAGGTCTTTGCACCATTCGGGCTTTGGGTTATCGCGAACTACTTGGTGAGTACAATTAATGAAGGCGAAGGTAAATTTTCAGAGGTGTATATTGGAACTATTTATTCTATGGCGCCATATTTACTGTTTAGTCCTATCATCGTCATTGTCTCGAACGTACTGACCTATAATGATATGTTCCTTTTTAGTTTCTCGAATACAATTATTATCGTTTGGTGCACGATACTCATGTTTATGATGGTAAAGGAAATTCACGATTTCACTGTAAAAGAAACGATTCGTAATATTCTGACTACTTTGTTTGGCATGCTGATGCTGAGTCTAGTGTTATTTATCGTGTATGTATTACTCGATCAAGTGTACGATTTTGTTTATTCTGTCATACGGGAGCTGATGGTACGTGCGGAACTCTAAATGGATCAAGTCTATAGTAACAGTCTGCATCGTATTGGCGACCGTAACTATAGCATGTTTTATATTCGTGAATAGGGGGCCTGCTGTAGAGAATACAGAATTAGTACTGGATTCTCTACAGCAGGAGGTATTCTTGGATAATGAAGTGAAGGGAACAACGTTGTCATCTTCGTACCAGAAGGTGGCGGAGAGTGATCGACTGGAGCTCCGACTTAAGGAACAGAATCTTTCTATTCAAGTTGTGGATAAATCAACGGGATATATATGGGACTCTGAAATTGTCGATACGGTTTCCAATGAATCATGGAGAAACTTCATGGCCTCTGGATTGTCATTACAATATTTTGAAAAAGGAAAAGCAAACTCGACCAGAACTGATCTCGTCTCACAGACGAATAAGTCCATAAAATTTGAGCCGAGCGAGAATGGATTTAAAGCCATTATTCGGTTAAATGATTTGAAGCTTGGAATGGAACTTCATGTTGGGCTGGAGCAGGATCAGCTGGTCGTCCATATTCCACAGCAAAGCATTATTGAAGGCGATCAATTTAAGCTTGGATCTGTTTACGTCTATCCCTTCCTTGGTGCTACCCAAGCGGATGAGAAGGATGGATACATGCTTATCCCTGATGGACCTGGGGCATTGATCCGACTTGCAGATAATAAAGGTAAGTTTAAAATCCCCTATGAAGCAAAAATATATGGGGTGAATGAGGGAATAGAGACGGTTACTTCGGATGTCTTTACGAACGCACCGAATACTGTACAGTATCCGATATTCGGTATTGTGCATGGTGAAGGAGAGAATGGATTGTTCGGTATTGTGGAGAAGGGTCAATACAATGCGAAACTTCTAGCGTACCCGAACGGTGTCAATACGTCATATAACTGGACAGGTGTACAGTTCCTATCCCGAGAATCCTATCAACAGCCAACGAGCAGATCCATGGGGGGAATTGTTGTTTTCGAGAAGATGAGACACCCAGAGGACATGCAGATTCGCTATACATTTCTGAATGGGAAGAACGCCAGTTATACAGGTATGGCTAAGATGTACCGAAACTATCTAGTGGAAAAGGATATTCTTATGAAGAAGGAAGAGAGCGTTGCAGCGATTCCGATACAGGTAGATGTGCTTGGAGCTGAAACAGAGAATGGGATGCTCTCGAAACGACTTATTCCACTAACGACTGTCACACAATTAGAAGAAATGCTGAAGGACATGAGAAATAGTGGCATTGGGAGTGTGAACGTTGTCTTTAAAGGATGGAACGAAGGTGGTTTGTCTGGAAGTAGTCCAACTCCTGTCAAATATGAGAAGAAGATCGGTTCCAGCAGTGACTTCGAGCGACTGGATGCAGAAATCTCAGAACAGGGTGGGAAGCTTCATCTATATAGTGATTTTACAGTAGCTTATGAAACCTCTAAACGATTCTCTGCACAGTCGGATGCAGCTAAGAGAATAGATAAGTCGCTACTAATCTTGCCGACGTACAGGCAGGTATATGACAAGATGTATTATCTATCTGCTGAGAGTACAAGTAGGATTGTTCAACAAAATATTAAGAAATATACAGATCAGAATATATCAGGCGTGGCTGTAGACTCAACGGGTTCAGTGTTGTTCTCCGAAATGGTTGATGGGGATACATCCAGTCGTAGCGATACAGCAGAAACTTATTTGGCTACTATGAATGAGCTCTCAAAGGCTATCCCTTCTGTATTGATGTATAAAGCGAACGATTACATGCTTCCTTATGCGGATCAATTATTAGATATTCCGCTAGAGTCCTCGCAGTATATTTATATTAGTGAGACGGTACCATTCGTGCAGATGGTGTTGAAGGGATACAAGGACTATTATGCACCTTATAGTAACTTTTTTGCTAATCCGCAAACGAATTTGCTGCGTATGATCGAAACGGCATCGTTTCCGTCATATTACTTGACTCATGAGTCTTCCTATAAGCTCAAAAATACGAATTCCAATGATGTCTATACTTCCTCCTATGAGGATTGGCGCGAGCCTATGGCAGAAACCTATCGAACTCTAAATGAAGCGTTACAACCAGTAAGGAATGCTTCGATGGAAGATAGAGTAGTGCTCGGAGATGGTATTGTACAGGTGATTTACGATAACGGAATCAGTATTGTTGTGAACTATACGAACCATGACTATCGCAGTGGGAATATCAGTGTGCCGGCAAAAGGCTTTCAAGTAATCGAGGTGAACCGCTGATGGCTAAAATTAAAATAACGAATAAACGTAGAAAACAGATCATCGGGCTAACGTTCATCTCACCGTGGATTGTGGGGTTTCTCATCTTTACATTATATCCGATGGTTCACTCGATGTATCTCAGCTTCCATCAAGTGAAGATTACACCGGTTGGGATCAAGACAATATATATTGGTCTGGAAAATTATAAATACGCCTTTTTCTCAGATCCAGTCTTCATAGAAAAGGTATTGAAGTATTTACAGGAGATGGTACTTAATATACCGATTATTATCGTCTTTTCTTTAATCATCGCTCTTCTGATCAACCAAAAAATCAAATTTCGTGGGATCTTTCGAACGATCTTTTTCCTTCCGGTGATCATTACGAGTGGCCCGGTTATTAACGAGTTACTAAGTCAAGGAGCCACTTCGATCCCGAACATTGAACAGTATGGCATGTTCACCATGATAGAGAATAGCTTGAATCCGTTTGTGGCTGCGCCAATTATGTACTTGTTTAAGCAGATCATTATGGTTTTGTGGTTCTCTGGTGTACAAATACTTATCTTTCTGGCTGGCTTGCAGAAGGTCGATCAATCACTGTATGAGGCAGCTCGTATAGATGGAGCGTCTCCTTGGGAATCGTTCTGGAAGGTAACACTTCCGATGCTTATGCCGCTTGTCATTGTGAATGTCATTTACACGATCGTTTACGTCTCGACGTTTGCATTGAATGAAATCATTATTCTGATTAAGAATAATATGTTCAGTACGATAACGGGCTTCGGTTATGCTACTGCGGTGGCGTGGATTTATTTCATTATTATTACGCTCATGCTTGCAATCTGGACTGGATTGCTCAGCCTGAAGAAACGGTAAGGAGGAGAACGCCATGTGGAAAAGACAAACGATGGACACAGCTATCAAGATTCGAAAGCTGATGTTTGGAATGGGAGAGAATGACGGATACGTGTTTAAGGCGTTGGTGTATCTCCTTCTCATCGCGATCGGTTTCGTTTATTTATATCCTGTGCTCTTTATGCTGGTTAACAGCTTCATGAGCTTGGATGATTTACTTAATTCTATGATTAAATGGGTACCTTCCACGCTGTATATTGAGAATTATACTAAGTCGTGGCGAGTTCTGGATTATGGGAATACGCTAATGCAGACCATTCTTGTGGCTGGACTTCCAGCGTTATTACAAACCATTTCATGTGGAATTATCGGATATGGTTTCGCGAAATTTGAATTTCCATTCAAGAAGCTACTATTTCTCTTGATGTTAGCAACGTTCATCATCCCATCACAAATTACGATGATGCCAACCTATCTTCTTTTCAAGAAATATGCACTTCTGGGTTCGTTGGAAACCTTTATTTACCCGGCCTTATTGGGGCAAGGGTTGAAGAGTGCTTTATTCATCCTTATCTTCTACCAGTTCTTTAAGACCATTCCGACAGTTCTTGAGGAGGCTGCGGAAATCGATGGCGCAGGTAGTTTTAAAATATTTTATAGAATTGCTGTGCCGATGTCTGTACCGGCCATCATTATTGTTTTCCTATTCTCATTCGTATGGTACTGGAATGAAACCTATTTAGCTGGTCTTTACTTCGGAAATGAACTGACGATATTGCCGCTTGAGCTACAGCGATTCACCGATAGTTACAATAAGGTGTATCCGCCGGGAAGTCCAGGAAGTCAGTTGAATGAGGCAGTTAGACTTGCGGGTACGCTCCTGACGATCGTTCCACTACTCATTTTGTATTTCGTCCTGCAACGATGGTTTGTTGAAGGCGTAGAGCGTTCTGGTATAACGGGAGAATAATAAAGGGGGGCGTATGCGAATTATCAGTAGGACAGTGTGTAGTGCAATGATTTTCATCATATTATTAATGGGGTGCAGTACAATAGACAACCAGACAACAATCCTACAGGAAAAGAACGGCTGGAAGCTCGTATGGAATGATGAGTTTGAGGGTAAAGAAATTGATACGATGAAGTGGCAGCACGAAACGGGTGGCTGGGGCTTTGGTAATAATGAAGATCAATTTTATACCAATGATTCAGCTAATTCGTATATTGATAACGGAAAGTTAGTGATTAAGGCTTTGAAGCAGGAGCATGAGGGGAAACCGTACACTTCAGCGAAACTGATCACGAAGGATAAGGCAGATTGGACCTATGGTCGATTTGAATTTCGTGCGAAATTACCCATTGGACAAGGAATGTGGCCAGCGATTTGGATGATGCCGACGGATATGGATAAATACGGTGGATGGCCAAGTAGTGGTGAAATTGACATTATGGAATCTCTCGGACATGCACCAGATCAGGTGCACGGTACTTTGCATATGGGTAATCCTCATTATTATAAAGGGGGACAAATGAAGCTGAACGAGGGATCGTTTGCTGAAAAGTTTCATGTGTTTGCTCTGGAGTGGACACCCACCGAAATGAGATGGTATGTCGACGATAAGGAGTATTATCATACATCCTCATGGTTTACGCGTAAAGATGAGAAAGCGAACAATGAGCCGGGTGCTGCACCCTTTAATCGTGAATTTTATATACAATTAAATTTGGCAGTCGGTGGTAATTGGCCGGGGTATCCTGATGAAACAACGATCTTCCCACAAACATTTGAAATTGATTATGTTAGAGTCTATCAGCCTGACCATGGCAATTATGATTTAGATCATGAACTTAAATAAAATACCGGGATGTGAGTAGGATGATTCAAACCACAATGGAATTACGTGAAATTGATGGCTTGTCGGTGCCTTTTCAGAATGGCATACCGGTACCATCATTTGATGCACAGAAGCGTTTGACGCTTAATTTAGCTGGCATATGGAAGAAAGAAAGATTCGCGGCCGATCACCAATTCTCTTTATCGGAGCGCAATGATCAATGGTTCGATCGCCTGCGTGACGAGGCTAGAGGTCGGACGGAGGTTCATTTCAATGATGAAGATTGGCAGACGCAAAAGCTCCCATCTCCTGAGAATGAGATTCGGGGTTTGGAGGAAGCGAATTCTAGTGAAACGTATGAGGATGGTGTTTGGTATCGTAGAACGTTCAATCTAGAGTCTGAATGGGAGAATAAGTCTGTAACAATGCATGCACTCTCCATTAGCTATGTAGCAGATGTATGGATGAATGGACATTGGGTTGGATATCATGAAGGTGGATTTACACCGTTCGCATTAGACTTGACTCCCTTTGTGAAGATTGGTGAGCCTAATACCATTGTACTTCGTATAGATAATCCTCCATGGGGTAGTCGTGCCGATATAATACCTGCGACGGCAGGTACAGATTTCTTTAACTACACGGGCGTGATCCATGATTTATATATCATTGGAACATCCCACTGTCATATAACTAGAGTAGATATCGTTCCACTGGATGTGGAGGGACGTGTGAAATGTAACATCATCTTGGAGAACCGTGGTCCTATTGCAATGGAAGCCATCATTGATGGTGAACTCTTCGACGTTAATAGTGAAGGGGAAAGATTCATGAATTCTCCATTCGCTACAGATATTATTGAGTCTAGGACAGATTGGGATGGCAAACTATCATGGTCAGTTGTACTAGAACCCTATGAGACTAGAGCAGTTGAAACGGTCGTGCAAGTTCTACAGCCTCGCTTATGGGCATTTTGGAAGCCGGAGTTGTATGTGGCGCAATTTACCGTTACCAAACGAGGAGAACTCAGTGATCTCACCTCGTTTGATCAGTTCGCTACGCAATTTGGTATTCGTACGATTACAACTGAGGGAACGAATCTCCTCTTGAATGAACGACCGATATTTCTGAGCGGAATTGCTCGTCATGAAGAGTGGCCTGATACAGGACGTTCTGCAACTTGGGAGAGAATACGTGATGATCTTGTTCAAATGAGACAATTGATGCACGTTAACTTCGTACGGACTGCACACTATCCGAATCATGTGTACACAGCGGTACTAACGGATCGATTAGGTCTTGCTACAGTTAGTGAAATTCCGCTATGGCAGTTTACTCGCGAGCATTTCGAGATTCAGGAGGAGAAGCGACTATCTGATCAAATGTGGCGTGAGATGATATTTTCCCAGTTCAACCGCCCATCGGTTATTATGTGGAGCACGCAGAATGAGTCTGTTGAAGTCGAGCTCCGTACTAAATATAATAAACGTCTTGTGAAGGACCTGAAGGAGAATTACGCAGATGGCCGTCTGACTACGCAGAGCGCTGCGGCAGATCAACCAGGTCCGCACGATCCTTCCATGGAACCGCTTGACCTGGCGGGATGGACGATGTACTTCGGGATTTTCCACGGTAGCACGTACTATGATGGTACGCGTGATTTTCTACAGAAGGCGCATGAGTTATGGCCGGACAAGCCTGTTTGGAATACCGAATTCGGTCACTGGTCCTCGGATGGTGATTCCATGGCGGCAGAACAAGTCAAGACATACAGCGAAACACTTCAAGCATTAATGGAGCGGGCTGTCATCTCGGATGACGGTGAAGCTACCTTGAATCCAGAAGGCTTTATTGTCGGAATTGACTTCTGGATCATGTATGATTGGTACGTGAATCATAACAGATGGATTGATACATTCGGTATTTGTCATATGGACAGAACGACGATGAAGCCTGTCGGGGAAAATCTAAGCCAAGATTATAAGAAATTCACTGCATTTGAGGGCGGATTTATTAAAATATAACAATTCTAGTCCCATCTGCCTCGGCTAATACGGCGAGGTCATTTTTTTGAAGGAGGATATGGTAATTATGGGCTATATGGAAGATGTAACGAAGGATTTGTATAACTACCTTCCCGCATTGACGAAGAAAGAAGACTTTGATGAATTTTGGGAAAAGACGATCCAAGAAACCAAGTCTATTCCGCTCCATGCCGAAAGGAACTTGGTTGATTATCCGAGTACTCATGTTAAGGTATATTCTATTTCATATCACGGGATGGATGATACGAGAATTAATGGGTGGTATATTGTTCCTACCTTCGTGAAGAAAGATAAGTATCCATGCTTGATTCATTATCATGGTTTTACTGGAAATAGAGGACAACCATCGGATTTCATGCATTGGATTAGTATGGGGATTGCGGTTATTTCGGTGGATTGCCGTGATCAAGGAGGCATAACGGGTAACCGTGCACCTTCTAATCACGGGTTTGCACACAATGTTGCCAGTAAGGGCGTTCTCGATAAAGACGAGTATTATTACCGTTTTGTGTATATGGATTGCTTGAAGGCAATTGATTTCGCATGTGAACAAGAGGAAGTCGATGTTACCAAAATTATAATAGAAGGAGTAAGTCAGGGAGGGGGACTTGGAATGGCGGTCTGTGCCTTGGATGACAGGCCTATACTTGCCCTGGTTGACGTACCGAGTAGTAGTAATCTAGTAAGTCGTGTTGAAGGATATCATGGTGCCTTTTCAAGTGTCGCTGAATATCTTAAAAAACACCCGAGTCAAACGAATTTGGTTCTAGATAATTTGAGCTATTTCGACACTATGAATATGGCTGATAGAATCAAGTGCAGGGTTCTTGCCTCCGTAGGCTTGAAGGATGATGTATGTCCTGCTCAGATGTACTTTGCAACGTATAACCGAATTGTTGGAGAGAAACAAATAGAGATCTATCCTTTTAACGGTCATGAGGGTGGGGAATCCATTCAAACCGAAGTGAAATTGGAGTTTCTGAAAAGGTATTATCCTGATTGGTTTGTACTACGGTAGTTTCCAAGTAAGTTGTCACAAAACAGTTGAGTATCTAAAACATTAAATGTAAGCCAGTGAGTTAAATCCTTGATTTGACTCACTGGATTTTTTATCATGGTTGGATAACTGACAAGCTAGCGAGGGGGGAAGTTCTGCATATTCACGGTCACCGCAGCTGTAATAATACGTTCTTCATGAATAGCAATATGTATTTTATATTCATAGAAAGTGGATTCGGGTGTTAGGTAAGCCTATCCATCATAGCGATAGATGGATAGGTCAACCCGTCCGTTTCCGTTTAGTTCAATACCTTCTTCCTCTAGTAATGCCTTTTGAAGAAAGCTTGATTCATCATCACGAATGGCTATTTCACCCTTGACGTTGATCACTCTATGCCATGGAAGATCATACTTATCGCTCATTACGTGTAGAATTCGGACCACCTGTCTAGCACCGCGTGGACTTCCGGCAGATGCGGCGATCCCGCCGTATGTCATAACCTTACCTTTGGGGATAGCTCGTATAATTTCAATCACTTGTTGCGTAAATGGCTGCATTAGGATCTCCTATTTTCTCAATTTGGGATGATAAATATCGTATTCATACAATCCGACACATAGTGGTCATCAGTAAGTTTGCTTTGAACTAGCTCACGCCAAGACGCTTCATCGGTTAGGGTAGATAGGTCATCCACTCCATACCACTGTGCAACAGCACTGCGCGTAACTTTATAAGAGACCCCATCAAAATTAAAGTGGATGGCTTCAAGGTTATCGATTAAGGAAAATGCTGCGGTAGCATTGTATATTAAGGATGTCTCTAGGTACTTTTTATTCATATTCGAGAAATCTTCTTTGAAATTGATTTCTAAAGTGAATATGTCAGGGAACTGTTGAAATGATTTGTCTATATTACTTAAGGGTAATGAGCCGATCAGATTCATGTTATTTGAAGCATTGCCCATATACTTGTTGCGATATTTCAAAATGGATGTCACATCATGTGTTAGTGGGTCTTGCTGATCTTCAGCATATTCTTTCGCATTCTCAGCACGCTGTGGTATAACAATCCCCTGTACGATTCCAAATGAAATCACGCCGACAAGCAACAAGCAAATGATTACGATGTTCCTAGTCTTCATAAGAGACACCTACTTCATATTTATGTAAAATCCCCAGAACGCTATTGAACAGTAATGGTATGATGATGGAGATCATAGGTAAAAGAAATGGAATAGCTGTGACAGCAAACTGATAGGGCCCATCGATGTGTATAGGTCTCATAAACCAAATATTGCTTCCGAACCGAAGTGCAGTTGTAGTCGTGATGGATACCACCATAAAAATCCCCCAAATGTTCCATACCATTCTTCTATATCGTAAGAACGATTCTACAGGGAAAGTAGAGATTTTGTTGAGCCAAAGATCTCGCTTGTTTCTATTTAAAAGTAAGAAGACGACACCTAGTATAATAACGATCATGAATAGGAATAGGCTAAGTGGTCTTGTTGTACCTAAGATTCCAAGTGGTATAGTCAATATCCACGCGAGTAGAGTATACATTAAAGAGATCTGTACGAGCTCCATCTGAAATCGGTGGATATATACTTGTGGATTACCATCAATTAAACCGTCGATGGAATCCATATGATCTATAGCAATGCTAATGGCTTGGTCCATGGCCATTCCGCTTTCTGTTAAATCTGATACTTTAGCTTCGAGGTTCGATACAATCTCATATTTCAACTCTTTAGTTTGTTTGTTTTGTTTGTATCCTGAGAATAAATGTTCGACGTGTTGCTGTAACCGATTCATAAGGGTTCCTCCTATTATTCTATAAGCTGGTCAATTAAATCTTTGGCAATCTTCCAAGCTGCAACATTGGCTTCATACGTTTCAATGCCCAATGGGGTCACCGTATAGTATTTACGTCTGCCTCCTTGACTCTCATCACCCCAATAGGAAGCGATTAGTTTCTGTGTTTCAAGTCTCTTTAAGCTGCTGTAAAGCGAGGGTTCTTTCAATTCATAATGACCCTGACTATATTTGGCGATTGCCTTTATTATTTCATATCCATAGTTATCGCTCTCGCTGAGAACACGAAGAATGATGGTATCTACATGTCCACGGATTAATTCGGGACTAATATTGCTGCTGGTCACATTTCTCACCTCTAGATTACAATGTATCGCAGATTACTATGCGTGTCAATGTAGTCTATCGGAATATCTAAAACGCATGCTGGAATAGCAGAATGGGTGATATATTCTCACAGTTGTTTTATTTTTGAATAAAATACGTATTTTTATGGTATTAAATGTAACTACTTGCTGAAAATGAGATAGAGAAAAGGAAACTTTCAGAGTAGAATAATGGATAGTATTCAATTTATAGTCATGTTTGATGGATTGTCATGCGAAGTACGACAGGGGCTGACTATCGGTCTCTTGAAAACGATAAAATAAAGGATGAGACGATGATCTGGGAATCGAAGCAACAATGTATACAATCAGGGATCGATCCGAATTTGCCGCCCGTGTTTCACACACGTTTCTCGGAGGTGGAGTTAAAGGCGCAATTGCACAAGTATAGCGAACTCTTGGATATCATAAGCATATTTGTGAACAAGTTACTTTCTACAATGCAAGGGGATCCGATACTTATTCTAGTTACCGACAATGAAGGATACATATTAACATTTAAGGGGGACCCTGCCTCCATAGCAAGAGTACAAGGATCAGGGGTTATCGAAGGAGTACAATTTAGCGAAGAAGTGGGAACGAGCTCCATTGAATTAAGTCTTCGATACAAACAGCCGATTCAGTTATTAGGCGAGGATCATTTCCATACTATGCTACAGCGCTCGGCTTGTTATTCAGCGCCAATTCACAGTGATGGAGAAAGACGGATCATTGGAACATTGAATTTAATGACAGATATAGAATTTGCTCATCCACATTTTCTAGCATTGCTAAGTGCAGTGACTGATTCCGTCGAGCGTGAGATGATGTTGCAGAAACAGAATAATCAACAGCATATATTGAACCAAGCATTGTTGGAAACGAATTATTACGGTTTAATCGTTACGGATGCACTTGGGAGGATTATAGAAATAAATGAAAAGTGTCTAACTATTCTGCAATTGGAGGATAGAGATAAGAGAGAATTCATCCATTCTTCTGTGTTTGATATGATTGCTATTGGGCAGTATTTCCATCGTGTCATAGACGAACATAAGGCATGTGTTGGAATGGAACTATCTCTGCAAGTACAAGGTTCGATTCAATACTATATATTAGATGTGGTTCCTATTTATGATTGCATACAAACGTTAATACGCGTGGTTGGGAGCTTTCACAATATTACCGAGATGAAAAAGACAGAGGAAATGTTACGAAATACAGAAAAGTTAATCTTTGCTGGTGAAGTGGCGGTAAGCATTGCCCATGAGATTAGAAATCCCCTTGCAACGGTCAAGGGATTGATTCAGATATCAGGTAAGGATTCAAAGCTACTTCATTATGACCTTATCATGTCTGAGCTTGAGAGAATGAATTTAATTACAAGAGACTTCATGATTTTGGGTAAACCGCAAATGGTCCAATTTCAAGCAGATTATTGTCATACGATACTAGAAGAAGTGTTGAGTATATTTAATATTCAAGCGGGTATGAATGATATCTCGATTGTGTATGAGATCATTCAAGATATCCAAATCCAATGTGATCGGAACCAGATTAAACAGGTGTTTCTGAACATTTTGAGCAATGCTAAGGAGGCTTTACCTTGTGGAGGTGAGATCCGGATCTCGTTAGAGATTGAAGGAGATTTCCAAAGGGTCCGAATCCGTGACAATGGAGAAGGCATGACAGATGAAGTATTACAGAAGATAGGGGAACCGTTTCACACAACCAAACAAGATGGAAATGGTCTCGGCATGACAATTGTCTACAAAATACTGACGTCACATGGAGGTCATTTGGATATAACGAGTGATGTAGGTGTCGGGACAACCGTTGATATTTACTTTCCGCTAAAAGATGAATCTAGCTCCAATAGTTATGTGATATAAAGGTAAACATAGCCTGGGAAATAATATGCGACAAAATAAATTAATAGTTTGAGATAATATGCTGATTTGCTAGATTCTTCGTATATAATGGTAAATAATAAGTCGAAAAGACGACATGTTCTGTTAGCGAACGAAGAATGTTGACCGTCTGTCTCATTGCAGAGAATAATACAATTTTAAAGAGTGTGAGTTGGAATAATATAGATGGAGGTGCTATTCGGATTGAAGCTAAAGCTCGTACATGCGATGGCTTTACTTACAGCCCTTGTCTGTATCCTAATGTACAGAGGAGCCCTCGACTCGGTTGATAACTTCTTTGAGGACCGGGTGATGCAGCATGAAAGCGCTGTGGATACTCGAATTGCCATTATCGCGATCGATGACCAGAGTCTTGAAGATCTCGGGAGCTGGCCGTGGAGTAGGAGTATCCATGCAGGGTTAATAGATACACTTACGCAGGGCAATCCTGCTGTCATTGCTTTTGACGTCACATTCCCTACGCGTTCAGATGATATAGAGTCAGACCATGCATTCGAGGATGCAGTATCCCGTGCCGGGAATGTTATTCTGCCTGCATATGGAACCTTTGCTCCGTCTGCTAAGCCAGGGGATATCGAAGCATTGGGTCTATCTGAGCCTTACCCTGAACTGAAGGAAGCGGCAGGGGCTGTAGCTCATATTAATACGATGCCTGACCGAGATCACGTTGTACGTAAGTCACTATACAGCTTCAATTATGATGGACAATCTATCCCAAGCTTTGCGTGGTCTGTTTATCAAATGTACATGGAAGGTACGGGTGAGAGTGCGAACCCGGAGAAGCTTCCGCTAGATGACTTTGGTAGATTCCACATTTCGTATTCAGATGCTCCGCAGGAGTATGAGGCGATTCCTTATTCTGCGGTGCTTAGTGGAGAGGTTCCGGCTGAATATTTTGAGAATAGAATTGTTCTGATTGGTCCTTATGCTGTAGGATTTAAGGATGATTATCTAACACCACTTAGTGGAAAGGGTACATCATATGGTGTAGAGATCCATGCTAATATTGTGCAGGAACTACTAGATGGTGATTTCAAAAAAGTGCTAGATTGGAAATGGAATGTAGCCATATTACTAGTTACTGCGGTGATTGCCTATTATTTGTTCCGTAGATTGAAGTTGTTATACTCTTTTCTTGCTGTGGCTTCCATTATCGGGGTTTTTATGATGGGAGGTAGCTATATATACGGTAAAGGGACGATTATTTCACTAGGATATGTCATACCTTTTCTAATCGTTAGTTGTATTGTCGTCATTTGTTTTCGATATGTTCAGGAATTGTTGGAGAAGCGCAGGGTTACGGATATTTTCGGTCGATATGTTGCCCCACAGGTCGTTAATCAAATATTGAAAAGTGGGGATGAGGGCTTGAAGCTGGGCGGAAGTCGCCGTGAACTGACCATTCTATTTGTAGATATTCGTGGGTTTACGACACTATCTGAAATAACGGAGCCAGAGGAGATTGTCGAAATTCTGAATGAGTATCTCGATCTGACGGCGAATTGTATTTTTCAGTATGATGGGACTTTGGATAAATTTATTGGGGATGCGACGATGGCTATATTTAATGCTCCGTTAATGCTAGAAGATCACCCCATGAAAGCCGTGCAGGCTGCTTGGGCGATGAAGGAAGGCTCTGTGGCAGTCGAAGAGAAGTTGATCGCGCGGTTTGGATTTGGGGTTAAGTTCGGGATAGGCATACATACGGGTCCAGCCGTATTTGGTAATATTGGGTCAAAAACTAGAATGGACTATACTGCGATCGGAGATACGGTCAATACGGCGGCTCGTTTAGAGAGTTATGCGAAGCCAGGGCAGATTATTATAAGTGAGGCCACCTACGAAGCGGTACAAGAGAAGGTTACAGCCACTTCCCTAGGAGAAATTAAAGTGAAAGGCAAGGAACAAGGAATATCCATATATGCATTGGAGGGATTGAAATGAAGCTTATAAAGCTGTTGTTAACGATGATATTAGTAGTTGTTACGGCATTACCTTCTGTTGCTGCTGCAAAGGACTCGGACAAGGCTGGGAAAATAACAACGGTTACCGGCAAGGCTGAGGTAAAGAAGAGCGGTGGGACGAAGAAGTTCAACGCATTTAAAGGGATGGCTATTACGCAAGGAGATACTATTGTTACTGGAGCTAACGGTAAAGTGAGTATGGATCTTGATAATGATAAAGAGGTCACGATTGGCCCTGAAACGACACTTACGATAAGCCAGTTGGTCAAGAGCGCCAAAGCGCTTGAGGGCAAAACGAGTTTAAAACTACATAATGGACAAGTCATCATTACAGTGAAGAAGAAGCTACAAGGGGATTCTCGCTTTGAGATTGAGACACCTACCGCGATCATGGGTGTGATGGGTACGCAATTCGTCGTAGGATACGTAGGCGGAGAGAGTTATGTTGCTGTGCTTGAGGGAATTGTCGCCCTTACTCATGCGGATGGAAGTCCGGGGCCACAGATACTTCCGGACGAACAGCTTCTTCTGAATAAAGACGGAGCAGGCGAGAAAGAACCACTTGATCTAAATGATTTACCGTTGTTTGTGCTTGAGAAGTATTTGGAAGAACTTCAACAGATGAATGATGGTAAAGAAGACCTGAAGAATACATTGAAGCAGCTAATTGAAAAGAAACAACAGCAAGCCGCTATTGATGCGGCTAATAATTCAGAACCTGCGGTGCGACCGACCATTATTTATAATGAAGCATCTGCGGGGGATGGTGCAGGTGGAGGTTCAACACCAAGTCCGACCCCAACGCCAGATCCGACACCGAATCCGCCGGACCCGGTAGATCCAACGCCAGATCCAACACCAGATCCAACACCAGACCCAACGCCAGATCCGACACCAGATCCAATCCCGGATCCAGTGGTGGGAATTCCTGAGTTTGAGTCGATGGACTTTTCTGACAACAAGTATTCTTATATCAAGAGTGCTAAGAGTTTTAGTCTGCCATTCAGTACGAATATTGCGTTCAATGATGCTATCGGAGCTCCGGATAAGCAAGGGGTTATAGTTACTGTGCTAGGTGGAAGTTCCCTTCCTAATCCAGTAGTAGATATCACTACTCATGGGAGAATGTTGACGATCACATTGGAAAGTGATATTGAGATTAGATCTGTTGTCATGATAGAGATTGAAGCTGACACATTGATGAATGCCGATTATGGTAATATACAAACGGATGCTGTGGACCTGTTTGAATGGATGTTCGAGCCAGGAGTAGACCCAGATGAGATCAGCGTAGATGCTAATGGCTTAGCGGACCAAAGTGAAGTTACCCTTTATACACTAGGTTATGCAGTTGGAGATTTCCAGTTATTCAATGAAGTTACCCAAGTTACTACTACTCTTGTAAGAGGTGAGGGTGGAGGGGCTGGTTATGATTATGAGATAAACCCAACGAGTACGACAACATTTGTGTTTAAGCTCTCGGATTATTTACTAGATGGATTGGATCCAGGTCCATATTATCTTTTCATTCCATTGCTGGATGATAGTGGGGTTGAAGTGGAAAGAATTATGGTCTTTATTACTAGGGGGTAAACTTCAAATACAGATACATTACAATATAACGCCCAAAGAGGAGGTTAACAGATGAAGAAACATTATATATCTATAACATGTGCATTCGTACTTCTTGCATCGGCATTTATTACGACAGAGTCAGTGGTAGACGCGCAAGTGTCAGTAACATCGAAGACTACTAATGATAGTGTTACAACAGTGAACGCCAAAGGTAACGCTGTCGCATATGCAGCTCAGAACGTCAACCAACCCTGGGGGATAACTGCCGCCTCTGATGACAGCATCATTATTGTTCAGTCTGGAAGTGGGCAAGTAAGTAAATGGACCAATGGGAAGTTGGTCTCTATAGCAGGACAGGATCAAAGTGGTTATTTCGATGGAATAGCTTCTAAAGCCGCTTTTAGTCAACCCACGTTCACGGTAGTTGATAGTAAGGGTACGATCTATGTCAGTGATACGGATAACCATGTGATTCGCAAAGTGAAAGATGGCAAAGTATATACGTTGGCTGGAAATGGGACCGCTGGTTATAAGGATGGCAAGCTGGGAGAGGCGCAGTTTAATGCGCCCGGAGGATTGAGTGTCGACGCTAAAGATAATCTGTATGTAGCGGATACGCTTAACCATGTCATTCGTAAAATTACACCGGAGGGTATAGTCACAACTTACGCAGGAGTTACTGGACAAACAGGTGGCTATCAAGATGGACTACTTGCGGGAGCACGGTTTAATGAACCTATGGGACTTGTTTTTGATGAAAAAGGGAAACTGTATATAGCAGATAGCGGCAACCAATTAATTCGCCTAATTGACGGGGACACAGTGGAGACATTTGCGGGTAAATTGACGGAAGTTGATCCGATAACGGGATATATGGCGGGTGGATATCGAAATGGAGAGAAAGCAGAAGCTCTATTTAATCGACCTCGTGGTCTTGCTTACAAGGACGGCGTACTGTTCATTGCGGATAGTCTAAATCATCGGGTTCGTGCTGTGCAGCCTGATGGCAGAGTTCTCAACATTGCCGGACAGAGTAAGCCAGGTAATGGGACTGGTGCTGTGGAGGAAGCGATGTTCAATCAACCTTCTGCGCTAGCATTTGTAGCAGGGAAGCTATATGTGTCGGATACAATGAATAATAGTGTGAAAATATTGAATGTTAATCCTAAAGCATTACAATCGGTGCGCAGTGAAGAGGATTTGCTCGATGCAACCGAGTTGTCTCCAACAGGTGATGATATGCAAGTATGGCTGGATGGGCGGCAGATATTGTTTCCGCCTACAACGAAGCCGTTTCAGAATGTGGACGGAATATACATTCCGGTGAGGACTATGTTTGATTCTTTGGGAGCACAAGTGAAGTGGTTCGAAGTAAGTAAGGAAGTGCGGGTCGCCAAGGATGATTGGAACCTTGACTTGAAGCTTAATACAGATCAGGATATACTGCTCCTTCATGGATCAATGTATGTAGAAATATCACATTTAAGAAAAGTGGACTCATTATTGTTAGCTTACGACGAAGAAAGCCGTGCGATTGTGATCGATAGTGGAGCTTTTTAATAGTCGTCAATAAGTATGGATGTAAGTTAGGATAATGGAGAAGTTGAAGGTTTGAATGTTGAAGGGATGAATATCGTGGCAAAGCAGAAGTATTATGTAGTATGGGTTGGGAATACGCCCGGCATCTACACGAAGTGGCCTGAATGTCAGTCGCAAGTAGCCCAATTCAAAGATGCTAAATTTAAGTCATATGACTCTCAAGCAGAGGCAGAGCAAGCTTACCGTGATGGTTGGAAACAGCATTGGGGCAAGAAGAAGCCTGAAGGTAAAGCTCTGTCTGGGACATATCAATCAAATAAATCGCCCTCTCCAAAGTCGAAAGCTTCAATAGAAGCAATTGATTATAATAGCATCTCAGTTGATGTTGGAACTAGAGGGAATCCGGGTCCTATTGAGTATAGAGGTGTGGATACGCAGACTGGAGAGGTTATATTCGCACAGGGACCTATTCCCAAAGGTACGAATAATCTCGGGGAGTTCTTAGCTATCGTCCATTCTTTAGCGTATTTGAAAAAAGAGGGAAGTACAAAGACCGTTTACAGCGACTCAAGAACAGCTTTGAAATGGGTGAGAGAAAAGCGAGTTGCGACAACTTTAGAGCGTGATGAATCGACTAAGGAAGTATGGAGTTTGGTGGATAGAGCGTTACATTGGCTGGAAACTAACCAATACGATAATCAGGTGCGCAAGTGGGAGACGAAAGAATGGGGAGAGATCAAGGCCGATTACGGGCGTAAGTAAGTCTAGTGGAAAGATCAAAGGTGTCCGTCTAATTCTCCTTGCAGAGACGAATACTACCCTTTAAGAAACAAAAGGCACTGCCAGCTTGTGGGCAGTGCCTTTTGTCATAGTAGATGTTTACTGAATACCGTGCACACTGTTTGTAATCAGATGTCTAACTTCCGATTTCTGTTCTTCATATTGTTGAAGAGTTAGACTTCCGCTAGCATAACGTAGATCCAATTGTGATGTTAACTCCGAAACTTGTAAGTTAATGACCTTTTGGACATCGACATCATTATTCTGAGCAAGATCAGCTAGTGTACTACCATCATATAGTGCATTATATAATTCATCATTAGAAGAAAGTTTAAGAACATGAAGTAAGTCATCTTTGTCTGGTGCCGTAACATTCAGCGACTTTGTGACTGGATTTGCACTTGCCTGACTATTCCAGGAAGCTCCACCGATCGTTATAGCGATAACAAAGGAGCCGACTATAATGATTTTTTTCATTATTTACCTCGTTTCCAAATATGTATTTCAGAATATGATTTTTGTGAACAACATCGTATAAGGTTTGTTGTGTAATGTAATTATATCTATCTAACCTTAGGGCTACATTAAAATAGGTTTAAGATCGGATAAATCAATCTTCTGTTTCGGTAGGTTCAATATGAATATTTACATGTGAAATTTTATGCACAATCATCATACGATCCTCGACTTCCTCGGAGATGTCATGACTTTCCACGACATTTAAGTGACCATCTACCTCAATAGTAACATCGACTAATATATTATTTCCAAGGGTTCGTGCTTTGATATCTTTAATGGACTCCACACCTGAAGTGCCAGCGATCGTTTCTTTTATTTTATCAAGTTCTGTTTCATCAAATCCATCGGTTAAGGCGTGAGTAGCATCTCTAAAAATATCCCAGGCTGTTTTACAAATAATGATCCCTACAAGAGTTGCAGCTAAAGGGTCTAACCAAGGTAAGCCAAATTGAGAGCCGACAATCCCTATAAATGCACCAATACTAACAAAGGCATCCGAACGGTTATCTTGAGCTGCTGCATTAATCGCGTTACTATTAATTCTTCTAGCAAGGCGAATATTGTATCGGTATACCAATAGCATAACTAGAGCACTGAATAAGGCCGTCCATGCAGCAATCATACTGGGGGTACCTATAGTTGGTTGGAAGAACTTCTGCACGGCTTGAATTAATACTTGAATTCCGACAACGATCATAATGAAGGAAGCTATCAATGCAGCCACGGTCTCAGCACGGAAATGTCCATACTTGTGGTCATGATCGGGTGGTCTCCGGGAAATCTTTAGTCCGATAAGAACGGCGAATGAGGCAATGATATCTGTTGTATTATTAAGTCCATCAGCAAGTAGTGCTGCTGATCCAGAAGAAAGACCAATAAGTAATTTAAGAACGGAGAGACATACATAAGCAATAATACTTACCCATGCGCCTTTTTCTCCTTCTTTAATTTCGCTGTAAGCATCCAATTTCCGATACCTCCGAATTTTATAGTCTCTAGATCATACTGGATACGTAGTGTGTGGGTCTAGAGAAACAGTATTGCCCTTGCGCTTAAAAATAGTACCTTAACAACTTATTTAGTAAGGGTGAAACCTCTCTCTATTGAAGAAACACATTCTTGAGATAATTCTACCTATATACATTAGGAGGAGAAATCTTTATTGAAGAGAGATAATTTAGGAGGGAGAGCATTTGTCAGTAATTACAACTTGCTAAGGCGGAACTAGAAATGGTATATTCTTATTCCGGTCATTCAATCAGTATTTAAATGAATCGGCAAGCAAATGTTTGGACGAAAGAAAACGAAAATAAAGCTTGCGTTATCAAACATCACATGATATGATATAAAAGTTGTCACCGAGACACACTGGTGATTAACGAAAGAGAAATTGATCTTTGAAAACTGAACAACGAGTGAGTGGTTTTCACGAAAGTGAGAACAAACAAATGAGAAATCATTTGGATTGAGAATGAGTAATTCTCGTCAGTATGTTTCAAAATGAGCATAATCGCTCTTTTCATGATTGGTTCCAAATCACTGCAAAGCTGATTTGAAATCAATCTCTATTGGAGAGTTTGATCCTGGCTCAGGACGAACGCTGGCGGCGTGCCTAATACATGCAAGTCGAGCGGAGATTTTAGAAGTGCTTGCACTTCTAAAATCTCAGCGGCGGACGGGTGAGTAACACGTAGGTAACCTGCCTGTAAGACTGGGATAACTATCGGAAACGGTAGCTAATACCGGATAACTTATTTCTTCACATGAAGAGATACTGAAAGGCGGAGTAATCTGCCACTTATAGATGGACCTGCGGCGCATTAGCTAGTTGGTGAGGTAATGGCTCACCAAGGCGACGATGCGTAGCCGACCTGAGAGGGTGAACGGCCACACTGGGACTGAGACACGGCCCAGACTCCTACGGGAGGCAGCAGTAGGGAATCTTCCGCAATGGACGAAAGTCTGACGGAGCAACGCCGCGTGAGTGATGAAGGTTTTCGGATCGTAAAGCTCTGTTGCCAGGGAAGAACACTTGGGAGAGTAACTGCTCTCAAGGTGACGGTACCTGAGAAGAAAGCCCCGGCTAACTACGTGCCAGCAGCCGCGGTAATACGTAGGGGGCAAGCGTTGTCCGGAATTATTGGGCGTAAAGCGCGCGCAGGCGGTCATTTAAGTTTGGTGTTTAATTCCAGGGCTCAACCCTGGGTCGCACTGAAAACTGGGTGACTTGAGTACAGAAGAGGAGAGTGGAATTCCACGTGTAGCGGTGAAATGCGTAGATATGTGGAGGAACACCAGTGGCGAAGGCGACTCTCTGGGCTGTAACTGACGCTGAGGCGCGAAAGCGTGGGTAGCAAACAGGATTAGATACCCTGGTAGTCCACGCCGTAAACGATGAGTGCTAGGTGTTAGGGGTTTCGATACCCTTGGTGCCGAAGTTAACACATTAAGCACTCCGCCTGGGGAGTACGGTCGCAAGACTGAAACTCAAAGGAATTGACGGGGACCCGCACAAGCAGTGGAGTATGTGGTTTAATTCGAAGCAACGCGAAGAACCTTACCAGGTCTTGACATCCCTCTGAATCTACTAGAGATAGTAGCGGCCTTCGGGACAGAGGAGACAGGTGGTGCATGGTTGTCGTCAGCTCGTGTCGTGAGATGTTGGGTTAAGTCCCGCAACGAGCGCAACCCTTATATTTAGTTGCCAGCACATTATGGTGGGCACTCTAGATAGACTGCCGGTGACAAACCGGAGGAAGGTGGGGATGACGTCAAATCATCATGCCCCTTATGACCTGGGCTACACACGTACTACAATGGCCGGTACAACGGGCTGCGAAATCGCGAGATGGAGCCAATCCCAACAAAGCCGGTCTCAGTTCGGATTGCAGGCTGCAACCCGCCTGCATGAAGTCGGAATTGCTAGTAATCGCGGATCAGCATGCCGCGGTGAATACGTTCCCGGGTCTTGTACACACCGCCCGTCACACCACGAGAGTTTACAACACCCGAAGTCGGTGGGGTAACCCGCAAGGGAGCCAGCCGCCGAAGGTGGGGTAGATGATTGGGGTGAAGTCGTAACAAGGTAGCCGTATCGGAAGGTGCGGCTGGATCACCTCCTTTCTATGGAGAATCGTTTCCTGAGACGGAAACATTCGAACACGGTGACTACGGTCACCGTAAGACTTTACAATGTAAAGTCGCACACTCACTCGTTGTCAGTTTTGAAAGAGCAATCTTTCAAACCGTTATTTCTCTTGTAGAAATGACTTTGATCCTTGAAAACTAGATAACGAACGAATTTGTAAGTTAGAATGAACATTCTTTTATATGTACGTTTTGTTAACTTGTTAACGAAACAAAGTGTAAAAGTAGCAGCGAGTATTCGATTTATCGAGTACAAGCTAACATGTACGTGCGAATTTGATGTGATGATCGATCCTTTGGAAGTTTGTTTCAACCGTTTACGGGGGAAATAAGCGGACAACAGAGCGAGCAGTGCAACAAATGAGCAACGCGGTTAAGCTACTAAGAGCACACGGAGGATGCCTAGGCACTAGGAGTCGATGAAGGACGTGGCGAACAACGAAACTGCCTCGGGGAGCTGTAAGCAAGCTTTGATCCGGGGGTGTCCGAATGGGGAAACCCGGCTGTGTTAATACGCAGTCACTCTTACCTGAATACATAGGGTAGGTAGAGACAGACCAGGGGAACTGAAACATCTAAGTACCCTGAGGAAGAGAAAACAATAGTGATTCCGTCAGTAGCGGCGAGCGAACGCGGATTAGCCCAAACCAAGGAGCTTGCTCCTTGGGGTTGTGGGACGTCTCACACGGAGTTACAAAGGAATATATTAAGCGAAGAGGTCTGGAAAGGCCCGGCATAGAAGGTAAAAGCCCTGTAGCTGAAAGTATATTCTCTCCGAGACGTATCCCGAGTAGTGCGGGGCACGTGAAACCCCGTATGAATCCAGCAGGACCATCTGCTAAGGCTAAATACTCCCTAGTGACCGATAGTGAAACAGTACCGTGAGGGAAAGGTGAAAAGCACCCCGGAAGGGGAGTGAAATAGAACCTGAAACCGTGTGCTTACAAAAAGTCAGAGCCCGTTCTATGGGTGATGGCGTGCCTTTTGTAGAATGAACCGGCGAGTTACGTTCCCGTGCAAGGTTAAGCTGAGAAGGCGGAGCCGCAGCGAAAGCGAGTCTGAATAGGGCGAATTTTAGTACGTGGACGTAGACCCGAAACCGAGTGATCTACCCCTGTCCAGGGTGAAGGTGCGGTAACACGCACTGGAGGCCCGAACCCACGCATGTTGAAAAATGCGGGGATGAGGTGGGGGTAGCGGAGAAATTCCAATCGAACTCGGAGATAGCTGGTTCTCCCCGAAATAGCTTTAGGGCTAGCCTCGGAATGAAGAGTCGTGGAGGTAGAGCACTGATTGGGTGCGGGGCCCGCAAGGGTTACCAAGCTCAGTCAAACTCCGAATGCCATGTACTTATATCCGGGAGTCAGACAGTGAGTGCTAAGATCCATTGTCGAAAGGGAAACAGCCCAGACCATCAGCTAAGGTCCCCAAGTGTGTGTTGAGTGGAAAAGGATGTGGAGTTGCACAGACAACCAGGATGTTGGCTTAGAAGCAGCCATCATTGAAAGAGTGCGTAATAGCTCACTGGTCGAGTGACTCTGCGCCGAAAATGTAACGGGGCTAAACACACCACCGAAGCTATGGCTTGATACATTAGTATCAGGGGTAGGGGAGCGTTGTATAGAGGTTGAAGGTGTACCGTGAGGAGCGCTGGACACTATACAAGTGAGAATGCCGGTATAAGTAACGAAAAGATCAGTGAGAATCTGATCCGCCGAAAGCCCAAGGTTTCCTGAGGAAGGCTCGTCCTCTCAGGGTAAGTCGGGACCTAACGCGAGGCCGAAAGGCGTAGTGGATGGACAACAGGTTGAAATTCCTGTACCACCGTAATCCGTTATGAGTAATGGGGTGACGCAGTAGGGTAGTGACGCGGACTGATGGAATAGTCCGTCTAAGCAGTGAGGCTTGTGTGTAGGCAAATCCGCACACTATAAGGCTAGGCTGTGATGGGGAGCGAAAATTATAGTAGCGAAGGTCATGATCTCACACTGCCAAGAAAAGCCTCTAACCAGGAGAAGGTGCCCGTACCGCAAACCGACACAGGTAGGCGAGAAGAGTATTCTAAGGCGCGCGGAAGAACTCTCGTTAAGGAACTCGGCAAAATGACCCCGTAACTTCGGGAGAAGGGGTGCCCCGGTAGTGTGAATAGCACGAGGGGGCCGCAGTGAAAAGGCCCAAGCGACTGTTTAGCAAAAACACAGGTCTGTGCGAAGCCGTAAGGCGAAGTATACGGGCTGACGCCTGCCCGGTGCTGGAAGGTTAAGGGGAGTGGTTAGGGGTAACCCGAAGCTATGAACCGAAGCCCCAGTAAACGGCGGCCGTAACTATAACGGTCCTAAGGTAGCGAAATTCCTTGTCAGGTAAATTCTGACCCGCACGAATGGCGTAACGATTTGGGCGCTGTCTCAACGAGAGATCCGGTGAAATTTTAATACCTGTGAAGATGCAGGTTACCCGCGACAAGACGGAAAGACCCCATGGAGCTTTACTGCAGCTTGATATTGGATTTGGGTACGATCTGTACAGGATAGGTGGGAGCCTGAGAAATAGGAGCGCAAGCTTCTATGGAGGCATCGTTGGGATACCACCCTGATCGTATCTAGGTTCTAACCTAGGACCGTAAACCGGTTCGGGGACAGTGTCTGGTGGGCAGTTTGACTGGGGCGGTCGCCTCCTAAAGAGTAACGGAGGCGCCCCAAGGTTCCCTCAGAATGGTTGGAAATCATTCGAAGAGTGCAAAGGCAGAAGGGAGCTTGACTGCGAGACCTACAAGTCGAGCAGGGACGAAAGTCGGGCTTAGTGATCCGGTGGTACCGCATGGAAGGGCCATCGCTCAACGGATAAAAGCTACCCTGGGGATAACAGGCTTATCTCCCCCAAGAGTCCACATCGACGGGGAGGTTTGGCACCTCGATGTCGGCTCATCGCATCCTGGGGCTGAAGTAGGTCCCAAGGGTTGGGCTGTTCGCCCATTAAAGCGGTACGCGAGCTGGGTTCAGAACGTCGTGAGACAGTTCGGTCCCTATCTGTCGTGGGCGCAGGAAATTTGAGAGGAGCTGTCCTTAGTACGAGAGGACCGGGATGGACGCACCTCTGGTGTACCAGTTGTTCCGCCAGGAGCATAGCTGGGTAGCTACGTGCGGACGGGATAAGCGCTGAAAGCATCTAAGCGTGAAGCCCCCCTCAAGATGAGATTTCCCAATTAGTAAGACCCCTTGAAGACTACGAGGTAGATAGGTTGGAGGTGGAAGCGCAGCAATGTGCGGAGCTGACCAATACTAATCGGTCGAGGGCTTATCCTAACAAATGTTTAACGGTTGAAGTGTATACTTCATACTTTCTAACACAAATTCGTTCGTATCTAGTTTTCAGGTGATCAAACATCTGGATAAGCTGCTGGTCCTTTATGAGGACTGATATTTTCTTGTAGCGATTAATAACGTTATGAAATTCATTCACACTAACGTGATGAACCGAATTTCTCACGGCAGCATTTGTTCCACAAATGCATGTTTGGTGGCGATAGCGGAGGGGTTCCACACGTACCCATCCCGAACACGACCGTTAAGCCCTCCAGCGCCGATGGTACTTGGACCGCAGGGTCCTGGGAGAGTAGGACGTCGCCAAGCATAAGAACCACAAATGATGTGGTTTTTTTTGCCTGAATAACATAGATACTAATAGAGGCTATTGGCTCAATTGGTAGAGCGTTCGACTATTAACAATTATTACAGGTTCGAGTTTCTTACGGCCCGTTGGTCAAGTGGTTAAGACACCTCCCTTTCACGGAGGTATCAGGGGTTCGAGTCCCCTACGGGTCACCATTTTAATATTTTTAATGACGCGGGGTGGAGCAGCACGGTAGCTCGTCGGGCTCATAACCCGAAGGTCGCAGGTTCAAATCCTGCCCCCGCAACCAATTATTATTAATTGAAAAATTGAAGTTAATCTCATATATGGCTCGGTAGCTCAGTCGGTAGAGCAGAGGACTGAAAATCCTCGTGTCGGCGGTTCGATTCCGTTCCGAGCCACCATTAGTATATCCTTGTAAGTTGTATAGATGCGCCGTTGTAGCTCAACTGGTAGAGCAACTGACTTGTAATCAGTAGGTTGGGGGTTCAAGTCCTCTCGACGGCACCATAGCTTCAAATGCTATATTTCAAGCCATTTATGGGCCATTAGCTCAGTTGGTAGAGCACCTGACTCTTAATCAGGGTGTCGAAGGTTCAAGCCCTTCATGACCCATTATTTCTATCAACTGCTTTATTGTTTCAAAGGTAAAGACCCTATACTAGGGTCTTTTTTTATTTTCTAAGTTGATTGCGAAGGTCTAATCGTTAGGCGCGGATTGAATCAATCCGCGCCTAACGAGAACTGTAAACTAGCTCAGATAGTTGTTGGTAGTAAACTTTCACTAGAGGGAAATACCTACACCTAATCGTTCCGCTTCCCTCAAGTAGTAAGTAGCTATGGCAATATCAAAGGCAGCAAGTCCCATGGGATTAAAGAAGATCGTATCATTCCGATCAACACCAGCGAAGCCATTCCTACATACCATATCCGTCAGCGTGAACGTTGCATCTCGTGTCAACCCGTGTTCGCGGTGAAGTTGCTCGATATCTGTATTCTCTCGACATACCTCATCCCAATCGTCTACGAGAATGGCCCGAATGTCTTTGACGCTGTTAGATAAATAATCTCGAAGCGAAACGTTAAGCAGTAGTGTTCCAGCCGGAGGTGATTCGTCAATATAGCGTTGTGCAGATACCGTACAAGTGGTGAATATATCCGAATGACGGTAGACATCTTGCCAATTCTCCGTTATTTCGGTTATCGGACGACATGCAGGATCGATGGTTGTCAGGTCGATACCCTTGATGTCGTAAAGTGAGATCTGAGCAAGTCTACTTCCTAGCTCACTTGCGCACATTGATGCATGGAGGCGTCCAATCGGACCCCAGCCTACAATACCCAATCTTATAGATTCGAGCTTATGAACAGAAGTATAATGCTTGAGAACGAGTCCACTTACGGCTGCTGTCCGCAGACCGCTGAGCAGACCACTTTCGATGAAAGCTAGCGGCCTTCCGTTGCTGGGATCATTCAGGATCATGGTACTGTGAGCACGAGGTAGACCTTTTCGTAAATTATCGGGATAGCTTGCAATCCATTTGATTCCGCACATCTCGGTATTACCTCCAACGAAGGCGGGCATGGCAATAATTCGTTGCGATGGGTCACGAAAGCGTAAGTAAGGTTTTAATGGTTGTTCATATTCTCCTCTATCTATTGTAGAAACAGTACTCTCGATAACCTCAATAAGCTTAGTCCAATTTATGCCGATGGCTTTAATATGATCATCATTTAAATATTTCATGACTCATGATCCTGAGGATCGGTATCTCTTATACCTATTTCGCGTTCGACCCACGTATCGTCATAAATGGTATCCGTATAACGATCACCGCGGTCAGGTAGAATGGCCACACATACGGAACCATCAGGAATAGATGCCACCATTCTCTGAATAGCAGCGATGACCCCTCCTGATGAGGCGCCAGCCATTATGGATTCATGATGAACTAGATCACGACAACCTAGAACGCATTCCATGTCGGTCACATGTATGACCATGTCCGCCACATCGGGACGATAAAGGGCTGGGACGATGCCTGCGCCCAGACCAGGGAATTGCCTCGAACCCCTTTTTCCTCCAAATAAAATACTACCTTTTGCGTCAACAGCTACAATCTTCGTGTGTAAGTTATTGTTACGGATATATTCCATACAGCCCCGGATCGTACCACATGAGCTAACCCCGCAGAATAGATAATCTACTTTGCCTAGCATGTTCGCAATTTCTGGCATCGTCGTAAGCTCATGCGCAAGATAATTGTCGGCGTTCCCATATTGATTAGTCCAATAGCTATTCGGGATATGATGAAGAAGTTCGTTAACCCGCTGTATACGTGCCGGTAGAAACTCCCCTGTTAATTCATCCTTTTCAGTTACGAGATTAATTTCCCCACCGAAGCTACGAATGATCGCTTTGTGCGCTTGCGTTGTTCGCGGATCTACGACACAGATAAATCTCAGACCCAAATAACGACAAATAAGAGCAAGACTAATGCCAAGGTTTCCTGAACTTGATTCAATAACCACGGAGTTCTCACGGAGATCGCCACGCTTTATCGCTTCACGAATCATATTCAGGGCCGTTCTGTCTTTAATGCTTCCTCCTGGATTCATCATTTCGAGCTTGCCGAATACGGTGAAGGGTGCTTGTTTGAACAACCTCCGAAGTGGGATTAATGGTGTACATCCAATGGTACGAAATAATCCTTCATCAATGTTCATCACAACACGTCCTCCTGAGTGTGAATTCTCTTTAATTTAATTGTATTTCTGTGCTGGGAATCGTCGAAGAATCCTTGAACCACTCGGATTTCCTGCAACAATCCATTCTGGATCATGATTCGGATCTCGGGAATCTGCTGTGAAATGTCCTGCTGTATCGCTTCAAGCACGAACATATCCAAAGGACCTGTGTTGTTAATGATTTGTATGGTCAGTTCATTATTCGTCGAAATGACCCGAATACTTGCATCATGAACGTGTCGATATACGGCAACTTCGATGTCATACAGACTGATCTTCTCACCATGTTTAAGTTCATTTCCAATTCTTCGAGTGATACTTTGAAAGCTCTGTCTCATCTGTCCGTTAACCATCTCGGATTGGAAATCACGCACAACATCATATGTGACGAATCGGAGTGCGGGAAATAGTTCTCTAACCGTAGAAGTGAGTACGAGCACGGATTCATTCTCTGCTAATACATCCGTGACCTGCCCCACCCCTTGAGCAGTTAGACCTTCAGCGATGATTCCTTCAACGATTATATAACGATCGACGGTATGATCGTAACGAGCAATAGTTCCAATCTCAATGGATCCGTAGGTATCTGTTATATCATCTGGATCTAGCTCCATTCGGTCTGCTACTTGTTGTTGCCAGGCAGGAGATGCTACTTCACCAACAAGAATAATCTTGCGAATCCCATATGCTGTTGGATCATTAGATGACAATAGGATACGCTCAAGAATAGAAGGCATAGTGTATAGCACGTCGGGTCTGAAGACAGTAAGTCTCTCTAAATGTTGTTCGATTGGAAGTTGAAAAGATACCGTGTCGACTTCCAATCCAAGCTGAGCGAATAGTACTTTGGCAGTAGCTGCCGCATGTCCTGTGCCCATGTCGATTAACACTCTAGTGGCTGGGTAACCATTTAGAATAGTGTCCATAACACAGGCTTTAATCCGAATATATTCATTTTCATCATGATTCGAATAATATATATTTTTTCTAAGATTACTGCTGGTTCCTGAAGTCTGATAGCAATGATGGTTCCTGTATTGTTCAAAAGGGTGATCTGGAATGTAGTAATATTTCTCTAGCACAGTCGATGTCAAAAGAGGAAGCTCTTCTAGATTGTGTGCAGTTGTAAAGCGGTTATGAGATTGGGAACCTAGAGACTTATACCACAGAAATCGATCGAAAGTATGTTGAATATATTGCTCTACTTCCTGAGTAATAAGCATTATTTATCCTCCACGAGTCTTGATGCTTTACTTTATGTAGATTAGCCTATGCAGGTTCGTATGAATGCAAATAAATATGGAGCGTATTCTTCACCTATGTAATCTGACATCCATAAGTTAGTAGTAAGGAATGTTTATTATGAAGGGGAATCTACTCATGAATGGAACAAGGAAATATGTGTCTAGTAAGCTCATCAAGACAAAAGTCCTGCTGCAAAACCCTAAATTGACTCCTTATATTCCTCAAACTGTGGGATTAACGATCAGTAGGCTTTCTCAAATGCTGAAATGGTACCAAATGGTATATATCAAGCCCGTCTGTGGTTCGCGTGGCATTGGGGTCATCAGAATTGAACAGTGTGGATCTACGTATCGTTACCGGGATGGCATTCGAGAATATTCCTTTCGTACATTTCAACAAATGTACGTATGCATTCAACGTCGAATAGGGAACAAGCCCTATCTTGTACAACGGGGTATTAAGATGTTGAAGTATCGTAAGAGACCCTTTGATTTTCGAGTTATGATACAAAGGAGTAAGAAGGGTAAGTGGGATTGTACAGGTATAGCCGCACGGCTTGCTCATCCCAAGAGAGTGGTCACTAATGGAAGCCAAGGGGGTACAATTTATGCCGCAGATGAATTGCTGTCTAAAGTAACGGAGCCCAAGAAGGCGGCACAACTTATCGATGAGATGACTAGTATTGGGTTGATGACTGCCAAAAAATTCAATGATTCTTATCCCGCAATGAATGAGATTGGATTAGATATAGCCATTGACCGTCATTTGAAAATCTGGATTCTAGAGGTGAATACGAAACCTGATCCGTGCCCGTTCACTAAGCTATCTGACTCAGCAATGATAAAGTCTATTGTTAGCTACGCTAAAGCTTATGGCAGGGTGTATGATTTAAACTGCACGAAGGCTAGAAGGGCTATATCTATCACCAAAAGGTAAACATGTGAATGAGCAAGGTCTAGATAGAATCGTTTTCAAGTGGAAAGACAGCAACTCTGCATAGGTTGCTGTCTTTCCACTTGTTAATTGATGATTGATTTTTAAGAAGGAATAATGCTATTGTTAATAAATATGCATACAAATTAATTCCTATATTAACGTTAGGTGTAATTATAAGAACAACAGCATTTTTTTAGTGAGTACTTCGAGAGAATATCCTATTAGCGCCTATTTTCGACATTAGGGGAGGAGAACTGAAAAGTATGAATAATCGATTTTATCGGACAATGCCTACAACATTAATCATCTTCATCTGTACATCGTTGGCGCTGAGTGCGGTTCTTACAGGTTGTAATAATGATGTCAAAAAGAACGAAAGAGAGGTTATTCCTATGTTTACAGAAGCATCTGTGCATGATCCTTCCATTATAAAAGTGGATGATATGTTCTACGTATTTGGTTCACATCTAGCAGCGGCTAAGACGAAGGATTTAATGAACTGGGAACTCGTTGATTCTGGCGTGAAGAATACGAATGTAATGATTCCGAGTGTAAAGGAAGAATTAAAGGATGCATTGGCTTGGGCGGAATCGGATACACTATGGGCGGCAGACGTTATTCAGCTAGCAGATGGTAAGTTTTATATGTACTATAATGCTTGCAAAGGGGATTCTCCGAGATCAGCCATGGGAGTGGCAGTAGCTGACCAAGTGGAAGGACCTTATAAAGATCAAGGAATCATTCTGAAATCCGGTATGTGGGGTGAACCTAGTGAAGATGGGACTATCTATGATGCACTAGTGCATCCGAATGTGGTAGATCCCGATGTCTTTTATGATAAGGATAATAATTTATGGATGGTGTATGGTTCTTATTCTGGGGGGATATTCATCATGAAGATGGATCCTGTAGCAGGAAAACCACTTCCAGATCAAGGTTACGGCAAGAAACTATTGGGAGGAAATCATAGTCGAATTGAAGGACCATATATGTTGTATAGTCCAGAAACGAACTTTTATTATTTATTCCTATCCTTCGGTGGTCTTGATGCGAATGGAGCATACAATATGCGTATGGCTCGCTCTGAGAATCCGGATGGACCGTTCTATGACGCAGAGGGTGTTGATATGGTTGATGCCAAATCAGATGCTAGTATGCCTTTGTTTGATGATCTTACTATCGAGCCTTTTGGTGTAAAGATGATGGGTAACTATATGTTCAATAGTCTGAATGGTGATCTGGCTGAAGGGACTTCAGGTACTGGCTATGTATCTCCAGGGCATAACTCAGCGTACTATGATGCGGAAGCAGGCAAGTATTTCTTGATCTTTCACACACGCTTTCCTGATCGAGGTGAGGAACATGAAATTCGTGTCCATGAAATGTATATGAATGCAGAAGGATGGCCGGTTGTGGCTCCATACCGATATGCAGCAAATACACATGAGCAGACAAAGTTTAATTCGAAGGATATTGCAGGTGAATATAAATTTATAAATCATGGGAAGGATATTACTACTGATATCAAAGAGTCTACTTCAATTACACTTTCCAAAAAGGGGCAAATATCCGCTGATGTCAATGGTACGTGGAAATCTACTAGCGATGCTGGGGTTCAACTATCAATAGATGACGTTATCTATGACGGTGTATTTTCAAGTGAATGGGATTCGGCTGCGGAGAAGCAAGTTATAACATTTAGTGCGATGTCCAAAACTGGAGTGAACGTCTGGGGAAGCCGAGTGTTGGATTGATGTATTGATTGAAACCTGATGTATTCATTTCCGTATTAGTAGACATACTAATACGTTAGGAGGGGACTGCGAATGAAATGCCCAATATGTCATGATGTAAGGATGAGAGAAGTGGACAAGAATGGTGTCCATATAGATGTTTGTCCAGATTGTAAGGGCGTCTGGTTGGACCGTGGAGAATTAGACAAACTAATGTCGGGTGTACGTGAAGTGCGCCAAGAATACAATGAATGGCACCGTGAAGATGATAACGAAAGATATGAAGACCATAGAAGAGATGATAATAGAAACTCTTCAGATGATAGAAATTATAAACATAAAAAGAAGAAAAACTCAGTTCTTGATATGTTAAGCGATTTATTCTAAGGCATACTTGTACAATAAGACCCCCAATCCTTGCGATTGAGGGTCTTATTGTACAATCATCACTTTTTCGATAGAATATGCGCTAAAATGAACGTGATAAAGCAAAAGGAATCACTTAAGCGCACACAAGAGTGCTAGATCATGGTATAATGAATATATCAGTCCAGTGTAGATCATCGATTGAGGAATAAGAAAGGTTGATGATATAATATGCAAGAATTTGAAGATTGGAATCAGAAAGTAAAGAAAACCTTTAATGCTACTAGCAATGAAGCGGTGTTAACTGTTACCGAAGCGGGGAGCCGTTTAGGTCTCACGAAGGATCAAATGAAAGTATATGTAGAGAAGAACAAACTAAATAAAGTTCCGATTATGAGAAGTACCCATAGATATCTATTGCTCAAAAGTGAAATCGAGCAAATATTAGAGAAAGCTTAACATGCACGCTCCTGAATGATAGGGACAAGCTAAGACACCGGCTGAGGTGTCTTTTGTCTTTTTAAACACAAATGGGAAACTTTTGGTTGAGTTATTACGTCTTAGATACTAAGATGAAATAATAATGAGATTTAGGGAGGTTTACATGCATGAAGAAGATGTTGTCTATTATTATGTCCAGTATTCTCGTGATTTCTGTATTGCTTCAAACGCAAGTGCAGGCAGCTGCTCCAATCGGAGTGTATATTAATGGGGTTAAGTTAACTTCGGATCAGGATCCAATTCTAGTATCTGGTCGAGCTTTATTACCTTTGAGAGCGATTTTTGAAGCTCTTGATGCGAGTGTAGATTGGAACCAGCAGACGAAGGTCGTAACAGCGACCAAAGATGGCAAGACGATTGTCCTGAAATTAGGTGTGAAGACAGCGACGATCAATAATACAACGGTAAGTTTGGATGTTCCTGCTCAGAATATAAAAGGAAGAGTATTAGTTCCTGTTCGTTTCGTCAGTGAAGCACTTGGTGAAGTGGTAGATTGGAATTCTTCTACCCAAAAGGTGACAATTACAACAACAACTAAGGTCAATCCAGTATCCTATATCAACACGAAAGTTGTTGGTCAAACGGGAGATGGTCGCGACTTGCAGGTAAGCTTTTCTAAGGCAACGATGGAATCTGGAGTGAATGAATATCGTGTTTTTGTCGTGAAATCGGCCTTATCATCAACCTTTAATCTTGCAACAGCCTTGTCGAATAAGAATTATACTTCGGTTCCAGTTCAAGGCAAGGATATCACTGTAACGTTAGCCTCTCAAGCTAAAGACGTGAGTGGAGAATTGATTAGAGCCAATCAATCTTACGTTGTGTATGTACTGACTGTGGGCAAGGGATCCGTTTCAAGTGTGCTCTCTAATGCATCCTCAACAGTGAATATATCCAATAGTTCCTCTGTAGCAGCTGTAACCAATATGGTAGCTAGCGATGCGAGTGACTATGGCGATGGGCGCGATATGTTGGTCAGTTTTAATAAAGTGGCTGATGAATCGAAATTAGGTTCCTACCGCATATTGGTTGTCAAATCGAATGATGCAGGTAACTTTAATCTAACTAAAGCTAATGCAGTATCGAGCTCTAACTATACGACAGTCAACAAGAAAGGAACTAATATTAGTCAGGTACTAGCATCCAGTGCAAGAGATGTTGACGGTGCGACCATAAGGAATGGCGTTAACTATCGAGTATTTGTCTTGTCAGTTGGAACAGGGAGCTCTGCAGGGAAGAATGCGTTGTCTTCTTATTCATCAATGATTACCTTAGCTGTAAATACGGATGTTAATGCTGTCACGAATATTGGTGTGACAGATGTAAGTGACTATGGTGATGGTCGCGATTTACGAGTTACATTTAATCGCGTAAGTAATGAATCGAATATTAATCATTATCGCATTATGGTTGTGAAATCAGGTAATGCGGGTAACTTCAATCTGTCATCAGCTAATGCGGTATCCAGTTCTAACTATACTTATGTTTCTAAAACGGGAAGCAGTATCAGCCAAGTTCTATCATCTGGTGCAAGAGATGTAGATGGTACAACGATTAGGAATGGTACGAATTATCGCGTATTCGTCTTGTCGGTAGGCACGGGAAGTTATGCCAATACGAATGCGTTATCTTCTTATTCCTATGAGATTAAGTTAGATAGTAATTCAAACGTCAATGCTGTAACTGGTATTGGTGTAAGTGACGTAAGTGATTACAATGATGGTCGTGACTTACGCGTGTCATTTGATCGTGCCAACGATGAATCGAACATTAGCCATTACCGTATTATGGTTGTTAAATCGGGTAATGCAGGCAGCTTTGGTCTATCATCAGCCAACGCTGTATCGAGCTCTAACTATACCTATGTTTCTAAGACGGGATACAACAATCTCAGCCAAGTGCTTGCTTCTAATGCAAGAGACGTCAATGGTGATCTCATTAGAAATGGTGTAAGTTATCGAGTATTCGTCTTGTCTGTAGGAACAGGGAACTATGCCAATACGAATGCACTGTCATCCTATTCGAATGAAGTTACCCTTTCGGGTGCTCTAGTAGCAGTAGCTCCTGTGACTGGTGTTAGTGCAGTGCAGAACGTGGAGGGTTCAGGTTGGACAGTTAGTTTTACTAAGCCGGGGATTGAGAGTAATATTGATTTCTACGAAGTGATGATTGTACCATCAGCGAGAGGATTAACTTTAGCTGATGCAAACAGTTACAGTGTCACTTCCGCAGTTTATAAAGTGATCTATAAGGCAGATCCCACCAATGTAGTTATAAATATAGATTCTAAGGATGTTACTGGTGCTAAGCTCCAAGCAGGCCAAGAATATTCTGTGTATATATTATCAAGAGCCAATGGGGCAAATGCCAATGCGCTATCAAATCAACCTGGGATTATTAGATTCCCATAATGATCTAGAATTATTTAACTGAACTATTACGCCAAACAAGCCTTGGATCACATTCCAAGGCTTGTTTTCGTATTTAATCGTGCGTGCCACTAGCTTCTAGTAGATCATTAGTTATGTCATGACATGTAGAGTGGTAATAGGTAATTCAACAATGAATGTGGCTCCATATCCGGGCTTGCTATCAACACGGATGATTCCGCCATGAGCCTCAACAATGGACTTTGTAATGGATAGTCCTAGACCTGCTCCACCATATTTACGGGTTCGGGATGAGTCACTACGATAGAAACGCTCGAATAAATGTGTAAGATGATCCTCATGAATACCGGGGCCATTGTCTTTGATCGCAAGTTGCGCCTTGTTGCCTACAGTGACAAGAGTGATCATAATATTTCCGGTCTGCGAATCAGTATGCTGAACAGCATTTTGGAATAAATTCAAGATAACTTGTTTTATTTTATCCGGATCGTATATACCTTGGACTTCGCATGTTAAATTGATATTAATGCTACGGTCACCTGCGAGAATCTCAAGTTGTGGCTCCATTTCTCGAATGAGTTCATCCAAGGCTATCACTGTTAACTGAAGCTGAGGAGAGCGGTCCATCTTAGCTAATAACAACAGATCCTCTACTAACTTATTCACTCGTCTGGACTCTCCATACATACTGTTCAAAGCACCGTTAAGCTGTTCAGGATTGGCAGCAGCACCACGGAGTAGCACTTCCAAGAAGCCGTGTATTGAAGTCAGAGGTGTTCTCAGTTCATGTGAAGCATCTGCAATGAAACGTCTCATTTGTTCGCGTGCCTCTTTCTCCGCTTCGAATGAAATCTCCAGCCGTTCTAGCATCCCATTAAAAGAAATTGACAATCGTTCAACTTCCTCTTGACCTTGGTGAACGGGAAATCGTTCAGCTAAATTCCCCACATCGGTTAATTCAACCGCTTTGACGATATTGGATAAAGGAACTAACGTACGAAGAAGAACAGGTAAATAAAGGGCAGCTCCAGCGACTAAGGCAATGGCTGACAAGCTGATAAATATGAGTAACTGGTGTATCACTTGTTCTTGTAAGGGCGCTGTGTTCATACCCATTTGAAGAATGCCGTATGAATCATTAGGTGGTCCCATAGATCTGAATACAACTAATTGTTCAATACCGTTCTTATCCTGGACAATCTTGTAAGTCGTGTCCTTATTAGGATTGGATACCTTTAGGATAGATTCATATTCTTCTGTTGAGAGAATAGGTGAGATATTGTTATTACTTCCGGAAACATCAGTATAGACCCCAGCAGAACTTATCCAAGCTAATGATATATCCGGCATGAAGAGGAAGGCGTCTCCACCTGGAGGATTGATGAGACGGGCATTATTAGGGTTACTACGATTTGGGAGATCCCCAGAACCCACCTGCATAAAAAATTCCCGTGGCATCGACTGCATTTGTGCTTCCATCGTTTCTGCTTGTTTCCGATAGATGAAATTCTTCATCACGATAAACTGTAACAATCCCACCAATAGCAGAAGAATAGCCATAATTAATAGTGAGCGGGTTAGAAGCTGGAATCGAAGAGATTGAGGGGCGAGTATCCGTTTCAATCGGGCAACCGATGCCCTAATCATGGTAGATCAATTCGGTATCCGGAACCTCTAAAGGTACGAATGAGCCGATGCTCCTTATCTTTCAACTTTTCACGCAGAGAACGAATATACACTTCAACAATGTTGTCCTCTCCTCCAAAGTCATAACTCCACACAGCGTCTAGAATTTTAGCCTTACTGAGTACGATACCATGATTAATGACCATAAACTTTAGAAGCTCATATTCTGTGGGTGAAAGCTCCAACACTCTTTGTTCATAAATAATTTCTTTTCTTCGATCGTCAACTTGGAAAGGACCTAGAATGACTTCCCCTAATAAGCTCGGAAATTGATTGCGTAGCCGTGCTTGAATTCGAGCCAATAGCTCATCGAAACTGAATGGCTTGACCATGTAATCGTCCGCTCCAAGAGTGAGTCCCTTGACCCGATCATCTATTTCGTCTTTAGCTGTTAACATAATAATAGCTACAGTAAATCCAATTTTCTTAATCATTCGACAAGCTTCAAATCCGTCAATGCCAGGCATCATAACATCAAGAATGACAACATGGGGCTGGAAGTCATATGCCAAAGTGACGGCGCTCATTCCGTCTGGAGCCGTTTTCACTTCATAACCTTCGTTGACCAAACCAATTTCTAGAAATTCTAATATATGAGGTTCATCATCAGCAAGCATGATTCTTATACCTTTAACTGTATTCATCATTTCACCTTCCCTGTGGGAGATTCATCTGTTCAACTTATTATCCACTTTCATGCTGAAATTACGCTGAATGGTTACTGAACGTTAGCTTAATCATAACATGGGGCTAAAAGTATGATAAGCGTGAAACACTCCATCAACCTGCTGAAGGGACTTGAGTCTTGACCTTCTTTATAGTCTCGCTAATTTGTTGTTCGAGGGACAATACCTTTTGTTTATGTTCTATGACCTTCTGAGCGTGTGTATTTAATGCTTCAAGGGATTTCAAAGTGGGGTTTACACTACCATTCTTAATCGATTGCTTGAAGGTTGCAGTTTCAGTAGTGAACTTCTTTTGAGAAGTGCTGGCTGCATTTTTGGCTGCTTTGATCTGTACTTTAAGCGGAGCTATACCATCAAGTACTCCGCGAAGTTTCTTCTTTGTTGTAGCAGTATTAGTCTTGGCTTTTGTGAGTAGACTTTCTTTGGTTCGTATATCTGAACGTGCTAACTGAACGGCTATCTTCATGCTTTCACTTTGGGATAGAAGAAGTTTGTAGAAGTCTTTATTATTTAGCTTCTTTGCCGCAGCCTTTTGTAGATTGAGGGACTCCTGCATGCTAAATAGTGGCTTATATCGATCTCTTGTTTGTGTAAGCTGCGTTTGCAATGTGGTGAGTTTATTTGAATCAATAAGTTGTATTTTCTTTTTTAATAAGATTAATGCTTCTTCATTCACGTAGTGGAGATCTTTGATCTTATTGTCCCAATCCTGACCCTGCTGTTGCAGCTTAAGAACATTGGAATAACGATTGTTCATCATTGTGGCAGTTGTTGAATTGGTGGATGAAGTCATCTTATCGAAATTGGTCTTTGCGGAAGCTGTTAATTCGAAAGGTGCAGCCAATACCGACGTGGGGAGAAGGGTAACCAAGATAAAGCTAAGGAATAATACGGCTAGTCTCTTAATCATAGTCATCGTTATAACCTCCTGAAATAAATGGATAAACAAAAAGCACCTGTAAGAAAGGCATGAATAGGCCTTTCTTACAGGTGCTTCCTGTTTCCGAATTAAAAATACGAACTAATTCCCACAAATATACATGATATCTAATGAGGAGTCAACTAAGCAACATACATCATAAAGAATGATTTATTAAGTAGCTATCCGTCTGTCGAAGAATAGACAATCCTTATCTCATATGCATAACGTAGCGCCCGATGATCGAAAGATTCTCGGCCATGGGATGCTACATCTTTTTAAATGCTAACGGTTATGAGGAACTACCTTGCCCCAATATTAGTACCGTTTGGAGTACCCGCTCCTTTTAAGTCACTACCACTAACGAGACTTAGGAAATTGCCAAGGTTCGGAGAACCATCTGCGTTTCGGGTTACTGTGGGAGTTAGGCTGGCAAAGTCTGCTGAGCTTGCGATGAGCCCCTTTGCGTTTACACTGTTGTTGTTTTTCCACCATACATTTGTGTTCTGCACATCAGTTCCACTAGTCTTGTCGCTCGAAGAACCTACGAAGGATAAGTTATTGGTGAACAAATGGGTTCCAAGATCAAAGGCAAAGTTGCTTTGGCCGTTACTCCAGGAGGTGTTATTCTTCATTTGAATCGTACCGGGATTACTATTGTAAGTGAATCCGTGTTTTTTGTTCTGGTATGCGATGTTGTTCTCGACAATATGATTGACCGCAATTTTCTCTCCGCCGAGCTTAAATCCGTTACCGTCACTATTTGACGTTGATGATCCGTTGGAAGTCTGCCCATTATGATGAGCAATACTATTTCGGATAGTGACAATTCCAATGGCGCCTGTCTCAGTCTTGGAGTATAAATCCCAACCATCGTCAACGTTATAAGCGGCGATACAACCGTCGAATACGTTTCCTGGTCCCACGGTTAGTTTGGCTGCGAAACCATCTGCATCCTCCCCATTATCGGTATCGTAATTATCATGAGAATAAGAGTTGAGAATGAGATTATTACTTGGCCAGTCACTGTATCCAGCTGTGGAAGCATACCGTCCGAGTTGAACCCCCGTATCCCGATTATGGTGTGTCTCTACATTCTCAATTCTATTGTTGTTACCACCAATGTAAATACCATTGTCTCCAGCGCCCATTACCTCAAGACCTTTAACCGTCCAATAATGTCCGAACAGCTGTAGTCCTCTATTCGTTGAAGCAAATGCTTGCGAAGAGAAATCAAGAACGGGTATTTCGCTTCCGTAGGCGACAAGGTTCTTATTGGCATTGGAAGTCCCATTGTTACCCCTTTCTATCGTAACCGTGGATGATAAGCTGTATGTTCCTCCACGCAAGTATATCGTTTTTCCTGCTGCAATTTGGGCAATAGCAGAATTCAATGTGGTTGGACTTGAAATGGTGCCGGGGTTACTTGTTGAGCCATTGGGTGCAACATACAGATCACCCTCTGCCGGTTGGGGATTTGGATCAGGTTCTGGTTCAGGATTAGGATCTGGATCTACGGGTGGGGTTATTCCTCCGTCTGTTACCATGACATTATCGAATTTCGCAACGGTCTTGGCAGATACTAATCCTATAGCACCAGAGGATAGGCTTGAGTCGGTCGCCGTCAATTGGAGTTGGTCATTCACATACATATGGATAGTGTTCCCAACCAATTCGAGCTTTACGTTATACCATACACCAGTAGATAACGTATATGCTTTGGAGATAAGCGTTGATGATGACCCGCCCACCTTCTTACGGATTTCAAGTTGACCCCCATCTTTGTTATAGAGAGAGGCAGCATAATAATTGTTGCCATCCTTATAACGTCCTGCTACATAGGTGCGATTAGTGCCGTTGAAATTATCTATCTTAACATCTGCATTTACAGTGAAGTCGCCCCAAGATTGGCTCCCTGCTGATGTCCGTCCTTCACTTGTACTCGATTGAGAATAGACATAAGAGCCACTATCTTGTATAACTGACCAACTGCCAGTCGTTGGAGCCCAGTCATTAGCATCACCGTCGTTGAAGTTATCGCTAAAAGGTGTAGCGGCGGCTACAGCACCCAACGTGAATAATGGGATAGCAAGGGATAGGCAAAGAGCTGAAAGAGTCGTTTTTAGCCAAATTTTATAGTTCTTCTTTGCGGTGTTCGATTTCATAATGATCTCCTCCTTATTGTTCGGACTGATCTTCACTATGCTTAGAACATGGTTGTGATTTCTCGATCTGAATGAAACTCGCGCCACCTCCTTGATGAAATGTAATCATCCCAACAGATAGCTTGTACGAGAACGAATCATGATGAAAGATGGGGGTTAAGGCAATCTTAGTGAATAAAGGGGATTACAACAATAATCATTTTTACATATATTAAATTTTAATGTATTTAAAATCCAATAAAAATCAGTAAATAGGGTCAAATCTTAATTGAAATTAGTTTCTAGAAATCTCAAAAAATGAACGGAGAAATTAGAATGATATATAATAGAAGATAGGAAGATTGAAAACTGAGGTGGATAACAATATGTTAGAGAATATTGATGGGTACGTGATAGATCTAGATGGAACAGTATATAAAGGCAAGCAGGCTATTGATGGAGCATTGGATACCATTGCTTACTTGAAATCAAAGGGTAAAAGAATAGTATTCTTAAGTAATCGTGGCAATATATCGAGAAAGATGTGCCATGATAAGCTACTTGGAATGGGAATCAAGGTTCAAGAGGAAGAGATTCTGTTAACGTCTACTGTGACAGCTAACTACTTAAGAAACCATGATGAAGGTTGTCGGGCATGGGTTCTGGGAGAGCAAGGATTACGAGATGAGCTGGAGTTGGCAGGGATTAAGCTAGCAGAGAAGCCGGAATCAGCGGATTGGCTAGTGATCACATTGCATGAGACTGTTACGTACAAGGAATTGAATGAGGCCTTTCGGGCTGTACGTCATGGAGCGCGGATCATAGCTACGAATGCGGATAAGACTTTTCCAGGTGATGAAGGAGATTCGATTGATGTTGCGGGAATGATCGGAGCGATAGAGGCTTCGACAGATCAGAAGGTAGAGGTTGTTATTGGCAAGCCTTCAAGTCTAATGGCTGAAGCGGCACTTGAGGCGATTGGACTGCCGGCTGAACGCTGTATGATGATTGGAGATAGTCTGGTATCAGATATAGGACTCGGCAAGAATGCAGGAATGATGACTGCACTCGTATTAACAGGTTCCGTGAATAGAGCAGAAGCAGAAGCTAGTAGTGTAACACCGGATATGATCTGGAGTTCACTAGCTGATGTGATAGATATTTTAGAATTAGAACAAGTTAAGTGATTCCATACTAAATAGAAGAGAGATGATCTTATGACAGATATCATGAGTCGCATTAAACAAGCTGCCCCTGAGCTCGATGAGAGTGCACTGAAAGCTATTGAAATGGATTTGGTCATTGAGAATGAAGCGATTTATAAAGTTGCAGCCTATCTCGAAAAGAAAATAGTTCATAAAGTCATCATTGTTGCTGATGATATCACCTATGAGATCGCAGGGAGAACGCTAGAGGAAACGATTGATCGTGTTGGGATAGCTAATCGGGTTACGATCATTAAGCCTAATTCTCAGGGAGATGTTATCGCGGATGAGGCTTCCATTATCCAGTTGATCATTGATATTCAACAATTCACTCCTGACATCATCATCGCTGCAGGTTCAGGGACCATTCATGATATTTCTCGATATGCCGCCTATACAACCGGTATTCCATTTGTATCCGTACCTACTGCACCTTCCGTAGATGGTTTTAATTCCAAGGGAGCACCGATTATTCTGCGTGGAGAAAAGAAGACCATTCAGGCGATTGGACCCGATGCTATTTTTGCAGATCTTTCGATTCTGACACAAGCACCTAGGGCAATGGTAGCGGCAGGATTTGGGGATATGATCGGAAAGTACACATCATTATTCGACTGGAAGTTTGGAAGTATCGTTGCGGGAGAGCCTTATTCTGTCGCTGTGGCGGATATTACTAGAAATGCGTTACAGTCCTGTGTTGAGCAAGTGGAGCGTATTGCAGAGCGGCAAGAAGACGGTATCCGTACTTTAATTAGCTCATTGATTGAATCAGGTCTAGCCATGCTTTTATTTGGTCAATCCCACTCCGCTTCCGGAGCAGAACATCATTTGTCCCATTATTGGGAGATGGAGTATATTCGTTTGGGTAAAAGACAGCTATTACATGGTGCCAAAGTAGGCGTAGCATGTATCCAAATCTCTAGACTGTATCACCAACTTGCAGCTTCGCCATTTGCGGAGGAGTTCAGTGCAGATGCTACTGATAAAATCCAAGTAGAGCGCATTGCAGCCATCCATGCTCATTGGGAAGAAATTCAACAGGAAGTAGCGAATATTCCTGACGCGGAAGTATTGGCTAGTCTTTTACATCAGGTAGGAGGACCTATCGAACCAACAGAGCTTGGAATAGAACAGGAGCTATTGGACCTTAGTCTCAGAGAGGCGCATCATGTTCGTATGAACCGCTTTACGTTGTTAAGAGCGCGAAATGAGTTGACTAATTAAGTGGTCGCTTGAACGAAAGCTTAATATATGAGGAGGTCACCTATAAATGACACAACAGCAGTCATCAGATTTTTGTATACGTAACGAAAGAGAGGCCGAAATAGCCTTACTTGCGGATCAACTAGCTATAAAGTTCGCAGAGCGTGCACCGAAACATGATAAGGAAGGTTCATTTCCCTTTGATAATTTCAAAGATCTGCGTGATGCGGGGTATTTGAAACTAACGGTACCGAAGAAATATGGTGGGGAGGAATTATCTCTCTATGAAATGTTATTAGCGCAAGAAAGGGTTGCTCGTGGAGATGGTTCAACTGCCTTAGCAGTTGGCTGGCATATGGCGCTTATTCTGAGTCTTCGATTTACGAATCGTTGGTCTGAGGAATTTTTCGCACGTTTCAGTGCGGAAGTGGTTCAAGATGGCGCTGTTATTAACCATTTTGCTAGCGAACAGGCAACAGGGAGTCCGACCCGAGGGGGCAAACCTCAGACTACAGCGGTGAAGGTAGATGGGGGATGGTCCATTAGTGGACGTAAAACGTTTAGTACGCTTAGCCCGATTGTTGAACACTTTACGATCTCAGCAGGGATCGAGGGTAATGATGAGGTAGGGGAGTTTTTTGTTAGGAAAGGACCCGGATTTAGCTTGGAAGAGACTTGGGATACACTAGGTATGCGTGCTACAGGTAGCCATGACGTTATTCTAGATAACGTATTTGTCCCCGACGAAGAAGTGATCAGCTTATCCATGACAGAGAAACAACGACAAATGAAAGATGATGGCGGCGGATCGCTTCTGCATATTCCTGCATGTTATATCGGTATCGCTTATGCTGCTCGCCATTTCGCAGTGGATTTCGCCAAGAACTATAAGCCGAATAGTCTGCCTGGACCGATCGCGGAGCTTCCACGTATTCAGCAACAGATTGGGGAGATGGAGGCTGATCTCATCACGGCACGTACACTGTTATATTCTGTCGCTGATCGTTGGGATCAAGATCCAGATGGACGTATAGCGCTTAAGCCAGATTTGGGTCTGGCTAAATATATCGTAACCAACCATGCCATTCGTATCGTAGATAAAGCCATGCGAATCGTAGGAGCAAGTAGCCTTTCAAGGAATCTACCACTGGAAAGAATGTACCGTGATGTCCGTGCTGGACTACATAACCCTCCGATGGATGATATTGTTCTACAGGTCTTGGCTAAGCGTGCACTTCAAGAATAGGGAATATAAATATCCCGAATTCCTAATGTTTTTGTCTTCTATTGCCGATAGTTAAAGTAACTAAGAAGATTTGAAAAAGAGAACTGGAGGGAAATAACATTGTATATTAGATTTAAAAGGTCCCTAATGATGTCATTAATCCTAATTATAAGCTTGGCTAGTGCGGGGACGTCCTGGGCAGCTGAAACACCGAACTTGATTAAACTTGAAATTTCCAAGAATGAATTATTTCTTGAAATTGGTGGGAAAGAAACACTAACCGTAACAGCCAGTTACGACAATGATACGAAGAAAAATGTGATAATCACGAACTGGGTGAATAAAGACGATACCATTGCAACGATATCTAATGGTACGGTGACAGCTAGAAAGGAAGGTACTACCACCATAACTGGTATTTATGGTGATAAAGAGACTGAAAAAATTGAAGTAAATGTCAGCAAAAAGGTGAAATCTCTAACGAAGAGCGTACAAAGTCTTGAGCTTCGTAAGAATGATAGTAAAAAAATTGAACTAGAAGCGACTTACGTTGACTATGTTGGATCCGAGGTCGTTACGGATAAAGCAAATTGGTCCTCTAGTAATGATGATATCGCTACTGTTATAAATGGTAACGTTAAGGCTCAAAGTGCAGGAGTAGCGACGATTACAGCTTCTTATGGGAACCAGACCGTTACATTAGAAGTAACGGTGGAGAATGTGAAACGACTGGATCTAGGTGTGGATCGGATATCATTATTGATAAAAGATCCAAAGGATCCAAAGGATTCACAGACCGTTACATTGACAGCTACGTATCCTGATGGATCTCAGAGAGATGTGGCTGAAGATGCGAAATGGACAACAAGCAATAAGAATGTCGCAGATGTGATTAAAGGTAAGATTACTGCCTATGGAGCAGGAACGGCAACCATAACAGCTAGTTATGGCGCGGAGACAGTAACCCTCGAGGTTGATGTTGATAAGACACGTAAATTGGTAGTTGATATACAGAATGTATATTTGAGTCTTGTTACTGGGGGTAATGCTTCACAACAGCTCGCTTTAACAGCTGTATATCCTGATAGTCCAGATCTCATTGTTACTAAACTAGCAACATGGACTTCTAGTAATGAGTCCGTTGCTTATGTTAACAAAGAAGGAGTAATCTATGCTGAAGGCGTTGGGTCAGCGACGATTACTGGGAAGTATGGGGATAAGAGTGTGACGGTTCAGGTTGATGTTGACGTTCCGCGCCACCTTGACCTTGAGGATAAAGTGGGAATGAGCGTTGGAGATACTAAGACGCTAGAGCTTCATGCTGCTTACGCTGATATAACGGGTAAAACGAATGTGGCGGACAAGGCTGCATGGAGTTCGAGTGATGCGGCTGTAGTATTTGTATCAAACGGTAAGCTTACAGCATATAAAAAGGGTGAAGCGACGGTTAGCGCCATTTATGGTGGAATAACGGTTACGACTAAGGTCAGCGTCGATATTCCTGTTTCAATATCGCTAGATGCTAAAACTATTGATATCAAGAAAGACATTCCTTATCCAGCTAGTCTTATAGCTGTGCATGATACGAAGGACCCTCTTAAAAATATTGTTCTAACAAGTGAAGCAGAATGGAGCACGAGTGATGAGAAAATTGCTGAAGTAGATAGCGATGGACTAATTACAGGTGTTGCAACAGGAACGGCTACGATTACAGCATTGTATGATAAGACGAAGTACACCATGAAGGTAAACGTGGGATTGGTCAAAGAACTCGAAGCAGATACTCAACTTATGGTACTGAGTGCTGGTGAGAGTAAGAATATCGAACTTACGGCAAAGGATTCATCCGGTAATGGTGAAGTACTTACGGGAGCAGATGTGACTTGGAAGTCAAGCAGTCCATCCGTAGCTGCTGTGAAAGAGGGCAAAGTAACAGGTTACACAAAGGGTAAAGCTACAATTACAGCTGAATATGGTGGTCAGAAAGTGACCGTTTCAGTAGAAGTAGATATGGTTCAAAGTATCGAAGCTTCACATCAATCCGTATCATTGAAAACAGTTAGTGCTAGTTCTAAAGAAGAACAAGTCAACATTATCGTGACATTCAGTGATGGTTCAACCAAGGATGTAACGGATTTGGCAGAATGGAAAACGGGTAGTTATAAAATTGCGACAGTGAACAAAGGAAAAGTAACTGCCGCAGCATATGGTAAAACAAAGGTTACAGCTAAATATGCAGGTAAATCCATAAGTATTCCAGTGGATGTCGACATGTTGAAGTATTTACAGACGGATAAAGTGAGTCTGAAAATGACAGTTGGACAGCAGGCTGATATCATCGCGACAGCGACCTTTACCGACGGAAGCGAAGATAATGTATCTAAGGCAGCGCTATGGACTTCATCGAAGATTTTAGCGGTAAGCGTTAAAGATGGCAAAATCAAAGCTAATGGTAAAGGGAAAGCTACGATCACGGTTAGTTATGGCGGTAAGAAAACAAAAGTGGTTATCGTTGTAGAATAATTTTAAATAAATAGCAAAAGAGTGGGTCTCTGTTTAATACAGAGGACCCACTCTTTTTTTTGAAATATAAGAAAGTATAAGTTCCACTTGATACTCTATCATTTACTCCATGCTCTCCACTTCGAATACCGGAATAGATATTAACTCATCCTGAACATAGATATATTCGTACCTACTGAATATACCCGTTACGGAAATGGAACCTTCATAAAAGTCATAGCTTCCTGTAAGTTTTACGTAGCTATCATCCATGATCGCAAAGGCTTCACTGTATCCAGGTTGGATGATCGTCGTACTGAATTTCACCTTGTCATGCATATATAGAATGAGGTCCTCCACGGAAATGTCAATGAAATCTTGCTGCACGCCAACGAATGAATAGCTATCCCCAGAGCGTTGGTATATAGCAACTTGGCTAGGACCCTCTATTGTATCTGGATTATCCACTAGGAGCTGTCCGTTGTCATCCACTTGATAACCATCCGCATGGATCTGGAACAATGTGACCATTTCGTCTGTCCGTACTTCAATGGCGGTAAATAGCGCATTTCTTGAGGTGGATTCTCCTTGAATAAGAATGACTGGGAATGCCTTCGTACTGAGCGAATCTTCGATGAAGATGTCTTGAATATTCCCATCATGCTGGAAGCTATTATTAGATAGTACTTGAACACTCTCATCCTTATTCATTCTTGCGAAGTAAATCGAATTCTGTTCATCCAACGCAAGTACATATACTGAAGCGCCGAAACGTTTGCTTCCGCTACTTATAGAGGTGAATATGCGTGTTGGGTCACTACTCTGTAGGATACGGATCGGATCATGGATGTTCCATGCTAGCTGTGCTTCTTTTACCTCAAGGGTAGTATCCTTGTAATCGGCAAGTCCTTCGTATATAGCAATGGCGTTCTCAAATTCGTTCTTTGATACGTTGCGCTTTGCCGCTTTCATCCATGTGCTTATTTGTTTCGTAATGTAAGGCTCCACGGAGGACTTAAAGTTGGCAACTTGGACGAAAGCATTGTAGCTCTTTGCATGAGTTGCAAATATAGCATAACTTTCATTCGTAGCATCATTCTCCAAGAAGGTTCTCGCCAGAAGATCGGATTGATCCGTAATCCAGTCTGCTTTAATTTGATGGGCATCATAGAGTTTCAACATAGCTAATGACTCATCTAAAAGAGTTTGGTACTCACCACTCGCGGCTATTTGGGCCATTTTGCGATGATCATATACTTTGAATTTGTCGTAAAGTTGAGTCTTCTTCAGATCTGCATCACCAAAGAATGCGTCAGGGATGGTCAAGAGATTCCATTTGAAGGACTCATTACTATACTTCTTGGTATCAAGATTGTGCTCCATTTGTTGATAGAAGACAGTCTTGAAATGTTGGAAATAGGCTGTGAAGTCATCGGAAACTTCATATTTAGCAGAAATCTGGCGATAATAGGGTGCATACGTGTTACCATCCTTCATATAGAGCCCACGAAATACTTCTAAGTCTCTATACACCGTCATGAGTATCTCGAAATCTCCATCATCGCTAGCACGCTTAGCATTTTTATCAATCTCGCTCAGTTTAGAATTAATCTCACTGATCGGTGCTAGCTCAGTCAGTCGCGAGGAAATATCCGGTTCCTTATACTGTATCGATTTGTTCTTGTGTGCTTTATGATACCATTCTTCAGCTCCAATGAGATCCTTGAGAGCGTACAGTCGATCAGCCTCGGTGACTGCAGATATCTTCTGCTGAATGTAATAAAATTTCACACCAATTAGAATCATCATGCCAACGCAACACAATATTAATAGTTTTCGCAGGGTTATCACCCTTATCTTCGTCATAGTCTTATAGCCTCTTTAACTGTATCATTGAAAGTCAGGGTCCCATTCATACAACTCGCTTCGGATACTTGCCACCTCATTAGCTAAATGACCCCATGAGTGGTCTGGATACTGGCGAATCAATCGGTATAACCGTAAGAAGCGGTCTTTCGAAAGTCCACGGGCATAACGTTGAACGAATTCAGGGTAAGTCTCAACATATTTCTTCAATCGAACGGATGCTCCAACGACATTCGTCAGAATTTCAATGCCATGCTCCATTTCAAGTATATATGGCTCATAGGCAAGAATATACCGGATAGAGCTATTCTGAATCAGATCTCTTTTTATTTTGGCGATTTCACCGATATAAGCTGCTAGATCGCTATCGAATTCATCTATCAGTAAAGGTTCAACCGCTAAATCCATATCCTTCCGAAGGATAAAAGATTGAAGTAATACAACTTGCTGCAGACGAATTTTATCGTTATGAACGAGAGTGCTGATTTCCCTTAACATTTCATAAGTTAGGAGTTCATCTTCTTTTAACGCAGCGACCGCTGTCTTACGATTATTTTTCAAATCTTCAAGAATATGAAGCTGCTCTCGTTCGAATAATTTGTCCAGCTCCAAAGGGATTTCACTAGGAAGCGCCTTCCTCTGTATCACCCAAAGCAGAGCGATCAATAGGATAACAGCTCCAGCGCATAGGATCATTTGCCCAAAGTTCTGACTGAAAAAGATGCCAGTCAAACCAATCAGGAGCGCAATCAGTTGTTCATTTCGCATCGTTCGTTTTACACTGGATGTAGCCTTTTGAGTAACCGGAATAAGTTTAGTTTTGCCACACACACGACATTGTTCTTCCCATAGTGCTGTGAAATGCTGGCAATGGCTACATATTCTCAACTTTTCATAGGCGTAACGCGTCTGTATATAGGGTCTAAAAGTAACAGCTCTCTTCTTAGTCATGCTGTTCCCCCTTATGATTGATTAGGGAAAGTAGCTTTTGATCTAATTCATCGTAAGAAGGCGTGTATTTACGGTGTTTAAAGTATATAACTGATTTAGTAGCAACATAAAGAATCAAAACACTTAAACAAACGTATACAATCATATTGGATTCCTTTCATATGTGGATCTGGGGCATTTCGCCTATATTGATTGAACTTTGATGGGTTTAATTATATCATAATGTCATGGTAATGATAGGAAGTAGTCTGTCAAGAAGCATGATATTATGATAACAGGGAATTTTTTTAGTGGAACTTAAGGGTTTCTTAACAACTACTTAAGATTTATCACCTAGAGTTAAAATAGATGAGAAGTCAGTTCTCACAATGATCTCATGATAAAGGGGTATAACTATGTTTCGAAAAAAACAACTCTCACTCCGTGTACTGATTGTCTTATCGTTATTACTGCTTCCGTACTCTTATAGTATACAGGAAGTGACAGCAGCTCAATCGTCCTCACAGATTGATGCCATGCTCGTTGTAGATGCAAGTAACTCGATGAAGAAGAGTGATCCGGATAAAATTGGTAATGAAGCTATGAAGATGTTTATTGATATGCTATCCGTTCAAGGAGACAAGGTTGGAATTATCTCGTATACGGATAAAATACAGCGAGAGAAGGCATTGCTTGAGATTAAGTCAGCCGCTGATAAGGAAGATTTGAAGCAGTTCATTGACGAGTTAGATCGGGGACCTTATACCGACGTCGCTGTAGGTATTAAGGAGGCCGTAAAAGTATTGCTACAGGGGGCAGACCCCACTCATGAACCGATGATTGTACTACTGGCTGATGGTAACAACGATTTCGATAAGGCTAAGGGTCGAACGGAGCAACAGTCTGCACAGGAATTAGAACAAGCGATTGCCGATGCTAATAAGAGTGGTATTCCGGTATATACGATTGGGCTTAACGCTGATGGGAAACTCAATAAGGATGCTCTAGCCGACATATCGAAGAAAACCGGAGGTAAGCCATTCTCCACCAATACGGCTGATGATCTGCCGCAAATATTAAGTGAAATCTTCGCGAGTCACTTGAAGCTTAAGATTGTACCCGTACAGTCTATGACGGGGAACGGAAGCTTTCAAGATGTCATTATCAATGTGCCCAATAACAATGTATTAGAAGCTAATATTTCTATCATGTCAGCCCAACCGGTTGAGGTCAAATTAACGGATCCTACAGGAGCAAGCAAGACGATTCCTGCGAATGATATTCTATATTCCAAATCAAAGAGCTACTCCTTATTGAAGTTACTAACCCCAATGAATGGCGATTGGAAGCTTCAGGTGAAAGGTGTGGCCAAGGATAAGATCGATATTAATCTCGTCTTCAACTACGATGTTGAGCTTGCTATGGATCCTTTTGCAAGCAATACGTATAAGAAGGGTGATAAGATCGATATCGTCTCTTATTTAACAAGTAATGGGCAAAAGTTACAAAATAGCACACTTTATCAGAATATGAATGCTAAGCTAGTTGTTAAGGACATAGATAGTGGAGATACGAAAGAGATACAGATGACCAACACAGGTGATCGTTTCGAGGGAACGTATCAGGTAGCGGATCAGCATGATTATGAAATCATGGTTATTGCAGAGGATAAGAGCCTTTATCGCGAAACGCCTGCCGTGAAGATTAGTGCCAAGCCTGGCGGAGCTACTCCAAGTAAACCAACAGCAACACCCACACCGGAAGCGGGCAAAGATGAGAAGCCTTTTCCGATCCTAGCGGTCGTAGGTGGTGTCATAGCACTTGCTGCAATCCTTGCGGCAGCTTACTTTATTCTAGCCGCTGTGAAGAAGGCCAACCGTGGATTTGTTGGACAGATGGTTATTGAAATTCGAGATGAGAATACTGGTGAGAAGACATATCCACAATATAAGAAATTGAATGGATTTAAAGGGAAAGTTAATCTGCATCAGTTGCTACAGCTTGCGCCCGAACTGAGAGAAACGGAGAAGATCATCTTCGAACCGAGTAAGAATGACTGGTTGTTGTTGAAGAATGGTTCAACCGTAAACATCGAGAAGTCAGGTCGCGTGATGGATGCCAGCAAAGGACTAGACATTAAAGGCGGCGATCGAATCAGCCTTTCCTTACAGAGCGTAGATAAAACGATCATGATCGAGTACCTGGTGTAACTAGCATAATGCTTACGAAGTAGCTTTACTTCGTAAAGCTTTCAGGAGGAAATTTAATGAAGCCAGTAGTTAGAGAGCATATTCAGCAATTGGATGTTTCGTTAGGTGGAGGGATTGTCAGCGATAAGATCCGAGTAGATACGATTGATAATCCAATCCTTATTATTGGGCTTGGCGGTACAGGTATTGACGCATTGCTGCGCTTGAAATACCAAATTAATCGCAGATTTAAGTTGCCGGAAGATCCATCCTCTAAGCGGAAGCGCGATAAGCCAGACAATGTAGAGTTTCTAGCTTTTGAGACGAATGAACAGGATCGTGGTAAGAAATATAAAGGGATTGGGCTCGATCCGATTAATGAGTTCGTGCTCCTCTCCAATGCGGAGATCGGTGGGTTGTTGCAGAATCGAAGTGTGCTTGAACCGTATATTACCGATTGGTTATCCCCTGAGATGAGTATTACGGACGGTATGAACGGCGCTGCTGGTGTTCGCCAAGCGGGTCGATTACTGTTATTCACTAAGATTAATCAAGTCGTGCAAGCGATCGATAAGAAGATTAAGACACTATCTGTAGGCACGAATAAGAAGCTTATGGTGTTCATGCTTACGGGACTATCAGGGGGTACGGGAAGTGGATGCTTCTTGGATATCGCCTATATCGTACGAGGTATTATTGAGCGCGACCATGGTTCGGCAGGAATTGACCGTGTGAATACACTCGGTTATTTGTTTACACCTGATATCAACTTATCCAACAAGAGCCTGAGCGAACATACCCGTGAATATATTAAAAAGAATGGTTATGCCGCACTCAAAGAACTTGATTATTGGATGAATGTGGATAGTCGTGGTGAACGATTCCAGCAACGTTATGGGAATATTCTGACGGTTAATTCGCCACTACCTCCCTTTAATCTATGTCATCTGATCTCAGCAACGAATACCGAAGGTAAGCTACTTGAGAATGCTTATGACTACTGTATGAACGTGACGGCTGAGAACATTACGAACTTTATGGCAAGTGAAGAGAAGGCATCGGGTGAGGAATTCGCCATTCATGACTATATTAGTAATATTCGTACGAACATTGCACAGATGAATAAGATGTACCCAGCGAACTATGAATACAATATTATTGGTGCATCATCCGCCGTGTTACCGATTGAAGAGATGACGACGTACTTGGCATTTCGATTATTCGGCAAGATGGAAAAAATGTTCGAGAAGGCACCAAGCCAGGACGATGTAGAGACATTTGCTCGCAAGCTGGGTATTGATCTTGAAACGATGATGAAGACCTTTGAATCTCGTGTACCTGAGCCGCTTCCAGGGTATGAGAACAGTGAGCGTCTGAGCTATAGCAATGTTGTGAAGAATCAGGTTGTTAATATGGATACAGAGCTGGAACAGAATTTCTTGGCTCGTGCTCGAGAAGAGTATATTAAAGCCAAGAAGCAGCTGCCAGGAGAGATCGTAGGACAGTTCACCGATCAGATTCGTCGTATATTCTTACATCCTGAACAAGGGCCATTCTATGTTTCACGGTTGATCTATACGGAAAAGGGCTTCAGTCTGCTCAAAATGTTACTCTCGTATATTGAGACACTACGTGAGAACCAACATCGTATTCCAAGAGATATTGAAGCAGCAAGCGAACAAGCCAACGAGAGACTTGGGGATGCCAAGAGTGCATTCGTCTCCAGAGATAAGAAGAAGAATATTTATATCGAAGCTAAGATTAATGAATACTGGCTTAAAGCGGATATAGAACGTACAGAGCAGATGATTGAGTTCTATGAAGATCTATATGAATTGTTGAATGGCGAGAATACCCGCATTTATAACGTATATACAGAAATATTGAACGCATTGAATGCTATTTTTGCTAAGAACGGAGAAATTCTGATTCATGGTGACGAGCAGGCCGATCATAAGGGCAACAAGACGTACTATTGGAACCTCGTGAGTGTGCCGGATATTTCGAAAGTTATTGGTAAAATGATGGAGAGTAAAGATGTCGACGATCTTATTCGCGACTTCACACTGGAACTTCTCAATCATTCAAATCAATGGATTAGAGAGCAAGAAGTGGATATCGTTAGCTCCATTTCGGATTTCCTAGGAGATAAATTCGGTGATTTAATTACACAATCAATGGAAGACTTCTTAATTATGAAATTCGGCAGTGATGAGTCTATTGAGAAGCTTGTTGAGCGTAATATCGCAAGTAAGCTGGATGAGGAAGCGGTACCTGTATTCCATTTGAGTAATAGTTCAGGTAACTTGTATTTCCCTTCTTGGGGGTTTGTGTCCGTCCCTGTTGGGGCTTCGAGCATTCTCAAAGGAATCCGTAATTATCAGAATAATTCCGTTGGGAGATCTCATTTCACGGTTAAAGAGAGCCAAGTGAAGAATCGTATTTTCTGGTTGAACACGAAGAACGGGGTACCCTTATTCGTATACACACCTCTTAAAGTGTATGAGGAAAGCTATGAACGAACCATTCTGGATAAAGAGGGCATTGGGCGCCACTTGGTGCAGACGGAAAGTGAGAACTGGACGTACCTTCCTTCACCAATTCCAGAGAAGTCCTGGGGCGATACTTATATGAATACGCGTGTTCAGTCCTATAACGCTCGTGTGCGGGCTGAATTTGCGAAGGCACTTACGCTGAAGGTTATCGTGGAGAAGGACATCAATCAGAACACAAGCAATCGATTTGCTGTTGTGATGACGAAGCCGTTCGATTTGTCTGAATACCTTCGCGGATACGATATGCAACTAGATTCAGCTAAACCGAATCTTGGGGAAGTGAAGCGTGTATTGAACGAGTTGAGACACCTCCTCTCACACGGACTTGAGAAAGTGTCTAGCAAAGATATCTTCGGTAGTATTTCCGAAGATTTGGCGAATGAAAACTTGATTCGTTCACCTGAACTGATTCAACGTGTTCGGGAGGAACTGGCTAAGTATGACATGATTAGCGCAAAGGCTGTTGAACTCGAACAATTGATGAGCCAACACCAGGACGATGAGAAGTGGCTTGATCAATTCATTGAAGCTCTATACACGGACACGATCACGAAGAAAGGTGCGCTCTATGTTTATGACCGCGACCCAGAGGAAGAAGCATGGGAACCTTTTGCTAATCTGATGAAGAGTCAGAATTATGTCGAGTCTGAGGTGTTCGAGCATTTCCGCAGACTGGATGAGAAGAGCAAGAGCACATTGCTACGTAAAGCAGCACGTCGTGGTACGGAGCTTACCGCATCTGAAGATATTTCATCATTGGTAACAAAATTAGATGAGTTGTATGAATTGTTTCTTAATGGTCGGGATCAGTTGGAATATGAGAAGATTGAACTGGCGAATGGAGAAGAAGTGTATCAATTCTACAAGCAGATGCTATCTAAATTAAACGATATTCGTAGAAAGTTGAAATAATGATGAAGGAAATGCTAGAAAAGTTCGCTACGGAGTATGCGATCGCCGAAGAGAAGATGAACGGAAAAGAAGATGATCAGAGCAGCATTCATTATCCGGCGGTGTTCGTGTTTATCGGAGATAAGGTGTCAGAGGCGATTGAACCGATCATGGAAATTCATGATAAGAAGTGGGATAACAGCGCGGGTGTCATGTACATTCATATTGCATCCCAATCTCAAGCTAGCTCTGACTCGCAATCGAGCACAGGAGCTAACGTGGAGGATAAGACTACTCATCCTCGACTTCTACGGTACGAACTACCCGGTCCTGCAGAACCAACATCAAGTGGTGCCAAAAGCTTGCGTAAAGATTTGTATGCAAGGTTCTATGAGAATGACCAGCATTTAATTGAGCTGAATCGGACTCTGAGAAAGGTAAGCCATAACATATCGGATTTCGGTCGAATATATTCCTCATTCGATCGGATCCATCTTTCTTTCATTACGCGGGTCGATGACCCGCTTAATGTGTTCTTACCGGAATTATCACTCTTATCTAAATCCATCTTCAGTCAGTCCTTTAAGTCTGTACAGATGGATTTATACGGGTTGATTAGTGAGAAAGAGGTTGAATCCTTTGGTTATAGTCATTCTGTAGGCGTAGCTTTTCTTCGTGAGCTGGAGCATATGCAGCAGAGTGATTATACTTTCTCGGCGAAACTACATGTCACAGAGGATGGTCTATCCATTCCTGTGACACATTCACCAGCCCCACTATTTGAGCTTGTGTATTTACTTTCGGACAAGAATGAACGAGGGATTTCATCATTCGATGATATGCAGGATAACTACGAGATTATTTGTCACGTCAATCTGTTGAAGAACCGTAAGCAGAAGGATGCGGAGCATCAATCGAGTAACCGTAACTATAACAATATGTCTTTTAAAAGTAATATTAAATCGGATTCAGGTCGGGAAGGGTTCGTATCTGCTGGCTTCTCGAAAGTGAAACGCCCCAATCAGTCGATTGCGCTAACGGTACTGTACCACTTCTATAATCAGATGGTTATTCGCATGAAGAATGGCGTACAGTTGAATAGCAAAGAGAAGCTAGCTTTCTTCGGTATCGATACACAAGCTATATCCAATCGGGTGAAATCAACGATGCCCGACGAGGGCAAGATTGATGAGATGACAGGCATTATGACGCATAAGATGAGTTATCATTCATTGAAACGGTTGTCACTTCGGGAAGCAGAGCATGCGCTTTATGGTGAGGGATGCGAGATTTATTTTCGAGATAATTATATTAGGGAAATTCAAGCACGCTTAGATCATATTCAGATAGGTGATGAGTTATCTCTAGCGGTTAAGAAGCAAATGCTTGATTATCCACAGATTGGATTCTATCAAGTAGCAGCGTGGAGCGATGAGTTAGGGCAATCAGGAAGTGTGCTAGAAGATATACGTGGTACCATTCGACAAACGGCGAAGGAATTAGAATCAGCCAAGTTCGAGCTTGAGCAATGTTACCAAAGTGTTGTGGATGAACAATCTTTCTCGCGTCTGCCTATGATGGATAAGCATAATTTGCGTAGCTTCATTCGATATTTGGTAGATACAGTGTATCGGAGAAAACTTCATATTCTGCAGCTTGAATCAGAACTTAAGCTTCATCAACGGGTTGAGGATGAACTGAGTCGAATGCATCAGCATTATAAGCGACAAGTGGAGCAGATGGAACGATTAGAGGGAACTCTACGTGTAGCGGCATTGGATAGTATCCGTACAGCAGACGATTATATCGGACAGAACATTCTAGAATATTATGAAGTAGTGACTGAGGGTATTGTGCGTGATATTGAGGCGAAGCGGGGTACGGCAGTCTTTTTCGAAGATCGGTATTTAGGTAGCGTGACACAGCTTTTAGAGGCTGGAATGGACCAATTGGTAGCGAAACTCATTCATATCTGTCGCAACAATATACTTACAGCAGAGCCATTTGCTCAGACGTTTGAAGAAGAAATACTACGTCGTGCGAATGTGACTATCGATTATAGTAATAAACAAGTATTATCTAAGGATGATTTATTCAAGAAGTTGTATCACACATTGGAAGATCACGCGGCAATTAATTTACGGTTGTTGGATTACACGCAGGAGCATCGTTACGAGGAGAAGTACTTCTTCGGGGATTCAGAGAGTGAATTTATTCGCTATTCCCTCGATGCTGATGAGACATCACGGATCTACAAATTGGGTTATGTTCATGAGAATCGGAGCAGCGGTGTGGAGAAGTTGAACTTAATGGGTGGTTTCCACATCGAAGATTTAATGTATTATCGCAATGGTAAAATGTACTATGAAACCTACCTGCAGAATGGGTACGAGTTCCATGGCCTAGATCCTAGCGTGCTTCCAGAACTTCAATAAGTGATGTGAATTCCCATTGTGGAAAGGGTGCTTGTAAAAATGCAACGAAAAGTAAGCATGCTCATGCTATTATTTAGCCTGATCGGTGGAGCAATTGGTTTTGTAGCCGGAGAAATTATATTGGGCAACTTAGAGGGAGAACTACCAAGGATTGTCGTTGTAGGTTTATATTGTGGGCTACTAGCCTTCTTTATCGGTCTGTTCTGTCTCATTGCGGAGATGATTAATCCTCGTTTGAGTGGACCCTCTTGGAGACAACGGTATGTAGGTTCTTCATGGAAGTTGCTTGTGCCTGCTACGTTAATTATGCTATTCACATTGGGCCTTTTACTTGAATTCGTATACGGACTGAATATAGGACGCGTGAAGCCAGTTAAAGATATCGTGCTCGTGATCGACAATTCGGGTAGTATGCTTGAGACGGATCCGAATGATGGACGTTATGAGGCTGCTAAGAGTCTTATTGACATCATGGATAATGATAAGCGCGTAGCCGTGATTGAATTCACTCATGAAGCTAGACTGATTCAACCTTTCGTCTCGGTGAAAGACGCTGCGGTGAAACAAGAGGTGTATGCTAAGATAGATAAACTTACTGCCACAGATGGTGGAACAGAAATTGCCTTGGCACTTCAGGAAGCGATGCAACATATTAAGGATCAGACACAAGCTAAACGAGGAACGATGGTTATTCTGCTATCCGACGGGTTCAGTGAGATGGATGTGAACACGGCGTTAGCTGACTATGTACAGCAAGAGATTGTTATTAATACGGTCGGTATGAGTGTTAGCAATTCAGAGGGTGCTGTATTGCTACAGGAAATTGCCAATCGAACGAATGGACAGTATACCGACGTAGATAATGTAGATGATCTGTCCTTCGTATTTCGACATATATATGACAGAATCGGTGATCGTACACTTCTGACAGAGCGAACAGGTCCGACGCAGGATAGCAGTTATTATATGGCTCTACGCATTATTTCATTTATTCTCATTGGAACAGCGATAGGATTATCACTTGGCCTCATATTCGATAACCGTCATCTTGCCAAGAGTTTCGGCATTGGAGGTAGTGTTGGAGGATTGATCGCGGGGTTCGTGCTGGAATTCGGATTGTCAGGACAATCGCCGGAAGATAGTATGATCCGTCTGTTGGCTTGTCTTATCCTGGCAGGCATTATGGCGATCTTTACATGGATCGTGCCGATCAAGGAGAATGGTCTATTGCAAGAAGGTAGACAAAGACCGGGGCATGCAGGTGTCATCGCAGATGGTTCCCATAATCGGAACAAGAACAGTAGTAAGGGATTCTAGTCTTATGGAGGTGAGTGAGAGTTGCAATATTTACATGCGGACTCATCTACTCCAGTCATTCGTGAGTTGGTGCATCAAGTGGATGAAGATCGCTGTATCCTACGCTGGTTGTGGCCAGATGGGATTCAAGCGGTCTACATACACCGAGTAGCATCAGATCAAGAGGTACTGGAGCAGCCAGCAATAGATAGCCTGAAGCTTTACACGCGAGATGAGTATAAAGCTAATAATGGGTATCATGAACGGGCTCAAGGTATTGGTGGATGGGTGTATACGGTGTTTGCTTGTTGGCTCGATAACGATGAGTCGGTTCTCATTCTCCAAGAGGATGGACAGAACCGTAAGGTAGTCAGTACGGGCAGAGCGCGGATTATATATTCCATTAAGCAGAAACAACGTTTATTTCAAAAATATAAAACGATCCAAATGAGGGTGACAACAGAAGTCCCCATTTCCAAAGACGTAATATGCTACGTTAAGAAACAAGGAAGCTACCCATCCAATAAATCAGATGGTACCGTCTATCCATTCGTGCAGCATTTCAACCCGGGTAGAAACGTCCTGCCGGAGATTGAGGTAGGAAAGAACGACTTCATCCGGCTATTCTTTACCGACGGCCCCAAATACGGCCAGCTGTACGAGTTAATGCCGGAGTAACCTGATCGCCCCGGTGGGATCTGATTTTTTAACTTTTAAGAACGTATATAATTCCGAAGGAGTAGTAGCGTATCTCTTCTCAAATGTGAGCCGTTCCACCGTCTGCTTTCGTAGTTGCAGAAATTGCAGTTAATTAGTGGGTAAAGGCGTGATAGAGTGAAATAGCTGCAGAAGCTACATCTAAAAATGGGGAAACGGCGAAAAGTAGAGGTTTGAGAGTAATTAGATGTATGTTCTGCATTTAAAATAGCCAGTGGATGGATAGGCCGGAATTTAGATGTACTTTTTACAACTAAACAAGGAATACCGCCTTGGATAGCAAGCATAGGGTCTCTTCCGCTTCCCCAGCCATTTACCGTAGGAACCTTTTTGTAAAAGGACGGCGTAGCCGTTTCTGTTTAGATATTGACGACGTAAGTTTTGAGAAAGAGTGTTTGCTGAGAATAATGGCTAGAGTAGGAAAGATAGCGAAGAGAACGGAATTGTACTGTAGAAGCGAAGTGATCGCCTACAAGTTTTCCGTAGGAAAACTACTTCGGAAGCATATGCTTTGACATCGGATTTCTACCGTTAAAGGGTTTATACAATCAGGAAATCCGAGGTCAACAGCGATCGTAAGTACAATCCGTTATCGTAGCGGCTACCCTACACCACTGTTCTTAAGCAGCTTTCAGTAAATCTTTAAGGAGGATACTATGGCCATTTTCGATATGTTCAAAAAGAAACCACAGGCAGCACCCAAGCCTTTATTCTATGATATTGTGTGTCCGTTTTGTTTCGAGAAATTCACGCCTGCTGAGGTCGTGTTTCGCGCGGCCCACCATCGTGAAGATGATGAGAACTACGCATTGGGTGAAGATGATGAGCTGAATAGATACCGTGAGCGCTTCGGACTAGATTCGGTTGATGATATAGAAGCCATTATCCATCCCAATGATATTCCAGAAGAACATCGGGTCTATTCAGATCATGTGCTCATTGGACTGAATGATCGCTATGGTGTACTTACCCGTAGAAGACTGTGCCCGAAGTGTCATAATGAGCTACCGGTTACTTCAGGTAAAGTGCCGAGCAATATTATCTCCATCGTTGGTGCATCTCAAGTAGGGAAGTCGGTGTATATGACATCTCTAATCCATACGCTACAAAATACGACAGCAGATAATTTCGATGCAGCTTGTATGCCACTGAATGCGGAGATTAGTCGAAAGTTCCGCACATTATACGAAGAACCGCTATTTGAACGGGGAGATCTGCTAGCTTCGACACAAAAGGAGAAAATGCAAGAACCGTTTATTTTTCAATTTGTATTTAAAGATGAATCGAAGCCGCCACTTACACTCGTGTTCTTTGATGTAGCGGGTGAAGGTATGGTTGATCAGGATTATCTAGGGCTTCATGGCCAGCATATTAAGAATTCATCAGGTATTCTATTCATGGTTGATCCACTGCAGATTCGCTCGATTCGTGAGAAGATTCGTATTAAATTTGGCGATTCCGAAGGCGGATGGGTGTCACAATATGATGAACCGCGCGATGTCGTCTTGACGATGTTCGGTGATTTTATTGCCTATGAAGAGAAGGGCAAAACAGATATTCCGACAGCGGTAGTTCTGACGAAGAGCGATATGCTCCATTCGTTGAAGGATGAAGATGGCGAGTATATTAAGTCGAATAGTAATGTTTTTAATAATATGGTGCATCGTGATTGGCTTAACTTGACGGAATTCGAGAACATCGACGGGGAAATTCGACGGTTTATTGAGAAGGTGGATCGACCGTTCAAGGGAACGATGGATGTGTATTTCTCCAATACAGCCTATTTCGCGGTGTCGGCACTGGGGAGCAATCCGGTTAATCAGAAACTTCAAGGTGTCGCTAGTCCCATTCGGGTGGATGAACCGTTCATTTGGCTACTCTATCAATTAATGTACATTGAGGGGAGAGAGGAATAGTGGAGAACACAACTCCCCAACTTATTCAGCAACAGCTATACACACGCGAGCGGCGCGGGATTTTTCGATCAACGGAAGGGTTTGATACGATCGCAAGATCGAAGGGGCTAGACCATTCTTTTATCAAAAAAATGCTCCATCCTTTCTGCTTCTACGATGCCCCAGCTGAATTGTCCGCACGTGGGGAGAAGGATACGGCTATGTATCCCGAAGCCTTGCATCTCTATCATACGGATAACGATCAGACGATTATTGGACGTAGTGTATATCAATCGGCAGATTTTACGGGGCTTCGAAGTGCCTTTTTTACACATAATTATGTCATTCCTAGCGAGCGTTCAGAAGAGGTTGTTGCGAACTATGCTTCATGGCTTCATGCTGATTTCGTCGATACCTATGATATTGAACAAGGCTTGGATCTACCAGAACTGAATTCGTTACCTATTGGAGTTGGTATCAATTCTAGTAGAACGAATACGGCTACTCTCCTAGCAAGCCTGAATATGGATGAGAAGATGTTCAAGCAACTGTTATTTGCCGTGATGACGGCAGTGACGAGCAAGAAAAAGGTGTATATTTCCCTAGATGTACCTGCGGAACAGATATCGATGGTTGCTAAGCAACTACTTGAAGTACTGTACGGTAGTTTGCCGTATGCTTTTCGCAAAGCGCTTGGATTCTTGACGTATTCGAAAGAGCCTCAGAGTAAAAAAGGGATTCATGTTATGTTCGTAGAGAGAGCTAGTCTGCGTCCAGGGGATCGGAATGTCGAGAAGGACTTTACCTTTGATCTGGTAGCCAAGCGTGTCACGAATGTAGATGTGGACCTCTCGAAACCGTCTTATTTCGATTTCGCATGGAGTAATCTTGATCGTCCAGAGCGTGCAGAGAGCTTCTACCAGTTCGCTGAAGTGATGTTAGCGGATATGGATCATATACGGAAGACGTCTATTTCAAGCTACCATGAGCTGGCGGTATTTTTTCAGATAGAGGAAGGCAACGATGTACTGTTTGAAGACAATAAAAGCACGCTGCTGCGTGGGTTGTTGGATTACTTATCACTTCCAGGTGCGATGTTGAGCAAAGTGCGGTTGAATGATATTTTTCTCGCTCGGTTTGACCAGGAATTTGATCTCATTAAGCAGGGACAGGTGCCAGATCTGGCTATCGTGGAAGCATTCAAGGACTACTATCGTATTTGTGGTAAGAATAATGAAGGCAAAATCGTTACATATCTTATGGTTGCTATTAGTCATGCCTCATCTACGAAACGTAAAGAGGTTGTTACTTCTTTCTATAAGGTGATCGAGAGTAATCCCGAACTTAGTAAAGCATTCTTCGATATGGTATTGAGTAGTGGCTTCTCTAAAGCATTGTTCGAACCTTATATTCTAGAAAAGTTCACTCAAGCGCCGAAAGCCAAGGACGTTATGCAACTGGTTGGGATATGGGGTAAACATCATCCTATCGTGACTCGAGATGTGTATTTCGTTGAACAGGCGAAGTCGCAGTTGTTCGCGAAGCTCCGTAAGGAGTCTGAACCGGTAACTGCTGTGAATGCACTATTGGAGCAACAGCGTAAGCTTGAGAAGGATTGGGAGCAACAACGGCAAGGACAAGGTGCGGTAATAGCTGACTTTACATTAATGGACCAGCTCGCTTATGCAGCGAATCTATTCTTGTTAACAGAACTAGACTTAGATAGATTAACGAAAGATCAACTTTTGAAAATAAAATTTCTGAAAGAACGAAGCGAAGTGAAGACGTGGGCAGCTAAGTTCGATACTCGAATTAGGTCACAGGCAGCGGTGATGTTGGCTGTGTATGCTTGGTTTAGTGACGATCAACCTGATCAGAGTCTATTCGATGGTCTGAGCCCGATGGAGCTGGATCGTGTACAGCAGTTGGGTTGTCAGTGGTTGCAGGATCAGATTATACCTGAGCAATTTGGTCGGTTGGCGTTGGCTTTTTATCAAAGTGGACAAGCTGGTGTCAATTATTCGGGGTTACTGAATTTCATACGAAGACATGGTAAGGATCAGGAAGTTGTCTATCAATTCATTCAATGGTCAGCATCTCAGCGAATGTTCGTGGGAGATCGGGGGCTTATTCCGGCGTATGCTTCAGCGATTATTTCTTATTTTAAAAATATGGATCGAGACGCCTTTAAGAAGAAAGATTTGGTGAAGAAATACTTCGCATCACCGAGTCCGAAGCTTAAACCTGTATATGCGAAAGTGGAGATAGAGTTATCTACGCCATTCGTCAAATTTCTGCGTCGTAATCGTAGACAATTGGCCATCCTTTCGATGTTTGTGGGAGTGATGCTCATTGTTCTGATTGGAGGATTCTATGGGCTCAAGGCAACGGGTATTTTTGATAAGAAACCAGAGGTTGTCCTGAATCCAACGCCACCAGCGGTTGTGGATCCTTCGCCCGAGGTTACTCCGGATGTAGTGGTATATGCGGAACAAGCGGAAGCCATAGATGGTAAAGTTGGGGAAGCACAGCTAGTCTTTCTATTTAAGGATGCTGGCACTTGTGTAGCCTTTGACGCGAGTAGTATGACGCTGGAATTAGCAGATGGAACGGATCCCAAGATCCTGTCTGAGTTGAAACCCGATGTGAAGTGTGAAGCTGTGGTTGAGCCAAATGCTAATGCTGATGCTGAGAATAAGGACAAGACGAATACTAGCGATGTACCTGCTGCAGGAACGGAAACACCTATTAAGGATGCTAGTGGAAGTAAGGATTCTGAGAATGTGAGTGGGGATTCCGGGGAAGCAATGAAGGATTCTGGCATTGTAGGTAAGGATTCTGAGAATGCGGGTAAGATACCTGAGGATGAGACACTTGACGGTAAGACGACACCTGAAGATAAGGGCCAAGAGCCTGGAACAGTAGGGAAAGGCGAGGGTGTGGCCGGAGCGGATACTGGAGCTGGAACGGGGAATGCAACTGGGAAGGAAACAGGGGCAGGAACTGGACCGGGAGATGTAGGGGAATCGGGAGCAGGATTAGGGACTGAGGAGCAGAAGCCTACTCCTCCTATAAACCTGGCGGATTACAAGAGCTCTGTTACTGTGAAACTACCTAAAGTTACTATGGAGATGTTGGTTGGTAGCAGCATTAAGGTCGGTACAGAAACTTTCGAATTGAGCGAGAAGCCTAAGTTGTAAAAAAACATTAGGTCAAGTGCAGAGATTGTAGAATTGTGCGCACAGGCTCCTCATCGTCACACCTCTAAATGCGAGTTCAAAAAGTCGGATTTTCAGCATCGAGAAGATTGGATGAAGGTAGGGAGTGAGGAGCGTAGCGTAGGCAGTATCTACGTGAGCACCGGAAGGACCGGCTGAATTCAATATTCGATGTCGAATGAGCTCCATGGTATACTTCATGATCAAAAGATGACTTTTTGAACAACCTCTCTAAGAAATAATGGCTCACATAGATTCGACAATAAAGGGGAGGATGGGAATATGGAGAAGGCAACATTCGCTGGAGGGTGCTTTTGGTGTATGGTGACACCTTTTGAGGAATTGCCGGGGATTCATGGCATTGTATCGGGTTATACCGGGGGAACAACGGAAAACCCTACCTATGAAGAGATCAAAACCGGAACGACAGGTCACTATGAAGCGGTGCAGATTACATTTGACCCGGATATTTTTCCATATGAAAAGTTGCTTGAGCTATATTGGCCACAAATTGACCCGACGGATGCTGATGGACAGTTTCAGGATAGAGGACCACAGTATCGGACGGCGATCTTCTATCATAATGAAGCGCAACAAGCTGCTGCACTGATCTCTAAGGAGCAAGTAGCTGGAAGTGGTAGATTTACTGGACCAATCGTGACGGAGATTATTCCTGCTGTAACGTTCTATGAAGCAGAGGAATATCACCAAGACTATCATCATAAGAATCCGAAGCATTATAAGGAAGATCGGGAGCAATCAGGGAGAGATCCCTTTATTGCGAAGCATTGGGGACAATAGGCTTGCTGATGCACATCGGATATGATATTTTGGAATACAAGATCTGACATAATAATCAGAAACGATATCGAGAAATGATATCTATGGACTTGCGGAAGTACCGGGAGACAGATTGCTCTAATGAGCGGTCTGTCTTTTTGTGTCTAAAGGTGTTGGTATGTATTCTATATTGTGGAGGAGAATGGAATGGTGGAAGCGAATATATACTTATCAAGTCAATTTATTATGCTAGATTGTGCAAAGAATGGCGATGTGATTGTAAAAATTCCTTATATCCAAGAGTGGATTAAGGCAATTAGAAGTGTTCCTGGTCGGAAATGGAATGAATCGGATAAATGCTGGGTGATTCCAGGGTCTAAATCAGCAATCCTATTACTATGCCACGCATTAAAGGGTATGCCTGTGGAGTTGGGAGATACCAAATTAGGTGAAAGGTTCCCTGATCTATTAGAGCTTCAAACGGGTGATGAGAAGTTAGCATTGCAAAGACTGAGAGATTGCTTGAAGTTGAAGGGGTATAGCATCAAGACTCAAAAGGCTTACATGGGACATGCTGAACGCTATTTACGAACGCTCTCGATTCCGTTAAGAGATGCTGAATTTGAGCATACGCGTGCGTATTTGTTGAAACTGTATGAAGAGTCATGGTCATCTTCTTATGTAAATCAAGCAGTAAGCGCTCTACGTTTCTGGCATGTTACAGTACTTGGTCGTAGTGATTTGAAACAATGGATTAGGCCAAAGCGACAAAAAAAACTTCCCGTAGTTCTTTCTACAGGTGAAGTAGCTAGGATACTAAAGTCCGTGCAACATGTTAAACACCGTACTATACTAGCATTGATCTATTCCTCTGGTATACGAATAGGTGAAGCTGTACGTTTAACCAAGCAGGATATCGACCCTGAGCGAAAAACCATTCATATACGTCAGGGAAAGGGAGGGAAGGATCGATTCACCGTCCTCTCTACTGCAGCTTATACCCTGCTACAGAATTATTTGGAGAAACAACCTATAGTCAAGTACTTGTTCCCAGGAGGAAAAGGTCTCGATCATCACCTCACGGAGCGGTCTGTGCAACATGTGTTTGAGAGGGCTATACGTAAAGCGGGAATATCTAAGCCAGCCACAGTACATACGCTTCGGCACTCTTTTGCGACACACTTATTGGAAAACGGCACGGATCTTCGCTACATTCAAGAACTACTGGGGCACGAAAGCTCTAAGACAACCGAGATCTACACCCATGTCAGCATCAAAGATATCCGTCGCATCCAGAGTCCACTGGATCGAATGACTGACCTTGAGCAATAGCTTCGTCTATCACCCTCGAGAGGAGTCTTAAACGAACTCGTCTATCCAGCCATATAGAGGGGATAAACGAGTTCGTAGATTAGCAGTTAACTGAAACTCCTTGAGAAAAATGTAAAAGGCATAAAAAAGTACTAATTAAGATACTAAAGATGAGTATGGCTTAAAACTAATATAAAAAGTTTCCATACGGAAACAGATTAAATAGTGAAAACCATGAAAATACGATCAACCCATAACCAATATGTGTGTAATCGAAGATGAAGAATAAGGGCTTTCGAAAATATTGTGAAGAAAGGGAAAGGAAAAATGATTTACAAATTTGATGAAGAAAAATATCGGTTTTTAAAGGAAAACCCCCACAAAATAGCTTGGGAAGTTTTTAAAAGAGGTATAAATGATTTTCCGGATTATGCACAATAAACAATCCATATCTTGTGAAATATAGTTCGGATTATTGGTTTTGGAGAAAATTCTTCAACGAATACTTTAAAACTGACATTTGTCATTTTAACTTTATACTTCGCCTTATCAATTCAGTTATGATTACGGGTGAAGAACTTATTGCAACAAATAAAAGCTAACATTTCCAAACTGATAGAACAGTATACAACATATTGAGATTTTGAATATCATTTTTGATGATGAGAAAAAAAGGGAGATTTATACTACTCAACAAGCGGTCAGATAACGAGACTATATAAAATAAACTGAAGGTAGATTGTCGCAACAGTTAGGATTTATTATTACTCAACTTCCGGTTCATTGAGCAAATCTTCCAGTTAGCAAGCGAGTAAACAGGCGAAAACATAACTTTATAGTGGGAGTATGAAATATGAAAAAAATATTATTGGTTTGTATTATGATAATGTTGATACTAGCATCGGCATGTGGAAATGTTGAAATGACATCAAATCCAAATACTTCTAGTGAGCCTAAACATGAAACGGAAGAGTCTATTATTCCAAAAAACACATCCGAATATTGTACTGTAGAACGTATAAATTTGGATAGTGAAACTGAAAAATATTTCTATGGAACTTGGAAAGTTGAGAAGCTTTTAGGATTTGCAAGTTCATATAATGATGCTTCTGAATATCCAACAGGGCAAAAATTTATTGGAGATGAAATTATAATCAAAAAAGACCTTTTTTCATCAAAAGGACTTAAAAACTATAGTGATTACCAATATGAACTAAAAAATCCATTGTATGAGATTACAGCGACATGCTATAACTCTGACTCTTTTTATAGATTATATAAAATAGATATCCCAGACTTAAATATAAATGATGTAGTAAAAGCAATAGATATAAGCGACCCTTCTACAAAACTTAGCATACCTGTAAGTGTAAGTTTTTTTGTTGTTAATAACGATAGGCTTATCTTGTTATCAGAGGCAACTATTTTTGAACTTGAAAAAATTACTGATTAAATGAATTAAGGTTATGTAATAAGTTCTGTGCTAATAGAATAGAAAATATCCAGGAAGGTAAGGATTGGAATGTTTCCCACACGGAAACGAAAATTGAAAAGGTAGAAATGAAGAGCCTATATTTCAAGGAATGTTTCCTATGCGGAAACAGGATTAGCTAGAATCATTAGAGAATTAAGAGAGTTAAAGAAGGAAACACGTAAAAACCGGAACAAGTAATTTCGAAGGGTAAATCGAAGAAGAAGGAGCATCAGTTAACATTGCATTACCACAGCGGTCGCTACGCTCCCTTGGTCACCAGGAAGAAGTTTCGTAGAAGTTAATTCTGGTGACACATCCAACCAGCTAAGTGGCAGAGCCACCCGGACCTACGGTCCTTAAGCCGCTTGGACGTCGGTAATGCCAAACGTTAGGTGAAATCCTGCTAAAGACATATTATTTAAGGAGAACTCAAAGATGGATAAAACAAATATAAAAGTCGAATTTAGTATATTCGGAGATGAGTTTGATCCAGGAATAATAACTGATACTCTATTAATTACTCCAACTAGAACTTGGTTCAAGGGCGATAATATTAGAGGAAATTTATTTCGTAAGGAAACGTGTTGGGAACTTGCCACAGAGTATGAAGAATCATTAGATATAAATGATCAAATAGATGAGATTAAGGAACTTATTAAGAATCAAGAAGACGAAATAGTAAAATTAATTAGACAGAATAAACTAGAATGTAAATTTGATGTTGTTATTAATATTGAGAATAATGTAAAACCAGCAATATATTTAAACAAAGAAATCATAAAATTTCTTCATGATCTTGGGGCAGAAATTGATATTGATCTATGCATTTATAGCTAAGAAATGACGTTAGAAAATTCGCAGAAGAGCAGGACATCACCTAACATCACATTCCAACTGAGGGGCATTCGCCCCTTGGTCGCCGGAGGCATTTCGAGGAAGAGAATTCAGGCGACACATTGATTTCCCTAAGATAAGAGCTATCTAAGGGAAATCAACGTCAGGAATGCACAAACGTTAGCAGAAATCCCTGAATATTGGAAATGGAAATTAAAGGAGGAAGTTTAGGATGATAGGAATTTGGATTATCATTTTAATAGTTATTGGTTATACCCCTATAATTTATAGAATCAACAAACGATTAAAACATATTGAAAGACAATTAGAAACAATAACAAAAAATACATATGGTAATGACTAAGTAGTCGCGAGTTTATATGAGGTTGGGGTAACCCCCGTTGGCACCGCGATACTTTTTTATAATAACGCATATAAAAATTGAGAAATAATTAAAGCCAATGTTAGTCGGAATGGATTAGAATTGTAATAAGATAAATAAAAAGATAATCAAGGGAAATTAACAAAGTAAAGTGCATCTTTAAGGGCAGATTTTAGGCATATCGAAGAAGTCAGGGACATCTGCTAACATTACATTCCTGCGTCGTCGCTGACGCTCCTCGGTCGCCAAGGGGGATATCGGAGAAGTGGAATCAGGCGACACATTCAACTAGCTAAGTCTGACGACCCGTTCCCTTTGGTCACTTAAGCGGCTTGAACGTCAGGAATGCCAAACGTTAGTACGCCAAGAAGTTTGGTTCATCTGACAAGGTGAAAGTCCTTGTGGGGCAAGGTCTAACCAACTCCCCCTATCGAGTGTTGCGCTGACACAGGTAACTGCTAAGTGAAGTGTACACAGAGAACCATGTAGGCCATAAGGAGATGTACCTCCTGAAGCAAATTCAGCCTCGTCAATGCAGTTTGGGAAATCAAACAAAGAACAGACGACAACGTGTTTAACGTCACGGAAGTCCAAGCAAAGGAACCGTAAAAAGAAGACTCGCAATGCGAATCTACTTAGAATGAAAGGTAAGGTTCTGGAGGGTCTGTCGGGGTCCAAGCACGTGGCATGCATGGAGAGATGAGCCAGGAACTTGGGAGGTCCCTAAGAGTTTCTACTCCAAGGAGTAGGTAGGCTGGACAATCGAAAAAGAGGAAAGCTGATGGCGATTAGGGAGTCGGATCTATTCATAGTACTCCGAGATCGGGAGAGCCGATTACATGGGGAAGGGATAGACAAGAATATGAAGCTTGTAAAGGAAACCTATGCCGGACATGTAGGACTGGAACACCGTAGGCAAACCTCACTGCAAGGAATAGCAAGGAAGGCAAGAAGAAATCAGACACACCGATATGGAAACGTTTATGGATTTCTAATGCTGACGTACAAAAGCGAATGTTCTTGAAGAGCCCGGTGCGGTAATTCCGCACGCCGGGATCTGTGCGGGGGACGTCAGGTAACTGGCGTTTCTACCGTGACGATGAAACCGTCCAAGTGCTAAAGTTCAATTTAAGTTGGAGGAGTGTATATTTGAAGAAATACCTGGATAAGCCTTCAATTAATATTGGAATTATTGGCCATCTATTAGTAGTGATTTTTGCTATAATAATTTTCTTTGAACCAACTAATAATTCATTAGTAAGTGAATCAATTTCATAATGCATCGCTCTAAATTTGTTTAGACTTCACCAATTCAAATTCAGCGTGTTTTTAAACTATGCGGCTTGAGATTTTAGTTGCTTGTTCATGCGATCAACTGCTAATTTCATACTTGTAAACCAAAGTTACGAGATTAAAGTGTACTCTCGCTTTGGCTCCCGTTCGATGTCTCACATTGTTTAACTGAAAGAACTCTTTAAGATAGGCATTCACACGCTCAACGGCGGATCTTCGTTTTGCAATGTGTTTCCACGAAGCGCTACCACGGGCTGGAGCAGTATATTTTCTTAAATCCTGCGTAATTTTCATCTTGAATACTTTCTGGCACAATGAATCGTTTGCCAAGGGACAATTTTCGCATTCTTTCGGTCGCACATATTTCAGTGTTTCGTACGTTGGATCGTAGCTATCATATCGGTACGAATGTTCACGCACGCAGGTTGGTGCGAAGTTCACATCGAAACCCTCTAACTCAGCTTCACGCCTTCGGTTATAGGCAATGACCGCATGTGTATTGCTCTTTCGAAGCTCTTGGTAAATAGGCTCGTAATCGTAGCCTGCATCCATCGTTGCATGGTTGAACGAATAGCCAGGAAATTGCGTTTGTAGACCTTTCAGTAATGGAATAGCTGCTTTGCCATCATTCATACTTCCTGATGAGAGCAGTGCTCCGAGAATATATTGACTCTGTGTACCGACTGCAAGATGACCTTTGTAGCCATACCAATTCAAGTTTTTACCTTCGCTATTGTGTTTAACGCCCCACTCGGGCGCAATGGGCATCTGTTGCCTAAGTGTTTCGTAAGACTCCGGCAACTGGTCAGCAATCTTTTTCTCGAAGATGGATTTTTTCTCCTCTAATTGCTGTTGCTGCAGTAACCAAGCTTCACGCTCATGTTTAGCTTTGCGACCACGTTTTTTAGGAGGCGCTGGAATGTCCTCTTTTTCTTCTTTTGTTGGAGCCTGATCTTGTGCTTCAATATGTGTGGCATCGATGGCAATCGTATCGTCCGTAATAAAAGATTCTTCCCGTGCATGCATCACGACTTGTTGGAACATCGCTTCCATAGCAGTGCTTTGGCTTAATTTTCGAATTAACCGCGAGTACGATGCCTCTGAAGGAATAGATTCTGACAATAGAAATCCACAATCTAGACGAAAGAGGATATCCTCACGAAGTCTTTTCACTAGATCCTTAATCGTCGGGATTCGTTCAATGATTCGTGCAAAAAGGGAGTAGATCATGGCTGAATAATTGATGTCGACAGGCGCACCTAAACGTGATCGCTTGATGATGACAGTCAGCGCTGGAGCAAGATCTATCGTTGCAAAAATAACATCAAATCGTTTTTCACGATCCATATGATATAAATCTTGCAGAGAAAACAGGCTCTCATGTCGAATATATGGCATGGGGAGTTCACCTCGTTCTTATCTCATTGGGTTGGTTTTGTCGCTTAACCTATTCGAGATTTGGGGAGGTACTCCTTTTTCTATGCCTAAAACACCTTGTTACTGCAAGGGATTAGATTTATGAAATTGATTCAACTAACCTTCATAATAGATATTGAAGCGCCGTGACCTTGACTTAAGGTCACATCTTCTGAAGCTCCATACAATTGAAGCGAGATTGTGCTTCCTGCATAAAGTTGCACTATCACCGTAGCCGAATAGCTTGATTGAGCATGACCTGAAGGAATGGTAGAAGTCTCTAGTGGTCTATCATCTATGAGCAGACGTGTTCCAATGCTTTTTTCCTCCGTTAAATTAACATGATAGGTAATGTAATAATAGCCAGTTTGTGTAACTGCTATACCGTCCGATAAAGATTTATAGTAAGTTGCATTAAATGAAAAGCCCGGCCAAGGTAGTTTTACTCCATCATAAGTGACAGAAACGACTGTATTTTGCGTAATAGCATTCGCCCAAGGAATAGAGTTACTTCCGGACTCACCTTGTGGGCCTTGCGGTCCTGCTGGTCCTATTGCTCCCGTGTCACCTTTATCTCCCTTAGCTCCTGCTGCACCTGGATCGCCTTTCTCTCCTTTAGCTCCTTGAGGCCCTGTTGCACCTGCTGGCCCTGTTGCACCTGCTGGTCCTATTGCTCCCTTGTCGCCTTTGTCCCCTTTAGCTGCTGCTGCTCCCGTTGCTCCTGTGTCGCCTTTGTCTCCTTTAGCCCCTGCTGCTCCTACTGCTCCCTTGTCGCCTTTGTCTCCTTTAGCTCCTGCAGGTCCAGTTGCCCCTGTAGAGCCTGAAGAACCAGTATCTCCTTTGTCACCTTTGTCTCCTTTGATACCTTGCTCGCCTTGCTCACCCTTTTCACTTGTTGGTTTTTCACCAACAGACTGAGTATTAATATTGACTTGACCCTTATTACTATCCCAAGCTATTTCCAGCCCAAGAGAATTAGCAATCGCACGAAGTGGCAAGTATATACTACCTTGAAAAGATAGAGGCGGTGTATCATTACCTTTGCTATCCTTTAACTGAACCTGTTTGCCATCTACAAAAATAGTAGCATTAGATACTTTTCCTGAAATTGTCGATCCTGCTTTAAGTCCCGTTTCATTATTCAAAGATGCAGCAACCGATGTGGAACTAGTCGTAATGTATACTGCTTGCTCTGCTTGACTCCAGTCCACTTTTAATTCGAGCAGTTGAGATGTAGTACGAAGTGGCAAATATAAAGAATTATTAATAGATATTGAAATGATATCCTGTTTCGCCTTTTTACCATCTACGTAAACTGGTGTATTTGTTACCTTCCCTTGCGTATTTTCTTTTGCTGCTTCAACGGGTAATGCAAACATACTAGAAGCAATCATAATAAACACAAGCAAAACGCTCATTTGCTTTTTAAGCTTTTTATACCCACCTATCCATTCATTTTTCATTTTCATTTCAATTCTCAAAACAATCTTACTCCCCTCGATATACATATTATCTTAAATAGAAGAAAACGATAATCGCTAACATTTCTTCAAAAATAGTTATAACATATTTTTCTATAGTAAAGTGTAACCCAGACTACAAAAACAAATAAAAGAGTAAACTGAATCAATTTCATAATGCATCGCTCTAAATTTGTTTAGACTTCACCAATTCAAATTCAGCGTGTTTTTTAAACTATGCGGCTTGAGATTTTAGTTGCTTGTTCATGCGATCAACTACTAATTTCATACTGTTGTAAACCAAAGTTACGAGATTAAAGTGCAATCTCGCTTTGGCTCCCGTTCGATGTCTCACATTGTTTAACTGAAAGAACTCTTTAAGATAGGCATTCACACGCTCAACGGTGGATCTTCGTTTTGCAATGTGTTTCCACGAAGCGCTACCACGGGCTGGAGCAGTATATTTTCTTAAATCCTGCGTAATTTTCATCTTGAATACTCTCTGGCACAATGAATCGTTTGCCAAGGGACAATTTTCGCATTCTTTCGGGCGCGCATATTTCAGTGTTTCGTACGTTGGATCGTAGCTATCATATCGGTACGAATGTTCACGCACGCAGGTTGATGCGAAGTTCACATCGAAACCCTCTAACTCAGCTTCACGCCTTCGGTTAGGCAATGACCGCATGTGCATTGCTCTTTCGAAGCTCTTGGTAAATAGGCTCGTAATCGTAGCCTGCATCCATCGTTGCATGGTTGAACGAATAGCCAGGAAATTGCGTTTGTAGACCTTTCAGTAATGGAATAGCTGCTTTGCCATCATTCATACTTCCTGATGAGAGCAGTGCTCCGAGAATATATTGACTCTGTGTACCGACTGCAAGATGACCTTTGTAGCCATACCAATTCAAGTTTTTACCTTCGCTATTGTGTTTAACGCCCCACTCGGGTGCAATGGGCATCTGTTGCCTAAGTGTTTCGTAAGACTCCGGCAACTGGTCAGCAATCTTTTTCTCGAAGATGGATTTCTTCACCTCTAATTGCTGTTGCTGCAGTAACCAAGCTTCACGCTCATGTTTAGCTTTGCGACCACGTTTTTTAGGAGGCGCTGGAATGTCCTCTTTTTCCTCTTTTTGTTGGAGCCTGATCTCGTGCTTCAATATGTGTGCATCGATGGCAATCGTATCGTCCGTAATAAAAGATTCTTCCCGTGCATGCATCACGACTTGTTGGAACATCGCTTCCATTGCAGTGCTTTAGCTTAATTTTCGAATTAACCGCGAGTACGATGCCTCTGAAGGAATAGATTCTGACAATAGAAATCTACAATCTAGACGAAAGAGGATATCCTCACGAAGTCTTTCCACTAGATCCTTAATCGTTGGGATTCGTTCAATGATTCGTGCAAAAAGGGAGTAGATCATGGCTGAATAATTGATGTCGACAGGCGCACCTAAACGTGATCGCTTGATGATGACAGACAGCGCTGGAGCAAGATCTATCGTTGCAAAAATAGCATCAAATCGTTTTTCACGATCCATGAGATATAAATCTTGCAGGGAAAACAGGCTCTCATGTCGAATATATGGCATAGGGAGTTCACCTCGTTCTTATCTCATTGGGTTGGTTTTGTCGCTTAACCTATTCGAGATTTGGGGAGGTACTCCTTTTTTTATGCCTAAAATACCTTGTTACTGCAAGGGATTAGATTTATGAAATTGATTCAAGTATATTTGGTTTTTCTATATTAGTTATTTTGTTATGGAGTATAGTCTCCTTTATAAGTATCTATAAATTGCGTATTAAAATAATCATTTTAGAAGAGAGGTATGAAGAAAAGGCCATTAATAAGGAACAATTCATTCATCATAAATTAATGAATAAATTAGGGATAAGAATAAATACTAGCTATCTAATAATTGTGATCATAGGATTCTCTATCTTCCTAATGCTCTTAATAGAAACAATCAGATCATTTTAGATAAAAGTAAAATTAATATTTGAATTAGAAGAATATGGTGAAAAGCAATTCGAGGATGTGACGCCATCATCTAACATAATATTCGCGCTGCGGGCCATTCGGCCCTTGACCTGCCAAAAGTATATTCGAGGAAGAGGATTCAAGCAGATACATCCATTCCCCTAAGATAAGAGCTATTTAAGGGGAATGGACGTCGCGAATACGACAACGTTAGACGACATACTTAATTCATGGAGGTTTTTAAGTGCCAAACCATATGACTTCAATAGGATTCGAAGTTCAATCTAGAGAAGACTTTGAGAGATTAGCAGAATATGCCCTTACTACCGGCAATAGAATTAAAACTAAAAAAGGAATTTATTCATATGCTCAAACGGGCAAGGGAATTGAATTATGGCTTCAAATGAATAAGAGTAATGAAGTTATTGGTTTAAATCCGCATTTTTCCGGTTCATCGAAAATCAAAGTAGGAATAACAAATGAAATCATTACGGATTCAAATTCTATACTTGATGGAACATTTCATGCTTGGGCCGATCCTAAAGATGAATCAGTAGAGTCAGGAAGTTATCCTTTCGTCTTTGATATGCCTAACCGAGCCAACTATGGTGAAGTTCAAGTTCCACAAATCCTTTATATTCAGTTGACCGCATTTGCACATGAACTGAGCGTATATGATGATGAAGACGAGTTTAATAAATCTCAAGATAGTGATCTAAAATTTGCTTCTGAATCATTCATACCTTCAGGTTTATTCGGAAATGAGGAAGCACCAAGTGCTAGAGCAATATTTACTGGCAGAGTAGTAGACACTTCTATTATTACTAATGAACATACTGGAGCTACATTTTATTGGTCACTAGTAAAGACATTAGGTGGGGAGATAGATGTGGTCGCAGATAAACAACTTTTGAGTAAAGAAATTATTCCAGGTGGAGTTATTTCAGGTTCTTTTTGGTTAAGTGCAAAGTTCCTCGATAACCCAGTGTTAAAGGAAAAATCCATGATTCAAAGATTATTTGGAAGATAAGTACGTCATCTAACACAATGTTCATGCTTCGGGGCATTCGCCCCTCGGTCCGGCAGAAGTTAGATGTGGAATCGGGGTGTAATTGGCAGCAGCAGGGAAGCATAATCAGCCGGACACATCCGCACCGACTAAGCGCATCGCGCCCGGCGACTTCGTCGCCTTAAGTCGGTGGGACGTCGTGAACACATCAACGTTAGACGAAATTATTGCTAGATTTTAAAAATAGAAAGAAGAGGTGATTTTGTGAGCAAATACGGAGAAGCGGCTGTGAAAACAGTTCAATACATAAAAGAAAATAAATTAGAAAGTCCAAGAATAGCTTGGGAGGTCATCACGAAAGAGATATTCGGGGAAGGGACTGCATCGCAAAAGAAGGGTTGCCCAAGAACAACATTTTTAGGATTATGTGAGACAGGAATTGTATCAGGCGTACCTATAGGAGCATATACAACATCACAAAAAAACAAAGAATATGGATTGAAAGCATTAGAACTAATTAAGAAGAACCGAGATTTAATACAGGATAAGAAAACCTTGTGGTTAAAAACGATAGGACATGAAAAAAAGGTGCATAATTCACAGATGGATGTAGTAATAGAACTTTGGAAGAATGAAATGGTTGAATAATTTGTAGGTATTTCGAAGATGGCAATAAATCGTCTAACATCACATTCCTACTGCGGGCATTCGCCCTTGATCGCCAGAAGTATTTTCAAGGAGTATACTCAAGCGATACATTCAACCAGCTAAGTCTGACGACCCGTTCCCTTCGGTCACTTAAGCTGCTTGAACGTCAGGAATGCGCAACGTTATCGGAAATTCATACAATATATAAATAATCAGAACTGTTAGAAATAATTGGAGGGAGAATATGAATATAGTTCTCATAGGTATGTCTGGAGCTGGTAAAAGCACTTTAGGTGTTTTGCTTGCAAAAGCTTTAGGAATGGATTACGTGGATTCAGATATTATTATACAACAACATGAAGGTAGGTTGTTACAAGATATCATTGATAATGATGGTATAGAGAAATTTTTGGAGTTAGAAGAAAAAATCGTGTCTGAATTGCAACTAAAAAATTGCATTATATCTACAGGTGGAAGTGTTATATATTCAGATAAAGCTATGAATGTCCTTAAACAGGGTGGACAGATTATTTATTTACATGTCCCATATGAAGAAATTAATAGGAGACTAATAAACATAACAACCAGAGGTATTGTAATAAAGAAAGGAAATAGCCTTAAGAACGTTTACGAGGAAAGAGTTCCTCTATACATTAAGTATAGTGATAAAACTCTTGATTGCTCAAATAAGGATATAGAACGTTGTGTAAGTGAGATTATAGAGAAAATACAAGAAAATCATTGCGATACTATATAATGCTCGCGAAGTATAGGTTTAAGTAACTCGAAGATGGCATGAACATCGTCTAACAAAACATTCCTACTGCGGGCATTCGCCCTTGATCGCCATGAGGGATTTTCAAGGAGATAAATCAGGCGATACATTCAACCAGCTAAGTCTGACGACCCGGACCTACGGTCCTTTAGCTGCTTGAACGTCAGGAATGCACAACGTTATGCGCCATTACCGGTAAATATTAAAGATAATATTTAAGGAGATAATTTATGAAAGGTAAGATACTCTTATTATTTTTTATAACGATAGTGTTTTCAGCTTGTCAAAATATTAGTCAGTCGACTACCTTGAACAGCGAAACTAAATCAATAATGAATTCTGAACTGCCTCCTGATGTAGTGAGTACAGGTAATGGAACAGAATCGAAAGAAATAACTGAAGGTCAATCAGATCCTTCTAATAAAGAAGTGTTATCCATGAGCATTGGGAACTATGATCTGACTGGAGAATTTTATGATGAAATGCTTCGAAATCCTATAGATCATGATTATGAAGTGGAATTTAATGAATTTCAAAATTCCAAAGAGATTATTACAACATTGGGATGGGGGGCGTTGGAAAGCAAATATACAGAGATTTGGGATAAAGAGTTGAATCAAATATATAAAAAGCTTCTTTCTAAGTTGGATAGAGAACCAAGAGAAGCACTAATTGAATCGCAGAAAGAATGGTTACAGTATCACTTAAGGGAAACAAAATTTGTAGAGAAGACATTTATTAATAATGGTTACCTTGGATCACAAGGATCGGTAAGCCTAGGCACGGTTATACGGGAGAGAATTAGGGAAAGAACAATGCAATTATTTGAATATCGATATTTGCTAGATGGTGAAGTTGAGTTTTTATACCAAAGTAATAAATAGAGTTGGAATCTTGAACAAAGGTTTTTAGGTGATGCTTCGAAGACAGTAACGGCGCATAACAAAATATTCTTGCGTCGTCGCTGATGCTCCTCGGTCGCAAAAGGGATTTTCGGAGAAGTGGATTCAGGCGACACATTCAACCGGCTAAGTCGGACGACCCGTTCCCTACGGCCACTTAAGCCGCTTGAACGTTAGGAATGCGCAACGTTATCGGAAATCAGCGCAAAAAATTAAATCATCTAAAAACTTACAGAACTAAGTGAGGATAATTCTATGGATAAGGAAATTAAATCTCTATTTAATCGTGAATCTTAAAGAAAAGAATTAAATGGCTTCAAGAACTTCGGTTTTCTAGGCCATAACGGCACCAAGCAGGTAATTATGGATGGTGTATAATCATATAATTTGGTTCGTTATTGTTTCAACGTGCGAACTTATGATTTTTTATATTAGTTCAATAATATTTTAGAAGACTTACAAAAGGGAGAATTACAATGAAGAAAATACTAACTAGAACAGGTTCATCTATAGCATGTGTCATCCTGTTTATCGTGATAATTACTACTGTTGTTTGCTGGAATGAACTTGGAACTTTGTTTAAGGCAGGGAATTATGATAATGAGGATAATATGGTGGAAACCATAATGGCCAAATCAGCGTCTCCAGGAGTGGCTATGGTATTATCAGAGCAGGGCGAGACAAAATATAAGTTTTACGGATATGCAGATGTTAATAATAATAAGATGGTTACTGAAGAATCGTTGTTTGAATTGGGATCGACTACTAAGGCGTTTACGGCTTTGGCCATAATTTTGTTAGCAGATGAGGGATACTTATCTTACTCAGATTCTATTTCAGATTATATTCCTTGGTTTGAGCCAACCTTTAAGGGTGGGAAGGTTAATATTAGTATTAATCAGTTGCTAGCACATACAAGTGGAATTCCGTCATGGACTATTCGGTTAATTCCAGAAGGTACTACAGGGGATATGCTTGAAAAAACCATACATAATATTTCAGACATTGCATTAGATACACATCCGGGGACAGAATATAATTATGCAACCGTTAATTATGATATTTTAGCGATGATTATTGAGAAAGTTACAGGTAAAAGCTATCAGGATTATGTTACTGAAAATATACTGGTTCCATTAAGAATGACAGACAGTTATTTTTCAACAGGTCAGGAAAAGGAATCTGATAAACTTACCAAAGGATATCGTGTATTCTTTGGAAGAAGCCTAGAATATGATGCCCCTAGATATTATGGTAATATTGCAGCAGGATATTTGGTAACAAATTCAAAGGATTTAGAACGTTGGATTAATGCCCAGATGGGGATAGGCGAGATACCGGATAATCTAATGAATGCTATTCAACAATCTCATGAAGTCGACATAAAAACAGCTGGATATGAAGATAAGAATCAATACTATTCATTCGGATGGAGTATTGATACGAAAAATAGAGTTGTTAGTCATAGTGGAATGAATCCTAATTATTCCTCGCAGGTTATTATTAATTTAGAAAAGCAGCAGGCCATATTTGTTCTGGCTAATTTGAATTCAACTGCATCATCGCTAATTGCTAATAATATATATGAGAATATGAATGGCAATCATATGAATAAATTTAATTATGATGACGAGTATGTATTAATTGATTTGGTATTTTCATTCTTAGTAATAATAGCAGTCGTTATCTTATGTCTTCAAGCAATTAAACTCGTTAGAGGAATAAAACTAAATATTAAAGATGAGAAGACAAGGTTCAGAAAAATAATAGGAAGTAGTATCGGACTTATCTTAAGAATTATGCTTTTGGTATTGGTAATTATCTGGCCTTATCTATTAAACAATAATTATTTAATGATAGGGGTGTGGATGTCGTATTCAGTATATATGTGGATAGGTATTACTGCTATCAATTGCATTTTATCGATTATAATTAATATTAAAAAAATAGGAATAATTAGAAGCAGTTTATAAAAACAATTAGAGGCGAAAAGTTTGGGTACAAGATGAATAGGATAAGCAGGCATTAAGTTTTTATATTAATAATATGAAGAATGATATTCCTTATACTGATCTTGATTTTTCAAATCTTTAAAGAAGAATAGGTATATTTCGAAGAAGGCGCTGACATCCTATAACAATGAATTTTTGCTTCGTCGCTGACGCTCCTTGGTCGCCAAGAGGTATTTCGGAGAAGTGGAATCAGGCGACACATCCAACCGGCTAAGTCTGACGACCCGGTGCTACGCACCTTAAGCCGCTTGAACGTCAGGAATGCGGGTACGTTATAATCGGGGCAAACCCAATATAAAAACTCGAAATCTCATAAAATTATTAAAAGACACTACCAATTTTTAGGGCAAGTGATATCTTTATTTTAAATAAAAATGTATTTCATTAAATTGAAAAAAGATAAAACCAAAAGAACTATTTTTTATGAATGAGGGGAGATGTCGAATGCAAGTAGAAACCCAAAGACTAATCATTCGTGACTTTAATATGGAAGACTGGGTAGATGTACATAAATACGCATCAAATCATGTAGTAACTGAATATACGATTTGGGGACCGAATAGCAAAGCTGAGACAAAAGCATATATAGAGCAGCAAATCACAAAGAAACAATCTATCGACCGAACCGATTATGAATTCGGAGTAATACTTAAAGAGACAAATATATTAATAGGTGGATGTGGAATTTATATCAAAGAAAATAATGCTGAAATAGGCTATTGTTTTAACCCCGAATTTTGGGGTAGTGGTTATGCTACAGAAGCATCAAAAGCAATGTTAATGCTCGGATTTGAAAACTTCAAAGTGCATAGAGTGTTTGCGACATGCCGTCCCGGAAATATAGCATCAGCCAATGTTTTGAGAAGAATCGGTATGAAACAAGAAGGTCATCTAAGGGAACATATGTGGCACAAAGGGAAATTCCATGATTCTTATTTATTTTCAATAATAGAAGATGAGTATTATTGAAAATATCAATAAATATTAAAAAGCTAGAAAATATGAAACATATCAAAAATATATAAGAGGATATCAATTATTTAGGGAAACTCGAAGAAGGTCCCGACAACATACCAACACAGCATTCCTACTGGGGGCATTCGCCCTTGATCGCTAAGAAGGATTTCCAAGGGGGTTATTCTGGCGATACATTCAACCAGCTAAGTCTGACGACCCGTTCCCTTTGGTCACTTAAGCGGCTTGAACGTCAGGAATGCCAAACGTTAGCTGAAAGTCTCGAAGAGAAAAAACATGAAAGGAGAAAGTGTATGACAATAGTTGGGATATTAGGGACGATTCATAATCAAGAACTAAGAGAGAAATATAATAGTACTCTTAACCTCTATAAAGATATTATTCAAGAGTTCGACCCAGATATTATCTGTGGTGAGGTTCATCCACAAAGTTGGATTAAGTACTTAAAAGATAAAAATGAAAAGGGATACTGGGGAGAACCAGCAAGTGAATATTGGGAACTTATTTTTCCATTATGCGAAGAAATGAAAATAGAGTTTGTACCTATTGATTGGTTTGAATTAGACGTTTGGAATAACTTTGATCCATTTGACGATTATCCTGAAGAGAAACGTAAAGAATTTGAAAAGTTTGATGATGATTGGTTTTTAAAGCAAATGAGCACTCATTCCTTTGGAAGGATTCCTTTTAACTCGGATGAATTTGATGAAGTAACTAAACAAAAATATGAATGGCTATATCAGGTCAACCCAAAAGATCAAAACTTGAGATGGGTAATCAGAAATCAAATAATGATACAAAGAGTTAAAAATACATATTTAAAAAATCATGAAAAAAGAATTCTTTGTATTATAGGAGCAGATCACAATTACATCTTCAAAGAAGAATTAATGCAAGAATCTATTAAATTGATATATCCCTTAAGATAATTCGAAGAAGTCGAGACCCCTCAGATAACACTTTTCATTTCTACGTCGTCGATGACGCTCCTTGGTCGCCAAGAGGGTTTTCAGAGAAGCAATTCAATTCAGGCGACACATCCAACCGGCTAGGTCTGACTACCCGGCACTTTGTGCCTTAAGCCGCTTGAACGTCAGAAATGCGGGTACGTTATCCGAAACCTCTGAAATTTTGAATTTAAGAAAACTTACAGAAGAAAATCAATAAAAACCAACAAATAATAAAGTGAAAGGAATGATTATTATAATGAACAAGAAAATAAGAATTATAGTAATCATAATGGCTATCCTAGTAATTACATTAGTAGTAACCCCAATTATTTACGTACAGGTGAACAAAATTATATATGCAGATAGAGTAATTGATTATCTGTTAGAAGAAGAAAATTATACTAGAGAAGAAATAGAATCAGTAGAAGGAGTATGGGGAATAAAATTACCGTCATTTTATGCGGTAGTAACTTTTAAAGATGAACCATATGTTGAATATGTATATTTTGCACATAACGAAGTATTGCAGTTTAGTTATAGATTTACAGCAGAAGGTAAGGAAAAAGGTATTACTAAATCGGATTTGAAACATAATGATCCATTAGAGTAGATAAAATGAAAGATTAAGATAAATAAACAGATCCCGCTGTTTCGATGAGGTCAAAGGCATCGGATAACACCGTGTCTACGCCGCGTCACATTCGCTCCTTGGTCTACCGGTGATATTTCAAGGAAGTGAAATCAGCAGATAACCCTGCACCACCTAACCGCGTCGCGGCCGGGACTGTAGTCCCTTAAGGTGGTGAGGGTTCGTAGATACAAGAACGTTAGGCGAAAGATCGGTAACAAGTAAAAAAACGACAATTGTGAGATTGCACACAGAAGGCGGATTTTAAATGAAAAACATACTAATTGGTAATGGAATTACGATACAATTTGGTGGAAGTGATTACTTGAATTCTAACATTCTGAAAAGAGTAGTGAACAATATTAAAGAAGAAAGTTTTCCGAAGGAAATATATCCAATGGAACTTGAGCAATGGATTCAGTATCTATTTAGTCAATTGAATAATATTCTTGATGGAGTATATGATCTTTATGTCGTGACTGAAAGTGATAACATGGCACTTTCAGATTTTAAACAAAGATACAAAAGTAGAAACTGGTACACAACATTTCATTCTCTTGGATTTGAAGATTATTTTTTTATACATAACTTAGTCTGTATTAAAAATGGTGTTGTAAATCCAGAGAAATATAATACTAGGGAAGCATTAAGAGTATCTCTATTAGATTCTATATACAACTCAGGTAAAATAAATATGATTCACAAAAAGTATCCTCTTGAATTAAGAGATTATTTTCAAGGATATAATAATATATTTACAACAAATTATGATAATAATATTGAAGTTTTTAGTGATAGGGAAGTTAATTATTTACATGGAGCATTTCATATTTTAGATGATGTTTATAACCCAGATAGTTTAAGAAATCAGCTTAGTGATAGACCGCTGGATAGTGGGTTAATTGTGTCGGGGTATGATCATTTGTATTCTAATGCATTGACAACTTACTCAGGGGAAACAAAAGATTCTATTATTAATATGCGAAAGTCAGCGAATATAGCGATTTCAAAATTTGTGGATGGTATGCAAACAAAACCCGAACTTATGTCTGAAATTGAAGAGTGGAAAGAATCAGATAATCAAATTGTTAGGAATATGTATGAATCAATTATGATAAAACTTGAGAATCCGGAAGTGTCTTTTTCAGAATATGATGCTCTTCAAAAGTTTTCTGATATTGAAGGTTCAATCACAATATTGGGTCTTTCGCCTAACAATGATAACCACATATTCAAAGAGATCCTGAACAACCAAAGAATTGATGAAATAATCTACTACTTTTATGATGAGTCTGAGGGAAATAGAGTAAGAAATCTGTTTGGAAATAAAAAAGTAACGAGAAAAGATGTGAAGAAATTTTGGGAGCAGTTCTAAGAAGCTGATCCTACGCCTAACAAGACATTCTTGCTTTGTCGCTATTGCTCCTCGGTCGCCAAGGGAATTTTCAGAGAAGTGTAATCAGGCGACACATTCAACCGGCTAAGTGGCATAGCCACCCGGACCTACGTTCCTTAAGACGTTTGGACGTCAGGAATACCAGGGATTATCTGAAAAATACGTAAAATATATAAAAAGAGGTAACCCAATAAATGACTAATAGGTAAACAAATAAGTAGCGAACAAAATTTATATTAGAGGAGGTCATCAGGATGAACAAGAATAGTGTTTATGAAACAAACGGCTTCTATTGGGATACAAAAGGAAATGATTTTTTAGGAACAATCGTGCTTCCCTTTTATGGAGCATTTGTCTCAGAAGAAAAATGCCAACTTTTTGGCGATGTCTCAGGAAAAAAGATGTTAGAGATAGGCTGTGGAAATGGTCAATCCCTGCAATATCAGGGGGATCGCAAAGCATCTGAACTATGGGGGATGGATATATCAGAAAAACAAATTGAAAAGGCAAAGCAACATTTGACGGCGTGCGGTCTTTCGGCAAAATTGATCTGTTCTCCCATGGAAGAAGAATGTGACATACCCGTAGATTATTTTGACTTTGTTTATTCGATTTACGCCATAGGCTGGACAACCGATCTTGATGGTACCTTTTACCGGATCGCTTCTTACCTAAAAAAAGACGGCGTATTTATTTTCAGTTGGTCTCATCCTATACACAAATGTGTTGTTGAAGAAAATAATAGCTTTGCATTTAACAAGTGCTATTTCGATGAATCTTGGTATTCGGTATCTCCTGATTTTTGTCAAGGCGCGCTAACCTTATCTGACCGTAAACTATCAACCTATATAAATGCGTTGGCTAAAGCAGGGTTTGTTATTGAACAAATGATTGAAGAATCCGACAATGAAATAATGCAATTGCGGGATGAAAACAGTGATTTTGTAAAAAGAGCGAAGATGTTTCCTGTAACCTTCGTTATCAAAGCAAGAAAACTTTAAAATGACTGAAGAGGAATCCCCAAAAATAAGTGAGTTAGTAGCCCGAGGGAGAGCTGACATCAGACAATATATTCACGCATCGGGCGCATACGCCCTCGGTCTGGCAGAAGGATTTAGGGGAAGTAGAGGCATCCGGCCACACCCAGCATTCGCTGGGCGTCGTGAATACGGGAACGTTATAAGAAATCCCCGCAAAACTATTAGAAAGAGGAAACAATCTATGAAGATACTTATCTCTCAGCCAAACCATGAAGGAGATCTTGAACAACTCCAAACTGAACTAGCTTTAGATTATGATTTTGATGCCGTGTTATTTCCTGAGGGTTACATCAAAGATAAAGATAATGTAGCTAGAGCATGTGCGTTAGCAAATAAATATAAGAAGATGATCATTACAGGCTATAGAGATAACAACAAAGATAGAGCATTAATAATTAATCAGTATGGCGAGATCATTTTAGAACGTGCAAAGTCACCCATGAATGTTCGTTTATATACTCCTTCTGCAGTTGAGGTTAATGGTTCTAAGATCGGCTATTTGTTATGTGTGGAATTATTGCAAGGATTACTTGGATTAGAAGAATATGATACAGGTTTAGCTTATATTGCACATCCGATAGGTGTAGGAATGTTCAGTGAGGAACAATTTGATGAGTGGATTTCTGAGGCCAAGAGAATCGCGGTTAAATATAATACGATGATACTGGGTACAAGTCATGCAGATGGTTCATATAGAAACTGTGGTATTTCAATACCAATATCTTATTGTATTGATAGAGTTGGAGAGCCTGTTTTCATTGCTAAGAATGATTTAAGAACAAGGATAATTAACCTGAAAACAAAAGAATATGAATTTATTGCAAGGGCTCTTGTATAGATTATCAAAGTAGGCGGGGACATCTTATAACACAGCATTCCTACTGCGGTCATTCGCCCTTGATCACCAAGAAGGATATCAGAGAAGTTAATTCAGGCGATACATTCAACCAGCTAAGTCTGACGACCCGGACCTGCGTTCCTTAAGCCATTTGGACGTCAGAAATACGCAACGTTAGGTGAAATTACTGTTAATAAAACAATAGAACGGATGAACAATGATGGAATGTTTAGGGTGCAGAATAGCAAACCAATTAGAACCAGAAGTGAATGTAGTGTATGAAGACAAATACTTAGTCTGTGTATTGGATATCGCCCCTTTTAATGATGGGCATCTATTAATATTACCAAAAGAACATTATGTAGATGTTGAAGAGATAGATGAAACGACATTAAGTGCAATTATGAAGGCATCAGCAAGGATGTCAAAGTTACTAAAGAAAGTATTTAAAGCTGAAGGAATAACATTTTGTCAGAATGGTGGTTTGTTCAATGATTTGAAGCATTACCATATGCACGTAATTCCAAGATACATGGGAGATGGATTTAGTTGGTCTGAGCCAAAAGATGAGTTCAAGACAGAGAGAACATTAAGAGAGATAAATTTACTATTACTTAAAGAATTAGAGAGTAACTCAGGAAGACAGTAACATCACCTAACATTGAATTACCACAGCGGTCGCTATGCTCCCTTGGCCGCCAAGAGGAATTTTCGGAGAAGTGAATTCAGGCGACACATCCAACCAGCTAAGTGGCAAAGCTACCCGGACCTACGGTCCTTAAGCCGATTGGACGTCGGTAATACGCCAACGATATAGGACAGGGTCGAATTACAGTAAAAGAAAAAGAGAGTCAGTAGACTCTCAATTTATTGAAGTATGTAATTCATTGAAGAGATAGAGTGCATCTTTAAATCCTTGTAAATAGATGCTTCTTTCAAGAATGGATTGAAGAGAAATTTGCGCATCTTCATAAAGGAAAATGCTATGTTGAAGATGATGTGGAAGGGATTCTTGAATTAGTTTGAAATACTGCTCGCAATCAGAAGATAGTTGTTTGTAGTCTGATTGTGTTTTTGATAGATTACAGTATAGCGACTCTAGGCGACTGCGAATTAAAGGTTCCGCCAAAACTTCTAAGGATTCAATCATGAATAACATACCCCCTCTGGTTAACTCTATAGAGTTATTATATAACCTCTAAGTATCAATTGTAAAGTGAAATAATAACTTCATAAGGTTAAATGGTGGTTTTCCATTGAAGAATATGATGTTCAGAGATAATATAGTGATTATAGGAGGGGAATAGATTTGATAAAATGCAATATAAGAACACTTATGGCCGAGCATCGAATTGATGACATAACAGAGTTAATGACCAGATCAGGATTGAGTCGAAATTCGATTAATAAATTATACAGAGAAGTAAATATAGAGACGACAAAATTAGAAACATTATTTAAACTGTGTGATACATTTGAGTGCAAGCTGTCAGACTTAATAGAATACAAACCTAATAATTAATGATCATAAACATTGAGGGAATAATCAAAGAAGAACCCCGTCGTATAACAATGCATCTACACTGCGGGGCTTTCGCGCCTTGGTTGTCAGCTGTGAAATCATAGAAGAATATTCAGACAACACACGACCCGGCCTAAGATAAAAGCTATCTAAGGCTGGGTCGCGTCGTAGATGCGCGAACGTTATCCGAAAACCTCGAGTCATTATAAAGATCAAAGAAGAAAAATATGAAAAAATGTTTGAATTGTAAGAAAGAGTTCAAGTACACACAAGTATTAAGATCTGTTTTACCTCGGTTTAAGTGGCAACTTGTCTCCTGTAATGACTGTGGAAAGGGTCATAAGATCACCTTTTCTTCTCGATCTGTAGTATCTATTTTGATAACAGCTTTTCCTATCCTATTGGTTCAATATGTTTTCCAAGAACCCTCATTTTTCAGAGATTTATTATGGTTTTCTGCTTGGGTAATAACGATATTAGCAATTTCTCCATACATAATTAAATATAAGGAATAATTATTAACCATATTAAAAGTCTCTATAAATACAAGGGCAGTAAAACAATTGTTTTGAAGATTCGAAGAAGTCGAGGTCATCGGATAACATTACATTTCAGCGTCGTCGCTGACGCTCCTTGGTCGCCAAGAGGGTTATCGAAGAGGTGAATTCAGGCGATATATTCAACCAGCTAGGTCTGAGGACTCGGACCTACGGTCCTTAAGCTGCTTGAACGTTAGGAATGCTAAACGTTAGCTGAAATTGATGTAAACTATTTTTAAAAAATCCAAGGAGCTGTCCATATGGATGTAGAAATTAAAAACACATTAATAGAAAGCTATAATGCAAATGCAGAATTAAGAGATAAGTTTGAGATTCAAAGTTGGAAGCTCAATGAATTAAACCGATTCATTTCCTATTTTAGTAACATAGTTGGTTTAAAACTCCTTGATATTGGTGCAGGTTCCGGTCAACATAGTCAGTATTTAAAGTCAAATGGTTTCGATGTGCTTAGTATTGATATGAGTCCAGAAATGATCAAATCATGTCTCAACAGAGGGTTAAAGGCTCAAGTGATGGATTTTTACTCGTTGAAGTTAGAAGAGACCTCGTTTGATGCAATTTGGTCAATGAACGCATTACTTCATGTTCCTAAGAGAAGGTTGGATATTGTTTTAAATAATATTAAGACTGTATTGAAGCCAGGTGGACTTTTTTACTTAGGTCTATATGGGGGTTATGATAGCGAAGGAGTTTGGGAAGAAGATCCATATAAACCTAACCGATTTTTCTCGTTTTATAAAAATGAAGATATAGAAGTTAAAGTTAAAGAATACTTTGATGTAATGAATTTTGAAGTGGTTCCAATGGTTGGTATGAACACAGACTTTCAATCATTCGTTTTGAGAAAGAGATAAATTCTAATAGTTAATTCAAAAAAGTCATCACATCAGCTAACATTGTATTATCACAGCGATCGCTACGCTCCCTTAGTCATCAGGAGGAAGTATCATAGAGGTTAATTCAGGTGACACATCCAACCAGTTAAGTGGCAGTGCCACCCGGACTTCCGGTCCTTAAGGCGCTTGAACGTCAGGAATGCGCAACGTTATCGGAAATCAGCGTAAAATTAGTAAAAACTAAAAACTATGTATTTATTAGTTTCTTAAAATAGCTTAAATAAATGAAAAAATTAAAAATAGATGGGAGGAGTATAATGGTTAAAAATTTTTATTGTGAACGAGATTTCGTACAACGATCACTTATCTTCGATATGGACGGCACACTTTTTCAAACAGATACGATTTTAGAAATATCACTAGGAGATACTTTTAATCATTTATCTTCTCTAAATCAATGGGATAAAGAAACTCCCATAGAGATATATCGCGAAATAATGGGTGTGCCTTTACCGAAGGTGTGGGAAACTTTGTTGCCAGATCATTCAAAAGAGATACGAGAACTAGCAAATTCTTATTTTATAAAGATTTTAGTAGAGAATATTAGAAATGGTAAAGGTGCTTTATATCCTCATGTAGAGGAAGTTTTTAATTATTTAAAACAGATTAATTGCCCATTATATATAGCAAGTAACGGTTTAACGGAATATTTAATGGCTATTGTGAAGTTCTATAATTTAGATAACTGGATTGTTGAAACATTTAGTATTGAACAAATACAATCATTAGATAAAGCAGATTTAGTTAAGGCTATTATAAAAAAATATAATATTCAAAAGGGAGCAGTTGTCGGAGATCGTCTATCTGATATAAATGCAGCAAAAGAAAATGGTTTAGTAGCTATAGGATGTAATTTTGATTTTGCACGTGATGAAGAACTTTCACAGGCTGACATTGTAATTGATGACTTGATTGAATTGAAATTAATTGTACATCAATTATAAATAGATGCTACTAGTAAGGTGATTAGATTAATATTTATGTATTCCGAGGAAGACGATGACATCCGATAACAACATTTTCTCGCTGCGGACATATGTCCTTGGTTGGAAGAGGAAAGCACATAGAAGAATATTCAGCAACACAGAACCCCACCTGATGAAAGCGAAAGCAAATAGAAGGCGGGGTTCCGTCGTGAACCTAAAGACGTTGTACGCAATTACTGCTATAGATTAAGACCAATGAAAGCGGTGAGTAATTATTGATAAGTTACATGAAGGATATGAGCGATCAATTGAAACGGATATGTTTAGATCTGAGACCCTTATCTTTAATTAATAGAGAAGAATTTGATGAATTTTATTCTTTGTTAAATAAGTATCAACATGAGATAAATAGATTAAATGTTCTGCCCAAAGATTTTGCTTGGGCATTAATTTACACTTCATATTCTATGATAAACCAATGTAATTATACAAAATATACAGATGACTTGATGAATGAGTGGGATAGATATAATAAAGCGATTTTAAGAGTTTTTAAATCAGAGGTTAAAGTTGATTTAGATATTTATTGGATTAATAACAACATATTTAGAAACGAAAATGAAGTTCTTATAATTGATCTCTCTATATTTCTACAACATCTATATAGCTTAATAAAAAATAATGAGATCGCCAAATATAATATAATAATTCAGGTAGCTCTGAATCGTTTTATGACATAAGATTGCGTTAGTAGTTCAGGAAGGCAGTAGTAACAGCGTAAAATATTACATTCCTACTTCGTCGCCGAGGCTCCTCGATCGCTTAGAGGGATATCTAAGAAGTAGATTGAGCGATACATCGAGTCGAATAAGTGGCAACGCCACCCAGACCTACGGTCTTAAGTCGATTAGACGTCAGGAATGCTAAACGTTAGGCGGAATTGCCATTAAGAATACCTTAAGCTGATCTTGAGATAAGTGTATTAAATGCCTAAAGAAAGCATCATTAAGAATGATGCATTTAATTATGGGCTGGATTGGCGACTACATAGGACATCCACCGGACCAATCTTATAACTTAAAGTATTCTGCATTCTTCATAAAAAAGGTGCTGGAAGTTAAGCAGAAATCCCTGCTAACCTCCAGCACTTTTCGCTCTCACTCATTAGTCATTCAAATGATCAGTGGTTTCAGGTTTCATACTAAAAAAGCGCAATGATTCGATCAAGTATGCCAGTAATATCAAGAAATACGATGATAATGACTAATGGAATAATGAACCTCATGATAAAAAACCAAATATTAAATGCAGTAGCCCCTAACCGAGAATGCTGTAATAGTTCCTCTCGCAAAGTACTTTTCTTAATCTTAAGGGGTACGAAAATAGAGATTGAGAAAACGCCTAGTGGCATTAAAATATTACTAACTAAATAATCGGCTGAATCAAATAAATTGTTCGAGAAGATTAAAATATCAGCAAAGACACTATAGGATAATGCAGAGGGAATGCCTACTACCAGAATTAAAATACCAACAATAAAGGCATATTTTTTTCTGCTCTTCTCTTTTCCTTTAACCATCGACGCTACAATGATTTCTAACATAGAAAAAGCCGAAGTTAATGTGGCAAATAAAAACAATGCTAGAAAACCTAATAAGAAAACTTCTCCAAAAATAATTTGATCAAACACAGCAGGCAATACAACAAACAACAAACCAGGTCCTTGAGCGGGTTCTAAACCTAGTGAGAATACAGCTGGGAAGATGGCTAATCCTGCTAATAAAGCAATCAATAAATTCATTGTAACGATTGAAATAGCCGGTTGAATTAAGCTTTCTTTTTTGGAAAGATATGAACTATAAGTAACCATGACGGACACTCCGACACTTAAGGAGAAAAAAGCTTGACCCATCGCGAATAGAACACTTTGAGATGTGATATGTGAGAAATCAGGTGCTAGAAAGAATTTCACACCTTCCATGGCGTTGTCGAGTGTAAGTGAGCGAATGATTAGAACAATGAATAGAACAAATAAAGCGGGCATCAAAATTTTACTTACTTTTTCAATGCCATTTTGAATCCCTTTTGCTACAACCAAGACTGTCATGGTCAAGAATACAAATTGAGCAACAATAACCAAGATAGGATTTCCAATCGTCACGTTAAAGACGGATCTATAATCGGCTCCTGGACTAATGATTCCCCCAAACAAACCTTTAACAAAATAGATAACGATCCAACCACCAATGACACTATAAAAAGACAATAGAAGAAAGCAGGCAAATACCCCTAACTTTCCAATCCAATGCCAATGACTATTCGGAGCTAAACTACGATAAGCACTAATGGCTTCCTTTTGCGTGCTTCTTCCAATAATAAACTCTGCTAATAACAATGGAAAACCCATAAATAAAGAAAACAAGATAAATAGAAGAAAGAATGCCCCTCCCCCACTGATACCCGTAACATAAGGAAGCTTCCATATTGCGCCTACTCCTATAGCTGAACCTGCTGCTGATAAAATAAAACCAATCTTCGATGACCATTGCTCTGTCTCTGTTGTTTGCATGCTAATCAATCCTATCTTTTGTATGATGTTCTCTATAAAAAAAGTGAAAGACAAAAACAGCCACGTCTCTATCTTTAACGATAGGGACGTGGCTGTTCACGCGGTACTACCCTAATTTGGAAACAAACCTTGTTTCCTGCTTGTTAAATAATGATTTAATCCGATTTGTAATCTTTTCTAAAAATGAAATTAACCGAAATCTTTGTAACGAAATTATAGTATGATAGCACTAAGAGGTCAAGCCTGATAAGTCACAGTTTAATATTATATACACCCAAAATCGGCTGATTGAACGTCAAGAACGATATTTTCCTAAAGGGGTGGCTTAAGTGGATATGAAGCTCGAAGAATGGATTGTAGAAGCAGATATGATAAGCATGCAAAAGGCTATGGAATCAGGCTCCATAAGCTCGGAGGATATCGTACGAGAATATTTAGACAGAATACATAAGTACGATTCAGACATTCATTCGATATTAGAAATCAATCCGGATGCGATTCAAATAGCGAGGGATTTAGATCAAGAACGTCAGGAAACAGGAAGTCGAGGGAAGTTACACGGTATTCCTATTCTATTAAAAGACAATTTGGACACAGGCGATAACATGCATACGAGTGCTGGATCAGTAGCTTTAGCTGGATCATTTGCAGCGAAGGATTCATTCGTAGCATCGAAACTTCGGTTAGCAGGTGCGGTTATCCTTGGAAAAGCGAATATGTCCGAATGGTCGAATTTCATGTCCAGTACGATGCCAGCGGGGTACAGCTCACGAGGAGGACTCGTGCTCAATCCATATGGACCAGGCGAGATATTCATTAGTGGTTCGAGTTCTGGATCTGCGGCAGCAGTAGCGTCGAACTTGGCAGCGGCGGCAATAGGAACGGAAACGGCGGGATCTATTGTGGGTCCTGCATGTCAAAGTTTCTTGGTGGGTATCAAACCGACGGTTGGACTCGTTAGCCGAACTGGCGTTATACCTATCTCCGTGAGCCAAGATACACCGGGGCCTATAGCTAGGACTGTTACGGATGCGGCTATTATTTTAGGTGCATTAACTGGAATTGACGACAAAGATCATGCGACACTTTTGAGTGAAGGGCGTTCTTTTGGAGATTATACGGCATTCTTGGATGCTGACTTTTTACGACAAGCAAGAATAGGCATTCCAAGACATTATTATAAGCACTTAGACGAAGAAAGACTGGCTATTATGGAAGCAGCGATTTCAACATTGAAAAATGCAGGTGCCACGATAGTAGATCACGTTAGTCTTCACGTAGAACACAATAATTGGAATAATGATGTTATCTGCTATGAATTTAAAAAAGGTCTCAATCAATATTTATCACAATGTTCTGACTCCGTACCGATTCATTCTTTGCAACAATTAATTGCATATCATGAGAACCATGCCGAAGTTGCTTTGAAATATGGGCAAGACACGCTTATAAGGTCAGAAGAAGTAACGTTGACTGAACAAGAATATCACCAGAAGAAACAAGAATATGATGCGTTAGCGCTTAGTCAGGGAATAGATTATGTGTTAGAACAGCATAGTTTAGACGCATTAATGTTACCTGGAGATGTGGATGGGATGTATATTGCAGCACGATTGGGATACCCCCTGATTACTGTTCCAGCAGGATATTCGTCAACAGGAGTCATTGATTCGGATGGTGATTCGACAAAGGGGCCTTTTGGCGTTGTTTTCTCAGGCAAAGCCTTTAGTGAACCTACTTTAATACGAATAGCATATGGCTTCGAACAAGCGACGAATCATCGTTTCCCACCCCAGCTTGATTAGATTTAATTAACTATGAAATGGGCGAATACAATGATATTGGAGGGAATCGTCGTGGAATTGAATCCAAATAATAAACAGGAAAGTGATTTTCCAAAAGGATTGGCTAAACCAGCGTTGCGCGCACTTGCTAATCATGGTCTCTGGAGATTGGAGCAGGTCGCAAAGCTTAGCGAGATGGAACTTAAGAAACTACATGGCATAGGTCCCAACGCAATGAAACAGCTTCGTCTTGCGTTGGAGGATAAAGGTCTAACGTTCTCTAATGAATAACGAGATAACTCGATACGAACTTGAGGATTAGCTCAAATCTAGCAGAATAAGGCCATCTACGATGAATATCGTCTTTTTTTATCTTTATATGTTGTTTATTGTTATATTTTTTGGAGGAATTTAGATTGTAGAGGTCGAATAAAGTTAGAGGTGATGATTAAATAAACATCAAACAGGGGGGGCCTATGAATAAGGAACTAGCTCCATCAGGAGAAGCCGTTTTTCGTTATGAGGAAAGAAAAGAAGACTTCACTCTCGCGTCTGGAGACGATGAGGCTATTAAGGTGATTTCAGATCATGTGGAGAAATACATAGGGGAAATTGATGGTGTCTATCATGAGATTATATCTGATCTCGTGCATCTAGATATCATTATAGTGAAACCAACGAAAGAAAAGAATTATTATACGTTAGTTACCTGTGGAATGAGTAATTTACCGATGACGGTTCCAGAGGGGGCTGACAACTTCAAATTTGCTGAACTGGTCATCTGTCTTCCTAGTGATTGGAAGATGTCTGATGAAGCATTGAAGCAAGACGAGAATTATTGGCCTATACTGTGGTTGAAGAAACTAGCGAGATTTCCACATGAGTATGGAACATGGCTATACCACGCACATACGATACCTAATGGTGATCCGGCAGAACCGTTCGCTACGAACACAGAGTTGTCCGGAATGATTCTTGGTATTCCTACAACAGTGGATAACGCCAATGATTTCTTCACTTTAGAGATATCTAACGACAAGAGGATACATTTCTTTAGTCTAATTCCGATTTATACGAAAGAGATGGATTTTAAATTGAAAAAGGGAGCTGACGCTCTCACTGAAAAGTTAGAAAAATCCGGAGTAAATGAGCTAGTGGATCTAAAAAGAAAGAGTGTTTGTAAGAGTTCTTTTTGGATTTTTTGAAGAATAGAACATAAGACAATATGAGAAGATAGATTACTTTTAAAAAGGTGATTTGTCTCCTTTTTATATGGGGGAGGATAATGATGGGAATCCAAATTGTTAATCTTGCAGATCAGATGGAATATTATGAAACGGTATGTCAGTGGCTTTGGAAGCAATGGGCTAGTGACAAGCCAATTGAATATGTGAGATACGCCGTATTACATAATTCTCAGACAGACCGTGTGCCAATGACATTCGTAGCGCTAGAAGGAGAGGAAGCTGTAGGGACAGTATCTTTCTGGATGAATGATCTATCTTGTAGACAAGATCTTTATCCTTGGTTGGCATGCTTGTATGTCGCTGAAGAACAGAGAGGTAAGGGCATAGCGAGAGAACTACAGAATCGTGTAATAGAAGAAGCGAAGAAACTAGGATATAACGAATTGTACTTAATTACGACGCATGACAATTACTATGAAAGATTTGGATGGAATTTTATAGAGAGAGCATCGAAGCCAAATGGTGAGTTTACCAAAATATATAGTAAAGATTTAAACTTATTGTGATGTTAGTTAGTCTAGTTCTAGAGGCATAAATTATATCAGAAATCCTAGCTTAGAATAACTTATAAATAGACTGAATTTTCGGTTTAATAAATATTTCGAGAAGGAATGATCATTTGGAAGTACCGATTGGTTATGCTGGTATTGTGTCAGTCACTCTTGGTAATGTAATATACCCAATGCTACTTTGTTTAGGTCTTATATTGTGTATCAAGAAGTCCTTTCGGAGTGGGGTGGTTTTCTTTCTTTTATTACTAGTTAAATGTGGTCTTCCAATAATATTTGGGATCTATATAAGACAGCGTATAGAAGATTTTGATCTTGCAGCCGAGTTAAGTCTTGGTGATTACATTGCGGCGTATACAAACATTACAAATTTAGTAATTAACATTATAGATGTCACAGCGATCCTGATATTACTCTATTGTCTATATGAAAAGGTATATTTAAAACCAATGAGTACGAATAAACAAGATAATTAACAACTCAAAGGCAATATGTATGTAGCTCAGTAATGGCTATGACATCTGATAACACGGAATTAATACCACGGGTATTTGCCCATGATCGCTAAGAACAATCTCGAAGAAGATCCAGACGACACGTTATCGGAAATTATCGGAAGGTTAGGAAAAACCACTGTAAAAAAGAGAGGAAGTGATATTGAATGAAATCGCCAGGAGGTTCAATGGAGCCTGGGGAAGAAATGAAGTAATGGTATAAAAAGGATTAAGTGAATCGAGGATGTCTTTGACATCAAGCTGTCTTAAGCTTCGTGGGTTCGTGAACACACAAACGTTAGGCGACACCCCTCGAAGAAAATCCATAAAAGACAAAGGAGATTTCAATGAATATATATACAATCAGACCTATAGTAGAACAAGACGTACCCTTTCTATGGGATATGTTGTATGAATCCTTATATGTTCCAGAAGGTCAAGAGCCTTTTAGCAGAGAGGTGATGAAAGAGCCCTTCATTTCTAAGTATGTAGATAATTGGGGTAAAGAAGGAGATATGGGTTATATTGCGGTAAATAGCGAGGGTCAGTCTATTGGATCTATAACCATTCGATATTTTAGTGAAGAGAACAAAGGATATGGATATATAAATCCTGATGTGCCCGAACTGGGAATGGCATTAATGCCAGAGTATAGAGGAAAGGGAATTGGAACAGCACTACTAAAAAGGTTGTTTGAAGGAATGAGAGAGATGGAAATTATGAGAATATCATTAAGTGTAGATCCTAATAATTTGGCAGCTGTAAAAGTATATCAACGATTTGGGTTCAAAGAGGTTGGAATGGTAGGTACATCGATAACAATGGTAGCAGACCTATACAGATGTGAGTAATTAACACCAGACGTGCTAATTGAATGACGGGTAGACTGTTTTAATATTTATTTTCATGGCAAACATCTGATTCCGATAAAGGGTTGTTCTTGAACTTCAAGAATCTCATGTGCTGTAAAGTACATATAAATTTCTCTCTCAGAATCCTCCAGATGATGTTTTTTATTGGCTTGCTAAGCCGACTTAGTTTCCTTAAGCCTTTTGACGCCATGAATACCAGAATATTATAAGAAATTCCCGCAAACTATTGAAAAGAGGGAACAATCTATGAAGATCCTTATCTCCCAGCCAAACCATGAAGGAAACCTTGAACAACTCCAAGCTGAACTAGCTTTAGATTATGATTTTAATACAGTGTTATTTCCTGAGGGTTACATCACAGATAACGATAATGTAGCTAGAGCATGTGCGTTAGCAAATAAATATAAGAAGATAATCATTACAGGTTATAGAGATAACAACAAGAAAGATAGAGCATTAATAATTAATCAATATGGAGAGATTATTCTAGAACGTGCAAAGTCACCTATGAATGATCATTTATATACTCCTTCTGCAGTTGAGGTTGATGGGTATAAGATCGGTTATTTGTTATGTGTAGAATTATTGCAAGGATTACTAGGATTAGAAAAATATAATACAAGTTTATCCTATATAGCTCATCCGATAGGTGTAGGGATGTTTAGTGAAGAACAATTTGATGAGTGGATTTCTGAGGCCAAGAGAATCGCAGTTAAATACGATACGATGATACTAGGTGCAAGTCATGCAGATGGTTCTTATAGAAACTGCGGTAGATCTATACCAATAGCATATTGTATTGATAGATCTGGGAAGCCCGTTTTCATTGCTAAAAATGATGTAAGAACAAGGGTAGTTAACCTAGAAACCAAGGGATATGAACTTGTCGCAAGTGGTCATTAAGTCAATCGGATATAGGTGTCGAGTAAAGATTGGAAATTTAATAAATAAAGGAGAATATATGATGCCATTACCTATGGTTCATTTACAGGTAGCCGTTAATTACATGAAACAGCGGGGAATAAAGGATCTGCTAGGGACCTTCTTACTGGGTAACATTGCTCCAGATTCTATACATATGAGGGAAGGTATAACGAAGGAAGATAAACCAAGAACGCATTTTTATCCTAATGAAGAAGGAGATTATTTATTAAAACTCAAGAAACATTACTATACCCTAATGAATGGAAATGAAGATCTTGATTGGAAATGGTTTGTTCGGGGCTATTTCATGCATGTAATTACAGACTATCTTTGGGTCGATGAATTATATTCAACATTTAAAGAACAGAATCAAGAGTTGGGACGCACCAATGATGAGATCAGAACGCTATACTACAAAGAAACGGATCAAGTTGATTTTAATATATATTATGAGAAGGCTTGGACAATAGAAGTATGGGAATTGTTGAAAGAGGCAAGGTCGTATGACTTTAGTGATTTGTTAACTTCAAAAGAAATACTTCTATGGAGAGATAGGACGGATGCATTCTTTAACGATCCATTAAAAGAACCGAAAATCATACCGCAGTTCATAACCAATGACTTAGTAAATGCATTTACAGATAAAGTTGCTAGACAAATAGGAGATGTTTTTGAAAAATGGGAAATAACATATATAAAATTCTAGGGACAATATTCCTGATAGTTAGCGCAGTGCTATATACTACCGAGAGAATTATTGAGCGTCTAGCTACTTCGATAGTTGCAGCAGGATATGCTGCGAACGGGACTGGAACGAGTAGGGTATCAGATTACACTGTTTTTTTGGTAATTTCTTTGTTTGGTTCTTCTTTTTCTTAGGATTTCTCTTATTGGCTTACGGATTCCCCAAGAAAAGTAAATAGAATATGATGAAGAATGGGTATGAGCATTGAATCACATATAAGGGGATAAAGAGATGGAACAAAGGATTAAGGATTTCTTAAATGATCACTATCCGGTTGCTATTCAAAACGTCAAGGCTGTTACTGATGAAATGTATCAATGTATTGGAGGACAGGAGGTGTATTTTGCTAGGGTAACCAATTACAAAACATTAGAAGTCCAACTAGAAGAGGTGAATTGGACCAACTATATGTATCAACATGGTGTTGGAGTGCCTGTCTCCATTTCTTCCATGGAAGGTAACTTTGTAGAGATGATATTGCCTGAGAACATCCTCATTGTACTTTACAAAGCTGCTGCAGGAAGACATCTATTGCGCTCTGAATGGGATGATACGATATTAAAAGAGGTAGGTAGACAAATTGGAAGAATGCATAAAGTAACGTTGGAATATGAAAGGAATCAGCCTTTTGTACATATAGTAGATTGGCATCAACAAGAGGAATATAACTTCGCTAAATACATCCCTCAGCAGGAAACGAAGATCCGTAGCATTGCACAAAAGGTATTATCAGATATAAGGGAAATACCAACAAGTGAATCAACTTATGGTATGGTTCATGGGGATATTTGGTTGGAAAATATAGTAGTTGATAAGGGTAACTTGATAACAATGATTGATTTTCAAGACTGCGAAAGGCATCATCTGGTATATGATATCGTCGTTCCATTGTATTCAGCGCTACATTATTCATATGTTGGAGATGGAAACATCGGGGATTATACACAGTTGATTTTGAAATCATTAATCAGTGGCTATCGAGAAGAAAATGATCTTTCCCCAGAAACTTTACGTGAAATTCCGTTGTTTCTAAAGTTGAAGGAAATATTCGAATATTGCTTAATGCATATGTATTGGGATGCGGAGAATCTAAGTGAGGAACAAGTTCATCTAATGAATCTATATCGCACTAAAATAGAATATGAGTATCCAGTTATAAATAACTTTAATACGATTCACATTTGACGCCGTGAGGCGTCTTTCTTGTTGCCTCAATTTCCATTCAGTGTGATGATTTAACGCTGTTCACATAGCAATATCATTACAAGGTTTTATCGGGAAGAGTTTGTCGAACGAGTTAGCAGCATTTACGATTTAGAAAGGTTATTCCATGCAAAAGTGAATATTTCTATGACTTGCTCGATCAGATTCAAGCGGCTGGTATTTGGTTGAAAAATGTAGTGTTTGATAAGGGTAACTTGATAACAATGATTGACTTTCGAGACTGGGAAAGGCAGCATCTGGTATATGATATCGTCGCTCCGTTGTATTCAGCGGGTGTAAGTGTGATATCCATGTCTAACAAAGGATTGTAGATATAAGGTCAATTACAGTGCCTCGCAAGATTGCGGGCTCTTTTTGCTATATATATTGACGTCTATCACCGAATATTTTGCATAAAAGAAACGATATTAATGCATTTTTATTGATGAACTTATGCCATAGAATAAGATTGAATAAAAATGCTTACTTGATTGGTGGCTGTTCAGTTTCACGATTAGCACGCCTCAACCTGCTTCAGATGCGACTGTAGTGACATATTCTGTTCCTTACTTCGCTATAAGTACGGCATACACACTGAAAGTAGATTCGACGATTGTCAAAGTTGCCAAAAATATTGATTATTCCTTCGCCCAGTTGTTTTATTCCGGTACGGTCACATTCAAAGTAACAGCCAAAGATACAATTACTTCCTACGACATCAGTCCTCATAGTTACGGCATTGAGGCAACGGTAAGCGGCAAGGATCTAACTTTCGAGGGTATCACTCTAAGGGATGGAACAACCTGGAACTTCAGGATTCAGGACGCTACTAACGTCAACATCAAAAATGTGAAGATTATTAATAACGTCAACTGGATCCATGGCGATGACGTCTGCGATGCGAACTCATCACCGGAAGAACCAATGACGGATGTCGTATTCAAGAATTCGGTTGCTTTTACCGAGTCTGCAGGTATCAAGGTAGGTATGCAAGGAAGTGCATCGGTCAGTGATATTTGGTTTAAGAATATTGACGTGATGGTGTGGGCGAAGACCGGATTATGTGTTCTTTGCCCACATACATAGAGAAAGACGGAGGTTATTTTTATGAGCTATTCACCCAAAAATGAACGATATTCCAATATGAAGTATACAAAGTGCGGAAACTCTGGCCTCAAACTACCTGCTATTTCCCTCGGTCTTTGGCAAAATTATGGAGGTGTGAATGCAGTTGAAACTCAACGTGAGATGCTGCGCCGCGCCTTCGATCTTGGGATTACCCACTTTGATCTGGCCAACAATTATGGGCCCCCAGAGGGAACGGCAGAAGAGAATTTAGGAAGAATACTGAAAATGGACTTTGCGGGGTACCGTGATGAATTAATTATATCCACCAAAGCCGGCAATCCAATGTGGGAAGGTCCCTATGGAGACGGAGGATCAAAGAAGCATATGATGGCCAGTCTTGATCAAAGCCTGAAGCGTATGGGACTTGAATACGTTGACATTTACTATTCGCACAGACCTGACCCAGAGACACCTGTGGAAGAAACGATGTATGCACTTGATAGGGCAGTAAGGCAAGGAAAAGCACTTTATGTAGGGCTGTCCAATTACAGTGCCGAGCAGACCCGAGTGGCAGCAGCTACTTTAAAAGATCTGGGTACCACATGTCTAATCCACCAACCCAAGTATAATATGTTCGATAGATGGATAGAAAACGGGCTGCAGGATGTATTGAAGGAGGAAGGAATAGGATCCATAGCATTCTCACCTTTGGCAAAGGGACTGCTAACCAGCCGTTACCTCAACGGAATTCCATCTGATTCTAGGGCTGCGAGTTCCAGTCGGTCGTTGAATGTCCAAGCTATCACAGAGGAGGTCATCTCGAAGATTACTCGCTTGAACGGCATTGCGTTAGAGCGCGATCAAAGCCTTTCTCAGATGGTCATTGCATGGGTGCTTAGAGAAGGACGCGTTACATCTGCGCTAATTGGAGCAAGTAAGGTAAGCCAGATTGAAGACAACGTTGCAGCCCTGAATAATTTGGGTTTCAGCCAGGAAGAACTACTGAGCATTGAGGAAATACTGAAATATACAGAAACATTAGACAAATAGGAGTGAAATCTATGAGTTCAAACAAACATACTGTAGTCATCGTTGGATATGGCGGCATGGGAAGATTTCATGGTCAATTGATCAGCGCAAACCAGCATCTGGAGGTAGCGGGTACGTTTGACCTGCTGGAAGCGCGGCGGGAAGCATCCAGTGAGGCCGGCTTTAAGGCTTATGAGAGCTATGAGGAAGTGCTTGCTGATCCCGCTGTCGAGGTCGTACTGATTGCCACACCTAACGACGTCCATAAAGAAATTGCCATCCGTGCGCTGAAAGCCGGCAAGCATGTCGTCTGTGAGAAGCCGATAGCCATGTCTTCGGCGGAGCTTAAGGAGATGATTGCTGCAGCCGATGAAGCCAGTCGTGTGCTGATGGTCCATCAGAACAGACGCTGGGATGAGGACTTCCGTGTAATCAAGCAAATGTATGAAACAGAAACGATTGGAGCACTGTTCCAGATCGAATCCCGCGTGCACGGAGCGAACGGCATTCCCGGCGACTGGCGGCATGCTGCTAGACTGGGGCGTGCATTTGCTCGACCAGCTGTTGTTCATGATAGACAGTAAAGTGATTAGCGTCTCTAGCACCTTGAGTTATATCCTCGGCAACGAAGTCGATGACGGTTTTGAAGCAGTTCTGCAATTTGAAAATGGCATCAAAGCCATCGTAGAAGTTGGCACGACCAACTTTATCACTTTGCCGAGATGGTATGTGAAGGGAATTGAAGGTTCAGCTGTAATTGAAGACTGGTCCCTGACCGGAAGAATCGTCACCCGCAACAGTGAAAGCGAGCACAGAGAGCCGACTCCGATCCGCGCCGATGTAGGTCTCACTAAGACGATGGCTCCGCCTTCGAAAGGCTCGACGACTACTGAAGTGTTGCCTCCAGCCGCCGAACTGCCGGATGAATTCTACAATAATTTTGTAGCCGTAATTAAAGGCACAGCTGAACCAATCGTAAAGAACGCGGAAGTGCTGCGTGTGCAGAACCTGATCGAAGCAATCTTTGTAGCGGCTGCCAGCAACGAAGTCATTAAAGACTTTGACACTTACGGAGCATAAGAACTAACGAATATTATCGATGGGAGTCGGCACATCAATGAAACTTGGAGTATTTATCGTGCTTTTCGGCGGCCGCAAGCTGGAAACGCGGGTTCACACCGCCTTAGCTGCGGATCAGCCATCGTCTCAAAAAAACTGACGGCGGATTTTTTAATAGCCTCTCAGCACGATTCTGCACCGCTTGCGGGGTTCTGTTAATTTTTTTGTAAGCATTGCAATTTCATGCCCCATTCTACCATAGAAGAAAAAATTCCATAAAAGAGACGATATTAGTACATTTTTCTTCATGTACTTCTGCCTTACAATTAAAACATCATATAATATTGAGTTGCACATTCAATCAAACGCTTACATCATTGAATTTATCGCTGCAGGAGGGAACAAATTGACAAATAGTGAGAAGCTACAGAGAAAAACAAGAATTAAAGAGAATATACCCTTATACACCATGTTGATATTACCACTGTTGTTCTTTCTTATCTTTTGTTATGTGCCGATGTTTGGCATGGTAATTGCCTTTAAAGATTACAGATTTATTGATGGCATTATGGGAAGCGACTGGGTGGGGCTTCTCAATTTCAAGATGATATTTCAACAGCCACAAACCTTAGCAATCATTCGAAATACTTTTGTAATAAGCTTGCTTACCCTGGTGGTATCTTTCCCTTTCCCGATTATTTTAGCCGTTCTTCTAAATGAAGTGAGAACAAAATGGTTTAAAAAAACAACACAAACGATTCTCTATTTGCCACACTTTTTCTCCTGGATTATCGTAGGTGGAATTGTTATTAACATCTTTTCCATTAATCATGGTCCAATCAATTTTATTATTGAAGCCCTTGGCGGGACGCCCTTCCAGTTTATGTTTAATCCTACGTCATGGATGTCAATCTATCTAGGAGCCGGGATATGGAAGGATACAGGATTCAATACCATTATCTACTTGGCTGCACTATCGAGTATAGATCCTACCTATTATGAGGCTGCGGTTGTAGATGGTGCTAACAAGTGGAAGCAGATTACCAAAATCACGATTCCATGTTTGATCCCAGTGATCGTTCTACAGTTTATATTAGCTACGGGTAAGATTATGGAAGTCGGATTTGATCGTATCTATGTGCTCCAAAATGCAATGGTCAGGAACATCTCGGAGGTCGTGTCCACATTTGTTTATGATGTTGGTATTCGTGCTGGGGATTTCAGTATAACTACGGCAATGGGATTATTTGATTCTGTCATCGGCTTGATACTTGTGCTTACGGTCAATCAAATAGCCAAGAAGTCAGATAATGCTTTATTCTAAACAACTAACAAACTAGACATATGAAAGAGAGGACAGGCCTTTGAAAATTTCCGCTGGAGAAAAAACATTTTATACTATTAATAACATCGTGATTTTTATCGTATCGCTTACGTGTCTGCTGCCACTCCTGTATATCGTTGCTACTTCTTTCAGTAGTGGTTCGGCTATTGAATCGGGAAAAGTATATTTATGGCCGGTTGACTTCACACCTGCTGCGTATAAAGTATTGATTGTATCCACGGATTTATTTAAATATTTTAAGAATAGTGTCGTTGTAACCGGGGTTGGGGTTGCACTTAGCATGGTTTTTACGATACTTTGTGCGTATCCCTTATCAAAAAGGAAATTGTTTGGCAGAAAGAAGATAACCTTTTTCGTCGTTTTCACCATGTTGTTTGGTGGTGGCATGATCCCAACGTACCTACTTGTAAAAGAGCTTGGATTGATGAACTCCTATTGGTCCATTTGGTTAACAACGCTGATTAGTCCCTACAATATGTTAATCATGAGGTCTTTCTTCGAGAACATTCCCGAAGAATTAGAAGAATCAGCTCGGATCGACGGTTGTTCCGAATGGCGAATTTTACTTCAGATGTATCTTCCGCTTTCCAAAGCGGTGATTGCTACTTTGTGTCTCTTTTACGGGGTAACGTATTGGAACATGTTCCTGAAAGTGCTGATGTATATCAATGATTCAAAGGATTATACATTACCCGTCCTCATTCAACAAATGGTTTTCCAACTAGAGCAAATAAAACTTGGTACTAATGTAGATTTGGGTGCAGTAGCGGGTTCAAGTCAGGTCATTTCGGAATCCGTTAAGTCCGCTGGTGTTGTTGTATTGATATTGCCCATGCTAATTGTATACCCGTTTCTACAGAAATATTTTGTAAAAGGTGTTATGCTGGGCTCGGTTAAAGGCTAGTGAGACAGGATTGTAAGGGATACGATAACCATTCGTATTCTTCACATACATATCGAAAGCGATTACATTTTCGATTTCGATACTATTTTTTTTTAAGAAAAGGGAGGCAACAAATGTATGAAGAGAAAAGTATTAGGTCTAGTTGCATTATCGCTTATGTTGACCGTTTCTGTTAGTCTCACGGCATGCAGCTCTACGAACAACACTAAGAACAGCGCTACGGACATCTCTACGAAGGGCACGGTAAAACTTACCCCTGACGGCCAAGAAAAAGTAGGTAAAGTTAGCGTTATGGTTTATGACCGGGGACTCATTCCAGCATCAGAAGGTACTTATGATAATAACCGCTGGACCCAATGGATTCAAGAAAATGCACCGTTTGAAGAAGTGAAATTTGTCGTGGTGCCTCGAACAGAAGCTGTGCAGAAAATGAACATGCTGTTTGCTGCCGGAGAAGGACCGGATGTCGTAGCTACCTATGAAGATGTGGGCCCCTTTATTGCCAAAGGGCAAGCATTAGAAATCACAGATGAATTGTTGGCCAAAATGCCCAATTATAAGAAAGTTTTAGATGAAAATCCAGCGCTTCAAAAGCTCACTACGATAGATGGGGTAGTTTACACCGTAGGAACAATATCCCCTATTTCACCTAACCATACTGCCGTCATCCGGGCAGATTGGCTGGAAAAGTTAAATCTTTCTGTGCCGAAGACACCGGAAGAATTACTTGCTGTAGCAAAGGCGTTCACAGAGCAAGATCCTGATGGAAATGGAAAGAATGATACCTATGGAACAACGATGAACTCGGATTCACGAAGAGTGCTTTCTCACATGTTTGGCTTTGGAAATCCAGATAGTTATGAGATTGTGGATGGTAATCTGGTAAATGTATGGGATAAAAGGCAAGATTGGCTTGAGTTTGCGAAACAAATTGTGGATGCAAAGGTTGTAGATGCGGACTTCTTACTTGATAAAGGGGATAAAGCACTTACGGATTTCACCAATGGTAAGGTTGGTATTTTCCTTACAGGAAAATTTGCTCAACTGAATTCACCGACATTTATGAATTTTAAACAGAATAATCCAACTGCTAAACTGGATACATTCGATTTGCCTGTGACAAAGTATGGCTCCTTTACAGGATATGTAAATGGCGGACCATCAATTGTAGGTTTTATTAATTCAGCAACTAAAGATCCTGATGCTGCCGCCAAGTATATTAACTGGCTGACCGATCCTAAAGTATCCGACTATTTGGTGAATGGTCCTGAAGGCGTATATAAAAAGAGGGATGCTGAAGGTACCGTCGTTGTAGTAGATCCGGAGAAGAATAAAATTGAATACGATTATGCAGCAGATTACAGTATCATTAGAACTTTTGATTTAACCGATGAATCGGTTACTCCTTTAGCGAATGAATATTATAACTCGTATCTCAAATCGAGTGATCCTAATTTACAAGAGTTTGGACGTTTGTACTATAAGATGGCGCAAATTGCCAATAATCCTAGCGCCAATGATCCAAGAAAATGGCAACAAACTTTGCCGGCACTTGCCTCTGAATTGCTTTTGCAGGAGACTAATGGATTAAAAGCCGTTGATGATATCCTCTTAAAAGCACTTGCAGAGACAGGCAAGACGGCAGAACAAGCTATTGCAGAAGCGAAAGACGCTTGGCAAAAAGCTGGTGGTGAAAAAGTAGACGCCTACTACAATGAGTATTATGCAGAACATAAAGATCAAATGTTATCACCAGAAGATTTTAAGGGTCTAAAACTCGAACCAGAATTGTTGCCTTCAGCAAAGGAAAACTTTGAAAAACAATAAGAGTGGTTATGTTATATTGTAAGTAGTCAATGAAAAGGGAAATCTTTGTCCAAAGGACAAAGACTTCCCTTTTCAGATACTAACGGCAGAAATGTGGTGAAACCTGTATGTATCGTGTAGTCATCGTGGACGATGAACCGTGGGCTTTGATTGGCATCCGAAAGTTAATCGAGCGCAACGGAAACAAATTTAAAATTATTTGCGAAACAACAGAGCCGCTCAAAGCTTTAGAGGTAATTTGTGAAGAATATCCCGATGTTGTCTTTGCAGATATTCGAATGCCTGACATGACAGGGATTGAGTTGATGCAAAGGACGAGAGCACTGGAAAGGGACGTTGATTTTGTTGTAATCAGCGGATTTGCAGATTTCTCTTATGTGCAGCAAGCACTGCAAGAAGGTGCGATGGACTATCAATTAAAGCCTTTGGATATGGAAAAGGCGCAGGAAATGCTGGATAAACTTTATAAAAAGCTAGAGAACAAACGAAGTACCAATGATTTAAGCCATTACATTTCCTTGCTTGAAGAATACACAGAAATTCAGCTAATTTTGAACTCTCGATTTCGTCATAAACCCTACAAGAGATATCAGGTTGTAACGGTATATTTTAAAAGCGCTGAATATGATGAGGTGGGTTTATTAGAATTAGAAAGTAAAGTACAACTCACAACCTTGAAATTAGGCCCTAAAAAATGTGTGTTTATTATTAATAGTGATGCAGATCAAAGCGGATTAATCTATCGCAGTCTCACTTCCAAAGAGAATATCGTGGACAGAGCAGGGATTAGTTTATCCAGTGATGGGACAAATCATATATCTATGCTTTTAAAAACGTCTGATATCGCGAGTAATGATTGTTTTGTTGATCGTTCAAGGCGAATTTCACAATATAGTAAGGGCAAGAAAAACCTTGTCAAACAATTTGCGGAAGGACTTATTGAAGCACTCGAAAGGGTTCAATACAAGAACTTGAAGGACTTCACATCTGGAATATCGGATTTCTTTACTGTAAACCAATTGGGCATTGAAGATGCCGTGTCTTTATGGAATGAAATTGTCATGCACACATCAAAAGATAATGAAAGCAGTAGTCGAATGATGGACTTTGAGTTTCTGGATTATAGTGAAATGAAGGAAAAATTCATGAATCTGGAAATGCTTTGTGAATATGTTTTTGAACAATTGTCCTACCTGGAACGAGATCAGCTTGGAGATGCAAATACAAAATTTAATGAGCTGCTCCAGTACATCGATAAGCATTTTCATGAAGAACTGTATTTGAAGGATTTGTCCACGAAGTATTTTATTAATGTGAGTTATTGCTGTGAGCTGTTTAAAAAGGTTACGAGTATGACATTTTCCCAGTATATTACTGATTTGCGGATGAAAAAGGCTGTTGAACTACTTCAGAATAGTAACCTGTCTATTGCAGAGGTATGTAAGTGTGTTGGTTATAGTGATTATTTCTATTTTAATAAGGTATTTAAAAGAAATATGGGGTCTACACCTTCCAAATATCGTAAAGCGAGTGGAGATATGAATGCGCTTAATTAGAAATCTGAAGCTGAAACACCAAATATCCCTATTAATCCTGATTGCACTAATTATGATGATCTTGATGCAGAGCATGTACAATGGTTTCTTCAATTCGCTTACGCGGGAACGTGCGGCTCAGTTTGCAGGTAATCATATGGAGCAGGTAGCGCTAAATATAGATACAATTGCAAAAAATGTGGAGAGAGATTCCATTACGGTTAGTTATAGTAAGTACGTACAGGAACTAATGGTCTCGAACAATATTATTCGGAAAATGGAATTAAATGACTATGTCAATGAAATTTTTACGCATACAAGGTCATCCAATCAAAATATTTATAGCATTGTTCTCTTGAGTAATAATGATAAGCAAACTTCAGACTCATTGCATTATAACAATGATATATTGAAAACATTAGAGAAAACATATAATTTTAAAAGTGATGAATTTATAAAACCTATATTTTCTTCGATAGTAAGAGACCGCAGTGATGCATTCTATTATTACTCCTATATTTCACCTATCTTTTCTTCTTTTGACAGTTCTAAAATCGGAAGCTGCATTTTTCTTTTAGATACAAGAGAACTTGAGAAATTAGTGAATACAGCGGAATTAACGAAGAATTCACTCTTGCTAATCCTTGATTCTGACAATCGGGTTATTGTTAGCAATAAAGGGATAAAGGCAGGTGATTTCTACGAAGATGTTTTTTGGCAAGAAGGAATAAGCAGTACCGCCAAAGATGAAATTATGTATGAAGGTGAAAAATCCCTTGTCCAATATAAGAAAATTGAAAGTACGGATTGGAAAATCATCAGTGTTCTTCCTATTGCAGAGCTTACGAGTGATATGAAGCCTATCGTCACCTCAGGTATCTGGTTAGGCGTCATCATGATTATCTTGCTGACGGTTATAGGAAGTGCTTTTATGTATAATACAACTCGTCCGGTCATGCTGATCGTGAGATTTCTATCCAGAGTTGGTGATCGGGACTTAAATTATAGATTAAAGATACCATCCACAAATGAAGTAGGTATTATTGCTACCCATATCAATCAAATGCTAGACAACGTTGAAGAAATGACTCGAAATATCGTTGAGCATCAAACATCTCTGTATGAAGCCGAATTATCCAAAAAGCAAGCGGAATTATCGGCGTTACAAAGCCAAATTAATCCTCACTTCCTTTATAATACGTTGAACTGCTTGAGTAGCATTGGATTAGCTTATGATGTGAGTGAAGTCGTCAGTATATCGTCTGCCATGTCGCGCATATTTCGATATAGCATTAAAGGTCAAGATTTAGTGAGTATTAAGGACGAAATGAGCAGCATTAAAGATTATCTGTTAATCATGGACATCCGGTACAAGGGTAAATTTGAGATCGTAATTGAAATGGAAGAGTCTTTTCTAGAAATGAAATCATTGAAAATGCTTCTTCAACCGATTGTGGAAAATGCGATGTACCATGGCCTGGAGATGAAAGCAGGAGGTGGACGTCTGTCCATTCAGGGTTTTATCTCTGAAGATGGCTATATGCAAATCGATATCGAGGATAATGGGGTAGGGATGACGGAGCATCAATTATTTGAATTACGTAGAGGGATTCGAGAGAACGAAAATATGGAGCTATTGGATACGGACAAACAAAGCATTGGGCTTAGCAATATTAATAAGCGAATCAGGTTACGATTTGGAGCACCGTATGGTTTGGATGTCGTTAGTGAAGCTGGTAAAGGAACGAAAGTAACCGTTAGGCTGCCTATTATCGACCCTACAGGCAAATTGCACCTATTGCTTTGAACTTTGTTAGAAAAGGGAGGACAATCGAACTCATGGATTTATATGTGACGAACAATGAAGAATGTAAAATTAGTATTGAGATATGTTACAACAGTGGCATCATTACGAACAATGCTGCGGGATTGTTACTAGAGGAATGGAGTAATGAGTATCAGATTAGCAACCTCCAGCTAAATTCGGATTCAGTTGAAGGGAATCGCATTCGCATACTCGAGCCAAAAGGTATAGAAGGTAAGGATGATCAGACCTTTGTTATTTCTACAGTCATGGTAGACGGACATTTTCATATGAATCTCTCAGGCACAAGTGAAAAGGCGATCCTCTATGGCATATGCGAAATCCTCGATCAGACCTATATCCTGGATCATGACGTGCGGTTACCCCAATTAAATATGACGAGTACACCGGATGTGAAAAAGAGAGGTGTCGAGCGACATTGGGGTCCGTCCATGACAACACCGGATAGTCTGGAAGAGAACCTTAATCTGATCAAACTTTTAGCAAGAAAAAGAGTTAATCATCTGATGTGGATCGATAGTTGGATTAGTCTGAGCTGGTATCAATTTCTTGATTTTAGGTATTTCCCCGCCCTCCAAAGAGCGGATCAGCAAGGAAAGATTAAGCTCGCGAAGGAGTGCCTTCGTACTATTATTAATGAAGCGAAAAATTGGGGGATGGATTTTTACCTATCCTGCACGGAGTTTAATATCCCCGAAGACCTTTTAGAGCGATGCCCAGATATGTTTTATCAAAACCCGCAAACGGGATTACGCGTGCTGCGGTTAGACAATGAAGATACTTGGCTATTTTATAAAGCTAAAATCAAAGAGGTCATGGAGGATTTCCCTTCACTTTCCGGTATTGAGCTCTGGACAGGAGAGGCCATGGAAATATGGCAATGCTACCGTCCCGACACGGATACAAGGTCTATTGGAGAACTGTTTCTCGAGATGTATGACAAAGCACTTGAAGCGATGGATGAAGCAGGGAGAAGCGATGGGCGGATCATTTGCTCTAGCTTTACCCATCATCCGGAGTGCGAAAAAATATATGAAGATATTCTTGGAAGATTGCCGGAGCGGTGTGATTCACGGAGCAAAATGCAGGTGGAGGATTATTACCGTTTTCACTCTCCGGCGACTCTTCCAGGCAGACTTTCTCCGGGTAGGGAATGGGTCGAATTTGATCTTGGAGGCGAATACCGGGGGGATTGGGCCGGATGGATTACCTGTGCGCTTGCGTTTATACCGGATCGCATGAGGTATTACTACGACAAGGGGATAAGCGGTTTCATGTGCAGGATACGTGGATATGCCATGGGTCCGAACACCACTTTTATTGGAGATTATGCAGTTTTAAAGGGATTACAGTCTATTAAATATGATATCTATTTCAAAACCCTTTGGGACATGAATATCTCACTGGACGATGTATGGCATATGTGTAAGAGAAGAGGCTTCCCCGATCAAATGCTAGAGTTCTTTCAATTATCGGAAAAAGTGGCGGAACAAGCGCACTATGCCAATGAATGCATCGTGAATAATTTCCATTCTTCTTTTATCGGCTCGATTGAAAGGTACGAGTGGCAGTTGGAGTATTGTGACCATCCCTACAATACGACCGGCATGGAAAGAAAGTGGATTTTAGAGCCTAGTGAGAAAAATTTATCACTCATCATAGATGAAAAGGAACAGGCCATTCAGAATGTTCTAAAAATGAGTGACATCTTGGAGCAGTGTAAACAAGAGCTCATTGAAGAGGACTATACTGTTTTAAGAAAATGTATGGACTATCAGATACAGGTCGTTAAAGTGTTTAAAGTGCATACCGAAATGTTCTTTAGGTATCGGTTATTAATGATGACGAAGCTGGAAAACAGGCATAAGCTTCTTGTGGAGTGCATGAGAAGATGTGAAGAAGAAGTAATGCGGCTTCGACTTCATGATGAAGTACAAGCCAAGCATGCGTATGCTTTGATATCCGACATCAAATGGCGTCTGAGTTGTGATATGCAGAAATATTATCATGAGCTATCCTACCATGGTGTTTGTAAGGTAGCTGAGTGAAGATCATTTATATAAAATGAAAGTCATTCCTTGAATGATCTAATTAATATCAAATACATCACTTTTTGGAGGGATAAAAGCAATGAGAAGAATGGGTATTGGTTTGCAGATGCACACTGTGCGCGGGGAATTGGCCAAAGACTTTACCGGAACACTTCGCCGTGTGGCTGAGCTCGGCTATGAAGGGGTAGAATTTGCAGGTTACGGCGGTTTGTCTGCGGAAGTGCTGAGGGATCTGCTGCAAGAATTGAACTTAAAAGCAATCGGCGCTCATGTAAGTCTTACCAAAATGAAAGCTGATTTAAATAAAGAAATTGAATATTTGTGTGCTATTGACGCTCCTTATCTCATTTGCCCGCATATTGCTGCTGAGGATCGCCAAACACCTGAAGCATGGCAAAGCTTGTTCGCTTATTTTGCGGAAGCAGGCCAGCAGGTGAAGGAGAAAGGGCTTCAATTCGCTTATCATAACCATGCGTTTGAATTTGAGATGAAAGTAAATAATCAATACGCATTCGACGCCATTTATGCATCGACTACTCCGGAGGCACTGCAGGTGGAGTTGGATGCAGGCTGGGTTCAATTCGCAGGTTTGGACACACTGCAATACATTGCGAATTATGCAGGCCGACTGCCGCTACTTCATCTGAAAGATTTCAAAGGTGCTGTGGACGGACAAATCAATACGGTTGAGTTAGGTGAAGGCGAGATCGATCTGCACTCTGTCATCCAAGCTGGCTCGGATGCTGGTGTGGAATGGATCATCGTTGAGCAGGATCGTTGCGCGAACCCGCCGCTTGAAAGTGTTGCTACCAGCTACAACTGGCTGAAGCGGAATTATTTATCCGGATTTTAATCAAATACCATAACAAAAGGAGTCTAATTAAACATGAACAAAATTAAGGTAGCGGTTGTGGGCTGTGGAACCATTTCTAAGAAAAGACATATACCGGAATACGCAGCGAATCCGAACGTTGAACTCGTAGGCTTTTGCGATCTGGTTCTTGAGAGAGCCGAAGGTTATGCACAACAGTACGGCGGTAGAGCCTATACAAGCTATGAAGAAATGCTGAAGGTGGAAAAGCCCGATGCAGTTAGCGTATGTACGCCGAACGTGCTGCACGCTCCATGTGCGATTGCAGCAGCGAACGCAGGCGCTCATGTACTTGTGGAAAAACCGATGGCAACGAACGAAGCAGACGCTTTGGCTATGATTGAAGCGGCGAGAAAGAACGGTGTGTTCTTGATGGCGGGTCATAACCAACGTCTGATGCCGCCTCACCAAAAGGCCAAAGAAATTTTGCAATCAGGCAAAATGGGTAAGGTCATTTCCTTCCGTACGTCCTTCGGTCATCCGGGACCTGAACGCTGGAGTGTTGATGGCCGCGACAGCTGGTTCTTCCGCAAGGAAGAAGCCATCATGGGCGCGATGGGCGACCTCGGCGTTCACAAAGCCGATTTGATCCGGTGGCTACTCGACGATGAAGTGGCTGAAGTCGCTGCTTTCGTGAATACGTTGCACAAAGAAGGAACCGATGTAGACGATAATGCGACATGCATATTGCGCATGAAGAGCGGAACGGTCGGCACGTTAGTCGCCAGCTGGACGTATTATAAAGGCGGCGACAACAGTACGGTATTGTGGTGCGAGAATGGCGTTATGCATATCGGTACGCATCCGGTTGATCAAGTTATTGTCGAGCTTCGTGACGGCTCCGTTGAGAAGTATCAGGTCGGTGCGATGGCGACAAACGAGAAGCAAGTGCCTAGCGGCATCATGGACGCATTCGTAGAAAGCATTGTAACGAATACACCACCGAGCATTTCCGGCGAAGAAGGGCTGAAATCGTTAGCGGTCATTCTGGCTGCTTTCGAATCGCAGGATTCGAAAAAGGTTGTTTCTTTGTCCTAATACTTACTTCAAATATTTAATTTCCAACCTTGAACAACCTGGACTTTAGCCAGGAAGAGCTGCTGAGAATTGAAGGAATATTGAAAAAGGGAGATGTATTGTAACTATGATTACTTACACGAAACCGACGTATACTACAACAAGCTCGGATTTTCAATTAAATGTAGACAACACCACTGTTTTTGTTGAAAAGTTTTTGGACTACCATTATGCTCATTTTTCCTACTCGGGTACATCAATACTAACGGTCACGGCAAGCCAGCCAATCACTAGCTATGATATAAGCCCGCATAGTTTGGGGATTACGGGGATAGTAAGTGGGAATCAACTGACGTTTTCTATTGATAGTAATTCGGAAAAGCCATGCTATTTGGTTATACAGATGAATAGCCTGGAGAAGCTAGTTGTTCTGGCAGACCCCTTGGAAAGTCATGCCCCGGCATCCTCCGGGGCAGGTATTTATAATATAATAAACTCACCTTATCGCGCAGACAACACTTGGACGAGCGATGTTACCAGTATAATACAGCAGGCAATTGATGATGCATCTGCCGCAGGCGGAGGAATCGTTTATGTACCTGTAGGTGTATATAAAGTGAAGGATATTCTTTATATCAAGAGCAATGTCACCCTGTACCTGCAGGGTGGGGCAGTCATAAAGTCAAATCCGGACAGAACCCTGTATAGTTCTACTACCAGTAGTGAGGGTAAAATATTTATTGATCCCATGATAAAGATTGACCATGCACCTAATGCTAATATATTGGGGCGCGGTGTACTGGACGCCAGTGGTATCGCGATTATGGATAAGGACAGTGCATCATCAACCTATCTGGGATACAGAAGAAACGTAATTGTAGGTAACTTTTCCAATAACGTAACTATAGAAGGCATCATCATAAAGGACTCAACAACGTGGACTATTAACGGTATTCAAGGTGGGGATGGATTTACGGTAAGAAATGTCAAGATTATCAATCACAAAAATGCAGACCAGTATAAAATTATGAATGATGGTATAGATCTATGTGGAACAAGGAATGCCATAGCAGAAAAGAACTTTGTCATGACCGTAGATGATGCCCTCTGTGCGAAATCAACGATAATTGACTTTGCCATGTATAATATATATTTCAAGAACAATATTGTATTTTCGTCTTGCGCTGGCCTCAAAGTAGGTTTGCAGTCATTGAGCCCTATGTATAATGTATGCTTTGAAGATAACGACGTAGTTCAGGCACGGCGCGGAATAGTAGTAGAAGCAACCTCGGGAAATCAGTTGATGAACGATATACATTTTGTGAATACCAGGGTGGAGAGCTTTGTATTTACTTCCATGGGTAAAAGTATTCCTGTAGAAATAGATGCACAAACAGCACCAATAACGAATGTATATATAGATAGTACTTTATTCGAAAAATTAGCTTTTAACCCAATAAACATCTACGGCTTAAGTAACACGAATGCTGTAACAAATGTTGCATTTACCGAGCTACGAATGTGTGGAGATACCATAACGAATATCTCGGACGGACAAATCATTGAGGGCAGTTATGCATCTGATATAACGGTGACTGCTACTTCAAGCACCTAAGAATCTCAAGTCGATGTGGAATTTCCAGTTCTTCTAATCTCCTTAATAATGATGAATATGATTAAGATTATGCTGCCTTTTAGGCGGCATTTTTCTTTTGAAATCGACGGAGTCCCGAAAAGGGGTGCCAATTATATTACATAAAGGAGACGAAGTTATTACATTTTTCTTACTGAACTTATGCAGTAAAATAACAAGATACAATAGAATTTGGAAGTAGATTCAATACTTCAATACACTTTGTAAGCGCAGTCATCATTCGTATACAAGCGCTTAATCGAAAGGAGTTGTTCGATTTAATCTATGGTGTATGAAACACATTTATAGAGTATTCGTTACAAGATCAATTGCAAGCGTTTACAATTGAACAGGAGGCGAAATAATAATGCAATCTAGTAAAATGAAATTTCGAATCGGAAATGTGCTGGCGAAGATAATTGTTGTTGCTACTCTAATGTTCAGTTTCTCTATTCATATGGCCCAGCCTGTATCCGCTGCGACCACAGTAACTTATCCAACTCCTTCCTACTTCGCTACAAGTACGGCTTACTCTCTGATGGTAGATTCGACAACGGTCAACGTTGCCAAGCATTTTGACTATTCCTTTGCCCAGTTGTCTTATTCCGGTACGGCCACATTCAAAGTGACAGCCAAAGATAACATCACCTCATACAACATCAGTCCCCACAGCTACGGCATCTCGGCAACCGTGAGCGGGAAAGAGCTAACCTTCTCCCTTCCTCAAGCCGGATCGAGATACTTAGTGATCACGGTCAATAACCTAGAGAACCTTGTCATTATGGCTGACCCTGTGGAGAAAGGGGCTCCAGTGCCCAATGGGGGCAGTGTGAAGAGCATTATGGATTATTCGGGCATGGACAATACGGGCGGCAATCTGATGACGTCAAGAATCCAACAAGCCATCAATGATGCGAACGCTCGTAGCGGCGGTGGCACGGTTTATTTTCCTGCAGGTATTTATAAGTTCTCTCAGATTGAGCTCAAGAGTAACGTCACATTATATTTAGCTGCTGGCGCAGTGCTTCGTGGTTCGTCTAATGTAAATGACTACGATTGGAGCGAAACTGTGTTCCGCAAGGCGAATATCCGTATAGTAGGGGCATCTAATGTAGCGATCAAAGGAAGAGGTATGATCGACTCCAATGGCACTACGCTTACAACGGGTGATAGCGGGCCGAACCGTGAGTATATCATCTCCTCTTTAAAGGATGCATCGGGGACCAAACCAAATAATTTAACATTCGAGGGTATTACGCTAAGGGACGGTACAACTTGGAATTTCAGGATTGAAGATTCGCTTAACGTCAAAATCAGTAATGTGAAAATCATAAATAACGTAAACTGGATCCATGGAGATGGCTTTGATATTGTCAATACGTCCCACGCCGTTGTGGATCAATGCTTCGCCTATACCGGCGATGATGTATACGATGCAAAATCATCGACAGAAGAACCGATGACGGATGTCGTATTCAAAAATTCAGTTGCTTATACCGAATCTGCAGGCACTAAGGTAGGTATGCAGGGGCAGGGACATGTCAGTGATATTTGGTTTATCAATATTGACGTGATCCTCGCCTATCGGGGTATCAGTGTCGATCATGACCAAGGGGACGGTGTATGGGAAGATATTCATTTCATCGATATCCGTACGGAAAGGATTCATAATAATGGCACCTCTGGCCAATTCAGGACAGCTCCGATCCTTATTTGGACGGCCAAATATGGCAGTTCGCAGGTAGGTCCTATCAGCAACGTGGAACTGATCGGCGTTACCTTTGAAGACACGCGTGGTTTCAAATCTTATATTCAAGGTCACGACAACTCGAGCAAGGTTTCTAATGTAACTATCCGCGATTTGAAGATGAACGGCGACTACATTACAAGCGCTTCCCAAGGTGCAATTGATATCAATTCGAACACATCCAATATTACGTTTGGCGTATCGCTGCAGACCAACGCACATTACAAAATTAGCGGCAAAAAAGGTGGTAAGCTTGCAGATGTTAATGATAGTTCCACGGCGGATGGCGCAAAGGTCATCCAATGGTCGGATAATGGCGGATTGAATCAACAGTGGCAGCTTGTCGATGCTGGCAACGGATACTATAAGCTGAAAAATAGCAAAAGCGGAAAAGTCATGGAGGTTGAAGGCGGTTCTACAGCCAATGGAGCCAAAGTCATTCAATGGACAGATAATGGCGGGCATAATCAACAATGGCAGGCCATTAACCTTGGTGAGGGATACTATAAACTCATGAACCGTAAAAGTGGTAAGTTATTAGATGTTTACAACGGGTCAACGTCAAACGGAGCTGAACTCATCCAGTATTCAGATAACGGTGGAGACAACCAGAAATGGAAGCTCATTAAGCAGTAGACAAGAAATACAAAAATACAACGAAAGGTTCAAAAAGTAATACCTTCGGGCGCATGTTTTGTTGTCAGCCTTGCGCCCGTCGGGGTTACATAGAAGTGGAAAGAAGGAGTGATTTGAAATGAGAACCTATCGTTTACAGCAGCTGATTAGGCCTTGTTTACAAAGACTTTCTAAAGTCCCTTGGAGAACAACCCTTTATTTTCTTGAATACTTTAGAAAACAGATACGGGTCAGAGTAACCTATACTTCGTGCAATATCTCCTATGGCCAACGCATTGTTGGCCATTAATTCACAAGATTTATTTATTCTGTATTTGACTAAGTACTCTTGAGGGGAGATACCTGAGACACTTTTGAAAACAGTTGAGAGATATTTCCGATCAAGTCCAACAAATTTTGCGATTTCACCAATACTTGTTTTGTTTGAATAATTTCTGTGTATGTAGTCTATTGCCTTTTTTACATATAAATCTTTTGTATATTCAGATTTAACTTCAAAGTTAGAATCTTCAATTAATATGGAGAGAAGCTGGAGTAATAATCCGGTAAACATAATATCACGGCTATGTATCATATTTTTAAGATTTATCATTTTATTTATTATTTCTGCAAATTGGTCATCATAATGATGCGTGAAGATAGGATTTGAATGGTTTAATTGGGCTCGATTTAAATAATTTAAGGCATCAATTCCGTTAAAGCCCCAAAAGGTATATACCCAAGGGTCATGATCGTCAGCTTTATAGTAGGCAATATCATTTGGACATATCAAAAAGCCTTGGCCTTCTGTCAGTGAGTAGGTTTCTTTATTTAATTGAAGGATTCCCTTACCTTTGATAATGTAATGGATAAAATAATGATCCCTCGTTGCTGGACCGTATTTATGACTAATTGGACATGTGTGATAGCCCCAATAATATGGAGTAAGACTTACATTTGAATCTATGTAACTTGAACTATTTACAATAATCATCTCGGGGAGTCTATCCATATTTCTTTTCCTTTCATTAATCTTAATAAAGACATTATACCATCTTTTAATGTTATCTCTCCATTTAAATAAAGTTCATCAAGAGTATAATAAGAGGGAGATGGATGAATTCCATTAATGATCAATTTATATCATATTATATTATATTTTGGATGGGAGTGTTTGATTAGATATGATGAACGACTGGGAAAATCACAGACTGCTGCAGCGAAACCGGCTACCGGCAAGAGCTACATTCATTCCGTTCGGGGATGATGAAAGCGCTCTATGCTATGAAAGGGAGTTATCTCCCTACTATATGTTGTTAAATGGAAATTGGAAGTTTAACTACGCCCCGACTCCTGCTCACGCCCCATCGAGCTTCCACGAGGAAGACTTCGACGCGAGCAATTGGGATGACCTTGCTGTGCCTTCCTGCTGGCAGATGCATGGCTATGGCCGTCCGCATTACTCGAACGTCATCTACCCGTTCCCGGTTGTACCACCGCTTGTTCCGACCGAGAATCCGACTGGCTCCTATCGCCGTGAATTTACGGTTCCGGCCGACTGGAGTGGACAGCGCATTACATTGCATTTTGAAGGCGTAGACAGTGCATTCTTCGTTTGGGTTAACGGACAGGAAGTGGGCTTCAGTAAGGGCAGCCGTATGCCTTCGCAGTTCGATATCACGGATCTTGTCCACGAGGGGACGAATGTCCTTGCGGTTCGCGTCATGCAGTGGTCGGACGGCTCGTATATCGAGGATCAGGACATGTGGTGGCTGAGCGGTATTTTCCGCGACGTGTATTTGACAGCTGCGCCACAAACTCACTTATACGATTATTCGGTTCGGACGCTGCTTGATAGCGACTACCGTGATGCAACTCTCGAGATCAGATTGAACTTGCGCAGCGTGAACGAAGCAGCCCAAGGCGTGCGGATCGAACTGCAGCTACTCGATGCGTGCGGGAGAGCAGTAGAAGGCAGCAATGCGGAGGAAATCATAACTGGCGGTGAACTGACTCAAGAGCACGAGACGATGTTTACGCTTCCGCTTGTCAATCCTAGGAAATGGTCTGCGGAAGACCCGTACTTATACAAGCTGTTGATTCGGGTCATTGGAGATACCACGCAAGTTACGGTAGCGCGTGTTGGTTTCTGCTACATAGAGCTGAAGGGAGGCGTGCTGCTCGTAAACGGGGTGCCGATTATGTTCAAGGGCGTCAACCGACACGATCATCATCCCGACCTTGGACGGACCGTACCGCTTGATTGGATGCGAAAGGACGTGTTGCTGATGAAGCAGCACAATATTAACGCTGTCCGTACATCACATTATCCGAACGATCCGCGCTTCTATGACCTGTGTGACGAATACGGTCTTTACGTTATCGATGAGGCCGATTTGGAGTGCCACGGCTTCCATCGGACAGACAACTCCAATCAATTGAGCGATGACCCAGATTGGGAGGCTGCCTATCTAGACCGGATCGAACGGATGATCGAACGCGACAAGAATCATCCCTCCATCATCCTCTGGTCGCTTGGCAATGAATCGTACTACGGCTGTAATCACGCGGCGATGTATCGCTGGGCCAAGGAGCATGACCCAACACGGCTGGTGCACTATGCGGAAGATAGGGAGGCCGTGACCGCCGACGTATTTAGCACGATGTACAACAGGATTTGGCAGTTGCACGAGCTTGGCCAGCGTGAGGATCTTGACAAGCCCCACATCGTATGCGAATATGCGCATGCAATGGGCAATGGTCCAGGGGGCTTGAAGGAATATTGGGACGTCTTCTATGCCTATAAGCGGTTGCAGGGCGGCTTCGTGTGGGAATGGGTCGATCAAGGCATCCGGCAGTGGACGGCTGACGGTCAGGAGTTCTTCGCCTACGGCGGTGATTTTGATGACCATCCGAACGATTCGAATTTCGTCATCGACGGTCTCGTTAACCCGGATCGTGTGCCATCGGCCGGACTACTGGAGCTTAAGAAGGTGATGGAGCCGGTTGTAATCGAAGGATTGGATTTGCAGACTGGGCAGTTGAAGCTTACGAATCGATACGATTTCCTGCCTCTGGATCATTTGCATCTTGTATGGCATGTAATGGCAGACGGAAAAGTCATATGCTCAGGCAAAAGTGAGCTGCCCGATATCGCACCGGGTTGTACGGGTACCGTGAACATTAACTATACGCTACCGGTTCGATTGCAGCCGGCAACCGATTACTGGTTGAACGTCAACCTCCTGCTTGCGGCTGATACGGCTTGGGCCGAATCAGGCTTCGAGGTTGCGTGGGCCCAGTTTGAACTACCAAATAAATCGGAGCAGAACCCTACCTTTGAACTGTCCGCTTTCGCGCCGTTGTCCGTGACGGAGAACGGCGTGATGCTGGAGGTGCGGGGCGGCGATTTCGAGCTTCAGTTTGACTGTGTTTACGGCGTTATCGCAGGGTGGAGACATGCCGGCGTCCGTCTGCTGGAGGAAGGACCAAGGCTCGATCTGTGGCGCACTCCGACGGACAACGATATGCGACCGATCGGCGACTGGAGGACATCCATCGAAGATGACAGACGAGCGACGGTCGTATGGAAAAAGTCTGGGTTGCACTGGCTGCAGCACCGCGTCATGAACGTGGACTGGAGCGCTAACGGCAGCGGAACGGTCGTGACGGTCACCTGTAGGGTACGTGTGGCACCGCCGATTCTGAAATGGTCGGTCGACACATTGTACACTTACACGATTTATGCCAATGGGGACGTGACGGTCGACGTGAACGGGTCGATCGAGGGAAGTGGCGCTCCGGAGACGCTCCCCCGCATTGGTCTGCAGCTGGCACTACCGAACGATTGTGATCGAGCGCAATGGTACGGCCGCGGCCCAGGCGAAGCATACGCCGACTCGAAGCAGGCCGCAAAGTTCGGATTCTACCAGAAAACCGTGCGCGAGCTGTTCACCGAATACATCGTACCGCAGGAAAACGGTAACCGTGCTGATACACGCTGGCTCGCGATGACGAATGAACAGGGATCGGGTCTGCTGGTGGCAGGTTCGCCGCAGTTCGAGTTTACGGCTCGACGCTATACGAGCGAGGATCTGGAGAAGGCGCGGCATACGTATGAGCTGAAAGAACGCGATCGCGTCTTCCTGCATCTCGACCTTGCGCAGAACGGCATCGGCAGTGCCAGCTGCGGTCCCGGCGTGCTCCCGCAGTATTTGCTGAAGGCGGAGGGCTTCCGCTTCCAGGTCCGCCTCACGCCGATGACCTCTGGGTCGGGTTCGCCTGCACAGCTTGCAAAGCGTGAGCCACAGACCCGCTAACACCCGCAATTTTACAATAGGTTTTTGTGGATTACTACTTTCTTGGGATCGGGAATTTGAATATAAGCAACCCGGTGCTACCGCCAGATCTTCTCACGATCCAAAGCAATGTGATGAAGGTGGTTTAAGATCTTTGGATCAAAGCCATCGTAAGCGGAAGCGACTCTTCTGGTGATACTCTTCCGGTCTGTCTTCGTGCAGACCGGAAGAATTATATCATAGATACAAACGCTTACTTGAGGGGAGGTTGTGCTATTTAATTGATCATGTATGAATCATGTATGAATCATGTTTGAAAGAATTGGTTTTGAGATGAATTGTGAGCGCTTACAATTAAACAGGAGGCGAAATAATAGTGAATTTTAGTAAAGTGAAATTGCGAATCAGAAATGTGCTGATGAAGGTGATCGTTGTTGTTGCTCTAATGTTCAGTTTTTCTATTCACATGGCCCAGCCTGTATCCGCTGCGACCACAGTGACTTATCCAACTCCTTCCTACTTCGCTACAAGTACGGCTTACTCTCTGAAGGTAGATTCGACAACGGTCAACGTTGCCAAGCATTTTGATTATTCCTTTGCCCAGTTGTCTTATTCTGGTATGGCCACATTCAAAGTAACAGCCAAGGATAACATCACCTCCTACAACATCAGTCCCCACAGCTACGGCATCTCGGCAACCGTAAGCGGCAAAGAGCTAACCTTCTCCCTTCCTCAATCCGGATCGAGATACTTAGTGATCACGGTCAATAACTTAGAGAACCTTGTTATTATGGCTGACCCTGTGGAAACTGGGGCTCCAGTGCCCAATGGCGGCAGTGTGAAGAACATTATGGATTATTCGGGCATGGATAATACGGGCGGCAATCTGATGACATCAAGAATCCAACAAGCCATCAATGACGCAAACGCTCGTTCCGGCGACGGCACAGTTTATTTCCCTGCGGGCATTTATAAGATCTCTCAGTTTGAGCTCAAGAGTAATGTCACGCTATATTTAGCTGCGGGCGCTATACTTCGCGGGTCAACGACGTTAAGTGATTATGATTCCTCCGACACCAATTTTAAGCAGTCCAACATCCGTATAGTAGGGGCATCTAATGTTGCTATTAAAGGAAGAGGGATGATCGACTCCAATGGGACTGCGCTTACAACGGGCGAAAGCGGGCCGAATCGTGAGAACATCATCCGTTCTTACAAAAATTAGGAGGGAACGAAGCCGAATGGTCTGACATTCGAAGGTATCACCCTAAGGGACGGAACAACTTGGAACTTTAATATTGAGGAATCTACTAACGTCAAAATCAGCAATGTGAAGATTATAAATAACGTCCATTGGATCCATGGAGATGGCTTCGATCTCGTCAATACGTCCCACGCTGTTGTGGATCAATGCTTCGCTTATACCGGCGATGACGTATTCAATGCGAAATCATCGACGGAAGAACCGATGACGGATGTCGTATACAAAAATTCGGTAGCCTATACCGAGTCTGCAGGTACCAAGGTAGGCGTTGCAGGAAATGCATCAGTCACCGATCTTTGGTTTATCAATATTGATGTGATTCTGGCCTATCGTGGCATTAGTGTGAGTCATGACGAAGGAAATGGTGTTTGGGACGATATTCATTTTATTGATATTCGGACGGAAAGGATTCACAATAACGGAACCTCTGGCCAATTTAGAACGGCTCCGCTCCTCATCTGGACGGCCAAATATGGTAGCTCGCAGGTTGGTCCCATCAGCAATGTGGAAATAATCGGCGCTACCTTTGAGGACACGCGCAATTTCCATTCCATAATTCAAGGTCACGACAGCTCGAGCAAGGTTTCTAATGTAACCATCCGCGATTTGAAGATGAACGGCGACTACATTACAAGCGCTTCCCAAGGTGCAATTGATATCAATTCGAACACATCCAATATTACGTTTGGCGTATCGCTGCAGACCAACGCACATTACAAAATTAGCGGCAAAAAAGGTGGTAAGCTTGCAGATGTTAATGATAGTTCCACGGTGGATGGCGCAAAGGTCATCCAATGGTCGGATAATGGCGGATTGAATCAACAGTGGCAGCTTGTCGATGCTGGCAACGGATACTATAAGCTGAAAAATAGCAAAAGCGGAAAAGTCATGGAGGTTGAAGGCGGTTCTACAGCCAATGGAGCCAAAGTCATTCAATGGACAGATAATGGCGGGCATAATCAACAATGGCAGGCCATTAACCTTGGTGAGGGATACTATAAACTCATGAACCGTAAAAGTGGTAAGTTATTAGATGTTTACAACGGGTCAACGTCAAACGGAGCTGAACTCATCCAGTATTCAGATAACGGTGGAGACAACCAGAAATGGAAGCTCATTAAGCAGTAGACAAGAAATACAAAAATACAACGAAATGTTCAAGAAGTAACACTTTCGGGCGCATGTTTTGTTGTCAGCCTTGCGCCCGTCTGGGTTACATAGAAGTGGAAAGAAGGAGTGATTTGAAATGAGGACTTATCGTTTACAGCAGCTGGCATCGCAAGGACATATTTTGAAAGACATTATACCGGGGGATTACATCAAAAGCTAGTATGAGAACGGGCAGCGGTCACAACACAGTTTTTCCCTCGTCTCTTTCCCCTATACAGAGCTTGGTCGGCTCTATTAATTAACTCTTCTATCGTTTTATCTGTTTGGATTGCTGCGACACCGAATGTCATTGAAGTTGTAAAGGGACGTCCTTTATATTCAAATGACTGTTCACAGATTGCTTGTCGTATCGACTCTCCTATTGCAGATGCTGTTTGCAGATCAGCATTTGGAAGCAGAATTAAGAATTCTTCACCGCCCCATCTTGCGATGCTTCCTTTCATGCCAACAGAATGTTTAATTTTAGCTGCGCATTGTATGAGAACCGAATCACCGCATTCATGTCCGTATTGATCATTGAACGATTTAAAGTTATCAATATCGCCAAGGATGATGCAAAAGGGTTGTCCGCTGAGCTCTTTTTCTCCCCAGGCCATACTCACTTTCTCAATCATGATTCCCCGATTGTATAGACCTGTCAATGAATCGATGCTCGATCTGTTTGCGAGTTCCTCATTAGTAACATGCAACTCCTTGATATAATCGTCAATCTTATTTCGATATATATTTGCTAACCAGGCAAGGATCAGGAAAATGCTACAGCTATTCATAATATTAAACACTTTCATCATCCAAGCTGAAATGATATGTTGATCTGGCTCCGTACAGACATTCAACAGGATATAAATGATAATGATGACAATAAATATAAAGAGTGAGGCTTTTCTATTTTTATTAGAAGAGATAAAAATGGTATACGGTACGGTGAGTAAGTAGTAATGAAATCCAGAGTCCCAACCTATACATATACTTGCCGCAACTGCATGTATAACCAGCTCTAGGACCATAAAAATTCCCCATGCAACAATTGCACCTCTGCGCAGCAGTAGATAGGCTATTAAATATATGATAACACTGCCTATATTGATAATTGCCATGGTTGGAATATCAAGAATAATAAACATCAGAATCCATATCGTATGAAAGAGTATACACGTATATGTTATTGATAGAAACGCAGGCATATCCAGTGCTTCATCGCCCTTACTCATAGTCTTCAATTTGAAAACCCTCATCTCTAATCGTGATGTACTTACATTCATTTATTGCTAGTTCGCTGTTCCCTGCATCAATACCTCCTTGAAACGGATCTAATGGATCTAATCTAATTCATTAAATAGAGTAGGAAGAATGGATCATCACGGCGGACCAATCAGATTACATAAAAGAAACGAAATTATTACATTTTTCCTGATGAACCTATGCAGTACAATAAAAGATGTATTTGATAAAACAGTCCAGATTAAAAATAAACTTTAGAATATTCTGTAAGCGCCATCAAACAAACACTTCAAGGAATTATTTGATGTCATGATTGTCGAATGTCGAAAGAGACATAAAGTGGTATATTCCGGTTTTTAAAATATTATAAAATTGAAAAGGGTGAATAACTTTGATAAATATATTTGACCAAAAGAGTGTTATTAATCTCTACTGTGACAGTTTTGAAGAGGGTTGTATAAAGAAAGCAGTGAATGATCTTACGAAGGATATGGAAAGGGTTGGTAATAAGTCACCTGAAGTTATGCAATATTTACCTACTGATTTCCAACAAGGTATCTATATAGGATCTCTCGAAAATGAGAGGTTTTCAAGGTTTCTCGATAATGTTAGCCTCGACTATAGCAGCATCAGCGGTAAAGGAGAACATTTTCTCATCAAGTCACTTGAAAGCGATCAGGGAATAGTGATTTGTGGTAATGATAAAAGGGGAACCATGTATGGGATATATACGTTCTGTGAAAAGTTCTTGGGAGTTGATCCCCTCTATTATTGGACCGATCATGCGCCTGAGAAAAAAGCCAAGTTGAATCTTGAAGGCATTGATATTATTGAGGGTCCTCAAACTTATAAGATTCGTGGGTGGTTCATGAATGATGAAGATCTTTTCACCGGATGGGAAGGAGGAAAAGTGAAACAGCATGAGAATTATCCGATGCTACGACATCATCCCATCCATTTTGATAAGGTTCTGGAGACGGCGTTAAGAATGAAACAAAATTTAATTATCCCAAGTACATACTTAAATATAGATAATCCAGATGAGGAAGATATTGTACGTCTGATCAGTGAACGGGGTCTTTTTGTATCACAGCACCATCAAGAGCCTATGGGGGTGAGTGCAGATATCTTCGAGAGCTTCTGGAATAAAAGAGGTGAAAGCCTCGTTGCCACTTACATGGTACATCCAGAGAAATATGAAGAAGTATGGACGTATTATGCAAAGAAATATGCAAAATACCCGGATGTTATATGGCAATTGGGACTTAGAGGGAAGGATGACCGTCCAGTCTGGCATGGAAACGACAAAGTCCCTCAAACGATGGAAGGCAGAGGACGATTAATTTCAGATGCCATTGCAAAGCAATATGAGATAATACAACAAGTACTTGGACATAACAACTTTCTTTCTACATCAACTCTATGGATGGAGGGAATGATGTTGCATAACAATGGTGTTCTTGAGTTTCCGAATGACACTATTATTATCAATGCAGATTTTGGACCAACCCAAATGTGGGGCGAAGGCTATGAATCTGTAAAAAGAAAACCAGGTACGTCGTATGGCGTATACTACCATGTAGCCTATTGGAGCTGCGGTCCGCATTTGGTTCAAGGTACTTCACCTGAAAAGATCTATTATAACTACTCCCGAGCGATTGGAAAAGGGGATACTGCTTACTCTATTTTGAATGTAACCAATATAAGAGAGATGGTATTTAATATAAACTGTGTAAAAGAAATTACGTGGAATTTCAAAGAATTCGATGTACAAGACTATCGCCAAAGCTGGGTTGATAATCAGTTTGGCTTAAAAGATACAGAAGAACTATCGAATGTCATTAAAGATTTTTATAGCGCCTACAATGAGCTCGAAAATGAAGTGATTCCCGGACAGATGATTCTTTTGGATGGCATGTGTATAAAAGTAGGAAAGAAACTGTTTGAAATTATTCAGGGCATGGGCTTAAAACCTGAGAAACTACAAAATCAAAGACTCTATCAATTTTCATCACAAGAAGATTTTGTAGCTTATTTTAAAACGGCTTCAATGACTAGCATTGATAAATTTGAAAGGGTCTATATAAAGCTAATTGAGATTTATGACCAGATTTCTGAAGAACGTAAGTCGTTCTATATGAATAACCTGATAGTGCAGTGTGAAATAATATTAGGATTATACAAATGGGTGCACAGCCTGTGCTATGCTGCTGAGGTGAAGCTGAGCTGCGGACAAGAGGAAGTCTTCGAGAAATACAAGCAAGAAGCGTTGTATCACATCAACAAGATACTCCTAGATAGAAAAAAGGCGGAGTCCGGAGAATGGAAGAACTGGTATAGCAATGACAAACTTCTGGACATATTAAAGTACATCGGATACACGGCTGAGCTGCATTGAAAGTTATAGCCAAGGGTTTCTCCGATGGTACGACAAAAGTCTTGTCGCATTAAAATAAAGAAGGAAAAGGAACTAGGCAAATATATGCTTAGTTCCTTTTCCTTCTAAGTCAGCGACCTGAGCATGCAGACTTAGAATCAGTTTCTCCATAATCCCCTCTAAATCCACCAGTAGCCCTGAATACCAGTATTAAACTTTATTATTATATACTCGAAATCTACTATGCCATCATACTCCCAGTCAAGTTGATCTAGCACATCGATGTAAAACAAGTCGTCTCCCCCAATCATCATACGCATAACCCACTAGAGCAATTGCTCATAGATCTAAATAGAATAAGGCAAGCCGAGAAGGTAGGTTATGATCCGAAAATAGGGTAGATATTTTTCTGGTTGCTTCTTTTAAATTCGCTGTATATTCAACCTCATTCACAATCATCCTCTAACGTAGAAGTACACCATCCAATGGTATATTGAATCTGCTTCCTATTGTGTCAATTGTATGGAACTAGTATAAAGTAGTGGACATAAAAAGGAGGACGGCAAAAATAATAATGAAAGGTTGTGTCCAGCTATGGGAACTAAGCAAGGAAGATATAGTGATGAGTTCAAAGCCATGATCGTTGAACTCCATCGTAAAGGGAAAACCGCATCTAAAATTATGAGCGAATATGGTCTAAGTAAAACGGCGTTTTACAAATGGATTAATGAAGGTAAAGAAATTAATGTAGATAATGAACAAATCTCTGTCGTAGAGGTCAAAAAGTTCAAATCTAGAATTAAAGAGCTTGAAGAGGAAAATGAGATCCTAAAAAAAGCTATGACCATATTCGCCAAAAGATAAGCGTTCGTGACGTTGTGGATGTGGTCGTATCCCAGTCTGACAAACATAGCAAAAGTAAATTGTGTAAGGTGCTAGTGATTGGACGTAACAGCTACTATTACTGTACTCAAAAACGTCCTGAAGGTCGATTAAAGCAGGAGAACAACTGGTTAAGACAAGAGATCATTAGGATCTATCACGAACAAGATGGTGTCTATGGAGCGCCTAAAATCAGAGATGAACTTCTTAAGCTACAACTCCCATTTAAAGTGAGTGAGAAACGAGTACAACGGATCATGAGAAGCCTAGGACTTCGGTCTGTGGTAATCAGAAAAAAATAAAAAATGGGTAAGTGACATCATCTATATCCACGTCCTCAATAAGGGTTGGTGCTATTTAGCTTCGATTATGGACTTATCTACAAATAAAATGATTGGTTGGTGTTTCAGTCAAACGATGGATAAAGCTTGTGTGTTATCTGCACTTCATCAAGCGGTATCCACTCAGAAGCCTGCTAAGGGAGTTATCTTCAGATCGAGGCAGTCAATATACGAGTCATGAGTATCGAGAAGAGCTCATCAGATTGGGAATAAGGCAGTCCTTCTCGGCAAGGCTGTCCCTATGATAATGCTCCTATTGAAAGCTTTCACGCTAAATTAAAGAAAGAAATAGTCTATCGAACGATATTTAGATCTTTTGAAAATGCCCAAACAAATAACTTCCAATATATAGAAGGTCGTTATAACCGCAATCGCATTCATTCTGCTATAGGGTATAAAACTCCCCAGCAGATGGAAGATTTCTTGTCCATATCAGCCTAATATAGTCTTTCTTTTTGTGTCCAGTCTATTGACAGAAGTCCACAATGAATAGATATACAATCAGACCTATAACAGAGCAGGACATACCCTTTCTATGGAAGATGTTGTATGAATCCTTATATGTTCGAGAAGGTCAAGAACCTTTTAGCAGAGAAGTGATTAAGGAACCTGTCATTTCTAAGTATGTAGATGATTGGGGTAAAGAAGGAGATATGGGTTATATTGCGGTAAATAGTGAGGGTCATTCTATTGGATCCATAACCATTCGGTATTTTAATGAAGATAATAAGGGATTTGGATATATAAATAATGATATACCAGAACTAGGAATGGCAATAATGCCAGAGTATAGAGGAAGGGGAATTGGAACAGCACTACTAAAAAGGCTGTTTGATGGGATGAAAGAGAGGGGAATTAAGAGAATATCATTAAGTGTAGATCCTAATAATTTGGCAGCTGTGAAACTATATCAACGATTTGGGTTTAAAGAAGTTGGAATGGTAGATACATCGATAACAATGGTAGCGGAGCGAACCGGTGAAAATTAGCCAATCAAATAATCTACATGATCGAGCATGCTTCCCTTGTCTTTAGCTGCAAAATAAAGTTGCCACATGGAAAGTCTGTTGTTCTCCTCAAATCCATACTACGGTTTTAGGGCTAGGTGAGGAGCGTAATAATTCGTGCCGCCAACGGAATAAGAAGTGTAAAAATCTTCAAGTTCTCCCGCATATACGGGCATTCCTGTCACTATAACTTCATAACCATCGAGTAGCACCATGATCTGCTCTGGTGATAACAACATACTATACAACTTAGAACGCCCATAAGAGTATTGAAGATAATTATTGGAATCTGTGATTTTGTAAATTGGAACATAGACAACTCAAGAGCTGAAATTGGTTATGCCCTGTCACGAGAATATTGGGAAAGGGGATATAGGATATTTTGAAGACATGAAGATATATTCAATATTAAAAGAGGATATGGTTTGAGTATTGGTATTATCCCCTTTAATTAGATACCCAAAAAAGACCGCATGTTATCATGGGGGAAAGAGTGAACACCGATATGCGTTAATTCACCTTGGACTGAGGGGTGCTGGCAGCATCAAAAACCTTGAATAGTGTAGGGGCATCAGGATCGGTGTCGTTGGGGCTGCCAGTAGTAGCACCGAGTATGGCAAGGGTATACCCTCGATCATCATCAATATTGTCACAGTAACCGTAGGACTTGGTCCAATCAAGGGAGCCTTGCTCACTTTTGTAGAATAGGGTTGTTAGAATCGTGTAATACTTCACATGATTTGCGGAATTTCAAAGCAGAGAGACCAACAATACTTTTGAACGTTCGTCCGAAATGGGTTAAGTTCTCGAACCCGACACGTTCAGCGATGTCTGAAACCGATAATTTGGACTCCTTTAAGTAGCAACAAGCCTGTTTGACCCGAACGGTATTGACATACTCTATTAAGGTGCAACCCGTTGATTCTTTGAAGGTCCGACTCAGATGAGAGGGGCTCAAGTAGAAACGTTTGGAAATATCATCTAAGGTTAGGCGCTGATCATAATGATGATTAATGTAATGAACAACCTTGGGAATATGCTGATGAAATCGATTTGACGAGAGATGGTGTTGTTGGCAACCACTCTCTATTTTACGTTGTATGAAAATTAATAATTCCGTTAACAGGATTTTAAGGTAAAGGTTCGATTCGGACAACCCGTTCGCTTGCTCAGTGATCATTTTCTCGAAAATATCCTCGATAAAACCCTGTTCCGAGCCTCTTATTCGGATCGTACCTGAGCCGGATTGAAAAGGGGCCAAAGGATGGAAGACGGATTCCTCGGTTAACAAGCTGCGTAGGTACTCTTCCTGAAATAGCAGTGTAACCCTTTCGAAAGTCGAACCATTAGGATTGATTAACTTATGAGCATCGTTCATTCTAATGAGCAGCAATGAACCGCTTACAACTTGATAGGATTGATTCCCGATAAGATAATACAGATCGCCCGAGATTAAGTAGAGAATTTCATAAGCGTCATGATAATGTACTGAAGGAATGCTTGAGTGCGATTTGCTCTCACGGCTGATGTAGAAGGGATCGGATCGATAGAAGTGAATCATAAGCACCTCCAGAAAGTCCTACTATAGGATCGTGACTTTATTGTAACCGATACTAATCGAAAAGTAATCATAAAGTTAAACCGCTTATACTTTTGGTATTGCTATAATAATAATAAATAATAGCAATAAACGTAGAAAATGATTAAATTTGAAAAGAATAATACGAGAAACAATGAGCAAACATGCGCTATATTAATATCATAACGGATCTGATACAAGATTCTAAATCTCTGCAGAAGGGAGAAACGGCTTGTTGATAAGAAAATGTGAGGAATGTGCACCCCAAAAGTTAAAGCGCTTTAATTACATGGGAAGGGGCTGAAATAATGAGATCGAAGAAGAAAAGTAATAATAACTGGAGTAAACTGACACTGATTGTAATGGCCTTCTTGTTGATCTTATGGCCATTACAGGGAGCTACATATGCAGATAGTACAATAGTAAATCCAGCGAATTCGTCTGGAGATATTATAGCCGAGTGGAATTTCGAGAACGAGGGAATGAATGGCTCCCACCCTGCTACTGGGGGTCTATACCAATCGTCCTCAATACTCCAGAATGTAGGCGGAAGTTTCGAGGAATATAAAGAAAAAAATAAAGAAATTAGCTACCAAGGCTGGGACAACGGCGTAGGTAAGAAATATTGGTTGGCGACAGTTTCAACGGCAAGCTATGGGGATATTACGTTGTCTTCCGAACAGAACTCGTCTGGTTCAGGTCCGAACGAGTTTAAGGTGCAGACTAGCACGGATCGTTCCGAGTGGACCGATGTGCCGAACGGCATCGTTAAGATGAATACCTCATCCAGCTACAACTGCATAACGGGTACCTGTAAGCTTGTCAATCTTCCTTTACCGGATGCAGAAGACAAGGATCTGTTGTACATTCGTTGGCTACTCAACTCGAACAGTGCAACCAACTCCAAAGACAATCCATCTGGCATTGGCGGAGGGGGATCTAGTAGAATACGGAATATTAGTGTGACCGGCGTGCCGATCCCTGGCAAAGATCCCGTTCATACAACAATGGATCTGATGCATCTTCCTGGCCAAGGGGTAGAGAAGGTATCAGTAACTGATCCGTTTATGGTCAAATTCAACAAAGGGGTCACTATAGTCGAAGATCAAGCCATTACTGTGATGGATGACCAAGGTCATACGGTTCTCGGCTTAAAGATCGTTGCGGAAGGCGACAAACTGCAGATCGAACATGACGCATTAACATACGGAACAACCTACACGGTTACGATTCCAAAAGCAGCGATTCAAGGCGAAGATGGTGTTCCGCTCGTTAGGGATATTACATGGAGCTTTACAACGCAGGCATCATCATTCATGCCGAAGCTCATTAATATGGCCTTTAATGGTGACCCAAAGACTAGCATCGGATTTGCATGGTATACGGACACCGCGACCGATACAATAGTACAGGTCGTTGAGGCTTCCCAGATTCAAGGAAATGAATTTCCGAAGGATAAGGCAACTGAGTATATTGGTCTTACAGAAAAGATATCTACTTATATGGGTAAGCAAGACAGAAAATCAGGAGATAAAACGACGTTCTTCAATCATAAAGTGACTGCGGATCAATTAAAGCCTGGAACAGATTATAAATTCCGTGTGGGGAACGGCTCTGAATGGAGCTCTGTCGGATCTTTCACGACGGATACGGTCACTCCTCAGTCATACCGGTTTATTGTCGGGTCCGACTCTCAGGCTTCAACTGAATCAGAGTTCGAGCCATGGGCGGATACGTTCAAGAAGGCATACGAACATATCGGTGATCCTAAGTTCCTCGTCAATGCCGGCGATTTGGTCGATAATGGCGATCTAGAAGAGCAATGGCAGTGGATGCTCGGCCTAGCGCAGGAGCATTTGTTGAAAGTTCCGTTTGTTCCAGTATTGGGTGGACACGAGATCACAGACTGGGACGGGGATGAGACAACTCCGAACAATAACTTTTACAATCACTTCAATCTGCCTCGTAAGGTCGTAGATGCTACACACGACGGCTCCGTGTATTCGTTTGAGTACGGAGATGGGCTGTATATGGTCTACAACTCGCAATTTGACGGGAAGATTAATGAGGATGGTAGTAAAGTCGATTGGGACAATGACAAGAAGGAACAATTTTGGAATCAAGTGAAGTGGATGGAGAATACGGTCGCAAAGAGCGATAAGAAGTGGAAATTCGTCATGTTCCACAAATCCCCGTATGCCGCTGGAGATAATTCAGCTCAATATGAGGGCGAGCGTGTTGAATTTTACAAGAAAAATCTGATTCCCGTCTTTGACGAACTTGGAATCGATATGGTATTTGAGGCCCATGATCATATGTATATGAGGTCTTTCCAAATGTACGGTGATAAGGTTATTGATCCGAAGGATTTGGAGAAAGACAGTGAAGGTAACGTCATCAATCCTAAAGGGACGGTTTACCTCATGTCGAATGCATTCGGAAATAAATTTTATTATAAGAATAATCAATATAAGAATGGTGAGGAAACGGGCTGGGAACCTGAAGAAATCATCGGTCCAGACGGACAGCCAATTCCTTACGACGACTACTTCGCGGCGATCGACGAACAGCCGGAGAAGAAAATGTTTACCGATGTGTCTATTTCAGATCAGGTTCTGAAATTTGACGCTATAACGGCAGCCGTCAAGGATGAAGGAAAGGAAGGAAAGGATGGTTATTTAAAAAACGGCTTGTTTGTATACGATCATTACGGAATTAAACGAACAGATGCCAAGCCGGACCGGGTGGAAGGGGCCAAAGTTGAGCTACAAGGCAACAAGGCGGTACTTACCTGGAACGCACCATCGTCCAATAAAGAGCAGGTACGTGGGTTCCGAATATATGAGAAGGATGACAAGATCAGCAAGCATTGGAGCGAATATGTAGCCGTCACTCCAGATACGAAGCAATATAGCGTGACAATTGATAATTTGAATCCGGAAATTCAATACAATCTGAACATCAAATCGGTCGGTGTCAGAGATAATTCGGAAAAGGTAGAAGTCAGCACTCTGAAAGGTCCAACAGAAAATGAACCACCTTCGGCGCCAACTCATTTGGAAGGTAAGGCGGTGTCCCCTTTCCAAATTGACCTGACCTGGAAGGCCTCTGCTGGAATAGAACCAGCGGGTTACCAAGTTTATCGTAATGGCGATCTCGTTGGATCGACTAAGGAAGTATTCTTTAACGATATCGGTTTGATGCCGAATACAGAATATAAGTATACGATAAAAGCAGTTAATGAGAGCAACGTTGAATCGCTTGCGAGTGACGAGATCCGGTTGAAGACGAAGTCCTCGTACACAGGAAAGGAGATTCAAAAACCTTTCCCGCAGCATACTGTCTTCGCGGGTGACTCAATCAAGCCGAATCACCAACCACAGTCGCAAATCGATGCAACGGTGGCTGGCTTGTATGACGAATGGAAGGCAAAGTATTTGAAGAAGAATCCGTATCTTAATGCGACGACACCTTCTCAGTACTATGTATGGTATGCAGATGGAGATTGGTTCGAGAAAGAGCATGACGAAGAACTTAATGTTGATTTTGATTCTATAACCGTTTCAGAAGCCCATGGATATGGTATGTTGATTACCGCTAACATGGCAGGACATGATCCGGAAGCCAAGACTTATTTCGATGGATTGTACCGTTATTTCAGGGCTCATCCGAGCGCCATTAACTCTGATCTGATGGCTTGGAAGCAGGGAGATACCGGCGAGGGTATTGTAGATGTCAACGGCGTTGACTCTGCTACAGATGGGGACATGGATATCGCTTACGCCTTACTGCTTGCAGACAGCCAGTGGGGAAGTAACGGTGAAATCAATTATTTGGCTGAAGCCAAAAAGGTGATCAATGCCATTATGTTAGATGATGTAAATCATTCCGATTGGACGTTGAAATTGGCGGATTGGGTGGATGAAGATGATGCTGAGTACGGTAGCGCGACGCGTCCATCTGACTTTATGCTTCAACACATGAAGGATTTCCGCAACGTGACGGGCGATCGCAATTGGGATCGGGTGATCGACAAAACGTATTCGATCAGCAAGGAACTATACGATAATTTCAGTCCTAATGCTGGACTTCTCCCCGATTTCGTGGTGAAGAAAGATGGTAAATATGTTCCAGCAGAGCCGAATTTTCTGGAATCGGAAACAGATGGCGATTATAGCTACAATTCCTCCCGTACGCCTTGGCGTATCGGTACGGACTATCTCCTGACAGGAGATGACCGGGCGAAGGAGCAATTGAACAAACTTACACAATGGATCCGCAAGCAGACAAAGGATGATCCAAGCCAGATTATGGGGGGATATAAGCTGGATGGTTCAGCGCCATTGGTAGATTACGCGGATACTTCGTTTTCCGCGCCAATCATGGTCGGCTCGATGCTGGACGCAGGCAACCAGACTTGGCTTAACACTTTGTGGGATTACAATGCAGCAATCTCTACGAAGGATGATCTATACTTTGGAAACACGCTACGGTTGCTAAGCATGATAGTCGTATCGGGCAATTGGTGGACGCCGACTATCGTGGACGTCGAGGCTCCGACGGAAGCGACGATTGAAAAGGCGGTAGCTGTATCCGACACAGTCGTTGAGCTTAAATGGACGTCATCCTCCGATAACATGGGGGTTGTAGGATATAAGGTTTATCGTAATGATGCTGTCATTGGTACGAAGATCAATACTGAATATCGGGATAGCGGTTTATCGCCGAATACGAGTTATCGATATTTCGTGGTCGCTTACGATGCGGCCGGTAATATGTCCAAGATTAGCAATATTAGGGTCGTTTCTACGCTTTCCTCTACGGACAGTGGCACATGGAATGGAGGCCCGGGAAGCGGAAGTACTAACAACGGAAGCGGGGGTAAACCTTCAAGCCCAGTTCCTGTTCCAGATGTGCCGAAGAAACCTGAAGTTCGTTCATTCCGCGATGTAGATGCACGTTTCGATTGGGCGAAGACCGCTATTGAGCAACTAGTAGCTAAAGGTATCATCCATGGGACGTCGGATCAAACATTCGAACCTGGGCAAAAAATGAAAAGAGCGGATTTCGTTCTGATCTTGGTAAGAGCTTTTGACTTGAAAGCTGATGCTGGTACCAACTTTAAGGATGTTGCTCCAGGATCCTATTATTATGACGCATTGAGAGTCGCTAAGAAGATAGGACTTGTGACTGGAACTGGAGGAGACCGATTTGATCCTAAATCGCCTGTATCTAGGCAGGAAATGATGGTGCTGTTGACCAGAGCGTTAAAACTGGCAGGCAAATTGAACATCGAAGCGTCTTCTGATCTCAGTGGTTTCTCTGATGCAGCGAAGGTGGCTGAATATGCCAAGGATAGCTTTGCTGTATTGATCAAGGACGGGATCGTTGAAGGTGATGGCAACGCACTTCATCCTGAACAGATGGCGACCAGAGCGGAAGCGGCAGTTCTTGTATATCGTGTTATTCTGAAATATCTTTTATAAAATGATAGAAAGAATCAGGCTAAGCTGAGGCCTCTGAAAAACCTATGTTTTTAATTTTGCGAAATGAATTTCAATAAATAAAGGCGACTTCCCATTCAATTCTGAATGAAAAGTCGCCTTTATTTATGTTCATGGCCCCTTGCATATACATGCAGTGAAACTACTATTCAAGTACGGTAGATTCACTGTGTTTAAATTGCAGCGTTGTAGAAGGTGGAGTAGAGTGACATAATCAAGCTACATATTTTTTCGATGAGGACGTGATGTATTGGGTAGCATGAGAAGAAATTCATTACGTAATAAGCTGAAAGTTGCCTTTTTAGCTGTAATCATCCTTTCTATTCTTATTTCGGGCGGTTTCTCCTATTCCATAGCAACAACCGTTTTAGAGAAAAACGCGCTAAAGCTGACTCAAGATAACGTTGTGAAATCGGCACAAATCGTTGATGAGAAGCTAAATAAGCTATCTCTTATTATGATGACCTTTATGATTAGCCAGCCATTTAAAGAAATGCTGAAGGATGTTAATGCTGGTAACAGCAATAGATACTTTACCCATCTGTCCGAGCTCGATAACGTATTCTCTCAGGCTAGGATTGCTGAACCGTTAATACATTCCATCTATATAACAACGCCAATAGGAGCCTTTTATCCTCTATCCATGAACCTGAACAGGCAGGAAACTTTCTATAATAACATGTTGTATGAGCGAATTGAACAGGAGCAAAGAAACGTCTGGGTGGAGGGGCATGAGGATATGCTGTTCTCGGGAAAGGATCGTGTCATATCTCTGATCATGGAGCCGATATTTGATACGCCGGTCAAAGGGGTGTACATCGTCGTAAACATTCGTGAGGACGGGTTGCGTAAGCTACTAGGTAGCGAATCGGAAGAGGGAGCTGCGCGGTTATTATTGAATGCTGAAGGTGTACCTGTATATGCAGTAAAGAATGCTCTTATTGAGCAGGCTGTGAGCAATGGTTATCTGACAGAGTGGATGACGAATAAATCGACGGAAGGCAATTTGTATGAGCTCAATAATCAGTCTTATCTACTGAATTATGCCAAGCTTGAGATCGCTGATTGGACGATGCTAACCCTTCAATCCAAGGATCACGTGCTGAAGGATATGATCTATGTGAAGTGGATGATACTCTTTATTACTGTATGCGCATTCATGGTTGCTGTACTGATCTCTGGAGCGTTTACCAGCTATTTATTGAAGCCGTTGCAAGGATTACTTAAGGTGATGAAGCGTGTGGAAAGTAATGATCTGTCTGCCCGTTTTGAGAGCGGGAGTGGGAGTTCTAGCGGTGACGAGTTGACGCAGGTGGGTTATCGCTTCAACCGGATGCTCGAGCAGATCGTGGTACTTATCGAAGAGGTGAAAGAGGCAGAGACGAATAAACGCGCTGCGGAGATCAAAGCGCTGTCTGCGCAGATGGACCCCCATTTCTTATACAACACACTTAACACAATTTATTGGAAGCTCAATCTGAATCAGGTGAAAGAGTCGCAAAAGATGGTAGTTTCACTTTCTAGGTTATTTCAGCTTGGACTTAACAATGGGCATGAGATTACAACGCTGGCTAAGGAGTTGGAGCATGTGCGCCAGTATTTGGAGCTTCAGAGCTACTGTTATGTGGACTTGTTTGAATATGATATTCAGATTAAAGACAGCTCTCTACTCCAGATGTCGGTGCCACGAATAGTGCTGCAGCCACTTGTAGAGAATTGCATCCTACACGGATTCCGTGATGCGGAAAATGGTGGTGTAATAACGATAATGATTGAAGAGGATCATGCCCACGAAGAATGGACGATTACAGTCCGGGATAATGGGCAGGGAATGGAAGAAGAGCAGGTTAATGCACACGAGCGCCAGAATTCGGAGCACGGATATGCGATCACTAATCTGATTAGCCGGTTGCAGCTCTATTATGGGGATCAGGCGAGACTGAACATTGAAAGCATATTCGGTAAAGGGACTGCAGTTATCATTTCTTTACCTCTGAAAGGAGAACATCACGATGTATAATCATGAACTGATCAGTCTTTGCATTATCGATGATATTAAAAGCGTGGTTGATGGGTTAACCGCTATAAATTGGGCGGAGCACGGGATCAGGGTAGAGGGAGTCTCAACAAACGGTGTTGACGGTCTAGAATTGATCAGTCGGGTTCAGCCGGATTTGATTATTACGGATATCCGTATGCCCAGAATGGATGGGCTAACGATGGTTCGTTCTATACTCGGACAGAACCAGACGTGTAAGATCATCATTATTAGTGGCTATGCCGATTTCGATTACGCGCAGCAGGCGGTCCAGCTCGGTGCCTTTAATTTTGTTGTTAAGCCCTTTACCGAAGAAGAAATCATGGATGCTGTCCTACAGGCGAAGGAACAAATTATTCAAGAGCGTTCTAAGCTCCTTAGTCTCCGAGAGATGGAGATTAAACTACGGGAGAGCATGCCTGTACTCCGTCAGGAATACTTCGCGCTACTTGTCAGCCACCGAACTCCCTGGGAGCAAGCTGTTAAGCGGTGGGACTTCTTGGGTATTAATCTAGAGCATACTGGATTCGTCGTCTTGTTAATTGAGATAGATAAGTTTCAGGAGCAGATTTCGGATTATTCGGTTCATGAAGTGGAGCTTATTAGGTTCTCTCTTCACAACATTACGGAAGAGACGATTACGGAGCACACGCGTTGTGTTGTCTTCCGTGCAAGACATAATCGATTTCTGGCGGTCATGAATGATTCTAAATTTTTGAATCCTACAGAACTAGCGGAATATGTCTGCAGAAACATTGAGCGATATACTAAATTCACTGTTTCTGTCGGTGTAGGCGGAAGAGTGGAACAGACCAGTGAACTACCCGATTCCTACCGGCAAGCAGACCGTGCGCTGGCGTATCATCTGTTCACAGAGGGCAATACAGCCATTGCTTATGATGAGTTGCCTATGACGGGGAGGCAGGAACCCTTTGCACTTGAATATAAGGATGAATTGCTACTTGCTCTACGTTCAGGTAACAGTCAGCGGGCTGAAGTTATCTTGGCTGATATTTCGGTCTCGTTGCAAGCGATGGTCTCGCATTCTAATCCGGATTATCTGCTTAGCTTGTATGATGAGCTAGCTGCCTCGGCGATCCGTAGCTTTTATGAACTTGTGCCGTTTCCAGATGTTCAGCCGCTCGTCCTGCACTTCAAGACGATTAGGGGAAATGCTGGGCTTCCACTATCTGTTCTGGAGCAACAACTTTTGACGTTATGTAGGGGGGGAGCAGAGCTCGTAAGGGGAAATTCGTTATCAGACGGACAACGGATTATTTATGAGTCGCTCAACTATATCAAAGGACGCTTGTCCCATGATGTAACGGTAACCGAATGCGCAGCGCATGTTCATTTAAGCAATAGCTACTTCTCCAGTCTATTCAAAAAGGTAACGGGGATGACTGTCACGCAGTATGTAACCTCAGAGAAAATCCATAAAGCCAAACGGTTACTGGTGGAAGGTATACCTGTTCAAGAGGTAGCCGCTTCCGTAGGCTATGAGGAACGACGGTATTTCAGTGAAATGTTCAAAAAAATAACAGGAATGACCCCATCCGAATTCAGGGCGGGCTATCATCCGGGTACGACTAATGATAAAAGGCAATAGAATTCTATCCCTGGAGAGTGAGGTTACCTCACTCCTTTCTATTTGTACCTTCCATATAATAAAGGAGTAGGAAACGAAGAAAATACGAATTAAAAGGGGCAAAAGTAATGTGGAAAAAGGTTGGAATATTTAGTTTAAGTCTTACCCTAGCATTTGGATTGATAGGCTGCGGTGAACCTGATAATAAAACAGTAGAAGCGGAAGGTGGAAAGTCTTCGGAACCTGTACAAATTAAATATTGGACCGATGACCGTCACGATCAGGAATATATCAAGGAGCTAATCACGAAATTCAATACGACGAACGAGGATAACATTCAGGTAGAGCTGACTGTGATGTCCGAGAATTACACTCAAAGTGTGGATATTGCCTTCTCCAGTAAACAAGCGCCAGATGTACTGCGATTAAAGAGTGCTAATACCCAAGCCTTTGTGAAAAAGGGATATCTGGCACCGATTGACTCTTATTTGGATGATGCTATGAAGGATAAATTTGCTTCTACATTCATCGATGGAGTTAACCGTTTTGATGACAAGTTGTATTCGTTACCCAATACGGGCCTGACTTTAAGACTTGTGTACAATCAGGACCTATTCGAGAAAGCGGGTATTGATGGTCCACCGGCTTCCCTTCAGGAGATGGTCGATGATGCTAAGAAAATTACAGAGGTTGGCAAGTCAGAGGGTATTTATGGATTTGCTCTGAACTTCAAAAGTCCAAAGCAGGCATTTGACCGTTCCATACGTGAAATTCTCTCGCTTAGTGGGTACCAGGGACTGGGTTATGATTTGAAAACAGGTCGATTCGACTTCGCCCCCTACTCACAAGTTATAGAGTATTTCAAGCAAATGTATGAAGAGGGCAGCATCCTTCCGGGTGCGGAGACATTGGATATCGATCCTCTGCGCGCCCAATTTGCGGCTGGGAAGATCGGAATGTATCTCTCATTCTCTACGGAGCCGGGAGTATATCAGGACCAGTTCCCGATAGAGAACAAATGGTCCGGAGCATTAGCTCCAACAATTGATGGACAGATCAAGGGAACCTCTGAGATCGTTTCTGCGGGGACTTGGCTCGGGATCAGCAATGAATCAGCTAATAAGGAAGCTGCATGGAAGTTTATGGAGTATATGTATGGTGATGAAATTCTAACTACTTATCATGAGAGTGGATTCGGTATTGCTGTAGTACCAAGTATTGTGGAAAAGGCTGAAAACCCAAATATCGCCGGAATGGAAGGATTTCTTATCGGAGAACATGATTCCCTATGGCCTACATCTCCAAGTGTTACACCAGAAGGTGCTGGTTACGCAGATGAGTTCTTCAAATATATGCTTGAAGGCGGGGATTTGCAGAAAATCACTGAAACCCTGAATACACGTTACAATGCAGCTTTGACCAAAGCTGTAGAAAAGGGCGAAGCGAAAGTTACGCCGAACCCGACATTTGATCCAAGCAAACCGCAAGGAGAATAACAGGTCAGGGGCCTCGAGTGAGCGGTTGACGAAGGGCCCCTTTATTGTTCCTAAAAGGTTACATTTGAGCTTAGGAGGATAACACCATGTACAAACGGAGACGGCTAGGAGAGAACTCTTTATTCCTTTTTCCAAGCGTCATTCTTACCCTGGTTCTGGGGATCTACCCATTAATCTGGATGCTGCGCTATATGTTCTATGATTATGCAGGCTATGGCAGTGCCTTGTTTATTGGTCTGGACAATTTCAGACGACTGGCGGGAGATACGTTATTCTGGGAATCGGTCCGCAATACTTTTGTATTCGCCGGAGGCAAGCTACTACTTACAATACCGCTATCTTTACTGCTTGCAGTACTTCTGAATGGCAAGCTACGCGGTCGAAACTTCCTGCGGGGCATTTATTTCATGCCGACAGTGGTAAGTACAGCAGTCATTGCTGTCGTGTTTTATAACATTTTCAATTCATATAACGGAATGATCAATCAACTATTAATGAAATATCATATCATCAGCCAGCCGATTGATTGGCTTGGGCCAAAGTATGCGATGATGACGGTTATTATTGTGGCGGTATGGGGGGCAGTAGGTAACTATATGCTGCTGTTTCTGGCCGGATTGCAGAATATTCCGCAGGATTTGTACGAGAGTGCTTCAATAGATGGAGCGAATGCTGGACAACGATTCTGGTACATTACGATCCCCATGCTTGGTCCGGTCATGCAGATGATTATCATGCTTGCAATTATTGCCTCTCTTAAAGGGTATGAGAGCATTATGGTCATCACCGAGGGTGGGCCGATCGGCAAGACGGAGGTCATGTACTTGTATCTGTATAAGCTACTCTTCCCCGTATCGACAGGCTCGCCTGTAGAGCAGCAGATCGGTTACGGTAGCGCCGTTGGATTTGCCACTGCTATTATCGTTGGAGGAATCACTGCCATTTACTATTATTCAACCAAAAAAATGAACAAGGTATTCTAGGAGGCGAGTCAAGACATGAACGAACAGGTTGGATCTGGGAAAGAATCCGCGCGGGTTGGGAAGGTCTTTGCCCGCACAATAATGTGGCTGTTTCTACTCGCTACGGCTCTGCTTACCTTATTCCCATTGGTAATGACGATCTCGGGCTCCTTGAAAACAGGCGCAGAGATGATGAGTGGTGGCGGCTTATTCCCTAAAGCATGGCAGTTCAGTAACTATGCAGAGGCATGGAAACAGACGAATTTCGCTCGTTATACTTGGAACAGTGCATTTCTAAGCACCACGGTTACGATAGGCACATTGCTAGTAGCAGCAATGGCGGCCTATGTGGTAGACCGAAGGGACTTCCCAGGGAAGTCGTTATATGTAGGAATTCAGGCTTCAACGATGTTTATATCCGTCGGTGCTATTGTGCTACGACCACAATTTGATTTAATGGTTCTTCTGCACTTAAATACAACGCTGTGGGGTGTTATTCTCATCCTGATCAGCGCGCATTCTAGTACCTTTTTTATTCTGATGGGCTTCTTTAAGGCGATTCCAAGAGATTTGGATGAAGCAGCCATGGTAGATGGATCTGGCTTTATCCGCACTTTTTTTAAGATTATTCTGCCTCTTCTCACGCCTGGGCTGGGGGTTGCTGGTCTGTTCGCTTTTCGGCACGCATGGAACGAATATATTTTACCGATGGTCTTTACGATGACGAATCCGAACTTACAGACCCTAACGGTAGGGTTAGCTAATCTTCGTTATGGCTCATCAGCAGCGATGCAGATTCACCTGATGATGGCAGGTGCATGTCTGTCCATCTTGCCTATGCTGATCGTTTATGTTCTGGCAAATAAAACATTCATACAAGTCACAGCGGGGTCGGTTAAAGGGTAAAAGTCACATCATTAGAATACAAACCTATCAAAGGAGAATCTTCCATGAATAAGTTCAATATCGGTCCACTACAATCCAGTCCTCTGATCCAGCGACATCCACATAATCCTGTGTTAGCACCAACGGATGTACCCTATGGTCCGGCGCTTGTGTTTAACGCAGGGGTTACGAAATTTAGAGGGAAGTACGTTATGGTGTTTCGCAATGATTATGGTGATGCAGATAAACAAACGGTATTTGCGCACAGCACGACGAATTTAGGGCTGGCGTTCAGCGATGACGGAATCAAGTGGGATGTTAAGTCTGTTCCATGTTGGACTTGGAACGATGAAGAAGTTATCCGCGTCTATGACCCGAGATTAACTGTTATTGATGATAAATGTTATATATGCTTTGCCGTAGATACGAAGCATGGACTGCGCGGTGGGATTGCGACAACCGAGGACTTCGAGAACTTCGAGGTACTCAGCCTTTCTTTACCGGATAATCGTAATATGGTTCTTTTTCCAGAGAAGATTGGCGGGAAATATGTCCGGTTGGAACGACCTATGCCGGTTTACAGCCGGGGAGGTATCGATCGGTTTGATATGTGGATGAGTGATTCACCGGATCTACGGTATTGGGGAAATTCGCAACTTGTGCTTGCCGTGGAGAATGTCCCTTTTGCCAATGATAAGATTGGTCCCGGTGCTCCTCCAGTGAAGACGAAGCATGGTTGGCTGACCACGTTTCATACCACCGATCTTGATTTCAACCGCGGTAAGAATGGCTGGGAGGACAGTTGGAAGAAGCGCTATACTGCGGGAATTATGCTACTTGATCTAGAGAATCCGAGTCGAGTGATCGGTATGGCGGCATCTCCTCTAATTGCACCTGAGGCATCCTATGAGATTGAGGGTGGTTTCCGCAATCATGTTATATTCCCTGGTGGAATGATCCTTGAGGATTCAGGAGAGGTCAAAATTTACTATGGTGCGGCAGATACCGTTGAGTGCTTGGCGACAGCGCATGTTGATGATTTGATCCGTCTCTGTCTGGAAGGAAAGTAAGTTGTTGCTTGATGAAATCCATTCTATATCACATTGAGGAGGAGAATAACTAATGAGTGAGAACCAAATCACATGGCCTGCGGAGAGCATACCTGTATCACGTGAAGTTGATGTTGTCGTTATAGGTGGTGGTGCCTCCGGTATAGCAGCTGCGATAAGTGCAGCTGAAGGGGGAGCCCGCACGATGCTAATTGAGCAAAGAGGATTCCTTGGTGGGATGGGAACCGTTGCGCTTGTTCCTGCATTCTGTCCATTTACGGATAAGGAGAAGCCGATTATTCGCGGTATCGGCATGAAGCTTATGGAGCGGATGAAGACGGCTTGCAACGATGATTATCGCAAAGAATACGGGGATACCCTAGATTGGGTGCCTATTGACCCAGAGGTGTTGAAGCGGGTATATGACGATGCTGCTATCGAAAGCGGAGTTTCGTTGCTCTATCACACATTTGTCTATGATGTCTTGTTATCGAAAGATAAGAGAAGTATCGAAGGCGTTGTCATTGTGAATAAAACAGGACGATCTTTCGTCCGTTGTAACTATATTATAGACGCCACTGGAGACGGGGATATCGCGGCATTAGCCGGGGTTCCGTTCCAGAAGGGTGGAGAGCAGGGGGAGTTGCAACCGGGAAGTATGTGCTATTTGCTGGCGAATGTAGACAAGCCAAGGTTCAATCAGTTTCTGCAGGAGAGCGGGGATACGGGACAGCTACATGCAACTGTTGAGAAGGCTATGGCTGAGGGAGCTCTTCCCGAGGGGCGGAAGTCCATATCTGGACTCGCATGGGTTAATGACTATTTAGTAGGTGTGAATTTCGGCCATGTCTTTGGGATCGATGGAACGAAGGCGGAAGATTTAACCCGCGGAGCTATTGAAGGCCGCAAGACCGCAGAGCGCCAAGCGCAATTCTTCCGGGCGTATGTACCAGGATTTGAGAATGCACATATGGTGGCGAGCGGAGAGCAAGTAGGTATTCGTGAGACACGGCGGATTCAAGGGGATTACGTGCTTACGGCTGAGGATTTCATGGAGGCACGCTCATTCCCAGATGATATCGCCCGCAACGCCTACTATATTGATATTCATTTGGCGAACAGTAAGAGCAATATGACCTTCACTCATTTACCTCCGGGCGTTTCGCATGGTGTGCCTTACCGGGTTCTTCTACCAGTAGGTATCGATAATCTGTGGGTTGCAGGTCGTTCGGCTTCCTGTGATCGAGTGGTTCAGGGTTCTCTACGGGTGATGCCGAATTGCTTCTCCATGGGTCAAGCATCCGGATCGGCTGCAGCCATGGCGCTTCGTACATCTTCAACATCGCGGGATATTTCTATACCGAAGCTGCAGCAGTTACTACTGGAGCAGGATGTATGGCTTGGAGACAATTTCACTTCTTCAGCTCACATCAGGTCGGAAGAGGGAATTAGCTTGTGAAGTCACTGCCTCTAACTGATGAATGGTTCTTCGGTGCAGTATCACTTGAACATACGGAAGCAGGGATCAAACCTTGGCGTATTCCTTATCAGGATTACGAGCTGTATCCACCGGACGGGATAAACGGTAAGGCAGCCATTTGTGCTGGCGTGCGTCTGCGGTTACGTTCAGATTCGACGATTGTTGCCCTGTCATATACTCCATTGGAGGATCAGGCCACTTTAGATTGTATCGCTGATGGTAAGCTTTACTCGGTGAAGCGTGCTCAGGGAAGTACGGAAGTGGTATTCGAAGGATTACCTGTTGGAATGAAGGAGATTGAGATTTACCTACCGCAAAATATAGGTCTGACTATAAGTGGATTGAAGATTGAAGTGGCATCTCAGTTTGAAGTTTCACCAGATGTACGACCGAAATGGGTAACTTATGGCAGCTCGATTACTCAGTGTGTAGCTGCTTCAAGCCCTTCCCGAACCTGGCCCGCAATCGCTTCGGTGGAGGGCGGATACAATCTGACATGCCTAGGCTATTCAGGTAATTGTCATCTGGAGCCCATGATTGCTCGGCTTATACGAGATTTACCAGCCGATGTCATTACTCTTTGCGTAGGCATCAATGTCTATGGTGCTGCTTCGCTTAGTCCACGTACGTTTAAACCAGCGTTAATTGGAATGTTGGACAATATTCGCGAGAAGCATACAACTACACCGTTGTTTGTGATTTCACCGATCTATGGTTCGGAGCGTGAAGTGGAGGAGAATGAATTAGGCTTCACCTTGCCAATGATGCGGGAGGATATTCGTCAGACCGTTGAATTGCTACAGCAACGTGGAGATCATCATATCTTTTATCGGGATGGTTTAGAATGGTTCGATGGATCTGATGAGGAATATTTATCAGACGGTCTTCATCCGGATGCGGCAGGCTATGAGCTTCTTGGGTCTCGCTTCATGGAGCGGATTATACAGAATAACGGATGAATGGTGATGCAAGTGGTATTTGGCTGATAAGCTGAAGGAAACGACAGCATGATGCTGGAAGAGTTATGATTGGATAGGGGTAAACTCAAAATATAGCAGTCTGCTCACAGGGACTTAATGGGGCCGTCTCTTCGTAGTATTAACTACGGAGAGACGGCCTTTCTTTATAAAGGTATCCTTGTATAAGGGATAGCAGGAATTGCAACTTTGATATGGAACTTATTTAAGAAGAATGAATTGCTAGAAACGTACAGTGAAGAAGTCATTAGAAAGGGATGATCTAGATATGGACTCACCTACAGTTACTATGAAGGGCGTCACGCCACTATTCCGCATATTTGATGTAGAAAAGGCAAAAGAATTTTATATTCAATTTCTAGAATTCACAATAGATTGGGAGCATAGATATGAGGCTGAACTACCTTTGTATATGCAGATTTCTAATGGGGATTGTGTTATTCATTTGACAGAACATCACGGTGATTGTAGCCCAGGGTCTGCCATTAGAGTTGAAGTCGATCATATTAACAATCTCCATACGAAACTGATCTCCAAGAAATATAAGTATGCTCGTCCTGGATTAGAAGACGAGCATAAGGAAATGTGTATTAAAGATCCTTTTGGAAATCAAATAACCTTTTTTGAGAAAGTATCCAAATGATAACTCCACGCCGTTAACACGCAGGCACCAAGGGAGAGAATACTCGCAACCCAAGGAAGATGAATAAGACCTATATTATCGGCTACGAATCCACCGATAGCGGCTCCGATGGCAATTCCGAAGTTAGCTGCTGAGGCATTTAAGGAAGCTGCAAGATCTTTGGCTTTCGGAGAATACCGCGCTGCAAGATCAATCAAATACAGTTGTGTAGTCGTATTTAGAATGTAAGACACCCCGCCGATGAGAAACAGACTTAGTAGTCCTAGCACTGGAAGTGATGCGGTAAGAGAGAAAGATGCAAATATGATCGCTTGTATGATGAATACGAATCGTAGTTTGCCGATGGCATTGCCTGTGGCAACTTTTCCTCCTAGCCAACTACTTACAATCGCAGCAATACCATACACTAAGAGAACGATGCTAACCGACTCTTTAGATATATGCATGATGTCTTCGAGAATGGGAGTAATATACGTATAGATGACGAATATTGCGGATATTCCCAACACAGGAATTAAAAACGCTAAAATGACACGACCATTTTTGAGCAAACCAACTTGATCCTGTAGTGAGATGTTCGTTTTGGTGTAGTGGCGGGGCACATAGATAAAATTCAATATAAATGCAACGAGTCCCAGTATTGCGACAAGGACGAATGCTGCTGGCCATTCAAAGTACTGTCCCACTAAATTTCCGAGGGGAACGCCCAGCACATTTGAGATCGCAAAACCGCTCAGAATATACGATATGGCTTTACCTCTATTCTCAGAGGATATCACATCACTTGATAGGGATATCGCTAATGAAATAGCCACTCCACACATGATGCCCGTTATCATTCGGATGAACAACAAGACCCCAAAAGATGGTGAAACAGCACACAGCAAGTTAAATAAAATAATAAGCACCATTAAGCTTAGAATGGATGAGCGTTTGGGTAATCGACTAACCGCAGTCATTACGATCGGTGCTCCAATAGCATAAGCGATGGCGAAACCTGAAACGAGGCTACCGGCTAAGGCTAGTGTTATCTTTAGACTATTTGCCACATTAGGTAATAACCCTACAATCAAGTACTCCGTTGTTCCGAGCATAAAGGCCATAAATGTAAATGAAAAGATTAAAGCACGTTCTTTAGTTGGATTCATGATGTTTCTCCTAATCGTTATGTGTAGCTAATAAGGTCTATTTCTTGGAAATGACTTACTTCTTTGAGCCAACGTGTAGCAACATAGTTCTGATGCACAGGGTGATCGTTGTAAGTATCATAAGCCTTCTGATTCTCAAAAATCATAGAGAAAGCATAGTCATACTCATTCTTAGAACTAACTTGACGTAATACTTCGAATTGCTGTACACCGGGAATAGTGGATAGCTCTTTGGTACTTTCCTTAAGAAATGCTTCCGCAGCTGGTGTATCCTTTCCCCCGTGTAAACTAAAAGTAACCATATGTTTAATATTACTACTCATTTTCCCATTCCCCTTTTTCTACTTGGTACCTCTCATTATAGCGTATTTTGATTGAATAGATGAAGAGGTGGGAAAAGTCGCGAAGAATAAAGTTTGATAAAGACTAGTTAAATAGGAGGAAAATGGTTGTGAAGGGAGAATATAATATTAAAATCCGATATTGTCTATCAAGAAAGTTGTGATTCTATTTGTCTATTAATCTCATCAAGCATTTCTGTGTACCTATAATCTCATTGTTTATTATTGTGTCCTCAGTATTGCTCGATAAACCGAAGAATATGACCTTCATGGTTATAACGGCTATGATGTTAATACTCAGTTTATCCTTGGATCATAAATTTCCTTGGCTTAAACCTATTCAGTTTATCTTCTTAGGAGCATTCCACTATTTCAGTCAATTAAATTGGTGTGTTTTATTGTATTATATTACGATTATCAACTTAGTTGGACAAAAGATACGGTTTCGGGATACCGCCCCAATTGCGCTATTATTGACCCTTCAGTATTCTATCATACGCCTCACCTATGTCCCCATTTCGACCTACAATATGCTAGTTTCTGCTTTTGATGCCATCTCTTCAATAGTCGTAATCCTCGTATTCCACGTCACCTTACGTATTGAATCTGAGAGAAGAGAATTGACTAAGAGACATGAGTATCTCATCAACTATGACCCAATAACGGGGTTTCATAATTATCTTGGATACATCAAAAAGGTTCAGCACACCATCGATTCGAACAGAGAATTCCTTTTTGTCCTGTTTGATATTAACAATTTTAAATCTCTGAAGGCCGAGGGAACTTCTACTGCTAATGATATCTTAATCAGCTTCTCAATGTCCCTTAAGGAACATTTCCCGACTCATCTGGCTGCATGTCGATATGCGGGAGATCGCTTTTCGCTCCTACTGTCATCCACAGAGAGAATTGACGATCTGCAAATATTCGAGAAATTGGGCTTCCAGGTAACGTTTAGTATCACTCATTCTCCACAGGAAGGTAACACCTTCGAGGAATTGATTCAAATAGGCGAGGAGCGCATATTTCAAATAAGAAGAGACTATTGGGTCAAACGGCAGGAAGAACAATTGCGTTCAGACAAAATGAGGATCGTCGGAGAATTAGCAGCTGGTATGGCACATGAAATACGTAATCCATTAACAGCGATTAAAGGTTTTATCCAACTATCAAGAACAACTGGATATAACATCCAGCCTTGGTATGAAGTTATTATGGGGGAAATCACAAGGGTTGGTGAACTGACTGTAGAATTTTTGCAATTCTCAAAACCGCATGTGAGTAATATGAAGATTGAAATGATGGCGACTTGTATGGAAAGAGTGTATTCATTGTGTGAATCCGAGGCTACATCGTATGGTCACATCATTGAAATGGACGCAACGAATCAGGATATTATGGTGGTGATGGATCGCGATAAGATCATACAGGTATTAATCAATCTGATCCGTAATGCCTTTCAGGCAATGGAAGGACCTGGACATGTACACTTTATACTTAGCAAAGAAAGAGAGATGAGTATAATCCAGATCCGTGATAACGGAACAGGAATCCCAGCGAGTGAACTTCACAAAATATTTGATGCTTTTTATACAACGAAAGAGGAAGGAACCGGTCTCGGTCTCTCGCTATGTCAGAAGATCATCGAAGATCACAATGGGCAGATTACAGTAGAAAGTGAAGTTGGTTCTGGTACGATGTTTACGATTAAATTGCCAATATACGTAAATATAGTAGTCTAAATTCAGCAACATTTCCCCATCCAATTCGTCTTAAATGGCAAGGAGGTGTTGTCGTGTGAAAAAAGGGATAGTAACTGTCTTGGTGTCGATCTTTCTTATATTGATGGCTAGTCCAACAACTGCGTATGCGCTGTCCTGTGTGGAAATGCCAACGGGAGAGCAAGGTTATGAGGAATATGACGGTATCATTATAGGTCAGGTGGAAGATGTAGTTCGTGAGAAAGAGGACAATATCATCAAATTGAAAGTCATCAAGAGCTTTAAAAAGATTGAAGAAGAACAGCTATCGGTGAAGGAAAATGTCACATGGGGATCGTTGAGGGGGCCTAGTGAGATTGGTGAAGAGTACCTTTATTATTTAAGAGAAAGTGATAACGGGTGGGAGAATCCCCTGTGTTCTCCAACGATGAAGGTTGCTGATGCAACGGAAGAGTTTATATTTTTGAAGGATAAAGAGGTTCCTATTCAAAGGGTTTCTGCTCCAACAGAATTGGGCCCTGATGATAAGCCTAGTCAGGCTAGTAAGACCAACGAGTCCATAACGAAGTCTACTTCTACGAATTGGACGGGAATTGTAATCATTGTAGGGTTAGCCGGTGGTGTCCTATTCGTGCTATGGCGTCTGCGAAGTATTCGGAAGTAAAGGTGCTTAATTGTAATTGACGTTCAGAAATTAAACGATTAGAATGCAATTAAAGAATATGCATAGGCTATTTACAACAGGAGTGAATTCCAGTAATGACCACGATTTATGATATTGCTAAGAAGGCGGGGTATTCACCCACCACAGTCTCGAAAGTATTCAATAACTACACAGATGTGAGCGCACAGACTCGTCAGACTATTTTGCAAGTAGCTAAAGAACTTGGTTATTTGCCGAATGCTCATGCACGTACATTGACAACTAAGAAATCTTGGACCATTGGTGTCTTGTTTGTTGAGTCTTCCGGGATCGGTATGCAGCATCCTTTCTTTAGTGCAGTCATCGAAAGTTTTAAGCAAGTGGCGGTATCCAAGGGATATGCGCTGATGTTTATTTCTAAGGATGTTGGAGGGAACAAGAGCGGGTATTTAGAGAATTGTAAGATCAGAGGTGTGGACGGGGTTGTTGTCATTTTATCGGACTATGAAGATCCTTATTTCCAGGAACTTCTCGATAGTGATATCCCGTGCGTTATCTTAGATTATGTAACCTCGCAAGCTCATACCGTGTATTCAGATAACCATGAAGGCAGCCTTCTGGCAGTGGAGTATTTACATTCACTGGGACATCGCAGAATTGCTCATATTTCAGGTGGCATGAATACATTTGCCGGCTCTAATCGTGTGCAGGGATATGAAATGGCAATGGCAAGTCTGGCACTTGAAAGACAAGAGTCTTACATCGTCCACAGCACTTACTATTCCATTGAGAGTGGTTACGCTGCGATGATGGGGCTCTTAGACTTGCCAGATCGACCGACGGCTGTATTTGCAGCTGGAGATCATTTAGCACTGGGGGCTATGAGAGCTGCTAAGGAACGAGGGCTCAGTATTCCAAAAGATCTGTCTATCGTAGGGTTTGATAATATTGAGCTATCTCAGTATATTACTCCCGCCCTAACAACGATTGCACAAGATACAGTGCTTATGGGACATGAGGCGGCAGAAATTCTGATCCGTTCGATAGACGATCCTTCACTTGTTCTAGAATCAGTGGTGTTACCTGTCAACTTGGTCATTAGGGATTCATGTGGCTATGTTACTGACGCAACGTAAGAATCAACAAAGAAACCTATGAAATTCTTTTTTTTAGGATTTTTCGAAACCGGTGTCGTATCGTATGGAATAAGGGAACGTTGATCAATATCATATCTGAATAGGAGTGAATCACCATGTCTAAATACTATTACGAGAACAATACATTTGTTATCGAACAATTTGACCAAGCGAAACCATTCTCAAGCTTCCTTCCAGGAGTAGCGGGATTAAAGGGTATTCCGATGTGGACATTTTATGTTAATCGGGGCCAAGGGGTATGTAGCTTTGGGATCCGAGATAAGAATTCGGCTATTATGGAATTCTCCCCTGCTAGTATCACTTACAAGAACGTTGCAGCTAATGGATTTCGGACATTTATTAAGATACAAGGACAAGATAGTGTCTATGAACCATTTCAAACCGCTCGTCCGGATGCACATGCTTCTCGTGTGATGAGGATTTCTCCGAACGGACTCACCATCGAAGAGACCCATACAGCACATGGACTGAAGACCGTGGTGAATTACTTCAATTTACCGAATGATGATTATGCCGCTTTGGTCCGTCAGGTTGAAATCATCAATATGAGTAAGGAACCTATTCCATTAGAACTGTTAGACGGGATGCCTGAGATTCTTCCATACGGTGTAGAAAGTGGAGGATTCAAAGAGGTAGGTAACCTTCTGCGCAGTTGGATGGAAGTATATAATCTAGAGAATGGCATTCCATTCTATCACGTACGTTCCAGTACTGCGGATGAGGCGCGCGTCAGTGAAGTGACGAGTGGACATTTCTACTTATCATTTACTGGGAAAGGAGAGCGGATCTCCCCGATTGTTGACTTCGAAGTCGTATTTGGTGGCAATACATCACTAATGTACCCAGATAACTTTGCTATTTCTTCGCTCGCTGAGCTTGTGAAACAGCCGCAATATCCGGTCAATAAAGTGCCATGCGGTTTCAGCGGGGTAGCACAGACTATCGCTCCAGGCAAAAGTCTAACCGTGAACACGATCATCGGCCACGTGAATGATATTGAGAGAATTAACGCTAAAGCAGACGCACTATGCTCAGCAGACTATATTTCTCGCAAGAAGGAAGAAGCGAGTAGCTTAGTTGAAGATTTGACGGCAGATATTACAACGCATACGTCATCTGAACTATTTGATGCCTACGCGAAGCAATCCTATATGGACAATTTCCTCCGCGGTGGGTATCCGTTTATTTTTGATAATGAGGGTGAAGGGTTTGTTGTACATTTATACTCACGTAAGCATGGGGATTTAGAGAGGGATTACAATTTCTTTTCATTGGCTCCGGAATATTACTCACAAGGGAATGGGAATTTCCGGGACATGAATCAGAACCGCCGCAATGATGTATTTTTCAATCCTAAAGTAGGTACGTTTAATATCAAAATGTTCTTTAGTCTGATGCAGGCAGACGGTTATAACCCCCTTAGTGTGCAGGGGTGTAGCTTTAAAGTCATTTCAGAGAATAAAAGTAAGCTTACGGAATGGATTAACGATGCTGTGGCAGATCAACATGAGGAATTGATAGCATTATGTAGTGGGAAGTTTACACCAGGAGCCATTATTAATTTCATAGCAGATCATGACGTGCAGCTTCATGTAAGCGAAGAACGTTTGCTCAGCGGAGTGTTGGCTCTTTCGCAGCAGAATATCGAAGCCGGTTTCGGTGAAGGGTTCTGGTCCGATCATTGGACTTACAATATGGACTTGGTGGACGGTTATTTAGATATTTTTCCAGACAAGAAGGAAGATCTTCTCTTTGCAGATGGTACCTATGCCTTTTACGATAGTGCTGCTTATGTTCAACCACGGTCTAAGAAATATGTTGTGATCAATGACCAAGTTAGGCAGTATGATGCGTTAATCGAGGACGAGGAAAAGCTAGAGCATCTTGGACGTACTATGAACGATACGAACTGGTTGCAAACAGAGAACGGCACGGGCAAGGTTTATCAGACAAACCTTTTCAGCAAAATCGTATCATTAGCATTAAATAAGTTTGCTACATTAGATCCATATGGTATGGGTGTGGAGATGGAAGCGAACAAGCCAGGCTGGAATGATGCGATGAATGGACTTCCTGGGTTATTTGGTTCAGGTATGAGTGAGACTTTCGAATTGAAGCGTATGATGATCTTCTTGTTAGAAAGTGCGAAGGAATTCGGCGAGAAGTCGATCTACTTACCCGAAGAAATAGCTGATTTGTTCAATGCTGTTTATCAGACTGTTGAACTCTATCAGGATGGTCAGCTAGATCCATTCACTTACTGGGATGTGGTAGCATCTGTTCGTGAAGCATATCGGGAGCGCATTCGTTTCGGAATTACAGGAGTGGAGCGTAAGATTTCCTTGACAGTGATCGAGGAAGGGTTCTCCGCATTTTTAGTTAAAATAGATGGAGGAATTGCGAGAGCGATAGAACTAGGAGATGGAATAACGCCTACGTATTTCCGTTTTGAAGCTACGGATTTTGAAAGATTGGTAGATGTGAATGGAGAAGCAGACTTGAGTAAAAGTGGGCTTCCAAGAGCAAAAGTGAAAGCTTTCCAGGTGTATGCGTTACCCTATTTCCTTGAGGGTCCAACACGCTGGATGAAGACGTTGAACGATCCACAACAGGTCAAAGATATTTATGACCGGATTAAGAAGACTGGGATGTATGATCAGAAGACACAAATGTATCAAACGTCTGTTAATCTCGATGCAGAAGGTCATGAAATTGGACGTATGCGTGCATTTACATCAGGTTGGTTAGAACGAGAATCTAATTTCCTTCACATGACTTATAAATATTTGTTGGGGCTATTGAAGTCAGGTCTGTATGAGCAGTATTTCGGGGAACTGAAGACATCGCTTGTTCCTTTCTTAGATCCGTCTGTATATGGGCGTAGTACGTTAGAGAACTCATCATTTATTGCGACAGGTGGAAATCCAGATCCTAAAGTGCATGGAAGAGGTTTCGTTGCCAGATTGAGCGGGTCTACAGCGGAGTTCCTCAGTATGTGGAGAATGATGATGGCTGGTAAGAACGTATTCACTGTGAGAGAGGGACAATTAACACTTACCCTTACGCCAGCATTACCAAGTTGGTTATTCGATGAGACAGGGAAGATATCCTTTACATTCCTTGGAAGTACACAAGTGACTTATCACAATTCCCGCCGGGCTGACACCTTCGGTACGAATGCTGCGAAGATAAGTAAGATGAAGCTGGTTAAATGTGACGATAGTGTAGTCGAATACGATGGAGCTGTTATACAGGGAGCGCAAGCACTTGCAGTGCGTAACGGTGAAGTGGCAGCGATAGAAGTCTTCATGGATTAGTATAGTAACAAAAGGGATATAGAATCTTTTCTGTAGGAGAAAAGGTTTCTATATCCCTTTTGTTATTTATTCCACGTCAACTTCATTTCTACGCCCCACATACCATGTGTAAAATGTGTCAGCGAGCTCCACTGGAACGTCGTCAATTCCAGTATGATGTACCGGTTTTGCACGATTGATCATACCAATCGATGCTAGTCCAAGTAGTTGCTGGAGTTTATTGCGGGTTACTTTTATTTCAATGACCTTATCCCTTTTTGAAATGAATAGAGTTGTTTGTAGGCTACCTGTTTTGAATTGAATAAAATTATTGTTCAAAATGTAGCGTGTATTTAAGAAATCAAGCCATCTTGATATACCGATAAATACTAGTAAGGCGACGGATATCATCCACCAAGCTTGCTCCAATTCTAGTACAGGGGGCTTAAAGTATAATAAGACAACTGTTGCAATCATCCAGAACCAACTTGGTTTTAACATACGAATCCAAAGGGACCTTTTAGGAAGACGAGTCATCATCTCTTTCACTTCATATGACGGTAAAATCTCCGAAATCATTTCATACGCACGTTTAACAGGAAGAAATGGATAAAGTGAGCTGATCTCAAGCTTATCATCCCCGAAACTAAGGCCACCTGCGCTAATGAGTTTAACTTCTGCAAGCCCGAATAAGCGTTTCATTATCGATTGTGTAATTTCAATCGCCTGAACTTTATCTTTATAAATCGAAAATGCAGTTTCATCAACGATGCCTCTTGTGATGTAAATTTGATTCTGGTCAGAAGAAATTTCATATTTTCCATACTTAAGATATACACGAATAATTCCTAAAGTGGTGGAAGCGATGACAAGTACAATGATCATTAGCGTAACAATCCACCAAGAATTCAGTATGATCGCCACAAGACCTCCTAATTCCTCTTCCACATTAAAGATTTCATTTATTTTATTATAAAGAGAACCGAGTATTGGAATAAGGATTATAAAGCTGAGTGACGTAAAGGATGCTTTTAAAATATCCCCTCTCGTCGGTTTAAAATGGATGATCCGATTTGAATCTACTTGAGAATAAATCGGATTTGCTTCATTCTGTACAGGGTTTGTCATATACTCCTCAATTTGGTCTGCTTCCATTAGAGAAATAACTTCGAATTCAATAGCAGCGTCCATGCCTGCCATACCCGTTTCCAATCGAATAGAAGTCACTTTGAAAATCCGATGGAATAATGATGTTCGACGGTTTACATTTTGAATTTTAGAAAAAGGAATGGTTCGCTCAGATTTACGGAAAACCCCTTTATAAATATGAAAGGAAGTATCACTTAACTTGTATTTTTGTGTAAACCATTTCAATACAATTGAAACAAGTATGATCCCAATAAATAAAAAGAAAGCGAACTTTCCATATTTAATAAAGGTAGAATTCGAACCAAATTTTATAACGAATAAAAAAACAGCGAAAAAAAATGAACCCTTAACTAGATTCCATAAATAAAAGAGCAAAAGAAGTGGATGATATCGTTTGGTTTGATTCATTACTCCACTTCCTTAATTTTAGCGAAATGGGCAATTCGGTTTTTTAAATTGAGGGCTACTTCTTCAGGAAGTGCAGGAATGGTGTGAGAAGACCCCATCGTCTCAATAGATATGGAGTAAAGTCCATACTTTCTAAATAACGGTCCTTGGTTTGTTGCGACCGATTGAATCTTTGTCATCGGGACCAGTTCATGTTTTTCAACCAAAGCCCCAGATTTTAATTGCAGAAATTCTTCATCCACATCATAGCGCCAGTTTTTATAACGTAAAAGTGGCTTAATGAAAATGGACCAAACTGAGGCGAGTACAACGAGTATCGCAATGCCAATTAGAATCCATCCAATCCAATCTTTCCATGAAAATAAATAGTCCAAGTAGAATAAAAGACCAAGCACGATGAAGCTGATTACATATGTAATAGTTTCACTTATCCTCCATACTATTACCGCGTCTTTGGATAAGCGACTTTCTGGTCCAGGGATTTGAGAATACAATTTATCACTCCTTAACTTAACGATAGAGAATACCACTTTAATTCAATAAAATCCATATCTATTTTAGTTATAGCCCATATCCGAAAAATGAGACCCTAAATACTAAATATGAAGCCTTATGTCGGTGACGGAATACTCGTACTATTAGTAATAGAGATGTAAGGGCTTTCTACAGAGACAGAGAAAATGAAACAGCATGGAGGTAAGGAATGATGGAAATGGAACCTACAATGAATAAAGAACGTCCTTCACAGCAAATCCAGCCAACGAAGCCATCATCTAGACGTATATGGTTGAAGAAATTTTACACTCAAAGGCATCTTCAGACGATGGCTCTACTTGGGGTCGTATGGATGATTATATTTAACTATGTTCCAATGTACGGTCTCATTATTGCTTTTAAAGAATTTGACATCATACGGACGATATCCGAGGCACCTTGGGTGGGGCTAGAGCACTTTAGAGAGTTTCTAGATGATGATGATTTAGTCAATGTGATCAAGAATACATTGGGAATGAGTTTCTTCAAGCTATTAATTGGATTCCCATTACCTATTATATTCGCTCTCTTTCTGAATGAACTGCGGTCCGTCAAGTTCAAGAAATTCGTGCAGACGATATCCTATTTGCCTCACTTTCTCTCATGGGTTGTATTGGGAGGCATTCTAGCAACATGGCTATCCGATGTAGGGATTATTAATAACATATTACTCGCGCTACATTTTATTAAAGAACCAATTACTTATCTGGCTGAACCTAGCTATTTCTGGACCATTATCATCAGTTCGGATATATGGAAGGAGCTAGGATGGTCAGCGATTATCTACCTAGCGGCGATATCAAGTGTATCTCCTGAAATGTATGAAGCAGCAACGATTGATGGTGCGGGACGTTTTCAGAAAATGTGGTATATTACACTACCATCGATTAAAGGTACGATTAGCATTCTATTCATTCTAGCCGTTAGTGGTGTGCTTAACTCTAATTTCGATCAGGTTCTAGTCTTACGTAACTCACTGAATGATAGTGCAAGTAACGTTATTGATTATTATGTATATAAAACGGGATTACTATCGGGTCGGTATTCCTATTCTGCTGCTATTGGATTGATTAAGGCAGTCATTGCAATGATTTTACTACTTGTTGCGAATAAAATAACAAAAAAACTCAACGACACGTCGCTGTTTTAGAAGAAGGAGGCTCATACACATATGTTTACTCTTCAACGCAGAACGAAAGGTGAGGCCCTTTTCGATCTAATCAACACGATCGGTATGCTCCTTATCTGTTTCATCACCTTATACCCCATATGGTATGTCTTGGTCAACGCCTTTAACAATGGTACAGATGCTATGCGCGGTGGTATTTATTGGTGGCCAAGAATGTTTAGTTTTGAGAACTTTCAGGCCGTGTTTGACAGTCCGGGTATTATGACCGCGATGGGTGTTACGGTAGCTAAGACAGCGATTGGAACAGTAGCGCATGTATTCTTTACAGCGATGGTTGCATATGCATTCTCGCGAAGAGGACTCATCGGAGGTAAAGTATATATTCTGATCGGTACTGTGACCCTATTCTTTGGGGGTGGATTGATCCCGACATTCTTATGGATAAGAGATCTCCAATTACTGGATAATTTCCTTGTATATATTATTCCTGTCTTATTCAGTTTCTTCGATCTTATCATCTTCATGACGTTCTTTCGGGAAATTCCCGAAGGGTTGGAGGAAGCCGCTAGAATGGATGGAGCGAACGACTGGTCTATCTTCTTGAGAGTAGTCCTCCCCGTATCTATGCCTGTTCTTGCGACGATTGCCTTATTCCATGGTGTATTTCAGTGGAATGATTACTTCACGGGCATGATTTATATCAACAATATGGATCTGCAACCTATTCAGACGTATTTGTACCGAGTCGTTGCGCAATCAAGTTCTAGTCAAATGATGTCTGCGGTGCAGGGAAGTGCTGGAACCAAAACAGTAACATCCCAATCGATCAAATTGGCGACTATGGTCGTTACAACGCTACCGATTGTGTTCGTATATCCTTTCTTACAGAAGTACTTTGTAAAAGGGATGATGATTGGTTCAATCAAAGGTTAGTCCATCACTTCTAGGTAGTTCCTTTTACCGCCTTCGGGCGGTAAGAGTTGTAATATACACAGTGAGATACTATTAACGAAAAGGGGTAAGACAATGAAAATCAAGTATTGGAAGCGTAGCTTATTATCGCTGGTAGCATTGGTTGTGGTCGTGTCTACAGCGGCTTGTTCTTCAGGGAATAGCAACGTCAGCAGCAACAACGGTAACAAAGCTGCCAACAACAAGGGAGAAGAAACGCCAGCTGTGCAACAATTGACAGCAGACACACCAGGTTGGCAACAAGATACTTCTCCGATTACATTTGATTGGTATCTGAATTTTTCTTGGTTTGCAAATAAATGGGGCGTAGATCCGACGTCACAATATATCACGAAAAAGACAGGTGTGGATATTAACTTTGTCATCCCTGCAGGTAATGAGAATGAGAAGTTGAATACACTCATCGCGTCTGGCGATCTTCCTGATTTCATTACATTAGGTAATGGAGAAGATTCCATTCAAAAGATGATTGACGGTGGATTGGTACTTCCACTTAATGAACTAGCTGATGAATATGATCCATACTTCTTTACGGCATCCGATGCAGCTAAGTTATCATGGTATACAAAGCCTGATGGTAATGTGTATGCATATCCAAACGCATCGTCTTCTCCGAAAGATTATGCTCAATACGGAGATACCTATATCTCTAACCAAACGTTCCTCGTACGTAAAGATATGTACGAAGCGATTGGCAGTCCGGATATGCGTACTCAAGAAGGATTCTTGAAAGCGTTACAATTGGCTAAGGAGAAATACCCTTCGGTCAATGGGCAACCATTGATTCCGCTAGGATTGCATGAATTCGGAGATACCGGTAACGCTTCTCTAGAACATTATATTCAGAACTTGCTATCTATCCCGAAAGCGAAGGACGGTAAGCTTTATGATCGCTCTACGGATCCTGAATATGTGAGTTGGTTGAAAACAATGCGTCAGGCCAACCAAGATGGATTGTTGGCGAAAGATATCTTCATAGATAAGCGTTCTCAGATGGAAGAGAAACTTGCACAGGGTCGTTATTTTGCAATGATCTATCAATGGAAAGATATGGAGGCTCAATTAAATACGCTCTATAATACCGATCCGAATTCGGTCTATATCGCTGTTGATGGGCCAGCTAACTCTAACCTAGATGCACCTACGCTGGACGGCCCTGGTATTTCCGGTTGGACAGTAACCTTGATTTCTAAAAATGTGAAAGACAAAGCACGTGCTATTCGTTTCCTAAGTTACTTGAACAGTGAAGAAGGAAATAAGGACTTATTCCTAGGTGAAAAAGGCTTCAGTTATGATACAATTGATGGTGTTGATCAGTTCTTACCTGAACAATTAGCATTACTAAATAAAGATCGGTCTGCTTTTGATAAAGAGAATGGGTCATCCTTCACGTTCTGGATGCTAATGAATACGAACATCACAGATCAATGGGCACCAAAAGCAGTAGAACCGTTCAAATCTATCCAAGATTGGACAAGAGGGAAGACGGTGAGTGCATCTGAGTTCGAACTACTAAATCCGACAGGGAATTCTCCAGAGGGTATCATTAATTTGAAGCTTGGACAGTTGTTTGGTAAGACGCTACCTAAGCTTCTCATGGCACCATCGGAAGCCGAGTTCGATAAGCTCTGGAATGAGTATCAAGAAAAGCGTAAGAAAGATGGTTTGGATAAAGTGACGGCATTCCAACAAGCGAAGTATGAAGAGAACTTGAGTAAACTACAAGAATTCCTTAAATAAACCTATAAGCATTAGAGCCCCGATATCCATGAAACTATGGGGTCGGGGCTGTTTCAACGAGAATGGGGAGTGTTGGAGATGATGAAGTGGGCACAGAAGTATCTACAATCATGGTTATATTGGTGGGATCGTAGATCGTTACAGAGTCGACTCATATCGGCTTATATTCTTATTATTTTGGTGCCCAGTCTCATTGTGTCTGTCTCTTCCTTTAATGCGATTAATGAAACGTATATTAAAGATACCATTAGTAAGAACGGTAATTTGCTTGAAATGGAGAAGTTACATATTCTGAATCAGATTGAGTCGATGGAGTTGTCGGGTCAACTTGCGGTGTCAGATATAGCTGTTAAAAATTATTTGTCGAGCGAGAGTGAGGCATCGTTAGAGGAACTTGTTGATTTTAATACGACTACATTTCGTAATTTAGTACGAATCCAGTTTAACAACCCCAATATTGAACACCTGCGTTTGTACTCGGCTAGTAAGAATGTGCACGAAATTTGGCCTATTATTTTCCGCGAGGACAGGATTCGGCAAGAACAATGGTATACACAGACATTTGGGCTAGGGGATCAACAGATTTGGTATTTCCAAGACGATGATTTGGATTTCACGAAGAGAGATGTTGATGTCATAGCAGAGAAGAAACCCAAAATTTCTTTACTTCGAGAGATTAATATACCTAAAGGTGTACACTCAGGTATTATTCAAGTGGATATGTTGCTAGCTAAATTCTCACCTAGAACATTCTCAGAAATGCAGGAAGATCAATCACAACTGTTTCTAATTGACGGCGATATGCAAATGTTTACAAGCCAGGATCATTCTCTCCTCGAGGACAATAAGATGATGAATCAGGCTATTCATGATCGTTTTAACTCTCTTCGACAAGGTGAAGTATGGGATACGCAGTATGTTGAGAATGGGAAATCGTTCTTGTTCATTCAAGTTCCTATTGAGCGTTTAGGTGCTAACTTGCTGAATGTTGTCTCTATGGAGGAAGTTCTGAGAGATATATCTGTGATCCGTAACAAAACGATAGGAACAAATATTTTATTTGTTGTGTTATTCACGGTAATAGCGTATGTATTAAACACTATTATTCTGAAAGATTTAGTGAGACTCACGGAAGCGATGAAGAAAGCTCGTCGAGGTGAACTTTACACAGGGGTTATGATTCGTGGGGGTGGGGAGATTGGTGAATTGGCTCACCATTTCAATAAATTGATGCACAAGATCAATGAACTTGTTGCCGTAGCTGTTCGTAAGCAGGCGCTGACCAAAGAGGCAGAGCTACGAACGCTGCACAATCAGATTGATTCCCACTTCCTCTATAATACGTTAGAGAATATTAAAATGCTTGCAGAAATAGAGAACCAGCGTACGATATCCGATGCGTTAACGTCACTCGGTGGGATGATGCGTTATAATTTCAAATGGTCAGGTGAGTATGTCAAATTAAAGGATGAGATTAGACATATTGAGAATTACATTGATGTTATGAATATCCGTTTTGACGAGCCCATTTCATTAATGATGGACATTGCACCCCAATATATAGAACTAGAAGTGTTGAAGATGTCTCTCCAGCCGATCGTGGAGAATTCTGTTAAGCATGGTTGGTATGATACGGGTGGAGAAGCTGCTGACAAAAGAATAGATATCGTAGTTGAGACGGTGGAGGATAATATTTGTATCTCCATTACGGACAATGGGGATGGCATGGGAAGCGATCAGCTCTTAGAATTAAATACAAGAATCCAAGAGGAGCAATTTAATTTTAATACTCAGCATGCATCAGCAAGAGGCAAGCAGGGCGATGTAAAGGCCGTAGTAGGGATTGGGTTGCATAACGTCCATCAGAGGATTCAATTGTTCTATGGTATGGAATATGGATTGGAGATATCAAGTGTAGAAGGTATGTATACGAAGGTACTGATTACATTACCCAGAGTATTATTGACAGGAGGAAGTACCAATGAAACGCACTCTGCTGATCGTAGATGACGAGAAGAATATTCGATATGGGTTGAAGACGATGATTGAACGAGAGTATCCAGATACGTACGATATTGTTATGGCGGGCAATGGCCAGAGTGCATTGGATACTTATCGTAGTACAGCTGTTGATATTATCATCACCGATATACGTATGCCTGTGATGGATGGCATCCGTCTTTTAGAGGAGTTATCTAAGGAGGCAGGAGGTAACGGACCCGTCATTATCATATTAAGTGGTTATGATGATTTCGAATATGCGAAGACCGCGATTAAATATAAGGTGAAGGATTACTTGCTGAAGCCGATTCGTCGCGAGGAATTATTTGATTTACTGAAACGAATTGAGAAGGAATTAATAGAGCAGGAAATGATCAATCAGCAACGGGTCAAGGAAGGTCAGTTATTCCAAAAGGGGATCCGTTCCAGTCGAATTCAGCAATTATTGGTTCACTCGGGCAGCTTATCGGAGGACAGTCTAGAGAAATATAGTGGTGAAATTCAATTCCCCAATTTCAGAACACCATTTACAGTAGCTGTTGTAAACTTTCAATATGAAGATGGATCTAGGATGGCACCAGGTGAAATACACAATTTAGTGGAGCGACTGTCTGGATCATTAGAGGGGGAACTCGAAGTTGTAACTTCGGATTCTGAAGGAAAGTCAGTGTTGATTGGGAGTCCGAAGAGCCTATTTCATGAGCTGTCGAAACAGGCGGAAGCCAAAGGATGGCATGGTTTGCGCATGGGTATTAGCAGTACAGAGGGTCATCACTTAATGGATATCAGAACGTTATATGAGGAAGCTCTTCAGGCATTGCAGTATACCTTTATATATCCTCAATCTTATTTCATTGAATACGAGACGATAGAGGGGAAGCGCAGTTCCTTTCCACTACCCCATGAAGATATCCGTAAATTAGCTAACATGTTAGGTACAGACCGTGAGAAAGAAATGTTGGTTCTGTTAGCTTCTATATTTCAGACGGAACATTTACAATATATGAATATTTCGTATTTGGAACGGGTCAGTAGACTGATGAATGAGCAGGTGTTGGATGAGGTGTTTCTTGTATACGGAGAATCTTCCATAGAAGTGCTTAAGCTATACAAGAAGGTGGGCAATATGTCCAACTTCCACAGCTTTCATGATTATTATCGTAAGTTGGAACACCTACTTATCAGTGTAAATGATTATGTTACGCAGGTTCGATCAGCTTATACGGAGAATGGTGATATGAAAGAGGCGGTCGCTTTTATAGAAGAGTTCTATTCTCGTCCGTTGAACATGGCAAGCGTAAGCAATCATGTGTCTCTAAGTTACTCCTATTTCAGTGAGGCTTTTAAAGCTCACACCGGTGAGAATTTTGTTCTATATTTGAAAAAGGTACGGATTAGGAAAGCCAAGGAACTGCTGTTGAAAAGTGCAGTGAAGCTATCTGTCATAGGCGAATCAGTAGGCTTTGAGAATAGCAAGCAATTCTCCCGTGTGTTTAAAGAACTAGAGGGAGTAACGCCCCAGGAGTATCGAATCAAAGTCCAAGCGGATGAACGATTAAAGGATGTTAATAATTAAGTTCGTGAAACTTATATTTGCAACAAAGCCGAGATGTATATGCCATCTCGGCTTTGTTGTCGTGTATATGCCATTTAATTTTATTCATACACCATATTGTCATCTCTTAGATCTTTGTAAACATTAAAAGATACCGTAGTACCACGATTAGGTGCGCTTGTGATTTGAAGACCTTTGCCAAATAGTCGTTTTAGACGAAGATCTGTATTCAACAATCCGATTCCCGATTGACTGTTAGGCGTTCTTTCTAATAGCCCTTGTAATGCAGCTTCATCTATTCCGATGCCATCGTCTGCAACCGAGATTTCCACATATGTATCATGGTCAGAAATTCGGATCGTCAATTGACCACCTGTTATACGCTTCATAAGGCCATGATGTATAGCATTTTCGACTAATGGCTGAATTGTTAATGATGGAATCATCAGATCTGGGCATTCATCTATCTCCCATATCACACGCAGACGATCACCAAATCGTTCTTTCTCGATCAAAAGATAGGCTTGAACAAGACTTAATTCTTCGTCGATGGGGGCAAGCTCATTGATATTGTCAAATTGAAATTTCCCCCGTAACAAAAGACTAAAGGCATCCAAGACCTTGCGCATTCTTTCTAGATCGATTTCACTGAGAGCAATCACTGTATTCAATGCGTTAAATAAGAAATGCGGCTGGATTTGTGCTTGGAGCCAAGCCGCTTCCATGCGTAATCGCTCATGCATAGATTGTTTAACGCTCGCCAATGCACGGACTCTCGACCTTAGTTCTAAAGCATTCACAGGCTTTGTTACATAATCATTGGCACCTGATAGAAATCCATTCTCAATATCGGCTGGCTGACTTCTAGCTGTGAGCAGGAGTACCGGAAGTTCTGTTATCGAAAATCGCTGACGAATCATCTGAGTTAGTTCATATCCTGACATTTGTGGCATCATGACATCTGAAATCACTAAATCCCATTCTTTTTCATGCAATGTCGCCAATGCCTTTTCACCACTCGTTACTGTAACAATGTCATAATGATCTGATGAAAGAATGCTGTTAATGACTTGTAAATTAATCGGATCATCGTCTACAACGAGTATTCTTGGTTGATCGACAACAAGTTCATGCTGGGCTTCAAGTTGGATTAAAGACTTAGCTGTTGCCAATTTCACAAGATCATCGGGTGCGCTCATCTCATTGTCGATGGGTGCATCAGATATCGGTAAAGTAAAAGTGAATTCTGAACCCGTTCCTAAAATCGAATGAACTTGTATGGTTCCTCCATGCAGTTCAATTAATTGTTTACTAATACTGAGCCCTAACCCAAGCCCACCTTCAATCATTGATTCGCCGTGTCGTCCTTGTTCATAAGGGATGAACACATTTTGACTCGTCTCCTCGTCCATGCCGATTCCTGTATCTGTAATAACGATATGAGCATTGTTCCCCTTCACATATCCCTCGATTGTAATGACACCTTCATTTGTGTATTTCGCCGCATTATGTAGGAGATTGAATAGGACTTGAATCACCCGGTTTTTATCAGCAAATACAGGTGGGTAGTCATCTGGAATATCGTTGTCAAATCGGATGGGTATTCCTTCCGTCATAAAATAAAGCATGTCTATTACACCAGAGATAACGGTTTGAATGGAAAAGGTCTTCAATTGTAGTTTAGGACTGCCTTCCTTTAGACTTGTTACATCGAGTAAATCATTTAACAAGAGTGACATGCGCCGCCCAACGGATAAAACAGTTTCCAAATCGCTTAGACTTTTAGCATTCAATGTCTGCCGTTCTCTCTCAAGCACAGCTTGTGACATATTCAATATGCCGTGAAGCGGATTACGAAGTTCATGAGAGGTGTTGGCAAGAAACTCATCTTTAAATTTATCTGCCTGTTGTAGTTTCATCGCAAATTCCTTCGTATCTAGATGCATTTGGTGATAACGTCTAAACCATACGGCTGCTAAACAAACAATAGATATAATCAAGTCAAAGGGATAATAAATTACTTTTATACCTGTTGCAAGAAAAATGCCCCACCATACAGAATTACTTAGTAATGCTATGATTGCTAAAACTAAAAATACATTTTCATATACCTTTTTAAAAGGCATGCGCAGCAGTGCGAATACGGTGATCATTGCCGAAATGATAACAAACAAAAGATAAAACCTAGGAATCACCATCAGATAGCCCATCGGCAAAATAATAGTCAATAATACAATCACACCGCAAAGTGCAGAGTATGATAGAAAAAACTTGCGCGAAAATGCGACTAATTGAGGCTTCACACATTGAATAAGCGCATAGGACATGATGACCATTACAAAACAAAGATTTCTAAGGGCCATAATATAATTTGTTGGGAACCAGTCCAGTAAGACTTTTTCATCACTTCCTAACAGGGTCATGAGCATCGCACTAATGAGCACGACAGCAAAGTAAAGTAATCGTTTGTCCCTAATTCCTACCAAAAACAAAATACATGAAAAGACTGCATGTACTAAAAAGACGCTAGCTACTAAGAGTTGCAATGCCACAGAAAGCTGCGTTTTTCGGGCAAGGTCGCGTTCTGCACCAAACTTAAAGGAGCGAGCAATGCCACTCGAACGTGGATCTGAAAAGTTTGATACTTGTACAACAACTTCAATTATTTGGCTGTCATTCGTTACAAAAGATGCGGAATACGGGATATTCCACGCTGTATACGCTTGCTCACTTTTTCCCACTTCCCCCGACTTTGCGAGCAATTGTCCATTAATATATAATTCTGACGCACTTCGAACACTTGGAATTCGAATGCCGTAAATCAAATCGTTTTCGGGATTGACAAGAATGCGTAATCGATAAGAGCCAAAACCATACGGACTATGGTCGTCGGGATTCAATACTGGCCCCCAATTTCCCGGAACGTTAAGGAATTTCCGGTTCGTCTCCGTTAGGTGATCACCCTCTACAAGCCATGTATAAGGATGGAACTCCCATTCGCCATCTAACGTAATGGAAGGATTTTCCGAAAAATCCCAGTCCCGTAAATCAAGTTGTCCAGCAACAATTTCAGGTTGATCTGAATCGTCAAATGCCGTTATCCACAATAAACGCAAGCCCGTAAGAACGATGACAAATAGAATTGCAATCGCAAGTACTTTCCATATATATGATGTCTTTCTATCAGTCGACATAATACTCCTTCACCATCTCTCTATGTTAAGGATATCTAATTAAATTGTGTCGTAATTCCTTTAAGAACGCTCGACTTGCAGGCGATAATGCTTGGCTTTTCTTCCAAACAAGATTTAAATTTGCTTCCAATGGTGGGTCTAATGGTACAAATTGAAGCGTTTGATTAGATGATGTATCAATAAGTTGATCTAAACATAAAGCATAACCCAATCCTTCTTCAACCATAATTGCAGCATTAAAAATAAGATTATAGGTTGCAACAATTGGATTCTGATTAATACTTCGGCCAAGCCAACCAGAAAGTTGATTATCAACAATACTTTGACGAGAAACTAGAAGTGGCTGATCGACTATGTCACTTGGGTATATGACATCTTTATGCGCAAGTGGGCTATCGCGTCGCATTAGAATCCCCCAACGATCTTGATAGGGGAGTTTAATGAAATCATATTGATTTTTATCGGCAGGATCGATTAATAATCCAAAGTCGAGTAAGCCGTTTTCTAATCGTTCAGAAACATCATCTGCATTACCACTGTAGAGATGAAAGATAATATTGGGATACTTTGATTGCAGATTATTAAATGTTTTCGCAATAATGCGCATGCCTTCAGTCTCACCACAACCAATTGCAATTTGACCTTGAATATCTCCAGAGGATTCACTTAAATTGTGTTCAGTTCGATCAACTAAATCAATAATTTCTTTCGCTTTTTGAAGTAAAAAGTAACCTGATTCTGTGAGTATAATTTCACGATTACCACGAATAAATAAAGTCGTTTCTAATCGGTCTTCCAATTCTTTGAGCTGGCGAGAAAGAGTTGGTTGTGTTAAATGCAGCGATTCAGCCGCTTTTGAAATATTGCGTTCATTGGCTAAAGCAATAAAATAACGTAAAACTCGTATTTCCATGATAACATCCTTATCTCACACATGCTCAATAGGCATATGAACGTATTTGGTATAGGTATTTGTTTGCTTGATCATATCATTTTATAATTTATATAGAAAATAAAAAATATGTAAAGGTGGTTTTTATAAATGGCGATTAAAGATAAAGTGATTATTATTATGGGTGCATCTAGTGGCATCGGTGAAGCTACTGCAAGACTTTTGGCTAAAGAAGGGGCTAATTTAGTACTGGCAGCTCGTAGAGAGGATAAATTAAAAGATATTACAGCATCTCTTCCTAATGCACAAATTGTTTATAAAAGGGCTGATGTATCAAATTATGATGATGTACAACAAGTCGTTGATTTGGCTATTTCTGAATATGGTAAAGTGGATGTTCTCTTTAATAATGCTGGAATCATGCCTACAGCACCGCTAGTTGAGACAAAACGTGATGAATGGAAAGAAATGCTAGACATTAATGTAATGGGGGTTCTAAATGGAATCGCAGCTGTACTTCCTAAAATGGTTGAACAGAAATCGGGTCATATTATCTCGACTGATTCAGTAGCTGGTCATGTTGTCTACCCAGATTCTGCCGTTTATTGTGGTACAAAGTATGCAGTAAGAGCAATTATGGAAGGATTAAGACAAGAACAACGAGAAAATAATATCAAATCAACAATTATATCACCAGGGGCGGTTCAAACTGAACTATATAAAACAATTAGTGATAAAAAGGTTTCGCTTGAACTCCATGAAGCACAAAAAGAGTGGGGACTATCTGCGGAAGATATCGCTCAAGCAGTTGCTTATGTAATTAATACACCTGAAAGAGTATCAGTTAGTGATATGATTATTCGCCCAACAAAACAAGTAATGTAAATTAGTGGTCAAAAGAAGATAGGGGGTTTTATAAAATGAACATGAATGAATTTATAGAGTTTTGCAAGGAAGGTAATCCGATTTCAGGTGAGGATAAAGAATTACATGGGCTATTAACCCAACGTAGTTATGAAGCCCTGAGAATAACAACGACATTGAATTCGTCCCATCATTCCAGAGAAGAAATAGTAGATATTTTTAGTGAACTAACAGGTAACAAAGTCGATGCTTCTTTTATGTGTTTCCCACCATTTCATACAGACTTCGGAATGAATATTACCATTGGAAAAAATGCATTTTTTAACACAGGGTGTTCATTCCAGGATAGGGGTGGAATTAGTATAGGAGACGGTTCAATGATAGGCATGAATGTCGTGATTGCAACACTTAATCATGGATTAGATTTAGAGACAAGAAACACAACATTTCCCTCTCCAGTAGTAATTGGAAAGAATGTATGGATTGGGTCAAACGCAACAATATTACCTGGTGTGACGATTGGGGACAACTCTGTTGTTGCAGCAGGAGCAGTTGTAACTAAGGATGTCCCAGCAAATACTGTTGTTGCAGGCGTCCCGGCTAAATTTATGAAGAAGATATCATGAATGAAGAATATAGGAACTGCTTTAATTACTTTGGGAATTTTATCCTCCTTATTCTTTTTCATACTTCCTTTTGGTCAAAGAGAATTGTCATCTAATATGGAGGAGGAATCACAAATACTTTCTGAGGATTTAGGGAAGAAAATACGATTAGAATTTGCTGACAAAGAGATTTTGATATTTCTTGAAAACAATAATTCCGCCAAAGCTTTTTATGATAGTCTCCCTTTAGAATTTGAATTCAAAGATTATGCACATACCGAAAAAGTAACAGACTTATTAGAGCCCTTACCTAAGCCAAAAGGTGATTTTGGATATGATCCGAATCTCGGAGATTTTGCCTACTATGCTCCATGGGATGGACTAGTACTTTATTATAAGGATTTCCGATACTCTACTGGGATTATTAAGTTAGGCGAAATTGTCGAAGGGTTAGACAACCTTACAGACATGGAAGGACTAGTCTTGGTATCAAAAGCAACAGTAAGTGGCTTACAAAATAAAAATTGAGGAGAATGTACAATGAGTAAATTGTGGAAGGAACTAAAAGTTGGAAATATGACATTATCGCATCGTTTAGCAATGGCGCCAATGACAAGAAGCCGAGCTTTAGCTGATGGCGTGCCTGGAGAATTAGCTGCGGAATACTATGGACAACGCGCAAGTTTAGGTTTGATTATTAGTGAGGGGGTACAGCCATCAGATGATGGTCAAGGGTATATTAACTCACCTGGAATCTATACAGAAGCACATATTGAAGGATGGAAAAAGATCACTAGTCGTGTTCACGAGGAAGGCGGTCACATTTATATACAACTCATGCATGTTGGACGTATCTCACATCCGGATAATACGCCTCATCACCGTCAACCTGTCGCACCATCGGCTATTGCGCCTGAAGTGAAGATGTTTACCGCTGAAGGGATGAAAGAGGCTCCAACTCCTAGGGCATTCAGCAAAGAGGAGATCAATGAAGTCATCAAAGAATTCCGTACAGCTGCTTCTGCCGCAATAGAAGCAGGAGCTGATGGTGTTGAAATACACGGTGCGAATGGTTATTTGATTCAACAATTTCTAAGTGAAAATTCAAATCAACGAGATGATGAGTATGGCGGTGCGATTGAAAATCGAGCTCGTTTTGCCATTGAAGTAACGAAAGCCGTTGTTGATGAGATTGGTGCAGACAAAACGGGATTTAGAATATCTCCTGGCTCGACATTACATGACATTGAAGAGGGGGAATTTGGCCCTGATGTATATCGCTTCCTTGTTGCTGAATTAGAAAAGTTAGATTTAGCTTATCTTCATGTTATGCACGTTGGGAATGAGCCATTGTTAAAAGAGATTCGTCAGTTATGGTCAAATCCATTACTCGTAAACCGGGCTGGACGTCCACTGGAACAACTTACAACAGATCTCGATAATGATTTAGCAGATGTAGTTCCTGTAGGAGGATGGGCGCTTGCGAATCCAGATTTTGTAGATAGAATAAAGAATAATGCACCACTGAATGAAGCAGAACGTAGTACGTTTTACGGTGGCGGTGCTGAAGGTTATACAGACTATCCATTTTTAACTAAGTAAACAAATTCCTCCCCAATATTACAGCCCCTTTACAATAAGAAGGGCTGTTCTGTTGTAATTATTGTCACAAACTCCCCATGCAAAGTTGCAAGAGAAACATTGTGTATCGTTTCTGCATCGTAATATGTACCATAAAGGAACTTGTAGCAAGTCCAAGAGACAATTAAATGAAAGAAGGAATGTTAATGTATGCAAAATTAAAAAGTGTTGATCTTCATTATGAAGTTTATGGTGAAGGAGTACCTATTTTAATGATTCATGGATTTTCCCCCGATATGAATTTAATGAAAGGATGTATGGAACCTTTTTTCAAAAAGAGTAAGTTGGCATTTAAACGAATATATATTGATTTACCAGGGATGGGAGAAACTAAACATTATCATGATCTTAAAAGTACAGATGATATCTTAAATACAATATTGGAATTTATATCTAATCAACTTAAGGGTGAATCATTTTTAATTGCAGGAGAATCTTACGGTGGTTATCTTACGCGTGGAATCATTACAAAATTAAAGACTCAGATTTTAGGAGTATTTTTAATTTGTCCATTAATTCTGCCAGACCATAGTAAAAGAAGGCTAGCAAATAAGTCGATTATAGAAAAAGATGAGACCTTTTTAGCTACTTTATCAGATGTTGTACTGCAAGATTTCGAGGACAATTGTGTTATTTTAACCAAAGAAACATTTGGTCGGTGGCAGGATGAAATAATAAGTGGTATTAAAATAGCTGATGAATTATTTCTGACTAAAATTAGACGTAACTATTCATTCTCAAGTTGGTTTTCTGAGCCAATTTTTAATAAACCCACAGTGTTTTTACTTGGTCAACAAGATGATGTTGTAGGGTACCATGATGCATTATCGATTAGTTCGAACTATCAGAATTCTACATTTGCTGTTATAAATGGAGCGGGACATAATCTGCAAATAGAAAAGCCAAAATTATTTAATGCCTTCGTATCCGACTGGCTTCACCGTTGTTCGCAACCAGAATAAATATTGATTAATGTTGCTTCCCCTCTTCTTTAAGTGGTGTGAACCATTTTATTAGTTTGTAAACAGCTTTATTGTCAGTCAACAGTTACTTTTTCATGCTTAACTAATCGTGTTAAAGGATTCAGCATTTCGTTACAGTATCTTGTTTTTATAAAGTACCTTATGCACATCATTCACTTGCTAAGATACTCCGCAGATTGCTTCGGGGAGTTTCATTCGTTTTGACAATTCAAGTACCCTATAAAGTAGGCTTTTAAAGTGGCTACTTTATAGGGTACATTTTAAATATAAGTAAGGCTTTTTTCTATCGCTGACAACTATTCATTAATAAGAGTCTCTAACGCTACAGTAATCATGTCATTAAACGTTGTTTGGCGTTCTTCTGCTGTTGTTTCTTCACCAGTAATAACATGGTCACTCACTGTCATAACACTTAAAACGTCGATGTTGTATTTAGCTCCAAGTATATAAAGAGCTGATGTCTCCATATCTACACCTAACACACCGTAATCAGCCAGCTTATGGATCATGGAATCGTCGTCTTCATAGAATGAATCGCCAGTGTAGACATTACCTACATGAACTGTCAAATCGTCACTCTGTTTAGATAAACGATATGCTCTTTCAAGAAGAGTAAAGCTTGCGTTTGGTGCATAATTTATTTGCGGGAAAATGATGTTTTGCATTTTGGAATCATTTGTAGCTGCCATTGCCATGATAATGTCACGGATTTTCACTTCGCGCTTCATAGCTCCGATTGTACCAATGCGAATAATATTTTTCACACCATAATCTTTAATGAGTTCGGTGGCATAAATACTCATGGAAGGAGCACCCATACCAGAAGATTGAATAGAAATCTTCTGCCCTTTATATGTCCCAGTATAACCATACATTCCGCGAACTGTATTATGACACTCAACATTCTCTAAAAAATTATCAGCAATATTTTTAGCGCGAAGTGGATCTCCTGGCATCAATACTTTTTCAGATATTTGACCTTCTTTTGCATTTAAATGGATACTCATAATAACTCCTACCTCCAAATAATTGATATGTTACATTGGTTTTCTACTGATTGTCTGTTTGCTTCTTCAATTGGACTGATGAATAAATCCAGCTTAAAACTAAACCAACTGCAAATGTTAGTAATACTCCTAGGCTGTTACCTTCGAAAATTCCTTTCGCAAACGGGGCAGGGAAGACTCCATTTGTTGTAAAAAGAAGCCCGGTAATCACACTCACAAACCATATAGCTACATTCCCCTTATTCACAGAAATATTTTTATCACCCGAAATGATATCAGGATCATACCCTTGCTTTTTGCGAAGGATAACGTAATCTGCTATGAATACAGCTGTCCAAGCGGCCAAGCCAATACCCACAACCCCTAAGAACATTTGGAAAGAACCTAAGAAGTCACCATTTATGAATAACACATAACACGGAAGCAATACCATGATTGCACCATGGAAAATAATCGATGTTCGTTCTGAAACTTTTATATTTGTAGCTTCTAAAGCATTGCGTCCGGACCGAAGTGAAATAACTGCCGGTGGAATGATTCCGCCCAGTGCTGTAATAAAGTATGGAATAACCATCCATTTAGGCAGTTGTAAAGCTAATGCCGCGATTGGATCCGCTGAACTTACTAGTTCAGGATTCGTTGCATTCATTAAAATACCCAAGAACATGATGACAAATAGTGGTACAGCTGATGCGAACGTTGTTGTCAAGAAAATCGATTTATTCGAAGATTGAGGACTTTGGTAACTAGAGTAATCACTCGCAACCATTGCCCAGCTAAGTGCAGAACCAGCAATAATGATGGAAATAGCAGGCAATACGCCTCCAATCCAGTCTCCATTTGGCATATCCACAAGTGCTGACCAGTCTGTTTGTGGAACTAAAATAACCAATACAACTACTGTTAGTGCGCCAAAAATATAGGTAAATATGGTTTGAACTTTTACAAGTGTTTCTTGGTTTACAAGAGATAATGCCATAATCGCAAGCATAAGACCGATTAACCCGATTATTTGTACCATGGTTGTTACTTCAAATCCAAGTGCAGTAACAATGGCATTAATGGAGAAAATACCAGTAGGAACATTACCGATACTCAGCCAACCAATTAAACAGATCCATGCCAGTACAGCTGGAATCAAGTTTCCTTTTGATCCGAAAGGTGCTCGGGATAACACAAATGTCGGTGCATTTCCTAGCTTTCCTGGTAAACTAAGATATCCGATCAGTGCAAACGATGCCGCCCCTAAGAATGCAGCTATGACTGATTGAACGAAGTTGAGACCATAACTAACAATAATCCCTCCGTAAACCAATCCCATTATACCGATATTCAATGAAAACCATATCCAAAACAATTGCTTAGGTTGTCCAACTCTTTCATTTTCTGGAATCAAATCAGGATGTTGTTGACTCATATCCCTTCGACCTCTTTCTCAAATTTAATGGAATCTATTGTGTGTCTTTTATTAGCTATTTATAAATATTTAATTTTATTTTTGAAAACTGTTGGGGTATATAGAATTTATTGTGCATTAGTGGATAATCTGCATTGCCATAAATACTTTCCAATAGTAAAAAACACTCATTTTGACCAATTAACTTTTCTTTTTGAGTGGATAAATTAACGGTATGTGTATATTTTATTTCAATTTCTCCATGATTCGCATTTACATACACTTCGTTCTCTAGAAAATCCAGTACTTGTTCTTTATTATCTAAATCCAAGGATGAACTTTCCACCGTTTGCATGGACATAAAAGTAAAAGCATAGGCAACTAAATCATTTCCTTTTCTATACAAACGTTCTAAAGCGACTACTTCAGATGAATCTCCATTTAATACTTGTTTCGTATATTCAGTTCCTGATTCCAGTCCGTAATTTATCTCTATTTGATCAAATGTACTTATATGGTATTTATGAATCGGGTTACTTAATTTTTCCAATTGAACAACTTCTTGTTGTTTAAAAAAGGAATCAATCAAAAAGTTTCCTTTTCCGTGTACATTTCTTACTATTCCATCATCTTGCAAAAGTGCCATAGCTTGTCTTAAAGTTGAACGACTAATGCCTAGTTCCCTTGCTAAATCTGGTTCTGAAGGAAGCCTACTGCCTACGGGATATTTTCCTTTTGTAAATTGAAGAAGAAGCTCATCATATACATTTACATAAAGTGGTCTTTTCAATTTATTTGATATACTTTTATTCATTCAGTCACCTTTTATTTTAGTAGTTTTAAGAAAGAATCACCGTTTTCAGGCATTTGAACAGCGAAATTATCTGCTATGGTTGCACCAATATCAGCAAATGTATCATTTTCAGGTAATTTGCCAGAGCCCTTTAATTGTTTCGAATAAGCCAATACGGGAATAAATTCACGTGTATGGTCTGTACCAGGAAAGGTTGGATCATTGCCATGATCAGCCGTAATAATTAATAAATCATCTTCCTGGATTGAATCCAACACTTCATCTAAACGTTTATCAAATTCCTCCAACGCTTTACCATAACCTTCTGGATCACGACGATGTCCGTATAAGGCATCAAAATCGACTAAATTTAAGAAACTTAAACCTGTAAAATCCTTTTTGATGACTTCTAGTAATTTGTCCATACCATCCATATTGCTTTTTGTACGAATGGATTCTGTAACTCCTTCACCATCAAAGATATCATTAATTTTTCCAATGGAAATGACATCATATCCGCCATCCTGTAGACTATTCATAACTGTTTTCCCAAAAGGTTTTAAGGCATAGTCATGACGATTTGCCGTTCTGGTAAAGTTCCCGGGCGTACCAATATACGGTCTCGCAATAATGCGACCAATTAAATAGGTAGGGTCTTTTGTGATATCTCGAACTTTTTGACAAATATCATATAATTCTTCTAATGGGATGATTTCTTCATGAGCTGCAATTTGCAGAACAGGATCCGCTGATGTATAGACAATCAAATCCCCTGTGTTCATTTGATGCTCCCCATATTCATCAATAATGCCGGTTCCGCTTGCAGGTTTATTAGCTACTACTTTACGCCCTGTTATTTCCTCAATTTGTTTAATTAATGGATCAGGAAATCCATTTGGAAACACATTAAATGGTTTATTAATGTTTAAGCCCATAATTTCCCAGTGACCAGTCATCGTATCTTTACCCAATGATTTTTCTTGTAATTTTGTGTAATAGGCAAGTGGGTTATCTGACACAGGTACTCCTAGTATTTCTTCAATATTCGATAGACCTAATTTTGCTAGGTTGGGTAGGTTTAAACCATTCATGTATTCGGCAATATGTTGTAATGTATGTGAGCCAACATCATTAAATTGAGCTGCATCTTTTGCTTCACCAATACCTACTGAATCCATAACAATTAAATGTATACGCTTGAATGTCTTCATGATACTTCTTTCTCCTTTTACTTCGTGCTTTGTGTTAATTTCCAAATTACGATCAACTAAAAGCGAGAATAAAACGATAGCTACTCCGGCTATTTCGGCTCCATTTCGTTTAATATAAGGTGTCTTTTTAAAATATAAGAAAGTATAAGTTTCACTTGATACTCTAATCCTTATATTTCCGCTGAAACGGGTGCTTTAAAGCGATACGAAGTATCGCTAGCATCGAAAGCATAATCTCCTTAAAAAGGACGGCGAAGCCGTTTCTACTTGAAATATAAGAAAGTATAAGTTTTCGTTACTTTTATCTCTTATATTTTTGGACAAACGGTCCTTCTTCGCATAAGCGAAGGACGGCAGAGCCGTTTATCTTTAAGTAGTCATCATCGTATTATTAGCCCTTTAAATTGTAGCTGGGTAGTTGGATTAGACATGTCTATTTTTTATACAAGTTTAAATTATCACATATTTCTATCTGATGCAAGCACTTTCAAATGACTATCTAATTTATACCAATAAATAACTACAACAAGAGAGATTCCTCTTGTACAATGTAAGTTGCCACACAAACATTGACGAAACGAGGAATCTCTCATGAACAAGAATACTGTTTCAAAACTTTCTTTCGGAAGCAGAACTTCAGGCAAATTGGAGTTCAACCATACTGATACAGCCCGAAAATGCACGGTTACCATGGGCAATTTATCATGGCGAACGTTCAGGCATAAAACTACATGTCAGTTTCACAAATGAAACAGCGATGCCCCTTCAAATCATTGAAACAACGCGTTCAAAAATGATGGTCCCATTGGTGTAAATCTTGAAGATAAACGCTTTATCCTTGTTTGTGATCGTGCTTATTTTTCCATCGACAAGCAGTTACTCGTTTAATAATGGATATCATTCAAAACCCAGACGAATATGCCAATAGAAGTTTAGGTGTGAGTGAACCAAATACTGATTGGCCGAAACCTTCATTTTATCGTTAACTTCACAGTTAATCGATTCTGACAATACATTATTAAAACATAATAGAAAGAGGTTAGAAAAGGATAGATTTTACTTTTAAAAATCCCATTCGATTCTATTTTGGAAAAGATTCATTACCTAATTTATCGAAAGAACTATTGAAGGCAAATGCAAAAAAGGCACTTTTAGTTTATGGAGCTAATTCTTTGAAAGAAAGCGGTAATTACGACAAAATTACTGCCAACCTTAAAGAAAGTGGAATTCTATGGTTTGATTTCGGAGGCAATTCACAACCATCACTAGAACGAATTGAAGAAGGAATTAAATTCTGTAAAGAAAATGACATTCAAGCAGTTATTGGTATTGGCGGAGCCACATGTATTGATATGGCTAAAGTGATTGGATACGGTGTGAAAAACGATAATGTCTGGGATGAATTATCTAAACTACATTCGTGGAAGATTATGAGTCTTTGATCGTTGGTGCAATTCCTACTTATCCTTTTGGTGTATCTGAAGCAGATAACTCTGCCGAAGTTGATCATTTAGCAGTTAGTGAACACGGTACTCTCCTAGGGCTTTACCCAGACTTTTCAATTTTAAATCCAGAGTTTTCTTTTACACTTGATGAAAAAAAACACCGCACTTGGAGCGATGGTCACTTATATCCAAGTTAGTGTCAATTATTTAAGTAACAATAGCAGTCCTATTGCAGAAGGTTTTGTTGAAACACTTCTTAAAGTTCTTGTTGAAAGTACAGAACGATTGGTGGAGGATGGTAACGATTATGAAGCAAGAGCTAATGTGATGTAGGCTTCATCAATGTCGACATTTGGTCTCTTGTCTAGTGGGAAAAATAATGGCTGGGCATTTCAAATTTATAGTGATATTGAAATATTACGCAAATGGTTAGACATTCCATACCGTCAAACAATTTTGACGCTGTTCCCTAATTAGTTAGTTCAAATGGCTCACAACCATGAACCGGCTGTTTATAAATAATTTAATAATACATTACTTGATGAGAGTAAAAACTTGATGAGAGTAAAAAAAGGGGATTATTAGAGACAATTATGACGGGTTCTGAAGAGTTGAAACAATTATTTAATCGTTTTGATATCGAGACTGTTATTAAAGTTGATAATAAAGCGCAAAAAATGGAAGAGTTAGAGACGATTTTAAAAGATATGGATTTCGGGTATTCAAAAGTCTTTTTTATTCAACAAACGGGCCATATTATTGAACAAGATTCAACTAAAGCGAAGAAGGTTTTCTTCAATAGGAAGTGCTTCTTATTTATGTATAAAAATATAAAAGGATAGCCTATTAAAGAAGAAAAGAATGTCAACACTATTTCTAATGTTAACATTCTTTTTAAAAAATATCATTTTATAGTTATGCTACTTGTTCATCATTTTCTTTTTCTAATTTTTCATTCTCTTTACGCATTTGTTTAAAGTACCACGCAAATAATAAGATGTATCCTGCTAGGGCTAATACGGAGAAACCTATTAGCTTGATATCCATAGTATTGACGGCTTTACCGAAAAGAATGGCTAACATTTTTTCGATTGGATCAGAGTCGACCGATGAGATCATCGCATCAGAAGATAATCCTGCCGGGAAATTTCCCATTGCTTTCGATGTATCTGTAACAAACTTGGCAATAAGAGAAGCTCCCCATAAAAATAATGGAATAAGAATGGTTCCGATAATAGTCATCCGTACGACTCTGCCTTTAGTAACAACGAGCAGCGCCGGTGCTAATACCGTTAACAATATACCGCCTAATGGCAGGACAGTGTTACCAGGAAGGAAGATAGCGACTACAAGTAAAATAGGTGCCAAGATATTAGCTACCGCCCAAAGTTCAGCCCGAGTAGCTAGAATTGGCCAGTCAATCCCGATCAACAGCTTCCGACCAGCGAATCGTTTGCTCATTTTTTTAGTAATCCCCTCTGATAAAGGGGTAATAGCAGGGCCGAACCAACCGCCAACTAAAGCAAATAGTTGAAGAGCTACCGCCCCTGTAAATGCCAAGATGAAGATTTGTGCAACTGATTGCTGCCCAAGTATACCGATAAAGATCCCTAGGTAAGCACCAATAGCGAAATTGCTGCCCCAGAAGCCAATTCTCTTATTTAATGCTTCCGCATTAAAGTCATATTTGTCGATAAACGGTAAGCATACATCGATAATTTTATTAAATAGCATAACAACTGGCGCAATTAATAAAGATGGATGAGCTGTTGTTGTTACGTTGTTGCGATCATATCCTAACAGCTTGTCAATTGTAGGCTTCATGACATCCGCGTTGATTAGCATTAATGCATAAATAAAAGCAACAAATAACGTAGTCAAAATTAAATTGTCATTTGAATAGTACATCGTTAACAAACCAATAACGGAGAGATTCCAAATATTAAACAAGTCTACGTTAAACGTTGTTGTTTTCTTAGCGATCAGCATGATCGTGTTTACAACAAGACAAATAAAGGAGAAATATAACGTGTAAACCGAACCCCATGTAATAACAGCAAGTGGAGCCCAGCCTAGGTCAGTAACGGATAAAGCGACTCCTGTTGATTCTACAAAGCTCTCTAATGCTGGGGCGAAAGCGGCAGTAAGCAGGGAAATGACAGCTCCCATACCCGTTAGGGCAATGGCCATCCGCAATCCGCCTTCAATTGCCTTAGATATCTTGACACCAACTATTAATGATAAGATCGTAATGATAACAAACATCATTGCCGCTCCGCCTAAATTAATAAAGCCATTGAAAGCTTCGTTTAACTTTTCAATAAACATTAGATTAACCTTCCTTTTGTTCAATTTAAGTAATTTACGTAATCGGTTTCGTAAATCGGATACGAAAAATACTAACAGATATTTTTTCATTATACAATACTGAAATATATGTATCTTTTTATTTGACATTATTTTTAGAAAATGATTTACTTAGTTTAAGTAATCGGTTACGTAAATGAGGGAACTAAATGATAACAATTAAAGATGTGGCTAGAGAAGCCGGTGTTTCTGTCGCTACCATTTCAAGAATTATTAATAATAAAGGTGGGGCTAGTCCAGAAACCATTTCTCACGTCAATAGTATTATCAAGAAATTAAATTATAAACCAAATAAGTTGGCAAAAAGTCTATCCGAAGGGAATTCGAATTTAATTGCACTTCTTGTCCCAACTTTAAGCAATCCGTTTTTTCCTGAATTAGTCAAAGAGATTGAACGTGTTGCAAATGAAAACGCTTTTAATGTTTACTTATGTAATAGTGATGATAATCGATCGAAAGTGGAATATTACTTAGATTCTATGAAGGATAATTATGTTAGCGGGGCAATCATTAATTCGTTACACGTTGATGCAAGCGATCTAGAGGCTTTGGAAAAGAGCGGAATCAAAACGATTACGATTGACCGCGCTAATTTTGAACACCCTTATTCAGCAATTACTGTTGACCATACATTGGGAGCTCAATTAGCTGTCACCCATCTCATTCGAGATGAGCGGTGCAATAATATCGTATTTATAGCGGGCCCAAGAAACGAAAAGAGCGCAATTGATCGCTTAACCGGTTTCACACTTGCGTTAAATGAAGCTAACCATTCAATGAAAACCACTATACGTTATGGAGATTTTGGAACAGAGAGTGGTTATGAGAATGTTAAATCGTTGATTCAAGCAGGGCATTCTTTTGATGGTATTTTTTGTGCAAATGACGCAATGGCCATTGGTGCTATGCGTGCATGTAATGAATTCGGGATTCAAATTCCGAAGCAAGTTAAAATTGTAGGCTACGATAATATAAGTATTGCATCATTTATATATCCGCCTCTTTCTTCGGTGGATCAATGTAAAAGTGAAATTGGCAAGTTAGCGGTTAATGAGTTAATAAATTTAATAAAAGATACAAACTATAAACCAAAGCAATATCGATTAGAACCAAAGCTAGTGATTCGAAATTCGTCTACATTAAATGGAGGAGACTTACATGCATAAATTAGGACCATCGTTAATGTGTGCGGACTTTGGAAACTTAGAACGAGACATCAAAGAATTAGACAAAGCGGGTGTGGATTTTTATCACATCGATATTATGGATGGCAGGTTTGTTCCTAATTTTACAATAGGACCTGATTTCGTAAAAACGGTACGTAATTTGACGCAAACTCCATTAGATGTTCATTTAATGGTTGAGGATCCCGAGAAGCACATTGATTTGTTTGCGGATTGTGGTGTCGAGATGATTTCTGTTCATCAGGAATCAACCCAAAATTTGCACAGCGTACTTATGAAAATAAAGAGCAAAGGTATAAAGGCCGGTGTAGCGATCAACCCAGGCACTTCGATTGAATTTCTTGACTATGTATATGATCTCTTAGATTATATCGTTGTCATGACTGTCAACCCTGGATTTGCTGGTCAAAAATTCATTCCATCGATGTATGAGAAGATAGCCAAAATAAATGAAAAGATAAAAGCGTATAACCGACCTATTGAAATACAAGTAGATGGTAATATCGGAGCAAGTACAATACCAAGTTGTAAGGAAAACGGGGCTGCTATGTATGTTTTGGGAACAAGTGCGGTCTTTAACAGCAATCATTCGCTCGAAGAAAACGTTAAACTGACAAGAACATTATTTAATTAGAAAATGGAGGAAATAAAAGTGAAATATGATGTGGTTGTAGTTGGAAGTATAAATATGGACGTTATTGTGGACACGCCGGCATATCCTGCTTATGGCGATACCGTGTTTTGTAACTCCGTTTCTATGATTCCAGGTGGAAAGGGAGCGAACCAAGCGGTTTCCGTTGCTAAGCTTGGCAAAAAAGTTTGCTTAGTTGGTGCGGTAGGGAATGACAGCTCCGGTAACGAACTCATTAACAACTTAAAATCTAAAGGTGTAGATACTTCCCACATTATTCAGAGTGATAAGGATGGTACGGGGACATTTGTAGTCATTGTTGACAGCACTGGCGAAAATACGATGCTTGGAACAAAAGGGGCTAATGATTCACTATCAACCGCGGATATTGAAAAAGTATTTAACGAAATTGATGCTAAAATTTTATTGATACAAATGGAAACTAGCCAAGAATCGATTATTGCCGCAATGAAGGCTGCAAAAAAGAGAAATATGTATGTCATATTAGATCCTGCACCGGCTGACGGAATTTTTGATGAAGCTTTTAAATATGCTGATTTAGTGACTCCAAATAAACAAGAAACGAAACGAATTACCGGTATAGATGTAACTGACGCAGCTTCGGCTCTAGAAGCTGCGAAAAAATTAAATGAATTAGGAATTCCTGATGTAATTGTGAAAATGGGTGAAAACGGAAGTTTGGTTTACCAAAATGGAAAAGCAACAGTAGTGGACGCCATTAAAGTAAAAGCAGTTGACACAGTCGGCGCAGGAGATTGTTTTGCCGGTGCTGTTGCCAACGCATACTTAGATACAAAAGATTTAGTAGAGGCCGTTAAATTTGCAAGTGTTGCTGCAGGAATTAAAGTGTCACGCAGTGGCGGTCAAGATTCGATCCCAACACTAAGTGAAGTACAAGAATATTTAGTAAAATAATATCTATTAATCTTAGATTAAAGAAAAGCTTGGGTTATATACCCAGGCTCTTTTCTTTGTAATCAAATTTTCTTTGTCGGTGGGGTCCCCAAGCCTGTCATATTAGGAGTTATTCTGCACCATAAGTAAATATAAAAAAGCCGCTTTTTAACAAATGAGTTAAAAGGTGATAAGGAATTTTAGGTGACAATAAGTGTTCCGTTAAAGGGCGCGATCTCGCTATCTCTTTTTATTTGGCTCTGGCAAAATAGAAAAGTGCGAGAGCAGCACGACTTAGATATATTTAAAATCTCATTTGTTCAAATAAATATATCACAAGACACTAAATATTTTTCACATTGTATAGTGTGAAACTATTTGACATCTACTTGTTTGACCTAATCAAAAAGTCAAACAAGACTTATACCATATAAAACGTAAAGTAAAGGAGGTTGACCCATAAATGGGACTTGTATTAATCCTAGGAGAAAAACCATCACAAGCAAAGGCCTACGTCGAAGCTTTTACCATAAAAAGTCGACATAAAATATGGCACAAAGTAAAATGTTTTTACAGGGTGTAGTGATTACGTGGGGCATCGGGCATCTTGCCGAATTAAAAGAACCGAAAGCATATGATCCCCCGATGGAATCGATGGACACTTGGCAGCTTACCGATTTTGCCGGAATGCTATGAGTTTCAAGTGACAAAAGGAAAATATGCGTAGTTTTAGGTCGTGAAGAAGTTGATGCTTTCCGCAGATGCGATTATTGGTTCGTCCGGACAACGTACCGAATCAAAGTTCAAGCGGATGAAAGATTAAAGGGTGTTAATAATTAAGTTCGTGAAATAAACAAAGCCGAGATAGAAACTCTATCTCGGCTTTGTTGTCATATATATTCCATTTGATGAAGGTGGAAAAGTAGCGGCAACTCTGTCAGAATTGTATCTGATGAGATTCACGCCTAATACAGGCTGTTATTCATCATCTTTTGAAGAATCATAAACAATGGTTACTCCAAGGGAACTATAGGTTTCTTCCTTATAATGACCTTGCGAGCAAGATTTAATCATGCACAAGGTAGTATTTTCGATGGATAGCAATTCATTACACTCAGGGCATCTATGTTCAAAAAGGTTCTTAAATAGTTTAAACATAATAACCTCCTAATTCACATGAACTTACTTGGTATTTATTATACCTTTACAATTACCTGTTGTACAGAGGGTAATTAGATTATTATTGCCTAACTCAATGTACTTCACTCTATTGTGTTAGAGAGATAAGGGTGTGACCTGCTTTGGATATTATTTTTTCAATGATTATGATCATTGTTGGCTTTATCGGTTCCTTCTTTTCTGGATTATTGGGCATCGGCGGAGCCATCATTAATTACCCATTACTACTCTTTGTTCCTTCAAGCCTTGGAGTGGCTAATTTTACCGCACAAGAAGTAGCTAGCATAAGTATTTTTCAAGTTTTCTTTGCGTCATTAGCTGGCATTCTTGCTTATAGAAGAAAGAGTTTGAAAAGTAAGGACGCCTCGTTGATTCATAAGGGACTAGTACTAAATATGGGGATTAGTATTTTGCTAGGAAGTCTTATTGGCGGGTATTTTTCACGATTTCTAGTTAGTGATACCATTAACATTATTTATGGCGTACTAGCGATTATTGCTATTGTGCTCATGGTCATTCCGAATAAAGGAACACAACAAGATGATTCTGGCGAAATATCATATAATAGAATCATTGCCATTGTAGCCGCCTTTTCAACCGGAATCGCATCAGGAATTGTTGGCGCAGGTGGAGCCTTCATTCTTATTCCCGTGATGTTAACTGTTTTAAAAATTCCGACAAGAACAACAATTGCTACTTCACTTGCTATCGTATTTATTTCTGCCTTTGGCGGGGTCATCGGGAAAATAACAGGTGGACCCATTCCGATGATACCTACTCTTTTTGCGGTCATAGGAAGTTTATTAGGTGCTCCGCTTGGATCGCGTATTAGTGCGAAAATGAATGTGAAATATTTACGCTATGCTTTGATCATTTTAATTTCATTGACTGCCATTAAAATATGGATGTCTATTTTATAAACTAGGGAAGGGGGGGCTTGTGCCATGAATGACAACCGGGAAGATGAACAACTTACTGATATTCACCCAACGTATCATGAGGCCGAACTAGTACTCGAAGGTTATACGGAAGTGAATAATGGGGTAGGTCAGGCCTATGCCATACCTGTATTGACGGTAGGTTCACAGCGGATTCAAGCTGCTGAAGTCTCGCGGAGCATCAAGCCAGATAGATCCCTTGTACCGGTTATTGGTGGGTATGTAGCTGTGGATACGCTTAGACAAGCAGGGGTCGGTCCGATGGGACGTACCATTCATGGAGCCCTATTAGACAGGCGCTATCAGCTAACGCCATCAGAGGTCATTGCTCGTGGAAGTGAGAGAATGCAGGGGGCATGGAGCCGTATTGTCTTTCCAGATTTGGTATGGCCATGTGGAGGAGATTCCCCCATCTATGAGCATCTACAATTTTTGGCCAAATGGGGCTTGAACGGCGGCGTTAGAGGTGGAGCATTACATCATGCAGAACAATTACAATTGTTTATGAATGATATGGTGAAGAATGATCCGGAAACAAGAATTCTTGTGATAGGTAAGAAGACTTTACTGGACAAGCTGAAAGAGAGTTGGCGTACGCTAGATGCCATGTGGCTTACGGTGGGTGGCAAGGATCAGATCATTCAAGAGATACTTCTGAGCGGAGTGATTATTTCGACGCCAAGTGTCGCTAAGCAGCAGCAGGTGGAGAGGTTGTCTTTTGATATGATTCTCATGCTTGAACCGGACGACCTAACGAAGAGCAGCACGACTCAAATATATAAGCAATTGAAGAAGATGAAGTCACGACTCAAGCTGGCTATTTACTCCGAAGCGGATTATATAGCACAATCTTATGTCTCTACTGCCCATATGAATCTGTTAAAGATTAATGATTATACCGTAGCTCAATACGTCATATATAACCCAAACCAGCCTAGAAAAGAATTGCCACGACCCTACAGAAGGATGGAAAGACCTTCAATAGTTCAGGAGGAATCCGTCTCTCTTCATATAACAGAGATGGAACTAGTGGAAGAGCGTACTGAGAAGGGTATGCCGATTCCCCAGAGGGAGGCGAGCTTCCAACTCGAACCAAGACGGGTGCCGGTTCAAGCCCCTATCTCATCAATAGAGCTTACTCCACTTCAAGGGGTCCTCAGCAAGAATGAACATCGTTTCACCAAGAGGGCTAGACAGCTAGAGGATCAAGTGGGGACGGCGGCTGTATTTGTACCGTTTATGAACTATTGGCCTACTTATGATAGTATGACAGGATCGCAATCTAGGTGGTATTTCTATTGGAGAAGCGAAGTGCGAGAGCAGCGTTACCCCGATAGTAGTCTGTCTTATATTTTTCTCTATGTATATGAGTTGATTAATGGCATTGGTTGGAAGGACCCAAGAGATGGCTATCAACTTATGGTGGATGTATGGTTGGCCTATCGAGAACACCATCCGAAGCTTACGACCTACATGCTAGAATGGATTACGGACTTTACTCTGGTACACCAGATTCCAATTCCCCATCAGGATGTGTTTCAATATGTGCCGAATGAGCTGTCTGGCGACGTACTGGAATTAGAGTTGATGCATAGGTTCAATACTGAACCGTTAGATATTCCGTTCTCTCTGTTAGTACGCTTGGCGGATGTTGATGTGCGTAAGAGTAAGTTTTACATCGGTGGTGGGGATGTACCCCTGAATGAATATGTTCCTAAAGTATTAGCACTTGTCGATGCCTATTTAGCGAAACAACAGGGGCTACGTCTCATTGAAATATTCTATCCAGGGTCACCTGTGGGTAAGGAAAGACCACTCTTCCAGAGCGCAACGTATGATGAGTCACTCTATGGTAGATCGACCGTCGTAAGTGTGACCAAGCTCAGTCAGCATGCCCCCCTCAGAGAGTACATCACCCATTTGATTCGGCTGACGGAGAATAAGCTTCGGGAGCATATGAATTTCAAAGGAAGGCTTCGGGGGATTGAGCTGGAACCGGAGATTGAAACGCTGGTGTCTCGCTACATAGATCGTATGCTGAAGGTAACAACTAGCCCGGAAGCGCTTGGTCCGGTCGTCGTTATTGATGAGGAGAAGCTCGTGCGGATTCAGCGTGATTCGGAGTTCGTTCGAGATATATTGACTGTGAATATAGATGAAGGGGAAGAGCAGGTAGAAGAGCAAGTGAGACTAAGGGTTGCTCAGAATCTCGATAACGAAGTAGAACATGTCCCTGAACAACAAGAGGACTCTTTGCTGCAGCTTAACATAGGAGACGAGGTTGGAGTTGAAAGTATACTTAGCCCCTTAGTGACATGGGATGTCACTGGATTAGCAGAAGAGTGGATACAGTTCGCGGATGCACTGAGCGTAACTCAGTTGGAGGCATTGTATATACTGAAACAAGGACAAGGTCTTTCAGGACTACTGGATATCGCCAATGAAGTGGGAACGATGCCAGAATTGCTACTAGATGACATTAATGAGCTCGCGATGGATACGATAGGTGACTTAGTGATAGATGATGATGGTTTGACGGAAGACTATGTGCCGATGCTGGCTAACTTAAAGAGAAGAGTAAAGAGGTGATTACGATGAGTGAATTGAAAATTCCCAAAAGAATGACGACTGCGCTGGTTAATTCATTAACCGCAGGTGTAGTACCAAGAATCGGACTGGAGCATATCGCTGTAGGGCGCAAATATGAAATTGAAGCCATTCTACGCGATATGGATAATGTCTCCGAAGGTGGAGCCACGTTCAAGCTTATTACTGGACGATATGGAAGCGGTAAGAGCTTTCTGTTACAAATGATCCGAAATTATGCTATGGATCGAGAGTTTGTTGTGGCAGACGCTGATCTATCGCCCGAGCGACGATTGGTTGGAACCAAAGGACAGGGGCTAGCGACGTATCGTGAACTGATGACGAACCTCTCCACACGGACTCGACCAGATGGTGGAGCGCTTGAAGTGATTTTACAGAAATGGATTGCCTCGATTCAGCAGACAGCAATGAAGGAATTGGGTCTTCGACCGAATGATCTTGCTTTGAATCAGGAAGTGGAGCTACGGATATTTGCCATAACAACAGAGATGCAGAACATGGTCCATGGTTTCGACTTCGCCAAGGTATTGGCAGCATATTGGAACAGTTATAAGTTAGCAGATGATGAAGGTAAACAGGCCGCACTTCGCTGGTTACGCGGGGAATATCCGACGAAGACCGAGGCACGTAGATCGATAGATGTCGGAGTTATTATTGACGATAGTAACTGGTACGACTATATGAAGTTATGGTCGGAGTTCGTAGCCCGTATCGGTTACAAAGGCTTATTATTGTTTATTGACGAAGGGGTTAACTTGTACAAAATAACGAACAGCATTTCCCGTCAGAGTAACTATGAGAAGCTGCTCATGATGTTCAATGATACGATGCAAGGTAAAGCAGAGCATCTAGGTATATTCCTGGGTGGAACCCCTCAATTTGTAGAGGACCCACGGCGAGGCTTGTTCAGTTATGAAGCACTTAGATCACGGTTGGTAGAGGGACGGTATGGAGCAGAGGGCTTGAAGAATTACACGGGACCGATGCTCCGTCTGAACATGTTATCTCATGAAGAGATCCTGATTCTATTGCAGAAGCTGAGCAATATTCATGCGATGCACTATAGTTATGAGTCGTCCTTGAACGATCCACAACTCGTACAATTTATGGAGCTTGCGGTCGGTCGATTGGGAGCGGATGAACTACTCACGACACGTGAAATTGTGCGGGATTTCATGGATTTACTCAATACGCTCCATCAGAATCCAGAGAAGACCTTCGAGGATCTGCTTGGTGAAAGACATGTTGCACCCGCTGCGGCTGATCCGGATGAAGTGAATGACTTTCTCGCAGAGTTCGAACTATGAGCGACAACCCATTCTATAGACTAGCTCCGTTTATTCAGGAATTCATATATCGCAAAAGATGGGATGAATTACGTGAAGCACAAGTAGAAGCTTGCCGTGTTCTATTCGATACACCGCATCACCTACTTATTGCTTCGGGGACGGCCTCTGGTAAGACGGAAGCCGTCTTTTTCCCAGCATTGACAGAGCTGCATGAAAGACCATCTAAATCCGTTGGGATTCTGTATATCAGTCCACTTAAGGCGTTGATCAATGATCAATTTGAACGATTAAATGAGCTGCTTCAAGAGGCTGGAATACCGGTATGGCATTGGCATGGGGATGTTCCCCAGGCAGAGAAGACGAAGCTTATGAAGAAACCTTCGGGTGTATTACAGATTACGCCCGAATCTTTGGAAGGGCTTCTGATGAACAGACCGAACGCGATTCCTGCCTTATTCCATGATCTGAGATATATCATTATTGATGAAGTACATGCATTCATGGGATCAGATCGTGGCATTCAAGTGCTATGTCAGCTTGCTAGAATCGAGCGAATGGCCTACTGTACGCCACGAAGAATTGGTTTGTCGGCAACGCTCAGTGACTATGATTCCGCAACGGAATGGATCAGTGCGGGCACAGACAAGATGACAGAGATTGTCTCCCCACAGGGGGGGCGGAAGCTGAAGTTGAGCGTTGAGCACTTCTCGTTTCCCGATGCACGGAATGAAGAAGAAGCCAAGATGTTGGAATATGCGAAGCAAGCTTATCATGACTATATTTACGATCATACACATCATAAGAAGGCGCTAGTATTCACCAATAGCCGTTCAGATGCGGAGTTAATGACGCTAGAATTACGACGGATTGCAGCGAAACGTCATGAACCCGATGTGTTCTATGTGCATCATGGAAGTATATCCGCGATGTTGCGTGAGGAAGCAGAAGCTGCACTTCGTACAGGCTATGGACCTGCCGTTGCGGCAGCAACGTTAACACTTGAGCTAGGCATCGATCTCGGAGAATTGGAACGAGTAGTTCAACTCGGAGCACCTTATAGCAGTTCAAGTTTCGTTCAAAGGCTGGGACGCTCAGGGCGCCGGGGTAACGCCGCGTCTGAAATGCTGTTCGTATGCCCAGAAGAGGAGGATGAAGAAGCACAACTTCCTGCTCGGATGCCGTGGATGCTGCTGCGGGCTATTGCGGTGATTGAGTTATACGTTCGAGAGAGATGGGTCGAGCCCTTAGATGTTCGTCAAATGCCGATGGGTCTGCTCTACCATCAAACGATGAGTGCGCTTAAGAGTTTAGGTGAAGCAGAGCCGGCCGAACTCGCAAGAGCAGTGCTTACATTACCTTCCTTTAAACAAATTAAACCAGACGATTACAAATTACTCCTGAACTATTTACTGCAGACGGATCATATCCAACGGACAGAAATGGGGACCCTCATTATTGGGCTGATGGGTGAGCGAATCGTGAATAACTTCCGCTTCTATGCGGTATTCAAAGACGATGAGGAGCATGTCGTATACAACGGTACGGAAGAAATAGGCTCCATTACGACAGTTCCACCACCAGGTTATTGTTTCACACTGGCAGGTAGGCTCTGGAAAGTAGAAGAAGTAGATACGAAGCATCAAGCCGTGTATGTGAAATCATCACATGGGAAGGTGGATACGCTCTGGCTGGGAGCTGGCGGCGATGTTCACACCCGTGTCTTGCAAAAGATGCGTGACATATTAGCAGATGATGCCATCTACTCCTATTTAGCGCCTAATGCAGTGAATCGGCTCGAGCGAGCTCGCCGTCTTGTAAGAGAAAGCGGAATGTTGCGTAGTTCTGTCATTCCAGCAGGTGGCGATTCCTTCTTCATTATGCCTTGGGTTGGAAGTAAGCAATTCCGTACCTTGGAACGGTTAATTAAGAACAACCTGAAGGATAAGCTGAATCTACGGTCTGTCGTTCCTATGGAGCCGTATTATATGGTAGTAGCGGGTAAAACCAACGCGGAAACTCTTCTTGAACATATCATAGCGGAATCCGCCAGCTGCGAGGACCCCATATCCCTTCTGTCCCCAGATGAAGCGCCGTATTTAGGGAAATACGATGAGTTCATCCCGCCTGAGCTGGTGCGAAGAGCTTTTGCAATAGATGGGTTGGATGTTAAAGGATTGGTTAAGGTATTGAGCTAGTCAGAAATATTCTAATTTAGGCAGCGGATGTAATGAACGATACTCTAAAGGAGATATGCCGAAGTGCGTTCGGAATACCCGGTGAAAATAAGAGTAGCTGGCAAATCCGCAAGTCTCGGCAATATGTTCCAGTGTCAATTCACTGTATCTTATCTGCTCTACAGCAGCTTTGAGGCGGATTTCAATCGCATATTGAATCATCGTTTTTCCGTAATGTTCCTTGAACAGCCTTACTGCTCGGGACAGGCTAAGACCAGCATAGCTGGCAGCTTCTTCGAGTTTGAAGGTAACCGTGGCATGCTCTTCAATGAATCGCTTGAGCTTCAGTGTCGCTGAACCCTTTCGGTCCGTCTGAATATTCTCAGTAATGGCTCTATCAATATATAGACAAAGGCTGCGTAACAGCACATCCTTCAGTTCTTCATCTGCCTCGAGCGAATCGCGTCGTTTCTCCAGCAGAAGGTTGCGCCATAAGCTAATCAGCTGGGCGTCGGTTCCAATTCGGTTAGTTACCGGACGATTCTGCCGTTTCCACCAGGCATCGATCCAGGAACCTTGGCAGAACAAATAGTAGTCTCCGCTAGATAAGCGCCCCTTTGTAGGTGGATCTTTCACGGTTAGTTGGTAATCATCACCTGGTTGAAGCAGAAGCAGATCACCGCCTATCAGGGTGTATACTTTACCACCTGAAATAACTTCACAAGAGCCTTCTGTTTGCAGGCGAAAAAGGTAGTTCTGTAATCCACTCTTCAGATTGTGGTTAAACGATTTATAGTGATATGAGTAATCACAGAGAAGCAAAGATGTGTCCAAAAGAGCTGAACCTCCTAACTGATTTTGAGCAAATAGTTCATGTTTTGCCGATATTGTATATGTTCATTTTAGCCTGAATTGTCCTAGAATGATATAAGAGGGAATTAGGACAAATTTAATTAGATTGAGGTGCTTGTTATCATGAACAAGATTAATATAGGGTTGCAACTATACACTCTCCGTGATGAAACAGCAGTAGATTTCGAAGGAACGCTTCGTAAGGTAGCGGCACTTGGTTATCAAGGTGTTGAATTTGCTGGTTATGGAGATATTCCTGCTGAAGAAATGAAGTCACTTCTTGATGAGTTGGGTCTGAAAGGATTCAGTAGTCATGTTTCTCTTCAAGCTATCCGTGAGGATTTACAGAAAGAGATCAATTACCTGAAAACTATTGGTGCAGAGTTTATGATATGTCCTTATTTAATGCCTGAAGATCGTCCTCAAAGCAGTGAAGAGTGGAGCAAGTTATTCTCCGAACTGCAGGAAATAGGTACTGAAGTAAGCAAGCAAGGATTGACGTTTGGTTATCACAATCATGATTTTGAATTTCATGGTCAAGTTGGAGATCATAACGCATTTGATGCTATGTTCAATCAAACAACATCAGCAGCGGTTCAAGTGGAGATGGACGTGTGTTGGGTACAATTCGCAGGTAAAAATTCGATTGAGTATATTAACAAATATGCAGGCCGTCTACCACTTCTTCATCTAAAAGATTTCAGCACAGATGAGCAGGGACAGATGAAGACGCTGGAATTAGGACAAGGCTCAGTGAATTTGCCGGCTGTTATTGAGGCTTCTACGAAAGCCGGAGTGAAATGGCTGATCGTGGAGCAGGACGTATGTCAGAACCCACCGCTTGAGAGTATAACGAATAGCTATAGCTGGCTCAAACAAAACTATTTAAACTAACTCGAACTATAATACATTCACTCAGAGGAGATTACTAACATGACAAAAATTAAAGTTGCCGTATTCGGCTGTGGTGCCATTGCCGAACGTAGACATATTCCAGAGTACGCAGGTAACGAACAAGTAGAATTAGTTGCTTTTGCCGATCCTATTATCGAGCGTGCGAACAAAATGGCTGAAACTTATGGTGGTAAAGGATATGCGAGCTTCGAGGAATTACTAGCTAATGAAGAAGTAGACGCAGTTAGCGTATGTACACCGAACTACCTGCATGCATCAATGGCTATTGCGGCTGCGAATGCAGGTAAACATGTCTTGGTTGAGAAACCAATGGCTTGTACAACTGAAGAAGGCGAGCAAATGATTGAAGCTGCTCGTAAGAACGGAGTCTACCTGATGGTAGGACACAATCAGCGTTTGATGCCTCCTCACATGAAGGCCAAAGAAATTCTAGACTCGGGTAAGCTTGGTAAAGTGCTTAATTTCCGTACATCATTTGGTCATCCAGGTCCGGAAGGTTGGAGTGTAGATGGTGCAAGCAGCTGGTTCTTCCGCAAAGAAGAAGCAATCATGGGTGCTATGGGCGATCTCGGCGTACACAAATCAGACTTTATTCGTTATTTGTTGAATGATGAAGTAGCTGAAGTAGCTGGTTTTATCGGTACTTTGCACAAAGAAGGTACGGAAGTAGATGATAACGCAACATGCCTTCTACGTATGAGAAGCGGTGCAATCGGAACACTGGTTGCAAGCTGGACACAATACAAAGGTGGAGACAACAGTACTGTGCTGTGGTGTGAGCATGGTGTGATGAAGATTGGTACCGTAGAAGGCGACGAAGTGATCGTGGAACTTACGAATGGTACGGTTGAAACCTACAAAGTTGGCGCTATGTCAACGAATGAGAAACAAGTGCCAAGTGGCGTCATCGATGCGTTTGTGAAATCCATTGTAACAAATACGCCTCCTGCAATCTCTGGAGAAGAAGGTCTGAAATCCTTGCAAGTCATTTTGGCTGCATTCGAATCCCAAAAGACAGGTCAATTTATAAAGCTATAATAAATATCCAATTATTGGTCTTACTTAGGCTATCTATATAGATGGTTTGGATAAATGAGGAACAAAATAACCTACCATATACCCTATTCGGGTGTGGTAGGTTATTTTGTTTGTGCTCATGTAAGAGAAGAGGGGGCTTTTTTGTAAATATAAGAAAGTATAAGTTTCACTTCATACTCTATTTCTTATATTTCGGCAGAAACGGATACCTCAAAGCGATACGAAGTATCGCTAGCATCGGAAGCATAAACTCCTTCAAAAGGACGGCGTAGCCGTTTCCGCTTGATTGGTTAAATAGCATTAAACGGCGCTGTAATCTCGGAATGGATGAATCCATTTCAAGATATTGGAAAGGAATTGACATGGATATAAGGTTACAATGATAGGAAGTTATTTTTAACAGAAGGAGCATTATTAGTGAAGAGCATTCAAAGCCGATTATTATTCATGCTGCTTGTTTTTATTATCCTTCCGTATTTTCTGTCCGTGCTGTTGATATATCGACAAACGAAAGAGAATGTGGAACGACATGAGATTGAGAACAACCATGAACAAATGCAACAGGCGTCCGAAGACCTAGAGCAATACTTTGATGACATCGTTAATCTTCCGTATATTTTATATCGTAATCCCGACTTGTTTATGATTTTCGAAAAAGGCTTTGAGAGCTCTCTTTATTCGAACCGACTTGCAGTGGATAGAAGCATGAGAACCATTTATCTGATGAGGAGCGAAATTCGGCAGATTCGGTTTTACATCGACAAAGAAAAAGACTCTTATACTATATATAATGCCATGATCAGTTCCCGTAAACGACAGCTTGATCTATTGAAACAAACTAATATTCAGAAGTTGATGAACTCTGATTCGAACTTTCTGATCGAACCGCCTCATCGACTTGAAAATTATAATGATACCGCGATTTTGCCCCAATCGGACAAAACGATGGTTTTGACGTTTCATTATAAAATCTTGGATGCTCTATCGAAAGAATTTCTTGGCATCATCACGATAGACATTGACTTGGACAAATTCGCTGAAATTTCTAATCGTTTTATTCGAAAAAATAAAGAAACCGTATTGCTTTCTGATTCCGAAGGTCATGTCATCTACGCAAGTGATCAAGCCTTGATAGGTAAGACCGTTTCAGACGAATTAAAAAAGAAAATCAATGAGTCGACCGTAGGCTCACAAGCCTCAGATGGCAATATTATATTCTCTAGAACGTTATCGGAACCGTTAAATGGGTGGCACTTTGTTAAATTTACCTCAAGTGAAACGTTATTTAAAGATGTGAGAAAAACCACCTACACAAACATCATCGTCGGTATAGTCGTGGTAATTCTAGGCTTGATCATGATAGCTATTATTGCATACAAGATTACTCGTCCGATCACGCTACTTAGCCGAAAAGTGCTGAGTATTGAAAAAGGGAATATGAATGCTCCATTTGACGATAAGAGGGAAGACGAAATCGGCAATCTGGAAAGACATATCAAGGAAATGATGGACCGGATTAATCATCATATCGACCGTGAGTACAAGCTGGAGATTGAGAACAGGACGAACGAGTACCGGGCACTAAAGTCCCAGATCAATCCTCATTTCTTATACAACTCTCTCCAATCCATTGCTGCGGTTGCCTTACTTTCGGAATCACCGAGAGTATACCAATTGGTCATCTCCTTATCCAAAATGATGCGGTACTCCATTCGTGTCGATCAAAAGGCCACGGTTCGGAGTGAGGTAGACTATGTGAAAGCGTATTTGAACCTTCAAGAGGAGCGGTTTCAAACTGATTTAAGTTATTCCATCGATATACCCAAGACCCTTCTAGATATTTCAGTTCCGAGTATGATTCTACAGCCGCTCGTTGAGAACTTCTTTAAACATTGTTATGAAGAGGGTTACGAGCAAGCTTACTTGCATATTTACGGTGAAATTCGAGACGGATATTTGAATCTGATTGTAGAAAATAACGGCTGCAGTATGACAAATGATGAGCTGGCAGCTTTAAAAAATAAAATCTACACGATGGATAGCGAAGAGAAATATCCGGTAGAGCATATTGGATTGAAAAACATTCATGAACGCTTGGTTCTTAATTATGATCCGACATCGGGAATTGAACTGGATTCGATGGAGGGCCAAGGGTTTTCTGTACGACTAGTGATTCTAATCTACCTTAAGGAGGATGGAAGTTATGAAAGTTCTTATCGTGGATGACGAGCCTAATGTAAGAAAAATTATTCGTTTTATGGGACAGTGGGAAAAACACGGAATTACCGATATTTTTGAAGCCAAAAATGGTAAAGAAGCAAAGGCGTTGATTGATCGGGAAAGTCCAGAAATCATCATGACAGATGTGAAGATGCCCCAAAAAAACGGGATTGAGCTGATTGAATGGTTGCATAGCCATTCCTATTCGGGAAAAGTCATTATGATCACAGGGTTTGACGACTATTCTTTCATGCGTAAAGCGATTGAGTACGGCAGCTTCGATTATTTGTTGAAGCCGATCGAAGATGAGATGCTTAATGAAGCCTTAACGCGGGCGGTAGAATCCTGGGAAATGGAGGAGGAAGAACGCCGTAATATAAAGTCGGGCTTCTATGAGGAGGTCAAGAGGTTTCGCTTAAACAGGGAGATGACCTTCGCTTGTAACGGGGAACGATTTGATTTCGAAGAAATTACCTTGTCTCTTCCGCAAGCGGATGCCTACGATCTAACATTGATTTACTTTTATCAAACCCAGCATTCGGATCACTACCTTCAGCTATTGACGGAGGAATTGATTCGTTCCGAGTGGGGAAATGTCTATGCCTTTCAGAACGATCCAAACCTCTGTGTGATACTTTCTATTCATGGTCAATTCTTCCTGATAGAGGAATGGATTACCCAGCAATGTGATGTTCCTATTCGTTTGGTTAGTGGCCTTCCATTGGAATCTTTGGATGAAATCCCGAAATCATTTCAATATGCACAAAGTGCAATGGCTGAACAAAACTTTAGAGCTATACATCGTTTGACGGATTTGGATGATGCTAAGCGCATGAATGACATTGTTACTTTTGTGAATGAACATTATATGGATGAGTTGAGCTTGGACAAGCTGGCAACGCGGTTCTTCCTCAGTCGCGAACATATCTCACGACGATTCAAGCAAGAAATAGGGGTGACCCTATCAAGCTACGTTATCGAATTAAGAATTAATCAAGCTAAACAGTGGTTATGCCAATCGGACGAGAAAATGTATTCGATTGCATTAAAGCTCGGTTATCAGGATGAACATTACTTTTCGAAGTTATTTAAGAAAGTCGTGGGGTTGACACCTCTTGAATATCGGAATGATGAACAAAATAGGTAAATTACAATCTTGAAATAGATAGCTTCATAAAAATGGTGAATGTAAGGGGGGAATCATGAAAACTATGGGTTATCAATGGCTTTTAGCCGGGCTACTTACCTTATCGCTATCTGCTTGCGGGGCGGATAATCTTCCGATAATGGAAACAGACCCCAAAGCTACGGATCGGAAAATCACTTTGGAAGTGCTTAATCCTAAAGTCGAGATTTCCACACAGTTCGAGCAGATGGCGAAGGTATACGAAGAGGGAAATCCTCATGTGAAAATCAATATAGTAACCTATGGCGGAGGGGCAAACTACCTTGCTGAATTAAAAGCGAGATTTGCAGCAAACAAAGGTCCCGATATCTTTCCTAATGGTGGATACGAAGATGCGATAGCCTGGAAGAGGTACTTGGAGGATTTGTCTGATCAGCCGTGGGTGAACAATGTATATGATGCGGCGCTTGAGCCGATGACAATGGACGGAAAAATTTACGGGATGCCTATAAATTTGGAAGGTTACGGATTTATATACAATAAGGATTTATTCGCAAAGGCCGGCATCGATAGACTTCCAAAAACGCTTACCGAATTAAAGATAGCGGCGGAAAAGTTGCAATCCGCAGACATTACCCCCTTTTCGGTCGGGTATTCAGACAGTTGGTTTTTCGTTCTCCTATTGAATATTGTTGTTGCCCAGGAAGAAGACCCGGATGCTTTTATACAGGCATTAAACGACGGGACTGAAACAATCGAAGGGAACAAAAAGTTCGAAGATCTCATTCGTTTGCTGGATCTGACTATTCAATACGGCAATAAAGATTTTCTGACCACCGACTATAATACTGAAGTCACTTTGTTTGCAACCGGTAAAGCAGCGATCCTTAAACAAGGGAATTGGGTTCAATCCAAGATAGATAAGATAACGCCGAATATGAATATCGGTTTTTTGCCTATCCCGATTAATGATGATCCTAGAAACGATGCCTTGGCGGTAGGGGTGTCCAATAACTGGGCTGTGAATAAAGAAATTACGCCGGAGAAAAAGAGAGAAGCAAAGAAATTTCTAAACTGGATGGTTTCTTCAGAACAAGGCAAAACATTTATGAAAGAACAATTCCATTTTATATCAGCATTTAAAAATATAGAGACAGACCAATCAGGACCACTCGTGAAGGATATTATTCGTTACTCCGATGATGAGAAGACATTGTCCTGGAACTGGTTTAAATTCCCTCTTGCGGCAAGAGAAGAGTTCGGAAATGCCATGCATGCTTATGTGGGTAAACAGCTTACTCGCGATCAATTGCTTCAGGAGCTCCAAAAGTCCTGGGAAAAGGCTGAGAACAAATAATGGAATCAATTTAAGCCTATAAATCTATCAATTTGCGACGTGTTCATAATGGTCCGGTTTCTTTAGAATTAAAACTAAGAACGGAACAAACACAATATGAACGTGAAAAGGAGCAAAAGATTTATGATTATCAAAAAGTTTATCAAACAAGCAACAGTATTAACCTTTACGTTTGCTTTATTGGCAGGCGGTGGCTCTCAAGCTTTTGCGAAAGGAAAAGACAAAGTAGATTATAAAGAAAGCTACGACTTTTCCCATATTACACGCTCTGACATGCTGAAGTTACCTAAACAACAGAAGAGTGAACAATTCAAAGTGCCTTCATTCGATGCATCGACGATAAAGAATATTCCTTCCGCAATAAAGGTTGATGAATCGGGCAATCCAATTAAAATGGATGTATGGGATACTTGGCCGCTGCAAAATGCGGATGGAACCGTTGCGAATTATAATGGCTACCATATCGTGTTTGGTTTAGCAGGAGACCCTGACAGAGGATCGGACACGTTTATCTACTTGTTCTATCAAAAAATAGGAGACACATCCATTGATAGCTGGAAAAATGCCGGCAGAGTATTTAAGGATAGTGATAAAAATGTTCCAAATGATACGATTCTTAACAATCAATCAGAGGAATGGTCAGGTTCTGCAACCATGACATCTGATGGAGAAGTTCGCTTATTTTATACAAATCGCCACAGCTGGTCCCCGGATACCGGTTTTTATGGTAAACAAACCTTAACAACGGCTCAAGTCAATGTATCTCAACCAGATAAGGATACGCTGAAAATCGATGGTGTAGAAGATCTCAAATCGATCTATGATGGCAACGACGGCAAGGTTTATCAAAGTGTTGATATCACTGGTTTCAGCAAGGGAGATTATAGCGATAATCATACCTTAAGAGATCCTCACTATGTAGAGGATAAAGGCCGTAAATACCTTGTTTTTGAAGCGAATACAGGTACGGAAACAGGTTATCAAGGAGAAAAGTCCCTTTTTAATAGAGCTTATTATGGTGGTGCAGGCAACGCCTTCTTCCAAGCTGAGAAAAAGAAATTGCTAGGAAGCCCAGACAAAGCATTTGCTGAAATTGCGAATGGTGCACTCGGTATTATTGAATTAAATGATGATTATACTTTCAAAAAAGAATTGAAACCATTAATTGCATCCAATACTGTAACTGATGAAATCGAACGTCCAAACGTATTTAAACTGGATGGAAAATGGTATTTATTTACAAGTTCAAGAGGATCTAAAATGTACATTGATGGAATCGATGATGAAGACATCTACATGCTAGGGTACGTTTCAAATTCTTTGACTGGGCCTTATAAACCATTGAACGGCACAGGACTTGTTCTTCATCAAGATCTTGATCCTAATGATATTACCTGGAACTATGCTCACTTTGCGATTCCGCAAGTGAAAGGAAATAATGTGGTCATCACAAGCTATATGACGAATAGAGGTTACGCTGGAGAGCATGATTCGACTTTTGCACCAAGCTTCGTGATGAACATCAAAGGTTCCAAGACTTCCGTTGTGAAAGATAGCATTCTTGAGCAAGGGCAAATAACGGTGTCAGATAAAAAACCTAATAAACCTAATAAACCTGATAAACCTGATAAACCTGAAAAGCCTAATAAACCGAACAAACCGAACAAACCACATAATTAATAAAAAGAAAGTAAATGCCAATTGGCATTTACTTTCTTTTTATCACATGAAGATGAGTGAAGCAAAAAGAGAGGTATCGACTTGAATAAAAATAAGAAGGCAGTCAAAAGAATCGGTGTATTTATCCTATGTTTAAGCGTTGTGATGACGATAGGATTAGTAGCTTATGCCTTAGAGAAGCACAAGAAGGAGGAAACAATCGTCTCTCATCTTCATCCTATTCCAACCACTCGGGCTAGCTATCATTTCACTACACCCGACAAGTGGAAAAACGATCCTCAGAAGCCGATTTATTTTGATGGGAAATATCATTACTATTATCTCTATAATGGTGATTATCCAAAAGGAAACGGTACAGAATGGCGACATGCAACATCAACGGATTTGGTGCATTGGACAGATGAAGGGATTGCCATTCCTAAATATACGAACCGAAATGGAGATCCATGGTCGGGATCCGTCGTCGTAGACGATACAAATACGGCAGGCTTTGGTAAAGGTGCTATTGTGGCGATTCTGACACAGCCCTCTGCAGATGGCGGGAAGCAGGAACAATATTTATGGTACAGTACGAACAGAGGAAAAACGTTCGAATCCTATTCTGACGTTCCTATTATGCCGAATCCGGGCACAGCGGATTTTAGAGATCCGAAAGTAATTTGGGATGATCAAGCTCATAAATGGGTGATGACGCTTGCGGAAGGAACAAAAATAGGTTTTTACGAGTCTCATAATTTAAAAGATTGGCATTATACAAGCGGATTTCATACAGAAAATATCGGAATTGTAGAATGTCCCGATCTTTATTTGTTGCGAGCGGATGATGGTAAATTGAAATGGGTTCTTGGTGCCAGCGCAAATGGTAAATCGGCAGGGAAACCAAACACCTATGCCTACTGGACTGGAGACTTTAATGGAAAAGAATTTATCCCCGATCAGAATGAACCTCAGTGGTTAGATTATGGCTTTGATTGGTATGGTGCTGTAACGTTTGAAGATGGGAAAGTCAGCGATAAATACAACCATCGTTATGCTTTGGCCTGGATGAATAATTGGGATTACGTCCATAATACGCCAAACCTTAAAGAAGGATTTAATGGAACGGATTCGATAGTTCGTCAAATTAAATTAAAACAAGTAGTGGGTCATACGTATAGTTTGGTATCACAACCTATTGAAGCATTAAATAAATTGATAAGCTCTAAGGATTCCTTAAAACAAATAAAAGTGAATGGTTCCACAACGCTCGATATAACAGGCGATACGTACCAGCTTGACGCTGATATAGCTTGGTCGGACATCAAGAATGTAGGATTAAGGCTTCGAGAATCAAAGGATAAAATCCGCCATGTAGATGTCGGCATTTTTGTAGAAGGTCAATATGCTTATGTTAATAGAGCTTCTATAGGGCAGCCTGACAAGAGTAAGAGATATCTTGAAAGCAAAGCGCCATTTGATGTGAAAAAGAAGAAGGTTCACTTAAAGATCCTTGTTGATAGAACAAGCATTGAAGTTTTTATTGATGATGGGGAAATTGTTTATTCGAATTTGGTTTTCCCAGAATTAAACGATCAAGGAATCACCCTATTTTCTGAAGGAGGCACCGCAATCTTTGAAAATGTTGTGATCAAGCACTTCAACAAAGATTAGAATCAATCTAAATAGTAATGGACCCGTGGGAATGGGTCTATTTTTTGTTTGCGGTAAAATGATGGATTAATGCCATCTGTTTTTTAGATAGCGAAGAAGTAAAGAGTTGGTCGATGTCGAAATTGTCCTGAAGAAGCGTTAGCGTTCACCCTACGATCTGAAAAAATCAAACCTCTTTCCTAAATATCACACCTCCCCATAGGAGAATATACCCCTTATAATGAGTTTGTACACTATAAGGGGGCGAATAAAGTGGCGAAAGTATCCAAAATGTTAAGTCTTGTTCTTACAGCAACATTGGCACTTAGTTTAGCTGCGTGTGGTAGCAGCACCAATGGCAACAAAGGTAATACTGTAAGTCCTGAGAGTGGAAATACGCCAGAGAAGGTTGTTGAAAAGGCGCCAGAGAAAGTCGTCGAAAAGGATATTACGATTACGTTTCAGAATATCTTTCCCGATCCAACCGATCCTAAGAATCATCTGATGAAGAAGCTCGTAGATCAATACCAAACCGAGCATCCCAATGTAAAGATTGAACTTGATTCTCTTAACACGGATCAACAGAAACTGAAGTTGAAGACACAGGCGGCATCGAAAGAGGTTCCTGATATTACAGTCGTTAACCCGGCAGCACAAATGCAGCCTTTTGTAGAAGCGGGATTATTTGCTCCATTGAATGATATGTTGGATCAAAATGGTCTGAAAGGTACTTTCCAAGAAGGATTGTTAGATTGGTATAGCTTTGATAACAACATATACGCTCTTCCAGACGGTAATAATATTGGTGTCGTCTACTACAATACAGAGATCTTCGAGCAAGCAGGTGTAGCTGTGCCGACAACCTTTGAAGAAATGCTTGAAGTCATTAAAGCGCTCAAAGCGAAAGGGATTACACCACTCGCTATTGGCGAAAAGGATTCATGGACGGGTTCCTTCTTGTTTATGAATATGTTGCTTCGTACAAACGGTCCAGGATTCCTGCAAGATGTCATCGATCAGAAGAAGACATTTGAAGATCCTGCCTTCACAGAAGCAGTCGATGCATTCCAAAGCTTAGTTGCAGCAGGAGCATTCCAAGAAGGTGCAACTTCCTTTGACTACAATGCGGGAGAGAACTTATTTAAAACAGGGAAGTCAGCCATGTATTTCATGGGGTCATGGGCAACTGGAGGTATCGAGACATCCTCGGTGAATGGCAAAGTAGGCGTATTCAAATTTCCTACAATCAATGGTAAAGGTGATCCGAATGAGTTCATGCTAGCACCGGGTAGTGCATTCGCGATATCTGCCAATAGCAAGCATTTACAAGAGACGAAGGATTTCTTGAACTTCTTCATGACGAACTTCCCGAAAGAAGCCTTTGAAGCGAAGGGTGCTGTAGGGATTGGTCAGATTGTGGATGGAGACTTTAAGGCGGCGGGTTATTCCGATATGGCTATGGAAGTGCTTGGTCTGTTTAAAGAAGTTAAAGGTGGCGACCTGGCATTTGATAATACGATGAATCCAGGTACAGCACAAGTCCATTTAAACAGTATTCAGAACCTGTTCGTGCAGAAGATAGAATCCGCTGCGGTAGGCAAAGAACATCAAGCGGCCTATGAAGAGAATAATAAATAGAATCGTTTAAGCACATATGAAGGGGACGCTAGTTGTTCCCTTCATATCTATCATGATTACCAGAAGGAGGAGATAGGGTGTGAACGTTCTTAAAGTCTCCCGCCTTACGATTGTCGCGTTTGTAATGCCTTGTTTACTTATTTATTTCGGAATGGTTTTTGTTCCTATTCTCGTATCGTTATATAGTGGTTTATTAGATTGGAATGGTATTAGTGCAGCGACATTTGTAGGGTTGGATAATTTTAAAAGGCTATTTTTCAATGACCCCGTATTCTGGCCTTCCGTGCGGAGAACACTTATGTTTGCTGTCTTTTCGATGGGTGAAATTCCAATTGCGTTGTTCATAGCTATCTTACTTCGAAGATATGTTCGTAAACCGAACTTCCTAGTCTCTAGTTATTTCATGCCCGTTATTTTATCTGTTGTTATTGTCGGTCAGTTGTGGAAAACGATCTACAATCCGGCATCTATGGGCGGTATGTTGAATCAAATGTTGATGATGATTGGGCTTGATTCCTGGGCGAGACCGTGGTTAACCGAACCAGCGGTAGCCATGTACTCTTTATATTTTGTAGCATTGTGGCAGTACTTGGGCTATCATACGCTCATTCAATTTACAGGGATTTCAAATGTTCCGACTGAGATTTACGAAGCAGCACGTCTTGATGGTGCGGAAGGGTTCAAGGCAGATCGTTATATTACGTTACCGATGATTATTCCAATATTTAAAATTTCCATTGTGTTGGCGTTTATTGGATCGCTTCAGGCATTCGATATGGTGATGGTCATGACGGGTGGTGGGCCTGCTCACGCTACGGATGTGATTTCCACACATATGTACAATATGTCGTTCTTGTCTATGAAATACGGATACGGAAGTTCAATTGCTGCATTCCTTGTTGTCGTATGTTTAGCGGCCACATTGATCATCAATTTTATCTTTAATTCTTTAGAGAAACGATTCTCTTAGAAAGGGGAAATCGATATGAATACATCCAAGGTTACGGCTTTACGTTCTGTAACAGTCGCACCCGAGCGCAAACGATTTTCTATTTTGAAAGGAATCGTTATTCTATTCTTATCTGTACTAGTGGTGACGCAAGTTTACCCGTTACTCTGGCTAATTCTATACTCATTCAAAACGAATGAGGAAATTCTATCTGGAAGTTTCTTTGCACTACCGCAATCTCCACAATGGATCAATTACAGCTCTGCCTTTACAAGTGGGAATTATCTTCGCTATTTATGGAATAGCTTCTTCGTCACGTCAGTGACGATGTCCAGTGTTATTATGCTGAGCTCGCTAGCTGCCTTTGCGATAAGTCGTTTCCGTTGGCGTTATGGTCAAGTTGTGCTACTTCTTTTCCTGGTTGGTATGATGATTCCGATGCAAGCGACGTTATTACCGTTAATGATTATTTTTAAAAATATGCACATCCTAAATACTCATTTATCCATCATTCTGCCGTATATTGCCTTCTCCACACCGATTTCTGTATTTATTCTAAACGGCTTCATGAAGACGATTCCGTATGAGATTGAAGAGTCGGCGATCATGGACGGTGCGGGTATATTTCGAGTGTATTGGAATATCATATTGCCGGTTTCAGTTCCACCGATCATGACCGTATGCATTCTAACTTTTATTACGATTTGGAATGAGTACATTCTAGCGGCGACATTTATTTCGGCAGAAAGACTAAAGACATTGCCTTTTGGTGTGAACAGCTTTGTTAGCCAATATTCTGTAAATTATGGAGCCATTGGTGCGTTCTTAGTATTAGGTGCGCTTCCGGTAATTGTGATCTACTTCTTATTAGCAGACAAAATTACACAGGGCATGGTAGCGGGTGCTGTGAAAGGGTAATATTTACTCAGCGGAAGCGGGTATTGTGATAAACTGGAATTAAATCGAGTGAAGGGGGATAATGTGATTGGCTCGAGGGTTCCGTTCTATCCATAGCCGGCTTTTTTTTCTTTTTTTATCATGTATGACCGTTATCCTGATCCTCGTCAGTTTCGTGTACTATACACGTACGTTAGATATTATCCATTCGAAAATCAGTGACATCGCGCAGAAGAATATATCCCAAACAGCCGGTCTGTTTAATCTGATGCTTGAGGGTTATGACAGTCTGACGAAATCACTGAATGGTAATTATGAATTAACTCGATTGCTCCAAGAGACGACTAATAATCCAGCTGTTTCGATTATCAATGAGCGATCGATTACGAATATCATCGGTGCAGCGTACTATTCTCGTAAGGAGATTGCAGCAATTCACATCATTACGAATTCGGGTAAGGTCTATAGTTATGAGCGACAATTTGCAGGTGTCATCGATATCAATTATGCGCAAACGGAATGGTATAGCAAGTTGAAAGCGTCCTCAGGCGATATGATCTGGCTTGGATTCTATAATGGATCACCTATTAATACGATGCAGCAAGATACGGTATTCGTATTTGGTAGACAACTCTATGATCTTACAAATCATAAACCAATAGGAATTATTATTATCGAGATGGATCCGAAGCCTATTACCGAAGCATTAACTAACGTAAGTATTAGTCCGGGTACTCGAGTGTTTATTACGGGATTGAATGATCGTGTGATTGCTAGTAATGCGCAAGAGGAGGATGGATGGCCTGTACTAACTGATCTTCCCAAGCCTTCGAAGGATGACGAGATTATCGTCGATGATCATTCAGATCAATTGATCGTGGCTGCGAAGACTTCCCTTGCGGATTGGACGATTTACGGCATTACACCGAAGAGTGATCTTAGCGCGGAGATCAATCAGACCCGACTGTTTCTTGCCATTGTCGTTCTCGTACTGATTGCTGTGTCCACGGCGTTAGCTTCGCTCGTATCTAGAACGATTGCATCTCCATTGAAGCTACTCATTCGAGAAATGAAGAAAGTCGAATTGGGTAATTTCAGTGGCTCTGTGAACGTGAATTCGTTTGAAGAGATCAATAGCTTAGTATCTTCATTTAATCGAATGGTCCATCGGATGGATGAACTGATTGAGCGCATCAAGTTATCTTCGGTAAGTGAGAAGAATGCTCAGTTACAGGCATTACAATCACAAGTTAACCCGCACTTTTTATATAATACGTTAGATATGATTTATTGGATGTTGGATGAGAAAGGAAATGAAAGGCTAAGTCGAGTCATTCTGTCCCTATCCCAAATGTTTCGGTATAGCAGCGATTGGGAGGAAGCCTCACAAACGACACTTCGCCAAGAGTTGGAGCAGATCCGCCACTATCTGACGATTATTGAGAGTCGTCTAGAGGATCGAGTTCAGACAGAGATTGAGGTGGATGAACAATGGCTTGATGTTATTTTACCGAAAGTAACCATTCAACCAATCATCGAAAATGCTGTGAAATATGGTTTGGAACCATTGGGCATTCCATGTAAGCTGAAGGTAGACGCGGTTCAACATGATCAGGAACTCCATATTAGAATTACGGATTATGGGTTAGGCATGGACGAAGAAACGTTACGTCAGGTTAGAGAGTCCCTACAAATGAACCTGAACCTTGTAAGCAGGCCAGGGAGAGGGATCGGACTGCATAATGTTCACGCTAGAATCAGCATGATGTTTGGAGAAGCCTATGGTATTCGTATTGAGAGTCATAAGGGTGAAGGAACAACTGTTATCGTGGTGATACCGAATCCGTTACAAGGGAGGCACGAAGATGAATATCCTCATCGTAGATGATGAATCTGTCATTAGGGAAGGTATTAAAAGAACGATCCAAAGGGCCTACCCACAGTATGGCATTTATTTGGCTGCTAATCCGGAAGAGGTTGTACAAATATTGCGCAGTCGTCCAATTGAGATCATACTGACGGATATTCTTATGCCAGGAATGACAGGTCTAGAATTAATGAAATTATCTAAACCTAGTTATCCACATATCAAATGGGTCATTATTTCCGCCTATTCTGAATTTGCCTATGCTAAGGAAGCTGTTCGTTTAGGAGCTGTAGATTACCTTCTAAAGCCGATAGGGAAGGATATGCTGTTGGAAATGATCGATAAGCTTGAGGGTAAAATTGGGCGCGAAGCGGAGATTATTAAGGAATCCGAAATGCTGCAGACCAATTTAAAGTTTCTGCGTGAAGCGGTATTTCGGCGTTGGGCGTCTGGCCTGGATATTGGAGGTATGGATATCGCTTCAGTCATCGCTAATCATCCGAAATTTCAACTCATTATGGTGAAGATGGAAAGTGATAAAGTGCTTCATTTAGAGCATTTCATTATTGATAATGTTCTCACCGAATTGATTGCTCAGTATGGCAAGGGGTTCGCCACGAGTTTCGATGCTAAAAGTTTGTTAGGTCTCATCACAATGGATGAATCAAGAAGTATGAGGAATATGCTGGAAGAGCTCCGTATTCATTTGAAAAAGTATTTAAGGGTACCCTTTCAAATATTACACACCGAAGTGATTCATGAGTTCAGTGCCGTTGCTTCAGAAGTACTGCAGATGAATCAGAATGCGATCTCTCATGAATTTGAGTATTATGCAACGGGCGGAAGCCAAGTGATTGAGGTAGCTTTACAATATATTAAAACCTATTATCATACTCCATTATCGCTGGAGAAGGTCGCTTCGATCGTCTATCTGAACCCCGTTTATTTCAGCCAAGTGTTCAAACAAAAGACTGGTTATGGCTTTAAAGAATACGTGATTCAACTGCGTATGGAGCAAGCGAAACAACTTTTACTCCATCCACAGCTCAAGTTGGCAGATATATCGGAGCGTGTAGGGTACCAGGATGTGAAGCATTTTACACAAGTATTTCGTAAAAGCTTCAACATCACACCGACAGGATATAGACATGAACAACGCACTGAAATACGAACGAACGATGGATCTCTTAAATTTCCAAGCATCACGGAGAACGTTTAGGTAACAATTGAACATATACATCAGATAGCTTCATCAGCGACATTATATAATCATAATCGGAGCGATAGGTCTTTACATCTTCAACAGGTTCAAACGTCTTTAATGAATAGGCAGTTCCATCATCAAAGCCAGTACCTGGAACGAACATGACATCGTTATTAAAAAAGGAACCTGTCGGGGAATAATAACGCATCCCAAAAACATTATGATCCGTATTCAAAAGATCGCGTCCGAATGCGGTGAAATGTTCCTTTTCAAGCGATATTCCCATAAGATTGGCCACCGTCGGCAAGATATCCAGCTGTCCGCCTGTAAGCTCAACAACCTGACCCTCCTGTTGATTAGGAACATGAATTAGGAGGGGAATGTTAAACCGACTGATCCGATCATCATAAGGGATACCCAGTTTCGCTGTAATCTCCGCTCCATCTGTCTCCTTCGGGTTAATGCCAAAGTGATCACCATAGGCGACAAGAACGGTATTATCCCAAAGACCATTCTCCTTCAATTGTTCGATAAGTTTACCTAGCACATCATCCGTATAGTTTACGGCCATCAAATAGTTGCCCAATTGTGTTCCTTCCATATCATCGGGGAGTTTTATCTTCCGTTGATCTTTAGGGATGACAAAGGGTGCATGACTAGACGTTGTGACGAACTGCGCATAGAAGGGCTTGTTGTCAGCTGAGACCTCCTTGATCTTCTCCATACCGACACGGTACATCTCCTCATCTGAAGCACCGAAATCATTGAAATAATCATTCTTATAAAAAGGTTTATCATAATAATGATCAAAGCCAAGGGCTGGATACAACAAGTTACGGCTCCAAAATGTCACATCATTAATATGGAACGTTGCCGTATTATATTGTAATTTACGTAGTAACCTCGGAAGACTTGGTAGCTCTCTATTCCCAAAACCAGAAGACATCGCAGTGGTTCCAGTTGGATAGATGGACGTATTGGACATAAATTCGGCATCCGATGTATTCCCTTGTCCAATTTGCTGATAGAAATAGGGGAAGTAATAGCTTTCCTTAGCCAGCTTATTCAGGACAGGTGTAACTTCCTGCTGTTCCAGATTCAAATGGATCGGGAAGTTCTGAAAGGACTCCAATTGCACAACTATGATATTCATACCCTTAGCGGAACCGAAATGTGCAGGTGTTGTAGAATCATTTTCCCGATAAGGATAGGTTGACTGTAAAGCCTTCACTTCTGCTATGGTCTCCTGAAGATTCCCATTGGTAATCAATACATCCTCTCGTTTATTCTTCAGAGCAGCAGCCACTTGGTAATTTAGGAAGCCAAGGTTCTCAGCCTGTACAAGTTCATTATCGATTCCAATGGAGCGGTTAATAATAAGACTTGAGTAACTGATACTTATTACCAAGGTCAGAGCAGTAGCGATTGTCCACTTCAATCTCCCTCTTTTACGATTAAGAGTGGAACTAAATATAGGGCCCATGCTATGCACATACCTACCCCGATGGGGGCGAATGAAGCTTATAAGCGCTAAGATTAGGGCAATGCCTAGATCAATAAAGAATAGAAAATGAATGGGTTTGATCAAAGATTGGATACTAGAACGTATCTGACCCACTTGCCCAAATTCTTTGAGCGTTGTGTACGTAGGTACTGAACCGAAATGAGCCTGATACAACGTAGCTGCAAAGAGCATGATAGAGAACATGATATTAATACTCCAATAGGTGATACGTTTTGCTTTTGTTGGAAGGATGAGTTCCAGTACGCTCATGAACACGAGAACGGAGAACGTATCCGCTAACAGTCCGGCTCCGGTCAGTTCTCTGAAATAGAAATAACGAAGAAGGCATAATTTAGTTATTAATAGTAGGGACATGCTAACCATGATGGGTAGTTTGTTTAATTTTGCGTTCAAAGACATCTTATTTCACTTCTTTTCATTGGCATGGTTGAACCTTCATGATAATAGATTAGTGAGCGATTTCGCAAGTGTATCTCGTTTATGTTTCAGTAATAATTTATTGTGGTCATTAAATTGATGTGTTATCATTTTAGTAACAGTATGAGAAAGGGGAGATGCCTTATGAGCTTCATGAACCAACTTTATCGATTGATATTGATGTTCGGCCTAGCTTTAGTTATGGCACTCTCCTTCCCGGTATCTTCTCATGAAGAATATACGAGTGAAACTTCTCATAATACGATCTCTTCGGAGTTCCGTATGGCTAATCCTCTTATTCGTAAACCCGCTTTACCCCTCTCGAAGACGATGTTTGTCGCCCAATTATTACCGCTTTTATTCTCAGTGTTTATCTTGGAATTCCTTCATGTACCTTCATGTCCCAATCCCTTCAAACGTTGTATCATGTTATTACTGCGTCGCTTATTTCTAAACCCCATTAAGTATACCTCGACCTTTCTGAGCAGAGAAACTTCTCTTGTGCTCTAATTAAACCTTCCCTTTTTGAACAGTCTTCTTTAGTTATCTATAGATTCCTGTAACAAACATCAACCACGTTATTCTTGATCGTTAACAATAGCAATCGATAATGTCTCTTTGTAGACAATTAACTCGGTTCTATTTAAATATATATTCAGAATAAATTGGAGGTAATTAAATAATGAATGTACTCGAAACTGATTTGCCGGGTATCGGAAGAAAGTTCCACATCACGACTCGTGGTGGGGATAAGTTAGTTGTCATTATTCATGATGATGGAAGACGTGAATTATATCACTTTGAATATGATGAACCGGATGACAGTATCTCTATGATTTCAATGGATGATGATGAAGCTCGAATTGTTGCTGCGATTGTTGGTGGAATGACCTATGTTCCTAAAGCTCTTGAGAAAGTGGATATGGCGTTTGATGAACTCATTATTGAATGGTATAAAATTGCCGGCAGCAATAAAGCAGTAGGTAAATCGATTGGTGAACTTGATGTCCGTCAGAATTCTGGAGCTACGATCATCGCTGTTATTGAGAAGAATCATTCGAAGCACGTTAGTCCAGGACCGAATTTCGTGATCCCTACGGATGCTATTTTAGTCGTTGTAGGAGAACGTGAACAACAGAATTTATTCAAGCGAATCTTAATGGACGGAAGTGGTAACATAGATGAATCATCTGGTATTTGAAGTTGGAATGGCAATTGCCTTGATCGCAGCAGGCGGTCTGCTAGCGGCCAAGCTTAAGCTTTCGGTTATACCCTTTTATATATTGATTGGAATGGCTGTGGGACCCCATGCAGTGAACTTTTGGCATATAGATCTTCGGTTCATTGAGAGTGCCTCACTTATCGATTTTATGGGCCGTATCGGTGTGCTATTTCTACTGTTTTATCTAGGTATTGAATTTTCTATCGGACGCTTGATTAAGTCAGGTAAGTCTATTGTGACTGGTGGATCTATATATATCGGCATAAACTTTGTACTGGGTTTGTTACTGGGATGGTTCGCTCAATTTCCAATGGAAGAGATTCTTGTTATTGCAGGGATTACTACGATATCCTCCAGTGCCATTGTCGCAAAAGTACTCATTGATCTAAAACGTACAGCGAATACAGAGACAGAGATGGTACTTGGAATCACGATGTTTGAAGATGTATTTCTTGCAGTATATTTATCGATTCTATCAGGTGTTATTCTAAGTGATTCCTCAAGTGTATGGGGAGTGCTATTGACCGCATCCATAGCGTTAGGATTTATACTATTAATGATTATTCTTGGTCGAAAGGCAGTCCCATTGTTAAATAAGTTGCTCAATATCCGCTCTAATGAACTTTTTGTACTCGTTATTTTTGGTTCATTATTTCTAGTTGCTGGATTTGCAGAAACGATCCATGTGGCGGAAGCTATTGGGGCGTTACTCTTTGGACTTGTCCTCGCAGATACGGTTCACGTGAAACGAATTGAGCGCCTTATTTTACCATTCAGGGACTTTTTCGGAGCTATCTTTTTCTTTAGTTTTGGACTATCTATTGATCCATTTGAGATGTTAGATGCAGTATGGTTATCTCTAGCAGCAGTTCTACTAACGATTATAGGTAACTTAACGTCAGGGGTATTAGCTGGTAGAAAAGCAGGGCTATCCACTAAAGCTTCGTTTAATATTGGATTCACTATTATGGGCCGTGGCGAATTCTCGATTATTATGGCTAATCTAGGGAAGGCTGGCGGCCTTATGCCTATATTGCAACCTTTTACTGCGCTGTATGTATTAATTATGGCCATACTAGGCCCTTTATTATCCAAGGAGTCTAAGCATATCTACAATTTTATGGATAAAATATTCAAATTCAAAGATTCCAAACGTGGTAAGGCTAAGGTGAACCCTAAGTTACCAGAGGAAAGTGGAACATAGATTGATTAAGACTCATACCTGAAATGCTGTCCAAAGCTTTCTGCCGTTATAGGGAAGTCTATACCAGAAGAGGAGGATTCGCACTGAAATTACTAAGAACTTCGCTGAAACCAACAGAGTCATATGAGGTTGGAAGCTTTAAACGGTGGTTTATCCATGTGTTTTTTGTCATTGTAGGAAGTGTATTAGCGTCAGTAGGGTTGGAACTATTTTTAATCCCTAATCAGATTATTGTTGGTGGGGTGACAGGGATTTCCGCGATATTCGCTCATATTACGGAGATGCGGTTAGGTTTATTTCTTTTCTTATTGAATGTGCCCTTTATGGCAATGGCATACAGACATATTCGAAAAGAGTTTGTCGTGTTGACCATACTGGGATTAATCATATTCTCACTGAGCGCAATCCTTTTACATCCTATCCCTGCCTTAATCGAACATCCATTATGGGCTGCTATGGTAGGTGGAGTCTCGTTGGGGCTCGGCATCGGTATCGTCGTTCGGTATGGAGGAACGTTAGATACACTAGAATTGGCTGAACGTTCTATATGGAGAAATGGAGTTCCGGTTTCATTGGATAACAGCATCATGTTTATTAATTGTCTAGTGCTGGCGATTGCAGGTTTTATATTCGGGTGGGATCAAGCGATGTATTCTGTCGTTGCCTACTTGCTAGCATATGAGATGGTGCATTTAAGCATAAGGGGGTTCTCCTTATATCGGACTACGTATGTTCAAAGTACCAGGTATGAAGAAATTAAACTAGCATTGTTGTTACGTCTTAGTCTTTCGAATAGTTCAAAAGATCGGCTGTTTGAAGATGTAAACCATGAGCAGGATGAAAGTAGCCCTGAGGTACGTGATATTAACGGTGTAGCTAAACCATTAGTGTATAAGGTTCATATAGCGGAGAGGGCACAATTTAGAGCTCTCGTGAGGAGTATTGATCCTGATGCGAGCATCACAAGTGATTCGTCTAGCTTTTCGTCCGATAATCGTAGTTAGAAATCCACGGAACTGAAATATTGTACGCCAAAAGGCCGACCGCTATGTTAATTATGCGGTCGGCCTTTACTAGCAATAAGGTAATAATATCAGCCCAATAGTTTAGCCATTCATGACACTGCCACCATTGGCTCCAAGAACCTGCCCGGTATAAATGCTACCATCGTCTGAAGTAAGGAATAGAATGGATCTAGCGATCTCTTGCGGGAATGCTAGTCTATTTAATAACTGGCGCGAATCGTTCTTATCATGGGTCTCCTCAAGAGAGGAGCGAATGTCGGTAAATGTACCTCCAGGTGCGATAGCATTGACTAATACGTATGGGGCTAGTTCTCTAGCAAGCGATTTAGTGAACGCCGTAATGCCACCTTTAGCCGCTGCGTAATGTGCCAGTTCGGCAGCGCCTTGGCCCGCAAGGTCGGATGTAACGTTAATGATTCTGCCGGATTTCTGATCCCACATTCTGCGCGCTGCTTCACGAGAAGTATAGAAGGTACCATACATATGTATTTTGATCATCCGATCCCACTGCTCGTCTGTCATCTCCCTGACCGTTACCGTTTGAGCAATCCCTGCATTATTAACTAGAATATCTAATCTACCGAACAAATTATCGATCGCTGCAAATAAATTTTGTACCTGAACGGGATCGCTAACATCTGCATGAAATATTTCTGCTTGAACTCCGTAAGTTTCTGCTTGATTCTTAACATCCATGGCTTCTTTTTCGTCACCGAAATAGTTAATCATGACATGGATACCAGCCTTGGCAAATTCCAAGACGACTGCCTTACCAATTCCTCTACTTCCACCTGTGACTAAAGCGCATTTGACGTTTGATTCAATAGCCATTGTATAATCTCTCCTTATGATGAAAATGATGAAGTTAATATACCAAATAAGAGAATGAAAAACCATAGCATTTCAATTGTGAATGACATTAGTCCATGTTCGTCAGAATCGAATACTAAATTCACTTCGTTACATCGAAGCGAGGCGTGTTTCTCTTATTTGGAAGTATCCTGAATAAGCTCAATGACTTGATCGATGGTATTCGAATGATCATGTTGAGCCATTGCTGCAACCATTTGAGCCCGTTTAGAGATGAGTACATGAAGAGAGATCATAAATGATTCGTTGGTTAACTCTTCTTCTAATAGAACTTCAGCGTATCCTGCCTTTTTAAAAGATTGAGCATTCAATATTTGGTCTCCACGACTAGCTGCCTTCGATAGCGGGATTAATAGCATTGGTTTGTGGAGCGCTAGAAATTCAAAGATGGAATTAGAGCCTGCTCTTGTTACGACAGTATCTGCTGAGGCCATGACATCTGGCAGTTCATCATGGATATATTCGAATTGTTGATATCCATCCATATGAATAGAAGCATCGACTTGGTCTTTCCCGCAGATATGTACCACTTGGAACTGCTCAAGGAGAAAGGTTAGATTACTACGAATAGTCTCATTGATTTTTTTGGATCCTAAGCTACCGCCCATAACGAGAATGATCGGCTTGCTGTTGGTGAACTGAAGGAAGTTTAGTCCAAGAGTGGTATTGCCAGCTCGCAGCTCATCGCGAATAATAGCTCCAACATAAGTTGCCTTGTCACTCTTGATATGATCTATCGTTTCAGGGAAAGTCACACATACCTTCGTAGCTAGAGGAAGTGCGATTCGATTAGCGAGCCCGGGAGTAAGGTCGGATTCATGGATAATAATAGGAACCTTGTTTAATTTAGCGCCGATCACGACAGGGACAGATACAAATCCACCCTTGGAGAATACTACATCTGGCTTGATTTTTCGTATTAAATGGGTTGCTTCAAACACACCTTTGACGATGCGAAAGGGGTCTTTGAAATTCTCAACACTCATATATCGTCGAAGTTTGCCTGTTGAAATACCATGATAATCGACATGGTCAATGTTCTTGATGAGCTCAGACTCAATACCCTTCATAGAGCCTATATATGAAACATCCCATCCTAAAGCGATAAATCTTGGAATAAGTGCTACATTAACGGTGACATGACCTGCTGATCCGCCACCTGTAAATAAAATACGTTTGGACATATGTTAAACCTCGCATTGTTCTGGTTACTTCCGTAAGCCAGTTATTATAACTCCTACTTATAGAGGGTTTACCTGAACCATCGCTTGCTTGCCACTCAGTTGAATCCCGGTATGCTTGCTGCCCACTTCCGTAAGTTCCTTTAGTAGTCGCTCTAGCAACTCCTTTGCCTTTGGACCTTCTTTACCTTGTATGCGTACAACGAGTACGACTGCTTTTCCTGATTTCAAAAGCTTATGAGCCTGATTCTTCTTCGTATCGTAATCATGGTCTTCAATTTGGGGAGTAAGACGAATCTCTTTTACCTTATCATTCTTCTCAGGCTTGCGATCTTTTTGTTTAGATTGCTGTAGTTCCTGTTTAGCAGCTCCTGCTCCCATTAACCGGCAGGGCGGAGGGCTACTTAAGAGGGAAGTGCAGATCAGATCCACCTTGAGTCTTCTGGCCATAGATAAAGCCTCGGCGGTCGAGACAATGCCTAGGTCTTCACCATGAATCCCGGTTAACTGAACCTCGGAGGCTTTAATTTTTTCGTTCTTAATCATATATAAACACCTGGACTTTCACTTGGGATAATGACCCAATGTTAGCGCGTGGAAGGAGAAATATCAACTATTCTACGCAGGAAATAGGTTGTTATACAACTCCATGAGGTGGGCAATAAAAAAAGAGTTTAGAATTACTTTCACTCAGCCTTGCGTTTCACCAATCCATATGTTACACTGATCTCAGTTAGGAAATATTGATCGCTTTCACGTATTGAAAAGCGGCTTCAAGTTATAATGGAACTCTTTTCAATGTGTGAAACTTTTTTATATGTAAGTGTAAAAAAAGATCAGCATTAAATTAAACTTTTTGGAGGAATTACAAATGCAAACAGGTACAGTAAAATGGTTTAACGCAGACAAGGGTTTCGGTTTCATCGAAGTTGAAGGCGGAAGCGACGTTTTCGTTCACTTCTCAGCTATCACTGGCGACGGGTTCAAAACTTTGGACGAAGGACAACGTGTTCAGTTCAACGTAGTTGAAGGAAACCGTGGACCACAAGCAGAAAACGTAGTAAAACTGTAATACAAACAAGACTGCCCTTAACGTCTGTTAAGGGCGGTTTTTCTATACTTTCAGACATATGACGTTAAGGTATGATCTATCTTGCGGATGCCACTTTTTTTTGGTTAGGTATCCGTCTTTACTTGTTTGGTTTTTTAAAGTCTAATGAGGAGGTTGAGTATGAACTACCGCAAAAAATCGTTAGAGGAAATTCCAGAGGAAAATACTTCAATTTGGGCCTGTACAGATGAGAATTGTAAGGGATGGATGCGTGATAATTTCGCATTTGAACATGAACCGACTTGTCGGTTGTGCAGTTCCCCTATGGTTCGAGATGACAAGATGCTTCCTATACTTAACAATTCCAATGGTGACTTGAAGGCAATCAAGAAGGGCGTTCAAATCGAATAAGCTTAAGTCATATCTAGGGAGAATATTCAGCGTTCCGACGCTGGATGTGAATCATCTGATATGAACGAGCAACAGACCGTAATCCATATGGATTACGGTCTGTTTTGTGTTTGGGATATGGAGAAATATGTCTAGAAGTTATATCTTTTTATTTCTAAGAGCTCTAAGTAAGGCTATGATCGAAATGAATAAGGCTACAATAGATATAACTAGCGTAGTGATATCCATCGCTGAAGTAGAGCTAGTTGAATTTGAACTGGAAGTGTCTGACGTATTAGTAGGCTCTTGATCTACTTCCGATGGTGTGGCAGGTGCTGTTGTGCTGTGATCATGGTCATGTGCTGCGTTGTCATCAGCTTCCTCGGATGATGAAGCCGATGTAATTAAGGTGATGGTATGAGGTAAATCGCTGCCTTCCTCGCCCGTCCATTCTACAATGCTTCCATCTGAATAGTATTGATAAGCGTCCCATGCTATGGATGCATCCTCTTTCGGATTCACGGCTACGAAGTTAAATGTTTGAAATTCTCCGGCTGAGATCCCTTCCCCTGTAGCGGTCCATGTAATGGAGCTAACTTTGCCTGTAGCGTCTTTCTCGGTACTCGTTTGCCAATCTGGTGCAGGTTGATATTGTTTGAAATCTACTTCAGCTGGAATCTTCAGCGATACTTTCGTAGTTGGAATGTCCTTTTCAACGGGTATCTTAATGGTATAAGTTTCCCAAGCACCTGGGGTGGATGTCGTTGGTTTCACGGTGACATGAGCACTTGCGATACCAGCGAATAGCATTGAGCTTGCAACAGCTGAGATGAATAAGATAGATAATTTAGACTTTTTAAACAAGATGGATTCCTTCTTTCGTAATTAGATTGTTGTTGTACTATTTAGTACCCACTCTGATGGTGAAGTCCGTATCCCAACTATCCAGCGATGCTGATAGGATATGGACTTGAATATTCCATCGTCCGGCCATGCTGATTAGATCTTTTGCCATAAATGTAGAATTGGGTTCATAGGGAACGATGATCTCATACTTACCCATGTCCATATCTAGCGAGGTGAGCGTAAGTTTCACTTGTTGAATATTGTGGATCTCTTGACCTTTAGCATCCCGAACATCGATTTCAAACTGATTATTGCCGACAATGTTAGGGCTAATGCGGAGTGATATAACTTCTCCGCTGTCTAAAGAATTCGATACATGGACGGGACCCGGTGTACCTGTAGCTGTAGGTAAATTGGTTAGGATAGCTGCAAGTACAAGTGTAATGACACCAATGCTTAATTCGATCCATACACTACGTCCGACGGGTTTGTTCTTTCTTCCGCGTAGGAAGTTTACTGCTGCAAATACTAGCATAATGAGCACAAGACCACATTTGAGCAACAGTACTTGACCATATGACGTATTAAATAACGAATACAGTGTTGGTACATACTTTAGGCTGGCATAGATGCCACTCAGAATGACGATGGCGACAAGTCCGAATCCCCAACAGGAGAACGTGCGAATAACTCGGGAAATGGTCCCTTTGCGTTCCTCGGTGGAAGTTGGAAGTGAAGCCTCGCCCGGAAGAACAATAGCTAGCGCAAGTAATGAACCGATCCATACGCAAATGGCGGCTAAATGAAGGAAGTTCATTGTTATGGACAGAACCTTCAACTCAGAAGCAGCTGGATGGCCTATGAATGATTTGGATAAGAGAATACCCAGTGCCAGAGACAGAGCTAAGGAATAACCAATGATTCTCAAGCGACTTCCCCCAGATATCCGATGGGCAGCATAGATTACCCCTCCTAGAACAATTGCTAATCCCAATTGGATCAACCATATGAGACCGAAGTTCGTCTGGAACATTTGAGCTAACCATGGGGTTGCCCATAATTCAGTCCACTGAATACGTGCATCAATCGTCGCTTGTAGTGGCAGGCTCAACAGAATACTCACAAGTATACCGCCATAAGTTATCCATAATAACGTACGGCTACGCCTGGGCAATGGTAATGCGCCTTTGGGATTCGCAGGATACATAAAGCGATAGAAGCAGAGGATACCCATGAAGAAGGACATGCTTAAGTATAGTAGCCAGCGAATCGCAATCAAGTCTAATCCAGGAAAGGTGCTTGCGGACTGTGCAGTAGGGACAATAACAGAACTACTACCGTCTCCGACTTGAAAAGGAATACTACCTTCAATACGATGGCCATCCCCTGAAATAACATTCCATTTAACGACATACACGCCATCTGGCAGATTAGGACTGACATTTCCTTCAAGGGTATTCAGTTGGCTATCTGGAATGTAGCTATCATCAAGATCAACGCGTTCCCCAGCTGAATTCGTAACTTGAATATCGTGAAATGCAGGTTGAATGGATTCATTGAACTGGAGCATGATCTTAGCGGGGGACTGACTGATGATCTCGTTCGCAGTGGGTGTCGACTTCTGAAGATACGCATGCGCATAGGTGAGGGTAGGAAATAGAAACAAGCATAGAAATGATAGGACTATTCCAAGCCCAACTACTTTTTGGAGAGTTCTCAATGTGTGTTCACCTTTGACTGTTTAGTATTTTAAAATATAAGAAAGTATAAGTTTCACTTGAATCAATTTCATAATCGCCGATGCAGCTAAATCGAGTTGCGTAATTATGAAATTGATTCTTGATACTCTATTCCTTATATTTCCGCTGAAACGGGTGCCGTCTTTGAAAAGGGACGGCATTGACGTTTCTACTTGTTAATCCTATCATGAGGTTGTTTAAATTGTAATGACTCTAATGGGCTATACGGAATGAAAAAAAAGTGATTGTAGCTCTTATAGATGAATGATATCATTAGCGGCGGGCATGGAAGTCATGTTTATATTTACAATGTCCAATCGAATCTAGGGGTAGAATGATGTGGCATCTTTAAGAACGAATGACACCTATTCTCTGTATAATTTAGCATGGCCAATTATGCTGGAAATGTCTCTACAATTTATGATAGGGACAGTTGATACCATTATGGTCAGTAAAATATCGGATGAAGCTGTTGCAGCAGTAGGGATTTGCAATCAATTTTTTGCTGCTTTGTTTGTATTATTTGCTATGATTAGTGGGGGATCAGGCATATTAGTTGCCCAGAAGCTTGGATCGGGTAATGAGTTAGAAGCTCGCAAGGCGGCGTCGCTGGCTTTTTCATTTAACGTCATGATTGGAATTGCGGTCAGCATAGTTATACATTTCAATACAGATTTAATACTTGCTCTACTGCAGGTACCTTTGGAAATTCGACCTTTGGCACAGCAATATCTTTATATCGTAGGTAGCGGTGCACTTATGATGGCACTTCTTCAAACTTGTAGTACGATTATTCGCAATACAGGTAATACAAAAGCGACGATGATGATTGCTGTAGGAATGAATTTAATTCATATTCTACTTAATTATTTATTTATATTTGGTTCGTTTGGATTCCCAGAAATGGGTATGGTGGGAGTAGGGATCTCAACCGTCCTAAGCAGATCAATTGCGGTAATTATGTTGTTTATGATTTTGTTGAATAGCTTTAGCTCACGTCTAACGTTCGGTGAGTTCGTGAAATGGAATAAGAAGATTGTTAAGGAGATAGCGAAGATCGGTATCCCTCTTTCTTTAAGTGGCGGATCTTATTCGATTACTCAGTTAGTCATTGCCTCATTAATAGGGACGATGGGTGCCATGGAATTAGCGACACGTTCATATCTGTCAACTGTCGAGTCATTTGCCTTTCTATTCGGAATGGCTATAGCGATGGCTGTTCAGATTCGTACTGCGCATCTGTATGGTTCGGGAAAACGTGAAGAAGCGTACTCAGATGCATGGAAAGCTGTCAAATGGGGAGTCTTGCTTGTGGAAGTGAATACGCTAATTCTCGTCATATGCGGTAAATATATATTGGGCTGGTTTACGTCGGACGAGTCGATCATAGCAACGGGTGTATTCTTATTGATCGTTAATATTGTTCTTCAACCGGGTAAAATGATTAACATGACGATGGGTAACGCCCTGAATGCTGTGGGGCAAACACGTTATGTTATGACAACAAGCATCATTTCGATGTGGATTGTATCTGTTGGATTAGCTTATTTATTAGGAATTGTGCTAGAGATGGGACTCTTTGGTGTATATATCGCAATGATTGCAGATGAATATCTGCGTGGAGTTCTGGTGGCCTTAAGATGGAAGAAGAGAAAGGGACATATGAAGGATGTTTCTGTTCAAGCTTCCGAGGGAATAGCATTCTAGGTGCTGAATAGCTGCACTTAGCAAGGACCATGGCGTATCGGGGAGGATATCTAAGACTCAGCCTGGTCAGCGTCTCTACTCAAGCCTTAGCCTGATTTACAAGGGAACAATCATTTTCTGTAAGTTTTCAATAATGTTCATAGTTCTTTATACTTAATGAAGGACTTCATCTGCAAGTTCAAAAACAAGTCAGGAGTGATTTAGTTTATGAACCATGCTATGTTAGAACGTCGTAGTGAGATATTGAAGAGGAATATCCACCAAATGGTCATCCAAGATAACCAAATTGGAATTAGTGATCAGGAAAGTATGATTATGCAACATATGATTAAGGAGCTTCACCAAGCTTCCTACGAGATGAATGCAGCTGATAAAAGTTGAGATGATATGAACCTAAGATAGACTGCAGTATATGTACAATGAATTGAAGCGAATAACTCGTTGCACGGATTCCTTCGTGCAACGGGTTATTTATGTTGAAAGAGAGGAATGTTAGTTGGGTGAATGAGTGACTTTACATACCCTTGGGGGGTACGATATGATAAGAGTAAGGAATAAATATAAGTTATATAGATGAATAGGGGGAAACACCTATGGTAGATCATAAATTAGATGGTTCATTTGAAGAATTAGGCTCATCTGATTCTGAGAAGGCGGTTAACGACTGTCACGCAGACACTCATTCACGGAAGAGTCATCACTCGGTACAGACGAAGAAGCAGCTAGTGACTCGCTTGAATCGTATTGAAGGTCAGATTCGTGGTGTTAAAGGAATGATCGAGAAAGATACGTATTGTGATGATGTTCTGAATCAGATTGCAGCGATTCAATCCGCTATGAATGGCGTGGGTAAGTTACTATTAGAAGGACATATGAAGAGTTGTGTTGTGGAACGTATTGAAGCGGGAGAGCATGATGTTATTGATGAATTATTGATCACAGTCAATAAATTAATGAGATAAGCAACTAAATGGAGGAATTAAAGATGAAGCATGTTACATTGAACGTTGAGGGAATGTCTTGTAATCATTGTTTGAATGCCGTTGAAGGTGCTGTTAAAAGTGTAGGTGCGACAGGTAAAGTAGATTTATCTACTAAGAAAGTAGACGTTGACTTTGATGAGGGTAAGGTCAGCCTAGATACGATCAAAAAAGCTATTGTTGATCAAGGCTACGATGTAGTCTAAGGGTGATTAGTTGGATAGTTAGGAATGATTAAGCGAGGCAGACGGATGGGCAATTCCAATGCTCTCGCATTTTTTTATGGAATCACATACCCTAGTAGGGTATTCGTAAATAGTAAGTGTTAGGAAAGGGGACATGATAATGGAATCATCCAAACATACTGACGAAGAAAAAGCGCAGTTGCAAATAACAGGGATGACATGCTCTGCATGTGCCACTCGAATCGAGAAGGGATTAGCGCGCTTGGAAGGTGTAACGAAGGCAAATGTTAATTTGGCATTGGAGCAAGCTTCGGTAAGCTTTGATCCTAAACGCTTGGATGTAGGGAAGATCGAACAGAAAATAACCGATCTCGGTTATGGTACTGTTAAGGAATCTATGGACTTTGAGATCACAGGCATGACCTGTGCGGCATGTTCTACTCGGATTGAAAAGGGTCTTAACAAAATGGCAGGTGTCTCGCAAGCGAATGTGAATCTTGCTCTAGAGACAGCGCATGTAGAGTACTCCCCGGGGAATGTAAATGTACAAGATATCATTCGGAAAGTAGAACAGCTGGGCTATAAGGCCTCACCGAAAGGAGAAGCAAGAGATACAGCTGAGCTACGAAAAAGCGAAATAAACAGAAAGAAATGGATGTGGATCGTCTCAGGATTGTTATCTCTTCCACTACTGTGGGCTATGGTAGGGCATTTCTCATTTACGGAATGGATTCCTGTTCCGGCATTGTTCATGAATCCATGGTTCCAACTCCTCTTAGCGACACCTGTGCAGTTCATAATTGGTGCACAATTCTACATCGGAGCGTATAAAGCATTACGAAATGGTAGTGCGAATATGGATGTATTGGTAGCGCTGGGTACATCCGCAGCGTATTTCTATAGTCTATATCTTACGATACAGTCGCTTAGTATGGGGGCAATGGAGCACACGGTTGAAATGTATTACGAGACAAGTAGTGTATTAATCACGTTGATTCTGGTAGGGAAATGGTTTGAGGCTCTAGCCAAAGGCCGTTCATCGGAAGCGATTAAGAGCCTGATGGGGCTTCAGGCTAAGACGACACTTGTTGTGCGTAATGGCGAAGAGATGAACATTCCCATGGAAGAAGTTGTCGTTGGAGATGTGATCATCGTTAAACCTGGGGAAAAGGTGCCTGTAGATGGACAAGTCATTGAAGGGATATCTTCTGTGGATGAGTCGATGCTGACGGGTGAAAGTATACCGATAGAGAAGCAAGTTGGAGATAAGGTGATAGGTGCAACCTTGAATAAGAACGGTGTCCTTCACATCAAAGCAACGAAAATAGGTAAAGATACGACCTTGGCACAGATTATTCAGGTTGTGGAAGCTGCACAAGGCTCTAAGGCACCCATTCAACGGATTGCCGATGTGATATCTGGTATCTTTGTTCCAATAGTGGTGGCGATCGCAGTGATTACGTTTCTTGTGTGGTTTTTTTGGGTCGAGCAGGGTCAATTCGCTAGCGCTTTAGAGAAAGCGATCGCAGTACTCGTCATTGCTTGTCCTTGTGCCCTTGGCCTGGCGACGCCAACGTCTATTATGGCGGGATCTGGACGTGCAGCGGAATTTGGCATTCTGTTCAAGGGCGGAGAGCATTTGGAATCTGCACAGGGAATAGAGGTTGTTGTATTAGACAAGACAGGAACGGTTACTAATGGTAAGCCTATATTGACGGATGTTCTTCCTATTGCACCTATAATAGAGAGTTCTCTACTGCGTATGACTGCGGCCGTAGAGAAGCATTCTGAGCACCCCTTGGCGGATGCCATTGTGAGCGGAGCTATAGATCGAAGTAAAGGATTACCACTACCTGTTGCGAAGAAATTTGAGAATATCCCAGGGTATGGTGTCTCGGCATGGGTGGATGGTAGAAAGATGCTTGTTGGCACACGGAAGTTAATGTCTGAGAATGGTGTGGATATAGGTTCAGCCCATGAGGACATGAATCAGCTTGAAGAATCGGGGAAGACGGCAATGCTTGTAGCTATTGATGATAAATATGCAGGTATCGTTGCTGTTGCGGATACGATAAAGGAAACGTCTAAAGAAGCTGTGAATCGGCTGAAGAATATGGGTATTGATGTTGTCATGATTACGGGCGACAACGAGCGCACAGCTAAAGCGATTGCCGCACAGGCGGGGATCTCGACTGTCTTAGCCGAGGTGTTACCGGAAGGTAAAGCGGAGGAAGTGAAGAAGATGCAGCGATCTGGCAAAGTCATCGCGATGGTTGGAGATGGTATTAATGATGCGCCAGCTCTAGCTACTGCCAATATTGGTATGGCAGTAGGTACAGGAACGGATGTGGCCATGGAAGCGGCAGATGTCACTTTGATGCGTGGTGATCTGAATGCTGTAGCAGACGCTATTGTGATGAGTCGAAGAACGATGAGCAATATTAAGCAGAATCTATTCTGGGCGCTAGCCTACAATGCAATAGGTATTCCAATCGCTGCGGCTGGTTTCTTAGCCCCTTGGGTTGCAGGTGCGGCAATGGCCTTCAGTTCTGTCTCGGTTGTGCTTAACGCGCTTCGATTGCAACGAGTGAAGCTATAATAGACTGGCAAATGATAACGAAACTACATTTATAATAAAATAAGGAGCGCTTCTCATGAATGACACAATATCTCAGTTATTGAATCATCGTTCGATCCGAAGATTTACAGATCAGCCAGTTACCGAGGAGCAGTTAAACCTTATCGTTTCTTGCGCACAAATGGCCTCTACATCAAGTAATGTGCAGGCTTATAGCGTTATCGCAGTAACAGAGCCGGAATTAAAGAGGGAACTCGCTACACTTGCGGGGAATCAAGCCTATGTGGAGCAATGTTCTGTATTCCTAGTTTGGTGCGCAGATTTATATCGCCTGCAGCAAGTGACGGCACCACACTTAGTTGATCAACCTTCCTATGAGGATTCTATGGAGAATCTCATTGTTGCCACAACAGATGTGGCACTAGCGGCTCAGAACGCAGCGGTGGCTGCAGAGTCGATGGGGCTTGGAATTGTATATATTGGTGGTGTGCGTAACCATATTGCAGAGGTCTCTGATCTACTTGGTCTACCAGAATTAGTATATCCTGTATTCGGGATGTGTGTTGGATACCCGGATCAAGATACCAGCCTACGACCTCGCTTACCTGTGGATGCAGTGCTCCACAGAAATATATATTCGAAAGAACAGATCGTAGAGCAGGTGAAGGCTTATGATGAAACTACGAAGCAATATATGTTAGAAAGAACAATGGGGAAGAACGATACTCCGTGGTCTAAGACGATGGCTAATCGCTTGGCACAGCCTAATCGGTTGCATATGAAGGAATTTTTGTTGAGTAAAGGGTTTATGAACAAGTAAGCTATGTTTCAGAAAGACGCTGTGCCGTCCTTACAAGAGGGATGGCACAGCGTCTCTGCTTGCTCACTAGCATCTTTTTAGATTCCGTAAAATCGCTGAGTATTGGAGTGGATTATCTTACGGGCTGCATCTACGCTAATATCATGGATTTGACTCCATGTTTCAATCACATCAGAAACCATCCGTGGATGGGTCATTTGTCCAGAGAAGGGTCCTTCAAAGGGCCACGGTCCATCGGTTTCCGCCATGACCTGCTCTTTCGGATAGAGGCGGGCTAATTCTTGAATTTCAGCTTCATATAGAATATCTGGTGTGAAAGATATAAAATAACCGTTATTCGCCATGCGTTCTACAGTATCCGCGGAACCCTTGAACCAGTGGAAATGTGCCCGGGTTACGCCATGCTTTTCAAGTAAGTTGCATGCTGTAATTGCATCTTCATATACGGCATGTAGTATAATGGGCTTATCGTATATGGCGGCGAAAGAAATAAATTGTTCTAGCAAGACAATGTAAGGTGTTTGGTCAAATGATTGTCCAGTTTCCTTCGCTTCTAGCTGTGAATAATAAGGTAACCCCACTTCACCTACAGCGATCATGTCATGATGATGATCCTTCATCCATGATAACAGTTCGGCAACCTCTTCTGATGTTGGGAGCTGCTGCTCGGGATGGAATCCAAAGGCAGGATGAACGAGAGTAGGATGTAATCTTGCAATTTCTAGATTGCGGATGCTGGATTGGAGATTCATGGATACAGCTATAACCCCGCTTACGCCATCATTGGACAACTCTGCAAGGTGTAATGGTTGCTCACCACTATAAGAATCAAGGTGAATATGGGCATCAATGATTGGAGTATATGTTGATATGTTTATAATAAATGACCTCCTATACTAGAATGGTTGTAATCAACCTCAAGTAACATTATTAGAGCGGTATTGAAATGGAGTAGGTCTGTATTTATGACAAATATGATAGATCAAGCGATTGATTGGCTTTTAAATTTCACAGGATTAGAGGGTATTGCTATTATCCTTCTAACGATCATACTGGCGATTATTCAGAACTTTCTAGGTATCTTTCCATTTGCGACATTGATCGTGCTCCACATCTCGATATTAGGAGTTAAGGTTGGATTAATGGCTAGTTGGTTAGTAGGCTCAGTGGCTGCGATCGTTGTTTTTGTTATCTGTAAATATTTCTTTCATGATTGGTTTAACCAAAGATGGGGCAAGAGGCTAAAGCGATATGAAAAGTGGCAGTATGGCTTTGATAAATACGGAGCATGGGCGATTATATTTCTTCGTACTTTACCCATCATGCCCAATAATATTATCGCTTTTATGTCTGCTTTATCACCAATTAAAGTGTCTACGTATACCTGGTCCTCTATTGTAGGCACGCTCTCACATATATGGTTATTCGGCATAATTAGCTCATCGCTCATTTTCCCTGATATGGACTTACGGAAATTGATCGTATCATATGTCATATTTTGCATTGCACTCATTGTGATATTTGTAGTTACCCATCGTAGAAGCTTAAGAAAAATATGTGGAAAGGATAGGGCTGCGAGTGATTCGTAGATCCTATTTTTTTTGCTCTTCTTTCATCAACTGCGACAATTCCCGTTTTAACTTTAGAAAGGTAGGATCATCAGTAAGCTCTTCTCGTCGTGGTCGAGGGAGTGGCACATCTACGACCTGCAATACAGATCCAGGTCGATTTGAGAATACATAAATGCGGTCGGATAGCAGCAAAGCCTCCTCGATATTGTGAGTGATGAATAAGACAGAACGCTGATTCTCTTCCCAAATATTAAGTAGCCAACGCTGCATATCACTTCGCGTCAATGCATCCAACGCACTGAAGGGTTCATCTAGGCATATTAGTTCTTCTGGGCTGAGAAGTGCGCGTAGGAATGCAACTCGCTGTTGCATTCCACCGGATAGCGTGTGAGGATATGCTTGTTCGAATCCGGAGAGACCCACCTTAGCAATCCACTCTCGAGCTTCCTTACGTGCGTCTTTCTTGGATGTACCCTTTATTTCTTGTGCAAGAATGACATTATCTTCAATGGTTCGCCAAGGAAATAGAGCGGGTTGTTGTGGCATGAAGCTAATATGGCCTCGTTCTCCCGTGACTTCGCGTCCATTCATCCATACTTCGCCAGAATCGGGTTGTACTAATCCTCCAATAATATGAAATAGCGTACTTTTACCGCATCCTGAAGGACCGACGAGAGAGACGAATTCTCCTTGTTCTACGGTAAGGGAAACACCATTCAGCACAGATAAATCTTGGCCTTGTTTACCGAAGCTTTTGTTAATATCAGTGACTTTTAAGGCTTGTGATGCTGAATGGACGTTACCACTTAGGATATTGTCTTTCGGTATATAGGATTCCAACATGAGAAACACGTCCTTCATAAGTTAGTAATGGTAGGCTTATTTGTGTTCTTGACGTGGCTTCCAGCGTACTAACCACTTCTCTAGCAGACCTATAATAGCAAACATCATGAGGCTAAGAACAATAATGATGGAGATTGCAACAAACATGCGGTCCGTACGATAGCTAGCTTTTTGTAGCATCATATAATAACCGATACCCTTATCGGAACCGATCCATTCTGCAATGACTGCACCCATCACACTATACGTCGCTGCGATCTTAATTCCTGAGAACAGAGCTGGGAGCGAGTGTGGAAGCTCTAATTTAAAGAAGATTTGCCTCTTACTTGCTCCAATCATACGCATATAGCTAAGCATGGTTGGATCCGTTTGCCTCAGCCCGCCCATCATGGCAATAGCTACTGGGAAGAAGCAGACCAGCGTAATGACGATGAATTTGGGAAGAAGACCGAAGCCGAACCAGATCATCAGTAGTGGAGCAAGCGCGATGGTCGGTACATTCTGACTGAGAATCAGTAGAGGATATAAGGCCGACTTAAGAAAAGGAATCATATGCAATACAATGGCGATAGACAGACCTATTGAGCTACCGATGAGGAACCCAACACCGGTTAACCTCGCTGTTGCTAAAGTATGTTTCCACAATCCGCCCGATTGAGCGGAAGCTTCACGAACAATATCAGTTGGAGAGGGGAGAATCCATTTCTCAATCTCGAAGAAAGACGTACATAGCTGCCATATCATCAATAAGAAGAAGACCGCCACGAAGGGCGGCCAGATTTTGTTCCACCACAATCTCATGGACGATATTTCTCTGTTAACTTATCCATGCTGATCCCTTGTGGATTGTGAGCGATCTTGATCTGAGAAATGACACTTGGACTCCCTGCTTCGACAAGAGCCTTATGCATATCCTTCACAATGTCTAATAACTCGCTAAGTTCGCCTTCCATTGTGGTCTCTAGAGGATGAACCTCATGTTTCACTCCGGATTGTTGGATGACCTCAATTGCGCGATCTACATAAGGAATGGAATCTTCATTTCCAGGTGTCTTTGGAATAACTTGAATGCTCAATAATGTGTTTGCCATATTATATGTTCAATCCTTTCGAATTTGGAGATAATGTTTGCTTATGGTAACTGTGGCAAATACTCATTAGTATATGCCTTTCCAATTTCAATCTGTTTATCCAGAAGGTTATGGCTTAGCATCCAATCTGTATAGCCCTGCCATACTTCTACCTTTTGTTCACCCCAACGAGGGGCATCATCTGTGTAACGTGGGCTAAGCCATTTCTGACTTGCGAGAACAAGATCTTTGTCTAACTCAGGGACTGCTTTACTAAGTATATCAGCAGCCTCTTCTGGTTTGTCAATGGCTAGCTGATAGCCTTTGGCTGTTGCTTTGAGGAAAGCTTTGACTAGCTCAGGATCATCCTTGATCTGCTTCTCGTTCGTTACAATGACAGGTGTGTAGTAGTCTAGTTCTACAGCATAATCTTTAACATATAACATGTCGATTGGATCATTGCGAAGCTCTGCTTCAATACCCGTCCATGCATAGAAGATCCATGCGAAATCGATATCACGCTTAACCGCGGTGAAGAAATCGGCATCGCCCATATTGATCATCTTAACATTCTTAACATCTGCCTTTTCGTTCTCCATGATAGAGCCCATGATGGCTTCTTCTACAGGAGAACCCCAACCTCCATAACTTTTACCTTCAAAGTCCTTAGGTGATTTAATGTTGCGGTCAGCAGGTGCCGCGAAACCGGACGTATTATGTTGAATAACTGCGGCAATAGAGACGAGCGGGACGTCCTGTGTTCTTGCTAGTGTCACACTCTCTTGATAGCTTATACCAAAAGGCACCGCCCCTGAAGCGACCATCGTATCGGCTCCACCAGCACCTGGTTGGACTATCTCAACATTCAGACCTTCATCTTCATAATATCCTTGATCTTTCGCTACATATAGTCCCGTATGATTGGTATTAGGAGTCCAGTCCAAGACAATCTTGACGTCTTGTAGTTTCTTACTAGTCTGTGCATTCTGTTCATTCTTAGTTCCCCCACAACCCGCTATTACGAGTAATAGTAGGCATGTTAAAAGTATCGACAATGTTCTTTTCTTTCTCATTCTGCTCTCTCCTCTGTTGGACTTATTGTTCCATGTCCTATTAGTATTCGACAAAAAAGCGCCCCGTAATCGGGACGCATGTGGGCGCAAGAAAGATATGAATGTAACCATATCGGATACGTTCCTACGCTGGCATTATCCAGATCAGGTATAAGGGTCAGTGTCTTGTGGGACACAATCTCAGCCGGCCAATTCCAGCACCCCTGGTACTTATGTAGTTAAGGCGTTCTACGTCATTATAATCGACTGGGCTAGGGGTGTCCAGCTAGGAATTGTTTAGAGGCTGATTCGTATTCTTTTAAAATATAAGAAAGTATAAGTTTCACTTGAATCAATTTCATAATCGCCGATGCATCTAAATCGATTTGCGTAATTATGAAATTGATTCTTGATACTCTAATCCTTATATTTCCGCTGAAACGGGTGCCTTAAAGTGATACGGAGTATCGCTAGCATCGGAAGCATAAGCTCCTTAAAAAAGGACGGCGAATCCGTTTCTACTTGGATGGGTACAATAAATCATATGCTTTAAGTACATTCAACATGAGGAAGGGGAACACGATCCATAATGGACAACAAGATAATAGAGCAGGATATAACGAAAATTTTAGACCACAATAAGATTTGTTCTCTGGCGACTATTGAAGGTAATAAGCCGAAGCAGAGATATATGATGTTGTATAATGAAGGATTGAGCATTCATTTGGTAAGCGATCGGAGAACACATAAGGTAGAGGAGTTGAAGAATAATCCAAATGTATCATTGCTCATTGGGTATGAAATTGGAGGTACTAAAGAGGTTGTCGTTATGGAAGGGACCTGTTCAATCTGCACGGATGACAATTTGAAGGAAAGATGTTGGAATGATGATTTGAAGGAGTGGTTTGACGGACCAAGGGATCCTAATTATGTCATCCTTGATATTCAACTTGCAGATATTCTGTATACGGATAAGGACGGAAAGCAAAGAAAGTGGATTTCCTAAACGAGAAAGACCCCCAACATCCGAAGAGCCCAGTAAAAAACTTATGAATTTAATTTGTTAAGTTGAATTTAATTTGACAAAGGTGACTTCCATTCAGTTTTTAATGGAAAGTCGCCTTTATTTATGTTCATCCCCCTCTTTCGATACTGCAGTCTAGTAGAAAATGCTGTAAAGTATGGGATATTGGTTCGCCTCAAGGCAGAGTTCTACAAAGTTGATTTACAGTCTATACCAACCTGTTGTAATCTAGGACTACTGAAAGGTAGGCGATAGGATTGGGTTTTCTACAAATGGTTGTTCGTCATTTTATACAATATAAGTTGCTGTGCGGCATCTTTTTATTCGGCTTATTGATTGAAGTTGCCTATGCGGTAGCGTCACCATTGAGTCTTAAGTATTTGGTAGACTTAGCTTTTACCCCCAAGGATTATCAAGCCTTTTTCATCATACTAGGTATTCTGGTCATTGGGGGGGCGCTTAGTATCGTTGCTGGGCTGGGAGGGGATTATGCACTCTCCAAACTAAGCGGTAAGGTGGTCCAGAAACTTCGCATCCAATTGTTTACTCACATGCAGAAGCAATCCTTTCCTTTCTATCAGCGCTACCGAGTGGGTGATCTAGTTACTCGCTTTTCTTCTGATATGTCCTCTATTGAAAATGTTATTTACAGCTCAGTTCCCTTTAGTCTGAAGGAAGGCCTAAGTTTCCTGTTAGGTCTTACCGTATTATTCTCAATAGAGTGGAAACTCACATTGATGATGTTGTTCGGATCGATACTTATGATTGTCGGTCCCAAACTACTGCAGGGACGTGCGGAAGCCTCTAATATCAACTATAAAGAAGCACAAGAGCATTTTGCCAATACAATTGATGAAACAGTCAAGGGATATCAAACGATTAAAATTCTACATCAGCAAGAGCGATTTCGAGAGCGCGCTGAGAAACAAATTCGACAGTTATTTTCATTTGGCTTAAAGATGCATGTTATGAATTCACTCTTAGAAAGACTACCTTTAACAACCTTATTACTATTAAATGGTACAATGATCGGCTTCGGAGGATATTTAATTTTTCAAGATGAGATGACAATCGGTAGCTTTATTGCTTTCTTTACCTTATTTATGAGTGTAGGACAAGCTGGTGTCAACCTGTCATTTATGATCCCGGATATTATTGAATCCAGTATAAGCTTCAAGCGAATAGGTGAAATACTTCATCATCAACCGAGCGTGCCAGAGGCAATGGTACCTGTTGAGCTTCCTTCTCTTACGAGAAATATACAGATGAACAACGTGACCTTTGGGTATACGGAAGGAACCGATCAGTTAAAGGAAGTCAGCCTAAGCATTGCTGCTGGAAGGTATACGGCATTCGTTGGGCCCAGTGGCTCGGGCAAGAGCACCGCGTTACAGCTGTTATCTCGTTTCTATGACCCGAAGGAAGGTACTGTATCCATCGATGATATTGATCTACGACTTGTGAGTGAAGATTCTCTAATGAAGCAGATCGGTATTGTCTCTCAAGACACATTTCTATTTCATACAACGATTAGGGACAATCTTCTGTTAGATAACATTCATGCGACAGAAGAAGAGATGATCGAAGCAGCTAAGTTAGCTAAAATTCATGAAACTATTGTTAGTTGGCCTGAAGGCTACAATACAATGATACATAGTGATGGAGCCTCCCTAACGGGAGGACAGCGTCAGCGAATCTCCATTGCACGAGCGCTTCTCCGTCATCCACGGATACTATTACTCGATGAGGTTACCTCTGCGTTGGATCCAGCGGCGGAGGCGGATATCAATGAATCCATTAAGCAGCTTAAAGCTCACAAAACGATCATTTCGGTTACACACCGACTGTCATCGATTATGGAGGCAGATGATATTTATGTATTCAAGGATGGGCAAGTGACTGAATCAGGTACGCATCATGAACTTATACAACAAGGCGGACTCTATTATCATATGTGGGAGAAGCAGCACGGCTTTATGTTGTCAAAGGACGGACTTCATGCAACGATAGATGTAAATCGTCTGGCAAAATTTCAGTTTTTCCAAGGCTTTTCTCTATCGCTGTTGCAGGATATTTCGTTGCTGTTCTCCACTGAGACTTGCAAAGAAGGAGACACCATCGTACATGAGGGAGAGGGTGGAGATAAGTTTTACATCATCATCCGCGGTAAGTTTGAAATTATGAAAAAAACGATGAAGGCAGAGCATCAACGTGTAGCTACTCTGGCAGACGGGGACCATTTTGGAGAAATTTCCTTATTGAAAGACATACCGCGAACGGCTAGCGTTCGGGCGTTGGAGTCGTCACTCTTATTAACTTTGCGTAGAGAGGCCTTTTTAGAATTGCTCACGAATTACCCACATATTCTTGAATCGATTGAACTTACACTACAGGAGCGGTTATAAACTCCTTTATATACGAAAAAGAGGCATCTTCAGCGCATATAGATTGCGTAAAAGATGCCTTTAAACCAAAATCAGTACTTGCAGATATATTTTACTATAGATCGACCTGGATATGACTCAATCCATTGACGGTATAATCCTTACCGTAAACATTCACATGAGCAGGAACTTCCGTCTCATTCGTGACTGTGACATCGTGCTCGCCAACGGTTACCTTGAGGAGAGCATGGCGGAACATGACTTTGAACGAGAATGACTTCCAATGTCCAGGGTTGAATGGGTTTAAGTGTAGAACACCATTCCGTACACGCAATCCTCCAAATCCATGAACAACAGACATCCAAGTACCGGCCATGCTCGTCGTATGACAACCATCTTCTGTATCATTGTTATAATTGTCCAGATCTAGGCGAGAGGTGCGAAGATACATCTCGTATGCTTTCTCTTTATATCCCAGTTCGCAGGCAAGAATCGAATGTACACAAGGAGATAAGGAAGACTCATGCACGGTAAGGGGCTCGTAGAAGTCGAAATTACGTTTCACTGTATCTAGATCAAATTGATCTCTTAAAGTGAATATTCCTTGCAATACATCAGCTTGCTTAATGTAAACAGAACGAAGGATACGATCCCAAGACCATTGCTGATTCAATGGCAGATTAGACGGATCTAGTTCTTTAACCGGCGTCAGATCTTTATCCAAGAATCCATCCTGCTGTAAGAAAACTTGACGTTCTTCATCATACGGATAGTACATTTTGGCAATGATATCACGCCATTTAGATGTCTCATCTTCCTTGAGCTGTAGTTTTTCAATAAGCTCATTATAAACGGCCGGTTCAGTCTTATGCAGATTGTCCAGTACCTCTAATGTATACGTCATTGTCCATACAGCCATTTTATTGGTATACCAGTTATTGTTAACATTATTCTCGTATTCATTAGGCCCAGTAACACCTAACATCATATATTGGTCTTTGGCAGGAACATAATTGACACGTTCTTCCCAGAACCGTGAAATTTCAGCAAGAACTTCCAGACCATATTGGCCTAGATAAGAAGTATCTCCTGTATAATTGACATAGTTATAAATGGCATAAGTAATGGCTCCGTTACGGTGAATTTCTTCAAAAGTAATTTCCCATTCGTTATGGCACTCTTCCCCGTTCATGGTCACCATAGGATACAAGGCACCTTTACTGAAGCCGAGTTTCTTGGCATTTTCTTTGGCCTTTTCTAAGTGCTTGTAACGGTAGACCAAGAGATTCCGAGCAATGGATTCGTCGGCTGTACTTAGATAGAAGGGTAGACAGTAAGCCTCGGTATCCCAATAAGTACTTCCGCCGTATTTCTCACCCGTAAACCCTTTAGGTCCGATATTGAGCCGATCATCTTCTCCGTTATAAGTCTGATTTAGTTGGAAAATATTGAATCGAATCGCCTGTTGTGCTGCAACATCACCCTCGATAACGATATCACTCTCACTCCATTTTTCAGCCCAAGCAGTAGTATGCTCTTCAAGTAAAACCTGGAATCCGACCTCCATGGCAGATTGAAGAACGTTCCGCGCTACGCCGAGTAATTGATCATTATTATGATCGCGGGAAGTGACATTCGCCACATACTTATATAGGACAATCTGTTCCTTCTCTTGCACATCCAGTTTAAAAGAATGAGCGACATACTTTTCTTTATCGATGGTTTCCGGTGTGACCGTAACAGGAGTACCATTCTTGAGTACTGTGTATGCCATGACAGATGTAACGTGGAAATCAAGCTTCTTTGTTTTGATCGTCAGTGTTGCATCTGCTGCTGTTACTTCTTTGGACACTTCTAACCAGAACTTCTCATCGTAGTTAGAGTCTTTGTTAGACACGTCACCATCAAGATACGGTGTTAAGGAAATAGAACCACTGAAATTCAAAGGTGTTACAGCATATCGGATGGCTCCTATCTCTTTACGTGCAATGCTGGTGAATCGAATAGCTGCAATCTGCACTTCTTTACCATCTGGAAGTTCAGCGATGAAACTTCTTGAGAGCGTTCCTTCCTTCATATTCAGTTCGCGTACGAAATCCTTCACTGTACATACGGCTAGGTCAAGTGCCACTCCATCTATAAGTACATCGATTCCAATCCAATTCGTACAATTTAATACCTTTGCAAAGTATTCAGGATAGCCATTCTTCCACCATCCGACACGTGTTTTATCCGGGTAGTATACGCCGGCCATGTAGCTGCCTTGAAGGGAGGAGCCACTGTATTTCTCTTCGAAATTAGCTCGTTGTCCCATGTATCCGTTCCCAATACTAAATATACTTTCTGATATTTCATGATTCTGTGGATCGAAGCCTTCTTCAATAATGCTCCATGGGTCTAATTGTAAGTATTGCTTCATGCGAATCGTCTCCTTCATAATATTATCGTAAATAGAAACATTCATAATCGTTGTAAAGTTTCGTTCAATCTATATAACTTAGGAATTAGCCATCATTTGCTGTAATTTCTCAACAGACATTTCTTCGAGAGAAGATACGACATATTCTGCTTGAGTGAGTGAGCCTACTGGACCAATACCTATGCTGCGCATTCCTGCACGTAAAGCCGCTTCAATTCCTGCTTCGGCATCTTCAAACACAACACAATGTTCTGGAGCAATTTGTACTTCTTTTGCACCAAGTATGAATACTTCAGGATCGGGTTTAGCATTCGATGTGTGGGTGCCATCAATAATGGCATCGAAGTAAGGAACTAAATTAGCATTGTTCAATATGGTCATAGCATTTTTACTGGCAGAGCCTAAGGCAATTTTAATTCCATGTTGTTTCAATTCTTGAAGAAAGGAGAGTGATCCTGGTAGAATCTCCGAGTCATCCATTTTTGAAATATAGTCAACATACCAGTTGTTTTTCTTGTCAGCGAGTGTAAATTTGGTCTCTTCATCAAGTTGAAGATTACCCACTGCAAGTAAGATATCCAGCGATGCCATACGGCTCACACCTTTTAGTCTTTCATTATCTTCCTCAGTAAATACAAAGCCCAGCTCATCAGCGAGCCGCTTCCAAGCCAAAAAGTGATATTTAGCTGTGTCAACGAGTACGCCATCTAGGTCAAATAAACAGGCTTGAATGGGGTGATTCATAGGTTTCATAAGGTATTCTCCTCCATTGTGCAAACGTTTGTATTTATATTTAAAAATATAATGAAGCAAGACTTTGCCTCATTATATCAGAGTATCCGTGACGAACAAGTATTCAACAACTTCATAACAATATTATAGCAGATATAATATTCCTACATAAGTCCGTTAATTATGTAATCCAGTGACAGATAACATAGAAGATTCTCGAACGACAAGGCGATGAGATATAATATGTCTCTTTTGAAAAATCTTCTCGCCATCCTGTTGAATCGATTGAATTAAGGCTTGAGAAGCGGTATAACCTAGATTATAAATACCGATATCAATACTACTTATGGGTGGTGTAGAGAGTTCAGCTATTGGAATATTATTAAAGCTGACGATGCTTAGATCATCAGGTACTTTGTATCCTAGTTCATGTAAACCACGCAGTACACCGAAGGATACAAGGTCGTCAACCACGACTAAGGCTGTAGGTCGTTGCGGTAAATTCATGAAGAATGACATCGCTCGATATCCACTTTCTTGTAGAAATTCCCCTTCAACAATCCAATCTTTTCGCATCTCAATCCCAGCTTCTTCGAGTGCTCTTTGGTATCCCTTAAGTCGGTCCATAGATACGACATGATTTGGGGGTCCACTAACGAACCCGATTCGTTTATGACCGAAGGAAATCAAATGCTTGGTGGCATCATAAGCAGCCTGAATATTATCATTATCAACGGATAGTAGGTCCGGATATTTATCGCTACGACCAATCAAGACAAAGGGATGATTATTACTGTGTAGAAATTCAACAACAGGATCATCTTTACGTGAATACAGCAGAATAGCACCATCGACTCTTTTCCCATTGATTAGTCGAGAAACAACCTCGATTTCTTCTTGCTCGCTTCCTCCCGAACTAAGTACAACATCATATCCTGAACGATTCGCCTGTGTGACAATACCCCGAACTAATTCCATGAAGAATGAATTCAGGAACAGTTCCTCAGCAGACTTCGGTAGAATAACGCAAATACTATTCGTTGTTTTGGATACAAGGCTTTGAGCCATAATATTGGGGTAATACCCCATTTCATCAAGAATAACCTTTACTTTACGGGAAGTTTCAAGGCTTATTCTAGGGTGATTAGATAGCACTCGTGACACCGTGGAGGGAGATACGCCAGCTTTTCGCGCCACATCTTTAATTGTTACAGACATAATAGCCTCCGATGATACCGTTTGCGTGAATCATTAAATCATACAAACGAAATATTCTTTTTTACAATTGATATCTTAATCTATTGTCTACGGCTTGTAAATAACAAACCTATCATAAATCTATTGACTAAAATGGATCCTCCGTTATTATATACCCATAAAGCGCATGAATGCGTAAATGAAGGAGGAAGACATATTGACAGAGATGACATTAACTAGATATTACAAACGATTTGCTCTCGGAATTATGGGAGCAGCAGTATTCAGTGCGTTGTTAATTGCATGCAATGCTACGGATAAGGTTACTTTAACACAAACAGAACATAATAACCAAAACACCGTATCTACTGCTGATGAACAAAAGAAAGAGACAGCTATTTCACCGAGGATGGATCAAATTGATGAACAACCCTCTACAGTCTACTATGAAGTTTTTGTTCGTTCATTCTATGATTCGGATGGCGATGGTATTGGTGATTTGCGGGGAGTTATAGAGAAACTTGATTATCTAAATGATGGGGATCCTTCTACGACTGACGATTTGGGTGTAGGTGGAATTTGGCTCATGCCGATATTATCTTCACCAAGCTATCACGGATATGATGTGACCGATTATAGAATTGTAAATCCGGACTATGGAACAGTAGAAGATCTGACAACATTGATTGATGAAGCTCATAAACGTGGTATCAAAGTTATTATGGATCTGGTCGTAAACCATACGAGCAAAGAACATCCGTGGTTCAAGGATTCAGCAGAAGGGGAGCGGAGTTCATATCGGGATTGGTACGTGTGGGCTGAAGATCAGAATAGAGAACGAAGTGGTATTAGTGCTGCATCAGGTGACAATCCTTGGTATGAGGCGAATGGTAAACATTATATGGGGATATTTTGGGATGGAATGCCTGATCTGAACTTCGACAATGTTGCTGTACGAACAGAAATGAAGGAGATTGGTCAGTACTGGCTGAAGCTAGGCCTGGATGGGTTTAGATTGGATGCAGCCAAGCATATTTTCGAAGATTTAGTGTCGGATAAAGACAAGGGAACAGAAGCAAAGAATATTGCTTGGTGGCAGGAGTTCCGAAGTAGCATGAATGAGATTAACCCAGAAGCCTACATTGTTGGGGAAGTGTGGGAGAATTCTATCGCTTCAGTGGCGCCTTATTTGGATAAGGCATTTGACTCTGGTTTTAATTTCAGTCTAGCAGAATCTATTATGAATAGTGTGAAAAGTGAACGTGATAACAACTTAGCATTTACACTAGAACGAACATACAAGCTGTTTAGCACGAAATCAGAAGGGAAATTTATTGATGCAATATTCTTGACAAATCATGATCAGAACCGGGTGATGAGTCAGCTAGATGGCAATGTAGATCATACGAAAATGGCGGCCTCGATTCTGTTAACACTACCTGGAAACCCCTTTATATATTACGGTGAAGAGATCGGTATGTTAGGCGCGAAGCCAGATGAGCAAATTCGTGAACCTATGATCTGGTATGAAGATGGAGCGAAAGGGAAGGGACAAACGACGTGGGAAAGGCTTATCTATAATACTGGTGATGATTCACATAGTGTTGAATTACAAATGAAGGATAAGGATTCAGTATGGACCCATTATCGGGAATTGATAACATGGAGAAATGAAATTTCTCCACTACATGATGGAGACATCCAATATTATGACACTGGTAATGCACAAATATTATCCTATGTTCGACGTACACAAGCCGATGTTGCACTGGTTGTGCACAATTTATCAGGTGAAGAGCAAGAAGTAAAGATAGATACGGCACAAGGAGAGAATTTATTTACTGAAATCATAAGAAAAGGCAGTAAAGCCGCTCGTTTTGACAATAATATGCTAGTAATAGCTCCATATTCTACAGTGATAATGAAGTAATACTTAAAGATAGAGAGTAATGATGCGAAATACAAAGATAAAGTAATATATTATGCATGGAATGAGCTAATATGGGCTAATTAACTATATGCAAACGTTTTTACAAAGCTATGTCTATTGTGTATGATAAACCTATAAATAAAGCGCTTACCTCAAATGGATGAAGACAAAGAGTTAAACATTTAAGGATGTAGGCGTTCATTTTTTGACATTTGTGAAATCGTTTGCACAGCATGATAAACATAAAGAAACAATAAAGTAAAAGGTATAGCCATTAGAGAGGGGATTAAAATTGTATGAAAATGAATAAGTTATTGACGTTATTAGCAACCGTTACCTTGGCTTTCTCTATTACTGCTTGTGGATCGAACAGCGCAGCGCCGAGTAATACTGAGCCTGCACCGGCACCAAGCAATACAGTAACGGATACACCTGCACCAGAAGAAGCTGTCGTTGAAGAAGGACTTCAAGCAGAGGATGGCGCTACGTTGATTGTATGGGAGAGTAGAGAAGAAAGAGCCTTTACAGATGAAATTGCCAAGAGATTTACAGAGAAATTCAATATTCCTGTCAAAGTTGAAGAAGTGCCAGCGGTAGATCAAGTTACAAAGTTGACTCAAGATGGTCCTTCTGGATTAGCAGCTGACGTTGTCATGTTCCCGCATGATAACTTGGGAAGAGCGGCAGAAGCGGGTCTATTGTTAACTAATGAAGCATTAGCAGAAGATACAATAGCTAACAATACACCAGCATCAATTCAAGGTGTAACTTTCAATGGTGAACTGTATGGTTACCCAAGAGCAGCTGAAACATATGCTCTCTTCTATAACAAAGAATTATTGCCAGAAGCACCGAAATCATTCGATGATGTTATCGAGTTCAGCAAGACATTCACGGATAAATCGAAGAACAGATTCGGAATTATGTGGGAATCAGGGAACTTGTATTTCAACTATCCATTTATAGCTAGTGGCGGTGGATATGTGTACGGTGATAATGGTACGAATAAAGACGATGTTGGCGTCAATTCGGAAGGTGCACTTGCAGGATTGCAAACATATGTGAGATTAAAGGCGGCGCTTCCAATTAAAACGGGTGATATATCTCCAGATATTAAACGTAGTTTATTTAACTCAGGTGATGTAGCCATGGATATTACGGGTCCTTGGGAACTTGCGGGTTATAAAGAAGCGCTAGGAGATAAGCTTGGAATTGCACCGATTCCAACGATTGATGGTAAGGTAGCTATTTCATTCTCTGGAATCAAGGCATTCTATGTAAACTCCTTTACTCAGTATCCTAATGCTGCACAATTGTTCGCCCAATTCGCGACGAATGAAGAAGCACAACTTCTTCTAAACGAATTAGTTGGTTCTATACCGACTAATAATGCCGCATTGGCATCTGATCAGATTCTTAGTGATCCGTATGTTGCAGGTTTTGCTCAACAAGTTATTAACTCTCAGCCAATGCCTACTATTCCTGAAATGGGGAATGTATGGAGTCCTGTAAATGCGGCCTTCCCAGAAATCTGGGATAACGATAAAGATCCAAAAGAAGCTATGGACAAAGCAGCACAACAAATTAAAGACTTAAATGGTAGTGCAACGAAGTAACAAAGAATGATTACTAGTGGATAGTAAATTGAAGATACCCGTCGCATCATGTGGCGGGTAAATCCTCATTTTGTCTAGAGAGAGGAGAGAGCTTGTGGGCCAATATCGCAAGAAAGCCACGATACTGTCGATTATGAGCATGGGGCTGGGACAAATATATAACCGGCAAATGATCAAAGGTCTTGTATTTTTGCTAATTGAGGCTTACGCGATTGTTTATTTCAATAGCAATCTAGTGAGAGCTTTATGGGGTATCGTATCGCTTGGGGATGCGCCGAGAATGAAGGTCGACGGAAAGTATGTTGCAGGAGACCACTCCATCTTTATTCTAATTCAAAGTTTGATAACATTATTATTCTTAATTGTCTTTGTGATCATTTATGTTATGAATATAAGAGATGCACGTAAAATAGCGTTGAAAAGGGAACAGGGCGAACATGCGAATAGTTTTTTGCAATCAATTCGCTATATTTTAGATTATAAGTTTGCACAAGCCTTTTTGACTTTACCGGCAATGGGTATTTTATTTTTCACGGTTATGCCTATCATTTTTATGGTCATGCTAGCATTTACGAATTACTCTGCTCCAAACCATATCCCGCCTGCTAAGCTTGTGGATTGGGTGGGTTTTGATACATTTAGGGACTTAGTTTCACTCAAGACATGGAGCCACACATTTTATGGCGTTCTGACTTGGACCCTTATTTGGGCAGTACTATCAACGGTAACTACTTATTTTGGCGGTCTACTGGTAGCTCTGCTGATTAACCAAAAAGGGATCAAATTCAAAGGCTTGTGGAGAACGATTCTAATTATTCCTTACGCGATTCCACAGCTTATTTCATTGCTCGTTATGAGAAATATGTTCAATGGTCAATTCGGTCCTGTAAATCAGTATATTCAATATTTCGGTTTAGATGGCCTTCCTTGGTTGACCGACCCGTTCTGGGCAAAGGTTACAGTTATTGTTGTTAATATGTGGGTTGGTATTCCAGTCTCGATGATATTGATTATGGGTGTCTTAACAACGATCCCTCGTGATATGTATGAAGCGGCTGAAGTGGATGGTGCAACGAATTATCAGAAGTTCCGAATCGTTACGATGCCGATGATACTCTTCTCGACAGCACCAATACTCATTACCCAATTCGCTGGAAATATCAATAACTTTAATGCGATTTTCCTACTAACAAGCGGAAATCCAGTCGTGGGCGATTACCAATATGCTGGAGCGACCGATCTACTCGTTACTTGGTTGTACAAGTTAACGTTAGATCAGAATAAATACAATATGGCTTCTGCTGTAGGGATCGTCATTTTCCTAATCCTTGCCTCGTTCTCTATATATAATTACCGTAGAACGAAGTCATTCAAAGAGGAGGATATGATCCAATGAGCAGACGAAAAGCGAAGAATGGTTTCCGTTTGACGTTAAGTTATATTGTTCTGGTTATATTAGCGATCTCTGCCGTGTATCCTGCCTTATGGGTTATCCTTGGTTCACTTCGGCCGGGTAAATCACTGTACAGCAAGACGCTGATTCCTAGTAGTTTAACTTTCGAGCATTACAGGGAATTATTTACATCAAAAAGTTACTTATTTGGTAATTGGTATATGAACACGTTAAAGATATCGATTCTTTCCATGTTAATCGGTATTTTCCTTACACTGTTAACGAGTTATGCAGTTTCACGTTTTCGTTTCCGTGGACGGAAGACGGCGCTTTCTACAATCTTGGTTCTTGGGATGTTTCCAGGATTTATGAGTATGATCGCTATTTATTTACTTCTTAAAGAATTTAATTTGTTAGATACACATCTTGCGTTAATTATTGTGTATGCAGCAGGTGCGCCCCTAGGGGGAACTTTTATTGCCAAAGGATTCTTGGACACAATCCCGCGATCATTGGACGAAGCGGCTAGAATAGATGGAGCGAGTAATTTTAGAATCTTCATTCGAATTATTCTACCACTATCTAGACCGATGCTCACTTATATGGCATTAACGCAATTTGTTGGTCCATGGGTTGACTTTATCTTTGCGAAGATGATCTTACGATCTAAGGAGAAATGGACTGTAGCTGTCGGATTGTATGATATGGTGAGTTCGAACACGAATACTAACTTTACGTTGTTCGCAGCAGGTGCGGTACTTATAGCCGTTCCAATTACGATTCTATTTATGTTCCTTCAGAAGTTTCTTGTAGAGGGTTTAACATCGGGAGCTAGTAAGGGATAACGGTAGTTAGGGTAAGTGATGAATGTTGAAACATAGTTGGTAGTAGAAATTTAACCAGGTACAGTTCTCGCAAGGGTGGAACTGTACCTTTTTGAAAATATAAGGAAGTATAAGTTTCACTTGATACTCTAATCCTTATATTTCCGCTGAAACGGGTGCCGTCCTTGAAAAAGGACGGCAAAGCCGTTTCTACTTGAATGATAAAGGAGAGGGACAATTTTGAAATGGGTACATAGAATACGACCAAGAACAATCGGTATGAAACTATTCATATTGTTATTTGCCGGCATCATAGTATTGTCTGCCGTACTGGGCCTATCATCATATCAATTATCGAAAGAGATTATTAAGGACGAGGTTGCTCAAGCATCCTCACAAGCGATCGTCCAAGCAGCGGGTAAGCTTGATTTCTTATTCACACAATATGAAGCGCTTTCGAAGCAGCTGGCCGTTGATACGGAATTGAAGAGCAACTTGGAGATTATCAATCAGCCTGGAATTGGCACTTTACAGAAGAATGCGATGGAGGGCGAAGTTCGGAATAAATTAAGTTCCATTACAGGGTCGGATAGTAGACTCTTCGCTGTTCGTCTAGTGAAGAAGAACCTAGTTGAAGTGGATTCCTATAAATCAATAGGAGTAGTTGGCGTTCGAACGGATGAGGATATTGAGAGCAAAGTTAAACAGATTATAGAGGCAAAAGGGCAGATCCAATGGTTCCCTACGAGTAAAAAGGGATTCTTTAATATTTATGGAGAACCTACTTTGACTATGGGAAGATTACTACGTAACATCAATCAACCAGAGGCAGAATATATTCTTTTAATCGAAATAAAGGAGAAGGCGCTTGGAGAAATACTGTCGAATCTCAGGATTGGAGAGAGTGGACAAGTGGCAGTATTAACGAATAATAACAAAATTGTTCACACTCAGGATACCAATCTCATAGAAGCTGACTCATTTATTCGATTACAACAAGATGGAGAGAAAAGCGGATCCTTTACAACGGATAATGAGTATGGCGTCGAACAGCTTGTTGTCTATAACACATTGGATACGACGAAATGGGCTTTATTAGGCTATGCACCCCTCAAGGATTTCGTAAAAGGCACGAATCAACTTTTGGTTGTTACATTGATTGTGATTGTGCTAGCCATGGTATTTGCGTTGCTGATCGGTTATTATGTGCTCCGAATAGTCGGCAAGCCCCTTGCAAAGTTATGTCGTCTGATGGAAGAAGGAGAACAAGGAAATCTGCAGGTACGTACAAACTTCAAGAGTCAGGATGAAATAGGACGACTTGGATTCAGCTTTAATCAAATGATGCAGCAGATCGGGTTACTTGTGGAGCAAATGCATCATTCGGCGCAAGAGGTTCTGGAAACAGCGGATGAATTGACTCATGTCTCGAAGAGTACCTCCATAACTGCGGGCGAGATTGCGGCTGCCTCTAATGAGATTGCCTCTGGTACTGGAAGTATGGCAATAGAAGCTGAGAATGAGAATCTGCTAGCTGAACGGATGGTCGGTGAAATTCATAAAGTATCTGCTGCCAACGATGCAATGGAACAGGCGGCGCATCGGGTACAGCAGGTTAGTGAGCAAGGTACGGAGTATATGAATCAGCTTGTTAGCAAAACGGAGAAGATTGTTGGGATGAATCGAAACATTGTGAGGGAAGCGGAAGAATTAAAGAACAGCACGTCTTCTATTCAGAAAATACTGGAACTGATGAGCACGATGACGCAACAAACGAATATACTATCGATCAATGCTTCCATAGAGGCAGCAAGAGCGGGTACAGCAGGGCGTGGCTTCATGGTTGTGGCTGAAGAAATTCGCAAGCTTGCTGATGGATCTAAGCAATCTATTCAGACGGTAGCGGGGATTACGGACGAAATCTTACGAGGTATTGAACATACGGCAACATCATTAAATGAAGTATCACCAGTAATAGATGAGCAAATGGAATCGGTTATGGAGGCATCCCATATTTTTGGAAGTGTGAAGCAGCAAATGGGTGAGTTTCTTCTAGAAATTGATAAATCCTCCATCTTTGTAAAAGAGTTGATCGAAGCCCAACAGCTATTATCTGCGTCCATCACTTCTATAAGTGCAGTTGTCCAAGAGACAAGTGCCTCGACGGAGGAGGTTGCTTCAATGTCCACTCAGCAATATATTGTGAGTGAGAAGTTGGTAGATTTATCGAAGAGGCTTGAAGAAATGTCAGAGACGTTCAATCAAACACTAGTCAAATTTATAACCTAAGTTATCGCTCCGAATAGTATACCTTGTTTTCTATAAGTATGAATTTTGCATTAAGGACTTCTTTTGTACAATCTATTCGTGCGAAAGAAGTCCTTTTTCGTATAATAAAGGCGACTATTCATTCAGAATTGAATGAATAGTCGCCTTTATTTATTAAAATTCATTACACAAAATTAAAAGCATATAACTTCTAGCTTAACCTCAAAGTCAGTGCTTCACTATCTAGCTGAAATCCGCTTGCGATTGTACTCTACAAAGTATTAGCTTATTTGTCTATTTACGTACAGCTTTTAATATCAAACATTCGTAAGGAAGTAATTCTACGTTCATTAATCCTTTATTGATCATATGCGATTTCTTGGTACGGATATCCTCGAATTGGGAATCCTCTAAAGCGATCGTAGTGGATTGAACCTTACTATTATTATTCATGATAATGACAAATTTCTCATTATCATCCTCACGTGCATAAGCCAGTAATGTACTTCCTGCCGCAGGGGAAAGGAATGTAAATGTACCTGTACGAAGTGCACGATGGTTCAGACGAATCGTTATCAATTCCTGATAGAACTTAAATAGATCATGATCCTGTTTAGCGGGATCCCATTCCATGCACTTCCGGCACTCAGGATCATTCCCACCTGTTAGACCTATTTCATCACCATAGTATATACATGGTGTTCCGGTAAAGGTGAATAGGAATGTGACCGTGAGCTTCATTTTGCTCTTATCATCCTTACAAAGTGTAATTAGACGCGCTGTATCATGGCTATCAAGCAAGTTAAATGCAACTTCATTTGCTTGACGAGGATAGTGAGCTATCTGCTTGCCGATGGCGTGTGAGAAACCTTCTGCATCCGTGGAACCTTCTACGAAGAAATCAAGGATTGCATTGGTGGAAGGGTAATTCATGGCCGCATCAAATTGATCGCCTTGTAGCCAATTTGATGCGTCATGCCATATCTCACCTAGTATATAAGCATCTGGCTTCGCTTTCTTAACGGCTTGCCGGAACTCTCTCCAGAATTGATGATCGACCTCATTGGCTACATCAAGCCGCCACCCGTCAATTCCAACTTCTGTAATCCAATATTCAGCCACATGAAGTAGATAGGCTTTGACTTCAGGATTCTCGGTATTAAGCTTGGGCATCAAAGGTTCGAAGGCAAAGGTATCGTATGTTGGAATGCCATTCTCTACTGTAATTGGAAACTTGGAGACATGGAACCAATCACGATAGCGGGACTGTTCCCCATTCTTCTGTACATCGACAAACGGTGCGAACGTTCTGCCAGAATGATTAAATACAGCATCCATTACAACACGTATTCCACGTTCATGACAGATGGACACTAGCTTCTTCAGTAAGTTAATATCACCGAATTGAGGATCAAGCTGTAAATAATCTTCCGTATCGTATTTATGGTTCGTTGTTGCAGTAAACAATGGTGTGAAATAGAGTGCATTGATTCCTAAGTTACTCAGATAGTCAATGTGATCAATAACGCCTTGCAAATCGCCGCCAAAGAAATTGTCTGGTCTTGGTGTTCCGCCCCATGGAAGTGTTCCTACGGGGTTTATGCTAGGATCGCCATTTGCAAATCTTTCCGGAAATATCTGATAGAACACAGCATCCTTGACCCACTCAGGTGTTGTAAATACATCGATTAAATTGATATATGGAAATTCAAAGAGACGATTCGGATCCGCAGGAGGCTCACCCAAGAAAGTGTACTCCGTCATCCATAATTTCTGATCGCCTTCTTGCAATAAGAACCCATATTTTAAGCGGCGGTACGGCGGTATAACTTCACACTCCCAATAATCAAACATTTCATCAGACGACATGATAGTCATAGGTATGTAAGCAACCGTCTGATCCCATGCATATTTGTCACCTGCCATAGCATGAACAGCATCAACGTCATTTCGCTTGGTACGAATTCTAATATGTATGGTGCGCTCATCGTAAGCATAGCACCAGTTTTGTTTCGGACGATGGTAAATAGCTTCTAATAACATGATATTCTCCTCCCATGACTACCAAAAAAGGGCACAACACAAGACTAGAACATAGCCGAGGTTGTACCCAATTAATAAGTGGTAGCATTGCCTATAAATTTTATTGTAATACATTGAACATTAGCGATCAGATAATTTGAATATACCATAAAACTCATTGGCCGTATATTGCTACCCATAGGAAAAGCCTGAAATTGTAATAACTATCTTAAATTATGTCAACAATATGACTGACAAAACGAAGTCATCCTTTTGTTGTTCTAAAGCAATGTACGATCTACCATAGATATATACTGAATTGAATAGGTGAACTAGGCTAATTCGGTAAAAGAAAGTGACTTTATATTTAGGAGGAACCGAATATGGGAGAGGTTAAAGACAAGGCTTCAACCGCGAGCATTCGAGTCGGGGTTCAAAAGTTCGGTCGATTCCTGAGCGGGATGGTTATGCCGAATATCGGCGCGTTCATTGCTTGGGGACTCATTACAGCGATGTTTATACCTACGGGATGGTTTCCGAATGCATACTTAGCAAACCTTGTTGATCCAAGCATTAAATATTTACTTCCGCTGCTGATTGGTTATACGGGCGGTACGATGATACACAAACAGCGTGGTGGAGTCATCGGTGCTTTAATGACAATGGGGGTTATCTTAGGCGCGGACATCCCAATGCTCTTGGGAGCGATGATTTGCGGTCCGCTGGCTGCATGGATACTGAAGCAATTTGATAACGCGGTTGAAGGGAAAATTAAGTCAGGCTTCGAAATGCTTGTTAACAATTTCTCACTCGGCATTATCGGAGCAATTCTGACTTTGATTTCTTACTCTGGTATAGGCCCTCTTATCGGGGGGTTGACCAATGGGCTGACTCTCGGAGTGGAATTTTTGGTTAACCAAAACCTAATTCCGCTGGTGAATATCATCATTGAACCGGCCAAAATTTTATTCCTAAACAATGCGATCAACCACGGTGTGCTCAGTCCGATTGCATTGGATGAAGCAGCCAGAACCGGAAAATCCATTTTATTTATGTTAGAATCCAATCCAGGTCCGGGTATTGGTATCCTGCTCGCTTATATGTTTGCAGGACGCGGTTCAGCGAAGCAATCGGCTCCTGGCGCAGCAATTATCCACTTCTTTGGTGGTATTCATGAGATCTACTTTCCGTACATCCTGATGAAGCCTAAACTTATTCTGGCGGTGATAGCAGGGGGTGTCACAGGGACATTTACATTCTCATTGTTTGGAGCGGGTCTTGTCTCACCACCTTCTCCTGGGAGTATTATCGCTTACTTCATCATGGCACCTAAAGGTGGAATTCTACAGGCGTTAAGCGGCGTTGTGACGGCAGCCATTGTCACGTTTGTTGTCGCAGTTCTGATGCTCAAAACGTCTAAAAAGGATGATGAAGATTCCGAAGATCTGGAACAAGCAACTTCGAAATTGAAAGAAATGAAGGCCGCAGGAGCTCCTGCAGCAGCAAAAGAGGCTGTCAAGGATGCGGGTCTTCAAGCAGTCGTTGATTCTACCAAGTCCAACAACGAAGTGGTTAAACCGGTAGAAGATATTCATAAGATCGTCTTCTCTTGCGATGCAGGTATGGGTTCAAGTGCAATGGGTGCTTCGATCCTGCGCAAAAAGATGAAAGCTGCAGGTTCGGAAATTACAGTCATCAATACAGCAATAAGCGAAATTCCGGATGATGCAGATATCGTCATCACACACAAATCATTGACCGATCGGGCTAAAGCCAAGGCACCGAAGGCGGAGCATATCTCCATTGACAACTTTCTGAAGAGTCCTGAGTATGAAAAACTCGTGGACCGATTCAGCTGATTGTCAATCTCACCACAATAGGCTCTAGCGCTGGCGACTTATCGCCAGCGTTTGAGTCATTATGCTGTTATTAGGGAGGTTGCGAATGAATGTTTCCAGTAGAACTCGTCAAATACTAGAACTGTTACTTCGGAGAAACCGCGATCTTACAACATCAGAAATCGCAGCTGACATTCATGTCAGTTCAAGAACTGTACATCGCGAATTGGTAGCGGTTGAAGATGTATTACGTTCGAGGGGTATTAAGTTAGTGAGGAAATCGGGCACTGGCATCCGTCTGCAGGGTGAGGCGGCGAGGCTAGAGGAGCTACGTCGTACTATCTCCACCTCGGAAGATACCGATTTCTCCCCCGATGAAAGGCAAATATATATATTAATTCTTCTTTTGGAGAACAATGAGCCAGTCAAGCTATTTACGCTGGCTCACGAGTTGAAAGTGACTGTGCCTACTATAGGTAGCGATCTTGATGAACTTACCCGTTGGGTTCAGAAATTTGGTGTAACCCTGATTCGAAGAAGAGGCTATGGCGTCGAACTATCAGGTCAGGAAGAGCGGCTGCGGGAGACGATACGACAGCTAATCAAGCTAAGGCTTGACGATGCAGAGTTGATTAGCTTCCATGATGACGAGCGACCGAATCATCCGCTTGATAGGGAACTATTCGTGATTTCAGGCAAAGCAGAGATGGCGGATATCGAGGGCATCTTATGGAATTGGGAGGAGCATTGGGCCGAACGATTAAGCGAGAATGCCTATACCGATTTGTTGATCCGGATTTCCATTGCACTGCGGCGGATTCGAGCAGGGAAGACTGTTCGCGCTCAATACGAAACGAAGCGGATGGAGAACCGCGTATCACAGGACGAAACCGGGGCACTTGGTCTGACGGAAATGCTGTCCAAGCATATGGGGGCTTCACTACGACCAGCTGAGACGTTATATATACTAGGGCTGTTGGAGTATGCACAGCAAGAAGGTATGATGCTTCTGCCGGGGGATGATTTGGCATTAGCGGAAACGGTACGTTCCCTTATCCTGCATATACAGCAGGTGATGGGAGTAGATTTCAGTGAAGATCTTTCTCTTAGGGAAGGGTTATTTGATCATATGAAAGTCGCTATTCAGAGGTTGCATGATGGCCTGAATATACGCAATCCACTTCTGGATCAGATAAAAAGGGATTATGCCAGATTGTTTGGCATTGTACGCGAAGCGACGAATAGCGTGCTTCCCGAGCTAGATGTACCGAATGAGGAAATAGGATTCCTTGTCATGCACTTCGGGGCGTCGCTGGAGCGACTCAAGCAGCTGCAGCGAGATGTACGCGCCATATTGGTATGTACTAGCGGCATAGGATCCTCCAAGTTGCTGCAGATTCGACTTCAGAAGGAGCTTCCGCAGATCTACATTGTCGACCGGGTTTCATGGTACGAGGCATCCAGAATTTCGGAGGAGACGTACGATCTGATCATTTCTACGATTGATTTACCGCTTGACCCTTGGCAATATATGAAGGTTAGTCCACTCCTCACGTCTGGGGAATCGGAACGATTACGATCATTTATAAGAGAACAGACGCTGGATAGCCTTGGTGCAGGTGTGTCCATAGGTAAGGCAAAGATGACCTCGCAACCCGCATTCGTTTATCTGCAAAGCTTGAATACTACGTTGAATGAGATCGTGCGATTGATCGAACATTTCAAAGTAGTTCAGATCCAAGAGGGAAGCTATGAGCTACCCGAGATATTGGAAGAGGCATGCCGATTCGAGGAAGAGGAAGGCTTCATTACAAGCGCTTCTACTGTCACGAAACAATTGCTTGAACGTGAGCAAAGTGGTAGCCAGATGATTCCCGGCACCGCCCTTGCTCTTTTTCATACCCGGAGTCCTGAAGTTAAACAGTCATCTTTGTCGCTTTATCGACTGGTTGGATCGCTTCCGGTGGCGACGGTACCGCCTTCGCGGCTAAGTCAGTTCTTGCTGATGCTGGCTCCTCAGACGATGTCACGAGAGAGCCTGGAAGTACTGAGCGAGATTAGCGCAATGCTACTTGATAGTGAAATGATTGCACTGCTAGAAGCGGGTGATGAAACAGCGATCCGTAACTATTTAACAGTCAATTTGAAAACATTTTTCAATACAAAAATAGAAAGAGAGTGAAGATGAATGAGTATACTTTCCCCAAATAAAGTGAAATTGAACGCGGTTGTTAACGATAAATACGAGGCGATTCGTATGGCTGGTGAACTGCTAGTACAAGCTGGACACGTGGAGCCAAATTATATCGACAGTATGATTGAACGTGAAGACTCTCTTTCCACATATATGGGTGGTGGTCTTGCTATTCCGCACGGTACAGGCCAATCCAAGGGATCCGTTAAAACTACAGGACTTTCTATTGTGCAGTTTCCTGAAGGTGTGGACTTCGGTGAGGGCGACATTGCACATTTGGTAATCGGAATTGCGGCTATCGGTGATGATCACCTGGACATTCTGACCAACGTTGCGATGATTTGCTCAGATGATGAAAGCATGGAGCGGATTCTGAAAGCTTCGACTCCAGAAGAAATGATCGAAATTTTTGAAAAAGGAATGGAAGAAGAATGAAAGCTGTACATTTCGGAGCAGGTAACATTGGACGTGGTTTTATCGGATTGCTGCTTTCACAATCCGGATACGAGGTCATATTCTCCGATGTGAATCAAACGCTCGTTGCAGAGTTGCAGAAGCGCGGTGAATATACGGTGACGCTAGCTGATGACGACAAAGAGCAACTGCATGTCGAAGGTGTAACCGCGATTGATGGGACGAATCTGGATGCAGTCGTTTCGGCTGTTGCGGAAGCGGACTTGGTCACAACGGCCGTTGGTGTCAATATTCTAAAGCATATCGCTGCTGGGATTGCTCTTGGTATTGAGAAACGGATTGCCGATGGAGCAGGGAAATTGCATATCATCGCCTGTGAAAATACCATTGGTGGTAGCACTCAACTAAAGGAACATGTTTACAGTCATTTAGATGAAGCATCTAAGTTGAAAGCTTCCGAATTTGTGGCGTTTCCAGATGCTGCTGTAGACCGAATCGTGCCAATTCAGCATAATGCTGATCCGCTTGCAGTCATGGTTGAGCCATTCTATGAGTGGGTGGTCGATGCTTCTGCTATGTTTGAAGGCTATAAGCCAATTAAAGGTATCCACTACGTTGATAATCTCATTCCATTTATCGAACGCAAGCTGTTTACGGTCAATACAGGTCACTGTGCTACGGCTTATATCGGCAACTTGAAAGGGTATGAGACGATCCAGCAAGCCATGGCCGATGACAGCGTTGTTGATGAAATAAGGGCGACATTGGGCGAGACAGGAGCTGTTCTTATAGGCCAGTATGGCTTTGACAAAGCAGAGCACGGTAAATACATTGAAACAACCATTAAGCGTTTCCGTAACCCTCATTTGATCGATGAAGTGACACGCGTGGGCCGTTCGCCGATTCGCAAGCTGTCACCGAACGACCGACTTGTTAAGCCAGCTCTGCAAGCGCACGAGATGGGAATTGAGCCGAAACAGCTGGCTTTGGTAATGGCCGCGGCTCTTCGCTACGTCAATGAGGAAGATCCAGAGTCGGTCATTCTTCAACAATCGATTAAGGATCGAGGTATCGGTCCAACGGTCACAGATTACACGTCCATTCCAGAAGGACATCCTGTGTATCATCTCGTGATCGACAGTTACGATCAAATTTCCGCCCCGCGGGCATAATGAATGGATAGAGAGGAGTAAACATCATGACCAATATACTGATGGGTGTCGCTGCTTCCCCCGGAATTGCCATAGCTAAGGCATTCCGGTATGCCAATACAGAACATATACCGCAGAAGCAGACGATTACCAATGTTGAAACCGAAGCTGAACGCTTTCGTCAAGCTGTGGAGAAATCCAAAATCGAGATTGACGAAATTCGTAAGCTCACAGAACAAAGGTTGGGGGCACAAAAAGCTGAAATTTTTGAATCCCATATGTTTCTGCTGGAAGACCCCGATCTTGTTGATGCGTCACTAGATAAAATTGCTGAAGATCAATTAAGTGCCGAATATGCGTTGTATGAGGTGACTACCGGAGTCGTTGAAATGCTCAGAGAAATGGACAATGCTCTGCTCCGCGAGCGAGCGATCGACGTGAAAGATGTATCGGGACGGGTAATGAGTCACCTGATCGATAAGCCGTACGCTACGCTATCCGGTATTACTGAGGAAATAGTCATCATTACAGAAGACTTAACACCTTCGGATACTGCTCAGCTTGATCTAAATTATGTACAGGGCTTTGTAACAGAAGTGGGAAGCCGCACTTCGCATTCTGCCATTATGGCGCGTTCACTGGAAGTTCCGGCTGTTGTCGGTGTAGGAATAGCGGCGGCTTCTATCGCCGATGGTGCAATGCTTATTATCGATGCAACGGAAGGCACTGTTATTGTAGATCCTTCTGAGGAAGAGTTATTAGAATATCGTGAGAAGAAGCAACGTTATGAAGAACGCAGAGTACAGTTGAAACTTTTAGCTGAGCAGCCTTCTGTATCTAAGGATGGACAGCATCTTGAGCTAGCGGCTAATATCGGTAGCATTGAGGATTTGGCGAAGGTACTTGAGAATGGTGCTGATGGCGTTGGTCTATTCCGTACAGAATTTATATATATGGGACGCAGTTCGTTTCCGACTGAAGAAGAACAGTATCAAATATATAAGCATGTTCTTGAAAAAATGAATGGGAAACGTGTTGTCATCCGGACACTGGACATCGGCGGCGACAAAGAGCTTCCTTATCTGGAGTTGCCCAAGGAAAGCAATCCGTTTCTCGGTCTTCGCGCCCTGCGGTTATGTCTGGAGCGTCAGGATCTGTTCCGTACCCAATTGCGTGCCCTGCTACGGGCCAGTACGGCAGGTAAGCTGAACATCATGTTCCCCATGATTGCAGTACTGAGTGAATTGCGTGAGGCGAAGCGTATTCTGGAAGAAGAGCGTGTGAAGCTGCAACAGGAAGGAATCGCTGTGTCCGAAAATATTGAAGTGGGCATGATGATTGAGATTCCAGCTGCTGCGCTGAATGCTGATCATTTCGCCAAGGAAGTTGATTTCTTTAGTATTGGAACGAATGATCTGATTCAGTACACGATGGCGGCGGATCGGATGAATAAATCCGTAGCTTATCTTTATCAGCCTTATCATCCTTCGATCCTTAGACTTGTGAATATGGTCATCAAAGCGGCCGAGAGAGCTGGCAAATGGACCGGCATGTGCGGTGAGATGGCGGGAGAACTAACGGCGATTCCGCTGTTGCTCGGCATGGGACTAAACGAATTCAGCATGAGTGCTGGTTCTGTTCTACCCGCACGTGAGTTGATCGGTCAATTGTCCAAGCGTGAGTGGGCGAATCTCGTAGAAGATGCACTAGTTATGGGAACGCAAGAAGAAGTTAAACAATTCGTAGAACAAAGGAGTCATTTATAATGCTATCGCAAACGTATACTGTTATTCATCCGTCTGGGTTCCATGCTCGTCCAACCAAAATGTTCGTTCAAGCTGCGACTCAGTTTCCTTGCAAAGTTAATTTGATTAAAGGCACAAAAAAGGTCAACGGCAAAAGTTCGCTTAGCATGTTGGCGTTGGGTTTGGCAAAAGGCGACGATGTAACACTGGAAGTCGAGGGTGAACGCGAGGAAGAAGCGCTTCAGGAACTCGGTGGCTTGCTGACGAAGATTTACGAGGAATAAGCTAAATAGATATATTACAATATATCATTATATGAAAAGTAACAATTAACCCGATAATAATGATGAAATGCACCTCTTAGAATAGATTGGAGAAACCTTCAGGTTTAGCTGATAAATTCTAGGGGGTGCATTTTTATATGAGAAACTTTCGCATAGAATTATCCTTCTTTTTCGAACTTTAGTAAGCCTTTTGGAAGAAATACGTCTTCTTGTTGTGCTGTCTTGATAACTCTAGTAATTCCACATGCAACCCCTCAACGAATAGTAGTAATCTTGTATCGAGAGCATTTAAGATGATGTCAGTCACATTTTTGAAAGATAAATTCCTCTTCTCAAGAAGAAATAAGAATTCATCACCATAACGATTTCTCCATTTTTTCGGATATAGCTTTAACAAAATTTTCACGCTAACCCCAACCTTTTAAATCCTAGTGTTGAAACGGTCTGCAGTTCGTGTAATCTCTCTTTTAAGAAATCTCTTCCTAACTCGGTAATACAATAGGGCTGAGTTCTATCATTGGTTGGAACTGCCTCAATTAAGCCCATCTTTTCCATTCTGCTAATGGCTCCATATAAAGTGCCGGGTCCAATACTGACATTATATGAGGTCTTGATATCTTCCATAATGGCGTAACCATGCATATTGTTCTCCGCGACACTAATCAATTCATTCAACAAACCGCCCAACGAATGACGTTGGGCGGTTTGTTTTATTCATAGAGCTATTCTATTCGAGGGGTTCACTCGACTGGGTCAGTTGTTTGTATTCCTTCAGCATAAATATACGCCAACGGACAATCATCCCAAAAGCTAAGATGAAGAATAATGCTCCGGTCTGTGGAATGGTGATGTATTGTTCAATAACTTGGTGCAGGAACATACGAACTGCAAGCATCCCAAGCAAGATAAAGGTGAAGCTTCGGGATTGATCAGCATAGACATGACCATCTGTGATTTTGAAACGAGTGCTACGGATGAGCGGATAAGAGAACACAAACCAACCGATCACAAGTGATATAGCAGCCCACAATAGGGGAATATGCGTAAAGGGTGCAACGAACATAAGAAATCCCGTAGACATACCAAGTGGTGGTATAATAATTTTTCTCATTGTGATAGGTTTGCTGCTTGCTTTGGACCGAATGAATATAGCGAGTAGCGCTATAACAGCAGCTCCCAAAGTTGTTCCAAGCTGAAGAATAGAGGGACTAATATTGATCACTCTGAGAACGCCTCCCTATATTTAGTTGATAACATTTTCGAACTCGCACTATAAGTATGTTTATTATAGCATAAGGATGACTATATTCAATTTGAATCGAAGTGGAAGCTTGACAATCATAACTGTTATGCATATAATTACAGATGATAGGGAGCGATGAAATGAATAGTGAGTTTAATATTGCCGTCCATTGTTTAACCCTTCTTAGCTTAAGGAAAGATCATATGGCTAATAGTGATGTCATTGCTAAGAGTGTATGCACTCATCCAGCACGTGTTCGTAAAGTGCTTGGTTTGCTTCGGAAGCAAGGGTATGTAACGACGAAGGAAGGTGTTGGCGGCGGGTATCTGTTGAATATTGACAGCGCTGAGGTAACCCTTGGAGATCTGTATCGTCTACTTGCTCGTGGCTCGCTACAACCGAGTTGGTGTTCTGGTGGTGGGGAATCACCCTGTGTAGTATCTGAACATATCCAAGAAATTATGGATCGAATTTATAGTGGTGGAGAATCGGCGCTGGAGCGTCATTACGATAAGATCACATTATTAGATGTAACACGAGACATTCAGTCGGCGACTAAATGATGGAATTCATAGTTATGGCTTAGACAAGTCCTGCAAATGAGCAGGGCTATTTTTATGTATACATTAATTCATATTGAATACATAGGAATAATTCACTATATTTAGATCATAATCATTTTATTAGAAAAGGAGGGTGAATCGAATGAAGGAAATCCCAGAAGCCTATGTAAAGGTGAATCAGATCGGTATCGTACTTTGTATTATATTAACAGCTGTGTTTAATCAACCTTATATATTGTTAGCTCTTTGGTTGATTCAGGTTATTGGTCTTCTTAGCGGTAAGAATTTGTTCGTACTGCTGGTTCGACCTTTTCTGAATGTGAAGGGGGCAGCAACGCAGGCAGAGGAATTACAGCGATTTAATAATAAATTAGCTGTTGGATTTCTTACAATATCTCTGCTAGCATTCGTAACTCAGTTGCAGGTGATAGGCTATATTGTTGTTGGGTTGTTATTCGTAGCGGCATTTGTTGCACTATGTGGATACTGCGTTGGATGTACTGTTTACTTCCAGTACAAGCAGTTCAGAGCAAGAAGAAATCAAGCTTAAGTTATTTAGTATCCAAAATAGACAGACCATGGGGGTATTCAGGTCTGTCTATTTCTATTTGTGGATAATGACTTTTCTTAGGAATACATTGCCCTTTGCAAACGCTTTATTGACTCGTTGACAAAGCGGATAACATGGCGGTATATTTATATCGTAATATAAATATAAACTTAATAGTAAATATATTAATAAACAATTAGGAAGGAATGTTGATTATGAGTACAAAACTTCAAGCTAAAATGGTCATTGACAAAGACTTTCAAATTGCACGCGTAGATAATCGTATCTATGGATCATTCATAGAGCATTTAGGGCGGGCAGTCTATGGGGGGATATACGAACCCGAGCATCCACTTGCGAATGAGCAGGGATTCCGTAAAGATGTTATTGAGCTAGTGAAAGAACTTCAAGTGCCGATTATTCGGTATCCAGGCGGAAATATGGTGTCTGCATACAATTGGGAAGATGGCGTAGGACCAAAGGGTGAACGTCCTAAGCGTCTGGAGCTAGCATGGCGTACAATTGAGAATAATCAGGTTGGGACGAACGAATTCATGGACTGGGGAAAAGCAGTAGGTGCGGATGTCATGATGGCTGTGAACCTTGGAACACGTGGTATTGATGCTGCACGTAACTTGCTTGAGTATTGTAACCATCCTAGTGGTACGTACTATAGTGATCTCCGTCGTAAACATGGATATGAGCAGCCTCATCGTATTAAGACATGGTGTCTAGGTAATGAAATGGATGGGCCATGGCAGATTGGGCACAAGACTGCGGAGGAGTATGGTCGTCTAGCTGTCGAGACAGCAAAGGCTATGCGTCTGGTAGACTCATCCATTGAGCTTGTTTCATGCGGTAGCTCTAACACGAGGATGCCGACTTTTCCGGAGTGGGAAGCGACGACGCTGACTCATACATATGATGCAGTGGATTTTGTATCCCTACACCAATATCATGGAAATGCAGAGAATGATTCCGCTAACTATCTTGCAAAAAGTATGGAGACAGACCATTTCATTCGGACGATCATTTCGACATGCGATTATATTAAGGCTAAGAAACGCAGTAAGAAAACGATGAATCTCAGCTTCGATGAGTGGAATGTATGGTACCACTCCAATGAATCGGATCGTAAGATTGACCCGTGGACCGTGGCACCTCCTCAGCTAGAGGATGTTTATAACTTCGAGGATGCCCTATTAGTAGGGAGTATGTTGATTACGTTCCTTAAGTACGCCGATCGTGTCAAGATGGCTTGCCTAGCTCAGCTTGTCAACGTCATTGCACCGATCATGACTGAGAATAATGGTCGTTCTTGGAAACAGACTATATTCTATCCTTATATGCACACTTCCGTATTCGGGCGTGGAATTGCGTTACAAACGATTAACTCATCTCCTAAATATGACAGTAAGGACTACACCGATGTACCTTATTTGGATTCTACTGCTGTATATAATGATGAAGAAGAGAGCGTAACTGTATTTGCGGTAAACCGTCATCTGGAGGAATCGTTGATTCTGAATGCGGATGTTCGTAGCTTCGAGGGTTACAGCATCGTGGAACATATTGTTCTTGAGAATAATGGCGATCTCAAAGCCGTGAATACTGCGGATCATGAAGCTGTTAAACCGCATCATCAAGGTCAATCCAAGCTTGATAATGGTATGCTTGAGGTGGTCTTACCAAAGGCATCGTGGAATGTAATTCGTTTGGCTAAACGTTAATTTCAGTTCATAAATAATTCACACCCTGAAATACTAATGATGAATAGATAATGGGTACAAACAGGCTATTCCTTTATAAAGGAATAGCCTGTTTGTTTGTGTGGAGAGGCATAGGAGGATAAAACTATGCTTCAGTCTGTCGAGCTTCCTGCGTGTAATAGAGCTTGAATAGAATATCTTGATTGTAGTTGCCAAATCCTGTACCGAAGAGTGTGACACCACCAATATGTTGAGCATCGTCAAGGACTGCAATGCGAAAGGCCCATTGCTTGTCTTCGATAGATAACTGATCTAGCTTCACATTGGAGATGAGGTGACCGTCCATGAAGGTACCCTCATGTGTAATTCTAAGGCGCTTTAGTAGACCGTATTGGTTAACAACGCTTGGCCACCATGCAGGTGTATGCTTACCTCGCTTGTCACCGAAGTCACCAGGGCTTGTCCACGAACCAAGGAGAGTATCGTTCAAATAAAAGGAAAGATCAGAAGGCCAATTATCATTCGTAAAGGGGGCCTCAGAGGATAATTCTAGTGAAATCTCGAGCTCTTCTGGTTTTTGACTTGAGAGTAGGAAGTTAGGCACTTTATATTCGATGAAGCCTTGTCCGAACCATAATATTTTGGCGTGAACCCGTTCTGTATCCAAGAAGTAGCGCGGCTCATCAAATTCACCTATGACACGATCTACAGTGGCTAGACCACATGTAGGTACAACATCGAAATCCGTATAGTGCCCTATGGATACTACCGTCTGATGGAATTCACGAGTTTGATCTAGTGGTAATGGCATCTTAATTTCTAATTTATCAGTTGCTAGTGAGCATATCTTCTGCACACCACCTTTACCGGGGACCATACGAGTCGAGATCAACTTAGCTTTTTCCAGCTTTTTAACGTGCATAGTCATAATGGCACTGCTAAGCCCTAGTGCTTCTGCTAACTCACGAATATTCATATGTTGTTTGGCTAATAATTGAATCATATTTAATCTGACCTGACTCGCTAAAGCTTCATAGACAGGTAGGGAGTTCTCCGATATATCCAATTCCATAATAACTTTCAACCTCCATTTATTTAGACGTAATTGATTAACATATATATAAATATTATATACTGATCAGTTGAAAGTTAACAATTACATGTTTTATAATTATTGGATATTCATGACTTGTTTTTTATTTTTAATAAAAAAGGTTTGACACATAGATCTATTCTCATTACAATATGACAATACCATACTAAACAGGTAGGAATAATAAAATAACGTTTCTTACCGTACAGACGGAGGAAATCACTTTCAAGGCTGCAGCCACGGTTTAATGTGACCGGATTGACAGCACTTATAGGTGATGTTCCTCTGTCTATTTTGTGTTCCTGTTTGTGGAAGGTAAAGAAGAATAATGGGAGTGATAATGATGAAGAAGACGTTGAAACCAGGGATAGTAATGGGCCTAATGCTACTGATGACTGTGGTGATAGCAGCATGTGGTAATAATACGACGAAGACAGATAATGCTTCAGCTTCAACTCCAACTACTACGAATACACCGAAGACAGAAGAGGTAGCAAAGCTGAAGGATGTAGAACTTCTGAATGTTTCCTATGATCCAACGCGTGAGTTATACGAAAGTTACAATAAAGCATTTGCCACCTATTGGGAGAAGGAAAAGGGACAGAAGGTTACTATTAAGCAGTCTCATGGTGGTTCAGGGAAACAGAGTAGAGCGGTTATTGATGGATTAGAGGCAGATGTGGTCACTTTAGCATTGGGGTATGACATTGACGCTCTTCAAAAAGACGGTGTAATTAATGAAGGCTGGGAAAGTAAGTTCGAGCTGAATAGTTCACCTTACACTTCGACTATTGTGTTTCTGGTAAAGAAGGGAAACCCAAAGGAAATTAAAGAATGGTCAGATTTAGTTAAGGATGGAGTAGAAGTTATCACACCGAACCCTAAGACTTCAGGCGGAGCACGCTGGAACTACCTTGCTGCATGGGGCTATGCTCTAAGAGAGAATGGCAATGATGAGGCCAAGGCGGAGGAATTCGTCAAGAATCTATTCACGCATGTCCCGGTATTAGACACGGGTGCGCGTGGATCAACAACAACTTTCGTAGAACGTGGAATCGGTGATGTCCTCATTGCCTGGGAGAATGAAGCTATTTTATCGGTAAAAGAACTAGGTCCTGATAAATTTGATATCGTGTATCCTTCAGTGAGTATTCTGGCTGAGCCCCCAGTTGCAGTAGTTGATAAAGTGGTAGATAAACGGGGGACGCGTGAAGTGGCTGAAGCCTATTTGGAATATTTGTACACAGAGGAAGGACAGAGTATTGCCGCGGAGAACTTTTACCGTCCTACGCTCGATAGTGTTAAAGAAAAATTCAAAGACTCATTCCCTAGTATTGAACTATTTACTTTAAAAGATGTGTTCGGTACATGGAAAGAAACCCAGGAGAAGCATTTCAATGACGGAGGAGTATTTGATCAAATATACGTGCCTGGTAAATAGATTGAAACTGATCGACATCAAAAGTCGAAGGTGAGGAAGGAACATAGAAATGAGTCATGTTAAAAGGTTTCAGCGTAAAGTCATTCCCGGATTTGGACTGACTATGGGGTTTAGCGTCTTTTATCTTAGTATGGTGGTGCTTATCCCTTTAGCCGCGCTACTCTTTAACTCTACGGGGCTCACTTGGGATAAATTCTGGCAAGTAGCGACTGATCCTCGTGTATTAGCATCTTATCGAATTAGTTTCACGACTGCGGCAGTAGCTGCACTACTGGATGCTATACTTGGCTTGCTTCTAGCATGGGTATTGGTACGATATCGATTTCCTGGAAAGGCCGTGTTTGATGCCCTAATTGATCTTCCCTTTGCATTGCCTACAGCAGTAGCGGGTGTGTCTCTAACCGCTCTATATTCGCAGAATGGATGGATAGGTTCGTACCTAGAGCCTCTAGGGTTAAAAGTAGCGTTTACTCCCATAGGGATCACTCTAGCTCTGATGTTTATTGGCATTCCCTTCGTGGTTCGTACCGTGCAGCCCGTGCTTGAGGATATGGAAAGAGATGCTGAAGAAGCAGCAGCAACATTGGGTGCGGGACGTTTGCGTACATTCTGCACAGTATTGTTGCCCCATTTGTTACCGCCGCTACTGACTGGCTTTGCTTTAGCTTTTGCACGGGGGATAGGCGAGTACGGTTCAGTCGTATTTATCTCTGGTAATATGCCTATGAGAACGGAAATTGCCCCTCTTCTGATCATGTCAAAGCTTGAGCAATATGATTATGCCGGTGCCACTGCAGTCGCTATACTCTTATTGCTTATTTCGTTCTTCTTATTATTGATGATCAACACATTACAACGCTGGGTGCGTCGGACCTCCCGCTGATCAAGAGAGAAATAGTCATTATTTTGATAAAAGGAGGATGGGACTATGGTGGGAATTGCACCCGTAATCGCTACACCTACTGTAAAAGGGATCACCTCCCCGGCAACAACCGAAGCGGGTTGGGTTAAATGGCTTCTGATTATTTCGGCAGGATTGGTATTAATGTGGTTAATTGTATTGCCACTTATTATGGTGCTAACAGAAGCTTTGAAAAAGGGTTGGTCGGTCTATGCGGCCGCTCTTACGGACCCAGATGCGATGTCTGCTTTAAGGCTGACATTAGTTGTTGCATTGATTACGGTACCATTGAATACCGTGTTTGGAGTAGTTGCTGCATGGGCAGTAACGAAGTTTAAATTTCGTGGCAAAGGACTCTTAATAACGTTGATTGACCTTCCATTTGCTGTTTCGCCTGTTATAGGGGGATTGATCTACGTCTTGGTATTTGGCGCGCATGGCTGGTTCGGACCGTGGCTTAGTGCTCATAATATCAAAGTTATATTTGCTGTACCTGGTATTGTCTTGGCGACACTATTCGTGACTTTTCCCTTTGTTGCTAGAGAACTCATTCCACTCATGGAGGATCAAGGACAACAAGAAGAAGAGGCTGCTGTTACATTGGGTGCTGGGGGATGGACGGTCTTCTTCAAAGTAACGTTGCCTAATATTAAATGGGGACTGCTCTATGGCATTATACTGTGTAATGCTAGAGCAATGGGGGAATTTGGGGCTGTCTCGGTTGTTTCGGGACATATTCGTGGAGAGACCAATACGTTGCCGCTACATGTTGAAATTCTGTACAATGAATATCAATTCTCTGCCTCATTTGCAGTCGCATCATTATTGCTTCTATTAGCCATGGTGACGTTACTATTGAAGGGATGGTTCTCTCGGAAAAACGCCTATTGACAACACTTTTCAGCTCATGGTAAGGTTAATCCATACTAAATGGGTTGGAAAAGAATGATATTAAATTAAAATGAATATAACTAATAAAAGTGTTAGGTTCACTACCCTGAGGAGGAGGCGGCACGATGGCAAAACCACTTCAAATGGATGAGGTATGGTTGGGACGTATTGCGGAGCTCCTAAATGATATGGAATTTGGCTCACTCCAGATCGTAGTGCATGAAGGACAGATCGTACAGATGGAGCGAACGGAACGAAAGCGCTTTGAGAATAAGCCCTTAGGGGTCGTCAAGACTAATTCTGCTCATCGTTCAGGGTCTCGGCATCTTAGAGAATCTAGCTCTATCTAAGGGATACCTAAAGATATGGTTGTAAACAACATCTTAAAGATAATAGCCCCGTTGTCGAAGGCGAAAGCTTCCTAGTTATAGAAGCTTTCGAACGGCAGCGGGGCTGTTTAAGATTGTTCAAGATGATGGGTTCGCAGGGGGCGATCATTCTCCCTTGATTCGTGATTCAACTTCAATGACAAGATCACGACCGGCATAGGGTCGGTCTCTGCGTGTACGTGTTGTGGTAAGGCTGAAGCCTGCCACATAGAGGATCCCTTGTGCAGCAACAATATAAAGTGCTGAATTCAAACCAAATAAATGGAATAAGGTAGCAACAGAGATCAATATATACAGAATCGTATGGACAATAACATTTGTCTTTCGTCGAGTATACATGAACACAAGGTAAAGGGAAGCCGTTGCTACAAGGCAAGAGATAAAGCGGGCCCATGCATTAATGATACCCCAGGGCGAGGAGTCCCAGCTTGGTATTCTGGAAAGAGTATCTGAAAGCTGTAAGCTCCACAATAGAATAGCAACCACTGCCATAAAAGGAAGAGCGGGCTTCAACAATAGCCAGAAGCTAAAGCCCCAGCTCGGACGTTCCCATTTGCGTAAGAGAGTACTTTGTTCCTCAATCCGTCGATTGACCTCACGTACCCAAGTTTTATAAAGCATTGATAAACGAGATAGATCTCGCTCTCTTATGTAAGCATCCATCTGCTCTTGCAGATCGTTTGTAAGTAGTGGTGCTGCCTTACATTCCTCCAGTAGAAATATCAGATGACTTATTTCCTCAGCGCTCGGCTCATCACGCTCCATCATTTCTCCAAGAGGACCCGTTACACGGCTGTACAACAACAAAGACTGTTGTAGTCGATCTAATTGTTCTTTGCCTGCCATTCTTAAATGTAGAGCTGTACGTATATACATCCATATAAATAGAACAATAGCTATACCAGCTGCTATCATGGCTTCAATTGAATTCGAGAAAGTATTAATGATTTCCTTAACCGTAAGGGACAACTTCATTCCCCCTTCATTATTCTATATTTACTATTGCACAAGAACATTGATATTACAAGGAGATGAAGGCTCTAATCTAGGGTCTAGATTCCTAAACCTGTGGTCTATTCCGTGAGCCGGTAATGGCTTCTATTAAAAGCACGATTGCGGTAATCCCGTGCATGAGCCACCCTATAATAGGGATGATACCTACTATGGAGGCAATAACCCCTAATCCATTGCCAATGATAGATCTTCGATCCTTCAAGAGAGAGATAATGGCAGCAATATGCAAGAGCAGTGCGATGCCAAGCGGTAGCCAACCGTGAGAGAGAATGTACGCGCCACCTATAAGTGGAATAGCAAAAAAGGCTTCAAGGGTAAATGTAATCCATTTCAAAAGCTTAGATATATTCGACATTAGTGACACCTTCCTTAGTACAGAATGGACTTCTATATTATATATATAACCTATCCAAGAGTATTTGTGAATATTAGCAACCAATGAAAAGAGGTGTAACCTCGCTCCCAAAGTGGTAAGATAACAGGATGAATCTTAAAATAGATGGCGCATAGTGTGGTCTGATTAATAGTAGGAAGAAGGAATATATGATGAATTCAAAAGTGGTGTTGTTCGGAGCCAATGGGAAAATAGGACAGCTTATTATGAAAGAAGCGCTTGATCGCGGATATGAAGTTACTGCTGTGGTACGAGATCGTACCTTGCTGACAGAGTTATATGAGAATCTACATGTAGTGGAAGGAAATGTGATGGATTGTGATGATGTTACAGCCATTTGTGAAGGGCACCAGGCTGTCATCAGCGCATTTGGTCCTGTACATGGAGAGGAAGAAGGATTAGTAAAAGTGGCTCATTCACTCGTTGAGGGTGTGCGTCGTTCGGGTGTATCCCGACTTCTTGTAGTAGGTGAAGCAGGAAGCCTCAAGGTTGCATCGGGTATCCAGTGGATGAATACGGAAGAATATCCTTTAGAATCTAAACCGTTAGCCATTGCCCATGAACAGGCTTATGAAATATATAGTAACTCTGACGTGGACTGGACGTATTGTAGCCCTCCGGCGCATATTACTTATGGACGTCGCGTCGGTCAATTCAGAATTGGAATGGACATGCTTATACTGGATGAAGGGGATAGAAGTTCTATCTCGGCAGAAGATTATGCTGTAGCGTTGATTGATGAGTTAGAAGATCCTTATTTCGTGCGTGCTCGATTTACAGTGGCATACTAAGGAATTCAGGATTGGCTGCATAATGAGAATCTCAATGCCTAAAGAGCCATCCAACATAGTAGAATAAGGGGAACAACTGAGATGGCCATTTACCATGAATCACTTGTGGTAAATAGCCTTTTTTAGTTCAGGTCGTGATCATCGCACCACCATTGACGTGAATACATTCACCCGTCACATAAGAGGACTCTCTCCCGGCTAGATAAACATAGGCAGGCGCTAACTCATAGGGTTGACCAGCTCTCTTCATAGGTGTATCTGTTCCGAATACCTTCACTTTCTCGGCAGAGTAGCTGGAAGGAATGAGAGGTGTCCAAATCGGTCCGGGTGCAATGGAGTTGACACGAATGCCTTGATCGACTAACGACAGAGCAAGTGAACGAGTGAAAGAGACGATGGCCCCTTTAGTAGAGGAGTAATCGATAAGATCCTTTGCCCCTTGGTAAGCTGTAATAGAGGCCGTATTAATAATGGAGGAGCCTCTTTGAAGATGAGGAAGTGCAGCTTGTGTCATGAAGAAGAATGGGAAAATATTCGTCTGAAATGTATGATACAGTTGATCTTCGGAAATATCAAGGATGCTGTCTTGAGGATATTGGACTCCGTGGTTATTAATAAGAATATCTAGTTTTCCAAATTTACAAATCGTTTCCGCAACGACAGAAGAACAATGTTTCTTAAATCTTAAGTCTGTCTTGATGAGTAGACAGCGGCGACCCAACTGTTCAATTCTTGACTTCGTTTCTTCTGCATCCGAAGTTTCTTCTAAATAAGGGATGACGAGGTCTGCGCCCTCTTTGGCGAAGGCAATAGCCGCAGCTTTTCCGATGCCGCTATCTCCGCCCGTTATGATGGCAACTTTATCTAGTAACTTTCCGCTACCGCAGTATTGAGGGTCTTCACTAATGGGACGTGGATTCATCAGACTTTCAAGCCCCGGTTGACGGTTCTGGTGTTGGGGTGGGAAAGCGATAGGTTGTTCTTTGCACACAGTCTCTTTTCCGAAATAAGGGTAAATAGGGTTCATACTTAGCCTCCTTCATCATGGTATATGTGTATGCAGTAGCCCAGATTGAGGTGAGAGTAATGATTGGAAGTGTAAAGCTGTAGAATATACGAGAATGGGGAGCTTTGAAATGATACTTGAATCAGCCGTTTTACATGTAAAGCCAGGGTTAGCGGAAGACTTTGAATATAACTTCAGACAAGCATCTAAGATTATTTCAAGTATGAGGGGATACATCCATCATGAATTACAGAAATGTATGGAGCAAGACAATAAGTACATTCTGTTAGTACGTTGGGAAACACTAGAGGACCATACGGTTGGATTTAGAGAATCTGCGGAGTATAAGGATTGGAAAAGCCTATTATATCATTTCTATGATCCCTTTCCAGTAGTGGAACATTACGTCGGTATTGATTTAGATTAGTGGTTGAGCTAATCTTTCCTGTCATTCATTTGCATCTGCTTCATATTTGACTTCACGGATAACTTCATATGTAAGATACATAAGAGAAATATGCCATAAGTTATCCTTAGGATAACTTATGGCACAAATCTTCGAAACAATGACATTGTATATTAATTCCATTAACTTAGTGACTATATATCCCCCAAGTTACGAAGGCGACTGTAGTTAATGTTATTTATTTGATGTCCTTCGAGAGGACAAGCTTATCCAATCCTCCCATATAAGGACGCAGTGCCTTGGGAATATAAATCGAGCCATCCGCTAGTTGATGATTCTCCAATAGTGGAATTAGAATACGCGGTGATGCAACGGCTGTATTGTTTAGTGTATGGCAAAATTGTAGCTTCCCGTCGGCATCTCGGTATCTTATATTTGAACGACGAGCCTGGAAATCTAAGATATTGGAAGATGAATGCGTCTCCCCATAGGATTGCCGGCTAGGCATCCATGTCTCGATATCATATTGCTTATACGTTTTTTGCGACATATCCCCTGTACATACCGACATCACCCGATAAGGAAGCTCTAATAATTGAAGAATTTCCTCCGCATGACCTGTAATCTCCTGCAATATTCGCTCCGATACTTCAGCATTATTCTCACAGAGCACGACTTGTTCCACTTTGGCGAACTGATGCACTCGGTATAGACCTCGAACATCTCGCCCTGCTGATCCAATCTCTTTACGGAAGCAGGCCGACATACCAGCAAGCTTGATCGGTTCTGTCACATCAATGATCTCATCGCTATAATACGACACTAACGATACTTCAGAAGTTCCTACTAACCACTTGTCTTCGCCTGTGATCTCAAACGTCTGGTCCTGTCCTGTTGGGAAGAAACCTGTCTTTGTAAGTGCTTCGGGCCGAACCATCACTGGAACGTCCATCGCTGTGAATCCATATGACGTAAGTAGGTCCAATGCCAAACGCTGAACGGCTAGATGTAAATATAGCCCTGCACCTTTGAGGAAATAATTTCGGCTACCTGCAGTCTTCACACCCCGTGGAATATCAATAAGATCATGGAGTTCCCCTAGTTGAACGTGATCTAGTGTCTGAAAGGCAAACGCTGGCACTGTCCCGACTTGTCTGATCTCCACATTGTCGCTATCATCTCTACCGACAGGTGTGTCAGGAGAGACAACGTTAGGCACTAACGTCATCAGTTCTTCACATTGTTGAGTGGCATGAGTCAATTCAGATTCAATAACGGTCAACTGTTTGTTGATTCCTTTTACTTGTTCTTTAAGAGGTTCAGAATCTTGTTGCATTCCTTGTTGCATGGCCGTAGCGACGGCTTGAGTCAGTCGGTTACGATGGGCTCTTAAATCTTCAGTCTGCTTCAATAGATCGCGTCTCTTCTGATCCCAGTTCAGTAAATCGGTGACCGAAAGTTCTATTCTCTTCTGTTCAGCTGTTCGTTGTACCAAGTCCGGATTGTCCCGGATAAATCGGATGTCTAACATGTCTCACGAGCTCCTTTGTCTGAAAAATACACAAAAACGCCCTCATCCTTTGGGACGAGGAGCGTCTGCTCGCGGTGCCACCCAACTTGATCGAATCTGTCTATGACAGTATTCGATCCTCTTCGGTTCCGCGGTAACGGACGGATGCCGGCTAACTTAGGGAGAGGAAATACTTACTCCGGTCGCCAACGCCTCACAGTTGGATGCTGATCAAAGGCGTAATGTCACTGTTCAATTCTTTGTGAATTAGTATAGCGTATCCGAGGAATAAGCGCAATATGCTTTCTGTCATTTAGACCACAATTGATATTTCTTTTGTCTAAAGAAGGAAACCAAATCCATTTTCATACGTTATTGTAAGAGAGGAGGGATTTATTGTGAAGAAAAAGACCAAAGTGATGACGAAGGCAATCATCGCGGGTTCAGTGATACTAACCTGTTCTCTATTATTAATGGCTTCAGGCTGTTCATCAGAAAGTGATGAGGCGGCTGCGATAAAGGTAGGTAAGAGTTTAAAAATGATGCAATACCAGGTCCAAGTTGCTGATATCGAAACGGAGATAGAGGATATATCGAAGGAACAAGAGGCAAAATTGAAGGTACAAGAAGCATACAAGCCATTCTTAACGGAAAAGGGATATATAGCATTTGTAGCCAACAGACAAAGTGGGATAGCTTCACAGTATGCACGTAAGAATAAACTAAATACGCAGGTAAAGAAAATTAAATTTGAAAATATGGAACAAGACAATATGGAAAAGGATACATTCTCTTTTCGCTACAGCATAGACATTGAACTAAGCCCCTCAGAACTGACCTCGTCTCGAGGCCATAGTGTAGTCACCAAAACAGGACATATGACGATCGTGAAAGAGGATAACGAATGGAAAGTACTTAAAGATCTTGACAATGGCTTCTTGGCGGATGAATAACAAGATATATTTATGTATGTGAAAAAAAAGGGGAGGTGGCTTGTAGGCCACTTCCCTTTTCGTTGTATTTAATTGATCATACTTATTACAGATCGTCAAACCCGTTATCGTCGCCCACTTTACCGTAGTTACGAGATTTCGCTTCGAAGAAATCTGTCTTCGTTGAATTCAACGCATCATCGGAGAAAGGCTTAATCCAAGGCATACAGTTCACATCTACACCTTCATAAGCTTTATCCATACCCATTAAAGTAAGACGTTTATTCGCTGTATATTTAATATAATTCTCAAGCTCGTTGAGATCGATACCAGGAATATTACTTAGAGTATAATGCGCCCAATTTGTCTCTAATTGAACAGCCTTATCAATAGTTTTGTACACATAAGCGATGTTTTCTTTCGTGTTAAGCTCTGGGAAGTCAAGAAGAAGCTGCTTAAACACCTCAGCAAAGAAATAACAGTGCTGATTCTCATCACGTTGAATATAAGAGATCATTTGGCTAGTACCCATCATTTTCTGATCGCGAGCCAAGTTATAGAAGAAAGCAAACGTACTATAGAAGAAAATTCCCTCTAAAATCAAATCAGCTACCATAGCGTGGAAGAACGTTTGTGGAGACTGCTCATCCCGGAAGGTTTGATAAATATCTGAAATAAAGCGATTGCGTTCCAGAAGGACTGGATCATGCTTCCAATATTCAAATATTTCCTTCTGTTCCTGATCGGAGACAATAGAAGAAAGTACATACGAATACGATTGATTATGCACAACTTCTTGTTGACCAATAATAGCCGAGATGGCTTCTAATGAAGAATCTGTGAAATATCTCTTAACATCCCCTACAAACATCGTCTGCATGGAATCCAACACAGCAAGAAGTGAAATGTTAATTTTGAAGATGCGTTGCTCTTCAGGATCCAATCTTGCAAATTGTTGTGCATCCTTGGACATAGGAATTTCATCTGCAATCCAGTGATTTAACAATAGGACCTTATATAATTTATACATATGAGGCATACGAATATCGTTCCAGTTCAGAATACCTGAGCATTCGCCCTCGATAATCCGTGTAGATTGGTTTGGTGCCTCAGTATTGAAAATTTGTTGCAATTTCATAATTGTATTACTCCTTTTATAAAAAAATACTTTTATTAATGCACTCCCGCATTTGCGGAGCAAACAGGAAGTTAATTCTGGTTTGTTCTATGCACTCCCGCATTTGCGGAGCAAACAGGACATGTAGCTCGCGAAGTAAGAGCTACTTCACTTCACTCGTAGTGAAGCGGGTCCCCCGTAACGCATTCGCGAAGCGAACAGGGGGGGACGATAAGCGCTCCTAGCACGAAACGATCCTCACACATAAGAGCCCAATCCCCTCACTCCGCCAAAGAGTTTCGGGTGTCCAGAGGGCAGAGCCCTTGGGGCCCTCCCTTGGAAGGGAGGGTTTGGGAGGGATCGAAAGTGGTTTGGAAGGCTTCGAAACTTAGGAACTGCAGCTCTCACATTCATCAATCGTCAACGCCCGGCTACGTACATAGTAAGTTGTTTTCATACCGGAACTCCAAGCATGAAGATGCAGCGATAAGAAATCAGTCGCTTTAATATCAGGGCGAACATACAGATTGAAGCTTTGGCCTTGATCTACATGACGCTGACGGGCAGCGGCCATATTGATGGACCAATGTTGATCTATATTAAACGCTGTTTTATAGAACCAGATCGTCTTATCAGATAGATCCGGTGCTGGGTTAGCAATCTTATAAGTCGTTTTCTCTTCATAAGAAAGCAATTCATACAATGGATCGATGCTGGCTGTGGAGCCGGCGATAATGGAAGTGGAACCATTAGGTGCAATGGCGAACATCCAAGCGTTCCGTACGCCGTTCTGTTGTACATCTTGTTGCAATTCCTGCCACTGTGAAGTCGTTACATATTGACCTTCATGTTGACCATCTGTGTAGCCACGTTGTGTAAAGTATTGACCACTTTCCCAATCAGAGCCCTTAAATTTCGGATAATGACCCTTTTCCTTGGAAAGTTCCATACTAGAACGAACGAGCAGGTAGTTGATTTTCTCATAAAGATTATCGTTATATGTGACGGCCTCATCGGATTCCCAGCGAATACCTTCGAGAGCTAGTAAGTGATGAAGTCCGAAGGTTCCTAAGCCGATGGCGCGATATTGACTATTGGTATATTGAGCTTGAAGCACTTCAATATTATTAATATCGATGACATTATCAAGCATCCGTACTTGAATGGGAACGAGACGATCCAATACACCGGCTGGAACAGCACGAGCCAAGTGAATGGAGTTCAAGTTACAAACGACGAAATCACCAGGAATTTTCGAGATGATAATTCTCGTTTGTCCGTCCTTAGTAACGAGTTCTTCTTTTTCCACAACCGTTGCCGATTGATTCTGCATAATTTCCGTACATAGGTTGGAGGAATACACCATACCATGTGCACTATTCGGGTTAGCCCGGTTTACCGTATCACGGTAGAACATATATGGCGTACCTGTTTCTAGCTGCGACTTCATAACACGCTTCATAATATCGATCGCCGGAACGGTAATACGGGACAATAATGGATGATCAATCGCTTCGGCATATTTATCACTGAAGGAACCTTGACCAAGGGTTTCGTCATAGAAATCTTCAAGTCCAAGTGGACGACCGTTGCTATCTTTCCAGCCCATGACCTTCTTGACTTCATGAGGACAGAATAGATTCCACATTCCGCGATTCTCCACAGCGCTCATGAATAGGTCGGGAATACAAATTCCGTGGAATACGTCATGTGCTCTCATACGCTCATCACCATTATTTAATTTGAGGTCAAGAAACGCGAGAATATCCTTATGGAACACATCGATATAGACTGCGATGGCACCTTTACGAGTACCTAATTGGTCTACGCTGACGGCGGTATTGTTGAGCTGACGGATCCAAGGAATGACACCTGAGCTCGTGTTCTTATGTCCGCGAATATCTGATCCACGTGCTCTTACCTTGCCGAGGTAGACACCAATTCCACCGCCCATTTTACTAAGACGGGCCGTATCGGTGTTAGAGTCGAAGATGCCTTCCAAAGAATCATCAACGGTGTCGATGAAGCAACTTGAGAGCTGTCCGGCAACCTTTTTACCAGCGTTAGACATCGTAGGGGTAGCAGCAGTCATATATAAATTGCTCATAGCCCAATAGGATTCCTTCACAAGCTCCATGCGTCTCTCAGCGGGTTCTTTATGCATAAGGAACATGGCAATGACCATGTAACGTTCCTGTGGAAGCTCCATGATATGTCCATCGAAATCTGTCGTAAGGTAGCGTTCTGTAAGAGTTAAGAGACCAATGTAATCGAATAAAAGATCACGTTTATAATCTATGAGCTCACCGAGTTCTTCGATCTGTTCTTTCGTATAGTATTCAAGTAATTCTTCTCTGTATATACCTTTGTGTATCAAATCCGTGATCAATGGGTAAAGGGCGCCATAAGGCTCATCGGCATACGATTTATAACGGCGGTGATGAGCAGCTTTTTTATATAAAGTAGTTAGTAGAGAACGAGCTGCGGCAAACTTCCAGTTAGGCTCCTCTTTCGTAACTAATTCTAAGGCAGACATTGTAAAGGCATTGCTAACATCTTCTCCTGTGACTTCATCTCGACGGAGCTTGGCTAATACACCGCGGATCAATTGATCCTTATTAAGCATGTCCAATCCTTCAAGAAGGCGATCAGTATAGATGGAGAGACGCTTCTCATCAAAAGCGAGCTGGCGGTTATTCGGTTTTACTACGGAATGTGGCATGAATGTCTTCCTTTCAACATGAGTATTTCAATTTTTGATAATTAAATTTGCAACATTATAGCATCGTTGAAATCTAAACTTGCTTGAATGTCTATAATACGCTGATTTGAACTCCCGCGAAAGGGGAGACTGGTATTCTTTAAAGATTGTACAAAAGGACCATCGATGACGACTTGGCATTTCTGGAGCAGATGGTATTCCGCTGAGTGAACGGAAGCAATGAGATCCTCATATATATAGCCGGTATAGATCCATACGGAGAAGTTAGGAAGAGTTGCCCGAACCTTATCAATGAAATCAGCTGCCTCATCTGCTGAGAAGAAAGGATCCCCCCCAGCTAGCGTCAACCCTTCAAGTAGGGGGTTATTAGCCATTTCAGTAATGATCTCTTGTTGACGTTGTTCCGTAAAAGGTTCTCCGTAGTTGAAGTTCCACGTTGCTGGATTGAAACAACCGGGGCATCGGTGACGACAACCACTAAGAAAGATGACGGCCCGCAGGCCATCACCTTCATTAATGGATTCAGGATAGTAGCCACAAATATTCATCTGTGTTTGACCCGATCGCGTACCTCGGCTTGCTTGGCCGCATTAAAGCGAGTCTGGTAATCACCCGTTAGGTAACCGGTCACTCGACGCAGGCGATACATGGGCACGTCGATTTCCTTTGTTCCACAGTGTGGGCAGGTATCCCCGATAATGCCTTCGTAATGGCAAGCGCTACAACGATCAATAGGATGGTTAATGCTGAAATAGCCAATATTTTGTGATAATGCAAACTGAACTATTTTGAGAAAAGCAGTCTGGTTACTACGCACATTTCCATCTAATTCAATATAAGAGATAGCTCCTGCATTGCACAATTCATGAAAAGGGGCTTCAAGTGAAATCTTCCGCGCAGCTGGCAGGTTATAATACACCGGTACGTGAAAAGAATTAGTGTAGTATTCGCGGTCCGTTACGCCTGGAATGGACCCGAATACTTCTCGATCTTTTTTCGTGAACTTGCCTGACAGACCTTCAGCTGGTGTAGCCATCAACGTGATGTTAAGATCATGTTCTTCACTCTTCAGATCACAGTAGCGACGCATGGAGGAGATGAGTTCCAAGGCTTTGGTATATACTACATCACTTTCAGCGTGATGTTTACCATACATAGCCTTCATGCATTCACCCAGACCGATGAAACCTATGGACAGGCTACCGTGCTTCAAGCATTCTTCTACGGAGTCGTCAGGACCTAGCAGTTCTCCGCCTTCCCAGACCCCTTCACGCATCATAAAGTCCGAGGCTTTGGCAGGTTGGCGAGATTGGATTTTGTAACGGTGTAATAGTCCATCAAGTGCGATATCTAGGAAATGATAGAGATCTTGTTGGAATCCATCCTCATTAGGCTTGATATTGCCATTAACTACACCGTGTTTGATACCCAACTTAACAAGATTAATCGTATTGAAGGATAAGTTACCTTTACCAGACAAACGGTTGCGACCATGTCGATCGGCAAGCACACGAGTACGGCAACCCATCGTAGCGAATTCAGTATTGGGATCTGCTGGATCATAATACTGTAGGTTGAAGGGAGCATCTATGTTGGCGAAATTAGGATACAATCGTTTCGTTGAGCATTCAACCGCCTTCAAGAAAAGATCATAGTTAGGATCCCCTGGCGACTGATTGATACTACGTTTGCATTTGAAGATTTGAATGGGGAATACAGGTGTTTCGCCACATCCAAGCCCGTTCATGGTTGCGCTAAGTAAACTATCAATGATCATTTGACCTTCAAGTGAGGTGCATGTCCCATAATTGATGCTGGTGAATGGAATCTGACCTCCAGCGCGGCTGGACATCGTATTTAGGTTATGGATTAAGCTCTCAGCAGCTTGAAGGCATTCTGACCTAGTTTCTTGCATAGCAAAAGAATAAGAACGTGGATGAGAGTTGGGTAACGATAGGTTACCTAGATGGATGTTACACTCTTCGACCACAGAAGTCTCATTAAAGTAGTGTACCCCTTTTTGAAAATGTTTCGCAAATGACTTGGCGACATATGGAGCTAAATCATGATCCAGTTTGCTCCCGGAAACGCCGCCGTATTGAGAATTTTGCTGACATTGAAATATTATCGCAACTAAGGCCATCGCAGTTGAAATGGATTGTGGTGTGCGAACACTGCCACTTCCTGTACTGAAGCCCCGAGATAGAAGTTTGTCGAATGGAATGAAGATACAATTCGTGCTACCTACCGCGTATTGATCAAGATCATGTACATATAAATCATTATGATCCACGGCAGCCATGAGTTGTTTGGGGATTATGTAATATCTTGCGTACCATTTAGCATATTCACTGCCGAATTTCCCTATTTTCCCTGAAAAGCTTTCCCCATTCAGATTGGCATTCTCACGTAGCATTTCTACATTTAGACTCTCTGTAATATCGTGGCCAAAACCTGATACCTCATGTAGCATCTTTTCTTCCAAGGAGAAGCTACTTCTAGATTCCATAAGTACCATTATTATATTCCACCCTTCCTATTTCACCGTAGGATTTATTGTGTATGTCGAACAGGCAGGTCTCCTGACTTCCCAAGCAAACGGATTCGTGCTCCATATATAGATGGAGTTCGTTTATTCGGCAACTAGCGCCTTCCCATAAGCTTGTGCTCACAGTGGCAATGGCTGTGCCTATTCGACTGCAATATGCAGCTCGATTCTTGGGTTACAGTGGCGGGACCGTGATGGAATTGCACCATACTTCCCTTTTAAGATCCGGATTTGATGTACGAGCCGAATCACCTGTTTTCACTATATTTAGTGGCGCTATATAAATCTAACTCAATATATGGTGTTTGTAAACAAGTATTAATGAAAGATTCTCATGAAAAAATCATGAAAACCCTGCCAAGCCTTCTATGACTTGCGTTTGCGAGAAAGAATAAAATATTTGTGTTATATTTTGCGAAAAGAATGTGAAATGGTTACAATAGATCAAGAAATGTAAGAGGAGGAAATAAACATGGCGATTGCAGAAGTGACAGTCATTCCGATAGGAACGCAAACAACAAGTCTAAGTGCTTATGTTGCGGATATGCAGCGAGTTCTGAAAGATCAGCAGGGAATAACGTATCAATTAACATCGATGAGTACCATCATTGAAGGGCCTCTTGAATTAGTATGGAGTGCTATTGCCGCATTGCATGAATCTCCATTTCTATCGGGGGCAGAGAGAGTCTCTACGTCTGTTAAACTGGATGATCGTCGGGATAAGGCATCCTCTAGTGCACAGAAAATACAGTCGGTTCAAGAAAAATTAAAGTAATCTCAAATCTGCCAAAGAGTGACCATTGTTTTTTGGTAGATTAGAGTTGAAATAATGGTTTTCTGAAGGAAAGATGCTATTTATGCTGGTGTAGCTCAGGGGTGAGCAACACATTCGTAATGCGTAGGCCGGGGGTTCAATTCCCTTCACCAGCATCCTGCAAGACCTTATGTGGCGCGGATTCTCATATTTGAGAATCCGCGCTTCTTTTGCTAGATTAGAAAGTATAATTTTTTTCGTGGAACTTATTGTGTTGAAGTTAATTCGAAAAAGATCGAAACCGGAGGAAAAAGAGGGAAGTCTAACCCCTACTCCAAGAGAAGAAAGATGCATTCCGCCCCTGATAATAACTCTTGTACCAAAGACGCCGACAGGCGTTTTTCTTAATTTAAAACATATTTTTTAAGAGTTTAGTTATAAGCCGTTTCGAATCTTGTTTCTTACCATTTAATAATAGAAGAATATAAAAGAAATTCTTCAAAAAGAATGGGGTGAAGAAGTTGGATGATAAAGATGTAAGAGTGCTTATGATTTTGGATGCCTTTGACATAGGTGGAACAGAGACGCATGTTCTTTCTCTTACAAAAGAATTATTAAAACAAGGAGTATCAGTTTTTGTAGCAGGGGACGCAGGGCCTTTGGAAAATAAATTTAGAATGCTGTCATGTGAAGTCTATAATTATAAAAAAAATAAGGAAGAATTTGTTGAATGGACACGAACCAAAGGAATAAACTTGATCCACGCTCATTTGGAGAGTAGTGCCAGATATGCGGTACAATTATCTCAAAAGTTAAATATTCCGATGATTTATACGATTCACGGAACTTACTACGATAACTCGATATTGCACGAGGCAATCAATAAATGCTCAATTAAACCTACTTTTATTAGTGTCAGTATACCTGTTCAGAAATGGTTGGGAAATAAAGGTATCTATTCGATCCATGTCCCAAATGGGATTGATATGAATGAATTTGCTGTAAAGAAATCAGATCTCAAGGAAAAATTAAATATCCCTGAAAAATCTAGAGTTTTACTGTACGCCAGCAGACTGGAAGATGAGAAATATGAGATATGCAAGCTGTTGTTAAAGGCATGTGAAAATAAATTGCTTAAAGAGTTTCCAGACATGCATCTTCTTATTGCCGGTGACGGTATGAAGACCGAAAAAATAAAAACGCGTATTAACGAAACAATCAAATCAAATCGCATCCAGTATATAGGGAATCGATTGGATATGCCTGATTTGTATTCAATAAGTAATTATGTTGTGGGAACTGGAAGAGTTGCTTTGGAAGCCATATTTTGTGAGCGACCAGTAATAGCTATCGGTGCAGCTGGAACCTTCGGATTGGTAACATTAGATAATTTTGATAAGGCAATGCAGTATTACTTTTGTGATCATAAAATGCTTCTTCCCTTGAACCAAGCTAATATTACAAACGCTGTGAAAGATGCATTGCTCTTGGAAAACCCGAATTTACTTGGTAGCAAAGGGCTGAGACAACAGGCCGAACAAATCTTTGAAATTTCCGTTGTATCCAATGATATATGCAAAATATACAAGAAGAGCATACGAAAGGAGGAGGGCTATGACTTACAATAAGTTAATGATTGTTGCACATCCGGATGATGAAACTATTTTTGGCGGAGCTCAGCTGATACAAGAAAAGGGGTGGAAGGTCATTTGTGTGACAAACGGTGACAACAAGGTAAGATGCAAGGAATTCAAGAAAGTAATGAAAAAGGTAGATGCAGAGTATGAAATATGGAAGTACGAGGACAAATGGGGCGGTGATTTTGACCAGTCTCGTTTAAAGTCAGATTTGGAAGAGGTGTTAGCAAGGCAACCATTCGACAAAGTTGTAACTCATAACCTAGAGGGAGAATATGGTCACACGCAGCATCAAGTTTTATCGAAACTAGTTCATGAATTAATAGAGAAAGATATTTATGTGTTTCATACTTCAGATATAAAATTAGATGACGATATATTAGCGAAGAAAAGAGAAATACTCAAATGCTTTAAGAGTCAAGATATTAAATGGTTGAAGAAATATATTCAGTTTGAAGAAATTAAGAAAGTACGCTAAGGAATGAATTCGATAGAATAATGATATGATTGCCTCCCCCGCCTCAAGTCGAGTACACCACTAGTCCGTGGACTGGTGTTATTAGTTTCCTAATATTGTATGATGAATAAATCAAGATCACTGAATTGGGGGAGTTACTTTATATGCGCGGAAAACATAGGTCAATCATGATGGTGGCAGTCGTTTCGATAATAATACTGGCTGGATGCACCAATAAATTTGAGGATTCGATCTCGGATTGGGCTGAGGAATTAAAGAACGATGGTATTCATAAAGAGATATCGCTCACACAAGAGATAGGTTCTGCATCGGATCTACTGTTGGAAAATGAGGTAGGCAGCATCGAGGTAACAGCGACCACGGATGATCAGATGACGGTGAGCGCAACGTTCTCATTTCCTAATAAGCCATCACGTGAATCCAAATATCAGGAAATTATCGACAATACTGAAATCTCTGTAGTTACACGAGGAGATCAATTGGAGATTACCACACACCCTAAGGGTAACGAGAAGACGGATATGTGGAAGTGGGTAAAGAAGGAATACGGGTTCTCACAATTCAGCATCGATTATAAGGTGGAACTTCCAGATTCAGTGAATCGCTACAAGATCCAAAGTGATGTGGGCAGAATTAAACTCCATAATCTACAGGGGATCTATGATATTCGTAGTGATGTGGGCACGATTTATATCGAAGGTGCTCAAATCCAAGGGGAGTCCAAGATAACGTCAGATGTAGGTAGTCTTCAACTTGGAATTAATCAAATGGATAGCGAGAGCACTCTCATAGCAAAAACGGATGTCGGTAGTATCAAGGCAATACTCGCAGAGACACTTCAATATAGTTTAAAAGTGAGCAGCGATGTCGGTCGAGTCGTTGGAGCGCCCAAAGGGGAAAGTGATATGAATGGCGGTGGACCATTGATAACACTGACCTCCGATGTGGGATCTATTACGGTGGAAAGTCCTTAATCTATTTGAATTAGTTAGGGTCCAGATAGTCATGAAGTTAGGTATAAATTCAGATAAGGTCACCCATTTCGTGGGGGCCTTTTTTGTATTGGAATAATAGGGATATATTAATGTATTTATAAGAAAACGATATATAGGGAGCATCAATGAGCAGGGAGGAGGTATTTGATTTTTTAATCGCTATCATTGGTCTAGACACTCCTTATTTCGCTCTAGGAAGGGGTTGAGTCACCTTTACAGTAGGTTGGGGCGGGTGTATGATTCATAACGAAATACAAATTGTTAATATATTCAATTATTAATTTCGCTGAGTTTTCGCCTTGTGGCGGAGAACGGGGGAACCAAAAGTAGTTACCTTTTTTCGGTGTGAGAGTCGGAAATTGGTAGCTGCAGGGGTGAATCCTGGCAAGGTCAATTCGGTCTTTGCTGGGTAGAGCGACTCTCACGGCTCGAATCCGACAGCTAACCTCGTAAGCATAAATCTGAGAGAGGAATGCGTTATGTAAAGTTTATTGAAAGAATGTCTTGAACGCTGAATTCTGTGTAATTCAGAAACGGGGGAACCAATCGGAGATGTCTGCTGCGTAAACGCCGGACATGTCCATGGGGTGAATTTCTTAAGTACTGTACCAGTGACTTGAGAATAGGGCGACTTCCTCGCCCGAATCCGACAGCTAACCTCGTAAGCGTGCAGGGAGAGGCAGCAAACCGCCTTCTGGCTGGTTCATGAGTTTATTTGGTCATGGACTTACTAAGAAGCTCTGGAAAAGCTACTTTTCACTGAGCTTCTTTTTTGTTGTCTTTAAAAGGTAAGAGAGGACCTAATTAAGGAAGATGTGATCAATTTGGTTGTCTGTATCTTCAGATCTGCCGTCCGTGGTCGTTGGATTCCTAATTGAAAAATAGAATAAGGATCAACCATCAAAAATCTACATGAGAGAGGGGCAATCCCATAATGATGGATGTCTACATGGTCATTACTATAATTGTTGGATTCGGATTATTGTTACTGTTCACGCATTGGTGCGGAACGTTGGTGGATGGAGGGGGAAGGGAACAATGATTGTTGTACTTACATTAACCATACTCATCTTCATTTACCTTATATATGCGTTAGTCAATCCTGAGAAATTCTAGAAACACATATTCATTCAAAGAAATCATCCCTATAAGGAGGATATTAAGCATGGACTTACTGCAAATAGGAATTGTGATTGTTGTACTACTGTTGCTGGTGAAGCCAGTGGGTACTTATATGTTTCATGTATTCTCCAATGAACCCAATCGGACGGATAAGATATTCGGTTCCATCGAAAATGTGATCTTCAAGATCATCGGGTTAAGAAATCGTGACAGTATGAATTGGAAACAGGTTGTACTGAGTTTAATTGCTACGAATGCGGCGTTAGTCGCCATTGGTTACTTGCTTCTACGTTTTCAAGGAATCCTGCCAGGAAATCCAAGTGGTAACGAGAATATGGAAGCATCGCTCGCCCTTAACACAATCATCAGTTTTATGACCAATACCAATCTGCAGCATTACAGCGGCGAGAGTGGTTTGACTTATTTAACGCAAATGGCAATTATTACGATGATGATGTTCACATCGGCAGCGTCAGGAGCTGCGATTGCGGTCGCATTTATTCGCGGGATTACCCGGAGTGGGGAAGGGTTAGGTAACTTTTTTCAGGATTTCACCAAAGCTATTATTCGTATCTACGTACCACTAGCACTTGTTGTTACCATCGTATTGGTTGGCTTAAAAGTACCACAAACGTTCGACCCGACAGCTTCGATAACAACGCTTGAAGGGGTAGCGCAACAAATATCTATGGGTCCGATCGCTTCACTGGAGTCCATTAAACATCTTGGAACAAATGGTGGTGGATTCTTTGGAGTCAACTCGTCTCATCCATTTGAGAATCCAAGTCCACTGACGAATGTTATTGAAATATTAAGTATGTGGACTTTATCAGCATCGCTACCGTATATGTTTGGTCTGTTTGCGAGGAACAAGAAGCAAGGATGGGTCATATTCTCAGCCATGATGATTCTGTTCTTGGTATTTCTAAGCGTCAGTTATATGTCTGAAAATTCCGGAAACCCTGCGATTAATGCGCTAGGTATTGAATCTTCTCAAGGTAGTATGGAAGGAAAAGAGGTTCGGTTCGGCATAGCACAATCGGCATTGTTCTCTACCGTTACAACGGCTGCGACAACGGGATCGGTCAACAACATGCATGACACATTAACACCTCTCGGAGGACTTGCAGCACTTTCTGGAATGATGCTCAACGTCGTATTTGGAGGTAAAGGTGTCGGGTTGGTTAACATGTTGATGTACGCAATATTAGCTGTCTTTATTTGTGGGCTAATGGTTGGGCGGACCCCAGAGTTCTTAGGACGTAAGATTGAGGCCAGGGAAATGAAGTTGATTGCACTTGTTATTCTGGTGCATCCGTTTATTATCTTAGTTCCTACGGCGCTCTCATTCATGACCGCTTCGGGCTATGGTTCAATAAGTAATCCGGGATTCCATGGTTTATCCCAGGTCTTATATGAATACACTTCATCTGCAGCGAACAACGGCTCCGGTTTCGAAGGGCTTGCGGATAATAACGTATTCTGGAACGTATCGACCGGTCTCGTGATGTTCTTTGGACGCTACATGTCGATTATTGCGATGCTTGCAGTAGCGGGTTCACTTAGTGCTAAGAAACCTGTTGCTGAAACGATCGGTACATTCCGTACGGATAATAAGCTATTTATTGGAATATTGCTCGGTGTTGTCCTATTGATCGGGGCGTTGACGTTTCTTCCGGTCATTGTCTTGGGCCCTGTGGCCGAATTTTTAACACTCCATTAGAACGAGGTGCTTGAACGATGAGTAATAACCGCCAAAGCATGTTCAATGGTGAAATAGCCAAACATGCTGTTAAAGAGAGTTTTATCAAATTGAATCCAATGTTTATGATAAAGAATCCCGTGATGTTTGTTGTTGAGGTGGGGACATTGGTTGTACTGATGATGGTTCTATTTCCAAGTTATTTCGGAACCGAAGATCAACTGGGGTTTAATATCACGGTGTTCTTGATATTGTTATTTACGGTCCTATTCGCTAACTTCGCTGAATCGCTAGCAGAAGGACGTGGGAAGGCGCAAGCCGACTCCTTGAAGAAAGGTAAGCAGGAAATTAAAGCTAATAAACGTATAGGCTCGGAGATTAAGGTTGTTAATTCTACGGAGTTACGTAAAGGCGATGTCGTTATTGTCTCAAGGGGAGAGATGATTCCTGGAGATGGTGAAGTTATTGAAGGATTAGCATCAGTGGATGAATCGGCGATCACGGGCGAATCAGCTCCCGTGATCAAGGAAGCTGGGGGTGATTTCAACTCGGTAACCGGTGGAACACGGGTAGTCAGCGATGAAATCATAGTACGGATTACTGCTGATCCAGGCGAATCCTTTATCGACAAGATGATCTCTCTTGTAGAAGGTGCGACCCGTCAGAAGACACCCAATGAAATAGCACTTAATACGTTGCTTACTTGTTTGACGTTAATATTTCTAATCGTAGTGGTGACGTTGGCTCCCATCGCTAAATATTTCGACATTGATCTGCCGATTCCAGTCCTCATTTCATTGTTAGTATGTCTAATACCAACAACGATTGGTGGCTTACTATCCGCCATAGGTATTGCAGGTATGGACCGCGTGACCCAATTCAACGTGTTGGCGATGTCGGGAAAAGCCGTCGAGGCTTCTGGTGATATCAACACGATGATTCTCGATAAGACAGGAACAATCACGTTTGGTAATCGGATGGCAAGTGAATTTATACCTGTAGGTAGAATGTCTAAGAATGAGTTGGGTTATTGGGCGGCGATAAGCTCCTTGAAGGATGAGACGCCTGAGGGGCGATCTGTACTTGAACTTATGAGAAAACTTGATTATACCGTAGAGGATCAACTTGCAGCAGGTGGAGAATTCATTGAATTCAAAGCACAAACGCGAATGAGCGGTATCGATCTGAAAGACGGACGTCATGTACGTAAAGGAGCCGTTGACTCTGTAAGGAAATGGGTTGAATCCCAAGGAGGACTCATTCCTGCAGATTTGGAAGAAAAGGCGAACGTGATTGCTTCTGATGGAGGAACACCGCTTGCAGTTGCAGTAGACGGCGTTATCTATGGATTGATTTATCTAAAGGATACTGTAAAACCGGGCATGAAAGAGCGGTTTGATCAATTAAGACAGATGGGGATCAAAACCATCATGTGTACAGGAGATAATCCTCTGACTGCAGCGACCATTGCTCGTGAAGCAGGCGTTGACAGTTTCATTGCGGAAAGTACACCGGAAGATAAAATCGCAGTTATCCGTCGTGAACAAAACGAAGGTAAACTAGTTGCTATGACAGGTGATGGTACGAATGATGCTCCGGCACTTGCTCAAGCCGATGTAGGCTTAGCCATGAACAGTGGAACGACGGCTGCGAAGGAAGCAGCTAATATGATCGATCTTGATTCGGATCCTTCCAAGATTATTGAGGTTGTTGCTATCGGCAAGCAACTATTAATGACACGTGGGGCGTTAACGACCTTTAGCATTGCGAATGACGTAGCGAAATATTTCGCCATCATACCAGCGATGTTTATGGTCGCTATTCCCGAAATGAATGTGCTGAATGTAATGAATTTAGGTTCACCGCTCTCGGCAATACTCTCAGCACTCATCTTCAACGCTGTCATTATTCCACTGCTCATTCCGCTTGCTATGAAAGGTGTTAAATACAAGCCTATGGGTGCAAGTAAGTTGCTCAGTCGCAATTTGCTTATTTATGGACTTGGTGGAGTTATTGCTCCCTTTGTCGGGATCAAAGCTATTGACCTGTTTGTACACTTATGGATATAAGACCTTGGAATAAGATGGTATGCGTTATATGCCATAGAATACAATCGGGAAAGGCAGGAAACAGCAATGAATAATAAGGAGTCGTCCAAAAAAAATTCAATAATAGGTATCGCTGTGCGTGTCAGTCTTGTGATGATCGTACTGTGCGGAATTATTTATCCCACGGTTAGTACAGGTATAGCACAAGTGATTTTCCCGCAACAAGCGAATGGTAGCATGGTGAAAGATGGAGAAGGTAAGGTGGTTGGTTCCGAGCTCATTGGACAGACGTTTACCAATCCTACAATGTTCCAAGGTCGTGTATCAAGTATTGAGAACCATGGAGCAGGCTCTGGCTCCAACAACTATGCACCGTCTAATCCAGAATTGGTGAAACGTATCAAGGAATCAATGGTTGCTTGGGAAGTGGCTAACCCGGATATTCCTGTACAGCAACTACCGATTGATCTAGTAACGAACTCAGGTTCAGGGCTAGATCCAGATATTTCACCAGCCTCTGCCAAAGCGCAAATCTCACGAATCAGCAATCTGACTGGATTAGATCAGGCTGAGTTGGTCCAATTGGTGGACTACCATACCCAAGAGCGTGACTTGGGTGTGTTCGGGGAGCCGAGAGTCAACGTGTTATTGTTGAACATCGCTTTGGGAGAAATGATCAAATAACGATGGAAACCTTCAAAAGAAAAACCCCAGAAGAAATCCTTATGTCTATTTACCAGTTACATCGAGGACGATTAAAGATTATTATTGGAGCCGTGAGTGGTTCAGGAAAAACGTATCATATGCTAAGGGAAGGGCAACTTCTTAAGGTACAAGGCATAGATGTTGTTATCTGTGCTGTTACCACATCCCAGCGGACTGAAACGGTAGAACAACTTGCAGATCTGGAACGTGTCCCCAGCATTCATTGGACTAAGAATAATATAGAACAGAAGGATTTGAATTTAGACGTTCTGCTGGAGCGGAATCCAGAAGTTATTCTAGTGGACGCGATTGCTCATCGAAATAGACCGAATGCGCGTTTTTTGACAAGACTTGAGGATATTCAATACCTGCTTAGTCAGGGGATTAGTGTTATTACCACGGCAAATGTATACGATCTGGAAGGTGTTGGGGAAGTAGCCAGAAGAATGACCGGGATTGAAGTAGAAGAAACAGTGCCAGCCAATACGCTTGCACTAGCGGATGAAGTTCGACTTATTGATGTAACGCCAGAAACACTATTGAGTCGAATGGCCAGTGGGAAATTTCATCTTAGTCAGGCGGAGACGGATATTGTTTTCAAAAGGGGTAATTTAGCGATACTACGCGAATTGGCTCTTCGTCACGTTGCTGAAGGTGTTAACGATTCATTGGAGAAGCATAACGAGGAGATGGGGCAGTTAGGTCCAACGGGTGCAACTGAGAAGATTCTAGTATCTGCTCAATATCATTGGAATAGTTCAATCTATGTTCGACGTGGGCAACAAATAGCTAAGAGGCTCAATGGGGATCTTTACGTTGTTACCTTTAGGAATACACGGAAGAAAATGAGCAGAGAAGCTGAAACTTTTAAAAGTTCGCTTGTTAAATTAGTTGAAAAAGTGAATGGTAAATTTGAGGAACTTCCTTTCAGCTCTAGAAGGTCACTTCCTAATAACTTAGTTAAGTGTGCTATGGAGCATAGGGTGACCAGGATCGTGTTGGGTCATTCAAAGCAAACGCTTTGGCAGGAATGTTGGCAAGGTTCAATCATCCATGACATTCTAAAAAAGACATGGAACGTGGATGTGTTTGTAATTGCAGATCGAGCAGAGCATGAGGGAGAACGTATTCTACCCACAAAAGTGAAAGGTCCGGAAGAGAGTTCTGTGTATCGGCGTTTAAGTCCTGAAGAGGTTGACCAGCAAATCGAAAGAATCAAACGGGGGCAATTTAAAGTATATATTGGGTCTGCACCTGGTGTCGGTAAAACATATACCATGCTGCGAGAAGGAAATGATCTAGAGCGGTTTGGAACGAATGTGTTGATCGGATTTCTAGAAACGCACGGTCGTAAAGAGACAGGGGATCAGATAGGATCGCTTGGAAAGATCCCAAGAAAAGTCGTGGATTATCGTGGTACGCGTCTAGAGGAAATGGATACTGAGGAAATTATTCGACAGCTACCCGATGTCGTTCTCGTTGATGAACTAGCACATACCAATGTTCCGGGTAGTAAAAATAAGAAAAGGTATGAAGATGTGATTGAGATTCTGAACGCAGGCATTTCGGTAATCACGACCGTAAATATACAGCATTTAGAGAGCCTTAATGATGCCGTTGAACAAATTACGGGTGTTCGAGTTAGGGAAACCGTACCTGATCATATTTTACGCCTAGCGGATGAAGTGCAGTTGATTGATGTAGCACCACAGTCCCTCCAACAAAGGATAAGGGAGGGGAAGGTCTACGCGTTCGATAAGGTCGAGCAATCTTTAGGTAATTTTTTTAAAACAGGTAACTTAATTGCTTTGCGTGAGCTTGCTCTAAGAGAGATCGCAGACGACGTAGATGAACGTTTGGAGGCTTGGGAGCGAACAAGTTCTTTAAGAGGACCTTGGCGGAGGCAAGAAGTGATATACGTATGTGTGGAATTAACAGCTCATGCGGAAAGCTTAATACGAAGAGGATTTCGAATTGCTCATCGTCTCAAAGCAACGTGGTACGTGACCTATGTACAGCTAGTTCATTCAGAACGGACAGAACAAGATGAATTTCGAATTAAGGGGCTAGAAAAGCTAACGGTGCAGTTAGGAGGTCACTTTAACATTCAACAAGCGAGACGTCGCAGTCACATTGCAACGCTGCTAATCACCCAAGCAAACGAGCACAAAGCCACTCAGATTATCGTAGGTCAATCCAAGCTCCGTTTAGTTCAAATGATATGGAAAGGATCTATTGTGAAGCGACTACTGCGTACAGCAAGACATATAGATGTGCTCGTTGTAGCGAGATTTTAAATGTGAGCAGGAGATTATTCTCCTTCTTCATGGATTGCGTATGAAATATTAGGAGGTAATGGGTGGGTTCCTTAGATAAATACGCCTCCCCCCTTTTAAAAAGAGATATATAACAAGAAAAGACCACTGGATACAGGCATGTGTATGCCTTTACCAGTGGTCTCTTTTGAGTATTAAATTTTGGGTTTTACTTTAAAATCCTTTATATTGAGGCTCTTCGTTCTCTAATTGTTGCACGCGCGTTTCTACCTGTTGAACGATTTGTTGCGTTTGTTCAGCCGCACTGGTAAACGTTGTTTTTGCTTCTTGGTTTTCTGTTTCTATTGCGAATTGTTCGAGACTGGCTTGAGCGCCCTTTAAAGAGGCTAGGCATGTTTTTACTTGAGAAGCAACGGTCATCTAAGTTCACCTCTTTTATTTACTCGTATTTTGTTAGAAAGCAACGAACATAATATATCCGTCTTGAGTTGAAGCTATACTTCACATCAGAAAATAAGTTGTATTCGGTTAAAATAAGCTATTTAGGGACACCTTACTTGTATCAACTTTTGGGAGGTAAGTCCATATGCAGGAATGGATGTTAGTTACTGTACGTACGATCTTAACGCTTGTCGTTCTTTTTCTTATGACGAAGCTTCTTGGGAAGAGACAAGTGTCTCAGCTTTCTCTATTTGAATACATAACTGGAATTACGATCGGGAGCCTTGCAGCGACGATACCGATTGAAGTGGATGGCACTTGGCATTTGGGCCTAATATCGATGTTAGTGTGGGTCGCTTGTTCTCTGGGTATCGAATTTATAACGATAAAGAGTAAAAAGGCTAGAGATATTATAGATAGTAAAGGAACAATCCTCATAAAGGACGGTAAAGTCCTCGAGGACAATTTGAAGAAGGAACGACTTACTTTGGATGAATTAATGGAACAACTAAGAAGTAAGAATGTGTTCAGGCTGGCAGATGCCGAATTTGCTGTGATGGAGCCGAGTGGAGAGGTCAACGTTCTATTAGTAAAAGAAAACCAGCCCATTACACCGAGTTCACTGGGCATTACAGTGGCGCCAGAACAAGAGCCACAAGCTGTCATCATGGACGGGAACATTATGGATGAGCCGCTTGCTACGATCGGATTAAACCGAGCATGGTTAGATGTAGAGTTGGAGAAAATAGGTGTGGCAGTCGAGAATATATTTCTTGCTCAGGTTGATTCTTATGGACAGTTATTCGTGGATCTGTTCGATGATCAGATTATTGTACCTAAACCGCAGAACAAGGCAACCTTATATGCGACATTGAAAAAATGTGAAGCTGATTTAGAAATGTTCGGTCTATCTACTAACAATAAGCAGGTAAAGCAAATGTATGAGCAATGCTCAGTTGAACTAGAAAAGGTCATCGACAACGTTAGACCAGTACTCACTCGTTAACGGCTTCATGATCAATTGAATAATGGAGGTAATGTCCATGGCAAACAATAAAAAGAAGAATTTAACGCCAACGCAACAGGAATATCAGGAATTAGCTCTGAAAGTTCAACCGCCAAGACCTATCCTTAAAAATTGTATACGCGCGTTTATTGCAGGTGGAAGCATTTGTCTGATCGGACAAGCGGTTCAGGAAATGTTTGTTCATTGGGCAGGGTTTACCGAGAAGACAGCGGCAGACCCTACGGTTGCTGTCATGATTCTCATATCCGTTATATTGACAAGTCTTGGTGTGTACGACAAAATCGCGCAATGGGCAGGAGCTGGTTCTGCGGTACCCGTTACAGGATTTGCGAACTCGATGGCATCTGCAGCGATTGAGCATCGCAGTGAGGGGATCGTCTTAGGTGTGGGTGGTCAGATGTTTAAACTTGCAGGTCCAGTTATCGTATTCGGTACGGTCGCTGCTTTCGTTGTTGGAATCTTGACATGGTTATTTCAAGGCGGGGGGGGATCATAACATGTTAAAGGGGCATCAAAGTTGGGTGTTTGAGAATAAACCAGTTCTTCTTGGAAAAGCGACGGTTGTGGGACCATTTGAAGGAAGAGGGCCACTTGCTAAGGATTTCGACATTGTCCACGGTGATTCTATGTTGGAGGAAGAGAGTTGGGAAAAAGCTGAGAAAGTGTTGATGGAAGAAGCGGCTAAATTGGCTATTGAGAATGCCGGATTGACGAAGGAACAAGTACAGTTTTACGTTGGTGGTGATTTGATGAATCAGATTATAAGTAGTAGTTTTGCTGCACGAACATTATCGATCCCTTACCTAGGTGTGTTTGGTGCTTGTTCCACATCCATGGAGAGTCTGGCTATCGCTTCGATGATCGTGAATTCTGGATATGCTCAATATGCTCTGGCTGGAACATGTAGTCATAATGCAAGCGTTGAGAAGCAGTTCCGCTACCCGACGGAGTATGGATCGCAGAAACCACCAACGGCTCAATACACCGTGACGGGGGCAGGGGCAGCGATCGTATCGACCACGGGGGATGGACCAGTGGTTACTTCTGCAACGATTGGTAGGGTTATCGATATGGGGATCACAGATCCGTTTAATATGGGAGCGGCTATGGCTCCTGCTGCAGTAGATACGATGGAGGCGCATTTCCGTGATTTGAATATTGAGCCTGGTTACTACGATCTAATCGTAACAGGTGACCTATCGAAGGTAGGCTATGAAATCGCCTGCAAATTGTTAGAGAAGCATAATATCCCAATGCATCAAACGGAGTACAAAGATTGTGGGATGATGATTTATGATTATGATACACAGATGGTTCAATCCGGCGCAAGTGGCTGCGGTTGTTCTGTAGTTGTTACCTATGGACATTTACTTAATCGTATGCGCAGAGGGGAACTCAAGCGGATTCTCGTTGTTGCAACGGGGGCGCTACTTTCCCCGCTTAGCTTCCAACAAGGGGAGAGTATCCCTTGTATCGCCCATGCGGTATCTATCGAAGCCGGGGGGAGTATATCATGATATTTCTATGGGCATTTCTGGTTGGTGGAGCTATATGTGTGTTTGGACAAATTTGTTTCGATGTGTTTAAGCTGGATCCTGCACATACGATGACCTTGCTTGTGGTGATAGGTGCAGTCATGGATGGGTTAGGGTGGTACGAACCGCTTATTAGTTTTGCTGGCGCCGGGGCTTCTGTTCCGATTACGAGTTTTGGTAATGCACTGGTGCATGGAGCGATAACGGAATTGAAGGAGGATGGAGTGATCGGTATTATCACCGGGATATTTAAAGTGACGAGTGCGGGGATATCAGCAGCGATTATTTTCTCCTTCTTAGCCGCTTTATTTGTCAAACCGAAAGGATGACAACTTCCATCCAGTGAACTGCAAAGGTCGTTATGGTGCGAGTTCAATAAGTCAGGTTTGCAGCATATACATTTCTATTAACGCTGTGCTGTGGGGATCATACAGAGTCTCCTCATCACAGCGTTATGAATATGTATGTCCAAATCATGAACCCTTCAAGGTGCATATACTAGTCGCAATTCCTCCTGAAGAAATCGATATGACTGAATAGAAAAAGGTTTCCCATGAAATAAGTAGCCCACCCATTCCAATAACTAGCCCATCGATTAAAAAAATGATGACACCAATATTCAAAACTGTATGTTTAGACAATAGTTTGGCGATGAGATCGGTTCCACCTGTGCTAGCTTCGTATCGAAGCATTAAACCAAGTCCAGTTCCAAGTAGGAATCCCCCGAACATAGAACTTGTGAGAGGCCCTAATTCAATATAATAAAGAAAATGGTATTGAAATGGTAGCAGCAACTCTATGAGTATCGAAGAAATAAGCATGCCAGATAAGCTATTATAAAAAAAGACGCGGTTTTTGAGCCAAGCTATGATGAAGATGGGAATGCTACAAACGATGATAACCAATCCAGTTTTGAAACCAAACATATAATTCATAATTAACGCAATCCCAATAAATCCGCCATCTAATACTTTAAAGGGAATAAGGTAAAAGTCTGTACCGATCGCAATTAACAGACTACCAAATAATATGATCGCAAATTTTCGAAAAGATAACATAGTGGACAGCTCCCTTAATGTGCGAGTTCAAAAGGTGACTTTTTGAACAACCTCTAAAAGGCATGTCTGATTTATATGTTAGTTTTTTCTAATACATGATAATTGAGCTGTATATTTCATGATCTGTGAATAAGTACAGGCAATCACTAGCGTATTAACATCTAATGTATGAAGAGGTGATGATATGCAGAAACGAAGCTCAGACCATGCACAGGGAATTGATATTTCGCATTGGCAGGGAACGATTAACTGGGAACAAGTTCGGGCGGCGGGTAAAGTTTTTGCCTTCATCAAAGCCAGCGAAGGCAGCACAGTGAAGGATAAGCAATTTCTAACTAACGTACAAAAGGCCACGGCAGCGGGCTTGTTGGTCGGGGCGTATCATTTCTCAAGAGCAACTAGTCCAGCAGGTGTGAAGATTGAGGTTGATCATTTTCTCTCAGTGGTATCTCCCGTAACTAATGATATGAAACTACCTTTGGTACTTGATATTGAAACGAAGGAAGCGGGTAGTAAAGCGAATATCGTAAAGACAGTGCGTGCTTGGGTCGAATATTTCAAACAGCGGACAGGCAAGTACCCGATGATATATACATTTCCGAACTTTATAGATACGTCATTAGATGCTTCATTCGGAGATATTAAATTGTGGTATGCCTACTACAATAATGATGGTACCCCAATTAATCGAGGTGGTTGGAAGGATTGGGAGTTCCTGCAGTATTCTAGTTCGGGGAAGGTTAAAGGAATATCAGGCGATGTGGATATGAATGAATATCATGGGTCCGAGAAAGAACTTAGAGACAAGTACGATCCTACAATGGTGACCCCTCCGCCAACAGAAATTGATGGTAAATCCCCGCTGTGGAAAGAAACGGGCCGACAATGGTTGATTGATGAATTAGGAATTTCGGAGGATTGGAAGGCAACGGATGTAGTAGATATTGGCACATTGGGCACAATTCTTAGTAGAGCTATGAACAATAAAGGATAAAGTAAGTGTGGTACCTCTATCGAATAAAGAAGAGGGCCCTCTTTTTTGATGACAACTCACTTCGTAAATCTACGACCTGAGTCGTGAGAGGTTCAGGGTGTGCATCTAGGGTGAATGTATTGTATGATGAATAAATCATACAATAAATCAGAGATAGCTGTGACTACAAAGCGGCTGTGACGTTGGAAAGGAAGTGGAATTATGAAAGGAAATGCGACATTACTGAAAGATGCCACTAAGGTATTAGCACAAACTAGCAGAACATTTATTATACCCATTAGCCACTTAGGAGCTGGACTGCAAGAGGCTGTTACAGCAGGGTACCTTAGTATGAGAGCGATTGACGAGATTGAAGATCATGAGAAGCTAGCTAAAGAAGATAAAGTTTCTCTTTTGCAATCGGTTTCTTCATTGTTGAAGACGAATTATACAGATGATCAATTCGCAGCATTATTCGAACCTTATAAGAAGGAACTTCCTGAAGTGAGTCTGCGACTGACAGATTGGATTAAGCTAGCACCTACACAGACCAAAGAAATGATATGTCGTTACACTTCAATTATGGCTGAAGGAATGGCTATATGGGCATTGAAGAATTGGAACATTCAGAATAAAGAGGATTTAGATGACTATACCTATTATGTTGCTGGGTTAGTTGGGATTATGCTATCTGATTTGTGGACCTTGTACGGAGAAAGTGATGTGAACAAGGAACAAAGTGTCGCTTTTGGACGCGGATTACAATTGGTGAATATTATAAGTAATCGTTCTGAGGATTCCGAGCGTGGTGTGAATTTTCATCCACCAGGATGGAGTTTTGATGAAATGTTAGATTATGCTCGGCAGAACTTGAAGATTGCTGACTCTTATACGAGTCGGATCAAGTTAGATCCTATATATAACTTCTGCAAAATCCCTCTTGCACTTGCCAACGGAACATTGGATGCTATCGTCGCTGGTAAGTCCAAACTTAATCGTATTTCTGTACTCAAAATCGTGAGTGGAGCGATCAGATAAATTTATTCAAGGGCGAATCGTTACACGCGTGTGTATAGGGACAAGTGAAGATAGCGTAAGGACATCGCTATTAAACATTCGAATACATCCGTGGGATACTTCTTTCCCAATGGATGAAGGGTTGTTCGTCCCATGGATGCCATAGTGAGGTTTGGACAACCCCATCCATAGCACGCCGAATGGACCACCCGGATTCAATTGCTTGTTAATAATGGTGAATTCACCATGTGGGGTTTGAGTTAGCATCTTTCCGATTCCTACGGGGAAGCCCCTAATCACACGATTAGAGCCGTCGAGCAAATACAAACTACGATCTGAGAGATCTACAATGATTCGATCATTCGGCATATACCTGATCACTCCTTTGATATAAGGGTATGTGATAGGTGGGTTGGATGTGAACGTGTAGACAAATGAAAAAGCACCCGGAATATTCATTCTAGGTGCTCTGTTAGCTTGCAGCATAACAAGCAATATATTTAACCCCTGTCAACCAAGTTAAGATGGTTACAGTTGGTCCCTTTAGCACAGATGGGTTACAGAATAAATGACTTCCAACACAACAAAAGCCCTACCTCTCTTTTGTCCTTACGGCTCCAATGACCGCGCCAGTGTGAATCAGATACGTCCTTAAAACTCTACTTCATTAGGGTTTGTTAAAATAGAAATTTCAAACTTCATTAGGTGAAGGGTTATTCTTCTTGCGAGGAACGCTATGGGGTTAAATTTCAAATTACAAATTCAATCATAGCACAAATAAATTCAGAAAGCAACCTATTTGTGCTACGGATTATAATAAAGATTACGCCATATCCATTACGAAATAACATTAGAGTTCAATGATCTTTGTAGCAATGTTGTTGTAAAAATCACTGTCATGCTCCACAAAAAGAATGGTTGGTGAGTATTCAAGCAGTAACTCTTCAATTTGCATGCGAGAAATAATATCGATAAAATTAAGCGGTTCATCCCAAATATGCAAATGAACGTTCTCGCAAAGACTTTTTGCAATCAGCACTTTCTTCTTTTGACCGCCGCTAAAATCTGAGATATCCTTTTCAAACTGAACTCTGGAAAAATCAAGTTTTCTTAAAATAGATTTAAAAAGACTTTCATCAATTCCAATGTTTCTAGCGAAGTCCGTTAAATTACCCTGTAAATGTGAGGTGTCCTGTGAAACATAGGATATTTTAAGCTGACTTCCCATTCTGAAGGTGCCAGTATAGTTTATATGATCACCGCAAATAAGTTTGATAATACTTGATTTTCCGGAGCCATTTATACCTGAAAGTGCAATTCGCTCACCTTGCTCAATCGTAAAGCTTATATCTGTGCATACCATCTTCTCACCGTAATAAATCGAGACATGTTCAAGTTCAACAAGTTGGTTTTTATGAAAATGAAGTTGTGAAATCTTTAAGCTGTCAGAGTTTTCAATGTTTTTAAGGAGTATAGACCGTTCATCAATTGCAGATTGCTGTCTCTGCTCAATTGTTTTAGAGCGTTGCATCATTTTAGCAGCTTTGTGACCAATATACCCCTTATCTACCTTAGAGCCAGAATTTCTTGTCCCATTTTTAGTATTCTCTACTTCATGTGACCAGTTTCCTGTTTGTTTAGCAGCATCCGACAAGCGTTTAATATCTTTTTTTAACTTTTCATTCTCTGCAAGCTCGAAGTTATCTTGTCTCTGTTTATTTTTCCACCAATCGGAGAAATGGCCTTTTTGAATGTCTACGTTGGTCTTATTGATTGAAAGTATGTGATCTACGCAGTTATCAAGAAATGATCTGTCGTGAGACACTAGAATAAATCCGCTTTTGGTATTGAGATAATCACTGACAAGTTTTCTTGCACTCATGTCAAGATGATTGGTTGGTTCATCAATTAATAGAAAATGATTCTCCTTAAGAAATAATGTAGCCAACAACACTTTCGTTTGCTCTCCGTTGGACAATGAATTAAAGGGCCGATATAAAACATCCTCAGAAACCTTTAGCAATGAAAGTTCACGGATTAATTTCCAGTGAATATAGTCTGGAACAATGTCATTGATTACATCGAGGGTATTACTTTCTTTATTTTCGACATGGAAAGGGAAATAATCAAAACTGACACTAGCAGAAATATGTCCACTGTATTCGTATTTACCAAGCAATAAGTTGAGAAATGTTGTCTTACCTCTGCCGTTTCTTCCCGTAAATCCTAATTTCCAATCGGTATCGATTTGAAAACTTACATTTTCAAAGATGTTATCGTAACTGCCATCATAGGCAAAAGTCAGGTTTGTAACATTTATTAATGACATAAAATTATCCTCCTGTATACAAAAATAAAAGCTACAAGAAAGTTACCTTCTTGTAGCTCAAATAAATACAGCAAATCCAACCCGCGCTGGGATTAGATATGGATATATCGATTGAGTGAAAAGATATAGTAACTTTCTTGCATATAAATAATAAAACATGCGTAAAATATCGCTTTTATTGTTTTATTATTGTATATAATCAGCAAGAAAAATACATTATCCTTTTCAACTCCATTCATTAAATTAAACGTATCTTATCATATTGATTTTGTAATTTCAATAAATAAAACTGGCTCAAAACCAAAACTTGTGTAAGAGGCCGCTACGATGACGGATTGTCCTTCCGATCGCTGTTGCCCTCCGATTTCTTGATTGTATACCGCTTAGCGGTTGAAATCAGAGGACAAAGGCGAACGCTATCGCTTCTTCAGGACAATTCCATCACCTGCGCTGCTTCGTACTTCTCCACTTCATCCGACCCAATCCCTCTTATTAGTAGCTTAAAACCGTGGAATCAGAAGGAGACAATCTTCCTACTTACTTGTTCAGATGAGTGTCATATTCCTTCGAAAGTGCAGGCTTTTCTTCCGAAACCAATGATATCACTAAGGTACCTGCAATCACGCAGGTATTTAATCATAAGTAGGATAGTTTGTCCCTTTAATAGGCTAAAAGATGTATTACCGCAGGAATCTGGAGTGAATCGATAGATCAAGCAGAAAAAGGATGTACCGTTGCAAGCTTTATACCATACGTTGGGTGCTGTTGGCTCTATAGAACGGTAGTAAGGTGGTTCTTAAGTTACTTCACAACGGATCAAGACCAGTATAAGGTTTAGTTGTGTAGAACTGTAATCGGATCTTATCGAAATAGTCAAGCGTTGATTTTAGTGTTGAGCCATAAAACCGGCTACTATTGCTCTTCTTCCGTGACTAAAGTGTAATTGTCATTCGTAATTGTAAGCAAATCTCGTATACCTGAAGATGCGATGATTTGCTTATCCTTGGTAATAAACAAAGCATCTGTATGCTCTAAGCTCTCAATGAACGCTAGACCCTTCTCAATACCTAATGCGAACAAAGCGGTAGATAACCCATCGGCATCGATGGATTTATCAGTTAAGATAGTGACACTGTTGATATTATTCTCCACTGGAAAGCCTGACTTCGAATCTAGAATATGGTGATAGTGCTTACCGTTCTCCACGAAATAACGTTCATACACACCTGAGGTTACAATCGTCATGTTGTCTACATGAATATTGCCGATAGGGTTTCCGCGAGTTTCATCTGGATCTTGAATACCGATGGTCCATAATTTATCCCCGGGTTTCTTCCCCATAGCAAACACATTTCCTCCAAGGTCAACGATGGCGCTGTTAAACTCTTCGGCTTGTAAATATTCGACAATCTTATCTGCTGCGAAGCCTTTGGCAATAGAGCCAAGATCGAGAGACATTCCTTTTTCAGTGAGATACACTTCACGCTTGTCCGGATAGAGCTCTACGTTCTTATAGTTGCTAAGTTGTATGGCTTCATTGATCTTATCGGTTGGGGGCACTTTGGCACCCTCGTTACCGATATTCCATAATGAGACTAAGGGGCCGATAGCCATATTGAACCGACCTTCAGAGCGTTCGGAATATTCATAAGCCGCGGAGATGACATGGAAGGTATCTTCAGAGACTTGCACAGGCTTCACGCCCGCGTTACGATTAACGTCGGCAACCTCGCTCTTGTCATTACTCCGGTTCATTTGAATCTCAATCGTATCGAGAATATTCTGAATATCATCGAAATTCTTCTCTGTGGTCTTGTCATCATACACTCTTACTTGAACAATCGTATCAAATACATAGAAGGATTTGGATACAGGCTCAATCTTTGAGTTAGAGGATGATTTGGAATTTCCACAACCTGATAAGGCGATCATCAGGCATAACATTAGCAGTAACGGTGCATGTTTGAATGGTTTCATAGTATTCCCTCATTTTCAGCGCATTTTCGAAATGGATTATAACAATAATAACAATGAAAAGAAAGGACTAACATCATGTTTGACAAATAGTATTGAATCAATACGAATAAGACGTTGAAGCTTCTTCAGAAGATAGGTATAATTAGGACGTATACATTGTAAACAATATAAAATATAAGGGAGTTATCCATGAAACGCGGAGACCTACTGATTATTACGATCATTGCTGCTGTGGCTTTATTCTTCCTAGTTCCAAGATGGTTTCCCGGAGATGCTAGTGAAAATAATCACATTAAAAATTTGACGGCTGATATTACTTTGAATGGTAAGCTTTTTAAGACGATCGAGTTGACCAAAGAGGAACAAATCATCGAAATTAAATCAACGCGCGGAACGAATGTCATTAAAGTGCATGATTACGGTGTGGAAATGTATGATACGGACTGCCCAGATAAAGTATGTCAAACCTTTGGATTTATTGACCGACCCAAACAGAGTATCATTTGTTTGCCCCACCGGGTTATGGTTGAAATTAATGGCGTGCAAGATGTAGGAGATGAGCCAGATGTCATTGTCAACTGAGGAATCTACCCGTATGTTGAAAAGAATAGTTATTGTGGCGATTTTTGCTGCAGTAGCTGTTGTTCTTAGTATAGTAGAATCTATTATCCCTGTTAATCTTCAAATTCCAGGTGCCAAATTAGGACTAGCGAACATCATGATTCTGACCTGTTTATACTTTTTAAGAGGTAGAGATGCATTGATGTTGGTTATATTGAAGACTATTATTACAGCTTTTATCTTTGGAACATTCTCCAGTATGCTGTTCAGTCTATTCGGGTCACTATTTAGCTTTATCGTCATGTTCATAGTGATCAAGTTAGGGCGAAATCAAGTCAGTTTAATTGGAGTAAGTGTTATAGGCGGCGTTGGGCATAATTTCGGACAAATCACTGCTGCGTCGATTGTTTTCCAAACATCGAATATTTATTATTATATGCCATTGCTACTGTTGACGGGTCTGGTTACTGGAGTCTTGGTTGGTATTGCAGTTAAATATCTAGTGCCTTCTTTAACAAAACTATCTTTATTTGAGGAATTTCAGGGTGATGGTTTGGGAAGGCGCCAGTATACGGGGGATGAATTTGAACCTGTAACTCTAGAGAATAGAGAATCGATCGCCATGCAGGGACAGAACGCTCCAGCTCTTGAACTTCAGGATGTAACCTATGGATACGCGAAGGATCAGCTCGTTGTAGACGGCATATCTCTGAGCATTCCACAAGGACAATGGGTGACTTTGGTCGGAGCGAATGGTTCTGGTAAATCAACGCTCGTCAAGCTTTTGAATGGACTTCTTCCGAAAAGCGCGGGGTCGATCATGGTGAAAGGAATAGAACTGGAATCAGATACAATCGGGAGAATTAGACAGACGGTAGGAATGGTGTTCCAGAACCCGGATAATCAGTTTGTTGGTACGACGGTTGAAGATGATATTGTTTTTGGACTTGAGGGTCAATGCCTCTCCATAGAAGTGATGGAACAAAGAGTGAAAACCTACGCTGCTAAGTTTGGCATTGCCGAATTGTTGCATAAACACCCAAGTGAGCTATCAGGGGGGCAGAAGCAGCGTGTAGCCATTGCATCTATATTAAGTATGGAGCCGGAAGTAGTTATTTTTGATGAAGCCTCTTCCATGCTAGATGAGAAGACTCGAAATGATCTGATGATTATTTTGTCTGATATGCATAGGAGTGGACAGTATACGATTGTTTCGATTACGCATGATGCGGAGGAGATCGCCGCTTCAGAACGAGTACTCGTATTGCACGAAGGTAAGCTTATTGCGGATAGAACACCAACGGAACTATTTCGGGATGAGTCTATGCTAGAAAAGTGTCATTTGACAGCACCCTTTGCCTTCCAGCTAAGAAATGAGCTGCATAGGCATGGGGTGGACATTCCGATTCCTAGTTGTGAAGAGGAGCTTATAGAGGCGCTATGGCCATTACATTCAAACAAGTAAATTATGAGTATGATGCCAACAGTATGTGGAGTCAAGCCGCCCTTCAAGGGGTGGATTTGCATATAGAGGCAGGTAAGTTAGTAGGTATAGCTGGAGCTACGGGTTCTGGTAAGTCTACTTTGCTACAGATGTTTAATGGAATATTGAAACCAACTTCAGGAACCGTTCAGGTGCTTGATCTTACGATGGTAGCAGGAGAGAAATCTCCAAAGCTTCAGCAATTACGCAAAAGAGTAGGGCTTGTTTTTCAATTTCCTGAACAGCAATTATTTGAAGATACCGTGGAGAAGGATCTATGCTTCGGCCCTATGAACTTCGGATGTAGCTTAGAAGAAGCGAAGGAACGCGCACATGTAGCGATGGAAAGAATGGGTTTAGACCTAGAGTTACTCTCTCGTAATCCATTTCAGTTGAGTGGTGGACAAATGCGCAAGGTAGCGATTGCGTCGGTACTCGCTATGGACCCTGATATATTAGTGCTTGATGAACCAACGGCTACGCTAGATCCGGTTAGTAGGGCAGAACTCATTCAATTATTATATCGTTTGTGCCAAGAGGAAGGTAGAACAGTCATTATTGTCACACACCGGATGGATGAGCTACTTCCTTTTGCAGATCAGTGGATGGTTCTACACGAAGGCAGAACGGTATTTCAGGGGAGCGTACAAGCATTCGTTGCACAAGCGGATGAAATGGAGAAATACGGAATAGCTATTCCACAGTCTATCCGTTATTGGCGTGCGTTGTCCGAGAAGTTTGGATGGAGTGAAGAAGAACCCTGCTTGAGTGCAGAGGCTATGTCCAAAAGGATTGCGCAATCGGTCAACTCAGAGGACGTACAAGGGGAAGAGGGATCGATATGAGCGAGAAATTGCTAATCGGCCGAACCATTGATACAGGATCGTGGGTGCATAGCCTGGATCCTCGTGCGAAGATGATCGCGATGCTTCTATATGTTGTTATGATCATTATGTCTAACACATGGATAGAGATGGTTTGTATGCTTCTGTTCTCGATGGCAGTCATAGCTTCAACACGTATTCATATAAAGTATTATGTTCGAGCTGCTAAGCCACTATGGATATTGATGGTCTTTATATTTATTGTTCAGTGTTTAAAAGTTGTGGATAAGAATGGGATCGTACTCATGAGTATTGGTACATGGAATTTATATCTAGAAGGATTTCGCTTAGGGCTATTTGCCGTCTTAAGGATGGTGTTCCTTGTGTCTTTCACAGCTATCCTAACGTTCACAACGACACCGGGACGGCTTAACCAAGGACTTGAGGGCGTGCTGAAGCCACTTCACTGGATCAAGGTATCTCCTGACCGTCTTACGCTTATGATTAGTATCGCCCTTCGGTTTATTCCGACTATTCTAGAGGAGACGCAGATTATACTCAAGGCCCAAGCCTCAAGAGGGGCAGATTTGAAGGAACTCCCGTGGAAAGAGAAGGGGAAAATGTTGGTTTCTTTGCTTGTACCTGTAACAGTAGGTGCATTTAGAAGGGCGGAGGATCTAGTTCACTCGATGGAATCAAGAGGATTTCGTATAAGAGAGCCACGAACAAAGTATCACCGTTTGATATGGAGGAAGAGAGACACCCTATTTATTAGTTTATTTATCATCATGGTCATTGTTGTTGTATGGATGTCAAGTTCTGCAAGTGGAGATATTTGGACGCTCTAAAAAGTCGTGGAGATGAAAGAAGCATATGAATTATAAAAAGGTGATTTATAAAGGTAAGCAATTTGGCGAACTAGTGATGTTCTCGCATACATTATTTTCACTACCTTTTGCGGTTATTTCAATGGTATGGGCTGCGGGTGGATGGCCCTCTTGGTGGGTTATGATCTGGGGCTTAATTGCGCTGATCGCGGCTCGAAATGGGGCTAATGCCTTCAATAGATTGGCAGACCGTAAGTACGATGAACAGAACCCGCGAACCGCATCAAGACATCTGCCACAGAGATTGTTGCAGACGAGAGAAGTTACTCTTTTTGTTATTATTAATTACTTCATATTTATAGTCGCTGCATCTATGTTGAACCCGCTATGTATGATATTATCCCCTGTAGCGATTCTTCTGATCACAGTGTATTCGTATACGAAACGGTTTACATGGCTGAGTCATCTGTATCTCGGATTTGTGATCGCATCCGCTCCTATAGGAGCATGGTTTGCCGTAACAGGCCAGTTCGCTATTACACCCTTTGTGTTGGGAACGGTTGTCATGCTCTGGATTGCTGGGTTTGATGTTATATATGGAACACAGGATATTGAGTTCGACCGTACTCATGGGTTATGGTCTATTCCTAGCTTCTTCGGTTTGAAGTCAGCGCTTTGGATGGCCAAAGGAATGCATGCCATTATGGTGTTATTGTTATTTAGCCTCTATTTCTTCAGAGATTTGAGTTGGATGTATCTGATCGGATTAGGCGTTGCGGCCATTCTACTCATGGTGGAACATGGCATTATACAACCGAACAAACCAACATTAATGAAAGTTGCCTCGTATCATTTAAATCAAGTCATCAGTATGGTTATAGTGGCTTGCACTTTATTAGATTTCTTTCTAGTCTCTTGATCATATCAGTCGTTAATAAGGCCCCAAATTTATGGATTGAAACTGCGTAGCGCTTGAAATTCGGAAGCATGTGCTTTCGCTTGCCCATAATCTGTTGAAGCAAGCTGCAATGGATAAAAAGCAAAAAATAGCAGGTCAAGGTGGTTTATCCTTGACCTGCTATTTTTTGAGACAGCCCCATTTCAGCAGAGACGGAAATCGCCCTTGAACGAGGACGATATCCGTCTCTGCTTGGAGTGTTTACTTAAAGTGCGTGATTAAACACGCTTATTTATACATGACTGGTTACTTGGTTACTTTTAACTGAATGCTGTTGGATTTGTAGATTACTTCTACTTTGTACTGGCTTGGCAAACCTACGGTTTCAATGGAAGAGAAAGCTCCATCCCGTTCATTAAACGTTATAATTGTGTCTCCATTAACGGGAACATAATTATCCGTAAAATGTAGGCGTAATTTTCCGTTGAGTGTTGCTATTTTATTGATTTTGAGTAGATCAGTTTTGCTGCCGATGTTAAGCTCGAGTGTACCCTTTGCAGATTGTTTATAATTTTCACCGATAATCAGTTGTCCGGCAACATCTTCCCGGAGAGTTCCTCCGTTGTTCGTCACACTTGCTGTTCCGAAAGCCGTCTTCGAATTGCCTTCTAGTGTACCTTCCTCAACCTGTGTACCTCCAGAATACGTATTGTTGCCTTCCAGCTTCAATGCGCCTGTTCCCTTTTTTGTAAGATTCCCGGTGCCGGAAATATCGTTACGCCAGCTATCTAATGCATTGAACCCGCCTTTTTTAGAATCCATGGTCACTGTTACGCTGTTGGCAAAGGCGCCATAACCATCTGCAGCGGCAAAGAGATTAAGCCGTCCCCATCCCTCAGCATCATCAAGCACGGGGTAACCTGAAGGGAGACCCGTAGTAGCTAGCACCCAACGGCGCTGGGTACTGTCAAGGTAAGGAAGACGTGTTTCAAGCAGTACTTCAGCTCCTTTAGGAACGACCATTGGAGAAGTTATGGAGTCAATCTTGCTGAAGCCATATGTTAATCGTTCGGTATAACCTTTTTTGTTCGTGACATAATCGCTGTATAGATCTGTGGATGTACCAGTTTGCGTTAATAGTTCACTGTGAGCTTCCTCATAAGCGGCCTGTTTCAAACTGTTATTGTCTGGATCAGATAGGATAGCGGCGGATACCGCAGTTGCCATGACGCGTCCTCCGATGACATCAAGCGGTGAATGCATCCCGGCAACAATACGATTGTTACCAACCTCTGAAGCGCGAGTTATTAGTTCCTGGTAACGCTCTGGTACGGCATAGGCTAGCGCGAGAGCACTGAGATATGCGGCATTCGTATGACCGCTGGGAAATCCGCCATCTTTACTTGGGTCAGAATTTTGCACAGGAAGGAGGGTCGGAACTACGAGAGAGTTGTCTACCCAACGAAACGGGCGGGGATAATTAAAGTACGCCTTAGCTGGATTCGTCGTGGAATATTCACCGCGTAAAGTATTGACCAGCCCCACCATGTTACCCAGACTAGAATCTGTGCTACCTGCGTTGTTACCTTCGTCACTGTATTTTTGCGTTGTGGCATCTGCTGCGACATCATTGATCGTTGTGGTCGCTTCCGCTTTAGCCCGGTATGTATCAGCATGCGAACCCAGACCGTCGATCACGCTGTAGCTCTGATTTCTACGGTCATCCAAGTATGCTACATCAGCCTCAACGGCAGTGCGGCGAGTATACGTGTTAAACACTTTTAGAATATTGAGATTCAGCACGCTATCGTTCAGCTTGGTACCCGTATCCCAGGTCGACCCCGCAGTCCACAGCTTATTAAATCCGGAAAGTAATCCGATTGTTGGATTTGAATCTACTGTTGAATTATCCGCTTTATTATTTTTATAATGATCTACGAAATATCCCGAAGACGGTGCTGCTGGCAAAGTAACTGTTGTGGGAGTTGTTGCCGCACTTGCGTAACTTCCACCTAGGGAGCTTAGAAGTATGGGTACAGATAGCACGGCAACGGTTACTTGCTTCTTTAATGATTTCATTCTTGAATCATATCCTCTCTAGTTAACAATCTAGATATAAATTATATATCTAGATTGTTAACTAGAGAGGATTCTTTTGTTAATTTTAAAATTAGTGAGAAGAAAGGAGAGGGGATAAGGAAATCGATATATAAATAAGGGGATATATGTATAAATGGCATCAAAAAAACTGGAAGAGTCGCAAAAGTAGGACTTTCCAGTAATTTAGATACATATGTTAATGATCGCGTCCAGCGAAGTAATCGAGCAAGGATTGAAGATCTTGATGTGCGGGAAAAGAGGTTAGTTGGTCAATAATACATTGGGCTTTCTCCAAATAATGATGACTGAGTTGTTCTGTCTGTTCTAGTGCTCCAGAGGAACGAATCGCATCCATAGCATCATTAATCTCTTCTGAAGTAGAAGTGGCATTTATGGATCGTATAGTAGCCGCTAGCTCAGGTCTCTGCAGAGCGTACATGACAGGCAAAGTAACTTGTCCCTGGATCAGGTCGCTGCCAGCCGGTTTACCTAGAAGTTCAGGACTCTGGGTGAAATCAAGTAGATCATCTTGAATCTGAAACGATAACCCAAGGTACTCGCCGAATTGATATAATAGTTCCGCAACTTCAGGTTCAGTCTCTGTAGATAAGGCGCCAACACGTAGACAGGTTGCGATTAACTGAGCAGTCTTATTCCGTGATTTCTCTAAATACTGTTCCAATGTGAAATCATAATTATATCTATGTTCGAGTTGCTCATATTCACCTAGGCAGAGCTGAGCGGTTGCGATCGCTGACAAGTCATGGACATAAAGATTTCTTTGGGAGGAATCTTCAGAGAGAAGTTCGATAATTCGTGCAGACATATAGCTGCCAATATAAACGGCTTCTGATACACCGGTATTGATATGCATAGCGGGTTGCCCCCTGCGCATATCAGATCGATCGATGATATCATCATGGACAAGTGAGGCTGCATGAATAAATTCTGCTGCAGCAGCTAATTGAATCTGTCGATGTCCAGGTGTTGTTGTGCCGAATCTACTTCCTACAATGACCATCAAAGGTCGGATCCTTTTACCACCTGAACGAATAAGTGTAAGGATACTTTTAGATATAATGGAGGAAGAAGGTACATCTTTATCTGATCTGACGATATGCTCAATGGCCCTGTTGATACGAGGTAGATTAATATTTAGAGTCTCATGTAGTTTCATCTTTACCCTACCTGTTCAACGGCTGTACAGTTCGCATGACGTTGAAATTCAATATTTAAGAACTGTTCCAAGCAGGTGGATAACAACTCAACTTCGGAATGTCCCTCAGCCCATTTGATTTGCCATTTCTTGATATGGGGCGCCAGGAATGAGATCAGATCGAATTCTTTATACTGGAGGGCTAGTTGAATATAAAGGCTGTATAAATAATCTCCATCCAACACCTTGCGGGTTAGATTAGGATCAGAATAGTGGCAGTCTTTATGACGGCTTGTGGCAAGCTTCAGCACGGTGTAAAGTGCTAGAAGATGAACTTTGCGCTCATAACCTAGGTCATAACTATTCAATAGTGATTCCACAACCGGCATGTCCGTCCAATCGATGTCCAACGCAATTCCAGCTTTAGGTGAACATTCAGCCTGGAGTAAACGGATGGTTTCATTCATAAGTTGTGTGTGCATATGCTTCACCCCTTGGAATCGGTTTTGTAGTCGTTATTAAAATATAAGAAAGTATAAGTTTCACTCCATACTCATTTTCTTATATTTCGGCAGAGACGGATACCTCAAAGCGATACGAAGTATCGCTAGCATCGGAAGCATAAACTCCTTCAAAATGACGGCGTAGCCGTTTCAGCTTAGTTGTTCAAAACCATTTAGAAATAATTAGAGTAATGTGCGAATAGCACATTACTCTAATTGACTTATCTTAGGAATTTATCAATGTATACTAGCTTCAGTCTGTGAATAAGTACCAACGTCTAACGAGAGGAATTCTCTTCCACTGTTTCTTCAACCATGGTAGTACATAGTAGTCAAGACCGAACACGCTTCCTGAACCACCAATTGTAGCGATAGCTGCGGATACATACCAGAGCATTTCATAAGGTGCCATACCTGAAGTCCAGATCATAACGCCCATACCGATCGTTGCAATGGATGAGAATGCTGTGAATAGACCCAACATAAGAAGTGCACCGAAGGTGATCTCTGCAAGAACCATTGCGATTTGGAATATTTCAGCTAGTACAGTGTAACCTCCATCGGAAGTATAGAAGAATATATCCATAAAGGTATTCATAATGCTAGTAATAAAACCAGGTACAGGTAGTGCGGTTAACGTCTCGCCCGTACTAGCAACGGCTGAAGCAGCAGTTTGAGCATCTACGACCTCAGCAACGTTAGTTACAGCCTCACTCGCAGCTGAAGTGGCATCAGTTACTGGAGATGGAGGGATTAAGAATATCCGTGATGGATCTTCTATAATCTTTCCGATCTTATTCCAACCTTCTTTGAACCACATAAATCCTACGAAGAGACGGAGTGGAACAATCCAGAAATTTGGTGAACGCTTGGAAAAGTGACCACCTAGGAAGCTTCTACGATTCTCTACATGGAAGAATTCATGCATCATGTAGGACCATACTTTATTGAATCCAGCAACAGTAGATAGATAGAATAAGTTAATGAAGTGCTTAGAAAGCATAGCCATGAATCCAGTGAGCATGAACATTTTATTAGGAAGACCTACATTGGCAACGCCATATCGACTACCAATGGAAACCATCGTACCGTGAAAGGCTGGTTTGTATGATTTCTTCGCTGTACCCATCACATCGGCATGAATATTATGTGCAATAAGTGGAGCGGCGTGCTCCGCATTCTCAACCATTTGTGGTACAGGACGCGTTTCGCCTTCTGGAATAAAGAAGATATTATCTCCGACAACATACACATTCTCGTGATCTAAGCTTTGTAATTTATCGTTGGTTTCAATACGTTTGCGACCTTGCTGCTTCACATCCAGTGAACCTACGATATCGGAGCCTTCTACACCAGCTGTCCAAACAATGGTGCTTGCTGCGACTTCCATATCTCCCAGCTTGACAGCTGCAGGATCAACACCTGTAATTTTGGCGTTGGTAATGATCTCAACACCAATTTTGCGTAGATATTTCTCGGATTTAGCGATCAACTTGTCTGGTAGAATGGGTAGAATCTTAGAGGCCATATCTGCGACAACTAAACGAACGTCTTGTTGATCAATATAGAACTCTTTGCATAATTCATCACGGTACTCAGCCATTTCACCGATTAATTCAACACCTGTAAATCCAGCGCCTACAACTACGAAGGAAAGCTTCGTTTTACGGATAATAGGATCACTTTCTCTAGCTGCTTCAGTGAACATATTACGAATTTGTTTCTTCAACCGTACAGCATCTTCATGTGACCATAGCGTAAAGGTATTCTCTTCTGCGCCTGGGATTCCGAAGAAGGTTGGTTTACTACCTGTTCCGATGACTAGATAATCGTAGTCATATGTTGCTGTGTCGGATGATAATTGTTTAGCTTCGAAATCAATGTTCTTGATCTCATCAAGAACGATATCGACTTTTTGATTGGCAAATATTTTCTTGAGATCAATCTTTACCGCGTCTTCAGGTGTACGATTGGCCGCTACTTCATGTAGCTCAGTTAACAGGGTGTGATAGGGATTACGGTCAATTAGCTGAATTTCAACTTCAGTATTCTTCTTGAATTTCTTGGCTAATTTCTTAGCGGTGAGAACACCGCCGTAACCTCCGCCCAAAAGGACAATTTTCTTCAAAATGAAAGTTCACCTCAATGGTTTCTAATGTATTTCAATGACTAATAATACCAAGGATTAATAAAGATTAACAGTTATTAATTGGCACCTTCAAGGGCCTTTTGAGATAATGTGACGAAGTCGGATACGTGGATGGTTACGCCAGAGATGACATCCGTTTTTCCTTCCCCATTCATAGTAATTGCGGCAGGATCTTGTTTCTCAATCAAGAAGTCTTGGGCTGCTTGAGCTTCTTCATGCCATTCAGCTATAGATCCACCATTTGCCTTCATGCCGTATTTACCTTCAATAGAGTTAGCTTGTTTGTCTTCACCGGCTTCATTTACACCACTGAAGAAAGCATTTATGATTTTACCATTTGCGACTGTAAGATCAACAGTACCTTTCCAACCAGAAGCAGGGTCGAATTCGGCAGCTTCAGCATGATATGATCCATCTTTATAAGCGCCTGGTTCAGTAGGGCCAGCATCCAACGCCTGTTTGGCTAAGACGGCCAGGTCATTAACATGAATGGATACGCCTGTAATGGCATCTGTTTTGCCTTCACCATCCAAAGTAATTGCTGCAGGATCTTGTTTCTCAATCAAGAATTGTTCAGCTTTCGCAGCTTGCTCATACCAGTCTGCTTGTGCATTACCTTTTGCCTTCATGCCGTAATTACCAGCTTTATCTAAAGTTTTCTTATCAGGTCCACCTTTAGAACTTACGAAGTTCCAATCAACGGTTGCGATGGCGCCATCTTTCACTGAAAGAACGACATAAGGTTTCCAACCACTGCTCTCATCCAATGTACCTTCAGCATAATAAGCCCCATCTTGATATTTGTCTTGCCCTTCAGTTACTGCTGGCGTAACGGCTTCGTTTGTTGGTTCAGTAGTAGGTGGAGTAGCATCCTTCTCGTTTCCACATGCTGCTAATAATCCGACCAACATCACGCTGCATAGTAGTATCGTCCATTTCTTTTTCATCGTTTAATCCCCCTATTGTTTATTGTGAATTGAATCATATATTTAAAATGTGAACCGTGATAATGACGGGGCACATTCAATAGTTATTTCTTTCAAATGTTATGTCTACGAAAAGAGTAGCATGATAAATGTCTCAACGTATGTGAAATAAATCACTTGTTAATCCTAAGTTATCTTCAATTAGATTTAAATCCTCTTGTTGCTTATAAACTATATCAGGTTATGTGGGATTAGGGAAGAGATGAATTACCAAAATTTAAAATAGTTTTTAAAATAGAAGAAAGTATAAGTTTCACTTGATACTCTATTCCTTGTATTTCCGCTGAAACGGGTGCCTTAAAGTGATACCAAGTATCACTAGCATCGAAAGCATAATCCCTTTGAAAAAGGACGGCACCCGTTTCTGCTCGGTTGACAACGAATTTATCGAAGTTATTTGAGTCGTTTCATTGGTGAATTTATTTGCCGTATAAATAGGATTGACAGATGTTTACTTGAGTGTAGAATGGGGACAAAAGAGAGGAAAATTTTTGATGAAAACTGAATCCTATAAACCATAAAATTATTTCTGCCTGGGATAGATGGATATGAAAAGGAGTGCTTTCCCATACTTACGGCATCTAAGCTAAAACAACGACGGAAATTTTCGTTTCAACGTAGAAATTTATTTATTGCAACAGTGGAAGGAATACCTGCCACGATGTTTCAAACGTTGCTAGGAGGACCTTTTCTTACAGGCTACTTATTGTATCTAGGTGCAGGCTCTAGTGTTATCGGTTTGGTACTTGCAATTACAACGTTAGTCAACGTTTCTCAAGTGTTTATAGCTTTTATGATTCAGAAATTGCAAAGTCGTAAGTGGATGATGATTTTATTCGTTGCGCTTCACAGGTTACTCTGGACCTCTACAGGACTCATTCCTTTCATATTTGATAAAGAGTGGTGGGTACCGGTCTTTATTATTGTTTATACCTCTGCATTTATTGCCAATGCTGTAGGTGGTGTATTATGGGCATCACTTATTAGTGATCTCGTCCCTGCTCGTGTCAGGGGAAGATATTTCGGTATTAGGAATACGTTATTGAATGCGCTTGGCAGTATCATGCTGTTTGTTGGTGGTAAAATACTTGATAGTAATCCTGAAAGCACAGGATTTATGATATTATTTATCCTTATATTTATTTGTGCGATTGCTAATATTGTTACGTTCTGCTTCTATCCAGATCTTCCTTTCGAAAGATCTACGGAGAACAGATTATTACCTATGATGAAAAAGCCGTTTCACGATAAACCATTTATGAGATCAACATTGTTTCTAGCATTATGGCTACTTCTTCAGACGATGGTCGTTCCACTATTTTCTTATGTGATGCTAGATATATTACATATTAATTATCAGACGATCTCACTGCTAACTATCGTTCAGACCATATCTATGATGGCTAGTTTCTATGTGTGGGGTAATCTCAATGCTAAAATCAGCAATAAGACACTATTATTCTGGACACTCCCGATTATAGCTGGATCGTGCATGGTCTGGGGACTGCTTGCGTTTCTGCCTCTGCTATTTGTATTGATGATCTCGCATATTTTATTAGGAGCGGGTGTCGGTGGATTCAACCAATTGGTATTCAACTTTACGATTGGGGATACGCCAAAGAGTGAACGACCTATGTTCATAGCAATGTATGCTGCAATCACGGGCATTACTTCTTTCCTAGGACCGATGATTGGTGGACAAATATTTAATGTGATAAAAGAACTTCCGGATTGGGTTCAACAGTACGGCTTGCAAAGTGTGGTAGGGACGATTATGTTAATTGTAGCGTTGACGTTCGGACGAAAAATTCTTAAAGAGTCATAGACCATAGTGCTCTAAAAACTAAGATTACGCTTACGATGCCAGTTTTTAACGAAGTAGGTAAGCAGCAATGCTCTAAAAACTAAGATTACGCTTACGATGTCAGTTTTTAAAGGAATAGGTAAGCAGCAATGCTCTAAAAACTTTTAGGAGGAAACAATGGGACTTCAGGCTGTTGTATTAGGTGCTACTGGGTTGGTTGGAGGATTCGTAGTTGCAGAATTGCTACAACGGGAAGAATATGATGTGGTAAAGGTGCTTGTCAGGACGCCACTTGATATTCAGCATCCGAAGCTTACGCAGATTGTGGTGGAATGGGATACATTGGATCAATACGATGACGTATTTACGAATGTGAGAGATGTGTATTGTTGTTTAGGAACGACCATTAAGAAGGCTGGATCGCAAGAGCAATTTCGTAAAGTAGATTTTGAATACCCTGTTCATGCGGCTCAATTAGCACATGCGCAGGGTGCTGGTCAGTTTCTGACTGTATCTGCCATGGGAGCTGATCCTTCATCACGTATGTTCTATAATCGGACCAAAGGAGAGGCGGAGCATGCCCTTTCGGCTATTGGAATCCCGACAGTACAATTATTCCGTCCATCCTTGCTCCTAGGGAAGCGTAACGAGAAGCGTTTGGGAGAAGAGGTGGGTGCTAAATTCATGACTACTTTCGATTTTCTCTTTCGTGGAAAGGCTGCCGTTTATCGCGCGATTCCTGCTGAAGTAGTAGCTCGAGCGATGGTGAATATCGCATTGACGGGATTGTCGGGAATTCATATTTACCCTAATGAGGTCATTCATATTGTGGGGTTGGTTTAATAATTGCGTTAGTTATGTGATGTTCGGTTGTTATTGGTTCTGTGCATATGGTATGATATACAGTGGTAAATGGAGTTTAATGTTATAGATAATTGAAATAATAAGTTCCAATTTTATGTAACAAGAGTATAAACCCACCTTTGGAAAGTAAGCTTTAGGTGGGTTTTTTCACATTATAAGTTCGAGTAAGTTAGCATTATTGCAACAAAAATATGTAAGCAATGAAACGACAGGAGACAACGATGAATCAACCGCTATATGGCGTATGGTTAGGCGATGTATTTTTTTGTTTTTCAGGTGAGGTATCTGAGCCGAGGGTGGATGCTTGGAGCCGAGTGGTTAAACAGTTTGAATGGAAGGATGGAACTCGTCCTTTTGCGAATGGAGTGTTACGGCTAGCAGAACTTCGATATCCTTCTGCTACCGTGAACCCTAAAGCAAGCAATAGACGTGGGGAACGACGTCAACTGATGGGCAGGACGTTAGAAGGTCTTGCGCTTTCTCCACAAGATACATTCTTCATGCTTCTTGCTTGGGATGATGAGGTTTGTATAACAAATGGAGTACAGCCTGGTGCTGAAATGAGCTACTGGGTGAGAGTGGCGCATTTCGCATTGGAGTTAATGCTTCGTGGTCGGATCGCACCTGGGACAGCACCGCTCGTTACAACGGGCTCCCGTAGACGTACGAGTGAACAGGTTGTGACCTCTCGTTGGATGCCTAGATTGAAGGGCAAACGAGAAGTAGAACGCTTCTTACAACTGGCTGCTTCGATGCCCCCACTTGCATTTGGTGTTCCCGCATTCTTGGGCTCGGAGACGAAGGAGGAAGCGGGCGCTGCCGTGCTACATTCCTTCTTAAGTGCGATTATTCATACGGGAATCAAAGATGTAATACAGGGATTGGATGCTAAGCTTTCCCGGTATATGGCGAATTACAGAAGGGGTTATTCACCACTTGCTGAATTGTGGTGGGATGGGCTCTTGACGGTAAGTCGCGATATTTCAATTCAAGGATCACCTGGTGAAGTGGGAGAACTAACGAAGGCGGTATCTCTCATTGGAGGCACTTCTATTCCTGTCATTGGAAACGATGAAGAGGAAGAGCATGCTCAGCAGAAGGGACGTCTGAATTTAGGGCTACGGATGGAGCCGAGGATGCTAGCTGATGAACAGCAATGGCATGTATCTTTTTGGGCTGAGATCCAAGATGATTATGGGACGTGGCTGCCTGCAAGCTTTATATGGGGTAGAACTCATTCGGAATTGGAAGTCAGAGGGAGACATTATGAAGCGGTTCAAGAACAATTTCTGATGGCACTGGGTGAAGCTTCTTTCGTATCCGCTGAAATTCGTGATGCATTGAATTTCCCAGCGCCAGAAGGGATGGAGCTTACACCGGAGCAGTTATTCACCTTCGTTCGCGAATCGGTCCCATTGCTAACGGCTGCAGGGGTTAGCGTTCAGCTTCCATCTCGTTGGAGTAAAGACCGTCGGCGTGTAGGTCTAGCGCTTAGAATGGTACAGCCTGAAACGATAGAGAGCAAAGAAGGTGTGCCAGCAGCTTTAGGTATGGAGCACTTAATTTCATTTGAAGTGGAAGCCGCGATTGGTGGAATGACACTAACGCTGGAAGAAATGGCTAAGTTGGCCGAAGCGGATGTTCCATATACGGAATTCCGTGGTGAATGGATTGAAGTGGACCTCAAAGAAATCCGTCAAGTGTTGCGATATATTAAGCGCCACGAGAAAGGCCAGATGGAAATATCCGATTGGATGCACTTAACTGCTGAAGATAGTGATGAGCGGATGTGGAAGGGTCTTACCGTCATGGGAATGCAGACGGTGGGGATGTTATCTTCTCTTCTCGAAGGAACAAGTTCACGGCGTGTGCCAATCAGAGCTGTGCCTGAATCGCTTCACGGCGTGTTGCGTCCATATCAGGAGCGTGGTTATCAATGGCTTGCGGCTATGCGGGATCTTGGATTCGGTGTATGTCTTGCTGATGATATGGGGCTTGGAAAGACCGTTCAGGTTATCACTTGTCTGCTTGAACGGTTGGCTGAGCAGACCCAACCTGTACTGATTGTTTGCCCTACGTCGTTACTGGGGAATTGGCAACGTGAATTGCAACGTTTCGCACCAGATATGTCTATTTATATCCATCACGGGAATAAACGACTACATGGGGAAGAGTTCCTTCAGCAGGTTACACAGCATAATATTATCCTTACAACGTACCATTTATGTGGTAGAGATGGCATAGATTTGGCGCAGGTATTATGGGCAACCATCGTGCTGGATGAAGCGCAATATATTAAGAATTACCGAACGAAGCAAGCTCAAAGTGTCATGAAATTGTCTGCTAAGCATCGAATTGCGATGACTGGTACACCCGTAGAGAATCGCTTGGGAGAATTATGGTCGATTTTTCAATTTCTAAACCCTGGATATTTAGGGACTTCATCTTCATTCCGTCATCGCTATACTGGGGATGTAGATCAGGGTCGATTGCAGGAACTGCATAGACTGGTTGCACCATTCATGCTCCGTAGGCTCAAGAGTGATCCGGATATTGCGAAGGATCTACCTGAGAAGATTGAACTGAAATCTTACTGTACGTTAACCGATGTGCAAGGAGCGATGTATCAGGCTGTTGTCGATCAAATGTTGGTGCAGATTGAACAGCGCACGGGTATTGCGAGGAAGGGCCTAGTGTTATCTTCGCTGACCAAGTTGAAGCAGATTTGCAATCATCCTCAGCTTTTGGGCAAAGAGGAAACTCGGGTAACGAAACAGGAAGCCTCTGGTAAAATGGAGCGTTTGTTAGAGTTGCTTGACAGTATTGAGGAGATTGGCGAATCAGCGCTTATCTTTACTCAATACGTGGCTATGGGTCATTTGCTTGTATCACGTCTAGCTGCAAGATACGGCAAGGCTCCGGCATTCCTACATGGGGGTGTGCTGAAGCAAGAGCGAGATGAAATGGTTCGTAATTTCCAAGAGGGAGAGGGAACTTCGTTCTTTGTACTCTCGTTAAAGGCGGGTGGAGTAGGTCTGAATCTAACCCGTGCTAATCATGTGCTACATTATGATCGCTGGTGGAATCCGGCAGTTGAGAATCAAGCGACTGATCGTGTATTCCGTATTGGACAACATAGGAATGTGCAAGTTCACAAGCTCATCTGCCAAGGTACATTGGAAGAGCGGATTGATGAACTCATCGAGAATAAAAAGTCATTGTCTGAACAAGTGGTAGGTTCGGGTGAGACCTGGCTGACGGAGATGTCAGATACTGATCTGAGGGATCTGATCGCTCTGCAAGGCGAGGACTGGATGTAAGCGGAAGTTCAAAAAGTCATCTTTTGATCACGGATTGTAAGATCGATAACGTGAGAATTGCTATCTCAATAATAATAAAGATGAGGAGAGATGCGGATGACAGATGTAGCGAAAATCTTACTGGATGCGCGTCCGGGCATATTGATAGGGACGTTCGCCAAATCCGATGATGAACAGCCTGAAGATAATAACCACGAGGTGAGGATATCTGTGGAGGTGTGTGCTCCTCAAATTCAAGAGGGGATTCTCTTGGAACTAAGGGAGAATGCGCATGATTTGTACCGTCTTCTCAGCGGTGAGACTCCCTTGTGGCTTCATGATTTACTACCTTCATCAACAAATTTAATGTTGGGAGAAGCGACTTGTCATTGCGGAGATTCGACTTGCCCAAGCTTGTTATCTGTGCGTGAATATGCTTCTCAGCAGTTGGCTGCAGATCCGATGATGAGGTTAACTCTTATGGGATTGCCTCGTAAAGAACTATTGTTAAGTATTTTTGGTACCTGGTCTGCTTCAACTACCTCTCAGACAAAGGAGATAGCCATAGTAGAGGCATCACTCATCGAAGAGAAGGAGAAGATTGGACCCACTCCAGGCGATTGGCTAGCGGAGGCTGCTGAGCAAGGGCGGCTACATGAGCCAGGTCCTCTTTTTAGAGATGTTACGATACACCTTTCACCACCAGAGGATTCGGAGTTACATGCAGATGATTGGACTCCGTTGTTGCAGGGAGTTCCAGGAGTTCAAAAGGCATTGCGAATGATTCTAAAGAAGACAGCCGATACAGCTGAGAAACGTCGTCGGACGTGGTTAAAGGAATAGATTGGACCGTGCATATAAAATTAATGTCGTGTATTATAAATGGTAAAGTTACGTGCGACTGGGATTAGCAATCCATCATATGTAAAAGAAGTTCTACAAAGGAGAATTACAATGAAATCACAGATATGGCAAACGAAGCATTGGATCCGTCTGCTTGCTCCAGTGCTTATATCGTCTAGCATATTTCTTGCGGGTTGTGAATCTGAAACAGGAGGTTCCGCTCAAGGAGAGGGACAAGCATTGCAAGCTCCACCTGCTGGTCAAGGGGACCAGAAGGAAGTTGTAAAGGATGGACAAGCTGTCGATCCGGTCATGGCGAAACGTAATGAAAATGCACTTCAGGCTACAGTTCAAGAAGTGGATGGCCATTCTGTAGTAACGAATCCCGAAGCGATGACGGTGATTGTGAATAAACAACGACGTCTTCCTGAAGGCTACGAGCCAAAGGATCTAGTGGAGCCGAATGTTCCATTCTCTTTCGATGGACCGCATGAGAAACGAATGATGCGTAAAGAAGCGGCGGAAGCTTTAGAAAAGTTATTTGCCAGAGCGGAATCGGAAGGGATTGAACTGCGGGCAGTGTCGGGGTACCGTTCCTATGCTCGCCAGAAGGTGATATATGAAACTAATGTTCGTAATAGGGGAGAGGAAGAAGCTTCTCGCGTTAGTTCTGCGCCAGGCAATAGTGAACATCAGACGGGTCTTACAATAGATGTTTCCAGTCCAAGTGTAGGTAATGCGCTGGAAGAGTCATTTGGACAAACCAGGGAAGGCAAGTGGTTGGCGGAACATGCACCGGAGTATGGCTTCGTTATCCGATACCTGGAAGGCGCGGAGGATAAGACAGGGTATATATATGAACCATGGCATATTCGGTATTTCGGTACTGATCTGGCACCAGGACTTGCTGCCAGTGCACTAACGGTGGAAGAATATTTTGATGAAAGCAATATTAAGCTCTAGTTATTATTAGCGTACTTATAGAATGAAGAGACTGATGCACAAAGAAATAGCAGGCCAAGGTGGTTTATCCTTGGTCTGCTATTTTGTATTTCAACATATAAGAAAGCTATTCGAAATCGCACTCAATGCTCTATTTCTTATATTTCTGTAGATACGGGTTCCATTCTTGAAGAAAAGGGATGGAACCGCCGTTTCTACTTGTTAGTTACGGGTTCCGTCTATTGGGACAAATTTAGATCTGGTGTGATCTGAATCAGAAAGGATCTCCTTCTGAATTCTAAGCATCTTCTGATCAAGAGCATAGGCTGCCTCAGCCGCTTCTTTCAGCTCGATGTGTACATGGGCAGGTACCTGCTTATCGTACTTATAGAATAATATATGTTCCATACTTGCCCAGAAGTCCATCGCCAAGGTACGCATTTGAATCTCAACTTTTATATAGCGGGTTCCCTCCAACTGAATGAGAGGCACGGCTAGAATAATGTGAAGACTCTGATAGCCATTAGATTTGGGGTACTTGATATAATCCTTAACCTCTAGTACACGAATATCACCACGTTGTTGAAAGTGCTCCACTAAGCGATAAATATCTTTGACAAAAGCACATACAATTCTCATACCAGCAATATCGTGGATATGATCCAGCATATTCTCAAGGGTGAGGTCGAAGCCCTTACGTTTCAATTTAGAAAGAATACTCTTAGGTTCCTTGACCCGAACTTTAATATGTTCAATAGGGCTATAACCATCTTGTTGTTCTAGTTCTGACTTGATTAGCTTAATCTTATTCTGTAACTCTTCCAGAGCTAATTGATATAACAGGGGAAGCCTCTTCCACTCATCAAGCTGAAGCAGAAGATCGGTATCTGATTCCCAATTACCTTTATCCTGTTGTTGAATCAGATTCATTAACAGTTGACTTCCTTTTTGTTCTTTCAATGGGTACTCTCCTAAACTTTAGTGCTGAAAACCTAACTTTTTGAACTCGCACTAATTATGATATTTCTATTTTACCTGAAGAATAAGTGGATTTGCAAAAAGACAGACTCTTGCCGACTCACTATATTCTATGCGAGATCTCAAATTTCGGATGTCATCCACTCCATGAACTCTTTCGTCAAGTACGCCTGTGGGCGTTCTTCTTACTTGCTGGAGTTAGCTCTAGGACTAATCACACCAAAGGCTTCGAGCAGGAAGCGAGATGGCTCGACAGCTTTTCCATGGTACTGAAGTGGTGAGGTAATATAAAGTCGCTCCTTAGCCCGAGTTATAGCTACATATGCTAGACGTCGTTCTTCCTCAAGTGCAGCAGCTTTAGCATGTTTGGCATCCATCGTCTGTGGACGAGTGGCCTTCATTTCTTGGGGAAGTTGTTCTTTCAATACGGTACTATGAGGAAGAATTCCCTCGCTTGCACCAATCCAGTAGACTTGGCGGAATTCCATTCCTTTGGCACGATGAATAGTTAGTAGCTGTACCGCTTGACCTGCACCACCATCACGGAGAGCCTCCATTTGCTGATGCCGCAGCGTTAATTCGTCAGCATGAGCTATGAATAGTTCTACCGTATCGAACCGTGTAGCAGCACTCTCAAGCTCATCTAGGCTATCTGTGAGTGTTTCTTTATATTGGGTATGAAGAAGTGGATCGCCAGCCTCTAAGTATTTATCATAGAACAACCTTCTCATTTCCTGAATGGCGTACAGCGGCTTGAGTGATGCCAGTTTCTTGATCAATTTGATCCTTTCCTTGACAGCTACCTGCTGAAAAGGCTGAAGACGATCCCAGTGCGAGAGGTGAATGAGCGGATACTTCTTCGACTGTATCTTCTCTTGTTCTATTAGATAGTTCATACCATCTTCGCGCGGGATATAGAGTGGACCAAGTGTACTCTGATAAGCTTCTTTACAGCGTGGATTCACAGACAATCTCAGATGATCCATCAAGGTTCTGATGATCGTCTGATCATAGAACACCGTGTTACTTCCATATTGGACGAAAGGAATTCCTCGAAGTAATAATTGTTCTAACATAGAGCGACTACTACCTGCGGTTCGATGAAGAATAGCGATTTCGGAGTAGGTGATCTCTCCTAGTCGTACTTGCTCTTCTAAGTGATCCGCAACAAAGGTAGCCTCGTCCTCTACAGTAGCGGGAGAAGCATAGTAAGGGGCGTTACCTTCAGATCCTGCGGCCACAAGTTGCTTGTGACGTCGGAATTCATTGTGTGCGATGAGGGCCGTTCCTAGACCGAGAATTCTAGAATCACTTCGATAGTTGATCGGAAGTGTGATGATTGTAGCATCAGGGTAGACTTGATCGAACTGTAGAACAGATTCCTGCCGTGCACCATTAAAAGAATAGATGGTCTGATCATCATCTCCTACAACCATGAGATTACGTTGTTCAGCGGATAATTTCTGCACGATCTCATATTGGACTGTATTGGTATCCTGAAATTCATCGACCATCAAATAGGTGAATCGCGATTGCAGTTGAGTTAATCGAGAGGGATCATTCAATAATAATGTTGTATGTAACAATATATCGTCGAAATCCCATTGATTACGTCCCTGTTTCCATTCTTCATACGTAAGTAGGATATTTTTGATCTTTTTTTCTTCCTCTGTATTTGAGGGGAGATCGGAAGGCCATTTGCCGCTCATCTTCCATGAGGAAAGTGCGGCTAAGAGCGTTTCTGGCTGATAGGTCTCACCCGCTTTTAGGCGACGGAGTATAATTTTCATAATGGTATGTCTGGTTGAGAAGTCACTAAGTATTTGCTCTTGTTGTCCAGACTGTCGTAATAGAGATAATCCGAACGAGTGGAAGGTACGAGCTTGTACAGACCGTGCTGCAGCGGTTGAAATACAAGGAATGTTGGCAATTCTCTCTTTAATTTCTGATGCCGCTTTACTTGTAAAGGTTACCAATAATATTTGGGAAGCAGGAACACCACGGACGGCGATTAAATATCCTGTTCGTGCGGATAAGACGGTTGTTTTCCCACAACCAGCTCCAGCGAGTGTGAGTAATGGTCCCTGACCGTGACGCACGGCATCAATCTGTGGACCATTGAGAAGAATGCCTTCTTGCTCAAGTGCACGGAAATAGAAAGCATCCTCCATAGGTTGAAGAACGAGCTCTTTACTCGTGGTTGTTGGAGCAGATAGAGTCTGTGGTAAGGGTGTGGAAATAGGCACGCCTGTCGGATGTGACTGATATTTAGTGGTTAATTGTGGCAATTATGTCCTACCTTTCTGAACTGTACAGGATATACCTTTTCACAATCCATATATAAATTTGTTATGATAGAGTCAGATTCACTTATTTTGGTTAAGGAAAGAATCAATAGTTATCATTATAACGCTAATGACCAGGTTAAAGTAAGAGTTCAAAAGATGACCCTTTGAACTTCCTCTAAAAGAAAAATCTTCCTTTTGCCAAGTGTCAAAGCTTAATCCCATTGACTATCATAGGGCTAACTATAGGAATGAAAGCAGAATAATTGCGATTTAATCGAGAAGGAGAATAATTATGGATATTATGAAACGAATCAAAAGTGGGGCGAATCGTGTAACCCAAAAGGCTCAAAACATGGTGGAAATCAATAAAATTAAAGCTCAAATTACTGAAGTTGAAAGAGAAATGGATACTCATTACTTGCAGATGGGTAAAGTATTCTATGTAGGGTATCAAACGGAGGATATGAGTGTGGCTGAGATAGAAATGGTTAAATTGTCAAAAGCTTGTGATACACTGTGGGAAGATGTAGAGGGACTTCGTGGACGTATTGCAGAATTGCAGAACGAAAGGTTATGTGATTGTGGTCATGGTGTGGAACTAAATGTGAACTTCTGTCCACATTGTGGCACAAAGATGTCAGGAAGTGAGCCTAAAAATAGGCAGGAAAAGGTCACTAGCACCGAGAAGCAATCTATACGACCAGAAGAATTGGAAATACTAAACCCTAATTACGCCGATACGAATGAAAATGAAGATCAGGTAGTGGATAAGCAACCTCAGAGTTTAGAGCGCGAACGTAGACAAGTAGAAGAGCTAGAACGTGAGCGTGAGAGACAACTAGAGCTTGATCGTCGAATTCGTTATTGGAAAGGGCAAGATGACGGAGAGTTGAGTGTAAAGGATGAAGGGGAAGCCCCGGAAGAAACATTCAATTGTCAAATCTGTGCGGTTGATTTGCCCTTAGGATCTAAGTGGTGCCCGCGGTGTGGTGCGGAACAGATTTAACAATCTAGCCAAATAATATTTTCGGAAATGGAATACGTTCATGCAGCTTGGGAGGACATAAGAATGGATCAATTATTACATCATCTTCGGAATCTAGGGTTTACGGAGATGGAAGCCAAGGTGATGGTCGAATTGGCAGGGAAAGGTCCTTCATCGGGATATGAGGTGGCCAAAAGGTTGGGTGTATCGCGTTCTAATGTGTATACTACGTTGCAACGGCTGTCCCAGCAGGGATTTCTCCATCATAGTTCTGGGGAGCCGATTCGCTATAGTATGATTACGACGGAAGAACTGACGCACATGATCTCAGGACAAATGCGTGAATCGCTTTCCTTTATCGAGAGTCAAATGCCAAGAATTGAGCCCGAACAGCCGCCTTTCTTTTCTTTAGAGGGAGACCACCATGTCCTAGCAACGCTAGTGCAACGGTTGGAGAGGGCAGAGAGGGAAATTGTCATTGATGTATCGCATGAAGAAGCTACGCTGTTACGTGATGAATTGGAGCGTGCTGAGAGCAGGGGAGTAAAGCTGCTCTGGTCTACAGATGGAGGGGAAACGTCCCTAAGCCGTCATATGTTATGGTCAGGATGGGACTTATCATTTACACAGACATCAGTAAATCTAGGGCGTAAATTCTCATTCGTTATCGATCGGAAGTGGTGTATGCTCGGCATGCGTGGAGAGGACTGTCCAACGAGTGCTATGGTGAGTATTCACCCGGCGATGTCGGAGTTACTGCTTAGCCATTTCACACAGGAGATGGTTCTTTACGAAATGGAGAAAGACATCGGGGATACACTGACAGAACGGTACGGTCTTCATTATGAACAAATTTACAAGAAGTACGTGGGCGTAGACTCACAAGTGGGAAACGAAGATAATAACAATAATAAGGAGGAATGATGACATGCAGGAGTGTCTCGTTCATTTCGAAGTGAAGCACAAAGAAGAAACCAAACAGTTGCGGGGAATTATCTTTCTTGATGAGAACCAACAGCCGGGTGATGAACAGCTTTTGGATATGCTTAAAGATATGAACTACAACGTCGTAATCGCTGATCGTGATACATTGTTATTTAAGTCAGTTGATCCCTCATCAGAATATACTACTATTAGGATTACTGAGTTAGATATGGGGGAAGAACGGTACACTGAGGATAGAGACCTGAAGTCTATTCTTAGCAATCTATTGTAAGAGGAATCTAGTGTTCACATGATTCTAGCATTTTCCTCTTTGTTTAATGATGTGCTATGCGTTATAATGCATAAGTTACATTTCACACTTACATTGCGAGTTCAAAAAGTCAGATTTTCAGCACCGAGAAGATTGGATGAAGCAAGGGAGTGAGGAGCGGAGCGTAGGCAGTACCTACGTGAGCACCTGAAATGTTTCCGAAGGAAACATACCCCGTAAGCATATGCTAGGACCGGCTGAATTCAATCTTCGATGTCGAATACGCCGCTTGCTATACTTCGTGATCAAAAGATGACTTTTTGAACAACCTCTTATATTGTCATATGACTCCGTATAGGTGCAGGAATAGGCCTGCATGTCTCTACCTGATCACCGGAATGATTGGACTACGGGTTAACAATAACTTGCCCTCCCATCCATCTATTCAGAGAACTTGACTGAGAAGCATAGTACGGTAAGGTATGTTTGTTAATCTAAAGCCCTGAATTCCCTGCTGCGAGATAGCTGTGATGAAGGGGCTGTTTTTCGTGGAAATGGGTACCGTCTTGTACAGGCTGGTATCGCTTTGTATATAACCAAAGGGGGATTTAATATGCAATTGCTAAGAAAAAAAGTTATCAACGAAGGTATCGTACTAAGTAATCAAGTCTTGAAGGTCGATTCTTTCTTGAACCATCAGATGGATCCAGTATTGATGAAAGAAGTAGGTAAGGAATTCACACGCAGATTTGCCGATCAGAAAATTACGCGGGTGTTGACCATTGAATCGTCCGGAATCGCACCAGGGATTATGACGGCGCTAGAGTTAGATGTGCCGATGATCTTTGCTCGTAAACAGAAGTCATTGACGCTTAAGCAGGATATCTACGTGGAGAAGGTATTCTCATTCACGAAACAAGAAACTAATGAAATTACAGTCTCCAAGAAATTTATTGATCCTACAGATCGCGTATTGATTATCGATGATTTCCTCGCGAATGGTGAAGCGGCATTTGGGTTAGCTCGGATCGTGGAGCAGGCAGGGGCAAAAGTCGTAGGAATTGGGATCGTCATTGAGAAATCCTTCCAACCAGGGCGTCAACTATTGTTAGAGGCGGGTTATCGTGTTGAATCTCTTGTACGTATTGCTGCGTTAGACAATGGGACTGTGACCTTTGTAGAAGAGGATAATGTAGGAGTAAGATAGTTTACTGTGAACTAGGGGGAAGAAACAGCATATGCAACAGCAAGAACAGGGTCATGAACCTATTTTTCAGAAAAACAGAAATCCAGTCCAGACGTTATCTCTAGGACTTCAGCATGTGTTAGCGATGTATGCGGGTGCAGTTATTGTTCCGCTCATTGTGGCGGGGCAATTGGGTCTCTCAACGGAACAATTAACCTACCTCATCTCTATTGATTTACTTGCTTGTGGTGTGGCGACATTGCTACAGGTATTTGGGAATAGATTTTTCGGGATTGGTCTTCCTGTGATGTTAGGATGTGCCTTTCAAGCTGTATCTCCAATGATCGCGATCGGACAGAGTCATGGCGTGTCTGCCATATACGGTGCGATCATCGCTTCGGGTATATTTGTCATACTATTCTCGGGTTTATTTGGAAAAATGATTGCTTTCTTTCCGCCCGTTGTAACAGGATCAGTCGTGACTATCATTGGTTTGACGCTTATTCCGGTTGCATTAACGGATATAGGAGGCGGACAGGGAGCAGCAGATTTCGGAAGTTCCTTGAATCTGTCTCTAGGCTTCGGTGTGTTATTGTTTATTATTTTGATGAACCGATTTACTAAAGGATTTATACGCTCTATATCTGTTCTAATAGGATTAATCGTGGGTACTGTAGTATCGGGTATGCTAGGTCATGTTGATCTTGCTCCGTTGAGAGAAGCGGGGTGGTTCCAAGCCGTACAGCCCTTCTACTTCGGAAAGCCGACATTTCATGCCTCAGCTATTATTACCATGATCTTGGTAGCTATCGTAAGTGTGGCGGAATCAACGGGCGTGTTCATGGCGCTTAGTAAAATTGTAGGTAAAGAGCTCACCTCGAAGGATCTGAGTCGTGGGTATCGAGCGGAAGGAATCGCTATTGTTGTTGGGGGAATATTCAACTCTTTTCCTTATACAACGTATTCTCAAAATGTAGGGCTCGTACAAATGAGTCGTATTAAGACTAGGGATGTCATCGTTGTTGCAGGTGGAATATTAGTGGTGATCGGCTTCGTACCGAAGATTGCTGCATTAACACAGCTCGTACCAGCTCCTGTGTTGGGCGGGGCGATGGTCGCTTTATTCGGGATGGTTGTCTCGTCAGGAATCCGGATGCTGGGCGATCAAGTAGATCTGAATCGGTATGAGAACTTGTTCATCATTGCTTGTTCTGTAGGTATGGGACTTGGAGTAACCGTAGTGCCAGAAGTATTTACACAGTTGCCGGCCTGGCTTCGTATTCTCGTTGATAATGGTATTGTGGCTGGTAGTGTTACAGCTATTATTATGAATCTTATTTTTAATGGTCTCAAAGGGAATAACGTTGCTCAATCAGAATAATGGCTATCCAATAAAATGATCTTGTGATAGATCAGGGGGGCTGCTCCACTCGTAGATGACAATCAACGAGTGGAACAGCCCCCCCTTGTTTTTGAAAATATAGGATTCTATGAAGTGCTATGCATGTCTTGGGATTATCATTTGTAAGGCGCTAGGGGATACGATGGAATCGTAAGGATGGTTAGGCACATTCTCTGCGACCTGGGCATCGAAGCCAATGGCAAGCGCTGTTAATGTTAGAACTCCTGAAGTCGAGATCAGATCAATAGTCTGAGCTTGCCCTGCGAAAATAACTTCTAACGCGCTTTTTGTATCAAGTGGTATACCAAAACTTCGAGCTGTATCGTTACCTGAACCGGCTGGAATGACGGCTAAGGGTGTACTTTGTTCCATGTTCGGAGCCCATTTCCACTACCGGATTTTTTGTTAATGAGAAATAGATACATCGCTTTTCCTCCAAAGATTGATTATTAATATACTAAAAAATATAAAAAGAAAAAGACAATCATGTGTTCCAACTACTGTAACCGTTGGAGAAGTATGATACAATAGGAATGAGTGATTCAGCTACACTGGTTTTCGGGATATTCGTTTGTCAGATACTCGAGCGGTAATCGAAGAGCTTTCTATCCATCACATAATGCATATTACTCCACGATGTTTTAAGGAAGATCTTTTCGGCATTCTCTTAACCCGAGCTTTTCATTCAGCGATTTGGGAGGGAACAATTATGGCAACTAAAGGTCATAACGAAGTCAAGGAAAGTCTAAGGGAAATGACACGTATTTTCCAGCCTAAGGATCCAAAGAAGTTTGTAAAGGATTACGTCAGGAAATATCATATTATGGGAGGATACGAAGAGGAATTGACCTCTGTGGTAGAGCATGAACTAGGACGGATGAATTCTTCTGCGTTATAACGCAATAATTATTGAATTTTATGAAAGACCCTTATAAACTGTCTTCTGCGGTACTAACCGCGGAATTCGGTTTTTTGTTGTTGGACATGGTTCAGTTTAAGCTTAATTGGTTATGAGAATAACATGTGACAGATATGTTTCGGATGACACAATGTTGGCAAATATAGAAAGAGTAGCATAACAACGTATTTTTCAAGGAGATATTATAAACTACATTCTTGGGCAAAACTCTTTTCATCATATGAAACCGATTACAAACGCTAGTGCTATGCTGTTTTCAAAGATTTGAACAATTTGTGAACTAGGCGCCAATCATTGACAAAGTAGTACCTTAAACTTATATTAAACTAGGTGATACTTTTAATTGACAAATACATATTTTTCGTTGTTTTAAAGGTATTTTTTGTGATCAATGTTTGAAAAAATATATTAAATTGCATAAAAAGTGGGGTAGATTATGATGAAAAGATGGCAGGCCATGAAGAGACTCCTTCCTATGCTAGCAATGTTCACTTTGCTGTTGGCAGGTTGTGGCCGTGAGGACTTGTCGGTGCTGAGACCGCAAGGGCCTGTGGCACAGGGGCAGTACAATTTAATATTGCTGTCCATCTCGATTATGTTCGTTGTATTGATGATTGTTTTTGTGATTTCAGCATTTGTACTCATTAAATTCCGTAGAAAACCGGAACACACAGAAATGCCTGAACAAGTTGAGGGTAATTTCAAGTTGGAAATCATTTGGACCGTTATTCCATTGATATTAGTACTTGTTCTTGCAGTACCTACTGTTAAAGAGGTATTTGCTTTCGGGAATGATCATTCTAATGACAAGGATGCTATACAAGTGAAAGTTACGTCGCATCAGTACTGGTGGGAATTTGAATATCCTCAGTATGGCATTACTACAGCACAAGATTTAATCATTCCAACGAATAAGCATATTGCGTTTGAACTGAAGACAGCAGACGTAATTCACTCATTCTGGGTACCTTCCTTATCAGGGAAACTGGACACTAACCCAGATGGAACGCTTAACAAATTTAGTTTCGTTGCTCCTAATGAAGGAGTGTATCTAGGTAAGTGTGCGGAATTATGTGGACCATCACACGGGTTTATGGAGTTTAAAGTGAAGTCGGTAAGTCAGGAATCCTTTGATCAATGGATTACGGCTATGGAAGCACCGATGGTAGCTTTAGAAGATGAAGCACTTGCAGATACATTTAAGAATCAATGTTTGACATGTCATGCCGTTGGTGATCAAGGAGGTATGTCTGGACCGAATCTTACGGGAATTGGTTCGCGTGAAACGGTTGCGAGTATCTTGTTGAATTCCGAGACGCCTGGGGAATATACGAACACCGTTGAGGACAATTTGAAGGAATGGCTCCATGATCCACAATCAGTGAAGCCAGGAAATAAAATGCCAGCACCGAAAGACTTGGGGCTTACGGATGATGAAATTGATGGTATTGCAGAATACTTAGCCAATTACAAATTAGATTACTAATAACAGCAAGGACTTTAAAGGGGGTACGAACCTTGGCTCACGCTCATAGTGTCAAGCGCTACAAAGGCTTAATGGACTGGTTAACAACTGTTGACCACAAGAAAATCGGTGTCCTATATTTACTTGGCGGGGGATTATTTTTTGGTATTGGTGGTATTGAAGCAATTCTAATTCGACTTCAATTAATTAAGCCGATGAATGATTTGATAGATGCACAAACATTTAATGAATTAATTACAATGCATGGAACAACAATGATCTTTTTAGGTGTCATGCCGATTATATTTGCTCTCATGAATGCTCTTGTTCCACTTCAAATTGGTGCCCGAGATGTGGCATTTCCATTCCTGAATTCTTTAGGTTTCTGGACATTCCTGTTCGGGGGAATCTTATTGAATCTTAGTTGGATTATGGGAGGTGCACCCGATGCGGGTTGGACTTCCTACACGCCGCTGTCTGGTTCGATGTATAGTACCACGCATGGGGTGGACTTCTATACCGTCGGGTTGCAGATTGCAGGGTTAGGTACATTAATTGGGGGTATTAACTTCCTAGCAACTATTATTACGATGAGAGCACCAGGGATGTCGTTTATGCGTATGCCTATGTTTACGTGGACTTCATTCATTACCTCAGCGATGATCTTGTTTGCCTTCCCAGCAATAACAGTTGGTCTTGTACTGTTATCTTTTGACCGGATTCTAGGCGCCAACTTCTTCGATGTTGCGGGTGGTGGGAATCCAATCCTTTGGCAACATATATTCTGGATCTTTGGACACCCAGAAGTGTATATTTTGATTTTACCTGCATTTGGTATTATCTCGGAAATTATACCTACTTTCTCACGTAAACGCCTCTTCGGATATAGTTCCATGGTGTTCGCTACCATCTTAATCGCCTTTTTGGGATTCATGGTATGGGCGCATCATATGTTTACGACAGGGCTTGGACCTGTGGCTAACGCTTTGTTCTCGATATCTACGATGTTAATTGCTGTACCGACAGGGATTAAGATCTTTAACTGGCTGTTCACGATGTGGGGAGGTCAAGTGTCCTTTACGACACCTAACCTATTTGCAATTGGATTTATCCCAACCTTTACAATGGGTGGAGTAACGGGTGTGATGCTTGCATCTGCTCCTGCAGATTATCAATACCACGATACGTATTTCGTCGTAGCCCATTTCCACTATGTTATTGTCGGTGGTATGGTGTTCGGAATATTCGCGGGACTACATTACTGGTGGCCTAAGATGTTCGGACGAATGTTAAATGAGACTCTGGGCAAGTGGACTTTCTGGACCTTTGCAATTGGTTTCCATATGACATTCTTCATCCAGCATTTCCTTGGATTGATTGGGATGCAACGTCGCGTATTTACATATTTACCGAATCAGGGCTTTGATACGATGAATTTAGTCAGTACTATTGGTGCACTCTTAATGGGTGTGGGTGTGATGATATTCCTTGTTAATATTTACCTCACATCTAGAAAACCAAATGGTGTTGCTAATGACCCTTGGGGAGATGGGCGTACATTAGAATGGACGATTCCATCACCTCCACCGGAGTATAACTTTAAACAAATACCGCTTGTGCGGGGTCTCGATGCTTATTGGAAAGAAAAAATGGATGGAAATAAGGAAATGACGCCTGCCGAGCCGGTAGGGCCTATCCATATGCCTTCACCTACCATACTTCCATTTGTGATGTCTCTTGGAATCTTTATCGCAGGACTTGGTTTTATGTTCAGCAATGAGAAATTCTCTAATTCATTTATGAGCTTTATATTTAACAACTGGGTTGTGTGTGGATTAGGGCTTCTCATCACGTTCGGATCTATGTTGCTTCGGTCGCACTTTGATGATGCTGGCTGGCATATTGAACCAGAGGAACTGGAAGAGGAGGGGGTATAAGAATGGCTTCAGCACATGTAGAACAGGTAGAGGACCAATTGCCTCATCATCCTGAGAAGGCAACACTTGAAGGTCGTAACAAAATTCTTGGTTTTTGGCTCTTTCTTGGTGGCGAGGCCGTACTCTTTGGTACTCTCTTCGCTACATTCCTTACACTGCGTAATCAGACCAATGAAGGTCCATCGGGATTTGAACTTTTCAGTTTGCCGCTGACGGGACTTGCAACGTTAATCTTACTATTGAGTAGCTTGACGAGTGTCTTCGCTATTCAGGCTATGCATCGTCATAATGTAACCTCACTGAAGAAGTGGTTAATGCTGACAGTTCTTTTGGGACTTGGATTTCTAATTATTGAAATCTATGAGTTCTATGAGTATATGATGCATAATGATTTCAGTATGACGACAAGTGCATTTAGCTCGGCATTTTACACGTTAGTCGGATTCCACGGTGCTCACGTTATATTCGGAATTTGTTGGATAGGGTTTCTGATTAGACAGTTGTACACCAAAGGATTAACCGTTGTAACGGCACCAAAGGTTTATGTGTCGGCTATGTACTGGCACTTTGTCGATGTAGTATGGGTATTTGTCTTTACGGTCGTTTACTTGCTTGGAAAGGTGGGCTAAAGCATGACTGTGGATGAACAGATCAAGCACAAGGTGGTTAATCGCCGCCCTCGACATGAGGGTCCGCAGAAACATATTGTAGTGTTTATCTTTTCCATTGTGCTGACTCTAATCGCATTTGCAACAGTAGCGGCAGGAGGAGTAAACAAAGCCTTTACGATTACCTTATTGTTGGTAATGGCCATCCTACAGGTTTTTGTTCAAATGGGATATTGGATGCATTTGAAGGATAAAGGACATTTGTTACCGATTGTGTTCATGCTAGGTGGATTCTTCGTAGCAGGGACGGCAGTCATTACAGCAGTATTTTGGATGTGGTGGTAAGATAAGAAGAGGTGGCTTAAGCCACCTCTTTTTTAAAATATAAGAAAGTATAAGTTTCACTTGATACTCTATTCCTTATATTTCCGCTGAAACAGGTGCCGTCTTTGAAAAAAGACGGCATTGCCGTTTCTACTTGAATGGATAAATGTAAAAGAAACACGTTTAAGTTAGGAGGTTATCAGATGCTGGGATTGGAATACTTTAGTTTTGCAGACTTATGGAGCCCATTATTCATGGTGTTCATGCTGCTCATAATAGCTGGTTATTTGCTTGTCGTAGGCCCATTCAGTGAGAAGTTTGCGGAAGGAGAGCCGCCGATCTCATCGGCTAAGAAGACGATGTTTATTACGGGGATATTACTGCTCTATTTAGCTCAGGGTGGCCCAGTAAGCTTATTAGGTCATATGATGTTCACATTCCATATGTTGACGATGGCTCTCTCGTATTTATTGGCACCTCCGTTAATCATCCTCGGTATGCCTACTTGGTTGTGGCGTGCACTATTGAGGGTGAATCCATTTCGGCGGTTAAGTTTTTTGGCTAATCCGATCGTTGCTGCCGTTCTATTTAATGGTTTGTTCTCTTTCTATCATATTCCGGCTATTCATGATTACGTGATGCTACATTTTAACGTTCACCGTTTGTATTATATTGTATTGTTCGTGAGTGCTATGCTCATGTGGTGGACGCTATTAAACCCACTACCGGAGAAGAGAAAAGGTTCAAGTCTTGGTAAAATGGGCTATATCTTTTTGAATATGATATTATTGACTCCAGCATGTGGTTTGATTATCTTCGCGGTCGAGCCTATGTATGCTACATACAGTGACCCGGATATTTGGGCTAAGGCAATGGGGTATTGTATTTCTGGGGATACATCTGCATTGTTGGAGAGTTTCGGGGGGCCTACATTTTTTAACTTGATGAGTCCGCTCGTTGATCAGCAGGTGGGTGCTATTCTGATGAAGTTTATACAGGAGATTACTTTCATTTGTATGCTGGCTTATATATTCTATCATTGGTATAAGAGTGAGAATCGCGAAGAAGATGATGATGTAACTCAAAGAAACCTTTAGGTGTAAGCTTCCGATGCTAGTTTTTCCGAAGTATTGCCTGTATGTAGCTCAAAAAAACTTTTAGGAGGATATTCATGGATTTATATTTCTTGTTACCGACGTTAAGTACTACCTTTATAGTGATCAGTGCAGTATTAGTAGCCATTGGTTGGATTCTAATTATTAAAGGTAAGAAGGAAGCTCATAAGAAGGTTATGATCAGTGGAGCGATAGCTGCGTTATTATTCTTCATTATTTATATGTCACGCACGATATTTGTGGGTAATACCGAATGGGGTGGTCCAGAGAACCTCCGAGTGTATTATCAAATATTCCTAATTATGCATATTATTCTCGCCACCGTTGCGGCTGTTTTCGGGCTTACTACACTTACGCTTGGATTTAAGTCTAAGTTCGCGAAGCACCGCAAATGGGGAAAAGTAACATCAATCATGTGGTTCTTCACAGCGATTACAGGTGCCACGGTATATAGTCTTTTGTATCTTCTGTATCCAGGTGGACATACGAAGCCTGTATGGGAAGTCATCCTCGGGATATAGTACAACAGAATATATGCTTTATAGGTAAGCTAATGATGAGCATGATGAGAGATCCGTATAACTGCGGGTCTTTTTTTGTATGGGAAAAATGTGAAATTAATGGTTGACGTAGGATGTTACACACATTATACTGTGTATATTGATATATACAGTGAGCACAGTGAGCGGACAATGAAGAATAACATTTTTTAAAAGTGAGGCGAAATGGTTGAAGATCTTAATAAGAGATGCTTGGATGATTTTCAAAAAAGATATAAAAATCGAGAAATACATGGTCATCGTTTCATTAATATTCATGGGTTATATAGGTATAATGATTAGCACGCTTATAGCGGGGCAATACGAACATCAGAATGAATTAGATCCATTGGCGGATATGCTACTACTTACACTGATTCCTATGCTAGGCTTTTATTACTCAAAGAAGTCATTTAAATATCTCACAGAGGACTCATACACACAGATGTTGATCTATTTTCGTACGCTGCCGATCTCTCCCCAAGTCATTATGTGTTATAGGTATATTCAGATGTTCATAGCATTGACGATGAATAGTGTGATTGTGTTCAGTATCATATATGGAGTTAACTATCAATTGAGATCGGAAATGTCTATAGGAGCTTATATATGTTTCGCACTAACGTGGATTGGATATGCACTAGTTTTTACAGGGATTTATATTCATCTTGAATTTACAAGTAGTGGTAGGAAGTATTTCTGGTTATCGATGGTGATCATGGGAATGACGTTTATTGTAGGGATTATCATTTGGTTATTAGATGGCAACCTGCTGTTATATACGGTGAGAATGAGCCAAGAGTGGGGGATACTATCGCCAATCATGTGGGGTGCTCTAGTAGTTGGAGTGATAAGCCTGGCTCTATTGGGTAAGTTAACTCTCCGCAGATTACAACACAGAGATCTTCTGTAATTAGTTATATAAGAGTTGAGGAATGAGGTGTGAAAGGTGTGGATACCAATTCAAATTAACGAGAATAGTGCAGAGCCACTATATCATCAGATCGAGACTCAGCTAAGATCGCTTATCATAAATGGTCAGATCGAGGAGAATACACTTTTGCCATCGATCAGGGAATTTGCCAGTTGGCTAAATTGCAGTGTTATCACTATTCGAAGAGTATATCAAGATCTTGAGGGTGAAGGTCTTCTAAGGACGAAGCAAGGAACTGGAACGTTTGTTGCTACGGTAGGAATATCTCAATTGGAAGTATTCAGAAGAGAGTCTGTTGAGGAAGCACTAAGTAAGGCTGTTGATGTTGGGATATCCGTTCAGTGTAGTGAAGAGGAGATGAAGAGGCTATTTTTAGATATAGTAACGCGTAAATATCATCCTGAGCATGGGAAGGAGTAATCGTTAAATGGAGCAGAGCATCGTTAATATGGTTGGTGTTAAAAAGAAGCGAAGAAATAAAATGATAGGTCCACTTCATCTGGCTATTCCACAAGGGTATATCGTTGTTATCGTAGGAGAGAATGGGTCAGGAAAAAGTACGTTGATCAATATGCTGATGCAGACGGTGATACCCGATGAAGGGGATATAACATGGTTCGGGCAGTCGTATCCTAATGGTATTCCACCCGAGATTAAGCAACAAATAGGATATGTGTCAGAGAAATCTAACCTCGAAGAGGACCACCTTACGGCGGAGGAGGTCGCAGCATTTCGTTCATACTGGTACAAAGACTGGGATCATGTGTTGTTCGAGAAATTAATGATAGGTTTTAATATTCCTCGGCACACCAAGCTGACAAAGATGTCTAAGGGAGAAAGACGGAAGTTGGAAATTGCGGTGGCATTGGCGCCGCGTCCTAAGTTACTGCTGCTAGATGAACCTTCTTCGGGGCTTGACCCTTTTGCTTGGAAGAGAATGATTGATGAATTGCAGGATTATATGCAACAAGGTGATACAACGATTCTATTGTCCACCCATATTGTAGATGAGATTAAGAAACTAGCCGATTTCATTATACTAGTACATCAAGGTCAACTCCTCGGTATGGTTGAAAAAGATAGCCTTATGGATAACTGGAAGGAAGTATGGATCCGAAGCGATAGAGCGATGGTAGAAAATTTACCAGGAATTGTTCAAGTTGAGCAGGAACCAGCGAATATATTACGAATGATAACTACAGAGTGTAAGAAATTGGAGAATGTTTTACAAGCTTCAGGTATACAATTGGTGAAGACACGAGGACTGGAGCTTGATGAAATATTAAGTCTATGGATACAAAGAGATGGGGCTGTCATTGCGCAGTCAGAGAGGGGAGTATAATATGGAGGCTTTAAAGTTAGAGAAAGTGTTTAAGAAATTTGGAGAAAAGACGGCAGTGAATGAGTTATCTCTTCAAGTTGGGGAGGGCGAAATCTACGGATTATTAGGGGCCAATGGCGCGGGAAAAACAACGACGATGCGGATGGTTCTAGGACTCATATATCCCGATAATGGAAGTATTCTGTACAATGGGAAAGCGCATAGCAATGAACTTCGACAAATTATGGGCTATTTACCTGAAGAGCGGGGTCTATATCCGAAGATTAAAGTGAGTGAGCAACTCGGTTATTTAGCTCAGCTCCGGGGCATGTCACGCAAGGATGCAGATAAGAGTCTGCGCTATTGGTTGGAACGATTCGAAGTTCCGGACTATTATGATAAAAGAGTTGAAGAATTATCCAAGGGGAATCAACAGAAGATTGGATTCATTGCAGCTGTTGTACATAAGCCTCAGATCCTCATCTTAGATGAGGCATTCAGTGGGTTGGATCCGGTCAATGTGGAGTTGTTGAAATCAACAGTGAAGGAACTTCGCGATCAAGGTACGAGCATATTATTCTCGACTCACCGGATGGAGCATGTAGAGGAACTATGTAGAAATATTACGATTATGGATCGTTCTAATCCGATTATTCAGGGGAGCCTAAAAGAAATTAAAGGTAGATATCCACGTGAACAAGTAGCGCTTGGAACAACGAGTGAGGTATCTGGACTAAAGGATATTCCTGGAGTAAGTCATGTGGAAGTACAAGAGCAAGGGACCTATCTAATCACAATTTCAGATATTTCTGCTGCACAACAGATATTGCAGACAGCGATGCAACAAAGTGTTGTCGAGAAATTTGAATTGAAGGAACCGACACTGAATCAAATCTTTATTAAAGAGGTAGGTGAATCTAATGAATAATATAAGGACTGTCATTGGTTTTACATTTCGTAATAAGGTGAAGACGAAGGCTTTTATCATTACGACATTAGTATTAGCTATCATTATGTCTATTGCGATTAATATTCCGTACTTCATCCAGTTGTTTACGGGCGAAGATTTGAAGGAGCATAAAGAGACTACACGGGTAGGTCTGGTATATGGACAGCAGGCTGAATTGGCTGGACAGCTAGAGAGTTATTGGAAAGCGCAGAATAATGAAGATTTCACATTTGTGAAATATGATACTGCGGACGTGCAAGCTTTGCAGAAGGATATTGAAGAGGGAACCATTGAAGGTTATCTAGAGTTTGCTGAAGATAATACAGTCATATTCCCCGTAGTGAACTATTCTTCTAAGGATGGAGAATATTTAAATCCAGTTGCTCACGCTGATCTTATAGGTGCATTGCAGACTGTAAAAACACAAAGTATTGTGAAGGATTCACTCACAGCTGAACAAGTCGCGGAGTTAGGAATTCCAGTACAGTTTAATACACAAAGTGTCAATCCAGAGACTTCTACTGATGACAAAGCTGTTAAAGAAGACGGACCCGATAAAATGTTGAATTTCGGTCTAGTCTATCTCTTGATCATTCTATTCTTCTTCACCTCTATGACAACTGGGAATATGATTGCTGCCGAAGTAACAACGGAGAAAAGTTCACGGATTATGGAAATTCTAATTACGAGCGTGTCACCGTTGACTCAAATGTTCGGTAAAATTATTGGGATGTTCCTTGTAGGCTTGACCCAGATTGCAATCTTCGGACTGGTGCTCGTAGCGAACGTACTTATGCCGCAAAATAAACAACTAATGGCAGACTTCGATTTGAATCTATCACAGATTAGTCTAGACGTATTGATCTATGGATTCATATTCTATGTGTTAGGATACTTCTTATATGCGGTTTTGTTTGCTGCTGTTGGCTCGATAGTTAGCCGTACAGAGGATCTAGGTCAAGCGGTTATGCCGATCACGATGTTATCACTAGCTGCCTTTTATATCGGAACATTCAGCATTAGTGTTCCTAACTCAATCTTGATGAAAGTATCCTCATTCATTCCGTTCTTCTCACCAACGACGATGATTGTACGGATTGGGATCGGGGAAGTAGCAGCTTGGGAAATATGGATGTCATTACTCGCGTTAATCATATTCATTCTATTCTTCGGTTGGTTATCCGCTAAGATCTATCGTACAGGTGTACTCATGTATGGTAAGCGTCCAACGATGAAAGAGATTCGTAAAGCGATGAAGGCTTATAAGATATAGTGGTGTTTAAGAATCCTTATGTAAACTTTATGGTATATTGACGTTAGCTTTAGGTTATAATGGCATTGAATTTAAAACCCAGTTGCAGCATTTCCTTGCTGCAACTGGGTTTTTCTTTTGAACTGTACTGAATTCAATGGTTATGGAGTAGTTAATTTAGCCCAAATTGCACTTTCTATAATAATGACGTTTCTATGTAAAGTGAGGTTTTTGTTACACAGCAAAGATACATACAGTAGTATTGTTCAATGACATTATAGATAGGGGGGATATCTTGAGGGGATAATCAAAAAAATGATGGAATGAAGATTAATGAAAAATAAAGTTAAAAGCTATCCCAAAAAGCAGCCATCCTAATCATCAATGAAATGAATGTCAGATGAAAATAAAGTATTAAACTCTTCATTAAGCTAACTGGCAGGATATTTTAATAGTTTCTCGAATATTTTATCAGTTGGATAATTTAATAAACTTTATGAATATAATGTTGTCTGAATGATACGCAAATCTTATATGTGAGGGTGATTCTTGTGAAGCAAGGACTTATTGTGTTCTTGAACGGAACTTCAAGTTCCGGAAAGACTAGTATTTCTATGGAACTGAAAAATCAGAAAGAGATTCCTTTTCATCATTTATCCGTAGATGCTTTTTTTGGTAATTACAATGATTTTATTGATAATAATTTTCCGGATATTGAACCTACAAGAGAAGTAGATGATGTTGGAAAAATACTTTTTGATCCCATAGGCTCAGTTTATTATGCAACAATTAAGTTGTTTTCAGAAATGGGTTTAAATGTAATCGTCGATACCGTAATCGACAATGACAAGCGGTTAAATGATTACCTTGATCTATTGTTCGATCATCCAACATTGTTTGTAGGCGTATTATGCTCGAAAGAAGAACTCACAAGAAGAGAGCAAATCAGAGGAGATCGACAGATTGGACTAGCGAATTCCCAATACGACCAAATATATTCCTTTAATGAATATGACCTTAAAGTAAATACTGAAGAGTTGAGTCCAACAGAATGTGCCGAAAAAATACTAGGCTTTATTAAATCCGGTCAGGATTACTCTGCATTTAAGAAATTAATGAAAAGAGAGATTAGTGTTTCATAGGAGGGAATCCATCGGATAACTACATATTCAAGCATTGGAGCTATTGCCCCTCGGTCTACCCGACGGATTTTGGAATTAAGCTAACGGGACACGTTAGTTCAATAAGAACAAGTAAGCAGCCGGTCTTTTGATCGGCTGCTTTTCTTTAAGCTAACGGTGTCGAGGGATAAGAACATCGAGAGAATATCTTGTGACACATCATAGATATAGGAGGACAAGAACTTGATCCTACATGCAGCCTTCATGAAATGGTTCAATAATTGCCCTCTTGAAGTAATTGATTGATTACTGGTTCGGCTGTTAACGATAATCCTGAGATTAAGCGGTTTGTAAACCGAGATGTTGTCACTGGTACTGTAAAGTTTTTCAGTTCAATCTATATATAATTATTTTTTACCTTCATGAAGAATAAATTTGGGTCTCAGAAGAGGAAATAGTTTAGATCAGGCACTCTCTCTCGTACATATGATATACCAATAAACTCCCTCACACCGTCGAGGAGATGACTGCGGTGATGTTATTTTGAAACGAATCAACAAGAAAAAATTGAATATTATACTCAGAAATATTAACCTAATAACCGCAACACTACTGCTCAATGGACAGGTTTCGATCACAGGTGTGTTTATACAAACGGACGGTGCTTTCTCAGTATCCATAGGGGGACCAATAACCGGGGGATTTCGTATTGTAAGCAAATCAGGCTCCAAATCGGAAAATATAACGATAACCATCATAGATTTTGTAATTGCTATATTTTTGATTCTGGATTCACTAAATGTTCAGGGTACCTATTTTACATCTGGACGGTTCAGCATCGTCGTAGGAGGGCCATTGTTCGGGGGAGATAAGACTGAAATAAAGGAAGTAACCCGATTAAATGCTGATTTTAACACCTATGTAAGACGAAAACAAAGGAAAGGTAGATGATCAGGTGTGTCGTCAACAGAAACTCCAACTGAAAAAACTCCGCTGGGAATCGCATTTTTAGTAGGTATCTCCTTAGCTGGATTCATCTTCTTGTTTACCCAACCAAAAGAATCCGATGTGCAGAAGAAAAAATAATGATGAGACTCATGGTATTATCCCCTCATAGTAGACAACGAAAAAAAGGCATCAGGTAAGTTAGACATATACGTTAGATACCTGAGGGGATTTTTAAAATTAAATTCCAAATAGTATCAACAATTTGAATATTAGGGTGGCTTTCTTCAATATATGCTCGTAACTGATCATTGCTATAGCTGTTTCCTGCTCGAACCATCATGGGGATGTCAGGTATACAAAATCATACATATTAGAGGACCTTCGACAAAAAAACTTCGTATTACTAATAGCACAGTGAATAGTCCCAAATCTAAAGTAGTTTCATTAAGCTAACGGGCTTAGGTATAGCGGGAATTATTGGAATTTTGTTCATAGCTATTTTAGTCAGCGTTATTAATCATAATATCAAATTGAATCAAGAGGCTGAATTATTTAAGCCATTGGGTAAAATGGTTACAGTAAACGGACATTCTATGAGCGTATACACGGAAGGCAAGGGTGAAGTCACTTTAGTATTTATGGCAGGAGGAGGAACGGTGTCCCCAACCTTAGATTTCAAAAGCCTATATTCTCGATTAAGTGATGACTATAAAATTGCAGTAGTAGAGAGAGTAGGATATGGTTTCAGTGAAATTGCAGATGTTCCAAGAGACATAGATACCGTTCTGGAAGAAACGAGAAAAGCCTTAAATCTAGCTGGCGAGAACGCTCCATATGTATTATTTCCTCATTCTATGGCTGGATTGGAGGCGCTATATTGGGCACAAAAGTATCCGAATGAAGTTACGGCGATTATAGGATTAGATTCAGCTGTTCCAGCTGCCTATAAAAATGTCCAATTACCAAGCAAGGTTATATTCGACTTGTTTTCACTAGGAGCTAAATGGGGTGTCACACGATTTATTCCCTCTTTTGTCAACGGTGAATCCGCAATTAAAGGGGGGACACTAACGGATCACGAAAAAGATATATATAAAGCAGTGTTCTATAGAAGAACAGAAACAAGACCCATGATAAATGAAATTCAAATTGTTAAAGATAATGCTCAAAAGGTTAATGAAAAACCAGCACCGCAGATTCCTATGTTGTTTTTCACATCGAATGGTGATGGGACGGGAATTGATAAGAAGGAATGGCAACAATATCAAAAAGACTTTCTTGAAAATGTGAATGACAGTCAACAGGTTATGCTAGATAGCGGGCACTATGTCCAAGATTTCAAGTATGAAAATATTGCAATTCAAAGTGAGAAATTTATAAATAACCTTAAGTAAAATGAGTATCATATGATCAAGAAATAAACTTACCGAACCATTTCTTGATGTTACAGTTATTGTCTCATTTATAAACCCTTATAAAACCCTCTCATTTCAAGCAAACCTAGATTTATTAGGTCAAATGGGAGGGTTTTTTATTTACTAGAATCGCCATATTTGAACGACCAATCCAGACAAGTCTTTATACTGTTCAAAGGAAGGCCACATTATTACTGCCACACAGATCCATGGTGGAAGAAGCTTTATATCTGCAATAATATACTATATGATATTTAACTTTTAGATGTAGTATATGAGAACAGCTTGAAGGGAGTTTTCTCATGGACATTGCATCTTTTTTAATATACTGTTTTGTTGTTACTTTTACACCTGGACCTACTAATATCGCTATATTATCCACAGTGCATAATTTTGGGACAAAAAAGGCAATGGAATATACGTATGGAGCAACTATTGCTTTTGGTTTATTACTTATTATTTCTGCTATCTTGAATATGATGCTTATAACGATAATTCCAAAAATTTTAATTGTTATGCAGATCATCGGAAGCGTTTATATGCTCTATCTCGCTTATCAAATTTATAAAATGGATACATCAGAACCAACTGTAAACCAAACTGCCACCTTAATGTCAGGCTTTCTTATGCAGTTTTTAAATCCAAAGGTAGTATTATTTACAATGGCTGTCATTCCTGGATTTATTTTGCCCTACTATACCGCAATGCCAGCGGTGATTATAAGTGTTATAGTTATAACTGTTATTGGATTTTTAGCATTTATTATATGGGTTCTTTTCGGTACAATCTTCAAGAAGTTTTTACAGAATCATAAAAAAGCTGTTAATGTAATCATGGCATTATTTTTAGTTTATGCTGCAATCATGATATGGATGTAGGTAAGTTAATCTTGAGGTGAATGAAGTGGACAAATTTATCTATAAAAAATCGGCAGGTATTACTGCGTTGTCAGCAAGTATTACTGATTTTAAGTATAAAAAGCACTCTCACCAGGAGTATGCAATAGGTGTAACATTGCGTGGTATTCAACATTATAACTTGAATGGCAGTTTACAATTATCATATCAAAATGGTGTTATGCTTTTTAATCCAGAACAGGCACATGACGGAATGGCACATGATGAAGAAGGCCTTGATTATGTTATGCTATATATTGATCCACAATTGCTTCTAGAGGTTATTGAGAAAAAGGATATAGTACGTTTTTCAACCCCTATTGTGTATGATTATAGAATTGAACAAAGAATATTAAGGCTTTCTAATGCAATATTTAGCGAAAAAGATGAGGCTTATTGCAGTGAATTACTCTTATCCCTCACAGATAGCCTTATTCAAACTAATCTTTCTACAGACGATAAGAAAGATAACGCTCTAATCAGAAAAGCAAAGGAAATGCTTCATACCAACTTAGAAAATGTACTTAAACTTGACGAGATATCTAAAGAACTTCATTTATCCAAATTTCAGTTTATCAGATTGTTTAATGCTCATACTGGAATTACACCATACCAATACTTTCTTAACTGCAAGATAGAACGTGCAAAGCAGTTAATCGAAAAAAATGGAGATATTTATTCAGCAGTAGCTGAATGTGGCTTTGTTGATTTAACCCATCTAAATAAACATTTTAAAAGCGTATATGGAACAACAGCATTTGAATATATGTCACATATATATTGAGCAGGAAAATGAAGCGAATGAATGAAAAATTGTCATGTTAACAGCCTATGATTATCCTTCTGCAAAACTTGCAGAAGAAGTAACCAAAGCGCTTTCGATCCCGGTGATTGGTGCTGGATTGGATGTGGAGAATAAACGTTTTCCTGAAGAAAAACATTCTTTTACGATGAAGGAAGAGGAACTAAAAGGACTTTATGGAGATAAGCAATGAAAGTAATTACTACTAAAATGGAAATACCGGCAGCAATAATTTAGCAAACTGAAGGCGCCTCCAAGAGACGAATGGTGCTTCGCGCATGAAGGTAGTGAAGGCGAGGCTAGAATAGATGCAGAAAGTACACTTAATTAGCAGAAAAAGTAGGGAAAGAGAGAATTAGTTGTACAAAGGACAGTTAAAAATGGCGATAACGCTGAAAAGTGGAGTTTCAAGTAATTTAGATGTACTCCATGCAACTAAAGTTAGCTTCAGAGGGATTGGGTTGAATTTAGTTGTACTTATTGCACCTAATAGTGAATGGTGGAGGCGGAAGGTGACTATTGGTGTTGGTGTCGTAGCTCATACCTGCTAGCGATACAATGGATGACTGGCATCGTAAACGTAAACTTCTTCACTATAGGAACTCTTTCACCAAGGATGCCGAAAGGCGTTTTTCTAAGTGTATGTCTGAACTTTGAGCTAACTGAGTATTATTGTCAATTGGTATACATACTGGCACACAAAAAGCATTCATTTCCACTCATGAGGTGGTCTTGAATGTTATTATTGAGAATATGTCTGCGATAGGGCGTTATCCACCAATAAGAAACTTGGATTAGGAGACATGGAAAATGGGAAATAAAAAGTTTATCATTTTCGGATTAATTGCCGTGCTCATTCTATTCGTAATATTTTATAGGGCCCCTTTAAAAGAACGCAAAGAAATGAAATCATTCTATAGTAAGCTGGGAGTTCATTTGCCTAAAGATACAAGTATCTTGTTCAGTGAAAGCTCTTATGGGGCGCTAGGTGATGGTTACCATTTATATATTTATCAGCTTAACTCTAAAGAAGATATGAAGGATTTATTAAGCCAAGTACCATTGAGGAATTGGTTTGAACTACCTTTACCTACAGATGTAAGTGATCCCCTATTGAAAAACATTAGGGGCATTACAAGTCCAGAAATAGCTAGTCTTTTACCGCTTGAAGCAACAAATGGGTATTATACTATGAAAAATAATCGTACTAATGCATTAATTACGAGTAGAGATGTATTTGATTTTAGTTATCATAATGTATTCATTGGAATTGCCGATTTGGAAAATAATAAAATATATATTTTTGAATATAACATGTAATTTTTGAAACTTAAAAAAAGTGGAGATTCGATGTAAATAAAGCCCCCACTCAGTTTGATCAAGTCCGCATCCCAGTCGGTTCTAATCCGGCTGCGGATGCTTTTTGCTTATTACTCGTAAGATTATCCATGGCTACTATTTCACGAGCTCAATAAACTTGCTGGCTGCATTGGAAAGTGGCATGTTGCGCATAATCATGAACCCCACTTGGGAAGGTGGCATCTTGATATCTAATTGAATTTCAAAGAGGGAGCCGTCTTCTAGTTCCTTGGTAATAAACTCTTTCGTGACGTAAGAGATTCCGAGACCTTTGCGCGCCAACTCGATGAGAAGATCGACGCTTCCTACCTCAATCTCAGGTTTGATTTCATAACCGTAGCTGTGAAATAGTTCCGTTATGGCCATCCGCACCCGACTATTACGAGAGAATAGGATGATCGGGTACTGAAGCAATAGGTCGAGTGAAAGGATTTTGCCCTTAAGCTCGGAATAGAGAGGTCCCGCAACAAAGCAATCTTGCAGCTGAATGCCCTTCATCACTTCAATCTGGGAGTCGACGATGGGCAGACGAACGACGCCTAAGTCGATTTTCCCTTCTTTCAAGAATGCGATCGTTTCTGGTGTCGTCCCATGATTCAGATGCAATTTGATACTGGGATGCTTCTGATGATAGCTTTCTAGGTAAGGAAGGATATAATGCTTGAACAACGAATCGCTACCGCCGATCCGTAGCTCGCCGCTGTCCAGATTTTTAAGTGAGGCCATCTTTTCTTCTGCTAAAGAGATTAGGATCTGAGACTTCTCGATGTAAGAATAAAGGGTGATACCTTCAGGGGTTAAGGTAACACCTTTGGAATTACGGTAAAACAAGGTGATGCCGAAACTTTCCTCCAGCTGTTTGATGGCGTGACTGACGCTTGGTTGGGTGATATACAATGATTTGGCGGCTTTAGACAAGCTTCCCGTCTTCGCAGCCCAATAGAAAACCTTGTATAATTCGTAGTTGATCATAGATATGGTCTATAGCTCCTGTAAGATATATTGATTACCTGTATAGGTGATATCTGTATTATAGTGGATTGAAGAAATAGAAACCAGTGCTAACACAGAAGCCCTGCTGGAAGGAGAAGTAAAATGGAGGCTACCACGTTTGTCTTGTTTGGAGCGACAGGAGATCTAGCAAAGAGAAAGATTTACCCTGCTATGTATAATTTGTTTGTCGATCAGAAGTTACCTCAATCCTTCTCCGTAATCGGTCTTGGAAGAAGAGAATTATCCGATAAAGCCTTTCAAGCCAATGTCGAGCAATCTCTCCATATGTTTTCCAGACAAGAAGCGAAAGATCCCGTATTATTGAAAAAATTCTTAAGTGCATTCCGCTATAGTGTACTCAATGTAAGTCATAAAGAAGATTATCAGAAACTACTACAGATGATCGAGCAGCAGGAAGAAGAGCTTCGAATTGCGCCGAATCGCATGTTTTATTTGTCCGTAGGACCTGAATTTTTCGAAACCATTGCAGCTAACATTCATGAAAGTGGGCTTGGTTCCGCGAATGGCTGGAAGCGTCTGGTGATTGAGAAGCCTTTCGGCCATGATTTGCAGTCTGCTCGGGAGTTGAATAACAATCTGAGTAAAGCTTTTACAGAAGATGAGATATTTCGAATCGATCATTATCTCGGCAAGCCGATGGTACAGAAACTTGAAGTTCTGCAGAAGAGTAATCCGGTCCTTAAGGCATTATGGGACAATCGTTACATTGCTAACGTTCAAATAACGGCGAACGAAATCGTTGGTGTTGAAGAAAGAGCTGGCTATTACGATCATGTTGGTGCTGTAAGAGACATGTTCCAGAACCATATGCTGCAATTGCTCATGATGCTGACGATCCACCTCCCGAACAATAGTAGTGTAGACAATGTCCGTTACAAAAAGAAAATGGTGATGGATTCCCTGGAGGTATTACCAAAAGAGAATGTCGGATCCCATGTTGTCCGCGGGCAGTACGGAGCAGGAACGATTCAAGGGAAATCGGTGGTCGGTTATACATCCGAACCCAACATTGCTGTAACCTCAAGAAACGACACATTTATCGCAGCCAAACTACAAATTGACGATTATTTTTGGCGGGGTGTTCCTTTTTACATTCGCACAGGCAAAAGAATGAAGGACAAATCCACGCGAATCGTGATCGAGTTCAAAGAACCGTTAAAGCAGTCCGGGGCAAACGATGATAATACAATGCCTAATCTTCTCGTATTTGAGATCAGTCCCAATGAAGGTATTTTACTTCAATTAAATTCAAGAGACCCTCTGCACAAAGGAGAGTTCAAGCCATTAAATATCAACTTCCATGAGAGTCAAGAGAATGTGCCGGAAGCTTACGAAAATTTGATTTTTGATGCTCTGCACGGAGATTCTACGTTCTTCGCGCATTGGGATGAAGTTGAATTGTCATGGCAATGGGTTCAACCTATCTTAGATGCATACAAAGAGGACATAGTGCCACTTCATCTCTATGCATCTGGCACCTATGGTCCTGCAGAGTCTGATGAGCTGTTGAAGCAGGACGGCTATCATTGGTGGTTCGACGAGAGTACAACGGCAGAGATAAGAACAGAAGTCATGGTGTAATAGGAATTTAAAATATAACTATAAAAAACGGAGGTAATAATTATGAAATTTTTTATCGATACTGCAAATCTGGTAGATATCAAAAAGGCTTATAAAATTGGTGTTTTGTCTGGGGTTACGACAAACCCATCATTGGTTGCCAAAGAAGGCGTGAAATTTGAAGATCGTATCGCTGAGATTCTACGTGAAGTACCTGAGGTTGAATCTGTTTCGGCCGAAGTGACACCTGATGCAGAAACGGCAGAAGATATGATCGCGCAAGCGAATGAACTGATTAAAATCAATAACCATGATAAGAACATCACCATTAAGCTGCCGATGACGTTGGCAGGTTTGGAAGCATGCCGTTACCTGACGAAGAAAGGTGTTAAGACAAACGTAACACTGATCTTCACCGTGAACCAAGCACTATTGGCTGCTCGCGCTGGCGCGACTTATGTCTCCCCATTTCTTGGACGTTTGGATGATATTTCGGAAGATGGCATTCTACTCGTATCGAAAATCGCTGAATTGTTCCGTACGCATAATCTAGATGCACAAATCATCGCGGCGTCTGTCCGTCATCCTGATCATGTGACACGTGTAGCAATGGCTGGCGCGCATATCGCAACCATTCCTTTCTCAGTCATCGAACAAATTTCCAAACATCCTTTAACGGATCAAGGCATGGAGAAATTCGCTGCCGATTGGTCAAAAACAGCGCAACTTTAAGTCACACTTTACTATACAAAGGTCTAAAGGAGAGCTATTCAAATGAAGAAACAACAAATTGGCGTAGTTGGTTTGGCCGTTATGGGTAAAAACCTGGCAATGAATATCGAAAGCAAAGGGTTCTCGGTTTCGGTATATAATCGTTCGGCTGAGAAAACAAAAGAACTATTGGCAGAAGCGCAAGGGAAAGATTTCGTCGGCACGTACAATGTCGAAGAATTCGTTCAATCTCTAGAGACGCCACGTAAAATTCTCATCATGGTCAAAGCGGGTCAACCGACGGATGATACCATTAATCAGCTTGTGCCTTACCTAGATCAAGGAGATATTCTGATCGACGGAGGAAACGCATATTTCCCTGATACGCAGCGTAGAAACAAAGATCTTCAGGCTCAAGGATTCCGATTCATTGGTGCAGGTGTTTCTGGTGGGGAAGAGGGAGCATTGAAAGGCCCTGCAATTATGCCAGGCGGACAGAAAGATGCGTATGAACTAGTAGAGCCGATTTTGACAGCTATTTCGGCCAAGGTGGATGGCGAGCCTTGTTCGACGTATATTGGAGAAGATGGTGCGGGTCATTATGTCAAAATGGTGCATAACGGTATCGAATACGGCGATATGCAGCTCATCGGTGAAGCTTATCATCTTCTCAAGGATGTACTGAACTTAAGTACAAGTGAGCTACATGACATTTTCACAGAATGGAACAATGGTGAGCTAGATAGCTATTTGATTGAGATCACGGCAGATATATTTAAGAAGACAGATCCAGATACAGGAAAACCGATGGTGGATGTCATTCTCGATTCGGCAGGGCAAAAAGGAACTGGCAAATGGACTAGCCAAAGCGCATTGGATTTAGGCGTTCCATTGTCCATCATTACGGAGTCCGTGTTTGCACGGTTTATCTCCGCGATGAAAGAAGAACGTGTAGCAGCAAGCAAACTGCTGAGTGGTCCTGCGGTATCCAGCTATGACGGTGATCCTAAAGAATTCATTGAGGCTGTTCGCAAAGCTTTGTATACGAGCAAAATAGCTTCCTATGCGCAAGGGTTCGCGCAAATGAGAGCTGCTTCTGACGAGTATAGCTGGAATTTGAACTATGGTCGCATTGCGATGATATTCCGCGGAGGATGTATTATCCGTGCAAGATTCCTGCAAAACATTAAGGATGCCTATGATCGGAATCCTGATCTGAACAATCTGCTTTTGGACGAATATTTCAGTCAGATCGTTGATAACTATCAAGAAGCTTGGAGAAAAGTCATAGCGATTGGTATCACTAGAGGAATTCCACTTCCTGCTTTTACTTCTGCGTTAGCCTATTATGATAGCTATCGATCAGCGAGACTACCGGCTAATTTACTGCAAGCACAAAGAGATTATTTCGGAGCACATACGTTCCAACGTCTTGATAAAGAGGGAAGCTTCCATTTCCAATGGATGGACGATAACGAATAATAATACTATATATCTGTCTAAATAATATGATGGATATCACACTCCTTTTGCTGTAAAATAATCCATATTGATTACTAAACACTGACTATTATTGTTAGTGTTTTTGTCTTTTACGAATAGTAGGCAAAGGATGTGCAGTGGGCGGATGAGCAAAGTAATAAGTAGAAGTAAGGGAACGATCTATTGGAAGAATCTAAGTATTGTACTGCTAATTACTTGCATTCCCGTCGCTTTGATAAGTACCGTCTTGTATTATATGGGGACAGATCAAGTCGAGATGGAAGTGAATAAGGCTCATCGGGACCAGCTTGCTCAATCCATTCGGCACATGGAAGATTACTTGACCAATTTGGAGCATACGGTTGTCCGTCTTGCTTTTGATGGCAGCATGGATGAAAGCTTGAACCAGATGGATTTCATTATGGAATTTCAAAAGACGAACGAACTTATGAAATCGCTTACACTTATAAGGGAATCAAATTCCTTAATTGGTAGTGTGGACTTATACTTACGTGATGCTAACAGGCTGATTGGAGATGAGTTCGGATTTCAAACCATTCAGAGCGAAGAAGATCAGAGGCTGTTGAGAAATTATCTAGATAAGGAGCGTTCCATCTATTGGGATTACTCGTTGAGAAAAGCGGGTGTGCCGGATACGTTGTACAAGGGGGTTGTGATCAAGCTTCCGGGTGGTCAAATATATGATGCCTATGGTGCCTTTATTATTTATTTGGATCAGGACAAACTCAATAAGATGGTGCAAGAACTCGTCTCCGGCGAAGGGATTTCCTTTCTGGTTAATGAGAATGGTGAATATTTAACGACACCCCGTAACGATGAGATCACGCTGAATCAGCTGACCTTGGAGGATGCGCTTAGAAGCCGAATTATGAACGAAGATCTACATGATAATACGTTTAAATATAACTGGCAGCACGAAGATTATGCCGTATCGTATGGAGAAATATCAAAGTTCGGTGGGCAATGGACATTTGTATCCGCGACGCCGCTGTCACAAATTGTAGCCCCCGTAACCTCTTTGTCTAGATTGATTCTGTGGATCAGCATATTCGGGATGATGAGCGGCTTATTGCTGTCATGGTTTGCATCTAATAAAATATATGATCCGATCCATCGCTTGAAGCAAATATTCGAATCTTCTAGGAATCACAAGTTCGATGAAAAGGATGAGATTACCTATATTGAGAACCAGTGGAATCAGCACTTGATTAAGGAGCAAGCACTATTGATGAGACTGGAGCAGTCGATTCCGGCGTTGCGAGAAAGCATGTTGCTACAATTTCTACAAGGTAATCTTTATATGCATACGGAAGCAGAACTTATTGAGAAAATGAAACAGCTGGGTTGGGATGTGAAGAACAAACGATTCGCTGTCATGGTCACACAGCTGCATGGTATATCCGAGCTGGGTGAAAGGTTCTCTGAACGGGATTCACAGCTCATTACATTTGCTGCCTCGAACATGATTCTCGAACTATGTACGGAGAAGCTTGATATGGTGCACGTCATTAATTTTCAAGAGTTATCTCTAGGGGTATTCTTCGTTCTAGATAAAACGGATACAAGTGAGGAGATTAAATCTGTCCTGAATAAGCTTGCCCATGATTATATTGCGGCAGTCAATAATATGCTACGAATGAAGCTGACGATTGTTACGAGTAAAATATCCGATACATTCGTTGATATGCCGGATGTTCTGGAGCAGACACGCAAGGCGCTTCGCTTCAGGGATCTGCATACGACGAATCAAATGTTAGATATGAATCAATTTGTGATGGAACATACGAGCCCGAAGCAATTCCCCACTGATTTGGAGCGGGAGATAGTACACGCTATAAGCATAGGGCTTGAGGATGAAGCTGTGCGCTTGATTAGGCTGTTCATGACTGAGCTACAAAGTAATAATAGTACCGAGTTGATGGTGCATCAAGGGATGATGAAGCTGCTCGGTACCATTCATGATACGATTATTAAGCATGATGTGAATTTATACTTGTTGTACGGAGGGGTTCATCTGTATGAGAAATTGATGCTTCTGTCCGAGCACGAACAGATCGTCGAATGGTTCCGAAATGAACTGATCCATCCTTTTATCAGAACATTGTCAATAACCTATGACGGACAACTTCGGGAGATTATCGATAAGTTGCTTGTGCAGATTCAACAGGAAATTCTTATGGACGTATCGTTAGAAAGATATGCCGAACAATTACAGATGAGTTCTTCCAAGCTTAGTAAAGCATTCAGACAGATCCACGGGAGTAATTTTATTGATACGATTATTCGTTTGCGAATTGAGAAGTGCAAGGAACTACTATGTACGACGGATATGAAAATTAATGATATCGCTGAGCTACTGAATTACCAGCCATCCTATCTCATTCGTATATTCAAAAAAAGTGAAGGAATGACACCGGGACAATACCGAGACAAGCATGCATAAGAGCAGCAGATTGGCCTTGATTATACAATAATAGTTGATTGACCTGCGCCCATTATGGGATTGCGGGTTTCTTTTTATTTCCCGATCAAAAAAAGACTACTGCTGGAAATTTGAAAAATGAATAGTGATAAATTGTTACTATTGTGTGTCAGTTTAATCGTGCTTACAGTTAGCGTATGAGTTAGCCGTCGCAACAACCTACTTGCTTAGCGGCGAACGATTGAACATGACGAAAGGAGTAGAAGTCGGATGGAAATGGATATTCAGGCGACGAAGCCTGCAACACCAATTCTTTTGAAACGTAGAAGCAGAACCTCACTCTGGGCTGAGCTTAAGCGGGATAAGTATTTATACCTTCTCATAATGCCGGGAGTACTGTATTTCCTCATATTCAAATATTACCCGATGTGGGGCATCGTCATTGCCTTTCAGGATTTCTCCCCTTATCTAGGGGTGTGGAAAAGTGACTGGATAGGAATGGAGCACTTCGTTAGATTTTTTACAAATCCGAGTTTTTATCTATTATTTCGTAACACGATGATGATTAGTTTATTGAGTCTTGTTTTCTTCTTTCCATTACCAATCGTGTTATCGCTTTCTATGAATGAGGTTAGCAACAAAGTATTTAAACGCGTCATTCAGTCGGTCGTTTATTTACCACATTTTCTATCTTGGGTTATTATCGCAGGAATTACCTTTTTATTGTTATCGCAAACGAATGGGATCATTAATTTAATGTTTGAATTTATGGGCTTGCCGAAGATTGCATTCCTGACTAGCGAGAACTTGTTCTGGGGATTATTGACCGGTCAAAGTATTTGGAAGGAGACGGGTTGGGGAACGATTATATTCCTCGCGGCGATTACAGGTATCGATTCACAGTTATATGAAGCTGCCAAGATTGATGGGGCTAATCGAATTCGCCAAATGTGGCATATCACGCTACCGGGTATCCGTAATGTCATTATTATTTTGTTAATTCTTCGCTTGGGTAACATTATGGATGTTGGTTTCGAGCAGGTATTCCTGATGTCCAATGGTGCTGTCTCGGATGTTGCAGATGTTTTTGAGACGTATGTATATCGTAATGGTATTCAACAAGGCCAATTCAGCTATACAACAGCTGTAGGATTGTTCAAATCGGTCATTGGCTTGACGCTGGTCGTCTGTGCGAATTGGTTGGCCAAACGCTTCGGTGAAGAAGGGGTTTATTAAGTACAAAAGGAGGCTTCCTCATGAAAGAAGGCTTGGGAGACCGATTGTTTAACATAGCTAATATTGTCTTACTGGTTGTTATCGGCTTAGTGACCTTATTTCCATTATATTATGTATTTATCGTTTCTTTCACAGATCCAAGTGAGTATATCGAAAAGAGCGGATTCGTCTTATTTCCAAGCAAGTGGAGCTTTGATTCCTATGAATATTTAATGTCCACCTCGGCATTTATTCGGGCGATGGGCGTGAGTACCTTTCTGGCAACGGTTGGAACCGTGTTGAGTTTGATGGTAACTGCAGCTTTTTCATTTGGTCTCTCTCGCAAAAGATTACGTGGTCGCAGGTTCATGATGATTATGGTATTGTTCACGATCCTGTTCAACCCGGGGATTATCCCATCGTACCTGCTAGTACGTGATGTAGGGTTGATTAACAGTGTGTGGGCATTGATCATTCCGGTAGTGACCAGCGGTTGGTATGTCATCTTGATGAAAAGCTTCTTTGACAGCATTCCAGTCGAGTTAGAGGAAGCTGCCATGATTGATGGTTGCAACGATTTGAGGACTTTCTTCAAGATCATTCTGCCGCTGTCGTCTGCATCGCTAGCCGCCTTCGGGTTATTCTACGCTGTTGCGTACTGGAATACGTTCTTCAGCGCAGTGTTGTACATTACCGATTTCACGAAGGTACCGCTTCAGATTGTGCTACGCAATATGCTGATTGATTCCGATACTGCGGTAGGTGGCGCATCAGCGGTGGAGATGTCATCCGACAGGCAGATGCCAACGCAAACGATTAAGATGGCTGCGGTTGTAATTTCGACGCTCCCGATTCTGATGGTGTATCCGTTTCTGCAAAAGCATTTTGCCAAGGGAGTTATGTTGGGTTCTGTTAAGGGATAACGGCTATTTTAAAAAATAGAAGAGGAGCTAATCGAGTATGAAGAAATTCAATGATTTAGATAGAACTTGGTGTATTGAGAAAATTGAACAAGTACAAATGAAAGGTGAACGACCTAGAGTGGCAGGCTGCAATGCGAGACTCGGAGTGCATGGCAAGGAAGTCAGTTTCCCGTTAGTGCGCATTACTATTGGAGGGATTAGCGGATACAGTTGGTCACGTGTCTCTCGTGAAGAAGCGAAAGCGCTCATCGGGACACCCGTTGGTGAGATCTTTTGTGAGGAGCAGTGGATTCAGAATCGTTTCCAAAGTATTCAATTTCCATTGTTCGAATGGCTGGCGATTGTCAGAGGAATTCCTGTGTATCAGCTGCTAAGTGGTCAGACGGCTCCACTGAATGTAGCTTGTTATGATACATCTTTATATTTCGATGATCTTCATCTTCGCTCTGAGGCGGATGCTGTGAAGTTACTACAGGAGGAGGCGATGCAAGGCTATGATAAAGGGTTTCGCGGGTTTAAAATAAAGGTGGGTCGCGGTGCTATGCATATGGATTTGATAGAGGGAACGAAGCGGGATATTGCTATCGTTAACGGCATCCGCGAAGTGGTCGGTTCCGAATGTAACATCTCAATTGATGCTAATAACGGCTACAATCTGAATCTGACCAAGCATGTGCTGAAGGAAACAAAGCAGTCTAACTTGTTGTGGATTGAAGAAGCTTTCCATGAAGATGATCAGCTGTACCGTAATTTAAAGGCATGGTTGGTTGAGGAGAATATCAATGTGCTGATTACGGATGGTGAAGGTTGGGCGGCGGAACCGATCGTGGAATGGGCGGAGCAGGGCTTGATTGATGCGATTCAGTATGATTTGAAGGACTACGGAATTGTAAATTGGTTAAAGTTGGCGAAGCGGCTAGCGAACAGCAGTGTGAAGGCAGCACCGCATAATTATGGTGGCTTCTATGGGAACTTTGCTTCGGCACAAGTGTATCCGGCTATTGAAGGCTTTATGTTTGTTGAGTGGGATGAGGCACAAATTGCTGGTATAGATACATCTGGCTATACAATCAAGGATGGTAAAATTTCTATACCGTCGACACCAGGATTCGGTCTGCATATTGACGAAGTCAACTACAACAGCAAGGTTCGTGACAACGGCTGGGAAGTATCATGACGCAAGGTCAACATTTGAATGGGGGATGAATTCACTATGAAATTCAATATAGCTAAGCTGTCACACAAAAGGTTGCCTTTGTTTGTAACTACAATGCTTGTACTATCGTTACTTACGGCTGCATGCTCTTCATCTAATTCATCTAATTCGTCAGATTCAACTTCGGGTAAACCAACGGAGATCAGAATTATGGCAGACTACAGCATTGCTCAGCCCCCAGCTCCGGACAATCCGGTTCATCTGGAATTTGAAAAAAGAACGAATACGAAGCTGACAGTTACCTGGGTGGCAAGCGGAGATTACTCGGATCGGGTCAATGTGGCACTATCTGCAGGTGATATGGCTGATTTGATTAAAATTCCGAATATCACAACGCCATTATTCCGCCAAATGGTGAAGCAAGGTGCGTTTTGGGACTTAACGCCTTATGTAGAAAACTATCCGAATCTGATGGCAATGGATGCGAAGATTTGGAACAATACGAAGATCGATGGTAAATCATTTGCGGTTCCGGCCGGACGTCCTATGGATGGTGGCGGCTTTGTCTCGATACGTAAGGATTGGTTAGATAAGCTGGGGCTTAAAATGCCGACCGATATGGATGAGATGTACACTGTTTTGAAAGCGTTTAAAGACAATGCGCCAGACGGCAAAAAGGATACCGTTGGTTATACGATGCGGGATTCACGTGTGATTGAGGAAATATTCACGGGAACTGCAGGTAAATGGAAAGAAAGAGATGGTAAGCTGGTCAATATGACACTGGAGCCGGAGATGAAGGATGCGTTAGTTTATTTGAACAAGTTATACAATGAAGGTTTAATTCCAGAGGACTTCCCAGTCATGAAGGAAAATCAATATTGGGAATTGGCTACAAACGGCAGAGCCGGAGTGACCTCGGAAACACCTGAAGCTCTATTCCGCTATACGATGGATCAATGGAAGAAGAACCCCGAAGTGGAATGGACTCCGATGATTTCCTTGGCGCCTAAAGCCGGAGGGAAGCAATACGTAACGCAAAGCACAGGCTTTAATGGGGTGCTGGCTATCCCGAAAACTGTATCTGAGGAAAAAATGAAAGCTATTCTGAAATTCATTGACTACGGCTCGGGGGGCGAAGGTCTCGACTTGACGTTATATGGTATCGAGGGTGCTCACTATACGGTGGAGGACGGACTGAAAATGGCTAATGACAAAGCGGTTGCAGACAGTGTTGGAACGGCTGCATGGGGGAAAATATTTAGTACCACGGTGCTTGATCTATGGCAGTACGCAGCAGGCATGCCAAGGGAAGTTTATCAACGTAACATGGAAATTGCTGAAGAGAAATCAAAGATTTCAACAGGTGATCCGGCAATCGGTCTCGTATCCGAAACTGACATTAAGCTAGGAGCTGATTACAACAAAAAAATTGCCGATATGAAAGTACAGACGATCATTGGTAAAACGACGTTAGAAGAATGGGATAAATATGTGGATAGCTTGAAGACAGATCCTAACTATACGAAGATTACCGATGAAATCAACGCTGAGTATAGCAAGCGGATGGCACAGAAGTAAGCTGCGGTTATAGTTAAGACACCAATAAGCCCTGATATGATCAGAAGTCTTGATCTATCAGGGCTTATTTTTATTGACTACACAAAAGGCACATTTCAATTGATTGATATAAAGAACGTTTTGTTTATTCTACGTCTTTATTTGTTACATCCTCTTTTGTTATGATGATCGTATAGCTTTGAATGTAACTAATGGACAGAGCGAAAATATTATAATTAGGGGACTCTTAGCGTGAATTTGCAATCATTCTGTAAGGGTATAAGACTTAATCCAGAAGCCAGTCAGTTTTTGTTTGACTTTCAGAGGGATGAAGAATCATATGATAGACACAAACAACAGTTTTACAACGATCGAATGACCTTCTTTGAAACCGTTAAGCAATCTCCAAAGTATCGGCAGCTATTTCTATATTATTATGTAAGATTTGCCGTAGATGCTTATGAAGAATATCAAAGCAGAGGCATCGCAGATCAGATTTATTGGGACACGTTTTCTGACATAGAGATTTGGTGTTCAGACTGTAAACGAAATTTCGGTGAATATGGCATTCAAGAATATGACTGGTTACAAGAGCATGTCCAACTGCGGTTATTCAGATTAGGAAGGTTACAGTTTCAACCACTGACCTTTGATCGCGAGTTAGAGGTAGAGGGAAAAAAGATCTATAAAAACCAAATTGTACTCAATGTACACATTCCTTCGGGGGAGCCGCTAGAACCTCAACAAGTCGAACAGTCTTTTGAACTTGCAAGAGGATTCTTCAGAGGGATTACTCCGCTGTTTATTTGTCATTCCTGGTTAATTTACCCTGAATTAGATGAGATACTAATACAGACATCCAATATTATGCAGTTTCAAAAGAATTTCTTCATATATCAGGTGGATCATGACGTAAGAGAGGCTGAGAAACGGATATTTAATAAGGTGAGTTCCGATCCGTCTGAATACGAGGCCCTTACAACTTTGCAGCGAAGCGCGAAAGCGTATCTGATGGCAGGCAACAAACTGGGTAGCGGTTATGGAATTAAATTATGAAATGATCTGAAATTCTACAGATTCAAGTGCAGCACTAGTTAGCTTTACTTTCCCGAATTTGTGATCTGAGTTATCCAAATGTAATGGCATCCCGCAAAGTAATCCCTGCGTGGATGCTTTTTTTCTTCATAATAAAGTCCCAGAACTATTTAAGTTGCTGCCACGTCTTGCCTATGAATAACAAATCAAGGGTAGGGACTGAAACATAATGAATGACAACACGAAGTTTTTCAGAAATCAACATATGGGGAGTAAATCACCTTTACAATCGATAGGTGGAAAACGCTATATGCCGGGGCTGGATGGGCTCAGGGCTTTGTCGGTACTGGCCGTCATCGGTTATCATCTAAATTTGAAATGGGCTCAGGGTGGGCTGCTGGGCGTAGGGATCTTTTTTGTCATCTCTGGCTATCTCATTACGGACCAAATCATTAACCAATGGGAGCAGTATCGTAGGCTGAGCCTTCTGGACTTCTGGATCAGAAGAGCGCGTAGGCTGCTGCCGGCAATGTTAGGTATGCTGCTGTTCGTGGTTTTGTGGCTCTTATGTGTGGACCATACCAGATTGTTTGGGCTGTGGGGTGATTTTCTGTCTTCATTGTTTTATGTGAATAACTGGTGGCTTATATTCCACAAGGTGTCATACTTCGAGAACTTTGGACCACCTTCACCGATCGGTCATCTTTGGTCGCTTTCCATTGAGGGACAATTTTATATCATATGGCCGCTGGTTCTCGTGATAGGAATAAAAATTGCACCCCAGCGAGGTAAACTCATCGCACTGATCCTTGCTTGTGCTACTGCCTCAGCTTTAGCCATGGCAATGATCTATGTACCGGGGACGGATCCAAGCAGAGTCTATTATGGTACAGATACCCGCGTATTTGCCCTGCTCATCGGAGCGGCCCTTGCCGTGGTATGGCCAAGTCAGAAGCTTCATAATGCTGTCTTTGGAACGGCACGTCATGTGCTTGATATAATTGGGGGACTGGGTCTCTTCATATTAATAGTACAGATCTACCAAACCAACGAGTTTGATGATTCGCTCTACCGGGGTGGTTTTCTGTTATTATCCTTCGTCACTGTGGCAGTTATTGCCGTTCTCGTCCATCCGGCCAGCCGTGTGGGATGGATTATAGGCTGCAAGCCTTTGCGGTGGATCGGAGTCCGTTCTTATAGCTTGTACATTTGGCATTATCCCGTCATTATCCTAACCAGCCCCAGTGTGAATACAGATGGAATCAGTGTTCTTCGCATCATACTTCAGTTGGCAGCTAGCTTTCTCCTAGCGGCATTGTCATACAAGTATGTGGAGGAGCCGCTACGGCGGGGGTCATTCAGAGCGAGGCGGCAAAATAGGATCACGACGCGACGCCGGGGCATCCGGCCTGTTTTCCTGATCGCGATCATCTCGTTGATCCTTATTCCCATCGCCTGCAGCAGTTACCTGTCAAAGAATGAACCTACGCCCTTAGTCGAAGTGGCTGGTTTACAGAATGTACAGCATGAACAAAAAGAGACAGCATCTCAAGATGGTGCAGAAGCAGATCACAGCGCAAAAGAAGGGGATGAAATCGAAAAACCTTCTACACCTCCCGTAGTACATGACACGACTAACTCTGAAGACAAGAAACCAATGTCCGTGGATATCCAATCAGGAAAGGGCATAACTGCCATAGGAGATTCCGTCATTCTGGACGCAGCACCATTTCTGGGGGAAATGCTCCCCGGTGTTGTCGTCGATGGCAAGGTCGGCAGGCAGATGTGGCAGGTGGAGGAGGTAGTTGATCGGCTTAAAGCACAAGGCAGGCTGGGAAACCGGATTATCATTCAGCTGGGAACAAACGGAGCCTTTAATACAAAACAATTACGTAAACTACTTCATTCGCTTAGCGATGCCCAGCAGATTGTTTTGGTCAATACACGCGTTCCAAGAAAATGGCAGGATACCGTAAATGCTAATATCGCAAAAGTTTCCGGCGAGTTCAATAACACAATGATAGTAGACTGGTACTCAGCTAGTGAAGGGAAGGACGATTACTTCTATAGGGATGGCGTACATCTGAAAAGTGAGGGTGCCAAGTATTACGCCTCCATTCTTGCAAAGGCCATGGAGAAATAAAAATGACGGTTATAGTTGAGACACAAAAATCCCTGATATGATCAGAAACCTTGATCTATCAGGGATTTTTGTGTGATTACTATGCAGTTCAGTGACGTATATTCGCGTATTCTGCGCTTTATGTTGACTCCACAAAAGACACATGGTACTTTGAATTGTCAGAGAGGTGGAATATAGAGTATGGCTACATTATTTTTAATTATTATATATTTAGCTTTCATTAGCTTGGGTCTGCCCGACTCGATGTTGGGGTCCGCTTGGCCGATCATGCAATCCGACTACGGGGCTTCATTTGAAACGGCTGGCTTAATTGCCATGGTTATATCAGGAGGTACGATCGTTTCAAGTTTATTTAGCGGAACGATCATTGAACGGCTGGGTACTGGGAAAGTAACATTGATTAGTTGCATGATGACGGCAGGAGCTCTTCTGGGATTCTCTTATTCGCCATCTGTCATCTGGTTACTTCTCTTTGCTGTGCCACTTGGTCTGGGGGCAGGTGCCGTAGACTCAGGATTAAATAGTTATGTGGCTACCCATTACAAAGCGCATCATATGAGTTGGCTACATTGTTTCTGGGGGGTTGGAGCAACATTGGGTCCAATTATTATGTCCCAATATATTGCGAAAGATAATTCTTGGAGAAACGGTTATACTGCTGTTTTTTGGATTCAAATCACATTGGTTGTGCTATTGTTCTTGACGCTACCTTTGTGGAAACGAGTTGCTACGAACAGTCAGAAACATGTAGATGGAGATCAGATAGAGAAGAATGACCTTCATTTTGAGCAAGAGAAGACACTAAAACCATTGCAAATTAAAGGTGTAAAACTAGCACTCGTATCATTCTTGCTGTACTGCGGAGTCGAAGCAACGATGGGCTTATGGGGAAGTAGCTTTCTTGTCAACGTAAAAGAACTACCTGCATCGGTTGCTGCGCAATGGGTATCGATGTATTACGCTGGAATAACAGTTGGAAGGTTAGTAACCGGGTTTATTACGTTTAAAGTCAGTAATCGTACGCTCATTCGAGGCGGGGTATTGTTGGCACTATTCGGGGCGCTCCTGTTGATATTACCGTTTCCCAACATATTCTCTCTTTTTGGTTTTATTATGGTGGGCTTAGGGTGTGCACCGATATTCCCGTGTTTGATCCATGAGACGCCAGCTCGCTATGGGCACAAGCATTCTCAGAAAATTATGGGCTATCAAATAGCTGCAGCCTATACAGGAAGTACCCTTTTTCCGCCGCTTCTAGGCTTGCTAGCTGCTAAGACAACAATAGGTATCTTCCCGTTCTTTGTTGGGGCTTATATTGTGTTGTTACTCGTTTCATCTGAAAAAATAAATGGTATCGTGAAAGCTCGCCTACGAAGTCATGAAAGTATAGGATGAGGATATTTAGAGGAAGTGGAAAGGGAATAATGATACTGTGGAGGTAACTTGCTTTCTTCAATCAGAGCTCAGCTGATTCCTAGGTATGGCCGTGCTTTTACAATTTGTTGGATATTGAATTCTCCTCCAACAAATTGTAAAAGCATCATAATAGGAGATTTCCGACTTTTTTACAACAACTCGATCTGTATTAACGTTATGCAACTTGAAATACAAGACCCATATATAGTATAAATGGTGTACGACATGAAAAGTGGAGTGAAGCCATGAACACGGAGTCGATCAATATTGCTGAAAACGTGTGGCGAAGAGGCACTTATGAAAGCGCTACCATAAATCGTACAGCATTACATTACAATCCAAAGGTATCGTTTCGAGCATGTGGAATGGGTGGAGCAGCACAGCAGCTCGATCCGCCGAATCCGGTCGGAACCGGGGAAGTGACTGCGGTGATTCGCAATCTGTATGATTTGCTGCTGTTTGACAGAATAACGCCGCACTCGGCGGCCGTGGAATTTAGATTGAAGGCGAATGCTATTTTAGCATGAAATATAAATGAGGGGGATAAAGAAATGAAAATTAACACGGAAGCAAGCGATTTGAAGCAAGTCGTTGGACGCGTGGCGGAATACACGTTCGGAATGGACCTGACATGGGATTGGCCTGGCGGAGTCGCCTACTACGGCGTCAGCCGGGCGTTTGAGGTAACGGGCGAGCAAGCTTATTTGGACAGGATGGTTGCCTGGGTAGATGAATATATCGAAGCGGGAGTTCCAGGATGGACGGTCAATACGTGTGCAATGGGGCATATGCTGCTCACTTTATACGAGCAGACGAAGGACGAGAAGTATGCCGAGCTAATTTTCAGCAAGGTCGACTATTTGGAGAATAAAGCACTGCGTTTCAGTGACCAGGTGCTTCAGCATACGGTGTCAGCCAAAAACGATTTTCCGGAACAATGCTGGGCGGATACGCTGTTCATGGCGGCGTATTTCATGCTGCGCGTAGGCATCATGTTCGACAAGAAACATCTCGTTGAAGACGCGCTGCATCAATATTTCTGGCATATTAACTATTTGCAGGACGATAATAATGCGTTGTGGTATCACGGCTATAACCATATCAAGAAGGATCATATGTCCGGCATATATTGGGCACGCGCGAACGCCTGGGCGGCCTATACAATGTCCCGTGCGGCAAAAATACTGCCGGAAGGTTATTTGTATCCTCCAATGATGCATATATGGAGTTCATTACGGGATCAGCTTGCCGCCATCAAGAAATTGCAGAAGGAAGACGGTCTCTGGGGCACCGTGCTCGATTATCCTGGAGCTTACGGCGAAGTGTCGGCTACGGCCGGTATCGCGGCAGCAATGGTCATACAAGGCAATCCGCTGCACGGGAAGTACGTGAAGAAGGCGCTTGACGGCGTTCTGGCGAACATCGCTGACAACGGCCGCGTGCTGAACGTATCGGGCGGTACCGCCGTCATGAACGACATCGCGGGTTACTTCGGCATCGACAGGAAATGGGCCCAGGGCTGGGGGCAGGGGCTGGCGCTCGCGTTCTTGGCTTCGGTCATTGAGAATGAGAAAGAACATTCGGATGAGATTTGATGATGTTCTGTAATGGATAAAGGCCATATTTTCTGCCTTTCTTAATATTGAGCCATAGTACCATCATATCTGAACAGAATTGAAGGGGGATACAATGTTACTAAAAAAGTTCAGAAGTAAAATAGGTGGGATATGGGGACAAAAAGGTGTTTTCTACCGTAATAGTATGATTTCTATTTTACTTGCTGCAAGTATTCCAGGCTTTATTACGGGATTATTTATATACCAAATTGGTGTGAAGTATATGGAAAGGGATTTAAGCGCTTTACATCATCATCAAATGACGGAGAGAATTCGCAATATTGATGATCAACTGAATTATTTGGAATTAAGCCTTTCTAACTGGGCATTTAACCCACGGTTTGGTTTTGGGTTAAGTAATATGGATTTTGTTTATCATTTTCAGGATACGCGGGATATTACTAAGTCACTTAATATTATGGAAGGTTCTCATCCATTAGTGAAAGCGGTAGAGCTATATGTGAAGCGAACTCCGCCAATATTGTTTAAAACGGAATATTATCAAGTTTTTAACGATGAGTTAGTTCATAGCTATGAAGAAATAATAGCCGATAAAAGAACAGTATATTGGGATTATACAAGTGGAGATGAAGCGAAATCACCATTAATGCTTGTACATAAGGTACCCGGTGAGAGTAGCAGCCCTATAGGAGCATTAATCGTAAAATTAAACAGGGAAAAGGTCATCAGTTTATTGCGAACGATGACCCCGTATAATGAAGGAATTACCTTTCTTATGCAAAAAAATGGTAAGACAATACTATCGGACCAAAATCATGAATTAGATTTACAAAGCCACCTTACAGCATTGATTATGCAGCGTGATCAGCAGAATGGAAACTTGGTGTATGAATACAAGGGAGAAAGCTATACAGTTTCCTATGGGATTATAAAAAGAATTGCTGAGGAATGGATTTACGTATCAGCGTCGCCAACATCGGCGATCACTTCACCTGTAGTCACCCTATCTAAATTTATTTTGATAATAAGCGGGGGCAGTCTATTAATTGGCTTGCTATTGTCGTTCATTGTATCAAATCGCATGTATTCGCCTATTGTTAGATTAATCAAATATATTGATCCCGAGCGCCTTAATAGTAAAGGACATAAGGATGAATTCCGCTATATTGAATCGATATGGTCTAATGTTGCTAAACAAAGTTTACAATTTCAGGAGGAAGTTGCATCGGCACAGCCGATGCTGCGGAATAGCTTTCTTATGCAATTGCTGCAAGGTCATCTGCAATCTCTCAGTGAAGAAGATTTACTAAATAGAATGCGGAGCTTGCAATGGACGGTAGATGCACATTCCTACTATTTTATTCACATTTATCTCATTGGGATGGATTCATTAGGCAATCAAATGACATCAAACGATGAGGGGCTTATTACGTTTGCCGCCTATAACATTGCCGATGAGTTAATTTCTGGTCGTTTTAGTCAATGTCATGTTATGAACTTCCATGACTTATCAGTGGGGCTTTTTATTATGGAGCCTACAGGGCATGAAATTCATAATACCCTCGTAGAGTTTTGCACGGAAATGACTGAACTTGTTAATCAACTCTTGAAATTGCAAGTCATTACTACTGCTAGCCGTGAATCAACTGAAATTAAAAAAATGGCAAATATATTTATGGAGCTTGAGAGAGCGGTGAGCTATCGCCAATTCCGCAATCAAAATCAAATGATATTTTTAGAAACATCTCCAACGGATTTTGCTTTAGATGATATCCAATATCCTTTCGAACTTGAGTTAGAAATATTACAAGCTTTACGTGCAGGGGAACAGCATGCTGCCGAACAGCTGTTGCAAAGTTTTATGGAAACCGGTGCAGGGGATCAACAAAGAGAACGTAATGCACAGCAAAACATTTTACAGCTGCTTGGAAGCATCCAACACATGATGATGAAATCTGGTGTTAACCCGGATAAATTATTTCATGGAGAAAATATGTACAGCAAACTTTCACAAATTCGTGATCCGCAGCAAATGCTCAGATGGATGACTAGGAAAGTTGTTCTACCTTATATTGAGGAAAGAGCATCTCGTGCCAATGTGCAGCAGCAGGGTGTTATTAGCGAGGTGTTGAACTTTATTCATCAGCATTTCCATGAAGATATTTCATTAGAGCAATGTGCTGACCAAGTAGGGATGAACTTCTATGCATTAAGCAAACTATTTAAAAATATAACTGGAGTTAACTTTATTGATTATGTAACTGATTTTAGATTAAATAGGGCAAAAGAATTACTTCGTCAGACTCCGATGAAGATCAACGACATTGCAACAGAAGTAGGGTATCAGCAAAGGTATTTTAATCGTATTTTCAAAAAGAAGGTTGGACAAACGCCTAGTGAATATAGAGAATCGACGTATTAACAAAAAAATACCAGTGAATCACAAAAGTGTTCACGCACCGAAAAGCCTTGTAAATCAAGGCTTTTTTTGTGCAAAAAAATATAATTGTTCTGCTACTTAATATTCGAGATACTACAGTCACAAACAAACAAACAAACAAACAAATGGAACGTAGAGGGGGAATCGATAAGTGAAGAACAACATGATAACAGAATCGGTAACGTCTGAAATGGGAGTACCTCAGCTACTTGGTTCTCCGCGCTGGCTACTTCGATTAAAAAGGGATCGCTGGCTTTATCTTCTATTGTTGCCAGGCTTGCTATACTTCTTAGTATTTAAGTATTTGCCAATGTGGGGAGTACTAATTGCCTTTCAAAATTTTCAACCTTATGTTGGTTTTTGGAGCAGCGAATGGATTGGTTTTGAACATTTCAAAATATTTTTTGCAAATCCCGATTTTTTAAGGTTGCTAAAAAATACGTTGATTCTCGCAGTATATGATTTAGTTTTCTTTTTTCCGACACCTATAATAATTGCCCTGCTATTAAATGAAATACGTATTTCGGTATTCAAAAAATGGATACAAACGTTGATTTATATTCCGCATTTTATTTCGATGGTTATTGTAGCAAGTATGACTTATGTGTTCTTGACGACACAGGGTGGAATAATAAATGAAATTATATTTAATTTAACGGGTGGAAAAATTAACTTCTTAGCTGATCCATCATGGTTTAGACCGATGATTATTTTGCAAATTATGTGGAAAGAAACAGGTTGGGGAACGATTATATTTTTAGCTGCACTGGCTGCAGTGGACGTAGAACAATATGAGGCTGCAATTGTGGATGGGGCAACGAGATGGCAGCGACTATGGAATGTAACCATTCCATCTATACTTCCGGTCATTACCATTTTATTAATACTTAGGTTAGGTAACTTTTTAGATAATGGTTTTGAACAAATTTTCTTGATGACAAACTCACTGAATCGAACGGTTGCAGATGTATTTGATACCTATGTTTATTTTGTAGGCATTACGCAAGGCGCATTTAGCTATAGTACAGCAATCGGATTATTCAAATCAGTCATTGGTATTATATTAATTTATGGAAGCAACTGGGTAGCAAAGCGTACGGGACAAGAAGGTCTATATTAACATAAGGAGGTGCATGCTCTATGCTCAATAAGCATGATCAGATTGGCGAACGAGTTTTTGATATTTTTAATTATCTCTTTCTAGCTATATTTGCATTGATTACGCTGCTTCCTTTCATTTATATTGTAGCGGGTTCATTTGCGACAGAAGCAGAATTGGCAGAACGCGACTTTTTCTTATTCCCGAGAGATATCTCAATATCTGCGTATCAATATATCTTTTCTACAAATACCATTTTCCGAAGTATGGGAGTATCAATCTTTATTACGGTTGTAGGAACATTAACTAACTTATTCTTTACATTGACGATGGCATATGCGCTTTCACGTAAAGAATTGATGGGTAGAAACTTTGTTATGAACTTAATCATTTTCTCTATGCTCTTTAGTGGTGGAATGATCCCGTCCTATCTTGTCGTTAAAGAGTTGGGCTTAATAAACAGCTATGCTGCCGTAATTTTACCAGGTGCAATTAGTGCCTTTAATCTTATCGTTATTCGAAACTTCTTTCAAAACTTACCGCCAGGATTGGAAGAGTCGGCCAGAATTGATGGCTGTACAGATGTCGGTGTACTGTGGAAAATTGTTATTCCGCTATCGATGCCGATCATTGCAACCTTTGGTCTATTCTACGCAGTAGGACATTGGAATAATTTCTTCTCAGCACTATTGTATTTGAACGATCATACGAAATGGCCGCTTCAGGTTATGCTTCGCGAAATCGTTATGCTATCGCAACTATCGATTGGAGATATGAGTAATATAGATCCAAACTTTGTTAAGCCGCCCGATCAATCTGTGAAAATGGCAGTAATAATAGTTGGGACATTACCGATTTTACTTGTATATCCGTTCTTGCAGAAGCATTTTGCAAAAGGTGCCTTGCTTGGATCAATCAAAGGTTAGTTTATCGCTTTGCGATATCTAAATATATATATCATTTTTATATTAGAGGGAGGACGTTGTAAAATGACTAAACAGAAGAAGAGGGTTAATGTAGCAAGTATTGTAGTAATGCTCGCATTGGTAAGTTTAATCTTTACAGGCTGTGCGAAGAATACTGGTACGCCAGAGGTGACAGGTACTGCTGCGCCAACTAAGCAAGCCGATGCTAGCACGCCAGATGAGGAAAAGGTATTGCCGCCTCTAAAGTTGGAAATTATGGTGCCTGCATTCAATACAGAATTGCCTGATAGCAATTCCCCGGTCATTAAGGCGTTAGAGGAATATACAAACACAGAAGTTCATATGCAATTTGTACCAAACAGCTCGTACCCTGATAAAGCGAATATTACGTTAGTATCTGGTCAACTTCCCCACTTAATGGTACTTGACCGCAACTCTGCAAGCTATATTAACGCTGCAAGATCAGGGGCTTTCTGGGAAATTGGCTCTTACTTAAAAGACTATCCCAACTTAAGCATGGCAAATGAAATTATTTTGAATAACTCCTCTGTTGATGGAAAAACCTACGGTATTTACCGCGGACGTGTTCTTGGTAGAATGGGAGTGACTGTAAACAGAGATTGGCTTGCAAATGTAGGCATGACCGCACCGACGACAATGGATGAGTTTTATGACATGTTGAAAGCGTTTAAAGAAAATGATCCAGATCAAAATGGTAAAAATGATACTTACGGTATGGTAGTTACGAAATATACGGGACCATGGGATATTATGCAAACTTGGTTTGGCGCACCGAATAAATGGGGTGAAGATGCAAGCGGCCAATTGCTGCCAACACATCTATTCCCTGAATATAGAGAAGCACTGACATTTTTCAAAAAGCTGTACGATGAAGGCCTAGTTAATGAAGACTTTGCTGTTATGGATCCTGCGGCATGGAGTGATCCGGTTATCAGTGGCAAAGCTGGGGTTATTGTAGACGTAGCGGACGTTTCCCGTCGTATTGATAATTCAATGCAAGATAAAGCGAAACGTGATGTTCCTTACACAGATGTATTCCAAGCCCCTGTCGGTCCAAATGGACATCGCGATATGCCAACTTCAGGCTATGCCAATCTCATTGCGATTTCTAAATCATCCGTTAAAACGGAAGATGATTTGAAACGAGTATTGAAATTTTTAGATCAACTTGGTGATCCGGAAATGCAGTTATTGCTTGGTTACGGAATTGAAGGAAGACATTATGAACTAGTTGATGGTCATATTAAAGCATTAACGACTGCAGAAGATACTTCCCTTATAAAGGAAATGGAAAGCTTAAACCAGATTTTAACATTTGTTGGACCGGCAGCACCTACTATTGAAATGACTACGATTAACAAAAAAATTGATGAAGTTCAAGCTGCGAACATATCTATCGTTGTTGGAAATCCGGCAGAGCCATTAATCTCTGAGGTATATGCGAAGCAAGGACAACAGATGGATAATATCATTGCAGATGCTCGTATTCAATATATTGTTGGTCAAATTGATGATGCAGGCTTAGATGCAGCAATTGAGCTGTGGAAAAAGAATGGCGGAAACGAATATATCGCCGAAATTAATGAGCTTTACGCAGCATCTAAATAGTATGAAATAGCATGAAAGAAGCCCTTCAGTACATTTCTTGAAATTTGCTGAAGGGATCATTCTATCTGATGGGGAGCGGTTATAGATGGATACAGAACTAAGTACAGATTATATTGAACTAATACAATTCGATGTTTCAGCAGCAGGACCGCATTGTAAAGTACTTGTTGGCGATTTAGATGGGGATGGAGCTATGGAGCTGCTGTTTGTACAGGCAGATGGCGGCATCGATGATCGCTATGTGCCGCATCAGGTTCAAGCATTGACAGCATATCATTTGAGTGGTGAATTGCTTTGGCAGGTCGGAACACCGACGGAGGATGCTGGTGGTTTAGGTTCGGATTTCCCAGCTCAAATTTATGATTGGGATAGAGATGGCGCAAACGAAGTGCTTTGTGTAATGAATAAGCAATTTCTTGCGCTTGATGGGGCGACTGGGGCAACGAAGCGTGCATTGTCGCTGCCAGGGGATGAGGCGCATGATTGTATTATTATTTGTAATTTACGTGGAACTGAGCACGCTCAAGATATTATATTGAAGGATCGATACCGTACTTTATGGGCAATGGATTATGATTGGAATGTGTTGTGGAGCTATGAAGGTAATCCGGGTCACTACCCTTGGGTATTTGATTTTGATAAAGATGGTAAAGATGATGTTATCGCAGGATATGACGTTCTTACACCCCAAGGGGAGCTAAAATGGTCAACATTACCGCTTGAGGATCATGCGGATTGTGTATGGGTTGGCGATGTACAGGGCCGTGGGGATCAACAAATCGTAATTGGCGGTAGTGTTACTGTCATGTATGACATTGAAGGTAATGAGCTTTGGCGTCATGACGGCTCCATTGAATCTCAGCATATCGCATTAGGCAAATTTAGGGCAGATTTGCCAGGGTTGCAAATAGCGGGATTGGACCGAATTGTTCGTGGAGATACTGGCGGGAAAATGACCGAAACCGGCAAAGACGGTATTTTTCTACTAGACCAAAACGGTCAAGAGATATGGAAGGAAGAGCGTACAACAAACGGATGGCTGACGATTATTGAAACGATGCGTCATTGGGACGATAGTGGTTTAGATTATATTTTGGCATATCGAAGAGGTGGAGGAGTTTTACCAACTTTGTATAATGGTCATATGGAACCAGTAGCTGTTTTCCCTGTAGACGGATATGTTGTCCATGCCGATCTAGTTCAGTCTGGTTTCGAACAAATCGTTATATACAACGCTGAAAAAGCAGCAATTTACAGCTCTGTGCAGATTGATATTAAGGATAATCCTGTTTCGAAAGGGTTGATAGAGAGTAAACGCCTGTACGCATCTACCTTATATCCAGGTGGTGAATATGTATGATACAACAGATTGAAAAGCTGCTTACATTAGTTGGTCAAAAGTATATGGAGGATCAGCGTCCTGCCCCTTATCAATTTCGTGTAACGAACTATACTGGATTTACTAGAGGCAAAGATTTTAGATATGACTTAAATATGATAGAGGCATTACCTGATCTACAAAACAATCAATACGTCTATGCTTGGTCGAAGCTATGGATAGAAGAAGTGCAGGAGCTTCCGTTTAGTCTTAGTTGCTATGGTCCTGCACAAGTATTTCTGAATGGTGAAAGAGTTCATTATGCCAATATTGAGGAAGAGGTTTTTCCTGAACGGCGCAGTTGGTTTCGTTTATCGTTGGCCAAAGGCTGGAATCATTTCGTTCTGCGTTTTATGAAAACAGAAACGGGCTGCGGTGCTAAATTCGGAACGGGCTCCATTAAAGGATTTCCACTGCATTTCATTATGCCGTCCTTAGAGAGGGCGGGGGGCGAAGGATGGATTTTTACGGAAGCTCTAAAAGCGGAGTTGCCATTTATTCCATCTACAGAAAGATCAGAATATCAGGATGGAATACGCTGGTATCCTGATGCAGTATGGCGTGCCGATGAGAATGAGTTGAGCGCAATTGAACGGATATTTACAAATGGTGAGCAGGGTAACTATGCGATTGGTTGGGCAATGATCTCAAGCGAGACTGATAGCGCTGTTCATTTGGCAGGACGTTATAAAGGCGAGCTCCAAATTTTTATTGATGGGCAGCTGAAATTTCAAGCACTGTCTGTTGGTGACGGCGAGCGTGATTTTGAGTTTACTGTTGATATAGCTAAAGGTCGAGCTCATTCTTTAATGATTCAGCTCCAGCATACTGCGGTCGGCTGGGGTTTCAAGTTTAATGATGAGTATTTAAAGCTGAATTGTCCTGTCCACGTTGAAGGAACGTCAGAAAATTGGCTCTATAGCGGTCCTTATCTAACAGTGAATGAAGCGGTACGAGATCAAATGACTGAATTATCTAATCTACATACTACAAAAAACGGATTAGATTATTGGTATATAGATGCGCCTTTTAGCCGAATTCGCCCCTTCGTTGAGACGACTCATTATGGCAAATGGAATTACCCATTAGGTGTAACCTTATATGGATTATTAAGTGCGGGAAAAATATTATCTATTGAATCCTTTGAATCGTATGTGCAAAATCATATTGAACTATGCACGAAATATTATGAGTATGCCAAATGGGATTGTAAGCAGTACGGAGCCCCTGGAATAAATCAGCAAATCGTGCTGATGGACAGTCTGGATGATTGCGGTTCTTTCGGAGCTACTATGCTTTTCACTATGGAAAATAACCCTTTAATAGGAAGTCTATCCGTTGCTGAGCGAATAGCTGGCTTTATTACGGATGAGCAACAGCGGCTTCCAGATGGGACCTTATATCGCTTAAAAGGAAGTACGGACTTTATGCAGCAAACAATGTGGTGTGATGATCTCTACATGAGTGTTCCATTTTTAGTTCGATACTACCGTTATACAAAGGATATCCGATATTTGGATGATGCTGTCCATCAAATTTTGCAGTACCGTCATTACTTATACCGAGAAGAGCTTCAAATTATGCATCATGTTTACGATATGAAATTCAATAAGCAGAACACGGTCTCTTGGGGAAGAGGTAATGGCTGGGTAATATTCTCACTTGCAGAGTTATTAGCGGAATTATCACCGCAGCATGAGAAATATGGCGAGTTGCTTACGATGTTTAGACAATTAAGTCAAGGCTTTCAACAACTTCAAGGGAAAAGGGGAATGTGGCATCAAATCGTTGATGATCATGATTCCTATGAGGAAACTTCCTGTACGGCGATGTTTATTTATGCATTCGCAAGGGGAGTGCAGAATGGCTGGTACGATAACCCTATTCAATATGTTGAAAGTGCATATTATGGATGGAAAGCACTAGCACAATATGCTGTAGATGAAGAGGGAAATATATTGGGTGTATGTAGGGGATCAGGATACTCCTATAATTACGAATACTATAAATATGATCTCCTGCCACGCTTGAATGATACTCATGGAATAGGAATTGTTATGCTCGCAGGTATTGAAATCATTAAACTTCGTAATTGCCGGGGTCCAGAAATGATACAAAAGGTACAGCTCACTGCTAAAAATGCAGGTCAATATTTGGAGATGAGTTTCCAAAGTGCACTTGTCGACGGGCAGTTGAATCTAGAATTTACGGGTGCGGCTCCCAAGATTAATGCGCTGACGATTGCTAAGCAGCAACCGCGCCAAGCAGGCGAACTGCCAACAGTCTACCTTGCTGGTGATTCGACTGTTCAGGCTTATGACTCTTACTGGCAGCCTCAAGCGGGCTGGGGACAAATGCTCCCAATATTTTTTAACAGTGACATCATATTCAAAAATCAGTCGATTGGTGGACGAAGCTCGAAGTCGTTTATCGTAGAGGGACGACTGGATGATATTTTGCGAGTGATTCAGCCAGGTGATTACTTTTTAATTCAATTCGGTCATAATGATGCAACGATTAGCGTTCCTGAACGATATGCATCGCCGGAAGATTACAAGGAATATTTGAAAACTTATATCAACGGAACTAGGCAGCGAGGTGCGGAGCCAATTCTCGTAACGCCAATGGGACGTAGGGATTTTAATTCTACAACAGGTAAATTCAATGTGAGCTTCCCTGCTTATGTAGAAAAAATGAAGGAGCTTGCTTCAGAGCTTGATGTTCTACTGGTCGATCTAAGTACGATGAGTATAGCCTATTATGATACGATTGGACCTGAAGGCTCAAAATCCGTATTTTTACATCTTGAACCAGGTATTTACGGAGCTTTTCCAAATGGATCCGCGGATGATACACATTTTCAGGAATATGGAGCGATTCAGATTGCTAGATTACTAGCTAGTGGTATACAGGAGTTGGATTCACCTTTATCCGCTTTTGTTAAGGAAATAGAATTACCGAAATGACGTTTAGGGAGCAGATATTTATAAAGTTTATCGCAAGCCGGCTTCAGAGCCAGATGATGCCTAAACGATGATTGGTTCTGCAACTATTTTAGTGAAGACGAAATCAGCTCTATGGAGAAGCCGCTTATTAACGTGACATATTCGACATTCTTGTGGATTCAAATATCATTGGTCGTGCTACTTTTCTTGACGCTACCTTTGTGACAAGAGTATTTAATCATGGATGTGATGAATAACAACACAACTCAGACGTAAACAGGGTAGTTCAATGAACTGCCCTATTTGCATTTAAAATATAAGAAAGTATAAGTTTCACTTGATACTCTATTCCTTATATTTCCGCTGAAACGGGTGCCGTTTTGGAAAAAGGACGGCATAGCCGTTTCTACTTGCAGAAGCATCATATATTCGCGAAAACTATCATTTTCTGGTAAAATGATAGAGGTGTTTGTTGTTACATGCAGTTATCATATTAATATATTCCTAGAATAGGAGATGCAAGATGAAACGATTTGCTCAAATCTTACTGTGCTCGATGATCGTCATGGGTGGAACGGTTGTAATGGATAGCAATGCGACTCAGGCAGCGGAAGCAGGAAAGGTTAGTATTGTGCTGGACGGATATCCGCTTCCATTTCCGGTACAACCTAAGGTTATGAATGGGACAACTTTGGTGCCGTTTCGGGCGATATCTGAAGCACTTGGAGTTACAGTAAACTGGGATCAGGCAACACAGCAAATTACGGCATCCAAGCAGGGGGCAGCGGGGACTAAGCAAGTAGTACTTACGATGGGAAGTACGAGTGCCATCGTTGACGGTGTCACTGTAAAGTTGGCTGCTGCTGTGCAAACGCTCAGCGGGAGTACGGTGATTCCGCTGAGCTTCTTCAGTCAGCAATTTGGGGCATCCGTCGCGTGGAATCAAGGGACGAAGACGGTTTCCATTACATCTCCGCGGGAAGAGATATATACGATGGGGTTTTATGCTTTGTCTTCTTTTGACGAACGGTCCTTGATCCCATCCTTCGATTCTGTTGCATTCGGCTGGAGTCGGATTGATACGAACGGACAATTCACCACGGAGGGTAAGGAATACAGATGGCCGAAGGCTGCTGGAGAGGTTACCCCTGAATCTATCATTCAAGAAGCAGAAGGCCAAGGTACAGCACCTTACTTGATGGTGTACTCGGTTGATGGGAACCTTGAACTTACGAAGAACTTAGAAGACAAGTTGCTCCAAGAACAGACGATATCTGGGATTGTAGATACCGCTTCACAAAAAGGATTCAAAGGAATTGTACTCGACCTGGAAGGTCTGGGTTGGAGCGGTGATAAAGCTAAAGCTCGATCAGACTATAATGCATTTATCAAGAATCTATCTATCAAGGCACATCAAGCTAATCTTAAGCTTACTGTCGTTCTTCATCCATTGAATAGCGCTTATTCGGGATATGACTATACCACATTGGCAAGCCTGGCCGACGACGTAATCATTATGGCGTATGCCTACGAACAGGAGAAAAGCCCGGAGCCACTCGGGAAGGTGGATGAAGCCATTATATTGGCTTTGAAAGAAGTGGACAAGGATAAGCTGATTCTCGGTATATCTATGGGGAGTGAAAATGAAAATTCTGTGAACACCAAAGTTGGACTTGCTAAACGCTACGGTCTTAAAGGGATTGCGGTCTGGCGTATCGGACTTATTGGGCAGGCTGCTTGGTCGGAAATGAGTACATCGGTAGAGTTATAGATGATCAAACCTACATTTTTTTACATCTAATTCCGATATGAATATAGAGCTATCTTTCCGTTCATGAGGAATTAACAGAGGTTCTAGAAAGAGAAAAGGAAAAAAAGGGAGTAGAAATGATGTTCAAACGTGTGGAGAACGAACTGGAGTTAGCGCGGTATCATAGCATTTGGACAACGGTCTGGTTAGAGAAAGGTTTTGAACTGGAATTTTCCGAAGAGGTTCTGGAAAGATTCGTGATTGTTACGAGCGATGGAGACTATGTGGGTACCTCTGAAATTAAGCCTTACAGTATCCATGAAAGTATGATCAATGAGGCGGCTCCTTTTGCTACCCATCCGAAATTGATACAGGCAGAAGGCGCAGTAGCTGAAATTGATAAGATGGCGGTTCTCAAATCGTATCGAGGAAATTTTATCGCGGATTTATTGTCAGCAGCTGTTCATTATGGCGAGAAGAATCGGTTGCGTTATTATGTGGCATTACTGGAACCTGTATTTCTGCGAGCACTCCGTATTACGTTTCAGGTACCCTTCGAAAAAATTGGGGGCAAAGTGTTCTACAAGGGTGATCATGTCGTTCCGGTTATTATCGATTTAGAGGAAGTATGCAACAATAAGGAACAATATTCATGGCTAACAAACTCACAAGAGATGAGTCGAATGAGGCAAACAACATGATGTTCTAATTCAATATTATAGCAATGGAAAGGATACATATGGATACAGTGAGGCTTTCGGAACTGGATAAACGTAATCGACTATTTATTAAAATTTCGTGGGGGATGTTGGTGCTTGGCATCATCACAGATCTCGCTATTGGGCTTAATATGCAAATGATACTCATGCTTGCAGGTCTAGGGGGAGTTGCATGTGGAGGGGCAACCTTTATGACTTACCGTCGTATTGGGGTCTCATATATCAAGTATTTTGTAGCTTCTATATTCACCTTAATCGTACTCTTTTTAATTTTATCAGATCCCAACCCTATTATTAGTACATATTTTTTGATCTATGTTAATTTGGCAGTAATGACGCTATATCAGGATCATAAGCCTATCATATTTACAGGTATTCTAGGTGCGGGTGTAAGTACATATCTATTCATGATTCCTTCATTCAAAGAGCAGTTGTTTCCGGGAGATTCCTTAATCTATATTTACATGTATCTTGCATTCGCAACAGCTGCGCTTGCTTTCTCAGCAAGATTTAGTCTAGCTTTGCAGGAGCAGGTAATAGCTGAGCAACAGGAGACACTTACGGCTAAGAATAAGGCGGACGCACTACTGAATAAGCTTAAAGATTCCATTCTGATGTTGAACGAGTTCAGTGATAGACAGAAGGAGAATGTTCACGTTACCGGTGGTATATCCAAAGAGGTGACATTGACCTTCTCCGAAATGGCAGTGGCCATTGAGAAGCAGACGGGCAATGTTATGAATGTAAGCGAGTCGACTCAGATTATTAAAGAAGATGTGAAAGAATTACTAGAGGGAACGACGCAGTTACAACAATATTCTGCGGATAATGCGGATTTGACCGAGCAGAGTAGTACGCAGATGCAGGTCTTATCGGCAGAAGTAGAAAGTGTACGACAAATCATTGAACATACCGTGGAGAATATGAGGCTTCTGAATATGGAGAATGATCGCATTAGCTCCATTGTTGGTACGATTAGCGAGATCTCTGAACAGACCAATCTGCTTGCGCTTAATGCGGCTATTGAAGCTGCACGTGCTGGAGAACATGGTAAAGGGTTCGGGGTTGTTTCGGGGGAGGTTCGTAAGCTGGCAGACAGATCTCGTACAGCAGCGAATGAAATTGATGGCATTCTGTATGGTGTACGCGAGCAAATAAGCGCAGTCGATCTTCAAGTGAAGCAGGGACAGACGGTTGTGACATCGAGCAGTGAGGTATCGCAAGTGGTGCAACAACTGATTCAGCGTATTAATGGAAATAGTGATCGAGTGAAGGAACATTCCAATATCGTCGACCAATCCGCGAACCGGCTTCATAAACGTCAGGTAGGAATAACGGATGATATGTCTAATATTGCTGCTACTACGCAACAGAACATGGCAGCAGTGGAAGAAATGTATGGAAGTATGGAAACGCAGGATCACAAAATAAGTGCTATTGTAGAAGACTACGTAAAGCTGGATCAACTGATAACAGACCTGAAGGAGCTTGTCTCCAAGCATTAAAATACGCAGGAGTTCAACGAGAACAATAAGGGGCTGTCCCATAAGTCATTAAAAATGGCTAGGGACACCCCTTTCTTTATCCTATTAGAAAATATAAGTCTTTTGGAGGACTCTATACATGAAGGTAGCTAGAATAAGATGGAATAGTTGCAGAAATGGTACTTACTCAGAAGAAAAGGCAGGCTGACGGAGAAATAGTTGCAGAAATGGCAGTTAAAACAGGTGAAATAGTGAGAAAAGATGATTTTCCAGTAATTAGATGCCCTTTATGCAACTAAACGTAGTGATAGGGGAATATGGCCGAATTTAAGTGTACTTTATGCATCTGTTGGTGATAGGAGGTGACGGAATTGTCCTGAAGAAGCGGTAGCGCTCGCCTACAAGCTTTCCGCAGGAAAGCTTGTAGATCGTAAGGACAAGCCGGCATCGTAGCGGTATCCTACACCCCTACGCCAATGCTTGTCAGGCACTAGTTATGATATTGATCCTTTTTATAATAAGAACAATAATATAAATGCACTCAGTAGGAAACAGTACCAAGAGAAATATTTGAGTTGACCCCGTTCCATAATTCCCATGAACCATTTCATAGAGAAGTAGGAGGCAACCAGTGAACATATGAAGGCCAGCGAATAGGGAAGAGCTAATGTTCCAATCTCTGGGTCACGTATAAGGTTTGATCCTTCGAGAATCATACTACCTACACTTATAGGGATGTATAGGAAGAATGAGAATTTGAGTGCAGTGGATTGCTTCAGCCCAAGCCCCATACCGGCTACAATGGTTGCTCCAGATCGACTAATTCCAGGAATTAAGGCAACGGCCTGAGCAAGTCCAATAATGACAGCATCTTTCAGTTTGAGTCCAGCCTCATTCTTACGCCCGCGTAAATTACGGATCAACCACAGCGCAATTCCTGTAATCAGGAGGGAGATGGCAATCGTTAGCATTCCTTTGAAGACATCGGAGATCAGATCATTGAACAGATATCCAATCAGTCCAGCAGGAATGGTTGCGAGAATAAGATATAAGATAAAGTGGAAATCCTTTTTATATTGTTCTTCTTTTCCGCTAAGGTATAACCAAGCATGCTTAATCAATTGAATTAAATCGTTCTTGTATATAAGTAGTATGGCTAACAATGATGCAAAGTTGACGAGTACCTCGAATCCTAGTCCTGCGATCTCTAATCCGAAAAGCTTTTGTACGATAATAACGTGAGCGCTGGAGGACACGGGGATCGGTTCGGTAACTCCTTGTACCAGACCTAAGAAGGCATATTTCAGTAGTGTGAAGAAATCGTTCATAATGCAGTGAGCACCTCATTTATGTATATTGTGGAGAAACAGCAGACTATTTGAAAAAAAGTGCGCATTGTACCATAATAAAGTATGGGAGTTACAATTTCAAATCTAAAGTATAAAGTAGCTTGAAGTATGTAATGAATATTTAAGCTATCACTAAGAAGGAGCATGATATGTTACTGAATTTATTGTTGGTTGCATTACTAATAATACTTACGGCTTTTTTCGTCGCTACGGAGTTCGCTATTATCAAGCTTCGCCCTAGTAGAGTGGATCAAATGGTTATGGAAGGCAAAAAGAACGCGGTGGCTGTTCATAAGGTCACTAATAATTTGGATGGCTATTTATCAGCTTGTCAATTGGGTATTACAATCACGGCTCTAGGACTTGGTTGGTTAGGCGAGCCAACAGTAGAGAAGATACTACTCCCGCTGTTCGAACAACTTAGTATTGGTGAAAGTACAGGACATATACTCTCCTTTATTATTGCATTCGTCTTCATAACATTCCTACATGTTGTGTTAGGTGAACTTGCACCGAAGACGCTGGCGATTCAAAAAGCAGAACAAATTGCAGTCCTTACTGCCCCTATCATCATTGTATTCAATAAAATCATGTATCCTTTTATATGGATATTAAATGGTTCAGCAAATGCGTTTGTAAGAATGTTCGGAATTATGCCTGCTAGTGAACATGATGAAGCCCACTCAGAGGAAGAGATTCAGATCATTCTGAGCGAGAGTTATGAAAGTGGAAAAATTAACAAAACGGAATATGGGTATGTTAGCCGGATCTTTGCCTTCGATGATTTGCTAGCTAGAGAAGTTATGGTACCACGTACAGATATGGTGTGCTTAGATATAAATCAGACACTGGAAGAGAATATAGCCATTATCAAAACGGAACAATACACTCGCTTTTTAGTTACTAATGGAAGTAAAGATGATATTATCGGCTTCGTAAACACCAAGAAGTTTTTCCTGAACTACGATAATAACCCTGCTTTTGATTTTAAGTCACTGATTCAACCGGTCCTAACCATTCCGGAGAGTTTACCTGTTAAGACACTTCTTCTAAAGATGCAAGAGCAGCATGTACACATTACCCTATTGTTAGATGAGTATGGTGGAACAGCTGGATTAGTTACGATTGAAGATATTTTAGAGGAAATTGTTGGTGAGATACGAGATGAATTCGATACAGATGAGAGAATGCCAATCGAAATATTAAACGAGAATCATTATTTAGTTGAAGGAAATACAGCTATTGATGATATTACTCTTCAACTTGGAATACACATTGAACATGAAGATATTGATTCTATTGGGGGCTGGTTGTATAGTCAGCAACCGGAACTTGCCAAAGGTATCGAGTGGCAATATGGAGAATGGATCTTCATCATTCGGAAAAAGGATAAGAATCGTATTCGAATAATTGAGATTATTCGTCAGGGTCAGGAGTTAACAGAAATCGATTCATAATTTCATCAACAGGAATTCGCAGGGTGCCTACTTAGGCCACCCTGTTTGTTTTTGATCATCAATTAGAATACATTAAGAAAGAAGAATCTACTCTAGATTAAAGATTGTAATAGGCCCAAATTAATTTTGAAAGCGTTATTAAAGGTATGGATCTAAACTATACTTAGTATTTGTAGGGAACAACGGATCATGCAGAAGCGATCGGAAGGACAACCCGTCATCGTAGAGGTCAACTTGCACGACTGTTTACCAATATAGGGGGGATATGTTTGAGTGATCTGTGTAAAGTGCTGATTGTAGATGATGAATATTTGGTCAGACAGGGAATCAAGCATCTTTTGAACTGGGAAGAAGAGGGGTTTCAAATGGTTGGCGAAGCCGGTAATGGCAGAGAAGCACTTGATATGGTGTCCGTATTAAGACCCCACATCGTAATTACCGATATTGTTATGCCTGTGATGGATGGAGAGGAATTCGCTCGTCAGTTGAAGGCGACATACCCTGAAATTGAAATTATTGTACTTAGTAGTTTCAGTGAATTCGAGTATGTGAAGTCAACTTTTCAGAGTGGTGTTGCTGACTATATATTGAAGCCTACACTTGAAACAGAAGGGCTTCTTCATGTTCTAAGAGCAACGGCAGATAAAATACCATCATTAAAGGGTAGGGGAGAAACTCTTAAGAGCTTCATTCCTACTGTGGATCATATTATGGATAAGCTTATTGCGGGCTATGAGACGGATGTAGATGTAAGCAGTATTCGCGATACATTTCCATATGGTGAATTCTGCTTGCTAGGGTGTCGCTTGGATTACCTATTTAATAAGGATCAGAATGAGATTTCTTCTTATAAGTCCAGTCTGGCAACTGAAATATCACGTTACTTATCATCAGATCAAGTGAGTTATCATATGATCCAGATGGAACCTACGTTATTCGTAGCACTGCTGAATTTTAGGGATACAGAATGGGAGCATGTTATTGATTTACTGAGAACAATGTCCACTGCATTAGGAGAAAAAGTGCCGGAATGTTGTTGGGTTGTAGGAGATAGGTTTCACCATTTGGATCAGTTGGGGAACGAGTACCGTGAATCATTCTTGAAGCAGCTAGATTATGCCTTTTATTTCCCCGATCGAACGATCATTATAGCAAGTGAGCTTCCTGTAGTTCCAAAGATAGATGTGAAGTTTAATTTGAATCATCTCACCGATGAATTGAAGCGCAAACATACGGATACAGCCTTCGAATATTTACAGAATCATGTAGGGATGCTAGCGGGCCAGTATAAGAATGACGTATTCGAATTCAAGTCATTTCTGAGTAATATTATCTTTGTCATCATAACGCTCCTAGATAGTTACGAGATAGATACAGTATTGTTGAATGAGGAGAAATACACATATTTCAGAAAAATGGATGAAGCGAAAGTTGTAAGTGATGCTGTTTCTTTATTGCAGTCTTTTCTAGATAAAGTGCGACAAATGATTGCATCCATGGATAATAAGGACAGTATTCGGGTACAGCAACTACTGGATTATATGCACGAACACTATGCAGAACAACTCACATTGGCAGAGTTGTCCGGGCATTTTCATTTCAATACATCGTATTTATCCAGTTATTTCTCAGCTCATACGAAGGAAGGCTTCAGTGAATATTTAAATAAGATTAGAATTGAGAAAGCGACTGAACTGTTAAATGATGTTAGCATCATGATCTCTGATATTAGTGCTCGAGTAGGGTATTCAGACCATAGTTATTTTTGCAAAGTGTTCAAGAAATTTACGGGGGATGCTCCAAGTGCCTACCGCAGAAAATATAAGAAGCAAGAGAAGTGAAACTTATGAGAACTATAATGGAAAAGATTAGAACCTGGAAACTATTCACCAAAATGTTCATGATCATGGTAGTCAGTATTATCGCTGTCTCAGTAGCTATATCATGGACGATCATTCATATGTCGACAGATTTGTTTATGCAAACATTCAGTATTACGAATACGAAGGTGATCAATCAGATTAAGACGGGATTCGAATCGTATCATGATTCCGTCGTAACTGTCGTAAGCAATGCGAATCAGAGTGGCGCGCTGAAGAACTTCCTGACGGAAGGGGAAACAGATTCACTGAGCACAGCGAAGTCATATTATAAGATGGCGGAGCAGGTGAAGAAACTCCAGTCCAATTTGGACGCTTATGATGTAGGAATCACGATTGCGGGAGTGAACGGTCGAGTATACTCAACCGATCGCTCTTATTTGTCGATGAATGAGAAGGAATTGAAGCAACATCCGCTCACTCTTAATAGTTATAAAGAGCCGAAGCGTCTAATGTATCAAGATTATAAACAACGGATTGGAAATGATGGTAAGCAAGAACCTGTGATTGTTGCAACAAAGGCATTATTAGATCGATCTACAGGTTATATTTATGGAACGATATATATCGCTATGAAGGAGAGGGATTTCGGCCAGGCATTCGAGACTTTCACGAGTTATGGTAATGACGTGTTTATTCTTAATCAAGATGGCGTTATTGTCTCCAGTAATCGACAGGACCGAATCGGTCAACGGAGCGAAGAACTTCTGGATTACGCAGTGCGATTGGATAAGGAGTCTGTAGATTATTTGAATGGAAGTGTGTTAGATAAGGATAGTATCGTGTTAACAGAGTATCTCCCCACGTATGATTTCTATATTGTGAATACGATTGATAAGGAAATCGCCCTTGGGCAAATGATTGATGTCAAGACATTAACCTTTATTTGTATCGTTATTGTTGCTATAGCATTACTGATCGTATTTCTTATTACTAGACAAATAAGTAAATCACTAACGACTCTCGTTCTTCAAATGTCCAACGTGACGCATTACGAATTCAGAAATCATATTACTGTGAGCGGGAGCTATGAAATAAGGGAACTCGGTCAGGCTTTTAATTATATGCTCGATGAGCTTCAAGTTTATGTGGACAAGCTTATGGAAACGCAAAAAGGGCAGAGGAATGCAGAGCTGGCAGCATTACAAAGACAGATTAACCCGCATTTTCTGTACAATACGCTAGCATCAGTCAAAACACTGGTACAGCAAGGTAGTAAAGAGAAGGCGACTGAAACGATTCATTCGTTAATATCTGTATTACAAAACACGATCAGCAATGTTAGTGAAACCATTACGGTAGAGCAAGAACTTGAAATATTGAAGCATTACGTATTTATAAATCATGCTCGTTATGGCGATCGGATCAAGGTGAGCTATTTCATTGCCCCCGAATGTATGGATTACCATGTTCCGAAGTTGATTGTTCAGCCATTCATAGAGAATGCCTTTTTCCATGCTTTTAACGTGAAAAGTAGCGGCTACATTCATGTTTTAGTGTCAAATGACAAACGGGATCTCTGCTGTGAGGTCGTTGATAGTGGCGATGGGATCGCAGGAATTTCTTCTGAGAATGCCTTATTACATTCAAAGAGAAGTCGTCAGTTATTCAGTGGCATAGGGATCAAAAATGTACATGACCGCATCGGACTTTTATATGGAGACGAATATGGAGTCAGCATTCTGAGCAAACTAGGCGAAGGAACAAGAGTAAAAATAAAGTTACCTTTGATCAAAATGTGAAAATAGTACTATAAACTAAATAAAGTACAAATTAGTGAAGTAAGCGATTACAATAAGGCGAAAATATGACAAATGATCATAAAGATTGTACTAACGATCATTTGCTGAGAAAAGTTAAGATAGTTTCATAGGAAGCAAACGCTTTCAGTAATCGTTTTCCAAAAAAAATTCAACGGGGGTTGATGGAATGAAGAAGTTATTTGCGGTTCTTCTTGTAAGCGTAATGATGTTGAGTGCGTGCTCGCCAAAATCCAATGAAACGAACAAGAATGGTGGCGAAGCAGCAGGGAAAAGTAATGAAATAACGGTCTGGGCATGGGATCCAGCCTTTAACATCGCCGCACTTGAAGCCGCGAAGGAAGTATACAGTTCTACCAATCCTGATGTGAAAGTGAATGTTATAGAATATGCACAAAATGATATTATTCAGAAAATGAATACGGGGCTAAACTCTGGTACCACTACTGGACTTCCAAATATCGTTCTGATTGAGGACTATCGTGCTCAGAGTTTCCTTAGTGCTTACCCGGATGCCTTTCATGAATTGACGGGGAAAATAAAACCAGAAGACTTCGCTGATTATAAGCTAGGACCTACAAGTCTGAATGGTAAGCAATATGGTGTTCCTTTTGACTCTGGTGCAACAGGAACTTATTACAGAACAGACTATTTAGAGCAAGCAGGGTATAAGGCTGACGATATGAAGAACCTGAATTGGGATCAATTCATTGAGATTGGTAAAGAAGTTAAAGCTAAAACAGGTAACAAAATGATCACACTGGATCCTAACGATCTAGGAATTATCCGTTCGATGATTCAGTCCGCAGGATCTTGGTATTTGGCTGAAGATGGAACGACACCAGATATTGCTACGAATGCAGCGTTGAAGGAATCCTTCGTGATTTATAAAAAGATGATGGAAGCTGACATTGTAAACATCCACTCTGATTGGAGTCAATTTATTGCAGCTCTAAATAAGGGGACCATCGCGTCGGTTCCAACAGGAAACTGGATTACACCTTCCATTAAGCAAGAAGCTTCACAATCAGGTAAATGGGCGGTAGCTCCATTCCCAACACTTCCAGGTAATAAGGATTCTGTTAATGCCTCTAACCTTGGAGGTAGCTCGTGGTACGTTATGAATGTTCCGGGAGCAGAAACGGCGACAGATTTCCTTGCTACAACATTTGGCAGTAACGTTGAAATGTATCAAAAGCTCCTTAAAGATATCGGCGTTGTAAGTACGTTTAAAGCAGCGGCCACTGGGGATGCCTATGCAAAGCCAGATGAATTCTTCTCAGGGCAACCGATTTACGCAGATTTCGCCGCTTGGACAGAACAAATTCCGAACGTTAATTATGGTATGCACACGTATGCGATTGAAGATATCCTGATTGTAGAAATGCAAAATTATTTGAACGGTAAGGATATTGATAGTGCCCTTAAGGACGCTCAGAGCCAAGCAGATACACAAATTAGATAATGAAATGATGACAGGTTAAACCCAGAGCCTTGAGGTCTGAACGGCTCCGTCTCCTAAATGAAAGAATGGAGGGGATCGGAACAGCCTCAAGGTTTTTATTTCGATATCACATACGAGAGAGGAGTGGGACGTGTATGAAGCAAGCAAAGTCACCATTGAGCTTAGACAGAAGAAATGGCATCACGGGTTGGTCATTTATTCTGATTTCCGTTGTTATGATCAGTACCTTTTATTTCTACCCCATGCTTCAATCGCTCATATTGTCTTTCAAAACAGGTACAGGAGCTAACTTAACGTTCACAGGATTTGATAACTATATTCGACTATTTAGTGATCGGACTTTTATTACAGCCGTCAAGAATACATTTATTTATTTGCTTATCCAAGTGCCTGTGATGATCATTTTGGCAATGATGATTTCAGTTCTTTTAAATGATAGTAAGTTGAAGTTCAGAGGTTTCTTCCGCACAGCGATATTCCTTCCCTGTGTAACATCATTAGTTGCCTACTCGATCATATTCAAATATTTATTTGCAGGTGATGGGCTAGTGAACTCGTTACTCTTGAATATCCATTTGATTAGTCAGCCGATTCAGTGGATCACGGATCCATTCTGGGCGAAGGTGACGATCATTATAGCGATTACTTGGCGCTGGACAGGATACAATATGATCTTCTATTTATCCTCCTTGCAGAACATTGATAATTCCATTTATGAAGCAGCGAGAATAGATGGAGCCAATTCGATTCAACAATTTTTCAAAATTACAGTTCCACTGATGAAGCCCATTATATTGTTCACTTCCATCACATCAACGATTGGTACGCTTCAATTGTTTGATGAAATTGTGAATATTACGAAGGGTGGACCGGGGAATGCAACGATGAGTATTTCCCACTACATTTATAATTTATCCTTCAAATACACGGCGGACTTTGGCTATGCCGCAACTGTATCATATTCCATCGTGATTATGATTATTGTGTTAGCCTTCATTCAGTTTAAGGTGGCAGGTGATAAGAATGGCTAAATTAAAAAGGGTTCTTGTGTATCTATTTCTGAGCATCATTTCTTTCGTCTCGATATTTCCATTTCTATGGATGATTATTAGCTCAACGAATCCATCGGTGGAAGTTACCAAGGGTAGACTCCTTCCCGGGAATTACTTTATGGAAAATTTGAGGAAGCTTATGGACTCAACGGAACTGTTGCAGGCTTTGTATAACTCGGCCGTTATTGCTATCGTGACTACGGTATTAGCATTGGTCATCGCTTCGCTCGCAGGATATGGATTTGAAATATTCAGAAGTAAGACGAGGGATGTCGTGTTCAATATTCTGCTACTCTCTATGATGATTCCATTTGCTGCGCTGATGGTACCATTGTATCGCTTCTTTGCAAATGTATCGCGTTTCGCACCGATGATGGGGATTAATAGCGTGTCTGCGGTTATTCTGCCTACAGTAACGACAGCGTTCCTTATCTTCTTCTTCCGTCAAAGCACGAAGATGTTCCCAAGGGATATGCTTGAGGCAGGTAGAATCGATGGTCTGTCCGAAATTGGGATTTTCTTTAAAATATTTATGCCAACGATGAAAACAACATATGCCGCTGCAGGTATTATTACATTCATGTCCAGTTGGAATAATTACTTGTGGCCGTTAATTGTATTACAGACACCAGAGAAGAAGACGATGCCACTTCTGATCTCGACTCTTGGAGCAGGTTACGCCCCGGATTATGGTGTTATTATGACATCGATTGTGATTGCGACGCTTCCAACGGCGTTAGTATTCTTCCTGTTGCAGAAGCATTTCGTAGCGGGTATGACAGGTTCTGTGAAATAAAATAAACGTATACATCAGAGAGGGGAATTTTTGATGTCATTAAGTGAAAAGTTACCTAACTTAGAATGGTTAACCGACTTAAATACTTATGCTGTAAATCGATTGGCTCCACATTCGGACCATCGATATTATGAAACGATGGAGGAGGCAGAAGCCTTAGGATCGATGCCTCTTCGTTATTCATTAAATGGGGAATGGAAATTCAGTTACACTACACAGCCTGACAGTCGCCCGCAGAATTTCTATCAACTAGATTATAATGATGCGGGCTGGAATCACATCGATGTCCCAGGACATATTCAGCTTCAAGGATACGGGATACCACAGTATGCGAATACGATGTATCCGTGGGACGGTGTTGAAGAATTACGTCCCCCACAAATTCCGCAGAACAGTAATACGGTTGGGAGCTATGTGAAGTATTTTTCAGTTCCCGATCAAATGAAAGACAGACCTGTGATGGTATCATTTCAAGGTGTGGAATCCGCCTTTTATGTGTGGGTCAACGGACATTTTGTCGGCTATAGCGAAGATAGTTTTACCCCGTCAGAATTCGATATCACCCCTTGGTTAGTTGAAGGTGAGAATAAGCTTGCGGTAGAAGTGTATCAGCGTAGTACAGGGAGTTGGCTAGAGGATCAGGATTTCTGGAGATTCTCGGGTATATTCAGAGAGGTATATCTATATACGGTGCCGGATGCTCATGTCCGAGATCTATTTGTTCATACGGGGTTGGAACAGAATTATACCCAAGGGACGTTATCCGTAGAACTTGGTTTTCTTGGTGAGGTGGAAGCATCATTAGAACTAGAATTGAGAGATGCGGATGGAGAACAGATTGTACTTGCTCACTCCACAGTTCAGGGGAGTACGCTTAAACTATCTTTGGATGCCGGGCAAGTTCAGCTATGGAGTGCGGAGAAGCCCTATTTATACACGCTATTTATCCGTGTCTTCGATTCTTCAGGTAGTCTGGTGGAAGTCGTTCCGCAGCGGGTAGGCTTTCGTGTATTTGAGCTTATTGATAAAGTGATGTGTCTGAACGGCAAGCGAATTGCATTTAAGGGCGTCAATCGCCATGAATTTAATGCTAGACGGGGTAGAGCGATCACGCAAGAAGATATGCTGTGGGATATTCGTACATTGAAGCAATATAATATGAATGCTGTACGTACATCCCATTATCCGAATCAGACGGATTGGTATGAATTATGCGACGAATACGGTATTTATGTTATAGATGAAATGAATCTAGAGACACATGGGTCATGGCAGAAGTTAGGCGCAATCGAACCATCATGGGTCATTCCAGGAGATCTGACGGAGTGGCAAGGAATCGTTCTTGATCGTGCTAAGTCCATGGTGGAAAGAGATAAGAATCATCCTTCCATCCTGATCTGGTCCTGTGGTAATGAATCGTATGGTGGCGAAGTGATCTACAATGTCTCTCAATACTTTAGGGAGAGAGATCCTGGCAGATTGGTTCATTATGAAGGGGTATTCAATGATCGTCGTTTCAATGATACGAGTGATATGGAGAGTCGCATGTATGCGAAGCCAGCTGACATTGAGGCGTATTTACTTGATGATCCGCAGAAGCCATTCATAAGTTGCGAGTACATGCATGCGATGGGGAATTCACTTGGAGGCATGCACAAGTATACAGAACTTGAAAGAAAGTATCCGTTGTACCAAGGTGGATTCATCTGGGATTACATCGATCAGGCATTGTTTAAAAAGGATCGCTATGGCAAGGAGTTCCTCGCCTACGGTGGAGACTTCGGGGATCGCCCGACGGATTATAACTTTTGCACGGATGGTATTGTGTATGCTGATCGGACCCTTTCGCCGAAAATGCAAGAGGTCAAGGCATTATATCAGAACTTTAGATTACAACCTGAACTTGAAGGTGTAACGATTGTAAATGAGAGCTTATTCCAGAATGCGAATGATTATAGATTGGAATATAGTCTGAATTATGAGGGAATCGAACTTTATCGCGGAACTATGGAAGTGGATGTAGCCCCACAATCCGAGGAATATGTAGCGCTACCCTATCTTGCAAATTTCGTAGATACAGCGGGTGAATACTACATCAATACGGCACTTGTATTGAAGGAAGATATGGCTTGGGCATCGGATGGATATGAGATTGCATGCGGGCAGACGATATTCCAGCATGGATCGGCAGACAATCAGCAAGAGGCAACAACGGGTAAGCTAAAAGTTATTCATGGCGATGTGAATATTGGTGTCAAAGGAACGGATTTCAATATGCTGTTCTCCAGAGCTCAAGGTAGTCTTGTCTCACTTGTATATTCAGGAAGAGAAATGATCTCTCGTCCTCCGTATCCGCAATATTGGCGTGCGATGACGGATAATGATCGAGGTACAAGCATGGGATACACGCATAGTGGATGGTATGCAGCAAGTCTTATGCCAAGATGTGTCAACGTGGAGACGATCGAGGAAGATCATAGTGTGTTCATAACGTTCACTTACGCAGTTAGTATAAGTGATGATGTGAAAGTTACTGTGATTTACAAGGTAACTCCAGATGGAGCATTGCGAGTGAAGACACGTTATCAAGGTACAGAAGGATTACCAACTTTACCGATCTTTGCTCTTTCTTTCAAAATCCCTACGGATTACAGTCATCTAGATTGGTATGCCATGGGACCAGACGAGAACTATATCGATCGCGTTCATGGAGCTAAGCTTGGGGTATTCCATAATGAGGTATCCGACAACGTATCAGGCTATGTGAAGCCCCAAGAGTCAGGAAACCGCACCGGTGTTAGAAGAGTGAGTATTACAGATGATCTCGGTCATGGTATCCGTATTGATGCAGACGTGCCCGTGGAATGTAATATTTCTCCCTATACAGCATTTGAGCTGGAGCATGCAGCGCATCACTATGAGTTACCACCAGTCTATTACACCGTAGTAACGGTAGCTGGGAGACAGATGGGTGTTGGTGGAGATGATAGCTGGGGTGCTCCGGTCCATGATGAATATTTGATCCCATCTGATGGAGAACTGGAGTTTGAATTTGTGATTAAGGGATTGTAGGCTAAAAAATAACGATGCGCTATCTGGCTTAATCAGCCGGATAGCGCATCGTTATTTTAAGGATTCAATTTTTGAGAAGGGTTACTTCTTTTTCTACTACGAATCCAAAAGAATAGTGCCACAACAATAGCAAAAGCGATGATTGTATAAGCAATATTGGAGTATACATCCATAAACGCGACGAATTTCCCCCAATTATTACCGACAGCGGCGCCCACTAAGACAAGAATGATATTCCATATTAAAGTACCAAACGTAGTATACAGCAGGAAGAGCCCGAATTTCATTTTTGCCATCCCTGCAGGGATGGAGATAAGACTACGGATCAGCGGGATCATTCGACAAAAGAACACGGTCCAGTAACCGTAGCGCTCGAACCAAGCGTCAGCTTTTCGAAGATCCTCTTTCTTCACGCGAAGGAATCGTCCCCAACGATCGATGATCATTTCCAGCCTGTCTACATTGATCAGATAACCCAATCCATATAAAATGACTGCGCCGATAATGGATCCAACCGTTGCCACCACTATGACGCCTGTAACTGTTAAATTCGTATAGGTGGTCATAAATCCACCGAAAGTAAGAATAACTTCTGAAGGAATTGGAGGGAATATATTTTCCAATGTGATAAGTAAAAAGATACCCCAATAACCAAATGCCTCCATAATACTTGTAATCCAATTCTCCAATTTTCATATCCTCCAAATAAATGATTATACCGATGAATACAGGGTGGATTCTATTTCTCTAATGTAAATAGTATAACTGAAAAATCTGCCCATATACAACAAGGGGAAGCCCTAGGGAGCATCTCCAACGATGACAGTGAGGATGGCATGTTGAATGAATTGTATTTATTTAATATGCGTGATATAATAAAACGTTAGCTCATACTATGTAGTTTGGGCATTATTGTGATACGAATTGATGGAGGTAAACAATATAGTGGAGCGTTATCCTTTTGTGCATGATCCTTCCAAGCCTTTTATTCAGCAAGTAGGCGATTGGGTGGCAGACGTATTCTATGAACTATTACCAACAGCGGGCTTCGAAGTACGCGATGAGCAGATATATATGGCGTTTCAGTTAGAACGTGCTTTTTTGGAGAAGAAAGCGATTTTTGCAGAGGCAGGAGTAGGGACTGGGAAGACATTGGTCTATTTGTTATATGCTATTTGTTATGCCCGATATACACGGAAGCCGGCTATTATTGCTTGTGCGGACGAGTCACTAATTGAGCAGTTAGTAAAGCCCGAAGGAGATATTGCCAAGCTGGCACAACATCTTAGCTTAGCGATTGATGCGCGGTTAGGGAAATCCCCAGACCAATATCTGTGTCTTGTGAAGCTAGATGAAGCGAGATTCAAGGACGAGCAGGGGGCACAATGGGAGGATTTGTACGAGAATCTACCTGATTTTGTTCATAACCCCCAACCGATGCAAAAATTCTATGCCTATGGTGATCGGAAGAACTATCCGCATCTGAACGACGAACAATGGCACAAGATTAACTGGGATACATTTCAGGATTGCTTCACTTGTGATATAAGGCATCGTTGTGGACAAACACTTTCTAGAGAATACTACCGTCATTCGTCAGATTTAATCATCTGTTCTCATGATTATTATATGGAGCATGTATGGACATTCGAGGGAAGAAAACGTGAGGGACAGCTTCCGCTATTACCAGATCATTGTGCGGTTGTATTTGATGAAGGACATTTGCTAGAGTCGGCTGCGATGAAGGCACTTGGATATAAGATGAAGCATGTCGTATTCGAAGAGATAATCACCCGCTTGTTAGAGGGGCAAATACGTGAGGCTCTTGCCGTGCTTATAGATGAAGCGACTGATCAATCGGAAATCATGTTTCAATTGTTAGAACAGCGTAGTGAGAGCATCCCTGGTTCTGATCGTAAGCAGATTCATCTGAATGATGAATTGCTGAAGGCGGTTCATCGTTTCCGGAGTATCCTGACTGCGATTGAAGAAGAACTTGTGTTTGAAAGCGAGCTATACACCTTAGATGACTATCAATTGCGGATTGTTGAGGAACATATCGAAATGTTACAGAAGGCCTTACGTCTTTTTGAGAATTCTGAGGCTTTGATCTGTTGGGTGACAGATAGCGAAGATGGACTGACGTTGTCAATTATGCCGAAGAACGTCAAGGAAGTGTTACAGGAACGGGTATTTAGTGTGAATATGCCGATTGTGTTCTCATCCGCTACATTATCGGTTGATGGATCATTTCAATATGTTGCGGATAGTCTAGGGCTGGAACATTACTTATCCTTCTCAGTGAATTCTCCGTATGATTATCCGAATCAGATGCAAGCCTTCGCGCCGAAGTTAGCGCATGGAGGGACTTTTTCTGAGAAAATGGAGATGGCAATTCAACTGCTGGAGCGCACGAAGGGGAAAGCCCTTATCCTGTTCCGGACGCAGGAGGAAGTACAACAGTTCAAACAACAGATTATGCTAGATAAGAGATGTGCGGACATGCCATTTTACTATGAAGGCGATCAGGAGATTAGTTATCTTATCTCGGCTTTTCAAAGTAATGAAGCAAGCGTCCTATGTGCGGTTAGTCTGTGGGAGGGACTTGATGTACCTGGTCCAGCTTTATCCAATGTGATTATATGGTCACTCCCATTTCCTCCTAATGATCCGGTGTTTATGGCGAAGCGAAATGCATCAACGGCTCCATTTGAAGAAGTGGATCTGCCTCATATGTTGCTACGTCTAAGACAAGGTATGGGACGGCTAATTCGATCCCGTGGAGACCACGGTATTATTGCTATTCTATGTGAAGAATTACAGCAGAAAGCTTCCGTACGGGAGCGTGTTCTATCCGTAATGCCAGAAGGTGTTGTGCTACAAGAGACATTATAGATAATAAAGTCATTTGAACGAAGGACCCTCCAAAGACCTTAATCCATCAGAAGTGATGGATTAAGGTCTTTGTGCTAGACCTAAGTATACATAAAACCGTATTTTTAAGTGCGCGAAAGATACTCCAACTCATGAAGGGAGATAGATGAGGATGGAATAGTTACAGAAATGGTACTTAATTAGAAGAAAAGGTAGGGGGAGAGGGAAATTGTTGTAAAAAGGACAGTTAAAAATGGCGATAACGCTGAAAAGTGGAGTTTCCAGTAAATTAGATGTACTCTATGCAACTAAAGTTAGCTTCAGAGAGATTTGGTTGAAATTAGTTGTACTTATTGCACCTAATAGTGATTGGTGGGAGGGAAGGTGATTATTAGTGATGGTGTTGGTATTGCAGCTCATACCTGCTAACGATACAAAGTATCGCTAGCAATGGAAGCATAAACCTTTACTAATAATAATTCAAAGAATTAGTAGCATCGGAGTAAAATACAAAGACAAGGATTAGAAGTACAATAATAATAGCGTAAAGCGCAGTACCCACAATTCCGCATACAAGACCAGCTACCGCCATGCCACGTCCTTCTTCATTTTTGTATTTAAGCTCTTTAAAGGAAAGGCTTGCGAAGATAATAGCTATGATTCCTATAAGGAAACCAATGTATGGAAGGGCAATAGATAATATGCCAAGCACGAGTGCGGTGATGGATTTGCCGTTTGTTTTGACAGGTGGCATCGGTGGTGGATAATTATTATAAGGTCCTTGTATGTCATTGGAAAATTGACTCATATGATGAATCCCCCTCTTATTGTATTTATAACAGGTCTAAGTATACCTGTGTATACCCATAATTACCACGATTTTCTTATAAAGAGGAAACGATCGACAATTACAATTTTTATGAATGTATAGCGAGTGAGATATATATGAAATATGTCGCTTTTTGGTGGAAATATGATTACTATATATATGATCCTATTAATGTCATTGGGGGAATTAGTATGCATACAAACCAATCAGATCAGAACTCTTTATTCGAACAAATGTTTGTTAATGTTCCAACAGGGATTGCAGTAGTGTCAGAGGATGGCCATTGGATTAAAGTGAATTCAAGCTGGTGTGAATTGGTCGGATATTCTATGGAAGAATTAATGTTGTTAGATTTGAAAGAGTTACTGTTCCAGGATGACTGGGAAACACAAGTGGAGAAGCTTCTGAATGGGGTAACCTTATCACACCGCATGGAGAGACGCCATCTCCATAAGAATGGTAGTGTAGTTTGGCTCTCTATTCAACTATCTATATTGAAAGATGAATCTAATCAAGAAGTAACGTGTTATCTGATATATATCACTGATATTTCTAAGACGAAAGAGGTCGAACAACATCTTCTTCAGACTGAAATATTCCTTCAATTAGTTTCTGAGAATACTCAGGATGTTATTTGCTACATTAGACCAGACGGACATTGCTTATATTGTTCTCCTTCTGTTCAAGAGATACTAGGCTACTCTCTAGAGGACATTATGGAGAAGGGTGTAATAGGCTTAATATATACTCAGGATTTGGAACAGTTGAATCCGGAAACGTTGTCGAATAACGACATTCGGGAAATTAGAATTCGTCATCGTAATGGTAAATATCATTGGTTTGAAGTCACATTTAAGTTAAGCCCTAACGAGAATGGAATCTTGAATATACTGACAGTAGGAAGAGATATAACACAACGAAAGAATGCGGATCGTATTATATTGGAATCGCAACGCATTGCTCTAATTGGGTCATGGGAGTGGGATATTGAGAATGAAAGAATGACGTTATCGGAACTGTTGGTGGATATGTATTTTGGCAATGCCAAGGAAGTCATACGTCAATCGTTGGATCTTTATGAACTTGTACAAGAAACTGAGCAGGAACAATTTAAAGTGAGCATTGCAGAAATGTTGCGAGAAGGAAGCGAACTAAGTTTCGAGTCCCGGAACGAATTAATCGATGGAGGGTTTCGATACTTACATATAAGAGGGATCGTTGTATGGGATGAAGATGGACATCCTGTCAGTATGAATGGTACGGTTCAGGATATTACAGATCGGAAAAAAAATGAGTTGAAGCTTCAAGAGACAGTTGAACGATTCACATCCCTTAAGAAATATAACTATGATGCCGTGATTTCAATTGAGCTGGATGGAATGATCATTAGCTCCAATGCTAGATCTGAAGAGCTTACGGGGTATGGTATGAATGAAATGGCAGGACTGTATATATCTGAACTTATAGGGAATGATCATATGCAGAGTATGCTTACCTATTCGATAAGTGATGTGATGATCGAGAACAAGATTGATCATATCGTACATAAGCTAGGGCATCGAGTGGATGTATTGGCGACGATTGCACCTATTATTATAAATGGAGATAATGTGGGGTTCTATATCCTAATCAAGGATATGACGGATCATAAGAGGATACTGATCGAGAAAGAAACCGCGGAAAGTATGAACAAAGCTAAAAGTGAATTTCTAACCATCATGAGTCATGAAATTCGCACTCCCATGAATGGGGTAATTGGTATGGCCGAGCTATTATTAGAGACGACCCAACTTGATGCTCAGCAGAAGGAATATTTAGAGATCATGCGTAAGAGTGGCGATAGTCTTTTAGGGATTATTAATGATATTTTGGATTTCTCCAAAATTGAATCTGGAAAGATTATATTGCAGGAAAAGCCTGTAGATGTGAAAGCGTGTGTTGCAGATACACTAGATCTGCTGTCGGCTATCGCTGAGGAGAAGGGGCTTCAGATTAGGTCCTATGTTCAACCGAACGTGCCAAAGTCATGTATTGGAGATTCGGAGCGACTGAAGCAGGTGTTAATCAATTTGATTGGAAATGCTGTGAAGTTTACATTTTCAGGTGAAATATCTGTTACCGTAGAACGGATATCTCGAAACGACCATGATGTAGAGCTTAAATTTGTTATTAAGGACACAGGAATTGGCATTCCACAGGATAAGGTGGAGAGCTTATTTGAACCGTTTAGCCAAGTTGATCATATCATGAGAGGTAAATATGAAGGATCAGGGCTAGGTCTGTCGATAAGTAAAAGATTAGTAGAATTGATGGGCGGAACGCTTGGTCTAGAAGTTAGCAGTGGAGCGGGTACTACATTTGTATTCACTGTTCATTTAAAAGAAGGTCATGATTCCATGGGAATCCCGGTTAGCCATTCACCTGGAGATGAACATCCTAAGGAACAATCCTCTCTAAGGATTTTAATTGCAGAAGATAATGAAATCAATCAGCTTGTATTGAAAAAAATGCTCGAAAAGCAAGGGCATATGACCAAGATTGTGAGTAACGGGTATGAAGTGATTCAGGCGTTGGCCTATGAACGTTACGATATTATATTTATGGATGTACAAATGCCTGAGATGAATGGATATGAAGTTACTGCGATTATTAAAGGGACAATATCAGCTGAGTTATGTCCGATTATTATTGCTGTCACTGCCAATGCCTTGAAGGGTGATCGCGAGAAGTGCCTGGATGTAGGAATGGATAATTATATAAGTAAACCTATTAAGATTAAAGCCTTAAAGGAAATGATTGAGAACTACTACTAACTTTGCTGAAGAGTATTGTTGATCGTGGATTGAGAGGGGTTTCATATATGACGATACTAACAGTTCATGGACAGAGTCAAGAGGTCGATGCCATTCTTTTCGATAAGGATGGTACGCTGCTGGATTTCATGTCCTTATGGGGACAATGGGCTGAATTTATGACTACACAAATCATGGAGAGGATTCATAGTCTTGGTGTAGTAGCAATAGAGGGATTGGCGTCGAAGATGCTCGGATTGATGCTTGATGCAGATGGAAAAGCGACTTCATACGATATACAGGGGCCGTTGTCCATGGGTTCAGTCTCTGAAACGGAGGGCGCACTCGCTTGGCAACTATATAACGCTGGCCTTCCGTGGAATGAATCGATTCAGCTTATTCGGCAATTTGCTGTGTCTGCTAGTGAGGAGTTGGAGAGGGAACGACCAGTTCTACCCCTTCCAGGGTTGATAGACTTCCTAGGACAATGTAGGGAATATGAACTGCCGTTAGCTGTCGTAACTGCTGATCATGCAGCAGAAGCGTGTAAGCATCTGACTTGGATGGGCGTGGAGGGACACTTCGAGCATATCATTGGAAGTGATATGGTAACTGAAGGCAAGCCTTCACCGGAAATGGTTCAGTTAGCTTGTGTTCGACTTAATGTATTGCCTGAGCGGGTGGCGATGGTCGGCGATACTGCGGGAGACATGCAAGCAGCTAAAGCGGCGGGTGTGGGACTGATTATTGGAATAGGATCATCCGGGACTTTACAGCATGCGGATGTGATGATTTCTTCCTACGATGAAATGATGTTGATAGTTCCTTCGTTGTAATCAAAGAGATGAAATCATCTGTTCGCGTAGTTGGAACAATAACTAAATGGACTTGAATAAAATACGAAGGGGGTGTTCCATAGCGATTATTAAGGGCTTATGGGAAACCCTCTTTTTTGGAATATAAGAAAGTATAAGTTTTTGGATTCCCCTAAGGTCAACTCTTTATGAATTTACAGACACCATACAATTAGTTAAAATCACTTGAAAACAATTGAAATATGAATAAGATGACAACGTTAGCACATAAGACATTCTTCGTCCTCATTGTGTTCCATCGCTACTGTGCTAAGCGCCGAAATATCCCCAAGTAAACCCTAGGCTTCAGGTATTCTCTACAGCTGGCCAAAGGCACTTGAAAAAGTCGTAGAATGTAACCGCGCTAGGAAGATCGTCAAAAGCGATGAGGACTATCAGCAAGATATTTGGTCTAATTAGTTATCTCAAGACGGTACAGGACCGGTAGAAGACCGAACCAGTAGATTTGTAGGCAGAAGAAGCTCTGTGAACGGATATTCCTGATGTTCAGGATGTTCCATCCTCCAGAATAATTGCTCGACGGCTTTGCGACCATAGAGCTTCAAATTCACATCCATCGTGGTGATTGGAGGCGTAGAGACCTGAGATAGATATCCATTATCGAAGCTGATGATAGATATATCTTCCGGTACCCGGTATCCTTGTTTTTGAAGAGTAGAATTCAGAAGGAATCCGAGTCCATCATTGACGCAAAACCATGCGGTAGGCATGTTGTGCTCCAGCGACTTGATGTTATCCAAAATAGAGTCGGCCTCTTCAATCGCATTCTTAATAACCCATGATTCGTGGATCTCCAATCCGAAGTCGCTCATTGCGAGCACATAACCTTCCCACCGTTCGTAGTAGCTCGGTGAAATGGAGGTGTTAGTCATGATCCCGATTCTCCGGTGTCCCAATTCTATCAAGTAACGAACCGCCTCATAAGCGCTGAATCGGTTATTCGTTAAAATACAGTCCGCATGGATGAATGGATGGTGATGATCAATCAGCACCATCGGCTTACCGGTATGTGTAATGGCATTAATGAAATCCGTTGTAATGTGAGACAGCACGAGTACACCGTCAACGGAATTGTCCTGAAGGAAAGAGGGCAGAATTAGATGTTCTTCCGCCTGCATACTGATGGGCTGGATCAGCAGATTACTGCCCCGCTTCACAGTCTCACGTTCGATACTTAAATAAATTTCTCCGAAGAAACTTTTCATGGAAAACGCAAAATCCGAAGCAATCAGCGCGATGGTACCGGGCCGTCTGGATTCGGGCAGCCGCCGTTTACGGCTCTGAGAATATATATACCCCATTTGATGAGCCGTCTCCAGAATAAGCTTTCGTGTGTCCTCACTTACCCCGTCTTTTCCTGATAATGCCTGCGATACGGAATTTTTAGAAATATTTAGCCGTTCAGCAATATCCTGCATCGTTACTTTATCTTTCATATGTACACCCTCTATTGTTATTTTCCTATATTATACGTTTTATGAAAATAGAGAAACTCGTCTATTTCTAAAGATCATTAGACGATGCATGTAAATAATGATCCATGATAATAATACCCTAGAAGCGATATCCTCAATTTGAGGGATCACAATAAATTGTAACGTTACAAGAAGCACAAGTAAAGCACATTTGTTAAAAACAAAATTTATCAATGGAACTTGACATTATGTTTGTAATGTTAAATAATGAAGTTACAATAGCGCTTACAAATATCGAGTAATTACAAATTGTAACGTTACAATACAGGATGATATTACTTATGTAATATTATTTTTTAACTAGACAACGAATAAGGAGGCTTATATTCATTATGAAAAGAAAAATGTGCGGGCTTCTTGCCCTTGTTATGGTTTTCACCATTCTTGCGGCTTGCGGCTCCAAAAAGGAAAATGCAACCACGACAGCAGACGGAGTGACGACCATCGAGTTCTGGGCTGCGAATAATCCAACACAACAAGCTTATTGGGGGGGAATGGCTGATGCCTATGAACAGACAAATTCCAAAGTGAAAATTAATGTCAGTGTCATTAAAGAATCTCCAACCTCAGAGTCCTTCATTCAATCTGCCATTGCAGGTGGAAGTGGACCTACGATTTCTGAGAATATCAACCGTGGTTTTGCAGCACAGTTAGCAAACAGCCAAGCGCTTGTACCACTGGATACGTTGACTGGGTTTAGTGATATCATCACCACACGGAATATGGAGAAAACGATGGAACCTTGGGAGTTTGCCGATGGTCATCAGTATGTACTGCCAATCTACTCCAATGCGATGCTATTCGGCTGGCGTCTCGACCTTCTCAAAGAACTTGGATATAATGAACCGCCGAAAACATATAGCCAAGCTCTCGAGGTAAACAAAAAGCTGAAGGCTAAATACCCGGACAAATATTTTTGGGCTAAAGCCGCCTTGGCAGACCCTACATCTCATCAAAGATGGTTCGATTTCTTCATGCTTTATAATGCTGCATCGGGTGGCAATAAATTTATTGAAGGGGACAAGTTTGTAGCTGATGATACGGCTGGTATTGAAACACTTCAGTTTGTCGATGACTTACGTAAAGATAATGGTGTTCTTGCCCAAACCGTATCTGATCCGTTCGAAACGGGAACCGGCATGTTTATTGATCTGGGACCTTGGACCTTTACGAACTGGGCAGAGAGATTCCCAGAATTGAAATATAACGAAAACTATACTCTTTCGATGCCTCTCGTACCGGATGACATAGATCCGAAAGACTCTAAGACGTTTGCCGATACGAAAGGCTTGGTTATTTACGCTTCTGCTACGAAGGAACAACAACAAGCTGCGATTGATTTTGTTAAATGGGTATATTCCGATCCTAAAAATGATGCGCAATGGTTCGATGAAACAATGCTACCACCAGCTCGTGATGACTTGACTACTAACGATGCTTTTAAAGCGATTTTGGATGAAAATCCGCAACTGATACCCTATGCGGAAAATGTATCGAATGCAATACCTTCAATAGATAGTCCAAAGTATAACGAGTTGCAAACATTTATCGGAACAGAAGCTTGGAACAAAGTAGTTCGAGGTGAAATTGATCCTGCTACTGGATGGGCAAACATGAAGAAAGTGATTGAAGAAGAACTTCAATAAAGGGGACTTCTAAATGAAAGAAAATAATAACCGGTTGGGTTGGCTATTTGCCAGCCCCTACCTTATTTATTCTGCTGTATTTTTTCTTATCCCGTTAGTTTGGTCTTTTTATTTATCATTTACAAACTGGGATCTGATCTCCCCAACATATGATTATGTTGGTTTTGACAATTTCATAAAAGCGTTAAAATCTGCGGGTGTTCATGCTGCATTTTGGAATTCATATAAATTTATGATGATCTTCATTCCACTAGTAGTCGCAATGTCACTGGCGGTTGCTTTACTTGTTCATAGTCTGCCGAAGTTCAAAAGCTTTTTCCTAGTAGGATTTTTTCTACCGTATGTATCATCGGGTGTCGTTACTTCTTTAATTGTCAAAGGTCTTCTGTCTTTCAACAGCCCGTTGAATACCTTTTTACGAAAGATCGGAATTAATATAGATTGGCTCGGAACATCATGGTCGGCTCTTCTTATTGTTGGCTTGATAATGGCTTGGAAATTTACCGGGTACTACGCCTTGATCTTGACGTCAGGCCTGCAGAATATAGAGCAAGAAGTTTATGAAGCAGCAGCGATCGATGGAGTTACTGGAAGCCAACGTTTCTGGAAAATTACGCTGCCACTTCTTTATCCATCACTGTATACGACCCTGATCTTGGCCTTTGGGGTTACATTCGGTATTTTCACCGAGGTGTATCAATTAACTGGCGGTGGACCGAATTACGCGACAAACACATGGCAAATGGAAATTTTCAGCCAAGCGTTTAAAAACCTACAGGCAGGATATGCATCCGCTGTCGCTTTGATCGCTGCTTTAGCCACCTTTATTTCAATCTATATCATTAGAAAACTGCTTGAAAAGTGGGGTGCTCGAAATGGTTGGGAATAAACGAAAAGGCAATTCCAAATTGATTCTGCGCTACATCATAGCAGGAGTTTTTCTTTTGATCATGGTGTACCCTTATTTGTACATGGTACTCAATTCCTTTGCAGATTGGAGTCAGGTGGATCGTAAATTGATTCCTAATTCGTATTCACTAAAATCCTACACATGGTTGTTTTCCGGAGGAGAAACCGGGATGGCACGACCGTGGATGGGGGCATTTCTCAACAGCGTTATTATTTCATTAGCATCCACCGCGCTTATGATGATGTTTGGTATTATGGTCGCTTATGCCCTTTCCAAGCTTAAATGGCGTGGCCGGGATACAATCAATAACTTTCTTCTTTTCCATATGTTTTTTCCAGCGATCATTTTGCTCATTCCGAGCTTTCTGATTATCCAGAAGATTGGATGGTATGACACGTATTGGGCGCTGATTATACCGAAGGGTGTCAGCCTGTGGGCAATCTTTATGTACACCAATTTCTTTAAAGCTGTACCGAACGCATTTATTGAGGCAGCAAGACTGGATGGGGCCAGCGATTTTAAAATTCTGTACAAAATTATGTTGCCGATGTCCAAGGCTATTACCACCGTCATTTTCTTGTTTCTGTTGATGGAACGTTGGACGGAGCTGCTGTGGGATATGATTATGGTGCGGAGCGATAGCATGCTGACGCTAAACGTACTCCTCTCGCAGATGTTTGGTCCTTACGCCACTTATCCGGGACCGCTGTATGCCGGATCTGTACTGTTGTCGCTACCGATTATTATTGTCTTTATTATTTTCGGAAAGAACCTCCAAAAAGGAATGCAGGTCAGCTTGAAGTAGGGCTGCACGAAAGAATGAGAGTCGATTATCAATGGGAGAACGGGACACGGTGTATGAACAACCGTGGTGGAGAATCACTGTTCTTCATGAAATATAAATGCCGATCAGGTGCTCAAGAAGCGTTCATTGTGCTGGATTATGGAGAGTTACATCTTATGCAAAACCACTATTGTTTATAAAGGAGACATAGTCTTGAATCTGAATAAAACGCAAGTGAAGACGTGTGACATGCTGTTGCAGCAATATTTGTTGAAGGATGCTGCCATATCTGGTGCTATCAAGCTGGTGTTTACCGGGGTAGGCGACAAGGACGTGTATAACATTACCTCCCCTTTTGAAGATGAAGGCGAACAAGTGATTGCTGGCAGGGTGGAATCTCGTGACAGCGAACATTCTGAAGTTATCTTTTTCGTAGAAAAAGACGGACAATGGATTCCTCGTCAAGGAGCCCCGATACTGCAGCTTCAGGACCCGTTCCATACAGTTATCGGCACAGAGCACATCATCGGTGGAGTACAGATTTTCCCCCATCCCGAGCAAGAACATGCGCTTATGTGGAGAACTACCTTCTATAAAGGAGATAGCATTTCCAGTCTAAAGCCATTCTTTACAGGGCCGGACGGTATGAAGGACCTTCGGCTGACTGAACTGCCGGATGGAAGTATCGGTGTACTTACACGCCCGCAGGGAGATAAGGGAGGACGCGGTAAAATCGGATTTTTCCAGGTGAAATCTCTGGGTGAACTTACCGTAGAGAATGTTGAGAATGCTCCGCTGCTTGAGAACCAGTTCATTGACGATGAATGGGGTGGTGCTAATGAAGCCCATATTCTGAAGAACGGTCTCATCGGCGTACTTGGTCACATTGCATGCTTCGACAAAGATGGTGACCGACATTACTATCCGATAGCCTTTGCATTGAATCCCAAGACTGGAGATTATTCCGACATTGAGCTGATCGCGGTTCGTGCGAATTTTATACCCGGTCCAGCTAAACGAAGCGATTTGCAGGATGTCGTATTTAGTGGAGGTCTGATCCGGCAGATAGATGGTACGGCTGTACTTTATGCAGGAATAGGCGATGCAGAAGCACATCGTATTACGATTCAGGACCCTTTTATCCAATATGAAAATAATCAATACACTTAAGGAGTTACTCAAATGAATATACAACGATATGCAGAAAATCCGTTAGTTACGCCGAAAGACGTTAAGCCCCACCGCGACGATTTTGAAGTCATCGGTGCGTTTAATGCAGGTATTGCACAGTATAAAGGCGAGACGCTAATGCTTCTCCGAGTGGCGGAGCGGCCGATCAGTAGCGATCCCAGCGTCGTAAAGGCGCCCGTCTACAACGCAAAGTCCGGTGAACTTGAACTGATCGAATTTCGCACAGACGATGACCGCTATGATTATTCTGATCCGCGTGTCATTCGCAATAAAGCGAAGAGTGGAACATTTGAATTTCTTACGTCTATTTCTTATATCCGGATTGCTAGAAGCAAGGACGGACATCATTTTACCGTTGATGAGAAACCGTTCATATACCCGTCCAATGAGCAGGAGACTTTCGGCATTGAAGATCCGCGGGTCACACAGATCGGGGACACCTACTATATTTATTTCTCGGTTGTTTCTCCGGTAGGGATTGGTGAGTCGATGGTATCGACAACGGACTTTGTGAATACGAAGCATCACGGCATGATCTTTGGACCTGATAATAAAGATGTACTTATCTTTCCCGAGAAAGTGAACGGTAAGTACTACGCGCTGCACCGTCCTACGATGAAAAGTATCGGTAATCCTGAAATTTGGATCGCAGAATCCGACAATTTGCTATATTGGGGTAACCACAAGCATCTTCTTGGTCTTCGTGAAGGCATGTGGGACAGTGGCCGTATTGGAGGCGGAGCCGTACCGTTTCGTACAGATAAAGGTTGGTTGGAGTTGTATCATGGGGCAACTGAGGATCACCGGTACTGCATGGGTGCCGTGTTACTCGATTTGAACGATCCGACCAAGGTGATCGCACGTTCTAACAAACCGGTCATGGAACCTGAAGCCGAATACGAAAAGTATGGTTTTTTCGGAGACGTCGTATTCTCCTGCGGTGCGATCGTGGAAGGTGACACGGTGAAGATGTTCTATGGTGTAGCGGATACTTCGATGGCATGTGCGGAGTTAAGCGTACAGGAAATACTGGACAGCCTTGAATATATTGAAGCCGAAGCATAATGATTGAAATTGCATTAAATCAGAAAACACCAAATAGTAGGCCAAGGATAATCACCTTGGCCTACTATTTTTGTGCGCGGGTCTCTTTATTAGTGAAGTAGGTATCTCCGCTGAAGATTAATCTACTTTTGGGACATCGCTTTTGAGGTTAAGGTCTAGATATATCCAGTTTATCTAAGTAAGCCTGCAATGATTGACCGAGAAAGTCTAATCTCGCTAATTCGGTTTCTGACAAACGGTCTTCGTGGTATTTCCCATTGGCGTCAACGGATTTCAGTGAAATATCCCCTGTTTCCTTGAGTATATTGTCGAACTCTATATACTCCACTGCGCTCAATATTTCCTTAGCTTTATCAATGTCTATGAAAATGGAGTTATCAGGGTATGTCCTTGGTGACTTGTGTTCATTTAATTTAGTTAAGAGGGGATCCAGAGCTGTGGTTAACTGCGTATATTTTTCTTGTTCCTCTGCACTTAATTGCCTAGGGTGAAGTAACCCTTCAGAATCTGCGATCTTTAAATTATACTGCCCCATTTCTTTCAATAGAGCCGCAAAGGTCGTGAACTCTTCATCTGTTAGGTTTCGTTTGGCTTCTTGTAGTTTCGCTTCTAACTCGTCATACTTCTGCTGTGTCCCCCCAATATGTGATACATTCTCCTGCGAACCGTATATCGAGTCAGCCAAGTAATAATGTGCAGCATAAGCTCCTGTAGGGACCAATAGTGCAGCAGCTAGAATGCTTGATAAAATCCATTTCTTCATACGTCTTCCTCCTTGTTTCGATGAAATTTGATGAAGCACTCTTTCTTTCAGTTCCGGTGGAGCGATCCATCCTTTGGTTTCTTCTTGGAAAGCTGTTCGCAACTCATCGTCAAGATTCATGCAGGTTCTCCACCTTTCCTATAATAAGAATGTTATTGTTATGTTTCTGACGTAGCTTCTGTAGGGCAGCATGAATGCGGGACTTCACGGTTCCAAGAGGGATCGCTAATATGTCAGCAACTTCTTCTTGGGTATATTCGCTTAAATAATGTAGAATCACGACTTGCTTCAGCTTATACGGAAGACGGCCAACGGCGGCAAGTAATGAATGGTTGGATATTTTATCAACAACCTCAGTGGAGAAGTCATATGCCACGGCATCTTCATGACTTTCGGCCTTTTTGGTGTTACGGAGATGCGTCCATCTCCTTCTTCGATAAGCATGAATTTGTCGCATGACAAGGCCCATTAGCCAAGGACGAAAAGGTCTGCTTACGTCAAATTGGCCAAGAGACTTATGCAATTGAATATAGATTTCTTGAACCACATCATCTACATCGGATCGTTCTCCGACGAGGAAATGAACGGCTTTGTGGACATCCTGAATGGTTGTATCATATAGCTCACCATACGCTTCGTGGCTGCCGGCTAGCGTAAGCGTAATGAGCCTTGTATATTCCTGTGGATTGTTCATCCGTCATTTCCCCCTTCGGCCTTACACTATATATTGGAGAGTAGATAGAATATCGTTCGATTTATTTTGAAATAGGGAAGAACATGGTGTAGTAGAGGCTAGCAGCAATCACATATAACGCACCTGTAATACTGAAGGTAATCGCATATCCCCAATAGTGACCATACGTAGTTATTAAGAAGGATTGAACGGGACCCATCAATGCCCATCCGAGCATAAAGGCAGTTTGCGTCATGGAATTGGCTATCCCACGGTTCGATTCTGATACACGATCAATTAAGACAGTGGATTGAATTGGATTGGCAGCGTTCATTAAAGCTTGTCTGAATAAGAAGCTGATCGCGGCAATCGTCAATATATTCGTGAATCCAGTTAAAAGAAGGAATGGAAGGGATAACAATTGAAAACAGACGATGGCCTTCACAGAACCGATCTTTGCAGCTAAAGTGGGTCCGATTAACATAGAAATGATCGTCATAATCTGTCCAAGTGAGATGAGTACGCCAACGGCACTTAGAGATACAGAGAAGCGATTAGTAAAGTACAAGTTTAAGTAGGGAATAACAAGTCCTGATCCGATACCGATAATAAGTTGGACGAGTGCGAACTGACCAATTAATTTGAAATCCTTGTTCAAAGGTGGAGTGGGAGACTTATGTACAGTCGGAACGGATTCACTTCCCTTAGTAACTTGATCAGCCTTTGAAGATTCAACGATGAACAGTAATGGGATAAATGCAGCAAAAGTAGCAATCCCCCCAGTAGTCAGTACGACTTGCAGACTGGTGATACGACTTATACCGAATACTTGTAGGAAGTCGGCCATCATTCCTCCTCCCATACTGCCCAGCACTTGCGAAGCAAGAACAAGGGCAGAATAATAGCTGAATATTCGCAAGCGTTGCTGTATAGGAATACTTTCAGCTAGAAATGGAATAGCCAACACTTGAAAGATGGAAGCGAATAAGCCTGAAACTACGGCAAATGATAATAGACTGAGCTCGGATTCGAAGAATGATCGACCAATAAAGGCTAATCCGCTAAACATCGCACCGATAATGAGTAGGCGCTTGCGGCTGGTACGGTCTCCGAGCAGGCCTACTGGAATGAACATTAGAGCGGTAGCTAAGGATTGAATACTGATGACTTTTCCATTCATAACATCCCCATAACCAAGATCCTGGATGAATAAATTATATAAGACGGAGAACATACCGTTTCCAATCTGAAATAGTATATTTGCTAGAAAGAATAGTTTGATATTTAGAGATAGATTATTCCATCCCTTGATGACCTGATGTATATAACGCATGGTGTGTTCGTATCCTCCTATATGTTCTAACCAACCTTACTATTCTAACAGGTTTGGTGCGGGTGTGATGTTCTACAATAATTGGAGTTAGTATGCTTCGATGAAAGGATTGTTTTAACGCATAGAAGTAAGCGCTTAATCTCATAGTTGACACTTCTAGATAGGAGTATTAAACTTATGGTTAATACGTTTATTAAAACATAATACAAATATTAATAACTGAAAGTGAGGCTGTACAATGGTCAATCAAATTACGATTCATGCAGATCAACCAACGGGTACAATTAACCGTAACATTTATGGTCATTTCTCCGAGCACTTGGGACGGTGTATTTACGAAGGGTTCTGGGTAGGAGAGGATTCACCTATTCCTAATACTGCTGGGATTCGTAATGACGTGGTTAAGGCTCTAAAACATATTAAGATACCTGTATTACGCTGGCCGGGAGGCTGCTTCGCTGATGAATATCATTGGAAGGATGGCATCGGACCACGTGAGAATCGTAAGCAAATGGTTAATACGCATTGGGGCGGTCTAGTGGAGAATAACCACTTTGGAACACATGAGTTTCTTCTATTATGTGAGATGCTAGAGTGCGAGCCTTATATATCTGGGAATGTGGGTAGTGGCACCGTTCAGGAAATGTCTGAATGGGTGGAGTATATGACCTTTGATGGCGTGTCTCCGATGGCGGAATTGCGCAGTGAGAACGGTCAAGATAAGCCATGGAAAGTTAAATATTTCGGAGTAGGTAATGAGAACTGGGGCTGCGGTGGTAATATGCGTCCTGAATATTATGCTGACCTATACCGCCAATTTCAGACCTATGTCCGTAACTATGGGGACAATAAAATTCACAAAATTGCTTGTGGCCCGAATGTGGATGACTATCAGTGGATGGAAGTCCTGATGGCAAATGCACATCGCCACATGGATGCAATCAGTCTGCATTACTATACTCTCCCTGGAGACTGGGCTAACAAGGGCGCAGCTACAGGATTTGAGGAGTCTGATTGGTTCATCACGTTAAAGAAGGCGTTATGGATGGATGAGTTGATTACGAAACATACAACTATCATGGATCGCCATGATCCTGAGAAGCGTGTAGGACTTATCGTAGATGAGTGGGGCACTTGGTTCGATGTAGAGCCAGGAACGAATCCAGGTTTCTTGTATCAACAGAACACCATTCGTGACGCATTGGTTGCAGGATTGACCTTCCATATTTTCCATGAACACTGTGATCGGGTGGAGATGGCGAATATTGCTCAAGTCGTGAATGTATTGCAATCCGTTATTTTGACAGAAGGCGAGAAAATGATTCTTACACCTACGTACCATGTATTTGATATGTATAAGGTGCATCAAGATGCTGAGCTTCTATATAGCCATACCGTGACCGCGGATTATGAGCTGGATGGCAACAAGATACCGCAAGTGTCTGTATCTGCTTCCAGAGATAAGCAAGGTGTAATCCATATTAGCTTGTGTAACTTGAGTCATCAAGATGGGGCAGATTTGAACATTGATCTGCGTGGATTAACTGGAAGTAACGTGAAAATAAGCGGAACGGAATTAAAGGCTGCAACAATGGATGCTCATAATACATTTGATCAACCTGACAATGTTGCACCATCTGAATTCACTGCATTTAAACAGATTGGAACAGATATTCAAGTGAAGCTTGCTCCAATGTCGGTAACGGTGCTAGAACTGATTGCGGAATGATTGGACAAGACGCTACATGTAAAGGATGCCGTGAAGAGTACAGAGTAACGGATCAGCAAATTGCTCGTATACTCTCTTCAGTTAAATTAACTCCAGAGCAAAGTGTAACCGATGCGGTATATGTCGAACGATTACAGATATGTAGTGGCTGTACCAAGCTAATGAATAATCATACTTGCACGTTATGTGGCTGTATCGTGCCAGTTATAGCGAAGTTTAGAGATAAGAAATGCCCCTATCCAGGGGATGATCGCTGGGCAAGTTGTAGTTAATTTGGTCTACCAATTAGTAGGATGAAGTAGCTTGATTCTAGGAATATGACGAATTTAGTGCTATACGAATTGTACGAAGTCGGATGAGAATCCGGCTTTTTGTATTTGATATTTGAATTAATCACGACTATAATGGTGGGAGAACTAATTAAATGATATAGTTGCATGAAAATTCACACTAATGTATATTATGCATATAAGACAATGACAAATGAATATTGTGGAAATAGGTGCTCTAGTTTATATAGCTTGAGCTTAAAAGGGAAGTTCGGTGTAATACCGACGCGGTCCCGCCACTGTAACAGAGGAGTCGCTGCTAAGTAACCACTGATTTTAGGATCGGGAAGGGGAGCAGATAGATTACGATTCTGGAGCCAGGAGACCTACCTATTTAGACAGCACTGCTTTACCTACGGGAGATAGGAAGGTGTTAAAGATTGCAGCCAAGCTAGGCATATTTGAGGCATCTTTATCCTTTTTATTGAGGAGAGAGATGTCTTTTTTGATATGAAATTTAGTTATAAGGAAATATGAGGAGGAGTTATTTACACATGTTAAAGAATAGTAATCTAGGTTATCCGCGTATTGGAGCTAATAGAGAATGGAAGAAGACACTAGAAGCATACTGGGCAGGCAAGCTTGATGAAACGCAACTAACGAGTCAGTTGGAGAGTATTCGATTGGATCATTTGAAGCTTCAGCAAGAGAAAGGAATTGACCTTATTCCTGTAAATGATTTCTCGTACTATGATCATATACTGGATGCGACAGCAATGTTTGGACTTGTACCCGAACGCTTTCATTATGAAGGAGGCGTTGTTCCGTTCTCTACCTATTACGCTATGGCAAGAGGAGATAAGGGTGCGGCAGCATGTGAAATGACCAAATGGTTTAATACCAATTATCATTATATTGTGCCAGAACTGAATGGGGCAGTCCCAACGCTTACTGAGAACCGCCCACTCAAAGCCTATCAAGAAGCGAAAGAAAAGCTGGGAATCGAAGGGAAACCTGTATTGATTGGATTGTATACTTATTTGAAACTATCCAAAGGTTATGAGCCGGATCAACTAGATGATCTAATAGAGCAATTCCTACCGATCTACACACAAATTGTACAGGAACTAGCACAAGAGGGTGTTCAGTGGCTACAAATTGATGAGCCTATTCTTGTTACATCGATAACGCAAGAGGATCTGGTACGAATTCGTCGTATTTATACAGCCTTGCATGAAGCAGCACCAGAATTGAATGTGATGCTACAAACGTATTTTGAAGCGGTCGATCATTATGAAGAGATTGTTTCACTACCAGTTCAGGGATTCGGGCTTGACCTAGTTCATGGATTAGAACAGAATTTGCAGTCGATTAAGAAGTTCGGATTCCCTGAAGGGAAAACATTGGGTGCCGGTGTGATTGACGGACGTAACATTTGGCGTTCTAATCTTGAAACTCCGCTTCAATTGCTGAAAGAGCTCTCTGAATTTGTATCTTATGATCGTATTATCGTTCAACCATCTTGCAGCCTACTGCATGTTCCGGTGACCACTAAACCAGAAACAGCATTAGATCCTGTGTTACGAGATGCTCTGGCCTATGCGGATGAGAAGTTAGATGAGATTGTTCTTCTTACGCAAGCTGCTAGTGGTAGTCAAGAGGATGTACAAGTAAAGTTAGATTATAGTCGAAAGGCAGTCGAAGCACTTAATGCATCTCAGTCGAGAAATCGTGTTCATGTTCGACAAGCTGCTGCTAATATAGATACACAGCCATCGACAAGAAAGAGTACGTTCGATAAGCGCCACGTTAGCCAACAAGAGAAATGGCAACTTCCATTCTTACCAACGACGACGATTGGTAGCTTCCCACAGTCACCCGAGATCAGAAAGGCACGTCAGAATTGGAGAAAGGGAGAATGGACGAACGAGCAATATGAGAAGTTCATTCAAGAGCAGATTCAAATCTGGGTTAAATTACAAGAAGAGATTGGGATAGATGTATTAGTTCATGGCGAATTTGAAAGAACGGATATGGTTGAATTTTTCGGTGAGAAATTGAATGGGTTCGCATTTACATTGAATGGTTGGGTACAATCCTATGGCTCACGCTGTGTGAAGCCGCCGGTGATTTACGGAGATGTAGAATTCATTGCTCCGATGACTGTGAAAGAAAGTGTGTACGCACAGTCGTTAACAGATAAACCGATGAAGGGTATGTTGACAGGCCCATTGACGATATTGAACTGGTCCTTTGTACGTGATGATCTTCCTCGTAATGAAGTGGCCTTCCAGATTGCTTTGGCATTAAGGGAGGAAGTAGAGGCGTTGGAGAAGGCTGGCATTGAGATGATTCAAGTCGATGAGCCTGCACTTCGTGAAGGACTACCGTTGAAGAGAGAAAAGTGGGATAGCTATCTAGATGATTCCATTCTTGCTTTCCGTCTGTCTACATCTACTGTAAAAGACACAACGCAAATCCATACCCATATGTGCTATTGTGAATTCCACGAGATGATCGATGCGATCCGGGCATTGGATGCCGATGTTATTTCCATTGAAACATCGCGTAGCCATGGTGAACTTATTCATACTTTTGAAGAATCTACGTATGAGCTAGGTATTGGGTTAGGTGTGTATGATATCCATAGCCCGAGAATCCCGCCAGTAGAAGAAATGGTAACGATGATCGATAGAGCACTACAAGTGTTAGATCCATCATTATTCTGGATTAATCCAGACTGTGGCTTGAAGACTCGTGGGTTGGAAGAGACGGTAGAATCTCTGAAACACATGGTTCAGGCGACTGAAATAGCAAGAGAAGCGAGAAGTGTAGCGAAATAAAGGAATAGATAACATGAATGAATAGATGAATAGAATGGGCTTCCCTGTTAGATGGGGGAGTCTATTTCTTCATTCTATTAGAAAATATAAGTTCTTTGGAGGACTCTTAGGCCTATTCTTTATGAGTCTTAAGAGAGTCCATACCATACATGAAGGTCGCTAGAATAAGCTGGAATAGTTGCAGAAATGGTACTTACACAGAAGAAAAGGGTAGGTGACGGAGAAATAGTTGCACAAAGGGCAGTTAAAACAGGGGAAATAGTGAGAATAGATGACTTTCTAGTAATTAGATGCTCTTTCTGCAACTAAACTTAGTGATAGGGGAATATGGCCGAATTTAAGTGTACCTTATGCATCTGTTGGTGATTGGAGGAGACGGTATATTAGGAACTAACTTTTTCGCCAAGGACGCCGGTCGGCGTCTTTCCTAATTCAGAAAATCACACGCAGATTATGAAATATAAGGTAAAATAAACCTAACGGAAATCTAGTGTGTGATGAGCATGAGTATGAGTAGGAGGAGTTCTGATGAGGCCGAAGAAAAGATCGTCACTTAGACTATTTATTGGGAAGCGCTATTTTGTCTATCGAAGATATTTAAAGTGGATGTTCGGTCAAGAAAGATATACAAAGAAGTTCTCCGTAGATCCATTGGAACATTCCATAAGTACACATAACACACCATTGCTAAGAGAGTTGAAGAATGTAGATATGTGGATGCAGCATAACAAAGTGAATAATTTGAAGATTGCCATCAAGCAATTGAATGGAGTTGTCCTTCAGCCTGGAGAGACATTCTCTTATTGGAAGCTAATAGGTAAGCCGACGAAGCGCAAGGGGTATCAAGAGGGAATGGTACTGTTCTATGGAGAGTTCAAAGCGGGTGTAGGTGGTGGACTATGTCAATGCTCGAACCTCATATATTGGATTACGCTCCATACTTCGTTAACGATCACTGAGAGACATCGTCATAGCTATGACGTGTTCCCCGATGCAAGACGGACACAGCCATTCGGTAGTGGAGCAACATGCGCATATAACTATTTAGATCTTCAGATTCGTAATGACACCGAAGTTCCCTATCAGCTATGGCTTCAAATGGATGATAACGATTTGATCGGGGAATGGAGAGCCGTGAAGCCGGAGCCTTGCACGTATGAAGTGTATGAGCGAGACCATCGAATTCTACTTGAGCCATGGGGAGGATATACAAGACATAATATCATTCATCGTAAAAAGTATAATGCTCATAAAGAGTTGATTGACGATCAGTTCGTAACAGAGAATCATGCGATCATGATGTATCAGCCGCTATTGAAGGAACAGAGACGATAGAAATTCCAAGCTTGGAAATAATTGTCCTATCTGTTACTATAATTGTGAATCTAGCGGTTCGACATAATTCTATCAAACCCGGAATTTGGATGGTCCATATTCTTCACAAAGGGGTTTAGTTGAGAGGTTAACATGAGAAGAGAATCGATGATTGGCGTTTTAGCTCGAAACACGAAGCTTGGGAATGAACAACTGTACCAAATTCGCAGAATATTATCCCGTAGTGAGCTATCAATCGTATATATTGTACGGCATTTAGAGACAGGAACGATGAGTGTAATCAAAGAGTTCTTCCCGAGTGCCTTGGCTCGCCGTTCTTCTGATGGTCAGACACTTCAATGTTTGAAATCTTCGCTCTCGCCACAGTTTATGAAGCTCATGGAAGCATTTCAACGGGAGGCTGTGGTGTTACGTGATCTAATGCATCCAGGAATCGTCCGTTATGAGGATTACTTCGAAGACAATGGGACGGCCTATCTAGTCATGGAGCATTGTCGTGGTATTACGCTGGACCGAATTGTGAGAAAGAACCCACAGGGTATGAATGCTGGTTTTCTAAGTACATTCATGCTCCCACTGATAGGAGCGCTGGAGCATATTCATCAACAAGGATATATTCATCGAGATATCAAACCTGCCAATATTATGATAGGGGAGGATGGGGGCGGGAAGTTGATTGATTTCGGGTCTGTTATTCGTTATACAGATACGGATACCGAACGACCGATCTTTACCACGGCCGGATATTCACCTTTAGAATTGTATTCAGATAAGTCTTCGCAAACACCGCTCGCGGATATTTATAGCTTAGCAGCGACGCTATACTTCTGCTACAGCGGATCGGCGCCCGTAGCTGTGCCAACACGGTTATTTGAGGATAAGCTGGAGTCGGTTCGCATCGGAAGAGGGGATATTTCACTGTTTCTATCGCGCATCATTCATTGGGGGCTTGCTCTATCCGCAAATAAGAGATGTAGTTCCCTTCGTTGGTTTAGAATGGCACTACAAGCGGAATACGTATTAAAGAGAAAGACTGTGGTCCGGTTAACGGGTCGTAAACCCACAACCATGCCACACCCCCTTCCTGTAAAGCGGGAATACCAACACTCTGATTAAGCGGAGTGTTGGTTATCGTTCCCTGTATAAATGGTAGTAACGGGTTTAACCGCTTTGTAGCGAAGTTCTAGTTCCGTCTTTCCATCTTCAAAGGTAATATACAATTTATCATTGAATTGAAGGGCTTCTTTTTTGTTTCTAGAAAGCGGCAATTTCCCATGAACCACAGCACAACGTGTATGATGTCTAACGAACAATATCCCGTTCTTACCAGGCTCGAATACAATATGTTCACTCTCTGGAAGGCTCTCATTCACATCAAGGCTTCGAAATAACTGCATCAGAGTGATCTGTCTTCCAGGAAATGACGTAAGCGGCCATGACTTGACTGGAATATCCGTGCCACTGGCTGTATTTAGGAAGTACCCTTCCAGTTTTCCTGCAAATTCCGGCTTTGGTCTTAACCAAAAGTACAGAAGAATGCCGGTGATGAGAATAACAGCTACGGCAGCACTTATGATCTTGTGGAGTGTATATTTGGATTGAATAGAGACGTGAAAGAGAGCAGTCACTGCCCCGCCTTCAAGATCTGTTGCCACGATGGATAGTTCTGATTGTCCCGTACGTTTGGGTGTTAAGGTTAGCGTAGATCCAAGTAATTCTGAAGAAAGCTTGTCCTCAACTGTCCCCTGTAGTGAATAGGTTATGAGATCCTGATTAGGGTCCTGAATATACTGCGCAAGATCCAGTTTTACTTCCCCATCTTCTTTGATAAATTCCAAATCCAAAGACCCTGTTATCTGTGGTGGTAGGTTGGTGATACTCACTTCACTTGATGAGCTCTCACGATAGAAATCGGGTCCGTCGACCATGACCTTCCAAGCATAACCTCCCGAATTCGGAAATGTATAATCGGTTTGAAACCCTTTCCCAGTGTTGGTCATGGGAATGCGTTGTTCCTCATTACTATCTACCTCTTTGACTACCAATTCTGCCTTCAGTGTGGTGTATACCGCATCGTCTTTCAACATCGTTGTTGCTTCAGGTGTTGATAGATAAGCTTCAAACCCTGTGGGTATCCCCTTTATAGGTTTATCATCACTTAACTTGACCTCTGCTTCTAGATTATAACTGCCTAGCAGATTGATCTTGACCCAATCGCCTTGCTGACCTTTGAATTTAAGTACCACCGTCCCTTGTGGCGGATTAGAAATTTTCATTAAGGAATACTTGTCGGATTTGAAAAGTCTAGTGTTCTCAGAGTTGAAATACATTTGTGTTTCTTTCAGTGGATGATCTGAGAGCAGAATAATATTAGCTTCCTCCATGCTTGAATTAGGGAGGTTTACTTTGACTTCTTGTAGATTACCTGTAGCTGTAATGCCCGCGATAGGTACGAGTACGGACCTCATCTCTCTGGCAAAAATCTGATTGAATATTTCAGGAAGATCGTCAGCGCTACTGGTCATGAAAGAAGCACCCCCCGTTTGGGAAGCAATTTGTTCTAATTCGTTCTGGTTCACGGTACCGTCATGATTAAGTCCAATGGTGTATATAGGAAATCCATTCTTGTTCGCTTTGGTGATTGCGGCGGTTACATCTCTAGCAGAATCTTGTTTCGTTCGCCCACCGCTAGTATTTCCGAAACTGGTCTCCCCATCGGATAACAGAATGAGGAAGGGTAGTCTGTCATGCCCTTGAGAAGATGGTTCTGAACTCCCTGTTGCTAGTACATTCGCACCTTTGAGCAGTCCTAGTCCTAAATCGGTATAACCGGATCTTTTTAATTGATTGATTTTCTGCTTTAGTTCCTTCTTCTTCTCCACTACAGCAATGGAGGTGAGTGGTTGTGAGGCGACAATACGGTCATTATAAGCTACGAAACCGACCCGTGTGCGACTCGCCTCACTCATATCCATGAATAGCTGGATAACATCAGCTGATATCCGATCTTTATCACTTGTACTCATAGAATAGCTCGTATCGAGAACGAAAACCGCATCGAAAGCCTTACCACGGGTACCTTTAACGGGTGCCTCTGCGAAGATTGTCGGAGGTACAATAAGTATGAATCCAAAAAACAGGCAAATAGTCCTAGCTAACATTTTCATGTTTCTGTGAAACCACCTTTTTTAGTTACTAGATCGGGTTGTAGATATCCATAAAAGAGACTCGGGAAGCGGGATTAGAAGCATTCATGTTTGGTAAAAAGTAGGACTGTCGGCTCAAGTAGAGTATGGATGCTTTGTAAAATGTTTACACAAGAAACTTTATCGGTATTACTTACTTAATTCATAATAGCTATCCAATAATTAGGACTTTGTATAGATATAAAATACCAATTCATACCTAAAATTAGGACAAAAGTCCCCTGAATAATACTCTAATCCTATATATTGACAATATAGAGCATAATTACTTAAGATAGAACCCATGACACGGGAAATATTGGGAATGCAGTCTTATTTGCTCGAATGAATCACTTTGATTATTTTGAAGAGCAGAAGAGAGTAATCACACTTCTCAAGTCGGAGTAGCGGTAAACGGGGAGAGAGGAACATTCATGGACATTATCAATCAAACGAATCGGACGATGCTTTTTGAGGAAATTAATCCAGAGAAATTAGATCTTGTAACCATCGTAGGGGATGTTAAAGGAATTGACAGCCTGAGCGATGACAAGGTCAAAGAGATCCACCAACACCTCTTGGTGCACAACTTTGATGAATTTCTAGACAAATTCTCACCAATTGTGTATTCATTCTTTAATGCTGCCAATCAGAAAGTGATGTATGCCCTGAAGAAGCCAGAAGGATTAGCAGAAGATTGTATTTCTGAGATCCGCATCGATCAGAATAATGACTTCTTAAAAATGTTATTTACGCTTATCGATACGAAACGCAGTCAGGGTATTACGAATGTCGATTTCAAATTCGAGAATTTACTCGATATGATTTCACCGAAAAAAGTAATGGATGATATTCGCCAAGTGCGTAAGGAAATCCACTACCTCTTCGGACAATATGAGAAGTTAGATGAGGGCGATCCCAAGAAGTTAGACCTTGGAGATAAGCTGAATACCATGTTTGAAGATGCAAGTCAGAATTACAACAATGTCATGGCGATGTTGCCACTTGCCATTGAGGATATTAAGACACGTCTTCTGCTAGGCAACTCTCAAGATGAGAATATGTCTGAAGTGATCCGCATCGGTACCTTGACCATTGGAGACAGTGGTGAATTGAAGATTATCGAGGCGCCGAAGAGTGCAAGCACAGAATTGTTGTTGCTTGATGAGAGTGGAGCCAATGAACTGGTGAATGTCTTTGAAGAAGATTACAACAGTGTTACAGAATCTCCTTCAGGGTATGTCAAGGATCTCGTCGTGCGTACGTTCTGTCCACTTCCGGCTGTGCATGAAGAAGTAGATATCACAACAGAAATCCAGAATTATAATACGTATTTGGAATTTTACAAGACAGCTAAAGATGATTTCGTCAAAACGGTTAAGCCGTTAGTTGAGAAAATCCTGGGCGTCAAGATGTTCTTTGACCAATATTCGATCAAGAATAAAGGGATGTTACCTTCGCTTCTGATTACGAATACGAAGCTTGAGATGATGGTCAAAAGTAGTAATATTCCGAGACTTGAAACATTCCTGAACACGGTGAATTCTAAGAATGAATTCTCGGATACCATCTGGTTCGGTATTGTTCCTTCCATCGAGCTAGAAACGGCAGGTCACGCGAAAGTTAGTCGTGAACGCTTCCGTGGGAATGAGAAAGTCGTTAAGCAGGATGGGAATAACCTTGAATCGCTAACGATGCTTCTTCAAGTCATTAAGGATTACAAAGTACAGTTGTTCTTTAATTTCCAATCTGGAGAAGATACAACATTTAGTAGTATGGCAACAGCGGGCATCGATAAATATATCGACAAATGTGCACCGCTACTTCGTAAGGAATATAGCGAATTTGCCATTCCTTGCGTACCTAACTTTACTATTATTCCGAAAGATAAATCGGGTGTTGTGATTGATAGCCGTATGCTTCAGACGGAGGATGGAGTACAGCTCTCCAAAGAGAAGGAAGATATTCTGAAATTATGGATTGAAGGCGTGTATGTTGGCGCTTCCTATGTGGCAGCGGGGCTTGTAGCTGCTTATCAGTGTCCAGAGTATTTGAAAGAAACCTTTAAGAACGTAAGTAAGGAGTTCCCTGGCGTACGTTATGACATCGAAGCTAGGGACAATAGTCTGCGCTCCGTCACAACGATGGCCAAGGAGATCACTGGTTTCACTAACAACATTAAGGATTCGATTAATCGTAAGAACTTCGGATTTGTATTCTCCTCAGAGAGTGCTCAACTACAGGATAAGGACATCCGTCGGATTACTGTCTATAAGGCGAGAAGTCTTGCTACTTCTGAGGACGGATTCGACTCGATCTATAAAACACTTGTTAGTACCTATGTAGAGCGTATCCTTCGCTTTCAGACAGGTGATTTCAAACATGAGAATATCCTGAAATTCTTCAGCAATAATCCCGGCAGTCAAAAGAGTAAGTGGCTGGGTACGCGAGGGTTTATCAACTCCATTCTTCAAGATGGAGACGATATGACTTATGTGATCGATGAGAAAAATAACCTGTGTCACATTGACTTGATCTTTAACGGCAACGTGAAGAACTTGGAAGTGATGATTACCAAAGCAACGAGCCCAGTCAAAGCATGACGGGTTCACTAAAGCGTATGTTCGGGGCGTTCTTTAATAAGTTCGCCTCTATACATAAATTCTGGAGAGGTTCTAACGCTCTAGACAATAAGTTAGTCAATTTAAAGGAGGAATTATGTATGGGATTTATACTTAAAGTTGAAGGTGCAGAAACGATTGAACTAGGAATGGATAACATCCAAAAGGTCGTTTACGACACAGATACACCGGATGACTCTAACGCAAGATCAACGGATGTAGGTTCAACACTGAGAATTAGTGGTAAAATCATCACCGCAACAGACGGAGACAAAGCAGATGATACATTGAAACTGGCTAATTGGTCACTTGTCCCTGCTGAGAAGGCAGATTGCTACCGTAAAGTCACATTGAAAGTGATTGCGGCGGATCAAGTTGTTCGTGAGGTAAGCTTCCCTAACGCATTTGTGGTGGATTATACCGAAAGATTCGGTGATTCCGAAGGGGTAGGAACATTTGATTTGTACATCAAGCAAAAGAAAGACAAGACAGAATTCGCTAACATTCTAGGCGGATATGCATTCTCGCAATAAGCATGTGCATCATTTGCGGCCTAATTAAGGCTGCAAGATATTGAATTTTAAGAGGCTTCGGCCTCTTAAAATGTTTTTTTCTTTATTGTTCAGACCAGCTATTAGAAATGGAGAAAGCTATACATAAAGGCGGGGATTAAGGTCAGTGACTAACTATTATCATGTTCTCGGTATAGGTCGAGAGGCACAAGCAGCAGAGATTAAACAAGCTTATCGACAATTAGCCAAGCGATATCATCCAGATACCAATCAGGGTAGTGAAGAAGCAACAGAACGATTCAAACAAATTCATGAAGCCTATGAGGTACTGAGTAACGAGTCTTCAAGGCAAGAATACGACGCTAGATCGTCTAGTACGAATAGTCAGCAGTCACAGCAACACAAGAATGCACCAAGTGGGCCCAGTGGTAGGGCGAAGAGTAATCCCGCAGCATTCAATCCCGAACAAATGCGCAAACAGTTTGATCAGTTTTTTGGTTATCAGGGCAAGTCGAAGGAAGAATCATCTCAACCTAAAGATGGACGGAATGGCACCAATCCGCTTGATACTTCTGCCATGTTCGATCGCTATTTCGGTACGAAGAAGAAATAAGTTAAATCATGAATCCCCCTTAAGAGATGGAGGTAACGAATATGAAGGCGAAGAAATCCGTGTGGATTATAGCTATTGATGTGATCATGTACGGCATTGTAGCCGGCATTATTCTTTATACCTTATTACATCCTAAGGATCAAATATTGAAAATTTCAGTCACCGTGGGAGCGGCCTTTTTTGTAGGTGCAATCATATTGCAACGCTTGACTAGAAAGACTTCACGTACAGCAGAAGATTCGGTCGTGAAGCTGATTCTATTAGATGACGATGGAGAACGAATGAAGGAATGGTACATCGAAGGAGAGACATCGTTACTCATTGGAAAGAACAGTCAACGCGGTGAAGTTGATATAGATTTATCAGAATGTGAATATGCGTCACTTATTAGCTCGGAGCATGCGGTTCTGAATCGGGCAGGTGCAAGGTGGTACATTGAGGACATGGAATCAAATAGCGGGACTGGTATTAGACAAGCAGGAAAAAGTACCGCCAGCAAACTTGTTATTGAAGAGCCGCTACAGATTGGAGCGGGAGATTTGATCTATATTGCCAACACGCGATTGCTAGTGAAATAAGCGTATATCCGCGTTGTGGACTAAGACCTATTGGAGGAATGAAGACAAGATGAGCTTGACAAGATGCGCCAACGGACACATGTTCAGCACGCGAAAACACGGTAATACGTGCCCCTACTGCAACATAACGGTAGAGGCAATGCCGAAGGGGGAGCAGAGAAGGCAGGCTTCCGCGGACACAGAAGAGAAGACGATGCCCTATCTAGGAGAAACAGTCGGTATTCACCCCGTTACAGGCTGGCTAGTTTGTATTGAAGGACCTCAATTTGGTCAAGATTATCGGATTATGTCAGAGAAGAATTTCATTGGACGTGCGGAGGAAATGCATATTCGTATTCTTGGAGACAATACCATATCTCGAAGAAATCATGCCGTTATCGTCTACGATCCGAAGAAAAGGAACTTTTATTTACTACCTGGGGATGCCTCAGGACTAGCCTATCATAATAACGAAGCGGTTTATTCGCCTGCAGAGCTGGCGGCATATGACCTAATTCAGTTGGGGAACAGTAAATTCATCTTCCTTCCTCTGTGCGGCGCCCATTTCGAATGGGAAAACAATTGAGGACGTGATGTTAACGATGCAGAAGATTGTAGAGTTAGAGCATTATATCGTTATTCTGTCAGCACTCATCTTATGGATTGTGTTGTACTATGTCCGGCGAATGCTGGTACGACGTCAATCAACAACAACAACTACTGGAATTCATATTGGTAATGGACAAAGTATCGGAAGACGAGAGGAGCAAGATGATTACTTCTCTAGTTCAACCACTTCTGTCGGTACATTCGCAGTCATTGCTGATGGGATTAGTGGCTTGTCGAATGGAAGAATGGCTAGTACGCTCGCTGTGACGGTGTTTAGTAAGGAATTTCTTATGCTAGAGAAAACGGAGGATTTCACTGATTTCTTTGCTAGTGCAGCAACACAGAGTAACAGTGGGATTCTAGCTAATCTAAACGGAAGTAATGGTGGAACGACCTTGGTCGCAGCTGTAGTAACTTCTGGAGTGCTGCATTGGGCAGCGGTGGGAGATAGTATGATCTCGGTATTCCGTGATGGAGAATTCATCCCTATGAATTCCAAGCATACGGTCGAGACATCTTTACTCCGTGAGCAAGTTCTCAGTGGTGAGTTGACCAAAGAGGAAGCTGAGGCAAGTCCTGTGCGTAAGCATTTGGTCAATTATTTGGGGTATGAAGGATTTAGAAATATGGAGATAGGCGAACCATTCTCACTACGCAAACAGGACAAGATTATGCTTGCCAGTGATGGGATATATGATGCTTTAAGCGAAGTAGAGCTTGAACTGATGATGAAGCAGAAGAAGCCAGCGGAAGACATTGCTGATGACATCATCGAACAGGTCGATGCCAAAGGCTTAAGAAATCAGGACAATGCGACAGTTATTATACTAGAAAAGGGCTGGTGATTCCTTGCGGCATCCGCAAATACGGATCGCTAGAGACAAGGGGGGACGCATGAGGAAGGAGAACAGTGATTTCAAGACCGGTTTCGTTTCCGAAGCGGGTTCTTTTATTGATAATAAGGATTATTTCGCTTATATCGAACTTGATGATATGGCTTGTTATGTGATTGCGGATGGAATTGATAACGATCAAGAAGCTCATAGCGCCGAGATGATAGCTAAGATTGTACTAGAGAATTTCATAGAGCATCCAACTATGTCACGGAGGCAACTGCAGCACTCATTGCGTGAAGCGCATGAATGGCTGAAGTTCGAGAGTCGGAGGGTCCGGCTGAAGGCAAGTCTACTCGTGGTCGTAACCAACTATACGAAGATGATATGGGCATCTAGTGGCCACGTGAGGCTATATCACTTTCGTGGGGGCAGGCTCAATCAGAAAAGTAAGGATCAGAGTCTATCCCAGGTTATGGCGGATGATGGATATCTCCCGGATGAGACCGTATCACAGCACGAGGAACGGGGGAATTTACTGAACTATATGGGTAATCCAGACCGTTTCCACCCGTATGTTTCCCCTCGCATTCCACTGTCAGATGGTGATGTATTATTGCTATGCACATCAGGATTATGGGAACAGGTTAATCTTCCCGAAATACTCGATGCGTTGGAGGAAAGTAAAGAACCAGATGCACTGACGGATACGCTGGAAGAGATCCTTCTTAGTAAACAGCAGAGAACGATCAACAATTATACGGCTGTCGCGATCTATACGGATAAGACCTATAAGGAGCCTCCTAAGAATCGTAAGAAATGGATCAAGCGTATTCTGATCGTTATGATGGCTCTTCTATTAACAGGTGGGGGAATTTGGATCTATAAAGTAAGGGAAGCGACCCGTATAGCTGAAGCAGCCGCGAATATGGTGGAATTCGAACGTGACGGAGATGAATATGCGGCGGACGGCGATTATACTAAAGCGCTCAAATCATATAGCGAGGCAAGAAATGCAGCTTCCAAAGTGAAGGATAAAGTTCATGCCAAGCTTATTGGGAGCAAGCAAAAGCTGGCCCGGACCTTAGTAGATGGGGACGAATACTTGAAGGATGGCATCTACGACAAAGCGGTGTCTAGTTATACGAAGGCGCTAGACGATGCGGACCATTGGGAAGCGTTCGATGAAGAGGATATTCAAGCAAGGATTGATCGTACGACCCATTATGAGCGAGTAACGGAAGAGATTAGGCAGGGAGATCTTAAATTTCAGGGACAGGATTACAGTGGTGCGCTTGTTCTGTATAAGAAGGCGAATACATCCGCAATCGAAGTGTCGTACACCACAGCTCAGAAGGATCTACAAGATAAGATGAGTAAGGCTCAGGAGAAGCTGGATGCAGTGCAGACGGAGACCATTAACCTACAGGGTGATAAGTTAGAGCAAAAAGGCGACCGTAGCTTCGATGCTCAGGACTATGCGGGTGCTATAGATGGTTATATGCGGGCGCAGGAGAAGTTTCAGGCCATCGGCAAGCTAGAGAAGGTATTGGCCATGGAGCGTAAGATTGCTAAGGCGGATGAGAAGTTACATCCCGTAGTGCCTGTATCAGCAGCGAATACAGACAATAGTAGCTTAGGAGAACAAGAGATTTCCAATCCCTACGAAGCTGTGACGGAGCCTATTCAACAGGCGGCTACGAAGCAAGCTGTGATAACAACACCTCCAGTAGTAGATGAAAGCACACAGAGTGAGACGGGTGGTACGTCTGATGGTGCAAGCCCGACAAGTTCTACCCCTGATAGCAAGGAGGAGTTGTGATGATGAAGGATATCGTACAAGACCGAATTAGCAAAATGGAGGATTTACAGCAACGTCGTATGCTGAAGAACATGATGACAGGTGTATTCCTGAATCTAGTAGAGTATCAGGATGATTTGAATCGGAAGTTGGAGCGTAGAGTATTCGATGAGATCGAGGGTGATGACGGGAAGCATGATATATTCACTGCTCTATGCCCAAGGGAAGAGTTGGACCCCATTCATGAATTTCTATACCCCATAATCCCTCAGGATGCGGAAGCGCCAGTCATTGATATGAAGCATATCGTCGACGCTCTAGGTCAGAAGGAAGAGGTTATACTGACCACTCTTTTTCTACAGTGCAATTATTCATTAATCAAACAGTTACTGCAAAGCGACAGGGAATTCAAGGGAGTGCTGGTCACCCAAAATGGACGATATACGGTGAAGGTTCGACTGAAGCAGAACAGAACATATCAGGATGAAATTGAGAAGCTGTACCATGTGTTTATTACCAATGGTCTTCCATGGAGAACGATCAATCATCCTTACATACATAAGTTCGTTGATGTCGTGCTGACAGGATGCGATGGTGAATTAGAAGAAACGGAAGAAATCTCAGAAGTGACGGTCCATTTAGAAGAATACGAGTCATATAAACGAGTGAATCTTATACCGCTGTGGAACATTCAGAAGCTAGAGCTGAAGACAGGGGGATTTCCTATTCCAGCGGAAGACCGTGTGAATTATGAACATGTGCTACCGCTACTTAAGACTGGGATTAGGCATGGTTATCTTGTGAATGGAGATCAAGAGGATATCCGTTATATCAAGCGGACGGAAGATGAGATTACAATCGTATCCTCCCGTGACAAATCAGATATATGGCATTTGCTCCAGATCGCAGAACCAGTAGATACGGTGATTGGTAAGCTGGCTTACGACGTTATATCGAACCGTAAGGTGGAAGGATTCATCGGTAAATACAGGCATAAACAGGATCAAAGAGTGCGCTCTAAGGGGGAAATCATTCGTATGATTCACTCCTTTGAAGAATCAAAGATGCTAGAACTGATAGATCACGAATTAGATGAGTCACGTGAGTGTCGTTCCGTCACTTATGAACTGAATTCATTTGTTAGTGATCATGTACGGTCGGAGCAAGGGAAGACGCGCATGATCTTACGCTTTCGGAGCAGTGTGATTCGGGGAGAGAGTCAGTTTATTCTAGAGGATCTAATGAGCTTTCTCGTATCTGAGATTCAGCTAGCTTTCCCTGAATATAAGTGCGAAGGAGAATGGGCTTGAATTATATCTGGGACCTCATTATCCGCGGACAGGAATTAGGAATGGCCAAGAAAGACATCCACTTCCTGCCTGCCAAAGTATACTCGCCATATATGGAGCTTAGTCAAGAGGATTTGAACGCCATGACGGTTGCGCGTGACGTTGAGGTAAATCCGTACTATCGATTTTACGATATTTTTAATGGCATGTTTGATATTAATAATACAGAAGATACAGAACTTCGTGGCGCTTTGTTTGATATATTAATTCATTTCTTAGCTGATATCGATCTAATGCAGGGGATGAACAAGCGGGAGTATTATATTCGCTTCGTACTGCGGGATATCCAAGATGGATTGCTGGGAGAAGTAGTGAAAGCGCATATTTCATTATTCGACCGAGAGGAACAGGAGATCATTGCAGCTAATGTGCTACGACTGTACGACACCGGAGAGGCACTTTATTTGTTGAGAGATACGGTGAGCCGGATGTTCCAACGTTCAACCATATATGCGATCAGTGAGGACAAGGATGAACTTCTGCTCTACATCGGGCAGCGGGAGAATGAAACAGCACGTAACAAACTTCAATTGATTATGGAGCTGCTACTTCCTATCCAGTATAGCGCAGAAGTGTACTGGAACGATCATTTCGGCATTATTGATGAAGATTATACGATGATTCAAGATCGCATCGCACTCTATTGAAATACAGGTCTGCATAGGCGGATAGGATGACTTCACAGATGATCAGTGAGGAGGAAAAGGCATGAAGGGTTATTCCTACAAATTGCATAACGATCTAATAACGAAAGCCTCTGAACGTGGTGTTGTTAAGTATACCCGAGATGAGCTTATGGATATGACCACATTTCAGTTGCGGAATATTTGCTATAAACAAAGACTGGTTGAAGGACTGGGTAATAGCTTAGACCGTGAGGGATTAATCCGCATCATCATGAAGTATCTAAGTGCGGAGGAACGGTTATTCATAGGCCCGATCTGTGAGGGAGGCTTTGATCGAGTTCAAAGTACAATCCGCAAGTATATGCAGCTCCCACTCCAAGGTGACGGAGGTATTCGTGTACCTGCAAGATTGATTCTTTACTCGGGGATGGCCACGGATAAGTCCGATAGCTATCGAGTAACTGCTACAGTACCGCTACCGGAATCCAATGTGTTACTAGTGAATGATCGTATGGAGCTGTGCGGCATTCTTCATCTGCAACAAGATGAAGGGAAGCAGGGACAATATTATCTGACTACAGATCGCGAAACACAGTGGTTGCTTACGTCAAATCGCCACTACAGCCTATTATTCTTGCGTAAACGAGAGTCGGAATATATCTACAATACCTATTATCAGGTGCATGACCAACCTCCAGCTAATATCCAATATTATAAGATCCCCCTCGCAGAACTGGAGATAAGAGAACTAGAAGAGACAGATGCTGTGCTTGCTATTGATTTCGGTACATCGAATACGACAGCGGGTGCCTTTCTATATAACGGTTATGCAGCATCGCCAAGTAGTCTAGATCTGCTGAATGGACAGATTCAGATGGATACCATCAACTATGTTAAGTTCCCAGATACCACGTATAAGGTGACGGATTGGATTGAAGCATTGCCTTCGGTGGTTAGTGTGACGGACTGTTCTGACCCAACCAACATTCAGTATAACTTCGGTTATCAGGCGCTTCGAAGTATGCGTCATAGTAGTTATAGTAGCCGTGCTAGTGTGTTTCACGGGATGAAGCGATGGGTGAACAATTACGCCAAGCTAGAAGAAGTCATGGATACACAAGGGAATATTGCAATGGTATCTAGGAGCGAGATTCTTCGCGCGTATATCCAGTATGTGATAACGAGAGCGGAACAACAATTCAAGTGTAAATTCAGACATTTGCACCTATCTAGCCCTGTGAAGATGAAGACACAGTTCCTAGATATGTTCACTCATATTTTACCGGACTATAAGATTGAGCGAGACAACGCGCTGGATGAAGGAATGGCCGTACTGTATAACACCATTGCCGACGGAATTGAACGGGGAACGTTTGAGGATGGAGAGGAATATAAGGCATTGGTTATCGATTGTGGGGGAGGAACAACGGACTTATCCTCTTGTAACTTCCGAGTGGAAGACGGTCATATGTCTTACCGAATCGATATTAATACGACTTACGAGAATGGGGACACCAATTTTGGTGGCAATAACATCACATACCGCATTATGCAATTCATGAAAATTGTCTTTGCCGACTATTACATGGGTCAACGCAATCTAAGCGATATTGATAAGCTGATCAATATTCCCGCGAATGATCTATTCCGAGAGGTCGATGAACAGGGTGTTGAGCAAATATATAGTGAATTAGAACGAAGGTACCGTGAGGCGGAAGACGTTATCCCAACGGCATTCACCTTATATGAGAATCGTTCACGTGATGAGTATTTACGTGTACGGGGTAACTTTCACTTCTTATGGGAAATTGCTGAACAAATGAAAGAGCAGTTCTTTCGTAGAACGGGGATACTGCGTAATCGATTCCATTCTGAGCACGATGCGCTCGAAGAAAGCGACTTACAGATTACGACGATAGATCGCTGGTTCTTGTCGGTGTCTCGTAATGGAGTGATGAAGGATGAATACGAATTCCCCGATGTCGTGTTCAATATTAAGGAGATCACGCAATTAATCAAAGCGGATATATACGACGTCGTCCGTAAATTCCTCGATGATTTCTATCGTGAAGGGCGCATCAGTGACTATTCCATTATTAAGCTTACGGGTCAGTCCTGTCGTATCGACGTGTTCCGTGAAGCACTGAAAGAATTCGTCCCTGGACGAAGCATTGAATTCCGACAGAAGCCTGTAGAAGGAAGGATACCTGATCTTAAATTATCCTGTCTACGTGGGGCGATTCGGTATTTGCATGCACGTAAATTCGGCAGTATTGAAGTGAGTATCACGAATTATTCGTCTGTTATTCCTTACGCTGTTAGTGCACATACCCATAATCATCAAGAGAAAGAGCTGATCAGTAGCTTGGAACGTAGTAACCGAGTGCTCGGTTCCATCTCACGTCCATTCGATACCGCAGAAATAGAATTCTTCCTCCATGGAAGTGATGGCGGGCTTCGTCAAAGCTACTTATACGTAAATAAAATTACGGATTATCGTCCCATTACGCATCAGGAGATCAATCTGGCTTATGCGGACAAAATCCCACAGGACGACACGGATTCTATCGTCAATGGAGAGACCAAGTGGTTCGTGTTCGCAGATGACAATCATTGGGGGTTCCACGTGCTTCCTATAGCACGGCAGAAGGACGGATTACACCTTGGAAGGAAACAAATATTTGCATTTGAGAGCGATCTGTCCGAATTGGATTTCTTCGATGGATTGAAATAAAGATACCAAGCGGCAGAGGAGGAGCACATTGTTTACACATCTATATCCCCATTTCAATAAAGGTAGAATTCTGAAGACAGAAATGTTGACCAATTTACGAGACTTCCCTCGTGAATTCGTAGATATCCACTATGCGGATTATTCCGATGGTATTGTGACAGGTGCTAATCTCAAAGTCGGTCCTAAGCATCTGATCATCTCACCAGGTATTGTACGGCATGAGGGAAGGCTCTACATATTGAACGAATCCACGGAGATTTCCTATTTGGCTACAGGCAAGGAACTAGCGCTCAAGATCCGTTTCCTCGAAGTGAAGGAAGGCAGTGACCTGACAGTGTACTCTAGCGAAATGGTGCTAGACGAACAAGTAGATTGCAATTCATCTGAGCTGGAACTCGGTCGTTTCAAACTGAAGGAAGGGGCTAGACTCCGTCAGGATTATCAGAACTTCACGGATTTCACGACCGAATACAATACCTTGAATGTGCTGCACACATCCTATGCTGCACATGGGGAGAGTACATTATCCCCATTAATTATGCGCTATTTCGCAGATCAGATGCTTCGTAGTGGCAGTGCGGACCCGCGTGATCTGGTCTTCGCAATGATGTGCGGCAATGAAGGAACCGTGTCACGCAGCATGATTCTGCACTATATCGCCGGTCGTATGGGCATAGCCTACAAGGAATATACCCATGTGCAGATTCACAAGCATCTAGGTCGAATTCTGGATAACGTTCGCAGCGGCGGTAAAGCTCGGGGTAGCTTCTCCATGGGTGGCCCGCAGCGGGTGATTGTGGATTAGGGAGCTAATGTTACTGAATGGAGAGTTCACTCAATTTATTAGTAGGAGGAATAGGCGATGACAGATCAGAAACATTGGGATGAGAATATTATCAATATGATGAATAGGTCAGGTCAGGAAGGTACGCTCAATCGGCAAAGAAAAGTAGATCATGAGACGATTGATTTAACCCAACCCTTTATACAGATTGGTGAAGACATGATTGTATTTGCAGAGCGAAATCTATACGAAAACAAACTGAGTCTGTTCATGCCCCAAACATTTAAGCCAATGTCCCCAGAGATGGCTAACCTGAAATATCCTTCAGGCAGACGCCCTGATCATATTTTTACAAATGTTAACGGAACTGTGAATATGGCTTTTACCTATACGAGTACAGCGGTGAATGAAACGGAGATTGTGGATTTCACGAAAGAGATGGTGAGAATTCTACGCAAAACGCAGAAGTTGCAGCAGTGGTATGGAGATGGTGTGAAAGAATATCAAATCCCCATTGGGTATTGCGAGTTTCTATCTCCTACCATGAATGCGAATGTATATAATCTCATGTTCTTTGTTTCATTGGACGACCGTGCTGTGCTATGCACCTTTAATTGTCTAGATATCGAGATGAAGGACTGGAAGCCAGTAGCCCATCAGATGATGGCTTCAACCAAGATCCAAGGAGGCGAAGACGAATGAGTCAAGCTACGCTGGCCTACCACAACCTCAAAATATCCCCATTTGAACTGGTTAATCTACAAGAGCTAACCATCTCGAAGAAATTGAACGAGCATGCTTATTTACAATTTAAAGGAATCGTATCGGAAGAATTGAAGGATAGCTACGTCCTCATGTGCGATTCGGATACGACGGTTGAATTAAGCCAAATAGACGAAGAAGGAAAAAGTACACCATTGTTCTGCGGCATCGTCCGTAATATTGCGGTACAGGCCATTCGCGGTATTTATTATCTCGAAGTAGAGTGCATATCTCATACGTATGAATTGGATGTGAAGAAGAAGAGTCGTTCTTTTCAGAACAAGAATATGACTTATCCTGAACTACTAAATATGATTGCCTCTGATTATTCAGGTATCGACATTATGGATGAAGCGACAGATGGAGCCACCATTGGTCGGTTTACGATGCAATATATGGAGACAGACTGGGCGTTTCTGAAGCGAATGGCTTCACGCTTGCGGACTATACTTATGCCAGCCTCGGTGTTTGAGCGTCCCAAATTTTATTTCGGTCTGCATGATGCAAATCCCAAAGGAAAGCTGGACGACTTTCACTATCGTGTCGTTAAGAAGCTGGAGCCCTTTCGGGATACGACGGAGAATACAGGGGCTAGCGTCGAGGAGAATGACTACATTTATTACGAGGTTGAAAGTGGTCTTGTTCTGGATCTCGGCAATGCGATTTCGTTCAAGGGGAAGCTCTTGTACGTGTGCGAGGCTCAAACAGAGATGAAAGGTAGCGAGCTAAAGCATCATTACACCCTCAGCACACGAAAAGGCTTACGTGCCAATCCTCTGTACAACGACCCTATTATTGGAGCTTCCATTCAAGGGGAAGTCATAGAAATTCAACGAGATACCGTGAAAGTTCATCTTAATATTGATCCTTCCCAGAACAAAGCAGAAGCGCATTGCTTTCCCTATTCATCCGTGTACACCGCAGAAGGAAATAGCGGCTGGTACTGTATGCCAGAAGTTGGGGATCATGTGAGGGTCTATTTTCCAGGGAACAAAGAAGAAGAAGGCGTGGCCTCAAGCTCTGTTCGTAAGAATTCAGAGGAAGGGGAGACGAACAAACTTAGTAACCCAGATCATAAATACTTCCGTACAGCTGCAGGGAAGGAACTAAAGATGACGCCTGAAGAGATAGTCATTACGGGTAAGGATGGCGAAATATTCATCCGGCTTAGCGAAGGGGGCGGGATCGAGATCAGTAGTACTCAGATGATTAAATTAGTAGCCAAGCAAGACATTGTGATGAATGCGGAGGAGAATATTGTGATCTCCGCTAAGGATAAAATCAGCTTAATCTGTAAAGAAAGTACCATCGTGCTAGATGGAAATACAGATATATCCGGCCTTGAGTTGAAGACGAATTAAGGATCAGAAGTCAGGAGGGGTATTCGTGAGTGAGAAATCTCTTGGAGAACTTACGAACGCGAAAGCACAAATGAAGGACATGGCTAGGGTCCAATTTCGAGAACAGGAAATCAAGAAGAAAAGGCTTGTCCTGTTAGATGAGCTAGAACGAGATTATATTCTGAACCGTGAGGTACTTAAAGATGAGTTCGTGGCATCCATCGCAGCTTGGTGTAAGGAATTATTGGAGCGACAGTCGATTGGGGAGAAAGGGAAGATTGGACATCTAACCTATGCCATGCTCCGAACGGATCTGATGGAGGGAAGGTCTCGCTATCTCGCTGAAGCGACGGATGAGCGCTGGTTCATAGATATGACAGTTCATCGTAGTTTCTATGATGCAACGTGGGCTTTCGCATATTTAGATGGTTGGATCGATGAAATGAAAACACAAATGCATACCTATGCAGGTCAGATAACCTTGATGGATGTGGGACAAGAGTTACTACGAGAAGCTGAATATGTCCATTCGTATGTGGTTGCTCTCATTCGTTATGCCATGCCTTATGCTGCTCAAACCGAAGAATTTATACAATTGGATAAGGAAGAAGTATTTGAGGTACGCGTTGGAGAGTATCTAGACATGAGTGAAGTGGTTTACAAAATAGATACGCGTTCCCGAGAGAATGAACAGGTGAAAGCATGGCTCAATGAGCGAAAGGATACCGCTTATGGTTATGGAGTCTATTCCAATCTAGATTTGGCTGATGAAGATTATGACGGTATGGACTTCCGTTATTCTCGGTTCGAGCGAAGTCATCTCGAGCGGAGCAGTTGGACCGATGCATTATTGGTGGGCGTACGATTTGAACATTGCCGCCTTCGTGAAGCAAACTTTGTAAATAGCTGTATTCATGGTGCTAGCTTTATAGATTCTGATTTACGTGAAGCTAATTTCAGCAATGTGCAGGGAATGCGCGGACAAGCAGATCCGCAACTGTGGGAAATGCCTGGTTTCGAAGAGGTGGATTTCAGTCAATCTAACCTCTCGTATGCTCAATTTAATGAATCCTATCTACGTGGAGCCAATTTTAGCGGAGCGACCTTGATCGGTGTCAATTTCACAAAGTCCAATCTTGAAGGGGCTGATTTCAGAGGAGCCGACCTAACGGATACCGATTTCACAGGTGCCCTTATGCTTGGTGCGATGATCGATGAACAAGATTCAGAGAAATTTTCAGAATCATTGCGGAAGAATCTACATATCTTCCCTACTCATCAGGAGGTGTAACCATGAAGTTGGATTATTTTCGTCTATCGCTGGATCCAAGGATCCCTGATCCTGCTGAACCCGAGGGTCTACGTGACCTTGTTAAGCCAGAGATGTTAACGCTTAGTCATGCACATGAATTACGAGAACTTGAATTACAATTCCCAATCCGCGGAGTCACAGAACCAACATATCCAGATTATCTGGAACGTCCTCTGCCACTGTTGTCGGATCGACTGAAACAACTGATAGAGATCTATTGTCCACGTATGCCTTATGAGCCAATCGGTTTATTGGATGTAAAGCGGTTGAGACACGAGACCTATTGGTTGATGGAACCTCAGCAGAGCGCTTGCTTATCTCAACAGAGTCAATTCCATCCGAATGGTTCTTTGAAGGAACTCGTCATCGATGTTCAGAAGGTCGATGGGCAGATGCTATTTCAAATCGATGGCATACGGGAAACCATCATTGTGGTTCATTTAGCCGTGGCAGAAAGTTTACTGCGGCGGGATTTCCAAGGGATTAAGCTGACTAGAGTGACACAAGAGTTGAACGATGGATAGCACATCCATAGAGGTCAACATGAGAGAGACGGCATCCGCGAACGACGAAGTAAAGGCCGTTCTTTGCTGATGAATCCACCCAGAAGTGAAAGGGGACATGAATGATGAATGTGATCAGAGCACCCAGATCAATCAAAGAATTCACTGTAAATGAAAACGAAGACGGAGCACCAGAAAGTTACGTCGTAGCAGGAGCAATATTGAGCTGCAGCTACGGAACGCAACTCAATCGATTGAAAATACCCATGTGTCATGGTGTGCACTTGAAGGACAAGGCACAACTTAATGTTGCAGACTTTGTGCCAGGGATTCATATTATGCCATTCGGGAATTGTACCTCCCAACTGAATCCGGTCGTTCAGAACGGGCAGTTCGATATTGAAGGCGTGCAGAAAGCCCCCTGCGTACCGCAGATCATATCCCCATGGGTTGCTGGAAAAAGTGATGTCCTGATCGAAGGCGAACCTGCATTGTTGAATAGTTGCACGAATACCTGTGTGTTCGGTGGCTGTATTCGGATTGAAGATGATGGACAGGAGCTTGGAGGGACCTCCTTAGGGGCAACAACTTCCAGCAACGCAATGGAATATTAAGCAAGTTAGCTTGCAGAGGCTAGAGAGGAGGAGAGTATGGGAACTGAAATCCAAGTCAATAAGAATCAAAGATATACGGCAGGATATGGGAACATTCGTCTCGTCTCGCCTTATCCGGTACAGCAGATTCAAACGTTGGATCTGGAGCGGAGGGTGGGTGAACATGCACGATTACAACTGAAGGCGATCATACCAGATGAAGCCAAAGATCACTACATAGAACAAACAGCGAACGAAGAGACGATCATGATTGAAGAAATCGATGAACAAGGCAAACTCGTGCGTATTTTGTTCCAAGGACTGGTACAGACCTTCGCGATTCAAACCGTACGAGGGATTTATCAACTCGAATTAGAAGCCATTTCCTATTCCTCATTATTAGATATCAAGCCAAGGATACGTTCATTTCAGAATCAGGAGATGAAATGTAGTGAGCTCGTGCAAGAGGTGCTCGGTGCTTATCCAGGTTCGGATGTGATCGATAACGCCACGGGAGAGCATCCACTGGGAGGATTTACTCTACAATATAAAGAGACGGATTGGCAGTTTCTAAAGCGGGTAGCTTCGCGATTTGGCGCGGTCGTGATGCCAGAGCTAGCAGCGAATGCACCGAAGTTATGGATGGGACTACCTGAAGGGAAGCTACACACCTTACCGAACCATTTACCATACACCATTCGTCGCAACTTGGGTGCGTTAGAGGAAGCGCTCGGAAGTGGCGCTACGCAAGTAAGCGCTGTGGATTTCACCCAGTATACAGTTGAAAGTAGCCTGTGGTTCAAGCTTGGGGACAACGTCATATTTCAGAACCATGAGCTTACGGTGGCATCTGCAGTCAGCGAATTACGAGATGGGGAACTGCTCCACCAGTATGTACTAAGTCCAGAAGCTGGCATTCGACAAAATGAAATGATCAACACACCACTTGCAGGTGCTTCACTGGAAGGCAAGATCATCAACGTGAAGAAAGACACGGTACGCGTACATCTGAATACCGATGCCACGCAAGAGAAAAGTGAAGCAAGTTGGATACCGTACTCCTCGGTGTATGCATCGAAAGATGGGAGTGGATTCCACTGCATGCCGCAAGAGGGAGACTCCGTGCAGGTGTATTTCCCAAGTGGAAGAGAAGAAGAAGGCATCGCCCAGAGTTCGGTTCGGCGAGGTGGAGGTGGAGCACCCCCATCCCCGAAGATGGACGATCCTAGTACGAAATATTGGGGAACGAATTTCGGAAAGGAAATGAAGTTTGGCGCTTCCGACCTGACCTTGACGGCCACCGAAGGTAGCCTATTCATCTCCTTAGATGATGCGAATGGCATTCTGATCCAAAGTGATACAGGAATATCCATGTCCGGCAAGCAGGATATAGAGCTGACGACGGAGAAAGAATTAACGATAGAAGCACAAAAAGGGTTGTATCTCCTATGTGGTGAGAGCAGTATCGTCATGGATGGGAATAGTGATATCCAGGCCACGGAAGTGAAACTGGAAGGTCAGACGAAATGTGCCGTGTATGTCGAAGATATGGAACCCGAACCGGAAGCACCATTTGTATCCGAAGTGGAGATCGAGGAACCCGAACCTGTGAAGAAGAAAAGTTTCTGGGAGAAAGCGCTAGACGTCACACAAGTCGTACTCGATGTGGCAGGACTCATACCTGGCGTTGGAGAAGTAGCAGATTTACTGAATGCGGGTATATACGTGGCGCGTGGAGATTACACGAATGCAGCCCTATCTGCGGCAGCTGCCATTCCATTCATAGGTTGGGGAGCAGCAGGAGCGAAGGCCGTAAGCCGAGGGATAAGTGCAGTCAAAACAGGCCAGAAAGCATTAAAGGCGACCGATCGAGCTGTAGACACCGCCAAAGCGGTTCGTAAAACCAGTGAAATGGTAACAGATGTGATGAGCAGTGGAAGTATGGGTAAAGTGTTCACCAACGCGCGTAAGATGGCGAATAATCTCGGACTAAGCGAACAAGTGATGAAGCTGAAGAACGTGATGGAAACACTGGCGATGAAGAATCCTAAATTGGCAAAAGTGTTATCCACGTCAACCCATGTGGCGACCCAATACAGTAAGAGTCTGGCGTTGGAACAAGGATTGCAAGCAGGGATGCAGTATGAATTTGTCGGAGACCTTGTTGAGAAACTGGGTGGAGACAAGATGCGTGCTGCGCTGACATGGGTATCCATTGTAGCAGGCTCCAAGCGAAGCGTAGGCGGAGGGAAATCTAAACTCGGCATTACGGATGGTGGAGGAAGCTCTACGGGCGGAGGATCTGGTAAGAAGGATAAGTCGAAGAAAGAGACGGAGAAAATAAAGAAAGATACAGATAAGACCAAGAAGGAAGATACGAGTAAGAAGGATAAGGAAACAACGACAACGAAGAAAGACGATACGAATAAGCTAGCCAAGCCGAAGAGTATAGAGCCGAGCAAGTCGGATAAAGATACATCGACAACGAAGAAGGCTGGGGGTACGGAAGAGTCGGTAGATAAGAGCAAGAATAAAGATCAAGGCAAGAGTGGTAAGGAATCTGGTACTGAGGAGACGGGTAAAGCTACACCTACGAAACCTCCTACTAAAGTAAACTATGGAGATCAATATACTAAAGATGGGCGTAAAAAGGTATTGAAACCAAATGTAGAATACACGACTCCTGAAGGTTATAGTTATCGTACAGATAGTCAAGGGAGGATTATTGACTGTGAAGGCACGCTGAAACTTGATCCAGCAGACCGAAATGAATACGCACAGAAGACGGTAGGAAAAGGAAAAGGTAGATTAGAAGATGATGATGGCGGGCACTTGATAGGGGCTCAGTTTAAAGGATCAAAAAATATTGATAACCTAGTCCCTCAAAATAGCCAGATCAATCGAAGTGGCGGAAAATGGTTTGAAATGGAAACGGAGTGGGCAAATGCACTTAAAGAAGTGCCTCCTAAAAAAGTCGCTGTAAAAATCGAACCGATCTATTCTGGGAATTCATTGAGACCAGATTCATTCAAAGTCACTTATCAAATAGGCAACAAAAGAGCAGTTTCTAAAAGAATATTAAATCAATCGGGAGGTTAATGAAATGGAAAAGAAGATGAATGATTTATATAGAATAATTGCAGAAACTATAAATCAAATGATACCGGTTGAATGGGATGATTTTTATTTTAATGGTGAGGTGGCAAATGGAGAAGGAGGGGTTTTCTTTTTCTTTAAGCCTATAAATGGGGAAGGTTATGTTTATTCTTTAGATATACCAATCAGATATAATATTAATTCGGATGAATATAATCAATTAGAGAATAAATTGTTTAAGGTTACAAATGATCTGAAGAATGTATTTTTAGAAAATGGACAAGAGCCTTGGTTTTCAATAACTATGAAACTTACATCTGAAGGAAAATTAAATATAGAATATGATTATACAAAATGGGGAGAATCAAATTTTGGTCCTTCAGATAGGTTAGAATATTGGGAAAGTAAATACTTAAATAATATTCCGGATGATGAAAGTGATAGAATTAAAATTGAAAAAATGAAGGAATTTGAAGAGAATAATTAAAGGTTAATGTCCATTATATGAATTCATTTTTTACCATTATTGGATATTTAAAATATTTATTCATGGAGCTCCCCTAATTTTGGGTAGCTCCTGTTTTATACATTGATGTATTTAAAATCGAGCTATTCCTTTTTTAAGATTACTACTTAGGGAACGGGTGAAGGTGGCACTGAACCAACTCCGCCAAAGAAAGAACGTAAACCAACCGAGAAATACCAATATCGGAGACCTAAGAATTTTCGTAAGGGAGTTCGAGACGAGGCATGGGATAATGCTAAAGGTGATGATGGTAAGGTAAAAGATCCCGTTAAGAAAACAGAAATGAACAAAGAAGAACCATGGGATATGGGGCATAAACCAGGTTACGAATTTAGAAAGCATCAGATAAGTGCAGCGGAAAGAGAAATCTCAAGAAAACAGTTTTTGGACGAACATAATAATACTGATCACTATAGACCGGAATTGCCTAGCTCGAACAGATCACATGAAGGTGAAGATCCATCTGATTTGTATTACGGACCATAGGAGGAAAGAGAAATGGAAGTAACGAATCAAATGAAAGACATTGCCAAACTCTTGGGAAATATTAATGGTGGGCGTCCTAGAATATCGAGATTTTACGACGATAATAAATTAAACAGTATTGATGTTGTAGTAATGGATAATAAGCCTGATTTACATGAGACTACATTTGCAACAATAGGGTTGTGTAATTATAATATTGGATATTTTGTCGACGGAAAGCCGTTAAGGGTCGAATTTATTGGGGCATGTATAGATGAGTATAATCAGTTCGGCAACATACTAAGCACTTGTGCCTTTAATATTATTAATTCAGATTATTCTTGCTCACCTGGTACAATTTATCCAAATGTTGTGAAGATGTATTACCCTGAATTTACTTTGAAGCATGTAATGTTTGTTAGTCCTTTTTTATGGGATGAAAGCCTCAAACCATTTGATTTTGAGGATAAACATGTATCTTGGTTACAGGCTATACCAATATCGGATGCAGAGTACACTTATGTTGAAGAAAATGGGAATGAAGCATTAGAAAATCTATTTGAGCAGTCAGATGTAGATATATTGGATTTGAATAGAGTCTCAGTTTTATAATGATATTTTATGTCGGGAGGCTGATGGATGAACCACTGCCCAATGCCGAATGAACCTATCATTCAACCAGTAACACACTTAGCCCATGTAATACCGTTACAAAGATTTCTTCAATTCGCTTGTACGCACTGTAATGCTTGAAAAGTATAACCTAAATAACGCTAAAGCGTTACATAAAACAGGTCGATTAAGGTCAGATATAATCATGATTGACCTGTTTTTTGTTATGTTCGCTTTCTTAATGGTCGTGCTGTCCTGCTAAATAGTTGCGAACTAGAGTCGATGGACGGAATCAACATCGTCCTACGACAGGAGCTTCAGCAGGGCGAGAAATTTATGATCCTGATGATTTTGAAATCCCATGATGGGCAGGAGGTATCTATGGTCTATGGAGTACAAGGCTTATAATGAAAATAATGTTAGGGTTACTGTTTCAGATGAACAATTAAATGAGGCCTTACGACAACATGGTGAGGAATTACCTATTGAGATAGTAATTGCTATGGGTGCTTCGCACAATGATATATTTATTCCGAGAATAAATGAAGCACTTTTTCATCGAACACAACGAATAAGAATTAAAGCAATGCACAGCCTCCTAAGTTTACATAATATTGAAAGTGTCTCTATACTCCAGGAAAAGGAAAAGAGGATTTCAGAAGATGACTTTAATACTTCAATAAGTGAAAAGGCGATTCTTCAATCTGTTATTATTCGTCTTGAACATGGTCCTAGTGGTGCTAAAGAGGCTTTTTTCGAAGGAGTAATTCATCCTCTTGTTAAGACAAACTTATTATATAATTATTCTAGTAACATGGTCTTTACATTAGAAGATGTGCAATTTATTATTAATGCGCTAGAAGCATATGTTCAAAAAAGTGAAGCATGGATACTGAAAATGAAAAGGGATGATTACGAAGACGTTATTATTAAAGGTCTAGAGGCACTTTGGAGCGCATCCGAAGAATGCATCTTGTTTAGTATGTTAAATACTGAGTTCAATGAAAAATTGGTTGAGATAGGGTCGCAAATCTTAAAAGTGAAAATTGATTCTTATGCAAAAGAAATCATTGCAATATTTGCAAAAGCTCTTTTACCCCAATATGCCTATGCAATGTTAGAACCTATTATGAATGGACGAGCAAAGGGAGATGTTCGAAAAGAATTAGAAAAGTCACTTCTAATCCTTCGTCAAAAAGAAAAGGAACTGGAGTGATATTATGGCGATGGAACATAAGGCTTATTTATTTGATACGGATGCTTTTAGTGAAGAACTAAGAGAAATCATAATTACTTCTGGTGCAACAATGGATACAGATTCATTAAAGGCGTTTATTATAAAAAATATAGGCAAGGCGCGATCTGTATACACAAGTGAGTTGTTGAATAATGAGTGGGAAAGGGAAATAGAGAATGGCAATGTTCAAGAACTCGCTGATTTTGCAATGACATGTTACTATTCACCCGAAGAGGAATTAGGATTTTCTTATACATGAGATGCATTATTAGAAGTATTAAATATGATGTCTCCTAAATTTAATCCGGATTATTATATTCTTGGTCGTCCACTAGAATCGGGAATGTTTACACTTGATCCAGGTGGGATGGGATTAGGATTTGTTTACGCTGAGGATATTCCTAGCATGTATAATGAATTGATTGATTTAAAACGAAGTTTTGTTGATAATGGTATGCCATCATCACCTGATTTAGTATATCAGATAACGTATCCTGAGTTAATCGAAGCTTATGACGAACTCATAATACTGTATAAAGAAGCAAAAGAAGCGAATTGTGGTTTATTAATGGCTTTTTAAAAGGTTAAGGTTAATTTGTTGAGGCTATGATTGGAGAAAGAAATGTTTGGCATTATAGCCTTAATAACGAAATACCATTAAATTAAAGGTCGATTATGGTCAGATACCACCATAATCGCCTTTTTTGTTATCTTCTTTTTCTCACGTTTTTATCAAATTAATCGCAATAATCTAATTAGTTAAAAAGATAGGTAGGATGCAAGGGCATGAGGGAAAAGGGCCAAGACCATGAGCAGAGGGATTGTGCAGTAAAACATGAAAGAAAGCATAGAAGGCGATAGACCGAGCTGTAGACACCGGGGGAGTAGGAGAGAAGGGGCGTTTTAATCTTGAGAATTTGCTGCAAAATAGAAAAAGGGAGATTTGAAAATGACAATAAATGATGCAGTTTTTGGAGAACTTGAATATGATAATGATTTTAATGGAAATTACCCTTTAATTGAAACAACTGATCAACTTATTGAAAAAATAACTTTAGTCGGAATTGTTGATCTAAATGTTGAGCCTTAGAATTCTTTGATATCGGACTAACGTTTGATTGTACATGGGATATAGAAAATGGATTAGGTCTTCGATTTATAGAAGGAAAGTTAACTAAGGTGGGCTACCAGGATCTTGTGATGTGAATATCGGTATTGATTTTACAGACGCTAATTTAATGGTAGGTCTTTTTGATGAGACGGATTTGCGCAATGCAAGTTTACTTAATATTGATATAGGATTATGTACGATTGAAAGATAGTGCGTCTATAATAAGACTTTACTAAAGGAAGAAAGTTAGAGTTTCGCCACTACTCCGGCCTGTACTGTCGGGCTGTACTAAAGAGAATATAACTAAGCTTCTATCAAGACAGTTATCTAGGAAAAGTATTCATCAATGATGTGTTAGGAGCGTACTTGTTTGGCGTGTCTATCCAATCCTCAAATTTAAAGATATATCTCCGGATGCTAAATTGATCAATTCAGAAATTAAAAATTCTAAAGCATTCATGGTTTTCAGTTTTTGAAAGATCTCAGTAATAACAATCGTATCCTCACGGGTTACACCTGTAGCAAGTATGATACCAACCACGTCGACACTTTCAGTGTACAAATGGGCATGATCAGAGATTTTACGAATCTTCCGGAACCAAAGATAACCTCCGGTAATATACATAGCATGATTGTAATCGACGAGGTAACCCAGAACTATTTCGTAACTTAGATCGTCAGCATCATATGGCCCCAAAACAATACAAATTTGTTCAAGCAAGTAAACCAACGACCTTTCGTTATTCATATAGTGACATACCTCGAAATCCAAAACAAATGATGACCATATACTTTTATTATTGTTTCGTACGCATAAGCGTACGTCATTTAAATGAATTATATCGTACGCTTATAGGTACAGTCAATGACTAAAATGATGATAGTTTGGAGCGTATGAATATGACAAAGAAAGTGCGTGTGACGCTGGCTGATTTGTTACAGCAAAAGGGCATGACCATGAATGAATTGGCTTTAAAGGCTGATGTTCGTCGGGCCGCTATTTCTGAGCTTATTAATGGCAAGAGAGAAAACATCAACTTCCGTCACATTGAACAGATCGCTGAAGTACTTAAGATATCAGATATTAGAGAGATTATTACGCTAGTTGAGGAGGATGATTAGGCTATTCCTTCATATCCACGTATCAGCCAGCTGCATTGATCTGTTCCAAGCAATACATTACAAAACAGAAGAAGGATCTACAGTTCACTTCCTAACTTGAATCAATTAGAAGGTTTACTCCACTTGCAATAAGAGTGGGAGTAAGCCTTTTTTTGCATGAAGAATATTAAAGAGTGGAAGAAAGTATCTCTTAAGTATGATCAGTACGTTACTAAATACAATGGATTATGTAGAAGGTAGCGAAGAGGACGGAATTGTCCTGAAGAAGCGATAGCGTTCGCCTTTGCCATCGGATTTCTACCGTATTAGACGGTATACAATCAAGAAATCTGATGGCAACAGCGATTGTAAGGACAATCCGTCAGCGTAGCGGTCATCCTACACTACTGTCTTTCAAAGTACTAGCAACTAGATTTCAGATATATCGATGAAATCCAGTCCGTTTGATAAGATAACGAACTTGAGCTTAATTAGACAGGTCAATGAGCATGTAAAGTTAGCCATTAGTGGAATTATCCCTGAAAGTAAACTAGATCAATATATTGAACAAATCGATGAGAATGAAAGCATTGAGATATGTGTAACCAACGATAACCGAGAGATGGTCTTATTCAAAGGGATTATTACGAATATAGCAGTTCAAGTAGATAGAAATGTGAGAACAATGACAATCGAAGCGAGTAGTAAGACGTTCCTCATGGATATTAAGAAAGAGAGTCGATCCTTTCAGAATAGCCAACAATCCTATTCCGATGTCTCCTCGACAATCACCAGTTCTTTCCCACAAGCAGACGTAGTCGATGCTGCCTCAAAGGGAGCATCCATTGGAGGGCTGTTGGTTCAGTATCGAGAAACAAGTTGGGAATTCGCCAAGAGACTAGCTTCTCACTTTCATATGCCCTTACTTCCTATAAGTACATTGGACGGGATTAAATACTATGTGGGTCTGTCAGATTCTGGGCAACCGGTTGAACTCAATGAATATAATTATACGATACACAATAACATGAAAGAATATAAACAGATCACCGAGAATAGCGAGGGTCCTTCTATTGGTCAAAATAACTTTCGTTTTGAAGTTACAAGCAATAAGGTGCTAGAGATAGGTTGTTCCGTGAAATTTCGTGATCATAAATTATATGTCTATCGTGCTGAGATAGCGATCGAGAAAGGGATACTCGTAAATCAATATCAACTGCGTGATCGAGAAGGCTTTCAATGTCATAAGCAATATAACAATGCCATCGTTGGTAGCTCTTTATTCGGTAAAATCACTGCGATTGCTAAGGATAAAGTGAAGCTACATCTACAAATAGATGATAGCCACACCTCATCTCAGGCAATGTGGTTCTCTTACTCAACAGTGTACTCATCACCAGATGGAAGTGGCTGGTATTGTATGCCTGAGATAGGAGATGAGGTCCGTCTTTACTTCCCAGATGCGGAAGAGAAGAATGCCTTTGCAGCAAGTTCAGTAGACTTAGACTCTTCAGATACGACCAAAAGAAGTGATCCATCCGTGAAAAGCATTAGTACCAAGTATGGGAAACAAATTGTATTTCAGCCAGGAGCGGTTGAAATTATCGGCAATGGACAGACGTTATTACGATTAACAGACGATGGCGGAATAGAGATCAAGAGTGACAAGAAAATTGTGATTACGGCTGTAGATGATATAGAAATTACAGGCGGAGCCAAGGTTCTGATTCAGGGAGATGAAGGGGTAGATCTTAAGCAGGCGGATACCGTATTAACGATCCAAGATGAAGTCGCGTTGACCGGATCTAAGGTGAATATTCGATGAACTATATGAATAAAGAGGCTGCCATATCCGACTTTTTAGAGAAATTCGTATTTAATCAGTGGATCAATGATGTCATTCTCATTGACGATGTTTACAAGGAACGTCAAGAACAGATTGACCGAAGCCTGTATGAATCCTTCAATGATTTATTGGTGAAGGCAAGCACGTTACATGAACAAGGAGATAAGGGGGAAATTCGTTATATCTATTGTTCTTATTTACGTACAAGTGTAATGGAGAATAAGGCTATGTATAGACTAGATGCCTATGATTCTAAGTGGTACCTGGATTCAACAGAGTGTAGCACAACATGGGAGGCGTCTTTTATGTTTGAGCCCTTGTTTAAGCGTATGGAGATGCTCGAGCAAGAGAAGAAACATTATGCAAGAAAAATTACTTCGATGGATATTGAAGAAGTAAAGCAGATTGAAGGCTATAAATATCACTTGTTAACCAAAGAATTGATCAAAGAACAACTCCCTTTCATCATGGATAAATGTCATTTTAACCATATCATAGATGATTCTGGCCTGATCGTGGCGGTTGGGGAATATCGAGATGAAAGTGAAATGGTCTTTGAATACAACGGTCAAGGCGGGGATTGTGAATAATGGATTACTTCGTATTGAGGCAAGACGAGCGGTATACCCAAATCCCTATGATTGAACAACTCAGAACTCAAATTAACACCAGACATATTCATCTGACGGACGCACACCATATACCTGACACATCGATCTTTTACGTGAAAGCAGATCAAGAAACAACCTATTTAGATTTCCTTGATCGACAGTTAGTGCTGATGTCCAACAATATGAAGCAATTGATAGACTTATATCAGCCCGATTATATCACTAAATTAGTCGTTCTTATTGATAGGACAATGCAGAAACAATCGGAATATTATCTACCGATCTTTAAGGAAATCAGTTGCCTCAGCCCAAATACGGAATTTCATCATGATCATACCACGATAAAAAGACTCGTTCTGCAAGAAAGTCAGATTCAGAATCATCAGATATTTCAAATCAAAGAGAGCGAAAAGCCACTCATTGTCATTCGGCTAGATGTTGCGGAAAGTATATTTCGACGTGGGTTTACAGGTATCTGCTTAGATAGGATTTCTGTTGAATAGAGAGGAGAAGGATAATATGTCTGATCATCCTGCTTATGTCGTAAGAGGTGCATTGATGGAATGTAAAATGGGAACTCATCGTAGGCGCATTAATCTTCCAGAAAGTCATGGTTCTTACGTCAATGACAAACCGATGATGAACGTAGATGACTGCAAACCAGATCATATCCCTTACTTTGGTATATGTAATAGCATGTCTAATCTAAACAGCGCAGTCGTACATCTTATCGCAGAAGATGGATCAATGACAATCTCTGGTAAACCATGTGTACCTACCTTTTTTGGGAAATGGGTGAATGCTAAAGAAGGGACATTAGTAGAAGGGAAAGCAGCACTGACCACAGATTCAGTCATCTTTTGTCAGTGTATGGGTATAGTCAAGTTCCTCAAAGATGGACAGCATGATGATTAGTGAAAGGGGAGGTTGCGATCATGATTACTTACGATAGTGTCGTTGTCCACACGCCATATTCTCTGCAAAAGATTATCGATCTGGACATTACCATGAGGCCTGGGGAACACGCTAAGGTAAGCATGAAAGGCATCGTGGACGATTCATTTCACGTCCAATCGACAACTGGAGCGATGTGGCAGGATGAACTAACGATATATGACAAGATGGATGAGGAACAAATCATCGTCTTTAAAGGTTTAATTACGTCAGTGAAAAGTACGAATGTGAATGGCGTTTATTATGTAGAGATTGAAAGCTTATCCGCGAGTATCCAACTAGATATCCAGAGAAGAAAACGATCCTTCCAGAATAGTTCGATGACCTATGATGCACTACTTAAGAGTATCATGCAAGCATATCCTGAAGCAGATATCTCATGTAACATCGGAGAGGGAATACCTATAGGAGAACCTATTATCCAATATGAAGAGACAGACTGGGAGTTCATCAATCGTCTGGCAAGCCATTTCCAACAATTCGTTACATCGGATTTACAGTATTCGAAGCCCAAATTCTATTTCGGTACACCACCGGGCAAAGAACTGGAGATAACAGAGGATGTACCATATACCGCAGGTAAAGATTTAGTCGCATATCATCGTGCGGGTGGTGCAGAGGCAGGACTACATAACACGGACTTCTTCTATTATGAAATCATAACTGATAAGCAATATAACATTGGTGACATCGTGAATTTCAGAGATAAGCAATTGGTGGTTAGCGAAAAGACGGTACAGTTAGAGGAAATACAGCTGGTATATAGCTACCGCTTGTCACGTCAGAAAGGAATACATCGAAGAATCATACATAATGAACGGCTGTCTGGCGTCTCACTTGAGGGAGAAGTGCTAGATGTTAAGGGAGAGCAAGTCAAGTTACACCTAACGATAGATAAAGATCAAGCTAAGAGTACCGCGCACTGGTTCATATTCGCCCCACCCACAGGGAACGCCATGTACTGTATGCCTCAGATTGGAACGAATGCCACGCTGTACTTTCCAGAAGTCGATGGAAAAGGAGCAATCGTGACGGGGTGTATACGAAAGAATGGAGAAGAATGTGAGAAGTCTGGAGATCCTAACATTAGATATTTCGGAACAGAGCATGGGAGTGAAGCCAAGTTATCTCCAACAGGCATAGATATTGTAAGTGGCTCGAAGGAACCGTTAAAGTTAACTCTAGAAGACGATAACGGTATTACATTAACCAGCCATAAGAAACTATTATTACAAGCAGATAGTGACATCATCATACACAGCCAAAAGCGAGTCGTGATCCAAGCGGAAAGCCAAGTGATGGTAGTAAAAGCTGGGCAGACCAGTGGGATAGCTATAGAGAACGAGTACCATATCCTTGGGGCGCAGGTCATTGCTGAAGGGTCGGATCGAACAAGCTACCCACCTTATGCTGACGAACCACTGATAGGGACCCCACCACCGCAACCCGAGCCTGAGCCCGAGGAGAAACCACCGTTTAGTTGGAAGAAGCTTGCGGGAAATGTACTCGGTGCACTTGCGGTAGTTGCGGTAGTAGTAGCTGTTGCCGTTGTTGTCGTAGCGACAATGGGTGCAGGTGCCGTGGTAATAGGCGCTGTAGCAGCAGGAGCAGCGATAGCGGGTACAGCCGCCGTCGTCAGTCAGGCCGTGTCCGATATTGCCAGAGGAGAAGTCAGCGACTTTGGTGCCTATGGATGGGCTGCCTTACGAGAGTCGACCATAGGGGCAATATCTGGAGCGATATTCGGTCCATTCGGACTAACTAGTGTTGTAGGTGGGAAGATGGCATTGGGAGCAGTAACGAATGCCTTCGAGAGTGTAATCCGTCAGACGATGATTGGAGAAGGCTTTAGCCTGAAGACACTACTTGGCGATGCGACGATAGGAGCCGTAACAGCAGGAATACTGGATTCAAGAATCGTTAAAGGAATCGGTGGGGCAGTAGTAAACAAACTTAGTAGCGTAGCTCCATGGATACAAAAGGGAATAGGCTCGGTTGCGAAACAATTCAGCAAGAGAGTAGATGATCTATCCCAATATGGCAATAAAATAGGTCAGAAATATATGAAGGAAGCCAGAGAGTTGCTTGATGATGTTGCTACGTCGATAAAACAAGCAGGGAACAATCTCGGTGGACCTATACTTGTTCCTGTGGGAGGGAGTCCCAATATTCCTAATAGTAATGTATGGAATAGTACCGTTCCACCTCCATCAGGTCGGCAACAGGACTTCTGGAGTGAGATGGATCAAGGCAAGAAGGAATTGGCTGAGCGGTTGTCGAAGAATGCTGAGAGATTGATTCCAGGAACCCCTGGTAAAGTAACAGGTGGAAGTTCAACGAAATTGGGTAAGAATATGTTTGAGGAAATGGGAGTGGCTAGAACTACAAAGCGTACTCCTTACCAAGCGCAGCATGTTATTCCTGCTGAGTTCAGCGAGCATCCTGTTCTCCAAAAGGTAGGGATGGACATGGATCATGCTTCCAATGGATTTTTCCTTCGCGTTCCAGATGAATACGTGAGCTCAACCTCACGACATCAAGGTTATCATTCAGTTTATAGTGATTTTGTAGAAAGTAAACTAAATAAAATAGATATAAATCAAGAGATTAATATTATTGAAAAACAGCTATTTGAGTTACAACAAAAATTGAGAAAACTTCAAGAAAAGGGACTGCCGCTATATATGAAGGATGACTATTTACAAAAAGAATTAATTAAAATTAAATCCAAAGGCATGGATGATTATCTTCTTAACCGAGCTATCAATAAAGATGAAATTAAGCCAGTATGGCACCGAGGTGGAGGCGCAACAACAGATTTATGGGAAAGGTGGTTTGATAAGTTGTGAAGTACGGAATATATAGTAATTTGGTTGAAGAAGTTATTCAATTCGCTAATTCTATGCAAGTTATTCAAAAGACTGAGAAACCTAAAAATATCGCTATTATTAATCAACATGATGAGGCGAAATGGCTAATTATTAATGAGGTCTTTGGTGAAGATGAATACACCTGGTCTGATATAAGACAGCTTGAAATGGGGAAAGTGAAGGGCAAGTTGTATAAATTAGAGCCTTCCCAAAAGCCTGATGGATTAGATGAAGTGACAGCGATAATAGCAGATGGCCTTAGAAAGCAAATTACCGACGTATACAGCGACTTTTTTGAAAGTGTTGTAGTAGACTTGAGAAACTGTGCATTAAACCGCGCAATCAACGGTGAAGGTGAAAATTTTTATGAACATATTTTTAGAGTTTATAAAGCAGGTGGATTTCCATGTGGATGGGAGGGTGATTATCCTGGGGAAGGAAAGCTTATCGCTTATTTTACCTATTAGAAGGCATGTCTCTCACAAGTAGTAATTTCATATAGTGAGTTTTTAGATAAATTAGCAAATAAGGAATTTGAAAATATTGAGAACGAATTTTTATTGGAATACCTTAACTAAACCAACCAACGATACGCAACAGACCTGAATAATTGATGAATTGAGAAGACATACTCCACTCAAAATGAGTGGGAGTATGTCTTTTTTAGAAGGAAGGTGATGGTTTTAGTTGAAAGAAGCTAGGCAGACGAGTGGGCACTAGGTTTATAGTTGTTGTATCTTGAGTCGGTTTAATTTATTTGTAACTGAGGAAATACCAACTGCAGAGATAGAGGAGGATAGAGGAAGTCCCAAGGTCTTGGGTAAAGGGATTAGTAAAGTCAATGGAGGAATGAAGATAGTAAAGGTACCGGATCCTGCTGGGACAGAGGCGGGACTACATAACACGGACTTCTTCTATTATGACATCATAAGTGATCATCACTATAACATGGGTGACATCGTGAACTTCAGAGATAAACAACTGGTCGTTAGCCAAAAGACAGTACAGTTAGAGGAAATACAGCTGGTATATAGCTATCGCTTGTCTCGCGAGAAAGGAATACAACGAAGAATTATACATAATGAACGGCTGTCTGGCGTCTCACTTGAAGGCGAAGTGCTAGATGTTCAGGGAGAGCAAGTCAAACTACACCTCACGATAGATAAAGATCAATCGAAGGAGACCGCTCACTGATTCATATTCGCTCCACCAACAGGAAATGCCATGTACTGTATGGCCCAAATCGGAACAAGTGCCACACTGTACTGTCCAGAAGCCGATGGAAAAGGCGCGATCGTGACGGGATGTGTACGAACGAATGGAGAAGAATGTGAGAAATCTGGAGAAAATGTCGAGGTCAAAAGACCCTGAGGTAGTGAAGTCTGCTCAGTTAATTGAGGACTTTATTGAAGAGGGTGGTCAGATCAACAAAACTCTTAATAATTTAAGTAAAGAAGGCTTAAATATATGGAAGCGTATGGGCAAGTTTCCTTGATCATTGTAAGTATAAAATAAGATTGAAAACTGATATAAGGAGCTTATTGATATGGATGAAATTGGAGAGTCATATATTAATTATTTTCCGGATGTTTATGCTCGATTTGTTGAAAGAACGGATATGCGTTTAGAGAAATACAGAACAAATGGCTTGCCCAAGAATGTTGGTTTTTACTATACGATGCTGCTTGATAGTTTTATGAATATTGCAATTGGGCAGATCGTTCTTGATAAGGATGTAGTTAAATCAAAGCAATATTTTTATCTGGGTGCTAAAATGCAAGAAGTCATATTTCAAAAATACGACAATAAATTTGATATTTCGATAGATTATGTAAATACCAATAGCTATCGAACATTATTTATGGCATTAATAAGTGATAACCAAGATTTAATTACTTCTCTAGCTACACTCTTCGGTGGTAGAGCTAAAGAAGAAGCAGAAGATGATACCTTTGGGGTACTAGTAGGATATGCTGTCAAGCATATTATATTAAAAGAGTTGGATGAAGCAGAGACATATGTTATAAAACTTCAAGAATTAAATCAAAAGAGTCGGATGCGTCTATATAGGGGTTATGGCATCGTGTTGGATGGAATCATAAAAAAGAATAAGGAATCTGTTCACGATGGTTTGGAATACATGTTGGAGTGTCATAGGAAATTAAAAGATGATTATGGAGATACACCAGAGGAACTTTTAAGTATTCCTGTAATAGGTCTTGTTAAATTGGCTATGAATAGTGGGGTAGAGGTAGAGGTAGAAGTGGATCACATACTCGCACCAAGGGTTATGTTAGAGCAACAGGATATTCAGTATCCTATTGTTGATTTTGTTGACTAATTATTAGGAGGAGGCAAATGGTAAATTCAGCGTTATTAAGATTGGCAGAGAGGTTAGCACAGAATTCAAGCAAGATTGTCGAAGAGGTCAGGTTTGCAATAGAGGAACCTAACAACTATGTCATTAGATTTGAAGAAAAGTTAAAGGAAAGAGGTATTGAAGAACATTTAGAGGAATTACCATGGATTGTGTTAATTGATGCATTGATTGAAGACGAGTTGGCGTATGAAATAGATTGGAAAGAGAGTACCTTGGAAATTACTTATGCAATCGATGATTTATTTGATAGGAAAAAGATAGATTCATTAGATTGGGAATGGATTGAGAATATATCAGACGCGATGCTAACTGGGGAAAAGCTACAGGCTATTGCGGATAAACTCAATGAACGATCTTTATCTCTTGCGTATTTAGACATAGATAGTGACTCCTACATTTTAATTGTAGTACCGAATGTAGAAATTGGTGAACTAAAAGATTTAGCTTTAAAAGCAGGTCATACAATTTCAAGTACTTTTATTTGAAGAGTCTCCTCAAATAAGTCAGTAGATGGATTTATATTCGATTTAAGATTTAAATATAAACTACTGAAAATTACAATAGAATATTGGAGTAATTTGGTAACAATACGCAGTATTTGAAAATTAAGCTTTGAATATATGAATCCTAGATGGCTTAGCTTTGAGGTGTAAATATGAAAGCAAATGAAGTATTTGATAACTTATGTAGTTTAATATCTGAAAAGTATACAGACAGTGGTTGGAAATATTCTAGGTCAGGTCATTGGATGACCAAAAAAGATAAGAGTTTCATGTACAAGGTGTTATTTTATACAAGTTGGAATAATATATCTGATAAAAATGTAGCATTTTATGGTGAATGTGCAATTATCCCATTAAAATCGAAAGATAAAATATTTCATATCAATACTCGTCAATGCAATGTACCAAATGGTCAATTGTATTGGAACATCGCAAATGAAGAAAATTGGGATCAGACAGTTGAAGAATTTACTAGTTGGTTAGACAACGTATTTTTACTTATTGTAGAAAGCTGCATGAATGATCTGAATAACTTCTTGAAACAAGTCGTTATGAGAGGGTTTTATCCTCCAAATGGTTATCTGGTTGATATTAGTTTTGTCTTAACACATGGTTCGCGTAAATTAGCAGAAGAAGCGACCAAAAGGTACTATGCAAGTTTAGACGAGCCCATAAAAAAGAATTTAAAGAAAATTATGAGAGTATGATAAATGGTAATGAGGCCGTAAGTGCATATGGTAATAATATGATGAGGAATTATTCCAATTTTAGAGCTGTACTGGAAAATAAAATAGTTATGACGTTTTAGCACGTAAAATTGTCTAACATCGCTTGCGGTAATTGGTAACCCAGTTATCGCTTTTTATTTTCCGAAATAGCTTTACAACTTAGCGGATGGGAGAAGGTGGTAAGGTAATAAGTGGAGCTAACCATACTAATCCTTTAGTGGATGGCCGATAAATAAAAGATGGGAAGCCTAAAGGGAGACAGGCCCTATCAGGTGGCAAACAACTTGAGTTTGAAAATAATGTCTATATGCCAATGTAGACCTTGATGGAATTCTGCGCGATCCGAATACTGGTGATGTAATAGAATGGAAGCCTGGTCAACCTAGAGAAGATGTAGTTGATTTTGGTCATGAATCAGGAAGTAATTATAATGATATGTTCGAAAAAAACAAAAATCGAGAAATAACGCTTGATGAATTAAAAGAGTTTTAATTTAATCCAGATAACTATAGATTGGAAACGCCTTCGGCTAACAGATGTCATAAGTATAAATAACATTTTAAGTGCAAGTCTGTGGAGTAATTGTAAGCTATACAAGGATTACTACTGCCACTTGGAGGGGAGAAATCCAGATCCCCTACGAGTAGTTATATCGGGTGAGGGCTTTCTATTAAAAGTAATTAAGTTAATAGATAAGAGTGAGAAAGGAGATGAGTTGTTTTGAAAATAACAAATGCATTTGATGCAGTAAGAGATGGAACATATGAAGAGTTTATTGAACACTATAGTGGGGATATTAATCAAATTAATACAAATTTAGGTTTAAATCTATTAAACTTAGCTGTAGTTAACGATAAAAAACCAATTGAAAAAATCAAAATAATAAAGTTCTTAATCTCAGAAGGAATAAATATTAATTTTGAAGATTCGAAAAACAAAAGAAATGCTCTACACACTTTTTATTTTAATGTATTAAGACCTTCACTAGAGTATATGTTAGAAATAACAAAATTAATTTCAGAAGATGGAATAAATATTAATGCACTAGATAAATTTAATGCAATACCTTTAAAGTATGCAATTACAATAACAAAGTTAGCTACTGAGGAAATAAAGCCAATATACAACTATTTACTAGAGCAGGGAGCTGATTATAATAATAAGGATATATTTGATAAATCATGTATTGATTATTCAAAGGAATATTCTTGGAGGAATGACGTCGTAAAGATTATAAAGGAGTTTGAAAATGAAAATAAATAACAGTGAATACGGTGGCTTTTTAGTTTCTAAAAATATTATTTCGGGTTGTCCTATTAGATATTCATTTCGAGAAAAAAGTTCTATACCACAGTTAAACGAGTGGAATCTATATTCTGTAATAGATGATGATTATATTAATAATGCGGAAAACTTTACAATTCTAAGTGCTGAATCTATTTTTGGTATATCCCCTATAATTTCGGAGTTTTTTGATGCCCCATACGGAACTGATATATGTTGGTTATATGAAGAGGGAGTACACACAGGATTTTATGACTTAATTTCAGAAAACGAAGTCACTCTTGGTGAAATTCTGAGAAACACGTAAGATATAAGAAAGCGTCAACCTTTCCTACCTTCGGTAGAAGAAAATTAACAAATAACAAAATAGAACGAATGATTGAGCCTATAATGTGTTAGTTAAGAGAGACTCAGTTATATAATATTCTAACCAGATATATATAAGACACTATCTATTTGTAAGGTCAGCAGGAATCATTCAACCAATAACAAATGTAACACCTCTAAAAAGATTTCCTCAATTCGCTTGTAGGTACAGTAATCCTTGAAAAGTACAACCTAAATAACGCAATAGAGTTACTCCGAACAGGACAATTATGGTCAGATACAACCATGATTGCCCTGTTTTCTGTTGTGTTCATTTTCTCATACGTTAATCAAAATGAACGCAACTTTAGAAGTGGATAAAGTGATAGATACGTGTCAGGAGGTCTTTCCTATTTCCATGAATAACCCGACAAGAAGGAGTACTGGTGGAGGGAAAAGCAGCGCTGACCACAAAATCAGTAATTTTTTTGAATTCCTTTTCAAACTCAAGAATGCCTTATACAAATGGTAGCAAAGAGGACGGAATTGTCCTGAAGAAGCGATAGCGTTCGCCTTTGCCATCGGATTTCTACCGTATTAGACGGTATACAACCAAGAAATCTGATGGCAACAGCGATTGTAAGGACAATCCGTCAGCGGAGCGGTCATCCTACACTACAGTCTTTCAAAGTACTATCGAACCCTTCCCGGATGTAACCGATACTGACTCGGACTGACACCATAGTAGGTGCTGAAATGCCTCGTAAAAGGATGGATGGAGAGATAGCCTAGTTTCTCGGAAATCGCTGTAATGCTTAAATCGCTCTCTAACAGTAGATGCGTGGCACGTTTCATAATTAATTTATGTTGATAGGCTTTGGGTGTATGGCCCGTCTCACGTAAGAACAACTCGTGAAAATAGGTGCGCTTCAATCCACAGAATTGACTCCAGGACTCGACGGATTCACGACGTTCTGGGTGATCATTCAAATGAGCGAGCAGTCGAACAATACGATAGTCCGTAGGCTGGTGCGTGTGGATCGTATTATACCAATTCAGAACCCAAGCATACAGCAAGCTATTCGCTGCTTCATTGTGATAGAAGCGGGATTCACTGTATGTGTTCGCGATCGTGATGAACAGATCATAGAGCATCGGATGGGGCTGCAAAGAGAATAGGCTCGGTAAAGAATCAAGCTCATCACAAGGAAATGTGGTGGCTAATGTGTCAGCTTGGAACTGATCCGGAGCAGGGGCGAAGGAGCGATTCACCGACAACGGCTGAACCGATTCCCATAAATCGCAATACAAATTGTAGGAAGATAAAGGTTGTTGTGATGAGATGTGGAAGGCATGTGCTTGACCGGGTCGGAGAAATACGAGTGTTCTTTTATCAATAGGATAGCGTCTCCCATCAACCTCCATCTGCCCAGGTCCATCGGTGAACAGATGAAAGGCATATACGTTGCAGGTACGCAGGCGCTCGTTGGAGCTCCCATCATACAGGTACGTCATAGAATCACCAACATAAGGTGTAATTTCGGACAGTTGTTTCAATTACGTTCCTTCTTTCTATGGTTAATCAGTGAAAATTACCGGATAAATCGTTAAATGAATGGATGCTTGATCAAATACGATATTCTGCACCAATGATACAATGAATTATAAATTTAGTAAAAGGAAACTTGTTGTATAAGCGGACAAAGGAACAACCTTGGAATAGGGCAACTTTGAAGTGCAGAGGAGAATAGAGATGGGGAACTGGATAGGAAGTACGTTTCGTAAGTTGCACTTAGATTATCATCAACCGGCTTGGATGGAAGGAGTAGCGAGCGCTTTTACAGAAGAAGAGGCACGTAAGCAGGCTGCCATGTTTAAGGATACGGGTATTGAAGCGGTGGAGTTTTTTGCGTATGACCATTATGGTCACGCTTTCTATCCTTCAGAGATCGCTCCGGTGCATCCTAACTTGAAGAGTGATTATACCGGTCTTATGTCTCGTGCATTAAAAGAAGTCGGGATACGCACCATCCTTTATTTGAATGCATTTACAACGATACATTTACATACAACACATCCTGAGTGGATGCGCCGTAATGAAGATGGAACGATGCCTAGAGGTGCTTGGTTACAACATGATGCTTCGCATATATGCATTGCAACGGGGTATTTGAAGGATTACTTTTTTCCGTTGTTGCAGGAAGCGGTGCGCCGTCATGAGCCGGATGGGATATGGATCGATGCTGGAAGTTGGATGGTGGAGTACCCTTGTTATTGTCAAAGTTGCCATGAACGTTATGCGGCGGATACCGGATATGAGCTACCAACAGGCCCGATGCCGGATGCAGGAGTAGAGCTCGATCATCCGGATTGGATACGGTGGCGGTTGTGGCGACGCGGGTTGATAGCCCCTTACGTAAAGGATTTAGTCCATACGATCAAAGAGATTTCTCCGGAGACCTTAGTTGCTGAGAATAACCTAGGGAAGTATTTCTACGGTGTACCAAAAATGGAACAAGGTCAATTCGTAAAATGGTTAACGCCACGGGAATTGGGCTTGGATTGGTTATCTTGTGATCCAGTCCATTTCGGTGCGAATCATGAGATGATCTTTAGCCGTGAGGGTCGGTATCAGGCGACAACAGGACTCCCATTTGATTATATGAATGAACGATTTCATGGTTGGGGCGAATGGCAAATACGTTCCCACACGGATTGGAAATTGGAGATGGCAACCATTCTTGCTGTAGGAGCTCGCGGTTTCTTCGCGGATCAACCTTACCCTGACGGCACGCTAGAGCCGACCGTGTACCGCGACCTTGAGAAAGTCAATGCGTTCGTTAAAGAACGAGAGGCTTTCACACTTGACGCACAGCCCGTACCTGAGGTTGCTGTTCTCGCTAGTCTTCCATCTAACGTGCTAGGGCCTACAGCCGGAGCGGAGTGGGGACGGGATAAACACTGGGGAGCTTTGCCGAAATACCGTACTGACCGAGTCGACGGGGCATCGTTATGGTTAACGGAAGCGGGCATTCAGCATCTCATTTATGACGAAGAGACGCTTCGCAATCAATTGGATCGTCAATCGTTGGTCATTATTCCAGACCAATGTCTATTGGAAGAGGCAACGATTACTGCGCTCGAACGCTATGTGGAAGCCGGCGGACAGCTTATTGTAACGGGACGTTCGGGGTTGTGGAATGAGCAAGGGGAGCGTCGAACGGCAGATCCATTCGCGAAGTTATTAGGATTAGTGCGTAAAGGCGAGTTGCCTGCCCCACTCCATTACTGGCGGGCAGATTCAAAGTTGGATGCACAGATGGAGTATGGGCAGATCAAATTGCAGGCTTGGGGTACAGCACTGGATATCTCGCTGGATCATGCTGAATCCTTAGCGGACCTGCTCGAACCTGTAGAGACGGTATGGCGCAACGGGGGAAGAGAACGGTCGGATTGGCAGCATTACACAACGGTTGGTGCAGCACCAGCGGGGACTGCGGTTGCAGCATCTGCGGTAACACTTCACTCGTATGGTCAAGGCCAAGCGATGTATATGAACGGCGACCTATTTGCTTTGTATTATCTGGAGGGACACAGACTCATTCGTGAGTGGCTAACCGTTTGTCTAAATGTGATGCACCCTGTTGCTGCGAGAACAATCCAGGTGCGCAAACCCCTGCATGTGGAGATGAACATGATGGAACGGACAACGGAGGCAGGACAAGAAACGATTGTTCACTTCTTGAATTACTTTGCTCAGAAGAGACCGGGATACGTGATTCATAACGAAGAGGTGCCTCCGATCTATGACTTAGAGTTTCGAGTACGTATGGACAAGAAGCCAATTCGAATTGTTCTACAACCAGAAGGTACGGAACTGAAATGGGATTGGGACGGAGAGCACGTGAAAGTCCATATTCCATGCTTGGAACTTCATGCCATCGTTCAGATTCAAGGATAGTGCCATAAAGGAGGAAGTCGCATGAGGTTTGTAGATAAGGTTGTGATTGTCACCGGCGGCGGTTCCGGAATCGGCGAAGTTAGTGCGGAACGGTTCGCTGAAGAGGGTGCGCTTGTTGTGATCGCAGATTGGAATGAAGCCGAGGCACAACGAGTAGCGATTAAATTGAACGCAAATTATCCACGGACAGAGGGGACGATACGCGCAATTGCAATTCAGACAGATGTCTCTAAGGATGACGATGTCGCGAACCTAATGAGCACAACAATGCAAGCCTTCGGACGAATCGACGTGTTATTCAATAATGCAGCTGTCATTCTACCCAAGTATTTGGAGGAGATTGAGGAATCTGATTTTGATCGCGTAATAGATGTTAATTTAAAAGGGGTCTACTTGACGGTGAAGCATGCTATTGCGCATTTAAGGCAAACCCGTGGGTCGATTGTCAATATGGCATCCCTGAATGGTCTCATTGGCCAACGCCAAAATCCGGTCTACGCTGCAAGCAAAGGCGGCATCATTGCGATGAGTAAGTCGCTCGCGCTAGATTATGCATCCGACGGTGTGCGCGTGAATTGCGTCTGCCCTGCGGGAGTTAAGACGCCATTGCTTGAGACTTGGACTGAGCAGCAAGCCGATCCCAAGGCAACCGAGCAAGCATTAAATGATATGCATGCGTTAGGACGGCCTGCGTCATCGGAAGAAGTTGCACAGTCTGTATTATTTTTAGCTTCAGAACATGCCTCATTCATAACAGGTGTTGCTTTGCCTGTTGAAGGCGGAGCTTCGTTAGGATATTGAAATACCCAATCACATTTAAGAGGGAGTGTGCAGTATGAGTAAATTCAAACTATGGTATAAACAGCCTGCTTTACGATGGTCAGAGGGAGTTCCACTTGGAAATGGAAGAATCGGTGCAGTTATCTATGGGGGGACGGATAAAGAGACATGGAGCATGACGGAGGTAACCTATTGGTCGGGGAAATCAGAAGATCTTGTAAGTCCATCGAAGGGGAAGGTTGACCTTGAAGAGATGAGGAAGCATTTCTTCGCGGGAGACTATGCGACGGGGGACAAGCTTGCGAAGCAGTCGCTGCAACAAGTGAAACAGAACTTCGGAACAAACCTATCGCTTTGTGATATCAAGTTCCAGTATGCACCTGTAGGTGATTCAGAACAATTCGTCCGTGAATTAGAGCTAGATCAGGCGATTTCACACGTATCGTACAAGGTGAATGGCAATACAATTACGCGTGAAGTATTCGCTACACATGCGGATGAGCTTGTTGCTTCCCGCATATGGGGAGAACTTCCGGGTTCCGTTTCCTTCACGCTTGGAATCGAGGGGCGTACGGAATCCTTCATAACTGAGACGTTGAACAACGATACGTTAAAGTTCAGGGGTCAGGCTACGGAGGATGTCCACAGTGACGGAACATGCGGCGTAAAGAGCGAAGGTCTCGTGAAAGTGGTAACTTCCGGCGGAACCCTCCGAGTTGAAGCAGGGCAGTTGGTTGTATCTAATGCCGATGAAGCATGGATCTACTTCGCGGTGAATACAGACTATAGAAGAGAAGATGCTTGGGCAGAAGAGTGTGAGCGTCAAGTAGAGCAAGCGATAGCCAAGGGTTATGCGCAACTCAGAGAAGATCATATTGTGGATTACCGCGAACTTTATGCGCGTGTTGAGGTGGATTTGGGTACGTCCGCACAGTCTAGTCTACCTACGGATGAGAGAGTGCAGTTGTTCAAGAAGGGACAAACCGAAGATCCTGATTTGTTTGCACTATTCTATCAATACGGCAGATATTTGACGATTGCAGGTTCACGAGCGGATTCTCCATTGCCGCTAAACTTACAGGGTATATGGAATGATGGTGAGGCCTGTCGTATGGGGTGGAGTTGCGATTACCATTTGGATGTCAACACGGAAATGAATTATTATGCTACGGAAATATCCAATTTAGGGGAGTGCCATCTTCCATTAATGCGCTACATTGAGGAACTCTCGCATGCGGGACGTTCTACGGCGCGTGATTTCTATGGAAGCGAAGGCTGGGTTGCGCATGTATTCTCGAATGCATGGGGATTCACGGATCCAGGATGGGAGACGTCTTGGGGACTTAACGTGACTGGTGGGTTATGGATTGCTACACACTTAATGGAGCATTACGACTATAACCAAGATCGAGAATTCCTGGAACAACAAGCATATCCTGTGTTAAAAGAGGCAGCTACCTTCTTCCTAGATTATATGACGATTCATCCGACTTACGGTTGGTTGGTTACAGGACCTTCGACTTCACCGGAGAATCATTTCTATCCAAGTGATAAGACTCAAGGTGCTCAGCAATTATCGATGGGATCGACCTTAGACCAAGTGCTGGTCCGAGATCTGTTTAACTTTTGCTTGAAATCAGCACAATTACTAGAGATAGACATTGAATTGCAGAAGCAGTTAACAGAAGCGATAGCGATCTTGCCTCCGTTACAGATTGGTAAGAAGGGGCAGTTGCAAGAGTGGTTAGAGGATTATGAGGAAGCACAGCCTGAGCACCGGCATTTGTCGCATCTGTTCGCATTATATCCTAGCAATCAAATAACGCCACAAGGAACGCCAGAGTTGAGCGCTGCCTCAAGAGTTACCTTAGAGAACCGAATGCAGGAAGATGAACTAGAGGATATTGAATTTACAGCAGCTCTATTTGGGCTCAATTTCGCTAGATTGCATGATGGAGAGCGTGCATACAAGCATATCGCGCATTTGATCGGTGAATTATGCTTTGACAATTTATTAACGTACTCCAAACCAGGGATCGCAGGTGCGGAGACGAACATCTTCGTCATTGATGGCAACTATGGTGGGACTGCGGCGATTGCAGAAATGCTATTACAGAGTCATGCTGGGGAGATTCATCTGTTGCCTGCACTTCCAGAGGCTTGGTCTACGGGATCGCTGAAGGGGCTGCGAGCGAAAGGAAATGTTGAAGTGGATGTGACTTGGGAGAACAACCAATTGGTAGAAGCAACAATCTATACGTATACCCAAGGTAGTATATCCGTACGTTTCGGACATGACAACGTATCGATGGAGGTAGAAGTAGGCGGTGTGTACTGCTTGAATAGTCAGTTACAAGTTGTACAAATCTAACAGAAGATCCATACAAAGGAAGGACAACTACAGCAATGAAGGGGAGCTGTGGTTGTCTTTCCTTTGTGACTAGAGTATTTTGATGAGAGGATTTGAAAACGCTACCATATAGATAGGGAGATGGGTTGCTTGTGCCTCGATATTCGGGAATATTTCGGAAGTTTTTAATTTCATATCTATTTATTCTGATTATACCTAGTCTAGCAGGATATGTGTCATATCGTACGTCTATTGCGGTTACGCAATCGATGTCGATTGAGAACAGTGTTACGGAGCTTCAGAAGAGCCAAGAAACACTAGAGCGAAGAATGGCTGAAGTGGTAAGTTTCACGAGGCAGTTGGCATTAAATCAAGATTTAAATGTGCTCATGAGTGAAGAAGTCGTTAAAGGGAAGATGAATGTTTATGGGATGTGGGATCTCATGAAGCAGGTCACTCCTTTTAGTCAAACCAATGACTTCTTGCAGAACTACTTCATTTATTTTAGCAACTACAATGTGATTCTATCTAAAGGATCTACGTATCGCCCTAAATACTACTACGAAGTCTCACATTTTAAGAATATGTCTTGGGAGGAATGGGAGGAGCTATTGAACAAGACGCATAGAAGTGTGATTCTACCGCTTCAACCCGTGACAAGTGATGGGAAAGAATACGCGGCGATCTCCTATATGCAATCGTTGCCGTTAGATAGTTTTAGCGGATCATCTCCGGCTACCGTCGTGGTTATGATTGACGAGAAGAACATTTCAAATCTTCTCTCAGGTTGGACGGAACGCTATGGGGGCTGGACTTACATCCGTGATGCTGAAGGAAATCCAATAAGCTTACAAGGTATCAGCCAATCGGAAGTGAAAGAGATATCATCTGATCCTACATTTCTACAGGAGGAACAAAGCCAATATTATAAGGATGATCTGGTCATCACGATGCAGTCCAAGACCAATGGTTGGGTGTACCAGGCAGGGATCCCCAAAAAGGTTATCATGGAGAATGCGAACAAAATTAAGTATATTTCGTGGTTCGTTACCGGTATTGCTCTGCTTCTCGGGTTAATTGCAGGTCTCTTATTGTCATATCGGAATAGCGCACCGCTTCATAAGCTACTCACGGTGATGAAGGAGCAGTTCGCTAAAGACGGCGTCCCTGTTCGCAATGAGTATGATTTCTTGCACGGCAATATCTCACAGATGATGATGAAGAATAAACGACTCGAGACGGAGCTTACCCGTCAGCTTCCTCTGATTCGGGATGGATTTCTAAAACGATTAATCATGGGTGAATTTCAAACGGTAGACGAGATTGTAGCCGCGGCAACTCAAGCTAATACGTTATTCCCATCGAATATGGGATATGTAGCGGTTCTCCAAATCAATGGATATACAGGCATGGACAGTGTAGAAGTATTAAATGAATTGCATGCCGCAAGATTGATTCTAACGCAGATGTTAGACAATCGGAAGGAATCCATTCTATTGACGGATGTTGGTTCGGATCGCATAGTGATGATTTATATGAATCCAGATGACGAAGTGATTGGAGATATGGGACGCTCGAGAATGGAACAAGTTGCAGATCATCTCTTTCAGATGGCCTACAGTGAATACAAACTCAAAATTAGCGTAGCGGTCGGGGACTCGTTCTCTACCATTCAAGATATCACACATTCCTATGAGCAAGCGAAGCAGACCTTAGAATATGCGATTCTTAACAATCGGGACTATATCGTATGGTTTAGTGATTCGAAAGTCGAGAGTGGAAGCTATTACTATCCGATGGATATCGAGCAGAGATTAATCAGTACTATACGGGCTGGAGATGATCAAGAAGCGAAAAGAATCGTCAAATCCATTATGGACAAAAATATCGATAACCAGCATTTATCCGTTGAGATGAAGCTTCAATTGGTCAGTGAGATACGAGGAACGCTCATCAAACTGATCAATCAAAAAGTCTTCGCAGAATCGGCTTCTTTCGATGAACTTCACCAGCAAATTATGAGTATTCAACCAACGAATGAGATGGCCTCTATTAAAAACGAGATCGAACAGATCATCCAAGATTTATGTCGTGTCATTATGCGGAAGAAGAACCACAATCATACAAGAATGATCGAGCAGATCAAGACCTATATCTCTTCGAATTTCGCTGATCAAGAATTGAACTTGTACCGGATAGCCGAACAGGTCGAACGACCTGAGAAATATATATCGCAAATATTTAAAGATGTCACGGGAACGAATGTCTCGGATTACTTGGAGCAAGTTCGGATGGAAGTGGCTGTGCTCTTATTGACTCAAAAAGATTACTCCGTAGATGAGATATCATCGCGTACTGGATACAACAGTTCGCACTCCTTCCGCAGAGCATTCAAACGAGTGATGGGCGTCTCCCCAAGCTCCTATCGGCAATCCATGTAGTTCGTACCTCCCAACTGCTCGAGGCAGTTGGGATTTTTGTATTCTTTTCGGAGAAGTGTCCCTTAAAAATCGGGACATCTGTACGCAAAAAAACCTATTGTACCTATCCGGATGTTCGCCGTTACTACTACAATGAATCGTATAGAAAGCGCTACCAAACATCATGGACTACAATGCCGAGGGGGGGATTCGTGTGGAACTTGCAAGAAAGAGTTTTAGAAAGCATTGGCAATTATATCTGATCGTAATTCCACCAATACTGTTTTTTCTTATCTTCAAATATTATCCGATTTTGAATGCCGCGCTTGCTTTTAAAGATTATAACGTGACGAAGGGAATATGGGGCAGCCCGTGGATTGGTTTCAAGAACTTTGAATTGTTTTTTGAGAATCCGATGTTCTGGACACTCGTGAAGAACACGATTTATATCAGCTTATATCAATTGGTCATTGGATTTCCTATTCCAATTTTACTCGCATTAGCACTGAATGAAGTACGGAGTGCAAGGTTTAAGAAGTTGGTCCAGATGGTGACGTTCGCACCGTACTTTATTTCCACAGTCGTTATGGTGTCGATGATTATGTTGTTCTTGGCGCCGCGGTTAGGCTTCTTCAATACAGCTTTGAATGCTCTAGGCTTGGATTCGATTAACTTTCTAGGGGAGTCTAGCATGTTCCGATCCATTTTTGTCTGGTCGGATGTCTGGCAGTCGACAGGTTATGCTGCTGTCATTTATTTAGCTGCCCTTGCGGGAATTGATCCTGTACTTTATGAGGCTGCGAAGGTTGATGGAGCTTCTCGTATTCAGAAAATTATTCACGTAGATTTACCAGGTCTCCTGCCCACGATCACGATTATCCTGATTCTGAACGTTGGGAATATCATGGGATTGGGTTTCGAGAAGATTTATCTGTTGCAGAATCCTCTGAATACAGTAACGTCAGAAATTATTTCCACCTATGTCTATAAGGTCGGTTTACTTAACGCCAATTATAGCTTTGCGACTGCGGTAGGATTGTTCAATTCGTTGATCAATTTATGTTTGTTGGTCTTCGTTAATTCGCTAGCCAAACGTGTTTCGAATAATAGTATTTGGTAGATTAGGGGGTGCTCACATGACTTCAACGAAATATACGATTAAAAATTCGGCCGGCGATCGAGTGTTTATGGGAGCGATCTACGTGGTACTGACACTTGTACTCGTCGTCGTCTTGTATCCACTCATTTATATCTTGAGTAGTTCGATCAGCAGTCCTGCGGCGGTATCGTCTGGGAAGGTCTGGTTGTGGCCTGTTGATATTTCATTCAAGGGCTATACAACACTATTTCAGGATCCGCAGATTATGGTAGGATATGCGAATTCGCTGTTCTATACTTTTGCAGGGACGCTCATTAGTGTAACGCTGACCATTATGATTGCCTATCCATTGTCCCGCAAAACCTTTTATGGCAGAAGTATCATCATGATGATCATTACATTCACTATGCTGTTCGGCGGGGGATTGATTCCAACCTACTTGGTTGTTAAACAGATGGGCATGATCGATACACGCTGGGCGCTACTCATTCCGAATGCTATCTGGGTATGGCAAGTCATTATTGCGAGATCCTTCTTTCAAAGCTCCATTCCAGATGAATTGGTTGAGGCTAGTGAATTAGATGGTTGTCGTGATCTACGCTTCATGTGGAGTGTGGTGATTCCACTGTCCAAACCGATTATTGCAGTACTATTCTTGATGTATGCGGTCGGACAATGGAATGCATACTTTGATGCGCTTATCTATCTGAAGTCAGATCGCTTATTCCCACTGCAACTGATTCTTCGAAGCATTATTATTCTTAACAACGGATCAGGTGCGGTCGATGCGATGCAGATGGTTGAGAAGCAGCAAATGGCTGATTTGTTGAAATATTCATTGATTGTTGTAGCAACATTACCTGTGCTATGTATTTATCCTTTCGTACAGCGCTATTTCGTACAAGGGATGCTGGTCGGTTCTGTCAAAGGCTGATTGTTGCATCGAGGCATAGGATTCACAATATATCATTACAAAGGAGAGGTTAAATGTGAAAAAGAGAGTTGTTAGTTTATTGAGTCTAGTTATGGTTGTGAGTTTGTTGCTTGCTGCATGTGGGCAAAAGAATGAGGGGGCTAATGCGGGTACTTCCGCGGATCCAAGTCAAGCAGGAGGAGAGAATCCAGTAGAAATCAGTGTCTTTGCCCAGCAAGAATCGGGAATTGACTTGAACACCAATGGTTTCTCGAAATTGCTAGAAAGTAAATTCAATGCGAAGTTCAACTGGCAGATCATTCCGACGGATGGTGCAAAAGAAAAACGTCAAATCTCACTTGCTAGCGGTGATTATCCGGATTCTTATATGTTGACAGGCTATATCGATCAATTCTCGCAAGCTGATGTTTTAAAATATGGGAAGCAAGGGGTGATCATCCCATTAAATGATTTGATCGACCAATATGGTCCGAACATCAAAGCGGCAATTGAATCGAACGAGTCCTTACGAAGCTTCGTGACTGCCCCAGATGGTAATATCTATGGTCTAGTCGCGTATAGCGAATGTTTCCACTGCTCCTACCCGAACAAAATGTGGTTGAATACCAAGTGGCTTGAAGAGCTCAAGCTGGATATGCCTACAACGACGGATGAGTTCAAAAAAGTACTGGAAGCATTCAAAAATAACGATCCGAACGGCAACGGCAAAGCCGATGAAGTACCGCTTAGTGGTTCTACAGAGGACTTCGGCGTTCGTATCATTCCATACTTAATGAATGGGTTCATCTATGATGACGATAACAATTACTTGCAACTCACGAACGAGAAAGTCGATACAGTGGCGAATAAGCCAGAATGGAAAGATGGGCTTACCTACATCAAGTCTCTGTACGATGAGGGACTAATCGATTCCGGAGCCTTTACGCAAAATGCGGAAGCATTCAAGAAAATTGGGGATAATGCTGACGCTGAAATCCTTGGGGCTGGTGCGGGCATGCATCCAGCGATCTTCGTGACGGAGCGTACCCAGAATTATAATCCATTGCCGCCGTTAACGGGTCCGAATGCTTCATATGCAACGCATAATGGTAGCGGGATTGCACCAGGTGCAAAATTCGTCATTACGAATAAAGCTAGTAAAGAAGCTCAAATTGCTTTGATTAAAATGGTTGACTTCATGTTCACGGCAGAAGGACAAACGATTGGCTTAGCAGGTCAAGAAGGTGAAGGTTGGAGAAAGCCGGAAGCGGGCGAGGAAGCGCTAGGTCAAGGTGTAACACCGGAAGTCGCTTCCATTACGTATGAGGAAGGAAAAGGGCCAAAGAACTATGCATGGAGCGGTATGGGGCATTTCTACATGACGAGAGAATATCGGGACAGCTATGTTTCTGCGAAAGATATTTATTCACCAGATGGCTATGAACGCAGATTATATGATGCGACATTATTATATGAAGGTAATGAGCCGAAGGAATTGTTCCCGTACTGGGCGGTCTGGATGGACCCAACGGAGACGGATGAGGCGAGCATGCTGCAGACCAATATTAAGAGCTATATTGAACAAAATACGCTTCAATTTGTTACTGGTAACAAAGATCTGGATAAGGATTGGGATAGTTATGTGAAGGGGCTGGATCAATTAAAAGTCAGCCGTTATCTCGAAATTATGCAGAAGGCCTATGATACAACGTTCAACAAATAAAAGATAACTGTCCGCTCCCACGTGTGAAGTGGGAGCGAATGTTGTTTCAACGACTAAGGTGAAGTAAGGGGAGGTTGTCCTTTTGAATACATGGGAACAAGCACGTAAGCATGCACTAACGTATGTTCGGCCGGCTGTAAGTTTTTTTGAAGGTGCTTTATTAGGTAATGGAGGTTTAGGGGCTGTCGTGACGACACGTCCGGACGCGGTAGTCATTCATTTCGGTCATAACAATGTCTGGGATATTCGAATTGCAGAGAACAATCAAGATGAAATTGGTACGTTTGAACAAATATTTGCACGACTGAAGGAGATCCCAGAGCATTATGAATCGCTTAGCGATGAGCCGTGGTACCGTGATTATGTCAAGGTCACAAGTGAGAATTATAGTTATCCATTCCCTCGTCCGATGCCGTGCGGTTCGTTACTGCTAGGATTTGACCGGAGAACGACGGAGGTACTTGGACATACATTACATATCCAACAGGGTCTATGTGAGATAGATTTCCTCGTGGAAGGAGAAAGAAGAACGCTGCAAGTGTTTGTGGATCAGGAAGAAGATCGTCTGCATCTGGCTATGAAGGATAGTGATTCGTCTGCGTCCACGGCGAATATTTTCCATCGGGTGAAGCTGATTCCAGATCCGCAGACGCCAATGGAATTGCCAACCCTACAGGGATCCGTGGATTCGGGGAACAAGCAGTTGTCTTTCCGTCAGACTCTTTCGCATTCCTGTAACGAAGAGGAGATGCGACATGGACATCCGGAGGATCGTGCATTTCGACTATCAGCACGTATATCACAACATATTTCCATGGAAGAGGGTGCGCACGACTTAGAGGCTAGATTAGGTTTAGAACCCGGATTCGTAATTTCGGTGGAGTTGAATGAGGGGATGAACACGGAAGTTCCGCAGGTGTCTAAGCTCATCGATTCTCCTACGCAAATGATTTTTGCTGAACGATTCGATATAGCAGAGGCGTCATGGAAAGTATTCTGGTCTCGTTCTGGTGTGGCATTAGCGGATCAGTTCTTGGAAGAAGTCTGGTACCGGAACTTATATTTCTTTAACTGTTCGGTGAAGCCAGAAGCAACATGTCCGGGGCTGTTCGCGAATTGGAGCTACGGCAAGATCGGTGCAGAATGGCATGGCGATTATCATATGAATTATAATACGCAACAACCGTTCTGGCTCTGCTTTTCTAGTAATCATGTCGATAAGCATCTTGCTTATGTTAATATGGTTGATCATGTTTTGCCGGTCAGTCAGAAATGGGCGAAGGAATATTACGGGCTGCGTGGAGCATATTATCCGCATTCAGCCTATCCCGTAAAGATGAACATGATGCCTTATCCTGTGCCTCACTGGGGCTGGGAAGTGTGCGAGACGCCTTGGACGGTGCAAAGTCTCTGGTGGCATTATCGATACACGATGGATCGTACATTTTTGAAAGACCGTGCCTATGGACCGATGAAAGAAGCTGTGCTATTTATGGTGGACTATATGCAACGTCCGGATGCGTACGGAGAGGGATGGGACGATGATCGATATCATATTTATCCGACGGTCGTTCCCGAGTTGTACGAACTTACCCCTGGGTTTGCGAAGAACAAGGATTGCATCGTCGATTTAACTTTGACGAAGTTCTTGTTCCACGCATTTAAACAAGCGTGTACTGACTTAGAGTGTCATGAAGAGGAGCGGGAACTGCTGGAAGAGGTCAGAGTTATTCTCGATAAGTTCCCGGACTATCCGACAGCGGAATCGAAGCGAGGAACAGTATTTATTTCCGTCGAAGGAGAGGATCCCGAAGTTGTATACAATGTGCCGAACGGGATTTCAACCGTATTTCCTGGCGAAGAGCACGGATTACATTCTACTCCCGAGTTGTATGAGATTGCGGTAAATTCCTATCGTAATCATCGCAATGAGGGTGGCAATGAGCTCGTATTCTATCATATGGCAGGAGCAAGGTTAGGTCAGCTGGATCTAGGACGATTCAAACGTCAAATTGCTTATTGTATGCTTCCGAACGGAACATGTACGGATAAATTATTAGAGTCTGGCGGAAGATACGCCGATACTACGGACTTTGATTATATGGGTCCGATGGGTATTTGGTTTGAGAATTTTGCTCTACCGGCTGTAGTGAATGAATGCTTGATGCAGAGTTATAATGGGATTATTCGCTTGTTTCCAAACTGGTCTGTGGAGGAGGAGGCAGAATTCTCCACGCTTCGTGCCGTAGGGGGATTTCTCGTCAGTGCACGAGCATCAGCTGGGGAAATCGAGTGGATGGAGGTTTATAGCGAAGCGGGCTCACAGCTTCAATTCTATAACCCTTGGAGTAATGGTGTGAAATGTATTCGGGGACAAGAAGAACTCATGCTAAATGGTAGCGTAATTACGGTGGATACGGTTGTTGGAGAGACGATTCGCTTGGTAAATGCTTAGGTATACATTTAAGCGCATCTACCTGTATGGGTCGAAGTCACTTACCGTTATGTATAGGAAGGAGATGTACAGATGGAGATTCACAGGGAAAAGCGACTTCAAATGCGCAGGGGGTTGCCCCATTTTCAAAGAAAAATGCTTGATCATGAACCTATCGTTGCATTTCTCGGAGGTTCGATTACGGAAGGTGCTGGGGCTTCAGACGCGGATGTAACGAGCTGGAGAGCATTGACGGAGAAATACTTGAAGGAACGGCTTGGCGAAGATCGGGCTACATGCATCAATGCAGGTGTCGGCGGTACGAATTCTACTTTTGGAGCGCACAGATTGCAAGAACATGTATTGCAAAAAGGAGCGATTGATTTATTATTCGTTGAATTCAGTGTGAACGATGATACCGATCGAGATGAATCCATTCGTGGGATGGAGGGGATCGTTCGGCAATGTCAAAGGTTATCCCCACACACGGATATTTGTTTTCTCTATACAGCTGCAGATAAGAATTTATCAGGGGCTGTTCCTTTTAACATTGCTGTTCATGAAGAGGTAGCGAGCTATTATGACATTCCTTCTATAAGTTTTGCTGCGGAGATATATGATTTGATTCGTACTGGTCATACGCGTTGGGAAGCGTTGTCTTCAGATGGAATACATCCGAATGATGAAGGGCATGCGCTGTATGCAGATTATGTTACAGCTTTCCTTGAAGGAATTGAGCCTGGGAATGACGTCGCCAAGAACCGAACCATACCCAAACTGCCTCCGATGATAGAATCGAACTATGCTTTTGCGACAATGAGAGATGCTAGAGAAGTTGAGAGTTTCGAGGGCTTTCAAATCAGTCAATTAGAGGCTGAACCGTTGATGAATTGGAGATTTGATACCGAGCATCTTCTCACCTCCGCAGCAGAAGCATCATTGAGATTCACGGTGGATGGACAAAGCGCTGGCATCTGTATATTATGTGGACCCGATACGGGCATATTCGAATATGCCCTAGACGATGGAGCATTCCAACCGGTGAATTTGTTCGATGATTGGTGCACGATGGCTTATCGTCCCGTGATACTGATGTTTCCGATACAGAAGGAGCGCAAGAACATTACCATTACCATAAGAAATACGAGTCGTAAGGATGATCGAAGCACAGGTACAGGTCTTCGGATTATGAAGTTGTTTTTAAATTAATGAATATCGAATATTGTAAGAAAAAAAGGAGTGATCCGCAGGTCTATGATAGACCTCGAATCACTCCTACTTGTTGTCCTGATTTAACCCTTAATGGAGCCCATCATCATCCCTTTAACAAAATACTTCTGAACGAACGGATAGACAAACACGATAGGAAGTGTTGCTACCATCGTAACCGCCATACGAATACTTTCGCTGGATACGGGAACACGCGTATTACCCTGCGACAGCTGTTGTGCATCCGACATCATGCCTGCGGTTTGGAATTGATTCAATATTTTAACCATAAAGGCTTGTAACGTTTTTAACTCTGGCTTGTAGGTATAAATATAGGAGTCATACCAGGAGTTCCAGTGCCCGATAGCAAGGAATAGTCCAATGGTGGCGAGAACAGGAATACACAGCGGCATGATAATGCGGAAGAAGATTGCCAAGTCATTGGCCCCGTCAATTTTGGCGGATTCTTCAATCTCGCCTGGAAGCTGCTCAATAAAGGTGCGAACCAGAATCATTAAGAATACACCGATCATGCCTGGGAAAATGAACACCCAGAAGGAATCGATTAATCCAAGAGATTTGATAACCATATACGTAGGAATAAGTCCGCCACCAAAATACATAGTAAATACAAAGAAGAGTGAGAAGAATCTCCAACCTAGTAAATTGCGTTTACTGAGTGAGAAGGCGAGCATAGATATACAGAAAATGGATAACGATGTACCGATTACGGTACGTAATAAGGTTACGCGAATTGCGCTCCAAATTTCTGGATTGCGAAAGATCGTTATATAACTATCAAAGGTAATATCACGAGGCCAGAAGAATAATCCACCCCGAAGGGTATCGGTAGCATCGTTTAATGAAATGATGAGAATATTCCAGAACGGATAGAATGTGACAATAAAGATGACGGATAGAAAGAGATATAACGACGCATCAAAGATGTATTCCGCAATACTTTTTTTGCTTTTCATACATGACCCTCCTTGTTGACTAGAATAATGATTGTCCGTTAACTCTTTTGGCTGTGAAATTAACAATGCAGACGATGATGAAGGCTACAACTGAACTGAACATCCCTACAGCAGAAGCATATGAGAACATCCCGTTCTGAATACCGTAGCGGAATGAATACGTCGATAGTACGTCAGAATATTCTTTAGTCAGCTCATTACCCAGCAAGAAATGCTGGTCAAATCCGGCATTTAATATTCCGCCCAAAGCAAGAATGAGCAGGATAACGATCGTTGGTTTGAGGTGAGGAAGTGTAATATAACGGATTTGCTTGAAGCGATTGGCTCCATCTACTTTTGCAGCTTCGTAGAGTTCAGGATTAATCGCTGAAATGGCTGCCAAGTACATGATGGAGCTGTACCCCATATCTTTCCACGTGTTGCCGATGGCCACAATCCACCAGAAGTACTTCCCGTTCTGTAAGAATAAGATGCTCTCATCAGTAAGATGTAAAAATTTAAGGATTGCATTGATTGCACCATCAGATGATAGTAGGGTTACGATAATATTCGCAGCAATGACCCAAGAGATAAAGTAAGGTAAGTAAGACGCGGTCTGTACGGTCTTCTTGAACCCTAAGTTCTTAATCTCGTTGATTGCGATCGCGATAATAATCGGCATGGGGAATGAGAAGCATAAGGTGATTATCGTGGATGCCAGTGTATTCCGCATGACGATTAGAAAGTCACCGTTCGTAAAGAAATATCTAAACCATTCCAACCCTACAAATTCACTGTGAATCAAGGTTGTCCAGAATCCACCAAGGGTGGGTTGGTAATTGACAAAGGACATATACAAACCCACCATGGGCGTATATGCAAATAAAATAGCCCAAATTAATGCAGGCAGCATCATGAGGAAAAGATACTTTTGCTCTTTAAAGACCGTCCAGAGCTTACGTCGAGGAAGCTTTAACTCGCGTCCATCGTGTACGTTCATGTTAGATTGCATATGTGACACCTCGCAGTTCATGTGATATCAAAATTATAAGACTTTGAAAAAACATATGTCGATATGACAATGTTCCGAATGATGCTTGAAAATAACTTTCATTTCGTAAAGGGTTCAGAAACCTAGGATAACAACGGTATAATAGGTTGAACGAGACGGATAAGGAGTGATTATCATATATAGCATATTTCTAGTGGATGATGAAGAGATTGAATTAGAGATGATGCGCGACATTATTCGTTGGGAAGAGATGGGGATTTATGTGGTGGGGACGGCAGTCAACGGCAAGGACGCTTTGGAGAAAATACAAGTGATCCAACCCGACATCGTTCTCACGGATATTCAGATGCCGATGATGAATGGAATCGAATTAGCCAAGCAAGTGACGGCACAGTTTGATTGGATAAAGATTGTCTTTCTAACCGGACATGATGAATTTACTTATGTGAAAACAGCCTTGAACGTAGGCGCAGTAGGTTATTTGTTGAAACCGCTGGATCTTGATGAGATCGCTGGTGTGATGATAAAGGTCAAAGAAAAGTGTGAAGAGGTTCGTCTCAAAAATACATCGATACGAGTGACGAAGTCGAATATATTTAAGGAATTGATCTACGAGAAGAATAAGACAAGAAAAGAAAATCTAATCGAAAGCTTCCATCGATTGGAGCGAAGAACGGAACCAACGCAATACACCATGGTGCTCATCCGTATTGACGACCATGTAGAGGAGCGGGAGATGTTTATTGAAGATGCATTGAACCAACTCCGTGTATTCACGGGTCAATTCTGTAATGAATATCAGATCGATTGGAATGATGTGTCGCTTCGCGAAGGTGAAATGGCGATTCTGATAGACGCGACCCAAGAAGGTATCAATCGATCATTCTGGATCGAAATAGGTCAAGCGTATCAACAATCATTGCCTTTTACAGTGACACTGGCTGTGAGTGAGAGGTACGATGTACTTCAGGACATTCATCTGCTATATGATCATTCGAAGAAAGTATTAGAGGAACTTTTTTATAGCGGATTTGGCGAAGTGATCTTCGCAGGGGATATCCAAGCGAATTTCGATAGTGATCAGATACCCCCATTTCCAGAGAGTGAATTATTCGAAGCTGTCAAGAAATTGGAAGAAGAACACGTCTTTCTGGTGGTACATGAGTATTTCATGCGACTAAACCTACTTCGCATACGGAAAAAGTATATTTATGATTGGGCGTTGGATGTCATAGACCGTCTTCAGGATCAAATTGGTAATCAGAATACAGAGATGGGTTCAGCGGGAACGCGCGGGGAACTATTTCATTCTATTTATGATTGCAATACGATCCAAGAAATTGAAGAAGTTGTTGTACAAATCTTGACACATATGATCGATTCGATGAAAGACCGATTTACGGATCGAAACGAAAAATTGGTGCATCAAATAAAATCAATTATTCAGCATACGTACCATGAACAAATTACTATTACGGGTTTATCGAGCCAAGTCTACCTGTCTCCGAATTATATGAGATCGATCTTTAAAGAAAAAACAGGCGTGACAATTCATGAATATTTAACCAAAATTCGCTTGGAGAAAGCAAAAAAGATGCTAGGTGATGCTTCACTAAAGGTGCAAGACATTGCACAAAAGGTAGGTTATGAGAGTACATCATATTTTATCTCTCTATTTCTAAAGAGCCAAGGGGTAACTCCGAATGAATATCGAAAAAACCAATAGTAAATTGAGATTTTGGCGAGTATTAGTGCATAAGTCAAAATGGATTACAAACTTAAAGCTTCGAAATAAGTTTATTTTAATTTTTCTAATATCCATTATTCCGTTTTTCGGTCTAATTTATTATTCTTACACCTCTACGAGGGATCAAATTACTGAACAGACCTATGCAAGCTTGAGCGGTACCTTGAATCAGATCAATACAAATATTGAAAATAGGTTGGATTACTATCATCAGTTGTCGAATATTCTCTATATGAATTCACAGCTTCGAAATTATCTGTCGAATAATTATGAGCAGGCATTCTTTTATCTAGATGCCTTTGAATATATTAATCGAACATTCACTGAGATGCTCACACTTAACACGAATGTTCAGGGTATCACGATTTATACGGATAATAAGACGCTATATTCGGATGGAGAATATATCCGATATACAGAAGAGCTGCCTGTCGCCTTAAGACAACTTGCGATTGAGGCAGCTGGAGATACCGTGTATGCACAGACAGATCAGGGTACGATTACGTTGGTTCGATCACTCAGTTACTTCAGTCTGACGCATCCTTATGGCATATTGGTTATTCAGATCAGCGATGCTGAAGTCTATTCTCTTATTGAGAAAGAGAATAATAATAAAAGTGTATATATCATTGATCAGAACGGTAGGGTGATCACGTCTATCGATAATAACTTATCGTCCCAGAACCTATACGATACCTTCCCTATTCAGGAGGAACTCAAGTCTAACTTTGGGAAGTTCGACAAGCAGGTGAATGGTGAAGATAGATTTTTTACGTATAAGAAGCTGAATAATGGTTGGAAGACCGTCATTACGGTGCCGTATGATGAACTATTAGCGAATACGAACAAAGCCACAACACGAATTCTCTGGATTTCGATGATTGCATTAGCGGCTTCGATGTTACTTATCTATGTGACGACGAAGGTGATTACTAAACGGATCGAGAAGCTCCTCTTCCACATTCGGAAGGTGGAACGAGGGGATTTTCAAGTTTCCGTAGAGCCCATGGGACACGATGAGATCGGACAACTGTCATTCGCTTTTAATAAAATGGCGTCTGAAATTCAGGATTTGATTGAGGATGTCTATGTGAAAGAAATATCCATGAAGGAAGCGGAATTGACAACGTTGCAGGCTCAGATCAATCCGCATTTCTTGTATAATACGCTGGCCTCCATCTCCTCATTAGCGCTGAAGGAAGGCGGCACGCAAGTGTATCAAATGGTGAATCACTTAGCTAAATATTATCGAATTTCATTGAATAAAGGTAAACGTATCATTCTGGTGAATCAAGAGATTCTATTGGTGAAGAACTATATTTCCATTCAGGAGATTCGGTTCCGAGGGATGTTGCACATGCATTATGATCTAGATGAGGAAATGTTTAAATATTCGACAATCAAATTGATTCTTCAACCATTTATCGAGAACTGTATTAATCATGCGATATGTGATGAATCAGGGATTAACATTATTGTGAAGCTTCGTGCGGATGGCGAAGATATTGTGTTCCAAATTATTGATGATGGTGCCGGAATGTCTCAAGGAAATGTGGAGAATGCCTTTTTGAATGCAAATAATCTATCCGGCTACGGGATCAAAAATGTGAATGATCGTATCCAACTCATGTATGGAGAGCAATACGGTGTGGATGTATTTAGTCGGATCGGAATTGGGACTTCCGTTACCTTACGAATCCCCAAACGGTATAGCTAAGAAGTACAGTAACCTTCAGGTAAACCTATTTCCTTAGCCTTCAGGAAATAGGCTTTTCTAATTGTATTCACTATGAAAGACGTTTTCCACTATGAATAATAACATTGCGATATAGATTATTGGATCAAAGGTTTTTACAATAAAGTTAGATACAACGCACGACCATTATTGCTAACTTTAGAGAGGGGTTAAGGTATGAAGAAGTTAAATTTAGTTATTACGGCGACATTAGTTCTGACCTTGCTAGCTGGGTGCGGCGCTAAAACAACTTCAAATGAATCCTCACCAGGCAGTACATCGGAGACATCGAATGAGAGCTCTCCAATTAAATTAACGTGGTTCGATAAGAATACGGGGGATGCTTTCACTAACCCGGTTGCTCTAGAAATCACGAAGAAAACTGGGATCACCGTAGAGATTCAGCAACCGACAGGAAATCCATTAGAGAAATTGAATCTGATGCTAGCGAGCAGTGATTTACCTGATGTTCTCATGCTAGATCGTGGAAGCGATATCATGAACAAATATATTGCATCAGGGGCTGTTATTCCATTAAATGATCTGATTGATGAGTATGGTCCAAACATTAAGAAGATGTACGGTGATACATTGCAAAAGACGAGACATACGGATGGGAAAAATTATTACTTAGCGAACTGGTATGGTCTTGAGAAATATCCGGTATTCGGGTTCTTGATGCGTATGGATATCATGAAAGAACTGGATGTAGGCGAAAAAGTGAATAACGGCGAGCCCTTCACCGCACAAGAGTTCGAAGATTTGCTTGTGAAATTCAAAGAAAAATATCCGACAATTGATGGCAAACCTTCTATTGCGATGACACTCAATGGGGAAGATATTGGGAGTGCGCAATGGACATTTAAAGGGATGTTCGGGATGAAGACGTATTATGAAGAGAATGACGAACTGAAGAAAGATATTCGAGATCCTCGATATTTAGAAATGATGAAATACATCAACTCATTGTATAACAAAGGACTTATGGATAAAGAGTGGGCAACACTCAAAACAAAACAGTATGAACAAAAAGTTGCAGCAGGCAACGTTTTTGCGACAGGGAATGCAGTATGGAACGTGGGTGCGCCTAATACTTTGTTGAAGGCAGATGCTCCTGAAGGTTCGAACGTAGAAGAAAGACAGCTATATCAATATAAAGTACTTGCACCTGGAATTTCTGCTGATCAAACAACTTATGGTCCGAAGAGCTCCTTAGGCTGGGATGGCGTAACGATCTCTAAGACGAATAAAGACCCTGTACGTACCATCAAAATGTTGGATTTCTTAGCGAGTGAAGAAGGTCAGTATTTAATGATGTGGGGAATTGAAGGTAAGGACTGGGATATGGTAGACGGTAAACACGTACCGCGCCAAGAAGTATTAGATGGGTTCACGAAAGACTGGGATGCCACTGCCAAAGCGACTGGTATTCGTAAATGGACATGGATGATCAAGAATGGCCCTGGATCTGACGGTACGCCGTATGACTTGATCGGACGTTACAAAACCGATCCTACAACAGATTTAGCAATTAAGAATCTAGCAGATACAGCTTACGATACAGCGCCATACGATAACCTAGGACCTGCTGGGGGTACATCTGAAGCGATCATGGAACAAAAGGTTAACGAAATCGTGAACAAATATTACTTGAAAATGGCCCTAGCACCTTCGGAACAACAAGTAACAGAAATGTACAATCAAATGATCAAGGAATCAGATGCAGCAGGCCTTCCTAAGCTAGAAAAACTCTATAACGAGAACTATAAACAACGTCTGGAATTGTGGAAATAAAACAAACAAGTAGGTGATTACATTGATAATACAATATAACAAGCAACATCGAGTCTTCGCCATACAAACGAAGCAAACGTCCTATGTATTTGGTTTAAATGAGAAAGGAAGCCTCCAGCATCTGTATTGGGGAGCTTCCATGGAACTGGAAGATTGCCTTCCACTGCTCCGTTCTTGGTCGCATAGCTCTTTCGATGCGGAAGTAGAGCGAGAAATGGAAGAGTACAGCTTCTGGGGGGATCTTGTCTATACCGAACCGTCTCTCAAGGTAACGATGCACGACGGTGTGCGGGACCTATCCATGAAGTATGTAGAGCATCGCATCACGGAGCAAGAGGGACAAGAAACGCTAGTCATTACGTTACAAGATGAGGCATATCCGTTAGAAACACAATTATCTTATAAAGTGATTCCCGAGTTTGACTTGATCGTGCGCTCTGCGACAATCGTGAATACGGGTACACATGATGTCATCTTAGAAAATGTGCAATCGGCAGCGTGGCCTATTCCATATTTACAAGATTATCGATTGACGCATGTGACCGGGAAATGGTCGGGCGAATTCCAACTTCGTAATACCGTATTATCCGAAGGGAAGAAAGTGCTGGAATCCAGAAGAGGATTCACAGACGGCCATGCGAACCCTTGGTTCGCGATCGATAATGGATATGCTACTGAAGAGAGTGGAAATGTATGGTTCGGTGCTCTAGCTTGGAGTGGTAACTGGAAGATTACAGCGGAGAAGACGGCATTCAATCAAGTGAAAGTTACCGGTGGAATCAACGACTTTGATAGTGAATGGACATTAGGAGCAGGTGAAAGCTTCGAAACACCTGAGTTTGTTGGAGGCTACACTGCGGGTGGATTTGGAGACATGAGTCGCCATCTTCATCAATACCAATACGATTATGTTATTCCGAATCAAGAAGCAAGAAAGGTACTTTATAATTCATGGGAAGCTACTTACTTCGATGTGAATGCGAAAGATCAGATGGCGTTAGCTGAACGTGCTGCTAAATTGGGCGTAGAGCTATTCGTTGTTGATGATGGTTGGTTCGGGGGACGAAATCATGATCGGGCAGGTCTAGGCGACTGGATCGTGAATGAGGAGAAGTTCCCGAATGGCTTGAACGAATTAATTAATAAAGTACATGATCTTGGGATGGAGTTCGGGATTTGGGTAGAGCCGGAATCGGTTAACCCAGATAGTGACTTGTATCGTCAGCACCCGGATTGGGTCTATCATTTCCCTACACGCGGACGGACAGAATTACGCAATCAACTATTGCTGAATATATCTAAGCCGGAAGTGAAGAACTATATTCTTGAATTCATGATTGATCTCTTATCGAAGCATGATATTACATTTATTAAATGGGATATGAACCGGACTGTTACACAACCGGGAATGAAAGATCACCCGTTGAATCGCCAGAAGGAAGTTTGGATTCGACATGCCCAGACCTTATATGAAATATGGGCTGAACTTCGGGAACGATTCCCGCATGTTGCATTTGAGACTTGCGCAGGCGGTGGTTCACGGATTGACTTAGGTATTCTTCGTTATGCAGATCAGACGTGGCCGAGCGACAATACGGATGCATTTGACCGTCTAAGTATTCAAGAAGGATTCTCTTATGTCTATGCACCGAAGATGATGACCTGTTGGGTAACGGAAGCTGTCAGCGGGATGAACAAACGTGTTACTTCCTTGAAATATCGCTTCCATAGCGCAATGATGGGGACGCTTGGGATTGGATCGAACTTGAATGAATGGAGCGACGAGTTGATTGAAGAGTCAGCAGGCTTCGTTCAACAGTATAAAGAGATCCGTCCATTGGTGCAGTATGGTCAGCAATACCGTCTAGATGCACTGAAGCGGCAAGGGGTTATGGCGGTGCAGTATGTGAATAAGGAAGCATCGGAGACCGTAGTATTCGCCTTCCTTCACTCGCAACACTTAGGTGAACCGCTCCCGCGTCTACGTTTGCAGGGATTAGACCCGAATAAGACGTATATGATCAAGGAGCTTTCAGAAGCATGGACAGGAAAGGCCTTGATGAATATTGGGGTTGAACTGCCATTGCGTGGCGATTTCGATAGTCTAATGTGCCACATTCAAGAACAAGAATAAGCGAGCAAGTAGAAATGCCTCCGGCGTCCTTATAAGGATGCCAGAGGCATTTCTGTGAGAAGTGTAAGAATAGAGGGGAGTCAGCCCTTCCGCGTATTGCGATACTCGGAAGGGGACTTCCCCATTATTTTTTTGAAGAGGCGTGAGAAGTAGTAAGGATCTTGAAATCCCAGGTGAATGCTGATTTCCTTGATGCTCTGATTCGTTAGGTCAAGATGCTGGCAGGCTAGTTGTATCTTGAGTCGCAAGTAGTAATCGATCGGGGAGTAGCCAGTCGTTTTTTTAAATACATGCGTATAATGCGGAACCGATAGATTCGCTTGGTCCGCTAATTGTTGTAGGGAGATATTCATCTCTAAGTGTTCGGTCATGAACTGGAGCGACAGTTCAATATCGTGTTTCTTCTCCTGATTCCATGCCACATTAGGCTGTTGTTGGGAGAATCGAATGAGGGCTGCGAGATGGCAAGCCAATTGTGAGACGTAAATAATGCGGTTTAACGAGTATCCTTTCTGCAGGATATCATAACATTCATGGAAGAGCTCGATAACTTGGGCTGATTTCTCAACGGAAACAAGCGTAGGCGTTGCGTGTTGATCGATGTCTTCAAAGAAGGAAGCTGCGTTCTCTCCTTTCATATGAAACCAATAGATAGTCCATGGATGCGTCTCCGAAGAGGCGTATTCATGGGGCATATGTGCAGGAATCACCATTACGGAACCTTTCTGCATGATCTGTCTCTTATGACCATTGAGGCTAACCCAGCCTTCACCTGCAATACAGTACATGACGATATGGGCAGCACTACCCGTGGGACGTTCCCGATAGTGATGAAGCGCATGGGGAAAGAAGCCAATATCTGTTATATACAGCGAACGGATGAGCGGATGAGTAGCGTATTCAGCGATGATATGTTCTGGAAGAACGATTAACTTTTGCGACATGAAGCCGTCTGTTTTCTTTATATGATCCATAACCATACTATGATAGCTGGGAGAAGCCTTGTCAAATGAGAAATGCGAGATAAATCATCAGATAATCCATCATGATCATTACATCGTCAATGGAGATTCGAGTTGTAAATCCGTAAGATAAGGATATAGCAAATACATCTTGGATCTGAAAGGATGAGTTATGTTGACACAACAAACAGAAGTGAAAGTATGGGAAGAAACGATTGAAATACCTACGTATGAAGTGGGTGAACCAGACAAGAATCCGATGTTCTTGGAGAAACGGGTCTATCAAGGTAGTTCAGGTCGTGTCTATCCACATCCGGTTATCGATAAAATTTCTGATGATAAGGTTATGAAACCTTATCAAATGGTGTTCTTAGAGAATGAATATGTTCAAATTCAAATGATGCCGCAAATCGGTGGGCGGATTTATCGAGCGATTGATAAGACGAATAACTATGATTTCGTATACCACAATCAAGTCATCAAACCGGCATTAGTAGGTCTAATAGGACCATGGATTTCTGGTGGGATTGAGTTTAACTGGCCACAGCATCACCGTCCGAATACGTATGGACCTGTCGAGTACAGCATCGAAGCCAATGATGATGGCAGTAAAACGGTATGGGTGGGCGAGATCGATCGGATGTATGGTACGAAAGTAACGACAGGCTTCACTTTATTTCCAGGCAAAGCTTATTTAGAAGTTCATGCACAAATGTATAACCGTACTTCGGAGCCTCAGACGTTCCTATGGTGGGCGAATCCTGCGTTGGCTGCCAATGATCATAGCCAATCGGTATTTCCTCCAGATGTCCATGCCGTATTCGATCACGGGAAACGAGATGTGTCCAAATTCCCGATTGCAACTGGAACGTACTACAAGATGGACTACTCAGAAGGCGTCGATATTTCGAAATACAATAATATTCCTGTACCGACATCCTATATGGCCTATCATTCAGATTATAATTTTATTGGCGGCTATGATAATAATGTCCAGGCAGGTCTTCTGCATATTGCGAACAAACATGTCTCCCCGGGTAAGAAGCAATGGACATGGGGGCATGGGGAATTTGGTCAAGCATGGGATCGCAATCTGACGGATGAAGATGGACCTTACATCGAGTTAATGACAGGTGTCTATACAGATAACCAACCGGATTTCACATGGCTTCAACCGTATGAAGAGAAGAGCTTCAAGCAATATTTCATGCCGTACAAGCAAGTGGGTATGGTGAAGAATGCTTCTATTGATGCAGCTGTGAATCTAGAAGTTACGGGTCAGCAAGCTACAGTGCATGTCTATGCAACTTCGGTATTCGAGAATGCGCATGTCATTCTTAAAAGTGCTCGTCAAACGTATCTTGACAAGACATTAACCATTTCTCCTGTCGATACATTCTCGATTGAACTTACGATCGATAACATTGATCTAGAAGAAGATTTAATGCTGGTGGTCTTAACGGCAAGCGGTAGGGAGCTGATCTCGTATCAGCCGAGACCGAAGAAGATTGAACAAACACCAGATCCAGCGAAAGCGATTGATGCACCGGAAGAATTGAAGAATACAGAAGCATTGTATTTGGCGGGTCTTCATCTTGAGCAATACCGTCATGCAACGTATGAGCCGGATGCTTATTATCTGGAAGGACTGAAACGCGACCCGGACGATATTCGTCTGAATAATGCTTACGGATTACTTTTGCTGCGTAGAGGGTTGTTGGAACAAAGTGAAGTGTATTTCAGAAAAGCGATTGAGACAATGACTCGTCACAATGCAAGACCTTATGACAGTGAGCCATACTACAACTTGGGGAAAGCATTGAAATGGCAAGGTCGTCTGGAAGAAGCGTTCGCAACATTCTACAAAGCCGTCTGGTCTGCAGCATGGCAAGCTACTGGATACTATGCGCTCGCACAAATTGCTAGTGAGAAGCAGGAATATGAAGAAGCACTTGAATTGATCGACCGTTCTCTTACGATGCAACAACGAAATTACAAAGCGCGTAATCTGAAGAGTGTCATTCTGAGAAAGCTAGATCGTCTAGCAGAAGCAGAGCAGCTTACACAGGAAACGACACGTTTAGATCCGATGGAATTCGGTTCAAGAAATGAATTGATCTACATCTACGAGCAATCTGGCAATCGAGAACAAGCCGATCAAGCGAAGCAAGCGTTAGTGAACCTGATGCGCGATGATGCGCACAACTATATTGCGCTTGCACAAGATTACGCAGAAACTGGACAGTATGTAGAGGCATTGGATGTATTAGGTCGCATTGCGGAACGTACAAGCGGCAACGTGTATCCGATGATTCATTATTATCAAGGGTACTACAACATGAAATGTCATGATGATGTAGCGTGCGATTCGTATTATCATCTTGCGGAAGATGCGAATCCTTCGTATTGCTTCCCGAACTCAATTCAGGATTATATCGTATTGAAGCATGTGACATCTACACATGAGAACGATTCGAAGGCACCTTATTATCTTGGTAACTTGTTATTTGATAAGAAACGACATAGCGAAGCGGTATCCTATTGGGAGAAATCTGTGGCGTTGAATGATACGTTTGCAACGGTACATCGTAACTTGGCTTTAGCCTATTTCAATAAACAGCATAATCCAGATGCAGCGCATGAGGCACTAGAGAAGGCATTTACTCTAAATACATTAGACGCTCGAGTATTCTATGAGTTGGATCAACTGTACAAGAAACTTAATTACTCGTCGGAACAACGTTTAGCAACTTTGGAACAGCATAAGGAATTAGTGATCACCCGTGATGACTTGTACTTGGAGTATATTACTTTGCACAACGCTTTGAACCGTCATGAAGAAGCGATTGCGTTGATTATGAATCGTCACTTCCATCCGTGGGAAGGTGGCGAAGGTAAAGTGCCAGCACAATACGTGTTAGCGCGTGTCGAATGGGCTAAGATACTCCTTCAGGAAGGTCAAGCGAAGGAAGCGATCGAGCAATTGCTCGCGGCGAAGCAATATCCGTTGAATATCAATGAAGGGAAATTACCTGGAGCCCAAGAGAATAACATCAACTATTATTTAGGTCTGGCTCATCAACAACTTGGGGAACAAGAACAAGCGACGGCATACTTTACTAAGGCTTCCCAAGGGTTAGATGAACCGACAAGTGCGATGTATTATAATGACCAACCGCCGCACATGATTTTCTATCAAGGTGTCGCATTACGTCAATTGGGTGATGAGAAAGCGGCTCGCAGCCGATTTAACAAGCTTGTGGACTACGGAGAAGGACATATTTTCTTGAGTCAAAAAATTGATTATTTCGCGGTATCCTTGCCAGACTTCCTCGTATTTGATGAGGACTTAAATAAGAAGAATCATATTCATTGTCATTATATGATGGGACTTGGACATTTGGGTCTTGGACATCCTGCCGAAGCGGTGAAGAACTTCCAGCTGGCGCTTGAACTTGAGCCGAACCATCAAGGGGCGACGATCCATTTGAAGCTCGCATTTTAGGGCGTCTCCTAGCATGATTTATTCTCAAGAATGCAGTCAATCTGTGTTCTTGAGAATTTTTTATATTTTACATTAGAGTGCGAGTTCAAAAGGTGACCTTTTGAACAACCACCTAGAGAAAGGGGAAGACAGCCATGTTGCATTGGGAACAACATCAGATGGACGATCAAGAGGTATGGACAGGCACGAACTCGATGATACAACTAACGATTGCACCTCAATTAGGAAGTAAGGTCATTTCACTTAAAAATCTAAAGACTGGAAGGGAATGGTTATCTAGAACGGATCAGCCCCTTGGTAACAAAGGGTATGCGAGTTCGTTCGCAGATAATGACGGTAGCGGCTGGGATGAGATGTTCCCAACGATTAATGCCTGCCATTATCCAACATTTCCTTGGCAAGGTGTGGAATTACCTGATCATGGAGAGGTGTGGTCGATTCCTTGGCATGTCATAGTACATGAAGGGCAGCTCAGTAGTGACGTATATGGGGTGAGAATGCCGTATCATCTGAAGAAGTCCTATTCTTTCACGAAAGAACAACGATTACGGATTGATTATTCCGTTCAGAATCTCAGTTCATTTCCCTTCTCTTTCTTATGGGCGGCACATCCGTTGTTTCAAGTCGAAGAAGGTATGGAAATCATCGTGCCTCGTGAACTAGATACGATTGTTGTCTCTTATTCACAAGATGGCCGGCTTGGCCAAATGGGGGACATCCAGAAGTGGCCGATCCCCTTTGCTGACCAAGGGCAGACGCGGTTGAACCTTGTTGAAGCCGCTGCGGCACGAACGGCAGAAAAGTATTATTTTCAAGGAGAGTTACCAGAAGGCAAGGCATCACTCTACGATCCAGTTACAGAAGAGCAGTTGACGATTATTTTTCCGAAAGAAAAGGTACCTTATTTATCGATCTGGGCTAATGCTGGGGGATATCAGGGGCAGTATCACGTGGCAATCGAACCAGCTACTGGCTTCTTAGATGATCTGTCCTATGCGATGGAGCACAAGGCTGTTGCTGTTGTAGAAGCTCAGGGTACGTACGATTGGTTCATAGAAATCGAGCTGTCTACAGCAAAGAAGATACGTCACTTCCCGTCATAGATTGGAACATTGTTGTATAGAAAGCGCTTTATTGAGTCTCTTATAATAGTAGCAAGCTGCGAATAAATATTAATTGTGCAGCACTGCAGATTAAGATACGCAATGACAAGGAGGCAAAATGTATGAAAGTAAATCATGAAAATGTCGTGAGCGTGAATGTGGAGTCTCAGTCGCTTCTTCACGTGGATAATGGTCTAGTGCACATCGAAGTGAATCTGGAAAAAGGCGAGTATGCTTGTACCGATCGAAATTCGTTCGCGTTGAAAGAGATACGCAGCGCATTTCGATGGAAGGGTCGGGAATATCATACGGGGATGCATGATCACCATGTTATGAGAGAACAACCTGAGGAAATCCAAGATCATTTCGGAAAAGGATTACATGTCGTTATTTTGCACGAATCGTCCAAATTTCCTAATGTAGAGCAGCATTTTTATATGTACGAGAACACCTCGTTCTTTTTGACCCAGGTTGTTGTGATTTATGATGAAGAAACGAAGGTAAACCGCATTGCGGTTATCAATACGAATACATTGTTATTGGAACGAGATGTGCAGTCGGAAGATGAGCTTCATGTACTGCGGGTTCCTTATGATAATGACAAGTGGGTGCGTTATGTTGCGAAGCCGTTGCCGTTAGAAACCGAAAGCTATGAAGTTACAGCTTTGTATCATCCTCATAGTCGGAGCGGATTCATCTTGGGATCCATCTCGCATGATGTATGGAAAACAGGTATTCGGATTAAAGGCGAGCAGGCAGGGAAATTGGATGAGCTTGAATTGTACGGTGGCGCAACGAGCTTCATGACGCGCGATTCTCAACCGCATGGTTATGTGACAGGAATTCGTATTGAATCACCACTCGTGTTTGTAGGATTCTACGAAGATTATCGGGCAGGGCTTGAAGCATACGGATGGGCGAATACTCGCATTGCTGCTGCGTTGAGCTGGGATGGTGGTGCTCCGTTTGGCTGGAATAGTTGGTCTGCTGCGATGAGCGAATTGAGTTATGAACTATATACCTCGACGAGTGATTTCTTGAAGAAGGAAGCACAGTCGCTTGGTTTTCAGAATGAAGATACGCTATACATCAATTTTGACGCTTTCTGGGACAATCTAACGTCTGACGAGATGAAGGATGCACTGAAGAGCGTGCGGAAGAATGGTCACAAGCCGGGTACGTATTGGACACCATTTGCTTTCTGGGGAAGCCCTGCACAGATTACGGAAGCGGTCGAAGGTACGAACGGTAAATATACGTACAGCGACATTCTACTGCGGGATGCTGATGGGGAGATTCTACCCGATATTGCTGGAGGACTAGCGATCGATCCAACACATCCGGGAACGCTTGAGCGAATCGACTGGTTCACGAGCCAAATGATCTTGCAAGGCTTTGAATACATTAAATTGGATTTCATGGCGCATGGTGCGCTTGAAGGAAGGCATTATGATCCTAATATAACGACGGGAATTGCCGCTTATAACTATGGGCTATCTTATTTATCGAATAAGTTATCCCCGGAAGCGGTGGGAAGACCCGTATTTATTAACTTATCCATTGCACCGTTGTTCCCATATGCCTATGCGCATAGCCGTAGAATTTCTTGTGACGTGTTCGGGACGATTGAGGATACAGAGTATCTATTAAACTCCTTGACGCATGGCTGGTGGATGAACAATACGTTGTATCGCTTCAACGATCCGGATCATTCCGTATTGTACAAGAGCTTCAATCAGGACTCCACAACGCGGAATGAAGGGCGAAGCCGTCTGAGCGCTTCCGTCATTGCGGGGACGGTTCTACTGTTGGGTGATGATTTCGGTAATGAGGAAGCGGCTTGGCGTGCGAAAGCTTGGCTATCGAATCAGAATATTATGGATGTTGCCCGCCTGGGACAGACGTTCCGACCGATTGAAGGGAATTTTGGCGACAAGGGTGCAGATGCATTCGTACTGATCCCTGCTGGCCAAAATACTGTCGCTTATCTCTCTGTATTTAATTTGAATGGGAAGCAGTCTGCTCGGAAAGTGGTATCTCTAGAACGTGCTGGACTTGATCCTGCGCAGCAATACAGCGTATCTGACCTGTGGGAAGGCACGAACAGCGAGGTTGTGAAGGAACTTACGGTAGAGTTGGAACCAGCGGAATCCAAGATTTTTAAACTGAACATAAATAGCAACTAAAAGGGGGGAAAGTTCTGTGTATATCCGACAACGTAGCATCCGGAAATCTTTCATCATACTGTTGTGTTGTGTAGTGATTTGGCCATTGTTAGGAAATTCTATGGCTTCTGCCGCAGAGCAGTCATCTGCAAAGGTTGGAGCACAATCGAGTTCATTAGCTTATGAAGCTGAAGCATTAATCAATAAGTTATCGGGGAACGCCGGAATTTCGGAATGCGATAGCTGCTCAGGCGGACAAAAGGTGGGTAACGTGTACGGTGGTTCAACGTTACAGTTTAACGGAATTACAGCGGATCGTGAAGGTGTCTATAACTTAAAGATCTCTTATATTTCAGGAGATTCGCGGTCAGCTACCATCTCTGTGAATGGAGAGGAGGGGGAACAGATTAACTTCCCCAAAACAGTGGACTGGAATACGGTTGGTTCCTATGAACAGCAAGTGTACCTGAAAAAGGGAAGCAACACGATATTAATGGATGATCAAGGCAGCTATTCTCCCGACTTCGACAAAATCGAGTTACATTTTGAATCGGACGGTGAAGTTGGATCAGGTCATGATGGTAACATCGGAGATCTCGGTAAACAAGTACAGGTTACTCGGTATGGAACGATTACGCTGACAGAGTACAAGAAAGGCTTTAAGATTTCCAATCCATCATATGAACTGTTGTACAATACTTCTACTGGCTTATCACAGTACAATTGGGGAAAGAAAACAGTTGCGAAAGGGATATACAGTGAGATAGGGCTTGACCGGGTCGTGGCGAGCAAGGACTATAATCGGCATGTATTCAGCAAGAAAGACTTAGTTTCCTTTAGTGATGCGACAGGTAAAGGGATCAAGATAACTGTTCGTAATGAGGAAAAAGGACTACCGACGCTTAGCCAAATCTATTATATCTATAAGGACGGGCCTTATTTACTGACAGAGACCGTTGCTTCACAGTCTTCAGCCTTTGCGTCTGCTGACATTGCACCGATTGTTATGGAGGCAAAAGGCGGCATCGATCTTGGAAGCTATGGCGATAATCGGGTGCTCGTTACTCCATTCGATAACGATGCCTGGTCGAGATATCAAGCGAAAACAATGAATACGCGACTTAATAACGACAATTATGTCAGTTCCGAGATGACGGCAATTTACGATAATACAAGCCGCAACGGACTAGTCGTGGGTTCGGTGACCCATGATACCTGGAAGACAGGTATATATTGGAGCGGTTCGGATAATAAACTGAACAAGTTACGTGTGTACGGAGGGTTCACTTCATCGACTTCTACGCATGACAGTATTTCTCATGGGGCAGTGAAGGGCAATAAGATTAGTTCACCCAAAATCTTTGTTGGATTCTACAAGGATTACCGGGATGGACTAGAGGGATACGGGGAAGTGAACGCGGCGATCAAACCACCGCTATCCTTCGGTAAAAAGATCCCGAAGGGCGTCCCGGTCGGTTGGAATAGCTGGGGAGCACTTGAGAGCGATGTTACCTTTGATAAAGTGGCAGCGGTCTCAGATTATTTCAAGAAGAACTTGCAGAACAAGTCCTTTGATAATGACGGAGCTGTGTACATTAATTTGGACTCCTATTGGGATAACTTGACGGATCAGGAGTTGACCGATCTTGTGAAGCTGATTAACAATAACGGACAAAAGGCAGGGATATACTATTCGCCGTTCGTGTATTGGGGAGACAATCTGGAACAGATCGTTGAGGGAACGGATAGCAAGTACACCTATGGTGATATTGTTCTCCGGAATCAACAAGGTGCAATCCTGCCGACGTTGGATGGTGCCTATGCGGTGGATCCCACGCATCCTGGGGTAAAGCAACGGATGGACTATTACATGAATCGTTTTAAAAAAGAAGGCTTCGAATATATCAAGGTAGATTTCCTTAGCCATGGGGCTTTGGAGGGCAAGCACTATGATACGAAAGTTCAGACGGGAATCCAAGCTTATAATAAGGGCATGGCTGATTTGAATAAAGTGTTGGACGGCACTATGTTCATCAGTGCTTCCATTGCGCCCCTCTTCCCAAGCCAATATGCACACAGCCGGCGGATTTCATGCGACATCGACGGAAGTCTCCATAGCACGGAATACCAGCTTAACAACCTGACTTACGGGTGGTGGCAGAACGGGACAATTTATCATTATACCGATCCAGATTATATGACCTTAACCAAAGGTGGTTCTCTTGAGGGGGCACAATCCCGGGTCAACGCGGCAGTCATTTCGGGAACCGTCTATTTAAATTCCGATGACGTGTCCGATGAGATGGCTCAGGAATACATGGAACGCCTGTTAACGAATCCACAAGTGAATGCACTTGCTGTCAAAGGCAAGGCATTTAGAGCTATAGAAGGCAATACGGGTACGAAAGCGGCAGATGTATTCATGCTCGAGGATAAGGGAGTATATTACCTTGCTGTCTTCAACTATACCCAGGAGCCTGTAGAGCGACTAATCGATCTGGAACGGGCTGGGATAACAAGTAAAGGAGTGTCATCCTACAAAGTAACAGACATGTGGACGGGTCAAACGAATGTTGAGGAAAGTTCCTTGAAAGTATCTCTAAAGGGAGCCGAATCTAAGCTATATAAGCTTGAGCCTACGCGTGGGTTGATACCTAATACTAAGAACTAATTTTGTGATATGCACTATTCGTTTTCTCCAACCCCGAATGTTATACTGGAAATTAAGGAAGCCAACAGGGGAAGGAAGAATAGGAATGGAACAGCATTTTCAGATAGAACAACTTAAAAAATTCAGGCACGACATCACCCTATTCATGCTCACTTACAAATTCGCATTGGAAGAGATGGAGACTAAGGTTAATATATTGAAGGAAGAATTTCAGACCTTACATGATTATAGTCCAATTGAACATACCAATTCGCGTCTGAAGTCACCAGAGAGCATTATGAATAAGATGTTTCGCAAGAGCAATGATATGAATTTTTCAAGTATAAAGGATAATATTAAAGATATCGCGGGTCTTCGGATAACTTGTTCTTTTATTTCAGACATATATCGTGTTAGTGAAATGCTTCAGAATCAGAAAGATCTGACTACTCTTGAAGTGAAAGATTATATTAAAAATCCTAAACCAAACGGTTATCGAAGTCTTCATTTATTGATTGAAGTCCCTGTATTTTTGTCTGATCGGCAGGAGAATGTCTGTGTCGAGGTTCAGATTCGGACCATTGCGATGGACTTCTGGGCAAGTCTGGAGCATAAAATCTTCTATAAATATAACCAATCTGTTCCAGAGAGGCTTCTCATGGAGTTGAAGAATGCTGCAGAATCAGCGAACGCTTTAGATCTTCAGATGGAGCGGCTTCATCATGAAATTAAGGAAATCAAAGATGCTAATCCAGAAGATTCCTTAGCAGAGCTTAGTCAGTTTATGATTAACAATCAACAATTTACGATTCCCTCAAGTTTACAGAAGTTTCTTACCGAGGGTCGTTAAGTATTACATTATTATTTATTTTTTTGTGTCCAACACAGCAAATAGGTCCTCACTTTCCATTGAAGGAAGGCGAGGACCTATTTGCTGTGAAGATGATGGAGTAGCAGTCTACTTCTCTGTAATTTTGATGTCTGTAATCTGGATCGTTTCCGTAGGGAAATCCCCAACAGTGACAGGTGTAGCAGCAATATCCAACACAACGTCCATACCGCTCGTTATTTTACCAAAGATGGTGTAGTTCGGTTGCATGTCAAGTGATAAGCTGTCTTCACCGGTACAGATGAAGAATTGGCTACCATTTGTATTCGGTCCAGCATTAGCCATAGCTACGATACCAGGCTCATATTTATAAGTTGTCTTCTCATCTTCGAATTGATAACCTGGACCACCTGTCCCAGTACCACTCGGATCGCCACCTTGAATCATAAAGGATTCAATAATACGGTGGAAAATAACATCATTATAAAATCCTTGTCTAGCTAAAAACACAAAGTTGTTCACTGTGAGTGGTGCATCTTTTGCGAACAATTCAAATGTGAAGGTACCTTTTGAAGTTGTCATTTCGGCTTCATAAGATTTGGTAGTGTCAATTTCCATCTCTGGAGGGCTACTCCAGCTCTTCGTGGCTGGCTGTTCTTCAGGCACTTGCTCTTCAGGCGCTTGCCCTTCTGTTTGTGCCGGCGTCTTCTCTGTCGGTTGACTAGCAGCTGAATCTCCTCTAGGCTCGTTGTTGTTACCACAACCTGCTAGTAAGATTGCAGTCGTAATCAAGGTGATTAGTGGCATGAATACATATTTCTTGTTCATAATACTTGTCCCACTCCTTTATAGAGGTAATTCAAAAAGTCACTTTTTGAACTCGCACTTATAACAAATCTTGTTTTATCATATCCAACATTCAGACAAAAATCTAGTTTACTTATTATCAGCTTAACTGGAACTTCCAAATATTGAAACTAATCTGGGTTTGAAACGTTTATTAAATGACGGATAATTATTCATTGTCGGACTTGAGGACTCAGAATCGAGGATACGCTCATGTTTCAGGATTTGAATACGCGCCTGGCTAATGTAAAGGAAAAGGGACGCAGTCACTTGAAATGGGAAAAGAGACTTGAAGGTCTAAAGTCTGAACTGTCCAACATGGTGGCTGAAGAACTGAAGTGGGAACAGAGGCTTAATGACGAGGTGCAAGATGTGGAAAGGCTGACAAGTATGAGCCTTGCTAATCTCATTTATAGCATCATTGGAAAGAAGGAAGAGAAGCTGAAGCGAGAACAGCTTGAAGTAATAGAAGCTAAAGTGAAGTACGACGAAGCTCTTCGCGCAGTGAAGGACATAACCATCCAAATACAACATGTTCAGCAAGAGCTCTCCGCGCTCAGAGGGTGGAGAATCGAATATGACGAAATCATGAAAGTTAAGGAAGAACATATGCTGCGAGGCAATCGAGAACTTATGGAACTTATGAATGAACAAGCTGATCTGACGGTAACATTGAAGGAGTTAAAGGAAGCTATTCAAGCAGGAAATTTAGTGGTGAATAGCTTGGAAAGTGCTATGGATGCACTCAAGACGGCTGGTAACTGGGGCACTTATGACTTGCTTGGTGGGGGAATGATATCGACACATTTAAAGCATAGCAATATTGATAAGGCAATGGGCTATGTACATGATGCTCAGAGCGAATTAGGTGCTTTCGCGAGAGAGTTGAAGGACGTACAGATGTCTCTTTCTGTTGAAATAGAGATTGGGGATTTCCTTAAATTCTCGGACTACTTCTTCGATGGTTTTATCTCCGATTGGATGGTACAAGGTAGGATTAATGATACTTTAACGCAAGTGGAGAACAAGATGGATGCTGTTGAGAAACTGATTAATCTATTGGCTAATCTATTGGCTAATCAATTTGCTTCATTAGAGTCGGACTTAGCCGCTAGTAAGAGTCAATATACGAGAATGATTGAACAAGCAGAATAGTAGTGAACGTATAGCAGCGCCGTCCATTCGAGGATGGCGCTGCTATCTGTTTATCTATGACCAATGATGGTAATTCTGCGTAATCCGTTTCAATAACTGCAGAAATATTTCAATTTGGGTCTGTTAGACTGGAACTAATGCGTTTACAATGGATGGAGAAAATAAATAGGGCTAGTTATTAATCAGCAAGGTGGGAATCTGCGCATGCCTAGATATAATTTGTTTAAGAAGATTCTAATGATGATTCTAATGATGTTAATACCTATTGTAGGTTTGTATTTCTATTCGAATCAGACGACGACAGGCGTCCTAAGATCAGAATTGAATAAATCCAATGAGAGTCAGTTGACGTTCTTTCAGAGTCAGGTAAATATGAATTTCGAACGGCTATCATTATTACCCAATCAATTGATCCATGATCCGGATATATCGAGTTTTCGTGATATTTATTTGAACGAGCCTTATCTTAATCTGGATGCGATCACTCTCGTGAAGCGAATTCAGGAAAAGTTAAGCCTTCAGCAAAGTTCTTTGAATTGGAAGAGTGAATTGTTAATCTATTCACTTTCGTTAAGTCGGGTGGTCTCACTTAATGATGTGAAGCAGTATGATATTGCTGATCTAAAAGAACGGATCTCCCCTGAATGGCAAGTCACTCGGCTAGAGGAGGGTGAGGAAGAGCATTTTCAATTCTCAATGTTTACGGTTGCTCCTTACTCGACGTTCACTCATCCAGAAGATGCTAACCTCATCATCGAGATTAGGTTCAGCAGTCGGAGTCTCGAAGAGATGCTTGATAAATTTAAAAGTGATGGTCGCCGTGATCCATTCTACTATAAGAAGGATGTGGGTGTCATTTATAACCGTACATCCGATCATGACCTGGCTGGACTGCTCATTCAAGAATTGGAGGAATCTGATTTCCAACAAGACACAGAGCACCGGAAGGTGGAGCTAGACGGGGAGAGTTACATGGTCAACATTGTGTTATCCAAGACGACAGGGTGGTATTTGATTGATTATATGCCGTTGTCAGATATCATGCATCCGATTGAGCAGTCTAACCGTTTATTTTATTTGGCAATCGGAGCTTTACTCTTAATGAGTTCTGTATCATCTTACTTGTTATATGCACAGGTTCAGGTGCCCATTAAGAAGCTTGTACATAGCTTCCAGCTCTTGAAGAATGGCGATTATTCGGTTCGAATGGTTCCGCGAGGGAAGAGTGAGTTTAGCTTCGTATTTACTAGGTTTAATTCTATGGTAGCTCAGATTCAGGAACTATTCGAGAACGTGTATATGGAGAAGATCCATGTGCGGGAGGCTCGATTGAAGCAGTTGCAATCACAGATTAATCCACATTTCTTCTACAATTGTTTCTCTTTTATTTCCAGTATGGCTAAGCTCAAGAACTACCAAGCTGTTGTGGCCATGTCCCAAAACTTATCTAACTATTATCGATATACGACTCGTCAGGAGCGGGACTTGATTCCCTTAATGGAGGAAATGGATTTCGTGACGAACTATTTAGAAATACAAAAGATGAGAATGAGTCGTCTTGATTACTCGATTGATCTGCCAAGGGAGCTTGAACAATTGGATATTCCTTTACTTGTTATTCAGCCTCTCGTAGAGAATGCTGTCATTCATGGGATTGAAACGAATGCCGGACCGGGTGTAGTGAGAATCACGGGAGAGATCGATCAACGCGGAATAACTCTCATTGTGGAGGATAATGGGAGGGGAATGAAGGCACAGGAGTTATTGTCTCTCCAATATAAGCTTACACAGCCGGTAGAAGAAGAGATGGGCTATGGACTATGGAATGTGCAACAAAGAATGCAGCTTAGGTATGGGGAAGGTTCAGGTCTGACATTATCGAATTCAGAGCTAGGTGGACTGAAGGCTGTATTGCATTGGCGTGGTCCAGATGAAGCGGACAGACCTAACGAGACGTAAAGCGATCTTAATACATACTATGAATTGGAGGGTGGATATATCATGATTGAGTTACTCTTGGTTGATGATGAGTCTTACGTAACTGAGAGTATAGCTCAGACCATCAATTGGAGTGAGATGGGGGTTAGTCAAGTGTATCAAGCTAGCTCCGCAGCGGAGGCATTACAGGTGCTGGAGGAGCAAGCGGTAGATATCGTTGTAACTGACATTCGGATGCCTGAAATGGACGGGCTGCAACTCGTTGAACTTATTGCACAACGTTGGAAGGATATTCGTTGTATTTTACTAACAGGTCATTCTGACTTTCAATATGCCAAAAAAGCAATTCAACTACAAGCATTTGATTATATATTGAAGCCTGTCAATGACGACGAATTTATAGCGAGTGTGTTAAGTGCAATTGAGTCTCTACAAGACGAATGGGAGCAAGCCGAGCGATATCAGCAATTGTTGTATGATCGGAAATCTGATTTCACGGTATTGAAAGCCAATCTTATGCATGATTTGCTACTCGGTCGGACGTTATCACATAAGATCATTCGTAACAAATGCTTACAATATGAAATTCCACTTCGGGTAGACGAGCCTGCGATGATGATGCTTATTCCTTTACCGCAAACGTTCGCAGGAATGGATCACCATTCCATCTCACTTATGGAATATGCGATTGGCAACATAGCGGAGGAAGTATTCATTGAGCATTATCATATATGGCATTGTAAATCCCCTCATGATTGCTTGATTATTATAGCAGCAGCGAAGGAATCTCTTCATGAGAGTTCTAGGGGGAAACTGACAGAGCTTGTCCAAATTCTTCAGAGAAATGTTAGTAATTATTTGAAGGGGGACATATCCATCGTATTGTCAGAGTGGTTCGAATTTCCTACGGGCATAACTGCGGCATACCGAGCGGGATTAAGTGCTATATTCACAGCAGGGACCCATGGTTCTCACAGTTTGTTGTTTCTCGAGGATCCTTCCCATAATAGGGATTCAGTTATCAAATCTATTGAGATGTTGTACAAACCTCCGACACTTATTCATTTACTGGAATCTAAGCAATGGGGGGCTGCACAAGATAAAATAGACAGTGTATTCCGGGATATGGAGCAGGTTTCTTTTATGAGAGAGCATTTGTATGAAGTATTCCTGTCCGTAACAAATGCATTCTTATATATCGCGCATAAGCATGGTGTGTTCATGCACCAAATTGATCATTCTGGATTCGATTTATTCATCGATCAGAGGATTGTTCATTCACTGGATACACTTAGAAGTTGGTCAACTGAAATGATGGACAAGCTGAAGAAAGAGTTATATACCAATGACAAATATACGAATAGCTATATTATTAAACAGGTACATGAAATAGTATCTATTGATATGGGACAGGACACATCGGTTAAGATGATTGCGGACAAAGTATTCCTCCATCCAGTATATCTATCGAAGATCTACAAGTCTGAGACAGGGGAAAGCTTGAGTGATTATATCATTCGAATGCGTATGGAGCGTGCATTATATCTTTTGAAGAATAGCAATATGAAGATTTATGAGATTACGAGTGAACTTGGTTATCAGAACCCTCAATATTTCAGCAAAATATTCAAAAAGCACTATGGAGTGACACCTCATGAATATCGTGAACATTAACGTAAAGCTTAGACGAAGTTAATTAGGTTGTTAAAGGTGCAGAAATCTTAAGTTCGTGACATAGGCTGATGGCAGATAGCCCCCTATAATTAATGTTGTACTCATAAACTTTTCATTAAGAAATATAAGGGGGATGAAGGATGAAGATATTCTCAAAAAAAGGGTTATTGCTGTCGCTCTGTATGATGATGGTGATAGCCATTGTAGCAGGATGTTCGGGTAATAAGAATGTGGAAGAACAAGTTACTGCAGTTAAAGAAACCGCAGCTAATGAAACAGCAACTACTGAGAGCGCATACAAAGATAAATACGATACACCCGTAACCTTAACTACAGTGTGGGGAGTAGATCCAGAACTTAGATTTAAGAATGGTGAGACGATTGAGAACAATGTAGCGACCAAATGGGCTAAAGATACACTTGGTATTGAGATTAAGTCACTGTGGTCTGTGACGGATACGAATGGTGCATTTGCAACAAAAATGAGACTTTCGATGGCATCAGGACAAAAGATGCCAGATGTTGTAACGATTGGTGACGAGCAACTTGCTCAAGACTTGATTGATTCAGGCTTGTTCAGGGAAGTGGGATCCCTCTTTGAACAATATGCCTCAGATGCATGGAAGCAAGCGGTTGAGATTGACAATCATGTATGGGACCCATACATCCGCGATGGTAGTAAGATGGGGATTCCAGTGTTGGACTATGCATACAATCATGATTATTTACTTTGGATTCGTCAGGACTGGCTAGATAAATTAGGATTGGGAGCTCCGAAGACGTTAGATGAATTAGAGACCGTTATGGAGGCGTTTAAGAACAATAATCCGGATGGACTTGCTCCAAAGGAAGTTATACCGCTTAGTATTGGCTTCAAAAATTCATTGAACACATGGATGGCTGATCCGTCTTGGATATTCGGGGCATACGGTACCATGCCGCAACAATGGAATATGGGCGCAGATGGTAAGCTTGAATATGGTTCTATTAACTCAGGTAGTAAACAAGCGTTACAGAAAATAAATGACTGGTTCACGAAAGGCTACATTCCTAAAGAAGCAGCGTTATGGGACGAGAATAAAGCATCTGAACCTGCTGTTGCAGGGACAGCGGGAATTATTCCAGGACCTTATTGGATGAGTGGATGGCCACTGTTGGATACAGCGAAGAATGTGGAGGGTGCTGTGTGGAAGCCGATCGGAATCCCTACGGGTTCTGATGGTGTTGCAGGACGACATGGAACTCATTTCACGAATGGTGTCGTGTTGATTAACAAGGATATGAAGAACCCAGAAATCTTATTTACTTATCAGAACTATATGTTTAACAACTTAGCTGATCCTGAAGTAGGCAGTGAGTTTGATAATGGTCTGTTTAAAGGTTATGACTATGATATGGATGCCAATGGTAAAGAGCTTCACTTGGATGATATTCCAGGTGGTTATGTGAATAGTATTCGTTATTTGCTCGTTCGCGACGGAGCACGTATTCCAGATGCGCAGATGAAGGCATTATTGAATCTAGCCAACGGTGGGGAACCTAAGACTAGACTTGAACTAGAAGTGAAGAATAATTATGGACCAGAGACACCTGCGGCAGCTAAAGTTCTGTTAGAACAGGATGAAATATCGATGAAGAACATGTTTACAGGTCCGACGACGACTACAATGAAGTCTAAGATGGACTATTTGAACAAAATTGAGAGCCAAGCTTTTAATGAAATTATTTATGGTGACAAGCCGTTAGATTCTTTCGACAAGTTTGTTGAGACATGGAAGGCCTCAGGTGGCGATCAAATTACACAAGAAGTGAACGATTGGTACAATACCGTGAAATAAATAGAGTGAAGTAGCATCCCAGACCACTATTGAGTGGTTCTGGGATGTTTGTGCTGGGGACATAACTACGGATGCGAAAGAGGTTGAATTCGTACCATTTATATTGCTTTTGTTAGCTACTCTTACGAAAAATCGATTGATATAATTTCGATATCAAGACATACAACACTAGAAACAAGTAAGGGGCGATCCTATGAGAACTTTAAAGAAAAGCTGGCAATTTCATCTGATGATATTGCCTTCGCTTATATTCCTCATCATCTTTAACTTTATTCCGATGGGCGGCATCGTTATGGCGTTTCAGAATTACAAGCCGTGGCTCGGAATATTAGGGTCTGATTGGGTGGGATTAGATAACTTCCGCTACTTATTCGAAAGACAAGACAGCGTTCAGGTGATATGGAATACACTTATTATTGCCGTGCTCAAGTTGATATTTAACCTAGGGGTTCCTTTTGTATTCTCAATATTGCTTAATGAGCTTCGAAAGATGTATTTCAAACGATTCGTACAAACACTAGTCTACCTTCCCCATTTCTTATCCTGGGTCATTCTGGGTGGGATATTACTTGATATTCTTTCCACGGATGGAGGAATCGTCAATCGGGTGCTGGTCGCTGTATTCGGAATCGAACCAATCTTCTTTCTCGGTAATGGAGACTGGTTCAGATTTACCGTTATCGTATCGGATATTTGGAAGGAATTTGGATTTGGAACGGTGGTGTTCCTAGCAGCCTTGGCTAATATTAATCCATCTCTCTATGAAGCAGCGGGAATGGATGGGGCTAGTCGGTTAAGACAAACGCTACATATAACGGTTCCTTCCATGATTCCCATCGCCATAGTTGTGGGTACTTTAGCTCTTGGGAATGTGCTGAATGCTGGATTCGACCAGATTTTCAACTTATATAATTCCTTGGTCTACGAAAAGGGTGACATTATAGATACATTTGTGTATCGGACAGCGATCTTAAATGGGGAGATGGGATTCGGAACAGCGATTGGTCTCTTCAAGTCTGTGATCAGTATGATCTTGATTCTAATTTCATATCGCTTAGCTTATAAATGGGCAAACTATAGAATTTTCTAGTGAAGGGAGAGGGCATTGATGTATCACAAAACATTATCATACCGTGCATTTAATATTATAAATATTTGCTTCATGATCATTGTTGCATTGTTATGTATTATTCCACTTGTTCATGTATTAGCGGTATCTTTTAGCTCAAAGGCAGCAGCAGATGCTAACTTGGTTGGATTATGGCCGATTGATTTCACGATAGAATCTTATAAAAAGACGATGGCTAACCCGATCTTCTTACATTCCATATGGGTATCCATTCAAAGAACAGTTATTGGAACAGGATTAACGCTTCTGCTGTCCTTTCTTGCCGCGTATCCACTATCTAAGGAGAATTCTGCATTCAAAGGAAGAACGGTATACTCTTGGTTATTTGTATTTACAATGATCTTCAGCGGGGGGCTCGTTCCATTCTACATGGTCATTCAGAAGATCGGACTGATGGATTCCTTCTGGGTTCTCGTACTTCCAGGTGCAGTCAATGTGTATCTCACGATTCTACTCCTTAACTTTTTCCGAGGTGTACCTAAGGAACTAGAAGAGGCTGCTTTAATTGACGGAGCAGGACATTTCCGCGTTATGTTCAGTATCTATTTACCTGTTTCTTTGCCGGCGATTGCAACACTTGCACTTTTCAGTATGGTGACTCAATGGAACTCATGGTTCGATGGACTACTATATATTAATAATGCGAAGGATTATCCGCTGGCTACCTTTTTGCAGACAGTTATTATTCAAAGAGATATGAGCTCCATGAGTATTAATCCGAAGGAAATGGAGTTGATCTCTACCAAAACGGTTAAATCAGCACAAATTTTCATCGGGGCTTTACCCATTCTACTGGTGTATCCATTCTTGCAGAAATACTTCGCGTCCGGGCTCGTGATGGGTTCGGTCAAGGAATAGTTATACACATCATTCAGACTTGATAAGGGAGTGGATTAAGCGTGAATTCGTTATTTATTAAAGGAATGGATATTTCGTTTCTCGATGAGATTGAGCAAAGTGGAGGACAGTTTTATGATGGAAATACTCTAATGGACGGTTTGGAACTCTTTCAGCATAAGGGTACGAATTCTATAAGGCTTCGAATCTGGAATAATCCATCAGGTGGTTACTGTAATTTAGAGAGAACGCTAGCGCTGGCTAAGCGAATCAAGGATAAGGGCTTACATTTCCTGTTAGATTTCCATTACTCTGATGAATGGGCAGATCCAGCGCATCAGACTAAGCCAAAGGCTTGGGAAGGGTTAGGGTTACAAGAACTTAATGTGGCAGTCTATCGATATACAGCAGAAGTGTTGTTGGCACTGAAGGAACAAGGTACATTACCGGATATGGTACAGATTGGTAATGAAATAACGCCTGGAATGTTATGGGATGAGGGGAAAGTGGATGGCGAATGGGATCGTGATGAGCAATGGGAAATATTCACGAGACTCGTTAAATCAGGTATCCGAGCAGCAAGAGATGTTTATCCCGAGGTCCAGATTATGATTCATATCGATCGTGGTGGAGATGCAGTGGCTAGCCAATACTTCTATGATCGATTCCAGCAATATGGTGTGGAGTATGACATCATTGGTCTTTCATTCTACCCGTGGTGGCATGGGACATTGGATGACCTTCGTCTCAATCTTGAGGGGCTTGCGAACAAGTATGACAAGGATATCATCGTTGTTGAGATCGCATATCCATGGACATTAGATGCACCAGAGGGCTTTCCGTTAATCGTAAATGATGAGGCACAATTGCATCCTGGTTATCCCGCTACTAAAGACGGGCAAGCCCAGTATATACGTGATATTGTACAGTTAATTAGAGAGGTGCCCTGCGGGAAAGGTAAAGGGTTCTACTATTGGGAACCTTGCTGGACGCCTAATAAGGCAGAGTGGTCCGTGGGCCATGCTAACAATTGGTCTAATTTGACACTTGTTGATTATGGTGGGCGGGTATTACCAGCATTAGAGTACTTGAAATAAAAGGGGGAGAGAGAGTACTCTAGCCAGGCTGAGCTTGATTTAACTCTATAAGTAGCATCATCCAATAATATTGACCTGTTGAGAAAAGCTCAACGGGTCTTTCGTTTTTAAAAAGGCTATGTTAATCTTTTTATAATCCGATCTAGAAGAGGAGGAGACATTATGACGGGATTTAAGAACAGAGTGCAACGGTATCTCTATGACTATCTGACGTTAAAGAGAAGAATCATCATTATTTTCTTGTCTAGCTCATTGATTCCCTTTATTACTATTGTTCTGATATCCTACTTCACCATCTACTCTATACTTACGAATAAGATCCAAACGGGCATTCAGAACAATCTAAGACAAGTGGAGCTTTCTTTGGAGAATTCGATCAATAATTTAAATCATGTGTCGCAACAACTTGCATTTGGTGGAATCATCGGCAATAAGCTCGATGAATTTCTGTCTACTGACGAGCCTTTTGAACGTTCAACAATGCTAAGTGAACTTAAGGAAGAACTAGGTCTCATCACCTTTACCAACCCCAGTATCGGACTAACCCTTTATTATTTTCTTAATGATGATAGTTATGAACTTGAAAATTCAGGAGTGAAGGAACACTTTTCCCCGAAGGAACTGCCGCTACTAGCAGAGTATAGTAAGATATCCTATTATGGTCCACATGTTAGCAACAATCGTTTTGATAATCAATATGTGTTATCTGCTATGCGGAAGGTGGATCTGCCTAATCTTAATGACGTCTATGTTTATATTGAAACGGGATTTCAGTTAACGCAAAGCATTTTGCATAACGATGCCATTGGTGGGGCGACATCTTATGTATTTCTAGATAATGACGGAAGAATTGCCTATAGTGATGCTACTGCTGATTTTCAGATGGACACCCTGTTTCCTCATTTTGATAAAGATCAATTGTCTGGTACACAGAATGGGTATTACTGGTATAAGGAGATAAGCAATCAAGGTTGGAGTGTCATATCTCTTATCCCTAAATCTGACTATAACAAAGAAATGAATCGATGGTTTGTCCAAATTTCATTTTTTTCCTGGCTATTCCTTGGAATGAGTCTATTCCTGGCCTGGTTACTGTGGAAGATGGTATATCGTCCTTTAAACGCATTCAATAAAGAAATTGAACTAATGGCACAGAATGAAGTTCAGACCGCTGTTGTGCAGACGAGAATACCAGAGTTTGATTTTCTTTTGAATCAATTTCAAGAAATGAAGAAACAAACGTGGGAATTGTTTGCAGAGGTGGAAGTCAAAGAGAAGCGCAGAGCCGATCTCGAAGTGGAGAAATTACTGTACCAAATTAACCCTCATTTCTTAATGAACACGCTTGACACCGTCCATTGGTTAGCGGTCATGAATGGCCAAGATGAGATTGATCGTCTCGTCTCATCCTTGAATAAATTGCTACATTATAATCTAGGAAAACTCGGTGAGACTTCTACTATTCAAGAAGAAATTGAGGCTGTCAATCAATACCTGATCCTTCAGCAGATTCGGTACGACTTTCAGTTTGCTGTGCATATACATGTGGATGAAGAAGTATTGAAGATACCCATTCCACGGTTCATTTTGCAGCCGCTTGTAGAAAATTCACTGTACCATGGATTAACGGATGATGGTTATATCGAAGTTGATGTTCGGCTAACCGATAAAGTAGACATATCCATTCGGGATAATGGCGCCGGGATGTCGGAGGAGAAGATTCATAGTTTACTTCACACCCCAGAAGCTGAGAATCGTAAGGTTGGCATGGGAATTGGTATGAACTACGTGAAGCGCATGATTGAGATCTATTACGGCGGACAAGCAGAACTCAGAGTAACTAGTGAAATTAATAAAGGAACAACTATTTACCTAAGTTTACCTATTGGAGGTGTAATAAATCATGATTAGAGTGATTGTCGTTGATGATGATAAGCTAGTTCGCAAAGGGTTGATATCTGCTATGCCTTGGGATGATTTCGGAATGGAGGTTGTTGGAGAAGCGAGTAACGGTGAGAAGGCGTTAGAATTTCTTGCTGAGAATGAAGTTGATTTGATGCTTACGGATCTGTCCATGCCTGTCATGTCTGGTATTGATCTTATGCGAATTGCTCGGAAGAAGTATCCCCATACGCACATTGTTGTGCTAACGCTCCATCAGGATTTCGAATATATACAAGAAGCGATGAGACTAGGGGCAATAGATTACATTGCGAAAGTCCAGCTTGAGAAGGAACGCTTCGAGGAGGTTCTTGGGCGGATTCATAATCGGATTATGGAACAGGATCAGTTAAGCAATAAAAATAATAAAGGTCAGCGCGATAGACAGGATGATGAGGTATTCTCTATTGATCATGGCTATGTGCTAATTTCAATGAATCGTGTTTCTGCCAGCAATAGAGTAAGGAATTGGGTATCAAGCTATAATGGCAGCCTAAAAGAATTAGGGCTTAATTTATTCTTTTGTTTGCCACCGAGCAGTTCAGAGGGTGAACGCTTGTTTGAGAGTCTTGAGAAGGAGATGGATGCCTGTTCTGATTGGGCAATGATTAAGCTCAGTGGAATTGTGAATCGAACAACCGAAGAAGTCTATGGGTGGATACGAGAATACAAGGATAAGGATTTCTTCTACGATTACAATCCGACGGTAAAAGTCATGGGAAAGTCCATAGGAGCTGGAGAAAGTGTAGGAGAGGTACGTGCGGAAGAGAGCATGACCTTGCTTAAGTCCAATTGGGAAGCACTGGAGTGGATTTATCAAGATACCTTATATCGAAGGAATCTGGACGAACTGAAGCATCTTCACCTACCACAAGCTAAGTTGATCGGATTTCTGTACGTACTAGTAGATCGTTGGAATCATTTATTTGTTAAAATCATCCCAGCAACCGTGCAGCTTCAGGATTCATTAGATTCCTGGCAACAGGTAGAAGTCTGGATTGATCAAACACGTGATCATATTCGTCATGTATTGGGTAGAATTGAATTTTCACCAGAGGTTATCATGTGTATTATGAAGGCGGTTGATTTGCTACAGGAGGGGCTTGAGCAACAGATAACAGCTACAGACATAGCCAAAAGGGTCAATATGAGTCGAAGTTATTTTAGCCAATGCTTTAAGGGGATCGTCGGTGATAACTTCAATCACTATCTACGACAAGCACGCATGGAAAAAGCGAAACATTACCTGCTATACAGTAATAAAACGATTTCGTGGATTGCCAATAATGTTGGATATGAGGATGATAAATATTTCAGCCGCTCCTTTCGTGAGCAGACAGGAATGCTTCCTAGTGAGTACCGTGTAATAGCTCAGGAAGGTAGAGATATGTCCGCAAATGAGATAGAGTGATGTTGGAAACGCCGAATTGAAAGCGCTAACAAATAATAATCCTCGGTCATATCTCTACCTCAAAGTGTAACCACCTTCTATCTAAGTGTAGGTAGATCTTGTGTTAGTTTAAGAATGTAAACAAATACAAGGATGAAAGAAGGGGCGAATATGAAGAACACGAGAAAAGTTATCGTCTTAACATTGGTAACCGTAATGCTAATTCTGTCGGCATGTGGGAATGGCAAGACCTCCAGTAAGGGAGAGACTGTTACTCAAGATCCAAACGACCCATTCGGCAAGTACAGTGAGGCTATTACGATTAATATTGGTAAAGAGGTAGACTCAGCAGATAAAAGCTTGCCATCCGGAGATACGCCTGAGAATAACACCTACACAAGATACGTCAAAGATAAATTGAACATTGAAACAAAGATTATTTGGCAAGCTGGAGTTGGGAAGGACTACCAACAAAAGGTCAATCTTTCCATCGCGAGCAATGATTTGCCGGATGCGCTAGTTGTGACGGATACGCAACTTAGACAAATGGTGAAGAGCAATCAACTTGCAGATCTGACTGAGGTATACGAGCAATATGCTTCGCCTACGCTTAAATCAATTATTGAAACAACAGAAGGGCTTGCCAAGAATGCCGTTACTTTTGACGGTAAAATGTATGCCTTGCCTAACGTAACAGGCGAAACGGATATGCAGCATATTATGTGGATTCGCAAAGATTGGTTAGACAAACTAAATCTTGAAGTACCAAGAAATATAGAAGATTTGGAAAAGGTTGCGAAGGCATTTATCGAACAAGATCCGGATGGTAACGGGAAAGCGGATACGATCGGCATCACGGGTCCTCAATCGGGCGGTCTGATCAACGCAGACTTTATTAATCCGAACAATAACAACTATGGATTTGATCCGGTCTTTGGCGTCTATCATTCTTATCCAGGTTTCTGGTTAGAAGGTGCTGATGGCAAGCCGACGTATGGCTCGATTGAGCCGGAAACCAAGGACGCACTTGCCAAATTGCGAGACTTATACTCGAAGGGATTAATTGATCAAGAGATGAGTATACGTAAGGATGCACAAGAATTAATCAAGAATGGAACTTCAGGTATTTATTTCGGATTGTGGTGGGCTGGTGGATATGGCCCCTTGTCAGATGCCATAAAGAACAATCCCGAGGCCAACTGGCAAGCTTATTCCTTGCTAGATAGCAATGGAGAGTTCACGCCTCATATGGGTACACCATCGAATCAATTTCTCGTTGTTCGTAAGGACTATAAACACCCTGAGGCAGCAATTAAGATGGAAAACCTATTGTTAAGAGATGAAGCAACTTTTGATGTGAATGTAGCGATTGGTAACTACCCGCTGCGTATTGTCTTTGCTCCAATGGATGAAATGTATGTCACCTACAACATGATGAAAGAAGTATTGGCAGGTACTAAGACAGCAGAAGAGTTGGATATTCCAGGCTACAAATTGCTGAAAGCAGATGCTGAGAATATTAAGAAGGTTAAATTAGAGCCTTATGACAAAGTGGATATCCAATATTGGGATCCCAATGCAGATCTTGGCGCTTGGAAACGCCTATATTCCACGATGGTCGGAGTAGCACCACTTATGGAGCCATTCACCAAAACCTATAGTTTGACTTATTCACAGACGAAGACCATGGAGAGCAAATGGGCTACGCTTGATAAGATGGAGAAAGAAACCTTCCTTAAAATCATTATGGGGGCGGCACCGATTGATTCATTCGATAAGTTCGTAGTGGATTGGAAGAAACAAGGTGGAGATGAAATTCTGAGTGAGGTTGCAGAACTAGCGAAGTAGTATAGATCAGTGTTAGGCGCCGGGAAGTCTCCGGTGCCTTTCTATCAACAACTGAGAAAGGAAGTGTGATGAACTATGGTTAACAAGGGATTTGCCAAACATTATTACCTCATGCTTCTCCCCGGATTCATCTGGCTAACCATGTTTAGTATCGTGCCCATGTTCGGAATTGTGATGGCTTTCCAAGACTATAATCCTGGCCTCGGTATTCTCCATTCAGAGTGGATAGGATTAGACAATTTCAAATATATGTTCTCACTTAACGATAGCGGTACGATACTCTTCAACACCATCTTTATAGCCGTTATGAAAATCATTGGAAATCTAATTATCCCGCTTGTGTTTGCGTTATTGTTGAATGAACTGAGGATATCCTATCTAAAAAGATGGATTCAGACTATCGTCTACTTACCCCACTTTATCTCATGGGTTATTCTATCGGGAATTTTACTAGATGTATTTGGCTACACAGGACCCGTGAACCAAATGCTTTCCGTCTTTGATGTGAAGCCAATTCTATTCTTTGGCAGAGCTGATTTATTCCCAGCTCTTATCGTAGGAAGTGACGTATGGAAGGAATTTGGGTTCAATACGATTATCTATTTAGCAGCATTAACAAGCATTAACCCTTCTTTATATGAGGCTGCTGCAATAGATGGCGCTTCACGTTTACAGCGTATGAAAAATATCACGATTCCTGGAATCGTGTCAGCTATTATATTGCTTTCTGTGCTTAGTTTAGGCAACGTTCTGAATGCTGGATTTGAGCAAATCTTCAATCTGTATAACCCACTCGTATATTCTAGCGGAGATATTATTGACACATGGGTATACCGAACCGGTCTTGTGAATTTACAGTTCAGCTTAGCAACAGCGATGGGTTTACTTAAGTCTGTGGTCAGCTTTATCATGATTACTGTTTCCTACTACATGGCATCTAGGTTTGCCAATTACCGTATCTTTTAATAAAAAGGAGTGTATATCTATGGTTAAAGATAATACGGCTGGCTCCAAGCTGTTCGATATCTTCCTTATCATCACCCTGGTGGGTATTGCACTCTTATGTATACTTCCTATATGGTATACGCTTGCCGTCTCGCTAAGTGATAATGCAGCAGCTAGCTCCGGTAAGGTAGGATTGTGGCCAGTAGGTTTTAACTTCAGTTCCTATAAAGAGATTATGGGTGATCGCAAATTTTTTAATTCATTCTGGATTTCCATCCAACGGGTTGTACTTGGCTCAAGCCTAAATTTTGTCATCATCCTATTGATGGCCTATCCCCTATCGAAGGGTCCTAAGGAGCTACCATTCCGCAATGTGCTTATGTGGATTCTCGTATTCACGATGCTGTTTAATGGTGGCTTGATCCCCTGGTATATGACGGTGAAATCACTTGGGCTCATTAATAATATATGGGCGCTTGTGTTAGGAAGCAGTGTACCTGTATTCAGTGTTATTCTTGTAATTAACTTCTTCCGCAATTTGCCCAAAGAGCTTGAAGAGGCAGCATTAGTGGACGGAGCAGGCCCGTGGCGGATGTTGATTCAGATATTTGTCCCGCTTGCGGGTCCCGTTATTGCGACTGTCACCTTATTTAGTATTGTATATCACTGGAACGAGTTCTTTAACGGGTTGATTCTGATGTCGACCTCGGATCACTATCCGCTACAAACCTATATCCAGCAGATGGTTGTTGTTATTGATGCGAATACGATGACCGCTGAGCAAATTCAACGAATGAGTGAGCTATCTAATCGAACCTTGAACTCAGCCAAAATCTTCATTGCGATGATTCCTGTATTGGCGGTCTATCCATTCCTACAGCGCTTCTTCATCACAGGGATTACGCTAGGGTCGGTTAAGGAGTGAAGGGGACTCAAAATTAGGTATGACCTAGCCCAAAGCACAAATAAAACCAGATTCATTGCATCATGAGGAAGTTGATTTCGGTACGGAGGGAGACGAACTGATTTGATCATCCCAGCACGCGGCGATCTAGTCTGGCTAAATTTCAATCCGCAAGCTGAGCATGAACAAGCGGGTCGTCGTCCCGCAATCGTATTATCAGAATCAACCTTTAATGAGGTAACAGGATTCGCGATGGTATGCCCGATCACTAGTTCGGCTAAGGGCTATGCTTTTGAAGTTCCCCTTCCGGAAGGGCTCGTATTTACTGGTGTTGTCCTTACCGATCAGTTAATGAGTTTAGATGTGAGAAATCGGAGAATTGAGATTGCGGGTAATATTCCAGTCGATTCCGAAGTGTTGAGAGATGTGCTTCGAAATGTTAGGTCTATTTTGGCATAGTTTTGAGCTTCTAAAGTTGCCCCTCCTAATGGAAATTTCCTATGGAAGGGGCAACTTTTTTTGTATACATAGAAAGTATAAGTTTTTTGGAGGACTTCCCGCTCTACGCTTTATGATTTTTAAAACTCTATATAAGTGCGTGTTCAAAAAGTCGACTTTTTGAAGAACCTCTATAAGATGTTGAAATCATTTGTATAGCCGATACGACACCCACCATATTCCATAGAAATCCTCAAATTTCGGATGTGAATCAGTGGAAATGCATAGAGTGGCGACGTTAGATTGACGAACAATGCTTCGGGCATGATGGTAGTGAAGGTGAGGCTCAAATAGATGCAGAAAGTACACTTAATTAGCAGGAAAAGTAGTGGAATAGAGAATTAGTTGTAAAAAGGACAGTTGAAAATGGCGATAACGCTGATAAGTGGAGTTTCCAGTAATTTAGATGTACTCCATGCAACTAAAGTTAGCTTCAGAGGGAATGGGTTGATTTTAGCTGTACTTATTGTAGCTAATAGTAAATGGTGGATGCGGAAGGTGATTATTGGTGATGGTCCCTCTATTCATGAGGAACCATCTTTTTTATTCTAATCAGACCTCATCACTATAACTAGTGGTTAAAATGTTATGAACTATATCTGAGCGGTCAGAATATCAACGAATTGTTCCAGAAATTGTTGCTCTTCGCTGTCAAATCGGTTCTTCAGGGGACTATCAATATCTAGTACGCCATAAAGTTCGCCGTTCTTGATTATCGGAACGACAATTTCGCTGTTCGAGGCTGCATCGCAAGCGATGTGACCTTGGAAGGCATGAACGTCATCAACTAGTAACGTCCGGCGTTCGGAAGCAGCAGTCCCACACACTCCACGATTCAGTGGAATACGGATACAGGCAGGTAATCCTTGGAATGGACCCAGTACAAGCTCCTTGCCATCGTAGAGATAGAACCCGACCCAATTAATATCCTTCATAAAAAGGTTGAGTAAAGCAGATGCATTAGCTAAGTTGGCGATGGCATTAGGTTCGTCTTGAATCAGTGCTTTTAATTGTTCTAGCACGCCCTTAAATGAGCCGCTTCGGTTGCCCTCGTAGGGAATCGCTTGAAACATAAGAAATCACCTTCCTTCTAACCTTTGGTTAATTATAAAAGATAGTATAGCGCGACCACTCTCGTCAAGTTTGCTGTGTCGATATAGCGGAAATTATGACTTATTGCGTAGAGGGAGCCATTTCAATATGTTTTGTATTTTGGCATCCCAGTAACCCCATTCATGTTCACCGGGTTCTTCCTCATAAGTAAGGTTGAGTTCGGTTTGAGCGCATGCTTTGCGGAAAACTTGGTTATCTTCGTAGAGAAAGTCTTCTGTTCCACAGCATTGATAGAGCATGGGTTTCGGTCCTACTGCTTGATCACACTGTTGGAGTAACCAGAGAATATCATTATCCGTTCCGCGGATATCTTGCTTGCCAAAGATCTGATCATAGATCTGAGGAAGGTCCTTCTGGAACCTAGGGCTATTCATATCAAGCGCACCAGATAAGCTAGCTGCAGCAGCGTATTGATCGGGTCTACGTAATGCTAGCTTCATTGCTCCGTAGCCACCCATAGATAATCCTGCTACATAATTATCTTCTCTTGCATCTGAGAGTGGGAAGAAGGATCTGGCAATCTCGGGTAACTCTTCATTTAGAAAGGTCCAGTATCGATTTCCATGGGCCATATCTGTATAGAAGCTAAGATCGACTCTAGGCATAACGACAGCTAATCCAAGCTCAGCTGCATATCGTTCAATGGAGGTGCGACGTACCCAGATTGAATCGTCATCGCTCATGCCATGTAATAAATATAAAGTGGGATGTTTATCACCAAATATATTATTGTTCATACCGATCTGTGTTCTCGTTTGTTGTGGGAGGATAACCGTCATCGAAGTACTTAAACCGAGAACTTCAGAGAAAAAGTTACATTGAATGAGTGCCATAATGAATAACCCCTTTCGAACTGATATTCTTAATCATACTGATAATCTTATAAGAAAGAAATAATACTTTAAAAGCTATGCAAGGTGAGGCTGAATTCAATAATCGATGTCGAGTAAGTCTTTTGCTAGATTTCGTCATCAAAAGATGTTGAACAACCTCTTAAGGTTTGACTTGATAAGGGGGGGTTACTATAATTACTATAGATAAAATCTTGTGAGTGATCATAGGAGAGTATACATTCTGTTATTTATCGATAATATATTTTAGGAGAAGGAAGGGGTTAGATCAGTTTCATGAAACCGAAGAAGAATGCTAATGCGATCGCTATGCGAAAGGCTGAAAGAGAACAGCAAAGAAAGCTTACGCAAAGAATTATGTGGATTACTGGGGCAGGTATTATTGTCCTTGCTATTTTATTTCTAGTTTTAAAACCAAGTCCTAATGAGAGTCCGAACAACAATACGGTATCTTTTCCATATGAGAATCTACCTGTTATTGGGGAGCCTGATGCACCAGTCAAAATCGTTGAGTTTGGCGATTTTAAATGTCCATCTTGTCAATATTTCAGTCAGCAATTTAAGCCACAACTGATGAAGGATTTCGTAGATAAAGGGCTCGTATCTTTTTACTATATGAATTATCTAATTATTGATCCTGATAAGGATTCTAACACAGCGGCATTGGCAGCACAGTCGGTATACCATCAGAATAATGAAGAGTTCTGGAAGTATTATCATGCTATCTATGATAATCAGCAAGATGAGAGGACCATCTGGGCCACACCTGAATTTCTGGTTGAACTAGCTCGCAAAGAGAATATCGCTGTTGATTATGAGCTGTTAGCTGCGGACATCAAGAACAAGACGTATCAGAATGAAGTGGACGAGCATCAGAAGATCGCAACGAAGAATGATGTGCGTAGTACGCCTACGGTCTTTATTAATGGAAGTGAATTTAAAGCTCCAAAGGGATTGAACTATAATGACCTTGCAAAGGCAATCAATGACGAAATAGCATTACAAAGTGCGGGGCAAGAGGAGAAATAACCATGAAATTCAGAGGGTTTATTCGAACGTATTCCCTATATTTAGCATGGGTTGTAGCGATTATTGCTACGGGCGGAAGTTTGTATTTAAGTGATGTGCTGCTGTACGAACCCTGCAAGTTGTGTTGGTTACAAAGGATTTTCATGTATCCTCAAGTCATCTTATTGGGAATTGCCAGCTACAAAGATGATAGAAAGATCATCTCTTACGTACTCCCTCTAAGCATCATTGGTGGCAGTATATCCATATTTCATTATTTGGAGCAGATGGTTCCTGGTTTTGCGAAAATTGCACCCTGTTCCGTGGGGGTACCTTGTAATGTGGATTATCTAAACTGGTTCGGATTCATCACCATTCCATTGCTTGCACTCATTGCATTTATTATGATCATCAGTATATTGCTAGTTGGAAGGAACAACGTAGAGGAAGAGTAACTAGAAATAACTATAGCGTATTCAATTGGGAGTGTTGGCTGGAAACGGCTTGCACTCCTTTTTTTGTTATATGATTCTAATTGCGGAATATACGTGATAGAGTGGTTGTATTCAAAATAAGGGTGGGGAGGGATCATACATATGTACGTTTGTGGTGGGAATATCCCTCAGCTTGAAGGTGAGCGAATTTTGCTTCGAAGAATGCGACATGAAGATGCATTATCACTGTTAGAGTGCTGGTCAAGGAAAGAGGTTCGTGAACACTCGGGTATCCCAGAGTTAGATACATTAGATCATGCTGTGGAGATGATTCAATTCCTGAATGCCTTATCTGAGACGGAGGACGGGTTAAGATGGGGGATTGTGGACAAAAGAAGTGATGAGTGGATAGGAAGCTGTGGCTACAATATGTGGCAGCTGGAAGGAGCGTATCGTGGGGAAATCGGTTGTGAGCTATCTAGTTCTTATTGGGGACAAGGCTACATGAGCGAAGCCATCGCCCTTTTATTACAATATGGGTTTAAAGAGATGGGGCTTCATCGTATTGAAGCTCTGGTAGATCCACGGAATGAACGGGCAGGCAGATTATTCAGAGCTCAACTGTTCCAGATGGAGGGACGTCTGAGAGATTATCGTCACACGACGGATGGGTTTCACGATGTACATATATATTCAATACTGCATAGTGATTGGCTTAAGACCGACAAGGAGATATCGTTATGATCATACCTTATGTTCAGGGTCAATCTGGATTATATAGGATTGATCCACTCAGTAAGCTAGTGTTAGTTCTATGTATTGCGATTCTATCTATGATATTTCAGACGTCAACAGAACAAGTATGTCTGCTGTTATTTAGTATGGTGACTGCTCGCTTTGTAGCGGGGATAACATGGAGAGGGCAATGGAAGGCGTTATCTTTCTTGATCGTCTTTACACTTCCTTTGTTTATAATTACAGTGTTTACTACGGCTGGAGACAATCTGTTGATTGAGTTCGGTATGATATCTATCACTTCAGAAGCGCTAGATATGGCAGGCTCGGTTAGCCTCCGGATGTTTACGGTATTCCTTACTTCATATGTGTATGTGAAGACAACAGATCCACAGGATTTAGTGGCTTCGTTAACGCGAATTTTACGTATTCCTTATCGATTTGCATTTGGTATTTCAATGGCACTTACGTTTCTTCCGTTACTGCAAGAAGAAGGTCGAAGTATCTCAGCCGCACATCAGATTAGAGGGAGAAGTAAAGGTAGAGGCTGGGCTGATACATGGTCATGGTGGATAACGTTTACGTCTGCTGTATTATATAATGCGGTTCGACGTGTACAGCAAACAGCCGCTGCTATGGAATCTAAAGGGTTCGGTGCTTATCCTGATCGGACGTACTTAAGACCACTTATGCCATGGGGAAAAGGTCGAGTACTAGCGATTGCAGGCATTCTAATGACGATCGGATTAGGATGGGTCTTCTGAAACGTAAACCTGAATAATATTAATAGTTGACGCTTGGGGTGTGTCGTGTGAAAATAACGTAAGAAGTTTTTTCTTTATTTACACACTAAAGGAGCTGATCTAGATTTGAGTACTTCATCTATTTTCAAATGGAAACGGGAAACTTTCACAACAATGGAGATTGTGTTAATGGCGATGTTGGCCACGGCTAACGCGGTTATGACCTTTTACTTATCATTTATTAACAAAATACTGAATAGTGCAGGCGGGCCGGTTGCAACAGCGACGATCGTAGGGTTGTATATGATCTATGGGTTATTGGCTTATTATATTATTCGCAAACCAGGTACGGCGATGATTACATATGGTATCGGAGGAACGATTCAATGCTTCGTGGGTAATAGTTACGGGATCGCCGCTACTATCGTAGCAGCGTTATGCTATATAGTTGTTGCTGAAGTAGTATTTGCTTTAATGCAGTATAAAAGATGGGGAATAGGTTCTCTGATGTTAGTAGGTGGGGCGATGGTGCCACTATGGTTCCTATGTGCTGCTTATATGTTTGGATATACGGCATGGGGCTGGGAGGTACTAACTATTGCATTAGTAGTACGAGTGTTAAGTGGGGTTCTGCTATGTGGTATATTGACGAAGTTGCTTGGCGATAGCTTAGAACGGACAGGTCTACTACGTAACTACAAGATTCGGAAAGAGGAAGCATCATATGTCACTGGAAGCCATTAAGATTGAAGGGCTGTACTATACTTACGAGGGCGATTCAAATCCTGTTTTAAAAGACACTACACTCTCTGTTCCATATGGACAATGGGTAGCTGTAATCGGAGCTGGAGGTAGCGGGAAGTCGACGTTATGCCAATTACTAAATGGGTATCTGCCCCGAACGGGTGGGGGACATCGCGAAGGGGTCGTTGTGGTAGACGGGGTAGATCCTGTATTAGCCTCGATAGCAGATATCACTGAGCGTATTGGTCTCGTCTTCCAAGATGCCGACGCCCAGCTCGTGCAAGGCAACGTTGAAGCTGACGTTGCCTTCGGGCCCGAGAATCTGCGGGTTCCCCCCGCAGATATAGCCCACCGCATAAGCGCTTCGCTCATGGCGGTGGGCCTTACCTCGCACCGCCATGCTGCGGTGCGAGAGCTCTCCGGCGGCCAACGCCAGCGGGCCGCCACAGCCGCGGTGCTTGCGCTTGAGCCGCGGGTGCTCGTCTTCGACGACTGTGCCGCGAGCCTTGACGGCGCGGCGCAAGTGCAGTTCGTGCAGCTGTGCGTAGCACTGCACGAACAAGGCCGGACGTTGCTTAGCGCGTCCGGCCGTTTCGACGATGTCGCGCGCGCAGCGGAGCGTGTCATCGTCTTGGAAGGCGGATCCGTCGTGCTCGACGGCTCTCCGCAGGAGCTGCTGCGTAATCACAGTGAGCAGCTGGCGCACCTTGGTCTGCTGCCGCAAGTTGCGGAGTGCTTAGCAAGCCCTTCCGTGCCCATATCGTCGTTTGGCACGGTCAACCCTCCCGCGCAAACTCCCACGGGTGCATCATCGCTCGTCACGGGCGGTACTTCCGAGCAACATCTCGCTGACGGAGAGTTGTCTGGCGCTTGGTGTTCTCCTGTGCCACGCATTGCTGGCGCTTCGTCATCTAGCCCGCTAACCCCGCTACTACAACTGCGCGAACTAAGTTATACATATCCAAGTGGGACTCAAGCGTTACAAGCAATAAACTTTATTATGCAGCCGGGAGAATGGGGTATGTTGGTTGGGGAGAATGGATCAGGTAAATCCACGCTAAGTCGATTGCTGATGGGATTACTGCCAGTTCCACGGAATAAGGTATTCTGGCGAGGTCAAGACATGGCAGCGTTATCTGTAGCTGAACGAGCAGAAGAGATCGGATATGTATTCCAACAACCAGAGCATCAGTTCGTAGCACATAGTGTCTGGGATGAGGTGAGCTATGCTTACAAATCGAAACGGCATAAGCGTAGTGCCATGACTGTGGAGGAAGTGGAATCAGTTGAACAAATACTAGAATCTGCAGGTCTAGTTGATCGGCGTCATGATTCTCCGTACCTACTAAGTCAGGGCGAGAAGAAAATTTTAAGTGTCATAAGCCAATTTGTGCTCCCTAAGAAGCTGGTTATTCTGGACGAGCCTACTTCGGGCATAGACTATGCCGCTGCGGAACGAATTCTACGAATATGCCGTGAACGATCTCAACAGGGGACTGCGCTACTCATGATTACACATGATCCTATCATAGTGGAAAAAGATGCTACCATTATTCTAAAGCTCCATCAAGGAATATTAGAACAATGCAAGACGACTGTATAATAGAAATTCCTCTTATCTACTTGTTTAGATTAGAGCCATATTTCTGCGAAAGTACAGGTTTTTCTTTCAAAACAAACGGTAAAATGGAAATGCCTGCAGTGGTGCAGGTATTCGTCTTTACTCGAAATATGAGGATCAAGTAGTGGGTGAAAATTTTGCAAACATATCGAAAAGCTTTCCAAAGTTGACTTCAACCTTGGAAAGCTTTTTATTTTTGATTCCTTGATAGATTAAGTCTAGCTTTTATTTAATTTTTCGCTTCGTGATGATGTAATGCTTTACCGATATACTGATAGAATTCTGCATCTACGCCATATTGTAAATCATTCCCCAGATTCTCTGCATGGTATTTTTCAGCTGCCTTTTGTAACTCAAGATCGTTGGCCGCAAAGGAATTTGCAATGTTGCTCCATTGTCGTTTCATAATCGACTCCTTCTTTTGCGTTAGCTATTTACCGGTAACTTCACTATAAATCATTACGTTGCGTAAGGTTCAAGTCTAAAAGTAAAACAGGTATGCATTTACGCTAAGTTTACTGTAAAATACAAGGAGCGTATTGGTGGATATACGCCCTATTGAACATTAGAAAGGAATTTAGATCTGTGAACTCATCTGTAGATATTAAACGTAAGTTAATTTTGACTGGTCTTTTACTCTCAACATTTATGTCAGCGATTGAGGGTACCGTTACTGGCCCAGCTGGACCAGCTATTATAAGCCATTTCGGTGGCATGAAGCTTATGAGCTGGATATTTACAGCGTATCTTCTGACGATGGCTGTGACCACGCCGATTTTTGGGAAAATTAGTGATATATATGGTCGTAAACCAGTATTTATCTTTGGCTCAATCATATTTGTATTGGGATCATTGCTGTGTGGATTTTCTCAGAATATGGAACAACTTATTGTGTTTCGAGCGATTCAAGGGATTGGTGCAGGTGCTATCGTCCCAGTCTCATTTACAATTATTGGAGATATATATCCGCTACAACAACGTGCCAAAATTCAAGCACTCATTAGTTCTGTGTGGGGTATATCCTCTTTAATTGGACCGTTACTTGGAGGGTATTTCGTTGATTATTGGAGCTGGCGTTGGATATTCGTATTTAATGTGCCATTCGGATTGTTATCGATCTTCCTTATTGCTCGTTATCTACCTAAACACGTAGTGAGAAAGAAGGTTCGAGTAGATGTAGCTGGGGCAGTTACGTTTACGATTGGAGTCACGGCGCTATTGTTCGCCATGGCGACGGGTGGTCAGTATTACTCATGGGATTCAGCGTTATTAATTGGATGTATGGTTATTTCCGTAATCTTCCTTGTTTTGTTTATTATTGTGGAGAGAAGAGCGGAGGAACCGATGCTTCCACTCAAGCTCTTTCGAATCCGAGACATCGCTGTATCGTCTATTGCGAATCTACTGATTGGTGCGCTCTTGATTGGGCTTACAACATATACACCCCTATGGATTCAGGGTGTCTTGGGCAAGAACGCAACATTCTCCGGTCTCGCTTTAGCGCCTATGTCGATAGGATGGATACTGGGATCTGTTGCAGGTGGAAGGATGTTGCTCACCGCGGGCTCACGAAAGACGACAATGATTGGAGTCGGAGCGATTGTGATCAGCGCTATAGGAATGGTGATGATTACTGGAAACACCCCGAATTTTATCTTATTGGGTATCACCTTCATTTACGGGATTGGTTTTGGTTATACTTCGACCGTATTCACCATTATTGCTCAGTCCTCCGTAGGGTATAACCTACGAGGTTCCTCTACTGCGCTTAACTCATTTATTCGTTCGTTGGGTCAGACGATAGGAGTAGCGGCTTTTGGATCATGGATCAACTTAAGGATTGTCGCTTTGTTAAAGAATACACCTGGGACAGAGAATATGTCTCAAGATGATGTTAATAAGTTGCTTACGCCAGAGGAAGCGGAGAATTTCTCTAATTCCTTATGGCTTAGTATGCGCGATGTGCTAGAAGGAAGCTTACATTCTCTCTTCATCGTGATGGCGGTGATAGCCATCATCAGTATGCTAGTGGTCACTAGATTTAGGAATACGATACCATCCCCTGAGAATGAGGATATAGCAACGGGGAATTCTAATGAATAGTGCATCATTAGGGGATCGTTTGCTTGTATGTAGCGGATTATTAGGCTAAGTGGTGCAAGATTTAGCAATTCGTACAATATAGTTAATAAAAGGTTGCACATATTAATAAAGGAATTAGGACTGAACTAATGATTGTATATTAGTTCAGTTTTTTATTACTCTCTTGTTGCTTTGGAATAAGGTTTGATTATTGAAGTGACGCTTGACTTATAAAACTTTTTTTTGATATAATCACAAACAGACCGGTTGGTATGGAGGGGTGTGCTATGGTAATGGATACGAAATCGCTGATAATCGACATCGCGACAACTATTTTCCAGCAAAAAGGATATTTGGGTGTAGGATTAAATGAAATTTTAAAAGCATGTAACATTTCAAAAGGTGCGCTTTATCACCACTTTCCAAACGGGAAAGAAGAATTACTCATCGCTTGTCTTCATTCGTTGAATGAAGAAATTACAACGGATATGGAGGAAATAATCCAACGTTATCCATCTACTCAAACAGCTACACAAGCCATGATTGAGAAATTGGTAGCTCAATTTGATCGAGAAGGGATAATTATTGGTTATACATTTAGCAGCATCGTTAGCGAAATGGGATCACTAAGTGAACCAGTCAGAAATGCCTGTGCTCTATCTTTCACAAAGATTCAAGAGATCTTTTCGAACAAGTTAGTAGCAGATGGTTTTTCGAAAGAAACAGCTAATTCAATTGCTCTAATGATGACAGCTTCTATTGAGGGTGGTATTTTGCTTTGTTTAACCCGAAAAACAAGTGATCCATTAAAAACTATTTCGCAGGTATTACCAAATTTATTGAAGGAGTTTTAATGAGCGATACTATCTGAAATACACATTTGAAAGGAAGAAAATCATGGAACAAGAAACAAGATTGCCAAGAAACGGTAAGGAGGGAGCATTGTATGGTGTTATCATTTGTGCGCTGACTGCTTTGTTTATGACGACACTAAATACTACTCTAGGTGTAGGGAAATTCGATGGGGAAGTTGTAGTAATGATTCTTAAAATGTTTCCGATTATGTTGGTTATTGCGATGATTCTTGAATCGGTAGTTATAGGACGTATTGCAGAAAAATTAGTTGGGAAATTTACTGCATCAACAGATAGCTTTAATGCAAAGATTTTATTCCGTATCTTATTCACTGTAATTGGAATGTCAGCGTGCATGACACTTATTGGGGGTATCGCAGGAAACGGTTTTAGTTCAGAAACATTTAGTAACTGGTTAACGAATTGGCCACGAAACTTCTTAATCGTACTTATAGCTGAGAGTTTAGTGATTCAACCCATTGCAAGATTTGCGATGGTAAAATTACATGCTAATCAAGATAAAAAAAGTCATGCAGCGATGATGATAAAAAACAATGTTTAACTAACGTGGTGCTTTAGTTTAAGAAGAACATAGAATAGACTTGTTAAAGAATAATTAACAAGTCTATTTTTTTATTCTCAAATTATGAAAAATGTACACTACTAATAATTATCTAGTAATGTACATCATGTATAATGTTACAGAGGAACCTGTCTCCTTCTATTTGTCGCTGTTCTCAAGAAAGACGGCAGAACCGTAACTACTTGCAGGGAACTACGATTAACAAGTAAATGATTACTTTCTCGTGGATGGGGATAGCCGTTCAGCTTGAAGACCCATTTTCTTAAGGAGAGATATCATTTGACATTTCTCTTCAGTATTTAGACCGCTTAGTGCTCTGTGAATTCTTTCAGAGTATTTGGGATACATATCATTCATGAGGTGTTCCCCTTCAGTTGTTAGCTCTGCAAATATGACACGTCGGTCATTAGGGCATGGCTTGCGAATGAGGTACCCGCGTTCTTCTAATTTATCTATAATGTAGGTGACGTTTCCACTTTGGAGTAATAGCTTTGAGCCTATCTGCTGGATGGGCTGAGCTCCTTTATAGTATAGAACCTCCATCACAGCGAAGGCAGTTGAGTTAAAGCCCTCAATTTTGCTACCGTTTACAGCATGCTCGCTCACGCTTTTGAATGATTTGGCAAATACACGGTACAAATGCAGAGACATTTGGGTATCAACTTCTTGGATCTGGATCATGCTTCTCACCGCCCTTATATTCATAAATGGCTAGATTTGATTATTATTTATTTTACGTGAATAAATCTTTAATGGAAATGTGATTTGTCACAGTGAAACCTTTCCCAATTAGAAACGTTAAGGAAACGATAAGGAAGTGTATACAGATACCAGATGTTTATCAACTACAGAGATCAGGCCTAAAACTTAAGAAGGAGGGGATGTTTTGGGAACAGGGCTGGATGTAAATGGTGGACAAGCTATGAAGAACGTATTAGAGGTTAACATCGAGCAGGCGGGATATGAACAAGGTCATCCATGTATTTTCAATATTTCCTTCCAGGTCAGGAGTGGAGAATTATTAGGGATTATCGGACCTAATGGTGCAGGAAAGAGTACTACAATAAAGACTGTACTTGGGCTCATGAAACATGTGAAGGCTAATGTATTTATTGGAGGGATTTCTGGTAAATATGCTTATATACCAGAGCAACCTATTTTTTATGAGGATTTAACGCTATGGGAGCACCTGGATCTTGCTGCTGCAGCTTATGAAATAGATTATGAAGATTTCGTTGTGCATGCGGAAGAACTACTTACGCGCTTTGGAATGGGTCAGTCGAGGGATCTTTTGCCGGCAGGATTCTCGAAAGGGATGAAGCAAAAGATGATGCTGATGATTGGGTTTCTAGCACGCCCTGATATTTATATTGTTGATGAGCCCTTTGTTGGTCTCGATCCGCATGCGACCAAGGACTTTCTTGATTTGTTAGAGGAAGAACGGCGGCGCGGAGCAGGTGTATTGATGTCCACACATGTTCTGGATACGGCAGAGAAAATCTGTGATACGTTTATTATGATTTCGAATGGAAGAGTGGTAGCGCAGGGGACGTTGGGAGATATACGAAGGCTTGCCCAGCAATCAGAACAAGCATCGTTATTTGAATGTTTCGATGTCATGATTTAAGGGGGAGGACCTTAGGATGAAGTCGTTCCATTCTTATCAATTTGCAAGTCCAGATAGCCTCTTTTGGCGTCGTTTACGAGAGCATTTCCGAAATCAAGCTGTTCTTCTTCGGTCTGTTATCGATTGGACAGTATGGCTCTATATTCTTATACCAGGTATTTTACTTGCTTCTCGATTATATTACGATTTATGGGTAGAGGGTCTTCCGAAATGGAGCGAGGCTCTGCCTGCGGGTACATATCTAGCTCTTATGCTTCTGATTATATATAGATCGGGTATTATTCTCTTTGTGCAGGAAGGGGACGTTTTATTCATAAGAATGAACCGGCGTTGGATGAGTGGATTGATGCTGCGTGGAGCCATATATAGCATGATGTCTATGCTCATGATGATGACGTTGACGTTTATCATTATATGGCCTTTCTTGGTACAACGTTTGAACATGAATGCTGTAGAGGTTACATGTTATTTGATATTCTCGATGATGACGGGTTGGGTTGTTGCTTGGATTCGCCATATTGTGATTGTGAAATTCAAAGGATGGCGAAGGGAGCTTCTTTTGATTCCGACATTAGGATTCATCGGTTTCCTATACATGAAGGTTTCTTTGATAGGGATACATGAGGTGCGATGGCTGTTGGTGATTTCTATACTGTTAGCATTCATCGTGATCCTATTGATCAGGGTTAGGTTACGGATGCAGGGCACGTTCATGAACGATGTACGGGAGGATAGCAAGCGGAGGATGGTGCTTACCAACTGGGTGCTAAGTCAAGCTGTGGACCAGCCTAAACCAACACGGACTAAAACGTGGATTTTTCGCCATTCACCCTACTTGTATCGTTCCCGTTCAGCCGAACGGCGTTTGGCGGGGGCTGCTGTTAAGGCGCTATTCCGCAATCCGCAAGATCGTAAGCTTTATCTACAATTCACAGCTGCATGTATACTGGCTATTATATTTCCACCCGTTATCATCAAGTGTTTGGTGCTCATAGCAGTATATATTATGCTAACGTATTGGCATGCTCGATATTGGATCGGTTTTCTCAATGATGATTGGATAGCTCTACTCCCATGGTCATCGGAAATAACCTCACAAGCGCGAGTGATTGCGATTCGAAGTATGCTTCTACCCTTCGCTGTGGTCATGTCGATTGCGTTCTCGTTATCTTGGTTGGGTCTGGTTTGGGGCTGGTTACTTATGATTCCCCTAGCGATAATCTTGTACGGTTTGACTAGTTATATCCTGACTTTCTTGATCTTATCGAGATCAAGAAACGGTGATTAGAATAAGGTTTCTCTCACAACGCTTACTATTCTCATAAGAACAACAAAGGGAGTGTCCCAAACCATTTGTTATGGTTCTGGGAGACTCCCTTTGTTAATGTGTACCAGATCATTCGTAGTCAATCACGACTGACTATTTGCTGCATGCATTCCTGCTGTATAACCTGTAGAGAATGCCGCGGTGATGTTATATCCCCCCGTGTAACCATGAATATCTAGAATCTCTCCGCAAAAGAATAACCCTGGCATCAATTTAGATTCCATCGTTTGGGGATTCACTTCTTTAAGGTGAACTCCACCACCAGTAACGAAAGCCTCCTCAATGGATTTAGTACCTGTTACATTGAAGCTGAATTTCTTCAATAAGGCTATAAAGTCTAGCCATTGATTTTTTGGCAAATGTGCGTAGGTGATATCCCCATCGAGTTGAGCTTTAGATAGTAGTATCGGAATCATCCGTTCAGCCAGAGTGGCTTTCAATACGTTCTTTATCGCTTTCTTGGGTTCAGCCTCTAGACGTTCCTTGAGGAGTGCATTAAGTTCCATCGTTGAGCAATCTGGAAAGAGGTCAACGGACATCTCCACTTCCTTAACGCTGAACTTTTTTTGAACCTGACGAATAAATTGGCTACAGCGAAGTGCAATCGGACCAGATATCCCGAAATGGGTAAATATAAAGTCACCTCGATGATGAATGACTGGTTTCCCCTTTGGGTTCCATACGGAGAGTTCCACATCACGAAGGGATAGCCCTTGTAATTCGCGGTTTATAATCCATTTCTCACTAGAAACAATCGGAACCTCCGTAGCATATAATTCTGTAATAGTATGCCCAGCAGACTCAGCCCAAGGATAACCATCTCCTGTTGAACCAGTCTGTGGCACTGATTTGCCACCCGTAGCAAGGATGACACAAGTAGCCTTGATCTTCTCTCCAGAGATGAGCCTCACGCCTGCGGTATGTCCATTCTCGTAGAGAACTTCAGCAACGGGGCTATGCGTACTTATAGCGACTCCCAAATCACGAATTTTACCTAGCAAGGTGTTGACTACACTAGAAGCTTTATCCGTTACCGGAAACATTCTTCCATGGTCTTCTTCTTTCAGAGCAATTCCAAGGCCCTCGAAGAAAGCCATAATATCACGGTTGTTAAAATGTCCAAATGCGCTATATAAAAAGCGACCATTCCCTGGAATATGGGCAATAAGCTCCTCGGTTTCCATCGCATTTGTCACGTTGCAACGACCACCCCCGGATATTCCTAGCTTGCGCCCCAATTTGTTTCCTTTATCAAGCAGTAGAACGGAAGAACCATTTTCAGCAGCCGCCACACATGCCATAAGTCCTGATGGACCCCCGCCAACAACAATAACATCGTATATCATATATAATCTCCCTTTGCAATTAACCCTTTAGTTAGCTGATTAACCATATCTATATGGATCATAACAAATAGAGACAGGTTACAACAACTCCACTTGAAGATATACTATAGAATATAATGTAATACGTTTAGGTAGGAAAGGTGGGATGGACATTTATATTGCCCTTAAGGATATCTTATTGCAGGTTTTAGTATCGGGCTCAATTTCATTTCTTTTTCCCCTCATTCTTGATGCATACATACGACACAAGAGGAATGCCGGAAATCTTGATTCAGTTGGTTATACTATGGTTATCGTAATATCGAGTGCCGTTAGTCTGATGCTATGTTCTATATTTTCCTCTACACTATATGGTGTGATATCGCTTAATATGGGAATTGTTCCGCTATTTGTCGCTATTTTATATGGAGGGTATAAATCTGGGCTTCCTTTGGCTACTTTATATATCACTTTTTATTTCATATTTACAGAAGAGTATTCTGTATCCGGTTTACTGTTACATACGGGGATATTGATGGTTCCAGTGCTGTTCTTTACATCTGCAAGTTTCCTGAAGGTTCCTTTAAAGGAAAAGATTCATCGAATAATGATATGCCTGTTACCAGCTATGCTATTGGTGATTGTCTCCCCTATATTTTTAATGGGAAACTTACATATCTATAGTATGACCTCTATATTTATAATGACCTTTTATCTGTTCATTAGTCTCTTTTGTGGAGCCATGATTATTTATCTGATCGAATTTTCATTTGAGAGATTGCTGCTTAGGGAACAAATTATGGGGATGTCAGAGAAATATTTACGTGAAGAGGATAAATTACAACAGTTGATGGATGTGGCGCCTCTTTGTATGGTTTCCTTTAATGGGAATCGTGAAGTGACAAGCATTAATGAAATGATGATGAACCTATTCAAGATGAAGAACCCTAGTCTTACTAAAGACGATGTCATTGGCTACTCTGTAAGTTTATTTACTGACTTGGTGGAAAAGGATGCTATTGAATTTCAAATTTCTCAAGCGCTTAAAGGAATGATTATGGAACACGAATTGACACATAGTGACTCTGGAATATACTATACGAACGCATCTCCACTTACGAACTCTTTTACAAGTGAAATTATTGGAGCTGTATTGGTCATTCAAGATATCACAGAGCTTGAGAGACTACGCAGTGAACTGGGAAATATGGAAAGGCTGAGCTTAGTAGGTCAGATGGCAGCGAGTATAACACATGAAATTCGTAACCCTATGGCTGTGGTTCGTGGATTTTTGCAGTTGATGAATGAGAAGAGTCCAAGTTCGTTAGATCATTATTATCGGATTGTTATGGAAGAATTAGATCGGGCGAACGGTATCATCAATGACTTTTTGTCACTTGCGCAGAATCGGGTAACGGAGAAGGAAGATTACAATCTTCATAAAATCATTCATGAACTTAGTCCACTTCTGTGGGCAGATGCGAATTTACGAGGACAGAGTATTGAATTAGAACTCGAGGAGATTATGCCAGATCTTCGTCTAAATGCTAAAGAGATTAAACAGCTCATTCTAAACTTAGCTCGTAATGCAATGGAAGCTATGAATGATAAGGGGCAATTAACATTGCAGACCAAGATGAATTTGAAGAGTATTGAACTGATCGTGAAAGATACCGGACCTGGCATTCCCCAAAGTAAGATAGAGAAGTTGTTTGTCCCCTTTTTCACGACGAAGGATCAAGGAACAGGACTTGGGTTGGTATTGTGTATGAGTATTGTTGAACGTCATAAAGGTAAAATTGCTGTCCATTCCGAAGAGGGTGTCGGGACCATCTTTACAGTGAGTTTTCCTCGAGATAGCACTTTAGTGAAACTTATTCCTGAGATAGAGAGCCTGAATTAGACACTGCAGCATATGCTAATGACAGAGAATGTGAAGTAGTCATCTTACGCCATTGCTTGCTTTCAAACAATCAGAATAGGTATAATCATAGTAATGATTTCAATTTTAACTATTATTGAGGAGTGAATAAGAATGGCTATGTCTTTTGATCGATATATGCAGGACATGATTCAACCGATGCGGGATGAATTAACAGGTTTAGGAATTACGGAACTCAGAACGCCTGAAGAAGTAGAGGGGAATGTACCCAATGGAAAAGGGACAGCCTTGATCGTTATCAATTCAGTGTGTGGTTGTGCTGCTGGACAGTGTCGTCCTGGAGTAGCCTCGGCTTTGGAACACAGCGTTGTGCCTGACCAGTTGTATACTGTGTTTGCTGGACAGGATAAAGAAGCAACAGCTAAAGTACGTGAGTATTTCGCACCATATGCTCCATCATCCCCTTCGATAGCATTGATGAAAGATGGAGAACTCGTTCATTTCATAGAACGTCATCAAATAGAAGATAGATCAGCGCAAGAAATTGCTGCAGAACTAACGGATGCTTTTGATCGTTTGTGTAAGTAATTACTTGGCATAAGTTGCATCATAAACCCCGAAGTTGTGGCAGTCTGACAGCTCCGGGGTTTTGTATAGAATGATTCATTTCACAGGTTATCATTTTTAGGGATAGGGGTGTCTTTGTCATGAGTTTACAAGAACAAATCATTGCGAAATTAAGGGTAAAACCTTCTATAAATGTGGAATCTGAGGTTAAGGAGAGAGTGGCCTTTCTTAAAGATTATGTGAAGAAGGCAGGCTCTACTGGACTTCTTATTGCGATCAGTGGTGGGATTGATAGTGCGGTCGCTGCTGGTTTATGCAAAATGGCCACGGATGAATTATCTGTAGAAACAGGTCGAGATTACATGACGCTTGGTGTATTTCAGCCCTATGGTACACAGGAAGATATTGATCATAGCTATGCTGTAGCGAAGGCATTCGATCTTAAACATACGGCGGAGACGAATATCGAAGATGCAGTAACCGAAGTAGCATTGGAAGTGGAGCAGGGTCTCAAGGGTCTGGGAATACATCGTCATATGACACATCAAGGCAAGGGAAATGTCAAAGCGAGGACGCGTATGGTTATGCAGTACGCATTATCCTTTGAATTGAACTTAATTGTCGTAGGAACGGATCATGCATCTGAATCGATTACAGGATTTTATACCAAATGGGGTGATGGCGCGGTAGATATTACACCACTTAGTTCCCTCAATAAGCGTCAAGTACGCCAGCTTGCGGCATATCTTGGTGTGCCACAGCCCATATTGGATAAAGTGCCTACTGCTGGGCTATGGGATGGCCAGACAGATGAAGCTGAATTAGGTCTTACCTATGACGAGAATAGCGATTATCTGGAGGGGAAAGAAATTGCCCCGGCATCGAGGGAGCGTCTGGAGAGCATTTACGCAAGATCGGCTCACAAGCGTAATTCCATACCAGGAATATAAGAGTGATGTTAAAGCTGCTTAGCGGTGTCCTTGATGAATGAGTGACTATGGTGGGTGGGAATAAGTGTAAGCTTCCGATGCTAGTGAACCTTTGTATCGTAAGCAGGTATTGGCTACTTCCGTCGTTAATGGCGGAACGTAAACCGTTCACTCCCTCCCTACTTATCACTAAGTAGTAGGCACATTGCGTCTTTGCTAACCACTAATAGTTGCAAAAGGAACACCTGAAATCATTAGAATTCCTCAATCGCTAAGTTTAGTTACACGGATGACATCTAAATTACTGAGAACCATCAATTTTCACATATCCCCTTGTTTTAACTGTTATTTTCGCAACTAATTCTCTCTCCCCAACCATTCCTTCTAAAGTAAGTGATTTTTCTGCAACTATTCATCCTCATTTCTGTTGTACGAAGCTTATCTTTCCAAAGTTAGAGATATTCCGTCTCGCATTCAAGTATCCGTCACTGCATGCAACTGTATTTTTTGTGGTAGCAGGAATTGTCGCAACATAAGTCAGTGACTGTTACAATAAAGAGTAGGCGATACAGCAGATAGGTACGGAAGGTGTGAGTAGAAATGATCTATGGAGTCGGTCACGATCTATTAGAAATTAAACGAATAGAACAGATACTAAGTGGAAGAAATGGACAAGCGTTTATGCAACGTATATTGACATTAAAGGAATATGAAATAGCTCGAAATCGAGGCAGGAAGATGGCCGAGTTTACAGCAGGAAGATTTACTGCCAAGGAGGCTATAGTCAAAGCATTTGGCTGTGGTATTGGTGGGATTATTAATTTTGGGGATATAGAGGTGCTTCCCGATGCCTTGGGGAAACCGAAGGTGGAATTAAGCGAGCAAGCATGGGGGAAGTTGAACCTCTCAGCGCAAGCGGAAGAGTATGCTATTCATTTGAGTATTACCCATCAAAGGGAGCTTGCATCTGCTTTTGCTGTCATTGAGAGATTAACTTGAGCTGAGCTTAAGCCAGATTGTAAGCCTAGGAATACAAGATAGATAAGGAGAAGCAGCATGTCTAACGTTGAACAACAACGCTATTTCAGTGAGAATTTACTGGAATGGTATCTTGAGAATCGACGGGATTTACCTTGGCGGCGCCATCGTAACCCTTATTATATTTGGATATCTGAAATTATGCTTCAGCAAACACGTGTAGATACAGTCATTCCTTACTTCAATCGATTTATTGAAAGGTTCCCAACGGTTGAGGATCTAGCAAATGCTCCAGAACAGGATGTGTTGAAGTGCTGGGAGGGACTTGGTTACTATTCTCGTGCACGTAATTTACAGTACGCTGCCCAACAGGTACTAGATTTGCACGGAGGTCAGGTGCCGAGTGACAAAGAGAGTGTTCTTGCACTTAAGGGCGTGGGTCCGTATACAGCAGGAGCCGTTCTTAGCATTGCCTATAATCAGCCGGAACCGGCCGTAGATGGTAATGTGATGAGGGTGTTGTCCAGATACTTCTTAATCGAAGAAGACATCATGAAAGCTAGTACGCGTGTTCTGATGGAAAGATTAGTGGTGGATTTGATTCCGGAAGGACAGGCTTCTCACTTTAATCAGGCACTCATGGAGCTTGGCGCTTTGGTATGTACACCAAAGTCTCCTTATTGCTTAACCTGTCCTGTCATGGTGCACTGTGAGGCAAGGATTGCAGGGAAGGAGGGCGAGCTTCCTATCAAATCGAAGAGTAAGCCACCACGTCCAGAACAGCGAATTGTTGGACTTATTGAAGGACAAGGGACTCATGCTGGACACGTATTGATTAGACAACGTCCAGAGAGTGGCTTGCTTGCTCGGATGTGGGAACTTCCACATATCATATCGCCCATAGCTCGCGGAGGCAGAGTAGCAGATCAGAACGCGCAGGAACTACTAGGTCAAGAGTTGTTAATAGAAGGTATTCCAGCCAGACGTATGGAGCATTTCATGGATATAGAGCATATCTTCAGTCATATTCGTTGGAAGCTTCAGGTCTATCATTGCAAGGAAGAGGAGCAATCGCTTGTAGCGGAGAGCACAGCATCTTATTCACTTGATGAAGCAGACATTGGGGATCCGATTACTGAGTATCGCTGGATTGATGAAGCGGACATGGCATCATACGCCTTCCCCAATGTATTTCTGAAAATTATTAATGCATATTTCGAAGAGAAGAGGGCCAAATAGTAGCAACTTATCCTCAGGGTTATATCCTTATCTTATAGTTCAAAAAGAATGATCCATCCGATTAAGGATGGATCATTCTTTAAAATAATAAGAAAGGGTAAGTATTACTTAATACTCTTCTTATATTTCCATATAGAATTAAAATGACTTAATTATTTAGCAGCTGCGTAACGTTTGCTAACCGCATCCCAGTTAACTACGCTCCAGAAAGCAGAAATATAGTCAGGGCGTTTGTTTTGATATTTCAAGTAGTAAGCATGCTCCCATACGTCAAGACCAAGAATTGGAGTCAAGCCTTCGCTAAGTGGATTGTCTTGGTTAGGTGTGCTTGTTACAGCTAGTTTGCCGTCTTTACCAACAACAAGCCATGCCCATCCGCTTCCGAAACGAGTAGTAGCTGCTTTGGCAAAGTCTTCTTTAAATTTATCAAGACCACCAAGCTCGCTCTCAATCGCTTGTGCTAGTTCGCCAGCTGGGTTTCCGCCACCGTTTGGACCAATGGTTTCCCAGAATAGGCTATGGTTTGCGTGTCCGCCACCGTTATTACGAACAGCGGTACGAATTTCTTCAGGAACGCTACCAAGACCTGTAAGCAATTCTTCAATCGTTTTGCTTTGCAGCTCAGGGGCTTTTTCCAGTGCCACATTCAAATTGGTAACATATGCGTTATGGTGACGATCGTGGTGAATTTCCATTGTTTGTGCATCGATGTGTGGTTCCAACGCATCGTTTGAATAAGGTAGAGCTGGTAGTTGAAATGCCATGGTAAATTACCTCCTGTGTATTGTTTAGTATTCATCCTATGAACAAAGGAACTTGTAAGATGAAGTTCAAAAGGTCATCTTTTGATCACGAAGTATAGCAAGAGGCCTATTCGACGTCGAAGATTGAATTCAGCCGGTCCTTCCGGTGCTCACGTAGGTACTGCCTACGCTCCGCTCCTCACTCCCTTGCTTCATCCAATCTTCTTGGTGCTGAAAATCTGACTTTTCGAACTCGAACTTGTAAGTATCCTTCATACAACATATGTAAAGATTTGGAGTGTACAAAGATATGAATATCGTCTTTAGTTCATTCCTGCAAGTTGTATTGAACTAAAGAAATGTAGTCTAACTTTAGTTCATTCTAACAGCCTACATATATAATTAAACCGTATTTAACAGATTAAATCAACATGTATGTTTGTAAAGTCGGATTGTTGATTACTAATTTACAAAACATAATTTATATTACCCTAGTGTTAAACGAAATATACAATAATAAATTACAATTGAATGGAAATAGACCAAAAGATACTAAAAAACATAGATGTAAAACGCTTACATAAGAAAACGAGTGTATTCTCGAGATAAATGTGGTTTAATGGACTAGCAAGAACGAATTTCAGTTTATTTGTCGTAATTATTATATTCGAGGTTATTGTAAAAGTTCGTTTTTTGTAACTTTTATGTAAACTATCGGATAATGCTAACGAAAAGGGAGATTTATAATATGCATGTTCGTTCCTTTCAGTTAAGTGACTGTACACCAGTAACTGAACTTCTTCAGGTTGCTTTATCTGAGGAGTGTTTTGAGAATACCATTCAACCATTCTCTAGGCAGCTCCAATGGGATTCCGACCTGATCATGGTAGCAGAAGAAGATGGAGAAATTGTGGGCACCTTAATCGGTACGATTGAGAACAACCATGGTTGTTATTTCAGAATTGCTATTCACCCAGACTATCGGCGTAGAGGGATTGGTAAAGCCCTTGTTAAAGCCATGGAACAGCGTTTTAAACAACGTAAAGTGAGTCGTATTATGATTGCCGGAGACGAACAGAATATTTCAGCGATGCCATTATTTGAAACTATGGGTTACGGAGCTAATAAAATTATGGAGGCTTTCCAGAAACTTAGTATCGTGGCACACTTGTAGAGTTAGGTAAAATAGTTACGTATATAGAATATGACTTAGTTTTTCCAATATCAAGCATATCGTGCAACCGTTGCAAAAGCGGAGCGGATATGCTTTTCTATTTATATGGAGATTTGAAAATATAAGCTAGTATAAGTTACACTCAATACGGACTCTTTATATTTCTCGCTGAGACGTAATACCGAGGAGTGATACGAAGTGTCGCTAGCTTCTGAAGCATAAACTTCTAAAAGGGGACGGCACAGCCGTTTCTTTTTGAAATAATCAGTAAAAAGAAGAGGTGTAATATGAGTAACAATGAATCATTAGAAGGAGTTACGCTAGAAAGTACTAACTCACCTAATGCAATAACTGGAGAACATAAACCAGGATGGAAAGCAGAATTATGGGACTGGATCAAAACACTTGTTGTTGTATTTGTAATCATGTCGTTGCTTAATATATTTGTATTTAATTTGTCCATGGTTAAAGGGCAATCCATGCAACCAACATTAGTAGAACGAGAGCGCTTGTTCATTAATAAAATAATCTACACCTTCTCAGCACCTAAACAGGGTGAAGTTGTTGTGCTACATGATCCAAGCCAAGATGATAGCAGGAAAGAGTTTCTTGTTAAGCGTGTCATCGGTGTTCCTGGAGATGTGGTTGAGGTTAAAGATCATCAACTATATCTCAATGGTCAACTCCAACAAGAGGAGTATATTGATGTAAGTATTCAAGATCAGGATTTCTTGGAGATCAAGCTAGGAGAGGATCAATATTTCGTCATGGGCGATAATCGTCATCTAGGAGAGAGCAAGGATAGTCGTTATTTCGGAACGGTAGCATCGAATTTGATTGTTGGAAGGGCAGAGTTTATATTTTGGCCATTCAATAAAGTTAGAGGATTATAATCTTTGAAAGACAAGGAGACGATGGGGAGATGAAGATACAACATACGCAATTACAGTCACCTTATGCTCCCTCGCCATCCTTCTGGGAACAACTAAAGAAGGAGATTCAATTAGCTGCACCTAGTTTAGGTATTGATGATATTGGTTTTGCTACAGCGGATCCGTTTGTTTCGCTGAAGTCACTTTTGCAGGACCAACGTGATAAGGGATATGAATCAGGCTTCGAAGAGCCAGATTTAGATAAAAGAGTAACACCTACATTAGCTTCATCTCAACCCGCATCACTGATCGCGATTGCTGTGGCCTATCCATCCAAAATGGAGAGCCCTCCAAAATCAGAACCGGGTGCTAACCGGGGGATGTTCGCTCGGACTGCATGGGGAAGAGATTATCATTACGTGCTACGGGAAGCGATGGAGAAGCTTGAGAACTTTATTCGGGAACGTGTTCCAGAAGCGGTAATAGAAAGCATGGTTGATACGGGTGCTCTAGTAGATCGCGCAGTTGCTGAGCGAGCGGGTATAGGTTTTAGTGGGAAGAACTGTTTAATTATTTCGCCGAAATGGGGTTCGTGGATATATCTGGGGGAACTCGTTACGAATATACCATTTTCACCAGACACACCTGTAACAGAAGATTGTGGGGAGTGCACGAAATGTCTTGAGGCATGTCCGACGGGAGCGCTCGTAGGTCCAGGGCAAATCAATGCAAAGATCTGTATTTCATTCTTAACGCAAACGAAAGGCTTGTTGGAAGATGAACAGATGATCAAGATTGGAAATCGATTATATGGCTGCGATACTTGTCAAATTGTCTGTCCCAAAAATCGTGGCAAGAGTTGGAATCATAATGAACAACTTCTACCAGATCCTGAAATAGCAAAGTCACTTCTGTTTCCTATTCTTGATCTAAGTAACCGAGAATTTAAGAAGCAATTTGGAGGGAGCGCAGCAGCATGGAGAGGGAAGAACCCTATTCAGCGAAATGCTATTATTGCACTGGGTAATTTCAAAGATCGTTCCGCCATACCGAGACTGGAAGAAGTGTTGTTAAAGGACCCTAGAATAGAGATAAGGGGAACAGCTGCGTGGGCGTTGGGACGTATTGGAGGCGAGGATGCTTTGAACAGTGTCATAAAGGGAATGGCTGTAGAACAAGAGGAGTCGGTGTTGCAAATGCTCAGACAAGCCAAAGAAAAGCTACAACCGTCTAATGTGGAAGTGAAAGAGTTATGAAGAATTCAAATGAAATGATTTATTATGATGAAATGACAACTCCTATTGGAATATTGACATTGTTTGCATCGGAGATAGGGATCTGTCGAGTTGAATTTGGATCGTATTCTCTTAGAGAGTCTTTCGTGCAGCAGTGGTCGCGTAATTGGGCAATAGATGCTGAATTTGTACATGATGAAGAACGACTAACTGAGGCGAAAATACAGTTGGAACAATACTTCGCAGGCGAACGGAAACAATTTGATCTTCCGACGGATATGAGAGGTACGCCATTTCAACTACAAGTATGGGCCTCACTTGCCGATATTGCTTATGGGGAGACAATTACCTATATACAAATGGCGGAGGCAATTGAACGTCCTAGGGCAGTAAAAGCTGTTGAAGGAGCTAATAATAAAAATCCGATACCGCTTATAGTGCCCTGCCATCGTATTGTTGGTAAGGAAGGGTCTCTAGTAGGCTATAGTGGAGGTCTAGAAATCAAAAGACACCTCTTGTCTATAGAAGGATCGTTAACTGAAAGAAATAATACCAATAAAAGTTAGTGGATTATATGGGGGAACAATCATTCATGAGATATGCAAATATTGCAGATGTAGAAGCAGGACAGTTCCTCGGTAAATCTGTATATTCTGGGAATGGAACAGTGCTCTTATCAGCAGGAGTTCAACTCACAGTATATATGGTCAATACACTTAATCGGATCGGCGTAACAATGCTGTATATTCAAGACCCTTTATTTGATGATGTTGAGGTTGAGGATATGTTACAAGAAGCGACCAAGCAGAGTCTTATTCATGGAATAAACGACACATTTGAAGCAGTGCGATCAGGTAAGGAATGGAATGTAAAAAATATTGGTACAAGTATCGACATGCTTTTGTCCGATGTTATAAGTAATAAAGAGCTACTCATCGAATTAACGGATATTCGTACTGTCGATAACGCACAGTATGTGCATGCTATGAACGTTTGTTTATTATCCACGGTTATGGGGATTAATTTAGGTCTAAATTATATTCAGACGAAAGAACTAGCCATTGGAGCCCTGTTACATGACCTAGGGAAGAACGGTTTGTTATTGGAAGATGAGATATCACCTAGTGTGAGAGAGCATCATACATGGCGTGGATTTGAGAAGATCAAGAACAAACGGGAATTCAATCTTCTGATTGCGCATGTGGCGTTACAGCATCATGAAAGAGTCGATGGATTCGGTATTCCACGAGGGTTGTCAGGGGATGAAATTCATATCTATGCCAAGATCGTTGCTGTTGCCAATACGTATGATCATTTAATCAGTCATTTGGATGGAGATAAGGCGCTACTTCCACATGAGGCTTGTGAGAAAATGATGGCGATGTCGGAACAACAGCTGGATAGGGACGTGTTGATCCAGTTTACAAGAATGGTATCGATTTACCCGAACGGAACAGCTGTCCGTCTGTCCACGAAAGAAACTGGTGTAGTAGTGAGTCAGCACAGAGGACTTCCAGGACGACCCGTAGTACGTATTATACGTAACAATGGCAATGATCTGGATATTAAGGAAGTAGATTTAGCTCAGGAAACAACCATCTTTATCGAGGCGGAACTCGCCTAGAATTATATTTGCTAGCGATTAAAGGACATGCTATGATATGTTCGTGCGCAAGCAAGTTAGACAAACAAATGTAAATGTCGAGGTGGCTGAGAATGGATATTGCACTTCCTATTATCACTTTAATTGTAGGATTAGTTGGTGGGTTTTTCATAGGTGTATATTACTTACGCAAACAGATGGAGAAAATGCAAAGTAATCCAGAAATGCTTCAAAAGATGGCCAAACAGATGGGGTATAATTTGAATGGCAAACAGATGCAGAAAGCACAGCAGATGATGAAGAATCAGCCGGCTGTTCCCAAGAGAGGCCAAAGCCGTAAAAGGTAAGTAATCTTTCTATCTGGGAGTTCGGCCGAGAGAGGAAGAGATATTATGGCTGGAGTTAAAGACTATTCAAATACTGATGTAGGTAAAAATCGTGAGAAGATAGAGTATCACATTGAGCAAATATTAAATTTAATCGGTGAAGATGCTAAGCGAGAAGGATTGCTTGAGACACCAGCGCGCGTTACACGTATGTACGAGGAAATTTTTGCTGGTTATGAAGTAGATCCTCGTGATGTACTAGGCGTGACGTTTGATGAGAATCATGAGGAACTTGTTATTGTAAAAGATATTGTGTATTACAGCCAATGCGAACATCACATGGCACCTTTCTTTGGCAAAATTCATATCGGATATATCCCAAGTGGCAAAATTGCTGGACTCAGTAAGTTTGCGCGATTGGTTGATGCGATAACTCGTCGCCTGCAGGTGCAGGAACGGATCACATCGCAAATTGCAGATATTATCAATGAAGTGTTGCAACCTAATGGTGTGATGGTTGTCGTAGAAGGGGAGCATTTATGCATGTGCTCTCGAGGTGTGAAGAAATCGGGTAGTAAGACGGTAACTTCTGCCGTAAGAGGAGTGTTCCGCGAGGATTCCGCTTCACGTGCGGAGTTTCTATCATTGATTAGAGATTAGACAACATAAAGCTGTATGTAAGAAGAAGTCAAATAAGTAATAAAGAGGCTCTGTCGCCAAGACAGAGCCTCTTTATCAAAATATAAGAAAGTATAAGTTTCACTTCATACTCCAATTCTTATATTTCGGCAGAGATGGATACCGTCCTTCAAAAGGACGGCGCAGCCGTTTCTGCTTGCTTGTTTAAGGATGTTTTTACTTTTCCAAGGAATGAAGAAACGCGGTGCAAGTATTCACGAGAATGTTCTCGAAAGATGAGTTCATGATGGCTATTATCAACAATCCATGCGTCAGAGAGTGAATTAGTTTGATTGGAAGCTAACACTTCGGCAATCCCAAAGGGCGCTTTGACGTCCTTTGTTCCATGTATAAAGAAGACAGGGAAGGGATAATCATAGCTCTTGACTTGTTGGTATGGTATTTGGTTCAAGCTTGTACCGTTCAATATTGGAAATAATACCTGTAAAATCTCCAATGAGGGATGTCGAGGTAAGTTAATCTGATTCTTAATATTGTGATACAGTGTGTCTGGCTCCAAGAGAAAGGTGCTGTCAAGAATCATGGCATCCACATCCTCTGTCTGTAGACCTGCTTGAAGTGCAGTACCTGCTCCCATGGAAAATCCCCATACAATAATTTGTTCTGCATCTCGTTCTTTAGCAAGCTTGATAGCTCCTAGTAGTTGTTGAGTTTCAATCTTGCCACCCGTAGCAACATCTTTATTGTATTGGGCTGCAAATCCATAATCGAACATCAGTACATTATAATTGAGGCTGTGTGCATAATGAGCAAGATCATACATAGGAACCCAGGATTCCTCGCGATTAGCTCCATAACCGTGGCTGAATACAATCGTTCTCTGGGAGCCTTCAGCAGGAATATACCAACCATGCATCATACGGCTGTCATCGAGCGCAGGGAAAGTAACATTCTCATAATTCATAGATTTGGCCTGTAAGGGATTAGAGTACAATGAAGCGACAGTTGGATTCGATAATACCCAGGCAATATAAGCGTGTAAGGCAACGAAACAAAAGATGAGGAAAAAGATAGACGTCATTAGTAATGCGACTATAATATGCTTAGCGCGTACGAAACGCGGTGAGATCCGTATGGATGGCTTATGAATGGGTTGAGAGCCAGGGCCAGTAGTATTAGTTATAGTGTTCATATGTGGCCTCCTTATGTCTCATATTTATCGTATGCCTCGATGGAATTAAAGTCAATGCAGTATGTACATTTGTAAGCTAATTGTAATATGTAGACTTTAATCTCGTTATTTCATATAATTATGTAACCATGTTTCACGTGGTGAAACGATAAAGAGGGGCGATTCATCTTGGAAGATCGCAAACTGACGGTCCGATCCGTAGAGCGGGCACTTGATATATTATTATGTTTCACTAGGAATGTTGATCTAGGTCTGACGGAGATTGCTGGACAGATTGGTCTCCATAAGAGTACTGTTCATCGATTACTTTCGACGCTTGAGGAAAGGGGATTTGTTACACGGGATAAGTCGACAGAGAAGTATCGACTTGGAATGAAGATATGGGAGTTATCTACGCATTTGTCGCAAAGTGATGACCCGGCCACATTGTTATTGCCAGCAATGGAGAAATTGAGGGACCGATTGGGTGAAACGGTTAGCCTTTATTTACGTGAGGGTAATGAAAGACTCCGTATACAGGCAGTTCAGAGCAACCAAGCTATTCGGCGCGTGGCCCAGGTTGGTGCAAGGCTTCCATTATTTGTTGGAGCATCTAGCAAGGTTCTTGTTGCGTTTGCAACTGCAGAAGAACAGGCAGAACTGTTGAATACCCCCGAATGGTCATCCATTGTAGATCGTAGTAGCTACATGAAGCAGTTGCTTGATATACGAGAGTGCGGATATGCCACGAGCTTTGAAGAGAGGGAGCCTGGAGCAGCAGCTATCTCGGTTCCAATCTTTAATCGTAATGGCATTGTTGTCGCTGCACTATCCGTATCAGGTCCAGTGAACCGGCTATCCATGAATACATTGGATGAATATGCACCACTTCTAGTGGAAGCAGCACATGATATGGGGTTAATGATTTCATAGTAACAAAACCATGAGTTACTTCAATCATTAGGAACAGTATCATTACTTAATCACAAATTCATCCATACTTGTTTTGGATCAGTCAAGCAGACCTTATTATAGTGAAGCTGGGGAAAAAACGAAAAAAGTGATCTCAAATACTACAAGATGATAGAACGAAAAAAAATTGCTTTCACAATCCAGAATCAACATGGAAATTCGTCAATTATAAAAAAAATAGTATCAGTTCTGGACAGTCAAAAGTTCTCGGAAAATGACCATATGCTAACATATATCGATTCTTTATTAAGTGAATTCCGAACATGGTTCTCCAGAAAAGCCGTTAAGTTGGAGACGGTTATAAATCTTTGGATGAAGGTCAACGTGTAGAATTTAATACCACACAAGGCAATCGCGGCTCACAAGCTGAGAATGTCGTAAAACTCTAATCTAGAGCTTAATAATACTGTCTCAAACATATTGTTTGGGGCAGTATTATTTTTTTGCAACGTATGTAACAAATACTAGTCCAAGGCAGGTTAAGAAATGATTGCGTTGGATTCGACTTCCCTCGCTTCCACCGTGAAAAACCACAACCGCATGAGGCTGTGGTTTTTCTTTAAAATATAAGAAAGCATAAGTTTCACTGGATACTCTAATCCTTATATTTCCACTGAAACGGGTACCGTCCTTGATAAAGGACGGTACCCGTTTCTACTTGACTCCTGCTAATAAAGGTCGTTAGAAGTGACGCTAATTCTCTTGTTTAGCAAATGCAGGATAACGAAGAAGTTTCGTTGCGCTAGCTACGTACAGATTATCTTGCTTGTCCATCGTGAACAAGGAAGTATTATTTCGTATTAGCGTATAATCCATCGTCTCTGGATCAATTACGACCAATCTTTCTCCGGCATTGGAATAAAGCAGACCATCACTGCTGAAGCGTTGATATACCGGACGCCATTTGCCGTATTGTGTTATATCGGGATGAATATTTCTTGATTTAACGACCTCGAACGTAATTGGGTCAAATGCGAATACAATGCCATTGGCTGCTGCCCATATGAATCCGTCCGGCCCAAACACCAAGCCGCTGATCATCTGCAGGTTGGCGAGTCCTTCGATCTTTGGCTCCCACTCATATCGCTTTACCTTAGCGCGAACATCCCACACAAACAGCTTTGCGCGAGTTCCGACTGGAATACTTCCAAGACCCCCAAATATCGAAGTGGAGCCATAGATCCATCCATCTTTATATAGCAAGCTTGCGATACTTTGATCTTGGACCACATTGCGGTTAACTTCGACTTGCGGTTTACCGCTTGCAACGGATGCCACAGGGTCGTAGATTGTTAATGCTCCACCACTTTTGGAATACCCGGGAATCGTACCGATTAACAGCTTGCCGTCACCCTCAGTCACTACAAATGGACGATCTTGTTCATCTCCGATGTGGAACAATAGTTCAGGTCCAGTCACAATAGGAAGAGGTGACTTGGTGTCCCAAGCGGAGATTTCAGCTTTAGGATATACACCAAAATATATCGTATCACCTACATGCCCGATTCCTTCTGATTGCTCAAGTGGAAATAAAGTGAATTCACCTGTATGAATATTATACTGAGCACCTTCTGATCCCATAAAAGTGCTCAGATAGATATTCCCGTCTGGTCCAGTTTCAAGCGTTTGGATATTAATTCCCTGACCTTTTAGTAAATTAGGGAGTACTTTCTTCAATTTTTGCTTTGGATCATACAAAACTATCTTACCGTCATAGGAGATCGTGACCATTGCGCCATTAATGAATTCAGGGTGATTGGGTAAATGAAGCCATTTGCAATTGCGAATACTTTCATCGAAATCGATAACAGGTTGTTCAGTCAGCATGGCAATATCAATCTCCCACATATGCTTATCAGACATCTTGCTCGTATATAATTTGCCGTCCTTATAACCGGATACACTTCTGGTCCCCCGAATATCCTCAAAAGTTCTATCTTTCCATGAGTGCTCCTCACAGTCATAAATGTGCATGATTGAAGGACCACTGTAAAAGGCGAACAAAAATTTATCATAAATTTCAATGTCGTATACGAAGCCCATCTGATTGTACTTCCCTTGATAAACAGGGTCATCTGGCGTTCCAGGAGGCTCAATCCTCGTCTTACCTAGCGTTGCTAGGTCAATTCTCCATACTCGTCCGTTGTAGGAGCCTGTCCCTGCATAGATACAACGATCATGATAGGCGAGGCTTCGGATATAATCTTCCTTGTCATCAACAGGAGCATTCAGCAAGTCTGTAATAGCAAGCGTATTGGCATCAATCTTAAATACACGACCATGGATGCTGTCAGAATAAATACCTCCGTAGACATTGCCTTGCTCATCAGCTGTAAGCGACCAGATCGATGAGGTTCCAGCAATCGGAATACCTAGATCTGACACGTGCTTGGTATCTGGTGAATAGACGAACATTTTATGAGAAGCTCCGATATAGACACGACCGTCTTTGGTTATCAGATGATTCCATGCGTTTGATGTATCTTGAAGATTGAAAGAGCGAATGAGCGAATTGGTATCAAGGTTAATGACATGAAAAGTGGCGAATTGGCCTGAAGCATCGCTGCCAGTTACAGTTGTGTAGATAACGTTTGCTCCATCCTCAACACCATATGCTGCGTCAATAGTTTGGGCGGTCTGTACAGGTATGCCCAGATCTTTGGGAACTGGGGGTGCAGATTGTTCAGTATTTGATTTCTTTTGCATAATTGTGATATGTCCCTCCCAATCATTGTAGGGTTAATGTGCATCATTCGCTAAGAAATTGCAATGAACTTTCTGGATTATATTACTCTATTATACAAGATCGTGAATAAGGTTCAATTTCAATTGTTGCAAAATCTATCTTTGGAATAAAATCTGAATGTAAATTTCGTTGACGTAGGTTTCGATGAACTTCCATCCCTGTTGCATAATTATTTAAAGACGAGTTAAAGATTTGTCTATATATTAGCTCTGACGCTATCATGGGAGTAGAGTGCATAAAGGGAGGAATTAAACATGAAAGCAGTTGCTACGCAATTAGGGAAGATTGTATTGGCTGAATTGAACAAGCCTGAACTACAAGCTGGACATGTATTGATTCGTACGGAATATTCTGCTATTAGTCCTGGTACGGAGTTGGAATTTGTAAAGCGGGCATCCGATCAAATAGTAACGCTTGGTTACAGTGCGGTTGGGATTGTCGAGCAGGTAGGGGAAGGTGTTCATCATATTGAAGTTGGAGCACGTATTGCTTGCTACGGAGCGCCGTATGTGAAACATGCAGAGTGGCTGTGTGTTCCAGCTAATCTAACCGCAGTAGTGCCAAGTCATGTAGATCCTGAAGAAGCTGCATTCGCTGGTCTAGGTGCGATTGCCATACATGCACTGCGTGTAGCTGATCTTAGGTTTGGAGAGTCGGCTGTTGTTGTTGGTTTAGGTACGCTTGGGAACATGATCTCACAAATTTCTCAGGCAGCTGCCAATCGCGTAGCTGGAATTGATCTAAATAGCGAGCGTGTCGATATGCTTCGTGGACAAGGAATATTACATATGTACGATTCGCAAGAGCAATTGGAAGCTAACTTAGCAGATGCAGTTGGAGCAGCAGGAGCAGATGCGGTTCTTCTATGTGTGAGCGGTCCAGGCGAGGTGCTTATTAATAAATCGTTAGAGTGGATTCGGGATCGTGGTAAAATCGTCATTGTTGGTGATTTGACAGCAGAGTTTTCAAGAAGTCTTATGTTCCGAAAAGAAGCACAGATGCTTATTTCACGAGCAGGTGGGCCTGGTCGTTACGATAAGGGGTATGAGAGGGAGAATCGTGATTATCCGCTTGGCTTTGTTCGCTGGACTGAAGGAAGAAATATAGTGGAGTACATTCGGTTATTAGCTGAAGGACGTATATCGCTTAAGCCACTTATTACCGATGTACTCCCAATTGATCGTGCACAAGAAGCTTATGACAATTACATGAAGCCTACGAGAACAATCGCTACGATTATTAAATATTAAGATGCGAGAATCCATTTCATAGGGGTCAAGTGGAATGAAGCTGCCGAATATCGGGATTCGTATCCTCTTGTGATAGCATTTTATCCAAATACTGCTTTGGAGTGCAATTATTATACCGTTTGAACAATTCATAGAAGTGGGCTCTATTGTTAATTCCAACGGATTCAGCAATATCTTGAATACTCCGATTTTCAGTGACGAGCAAGCGCTCGGCATTCGATATCCTTTTGCGGTTGACATAATCCGTAAAGGATATCCCCATTTTTCGTTTGAAATATTTGGAGAAATGCGCATAGCTCATCCCAGCTATGCTGCATACTTCATGCATATCTATGCGTTCTGCAAGATGCTCTTGTATATAAGCTACAATAGGCTGAAGAAAGTCGCCATCCATCTGGCTGTGGGCTTGCAGCTTGTTGCGTGTGTCATAACGAAGCAGAGTCAACATGAATTGCTGCATGCGCATGCTGACAGCAAGCTCATATCCTTTTCTTTGCTGCATGATTTCGTCATGGATATCTGTAATAATACAAGCAATCTCACGTTTGGCCTCTTTATTGTCAAAAATATAGTTCATTACATCAAAAGGCTCCTTGAGCTCTGCAAAGTGACTATAATACATCATTACAGCAGGATCAAAATAGGGTTGTAAATCAACATGCAATACAATATATGACAAGGTTTCCTGGCTGATCTTGCGTGCTCTGTGCAACTGGGAAGAACCGAGTAATACAATGTCACCAGGCTCAAGCAGATAAAGTTGATTCTGAGTTTCGAATTCGTGCTGACCTTGTTCAACTAGGATGAGTTCGATTTCTTTATGATAATGCCAATTCGCTTGTTGTTTTGTTACAGGTCGATTATCCACAAAGCGCCAAACTTTGAGGCGAAGTGCGGAGTGTTGATAAATAATCGGTTCCTGAATAATTCCCGTCATGATGTAGCTCTTCCTTTCTTCGTGTAGAACTAATTTGGATACAAACTGCACATAAGTCCGCATTTACGGAAGCCTAGCAAAAGTATATCTTAAACTTGAAACGATATTCAATGAATATTCAGAAGAAAATGAGGTGCAATGATGAAAGTAGCGGTTGTAGGTTGCGGAGGAATGGGGCATGTGCATGCATCTGCTTATCATAAGATGGCAGATGTCGAGCTGACAGCAGTATGCGATATTATTCCTGAGCGGGCGCAGGATTTGGAACAGCAAACTGGCGCTACTCCTTACTATTCTATTGATCAAATGCTGGCAGAGGCAGATTTCGATGTGATCAGTGTGACGGTGCCAAGCTATTTGCATAAGGAAATGACGATCAAGGCAGCAAAAGCAGGCAAGCATGTAATCAGTGAAAAGCCTGTATCCTTGTCGCTCGAAGATACAAAGGACATGATTCAGTGCTGCGAAGAGAATGGTGTACGACTGTTTGTCGGCCATGTCGTGCGGTTCTTTCCAGAGTATGCTCGCATGAAGGATTTTGTTGATCAAGGCAAGATCGGTCAAGTTGGCGTTGTACATACGAAGCGCAGAGGTGCACATCCGGCAGATGTGGCGCCATGGTTCCGGGAAGCGGATAAAAGTGGAGGCGTAATTATCGATTTGATGATTCATGATATCGACTATTTGCGCTGGGTGATGGGTGAGGTCAAGTCGGTCTATGCGATGGCGCATAACGATGGCAAGCTGGAGTTTGCTTATGTAACGTTAAATTTTGCTAGTGGGGCAGTGGCAAATCTTGAAGCTTCTTGGGGCTATCCGGGAGCATTCCACACGGGAATTGAGCTTGCAGGAAACTTGGGTGTTATTCGAAATGATAGTGAGAAGTGCAGCTCACTCGCTATTCGCCAGATGGAGCAGCAGAATAAGGCAAGCAAATTCGTCGCGATACCGGAAAGTCCTGGTTATAAGACGCAGTATGAGCTGGAGCTCCAGCACTATATTAGTTGCATTCGGAGCGGGGATGAGGCAATTGTGACAGCACACGATGCATACAAGGCGCTTGAGATCGGACTTGCAGCTGTGGAGTCGGCGAAGACGGGCAAGGTCGTTTCGCTTGAGGCAAACGCAGAAGGGGGAATATCGAAATGAGACAATTAAAGGTAGGGTTTATTAGCTTTGCACATATGCATGCCTTTTCTTATTTGGAAGGATTCCGTACGTTGCCACAGGTGGAAATTGTCGGAATCGCAGATGAGGTGCATGACCGTGTTGCGGATGTAGTGGATCGATATCAGATTGCGTATTATGCGGATTATCGAGAGCTGCTTGCAGTATCAGAGCTTGATGCCGTTGTCATCTGCTCGGAGAATGTGCACCATGCTGAGTTGACGATTGCCGCAGCAAAGGCAGGCAAGCATGTGCTATGCGAGAAACCGCTCGGCATCTCGGTTGTGGAGATGGAAGCGATGATCGATGCATGTAAGGACAATAATGTCCAGCTAATGACAGCCTTCCCATGCCGTTCTTTAATCTCAGTAGTGCGTGCGAAGGAAGCGGTAGATCGCGGTTCGATTGGTGACATTATCGCCATCAAGGGCACCAATCGCGGTACGAATCCGGGTCGCTGGTTCGTAGAGCCAGAATTGTCCGGCGGAGGTGCGCTGCTTGATCATACCGTGCATGTTATGGATTTAATGAACTGGTTCACAGGATCAAGGGCAGCTGAAGTGTATGCCTATACAGGAACTTTATTCAATGAAGGCTTGAAAGTCGATGATGCGGGGATGATTCATGTTAAGTTTGAAAATGGCGTATTCGGCGTGCTCGATACAAGCTGGTCCCGTCCGCAATCCTTCCCGACATGGGGAGATGTCACGATGGAAATCATCGGTACGGAAGGTGTTATTACGATTGATGCCTTTGCTCAGAGCAACGAGCTATACAGCGATGAGAATGGCAAAGGAACGTGGGAATTCTGGGGCGATTCGATGGACGATCATTTGATCAAGTCTTTCGTCGATGTGCTACTCGAAGGTAAGGCAGTGCCGATCACGGGTGAGGATGGTCTACGTTCCGCACAAGTTGCCCTTGGCGGATATGAGTCTGTAAAAACGGGTCAACCCGTTCGGTTAGGATAATACAGTCTAAGTTTGTATTTAGAAAATATATTGCTTATGTGAAGGGTCATCTCTTTCTTGTGCTATATGGCGCAGGTGGGGGTGATCCTTTATTGTCGTAATGATCAAGCGTTATATTTTGTTGTCACAATAGTCCGCATCTTTCAACTTGAATTCGCTTACATTGCGAAGCGTCGGGCATATATAATTAAATTATAAATAGTTTGGTTCGTGATATCGAATGGTTAACTTTCGTCAAATTTGAAATGAGGGAATGCAATGCAACGCATAAATGAACTTCACACCTTTCATCTCAAGCATTTAACAGAGCAGGTGCTCCCTTTCTGGAAGCAAGCTGTGGATCAGCGGTATGGCGGTATTTTTACTGGATTTAATGCAGAAGGCGACCAATTGATTCATCGCGATAAATTCACTTGGTCTCAAGGCAGATTTCTATGGGTATGGTCACGTATTTATGCCCTATGCAAGCAGGGGATTATGTCTGAGTCGGCAGAATCCTATCGAGAACAAGCGGAGGCAGCTTACCAATTCCTAGTTGACCATGCGTTTTTGCCGGAAGGCGATTGTAGCTTTCTATTGACGGAAGATGGCCAGCTAAAGGAGATGCAGCCGGGTGAAGGATACAATGTCAGTTTCTATGCCGATTGCTTTGTCATTATGGGTTTTGCAGAATATGCTCTGATTTCAGGCGATGTTGAGGCATACGAACGTGCGGCAAGGTTATATGAGCTGGTGGAACAACGCCTGGTAGATGGGACCGCAAGGAGTGAACCTTATCCAATCCCTGTAGGCATGGATGCGCATGGCTATGCGATGATCAAGCTCAACACGTTACAAGCTCTGGCGCAAGCGGCAGAAGCGTTCGATAAGCAAGAGATGAAGCGCCATTACCGGCAGAAAGCGATGACAGAGTGCAGGCGGATTGTTTACAAGTTTCGGGATAGCAGCAATCGGATTCGCGAAGTGATTCCAACTTCTGCTGATCGTATTACCGAGCTGGATGCCAATCCGGATCAGCTGCTGCTCAGGCATTTGAATCCGGGTCATAGCATGGAAAGTTTATGGTTTGTGATGACGGAAGCCAAGATCCAAGAAGATTCGGATATGATTCAAATCTGTGCAGAAGTAATGAAAGAAGTGCTGCAAGCAGGATGGGACCCGATCTACGGTGGATTGTTTCGTTACATCGATTTGGATGGCGGAGAGCCGAAGGGGATAGCCAATACAGGTACAGATAGCTTCGAGGCACTTATTCGTGAAACATGGGATATGAAATTATGGTGGCCGCATTCCGAGAGTTTGTATGCATGTCAGCTCGCTTATTCTTTAACAGGTGATGAGGAACTGCAGGCGTGGTATGAGAGAATTCATGACTATACATTTAAATTATTCCCAGCAGACTTAGGTAAAGAGTGGATTCAAATCCGCAGCAGAGATGGAACGCCGGTAGATCGTATTGTGGCGTTGCCCGTTAAGGATCCTTATCACATCATGCGAAATCTACTGCTCTTAATTCAACTATAAAATGTAATTTTTTAATATAAAAAATAAAAAGATTAACTAAAAATTGGAGTGAATCAAATGGAGAGAACAACTATGAGTTTGGAGGAAAAAGTAGCCCAGCTGTTTACCGTTTCAGCAGGAGGAACGGTGCTCGATGATACGATTCGGAAATTAATTGCCGAGTGGAAAATAGGCGGTGTGTTTTTAGGCACAACGTGCTTGCATCAGCCTGAGCAGGTTCATGCACTAACAGTCGAAATGCAACAGGTGTCAATGAAGGAAGGAAGCGGACAACCCTTGTTCATTTCCGCTGATTTTATAGCGGGAGTAGGCTGCAAGCTGAAGGATGGCGCCGTTCACTTTCCTAAAAACAGAGCGATTGGTGAGACCCAAGATGAAGCGCTTGCGTATGAAGCAGGCCGAATCACCGCAATGGAATCGCTAGCGATGGGAGTTAATTTTAATTACAGCCCGGTGGTGGATATTAATAATAATCCGCTCAATCCAGTAATTGGGACACATTCTTTCGGTGAGGATCCTGATCTAGTATCTCGACTAGGCAGCGCCATCATTCGAGGTTATCAGGATCACGGTCTGATTGCAACAGCCAAGCATTTCCCTGGTCACGGGGATACGCATGTGGATTCTCATGAGGATCTTCCGCTGCTGTCATTTGATGCGGAACGCATGGACAGTTTCGAGCTGATTCCTTTCAAGCGAGCGATTGCTGATGGCGTAGACTCTGTGATGGTTGGACATATTGCTGTTCCATCCCTAGATGAAACACTTACGCCTGCTTCGCTTTCGTATCCAATCACTACAGGCTTGCTGCGTCATAAGCTCGGATTTGATGGTGTGATTGTTACCGATGGTCTGTCAATGAAGGGAATAACGAATCAATTTACGCAGGCAGAAGCTTGTGTGAAGGCATTACAAGCTGGTGCCGACATTCTGCTCGCTTTCCCGAATTCATATGAAGACGCAGTTTCCATGCTGGAGGCAGTTATCTTAGCCGTCAAGGATGGTACGATTTCGGAGTCTAGAATTGATGAGTCCCTGGAAAGATTAAACCGCGTTCGTCAAAAATATCACCTGACAAGCGACACATTCGAACAGAAGCCATATGACAGTTCCTTGTTCCTGACGGAAGAAGCGGTCAAGGTAGATGACGCTCTGGCGATGAAGGCATTGACACCGCTTCAGGGCATACAGGCCGGTTGCCTAACTGAACAGCTACATAACCTAACAAGCGAACAAGCGTGTATCTTGATCTGCTATGAGCAGTGCACGAGTTTTGTACAGTTGCTGCTGGCGAAAGCTCCTGAGCTAAAGCTAGTTTCCGTCAAGGATGTGGATCAGACGGTTCAAGCGATATCAGAGACAGGTGAGGCTGATTTAATTATTGTAGCTACAGCAGGAAGCAAGCCACTAGGCAAGGATAAATCAGCACTAATAAATGAACGTATAAAATCGCGCAAACAATCGGTATGGGTACACTTTGGATCGCCTTATGATATGGACGATGTTCAGGCCCCTAGCTTGTTGGTTTATGATTTCGCGCCATCGTTGCAGAAGGCTGCTGCCTCATATCTGCTGAAGGGTAAATCACGGATTTGAGTTTGTGGCTGAAATACAGAATCCCCCTACGAAAGTAGGAGGAAGGCAGTTTTGATGGTTCAAGGAAACCCATGTCCCATCTGCCCCGGCGAATGCCGAGAGGCTATTAACAAGTGAGGATGATCAACATGAAAAGCCAAACATGGCGTCAGGCACTAAGAGTTGATTGGATGTTGTACCTGTTTTTGCTACCTGGTGTGTTGTATTTTATTATCTTTAAATATTTGCCGATGTATGGCGTGATTATTGCCTTCCAAGATTATAGCCCGTTCAAAGGAATTGCGGGAAGTGATTTTGTCGGATTGAAACACTTTGCAAGGTTCTTTCAGGATTCCGAATTTATTACGGTGCTTGTCAACACGCTGCTCATCAGTTTTTATAAGTTGATTTATGGTTTTCCGGTACCGATCCTTCTGGCGATCATGCTGAATGAGGTCCGCATCAGATGGTTCAGTAAGTTTGCTCAAACCTTATTTTATATGCCACATTTTTTCTCATGGGTTATTTTTGGGGGAATCGTGCTGCAAGTGCTCTCCACGCAAGGAATGCTCAATGCGATCATTACATGGTTCGGTGGTGAGCCGATTATCTTCATGAAGGAGCCGGCTTATTTCCGAAGCATTCTGATTATATCCAATATCATCAAGGAATCCGGATGGTCTGCAATCGTGTTCATCGCAGCAATTGCCGGTATTGACCCGTCGTTATATGAGTCGGCGAGGATGGACGGCGCTAAGAAGCGTCATGAAATCTGGTATATCACACTTCCAGGTATTCAGTCGACCATTATAATCATGTTTATTCTCCAACTGGGAAATATTTTGGAAATCGGCGTTCAGCAAGTATTCATGCTGTACAATCCGCTCGTTTATGAAGTCGGAGATATTATTGATACCTACGTTTATCGTGTAGGTCTGACCCAGCAGAAATACAGCTTCGCTACAGCGGTCGGTTTGTTCCAGGCCACAGTGGGTCTGATACTGATCTATACGACGAACTATACCTCTAAGAAGCTTGGTAAAGGAGGATTATGGTAATGAACATATTACGAAAACTGCATCCAGTAACAATATTCAATTACTTCTTCTTGACACTGTTCGGAACAATTACGCTGTTTCCATTCTTGCACGTGCTTGCGCAATCATTCAGCAGCCAAAGGGCGGTCGTATCTAATGAGGTAACGATTTTTCCGGTGGAATTCCACTGGGGAGCCTATCGCTTGCTGCTGCAAGACGGCGACTTCTATCAAGCATTTATGGTCTCGATTATCCGTGTCGTAGCAGGTGTTGCGATTAACATGACCTTAACTACGCTGATGGCATACCCGTTGTCGAAGCAGGGGGTGAAGGGCAAAAACTTAGTCATGAATATGGTGCTGTTCACCTTGTTGTTCCAGGGAGGTATGATTCCAAGTTACCTGTTGTTAAGAGAACTACATTTGCTGGACACGATGTGGGTTATGCTGTTGCCTTCTGCTGTCAGTGCATTCAATCTGATTCTCTTGCGGAACTTCTTCCTGGCGGTGCCGATGAGCTTGGAGGAGTCGGCAAAGATTGACGGTGCGGGACATGGCAAGATTCTATGGAATATTTACTTGCCACTATCGATGCCGGCCATTGCTACCTTATCTTTATTCTATGGTGTTATGCATTGGAACACCTATTTCGATGCCGTCATGTATATCAGCAATTCGGATTTAAATCCGCTTCAGGTCTATCTGCGAAATCTGATCGTTCTCAGTGAATCCAATATCGAGACGACGAACAATACAGGCATGTTCCTGGTCGCTACTGAGACACTGCAGGCTGCGGCAATTATTGCGAGCGTTGTACCTATGATTATCATTTATCCATTCGTTCAAAAGTATTTTGCGAAAGGGGTGATGTTAGGGGCGTTGAAAGAGTAGCCGCCATTCTAGCTTCATTGTTGGACTGATTAGTTGTATATTATATAAAGATAAGGTGGGTATATCGATGAACAAGTTCAAAAAATCATTGACGTCAATTGTTGCGATTCCATTAGTGCTAGCCTTGACTGCAGGATGTGGAGGCACTAAAAGCGAATCTTCTACCACACCAGCAACAAGCTCGGATGCATCGGCTCCGACAAGTGATGTCTCTAAGGCTGATCCAACCCCGATCAAGATCTTCATGGCTGGCGGATCCAAGTTCCAAGACGGGGAAGATATCAACAACAACCCTTGGACGAAATTAATCGAACAAGAGAATAATGTGGATCTGCAGATCGAATATGGTCCTGCAACTTCCGATGAGTACATGAATAAGCTGACTTTAAAATTTGCATCTAATGATATTCCAGATTTATTTTTTACGGCTGCCTCCAACCAGAAATGGATAACCGAGAACGCTGCGCTAGGTGCATTGAAACCGCTTGACGAATATATCGACAAGTATCCGACCCTGAAGGATGCCGTATATCCAACTGCTTGGGAAGCAGCTAAATATGACGGCAAAACTTACGCGATTCCAGTTCTTGGAGATGGCAACAAGGCAACGGATAACGTCTATATCCGCAAGGATTGGCTGGATAAGCTGAAGCTGGAAGTGCCAACTACATTGGAAGAGCTTGAGAAGGTATCTACAGCATTCCGTGATCAGGATCCAGATGGCAATGGCAAGAACGATACTTACGGACTAGTTGCATATGACAATATGATGGGCTGGTCATTCCTATATGGCGCATTCGGCGTTATTCCTGGCTACTATTTAGAGAAAGACGGCAAGCTTGTACCTGCTGATACACAACCAGAAATGAAAGAAGCGCTTGCTTACATCAACAAGCTGTACACAAGCAAGTTGCTTGATAACGAATGGCCTGTTATGAAAGTGAAAAACTACCAGGAGCGTGTTTCTAATAGCCAAGTTGGTATTTATGAAGGTTCATGGGCTGCCACTCGTAGTGAAATTAACACAAACAAACAGAACGACCCGAATGCAGAATGGATTATGATTCAACCTCCAGCTGGTCCTGCAGGCAAACATGGTGTTGCAGGCGGAGCGGATTACAAATCCTTCATCATGATCAGTAGCAAGGCGAAGAATGAGGACGCCATTCTTAGTATGCTTCAATGGATGGCAAATCCAGATAACCTCGACAAGTTTGTATTCGGCTTCGACGATTTAGGCGAAGGTTTAATGTATGATATGGTAGACGGTAAATATGCACTGAACTTCGAAAATCATAACAAATACGGATATCGTCAGCAGCTAATGTTCATGCAGCCTAAAGAACTGAACAAGAAGAAGATGGAAGCCCTCGGATCTGATTTCAATCTGACCGGAACGATTGAGAACTCTGTAAAGTACGGAATTCCTAATCTGTTTACTGGGGCTCCTGGTGAGGCAATGGCTGAGAATAAGAGCAAGCTTGAACAAATGCGCACAGAAGTATTCACCAAAATTATTGTTGGTCATGTACCGATCGATGCATTTGATACCTTTGTGAAGGATTACAATGCCAAGGGCGGAGACCAAATTACAGAAGAAGTTAATGCTTGGTATAAATCGAAATAAGTCAACTAGAAGCGGTTCAGGAAGGGGTAATACCTTTGGAGAAGAGACTGTCACCTAATCAATCTACGATCAGACGCAAGCTGATTGTGCTTATTGGTGGTCAGTTTGTTCTCTTTTTTTTACTTGTCGTTGCGATTTTCTTCTGGTTTCAGGATATTCTTGAGAATAAGATCAGCGAGCTTGCGAATCAAACGGTAAGAGCTGTGACGGGTAATATCGACATTCATCTGAATCGCAACCTGCAGATGCTCAATGCCATTGTCAGTGATAGTGAATTCAATCAACTGGTAAAGGATAACCCGGATTTTTCTGATTTTTCATCCATTTGGGGGCAAGTACAGCTTATTCAGAGGCTTAAGAGCTTAACTGCCGGAAATACCGATATTTATGGCGTTTCAGTCTATAATGTAGCTTCGAGCAAGGTGCTGTCGACCACAGAGGGGAGCACGATTGTTTCTGACGAGGTCGTTACCTGGCAACAAGAATTGGATGAACGGGTCGTTCCGCTTGATATCCGTGTGGATATACAAGACAGCAATTCCATGTTCTCTGACAAGGAGCCCTTAATCACGCTACTACGTCGTATACCTGGGGTGGGACAACGCGATAATATCCTGATGGTCGATGTTGCCAAGCAGATGCTGAATTATATGATCGGTGAAGTCGATCTCTGGAAAGGCACTGCGATTGTAATTACCAATCCGAATGGGCAAGTCATATTCCGAACGGGTACGGATATTAGCGATCTTAAAAATGGAGATACACTTTCAATCGAGCTGCTCCATGAGTTCGATTCTGAAAGACCTAATGAGTTCGAGATGCTTGACATCTATAATGACTCCTATATAGCTGTACATCAACGTGCTGAAGTAACAGACTGGAATATTTACATGATTATTCCTGAGAAGGAGATCATGAAAGACTTTCGGCAGTTGAGAGGCGCTGCAACAACGTTTGGAATCATACTCGGATTTGTTTTTATTGTTTTATCAATGATGCTATACACTCAAATTGTGAATCCGATCAAAAAATTGAAACAAGCGATAGTGTTCGTTGAGAAGGGTTTACCTCTCATGCCAATTGAGATCAAGCGAATGGATGAGCTAGGATTTTTGCAGCAGAGGTTTAATGAAATGATTGGAAATGAACAGCGAATGCGTGAAATGATCGTTGCAGAGCAGCTGCATAAAAAGGAGCTTGAACTGAAATTTCTGCAGTCCCAGATTAATCCGCATTTTTTGTATAATACACTCGATTCTATTTATTGGGTTGCTGTGGAAAAAGGGAATGAAGAAATCGGCAATGTCATACTCGATTTGTCGCGTTATTTTCGACTTAGCTTAAGCAAAGGACGGGAGTACGTTACGATTGGGGAGGCTGTCGATCATCTGAAGTATTACATTCGCATTCAGCAGTTTCGTCATCTGGATAAATTTGATATTCATTGGAAGGTTGAGCCTGCACTAGAGAACTTGAAAATTATCAAGCTCATGCTGCAACCGATTATTGAGAATGCAATTATTCATGGTCTGGAAAGAAGAGTGGAGAATTGCTGGCTACAAATTGAGATTACAGCATCAGGGCGTAATGTGGAGTTCCGAATCCAGGACTCAGGAATTGGTATTGAAAGAAAGCGATTGAAATTTCTTCTGAAAGAAATCAAGAGATTGGATGGTCCATCCGAAGTAACCTACGGACTGCGAACGATTTATCAGCAGCTAAAATTACTGTATGGGGAAGACATGGAGTTCAGAATGAGCAGCCTGCCAGCCAAAGGAACCCGAGTGATTATCAAGATTGTTGCAGATAGATTGTCCGAGGGGGTGCAGCATGAAAGTTATCATAGTAGAAGATGAACCACGAGTAAGAAAGGGGTTATCGGAAGCAGTTGAATGGGAGAAACTTGGCATGCAGCTAGTTGGCACTGCTTCTAACGGTCTGGAGGGCATGGAATTATTTAGCGAGAAACTGCCTGATTTAGTAATTGCTGATATTCGAATGCCAGTTATGGATGGTTTAGAAATGACAGAGGCGATTCTGAAACAAGAGCCTTCCACAAAAGTGATCATCATCAGCGGGCATGATGAATTTGAATATGCAAGAAGATGTATAGGGCTCGGGGTAAACAATTATCTGCTTAAGCCAATCGGGAAGACTGAGCTGCAGTTAGAGCTTACGAAGCTAATGGAAAAGTGGGTGTCGATTCAGCAACTGCAGGAGCACTCCGTCCATATGGAAGAACAGTTAGAAGCGAACCTGTCTGAGCTCCGAAGTCTGTTTCTCGAAGGCTGGCTGAATGGTGAAAAGGACCTTGCAGCAGATGAACTGGAGGATCAGATTCGTTTTTATAAAATTAATTTAAATCTGAATTTACTTGCGTCTGTTGTTATTTTTGAAATGGATTCTTTCAAAGCAGATGAAGAGGCTGGGCGAGACCAGGATTGGTTGGATTTCTCCTTATATAAGCTGGTAAATCAGACGCTAAAGAACAAAGGCATATGTTATCAAACCGCGAACGGTCGAACGATTGTGCTGTATCAAGGGGAGAATAACTCTTTGGACGATATGCAATTATGGACGAACCAAATCTATCAGCTGGCAAGTGAGCTGTCTAATGGCTGTATCACGGTTGCAATCGGATCAAGCATGGTACCTGTGATCGAGCTGCCTGATATTAATATGAAGGTAAAACGAATTATGTGTTTGAAAATGATGCTGGGTACGGGGCTCATCCTGCAGGAGAATATGATCCAGCCTGTAAGGGAGCAGCTTGCTGTGCTGAATGAGGCGGATGAAGCGCTGCTTGTGCATAGTGTTGAAATAAACGATCCACAAGAGACCAAACGAATTATTGATAATCATTTTGCCAAATGGACCCACACACATGAAATTTTCTTTGGCGGTGAGATCTTTTATCAGTTTACAGGCCTATATACGAAGCTTGTTCACCGGCTGGGCAGAAGTGTTCGGGACTGCTTGAACGATAAGGAATATTACCTGTGGCAATATCCGGAGCATTTTCACTCGTTGCAGGAGATTCAGGCTTGGTGGATTGGGCGCTTTAACGAGCTGAGTCAGTGGTATGAAGGCTTATGGTCCGATCGAAAGACCAAGCTGATCAAGCAGGTGATTCATTATGTGGATGATCATATTTACGACAATATTACTCGTGATGAGGTAGCGAATCATGTCTATATTAATTCTTCATATCTCAGCAGACTGTTTAGGGAAGTAACGGGCGAATCATTTTCCAATTATGTATTGAACAAGAAGATCGAGAAGGCCATTCACTTACTTCAGGTTGAACGGGTGATGGTGTATGAGGTAGCGAATCGACTGGGATATAAGGACCCCAGCTATTTTGCACGGGTGTTAAAGAAGCATACCGGCAAGAGTCCAACAGATTTTCAATGAGGTTTATCCATTTGAAGGGAGAAGATGGAGCAATGATCAAGCAAGAAACTGCTGATATCGTCATCATAGGAGGGGGAACAGGGGGAACTGCAGCGGCACTTTCCGCCTGTAGATCAGGTTATAAGGTGATTATGACAGAGGAATGCGCCTGGATTGGAGGACAATTAACAGCTCAGGCGGTTCCACCAGATGAACATCAATGGATTGAGCAGTTTGGGGGGACACGCAGCTACAGAACGTACAGGCAACGCGTTAGGGACTACTATCGGAGCTATTTCCCACTGACCGATGAGGCGAAGGTGTTGCCTTTATTTAATCCAGGGAGGGCGATCGTCAGCCGGGTTTCTCATGAACCACGAGCTGCACATGCTGTGCTGTTGTCCATGCTTGCGCCTTATGAACATAGTGGTCGCTTGCGTGTTTTAACTGGCTGGAAAGCGGAAAACTGTGAGACCGATGGCAATGTAGTTCGATCGGTTACGGTTCGTCACTTGGAGAGCGGCGATCAGTTGGTGCTGACGGCGCCTTATGTGTTGGATGCAACCGAATGCGGTGATCTCTTGCCACTGGCTAAAGTAGATTATGTGACTGGTGCTGAGTCACAGCAGGAAACAGGCGAACTGAATGCGCTTGATGGCCCTGCTGATCCGATGGATATGCAGTCGATTACCCATTGCTTCGCGATGGATTATATCGAGGGTGAAGATCACACGATCGACAAGCCGAAGGATTATGATTTCTGGCACAGTTATAAGGCTGATTTTTGGCCGGAGCGTCAGTTAAGCTGGTTTGGCTCAGATCCGCGTACATTGGCTAAAAAAGAGTATGCCTTGTTTCCACGTGACGGGATGTTCTCGCTGTGGAACTACCGCAGGGTGATTGATAAGAGCCAGTTTCAGCCTAACACCTTTGATTCGGATATTACACTCGTCAACTGGCCGCAGAATGATTATTGGCTAGGTCCGATTATCGACGTGCCTGAAGAAGAAAGGCTGCGCCATCTGGAAGGCGCCAAGCAGCTAAGCTTATCCATGCTGCACTGGATGCAGACGGAAGCACCGCGCCCTGATGGCAAGATGGGCTATCCTGGATTGCGGCTTCGCCCGGATGTGTGTGGAACGAAAGATGGCATGGCACAGCACGTATATGTACGGGAATCTAGAAGAATCCGCGCTCGGTTTACGGTATTGCAGCAGCATGTCAGCCCGCTGTTTCAGCAAGGCAAGGTGGGAGCGCAATTTGATGATTCGGTTGGTATCGGCTACTACCATATTGACTTGCATCCAAGCTCAGCAGGACGGAATTATATCGATGTCGAGAGCTTGCCGTTCCAAATTCCACTTGGAAGTTTGATTCCACTTAGGGGTGGCAATTTACTGCCTGCTTGTAAAAATATCGGTACAACGCATATTACCAACGGCTGCTACCGCCTTCATCCTGTTGAATGGAATATTGGCGAGGTTGCAGGTCTACTAGCAAGTTTCTGTTTGGACGGGGGTCATACGCCTGAACAGGTCTATGAGAAGCAGGAACTTCGTAAAGAATTCCAGGCAAGGTTAGTAAGTGAGGGTATTGAACTGGAGTGGCCAATGAGCATCCGTTAATTATTCAGCAATCAGATAATGTTATCCAATAAGGATTGGAGTGTTATACAGTGAAACTGAAAGAACAAATAGATTGGCTTCAGATTGAAGTTCATGATGATCGGCAGGAGATGGGCAAGCATGCGGGTGAGGCGGTGGCTGCTAAGCTACGGCAGTTACTTGCGGAGCAGAGCCAGGTTCGTATGGTATTTGCTGCTGCCCCTTCACAGAATGAAATGCTCGAGTATTTGCGAGGTGCAGATCATATCGACTGGAGCCGAGTGACGGCATTTCATATGGATGAATATATCGGTTTGTCCCTGAATGCACCACAATTATTTAGCCGCTTTTTGCAGAGAAGTATTTTTGATTTGGTTGGTTTCGGTCAGATCCATCTGATTGACAGCAGCGCAGATGCTGTGGCCGAGTGCGAACGCTATGGCACATTACTTCGGGAAGCTCCGATTGACATTGTATGTCTTGGTATTGGCGAGAACGGGCATATTGCATTTAATGATCCGCAAGAAGCGGACTTTCAGGATCCGCATACGGTGAAGGTCGTCTATTTGGATCAGGAATGCAGACAGCAGCAGGTGAATGATGGCTGCTTTAATGCTTTGACTGATGTGCCTGAACGTGCATTGACGCTAACGATTCCAACCCTGATGTCAGGACGTTATCTATACTGCACGGTTCCAGGTGCGACCAAGCGCAAAGCGGTTGCTGCTGTACGGCGTGGGCCAATCGATATTTCTTGCCCAGCATCCATATTGCGCAAGCATCCATCTTGTACGATGTTTACAGATCGGGAGGCTTACGGTGAAGTAGAAGGCGAAAGCAATGCATAGTACAGCTGATTCGGACGGGAGAGAAATGGCTTTATATCGAGGGTTGCATTATCGTACAGGGGAGCCTATTGAGATCAAGTGTGTGGGCGGACGAATTGCGGGTATGGAACCTGTGGTAACGGATGCTGATGCTGAGGTCGGGGCGCTTCCGTTGATTGCACCCGGCTTGGTCGATCTTCAGATCAATGGATATGGCGGGATCGACTTTAACCGCGAAGGACTTACACCGAATGAACTTAGCAGTATCATAGAGATGCAGTGGTCGTTAGGTGTGACTTCCTTTATGCCAACCGTTATTACAAATGAAGCATCAGCGATTAGTCGTTTGTTGACCTCAATTCATGAAGCTATATGTGCTATTGGAAGCAACTTGCCTTATGAGGCTAGCGTGGCAGGTATTCATCTTGAAGGGCCTTTTTTATCACGGGCTGATGGTCCGCGTGGTGCGCATGCATTGGATTGTATTGTGCCTCCTGATCTGAATCTGATGGAGGAATGGATGAAACACTCACATGAGCGTCTCCGGATCGTGACGTTCTCCCCGGAATGGCCGAACTCAGAAGAATTTGTTCATTGGTGTTGCAAGCGAAACCTTCTCGCATCAATAGGACATACGAGCGCCAATAGTGTACAGATTGCAGCCTCCGTTATGGCTGGAGCTGCTATGTCCACTCATTTAGGGAACGGTGCTCATCCTGTCTTGCAGCGTCATCCAAATTATATCTGGGATCAGTTAGCTCATGATGAACTGTATGCTAGCGTAATTGCTGATGGAATTCACTTGCCAGATTCTGTTATCAAAGCATTTTATCGAGCTAAAGCTGGTCGAATGTTGTTAGTTAGCGACACGGTGGCATTAGCAGGTATGCCGCCGAATCGTTATGAAACAACAGTCGGCGGTGCAGTCGTGCTGACAGAGTTGGGACGGCTCCATCTCGCTTGCGATGAGCGACTTCTTGCTGGATCTGCACTGCCCTTGATTAAGGGTGTGGAACATCTCATCCAGATCGGACTGTGTTCTTGGCAGGACGCATGGGACATGGCATCTTTAATTCCCGCAAGGGCTGCTAAACTTGGAAGTTTGCAGGGCTTAACGATTGGAGCAGAAGCTGATTTCGTGCTATTCCATAAGGAAGGGCACGAAATGGAGGTGAAGCAAACGGTAAAACAAGGACAAGTCGTTTATACAAAATAGAAACAGGCTGCGTCAAAATTAAGCTTCTCTAGCTTAATTTTGACGCAGCCTGTTTGTTTAAAATATAAGAAAGCATAAGTTTCACTTGATACTCTATTCCTTATATTTCGGCAGAGACGGATACCTTAAAGCGATACGAAGTATCGCTAGCATCGGAAGCATAAACTTCTTAAAAAAGGACGGCATAGCCGTTTCTGCTTGCTTATCGTTGTCGTTGGTGAACAGATTTCAGCTTCTCTTCCAGCAATCCCATATACAAGCCTGAAGCTATTTCCGCTACGGTCCATCCAGACTCAACAGCCCATGGTCCCCAACCAACATCTGCAGGGTTGCCGTACACTTCCATTAATTCCACATCAAAGGCACGTGTCCAACAACCATCGATCATAGGATCAACGCTATGAATTTGGGAGCTCAGCATGAAGCGTACCGTTTCGGTCCAACGTTCCTTGAACCAATCGTCACCTGTAATGAAGTAGGCTTGCATCCATCCGATAGGCAGCCAGTTGTTCGAATACAGCTGATCTGTAACAGGATCACCGTTGCGTCCGAGCAAGGAGCTTTCGCCAGAACCGCCCTCATGCCTCATGGCTGCTCCGTAACCTTCGTCCCATTCGATATAGGCACCGCTTGGATGGACAAAAGCTTGCAAATCATGAGAAACCTGATATAGCCACTGCAAATGTTGTTCTTCCTTCGTAATTTCATATAACCAAGCTAGAGGAAGAATAAGTCTGCATAGCTCCTGTGTTTGGCTTTGTTCGCGTTTGGTGTTTGGATACACACTCATAATTGCAGACAGCCCTTTGATCGCAGCAGCCTTATAATCTTCACGCTTATTTAACTGATATGCGATACATAATGCAGCATAGTAGTAGGCGTTATAGTGTGCGCTCGGTGTGTCTCCTGGTGTTGTTTGAAGCTTATGAAGCTCGTCTGGTGTCAGCAGGTTATTGTCAGTGCGGGATTTTCTTGTTCCGTCTGTTCCTGTTGTCGATAGTAAAAAGTTTAGTATATCCGAACATTCGTCTATACGATTAGTCGTTTGCTCGTAATAGCTGCGCAACAGTCGAGGCAGAATCGCTCGCGCGACATCATCCTGATAACAGACGCCCCAAGCCTCGTCAGTCCATCTCATCATTCCATATAACGGACCAGGCTCTTTGTTGACGTAATAGTCCAAAATATAATCAGACAGATGATGAGAGACGCTGTCACTGTAGGGATCATCTTCAGCAATCGAATGAAGCCAGAAAAGTAAGCCTAGTTCTCCGATACAGTCAGCACGGAGAACTGGGCTGATTCGCTGCTGTCCATTGTAATCAATCTCTGTGCCTAAACCTTCCAAGGCTCCCCCTCTACCGTCATCTATCAATATATTCGTTTGCTTCACCCAGTTTAATGCGTGTTTAGCGCTGCTACGAATGGCTATTGGTGTAACCTCGTCAGTGGAAATAATATGAGTCTTATAATGGCGAGGGAATTGTTCAATTTGATTGCTGATCTCGAAGCCATACAGCCAATTGATTATAAAGCTAACCAGCTTTTGTGTCCTTGATAAAGGTGCATGACGCGCTTTAGAGAAATTAGCCAGACGAAAAGCGCATACAAGCAACTGCTCTTCTGCTTCGAACCAAAGTGCGCGTTCTCGAATCATATCCTGCTCATTCATGTCATTTGGTTCAATCTTCCCATGCGCTTGAGAGACACTGTAATAGAGAAGTGGTTTAACCTTCGCATATGTGAATTCGTGTGGACGTAGACGTTCTCCACACTGATCATCAATCAGTGCACCTACAGGCTCATCTGCTAACCAATCCTGCTTAGCGACTACAAGACGCGCATATCGGGTTGAGGCGGGAAGCTCAAAGTAAAGGTCTCCAACGCTTCCGACAAATTCAGCGAAAACACGTTTACCAGAGTTATAAGCTTGTTCTATTTTCACTCTTGCAGATGGCGGAAGAATCAATGGTTTATCTGCGGCCCCGCCAAGAATAGCGATCGAATCGAAATCATTCCATTCAACAGTGGCGGCATCCTTCGGTTTGATAACGAGTAGATCTTGGTCAATCGTTCTAAGCAAGAAAAGCATATCACTATCGTTGTCAGTAATGACGGCCACTCGCCGTTTCAATACAGAACTGTTCATTATATAGTCTCCTCTTAAATGAGATGGTTGTGTGATTCTAATGTATCACGCCGAAGAGAGGGGATATATAGTAGAATGTGTGAAAAGACAGGACTATTGTGGGAAGAACTGCAAGCATATCTTGGTCTACTCAAGGATGGCTATTCCTATATAAATATTTAAGTAGCGTCATGATGTATGTGCGAATTCTCAATCATGGCGGTCATGTAAACGGATGAGCTCAGGTCCATAGTCCTCATATCTGCCTGATTCATGCCATAGCTCAGCAGGCTACAGGGAAGGCATTAATATTTCTTGTGCACTAGCAAGATCCATTTCCTCTCGCACAATCTGTTCCACCTTGCGAAGAATACGTAAACCTAATGGTAAATACGTATAGATACCTGCTGCTAATTGTCGGATATACCCAGCTCTGAGCATGAGTCGATGACTAATAACTTCTGCATCAGAAGGCGCTTCGCGCAATGTTGGTGCGAATAATTCACTCTGGCGCATATAATCCCTCTATTTCATTTTTGATTATCCACAAAAACAAAAAGAACGCATTCGTAAGGGACGAATGCGTTCGTGGTAGCACCCTAGTTGTAATCGTTTGATGAAACAAACGATTACTTATTGGATAACGGGAATTCCCGGTAGAGATAGTCTAATATCTTCCACAGCTACAAGGTAGGGGACTTTAATCGAGTAGGAGAAACCTTTCAGCCTGTGGGTTTCCTCTCCGGCTTGTCATTACTAAACTTAGCTAACAAGCAAAGAAACGACAATGATTACGCCAGGAACACCAATCAGAAAGGCCCAACTCATCGGTCTTGCGAAATTGACTGTCCAACCAACGCCTGTTCTTTTCTCAATCCACAGAGATGGGTCCTGTGGGTTGTAGTAAATACTACCGAGCTTCCAGTGGGCATCATCGTTGATCGGCTGGGAATTAGAGTGTGTGGAAGATTTACCGATACGGCTACCTCCTTGCCCCATGATGAAAGATAAGATGAGAGCAGCCAATACGATAACAGAGGATATAAGAATGCTAACGAATGCGAGAACTTCCGGGTTTTGTTCAAATATCATATTAAGTTGAATGAAAGCGAACAACAACACCATAAGCAGACCCGTGATGATGATGTATAACGACCAGGTGCGACGAAAGATCACATTTTGTTTCAAAGATTTCTCAGGATGATTTGTGTTGAGCTGCTGTTTACTTTTTAGAATAGTCCGATTAAGGAACATGAATAGTAGTGTCATCATCAACTGCATGAGATTTAGACCAAGAACAGCTGTATAGGATTTATCTACACTTCTCGTTACATTTCCTTGGAGGTCGAATTGCATAGCTATTGTTTCTGGAAACTGGCTGTAATACTTCCAAGCAAGTATGGCGCTACAAATCGTAATTGCTAGATGGATGATAAACCACTTGTTTGAGAAAATGAGTTTCTGTTGTCTAAATCCAGTATCAACAGAGAGTATAGTCTTGTTTGATGCTGGGATAGTGGGCTGATCTAGTTTGAATTTTTTCATCGTAAAATGGAAACTCAGGTTAAGCACGGTTGAACCTACAATGAGTATTCCTACAGACCAAGCGATAATGAATTCTTGCTTGACTGGATCACTTGCTGAGGTGCCGATGAGGCTGAAGATGAGTATTAGAGTGTAGAGAATGGTGCTAATCCAAGCATATTTCTTACGTAGCGCCCGTAAGGGTTCACTATGGTACATTTCTTCACTGACGGATATACCGAAGCTGACGGTGTCTCGCGTGAGGTAAGGCATGAAGATAAGAGTTGCTGAGATTGGGAGGAACATTAGAATTAGAATAATACTAGAGAGCCAAGACATTAGTCATTCTCCTTTCCTGGATTCGAAATTTCACTATAAATTTGTTCTGTGATTTGGAGGAACTGTTCTTTGGTCATACCTCGACAAATGGCCTCTGCGATGATCGGCTTTAATTGGTTGTACTGCTTTAATTCATATTCAGGAGTTAATTCAGGCATGCCGTCAGGTTGAATGACGACTCCCTTTTGCCGATGAATCTGAATGAATCCTTCCTGTTTGAGTAAAGTATAGGCTTTATTGACGGTGTGCAGATTGACACCAATATCAGAAGCTAGACCACGAACAGAAGGGAGGGCTTCCCCAGGCAGTAGATCTCCATGGGCAATTCCTTCGATAATCTGATTCATAAGTTGCGTGTAGATTGGAATGTCGGACTGCATATCTAAATTTATAATCACAACGAAATCACCTTCCTATCTGTTATAGTCCAACTATAACAGATAGTTGTTTTTCAGTAAAGATAAATGATGTGACTAGATATCTTTTCTCCTGCGTAGTTGATCCCCATCGGCATTATTCATGAAGAGGTCAAAATATTACATGTCTGAGGTCAGTATTGATCCTTGGATTTGGCATAGTTTGCTCTATATTAGTATCAATGATGCTATAGGAGTGAAGTTATGGGTAACAGAAACTGTAAATTAGTAGAGAAACGACCTGCTAGTGTTTGGACAGAGGCTTTTCCTATCGGTAATGGTCGCTTGGGCGGCATGATCTTCGGTGGCGTCCAGAATGAACGAATTCAGCTAAATGAAGATTCGATGTGGTATGGGGGACCTAAAGGAAACGATAACCCGGCATCCATTGGAAAGCTAGAGGAGATCAGGAGGCTACTGAAGGAAGGTAAACCGCAAGAGGCCGAAAGGTTGGCCTTGCTGAACATGACAAACGCTCCCCATTACTTCGGTCCTTATCAGCCATTGGGCGATTTGTTGATCAAATTGGAAGGTCATGAGACAGCGTTCGATTATAGGCGTGAACTTAATATCCAGACAGGTGTAGCTTCAGTTAAATATAAGATAGGAACGACTCAATATAGTAGAGAAGTCTTTTCAAGCGCAGTTGACCAAGTGGTAATGATACATTTAACGGCTTCCGAACCAGGTGCTCTTTCATTGACAGCTAGGCTGAGTCGCAGACCCTTCGAAGGGGAATTTAGCAGGGAAGATGTCGGTATATTGACCATGAAGGGACAATGCGGACCGGATGGAGTACATTACGCAGCGGTATTACAGGCTGTTGTCGATGGGGGCGAGACACAGACGGTTGGGAGTTATATAGATATCCGCGAGGCGAATTCCGTTATTCTAATTATTTCGGCGCAGACCTCTTTCCGATATAGTGACCCTTATAGGGAGGCATTGAAGCAGGCAGCGCAGGCGGCTTCAATACCGTATGTAGAGCTTAAGAAAATGCATGTTCAAGATCATCGCAATTTATTTGATAGAGTCGCATTAGAACTAGGTACTAAAGCTAATAAAGAGTTTGAAGAAATACCTACCTCTGAACGACTTTTGAATTATCGGCAAGATGATGCTGATCGGGGTCTTGAAGCGCTATTCTATCAATACGGGCGTTACCTACTCATTGCAAGTTCGAGACCAGGTAGCCTACCTGCCAATTTGCAGGGGATATGGAACGAAAGCTTCACGCCACCTTGGGAATCCGATTTCCATCTAAATATTAATTTGCAGATGAATTATTGGATCGTGGAGACTGGTAATTTGCCGGAATGTCACGAACCGCTATTTGACCTTATTGATCGTCTGGTTGTGAACGGTCGGGATACAGCACACAAATTATATGGTGCAAGGGGATTTGTAGCCCATTCTACAACCAACATTTGGGCGGAAAGTGGAATTTTCAGCGCATGGGTCCCTGCCATCTTTTGGCCGACAGGCGGTGCTTGGCTCGCGCTTCATTTATGGGAGCATTACAGGTACAATAATTCGGAGTTATTTTTGCGTGAACGGGCATATCCGGTGATTAAAGAAGCCGCACTATTCTTTTTGGACTATTTAGTCGAAGACGGAGACGGTCAGCTTGTAACTTCACCCTCTCTTTCCCCAGAGAATAGCTATGTAACAGAAGGTGGGGAAGTCGGAGCGTTATGTGTCGGACCGTCTATGGATTCGCAGATAGTATATGCTATATTTACCGCTTGTATAGAGGCATCAGAACGTCTTGGCATGGATCAATCATTTCAGAATGAATGCATGACAGCTCGGAGCAGGCTTCCGAAGCCACAAATAGGTCGGCACGGTCAGCTTATGGAATGGTCGGTTGATTATGAGGAAGCGGAGCCTGGTCACCGTCACATTTCACATTTATTTGCCCTGCATCCAGGTGAACAAATTCTACCTCATCAAATGCCGGAATTAGGAGCAGCTGCGCGAGTTACCCTCGAACGGAGGTTGGCACACGGAGGCGGTCATACTGGCTGGAGCCAGGCTTGGATCGCGAATTTTTGGGCTAGATTGGGTGATGGTGATAACTCGCATAACAGTCTGCAGGATCTACTATGCAAAGCAGTGCATCCGAATTTATTCGGAGATCATCCGCCGTTTCAGATTGACGCCAATTTTGGCGGAGCGGCTGCCATTCAAGAGATGCTCTTACAGTCGCATAGAGGTCAAATTCGCCTGTTGCCTGCACTTCCTTCTGTATGGTCCTCAGGTAGTGTACAAGGACTACGGGCAAGAGGTGGGTACACCATCGATATCAAATGGTCGGATGGTATTTTGGAAGAAGCAAAGATCAGTGCAGAGTCTGATAACGAGTGTGTGATTTATAGCGATGTGCCGCTTGAGATTTACGAGCTCGGAGGCAAACATATAACGGCTGATAAGAAGGATAATGCTTATCATTTCCCTATTCCATCTGGAGCAATATACCAAATCAGGATATTAAGAGTGCATATGTGATATTCATGTGTGCTTCTTTCTTCGTTCCCGTGATCACGTATTGTGAGAAAAAGTCAAAATTGTGCACATCACTGTAAAAATTCAAACCTTTTAAGATAAGATAGGTTTGATATGATGGATCTTAATTAATGTTTGAGAAGAATGGAGCATATAATCATGTGGAAAAATGCAATTGATGATGCTATAGCCAAGACGTTAAGAAATATAGAGAAATTCGGTGAGAAATACCCTCACGTCAGTCGAAATGGGAGTTATGAATTGATTGATAATAATGACTGGACCAACGGATTCTGGACCGGAATTCTTTGGTTATGTTATGAATATACCAATGACGAACGTTTCCGTAATGCGGCCGACAAGTCAGTTGAAAGCTTTGATCAACGTTTGCAGGATCACGTAGTGCTTGATCACCATGACATCGGTTTTTTATACTCACTGTCATCGAAAGCACAGTGGATGGTTGAAAAGGATGATTCTGCCCGACAGTTAACGCTGCAAGCAGCGGACGTACTTATGAAGCGGTGGCGTGAACCAGGTCGCTATGTTCAAGCATGGGGTCAGAAGGGAGACGCTAAGGAGGAAGGACGGATTATTATCGATTGTCTTCTGAACCTTCCGTTGTTATTCTGGGCGAGCGAACAGACAGGAGACGCAGCTTATTGGGAGGCTGCTGTTACGCAAGCGGAGAAATCAAGGCGTTATCTTATAAGAGGGGATGACAGCTCCTATCATACATTCTTCTTTAATCCAGCAACAGGAGAACCGATCGGAGGCGCGACGCATCAAGGCTATACGAACGGATCAACTTGGAGTAGGGGACAGGCCTGGGGTGTATATGGATTCGCACTCTCTTATCGCTATACGAAGGACCCCTTATTCTTGGATTCCTCTAAGCGTCTTGCTAGGTACTTCCTTGAGCATTTACCTGAAGATACGGTAGCTTATTGGGACTTTAATGCTCCTGTGGGGGCAGATACCTATCGGGACAGCTCGGCTTCGGCGATTGTAGCGGCTGGTCTATTGGAGTTGATATCCCACTTGGAAGAACAGGATCCCGAACGTGATTACTTTCAGGAAATGTTAACGAAGTCGATGACCTCACTTGTACAACATTACGCCACCATTGGGGAAGAGGATGCAGAGGGGCTGCTCAAGCATGGCTCGTATTATGTGCATGGAGGATTGTCACCTGATGATTATATGATTTGGGGAGATTATTTCTATCTGGAAGCACTTATGAGGCTAGAAAAAGGTATAGGAGGTTATTGGTATGAACGCAAATAAACCGATAGTTTACGAAGATGGACTATTTAGCCTGCTGAACCTGGATTATCCGGGATTGGAGGATGTCAAAAGGGCTATCCTTGAGGAACGTTTTGAGGAAGGGTTTACGGCGTTCAAACAATATTACTTGTCTAGAACTTCACCAAGGATGTTTCTCCGCATGGAAGATGTTGCAGAGGTCCGCGAGTATGTGGGCGTGCATTGTCCAGAAGAATTACAGGAAGTGATCAAAGTGGCGGATGAAGTTGTATCCCGAACTTTCCTTTTCCGTTTCCCATGGGATATGGAACGGACTAGTGTACCTGTTACCTTCGATGGTCCAATTGACTGGAATCATATCCCTGATACCGATGTGGAATGGGCTTATATGCTTAACCGCCATCGGTATTGGCTAGCACTGGGACAGGCATACCAACTCACTGGAGAAGAGAAATACGCGAGTACCTTTTGTCTCCAACTAGAGGACTGGATAGAACGGAATCCTGTTCCCTCGGAGCAGACTAGAGATACGTTGACGTGGAGATCCATTGAAGCTGGATTACGTGCTGGTAACTGGATCAAAACATTCCCTTATATGATGGACAGCCCAAGTATGACGCCACGTCTTGTAGCGAAGATGTTAGTCTCATTGCATGAACATGCCGAATATCTAGCTTCTTCATTTACAGGCTGGAAACATATTAGTAATTGGGGTGTTCTTGAAACTTGTGGATTGTTCGAAATGGCCGTATTCATGCCAGAATTCAAACAATCCCTTCAGTGGCAGCAATTGAGCCTCGAAAGGCTTGGAGAAACAACCCGCCTACAAGTGATGAAGGACGGGATCCATTGGGAGCAATCTCCTACGTATCATCATGAGGTATTGAATTGCTATATGGATATATTGAAACTGGCCCGCAACAACATGATTCAGATCGAGGAAGCTGTTACGAAAACTGTACATAAGATGGCAGTTGCGTCTCTCTACTGGGCCAAGCCGAATCATAGGCAGATTATGCTCGGAGACAGTGATAATAATGATATCCGGTCGATTCTGACCACTGCGGCCATTTTATTTGAGGATTCCACGCTCAGGTTCGGTGGATATGATCGTATCGATTATGACAATGCGTGGAATAACGGACTAGCTGGCATCCGTTATTATGATGAATGTCCCGTCTCGGAACCACCCTTGCTATCCTACGCATTTGAACACTCGGGACACTATGTGATGCGTTCTGGTTGGGATGAGGAAGCTTTATATTTGTATTTTCGCTGCGGTCCTCTTGGAGGAGGGCACGGACATGCTGATATGCTTCATATTGATATTCATGCGTACGGTAAACAATTGCTTACCGATTTGGGGAGATATAACTACAGTGATCATACAGCGCTGCGTAAGCAGCTTAAACTATGCAGCTCTCATAATACAACGGTCGTTGATGATACTGAATTCACGGAAATTATCGATACATGGGAATTTGGGAAAGTAGCTTCAAGAACTAACAGTGAGTGGATTAGCGATCCTGCCTATGATTATGTCTGTGGGAGCCATAATGGATATAATCATTTGGATGATCCCGTATATCCCTCTAGGAGAATCATTTTTATCAAACCGCATTATTGGCTCTTAGTCGATTCTTTGACTAGTCAATATGAACATACATATAAGCAGTTTTTCCACTTTGCTCCGGGAGAGGTGAGTCTTTCACAAGAGACGGGCATTTGCCGAACCGAGAATGAGAATGATGTGAATCTTTGCATTATTCCTATTCAATCCGCAGAATTGAAGGCCGAGCTGAACGAGGGAATTATTTCTTACGAATATAATCTGGTGGAGCCAAACCATCACGTAAGCTACGAGCGCACCGGATCTGGAACGTTCTCTATGATGCATGTTCTGTATCCTTTACGGAAAGGGGAGCATATCCTTCCGATTGTGGAACGAATACCGGTGTTCCTGTACACTGGAGAGCTAGCAGACGACAGTAGTGTCGAAGCATGCAGGATCGTGATTCCACAATCAGCAGAGCAGCACATCATTGTTGTATGTCATAGACCACCTGCTCGAGCGATCGACTCTTATGTGGTGGATGGCACACAAATATTTGGAGAGATTGTGTTAATCTCTATACAAGAGACAGGGAAAGAGATCACGATTATTAAGTGAAAAAGAAGCATGGAGGGGCGCGGTAAAGAATGTTTAAAATGACCTTTTACCGAAGGATACAGATATCGTTTCTTCTTTTCATTATTGTACCTATCATTACCGTATCCGTTATTTCTTTTATTCTAATTAAAGAGACTATGGTAGAGAAGCTTCAGTTAAGTAATGAGAACTTCTTGAATGTCATTATCGATGAAATTGGAAAGACGATTGATGATGTTACGTTTGCCTCACATTTTATCGTGAATGATACAAGTTTTAAGACGTATTTAAAAGAATTTGCAGATGCAGACAAGCTGCGTAATTATGATGACTATATCAATTTCAGTGAAATCAAAGGTGTCTTTTCATTAATTACATCTAAACCATTGAATAATAACATTAGCATGTATCTAGTAAACAGAAAGAATTTTATCATACCTTCTAATGAGGAAGACTTAAAGATATTCAGTGGGAAACTGGATCCCTTGTTGGAAAAGGTTGATATTAACAAGCCGGCAACCCTTCAATGGCTAGGTATGGTCACGGACAAGTCCAGTAACGAGGGGACTTATTACATGGCTAGAGTGATCCGGGATAGTCATGAAAAAGAGTATCTATCTGTTCTTATTATTGGTATTTCTGAATCTTATTTTGAAAACCTTCTTAAGCCAGTTGAGTTTGGGAAAATAGTTCTTTTTGACGCATTAGGAAATCGTATTGCCGGTAATACTGAACTTTCATTGCATAATACAGACCCCAAAAGTTCAACCCTCCGATCCGAAGTCACATTAGACAAAACGAATTGGACCCTAGTATATGAAGCCAATAAAGAAGCATTTACGGGGGAAATATCAAAAACATTCTATTCGGGTATTGGGGGAGTTATCCTTTTCTTTATCCTATTCTCCATATCATCTATGTTTATGGCCAGAAAGCTTCATAGACCTATTCAAAAATTGCAACGAGTGGTTCGACAATTTGGTATGGGAAACCTTGATGCAAGGGTCGAAGTGAAGGGCGGAGATGACATTGCTGAGTTGGGCCATACATTAAATACGATGTTGGATCAACTTAAGGGACTTATTTACGATATTGAGCAAGAACAAGAGCAGAAAAGGATCATGGAACTAGATGCATTGTTTATGCAGATTCGACCACACTTTCTGATTAATACGCTGAACTCCATTAAATGCAGCTTAATATTGCAAAAGGATCAACTGCATAGCGGAATTATCGATTCGTTAATGAGTCTACTCCGCGCCTATTTGAAGATCAATGAACCTACAACATTACTGGAAGAGTGCGAGCTGATCGGGCACTACATCGATATCATGAAGATTAGGAATGAAATTCCAGTGGAATGGGTACTTGATTTAGAACCAAGCTTGAAACAGTTGGTTATCCCTAAGTTGATGCTGCAGCCATTAATTGAAAATGCCATAGTACATGGATTAGTGGATAATCCTCAGGCTAAAATTTCTATCCATGCTAGCAGAGAACAGGATTGGATTAGGATTGAAATCGAGGATAACGGAAGTGGTATGGAAGAAGAACTACTATCGGGTCTGAACGATCAACTCCAATTTAATGATAATGAGCAGTATGCATCCTATACAAGGGTGGGCCTTATCAATGTGGTTCAAAGGTTAAGACTTTCATTCGGCCCAACCGCAACAATGTCTCTCTGTCATAATGCAATGGGTGGAGTAACCGCCATTCTACAAATTCCTGTTCATGACCGCTATGTTTTTTTATCGAGAGGACTAAACTATGATGCATAAAGTAATGTTAATTGATGATGATGTCCCTATGCTTAAAGTATTGCAGCAAATGATTGATTGGGAGTCGCTCAAGCTACATGTCGTTGGATCAACCTATTCGAGTGCAAAGGCTCTTCTTATGTTTGAAGAGACATCGCCCGACATTGTTATTACTGACATCGGTTTACCCAAAAAAAGTGGAATTGAGCTGGCGATGATCTTTCGTGAAATGAAGCCGGATATTAGAGTGATATTCTTAACCTGTCATGAGGATTTTCACTATGCTCAGCAAGCGGTACAGCTGAATGCGGACGATTATCTGCTCAAAGATAAACTGACGGCGGAGCAGCTAGAACAAAGTTTAAGGAAATCGATAGGCTTGCTATCGAGGATATCGACTAAAATGGATAAGGAAGTATCGAGTTATAACAGTGAACTGTTTAAACAAGGTCTGATACAAAGAGTTATCGATGGAGTTCATCCCGGATCGACTGTAGAATATGCAGCTCGGCTTGGTATCTCATGGGAGTACGCTTGCTTTATGATGGGGACTGTAAATATTCATTATTCAACATACGAACAGCGTTATGTCCAGAGCAACCTTCCTTTGATATCCTATGCTATTTACAATATTTCGATGGAATTATCTGCATCTTATCAGGGAATAACGTCGTTTATAGAGCATGAGAAGCTTGTTATTTTATATAATTACCGGGATAATCTGGCGGATAATGCCTATCTCCATTTTCAAAAGTATTTACAGGAACTACGGAATCACTGTTCTCATTTCTTGAAATTGCAATTGAGCACCGTCACCGTGACAGATAAAATGGGATTGCAGTCGATCGGAACTTTCTATCATCAGATTGTTCAATATAAGAATGAATTTTATGAGAGTAATGAACTAGCGGTTACGGATGTACAACTCTTTTTGAAGAACATGTTCTTACCCTCTCCTCAAGGGTTGCTAGATCCGTACAAATCGGATATTGAACGTGCAATATTGAAGAATGATACAGAGAGCATTTGTAATATCGTATCGGCCATGGGACGGAATGCACAGGGGAAACGAATTGAGCCAAGTGAGCTTGTTCAGGATTTGTTAACTCTACTACGCAGTATTGATATCATGTTTTCAAAATGGAAGTCAGATGAAGCGATCTATTCTTACTTGCCTTATGCAAGGACATTAGAGGATGTCATGGAACTGGTCGTAAGTAAATTTGTTCATATTGCGCAATACCACCAGAAGGGTACGAGGCAGGTCGTTCAGGAACCGAAATTACAAATTATCCAACATTATATTGATAAGCATTTATCTGAAAATATTACTTCAATCGATATGGCTCGTTATTTATTTCTGAATTCGAGTTACTTTTCGCGTTACTTTAAGCGATTAAGCGGTATCAATTTTACAGATTACGTTCATCAATATAAGATGGAAATTGCTACAAAGATGTTGAAAACATCTAATCAAACGTTTGAATCGTTAGCGATGGGGCTTGGATATTCGGACAGAACCTATTTCTCAAAAGTATTTAAGAAGTATATTGGAATGACTCCTAGTGAGTATAAAACAAAGCATTCTATAAACAGATATATAAATAAATGAGTTAAGTATTACAAAATATGTAAAAAGCCTATCCCTTCATGCTGGATAGGCTTTTTTATGTGAATCTGCTCTACAAAAAGTCAAAATAGTGCTCATACTTGGTCATAATCTATCCCCTGCATATGGTGGTTTTCTATTATCATTAGCATTAACTTATTAAACGTTGAGGTGATACGAAGTGGAAGCTACTAAACCAACCATTACTCCTGAAATGCTTCAGAAGCCAAGTAGATTTTGGACTCCAAGGCGGAGAGAAGCTTTGATAGGCTGGTTGTTTCTTGCCCCAGAAATCATAGGCATGCTATTACTAAATGTATTTGCTCTTGGTTTCTCTCTTTACTTAAGCTTTACCTCTTGGGATCTTTTATCAGGGATATCAGGAATTAAATTTTTGGGGATAGATAATTACATTCGCATGTTTCAAGATCCAACCATCATGAGAGCGTTAAAGAATAACTTGATGTATACAGTGATGACGGTGCCCATTCCTATGGTCATTGCACTGATATTGGCGGTTCTTATTCATAACAAGGTGTTCTGGAAGGATTACTTTAAAGTTGTATTCTTCATTCCCTATATTTCGTCCATCATTGCGATTGCGGCAGTATGGAGTGCATTGTACCACCCATCGCTAGGGCCGATTAATCAGTTCCTGATGGACATAGGGATTTCCAATCCACCTAAATGGCTTGTGGACCCCAACACGTCACTCATAGCCATTGCGATCATTACTTCTTGGGCAGGACTCGGATATACCATTATTATTTATTTGGCCGGGCTTACAGGTATATCGAATGAACTATATGAAGCTGCGGAAATCGATGGTGCAACTTCCTTAACCAAGTTTTTCAAGATCACAGTTCCATTGCTTAGACCGACAACCTTTTTCTTGTTTATTACGATGTTAATCGGTTCATTTAAAGTGTTTGATATCATCTCCTACTTGACTGAAGGAGGACCAGATAATTCCTCTACGGTCATCGTATTCCGGATTTATGAAGAAGGATTCGTGAATTATAACATGGGATACGCTTCAGCTATATCATGGCTATTGTTTGCCATCATTGCTGTTATTACTGCGGTAACCTGGAAATTTAGGAATGAGGAATAGTTATAAAAAAGGAGGGGCTTTCGTTGCTATTCATTAAACAAAATATTTCAAAACTCATCACTACCGTTATGATGGGTGCGCTATCTATTTTCTTCTTGATTCCATTCGTATGGATGATCTCATCTGCTTTTAAATTTGAAAGGGATGTTATGCGTTTCCCTATTCAATGGATTCCTAAATCCACAAATGTACTGTATAATTTCAAAGCAGTTTGGATGGGGAAAGTATCATTCTTTCATATTTATTTTAACTCTATTAAAATAGCTGTCATGGTAACATTAATTGCATTAATCATTTCCACAATGGCGGCTTATGCCTTTACGAAGCTTCGTTTCAAGGGGAGAAATTTAGTGTTTATGGCTCTGATTTCATTTATGATCATACCGGATCAGGCGACATTAATTCCTCGTTTTATGTTGGTTCGTTGGTTAGGTCTTTATGATACTCATACAGCGTTGATTTTTATGGGGATGTTTTCTATTTACTTCACGTTCCTACTTCGGCAATTCATGATTGGCATTAGCGATGAGTATATTGAGGCGGCTAAAATTGATGGAGCAGGTCAATTAAGAACATTCGCATCCATCGTTATTCCGCTATGTAAGCCAGTAATTGCAACGGTTGCTATCATTAAATTTATTTGGTCATGGAATGATTACCAGAACCCTCTTATCTTCTTGCAATCTAAGGAACTGTATACGATTCCGCTCGGTATGACCTTGTTCAGGGATGATTATACGACCAATGACGCGATTATGATGATGGCATCATTGTCAGCCATTATTCCATTACTCATATTATTTATCGTATTGCAGAAACAAGTTATTAGTGGAATTGCACTTGGTGGTGTGAAAGGTTGACCCTTAAAAGGGGAAAGTCAAAATAATGATCCTTATACCTCAAAATTGTACACTTGTACTTATCAGTTAGTCACTATACTGATGTTGAAAGATGATGGTTATTCAATTAAAGGGGGCAAGGAAAATGAATCGAAAGAAGAGTAAACGTAATTTTTTAGTTTCAATATGTCTAATGTTAGCTATTTTCACTGTACTAAGCGCATGTGGTAGTAATTCCAAAACGGCTGAACCATCGAATGCTGAAGTTGCAGGGGATAAGAAAGAAGAGCAAGTATCTATCAAGTATTACAACTGGGATAATGCGGATACAGAAGAAGGTACGAAAGCGATGCTGAAGGAATTCGAGGGTCTGAATCCGAATATCAAAGTTGAGCATGTTGTCCTTGTTCCGGGTAATTCCGTGGAAATGTTGAAGAAACTTGATTTTTTAATTTCATCAGGTGAAGCGGTTGACGTAGTCAACGTTCCGAGTGCAGGTGCAGTTGTTGAAAGAGCAGCTAGAAGCGCATGGGCCCCACTGGATGAGTTCTATCAGGCCGAGAACATCGTTCCTGAAGATGAATATTATGTTAATCCAAAAGTGGATAACAAATATTATGGTATGCAGATGACGGCGGGTTACCAGTTTGTATTGTTAAACAAGGATGCCCTGGATGAGGTTGGACTACCTGTGCCAACTTATGGCTGGACATGGGATGATTTCCGTGAATATAGTAAGAAGTTGACCAAAGGTGAAGGTGTCGATAAACGTTACGGATCGTATTTCCATACATGGGAATTGTATATGAATGCCCCGGCACAGACGGTTATGAAAGATCCATTCCGGTATGATGATGGAACGACTATCTTGTCTGATCCGACTTATAAATACTTCTTCCAACTACGCAAGGATATGGAAGCGATAGATAAATCGACTAAGCCTTACTCGGATGTTCTTGCAGCTAAACTTAACTATCGTAGTGAATTTTTCAGTGGTGATGCTGCCATGATCCTATCAGGAAGTTTCATGATCCCTGACCCAGGTAATCTTGAGCAATATCCACATGACTTTAAGACGGCGTTTGCTCCGGTTCCGCTTCCTCCAAAAGAGGCGTTACCAAAAGATTATGGGGACGGAAAGTATTTTGTAGGTGGCGGACAACTTGCAATGGGGGCAACTTCAAAGAACAAGGAAGCATCATTTAAATTGATGCGGTTCATGTCAACAGAAGATTCACAATCAAGAACAGAGTTTTCTGGTTCTAAGAAATCAGATCAGAATACGCTTCTTGACCGGTTGATCGGTACGAATACTGACAAATATGATGTTGAATCACTTAAAAATACGTTGTTTGGTTCTGACATTAAATATTTGGATTCCTCAGAAATTGTTACTATAAGCACATCTGATTTAACGAAGATTATCAATGACGGATTTAGTAAATTTATGCTAGGAAAAGATTCGATTGATGATGTTCAGAAATGGATGGTTGATGAAGCGACGAAAGTTATTGATGAAAAAGAGTCCAAGTAAAGAAATATTGAAGTGAATTAAGAACCGGGGAGCTTTGAAGCAGTCTATACATGGCTGCTTCAAAGCTCCTCTTTTTTCATGACGATTAATTAGAGTATCTGTAACTAAGAAATTAGGAGTAAGAAAGGGTGAGCTAGCATGGTCAATTTATTTACATCATTACCTGTACCAACCCAGCAGCAACTTCGTTGGCAGGATCTTGAGCTAGGGATGTTCTGCCACTTTGGAATGAACACGTTCTGTGATCAGGAGTGGGGCGAAGGAAATGATTCACCGTCCCTATTCAACCCGGTTGAGCTGGATGCTCGCCAGTGGGTACGTACCGCCAAGGAAGCAGGATTCCGTTATTTCGTGCTTACAGCCAAGCATCATGATGGTTTCTGTCTGTGGCCGACTTCAACGACTGATTATTCGGTAGCCTCCAGTCCTTGGAGAGATGGGAAAGGGGATATTGTACAGGACTGCGCGGATGCTTGCCGTGAAGAAGGAATTGGCTTCGGTCTATACGTATCCCCTTGGGATCGGCATGAGCCATGTTATTCTGATCCGCAGGAGTATGATAAATTCTACGCTAAGCAGTTGGAGGAATTGCTGACAGGTTATGGCACGCTCGTTGAGATCTGGTTCGATGGGGCGGGCTCAGAAGGTAGAGAGTACGATTGGACACGAATCATGAACTTGATCAAGCAATATCAACCAGATGCCATGGTTTTTAATATGGGAGCACCGACGATACGCTGGGTTGGCAATGAAGATGGACTTGCCCCTTACCCTTGCTGGAATACAGCCGAATCGGCTCGTGTGAGCATGTTCAGTGAGGCGTCACTGAAATGGCTGCCTGAGACCCCCCGCTGGGTGCCAGCCGAATGTGATGTACCCATTCGTAAGGATCGATGGTTCTGGCATCCTGATGAGGAGCATCTACTGATCTCATTAGAGCAATTAATGGACATTTATTACCGATCGGTCGGTCATGGAGCAACACTACTTCTGAATATAGCACCAGATAGCCGTGGACTTATGCCGGAGGTGGACGTGAATCGCGTCATTGCGTTAGGGAACGAGATAGAGCGTCGATTCGGTCATTCTCTTGCAGAGATGACGGGTGAGGGTGACAAGATCGAACTTGAGTTACCTGAGAGTCTCATCATTGACGATATTATCATTATGGAAGACATTGCTTTCGGAGAACGGGTACATGACTATATTATTGAAGCTCAATCTGGTGGCGAATGGGTAGAGATTATCCAAGGAAGTGCTATTGGACACAAAAAGATCGACCAGTTCAAACCGATATCTGCGGACAAGGTACGTTTAAGGGTGCTCGGGGCGATTGAACGTCCAATGATAAGACGATTTGCTGTGTTTAATAGCAAATGAATTAGTGTGTTCACGATGTTAAACAATACAGAAGGAAGTGGAAAACATGAGTCGATTGGAGTTGAAGGAAGGGCAGTATTTCCTGCACGGGGTGCCTTACCGTATATTGTCGGGTGCGATACATTATTTTCGAGTCGTCCCAGAGTATTGGATGGATCGTTTGCAGAAATTGAAAGCGTGCGGATTTAACACTGTGGAAACCTATGTTCCCTGGAATTTACATGAGCCGCAGGAAGGCCAATATCAGTTCGAAGGGATTGCTGACATCGTTCAGTTTATTGAGCTTGCAGCCGAACTGGATCTACATGTGATTGTTCGTCCTAGTCCTTTTATTTGCGCGGAGTGGGAGTTCGGGGGATTACCTGCGTGGCTCCTCAAAGACAGCGATATGCAGCTCCGTTGCTTTGATCAGGCCTATTTAACCAAGGTGGATCGGTATTTTGACCAAATCATCCCTAAGCTTGTCCCACTGCTCTCTACGAATGGCGGACCGATTTTGGCGGTTCAGGTGGAGAATGAATATGGAAGTTACGGTAATGATACTCAGTATCTGGAATATATTCGTAATGGGCTTTTGCAGAGAGGGATAGACGTGTTGCTGTTCACTTCAGATGGACCTACTGACGAGATGTTGATAGGGGGCACGATAGAAGATATTCATGCTACGGTGAATTTTGGATCTCGTGTTACAGAATCGATTAATAAATACCGGGAGTATAGAGAATCGGAGCCACTCATGGTTATGGAATTCTGGAACGGTTGGTTCGATCATTGGATGGAACCCCATCATGTTCGTGAGGCTTCTGATGTGGCAGACGTATTGGATGAAATGCTGGAGAAAGGCGCGTCGGTTAATCTATACATGTTCCATGGTGGGACGAACTTTGGATTTTATAATGGTGCCAATCATATTAAGACCTATGAGCCTACGGTTACTAGCTATGATTATGATGCTCCGTTGACAGAGTGGGGGGATGTAACGGAGAAGTACAAGGCAATCCGAAAAGTGTTTGACAAGCATGGCATTCAACCTGGCTGTCCGCTACCGGAACCGATCCCTAAATATTCCTATGGGAAGGTAACACTTTCAGAGAGTAGGTCATTGTTTAGTCAGTTGGATCAACTATCTGTGCCGGTGGAGCAGACCGCCATCAAACCTATGGAGAAGTTGGGACAGGCTTACGGCTTTATTCTCTATTCGACCTGGGTGAAGGGACCGCGATCAGCACAAAAACTGTATATTCAGGAAGTTCGCGACCGGGCACAAGTCTTTCTTGATGGACAGCTATTAGGGGTTGTAGAACGCTGGGATCCCAAGCCATTGGATATTACCGTGCCTAAAGAAGGAGCAAGACTTGATATCCTTGTTGAGAACATGGGAAGGATCAATTACGGTCCTCTTATTCGTGATCCTAAGGGAATAACGGAGGGCGTATTGCTTGATAACCAGTTCCAGCATAATTGGACGATACGGTCGCTCCCTCTTCATCCCAAATCCCTTTCTTCTGTGTGTTATGAGAAGACGATGGTTGATTCATCATGTGGAAGTGGGGAGACTCCTAAATTCTATAAAGGTTATTTCGAGGTGGATCGGATAGGAGATACCTTTCTACGGTTTGATGGCTGGAAGAAGGGGGTAGCATGGATTAATGGCTTTAATCTGGGTCGGTATTGGGAGGTAGGCCCGCAACGTACGCTGTATATTCCAGGACCACTGCTTCGGAAGGGGCGTAATGAAATTGTGTTATTCGAACTTCATGGCTATTCAGATGAGCCAGTCATCACGCTTGTTAACCAACCTGATCTTGGAATAACTGCCATGGTGGACGACCGAGTGTTGAATTTCGTTCAAGATGAGTAGTCCCGCTCAGCCGAGCAAAACCAGGAAATGATTATATCTGCGACTGGACAAACAGCAATCGACGCGTTATCCGTTTTGCATGCAGATGGGTGGAAGTTCGAAACGAAATTCATCTATATATATTTTAGTAGAGGAGATGTCTGAGAGATGAGAACAAAAGGCTTTTTTGACCGACTGATGCCTGCTCCCAGAAATGGCGGGTTTGCCATGGAAGGTTACTGGATCTGGTGTGGTTCTGTTGTGCAAGGAGAGGATGGAAGGTTTCATATGTTCGCCTCGCGATGGCCCAAGCATCTGCCGATGCACCCGGGCTGGCTTGTTCAATCGGAGGTCGTGCGCGCCGAGTCCGATACCCCGCAAGGACCGTATGTATTTCAAGAGGTCGTTCTGCCAGCAAGAGGGGCGGAATATTGGGATGGACGGGCAACTCATAATCCTCATATCGTTAGATATAACAATACGTATCTCCTCTATTATATGGGAACAACTCATCCTTTTGAGGATGTTAATCCGGGTGAGGGATTGGATTTGGACGACCCCAAGGTGATCGTTGCCAGATCCAACAAAAGAATCGGTCTGGCAACAGCCAACAGCGTAAATGGTCCTTGGACGCGTCTTGATGAGCCTATCCTGGGTGTGCGCCCTGGGAAGTTTGATAGCTACTTAACCTCGAATCCGGCACCGATCGTTCACGAAGATGGCTCCGTGCTGCTGATTTATAAAGCCAGACAATATGAAGGTAATCATTTCAGCGATATGGCTCTTGGTGTGGCATGGGCCAACCATTTTGATGGTCCTTATCGCCCTCTTAGTGATGAACCAATTTTCCCACCCTCCGATATTCACTTAGAGGATCCCTTTATATGGAAAACGGACTGCGGCTACGAGATGATCGCCAAAGATATGGACGGATATGTATGCAACGAGAAGCATGGTGGCATACATGCATCGTCGGAGGACGGACTCCATTGGAGGATCGCGGACAATCCGAAGGCTTACTCGAGGAATGTGACCTGGGATGATGGAACAGTAACACAAATGGGGAATTTTGAAAGGCCATTTCTACTGTTCCAGGAAGGTCGTCCGACGCATTTGTTTGCAGCTACAGCAGATGGAGAAGGGGGATTCTGCGGGCAGAATACCTGGAATATGGTCATCCCTTTAGATCTATAATGGTACGAAAGCTTCATGGCTTTGGAATCTTTCTGGGGCGTAATGAAATAAAAGCGAAGTCCAAAAAGGGACTCCTCCTTCAGGTCCATAATTAGACCTGAGGGAGGAGTCCCATTTGATTATTTACGGATGCTACTCAAAAAAGCAGATTACGAGTTAGAACGACCCGATAATTGTTGTTCTGCTATTTGTACTAGGCGCTTGGTGATATAGCCTCCCAAAGAACCCATTTCACGGGAAGTGTAGTTGCCATAGTAACCATCTTGAGGAATTTGAACACCTAGCTCTTGTGCTGCTTCCATTTTCAATTGTTGCAAAGCAGCAGTTGCTTGAGGGACTACCAAGTTATTGGAACGACTGCTCCGACCTTGACCTTGTTGACCTGCTTGACCCATGTTTGTCACCTCCTTTGTACTTAATGAGGTTATTATGGATATAAACATGGGAAAACATACAGAAAATTAGGTAGTTTAGAAGTGGTAATTATTTGATATCTGAACACTAAGGACGACGTATTGATTCTAGATAAAGTTGTGTATCAAAGGTTTGCTGTGGTTCTAGACGGATTAACCCTGTGAATTCTGGTCCTTGTGGAAGATTAGGAGCATTGGGTAACCAAGTGTAGGGTTCTATGCATAGAAATTCATCTGCCTGTCCCTTAGTGTAGAGAACCCAATGCTTGAAATATTGATCATCTGCAACATATCTAATTCCGTAACCATCTTTGTGAGTCAGAACGGCTTCAACGGGCTGTTGTTCCCCGATTCGAAGTATCGTATCAAGATTAGTCCCCGCTAAATTAAGACCCACGTTAAGATCTTCTAGATCATCTAAGGGGATCAGTTCACCTGATGGAATTAATGCTTCATCGAGTTCGTATATGGCTTCAACAGGCACCTTTAATGTCCAATCTTGAGGTTGTCCATTCAGCAAGAACCATGTATGGAATCCGAGACCCAGCGGAAAAGCGTGTTCCCCTTGATTGGTTACTTTTAATTGCTGAGTAAACCGTGAACCCTGTAGTTTAAAGATGATTTGAAACTTAAGGGGAGTGGGTGATTGAGTCATCCAGTTACTATCATCACTTGTCAGAAATTCAGTCGTGATTGAACAACCATTCTCATCTTCTTCAATATCACTTACGCACCAACTTTGAGTCTTATGCAATCCGTGAATATGATTATCACCTGCCGTGTTACGAGTGAATTGATAATCTATCCCGTCATAATTGAATTGTCCATTCCGAATTCTACCCGGTGGTAGAAGTAAGGGAATCCCGAAATGGTAAGGTTTAAGTAGATAGAATTCGAGATCTTGTTCATTAGGTTCTCTGAGAATATGTCGCTCTTCATGTTTGTCCCAGATTGAAATGACGTTATTACCAAGTCCCGGAAGTAAGGTGATTTGAAGATCGTCGCTATGAAGGATATAGGTGTCGTAACCGTTCCATGTTCCTTTGGTTATTTGTTTCATTAGTAAGCTCCTTTGCCTGTTATAATTTTAAGAATATAGTATCATCGTAACAGATTAATGATGGTTTGGTAAAAATGAGTTTGACAATCATGTGCTATGGGTCTTATCATTGCATGTAAGTATAGATTAAGATCATTAACGCGATGACAGGGATAAGTAAGCATAGTTGGATGACCTTCAGAAAGCCGGTGGTTGATGTGAACCGGTGGTGTCGATATGTTGAATGGACCCTTGAGTGCCGAGTTGAACGGGAATAATGAGTTCCTCAATAGACTGGTCGTATATTCCACGTTACGGAAATGGAAGGTCGCAAGTTTGTTGCTCTGTTGGAACAATCAGCTATTTGCGATAAATAAGGGTGGCACCACGGTCTCACGTCCCTTGCGGATGATGGGCCTATTTTTGTTTTTCAAAATATAAGAAAGTATAGGTTTCACTTGATACTCTATTTCTTATATTTCGGCAGAGACGGCATAGCCGTTTCTGCTTGTTGTTAACTACAATAATGGGAGTGATTAAATTGAAAAGAGTACTTTCAGGCATACAACCTAGTGGACGGCTAACGCTCGGCAATTATATCGGTGCAATGAAGAATTTCGTAAAGCTACAGGATCTCCATCAATGTTATTTCATGGTCGCTGATTTGCATGCAATTACGGTACCCCAACAACCAGAGACACTTCGCGATCTTTCGGAAGCCAATGCGGCATTATTTATTGCTGCTGGGATTGATCCTGCCAAATCGAATGTGTTCTTACAATCAGCTGTACCACAGCATGCGGAACTCGGATGGTTATTAACTACATTGACAACTATGGGTGAGCTGGAGCGGATGACTCAGTTTAAGGAAAAATCGAATGGAAAAGAATCTATTGGCGCAGGGTTATTTGTATATCCGTCACTAATGGCTGCAGATATCCTTGTATACAACGCGGACTTAGTTCCAGTAGGTGAAGACCAGAAACAGCATTTGGAGCTGACACGCGATCTAGCAGGACGTTTCAATCATCGTTATGGGGAATGCTTCACTTTGCCAGAACCCTATATTCCAGAAGTAGGAGCTCGGGTGATGTCATTGGATGATGCTAGCAAGAAAATGAGCAAAAGTAGTTCTGTTGCCGCTAGCTTTATCGCTTTATTAGATCCGCCGGATGTTATTCGCAAAAAAATCAGTAGAGCTACAACGGATTCAGGGGCAGAAGTTAGATATGATGAAGCAACAAAACCGGAGATTAGTAATCTAATGAGTATTTATTCTCAGTGTTCGGGTTCATCACTTGAGGATATTCGTTTGAAGTATGAAGGGCAAATGTATGGAGGATTCAAAAAGGATTTAGCTGAAGTGATCGTGAATACGCTTGAACCTTTGCAGAAACGTTATTATGAAATCCGAGAGTCTGGCGAAATTCAAGACATCCTAGCTCAAGGAGCTAGGAATGCCCATGAAGTTGCCAGTCGGACTCTGGATGATGTTAAACAGCGTATGGGATTTCTACCATCCAAGCACTAGTTAGGTTGCTCAATGGATGACTTTCTTCGTTTAGATTTGATAACAAATCCATAGCCGATATTAAAGACGCCCAATACGCTTAAGATTAAGGCGATCCACCCTGAATGACTGATGGCGATAGCGGCTACTGCCAGGATGATGATGGATGAAGCTGCAAACCATAATGAAAGACCTTTACTCATGTTAAAAACCTCCAGTGATTATTTAGGGAAAGAAAGAATAATGTTCATCCAAGTAGCCATACTAAGCTTGCAAGCTTGCACTTCATTACAGAAACAGAAGTGAAAGGAGATTATTATTATGGCACAAGGACAATCAAGTTCCAACAATCTCGTGGTTCCTCAAGCAAGAGCAGCGATCCAACAACTTAAAATGGAGGCTGCTCAAGAACTCGGTGTTACGATTCCGCAGGATGGTTATTATGGCAGTTATACTTCAAGAGAAATGGGTTCTCTCGGAGGCTATATTACGAAAAGACTGGTTCAAATGGCTGAGCAATCGCTTTCAGGAAAAAATGGTAACATGTAACTGACGAATTGATAGATGGAAATCATCATGAAGCCTAGAGCACTTGCTCTAGGTTTTTTTTGAATAAGAAAATTTAAAATACATGTAGAACGTAATCCATCACTCTTAATAAGAGAAGAGAGTCATGGCGCTCTACATGTATATTAAGCTTAGTAGGTCTATTCTTGTCAAGTAGAATAATTGACGGGTAGGCGTGCATTCATTTTCTCATCGCTTAACCACCCGATATATGAGCCCACTGGTGTATACTGATTGTCCATAACGACTACAGCGACAAAAGGATATTGCGTACGGTGACGATATCGGACATCGGTCCAACGAACAATATATCCATTGTCTACATCTTCTACATCGGCAATAGCGAAGGAAGTGAAATAAAGAAAGGCTTCCACGTTAGGGTGTTGCTTGGAATGTTCAACCGCCTCATGAGTTGAAGAAGTCACGGATCGATGGTTCCAGTGAAGAAGATGTCGATTCAGAGTTCCGATATCATAGCTCCCATCCTGTTGTAATTTAACAATGTTCCAATGATAAAGCGATACTGTAGGGATGAGATAATAAGTATCTCCCTGTTGATAGTTAGCATCTAGTCGCGCGGCTTCCAATGTTTTGCGGTAATGATGGATCGTCCTCCAGATATAATAACAAATCGTTGAACTATAAAGAACGATGAATAATGGTGCGGGCTGTACCATCCCGAGAACCCAAAGAAGGATAGCTGTTAAGTGACTTCCGAATATAAAGGGATCAAAAATGTGAATGATATTCCATGAAACCCACTTTTCAGTAAATGGGCGAAAAGCTTGAGTACCATAGGTGTTAAATAAATCACTGAATACATGAACGCATACAGCTATACCGGTCCACATTCCTAAGTGAAGGACGCTAACGTCTCGAAATAGGAGTGAGATAGCCGCTGTAATGAGTACAGTCCATATAAGCAGGAAAGGGAGCGAATGGGTAATTCCCCTGTGATTACGGATATATACAGCGTTATTCTTCAATCGAAGGACGCTGTCAATATCGGGAGCTTGTGAAGCTAAGACAGTTCCAATCGCTACAGCTATGGCAAGAGAAGGGGTTGTAGCCACCACAGGATCGATGTGAGCTAAGCCTGCAAGTGTGAATCCCATGACTATATGTGTGCCTGTGTCCATAGATCAACTCTCCTTTGTTACTCTTACTATATCGCAAATAGCTACTTCTAATCCATTAACCCAAGGGGTCTTTAATAAAAAGTCATCAAATTGTCGAAATGATGAATTCAAATAGGGTGGATTAAGTGATACTTTTCGGTGTTAATATGATAAACTTTATAGCGAATGATATAATTATTCTGAATTAGACAGAATAGAGGAGGAACTTAGCACGTGGACAATCACATGAGTTACCAAGCTCCTTCGGATTCAGCAGCGATATCTGTTAGTCAGACGCCACCAAGTGAATCAGGAACATGGAGAGACTTTATTAATATAACCAAACCAGGGATTATTCGTTCAAATTTAATAGCTGCCTTTGCGGGATTTTGGTTAGCATCCCAATGGGACTTACAATATGGGATGATGATTATGACACTTCTTGGAACCGTTCTTGTGATGGCTTCGGCATGTGTGTTTAATAATTATTTTGATCGGGAGCTCGATTTGAAGATGGAGCGGACACGTGAGCGCTCACTTCCAACGGGACGGTTAAAGCCAGGAGTTGTATTGTGGTATGCGATTATTTTGGGCGTACTGGGTCAAGCAGTGTTATTTATATTTTCGGGATTCCTTGCAGGCATCTTCGGTTTAATAGGTGTCTTTGTTTATGTCGTGATTTATACATTGTGGCTTAAACGCTCATCGACATGGAGTACATCTGTTGGTGCGATTTCGGGTGCGATGCCGCCTGTTATTGGGTATGTTGCGGTTACAGGAACAGTGGATATGGGCGCATGGCTCTTATTTGCAATGTTATTCTTATGGCAACCTCCACATTTCTGGGCATTAGGTATACGTCGTGTAGAAGAATATCGAGCTGCAGGCTATCCACTACTACCTGTAGTTAAGGGGATTAGAAGAACTAAGTTTCAAATGATTCCTTATCTGATTGCTCTGATTCCAGTACCTATATTAATGTACACATATGGATATGCAGGTATCTATTACATGGTCATTTCTTTGGCGTTATCCTTAATATGGCTATATCTTACTCTAAAAGGCTTTAAAGCGAAAGATGACGAGATATGGGCGAAGAAAGTGTTCTTATTTTCTATTAATTATTTAACCGTGAGTCTTATTGCTTTGATTCTTAACACAACATTTTAAAATTAGGATAGGGGCTAAGAATGGAAACCTTTAAGCGTTATAAATGGACATGGGCCGTTGTAGGTATCATTATTGTTTTTGCAGCATATTTATTGGTTTCTTCATTAGATTTAGGTAAGAAAGAATGGCCGGTCATATCAACTGTTGAGGATTTCTCATTTGAAAATGTAGATAATACGACAGTTACACTTGAGGATACGAAGGGGAAGGTTCGGTTATTCTACTTCTTTTTTACCAGTTGCCCCGATGTCTGTCCAGTGACGACATTTATGCTAACTCAAGTGCAGAACAAACTGAAGGAAGAAGGCGTATTTAACAAAGATATTGAGTTTGTCTCGATATCCTTTGATCCTGAAGTTGACACTGTTGAGAAAATCAAGGAATTCGGTGATAAATTTAAAGTGGATTATAATGGATGGTACTTCCTGCGGGGAGAGAAGCAGACAGTTTGGGATTTAGCAGAGAAGTCGTTCAAGATTATGATTCTAGGCGATAAAGAAGGTAACTATTCTCATGCTAACTTCATTGCTCTCGTAGACCGTGACAATCAAGTACGCAATCTATATAACGCGAATGACCCCGATGATGTTTCTGTAGACATGTTAGTTAAGGACCTTAAGGATCTTGCCAAGTAGAAACGGCTTCGCCGTCCTTTTTCAAGGAGCTTATGCTTCCGATGCTAGCGATACTGCGTATCACTTTAAGGCACCCGTTTCAGCGGAAATATAAGGATTAGAGTATCAAGTGAAACTTATACTTTCTTATATTTCAAAAAATAATAGGAGCTATTCCCTATACAAAACTTCTTGCCTACCCGAATTAAGGGTTATCTAGGGCAAGGAGTTTTTTTGACCTGTAAGAGCGTATATAGTTTCTGACTGAATATTAGAACCGATGTATCTAATTGCAGGTTATCTGCCACCGATATTCAGATGTAAACCATCGGAATATCAATAAATAATATATTCATTAAGGGCGGCCTTTTCTAATTGAGCGATTAGATGTTCATCAGGTGTGCCCTCCACTCCAGCATATCCGCGAAGCGTATAAAGATGCCCCGCATCCGGGAATGCATCGCGCAGTATGCCACGAATCTTTTTGCCGGAACTATCATTGTCCATAAATAGAAAGACTTCATCATCGTTCACCTTTTTGCGGAGGGCTTCAAGCTTAATGGAGTTCAATGTACCGAAGGTGCACAGAATATCGATTTCTGGTAAAAGTAGCCGTTGGAGCTTACTACGATCATTCTTACCTTCGACAATAAGATAGATAGACACTGGCTTTTCACCTCATCATAAGAGGAGATATTCCTCAGAATTCCCCGGGAAATGTTGTATTGTAACCTGTATGGGTAATTCTAGTGTATCTCCTTTTGTATGTTATATGCAAAAGAACATAGAAGGACAACAAGTTTGATTGTGATGGTCCGATTTCACTCCCCCCACTATCTTGCGTGCAGTTAATTGCCGCACTGTATCCTATGTGGAGGAAGGATAATGGCTTGTGTGAAGGCCTAGCTCTGGGATAGGGATGGAATAGTTGTATAATGTGCACTTAATTAGCAGGAAAGGTAGGGGTAGAGAGGAATAGCTGTAAAAAGGACAGTTAAAAGTGGCGGTAACGATGAAAGGTGGGTGTTCCAGTAATCTAGATGTAGTATTTGCAACTAAAGTTAGTGTTAGAGGGATTTAGCCGGATTTAGATGTACTTTATGCAACTGTTGGTGATTGGAGCAGGCGGAAGGTGACTACTGGTGATGATTTGACTATTAAATTCCGTCTTTATAGTCGTGTTCTCCCTCTGAAAATGATTCAAGGAACATGATTTTAATAGTTACGCAGAAGGCTACCTAACGGCTATTGTCCCATGAGCTACATTAACTTGTTAAAGAAGGACGCCTAACGGCGTCCTTCTTTGATGACTGCCTATACAGCATCAGGATTGCTATAGGAGCTAGGGGTATACAAGGAGGTTGCTGTTTGACGAGAAATAGGGATCAACATTAATCCAACCATCAATATAAGAAATGCTATGAAATAGGGTGATAAATGGTCACGGAACTGGCCTGAAGTGACGGGTCCGATGAATGATCCTAAGGACATAGCGATGGATTGAAATGCGAATACTCGCCCTAAACGGCTTCCCCCACTAAGTTTGATAAATAAGGAAGCCATGGCTGGGAAGATAATCCCTTTGGACGAACCTAACACAAACAGACTCACAACTAAAGGGATTTCTGGCAATGCCGCTAAACTGAAAAAACAACAAGCCATTAGTATGACACCTAGAACAACTCGCTTAAAAGGAGAATAACGATTCAGAAAGAGCAGGCAAAGTGTTGAGAGCGCTCCTAGGCTAATTACGGAGAAAAGAATGCCGGTAGACATGATGCCAGACATATCTGTATTTCGTAAAGGGATTTCAAAGAAAAGAATACCCTGCGCACAAGACACAACGAATGGAAGGGCGTAGTAACGTAAAGGAATCGATACTGTCTCTGGCCGAGTGTAAGGACCGAATGGAATAGAATTTCTGGATCTACTCTTGGTATCTTTCGATGCTCTAAACGTTTTGGGTACACTGAAAATCGCCATGACCCCAGTTGCCATAAGTAACCAACCCAGACTTTGGAATGTCATAGTATACCCTGCATTGGCAACGATGAAGGCGCCCACAGCAGGAGAGACAACGGAGGCTAAGGTATGGATGACTCCATGCCCCGACATATATTTCCCTTGAGTGACAGGATCTTTAGATAAGGAAGCCAGCAGAGCTAGGCAAGCTGGGGAAAGAAAGGCTAATACAAATCCGCTTAGAGAACGCAGAACAAGTAGTTGCCAGGGAAACTGGATGTGAGCTTGGAGTAGGAGAATGGCTCCAGCAGATATGAGACTGAAGATGATGTAAGGACGGCTCCCGTGGCGGTCAATCACCTTTCCTGCAATGATATTTCCTGGAAGGTGGGTGAGTGCATAAATACCAACGACCCATCCAATGAAGACCGGGGTTGCTCCAAGAGATACTGCAAATGGGGTAAGGATAGGATACTGAGCATGCAGATCGAAAAAGGCTAAGAAAAGAAATAAATAGAGCCAAAAGGCGGTTTTCACATCATGACTCCTTTCTACATAAGAAATAATTGCTATTCATACTACTTGTACGTTGAAATGAATTGAAATAGAACAGCTTGCTCCTCTTTTTGTCCAAGTAGGGTTAGGCTGACAGAATATCTGGGAATAATGTATAATTAAGAAATGATCGGCTACTGAATAGGTGGTCGGAAGTGAGTTAAGTAGATGGGAGTGTTATGAAATAATGGACGTACAAGTATGGACTGATTTCTTGCAGCAAAATTGGCTGGTGATTGTCATTGCTCTCGTGGTGCTCTTTATTGTTCTCAATCTCGTCAAGACGATGGTTAAATGGGTGCTCGCGATTGTGATTGTAGCAGGACTGCTTATTTATAGTGGCATCTCTATTGAGAAGATCGGTGAGGTCGTTACAACGGTGAAAGATGAAACCTTGGATACGCTCAAGAGTGAAGCTATGAACATGATGTTAAAGGAAGCGAAGGATGCGAAGTATACGAAGAACAAGGATGGAGCGTATACGATTACAACACCTAATATGAGTTTGAAAGGTGAGACTGGATCTGAAACGGTGGAAGTGACCTTCAAAGGAGTATCCTTAGGAGAATGGAAAGTGAATGACACGATCATAACTTTCATTGAGACTGCACAAAGTAACGGATCAACTACAACGAAGTAAATAGGAGATTAAAGACGTGTTCTACACATGGTTTCAAAGTTTGCAGGATTTCAATATTGTTACACTGATCTTAGTGTGTATTCTGGCCCTATCGTTATTCCAAGGTTGGCGTAGAGGAGCTTCGAATTCGGCAGGTAGATTATTGACTCTTCTTCGTGATGTTGCTCTTACGTTACTTGGACTTGCGATTTCGGTTCCGTTTACTCTATGGATGTCACCTTGGGTACAAGGATGGCTGGAAGATTACGGTGCGAAGCTACCCAATCGGGATTTGAGTGGTTGGGAGCAGGCTTATTATACGTTTATTACTTCGATGGCAGATTTCCCGCTCATGCGGTTCGCGGTGCTCTTTATTGTGATTTATTCTATTATTAGATTGTTGTTCAGTATACTTATCTTGTTGCTATTCGGTAGAGGGATCTCCCTATTCTCCGCAAGTAAAGGGAAATCATCTGGCTTGATTAGTCGGCTGATTGGCATGGGGATTGGTGGGCTGATGGGCGCAACGCGTTGCATTATAGTTGTTGCTCTTCTTTTTATCTATGTTACGTTATATCCAGCAAGTACCTTTAGCCGTCATGTTGAGGCCTCACCAGTGTATCAGGATGGAGCTCGGATGATCATTGAGCCATTATCAGGAGATTTGGTCAAAGAGAAGCTTCCGGTCTTTACCAAGGCGGTGGAACAAGAGCTAGGTAGTATTCTCCAACGTAAATATGACATCATTGATCGATCCGTTCCGGCTGATATAGAACAAGCTGCTGCGCAGATTGTTGAGAAAGCCAATAGCGAAGAAGAGAAGGCGCGGCTGTTATATGATTGGGTAGGATCGCGTGTATCCTATGATTATAGTAAAGTGGATGACTATGAACAAAAGGGAATATGGCATGAGCAGACACCACGTAATACCTTTGATACGAAGCTTGGGGTATGTATAGACTATGCAAGGTTATATGCTGTGATGGCAAGGTCCCAAGGCCTCGAAGTCAAAGTAGTCACTGGACTCGGGTATAATGGACAAGGTGGCTATGGGCCTCATGCATGGAATGAAGTGTATTTAAGCAACGAGAATGTGTGGATTCCGCTTGACCCCACATGGGCACAAAGTGGTAATTGGTTTAACCCTCCGAAATTTTCGGAGACACATGTGAAGGACAAGGTTGTCTAGTACTACATTCAATTTTATGGTAACCATATAACTTCTTGATGCGCAAGGCGAACTTCCTATGATGGGAAGTTCGTCTTTTTTGTGTTTGGCGCAATGGTTATTGGGGTGCAGGGAGTTATTTTAGAGCCATGCAAGAATTTGCAAGGTCAGTTGTAGGCTACAGCAAGAGTTTCTTAATGCATTCAAGGTTGGCACCGTATATATTCAAATGGTCATCCCGCAACATACAAGGGAAGGGATTGATATAAAGGAGGGATGAGGTGAAACTCGCCGAGAATGTAGCTTCGATCAATAAAAGGGACGTAAGAAGATTGAAATGGAGATCGGGATTCAATATTTTGAAACGAGACAAATTTTTATATGCGCTTATATTACCGGGCTTACTTTTTTTTCTCGTTTTCAAATATGTGCCGATGTGGGGAGTGCTGATCGCTTTCCAAGATTATTCTCCGTATTTAGGTTTTCTTCATAGTGAATGGGTGGGATTGGAGCATTTTCAAAGATTATTCTCAAACCCAGATTTTTATCGGATTTTACGTAATACGATGGCTATTAATGTATTGAATCTTATATTCTTCTTTCCTATACCGATCGTGTTATCGCTCATGATGAATGAGGTTAGGAGGTCGTGGTTTAAGAAAACGATTCAATCTATTATTTATCTCCCGCATTTCTTATCTTGGGTTATTATTGTGGGAATTAGCTTTCTAATGCTCTCGACATCTGCAGGGGTCATTAATCAATTACTAGAACTCGTTGGTTTCAGTCAGATCGATTTTCTCACGGAACCTCGGTATTTCTGGGTTTTATTAACTTTACAGTCCATTTGGAAAGAGGTAGGTTGGGGAACTGTTATTTTTTTAGCAGCGATTGCAGGTGTCGATGTACAGCTCTATGAAGCAGCGAAGCTTGATGGAGCGGCTCGATTACGTCAAATGTGGCATATCACGCTCCCTGCCATTCGGAATGTGATTGTCGTGCTCCTTATTCTACGAATGGGTCATATTATGGATGTTGGGTTCGAGCAAGTCTATCTCATGATGAATGGCGCAGTATCCGAAGTTGCTGAGGTGTTTGATACGTATGTTTATCGCGTGGGTGTACTCCAAGCACAGTTTAGTTATAGTACAGCAGTCGGCCTATTTAAGTCGGTGATTGGATTCCTGCTGGTCGTTATTGCGAATCAATTATCTAAAAAATTCGGTGAGGAGGGTGTGTACTGATGAAGCCCTCAATTATAGAAAGCCGTTCAGACCGCTGGTTTGGAATTGTGAATACGATTGTGTTACTTCTCATTGGATTGTTATGTTTGTTTCCATTTTACTATGTTATTGTCATATCATTTACCACACCTGCTGAGTTCCGGCAAGGAGGTCTACTGTTATTTCCAAAGACATGGACCTTAAATTCATATAAGTACATTCTTTCAACCAGTGCCTTTATGCGAGCCACAGGTGTCAGCGGCTTCTTGGCCATTGTTGGAACTGCCTGTAGTCTGGTCATTACCTCGGCTCTTTCATACGGCTTATCTCGTAAACGATTAGTAGGCAGACGGGTATTCATGTTACTTATTCTGTTAACTACTTTGTTCAATCCGGGTATTATTCCTGGATATTTAGTAGTGAAGGAACTGGGTATGATCAATAGTGTGTGGTCTTTGATAATTCCGGTTCTTACAAGTGGTTGGTATGTGTTATTAATGAAGGGGTTCTTCGATTCTATTCCAGTTAGTCTGGAAGAAGCGGCACGAATTGATGGTTGTAATGATATGTCGGTATGGCTCAGAATCATTCTGCCGCTATCGCTTCCCTCATTAGCAGCATTCGGATTATTCTATGCTGTAAGCTACTGGAATACGTTCTTCTCGGCTGTACTGTATATTAACCATCCAGATAAATGGCCTTTACAAATTTTATTGCAAAATATGCTTATTGATTCTTCAACTTCCATGGGAGTGGATGCTATGAGTGACTCAGGATTGCAGAATATACCTGCTGAGACGAAGAAGATGGCAGCTGTCGTTATTTCAACGATTCCTATTATATTAGTGTATCCATTTTTACAGAAGCATTTTGCAAAAGGGGCCATGGTCGGTTCAGTTAAGGAATAATTCATAATAATCATTTTAGGGGGCTAATGAATGATGAGGAATAAAAGAGGATTCATGGTTTGTTTGGTATCACTTCTTGCATTGTCAGTATTGTTTACAGGTTGTAGCAATAACGGGAAAGGGGCTTCTGATCCTTCATCAGGAAACGAGCAAGAAGTAAATGCACTGACTGAGATTAGTATGCTATCTATTTTTTATCAGAAAGAGCCTCCAACCAAAGATAATGTTATTCTTAAGGAAGTGGAGAAGAGAACGAATACGAAGCTCGATATTACATGGGTTACTCCTAATAACTTCAGTGAGAAGGTAAACGTAACATTAGCGTCAGGTGATTTGCCTGATCTGATGCTAGTAACAGATACTTCCAATGCTGCATTTCGCAATATGGCTAAACAAGGTGCATTCTGGGATTTGACTGATATGATTAAAGAGTATCCTAACCTTATGAGATTTCCAGATGTGACTTTTACCAATAATACAATCGAAGGTAAACTATACGGGGTGCCTCGTGTAAGACCTACGGAAGGTAACGCTCAACCGTTAATCAGAACAGATTGGCTTGAGAAGCTTAACTTAAGCATGCCGAAGACGACAGATGATCTCTACCAGGTCATGAAGGCGTTTAAAGAGAATGCACCAGATGGACAAAAGGATACCGTTGGGTTATCAGGTTATGTGAATCAGTCTGATATGGGGCAATTCGGATTTATTCAGAGTGCATTCACAGGAGCTAGTGGAAAGTATAAAGTTCAGGACGATAAACTGGTCGATACGACCTTTGATCCTGAAATGAGAAATTCATTAGAGTGGTTTCATAAAGCGTTTGAAGAGAAACTTATCCCCCAGGATTTCGCACTGTTAAAGCACGATCAAGCTAAAGATTTGATGTATGCTGGAAAAGCCGGTATTTTTCCTGATAAACCGAACCAGATTCCTGGGATGTTAAAAGAAATTAAAGCTAGCGGGCAAGAATCAGCAGATTTAGAATGGCAGTCCTCATTGACAGGTGCATATGGTCCCTATGCTTCTAAAGGAAATGGGCATTTCGGTATGTTCGTTATTTCGAAAAAAACGTCAGAAGAAAAAGTGAAAAAACTACTACAATTTTTAGATTATGGAGCCTCTGATGAAGGACATGAGCTTGCGAATTATGGCATCGAAGGTGTTGATTTTACATTGGATAATGGCCAATATACGTTAACAGAGCAAGCGCTGAATGATCCAAGCTTTCAATTTATGCAAAATATATTTATGAAATATGATAAATATGCGAATTTAGGTACAGGTATTACGTCTGGGAAACTGAAGATAGAACAGGGCCTAATAGATGAAGCTGGAGAAGTGAGTATACCAGAACCAATCTCGGGTCTCATATCAGAAACAGGTTCGCAGATGGGTAGTGACTATAACAAGAAAATTCAAGATATGAAAACGAAAGTGATGATGGGCAAATCATCTTTAGAGGATTGGGACCAGTTCACAGAAACCTTAAAAGCTGACGCAACGTATATGAAGATTTTAAAGGAATACAATGAGGCGTATCTAGAAAGAGAGAGTGCTGCTAAATAGAATTATAATATCCAACACTGGCTTCCGGCTCCTATGGAATGAAGGATTTCATAGGAGCATCTTTCTGCTCGTGGCGATTTACATTATAATGAAGCCGGAGGTGGAGTATGAGAGGTAACCTCGTAACTTTGTTGAAGCGATCAGGTTGGGTTGGAAAAGGAAGCTATTTTCGTAAAAGTCTAATTCTTGTTTTGATCATTACTAGTATTCCTTCGCTCTTCATTGCGATTAGCAATTATTTAATAGGCATTAACCAAATTGAGAAGGAAGTATTTAATTCACATCGACTCAAAATAGAGCAGTTCTCAGAAGTGATGAACAAGCAATTCGATCAAATGTCGCTGGTGATGAGTCGATGGTCCACGAATCCTCTATTTGGAAGCTATTTGGACCGATATCAGTTTATTGATCATATTGATGAAATGCATGAAATAATGCAAACGATGCTTGTAGTAGGGGGCTCGAATGTATTAATTGATAACGCTTCATTATTTCTCAGTTCTCAACAGGCGTTGGTGTCAGCAGATGGAATTAATTATGTACAAGGGGATTTACTTCATCGTTATCGATCGCTATTGCATCATCAAGAAGGATTATTTATGTCTTATCATATGCCCTTGAATGAAAGCGGTAAAGAGGCAGAAATTTCAGTTATTTTTAAGCTGCCTTGGCATTCGGATGACCCTTTTGGTGCATTTGTACTTCATTTGAGCCCCTCTGAGGTTAAGGAGTACGTCAGTTATATGCAATCTGGGGATAAGGGGACAGCCTTTCTCATGCGTAAATCTGGTGAATGGGTAACTGAACCTGCAGAATCAACGATGAACTTATCGATAGATTTACGGAATGAAGTGTTGAAAAGACAAGATCAGCAGTCATCCTTTCCATTGAAGTGGAAGGGAGAGACTTATATGGTTTCTTTCGGAGAAGTGACGCGTGCGAATTGGATATACGTAACGGCTAGTCCACTCTCAGAATTGACTGAACCTGTAGCGAAGACATCAAGATGGATATTAGCGTGTAGCATGGTAGGGTTAATTGTGGCTTTCTTGCTAGCGTGGTTTGCTTCTAGTCGTCTGTATCGACCCATTCGTCGACTAGTATCATTATTTAGTGGTGATCGCGATGAAGTAGGTCGTCCAGTAAAGTATGAGATAGAGTTCATTGAGGAGCGATGGCTAAATTCTTTGAAAGAGAGCGAGTCATTGCAAGAGCGCTTGAAATTGGCTGTTCCTTCTCTACGTGAAGGGTTTATGTTACAACTTGTTCAAGGACATCTATACGCTAGCAGCGAAGCTGGATTACTAGTGAGGATGGAGAGTCTTGGTTGGGAAGTAACGGATCGGAAATTCTCAATTCTCCTTATCCAGTTATCAGGTCTCAATGAAGAGGCAGGTCGCTTTAAGGAGAATGATCGACAGCTGATCACATTTGCTGCAGCCAATATTGCCGAGGAGATATCAGCGAATAAAGAGATGCAGTCTTACTCCATTAATTTTCAGAATCTATCGGTGGGTCTCTTATGTTCGGTACATGAGCAGCAATATGATCAAGGTTCAAGGGATCAACTGCATGTCCTCTCTCAAGAACTGATTTCAACTTTAAGCAAAGTATTCCATATGCATGTGACCGTCATTGTCTGTAAATGGACAGATCGAATAGGACAGATCCCAGAATTGTTGGAACAAGCTCGCCAAACGGTGAAATATCGTGATCTACAAGAAGTACACCAAGTTATAGATATGGAGGAGTTTGAACCACAATTTAGTCCCAATGCACAGTACCCTTTTGTTCAAGAGAAGGAATTTCTTCACGTAATGCGTTTGGGTATGGAAAAAGAGTCCTATCATCAATTTGCAGAATTAATTAAAGAGATAAAGCGCATCAGTGATCAAGAGTTGATGGCACAACAGACATTACTCCAATTACTTGGCAGCGTGCGGCATACGTTGATTGAATTAGGATTTACGCAGCATCCTTTGTTTACAGAAGGTAATTTGTATGAAGAAATGATTGGACTTCAGGATTTAGAAAGTATGAGTAAATGGTTTAGGCTCAAAATTATTGCTCCTTATCTGGAGGAGTTTATTCTGGCTCAAAATATCGGTGCAAGGCGTCTTATTGAGCAGGTCACAGGTATGATGAAAGAGCATTACATGGAGGATGTTTCACTCGAAGGCTGCGCGGAACAATTTCATACTAGCCCTTATACCTTAAGTAGATCATTTAAACAAATTTTGGGTATAAATTATGTGGATTATATGATGAGTCTGCGAATGGAGAAGGCCAAAGAACTACTCACAACGACACATCTTAAAATTAATGAGGTCGCAGAACGGGTAGGTTATCAGCATTCATACTTTAATAAGATTTTTAAAGGGGAAACAGGCCTAACGCCGACCCAATATAGATCTCAATTCCGGAAACTAGACTAGGAGGATTCATATGCATAGATTATTTGAGACGAATATAGTACGTAGCGTACAAGAACTCAATGGGTCATGGGAATTTGCAGTTCTTCGTGATGTCTCGCCGTTACAAGTTAGACAAGTATCAGGGATACAGCAAGGCAATGGAGAGTCAGATGACGAGCTGTTGGCGTCTTTTCAGTACGATTATTTACTCACCGTTCCGGGTTGTTGGGAAATGCATCCTAAACTTCTTACTTACAGAGGGGCAGGAGCTTATCGCAAAAGAGTGACCATTACTCGCCAAACGTCACTAAGACTCGTATTCAAGGGTGTCAGCCATACCGCTCATGTCTATTTCGATGGGCAGAAGATCGCAGAGCACTACAATGCGTATACGGAATTCTCCACCATTGTGAAAGATGTGGAGCCTGGCGCTCATGAGGTTGTTGTTGTAGTAGATAACTCGTTTAGCGAGGCGTCAGCATTGCATACACCTAATGATTACTATACCTACGGTGGAATCATTCGACCTGTAATCATTGAAGAAATCGGTGATCTATTCATTGAACGACTCGAATTCACTCCACAAAAGGATGATCATAATTATACAAGTGATCATTGGCAGGGCAATATTCGCGCGATTGTTAGAAATATAGGCGATCAGGAGCAGCAGTTTGTGCTTCGTGGAGAGGTTGCTGGACAAGAGTTGAACCTAGGATCAGCTAAGCTGGCTGTGGGTGAAAGCTGTATTCTAGGTGACTTGTTTTCATTCTCAAGCATCAAGGCTTGGAATGCGAATTCTCCACAGCTGTACGAACTGAATGTGAAGCTGTATGGTGTAGATCAGGAGAAACCTTTAGATGATTTAATTGAACGTGTTGGGTTTCGGACAGTTACAACGAATAATGGCCGTATTCAAGTGAACGGTGAGGATATGGTGCTCAAGGGCCTGAACAGACATGAAGATCATCCGCTTGTAGGTGCAGCATTTCCGGTAGCTTTACTGTCACAAGATTTAGATTTATTGATCGATATGGGCGCCAATGCTGTTCGAACAAGTCATTATCCTAACGATGAACGATTCCTTGATCTCTGTGATGAACGGGGGATGATGGTGTGGGAGGAGAATCATGCGCGTGGACTGAGTCTAGAAGTCATGAGCAATCCCAATTTCATTTGGCAATGTGAACAGGTCAATCGAGAAATGGTCGAGCAGCATCGTAATCATCCCGCGATTATTATCTGGGCTATTCTCAATGAGTGCGCCAGCAATACACAAGAAGGCAGAGTCCACTACAAAAGACAGCTGGAACAACTTCGTTCATTGGATAACAGTAGACCACTAACGTTCGCCTCGCATCAAAGAGCCCAAGAATTGTGTTTCGACCTCGTAGACATCGTTTCTTTCAATTTGTATCCTGGTTGGTATGGGAACGAAGATCCGGGAGAGTTGTGTGAGTTAGCCAGAGGTTGGGCTGATGCAGCTGGAGGAGCGGGTAAGCCGATGATCATGAGTGAATTCGGTGGTGATGGTTATTATGGCTTCCGTTCACCCACGAGGGTTAAAGGTTCGGAGGAGCGTCAAGCGGATATTATTGAAAGTAATTTGAAGGCCTATTTGGAACGTGACTTCATTTCAGGTATGTTCATCTGGCAATTTTGTGATTGCCGGGTAACTGAGGAAGATCCATGGCCGATGATGCGTTCTATGACGCAGAATAGTAAAGGTATAGTAGATGCTTATCGCCGTCCTAAGCTCGCCTATTCAGTAGTACAGCAGTATTTTAATGCTTAAGTATGTTAGTCTTAACAAGTGAGAAGAACTTTACGATTTCCTGTGGGGAATCATAAAGTTCTTCTTTTTTTGATCGTTTAAATATAAGCATGAATGACTTGTAACTTTTTCAAGTGCCATACGTTCATAGGGTTGAGGGGAGATAATATGAAGCCCAACACGCTAGATGAAGTATATAGAAAATATATGATGGATGTGTATCGTTATTTGCGCTTGCTTTGCCGGGATGATGCGACTGCAGAGGATCTGGTACAAGAAACCTTTTATCGTGCCTATATACATTTGGAGAATTATAAAGAGGAACGAGTAAAGCCGTGGTTATTCAGAGTAGCTTATAACGCGTTTATCGATATGAAGCGTAAAGAGAAGCGCAGTACGGTGCGAGATGATGAGTTTTTCCACGGATTAGCAGACCCTTCAGCTTTAGGTCCAGAAGCAGAGGTTCTGCGTAAGGAAACGATGGAAGAAGTTAGAGAATGGATTTCAGCTTTACCTGATCAACAGAAACAGGCACTCCTATTATATGATATGAACCACCTTAGTTATCAGGAAGCTGCGAATATAATGGGCATTACCTTAGCACATTTCAAAATATTACTGTTTCGGGCTAGACAAGCGTTGAGGCGTAAACGTGAAAGGAGCAATGAGCATGAGTGAGGAATTCAAGGAAAAGATGAAGAAATATACGGAGGGTACGCTTTCAGAGGAGGAACGCATCGAGGTAGAGAAGGAGCTTGAGAAGATGGAGCTCTACCAATCTTATATGGAAGAAATGATGCAAGAAGGGAGCGAAGCTGAAATTAAACACCCGCAATGGGATGCAGATACTCCTCGTTTAAATGAAGTGCGGATTTTACAAAAAGGCAAATGGAAAGCACGATTCAGCTCTGCCTTTATCGTGATCAGTATGTTCTTACTATTTACGGTGATTACATCCATCGGTACAATGGTGTTTTATACATGGGGTGAACCGGATCGAGGTGAACAATATAGGGATGTGGTTAGTTCTACGATAGCGCTTACTCAGCCTAATGTTATAGTGAATCTAAGCAGTAATGCGGGCCCTTATGTTGGTATAAAACTTACCAGTGAGATTAAGAAGCAGGTGGGTGCTGCTCGGATTACTGTAGGTGAATTCTCAGGTTCATTCTTTTTAAATTTTTTGCGCACATATGACTTTACGTGGAATGAGCAGGGACAATATAGTAACGCACTTTTTCAGCTTCCTGAATCGGAAGGTTTCAATAGTGACGCTGATTGGAATCGCTTGAAAATGCTACCTGAGGGAACGGTGGCTGAGGCCTATGTTTCCTATCAGAACTATCTCACAACAGATGAGTTATTGGCACAGTTCAAGGACAAGAATCTAGATCCTGTATGGTTTGCTGTGGATAACGGAAAAAATAATAGATTGAATTATGACGACGGGATCATTACCGAGCCACTTGGCTTCCCCAGTCATCCTATTTGGCATTCGGATGATATGACGGTTACGAACCGTACGGAGAGTAAGAAAGGGTGGGGTATGACGGTAACGATGCAGTCATCAAGCGCACCATCTATTGACACTTATGGGGACGGTGATTTACGTAACGCTAATTTCATGAAAACATTGAGGTTAATCCAACAATATCCATTAATCACAAAGAGATTGGTACCCTTTTACGATATCGACGGTTCTGTGTCTTATATTGAAGAACATGGCGTGCGATTATACGGTGCTGTCGTCACTGGACCTACGAAAGAATTGTTGAAGCTAAAGGATGATCCGCTCGTATCCAACATACGTATAGGTAAAGTTACGCTATGGGATTGGAACGAACGATAAGTTTGAGGGTATAATATTAACAAGTAGATAAAATGAATTGCCATTTATTTCGGAGGTGACTAAAGTGAAGAACAAGAAGGTCATACTACTTATGGGGTTAGCGATACTTACTATAATGTCTTTGACAGGATGTGTTCCTGGAGATGGGAAGGTCACCGTTGATCATCCAGCAGGATTCTTCTGGGGGGTATGGCATGGCTGGATTGCACCGATCTCATTAATTATTGGAATCTTCAAGGATGATATTCGCATATATGAAATATACAACAGCGGCTGGTGCTACGACTTTGGATTCTACATTGCTATTATTAGTGGGTTTGGTGGAATATCATTATCTCGAAGTAAAAGAAGAAATAAGCGTCATTAGTAATTAACCGGATGAAGCATTAAGGAGAGACAACTATGACACTTAAAGAGAAAAGAGAACATCGACAATATCCCGAACAGACAAAATTAGACGCCTCTCGCGCAACCTATGAACGAGATTATTCAAGACTCATACATTCTCCAACGTTTCGCCGGCTTCAAGGTAAATCCCAGGTGTTCGGAGCGGGAACGGGAGATTACTATCGGACACGCTTGACTCATTCGCTGGAAGTGGCGCAAATTGCCCGTGAAGCATCGAAGAGTCTAGTGCGCACTTATCCCGAGGTGACTATCGAAATGGCGAATAATCCAGGACTTGTTATCGATCCCGAAGTGGTAGAATGCGCGTCTATCGCCCATGACTTTGGACATCCGCCATTTGGACATAAAGGGGAAGAAGTGCTAGATGGTATCCTCGAGCGTTTCATAGAAGAGAAGCTTAAGATGGCTACTAAAGGAAGATACTGCTCACCAGAGCATCTTATGAAAATCCGAAGTGGTCTAAGGGACAAGTATGAACATTTCGAGGGAAATGCGCATAATTTCAGATTAATTATGTTCCTGGAGAAAAGGGAGAACATGGATGGTCTGAATTTATCGGATGCTGTATTACTGGGCATTAACAAATATCCATATCCAGGGACTGAGCTCAAGAAGGGGCTTTATAAACACGAGTGGGAGTATATTTCACAGATACGCCAAGATTGGGGAATTCCAGGTCATAAGATGACGCTGGAAGCTCAACTAATGGATTTATGCGACGACATTGCCTATTCAGCACATGATCTAGAGGATGGAATCAAGGCAGGAAAAATAGTAGTCCATGAGTACTTTTTATGTGATCCATCCATTATTCGATTAATTGTAGAGAAGATTATGACGCTTGAGGATGCCTTCTGGGATGGGTGGAAGAACGAGCAAATCCAGCCGAAAGTAGAAGAAGTATTATCCTCCTTTTTACAAGTATGGAAAGAGAAGATGCCGATTTGTGAGAATGATTACTCTCGTACAAGACGTGAAGTGAAAGCATATTGGGTAAGTCTATTCGTGAGTAATCTGGGTGTGATCTCGGATGGGAGTTGGAAAAAGGTCACGTTCGTGAAAGACAATGCAGAGAACGAGGATATGCTGCGTACAGTAAGTGTGCTGAAGAGCTTTGCATGGGTAACGATGATTAAGGATTTACGAGTACAGCGTCTGCAAAAAAGAAGCGAATGGATCATTAAGCGACTTTGGGATGCCTTCTTAGATCCTGAAGTGTCCAAATCGATCATTCCGTCAGACTGGCTACAGCGTTATGAGCGAGATCAGTTGAAGGATGATCCAATCTGGACATGGGAGCATATGGTAATTGATTATATTGCAGGGATGACGGATGCTTTTGCAGAGAAAATATATAATGAATTATATGGGCTTAAGGTCGGTTCGATCTATGACTTGGATTAATATTTCAAAGTATAATTGACCAAATTTCGTGGCAATCCTTGACCTTCTATATAAGCCTTTAAATTCTCTATAAAGATATCAAAGACGCGTTCGTCGTAATGCTCAGTGTTTCCGGATATATGCGGTGTAATAATGACTTGATTCATTTTCCAGAGTGGATGATCTGCTGGCAAAGGCTCTTCTTCAAAAACATCCAGTCCCGCGTAACCAATAGTACCCTCTTCTAGTGCTCCCAACAGAGCCGTCGTATCGACGGTAGGACCTCGACCCACATTGATGAAGCAAGTCCCACGTTTACAGGCGGTAAAAGCGGCTGTATCAAAAATATGCCTAGTCTCCTCGGTCAGGGGCAGAATATTGATGATGTAATCACTTTGGTTTAATGCTTCGTGCAAATTGACCATGGTAAACATGGTATCCACGTAAGGGGAGGACTTGCCGGAACGTCGCACGCCCAGTACATTCATACCGAAAGCCTTTGCGATCTGCGCAGTCTTACTCCCAATCTCACCGACGCCGACGATAACGATGGTCTTATCATGTAGTTCTGATAGTGTTCCTGATCCACCTGATGCTATTTTTGGATTCCATAGATTTGCTTGTTGATTCTGAATAGATTGTTGGATACCGCGGGAGAAGGCTAGCATCATGGCGAAGATAGACTCTGCAATAGGAATAGAATGAACTCCACTGGCAGTTGTTAAAAGGATATCTTGTTCAGAGAATAGGTCGAGAGGCATCTTGTCCACACCAGCTGACCAAGATTGGATCCACTTTAGTGAGCTGTCTTCGTGTAGAACATTCTGTTCAAATTTGTTAGACCAGCCTAACAAAACTTCGGCTTCTAGAAGAACTTCAGGATCCAATAGATTTGCTTTTCCTATTGTAACGGTATAATTTGGAGCAATATGATAGATTTGCTGTAGATGATCGGCTGATAATGGATATAGACTAATGATTCGTTTCACGATGATGTCCTCCTAAGTATAGATCGGATGGTCTCGATATTAATCATGATTGTATCTAAATTATCGATTCAACACAAATTAAATCGAATAGACAAGTAGAAGCAGAAGCGGCTATGCCGTTTTTTTTCATAGAGAGATTATGCTTCCGATGCTAGCGATACTTCATATCACTTTAAGGCACCCGGTTCAGTGGAAATATAAGGAACAGAGTATCGAGTGAAACTTCTACTTTCTTATATTTTAAAAAATAAAAAAGAGTCTAATATTACTCGAAATAAACGTACGAGTCAGAAGGTGTATAAATGGCCCAAAACCTTGATTACACTCACTTTGTATAATGGACTTTATGAAGTGATATCTAATGTCAGTGAGCAAATGTAGGAGGCTATTGATAGGGTTGGTAGAACTAGAAAGCTTGAGCATTGGAACTGAAACGAGTATAATCACAAAGGTAGTGTGTAAATACCGGCCCCATATCGCGTTGACACGTAAATATAAATGTACGCAAACATGTTTCGGAAATTGCTAGAAAGGTTAATAAGACCTATATTTTCGGTTACATATTAGGGGAGTGCCGGAATTTTAGGAGGTTTATATGAATATTATTAGACATAATCGCTGGATTGCACTGTTAATTGGTGTGATATTAGTGTGTTTTTCTGCGATAAGTTTTTTGCTGCAGGAAGAACAAGAGAACAACCAGGGGAGAATATACAAGCAGGTCACAGTTAAGGAGACAGGGGAGTATAAATTTAAACCTTTGTTAACTTACTCAATAGAACATAAGGGAACCTTTTATACATTGATTAATAAGAAGCAACAGTTATCAATTATTGAGCAAGATGTAGTGGATCATTCCTCGATAAATAATTCTGTGAATAAAAGGGATATTCTGAAAAATAAGGAAATGGTGGAGCAAGACGCAAATGTGGAACAATTAATCGAAGTTAATCATCAGCTCGTCCCCCCGAAGGTACTATTCTTTACTCGGACCCAGATGCTTAGTCAGAAGGAGAAAGAACAATCGACTTTGCAATACACTGTAACCGATGAAGAACTGCTAATGCTCCGTAAAATCGTGATGGCAGAAGCGGAAGGTGAACCGTACGAAGGCAAGGTAGCAGTTGCTAATGTTGTCTTGAATCGGCTACGGTCAGCCAATTTTCCCAATACAATTTATAAGGTGATTTATCAGAAATATCAATTCAGTCCTGTGGCTAATGGTCGATTCGATCGTGTGAAGCCTTCTGAGGATACTATTTATGCTGTGAATGAAGCATTAAATGGACGTAAGGAAGTAAGTGACGACACTTATTATTTCCTATCGTTAAAGTTAGCTGAAGATTTGACAGTTCACCATACGCGTACATTTAGTGCAACGATTGGTAATCATTCCTTCTATAAATAGGACCCAGTTATTGAATATGTAGTTGTAGTTTGTGGCTGCTCATTAAAGAGGTCTAAGACCGTTTGTGCGCAATAATGAGGCTGTAGATAAGGTTCAATATGCTTAACCTGCTGTCTGCGGGTGTCTATCTGTTCGTATTGATTCGTCATCAGTTGAAACCACTTGTTGACAACTTGGGGAGAATGAATGGTTTCAGCAAACCCACGATTTACGAAAAATTGGCTATTTTGCTCTTCTTGCCCTGGAATGGCCTGGAAAAACAGCATAGGTATACCTTTGGCTAGTCCTTCTGTACAAGTCATTCCGCCAGGCTTTGTAATCAATAGGTCGGATACATCCATCAGTTTGTCAATCTGACATGTATATCCGAGAATGATGATGTTAGGGTGATGGAATATTGGATTAGCCTTCATTTTCTCAACAAGCTTGATGTTGCTACCCAAGCAGAAAATAAGTTGAATACGGTCCGCCCATGAAACCAACTGTTGTAATAAGTCAGGTTTCAGTGTGAGGCCCCATCCGCCGCCCATGATGAGCACAGTGGGCATTTTTTGTAGCTTCAATTCCTTCCGCAATTGTTCCTTATTCCCTCTCTCCCAGAAATCAGGATGTACTGGAATGCCTGTTGTTTGAATTTTATAAGACTGTACACCACGTTGAAGCAGCAGATTCCTGACTCTAGGTGAGGATGCTAAGTAATGATTCACTTCCGGGCTAATCCATGTCCCATGCACATCATAGTCTGTGATGAGGGTGATCAGAGGGATATCCATTCCCTGCTGTCTTAATCTTGAGATGACACTATTAGGTATAGGATGGGTGCATATAATGACATCAGGTTGTAGCTGGGATATGACTTGAGCGGCATGCGTATAGAAAATACGATGAAGAGCAAGTTGTGTGAGTCTAGTCAATGATTTATCATATCTATTTCTATAAAGTAAACCTATGATGGCTGGCGATGTACAAACCGTTTTACGGTAAGTAGATAATATCAATGGCCCGATCGTAGGATTTAGAAAATTACCAAGTTCAATCACCTTGCATTGTAGATTGGGTTGAAGTTTCTTCATACCGCTAGCCAAGGCATGAGCAGCTTGTGTATGTCCTGTTCCGAAACCTTCTGATAACAGGAGCACTCTCTTTTTTCTCATGAATTCACCCATTTCCTTCTTATTCAGTATGATGCTTACAGATAATATGAGTATAACTAATTATGTGTTTATTGTAAGTTAGATGCAATCTTTTATTAACAGACCTAAGACGGTTTTTATTCCTAGACCTTAGTTGGGGATGAGGAATTTAGTGCTCCATTGTTATTATGCCATAAGTCTCCTTCTTTTAGATACATATCGTATCATTAAATTTAAATTGATATTTAAATAGCTGCATGTTATAGTAATGACTGACCGGATGACTAGTTATATAATATAGTCATTTATTGATAATATCAACCTATTTTGAAAGGAGAGATGAAATGGCTGTGATGGATCGTCGTAAGCAAGTGCTTACTGCTGCGGCCCAATCCTTTGCAACTTTCGGGTACAAGGCAACAACGATGGAGCAGGTAGCTAAAATCGCCAATGTAGGAAAAGGAACGATATACAATTTCTTTACGAATAAGGAAGAACTATTTGATGAGATTCTGTACGGAGTCATTATCGAAATGAGGAAGATTCCAGATCGGGAGATTAGTCGGGATAAGTCATTCTTGGATAATTTGTATAAAGTTCTCGATGGTTTACTGGAGTTCCGCAGAGAGCATGAGCTATTCATTAAACTATCGCATGAGTTACGGGATTTCGGAACACCTCAAGTGTTAGAAGCCCTCGATAAAGTGGAGAATGTAATCTTGGAGTATTTGGAACGTGAATTACAGGCCGCTATAGATAGTGGAGAAATTAAACCTTGTGATCCCAAAATTGTGTCGATTGTAATAAAGAAGCTATATATTACACTAACCACAGAAATTAGTAAGCATCATGAGCCATTGAGCAAAGAACAGATTAAACATTATTTTCGATTGTTTCTTTCGGATGGATTGGCAGTACAATAATTAAATAGTTAGAAAAAAACTTCCTTTGGGAGCGATGTATTAGACAAAGACGTAAGCATCGCGATTTCGGAGAGAAGTTTTTATTGGCCGATATATGACCGGATGAGGAAGTTAGTCATAACGTATTTTGACCTAGGGGAGAGAAACTGATTATGAAGTCATTAGCTGTGTTTTTTAAAGATATGGGAACTGCTATTAAGAATCCCAAAGTACTGGTTACAATGATTGCGATCCTATTTGTTCCAGTGATGTATAGTGGAATGTTCTTGGGTGCTTTCTGGGATCCCTATAGTAAAATGGAAGATCTACCCGTTGCTGTAGTTAATACAGATATAGGGGCAAACTTTGAAAGTAAGTCACTTCACATAGGTGAAGAATTAATTGAGGAATTGAAAGTGACAGATGGCTTCAAATGGGAGTTCGTGTCCAAGCAAGAAGCTGAAGAAGGCATGAACAATAATCACTACTATATGACGATTGTCATTCCTGAAGACTTCTCTTCTAAAGCTACAACGTTAATGGATGATCAACCACAGCCTGCTGAAATTATATTTATGCCAAATGAAGGATATAACTTTCTTGCAGGACAGATTGGCGGAACAGCAGTAGAGCAGATTAGAGCGAAAGTATCTGCGAAAGTAACGGAAGTGTACACAGAAACATTATTTGATCAGATTGAAACGGTATCCACTGGCTTCAAGGATGCTGGTGCTGGAGCTAGTGAAATAACGGATGGAGCTATTAAGCTGGATGATGGAGCTATCTTACTGAAAGATAATTTAGTTAAAATGGTTGACGGTACAATGAAGTTGCAGGAGGGTATTACGCCCCTTACCAAAGGTGTCGATGATCTTGGGCAAGGGGCAACACAATTGCAGGCTGGATCTTTATCGTTAGCAGATGGTCTTGTTCAACTAATGGCAGCTCAGAAGCAACTCGAGAGTGGAGCCATTCAAGCTCATACAGGGACCAGCCAATTGCAAGCGGGTCTGAAATCCTCTGAAGAGGGTAGTGCGAAAATTTCAGCAGGGTTACAATCATCTGCTAATGGAGCATCGCAATTGGAAGTTGGGCTGCAAGCTACGGTTAAAGGATCGGCTCAATTACAAACCGGGCTTGAATCTTCCGTAGATGGAAGTGCTAAGCTATCGAAAGGCTTGCAAGATGCTGTTGATGGTAGTGAACAAGTGGCAACTGGCGCGGCTAGTGTAGCTCAAGGACTTAAGCAACTAGCAGACTCTAATCCACAGCTTGCTGAGAACTCGGATGTACAGAAATTGATAGCAGCCAGTCAGGCCGTAGCACAAGGCAGTAATAAGGTGCACGAAGGACAGCAACAATTAGTACAAGGAGCAACACAATTGCATGAAGGACAAGCACAATTGGTGCAGGGAGCAACGCAACTGCACACAGGTGCAGTACAGCTTCATGCAGGTGCTAGCCAATTGGATCAAGGAACACAGCAGTTGCTCCAAGGAAGTACGGAATTACATCAAGGACAACAGAAGCTTGTACAAGGTGTTAATCAATTAGATGCAGGGCAGACCCAATTGGTTGACGGTTTGAAATTATTCGGATCTAAGATGGGTGATGCGGTCTCAGGAAGCCAACAATTGGCAGGAGGGGCAGAGAAGATAGCTACCGGATCTGAGACATTAGCTGGTGGTATGAGTCAATTAGGAGATGGAGTCGTTACCCTTGCGGATGGATCTCAGAAGTTAAGTGAGGGTGCTGGAGACTTGGAAAGTGGCCTCGTTAAATTGAAAGATGGTTCAGATGAGCTTGCATCCAAGTTAAATGATGCGGCCGATACGACGGGGGAAGTTAAGGGGACCGAGGAAACATTCAGTATGTTCGCTAAGCCCGTTATTGTGCAAGAGGAAAAAGTGAACAAAGTACCTAACTACGGTACTGGATTTGCTCCGTACTTTCTATCACTAGGGCTGTTTGTAGGTGCACTGATCACAACGATTGTCATCCCAATTAGAACATCTAATGTACCCAATGCATCAGGGCTTAATCGATTTGTAAGCCGGACGTTAGCTTTTTGTAGCATTGGATTAATTCAATCACTGTTAGCCTCAACATTAGTTCTTTATGGTTTAGGGCTGGAAGTACAAAGCGTACCTATGTTCTACCTATTCAGTCTAATTACAAGCTTATCGTTCATGTTCTTAGTTCAGGCATTTGTGACATGGTTGGATCAACCAGGACGTTTCGCAGTCATTGTCATTCTAATTCTACAACTTACAACAAGTGCGGGTACGTTCCCAGTTGAACTCATTCCGGGATGGTTGAAAGTTCTCAATCCGTGGTTCCCAATGACATATAGTGTTCAAGGGTATAAAGCTGTTATCTCAACGGGGGATGTTGGAATGATGTGGTCCCAAATAGGTATCTTGGGTATATTCGGTGGGATATTCCTGATTGCAACATTCTTATATTTCATGCGTAAACCGCAGTCTTTTAATGTAAAAGAAGAACAAACCTTAACGGCTTAATATAGATTAACCTACAAAGGCACTCCGATTCCGGAGTGCCTTTTTTATGAATTATAAGCAAATGTTTTTTTCGACAAAAACAGAAGCAAACAAGATTGAAACAAATCCACAAGACGACAACAAATAAATAAAGGCTAATATATAATATGAAATGTTAAACATATATATATTAAGTAAGGTTGGAAGAAAGATTGAATTTGGATGAACAAGCTTAGCCAAAGAAAAGTAGAGCGAGGTTATCATCAATGAACGGAAATAAAGAACTAGGAACCGAAGCACGGTTTGATGTGGAGATACAGCAGAAAGAGAATATGGACATTATAAAGATCATGGCGCAATGTAACATTGCCCCTGAAAGATGGAAAGCTTATATAAACGAGGAACAAAATAGACTCTAAAGAACTAACTTTGGAGTCTACGGCGAGTCTAAGTCATATTTGTGTAAAAGTGAGGAAGCTACTTCATTGTTCGTTCCATACGTATAAAAGCGATAAATCGCTTAGCTTCATCCTCCGAAAGACTGCGTCCATCGATGGTAAGGTTAAACCGCTCCAATAGCTTATCATCGGAAAGTTCCAAATCATCTACAAAGTGACGTACGTCATCCTCCATAACTAGGTTGTGATTACTAGTTCTCCCAATTAAATAATCAACGGAAACTTCGAATACATCAGCGAGTTTTGTTAATATTTCAAAATCAGGCTTGCGCCGACTTTTTTCGAAATGAGAGAGAGAAGCCCTTGTAATACCAATCGAACGGGAGAGCTCATCTTGTGTCCAGCCTCGAGCCTCTCGTAATTCTGCAATACGATTCCCATGATTCATGAATTACCCTCCTGTTGCAATCTAAGTGTATTAGTTGCGCTATTAAATGGTCAGAAAAAAGTAGAGATTTAAATTAAGTACTTGACATGATACATATTGTATCGTAAATTGGATTTGTCGGATACAATATGTATCTGTATCTATATTACCCCAATTACTTATATTGAATCATGAAGACTACATTTAAATAAAAGGAATGAAAATATGACTCCCAATATACATGATTGGGCCGAACTTTCTCTTAACGCGCATATGTACATCAGAGAAGTAAGAGGAAATAAGGTGAACAGTAAACGACGTCCAATATTTTTAATGGAATTAGGCGATAACACGATATGTTTCTTAAGTGATTTGGATTTACCAATGTTATCTAATGTAGTGTATGGATTCGATATACAGAACGCTAGTTCTAAGGTCACGCTGTTGGGGAAAATAGAAGCTAAAGGAATGTATGAGCATCAATTTCAATATCGGGTCAAGCTAATAAATAGCGTCAAGGGATACCAATTGTATAATACTAATATGTTGAAAAAAATGTTGCTTCATTTAGATTATTTCATGACCTCTAAACATAAACAAAGATTCAAGATGCATAGAAATAATATGAATGTGTTTATTTTACTATAAATCATTACGAAGTGCATTCATTTTAGAAGCCATTCATACCCAACCAAATCTAAATGGATTAGGCTGATCCCAATATTGAGGATGAAGACAAATGATTGATATACACTGCCACATTCTACCTGGTATTGATGATGGTCCACAACAATTAGAACAAGCGATTGGATTGGCTAGAGCAGCAGTAGCAGAAGGAATAACGACACTTATAGCGACACCTCATCACCTTAATGGAAGGTATAACACACCTACAGAAGTCATGATGCAGGCGGTTGATATGTTTAAGCATGAGCTACTGCAACATCGAATTCCACTTCGGGTAGAGCCTGGGCAAGAAGTACATGTTCATCCTGGATGGATCGATGAGTTCTATAGAGGCAATTTATGCACACTCGCTAACAGTCGATATATGTTGTTGGAATTTCCCGCCAGACAAGTTCCTCCTAATTTGCAAGACGTTCTCCACGAATTAAAGGTAAAAGGTATAATACCAATTTTAGCACATCCCGAACGCAACAGTGAGGTTGTTAATTCGATCAAGGTGACGAACGAATTGTTGGAACAAGGAGTACTATTTCAAATTACAGCTCATTCAATCGTGGGTCTTTTTGGAAAAAGGGTGCAAAAGTGGTGTTTTCATTTATGTAAGAAGAATCAGTTACATTTCATTTCATCAGATGCTCATGATGTCGTTCGAAGAAATTTCGTGATGCAGAAATCATACGATAGAATTGGCAAACTATTCGGGGATGATGTGGTGGAAGGGTTGAAACTGAATGCCCTTCACGTTCTGGAGGATCGTCCCATGGTTACTATAGGAACAGACAAGGTAAAAAGAAGACCGCTAATGTGGTTCTGATGCGAGAAGATGGAGTGTGAATTCAGGAGGTAAGATTCATGGAACTTAAGGAATATGTCGGTATTATTCGAAAAAAGATGTGGCTCATCATCGCTATTGTTGTCGTGGCATGTACACTCTCAGCTGTGAAGAGCATGTTCTATACAGAGCCTATCTATCAAGCCAATGCAAAGCTTATCGTTAATCAGGCATATGAATTTGAAGGTAGAGCATTATTGGATTATAGCACGATCCAGACGAATATTATGGTCATTCATTCATATATAGATATCATTAAATCATCAACAGTCATGGAGAAGGTCATAACAAATTATCCTGATCTGGGCAAAACAGCGAATGAGTTGGCTAGTGATATCAATATTTCAACTACAAACGGATCACAAGTGATGACTTTGAGTTACAAAGATCCCTCTTATGAAGTTGCAGCTACAACGGTTAATGCAGTAGCCAAGGTATTTAAGGAGCAAATTCCTGGAATTATGAAGGTAGATAATGTTACGATTCTGAGTTCGGCCAAATTAGATGAAGAAGTATTCTCAGTGAATATAAATCCAGTTATAAGTATGGTGATCAGTTTCATAATGGGCCTTATGCTCGCAATGGGCCTTGTCATTCTATTAGATTACATGGATGACACATTTAAGAATGAAGCTGAAATTCTTAAAGAGTTGGGACTGCCTACACTTGCACTAATCACTATGATAAAAAAGAACGATATACGAGTTCATAAGAAGGCAAGATCTCAATCTCAAACCAAGGTAGGTGAAGGCGAATATGCTGCCACGCTCCATTCATGAGAAGTATAATCTAGTGACCTCAATCGACCCTAAATCTCCAGTGTCAGAGGCCTATAGAACACTTCGTACCAATATTCTTTATTCCGCTATTGATGAACAGATTCGTACGATTATGGTTGCATCTGCGCAGGCAGGTGAAGGTAAAACAACCACAGTTAGTAATTTGGCGGTAGCTTATGCACAAGAAGGAAAGAGAGTTCTACTAATCGATGCAGATTTTCGTAAACCCTCCTTGCATAAGGTATTTACCATATCTAATCATTTAGGATTAACGAGCGTGTTGTCGAATCAAACTTCGATTCAAGATGTTGTGAAAGATACATTTGTGGAGAACTTGGACGTCATCACGTCTGGGCCGATCCCACCCAATCCATCTGAAATGCTAGGATCGCTAAAAATGAAAACGATCCTGGAACAAATGAAAGAACAGTATGATGTGATTTTATTTGATACACCACCGGTACTAGCTGTAACCGACGCATTAATTGTGAGTTCATTGTGTGATGGAATTATACTCGTCGTAAACTCGAGCAAAGTAAAGAAGGAATTAGTTAAAAAGGCAAAGGCTAACTTAGAACATGTCCATTCACGTTTTCTCGGAGTGGTCTTGAACAATATCAACACGGGCAAAAGGAATCCTTATTACTATTATTATGGTGAGAGATAAACAGAACATATTTGTAATATAGCTCAGGTAAATGCCTACTATACCTCTATCATTGTAGGCACTCGGTCATACTGTGGGTCCATGGACCTTAGACGTGAATCGTCAAGGGTGTGAAGTGAGGAGGGGTTGAATGCCCTATTGTACATATATCGTGGAAGAGGCGCTATGCCCTCTAGAGGAGAGTATAAATGATTCCAACATCCCAAAGGAATGAAGTTGACGTATTTATTGATAAGCACTTATCCTATCCGCATGTCGCGCCCAATCATCATGGTTCGGATAAACCATATCTATTCATGAAGAGAATAATGGATGTGATGGGATCTATATTTGGCCTACTCCTATTGTCGCCTATATTTGCAATTGTGGCGTTACTAATTAAATTAGAGGATCCCAAAGGACCTGTATTCTTTCATCAAATTCGTGTCGGCAAGAATGAGAAGGAATTTCATATGTTTAAATTCCGATCCATGGTCTCGAATGCTGAAGATCTGCTTGTTGAATTGCTACATCGCAATGAGGTTAGTGGTGCTATGTTTAAGATAAAGAACGATCCTCGTATTACAAGAATAGGAAAGTTCATTCGAAGAACGAGTATCGATGAATTTCCTCAATTATGGAATGTTCTACGTGGTGAAATGAGTATGGTTGGTCCTAGACCTCCACTCGTCAGAGAGGTAGCAGAGTATTCCTCATATGATAAGCAAAGGCTTCATGTAACACCAGGTTGTACGGGTCTATGGCAGGTGAGTGGAAGAAATAGTGTTGGATTCGAGAGAATGGTAGAACTGGATATTCGCTATATAGATCAGAGAAGTATTTCATATGATCTCGGGATTATTTTCAGAACCATAAGAATGCTATTTGGAGCCAAGGATGCTTTCTAATGATAGTTCAAAGGAGAAAAAAGATGAGAATTGGGGTAGACGCTCATATACTGGCCGGTAAGTTTCAAGGTAGCAGAACCTATCTATTAAATTTGTATCATGAAGTAATGAAACAGGGAGATCATAATAACTACTGTTTCTTTGGACACTGGTCTTCAGATTATCCTTATGGAAATAACCCTAAGTATGTGGAATTCAAGTCAACTTCTAAGATCAGGAGGTTGACGTATCAAACGAGTCCATTGCTCAAAGAAAATAAAATCGAACTGTACCATACTACATATATATCACCACTCATGGTGCCGTGTGACACGATCGTTACGATACATGATGTTCTATTTGAAACACATCCTCAATATTTCACGAAGAAAGAAGTGCTGAGGAATAAGATCCTTGTTAGATATTCTGCAAAAAAAGCGAAACAAATCCATACGGTATCCGAATACTCTAAACGTAAAATTGTTGAATTGTATGGCGTTCCAGAGCACAAAGTGAAGGTTGTGCCGAACGGTGTAGATATTACTAGGTTTAGTCCTCAGAACAAGGAATTATCGAGAGACATTGTTTATGAAAAGTATGGAGTTAAAAATTATATATTAACAGTGGGAAGAATTGAGCCAAGGAAGAATCACATACAACTACTTCATGCATACAAGATATTAAAAGAGAAGCAGCGTGATGAGTTGGGTAGTCTTGTCATTGTTGGAAGCCCTGATTTTGGATTCAAACAATTTTTCGAAAAAATGAAGGAATTGAATTTAGAAGAAGATGTGAAAATAATAGATTCAGTAGATGATGAAATGCTTCCTCATATATATCGTGGAGCTAGGCTTTTTGTGTATCCTACATTTGCAGAAGGCTTCGGTATTCCTCCAATTGAGGCGATGGCTTGCGGTGTTCCAGTGATATCCTCCAACACAACGGCGATCCCAGAAGTTATTGGTAATGCAGGGATTCTGATAGATCCTAACAATGAGTTGGAGATTGCAGAGAGAATGGAGCAACTTTTGGGTAATCCTAGCCTTCAAACAGAGCTTATTTCTCAAGGATATTCTCAAGCGTCCAAATGGACGTGGCAGTCTGCGGCACAATCATATCTGAACTCTTTACAAGAGGTTCTATAAAGAGGTAGCTCAAAAAGTCATCTTTTGATCACGAAGGTTAGCAGGGAGCGTATTCGACATCGAAGATTGAATTCAGCCGGTCCTTCCGGTGCTCACGTAGGTACTGCCTACGCTCCGCTCCTCACTCCCTAGCTTCATTCAATCTTCTCGGTGCTGAAAAGCTGACTTTTTGAACTCTGACTATAAATAGTTGTTAATAAAGTTGAACGGGGTGAAAATATGAAAGCCACAGTCGCTTTTTGCGGTACAAGGGGAATACCTGCTGCTTATGGTGGATTTGAGACAGCTGTCGATGAGATTAGCTTAAGACTAGTTCAAGAAGGTGTGGATTGTCATGTGTTTGGACGATCTGAAGCGGAGGGTAATCATGATTCAATAGATGATAGGACAATTATTAATGTAAAAGGAAGTCCATCAAGAAAGCTGGATACTTTTGTCTCATCCATAAATACAGGCAAATACTTGTTTAAACATCGAAAAGAATATGATTTCGTATTTTGGTTTAATAATGCTAATTTACCTGGAATTCTACTTACTAGATTGGCTAGAATTCCAATGGCGGTAAATACGGACGGATTAGAATGGAGAAGAATGAAATGGTCATGGCCGTTCAAATGTTATTATTTTTTATCTTCGTTGCTCATATGTTTGTTTTGCAAAAAGTTAATTTCAGATTCCGTGGCAATTCAGAATTACTACAAATCTACCTTTTTCAGAAAAACACAATTCATTCCATATGGAGCGCCAATCATTTCGCAAATGGATGAAGAGAAGAAAAGTGAAATTATGAAGAAATACGAGTTAAATGGACAAAAGTATTTTATTCAAATTACTAGATTTGAACTTGATAACCTTCCCCTGAAAATCATAGAAGGCTTCAATCAATCGAAGTTATACGAAGAAGGATATCAATTCATATTAGTGGGGTATAGAGATTCAACGCCCTATTCTGAGTTGTTGAAGTCTTTTGATCAAAAGAAAGGTGTTCGTATTTTAGCAGCTAATTACAATCAAGAAGAACTTGCGGTATTGAGAGAGAATGCTGAGTGTTATCTTCATGGAAATTCAGTTGGTGGAACGAACCCTGCTTTATTGGAGGCCATGGGATCTTGCAAGCGAGTGATGGCCATCGATGGTCCATTTAGTGAAGAAGTTCTAGGTGGATATGGATTACTGTTTACGCAAGAACGATTAGCTGAACAATTCAGAGAAGTGATCAACATGGAAGATCAAAGCGGGGGAATGAAAGAGCGGTTGTATAGTAACTATCAATGGGACGCAGTTGCAAGATCCTATAGGGAGTTAATGACTTCTAAATCGACCAATTATCTCAATCAAGTAGAGCGAAATGCGGAGATAGAACAGGAAGTGTTGTATGATCGACGTCATAGTTCCTATATATAAGGGGATTGATGAAACAAAAGAGTGTATTCAATCTTTATTAGCTTGCCCGAACGATGAACAACATCGTTTTATTCTCATAAATGACTATTCTCCTGAGAAAGAAATAAATGAGTATTTAAGTGGATTAACGGATGAAAGAATTGTTGTATTGCACAATGATATGAATGTGGGTTTTGTTAAAACAGCCAATAGAGGTATGAAGTATTCAGATAACGATGTTATTCTATTGAATTCTGATACCGTAGTAACTGACAAGTGGATTGATAAGCTACATGCAGCTGCTTGTTCCAGTTCTCGTATCGGCACGGTGACAGCACTTACAAATAACGGAACTATAGCATCGGTTCCAGCATTCAATAAAGACAATGAGTTACCCCAAGGATATACAATACAGCAGTTCTCAAATTTAGTTGAAACGATCTCCAACAAACAGTATCCTGTGATTCCAACAGGAGTAGGTCATGTGTTATATATCAAACGGATAGTTATCCATTCGATTGGATATCTGGATGAACAGACTTTTGGGATGGGTTACGGTGAAGAAGTTGATTTCTCTTACCGTGTTATTAAATATGGGTATATCAATATTTTGGCGGATGACACATTTATTTATCATTATGGGAGCACCTCATTTAAAGAGGATAAAATCCAATTAGCGAACAAGAATAAGAAGAAGTTAAGACAAAAGTATTTGTGGAGTCGTGTGAAACTGAAGTATTTCATATTGTTTAACAATGATGTGAAGAGAATAGCGCTAACCATTCAAAGAGAATTGAAGAGGGTTAATTACCGTGAAAACTATGAAAAGGCTCGATAGAGCAATTCTTCTAATAGTTATTGTTAATACCTTTTTCCTGCGATACATCAAGGTAATGTACCCTGAGTGGTATATACTTGATGTTTTTTTAATAGCTTATGTTGTAGTTCGTTTATTAAAACAGAAGATTAAGTTTGATTGTATAGTCTATTTATCATTACTCTTTGTTATGACTGTTCTCGCTATCAATATTTATATGTTTGGCTACAATAGCAATGTTAATAGCAACATACTCATGCTTTTTATGCCAGGAACATTAATAGTATATTTTATCTATCTTAGAAAGACATATACGATGGATGTACTAGAGTTATTAGCCAAGAATTTGACTGTTTTTTTGAATTGTTATTTTGTATTGAACGCCATTATTATAACTATTCAATATCGAACGGAAACTTTTATGATGGGGAAATTTATTGTTTATAATTCATTTATCCAAGATCATATGGCAGGATTAATCGGTATGAATGGTGTGAATGTTCTCAACTATATTTGGATCGCTACCTTACTATTTAATTTGTACTTTTATCTTGAATCGAAGTCTAAATGGAGATTAGCATGGCTCATTGCTCAGTTTATGGTGATTTTAGAACTATCTACTTTGAATGATAATAAAATGTTTAGTATTACCTTTCTTGCTTTTCTAATCGCTTATTTTGCATTTTACTTTATAAATCACAAAGTATCTCCCAAATATATAGTCAAGTTAATTTCTATTGTTTTTCTAGCTTATTGTAGTTGTCTGCTGATTTATAGCTTCACTAATTATTCAGAAGAAGTCAATAAGATTAATGTTCTCGTTGGAGACTTTTTATCAGGAGATTCTGCTGTTCCGAGTGTGCATAATGAACGTGCGTACTTAAATTACTTGGCTTTTCAGAAATATGGTGCTTACGATTTAGGGATCGGCTTGAACAATGTGAACATTCTAGATAACAATATCCATGTTCATATAGGAATTAACAGTGCTTCTTTAATTCTTATTCAGGGCGGCATGGTGCTGTTGATTTCAGTCATTCATTTATATTCGATACTTCTATTGAGATTATTCTCTAATATAACAAGTGTTAACAAAAAGATGGTCATGTACATTATTATATTTAGTACGTTGTTATTAACCTCCTATGCCACTCAACCTTTTAGAGATCACTATGTATTTGTAGCGTTATTGTTGATTTATCTTATATTCTACTTAAACACCAAGAAAAGGGGAATCGAAGAGGGGGTACATAACGATGAAAAAAATTCTGTATATAGCCCATGAGAATACCAAAAGTGGAGCCACTCATTCTTTAATTAATTTGCTGGACTATCTACCTCCTGATATTAAACCTCATGTGTTGATACCAAAAACACTCAATGTCCGAAGTATTATAAAGAAAATGAAAAATAATCTATTATATTCAGACACATTAAAAAAAGAGCTTGATAAGCGGGATATTCCGTATTATCAGGCTTTTTATTATTACGATAACCTTAAGCAGGATATCCATTGGTTAAAAAGGAAGTTTTTCACCTTTATTCGAAAAGATGAACTTAAAAGGATGAAAGGGATAGTAGAACAAGAAGGAATTCAACTGATCCATTCCAACTCCAGTGTAGTAAAGTTCGGCGCTGATCTCGCTAAATTATCCGGTATTAAACATATATGGCATGTACGCGAAGATGTTAAAGAAATGTTTGAAATTGAGAAAGAGCTTCTATCAGAGTATTATTCGACCATCGTTAGTAGAAGTGAGAAAGTAGTCTTTGTTTCAAATGAGTTAAGAACGGAGTTTCAAAATGTATTGAATTATCATGGCATACAGCATGACTTAACAAAATTAATAACGGTTTACGATGGTCTTCCACTCCATTTAGTTACAGCAGATTCAACTAACAATCGAATAGAAGCGACTGTATCCAACCCGTTTACCATTACATGTATTGGTACAGTGTACAAAATTAAAGGTCAAGAAGATTTAATCGAATTGGCCCGGAAATTGAAACAAGACACGAAGGGGAATTATCGAATTCTAATTATAGGTCAAACAAAGAAGAAATATTACGCTCAGCTACTTCAGAAAGTGGTGGAATATGGTGTTCAGGATATGGTGCAATTCATTGATTATACAAATGATTTAATGACACTGAGAGAGGCATCTGATGTTGAAGTGGTTTGCTCCAGGAATGAAGCTTTTGGAAGAGTTGCTATTGAAGCTATGCATTTTGGAAATCCCTTGATTGTTACTGCCGTTGGGGGACTCAATGAGATTGTTGATCATGGTCAATCTGGATTGAAATATAATCCGGGCGATGTTGAACAATTATATCAATATATTATGGATGTACAACTGAATAGAATCAATGTGCAGGGCATGATTGAAAAGGAGAAATTAAGAGCTAGTGAATTCGATATTAGAACATGTGTATTGAAAGTCTGTGAATTGTACTTGTGAAAGGGGGGAGCATGTCATGTGAGGACAAAAAAAACAATATATAATACGTTAGCATCTGCTGTATTGCAGATTATAACGTTTATTGCAGGAATCATTTTAATTAGATTATTACTCGTGACATATGGATCATCTACTAATGGCCTTAGAACCTCGTTAACTCAAATGATTAATTATTTATATATTTTTGAGACTGGGTTGAGTGGTGCGATGATTTTTTCACTATATAAGCCACTTGCAGACAAGAACTATGAAGTGATAAATGGCATACTATCTGCAACTAAAAGGGCTTACAAACAAGTCGGATTTATTTTTATTGGCTTACTAATCCTTTTAACCGTTGTATATCCTTTAGTCATTAATAAAGAAAATATGGATGTGCCTACAGTTGTGTTCTTGACGCTTTCTATTGGAGCAACGGGTATTATCAACTACTTCTTAATTGGAAGTTATACAGTATTACTAACAGCTTCACAATCAGGATATATACTTTCAATAGCAAGGGGTATATATACGATAGTCAATACGGTTATTATGGTTATTTTAATCCATTTAGGGTTGAATATCGCCCTAGTATACTTTATATCATTAGCTGCGAGCTTCCTTCATGCGATTATTATAAGAAGATATTCCAACAGGAAGTTTCCTTATTTGGATTTCAAGGTAGCGCCTATGATGTCAGCATTATCCAAAAGATATGATGTCGTTATTCATCAGATTTCTGGAATGATCGTTTTTAATGTGCCGGTATTACTTTTGACTATATTTTCAGATTTGAAAACGGTAAGTGTATATGCCATTTACACCATGATTTTCAGCGGTGTTGGTATGATCATTGGCGTTTTTGTAAATAGTTTTACAGCAGCTTTTGGTGATCTTATTGCAAATAAACAATATGAAATATTGAAAGAGGCATATTCCCAATATGAATTTCTATATTATGGGATTGTTTCATTTGCATACTCATGTGTTTTAGTTTTAGGTATTTCTTTTATTAAGATTTATACAAAAGGAATTACCGATGTGAGTTATGTAGATTACGGAACGCTACTATTGTTCACAATAGTGGGGGTTCTAAGCAGCTGGAAAACGCCACAAAATACAATGGTTATCTCTGCAGGACATTTCAGACAAACAAGGCATAGAGCCATTATTGAGGCTTGTTTAACAATCGTAGTATCTATTCCATTGGTTATTCTATATGGCCTAAAAGGAGTTCTAATTGGAAGCTCCGTTGGATTACTTTACCGTTCAATAGATTTATTGTATGCAGAAAGAATTACTAACTTTAAGTTTAGGCATACATTGATGAGGATTTTAAGAATTTTATTCATCATTATTGTAGCTGTAATACCTTTTAAGACACTATTCTCAATAGAAGCGGAAAACCTTATGGTTTGGTGTCTATATGCAATAGTTGTTTCAATATGGGTTGGTATATTGGCCTTAGCAGTCAATTTCCTTTTTGAAAGAAATACCCTATTGAAAATTATTATGAGACTAAAAGCGACTTTTTCTAAAATGAAACCAACAGAGGAGCGGTGGAAGCATGAATGAAATGAATGTATTGGTTACAGGTGGATCCGGATTTATCGGAAGTAATTTCATACGATATATGCTGAATAAGTACGCTAGTATCTCAATCGTTAACTTTGACCAATTAACCTACGCAGGTAATCTTGAGAATCTTATTTCAGTAGAGCATAATCCGAATTATTATTTCGTCAGAGGAGATATTTGCTGCAAATCACAGGTAGAGGCTGTCGTTAAGAATCACAATATTAATATTATTGTTAACTTTGCTGCTGAATCCCATATACTGGGGACTCGAACATTGTTGGAGGCTGCCAGGGAATTTCAAGTGACTAGATATATTCAGATCTCAACAGATGAAGTGTATGGTTCTCTTGGTGAGACAGGATACTTCACCGAAGAGACCCCACTTGCACCGAGTAGTCCATATTCAGCCAGCAAGGCGGGGGCAGACTTATTAGTAAGAGCCTACCATGAAACATATGGGCTACATACAAATATTACGCGTTGCTCCAACAATTATGGTCCTTTTCATCATCCGGAGAAGCTGATACCTTTGATGATTACGAATGCTTTGGAGAATAAGGAGTTACCGATATATGGGGATGGATTGAATATTCGTGATTGGCTGCATGTTGAGGATCACGTAGTAGCTATTGATCTAGTGATTCAGGCTGGACGTTCAGGAGAAGTGTATAATGTCGGGGGTCATAATGAACGAAGTAATATAGATATTGTAGAAAAGATACTAAGTGTATTAGGTGAATCTACGGATTTAATTAGGTATATGGAAGATCGTAAAGGGCATGATGGGCGTTATGCCATGGATCCATCAAAAATAATGCAAGAGTTGCAATGGAAACCCCATTATACCTTTGATAATGGAATTCGGGAAACGATTAAATGGTATATGAATAATAGGGAGTGGTGGCAGAGGATCAAGACCGGCAAGTACAAGAACTATTATGAACAACAGTATGAGGAAAGTCTTTTATTCTAAGAGGAAGTCCAAAAAGGTCATCTTTTGATCACGAAGTATAGCAAGATGCCAACATAGGGGGTGTGATGATATGCAACTAGTCTTATTGTCGGGTGGTTCTGGAAAGCGGCTATGGCCTCTATCGAATGACTCACGATCTAAGCAATTTCTGAGAATGCTGGAGGATCCAAGCGGACTTAGAGAATCCATGGTGCAGAGGGTATGGCGACAGCTTCAGCATGCAGGATTGGAACAACAAACATACATCGCTACAAGCAAGGCGCAGGTAGAAATATTGCGAAATCAGTTGGGATATGAGGCGGAATTAATTGTAGAACCAGAGAGAAGAGATACATTTCCGGCAATTGCCCTAGCAGCAACGTATCTGTATTCAATGAAGGGGATCGGTCTTGAGGAAACGGTTGTCATTCTACCGGTTGACCCTTACGTCGAGGTTGACTTCTTCAGTAAAATTCAAGAGCTTGATTCCATTCTAGAACGCTCTCAAGCAGACATCGCACTTATCGGAGTAAGACCTACGTACCCTTCTGAGAAATATGGTTACATTATCCCTGAACCGCACGTTATGGAGGAATGTTCAGTAGGGTATTCAAGAGTTAAACAATTTCAAGAGAAACCCCATGAAGAAGAAGCGTTAGCCATGATGAAGCAATCGGCGCTTTGGAACTGTGGGGTTTTTGCATTCAAATTAGACTACCTTATTAATTTCTTGATCTCAATGGATCTGCCCATTCAATATGAAGAAATGCTCAAACAATACAGCAAACTAACTAAAATCAGCTTTGATTATCACGTTGTCGAGAAAGCTTGGGACTTAGTAGTAACGCCCTATGAGGGAAGTTGGAAGGATCTAGGAACATGGAACACACTTACGGATGAGATGAGTTCTCCTGTTCTTGGCAAAGGTGTTGTGTCGAAGGATTCATTGAATACGCATCTGATCAATGAGCTTAATATTCCTGTAACTATTCTAGGGCTGTCTAATATCATTGTGGTCACGAGCCCAGATGGCATTCTGGTGAGTGATAAAGAAGCGAGTCCGAGGATCAAAGATATGTTAACGGGGATGGATAACCGTCCTATGTATGAAGAACGTAGATGGGGTCACTACCAAATACTTGATTATTCTAAGAACACGGAATCCCTAGAAGTTCTTACGAAGCGAATTTGTATTCGAGCAGGTCACAATCTGAGTTATCAATTTCATCTGAAACGCAAAGAATTGTGGACTGTGATCTCGGGTGAGGGGGAGTTTATCATGAACGAACAGTACCGAGAAATTAAGCAGGGTGATGTTCTAGAAATTCCAGAAGGTAGCCGCCACAGTGTAAGGGCAATAGGGGATTTGGAGATTATTGAAGTGCAACTGGGCAGTTCATTGGTAGAAGAGGATATCATTCGCTTGAGCATGGAATGGTCTGATATTATGGCGAATTGCGTATAGAAGTGGAAGGGGTAGGGCCTAATGAAACGTTGGATAAAAGTAACCTTGTTGTCTCTGTCGTTAGTGATCTTCATTGTATTGGGATATGGGATCTATTTGTACGAATCGGTGAAGTCGACAGCCCGTACAATTTATGAACCCAGAGAACCGAATAAGCCTGTAACGATAAAGGCTACGACTACAACTACAACTAGCACAGAACAAAAAGGCGGCGTTCCCGTGAAAATGGATGAAAGGGAGCCCTATACGGTGTTGGTCATGGGGGTAGATCAGCGAGAGAGCGACGTTGGTCGATCCGACACGATGATTGTTCTGAGCGTCAACCCATCCAAAGAATCGATTCTGATGTTCAATATTCCAAGGGATACACGAACTGAAATTATAGGGCATGGTACGACAGATAAAATTAATCACGCTTACGCTTTTGGTGGAGTAAATATGTCCATTCAAACGGTTGAGAACTTATTGAATATACCTATTAATTATTACATTAAGGTCAACATGGAGGGATTCAGCCAGATTATTGATTTACTAGGTGGAGTAGAGATTGAGAATCCATTTTCTTTTCAGTATGAAGGTTATGAATTTGCGGAAGGCCCCTTAGAATTAGACGGGAATGAAGCACTTGCTTATTCACGAATGCGATACGATGACCCTCGTGGAGATCTCGGACGTAACGCCAGACAAAGAGAGATCTTGAAGCAGACGTTGGAGAATGCTCTGCAAGTCACGAATATCGTTCGTCTCCAATCCATGCTTGCGGAGGTTGGGAATAATGTGAAGACAGATATTACCTTTGATGAAATGAAGAAATTTATTACAGATTATCGCTCCGATCTGAATAAGATTGAAACATTGGAGTTGAACGGTCAAGGGAAGAGAATAAACGGGATTTATTATTACACTATAGAAGCTACCGAGAAGGAACGAGTCCATAACTTAATTGAGGAACACCTACGTAAAAGCAGTATATCAATGAATTTTTCCGAATAATAGAAAAGAGTCATTAAAGGGGGTTTTTGGATGGTAGCGCGATTTCAATTTTTCTGTGTGTACTGTGAGCAGCTTGTACAAGGGAATGAGAAAAGCTCTATTTTTAAAACGGGATTTTACCAGTATGAGTTCCCAATGGGTTATTGTACGACATGCGAACAAATACGCCCTGAATCAAGCATGAATTCCCATATTATAGTTAAACCTTAGAGTAATATGCTAAACTATGTTTGGAGAGCAAGATATAGTAGCATATGCTCGTCAATCTAAAGGGGTGAATAAGATGCAGCAGGAACCGGTAGTTCGATTGGAGGGCGTCTCGAAGGTTATCTCCTCAAAGGTAATCATTGATAATCTCAATCTGGAAATTGTACCAGGCCAAGTGTTTGGGTTTCTTGGTCCGAATGGAGCGGGGAAGACGACGACGATCCGTATGATGGTTGGTTTAATATCTATTAGTAAGGGAGACATCGTGATATGTGGGCACAGCATTAAGCACCAATTCGAAGCGGCAATAGCGAATGTGGGGGCTATTGTTGAGAATCCAGAGATGTATAAATATTTAAGTGGATATCAAAATTTGCGGCATTTCGCTCGCATGATGCCCGGAGTCACGAAGGAACGAATACAAGAGGTTATCGCTCTTGTAGGCTTGGATAAGCGAATTCATGACAAAGTTAAAACCTACTCACTCGGTATGAGGCAAAGATTAGGTGTAGCTCAGGCTATTCTACATAACCCGAAGCTTCTTATTTTGGATGAGCCTACCAATGGACTGGATCCACAAGGTATCCGAGAATTACGGGACTATCTAAGGCATCTTTGTAGAGTTGAAGGAACTACGGTATTCGTATCAAGTCATTTACTATCTGAGATGGAATTGATGTGTGATAGCGTAGCTATTATTCAGAATGGTCGATTAATTGATGTTCGTCAATTGAAGAATGAAGAAGGGGTAGCCGTGTCTGCTGCCGAAATTGCCTTTGATGTGGATCAACCTCAGTTAGCTGCAGAATTATTGGGAGTGAATCGGGTGGAGAATAACCTACTAATAATGAAGATATCACGTGAAGAAGTAGCCGATATTAATGCACGTCTCGTTCAGGCTGGGCTCAAAGTATACGGCATTCGTGAGGTTACTCGCACGCTTGAGGATCAATTCTTGGAGATGACGGGGAGTGAACAAATTGTCTAGCTTTTATAAACTGATATTAAATGAGAATATGAAAATATATCGTCGTGTTCGTACCTGGATCATGTTAGGTATTCTAGCTCTATTTAGTATACTTATGCCATTCGTATTCTTCATGGCGAAAGGAATGGAACAACCTAATGTGTGGGAAGTCACTATATTAACGATGACGATGACATTTTTTCTGAATATTATATTTGTTGTTGTCATTGCAGCGGATTCTGTAGCTAGTGAGTTTACCGGAGGAACGATTAAGTTGCTTCTGATTAGACCGTGGAGTCGTTCGAAGATTCTATTATCCAAATATATATCCGTGATTTTATTTAGCTTATTAAGTAGCCTTCTACTGTTCGGAGTAGCCTTTCTATTTTCGAATATATGGTTCAATTATGAGGGGAATTCAGGGATGTTCTCGAGTACTTGGAGTGATATGTCGTATACATTCATGAACCTTGGCAGTAGTTATGTTCAGCTCTTCATGATTATGATGATAGCCTTTATGATATCTACTCTATTTCGCTCGAGTACCTTCGCTATAGCCTTGTCATTGTTTATCTTGTTCACCAAGGATATCTTTTTGGTTATTCTAAATCCCGATAGATACGAATGGATGAAATATTTGATATTCACTCATATGGATTTAAAAGGATATATAAATTCATCCGTTGGCCCAGCTGGATCAACGTTCACTTTTTCATTAATTGTACTAGTGGGTTACTATATTGTGTTCGTGTTGCTCTCATGGTTTGTGTTCAAGAAACGTGATGTTGCAACATAACGTCAGGTGGTATTTGAGTGAAAAGAAAGCATTCATCCCACCAGGCTCCATCATGAGGAAAGAGGTTGGGTTGGTGGAGTGGGAGGGAGCTTGTATTTCCTTCCCACCCACTACATCAACTCCCCACCCACCACATGACACATGAACTTCCCAAGCAAGTACTTCACAAGCAAGTTCTCCGCAAGGAATATCCCTTTGATTAGCCTACCTCGGTTTGTAAGGAACGCGAAGAGGCATCCTTTGACTTATCAGACACAGCTTTAGACTCTGGAGGGCTCATCGTACTAGTTCCACTCAAGGCACCGCCTTCCATAATGATGAGGGAAGAGGAAGAGACATCCCCGAACATCTGTCCGGTTGGTGTAATCGTAAGTTTACCTGATGCAGCAATATCCCCGTACACTTTACCAGCAATAATGACTTCTTTAGCCTGAATGTTAGAGCGTGCTTCCGCAAATTCACCAACGATTACATCTCCTTGACTCTCAATCTGACCATTAAACTTTCCCTCAATTCGCAAGTTGGCATCACAGTTTAACTTTCCGGTGATCTCTGAACCTTGTCCAATTAGTGTGTCCGTCGCTGTGAGTTCTCTTTCTGACCTTCTTGATCTTGCCATGATAAAACCCCCTAAAAGTTTTTGAAGAGCATACCTTCCTGATTAGACCTCGTTTCAAAAACTGGCATCGGAAGCATAAACTTAGTTTTTGAAGAGCATACCTACCTGATTATTTAATGTAGGGAAGTGGGTTAACGGCTTTGTTTTTCTTTTCCACCTGGAAATGGAGATGAGCTCCTGTACTGCGTCCGGTATTTCCTAGTTTTCCAATCACTTCACCCTTGGAGATAAGATCCCCGACAGCCACCTCGATTTTGCTTAAATGCATATAAGAAGTCTGCAATCCATTTGGATGTTCAATCTGTATATAGAGACCACGCGCGCCAAGTTGCTCAGCATGTAACACCTTGCCTGCTCCTGCGGCATAGACAGGATCTCCTGTGTTGCCAGAAATGTCGATACCCGCATGATAGGCTGCTCCACGGGTAAACGGATCTTTCCTGTAGCCGAAGCTAGAGGAGATGACGTGGGAGGAGGTTGGCCACATATTCGGAATGCCTGCCAGCATATCTTGTGTCGCTTGAGCCTTTTCAAGCGTGCGAGGGATATTGTTTTCCATGGAATGGATTAGCTTGCGGATTTCTTCAAAGTCATCTTTTGTCTCTTGAGAAAGGTCGATGATGTCGCTAGTCTGTACAGCAATAAATTCACCGCCTACATGCGTAGAAAGATCATTGGCCAGATTCGTTGTAGGACTCTTACTGCTGACTTCATCAGGAATCATACTGGTATCATTCTTCTTGATGAACGTTTGTAGCTCCTCTTCCAGCTCACTTACACGCTGCATTTTGTCTTTCATATCATGAGCATCAGTAGACAACTGGATGATTTCATTCTGTAATCTGGAGATGGCTTCTTCCCGATTACTAACCGTGATCTCCATCTGATGGTTGGCAATGTTCTGGAGGTTCATTTCCTGTTCCATTTTAGAGATCGCTTGGGAAGAATGAACTTGCATGGAAATAATAAGACCAGTAAGGGACAGAATAGCAACAGTGGGTACGATAATTAATAAAGGTTTCGAGATATGGATCTGCTTGACAGAATGCTGTGCATCTCTGAGAACAAGTAGGGTCAATGGCTGTTTCGTCTTAGTACTTTTCATAGGCAACTCCTTTCTACTCATTGGATGGAGAAATGGAATAGATCGCTTATATTCTATTTATTCTTTGAACTCTCTAAACATGTCTAATTTGTTGAGAGAATCTTGGTAAATCTTGTTCTGAGTGAGGTGGATTGAATAATACTCCAATGGATTGGTCAATGCTGTACGGTACGATGTTAGTCACTATAACTTATGAAGGAGGGAAGTTAGCTTTATGATATGGCTACTTATCATACTGATTGTATTTATTGTTCAGATTGCGACGATTATTATTATTGAATTCCGAAATCCAACGAAAGCTCTCGCATGGATATTTATATTGTTTTGTTGTCCATTGGTTGGATTTATATTCTATTATTTTGTGGCTCGAGAATACAATAAACATAAGCAGGTTCGTTCAAGAGGATCGAGGCTATATCAGGAGAATCGTGCGCATTTATGGCAGGATACTGTCATTGTTAAGAGTGCGGAAGAAATGAAGAATAGCGAATTCATACATCAAAAGCGGCTATTTCATTTGTTGACCCACCTTCAGGGGAGTTCTATAACGGGATGTAATGAGAGTCGGGTTCTAACGGACGGGAAAGTGGCTTTTCATGCAATGCTTGAGGCAATGGAATCTGCTAAGGATCATATTCATGTGGAATTTTATATTTTTAGACCAGATATGATCGGCACTGAATTTCAGGACGTGATGATTCGAAAGGCTCAAGAAGGTGTCAAGGTTCGTATCGTTTGTGATGGTATAGGGAGTTACCACTTAAAGCGGTCCTTTATACAGCGATTTAAAGAGACAGGTGTTGAATTTCACTTCTTCCTTCCGTTAGTTCTTGCTATTATCAATCGTCGCATTAACTACCGTAATCATCGAAAGATTGTGATTGTGGATGGTAAAAGGGGATTTGCAGGAGGAATAAATGTAGGAGATGACTATTTGGGACTATACCCTGAAATAGGATATTGGCGGGATACTCACTTGGAACTAGAAGGTGATGCTGTTTATTACCTACAGAATATATTTCTTAATGATTGGAGATTAGCCTCTAGTGAACGAATTGAGGATGCTTCCATGTTCCCTGCACATGAGTGCCTTGGAGATCAGCAAATTCAAATTTTGAGCAGTGGTCCAGACCAGGTACGGGATGCATTGCAAGAGATGTTCTTTGGAGCAATAACAGCTGCTAGCGATAGGATATGGATTACGTCCCCTTACTTTATCCCTGATGCAGGTATTAATGAAGGACTCAAAACAGCGGCAATTAGTGGTGTGGATGTACGTATCATTATTCCGGGGAAGCCAGATTCGAAATGGGTACATCTTGCTTCTCTGTCGTATGTGGAAGAATTATTAGAAGCAGGCGTGCGTTTCTATCAATACCGCAAAGGATTTATCCATGCCAAAATTATGATTGTGGATGACCTGTTAGCTACCGTTGCAACTGCGAATATGGACATGCGGAGTTTCTTCTGTAATTTCGAGTTGGCTGCTGTATTATTTGATCAGGAATCCATACAACGTATTGTGGCTGATTTCGTGGACGATCTTAAAGATTGCTCAGAAATCAGCCTTAATGAATTTAAAGCAAGGTCTTATATGCAAAAAGGGGGCGAGTTATTATGTCGAATATTATCTCCATTATTATGAAAAAGATCGGAATGCTAAAAATGCAGACAAAAAAGATCGGAATTTTTTAAAATCATAGAAAAGACTGTGCTATAATATATAGGTAAATAACATGAAAGTACAGACAATTATGACAGGGGGAAATGTGTGAGTACGTGTATAGAGAGTTTGGATGACAATATTCCTACAGCGCAAGGTCTTCCACCCAAGACAAAACCAACAATAGGAAGACAGTTATTTAGAGGCCTTATGATGCTTATTGGAGCAGGCTTAGTCTCCATAGCACTCGAGATTTTCTTAGTACCAAATGATATTATTGATGGTGGAATTACGGGTATCTCCATTATGGCTTCATATTTTGCGAAGCTACCACTGGGTATATTCCTAACCCTTCTAAACCTTCCCTTTCTATTCCTTGGTTATAAGCAAATTGGTAAAACCTTCGCTTTATCGACCTTATTCTCAATTATTGTGATGTCAGTTGGAACGTATTTCTTACATCCTGTTGAACCTTTTACCGATGATCCGTTCCTTAGTGCAGTATTTGGTGGTGTCTTTCTGGGATTTGGTGTAGGTCTTGTTATTCGTGCAGGCGGATCATTAGATGGGACGGAAATAGTAGCTATATTATTGAGTAAGAAGTCACCATTCTCAGTGGGTGAAGTTGTTATGTTTATTAATATCTTTATCCTTAGTAGTGCTGGATTCGTCTTTGGATGGGATCGTGCGATGTATTCTCTTATTGCCTATTATATTGCTTTCAAATTGATTGATGTAACCAATGAGGGTCTGGATCAATCGAAATCAGTCTGGATTATTAGTGACAGATATCGAGAGATTGGCGACGCTCTAAATCACCGTCTTGGACGTGGTGTAACCTATCTGGAGGGTGAAGGTGCCTATACTGGAGATAGTAAGAAGGTTATTTTCGTTGTTATTACTCGACTTGAAGAAGCTAAATTAATATCGATTGTTGAGGATTGGGATAGTAATGCATTCGTTGCTGTTGGTAATATTCATGATGTCAAAGGTGGACGCTTTAAGAAGAAAGCGATACATTAACTTATATATTATTTCATGGGAATATTAGGATAAGGTATAAGTTATAAGTTATGCCCTATACTTTATCTTAATATTTTACGAAGAGACGGTTGTGTCATCCCTAATAAGGGGTGGTACAGCCGTTTCTTCGTATTTGATCGTTTCTGTATGTGATGAAATGCATGACAGGGCATAGTGCTGGGCATATTGAGTAGGATTAAAGTACGAACCATCATGAGTTAAATCAGTAGGAAGGAGTGAAAAATTATGAATGAAGAAGAAGCCTATTTGCAGGATGTTGATCGGATGGTGAATGAGGGTTTAGGTGGTGGGGAAGTCACGATAGATAATGGGTATGTTGGTGATATTCCGTTAGAAGAGTTGTTCATGGAGCAAGGAGAAGAGGTTACGGAGACAGAGGATACTAGTGTATTAGACTATAATAATGAAAAGGAGTAATGATAATGGACGTAAGAAGAGCTCTCGATATTTATCATGATAAAGATACTATTGCTGTTCAATTAGAAGGAGATTCTGTCTGGATTGAACATGTGGATGAAGCCAATGGAATGGCTACAGTTCAGGTGGGGTCACGTCCGGCCAACACACATACAGTGAGTGTGGATCGTCTTCGCGAGGAAGAGACATCATAACTGCTGATAATTGAATAGATCTCGGGGGCAGAAATAGCAATAGAACTTTAGGAAGGGCTCGAACTGCTTGAAATAGCGGTTTCGGGTCCTTTTATACTCTATTTGGAAAGAATACATTTTCGGTGGACTTCTCAGGTTACTCTTTATGAATTTCAAGAGTCTATATGAGCTCCATCATATTCTATGCGAGATATTGAAAATCAGATGGATTTTATTGAAATATGCATAGAGCGGTGGCAACATTTGATCCGCGAACAATGCTTCATATGATGAAAGTAGATAGATTGGGATGAAATATGTGGAATATATGCACAACCGTACAGAGTGTGACTAAATCAGAACGTAAAGATTACAAAGTCCCCAGAGACTTCAATCCACGCACACCTATTCGAATATCCGAATATCCGAATAGGTGCAGAAAGTACACTTAATTAGTAGGAAAAGTGGGAGGAAGAGGGAATAGTTGCAGAACCTGCAGTTAAAAGTGGCGATAACGATGAAAAGTGGATGTTACCAGTAAATTAGATGTATTTTTTGCAACTAAAGTTAGCTACAGAGGGAATTAGCTGGATTTAAGTGTACTTATTGCACCTACTGCTGATTGGTCGAGGCCGAAGGCGACTGTTACTGTTGCTTTGCTGCCGCCGTTACCTGGGGCCACTAATGTTAATGATATATATCGCTCACATCGGAGGCATAACCGTCTTCCCACGGCATGAATTCAGCTGCCGAGAATGACACAAAGCGTTCTACTTAACTTCAAATGATCCATAGATAGGCTTGAATACATAGTCAACATGTTCTACTCAAAAGCGATACAAAGGCTCATTTCTGGTTCAATTCTTGATTGAGGCGTAGATTGGACATACCGACGCTTCTTGCGGGTCATAGCATTGACCGATATAATAAAGGACAAGTTATGTTGGAAATGGACATAAAGGTGGGTTTATTTTGGGAATGAGTTATTACAAGGATAGATACATCTATTCATCTCATCATTTAAAAGATACCGAGGCGCTTGCGGCTTGGCTTGCTGAAGTAGCGATTCCGGGTACGGTGATTGGACTTGATGGAGATTTAGGAGCGGGAAAGACAGCATTTTCACAGCTATTTGCTAAGCATCTTGGAGTCAAAGGTATCGTTAATAGCCCAACATTTACAATTATTAAAGAATATGAAGGTAGAGTACCTTTTTATCATATGGATGTTTATCGCCTTTCGATAGAAGAAGCGGATGAGCTTGGGCTGGATGAGTATTTCTATGGTAAGGGAGTATGTCTAGTTGAATGGTCCCAAATCATTAGTGATTTACTACCCGAAACTCATCTGCACTTATCGATAGAGACTATTGGGTCTGAACAACGTGAAATTACGATTCGCGGGTTGGGAGAACCTTATGAAGAATGGTGTCGTAACCTGAATAAGAATGGAGTCTTTAAGTCATGAGTAAAGCACAGAGGTCAGATTCGCAACAACGGATACTGGCATTGGACACATCTACAACATCATTGGCTGTAGCGGTCATGGATGAGGGGAAGGTCATACATGAGATTAGCGAATTGGGTGAACGAAATCATTCGATTCGAATTCTATCGATTGTGGAAGAAGTTCTGAAGGCATCTGGAACGATGACATCAGAGGTGAAAGGCATCGCTGTTGGTATAGGACCAGGATCTTATACGGGAACACGAATAGCCGTTACCGCAGCAAAGACGTTAGCATGGGCTTGGAACATACCAGTGGTAGGTATATCGAGTCTTTATTCATTGGCTTATGGTGGTTATTCCCATGGGGTAAATACTTGTGAAGTTAAGGAAGGAATGGATCACGTCCATTGGGTTATTCCGTTGATGGATGCGAGACGAGGTCAGGTATACACAGCACTATTCACTTCTTCAGATGGGAATATACCAGATCGTCTAGAGCCAGATGCCATTCGCCTAATGGAGCAGTGGGTAGATGAGCTAGTGGATCGGCTGGGAACTACACCTGAGCAGAAGAAGCCACGTTATGTCTGGATCGTAGGGGATGTAAATCTCCATAAGGAAGTAGCTGAACGTCTTAGAGTACATCTTGGAGATGCACTTCATATCGTTTCATATGATTTGGAGGCACGTTTCGTTGGAATGTTAGGAGAACAAAGGTTTAACAAAGGTGAAATGGATGATATGCATTCGCTGGTTCCGAATTATACCCAACTTACTGAAGCGGAAACCAATCTCCTTCGTAAGCTATGAAGGGAGGAGGTAACTTATGGAGCAGAATAATAAGGCGGCGGACGATGAGGGAGTCTCTTTTCGAATCATGAAGCTCGAGGATATTCCTGATATTATGGTCATTGAGCATGATGCATTTACACTCCCATGGACAGAAACTTCCTTCCGTAATGAATTGACGAATAACCTCTTTGCTCGTTATATCGTGATGGAGAGTCATGGAAAACCTATTGGTTACGCCGGAATGTGGACGATTGTAGATGAAGCTCATATTACGAATGTTGCTATTCTAGAAGCATATCGTGGTCGCAAATTAGGTGAACGTTTGTTAGATGAATTAATGAAGACTGCTGTTCAACTGGGAATGGATCGAATGACACTGGAAGTTAGGGTGTCCAATTCTATTGCCCAGCGTTTGTATGGAAAAAAAGGATTTAAATCAGTAGGACTTCGTAAAAGCTATTATTCAGACAATCATGAGGATGCAATGATTATGTGGGTAGATTTGCCCCAATATAAGGAGTACGGTAGTAGGGAAGGAAGCGTATAGATTCATGAGTATAGATAACAATAAATATAGCCCATGTTATATATTAGCTATTGAGACAAGCTGTGACGAAACGGCTGTAGCTGTTGTGAAGGATGGGCATGAGGTATTGTCTAATATGATTTCAAGCCAGATTGAGACGCATAAGGCCTTTGGTGGTGTTGTACCCGAAGTTGCATCTCGTAAGCATGTCGAGAGCATCACACTTATGCTAGAAGAAGCAGTAGCTGCTTCAGGAATCCCGATGACAGAGTTGTCCGCGATTGCCGTAACACAAGGACCTGGACTTGTAGGTGCATTATTAGTAGGGGTGGTAGCTGCAAAGAGTCTTTCAGTAGCATTGTCTAAACCATTAATTGGAACACATCATATTGCGGGACATATATATGCTAATCGCTTGGTTGGAGATATTCATTACCCTTGTATGGCGTTAGTTGTATCCGGTGGACATACGGAACTCGTCTATATTAAGGAAGAAGGTCACTTTGAAGTGATCGGTCGAACTAGGGATGATGCGGTTGGAGAGGCCTACGATAAAGTAGCACGCTCGCTTGGCTTCCCTTATCCTGGTGGACCTCATGTGGATCGTATGGCTATGGAGTCTGAAGAATCAATAAAACTTCCACGTGCATGGTTGGAATCAGGATCCTATGACTTCAGTTTCAGTGGATTGAAATCTGCCGTATTAAATGTGATCAATCAACGTAAGATGCGTGGTGATCCACCGATCACGGCTGCCATTGCACGAGGATTTCAAGAATCGGTTGTAGAGGTGCTTGTTACCAAAGCGATCCTTGCCGTGAAAGCCTATGATGTGAAGCAGTTGTTGCTATGTGGTGGTGTAGCGGCTAACCGTGGTCTTCGGGCTGAGTTGAGCCTTAGATGTGCGGAGGAAGGAATAGATCTATCCATTCCTCCATTTGAATACTGTACAGACAATGCTGCCATGATTGGTGCTGCCGCTTATCTCAAATGGCGTGAACAGTATTTCACACCGCTTGAAATGAAGGCAGATCCACAGCTTTCTTTGGAAGAATGGGGCTCTAATAACGTAGATTAATTGAATGAGCAAAAAGTCTATTGACAGAGTTCATTCAAATGGGTATGATTATAAAAATTTCAAAATGTGGTAAACGCGATGAACAAGAGTAGTAGGGTAATCCGGGAATAATCAGAGAGCTGCGGGTTGGTGCAACGCAGTCGAAGGAGTCTGAACTCGCTTGGGAGCGGAACGGTGGAACACGGCGAGGAAGATTCGTCGTAGACTCGGTAGTGCACGCCGGGGAAGTACATCGTTACGTTGGCCTCCGTAAGAGGGCGAGCTTAGCAGTCCATTTCTTGATGATGTAGTCATGGCTGTAAGGCGTTTGAGGGGTTCTTCCGATCCTATGTTAATGTGGGAAGGGAAGGACAACAAGAGTGGTACCGCGAAGGGTGAACAGCCTGTCGTCTCTTGATATAGAGATGACGGGCTTTTTTGTATATATTTTTACAGAAATAAATATTGAAATTGACTATGAACGGGAGTAGTAAAAGGATCATGTCTTCAGAGAGCTGTGGAAATGGTGTGACACAGTGGCAGACCCCTTTGAATCTCGCCCGGGAGTTAAGTCCGTGGAACTTCGAGAAGAAGCGTACATGGATTCGGTTGTCCACCGTTAAAGGGATCTCTTTATGTAAGGTCATACAACCGATCATAAAGAACAAAGTGGGGTGCTTAGACGATGATGTCGATGGCGCCAACAAGAGTGGTACCGCGGAAGGTGAAAACCTGTCGTCTCTTATATTCATAAGAGATGGCAGGTTTTTTTCTGTTTTCTCAGCATTGCTCCACAAAAATTAAGGCGTATGCTTTCGAAGTGATTTTTATTATGAGGCACTACCAAGGAGCATTGCTCCACAAAAATCTTAGGAGGTTATTAAAATGACAACAGCACCAAGGATTATTATATTTGACACAACGCTACGTGACGGAGAACAGGCACCAGGTGCAAGTCTACAGCCGGATCAGAAAGTACAGCTTGCTGCCAAGCTTGTAGAGCTAGGTGTAGATGTATTGGAACCGGGATTCCCAATCTCTAGCCCAGGAGAGTTTGCTGCGGTAGAAGCCATATCACGACAGTTCCAGCAAGTAGAGATTTGCGGGTTCGCCAGAGCGGTAAAGGGAGATATTGATGCTGCAGTACGAGCTACAAGGGATGCTGAGCGTCGTCGTATTCACCTCTTTCTGTCATCATCAGATATTCACCTGAAGCACCAATTGCGTATGAGTCGGAAGGAAGTTGTGACTATGGCGCGGCAGATGACAGCTTATGCTAAACAATTTAGTGACCAAGTTGAATTCACAGCGATGGATGCTGCTCGTACAGGAATAGATGATCTGATTGAGATCGTGGAGGCTGTGATTCAAGAAGGAGCGACCATGATCAATCTCCCAGATACAGTAGGTTATGCACTGCCGCAAGAGTATGGGGATATGTTCCGAAAAGTTCGTGAGGGAGCAAGAGGAGGAGCGGGCGTTCTATATAGCGCTCACTGCCATAACGACTTGGGGCTTGCGGTAGCCAATAGCCTTGCTGCCATTCAGAATGGTGCCTCTCAGATTGAAGTAACAGTCAACGGCGTGGGAGAGCGTACTGGAAATTGTGCGCTAGAGGAACTGGTTATGGCTTTAGAAGTAAGAAAGGATTCGTTGAACTACTCAACGGGGATTTCGATGGAGAAGATATACGGAGCATCAAGGGCAGTTAGTAGTGCTATGCATTTTCCTGTGGCATATAACAAACCTATTGTGGGTCGTAATGCATTTCAGCATGAGTCTGGTATTCATCAAGATGGACTATTGAAGGATCTAAGTACCTACGAGATTATGAATCCTGAATCACTAGGTATTTCACGGGATATGATCATACTAGGTAAACATTCAGGTCGTCATGCTCTGAAGGATCGTATAGCAAGATACGGGATACAAGTGAAGGATACGGAGATGGAAGTGCTCTATGATGTCTTTAAGGAAACAGCAGATCGCTTGAAGGTTGTCACTGATGACATACTGTTGAAGATGGTGAGTCATACGACAGGGAAAAGAATACAGAACTTTGAACTGGGGGAAGTTCAGGTACAATCGGGTAGCGCAGAGGAGCGTGTAGCAACGGTTACGCTACGCCACCTACATGAGGATCGAGAATCCACGCATACGGCTATTGGAAAGGGACCGCTGGAAGCTTTAATTTCAGCGATTGGTCAAGGGATAGAAGCAGATATAATTTTTGGTGACCTGGAATTGCACTCCCTTAGTACAGGGGAAGAGGCACATGCTGAAGCTGCCGTAACGGTGGAGTGGGAAGGTAAGACCTATCGCGGCACAGCCATTCATCAAGATATCGTGATGGCTGGCGGGCTTGCTTATGTGGCTGCTTGTAATAGTGCTCTTTCAGTGTACCCTTCAGCTTAATAGGGGAAGTTCAAATAGTCGACGCGATCATGTTTTATTGACGGATTGTCAAGCCAAGTACGATAGGGCTTGACAATCCGTCATTTTTATTCGCTAAAGGATACTTTCAAGTGCATGTTCAAGTGAAAAGTGCTGGTCTTGAACTTCCAGTGGGGCAATATACAAGGATGAAATAGTTTGTCAAGATGTGGACAAAGTTATCCACATATCCAAGTGAGATTGTGTGTAAACGAAACCAATAAGGAATATATATAGCTTTGAGGAAACTTTGAAACAGTGGATACTTTTTTCATTAAAATTGTGGATAATGTGCATAACTCGGTGGATAAGAATAAGGGATTCGTTGAAATCTCTATAAAACCTAAAAAAATAGCCCTAAGGGCTATTTTTAGGAGTGAGTTATGCAGGATTTCAGGGGATAACTCTGTGCATAACTTTAAATGCATTATAAAAATTTTTTTGTTGTTAAATTTATTATTGCGTAATCCTGCGTAAGCCTACTTAATCTACCGCAAGTTGCTCCCATTCGTTATAAACGTCCTCAAGAGATTGCTTCTTCATTTCGACCATCTGCTGATGCTCTTGTAGGGCTATATAATCTTGGAATATTTCAGGGAGAGTCATCTTAGCTTCAAGAGCCTTTATATCTTCTTCTAGAACGTGAATTTCTTCTTCCAAAGTAACCAATCTACGCTGACGACTACGTTCTTCACGCTTGGCCATTTTGTCGGCTTCAAATGAAGTGGCTCCTAGTTTATCGATAGGGTCTAATCCCGAGTCCGACTTGGATGTAGTTCTTGCGGCAAGTTCCATCGCTTCCTGTTGTATTTCTGCGAGTTCTTGTTTCTTCTCGATATAGTCATCATAATTCCCGAGGAAATGCTCCGTCCCATTAGAAGAAAGCTCTACAATACGCTCAGCCATCTTGTTCAGGAAATAACGGTCATGAGAAATAAATAGAAGGGTACCCTCGAAATCGATCAAAGCAGATTCAAGCACTTCACGACTAAATAAGTCCAAATGGTTGGTAGGCTCATCCAGAATAAGCATATTAGCTTCAAGAAGCATTAGCTTGGCAAGCGCTACGCGTGCCTTCTCTCCACCACTAAGTGCAGAGACCTTCTTTAGGACATCCTCACCACTGAATAGAAAGTTACCCAGCACAGTGCGAATCCGTGCTTCTTCCATATGAGGGTATTCACTCCATAGCTCTTCTAAGACGGTATTTTTAAAATTTAGATTCGTTTGCTCTTGGTCATAATACCCAATTTTAACTTTTGTACCCCAATGAATTTGGCCTGTAGCAGGCTTAAGAGTTTCTAGCATACATTTGAACAAGGTTGACTTCCCAATTCCGTTAGGACCGATTAGAGCAGCCGTCTCCCCACGACGCATATCAAAGGATACGTGCTGAAATAAGGGGGCTAACGGATCGAAGGCGACAGATAAATCACTTACCTGCAGGACCTCTTTTCCAGACGAATATTCGATTTCAAAAGAAAAAGATGCTTTCTTAAGCTCACCTTGCGGCCGATCAAGTCGATCCATCTTCTCAAGAGATTTGCGGCGACTCTGTGCTCGCTTCGTTGTGGAAGCACGTACTAAGTTGCGTTGGACAAACTCTTCCATTTTAGCGATTTCGCCTTGTTGTTTGTCGTATTGCTTCAATTCGGCTTCGTACTCAGCAGCCTTGAGCTCAATATAGCGACTATAATTACCTGTGTAACGCTTAGATTGGTGTCGCTCAATTTCCACAATGGTAGTCACTAGACGATCTAAGAAATAACGGTCATGAGATACGACTAATATAGATCCGGCATAGGAGCGCAAGTAATCTTCTAACCATGTTAGCGTAGCGATATCCAAGTGGTTCGTAGGTTCATCGAGCATGAGCAGGTCTGGAGCCAATAATAGAATACGTGCTAACGCAAGTCGAGTCTTCTGCCCGCCACTAAGCGTGCTAATTGGAGTGTCTGGTGCAAAGTCTCCAAAGCCCATACCATGTAGAACGCTACGAATTTTCGTCTCCATTTCATAACCACCGTTATCTTTGAACCAATCGGAGCGAAACGCATAACGTTCTAATAAATCTTGATATTTCTTCGGGTTCTCCATAGACACCGGATCTGCAATCTGCATCTCCATAGATCTCAGTTCTTGTTCTGCATCAATTAATGGTGTAAATACGCTAAGCATTTCCTCCCATAAGGTCCCATCCGACTGAAGACCACTATTCTGGGCAAGGTATCCAATAGTTGTTTCCTTTGCTTTGAAGATTTGTCCTCCATCATACGATATTTCACCTGCTATAATCTGTAGAAATGTGGACTTCCCGGCACCGTTAACACCTACAAGTCCGACCCGTTCTTTCTCAAGAATTTGCAGATTAATTCCATCAAGAACGGGATGGACTCCGTACAATTTCTTTATTCCAGTAGCTTGAAGCAACATGCGGTAGAAACCTCCATCTATGTCCTTATTTAATAGCTATTTTACATGAAATGAAACCAATACGCGACCTGTATGCAGGACTTCAGCTCAATCTTGGCGAAAAGAAAGTAACAGTGGTACACTATATGAAAAATATATGTGACAGATTGTCAAGTTAAGTGCGAGAATATCTGATAATTCATCAGAATTAAAGAATGTACTATAGAAGGCAGTTGTATACCAATGAACGGGAATAATCCTCCATTATCCATCGATAAAAGAACGATGCGTTTAAGGTTGACAGAGGCGCGAAATGAACTATCCAAGAATGAGTGTGAACAGTGGTCTAACGAGGCCGTTGGGTATATTATAGAAGAATTAGAAACTATGGGAATCGCGAACTTTCTAGTATACATTCCATTTCGCTCAGAACTGAATACGAGGCCTTTAATTGAATGGGGTTGGAACAAGGGATTGGAAGTGCTCGTTCCGAGATGCGATCCTAGTAATTACTCTATGGAGATGTATCCTCTTCGAGATTGGAATGAACTATCTCCAGGTGCTTACGGGATAGAGGAACCCGACCCGCTGCGTACTACTGCTGTAGGATATCGATTCGTTCCAGAAGCGATTGTCCTTCCAGGTCTGGCGTTTGATAGGACTGGAGGAAGATTAGGTTACGGGAGCGGGTACTATGACCGGCTCTATGAGCGGTTACAACCATGGATTGAGGCCGATAAGCCTCCGATCTTGATTGGACTTGGCTACAATATGCAGATCGTGGACAAGGTGCCGATGGATGAGCATGATGCAGCACTTAATATGCTCGTCACAGAGAAAGGTATTGTGGATTGTGGTTAAGGAAGCTACAAATAATTGTATGTGACTCATTTCAATGGACAGGTAGGGTGATCATATGGTGTGGAAAACTGCGATCTTAACAGCCAGCGACAAGGGAGCTAGAGGAGAACGCGAAGATACAAGTGCACAGGTCATCCGTGAGTTGGTGGAAGAGGAATTGGGCGGAGAGATTGTGGAATATCGAATCGTGCCCGATGAACAAGATGAAATCATGGCATCACTCATTGAACTAACGGATTACTTTAAAGCGGATCTGATTCTGACAACGGGAGGAACGGAGCTCGCTATTCGAGATGTAACTCCAGAGGCAACGAGTCTAGTCATTGAACGTGAAGTACCTGGAATGTCGGAAGCAATGCGTAGTGCTTGGATGGAAAGGAATCGGTCAGCCATGCTATTTCGAGGGATCTGTGGCATAAGAGGTCGAACGCTTATTGTTAATCTTCCGGGTACCCCTAGAGGTGTACATGAATGTCTAGCAGCGCTCATGGATCAGCTCCCTGAAGCACTACTGATGGTAACAGGTCAATACCGTCAGTAAGCCTAACTAATCCCCATAGAGTTGGCTCCAAATTCGCTGTGTTTATGTGATTTATGTTATGGTATAATTATTTCGTTAGGGACTATCTTGTGATGTTGTATGGAATCCGTTCTATTAGATCACCATTGGAGTTAAGTGGTTTACAATAAGGAGGTATATCATATGTTAGGTGGAATTGGAACACCAGGAATCATTCTGCTTGTTATATTAGCGCTATTGCTGTTCGGACCTCATAAGTTGCCTGAACTAGGTCGTGCTGTTGGGCGGACATTCCGTGAGTTTAAAGCGGGAGCAAGTGAGATTATGGAAACGCCGAAAGCGAAGGATAGCGAAGTCCAACAAGCGGATGCAACACGTAATGAGCAGGACAACAAGCGTCTCCCAGAATAGGTTTTGAGAGGATATTCGTAAGCCTTGAATCCCTTCCTCACGGGGAGGGATTTTGTTCTGTCCAAAATTGCTTAGAGTGCGTGTTCAAAAGGTGATTAATTGAACAACCTCTTAGAGATCAGAGGTGGCAACATGTCAGAAGCACGTGATGAAATGTCTATATTCGAACATTTAGGTGAGCTACGTAAGCGAATTATTTACGTACTGATCATATTTCTTGCGGGTCTAATTATTGGTTTATTTCTCGCCGGCCCGATTTATCAATACTTAGTGAATGCAGATCATGCTAAGGATTATGTGCTTAATGCGTTTTCCTTCTGGGACGGTATCGGTATATATATGAAAATAGCTATGGCTGTTTCATTGGTCCTATCCATTCCTGTGATAGTGTATCAATTATGGGCCTTTGTCAGTCCAGGTTTAAGGGAAGTGGAACGGAAGGCATCCCTGAGGTATGTACCATATGTATTTATACTATTCTTAGTGGGTCTAATGTTCGCGTATTTTATTGTATTTCCTATGGCCTTATCTTTTAGTAGAGCAGTGACTACGAGTATGGGACTTACGGAAACGTATGGAATTACACAATACTTCAGTTTTATGTTCGCACTCGTAATCCCCTTATCACTTTTGTTTGAGTTGCCTGTACTAATCATGTTCCTTACCAAGATTAGAATATTAAACCCTCTTCGTTTACGGAAAATGCGCAAGATTGCTTACTTTGTACTTATATTTATTGCTGTGGTCATTACACCACCAGATTTTATTTCTGATTTTCTTGTGGCGATTCCACTCGTTGCACTATATGAATTTAGTGTATTTCTGTCGTCCATTATATACCGTAAACAATTAGCAGCGGATGCGGCAATAGAGGCAAGTTACTCACAGTCGACCGATAAAACATAATCAGAGCTCTCTTGATTTAATGAGAGTTCAATAGATGATTTTTTGAATAGCCTCTATTTAGGGCATATTTAGGGGATGAGTGGACAGAATGAAGAGGTCGCACAACTTTTTTTTGAGAAAATGAGCAAAGGGACTTGAAAAAAGTGCCCAAGTTGGGTATCATAAAAATTGGTTGTTAGCACTGATGCTTGTCGAGTGCTAATACATATTTCGACAGATGTTACTGCATAACAACATACTATATTAATTTAAGGAGGCTATTTTTCATGATCAAACCATTAGGTGACCGCGTTTTAGTAGAGCCAATCGAGCAAGAAGAAACAACGGCATTTGGGATTGTCCTTCCAGACTCCTCTAAAGAAAAGCCGCAAGAAGGTAAAGTTATTGCTGTAGGAAGTGGTGCAGTAAAAGATGGAGCGCGTGTTGCTCTTGAGGTAAAAGAAGGCGATAAGGTACTTTTCTCTAAATACGCTGGAACAGAAATCAAATATGAAGGTAAAGAATATTTGATTATGAAAGAAAGCGACATCCATGCAATTTTAGGCTAATTCACCTAAAACATACGAAGTAATCAAAATGCAACATATATTCCATAGGGAGGTTTATATCACGATGGCAAAAGATATTAAATTTAGTGAAGACGCTCGCCGCTCCATGCTGCGCGGTGTGGATGCTTTGGCAAATGCAGTAAAAGTTACATTGGGACCAAAAGGACGTAACGTAGTTCTTGAGAAGAAATTCGGTAGCCCGCTTATTACCAATGATGGTGTAACGATTGCTAAAGAAATCGAACTAGAAGACGCTTTTGAGAACATGGGCGCTCAGCTTGTTAAGGAAGTAGCTACGAAGACGAATGATGTAGCCGGTGACGGAACAACTACAGCAACTGTTCTTGCTCAAGCTATGATCCGCGAAGGTCTTAAGAACGTAACTGCTGGTGCTAATCCAATGGTTATCCGTAAAGGGATCGAGAAAGCAGTTAAAGCTGCTGTTATCGAATTGAAGAATATTGCTAAACCAATCGAAGGCAAACAATCTATTGCACAAGTTGCATCGATTTCTGCTGGAGACGAAGAAGTTGGCGAATTGATCGCTGAAGCTATGGAAAAAGTGGGAAATGACGGTGTTATTACCGTTGAAGAATCCCGCGGATTCGCAACTGAATTGGAAGTCGTGGAAGGTATGCAATTCGACCGCGGTTACATTTCTCCATACATGATTACAGATACGGATAAAATGGAAGCTATTCTTGAAAATCCATACATCCTAATCACAGATAAGAAAATCACAAGCACACAAGAAATCTTGCCATTGCTTGAGAAAATCGTACAACAAGCTAGACCACTTGTATTGATTACTGAAGATATCGAAGGCGAAGCACTAGCTATGTTGGTAGTTAACAAATTGCGTGGTACATTCAACGCAGTTGCTGTTAAAGCACCAGGATTCGGTGACCGTCGTAAAGCTATGCTTCAAGATATCGCTGCATTGACTGGTGGACAAGTGATTACAGAAGAACTTGGTCTTGACCTGAAATCCGCAACGATTGAACAATTGGGTACTGCACGTCAAGTACGTGTAACGAAAGAAAACACAATCATCGTAGATGGTGCTGGTAACAAAGCTGACATCGATGCTCGTATTAATCAAATTCGTGCTCAATTGGAAGATACAACTTCCGAGTTCGACAAAGAGAAATTGCAAGAGCGTCTGGCTAAATTGTCCGGCGGCGTAGCAGTTATCAAAGTCGGTGCTGCAACTGAAACAGAACTTAAAGAACGCAAACTACGCATCGAAGATGCCCTGAATGCAACTCGCGCTGCGGTTGAAGAAGGTATCGTATCTGGTGGTGGTACTGCACTCGTTAACGTATATAATGCAGTAAATGCTGTAGACGTAACTGGAGACGAAAGAACAGGCGTGAACATTGTATTGCGCGCTCTTGAAGAACCAATCCGTACGATCGCAGCAAATGCTGGACAAGAGGGTTCCGTTATCGTGGATCGCTTGAAGAAAGAACCTATCGGTATCGGCTACAACGCCGCTACAGATGAATGGGTGAACATGTTCGAAGCTGGGATCGTTGATCCTGCCAAAGTAACTCGTTCCGCATTGCAAAATGCTGCGTCTGTAGCTGCAATGTTCTTGACTACTGAAGCAGTAATCGCTGATAAGCCAGAACCAGAAAAAGCTGGTATGCCTGATATGGGCGGCATGGGTGGAATGGGCGGAATGATGTAAGTTGTCTCCTAAACCCCTTGATCTATAAGGGTTTGAGAGCAAGAAAAGTTTTCAACAACATTTTAAATAATTCTTCTAATTTTAAACACATCACAATCCAATTGTGGTGTGTTTTTTCTTTTCATCATGAACTTGTTATTAGTATTTTCGTTCCTACACATAAGTAGCATGGACATGAAAGGGAGGGGCTATCATTAACAGTTTAGGGAATTCTTCGAATAGAATAAGTCAAATTACTCTGTTTGAATATCATCAAAAAACATATATGGTTATGACTACACCTGGTACTAAAAGATTAAAAGTTCTCGCAGTTGAAGAGTTACCAGAAGAGATCGAACAATATTTTCTCGGAGTAGCGCCTTAATGGTTACATCGTTCGGGACTATGAATAATTCAGGTTCAAGACTTTTTTTCAAATGGACAGCAAATTTAAGTTACATAAATTAACTGAAATAATCAACCCTTCAATTGAGAATTGTTATCACTTATGGTATATTAGTATAGTAACGATACAGATAATTGATTAAGGAGAATATATAATGCAAATATACTGGACTAAAATAAATAAGATTATTGAAGAAACGCCTGAGGTTAAAACGTACCTGCTCGACTGTCCGGAAGGCTTTACATGGGAAGAAGGTTCCCACACCCACTTTGCACTGGAAGGTTTTAATGCCGGAGATAAACCAAACCGTAGCCTAATTCGCCACATGTCAATCTCTACTTTACCGCACGAAAATTCAATCGGTATCACAACACGCATTAGAGAGCAGTGCTCTGAGTTTAAAACGATTTTAAGAAATCTTGAAGTCGGTAATGAAGTTGCAATATTTAAAACTCATTCGAATATACCGCTTAAAAGAGAAGACAAAAATGTTTACCTGCTGTCATCAGGTGTCGGCCTGGCAACTTTGAGACCGCTTGTACTTGATTATTTCGAACGTGCTGACAACGTCAATCAAATTCATTCCTTGAACATCGATTCATCAAAGGATTTCTTATTCACTAATATTTTTGAATCCGCACCTGACAAGAAGTTCACATCACAGTTCGTCGATAACCGTAAAGACTACTATGAAGAAGTGAAAAATCTTACTGCAGACAAGGATGGACTCTTTTATGTTGTCGGCAGCGACGAATTCCTCGTGCAGAACATTGAAGTACTGCGTGAGCAGGGCATCAAGCCGGAACAGATTATGCTCGACAAGCATGAACAAAAACTGCCTGAGTTTTTATCATTTGATTTGTTAATTTAAGCGAGACAAAATATTTTCTTGGTAAATACTAAATAGATGTTCCATTAACGGGATAAAGCAGTAGTAGCAATCGTATTTAAAAGAGTTAGAAACCTATGACTTATCAGTGGATGTATAACTTTATAGATGTATATATACACGAATATGTTAGGGGCGGAATGATGTGATGAAATCATTACCGAAGTAATTCGATGATGAGCGACCGCGCTTAAGCGGTAGATTTCATCGCCGATGAAGCAGAAAAACGCTCCATGCGGTAATCAGGCTGAGAAGTCTGTAGCATCAAGAGTTTCCTTGAGAGGAAACGCCGTTTGACCACATAGTGCAAAAATGAGAGACCTTTCAAGAGTTCATTGAACTTTTGGGAGGTCTCTCATTATTTTAAATCACGCACAAGTGGCTATGCCTCAATCTAATTCTTGATCTAAAACAGGTTTTAATAAACGACGTACTTCATCTGTTGACTTGGTATCCATTAATTGGTTTCTTAGTTCACTTGCGCCTTTAAATCCACGAATATAGATTTTGAAAAAGCGAAGAAGTGGTTTAAATGGACGTGGTTCGGTTTCATTTGAATATTTATCGTGAAGATCCAACTGTAAAAGTAGTAAATCGAGAAAATCCTTCACGCTATGTTCTTTAGGTTCTTTTTCAAAAGCAAATGGATTGGTGAAAATACCGCGGCCAATCATGACTCCATCAACGCCGTATTGTTCTACTAATTTTAAACCTGTTGCGCGGTCAGGAATATCTCCATTAATGGTTAACAACGTATTTGGAGCAATTTCATCGCGTAATTTTTTAATTTCAGGGATTAGTTCCCAGTGTGCATCTGCTTTACTCATCTCTTTTTTTGTACGAAGGTGAATGGAAAGATTCGCAATATCTTGTTTCAATATATGTCCTAACCAATCGCGCCACTCGTCAATATCAAAGTAACCCAATCTTGTTTTAACACTAACCGGCAATCCACCTGCTTTTGCTGCTTGAATAATTTCTGCTGCAACTTCAGGATGATGTATTAATCCAGCTCCTTTTCCATTGGCTGCGACGTTTTGTACTGGGCATCCCATGTTTAAATCGATACCACGAAAACCAAGTTTTTTCAGATCAATACTCATCTGTTCAAAAAATGCAGGTTTATTGCCCCAAATATGAGCGACAATCGGTTGCTCATCTTCTGTGAACATTAATCGACCACGTACACTGTCTTTTCCTATAGGGTGACAATAACTTTCTGTATTGGTGAATTCCGTGAAAAATACGTCAGGTTTTGCAGCTTCACTAATGACGTGACGAAATACAACATCTGTAACATCTTCCATTGGTGCTAATATAAAAAACGGCTTTGGTAAATCAAGCCAAAAATTTTGTTCGTTACTCATATTATCTCCTCCCTAAACTTTTCAGTTGTACATCTTGATTATGCATCCCGCAAATGAAAAGTCGCATCGGAAGCATGGGCTCAACATATAAAAACGATATAAGCTGTAGTAAAGTCCTTTACCCATCATACATAGTATCATTTTTTTTCGTTTGAAGCACAGAATCAATTGTGGGAGCGTCAGAACAAACGCTCGTCGCGGAAATTGACCAATTAGATGAATGAGGCAATGGAATAGTTGTGATTTGGCGTGAGAGTGATATAGGTTCCAATCCTAGAAAGTTGAAGCTAACGATTCCGCAGACGCTCATAGGGGAGTCAGTGCAGGTCGGAATATGGTAGATGGCATGTTGGAAGTCAGGGAATGGGTAAAAGAGTTCGGCCTTAAAGACTATGACAAAGATGCACATGATGGGCTTCTTCGTCATTTGATGGTGCGGGAATCGTTTGCGACCGGCGAAATGATGTTGGCATTGTTTGCTACGAAAACGCCTGACGGTGAATTGGCGTCTGCAGTTGAAAATCTTGTCGAGCGGATCACGAAGAAGTTCCCTAATGTGAAAATCCTTCTTTGGCTTGTGAACACAGACTGGGCGGATCGCACAAAATCCGAGGATACGCATCTGTTAGCGGGGCGTGATTTCATTTATGATGAAATGGCAGGAGGGAAGCGTTGCGGGTCTGCGTGCCCGCGGCGGCTTTGAAGTCAGCATTCAGTGGGATAAGGGGGATCTTGCGGAAGCGCAGATTACTTCCCTACTGGGTACAGACCGTATGATCCGCACCGATGTACCGCTTATTGCGACTAATGGCGGCAGCGAGATTAAGGCTGATCGTTCTGAAGAAGGAAAGGTGAGCTTTCCTACGACTGCTGGAGAGACTTACAAGTTTACCATTGGCGGGCAAAGATAGTCAGATTTAAGAGGCTTCTTTAAAGTTCATTCATGAACGATAAGGAAGCCTCTTTTTGCATTATCGCCATCGACAGTGGACGTATTAATTATGGACCTTATTTAGGAGATCGGAAGGGTATTACTTTGTGGTGCTATATCAGTAGTATCTCTAGCAATGATCGTTGTGGGCAATTGTATGCGTCTGCAAATTTGCTCACCTTGTTCAATATGCTGAATTTGCTCGATAATATGTTTGGCTGCTTCACGACCAATCTCAACTTCCTGCTGTGCAATGACAGTAGGAGCAAGGAAAGAATAGTTAGCAGCTGGTATATCGTCAAAAATAATGATAGATAAATTTTTAGGTATATGACGTCCTGTTTTTAGAACTGCGCGAATGATGTCTACGCCCATAGTACATGCAATAATTGCTGTAACTTCGGGGTTACCATCAAGGAAGTTGGAAACGATACTATAGATTTGCTCATCTGTCATACCAAATGGCATATTGCTTACTTGAAGACTACGATTGATTAATATTTTATTGTTTTCTAGTCCTTGCTCATAGCCTGAGATTCGATCCTCGATACTAGATGTACCTTCGGCTTTGGATGAGAACAAAGCGATATGACGATGCCCAAGCTCGTATAAATGATCGACTGCCTCAATAGATGCATTGTAATTGTCAGAACTTACGGAGGAAGTATCTATTCCCTTCAAGAAGCGATCGACAAGGACGATAGGGAATTTGGATAGCGTTAATGATAGTATCTCATTGTTATAGTGTTCACCTTCTACTGGGTAAATGATAAGCCCATCTACACCGTATTCTAGCATTTTTTTTATTTTTAATATTTCATGAGTTTGCGAATCATTAGTTTTAGAAAATATAAGATGATAATTAGCGTTAGACAATTCATCCTCGATACCACTTAACACATTTGCGGTAAATCGATTATCCAATCGCGGCATTAAAAATCCAATCACTCTTTGTTGACCATTATTTTGCTTCTGATAGAGGCTATCTAATGCAATATGATGATTAGGCGAAACAAATGAACCTTTACCTTGCTGCCGAAAAATGACGCCACTTTCAACTAAATTAGTTAAAGCGTTTTTAACTGTTATTCTACTAACATGAAATTGTGCCGCTAATTCGTTTTCAGAAGGAATCTTCGTGTTAGTAGTCCAGTTATTACTGCGAATCTGGGCCATAATGTATTGTTCAATTTCCTTATATAGAGGTATATGGTTTTTCATCAAAATGAACTCCCTTATTTAGTAAATATGATTAAATGATATAACAATATATCAAGTGATTCAACTGTTTGTTTTGTCTAATAAATTATATAGTCTATTAGTATGGAATAATACTGTAAAAAATCTAATATTATTGCGTAAAATCAAGCTTTATTACACTTTAGGTTGTATCAAAAAAAGACATTTACAGTTATTTAATAGTTGTATATATTGAATATGCAACTAGTTTGTTGATCGTTGCGTAGTGACCCGGACAAGGTTAAGGGGTGTTAAGCGATGAAAAAAAGAATGCACGCATTAACGACCGTAATTTTAATTTCCTCATTATTTGTAAGCGCTTGTACGGGTGGAGGGGGAACCAATCAAGGGGAAAATGGAGATGCAAAAACATTGACGATGTGGACATGGAAGGTTGCCTATCTTCCAGGCTTTGAAGCAGCGGCGAAATTATATGAAGAAAAAACAGGAATTAAAGTAAAGATTGAAACATTTACTTCAGACGATACATATAGACAAGAAATTCAAGCAGCTGCAAAATCTAAAACATTGCCGGATATTATCCATTACTGGTCTACCAATAGAGACTCGCTAGAAAATTCAATTCTCGAGCTATCTGATAAAGTCAGCGATGATATGTTGGGCAAATACTTTGGACCAGCTATGGACTCGATCCGATTTTCACAAATGCAAGTAGATAATTGGGCAGCGAATAACGAGGCAACCAATGTTCAAAAAGGTCTTAAAGCTGGTGAGTTTTACGGACTACCATTAGATATCGGTGGATTTTTCACATTCTACGGTAATAAAAAACTAATCGAGCAAGCTGGACTTAAGGCAGAGGCGCCCCAAACATGGGAAGACTTTGTCACGATGATTGAAACGGTACAAAAAGAGACTTCCGTACCAGGACTTGTATTTGGCGCTAAATTAGCTGGACTATGGGAAAACTGGGCAGGTTCTGCATTACAAATTATGCTTAATGGACCAGAAGGATATATCGCTTTATTAGAGCGAAGTGCACAAATGAATGACTCTAAAAATATTAAAGTCGCTGGGGCAATCGGGACTTTAGCGGAAAAGGGTTTGTTAATGCCAGGTATTCTCTCAACTGATATTAATGGCGCAGATCAAGCGTTTGCCTCTGGGAAAGCAGCATTTGATCTAGGTGGAAGCTTTACGATGTCAACCTTGCCTGCTCTGGGTATGAACTCTGAGGATATTATTACCTTCCCAATTCCGCCGCTTGCAGGATCAAAAATTAAAAAGTGGGCAACAGATCCATTTACGTTAACAATGATGTCTGTCAATAAAGATTCAAAAAATACGGATGAAGCATTAGATTTTATTAAATTCATTACTGCTGATGCTGATGCAGCAATTGCTTTCTCTAACGGAGCATATTCTGTATCTGCTCTTAAAATAGGTGCTCGTTCCGCAGAGCTTTCCCCAGCCTTGAAGGCGATGCAGCAATCCTTTGCAACTGAACCAGGACCATACAGTAAAGTACTACCTTATATTGAGTTGAGAGGTACCAACAAAGAGTGGGAAGAGTATTTCCAATCTATTCAGTCTGTTATTGATAACAAGATGACTGTAGCTGCAGCAACGAAAAGGTTTGATCAACGTATGAAGCAGCTTCAAGCGAGTGGTAAATAATTCAGTGCGATACGCCAAGTTACTACAAAATAGAAAAGGATGATTAGACATGAAAAAGACAGCACATATTATTGCACATTCACATTGGGATAGAGAGTGGTATGTACCATTTGAAAAGCATAGGATTAAATTAGTTGAGCTGATGGATCAATTGTTTGAAACGATTGAAAAGGATTCGCAATACGGTAGCTTTCATCTCGATGGTCAAATCGTACCATTAGAAGATTACTTGGAAATTAAACCGTATCAACGTGCAAAAGTAGAGAAGCTTGTACAAGATGGGAAGTTAATTATTGGTCCGTGGTACATTTTACAGGATGAATTTCTAATAAGTAGTGAAGCCAATGTACGAAACTTACAAATCGGAATATCTGAGTCTAAAGCGTATGGTCCTTATGCAGCAATTGGTTATTTTCCAGATTCATTCGGAAATATTGGGCAAGCGCCACAAATATTGCAGCAGGCGGGGATTGAATGTGCAGTTTATGGACGTGGTGTTAGAGCAGTAGGTTTCAACAATGAAATTGTGGAGCAGGAGCATAATCCTCACACTTCACAATATTCTGAAATGATCTGGGAATCACCTGACGGTAGCCGTGTACTATCGGTATTATTTGCTAACTGGTATCACAACGGTATGGAAATTCCGCAAGATCCACAAGCGGCATTGAACTATTGGAATGAGCGATTGCCTAAAGTAGAAGCCTTTGCTTCAACATCAGAGCTATTATTTATGAATGGCTGCGACCATCAGCCACTTCAGCGTGATTTGACAGAAGCGATTGCAACTGCGAATGAGGTTCGCCCAGATGTTGAATTTATTCAATCGAGTTTTCCACAATATATTGAAGCACTTCAACAAAATATGTCACAAGAGTTAAGTGTAGTTAAGGGAGAGCTCAGAAGTCAATGGACGGATGGCTGGAATACCCTTGTTAATACAGCTTCAGCACGCGTATATATTAAACAAGAAAATAATAAAACACAAACATTGCTAGAAAAAGTAGCAGAGCCATTAGCTGTTATGGCCTATATTGCAGGTCAGCAATATCCCGAGTATGAATTGCTGTACTCGTGGAAAACATTACTTCGTAATCATCCGCACGATAGCATTTGCGGCTGTAGTGTAGATGAAGTTCATCAGGAAATGATGACGCGCTTCCACAAATCGCAGCATATGGCTGAAGCGGTTGCTGATCGTAGCATAGAGTGGTTAACGCAGCAAATTGACACGATCGGATTCGGTCATAATCGAGGAATTCCACAGTTAAATAACGAGCAACCGAAAGTGGTACCTTTTGTTGTATTTAATACGACAGGACATGTACGTAATGGTGTAACTATGGTAAAACTACATGCTAGTCGTGCATATTTCGATGGTTTGCATGCACCTCATGATTTACACGAAACGTTAACAGATTACGATCCTGGCACATTAGTCGTTGTCGATGCAGAAGGTAATCAAGTAGAAGCAGTAATCGTTAATAAAGGACTAGTCTTCGGCTATGACCTTCCAGATGATCGTTTCCGCCAGCCATATTGGGCTTACGAGGTAGAAATTACGCTGTATGCTAACGAGCTGCCAGCACTTGGCTATACTAGTTTTGCATTAGTGAGCGGAGAACAACAACATTTAGAAGAAGCTCGGATTATTAAAAATGATGGAAGAGTACTTGAAAATGAGTTTATTAAAGTAGACATACTAGAGGATGGAGGTTTTAATGCACTCGATAAAACGACCAATCAAGTGTATTACAAATTAGGTTTGTATGAAGATACGGGTGATCTAGGTAATGAGTATATGTATAAGCAGCCAGATGGAGAAATTGCACTTACATCTGAAGGGGGTGTCGCTTCACTGCAAGTGGTTGAGGATAATCAGTTGAAAGGTAGTATTCAATTAACACAAACGCTACTTATCCCAGCATCGGCAGATGAACAGCTAGACCGTGAAATTCAATCGATGACACCATTTAGAATTCGTAAATCGCAGCGTGTGGCCACAATGAAAGAAGTCACCATTAAAACGACGATTTCACTTGAGCAGCATGATCGTGGCGTCACTATCGTTAGTGAAATTGATAATACCGTATTAGATCATCGAGTACGTATGCTATTCCCTACAGGCTTGCAAACAAACATCGCCACTGTAGATTCAATATATGAATTGGTAGAGAGATCAATTAAACCAGAAATAGAATGGGCTAATCCGAGCAATGCACAACATCAACAAGCTTTTGTAAGTTTAAGCGATGGTGAACGTGGAATTACAATTGCGAATAAAGGATTACATGAGTATGAAGTGCTACAGGATAATGAGCGTACTATAGCGATTACTTTGTTACGTGGAACACGTGAGCTTGGAGACTGGGGAGTATTTTCAACTCCAGAGGCACAGTGCTTAGGCTTATCACGAACGGAATTAAAAGTTGTTTTCCATGAGAAAGATGTCGTTACGAGTGAGGCTTATGTTGATGCCTATCAATTCCAAGTTCCATGGACTTCTGCTGCGACTGATATTCATACAGGAAAGCTAGCTCCAACGGCTAATATGATTGACTGGACTGGTAATAATCTAGCTGTAACTGCATGTAAAGTGAATACTGAGAGCGGCGATATAATGCTTCGTCTATTCAATGTAAGTCATGCGGATACTTCAGTAGTGCTTGAATCTAATAGCTATGTGAATAGTTTTTATAAATCGAATATTTTGGAAGAAGTGACTTCACAGGAGGAGCAATTACTAGAACAAGCAGCTGTTGAAGTACGTGGTAGTGAAATCGTTACGATTGGTATGAAGTCTAAGTAACTGAATCATCATCAATTGCAATGGAGGAGATGTTACCCAATGGCGAAAATAACTAATATTAGATGTATTCGTACAAGACATAACCGAAGCTGGACTATTGTTAAAGTAGAAACTGATCAGGACGGACTTTATGGAATCGGATCAGCTAGTGATATCTATCAACCGAGTGCTGTTGAAAAAATTATTGAGGAACTTTTTACTCCTCTTCTTATTGGTAGAGATGTTAGTCAGATTGAGGACATATGGCAAACGATGTATACAAGTAGTTATTGGAGAAATGGTGCAACACTCCATACAGCAATTAGTGGAATAGATATGGCATTGTGGGATATTAAAGGGAAAGAAGCAGGTATGCCAGTTTATCAATTGCTTGGTGGTCAGGCACGCTCGGAGGTTAAAGTCTATGCACATGCTGATGGCAAAAGCTACGAGCAGCTTGAGGAAGAGGTTGAGCGATATAGAGAAGCAGGTTATTCCTACATCCGTTGTCAACTAGGGGGATATGGTGGCGGGGGATTCACACAAGGAACACAGTCTGTGTTTCCGCCTGCAGCATCGTTTGATGAAGATGTATATGTGCAGGCGATACCGCAAATGTTTGAGAAGCTACGTGTGAAATATGGGATGGATTTGAAATTTACTCATGATGTTCATGAGCATCTTAATCCAGCTTCGGCGATTATCTTAGCCAAGCGACTTGATCCGTATCAATTATATTTCCTTGAGGATTTACTACAGGTGGAGCATACGGCATGGTATGAGCGAGTTAGGACAGTAAGTGTAACTCCGCAAGCAGTGGGAGAGTTATTTATACATCCTCAAGAATGGCTTCCTCTTGTACAAAATCGTTTAATTGATTTTGTGAGAATGAGAGTTTCCAAAGTAGGGGGAATTACGGCTTGCCGCAAAATTGCCGCCGTATGTGAAGCTTTTGGTGTGAGAACAGCTTGGCAAGAAGGTGGGGAAAATGATCCCGTTAACCAAGTAGCCGCTGCACATCTCGATATGGCGATCTGGAATTTTGGTATTCAAGAAAGTAACCATTTCAATGAAGCAGAAAGAGAAGCATTTCCCGGCATGGCAACGATTCGTGGTGGAGCACTACATCTATCAGGTCTACCAGGGCTTGGGATAGATATTGATGAAGAAAAGGCAGTGTTGCTCGGCGCTCCTGCAGAGGGGAAACCCTATCATAATCCTTATCGACTAGATCGTCGTTTGGACGGAACGTTAGTTAGACCTTGAATAGTAGGAGATGAGACATGAAGACCGTCGTAATTACAGGCTCAGAAGGTAAAGTAGGTCGTTACGTAGTGAAGGAATTTGCCGAACATGGCTATCGGGTCATTGGTAGTGATCTGCGTGCAGCGAATTCTCCTGGGGATTACGATCAATTTAGACAACTAAATTTGAATAATATCGAGGAAGTAAAAGGTCTACTCACAGATGCTGATTATGTCGTGCATCTTGCAGCAGTGCCTAACCCGATCAACTTCTCACCTGAATATATCTTTTCTAATAATGTGGTGTCTGCCTTTAATATATTGGAAGTGGCATCTAACTTAGGAATTCCTAAAGTAGTCATTGGTTCAAGTGAATCGGCTTATGGCTTTTGTTGGGCAAAGACACCGTTTGCCCCGAACTATTTCCCGGTGGATGAACAGCATCCCTTGCTGCCGCAAGAAGGCTATGGACTGTCTAAAGGGGTCAATGAACAAACGGGGGATATGTTTCATAGAAGAAGTGGGATCGGAGTGTATTCCTTGCGATTTTCTCATGTGCTAGAATCTCAGGAGTATGCATGGTTACAATCAGAATTCGATAATACAGGAAGATTCCATCGCATTTTATGGAGTTATATTGATGCTAGGGATGCTGCAAGTGCTTGTCGTATGAGTATCGAGGATACAAAACCGTCGCAGTCGATCGCGCTGAATATCACTGCAAATGACATGATGTCCGATAAATCTGTCGAGCAATTATTACATGCTCATTACAGTGATGTGCAGGATATTCGCAAGCCCATAGCCGATATGACAGCGGTAGTAAGTAATCGCTTAGCCTACGAAACGATAGGTTGGTCTCCGCAATATAGCTGGCAGCAGAGTAAGTAATAACAGTCTGGTTGGCATAGCTATACAATAAATTAGACAACGGAAAAAAGACGACTTCTGGTATTACACAGGAGTCATCTTTTTTTAATCTGTATGGCCCGTAAAGAAGATAGGAATATACAATAAAATACAATTATGACCGATAGAATGATAGCAGTGAGTTCGTTATAGTAAAGGAATGGTGTATCTTTTAGACATCTATAGCTGAAGGCAGTATCAATGCAGTGGCTGCACTAGTAACTGCGAGGTCAATTCTAGCCGTTTGTTTTTGCTTCCGATGTATTTTCTGTACGAGGAAGCCGAGCTATGATGCTCAAAAAGTTGTAGGAGATATAATTAAGTACAGTTGGCAATTGTGGCAAAGTTCAAAGCGTTATATAGGTAAGCGTCAAATACAGCCCACCTTCAATCGTTATTCCATTCATGAGAAAATAAAGTCAACCTAATAACAGGAGGTTGTCTCAGATGACTAAGAAAGAACAGCGACTTCAAGAATGGAAAACCCGTATCGCAGACTACAGAGCTAGCGGTCTTACCATGGCCGCTTGGTGTCAAGCTCATCAATTTTCAAAAGAAACCCTTAAATATTGGCTTCGTAAAACGAATGCAAATCCTGCTGCTTCACAAGGACATCCTCCTCGCTTTGTTCCTCTAACCGTTTCTCATTCTAGCGTTTCATCCGCTCTTTTTGTGGAGATCGGGCAAGCTAAAATTGAAGTTCGTGCAGGATTCGACGCGGAGTTACTACGTGCAGTAGTACAGGCATTGGAGATTCCATCATGTTGACGGTGCCTACAACGGTTCCTGTCTATCTCGCCTGTGGATCAACCGATCTACGTAAATCGATCCAGAAAATTCGAATATATATAGTATGAAAAATCAAACGAATCTATCATCCCTTGCTATAGAAGAACTTGAACGGAAAACAGTCAAACAGGAGCAGCAAATTGCGGAACTTTCTACGAAACTAAAATGGTATGAAGAACAGTTCCGTCTTGCTTAACAAAAGCGTTTCGGCGCCTCCAGTGAAAAGACGCATACCGATCAACTGGAGCTTCAACTGTTTAATGAAGCTGAAGTGCCAAAGACATCAGCTTCGCAAGAGCCAGACGTTGAAACCGTTACGTACAATCGTTAAAAATCTAGTGGTAGCCGTGAGGCTAAGCTGGATCAGTTTCCTGTGGAAACGATCACCTATACCTTATCCGAAGAAGAACAAATATTAGGCATTCAGTATAGCGAGGAAGCATTTTCATTAAGATAATATTGCACCTGTAAAGGATAAAACTACCTCGTAGAAACTCTATTGCAATACTCGTATGATAAGATAAGTCCACAATATATACAGAGTATTTTCATGGGAAATTATTACAGGGTTAAAAGAAGTGGTAAGATTACGTTATTTGCACGTACGCGTATCGCTTTTTGAATCCTGTTATTTTTCTATAGTCCTTGAAAGCGCTAACATATGGTCGATTGTGGACGGATGGGCTTTTACAAGATTGGACATATGGAATAGTAGAGGTGATGCGGCGGCAAACATAAAAGCGGGAAAGTGTGGTCAGGCCACACATGAGGGGGTCATATCAAGATTAAAGCAGCATTGGAGGTCAAACAATGAAGGTCATCAGAAGATGGGACAGTATGCGAAAATTTTAATTTTCTATGCTTAGCGTACTGCTCGTAACAACGGGAATGAATATTACACCGGCTCATGCCGATGAAGTAGGCTATCCCTCCTGTGAAGGCGTTATCATTACTCTTGGCGAAACTCCGGACCCTGATGGGATTACAGCGTTTGCTGGATCCCACATCCATACTTGATTTGGCTTCGTTGCAGAATGACTCGTAATTGGTTTTGTACTGCGCCCGCGATGATGCTGTTGTTGGTGTTTGTGCACAATGCGATAAAAAGTAGATTCGGAAGCTAAATAGATGCCTTCATCAGCAAGTCTCGGAACAATTTGGCTAGGTGGTAGACTTTTAAATTTTGGCTGATTGATCGTTTCAATAATTTGTAGCTCTTCCGATTCACTTAACTTATGCGCAGGCGGTTTTCTCTTTGCATGCGGTGGCAACATGCGTTGTTGAATTTTCGATTTGAACTCTTTGTTATACCTAGCCATCGTAAACCACCTCGTCCTTTCTCTTAGTAATTACTATACGTTCTATTGAGGGGTACGACAACTGTTCTGACACAGGGGGCTGATCAAAAAGTAGATATAGAAAAGCATTAATTGATGTCGTGAATGAGGTTTCTCAAACTATATATTAATTAGAAATTGGTGAAAATAATTTATCATTTAACTACAAAATCGATACTTGCTTTGAGGCCATACGGCCAATTAATATGTATTGTTGCGCTAATCGTATGATTAGCGCAACAATACAGCTAAGTTTTAAAGAGTTATGGGATCTCTTCAAAACCTAAAAACATTATATATGGAAGGAATTTTAGAATGATAAAAAGACGGTTATTAGCCTCTTTACTTGTGATAGCGATGCTATTTACTTCGTTTACTCCGCCTATGACAGTCAGCGCGGCCGCGGCATGGGAAGATGAAGTACACCTTTTGACCGTAAATGCAGGTGCAGATGATAATACGGCGACAGAAACCGTTGCGCCGGACGGACAGACAGCGTGGAGTTTAAACACCGGAACCTCAAAGGGCGGGGGTACTTGGGATAACCTCTTCACGCCGAGCGTGTCGCCTCCAGAGAATTTATTAGCTTACAAAGATGGATACTTCGTTTTCGAGATGTACATTCCCGATGAGAGCTTTAAAAATATGCAAGGAAATAACTGGATCGTCATAGTAAGCGACAGTAATCCCGCTGAGGACAAGTTTAACAACGATTCTCGTCTCCAACTTGATTTAAGCGGGGTCACAAATGCAGCGGTGGGCACATGGGCGACGGTCTATACGAAGTTATCGACGTCAAGTGCCGTAGCCGGGAGTTTCCAAGACGCCTGGCTAGACCAAGTAACCAGACTGGCAATGCATCTGCAATGGGATACTAATGTCCCCAAGACCGACGTTTTCATAAAAAACCCGCGTTTCCAGAAAAGTACGTTAAGCGTTCCGGTTTCACCGTCAACGGCTCCCGCACTTGATGTAGCAACAGGAACAGTAACTGCGAACGCACCGGCTAGCGGGCAAGCTGTGGAATTCGCAATAAGCGAAGATGAAATCGCTCCCGCATCCGGTTGGGTGGATGGAATTGAAAACGGTAATGTTTATACTCATCAATTTGCCATATTACCTTCAGCAGACACCTACTATGTTTTCGCGCGCGCGAAAGCAGGTGGCGATTACAACTTCATCGGCGTATCTTCAAGAATTACTGTAACGTCTATTGACAACCAAACATTGGTAGATGAGGCGTCGTCGTCTCTGACATGGGATACTATTAAAGGTAGTAATACTTCGAATAACGATGTGAAATCACAACTTAGTCTTCCGACGACAATAGGAACAACTAACGTAGCATGGTCATCGGATAATGCGGCAATTAGCAACACCGGAAGCGTAAATCGTTTATTGAATAGAGAAGTTGACAAAACCGTAATACTCACGGCGACAATAACCAAGGGCAATGCAAGTGCTACGCAAACTTTTACCGTGACGGTGAGAGCCGTGCCGGCAGAGGTCAACGCCCGGGCTGCGACGTATTTCCCTAATATAGAAGAGGGGACGAATAACGCTATTGCGCCGGACGGAAATAACGCGGTTAAGTTGGGAGCTGGAAAAATAGGCGCCGGCGCTGAACGGCTTTGGGATGCCCGCTTTGTTAATGGCAGCGGCAATCAGGATTTATCAGCTTACGCGAATCAATATTTTGTTTTTGATATGTATGTTACGCATACGGACCTTTTAAATCTCAGTGGCAATAACTGGATCGCCATGGCAAGTGGCGGTAACAATCTTGACACCAATTCGCGTCTTAACCTTAATGTTAACGAAATCAAAAACGGAAAGGTTAATGAATGGATTACTGTTTATGCGCAATTATCAGCAGCCAATTCTCCGAATGGTTTCAATCCCGTTCATTTGGACACGGTACAGGCAGGGAGATTGCAAATGCAATGGTCTCCCGTGCCCCAAGGCGACATCTATATTAAGAACCCTCGTTTCCAGAATACCGTGGATTCGCCGAAACCCATTCCCACTGCTGTTGAGACAACGGGCAACGTTATGTTATCTTCAGCAGCGCCGACAAACGGTCAGGCTGTGCAGTTCGCGATCAACACCAACGGTAACGCTCCTGCGGTCGGCGATTGGACGACGGGTACTCTCCAAACAGGCGTTTATACTGCGTCATTTACAAAACCAACAGGCAACATCTATTATACATTCGCACGCACAGCTCAAAATACGCAATATCCTTTCGCAGGAACGCATACAAGAGTTAGAGTGGAGCATCTTGACGACAATCAAGCAGTATCGGACGCAGCAAATAAGCTGACATGGGACACGATCAGGAATTCGAATGCTATTCAATCCGAAGTAAGAACGGGGTTGACGCTTAAGGCAACGGGTGCGAATGATACTGCTATAGTATGGTCGGCTGAACCGGCAGGTATCATAGATACCGCAACTGGCAGAGTAACTCGCGACCCTGACGTAGGAAAAGCCGTAACCCTTACGGCGACAATAACCAAAGGTAATGCAACACCTGTTAATGTGAATTTTAATTTGACAGTAGCCAGTACGACTAACGAACTGGCTGAAGTGTTCATTGATTTCAACGATCCTGAATCATTTGATGCAGTTGATACAATTGGAAGCGGTCTCGGCGACGGTGGAGATCCGGCTGGACCGTATCCAGGACTTCAAGGCAACGGCATAGGCATCAGCCTCATCGGAGACGGCGGTACCGCAGTGGATATAGTCACTCAAAGCGGCGTAGATGCTGTGAAGATTGGCAACTTTATGTACGTAATTGTAGACGACCTTAAACTTAAGCAAGCAAACAAGGTCGAATTAGCGGTCACATACTGGAGACCGAGCGCAACGGGCGGTATTTCGTTACAGTATAACACCATATATCCCGGCAGTTTCTCTGGATATGAAGCGTATAGATCAGCGAGCATTCCGGCGACAGGAAGCGGAAACTCTTGGGTGACTTCAAAAGTTGTGCTTAACGGAGCTAATTTTGCGATAGGAGCACAAAATCAAGGAGCGCACTTCCGTATCGGTGCAGCCGGAGCAATCATACAGAGCATACGAATAACCGAAATTCCTCCAACGGATGAAGAAGCGGTCAAACTTGTTTCGGACGCGCTGACTTGGGACGCTATTAAGGGCACGAATACCAGACAGGATCTAGTTGAAACCAATTTGAATCTTGCTAAGGCGGGTTCAGCGAGTACGAACATTGTGTGGACATCTACCAATAACACGGTGATAAACAGCAACACCGGCGCAGTAGATCGTCAAGGAGTGAGTACAGATGTAACCCTCACGGCGACAGTAAGCAAAGGTACGGCAACACCGGTTGTTAAAACATTTAATATAGTGGTTCGCGGAACAGGTACCGGAACCGACGAGGATGCGGTAAACGATATGTTGAATAAACTGACATGGGATTTAATCAAAGGCGTCAATGCTTCTGAGGCTAATGTGACGACGAACTTGGTTCTCCCGTCCATGGGTGAGAATATGACGGATATTACATGGGCGACATCAGCTGCTACCCTCATAACCGATGCAGGCCTGATACCGACAAACCGTCCGGACGGCGGCGGTGAGGTAACACTCACGGCGACGGTAAAAAGAGGTCCGGTAGCCGCTCCTGTAACCAAGACTAAAACATTTGTGCTCACAGTTCCGGATAGATATGATTATGCAAAACACATAAGAACGGCAATCGTTCAGGAACACGATGCGAAAGATTGGGCGATATCGGATTTTAACGTACTCGCTTTCGGTGCGAAGACAGCAGAGATGGCAGAAGCGGAAGGCTTAGTTAATTTCGATAACAGAGAGGCTTTCCAGGTGGCGATTGATGCGGCTTATAATGATGGCGGCGGCGTAGTCTATATTCCGGCGGGAACCTATGCGTTCCATACGGAAACTACCGGCACAATAAGCGTTCAAAGCACGACAGGCAGTATAACCTACGAATATAAACAGGTTTTAAATTTGCGGGCAGGCGTACAGCTCCGTGGCGAATGGGATAACCCGGATGCGGACGATTACGACGGTAAAATCGACGGAACCATTCTCGCAGTCTATGCCGGACATAATTCCGCCAATTATGACACGTATGTTGACTCTGACGAGAGAGAAAATCAGACAGGCGGCAAAAAAGTAGCTAACGTGTCCGATAGATTCATAGACATGGAACAAGGCACAGGTGTAACGAACCTTTCAGTATGGTATCCGAATCAAGATATTCATGCTACAACCACTGTTGAAAAGAGGAACGCAGATGGTCAGAAGACAGGGGAATTTGAGGACATAAAAGGAATTCCGTATCCGTGGACGTTCTATCAGAGAACCGGAAACAGCGTGACGCTTGATAACGTTACTCTCGTGAACGCTTGGGGAGGATTCATTTCCCTGCCGAGCGAAATGCATTATGTTGTGAACAGCAATATGACGGCTCTCTACAAGGGCATCGTGGTTCACACATGTACAGACATCGGACGTATCGAGAACGTTAACATTGACCCGAAATACTGGGCGAATTCAGGACTTGACGGCGCACCGTTTCTTTCGGACGCGAGAGCGTACACAAGAGCGAACGCTACCGGATTCATGATGCACCGTTCGGACTGGGAATATGTATCTGGATTGAATATTTCCGGGTATAAGACGGGTATGTGGATCGGAAGAGAACCTGGCGGCGACGAAGCTCCGAACGCGCAGTTCTACGGATTGAAAATCGAAGACAGTCAAACGGGAATATATATTGACAACGTTAACGGTTTCGGTCTGCTTCTCTCGAACTCGGAATTCGGAGGCGACACGGCAGTATATTTCAACGAACGTTTCGACACTTCTGTTCAATTCAACGGAGTTGACTTCAAAGGTCCGATTGTAAGCAACGCCAGAGGCGGAGTTATATCCTTTGAGGATAGTACGTTCGACGAATATGACAATTACGCGCTGAACTTCCTGGGTCGAGGAAACGCATTAGTCAGTCAGAGCAACTTCAAACAGGCAGACAAACATGCAAATCTCGGAACAAACTTTGGAACATTCAAATCGGTAAATTCCGGTTATAACCTTAACATCGAGAGCGCTAACCTTGCCGCTCACATCGATAACCTTGAACTTGATGTTAAGGCTGACGGTAATAACACCACGGTACAAATCGTTAATGATGTTGATTATCTATTTGAACCTATTCCGAAAGACGTAAAAACAGATATTGAAGTACACCCTAGACCGACATCAAGCGCAGTGCTTAGACTTGACTTCCCACGTTCGTTAACAGGCAACGCACCGACCGTGGATATATCTACAAAATTGCAGGAAGCTCTTGACTATATTAAAGCTAATCACGGCGGCGGCACGATATATTTACCGGGTGGAAGATATAGACTGAATAGTCCTGTCATCGTTCCCGAAGGTGTTGAACTCAGAGGAACATGGGACGTACAGCACCATACACAAGGCGGCGGCACGGCGATATTTACAGCTTACACCGGCGGCGCTCAGGGAGAAAACGGAGCTTCTCTCATACAGCTTAAGGCAAACGCAGGTCTCAGAGGACTTAACATTACGCAAACGAATATAACCAGCGTCAACCTCAATAACCCTGACCAAACGTTAAAAACACCGTTTTTGGTACAGGGACAAGGAGCAGGCGTATATGCAATCAACTTAACGATCCCGATAGGGGATAAAGGCATAGACCTGGCTTCATATAAAACCGATGGTCACTATGTTGATTATTTAGGAGGCACGCTCCTCAGAGCAGGCATTTGGGTCGGAGGAGGCGCGGAAGGCGGATTTATCAGAAATATGCAATTCAATCCGCATTACGCTTTGAGACTTCCGGGAGGTCAAGGATATTCGGCACCTACCGGCGATTTGTACGGTTTCGTACAAAGATACATGAGTGCGCTCAAATTCGCCGATGTGGAGGACCAGACGATTTTCAACAATTTCGTTTACGGTTCGGTATACGGCATACACTTCCTGAAAAGAGACTTGGGGAACGGCGAATTCGCATACCCCGGAAAAATGACGATGATCGGTCACGGCTCGGACGGAACCACGTACGCTTTGTATGTGGAAGACGCGGACGAACACACGAAAATAATCGCTATCAACTCGGAATTGGTTAATACGAACATCACGACGCAGCCGGACAGAGCGTATGTCAGAATGGGCGATGTACCTAATACCGCAAAAATCCACCCCGACGCTGAACTTGTCCTGTACAACAGCGCGTTCTGGGGAAGCCCGAGCACAGCAGGAGCGGTAGTAAATAACGGTATCGTTCGTTTCCAGCAAGCAAACTTTACTCAGCTGCCAAGCAGCAATCCAGGTATAGATGTCTACGGCGGAAAAGCGCATGTATACTCCTCTTACTTCCAGCCGTCAAAGAACGGTCAGAGTAATAATGTGTATGCAATGCTGCGCCAGGGCGGCACGTCGATAGAACTTAGCAACAATTATTACGCATCGGGTTTGAGAAACAGCACCCCGACGGACAATCCGTACGGCATTTACGGCTCGGATTTATTGGCGGAACCGTTTGTATTTAACTTAACCAAAAACGGAGATAAACAACAATTCAACGTTAAGTATAATGTCGGAGGAAGAGCGTCTGCACCCGGGACATTGACAATTGTTTCCCCGGTTGCCTATGCTAAAAATCTCACTCCCATTAAATTTGATGCGCTTGCGGCAGGCGAATCCGTAACCGTAGATTTACCGTATTATGTTGCAGGTCTGATCACATTCAAGCTTCAACTTGAAGACGGAAAAGCATACACCTATACGGCAAAATTTGACGCGGCTTACGCTGAAAAGGTAAGTTCTGCAGGCGCAGAAAATCCGGCAAAGAGTGCCGCAACTCCGGCATTTGTCATGGACACCAAAGATTATGTCACTTCGGGAACGTGGGATGGTACGCAAGACCTCAGCGTAGGATCGCATTTCGCATGGGACGACAGCAATTTATACGCGTACATTGTCGTTACAGACGACGTACACTTCAATAACCAGACCGGAGGGAATATATGGAGAGAGGATAATTTGCAGTTAGGCATTGATTTACGCAATCCTGCAACCGACAGTACTACGCGGAATGAATTGGGATTCGCGCTCACCAATGACAACAAAGATGTAATTTGGGCTTGGACTCGTCCCACAGGCGCCAATGCACCGACTGCTCCGATAACTGATATCGTGGCAAAGATGACGAGAGACGAAGATACGAAAACGACGATTTACGATTTAAAGATTCCGTTTAATACTGTTCATAATAATCCTACATCGGAGCTCGCGAACGGAAGAATCGGAATATCAATCATGTTCAATGAATCTGACGGCTCGCGTGAATCAGACAGCACCAGATCCACCTTTGAAGTTGAAAGTGGACAATTAAAAAATTCAAATTCATTTACAGACGTATATCTGTTAGGCGCAGGCAAATACAATGAAATGCTTGAAGCATCGGCAAGGGCTGCCGTTTCAAAGGCTCTCGCGTCTGGATCAGCTGCCGATATCGCTATAGCTCGCAACTTTGTCACTATTATGGCAGACGGCGAAGTTAAGACGGATCTTCTTAACAGAATCAATGTTATCGATCAGGATAGCGAAATCAGCCCAACTGCTGCTGAATTTGATTTGAACCCTAGCAAGCAGCAAGCAGCTACAATAAAGCTGGAGCTTAAAGGGAATACACTGACAGCCATTAAGAAAGGCAGTGCACTGCTGCAGGCTGGAACAGATTATGTTGTGAATAGCGATCAGATAACGATTACGACGGCTTACTTGGCGAAATTACAAAAAGGTACTGCGCAGCTAACGTTTGAGTTTAGCGCAGGCCAGCCGCAGGTGCTGACGATTACAGTAGTTGATACAACGCCTGACAACAACGGCGGCAACAACGGCGGTAACAATGGCGGTAACAACGGCGGTAACAATGGCGGTAACAACGGCGGTAACAATGGCGGTAACAACGGCGGTAACAATGGCGGTAACAACGGCGGTAACAACGGTGGTAACAACGGCGGTAACAACGGTGGTAACACCGGTGGAAATCAAGAGAACCAGATTGAATTGAAGGATATTGCCGGACACTGGGCTGCAGATGCGATTCGTCAAGCAACTGAGTTGCGTATTGTGAAAGGTTACGCCGATGGTTCGTTCAAGCCTGATGCAATCGTAACACGAGCAGAATTCACAATGATGTTGATGAATGTACTCAAGCCGACTGGAAAAGCTGACGAATTGATCTTCACCGACAAGGAGAAGATTGGCGCATGGGCGCAGGATGCAGTGGCGAAGGCAGTTCTAGCCGGTATTATAAAAGGTGATAGTAGTGGTAGCTTCCGTCCATCAGCTAGCATTACACGTGCGGAGTTAGCGGTGATGATCGCTAGAGCATGGGGTGTAGATACAGAAAGTGTCGGAGAGACAGACTTTGCTGATAATGGCGACATCCCAGTATGGGCAAGAGCAGCAGTTTCCGCATTGAAGGAAGCGGGCATCGTCGAAGGGCGTGACGTGGGAACTTTTGCACCTAATGCAACGGCAACAAGAGCAGAGGCAATTACGATGATTATGAACTTCATAGCGTTATCCAAGAAGTAAGGATACCAAGAAACAGACCGCCATCGGCGGTCTGTTTTCATAAGTAACTATAATTAAAGGATAGCGGTAATGATATAGCGTTCCCCTGCCATTGCTTCCCATTGAAGGCAAGCTCGACTTGTTACATCAGTGTTAATCTCCACACCATTGGCAGTATGAACTGTATAGCGTCCACCCAGACGTATGCGACATGTAAGATTCAAGGTGGCGTTAATTTGTACCGATGTAACTTTACCTTGTTCCCACTCCATACTAATTTCAAATCCGTTCCTTGCTCTTAATCCAGTAATACTACCACTATTCCAAGCTTGCGGAAGTGCAGGAAGGAGGTGGATTTCATCCATATGACTTTGCATTAGCATTTCAGTAATGCCAGCTGTGCCACCGAAATTACCGTCTATTTGAAATGGAGGATGATTGTCGAATAGATTAGGTAGCGTGGAGTGAGCTAGTAGTTGGGCAACATTATATTCCGCTTTCTCACCATCCTCTAGCCGCGCCCATAGATTAATAATCCACGCTCTACTCCAGCCTGTATGTCCACCACCGCTCGCAAGTCTGCGCTCCAATGTCACTTTAGCTGCTTCTGTCCACTCAGGTGTCGTTCTTAAGTTAAATTGTTTACCTGGATACAAGGCGAACAGATGGGAAATATGGCGGTGTCCAGGCTCAACTTCGTCATAATCTTCGAGCCATTCTAGCAGCTGACCATGTTTCCCGATTTGTGGTTTAGGCAGCTTCGATCGTATAGTAGCCCATCGCTTAATCAGAAGCTCATCCGTTCCTAATATAGATGCGCCTTCGATACATGCAGTAAACAGCTCATGTAAAATTTGATTATCCATTGCTGGACCTGCACACAAAATACCTTGAACACCACTTGGTAAAATATAGCTGTTTTCAGGTGAAACAGATGGGACGGTAAGCAATTGCCCTTGTTCATCCTCATACAGAAAATCTACGAAAAATTGTGCTGCTTCTTTTATTGTTGGATATACCGAATCGAGGAATTGTTGATCCCGACTATATTCATAGTGCTCCCATAGGTGTAAGCAAAGCCATGCTGCACCCAAAGTCCAGTATGTCGCAGGCATATAGATATCCTGTGGAGCCGTATCACCCCAAATGTCTGTATTATGGTGTGAGACAAACCCGCCGCATTGATACATCTCACGCGCTGTAACTCGGCCCGGCTCTCTCATCCGTTCAATATGCTGGAAAAGTGGTTCATGGCATTCTGCCAAATTACTAGATTCAGCTGGCCAATAATTCATCTGTGTATTGATATTTATTGTATATTTGCTATCCCAATCAGGTAGCATTTTCTCATTCCAAATGCCTTGTAAATTGGCTGGTAACGATCCAGGTCTACTGCTTGCGACAAGTAAGTACCGACCAAATTGATAATATAGTGAAAGTAATGCTAAATCCTGTTGACCATTACGCACACGCTCAAGTCGTTCATCGGTAGGTAGCGAAGCATCGTAATCACCCTCTAGCTTAAAGGTTACCCGAGACATCAGAGATGTGACATCTGCGACATGGCGCTTGCGAAGATCAGCATAAGGTAGCGTTGCGGCTTTCTCCGCAATGGTCACTATTTCTTGCTCGACGTCTTCAAAACGGAAGGTGGTTCCTGCTGTAAGTATTAAAGTTACAGCATGAGCATCGTTGATGATGAGATGCTCTCCGATCATAGAGATGCTGCCACCTTCTGCAACGGCCTTCAATGCGATCCGGAAATCAGAGCCGCCTTGTCCACCACAATTACCCCGCATAACAATGGTATCCTGCCCAACTTGGACAAGCTCATCATAGTAGCGATTGCTTCCTCGCGCCAGCTTGGCACGAAGCGAAATCCGCTGATCGCTGGATGTAAGTCTAATGATTAGCGCTTGTTCAGGGAAACTCGTAAATATCTCCCTAGAATAAGATGTATCTCCGACTGAATAGTTAACCGTTGCAATACCAGTAGCAATATCTAGTTCTCTTCGATAATTACTTAGCTCTCCATCCACATGGTTGACAAAGAGAAGGAGATCGCCTAAAGGCAAATAGTGACGTTGGGTTTCCGGCACACCAGATAAAGCCATTGCCGCAAGCTGTTGCGCTTGCGGAATGGCTCCTTCCAATAACAGCTTACGGATTTCAGCTAGATGATCATAGGCATTCGGATTATTTCTATTTCTTGGACCGCCATACCACACACTATCTTCGTTCAATGCGATACGCTCTGAATAAGGATGACCGAAGACCATTGCCCCAAGCCGGCCATTGCCGAGAGGAAGTGCTTCCTCCCAGATGGCTGCCGGCTTATTGTACCAGAGTTGCAGAGGATCAATATTTCGGTCATCTGATTGCATTGTCATTATGTCACAACCTCCTGCAATAATTATTTATAGTGGCTAGTAGTTAAATGGAATAACGGTAATTCCAATAATGTTAATCGCACCATTTCCGCCAGCTAGCTTGATCGTATTATTGCTTCCAGCTTCTAACTGCACGGTAATCTGGGCACAGCCTGTAAAGTTAGTTAAGCTGCCTGTAGACATCGCATTAATTAATGTATAATCAATGTCGTTAACTTGTAGTCTTAGCTTTGTTACATACTGCTCAGTTGCATGATGAATATAGATGGCTGCTCTACCGCCAGTAGAACCGTCGATATGATCGAAATGACAATAAGATCCTGGCAGCTCCAAACCAGTAATAGCTTCAACGTTATCTGCTACTTGTTGAATCGTTGCTCCTCCACCAACTACACAATTGGCGACGCTGTAATCATTAGGGTTAGGATGCGCTAAGGTTAATACATCCGCCGGTGCTAGACCTTCCTTTGTTTGTAAAACCATTCTGATCGTGCCGTCATCATTGAATTCAAGTTCATCAATACACATGCTTCTAAGATTACCAATCCCAGATACGACTTGATTATGATAGAACAAATACCATTTCCCTTTAAATTGAGCTACCGATCCATGGGTAGTATCACAGCCTGTCGGTTCAAGGAAAATACCTTTATATGTCCAAGGGCCTAGCGGGCTTTCACTGATGGCATATCTCATTTGATTGTTTGCATGCAAATTATCGGCGTAGGTCAAATAGTATAATCCATTTCTTTTGAACACCCAAGCAGCTTCATGGAAATCTTCGATGCCTTCAAATTGGATAATTTCACCACGAGCAGACATCATATCTTCATCAAGCTCCAGGCCGAGACAGATTCCACCGCCGCCGTAATACATATAAGCACGCTGATCATCGTCAACTAATACACAAGGATCAATAAGCGCGAATCCGCCCAGACCTTCAACATATCCTTGATCAACGAATCCGCTAGCAGGTTGATCACTTGTTGCTACCCCAATTTTCCAAGTGTCGTTCCAGCTTGTTCCGCTTGGATGCGGATAGTAGAAATAGTAAGTGCCGTTTTTGTAGGCACAATCGGGTGCCCACATAAAGCCACCCTCCGGTCTACCCCAGGCAACGCCATCTGAACTTAATATTTCACCTTCATCTAGCCAGTTCACCATGTCTTCTGAAGAAAATACATGGTATCTATCCATTAGATCACAGCCTCTAGCTGGATCCATATCATGCGAAGCATAAATATAGATTTTTCCGTCATCCCATACATGAGCGGATGGATCAGCTGTAAAAATAGTTGTAACAATTGGATTAGATCCTTTTGTTTTAAGCGCTTGTTCTGGAATTTTGCTGTTACTCATCGATAATTACCTCCTGAGATTATAGCTATATATTGATTCACTCCATAATAAAGGTTTGCTGCTTTTACTACTATGAGACAAAGTTAAATAAAACAAGAGAATACAAAAGCATTTCTAATAAGCTGGAAGAAATACATATGATTTCATGTTTCTGCGTGATGAATTTTCTTGTTATTTGTGAAATGATACGTTACCATGTCGTTGTAACTACGTATTGTGGCTAAGCATAATATGGGAGGGAAAAGTGATGCTAAGTGTACTGATCGTTGATGATGAAGTTGAAATACGAGAAGGATTAAGAAATAGATTCTCGTGGGAAGAATATGGATTTCAACACATTATGATAGCAGATGATGGAATTTCAGCACTTGAGATTGCAAACACCTCTAAGCCAGAACTTATTATAACGGATATTAAAATGAACCGAATGTCTGGACTTGAGTTTCTTAATGAGCTTTTCCAAAAAAAAGATAGCGATTACAATCCGCAAACGATCGTTATTAGTGGTTATGATGATTTTAATCTAGTAAAGGAAGCGCTCAAAATAGGTGTCATAGACTATATATTAAAACCAATTAATATGGAAGAATTAAAGCAAGTTGTTACTAAAACAATAGAAAATATATATAGGGAAAGATTAGAAATTCAGACAGAAGCACAGTTACATTCCCATGCTAATTTTGCAATTGGTAAAATTAGAGAGGAGTTATTACTGGAAATGTTACAGCACGAGTTTGATCCTTTTTGGGAGACAAGACGCAGTCACCGTCTACATAATTCTGGATTAGAGTGGATGCTGGATAGAACGATGACTTTACTTTTAATAGAAGCGGATGATCTTCGTGCGATAGAAAAACAAGGGATTAAAGAGAAAGAACTCATTCAATTTGGTATTGGTAATGTTGTTCAGCAGACCTTGAATGAAGAGTATACCGAGCCTTTTGCCCTCTGTCTAGATCATATGAGTAGATGGATAGTAATATTGGCTGTTACTCATTCAGATGAAGTGAAATCTCCGCACGAAATGGCTACGATGTTTCTACAACGAATTAATCAATATGTCAAGGTGCCCATAAGTATTGGACTCAAGACGACGATTAGAAATATTAATCAATTACGTGAAATGTATAATGAAGCATCTTTTATACTAGGACAAAAAGCTGTATACGGTGGCAATAAAATTTTTATAGATAAATTATTGGATGAGGATACTGAGCATGAGTCGTTATCGATGAAGGAGCCTTTAGAGGTTATAGATTTGATTAAGTATGGATCGGATGAGGACATATCGGCGGCGCTGGAAGCATTTGATGATATGGTCAAGGGATGGAAGCTAATACATATTCGGGACATTCAACAACAACTGTTTGAATGGCTATATGAATTGATCCATCGTCTTTCATCCCCTGGTTTATCGAGTAAATTGAAAGCGGATAATCCTATAGCACTATGGGAGCAATTGGAACAGTATGATACTTTGCAATCGCTGAGAGAATTAACAGAGCGATATTTGCTAGCAATGGCTGAGGAATGGAGAGGACAATCAACGGCCATAGGTCAAATTGTTACTGAAGCAGAAAAAATGATTAATAAAAGTTATGCAAGTAATATAAGCCTGCAAAGTGTTGCAGATAGTGTACATGTTACGTCAGTATGGTTAAGTAAGTTATTTCGTAAGGAGAAAGGAGTCACCTTTTTAGAATATTTAACGTCAGTACGAATGGAAAAGGCAAAGTTAATGCTAGGGGATGTGAAGTATAAAATCTATCAAATCTCTTACGAAGTAGGGTATAAAGATCCTGTCCATTTCTCGAAATTATTTAAAAAGCAGGTAGGTTGTACGCCTAAAGAGTACCGCCGTCAAAGAGGGATCACGACGGATTAAGTACAGATCTGCAAGCTACTCGAGGAGGGACAGAGATTGTCGACATCGCTTAGAAATCAACTTGTTATTTTATTTCTTTTTGTCATTATTATTCCTTTTTTACTATTTGCTTATTACTCATATACAAAATCCATTGAAGCGATTTCGATTACGAACACAAAGACAACGAAGAGCTATTTAAAGCAAGCAGAGAAAAACTTTGATATTTATTTATCATTATTAAACGATCAAGTTAATGAATTGATTGGGGATAAATGGCTACAAGAGCTATTTAGTAAGGAAGCTTCAACGGTTGAAGCACAGGAGGGACTTTCCGTCGATATGCTCTCCTTTATGTATCAGAATGCTTCCTCAGTCGATGCTTTTCAAGTGAAGCTGTATCCGATCAAGTTGGATGGCTTTTCGCAATATTTGAGCTCAATTGGAGCTGTATCTGATACAGAGGAACAGCATTGGTTTCGCAAATCCAGACTAAATCGAGCTGCATCATGGTATTTGATTATGCCTTCTCCGGGCGAATACGGGAAGCCTTTACTGACTTATGTAAAACATTTTACAGGACTATATGATTCTGTTCCCAAAGGGCTTATCGTAGCTGATCTATCTGAGGATTATTTGTCACGATATTTTTCGCCATCGGATCAATTCAAGGATCAGAAGATCATGCTAGTCAATGAAGATGGCACCATATACTACGATTCTAATAACAATAATATGACGGGGTTGGTCTTCCCATCAAAGGACTATGTAAAGTTTATGAAATCGGGAGCATCCGATCCCCAATCTGTCACGATGAATGATCAAGTATATCTAGCTACTCATGTAAAGGTTACGAATCAACCTTGGTATGTTGTTAGTTTAACGCCGTTGAACGAACTGACAGGTGCAATCAATGAAACCAATCGCATGATAGTAATATTACTTATTATTTATTTACTTTGTTGTGCGGGTCTAGTTTTGTATATTACGATACGATTTACACAACCGATTACTCATTTAGTGAAATTAATACGTCACATTGAAGGAGGGAACATCAAATACTATTTACCCAAATCAGATCGTAAGGATGAAATTGGACTACTATATCGCGGCATAGCGGAGCTATTATCCAAAATCGAAGGACTGATTGAAGAGGGATCTTTAGCAGAAAGACGAAAAAAAGTGCTAGAGTTTCGTGTACTAAGTCATCAAATTAATCCGCATTTTTTATATAACACATTAGAAGCAATAAGATGGAAGGCAGAGAACCATGGACAACCTGATATTGGAGAGATGGTATCAGCACTTGGAAATTTACTGCGATTAAGCCTGAATCAAGGCAAGGAGATTACGACATTACGGCGTGAGATTGAACAGGTGAAAGCTTATGTACAAATTGAGCAGGCTCGTATGGGGCAAAAAGTTAGAATATTTTACTTTTGTGATCCAGAGTTATTAGAGCGCCCCTTTTTGCGATTGCTGCTACAACCTCTTATAGAAAACGCCATTCATCATAGTGTCCGAGATAATTTTGAAAAAGGGAAAATTGTCATCGAGGTGCGCAAACAAAATGAGAATATCGTTCTTAAACTATCAGATAACGGGAGTGGTATTCCGAATTCTGTTATAGAACGCTTGAATGATATGGAGGAAGAAAGTGTACAATCGTCCTCTGATCTTAAAGGTGTTGGGTTATTCAATGTCAATGAGAGATTAAAGCTTTATTTTGGAGACGATTATCGAATACAAATAGAATCTAATCCTAATGAAGGTACATGTATTACTATACTGCATCCAATCCTTGATGATGAACAGGTCAATAAATTGCAACATCCGCAATTATAAGGAAATATTAGAGGGGGTACGCGATGGTTAAGCGAAGGTATGTGATGCTTTTATTTGTAATTATGCTAGTATTGATGCTTACTGCATGCAATACAAACGAACAAAAACTATCAATAAAACTACCATCTGATGAATCAACCTTAACTGTAGAACCTACTACTTTGAAATTTTATTTTGGTGGCGACAAGAAGGCAGCTAGCGATGAAGTATGGGATGAAATTGGACAATACGTAAGGAGCAAGGGGTTAAATGTAAAGTTCGATGTTCAATATGTCCCTTTTAATGAGTACACTAATAAGCTTCTTACGATGTCAGCTGCTGGGGATCGCTGGGATATGAATTTTGATGCAGAATGGCTAGCATTCAAGCAAATGGCAGCTAAAGGTGCTTACTTAGATCTGTCGCTTCTATTGCCCCGATATGCACCAGCTTTATATAAAAAGTATGAGGAAACTGGAAATTTACAGTCCGCAACGTTGCATGATCAGATCGTAGGCTTACCTTGGAATATTAAAATGAACCTGAGAAAATTTGCTGGTTGGCGATTAGACTATGTAGAAAAAGCTGGATTTAAAATTGCAGATGATGAGATTCAAACGATTGAGGATATAGATCGACTTCTCCGTGAACTAAAAGAAGCTTTTCCTACAGAAAGAATAACAAGAACGTCGCCATTAAGTATATATCATATACGTGATGAATGGTTTGATATTAACTTTTATAATCTAGGATTTTATATTAATGATCCTAACCTAACGATCCAGGCGATGGAGCAACAACCTTTTTTTCTGGAGGCTGGGCTTATGGCAAAGTCTTGGAGTGATGATCGAATATTGAGTAAAGAAGTGCTTATTTCAATGGAAGATGGGGCAATGGAATGGCGAAATGGGAAAATACTGTTCACGATTACGTCGCATGAGTGGGCAGAGGCAAACCCTGGATTTGCAAATAGTAGTTACAAGCAAACAATGTCATTACTCTATCCAAATAAAAAATATATAAATCGATCTCAGCTTGCTAATGTTATCGCTATTAATAAATATTCGTTGAATCCCGAGCTCGTGCTGCAATTTTTAGATATGCTTGAGACGGATCAAGTGTTGTATGATCTCGTTCAATATGGGATTGAGGGTAAAACGTATGAATTAGTTGATGATATGGCAGTATATCCCGCAGGTATGAAAACGGTTACTAGTAACTATATGGAATGGGGTGGACAATGGGCCTTTTGGAATACCGATTTTTTACGACCAAGTGATACGTATAGTGCTGGATTTTGGGAAAGGGAAACGAAGTTCGCATCAGAGCCTAAGAATATAGATTCTCCGATTGATGGATTATTGTTATCAGAAACGAACATTAGGAAAGAGCTTTTAGAACGTGAAAAACTTATTCAGCAATACGCTCGCCCGATTGAATTTGGAGTAGTTGCTAACGTAGAAGAAGAAGTTGCAAAATATATCGAATTACAAAAGGGCAACAATATAGACTTGATTATAAAAGAAGTACAAAGTCAGGTGGATCAATACATCGTTAATAAAAGGGGTTTGGAATGATTATCATTCCAAACCCCTTTTATCTATTCATGTAGAAACCCGCACTTTAGTATTAAAGGCTAAATGAATAACAGAAAGTTTATAAATGACTCATTTGGTTAAGGAGGTTAATGTTCTAGAATTAAGTTACGAACAACAATAACCGTACAAGAGGTGAGCGAGATTGGGAAGCATTACGTTTCACCATGTCTACAAGAAATATAAGGGTGAAGACCGCCCGGCAGTAAGTGATTTCCACTTGGAAATACAAGAGGGTGAATTCCTCGTATTAGTAGGTCCATCGGGTTGTGGAAAATCCACAACGCTGAGAATGCTAGCAGGATTAGAGGAAATTAGTGAAGGTGAGTTATATATCGATGACAAATTCGTTAACTACCTTTCATCTAAGGATCGAGATATTGCGATGGTTTTCCAAAACTATGCATTATATCCAAATTTAAATGTATATGAGAATATTGCACTTGGTCTAAAGCTTCGCAAAACAGCCAAGCATGAAATTGAATCACGTGTAAATCGTGTAGCGAAAATATTAGAAATATCCCATCTTCTAGATCGAAAGCCAGGTCAATTGTCTGGAGGACAAAAGCAACGTGTCGCTTTAGGTAGAGCGATTGCACGCGAACCACAAGTATTTCTGATGGATGAGCCTTTATCGAACCTAGACGCTAAGCTTAGGGCCCAAACGAGAGCAGAAATTATTAAGCTGCAAGCAGACTTGAAGCGAACCATGGTATATGTGACACATGATCAGGTAGAAGCCATGACCATGGGCACGAGAATCGTTGTGATGAAGGATGGAATCATTCAACAAGTGGCTCCGCCAAAAGAGTTATACAATGAGCCAGCAAACATGTTTGTAGCTGGATTTATCGGATCACCGCAAATGAATATGCTCGAAGGGAAGATTACATATGATGAAGGACAATATTATTTCGTCAGCAGACGTTTAAGGTTACCTGTGCCTGAAAAGTATTATCGTAGTTTCGATCGCTCATCACGTGTATTGCGTAATGTCGTTATGGGTGTAAGGTCGGAAAATATTATGTTGGGTGATACTGCATCACCAGAAGACGAGAGTTGGACAAAATGCGTGGTGGAAATGAGTGAGATTACAGGTGCTGATCTCTACGTGTATGTAAAACTTGGTGAGGATACAGTCATTGTACGAGCTGATGCTGATTGCAGTTACAAAAAAGAAGATAATGGCTTTATAAAAGTGGATATGAATAAGGTTCACTTCTTCGATAAAGAAACCGGTGCATCGCTTGCGATTGGAGGCGAGATGGTATGAAGCGCCGCAGCAAAAGAAATGTCGTTGCTATGCGGTTGCTAATTGCTATAGCCATTATTGCTGTCATCGTCGGTTTATTATCGCGCGGAGAAAATGACGTTTTTGCTAAGGTTGTTTCCTTAGGTGAACTTATGACCTTTGATGATAAAGATGACACACCTTCATACGCTCGTATGACGCTTGAGAATGATCCGAAGTCTGACCCTACCTTACCGTCCATTGTTATGGAAGCGATAGCATACGATGACTCCTCATCCGATGCTAAGCTTTCACAAGAGGGAGATAGCTTACATTGGAACAACGAGAAGGGCTGGGTAGAATGGACGTTCGAAGTGGGGAAATCAGGTTGGTACGAGCTTCACATGGACTTCATGCCATTAAAGGGCAGTAACGCTTCGGCTATTCGAGGAATTCTCATTGATGAACAATATCAATTCTCTGAAGCAGAGCGCATTGAATTTGAACGACAGTTTAAAGATTCTAAATATCCTTATGATCGTAATGAAATTGGACAACAGATTCGTCCGCCACAGCAAGAAATAACGGATTGGATTAATAAAGCATTGACACATTATGCAGCTTCCTCCGAGCCATTATTGTTCCAATTAGAGCAAGGAAAGCACACCCTTCGTTTGGTAGGTAGCAGAGAGCCATTAGCAATCAAATCTCTCTCATTTGAGGCAGGTCATGTCGTTCCTTCATATGAGACTTACGTTGGTCAGCATCCTGCCGAGGTTACTCAAGAAGAATGGTATCAAATCATTGAAGCCGAGGAAATGGATCGTAAATCTAGCATTGCCATTCAAACCGATACTTGGTCTGAACCGTACATTTCTCCAGATCCAGAAGGTAGAATCACCTATAACGTATTAGGTGGATGGCGCTGGCGTCTGCCAGGGGAATGGGTAGAGTGGGATTTTACCGTTCCAGCAGATGGGTGGTATGAAATTGATGTGAAAGCATTTCAGGATTATCGCAATGGATTTGAAGCATATCGGGCCATTTCTATTGATGGAGAGGTTCCTTTTCAAGAGATGCTAACATACGGCATCCCGAACAAGAAAGAGTTTTTCATTCATGAGCTAGCTAATGATCAAGACGAGGCATATAAGTTTTATTTGCAAGCAGGGGATCATAGATTACGACTTACATCAGATTCCACCGCGCTACAGCCCGTTTATCTGGCTTTAAGAAATACACTTTCAGCGCTCGCTGACTACGATAGAACGTTACGTCAGTTGACAGGAACGTATGGATTGAAAGGTTTCGATGCCAATATCGACTCTACTCGTACTTGGGAGATGAGAAAGCTCGATCCAGATGTTAAAGAGAGAATGAATGGATTTGTTAACAGATTAACTGAGATAAGAATGTACATGGATGGAATGAACGGTAAAGATTCTGACCTTTCACAGTCCATTCGCTCATCTGTCGGTATTTTGGAAGACATGCTAAAGGATGTTGATGAGATTCCAGTAAAAATTGATGATTTCACTACGATTCAAAACAATATCGGAACATGGATGTCAACGTTAACGCATCAACCACTTATGCTGGATTATATCGTTGTCCGTACAGCAGGTACCGAGACTGGATTGAAAGCGGTTACGTTAGCTTCGCGTATTCCTTATTCGATTAAAGATTTCGCACGATCCTTCTATCTTGACTACGATACAAGGAAACACAATAAAAAAGAGGCTTTAACAGTATGGGTACAACGTGGTCGTGATTATGCAGAACAATTAAGAGAATTAGTAGATCAAGATTTTACACCACGCACAGGAATACAGGTGAATATTAATCTTATGCCTAATCCTAATATGTTGATTCTAGGTAATGCAAGTGGTGATGTGCCCGATGTAGCACTAGGTATTGCTGAGGCTACTCCAGTAGACTTTGCAATGCGAGGGGCTGCCTACGACCTTTCACAATATGCTGATTTCGAGGAAGTGTTTGATCGTTTTGTGCCAGGTGTAGCGAGATCACTACAATATGATGGTGGAGCATATGGCTTGCCAGAAGTGCAAAACTTCCAAGTACTATACTACAGATCAGACATATTAGAGGGTCTGGGACTTGAAGTTCCGGATACTTGGGAGGATATGTTTGATATTTTACCAACACTTCAAGAGAACGGTATGACATTCAGCTACCCTAAGAGTGATTTCTCAACGATCTTTTTTCAGCATGGAGCTGAGATTTACGATGAGGATGGGATGGAATCCGCCTTAACAAGTGTAGAGGGACAAAAAGCGTTCAAAACTTGGACGGAGTTATTTACAAAATACAATTTACCTATTGATATACCAGCATTTTTCCAGCATTTCCGTGAAGGTAATATACCGCTAGGTATTGCGGATTTCAATACGTATGTTCAATTGCTGGTAGCAGCACCTGAAATAACTGGGCACTGGGGGATTGCTCCTCTACCTGGAATCGTTGGTGAGAATGGCGAGGTTGAAAGATGGTCGCCTCAAAGCATGTCCGCTGGCATGATTATGGAAAAGAGTGATCGCAAGGATGAAGCGTGGCAATTTTTGAAATGGTGGACTTCAGCTGATGTTCAGTCTCAATATGCAGAAGATATGGAATCATTTTACGGTATGGAGTTTAGGTGGAATACGGCCAATGTAGAAGCGATGAAGTCACTAGTATGGCCAGCAGAAGATTTGGAGGCGTTAGAAGAACAGCGGCGTTGGGCGAAAAACATGCCATATGTTCCCGGTTATTATTTCTTGGCAAGAGAAATGGAATTTGCCTGGAACAAAAGAGTACTAGAGGCCATGCCAATGCAAGAGGTGCTTGAAGGCGCTCAGCTTTCTTTGCAAAGAGAAATGAGAAGACGTCAATTAGATTTTGGACTTGATCCAAGTTACAACCTTCATGTGCCACAAATAAAAGAACCTTTTGAATGGAAGGAGAACAACTCATGAATACAGGGCTGGAACTAAACGAATTGTCACCCAGCCGCGTAGCGCCAATTCGTGTTAAATTGAGCAGGTTTGGTAAGCAGTTAAAAAAGGATCTATTTTGTTATTTATTTCTGGCTCCTTTCTTTATTTGTTTCATGCTTTTCATCATTATTCCTGTATTTATGGCTGGACTACTTGGATTTACATCCTATGACGGTTTTGGGGAATTAAATTTTATTGGCATTAATAACTATATCGCAATGTTGACCCAAGACATTATCTTTTTGACAAAAGCAATACCAAACACATTTTTATTTGCACTATTAGTTGGACCTGGTGGTTACTTGCTATCTTTTTTGTTTGCATGGTTGATTCATCAGCTACCATTAAAGATACGTGACTACTACACACTAGCTTTTTATGCCCCCTCGATGGCGGGGGGAGTCGCATTATCGGTTGTGTGGATCGCAGCCTTTAGTGGTGACCGCGTTGGTTATATTAATAGGCTTTTTATAAATTTAGGATTTCTAGAAAATCCCGTTATTTGGCTACAGGATCCAAAGTATCTACTTATCATCATGATCATCGTTTCACTATGGATGAGCTTTAGTGTTGGGTTTCTGGCCATGCTAGCTGGTTTGCAAACGGTCAATAGAGAGCTATATGAGGCAGGTAGAATTGATGGAATCTCTAATCGAATTCAAGAGGTATTTTACATTACGTTACCTTCCATGAAACCACAGTTGCTATTTAGTGCGGTCCTACAAATCGTAGGTACGTTGAAAGCAGGTAGTATTTCAACGCAATTAACAGGAATGGCCATAACGCCTTCTTATTCAGGACATCTCATCATTAATCACATTGATGATTATGCATTTATTCGATTCGAGCTTGGTTATGCTTCTGCTGTTTCGGTAGTCCTGCTGATCATTAGTTATTTTATTATGCGATTTGCTTATCGACTTTTCGGTTCGAAGGAGGAGTTGTAGTTATGAATCGCAGATGGTCAGGTTTCCAAATAACACTCGTTACTTGCTTTACAGCTTTAGCAGCATTTATGCTACTGCCTATTGTATTTATTCTTAACCATGCTTTTAAACCGCAAAATGAGCTGTTTTTATTTCCACCACAGTTTCTAGTGAAAAATCCAACTCTTCGAAACTTTGAAACACTATTTTTGCATGCATCCAATACAACGGTTCCGTTTACGAGGTATTTATTTAACAGCTTGATTGTTGCAGGATTAACTTTATTCGGTGTTATTTTGGTTAGTACGATGGCTGGATATGTACTAGGTAAATTCAAGTTTCATTTCAAAGGTCTGACGTTATCATTAATTACCATCTCGTTGATGTTCGCACCAGAAACCGTTGCTATTCCACGGTATTTAATTATTAGTGGACTTGGAATAAATAATACATATTTCGGACATTTGCTTCCTGCATTAGCATCACCAGTTGCTGTATTTATGCTAATCGGATTTATATCGCAAATTCCAAATGAATTATTAGAAGCTGCGAAAATTGATGGTGCGAGTCATTTCAGTATTTTTTATAAACTCGTAATTCCGCTATCCACACCTGCTATTGCTACAATTTCGATCTTTACCTTTCAAGGCGTATGGGGGGATGTCGAGACGTCAACTCTCTTTATGCAAGAAGAGACGATGAGAACGCTCGCCTTCTACGTGAACAGTTTGGTCAATGGACTGCAAAATAGTGTAGCTGGTCAAAACATGGCGGCGGCAGCAGGTTTGTTAATGTTTGTACCTAACTTGATTATTTTCTTGCTATTCCAGAGAAGAGTGCTGGAGACGATGATTCACTCCGGTATCAAGTAACTCCAACAGCAAAGGAAGTTATTATTATGAAAAGATTTGTCCTGTTGTTGCTGCTTGCATCCATTATCTTTGTATCATTGCCAATGGCAGCATATGCGGAGCTTCCATACCGCACGTTTTACTACGATGACAATCAATCAACTTGGTTAAGGCTGCAGCCTATTTATGAACCAGCCAATATGGATGCCGTAAAGCTAACAGAACCTGTTGATCTTCAAATTGGACCTAATGACAATGTCTATGTCACGGATAAGTCTACTGGTCATGTTGTCGTATTAAGTCAGGATGGAGAAGTCCTCCAAACATTCGGGGATGAAGAAGGGAGTGGTGCATTAAACTCCCCAGAAGGAATGTATGTTACGCCTGACGGAACCGTTTATGTAGCGGACTCTGGTAATCAACGTATTGCCGTATTTAATGCTGATGGAAGCTTTGAAAGGGAATATAAGAAGCCAGAATCTAGCTTGCTTGAGGGTCAGTTCTTTGTTCCTATTAAGATCGCAGTGGATCGTAGAGGCGTCATGTACGTTAACTTGAATTCTTCCTATCAAGGGCTATTGCGTATGGATAGTGATGGTGAATTTAAGGGGTATTTTGGAGCAAACAAAGCGCAGCAGACGGTTATGAGCTGGATCAAAAAGCTTATTCTTAACAAAGAGCAGCTTGCGAAAGAGTTGGCTAATCTTCCACGACCCATTAACAATATTCATCTTGATGACGATGGTTTCTTATTTACGGCTACTGCGGGTGGGTTTGGAAAAGCTGCGATCCGTAAGCTGAATGCTGGTGGTGTGGATGCATTCAAAGGGAAGACAGTACCTGCATCAGACGGAATTATAGATATGGCAACAGATTCCAACCATTTAATTTATTCCATAGATTCTGTCGTCAGAGGAATCGTTATCTATGATGATACAGCTGAGCCATTGTTCTCCTACGGTTTTGTTGACAAAGATACACAACAATACGGCGTGATCGGCTTTCCAACAGGGATAGATGTCGATAGTAACAACAATGTTTGGATTTCGGATAGTCGGATTGGTACTGTTCATAAATTTACGAGAACAGAATTCGGTACAGATCTGATGCAGGCATTGGCTTTATACAAGGAAGGAAGGTATTTAGAAAGTGAACCTTACTGGAATCGAGTTTACGCTCGAAACGATATGTATAATGGTACCTTCCAAGGACTAGGTAAAGTTTACTTGCACAAGGGTGAATATGACGCAGCGCTAGATTACTTGAAAACGGCATTTGATACTGAAAGCTATTCAAAGGCTTTTTGGCAAATTAGACTTCAATGGTTGCAGCAAAACTTCCCATTAGTGGCTTCCATTGTGATTGTACTTGTTGCCATACTCATGTACGGACCGAAATTGATACGTATGTTGTTAAAACGATATCCACTCCCCAAGAAGTGGGATAGACCATTATATGAGCTAAAATTATTCAAAAATGTCATGTTCCATCCTTATGAGGAGTTCTACAAACTGAAGGAGTCGAAAGTCACAGGCTGGGTTATATGGCTAATCTTACTTGGTGTTGTAGCAGTGAAAATATGTAGTCTATTCCTCACAGGCTTTATCTTTAATCCAATCGAGGCATCACAACTTAAGTTATTAAGTCCGCTAGCGTTCTTTATTGCACCGTGGGTGACTTGGATTATAGCCAATTACTTAGTGTGTAGCGTAAGAGATGGCGAAGGTAGATTTAGAGAGGTGATACAAGGAAGTGTATACGCACTATCACCATACTTTTTCTTAACCATTCCCATGATTCTATTATCTAACATATTAACGCTAGAAGAACGCATTATTATTGATGCACTTTATGCACTTATGTTGATCTGGCAGGTTGTGATGTTGATCGTTATGACTCAGGTTATTCATAATTTTGATTTTACAGAGACCTTGGGGAATATAGGAATTACGGCATTTACAATCGGAGTGATTTGGATATTCTTATTCATCATATCTGGTTTATCTTACAATTTATACGATTTCTTCTATCAGCTTTACAAGGAGGCGACTTTTATTGGCTAATTACATACAACGCCTATCCTTGCGTACTAAGATCGTGTCGCTAGTCGTCATCATTGCATTCATTGTCGTATTGATTTTTGTACTAGTTAAGGGAAGTGAATTAACACCAGTAGAAGCGATGAAGCTAGCTGGAATAGAGCAACCGCAGCAACACAATGCAGCTCTTATTGAAGGGGAAGTATGGAAGCCTTCAGGAGGATCATTTACAGAAGGGTTAGTTAATGAACACTATGCACTGTATGTTAATGCTGAGAACTCGCAAATAAATGTGCTTGAAAAAGCGACGAGGCATCGCTGGAACAGCAACCCGACAGCAGAACAATTAGCCGAAGAAACGATAAAAGGGCAACTGCTTGAAAATTTACAATCGCCTTTTGTTTTGACCTACGTCAAAACGACGGGAAAAGATCAAACGATACGGCAAGTTGTTAACTCCTTGTCCAAAGGAGTGGAAACTTCCTTTGTTCGCAATGAGGATACGCTACAAGTGAACTACAAGCTTGTAGAACAAAATCTTGAATTCTCTCTACAATATGAGTTAACGAATAATGGCTTAAAGGCTCGTATTCCAACGGATGGTATTAAGGAAAATGGGGAGTTTTCCGTTTTCAGTATTGATCTCTTACCCTACTTTGGTGCAGTGAAGGCTGGGGAAGATGGATATCTTTTCGTACCTGACGGTCCAGGGGGACTCATTTATTTTGATGATAATCGTGTAAGTGTATCTACCGGTTACATTCATCAGGTGTATGGTCTAGAAGTAACGAATATGAACAATTGGTCACGCAGCGGTGAGCGAAGAGAAGATATTTCATATCCCGTTTTCGGTGTAAAGCACGGTGAGCAAGCCTTCGTTGCAATACTGAGTAATGGTGGCGATTCTGCAGTGATCTCGGCCATGCCTCCAGGAGCGAAATCATCGCTGTATAATATTTTCTCAGGGCATTTGTATCGTGAAGAATTTTTGTATCAGGTTAGCCGTATGGCTGTTCCAATTAAAGCGATTCAAAAGGAAAGGCTACAGACGGACAGAGAAGTCGAGTTCCGCTTCCTGAATGGAGAAGATGCTAGCTACGTTGGAATGGCTCAAGCATATCGCAGCTATCTTGAAGAACAAGGAAATTTAACAGCAAAATTAGATCCTGTCCAAAATATCCCACTGTATTTGAAAATTATGGGTGGAAACTATGAAGAAGCGTTTAACGGAGTCCGTTACGCGACAGCAACGACATTCCCACAAGCTAGTGAAATTGTTAATCGTTTAGTCGGCAAAGGCATTTCCAATATGGAAATCATTTATTATGGCTGGCAATATAAAGGCGACTATGATATGTACAAACGTTTCCCAATTGAACCTTCTCTTGGTGGCGAAAAGGAAGCACGTAACTTTATTGGTGAAATGCAGGGGCTTGGATTCCCGGTAATATTTGAAGATGATTTTGTCTGGATTAATGAGAAACAATCTACAGTATCGGGTAAAGGGAACGGTATTCAAGGTATCGACGGAACTGTATATGTAGATGAAGGCTGGTTTATTAATCGACCAGATCGAACCGTTACAATGGCATATGAAACCATACAAAAGTTAAAGGAAATGGGCGTTTCCGGTATTATGTATAACTGGCTTGGTGAAATGGTATTTAACGACTATGATACCAAACAAGGAAGCAGCCGTTCTGATACGATCTCTGTGTATGAAGGTTTACTTAAGTACACGCGCAATACATTAGGGAAAAGTGGCGTATATCGTGGCAATGATTATTCACTGAAGGATACGAATTTCATATTGGGTATGCCTAATGGATCAAGCTATGACTTTATGATAGATGAGACTGTACCGTTCTATCCGATTGCAATACATGGAAACGTTTCATACACATTTGGCGATGGAAATTTACGTAACAATGTGCAGGACGAATTTCTAAAAGCGATTGAATATGGTGCATTACCGTCATTCTTCTTGACCTATGAGGATTCTCGGATATTGAAGTATTCTGCTTCAAACTTTCTTTTCAGTAGTCAATATGATAAATGGCTTGATTGGATCCAGACCGAATATGAATCGTTTAACAAGCTTGCTCATGTATATAACTTATCCATTATTAATCATGAGCGAGTATCGCCCAATAAATATGCAACAACGTATGAAGACGGCACACAGGTTATTGTAGATTATGGTCAGAAGACGTTCCATGTAGACAGAAAAGGGGGGACATAATGGACATTAAAAGCAGAAAACGTGCGGAACTAAAATATCATGCTTCCCGCTACGGAATAGGGCTATTGTTCATGCTCCCATGGTCAATTGGTTTCATCCTATTTGTACTGATACCTGTTTGTTGGTCATTATTTATGTCCTTTAACAAGGTTCAAATAGGTGTCGGTGGTTTTAAATACGAGTGGCTCGGATTACGCAATTTCAGGGATGCATTCTTAAAGGATAATATCTTTCCAGTCGAGCTTATTACGTATTTTCAGCAGATGCTACTTATGATTCCGATCATTGTTCTGTTTGCACTCCTTATAGCTGTCATGCTCAATCAGAACTTTCCGGGAAGATTTATTTTTAGAGCGTTGTTCTTCCTACCCGTTATTTTTGCTACAGGTCAAGTACTTTCAGAGCTGTTTTTACAAGGAGTAGGAGATGTTCCTTTCTTGGCACAGTACAATCTAGAACCACTTGTACAACAATACGTAGGGCCTCAATTTACAGAGACGATTATGGGTATTCTTGAACGAGCCGTATTAATACTTTGGTATTCAGGTGTGCAAATATTGATCTTTATTGCTGGATTTCAAACGATTTCACCTAGTGTGTATGAGGCCGTCCGGATGGACGGTGCGACACCATGGGATAGCTTTTGGAAAATCACTCTTCCTGCGAGCATGCCGTTTATTAGCTTGAATATGCTGTACACCATTATTGATTTATTTACTTTTCCGCTTAATCCGGTGCTAGCCCACATCAAGGATAACATGTTTAAGCCGGATACAGGCTATGGATACGCAAGTGCTCTGGCATGGATATACTTCGCATTCATATTCTTACTCATTGCAATTGTTCTCGGTATATTTGGACGAAAAATGAAGAGGGGGGGTGTCCGTCGATGAAGAGTGAGCTAAAGATTGAAATAGATAAAATGAAAAATAGCATTCTAACGATGTTTTGGAGCCGTCGCGCGCAAAAGGTAAAGCTTGTCGTTATTGGACGCAACGTATCAGATGGGCTCATTGCCAAACTGCTCATATACATCCTTTTATCGATTGTTGCTTACTTATACTTGCAGCCTATCCTATACATGGTTAGTACGATGCTGAAACCATTAAGTGATTTGCTAGATCCGACAGTACGCTGGATTCCGCGTGATATTACGTGGGAGAACATAACGAAAGCATATCATGGGCTTCAATATCCCAAAGCGTTGCTTGTCACTTCGACTTTGGCGATTACTTGCTCAGTGGCCTCTGTCATTATATGTTCCATGACGGGCTATGCAATGGCAAGACTACCAGTACCATTTAAATGGTTATTCTCAGGATTAATTATTCTTACATTTCTTATTCCACCACAAGTGATCATCATTCCTCTGTACGTTATTTTTAGTAAGTTAGGACTATTAAACTCACTATTTGTGTTTCTTATTCCAGCTTTACTGGGGCAAGGAATGAAAGCAGCATTATTTATTTTTATCTTTATGCAATTTTTCAAATCCCAGCCAGCAAGTCTTGAAGAAGCAGCGAAGCTTGACGGTGCTTCAACTGTGCGATTATTTGTTGGTATTATGTTGCCTTTGGCACGCTCAGCTTGTCTTGTCGTATTCCTATTCTCCTTCATCTGGTACTGGAACATGTACTACGAGCCGTCTATGTTCTTAACCAAAGGTTTTACTCCACTCTCTATTAGACTAGGTATGTTGGAGGAAGTATTAAATCCTACATTGCTAGGTAATACCCGTAACATCGTTAACCCAATTACAGAAGGAACGAAAATGGCTGCTGCTTTTATGATCATTTTACCGCCAATCATTATTTTTATCATTTTACAGCGTTGGTTTATAACTGGTATTGAGCGCACAGGCATTGTGGAATAAAAGTTAGACCATTAAAGGAGTTGATGCCCAAGATATGTAGAATTTCAACAAGTGGAATTATTACGTAAACCAAGTGGGGTACAATTTTGAATGAGAAATAAGGAGGAATAATATGAAAGCAAAAGTTAATTTAAAGTGGATTGGAATGCTAGTATTGGCAATGATGTTAGTGTTGTCTGCATGTACTGGTGGCAATAGCACGAATAGCGCAGGTAATACGCCTCCCACAACTACGAATAACAACGAGGATGTAGTAGAATCAACACCAGATCCAGCCCCAGAAAACCATGAACCTGTTACGTTGAAGTTGATTTCATGGTCGGATTCCTACACAGAGCTTTATGATATGTTTAATAAAAAGTACCCTTGGATTACGATTGAACAAGTTCCAGTAAATGGCGTATCCATTATGGAAATCATTGCTTCACTTGAGGCTGCTGGTACACCGGCTGACTTAACATGGATTGATTCAGATCTTATAACGTTTGATCAAAGTGGGTTGATTGAAGATTTGACACCTTATTTTGACAAGGATGAGTCATTCAAAGACATTAAGCTCCCAGATGCTTTCTTCGATACGATGACTTGGAAAGGTAAGAAACTTGCTGCTCCATTCGTTGACGTACCAATGTGGATTCTAGTCAACAAAGATTTATTGAACAAAAATGGTCTTGAAATGCCAGCTAACGATTGGACATACGATGATTTCCGTCAAATCGCTCTTGATCTAACGGATCCTCAAGCTGGTGAGTACGGATTAACGACTCAACCAGAATGGCAGATGCGTGTTCTAAGTACGAAAGCAATTGCAGATGGTCATGCTGCTAACATTCATTATCTGAATGAAGATCTTACGCAAAGTGTGATGAATACACCAGATGTGATGAATGATGTGAAGTGGCTGTCTGAATTTGTATCGAAAGATGGTTCTATGCAAAGTGACATAGCAGCAGATGAATCTGGTGGAGTATCGAAAGAATTCATTAACGGTAAAACAGGTTTTGCCATTGGTGGTGACTGGGTTCTTCCTAACTTGAAAGAAAATGCTCCGTTTGAGTGGGATGTGCTTCCTTTCCCTCGCGGTAAAGTAAGTCAGCCTGGCTATAGTATCTACGGTACTCTTTCATTATTAAGTGGATCTCAGCATAAAGAAGAAGCTTACCTATGGATCAGCTTCCAATTCTCTAAAGAAGCGCAAAAATGGAAAATTGACCAAGGGGCTAACGCTTCTGTCATTGATCAAGAGCTGCTAGATTACTACGACCAATCTCCAATGTGGGAAGGTAAAAATAAAGAAGCGGTGAAGATAGCGAAAGAAAATGCAAAAATTCAACCAGGCGTAACGATTCCGGGATGGAGTGAATATAACTGGAACAATATTATGAATGATATTATGGGAGGCGAAGATATTAACCGTATCATCCCTGAAACAGAAGCATGGAACAAGAGAACACTTGAACTTCGTGCTGAGCTTGGTGGTTGATTAAATTTGATAGAGATAAGTAAGAGGGATGGCGATTGGATGCCATCCCTCTTACTTGTGTTATGATCGATAAACAAGCAGAAACGGCTACGCCGTCCTTTTGGAGGACGGCGTAGCCGTTTCTGCCGAAATATAAGAAATTGAGTATGAAGTGAAACTTATACTCTCTTATATTTGAATAAAGACTTCATATATGCGAAACGAGCCTAAGAAGAGATTCATAGGCTCGTTTTCTGTAATTGCTAATTGTACACCTTAATGGTCTTAATCTCGAAAGGACGGAAGTCAAGTGATACTGAGCTATCGATAAGGGATAACTCCTGCTGCTCTTCTTCCAACATGTTCGTAATGACAACGCGTTTCGGCATTTTGTTGAAGGTCAATGTGGTACTTATTACTGCTGATCGCTCTGCTTCGTAGAGACGGATGACATAAGCGTCATCGTCCTCAGCTGGCTTAACAGCTTCGATAATGACGTTAGGAGCAGCTATAGCTAGGAAAGAATGCTCTTGTGCTGCAGAACGTCCACGAACGGAAAGAACTGGTGAATTCAGCTCATAAGCAGGACGAATGACAGAGTCCGAGGTGAATCCACTCTCATGTGGCAGTAAGGAATAAGTTACTGAATGAATGCCTACATCGCCTCGTGGGTCGGGATGCGTACCGCCTTTATGAAGCGTTAGCTCCATATCCGAGCCCAATACTGAAACACCATATTTGCAGTCATTCAAAAGGGCTACGCCGAATCGGTTCTCGGATAGGTCAGTCCATTTATGAGCACATACTTCGAACATAGCCTGATCGTTAGTCGTATTTGTATGTGTCGGACGCTCGACATGGCCAAACTGTACCTCATGACGGGCTTGGTTAACGAGTAGATTGATATCAAAAGCAACTTTGAGCAATTGATGCTTCTCTTGCCAATCAATAACCGTCTCAAAGTCGACTTTCGCTGAATCCGAATGGAACACCATATGCTGCGTGATGGAAGACTGCTGACCGATTTCATATTCGTTGCGAATGCGGAACTGAAGTGGTCCGTTTGCAACGACTGCCCTTGAGACAAGACGAGTTTGAAGCTGTAACTTTCCAAAAATATCACGGTCGATATCCCAATTGTCCCACGCTCCCGGAAGATCTTCGCCCATTAGGAAAGCGTTAAGCGGATGACCGGATCCGCGGAGTTCACGTCCGCTTGCTTTGTGAATGAAAGAATCGATATAGCCATATTCATCGAAACGAATAAAGGCGTGCGGTCCATCAAGCGTACAGGTCGATTCATCATAATGGAACGGAGAAGAGAACTTGCTTGGTTCTGTCGATAATTCCTTTAATGCAAAGATACGGGAGCCGATTGCTGGTATACTCGTCTGGCCGATCAGCAACTTCTCGCTACCAAATACATCCGTTAAATGTTGGAAGGGAAGTGATTCATCGACTGGTGTCTGATTGTGCAATGACATTCCTTCAATCGAGATTGTTCCGCTTCGTTCCCAACTAAGCGTGTTCCAAATGGTAACTGCCTGATCGTCAGTGTCGCCTGTTACCATTTCATTCAGCAGATCAACAGTCGCTGACTCCGCATCTTTGATTACCTGACCTACCTCAGTGATCGCTCGGTCATGAACTTCAGGAATCGAGGTTCCTGGTAAAATGTCATGGAATTGATTAATAAGTAGCAACTCATAGAGCGATGATAGCCTATCTCGATCAATGTGACCGCCATTTGTCCCACTGATGGATTCAATCAGCTCCAAGTTGCGGAGGGCAAATTCGGCCTTCCGATTGTTACGCTTAATTTGATGCATTTGTGTCAATGTTCCACGATGACCTTCGAAATAAAGCTCACCGACATGTTCAGGTGGATTCACCGCTTGGGCTTCTAATTCATGCATGAAGCGGCTCGCTGTCGTATGCTCAGTTTTCGGCACGCCTTCCAAATCTGCGGAGCGTCTGGCCATCTCGATCATTTCATATTGAGGTCCACCGCCGCCATCCCCGAAACCGTAGGAAACGAGCCTGCTATCATTGACACGTTTATGTGCAATAGCGTTATGCGATGCATATACGCGATCGATTAGCGTTGCTGCATCAGGCCAGCAGTGGATCGTATTAAAGTGGGTGAGAACTTTGGTGCCGTCCAAACCATTCCAATAAAATGTGTCGTAAGGGAAATGGTTTGTGTCATTCCATGATAGTTTTGTCGTTAAGAAGTAGCGCACCTGTGTACCTGCCATTATTTGTGGAATAGCTGCGCTGTAACCGAACGTGTCAGGAAGCCAGAATACGTCTGCAGTATAGTTGAAATGCTTGCGCGTATAGCGCTGCCCAACGAGAAATTGCCGAATAAGTGATTCACCTGATACGAGGTTACAGTCGCTTTCGATCCAGACACCTCCGTTGATCTCCCAACGACCTTCAGCGATTCGTTTCTTCATCCCTTCGAAAATATCGGGATAATGGCGACGCATCAGCTCGGCGTGAAAGGCGGAGCTTTGGATAAACGTATATTCAGGATACTGCTCCATCAAACTCAGTACATTTGAGTAGGTTCGTGCGCATTTGCGAATCGTCTCGTCGCGTGTCCACAGCCATGCTGTATCCATATGGGAATGACCGATGATACCGGTTTTTGGAGCAGACTCACCCGTCCGTCGCTCTAGTAACGGTTTCATGATTTCTCTTGCTTCTTGAAGTGGGGCGCGCCAAGTCTCCTCCGGCACTTCGTTAGGAGATTGTACGAGAATAGGGAATAGTGCAAGGAGTGCATTCTCTATCTTGGCACGGCGGAACGGATCGACCGCCCCGGAACCTGCGACCTGTAGCAGTGTTCGCAAATCAAATACGAAATCCTTGACATCCTCACGACAAAGCATCACATTAATAGAGGTGTAAATACGATTGTAGCGCTGTTCTCCAGAAAAGCTCGCTTCGCTAACCTGGTAGGGCTGTGTTCCTACGCAGGGATGACTGGCATAAGCTTCGAAAGCTAGTTCATAGACAGTCCCCTTCTGAGCTTCATTGACCAGTAGAAGTGTATGGTGGTTGCCACGATTCGCAGCTTCCTTTGGATGTGTGAAGATGCCGTTTGGCTTGCCGTTCACCCAGAAAAAGGTTTCGACACCATCCGTCTCTGCGCGTATATAAAGTTTGGAACCGTGAAGCTCATCAGGAACCGAATATTGGCCCTTGAACCAGGCAGATCCCCATTCTTTACCCCATTGATCACCAGACATTGCTGGACGCCATGCTTCACTACCTTCAGGAACCTGATAGCGGTGCTCATCCGTTTCGAAGAATACCGTCTCTACCTCGCCAATTTTATTGAAAATTAGATTGCTATAAATTTCATCAAGTTTGCGCAATTTGCCGAGTGTTTTGTTTACATGATTGGAATGGATCAACGATTAACAACTCCTTCTAATGGTATAAGCCCATTCTAGTAAACAGTTTGCGGCAAATCTATATGAAGAAAGTAATCTTTCAAGGACATATCAATCCTTTTTAGATATTCAACCTAATCTTCAATTAGTCAGCAAAAAATCAAGGTTTGGTGAAACGACTCCGTGAAGACCTGATGTTTCGTCTAGATTCTGGATTTATGCTGTCAGAAATTCTGTTTGCCTATTCATATTTAAATTAATGTATTATGAAATTGATTCAAATATTTATATAAACTTAAAACCATTATGAGTACAAACAATAAGGAGGAGACTAAAAATGACAAAGATAAATAAAATCAGCAATAAAATGGAGTTATCACCAGAACAACGTGAAGTACTATTCAGAGTGTTGAAAGCCCGTTTTGAGAAAAACATGAACCGGCATAAAGGTCTTGAATGGGCTGAAGTCCGAGTAAAGCTAGAAGCAGATACTGAAAAACAGTGGTCGCTTAATGAGATGGAGATAACCGGTGGAGAACCAGATGTTGTTGGTCAGGATACTAAGACGGGTGAATACATTTATTATGATTGTTCAGCGGAAAGTCCTAAAGGTCGCAGAAGTGTTTGTTACGACCGTGAAGCGCTGGAGTCAAGGAAAAATCATAAACCAGAAAATAACGCTATTGATATGGCTGCTGACATGGGGATCGAGCTTTTAACGGAAGAACAATATCGGGAGCTACAGAAACTTGGTAATTTCGATATGAAAACATCAAGCTGGGTGCAAACTCCTGACAATATTAGAAAACTTGGTGGGGCCATTTTTTGTGATCGTCGTTACGGCACCATCTTTGTGTACCACAATGGAGCAGAATCCTACTATGCTGCAAGGGGGTTCCGTGGCTCGCTAAGGGTCTAAATTTTGTACAGACAGCTAAATTAGAATTTGACCACTATGTTGTAGAGTCAGCACCTAGTGGGGTAGAGACTTTTGGAGTAAGTGACTATAGTCAAGAAGAATGCCCATCGTATGCACGGTGAGGTTGCCGTTGAAAGTGTACCGAAGGTCAGCATAAGCTTTATGTTCACGTTGCCGCTTATATCGGATGAGTAGCAAGACCATCGAACGTTGCAAAGGTATTTGACGATTGAATCGTCGAATACCTTATTTTTTTCATTTATAATGATGATATGCTTATTGGGAAAATAGTTGAAATTACACTGTGTCTACAAAATTGAAGAAGAAGAAGGAGTAGTAGTACGATGGATGATCTTACAATTGAAAGTTATGATTTGCAAAATAATATTTTTAGAATTAGATATGTAAATGAAAAAAGTTATACAGAAATGAGGAGTACTCATTTCCATGATGGCTTTGAACTATATTATCTGCTAAGAGGTGAAAAACTTTTCTTTGTCAATGATCAGCTATTTCACGCAGGAAAAGGTGATCTAGTGATTATTCATCCGTATGATGCGCATAAAACTTCTAGTGTTAAAGATGTAGAGGCAGAAAGAATCGTTGTACATTTTAAAGAAGAGTTTATCGAAAGACAGATCGGTATGGAGAACTTTAATTTAGCTTATCTTAAAGAGCTTCCATATAAAATTCATTTGACTGTTCAAGAACAAATGCAGGTCGAAAGGATCTTAAATGAGATACTTAAGGAATGTGAGATGAAAGGGGAACAACATGGGTTATATATTAAGTCTTCACTTTCCATGCTCCTAATAGCGATACATAGACATGGCTTAAATGAAAACGTCGCCCAAGAAGAAATAATAAGTCTTGTTGATAGAAACATGTTAAACATCGCTTCTTATATAAATACAAATTACAGTACCAAACTTTCACTTAATAGCATCGCCAATGAATTTTATATTAGTCCTAGCTATCTTAGTAGAGCATTTAAGAATGTTACAGGTTTTAATATTAGCAGGTATATACAACTTGTGAGAATAAGAGAAGCACAAAAACTTCTGAAAGAAACTAATTTTAGGATTATTGATGTCGCAGGATTAGTGGGTTTTACACAAATCGCTCATTTCAATAAAGTCTTTAAAAAAATCACGAATTTATCTCCATTGAAATACCGTAAAAATGGAAAATAATGAAAAGGAAAGTTCAAGGGGATATGCTTTTCATAATTGGAAATTCAAATTCATATTGCTTACAAATGTCAAAAAAAGCGAACTTTTTATAAAAAGAGGGTGAAAAAGAGCAAGAATTACTTGCTAATTTTTGTTAAAATTTCAATATAGGTAATTGTAGATAGCTTTTGGTAGGCTCTTCAATGAACCCTGAATCTTAAATTATAGAGGTTGGGAGTTGGTATAGTTAACAGTTAGAAGATTTATTTATGTAAGCGCAATCAAAGTGATATATACTAGGAGGATAAAATGATAAAACTCAGAAAAATTATAGCCATGTCTTTAATCATGGTGATGGTGTTATCGTCTATGAATATAGAGGTTTTTTCGGAAGAAAGTCCTAAGTCCGGGTTAACAGAGCGTGTATATATAGTGAATGATGACTTCGAAAACAAAACATCAGGTACTGCTGTTGAAGATCTTCCAGCATCAGATAACTATTTCGTACTGTACGAATGGAGTAAAGATAAGACCATTAAAAGTATACCTAAAGTGGTCGTTGACCCACTGGGGGAAAAAGGTAAAGTTATATCGGTAGAAGATCTAAGTGATTCAGACCCAGCGGTGGTTAAAAACATTCCTAGACAAACAAAACCGTTTACAGTAGAAATTGATTTTATGACAGAAACGTTTGGACATGCTACGAAGGTTCTTAGACTACTAAATGGAAGCGGAGTAGCTCTTGAAGTTGAATTACGAACGATTGATGGAAAAAACATTCTTGGATATTCTATACCAGGTGGACATGCAATCCTTGTGGATGATTTCCAAGTGAATGAATGGTATAACATAAGATTGTTAGTAGATCCGCAAACTCAAGAAGCAACCCCGATTATCAATAATGTTTTAAAACCAACTTATAAATGGAGATTCCTGACTGCAGATGGGACAGCGGGGATTGATAGAGTGAAAACAAGGGCACCAGCTGGCCCAGCCATATCAGTTTACTTCGATAATATGAAGGTTTATGAAGGAATTGATGATCCGTTAGTGAACCCAGAAGCTGCACCAGAAAAAGTAGAGAATGTGACAGTTAGCACGGAGGATTTATCTGCTTTCTTAAATTGGGATGCCGTATATGGTGCTGCATCATACACAGTGACAATGGCAACGGATCCAAATGGTCCTTTTGAAGCCGTCGTTGGTGCTATTGAAACGGTATTGACCTATTCAAAAATTGATGTTGTTAAAGATGGTACTTATTATTTTAAAGTTAAGGCAAATAACGCAAAAGGTTCTTCTACTTCTGACGTTGTTAATATTGAAGTAAAAGAAAACATGGACAAAATGCTTGCTTTCCCGGGAGCTGAAGGTGGAGGGAAATTCACAGCTGGTGGTAGAGGACATGATGTATATACCGTTACGACATTAGAGGATTATGGTCCAGGAGAAACTCCAATTCCAGGTTCTTTGAGAGACGCATTAAGTGAACATAATCGAACGGTTGTATTTGCAGTTTCAGGTACAATTAAATTGAAAAGTATATTAAGTCCTCAACTTAAAAATGTAACAGTTGCTGGACAAACAGCACCAGGGGATGGAATAACTTTAGCTCACTATGGATTAAATCTAGGTGGTTCAGAAAATGTGATCATCAGATACATGCGGTTCCGTCCCGGAATTACCAATATGAAAGATGAGCCGGATGCAATCGATGGAGTTGATATTAAAAATTTAATTCTTGACCACGTCTCAACGAGCTGGTCTACAGATGAAACATTATCCGTCTATCGAAGTGAAAATATTACCATTCAATGGAGTATGGTAAGTGAAAGTCTAACGATGTCTGGACATGAAAAAGGAAAGCATGGATATGGTGGTATTTTTGGCGGGAAAAACTCCACGTATCATAATAATATCATTGCCACACATACTAGTAGAAATCCGAGAATTGGTGGTTCCAATCCAGGACAAACGACAGTAGATTTTAATAATAATGTCATTTATAACTGGGGATTTAACTCCATATATGGTGGTAACTTCTCGGACGTGAACATTGTGAATAACTATATGAAACCAGGTCCAGGAACGAAAGATAATCAAAGAAAGACCATTGTCAATCCAGGGATTTTTGGTAGTCCAAGTTCTTGGTATGTAGCTGGAAACTATATGTTTGGAGCACCAGATGTAACTGCAAATAACAAAATAGGAATTATTAGTCCGTCTGCAGATGCTACCATTAGAAAAGAACCCATTCCTTTCCCGGAAAAGAGAATGAGGGAGCTTAAAACTGCGGAAGATGCCTATGAAGATGTTCTTGATAAAGCTGGGGCCACTCTTCCAAAAAGAGATGCAGTTGATGCACGAATTGTAAGCGATATGATCAATGGGACAGGTCGGTTCATTAACAATGAAAATGAGGTTGGTGGTTATCCGGAACTTCAATCTTTACCCGCACCGATAGATAGTGATGGTGATGGTATACCAGATGCTTGGGAAACAGCAAATGTTCTTGACCCGAGTAATCCAGAAGATGGGAAGGAAATTACCGGAAGTGGATATTCTAATCTTGAAATTTATCTAAATTCAATCGTAGATATGGATCATGCTGCAGATAATCCAGTTGCTGAAATCACGAGTCCAACATTAAATTCTATCCATGAGGCGGGCAAGGACTTAGTAGTTAAGACAAACGTTTCAAGCCCTAATGGAATTGAGAAGGTCGAGTTCTTTAATGGAGCGGACAAAATAGGTGAAGCGACATCTGCACCCTATACTTTCACTTGGAAAGGTTCACCGGATGGAACGCATTTTGTAAGTATTCTGGTTACAGATAAAAAAAGGAATCAAACACAATCAACATCAGCACCTATACACATCAATAGTCCATTAAATAGTGATGTTTGGAATTCCACAGATGTTGGGAATATTGCAATTAAAGGGAATACTAGTGTGGATAAAGATGGTGTGATAACGGTCAAAGGTTCAGGAAGAATTACGGGTAAAAATGATGCTTTTCACTTTGGTTACCAAGAGCTTAAAGGTGATGGTGAATTTGTTGCAAAAATAAATTCTGCTACACCTGTCGAGACCAATGCGATTGCAGGAATTATGATAAGATCAAGTCTTGCACCGGATGCGGCAACTGCGATATTGAGTACATCTATTATAAAGTCAGACAGAATTGAGTCTAAAACGCCATATTCAATCAATTTATCTTCTAGACTAGCCAATGGTCAGACGATTGCAACATTAAATGATGCTAGTTATCCTGACCAAACTTTGCCAAGTTTATTATCCACAGACTTCCCTTACTGGTTAAAGTTAGATCGTAAAGGAAATAAAATCACAGCCTATGCATCACCCGATGGAAATGAGTGGAAGTTAGTAGGAGACAAAAATATTGCTCTGGGTGAAGTGGCTTACGTTGGATTTTCTGTGGATTCGGCTAAAGATACAAGCAAAATTAACAACTATAATACAGCGGTATTTTCTGATGTAAGCACGACAATGGCACATCCAGATGATGTAGTAGAACCGGAGAAACCGGTAGATTATGAGACGATCATGGAAGATGATTTCTCAAATGCGACAACGAATACAATTCTTACTGCTAATTACAAAGCATTGCCAGATGATGCATCTAAACCAATGTATCTAAAAAATGCCGGAACAGTAACTGTAGATTCTGGTAAAGTAACTTTATCAGGCAGATTAACGATTGGAGCTAGAGCTTTGGTTGATTCAACAGCTGACTTTACTCCAGGTGGTGCATTTGATTTAAGCAAACCATACAGAATGATCATCAATGTAGCAGATACTGCCTTGGATCCAAGCAATCCAGGTAGAAGATTGCAAGTATTTGTTGATAACAATACATCAAATGATAATAATTCTATCCATGGAGCGAAATCCAAAATATTTCAAGAAACTGTTTTAACCCTCACTCCAGGAGAAATTATTATTGAGTCAGAAATTGGAACAGAACAATCATTTATTCAATTACGTACTGAAGGAAGTTCAGTTGTTGTCATTGATAGTATTAGAATTGAACAGATTAAACAAGATGACAGGTTATATCTGGTGAATGACGATTTTGAAAACGATGCTATAGGAGAGCTGCCGGAGGGCTATACGAACTCGAAGCAGGATAGCAGTCACAAGGTGACAGTAGAAGCCGTACCTTCAGGTGCTGCCGGAATCGGTAACAAGTCGGGTAAAGTCTTGTTTATGTACGATCAGGAATCGGGAACAGGTCAGCCTTCGACAGGCAATACCGATATGAGCAAGACATTCACTCCGCAGCTAGGAACAATCGTTGCCGAGGCGGATGTGATGATGCCATCTGAGCCAGGTGCTGCCGTGGGAACGGCAATTGTGTTCCAATTGACCAATGCGGCAAAATCCAAAGTTGCCGTTTCGATTGAGACGCGTAAGCCGAAAAAAGAAAATGGCACCGAGGAAAGTAACTATACGCTAGTCGCCAATGTTAATAGCACGTATTATAAGCTGATGGAAGCGCCGGTTAGCGAGGCGGGTAAAGTAGCCTGGAATAACGAGTGGATTAATCTGAAAATTGTTACTAATCCGATCATCGGAGATGCGGATATTTATGTGAATGATGAGTTCAAAGGGACTGTTCCGATTAAAGATCCGGCTGATATTAAATCCCAGGGGATTGGCGCCTTTCAAGCGAAGATGCCGGGGTCGGGAAGCGGTAACTTCTACTATGACAACATCAAGGTTTATATCGAACCCGTCGAGACTCCTAAGGGATTAATGGCTAGTGCGGGGGACAGCAAGGTGCAATTGGATTGGGTACCTGCGGATGGGGCGCTAAGCTATAACATCAAACGTAGCCTCACAAACGGTGGCCCATACGTAACGATTGCCAAAGGTATCAAAGAGGTTCGTTATCTCGACGAAACGGTTAGCAATGATGTGACTTACTATTATGTTGTAACCGCGGTAGGGGTGTCAGGAGAGAGTAAATCGTCTAATCAGGCAAAGATTACGCCAACGATTCATCCAGATAAGCCGGCTGCACCACTTAATCTAGTCTCATTATCCAGAGATGAATCGGCAGATTTATCTTGGGATGCTGTAGAAGGTGCAGTTCAATATATAGTAAAACGGGGACTGGCTGCAAACGGGCCTTTCGATAACGTCACTACAACCAAGTTAACAACGTATCGTGACGCAGGATTAAGCAACGCTACAACCTATTATTATGTTGTAACTGCAAGCAATGTGGGTGGAGAGAGCGAGGATTCCACAGCGATCACAGCTACTCCTATTACTCCGCTCGGTACGGCAATCGATGTAACGGCAGCAGCGCTAATAGATAAGATAGAGCTCTCTTGGTTAGCAGTTGAAGGCGCAACATCTTATTTGATCGAACGTGCTGCAGCGGCAGACGGTAGCTTTACTGTAGTAGCGGAACAAGATGGAGACACGAAATATGTGGATACATCCGTTACCAACGGTACGCCTTATTTCTATAAAGTGACGGCTATGAAAGGGATTACTAAGGGGCTTGCGTCTAAAGTAATCGGTTCTCGTTCGCTTGATTCCACCGATATAGCAGTAGCTCCTGCGGCAGTTGAAGCTCTGACCGGTGGACAGGAACAAGCTCAGCTAACATGGGAAGCGGTAGATGGGGCGTCTGCATATCAAGTGAAGCGCAGTACGGTAAGTGGCAGTCATTATGAAATTGTAGGCAAGAATTTGAACACGTTAACATTTACGGATAGTGATTTAACGGATGGAACTACGTATTATTATGTAGTAACCGCATTGAACGAGCATGGAGAGAGCTACGCCTCTGAACAGGTTAGCGTTATTCCGGGTCCGTTAGTTATCGTCGCTAAAGACGGATCGGGTGATTTCACGACGGTGCAGGCGGCTATCGATTCTTTGCCTGACAACGCCACCGTACCGCGGACGTTATTGATTAAAGCGGGCGTGTATCGGGAGAAAATCAAGATTTCATCCGGCAAGAACAAATTGACTTTGATCGGTGAAGGACCGGAGCAGACCGTTCTCGTGTATAACGATAACGCCAACACAATCGGTCTTGAACCCGGTAGCACGGTGGGAACCTCTGGAAGCTACAGTGTGCTGGTAGAAAGCGATGAATTTACCGCTCGAGATCTGACGATTCAGAATGACTCTGGCGATGATACAGGTCAGGCAGTGGCGTTGTTGATTAAGAGTGACCATGGGGTTCTGAAGAATGTTCATTTACTCGGTGACCAGGATACACTCTATACTCATAGCGGACGGCAATATTATGTCGATAGTTATATTGAAGGGGATGTGGACTACATTTTCGGTGGGGCGAAGGCCGTATTCGAGAATAGTGTGCTGCACAGCAAGAGCAACGGATACATTACAGCAGCCTCAAGTGATCAAGGCCAGCCGGGATATTTATTTCTGAGCAGCCGTTTGACGAAAGCGGATAGATTGGGGGCAGGTACGGTTGATTTGGGAAGACCTTGGCGTCCTTACGCTCAAGTGGTCTATATCAATACCTGGATGGATGATCATATTAAGCCTGCCGGATGGCATAATTGGAGCAATCCTGCGAATGAACTGACTGCGCGTTATGCTGAGTATAATTCCTCCGGACCGGGCGCGAAGCCAGGAGAACGGATGGATTGGAGCAAGCAGTTAACGATTGATGAGGCTGAGCAATACACCGTTCAATCGATGCTGGGCGGTACGGATCAATGGGATCCGACCGAGAGGTTGATGCTGCCTGATAGCAATGCGCAATTAAGCGGGGTAGCGATTGATGGAATAGCCTTGGCTGATTTCAACAAGAACGAATATCACTACAAGGTAGAGCTGCCAGAAGGCTCATCGATTCCGGTGGTAACGGCGGAACAAGAAACTTCTGGCGCCTCTGTGCAAGTGATTCAAGCTGAAGCTCTGCCAGGCTCGGCAACGATAGAAGTTACCGCGCTGGACGGCACAGTTCGTAAGTATATTGTTGAATTTACCAGCCAAGGTACAGGAGATGTCACGCCTCCGATTTGGACCGATGCGAAGCTGACAGCATCCGATATAACCAGCGAAGGAGTAACTCTCTCCTGGACAGGTGCAAGCGATGATACTGGTGTAACATCCTATCGCGTATATAGGGATGGCAAGCTGTTAGATACTGTAACTGCACAGAGTTATCAAGTAACTGGATTGAATCCTGAGACTTCGTATCTGTTTAGAGTAGGAGCAGGCGATGCAGCAGGGAATTGGAGTTCAGAGGGTCCTAGCCTGCAAGTGAGAACCTTAGGTGAAGAAGGCCCTGTACAAGGTGTACCAGCCAAACCGGTATTGTCGAGTGATAATGGCCATGATACCGGATTGTTGGACGGTGATTACACCATAACGATGAACCTGTGGTGGGGTGAGAATGGCGATAAGTACGAATTGTATGAGAATGGTATTCTCATCGATATGCAGCAGCTCACCATGAATTCACCTCAGGCTCAATTAGCGAAGACGGTAATTACAGGACGGACAAATGGAACCTATGTATATACTACGAAGCTCATTAATAAGCGAGGAGCAACAGAAAGTGATCCGCTCACAGTTCAGGTCAAGGATGCCGATCCTGCCAAGCCAGTATTGTCCCATGACAACTGGGTTGGCGATGGAAATTATGTCATAACAATGAATAAGTGGTGGGGTACGAATGCAAAGGTATATAGATTGTACGAAAATGGCTTTCTGATCGATACCCAAACTTTGACGGCCAATACATCACTCGCACAATCTGCTTCAACGCAAATCTCGGATCGAGAAGCCAGCAGCTATAAGTATATCGTGGAACTGGAGAATGACGCAGGTGTAACCAAGAGCGAAGCGATTGTCGTTAATGTAACGAAATAATGAAATAACGAACTAACCGGCTGGCCTATGATACATAGGCCAGCCGGTTTTTTTGACATAATAGTATAAGTTTCAAACATTAGCTTAAGGGCAGCCCTTTTCTAATATATTGGGGTGTATTTCCGTCGAAAAAATCGAAATAGCGATATAGCAGCGATAGCAGATGAATTGATTTTTATTCGTGGCGGGCAAATTATCAAAACCATGCAGAACACTTATGAAAATGAACAGGATTTAGAAAAGCTGTATGAGAACATTATGACCTCCTATCAAAAGGAGGAGTCATAATGAAAATTTTAATCATAAATGAATTTCGCAAACTCAAAAGAGAATGGTTTTTGCTTATGTTGCTTCTGCTTACACTTATTCCAGTACTGACTGGTAGCTTGGGACTGTTCCTAAATGGAAGCGGAAAGCCTCTTGGTGATCTGTTTTTTTTCAGCAACAATCAATTTTCAATGTTCTTTCCTATGGTAGTATTTATATTGATTGGTTCTTTGTTCTATCTGGAATATAAGAACCAAACCTATATCAACTGGATTACTTATGGTTATTCAAAAAAAAGCTGTATTTTTCAAAAATTATTGTTGGAATGATCATTGCCTTTGCACTTGCTGGGCTTATGTACCTGCTACTTGTAATTTTCTTTCCCATTCTCATGCGTTCTGAGCGTAAAAAAAGGTATAAGCTATAGCAAATGGAGAATAACGCCTACTATCAGATTACTTAGATAGTAGGCGTTATTTTTTGTTGATTCTGTCTCTTTATAGTAACAACGATTTGAGGTCCCAAGCTGAATTAATTCTCAATCAGATTTTCTAAGGATACAGTTTGTTCTTGCTCTGATTTATCAAGTGGATATACTCTCGCTGTGCCATCATCATTAACATGTTGAATAAATACAGGATTTCCTTGGTAAGTCACATTTTCCATAATTGGTGATTCTGAAATTTCAATTGCTCGTTGTTTGTTCATAATTACTCTCCTTCATTTCGAATTATATGTAGTTTGTGAATCAGTAAGTTAATTTATCCTATATAAAATTTTGAGAACTGGTCACGTTGGAGGGCGACAGATGCTGAATTTCTATAGGCGTATTAAGCAAAGAGACAAAAGCTCATTATCTGTTTGAGTTTTCTATTAATCATTCCATCTGATTTATGTATTACTTTTATTGAAAATAACTTTACATATTTTTAGAAAATAAGGAAATAATAAATTTTTAATGAATTAAAAAGCAATTGTGACGTATAAATCATCACTATTTTTAGAAATAGCCATTGAAAGGGGGTTTTATATACGATGGGTAAAGAAAAAGTTAAACTATGGACAAACCAATATTTAATTATTATATTATTGTCTTTAGTAATGTTCTCTTCTTTTTATATGATTACAGCAGGTTTCCCAATTTTTGTATCAACCATTAGTGATAATCCTGCGATTGCAGGAATCATGACTACGACCTTAATGTTAGCATCACTAATTACGCGCTTCTTTGCAAGTATAATTATCCAAAAAGTTAATATGAAATTGCTCCTCATTATTTCCCTCCTTTATTTTTTGGGCACAATCGGTCTTACTTTTGTAAACGACTCCATCGTATTTTTAATATTCATTAGAGCACTACAAGGTATTGGATTTTGTATGCTTACGAGTTTAGTCTTTACGATATCAAGTAATATTGTTCCTAAATCTCGGTTAGGTGAGGGCATTGTTTTTTTCGCAATGTCTACAAGCGTTGGGACGACATTGGGGCCACTAATCGCTATTTCTTATCTTGCGAATTATTCATTCCGGTCGATGATGATGTTAACTCTGGGTCTAATGTTTATTGCATTTCTGTGCAGTTTTTTCACAAAAAATACGGTTAAAAAAGAAAAGGAAAGGCAACAGGCGACAAATAAAGAACCTTTCTATAGGTACATGTTCGATAAGCGTGTCCTTCTTCCAAGTATTTTGGTAGCGTTCAATTATATGGCACTCGCAGGAACTGTCAACTTTATGGGAGCGTTTGGTAAAGAAATCAATGTTGGTGGAAGTATTTCTCAATTTTTTATCGCACAAGGGATTGCAATGATATTAATTCGTGCTTTCTCTGGTAAAATTTTCGATCGATTCGGTCACAGAATCCTTATTATTCCTGGTGCTATTTCAGGGGCAGTAGGTTTGATCTTATTAGGCTTCTCAACTAGTATGTGGATGGTTCTCGTTTCAGGGGGGTTATTCGGAATCGCTTTTGCCATACTCCATCCAATTATCCAAGCTTGGGCATTAACTCTTGTTCCACCCGAGAAAAAAGCAACAGCCAATTCTATGCTTCTTATTTTTATAGATTTTGGTTTGGCCATTGGATCAGTAGGACTTGGATTCTTAGCAAAAAGTGTTGGGTACGGCATGACTTTTAGTTATTCTTCAGCTTTTATGATTGTTATTTTGTTATTGTATCTAATTGGGAGCAAGAAAACCGTAACATTAGAAGCTAATAAGAAAAAATCATCCTGAACGAAACATACTAGCATACGAACGGGATAAACCATAACAAACTGGGGCTGTACCATTGTCAACATTGACTTTTGGGACAGCCCCTACATGACTTAAGCACTCCGTTAGTCAAGGGAGAAGAAGGTCTTTGAACTAAGATGCCATTAGATCCCAACGTTTGCAGAAGTATTCAATGGGGGTTGAATGTAGTTGGATTTGGTGGCGTGCTACCAGATAAAATCTAAGTTCTTACTCGATTTGATATTAGAACTTCATATCCGTTATGATTAAGAAAGGGGGCTGGTTATGGGAAATATGTATTCTAGTGATATAGAAGGTATAACGGAACGCGTTGTAGAGGACGCATTGTCTTCATTTTTAGGAAGGGCAATCGATTTAATATTTGCTCATATAGGCTGGATATTACTTGCTATTGCTATATTATGCGTTATTGCACTCATAAGCATATTAATGAGAATTTTTAGAAATATGAAGAAAAAGCTTAAATATATAAAGCAATTAATGAATGATAAAAGCGTAGAACTTAATCGATTAATTCTTTCTGAAGTGATACAAGATGTACAAAAAGGGCTTGTTGAGGGAAAAACGAAGAGTGAGCTTGAAAAACTTGAACGTGAAATGCTCTTATCTCATCATGAAGTAGATCAAATTCAAAATCGATTAAACGAGTGTGAAATTAATTATTTTGCATTGATGGCATCATCACATACGGTGGATGTTTTAGAAGATGACGTTATTGCATTAGCTGAGCAGATTGATGCACATATGACAGCAATGGAAACAATAAAATCGATTACAAAAACTTCTACTTCATTCGTTGAATCTGTACAGCTTAGATATACTGAAATTAGTGAGAAGATCGAAGGGCTCAAGGAGTCATCTAGATATTTATTAGAGAATTTGTTACATCACCAAGAGCAGGCAGAACAACTTGTACAGAAGTTTGTACAATCTTCTCGTTTTGATGGAATGAAATCTCAAAAGGAAATAGGAAAGATATCTATGGAACTCGACACTCTTCTCCAGAGAACTCTCCGACTAGAGAGAAACATTAATGTTTTTCAGGAAATGAAGAAAAGGATAACAGATCATACGGAAGACTTACTGAGCCGTGAGACAAGCCAACTTGAACATGATCAGAGACGAAATAAGGTTGAAGAGATGATGGGAAAGGTGGAGTCTCAACTCCGATTAGGTGAAGACGTAGATCTTCGTACAGTAGCTACAGATATCGATAATATATTAGACGGATTGTAATGGCATCAAACATAGTATCTCGAACTTCCTTGAGGCCTGGTCTTTCGAATTTTGGAGGTCGTTGAAAAAGTCCATATAATAATGGGAGCCATACCTAGACTTTGTCGAAGAATGGCTCCTCTTTTATTATAAATTAGTTGTACTAATTCTAGGTGGTGCTCCCTGTTAAATTGCTACATGAAAATTAATATTGGAATCATCATTATTAATGAGTATAAAATACACTTTTGTATTCTTTTTGTAGTTTTTTTGGAGAGAGATGATATTCATTTTTGAATAGTCTATAAAAACTAGAATAATCAAGAAAGCCGCATTTTAAGGCAATTTTCTCAATGGATAGTTGATTTTGTTTAATCATAGTTACAGCATAAGCTAGTCGCTTTAATGATACATAACGGTAAAAGGGTAGGTTCATGTTTTTTGTGAAATAATGAGAAAAATAGTATTTATTCAAATGAAAATAATTAGATACACTTGCTAGACTTAGATCCGGCTCTGTCAAATGTAATTCAATGTATTCTAGTATAGATAAGATCCTTTGGTCCAGTTCATTATTGTTATTAAGGTTGGGCATGCTACTTGCAGGATCGAATATATCTTGAACAAGTTGGAAAAATAGGTAATTTGTTGAGAAGGAAACATTTCCTTTATCATTCATTATCTTGTGGTAAAGCTCTTGAAGTACAGAAAGAATATCTTGAAATTTTTTCGAATGTAGTTGTAATACATAAGAACCCTGTGTCTTTTGATAATTAATATTCTCTTTCATAGATGGTGAACTAGATATAAAGTCATCTAATAAATGCTCGCTAAAGTTAATAATGATTCGCTCATAGCTATCGAAATTTTTAACAATAGCTTGATGAACGGCATAAGGAGGTATGACTATAACATCTCCTTTCTTTAGTGAATATGTCTTCCCTTCACAGAAAAATTCACAATCCCCATCTAAAAATACAAGAATCTCCATACTATCGTGCTGATGTAATCGGAATAAATTCTCTAATTGGGAGAAGTCATCCCATGATTCACCATCTGTCTTAAAATAACTATTCTGTTGATGGAATGGGTTTTTCTTGATGAAGTAGTTAATTTCAAATCCGCTCTTTATGACTGGAATAAGAATAGATTGCTTCATTATGTTCTTTTCCTCTCATACAGCAACTTTTACAATGTTCTTAGCAATAAGCGTCATTTATTTTTAATTTTTTGTTGTTATGATAACAGTATACAGTAAGCGAGAAAGCGATAACAAATGTTAATATACAAAACGGACTTAGGAGGAATAATAATGAATTTTAAAGGTCAACAACCTGATTTGGAAGTCAGATCCAAGAACATTATTGAAGTTGATGGATTGAAATTTAAAGATTTGAATAACGACGGAAAGTTGGATCCATATGAAGATTGGCGTTTGAGTCCGGTAGAACGTGCGGAGAATCTAGTCTCCTTGATGAATATCGATGAGAAGATCGGTATGATGCTTATTAATACTCGTCAGATGGGGCTTACTCAAAAAGATAAGAATATGACCAGTCATAATGGCGTATTAGATGAAGGTATTGTTGAAAAGGGAGAAAGTATTTTTGCTATTACTAAAGTAATGGGCACAACACATACGATTAAAGAAATGAATTTGCGACATTTCATATTGAGAGATAACTGGAGTCCAGCTCAAATGGCAGAGTGGGTTAATTCCATGAACGAATTATGTGAAGGAACACGTCTTGGTATCCCTTGCTTAATTGCTTCGAATTCAAGAAACGAGAATACAGAGTTCATCTTTGGTATGAATGACGCTGCTGGAATTTTTTCCACTTGGCCAGGAACTTTAGGACTTGCTGCAGCAGCTAAGGGCGATATTAAAAATGGCGGTGATGCATCGCTTATAAGTCAATTTGCCCAAATAGCACATGATGAGTGGGATGCTACAGGAATAAGAAAAGGCTATATGTATATGGCGGATACGGTTACAGATCCTAGATGGCAAAGGTCGTATGGTACGTTTGGTGAAGATCCAGAGTTTATTGCTGATGCTATCGGTCGTATTATCGACGGTTTTCAAGGGGAGAGTATAGATAAGCATAGTATTGCTATGACAACAAAGCATTTCCCTGGTGGAGGCGCGAGGGAAAATGGATTTGATCCTCACTATAAAGAAGGAAAGTGGAACCTATATCCAACACCAGGAAGCTTGGAAGATTATCATTTACCACCATTCCAAGCTGCGGTAGATCATGGCACCTCATCCATCATGCCATATTATTCTATGCCTAGTATCAAAAAGAGTGTGGTACAAGAGTTTGAGGGTGAAGATATCCCTTACGAGGAGGTTGGTTTTACATTCAATCATTATTTCCTCAATCATATTCTTAGAGAAAAAATGGGCTTCAAAGGTTATGTAAATAGCGACAGTGGTATTACGAGCAAAATGAGCTGGGGTGTTGAAGAGCTTAGTGAGGCTGAACGTTTTGCTAAAGCCATCAATGCGGGTACAGATATGGTTGCTGATACTAATGATATTGAAAATCTAAAAATAGCGATTAACAGTGGATGGATAAGCGAAAAACGTATCGATCAAGCGAATGAACGGCTTCTTACAGAAATGTTTGCTCTAGGCCTATTCGATGATCGTACGTATGTTTCAACTGAAGTAGCTGCATCAACAGTTAGTAATCCTGCTAGCTGGCAAGCTGCTTATGAGGCGCATAAAAAATCAGTAACTGTGCTTAAAAATCAACAGGAGACCCTACCTTTGACCGCTAAAAAAATGGCAGGTAAGAAGGTTTATGTGGAAGTGTTCCACAAAGATGCAGAACGAGCAACCTCTTACACTGAAAAAGCGAAGAGGGAATGTCAAGATCTTGGTCAATTCACTTTAACCGATAACTATGAAGAAGCTGATGTTGCTATTTTGTTCTTAAATCCACAATCTGGCGCTTATTTTAATGCGACACCGGGGCTTTTAGAACTTGAAATATGCGAGAATAAAACGGAAACTGCTTTAGATGGTACGTCGTATGAGGAAACTACGTTGCTTGGTATGGAGCATCTTAAGGAAGTTGTAGAAAGTATTCATAATCGCGGTGGGAAAGCTATTATAAGTGTAAATGTTACATTACCGTGGATTCTTGGAAACGTAGAACCTTTGGCAGATGCATTGATCGCTGGGTACGACACATTCTATAAGGCACAATATGAAGTTATGGCGGGTATTAGCCGACCAGTAGGTGTGCTACCGTTGACATTACCAGCGAGTGAAGCGGTTATTGCAGTTGATGAAAATGGAGATTGTGTATCGAGAAATGATGTGCCGGGCTATGACAAGGACAAATATATGCCTGAAGGATTACAATATGCCTATAAGGATAGCGATGGTAATATATATAAGCTTGGTCATGGACTAACATATTAAGAACAAAAGTCTTTGTTATGAATCAAGGGTTTCCTTGCGAGGAAACCTCGTTTGACCACATTTTGACCACATCGTGTTAAATTAGAGGGTTCTCATGAGTTCACAGAACTTATGGGAGGTCTCTTTCTTCATAGTTTATGTAACATGGTAGATAACTTGTAATCTAGGACAAACTTTGGTGCATATCTTAAAAGGATGTTTATGAAGAGGAGAGTGGTGTAGCCGTGGTGAAGTATAAAAATAATTGGATTCCAACAAAAACACTTGAAGAAATGTCAGGTACAAATTATGATGTCCTCATTGTGGGAAGTGGCCCTGGTGGTGGAGCGACCTTGCAGAGACTTTGTGAACTGTGGAAAAATCAAGGAGTAAAAAAAATTGGAATTCTTGAAATGGGAGATAAGTTATTTCATTCCCATTCCCTAAACATTCCCACGCAGAATGTTAATACTGCAAGAGATGAACTTCTTCCTGATAATTCAACAGCTATAGGTGAACGGTTGCCTCAATTTTCGGGAGCGAGAATGGTTTACGCACTTGGGGGAAGGTCATTGTTTTGGAACGCGGCGACTCCTAGGCCAGTTCTAGAAGAGCTCAATAAATGGCCGATTCACCCTCGGGAATTGAATGTATATTATGGGATGGCCGAGAAATTATTACATGTTACAACCGATTATGCGAAAGGTTCATCGATGCAAAACACTCTTTTAAAGAGGCTACATGCAGGTGGTATACTCGAAGCAAATGATATGCCAGTTGCTTTTGACATGACACCTTCCCGGCAAGGGGAAGTCCATTCAAATCCTTGGTTCAGTTCGATCAATGCTCTAGCTGCAGCCCTTTTTGATCGACCATATGATCTCGCTGTAAATGCATTTGTCTCTCGAGTAATTGTTGAAAATGAACAAACAATTGGTGTGGAAGTATTTTCTCAGGATAAGAAAGCTCACTTTATTCGGGCAAAAAATGTAGTAGTGTCTGCAAGTACTTTAGAGACTCCACGTTTATTGCTTAATTCTGGACTTCAGGGACCTGCTATTGGGCGATATTTAACAGGGCATGTGTCCATCATCGCGATTGGAACAATAAAACGAAGTCAGTTTTCTGATAAAATCGGCAATTTATCTATTTTGAAATTCGAGACAAATGAGTCACCTTATCATATTCAGATTCTTGGACCTGATCAATATTTTTCCTATCAGCAATTTGAAGATAAGGTTCTGAAAGATCAGCTTATGATTGTATATGCATCCTTTGGTAGAGTTGAGCCTCGGGCTGAGAATAGAGTGTACATAGATGCATCTACAAAGGATGAATTCGGTGTACCGTTACAACAAGTTCAATATTCTTTAAGCAATAAAGACCGTCAAGTAGCTGAACAAGTTAAACAAGGAATTATCCAATCTGCTGCTGCGATGGGAGTTACTTTAGATACTTCTACTCTAACTCTTCGTCCACCTGGAAGTGACATGCACGAGGCTTCCACTTGCAGAATGGGTGACGATCCAAATACTTCAGCTACAAATCGCCACGGTCAAGTACATGGTGTTCAAGGTTTATTCGTAGCTGACAACAGTGTTCTTCCTTCACTCACTGCGGCTGGACCTGTCCTTTCCAATGTAGCTTTAGCTATAAGGCTAGCAGATCATATTGTACGTCAGTCGAGTTAGTAATTGATTTATTTAATAAAATGCGCTTTATACTTAAAAACTAAATATAAACACAAAAAGCATCAACTTTCTAAGAAGTCGATGCTTTTTGGTTTATATTTAATTGGGCTAAAGAGGATTTTTTTCAAATAGAAAAATATAAAATTTTAAGTTATAGATAAATATTTTGAAACTAAATAATACATTGGAGAAGTAAGTATGTTTAATTTAAATTTGGGTATAGTTAAAGTGGACAATACTAATATTGAAAAGAGGTACCTTAATGTCCCAAGGAGCTTTGGATTTATCTCAATTGAAGATCAAATTGATGGAAAGTTTAGAGAACATATCAGCTGACATAAATATAGGTATAAAAACGTTAAACAATGATAGTTATTGTGTTTTAGGTGAGCTTAAGGATCTTAAGGATAAATTTGAACAAGTTGAAACGATGGCGGCTTCTTTTTATCTCAACAATTATTTGTCTCCCTATACTGATAAATATTTGGAAATATCTACTTGTATTCAACATCTTTCTCATCAAAGGCATGGTGCGTTAATCGTAATTGAGCGTAAAGATAGTATAGAATCATTAATTCGAGCGGGTACCATTATTGGTGCGAGATTGACAAATTCCTTATTGGAATCCATTTTTTATCCTGGGAATCCTTTACATGATGGTGCTGTATTAATAAAAGGAGATAAAATATATTCCGCAGCAAATGTTCTTCCTTTATCTAACGTCGTTTCAGGTGGAAAGAAACTCGGTACCCGTCATCGTGCAGCATTAGGACTCTCGGAAAAAAGTGATGCGTTAGTTCTTATAGTTTCGGAAGAGTCGGGGATTATTTCTTTTGCAATAGACGGAAGTCTTTTCCCTATAAGTGTAACTAGCTCTTTCATTTGAATATTAACTAAAGTGTTGACAGAAAAAATGAAATCATGTTATATTTATCTCGAATTAGAGATATTATATTTAGGGGTATGTTGAAGGGGTTTGCTGTATTAGAATTACTCAAACAAATTGGACATCATGCAAATATAGTATAAATTTTTTTAAATAAATATCTTAAAATAGAGAGTTATACATTCGAGGTAATAAAAGGAGGGAACATAATGAATCCTTTAAAAGGAATTCACCATGTAACAGCTATTACAAGTAGTGCAGAAAAGAACTATGAGTTTTTCACATACGTATTAGGAATGCGTTTAGTAAAGAAAACAGTCAATCAGGATGATATTCAAACATATCACTTATTCTTCGCGGACGATAAAGGCTCTGCGGGTACAGATATGACATTCTTTGATTTTCCAGGTATTCCAAAAGGAACACATGGAACGAACGAGATTTATAAAACTTCTTTTCGTGTGCCGACAGACGATGCACTTGATTACTGGGTGAAACGTTTTGATAAGTATAAAGTAAAGAATAATGGTATTGAAGAAGTGTTCGGTAAGAAAACTATTTCATTTGTGGACTTTGATGACCAACAATATATGTTGGTTTCTGATGAATTTAATGAGGGTATTGAATCAGGAACGCCTTGGCAAAATGGTCCCGTACCATTGGAATTTGCCATTACAGGCTTAGGACCGATTCATGTTCGTATTGCACAATTTGATTATTTAAAAGAAATTTTGGAAAAAGTAATGTTAATGCGTGAAATCGCACAAGAAGGTTCACTGCATTTATTTGAAATTGGTAAAGGTGGGAATGGTGCGCAAGTAATTGTGGAACATAATACGATTTTCCCGGAAGGTCGTCAAGGCTATGGTACAGTTCATCATGCAGCCTTCCGCGTAGAAGATACGAAAGTATTATATGAATGGATTGAACATATGCAAGCTGCTGGTTTCGGTACTTCTGGGTATGTGGATCGCTTCTTCTTTGAATCTTTATATGCACGCGTAGCACCTGGCATCCTTTTTGAATGGGCAACAGATGGTCCTGGCTTTATGGGGGATGAGCCTTACGAAACAGTAGGGGAAATTTTATCGTTACCACCTTTCCTTGAAGGGAAACGGGAACGAATTGAGGCATCAGTGCGACCAATCAACACGGTACGTAGCACACTTAAAATAGAAAAAGAGTACTTATAAGGAGGTGAAATAGAAAAAATGGGATTTTTAAATAAATTATTTGGAACACAACAAGAGGGGGAAATAACAATGACAAAATCAAACATAGGTATTATTTTAGGATCAACACGTGAGGGACGCGTAAGTCCACAAGTAGGGGCATGGGTAAAAGAATTAGCAGATAAACGTGGGGATGCAAACTACACGATTATCGATATCGCAGAATACAAATTACCACTTTTAGGTGAGGCTGGCGGCGACGCATCAGGTGCAGCAGCATGGTCAGAAATCATCGCAAAACAAGACGGATTCGTATTCATCGTTCAAGAATACAATCACTCTATTACAGGAGCACTAAAAAACGCTTTAGATTACTTGCGTGAAGAGTGGAACAACAAAGCAGCAGGTATTGTATCATACGGTTCGGTAGGTGGAGCTCGCGCGACAGAGCATTTACGAGGTATTTTAAGTGAATTACTTGTAGCGCACGTTCGTGTACATCCAGCATTATCATTATTTACGGACTTCGAAAGTGGTACTAACTTTAAACCAGCTTCTGTACAAGCAGATTCAGTAAATCAAATGCTAGACCAAGTTATCCCTTGGACAACTGCATTAAATACAGTTCGTAAATAATTATAACGTAAGGAAATCGCAAAATGTGCATGTGCATCTGCGCATGCACATTTTGTGTTTTTAATAAATAAATTTTGAGCAAAACGCTATTAAGTGGATTGAAGGTTTTGCTCAGAATTTATACTAAAATGATTCGGATAGAAAGGAAGGTTTATAATAATGGAAAAACAAACAGCGGGCATTCATCATATTACAGCAATCGTAGGTCATCCACAGGAAAATATTGATTTTTATGCAGAAGTACTAGGTTTACGTTTAGTCAAACAAACAGTGAATTTCGATGATCCAGGCACATACCACCTGTATTTTGGAGATGGAGGAGGAAATCCAGGAACAATTATTACGTTTTTCCCTTGGGCAGATGCCTATCAAGGACAAATTGGAGACGGACAGGTTGGCGTGACAACGTATGTAGTCCCAATCGGAGCATTAAGCTTTTGGGTCAACCGTCTTGCAACATTTGCAGTTCCATTAAAAAAAGCGGAGCGTTTTGGAGAACAAGTGATTCAATTTGATGATCCACATGGCTTACATTTAGAACTTGTTGCACGTGCAGAAGGTGTACAAAACAATTGGACATTTGGCGGAGTTACACCAGAAGTCGCAATTAAAGGTTTTGGTGGTGCAACACTTTATTCAAGCAGACCAGAAGAAACTGCTAAAACATTAACGAATGTAATGGGACTTGAATTAGTTGGAACTGAGGGTGATTATAGACGCTTTAAAGCTCCAGCAGATATCGGTAATATTATTGATCTAAAAATGGTGACTGGTGTAAGTGGATCAATGGGTGTTGGTACCGTTCACCATATTGCATGGCGTGCACAGGATGATGCAGATCATCTTGAATGGCAACAACATGCCATGAATCATGGTCAACATGTAACGGAGTTGAAGGACCGTAATTATTTCAACGCGATGTACTTCCGTGAATCAGGGGAAATCCTGTTTGAAATTGCAACAGATCTACCAGGATTTGCACATGATGAGACACCTGAAACAATGGGTACTCAGTTGATGTTACCAGCTCAATACGAACAACATCGTGAGCAATTAGTCAATTCGCTTATTCCAATTCAAGTGTTTTCAATCGATTAATAAAGGGGCAGAACATATTGATTTCAATTGATCCAAAACAAAATAGTGAGCGGGATAATTATAAACTACTAATTGGTTCTATAATTCCAAGACCTATAGCCTTTGTTACTACCCAATCTGAGGATGGCATCGTAAATGGTGCACCATTTAGCTATTTCAATATTGTTTCATCCAACCCACCGATGGTTTCACTTGCTATCCAAAGACCTAGTGATAAATTGAAAGATACTGCAAGAAATATTTATAGCAGTCGTGAATTCGTTGTGCATATTGTAGATGATGAAAATGTGGCGAAAATCAATGAAACTGCAGCGTCATTATCTGCTACTGAAAGTGAAATAGAATTAGCGAATCTAACGCTGGTACAAAGTGAAAACGTATCTGTACCGGGAGTTATGGAAGCGAAAGTTCGGATGGAATGCAGACTAGTACAATCCATTCCCTTCGGTGGAGATGGACCAGGTAGTGATTTGTTTATTGGAGAGGTTGTACGTTTTCACATTGATAAAGCGATTTATGAAGATGGTCGAATTGACCCGAGAGGCTTAAACGCTGTCAGCCGCTTAGCTGGAGCTAATTATGCGGCAATTGGTGATATTTTCTCCATTGAAAGACCAAAGTAATGAGCGCAACTCATAGGAGGGTATATTAGTATGCAACATATTTATAAAAAAGGAACAAATAACGAAAAGCCAGTCCTATTACTTTTACATGGTACTGGCGGAAATGAGCATGATTTAATTTCTTTAGCAGATATCTTGGATCCAGAAGCATCCATACTCAGCGTACGTGGAAATGTATTAGAAAATGGGATGCCCCGTTTCTTTAAACGCTTAGCTGAAGGTGTATTTGATGAGGAAGATTTAATTTTCCGTACTAATAAGCTCAATGGCTTTTTAGATGAAGCTGCAGCTAAATATAAATTTGATCGTCAAAACATAGTGGCTATTGGTTATTCAAACGGTGCTAATATTGCGGCTAGTCTGTTATTCCACTTTAACGATGCATTAAAGGGTGCGATTTTACATCATCCTATGGTGCCAAGACGTGGCATAACACTTCCAGATTTAACAGGTATCCAAGTATTTATAGCAGCCGGAACAAACGATCCAATTTGTCCTCAAAGAGAATCGGTTGAACTTCAACAAATGTTAGAAGATGCAAGTGCATCAGTAGGTGTTCAATGGGTAAATACTGGACATCAGCTTACAATGACAGAAGTGGAAGCTGCAAAACAATGGTATCAACAAGTTTATTAATTAAAAGAAGAGATAGTAAGGGGAGATTAAAAATGTTTAGAAATGAAGTAGGGGCACTTATCATACGTGTCGTATTAGGATTAATTTTTGCAGTACATGGTCTGGTTAAATTTCAAGATGGAATAGGAAGTACAGTTGGATGGTTTGAAAGTATCAACTTACCAGGATTTTTAGCTTATGGTGTAGCTAGTCTTGAATTAGTAGGTGGAATCTTGTTAATCATCGGTTTAGCAACTCGTATTGTTGCAGGTTTATTTGTATTACTTATGGCGGGTGCTATTATTACAGTGAAGTTTGCAGCTGGATTTGTAGATGGCTTCGAATTTGATTTAGCGTTAATGGCAATGGCAGCATTCTTAGCCATCGCGGGCAGTCAATTATACGCAGTCGATAAACGCGTATTCAATCAATAAAAGACATACTGTATTCAAGGTTTAATGAGATGATCAGTTATCCTAGTTAGCATATTGATAGCTCTACAGTTGAAGCATGATATATTATCTAGAAGCTAATCGGTAACTAATCCGGTTAGTTTTTTTTAATTATTTTAATCTTTCAGTCGAAGGGGAATGGGAAATGGAATTTAGTAGTCAACCAATCGTGGAGAAAGACATACTAGAACTTGTGTGGAGCAATACGAATGACGCCATTTTCACCATTGGATATGATGGACGAATTCTCTCTGCGAATCCGTCCTTTACCTCTATACTAGGTTGGGAGGAAACAGATTTTAGCGAGGCTACTTGTTTTCCATTTTTTTCAGATATGTCATCGAAAGAGCATGAGCAACAATTGACAAAATTTAAGCAAGGACATGACAATCCGTACTATGTAACGAAAAGAAAACGAAAAGACGGGGTCGTTTTAGACATATTAGCCTCCTATCGTGCGATTAATAATGGGGAAGTACTGGCTGTTGGTATGTATAAAGATTTTTCCGAACAAATGAATATTCAACGAAGACTTCAGGCAAGTGAAGAGTGCTATCGAAATTTAGTCGAATTTATACCAGATGCTATTTTTGTTGAAAGTAATGAAAGAATTGTCTTTGTAAATTCGCCTGGGATCAGTTTAGTTGGGGCTAAGAGTGTAAAAGATGTACTTGGTCAATCTGTTTGGCAGTTTATTAGGACAGATGATCAAACCGCGTTTAAAAGAAAAATACATCAGGTTATATCTAGAAAAGAACCAATTATTGAACAACTATTACGTTTCGACGGTGAAACAATCTGGGTTGAAATTATTATGATGTCTATTGTTTTTGAAGGTGAATCTGTTATTCAAGTATTATTGAGAGATATAACATCCAAAAAAAATTATGAAGCACAACTCGAATTTTTAGCATTCCATGATCCATTAACAGGTTTAACGAACAGGCATTATTTTACAGAACAGATCAATCAAGCAATTGAAAGTGCAAAGAAAGAGAGTCAAATGCTTGCAGTGATGTATATTGATATCGATAAATTTAAACGTATTAATGATTCGCTAGGTCATGGAGTGGGGGATCAACTATTAAAACAATTTGCTAATCGATTAAAAGAGAACGTGAGAGAAGAAGATATTCTTTGCCGTATAGGAGGGGATGAATTTCTAGTACTATTAAATGGCTTTAAGGAAAAGAAGGCTGCGTTAGAAATTGTATCACGTCTGTATAATGCCCTTCAAGTTCCTTATTTCATTGACAATCAAAAAAATGTAGCGACATCCAGTATTGGAATCGCAGTTTTCCCAGAAGACGGAATGAATTCTAAAATACTCATTTCACGTTCGGATGCAGCACTCTATCTAGCGAAAGAACAACGTAATGTATTTCAATTTTATGAAATAGAGAAAACTCTGTAGAAAACCTGTATGAAATTCTTTTAAAAAGATTGGGGGAAATGAATTGATAGGGGATAAGCAAAAAAACGTATCGATCAAGCTAATGAACGACTTCTTACAGAAATGTTTGCTCTAGGCCTATTCGATGATCATACGTATGTTTCAACTGAAGTAGCTGCATCAACGATGTTCATGTTTTTCTCGCACGCCCTTCTCCCAAGCATCTTGTTCATATTCGAGTATATCTAACGAAGTTCATATTTATCACCTTCCTAATTTGAATATAGCGTAAACAGTTGTAACCAGGATTTATCAAGAGTTTATTAAGAACGAAAACTACGCATCGAAGATGCCTTGAACGCAACTCGCACTGGGGTTAAAGAAGATCGCGTATCCGGTAAACTGACCTGAAATCCCTTGCCCAGCAAGAAATCTCAAGCTAGACAACATCGGTTTACCACATTGAATAAAAAAGAGGCTTCTCATGAGTTCAAATTGAACTTAGTGAGAAGCCTCCTTTTATTATGAATTGCGTAGTTCATCAAATCCATGGTTTACTCATATTTACCAAACATACAGTCTCATCCAGCTACAATTGAGGTCTTTCAGTGGCCGCTACTTAATGAAATTATGTTACTATATGGAAGAGAGTATGACTAACTACAAAGTGAATATAAGAGGAATTCCTATATGATTAGCACTAATGAAAGAAAGCTGAAGAATTGGTTGAGAGATTCACCTATGGAGCTAGCTGATTTCGTGCAAATGTCCATTACTTTGGCGGAGATGGTGTACCTCGTACATCAACAGAATGCGTTTAGCGGAGGGTTGAGTCCTTCCAATATTAGAATCCGTTCCGATGCAAAGCTGGCGAAGTTAACTGAGAGTGTCGAGTTTGATGCTGCCTATCGATCTCCTGAGCAAACGGGTCGGATCAATCGTACACCGGACGGACGTAGCGATCTTTATGCGCTGGGCGTCATGTTCTATGAAATGCTAACCGGACAAATGCCGTTTCGGCCTCAAGGCGAGGAAGATTGGGCGAGTGTACATATTTCTGCGTCGCCGCATCCAATAAGCGAGCTCCGACCGGAATTGGAGGGTCCCCTTCAATCTATTATTGTGAAACTATTGTCCAAGTCACCTGTGGATCGATATCAAAGTGCTTACGGTTTGCTTTACGATCTGAAGCAGTGCGAGAGAATGCTAGAACAGAATGGGGATTTAATATCTTTTGAGATTGGTCACATCGATAAGGTCCGTACGTTCGTTATTCCTAACACATTATATGGACGTAATGATGAAATGAATCAACTAGAGGCTGGGCTTGAACTGGCTGCATCAGGAACAGCTACATTCAGATGGATTACAGGGCATGAAGGAAGCGGGAAGACGACCCTTGTTCATCGGTTTCAGTCATTAATTGAGAGAAGTGGTGGTAGGTTTGTTGAAGGGGAATGCGATTTCCTTCAACAAAGCGAGCCTTTTGGACCTATTCTTCAAGCGTTGCGGCAATGGATTAATCAAATATGGAGCGAGTCGGCCGTTACAATCACGACGTTAAAGAAACGGCTTAGTATTGTATTGGGACAAGAATCACGGACGATAACGGCGTTGTTACCTGAAGTCAAGACGCTGCTGGGTAATCCATCGGATGTTCCGTCTTTACTCGACACTGAAGTCGAGACACGTTTCGGAGAACTGTTACCTGACTTGATCCGTTGTTTTGCTGATATTAAGCCGCCGCTCGTCATGTTTATCGACAACCTTCAATGGGCTGACGTAGGCACGCTTGAGGTCCTTCGCACGCTTGCACTAGAGGAAGCGGTGCCAGGGCTGATGGTGATTGGCGCCTATCGGACGGAAACCGATCAAGATTCAGGCAAGGGGAACCATGAACAATTGCAAGTAGCCCATTGGCTTACCACGATACGTGTTCAAACAACGGAGCATATTGCCCTCCATTCTTTGTTGTATGAAGATGTGAGGCAGTATATCTCACACATTATGCATGAAGATACGGCACGCATCCGCTTGTTGGCAAGATCGGTGTATCATCAGACCGGAGGCAACCCCCATTCTCTGAGCCTTCTGCTGGAAAGCTGGCGGAGAGAAAGAAAGCTAAGCTACGATGAGAAACAGCATCAGTGGGTGTGGGATGCGGAAGTCATCCGACAATTAAGTGACTCGAAAGAAAGCCACCGGCTAATTGAGGCTGGATTTGCCCGGTTGCCGGAAGAGACGATGCGCCTTCTGGCGATCGCTGCCGTCATCGGTCCTTGCTTCCGTCTGTCCATTCTTGCTGAAGTAAGCCAGTGTACGCTCGAAGATACGCTTCGTCTGTTGCATGCGGCTGAAGTGGAAGGAATGATTTGCCACGAGGATGAAGCTGATCCCGGGAATAGCGGCGAAAGCATATATATGTTTCTGCACGATCAGGTACAGCGGATGGTCTATAGGATCTATGCGGAGCGGCACGCAGAATGGCATCTGAAGTTGGGTCGTCTGCTGCAGCGTACTCATCCGGAATGGGACAACGATGCGATGTTCGTAACGATCGATCATTTGAATCTGGGCATGGCGAAGATGACCAACAAAGAGATAGGGGAACTTGCAGAGCATAATCTTCGGGCGGGTATGAAAGCCCTAGCTAACGCATACTTCTCTGAAGCGAAGAGGTATTATGAAACCGGCTTGCGTCTTGTCGCAGGCGAAGAGATCCAGTCGGGCTCACTTATTTATCGGTTGATGCTGGTATTGGCCCAGTGCGAGTATATGTGCAGCAACATCGAACAGGCGAAAGCGCTTTTTCTAGAATTGAAACAACAGGACCGGAAGTTGAATCGGGCAGATCGTACGGGTCTCTTAACGCATCTTATTCAAATCAATACCTTTGACGAGAATGATATGGCTGTGCAGTTCGGAAGAGAGGCATTGGCGGAATTCGGATGGATGCTGCCGATCAGGGTATCCAAAACTACCCTGATTAAGGAAATTATGCACACCAAGATGTTTATGTATCGAATGCGCGATAAGCTTTATCAGGTTCCGCCTAACGACGATGAGGACTACAAAACACTAGCTGAACTGGTCGAGGCTCTTTTCTTCCCATTGCTTATGCACAACGCGGAATTGTTAATGGTATTGTATGCCAGATTTATTCGTTATGGATTAAATAAAGGTATCAATGAATCCTTAGTACGTATTATTGGTGTGTATGAATTGCTATTGCAGAGGGGACTTCCATCATTTGTTCAGAACATTCCCGTTACTAAGCTGGAGGTTTTGCAATCTACGTTACTTACAGAGACAGGATTGCCGTATCGGATCTCTTATATCATCGGAATGTCTAAGCAACTAGAGAATCCAGCTGAAGCTTCCGTCTATCTAGAAAATGCATTGCGTTGGGGAGTGGAGCGCGGTGATGCAATTTTTTCAAATCTGGCCGTGATTACATGCCTCATTACCCATAACGGAGACGTGAATACTTTATCCGAGTTGTTAACTTATATGGAAGACAAGCCACGACGGTACGCAGATGACAAGACACTTGAAATTATGCAGATTGCCAATGCGTATCGAGCGGCACTTCAAGATGAAATATTATTAGACAGTTATGTCGCCATTCCCATTCCGCAAAGTGAAGATCAGGAACAGGACAATGAAGACAACTACAGTTACGGCTGTAAGCTTGAAGTGGCTTATGTATTAGGGAAGTATCAAGAGGCGCTGTATTGGGCGAAGCGTGGAAGAGAAAATGAGCTGGGGCCGGATTGGGTGCGAATTCGCAAACAGCGCATGTACGAAACATTAACGTTAGTTGCTGTGTATCCCGGCGCATTCCCGGAAGAACGTAAGCGTATCCGGAGAATGGTACATAAACAATTGCGATTAATGGATAAGAGGAGAGGTTATCTCGGTGCCAATTCCTCGGCGTATTTACTCATCCAAGCGGAATGGAAAAAAATAAGCGGTGATGATTCAGGCGCGATGCAAGGATATATGGATGCAGTTAAGGTAGCAAGGACTGAAAAGCATGGGCTTATTGAGGGAATCATTTGCGAACGGCTTGCTATCTATTATCAAGAGATGGGAAGTCAAGCTGGAGCGACGATATCCATGATGGATGCGTCCATGGCTTATTCTGTCTGGGGAGTTACAGCTAAAGTTATACAAATCAGAACCGAACATGCCGATTTATTGAGGTATTCATCGAAGCAATTTGGGAGCGGGCCCTTCGATTTGAAGATCGAGAGCCAGAGTAAGGGCCTACCGCTGCAGAAAAAGGTAGAGGAAAGCGAGACTTCGGTTATGGAAGAGGAGCTTCTGCATCAGATTGTCAATTGGTCGAGTAAGCTGGATGACGCCAATTTGTTGGAGCGTTTCCTTGCAAATACACTTCGTCAAGCGGGTGCTGATCGAGGATTCGTAATCAGATATGAGGATGAAATCTATCACATCGAAGCTCAGACAGGAAGTACGTTACAGAGTGAAGGGTTCGGTTTGTATGCGGAAGGCGTATTGCGCCATGTACTTATGACGGGAGAACCGGTTGTGCTTGGCGATGCTATTCAAAGCTATTATATGAAGGACCCTTACATCCAATATCAGAGGCCACGATCGATCATCTGCATGCGGATGGTTATGCTGGGCAGCGAATTTCCTTATTTGTTGTATTTGGAAAATACGCATGTGTCAGACGTGTTTATAGAAAGGACTGTAAACGTACTTGAACTGATGATTACCAGGATGACTTACTTCAAGATGCTGGAAGACTCTACCGCAGCGGCTGAAGAGAGTGTTCAATCTGTTGCTGTGGGAACAGTGATGCAGATGCTGATCGAGCCACTGACGAATCGTGAGGTTGAAATATTAACTGCTGTGGCGGAGGGTTTATCCAATAAAGAAATTGCTGCTCGCTTCGGCATTGCCGAACCAACAGTAAAAACCCATGTCTCCAATATCTATGGCAAGCTGGGCGTAAAGCGGCGCGGGCAAGCTGTAGCTCGTGCTAGAGAGCTACAATTGCTTCCAAAGTAATCAAGTAGAAACGGCTATGCCGTCCTTTTCAAAGAGATTATGCTTCCGATGCTAGCGATACTTCGTATCACTTTAAGGTACCCGTTTAAGCGAAAATATAAGGAATAGAGTATCAAGAATCAATTTCATAATTACGCAACCCGATTTAGCTGCATCGGCGATTATGAAATTGATTCAAGTGAAACTTATACTTTCTTATATTTTGAAGAATGACCCTTTAGAATGTATGTTGGACCCCTCCAAACATTCTAAAGGGTTTTTTTATGCGCATAAAAGGGCAGCGCAAGCGAGCGTACATGTTTCGACAATTTTTGCGCGGTCTACTACTTTCGGATGATACGTTTTTTTCATAGAAGAACTATACTGTGGCTTATGTCGCGGTTGCGCTAAATCCAGTGAGAACAAAATCTATGTTCCTAATAGCAGCAGCAACAGCCTGCAAGCCGCATTGTCAAGGTTTCGCGATGGTAAGACGCTCGCACTGAAAGCATTCATTACGCGTGCGGAAATCGCGGTCATCGTCCAAAAGTTGCAGATGAAGTCTGATCTCATAGCTACAACATTCAATAGAGCACGGAGCCTAGAGCTTAACGAGAGAGGTGTGGTTAACTTGATGAATATATATAAATTGAAGAAAATAGTAGCTTGTTTATTAGTGTTCTTGTTGCTTGTGACAAGTTCGGGGATTTCTGCGTTTGCCGATTCTAATGGGGGGAGAGGTGGAATTGAACAAAGTGTTATGAATGACGAATTGATGCGGTTTTTAGAAAACGAATACGGCGTTGAAAACGCTACCTCGATGTTCCAAACGATTAATGATCTTGGTTTAGTCGATTCCAATGGTCAATTTATGAATCAACGCATCTATATAGATGGCACGGGTTACACCTTAGACGAGATCAAACTGATCCTCGCCGATGAAAACACTGATTTGACGAAGATAGCTGAAATTGACGGTGAACAGATCAGTCTGGACACACTCAAGAAGATTATTGACATTGAAGATCAGTTAGAAGCGTTAAAGCAAATGTATGCGACTCCCGATGACGTTTCGATTACACCAGAGCATCTGGATCAGCTTGATTCGCTCATCACGCAGGCTGGTAACGAAGGCTTAGGATTCTATGACGAAGAGGGCAATCCTCTGGGTGGCAATGATCATTATGAGCCCAATATCGAGGCAGCAGATGTTGCGCTTATGGCAACTGCTGTTGATGAGACTTATGAAGACGGAACGTATTTCCGTGTGGGAGGCGTTCTTGGGAAGACTGAAATTGAGGGTAAGACTTATGCTGTTTTGGAATTGACTTTCGGCGATAGCAGCATACATAGAGGCAAGCGCACGGCACCGATTTCTTTCGATTATGAACAAATAGAAGGGGCTCTGAAGTCCACTATTCAGGATATAGGCGGAACCAGATACGCTCCCGCCAAAGGCACGATAACCATCGAGCCTGGAGAATACAATAAAACAGTCAAGTGGTTATTTGATGCTGAACAATACTATGCAAATCCACAATTACCGGTGGACTACAAGCAACATGTTTGGGAAGGCTTTGCCAGAATGGACTACCTCCATTTTTATAATTATAAGAACCTTGATGGGATCCGTACAGATTTTTATTCACTTAGGGGTTCTAGCAGCAGTAATTCGTTTTTTTCTCATTCCTATGACGGAGGGGCGTATATATCCTATGGCCCCGGAATCCGAAAAGGGCAAGAAGTTAGGAATCCAGAAATGAATGGATTTTCTCCAGATTATTGGGATTTTTTCAGATATGCTGAGGGACAACGGTACGGGTATCCAAAGAAGCAATGGAATCCGGATAAATTAGAGATAGATCGTGTAGAGACTGCTCAAGGGATCTACACCACAGACCAAATGGTACCGATTACGGTTACCTATAATGACATCGTTACATTGAAAATGTTGGATTCTACTCCAGCTAATCATCCGCTTTTACAACTAAAGGGCAAGGATCTTGTTGCCACTCCCGTGGTTACAATTCCGGTGTATTCTAAAAACGGAGCTCAACAGCCAAACGGTAGTTATACTGGTTGGGGAAAAGCTGTGAGCAGCGGTTTGTCTTATATTTGGGGGTATCAAACGATCATCGGAAAGGATACTGTCCCAGACGATTTAAGCGTATTGCAATCAAGCGGCCATGGCGATCCGTACTATTACTATATGAATATACCCCGGCTAAACTTTAGTCTATACCAGCCATCAGTTGAAGCACAATGGGGCTACGCTGATAGAGTTTTGCCTGATATGGCTTGGGGGAAGCCCTTCAGTAATACGCCCGCTATTGTCATCATGCCCGCACGGTCTGACGCTTTTCAATCTTTAGTATTGGACAAATCGAGCTATGCCGTTGGCGATACAGCTATGGTGACGGTCAATCTGGATCATGAGAAGGGGAGGTCTGATTGGCTTAAAGATGGCGGCTGGGAGCCGGAAGACATTCGTAAGCGTCTTATCGTGTCGTTCGGCAATAAAACACAGGGGATTGTTGAGCTGCATACGAAGCTGGGTGGGGACGGACTTCCTATTGAACCACTAGTTCTTGAAGGGACTTACGAGATTACGGAAGATATCTATGATTTGATGAGTAACCGTAATCAAGTTGAAGGCAAGCTTAGAGCGAAAATTTATTATAATCGCAACCCACTCAGCAGCGGTGAGGATTTGGAGGGGTTTGGCCTATTGTCTGATATGTTTACTAATTTCACGGTTGACCAGATCAAATATATTCACCCTGACGACTTGACGATCACGTATCCGACAGCTTGGCCATCAGGTGAAAGTCATGTTGTATCGATAACTAACCCTGTTGCAACACAATTGGGATTTACCTACCCGCCTGATGCGACTTTTCGTACGTCCGATCAATTTGAATGGACAAGCAGCGATGAAACGGTCGCAACCATAAATGCGGATGGAACGATTGTTCCTAAACAATCTGGTATTGTGAAGTTCACCCTGATCGCCAAAAACAATGGAAAACTTACGCCACAAACTGAAATAACATCTGAAGAAATTGTAATTAACGCAGATGGACCAGCCATGGTAGTCGTACCTGATTTTGCAAACCGGGTGTATGTCCCCAAAAATAAAGATGCAAACATCGTTTGGACGACGAACGTGATGAGCAAGTACATAGAGCTTGCTCCAGCGGGCGATGATCCAGCGGACGCAAATTTTGAGATTGAATTGTATGAAGGCTTTTGGGAGAAAACAGAGCTTGCGGCACTAACCCCAATCCAGACATGGAAGGCGCCAGCAACAACGGAACTTATCAATGCAACCCATTTTGCCATCCCTAGACAATATATGAAGGATATTTCAAATGAAAGCACGCCAAGTTATACAGTTCGGATCAGTACCGGAAATCCGGAACACCCGACGAGAACGTTATCGGCGTTATCGTATGTCGTGGTAAATTCAGAAGCAGCCGTCATTAAGCTTGATAAATCCATGGGGCAATTTGTGACCGACGGGATTGGTTCCCTGGATTTACAATGGGATTTGGCTAACTTCGACCCTGTAAATAAAGGCGATTTCGATTTTAAAGTGACGAAGAACGGTACGCTTATTTCGGACAGCCTGATTACATTCGATCAAGCGACTGAAGAGTTTAGCAGCAGTCGCGCAACGGAAACGGGCGGTTCTTATAAGTTAGCGATTGATCCTGTAGCGGACAGCAAATCGATCAAAGATGTGTATGCGATCACGTTGGCCGCCAAAAACAGTTTGGATTCCACATGGTCATATGACTCCTTATATTTACAAGTGTATAAGAGTGATGCGCTTCATATTCAAATCGACGGACAATCAAGAGAAACGCATACGATGAGTAACGTCGCAACAATAAGAAACATGACCAATGATCAACGAGTTGCCTTGAAACGGGATATTAGTTTGAAGAATGAAATGAGTATCAACAACAAGGATTACACTGATATAAGAGAATTAACCGATCAGATCAAATGGAAATCAAGCAATCTTGAGGCAGGCATTATCAATTTCATGAGCGGTGGCATCATCGCAGATGTTGAGAAGTTCGCCTACTCTTCTTACCAGCCGAAACACAGCTTCACACTGTCCGGAATGGGGGATGGTGAGACGACTATTACGGCTATTCACGCCAAAACAGGCATAGAAGCGAAGCTGGATGTAAGCGTTGAAACGTTGAAGGATAAGCTGTACTTATTTCAATTTTATCCCAAGACCAGCACAACGATCGTTTATACGGATAAAAAGGGCGAAGAACGCTCGATTAGCAGCAATGCGAAAGGTGAATTAGCACTCTTCGATGAGAATGGTATTGCCAGCGATGTCTTTGTGACTTCGAAGTTTAATAACACGACCTATACGGGTGTGCTAAGCCAAAAAACATTATTAAGTAAAGAAAAAGACCCGGCAACCCTGGAGCTTTATCCGATCAATATTTTGCAGCTTCGTCAATTGTCGAAAGTGGAGATCTTCTTCAAGACGCCGGACGGCACCCCTTATATGGGCGAGGTCACGTATCGCGGCGGTGTATATAAGAACGGACATTACGCTGAAGCTACAGAAATTGGGGGTCAAGGCGTTACCCAGAGGTTAGGGCCAAAAGGGAAGCTTGAAGTTATTTTCGATACAACGGATTTCTATTCCAAGGAAGCTGGCGAGAATAACGCTGCGACGCTGTCAGCGAAGGATCAGATTGAGATCGTCTTTGAATTTATGTTTGAACGAGATGAGTATTCGCCGCAGATGCTTATACTGGACGGCAATTCCAATGCGGTCGATATGATTGCGTTCGGGGAGAAAATATCCACGCTCATCGCCCATAAGGCGTCAGAGAAGTCGCCCGTAATGGTCAATCAATACGTTGTGAGTGACAAGGATCATTATAGAATACCGATCCTGACATATGACGGCAGCTTCGGCCCGAGCAATCAGGTTCCGAGTGTGAAGCTGACGACTGAATTCATGTGGTGGGGAGAGAAAGTGGGCGATGAAGCCTTTGCGGAACTGCTGAATGAAGTTGGATCTGCTCCACAAGGACAGTCGTATCAAACGGTCAAATATCCGTTCTCTGATGCGATAATTACGCGTCATGAACAAGTGCTGAATCAAGATACGATCTGGCTGGAGCAAGCCAAATCGGGTTCGATCAATTTCAGGCTGTATGATCAACCGGACAGTTTCAGAAAAAGCTATACATCTGCTGCTACTGTCGTCAACATGATCGGGGTTAAAGCCATAAACAGTGGGGATCTGAGCAAGATGGTCCGGGATCTGAAGGAAGATATGGAGAAAGCTAACGGCAGTACCGAGAATCCCGTTGACATTGACGAGATGGTGAAGGAGTCATTATCGCTGATGGATAAGCTTAGGCTGGACGTGGGGCCTCTGTCCATGCGTGTCATTCCGACAGTTGATCCGATGGTTTACAGAACGATCATATCGGCGTCACTCGGCAATATGCCAACGATCGATGACGATAATACAAGCGGAGGTTCAGGCAAGGTCGAATTTCTTCAGACCCGAGACTCGTCCTTCGTACCCGGCTTGGGCGATGGCAAAAGTGTAGCCAAAGGCACTTATTTGGCGGAGCAGAAGAAGGAGTATAAGAACAGTCAAAAATCAAATTCAGACGGCAGCGTACTATTCTCTGCCGGCGGGTACTATGTGGGCGAAATTCGCTACAATGTTGAGAGCCGTCAATGGGAGACGGTCGTGCTGGGCGGTGGCTTCCATGCTGGCGGCGGATTTGAGTTCACGCAAAACTGGAATGTGATGGCAAGTTATGTTCCCTTGACTTTTTCCCTTACGGTCGGCGGTGGAGTTGAAGTTGATTTTAAAGCTTCGGTGCTATTCGACCAATTGCCGGGCAGTGATTGGAAAGATCCGGAGCTTACCAGCGTCAATGATTATTTGACATCGCTTCGCATCATCGCTTACGTCGAATTATTCGGAGGTATCGGTTTTGACTACTCGATCATTGCGGCGAAAATTGGTGTGTTCGGACGCGTTACGATTGAAAATACGAGTACGTGGCTAAACAGGGAATACCTGGCCAGTGTTAATGACACTATGTACGGCAATAAGCTTAAGTTGGAAGGGATCGCCGGCATCAAGGTCGTGTTGAAGTTCTTATTTATCTCGATCGAGCACGATTTCGCAACCCTGCGGTATAGTCGTTCATGGGTGTATGATAATTGGAGTGAAATTCAAAGTTATTGGAGTAGGTATGGCGTGTCGCCATTAACCGCGGCCAATGTCGACACAGCCATCGCAGCTTATATGCACAGCATCGGCGAAGAGGACATGCATGTGCTGGAATCGAAGACGATGGAAGACCGGAATTATCTGTCCGAGTATGATCGCGCCTGGCATGTCTCGTCTTCGTTGAAGGCCAGAAGTCTTGATCCGGTCAATGAGGCTCCTGCAGCCTTGCAGACGAATGCTTATCCGTACGCCAATCCGCAAGTAGCACAGGACGGCTCGATGTTTGTTTATCTTTCGGACGGTAACAGCACAGCAATCGAAGATACGGTCGCTTCCTGGGCGGTGAAGAGCGGCAATACTTACCTTGATAAGGGTCCAATTACGACGGATAAAGGCTATGGAGATACTGGCTTGCAGGTGGCTGGGGAAGGCAATCTGATCGCGGCGGTATGGGTGAGGCAGCAAGAGAAGATTGACAAAGCCGCAGGCGAAGAAGTTACGAATGAAGACATTGTGCTGATGAACAACAGCGCCGAAATTATGGCTTCGATTTATAATGGGACCGAGTGGACGACGCATCGACTGACGGACAACAAGAGTCCCGATCTCGCGCCTGTCGTGGCGGTAAACGATGGAAAAGTGTTCGTCGCTTATCGCAGTGTCTCATCGTCGAGTGTCGATAATCCGCTTGATTTCTCAGAATCGGACAACATTGTGTATACGGGTTACGATACGGCAATGGGGCTGTGGAGCGATGTAGAGACGCTGTACAACGGGACGAACGGCACCGTTATGGGCCTCGCAGCGGAGATGCTGGGCGACGGCACGGCTGCGGTTATGTATAGTGTGAATCAAGGCAATGTCAACGGAATGTCTGCCGTAGACAACGTTGCCGGCACAGATAATGAAATTATTTATGCTGTGGTGAATACGGAATTGGATGGCGCACCTACATCGAAAGGCTGGCAGACGAAGGGGATCGTCAAGAACTTGCAGGTCACCAGTGGTCGCAATGCCGATGATCGCAATGCTAACGAGAACCCGCAGTTGACGAGAGCATCCTTCGCGGATAACGTTGAACGGTTCGTTCTTGCCTGGCATACGACCGGTAAGGATACAGGCGTCCTGGAGCAAGATATTAAGCTGCTGGCGATCAACCCGGACGGTGAAGTCTATCCCGATTTTATCGAAAGCTTGAATGTGTTAGGTACTTATAACGACATAAAAATTAATCCGAACTTCACGTTTGTGAAAATGAAGAACGACTTTAACCAAATTGATCATCTCTCCATTATGTGGAAAGAGGCGGAGACGGACATCAGTCCGACAGCTATTACGACTCGCGATGTTCTGAAGGCTGTGAAATTCGGAACGGACGGGCAGGAGTTGTATCTGTCCGGCGTGATTGATGTAGCTGAGATGCCAGATTTTACGGAAATTGATACGGTCGACGCTTATGTGAACAATCCGGATGGCACGGAGATCAAAGCGCTGATTCTTGGAACCACGTATACGACGGATACGCAGGTTGTCGGCAGTATTACACCGAAGAACGGGAATGGAGCCGGGGACGACATCCCGATCCATGTGTCTAAAACGGTGAGTGCTATGTACACCGCAACGGAAACATACAGAAATAAGTTTAATGCGGATGAAATTATATTGACGCCCACCGATATCGTGAGCGGATATGATATGCCGATCCAGTTCAGTCTCGTGAATCAGGGGTTAAGTCGGATCGATTCGGTTACGATCGATGTCGACGGACAGACGACATCGCACAGCGGGCTGGACTTGTTCCCGAACAGCATCAAGGTGCTGACTGCTCCTTACGCCGTTCCTGCTGCCATAACGGATATTGCGTATTCGGTGAACGTTGTCTTCGCAGATGGCGAAACCATATCAAAGGGCGGTAAGCTGAAGCTGGACATCCCGGATGTGGGGATATCTCCGGTTCGTATCGTTGAGGAAGAAGGCGGCAAGCGCATCCTGTCCGTTCCGCTCTACAACAAGAACGATACGACGCTTGCGGGCAAAGGCAGAGTCGTCAAGCTGGGTCTGTACCGAGATATGGTGTATACCGACGATAATTTAATCAATCCTGTGGTCACCATTGCGAGTGACGATGAGTTGAATTTGATCGATAATGGCGCGTATGTCCATCATATCGAATTGGATATGCAAGATTATCTGAAGACGCTTGGCTTGACCGAAATACCCGACAAAGGGCTCTCGATTTATTTGCACAGTTGGGTGGAGGAAGCCAATGGGGATGTGGTAACTGAATTCGACGAATCCAATAACGATACTAGATTCGTGTTCGAGAATCTTGCCGTGAAGCACAACAATACCAACATTCTGCTGACGCTGGAGCAGACGAACACTGCCGCCAACACGGCTGTTGAGCTGACGATGCAAAATATGAATATGGTCCCTGTGGCGTCGGGCAATGTACTGCTGAATTTGCTGGACAGTAGCGGCGCAATTGTCGAGAGTCGATACCTTGCAACCAACGGCTCGCAATTGTTGGCTTTCTCGGCGGAAGAGAGAAAGACGGAAACTGTACAGTTCAGTCAAACCGGCAACAGCGTTCAGACGATGTTCTTCCAGGAATCTGCGGATGTGCTGGATTCGACATTAAGCAACGTGACGTTAAGCGGCGTTAAGGTGGACTTTGACGGCAACATAACGGTGTATAATCTTCAATCGAATGACTTGAAGCGTACACAGCTTTTGGCGACAGCGGCAAACAGCAAGGCAACGGTTTCTCTCGTCGATCGAGCTGGAAAGGTAATCCTTTCAAACAAGGGATTTGTTTCAGTGGATCAAAGCTTATTGAAGTCGCCAAATGGCGCATTAAATGAATTTGCGATTCAAGTTGAGCCTGAGAGCGAATCAGGAACAGCAACGGACTATAAATTTGCCATTACGAATTCCGAAACCTCGCAGCCTAGTCTTGAACTTAGGGTTAAGGGTACCCCAAATCAGGATGGAACGTATAGCGGTGCTGTCGAAGTGGCACTGTCACCCTATGATGTGAGCGGTTTTGCGATTAGCAAAGCGCTTTACAAAGTCAATGATGGCAATTGGACAGAAGCAGCCTTCGACGGTAAAGCGGAACAAGCACTGACAACCCTTTCGGATATGGGAGATTATACGGTTGCGGCTAAAGTGTTATTAGCCTCAGGGTTAGAACATAATCTCGACACTGTAACACTCGAAATTGGGAAGTCGCTAGTCATCATCCCTGAACCGCTAGAGCTCGTTGCCAAAGGGATGAAAAATCAAGATGGAACCTATCAGGGTGATGTTGATCTCTGGTTGTCCCCATACGCTACACCTGGACTTACGATTTCCAAAGTGCAATATGAAGTGAATGGTAGCGGGTGGCAAGAAGCAACTTTTGACGGAACACGTGAAATCAAGCTTGATACCCGTTCGGATTCAGGGAAATACACTATCAAAGTTAAACTTGAGTTTACAACTGGGGAAAAAGTTGAGGGCGAATTGAAATTTGAAATTGCCAAACAAACGGATCCTGAAGAGCCAGACCCAGGTGAACCTGATCCAGGAAATCCCGACCCGGTAAAGCCTGACCCAGGAAATCCAGGCCCTGGAAATACTGATGAGGGCGTAGATGGCAACAATAACGATCAAGTAACTCCACCAACAAAAGATGTTCCGACAGGTGTCATTAGGTTACGGGATGGAAAAGGAAACCTGCTCGTTGATCTGCTTGCTTCACAAATGGATGGAAAGAAAAAGACAACGCCTGTTAATATGAACAACCAAGAGGAAGTCAACTTGCAGACTACTGTTCAAACGCTCAAAGACCTTTATGCCAAAAATAAAGATGGCGAATTATTGATTACATTCAAATCAGGCACATACACATTGCCATTTGACATTGTAACTAGAATGAACGGCATGGAAGGGAAATTAGCAGGAAAGGACTTGAACAGAATCATCGTGACGCTTGCGATTAACAAACTGACGGGTCAATCCAAGCAGGAAGTAGAACAAGCGTTTAAAGCCAAATTTCCATTAGGGAAAATGGTCAGTGATTTATCCAGCATCAAGCTCACTATTTCTGAGCGCGGTAACGCTGTTGTGAAGGATATAGCTGGAATTGATCTGAACAACTATGCTAACCTAACACTTCATACTGGGCAAAAAGGAAATGCTGTCTTACAATATGCGAATAAAGGATTCTCGTTTGTACCTGCGAAGTTTACAAATGAAGTGGCAACCGCACAAACCCAAAGTCAAGGCATCTTCGTCGTCGTGAACAACAATGTCACGTTCTCAGACATTAGCGGTCATTGGGGAGAACAGTATATTAATCAGAGTGCCAATCATTCGCTTGTTGACGGGATGGGGAACGGGAAGTTCGCTCCAAATATAAACGTAACACGCGCGCAATTTGTGCAGATGATCGTCAACAGCTTAAACCTTCATGGTGATAGTGATAGTATCGGAAAGCCTTATAATGATATTGCCACAGAGACTTGGTATTATGAAGCGATCAATCAGGCGAAACAAGCTGGTTTGTTAACGAAGTTCGCGAATGGCCAGTTTGAACCAACCAAACCGATTACAAGAGAAGAGATGACGTTGATTCTAGCGGTCGCATTACGAAAAAATGATGTCGTTGTTAAAAAATCTGAACGTAAGATGGAAGATGTCTTTAAAGATACGAACCTGATGAGCAAGATGTTCGTCTCAGATATTGAAATGCTGTTCAATGCTAACATTATGGACGGCATGGGGAATGGTAAGTTTGATCCCCAAGGTGTGGTAACACGAGCACAGGCAGCAAGTGTGATGATAAAAATGTTACAAGTTTCAAACTTCATTGACTAATCACCGCAATAGTACCGAATTTACAATGGACGCCTATTCCCCTTATTCGGGAGAACGGGCGTTTTTTTCTTATATAGGTTGTAATCTTGAATTCAGTCGGTCCGAGAGTATGCTTTCGAAGGTTGTTTCCTTCGGAAACAATTCAGGTGCGATGCAAGGATATATGGATGCAGTTAAGATAACAAGGGCTGAAAGGCATGGGTTTATTGAGGGGATGATTTGCGAACGGCTTGCTGTCTATTATCAAGAGATGTGTAGTCAAGCGGGTGTTGATCGGGGATTCGTATTCAGATATGAGGATGAAATATTTCAAGTTGAAGCTCAGCATTATTTCTTTGCTATCGAATCAATCTGTTTTGGAGGGGGATGAACCGGTATCCAGAGGGCGAGGCCGTTTATCTTTCGACAAACGTTTCGCAAAGAAAATGAACATCAACAAGGAAAATACGACTGACACGGCGCTGACCGTGAACAATACCTGGTAACTCGTGTGCTGGGAAACCCAGCCTAGCATGATCGCACCCAGCCCAATACCGAGATCGGTAGCAGTCGAAAAAGAAGCATTGGCCACACCTATACGTTCTGGACCGACAAGACGTATCGTTGCCGCTTGAAGTGCAGGCTGCGCGGAACCGAAACCAATACCGTACATAACCGCCGAAATGATCACGCCGAACAAATGGGTCGAGAAACTCAAAACAACCAAAGCCAAAATCGTAATCACTAGTGCAGGTATAATGACAAACTTCTCACTATACCGGTCTGAAAGTTTTCCCGCAAAGGGACGGATTAGGACAAGCGTGGCTGCATAAATCAGAAAAAATGTACCGGAATTGACCTTGATCGAGTCGGCAAACAGCGGTACAAAGGTAGTAATGCCCCCATAAGCGATAAATAGCAAAAAGATGGATGCCATAACAGGCAAGACAGACTTTTCAAAAAGTTCAATTTTCCTTACACCCGTATGAGGCTTGAAGGGTACTTTTGCACCGAACGTTAAGAACAGTGATGCGGTAGAGAGGACGACTGCAAATAGAAATAGAGAATGATACGAGAGGTTCTCTGTAACCCATAGACCGAACATCGGACCAATTGCCATAGCTAAAGTCATAGCCATCCCAGACCATCCGAGACCTTCTCCACGACGAGTGGACGGAATCAAATCCGTAACCGTGGTGAGAATGGCGGTTGTGCAAACTGCCCAGGTCATCCCGTGCAATATTCTGAGCACCATCAAACCGCCGATTCCACCGATTAAGTTATACATATACATCGCCACGGCAAAAAGAAGTAGGCCCCAGACGATAAACGGACGCCTGCCGAACCGGTCTAGCAGCCAGCCGACGAACGGGCGAAGAATGACGGATGACAGCATAAAAGCCCCCATCGCCAGACCGACCTGTGATTCGTTGCCGCCCATTTGTTTGATAAATAGAGGCAACGTTGGATACAACATATAAAATGAAGTAAATAGGAAAAACATCCCTATGATCATAAGAATATACGACTTTGTCCATAAGCGTTCCATGATTCATACCTCCTTTAACTAAAACCAATAATTGGGTGAGGTACATAAGGCTCTTCTAGGGACATAATTTCTTCAAGTGTTAATTTAATGGATAGAGCACCTACGGCATCTTCGAGATGAGACATTTTCGTAGCACCGATAATAGGAGCTGTTACTGGTTCTTTCTGCAGCAACCAGGCAAGTGCGATATGAATACGGGGAACGCCACGTTGTTCAGCGAGTGCAGCTACCCGATCCACAACCAATCGATCTGCATTAGCAGTCGCATCATATTTAGATTTTTGAATGTGATCGGTTTCGGAACGATGAGTTATTTCTGCCCAATCACGAGTTAATCTTCCTGATGCAAGCGGGCTATAAGGGATAACACCGATTTTCTCCTCCTTACAAAGAGGCAGCATTTCCCGTTCCTCTTCACGGTAAATGAGGTTTAAATGATTCTGCATGGACACAAAACGAGTCCATCCATTTCTCTCCGCTACATGTAATGCCTTTTGGAACTGCCATGCGTACATGGCAGAAGCGCCAATGTATCTTGCCTTCCCCGCCTTGACAACATCATGCAATGCTTCCATCGTTTCTTCGATAGGCGTGTTGTAATCCCAGCGATGGATTTGATAAAGGTCTACATAATCGGTTCCAAGTCTTTGCAGACTCTTATCGATTTCACTCATAATTGTCTTTCGGGACAGACCAGCACCGTTTGGACCTTCATGCATTCGGAAATGAACCTTTGTTGCGAGTACAATTTCATCACGATTGGCATAATCCTTTAGAGCACGTCCAATAATTTCCTCGCTAGTTCCGTCTGAATATACATTTGCTGTATCGAAAAAATTGATACCAAGCTCAAGCGCTTTTTTAATAATAGGACGACTGCGCTCTTCATCGAGGACCCATGGATGAGTCCATCTCTCTGCTACACCAAAACTCATACAGCCTAGACAAAGCTTGGATACATCCAATCCTGTATTTCCTAGTTTTACATATTCCATTTGATTATATCTCCTTTTCATTTACGATCTATTTCGATGATAGTTGTTGTTTACTGTCATGTATGTACTCTAATTATGCAATAAATGAAAAAGAAACGGTTATCCTATTCGTATTAAATGATTGCCTAATCCTCTCACAACTACTTACGTAATCGACGAATATGCAATAGAATGAAACTATCAAAGATGAAGGAAATGAGGAGAATCTCATATGTCTGAGCGTATATATAAACAGCAGCATGAACTTGGAAAGCTTATTGAGCGTTATTCAGAGCAGGATGGTGTTCATCCAACGGCTATTCCGTCTTTATTTATCATCCAAGAATCTATTATTAGCGAACCAGTATATAGAGTTAACGAGCCATCCTTTTGCATTATTGTTCAAGGTGAGAAGGAGGTATTGCTGGCACAGGATCGATTTAGATATGGTCCTTCAGATTATATTGTTGCGTCTGTTGGTTTACCGGTTATGGGGCAAGTGATAAAAGCTTCTCCTGACGCTCCGTATTTGGCTTTTAAACTTGAATTTACACCGAGTCAAATTTTAGATGTTTTAAGTGATTCTGAAATTCTAGTTGGATCGAAAAAAAATGCGAAACGGGCTATGTTTATTAGCAAAGTGGAGCCATCTCTGTTAGATGCAGTAGTCAGGTTAGCTTGTTTGCTAGACAATCCGGAAGATATCCCTGTACTAGCTCCATTAATCACGAAGGAAATTCTCTATAGGATTCTACAAGGTCCGCATGGGGATGCGCTGGAACAAATGGCAATAGAGGGTAGTTATGGCTATCGAATCAGAGACGTCATGGAACATATCATACATAACTATGATAGATCTTTTCGAATTGAGGAACTTGCGGAAATAGCGAACATGAGTGTTGCTTCGATTCATAGGCACTTCAAAGAGATCACGGCGATGAGCCCGATTCAGTTTCAAAAAAAATTGAGACTGCAGGAAGCTAGGCGCCTATTATTATCCGAGTCAACAGATGCCGCAGATGTCGCATTCCGAGTAGGCTACGAAAGTCCATCGCAATTCAGTCGTGAATATTCCCGCATGTTTGGTTTGCCGCCTAGAGAAGATATAAATCGTCTGATGAAGAAGAGAATTACCGGCAATATCATTTGATAAAGCGTCTTGTTCTATTTGATGCCGAAATGAGGTCAATATTTTACTACTCCAAGCATAGATATTCAGATTGTAGTTCCCTTCATTAATCTCTAAAATAGACTTCAACAGTAAATTCTGATTTAGCCGATTGAATGGGGCGCTGATATTGAAGCGCAATACAACATGATTGGATAAGGAGAGGAGTAGGAGGATATTATGGGTATCTATTATGATGACAGCCACAAGGTGTTTCATTTAAAGTCTGAGGATTCCAGCTATATTATTGAAAACGTTAAAGGTGATATTCCAGCCCATGTCTATTGGGGACCTAAACTGGGGGGAAGAGAATTTCAGCATCGACTGAACTTGGTGGAACGTTGCTCCTTCAGCCCGAACTATTTGTTGGAGGACAAAAATATCTCCCTCGACACTCTTCCGAACGAATTTCCCTCTTATGGTAATGGGGATTTCCGGGAGCCTGCGCTTGAGGTTCATCTGGTAGATGGTACGACAGTTACAGATTTTCGTTATGTAAGCCATACGATAAACAAAGGTAAACCTGAGCTAAAGGGATTACCTTCCACCTATGTTGAAAGTGAAGAAGAAGCAGAGACACTGGAAATTCTTCTTCAAGATGAGAAAACTGGACTGAATGCTGTTCTGATCTACACCGTATTTAATGATCAGGATGTTATAACACGTTCCGTGCGGATTGAGAATATAGGTCAGGACAATGTGGTTCTGAAACGTGTATTAAGCGCCAACGTCGACTTCCATCATTCGGATTATGACATGCTGCAATTATCCGGTACTTGGACGAGAGAACGCCATATTCACAAAAGACCACTCATACCTGGCATCCACCGGATTGACAGTAAACGCGGCTCTAGCAGCCATCAGCAGAATCCATTTATGGCTTTGCTTGCAAAGGATGCAACAGAGGATAACGGCGAAGTATATGGGTTCAGTCTTGTATACAGCGGAAGCTTTCTTGCGCAAGCGGAAGTGGATCAATACGGAATGTCCAGAGTGGGCATTGGCCTTCAACCCTTTAATTTTCAGTGGCTGCTTGAACCGGGCGAATCTTTTCAGGCCCCTGAAGCTGTGCTGGTAAGATCTAGTCAAGGGTTGGGAGGACTATCAAGAACCTATCACCGTCTATATCGGACCCGTCTGTGCAGAGGCGAATTCCGCGATCGTAAGCGGCCTATTCTAATCAACAACTGGGAAGCAACCTATTTTAATTTCAACGCAGATAAAATCAAAGAAATTGCCCATGCAGGTAAAGAGCTCGGTTTGGAGCTGTTTGTACTGGATGACGGCTGGTTTGGGAAACGAGACAATGACGATAGCTCCCTGGGAGATTGGGTAGAGGACCGTCGCAAGCTTCCTGAAGGTCTCGGAAAGCTAGGGGAAGACATCACGGCAATGGGGATGGAGTTCGGATTATGGTTCGAACCGGAAATGGTATCCCCTGAAAGTGATCTTTACCGTAAGCATCCAGATTGGTGTCTTCATGTACCAGGTCATAAAAGATCGTTGGCTCGTCAGCAGCTGGTTCTGGATTTGTCCCGTAAGGATGTATGCGATTATATTGTTGATTCGGTCAGCTCCGTGCTGTCATCGGCGCCGATTACTTATGTGAAATGGGATATGAACCGGAATATGACGGAGATCGGGTCAGCTTTACTCCCTCCGGAACGTCAACGTGAAACGGGACACCGTTATATACTTGGACTTTACGATGTGATGGAGCGTATTGTTTCCCGCTTTCCTCATATTCTATTTGAGAGCTGCTCCGGCGGCGGCGGACGATTTGATCCGGGAATGCTGTACTATATGCCACAGACCTGGACCAGCGACGATACGGATGCGGTTGAAAGATTGAAGATCCAATATGGAACAAGCATTGTGTATCCAGCGAGTTCAATGGGAGCCCACGTGTCGGCTGTTCCTAACCATCAGGTGCAACGCATAACTCCTTTGGAAACGCGTGGTCATGTCGCTATGTCCGGTAATTTTGGCTACGAACTGGATCTGACCAAGCTATCTGAAGCTGAACGCGAGGATATCCGGAATCAGGTTGCAGAGTACAAGGAACTGAGAATGCTGATTCAGTACGGAGATTTCTATCGAATACTTAGTCCATTTGAGGGTAACGAGACGGCTTGGATGTTTGTGTCGGATGATAAAAAAGAAGCTTTTGCCACTTACTTCAGAGTTCTTGCCGAGCCTAATCCGCCCCTACGCAGATTGCGTCTGAAGGGACTTGATCCTGTTAAGTCGTATAGACTTCAGCATAACGGCGAGGTATACAGGGGAGATGAACTCATGCACTTCGGACTCACACTTCCACAGCGTGAGGGTGATTTCAGAAGTCTGCTCTTCGTACTTAAAGAGATTTGATAACCAAAGGAGCAAGCCAGTGGCTTGCTCCTTTTCTTTTTAGTATTGCATGAGTAGGAAGACAACGCTTCGGATATCAGTTCTCAAAAAACACATGCTTGGCCAAAAACTCTAAATCCTGCTGCCTATAAGCTAGAGGACTGACCCCAAAATAGGAACGGAACACCTTTCCGAAATAACTGGCATTATCAAATCCGGTTTCAGTGGCGATCTGGCTGATAGGCAAATCTGTTGTTTTAAGTTTAGAAGCTGCCGACTCAATCCGTCTCCTTCTCAGAAACTCAAAGGGAGAAAGATGGATGTTCTTCTGAAATAATCTGCAAAGATGATGTTTGGAAACTTCGAGATGAGCCGCAACATCATCCAAGCTCAAGTTATTATCGGGCAAATTGTCCTTCATAAATTGTATAGCGGTAAGAAGCTTTTCATTCTTAATCGAGGTGCTTAATAAGTTCGGTTTCTTAAGGTGTTTTTCCATTGATAAAATCCATTGAAAAACTTTTGCCGTTATAACATGCAAATCCCTTTCTTCATGAACCTGCACATCTTTAAAAATACTCCACAATAAATCAATCGGAACGGATTCCTGAGGGAGCTGGATAACCGGACCGGAATGCGCGATGAGCTGATCCCAGAGTGGAATCGCTAAAGGGCCACGCACATTCAACCATATGAATTCCCAAGGCTCTGTGCCAGCTTCCGGATAATAATATTTGTGCATACTGGGTATAGTCACTAAGAAAGCACTGCCCCTTGTTAATCGATGAACCATTCCATCTATTTCAATTCTACCTTCTCCAGATAGTGTATATTGGAAGATAACATTATTTGTCTCCGGACGGGTCTGGCCGTTGAATGAATAGACAGGAGCCTCCGCTTGTTCCCAGCCGATAGAATCAAACAGAAGGATGGAGGCTTGTTCTTCCGAGCGAAAGGTGTAGGAGGAGCGCAACATGAGCAGGTTCCTTTCCAAGAATAATTTATAAATACAGATCAATAAATTACTAACCGTAATTCACTTCATTCAAAGTGTAAACTCTTTTGTTTATGTTTTCAATACAGGGTAACTCTCAATATTAAACATAAAGATCCCATCTTCACAATAGCACATACGTTTTGTTTTTCGGATGAGTTTTATCTCATCTAAAAAGGTCAATTGCAAGTGCAATCGACCCGTATCAGATACTTGTATACTTATCTACTTTTGCTCTAATGGAGGTTTCCCTACTGTAATCGTTATTGTTGTCTCGCCTTGCGGGGCGATAATCGATACGATCCCCCCCTCTGAATCAGGGAAAGGACGAAGCTCAATCAAGCTTGAGTCCGCTCCGGCAACTACTACGTTTTCCTTGGAGAGTAATGCAACGCGGGGATGGTAGATCAAGGTTTCACCACCGGATGGAACGTAGTCCACTTTTATGATGTCCGCATCGTAGTCATAGTGGTACTCGACAAGCACTCCCCCTGTCGCTTGTGGATAAGCGCGGTTTAACGCCTTGGAGTAAGGAGATTCCCGGAATCCATCACACCAGCACCAATAAGTATTACTCCAAAGATACTGTTCAAAGATAGAAATCAGTGCTTTCGATAGTCCGAGGGTCGCAGGATGATCGGTAAAAGCTCCCCACTCCCCGATCAGGGCAGGGATGTTCAAACGCTCTTGTACCTTGCGATGGGTAGCAAATATCAAATCGACACGATCCTGATTATATATCTCGTAATGCTCCGTATCGACTACCAAATCATAACCGTGGGGGGCATAGACCTGATGATGAACGATTATACCTTCATCGTTCTGTACAAGCTCCAAACCAGACTCCACTGCCATATTAGAAAAATAGCTTGTTTCTAACATTAAAAAACCGTCCGGGACAACCGAGCGGATCGCTGCCGCCGTTTTGTTGAAAAAGGGAGCGAGAATTTCACGCTCAAATACTTGTGAAGCCTCTTTCGCACTTTCGACCAGCACTCGATAAATATCCATATCCGCCATACCGACGAGAATCTCTTGTTTTTGCTCCTCATCAAACCAGAGCGCGGAGAGTTGTTCCATGTTGACCTCAGTCATTCCCATGACCGATTGAGCGTAAGCAGCGATGATTGTGCCAAAAACCTCCTGACCTCTTGACCCAGGGTAGGGTTCGTTCATCATGTCGTAACCGATAATATTGGTACAGTCAGCAAAAAATGCAGCTACATGTTTCCACATCGCCGCATAATGATCCTGCAAACCTATACCATCATTAGCTGGTGTGTTGTCCCAGAAATGATCCAAGGCACGGTTCAGTGCCGGACTTTCCAAATAAGCGTCGCTCCAAATTTGGCCGACTACATGAGGAAGACCATCTGAGAAGGTAGCCCACTCAGGAGCTCCATCGCCATAAAGTGAACTATACAAATCCTGATGCATATCAAGAAAAACGTAGATATCATTATTCTCCGCCCAAAGGATTTGCTGTTTAATTTTGTTCAAATATTCGTTATCATAGACACCTGGCTTCGGTTCCACACCATCCCAAATCAATCCCAAGCGGATGACATTGAAGCCTTGTTCATGAAACCATGTAAATAGACTCTCATTGCAAGGGTCCACATATCCTTTCTCCTTTTCTTTGCAGACCAAGTTTACGCCACTCAAAATAACCTGTGCCCCGTCTTCATTTACAATACGCTGCCCATCAATTGTTAGTTTTTTCATCTTTGTTCCACCCTTCCTCATTGTCCGTTACAGGAATATAGATTTCAATGTAGTGATTGTTGTACTGATTATATAGATTGATTTCAAGAGAATTTCCAGCGATCTTTAAGCCGCGCTTATGGATGAATCCTTTCATCTGCTCGTAATGATCATCTAAATCGGTATAACCATCCTTGCCAATGACGACGCATTTTCTTGCACAAAGACATGGCTCTAATTTCTGGAATACACCAGCATCTTCCTCCATCGGGAAGGTGGACAAAATACCATTATTCAGATAACTGTGGTAATTTCCCGCGATAAGGTTATCCATCGACACGATGGATATGATGTGGCAGAAAGCAAGCCATTCCTGATGGGCACTGATTTTACGTACCTGTTGCTGCACTTTATTACCGAGTTTCTTATCGATGCTCTCCATAATAGAATCGGTAAGAAACACCCAGCTTTGATTACTTTGCACAAGCTCAATAACATCCGTTTCCTCGAAGCGCTGAAACTGAACTTTCATAAAGTCTAGCTTCTGAGATAGATGGTTCAAATAGGTTAACTGCCGGTCGATATCTTTCTGTTTGCTAGAGAGTAACTCGCGCATATCGTTTAGACTGTCATCAGTGAGAAGTGTTTGAATACGCTCAATAGGGACATCCATTGCTCTAAGCATTCTGATCGTTATTAGGGAATCGAACTGTTCAAGGTAATAATAGCGGTACTTGTTCACGTCCCGATGTGAAGGGAGTAGTCCGATCCTGTCATAATAACGAAGAGTGTCAATTGGGATACTGAGAATATTAGATACCTCACCAATTGCAAATTTTAGTTTTACCATAGTTCATTCACCTATTTCGGACCTCCCCTTCTGGCATAGTTACTGAACGCGGAGATTTCTTCTTCTTTCTTTTTGTTCATTATTATAAACTATGGAGTAACTCCAGGCTCAATAGGTAATAAAAATAATATATCGTATCCTTAGGTCATGCTCATTTAATGCAAAAAATGAGGTTAACCAGATTTAACTGATTAACCTCATCATGCGCGATATATCTACCCCCACACCCCAATGAGCAAGATACCACAGAATATGACTACGGAACAGGAGAGTCGTTTCAATCCTTGCTGCTCTTTCAGGAGCAGAACGCCAAGGAATGTGGCGAATACGGTACCTATTTCTCGTAGAGGGCTAATATGAGCCATTGGTGCCTGTTGCATCGCGAAGAGGAACAGCAGATAGGAACCGGGGTTCAAGATGGCTCCCAGCATCATGGTAGATTTATTGAGTCGCCATTCCTCCCGGATCTGCCGTGAAGCCAGGACAGCTGGAGTCAACCCAATCACGAAACCGATATTAGTTACTTCCAGTAATGCGAGTGGTGAAATATGCTGCAGGTTGAGCTTGTCGACGAACACATAAAAAGTTGTGCATAACCCAACACATAATGCCATCAAAATAGGTTTCATACCTTGCATCTTTGAGTTGGATGGTTTGCTGCGCGAGCCTACCCCACTAAGGACGGTGAACCCTCCAAGCATACAGAGAATCCCAATCCATCCGAGAACGGATAGTGATTCGCTAAGGAAGAGAACTCCGATGATCGGTACGAGTAGCGTGCTCGTTCCCCGCATGATCGGATAAATTTGCGATAAATCGCCAAGTTCATAGGTTTGTGACAAAAGCCATGAGTATATGGCCTGTAGGGCGACAGACAGCAACAGTAGACCATAGGAGCCCGCAGTAAGTGGATTCCGCCACAACTCTGTGATCAATACCGGTAGAAGCAGGATCGTCGCGACCATCATAATCGACCACAGGAAGGCACTCTTATTGCGGCTCTTCTTGGTGAACATACTCCAGACAGCATGAGCCATAGCGGAAGCAATAACTAGGATGATTGGTATAAGCATTACATGTCAGCCCCATTAGAAGCTTTAACTGTATTTGGTTCATGTGTGGGCTGTTTATGTACAACGGATCCATCCTCCAGACGAAGCCAGGTGTTGAAATCATGGTGTCCTACGGTCAGTTGAATGACCCGAGCTCCCCGCATAAAACCTTGTTTACCATAAGTGTTATAGCCGCTTGCTCGCCCGTAGCAGAGTCGGATGCCATGCAAGGTGCCGTAATAATCGTTCGTATGATCATGTCCACAAAAGGTACCCATCACATCGCCCATTTCAAGTAGTGCCGTGAACAGTCCTGAATTGACAGGAGGACAGCATACTGGCTCAAATTTATGCCCATAGCAAACTTGTGTGTCCCACACTTCCTGATATTCAGGAATCGGGATATGAAAGAAGGCGAGAGCGGGAAGCTTACTCTCAGTCCCCTGCGGATTCAGTCGTGTGGATTCACCTGTCAGCCAGCTAATTTGATCCCGCTGAATCCAGTTATAGCCTGGCACTTGCTGAAGAGAAGAATAACTGCCCGAGTCAAGAAAATAAAGATTAGCCGCGGGCTTTCCATCCGAATCTACAAGCTCAACTGTATAATTGCCTGAGCCCGAAAGATTCCTAGGTCCGGATTCCGCTACGATATGCTGATGTGTCAATGCGACTTGCATCAACTCTTCACGAGTAATTCTGAGTTCTGTATCGTGATTTCCAAACACAACAGCCCACGGAAATCCACGTTCTTCAACCACAGCAACGGCATCGCGGAAAGCTTGCTGCGGGTTCTGGCATTCGACATCCTCTGGCGAGACAGCGCCAGTGTATAGGATATCTCCCGTGAATACAACAAGATCCGGTTGTTCTGCATCCAGTATCATTTCCATCAATTCACGGGAACGCAGATCTTCGGCTCTTCCATCCATCCAATGAATATCCGTAAATTGCACCATTTTAAAAGTTCCATCTTTCTGAAAAAATAAGCGGCGGTTCATCAATAGTTTCCCCCTCAGTCATACAACTTATTGTAAGTTGTGTTGAATTGTGTGTTTTGATGTGACTTTGAGTTGATTCTATCGCCAGTTTTACAATCTGTCAATTCATTTTTTACGTTGTGATGCGACGAAAAGATTTTGGCTTGACAAGCTAAATGAAATCGTAATAAGCTTAGTGAAAACAACAACAAAACACATAAATCATCAGAAATTGGCTATAAGAGGAGGAATCATTCATGTCCTTAACCTATGAAGAACGACGGCAGACGATCCTCGCTCAGTTGGATATCGACGGGAAAGTGCAGGTGCATGCTCTGGCCAAGTTATTTAATGTATCCACAGAGACCATACGGCGTGATCTGGACCGGTTGGAGAAAGAAGAAAGGCTGCGAAAAGTGTACGGAGGAGCAGTGCGGATGCGTTCGGAGATCACGGAGCCGGAATTTCTGAAGCGGTCCCAGATGCATCAGAACGAAAAGCAGAACATCGGAAAGCTTGCGGCTTCACTTATCGAGGATGGGGAAACGGTGATGCTGGATAACGGTACAACGACGCTGGAAATTATGCGGCATCTTAAAGACCGGGCCGATGTGACAGTGATTACAAATTTCGTACCTATCTTGACCTGTGCTTTGGAGGAATTCAAGGGAACGGTTATTTTTGCTGGGGGCGAGGTGAATGCGAGTAATCAAGCTGCAACGGGAGCCATTGCTCATCATCTGCTAGATCAGTTTAAGGTTAACAAAGCTTTTATTTCCGCGGGGGGTGTCTCGCTCTCTGATGGTATTACCGAATACAATCTGGATGAGGCCTTACTGTCACGTAAAATGATGCAGCGAGCGGAAGAGTCCATTCTTGTGGTGGATCATTCCAAGTTCGGAGTCACCACCTTTGCCCAGATTTCTCCTATTGAGCACATATCTATGATCGTAACCGACTCAGGCTGTTCCAAGGAATGGATTGATGCGATTCGCGAGCTTGATGTTGAGATACTTGTTGGCGGGAAGGTGCACATAGAGTAGAGGTATTTAAAATACTTACTGATAAATAAAAGGTTTCTCGTAAGTTCATATTGAACTTTGTGAGAAGCCTTTTCTAATATCTATAAATGAGCAAGGTAGTCTGAATTTGAAAAACAAATGGAGGTCTAGTATGAAGCTACGGGCTACGGGGAAAGTAAAATGGTTCGTCTATCAGAAAATTGTCATCTTATTTATCGTCTTTCTGATTCCTCTCATTGCGATGAATATTTGGGTGAATTACAAAGGGATGTCTTTTACAAAGAATGCAATCTTGGAATCCTCTTTAGCGGGGGCGTCATTCTATTCGAAGCAACTGGATAAAGAGTTGTATTTTATTCGCAATCTACAATTACAATTTATAGAAGATAGCAACATACAGAAACTTAGTTTCCGGGGTGGCAGTCTAGAGAAGTATGAAGAGGTAGAACTAATCGATACAGCTAGAGAAATGTTGAATAGAATGATCGTCTCAAGCGATTATGTGGTCAACGCTGGGGTATACATCAAATCATTAGGTAAAACAATCTCAAGTAAGACGGGTGTCACAGATACGCCTAATGCGGAATACGAGAATATCTCCTCGTTACTTAACGTTACGGAGAAACCTTCATTCTATAGGGATGGTGATCGGATGTTCCTTATTGAGAAGGAGAAAGACACTAGCATGTGGTCCTATATTGAAATTTCCAAACCGAAGTTATTAGAGGCACTTAATCAAATAGCAACCTTATATCAAGAATCGGAAGTATTTCTCGGGAATAGCGATATAGGTAATGTACTATCTACAACAAAGGATAATGCCGTATCAACAGTAGTCCTTGATCTAATCGCTGCAGAAGGTGATAGCGAAACGAACATACCGGAAATTAACAAGGTGAACGGCATAAGTTATTTTACTGCCCATAACTATATTAGTTCCTTGAATCTATCATTGATCATGTATGTGAACCAGAATGAAATGATACGTCCATTAAGTCAGTTTAACACGTTGCTCTACACCTCGTTCGTCATTGCTATCGTGGTGATGATACTTTATTCTTATTCGGTGAATTTAATGATTCATAGGCCGCTTTCCAAGCTAGTTAAGACATTTCGTATGGTAGAAACGGATAATCTTGATTTGGTTATTGAGTCTAAGACAAGGGATGAATTTCACTATATATTTCATAGCTTTAATCGAATGGCTTCCAGACTGAAGCATTCTATAGAGGAGAATTATGAACAGAAAATTGCACTTCAACATTCAGAGTTGAAGCAATTACAGTCGCAAATAAATCCACATTTTCTCTATAATAGCTTTTTTAATATTTACATGATGTGCAAAGTGGGAGACTCCGACAGTGCGGCAGAGCTTTCTCAGAAGCTGGGGAGCTACTACCAGTACATTACGAGAAGTGGGTCGGATCAAGTGCCTTTCTTTAAAGAGTATCAGCATGCACTTGATTATTGTGAGATTCAGTGTATTCGCTTCTCGAACCGTATCCGTTATGAATACGAAGAAATGTCTGCTTTATCGAATACTATTTTGGTGCCAAGACTTATCATCCAGCCAATCGTTGAGAATGTGTTTGAGCACGCATTCGAAGACGATACCATGCAGGGAGTGGTCTACATCGGAGTCGATTGCCAAGTTGGAATGGTACGCATTACGATAGAAGATAACGGCAATCTTGTAACGGATGAGGAAATAGAGCAATTACAACAAAAACTTGGGATGGGTTTAAAACAAATGGAGAAGACGGGATTAATAAATGTTAACAATAGACTCCAATTGAAATATGGGATGGACAGTGGATTGTTCCTTTCCCGCAGCATATACGGAGGATTGAGAGCGGAACTTATTATTAAATACGAGAGCGAGGGAGAATAACGATGTACAGATTACTGATCGTAGACGATGAGCCTGTTATTGCGAATGGATTAGTTCAGCTTTTCAAGGAGAATTCAGAATTTGAGTTAGATATATGTAAAGCGTATTCTTCAAGCGAAGCACTTGAAATTGCTAAGAAAACTAAACTGGATATTATGATTAGTGATATTCGTATGCCACAGAAGAACGGACTTCAGCTTATGGACGAAATTGTGTATTATTGGCCTTTATGTCGAGTCATTTTCCTTACGGGGTATAGTGAATTTGATTATGTATACGAAGCGATTCGTAAGAATGTGGATAATTATATTCTGAAAACGGAAGGAATGGAGCCTATCTTCGAAGCTGTGAAGAAGGCAATCGATAAGTTAGAAGAAGAGAACCGTCGTAGACTCCAGCAGGAAAGGGCACAAATACACTTTCAAATCGCCAATTCTTTTCTGAAGAGGGAACTGATGGGTTCATTATTGGGTGGAGAGTCGATCGCTACTCTATTATCGGATACACGTTATGCAGAGGTGAATTTCGACATTGCACTTGATCGTCCTGCGTTCTTTCTTGTCGGAGTAGTCGATCGGACGGAGGCTTATAAATCCAACATACCCTCATCCGTTCAACGAATCTTTGCCGATCACTTACCTGCGTCCATTGTAAGTGAAGAAGTGATTTATGATGATTGCGTGCTAGTATGGTTGCTTCAACCGGATGAGGGATTGTTGAATCGGCTACGGGGGGATCATCCAGATACGGAATTGAATTGGCGTGGGATTGTTGTTTATATGAAAGGGATCTTGGAGCTGGTACAGAACGAATGTGAAGAGATGGTGGATGCTTGCGTTTCATTTGGGATTTCTGGGAATTTACTTGACGATTGGGACTCGATGCAGACTCAAGTCGAAGCTGGGCGTGTAAGGATTCAAAAGATAGCATCACTAGGACAGAACATGGTTATTGTGGACCTTGATAGATTAAGCAAACATGAAGAAACAATGAATACAGTCGGAGGGATGGAACAAGATGAATTCAAGACATTAGTCATTGAACAAATTCACCGATTTGTGTATGAGAATCTATCCGGTGATATATCCCTTACTGCGATTGCTGAAGAGGTACATTTCAACCCTTCTTATTTGTCTCGGTATTATAAACAGATGGCAGGTCAAAATTTACTGGAGTATATCCAAACAACGAAGCTTCATGTTGCAATTGAACTGATGGAGACTACAACTTTAAAGTTGAATGAGATTGCAATTCGGGTAGGGTTCGACTCGCCATCCTATTTCACAACATTTTTCAAAAGAAATATGGGTCTTTCCCCGCAGGAATATCGAAACTCAAGATAGGTAAATAAAGTGATAGTGATGTAAAGAAAACGAAATTGAAAGCGCATTCTTATGAGCCTAGAATAATAACTAGGAACACAGATGATTGATGTGGTTGCACATAAAAGGGGGAAAGCGTTCAAATGGGAAAAATCAGAACATGGAAAATGATTGTGGTAGCAACGATGATACTCTCGGTATTTACAGCATGTTCAAGTCAAGGAAATGAGGCCACTAATACACCATCCTCGCCAAAAGAGGAACCGACGAATAAAGTCGCAGACAGTACTACAGCACCAGATCCACTCGGGAAATATCCTGAAACGGTCACTGTCACTCAAGTACTCGCGTTTAATCCACCAGAAGATCCAAGAACTCCAAGTGGAATTACACCAGAACAGAATGCCTATCTGAAAGATCTCAAAGAGATGATGAATATTGAAGTGAAATACAAATGGACGGTGCCCTCCGGCCAGTTCGAGCAAAAGTTCTCACTTGCCATGGCATCGGGGGATCTACCTGACATTATAGAAGTTGATCAAAAGAACTACGAGAAACTCAAAAAACAAGATATGCTCGCTGATCTGACGGAAGCTTACGCACAATATGCGTCACCAGCTCTCAAGGGGTATATGGAATCTGACGGTGGATTTGCGATGAAAACCTTCAGTGCGGACGGGAAGCAATTAGGTATTCCTGCATTTGAAGATCCTTTCCTATCCACGCAGTTGCTATGGATTCGTCAAGATTGGCTTAATAATCTAGGTTTACAGGCACCGAAGACGATCGATGAGCTTGAGAAAGTTGCACAAGCATTTACGCATAATGACCCAGATCAGAATGGTAAAAATGACACCTACGGTATCGCATTGCAAAAGAGTTTATTCTTCTGGGGATTTGATGTTAGAGGGTTCTTTAATGGGTTCGGTGCATACCCTTCCGTTGGTGATAGTCAATCCGCTTGGATTAAAGGTAGTGATAACCAATTAATTCCAGGTATGATCCAACCTGAAGTGAAGACTGCGCTTGGAAAGCTACAACAATGGTATACAGATGGAATTATAGATAAAGAGTTCGCACTGAAAGATGAGAATAAAGCGGTAGAAGATCTGATTGCAGGTAAAGTGGGTATTTCCTACGGAGAGTGGTGGTATCCGAACTGGCCGCTCAACTCAAGCGTAGACAAAGATCCGAAGGCGGATTGGATTGCGATTCAACTTCCAGGGATTGATGGTCCAGCTAAATCGCTCGTTCCAAAAATCCGCAGTAATAAGATCTTCGTCGTGAACAAAAAGGCGAAGAATCCGGAAGCAGCCATTAAGATGCTCAATTTCTATATTGAAGTCGGCAATAAGAAATACATGGATAAGAATAAAGCGGCAGATGGCTATGTATATAACTGGTTCAACCCACGGATTGCCAATCCTGCGGATATTGAAACGATTTACACTGAAGTGAACAAAGCACTCGATGCCAATCAGACTGAAATTACAATAGACGATGCAAATTATAAGACCGTTGCGGATACCTTTAAAGCGACAATAGACTTCCTAGCAGGCGACACAACCAATGCTACCAAAGGCATAAACTGGGGTTCATATTTTAGCCGGGCTGCGAAAGACGGTGGCTGGGGATTAACACGACAAATTAAAGAAAATCAACAATTTGTGTACAACGAATTCTATGGTCTTCCTACACCAACAGTAGTGGAGAAGGGTGGTCAGCTAGATAAGTTGATGCAAGAGTCCTTTACCAAGATCATTATGGGCGGTTCTCTTGATAATTTCGATAAATTCGTTGAAAGCTGGAAGACGCTTGGCGGGAATCAAATTATTCAAGAGGTCAATGATTGGTATAGCACAGAAGCTGCGAAATAAATCATAGGAACATAAAGCGGGTGAGGTGAGTCGATGAGTCGGCACACCTCCCGTTTTTAAAATGAGTAGTTGGTTAGGAGGATCATCTATGAGAACGCTGAAGAAGGAATTTCCGCTTCATCTCATGTTAATACCAGGAGTTATTTTTACATTGATTTATTCATACGGTCCAATGGCTGGTCTTATTATGGCGTTTCAACAATTCGAGCCGTTATCCGGATTTTTTAAATCGGATTTTGTTGGTCTAGATAACTTTCGTTATGTGTTCGCTTTACCTGATTTCAATCAAGTACTTTGGAATACGATTATTATTGCAATCTTAAAAATGGTATTATCCTTGGTTGTCCCTCTCATTCTTGCTTTATTACTGAATGAGGTTACAAAGAGATGGTTCGCAGGCTTCATTCAATCAGCCATTTTCTTACCCTTCTTTCTATCATGGACCATCCTTGGGGGCGTCATTATTGAATTATTCTCTTTGAATGGGCCTGTTAACGGCTTAATCTCCTTCATGGGATTGAAACCTATTATGTTCATGCTTGATAATGGTTGGTTCAGAGGAATTATTATTGGGTCCGATGTCTGGAAAGGAATGGGCTACAATATGATCATTATGCTTGCCTCCATTACAGGAATTAATGCGACGCTTTATGAAGCGGCAGAGATAGATGGTGCAGGAAGATGGAAGCAAATGCTTAACATTACGCTTCCAAGTATAACACCTATCATTATTCTACTTAGTGTATTAGGTCTGGGTGGTATTCTTAATGCAGGTTTTGAGCAGATCCTGATTATGTATAATCCGACGGTGTATGAAGGGGCAGATATTATTGATACCTTTGTCTATCGATTGGGGATGTTTAGCCAACAATTTGGACCAGCAGCAGCGGTTGGATTCTTTAAATCGGTCATTTCTTTAGGTATGGTATCGGTGACCTACTACGCAGCTTACAAATTTAATAATTACCGCATATTCTAGGGGATGGAGGTAGTAGTGTGATACACAAACAATCAATCAGCAGAAAGTTATTTATCGTGTTCAATACGTTGTTGTTAACTCTTATCACAATAATTGGCATAATCCCATTCGTTCACTTACTCTCCATCTCACTTAGCTCGAATACAGCCGCGATGGCCGGAGAAGTCAGCCTTTGGCCCGTAGGATTTTCCTGGGATGCGTATATATATTTAGGAGAGAAGGTAGAGTTCTTCCGTTCCTTATGGGTCTCGGTAAAGCGAGTGGTGCTCGGTTCAGCAGTTAATTTACTCCTTGTGTTTATTACTGCTTTTCCGCTTTCCAAATCGAATGATCAGTTTAAATTTAGAACCTTGTATGTATGGATATTTGCGATTACGTTATTTTTCGGAGGCGGGTTAATACCTACCTATATCATTGTGAAAAATACAGGCTTAATAGATTCAATCTGGGCGCTTATCTTGCCTGGTGCATTGAATGTATGGAATATGGTTCTAATGCTTAACTTTTTTAGAGCCATTCCTAAGGAATTGGATGAGGCAGCTAGGATTGATGGTGCGGGACACTGGAGAGTACTTTGGCAAATTTATTTACCAGTATCCCTTCCCTCGATCGCAACCATTGGATTGTTCACCATTGTCGGGCATTGGAACTCTTGGTTTGATGGTATTCTTTATATGAATTCACCTGACAAGTATCCATTGCAGACCTATCTTTCTACATTAATCATGTCAATAAATGCTCAGATGTCGTCTATGTCTATTGAGCAGCTCAAGGTGATGGAGAACCTAAGTGAGAAGACCATCCGAACTGCGCAAATTTTCATGGGGGCATTGCCAATTATGATGGTGTATCCTTTCTTACAGAAGTATTTTGTGAAAGGTATGACAGTTGGAAGCGTCAAAGAATAGAGAGAATAACATTGTAAATAAAGATGGGAGAAGAGAGCGATGAAGAAGGTTACTGTTGCGTTAATTGGAGCGGGATTGCGAGGAGTTAATTATTCGGAATACGCTATTCAGCATCCTGATGTGCTTCAAGTTGTAGCTGTTGCAGAGCCGAATGCTGAACGAAGGGAAAAATTCAAGACTAGACATGGGTTGGCAGATAATATGTGCTTTACGAACTGGGACGAATTCTTCGCATCTCCGAAAGTAGCGGATGCCGTATTTATTTGCACACAGGACATCGAGCATTATGTGCCGACAATGAAAGCACTGGAAGCAGGTTATCATGTTCTTCTAGAGAAGCCGATGTCTCCTGATGCCAAGGAATGTGTGCTTATGGAGGAAAAAGCCTCGGCAGTTCAGCGCGTCTTTTCTATTTGTCACGTATTGAGATATACAAATTTCTTCTCTACGCTCAAGGAGCTGCTAGAGCGTGGTGCGATTGGTCAATTGATGTCCATTCAACATAATGAGAATGTAGGTTACTGGCATCAAGCTCATAGCTTCGTAAGAGGCAATTGGCGGAGAAAGGACGAGTCCAGTCCGATGATTCTTGCCAAGTCTTGTCATGACCTGGATATCCTCTCCTGGTTAACAGATTCAGAGTGTGTTCGCGTATCTTCCTTCGGCTCACTATCCCATTTCAAGTCTAGTGAGGCACCGGAAGGGGCGCCACTACGATGCACGGATGGTTGCCCAGTAGCAGATAAATGTCTCTATTATGCTCCTGATCTATATTTAACGGATAATACGGATTGGCCTACTTCGGCAATTAACGATGATTTGAGTTACGATGCCCGCTTGAGGGCACTTCAGGAAGGACCTTACGGTAAATGTGTCTATCATTGTGATAATGATGTCGTTGACCATCAAGTTGTAAATCTAGAATTCGCTAATTCCGTAACTATAGCATTCACGATGAGCGCGTTTACCAAAGATGTAAGTCGTACTATTAAACTTATGGGCACTAAGGGAGAGATTCGTGGTGCCATGGAGAAGAATGAAATTGAAGTGATCCATTTTGGCAGCGGTAAGGTTGAGCGAATTTCGTTCGAGAATGCGGGTGGGCATGTCGGTCATGGCGGTGGTGATATGGGTTTAATCAAGGATTTCGTCAAATTAGTTCGTGAGGATGGCAAGGCTCAAGGTCTTACATCGGCGAATCAATCCGTTCAAAGTCACTTAATGGCTTTTGCCGCAGAGCAGTCCAGAATAGAGGGTAACAGTATTGTTCTGAAAGACTTTGCACAAAGTGTTCGTGCTCAAGAAGAGGTGAAATAAGCGATGAATTCTCCACAGCTATTTCAGACGATGTTATTAAGTTCGTTGACTAAGGTATTCGCTGATGAGATGCCAAGCAATGAATTTTATAGTCGCGCATCTGCACTGTTCGGGGAGATGTTCTCCTTCCAAGTCGCGTACACCTCAGACACACTTCTAAAAAATATAGACATTGAGATAAAGTCATCTCTATCAGATCAAATACTGGTTAGATCCGTCGGTCTCGTCTCCTCGGAGATGCCTTGCTTCAATAACCATGATACGGATGTATTACGTACCACGCCGGGACTATATCCAGATCCATTATATAAGTTAGATGAGCAATCTGTTTCTGCGATCCCAGGACAATGGCGTTCGATATGGGTGACGATTGCATTGAATGAATGCGTGACGGATGCGGGAATTCATCCCATCCAGATCTTATTTCGATCATCTGAGGGACAGGTATTAGGGGAATCAGATGTATTCGAGTTAAACGTGATCCCTGCTACATTGCCGCCGCAACAGTTAATTCATACGGAATGGTTTCATGTCGATTGTCTTGCGACACAGTATGGTGTTGAAGTATTTAGTGAAGCGCACTGGGCCCTCATAGAACGTTATGCAGACACCATGGTTAAGCATGGCATGAATATGATATTGACCCCGTTGTTCACACCACCTTTGGACACAGCCATTGGCGGAGTACGTCCAACGGTTCAACTCGTGTCCGTGACGGCTGTAGGAGATAGCTATGAATTTGGATTTGATCTACTTACACGGTGGGTAACGATGTGCCGTCGACTTGGATTCAAATACTTTGAGTTTTCTCATTTATTCACACAATGGGGAGCGAAATGTGCACCGAAGATCATGGCAACTATTCAAGGGGAAGAGCAACATTTATTTGGCTGGGAGACAGATGCAACTTCAGCGGCGTATCGAGGTTTTTTAGATCAGTTTCTACCCTGCCTTGATCGGTATTTGAAGGAATATGGATTGGAACATCAAAGCTGGTTCCATATTTCAGATGAGCCAGATCAGGAACATTTAGAGTCGTACCGAGCTGCAAGTGAGATCATTCATAAGCATTTGTCAGGTTATCCAATTATGGATGCTTTGTCCGATTTGGAGTTGTATAAGCAGGGTTTGGTGAAAAGACCTATTCCAGCGAACAATCATATTGAACCGTTCTTGGAGCATCAAGTTCCAGACCTTTGGACGTATTATTGCTGCGCACAGGGTAAACAAGTATCGAACCGATTCTTTAATATGCCGTCTGCTAGAAATCGCGTGATTGGGTTTCAATTGTATAAATTCGGATTACAGGGCTTTCTGCACTGGGGTTACAACTTCTGGTATTCACAATATTCATTGAATCAGCAGATTGATCCGTACCGTACGACCGATGCGATGCATGCATTTCCTTCAGGGGATGCCTACTTGGTCTATCCAGGTCAAGAAGGTCCGATTGAATCGATTCGATTGGAAGTTCTTTATGAAGGGTTACAGGATTTGCGCGCATTAGAGTTACTTGAGCAGAAAATTGGCAAAGAACAGACAATAGCCATTATGGAAGAGGGTCTGAGTAATCCGCTGACGTTTGCCGAGTACCCAAGAGGTCATGGAGCGTGGCTGTTAGCGGCAAGAGAGCGGATTAATCAAGCGATACAAATCGAACAATATGAAGTTATTAAGGAGGAGTAGATTTGAAACTGGAACTCGCACGTAAAAGACTATCCCTTACCCTCGCCATGCTGATGGCGGTCACCAGTTATTCCTTCGCCCCACCCCTCGTGCAGGCGGCGCCCGATTCCGGCGGGGTTCTGTATGTCGGGAGGGATATTTACACCAATGCGACGGCAGAGGAACTAAAAAGAGCGATAGGATCCGGACATAGTGTGGACAATAAACCGGAGTTCCATGCGCTTTTGGACGGGTCGCCTGGCTTGGCGGACTTCACAAGGCCCAACATCCTTGACTGGATTCACTATGTCAGCAGGGACGGCGCCAATTCCGGAGAAAACTTGACCGGCGCCGCGAGCCAAGTGAAGCACGTCAAGAGCGAAGTGGAAGGAGACCGTTTGGACATCAACGGAGCCGACGGCTCGGCGAAAAACGGCGGCAACTATGCCGATTTAGGGCTATTCGGCCCCAAATACTCGGATGGGGTCATACTGTCTGGAGGCACCGAGGTAAACTCAACCGAGAACGTGAATATGCGCAGGGCGCATCCTACCTTTACTGGGACCAACGCCAACGCCACATTCACCGCGCCATCCGCGAACGGCGAGCCCCGTACGCTGGAGATTTATCTAGCCGTGAACGGCGGACAAAATGTGACCGCCACAGCTACCATGAACGGCGCTTCCGTGGCGGCGGTCCCTGCTTTTGATAGAAGAGTAGAAGATATCACCGCCAGTTCAAATGGCCTTACTGGGCTAAAATATGTGTTCACCTACACGGGTGACGAAAATGAGTATCCGCTGGTGGTTACATTTACTTTGGCTGCTGGCGACAACAAGGACTGGAGCAGCCTACGCCCCGTGGCCGCGTGCATCCTTGACGAGACTACAAACACCCTAGACGTGTCCGGCGGTACGGCGGCATATGAAAAACCGTTCAGCAAGCCGGGTGATACCAGCGAGTTCCTGTCGGGCTCAACCATTAAGCTAACCGCTGGCGACGCGCCGTTCGGCAAGGTGTTTGACGCATGGACAGGTGAGGATGCATCGCTGTTTGACAACCCAAACAGCGCCATGGCCACGTTCACCATGCCCAACCATCCCGTAAGCCTCACCGCTACATATAAGGACGCGGCGGCGAGAACCGTAACGGTGACCGGCGGCACAGTGGAGGAGGTCGGCGGGTCCAACACAGGCGAGAGCATTAGTGCCTATGTGGGCAGCACGATTACGCTTAAGGCCGGCACGCCGCCCGAAGGTCAAGGCTTTAAAAATTGGAAAATGATCAACGGCACTTCAGGCGTTTCGTTTGCCGATTCCAACGCTAGTACGACGACCTTCGTGATGCCTGACGCGGACGTGGAAATCGGCGTCGATTACCGTGTGAGAGGCACAGTTGAGCCGGGGATCAAGGACAATGAGGATTCCCTAACGGGCACGAAGAAGTACAACGACTACCTGTTCTCAAAATATTCCACGGGCGAACCAAGGAACCCGGTGGCCGGGACAACCTCGTTCTCCGACGTTTCCAACAACACCGCCGTTCCGGGCGTACCGAAGATTGACGACAATCTGAACGCCCCCAACGTCCTCGACTGGATGCGCTTTACCAACGACGGTACCGGCGAAAAAGTAAATCGAAAGGCCGACGCCGGCTTGCTGAATGCGAAATTCGCGGGCACGGTGAGCAGTACTCGCATCAACGGGCAGAACGAGGAGCGCAAAAATATTCGCCTGACCTATTTTGACGGCACAAGCCGGGCGGAGGACAGCAGCAGCTATAGCGTGGTGCGGACCGGGACGACGACCGCTGAGTTCACCGCGCCGTCCGTGGAGGGCATCGAGCGCACACTGGATGTGTATCTCACGTTCCAGGCGACAAATGCCCGGACGCTCACCATCAGCGCCACCATGCCCAAGCAGGGCGGTGGGAACTACAAGTACACCAAAACCGAGAGCTTGGTCAAAATGGACACTATCAGCAAGACCAGCGGGCGGTACGCCGCTAAGTTTTCGTTCACCTATGTGGGCGACGAGGGAGAAAATCCTCTGACCGTCAAGTTCTCCCTGAACAACACCAGTGGGAACATGGGTGTCCATGGCGTACGGCTCATCGAGGGAGCACCGGAGCCGCAGATCTACATGACCACGCCCGACCTAGACAATGACAAGTACGCGATTACCGTGCCTGACTCGCTGTTTCAGCGGCGTAATTTCCCTGTCAAGGTGGTTGACGCCACCGGCACCCTGGTGAACGACCCGACAGTCACCTATTCCTACGAGGGCGTGTCCTCCGATGTGGAGGGACAGACTGACATCACTGGTGTCATCATTGGAGATGACGGTATGCTGTATGTCCGCCCGGATACCGAGGCGTCGATGACGATTGCCGTCACTGCTTCCTCAACGGTGGATGGGATACCTATGTCCGTGACGCGCAACGTGCGAATCATCAAGAATGCCAACATTAAGGATTGGCCGACTCGTGATGTGGAGGATGGCCCCCTAGGCAAGAACGCCAACGACTGGGAGCCGTACTTCAATGATGAATTCAGCGGGCCCGAGCTGGATACCACCGCCTGGGTCCCGCAGTATCTGCAGAGCTGGGCGATCAACAAGGACAACAGCGAAGCCCAATATGAGTTCGTGCAAGATGAGACTGGTAACGGCTATCTGGCGCTGGGAGCCAAGGAACAGCGGCCCGACTTCTCAGAGGGCTTCACCGGTACCAACGATGGCGGCGACCAGCCCATCGTCGCGCTCACTTCGCGCGACCGCCATCACCAACACCTGCTGGAGGACGGACGTGGCGACGCCTTAGATCCGGACCTGCCCGATTTTGACGGCCTCGTGACCACCAAGTACGGCTACTTTGAGACCCGCCTGCGCCTGCCTAGCACCGGCGACGGTGCGCACTTCGCTTGGTGGATGGTCGGCGCGCAGGACGACTCGCACCCGACCCAAGCCTTGTCCGGACCGGAACCGACTAACACCAAGCATGGGGCCGGCACTGCGAAAGACATGTACGACTTCGGGCCCGGTGGCTGGGGTAACTACGTGTTCTACACCACCGACCAGGGCGTGGAGTATGACATTCTGGAGATCACGGCTGACAAGAACAGCCCCAACGGGGAATACAACCGCTGGCTACCAGTCATCCACAAGAATGGCTCCCGTTTATCACCGTCCAACCCTGCCAACGGGCGCTGGTGGGCTGGTTCTGACGTAAGCGCCACGCCTAACCCGGCGACAAGCCCTTACGGACGGTATGATTACACCAAACACACCGAGGACGGCTACACCGGGGGCCGCGATGCGTACCAGGAGTTTCACGTATACGGCTTTGAGTGGGACGAAACCGGCACTAGGATGTACCTCGACGGCCATCTGGTCTATGCCTCCAGCCGCACCGCCGACTACCGCATGCTGACGATTCTCAGCATCTATCTGGGACGCAATGGTGAGGGCGACGGATACGGGCACGACCACGGCTACTGGCCTAAGGAAGCCATGTTCGACTACTTCCGTATTTACAAAAAGAAGGATCCGGTTCCCACCTCTATCGTGATCAACGGCCTGCAGGACGCGGAAGGAAACCCCGTGGAAGGCCGCTACAACACCTCGTGGGACTACTTTAAGCAGGACTCGACCGTTAACCTGTCCGCGACGGTGCTGGATCAGTTCGGAGTACCTTATGACATCTCCGGCGATCCGAACCTGTCCATCAAGTGGCGTTTCTCCAACGACATCGGCGGCTCGAAGCAGCTGACGGGCGGAACCGTGGATCTGGTTGGCGCGGCCAAAGTGACCTATCCCGCGAATTACAGCGCGACCACAATGACCGGCCTTACCCTGGATGCTGATACCGGTTTGCTGACCGTCGCGGCCGACGCCACCAAGAACCAGGACATCTTCCTGACCGCCTATCTGACCGATTCTAACGACCAAAGCGGCTACTTCGGTGGAAAACTCACGGTCACCAGCGATAACGCGGCCAATGAAACGAAGCGCAACCGGGGCAAGATCCAGGAGACCAAACACATCAAGGTTTCCGACGAAGTGTCCAAGCCGCATCGAATCTTCTTTGATAACCCTGTGATGACCATTGCGCCGGGCGAGACTCTCAGCGTTACGGCCACAGTGTATGATCAGTACAACAACCCGATGCCCGACCAGCCCCTCAGGTACGTCCTTACCAAAGACGTCACGCTCCGAGAGACAGTGGACCTGAGCCTCAGCGGCATAACCCTGACCGGCAGCGATCTGACCGCCGAGTCAAACGCCGAGCTAGGCAAACAAATCATGGTTCGGGCTCAGATGGACGACAATGTGTACCAGAACCTGGCGCTGAAGGTGGAAGGTACACCCCTTGAAGATACAACAGCACCAACATGGCCAGCAGATGCAGCGTTAACAGCAACAAATGTACAAGCAACGAGCTTGAAACTGAACTGGCCAGAAGCAAGTGATAATGTAGGAGTAACAGGCTACACGATCTATAAAGGTGAAGAGGAACTGGAGACAGTAACTGAATTAAGCTTTGCTGTAACAGGACTAACGGCGGAAACCGACTATACGTTTACAGTAGTAGCAACGGATGAAGCGGGTAATAGTAGTGAAGGATTGACTAAAACAGTCACAACACCTGAAGCATCAGTAGATCCGGAACCAGAAGATACCGAAGCACCAACCTGGCCAGCAGGCGCCGAATTAACAGCTTCACAAGTTGGAAAGACAAGCATTACGCTTTCTTGGACAGCAGCAACAGATAACATTGCTGTAACTAACTACAAGCTTTATATGACTGGCAAAGAACCTGTTGCATTAGGTAATGTGACAAGCTACGAAGTCAGCGGTTTATCCCCTAACACAACTTATACATTTAAAGTTGAAGCGGGAGATGAAGCAGGAAACTGGAGTACAGAAGGTCCGAGTAATACTGTAACGACTGAAGCTAACTCTTCAGGCGGCGGTGATTGGAAACCATCTCCTGATCCATCACCGACACCAAAACCAGATGGTGATAAGCCAACAGGACCAGCTAAACCAACGGAACCAGTGAAACCTACTGAGCCTGAAACACCTAAAGTAGATTTTACTGATATCGCAGATCACTGGGCGAAAGCTTCCATTGAAAAATCAATTGAACTTGGTTTTGTAAGTGGTTATGAGGATGGAACTTTCAGACCGAATGATAGTGTAACACGTGGTGAGTTAGCCATAATGCTAGCAAGAGCGCTGAAATTAGAGCAAATTCATACAGAGTTTGGTTTTGCTGATCAAGACCAAACACCGGTATGGGCACAACCATTCATTCAAGCACTTGCTAAAGCAGGATATATTTCAGGCTATGAAGATGGCTCGTTCCGTTCGAATAATGAAATCACAAGAAGTGAGTTAGTTGCTATTATTGTTCGTGCACTGGATCTTGGAGTCAATCTAAATGTAACAATTTCGTTTAAAGATGCAGCTCAAGTTCCAGTATGGGCCAAACCTTATGTAGCAGTTGCAGAAGAAGCAGGCTTAATTAAGGGGAATGGGGATGGTAAAATTAATCCCAATGCTACTACAACCAGAGCTGAAGCAGTCACGTTAATTTTAACAATGCTAGACTATGCAAAATAAGTTTTAGGAAGCAATAAACAATAAAGCCGCAGTATTTTTTAGCTGTGGCTTTATTGCTGTGTGCCACGCATGGCGATTAATTTGGCGGTGAAAATCCGTTGTGTGTGAAGGCTGTAGTTACCAACCACTACCCAAAAGCAAGTGTGTCCATCGCGAGGTGGTTCGCTGTATATCCGAGGAATCATGGAGCGTGGCTATTAGCGGTGAGAGAGTGGATCAATCAAGCATTAGCACATCATTATGCTTAAGTAATCACACTGATTTACAAGGGGGAGAGAACATGGCTACTTTTCATTATTCCGGATCATCCTTTTATTATAACGACCAGCCGATAAGACTCATTTCGGGAGCTATCCATTATTTTCGTACCGTACCGGAGCATTGGCAAGATCGTCTCCTAAAGTTAAAAGCTTGTGGGTTCAATACGGTTGAGACCTATGTACCGTGGAATTTACACGAGCCGAAGAAAGGTCAATTTCAATTTGAAGGCATGGCGGATATCGTGCGATTTATTGAACAGGCAGGAGAGTTGGGCTTGCATGTGATTGTGCGTCCTGCGCCTTATATTTGTGCAGAATGGGAATTTGGAGGTTTACCATCTTGGTTGCTGGCAGATTCGGATATGCGTCTTCGTTGCTATCATCAGCCGTTCCTAGATCATGTTGATGCTTATTATGATGTATTACTTCTGAAATTAAAACCGCTGTTATGCACAAATGGTGGGCCTATCATTGCACTCCAGATTGAGAATGAATATGGTAGCTATGGTAATGACAAACGTTATTTGATTTATTTAAAAGAAAGCATGATATCTCGTGGGATGGATGTCCTGTTATTCACCTCCGATGGACCTGAAGACTCGATGCTTCAAGGGGGGATGATCCCTGGTGTTTTGGAAACTGTGAACTTTGGCTCACGGGCAGTAGAAGCTTTTGAGAAGCTACGAGAATATCAGCCCGATGCGCCAGTCATGTGCATGGAATACTGGAATGGTTGGTTTGACCATTGGCGTGAGGAGCACCATACGCGTCCTGCCGAAGATGTCGCCAATGTATTGGATGAAATACTTGATCTGAATGGGTCCGTTAATTTCTATATGTTCCACGGTGGAACCAACTTTGGCTTCTTCAACGGAGCGAACGGTCATACGTTTGATAGTTATGAGCCTACGACTACAAGTTATGACTATGATGCGTTGTTGAATGAATCTGGTGAACCGACGCCTAAGTATTATGCAGTTCGTGAGGTCATCTCGAAATATGTGGAGCTCGGAGCATGTGAATTACCAGCCCCTATCGCTAAGAAAGCATATGGACGGGTCGATATGACAGAGCAAGCTTCATTAACGGTGAACTTGGACCGCATATCAGCACCTATTCACTCTGCATACCCTGAGACGATGGAGAAATTGGGTCAGGATTATGGATTTATTCATTATAGTACATTCATTACAGGACCACGTCCGAAAGATGAATTCTTCATACAAGATTTGCATGACCGTGCACAAGTCTTTCTGAATGGGCAGTTGGTGGGAACGCTAGATCGTGCCGAGCCAGAAGTGAAATTAGAATTCGATGTTCCGGCTGAAGGGCTACATGTAAGTATACTTGTGGAGAACTTAGGGCGTGTCAACTATGGTCCTTTTATGAAAGATCGAAAAGGGATTACCGAAGGAGCACGTTATGGTCGACAGTTCTTGTCAGATTGGACGACGTATACGTTGCCGTTCACGGATTTATCGGGTCTTGTATTTGAAGGTCTTTCTGAACAAGTAGATCCTAGCTTCTTCCGAGGAACCTTAGTTGTGGACGAGCCTTGTGATACGTTCTTGAACATGAAGGGCTGGACCAAAGGGGTTGTGTTCATCAATGGATTTAATCTAGGACGCTATTGGAATATCGGACCGCAGCAAACATTGTATGTACCGGGTCCTTTGTTAAAGGAAAGCAACAATGAGATCGTGATCTTTGAATTGTATGGAGCTACGGATTATTCTGTTACCTTCGTGGATCAACCCGAGTTAGGATAGGATGTAGGATAGAATAACCTGTGGAGTATTTATATTCCGCAGGTTGTTTCTGTTGTAATGAACTACTTTATATCCTGAATTTCCGAGTAAAGGTAGAATGAGTTAAATAAAACGGTCGCCAATATTCGCCATCATTTTTAACGCGTGTTTATTTTTTTGTAATGGGGTTGACTTTAATGTTTACTGGCAATATAATCATTTATATAAACACGTGTTTATGAAAGAAGGTTAGGCAGTGAAGAATACCGAGATCAATAGTACTGAAATTGCTAGGCTGGCTGGTGTATCGCGAAGCACGGTAAGCCGAGTGATTAATAACTACCCTAATGTACCTACAAAAACAAGAGAAAAAGTAATGCAAGTCATTGAGAAATATCAATATGTTCCTAATTTATCTGCACAAATCATGGCAGGGAAAAGAACAAGAACGATCGGATTGTTCCTGAAATCGACGGGACTCGTATCCAACGATATGTTAACTAACATGCTGATCACTCGCGTGATCGAGAGTGCCTCTCTTCGTGGCTATTATGTGCTTACCCACATTATGCGTACCAAAACCGATGAAGAAGAAGCTCGCATAGTCAAAGAAACGTTTCAACAAAGGAGAATTGATGGGGGCATATTTATCGGGGCTGCTAACCATGAGCCGCTAATTGAAGAGTTGATCGGTGAAGGGTACTTGGTAGGTATTGTCGACCAAAATTCGCTTGGGCGAACTGAGTCTAATCGGATCGTTAGCAATTTCGACAATATTACTGGGATGCGACTAGGTGTAGATTATTTAGTAAGCATGAATCATCGCAAGATTGCTTTTATTAAAGGGGATCCACTACGTTGGTCAGGTCCTGAGAAATATGAGGGATTCATGCAAGCGATGGCGGCCCATTATCTTCCTGTGAATGGGGAATGGATTATTCCTGGTGATTTCTCGGAAGAAGGCGGTTATCGTGCTACGAAGGAATGGTTAGGAACGGTTAGCGAATTGCCAACGGCTATATTTTCTGTTAATGACAGTGTAGCATTCGGTGCACTGCGTGCACTTAATGAAGCGGGAATTCAAGTGCCTGAACAAATTTCCTTGTTAGGATTTGATGATCACGTTTTAAGTTCACGTATTAATCCTGCTCTAACGACCATTCATGTGGACTTTTATGAAATGATGGAGAACTTGACGGATGCGATGATCCAGAGTATTGAGAAGGGTCCGCAGCAATTCCAGAAATTTATTGCTAAGACATCTTTAGTGGTTAGGGATTCTTGCCGAGCAATTTAAGGCAAAATCCCTAACGGATCGTTTTATTTTAAGTATTTGTGAACACGTGTTTATTACCATTTTTATGTTATTTATTATTTCATTCTATTTTGAAAGAAGGTAATATGAACATGAAGAAAATGTTGATGATGTGTTTAATATTAACGTTAAGTTTAGGTACCCTACTCACTGCTTGTGGTGGCAAGGAAAAGTCGGCTTCAGGAGGTACAAATGAACCATCTGAAACTAGCGAAAAGTCTGATGGAACAACTGGAAATTTAACTTATTGGTATCCTTGGGGCGGAGATTCCGAGAAGTGGGATCAATGGCGTATGGATGAATTCAAGAAGCTGTATCCTGATGTTAACTTGAAATCGACTTACGTTCCACCTGATGGCGGCATATCTAATGGTAAGCTATTAGCAGCCATTTCAGGGAAGAACCCACCAGATTTGATTATTACAAATGAATATGCAAGCGCTTACGGACTTGCTGCTCAAGGAGCACTAATGCCGATTGACGATCTTCTCGATTCAGTTGGTTTTAAACAAGATGAGATATTAGACGCCTATAAAGACTTGATGACCTATGATGGCAAAACATATTTATTTCCGGAAGATTCTAATGTAAATCTGTTGTATTACAATGTAGATTTGTTTATAGAGGCAGGATTGGATCCAGATAATCCGCCGCAAACGATTGAAGAACTGGATGCCGCAGCAGAGAAGTTGTCCAATGTAGAGGGTAACAAAATCGATCGACTTGGTTTTATTCCTTGGCTAGATGCTGGGGATGAAGCATATATGTGGGGTTATATTTTCGGAGCTGATTTCTATGATTCTGCCACGGCCCAAGTGAAGTTGGACGATCCAAAGCTTATCGCGATGTACAATTGGATGAATGAATATGCTAAGAAATATAATCCAGAGAAGATCAAATCGTTCTCATCAGGATTCGGAGGTGCATTCTCACCAGATCACCCGTTCTTCAATGGTAAAGTTGCGATGACCGTAAACGGCAACTGGTTCGCTAATGCACTTAAATTATATTCACCGGATCTCAATTATCGTGTGACGGCTATTCCTGCTCCAGAAGGTGGTCGAAGTAAATCATCTAACTTTGGTACGAATGTGTTTATGATTCCTAAAGGTGCAAAAAATCCAGAAGCAGCTATGAATTTCATTATGTTCGGTGTGAAACCGGAAATTATGGCTGATAACATCAATGAATGGAGATCTCTATCCATCTATAAAGCTCCAAATGACGCGATCAAATGGGATAAGGAAGGTGACGAAGTATATAAAGTTGTCCGTGAAGTAGCTGGTTCACCAGAGTCCGGACATCCAGCGTTAACTTCTATAGGTAAAGAAATGTCTAATGAAATGATGCTTTTGCGAGATAGCGTGATTTACAACGATAATGATCCTGCTCCGCTCTTGAAGAAAGCACAAGAGAAACTTCAAGAGACAGTTGACAAACAGAAGAAGTAAAAGGTGTCTCAACGTCAACTTACATTGCTTTAAAGGAGGGAACTCTTATCATAGCGAAAAACAAGCGCGAGCGCATAGAAACGATCATTATCTATATTATTCTTACCTTGTTGGCAGTGGCTTTTATTATTCCTTTTCTTTGGCTTGTATCAGGCTCCTTGAAAAGTAACACGGAACTATTTGCTGACCCACCGGTGTGGATTCCAGCTCATCCACAGTGGTCCAATTATGTGACAGCATTTCAACAGTTTCCGTTTATGCTTTATTTAAAGAATACGCTTTATATATGTCTGATGACAGTGGTTGGAAGTTTGGTCTCTAACACACTAGTCGCTTATGGCTTTTCTCGGATCGAGTGGAAGGGTCGTAATACGTTGTTTATCTTTGTGCTAGCAACGATGATGTTACCCTTCCAAGTAACGATGATTCCATTGTTCGTGTTATTTCAGGATTTGGGATGGATAGGTACGTTTAATCCACTTATCATCCCAGCCTTTTTTGGGAACGCTTACTTCATTTTCTTGCTGAGACAATTCTTTATAGGGATTCCTACCGAACTAACGCAGTCTGCCAAGGTAGATGGAGCCAGTGAATTTCGTATTTACTGGCAGCTTATACTACCGTTATCACTGCCAGTAGTTATGACAGTAGCAATCTTTGCATTTACGAGAGCATGGAGTGACTTTATCGGGCCACTTGTATTTTTGAACGATAACAATCTGTACACGCTTTCACTTGGAATACAACAAATTATGTCTGTGAATGACCCACGCTGGAGCTTACTTATGGCGGTTGGTGTGAGTATGACATTGCCCGTACTTGTTATTTTCTTTCTTCTTCAAAAATACTTTATCCAAGGTATCACCTTTACCGGAATTAAAGGGTAGGAGGGATGAACAATTATGCGTCACAGAATAGAACATATTAATTTGCGGAATGGGCTGTTGTTCGTCTCTCCGTGGATTGTCGGATTTCTCTTCTTTACTGCTTACCCACTGCTTAGTTCTTTATATTACTCTCTTACAGATTACAATATAATTAGTGAACCTGAATGGGTGGGACTAGACAATTATATAACCCTATTGACTTCGGATACTATGTTTTACAAAGTGCTAACGAACACGCTTTATATGATTTTCGTAGGGATAACAACCATTACGATTGGCGCTATATTGATATCGATTCTGTTGAACAGCAAACGGATACGTGGAATGTCCATATTTCGGGTTATATTTTTTCTTCCTACATTAGTACCGTTGGTCGTCCTATCTGTTTTATGGATATGGGTTCTTCAACCGGATGCTGGTGTTGTAAACACAGTGCTTGGGTTCTTAGGTCTTGACGGACCGGGATGGTTTGCTAGCCCAAGCTGGTCAAAACCAGGGCTTATTTTACTAGGATTCTGGGGCGCAGGTAATATGATTATTATTTATTTGGCTGGGTTACAAGGAATATCAGATTCCCTGTATGAATCTGCTTCCTTGGATGGGGCAGGCCCGATTAGACAAATGTGGAGTATTACTCTTCCTATGTTAAAACCTGCAATTGTGTTTAATGTGATTACAGGAGTGATTGGCACACTACAATCTTTTGCCGAAGCTTTTATCATTACTGAGGGTGGGCCTGACGGATCTACAACGTTCTATTCGTTATATTTGTATCAGAATGCTTTTCAGTATGCCAAAATGGGTTACGCTTCAGCGATGGCTTGGATTCTACTCATTATTTCACTACTTATTACCTTAGCTCTATTCAAACTCTCCAACGGGTTTGGTTCAGAAGAGTAATAATAATTAACTAATCTAAAGGAGACTCATAACTATGGAAAAGAATATTTTAGGAACACAAATCGTGACACAAATCGGGATCATCGTCAAAGATATCGAAAAGGTATCACAAGCTTATGCTGATTTCTTTGGCATTGAGACACCCAAATGGTTTTTGACCGATTCGCTGGAAGTAACACAGGCTGAATATAAAGGTCAACCTGCAGAAGCACGGTCTAAGCTCGCTTTTATCGATTGTGGTCAGCTTCAAATTGAATTGATCGAGCCCGATGAGAATCCGAGCACATGGCGTGAATTCCTTGATGAGCATGGAGAAGGGGTGCATCATATTGCATTCATGATCAATGGGATGAAGGAAAAAGTTATGTTGCTTGAGAAGAATGGTATGCCGTTGATTCAGAAAGGTGAATATACAGGAGGACGTTATGCATACGTGGACACCACGGATCACTTGAAAGTGCTCATTGAATTGCTTGAGAACGATAACAACTAAACATACAGTCTGTTTACGAGAGGATGGATTGCAAAATGAATCATATATCAAACAACCATTTGCTGAAAATGGGAATCATTGTAGATGACATAGAAAAGGCAGCTAAACATTATTGCGATCTGTTTGGTATGGAAATGCCCCCTATCAGTGTGCCAGATCCTAATCATTCAGCGGAACCGACGGATAGCTCTTATACTTGGCAACGTGGGGAGTTACGTCCGACACGCACGAAGATGTGCGTCCTGAATATGGGACCTATGGTGCTAGAACTACTAGAACCTTATGATGAGCCCAGCCCTTGGAATGAGTTCAAGCAAGCTCATGGCACAGGAGTTCATTTTATAATGTTCTCGGTGGATGGGTTTAATGAACATATTGAATTTTTGGATAAACAGGGATATCCGCTTAATCACAAGGGAGAATACGGATCGGGTAGGTACGCGTATTTTGATTCAGAGGATAAGCTTAACGTCACATTAGGGATACAAGAACTGGGTCCGAAGCAGGATTAATGATATTGGAAATCTGAAAGGAGGCTGACTTTACCCCATGAGAATATTGATCACAGGTGCTGGAAAAGGATTGGGGTATGCCACAGTCCGTGAGGCATTGTTTCGCGGACATGATGTCATAGCTGGAATCAGAAACCTAGAACGAGATTCCGAACATATTCGTGAACTACACTCTGACAGGGGTACACTTACTATTGTTCCCCTGGATGTAACGAAAGAGAATACGATCGTTCAGGCAAAAGCAATCATTGAGTCCGAAATGGGCCATATTGATGCCGTTGTGAACAACGCAGGTATTTTAATTGCCCGTGATGCTACTGTTGAAACTTTGGATTTCGCAGATATGGAGCAGACGATGCATACTAATTTATACGGTCCAATGCAGATGATTAAGCATTTCTTGCCGCTACTTCGTCTTAGCGAGCAGCCTTGCATAATCAATGTGAGTTCCGAAGCAGGTTGTTTCAATGGCGCTTATGGTGGGGATTTCCCTTATGCGATCTCCAAGAATGCTCTATCTTTCTTCTCCGCTCAAATAAAGAATGCATTGAAGTCTGAAGGGTTCAGTGTAATTTCACTTCACCCCGGGTGGATACGCACGCCAATGGGCGGAGATCAAGCTCCAGGTGATCCACAGCATACTGCGTCTGGGATACTAGATATGATCGAACGGAAAGTGAAGTTGCCGGAGGATGCTTGGATGGTTGATCACAAAGGTCAACCGATGCCTTTCTAACCTATGTTCAAAAGACTGAAAGGGGCTTTATTGAAATGAAAAAAGTGCTAGCTGTTGTTGGGGACTTTTACCATAACTGTGACCTGATCCAGCAATCGCTGAATGACATTCTCTCTCCGCTAATGGCGGAGGGGGTTGTTCAGCTTGAATATTGTGAAACCAGGTTGATAAGTGAATCACTTAAGGAGAAACCAGATATTGTTATTCTATTTGCTGAAGACCGAGTAGATCCTCAGAACGAACCTGAACTGCGTTGGATGACTCCGGAAATATCTAAGCAAATTGCAGAATATGTAGATCAAGGTGGAGCCTGGATTGCTTGGCATGCCGGAATGGCCTCTTATGATGAGGATAGCGAATATGTAAAAATGCTACGGGGATTTTTTGTCCATCATCCATCAGAAAATATTGAAGTTACGTATCATCCAGTTGTAAACAAGTCTATTCCGGGGACAGAGACTTCAAGTGAAGTGTTCTCATTTCTTGATGAGCATTATTTTGTGGAATGCGATGAATCAAATACGAATATATTCTTACGTTCCAGTTCGCAGGATGGAGAAGCACCAGCGGGATGGTTTCATACTTACGGGCAGGGGCGCGTTGGATGTATTACCCCGGCTCATCGAGCTGAGGGTCTACTTCATCCGTCATTCATTCTTTGTATGCGTGATTTATTTGGCTGGGTTGCTAAGCTGACCGAGTAGAAGGATGATGCTCATGCTTGTTCATGATCAAGAAAGGAGGTGCTAGTGTGGGTGAATCTATTAAGGTGGGATTGATTGGTTATGGCATGTCAGGTCGGGTCTTTCATGCACCATTGATCTCGGCTACACGTGGACTTGAGCTTACTGCAATATCTTCTCGTTCAGCGCAGCAAGCTCATCAACGTTATGAAGGGCTTAGAACTGAGCAAGAAGCAGAGGCGATAATTGAAGATCCGTCACTGTCGCTCATTGTGATTGCAACACCGAATACAAGCCATGCACCTCTCATTGAGCAAGCTCTATTAGCAGGTAAGCATGTTGTTGTCGACAAACCATTCACAATTACTTCGGCAGAGGCTGAGCGATGTATAGAAATTGCATGTAAACAAGGTAAGCTACTCAGCGTATTCCATAATCGGCGGTGGGATGCTGATTATGCAACGATGAAACAAGTGATCGATCAGAACAAGATGGGCCGCGTGGTAGAATATGAATCTCATTATAACAGATTTACCCCGCGTATTGATCCAGAGGAGTGGCGGAATGAAGCGCGACAGGGTTCAGGGGTATTGTACGATCTAGGATCTCATCTTATTGATCAGGCACTGCAATTATTTGGTTGGCCTTTGCATGTGACTGCAGATATACGGATGCAGCGGGATCATGCTGTGGTGGATGATTATTTCATGTTGTGTCTTGATTACGATGACGTTAAAGTGATCTTGAAAGCAGGTTGTCTTGTTGGAGAGGCAGGTCCGCGCTTTATTGTACATGGGACAGAAGGATCTTTTGTGAAATATGGAATTGATCCGCAAAGCGATGCTCTAGAGCAGGGGCAAACCCCAAATGACCCTAATTGGGGGCAAGAATCCGAGTCGGCATGGGGTATACTTAATATGATGATAGATGGACTTCAGATTCGAGAACGTATCCCGAGTATACCTGGAAGTTATCAAGTGTACTACGCTAATATAAGGGACTGTATTTTGAATGGTAGTGATCCCTTGGTGAAACCAGAAGAAGCGCTTCAAGTGATTCGAATCATTGAAGCGGCAATGGAGAGCAGCAGAAATAAAGTTTCAATCATGTTATAAAGTTCATGATGTAATTAATACATCAAAGACGCTGGTATAATAGTGTTTAAAAGGCTCTCGTGAGAGAGCCTTTTTGAATTAAATCATATAAAAGTCATATTCTCTGCTAAAGATAATATATTTCTTTCGATATGCGAGTATCAATGAACATACTGTGGATACCTGGAAGAGACTCTAAACCTCGCTTTTTAATGTCCATATAATGAATCCAAATCTTTAAGCGATGGGAAACATCTTCAATGGTAATCTGATGTGGTACTGTCGCTCCTCATCTATGTTTCAATCCCTCCAAATCAGCTTCAAGCTTGAGTTGCCGCCGAATCAAAATGTCGATGCCGTGCTGAGGATTGTTTATGAAGACTTCAAATTTAGCATGTTCTTTATATTCTAGATTTGATGATCTAATAGGAGAATAGTCGGTTGTGCGTTCGAGCAAATAATCTTTGTAAATATCAAGGGTATCAGCAAGGTCTTTCTGTATGAGGTTCTTTGTTTCTCGTAGATACTTAATACGATCTCCCAAGTATTGCATAGGCACTCCTCATTAACAGTTTAATAAGTTAATAGCTAGTCAACAGTATGTAAGGAGAGACAGAAGATCTCTCCAAGAGACTTACCTTACTACGCTTTGATATCGATAGTACCACCCAGATTGGGTTGCACGCTTTGTTCCAACATTTTAATGAAATCTTGTGTATTTCCAGCAGCTTGATCTGTTGACATTTTTAGAATGGATATACCAACGGCTTGTTTTAAATTGTTTTGGGCTAGTCCAATGGATAGTGCAGCAATGTCCATGTTCTCTACCTCCTAGTTAATTGAATGAACTACATTAATGTTATCGGTACATTGCTACTGAAAGATAAATAAAGGGAGGAGTTGCTGTTTTAAATTGTCAAAGCCATAGCGATTAATAAATTTGAAGAAGGATTCTCTTCGTTTTCCATTTTCTGCGTAGAAATCTATTATTTTATCAACTATTTCATATAGTTCTTCTGGATTCAGTTGCTCCATAAATAGAGTGCCTACTGTCGCATTTAGCCCTTTGGCATTTCCACCAATATATAAATCATAGCCCTGTTTCACTTTCATGACTCCGATATCATTGACTAACGGTTCTCCGCAGCCAATTGGACAGCCTGTATAAGCGGGACGAAGTGTAAATGGAACGGGTTTTCCGGCAATTCGGTTATTTAGTTCAATAGCAACGGGCATCCCTTCTTTCTCAGCACCTTTACAGAAGTTACAGTGTCGCAGGCTTTTAACATAATTCCCGACTGGGTAACAGAACAAGCCAACATCATTGAATTTGCTTGTAATGAATTCTACATTACTTTCTAACACTTCAATGTATAACTGCTGAAATGTTGTTAATTCTAATTCTTGGTCCTCTAAATATTCAGCAAGTACCAGAAGTTGTTGTGCATTTAATTTAGAACCAAAAGCAATCCCACCATTGACGGCTAATTTCACCTTTTTTTCTGTATCAATCATCATATAATATCACCTTCCCAACATTATAGTACTATACCCCCCTACGGTATGTAAAGTGTGTAAAGAGATTAAATTCTACAAATGTAAGTTGACAATTAGTAGATTAATGAATTAATGTGTATATGAGCACATGTTCATATATCGATATAATAAACAATCTATCACTGGAGGTGAATCCCACAATGAACGAGGATATGAATAAAGGCGAAACGAACGTTAGTAAAGAGGAGCATTTAGACGAAGAAACATTATTTGTTGTGTCACAAACATTTAAAGCGTTGAGTGATCCAACAAGAATACGTATATTAAACTTGTTATGTTCAGATGAGCATTCCGTTAATGATATCGCAGAAATTTTAAATTTAAGTCAATCGACCGTATCACATCAATTACGTTTCTTAAAAAACTTACGACTAGTTAAGTTCAGAAGAGAAGGCACGACGTTATATTATTCGAGAGATGATGATCACGTTATGAATCTATTAGTACAAGCGATTGAACATGCGGCACATAATTAGGTATAAAGGAGAATTTATATGGGACACAATCATGGGCATGACCACGACCACACACATGGTGCCAATAAAAAGGTATTACTTATCTCATTTTTCATCATTACAGGTTATATGATCGTTGAGGTCATTGGTGGTTTTTTAACAAATAGTCTTGCCCTCTTATCAGATGCGGGACATATGCTAAGTGACTCGATCGCTTTAGCCATTGCTTTAGTTGCATTTATATTAGGAGAAAAAGCAGCGAGTCATAGTAAGACGTTTGGCTATAAACGATTTGAGATTCTAGCAGCTGTGTTAAACGGAGTTACATTAATTGCAATTGCACTATTTATTTTTTATGAAGCGATTAAACGCTTTGCGAACCCACCTGAAGTTGCAACCACAGGGATGCTTATTGTTAGTGTCATTGGATTATTGGTCAACATTGTTGTAGCGTGGATTATGATGCGTGGTGGGGATACTGAGGGTAATTTAAATATGCGTGGGGCATACTTACATGTACTAAGTGATATGCTTGGCTCTGTTGGTGCCATTGCGGCTGCATTACTAATCATGTTCTTTGGTTGGGGTTGGGCAGATCCACTTGCGAGTGTCATTGTTGCGATTCTCGTATTAAGAAGTGGTTTCTATGTAACGAAGGCAGCGATTCATGTATTAATGGAAGGAACGCCATCCAATGTTGATGTCAGCGATGTGATACAGACAATTGAACAAACGAAAGGCATTCAAGGCATCCATGATTTACATATTTGGACGATTTCGAGTGGACTAAATGCACTTTCTTGCCATGCTGTTGTTGATGATGAGCTTACTATTGCCGAAAGTGAAAGCATGTTACGTAAGATAGAACATGATCTTGAACATAAAGGGATTACGCATGTGACGATCCAACTGGAGACAGCGGCACATAAACATGACGAATCGATCCTTTGTACTATAAAAAACGAACCGGCACATGGTCATCACCATCATTAAGAAGCATGTTTCATTAAAATTGATAAGATCGTGGCGCACATATCTTTTGTAAGAGTAAATTTTCTAGTTTACATACCCTAGGAGGGTATGGTATGATGAATTCAAGTTAGTAGAACGAATAATGGAAATTAAAAGAATATTTTATTTAAAGGAGATCATAATGATGCAGAATGTAACATTAAACGTACAAGGAATGTCATGTGGACATTGCGTTAATTCAATAGAAGGAAAGGTAGGTCAATTAGCGGGTGTTGAACAAGTAAAGGTAAACTTAGCGGATGCTCAAGTAGACATAGCATTCGATGAAGCACAAGTAACACTAGTACAAATTAAAGAAACAATTGAAGAACAAGGCTATGATCTAGCATAAATAAACGGAGTGCTCTTGTAGCACTCTATTATTTTCAAAATTTTATACCCCACGGGGGTATTGTGAAGGTGGCAAGTAACATGAGTGTAGAAGTTAAAGAGGCTAATCTGCAAATTACAGGGATGACGTGTGCAGCTTGTGCGATACGTATTGAGAAGGGTTTGAATAAAATGGATGGGGTTGAACAAGCCAATGTCAATTTAGCGCTTGAGAAATCATCGATTAGATATGATCCGACGAAACTTAGTGAAGCAGATTTTGAAAAGAAAATTGAGGCACTTGGTTATGGTGTTGTGAAACAAAAAACAGAGCTAGACATTACAGGGATGACATGTGCAGCTTGCGCAATACGCATTGAAAAAGGATTAAACAAAATTGAAGGAGTCTCATCTGCAAACGTCAACTTAACACTTGAAAAAGCAACGATTGAATTCAATCCATCTGAAGTAGCCATTGCAGAGATCATTGCGAAAGTAGAAAAGTTAGGTTATGGTGCGCATCAAAAAGTGGGTGAGCAGGAATCGGTGGATCATCGTGAAAAAGCAATCCAAATACAAAAACGTAAATTTATTATATCGGCCATTTTATCATTACCATTACTTTGGACGATGGTAGCACATTTTTCATTTACATCTTTCCTTTATCTGCCGGATATCTTAATGAATCCATGGCTACAAATGGCGCTCGCAACACCTGTACAATTCATTGTCGGGAAACAGTTCTACGTAGGTGCATACAAAGCATTACGAAATGGCAGTGCCAACATGGACGTACTCGTTGTTATGGGTACATCCGCCGCTTACTTCTACAGTGTGTACCAAGCGATTATAACAACGGGTTCAAGTCATGCACCTCATCTTTATTTTGAAACAAGTGCGGTACTGATTACACTTATTATTTTGGGTAAATTATTTGAAGCAAAGGCAAAAGGTCGTTCATCAGAAGCGATTAAAAAATTAATGGGCTTACAAGCAAAAACAGCGATGGTTCTACGTGATGGGGTTGAAAGGGAAATTCCATTAGAAGAAGTTGTCATTGGTGACACCGTTTTAGTGAAACCGGGTGAAAAGATCCCCGTTGATGGTGAAGTGTTAAGCGGAAATACAGCCGTTGATGAATCGATGTTAACAGGGGAAAGTCTTCCGGTTGATAAGAAACAGGGTGACGTATTATACGGTTCAACAATTAACAAAAACGGCTTTATTCAAATGAAAACAACTAAAGTTGGTCGTGATACAGCGCTAGCACAAATCATTAAGGTCGTAGAAGATGCGCAAGGTTCAAAAGCACCGATCCAGCGTTTAGCAGATCAAATATCAGGTATTTTCGTGCCTATTGTTGTAGGGATTGCGATTGTCACATTCTTTATTTGGTTTCTATGGGTCAAACCAGGTGAATTCACACCGGCGTTAGAAGTGTTAATTGCTATACTTGTGATTGCATGTCCATGTGCGCTTGGTCTTGCAACACCAACGTCCATTATGGCGGGCTCTGGTCGTGCAGCTGAATTTGGAGTTTTGTTCAAAGGTGGCGAACATTTGGAGCAGACACAAAGTATTGATACCGTCGTTGTTGATAAAACAGGTACAGTGACACATGGTAAACCAGTATTAACCAATGTTGTTATGGCAGATGGGCAAGACGAGAAACATTTCTTATCACTTATCGGTGCAGCAGAGAAACAATCTGAACACCCGTTAGCAGAAGCTATTGTTCAAGGGATTCAAGATAAAGGAATTGAACTAGGAAATGTCCAATTTTTCGAAGCGATTCCTGGTTACGGTATACAAGCAACAGTATCTGGTCAAAGTGTGGTTATTGGGACACGTAAATTAATGCAACAATACGGTATCGATATTTCGAATGTTCTACCTACAATGGAACAACTCGAAGAAAACGGTAAAACAGCGATGCTGGCAGCGATTGATGGGCAGTACGCAGGTCTAGTGGCCGTTGCAGATACAATTAAAGACACCTCGAAAGAAGCTATTCGCCGTCTGAAAGACATGGGGATTACGGTCATTATGATGACAGGTGATAACCAACGTACAGCAACAGCCATTGGTACAGAAGTTGGTGTCGATCACGTTATTGCCGAAGTCCTTCCTGAAGGCAAAGCTGAAGAAGTGAAGAAACTACAAGCAACGGGTAAAAAAGTGGCGATGGTCGGTGATGGTATCAATGACGCTCCGGCTCTTGCAACTGCGAATATTGGGATGGCGATTGGTACTGGGACTGACGTAGCGATGGAAGCTGCTGATATTACACTGATTCGCGGTGACTTGAACAGCATTGCTGATGCGATCATTATGAGCCGTAAAACGATGCGCAATATTAAACAAAACTTATTCTGGGCATTTGCTTATAATATTATTGGTATTCCGATTGCCGCACTCGGGCTACTTGCTCCGTGGGTTGCAGGTGCAGCGATGGCATTCAGTTCGGTATCCGTTGTATTAAATGCACTGCGATTACAACGCGTGAAGTTATAAAGGGAAGGCTTCTTATGAGTTCAGAATTGAACTTAATGGGAAGCCTTTTTATGTATTTCAGGAGAACAAGGAATATATATAGGTGAGTTATGAGTCCCATATGACTTTCCAATTGGGAACGCAAGTAGCTTGAACTACAGCAAATTTAGCAAAATAATCGGCGATTACTTCGGTCATATCTGTCTGAATGTCTTTTATGACGGGACAGTCTGCGAAGTACGGGAAGTTTCCAGCACCAGTGGCACGATAATTATTCATAACAACTTCGTAGTTGCCGTTAAGATCTATAGGTTTCCCTTGATAATCGACGCTAATGATACGATGGCCAATAGGCTCTCGCACATCTATTATATATTCGAGCCCTTCCCACATATCATAGTTATACGGCTGTGCTTTTGGTTGTAGGAACGTGGGATTCACCGCTAATTGGCCATCTTGAATGGTGAAATAGGATGCACACTGTTCAAGGGCATCATGAATCTGCTGTCCAGTAACTTGCAGTACTTTTAACGTATTGGGATAAATATAATTCGTGACGATATCTCGCATGGTTACTTGGTCATTAAAACCGCCAGGTTGATCATGAAATAAAGATGTACAGGATATTGGTGCGTTCGCCACATGCATTTGTACATGTTGTAAAAATTCTATGTAGGGATGCTTATTTACTCGTACATCAAAAGCATTGTTATATCGCAGATCTCCGGTAATATAGCCAATCGGTTCATCTAACCATTGTTCGGTAAGAAGATGCATTTCCCTCGCTTCACGTACCACTCGTTCATCAGGCGGAGTCTGATCATCTACATAATATAGTTTAGGCTCGTGCTGAATCACTTGTTTTGTACCGTTGATCATCTCAACTTCGATGGTAATACCGGCTACACAGACAGCTTTCGTTCCTGGTTGTACAATGGATTTCCCGAATGCTTGGATACAGATTTCCCGATGTTGATGTCCAGTAATCATAATGTCGAAGTCTAACTCTTTACACATTTGATAGCCTTCATTTTCCCCAGTATCTGGCTCAAGTAAGCTACCTGATGTTAGATCATGAGCAAATCCCCCGTGATAACAGAGTATAGTAATATCAACTTGCTCCTTTTCTTTCATGATACCTAACCACTTTTTAGCACTCTCAAAAGCATTTTCAAATTTCAGTCCTTCAATATGACTTGGATCCTCCCATATGCTTACAAAGTGAGTAGTGACGCCAATGATGCCGACTCGAATACCTGCCACTTCCTGAATAAGATATGGATTCATCCAAGTGGATCCGTCTTGGGTATAGATATTGGCTGACAACCATGGAAAGTGTGAAGCTTTGATCGTGTTCTCTAGTACAGGTAACCCATAATTAAACTCGTGATTACCAAACACGGCTAAATCATAGTGTAGTGCATTCGCAGCATTGATGATGGGGTTAGACTGTTCAGGATGAAATCTTTGATGGTAATAAGTTAATGGACTTCCTTGAATGAGGTCTCCATTATCAATCAATACAGTTGGATGTTGTTGTCGTAACTGTTCAATAAGGGTCGCTGCTTTCGCAAGCCCAACGGGTTCTGCTATACCGCGGTAAGTAGTTGGCATAAGATATCCATGGACATCACTCGTTACAAGTATTTGGATTATTCGATTAGACATAAGTAACACCTCTGATTTAATTAATATTTAATTATAAGGTCAAAACTGTATATGTTGTCAATTAGAATCAATTTCATAATTACGCAAACTGATTTAAATGTAACTATATATAGACCGGATAAATCGTTCCGATCAATATATAGTATTCATTTAAGTTGCAAAGGCGATTATGAAATTGATTCTTAACAGGTTGATTATTTTTATTTACAAATCATTTACAGTCTAATGATATTGTCTTTACATTTAGCAAGTATATTAATTGAGTATGTTATTCATAGGAGGGAAATAGAGATGAGAAAATTAGGATTGCTAAGTGTAGCGGTTATGCTGTTATTCGTATTAGCGGCTTGTGGTAATGAGGGATCTGCCAATTCATCAAATAATACAACCAGTGCAAATAATACAACCAATGTAGATAATACTACAGCTCCAAAAGAAGTAACGTCTAATAAAGAAATTAAGAAGCTTTCGGTTGGTTTCGTGCCATCACGTGACCCAGCGGAAATCGTTACAGCGACGGAGCCTTTAAAGAAGCTGCTAACACAAGAGCTTGCAGGTCTTGGCTATGATGTAGGTGAAGTTGAAATTACGGTAGGTACAAGCTATGAAGCTGTTGGAGAAGGATTATCTGCGGGTACAGTTGATGTTGGATTAATACCAGGCGGCACTTATGTTCTCTATGATGATGGTGCAGAAGTTATTCTAACGGCAACTCGCGATGGTTTAAGTAATGATTCTGATAACCCTGTAGATTGGAATAAGAATGAACCTACAGCACCAACTACCAATCAAGCAACTTCTTATCGTGCAATCCTTGTAGCTGGTCCTTCTGAGAAGGGGAAAGCACTAGCTGCAAAAGTAAACAATGGGGAAGCATTGACGTTCGAAGATTTGAATAATGTTTCTTGGAACGTTATGTCATCCTCATCTCCAGCGGGTTATATTTACCCGGCACTATGGTTGAAAGAGAATTTCAGCAAAACAATCACTGATCTATCTCAAGTCGTGCAAGCTGATTCTTATGCAAGTGCATTCGCTCGTCTTGCTGCTGGCCAAACCGATGTGCTTGTCACTTATGCAGATGCACGCAGAGATTATGAAGAAAAATGGACAACAGAATTTACCCGCACAGCTTCCATTTGGGAAGAAACAGATCTAATCGGTGTAATGCCAGCTATCTATAACGATACAGTAAGTGTAAGTAAAAACTCTGAAATCATGGATGAGAGTTTGAAAACTGCATTAGAGCAAGCATTTATCAATATTGGTAATTCTGCTGAAGGTAAAGAAGTAATCGCTATTTATAGCCATGGTGGTTATCAAGTAGCAACAGATGCTGATTATGACAATGAGCGTAAAGCGCAAGAGCTAGTACAACAATTAAAATAGATCACTAATTTTTCTTACAACTTAATTTTATGAAAAATGAGAACATGATTTATGTTCTCATTTTTCACTGATTGGAGTATGTCTATGATTGAATTTAAGCAGGTACACAAACAATATCCGAATGGATTAGTAGCATTAAAAGATATTAATTTGTCGATTGACCAAGGTGAATATGTCGCCATTATTGGGTTATCTGGTGCAGGTAAGTCAACGTTACTACGTTGTATTAATCGAATGCATGATATTTCGGAAGGCATATTGACGGTTGAGGGGATAGAAATTAGTAAACTCAAAGGAAAAGGTATCCGTCAGCTACGTCGGAAGATCGGAATGATCTTCCAATCCTTTAACTTAGTGACAAGAATTTCGGTTATTAAAAATGTATTGGTAGCGTTCGTACCTGAGATGTCATTTTGGCGTAAAACACTTGGGATATTTACAGAAGATGAAAAGAGAAGAGCACTGATGTCGCTAGATAAAGTCGGTATTTTGGATAAGGCGTACGTACGTGTAGATCAATTATCTGGAGGACAACAGCAACGTGTTGCTTTGGCAAGAACACTAGCACAGAACCCAGGAATTATTCTAGCAGATGAACCAGTAGCCTCCTTAGATCCGATTACTGCCAATCAAGTGATGGAAGATTTCAGACGTATTAACCAAGAAATGAATATGACTGTGATTATTAATATTCACCATGTTGAATTAGCCTTGGCTTATGCCACACGTGTCATCGGAATACGAGCTGGTGAAGTTGTATATGACGGTCCTTCACAAGAGGTGAATGATCAAGTACTGCAACTTATATACAATGGTCAAGTAGATAAAGGAGGCAGCGGCAGCCATGCTAACGAAGCTGTTTCCATCTAAAATAATAGAGTTGCCTAATGGAAAAGTCGTCATCCAAAAACGATCGATGACTCCGATCATATTATTAGTTTTTATAGTGCTGATCTATCTTTCCGTGCAGATTACTGATTTTGATCTGCAAAGATTATTTAAACGAATCAATCAGTTTTTTGTCATTATTAATGAAATGATTCCCCCGACATGGGCTTATATGCCGAAGCTATGGGAACCATTAATTGCTACTATAAAGATGTCTTTATTTGGCTCTGCGCTTGGTGCTATTTGTGCATTACCGATCGCGATGTTAGCAGCAAGTAATATTAATCGTAGTCGTTGGATTTCTTCAGTTACAAAATTTATTTTGAGTATACTGCGAACCTTGCCGACTTTAGTTGTAGCGCTGATCGCTACATTTATTTTTGGATTAGGAACGATGGCAGGAACGGTTGCAATTTTCTTGTTTACTATTTCTTATATAGGTAAATTGTTGTACGAGCAGATCGAAAATGCGAATATGGGTGCCTATGAGGCCATGAATGCGATGGGGCTGACAACGATTCAATCGTTCCGGTATGCTATATTTCCACAGGTACTACCTAACTATCTATCGACATCATTGTTCTGTTTTGAGGGGAATGTTCGGTACGCTTCTATATTAGGATACGTTGGTGCAGGTGGAATTGGTTTACTGTTAAATGAGAGTCTTGGCTGGAGAAACTATGCCAACGTGGGGATGATTTTATTGATGCTCGTTTGTACTGTTTTCGTGATTGAAACGATTAGCGAATATTTCCGAAAGAAACTGATGTAGGTGAAAAAATGATGAATGCTATAGATAAACAGTTACAACAAGCTACAAACCGCCATCTACCTAATTTTCTAATCACCGTGGTTGTCCTCATTATTTTTGTGTGGTCAACATCAGCAGTGCAATTGGATAATGTAACAGCAAATGGACTGTCGATTGCGAAAAAAATTTTATTAGGGCTAGTTCAACCAGATACGGAATTCTTGTTTAATTTGACTACTGGTGGGGTTTTATATTTATTGCTTGAAACCATGGCCATCGCCTTTTTAGGAACCATTGTTGGGGCGGTGCTAGCTATTCCACTTGCTTTTCTCTCAGCGTCCAATATTGTGCCGAAGCCAGTAGCCTTTGTGATCCGCTTCTTATTAATTGTCATCCGCACAATTCCACCTATTGTGTATGGGTTAATGTTCATTCGCGTGACCGGGCAAGGTCCTTTTACAGGTGTGCTTACCATATCTCTTACCAGCGTCGGTATGTTATCAAAGCTATATGTTGATGTTATTGAAGATTTAGATACATCTGTGCTTGAATCTATGGAATCCATTGGTTGCACGACAATCGAGAAGATTCGCTATGGTATTCTCCCTCAGTTGTCAGCAATGTTCATATCCATCGTTATTTATCGCTTTGATATGAATCTGCGTGATGCTGCTATTCTTGGGTTAGTTGGAGGCGGTGGGATAGGTGCCCCACTTATTTTTGCGATGAATGCTTATAGCTGGTCGGAAGTAGGATCTATTCTAATTGGCCTTATCGCACTTATTTTAATAGTGGAAGTTGTATCGAATAAAGTTCGCAGTAAATTAGTAAAAGGTTAATCAAATTGATTAAACATATTAGTGTTGAGAATCTAGCCTTTTGAACACGTACTTATAGGTTTAATTGTTGCAGAACAATGGAACAATCGAACAATCAAGCATTCGTCATTATTGATGCTAACTATGAAGATCAAGAAGGTCTGAAAGCAGCAACTTAATGGGGCTAATCCAAGAAGTAGTTTTATACTTCTTGGATTAGCCCTTCTTTTTTTCTTGAAATATGCACATCTACGGAATAGTAAAGTCATCTCTACACAGTCAAAAATACAAGCATTTCATAGATTCATAGCATTTAATATAGAAACTTCAAAGAAAGGGAGGGTGGATCATGAGCAGACAATATACCCAATCAGCATTTTTTGTATTACTCGCCCCGATTGTCGTCAAGGTACGGAGTGAAGGGTCGAAGATGCTTCCGAGTGTTCGCTTAGCTCAAAATTGGCTTGAGACCGGTGGCAAGATCCACGATTGGAATAACCTCGGGGGATACAAAGTAGGCAATGGCTCCACCAATGCATATTGGAAAGGAAAAAGCGTAAGCACGTCAACATGGGAGGTATACGATGGTCGTTCAGTTACAACAACGGCTAACTGGCGTGTCTATGATTCTATTTATGATTTCTATAAAGATCAAGATTTACTCTTTGCCAAAACGAGGTATGCCCGTGTGCGTGCAGCTACAACGCCTGAGCTGCAGACGGCTGCTCTATACGCTTGTGGCTACGCAACGGATCCGAATTATGCTAGTAAGTTGATGAGTATCATTAAAGCTAATGATTTAACTAAATACGATACGCTATCTAAGGAGGATGAAGAGATGACCAAAGAGGAAAAGGCTATATTTATAACATTGCAAACTACGGTTAAGACGCAAGCCAAACAAATCGCAGATCTAGAAAGACGGCTAAACCTCTCGGGTAAAGAGACGTATGCGATCCATTATGCAGAAGCTGTAAATGCTGCCAAAGCTGCGGGAGCTATTACGACCTCAGAGGATAAGTCGAAAATAGAGCTAAACATGATTCAGATGCTGCATAATTTAGGACTGTTTAAGAAAGTAGGCCAGTAATCTTAGAACATACGCAAGAAGAGACTAGCTTTACCTGCAGCCATAATCTCGCCCGGGTTGCTGCAAGCGATATTCCGAGGGTGTGGTGCCGCACCATTTCTTGAATTGTCTGGAGAAATAGAGCGCATCCTGATACCCGACAGAGGAAGCAATCTGCTCAATTGTTAAGCGTTCCTGAAGCAGTACCTTGGCACGTTCCATACGGATATTCTGCAAGTAACTGATTGGTGATAAGCTAGTTTGTTGCTTGAAAATTTTGGATAGGTAGGTGCGGTGATAACCGAGTGAATGGGCCATCTCTGCAATGGTGATGGGCTTGGAATACTGCAGATTGAGCCAGCGAATAGCATGCTCTACCTGGTGCTGTGTTGGATGCTCGGACCCGCTACGGGCGGGAACGGCGTCATTATGCTTGACCCATTCGGCAAGCAACAGTCGTAAATAACCTTCGGCTCGGAGGTCAGATGCAGCATCTCCAGCATGGAGTACACGATATACGTTGTGGAACAAGGTGGCGATGTTACGACTTCTTTTCGTGTGTAGTGTAGGAGAATGTGGTGAAATATCTTGTAGGCTTAGCAACTGATCCGCCATGACGCCTTTGAACCCGATCCAACGGTAGTGCCAAGGGTCTATTTCGTCGGATTCATAACGGACTAGCTCTCCTGGATAAATAAAAAAGTGATCACCAGGTCCTAGCTCATAATCTTTTCCTAGACAACGAAAACGCCCTTTACCCGAAACGACATAATGAACCAAATGATAGTCTAACACCTGCGGACCGGCTAAATGATATGGTTCTGTATGCTGTTCACCAGCGAAGAGCACGACGAGTTCCCCCTTGCTGGGAAAAGGATTTATCGCAACTGAAGGTTGTGTATAGGACATCATGGTTAATTCCCTTCTTCCATCTATTATAAGAGGTTGTTCAAAAAGTCATCTTTTGATCACGAAGTATATCAAGAGGCTTATTCGACATCGAAGATTGAATTCAGCCGGTCCTTCCGGTGCTCACGTAGGGACTGCCTACGCTCCGCTCCTCACTCCCTTGCTTCATCCAATCTTCTGAAGCGTTTTGAAGAAACGCAGCATCGTAAGCATATACTTTAGTGCTGAAAATTTGACTTTTTGAACTCGCACTATAGGTTCATTATATACGAGAAACTACAAATCTCCATATAGAAGTGGATTTCATCTATGTGATTATACCAAGGTGAAGTGTAGAGTGTATGTATAGTAAACGCTAACACACTTAGGAGGTCAATGATGGATAAAATTACATTTCTCGGAGCTGGAAGTTCGGTTTTTGCCAAAAATGTACTAGGAGATTGCATGCTGACGCCTGCACTTCAGAATTTCGAATTAGCGCTGTTCGATATTGATATGGAGCGGCTTAAGGATTCAGAGAATATGCTTAATAATATAAAAAATACATCGGGTAGTACCTGCCGGATAAAAGCCTACACGGATCGTAAAGAGGCGCTGCGTGGTGCAAAATTCGTGATCAATGCCATTCAAGTTGGTGGTTATGATCCATGTACGATTACTGACTTTGAGATACCAAAGAAATATGGCTTGCGCCAAACGATTGCAGATACGTTAGGGATCGGCGGTATTTTCCGTAATTTGCGGACCATTCCGGTTGTCTTGGATTTCGCCCGTGATATGCAGGAAGTATGTCCAGATGCACTATTCTTGAACTACACGAACCCGATGGCGGTGTTAACGAACGTAATGAGTACACATGGCGGTATCCAAACCATCGGTCTATGTCACAGTGTTCAGACATGTATGTCTGATTTGTTTAAGAATTTGGAAATGGATACGACGGGCGTACAGACTAGAATCGCTGGAATCAATCATATGGCGTGGCTACTAGAATGTAAGAGGGATGGTGTCGATCTATATCCGGAAATTAAGCGTCGTGCACGGGAGAAGCAAAAGGAAAAGCACAGCGATATGGTGCGTTTCGAGCTCATGTTCCGTTTCGGTTACTACGTGACGGAGTCGTCTGAGCATAGTTCAGAGTATCATCCATATTTCATCAAGCGTAACTACCCAGAGCTGATTGAGCGCTTTAACATTCCATTGGATGAGTATCCGCGCCGTTGTGTCGATCAGATTGAGAAATGGTCCACGATGCGAGATGATATGGTCAACAATAAAGATTTAAGTCATGTACGTTCACATGAGTATGCATCGTATATTTTAGAGGCGATGGAGACGGGGATCCCATACAAAATTGGTGGTAACGTGATGAACACGGGCCTCATTACGAATCTTCCGAAAGAGGCATGTGTCGAGGTGCCTTGTCTGGTGGATCGTAGTGGAGTAACGCCAACGTATGTCGGCGACCTGCCGCCGCAGCTTGCTGCACTTAACCAAACCAACATTAATACACAATTACTTACGATTGAAGCAGCGATGACCCGCAAACGCGAGCATATTTACCACGCAGCGATGCTAGATCCACATACGGCTGCGGAACTTTCGATCGATGATATCGTGGCGATGTGCGACGACATGATTGAAGCGCACGGCGACTGGCTACCGAAGTACGAGTGATAAATATAGTAAAGAGAGGTCAGGGCGAAAGCTCTGGCTTTTTTCAAATATAAGAAAGTATAAGATTCACTTGAAACTCTATTCCTTATATTTCGACAGAGACGGATGTCGCCCTTGAGAAAGGACGCTAACCGTCTCTGTTTGGTTATTATTGTTTCGTGAAGATGAGGTTCTAGTGTAGAATAATGTTAACGCTTACATGTAAGGCGAAATGATCTGATTATCTCGGGCTTGAAGGAGGAGCAGAATGAATAAAGTCCTTATTGTTGATGATGAACCTTATGTCCTTGAAGGATTAAGATTAATGATAGATTGGGCGAAGTATGGGTTCGAGCTGTGCGGAGAAGCGGCGGATGGGGAAGAAGCTTATGAGATCATGAGAAGAATAGAGCCAGATCTGGTCATTACGGATATCGACATGCCTTACATGAATGGTCTGTCACTGATTCGCAGAACACTGGCGGAGTCCAATTACAGGCCTAAATTTGTTATATTGAGCGCTCATGCCGATTTCGTGTACGTACAGACTGCGATCCGGTATAAGGTGAATAATTACATACAGAAACCTATTATTACAGAAGAAGTGGAAGAGGTTCTATACAAGCTGAGCCAAGAAATAGCGGAAGAACGGAAACAGCAATGTAAGGATGTTGAGAACAGAAAGATGACATTAGTCTCCACAATCTCCAAATGGATCCGTGGAGAAAATATAGATGAGATCACTCCGCATGTATCGGAGTGGCTCGGATTAAAGAAACCTACCTCCTTTAGAATCTTATTGGTGGAGCTTGAGATGGATGAGCATGCCCCCGTCAGGGTTATCTCTAAATCGGTTATGGAACAGATTGGTGAACAACTCAGCACAACAATAATGTCTTGGTGTAGTTGTTCATTGTTTAATGAACCAGAGGGTCGCATTGGTATCCTGCTTGTCGATGGTCCAACGATTCGAAGAACTTTGGAAAGTCATTTATCTAAGTTCGCCACATGGGTAAGATCCAGTTATCAACTGGATATCTCATTCTATATAAGTGGACAAGGGTATGGGATAAGTGAGTTGCATGAATTATACAAACAGGCTTTACACGCTAGGGTGTTTAGAATTTCGATGAGCAAGGCAGGAGTATTCTTCTTTGTACCTCAAATCAAAAGCACGTTATTTAGCGATACACTGAATAAACATATCGAAATTCTAATTGATTTAGTGAAGCGTGGATTTATTGGCGAACTTACAGGGCAGATCAGCTTGATCTTTGTAGAGTTCAGCAAGATGAGGGTAGATTACCAGGATATTTTGAACTATATCATGATGATCAGATCGCAGTTGATTGACACGATGTTGCAATGGAATGATGGCGTGGATATTCCTGTCGGTGTGTCTTCGATTCATGTGGAAGGACCCGTTCATATTACGGAACTGAGAAGATATCTTGTGGATATGTGTATCGCAACAGTTTCTAAGCTACAGGAATTAAAGAAGGAGAAATTCGGCTCAGATCCGTTGTACGAACTCATAGAATATGTGAAGGAGAATTATAATCAGAAACTAAAGCTTCAAGACCTAGCCGATCAGTTCAACATGAATCCAGTTTACCTTGGTCAATATTTCAAGAAGAATAAGGGAATGACCTTCAATGTCTATATCCATCATTTAAGAATTGAAGAGGCGAAGAAGTTATTGCGCAGGACGGATCTGAAGATAGAATATATCGCGAAGAAAGTTGGCTACTCCGATACGGAATATTTTGTAGAAAAATTTAAAGGGCTAACGGATTGCATCCCTTCTATTTATAAGAAGAATAATTCATGAGCGCAAGTATCTCAGGGGGTAGATCGGGTGGCGAATCAGTCTATTAAGGGATTTAATAATATCATTAATGATATTCCATTGAAGTATAAATTTCTATTGATTTACTTACTATGCGTACTTATTCCGATTATAGCGATCAATCTATTCTTTAATAATCAAGTATCCCAGAATATTCGAATCCGTGAACAAGAGAACATTGCAATCTCAATGAACCGGGCAACGGTGGAAGTGACAAGGACGATCGAAGAGTTGGTCGGACTAAGTTACACGATATCTACTGATCGAGCATTGTACGAGGCGATGGATCGGACTTATGAGAGTCCCCTGGAATTTTATCAGGCTAATGACACTATCTTACGGAACAAACTGAAAGTACATCTGCCGGTCCACCCTAATCTACTGGAATTGGGCATTTATACGAATAACGATACAATTGCAAGTGGCGGAGAGTATTTCTATTTAGATAAACAGCTGAGAGAAACATCGTGGTACAAGAAGCTTCAATCCTCTACGGATCAAGTGATGGTATACGCCTATACCAATCAAGCATCACTATTCCCGAATAAACCTGCCAGACGCATTAGTATTATATATAGACTAGATTATTTCTTGGAACTTCGAACGTATGATAAATATTTAAAGATAGATCTTAGTATGGATAAAATGAACGATATCCTGAATAGTGAGCGAGATTATCTGGAGTTTCGATTGGTAGATAATAACGACCGTATCGTGATGAGCAGTCGACAAATGGATAGTACAGGCTCCCCTGAGATGCAGCCACTAATGGATGATCTAGGTGATGAGACTGTTCACTTCGAAAGAGCCTTAGGAAGTGCTAATTATATGAGAGGATGGAAATTAATAGGGATATCAAATCACAATGAAGTTTCAGATGGGGTTACACAATCACAAAGATTTACGATTGCTTTAATGATTGTTAGCACATTCATACCTACTGTATTAATCGTTATTATATTAAGATCCTATCATTACCGGATGAATAGGCTGTCTAGGCAGATGAAAAAGGTAAGAAGTGGACGATTTGATCCGCTTCTTCTAACGGAAGGAAAGGATGAGATCGGTGGATTGATCCAAAGTTATAATCTGATGACTGGCATGATCAATTCGCTTATTAATGATGTATATAAATTAGAGATTCAGAAGAAGGATTTAGAGCTTGAACGGGTTCGTGCGGAGTTGAATTTCTTACAGAGCCAGTTGAACCCACACTTTCTGTTTAATACTTTAAATGCCATGCTGGTAGTCAGTACGAAGAACGAATATACCCAGATTACGGACATTATTAAGAATCTATCTTTGATTTTACGTCGATTGTTAAGTTGGACAGATGATCTTGTAACACTGCAAGAAGAAGTGCATTTCACTGAAATGTATTTGCAAATCGAGAAGTTTCGCTTTAGGGAGCGATTCGATTACACGTTGACTATTGATGAGTCTGTATTACTCTACACAATACCTAAGATGAGCATCCAACCACTAGTAGAGAATGCATGTAAGCATGGATTTCAGGCGACTAGGGGGATTCGTAACATTCATATTACTGCTCAAGTTACGGAAGGGAAACTTGTCGTATCTGTAGGGGATAACGGAATGGGAATGGATGAGAATAGAATACAAGAGATCATTGAATCCACCCGAGCAACTGATTATTCTGGTACACATGTTGGAATCCGGAATGTGTATAAAAGGCTTGAACTGTACTACGATGGATACGTAGATTTTCGGATAGAGAGCCGGTTGGGTCGGGGTACTCAGGTGGAATTCTCCATTCCATTAAGCCATATTCAAAGAGCGGGTTCAGATATAGATAGAAATATAAACTCTTCTCAAGAGGGAAGGTGATCTCGTGTATAGAGTATTATTAGTCGATGATGAACCTCTCGGCATCGAAGCCCTGATGATCATGATCGATTGGGCTAGCTTAGGGTTTGAGATCTGCGGAGTCTGTGAGAACGGGATAGAAGCGCTGCAAGCGATCGAGGATTATGCTCCTGATATTATCGTTACGGATATTGAAATGCCTATCATGAATGGTCTCGATCTGATTGAGCAGAGCAAGCTCCAAGGTAAACAGGATATTATATTTATAGTCCTTAGCGGATATAGCCAATTCGAATATACGAGGCGGGCACTTGCATATGGTGTCCATCATTATTTGCTGAAGCCTATCATGGATACAGAAGCAACGGAGTTACTAACTGGAGTGTATGACATATTGGAACGTCGGCAGGATCAATCCGACATCGCGAAGTTCGCACAACGAACTCAGTTAGAACGAAACTTAACTGACCTTGTAAACGGTGATATTGATGAAAGGGATGATCATAAGTTTAATGAGCTTGCCCTGCTATCTGGTCATGCGAGCCGTTGGTTTTGCATTCGTTTTCTAGTTGAGGTAACTGCATGTATGGGTCTACGTGAGGCTGTGAAGCGTTGTATAGAAGGTCAGGAGCAGATCATTATGATTGATTCTGATACATACTCCTTCGGGATCATATACGGTCTTCAGGCTTCAGAAGATATTAGACAGGTGATGGATTCTCTACTTCTATCCATTCAGGAACAAACTGGAGTCAGATTCAGTATGTCTATCGGACGATTGACCGATGATTTGCGAAAGATTGGAGAATCCTATAAGGATGCCTTACAAGCATCGGCCTACCTCTTTTTCATGAAAGGACACCCTATTGTATATTATGAAGATATCATGAATCATGGCATCCGTTATGATCCTTCCATGTTAAGTAAATCGACTAGTATCCTGCATATGTTGGAGTGTGCGAATCCTACACTATTACAAAAAGAGATTGATGAAGTATTCCATGAGTTCCAATCTAATTGGACCTCGCCAGCCATAACTATTATGTTTATACATCATATTGTGTATCAGAGTTTTCTCATTTTACAGGAATTAGGGCAATCCTTCGAAGGGCATGAACAGCTATCGTTACACGATCTACTTAAGCCCACGTATTCTTTACAAGATATGAAGCATTGGCTGATGGAGTATTGTAGAGAATTTCAACAACGATTCAATGATATTCGTGATTATAAAGCAGGGGGTATTTTAGAACAGGCTAAGATATATATAACGGAGAATTACTTGGAACCTATAACGATTAAGGATCTGGCTAACCAATATTACTTGCATCCAGTCTATTTAGGCAAAGCATTTAAGGACAGGTATGGCATAGGCATTCAGGAGTACGTGAACAACTTACGGATTGATGAAGCGGTGAGAATGTTTAAGGAGACGGACCATAAGGCTAGCCAAATTTCCGAGAGAGTTGGGTACGGTAGTTATTCACAATTTCTAAAGTATTTTGAGAGAAGGATGGGACATAAGCCGGGTGATGTCTGATGTACCTATTTCTGCTTGTAAGATTTATATTTGTGGGGGGTAGACCTTTAATTTAAGAATTGTAGACGCGCAGATTTAATTTATAATAATAACTGTAAGCGTTTACAACTTATTTGAAGGGGGTTAGTTAATGGGCGTAACGAGAAAGAAATCGTTAGCGACAGTATTGACTTGTATGATGATATTCAGTGTCGTCATGATGGGCTGTAGTAACAACACGTCGAATACAGAAACGAATACAAAAAACAACACAGAGACCAATACAAAAACTCCAAGTGTGGTCACTGAAGACACTGTTAAGCAAGATCCGATTAAGATCTCTGTGTATAATGGCGCTCCTGGCCAAGTAGCAACTGGGAGTAACAAAATTTATAAGAAAATCCAAGAAGAGCTTGGTGCTACCTTTGAAATGGAATTCCTCGTCGGTGATGGGGAGCAGAAGCTTGGCGTGATGATTGCTGGGGGTGAATACCCGGATTTGATTACAGCAGATACGAAGTTAGTCGCTGCTGGTGCAGTCATTCCCTTAGAAGATTTACTTGAAGAACATGCTCCGAATTTGATGAAGCATTACGGACCTTATCTAAATAGGATGAAAGACTCTAGCGACGGGCATATTTATTGGTTGCCTAACTACGGAGTTTATACTGGAGCATTTAATGAAACGTGGTATGGTGGTCCAGCATTCTGGATTCAGAAGGCTGTTCTCAAGGAATTCGGTTATCCGAAAGTAACTACGCTGGATGAATACTTTGATCTTATTCAACAATACAAAGAAAAATACCCGCAAATTGATGGACAACCGACAATCGGATTCTCAACCCTTGCCTTTGATTGGCGTACATTTGGACTTAAGAACGCACCGCAGCATTTGGCTGGCTATCCGAATGATGGCAACGTGACGGTAGATAACAACGTAGCACAGATCTTCGCGGATAAACAAATCGCGAAAGATTATTACAAGAAGTTAAGCGATGCCAATGCACTAGGAATGATTGATAAAGAAGCGTTTGCTCAGAACTATGATCAATATCTAGCTAAACTATCAAGTGGTCGTGTGCTTGGGATGTTTGATCAGCACTGGAACTTCCAGCCTGCTGAAGACTCTCTTCTTACACAAAAGAGAGATGATCGTACTTATGTAGGTATCCCTCTTGTCTATGATGCTAATGTTACAGATTGGTACCGTGACCGTCCGCCTATTAACCTGAATAATGGTTATGGAATTAGTGTGGATGCTAAGGACCCCGTTCGCATTATCAAATTATTAGATGCATTACTGGATGAGGAATGGCAGAAGACATTGCAATGGGGTATAGAAGGTGAAGATTATCTGGTAGATGCAGAAGGTATGTACTACCGCACTCAAGAAATGCGTGATGAGCAGGTAGATCCTGCATGGAGACTTGCCAATCGTGCACAATATATATTGGAATATATGCCTAAGATCCAAGGTTCGTTCAGTGATGGAAATGCGAATGCCGCTGGTTCGCAAGTTAAGGAATTTACGGATGGCCTGAAACCGTTGGACAAAGAAGTCTTGGATGCATATGGGCATAGTATGTGGACTGAATTCTTCGCACCACCGCCAGAGAATCCTATTCATTACGCGGCATGGCAGATTGACCTTGTCGAAGGTTCAGACGCAAGCGTAGCTGATACGAAGATCAATGATATTTCATTGAAGTTCTTGCCGAAGGTTATTTTATCTAAGCCTGCTGATTTCGATAATGTCTGGAATGAGTACTTAGGCGAACTTGGCAAAGCGAATGTTAAAGCCTATGAAGATCGAGTGAACGAACAGATCAAGTGGCGTGTTGATAATTGGAGTGAGTAAGTAAGAAGTATATTGAAGAGGAAGGTATGATGCGAACTGCTTCATACCTTCCCTTTTTCAAAGGAATGGGAGGGGCGACAGATCATGTCTGAAACTGAATTGCGCGTGTCAAAACATAATAAAGTCCCCAAGAGGAGCCCTAAATTAAATCCTAAGCCAAAGGGATGGAAAGTATTTCGTGATCAGAGACAATTACTTTTCATGTCAGTTCCGGTCATGCTCTACATTATTTTGTTTTCCTACATACCCATTTGGGGCTGGTCTATGGCTTTCCAAGAATTCAAGCCAGCAAAGGCCTTTGCAGATCAGAGTTGGGTAGGTCTTAAGCATTTTCGTTTTCTATTCACAGATGAGACATTTCTTCGTGTACTTCGCAACACGTTGGCCATGAGTTCGATCAATATGATTTTAGGCTTCGTGACAGCTATCGTGTTCGCTATATTACTCAATGAGATTAGATCCAAGTACTTCAAGAAGACCGTACAGACGATTTCATACTTACCACACTTTCTTTCCTGGATTATTGTAACGGGTCTTGTTGCCAATTCATTAGCTATTGAAGATGGAATTGTGAATATCTTACTAATAAAGATTGGGTTTATTGATAATCCAATCATGTGGTTAAATGAAGGGAAGTATTTCTGGGGCATTGTGGGAGCATCTCATGTATGGAAGGAAGTCGGTTGGAACGCAATTATTTATCTGGCTGCGATTACTTCAATAAGTCCGGCACTTTATGAGGCGGCGGATATCGATGGGGCGAATCGCTATCAGAAGATGATGTATATAACGATACCGGGTATTAAATCGATTATTATCATTCTATTAATTATGAACTTGGGATGGATCTTGGAAGCTGGATTTGAGGTTCAATATTTGCTAGGTAATGGCCTTGTCGTAGATTGGTCGGAGACGATTGATATTTTCGTACTGAAATATGGGCTTCGAATAGGTAACTATTCACTTGCAACAGCTGCCGGAATATTTAAGACCATCGTCAGCATCACCCTCATCTTTGCTGCGAATACTATCGCCAAACGTCTTGGCGAAGAGAGATTGATCTGAGGAGGTCTATTACAGTGAAAAGGAAATTAACTCAGTCGGGTCATTGGGAACCGGTTGTATTTCATACTCTGAATACGATATTTATGCTTTCATTAGCGGTTATTACGCTGTATCCATTCTTAAATACACTTGCGGTATCCTTCAATTCTGGAATCGATACGGTTCGTGGTGGTATCTATTTATGGCCAAGATCTTGGACATTGCAAAATTATCGTGCGGTATTTATCACCGGAACTGTGCTGAATGCATTCTGGATTTCAGTAGCAAGGACGGTCATTGCTACGGTCCTTAGTGTTCTGCTAACGTCGATGCTCGCGTACGTACTCAGTCGGACAGACTTTTATTTCCGAAAGTCATTTACAATAATTGTTGTCATGACGATGTATTTCAATGCGGGACTGATTCCCTATTATTTCTTGATTAAAGATTTACACATGCTGAATTCCTTCTATGTATATATCATACCGGGACTTGTTAGCGGATTTAATCTCATCGTCATACGAACTTATATACGAACCCTATCAGAAAGTTTGTTTGAGTCTGCTAAAATTGATGGTGCTGGAGATTTTAGAATATTCCTGCAAATTGTTCTCCCATTGTGTAAACCAGTACTAGCTACAATTGCTCTATTTGTTGCTGTAGGTCAATGGAATTCTTGGTTTGATACGTTCTTATTTGCATCATCCAAGCAGCATTTAAGTACATTACAATATGAATTGATGAAGTTATTGTCATCAACGATGAATTCGAATAGTAATCCTGGGATGACGGCAGGGATGGATCAAGATACAGCGCGAAATATGATTACCCCAATCTCTATTCGTTCAGCGATCACGATTGTAGCTGCACTACCGATATTGGTTGTATACCCATTTATGCAGAAATACTTTGTGGCCGGCCTTCAACTAGGTGGTGTTAAGGAGTAAGATGACTTAAATATACTGTGACAATATCATCATTATTCGATACGAATGCGATTCTTAATGTTGAAGGATTTACCACTACGATGGAAAAAATGATAACGCAACAACAATCCATCTCAGTTATTGTGAGATGGATTGTTGTTGTGCTTTCTCTATTTTATGCAATGTATGCGCAGTTCCCCAATCATGCATGGCGACTAGAATGGGTTCTAAGCCCTTTCCGTATTCAGTAATTGAATACTCTACCTTTGGTGGCACTTGAGCATACACTTTCCGTGTAACAATATCCTCTTCCTCTAATTCGCGCAGCTGGTTCGTTAACATCTTCTGTGTGATTCCTGGTATTCTTCGTTTTAGTCCGCTGAATCTATGTGTGCCATCCTGCAATAGAATTAATAATATAATGGGTTTCCATTTCCCTACTAATATACCTAAAGCATCTTCTACACGGCATAATTCCGGCTGCATGTCCATCGTATTCCACTCCTCAGTATCCTTTTGTATACTATACCACTTTCGTGTACGTACTTATATTAATGTCGCTTAAGACTTATACTAATATTAAATAAAGGAATTTGATAGTTATACAAAAAAGTTACCAGTTGTATCAGCGACGTTGGTATATGCTGATATATAGAAAGGTTGATAGAGAAGTGGATAAATATCGTATTGACCAAAGTAAGGGACTAGAATTTGGGCTATATACACTTGGAGATCATATACCTGATCCGCTTACAGGAGAACGTATTTCTGCAGAGCAGCGCATACATGAAATTATTGATTTAGCTAAGCTAGCGGAGCAAGCGGGCATTGACTTTTTTAGTGTCGGTGAAAGCCATCAGGAATATTTCGCAACGCAGGCACACACGGTTGTGTTAGGAGCCATTGCTCAGGCAACAAGTACAATTAAAATCGCCAGCTCTTCTACAATTATTAGTACATCTGATCCTGTTCGCGTGTACGAGGATTTTGCAACGATTGATTTAATTTCGAGAGGGCGTACTGAGATTATTGCCGGTCGTGCTTCGAGAATAGGGCTTTTTGATTTATTAGGATATAATGTTCGTGATTACGAGGAATTGTTCGAAGAGAAGTTTGATTTATTATTGAAAATAAATGAAGAGGAAGCCGTCAATTGGAGTGGGGAATTCCGCGCCCCATTGAATAACGCCAAGGTTATTCCACGTCCGCGAAACGGCTCATTACCGATTTGGCGTGCAGTTGGGGGGCATCCTGCCAGTGCGATTAAGGCAGGTTATGCGGGAGTTCCAATGTTTCTAGCTACCCTAGGTGGACCGGCTACAAGTTTCAAAACATCTATTGATGCTTATCGTGGAGCTGCCGAGCAGGGCGGTTTTGATTCCAAGTCACTACCAATAGCAACTGCAGGATTCTTCTATGCTGCAGAGACGACACAACAGGCACAAAGCGAGACATATCCCTATATTAATCAAGGAATGCAGCTAATTAACGGACGTGGTTATCCGAAACAGCATTTTGCACAAGGTGCGGATCCGCGCGACGTCATGAATATTGGTAGCCCACAGCAAATTATTGAGAAGATACTCTATCAGTATGAACTATTTGGTCATCAGCGCTATATTGCACAGATGGATTTTGGTGGCGTATCATTTGATAAATTGATAAGAAATATTGAGTTGATCGGAACAGAAATTTTACCGGCGATAAAAAAATATACAGCAAAATAAACGTAGGAGCCATCTAATATGAAAATAGTAGGGTTATCAGGTTCAATTGTTGGTTCAAAGACACGCACCGCTATGAACTATACTTTAGCATCAATCACTGAGAAATATCCTAATGCAAAGGTTACATTAATAGACTTAGCTGACTATGATGTTCAATTTAGTGACGGTCGTAGTTACTTGGAATATGAAGGCGATACAGGATTTGTTACACAAGCGATCATGGAAGCAGATGCTATTATCATTGGAACTCCTATTTTTCAGGCATCTATTCCTGCGACGTTAAAGAACATCTTTGATTTACTACCAGTTAATGCTTTTCGCGATAAAATCGTGAGTATGCTTGTAACAGCAGGATCGCCGAAGCATTACTTAATTGTAGAGCAACACTTAAAACCTATTTTAGCTTATATGAAAGCACAGATTGTTCAAACATATGTATTTATTGAAGAGAAGAACTTCCTTCGCAAAGAAATTGTAAATGATGATGTGTTGTTCCGGATTGAGCGTCTAGTTGAGGATACGGTTGTGTTAACAGAAACGTATAAGAAAATTCGCGAATCCAAAGAAGCAGAATACAACTTTTAAGAATAATGATGATTTGCGTAAATGGAAAACCCAATGCCATGTAGGTGTTGGGTTAAATATGATTCTGATACGCTTATGTTGTTTACAGATTGTTAAACAGTAGGTAGAATGAATGCATGTAAGCGCTACATTATATAAAGTAGCTATGATCTACAAATCTAAGGAGGCTCTTCATGAGTAAACAACGGGTAATCGTCACCGGAGGTAGCGGGTTGGCAGGGAAATGGATATTGAAACATTTTGTAGAACATAATTATGAAGTTATCAATCTAGATATAAAAGCACCTGATGAACAAATATGCCGGACGATCATTACGGATCTAACGGATTTGGGACAAGTTCATAACGCTCTTTCTCAGTATGCCGGTGGACATCGGCAAGAGGTAGCAGGAATCGTACATTTTGCTGCAATTCCACAAGCCTATACGCACACTAATGAAGTGTGTTATCGGAATAATGTGATGAGTGCATACAACATTATGGAAGCGGCGGCTAATTATAATATAGGTAAAGTAGTGGTTGCATCAAGTGAATCTTCCTATGGAATTTGTTTTGCTAGTGAGTTCTTTGAACCGAAGTATTTGCCGATGGATGAAGAGCATCCCCAATTACCGGAAGATAGTTATGGGTTATCCAAAATTGTGAATGAGGTGACGGCAGAGGCGTTCAATCGTCGTACCGGAATGCAGGTGGTTAGCTTCCGTCTGGGTAATATCCTAGTACCTGAACGGTATGCAGATGTGAAGGCACGTTTTGATCAACCTGAGGACAGACTGCGTATTCTATGGAGTTACATCGATGCGAGGGACGTAGCTTCTGCTTGCCGTCTAGCCATTGAGACAGATGGACTCGGAGCGGTTGCCTTGAATCTCGCTGCCGATGATATATCTTCTGATCAACCTACACAGCAGTTAGTTAATCGTTACTTGCCAGGAGTGACTGATATACGTGCGCCACTTGAGGGTAGAGTGACGTTACTATCTAGTGAGAAGGCGAAACAACTATTAGGTTGGCAAGCGAAATATAATATTATGGAACAATAATTAAGGTAAGGACGTATGTTCCCCACCTGGCAAAGGTAGATCATCATTCCAACATACATTTCTTTACCTATTAGCCCTCTCCATAATGAACATCGAACATAAGATAGGGTGTACTCACAAAAAGGGAGGAATTACTCATGGGTGAAGTTGTTGGTGGATATGGTTGCGGTGGTCCTGTTGGTCCGATTGGTCCTGTTGGAAATGTCGCTGGATGTGGGATCGGTGGATTAGGTGGATCGACAGGTGCAATTCTAGTATTGTTTATACTATTGGTCATTATCTCTAAAGCCCTATGGATATAAGGTAAGTAAATAATTTATGAAGGCTCTGCAACAATTGCGGAGCCTTTTTCTGTCTTTTGTGACGAAATCACTTGGGATACGTATAAACCTCTATAACTGACGAAGGGGTGATTTGCGTTGGATAACGGATATTTTGTCGGGTGGGGGACGCTTGCACTAATTAACGCAGGAATTGCACAAGGTAAAAATAGGTCTGGACTCAACTGGTTCTTGCTCTCTTTAGTATGTGGTCCACTCGCAACATTCTTTCTTGTGATTTCGGATAAAAGATAAGAATAAGCGACAAGAGACAAGCGCTTTTTTAATGCCAGATAACCCGCTCCATTACTCGTAAGAAACATAAACTAGATTGTACCTTAAAATTGAGGAGGAATGACTTATGAGTGGAGCTTTTGGTGGTTTCGGGGGCATTGGAACATCAACGAGTGCAATTCTTGTCTTATTTATTTTATTGGTAATTATATCGAAATCGTTCCTCCTATAATCTAGCGCTATGATATGAATAAACTGTAAGAGTAGGATTCGAACAGTCACCTTCCTGAATCATGTTCTCATGATTCAAGGGGGTGATTTTTCATGTTTATCTAGACAGCAACCAGTGGGTTTATGGTATATTAAATTTAAGAAGTTGTCCTAATCTAGTGAATATGGAGGAACATAAATGGAAACTCCCCTAATGAATGAATATGTAAATGAGCGAGTACGAGCATATCAAGCGAATGTAGATGATGAACAGGATATCATGGATATACTCTTGAACATAGCACGATGGTTGCATAGCAAAGGATCTACTCAATGGGCTGGCCTATTGGAAGGGGAAGATAGCCATGATATGATCGGCTCCATTTCACGTGGAGAAGTGTTTATTTTTAAAGAGAATGGTTTATGTGTAGGTACCGTAATTCTAAAGAAGCGGGCTAGCCAATGGGATGAAGAGTTGTGGGGTGAGAATGACGAGCAACTTGATTCGGCTGTATATTTACATAGACTCGCTGTTAACCGTGGTTATGCTGGCAAGGGTCTGGGGGAAGAAATCCTCCGTTGGGTGGAAAGCGACATTCATTTCAAAGGCAAGGATCGAATTCGACTGGACTGTATAGCCAATAATGACATATTGAACAGCTATTATCCCCGGTATGGATATAGCTTTATGGGTGAAGTGAAAGGCTTTAGTAAATACGAGAAATTACTCCCAATGGTTCAGAACCCCTATTCATGACAATAACCGGCGAAATGTGATATTCTTAAAATGAAGAGCTTGAACAACCGTCTGCAATCTCATTTGCAGGCTTTATTTAAATATAAGGGAGTACAAGTTTCAGTTGATACTCTATTCCTTATATTTCGGCAGAGAAGGAGGGGACATAAGGATTGGACAAATTTAGACAGTTTCTGAAGGCATCGCGAGCTTCGATCATTATGGTTATGCTTATTCCTGTTGCGTTAGGTGCATTAGCAGCATTGGTATGGGATGGTGTATTTCATGTTGGACTATTTGTGTTAACACTTATAGGTGCAGCGCTTGCGCATCTATTCTCCAATATGATCAATGATTTATGGGATTATAAGAATGGGGCCGATTCCGTTAACGAAGAAGAGGTCGATGCTATAACTAGCCACTCTGGATATTTGACGAAGGGCATATGGAGTGTGCGGACGTATACGATCGTGACATGGATGTTATTCGGTGTCGCTATTTCTTGTGGAATAATATTAAGTTTCTTTAGTGGTTGGTGGGCATTTGTCCTCGGCCTGCTGGGTGGGGCAATCGCATTTTTCTATGTAGCACCACCTCTGAAGCTTGGATATCGTGGAAAAGGATTGGGCGAAGTTGCTATCCTACTTTCGTTCGGTGTGTTGCCTGTGATGGGTGCTTATTATGTGCAAACAGCCCATATGGATGTTCGCGCGCTTCTATTATCGTTGCCAATCGGACTTCTTACGACGCTTATTCTGTTCAACCATCATTTCTTACATTGGAAATTAGACCTTCAAGCAGGCAAGAAAACGCTAATTGTCGTATGGGGCGAAGCACGAGCGCTCCGATTCTCGAAAGTGCTACTGTATCTTGCGGCGATATCACTCTTCATATGTACGATTGTAGGGATATTACCTTACTATGGACTGATCGCATGTTTAGCATTAATTCCATTATACCGTGTATATGGAAGATTGAAGGAGCACAATAGTTCTCAAGCTTATTTACCTCTAATGGGAGGGTCTTTACAAGCTACTATGCGTTTTGGAGCGGTACTCATCGTGATCATGATTATTGAAGGGTTAATTTAGAGTAGATAGAAATACTTATATATAGAAGGAAAGAGGGATTTGAGATGGAACAACAACGAGTGATTGGTGACTTTCATACTATCTTAGCAGAAGGTGAAGTGTGGAAAATAGGTGGATTCCCACTTCCTGATGGAACGTACTGGGAGTATCGTGAGCCAGATGCGGTTGTGATCGTGCGCAATGGGATTCTTTATGCACGTGCTACGTTAAGTCGGAAGAATGATCATATTCAGATACTGGATAATGCGAAGCATATGTATTATTCTGTAGAACCGGTGGAAGTACCTGAAGCGGGGGAAGTGAGTTTTGAACTACAGATCCGTGCACGCACACAGAATACAGCTCCTGGGGACTTGTATGATGGGTATGTGTCTTTGAATTTGCTAGACTTCACAACGGGTGCAGCGCTTGATTTCTTTGCTGGAAATGATAAGTATGCAAGCGTCTATGGAATTCTTCCTTTTCCAGGCGTTCAGGTACCTCAATCTGATAAGACACGGTACTTCTGCATATTTAAAGAAGATACGAACTTCAAACCAAGAGAATTTAACACCTATAAAATAACGTATAACCGTGCTCAAGATGAAGCAGTCTTCTATGTAAATGGTGTTGAGATCAGACGTGAAAAGAATATTCCAATCAAGTTAAATCAGTTCACGATTGCGCTTGGGATGATGACAGAGAAGGATTTATCGCCTGAAGGCAGTGTATCTGTACATGGACAGACCGTTATTGCTGAATGGTCGCCGATTACGGTTACGACAACAGAAGGGCAGAAGGATTCGAAGAAAGTGGATTTGGGTGAATAAATAAACAATCTATTTGGTGAATAAAAGAGAGCTGCCTGGGAGAAGTCTTTAAAGACTTCTCCCAGGCAGCTCTTGTTTTGTTTATACTCCCATACCGTGAGAGAATAATGATATTACACCAGCGCTTAGAAGACTAACCATCATAAATTGCGTCGCCATACGGACGAAGATTTTCTTCATGTTCCCACACCTCCTTACATATTCCAGAATAAACAAATTGTTGCTCTTGAGTTGCGTGCTGACGGTACACTTCAAATAATGTCATAGAGCTAACCATACCATCTTTACTATTTATAGTGAATGAAAGTCTAAAGCTCTGTAAGACATTTTCTAGACCTTCTCGATGAAGCCCTTTTCTAAAACAGTATAAAGCATATGTTTGGAAAAACACGTGATAACGATAAGTGTAAAAAGGTTCCTTATAGTAATATGAAGTGGATTCATAACTCCAACCCTCTTTGTGATCAATTCGATATTGTGCAATTTGATCTGTAAATATATCGAGATATTCGTCAACTAAAAAGTTAACTCGATTGGCGGATTCAAGTAAAGTAGTCAAACCATATACAATTTCATTAGGCTGTTGTTTGAGGAAATTCACGTATTCTACAACCCTTGTTAGATTTCCTTGTTTAATTTCGATGGATAATAAGTTAGCTTTAGCAAACATATTAAATTGTTCTATTTCCATGGTTCCTGACTCATCTAACCCTTGAAGCCAGTTTATATCAGCATATTTTGGAATCCATTTCTTCGATTCTTCGAACATCCCACGATGCTCATAAGAACCCGCTTTAAACAAATGGCCTTGTCCATAGTAATATACTAGAGGACGAGCAGGATTGAATTCAGGATCTTTCCACTGCTGATGCTTTAGGTAGATTTCTTCAGCTAATTGACTCAGTTCTTTAGCATAATTCTCGACATCATCCCACTTTTGTTTAACTGCAAACAGTTGAGTTAACATCAATAGCCCATCAAGCGCATAGTCATCTGGCAATCGGTGCCGATACGGGATGAATTGCATCGCAATCATGAAGCTCTTATGTCCATCTTGTCTATAGATCTGAAAGAGTCTATAGTAACTAATCGCTAAGCGTTCTGAATGATTTAATTCCTCAGTTTCTATAACTCTTTCATACATGATTGCAGCAGCATCCTGCGAGCCTTGTTCTAATAGGAATTCGGCTGTATCAAATATTTCGGTTGTCTGATCTGAATCTTCAACAAGAGAAGTTAGGACTTTGCGAATACAATCATGACGCTTTAGTTCTGCGCTGCGAATTAGAAAGGGGCGTAGAAGATCCCAATTCGCAGCAGTAGTTCCGAAGCACTCATCTATATATAATTCGTATAAGTGTCCTTCTGAGAGTCCCATACCAGTAGTAATAAGATCTAGCTGTTCTAAGGATATAGGCTTAGGAGAGTTCCTATTTAATATAGCACTTAATATACGTTGATTCATGCCGGCAGCTTCGGAGAACGATTGTCGGTTCATTCCTGATTGTCTTATGTATTCTTCTATTTCTGAACGGATCGTAGTGTTATGTGGCTTCAACTCAAGACCCCCATGATTACTATATTAAGTATATATGAATTATATAGACTTAATATATACTGGTCAATAAGATATATCCGATCAATAGGTAAATATAGTATAATCTGCTATTTAATCCCGTATGTGTGTAGATCGGGTAGCTCGTCAAGTGTGATTACATATGGATGATCATATACCTGCTGGATATGTTCTTTACTGTTCTGCATACCGTCTTTAATGAATTCCCCATTCCACGTACAGAACCAGCTCCAATTCGTCTGATATTCTTGTAGAAGATCAGGATCTGGTATCGGTCCGTTTTCGGTTAAAGCGACTAGCTTACGGTCTTGCACAAGTTCCACAAGATGATCGTAACGATGGTTCATCGGACTATAATCTCCTGCCGATGGGTAAGAATCAACACAGATAATATCGACTACATTATCTCCAGGATACCATTCAGGGGATTCGGAATTCCAAATCCAGATTAGGTTATTGATGTGATGAACGTTGGTTAGTCGGTCATAAAGAAGGCGATATAGCTTCTTTGCAGGTTCGGGACCTTTGGCACCCCACCAGAACCATCCTCCCTCAGCTTCATGTAAGGGTCTCCAAAGGATAGGGATATTGGCATCTTGAAGACGCTTCAACTGTATTGCAATAGCATCGATGTCGCTTAGAATGAGCTTGTATTCCTCAGACTCTGGATTAGCCAATGCTTGTTCAATATCAAATGTCGTACCTTCGGTATAGAAACCCTTATACCAAGGTAGTTCATCTGTATTGATCAGATCCTTAGGTGCATTCCAATGCCATGCGAGTGTCGATATTCCTCCGAGATCATCCCATTGTAGGATGTTCTCAATTTCTTTCGACTTAGACCCATGAGCTACTCGAGTAGGAGAGTATTCGATAAGATCGAATCCGACCACAGCAGGCAGTTTACCATATTCAGCTTTGAGTTCTAGAGCATCTATAAGGTTCTGCTGCCCGGATAATATATTCTTGCCATAGTTATCTAGTAAAAATTGATGTAATGTAAGGGCTTCTACAGAAGCGTTGGGATTAACAAGCGTATTCTTGACTTGGTGCTCTGGTTTAGAAGGAGCCTTTTGGATTTTGACGTAATCAATATCATACCATCCCCAGCCAGTCGATAATGTGAATACATTATCTCCTTCCTCTAATTTAACTCTGCCATACTTCATTTCCGTAAATCCCGTCGTGGGTGCAAATGTTACATCACCAAAAGGTTGGTCGTTTAGTGAAACCGTACTTTGCTTGTCCCCATTGGGCCCGTTATAGCCGATCCACAACTGATACATTCCCTCTACAGGAGCATGAATCTTCATGGATAATGCATCCTCAGGTTGATCGAAGCCAGTGACATATCCGTTGCCAGAGAATGGAGCTGTCTGTTGACTCTTTTCTACCCCATTGAGAATACCATCTTCAGCTTCATAAATATTCCCCCATCATAAGTGTACATGGGTCTAATTATAAGCTTCCAAATGTAACCAGTAAATGGAGAAATCATTCTTTTAGATGGCATAATACTTGGGTAGTGAATTTTAAAGTTATTAATTTCCATAAAATATAATATGATGCTAATATTGCGAAATAAGGAGAGTGGTGGTTTGGAATTTGGGTTCATATATACAGTGACAGTTTTAGTCCCGGTTGGTTTATTAGTAGGACAATATGAAGGACTTGGAATAAGTATGATAGGGATTTATTTTTTTGTTACTTCTTTTTGTGCATTACTCCATTCCCATTTATTATATGATAATGTGTTGGAAGTAAGATACAATCATGAATATAACTCGTGATAGATAGGTGGAGATGAGATGTCAGGAACAATATTACTCGTAGAAGACGAGCCTTCAATAGCTGAAATGGTAGTAAGTTACTTAGAAAAGGAGGGATTCTCCGTTGTCCATGCGAAAGACGGTGAAGAGGCGGTTCGGAGATTCACCCAAGAATCATTTGATTTGATTCTTCTAGATCTGATGCTTCCGAAGCTCAGTGGTATGGATTTCTTAAGAATCATTAGAGAGAAGAGTCTGATCCCGATTCTGATTGTATCTGCTAAAGATGGTGAAGTGGACAAAGCATTAGGGCTTGGTTTCGGGGCGGATGACTATATTGCTAAGCCGTTCTCTATGATAGAACTTTCTGCTAGAGTGAAGGCGGCCCTTCGAAGAGCAAGTTATCACGTGAATGTCCAGGTTGATGATAGAGCCAGCATCGTCGAGATTCATGAGTTAACGATGGATATGGACAACCTAACCATTAGTAAGAATGGGAAAGAAGTAAAGTTAACTTCTAAGGAGCTACAAATACTTAAGCTGTTAATGACTCATCCCAAAAAGGTATTCACCAAAGAACATATCTACCAGTCGGTGTGGGATGAACCCTATTATGGAGATGAGAACATCATTAATGTACATATGAGAAGATTGAGAGAAAAGATTGAGGACAACCCTTCAGAACCTCAGTATATTAAGACCCTGTGGGGAATCGGTTATAGACTAGGGGAGTTTTAGTGTGACGATTCTATGGGTTAGTATCATTCTTGTATTGAGTATAGTCGTGATGGTTCAGTATATATCTGCACAGAGAAGAACAGAAGATCTGAAATATTGCTATAACAAATTAATGTCTATTGTGGAGAATAAGTCTTCAGAGAAGCTCATGAGAGTAACGGATGACGTAAGCATTCAATCCCTATTGACAGCGATGAATTTGTTACTAGATGCTAATCAAGAGTTAACAGCGCATTTTACACGAACTGAAATGGTAATGAGACGGATGCTTGCCAATGTGTCCCACGATCTAAAGACCCCATTAACCGTCGTTCTCGGAACGATCGAGATGATCCTACATGACCCTAACTTAGATAAAGAAGAACAAGAACGGCTATTAAAGATGCTCCATCAAAAGACGCTAGAGATCGTCAAGTTGATTCATGCTTTTTTTGATTTGGCTAAGCTAGAGTCGGACGATCAGGAAATTGTTGTAACGCGTGTGAACATGAATGGGGTGTGTAAGAATAGCATCCTTTCATTCTATGATGTGATCCAATCGAACCATCTTCAGCCCACGATTGAAATACCAGAAGCTCCGATATATGCCTATGCCAATGAAGAAGCCTTGGAACGCATACTGAATAACTTAATGGATAACGCGATCCGATACGGAGCCGATGGTAAGGTCATTGGTATTACGTTAAGAAGTGACGAATCCTATGTATATATGGATGTGTGGGATCAAGGGAAAGGCATTAACGAGCAACATCATGATCTTGTTTTTGAAAGAATGTACACGCTCGAAGACTCAAGGAATAAATCCTTTCAGGGAAGTGGATTGGGTCTCACCATAACGAAAAGATTGGTTGAACAATTAGGTGGAGAGATCCATCTTCACAGTAGACCTTTTAAAAAGACGGTCTTCACCGTACAACTTCCACGAGCTACATATTAGCGTGATGTGTATTCGTAAGAATTTCGTAAGAATTAAGAAAGGGAAAAGAAAAGGTTATGCTCTAATCTATAGATAAGAACATTTGAAGGAGCTAAATAAATGAGTGTTATCGTGAGCACGAGCCATTTAACCAAAGCATTTCAAGGGAATGAAGTCGTATCTGATGTAAGTATGAGCGTTAGTCAAGGACAGATTTATGGATTCCTCGGTCCTAACGGGTCAGGGAAGACGACAGTGATGAAGATGTTACTTAATCTGGTCAAGCCGACGTGGGGTGAGATTGAAATGTTCGGAGAACCCCTAACGCAATCGTCTATCGAGTACCTTAAGCGGATAGGTAGCATTATTGAGTATCCTATCTTTTATGACAAACTGACGGCACTTGAGAATCTGGAGCTACACTGTGCGTATATGGGTTTCTATAATAAGAAGGCGATTAAAGAAGCACTGGAATTAGTCCATTTAACTAACGTGAATCATAAATCTGTCCGAGATTTCTCTCTAGGTATGAAGCAACGGCTTGGTATTGCTAGAGCGATTATTACGAAACCGGAACTATTGATTCTTGACGAACCCATCAATGGCCTGGATCCCAGTGGAATGAAAGATATGAGGAATATATTCAGTATGCTGAGTAAAGAGTATGGCATGACGTTGTTAATCTCAAGTCATTTGCTGGGAGAAGTTGAGATGATAGCAGATACGATCGGCATTATTAAGAATGGAAGGCTGATTAAAGAGATACCGATGGACACGATCAAAGGGCAGAATACCGACTATGTCGAGCTTAAGACCCCTGATTATAAGAAGGCAGCTTTCATTCTGGAGAGTAAGCTTCAACTTAGGAATTTCAAGGTGATGGATAACTCGATTATTCGTATCTACGAGAATGGCATAGCACAATCAGATATATCTAAGACATTAATCCTTAATGATGTTGCTATCGATTCCATCAACAAAAAGACGGCCACGTTAGAGGAATACTTCTTAACTCAAATCGAGGGGGGCGAGAATGTTGGTTAACTTGATGAAGCTTGAGATGAAGAAGAATAAAATGGGATGGTACTTTAAAGGGGTTGTCATTGCGAATCTATTGATGGTTCTGTTCATGTGGCTTATCACATATCTAGAAGAGCTTGATGGGGCTACCGCCTTTATTAACTTGTCAGAAGCGCTATTAGTCATAGGAACATTAGTACGAGTAACATTTGTTGTTTTCTCATCTGTACTTTTTGCAAAATTAATAATAGATGAATATAAGAACAAAACCATATCATTTCTATTTACCTATCCGATCTCACGTAAGAAACTAATTTTATCTAAGATTCTGCTCATTACTGGTTTGACGTTTATCGTCATCTTGATTTCAAATGTGTTCGTAGCGGGTAGTTTTATCACCATGAATCATTACTTTCATTTCGTGGAAGGTAGATTTACTGCGGATATGGTATCTTCTGAGATGATAAATATAGTCGTTCAGGGGCTAGCGGCAACGGGGATGAGCTTAATCTGCTTATATTTTGGAATGAGGAAGAAGTCAGTTCCTGCAACGATTGTATCTTCAACGTTGATTATTGGAATCATTAATTCGAGCACGAATGGATTCTCTGTTAGCTCGATTATCGCGGTTCCATTTATGTTAGCTCTGATCGGTGTAATGATAGCTTATTTCACTTTTAGAAACATTGATAGAGTAGATATTGTATAAGTAGAAAAGAAAGAGGATACCGCGATGGTATCCTCTTGTTTCAAAATATAAGAAAGTATAAGTTTCACTTTGTTATGATGCGCAACCGGCACATTCAACGTAATTATCACCAACCGCTTTAGAGATGCTTAGGAGCTCTCCCATTTCAATGTCTTCTTTAGAAGTAAACTCATAATCATAAGCCGTTTCTAGGGCAAGCTCGGAAGCCTTCTCTTTACTATCGGCAAATACGCTAATTTGTTCTTCATTTCCTGTAGAGATCACCTTATAAGCAAAAGTATAACGCAGTATTTCGTTGTCCACTTAGTTCACCTCCTAATGTAATATCCCCTTGTTATTCAATTCTGATATAGCCCCAAATCACCCAATAATGCTTGACCAGGACCTTCACTAAATTTCAGTGTGATTTTATTTATATTTTCAGGTACGAAGCTAGAGTTGATCTTCTCTACTACCTCAAAGGGTAGTTCAACCGTTTGATATATCCCATTAGATGGAGTGTCGTATTTACCCTTATCGAAATGTTTCTCAAGCCACATACTTTTCGTGAATTGGGGAACGATCATAGGCTGAATAGTCATGAATTCTGATAACGGAAGGGTGACAGATATACCATCACTCGTTTCCAACGCTATTTCGATTTCGGCAATAGGTAGCGTATCGGTCTGAATATCGAGTTCATCGACAGTTTGGTCGGCTATGGAGAAAGAAAGTCCATCTGCTTCTGTGAAATAATCTGTTACGCCATCCTCCTCATCATCCCAACTAAGTGAGAAGGTAGATTCTTGCGAGTCATCATTATTCCAATTCAATAGGATGCCTGTATTCTCCGGTGTTAGAGACTCTTCAGTCCAGTTTAGTCCACCGCTTACTTCCGTTTTTAATTCATCTACAATGGTCGAGCTATTCTTATTCTCATCAAATGCAGCAAGCTCGATAAACTTGCCATCCTCAAATCTATTGAAATAGATGGAGTCTGGCAGCCATTGTAGCCCTGTTCTGTAATCACGAAATAAACTTGTATATTCCTCTCGATCATGCAAAATGGTTTCCAAAAAAGCAGATACATACACTTTAGCAACTTGTCTTTGATCGGAACCTTTCATCAAGTCATTTCTGTTTAGGAATAACCCCTTTGGCAAGCTCGTATCAAGTCCCCCCCATGATGTATTGAACTGGGAGTGATTGGCATTAGGGATATGGAGATAGGTTTTAAATCCTACATCATTCGTTGCGAAGCTAACACGACCATATTGACGTTCGCCGAAATAATCATTCAGATCTCCATCGCGTGCCCCTTGGAGCACCATATAGCTTACATTTCGTAGCTTTGCTTGCATTCCATCGACCTTTGCATCGGTTGGAGCGAGAGCGATCACAGCTTTGATGGAGAAGTTCTTAAGATCCTTGTTGAGATCAGAGTCCGAAAGGAACCAACGGTCCGCATCTGCCGCCATAGCGGCTGCTTGACCTCCTCGAGAGTGGCCGATGAGAGCGATGTTATCGAAGTCGACTTGCTCATAAAAGGGTGATTCAGGCTGTTCCGAGAATGATTGAATCTCCTGGAGATGCTTGAGAAGTAACCAAGTACGTACTTTAATATCATTGTCTGGTATCTTCGACCACACTGAATAGTTTAGAAAATTCTCATCTACAGATATAGCTATGAATCCCCTACTAGCAAGTAACTCTCCAAGATAACCATACCCATCATCAGAGTGATCCTCCATTAAATGATTGCCATGGACCATCAGTACGAGTGGAAAAGGACCCTTGCCAGTCGGCATCCACACTCTTCCGTTTAAAGGAAGTGACTTTTGGTCGAAACCCCAAGATAAGGTGCGTAGCCAAGGCCATTTATCAATATATGAGGAGGCATCTACAGATGATGATTTAAGGTCAGCCAAAGCGCCGTACTCTTCACGGTGTATGTCAGTTCCACTACCATAAGTGAAATGTTGGGTATCAAAGTTACCTAACTCAGCTGGACTGGTAAGTGGAATTGTGGAAATAGCTGTATACGGTATAGGCGATACTCCGACGATATCTGACTTCTCTACAAAGTAGGAACCTATGATGATGAATGGAACAATAGATAGTAGAAAAGTCATGACCCATTTGGTTTGAGTTCTTATATGTTGGCTTGTCACTAGTGCTGTCCAGCATCCTAGAAGAATTCCTAGTAAAGTGATGATAACCGACATCACAATAGATACGATGATGCCACTACCTGGAATCCAAAACATGAAATAAAAAGTGATTAAATTAAATAAGACCCCACCAGTGAATAGACATGGAATACGAAGCCCAATCAACGCAAGAAGAAGTGCGATCAGATTCGCTGAACATACGAGCCCTAGCGTTCCTACTGTAATCATCATAAATATATCGAGCATAGTACCCAATCCAGTGGGCATGCTCAGCGCTGTTAGAGCAAACATATAACAACCTGACGCCCAAACACCACTTTGAGATATCCTCCAAAAGGGTGTATCCAAGGCGTATGTCGCCTTGATTCTTGTTGTCATACGTGAGCGAAATGAAGGTTTCAACGGTATAAATAAACTTGTTTCGAGTTCCATGAGCTCTCCCCATAAGATTCAAATAGAATATTGCATACATATCATTGTAACATGCTCGTATACGATCGGGGTTGTTATTTATGAAAGAAACCTGCCATCGGATAGAACTTAACAATGTTAACTATCCATTTACACTGTCATAATACTTACCGAACATAACTCCCCTACAATATGAAGTAAGTATAATATAAACACATATTTAGAGGGAGATGTTAGTTACATTGAACAGAAGAAGTAAGGTAAGACGTAGTGTATCCATTCTCATGTTAAGTAGCATGATGTTAAGTGCTTGGACACCTGCTGGTTTTGCCGCAGGAACAGACGGAATGAAGCCCATCATGGTGCCTGCTCCAACAAGCTTCGAAATAAAGAATGAAGCATTTACCCCAGCACAAAAGACGCAAGAGGTTGGCCTTCAACAGCTTCAAATCCAGCATTCCCCGGCTAATATCATACCGGAACATCAGGATTTAACGGTTACAGCCGTTATTTATGGCGATATACAGCCGTGGATTGGTCATATACAGTATTCTATTGACGGTAAATTTGAAACTTCAATTCCATTAACGCAGCAAGGAACGCAGGCAGATACCTACACGGCTACAATCCCGGGTGCAGTGATATCTGGTAATGAATTGAAATATACGATCACAGCGCGTGATGAACAATCTAAGCTTATTCAATCTACTACATATTCGATAGTTATTCGGTCTAATCAAGCAAAAGCGACTGTATCGTCGGTTCCATCGCTATTGATAACTGAGATGGTTCCAGATACAAACAATATTTCAGGAGCGGATGCTTACGAGTTCGTTGAAGTCTATAACAATACAGATCAAGATGTGGATTTTAAAGATTATTCCTTTTTCTATAACGGTAAGGATACATGGACGCCTGTAGATAATAAGGATATGATCATTCCAGCTCATAGCCCAGTTGTATTCTGGATCATGAACGGGAGCAACAATCAGCTATTATCAGATGGTTTTAATCAGAACTATGTTGGTTCTGCACTTGTTGAAGGTAAGGATTTGTTCCGCATCAATGGTGGAGCAGGTATGGCGAACGGTAGCCCTAGAAGTTTGGTGATAAAAGACAGTAGCGGGAATACGGTTGTTACTGCAGCGTATGAGGCAGCGCATGTCAAAGTAAATCAAGGGATTTTCTTTAAACATCCAGCCGCTGGAAGTACGAACATGGTAGTCATGAGTCATTCAGGTCAGCAACCGGCAACACCTGGATTGACGGACCCTGAGCAATTGAAGCCAGTTATTATTGATCAAGGCAATACAATAGAGATTACACATACACCAGCTGCATCTGTGGATGTGAATGACCTTGAGGTCGCAGCCCATGTGGTGAATCCCGTTGTGAATCCGGATGGGTCGAAGCCTCCTGTTCTCTTATTATATAAAACTCCAACACAAACGAAATATACATCTGCAACGATGGTAGATCCGAAAGGAACAGGAGACTATACAGCGACGATTCCAGCATCTGTCTTTACAGAAGCTAGTCTTGATTATAGAATCCAAGTTCAGACTACGGAAAAAGCATATTCTACTCAAGTAAACATGCCACCATTCGACTCGACCAGAGCACCAGCGTTGTTAATTACGGAACTTGTACCTAATACGACAAACGTTCCTACGACTTCGTCAGACGCGTTTGAGTTTGTTGAGGTGTACAACAATACCGATCAAACGCTTAATTTCAAGAATTACAAGCTTTATTATCGCTATCCAGACAAAGGTGTAGCCAGCGATGTTGTATGGCCAACCACGAAGGAGAGCTTTGAGATTCCGTCCAAACAATCCGTTGTATTATGGATTAAGAACAGTGTTAACACATCATATACGACAAATGATTTCAACACATTCCATAATACAAATCTAATTGAAGATCAAACGTTATTCGCAGTACCGAGTGATGGAATGGCGAACTCCGGCAGACGTGCGATCGTCATCAAAACGAATACCGGTAAAGAAATATCAGCTGCGTATTATGATGCAGATACCTCATATGAAGGAGGTACGAAAGACGATACGAAGGAAGATAAATCTCTCGTATACGCTTATCCAGTCAATGGAAGCACGGTCATGATCAAGATGAACTCCGGAGTGCAGGCTCCTACACCAGGTTCAGTTACAAACGCCCAAGTCCCGGTTGTACCTGTTCATGTAGAAAAGGACGATGTGCCTCCAACCATTCAGGATCTTACAGGTGTGCAAGAGATTGACCAAGCAAATAGTCTGGAGTTAAAGGCGGATGCTAAAGATAACCGTGCAGTTACGTCTGTAGAAGTCTACGTACGTTCTGACAAACAGGCCAGCTTTGTTAGTTATAACCTGTCAGAGGATTTCAATGATACGATGTATCACTTTAAAGTCTCTTCTGCTGATCTAATCGGAAGATCATACATTGAATATTACTTCGTTGTTTCCGATGGGATGAATGAGACGAAGTCGAACGTTATGAAGGTAAATATTACAGGTGGACCAGACCAGTCACCGCTTCGTCTGAATGTAAAAGACAATGATATGATCAAAGGTATCCATACGATTAAAGGGACAGCACAGGTACCTGGCGCGAATGCACTAAGCCTGAGCATTGATGGTCAGTTTCTTCCAGAGACGGATTTGTACTCTGAACTTGAGAACGATGCTTATTTTGTTTTCGATGCGACCAATGTTGATTATTACTTCAAAAATGCTGTAACGATGGGACCATCTGACCAGGAAGATAAGACCATTCTATATACATTTATGGATCCGATCACTTCCTACACGACACTCTCTTTCCCGATCAGTGCCGATCGTCTTAAGGTTGGTAATGATAATGTGATTTATGTTCGGGCAGGATCCAAGACATCACCATTCGATAATCGTCCAGAAGAGAATAAGGATGATTTCGAGATTAAAAATGTAAGATTACTGCTTGCGGATGGTACTGAAATTTGGGATGTTGCCTATGCTGAGCGGGACAAGCAGATCAAAATGGGAGATTCGGTGGGCAAGTCTGAATCTATCGGTTTCCAATTCGACTTAAAGGCGGATCAGCTTAATGCCAAAGCCTATTCATGGAATACAACGACGGTTGAAGATGGTCCACATCAGATAACGGTGGCGAGTGGAACGAACGAGATCATATCCAATGTCATCGTGGATAATACCGCACCGACGATTAAGCCATCTGTTGAAGAAGGGAAAGAATATCGAGGTGTCATAACACTGGATGCAATCATTCATGATAATTATGCAGGTGTAGACACGTCTGAAGTCAGACTTGACGATCAGATCATCGAACTGCCATTCACCACTTCATCCGGTAAGTTGGCGGGCGGAGCACATAAATTATATATCGAAGCAACGGACAAAGTTGGGAACGTCGCGGAAGTAAACGTGAATTTTACTGTGCCAGATGAGAATCCACTTGAACCTCAGCTAATCAGTCCAACTCATGGACAAAACGATGTTGGTAGTAGCGCTAATCTAACCGTGAAGGTTCAGGATCCGACCAACGATTTATTGGATGTTTTGTTCTACAAAGGATTTAAATATGACGGCAACCGCGCAGAAGGATTTACGGGTTACACCAATGCATCTGTGACTGAACCACCGAAGGAAATGATTCCAGCTGGAGAACAGGCATTTAGCCCAGATGATTACAAGAAGATTAGTGCAGTTGATGGGGAATATCTGGTAAATGACTCTGTGGACAAATTTCCATACCAGCGCTTTGAAGTGAAGTTAGACCCATCCGTGAAAGGAACGGACCGGATAGAAGTCAACTGGAGAGGGAAATCCCTAGAAGGTCGCAAAGTCAGTCTGTATGCATGGAGCCCATCAATGCTCAAATGGATACAGCTTGATCACGTCATTGCGGGTACAGAAGATTTTGAATTACAAGCCGTTGTGAAGGCAGGAGAATATGCAAGCGGACAGATCATTGAAGTGATGGTTCAGGATGAGATTGCCATACAAGCTGCTACCACAGCAACTACGAATAAACCAACACCAGAAACGCAGGATGAGTATGATTTCTCTTTCGTATGGATGTCGGATACGCAATACTACTCTCAGAGCTATCCAAAGATTTATCAGAATATCGTGAGTTGGATTGCTGACCAGAAAGAAAAGATGAATATCAAATATGTCATTCACACAGGTGACGTCGTAGATAAGTCTTATCAGGAGTATCAATGGATAGAAGCTGATAAGAATATGAAGGTCCTTGAGGATGCTCAAATTCCTTACGGCGTTCTAGCAGGTAATCATGATGTGGGTCATCAGGATAATGACTATACGAAGTTTCAGGAGTATTTTGGTGAAGAACGTTTTAAGAACAATTCAACTTTCGCAGGTTCCTACGAGAATAACCGCGGACATTATGATCTAGTGTCCTCCAACGGAAATGATTTCATTATCGTCTATATGGGTTGGGGACTTGGAGACAAAGAAATCGATTGGATGAATGAGATTGTTGCTAAATATCCAGAGCGTAAAGCAATTCTCAGTCTGCATGAATATATGCTCGTATCCAATAATCGGGCACCCATTGCTGATAAAATTTTTGAAAAAGTAGTTAAACCGAATAAGAATGTGTTTGCTACATTGTCAGGACATTATCACGATGCTCAATTAAAAGTGGACGAGCTAGATGATAACGGTGATGGCGTAGCTGATCGTAAAGTATTCCAGATGCTTGCCGATTATCAAGGAGCAGCGGAAGGTGGACTCGGATATATCCGTCTGATGCAGTTCGATATGAAGAACAATAAGCTTCATATGAAGACATACTCGCCGCATTTGGACGACTATAACTTCTATGATCCACTTACCAATCCGAACAAAGACGAGTTTTCGCTAGATCTAGATCTGCAACCGAAGACGAAACGCGTTGCGACTGATTATATTAGTGTGAAGGTCTATACCGATGAATTAATCGGTTCGAATTCGAATGTACAAAGTGGCTCACAGACTACTGTAAACTGGGTGAACCTAAGTGCTAACAGCTACCAGCAGTGGTACACAAAGGTTGAAGATCAGAACAGTGGTAGTACGCTGTCGGATATCTGGGGTTTCTATACCGGGGCTACTAGCGATGAAGAGCATCCGGAAATTCCTGAAGGCGGAGGTAATTCGGGCGGAGAGAACGATTCGTCTGATCTGGGAGCAGGGGTATCACCTATACCCGTGCCGCCAACGATAGGAACTGCTCAATCTGATATCATGCTTACAGTATCTGCAGATGGAACTTATAAAGCAGATCAGGCTGTATTAGATAAAGCTATTACAAGTGCAGTGAATGGTAGAATTGTCATTACGCTGAATAACAAGACCGCTCAAACTATAGCACCAGCAGTCTATCTACCCGCAGCAAGCGTGCAAAAGGCGAAGGATAATAATTTGTCCATCATTATTGTTGCACCTGAATGGACTGTAACGCTGTCTGCGGCTTCATTACCGGGACACTTGAACGACGCTGATCTTCTTGTACTACGGATCGATACGTCCATGAATACCTCTATACAGAGTGCCATTAGCCAGTCTATTGGCAGCAGCAAAGAATATACGTTGTCGGATTTGGTGTACACACTCAGTATGGTTAAGCTCAAAGGACAAACGGAGACAGAAATACATGAATTAACAGGTCCAGTTACGGTTGAAAGAACATGGACTTTAGAACAAAAGAATACGATAGATACCGATTACGCAGGTGTGTATTACTTAAATGGTTTGAAACCCGAATATATGGGTGGCATTTTTAATAGCAATACGGTAACTTTTACGACGAATCATTTCTCGTCATTTGCTGTATTGGAGTACCACAAGCAGTTTGCTGATGTGAATGGAAGCTGGGCGGACGAGTATATCGGTAAGCTCACGGCGAAGCACATCATCAACGGTATAGACGAGAATCACTACGGTCCGAAACTAGATTTGATGAGAGCCGATTTTGTTACTCTGGTCGTACGTGCGCTGGAACTAGATAAGAAGGCGACAGAAGGTTCGTTCTCCGATGTGCCTGCTAATGCTTATTATGCAGACTCCGTAGCACAAGCGGCTAATCTGGGGCTGATCCAAGGGAATGGCGGGAAGTTCCGTCCGAAAGATACAATCAGTCGTGAGGAAGCCGCAATGATACTGATGAAAATGTCAGATTACATGAAATTATCAAGCGGAGGATCTTCTTTCCCAGCATTTGCTGATATGAGGCTTGTGTCTGGTTGGGCTAAAGAGGCTGTATCGCAAGTAAATGAACTCGGACTGATGAATGGAAAAGGAAATCATGAATTTGATCCACAAGGTAGCGTAACCCGCGCAGAAATTGCGAAAATACTCTACGTACTATTGAACAAATAAATGTAATGAATATAGGATCTATATTTCTGCAGAGACGGGTACCTCAAAGTGATACGAAGTATCGCCAGCATCGAAAGCATAAACTTTTTGAAAAGGACGGCGAAGCCGTTTCTACTTGAAATATAAGAAAGTATAAGTTTCAATTGATACTCTATTTCTTATATTTCCGCTGAAACGGGTGCTGTCCTTAAAAAGGATGGCGAAGCCGTTTCTACTTGCTTGTCATGCTAGTCTGCATAATGTGACCAAGTCCCTCATAAACATGTACTAATCAATTCAATACATGTGGATAAAGGGGATGAAGTCATGCGCCGTATATCGTGGGTACTCGCCATGGTGTTATGTATTAGCGTTGTGTTGGCAGGGTGCGGTGGAAAGAAAGATGCCGCGGCTGTAGTCAAAGGTTTGAACAACGTGGTAGATAAGTTGCAAAGTAAGGATGGCTCTTATCAAGGTTCAGGTACGATGACGTTGTACACTGGTGAGAAGCCTCAGCAGTATGAAGTGGAAGTATGGTACCAGAATCCTTCGTATTACCGGATTAGCTTGAAGAATGCTCAGAAGGATATTACGCAAATCGTTCTACGTAATGATGATGGAGTATTCGTACTTACGCCAAGCTTGAACAAAAGTTTCAGGTTCCAAAGTGATTGGCCGGAAAATCAAGGACAGGTATATTTATATCAGACGCTGGTCCGAGGTATTCTCAGTGATAACACGCGACAATTCATAGATGATAAAGACAGTTATGTCTTTGATGTTGAAGCGAATTATCATAGTAAATCCTTAGTGCGGCAAAAGATCTGGTTGAACAAGGATAATTATGCACCGAAGCAAGTACAAGTATCAGATTCCGAAGCCAATGTTGTTGTGGAAGTGAAGTTTAATACATTTGCTTTCAATACGAAGTTTGAGAAAGATTCATTCGATATGAAACGAAATATGACGACGATGGGTGAGTCCTCAGTCCAGACGGTTGCTCAAGTAGATGAGTTTGGTAATGAAATTGTTACAGAATTATCAGATGATACACAGCTTGAGCCTGCAATGAAGGAATTAGGCAGTTTTGGTATCATTGATCCAGACTATGTACCAGAGGGTGTCACGCTTAAAGATACGAATGAGATAGCAGACAGTAAAGACCATGCAGTCTTGTTACGTTATGAGGGTGTGTATCAATTCACATTGATGGAAGCACGTCCGCTTGATCGTGCTGTGTCGCTCACGCCAGGTTCTGTCGTTGATTTAGGATTTACTGTGGGACTGCTGACTGGAGATGAGCAGCAGACATTAACTTGGATGGATAATGGCATTGAGTTCAGAATTACGAGTGCAAATCTTCCAGTTACTGAAATGATGAAAGTTGCAGCGTCTTTAGCTGAAAAAACGGGTAAATAAGTTTTGTAGACGGATTTTCGTTATTGTTGGGGAACTCTCCCTCTACAATGAAGGGAATTCGTCTTTTCTTCTTCAATTGACAGGGACCTTTCTGAACATTACCATTAGATCATACGAACATGAATAATGATTGCTCAAACTTCAGAGAAGGTGACAGTTTTGCAAGTGAACTATCGTGCAACAACAGCGGAAATTAATTTGGATAATCTACGTACAAATTATGAAGCTTTCCGCTCGGTATTACCAGAAGAAATGATGATCTTAGCCTGTGTAAAGGCCAATGCTTATGGACATGGTGCGGTGGGAGTGGCTAAGGAGTTGGAGAAGGTGGGTGTAGATTACCTAAGTGTTGCATTCCTTGATGAAGCTTTAGAGCTTCGCAGAGCGGGTATTACTCTTCCCATTCTGATTCTTGGGTATATCGCTCCGGAAGCTATTCGTGTAGCATGGGAGAATGATATTACGGTAACGCTCTTCTCTCAAGTTGCCCTGGATGCTATCAGTCAATTACCTGAGCTAAGTGTTGCTAAGCCTTTGAGAGTACACATTAAGATCGACACCGGAATGGGTCGACTTGGACTACTTCCGGGGGAAGAAGCCATTGCTTTCATAGAACAGGCTTTCTCAATCCAAGGAATTCAAGTTGAAGGGTTATTTACCCATTACGCGAAGGCAGATGAAGAAGATAAGAGTTATACACTGGAGCAGTACCGACGGTTTCAATCTGTTGCTGACGAGCTAGGGGAAAGGGGCTATGAAATCCCCATTATACATACAGGAAATAGTGCGACTGCGATCGATATGCCACAACTATCTTATAATATGGTGCGTATAGGCATCAGCCTGTATGGACTCTATCCATCAGATGAAGTGAATGATCAGAAGATTGCATTAACCCCAGTACTGACGCTAAAGACGCAAATAGTACATGTTAAGAAGCTCCCTCCTCATTGGGGAATTAGCTATGGCACTAAATACGTGACGGAAGATGATGAAGTCATTGCTACACTTCCGATCGGTTATGCTGATGGATATTCCCGAATGCTGAGTGGCAAGGCAGAAGTACTGATACGCGGACGCCGGATTCCTATCGTCGGAACAATCTGCATGGACCAGTGTATGGTATCGTTACAAACTTTTGCTGAAGAAGCAGAAGAAATCCAAGTGGGCGAAGAGGTTGTGCTCATCGGCCAACAATCTGGCGAATGTATTACAGCAGATGAGTTGGCTTCCAAGATAGGTACCATCCATTATGAAGTGATCTGTATGCTAGCAGCTAGAGTTCCTCGCCATTATGTTCTAGGTGGAGTCCTTCAACACGTAGTCAATCCCTTATTGCGATAGGGAAATTTGCCACCAGTTGTTGTTTATAGGGGTGAAGGAATCTAGGATATCGTCTCACATATAAATTTAGATTGAGAGATGATCTTATATAAATGCGGATTGTAGTTTATAATGGAATGTAGCATACATGATATACGATACGCATATATATTCTTTTGTATAAATTCCCTTGAATAAAGCTATACTGGTGCACAAGTGATGAAGTGTCGTGGGGGTGGAAGAGAAGGTGGCTAATTTGCAGAACACGAAGAGGATCATGATCAGTTTACCAGATCATCTCTTGAAAGAAGTGGATGGAATCGTCGCATTGGAGAATTCCAATCGTAGTGAACTCATTAGGCAGGCCATGAAACTGTATTTGATGGAACGGAAGAAGAGATACATCCGTGAGTCTATGCAACGTGGTTACATGGAAATGGCCAAGATTAACTTGACTATGGCTTGTGAGGCTTTCCACGCAGAGGAAGATGCAGACAGCACTCTGGGTCGCGCAGTAAGCGGGGTGTAAACATTGATTGTAAAACGCGGTGATGTGTTTTTCGCGGACCTTTCACCTGTTGTTGGTTCTGAACAGGGAGGGGTGAGGCCTGTTTTGATCATTCAGAATGATATCGGTAACCGGTTCAGTCCTACGGTCATCGTAGCAGCGATTACCGCGCAGATTCAAAAGGCGAAGCTCCCTACTCATGTGGAGATTGATGCGCTCTCCCATGGATTTGATCGGGATTCCGTCATTCTGCTAGAACAAGTCCGAACGATTGACAAGCAAAGATTAACGGATAAGATTACTCATCTTGATGAGGAAACGATGAAAAAGGTAGACGAAGCTTTGCTCATCAGTTTGAGTCTAATCGATTTTTGAACGTTGATTGTTGAATATACGAACAGCAAACAAGGCGTAGCTCAGGCACGCCTTGTTTGTTGTTGCGAGAATGGCATTTCTATACTACAGTATTATTGACAGTGATAGAATGTTGAGCTAAGTGTTACAGATATATACAATCTGTTAGGTGTAACTATTTTGACCATACTAGCAGCTATTCACATATGAGGAGGATACAAGATACAATGGGCGTATTTATTGATCAAGATAAGCAAATATTTCATCTGCAAACGGTGAGTACAAGTTATGTGTTCCAAGTATTAACTTCGGGACATTTGGCGCATCTTTATTATGGGAAGAAACTACGTACAGGAGATTTAAGCTGGTTACTCGTTAGGAAGGAACGTGCGTCATTTAGTCCGAACCCCGTTCCGGAGGACCGCACGATTTCTTTCGATACACTCCCTCAAGAGTTTCCTGTGTATGGAAGTAGCGACTTCCGGCACCCATTATTACAATGCCGTCTTAGCAATGGTTCAACGGTAACTGAATTTAGATATCGGACACATCGTGTTGAGCAAGGGAAGCCCGGTCTAACTGGACTACCAGCTACATACGTTGAAGAAGAGCATGAAGCACAGACATTAATCGTTGAACTTGAAGATAAGACTTCAGGTCTTCTTATTGAACTACAGTATACAGCATTTGAACAATATGATGTCATTACTCGCTCTATGGTTATTGTGAATGAGAGTAAGGAATCTGTGGAATTGCTACGTGCGCTTAGTGCCAGTGTAGATTTTCCTCATGCAGACTATGAATGGCTACAATTATCGGGTGCGTGGAGTAGAGAAAGGGATATTGTACGCCGTCCATTGGCTAGTGGTATGCAAAGTGTGGAAAGTCGGAGGGGATCTAGTAGTCATCAGCAGAACCCATTTGCAGCGTTATTATCGCCAGGTAGTGATGAAGATCAGGGCGAAGTATTCGGTTTCAGTCTCGTTTATAGTGGTAGTTTTGTTGCACAGGCTGAAGTGGATCAATTTCGGACGACACGTTTTTCAATAGGGATTAATCCTTTTGAGTTTGGTTGGACATTAGAATCGGGACAATCTTTTCAGACACCTGAAGTCGTTATGGTATATTCTGCTGAAGGGCTAGGTGGAATGTCACGTAAGTACCATAACTTGTATCGGGAGCGGCTTGCTCGTGGTAAGTATCGTGATGCAGAGCGACCTATACTTGTGAATAATTGGGAAGCAACTTACTTTCAGTTTAATGCCGATAAAATTGAGGATATCGCCAAGGCAGGTCAGGATCTAGGAATCGAATTATTCGTGCTCGATGATGGTTGGTTCGGTCACCGGGATAGCGATAACTCATCGCTTGGAGATTGGGTTGTAGACAAGAATAAGCTTCCAAATGGTCTTGAAGATTTAGTAAGTAGAGTAACCAACCAAGGAATGCGTTTTGGACTCTGGTTCGAGCCAGAGATGGTATCTCCTGATAGCGATTTATATCGTAATCATCCGGATTGGTGCCTGCATGTACCGGATCGTCGTCGTACAGAAGCAAGACAGCAGCTTGTACTCGACTTCTCACGTCAAGATGTTCAAGATGAAATGGTACAAATGATAAGTAAAATTCTCGAGAGTGCTCCAATAACTTACGTGAAGTGGGACATGAATCGTAATATGACAGAGATAGGATCTGCGTTGTTACCTCCGGAAAGACAGCAGGAGACGGCTCACCGTTATATGCTGGGCTTATATGATGTAATGGAACGTATCACTTCATCTTTTCCAGACATCTTGTTTGAGAGCTGCTCAGGAGGCGGAGGTCGATTCGATCCAGGAATGCTGTATTATATGCCGCAAACGTGGACAAGCGATAATACGGATGCCGTAGCTCGTCTAAGAATCCAATACGGAACAAGTCTTGTATATCCTATCAGTTCCATGGGATCCCATATTTCGGATGTCCCTAACCATCAGGTTGGTCGTATGACACCACTAGAGATGCGTGGTCATGTAGCCATGTCTGGTAATTTCGGTTATGAACTGGATCTAACGAAGTTTACTGATGAAGAGAAAGAAGTCGTCAAGCAACAGATATCACTGTATAAAGAAATTCGTGGATTGGTCCAATTCGGTAACTTCCACCGCTTACTTAGCCCGTTCGAGGGAAATGAGACAGCGTGGATGTTCGTATCGCCAGATGGAAGTGAAGCGGCTATATTCTACTTCCGAGTCTTATCAGAAGCGAACGCGCCTCTGAATCGATTGAAATTGAAGGGCTTGGATCTTGATGCTGATTATCGACTGCACGGAGGAGATGAGATCTTTGGCGGTGATGCGCTCATGTATGCAGGTATTCCTGTAGGAGCACAGCCAGGAGATTATCATAGTGAGTTTTTCCGTTTTGAAAGAATCTAATATTATATATATGTAGCGGATGGCAAGCCAAGTGAGACAGGGCTAAACAATCGCTTATGTGAAAGGATATGTTCAGTTTATAACTGCTGAATATGTCCTTTTTTTTAAAAATATAAGAAAGTATAAACTCCCTTCCGATCCACCATTATTGTGTTTAGGATCGGTTAACTGGAAATATGAGCGAAAGTTTGTGATAATATGATACATACCGTATTTGGAAAGAGGGATACCATTGTCAGAGCATGAGGTTGTTATAGAGACAAATGAAGTAGCGATGAAAGTGGAAGAACAAGAACGTATTGTGAAACAAACCGCTAAAGAACTAGGAATCTTATTGAAGCAAGTTCGTACAACCGTAGGATTACTTGATGAAGGGAATACCATCCCGTTCATTGCGCGTTACCGTAAAGAGATGACGGGTGAACTAGATGAGACTCAACTACGAGATATTGAAGAACGTGTGGGTTACTTGCGGAACTTAGAAGAGCGTAAGCGAGAAGTCATACGAATTATACATGAGCAAGATAAACTAACCGTTGAATTAAAGGCAGCTATTGTACAAGCTAGTAAGCTGCAGGAAGTGGAAGATCTGTATCGTCCATATCGGCAAAAGCGCAAAACTCGGGCTAGTATGGCAAAGGAAAAAGGTTTGGAGCCTTTGGCGATATGGATATGGGATCAGCCCAAGCAAGGGGATCTAGATAAGGAAGCAACGAAATATGTAGATGTAGACAAGGGTGTAGATACGCCTGAGAATGCGATCCAAGGTGCTATGGATATTCTAGCTGAGAATATGGCAGATGAAGCCGTTATCCGTGCGTGGGTACGTCGATATAGTATGGACCATGGATTGTTGGTTTCAGAAGCCAAGGATTCGGAGCAAGAGTCGGTATATGAGAACTATTACAGTTATAAAGAGCTTGCTAAGAAAATGCCTCCACACCGTATACTGGCTATCAATCGTGGTGAAAAAGAGAATGTGCTTAAAGTGGGCCTTGATGTGCCAGCTGAATCCATTCACACATTTATGGGGTCCCAAGTCATTAAAGGTGATTCTTGCGTTAAGAAGATACTGGAATCCGTTATTGAAGATTCGTATAAGCGCCTAATTTCACCTTCTATTGAGCGGGAGATTCGTGCTGAATTGACGGAGAAGGGTGAGAATCAAGCGATATCTATCTTCTCTGGTAACTTACGTAGCTTGCTGTTACAAGCGCCAGTGAAGGGCCGCTGTGTATTGGGCGTAGATCCAGCCTTCCGGACAGGATGTAAGTTGGCAGTGGTAGATGATACTGGCAAGCTACTTGAAGTGGCTGTTACCTACCCAACCCCTCCGCATAATAAGGTGAGGGAAGCGGCAGAGAAATTCCGCGAGTTGATCACGAAGTATAAGATTCAATTGATTGTTGTTGGGAACGGAACTGCTTCTAGAGAGACAGAACAGTTCGTTGCTGAAGTCATTAGTGATCTGAAAGATCAGGAGCTGGCATATCTTATTGTCAATGAAGCGGGTGCTAGTGTGTACTCTGCATCGAAGCTGGCACAAGAAGAATTCCCGGATTTGGATGTTTCTGAACGCAGCGCCGTATCCATTGCTCGCCGTATTCAGGATCCTTTAGCAGAGCTAGTTAAGATTGACCCCAAGGCTATTGGTGTGGGTCAGTACCAACATGATGTTAGTCCGAAACACTTGGAAGAGAGTCTTAAGGCAGTTGTGGAGTCAGCAGTTAACCACGTGGGAGTAGATGTAAACACGGCTTCGCCATCGCTCCTGTCCTACGTAGCTGGCGTAAATGCTACCACGGCTAAGAATATCGTGAAGTATCGAGAAGAGAACGGGAAATTCATTACGCGCAAGCAGTTGCAAAAAGTCCCACGTCTAGGTGCAAAGACATATGAGCAATGTATAGGGTTTATGAGAATTTCAGAAGGGGAGCATATTCTTGATCGTACCCCCATCCATCCAGAATCCTATCCAGTCGTAGATAAATTGTTCGGTGAATTAAATGTGGGATTAGAGAAGCTTGGAAGCCAAGAACTCAGCCAACTATTGGAACAGCAGGATGTTGTGAGCTTAGCGACCAACCTTAATGTTGGTGTACCTACGTTGCGTGACATTATAGAAAGCTTACAACGACCAGGGCGCGATCCTCGTGAGGAGCTTCCCCTTCCTATTTTCCGTACAGATGTATTGAAGATGGAAGACTTAACACCAGGGATGGAGATGCAGGGGACAGTACGTAATGTGATCGACTTCGGAGCTTTTGTGGATATCGGAATTAAGAATGATGGATTAGTACACATCTCACAGCTAAGTAATGGATATGTTAAACATCCTATGGATGTTGTCTCTGTTGGTGATAATGTGACGGTATGGGTACTGAATATAGATGAGAAAAAGGGTCGCGTCGGACTTACGATGAAGAACCCACATAAGGATCAATAATTCGATCTTAGTATATTATAGCCCCAAGCTTCGTTATCCCTTAGGGGTGACGAGGATTGGGGCTACAATGATGATCTAATGAAACTTATGAAGATGTATTACTTTTGTTACCTGGAGAGTTACGGTAGAAAAACCAGCAATCATTGAGTAGTTTTATCTGACGTCGGTCTCTTTTGTTGAAAGCACGCATTAATTGATTGCACAGCCACTGCGGCAAGGGTATCTCCTCCTCGTGCATTCCATATGTATCGTTAGCATATGGAGGAGCAGCCCAGAGTGTGCAGGTCTCATTTAAAAGAGGAAATTCAAAAAGTCATCTTTTGAACTCGCATTTAAGATTACTCCATCTCTTCTTCGTACCATTGTTCTAGTTGCGCTTGAAGAGCACGGATTTCCGTAAGCAGTGAAATGAGAGGATAACTCTTCTCATCAATGCTGGCAAAGGATGTCTCCAATTCGTTGATGTAGTCCAACCCACCTTGAATCTTATATTGTTCTTGCAAAAGATCAAGAGCGTCGCATTCAGCTACAGCTAACGGTAATGTAGGAACATTTGCAGCAGTCAGTTTGGCGATCTCTTTATTAAGACGCAGATTAAGTGCGCTTAGTTGATAAGCATAATCTGTAGGCATTTCCACGAACTGAAGTTCATGTTGTAGTTGTAAAATGACGTATCTCATCTTTGCCATAGTGTGTAGGAATCCCCCTTGATATCTTTATGTAATGGATGAACAAAAGCTGTGATATGACTTTGTTTATTCAATCAGTATACTTGACAGTGTAGCCTATGGTGAAGTTAAAATTCAAGTAGCATGTAGCATCTCTTGATAAGGTGATGGGAACATGCCTAGCATATTTAGGAAGGAATCGTTGGAGAACTATGACAGAAATGATGACCAATGAGGAATTACAGGTATGGGTGGAGGACATCTCAAACCGTTGTTTCGGAATGCCATTCTTACATCAAGCGATGTTCAATGGGCGATTAACGACTACGGGAGGACGATATTTCCTCAAGGGACATAACATAGAGATTAATCCCCATCAACTCGATAACTATGGAAATGAAGAGGTGGAAAGAATCATCAAGCATGAATTATGCCACTATCATCTCCATCTGAGAGGAAGAGGATACCGACATCGTGATCCGGAGTTTAAACAATTGTTACAGCAAGTTGGGGGGAGTAGATTCTGTCAGGCACTTCCTGGAACAAAAGCTAGAAAGACTCTACCGTATCGATATAAGTTGACATGTAGTCAATGTGAAATGGAATATCTCCGTAAGCGAAAGGTGGACCCCAAGCGTTACCGATGTGGGAAATGTAGAGGTGATCTGCGCTTATCTTTGGTGATCTCACCTTGACTGAAGTCATTCAGAATGATATATTAAGTATTGTAATTCTAATTTGTTGTTCCCTGATAGCTCAGTTGGTAGAGCACTCGACTGTTAATCGAGTTGTCACAGGTTCGAGTCCTGTTCGGGGAGCCATTATTTTGTGGAGAGATACCCAAGTGGCTATAAGGGGACCCTCTGCTAAGGGGTTAGACTGCGTAAGCGGTGCGTGGGTTCGAATCCCACTCTCTCCGCCATATTTTTAGCCGATCATATATGAATTGACAAGGGGACCTATCTGGGTTCCCTTTTTTGTTATACTGGAAAGCTTCATCTATCATCTTATGGAAGGAAGATTAAGCGAATTCGCTCTTCCAGCTGTATAAGATTGATAAACGAATGCGTAGATTAGTAGTTAGGTGAAATATCCGAAAGGATGAAAAATGAAAGAAACAATAATTTACTTAGGTACTTGTGTATTAGTACTACTTATTGTGGTATCAATTGTCTATTACAATAATCTTTCTCCTTCAATTAGTTCAAATGATATTCAAATAGAAGGCAAAATTACTCCATACGATGAGAACAGATTTCTTGTAGAACTTGATATAGTGAGACTGAAAGATGAACTAGCTGATCATTACATATATCCAATCGTTGATGGTTCAGGGAATATTAGTTTTATAGAAGATGAAGGATACTATACACCAGGAGCTATAGGCGATTGGTGGGAGTCATATGAAATGTTACACGAAAGTATAACAGAACATTTAGATTTTGATGCGGATATAGTGGGTTTTTCGATTCCTACTCCAAAAGGAGAATATAAGACTAAATTCACAATATATAAAACGGATGTTTTTCGAGATATAAAAGCTTTAGATGTGTACTATGTACATGTTGAGAGAAGATTTGGAAAGGATTTAAACTGGATTATGAAGGTAACAATACAAGTGAATTTGTAAGTCAATTCAGTGAGGTCGGATACTCCATCTTCTAATATGGGACAATATATGAGACTTCATTTTCAAACAGCTGAGGTCAGCTCGTTCATTCACGGATGAAAACATATCTTCCCCCTCCCCAGATTAGGCATCGTAGAAAAAGTATGCTATTGATCGCGTTTACCCATCGCCCGGAGTCAACGTCAATATCTGACACCAAGTTCCTCCACAGGAGGGACAAAGCGAAATATCCGCACCAGTTAATTTGAAAATAAGTTCCTTCGCCGTCAACTTTACTTTGGGTTTAATCGGTGTACGAATCATACGTAAACATTTCAGCAGTTTGGTTTTCCGGTTGGCGTTGCTGAGAAAGCCATAATACCTAATTTTCTGAAACCCAGAAGGTAGCACATGCATCATGAATCTTATGAGAATTCAAAAGGAAAACAGAATTGAAGGTATCTCAATGAAATTTGCGGGACATGAATATTCATGCTTCGGGCCATTCGTCTCTTAATCAGACCGATGTAGGTGAAAATGTTCGGGGGAAGTATCACAGCCAAGGAAGCCTATTCCGATGGACATACCCGCACAACCTAACTGCATCGCGGCTAGACCTATTGGTCCTTAAGATGGTGGGGGGCGTGAAAGACCCAGTTATTAAATAGAAGGTTTAAATGAAATATTAGATATTGCGTAGGGATATATGTATAATAAAAGGTTACATAGTGGGATAAATAAAATAAGTGAGTTGAGTAATAATGGATAGTGAGAAACAACGTTTGAGTATTGAAGCGGCAAGGCTTTATTATCAATCTGATTATAGTCAGCAACAGATTGCTACCGTATTGGGTTTATCTCGACCTACGGTTTCTAGATTATTACAGCATGCGAAGGATCAAGGATATGTGAGAATTGATATTATTGATCCCCGTGAAGACTTGAATATTTTAGCCAGCGAGCTAAAGAAACAATACCAATTAGATACGGTTCAGTTATGTTATTCACCACTCAATGATTATGAAGAAATTAAAAAACATATCAGTAAAAAAGCGGCTGAATTTATTCACGAAATCGTGCAGGATGGCGATATTATTGGTGTGACTTGGGGCACCACCATGCATGCGGTAGCTCTTCATTTGCAATCTAAAACACTAAGAGGCGTGGAAGTGGTCCAATTAAAGGGTGGCGTAAGCCATTCCCAAGTGAATACGTATGCTGCTGAAATCGTGAACTTATTTGCAGATGCATTTCAGACCATTGCGCGTTACTTACCATTACCAGTTATTTTCGATAGTGTCGAGGTGAAAAAAATGGTAGAGGAAGATCGCCATATTGGGCGTATCATTGAATTAGGTAAACAAGCGAATATCGCTGCTTTTACGGTTGGAACTGTACAAGAAGATGCGCTTCTCTTCAGACTTGGTTATTTTAATAAAGAAGAGCAGGAATTGCTTCGGCATACGGGCGCTGGGGATATATGTTCTCGGTTCTTCGATGTGGAAGGAAAAATATGTAGTGAAGTAATCAATAACCGTACGGTAGGAATTGATCTATCCGAATTGAGAAAAAAGGAAAAGTCTATTCTTATTGCGGGAGGGCAGCGTAAAATTGAAGCTATTCAAGCTGCGCTTGCAGGTAAGTACGCGAATATATTAATTACTGATCAATTTACTGCACAAGCTTTGTTAAGATAAAACAGAGCAATGATCTGATTAAGATTAGGTGAGAAAGAGTCTTTAATGCCAATTTCATATTGGCTTTGAAGACTTTTTTTTATATTTTGAGTAAGTTTCGGGTAAGGTATAATATGAGCCATTTTCTGAAGAATAAAGATCGAAAACACACATGAACATAATTTCTTACTTGTGTTTACATTTGTTCACGCACGTGTTATTGTAAACATGTAATTAAGGAATCGTATAAGAGAAGGGTGATGTTGAAATGATTAACTTAGCTAGAATGATCGATCATACGCTTTTACGTGCAGACGCAACTAAAAATGAGATTACAAAATTAACAGAAGAAGCGAAAAAATATGAATTTGCATCCGTATGTGTGAACCCAACATGGGTATCTTACGCGGCTGAACAGTTGGCTAATACCCAAGTGAAGGTGTGTACGGTAATCGGATTTCCGCTTGGGGCAAGCACTAGTGCTACCAAAGCTTTTGAAGCAAAAAATGCCATTGAGAATGGTGCGACAGAGGTTGATATGGTCATTAACATAGGCGCTTTGAAAGACGGCGATCATGATTATGTTGAACAAGATATAAAAGCAGTTGTTGATGCAGCAGCTGGGAAGGCACTTGTAAAAGTAATTATTGAAGCTTGTATCTTAACAGATGAAGAAAAGAAAGTTGCTTGTCAACTATCGGTCAAAGCGGGTACTGACTTTGTTAAAACATCAACAGGATTCTCTACTGGAGGAGCAACTGCGGAAGATGTAGCCCTTATGCGTCAAACCGTTGGTGAAAATATCGGAGTTAAAGCTTCCGGAGCCATTCGCAGTCTCGAAGATATGGAAAAAATGATAGCGGCAGGTGCAACTAGAATCGGTGCTAGTTCAGGCGTGAAAATAATGGAAGGTGAGCAATCAACCTCGTCGTACTAATTATTCTTTTAATTCAGTGTTACCCCATTATGGGGTAACCACAAAGGGGAAATGACTATGAAAGATCAGTTGATTAAAGAAGCCATAGAAGCGCGTAAGCATGCTCATATCCCTTATTCCCATTTTGCAGTTGGAGCTGCTTTATTGACGGGTAACAAGCGGATTTATACAGGATGTAATATTGAGAATGCTTCTTTTGGGTTAACTAATTGCGCAGAACGAACAGCTATTTTTAAAGCAGTCTCAGAAGGAGAACATATTATCGAAGCCATTGCTGTGGTAGCGGATACGGAAGGCCCTGTTTCACCTTGTGGTGCCTGTCGTCAAGTATTAGCAGAATTTTGTGATGACAATACAAAGATATATCTAACCAATCTCCATGGAAACACAGAGGAATGGACTATGGCTCAACTTTTACCAGGAGCTTTTCGGTCTACTGATTTAAATAATAAATAAATAGGTATAAACTTTAAAAATTTGAATGAGATGTAAGCGTTTCATGTCGGCTCGATGAATCAGAAATTAATTGACTACTAGGAGCAGCAACGATGAAATATTTAATTATGATATTGGGCATATTAATTGTTTTTGGACTCACTTACCTCGTGAGCAACGATAAAAGGAAAATTCGTTATCGACCGTTGATCGTCATGGTTATTTTACAGGTCATTTTGGCCGCTGTGTTATTAAATACAGTTGTTGGATCTGTCGTTATTAAAGGGATTTCAGGCGTATTCGAGAAATTAATGGAGTACGCTGCAGAAGGAGTTAACTTTGTATTCGGTGGAATTCTCAACGAAGGACAATTCACATTCTTTTTAGCGGTGTTATTGCCGATTGTATTTATCTCAGCGCTTATTGGGATCTTGCAGTATTTCAAAATTTTACCCTTTGTTATTAAATACATTGGTCTTGTTCTTAGCAAGGTGAATGGAATGGGGAAATTGGAGTCGTACAATGCGGTTGCATCTGCTGTTCTTGGACAATCTGAAGTGTTTATATCTGTTAAAAAACAAATCAATTTGTTACCGAAACACCGGCTCTATACATTATGTGCATCCGCTATGTCTACTGTATCCATGTCCATTGTTGGATCATATATGCAGGTTCTAGAACCTAGATATGTAGTAACGGCACTTGTTCTTAACTTGTTTGGTGGGTTTATAATTACTTCTATTCTAAACCCTTATATCGTCGAGAAAGAGGAGGATATACTGCAAGTACAGGAAGAAGAGAAACAATCATTTTTCGAGATGCTTGGTGAATACATCATGGACGGCTTCAAAGTTGCCATTGTGGTGGCAGCGATGTTGATTGGTTTCGTGGCTATCATCGCAATGATTAATGGGCTATTTAGTGGTATATTCGGAGTGTCATTTCAACAGTTACTCGGTTACGTCTTTGCGCCCTTCGCTTTTATTATGGGTGTTCCATGGAAAGAAGCAGTTGATGCTGGAAGCATTATGGCGACTAAAATGGTATCCAATGAGTTCGTTGCCATGCTTGAGCTTGGTAAGTACTCCGATCTATCCTCACGAACAGTTGGGATTATATCTGTGTTCCTTGTCTCGTTTGCGAATTTCTCGTCCATCGGTATTATCTCTGGTGCAGTAAAAGGTCTGAGTGAGAAACAAGGGAATGTTGTGGCTCGTTTTGGTCTGAAATTACTGTACGGTGCAACCTTAGTTAGTGTCCTTTCTGCAACCGTGGCCGGAATATTTATTAAATAGGATGAAAGTAACTTTACGAAAGGAAGGAATCAATTCATATGACACCATTTAAACGGATTCACCTGCTTGTTATGGACTCGGTAGGGATTGGAGAAGCACCAGACGCTGCTCAATTCGGTGATTTTGATGTTGATACTTTTGGACATATTGCCCGCGAATGTGGAGGGCTGGATATGCCCAATATGGCTAAACTCGGTCTATCTAATATTAAGGAAATTGAAGGCATACCTAAGGCCGATCAACCACTTGCTTATTATACGAAGATGCAGGAGGCGTCCAGCGGCAAAGATACAATGACTGGACACTGGGAAATGATGGGCTTATATATTGGTACTCCTTTTCGCGTGTTCGAGAATGGTTTCCCAGATGAATTAATTACTCGGATTGAAGAGAAAACGGGCCGTAAAGTTATTGGAAACAAGCCAGCCAGCGGAACAGAGATTATTGAAGAACTTGGAGAAGAGCATGTCAAGACAGGTGCTTTAATTGTCTATACTTCTGCTGATTCGGTGTTGCAAATCGCGGCCCATGAAGACGTCGTACCCTTAAAGGAATTATATGAGATTTGTGAATTCTGCCGAGAAATTACATTAGAAGATCCGTATATGCTGGGTAGAATCATTGCGAGGCCCTTTATTGGTGAAGTGGGCGAGTTCAAGCGCACTTCCAACCGTCATGACTATGCGTTGAAACCTTTTAGTCCCACAGTCATGAATTCATTAAAAGATGCAGGTCTTGATGTCATTGCGCTAGGGAAAATTTCAGATATTTTTGACGGCGAAGGGGTGACTCAAACCGTACGTACGGTTTCAAATTCAGATGGCATGGATAAATTTATTGCGACTTTAGATGAATCGTTTCATGGGCTCAGCTTCATAAATTTAGTAGATTTTGATGCGTTATTTGGACATCGCCGGGATCCTAAAGGCTATGGGCAAGCATTAGAAGATTATGATACTCGCTTACCGGAAGTATTCGACAAGATGACAGAGAATGACCTGCTGATTATCACAGCTGATCATGGTAATGATCCAACCTATCGAGGAACGGACCATACTCGTGAATATGTTCCGCTATTGATCTATTCTCCACGATTTACACAAGGCGGTCAGGCACTACCTATATGCAAAACATTTGCGGATATTGGTGCAACTATTGCTGAGAACTTTGAAGTTAACATGCCAGAGTATGGTACGAGCTTTTTATCCGATTTGAAGTCATGAAGTAGAAGGGAGACATACACGAATGAGTACACATATTGGAGCCAAACAAGATGAAATTGCAGAAACAGTACTATTACCAGGAGATCCTCTACGGGCCAAGTATATTGCAGAGACGTACTTGGAAGATGTCATTTGTTACAATCAGGTTCGAGGTATGCTGGGGTATACTGGTACTTATCAAGGTCAGCGAATATCCGTGCAGGGATCAGGGATGGGGATTCCTTCGATCAGTATATACGTCAACGAATTAATTCAAGAATATGGTGTAAAGAACTTGGTTCGCGTGGGTACATGTGGCGCCATGCAGGAGAGTGTTCACGTTCGTGAAGTCATATTAGCGCAAGCTTCATGTACAGATTCCAGCATGAATCACCATACTTTTGGCGGATATGACTTTTCGCCGATTGCGAGCTTTGCACTTTTAAAGGCGGCGTATGAACATGGTTTAGCCAAAGGCTTAAAGATGCATGTAGGTAACATCTTCAGCTCAGATATCTTTTATCGTGATGACAAAACGTTTACTCAAAAACTAATGGATCACGGAATCTTGGCCGTGGAAATGGAAACTACCGCTTTATACACACTTGCTGCGAAGTATGGTGTTAATGCCCTAACCATTTTAACCGTGAGTGACCACTTATTGACTGGGGAAGAGACAACAGCAGAAGAGCGACAAAGTACTTTCAATGACATGATGGAAGTAGCTCTTGATACGGTTATTTCTCTGTAATTAGAATCTATAATAAATAGCGAAAAGTGAGGAGCATATATAATGAGAATGGTTGATCTTATTGCAAAAAAACGTGATGGAAAAGAACTAACGACGGAAGAAATTAATTTCATTATTGAGGGCTATACGAAAGATGAGATTCCAGATTACCAAGTTAGTGCCTTGGCGATGGCTATCTTTTTCCAAGATATGACGGCGCGGGAACGGGCTGATTTGACGATGGCCATGGTGAATTCTGGGGATACAATTGATTTGTCAGCCATTGAAGGAGTAAAGGTTGATAAGCATTCTACAGGCGGGGTAGGCGATACGACTACACTAGTGCTGGCGCCTCTTGTTGCAGCACTGGATATCCCTGTTGCGAAGATGTCAGGTCGTGGATTAGGTCATACTGGGGGCACGATCGATAAATTGGAGGCCATTGAAGGATTCCATGTAGAAATTAGTAATAAAGAATTCGTGAATTTGGTCAACAAGGATAAAATTGCGGTCATCGGCCAATCAGGCAATCTTACCCCTGCGGATAAAAAGTTATATGCACTACGTGACGTAACCGCGACGGTCGATTCAATAGCCCTTATCGCCAGCTCTATTATGAGCAAGAAAATTGCCGCTGGATCTGATGCAATTGTACTCGATGTGAAGACAGGGGCAGGCGCATTTATGAAGAGCGTAGATGATGCCAAGGAACTAGCACATGCCATGGTAAGTATTGGGAACAATGTAGGTCGTAAAACCATGGCAGTCATATCTGATATGAGCCAACCGCTTGGTTTCGCTATTGGTAACGCACTCGAAGTGAAAGAAGCCATTGATACGTTACAAGGAAATGGACCTAAAGACTTGGAAGAACTTTGCCTTGCACTGGGTCGCCAAATGGTGTTCTTAGCGAATAAAGCAAGCTCGCTTGAAGAAGCCGAAGAAATGCTAAGAGAAGTTATTAGAAACGGTAAGGCTTTGAATAAATTCAAAGATTTCATCGCAAACCAAGGCGGCGATTCTTCGGTGGTGGATCATCCAGAGAAATTACCACAAGCGAAATATCTAATCGAAGTGCCTGCTAAAGAAAAAGGCGTTGTAGCTGAAATTGTAGCTGATGAGATTGGTACTGCTGCTATGTTGTTAGGTGCTGGTCGGGCGACGAAAGATTCTGTCATTGATTTAGCTGTTGGACTTATGTTGAACAAAAAAATTGGTGATTCTGTAAAAGTGGGAGAGTCATTGGTAACCATACATGCTAACCGTGAAGATGTGGACGACGTTATGGCAAAAATTTATGAGAATATTCGAATTGGCGATCATGCCGAACCACCTGTACTTATCTATGATATCGTGACGGAATAACATAGGAACGAAAGTTAGATCTTGTATAATATAAAGCACGAACTTTTAAGACCAAGTGGATAGACTCCCACTTGGTCCTTTTCAAGTTATTTTCTTTGAGGAAGTCTTATAATGATGTTGCTCCAGAGACTTGGTATCATGAATGTTAAACAATCTGAACGTAAGATGGAAGATGTCTTTAAAGATGCAAACCTGATGAGCAAGATGTTCGTCTCAGATATTGAAACTATGTTTAATGCTAACATCATGGACGGAATAGGAAACGGTAAGTTTGATCCTCAAGGTGTGGTGACACGAGCACAGGCATCAAGTGTAATGATAAAAATGTTATAAGTTTCAAACTTCATTGACTAATCACCGAAATAGTACAGAACTTACAACAGGCACCTACTCTCTCTAGTCGGGAGAACGGGCGCCTGTTCTTTCTTTTAGAATCGTAAAAGATGTCTGACAGTATTGAATAGCGTTGAGAAAAAAAGCTTGTCATGTGATTATAATTTTGTTATAATCATTTTTGTTGTCACAAGAAGTGATGCATTATGGCCCGTTGGTCAAGTGGTTAAGACACCTCCCTTTCACGGAGGTAACAGGGGTTCGAGTCCCCTACGGGTCACCATTTATATTAATGAATTTAGTTTTCATGTATGGCACACAGCATTGTGTAGTCACCGAGAGCCATTAGCTCAGTTGGTAGAGCACCTGACTTTTAATCAGGGTGTCGAAGGTTCGAATCCTTCATGGCTCACCATTTTCACTTTTATTATTTGCGGTCGTGGTGGAACGGCAGACACGCTACCTTGAGGTGGTAGTGCCCATTGGGTGTGAGGGTTCAAATCCCTCCGACCGCATTATGATTAGGTTTTTTACGGATTTGACAAGGTGAATTAGTTAGTGTGCATATCTGCATACGATTCTGATTCAGTAGACTACTAACTTTTCAGGACACTAAATTCTGAAAAAGGGAGTGGTTTTTTTGATTTATAAGAATTTATATGTTTTGTTAGAATAGAGATATGAACTCGAACATCTTAAAACAAAACTTATTTGATAAACATCAGCATTGGGATACGTTTGTAGAAAAATATAAAGAGCATATTCGGTCGCTTCGATAATTTGAAGGCTTCTGTAGACAAAGCCAAGGCTAAGGAATATATCGAAAAACTAAAAAAACGAAAAATTATACCATTTAAGATGAACATAAGAGTATACAATTTACTTCAGGAGTTCATTCTTATTAGTTCATTAAGGGCATGTGTCTCAGTTTAGTGTTGCCAATCCAACCATGTTAAGATAATAGTAAGATATTATGTTGTACATCTACAATTGAGAGGGGTATGCACCATGGATTCGGTATTGTTTATTGCTGGTTGGGCTATTGTTGGAATTTGTATTGGAGGAATAATTGTAGTTTTCAAATCTAGAAATAAGAAGTAAGAGGACGATAAATATGAATGAACTGGATCATGACTATAGTCATTGCAATAGTAATAGCAAGCAAAAAGCACCGAGATTCTCGGTGCTTTTTGTATACTTGAAAAATGTTAGGATTGGCGATCTGTATGCAATAGCCAGCGATATAAAATCGCAGATAACTCAGCTCTAGTCATCCATTCCTGTGGAGCAACTTGTCCATTGCTACGACCATGAATGATTCCAGATGAGATTGCTGCTCCAACATCTGCTTGTGCCCAAGAAGAAATTTGACTGGCATCCTCGAAGGAGGTCAGGGCAGAAAGTGCAGCATCTTCTTTAACACGGATACCTGTCAATTTGGCGATACGATTAAGAACGATAATGGCTTGCTCACGAGTGACTAAGCTGTCTCCTTGGAAGCTACCATCAGGATAACCTTGTAATAAGTCAAATGTGATCGCTGCCTCCAGCTCATTAGCATACCAGGCTTCTGGACTGACATCCTTAAATCGGTTTGTGTAGCTGATTTCGCCTAATCCTAAAGCTCTCGCTGTCAGAGCAGCAAGCTGTGCTCTCGTAATAGATTGATTTGGCTGAAAGCTTCCATTCGTAAATCCATCGACTACACGGCGGTTTGCGAGCTCTTGAATTTGTTTCTCTGCCCAATGACCTTGAATGTCTTTAAAGCTCTTCGAGTATTGAATCATTGTGAAGCTGCCATTGCTAATGAGACTTAGCTCAGCAAAGTTTTGGCCATTCTCCGTGATGAACTTGGTCGGAATATGGACAATTCCTTTCTCATCCAGACGAACAGCGGTTGTTAGATCTGTCTGATCAATAGGGAAACGAAGCTGTGCAAAGCGATTAAAGCGGTCAACAGCTGCTGATTTCTTTCCTGCTTGGACTTCCAGCTTGAGCTTAATGAGCTTTCCATTGCTGACTACCCCTGCTGGCAGCGAGCCGGATTGAATGCTTTGTTCATCAACCTGCAGATGCAATACGACAGAATATTTCGTATCTTCCGAGAGCTCCAACTGCTGCTTGATTTGATCTGTAATGACATTCTCGACAGGGAAGCGATATTCAATCCCCTGATGCTCCAGCTGTACAAAGCCTTGAGGAATAAATAGCTCTGTCCAAGCTTTTTGTGAGATCTCCAGCTTAATGTTTTTTTCTTCTCTGGAGGATATAATCTTCCATTCTCCATTAAGATTAGTAGCATTGACGCCATCGCCATTGATCCAAATATCAACTGTAGTCGTTGGACTAATGCTAGTTGTTGGACTAATGCTAGTTGTTGGAGCATGACTAGGGGGTGGAGCAGGACTAGTTGTTGGCGGAGTGACAACAACTCGTGCGGCTTCCCTTGTTACAAGCACAGTAGAATCGTGAGTACCCTCAGCGTCTGTAAAGCGAGATGCTATCGTATTCAGCCCAACTTGTAGTGGAATATCTGTTCCCCAGGCATATGGAGAACCTTCGACCCATAGCTCTGCCGAGGTAATACCTTTTGTTTGATCATAAGTAGCCTTCGTTACGGATACTTCATAGGGAATGGTTGCTGAATAAACAGCAGCGGTTACCGTAGGTGAAAAGTTAACGTTAGCCAGTTGTAACGAATACTCAAATTTTTCTGTTGTGAACGAAACCTGCTGGCTGTATCGGGTCTGAGTGCCATCTGTAGCAAAAGCTCTAGCATAGTATACAGTATCCGGCTGTAGTCCATTAATCGTATCGTTCATTACTGCTTGATAAGGGGCAGTAATAACAAGCATCTCATCCTCTACAGTTGGATTCGGGGAGGTGCTAACAGCAACGCCAACCTTCTTGAAAAAATTGAGCTTTAAAGTGTCTAGTGTCACTTGTGCAGGTGCTGCGGCATAGGTTGTACTACTGATTGCTAGATCAACTACCCAATTCTTAAAGGCAAGTTGTTGAGTAGCCGACATTGCAATTTCTGCTGTTGCTGTATTCACCGCCAGCACCTTCCAGTAGTAAGGTATACCCGGTATCAACGGTGAGGCACTCAGATTGTGGCTGGTCTCACCCGTCACATCCAGCTGTTGATAGGTGATAAAGTTAGGATCAGTAGAAAGTAGCAAATACTGTTTGTCAAAGTTGGCAGAGTCATTGGAATTTGTCCACTCGAAAATGACTTCATCCTCATTTGCTTCGTAGAGCACTTTATCTACTGTAGAGCTCAGTACAGGAGCTATAAGTGTATTTCCCGTTTTCAATAAGATAGGAATATACGATCTGCCGCGGAGCGAAGATTTAAATGAATCATTCATAAGATGTATGCTTGTTGCTGCACCTGACGGGAATGAACGGGTGCCATCATTACCATCTTGACTATAAGTATATATTTCCATGTAAGGGGTTGGCTGATGAGCTTCAGCCTGCACGACAATTTCCCCAGTTTCCTCAAAAAAGATAAGCTGCATTGTTCCTTTATTCCATGAATGTTCGATATTTGAAAACTGGATAACAGCCATTCTTTTGCCAACTTCACTGCCGATTACGGCATGATGAATGGCATCAGGCTCACCGTACACAAGCATTCCAGTCTCAGGATGACCCGTGAAAAATATTTTTTTATGGGGGTATAAGTCTGTGATTTGAATTTCATTTAACTTTGTTCCGTTAAAGGGAAAGTTAATTTCTAAGTCTAATATCGTACCCGTGACAGGCGTAGCAAAAGACTGCTGGGTTTCAGTGACCGTTGTAAATGAAGCCTCATGGTTCGAATCCGGTGTAGTCATCTGCACGAGAACAGGAATCATTTTATATATGTTAGAAGAAGGGTCATAAACCTTTTTGGGAATGAGATAGGTATCCTCTGAGTAATAGCTCCAGAAATCAGAATAATACCTATTTGGGTCTTGATAAACTGCCCCATAATTCGGTTCAACGATGGATAACATTCCCCAATCCTCATAGATTAGAAAACCTGAGCTATCCATAACACCTGAGTTATAGTCAAGCGGGTATGTTGTATCTACGTAATGATGCGTAGTAGGATTCAGCCTATACATATTTTGGCTATCTATTTCAGTAAAAGTAATCTGTTCTCCATCGCCATGCATATTCAGGCCAAATCCGCCTACCGGATAAGTATACTCTATTACCAACTCTTTGTTTGCGGCATTCCACGAATATTGTTCTAGTTTGTTCTCATAAAGGGCCATAAGCTGCCCGTTTGGCGTCCATAGGATTTCATTTGGATTGATCAAGACCGTCTTTAGAAGAGAGAAATCATCAGCAGATATAATGTCCATATTAGGTTCGCTCTCATTCTCATCAAAGGTGGTAAAAAAGTACCCTTCGTGATAAGCCACACTACTTACTTCTTTCAAAAAAGTTTTGCTTCGTATATAAATGCCTTGTTCGTCGAATTCATCAAGCATACGGGTACTTCGATCAACAACAAAAAAGTGGCCATTATCCGGATTTGCAATCATTTGAACATCTTCATCTTGATAAGCTTCTCCTCGATAACGGTTTAAAAGGTTCGCATAGGTGTAGGTTCGTTCAGTATGGTTATAGGTATAGAGGGTTATGTCCTTTCTTAAGCCTACGATCAAATCTCCATTATTCGTAAATTCGATAGAGGCTGAGTCAAGTGAATTACCATCTTCCAGCTTAATCTTGTCGTTTTCATTGAGAAAAAGGTAGTTATCCCCGTCAACTTTTCCCCTAAATGCACTAAATTGACCATTTTCAGAGGCAGCAGGATTGGAATTTCTGTTATTTGTATCAAGCGGAGTGCAAGTCGTCAGATCTGGCTCATTGCAAACATAAGCATCATCGTTCGAAGCTCCTCCCATGACAAGATATTTGCCATCTCCTGTAGATACGATGCTAGAAATTTTCTCATTCAATAACGTATTAACGGTTGTAACTGGAGAAGGGGCGGCTGTTGTGTTCAAGATAGAGTATTGCTGCCCTGCCCGCGTGGAAATATAGATGATGCCGTCCTTACCCTTTTGCATCCACGAAGGTCCGGTCGTAAATACATGCAGATTATCCTCGACAACTTTATTTGTAGATACGTCGAGCTTAATCATCGGATAACCTGCATTCTTAGCTTTCAACACAATATATAGATATCGATTTTGACCTTCTTTGGAAAAAGCCATCTTAACTGGCTCAATAGTAGGTGCTACCCCGCTTGTATTCCAGCTGGCTCCTGTCAATTGAGCGGCTAACTGATCACGAGTGATTAAGCGACCTAGAAAATTTCCATCTGTTGTAAAATGGAAAATATCTCTTTCATTGACGTAGACTTCATTAGCGATTACATACAGATTGTTAGTATCATCTGCTTCAATCATATTAATGTTTTCGATAGACCCATTATCCGGAAAAGTGAACGCATTTGGTGCTAATGAAAAGGGGGCTTCCTTAATGCCGTATGCATCAGTGGGTGTAGCCGCAGCTGCTTTTGGTTGAATAGGCAATCCGGCCAATAAAGAAGTAAGTAAGGTGAATACAACAAAAAAATTAATAACTCTTTTCATAATCTGCCTCCTTGAATGTGAAGCACCGTGAAATGACAAACATTCGACATGAAGTTTGCCTTTTCGCGTTACTTTGATTCGAAGTGTAACATAGAGCAATGAAAGAATTATGAAAGAAATACAAACAGGCTGCTCAAGTGTTCTGATCGAATCTTGAGCAGCTTTTTAATGTGCATGTCGCAATATTATAGTCGCACTGGCATATGAGCGCATTATGATTAGGTTTTTTACGGATTGTTAAAACCACTCTCTATCAGAATGTTAAGTTCTGAATAGGGAGTGGTTTTTTGATACCTGATTCTTTTCTCATTGACGTGATTGTACCAAATGAGAATCACGCTTGAACCCCTTCACCATATAGACGGCATAGAGCACAATGAATAACACAAGGAATATAGATGAATACCGGTACATGACAGCATAACTTGAGTGGGAAGCAATTTGTCCTAGAGATAGTGCTCCGATTGCTACCCCAAGATCAAGCGAGTTGAAATACATACTATTGGCCATTCCTTGCTGCTGTGGTGTGACCGATTGAATCATCCATGTCTGGATTGTAGGCTGTGCTGTACCGAAACCAACGCCATAGAATAAGGCTGCCACTGCAAGAGAAATGGTAGAAGTTGAATAAGAAAGTAGGATGAGCCCGGTCATTAGAAACAGGGCTGCTGGAATGAGCAGTACAATATGACCTTTGCGGTCATAGAGTTTACCTGATATCGGACGGACGATAATAACCGAAATAACATTAAATAAGAAGAATAATGATGCATTTGCGAGATGAACCTCTTTGCCAAATAAAATCAAAAAGCTCAATAAACCGCCATAGGTGATGGACATGAGCATGTTAAGTATACTTGGAAGTATTAGTTTTTTATTGAAACCTGTTTTTTGAGGTGCCGCTGAGAGTTCCTTAGGAGGTATAACAGGAGGCTGAACCTTTTTAGTGATGGGATAGATCAATGGGAAAATCAATAGGCTTGTTGCCAAGGTAGCGTACACTAACGTAGTGAACCCACTTTGTCCTAATAAGGTACTTCCGATTACTGGACCTAGAGATAGCGCAACACTAGTGGATAACCCGAAATAACCCAAACCTTCTCCTAATCGTCTGTTTGGAATGACACCGGAGGCCATCGTCGGCAACGTCGTACTTCCCATTCCGAAGCCGATTCCAAATAGAATACGCATAAGTAGTAGCATCGCTACCGTTCCACTCCATAAATATCCGAAAGTAGCAAGTGTAATGAGAATAAGTCCTGTGAAAAGGATAGTGTTTCTTTTACCTTTCTCTAGTGCCTTGGCGGAGAATAGACGTGAAGCGATGGCGGATAGAGCAAAGAGAGTCGTGAACAGACTAACGGTTAGATCACTCGCATGGAAATGATCTTTAACATAAGCAGGCAGTGGTGATATGATCATCTGTAAATTTAGAAATAATAATAAGTTACATACAGTAAGCATCACGAATTCTCTTGTCCAGAGTTTATCTCGGTTGATTTCCATTCTTTTAAAGACTCCTATTCTTGTTGTGTTTTATCGATATTATGTTGGATTTGTTGCATGATTTGTTGTAGAGATTGTAGCTGCTCATCTGTGATCCCAGATACCAACTTGTCATTCAGCCCTAACTCCAGAGGAAGTGTATCTAAGATGAGTGTCTTAGCTGAATCAGTTGCGCAGATCAAAAAGGCCCTGCGATCGGTCGGGTTCATTTGTCTTGTTATTAGCTTCTTCTTATCTAGAACATCTAAGATACGCGTCACTGTGGGCTGATCTTTATCCGTACGGAGTGCAATTTCTTTCTGGTTAATTCCTTCCTCATGGCATACTTGATATAGGACGGCCCACTGTTCAGGGGTGATGTCATAGGGTCTGAGTCTATTAGCAAATAAGGTGCTGATCTTACGAAAAATATGTGCGTATTTGAATCCGATGGACTGTTCGGGGGAAGGAAATCTAAACAGAGTAAACACATCCTTTTTATAGTTGTTATAACAACTATATTCCTGACAACTATTATTGTCAATGAGGCTAGGAAATGAAAAGGATAACATCATGTTCACTTAGGCATGGTGCGTTATGATTCGGGTGGGCGATCTAATACGGAAGAGTATTTAGGGTATAGACGACGAATACAATCTGGACATATATCATGGGTGAATTCTGCGTAAGTATGCTTCTCTAAGAAACATTCAATATCATTCCATAAATCATCATCCTTGATTCGTTTACAGACAGCACAGATGGGGATGAGACCACGTAGCGTGCGGATCTGTGAAAGAGCTTCATGGAAATCAAGTTCCATTTGTTTTCTTGGGGTAATATTACTGACGGATATAACAGCACCCTTAATAAAATTCGTTTCATCCTTAAAAAGTGGATAAGCCACTAACGTGAGCCATTCGGTTGTATGGTTCAAGATCATGCTAAAGTCATAAGTCAGTGAATGCTTGTGGCCGTTGAGAATACACTGAAATGAATTCATGATCGTGCTGTCATGTTCTTGTGTACGCGAAAGAGTATCGCAGATTTGAAAAAAATTAACACCAAGCCATTGGAAGTGTGAGGGGATATTATGGTAAGCTGACAATTGCTCCCAAGCTTTATTTATAGCGATGATATATCCTGCCGAATCGATGGCTATGACGCTTATCTGTAATGAATGAATAACTTCGTTATGGAGTGTTGCTATATCATTAGGCATAACTATCCTCTCCCCTGTAACTTAAATGGTTCATGTCTAAATAGTTGGGAATTTTGTGATATAATTCAAAAAGAATATAATAATTATTATATGCGTGATTACGTCATTTATCAATATAAAATACTGATATGCGTCATTTTATTTTTAACAACGTTGGAAGGCGGTCATAAGATGCAGACTATTTACGAACGTATTGAATTTCTTATTAAGAATAAGAAAATGACAAAGAAGTTATTTTGCGAAGAACTAGGAATTAGTACTGGGAATCTAGGTGATTGGAAGAGAGGGAAGTCCACACCGAGTACCCATAAGTTAATAGAGATAGGTGAGTATTTCGATGTTAGTTTGGATTGGCTCATCGTGGGGAAAGACCCTCAGAATGACAGGTTGAAAGAAGAACAAGGTATATACATATTAGACAAGCATCGACTGCTACAACGTACAACTTCCGAATTAAGCGAGCGAGAAGAGGACTTTATTAGGGAATATATTGAATTTACAAATTACAGAAGAAACCACCATTTAGAGAAATGAGATTTCGGTGAATAGAGAAGGGTACCATCTGATAATGTGGTCTTCCCTTTACTTTTAATCGGTATCCATGTAGTATATATTGTGTTGTTAAAAATATTGTGCGCGGTCGTGGTGGAACGGCAGACACGCTACCTTGAGGTGGTAGTGCCCATTGGGTGTGAGGGTTCAAATCCCTTCGACCGCATTATAGCTCGAAATCATTGGAAGTCTTGCATAGCAAGGCTTCTTTTTGTTGTATAATTGCCTAAGATAACCGGATAGCATTGTACATATAGGTGATTGAGGTGAATGATTTGATATTAGAGGTTATTGCGACGAGTGTCGCGGATGCTGTATTGGCACAAGAGCATGGAGCGGATCGGCTTGAGTTGATCTCAGGAATCATGGAAGGTGGCGTAACGCCGAGCATTGGATTGATTGAGAAGGTGTTGCGCACTGTCACTATTCCAGTACATGTGATGGTGCGGCCTCACGCGAATAGCTTTTGTTATGATGAGGATGATCTTGCCGTCATGGTTCGGGATATTGAGCGTATTCGTGAGCTAGGAGCAGCAGGTGTCGTATTGGGGGCTTTGACGTCGGATAAGCGTTTGGACACTTCAGCACTACAGATGCTTCTACGTGAAATGGGGCAGACAGCGGTTATATTTCATCGTGCCTTTGACGAGCTAGAGGATCAGCTATCTGCACTTCTTGAACTCGCAAGTTATCCTGTTATTAAGGGTGTGCTAACTTCAGGTGGGATGCCGAGTGTGCTGGATGCTAGAGCGGAGATCCAGGCGTTAATGAAACAGAGCATGAGTCTACCGATTGAAATTATGGCAGGGAGCGGCTTAAGCGTAGCCTCATTGGATGAATTTATTTCTCAAACTGATGTTACGCAAGTTCATATGGGTACTGGTGTCCGCATAAACGGACATGCACTTGCTCCCATTGACCCTAATAAGGTTAGAGCGGCAGCAGCAATAACAGCGAAATACAAATAAGAATGACGGAATAGAAAAAGCCTGTTCATTAGAACAGGCTTTTAAATATGAGCTATAATATAGATATCTAAAACTTATCCATATTATAGAAGACAGAGTTCTGGTTCGGGAAAAGAACCTCAAGCACACTATGGAGTGATGCTTCCTTGGAAGAGCCATCATATCCTTGAAATAGCATAGATATGAAATTCTCTTGGCTTAATATGATGGTAGTATACTCGAGTCCTGTTCGTGCATCAGACTCAATAGATACTTCTCCATTCAGGTAATGAATATATGCCTTTTGTCCTACACACTCCAAACATAATGGTAGGCTTTCTTGAGCATACTCCGGACTGTTGCCCAGTCTCTTTTGAAAAATAGAGGTAAGCTTAGCGAGTAAGGGGTGAAATCGGATGACTTTCCACATCGCATAATTCATCGTATTCTTCTCGGCGCCCCATTGGATGAATGCTTCGACCAGAGCGTGATCGTCTGGAAGGCTTGCCTGAATGGAAGTAGCATCAAGACGCTGTTGCACCAATGCGTGAAATAAAGGGACGGCTGAATTTTCTTCGCCTTCGAGATAGCATAACTCCTCTAGATGAGCAATTCCGCCTTCCTTTGTTTCCGATATAAGTCCGTAGGCAACAATGACTCCATCTCGTACAGCTAATAAGCAGGCAGCGGCTTTCCATCTAGGCCAATGAAGCTGATCTTGCCACACAGCCGAGGATCTAATCGCTGTATAAGTTCTAGAATCGTTAAAATGTTCATAAATATCGGATACGGCATCGCAGTAGGACGAATCGAAAGGAATGGCCTCGATATGCGTATCGTTACTAGCCGTGATGGATGTGGCATTTAAATTGTATAAAGGTTCCGGGACAATATTCCAACCATGTTTTTCATAAAATGGGGTGATGACAGCGTATAGTAAGGAGAGATCGTACTCCTCCTGTTCCATCCATTGTGTGAGGGTATTCAGAATTTGTCGGCATTGTCCCTGTCCTTGGTATTCAGGAACGGTGGCTACGCTACCTAATCCTCCGATTTTCACTTCTGCATGATCAACGCGGCTAATAATCGGGAACAATTGGACGGTAGAAGTAATAGTGTTTTGTTGTGTAGCAATCCAGGTAGTAGACATGTCGTAGGTTGAATCTTGGTCTAACCGGATTTGAAAAAAGTCCCTTCCAACATGAAAGGCATTTCCTAGAATATCATAGACGGCTTCTAATTCTGTTCGGTTTACAATACTGCGTATTTCTGTTTGTTGGGTTGTCATTGAATATATAGACCTCCTATAATGAGAGCGTTTTCCTGTTTTTGTTGACATAAAAGCGCTGATGCATGATAATATGAATATAACATATATGGGAGCGCTCCCACAATAGGTGATGATAATGAAGCATACATTGGAATCCGTTGCAGGTTTAGCGGGAGTATCAAGAGGGACTGTATCCCGTGTAATTAATGGCTTACCGGGAGTGAAACCGAAAGTGCGGGAGAGAGTGCTGGAGATTATTGAACAGACCGGTTATGTTCCTCATCCGCAAGCAAGAAGCCTGGCCGGTGGCAAGACAGGGAATATTGGGGTTATGGTGTTTGGGCCGAAACCGGATTTCTTGAGTCATCATATTTTCTATGAGGCGCTTCAAGGTATTCAAGCAGACACCATTGCTAATGCTTATGATCTGCTCTTATTAGCTAACCGTAGCGACTCGGACCGGGATTATTGGAAGAAGGTCGCTACGATGCGGAAGGTGGATGGGCTCATCATCATGGGTGAGCATATTCAGCAGGAGTATTTGATGTATTACCGAGAACAGAAGATACCTTATGTTCTAATTGGAAAAAGGAACTATGATTCATTACCGATTGCGTGTGTTACCTCCGATTATCGCCATGGGGCTTACCAGGCAACAAGTCATCTGCTGCAATGTGGCAGACGCCGAATCGTATACATCCAAGGTCTTACGAATACTTATCATGAGAATGAGAGATTTGCTGGGTATATTCAAGCATTGCTTGAGGCTGGAGTAGAGCATGACCCAACTCTAGTTATCCATGGTAGAGCAGATCAGGAAGAGGCACGCCAACAGACGAAGCTTCTACTGGAGAGAAATATTCGATTCGATGCTGTATTTGCGGCAAACGATCTGATGGCATTCGGTGCGTTGGAATCGCTCTTCGAACGGGGTTTTCGAGTTCCAGAGGATATTTCGGTCATAGGTTATGATGATATTCAGGCAGCTGCGTACTCATCTCCGCCATTAACAACTGTACGACAAGATAAGATAAGGCTTGGGAAAGAAGCGGTCGGACTATTGTTGGATATTTTTCGCGGTAATCTCGATGTGAATGAACCCAAGGATATTATCATTGATAATGAGTTGATCATTCGAGGAACAACTTAACAGCAGGAAAGCTAAGAAGTATGGACATGAAGGTTAACTGTCCGTCTTTTGGACTATAGTGGGAGCGCTCCCATATTGAAGGGAATGAAACGAACAGATGTCTAATTTGCATAAAGAATATGATGTAGCAGTTCTTGGGGGTGGACCAGCGGGCATTACGGCTGCCATTAGTGCTGCGAGAAACGGAGCCAAGACGATCATTATAGAACGTTACGGATTTCTTGGTGGTATGTCTACTGCAGCGATGGTATATCCATGGATGACCTTTCATTCGGCAGTGGGTGAGCAAGTTATTAAGGGCATTGCCCAGGAAATTATAGATCGATTAATGGCTCTTGGCGCATCACCAGGTCACTTAAGAGATACCGTCGGATTCACTCATACTTTGACGCCTTATCATCCCGAGGTGTACAAAGTGTTAGCTTGTGACATGCTCGAGGAAGCGGGGGCTGATATCCTACTTCATACAGCGGCTATAGATGTCAAAACGAAGGATAACCGTATAAGTGGTGTAACTTTGTACAATAAAAGTGGTATTTCGGAGCTCAAAGCAAAGGTGTATATCGATGCAACCGGAGATGGAGATATCGCTTATATGGCAGGGGATCCTTGGGAGAAGGGGAATATCGACGGGAAAGTACAACCGATGACGATGAAATTTCGCATGAGGGGCGTCGACCTGAACAAGGTCAAGGACTACATGCAGAATAACCCTTCCGAATTCTACGAGAAATCATTGATTTCAGAACTGGATCTTATACCACTCACAGGGGTTATGGGCTTCTACAGTCAATGGAAAGAAGCGGATCTCCCTATTCAACGTGATGGTCTTCTATTCTTTAGCGGACCGAATGAGGATGAGGTTCTTGTGAACGTAACCCGAGTATCAGGTCTAGATCCAACGAATAGTGAGGAATTGACGAAGGCAGAGATTGAAGGGCGCAAGCAAGTCCTCCTTCTAGAAGCTTTTTTCCGGAAGTCTATTCCGGGATTTGAGAAAGCCAGCGTGTCAGCAGTAGGCGCTCAGATTGGAATTAGGGAAGCAAGACGGATTATCGGGAAATATGTGTTGAACGGTACGGATGTATTGGATGGCAAAAGATTCGATGACGTTATTGCCAGAAGTGGTTATCCGATTGATATTCATAATCCAGAAGGTAAAGGCGTCACCGCTAATTTCATTCGAGAAGGCGGCGCGTATGATATCCCTTATCGCAGTATCGTTCCAATGAATACGACGAATTTGTTATTGGCTGGGAGATGCATTTCAACGACGCATGAAGCTCAAGCAACGACTCGTCTGACGCCAAGTTGTATGGCAATAGGCCAAGCGGCAGGTGCCGCAGCAGCACTGGCTGTAATGCATAACTGTGCAACAGCAGAAGTTCCTATTCTTGAATTACAGGCACGATTAATCGAAGGCAATGCCGAATTAGGATATGTAGACTAAACGGATGATTTCGGGAAGATATGAACAATGGCTGGAATTATGAGTGGATGGAAGCGGATGTAATCACATCAAGGAGGTGAAAGAGATTCGTCCGCTCTTCGCTCTTATCATAATATCAAATACGTATAAATTCTATTTTGTAAGCGCTCTCTAACGAGTGTTTACTCCGTACTATTAATAATAATACCTAAGTTGAGGTGACCCCTAATGAAGAAGAAATTGTCTAAACGTTTGTTATCAATCACAATAAGTCTCGCGATGGTATTTGGTATGGTTCCATTGTATGCGGTTTCAGCGGCGGGTGATGTGAATGTTGGAATTGTGAATGCGGGATTTGAAGAGGGTTTGGTGGGTGGTTCTATTCCAGGCTGGAGTAAGGATGCAGCAACGGTAGGGCTGATAGAACTCAGTACTACACAAGCTAAAAGCGGTTCGAATAGTCTACATCTTCACGATACTGACAGCGGTGCTGCTTCTCCAGGATTGCGCGTGTTAAGCGAAAAAATAATGGTCAATCCAGATGGGAAATATACTGTCCAAGCGTCTGTATATGTCGTAGAGCAATCTCATAGTCTTCTGCATGAAGTTCAATATTTCGATGCGAATAATGTTGAAATCACACCAAGGCAGCAAGTGAGCAATGCTAAAGGAAGCCTAACGCTGAATGCTTGGAATGAGATTGTGAATGTCTCTACTGCCCCAGCAAAAGCATCTTATGCGAGAATCGGTTTCTATTCAGGTAAACCAAGCTTGACGGATGCTTACTTCGATGATGTATCGATGATTGAATCAGCGACGCCAGTAATACCAGACCCAGAGCCAAATCCAGGACTACCAACATCTGCTCTTGCTAATCCAGGGTTTGAGATGGACTTGGTTGGTATGGAAATCCCAGGTTGGGCTGTAGATCCTAGTACTGCAGCATTCGGAAGTATTGGACTTAGTAGTGCGTACTCAAGAAATGGAGATAAAAGTTTGCTTTTCGAAGATAAAGTGAACAGTGCAACGCCTAATGGTAGCTTCAGAATGCTAAGTGATCCGATTTCAGTGTCAGTAGGAGATAAGGTTACATTCGAGACTTATGTTTATAAAGTTGCTGCAGGAGATCAAACTGCGCAAATCCAACCTGTCATTCATTACTACGATGCGGAAGGAAAGACTGTAAAAATATATGATTTTGAGGGATATGGTGCCAATACTATCCCTGTGGGACAATGGAAGGACATAAAAATCACTCGTGAAGTTCCTACCAATACAGCCTATATTAAAGTAGGTTTGTACTCTGGTTTTCCGAGCCTTACAAAGTTATATGTGGATGATGCGAGTGTAATTATTGAACCCAATACACCTGTTGTGACTCCACCTGCAGAAGATGTTGCAGCCGAAATCCCAAATGCCGGATTTGAAGAGGCATTGGTAGCTAGTGCGATTCCAAGATGGAGTCTTACAGAAGGTCCTGCGGGATCAATAGGCTTGAATACATCTGTATTTAATAGTGGAAAGAACAGCTTACATTATCAAGATAAGAGTGATAAGACAGGCGTGCAAGTGTCAAGCGACAAGTTTGCTGTTATTCCTGGCGAATCGTACATTGCTAAAGCCTTTGTAAATGTCGTTAACCAATCACATAATGTCGGTTTCAAAATCAATTACTATAATAATAAGGATGTTGAAGTAGGCACGAAACAGGAATTGTTCGGATCATTAGCATTGGGTAATAATCAATGGACTGAGATGCGGGTATCTACTAAAGTTCCAGCGGGAACAGCCTATGCTAAAATTATATTCTTTTCCGGAGCTATTAGTTTCACAGAAGCTTATTTCGATGATGTTTCATTCGATATAGTGCCGACTGAAGTGCCATTAGATCGTAACTATCAAAAAGCAGTGGATCTTGGTCCTATGGTTAGCGTGAGCTTGGGTCAGGCTGGAGCTATTCAGGAAAATGCTTTAGGTGAGAACGAAGTATATTTCCATTCGAATGGATTGCCTGGTACATTCACAGTGTTAGATGCAGAAACAGGTAAGATGAAGTTTACAGAGGTAATTCCAAATACAGAAGCATTGTGGGCCATGACAGTTGGACCAGACAAAAATGTTTATTTTGCAGGGACTGGCGATGGGAAATTGTATCGCTATCTACCTGTAGAGAAGAAAATAGAAATGCTAGGTGGCAACCCATCGGATCCATGGGTATGGGACCTTGAAGCAACTGCAGATGGTAAAATATACGGTGGTACGTTTGCAGATAAAAAAGAAGGTAAATTATTCGAATACGATATTGCAACCAAACAATTCCGAGACTATGGTGTCGTTATGAAAGGTGAAGATTATGTCAGAGGCATAGCAGTAGACGATAAGTATATCTACGCTGGTTTAGGATCGAATCTACATTTGGTTAAAGTTGACCGTGTAACTGGGGAGAAAACAGAAATTAATATCCCAGGTTATACAGGCACGAAAGGCGGAATAATTGCAGATGTGTTCGTAGTTAATAACAAACTGCTTGTTTCAGTTAGTACCGTGAATATGGTAGTTATGAATATGGACACCTATGAGATTGAGCATACATTCCAGTATAGTAATATGATCTCAGATCCGAACCCGGCAGATCCTAATCTGATCTATTATAAGCATGGGACAAAGTTCTTTAAATATGATTTCAGTACAAATAAATCTTCTGAGATCATACTATCCGTGCCACTTCCGGATACAACACGTGTAAAAGATATGCAGTGGATAAAGATGAAGAGTGGAGAAAAGATAGGGAAAACAGTGTTGGCTATGGTAACTCAGTATGGGGAGTATATTTTATATGATCCTTCTGATAACTGGCTTTCATTTATTGAACTTGAAATATCAGCACAACCTGTTAGAATTCAAGCCATTGAAAGAGGTCCAATGGATGGAAGACTTTATCTCGGTGGTTATCAACGGGGAATGAGTATTTATAATCCCTTTACTAATAAAATCGATACGAATATATCTTCATTCGCACAACCAGAAGGCATTGGATTCTTGAATGATTATGTGTACTACGGGACTTATGTTGCTGCAATCATGTATCGCTTTGATCCAACGAAGCCTGTATCACTGAATGCTAATCCTGAAGTGGTCTATAATATTCAACACCACCAAGATAGACCGTTCGCTCTTACGTCTGGGGATAATAAGCTGTTCGTCGGTACTGTTGCTGACTATGGTATTCTAGGTGGAGTATTAGCGATCTATGATGAAGTGAAGGATAAATGGACACAGTTCAACGATGTTGTTGAAGATCAAGCTATTATTGGTCTAGCTTATAAGGATGGGCTTCTCTACGGAGGTACGACGGTATGGGGTGGTTTAGGTTCCGTTCCATCCAAGTCGGAAGCAAAACTCTTTATTTGGGACGTAGAAAACGGTAAGAAAATAGACGAAATCGCACTTGATATTCCTGGTATTGATGATATACCGAAGATGATCGGTGAGCTTTCATTCGGACCAGATGGTCTACTGTGGGGCGTAGTAGATGGCACGATCTTCGCCATGGACGTCACAACCAAAAAGATAGTTAAAAGTAAAGTTATTCAACCAAGTGTATACAATACTAGTAAGTGGAAACCATTCGACTTGCAATGGGCCCCTGATGGTATGCTTTACACGACATTATCTCGCAAATTGATCGCTATCGATCCAGAGACATTGTCTTACAAAATAATTGTGGATACATTCATGAATGATATGTCCATTGGTATCGACGGTAGTATCTATTATGCTCTTGATGCCGGAACAACCATGTCTCGTATTGCTGTACCAGAGACTGATGCAACGTTATCAGCGATTACAGTAAATGGCGTTCCTCTTGAAGGATTCTCGCCAGGAATAGTGAAATACAAGTCCGAACTTACTCCAGAAGCGGTTGTTCAAGCTACCACGACTCAAGCGGGAGCCACTGTGACAATAGAAGTTCAGGAAAAAGAAGGAAAAACAGTTATTACTGTAGTGGGAACAGACGGTAAATCAACGTTGGTGTACACGATTCATTGGAATGAAGTAGGTCCAGTTGATCCGGTTGATCCAGTAGACCCAGTTGATCCAGGAAAGCCTGGAACTCCGGGAACTCCAAGTAATCCATCAGGTCCAGTCAATCCACCAGTAACAACGGATAAGACGGGTCCGAAGACGCAAACGGTAAGTGGCAATAGCTTGAAAGTTAACAAGCAAGGTGTCATTTCTGTTGAAATTGAAAAGAGTAAGACATCGGTACTACTTCCAGTAAATGCAGCAGATATCGTAAAAGATCAATCCATCGTTTTGACGAGTGATGTATTTACGGTTGAACTTGCTCCGGAAGTGTTAAATCAATTGCAAAAGTTAGCGTCTTCAGAGAAGCTACAGGATGCACAGATTAAATTATCCTTCGATGCCGTTGCGGATTCATCGAAGCAAGCATTGCTTAATAAATCAATAAATAGTAACGATGCTAATATTCAAGCAGCAAGTGAGGTATATGACTTCAAGCTATCGCTTGTAGGTAAAGATGGAAAAGAAGTGAGCCCTACTAAATTTGCAGAACCACTAACTCTAACGTTAAAAGTAAACGGAGATGTGAATCCTGATCTAGTGGGGATATACAAGATCGAAGATGATGGCACTTTAACTTATATGGGTGGAACAATTGTAAACGGCCATATCAGTGCTGAAGTTCAATCTTCCGGCAAGTATGCGGTATTGGAATTCGATAAATCCTTCGGTGACATCCCAGTAAGCCACTGGGCTGCTAAGACGATTAAGAAAATGGCTGCAATGTTAATCGCCAAAGGCGTAAGTGATACAGACTTTGCACCTAATGAAAGTGTAACAAGAGCAGAGTTCGCTGCCTTTATGGTTCGTGCATTGGGATTAGAGTCAAAGGGAACAAGCCAATTTGCAGATGTAGCAGCTGGGAAATGGTATTCTTCAGATGTAGCAGCTGCATATGAAGCAGGACTTGTTAATGGATTGAGTGATACATTGTTTGATCCGACTCGTACGATTACGAGAGAGGAAATGGCTGTCATGTTGCTTCGCGCATATGAACTGCAGAAAGGTAACAAATCAGATGTATTGCAGACTAAGCCAATTGCTGATCAAGCAAGTATAAGCCCGTGGGCAAGTGCTTCGATAAATAAGGCACTTGAACTAGGATTAGTCAATGGCCGTGGGAATGATAAGTTCGTTCCACAAGGACAACTGACTCGTGCAGAAGCGATGCAAGCCATCTTCAATATGCTAAACAAATAACTTGAAAAATGAACAACAAGAGAATTAAAATAGAAGACCTCACTCGTATCTTTACGGGTGAGGTCTTCTATATTTCAGAGAACGAACCGAGGATTCTTTAAAAGATCTTCAATGACAATTCCGATTTTATCTGGTGCAGTGGATGGAGCGAAGCGTTCGAGAACCTTACCATCACTGTCGACTAGAAACTTGGTGAAGTTCCATTTGACTGCTTTTAAACCTAGAATGCCAGGGGCTTCATCTGATAAATATTGAAATAATGGGTGGGTGGTTTTCCCTTTTACATCTATTTTCTCGAATAAAGGAAAGGTGACTCCGAAATTAACTTGACAGAATTGCTCAATATCGTCGCTATTTCCGGGTTCTTGTTCATTAAATTGATTACTTGGGAAGCCTAAAACCTCAAAATTTTGGTCTTTGAACTTTTCATAGAGTGACTGAAGTCCTGTGTATTGAGGAGTAAACCCACATTTACTCGCGGTATTAACGATCAATAGCACTTTTCCTTCATACTTGGATAGAGAAATCTCTTCGCCACGAATTGTATTCACTTGGTAATCGTATATACTCATCCATTCTCCCCCTAATAATAATGTTATGATTCCGATACGGGTCTAACACTGTAAATTATACAGTAAATGAAGGGCGGCAGAGTCATTTCTTCTTGGCTGTCTACTTTTGTCTACTAATGGGGAGAATTAGTGGTATAATAAATTGACATCAAGTTGAAAATTAATTAGAATGTCTAAGTACTTGTTGGATAAGCTGGAATAAGATTGTGTTAGCAAATTTAATATAATGGGTGATAATGATGTCTTACAGACCGATCATTTCGAATGTGGAAGAAGCAAGCAATAATGAGAAAGATGGATTGTATGAATTCATCTTCTACTTGGCTGATGGAACAGAGTGTCGTACGTTTTATGATCGTTACCCTGCATGGAAGATGACGAACATTACGAGACTGCAAAAAACACCATGTCCTGTATGTCGCAAAGACTTCATTTGTAGATGTATGGAAGGTTTCAGAGGTACGTTACAGCAACAAATCGACGAGAATCAATGGCTTGAGAAGGCTATTGCCAAGTAAGAGTTAGGTTGCTAAAGACATGAAGCGTAGGAAATCGTCCTACGCTTCTTTTCTATATGTTGTATCGTGTTATGATATCTTTAAGAATGGTAAGTAGAAGGAGGGAATGCTTGTGAAAGAGAATCATATGGAAACTTCTTCAATTGTGCTTATCGATGGTGAGTGTCTTTTGTGCCAAGGTGCCACGAAGTTTATTATTCAGCATGATCCTGCTGGGAGATTTCACTTTGCTTCTTTACAGTCGGACACAGGTCAGAAATTACTATCCAAGAATGGATTGCCCATAGACTTTATGAGTGGTTTTGTCCTAATTGAGGACGATCGATATTTCACACAATCAACAGCTGCTTTACGTATTGCTAGGCAATTACGAGGCCTATGGCCGCTTACATATGGCTTTATTCTACTGCCTAGATTTATAAGGGATACCGTATATCAATATATTGCTAGAAATCGATACCGTTGGTTTGGAAAAGCGGATCAATGTATGTTACCAACACCAGAATTAAAGGGGAGATTGTTAAAATAGCTGGGAATTAGCGTGGGGAGGGTATTCAGTGAAATATATCTGGTTATTGATCGTTGTATGTGTTGTTATATTGATCTTGGTGTTCAAAGCGTTAGGAACTAGGAAATCGAGTGGAAATGTCGTTAAATTTCAGAGGAAGAATAGTAAGCAGGGCTTACAGAAATGTACTTATTGCAAAAAAATGAGTAAATTAACTTTCTATGCTAGTGATGAGGGCAGTGTGATAGGTGTTTGTAAGGAGTGTAAACCGAAGGCTGAATCCCGAGATATGCTACCTATATAATGAGGATAAGTAACTATTAAGATATGTGACAATACAAGGAGTGTATAATGATGATTGAGTATGTTCGGATACATCATGTGAGTTTGGCGGTAAGAGATCTAGAGAAATCTAAAAGGTTCTATTCGGAAATCCTTCGATTTCGTGAAATAGATCGTCCCTCTTTTAGTTCCAGCGGGGTATGGTATGCAGTAGGTGATCAACAACTTCATCTTCTTGAACACCCAAAGGGACAGACATTACGGGATCAGGGGATTGATACGACGGATGGGCACTTTGCAATGTGGGTCCAAAGTTATCAGAAGACGATAGATTGGTTAGACAAGAATGGAGTTCATTATGAAGCTAGGCCTGAGAGTGTTGCTGGATTTGCCCAAATATTCCTTCTAGACGTAGACCATAATATCATTGAATTATCGGCTGAATATGGATCTTAGTAATTCATACTTGCCGACTGGAACTAACTGTGATATTCTATCAGTAAATTAATGGATCGTAAACGGAAGCACCGTTTAACAACCGCGTAACTGCGTTTGTTGAACGGTGCTTTTTTGTTTCATTGGGGGGAGAGTGAATGATGATTCCTGCTAGAGTAGTGTTGGCTGTACAGGAGAGCGATTATATTGAGCCTCTACTTCGTTATGTTCACAGTAGTGAATATGGCGATAAGATGAGGATCGTTGCTTTTACTGAGGTGTCTCAATTTATGAAGTATATGAATGGAAGTGAACGGCCGGAAGTGATCGTAGGAGAGTCGGTATTTCTAGCGCCATGGCTGGAGCAAGGTGAACAGACTGTAACATGGATCGTCTTAGATGAAATGGGACAAGATTCGTTGCAAGGGCCTGTTCTTGCGAAATATCAACCGCTCCCTCAACTGCTAGATTCCATTCTACATTTATCTCGAAGAAAGGGCGTTGTAGCAACATCTCGAGCCACAGGTGAGACAACGATGGTTGGCATACTATCTGCCGTTGGAGGAAGCGGGAAGACAACGACAGCCCTAAATATAGCTAAGCAGTTAGGATCTAGTGGACTGTCAGTGTTCTATCTTAGCTTAGAGACGATGAATAGTAGTGCTGTGTTTCCAAGGCAGATTAGAAGTGGTGAGAGTGGTACAGGGCTGTCACGTCTACTATATGAACTGAAAGCCGCGCAGGAAACAAAAGATTATTCGTGTATTTCAATTCCATCTTATGTTGTCCACCATGAAGGGATCAAGGCAGATATGTTTGAACCGCTGACTAATATCAAGGAATGGATCCAGATGAGTAAGAGCGATGTATGTCAGCTTATGAAGTTGATAGCAGATAGCGGTCAATATGATGTCATTATTGCGGATACAGATAGTAGTGCAGAAGATCGATGCGAGGCTGTGATGGAAGCTTGTGGAAGTCTGGTATGGCTTCTGCTTGATGATGTGATCAGTATGCACAAGAGCGGACAATGGCTATCTTTTCTGGAAAGAAATAATCCTACCTTATATAGTGACATGATGTTGAAAAGTAAATTTATTGTGAACCGTTATGTTGGAAGTCTTGCGAATACACTCCCCTCCACTATAGAACATATTGATGGAGTTCTCCCTTATATACCCTCTTGGAAGCAAGTAAGTCATGAGGAGATTCTATTGAGTTCACCCATATTTCAAAGAGACATTCTGAATCTATGTAGAGAATGGGTAGGGGATCTTGTATCTGCTACGGTTGGGGGAGAACCCCATGGATGAAGAGATGTTTAGGGTCATTCGAAGTACTATTCGCTCAGGTCTAGATGTGACATCTGCGGTAGATGATGCTGAATTAATGAGTTATATCGAACGGACGGTATTGGGGCACAAGGAATTGCAGGATTTGACTGCACTGGAGAAGCGTACACTAGTCCGCCGAATATATGACTCATTTCGCGGATTGGATGTATTGCAGCCTTTAGTGGACAATCCGTCTATCACGGAGATCATGATCAATAGTCATCAAGATATATTCATTGAACAAGAGGGGGAAGTGAAACGAATTTCGCAGCAATTCGAGTCGCAGAACCGCTTAGAGGATATCATTCAGAGTATCGTAGCGGGCGTGAACCGTGTGGTGAATGAATCATCTCCGATTGTTGATGCAAGATTGAAAGATGGCTCGCGTGTCAATATTGTCTTACCACCCATTGCTCTGAAGGGGCCTACGATGACAATCCGGAAGTTTCCAGAGAAGCCAATGACGATGAATGATCTCGTCAGACGAGGTGCATTAAGTGATGAGACAGCTACCTTTCTTCAGAGGTTAGTAGTAGGGAAATACAACATATTTATCAGTGGAGGAACTGGATCGGGGAAGACGACGTTTCTTAACGCTCTATCACAGTTCATTCCAGTAGATGAGCGTGTGATTACGATAGAGGATTCAGCAGAGTTACAGATTGTAACTGTACCTAATCTAGTCTCATTGGAGACACGGAATGCCAACATAGAGGGAAGGGGCGAAATCACCATTCGTGATCTGATTCGATCATCATTACGGATGCGTCCGAATCGGATTGTGGTCGGGGAGGTTCGGGGGAGTGAGGCTTTGGATATGCTACAAGCGATGAATACTGGGCATGATGGTTCGCTCTCAACCGGCCACGCAAACAGCACTAAAGATATGATTAGTCGCCTTGAGACGATGGTGCTCAGTGGAGCGAATCTTCCCATTCTCGTCGTTCGTCAGCAGATTAGTTCAGCCATAGATATTCTAGTTCATCTATCTAGGTTGCGTGATCGTTCAAGGAGAGTGACGGAAATTAGTGAGGTGCTGGGTATGGAGAACGGAGAGGTACAACTGAGTCCGCTCTTTCAGTTCAAGGAAAGAGGGGAGAAGGATGGAAGAATTATAGGGCAACTGGAATCCTGTGGGTTCACTTTACATCATGTTGATAAGCTACGTATGGCAGGTCTTGAAGATACCATTGTGAAGGAAGGTGAGGAGGTCAAGCTATGAGTCGAAATCTCCCTGATTACAGTAGTTATGAGCTAAGTATGTTGGAGAGAGTCCTATGTATTGTGGTCGGGGCCATCATTTTTTATGGTATTGGGTATTTATTTTATCATCAATGGATTGTCTCCCTATTGATAGCATGTAGCGGATGGTTTATTCCTGGTTTCTGGAGAAAGCATATGCTGGATCGTCGTCGTGCTGCAATGAACTTACATTTCAAACAAGCGTTATTCTCCTTGTCTTCCTCTCTTTCGGCTGGCCGATCTGTAGAGAATGGGTTTAGGGAGGCGGTTGCGGATCTACGAATGCTGGATCCCGAAGCGGAGAATGATCTCATTATGGAACTGAACATTATTTGTGCTCGAATGGAATATGGAGAGCCGATTGAGGATGCGCTACAGGATTTCAGTCGACGTGCATCTATGGAAGATATCACGAACTTTGCCGATGTATTTACGACATGTAAGAGAACAGGTGGTGATCTTGTTGAAGTCGTACGTCGTACATCTAACATTATTAGTGAAAAGCTGGATATCCAACAGGAAATATCCGTTATGGTCGCTCAGAAAAAATTCGAATCCAAAGCGATTCTGGTGGCTCCGATCTTCATGATATGTTTCATGAATGTATCATCACCTGACTATATGCTTCCAATGTATAGCGGGGTTGGATTCATAATAACAACATTCTCCTTGGCGGTATTGGGGGCTTGTACTATCTGGATTACGAAGATTATGAATATTAAATTGTAGGCGAGGTGATGTATTGATTGTCTTATGTATCGTGATCCTGATTGTGCTAGTGGGTAGTTGGCTGGTGCTGAATTACATCAGCGGGGGGAAGTATCAGAAACTAAGGAAGATTTCCATGGATGGGCTACGACTTAGCAAGATGGTGAATCCGATGTTATATATTCTAGACAGATTGAGGATAACAACAAGGTTTCCATTCTTCTTCTATAAAGTTCAACGCTCCATTCAGAAAATTCACGGAATGAGATACAGCGGCGAAATGACACTGCTCTATCTAGGCGAGATGATGTGCTACAGCTGGCTGTTGCTAGGTTTGGGTTGTGTTATGTCCATAGGAATGGGGGATAAGACAGGCTTGATTCTAGGAGGTGGTCTAGCCATTCTCTTGCCAGCGGCAATGGTGAAAGATCTTCACAGACAGGTTCAAGTTCGTGATCAAGATATATTGATGGAGCTTCCTGAGCTATTGAATAAAATTGTATTACTTGTTGGAGCAGGCGAAACGGTTCAAAAGGCGATTGCTCATTGCGTTGAAGTAAAGAAAGAAGAACGGGATCATCCTCTGTATAAAGAATTGATACGGATGGTTGGCGATTGGGATAGCGGGTACTCTTTCCAACAAGCATTTGAAAGTTTCAGTAAACGATGTGCTTTACAAGAGGTATCGATCTTTACTACCACAGTGTTGTTGAATTTCAGACGTGGAGGCAATGATTTTGTATTGGCACTTCGTGATTTATCGCGAACACTATGGGAGAAGCGCAAGATGATCACTCGTACTCGCGGTGAACAAGCGTCTTCTAAGTTGGTATTTCCAATGGTCGTTATATTTATGGTAGTTGTTGTTCTGGTTGGTTCACCCGCAATGATGATGATGAATATGTAGGAGGAGTGATGACATGTTAATGAATATATGGGGAAAAGTTAAGGGGTTTTGGCAAGAGGATGAGGGGCTAGGAATGCTGGAGATGATCCTGATCATTGCTGCAATTGTTGTGATTGCTGTGGTTTTTAGGGATCAACTTAAATTAATTGTTGAGAATCTATTGAAAAAGGTTGGTACAAAAAGTGAAAACTTTATTGATGGGAAATAGGCTGAAAGACGATGAGGGAAGCTTCACGCTTGAAGCCTCCCTCGTTATGCCTATCGTGCTGACGACGACGATTATTCTCATGTTCTTCTGTATGTACATTTATCAGCAGTCTATATTACAGCAGGTTGCTTCTGCAGCCGCGGAGAGATCAGCCTATATCTGGGATAACAGCCACAAAGAAGCGTCTAATGGATCCTTTCAGCAGGGACAATATGATTCGCTGTATTGGAGACTGACAGATGATAGGATGCTGGGAACGATGTTCGGCTGGTCAGATGCTAGTAATGAAGAATCGATATCTCTACCCGAAGGTGAGATATCGGGTTCGCTACCAACTGCGAAGCTATCCAAAGTAAGTGTGCTTGTGACAGGTGAAATAAACGGAAAGATTTCTTATGAGAATAAACTGTTGTTGCGAAAAGTGAGTAGCGAATTACACCAGCTAATCAACTTGCCTCCACTAGATCAGATACTATCTGGGGGATCCGAATTGGGAGTGAGTGCACAATCTATCATCGTTGAACCCGTAGAATTCATTCGTACGGTAGATCTAATGAGATATTATGGTGCTAAATTCAAAGGATCTAGTGAAAGTGCTACGAATAAGGGTGATGCTGCCCAAGTATTGCAGAAGTATGGATCAAAAACCAAATAAAGAAAGGGGGAATGGCATGTTTGGCAAATGGCACACAGATCAGAGGGGCTCAGTCTCCATTTTTCTTATTTTGATACTGGCCGTTGTATTTAGTTTTGTTGCTGTGTTCATCGACTACGCTCGAATTGCTGCAATGAAGGTTCAAAGTGAGCGACTTGTGCGTTCTGCAGTTCGCTCTGTGATGTCTGCTTATGAACCGGAACTACAGCAGGAATATGGAATATTCGCCTATGGAGAGAGTAGTGGAGATCAGATTATGTCCGGGGTATTGAATGGAAGTATTGATCATGGAGACCGAGGAGATGCTTTCTCTTTGCTTAATCTCACATTAGATTCGTCCTCGCTGCAGATGGACCGCATGCTCGGAGAATACGAAGTATTCAATCGTCAAATTAGCGAAGAAATGAAATATAAGGCGCCCATTGATTTCACGCTAGAAATTATTAATAAGTTCAAACCGCTATCTCAATCCATGAAGGAAGCTTCTAATACGATGGATGTGCTTAGAAAATTACAAAAGCTATATGACAAACGAGAAGATGCATTGGATGAAATGATAGCTACGCAGAAGAAGACAGCTAAAAGCGTGGAATCGTTACCCAATCTGATCATGGCTCAAGTTGCTAATCATATCTCCAATCAATCATTGGGGGGGAGCATCGATTCGGGTGCCGATATTGCGACTCAATATGATGACTATGTTGCCAAAGCAATCGAGCTGGAGCAAAGAATCGCCGATAAACAGAACAGGCAAAATAACACCAACAGTGACAGTGATGATGACGATGAGGGTAACGATGACGACGAAGAAGAAGAGGACAAGATTATAAATATACTTACGGATTTAATTAGTAGATATCATCAAGGGACTTCAAGCTTGTTGTCTAATGTATCTAATAAGCAAAGTTCATCGCGTTCAGATCATATGAAGATGGGGCCTCAAGCGCTTGAACGATGGGAGGAAGCATACAACATTAATGAACAAATGAAACAAGTGATCGTGGAGTCAGAGAACCGCTCAGCTAGTGAAGGATATGACCATGTATCAAGTGAAGATAGCCCGGGAAGTACAGATATAGGTACTGGTGACACGGATGTCATTCGAAATATCAGAGAAAAAACTCAAAGTCTAATCCTCTCCGAAACGTTACTACAAGATCTTAAGCAGGGAATTGAGGATCAGACTACGGAATTTAAGAGATTAGATAACGGGATAACGTCTTCTAATACAGTATTGGGGATGGCTTTTGGTCAAAGTGGTAGTAGTGACCAAATGAAGTCAACTGTTATTCAGTCACGACACGGTGTAGATCCTTATATGCAGAATTATGTGACTTCCGGTTCAGGGAATATGCTTGATGCAGCACTGAGTAGGTTAGAAGAGAACCGTTCCTCTGATAAGGAGCGCAAGTCAATTGAGAAGGAATCCAAGGCGAAATTGAAGGATGCAACTAAGATATTATCTACGATTAATCGATTGAATGAGAAAGCACAGGGATATATGGAAGAATATCGTACACTACAACAATATTATGATGAAAGTATTTCATTTAATAAACAATCAGCAGATGGATCATATCAAGGGGCTGAACTGGATAGTGATCCTTACGATGCTGGTAAATCAGCTATGGACGATGTGGATGATTTATATGGTTCTATGAGTGGCATGTTGTCAGGATTACAAAATGAATTCTATCAGAATGAATATGCTGCGCTCTATTTTCATCATTTTGATATCACTCGGTTGGGAGATATCGTAAGTAACCCGGGTAGTTCAATTGGAGACGAATTAGTAGAGCAACTAAGTGTTCATAATCAGGAGCTAGAGTATATTCTATACGGCTTTCATAATCCCGTGGGAAATGTATCTGCCGCTTATGCCGAAATATTCGGAGTGAGACTAGCAATACGAACGATGGAAGGTTTAGTGAAGAGTAGTAAGTTGGGAAATCCATTGCTGATTCTGGCAGCAGCATTATTGTATGGGATTGAGATGGCTATCGTAGATATGATTCAACTGTGTCACAAGGGATCGATTGAGTTATCGGCCTATGTAAAAGTGGAGATGACTTACCGCGATTACTTGAGAATGTTCCTCTTTATTCATAGTAATAATGAGAAGAAGATGTCGAGAATGCTATCATTGATCCGTTTTAATACAGGAATTAATCCAAATGAGAGGGCGACCTATTCCTCTGGTGAAGTTGTGATCGGGATGAAGCTGTGGTTTCTTCCGGGAGTGATGAGAATGATAGGATCTACTGCAAGCAACGAAGATAAAGTGGAAGGAAACCGTTACTATGCTACTAAGAAAGCGGATTTTTCCTATTGATCGAAAGAAGAATGAAAAGGGCAGTATGGTACTTGAAGCTGCGTTAGTATTTCCCTTCTTTATCTTTTTCATTGTTTTTCTAATCTATATTGTTCAAATGACATTGATATCGACAGCACTTCAAAGCACCGTATCCGATACCGTGAAGATGGTGTCTTCCCATATGTACCCTATTGCTTTAATCGTAGAGAAAGAGGCTTCACCGGAGGAGGATAAGGACTCCCAATTAACTGGGAACTGGATCATTCCTAAGCTTTCTGTGACGGATTGGGTATCCCAGTATAGTAACTCACTTCCCGCTCCGTTCGCACAATGGATGATGGATGCTGCGACAATGGGAGACGAGCCATTACAGAAAGTAAAGAATAATATGGCTGAAACTGTTCTTGATCCTGTTGTTAAGCCCCTGCTTAAGCCGTTCATTCAAAGTGAGTTTATAAGCTATGATCGGATTCATATTTCCAACATATATCTTCCTGATATGAAGACTAGAGAAAATCCATATTTCGGTATTGAAGTCAGTTACGCGTTACCTGTGAAGGTACCTTTTATCAATAAAGAAATTATATTACAAGCAAAGGCACAGGAACGTCTGTGGATTGGAGATACTTCGGAGGGAATTGGAGGTGGTGTCGGTGAAGAGGTCGCATCTTCTATACAAATACTGGAGAAGCCGAATCCTGCCATTGTCGGAAAGAAGGCTAAGGTTAGGATAAAGGTAGAACCGAATGCTATGGCACAATTATCTGTTTTTTATAAGAGTGGTGAGAGTACTGCCAAGTATCTAGGATGGAGTCAGGCAGACGCTAACGGATATATCGAATGGGAATGGTTTGTTGGAACAAATACGACGCCGGGGACATGGCCTTTCATTATTACATTAGAGGATGGAGAGCGCATGGAAGTGACGTTTACCGTTATTGATCGAGATTAATGTCATTATAGTTCGAGTTCAAAAGATGATTTTTTGAACAACCCTTTATAGGAAATGAGGAAGAGATATGGAGATCGCTTTTGCTGGATGCGCACTTCTCGTAACGGCAGCCTTTATTACGGATATTAAATCGATGAAGATACCGAACAAACTGACTATCCCTGCTATTTTATGCGGAATAATCTATCACTTTATAGCTTCTGGCTGGAGTGGGGCATTGTTTGCCGGAATAGGATTAGCTGCCGGATTTAGTATACTCTTTGTGATGTACTGGATCGGAGCAGTGGGAGCGGGAGATGTCAAACTATTCGGAGGAATTGGTGCATGGACAGGAATGATGTTCACGATTCAGACGTTAATGTATTCCATATTATTCGCGGGACTCATTGGGATTATGATTCTGTTGTGGCGTAGAGAGACATTATCCCGTCTACGAGAAGTAGGGCGTGGAATAGCAGGTTTTTTTCTACTAAAGGATATTGATATATTAAAGAATTGGAGTAAAGAGCAAATTCGTTTTCCGTTTATGCTTGCCGTTGTACCAGGAATCATCTGTGCTTATATCTACGCTTTTCCTTATTAGAAAGGGGTGAATAGAATGTTTGGATTAACACAGGATTTCATCCACAATGGTGGTAACTATATGATTCTGGACAGCCCAGAGGGACTCACTTCATCTGAATTAAACAGAGTACAGACCAGCATGATCACTGCGACGAAGATTCCGCATCTATTATCTCTTCGGTTGAAGGAAATAAATTTTAAGGTGAGTCTTCAATATGATATTACGGATAAGAAGATGCTTACTCATCTACTCAAAAGTGAAAAGTTAACAATGGAAGAATTCTACGATCTGCTGCTTCAACTGGTGAATGCGCTAGAAGAGAGTACTTCATATATGCTAGATCAGGATAAATATATCATTCAAGAAGATTATATATTTGTGGAGGGTCCTCTTCATATTGGGAAATTATATTTAACCTATTACCCCATTCAATCTTTGAAGAATCCTGAACCATTAGAGTCATCGCTAAGTAAGTTGATCACAAGACTAATGACATCGGTGTCCGAATTACAAGGGAACGGGATCCAAACGTTACTACAATATATGAGTGTTGAGGGGTATGCGTTGTCCGGTATGAGAGGTTTGCTTCTGAATTTGTTAGCTCAGGCTGGGGAGCAATCACCATCTAAGCCTACTCACAATAGTATGCCTCCATCCAATTCGTACCGACCTGACCCTGATATAACACCTGATTCCCATTCGATTCTAACTCGAAATTCAACACCAATTCGTTCCACTAAGCCATATGAGCCTGATCTATTCTCCCAACCAGTTGCTAAAAGGGCTGAGGGTGTATATCTTGAACGAAAAGTGGGATTGTCTGCAGCTTCGTTTCAGATGGATAACCAATATGATAACGATTTAAAAGATGAAGATGGAGATTATGAGCCAGGGCCCATAGCAACATATGTATCTCTGGGTTGTCTAGTCGCTTGTGCTTTAGCATGGCGATATCTCTATATGGCATATCCAGGGACAGGCATGTTAATCGTAAGTATACTCGTCACAGGTCTGCTTGGAGCTATCGCATGGATGGGTTGGAAGGGAAAGATCAGGATGCCAATGAAAGGAGCAGAGCCTTTAACAGAATCAGTCGCTTTATTTGATTCACGAGGATTAGGAGATTCTAGTCTGATTCGAAAAAAGGCATCATTTCAAGTAGAGCGTTTAACAGGTTTCTTCGGTGGATCATCAAAGGATAAGGAATTGGAGCCATCGCGCGAAAGATGGGTATTTCCAGATAACCCAAAGACTGAGCGCACTCAAACAGACGCTGTAAATGAAATAGAGGATGAAGCCTCTTCAAGCGTTGGGGAAACTGAGGATGATTACTATGCCAAGCTTGGTCACAGAACAGAAATGTTATCTTCGCCTCGAGTGAATGCAACCGTTCTGTTGATGCCAGAGAATAACATAATTCAGGGTAATAATGGGGTGATTCGTCACTCAAATCCATACCTAGAAAGAAGAGAGATGGGGCAAGTAATTAAGGCTGGACTCATGTATGAGGACTCTGCTCAAGGGGATCTCCCATCCGTTCGAATCGAACTAAATCACCCACATTTCATTATTGGTAGAGCTGCGGAAGTTGCCCAATTCGTAGAAGAAACGCCTGGTACGTCAAGAGCTCACGTAGAACTCTCTAAAGGAAGCGAGGGATATGTCATTAAAGATCTGGGATCCAAGAATGGAACCTTATTAAATAAAGAGTTAATGGTCTCCTATAAAGAATATCTGCTCAACGATGGCGATATATTTACGATTGTTAAGGGTGAGTATACATATCACATGATGAATTAACTTGACCGAATACTCTATTCTGACGACCCTATTCATCCTAGCAATGATATCGGAATGTCCATTGTGATTAGTTTAGCATTATCCAACTTTACCCTCTGTTACAATATAGAAGAATAAACGTGGAGGAGGTAAACTGCCGTGAAGAAATATGTAATATCTATCTCAATAGGAGTCATCTTAATAGCCCTTGTAGTATTCTCTATCTATAGTCAAGCCCAACTTCATCGAGTACCTATTGAATATAGTTATGATATAGAAACGGAAGACTTTTATATCAAAGATATTAACTTTGTGGCTTACCATAATTCATTGTATGTGGCTGGGAATTATTATTTGGAGATGATTGGAGAAGATAATCAGTTTGACGGGGTTAGTTTCGAATGTTCTGTCGACGGGATATCGATCATGTCAGTGGCTCAGGCCGATGATCCTTTTCAACTGCCTGATGCTATGGGGGAGCGGAAATACTACTTCGATCATGGATTTTTATTAGAAAAAATGAAGATAAGCAAAAGAGATATTCTAGAATGGGAAATCAAATACAAAGTTAATGGAGAGACGAAAGAGGTTCACGGTGAAGTCAAATTAAAGGATGTCGTTAAGCCTTTTAGTTCAACGGGTAGTAGAAAACCAATACGCTTGTGATATATTTAAGAATTTCATGAGTATCACTTCAGATCTTGAAGGGCATCTCTGATTTCTGGAAAAGTAAATTCAAAGCCATGCTCAAGAGCTTTACTTGGGATCACTCGCTGACCTTGTAGTAGAATTAACGATAATTCCCCAACGACGGCCTTTAGCAGGAAGCTCGGAATGGGGAACCAATATGGGCGATGGTAGACAGCTGCGACGGTTCTGCCGAATTGGTCGTTCGTGACGGGATGAGGTGCCGCTGCATTCACGGGTCCATTCACTTCTGGGTGAAGGATGCAGAAATCAATTAATCTCACCATATCCGTGATATGAATCCAAGACATCCACTGCTGACCACTACCGATTCTTCCGCCTACTCCAAGTCTAAAAGGAAGTTTCATCATCGGATAGGCACCTCCATGGCTTCCAAGCACCACACTTACCCGAAGTTTCACTAATCGAACTTCCTGAATCGTGTCTGCCGCATCTTCCCATTGTTGAACAACATCTGATGGGAAGTCCATCACACGCGTGGGTGAAGTTTCTTCGAATGTTCCATCATTTGAAGTACCGTAGATGGCAATGGCTGAGGCTTGAATTACGACAGCGGGTTTTTTCTTCAACTGGGAGACTAAATTACTGACAGCTGAGACTGTCTTTAGACGCGATTCGATGATCCGCTGCTTGGCCTGCGTTGTCCATCTTTGGCTGAGAGATGCTCCGGCTAAGTTAACAAGTGCATCCAAATTCTCTAGTAACTCCGGGTGATGCTCTAATTGGTCCCAAGTGATATGCTCTATTTGAGATTGTATAGTTGTAGCATGTGTAGGAATCTTTCGAGTTATGATGATCAAGTGATGACCATCCTTGAGCCAATGTTCTTGTAACGCTTTTCCGATAAATCCCGTTCCCCCACAAATGGCAATCTTCATGATCAACAAACTCCCCTTCCATCACCTACAAATCACCAACAGTTGCAAAAAGGTCACCTAAATTCAGCGAATTCCTTTAAGCGCTAATTTTAGGTGACCAGAGTACATCTAATTACTGGAGAACTCCTAGTTTTCACTATTTCCCCGATTTTAACTGTCATTTTAAGTATTATTTGTTTAACAGATGTTCATAAGGCTTGTAATCAATTTGGTTCTTTTTTAGGAACTTCATCAGGAATTTATAGTCCCGTGCAGGCGTGGCAACAATGTATCCTCGAATGCAGTGGTCTCTCGTTACTTCGGTTGCGTTGCTTTCAACGGCTATTTTACCAATCTCGGCTGCAATGGAATGTTTGGCAATATCTCGAAATGCCGAGGGTACGGGACTAACTAATGTGTTTAATAGGGCTTTCGATTCGTCAGTCCACATCGGGCGACTCCGTTCTACCCAATAATTCTGCCAATCCAGTTTGGACTTTCCATCGGCCTTCGGGAGCACCTTTAGGAACTTGCGGAACATGAAAAATCCTCCGATACACATCGCGCCCATCATGACAATGGTCCAGAAGGCAATGGAGTTCATAAACCATCTGCTTGGAGTACTACTTGACAGTAAATTGACCACGAGTGTGGTATTCATATATGTTCACCTCAATGATATTAATCACTAATTAAGCCGTTACATCTTGATTATAGCGCATTTCTAGATTTTTTTCGCTATTCAAGTTAAAATAGAAGCTATTCGTAATAAAGGGGGATACAACATGTTGAAAATTGGTTCTCATGTGTCTTTTTCGGGCAAGGGTCTGCTAAGTGCTGCAGATGAAGCAAATAACTATGGTTCTAGTTCATTTATGATATATACAGGTGCACCGCAGAATACACGCCGTAAGCCGATAGAATCGATGTATCTTGAAGAGGGTAAGGAGCAGATGCACAAGAACGGTGTTGAGGAAATCGTCGTTCATGCACCGTACATTGTTAATTTAGGCTCGTACAAAGATAGTATATTCGAGCTTGGAGTTAGCTTCCTACAGGAAGAAATCCGTCGTACACATGCTATTGGCGTGAAGAATATCGTGTTACATCCTGGTGCATATACAGATAAGGATGCTGACTTTGGTATTCAGCGTATTGCTGACGGATTAAATGAAGTGCTGGAAGGTACAAATGAGACGGATGTTAACATTGCCTTAGAGACAATGGCTGGTAAAGGAACAGAAATCGGACGTAGCTTCGAGGAGCTAGCTCGAATTATTGATAAAGTAAAACATAATGAACGTCTAACGATATGTGTAGATACTTGCCATATTCATGATGCAGGATACGATATTGTAGGTGATTTAGATGGAGTGCTTGAGGAATTTGACCGGATTATTGGACTGTCACGAATTGGTGTGATTCATTTAAATGATAGCAAGAATCCACGGGGGGCAAGTAAGGACCGTCATACTCCTGTGGGAAGCGGATTTATCGGATTCAACACCATTAATTCTGTAGTGCATCATGAACGTTTACAAGGGATGCCTTTTATATTAGAAACTCCTTGGATCGGGAAAGATGCTAAAACTCAACGTCCGATGTATGAAATCGAGATCGCCTTGTTGAGAGGGAATGTGGCTGAGAGATTTGGCGCTGAGTTTCTGAATCAGGTTGATGAACTTCATTCCTTTTTTGCTACCAAGCAAGTTAACTCTCAGGAATTTGTATTGGACACTTGGAATTTGCTGAAGAATGACGCGAAGGCAAAGAAGGCTGATCCTCGTGAACCGTTAGAACGTCTTTATGATATGGTGATACAAGATAATCTTTTCCCAGACCTAAGTGAAGAAGGCGTAAACCACCGTATTGTGGCCTGGTTAGCAGGTCGAGATATCCTTACAAAACTTTAGGAATAACAAAGTGAAATTGAAGAGAGCGAGGTCTGTAAATATAATGGAAGTGCACATCAATAAGAACTTATCATTATCAGAAAATCCGTACAAAGAGCGTGCAAGGATGCTCATTTCATGTCCGGACGGGCCGGGGATCGTTGCTGCAGTGTCATATTTTCTTCATCAGTATGGAGCAAATATTGTTCAGTCTGATCAATACACGATGGACCCTGAGGGTGGCATGTTCTTTATGCGTATCGAATTTGACCTGACAGATCTAGATCAGAGAATAGCTGGGTTGAAAGAGCAGTTCCAAGAGGTAGCTTCAAAGTTTGCAATGAATTGGAAAATTAATAGTGTAAACCGCAAGAAGAAGCTTGCTATCTTTGTTTCGAAAGAAGACCATTGTTTAGTTGAACTACTGTGGCAATGGCAGGCTGGAGATCTCGATGGTGAAATTGCGATGGTCGTTAGTAATCATCCGGACATGAAGGACTATGTGGAGTCCTTTGGCATTCCTTATCATCAGATTCCAGTAACGGCAGATACGAAGCTAGAAGCAGAGCAACGGCAACTCGAAGTGGTGGGCGATGATATTGATGTCATTATTCTGGCGCGGTATATGCAGATTATTTCACCAACGTTTATTCAGCGCTATCGAAATCGGATTATTAATATTCATCACTCTTTCCTGCCTGCATTTGTTGGAGGGAAGCCTTATGCGCAAGCCTATCAACGTGGTGTGAAGATCATTGGAGCAACGGCACATTATGTGACAGAAGAGCTTGATGGAGGACCGATCATTGAGCAGGATGTACAGCGGGTTAGTCATCGTGATGATGTGAGAGAATTGAAGAGAATTGGTCGGACGATTGAACGTGTAGTTCTTGCCAGAGCTGTGAAATGGCATATTGAAGATCGTATTTTGGTTCATGAGAATAAGACGGTTGTCTTCGGTTAAAAAATAAATAGCTATATTAATGAAGAAATCCCGCCCTAATGGAGCGGGATTTTTGTGTTAAAATACATATATACCCTTTAGAGTAATTTATTCAAGAGATCAATTTAAATTCAATTGCAAACTTTTTGCTCACTCATCACGTCAATAGTTTTTAAGGAGAGATAGATTGTTAACCTAGGGCGACAGAGCTTGATAATCTATCAGTAGAAAAGTAGTTTCGGAGAGGGGAAGTTAAGATCTTGTTTATTCATTTGAGAAATATAAGAAAGTTGATTCTACCGATCCTAGTACTAGCCGTTCTTCTTCAAGTATGGATTATTCCAACCACGGTTGATGCAGATGGACCATCGATCACGATCAAGACGGAACTGGGTTACAACGGGAAGATGAAGAATGGCATGTGGAATCCAGTGAAAATCATACTAACAAGTGATACCGATATTTCGGGGGATATTGTAATCCAAGGCGAGGACCGTTATTCAGGGGCTGCATCCTATGTGCAACATGTGGAACTACCTCGGAATACACCGAAAGAAGTCACGATTGGAATCCCAGGATCGGTATATAACAAGGATAATAATCAGATTAGGTTCTTTAAAGACTCCGTTAAAAAAGGGGGGAGTATACCCTTTGCATCGGGAAAATCTTATATCGAGAGTATGCCTGTAAATGGTGCAATCATTGGGGTGTTGTCGGATGATCCGGATACGATGAATTTCATGAATGTCCTTCGTAGTGATGGATATGACCTCAATGTTATTCCAATGAAAGCGACTAGCATTCCAGAGGACCCTATGTTACTAAATGGTATGGATGTATTGATCATGAATCGATTCTCATCGGATACATTGAGCAAGTCACAGATCAACGGAATCTCAGGGTGGGTGAAGTCTGGGGGTACGCTAGTTCTTGCTGGTGGTGCGGGATATCCAAAGACGGCTGCAGCATTTGCAGATGTATCCCCTGTTCAATATGAGGGGACCTTCTCAGTATCGACGCTACCGGAATTAGCTGCACTTGGTGCTAAACCACTCAACTTGGAAGGGGACTTTACATTATCTAGCGCACAAGTACTAGAGGATAGTGAGATATTGTATCGAGCGGGGAATAAGCCACTATTTGCTACACGTCAAATGGAGCAAGGGAACGTCCTTTATGCAGCGTACGATCTGGCAATGACGCCAATGGATTCGTGGAATGGGCATCCGAAAGTATGGTCTTATCTTTTGAAAGACGATCTTCCTCTAATGAATCAAAATGGGATGATGTCTCAAGAGAACAACTTAAATAATCTAGGATACATACTTAATTATTTCCCTACTCTCACAATGCCTAGCTTTAGCGGATTAGTCTGGATGCTATTGATTTATGTCGTGGTGGTTGCACCCTTGCTGTATTGGATATTGAAAAAGGTGGATAAGCGAGAGTGGGCATGGTGGATTATTCCACTGATTGCTATTATTGCGAGCGGAACAGTATACACCGTAGGATCAGCGGATAAGAGTAGGGAGCTGGCCCATACGCTGAATATACTTGAATTGAATGGACGAGGTAGTTCGACTACGACGAGTGCAACCGCATTCTTCACACCAAGTAGTGGAGATTATACCCTCGAATTCCCTGGGAATTCGTACGTAAGACTTCAACGCGATAGCGGTGGATTTGGCGGAGATGGAGCGAATAATAGTTTTATAGAAGTTGGCAGTAAAGAGACACAAGTGGATCTATTGAATATGCCGCAGTGGTCCCTTGCTAAACTTTGGGTACAGCAGAGTGGTAATCGACAGGTTGGACAGTTGAACGTTACCGTATCTCTTGATGATCAAGGTAATATTGATGGACAGGTGATTAACGAAACGACAAGTGACCTAACGAAAGTTGTATTGGTCATAGGAGGAAAGGTGTATGAGCTCGGGGATCTAGGTAAGAACGAGCAAAGTAGCATCCTTTCAACAATGTCAGGAAAGAACATGAACATATCCGGAGGAAATCTAGGGTCACTGTTATTTCCTTATGTGAACACGAACAATGGAAGTAACTTCAATCGTGAGCGTGAAATATTAATGAATTATGCGCCGTATACTCCTTGGTCTCAACAGGGTTCGTACATTATTGCATGGAGTGAAGATCCGATCTTAACGTATACGCACAAAGGGAAAGCTATTTCTAGCAATCAATTGAACTTATGGACACAACCTGTAACGATGAATTTAATTCACAATGGCGCGATCAATATTCCATTTGGTTATGTCGTCCCGACTATGACGCAAGTAAGCGCAGGCTCTTGGAACCAAGATTCGAACGGGTTGATTAATATGTCACAGGGGACGGCATCATTTGAATATGAATTACCACAGCTAGATCAGAATGCGCTATATGAAGAACTGACGTTACGAGGAACAAGTCCTGGACAGAATACGGAATTCAAAATTTGGAATGAGAACAAGCTAGAATGGGAAGTTGTCGTTTGGCAAAGTGGTGGGTTCACGATTAATTCGAATGTAGAACAATATTTACTGAATGGTAAGATGTTGAGAATGACGGTAACTGTCCAGAATGAGACGACATTTGCTCTGCCGGATGTAAGACTGAAAGGAAAGGTGAAACCATGATTGAAATCTCACATCTTAGTAAACGATACGGTAATTTCGATGCATTGAAGGATATCAATCTCACCATTCCTAAGGGAACAGTATTCGGCTTTGTCGGTCCGAATGGTGCGGGTAAGTCAACTACGATGTCGATTCTAGCGACATTGGTATTACCAAGTTCAGGAACGGCTAAGGTTGATGGCTATGAAGTAACGGAATACCCCAAGGAAGTACGGAAGAGAATTGGTTATATGCCGGATTTCTTTGGAGTATATGATCAATTGAAGACGACAGAATATCTACATTTCTATGGGGCTAGTTATCATATACCCCGTAATGAACGGGAGAAGCTTATTCCACAATTATTAGACTTAGTGAACCTGAGTGATAAGGCTGATAGTTATGTCGATAGCCTTTCTAGAGGGATGAAGCAACGTCTTTGTCTAGCTCGATGTCTAGTTCATGATCCTGAAGTGTTGATTCTTGATGAACCCGCTTCAGGGCTTGATCCCCGTGCGCGTATTGAGATGAGGGAAATATTGAAAGAACTGAAATTAATGGGGAAAACGATTATTATTTCCTCGCATATACTCCCAGAACTTGCAGAAATGGTAGATGAGATCGGAGTTATTGAACATGGTGTGATGATAGCTCAAGGGAAAGTAGCAGATATTCAAAGTCGCCTGCGCGTCAAGAAAATATTGCATATTCGTACTATGGAAAGAGAAGAAGAGTTAGCAGTACGACTTCGTGATGAGCCTTGTGTTAGTGGCGTACTTGGTGACAATACGGGTGTGCACGTTCATTTCAGTGGAGGGGAACAGGAGCAAGCACTTCTACTTCAACAAATGATATCTTGGGGATTTCCAATTCTCTCTTTCCATGAGGCTCAGACCAACTTAGAAGATGTCTTCTTGGAAATTACCAAAGGGGGGCTGGGACAATGAACTGGAGTAAGAAATGGATAAATCCCGTACTTGATAAGGAATTTAGACTTCGGATGCGGACTTCCCGTTCAATGATATCTGTGATGCTGTACATATTAGCATTGGGATTCATAGCCATGGGCTTCATTTATATGACGATGTACTTGGATAATGGTAACGGTGGAAATCAACAGTTTAATTCGGGTATGAGTCAGATGATGTTCTACGTGCTGAGCTTCGCGCAATTGTTGATGATTGCCTTCATGGCGCCGGCCCTGACTGCAGGTGTAATCAGCAGTGAACGTGAAAAGCAAACCTTAAGTATGTTACTCACAACACAGCAGAGCTCAACGACGATTATTCTAAGTAAGCTGTTATCCTCACTAAGCTTTATGGCTTTGATCGTGATTGCAACTTTGCCGGTATATAGTATCGTATTTTTGTTTGGGGGAATTTCACCAAGGCAGTTAATAGCGTTATTCCTGTTCTATTTATTCATCATGCTGTTGTTAGGATCACTTGGAATCATGTTCTCTACGATATTTAAACGGACGATTATTTCGATCATTGTTACGTACAGTGTGGGCATCTTTATTTTTCTCATTACAGGACTTCTATATATATTCCTTATTAGTATGTGGCAACGTAATTATAGTGGTGCAGTTTCGTCTCCTACCTATTCATGGGTCGGGTTTATATTGGGGTTGAATCCTGCAGGAGCCATGTTAAGTTTGTTCCAGCCTGAATTTTCTAAATCTATATTTTATGTGAGAGGGTCATCCATTAATATGGAAGCTCCAATACAACTATGGGTTGAGTTCGTTCTTGTATATACGGTTGTCATTATCGGCTCATTATGGATTAGTATACGTTCTATCCGGCCCGTTCGCAGACGGAAGAAGCGTGAGCCAGCAGAAGAGATGATGGAGCCCAATGCTGAATTGATCAATTGAAGTAGCTTGAACTTGCAGGATGAAATACTCGTATTCGAAAAAAAGGGGGGTGAGAAGAATGGATGAACAGAATGATCCAGTAAACGCTAGCCGTAATCAGCAGGTAGGAAATGATGTATCCGATGCTAGGCAGGTGCACGATCATATGCAGGTGGTTCAACATTCCGTAGCTATGACTCGTAGAAGATTGCAGTTATTTCGTGTGCTGATCTATGGGGGTTATGGTTGTCTTTGTGGATTAATGATGGGACTTATCTTGTTATTGGTAGCTAGGATATGGCCTATTGAACATGTGCGATATTGGGTTGTTGGCATATTTGCTCTATGTGTCATTGTAGGGCTAGTATGGGGCTGGATCCATCGTATTAACGTAACCAAAGCGGCGAGTACGATGGATGAGTTCACTCTTGGACAAGAACGCAGCGACATGATGGTAACAGCCTTGTCGTTCAAGGATATGGAGAACTCAGCAGTTCATTGGCAGAGGAAACAGGCTGCAAAGTATGGACAGCAGTTTACTTCAACTATGAAGAAACGACTACCTCGACCGAGAAGACGCAAGCTTTGGATCATCTGTGCTTCGATGTTTATCGTCGTTCTGATCATTGCCATCCTTCCGAATCCACAAGATAAGGTGCTCGCTGAAGCTAAGAAACAACAAGAATGGGTTAAGACACAAGAGAAACAAGTTGAGGAGTTGGCTAAGAAGTTGCAGACGTCAAAGCTTGCATCACTAGTCAAGCAACCTCTTCAAGAACAGTTGGATCAGTTGCAAAAGGACTTAAATGGACAGAAGGATCCTACGCAGGCTCTTGATCAATTGGAGAAAAGTATGAAGGCAATGGAGAAGTTGGCAAAGCAACAGGAGATGAAGGAGAAATCCTTATCTGAGATGGCGGAGAAAATGCGACAAGTATCTCAGTTGTCTTCGCTTGCTAAGAGTCTATTAAATCATAGTAAAGACGAGCTTCAGAAATCGGTGAGTACTTTGAAGAATGAGATGCGTAAGCTGTCTTCAGAAGAGAAAGAAAAGTTACGGGAATCTTTAAATAAACTTGCTAAAGAAACACCTGCAAATTCTGAGAATAAGCAGATAAAAGATGCTCTGAAGCAATTGGAACAGGCGTTAGAGAAGGGCGATGCTGCGGAACAAGAACAAGCTTTGCAACAGCTAGCAGATGAGTTATCCAAAGCAATTGAAGCGAAGTTGCAAGCTATAGAGCAATCAGATCTAGCCTCAGCGCTCAGCGCAGCATTAGCACAACAGGGATTAGGTCTTGCTGATCAAATGGCTGTAGCTGGTCTTGCTTACTCGGATACATGGAGTAGTGGAGGCAGCGCCGAGATGCTTGCTCAAGCGTCAGCGGCGGGTAACCCGAGTGAAGGTGAGCCAAGCGAAGGGCAAGGAGCAGCGCTAGGGGAAGGTAGTTCGCCAGGATCGGGTACGGGTGAGGGCAGTGGATCTGGTCAAGGAAGTGGTAGTGGTTCGGGCCAGGGAAGTGGCTCAGGGCAAGGTGGTAGTGGAGGCGGCGGGACAGGAACTGGTTCGGGGGCAGGGCTAGGAGCAGGTAACCGTGAGCTAGTGACAACACCGCGTTCTTTGGATGGGAAAGCTGGGCTACAAAGTGACGGCGGCCCTACTCAAGGTGGGGGTGGAGATATTCAGAAAGGTGGAACATCTCCCATGATCGATGGTGCTAGTCGTCCCTATGAAGAAGTATATGAGGATTATGCAACAGAAGCCAAGAAGACGATTGGTAGAAGTGATCTGCCCCAGCAAATGCAGGGGTTGGTAGAAAGTTATTTCACCTCGATTAATCCTAATCGATGAATAAGACTTTTGAGGAGGACAGAGAAAATATGCCTGAAATAAAGATACAGCCTGAGGTGTGGAAAGAAACCATTTCTCGCGTACGTGAGCAGATTGGGGAAATTATTGTTGGCCAGCATGAGGTAGTTGAGCAGATGTTATGGTGCATATTCGCAGGGGGACATGCCTTGTTAGAAGGAATACCTGGACTTGGTAAAACGATGCTAGTACGTACGATTGCCGATAGTTTGGATTTATCCTTTTCACGGATTCAATTTACGCCGGATTTGATGCCGAGTGATATTACAGGTACGCAAGTTCTCTCGTTTGGGAATCAAGGTGTGACGGGGATGACTTTTCAAAGCGGACCGATATTCAGTAGCATTGTCCTTGCAGATGAAATTAACCGGGCTACACCGAAAACTCAGAGTGCCTTGCTAGAAGCGATGCAGGAACATACCGTTACGATTGGTAATGACACGCATCAATTACCACAGCCATTCTTTGTATTGGCTACACAGAATCCATTGGAGAATGAAGGAACTTATCCATTGCCAGAGGCACAGCTAGATCGCTTTCAGTTGAAGATTCTAGTTCCTTATCCCAATGCAGAAGAACTAAAGGAAATCGTGCGGAGAACGACTTCCTCGCATCAGGCAGTCGTGAGTAAACAGGCAAGCGCTTCGGAACTTATGGAAATTCAGCGTGGAGCACGAGAAGTGCTGGTTGCGGAAGAAGTGCTTGATTATGCCGTAAGACTTATGATGATGACGCATCCTGAAGAAGATTCAGCTCCGGAAGGTGTGCGTAAGAATGTAAGGTTCGGATCTGGACCGCGTGGAATCCAATCCATGATCTCTACGGGGAAGATTCGTGCTATATGTCATGGCAGAATGCACCTCTCTACGGGGGATATTCATGCTGTAGCTATTCCTGCACTAAGACATCGCATCTTTTTGAATTTCGAAGGACAGGCAAGGGGGATTACGACAGATCAGATCATTCAAGAAATATTGGATACGCTTGGAGGTAGAACATGAATGGGCAATATTTACTACCACCGGAGTGGCTCCCTCGCCTAGAGAGATTGAGTTTGGGTGCGGGTAGGAGAGTAGCGGGTACGTTGCAGGGGAAACGTCGTTCTCGCCGTTTGGGATCATCGCTTGAATTTGCTGATTATCGTCCATATAGTGCTGGAGATGATATCCGTCGGTTCGATTGGGGTGTGTACTCACGTACCGGCAAGCCATTTATTAGACAATTCATGGATGAACAGGAATTGATGGTTAGTGTGTATGTAGACTGCTCAAAATCAATGGATTTCGGTGAACGAACAGTAAAGGGGATTTCAGGAGGCAACAATGAAATTCCGAGTAAGCTACAATATGCCAAGCAGTTAGCAGCAAGTATAGGGTATATAGCATTATGTTCATATGAGCGTGTACAAGCAGCCTGCTACAGTAGCTCATTAGATTCTCGTCTTCCTGTATTAAGAGGTCGTGGAGCCGTTCATCGGTTGTTTCAGTTTCTAGAAGACGCAGCTGTAGGTGGAGAAGGTAGCTTAGCTGCAAGTCTGGGTGAGCCTGGGGCAATTCCGCGATTACCGGGAATGACGTGGATCTTCTCGGATTTCTGGCTCCGTGATGGAGAAGAGGAGATTGCAAATGCCTTATCTCGTCTTGCTGGTGCGGGTCAAGAAGTGGTACTTGTACATATCGTCTCACAAGAGGAAATGGACCCATCGTTGAGCGGAGATCTAAGGCTCGTAGATAGCGAGATTGGGGCAGGTAAGGATGTAGCTTTAACAGGAAAAGTATTACAGGCATATCGAGCAGAGTGGGATAAATACCGGAACAATCTATCAAGTTATGCAGCAGAACGTGGAATTTCTTATGTTCTTATTCCTAATGATATGCCCTTGCAGCAAGCTGTATTTGGAATATTAGCGGAGTCGGGGCTAGTAAAGACATAGTAGTGAGTCATACTACGCAAAGTTTAGGGCGTGCTTTCGAAGTCAGTTTTGCTTCGCAAAACTAAGTATACGCTTACGAAGTAGTTTTGCTTCGCAAAACTTTTAGGAGGAACTAAATGTGGGGATCGGGTCATGGCTTGGGATGGTGTTCGGTCTAAGCATACCAGCTATACTGCTGATGTATTTGTTGAAACGAAAATTTATAGATACGTTAGTACCGAGTCATCTTCTATGGGAACGAGTCCTTCGGAATATCGAAGCTAATCGTCCTTGGCAGAAATTACAGAGCAGGTTATTGCTGTGGTTACAGCTCATAGTAGCGGCTTTACTTGTGTTTGCATTGATGCAGCCATACGGGTGGGTGTCCGATAACGCTAAAGGTCATGTGGTCATTGTTGCTGATACCTCAGGCAGCATGAGTGCAAAGACAGCAGAGCCTGATGCTGAGGGTGAACATTCGAATCAAGAGATGACGCGGATGGATCTTTTAAAGTCGCAGGTAAAAGATTATTTGAAGGACCATGCCAAGGGGAGTGAAATCACACTGTTAAGCATGGACTCAGAGCCACAAGTCATCTTGTCTCGGGAGAAGAGTCATACTCGTGTTGAGGAAGCTCTGGATGGTCTTCAACCTTATTACGGTAAATCGGCTTATCAAGAAACCATTTCGCTTGCTTCGGCATTAACTCGGGATGAACAAGATGCTGAAGTTATTGTGTTTACAGATGGCCAGTGGAAGGGTGATGGGGAAGGGATATCTTTTCAAGTACCTAGCAGGGTCATTGATATCGAAGCATCCCCATTACGGAATATTGCGATCAAACAATTCGGTGTACAGCATCAATCTACGGGTAGCACGGCGGTAGCCGTCTTGGAAAGTACGGTAGGGGAGACCAGACCTATAGAATACAGTGTATATGGAGACGATCAATTATTAGTAACGCAGACTGCTGATTGGCATGAAGATGGCACGGCTACGCTCAGACTAGAACATCTACAAGATGCGGAAGTGTATCGTCTAGAGTTACATGGTGTGGATGCTTATGAAGCTGATAATACTTCTTTTGCATTTAGCAGTAAAAGTTCAACTCCACGGGTATTATTTCTATCATCAGGGAATCTGTTCTTGGAGAAAGCTCTCCAGTTAACCGGGGCGGAGATTACTAAGATGATTATTCAAGGTACAGGAAGCGATGCACCTATGCAGGAAGATGGGGAGATGGATATGTCATCACCTCCTGTTCCGAAGGAAGCGCCTGATCTGATTATTGTAGATGGAGATATACCGAATTTCGTAAGCAAGGGTGAATGGGAGAAGCTGCTTAGTAAGACACCGTTATGGACGATCGGTGGAATAGGAAAAGAAGTGAAGGTAGGTGGGGAGAAGGCTAAGCTACACAATCATGAGATGACCAAATACCTCTCACTTTCAGGAATATACTTCGGTGCAGTTCTAGAGAGAGACGATCCTGATTGGGGGGATCCGATTATAGAGATTGGGAGTAAACCGGCTGTTTATGCAGGTAAGTTGGGCGGACATTCACGATTATCTTTTCTTTTTAAGTTAGAAGATACGGATCTCCCATTGTCTGCTGAATTTCCAATCATGGTGAATAATGCTGTCTCGTGGTTGACTAGCGGAGAAGGATACGGTCTTGGAAGAGTGATCGCGGGGGGGAGCTTAGACATCCCAATATCTGCTGAAGTTACGAAGGCGCAATGGGTTGCTCAAGGTGGATTGGCCTTATCTAAGGGAATAGATCCAATAGATGCTGATCAAGGGTTAAGAGGCTACACAACGCTTCAGAAGACACCTGCCGTTCCTGGGTTATATGCCTTCGAACAACAGGATGCAGAGGGGAACAAGTCGAGTTATTGGGTAGATGTAGCCGCGGATCCTTTCGAAGGAGCTATTGGAGAGAAGACAGCCTTATCGTTTACTCAAGAAATAACGGACTCGAAGGCAACAATGGGTGAAGCAGAGCAGAATGACAGGGCGAGGAATAAGGCTGACGAGGGGCAGGTGCCGATGTCACTGATGTGGATTGTAGCTGCGGCTGCGCTCGTGATCATGCTATTGGAATGGGGGGTGTATCAGCGTGGGCGTTCAATTTAGTCATCCTTGGCTGTTATTATTACTTATTCCTCTTACTGGGCTTATGGTGTATTCCTATAAATCCGATTTCAGGTTGTCTGCTACTCGCAAGAAATGGGCTATTGGTATTCGTTCAACGATATTAATGTTACTTGTTCTGATGTTATCAGGGCTTCAATCGTATACTGATCTCTATCAAAAAGAAGTTGTCTACCTTGCTGATCGTTCTTTCAGTATGTCTGATGGAGAGCAGTTACAGCATTGGATTCAGCAATCGGCTGAATATAAAGAACAGGAAGATCTCATCTCGATTGTGTCTTCAGGATTGGGGGCTGCTGTTGAGCGTAAGCCCTCAGCATCAAAGATGGATCAGGTTCAGCTGAACGCTTCGCTTAAGCGGGAATTCAGTAATTTAGAAGCTGGGATGCAGCTAAGTAGCAGTCTTCTGAGTAACGAAGGGGATTCACGTATTGTGATGATCACGGATGGAGAAGAGAATGTGGGTAGCATGCTCGCGGCAGGAAGGCTGTTGAAGGACCGTGGTATTGCTGTGGATATATTGGAGTCACCACAACCTGCAATGAACGATGTAGCCGTTGAAGAACTCATCGTTCCGGATAAGCTGTATCAAGCGGAATCTTTTTATTTCGAGGTTATGCTGCGGAGTACGTATGAGACCACAGGGGAGCTTCGTCTATATGAAGACAATCGTGAAATTGGAAGACAAAAGGTAGAGGTAACGCCCGGGGATAACCGTTATGGTATGAAAGGATTGGCCAAAACGACAGGGCTTCATCGTTATCGTGCTGAAATCTTCATGAACGGGGATGAGCAATCAGCCAATAATGCAGGGTATACGTTTACTCGAGTGGAAGGTCCTCCTAAAGTGCTAGTTGTGGAAGGTGAAGCAGGGACATCGGGGAATATTACGTCCGCTCTGTCTTCTGGGCTTATTCAATATGATGTGATTGCACCTGAACTAATACCTTCTGAGTTAGCCAAATATGGAGCGTACGATAGTATTGTGTTCAATAATGTATCAGGCAATCAAGTGGGTGGACGTCAGATGGAGCTAATTGAGCAGGCTGTCAGAAGCTATGGAATTGGGTTCATGATGGCTGGCGGAGAAGAGAGCTTTGGAATGGGCGGATATTTCAAGACACCTATTGAGAAAGCCTTACCTGTATCGATGGACCTTGAAGGGAAACGAGAAATTCCATCCTTAGGACTGATTCTGGTGATTGACCGCTCAGGAAGTATGGGTGGAGACAAAATAGAGCTAGCTAAGGAAGCAGCGATGAGAACAGTAGAGCTGTTGCGTCCTAAGGATACGGTTGGTGTTGTTGCATTTGACAGTCAGCCATGGTGGGTGGTTACCCCTCAGAAAATGACGAACAAGGATGAGGTACTTGGCCTAATTCAGTCTATTCAACCGCAGGGTGGAACGGATATTTATCCAGCTTTAAGTTCCGCTGTACAAGAATTACTACTTGTTGAAGCACAACGAAAGCATATTATCCTTATGACGGATGGGCAATCAGCGGGTAACGGGGCCTATGATGGGCTTATACAGCAAATGAAAGGCGATCATATGACGCTCTCATCCGTAGCTGTGGGGGAGGATGTCGATACGGTGTTATTGCAAACCTTAGCTGATGCTGCCAAGGGAAGATATTACTTCGTGCAAGATCCATCAACGATTCCAGCAATCTTTAGTCGTGAAGCGGTAATGATGGCTCAGTCCTATATAGTGGATAAGCCTTTCATTCCTGCTGTGCTGGACGCGGGGGATTGGCGGGCGTTATTCGAAGCTGGATTACCAATGGTGAACGGTTATGTGGCGACCACTGCTAAACCAACTGCACAGACGGTTCTTGTGAGTCCAGAACCGGATCCACTGCTCTCTAGATGGCAGTATGGATCAGGACGGACTGTGGCATGGACGAGCGATCTAACGGGTAAATGGTCTAAGGAATGGGTGTCATGGTCAGCTTTCGCAGATGTTCTGACGCAGATGATTAAGTGGACCTTCCCGCAATTCACAGCATCTCCCTATGATATAAAGACAGAGGTAGCTGGTAACCAAGTTCAATTACAGGTAGTTGCTAATGGGGAGGAATCGGCACCGGATCAAATGACTGCGATCGTGACGGGCGAGGATTTGAAGGAGCGGGAAGTGACTTTATATCAAGAATCGCCGGGTCAATACTCCGGTGAGTTGATGGTCGATCAACCTGGAGCATTTATGTTGTCTTTAGTGGATAGTACTGGAGATAGCGATAAGATTGTTGCTCCGGGCACTGGATTTATCGTACCTTATTCCCCAGAGTATCGCATTGGCAATGGCGATTCGAAGCAGGTTCTTAGTCGTCTTGCCGAACTTACAGGAGGGCGCATGTTATCATGGGATCAGCCTGAGGAGCTATTCGCGCCAAAGGCTAGACCTAGCCGTATGCTCCACAATTTAAAATCCGCGCTACTTGTAGCAGCGTTGTTGCTCTGGGTCGCAGACATCGCAGTGCGCCGCTTGGCACTACCATGGGCTGTGATAGGGGCCCGGCTCGCCGCTATCCTGCGGCGACGGGCCGTCCCTGCCGGTGAGGCTGCGCCAGCCGCCGGCATGACCCGGCTTGCGGCGCGCAAGGAACGCGCCGCAGCCTTTTACGGCGGCGGTGGCGTAGCCTCACCGCCGCCGCAAGCAGCACCGCCCGCGGAACGTGGCGGTGCTGGCGGGCGCCGCCCGCAGGAAGCCGGGCGTGAGCCGGCTTCAGAAGTACCGGCGGCGCCTACTACGCCGCCGGTAGAACAGGCTTGGCTGCCGCAGGATCAAGTGGGATCCACTTCGATGGACCGCCTGCTCGCCGCGAAGAAACGCAATTCGCGCTAATGTGATGTATTAGACAAAGGAGCTGTTCCAGAAGAGTCCTAATGGACTTCTGGAACAGCTCCTTATTGGTATTGCTCCTATTCACTCGTCTGCTGAACGGGTTAATTCTTTGAAATCTGCAGCTCGCTTGATTTACACATAAGCCCCATAAGCCCGAATTTCAATTAATTCCGCGTGCTGACTCCCATTGGTTGACTCAATAATAACCTTGAGACTTTCAGCTTGAATGGGTTCTGATAGACGGTGAATAACTTTGCGTCTATGGTTATCCACGCCGCGAATGACTTCCGTCCAATCTCCTCCAGTTGAACGAGCCTCTACTCTATAGCTCCGGACTAGCTCTGGGATTATTGTGAAAGGAGTCCGGTGATGATGCAGGTTAACGAGGTCTTCATTGACATCATCGTTGAAGGTCAGATGAATTTCAACCAACGTCTGTTCTTTCTCCCACTGAAGCTGAAGCCATTCTGGCGTACCATCCGACATCGGTGCTGACATCCACTGCTGCGGACCGCCAAAGGGGCGATGATAGCCATTGATGACTTTGTCCGGTGTGAAAGCAGCAGTAGGAGTTCCAACACGGAAACAGAAAGGTTGACGTGACTTGTATTTCATTTGCCATTTAACTACGGGTTGGTCTGGAGAATGATCCTCGAGATCTTTTGAAACGGTGTGTCCCTTGTTTTCGAAGAATATTAAGGTACCACTTAGAGGCTGCTCAGAATGATATAGCGTGACATTTTCATTTTCTTTTACAACTATAAAAGCATTTTGAGCTTCTTCAGGGTGCCATTCAAGATCGAAGAAGGCCCATTGCTGCTCTCCTGGATTTACGATAGAAGTTGCAGAAGCTTGGAGTGTATGCGGCACGTAGTTCTCCTTACGTCCGGTATCCCAAAGTTCAAGCTGGATCTCAGTAGCCTTGTCTGCGTCAATCAGCAGATGTAATCCTGACAATCCAGGTTCGACGGGAAACAGAATCGCAACATCTTGAACCAATGGGAAGGCTTCTTCAGGGCGATTAATTTCGATTGTCGTTTGTGTACTGGAAGCCGTTACCCGTGCTTGCCGGGCCAAGTCTCTGTCATCACTGTTCTGAAGACCGATGATTGAAGCATCTTGGAGAAGTAATGATTGTTTTAATTCTTCAAGATGATCGTTATGAAGCTGTCGTGGCGTAATACCCTTGATTGCACACAGGGCCGCACCCGTACCAGCAGCTTCGCCCATGACGGCACATGTTGCCATGACACGTGTCGTACCGAAGGCAACATGTGAAGCACTGATATCACGCCCGGCCATCAGCATGTTCCGAACGTTCACAGAATACAGGGACCGGAATGGGATATGGTAGATTCCATCAGCATGCAAATGCTTGGAGCCACTTGCATCAGCGTACATGCCTTGCGGCGGATGCAAATCAATGGACCAGCCGCCAAAAGCTACACCGTCGGCGAAATCATTTTGTGCCATAATATCATTTTGATTCAATACATAATCTCCAATAAAACGTCTGTATTCTCGTTTACCCGGCACGGATCCGACCCATTCGAGTGTCATGTTGTCGGCATCGAACTTGCCGGAGTTTTTGATATAATCCCAGATACCATAGATGACGGACCACAATTCGTCACGGATCAACTCGTTATCGTGAACCGTATCATGCTCGCCGCCCCATTCAATCCACCAGTAATGGCAGCCTGAATCTCCGCTTTTAATGACACGGCGGATGGGAATGGAAGTCTTGGTAATATCCTTGGCAAAGGATGGTGGAATAAAGTTTACTGGAGTGCCGACATCCTTCGTATAAAATAGCATCGTACTGCCCAGTGTAATGTTATCCGCAACTTCGGGAGCCCAATCCTCGTTATACTGACTGCGAGGCTCCCGACCGATTTCAAATTTGGCACCGGCCAAGAATCCGATGAGCCCATCACCGGTACAGTCCAGATACATGCTACTCTGGAACGTGATTCTTCTCTCCGAGCCCATCATCCAGCCTGTGACTGAAGTAATATTACGGTCTTTCTCATCTCCCTCGGCTTCCACCTCATGCACATCCGTATTTAGAAAAAGCGTGATGTTGGCTTCGGATTTAACCGCCTCAAGCACAACCAGATCCCACAAATAGGGGTTCCCCTCGGGGTTTCGGTACTGATTTTCTAAGAATAACTCACCCATAATACCGGTTTCTCTAGCATATCGGTTCGTACCGTGTGCCGTAGCTCCAACCACCCATACACGTACCTCACTACTAGAGTTACCTCCTAGAACGGAGCGATTCTGGATGATCGCTACCTGTTGGCCTAGTCTCGCCGCTGCAATTGCTGCACAGACACCAGCCAACCCTCCACCAATGACAGTAATGTCGTTTTGAACAAGTTCTTGTTTCATATCGGACACCTCTTATTCAGAATTTTTGATTAACTTCATATCTATAATTTCATAATAGTGGCTATGAATTCGAATTGAAATGCACTATTGTATCATTAGGTATATACTTTATTTCATATAGGAGGAGAGCGAATGAAACTGGTCAACCATATCTATTGGAAGCAGAAGGCTCACTTTGCTCTGCAAAGTGATTGTTATCATACGTGGGTCGTGTTTGCTGTCGAAGAAGGCGTATTTCGCTACAAGATTGGCGAAGAGTCAGGATTGGCTTCTTTTGGAGATGTGGTGGTATGCCCACCAGGAATCGCCTTTTGGAGACAAGCAGTAACTCCACTATCCTTTCACTTTATCCAGTTCACCCGAAGTGATGAAGTTGTACAGGATATGGATTCTTGTCCATCCTCTGTAAAGCTACATTTTAATGATACGAAGCGGTTAAGTTCGAATTATGCTTATTTACGGCAATTTTATGAGGATAGTAGCCCCTCTGTACAACAATGGAAGATGCATCTTATGAATGATATTTGGCAGCTACACCATATAGAAAGCCGTCAAGAACTTGTGCCAGAGCGAAAATTCACGGAGGATGCACTAATGTCAGATGCTGCGGGATTCATTGAAGAGCGTTGTGGTAAGGCTGTTAGCCTGCAGGAAATAGCCCGGAGCTTGGCTCTAAGTCCTGTACAATTTACGAGGCGTTTTCAGGAAGCGTTCAATGAGACACCCTCTCAGTATTTAAAGACCATTAGGCTGAGAAGGGCAAGGTCTCTACTGAATGATAGTGAGCTGAATCTGACACAAATTGCTGAAAGATGCGGCTATGAGAATGGTTTCTACTTGAGCAGGGTGTTCTCCAATGCCATGGGGATGAGTCCTTCCGAATACCGACGAAAGCATCGGGTCTGAGAAGTAACCAATTAGAGGTTGTTCAAAAAGTCATCTTTTGATCACGAAGGTTAGCAGGGGGGCGTATTCGACATCGAATATTGAATTCAGCCGGTCCTTCTGGTGCTCACGTAGGTACTGCCTACGCTCCGCTCCTCACTCCCTAGCTTCATTCAATCTTCTGAAGCGTTTTGTAAAAACGCAGCATCGTAAGCATACACTTTAATGCTGAAAAGCTGACTTTTTGAACTCGCACCAATAGAACAAATATGTGCAACCCAAACAGGAATATAAGTAATAATGAAACAAAACAATGCAATTTGTATCAATCCCGTCTTGACGTTCAGGCGGATGATATAATCAAAGCACCAACGGATGGGGAGCCCTTATAAGATGAAGAAGCTAGACTGGAATATCTTTTTTCCACAAAAGTTAAAATACAGGATGTTTAGTGCCTTTCTTATCCTAATTCTTCTGCCCTTTAGTGTACTTAATATTTATAACTACGGACAGATTGAATCGCTGGTGGAGGAGAAGATCAGCCAGCAGAGCCATGAACAGCTTGTGCAAATGTACGGGACGCTGGAAGACCAGATGAGTATAGCCCTCAAGACGCTGATCTTTCTGGAGCAGGATTCCGGGGTGAGAAATGTACTGACTTCTCCAGACAACATGTCTTCTCTTGATAAAAAGCGTATTGTTGAAGAAAAATTCAAAATGCTTAATAATAGTTTTTTTCTGTATAATTCCTATGTATACTTCACTTTACTTGATTTTAATGATAGCGTTTACACTTCCTATTTGCCGAACCAAGCATTGCAATATGAACGTTATTTAGATCTCTTTCAGCAACATTTAAGTACAGATATCGGAAAGAAGGAGATTCCCCGAGTAGAGGTTTCTGGTAGGACAGCAGCTCAGATTTTATACCAATGGGATACAAGAGATGAGAATAATGTGCTTCATGAGGTATCTTCAAGCCCGTATTTGCTGTCGCTCTATGCGTATATGAGGGATACTTCAGGCAAGCCGTACGGACTGGCACGAATCAGTATTGATTATTCCTTTTGGTTTCAGTCTATTTTGAAGGGATCGCTTAATAATCAAGATTATTTCCTGATTACCGGCGCGGGGGAGGTCATGGCGAAATCCTCTAAGGACTCGGTCCTATCCCCTCAAGTGTCAGGGGAAATTGTCCGTAGCTCGAAACAATCTTATTTGACTGATGATGAGTCAGGTACCTTAATCAATTATGCGTATATTGAATCACTGGACTGGTATATGGTGAATCGTATTCCGCTGGATATCCTTTTCGATGAAATATCGGGACTTAAGAAGCGCTATTTTGTTACTTTTTTTCTGTTCACTGCAGCATTTGTACTGATGGCATTTATGATCTCTGCGACCTTTACTCGTCCTTTATCTCATTTGCAGAATAAAATGAAGGATGTTGTGCGAAAAAACCTGAAAATCCGTATTCCTGAAGGAAGAACCCGCGGTGAGGTGTTGGACCTAACCCGAACCTTTAATACGATGCTTGACGATACAAATCAACTTATTCATCAGCTGAAGGCGGAGGAAAGGCAAAAGGAAGCTATCCACTTTCGGATGTTGCTGGACCAGATGAATCCGCACTTCCTACTGAATACGCTGAACACGATAAAGTGGAGTGCGATTCGCAGTGGGAATGAGGATATTTCTGAAATGTGTGTGTCGTTAGGGAAGCTACTTGAGGTCACTTTGAATTCACAAGTTGAGCTAGTTTATTTAAAGGATGAGATTGAGCTGTTGCAGGCCTATCTGCACATCCAACGTATCCGTTATCGCGATAGCTTTGAGGTGATTTGCCAGTTCGATGATGCAATGGAGTATGCGCTAGTACCCAAACTTAGTCTACAGCCGCTCGTGGAGAACGCGATTCGCCACGGGGTCAGTCAAATGACGGGACGGGGTCACATTGCCATTCGAATTTACAAAAATGATAAGGGACTGCTCACGCTAGAGGTTGAGGATAACGGAATTGGGATGGAGGAATCACGCCGGATACAAGGCACCCGGAGTAGACCTGGAATTGGACTTTCCAATCTTAAGATGCGGCTTCATCTGCTATTTAAATTACAAAGCGAACTAGAAATTCTCGATTGTGCACCAGGAACGATGATCCGATTTAGTATCCCCTTTTTACTGTCGACACCTTATGTGCGGCAATAGAGAATCTATATGTGGGAGGAGGGCAAGCCATGTGGACCGTGCTGATTGTGGAGGATGAAGTATTCGTAAGGGAATCGGTGAAGGAGATTATTCGCTGGGAAGAGCTAGGCTTCACTGTCATTGGGGAGTCTGGGAACGGAACGGAGGCTTTGGCAATCATCACTCGTGAGAAACCAAACTTAGTGTTGACTGATATTGTTATGCCGGGTCTGGATGGTATTGAACTGTTGAAAAAGACACGGGAAGCTGGGCTGGAGACCAAATTTATTATGCTGACTTGTATGGGTGAATTCGAATATGTCCGGCAAGCGATGGAATATGGGGCATCCAATTATATATTAAAGCTGTCGATGAGCGTTAATTCCCTTCGGGATACGTTGCGCAAAGTGAGTGCAGAATTGGATGCGGCAGGTGCGGAGCTGAGAATTCCGTCTACGGAGGGCTTCGTAGAGAAGGATTACGTATCAGATGTTCCAGCAATTGGTGAAGTTGGCTCCACGAATAGCGAGGGATCTTTGCCACATGCTATCTCTGGATTCCAATCGGTGCTGGAGCCTGTACGCGATCTAGTCGTTACCCATCCTGAAGTGAATAAAATTATTGGTTATATCAATGCGCACTACGATAGTGATATAACGGTGAAATCTATGTCGCGCTTTGTAATGATGGGGGAAAATTATGTGAGTGCCCTCTTTAAAAAGAAAACAGGATATACGTTAATCCATTATCTGCATGGAGTACGTATGAAAAAGGCAGCGCATTATTTACGGAGTACGGATTTCCCGGTGTATGAGATTGGCCAGAAGGTCGGATTTGCAAATGATAATTATTTCATTAAAATATTTAAACGATGGACCGGTTGCACCCCCAGTCAATACCGTCATCTTCCGTAATAGAAGAAATATGTGTCTGAAGTACAATTTCTCAAATCATAAACTCCGTATATTTGTTAGGTTAGGTAGGTGGATTTGTATCTTAAATGAATGCTACGTCCCTGCTACGATGGATGAGAAGTAAAATCCACTTCAAATTTGGGAGGTCGTACAAGAATGAGAAATAAAAAGTGGTTAATCGTGTTGACGGTATGTGTCCTCATGCTGGGTGTGCTTAGCGCATGCGGTGGCGGCGGCAATAAAGGGAATGGCAAGGATGCGGTGAATAGCTCGGAACAGGTGAAGCTAACGATGTGGGGGGCTGTACCTCCGGAGAATGGACCACAGGAAGTTGTCGATACCTGGAATGCCGAGCATCCAGATATCCAGGTTGAATACGTGCGTTTTGTAAATGATGATGACGGTAATCTCAAACTGGATACGGCCTTGTCGACAGGACAAAATGTTGATTTGTATGTAAATTACACGATCACTAATTTGGAAAAACGTGTAAAGGGCGGCATTGCACTCGATCTAAGTCAGTTCAATGATTATAACATCGACGAGAAGATGGGCACAGATGCAGCTCAATGGAAACTAGATGATAAGTATTATGGATTACCGACTAAGAAGAATGCTCCTTTCTTTGCACTGAATCAAGATGCTTTGGATAAAGCTGGGCTAACGATTCCAAAGTCATGGACATGGGATGAAGCAAGAGAATATGCTGCCAAGCTTAAAGCGGTGGGCTTCAAATACGGTCTTGTTCAGCATACAGTACCGTTTATGGATCCGCTTGATTCTGTCTTGGTCAACAGAGGATATGTTAAGGAAGATGGCACTTCCAATCTGGATGATCCTCTCGTGACGAAATGGCTAGAAACGATGAACAGCATGATGAAAGAGGATGCTTCTACTCCACCACTTGGGGAACAGCTAACCTCCAAAATGCCTGTAGAAAATATGTTCCTCGGTGGTGAATCGGCGATGATCAACATCGGCGAATGGTTGATTCGTAGTTCTAATAACATGAAGGATTTTCCGCGTGATTTCAAAATTGCTTTTGCACCCGTACCAAGGTTGACAGATAATGAAGCTGATTTTGTGAGATCGGGAGGATTGGGAGATTTCATTTCAATTAATGCCAAATCCAAGAATACCGAATCTGCGTGGGAATTCCTGAAATGGTATGCTGACGGAGGTATGTTACCGATGGCTGCCGGTGGACGACTACCGTCCTCGAATGAGGTAGATCAGGCGGATGCGATCAATAATTTGCTCGGAGAACATGCAGATAGCTATGATAAAGAGTCGCTTGAGTATGTTCTGTTTAATGATGTGACTCCGACCTTTGTACGGAGCATTTCACAGGAAATTATAGATATGCGTGCCCAGGAATATGAGAAATACTTCCTCGGTGCTCAGACTAAAGAGGAATCAGTACAGAACATGACAAAACGTCATAATGCTTGGCTAAAGCTTAATCAGTAATTATCTTCTAGGCGATCTTCCCCATTTTGGGGAGGGTCGCCTTTTTAATGTAATGATAGAACAAATCCATACGTTTAATACTCTCCTGGTGCATGTAAATGCGTAATCTTGTGATATGAGTTCGGTGGTTATGTTCCTTAAAAGACCGGATTCATCTTGCTATACTTGATCAAAGATGACACATACAAAAGGAGTGAGTGAGCAATGAATAAATCTTGGATGAAAAAACAGAGTAGACTGGGTTACCTTTTCATCGGACCGAATATGGTCGGCGTGCTACTGTTTTTTATTATACCAGCGATCTTTTCTTTTTATCTAATGTTCACAGATTATAAGTTTATGGATCCCGAGGTACACTTTATCGGACTAGATAATATCACACGGATGCTTGGAGACGAGGTGTTTTATATTGCTTTAAAGAACACCATTATTTTTCTATTAGCAGTTCCAATATCGATATTACTGTCTTTCATTGTTGCTGTGGCGCTGAACAAGTCGGTCTATCTCCAAAAAACACTTAGAGCGCTGTACTTTATGCCATATATTACGAGTGGTGTAGCCATTGCGTTTGTATGGATGCTATTGTTCCAGCCATCCTCAGGTCCAATTAACGGTTTCCTAAGAGGAATTGGTATCGCGAATCCGCCTGGCTGGCTATCTACGGTAGAAACATCTATGTTTGCGATCGATATTATCTGGATATGGTTTATGCTTGGGTACAATATGATCATTTATATAGCAGCGCTACAAGAAATTCCTGAGGAGTTAATGGAAGCAGCGAAAATCGATGGCGCTCGACCATGGCAGATTATCCGTAGAATCATCTGGCCGCTCGTCAGTCCTACTACTTTTTTATTGCTCATTACTGGACTGATAATGACGATCAAGAATTTTGGCATTATTCAGGCTATTACACAAGGCGGACCCGGAAACAGCACAACGGTGTTATCGCTCTTTATTTATCAGAATGCCTTCCGCTACTATGAGATGGGCTACGCGGCTGCGATCTCATGGGCGTTGTTCGTGATCATTATGATCTTTACTTTGCTGCAGTGGATCGGACAAAAACGATGGGTTCATTATTGAGGAGGAATACGAATGAAAACAAATATCACGGTCAAGACGACTCATAAGGAAATAGCAGACATTAAAGCAGATTCCTTCATCGACATTCGGAAAATCATGATGACCCTGATCATGTCAGGTTTCGCTCTTCTAATGATTGTTCCGTTTATATGGATGATCAGTACCTCGTTCAAGTCGCCTGCAGACGTATTTAAATATCCGATCCAGTGGATACCATCCGGTCTGAATTGGGAGCATCACATTAAAGTATGGAGCGGAACGCATAGCTTTCTTATCTATTACTTGAACTCCTTGAAAGTATCACTCATCAGCACGATTGGAGCCGTTCTTCTGTCGGCCTTTGCCGCATATGGTTTTGCTCGAATCCAATTTAAAGGTCGGGAACCGCTGTTCCTTCTCTACTTGTCTATGATGATGGTTCCACCACAAGTGCTATTTGTTCCGAAATTCCTCATGTTTGAATGGGCGGGTATTTATAATACACACTGGGCGCTTATTCTTCCGGGGATGTTCACGATCTTCGGAGTGTTCATGCTACGGCAGTTCTTTCTCTCAGTACCTATGGAAATATCAGAAGCGGCATTTATTGACGGAGCAGGGCACTTTCGCATTTTCTTCCAGCTTGTATTACCGCTAGCTAAGCCCGCTCTGGCTACATTGGCAATCATTGACTTCTCCTGGCACTGGAATGATTATGAGAATGCCCTCGTATTCCTATTAGACAAGGATTTATATACTGTACCACTTGGACTGCAAAATTTCATTTTGGAAAACAACGTCGATTACAATGGAATGATGGCAGCGGCAGCGGCAGGGATTATTCCAATGATCGTTGTGTTCCTGATCGGTCAGAAATTCATTATTCAAGGCGTATCAGGAAGTGCTGTGAAAGGCTGAGAGCAGAAATAGTGGAGTGAGCCTCGGATATGGACTTTTATCATTGGTTCTCGCTTGATGGGGTATTCATAGGGTAGAATAGAGGGGATCAACGAAGGGAGTAATTCATATGCCAACGATTCAAGTAGAAGGAAAAGGTTCGTTTCAAGCTGAAGAAGGAAGAAAATTGGTACTCGTTCTTGAAGACAATGGGGTAGATATATTACACCGTTGTGGTGGGAACGCGAGATGTACAACTTGCCGTGTTGAGATTCTGGAGGGAGACGCAGGAGTTATCGGGCAGGTAGAAGCAGAACTTCTTGCGAAGAAAGAAATCACGGATCCGACTATCCGTCTCTCTTGTCAGATTCGCGTACATACAGATCTATCTGTGAAACCGTTGATGACAGCTTCCGAATCCGGTCTGGAACCAGGCGGACGCCCACAAGAATAGAAAATAAGAAATACATTATAAGTTCGTATCTGTACTGTATGTTGTAGTGCATCCCATAGAATAGACATTGGAATAACCTTTAGGTTTAACTGATGAAATTCTAGGGGGTGCATTTTTTATGTTCTAATCTATCTGGCTCAAATCCAGAACTAGTACTTGACGAGAACTTACAGGGTGAAATAGTGGTGGTGGGGACAAATAGCGGATGAATCACTTTTAATTACATGTAAAGAAAGGAGCTATTTCATGAATCGAGAAGCAGGGTTCTGGGTTAGGTTGGGGGCAGGAGTACTAGATGGAATTATCGTCGGGATTCCACTAGCTATCATTTTTGGAGGTTGGGACAGTGAAGGACAGTTGAATAATTTCTTGACTGGGTTGTATTCATTGATCCTACCTGTAATCTGGGGTGGATATACAATAGGAAAGCGAATCTGCGGTATACGAATTAGAAAAGTTAGTGATCTTTCATCACCTGGTATAGGTACTATGTTATTACGTAATATTGTAGGAGGAATAGTTTACGGACTTACATTAGGAATCGGAATCATTGTAAGCATATTTATGGTAGCCTTACGAGAAGATAAACGCTCACTTCATGATTTCATAGCAGGAACGGAAGTCATTCATGATTAACGAGTTGAATACTCAGTAAATTCGAAGAAGTGATTGTCGGGACAGATCACTACCACCTTAATTCCCTAGTAGGCTTTAAGGTGGTAGACGTTATGAAATGAACAAGGAAATGTTATTGAAAGGACTGAGGTAGATGCCCTTTACGTTTGCACACCCAATGTATGCCGCGCCATTAAAGGTTTTGAAACCCCAATATATTAGTTTAACAGGGATTATTCTTGGGAGTATGGCTCCGGATTTTGAATATTTCATAGCACTCGAGCCTTTTCAGAGTATTGGTCATTCATTAGAAGGTCTTTTCATTCAAGGCATTCCAATAAGTATAATGTTAGCATTTGTCTTTCATTACTTGATCAAGATCCCTCTAGCGGATAACTTATCTTCTTTATTTCAGTTGGATGCAAAAGCTAATGGAATAATTCAAGAGTGGAAATTGGACAAGTTACGTAGCTGGATTATTTTTATCATCTCTGTAATTGCTGGATTTTACTCGCACGTCCTATTAGATGCATTCACTCATAAGTCGGGACTAATGGTTACTAGATATACATTTCTGCAAGGTCATATGGTGGGTATTCCTATATATAAAATCCTTCAACATACGCTATCTATCGTAGGATTACTTCTTCAGGGAATCATTCTTTTACGCATACTCAATAAAGGCCAGGGGAGTAATAACTATGTTAGCGTAAAAACTAGAGTTAAAATAAAATATTGGGCAGTGGTGTTTCTGGTAACACTATCAACAATAGCTTTAAAGTTAATATTCACCTCGAGTACTAATCTTGTTGGAATTTTGGTCGTTTCATCTATCTCTGGGTTCTTCATTGGAATAGTAATATCAAGTACTCTTTATAAAATAAAACAAGCTGATACCGGTTGAATACCGATATCAGCTTATTGTTTAGAAGCCTTTTCGCAAGTTTACTATTTTCAACTTCTAAGCCGTTATTATACGTTTGAAAGGTAATTTAGTGGGTAGAACGTACGGTCGTAGTTTTCCAGCATAAATTAATTGCAGATGTGTATCGTTGATTAAGTCACCTGGAGTAGCAAATAAGCAGGATTTATTGACTAATTGAACACCGCTAGTCTCAAATACAGAAGCTACGAATTGAGAACAGAAATAAGCATGATCTCTTTTTATTTGGATATTTAGTAGGAGACCAAACATTCCAATCAGATTATATTTATACTGTTCATGATTAAGTTCCATATGAAGAATTTGATTGCGAATATTGTAATATTCTTTAGAGGTAACCTTACAACAGTAAACCGCACAAGTGGCATGTCTGAAAAATTCTCCACTCATATCTTCCTTTACAAAACCTGCGAAGAAAGGGTTCTGAGGATTCTTGCGACCGAAACTATATACCTCTGTTAATTCCCGATCAAAAGCGATCGATGCATGATTTAGAGGATCTTTGGTAAACCACTTTATCGTCTTTGTAAGAAGTGTCCCTGTATCTGTTAATAGAACATAGACTTCATACTCCTTAGACATATCTATCAACCTCCGCATAAATCATCTCATCACAGTAAGTTATTTGTTGGGAGTTATTAGTTCCGACTCATTCTCATGATATATATTCATAGTCTAACATATATTTCTGTTGATTTACCATCTTTGATTTTTCTTCTTTTTGTGGTGAAAATTAGGTGGTTAAGGTGATGCAGTCGATATATCTAGCTTATATTTTTATTTTTCTGATCGATTACGGTAGAATCAGGCTTTAAGGTTTAGATTTTCTTATTTATTAATGGAATAAGTCATCTCCAGAAGGTGAAAACTGAACAAGGTTATGGAAATGAATTGAGTCAAGTGTTACAATAAGTCATATTGAGACTTTCAAAGCGGATTTATTTCATACTAGCGCGGTATACACGCTATAGAAGGCTCCGCCAATGAAGATTCTACAGATGTAAGAGGAGGATTAAGATGACTGACAACAATCAAGTAATCAACAAAGAAGAGAATAACAAGATTGATAATTTATCTATTACTACAATTCGTACTTTGGCTATTGATGCCATTGAGAAAGCGAATTCTGGACACCCAGGTATGCCAATGGGTTCTGCTCCAATGGGATATCAACTATTTGCTAAAACAATGAATCACAATCCTGATGAACCTTCATGGATCAACCGTGACCGTTTCGTATTATCTGCAGGACATGGATCAATGTTGTTGTATAGCTTGCTACATTTGAGTGGTTATGATCTTCCGATGGAAGAATTGAAACAGTTCCGTCAATGGGGCAGCTTGACTCCAGGTCACCCAGAATACGGTCACACAGCGGGTGTAGATGCTACGACAGGCCCACTTGGTCAAGGTATCGGTATGGCTGTAGGTATGGCGATGGCCGAAGCACAGCTTGGTGCTACTTATAACCAAGATAACTTCAAAGTAGTTGACCATTTCACATATGCTATTTGTGGAGATGGGGATTTGATGGAAGGTATCTCAAGTGAATCGGCATCTTTGGCAGCGCATCTTAAATTAGGTAAGTTGATTACTCTTTATGATTCCAATGATATTTCTTTGGACGGTAAACTTAATCTTTCCTTCTCTGAAAGTGTTGAGAAACGTTTCGAAGCTTATGGTTGGCAAGTGTTGCGTGTAGAAGATGGTAATGATCTATCGGCTATTGAGCAAGCGATCAAAGAAGCACAAGCTGACACAGAGCGTCCAACGTTGATCGAAGTGAAGACAGTCATTGGTTACGGTAGCCCGAATAAACAAGGTAAGGGTGGAAGTGGCGGTACTCACGGTTCTCCACTGGGTGCTGAAGAAGCTAAGTTAACTAAAGAATACTATAAATGGGTATATGAAGAAGACTTCTACGTCCCACAAGAAGTTCGTGAACATTTCTCTACTGTAAAAGAAAAAGGTATTGCTACTTACAAAGCATGGGAAGAGCAATATGCGAAGTACAAACAAGCATTTCCTGAGCTTGCAGCACAATTTGAGTATGCTATCCATGATAGCTTGCCTGAGGATTGGGATGCGGACCTTCCGAAATATACTACTGAAGACAGCGCAGTATCCACTCGTGTGGCTTCTGGTAAAGCATTGAATGGTCTGACTGGACGTGTTCCACAGCTTCTAGGTGGATCTGCTGACTTGGAGAGTTCAACGATGACTCACCTGAATGGCTTACCTACATTTAATTCGGAAGACTATGCAGGCCGCAATGTGTATTATGGTGTGCGTGAATTCGGAATGGCTGCTGCCATGAACGGGATTGCATTGCATAAAGGCCTCAAGATTTTCGGAGGAACATTCTTCGTGTTTACCGACTATTTACGTCCAGCTATACGTCTAGCGGCTATTATGGGTCTTCCGGTTACTTATGTACTGACGCATGATAGTATCGCAGTAGGTGAAGATGGCCCAACACATGAACCGATTGAACAGTTGGCTTCCCTACGTATTATTCCAGGTCTTACAGTTATCCGTCCAGCGGATGCGAATGAGACTTCTGCAGCATGGGCTTACACAGTCGAGAATACTTCTAATCCGGTAGCGCTAGTATTGACACGCCAGAACCTTCCAATTCTTGCTGCAACTGTAGAGGGTGCTCGTGAAGGAATCAAACGTGGTGCTTATGTCGTTGCAGATGCGAAGAATGGCAAACCAGTAGCTCAAATTCTTGCAACGGGTTCCGAAGTTCAATTAGCTGTTAAGGCTCAAGTAGAGCTAGCTAAAGAAGGCATTGAAGTACGTGTTGTCAGTATGCCAAGCTGGGATTTGTTCGAGAAACAAGATAAGGCGTATAAAGATTCTGTGATCTTGCCAGAAGTGAAAGCCCGCCTTGCGGTTGAAATGGCTTATCCACTTGGATGGGAGAAATATGTTGGAGATCAAGGTGATATTCTAGGTATTTCTACATTTGGGGCATCTGCACCTGGGGATCGCGTTATGAAAGAATATGGTTTTACAGTTGAGAATGTTGTTAGTCGTGTCAAAGCGCTACTGTAATCGTATAATATTTATCTTGAAATAAGGGAGTAGTGAACTAATGCCGCAGTTCAGCAACGCTACAATTGTTAAGACGGCTAATGTGTATTTTAACGGTAACGTTACTAGCCGTACTGTTATACTCGATGGCGGTTCTAAAGTGACGCTGGGTATCATGCTCCCTGGCACTTACGAGTTCGGTACAGAATCCCCGGAGACCATGGAAATTCTCTCTGGGAATCTAGATGTCATGTTACCTGGGGAGACGGAGTGGCTAAAAGTTCAAGGGCCGAGTACATTTCATGTACCTGGGCATTCTAAATTTAAGCTTGAAGTCCATAGTGTAACGGATTATTGCTGCTCTTACGTGTAATGAGATCAAGTGAGCTCGACTTAATTGTAATCAACGGATGTGCAATGAAATAAAGGGTAGGCCCGAGATAATCTCGGGCATACCCTTTTTACTACAATTTCTAAATAAGATATTACTTTCAATGTAAGTTCAAAAAGCCAGCTTTTCAGCACTAAAGTGTATGCTTACGATGTTGCGTTTTTTCGAAACGCTTCAGAAGATTGGATGAAGCAAGGGAGTGAGGAGCGGAGCTGCACGTTTTCGTAGAAAACGACTTCGGAAGCCTACGCTTGCAGTACCTACGTGAGCATCGGAAAGACCGGCTGAATTCAATCTTCGATGTCGAATACGCTTCTTGGTATGCTTCGTGATCAAAAGATGACTTTTTGAACAACCTCTCTCAGAGTGGCTTGCCTGCGATGGTATGTCCGATCCATGCTTCATAGCACTTCACAACGGCAGAGAGATCTTCTTCACCGAAGCCTTCGCTTTGTCCCGTTTGGAATAAGCTTTTTGCTAGGTTAAGCATAGGTGTAGGAAGACCGATAGAATCGGTAAGTGCAGAAGCAAGTTTAAGATCCTTCAGCATGAGTTGCAACGAGAATTGATTACTGAAGTCATGATCGATAATTTTGCGACCCTTGAGATCAGCAGCTTTACTTCCTGCAGACCCTAGCTGAACGAGTTCTAAGAAGGTATCCGCTGGAATGCCTGCTTTCGAAGCCATAGACAATCCTTCGACTAAGGCTAGGTTGTTGATACCGACCATAGTATTATGAGCTAATTTGGCTACAGCTCCACTTCCGTTAGGTCCCATATGGAGTACCTTTTTGCCAAGTGTATCGAATATGTCTGATTCCTGGGCGATGATATCAGCACTGCCTCCGATCATGAAGACAAGTGTTCCATCGATTGCTGCTGGTTTGCTACCTGTAACAGGAGCGTCTAGAAAATGGCCACCTCGTTCGTTTACTTCGGTAGCTAATTGTTTGACGAGTTCTGGTGAAATTGTGCTGGAGTCAATCACGATGTGACCACTCTGAATGGATTGCAGAATACCGTCTTCACCATAATAAATACTGCGAATCGAATCGTCATTACTCACCATTGTGATTACGACGTCCTGTCCCACAGTAGCTTCGCGTGGGGTTGATGCTAGAGAAGCACCCTGTTCAATTAGGGATTGGCATTTGGAAGCAGTGCGATTATAGACCGTAACTTCGAAGCCTTTGTTAATGAGATTGGATGCCATCGGTAAACCCATGGTACCAAGTCCTATAAATCCGATCTTTTTCACACAAATCACCCTTTCAATCTGATGTTATAAACTTCATTTATATTAACACGAGCTTCTGGTACAATCCATTGATAGCACATATGAGTTGCAATTGATGTAGTGTATAATCTTGCCAGTGCTAGGATTTTGAAGTATTCTAGTCTAAAGCAGTTTTAGAGAGTATGAGAAAAAACAATCAGGAGGTTACCATTACCTATGTCTAAGAATATCCATTTTGACTACAGCAAAGCCCTTTCTTTTATCAATCAACATGAAATCGATTATTTAGCTGAACCGATCAAGCTTGCTCATGAGCAGCTGCATAACGGAACTGGAGTTGGATCTGATTCCCTAGGGTGGATTGATCTACCAACACAGTATGACAAAGAAGAGTTCGCGCGCATTCAGAAAGCCGCTAGCAAAATTCAAAGTGACTCGGAAGTACTGATCGTAATCGGTATTGGCGGTTCCTACCTAGGCGCTAGAGCAGCTATTGAAGCACTCTCTCATTCTTTTTACAATATGCTTCCTAAAGACAAACGTAAAACGCCTGAGATTTATTTCGCAGGTAATAATATTAGCTCAACGTATGTTACGCATCTATTAGATTTGGTGGAGGGGAAAGACTTCTCCGTCAATGTCATCTCTAAATCGGGTACAACAACTGAACCGGCAGTGGCATTCCGTATTTTCCGTGCTGCTCTTGAAGAAAAGTATGGTAAAGAGGAAGCGCGTAAACGTATTTATGCTACAACAGACAAAGAAAAGGGCGCACTCAAGAGTCTGGCTAACGAAGAAGGCTATGAATCGTTCATTATTCCAGATGATATAGGTGGACGTTTCTCTGTTCTGACAGCGGTTGGATTGTTACCGATTGCTACTGCAGGTATTAATATTGAAGAGATGATGACAGGTGCCGCTGACGCATCCAAGGAATTCAGTAATCCGAATGTGGCTGACAATTTGAGTTACCAATATGCTGCCGTTCGTAATGCGCTATACCGTAAAGGTAAAGCGATTGAAATTCTTGTGAACTATGAGCCTTCACTACACTATGTATCAGAGTGGTGGAAGCAACTGTTCGGAGAAAGCGAAGGTAAGGATTACAAGGGTATCTATCCTGCTTCAGTCGACTTCTCAACCGACCTGCATTCGATGGGACAATTTATTCAAGAAGGTAGCCGTAATATATTTGAAACCATTATTCAGGTAGAAGAAGTGGCTGAACATATTACCATTGAGAGTGATCCTAGCGATTTGGATGGATTGAATTTCTTAGCAGGCAAGACAATGGACTTTGTGAACAAGAAAGCATTCCAAGGTACGATGCTTGCTCACACGGACGGACAAGTGCCTAACTTGATCGTAACTATTCCGAATATGACACCATATTCTTTCGGATACCTAGTATATTTCTTTGAAAAGGCAGTCGCAATCAGTGGATATTTACAAGGTGTTAATCCATTTGACCAACCAGGTGTTGAAGCTTATAAGAGGAATATGTTTGCATTGCTTGGTAAACCGGGTTACGAGAAGGAAAAGGCTGAATTGGAAGCTAGACTTACTGAATAGGTTCTAACCATTATCATTGATGTAGAATATGCAGATATATCTAAGAAGCAGTTCACCGGTTGCACCATATTCGGGGAACTGCTTTCTTGAATATAAGAAGTTTTATGCTTCGTCCCGATTCAACTTAGTGATGATATAGGGAAGTGTTATTGAATGAATGAAAGTTATAAGACTGTAAGAGGATCAGGATCTAAGGAAATCGTCATCAAGAAGTCAAGATTCATTGGGCATGTCATGCCTGTTACGACTGAGTCTGAAGCTACTGCATTTATAGAAGACATCAAGAAGAAACACTGGAATGCGACGCATAATTGTTCAGCTTACATGCTCGGCGAAAGAAACGAGATTCAGAAGCAATCGGATGATGGTGAACCAAGTGGTACAGCAGGCAAGCCGATTCTAGAAGTGATCCGTAATCAAGGATTAAGTAATGTTGCGATTGTGGTCACTCGTTATTTCGGTGGGATTATGTTAGGGGCAGGTGGCTTGATCCGGGCATATACAGACGGGGCCGTCGTAGCGATTGAATCGGGAGAGCCCATCACTCGTGTTCTACATCGGCAAGTTTTTGTTGAAGTGGATTATACATGGTTAGGAAAGATAGAGAATGAATTGCGTAACCGTGAGGTTAGGACTGGGGAAACTTATTTCACCGAAAAGGTCATCTTGACATGTCTTCCAAGGAATAATGAGGTGGAGCAGTTCAAGCTATGGATGACTGACTTCACACAAGGTCAATCTCTAATAACAGATGGAGAACAGCTTTATTTTATTGAAGGGGAATAATGTCTATGGCAAGAAGAGTAGTAGAGCAGGAGTTATCGAGAGAACGAATTCTGGAAGCAGCTCGAAATCTATTTATCACCAAAGGATATCGGGCGATTTCAATGCGAAGTATAGGTCAGCATCTTGGTTATAGCCATGGGTCATTATATTATCATTTCAAAGAGAAAGCAGAGTTATTCTATGCGATTGTGGTCGAAGACTTTGCCCATCTCGCTCATCGTTTGATTCAAACAACAGGGGTACAAGGGACAGAAGAATTATCGAAAATGGAATATTTGATGATGGAGTTTATTTCTTTTGGTATGGATCATCCACATCAATATGAGATTATGTTTATGATTCGTGATGAAGAATTACTAGCTTATTGTCGTACGGAACAGGGTCGCTGCTTCGAATTGTTCACGACTATCGTTCTTAGTTACTTAAAAGAAGAACATGTTGGGGAGGAACCCAAGGCGTTAGCGCGGGCGATGTTTCTGTCTCTGCATGGTTTCATCTCTTATTATATTCAGGATCGAATGACCTTCGAGGAAGTCAAACCGATAGCGCTCTCTCATGTGAAGTTCCTTTCTCGCAGTATATAACGAAAACCTAACTAGGCTTCAGAATAAGTAGGCGAGACCTTACTTATTCTGAAGCCCTTTTTTGTTATATACGCATAGAAATTACCGTTCATTTCCCGTATGAAGTATATAAATGATAATGATAAATAGCTGTTCAAGCCCAGTGGTGCTGGGCTTGAACAGCTATTTACAATAAAAGTATTGACGGATATAGCCATTTGTTGATAAAGTACTGATATGTTAAACCAAGTATTTTAATGGGAATTCTTTTATTGTAAAAAGAATAAGCCGACCAATACAAATTTTGGAGGCAGGGGGAAATAAGTGTGAACACTATATTGAGGCATAAAGGATGGATTTGGGGGTTTCGAAGTACCGTTTTACTTTATTTTATAATATTAGTTATGTTGCCTCTCTTAGGCGTTTATTTCAATTCTTTCTCCCTTGGATGGGCAACGTTTATTGAGAGTATCAGCGACCCTATCGCATGGAAAGCCATTCTGTTAACACTGAAGTTAGCTATTATTTCAACAATAATCAATGTCGTTATAGGAACGATGATCGCATGGGTAATGAATAGATATGAATTTTTCGGAAAATCGTTTCTGAATAGTCTGGTAGATCTTCCGTTCGCGTTACCTACTGCTGTCGGTGGTCTTATGATATTGCTACTCTTAGGCCCCGGTAGTTTTATTGGGTCGTTAGCAGAATCATTAGGATTTGAGATTGTATTTCATCAGCCTGCAGTTGTGATTGCAATGGTATTTGTTACTTTTCCTTTTGTTATTCGAGCGGTGCAACCGCTGTTAGAGGAGATTGACCCTACAGAAGAAGAAGCCGCATATACGATGGGTGCTACAGGATTGCGTGTGTTTCACAAAGTTCTTCTCCCTTCGATGGCACCAGGAATTATTAGTGGAGGTATGCTTGCCTTCTCCAGAGCACTAGCTGAGTTCGGAGCTGTTGTATTAGTAGCTGGAAATATTCCAGGTCGGACATTAGTTGCCTCCGTCTATATATTTGGTGAGGTAGAGAGTGATAATGCGATCGGAGCTGCGGCTGTGTCTATTATTTTGTTAACCTTATCCTTCTCCATCCTTTGGTGCATTAATTTGGTGCAGATGAGAGGTAGAAGATTATGAAGAAATGGTTGATAGGGTTGACCTATGCTGTGTTCACGATATTAATTATTATCCCTTTGATCAAAATGACGACAGGCGCTTTCAGCGAAGGGTTCAGTGGTTTGACAAATGCTCTGATTAGACCAGAGGCCCTTCATGCATTGATGATGACTGGCTTGATCGTGGTAGTCGTCACATGTATTAACACGTTCTTCGGGGTTATGATGGCCATTTACTTGGTTAGAAGTGATTGGCTCAGTAATAAGGTGAAGGGATTCTTAAATAGCGTTGTTGACCTTCCATATGCCGTCTCACCTGTTATTGGAGGTTTAATGATCGTATTGCTGATGGGACCAGAAAGTATTATGGGTGCCTTCTTTGAAAATATTGGATTTCGAGTAGTATATGCCTTCCCTGGCATGATCATTGCCACATTGTTCGTCACATTTCCTCTGATGGTCCGAGAGGTGATGCCAGTGTTACAAGAGATAGGATCGCAACAGGAAGAAGCAGCTTCAACACTTGGTGCATATCGTTGGAGAACGTTCTGGAAGGTGACATGGCCTTCTATTCAGTGGGCAGTTCTATACGGTGTTGTTCTAACCGTAGCTCGTTCACTCGGTGAATTTGGTGCAGTTCTTGTCGTGTCAGGTAACATTATGAATAAAACTCAAACGGCAACTACGTTGGTGTATCAGGATGTGGAGAATTTCAATGTGGTAGCAGCCAATAGTGTAGCTCTGGTACTTGCGGCTACTTCGGTGGGATTACTTCTCTTGATGGAATGGACGAAGAAAAGAAAGGGCGTGTCCTAATATGCATATTGAAGTTCGTAATTTGAATAAACACTTTGGAGATTTTCATGCGGTTAATGACGTTAGTTTCGATATTGAGAAAGGACATCTAATCGGATTGTTAGGACCGAGTGGCGGTGGGAAAACGTCTATATTAAGGATGTTGGCGGGCCTTGAGCATCTCGATTCCGGCGAAATTCGTTTTCATGGAGAGTTAGTGAATGAATTACCTCCGCAGGAGCGTGGAATCGGATTTGTATTTCAGAATTATGCCCTGTTCAAGCATATGACGGTATTCGATAATATCGCCTTTGGTCTGAAAGTGAAGAAGATACCCCATGCCAAAGTGAAGGATCGGGTTATGGAATTGGTAGAATTGACAGGTCTCAAAGGATTCGAGAAACGTTATCCTCATCAGTTATCGGGTGGACAACGTCAACGGGTGGCCTTTGCACGTGCTTTAGCCCCTGAACCGCAGCTGTTGCTGTTGGATGAGCCGTTCGCAGCTATTGATGCTAAGATTCGCCAAGAGCTACGAACATGGCTGAGAGACTTGATTGAACGCGTAGGGATCACTTCGATATTTGTCACACATGATCAGGATGAAGCAATTGAGGTAGCGGATGAGATTATGATCATTAACCATGGTCGTGTCGAACAGAAGGGAACACCGTGGGATATTTATAAAGAACCGAAGACACCATTTGTGGCGACATTTATCGGGGAGTCTACTGTCATTGAAGATGCATCCGAATTGAAAGGTTTCGAAGAGGCAGGAAGGTCACCAGGAACACGCGCGCTCATTCGCCCAGAATATATTGAGGTGGGACATGAGAATGAGTTTATTCTTCTCTCTGCTACAGAACAGGGAATCATTCGACATTTACATTTTCGTGGAAGTCAATGGCTTGTTGAGGTAGAAGTGGGTAGCCATAAGCTGAGTACTTATCGTTCATTAGAGAAAGAAACGCTGAGTATTGGTGAAGAAGTTCGGGTATTGGTTCACCGAGCCTATTTGTTCAATGACGAACGCAGCTGGATTATGGAGAACAAGTTGAAAGAAGATCCAATGACGATGATGATATAGAATATAAAAGTGCATATGGGAAATGGAGGGGTTAAGGGTGACAAGGGGATTAAGTATTCGTAATATAGGCTTGAGTATGCTGATGATGATTTCAATTCTTGCTGTTATTGGTTGTAGTAAAGATGTTGCAGTCGATCCAGACCAACCGACTGTACAAGTAGGTGAGACGACCCTTGTCATCGGTGCATATAGCGTAGCTAAGGATGCATTAACGGAAATATTACCTCAATTCCAGCAGGAGTGGGAACAAAAGACGGGGCAGATCGTCAAGTTTCAAGAGTCTTATGAAGCTTCCGGTACACAAGCACGTGCCATTGCGGGTGGGTTCGAAGCAGACGTGACCCTACTAGCGATGGAAGGGGACATAGACAAACTGATTAGAGCTAATCTGTTGGACGCGAGTTGGAAGAACAAGCCTGAGAGCGGAATGGTGAGCCGGTCGATTGTGGTGCTGGGTACTCGGGAAGGAAATCCGTTAGGAATACAGGATTTCACTGATCTAACGAAACCAGGGGTCAAGGTTGTATATCCCAATCCGAAGACTTCTGGTGGAGCACAGTGGGATATTAATGCTATTTATGGAGCAGGACTAAAATTTTCTGAGGAACAAGGTAAGAAAGATCCGGAATTAGCTAAACAATTTCTTGAACAGGTACATCACAATATTGAGTCGCTTGATAAAAGCGGCAGATCATCCATGGCGGCATTTGAATATGGCGTCGGGGACGTCATTGTTACCTATGAGAATGAACTGCGGGCTCGTATTGCGAAGGGTGTGAAATATGATATTGTCGTTCCCCGTGATACGATCCTTATCGAGAATCCAGCGGCTGTCGTTAGCAAATATGCGGATAAGCATGGTACACGTGAGGTGGCTGAAGCCTTTGTGGCATATTTATGGAGTGAAGATGCACAAAGAATCTTTGCAAAACATGGATTTCGTTCAGTGAATGAAGTGATATACAATGAGAACAAAAGTGAATTTCCAATACCAGAAGGATTATTCGATATTGAATACCTCGGTGGATGGGAACATGTACGTGAAACGATATACTCTAAGCGTGGTGTATGGTATCAGGTGCTTGCCGGGCTGTGAAATAAAGCCTGCATTCGCGCTCCTATATACCGGGGGTAGCCCATCGGATTTCCCTCATGAATTTTCCCACCAAGGGCGCCGTTGGGCGTCTTTTTTTGCGTTAGGATGTTAATGAATTATAATAGAACTATACATATACGAGTAAAAAGTGAAAGAAGTATAAGGAGAAGGTCATTATGGATAGATTGATGTTTCTAGGGACCGGCGATGCCATGGGCGTTCCACGGGTGTATTGCGATTGTAACGTATGTCTGGAAGCGAGGGAGAGCGGTGCGAATCGTAGACTGAGATCATCCGTTATAGTTGAGGGGGAATGGGGTTGTTTTCTCATTGATTGCGGACCTGATTGGCGTACTCAGATGGAGACATTAGGCTACCGAATGACGGAGAAGATTCTGGTTACGCATGCGCATTTCGATCATATTGCCGGATTACCAGAGTGGGCTGATGCTTGTCGTTGGACAGGTAGAAAGGGTCAGTTGTATGCGCCAGGTGAGGTTATAACAGCTATTTTGGCTCAATTCCCTTGGTTGAACAATCATCTGGATATGATAGCTATAGATCATGGAGTCCAACTGGGTGAATGGCAGATTATAGGTTGGAAGGTCTATCACGGAAAGAATGGGTATTCGTATGCTTATCGGTTGGAGAAGGAAGGATATAGCTGGGGATACTGCTCTGATGCTATTAACCTTAGTCATGAAGAGAAACAATTATTAGTTGGCTTGGACTTGTTGGTGCTAGGGACTAGCTTCTATCATGAAATGGCTGAATTCTCAACGCGTTCTGTGTACGATATGAAGGAAGCGGAACTATTGTTGCAAGAGATTAGGCCGCATAGAGTGATCTATACGCATATGTCTCATGATGTTGATCTGAATCAAGATTATCCCCTTCCACCAGAAGTGACACTAGCACGTACGGGTTTGGGTGTTGATCTAATCTGAAAGGATGATCATTAGTGAATGGATATGGTTTATTTCCTGAGTTACTGATGGTTAAGGACTACCAACCAGAAGTAAGTGCTTATTACTATAAAGAATGGAAAGATTTCGAAATGTCATATCATACCCATGAGGCTGCAGAGATCATGTATGTCATGGACGGAGTCTGTTCCGTTGAGTTGTTGGCTAAGAGGAAGAACCGTTCTGAAGTGACGCTAAAAAAAGGTGAATTCATCATTCTGAATGGCAGTGTTCCTCATCGGTTATTAGTAGCGGATACATGTCGAATGCTTAATATAGAATTTCGATTCACCCGATCCAATGGCTTGTTTCCCTCTATGAAACAATTAGCTGAACAGGAGGAGTCCCTCGCCGCATTATTTCATGACACCGATTCTTTCCTCGTACTACGTGAGTTTCATGATATTCATCATGTTCTTAGGAGTCTTGTGTTCGAGCTGGATGCTAGTTCAACGGGATTGGAGCCTATGGCCCAAATTCTACTTGCCCAGCTCCTCATTCGGATTGCTAGATTACATCAAGAGAACATGACTGAGGGAGCGTCGGGTACACAGGGGAAGTATGTTCAACAATGCATACAGTATCTACAACAGAATTATGACCGCAACGTTCAGATTAAAGATATTGCCGAGTCTATCAATTTACATCCGGGCTATCTCCAACGAGTATTCAAGCTGAAGACGGGAACATCCATTATGGCTTACCTGAATACCTTTCGTATGGAGAAGACTCAAATGTTATTGCGACAAACAGAAATTCCAATAGCTGAAATTGCTGATTATGTTGGGATTAGTAGCCGTCAGTATCTACATATGATGTTTAAGAAGCATATGGGCATGACGCCTGTTGAATATCGTAAATCATCACCTCCCGATGGTCAATTTGTAATCCAAAAAAGTGAGGATTGTTGACACCTTTCTAATAAAGAGGTAATGAATTTGATAACGCTTACCTAATAAGGGCTGATATAATCAAGCTATCAGAGAGACCTGATGCTTCACCTTGAATTCTACCTTGAAGGGAGTATTATTAATGTCATTTAAAATTGCATTTATTGGTGCAGGTAGTATAGGATTTACGCGCGGACTGCTGCGAGATATGCTGTCAGTTCCAGAATTCAACAATATCGAAGTTGCTTTTACTGATATTAATTCACACAATTTGGACATGGTAACTGAGCTATGCCAAAGGGATATACGGGAGAATGGTCTTGATATTACCATACAATCCTCGACAGATCGTAGAGCAGCTCTGAAAGACGCCAAGTACGTCATTTGTACGATCCGTGTGGGTGGACTTGAAGCATTTGCAACGGATGTAGATATCCCCTTGAAATATGGGGTTGATCAGTGTGTTGGTGATACGCTTTGTGCAGGTGGGATCATGTATGGTCAACGAGGCATTCATGAGATGTTAAATATTTGTAAAGATATCCGTGAGGTGGCAGCCGAAGATGTACTTCTACTGAATTACGCTAATCCGATGGCGATGCTTACATGGGCTTGCAACAAGTACGGTGGAGTTAAAACCGTTGGTCTATGCCACGGTGTGCAGGGTGGACATTCACAAATTGCAGAAGTATTCGGTTTGGACAAGAAAGAAGTCGATATCATCTGTGCAGGGATCAACCATCAAACTTGGTATGTACAAATTGGTCATAAAGGCGAAGATTTGACGGGTAAGTTGTTAGAAGCTTTTGAGAATCATGCTGATTTCAGTAGAACGGAAAAGGTTAGAATCGATATGTTACGGAGATTTGGGTATTACAGCACGGAGTCGAACGGACATTTAAGTGAATATGTACCATGGTATAGAAAGCGCCCGAATGAAATTGAAGAATGGATTGATCTTGGGAATTGGATCAATGGAGAGACAGGTGGATATCTACGTGTCTGTACAGAAGGACGTCATTGGTTCGAGACGGAATTCCCCAACTGGATGAAAGATTCACCGCATGCTTATAAGCAAGAGGAGCGTAGCGAAGAGCATGGTTCGTATATAATAGAAGGACTTGAGACGGGCAGAGTATATCGTGGGCATTTCAACATGGTCAACAACGGTATTATTTCTAATCTGCCGGATGATGCTATTATTGAAGCACCAGGTTATGTGGATCGTAATGGTATCGCGATGCCTGTGGTGGGAGATCTTCCCCTAGGGCCAGCAGCTGTATGTAATGTGAGTATTTCGGTACAACGATTAGCAGTAGAGGCAGCAGTTCATGGTGATGATCAACTTCTTCGTCAGGCGTTTATGATGGATCCTTTGGTCGGGGCCGTATGTAATCCGAAAGAAATATGGCAGATGGTCGACGAGATGCTCGTTGCTCAAGAAGCGTGGCTTCCGCAGTACGGTAAAGCGATCGCAGAATCGAAGGGACGCCTCGCGGCAGGCAATCTTATTCCAACGAAGGAAGGTTATCAAGGAGCAGCTCGTCTGAAAGTGAAAACAGTAGAAGAAATGCAACAGGATCGTGATGCAGCTAACAAGAATGCAGGCGAATCAGATAAAGGTAAAGATAGAGCTAAAGCTAAATAAATCGAACCACTAATATAGGCAAAATTCATATTTGAACAAGGGAACCGTCACTTTAATAAGGACGGTTCCCTTGTTGTGTTTCTGAACTACCTCTACAATGGAATTCAGTTTAATTTACTGTTCTTATGCCATATGATACTATCGGGATACTACATATAATATGTTCAAGGTATGTGAACTTATGGTTAGGGAAAGTTTCGGAGAATGGAAGGGGAGTAATCGTTTGCAGAAAACAGAGAAGAAAAAGGATTCACGGCTATGGTATCTGGGAAGTGCAATGACGTTTATACTTCTCAAAGGGAAGTCGCTATTAGCGCTTCTGAAATTCGGTAAACTAGGTGGAGCTATATTCTCTATGGCGATTTCGGTTGGTGCTTATGCACTGATCTATCCATGGCAGTTTGCTATCGGAATAGTGTTATTGTTATTAATTCATGAGATGGGTCATGTGATCGCGGCTAAACAGAAGGGACTTCCAGTCTCAGCGCCTTTGTTTATACCCTTTCTTGGGGCGATGATTGCGATGAAGAAGCATCCACAAGATGCTAAGACGGAGGCGTATATCGCATTAGGTGGACCAGTACTAGGAACATTAGGGGCGATAGGTGTCTTTACGGCTGCTTATTATATGGATAGTCCGCTATTGTATTCATTGGCTTATGTTGGATTTTTTCTCAACCTAATTAATTTATTGCCGATTCATCCGTTAGATGGAGGAAGGATTGCTACCGCGGTTTCACGTTGGTTATGGCTTGTAGGATTGATCGGTGGGTTAGGCATTATTATTTATTTACGTTCAATTATTTTCTTTATTATATGGGCGTTATTTGCTTATGATTTGTATAAGAAGTATGTCAAGGGTAGGAAAAATGATGTCATTGAGTCTGTAACAGCTACATTTGTGGTTCCTGTGGAACATCTTTACGCTCAAGGACATGTGATTCCTGGACCTGAGCATAAGAGGGAGCTACCCTTCATGACGTATAGTGAACTCGGGGATCAACGACAATATGTAAAGACTGAGTGGGTGAGCATGGATTTCAGGGGAAAAATCTCCATGCCACAGCAGGGAATCATTAAGAGAGTCCAAGTGACGGGGTTAGAGCATCAACACTTGCCAGAGGGATACCATGTTAAAGTAAACTGTAAGTTGGAATATACTCGTTATGAGAATGACAAGTATTATGAAGTGCCACTGTCATCCCGCATTAAATTTGGGGTTAGTTATGCGTTACTTGCTGGATTGTTGCTAGGGATGATGTTCATGGTTCATAGTGTAGGGAATATGTAAGGGTACATCCGCTGTAAAAGTCGTGTTCCTTGAATGATCCTCCCAATACTATGTTTAGTTCTACAAATGACATTTAGTTTCTGGGAAATTCCTGCTTTTCACTAATCTCCCTAGCTTAACTGTCATTTGGGCAACTGCTCCACTAGCAAGGAGCTTCAAAGGAAAAAACCTGCACTTTGGCAGGTTTTTTTGTGTCTGATTCTTATAGCAAAGGTATTTATACACCACTCACTTACTCCGCGTTCAACACAAACTTCTCAATGACATGCTTAATACCATCTTCATTATTGCTTAATGTTATATAGTCCGCGATTTCCTTGAGGGCCTCAATAGAATTACCCATAGCGACGCCTAGACCTGCAACTTCTAACATTTCGTGATCATTCCAAGAGTCGCCAATAGCGATTGTTTCCGAGAGTTCCACGTTGAAGTGATTAGCCAAGAAGGTAAGGGCATGACCTTTCGTACCTTCATGATGCATGATTTCCAAAAACTGTGGTTTAGATTTGGTGATATGGACTTGGTCACCCAACAATTCACGAAGAATAGGAGATAATTCATCCAAATAAGCTGGATCATCAATAATTAGCATTTTAGGTGTGGGTTGGTCCACCAGTTTAATGAAATCGGGCTCAATATAGTAAGGAGTTCCGTTGAGCGCACAATAATCAATCAGCTTTTGATTCTCTTCTCTCGCATATAGTTTATCATCAATATAAGTCTGGACATGTAAGTCATGCTCGATACAATAATCAAATAGTTTGCGAGCAGCGTCGGTTGGGACGAAACGTTCAAATAGTACCTTTTCATCTAAGAGATTCTTAATCAGAGCACCTTGATATGTAATGATAGGAACGTTTAGACCCGTCTGGCGTGCAACGTTCTTCGCAGATGCATAAGCACGACCTGTAGCAAGGGTAACGACAACATCTTTAGCAATGGCTTGCTCGAGAGCTTTTTGTGTAGAAGGCAAGACTTCCTTGTCATCGTTAATCAGTGTGTCGTCGATATCGATAGCAATCAATTTGTACATGAGATTCTCTCCCTAAATATGATAGTTATAGTCTGTCTATCTCTATTGTAATCTATTTCGCTTGCAATGTGCTCGGTATAGATTTCAATTCAGCAATAATCATGCCGGTGAGAATACAAATACATCCGATTCCAGCAAGCGTCCCTAGCACTTCACCACCAAAGAAGACACCCGTGAAGACCGCAAATACTGGCTCCATCGCAAAAATAATAGCCACTCGCGAAGGTGAGGTAAATTTCTGGCAAACCGTCTGAATCCAAAAGGCTAATGCGCTTGTAGGTCCTATGGATATGAGTAATGCGAGAAGTACTTCTGGCTGTACCAATTGATCTACGACCTGATGGATTGGACCCAGATCCTCAAACAACAAGGATGAGAATGTGCTTAGTAACCCCACGATGAACATTTGAAGCGTGCAGAGCAGCAGAGCTGGGTATGTTGGTGCGAAAATGGCTGTATAGGTTACATGTAAAGCAAAGGCAATAGCACATAACAATATAAGTAGGTCACCTTTATTGAGACTGAAGGATGAGCCTGTGAATGCCAGTAAATATAGCCCGATTACAGCTAATAGAGCACTTATCCATGTGTAGCGAGAGATCGGGTGTTTCAACAGAATCAAAGACAGGAAGGGAACAAGGATAACAGAAAGCCCTGTGATAAAGCCTGTATTCGAGGTTGTTGTATAGAGTAGTCCTACGGTCTGAAATGCATAGCCCATGAATAGAAAAATACCTAATAGACTTGCATGCTTAAGCATCTTCCAAGATAATATCTTCCACTCTTTCCGATAAAACACAGTAATAATAAGAGCCAATAATGCGGCTGCGCCAAGAAATCGTAACCCGTTAAAAGCGAGAGGTGGAAGCACTCGAACGGCTTGTTGAACGATGAGAAAGGTAGAACCCCACATCATGGCAACAAGAAGTAGACTGAGATTAGCGAGATGAGTACGGTTCACTTGAGACATCCTTTCATAAGCAAGTGACCAAATTGTACCGTAAAGATTAGGGTTGGACAAGAAGGAGGTGGAAGGTGAGCCGTACTGGTGATATTACTATTACTGATTATGTTGAAGTTTTTATCAAACTCTTAAATCCTTTTCTAATAAAATATACCCCTAACAATATCACTGGTAAGAGAAATCCGTAAGTCATGTCATAAAACGGCCAGTATTCGGCAATGACATTATTGAAATACGTTACGTTCGAGGAGACGATCAATGAAAGTACAACTAGGAGAAACCCCGTAGGTAGGGTTAACATCCGATAGTCCTTTAATTTCAATAATTGGGCTAATCCTATATTGAAAGCTAAATAATAAACCGTGATTTTTATAAAAATAGTTAACAACCACATGAGAGCTAACATAGCTTCAACTCTCTCGAAAAAGCTGTCGATACTTACCCTTCTGGCCAAGGAATAGCTAGGATATAGGCTTCTTGAAGTCTCATCGGCACCAAGAACTAAAATTGAGATGACGATAAGGATGATTAAAATGACACCGCCTAATAGTGTACCTTGTAAAAAGCCTTTCTTTATTTGTTCTCTTTTAATTACATAAGGAAAGATCATTAATAGAACAACTAACTCTAAAAAGGGGAAGGCTATAAAAGAGATAGTACCCTTCAATACGGGTTTTATTCCGTTTTCTAGGATGGGTTGTAAGTTCTCGATTTCTGCTTCAGGAGTGAGGAAAATGACTAGTATGATGAACAACAGGATGATCACCGGGAAGAGAAGTTCCGCTGTACGACCAATGACTTCAAGACCTAATCGCCCCCCCATAATAACTACAGCTATAAACAAGATTAGAATCGCTGAAATGGGGGTAGCCGGCATCATTTCTGAGGTTATAAAATCCCCGATTTCCCTTAAATGTGATGCAGCAGAAAGAAAAAGGTAAAACAGGAAAGAAAACGATATGATCGTCCCAATCCATTTACCTAATATTTCTTGAATGGATTGAACTAGGGTTAGATGGGGATAGATCTTTCCTACCATGCTGAAAATGTATACGGCAAATAAACCTACGGCTACTCCAATGAAACTAGATATCCATGCATCTTGTTGTGCCTTGAACACAGTGATGGAAGGTAATACTAGAATGGAATCACCAATGGTGATGATCATCACTAGTAAGGTGAACTGACGAATACTTATTTTACCATTCTCAGGCATGTCGTTACCTCCCTCAGGTGTTCACTTTAGCCATACATCCACGATATCAGAAATCGGTTTGTATATAGCTATGACCCAATCCAAAGGATTGGCAATTTTGATATGTAATGCTTGAGCAATACCTAATACAGTCCCGAACAATAAGAGGAGGGAAAATGCCCAAAGCTCCTTTTTTAATTTCCTTCTCCTAAGGGATGGAACCTCAATGGCGATGATGGCAGTGACAATGATAAGGATCCCTGTTATAGATAGCATGCCTATGGCTCCTTTTTATTCAAGTTTCATTTGATTGCTTAAATCTATTTTTAATAAAATGGATCGCTAATAAAAACAAAGGTAAGAGTAGGCAGCAGGTCGCAACAAAATAAGGCCAGTATTCGGCAAGGACTTTATTGTAATACGTTATATTTGGGGAAATGATAGGCGAAAGTATTATAATGAGAAACCCAGTAGGTAAGGTTAACATCCGGTATCCCTTTAATTTCAATAATTGAGCCAACCCTAAGGTAAAAACATAGAAATAAAAGGTGGTTTTCATAAAGATCGTTAACATCCAGAGAAGAGCAACCATAGCTTCCATTCTCTCGAAAAATTGACCGATACTTACTCTTCTGGCCAAGGAATAACTCGGATAAATGGTTCTCGAAGTCACATCGGCACCAAGAACAAGAATAGAGATCACGACAAGGATGATTAGTACGATTCCACCTAATAGTGCACCTTGTAAGAAACCTCTCCTTATAGGTTTAACTTGATTTATATAAGGAAAGATCATTATAAAAACAAAGAGTTCCAAGAATGGAAATGCTATAAAGGAGAGGGAACCATGTAATATGGGTTTGATTCCGTTCTCTAGAATAGGTAGTAAATTCTCCATTTTAGCTTGTGGACTAAGAAAAATGACTAATAGGAGAAACAGAAGGATGATGCAGGGTAAGAATATTTCCCCTGTACGTGCAATAACCTCAAGGCCTAAACGTACCGCGAAGATAACAATACATGTAAATAAGATTTGAACTGCTAGAGTTGGGGTTTCAGCCATCATCTCTGTAGTGATGAAATCACCCAACTCCCTTGTATATGCCACAACTGTAATCAAAGGGTATAGAAGAAATAAAGCGGCTATGAGTGTTCCGAACCATTTACCGAGAATTTTTTGAATCGATTGTATCAAGGTTAATTTCGGGTATAGATTTCCAAGCATGCTGAAAATATAAACGGCTAACAAACCTACTAATAACCCGACGATGCCTGATATCCATGTATCTTGTTTTGCAAACGAACTAGATATATAAGGTAATATCAGAATTGAATCACCAATGGTGACGAATATCACTAGGATGGTGAATTGACGAATACTTATTTTACCGTGCTCAGGCATGCTTTCATCTCACTCCGTTTTTTGTTCTTTGATTTCTTCTAGAAAAGAATTGGATATTTTCCCTAATTGTTGAACTTTATAATTAACCTTCACATTCACTGGAATATTTGAAAAAGTCTGATTCCAATTGTTCTTCATCGTTTTCCAGGCTTTAGGATTAGATCGTCGAATGGCTTCACCAAATCCGAAAATATCGACTTTGTAATCTTGTTGCACCCTAGCTATTGTCGAATCAATAATATCTGCTAGTTTTCGTTCCGCCCATTTCTCTAATTCCGCTATAGTTTCTGGTTTTGTCATGTCAAGCGAGCATTGAACCTCGGCCACATGCGCTTCGGTGTTCACTTCGATATCGATTCGCGGCCGCCCATCCCTCATACTGCCTTTAACCTTTGAGTCTGCTCGAATGATTCTAAATGTGACTTTTCCTCCATCGGGACAATCAACAGATCCAGCCGTGCTGTTAATATTATTGTTAATAAAATTGTACGCTCTCCCTTCTTCGTCACTCAACCAACCAATCAGCTTATCTTTTCTAAATACAGCTAATCCTGAGTACTGTAAATCAGTAGGAGACAGGATGCTTTCAACATTTTTTTTGGAATCTCCTACTTCGGGATCGCCTATGACTCTCAGTCCTGTTAATACGGGCTCTCTTCCTTCGCTCACAAGATCAGCTATTAATTCATCCAATTTAACAGCTGTTGTAGGTGCCCACTGTTTTTCTGACGTTTTCAAAGTTGTAAATAATCGAACAGCAGGCACTTTTTCCAGATTGGTTAATATTTTTAGTGTATCCATAGCTTTAGCGTCTTTTGCAACCACAACAAAAAAGTCATTGCGTGCTTCAGGATCTCTTGATATGAAATCTAAAGCGTCACCTATACCTTCTCTGGCCAAGGCTTCACTAATGACGACAATTCGTAGATGGGCTATATAAATTTTACGTGGACTAATTGTTGTCATTTTTCGAAGTGCCTCTAATAGGCTATCGGCAGTGGCATGATACATTGTGACTGGTGCCAGACCGCTTCTTTTATTTCCGGATACTTCACTGGGTTCTACTACTTGAACAGAAATGTTGTATTTGTTTCCGACTTTATCGATTCCCAATCCTACAGCAATAGCTAGATCATTCAATTCCCGACGGCTCCAACAACCAGTGACAGATACAGCCAAGAGAATACAAATACAAAGTAAGAGTCCCATCCGCTTCATAGGTCAACCTCCTGTATTGTTTCGCGGTTTTTCCGGAGGGGTACTTTGTTCCCGGATGATATTCTTCTTATTGATCAAACGAGGACGGGTGAACATGGCCCAACGGGGCATTCGAAATATCGTATCCTTCATATCGTCAAGGATAAACGGAGCAAACGGACTCATATAAGGAATTCCGAAAGAACGCAAGCTGCACAAGTGAAGAACAATCGCAATGACTCCGATGATAATTCCAAACAAGCCGAAGGAAGCGGCAAGCCCCATCATGAGGAATCGTAACATTCGGATGGTCATAGCCATGTCATAAGCAGGTAGGACAAAACTAGAAATGGCTGTGATCGCAACGACGATGACCATAGCCGCAGATATGATTCCGGCTTCTACTGCCGCTGATCCAATGACTAAAGTACCCACGATGGATATGGATTGTGCAATGGCTTTAGGCAACCTTAAACTGGCTTCTCTCAAAATTTCAAATGATATTTCCATCATGAGTGCCTCAACAAATGCAGGGAAGGGAACTCCTTCTCGTTGAGAAGCCAAACTGATCAACAATTGAGTTGGCAACATCTCCTGATGAAAAGTGGTGATGGCTATGTACAGAGATGGGCCTAGCAGGGAAATGAAAATACAGACGTATCGGAGCACACGAATAAGGCTACTAATATCCGATCGTTGATAATAGTCCTCCGCAGCCTGTATGAACGAAACAAACATGGTAGGAACGACTAGGACAATCGGAGTTCCATCCACTAATATGGCAACTTTACCTTCTAATAGGTCGGCGGCAATGACATCAGGACGTTCGGAATGATATATTGTCGGAAAAGGAGTGTATGTTTCATCTTCGATCAATTCTTCAATATAACCACTTTCCAGAATCCCATCGATATCGATTCTGTCTAAGCGTTTAAGCACCTCTTCTACAATGTCGTCGCTGACAATTCCTTTGATATACATGATCGCGACATCGGTTTTGGTGACTCTTCCAATTTCCTTAGTTTCTAGCCAGAGATTAGGGTCCTTTATTTTTCGACGTACTAATGCTGTATTCGTACGTAAGTTTTCTGTGAACCCTTCTTTAGGTCCCCGAATGACGGTTTCCGTAGTCGTCTCCGATACGGCACGGTCTTTCCATCCCCGCATACCGATACTGAAACCTTTTGCGTATCCCTCTAATAAGAGGATGGCATCTCCGGATAACAGGGATGTAAATATAGGAGTCCATTCCGTAACGTCTTTAATACTTCCAGCGGTAAGAAAGTGATCTTTTAATACCTGAAAAATATCCTCTTGAGACGTAACCAATTTATTGGAATCCGCATTTGAAATATTTAACATAAGAGATTCCATAATGAAATTCTGAATGGATTTAGAATCCGCCAATCCGTCTGTAAATATAATGGCTGCTTTGATCTGTCGTTCCGATCCGATCTGAATTTCTCTGATGACGATGTCACTGCTATTTCCAAGTGAATTTTTAATATATTGTATATTTTCTTGAAGGTTTATTGTTAAAGGTACTTTAGTTTGTTCCGGTTCTTTACTTGAGTCGCTGTTTTCAATTGAAGGGGTGCTAAATATATTTGTAATGACTCTGCTGATAAAGTTCATAGTTGTAGTGTTCCTTTCTATAGCTGCTATTAACGTTATTACCATAATGACGAGCACATATACCGCATATTGAGGGATCAATGATCGCTATCAAGCAAAGAGATAGAACGTCGTATCGAAAACTGCTATAATGTAGTTGGAAATGGAGATGATTCTATGGCTAAGAAGAAAAGATCTACCCCAGCTCCAAAGCCTGTATCTGACGATAGACCAATCACGTTGAAAGATTTATTAAGTGGTGAAATACTTGAGCAATTAAAGTCTCAGGCAGATGAGATGAAGGCTGAGGAACTGAAGAAGAAGGAAGAACAAGAATTGATGAAGGCGGAAGCTCGTAAGCAAGAGCAAAAGAAATTGGATAACAATTTTGAACATCTGCTTGAGAATAGTAATATGGATTGGCATAAATATAAATAGGTTACGGGAAACCACTGGGATTAGGCAGCGAGTCTAGTCATAACCGGTGGTTTTTTTTTATATGTAACTATATTGCATATTATCCGTCTTAGTTATAGATGAGGAAAATTCCAAGGAGGAATATAAACATGCAGATACTTAGAAAAGCAAGGATTCAAGTGGGGTTGGTGACGATACTTCTTGCCTCAGTATGGGGTACGTACGTTACATCTGCAGCACAAGCAGAAGAGATTAAGCCAACTGTATATGCGGAATGGAAAGATCCAAGTTCAGGTAGTACGTATTATAACTGGAGTGGTTCAGATGGTGAAAAGTATACGAATAAAGTGATCGTTTCAACGAATGATGGTAAATGGGCGCAATTAAACGATAAATTCGCACGTATTTCAACGGATTATTCGAAATTGAGTTCTTATCCAGAACTGAGTATCGATTTCAGTAATGCTTCTGCAGTAGATTTATTTGACTATATTAATCCTTTATATTTAGATACAACAGCGCAGGCTGCGGTAAGAGGCCTTAATTATGACATCTCACCTGATGGTAAATGGGGGTTATATAGGACGTCCAATTTCGGTGCTGAGATGTCAGCGAACGGTAAATCAGTCTATAGTACTAAATTGCATAGTTATTTCCTCAAAAATATGGCAACAGGTGAGATTCAAGAATGGATTTCAAGTCTCCGATCTGTAACGGTGTATTGGCTGGCTGACAGCAAGCTGCTAGTAGCGCAATATAGTCCCGAAGCGAAGCAAAAGGAAATCTCAACGTATGATCCTGCTACGGGCGAAACAAAACAGCTTGTACTTGGGACACTCTATGTTTACTCGGATAAGGAACAGAAATTGTTATTTACTAAAAATGAACCTTGGAGAATTCCGTGGGTATACGATCTAAAAACAGGGAGATCAAGTTTGGCAACCAAAACAGAGCAAGAGAACTTATACGCATGGATCGATCCTCGCCCGACAACGAAAGCACCGGACAATTTAGATATGAAGACATTGCCTGTTATAGATCTGCCGATCCATCGTCTGTATGAACATGAAGTGATGACCTCTCAAGGTTCAGAACTAGTGCCGTTTACATTTGTAAAAGACGGGGAGAAGTATATCCCTCTTCATTCTCTTGTATCCAAATTCAGTTTAAGTATCGGCCTTCGTGAAGGGAATATGTATGACTATCAATATAAGTTAACAGGTGCTTCTGACCAAACCGTGATACTAGACCGAAATAATAGCTATATGTTTCAATTCCGCTTATACGTGACGCCTGAAGTGTTAGAGAAAGTTGGACTTGAGGATGTTACTGTTAGAACGGATATGAAGGGAGTTATTAAGTAGAGGATGATCCCTAGTTTATAAATCGTATTTGAAGTAATAAATTTGGACGGGGGAGGATTATGTCATTTCATCTGGATCTACCATTGTCGTATAACGTCGTCAAATCTTTATGCACAATATTGGGCTGGATCATCGTAATTGTTCTCGTATCCCGTCAGTTTTTGAAGCAGCAGGAGAAACCTGCATATTGGAGAGTCATGCTCGTAGTTCTGCTCGGAATATTCTCTTTCACGATAAACTTTAACCTATTTCATATTTCGTTGAAGTTATCTATACTGCCTCTTGGCGTATGGGTATTATATGGGATGCTTCGAAAAAAGTCATGGAAGACGTATCGTCCGTTTGCTTGGATAGGGTTTGGGGCCAATTTTATTTTCTTAGGTACGGCGTTAATGAGTGGTGTCATCGATAACTGGGTTTATCCCAAAGAGGATCCATCCACGTATATTGCAGATATCGAGCATGCATCCATTGTAGCTATTCACCCTTCTGCTACGCCGGCTTTTCTTAATAAGGAGCGATTTCAAAACGAGCTAAGTGATCTTAAGTCTGCTACTATTACGGGTCTTGAGTGGCACCGCGAGTCTGTGCTGGAATCGGGATCCTATTATCGGAAGGAGCGCTTTCCTTATGTACTATTAGGTGCACTCCCTAGATGGGGGAGTGGTCTGGATTCTGTTGTTTATATCCAAGATGACGGCAGAGGACTGTTAATTACGACACCCAATCAGAACTATTACTATCTCTCTAAGGAACCACTTATAGAAATGGAGGGGCGAAATGATGAATAAGAAAACAATTCTGATCCCCTTTCTGATCGTAATGATAGCTATCGTCGGTTACTTGTTTTATGAAGGGAAACCGCAAGCATTCCCAGATAACAGCTATGCGATTAAGGCTATGAATCAGCTTTATGCAGAGGCCAATGTTAGTGGAATTCTAGATGTCATTCCGCTAGATAGCAAGCATGTCTTTGTTCCTTTTATCTCGGACGATGGACATTATGGAATGAGCTTCTGGGAATGGGATTGGTTTCAGTGGAAACTGAGAAGAATCGATACAAGGGGCGAGCCTTATATTTGGAAGATAGACGAGAAGGATGCTTCCACGCATTATATCGTATGGAATATGGATCCTAAAGATGAATTAAGCGAACTCAAATATTATCTAATTGGCGAAAGAGGTGCATACAGGAGTCAAGATGTAGATTCATATACACCGCGAGTTCAGCTGGGGTTGACAGTGTCCTTGCAGAAGCATAAGTATGGAGTGCTCCCTTTCCCTAAAGATTGGGTAGAGCTTATAAATGGGAATCTTCAAATGAATAGCCTATCTTCATCTATGTACATTGGTTGGATACCTTATGGAGATCAAGGAAAGGTGACATTTCCTGATTATACTATAAACGGGAGTTCTTACAGCAGTGGTCGTTTCAACTTGGATTTCGTGAGGATTCTCAATGAATATGAACTGGAATTTACCGGAAATATAATGGATACCAACGAAGTGATTAACATACATGAAAAAGTAGATATTGGAGGATATGGACTAGTCGTTAAGATGAACGGGATCAAGAGCGACGAGCCTGTTATCGTCTTTGAGTCAGGTTTTGGCGGTACATCCGACACATGGGAGAAATTACAGTCTGAGCTCTCGAAGCGAACTCTAACGGTTTCCTATGAACGTGCTGGATTGGGAAGGAGCAGTTCAAGCCCCCTGTCTCGAACAAGTGAGAATAAGGCGATAGAGCTGCATAAATTACTTCAGGCATGCCAAATAGAGGGCCCATTCATCATTGTGGCCCATTCTCTCGGCGGGTTTACTGCCAGAATGTATGCAACGAAATATCCGGAAGAAGTAAAAGGTATTGTATTTGTTGATTCATCTTACGAGCAACAATTGATAGATCATCCTGAACCGCAGTTTGAGGAAGGTAGTATAGAAGAAGTAAGGTCTAGTATTGGGCCGGATGGTAGTTATGATGAGATGCTATTGAGTGCTGAACAAGTGATGGAATCTAAGAAGAAGGATGCATTAAGAAATATACCCATTAATGTGTTAGTTGGTATGAAAGATAAAGCTGATGGGTCATCAGCCTGGTTAGAGTATCAGCAAGAAATAGCGAAATTATCGGATAGAAGTCATCTGTTAACCATCGACGCTGGCCATGGTATTCATATGGAGAAGCCGGATATTGTAATACAAGAAATTATCAATATGATGGAGGAGAAATACTAGCGACTACCAAACTAACGATTGATCTAAATATTTCTTTGTATGAAATGTAAAAATAGGAATTAGTAACATTAAAAGAATGGCTAGAGAATCAGATGATTCTCTAGCCATTCTTTTACGTTCTAAATGCAGAAATTAGAATAGAATTATAGCTGATGTACAGAATCACCTTGAATTAACGTAACATAGATTCGTTCCTGCTCTACATCTTCCGAAGCAATGAGTTTTAATAATTGCTCTGAAGCGATTGAACCCCATTTGTGTTTTGAATAATCTATGGTAGCTAGTCGAGGTTGTGTATATTGCGTTAGCTCCATGTTATCAAATCCGATCAGGTGAATATGTTCGCCGATACGGAATTCACTCTGCTGTACGGCGTTGTACATACCGATGGCCATTTCATCATTGAGACAGAAAACAGCAACCGGCTCCGTATAATCTTCCATAATTTTATGCGCCGCATGTACTCCAGATGATTTATTGAAGTCTCCCTGGATGACAATGTATTCAATAGGCTGATTTCTATCAATCGTTTGCTTGACGGCTTGTAGTCGTTGATTCGAATCGAAAGAGCCAGGAGGTCCTGTAACTACATAAATTTTACGGTGCCCTTGTTCAATTAAGTATTCAACGGCGAGCCCGGCCCCTGCTTTATTATCGAGTAATACTTGGTTGATGTTAGGGTGCTTTAATTCTCTGTCGAGCACAACCAGCTTATGACCACGATCTGCATGAAGCAACAATTCCTCACTCGAGAAGAATGCATCTAAGACAATAGCGCCATCGATCATTTTCTCCGGCAACAGACGATGCGACTGTTTTCCACTACAGACAATTAAATCATAGCCATTCTTGTTCAGAACTTCCCTCATTCCTTGCAATAAATCACCATAAAAGGCACCATTGAAATCCGTTAAGAAAGCGCCGATAATTTTAGTCTCTTGTCTTTTTAAATTTCGAGCAGCTGCATTAGGTACATAATTTAATTCTTTTGCAATAGCTAATATTCTTGATGCGGTTTCCTCTGTGACTTTGGGACTTCCGTTTAGCGCATAAGAAACGGTCGAGATCGAAACCCCGGCTTGTTTAGCGATATCTTTTATACTGATCACGACATTCGCTCCTAACGTTCACTTGGTCATTATGAATACTTCGTTCTATTATATCAAGTTTGATGGCGATCCCGAAAGATCGCCAAATAGATTTTACATATAAATGTTGATTTCATTCATCGTTTCGTTCATCAAATCTCCAAGTTGTTGCTCGCCGATACGAAGGCCACCATTACGATAGCGGTTCGCTGTTTGCGTTATAGCAACATCATTTCCATTTACGCTTACACGGTTGATTGCTTGACCGGTAATATGGTAGACAAAGCGTGTCTTAAATCCATTGAGTGTGAAGTCAAATAGCATACCATCGCATGTTGTTGGTAGGACAGGATCTAGAATAAGATCGCCGCCTTCATGGCGAATACCTAGGCAGTTGGAGATCAATTGGTTCATGTAGATCCCAGGACCGCTAGAATAAATTCTCCAACCGCCTTTGACAGCGACATCACCCGTACGTAATTCGTTGAACCGTTCCTGTGCCTCGTAACGGGTATTGAACTTCCCGTCGGAGCTACTAAAGTAAGCGTTGCTCTGACGCATTTCAGCATTAGGTACAACGTTGCGGATGCCTATAGGGTTAATCATGGCAAGCCCTTTCCAAGTTTCATCTGCTTTCCCGAGCTTCGCCATCGCTTCTACAAAGCGGATGTGAGCATGGACGTACTGCAGACCGACTTCACGACCGAAGTTCGATGCTTGTTCCGCACGCTTGAAGTTTGAGCTTACACCGCCAACGTATTGAGCTGGACGGTTCATCAAACGTACGCCATCCGGACAATAGAGTTCTTTCTTAATAAGTTCATAGTGGGCCGCTGCTTGCTCTTCAGTTAGCAATTCACCGATCATACTGCGAGTCATCGGAAGGAGGCGGTATTGAATGCCAGTCTTCGTATCTGTTGGATGTAGCATCAATTCCGCTTGACCTGGTTCTTCCATGTATACAAATCCTGGAATGACATCGGTTTGCAACATATAGCGATTAAAGTCAGTTTGAATACCTGTAGCAAGATCGCTTAATTCAGCAGCCATCGCTTCATCATGATGGGATAGAGCCGAAGAGAGTTGGTTGAACACTTGGTAAGTTAGTGCAACCGTCCAACTGCTGACCATATACTGTTTCAACTGTGCATTCGCAGGTTGAAGCGTATCGTCCCAGTCACCATCGCCATAAGAAGATAAGTGCGTATCATGTAAGAAATGATTTTTAATATATTCAATTTCTTTTTTAGCATGATCGTAGATAGTTGCTTTCTTCTCTGTTAATTCGCCTGTGTGACGGATGGAATAAGGTACTTCTTCTTGGAGAATGCTGTAATCCTTCGTAAAGTTCAGATAGTCACCCAATATTTTGAGTGGCCATACAATAATATCGCCATGGCTTTCTTCTTGTTGAATACGATAGTATTGATCGAACATGAACCATTGCGGCCAGTTGCCTTCATCCTCATATTGATGCGTGAACACCATCTTAATAATGTCACGTACTTCATCGTATTTTTGAGTTGCCATGAAATATTCTGTTGGACCTTGGCATACATCACGCGTACCCCATGCTGCACCGCCGTATTGCTCTAATCCGTGTGGAACAGAATAATGTACTAGCATATTGTGCGTATACCACCATGCTAGGGCGTTTACTTTTTGAATCTCATCAGTAAGGCCTTCGGGATGATTCAGGCTAAAGCCGTTCATCACTTGCTCCAAGAATGCACGGTACTGAGCGATCTCGGTAGTTGCATCCGAAGTTCCGAAAGGTATATATTCTCCATCAATTAATCCTTGAGCCGTCATATTCCACTCACTTGTCGTAGATAGTTCAAGGACTACTAGTGAAGTTGATCCGGCATCTACATGCTTAGCAATCGCCGTTTCGTCTTGCACTGTCATATCAGCACCTGTAAATTGCATGCGATAGCAGAGCTCCGGAAGCGTAGTAGCACTATCAGATGCTGGATCTGCACGGAATGTAAGTACGGAATCAGATTGTTCCATGTGATAAGGTGTAACGTACTCATTGTTGTTCATTACGACTTGATTAGTTACGAGATAACGATAAGCTTTGCCACTTGCAGAACGAACTTGTAAGTGTAATTCAGGTGTGTTTACCGTTGTATGATTCGTAATGATAATCATATCGTCTGCCATTTTATAGTGCCAGCGAGCATAGTTGAAGCCCATTTCGAACAATGAAGGCATGGTGAGTAGGTGATAAGTACCTTCGATTTCGATGTAAATGCGTTGACCAGACGTTTTCATCACGTTCAGCGCGTTACGAGCATTCGTTATCATTTTGTTGCAAGACGTATTTCCAACAACTAATTGTGAATTGAATATACCATACATATACGAAGTTGTTGTTAAGATTTGACTGTTTAAACGTGCGTTATCCCCAGTCATTAGAATGTGACCATGTGGGCGTTCTACGAGCAATTCTTTGGCTTTCAATACAATATGTTCGTACGTATCCGTAAAGAAGGACAACAAATCTTCGCCATGCCATTCTTCTTGGTGACGGTTAGGGAAGAGTGTCTTCACTTCTTCTAATGTCATGGATTCGGTTGCTAGTGGTGATCCGATATGCGATCCAATGCTTACATTACTAATGGATATAGTTGCTGCTACTTGCAGTTCAGATACGTAAGCCCATGCTTCTGCAATTTCTTGGTTGAATTCAAGAGATGTAATGGCGCTCGGATGATCTGGACTGAATTGCCCGTAGAATACAAAATTTGCGGTCCCGTTGATCGTTACCCGTTCGGATTGTAGCGCCGTATAAGCAAATTCATATTGATAGATTTCATTATTTAATTGTGTCTGTTGAAGTGCAGCAGGTTGATTCGTCGATTTATAAGATAGACCGAAGAATTGGAAGCCATCTGTTGAGAAGCCCACGGACTTCGTTAATGAACCTTGTTGGATGTAAGGGAACGCCCCGGCTTGTGGCATATTCTGACGTGAGCAGACGACGTAACCTTTCTCTGCATCTTCAAACATGGCATGGTCTATATACTGAGATAGATAGGCTTCGTTCGAGCGCACAGCCGCTTGATCCGCTAGACCCATATCTTGTCCGTAAATGATATCAACAACTTCGCCTTGTCCTTCAACTTGAACATCCCAGAACCAAATATTCATAGGTGTTAACGTGAACGTTACACGATAGCGAAGGGATTCGAATATGCCGTTATAGATCACTTGAGTATCGGTGTAGCTTATTTCACTAGTGGATTGAATACCAAGAAGTGGCGTGATATTCATGCCGGATTCGTTGTGTATACGAAGGTATAAATTGTTTAGTGATCCATCTAGTGGATTGGCGATCCATTGATTAATCATCGTACGATCCATGAGTATTTCACGTATATCTCCGCTATTCATAAATGTAAACGTTAAGTTATTTGATTGTATTTGAAAATTTGAATTATTCCTCGTTGTCATTTTCTACACTCGCTTTCATTACTTTTTTAATGTGAATTTCAGTTCCGTAACATCTCGACTATTACTGCCAACAAAGGCATAGAAGTCACCAGAATCACTCTTGAATTCTAGGTTTGAATGATGGTAACGGAGTTGTTCTTCCGTTAATATAAAGGTGATTTCTTGACTATCTCTCGGTTCTAATATGATCTTGCGGAAGGATTTTAATTCCTTGACTGGACGTACCACATCTCCGACGATGTCACGGATATATAATTGTACAAGCTCTTCACCCTTACATTCCCCTGTGTTGGTAACACGTACCTTGATGGTCAAAGGTTGTTCCATCGTCATCGTTGTGGAGGGAATAGTAGGCTCGCTGTATTCAAAGGTTGTATAGCTAAGACCATATCCGAAAGGTAATAACGGTTCATTAGGAATGTCCAAATACTGCGATACATAACGTACTTGTGCATCTGCTGCGCCTTGTGGACGACCTGTATTGAAATGGTTGTAGTAGATAGGTATTTGACCCACTGCATATGGGAACGACATCGTTAATCGAGCTGATGGATTTCGTTTGCCATATAATAAATCAGCGATGGCTGCTCCGCCTTCGGTTCCTGGATACCAAGCTTCAAGTACGGCATCCACTTGGTCGTAGACTCCGTGTAAATCTAGTGGGCGCCCGTTAAAGAGAACCGCAACCATAGGTTTATTCAATGATTGTAACGCAGCGATCAAATCTAGCTGAATCTGAGGGAGACGAATATCTGCGCGGCAGCCAGCTTCGCCGCTCATGTCTGAATGCTCACCTAATGCGAGCACAATGACATCGACATGTTGTGCTGCTAATAAGGCTTCTGCCAATTGAGCTTCCGTTCCCGTCTCAATATCACAACCTTGTGCGGTAGTGATATGCGCGGAGCCTACTAGATCGACCATACCAGTATATAACTGGATGGCTTCTTCTTTCGATCCCATCCAAGACCATGGACCGAGAATATCTCCACTTTGAGCGAATGGACCTATCAAAGCGATTTTTTGCTCTTCATTTAAAGGTAGAACATTATTATTCTTCAATAACACACAAGATTTAGCGGCTGCGTCTCGTGCAACTTGACGATGTGTTTCTGATAATATGAGCTCTTCTTCAAGCTCAACACTTGCGCCACGATACGGGTTATCGAACAAGCCTAGTTTGTGCTTCAATGTCAAAATACGCATGACGGCTTCATCAAGAAGGGACTCATTGACTTGACCGTTCTCGATTAATCCTTTTAGATGATGTTCATAGGCAGGCGTCATCATTTCAATATCAACACCGGCTTGAATGGCTTTATAGGCAGCTTCAGCTTCATCGGCAGCTATGCCGTGAGGAATCATCTCTTTAACTGCGCCCCAATCAGAAATTAAGACACCGTCAAAGCCCCATTCATCTCGAAGTAAGTCTCTCATTAAACGGCGGTTTCCAGTAGCTGGAATGCCATCGACCGTATTAAATGCTGTCATCACCATTTCGCAACCTTCATCTAAAGCTGCGCGGTAAGCTGGTAGATAGTATTCGCGCATTTGGCGCTCGGACATATCCACTGTATTGTAATCACGACCACCTTCTGCTGCACCATAAGCGGCGAAATGTTTCACACATGCTGCTACCCGGGAACGATCGTGAGTTAAATCCGTTCCTTGGAAACCTCTTACGAAGGCTCGTGCAAATTCACTATTAAGGAAAGGATCTTCCCCAGTAGTCTCCATAACTCTTCCCCAACGAGGATCACGTACGAGATCCACCATTGGTGCGAACGTCACGTGTACACCAGCGGCTGAAGCTTCTGCGGCAGCTACTACAGCGGTGCTCTCGGCCATATCCATATCCCATGAGCAACTGATCGCAAGTGGGACAGGGAAGATCGTTTTATATCCGTGAACAATATCCGCCATCATTAATAATGGAATACCTAAGCGATTATTTTTCAAATGAGCTTGTTGCACTTGTATAACTTCTTTAGCTCCTGTTAACCCTAATACCGACCCTGAATTTCGAATCGAATCATTTGAAATTCCAAGACCTTCCATAGGACCTGTAATTTCACCTTGGCTTTCGGAACCTTCAAAAAAGGGTCCCGCCAACTGAAGTAACTGACTGATTTTTTCTTCTATGGACATTTGATTGATTAATGTACGTAACTGTTGTTCCGGCATATGTTTCCCTCCATCTTGTTAAAGCTATTAATACGTTTTCAGGAACACTTTCAAACTATCGAAACGTTTCTATCTTTGATAATAACCATTATAAACACCTTTGAATGTGACGTCAACCAACCCATTTTATCAAAAAAAAGGAATATAAACGTTTCTATAAATCCTAATTATGCACTTGAATACGATTTCATCATGTTATATAATGAGTATCGAAACGTTTATATTGCAGGTGAGACAATTATAATGTTAGTATTAATATAACTCTGAGGGGGCCGGTCTAGCTTATATTAGACATAGAGATTCAAGGGGATTATCAACTACTATCATGATTTAGGAGGAAATTAAAAATGCGTAAAAAAACAGTAGCAACCGTATTAGCATCTACATTAGTTGTTATGGGTATCCTTACAGGGTGTGGGGCGAAATCAGAAAACACAGGTAACGCAAGTGATAAAGTGACAACCATTAGTGTATGGGGAATGGGTGAGGAAGCCAAATCGATTCCGAAAATCGCTGAACTTTTTGTAGCAGAGAATCCAAACATTAAAGTTGATGTACAAACATTACCTTGGGATACAGCACACGACAAATTGTTAACTGCTGTTGCATCGAAAAAAGGTCCAGACGTTGTGCAAATGGGTACAACTTGGATTCCTGAATTCGCAAATGCGAAAGCATTGATGGATTTAACTCCATATTTAGATGAATACCCTGGATTGAAACAAGAGAACTTCTATCCAGGTTCGGTTGAAACTGGAACATTTGAAGATAGCTATGTGGGTGTACCTTGGTATATCGATACTCGCGTGCTTTACTATCGTACAGACCTTTTGAAAGAAGTAGGTTATGATCAAGCACCAAAAACATGGGATGAAATGCTTGATGCTTCGAAGAAATTAGCTGCTCGTGGTGAAGGGAAGTACGGATTTGCTCTTGATGTTAAAGAACAATCTCTTGCCTTTATGTTAGCACGTCAGAATGGTTCCACATTGTTTGATGCAGACGGTAAACCGTTATTCAACCAACCGCCATTTGTGGATACAGTTAAATACATGCAACAATTCTTTACAGACAAATCTGCTCCAATGGATCTTGGTATCGACGCAGTTCAAGGATTCCGGGGCGATGGTATTACGCCGATGTTTATCAGTGGGCCTTGGATGGTTAATTTGATTCAAGAGCAAGCACCTGAGCTTGAAGGTAAATGGGCAACAGCGGTGTTACCTACGGGCAAAGAAAACAACTTCTCATCTCTTGGTGGAGCTAACATGTCCGTATTCCAATTCACAAAAAATCAAGAAGCATCTCTGAAATTTGTAGAGTTCATGGCGAAGCCAGAAATACAATTGAAGTGGATGGAATTAACGAAATCTCTTCCATCATCGCAAGAAGCTTGGAAAGATCCAGTTCTTCAAGATGATGCGAACTACAAAGTATTCGGTGAGCAATTAGCAACAGCTGTTCCAATGCCTTCTACGAAAACATTTGAAGAAACGGCACAAAGCTTCTTGAGCAGCTTTGAAAAAGTGTACCGTACACCAGGTATTGATATTCAAAAAGAAATGGACACTTTCAACAAGAAGGCTGAATCCATCATTAAGAAATAATAATAATAATAATAACGAACAATGAGGCTAACCCGCTAGAAATAGCTGGTTAGCATGCTCATTGTCTGTTTATTGGAACCTGAGTAAAGGAAGTGACTAGGGTATGAAAGGTTTCACATCAAGAAAGGCGCCTTACCTATTTATTGCACCAGCGATCATATTACTCGCAGTATTTTCGTTGCTACCTATCTTCGTGGCCCTGTTCATTAGCTTTACGGATATGGACTTGGCGGGATTAGCAGACTATTCGAATTTGAGCTTTGTTGGTATTAAGAACTATATTAATGTGCTCTCGGATCCTGTGTTCTTGAAGGCTATTTTTAATACGTTGTTTTACGTTATTATTGGCGTTCCGTTAGTTATTCTAACATCTCTTAGTGTAGCTTTATTGATTAACTTAGGTAAGTCTAAAATGTTTAAAGTATTTCGTGTTGTCTTTTATTTGCCTTCGGTTACGAACGTTGTAGCTGTGGCGGTTGTCTGGGCTTACTTGTACAATCCGGCATTTGGACTGTTTAATTACATTTTAGAATCTATGAATTTATCTGCAATTCCGTGGTTAACCGAACCGACGGTAGCTAAAATATCATTGATTCTCATGGCTCTCTGGAGAGCGGTAGGTCTAAATATGATTATCTTCATTGCAGCATTGCAAGGTATTCCAAGGTCCTTATATGAAGCAGCGGAATTAGATGGTGCGAATACTTGGCAGCAGGTTACGACAATTACGATTCCGATGTTGCGCTTTGCGATCTTCTTCGTATCCATTACGACGATGATCGGCTGGCTACAGTTCTTCGAAGAACCGTTCATCATGACCAAGGGTGGACCTCTGGATGGTACGATGTCAGCTGCATTGTTTATTTATAAAAATGGTTTCCAATTGAGTAACTTTGGATATGCTGCGGCCGGATCATTTATCTTATTTATCGCTGTCATTACGGTAACGTTAGTTCAATATAAAGCACAAAATAAAGAATCGGATTATTAAAAGAGTGGAGGTGAACCGATGAAAGGCAACAATAAAGATAAAATATTTCAGTGGAGTGCAGGAATCGTATTAGCGATCGGGGGTATCTTGTTTATACTTCCATTCATTTGGATGATCTTGTCATCCTTTAAGACGGAAAGTGAAGTTATCCTGATTCCGCCGACATTATGGCCGCTGGATATTACTTTTGAGAATTATAAAAATTTATTCGCCAATATGAATTTTGCTGTGTATTTGAAAAATACATTGATTATCGTCCTTTTTGCTTTCTTTGGGATGTTCCTAAATGCGATGGCGGGCTTTGGTTTTGCTAAGTATAATTTTAAATGGAAAAATAGTATTTTCTTCATGGTGTTGGCAACGATGATGATTCCTAGCCAAGTAACTATGATTCCAGTTTATTTGATCTTGAATAAAATGAATTTGACGAACACCATGTTGGGGATTGTATTGCCAGGTCTTGTAGGGGCATTTGGGATTTTTCTATTCCGTCAGTTTATGACGACCATTCCAGATGAAATTATTGAGGCGACACGACTTGATGGAGCTAGTGAGTTTAGAACCTTCATGCAAATTATACTTCCGGTTTCGAAGCCTATTCTTGCTGTACAAGCCATTCTTGCCTTTATCGGTGGATGGAATAGCTTCCTATGGCCATTAATTATGGCGAACGATGAAAGGTTATATACCTTGTCCGTCGGCCTCTCATTACTAAAAAGTCAGTACGGCGGGAATTTTGCCTTGCAGATGGCAGGTGCAACCTTTATGGTTATGCCAATTATCATCATCTTTATTATTTTCCAGAAAAGTATTATTGAGAACTACGCGACAACCGGTTTGAAATAATCTGGATTATTGAGATGATAAAACAAAAAAAGAATGGATAGAGAATCAGATGTATCTGATGAGCTCTATCCATTCTTTTATATTCTAAATGCAGAGTGTAGGGAGACTAACTCTTATGAACGGGAGGGGAAATCCGTATTCGTAGTGATCAATTTACACTATTCCTCCAGAAATACGAGCCCAACAAAATCGTCCATTTCAAGATTACCGAAGTAATGGTTTATATGAAGATCGGATAAAGCCTCACGCACTTCTGCTTCATCGTATCTTTTACCTCGTAATATATCCTCAATATCAGTCACATCACCAACGCCGAAGAAATCACCGTAAATTTTGATATCACGAATTCGCCCTTCATTAATGTCCATGCGCAGATCAATGATACCGACAGGGAACTTCTTCGAATGTTTAACGTTCGATTCAGGTGATATACCGTAGTTCCAATCCCAGTTCTGATAATGTTCCTTGGAAATTCGATTGATCTGCTCCCAATCTTCTTCTTTTAGGTGGTATTGGGGCACATCTTGTGCATCCATTCCGAATATCGAACGAAGTAGCTCAGCACGGAATTCTTCAATCGTCATAGTGTTTTCCATAAGATCACTGATGTTGGCTACGCGACTACGTACGGATTTGGTACTCTTGGATTTGAATTTCTCTGGATTCACGTTGAGAGAGGCTTGGACATTGTCTAAGTTTAGGTTGAACATCAGCGTACCATGACTGAACATCCGGCCTCGAGAAGAGAATTGGGCGTTACCAGATATCTTCTGTTCGCCAACCTGTATGTCGTTGCGCCCCGTGAGTTCAGCGTTTATCCCCATTTTTTGCAGAGCATCAATAACAGGTTGGGTGAATTTCAAGAAGTTGTGGAATGAACGACCATCATCTTTCGTAATAAAGCTGAAATTAAGGTTACCTAGATCGTGATATACCGCACCCCCGCCGGAGAGACGACGTACGATTTGTACATTGTTCTCTTTGCAATACTCTTGGTTAATCTCTTCAATAGTATTCTGATGTTTACCAATAATAATAGAAGGTTGATTAATATAGAAAAGCAAATAGCTTTCGTCCATTGAAAGATGTTTTAAAGCGTACTCTTCTATGGCTAAGTTAATAGCAGGATCATGAATTCCTTGGTTATCGATGAATAGCATAGTTTACTCTACTCCTCCACTTGTCTAAGGTATGTAATGTTATTGAATCTTGTATAATTAGGAGTTCAAAAAGTCAGCTTTTCAGCACCGAGAAGATTGGATGAAGATAGGGAGTGAGGAGCGGAGCGTAGGCAGTACCTACGTGAGCACCGGAAGGACCGGCTGAATTCAATATTCGATGTCGAATACGCCTCTTGCTATACTTCGTGATCAAAAGATGTCTTTTTGAACAACCTCTATAATTGTAAACTATAAGTGGATTAGAAACAAAGGAAGGTTGAATTGACGCAAAGGAAGAGCCTAAGCAATAATGGAGCTATCAATGGTAAATTAAAGACAGAGGGGTAATAAGGATGCTAGAACGTTATGGTCATGGAGGAGATTTAGAAAGTGCCGCGAAGGCTTATGGAAAAGATGAAGGTGCATTCCTCGACTTCAGTGCCAACATCAATCCGTTGGGGCCGCCTCAACAAGTACTGAAGCAATTGGAGGGAGCGTTATCATCTATTATCCGTTATCCTGACCCCGGTCATAGGAAATTCAAAACTATTCTTGGGCGTAAGCTGAGTGTTGACGAAGACAACATCTGTGTTGGGAATGGTGCAGCTGAATGTATGTCACTTATTCTGCTCGGACTTCAGCCACAGAAGGTTGGTATTATCGAACCGTGTTTCTCTGAGTATCGGCAATTATCGGAACAATTTAATGCGGAAGTATATTCGGTACGGGGAAGACAGGATAAAGATTGGAAAGCAACGATGGAAGACATAGGACAATTGATACAGCAAGTGGATCTGCTATTCATTGGTCAACCTAACAACCCGAATGGTGTGCAATATACGCTTGGGGATCTGAGGATGTTAGCTGAGATAGCTGAGCAATTCAACACCTATCTGGTCGTAGATGAAGCCTTCATAGATTTCATTCCGAAGCAACAACAGGCGTCTTTGTTGTCGGATCTTAATCGTTATCCTCGTACATTGCTTGTGCGATCAATGACGAAGTTCTATGCGATTCCAGGTTTGAGGTTAGGCTATACATTGGCACATCCGGATATCGTCAGATCTATGAAGAGCAAGCAGGTGACGTGGAGCGTGAATGGACTAGCGTTGTTAGCGGGCGAAGCAGCATTGGATAGCGATGAAGAATTCGAGCGTAGTACGATGGAACTGATAGCTACTGAGCGATTAGTGCTTGTCGAAGCACTTACACAGTTAGGATGTAAAGTGAGTCCAGGAGAAGCAAATTTCTTGTTGGTAGAGCTTCCTAATCCATGGCGTGCGATAGATATGCAGCGTGAACTTGGCCTGCGGGGGATATTAATTCGTAGTTGTGCGATGTATGCTGGGCTGGAAGAAGGGCATATTCGAATCGCTGTCAAAGACTCGAAAGCTAATCGGTTATTTCTAGCGGAGATACAGAATGTGATGGAGATAGTGATATAAGAATAGGAGAATAATGATGACAACACCTTTTGTAAATGATGAAAACAACGTGTATCAATCTACGCTCTGGCCCGGTCTAACCCTTACCCGACAAGAGCGCCATTTGTTACTCCATTGCCCAAGCCCTGTGGATAGTCTTAGTAGTGCAATATATGGGGGAGGTATAGGGAAGATCGATCGAATAGCTAATATCTATGTAGATCGGTTCTATAACTGTGCTAATCCAGAAAAAGATGTCGCGGAATTGTTTCAGAATTGGGGTTATCCTCAGGAAACGACTGCAGGATTGTTGACGGCTGTTCGGTTGGAACATGCTGCAGTTCTGGAAGAGAACGGCAAAGACGCATCCTTGTTCTGTTGTACAACAGCGGGAGTATCGAACGGTGCACGTGCTGGATCTGAACGCACTACGTTCCCAGTCTATCAACCCGGAACGATCAATATTATGCTCATGATTGACGCGAAGTTGACGCAAGCAGCGATGGTGAATGCTATCATGACAGCTGTGGAAGCGAAGACAGCAGCACTAGGGGATCTGGGTATTCGGGACGCCGAGAATGGGTTGGTCGCTACGGGAACTACGACGGATGCTATTGTGCTAGGTGTCAGCCAATCCTCTTCCTATTCTATAGAACATCGCTACTGTGGAACGGCCACTGATCTGGGAGCTGCTATTGGAAGAGTGGTTTATGGCGCGGTACAAGAGAGCCTGCGGGCTGCAGGAGTGAAGCCGTCATGATGGGATGGGCCATATTCATTCTATGGGCTGCTTACATATTAGATTTGATCATTGGAGATCCACGTTGGCTACCCCACCCTGTGATCGGTATGGGTAATAGTATCAAACGGATAGAGAAGATGATTCGTAATCATGTCTCTCATCCGGAGAATTTGAAAAAAGCCGGAATTCTACTCCCAATCATGATAGTGGGCGGTTCGCTGCTTATAACGTGGGCATTGTTGAGAGGCCTTTATATGATTCATCCGTGGCTTGCAGTGGGAGCTGAAATCGTATTAATTGCTACGACGATTGCTACGAAAGGACTTAAGGATGCGGGTATGGAGGTGTATAACCACCTTGACCGAGGGGATCTACCTGCTGCGAGGCAAGCACTTGGCATGATTGTTGGACGTGACACAGACCATTTGGAAGAGCCTGAGATTGTTCGCGGAACAGTCGAGACCGTCGCAGAGAATATTGTTGATGCCATTGTGTCACCGTTGTTCTATGCACTTATTGGAGGAGCCCCACTGGCGATGGCTTATCGTGCTGTGAATACATTAGATTCCATGGTTGGTTACAAGAATGATAAATATATCAACTTAGGATGGGCTTCGGCCCGATTGGATGATGCCGCTAATTTCATTCCAGCTCGAATAACAGGGGTACTATTGGTCGTTAGTAGTTGGCTTATGCGTCTTGATTATAAAAGGTCATATCGCACCATAAGACATGACGCCCGTCTCCATCCGAGTCCTAATAGTGGATTTCCTGAATCAGCTGTAGCTGGAGCTCTAGGTATCCGGCTCGGGGGTGAGAATACGTATCACGGTGATGTATCTTTTCGCGCCTATATGGGTGAGTTCTTACGTCCAATGGCTAAGGGGGATATTAAGTCAACCATACGGTTGATGCTAGTCGCATCGCTGTTATTCCTCGTGTTATGTATTATTGCTATATGGGGTTGGGGTGGAACATTATGGAGTTAGAATTGGTATGTATTCGGCATGGCAGAACGCAGTGGAACAGGGACAAACGTTATTTGGGACATACGGATATAGGAATACTCGAAGAGTCACAGTTGGAGCTTTTGTCAGTGAAAGAAGCCCTTAAAGAAAGGGTGTTCCAAAAGGTATTCTGCAGTGATCTGAAGAGATGTAGGGAAACGTTAGATTTGATATATCCTACTTCAGCTGATCAGGTGGCTTTTGATAAACGTTTGCGAGAGATGGATTTCGGAGATTGGGAGGGGCAGACCTACGATCAGTTAAAGCATTCTGATATGTATAGAGAATGGCTGGACAATCCTCAAACGGTGACTCCGCCAGGAGGAGAATCTTGGGGATGTTTTCAGCAGAGACTGGTGGACTTTATGGACAGTTTGGTGTGTATTATGAAAGAAGAAGATAACGACAACCCTATGCGTTCTATACTGCTTGTTACACATGGTGGGGTCATCAGACAACTCGCCACGATGACGATTCCTGACTTGATGTTCTGGGATTTCACCGTTGATCCGGGAAGCTTGTTATCGTTGAAGCTTACGATGTATGAGGGGCAATGGGTAGGACGCTTAAAATGACCCAATATTTAGAGGATGTTCAAAAATCCGACTTTTTGAACTCGAACTATAAGGTCTTGTTAACAATTGGTTTGTAAGGTATCTCTTTTTGATCTATAATTTTGAATAGAGAAGCAAGAACTGTGCTTAAATGAATATAATAACCTTATAAGGTCTAGGAATGTAGAAGCTGAAATAATTGCTTTTAACTCTAGTTAAAGGGGAAGCCGGTGTGAATCCGGCACGGTCCCGCCACTGTGAATCAGGAATGTTAGCTAACCTGTGAGTCAGGAGACCTGCCTTATGAGAAGTACGACGATCCTTCGAGGAAAGGGTTACGTTTGGCTTGTGGAAGTGCCTGTGATTTATTTTAGGTACATAACATACGGCATCTATAGTAGTAACATATGATGCCTGTACAGACGTAATCCCTGGTTCTTTCTAGAAATAGAGGATCAGGGTTTTTGCTATGCGTATATCCTTTCGAAAAGGGGATTCATTGAAATAACAAGGAAAGCATCTCGCACATGATGGAATAAGAAGATAGAGGAGAGAAATAATAATGAAACAAATTTGGAAGAATTGGACCACAGGGGCTTTAGCGCTCATACTCGTACTATCACTTGCGGCTTGTGGAAGTAACAATGAACCGAAGCAAGTAACAGGGCAAGCACCAACACCTACAGAACAAGTCACTCCACCCGTAGAACAGGCAAATGAATTGAGAACGGAATATCCACTAACCGTAGCGGATGCGACAGGTGAAACATTTACATTTACAGAGGCTCCGAAGCAGATTGTATCTATTTCCCCAGCCGAGACGGAAGCCTTGTTCGCGCTAGGATTAGATGATCAAGTTGTTGGAGTATCTGATTATGATGATTATCCAGAAGCTGTGACAACGAAGCCCAAAATGGGTGGTCTGTACAATCCAAACGAGGAAGCGATTATTGCGGCACAACCAGATCTTGTCCTTACAGGTATTTCTATGAGTGTAGAAGCTACTGAGAAGCTGCGTGGTCTAGGAATTACGATCTTCAAGACAGATCCGAAATCGGTGGATGATGTCATTGCAAATATTGAATTGTATGGTCAGATTACAGATCATCAAGCAGAAGCGAAGATCGTTACAGAAAAAATGAAACAAGAGCGAGATGAAGTGACAGAAGCGGTTAAATCACTTACTCCTGATCAGAAAAAGAAAGTATATATTGAGTTTTCCCTAGGCTGGACGGTAGGTAGTGGAGAGTTTATGGACGAGTTAATCACCCTAGCTGGCGGAGTTAACGTTGCCGGAGATATGGTGGGTTGGAATGAAATCAGTGAAGAGAAAATCATTAATGATAATCCTGATGTCATTCTGTACTCCAAGAATGTCATTGATGAGAATACAAAGGAAACATTAGACCAGATTATTAAAGCTCGCAGTGGCTGGAATAAAATTACAGCGGTTAAGAATGATGCTATTCATGCATTAGATGATAACCTGCTTAGCCGTCCGGGTCCACGGGTGACAGAAGGTCTTAAAGTCATTGCAAATGCTATTTATCCTGAACTTATGAAGCCATGAGTAAAAAACTGGCTGGGTATGGAGGACTTGGGGTAATCTTGCTTATCGTGAGCTTCCTGCTCTGCCTTGGAATGGGGGCTGTGGAGCTCCCTATCAAGGATATTATAGGGATTCTATTGCACCGATTACCTTGGGCTGGTGATGCGATCACTCCAACATGGAGTCCTGCATATGAACAGATACTGCTTAAGGTGCGATTGCCTAGAATTATACTAGGTATGCTGGTTGGCGCGGCACTTGCAGTTGCTGGTTCTGGATTTCAGGGAGTATTGCGTAATCCCCTAGCTGACCCATTTACGCTTGGAGTATCTTCTGGGTCTTCTGTTGGTGCGGCTGTTATTATTTTTTTCGGAATGCAGTATTCACTTGTAGGTGCTTGGACTCTTCCTTTGGTTGCTTTCTTAACTGGCATATTGACTCTTTGGGGAGTCCTATCTTTAGCACGCGATGGAGGTAAGATCCCCACAAATAGTCTGATCTTATCCGGTGTTGTTATGCAATCATTTCTAGGTGCAATCGTATCCTTCTTAACTGTGATGTCGAAGCAGACGATTAATGAGATCATGTTCTGGACGATGGGGGGACTTAGTTTCCGCGGATGGTCATATACACTTATGCTGTTGCCATACGTATTGGTTGGATTTGTTGTTATTTGGGGTAGTGCACGTTCTTTGAATTTAATGGCACTTGGCGAACGTCAGGCTGCGCATATGGGTCTTCATGTGGAGCGACTTAAGCTGAGAACATTGATCATATCCACCTTGCTTACAGCAGCGGCTGTATCCGTATCCGGTGTGATTGGATTTGTAGGACTCGTTATTCCTCATATCATTAGATTGATTACCGGACCTGATTATCGACTTATCGTTCCATTATCAGCACTTGGGGGCGCGATCTTCACCATGTGGTGTGATACCGTTGCGCGTTCACTTCTTGCTCCTACGGAAATTCCGCTTGGAGTTGTTACAGCATTCATAGGTGCGCCGTTCTTTGCTTATTTGCTGTACCGTAATAAGAAGCAGAGGAACGGAGGTATGATATGATCGAGGTGACAAAGGTATCCAAAAAATATGGTGAATTCTCCGCACTTCGAGATGTAGATTGGTCGATACGAGAAGGTGAGTGGTGGGGCATCATCGGTCCTAATGGGAGTGGTAAATCAACACTTCTCCAACTAATATCTGGAGTCGATAAGGTCAGTAGCGGGGAACTTATGATTCAGGGACGTCATGTCTCGGACTATAGTCGACGGGAGCTATCTCAGATGTTAGCCGTACTCCAGCAAGATGGTCTTCCTGCGATTCATTATCCGGTTCGAGATATTATAGAAATGGGTAGATACCCATTTCAAGACTGGCTCGGACGAGATCGGGGTAATAATTCTGCAACCATTATTGATGACATCATGTCCAGATTACAACTGATTGATCTAAGTGATCGCCCATTGGATGAACTCAGTGGTGGACAAAGGCAACGTGTCGCATTGGGTAAAGTGATGGCACAGGAGCCACGTATTTTATTGCTAGATGAACCGACAACATATTTGGATATTTACTATCAGCTTCAGTTCATGGAAATGGTTTCTACCTGGCGCAAAGAGACAGGGATTACGGTTATTGCGGTACTCCATGATTTGAATTTGGCAGCTCAATTCTGTGATAAACTGTTAGTGTTACAAGAAGGGGAAGTAGTCGGAATAGGGACGCCGGAAGAAATGTTAACGAAGGATAACATCCGCAGGGTCTACGAAGTGGATCCAGCGGTTGTCCAGCATCCAGTTAGCGGTGTCCCGCAGATCCTTCTATCCCGTTATTGAATGGATGATGTTATTAGAAGGAGTGATGATGAGTGAGTTTGGACATTATGGAACGTATCGGGGAGATTCGTGGTCTTAATCAGGATGCGATACAGGCCGCGAAATTACATATAAGTAATCTGACGGTTCCACCTGGAAGTCTGGGTAAATTGGAGACTATGGCGATACAACTTGCTGGTATCACAGGAGTTGTAAAGCCATCTTTTGATCGTAGAGAAGTCATTATTATGGCGGGGGATCATGGGGTATGTGAAGAAGGTGTGAGTGCCTTCCCACAAGAAGTGACTCCTCAGATGATTCAGAATTTCCTTGCGGGCGGTGCAGCTGTTAACGTACTTGCTCGACAAGCGGGTGCGGAAGTCGTATGCGTAGATATCGGAGTGAATAGTGAGTTGTCCCATCCTAATCTACTATCGCGCAAAATACGCTACGGTACGGCGAATATGGCACAAGGTTCTGCCATGACTTATGAGGAAGCAATACAGTCCATCCTTGTTGGAGTCAATGTCGTCGAAGATGCTGTCAAACGTGGCGTTCAATTATTTATAACTGGCGAGATGGGTATTGGAAATACGACGGCAAGCTCGGCAGTGATCTGCGCACTATCGACAATTAGTGTTAGGGATGCCGTTGGAAGAGGGACTGGCATTGATGATTCCCGTTTAGAGCATAAGATTAGTGTTGTTGAACAGGCGTTGAAAGTGAATGCCCCAGATCCGCTTGATCCCATTGATGTTCTAGCTAAGGTGGGCGGTCTTGAAATTGGTGGATTAGTGGGTGTCATTCTTGGCTCAGCCGTAAATGGTTGTCCCGTTATTATAGATGGCTTTATTTCTAGTGTGGCAGCATTACTCGCCAAAGCAATCTGTCCAGCAGCCGCTAATTACATGATTGTGTCACATGCTTCTCATGAACAGGGACATCGTCTCTTGTTACAAGAGTTGGGTCTTCGTCCTGTATTGGAATTAGACCTCCGTATTGGTGAAGGTACAGGTGGCGTACTATGTCTACATCTTGTAGATGCAGCGTGCCGTATTGTTAACGAAATGGCAACATTCGAAAGTGCGGGCGTTTCCGGTGAATCGAAGGAACAGACGACATGATCACACTTGTCACAGGTGGGGCACGAAGTGGAAAAAGTAGCTTTGCTGAGAAGTTATGCATGTCCATTTCACAAGAGGCAGTATATGTGGCCACCGCTCAAGCCTTCGATGATGAGATGAAGGAGCGAATTGCTCTTCATAAGCTACAGAGAGATGAAGCTAACTATCGATGGCGTACTGTGGAAGAACCATTTCAGCTCGTTAAGCTTCTGAGCGCTTGGCGTGAGAACAGTCTTGGTGAAGAAGATTCTGCACCTACCATCCTGGTGGACTGTCTCACACTATGGTTATCTAATATTCTTCTGTCAGTTGAGGGAAAGACGGATATGTTTGAGCAAGTAAAAGCTGAAATTCTACAATTGGTAGACGAGGTGCAATTGTATCCAGGACAATTGATCATGGTAACTAATGAAGTTGGGAATGGGATTGTACCGGAATATCCATTAGGAAGAATATATCGCGATTTAGCAGGGATCATGAATCAGGCGATATCCAGAAACTGTGCTCAAGTGTTTCTGGTTACGGCAGGGATTCCTATTGAGCTGAAGAGCAGGGAGTATAAACTATGATCAAATGGGGACAAGCGGCTGCGGCCGCTTTTCAATTTCTATCACGCTTTCCTGTTAAAGCTAATCTTGATTATTCACCGACGCTTTTTCGCCAAAGTGTGAAGTTCTACCCGCTCGTAGGTGCTGTTATTGGGTTGGTCGTGTGGGCAGGAGCGGCAGGGTTTGTCTATTTACTGCCGCCTTTACCTGCAGCAGTGCTAACCCTAATATTATGGGTTGGGCTTACAGGCGGACTTCATTTGGACGGTTGGATGGACACGGCGGATGGAATTTTAAGTTATCGTTCTCGTGAGCAAATGCTGGACATTATGAAGGATAGCCGTGTGGGAGCTATGGGTGTGATAGCGTGTGTATTGCTTCTAATGCTTAAGCTCTCATTAATCTATTCACTGTTAGTGGACGGACTTGATTACTCAGGGCTTCTTCTCCTGCCTTTGATTTGGAGTCGCTGGTTCATGGTTCATGCCATGTCTTCATGGCCCGCGGCCCGTGGGAAGGATGGCTTGGCCGGACAATTGAATGGGTTGGATAAAGGACAAATATGGGCGACATTACTCATTACGATTGTGTTAACAGGAGCTGCAGCATCAATAGCACCTATGGTCCATATAAATAGCCATTCATGGACTACAGCATGGTTTGGACTCATTACGATTCCTCTTGGAACGTGGGTTGCAGGAACGTGGATGGCAAGAAGACTGAACGCTACATTAGGTGGATTAACAGGGGATACTTATGGTGCTCTTAATGAATTTCTTGAAGTTGTGGCGTTGCTGATGCTAGTGCTGTTACACAATGTTATGTGAGAGGGGAAGAATGAATATGGAGAAATCTGAATCTCACAATCTGAGTGAGGGTTCTTTTGGAAAAGTACTGATGTTGCAGGGGACGGCCTCAGATGTAGGCAAGAGTGTCATTACCACTGCTTTATGTCGTATTTTTACACAAGATGGATACGGCACAGCCCCCTATAAATCGCAAAATATGGCTCTGAACTCTTATGTCACGGAGGATGGAAAAGAGATTGGTCGTGCACAGGGAGTTCAGGCTGAAGCTTGTGGTATTAAAGCTACAACGGATATGAATCCTATACTCATTAAGCCGGTGAAAGATATGTTCTCACAGATTGTCGTTCATGGTGAACCTTATCAACAAATGAGTGCATCAGACTATCGGAGTTTGTTCTTGCCAAAGGCGAAAGATACCGTGATGGATGCGTTGAATCGGTTACGTGCACAATATGATATCGTATTGATGGAAGGCGCGGGAAGCCCAGCAGAAATTAATCTAAAGAGCAACGACATCGTTAATATGAATTTAGCAGGTTGGGCGGATGCTCCAGTATTGTTAATTGCAGATATTGATCGAGGTGGTGTATTTGCATTTATCGTTGGAACGTTAGAACTACTAGAACCCCACGAGCGGCAAAGAGTGAAGGGGTTCATTATTAATAAATTTCGCGGTGATATTGCTTTACTTGAACCAGGGCTCGATTGGCTTACCGAACGTACGGGTATTCCAGTACTAGGTGTCCTACCATTTATTGAAGAGATTAAGATTGAAGCAGAGGATTCTGTTGTGTTAGATACATTGCGTCAGAAGGTAGCGGAGCAGCGTGAGATCGATATCGCTGTTATTCAATATCCGAGAATATCTAACTTTACGGACTTTGATCCGTTGCGAGAGGAGAAGGATGTCTCCATTAGATATGTGAAGTCAGCTACAGAGTTGGGATCACCTGATGTTATCATTCTACCGGGGACGAAGGACACGATCGGGGATTTGGACTACCTTCGGTTGCAGGGATTGGAAGATGGAATAGCAGAAGCTATGAAATCAGGAGTGCAACAACTTGTAGGCATCTGCGGAGGGTATCAAATGTTGGGTGAGATACTGCACGATCCTTTTTCAGTTGAGGGTGGAGAACCTCGAAGTGCCAAAGGGCTCGGCTATCTTCCAGTCACGACGACCTTTCTGAAAGAAAAAACGACTGTGCGTGTTCAAGGTGCTCTAGCAATGGGTCATCCCCTTGCCCTTGTTACGGAATCAAAAACGGGCGTTATCCCGATGGAAGGTTACGAGATTCATATGGGAGAAACGGGTTGCTTGAACATGAATAATGTAGCATCATTGTTTCAGGTAGAACGAATAACAGGAGAACTCGTAGATGAAGGTTGGGGATCGAAAGATGGTGGGAGATGGGGTACATATCTTCATGGCGTATTTCATAACGATCATTTCCGCAGGTCCTGGCTGGATGGTATCCGTGTAAACAAAGGATTGAGACCTTTGGGTCAGACGTTTACTTCTAGTACGCTCAAGGAACAGGAATTCGATCGAATCGCTGAGGTGGTCCGCAACCATATCGATATGAAGAAGATATACGATATTATGGGTGTCTACCATAAGAAAGACGCCTATCGGCGCCTTGAGTGAATGAGTTAATGTGGTAGATGAATAACTATATTTTGAATTGTTGGATAGCCTCTTGTAGCTGAATAGCATGCTCATGGAGACGAGTTACGGTTGAACGATGCTGCTCCATTTCATTCAATTGTTGCTCACTTGTAGTTGCGATTTCATGCATACTTATTCGAGATCTTGATGTGATTGATGCCGTTTCTTCTACAGATGCACTGACTTCTTCCGTGCCTGCTGATACTTGTTGTGTTGCTGCGGATACGGCTTGTATGCTCTGATTAACATTGTGAATGAGAATATCTAACTGATTGAAGGCTTTTCCAGCATCTTGTACTAATTCTTTACCCGAACGGACCTCTTGATGGACATGACTCATCGTAGTAACTGAGGCATCAGTGTCTTTTTGGATCGTTAATAAGTGTTCCTCAATGTCTTGAGTTGCAATGCGGGATTGCTCAGATAATTTACGAACCTCTCCTGCAACAACTGCAAATCCCCTTCCATGCTCGCCAGCACGAGCAGCCTCGATAGATGCATTAAGTGAGAGCATTTGTATTTGCTTAGTAATCTCGGATATCGAAGTAACCACTTCTCCAATCACTTGCGAACGTTTATTCATGGAACGGAAGGATTCTAGAGAATCTATAGAGGTCTGCTCTAATCGTTGCATTTGCTCTATAGCACGTTGTGCTAGTAAATTACCACTAACAGCTTCATTAGTTGCTTCAGCTACCTGTTCGGATACATCACCGGAGGAATTGGCAATGTGCGTGATTCCTTGGGTGATCTCTTCCATTGCGATGGCATTTTCTTTGGAGGTCGAGGCAATACTTTCACTACCTTTGTCAATCTCTTGAAGGACTGAGTTGGAGCGTTCGACCATCGTTTTCATAGTTTCTGTGCGGTTTAATAAATCATTAGATCCAGCCAATACTTCATGAGAGGTTAGTTGGACATGTCCGATCATTTCTTTTAGATTATGAGTCATTTGTTGGAAACTGCCGGCAAGTTGAGCTACCTCGTCATGTCCCGCAACGATGATATCTTGCTGCAGATTACCTTGTGCGAGACGGTTACTGTGTGTCGCTAGTTGAACGATCGGTCGGATAATGCGTCGACTGCTGAAGTAAGCAATGCTTAAACCCACCAGCATTCCAAGAAGAGTTATCCCTATACAGATCCATATAATAAACTGAGTCTCCTCCAAGATAAAGCTCGCATCTAAGCTGACTGCCAGAATCATTGTACTCCCCGGAATAGCTATAAAATCAGTTTTAAATGTGCCATGTTCGTTAGTATATACTTCGCTAGTAGCGGTCTTATTATCGACTGCGGTTTGCATTTCTTCCTGGAATGGAATAGATTGATTCACTTTTAGGGTTGATATACTGTTTGTGGCTAGTACGACTACTTCATGATCCTTTACATTAGCGAGATAAATATTATGTAATCTAAAATGGTTCATTTTTTCATCGAAGTAATAGGAGAGTGTGGTTTGAGATCCTTCGTTTCCCTTCTGTGTTTGCAACACTTGAGAAGTATTTAAGTGTTTGTATGTATCAGTAGAACTCATCTTAAGATTGTTATCAACTTCAGGTAATACATAATTATTGAATATATTCATTAGAACAAGATAGAAGCTTATACTGAAGAGCAAAGAAACAATGAATAGTACGATAGTAACTACGGACATGAACTTACGACTTATAGAATTTCTAATCCCGAACATGGTGAAACATCTCCTTTGCATATTGTGCTTATGGTTTCTATTGATTTTACAGAAAGAACAGAGAATTGAATAGCGTTATTTTCAACAATTTTGAAACTTTTCAGTAAACTTCGCAAATCCATGAATTTAATCATTCATTTATCTTGTTTGCAGGCTTGGCAATGGTAGTCTATGTTTAATTTGAGTTGGGGAACAGTAGACGGATGCAAGTGGGGAACTTATCTTCATGGTGTATTTCATAACGATGCCTTTCGTAGGTCTTGGCTGGATGGTATTCGTGTGGAAAAAGGATTAAAAACTTTGAGGAATACATATAGTTCTAACGTGCTCAAGGAACAGGAATTTGATCGGATTGCTGAAGTGGTTCACCAACATATCGATGTGAAACTATCCCTATCCAAATACTTGGTTATGTGCTATTATAAAAAATATCGACATTCTAACTTATTTGTTTAGCAATATATTTTAATTTTTTGGGGGCATATATAATGGAAACTTTATGGATTATTATTAATATCGTAGTCATGCTGTTACTGATCGGGTTACTCGTATGGATGCAAAAGAAACATATTTCCTTCACGAAGCGAGTATTTACAGGTTTAGGGTTGGGAATTGTATTTGGAGTTATTCTACAATTCTTCTTCAAACCAGATTCCGCTGTTATAGGGAAGTCGACGGAATGGTTTAACTTGGTAGGTTATGGTTATGTAGGGTTGCTCCAAATGATCGTGATCCCGCTAATCATGGTGTCAATCATTTCTGCCATCATGAATTTGAACGGTGTTAAGAACCTTGGGAAGATGAGTTTTTCTATTATTGCAGTTCTTCTACTTACGACTGCAATTGCGGCATCTGTAGGTATTATCACCACGCTGAGCTTTGATTTAAAGGCTATTGATATTCAGAGCGGTGACAGAGAACAGGCACAGGGTTTGAAATTAGAGGAGAGACTTGGCGTTGTTGAAGATAAATCTATTCCGCAGCAAATGCTTGAATTTATTCCGAAGAATCCATTTGCAGATATGACGGGATCCCGTAGTTCTTCTACGCTTGCTGTCGTTATTTTCTCTGCCTTTATCGGTGTAGCAGTTCTTGGAATAGATCGTAAGAAGCCCAAGCAGGCACAAGTCTTCCGCGATTTGATCGATGCGGTGTATGCTGTTGTTATGCGAATGGTTACCCTTGTGTTGAGACTGACTCCGTACGGTATATTGGCGTTGATCACCAAAACTATCGCTACGACTCATGTTGATGAAATATTAAAGCTGATTAACTTCGTAATCGCTTCTTATGTAGCTTTGATTGTTATGTTTATTATTCATTTAATATTGATCACGCTGTTCGGGTTCAAGCCGCTAGTATATCTCAAAAAGGTACTGCCTACGCTGACATTCGCATTTACTTCACGCTCTAGCGCAGCTACCATTCCACTTAATGTAGAGACTCAAACGAGGAAACTCGGTGTATCTACAGGTATCGCGAATCTGTCAGCTACGTTCGGGGCTACCATTGGTCAGAATGGTTGTGCCGGAATTTATCCAGCCATGCTCGCAGTGATGATTGCTCCGACAGTAGGTATAGATCCAACAAGCTGGAGCTTTATTGTGAAATTGATTCTGGTTATTGTGATTAGTTCCTTTGGTGTGGCAGGAGTCGGTGGAGGTGCTACCTTTGCATCACTTATTGTCCTTTCTACGATGGGCCTACCTGTTGCATTAGCAGGTCTACTGATTTCTGTGGAACCTCTAATTGATATGGGACGTACAGCACTGAATGTGAATGATTCGATGACTTCAGGTCTTATTTCTAGCAAAATATTAAAAGAGAATGACCCGAAAGTATACAATGACCGTAATATAGATTTAGATGCTACACAAGCTTAGGTAAGTAGGGTCTTCATAATCCAATACATGAGAAACCAAAGCAGAGGGTTGCTTTGGTTTCTTTTGTTTGCAGGCTTGGCAAGCGCAGTCTTCTGTGATAAAGTAAACCATGTTTTGAACGTCTATGACGTTTGGAACCGCGGTTCGTAACTATCCCGCGTAACAAAACTAGGGGGACAACCATGTTTAATTTAGGCTGGGGTATTTTTTATGTTGTTGTAAATTTTTCACTTTTTTTACTATGCTATCGCCTTTTTGGCAAAAAGGGACTTTATGCTTGGATTGGTGTAGCTACGGTAATTGCCAACATTCAAGTTACTAAAACTATCGATATGTTCGGAATTGTTATGACTCTGGGCAACACGATGTATATAAGTTTATATATGACTAGTGACCTTTTAAATGAAAAGTATGGTCATGGAGAGGCACGAAAGGCAGTGTGGTTCGGTTTCTTCACCCTGTTGATGACGACGGTTATTATGCAAATGGCACTCATCTTTACTCCGCAAGAGGGAGATTTTGCTCAAGCTCCACTGGAGGCTATCTTCGGACTCATGCCAAGATTGGCACTAGGAAGTCTTACAGCATACTTCGTAAGCCAATTTCTTGATGTAAGGCTATACAGTTGGATTCGCAAGTTTTATCCCAAACCTGAACAGTTCTGGATTCGTAACAACGGAAGTGCGATGATCAGTTCTTTTGTAGATACATTGATATTCTGCTCTATTGCTTTCTCCATACCGAAATATAGTTGGGAAGTGTGGCTGGAAATTCTCTTCACCACCTATATTATTAAATTTGTACTCATAGCTGCCGGAACGCCATTTCTGTATATAGCTCGTTCTTTTAAATTTAAAGATGAAGATTAAAATGGAGGAATTTCGACCGATACACTTCTATAACAAAGAACCTGACGGTAGTTTCTCCGTCAGGTTCTTGTGGTTATTAACCGATTATAGTTAGCTCTTTAGGGAAAGAAGTTAATACATCTACTCCATCGTCGGTTACGACAATATCATCCTCAATTCGTACTCCACCCAAACCGGGAACATAGACTCCTGGCTCTACGGTAAATACCATACCAACCTGAACCAGATCCATATTGTTTGCATGCACGGATGGATACTCATGAACATCCATTCCTAGTCCATGTCCAAGTCGATGCATGAACTGGGGACCATATCCTGCAAGTTCAATAACACTACGAGCGCTTTGGTCTACAGATGCTAATGTTACTCCTGGGCGAATGGATTGAATACCTTGTAGATTGGCGCCAAGAACTGCATTATAAATATTAGTAAGTTCCTTACTAATGTCTCCAATTGCAAATGTGCGCGTAATGTCAGAAGCATAGCCATTCGCAAATACGCCCATATCGAACATTAATAAGTCACCATTTTGAATTTTTCGTTGCCCAGGTATTCCATGAGGAAGAGCCGTGTTAGGTCCAGAAAGCACCATCGTATCAAAAGAGGGACCGTCTGCGCCAAGCTTCTTCATCAAATATTCAATCTCAGCGACTAACTCTATTTCAGTTACACCGACCTGAACTCGAGTCAGGCTTTGACGGAGAACCTCTTCAATAAGGTTAATGGCATGTTTCATTCGGACGATTTCTTCGGGTGTCTTCTTTACTCGCATGCTTTGGAGTATAGGACCAATATCATGGTATGACTGTGCACCAATGGATTCTTGAAGGAGCTCAAAGCGAGAGACGGTTAGCTGGTCCTTCTCAATGCCGAGGGAGTGAATACTCGCTCGAAGTTGTTTCTTAAGTAGTGTATATGGATGATCTGTATCAGCGTGCGTAATAATTCTCTGAACAGAGGATGTAGCATGAGCGGCTTCGGCATCAAGGGCGGGTACGATTAATACAGGTTCCTCTCCGCGCATAAGTACTAATCCCAAGAACCGTTCATGCGGATCGCTAGCAAAGCCTGTCAAATAGTAAATATGCTTAGGATCTGTAATAATTGAGGCATCCAATCCTTGCTGATGCATTGCAGTATCTAATTCAATCAATCTTTCATTCATTGTATTGTCATCCTTTCGTGTTGCCATATCAAGGTGGAAAAGCGTGTATATCTAATTGTATTATAAACATCTACTCATAAATGAGAAAGAGAGTAGAGCTATATGGATAGTTTGTAGTGTAAAATTAGTATGTAAAGAACCTAAGGTATTGATTATACTATTACCTATTAGATAGGAGGATGATGGTGCATGCGAAATAAAGTCGTCATGGTGACCGGAGCTAATTCAGGAATGGGGCTTGCTACATCCATTGAATTAGCCCAAAGAGGGGCTCATGTCATCATGGTCTGCCGGAATGAAGAACGAGCTAGATTAGCTCATGAAGAGGCTGTAAGACAGAGTGGGTCAGAGCGTATCGAATGGATGCTTGGGGATCTAGGTGATTTGGATAGTATTCGTAAGTTAGTCGTGGACTTCAAAAAGAAGTTTGATGTTTTGGATGTACTCATTAACAACGCGGGTGTGGTCTCTTTGAAGCATGAATACACGCAACATGGTTTTGAAATACATATGGGTATTAATCATTTGGGACATTTCCTACTCACAAATTTGTTGATAGATAAACTTAAGAATGCCGAACAAGGTCGAATTGTGAATGTCTCTTCTGGAGCTTACAAGGTTGGGAAGATCCATTTCGATGATCCAGCTTTAAAGAAAAGATATCATGTTGTCAAAGGATATGCACAATCTAAACTGGCGAACATTCTGTTTACTAAGCAATTAGCTGAAAGGTTAAAGGATTCTCGAGTGACAGCCAATTGCTTGCATCCTGGTGCGGTCATGACTAATCTTGGCATTGACCGTAAGACGGGATTTGGTAAACGTGTGTACGCCTTGTTACGTCCTTTTTTTCTGACTCCGAAAGAAGGAGCTCAATCAGCTATATATCTAGCAACATCATCTGAAATTACGGGAGTAAGCGGGGAATACTTCTATCGTCAAGAAGTGAAGAACCTTTCAGTACGTGCTAATAATAAGCAGGATGCCGAGCATCTATGGCGTTGGAGTGAAGAGCAAGTCGAACTATATATGAAGTGAGGAAATAGGAATGAACTTACAGGATTACGTTATTGATTATGCAAAAATTGAAGATTTACCATCCATTGTAGACATCTATAACTCAACGGTTGCAGGTAGGGTGGTTACAGCAGATTTAGAACCAGTGAGCGTAGAGAGCAGAAGCCCGTGGTTTCTTGAACACAATGATCACCACAGACCGCTATGGGTTATGAAATCGGCAGGCAATGTCATCGCTTGGATGAGCTTTCAATCCTTCTACGGAAGGGCGGCTTATGATGCGACGGCGGAGATTAGTATTTACGTATCAGAAGATTACCGTGGTGCCGGAGTCGGAAGTATCCTAATAGAGAAAGCTATTGAAGAATGTCCAAGGCTTGGGGTTACTAACCTGGTTGGCTTTGTATTCGGACATAATGAAGGAAGTTTAAAGCTTCTAACAAGGTATGGATTCAAGCAATGGGGTTATCTGCCGGGAGTTGCCGAAATGGATAATGTGGATCGAGATCTAGTTATTGTTGGACTAAAGATCATAAAGGAAGTTTAAAAAGTCATCTTTTGATCACGAAGTATAGTAAGAGGCGTATTCGACATCGAAGATTGAATTCAACCGGCCCTAGCATATGCTTCCGAAGTCGTTTTCTACGAAAACGTGTAGCTCCTCACTCACTCCCTTGCTTCATTCAATCTTCTGAAGCGTTTTGAAAAAACGCAACATCGTAAGCAGACATTTTAGTGCTGAAAACCTGACTTTTTGAACTCGTATTTATAATAGGTATAATGTAGGAGAAATTTCTCTTTACAGAATAATCGCCCACTGGCATACTTGGTAAATAAGTGTAATTTAAATTTACTGAGGAGGCAAGAAATGAAACGTATCAAATGGTTAATAGCTTCAGTACTGGCATCCATGCTTGTAATATTATCTGGATGTCAATCTGTTGGGGGATTGGATATTAACAAAAGTATGGTAGATAGCTTTGCGGTCAAATCTTCAGAATCGAAACAAACCTTTTCACTTGAAATTGTACCTGCACTCGGGCAGGCCAGTGAAGAAGATAAGAAAATGATTGATCTACTGAACTCATTTTCATTAAGTATTGACCATGTTAAAATGCAGGATGCATCAACTGCATCTGTAGAAGGATCATTGAGCTTGGATGGAAAAAAGGTGCCGTTCCATGTATCCGTGGATAAGAAAGAGATGATTATTTGGGTCCAAGGAGCTAAAAAGCCGGTCTCTATCCCTCTCGATACATTGAACTCAGCGTATGGCGTAGATTTAGCTAGTCTTCAACCATCTACTGAACAATCCCTTAAATTGATAACAGATGTAGGTAAGTTCTTCTTCAAGAATGCGCCTAATCCAGAATCGATATCCTTGTCAACCGTAACAGATACCGTGTATGGTGAGGAATTAAGTCTCAAGAAGCTTCATGTGGATGTTCGTGGAGATGAATTGGTTGGTCTCGCTAAATCCTTCCTAACGGGTGTATCTAAGGATAAAGAAGGGGTCAAAGAATTAATTAGTACGTTATATGATGTGTATTATCCTATTTATGAATCTGGATTAAACATGTATAGCGAGGAATATTTAGAAGAAGAATACTTTGAGGATAAAGTATCATCTTTTGATTCATGGGAAAGTGTTATCCAAGATAAAGAAGCCACCGTTATTTATTTGACTAATCAATTGCAAAAGGTATTGAATGATATACTGGTGGACTATGATAGAGATATAAAGGATCTTTTCGAAGAAGAACCATTATTGAATGAAGTGTTTAGTAAAGATACAGTGCTGTCAATGGATATTATGTTTGATAACAAGCTACAGATACGTAAGCAAAATGTAGATCTTATCGTTCAGCTTCCGATCATGGAAGGAATTCCAGTGAAGCAAATTAAGATTCATTCTAAAAGTGAAATCTGGAATGTGAATAAGCCTGTTACTATAAATAAAGTAGACACGACTCAAGGCGCTTTGGAGCTAGATATATTAGCTGTGGATCAGATTACTCCTGGAACCCTTCTACGTAATTTCGAAGGTCAATCTGAGGCGTATCGTTTCTTGAAAGAAGATATGAGTATTACGAGTAAGTATGTTATTCTAGAAACGCTTGTGGATGAAGAGTATGGTTGGTACTATGATTATTCTCTTCCTATCGAAGTGAATAGAACGACGATGGTACCACTTCGACATGTTGCTGAACAGTTGGATGCTGAAATGAAATGGGATAATACGTTGAAGCAAGCTACAGTTATTGATGATCTGACAGGTTCAACTATTGTTCTTAAGAATGGTTCCAACCAAGCACTTGTGGACGGTAAAAAGGTGAAGCTTGCTGAGCCTTTCATGAACTATGAAGGAACATATTATGTGCCACTTCGATTCATATCCGATGCGTTAGGTGCTACGGTCGAGTGGGATAATTATACGAAGTCAATCATTATTGAACGTAAATAATGAATGGCTAGGGAAATATAATAAAAAGGTTGAGCAGGATCATTCTGCTCAACCTTTTTATTTGGAGCGTCTAGCATAGTCACTATCTCCTGCACGGATTTACTCAGTGAATGTATTCCTTAACTTAAGGTGGGACTATCATCCTCATGGACTGTGTAAAGTACGCGTGAGAGCAAGTCCTGAGCATAATTACCGAAGGATTTACCGTAGATGGTTAGTCCTCGTTTATTGGTAGGATTATCAGTGACAGCGATACGGAAAAGGATATCGCTCTTGTAGTCGAGTTGAATATTTTTAAGTGTAACGTTTGAAATCCGACAACCATCGATGTAACTGCCATCATTATTAATACGTATCAATTTAAGCATACCATATTGATTCAAATGGGGAGGCCACCAGTCAGGATTAAATGTTCCTCTGATTTCACCGAAATCTCCGGGGCTGGTCCAACATCCAATTTCAATACCATTAACATAGAAGTAAATATCAGACGGATAATTATCACAATATCCTGGAGCCTCAGAGCTAAGTTCCATTGAGAATTGAATTTCACTGAATGATTGATTTGGTTTTAAGTAGTTGGGAATACGATATTCTAGAAAACCTTCGGATAACCAGATGATTTCAGAATCAACACGCTGTGGATCAGCGAAATACCTAGGCTCATCAAAGTCTCCGATAATGCTATCTTTTGTAGCGAGCCCGCATGTAGGAACGACATGATAGTTGCTGTAATGACCTATCTTTATATCGACCTCATACAGATTGGCGACCTCTTTATTTCTTAAATCCACCATCAGCTTATCTTTATTTAGATAGCAAATTTTCTGTAGCCCATGCTTGCCAACGGAGGTATTGATCTCAATTAGACCACTATCTTCTAGCTTCTTGATATGCATCGTAATAGCACCACTACTAAGATTGAGTTTACTTGCTATTTCATTAAGGTTAAGGCTTTGGTTGTTAGCTAGTAACTCAAGTATTTGTATACGAACTTCTGAACCTAACGCTTTGAAAATATTAATGCCAGACATGAGATTTTTAATATAAATCATATGAGTGAATTCCTTCCTTTTAAATTATTTATTTTAGGTAAATCTAAATTGATTTATAGTTATTGCGTATTCTGGGACAGGGATCTATAATTTCAGTATATTCTAAAGTGATTAAGACTTAAAGGTAATTATTATCGATCATTCAACATAAGTATAAATCAGTTCATATTTATGTTGACTAATTCGTTTTTATTTGGTAAATTATTTTTAGAAATAAAGATGTTATTGATTAATGTTAATATTAACTACTCCACACGCAAAGAGAGGATGATGAGTCCCAAGATATTTCAAGTACATTGGAATATCAGTCGTTACTGAAGATTGAGGGTGAGAATTGATAATATACGTAATTAAATAATTATCAATTATGTATGCGCTTCCAATCAATTTCGGAAGATTTCTTTCTTATTAAATTTATGGAGGGGTTAAAGTGATTAAGAAAAAAAGTCTATTTATCGTAATGACACTCATTTTGGTATTTGCTACTGTGCTTGCGGGCTGTGGAGGTACAAACGAAAAGAATAGTACTGTTGATAAAACTACTAGTGCTAAACCTAGTGATAAGAAGATAGAACTAACATTCATGTACAGAGGTGGAACGGATGAGCAAGCGGCCTATAAGAAAGTAATTGAGAAATTTGAGGCTGATCATCCAAACGTTAAGGTTAAGATTATAGTTACAGCAGCTGACCAATACGCAACGAAGCTAAAAGCATCCATTACTGGGAAAAGTGTGCCGGACGTATTCTACTTTGAATCCGGAGACTTGAAGGCTTATGTGAACAGCGGCGTGTTACTGGATCTTACAAGTTATGTTGAAGGTAATGAAAATATTAACCTAGATAACATTTGGAAATACGGTGTCGATTTGTATCGTTATGACGGTACAATGGCAGGACAAGGTAACTTGTATGGTATGCCTAAAGACGTAGGACCATTCGCACTTGGATATAACAAAGATATGTTTGAAGCAGCAGGTATTCCTCTACCTGACAAAGATGTTCCTTACACTTGGGATGAATTCATCAAGGTTTCCAAACAACTGACAATTGATAAGGATGGCGATGGTAAATCTGATCAATATGCTACCGGTTTCAACGTGAACTGGGCTCTACAATCCTTTGTATGGAGTAACGGAGCGGATTGGATCGATGCTACTAAAACAAAAGTAACCATCGATGATCCGAAATTTGTAGAAGCGCTACAATTTTTCGCAGATATGCAAAACGTGCATAAAATTACACCTTCAACTGAACAAGCACAAACGTTGGATACTTACCAGCGCTGGATGAAAGGCGAAATGGCTTTCTTCCCTGTAGGTCCTTGGGATATGAGCACTTATGAAACACTGCCTTTCACATATGACTTGATTCCTTACCCTGCTGGTTCAACAGGTAAATCAGCATCATGGACGGGTTCCCTGGGTATCGGCGCATCTGCTAAATCGGCGCATCCAGCAGAAGCTGTTGAATTGATCAACTACTTGACAGCATCGAAAGAAGGTATGGAAGCGCTTGTGAAAGCTAAAGTTCAAATTCCTAACCTAATTGATATGGCTACTGAGTGGGCTGCAGATACGACTACTAAACCAGCCAACAAAGAAGAATTTCTACAAATCGTAAATGAATATGGAAGAGTATTACCTGGTCATTACACATACAACGCTGAATGGTACAACCTGTTCTTCACAGATGTTCAACCTGTGATCGACGGCAAAGTTACAGCTGCTGAATACGTGAAGACTGAACAGCCAAAAATGCAAAAGTTATTAGATAAAGCAATTGAACAAGAAGAAAAATCCAAAAATAAATAACATAAGTTTCTTTTAAAACCAGATGTAAGATGATGTTAGTTGTGGATTTTCTCAACTAACATCATTTTCATTCTGAAATCAGAACTTGAGGTGAATGTGAGGTGAATGTAATGAAGACTAAATCCAAACTATATCGCAAAGAGAAAATATACGGCTTCTTGTTTATACTTCCTCCTTTGTTAGGGTTAATGATTTTCACACTATATCCTATGATGTATTCGATCTACGGTTCAATGACAGACTGGGATGGATTGGGTCAGATGAACTTTATCGGTCTGAGCAACTTTAAGGATCTCTTCACCGATGAATTGTTCCATAAAGCAACATTTAACACACTATTCATGATGCTTGGAATTCCAATCGGAATCACGCTGGCTTTATTATTAGCGCTTGGATTGAACCGAGGTATTCTCGGTACAACAACCTTTCGTGTCATCTATTACGTTCCAGTTATATCCTCACTGGCAGCCGTTTCTATTATGTGGAACTGGGCCTATAACGGGGACTATGGATTGGTCAATCAATTTCTTGATCTGTTCGGTATAGAAGGTCCTAACTGGATGGCCAATAAGTATACAGTTAAGCCGGCCTTGATGATTATGGCGATTTGGAAAGGCCTCGGGTATACGATGCTACTATACTTGGCTGCGTTGCAAAGTGTTTCGAGATCCTACTACGAAGCGGCCGAACTAGATGGGGCTAATGGATTTCAATCATTCTGGCATATTACTTGGCCTATGGTACGTCCAGTGACCTTCTTTATCGTTGTTACTAATATTATCGGAGGATCGCAAATTTTTACCGAGATGAACATTATGACCCCAACGGGGGGGCCAGAATATGCTTCGGCTTCTGTGGTGTTCTACATTTGGCAGAAGGCTTTCTCTAGCTTCCAAATGGGCTATGCTTCTACAATGGCAGTAGTACTCGGAGGCTTCATATTTGTCGTGACTCTTATCCAATTCAGAATGAACGAGAAGTCATCGTTCGATGTCGATTGATATGAGGGGGAGAGCAAACTATGAATAAGATGTCCCATTCGAAGAGAACTAGAATTACAAATACCATTGTATTTATTTTGCTATTAATTGGTGCGGTGTTCATGATCGGCCCACTGTTATGGATGTTGTCAACATCGCTTAAGGGTAAAGAGGGAGTATTTGCTTTGCCTCCAGAATGGATACCTAATCCGTTCGTATGGAGCAAATATAAGGAGATTTGGGAAGCAGGTCCATTGCTTAGCGGGATTAAGAACAGCTTGATTATTGCGATATCGGTAACAATAGTCGGGACGTTCACCTCGAGTTTAGCCGCTTTTGCTTTTTCTAAGCTGAGATTTCCAGGAAGAAATAAAATATTCTTGCTTATGCTTTCATCATTAATGATTCCTTATCCAGCAGTTATGATTCCACAGTTCTTCTTGTTTTCTCAGCTGGGTTGGATAGATACTTTATTGCCATTGATTGTGCCAGGATTGTTCGGGAATATCGTGATGATCTTCTTCCTGCGTCAATATTTGAGCAGTATACCTAATGCCATTATTGAGGCAGCTAAAATTGATGGTAGCTCTTATTTCCGCCTTTACAGCTCCATTACCTTTCCATTGATTAAACCTGCCATAGCTGCACAGCTTATATTATGGTTTATGGGTATCTGGAATGATTATTTGGCGCCTATCATTTATTTGAACTCACCAGAGAAACAGACATTGCAACTTGTTATCGCGAATTTTAACGCTACTTATGCGATACAGACGGACTATCCACTTATTATGGCAGCCTCTATTATTGCCTTGTTGCCGATGCTAATTACATTCTTAGTGTTTCAAAAACAAATTATTGAATCAGTGGCCATTTCGGGGGTGAAAGGGTAAGGAAGAGAACCCTTGGATGAAGAGGATTAGGAAAACACAAAATGATTGATGTAAATAGAAGGAGAGAAAGACATGGAGAAGAGTGGACGCATAAATAATCCGATTGTGGAGCAACGTGCCGATCCTTGGGTATATAGGCATACTGATAAATACTATTATTTCACGGCTTCGGTTCCTGAGTACGATCGTATAGAGCTTCGTCGAGCCAAGTTCATTGGGGACTTGGAAAGTGCTGAGAAAGTGGTTGCTTGGCGCAAGCATGATACTGGAATATTAAGCGCTAATATTTGGGCTCCTGAGCTTCATTATATTAATAGTAAGTGGTATATTTACTTTGCTGCTGCACACACCAATGAAACGAAAGAAGGTTTGTTCGATCACCGGATGTATGTATTAGAGAATGAATCTGTTAATCCTCTCGAAGGAACATGGAAAGAAAAGGGGCAGGTTCGGACGAAATGGGAAAGCTTCGCACTCGATGCTACGACATTTGAACATAAGGGAAAACTATATTATGTGTGGGCTCAGAAAGATTTAGCAATCGCGGGTAATTCCAATCTTTATATATCTGAGATGAGTAATCCATGGACACTTTGTGGTGAACAAGTGATGATTAGCACGCCTGAATATTCGTGGGAAGTGATTGGGTTTAAGGTGAATGAAGGGGCAGCTGTTCTGAAAAGGAATGGTCGGATATTCATGAGTTATTCAGCTAGCGCTACAGACCATAATTACTGTATGGGGCTTCTTACGGCAGAGGATGATGCGAATCTACTTGATCCAGCTTCATGGATCAAGTCGAAGCAACCGGTATTTCAAACCAATGAGCAGGCGGGACAATACGGACCAGGGCATAATAGCTTTACTGTCTCGGCAGATGGCAAACAAGATATATTTGTCTATCACGCTCGTAACTATAAAGAAATTGTAGGAGATCCTTTATACGATCCAAATCGTCATACTCGGGCTCAAATAATAAATTGGAACATGGATGGGACACCGAATTTCGGAGAACCATTAAAGGATGATAAAGTAACACTATCTATTCCTAAACGTTAAGACGGTCAATGAATAGAGCCGATGAACGGATGAAAGTTCACGGCTCTATTTTTATAATACAGTACTTTTTGAACTACCTTTATTATATTTGTGAATTGGCTTTCATCCTTCTTCTTCTCCTTATCGATCGTCGCTTCCACCGATCAGGTAATACGAAGAACAGTAGATGTAGCAAGGTGAAGAAAAGAAGCGCGACTCCTTGCTCTGATAATAGATAATAAGGATGCGGGCCCAAAATATCAAGAATAGATGCGGTGGCTGGTTTGTGCATAAGAAACATGTAATTAGAACCTATGATGTAATTGATAAATCCAACTATAATAGCGAGAATATTTAAGGAAATCATGGCGGTTCCAATCGACTTCCAAGTGGGTTTGTATTCCTCAATCCAGGTCATATATAATGCTGAGAGAATAATAGCGAAATGGGCTGCGAAAAATTGTAGAAAACGAAAATGCGGGTATGTAAAATCTAGGCTTGGTGTAAGTACAGCTTGTAGCGCTCCTGTAATTCCAGCAAAAAAAACAATGGAGTACAATAAACGGCTTCTAGTAAAAAGCATGATTATAGCTAATAACAAAGTAATACTACATAATTCAAGAGGTAAGCTTGTTCGAGGATTCCATATTCCTTGTGCGACGTACCAGATATTTAGTGCGACTTCTGAAGCGATCAAGATTCCAGCGATCAAATAACGAATCATCTTTTTGATGGAAGGCTCTCTTTTAATAGAAGTTCTGAACGTGAACAATAATAGAGATAAGGCGATCAGAATGCTGAGCTGGATTAGATGTGCTGTGGTGTATGCATGGAAAGTATGTGTATTATCAGAGCTGAAAAATGAGGACATTATTGAACGTCTCCTTTCAAGTTTACAAGGAATAATAATAATGTAGTCGGTGATAATGATGAGTATAGCAAATATTGAAAGAAAACCAGAGTACTCTTTATTTGATTGATCTGTTTATTAGATGATAACAATATGAAAAGACTATTTCAGCTATTGTGTTTAAAGGGCTATACTAGATATATTAATGATTTATGAAATTTACGCTTCACCAAGCAACTATCATAGTTCAAAACGGAGGTATATCCGACAATGATAATGAATAAGCAACACACAAATGATCCATGGCAAACTTATTATGGTCCCAATCTTGGTTATGTACAGGAACAGTACGATCAATTTTTGAGAAACCCTGAATCTGTCGATGAGACCTTTCAACATTTATTTAGTTTGTGGGGAGCACCTCCTATAATTGCTGATGAAGTTAGTAGTCCGCAAGCACCTTCAGAACGAATTTCTTGGGATCGCAACCTGCTGAAAAAGGGTGTAGATGCTGGGAAGTTAGTATGGAATATCCGTGCCTATGGACATCTAGCAGCAGATATTGATCCTTTAGGGCTTCGACCTGCTTCTGATACAAGCTTGCTTGAATCAGAAAGGTACAATTTGTCAAAGGAAGATTTAAAAGCGTTTCCATCTTCCTTAATATGGCATCATGCACCTGAGAGCGTACCTAATGGTTGGGATGCTATTGTGAAGTTGCGTGAAATTTATACAGGAACGATTGCTTATGAATTCAGTCATATTCATGAGGAAGATGAACGGGTCTGGCTAAACCGCCAAGCAGAATCTCCGCGAGTGGAATTAAGCTTAGAAGAGCGGACAGCTCTCTTAAGACGGTTACTTCAAGTAGAGCAATTTGAAGAGTTCCTTCATCGTACATTTGTTGGACAAAAGCGTTTCTCTATTGAAGGAAATGATGTGCTCGTTCCTATGCTTGATGCCATGATGATATCTATGGTAGATAACGGTACGGAGCATATCTTGATGGGGATGGCACATCGTGGGAGATTGAACGTACTCGCCCATGTACTAGGCAAACCATATCAGAATATTTTCTCCGAATTCCACCATTCTCCAAATAAAAAGTTGATTCCATCAGAGGGATCTTCAGGAATTAGCTATGGATGGACAGGTGATGTTAAATATCACTTGGGAGCTAATCGCCTATTGAAAGAAGGAAGTCAGCTGGAAGCTAGAATCACATTAGCAAACAACCCGAGTCACTTGGAGTTTGTGAATCCAGTTGTAGAGGGCTATTCACGGGCAGCTCAGGAAGATCGCACCCAACCTGGATATCCTCGACAAGATGTGAATAAAGCGGCAACGATACTCATTCATGGTGATGCTGCTTTTCCTGGAGAAGGAATTGTTGCAGAAACATTGAACTTTACGAAGTTACCAGGTTATCAGAACGGTGGAACTATTCATATTATAGTGAATAATAATTTAGGGTTTACAACAGAGAGCAAGGATTCGCGCTCTACTCATTATGCTAGTGATTTGGCTAAAGGATATGAAATTCCAATTGTTCATGTGAACGCGGATGATCCTGAAGCGTGTATTGCGGCTGTTCGTATGGCGAGTGAGTATCGTAATAAGTTTAAGAAGGATTTCCTGATTGATCTTATCGGTTATCGTCGCTATGGACATAATGAAACAGATGACCCAGAAACAACGCAACCTTTAATATATCAAAAAGTGAAAAATCATGAACGAGTTAGCGTTCTATACCGTTCTGAATTATCCAAAAAGGGCTTGATTTTGGAAGAACAGGCAGAGCAGCTCAAGGAAAGTGTCTTAAACCGTTTGAAGGAAGCTTACGAGCAAATGAAACGTGATGATGTGCAGAATGCTACGAGTCGGACTATCGCGGTCATGGTGCCAGATGCAGCGAAGATAGCTTCCACTGCAGTACCATTAGATAAACTGCAGGAGATTAATGCAGGGTTATTGAAGCGTCCTGAAGGATTTAAGGTCTATCCTAAATTACAGCGTATACTCGAACGCCGTGAGAACTCTTTGAATGAAGGAGAAAAGGTAGATTGGGGGCTTGCCGAGACGTTAGCTTTTGCAACGATTATTGCAGATGGTACGCCTATTCGAATTAGTGGACAGGATGCGGAACGTGCGACATTTGCCCATCGTAATCTCGTATTACATGATCCTGATTCTGGAGCTACTTTCTGCCCTATACATGAATTACCACAAGCGAAGGCATCCTTCGCAATTCATAATAGCCCATTATCTGAAGCTTCGGTACTAGGCTTTGAGTATGGTTACAACGTATTCTCACCTGAGACGCTTGTGATTTGGGAAGCGCAATACGGTGATTTCTCTAACTGTGCCCAAGTGATCATGGATCAGTTCATCTCGGCTGGTCGTTCTAAATGGACACAGAAATCTAGCTTAGTTATGTTACTGCCTCATGGATATGAAGGGCAAGGACCAGAACACTCCAGCGCAAGGCTTGAGCGGTTCCTCCAACTTGCAGGAGACGATAACTGGATCGTTGCGAACTTGACTACTGCTGCTCAGTATTTCCATTTGTTACGTCGCCAAGCTAGCATAGCGAATACAGAGGAAGCAAGACCACTTGTTATGATGTCTCCGAAGAGTCTGATTCGGAATCCTAGAGTAACGTCACCTAGTCAAGATTTCACTGAGGGAACCTTTAATCGGATTCTAGAGCAAAGTGGCTTAGGAGAAATACCAGAGAATGTGGAACGCTTAATTCTGTGCACGGGGAAAATTGCAGTTGAAATGGAAGAGGCTTTAGATAATGAAACAGATAAGCGTCCTGGATGGTTACACATTGTACGTGTAGAGCAGTTGTATCCATTCCCAGAGCAAGAGATCAAGAATGTGTTAGATCGCTTAACGAAACTGCAAGAGATCGTATGGGTACAGGAAGAACCGCAAAACATGGGCGCGTGGCGTTATATTGAACCACGTATCCGTGCTATCGCACCTAATGGGATTTCGGTTGCTTATAACGGTCGTCCGGAGCGTTCTAGTACGGCTAGTGGTTATCAGAAAGTTCATTTATTTGAACAACAACAGATTATTTCATTGGCACTCCGTTTAAACCAATCACAGAATAATTAACTATCATATTTATAAGAGGAGGTAGAAGATTTGAATAATATTATTGTACCTGCAATGGGAGAATCTATTACCGAGGGAACGATCTATAAATGGCATGTGAAAGAAGGAGAAGCTGTTAAGCTAGGTGATGTCCTTCTGGAGCTTGAGACGGATAAAGTTAATTTAGAGATGAGTGCTGAAATAGACGGAGTTATAGAGAAGATACTTCGACAAAATGGAGATACTGTTCAAATTGGAGAAGTTATTGGGCGGATTCAATCAGGTGGAGAAGCTGGTGTTGCTGCAGAGGTTGCTTCTGAGAAATCTGTGCCCATCGATGAGAAGAAGGTAGTAGCAGAAGAGAAACCTTCTGCTATCGTTGCTGGTAAACCAGCAGAACCACATCAAGCGAATGAGAGTGCATCATTCCTAGCCGCATCACCTTCAGCTCGGAAGTTAGCACGTGAACGTGGCATTGAACTTGAACAAGTACAGGACAGAGATACGAAGGGTCGTATTTATCAGGAAAATGTTCGTAATCATTCAGAAGTTGCCAATGATCAGGTGAAGCGTTCTGGAGATGGACAAGGTGGTACTGGTGGAGCGAATCCGTTGGCACAGGCCGCACCAGTTCCTTCAGCACAGGAATTTGTGGTTGCAAGTTCCAAACCGATGGTGCGTGAACGGATGTCCCGCCGTCGCGTTACGATTGCCAAACGCCTAGTGGAAGCGCAAAGAACAGCTGCGATGCTGACGACATTCAATGAAGTAGATATGACTGCAATTCTTGATATTCGCAAGCGTCGTAAGCAGGCTTTTCAAGAGAAGCATGATGTGAATCTTGGATTTATGTCATTCTTTACAAAGGCGGTTGTAGGTGCGTTGAAAGCATATCCTCTTCTGAATGCCGAAATTGATGGAGAAGACATTCTCGTTAAGAAATACTATGATATCGGAATTGCTGTTTCAGCCAAAGAAGGATTGGTAGTTCCTGTCGTACGTGATGCCGACCGTTTAGGATTTGCGGAGATTGAAAGACAAATCGGTGAATTGGCAGGCAAGGCACGTAGTAATAAATTAAGTATTTCAGAGCTTCAAGGGGGTACCTTCACGATTACAAATGGAGGGGTATTCGGATCATTGTTATCTACCCCGATTCTTAATACACCTCAGGTAGGTATTCTGGGGATGCACAAAATCCAGCTACGTCCGATCGCTATTGATAAGGATACAATGGAAAATCGGCCAATGATGTATATCGCACTTTCTTATGATCATCGGATCGTGGATGGTAGCGAAGCTGTACGATTCTTAGTTGCAGTGAAGGAATTGCTTGAGGATCCTGAATCATTATTGCTCGAAGGATAATAGCAAGCTCTTTAAGCAGAAGAGGCAGGCCAATCATGGTCTGCCTCTTTTGGAATGAGAACAAATTGTGTTACCATGATAAAGGTAATATACAGTAATTCATCAAGAGTTAATGGGAGTGAAAAACATGAATAAACTACCCTTCCAAGAATGGGATGTTGAAGAAGTTCAGGAAAAGCTAAATGAAGGTGAAAAGTTTGAAATTATTGATGTTCGCGAAGATGATGAATGGGAATCAGGGCATATCCCACAAGCAAGACATATCGCTCTAGGGACGTTACCAGAACGTCATACAGAGCTGGATCCTAATCAAGTAACGCTTATAGTATGTCGAAGCGGAGGTCGCAGCACTAGAGCTTGCGAATATCTCACAGGACTAGGATATAAGGTGATAAATATGTCAGGCGGGATGTTGGAGTGGGACGGACCAGTCACATACGACCAGTAAGTATAAGGTGTTTATTCGCATTCGTTGTAAATATCAATCATTATAAAAAGGGAGCACGCCTATACAAACGGCATGCTCCCCTTTTATGGATTGGAATTGTGAATCGGCATATTTTAAAAGCATGAAGCCTCTATTTAATGGTTAATATGATTGCGCTCGAAATGGTATACCTCAGGGAAAGAGGTAGAATTATTCATTCTTTCGAGTTTGCGAATAATTTCTTTTTGCCATTTAAGATCTTCTACTCTTTTTGCGAGATTCAATAGGTCTAAATAGTCATCAATTTGCAAAGAGAGATGTTGCACAGATACAGTGTTCATGTGTTCGACTCCTTTTCGTCCAAGTGGATTCGAACATTAGTGTACCATATCTCTAATCTAATTGATAATGTTTCTCATAAACAAATTTATTTAGTGGGAGTGGCTCGGAAAGGATGAAGGAAGGTTTTGGGAATCTCTGTTTTGAAAGTCATCACTTCACCTTTCGTTGGATGCTCAAAAGCTAGTACTTGTGCGTGAAGCCCCATTCTTCCGATCGTTTTCGTCTTAGCCCCATATTTCTTGTCGCCTGCGACGGGATGACCGAGATCCTGCATGTGGACACGAATTTGATTCTTTCGTCCTGTTTCGAGATTCACCTCTAGTAGGGAGAAGTAGCTGTTGGTCTGAATGGTTGTATAATTTGTAATGGCCAACTGACCGTCATTAGCATAAGGGCTGGAGTACATTCTTAATGTACTACTTTCCTTGAGCCATGATGTAATCGTTCCTGTGGGCTTCTTAATCTTACCTTCAACCAATGCAATGTAAGTACGCTCCTTGACCATATCCTGCCACGAATCTTGAAGCTTCAGCTTCACTTCCTCATTCTTGGCGAACATCATGACACCTGACGTATCGCGATCAAGACGATGGACGACAAAAATACGATTAATTGGATTCTTTTCTCGAACATGTGCGGTAATTTGACGATAAGCAGTCAGCTCAGTTTCTTTCGAGGATGCAACAGACAGTAAGCCTGCTTCCTTGTACACAACAATAATATCCTCATCTTCATACATAATACGGAGCCCAATAAGTGGAATCTCTTCTTCGATCTTATCCTTAGAGACAATCACGGTATGACCCGGTTGAAGGGGGAAATTATAAGCAGTTTCCGCACGTCCATTTACGAAGATTTGTCCCCGTGCAAGCATTGATTTAACAGAGTTTCGTCCGATATTCGTTAGCGTATTCAGCAAGAATGCCAATAGTTCGGAGCTTTCATTCACTGTGTAATGCTTGTTAGGAGTTTGTTTGTCGTGATGTGATGCATTGGGTTTAGATTTATTATAAGATTGTTGTTGGCCTTGGCCAGAACGTTGTTTATTCTTCATATCATGAATTCTCCATCCTCATGTGGTTTACTGTCCAATAATACCATGAGTAATGGTGTAATGCCATGAAAGAGAAAGTCATATTCCTCAACTTAGGTTGCTCAATCCATCAAAGCCCAGTAAACTTGTATAACTAGGAAAATAGCTTGTTCGGTATTGAAAGACCAAGCAAAATAGTAAGGAGTTCATCGTGATGAGAATGGAACCAATGACATTGGACCGAGCGCAGGATTATCTGCAGAAATATTATGGCTATCCAGATTTTCGTGAAGGTCAAAGAAATATCGTATCAAGTCTATTAGATAGCCGAGATACATTGGGCGTTATGCCGACAGGTGGAGGGAAGTCCATCTGTTATCAAATTCCAGCATTGATGCTTCCGGGGCTCACGATAGTCGTATCACCGCTGATCTCTTTAATGAAGGACCAGGTGGATGCGCTGACAACAGCAGGTATCTCTGCAGCTTTTATTAACAGTACGCTTAGTGGAAAAGAAGTGAATGAACGAATCCGAGCTGCTGCGCAGGGGGAACTTAAGCTATTGTATGTGGCTCCCGAGCGCTTAGAGTTAGATTGGTTTCGAGAAGAAATGTCTTATCTCCCCATTTCCTGTGTAGCAGTAGATGAAGCACACTGTGTTTCTCAATGGGGACATGATTTCCGCACAAGCTATTTGTCTGTTGCCCCATTTGTAGAGGGGTTGTCACAACGGCCAATCGTAGCTGCATTCACCGCAACAGCTACTCCGGAAGTCATGGATGATATTGTGAAATTGTTACGTCTTAAGGAGCCACAAGTATTTGTTACTGGTCTGGGACGGGATAATCTGGCTATGTCCGTACTACGTGGTGAGAACAAACGTGAGTTTGTGATGGCTTATACGCTTGAGCATGCCCATGAAACAGGCATAATCTATGCAGCGACGCGGAAAGATGTAGATCTACTATCTGAGCGTCTTCAAAGCGCTGGCATTGCTGTAGGTCGGTATCATGCAGGGATGAGTGATGCAGATCGAGCAGCTAGTCAGGAAGGTTTCTTATATGATGATCTTCGAGTGATCGTTGCGACCAATGCATTTGGAATGGGTATTGATAAATCTAACGTTCGTTATGTTATCCATTACAGTATGCCGAAGAATATGGAAGCCTATGTACAGGAAGCTGGTCGCGCAGGGCGTGATGGAGAACCGAGTCAGTGTATCCTTTTGTTCAATGGGCAGGATATCATGACTCAAAAGTTTCTGATTGAGCAGAATCAGATGGATGATGAACGCAAACATAATGATTATCGCAAGTTGCAGCAGATGCTAGATTACTGTTATACCAACCGCTGTTTACGTAATGCGATGTTAGATTATTTCGGTGAGATTCATGAAGACAAGCCCTGCGGGACTTGTAGCTCTTGTACGGATGAGAGGGAGCTAGTCGATATGACGGTAGATGCTCAGAAGATATTCTCTTGCATACACCGTATGCGTGAACGATTCGGTGTATCTATGGTAGCATCTGTGCTCAAAGGGTCTCGGAATAAAAAAGTGTTGCAGTACGGTTTTGAAGGATTGCCGACCTATGGGACGATGTCCAATAGGACGGAGAAGGACATCTCGGAAGTCATTAACGTGATGGCTTCGGACGGATACCTCTCCCTCTCTGAAGGACAATATCCAGTGTTGAAGCTACAAGCTTTAGCCGCAGAAGTTCTCAAAGGGCAACGACAGGTCATGCAGCGAGTAGCCCGTCCCACGCGGACGAGTGGAACAGCAGCAGGAGGCTATAGCAGGACTAGAGGTAGGGATGATTCGCCATCGGCTGTTAATGAGACGGTGTTCGAACAATTACGTCTCGTTCGTCGTGAACTCGCGGGTAAGGAGCGTGTTCCGTCCTACATCATATTTAATGATGCAACATTACGTGAGATGAGTGTGGTATGTCCACAGACAGAGTCAGAGATACTGAAGATTAAAGGTGTCGGAGAAGTGAAATTCCGTAAATATGGTAAGCCGTTCCTAGATTTCTTTCAAAACCAGAGTCAGGACGGAATCATAGATGATTACGAATAAATGAGGGGTGTGTGAATAATGAAAGTCGTCTTATCTACTTTAAATGCCAAATATATTCATACGTCACTGGCAATCAGATTATTAAAAGCATTTAGTGAGAAAGAGTTCGATATCGAACTTGCTGAATATACGATTAAAGACCCCGTAATGAATATTGTATCCGATCTATATCAGAGGAAGCCTGATATTATCGGGTTCTCTTGTTACATTTGGAATATTGAAGAGACCATTAAGGTTGTTGATATTGTTAAACAAGTTATGCCTGAGGTAACGATTGTGCTGGGTGGACCAGAAGTCTCTTATGATACCCACCATTGGATGGAGCGTATTCAGAATGTCGATCACATCGTTATGGGCGATGGAGAAGAGACATTGCATCACTTGTTACAGACCATTCAAGGTGATCGGAAGTTCCATTTCGTATATGGTGCAACTTACCGCAAAGATAATGAGATTATTATTAATCCCGGACGTCCGAAGAGTGATTTAAATACGCTCCCAACACCGTACCGCTTCGCTGAGGATATCCCGGATTTGGGCAAACGTATCGTTTATTTTGAGACGAGTAGAGGATGCCCATTTAATTGCCAGTTTTGTCTATCCAGTATAGAAGTTGGTGTGCGCTATTACGATATTGAACGGGTGAAGTCAGATATTCTCTACTTGATCGACAATGGTGCGAAGATTATTAAATTTCTTGATCGCACGTTTAATATCAATCGTAACTATGCGATGGAAATGTTTGAATTCATTATGAATAACCATCGTGGCTGTGTGTTTCAATTCGAGATTACCGCTGATATCATGCGACCAGAGGTATTAGATTATTTAGCTAAGAATGCACCACCAGGAATATTCCGCTTCGAGATTGGCGTGCAGTCAACGAACGATATTACGAATGAACTGGTTAAGCGTCGTCAGAATTTCACGAAGCTATCGCGTACCGTGAACACAATCAAATCTAGCGGCAACATTGATCAGCATCTCGATCTTATTGCTGGATTACCAGATGAGGATTATGATACATTCCGTACAACGTTCAATGATGTATTTGCTATGGAACCGGAAGAACTGCAACTCGGATTTCTCAAAATGTTGAGAGGGACAGGACTCCGAATTGACGCGGCTAAATATGAGTATAAGTATATGGAATACGCACCTTATGAAATATTAAGTAGTAATAAGCTTTCATTTGCTGACATTATCCATTTGAAGCGGCTTGAGGATGTACTAGAGAAATACTGGAATGCTCATCGTATGGATCATACGTTGAAGTATCTTATGAAGAATGAATTTGACTCTCCATTTGACTTCTTCCAGGACTTCGGTGATTACTGGGAAGGGCAAGGTTGGCAGAAGATAGGTCATCAACTGGAAGACCTGTTCCTCCGTCTTCATAAGTTTCTTGAATACCGGGGCGTCCTACGGATGGACATTATATTAGGACTAATGAAACTAGATTATTTCATGAATCACAAATACAAACCACGTACCATTTGGTGGGATTCCCGATTGACTAAGGATAAATGGTCGGTGTTCATGAAGTCTCTTGTAGAGCATCCAGAGCAAGTATCTCCTGGATTTGAAGAACTTCAGTTAGATGAGCGAGGACTACTGAAACATGCTGTGATGGATGTTCTCCCATTTGATCTGGATGAGTTATTACAGCAAGAAGATGGCAAGGTATCGGATAGAAGGGATCAGCAGACATTGTTGATTGTTCTTTATCAGCAAGATGAGAGTCAGCGCCCTCGATGGTTTACGAAGAAGCTAGAACCAGTGGTTACACAATAAAACAACGGCTGCATGTTCCCTATGGGACATCGCAGCCGTTGTTTTATTTGTTATAATATAAGGCTATACGTTAAGCGTGTCGTTCCAACCAATCCAGCAGATCAGCAGTAACTTCGTCACGGTTGATTTCATTTAGCATTTCATGTCTTCCGCCAGGGTATAGTCGGCATTCGACATCCTTCACCCCTAATTTTAGGTAGATTTCATGAAGCTTAGTGACACCTTTTCCATACAAGCCAACGGGGTCACGATCACCAGCAAATAAATAGATAGGTTTATTTCTAGGAATACTCCGGTAACTAGCGGGCTTCTGTATGTTCTGTAATAATTGGAAGAAGTCACGGAAGAATCCAGTTGTACATACTTCACCACAATAAGGGTTAGCTATATATTTATCTACTTCATCCTCATCTCGAGATAGCCAATCAAATGTGGTACGTACAGGTGTTATACCTTGGTTATACCGTCCGAATATGATTGCATTGAGCATCAGACTACGATGGGATACACCCTGGAGTTTCACTTGAAATAGAGCTAAGCTTTTGGCTATACAAAGGTTAGGACGCGGGCCATTTGTACCCGATAAAATGAAACCTGAGTATGCTTCGCTATGATTCTCGATGATTCGCTGTGTTAGAAATGACCCCATACTATGTCCTAATAAATAATGAGGGATACCTGCATACTTATCTTTGAGTAGAGAGCTTACCTCGAGAATGTCATTCTCCATTCCATAGAAGCCATTCTCGCCAGTGTGCCCTAACTCTTCCATACTCTTGGCAGTCTTGCCATGCCCGCGTTGGTCATGCGCATAGACGGCATAGCCTGATTCACAAAGGGATGAGGCGACTCTAGCATACCGGTCTGCAGTCTCTGCCATACCATGGACAACCTGAATAAGACCTTTTAATGGAACGGAGACCTCAGGAAGCCACTCGTAAAGATGTAGGGTCATCCCTTGCTGATTAATTAGAGTAAATGAACGTTCTTTCAACAGATACCACCCCCACATTATCAATCAATAACGACTGTATCTCTTTGGATTTAAGGAAGATAAGAACGTAGAACAGTAGCATTCCCTTCGAGTTCATAGTGGAGTAAATTGGCAGGTAATAAGAAGCATTGTCCCGCTTTATAGTCTAAAGATCCATCACTCCAATTCAATGTCCCTTGACCTTCACAAATGACAAGAATTGCAAAGCTAGCAGGTGTAGTTGTTAGAGACCAACTTCCAGACACAATGCCTTTCTCAACGATGAAATAGGGAGATTTTGCGAGTTCTAGCCATTCGCCAGGTACCACAGAATCGGTCTTCATGGTTGTGGCACCTGAGCCCTCATAAGCTATAACATTCAAAGAATCTTCAATATGTAAATCACGTGGTTTCCCATCGAGACCTGGACGGTTATAGTCATACAGACGATATGTCGTGTCTGAGTTCTGTTGGATCTCTGCCACGACTACACCTGCACAGAGAGCGTGAACGGTACCTGCTGGGATGTAGAATGTATCTCCTGCCGCAACAGGTACCTCTCTTAGACTATCTGTAATGTTTCCGTTAGCGATAGCTAGTTGCAAGCTTTCACGTGTAACACCATCGTTTAATCCATATATAATTTTGGAACCCGGTTTGGCATCAAGTACATACCACATTTCAGTTTTACCCAATTCACCCTTTGGTAGTCCTTCATACTCATCTGTTGGGTGAACTTGCACAGACAAGTCGTCATTACAGTCGAGTAGTTTAATAAGTAGAGGGAAACGTCCATTGACCTCGGAGAAACCTTGGCTTCCGAACCATTCCTTACCGAATTGTTCACGTACTTGATCTAGTCCTAATCCAGTAAGTTCACCGTTCATGACATGGGTGATGCCATTTGGATGATCTGCGATCATCCATCCTTCTCCGATATGACCATCTGGAAGATCGAGACCGAATTGTTCGAGTGCTTGACCGCCCCACACGCGTTCTTTAAATTCAGGCTGGAATTGTAATGGATAAGGTTTAATCATAGTAAATCATCCTCTCGATTTTAGCTTGTTATATGATTTGTTTTCTATCGCTACCGTATAAGGTGCGTCTGAGCGTTGCAGCTGTTGGTAGATGATAGATTGTGCGATAGATTGCGGGATATTGGAAGCCCATTGTTGTACAGCTTCAGATTCTGAATCGCCTCCTGGATGTCCGGGATATAATACGATGGTTATAACACCACCAGGACGTAGAAGCTCAAGACTTGCCTGAAGTGCTGTGATGGTGCTGTCTGTCATCGTTATAATCTCTTTATTAGAAGCGCTTGAAGGCAAATATCCAAGGTTGAACATGACGGCAGCAAGCTTTCCATGATAGATCTGTGGGATCGCATCTTTCATGGAAGCATGGCTTTGAAGAAGTAGAGTGACAGGTGCTATGGCAGTGGCGGAACTCTGATCAAGCCTTTGTTGGGTGAGGGTAAGGGCTTCTTCCTGTATATCGAACCCAAATACATGCCCCTTAGGCCCAGCGGCTTGTGCTAGAAATAGAGTGTCTGAACCAGTTCCAATAGTCGCATCAATAGCAATATCTCCTGGTTTCAAACGTTCGGAGACTAGCCTATGAGCGAAGCTGAGGACGGAGAGGAAGCCCATATCAAGCGTTCCTCCAATACTTTCCTTGCCAAGTATCCCGCTCTTTAAGCTCAGTGTCGAAGGCATTCAGAACTTCCCACTTTTTGAGGCTCCACATAGGACCTATCAGTAGGTCTCTTGGCGCATCACCGGTGAGCCGATGAACGACCATTTCGGGAGGCAGTATTTCTAAGGTATCGACAATAAGCTTGACGTATTCATCTTTTTCTAAGAAGCGTAACAGACCAGCTTCATATTGCTTGACCATAGGAGTCTTGCGCATAAGATGTAATAAGTGAATTTTAATACCTTGGACATCCATTTGAGCAACAGCTCGCCCCGTTTCAAGCATCATCTCATGGCTTTCTTGCGGAAGTCCGTAGATGATATGAGTACATACGCGAATATTGTGCTTACGCAGCTTCTTAACCGCGTCCAAGTAAACTTGCGTGTCATGAGCACGATTAATGAGTTCAGAAGTAGAGTCATGAATCGTCTGGAGTCCCATCTCGACCCAAAGATAAGTTCGCTCATTTAGCTCAGCCAAGTACTCAACTACATCATCAGGTAGACAGTCTGGACGAGTAGCAATGGATAAACCTACAACCCCTGGTTGCTTTAAAATAACCTCAAAATACTCCCGTAACTCTTCTACAGGTGCGTAAGTGTTCGTATAGGCCTGGAAATAGCCAATATATTGTGCGTTGGGCCATTTTAGATGTTGCTTGTCACGTATCGTATTGAACTGAGTGACAAGATCATCCCGTCTACTCCCTGCAAAGTCTCCAGATCCCCTAGCACTACAGAAGGTACAGCCCCCTTTAGCAATTGAACCATCACGGTTAGGGCATGTGAAACCAGCATCGAGCATGACTTTGAATACTTTATCGTTAAACTGTTGATGCATTTCGTAGTTCCATGTATGAAATCTTTTATCTCCCCATAGTAATGGGTTAGCCATAGTTGAATGATTCATGAGGTACTCCTTTATGAACTCACATTATTAAGACATACAGCAACTATTATATCAAATGAAAGAGGAAAAGTAATGTGAGTAATCATATACCCCTTCACATAATAAGTTAATTCGTAACTTGTTTCAGGAGCGAGCAAAGAGGGTAAATAAAGTAATATTCATTTGACAGTCATTTGTTCGGAAAAGAATTCGTAGTGCTTGTAAAGCAGAAATGGGTTAGACGGCAGATACCTCTAACTGACTATGAATCATAAAATTGTTGGACCCCAATTCCATATATAAAGAATGAGGAATTCTGTATTTTCTTGTAATTTAAGAGAAACAGGGTTCCTTTTTCGATTTTAAGAAAGTATAAGTTTCACTTGATACTCTATTCCTTATATTTCCGCTGAAACGGGTGCCGTCCTTGAAAAAGGAAGGCGAAGCCGTTTCTACTTGTAGAGTGGCTCTTTACATTTCGCTAGAAGTTCGGCACAATATTGCAATAGTGATGATATTGAAAGCGGAGGGAAAATATGCGTTTACGTGGTAGAAAAGGCATAAGGGAAAATCTAGAGGAGCAGAAAGAACTCGTTATTCTGGATCCTAAAGAATATAAAGGGAAATGGTCAACTTTATTTGGAAACGATCATCCCATCCATGTCGAATTCGGGATGGGAAAAGGTCAATTCATTAGTCAGATGAGCATAAAAAACCCGGATATTAACTTTATAGGTATTGATGTGTATGATGAATTGATTCGACGTGCGAGTGAGAAAGCAATCGATGTTTGGTCTGAACAACAAATTAAACTTCCTCCTAATCTTCGATTAGCATTTGCTAATGCAGAGTATGCTGATGAAGTCTTTGAGGTAGATGAGTTAGAGCGCGTATATCTCAATTTCAGTGATCCGTGGCCAAAGGTCAAGCATGCAAGACGTCGACTAACACATCCGCGTTTCTTAGAAAAGTATGCCTCGATTCTGAATTCAAATGGGGAGATCCACCTCAAAACAGATTCACAGACGTTATTTGAATTTTCTTTAAACTCGTTTGCTGATGTTGGATTACAAATGAACAACATATCTCTTGATCTGCACCGTGAAGGTATTCCAGAATGGAACGTCATGACTGAGTATGAATCGAAATTCGTAGGTCAAGGTATGAATATTTATCGTTGTGAGGTTATGGTTGGGGAACAATCGCTACAGCGATATCAGGTGGAGCGGTTGAAGAAATACCGTCTTCAAGAGAATAAGCCGGACATTGAATCCTAGTTTAAGTGGGATGGCATAGAACACAAAACAAGGTGACCTCTTAAGAGGTCACCTTGTTTTGTTCAAGCATTTCAATAATACTTTTTGCGCTTTGCATCGGATGATACTTGGCAATGGTCTCGAGATTCTCTTGTCTATCGTTACCGATTTGTTGATATTCATATATCAACTTGTGCACCCACTTCTTCATAACATCAACGGAGGTAATCGTTTCACCTAATCCTAGTGAGGTGAAGTATTGGGAGTTCTCTTCCTCTTGACCAGGGATAGGCAGATGGAAGAGCATGGGAATACCCTTTGACAATCCCTCTGAACATGTCATCCCACCAGGCTTTGTAACAAGCACATCTGAAATCTCCATTAACTGGTCAATTTCTCGGACGAAACCGAATATATGAATGTTAGGATGCTTATACTGAGGATTAGATTCCATTTTGTGAAGGGCTTTATCATTACTTCCAAGGCAGAATATGACTTGAATACGATCGCTCCACTGTGCGAGATAGTCATTGATAACATCATCACTAATGATTCCCCATCCGCCTGCCATAACTAATACCGTAGGCATATCATTTAACTGGAATTTCACACGGATGCTATCCTTACTTGGATGTTCCCAAAAACTGGGATGTACGGGTATTCCTGTTACCTGTATTTTGGAAGACGGAACATTCCTTCTCATTAGTTTATGCTTCACCTCAGGAGTGGAGACTAGAAATTGATCCACCTCGGGGCTTATCCAAGTGCCATGTGCATCATAATCTGTAATAACCGTGCACAATGGAACGGTAACACCCAAACGTTTCAGACGAGAAATGACGGCACTTGGGATCGGGTGAGTACAGACGATAATGTCAGGTCGAAGTTGTCTCACGACATCCCTAGTATGAGTATAAAAAATACGATGAAGTGCTAATGTTGTAAAACGATTGAGCGATTTCTTATATTGGTATTTATACATCATCCCGATCAACCGCGGTTGGGAAGTAATGGTTTTTTTATATGCTGTTATGATTAAGGGAGCAACTCTGGGATTCAAGAAACTTCCAAGTTCCATTACTTTTGTGTTCACATCAGGTGATAGCTTGCGCAGACTGCTAGAGAGTGCATAGGCCGCTTGAGTATGCCCTGCACCAAAACCTTCTGATAACAACAATACTCTTTTTTTATTCAATCTAAACTCACCTATTCCTGCAAGGTTTTCCATATCATCACCATAGCGACTTTAAGACCATATTGCAACAGTCATAACCGCTACGGAAGTACCAATAACTGCTCCTGCAAGGACATCTGAAGGGTAATGAAGCCCAAGATAAATTCTTGAGAAACCGACTATTATACTGAGACCGAGAAATAATGGCATCATTTCTGGAAAGGCTATAATGAAAGGGAACGCTGTAGAGAATGCTGCAGTCGTATGGCCCGATGGGAATGAATGGTCACTCAAAGGGTTTCGAAATGTGTGCGTCTCTGGAATAGCGAGATAAGGTCTAATTCGTGGATACAGTTTCTTCGCGATAGCAACGGGAATATGACTAAGGGCAAGTGCAATAGCTGCTTGCGAACCAGTGATACTCCATGAAAGTGGTGCGAATGCCCAAGCTAATAGGCTAATACTAATAGTAAATGTAGCCCCACCTAAATGGGTAAGATGGAATAGCCAAAAGTTTAGGAAGCGATTGTGAAGCCGACCGTTAATCCATTGAAATATCTGTTGATCCAATTTTAGAAGTTTATAGGTGCGTTCTCTCATGTGAATTCTCCCCTATGGCTCGTGGCCATGGCGTGTATTTGGAAGCGGTTATCATTATAAATATATGTTGACCACATTCATTGTAACATATTTTTAATTTCCGTTATATTTCGTGAGAAGAGCCTTATTAAATTATGATGAAGCTCATCGAATTTTGACTTTCGTCCCAATTAAAACGTACACTTATAGTTATGGATTTATAAATGGATTATATAAAGTTGAATATTATTCATCTTTTGTGTTGCTAGTAAAGAATAATAAAGGGGATGTGAAACAAAATAAGAAGCAAATGGACGATAATAAGAAGTAATCCTCATGATGATAAGATAGTACCGTTATTATCACGATAAATAACGATTCTTATAATAATAATGGGCAAAAATGAGCTAAACACTTTTTGACAAAAGATTCAAAAACGTACAATATTAATACTGCTTCAAAGTTACATGTGCCAAAAATCCTTGTGGTTCAAGGCAAACCTAGAGATAGAGACAGAGAACAAATAGAATTAAAGAAGACAGTAAATAGCATCAATTAGAGAAATAGATGCTAAGTGTTAAAAAAGGGGGTTTTAAAGAATGGTAATAGATACTATTTTTGTTGCGATGCAGGTCATTTTGGTTTTTGTCGGTTTGTACCAATTTATTTTTTCTTTATTTGGTCTTCATAGGAAAAAGAAGAAAGAACATTTCAAAGCTACCAAGTCATTTGCTGTTTTAGTTGCAGCGCATAATGAAGAACAAGTTGTTGGGGCTCTTATGGAGAATTTAAAAAGTCTGGATTATCCGAAAGAATTGTATGATGTGTTTGTCATTTGTGATAATTGCACGGATAGCACGGCGGCTATCGTTCGTGAGCATGGTATGCAGGCGTGTGTGCGCACGAACAAGAATCTTCGCGGTAAAGGGTATGCTATTGAATGGATGTTGAAGGAACTTTGGAAGTTGCCTCGTCAATATGATGCAATTGTTATGTTTGACGCTGATAATTTGGCAGCACCTAACTTTTTAAGTGAAATGAATGATGACTTGAACTCAGGTGCACGAGTTATTCAGGGGTATATCGATACTAAGAACCCGGAAGACTCATGGATTACTGCGGCATACGGAATTTCATATTGGTACATCAATCGTTTGTGGCAGCTGTCTCGTCACAATATGAAAATGGCTAACTTTTTAGGTGGTACTGGGATGTGCTTCGAAACAAAATTGTTAAAGGAAATGGGTTGGGGAGCCACAAGTTTGGTTGAGGATCTTGAATTTACAATGCGTAGCGTCCAAAATGGCGTATATCCTAGATTCAATTATGATGCCAAAGTATTTGATGAGAAACCGATTACGTTCAAAGCATCGTCAAGACAACGTCTTCGTTGGATGCAAGGACACTTTACAGTGGCACGTAAATACTTCTTTCCACTGTTATGGCAAAGTATTAAGGAAAGAAGTCTTGTTAAATTTGATTTAGCATTATATGGAGTCAATGTGTACATCGTACTCCTTACATTTCTGATGACAGCAACGATGTGGGTAGATATGGCCCTTTTTAATGGTCCTAACATTGCCAATATCTACGGGTATATGCCAATATGGCTGAGTGTTATAGCTGTATCTGCTAATATTCTAACTTTCTTTGTTGCAATGGCTTTAGAAAAGGTGACCTTTAAAAAGGTATATCTATATCTTATCTTCTTTCCGATCTATTTAATTTCGTGGTATCCTATTACGTTCTATGCATTCTTTACACAGAACAACAAACAGTGGAGCCATACTGAACATACTCGAGTCCTCAGAATGGAAGAGGTAGTACAGAGTAAACAAGCATAAGAATAACACTTGACACTACAGTGGCTGAGATGATATATTATTCAAGCGTGTTAAATGAATATTTGGATTTAAGAAGAGGCACCAGCTTCTCACCTGACCAATGAATGTTGGCTGGTATTTGATCCGATGATTTATGAATGGGATATTTCATGAATAATTGATCATAGGGATGCTGGGAGGAAAAACCAGCATCCCTTTATTTGTTTTTTTGAATGGAATTTTGGGGATTGGAATTGAATTAAATTTGGAGGTGGACGGTTATCAGTAAGGAACATATGATCAATGACGAAATTCGGGCCAAAGAGGTCCGCTTGGTGGGAGCAGAGGGAGAACAAATCGGAATTACGCCGATTCGTGAAGCACTGCAGATGGCAACGGATCTTAATCTCGACTTGGTAAATGTAGCGCCTCAGGCAAAACCGCCGGTGTGCCGCATCATGGATTACGGTAAGTTCCGCTATGAACAGCAGAAGAAAGATAAAGAAGCTCGTAAGAACCAAAAGATCGTGGATACCAAAGAAGTTTGGTTCCGCGCTAACATTGACGAGCATGATTACCAAACAAAGCTTCGTAATGTCGTTAAATTCTTAAAAGAAGGCGACAAGGTTAAATGTTCTGTGCGTTTCCGTGGACGTGAAATTGCACATGCAAGCATTGGCCAGAAGATTCTTGAACGTGTGAAAGAAGAAGTAGCCGAGCATTCAACTATAGAGCGTCACCCTAAACTTGAGGGTCGTAGTATGATTATGATATTGGCTCCTAAAACTCAATAATCCCGAGGAGGAACTATAATGCCTAAAATGAAAACACATAGCAGTCTAAAAGGCCGCTTCAAGATTACCGGAACAGGTAAAGTTATGCGCTATAAAGCGTTCAAAAACCATCTTTTGTCTCATAAATCCAAACGTCAAAAACGTGTGCTTGGCACAAACCCAGTAATGGCTCCAGGAGATGTAAAACGTTTGAAACAAGGTCTATCTAATTTGAGATAATCAACAACATATATTTGGGAGGTTTACTAATATGGCAAGAGTAAAAGGCGGATTTGTCGTTCGTCGTAGACATAAAAAGGTATTGAAACTCGCTAAAGGTTATTTTGGATCGAAACATCGTATTTTTAAAACAGCAAATGAACAAGTGATGAAATCATTGGTTTATGCATACCGTGACCGTCGCCAAACAAAACGTAATTTCCGCAGATTGTGGATTGTACGTATCAATGCGGCTGCACGTTTGAACGGATTGTCTTACAGCAAGTTAATGCATGGTTTGAGATTAGCTGGTGTTGATATTAACCGTAAGATGCTTGCTGATTTGGCGGTTCATGATATCACTGCATTTAATTCTATTGCATCTGTTGCTAGAGAAAAAATTAACGCTTAGTTTATTGTAATAATAAACATAGGACCCAATGTCTACATGGCATTGGGTTTGTTGTATATGCGGCTACAACGAAGAGATGAAGGAATTCAAAGGGATGACTGGAGCTATATGGATTGAACTAAAGATTTACATGTTCATTCTGTGTAGTTAACGTGGTCTCTTTTGCGTACCCAAAAAGAGATTATGGCCTGGGAAATACATAATATAGGGCAAATGAACAAGCATTCAAGCATTTCTAAGAATACACTGAATTGGAAGCCATAGGAGGAGGGAATACATGAAACATTCTGTAACGAAGGCTCAGGCGCAAAGATGGGTAGGTAAGAATATTAATGCTACCAAAAAGGATGGAACTCTCGTTACTGGGAGATTGTTGAGAATTTCGGGGAATCGTCTTATTTTGCAGCGTAATTCTAGGAAAAAGGTACAGACTAAAGCTATTATCCCTTTGGTACTATTTGATTTATTAGCCATTGGAACATCACCATTTGTGACCGGTTTTGGAAATGGTGTGAATGGTGTAAACGGTGTAAACGGTGTAAACGGTGTAAACGGTGCAGGATATAGCCCTTATGGAAATTACGGAAACTACGGAAATAATTATGGCGGTGGCGGAGTTTATCCTCCCGGATATTTCTTTTGATTCTGCCTAATGAGGTAGTAGCTTTTCCATTTCATAATATTTCGTTGATGAGTGTACTTTGATAGTGGAATATCCTAATTTTTTATAAAAAGAGAGTCCATTTTTATTAATGATATCTACCATGACTTTAGACCGTTCGCATCCACGTGATTGCGCAAAGTGTTCTGCGTGAGCCATAAGTAGGTTCCCCCAGCGCTTACGCTGCGCAGCGGGTGCAACGGCCAACATGTCGATATAAAGAAGATCACCGTGCAACATGAAATGAACAAATCCTAATGGGTCATCCTCGTAGTAAACAGAAGCTACAAGTGTCACTCCATGGGTTAAACGCTGAGGAATATTTTCCTTGGTCTCAGTAATTTGTAAAGCACTCATACTAGATAATGGGACAAGCTGAGATTCAATTAAGTGTATAATAATGGCATCGTCTTGCTTGGGTCTTCTGTATCGGATCATTCAGCAGATTCTCCCTTCGTTATGCAGTTTATGATGAGTTAATCCAATTCATCATATGTGCTATATAAGGGATTGTGTGCTACAATTGGAGAATGAAAAAGGGATAGGATAACCCTATTTAATGAATTATTAAATTATGGGTATTGACTATACGGGTAGATGAATCATATAATACTTGTAACATTTTAACGAGTATATGTAATCGGCAATGAAGAGGACGAAGTTTTAAGGGCTCTTTTGTTCAGAGAGTGTGAGGAATTGCTGCAACCTCCACCAAAATCCCTTTTATACGAGCTCACCTCGGAGCTGTTCTCCTGAAAGGCAGGAATGCTTATTAGGGAGAATCGACTGGTCCACGTTATAGACTACAGGTATATTTAGGTATACTTGACAAGGCTTTGTGTTGCGAAATACAGGGCAAACATGGGTGGTACCACGGAAGAGATAACCTTTCGTCCCTCACACAGAGATAAGTCTGTAGTGGAGGATGGAAGGTTTTTTTGTTTCAAAATAATGACAATCTTGATTAGGAGGATGACTGATGAGCGAGAAAAAAACTGAACTGACGTCGATCGAGCAATTACGAGAGAAATGGATGAAACCGGAAGTCATTAGCGGCTCGGAAATATTGCTACGTAGCCTTCTTCTGGAGGGTGTTGAATGTGTTTTTGGTTATCCAGGAGGAGCAGTGCTCTACATTTATGATGCCATGTACAATTACAAAGAGTTCAAGCACCTATTGACTCGTCACGAACAAGGTGCAATTCATGCGGCAGATGGATATGCGCGTGCTAGCGGTGAGGTAGGTGTATGTATTGCAACATCTGGACCAGGAGCCACTAACTTAGTAACAGGAATTGCTACAGCCTATATGGATTCTGTGCCTATGGTAGTTATTACGGGGAACGTTGCTACAACTTTAATCGGAACAGATGCTTTCCAAGAAGCTGACATTACTGGTATAACGCTACCGATTACTAAACATAGCTATTTGGTAAGAGATGTAGAAGACCTGCCTAGAGTTATTCATGAAGCGTTTCATATAGCGAATACAGGTCGTAAAGGTCCGGTACTGATTGATATTCCTAAGGATGTATCAGCCGCGATGACGATGTTCAAGCCAAGTGAGACTACCAATGTACGTGGTTACAGCCCATGCACTGTACCTAATAAGTTACAATTGGAGAAGCTAGCGGAAGCGATTAGTAAAGCGGAACGTCCTTATATATTAGCAGGCGGGGGCGTAATCTACTCAGGGGCTCACGACGAACTATATGAATTTGCAACCCGCTCTGATATTCCGATTACGACTACACTTCTCGGACTTGGTGGATTTCCAAGTGGCCATGAATTATGGACGGGGATGCCAGGAATGCACGGAACCTACGCATCGAATAATGCGATTCAACAATGTGATCTACTTATCAATATTGGAGCGCGGTTTGATGACCGGGTTACGGGCAAGCTGAATGGTTTTGCACCACATGCCAAAATTGTTCACATTGACATTGATCCCGCGGAGATCGGTAAGAATGTGGCGGTAGACATTCCTATTGTTGGTGATGTGAAGACTGTTCTTGAGATGATCAATCCAATGGTGAGCCGTGCTAATAAAGCGGATGCTTGGAGAACTCTAATTCAACAATGGAAATTGGACTATCCTTTCAGATATACGGATTCAGAAGAAGTATTGAAGCCACAATGGGTTATCGAAATGTTGAACGAAACAACCAAAGGCGAAGCCATAGTTACAACGGATGTAGGACAGCATCAAATGTGGGCAGCGCAGTACTACAAATTTAATAAGCCAAGATCATGGATTACTTCAGGTGGGCTTGGTACGATGGGATATGGTCTTCCTTCAGCGATCGGCGCACAGATGGCTCAACCAGAACGACTGGTTATCTCCATAAACGGGGATGGAGGTATTCAAATGTGTTCGCAGGAACTAGCGATTTGTGCTATAAATAATATTCCTGTTAAAATTGTAATCATCAACAATCAGGTACTCGGTATGGTACGACAATGGCAAGAGCTAATATACAATAATCGGTATAGTCACATTGACCTTGCAGGAAGCCCTGATTTTGTGAAATTAGCGGAAGCTTATGGCGTGAAGGGTCTTCGGGCAACGAATAAAGAGGAAGCACGGATTGCATGGCAAGAAGCACTTGATACTCCAGGTCCAGTTCTATTGGATTTCGTAGTTAACAAGGATGAGAATGTATATCCGATGGTTACTCAAGGATCGACCATTGATCAAATGTTGATGGGGGATGAGTGAATATGAGACATACGATTTCAATACTTGTAAATGACCAACCAGGCGTATTGCAAAGAGTCTCTGGACTTTTTGGAAGACGAGGTTTCAATATTGAAAGTATCACCGTGGGACAGTCTGAAGAAGTTGGATTATCACGCATGGTTGTTGTGACACTCGGCGATGACAAGACACTTGAACAGATTGAGAAACAGTTATATAAGCTGATCGATGTTATCAAAGTAATTAATTTGGGTTCCAAACCAATGGTAGGTCGTGAACTAGCTCTAATTAAAGTAAATGCTGAAACGTCTGAACGTCCGGAAATTCTAGGGGTAGTGGAGACGTTCCGGGCATCGGTAGTAGATATTGGTTCGAGCAGCTTAATGGTTCAAGTGGTTGGAGATTCGAGTAAAATCGATGCTATGATTGAATTACTAGCACCTTATGGTATTCGTGAACTATCCCGAACTGGCGTTACAGCAATGACTCGTGGAAATGCGTAGTATGAGTATGAAATAGATGCCCACTATTAAAGAGCGGGTGTTTGAGAGAATCACAAGGTTACTGGCAGTGAATCTTTGAAACACCCGTTCTTTAAAGTTGGATTCAAAATTGATGTATGACAATTTTGAATTCAACTAAAGATGAATTCTAAATTCATCATAGAGGGTTCTTTTAAAATTAAAGGAGGACTAATAAACATGGCAGTTACAACTTATTATGAGCAAGATGCAGATCTTAACGTATTGAAAGGAAAGACGGTAGCGGTGATTGGTTATGGTAGCCAAGGACACGCACAAGCACAAAACCTACGCGATAGTGGCGTGAATGTGGTTATCGGACTTCGTGAAGGTAAATCATCCGTGAAAGCTAAAAATGATGGCTTCGAGGTTCTTTCAGTAGCTGAAGCAACTCGTCGTGCAGATGTCGTACAAATTCTTATGCCTGATGAAACGCAAGCTTCTGTATACAACAATGAAATTAAACCTAATCTTAAATCAGACGCTACGCTAATGTTCTCTCACGGTTTCAATATTCATTTCGGACAAATTGTTGCTCCAGAAGGAAATGACGTGCTTCTAGTAGCACCTAAATCACCTGGTCATATGGTTCGTCGTACTTATGAAGAAGGATTCGGTGTTCCTGGATTGATCGCTATTGAGCAAGATGCAACAGGTAGAGCACAACAAATCGGCTTAGCTTATGCTAAAGGAATTGGCTGTACACGTGCTGGTGTTATTGAAACTTCATTCCGTGAAGAGACAGAAACCGATCTATTCGGTGAGCAAGCAGTTCTATGTGGTGGAGTTACAGCATTAATTAAAGCAGGATTTGAAACTTTAACTGAAGCTGGTTATGCACCTGAAATGGCATATTTCGAATGTCTACATGAAATGAAATTAATCGTGGACATGATTTATGAAGGTGGTATGGCTAGTATGCGTGATTCGATTTCGAACACAGCAGAATATGGTGATTATGTTACAGGATCACGTGTGATCACTGACGAAACGAAGAAGGCAATGAAGGAAGTGTTGAATGATATCCAACAAGGTAAATTCGCACGTGACTTTATTCTTGAGAATCAATCTAACAATGCATTCATGAATGCAACACGCCGTAATGAAGCTAATCATCCAATTGAAGTAGTTGGATCACAGTTACGTGAAATGATGCACTGGAGCAAGAAATAGTAAAGCAACTGCATGCCTTGAGATAGATATATGCTTTAAGGCGTTGGAGTAATAAAGTTATAAAGATATTCCAATGCGGTCGTGCACATATGCGTGATCCGCATTGGATATTTTTTATAAATATAAGAAAGTATAAGTTTCACTTGATACTCTATTTCTTATATTTCGGCAGAGACGGGTACCGTCCTTGAAAAAGGACGGCATAGCCGTTTCTGCTTGCGTAGTTAGGATTTATACTTGTCAAGGAGGTGTCGGTTATGCGGAAAATTTATATTTTTGACACTACGCTGAGGGATGGAGAACAGTCTCCAGGCGTGAACTTGAATGCACGTGAGAAAGTGGAAATTGCCCTCCAACTTGAAAAATTGGGAATCGATCGGATGGAAGCTGGTTTTCCAGCGGCATCCCCTGGAGATCTTGCAGCGGTAAATGCTGTCGCCAAAGCCATTAAGAATGTGTCAGTTATCGGACTTAGCCGTTCTCGTGAAACAGATATTGATGCTGTTCGTGAAGCGTTGATTGGAGCTCAGGATCCTTGTATACACATCTTCCTAGCAACCTCACCGATTCACAGAAAGTACAAATTACGGATGGAAAAGGCTCAAGTACTGGAAACAGCACAATCTGCCCTAAGATATGCTAGCAAGTATTTCTCTAAGATTGAATTTTCACTGGAGGATGCTGGGCGTACGGAATATGACTTTATGGCGGAGATGGTTAGCATGGCTATTAGAGAAGGCGCATCTGTCGTTAACATTCCAGATACGGTTGGCTATTTGAATCCATCTGAATATGGAGCGATTTTCAAGTTTCTAAAAGAGAATGTTCCAGATATTGAAAAGGTTCAATTGAGTGCACATTGTCATAACGATCTTGGTATGGCTACGGCCAATACATTGGCGGCAATTCAGAATGGTGCAGACCAAATTGAAGGAACGATTAATGGAATTGGTGAACGTGCTGGGAATACAGCTATTGAGGAAGTGGCTATGGCGTTAGCTACACGGGAATCATTCTTCAATGCTACGACCAATCTTCAATTGACTGAGATTGCTCGCACAAGCCGTTTAGTTAGCAAGTTGACAGGGATGGTCGTTCCTGGGAACAAGGCGATTGTGGGAGCGAATGCCTTTGCTCATGAATCAGGAATCCATCAAGATGGTATGCTCAAAGAAAAGACGACTTATGAAATCATGACTCCTGAATCTATTGGTCTGAAGGAGAGCAAGCTAGTTCTTGGTAAGCATTCAGGACGACATGCATTCCGAGAGAAGCTGATAGACTTAGGTTATGAGCTGGATGATCAACGGTTGAATGATACTTTTGCTAAATTCAAAGAACTTGCAGATAAGAAAAAGGAAGTATCTGATGATGATCTACTTGCTCTGTTGGAAGAAAGACTTGTGGATACACCAGAGGTATTTAAGCTTGAAACGCTCTATGTAACATACGGAAATGAGTCGATCCCGACCGCTAAAGTCCGTATCGTGAAGGAACAGGATCAGGTGATCATTGAAGAGGCGGAAGGTAATGGATCCGTAGATGCTATCTATAATGCCATCGACAAAGCAACACAGGAAGAAGTGACACTCTCGGATTATTCGATAAAATCAGTTTCTCATGGGAAGGATGCACTTGGAGAAGTGCATGTGCTACTTACCCAGAATGATGTCGCTGCACAGGGACGAGGACTGAGTACGGATATATTAGAGGCGAGTGCACGTGCCTATGTGGATGCATTGAATCAACTGTTAGATAAACGTACGACCTTTAGTAATCGTGAAAAAGTGAATCTATAGTCATTGCGTTGAACATAGATACGAAAAGGTGCAGGTCTGTCATGACTTATCATGAGCGGAGCCTGTATCCTCGCTCGTCTTATAGGTATAAACTATCAATCTCATAGATTCTATATCTTTGTCAAATCAACATAAAGTATGATACAACAATATATAGGTGAAATAAAACAGTGTAGATGATAAAAGAGGAGCGATAATAATGTCAGAAGTAAAGAAGATAGCCGTCATTTCCGGAGACGGAATTGGACCAGAAGTTGTTGCAGAAGCAGAGAAAGTATTGAAACGTACAGAGGAGCTTTTTGGATACACTTTCGAAACGGAGCATGCGTTATTCGGAGGAATCGCGATTGATCAATTGGGAACGCCACTTCCACAACATACATTAGATGTTTGTAAGAACGCAGATGCTGTCCTATTGGGAGCTGTTGGAGGACCGCAATGGGATAACAATCCTAAGGAGCTTCGACCTGAGACTGGATTGTTAGGTATCCGTAAAGAACTTGGACTTTTCTCTAACCTTCGTCCGGCTGTCGTATTTGACTGTTTGAAAGATGCGTCTACATTGAAGCCTGAAGTTCTTGAAGGAACGGACCTCATGGTCGTACGTGAATTAACAGGTGGTATCTATTTCGGTGAGAAATTTAGACGTCAAGGTGAACATGGTGAGGAAGCAGTAGATACATGTGTTTATAATGTAGTAGAAATAGAGCGAATCGTTCGTCAAGCTTTTGAAATTGCTCAGAAGAGACGTAAGAAGCTTGCTTCGGTTGACAAAGCGAATGTTCTTGAAACATCCCGCCTATGGCGTGAAGTTGTGAACCGTGTAGCTCCGGAATACCCAGATGTAGAGTTGGAACACATTCTTGTAGATAACTGTGCTATGCAGCTACTACGTCGCCCATCGAGTTTTGACGTTATTGTTACAGAGAATATGTTTGGTGATATTCTGAGTGATGAAGCAGCGATGCTGACAGGATCTATCGGAATGTTATCCTCAGCTTCAATGGGAGAAGGAAGCTACGGGTTGTACGAACCAGTCCATGGTTCTGCTCCAGACATTGCTGGACAACAATTGGCTAATCCAATTGCAACGATTCTATCCCTTGCGTTGATGTTCCGTCTAACATTCGGATATGAAGATGCTGCCAACTCCATTGAGGCTGCTGTAGCGGAAGTGTTAAATGCTGGTCATCGTACTAGTGATATCGCTGTCGATAAGAGCAAGGCGATCGGGACTAGTCAAATGGGTGATTTAATACTAGCTGCAATGAAGAAATAGTCTATTTATAATAATTATAAAATAATAACTGCTATAATCTTGACTTTGATTTCTCTGAATGATAACATTTGTATTGTAGAAATCAACAATGAATGTTGAGACTTTAGATTAGAGAAAATGATATTTTCTCTTACATATTATAAGGGGGAAATTGATTATGGCAGAACGTTTAGTAGGTAAGGCAGCTCCTGATTTCACAATGGAGACTGTATCTGGTGATGGTAAAGACTTCGGGAAAGTGAGCTTGTCCGATTATCGTGGCAAATGGCTCGTACTGTTCTTCTATCCATTGGATTTCACATTCGTATGTCCAACTGAAATCACAGCATTAAGTGATGCTTATGGTCAATTCAAAGTGTTAGATGCTGAGGTATTGGGTGCCAGTACGGATTCTATTCATAGCCATAAAGCTTGGTTGACTACACCTAAAGACTCAAATGGTCTAGGGAACATTAATTTCCCGTTGGCTTCCGATATTACGAAGAAGGTAGCTAGTGATTATGGTATTCTTATCGAAGAAGAAGGTATTGCACTTCGTGGATTATTCATTATTGATCCAGAGGGCGAATTGAAATATCAAGTCGTGAATCATAATGATGTAGGACGTAGTGTAGAAGAAACAATTCGTGTTCTACAAGCTCTTCAATCTGGTGGATTATGTGCAATGAACTGGAAACCAGGTGACAAGAACCTTAACGGTTAATTAGGTCATTGTTTCTTTGATAAGTTCTTACTGTGAAACTCCCTCTTATCTGGCTATGTAGTGCCAGTTAAGGGGGTTTTTCATAAAAAAGAGGTATCGTTAACCTCTTGAGCGAATATTTTAAAGCATGAAAGAGGAAATTGAGGAGCGTGAACGATCATGAGTTTTTGCTGTGGAGCGAGTATGGTTGGTACGAAGGGAACCCTAAAGCATTACCGCACTCAAGTCCATAATGTTCCTCTACTCCTGTGTCCAGTTTGCCAGAGGGTGGAGGTTCATTATAAGGTGGAGAATGAATATGAAATCCTTGCAGAATATGCACATGGAGACGGCGCATTCGAAGTTGACTTTCAAGATTATGTAACAGAAGATGAAGATGAAATTTTTGAGAATGTTGTTAACCGTGAAACTGAGGATCCAAACAATATTGTCCAGAATCAGATTGATATGGCTTTGGATTTGCTCGTTGTTGCGAAGCAGATGGAAGATGAGAAGTGGGAAAGAGAACTTAAAACAAGACTTGCAGTAATGAGTCAGCGTAGAATTCGTCTTCGACATAAGACTTAATGTTAACATTAAAGATAGAGGATTATATTAAGGGATTCGCTTACGCGAAGATCCTTTTTTTTTTGTTTTGAGAAGATAAGCTAAAGGAACCCTTTATCTTATCTTTTTCGACAGTATCTCTGATTGACGTTATTCTTATAGTCTGTCTATGATTGATATGTGATAAATTATGGAAAAGGGTGCAAATGTCGTATGACTTAATTGTCGTTTATTATCGGTGAAGAGGGGGAATAAAGTTGAGTGAAGTCCAAGATACATTAGTAAGATCTCCTCAGGAATTTCAATCATCACAACTATTAAAGAATAAATATGAGAATGTATTGGAGCATCTTGATAGTGGAATTATTCTTTTTAATAGCTATGGAATACTTACGTTCATTAATGTACAGATGGCCAAGCTTTTTGAAATATCTCGTTCATCTTTAATAGGTTGTTCTTTGATAGAAATATTAAGACATCCGCAGTTAAGTCGACTAAATAAGAGGAAATTATTGCGGATTTACAGGGAAACGATCTTTCTACGTAAAGGACATCATGAACTTCGTGATGATCGGGGACGTCATTGGCTCCTTACAGTGACTTATGGAGATCAAATGGATGGCGACTTCTTACTGAGTGCTAAGGATGTCTCGGATTACAAACAAATTGAAGAGACGGCATACCAGAATGACAAACTAGCGATGTTGGGGAAAATCTCGGCTTCCATTGCACATGAAATTAGAAATCCATTGACAGCGATACGTGGATTTATCCAATTATTACGCCCTAACTTACTTCAGCTGGGAAAAGATGAATATGCAAAAATTATTTTGATGGAAATTGACCGGGCTAATGACATCATTTGTGAATTTCTAAATTCATCTAAGCCATCAGCTCCTCAAATGTCTGTTATTAATGTCTCATCTTTGTTAACGCAAGTGGTCCTTCTTACGGAGAGTGAAGCGTTAATGAAAGGTTGCCAAATTATCCTTCATGAAGTAATAGAATCGGCCTACATATCGGTTGATGTGAAGCAAATAAAGCAAGTCATATTAAATATTATTAAAAATGCAATGGATGCGGTTGATGAAGTGAGTCGTGACCATGTTGGAATGATCCAAATACATGTCGAAGTACTTCACGATAATGTGCGGATTAACATTGCGGATAATGGGAAAGGAATGGATCAAAACTCATTGGCGCGGTTGTTTGAACCCTTTTTTACTACAAAGGAAAGTGGAACAGGTCTTGGTCTCTCCGTGAGCTATAGAATTATTAAAAATCATGGTGGTATCATTTCTGTAGAAAGTACATTAGGAGAAGGAACGCAATTTATGATATCGCTACCCTGTGCTAGGTAAAAGAAGAATACGAATGCCTAAAGTTGTATCTTCCATTAGAATCCTCCTAAATACATCATAAGATGAAACCATGAAGGTTGAATGATATAATTATAATGAATGTTATTTCATTGTGATTATTGGAAAACCAAAATGTAAGCGATTACTAGAGGAGATGGGAATAATGGAAGTTCAACAGATCCAGGAGTTAGCTAATAAGTTGAAGGAAAATGTTCGTCGAGTTATCGTGGGAAAAGAAGAGGCAGTGGAACTACTTTTAACAGCCGTCATAGCTTCGGGACATGTGCTACTTGAAGATGTGCCGGGAACAGGCAAGACACTATTAGCCAAAACATTGTCGAATTCAATGGCGTGTTCTTTTCAAAGGATTCAATTTACGCCAGATTTACTCCCTTCTGACTTAACAGGAATTAATTTCTATAATCAAAAAGAAGGGGAATTCAACTTCCGTCCAGGTCCGTTATTCGCCAATATGGTGCTCGCTGATGAGATTAATCGCGCTACTCCCCGCACACAAGCAAGTCTACTCGAGTGTATGGAGGAACGGCAGATCAGTGTAGACGGTGAGACGCATATTCTTGGACGACCCTTTATAGTTATAGCTACTCAGAATCCGATAGATAATCAGGGTACATTCCCACTGCCAGAAGCACAGATGGATCGCTTCATGCTTAGAATGAAGTTAGGGTATCCTTCTGAGAATGAAGGGGTTGAAATATTGAAGCGAACTACATCTTCAGAGGTAAACCAAAAATTGAATTCTGTGGTCACTCAGCAAGAAATTGTAGAAGCGCAATCTTCCTATATGGCAGTAAAGGTACATGAGGATCTCCTCCGTTATATTACTCAGATCGCTGAGGCTACTAGAAAACATGCAGACGTATCGCTTGGGGTAAGTCCACGTGGGACACAGGCATTGCTCCGGGCTGTACAGGCATTCGCTGCTGTAAGAGGTCGTAATTATGTTCTTCCAGATGATATCAAATATATGGTGCCTAGTGTGTTGTCCCATAGATTGGTATTTAGAAACCGTCTTGCACAACAGGAAGGACGGGCAGAAGCGCTTCTGCAGGAAGTACTACAACATGTTGCTGTCCCAAGCGAAGACCAATTAGAAAGCAGTGTGAAGTGATCTATGGCTTTTGTATGGTTGTGCTTTGCCGGCATCCTGGTCATTCTGATCCAAGTTGCTATATTCGGTGTTCCGGTGTTACGACACATCTCTTACTCGCGCCATTTGAACAGAAATCATTGCTATGCGGGTGATTCATTAGAGATGGTAGAGATTATTCGGAATGAAAAAAGATTGCCTGTCATATGGCTGCGTTTAGAGGCTATGTTGCCTGCTTCCTTTTCATTTCAATCTCAAGAGGTCATGCAGATCAGTAAAGGTAGTATATATCAGAATCATCGAAGTGTATTTACGCTCAAGCCCTATAATAAAATTACGAGGCATCATCCATTCATAGCGCAGAACCGAGGCGTATACATATTGGAGACGGTGTCCATGTCAGGTGGGGATTTATTCGGGTTATTCTCTAACACGGAATTAGTGCCTGTGAATGCTTCTTTATCGGTCTACCCTACTTTGCTGTCGATCGACGATATGCCGTCATCCTATCGAACCTGGCAAGGAGAACTGGAAGTGTCACGTTGGGTGGTTGAGGATCCTTTTCTTATATTGGGTACGAGAGAGTATTCAGGAAATGATCCGATGAATCGAATTCATTGGAAAGCAAGTGCTCGGACAGGCCAGTTACAGGTGTATAAACAAGGATATACGGCTGATCCAGAGGTAATCGTATATGTTAACGTCCAGGTCAATGCTGATATGTGGAACGTGGTCTCTGATCCGGAAATGGTGGAGCGGGCTTTATCTTATGCAGCAACGGCTGCCTCATATCTGATTCAACAGGGAATGAAGGTAGGATTTGGACATAATGCCATTCATGATACGAAGTCTATACAGGCCATCCGAATTCAACCTGGATACGGTAAAGCTCATTTGGACGACATATTGAAGGCTATGGCAGAGGTACAGATGAAGTGTCTCCAACCTTTTGAGCAATTTATGAAAGACGAGTTAGATCTGAGAAATGAAGGAGAGACTTGGGATTACTTGCTGATCACAGGTCATGTATCTGAACAAATAGAAGAGCAAATATGGAGACTCCGTTCTCGAGGTAATTCTGTTATGGTTCTTCCCATCCATGCTGAGATGCCATCAGGCAAGGAGGAAATCGCATGAACTTGAGAACAGGAATAAGTAGATTTAGATTATTATCTAGGGCTGTTGTTCTTCGATTGGCGGCTTTCTATTCGATTATTCTAATCATAAGTCAATATATATTGCACCAACCAACCTTATATATTGCTGGATTGATGTGGGTCGGAGGGATGATAGTAGCGATCATCTCATATAGGAGAAGTAAACGTCGTAAACAAGGTTGGGAATGGGCATTTCCCCTCAAATATCAATTAGTGGGCATTGGTTGCACGTTAGTTCTGTCGATGTTCTCCTCGAAACTATCCTTGACTCCTTGGGAGGCAGGTTCGCTATATATAGCAGGCGTCATCTCACTCTCTTCATGGTTGCTTCGTCTGAATTCTGAGCAGGTCAATAGGGAGGTATTCAGTGAGTCTCTTCAACAGGGTCCACTAAAAGGGTTGGTAAAAGTGAATCGCAACTGGAGTATCGTTATTCTGGTGGTGATGTTAGTCTTTGGAGCGTTCACACAATTGAGTCAAGGATTCTATTGGTTATGGATCCAATTTGTTGATTGGTTAAACAACATATTGTCCAATTTGAATGAGCCTGTTACGGATAACGTGATTCCTGAGCCAGAGATCATGGAGAATCCGTTTATGCTGGATGGTGAAACTACGACAGAGGCTGGATCGTCCATATGGATGAATATTCTGTATTGGATAGTAGGGATTCTTTTAGTATTGATTGTTGTATTTGCACTCTATAAGTTAGTACGTTTTGTCTTTTTGAAAATAGGAGAGTTACTGGCGAAGTTTGGAGCTAGAGCAGGATTACCACGAATACAATCAGATGATCATAATACTTACATGGATAAGGTTGAGAAGATTGAGACTATACGGCATTCACGTTCATTTAGACGCAAGAAGAATCCACCTCCAGAAGATATTCATGGAAAGGTTCGTTACTACTACCAGAGCATGGTTAGAACAGCAATTAAACAGGGATTAGTGTATTCTACTTCTCAAACCCCCAATGAAGTCTCGTTAGAGATACAAGAGATACAAGAGTTACAAGAGACACCAGGGGCACAAGTTCAGAAGAATAAGGGGGCTAAGCTGTCTCCGACGGTGGTACAAGACGTAACCTCACTCTACAATGAAGTCCGCTATGGAGGCAAAGTGATTCAGGAGCGCCAATTGGAGAGCGTGATCGATAGCTTGAAGAAATAAGAAAGCTTCAGATGGTAGATTTGGTGGATACCAATGGAATGAACTAAAGGGGAACAACTGTCTTTTGGATTGCGGAAAAGTAACTGTTGTGGGTAGGAAGGGAATGAGGTTGAAGCGTAAACTCGCTGCAATCCCATTCCCTTCTATATGTTCAAATAACTACACTTAGATTTGACCAAATCCCCCTAAAGCTAACTTTAGTTGCAGTAACTACTACTAGTTACTAGAAAACCCTACTTTTTATCGTTATCGTCACTTTTAACTTTAGTCTTGACAACTATTTTTCCTTACTCATTAGAAGAAATCATTGCTAGAAATTATATGTTGGAAGAAAATCCGGATGTGGTTATTAACATTGTGAATGAAACGACTATTGAGCGAAACCTTTACTTAACTACACAGCTGATTGAGCTTGGACTCCCCGTAGTTGTTGCTCTTAATATGATGGACGCTCTGGAGTCCAGAGGCGACCAGATTGAGAAGGTACTTCAATTGGCCCAAGTTGCGACAATAGGTTCTCCTACCGAATTAATATCGATTTTCGATGCACAAATGGAACGGAAGCTGGAGGAGTTAGGTAAACTCATTGCACCTAAGCTTGAACAGATGTTTCCAACGCGCTGGGCAGCGGTTAGATTGCTTGAAGATGTTGAAAGTGTTGTAGATACAATTTAAGGTGATCGAGAGCTTACAAGGGCAATCAAGGCGACACGCGAACAATTGGAACAACAATATGACAATGAATGTCGATGGGCTCACTCTTTCTGATAAAATAGATAAAATCTTAACCCATCGCATTCTAGCTATTCCTTTGTTTCTACTCATTATGTATGTGGGATCGCAGAAAAGGATTTATCAAGAAGGCTGGAACAGTTATTTTTGCAGCCTCCGTCATTATATGATTGTTTTATTGTTATGAGGAATATTCGGAGACTTCATAGGGGTGAAAGTCCATACTCGGGATGTCCACATCAAAAAAACCGAATTGCTCTTGTGTACATAGTGACACGGAACAATAGATCCCAATACAGCGCTTACCCTTTACATTGAGATCGTCATTCTAGTATGATGAGATAATATTGTATAGGTGAGGGGAGTCAGAAATATGAAGTTGAATCAAAGTAAAATTGTTGATTGTACCATTCGTGACGGAGGTCTAGTAAATAATTGGGACTTCAGTGTTGAATTTGTCCAGAAACTATATGCAGGCTTGAATGAAGCTGGTGTTGACTATATGGAGATTGGATATAAGAACTCTCCTAAATTGCTTAAGGGCGCAGAGCAAGCAGGTCCTTGGAGATTCCTAGATGATGATTTCCTTCGCAAAGTCATTCCTCAGAAAGGAACTACGAAATTATCTGCGTTAGTCGATATCGGACGTGTGGATGAGAACGATATTCCAGACCGGTCAGAGAGTATGATTGATCTTATCCGTGTAGCTTGTTACGTCAAGGATGTTGATAAAGCACTTCAGCTTGTTCAAACATTCCATGATCGTGGTTATGAGACGACAATAAATATTATGGCTCTATCCAATGTGATGGAACATGAATTAATTGAAGCATTCGCGATGATTAAAGAGAGTGTCGTTGATGTAGTCTATGTTGTAGATTCTTACGGAAGTTTGGATCATAAAGATATTAAATTTTTGGTAGAGAAATTTCAGACTCATTTGCCAAATAAACGTCTTGGTATTCATGCTCACAATAACCTTCAACTAGCGTTCTCCAACACATTGCTTGCTTCGGAGTACGGTGTTGAAATGTTAGATGCATCCGTGTACGGTATGGGTCGTGCAGCAGGGAATTGTCCTACAGAGCTACTTGTTTCTCAATTAAAGAACACACAATACAAGCTGCGTCCTGTACTAGATGTGATCGAACAACTCATGATTCCTTTACGTGAAAAGGAAGAGTGGGGATATATCATCCCTTACATGATTACGGGATCCCTCGATGAGCATCCACGATCTGCGATGGCTTTAAGATCGACGAAAGATAAAGATAAATCAGCAGATTTCTATGATAAATTAATGTCTCCTGAAGTGACATTCGAACAGAAATAAATGAATGAATTTATAAAGGCGTATCCAATAAGAATATTATTGGACACGCCTTTTAATAACTATTCGTAATATATTGTTTGCAATGGATACGAATTCGTGTTATATTATTTCTCGTACTCTTAAAGATTTTTATTGAAGTAAGATACATAACGGGACGTAGCTCAGCTTGGTAGAGCACCTGGTTTGGGTCCAGGGGGTCGCATGTTCGAATCGTGTCGTCCCGATCTTTATTTATTATTTATGCGGGTGTAGTTCAATGGTAGAACTCCAGCCTTCCAAGCTGATAGCGTGGGTTCGATTCCCATCACCCGCTCCAAATATACAACTTCGAAGCCCTTGGTAATCAAGGGCTTTTTTTGTTTCTTATTTTCACATTAATATTGCTAGAAAGGAACGTGTGTTCTATTTTTGGGCGTGCGAAACAAGCTAATAATAGAATGGATACACTTCTTCAGGTATATGATTTCGTTGTAAGAAATGTTGTATGGATTCATTTGGCAAAAGGGTATCGGATGCCGTTAAAAGATGAACCGCAAATCGATTAGCCTGTCGTTCATATCTCCCCGCTTGAAAGAAAGAATGCTCATCTATGAAGAAACGATTAATCCCCTTATGAAGGCGATCATGACCTAATTCATGTGCACAAATAAAACGTTGCCATTCCGGAGAAAGTTGATTATGTAATACAATAAATCTCCGACGAAGGGTCCTATGATATATACCACGCGTATGATTGCCAAGATCAGCATAACGAATAGAAATATTCATGTTGAGGGCGATGGCGAAGGGATCATTCGTTTTATATTTGCGAATAAGTTTATTAACAAGTTCATCCATAGCATTCACCCTAACCGTTAGTCTTTGTTATTTTGTTTTTGTTCTTGACCTATTCTACGAGCTTCTTTGTTCATATGCTTGGCCTCCCAAAACAATCCCGTGAGCACATCTTTAATTTTGCGCTTGTCTTCCCCGTTAAGTGGTATTCCATCAAACATCAATTCCCCATCATCTTCGAGCATCTTCTTAAAGTCTCTTTTATCCTTGTATGTTGCCCATTCGGGTAATGTGTTCGCGTCATAGGCCTGTTCCTCAATCAGTAATGAGAGATTGATATGAAGTCCGTTCGCTATGGATTTCAACGTTTCTACACTAGGATTGTAACGATTCCGTTCGATATCCGCTAAATAGGAGCGGGACAAGTTAGCTTGTTCAGCTAGCTCAGCTTGTGTAAGTTTTTTTAATTTGCGTTGTTCTTTGATTCGATCCCCGATACTCACCTTGTCCACTCCCTCATCTATTGTCGGGATTACCGACATGTATAACCTATTATAACCATGTAAAGACGGATATACAATACTATTTTATGTCGTGTATACCAGTAAACACAAGATAATAGTCGTGAATTAACGATAAAGGCTACAAAATCAACCCGGAATGCTCCAATTTAGCCTAATATGAGCTTTTACAAAATGTCGTGATTACCTTACATTAGTTACACAAGGTAAGTATTGGAATTTCACTTAATACCATTAGATCATTTATATCAATACGAATTGTAGGAGGTTATATGATGAACTCTGTTTTATCGGCAGTTACTAAAAATGACAAGCAAGCTACGAAAGCGCTATTGAGAGATTACCCTAAGATGTGTCAAATGGTTACGGGATTGTCCTATAAACAGGAGCTAACGCTACAAGAGCAGCAAGTAAGTAAAGCGTATAAGCATTTAGTTGAGCATGTTCAACTAGCACACTCCCTTATATTAGATGATGAAGTGAAACGCATTATAGACCATAGGTATTTCAAGTCAAGGAGTTATGTTCTTACATCTATACAATTTCGGAGCATCATGAGTGAGAGGACTGTAGATCGTAGGCTGGAGAAGGGTATAACCATGATTACAGAAAGCTTGAAACTTTGGGGAGTGATTTAGAACGATGACGGTAAGCTGGCGGCAACGTGACAGTCTTCTGGCGGAAGTTCGAAGATATAGTAGATTCATAGAGAGGAACACTCTCGGGTGTATCTGCTACCCCTTATCGTTGCAGAACTCGGCTGTGCTGTGGGTCAGATCATTGACCTTAGACGTGAATCGTCAAGGGTGCGGTGCGGGGGAACAGAGGTAAGACCACTCTATGGTTTAGATAAGTTAAAGTTTCGAAGAAAGGAGGGTCCTATGCTTGCATTAGAGGGTATTCGTACTGTTATTATCGCGGGGTTATCTACTCATGTTGGTAAGGAAGTTATGGTGACAAATGGAACGGGTGACAATCCAGAAGGTGCATTGCTCACCTGCGATTTCTCAGATGTGTTCCATAATAGTCGTGGATTTCCAGTCGTTATGCAAGTGGGAAATAAGCTCGTTAAGACAGAGACGGTACATTTCACTATGACGTTCTTATCTTTCGATGACGACAAGGCAATCCGCACACAGAATGCTTGGACTGCCCGGGAATGGTTTAAGTCGGAGGGACATGTAGAACTGAAAGAAAAGGTTAATGTGGTTGTAGCGAAAGTAGGATCAGTAAGCAATAGAGATATTCAGAACGGTACGGTATGGGAGCGTCGTGAAGGATTTGACGTGGAGTTCCGAACGCTGGATATCTTGGAATCAGATTTAGAATGGATCGAACAAACAAAAATTCAGAGGAGTTGAGGACTTTGTCAGTAAGAAATGATGTAACTGTAACGATTGATATTCAGCGTCCAACACCTAAACTCGGTTTTGGCAAACCGATGATTATTGGTGAGAGCGTAAGTGGGATGGAGTATACAAAGTATGCTGATTTAGATGCCGTTAAGAAGGATTTTGCAGAGAATACTGAAGTGTATAAGGCAGCTTATGCGCTCTTGAATCAGGGTGATCATTCACCAGCTGAAATTGCCATTATGCTTCATAAAACGGTAGGAGAAACGCTAGAGGATTTGGTAGGAAAGATATTTACTAAGGATTGGTATTTCCTTCTATCTACTTCTACCGAGCTTGCTGATATGACAGCTATTGCCGAGGCAGTAGAACAGAATGGTAGGCGGATGTATATTGCCCGTAGTAGTGATAAAGAAACCCTTACTGCAATGAAGGCTAAGAAATTCACGCGTACAGCCGTTTTCTATCATGAAGATGTATCTAATTTTCCCGAAGCAGCGTGGGCCGGTCGAGCAGCATCAACATCGCCTGGCGCTCTGACATGGAAGAACCTAACGGTGCGTGGAATTATACCTGTCGATATGGATACAACGGAATTACTTAATATTCATGATCTTGGTGCGAATTCGTATGTCACCAAAGCAGGAGATGACGTTACAAGTGAAGGCAAGACCGTAAGTGGTGAATATATCGATATTATTCATTCCCAGGACTATATTACGCAAAGTATCGAACTTGCTGTACAGAAGCTGTTCAATCGACAGGATAAGGTTCGCTACGATAATACTGGAATTTCTCAGATTGAGGGCGAAGTTAAGACTGTGCTGAAGCGAGCGGATATGAACGGCATGATTGCTCAAGATGATGAAGGTCTACCGTTATATAGCACAACCTTTAAGCCACGTTCCCAAGTGGACCCAGCGGATCGTGAGAAGCGGGAATACAATGATGGTTCATTCTCATTTGAATTATCAGGAGCCATTCACAAAACTAAAATAAGCGGCGTTATTAAGCTATAAAAGGGAGAGATAATTATGGCAACAACTTATGATCCGATGGACCTAACTGTGACGATTGATGGGGTATATATTACTGGATTCTCAGAGGATATGGTGGAGTTTGAGAAGGATGAGGATGCGCAAACAGCAAAAGTAGGTTCTCAGGGTGACGTTGTAATGACAAAGGTGAATAACCCATTGGGTACGCTCACCTTGACGTTATTTCCAACCAGTCCACAGGTTGCATTCCTAGACAAGATTGCACGTACAGGCAAGCTTGTGCCGATCTCGATTATTTTCAATGGCGAGCCTAAGGAAACAATTACAGTGACACAAGCTTTTGTTAAAAAGCCGGCTACACGCACTTATGGCAATGAAGCGGAAGACCGCCAGTATGAAATTCAATGTCTTGACCATGTGGTCGAGTAAACTAGAGGAGACGATCATTCATGTTTAAACAGAAAAATTATACATCTAAAGCATTGGAGAAGGAGTACATGTTCCAACATCCAGGTGTACGTACAGTATCCAAAATTAAGGATGCAGCTATGAACAAGCATGGTGTTGTTCTTGAGGAGCGTCTGGCCGAAGAAGTGCTGAAGCACGTTGTCGTTAATCCCAAAATGAAAATTGATGATTTCTCGAATTATAAGGAATATACCGAAGTCATCAATGCAGCTTACTCGTTTATCTCGGGTCAGGACGAGGACGGTGAAGAGGATGACCATAAGCAGGGCGGAAGCTCGCAGGAAAGCTAAAGAAAATTGGCATATGTGGCGCTTGATGTTATCGGATATGAAAATTTCATATAGTGATCTGGATAAGATGGATCATGATGATCTAGCAGAAGCGAATGCGGCTTTGGATCTTTATATGGAGCATCAAAAAAAGGAAATGAATAAGAAATGAGTACCCCATTCGGGTACTCTTTCTTTCATATGAGGTGATTTATTTGGCTGATGTAAAGATCGGTGATCTCACTTATGAGGTTGACATCAAAGTTGTTAGCTTTGCACTGAAAGAAGCTGAGAAGAAGACGATTAAGTTAACGGATTTGGTCAAAAAACTAAACGTTGTAGGTAATGCTGGTATATCTTTAGGGAAGAAAGCAATGGCCGCAGCAGATGAATATTCAAATGCCATGACGACGATTCAACAAGCGACAGGTGCCACCGATGCACAGATGAAAGCTACAGAGGGCGTTGCAAATAATTTATACAATCAGAATTTCGGTAAGTCGTGGGAAGATTTGGGGAGCGCGATATCAACAACGATGCAGATTACGAAGCAATCCGGAGATGACTTACAGAATACGACCAAGAATGCTTTATTATTAGAGGAAGCATTTGGTTATAGCGTCACTGAATCTGTAAAGACTGCAGATACGATGATGCAAGCTTTTGGCGTAACTTCCGAACAATCTATGGGACTATTAGCGCAAGGAGCACAAAGTGGATTAGATCAATCAGGTAAGCTTGTAGAGACGGCTAATCAATATTCTAAACCATTTCAGGAGTTAGGATTTACCGCTAATGAAATGTTTGATACTTTGGCTGCTGGATCAAGCGATGGTGCGCTTAGTCTAGATACAGTGGGTGCTGCGATTGAACAATTTAGTATACTTTCGACCAGTGGATCAGATGAAACGAGAAAGGCATTTCAATCTCTCGATCTGAATGCAGATCAAATGATCAGCACTTTTACCGCTGGTGGACCTCAAGCGAAGCAGTCGTTCTCAGGAATAATGCAGATGCTTTCCGAGATAGAAGATCCCTTGAAGCGAAATTCTATAGGTGTGGCTCTAATGGGAGATCAATTCAAGACATTGGATGCTCCTATTATTGCTGCTATGGGAACAGCGAGAAGCCAGTTTGATATGACGAAGGATACGATGGAGCAGATGAATCAGACAAATTTTGAATCTCCTGGAGAAGCGCTTGAAACAATGGGAAGGCAAATTGAAACAGGAATTTTAGTTCCAATGGGATTATTATTGCTACCCGTGCTGGAACTTATTTCTGACGCAGTAGGGTTCTTTATTGATCATATTGATGTACTGGCTCCAGCTCTTGGGAGTGTCGCGCTAGTTCTTCTAGTGGCCATGATTCCTGCTATGTGGGGAGCTGCTGTTGCTGGATGGGGAATGATAGCGCCACTTCTTCCCATTATAGGACTTGCAGTACTTGTTGGAGCTGCTATAGCAGGTGTTATCCTGATTGTTAAAAACTGGGGTGCGATATGGACTTGGGTATCGGAAAGACTAACTGCGTTTATGGGGTTTATAAGGACTTGGGGACTTAGTTTGTTAATGGTATTTGGTACTCCCATTGTTGCTCTTATCGCTTTTGTAATCAGTTATTGGAATCAACTATCAGTATTTACTGTAGCGATATTTAGCAGTATTGGTATTGTTCTAAAAGCTACCTGGGATAGTATTATGTTGATCGTATCTTCAGCAGTGGAGATGATTGTAGCTTTCTTTACAGGAAATTGGGATGAGCTCTTGAGAGTAATGCTTGAAGTTGGGGCAGGGATACATCAAGTTGTAACTGATATGTGGGATGGGGTAACTAACAACTTTAAAACGGGAGTCAACGCAGTAGTAAGCATACTCAATGATATGATCGTAAAAGTGAATAGTGCACTTAGCTTCCAGCTGCCAGATTGGTTAGGTGGTCACGAGTTTAACGTGAACATTCCTTTAATTCCAACCATTCCTACTGTTCCTAAAGGCTCTGCTTCTCCAGCTGTTCGCAACGCAGGAAGGATCGGTGGTCCTGCTATAGATCAAAGTTTAGCCGTAGGACTAGATTATGTTCCTTTCGATGGTTTCATCGCTGAACTCCACAAGGGTGAAAGAGTCATGACGGCTGCGGAGAACAAAGCTTATTCATCCGCAGATCCAGCAAGAAGCTATCCAGCTAGAGTAGCACAAAGTAATGGTGGAGTCTCTATTAATGTAACCGTCCCTGTCACTGTGGAAGGCGGTACTGGTACGCTTCCAAATGCACAGAATATGGGTGCTGTTGTTGCCCAAGAAGTTCAAAAAATATTGGAAAGCGTGCTGAGACGTAATGGATTGGGGGCGAGTGGATAATGGCTATTCTTAACGGTCATTACATCTTAGTTGAGGATGAGAGCCCGAGCTTTGAAGTGGATATCACTGATCAGCCTGTGGAGAGGGATATTGACCTCAGTGACCATGTTCAACGTAAAGCCCGGACACTTTCTATTAGCGGCATTATTGTTGGTGACAATGCGGATAGTACACGGGCGATGATCGTGAAGGCTCAGGATCGAGGAGAGGTAGTTCGTTTTTCGGGTCGAACTATGTTTACTGGATTACTCTCAGGGTTCTCTCCTAAGCATGACCATACGATTAAGGACGGATTCGCGTTTTCATTGACGATGAAGGAAGTTCGAATTGCAGTTTCATCTTATGTGGGGAAACTTCCAACACCGGTTAAAGTACAAGTTGCCAAGGCTGCCAACGCCGGAGTTAAACAACCTCAAAGTAAAAAGAGTTCTACAACTAAGGCTAGTAGCGGTAATTCTAGTGATTCTAGTAATTCGAAGAAACCAACCAAGGTGACGTCTAAACCAAAGGTGACGAAATCGAAACATAAGAAAGGGACTCCATGGGAAATGGAGATGTAAAGGGAGGAGGAGGGAATATGAACTATATAGACATTGAAAAGAATCTTATTCCGTATCGGTTCGATCTTTCGCTTGCAGACGAGGTCTTTACCTTTGAAGTGAATTATAACGAGGATTACGATTTCTTTACGGTCGATCTAGAACGAGATGGGGAAGTGTTAATTGCAGGTGAGAAACTAATTTATGCGATGCCCCTTTTTTATGACGTCATGGATCACAGGTTCCCTAAGGTCTCGATCATTCCATACGACGAATCTGAGAACAGTATAGATGTAACATGGGAAACACTCTCTGAGAGTGTTTTTTTATATGTCATTGAAAGTGGGGAGGAAGAGGATGGCTAACTTTGGACGAGTTGCAGAGATGATCGTCGCCAATCGTAAATTCAGTATGGAGGATTTTACAATGGAAGCAACCATTCCTTTTGATGTTGATATTTTGCCGAATGAGAGTGAAATTAAGATTTGGAACTTATCGGATAAGACGTTGAACAACATGAAGTATGGTGCGCTCTTGCAAATGAATAGTGGTTATCGTGGAGATGTGGGTCTTATGCTACAGGGCTATATATCGAAGGTCCAGACACAATGGGAGGGTGTAGATAAGGTAACATCGATCTTTGTGTTAGATAGTGAGGATAAGAATTACGATAAGAAAGAAGTAAATGAAACCGCATTTGCAAGGAACACATCGGCTAGCTACATCATCAAACAAATGGCAAAAGTCATAAATCTAGCTATAGCTCAAATGGACCTGAATGTGGACTATCAGTATAAAGAGGGTTACACAGCCAAGGGGAATGTCATCGAGATTATTACTAAGGTTGCGAAAGACTGTGGTACATCCGCCTTTATTAATAAAGGAAAGTTGTATGTGCGAAGTTTGCGCCGTGGAGGAGATCATGTGTTTCGCTTAGCTAAAGCAACGGGCTTAATTGGGACACCAGAACGATTTGAAGAGGGTGGGTTCAAAGGATTTAATCTCAAATCACAATTACAGCATCGTATAACAACGGCTTCTGTTGTTGATCTGGCATGTTCACAATTTGAAGGGCGCTTATATGTTCGGAGTGGTACACATCATATTAGTCGCACTGGGGATTTCACTACGGAAATGGAGGCTATCATGTGAGAAATGATCCGGCTTCAACATTGTCTGAAGTCATTGCTCAGATGATGGTTCACCAGTTGAATGCAGTTCATGTGGGCTTCCCATGTCGTGTCATTTCATTTGATGAAGTGACATGTAAGGCCGATGTGCAGCCGTTGGTTCGAACTTCCGATGGTGAACCTGCCATGATTCAGGGTGTACCTGCGCTAGGGCATAGATTCAAAGTTAATGAGATAGAACAGGTCTATAGACCAGCTCTTAAATCTGGGGATACCGTATACGTCGTGTGTGCGGATCGAGAAATCAAGAATGCTCTGAATGGGCAGGTGGCTTCCGTAGATACAGAACGAAGACATGACGTGAATGATGCTGTCATTGTGGGGGTGTTTGGATGCAGTCTTTAAAGTTAAGTGAGACCGGAGATATTCTAATGAATATTGCAGGCGATTTAGTGGTGGTAGAGGGGGCCAAGGAAGTCGCTCAATGCTGTCACATTGGAATTGGAACGAATAAAGGTGAATGGTTTCTGAATCCGGATATGGGAATTACATTCTCTAAGTTTCTGGGGAGACAGTTGAACGAGGAAGACATGCGTGATGAATTGATACAGGGACTGATGCAGGAAGAACGAATTCAGTCTGTGGATCTAATTAAATTCACAATTGACCCGAAATCTCGGACGTTGCTGGTAACATTCGATGCTACTAGTACAGAGGGAGAACGGATTAAGGCGGAAGGAGTGAGTATTGGTGCTGGATAGAACAGGGTTTAAGCGCAGACGATTCGAGGACTTATTTGCAGAGATGAATGACAAGGCGAAAGAGACATTTGGGGAAAAGGTGAACACTTCCGAAAGATCGCCGTTAGGAATTATTCTGCGTATCTTTGCATGGTTTCTCTCTAAGTTGTGGGTGACAGCAGAGGACGTATACAACAACAGTTATATAAATAGTGCAGAAGGTAGTAGCTTAGATCGGCTGGGTCCCCACGTAGGGATTACTCGCGTATTGGATCAATATGCTCGGGGTACTGTTCAATTGACAGGAACATCGGGTCATACGTTGGCACAAGGATTCCGTGTTGCAACCGAGACGAAGGTTTATTTCGACACGACGGAAGATATAACTTTTGATAGTACTGGCATAGCGACGGTTCCTGTGGAAGCTGTAGAAGCAGGTCAGGCCGGGAATGTTGCTGCGGGTTCGATTATCGTCATTGTGAATCCAACCCCGGATGTTACAGGTGTGACGAATATCGTGCCAGCCACGGCTGGGCGAGAGAAAATGACGGACTTAGAATTCCGTGATTTATTTACTCAGTCGGTTGCTGGTGGGGGTGCGGCTACGATTGATGCTCTAATTGGCGCATTGCTTAGGATTAATTCGGTCAGAGCAGCGACAGTCATCCAGAATTACTCTAACGAACCGGACGTTGCAGGGCGACCTCCTCATACCTATCAATGTTATGTGTTAGGTGGGGATGATGATGAGATAGCACAAGCCATCTTTTCAACTGGAGCGGGTGGTATTGAGTCTTATGGAGATATTGTAAAGACGGTCTTGGATATTGGTGGCTACGGGCATGAGGTGAAGTTCAGTCGCGCGGAAGAAGTGATCTTGCAGGTCTTTGTCAATCTGACGACTAATGAACAGTATCCGGCAGATGGGGATGAACAGATTCGATCAGCGATAGTTCGTTATATTGGTGGGGAAGATGGAGGCAGTTACTACAGCGGATTATCGATGGGTGCATCAGCCGTATACAAAAAGCTGGTCAGCGTAATAGATCAAATTGAGGGCATAGAGGATTTTACGTTAAAGATGGGTAAGGACGATGTGCTGGAAGAGGATAACGTCACTTTAGAGCGCTATCAAGTCGCCCAGATTAGTGCTAAGGACATCGTGGTGAATCGTCATGTTTAGTATGAAGGATATGCTATCGCGGTTCACAGATGTGTTCAACAAAAATCCGAATAGCAATATCGGTAAATTAATCGGTATTCTCTATGCTCAAATGGAAGAGCTAAACACTTCTCTCGAGAAGGTTCGCGAGTGGCGGGACATTGATAAAGCTCAAGGGACGACATTGGATCGTATCGGTCAGAATGTCATTCAGCCACGTGGTGCCGCGACAGATGAGGTGTACAGGGTGCTGTTAAAGTCCAAGATAGCAAGAAATCTATCGAAAACAGACATTAACACGATTATACGAGTGCTTGCTTTAGCTTTAGATTGTGATTATAAAGATATTCAAATCAAAGAAAAATTTAGCGATCCGAACGAGCCGGAAGCAGCATCACTCTCGTTAATTCGCATGCCCATGAAAAGACTGAATGAGGTGGGAATGTCACCTTTACAATTCGCGAAGATTATTCAGAAGACAGCAGCTGCTGGTGTTAGTATTGCTCAGATTGAATTAGCAGGCACATTTCGGCTGTCTTCCATTTATGAAGGGTTGCAACGGGACGAATTTGGATTATCCGATCCAGATATGACCGTAGGTGGCACGATTGGAGAAGTTTATGTACCAGGCAATGATTACGAATTACCGATATAGGAGGGATTATCATGGCATTTAATAAACAAGCACCAGAGTGGGGAGCAATAGGGATCGAGCCTCCCGAGTCTAAGAGGATTGCAGGTTGGGAAGTAGAAGATCGTCCGCCTGCAGCGTGGTTGAACTGGTTCATGAACCTGACGGCTGAATCACTTCAGGAGTTACAGGAGAAGGCAGCGGAGAAGACATATGTGGATGAAAAAATAGCGGAAGCTATTCCAGATGATGCATCATTGACCGTAAAAGGAATTACACAACTAAACAGCGCTGTAGATAGCACGTCAGAGACGGAGTCGGCTACGCCAAAGGCAGTTAAAATTGTAAATGACACTCTTACTACACATACGGCGGAAGATGCGACATTAACAACAAAAGGACATGTCCAACTATCTAATGCCACGGACGGTATACGTGAGGACGTAGCAGCTACAGAGAAAGCTGTAGGACTATTGCACAATGAATTAAGCAACGATTCACAACTTTCAGCTGTACTCAAAGATGGTACGCAAGTTATTCAAGGCGGACAGGCCCCAGCTATTGCTTTTCCGAAGATTGAAGGGCGGACGCTGATTAACATGTACGGAGACGCTGGGAGTTGCGAAAATGCTGAAAAACTCAATGTAAACGGGTTGTATCAAGGGGCTACGGCTTCATTGGATGCCGTCAATAAGGTATCAGGAAATTATGGAGCGAAAGTAACGATTCAGACGGGGTTCCCGACACGGGGAAGCACCGCAGGAGCCTATTTTGATTTCCTAGCAGGAAGAAAGTATCTTCTTGCGGGTTACGTTAAAAACGGAAATGCCACAAGTGTGAACTTAACCGCGCCTAATGTTGGCGGGATTCACACGCCAGTAGTAACAGACACAACTAAGTTTAATTTCATTTATAAAAAGTTCGCAGTTGCAACTACCATTCAATCTTATTTGTCGATTGGTGTATCAGGGGCGCCTGGTCAATATGCGTATGCAGATAATATTCGCTTGTATGAATTATCCGAGGCGGAGTATATTGCAATAGACACGATGACGGCTGAGCAAGTATCTGCTAAATATCCATACGTAGGAACAGGAATACACGGAATTAAAGATGTAACTATTACTAGCGCACAGGATAACCTATTGCCGCCGTTTAGTGAATGGATACGTATACATCATAATGCAACTATTGTATCTGCATACGGTTTGAAACACATAAAAACAGTAACAAGTACCGCGGAATCAAGTTCTTCAAAAAACATTCCAGTGGAATCGGATACGACTTACACAGTCAACAGTGGTGGTGGATCTTTCGTGGTCTATGGATCTAGAGACGGGATAACTTATGGCATATTGCAAAATGTATTTACGGGCACAAAGACAATAACTGTAGACGCGACAACTAAATTTTTAATGATAGAAGCTTACATCACCGATTTAATAACAGGAGTAATGGCATGGACGAATCCGATGTTAATAAAAGGAGAAACGGATAAACCATTCAAACCGCAAAGTAAGACGTCCTTGACTGCTTATACCGAGTTACACAGCAATATAAACGGTACGGTAAAAGATTTGTTGGAATATGTAAGCGGTAAGCCGAAGAAGGTTAAACGGTGGGAAAAGGCTGTACTGGACGGATCACTTAGTTGGATTTTAAGTCTAGCCCTACCGGGAGCCTCGCATAAAGTTTTTCGTGCACAAGCCCCAAATAGTCATTCATTCAGTGGGGTGGTCACTAAGTTTAATGGGGCAGTACTAACAACTATTGCCCCAGGTACATGGAGCGCCGAGGACCAAACAGTTCTTGCTGTGGACGGTTATTTATACTTGTCGGTATCTAATGCAGAAAGCGGATGGGGTGATGCATACACACCAACAGCTGAAGAGGTAAAGGCATATTTTAATGGTTGGAGGATGGCAGAAAACAGTAATTGGGGCGCTCCTTATAACGGAACAGGCACTAAAGCATGGGGGCGTATAGACTCTTCCGGAGGACTGATTTCTAGTTCTGGCGTTTTAACCGTTCCTACAATGTTAAACGATCAAGGAGGCTATACTCCATACGAACTGCTCTATCAATTGGCATCTCCTATTATCGAGGATATTCAGATAAGCGGTACAGTCGTACTGGAAAGTGGAGGTAACTACGTAACCGTAAATTCTACCAACGTCCCCATCAATCCAAGTACAATCACATATGCAAATAGTTTTTATAGTGCATTGAGAGATATTGAGCGTTCTTTCTCAGTAAACAATGGACTTTTCGGTGGTATGAAGCCCGAAAATTTCATATTCGGCGATAGTAGCAGAGGATCTACCTCTTGGGTTCGTGGTGTCAACAACATAAAGAAGTCAGGATCGTATTATGTTACACATAATTTCGATGGGTTGCCGTACTCAACAAATGGCTATATCGATCACAACCAAACCCCAACTAGTGATGATTTTGCAAAACAAGTATTTACACCTTATGAATCAGACAAAAAGTATTTCAGACGACAGTTGTCAGGTATATGGGGCCCATGGGTAGAGATATGGACAACAGTTAATAATCCTGCAAGCTTGGCTGCAAATGGATACCAAAGGCTTGCTAGTGGGTTGATTATTCAATGGGGAACTGTTGGAGTTCCAATAGGAGGATTGACAATTACTTTCCCTGTTTCATTTCCTAATAACATCCTTCATGTAAATGGTATGGCGGTAGATAGTGAGGCTACCGTTGTAACATATACAGGAGTTACTCTACATGCAGTAGCGATAAAACACAGTGAACAGACGGGGCCTAGAAATATAACTTGGTTTGCAATAGGCGTTTAAAAAAGGAGGAGTAACAGTGGACAGCATATTTGAAAAAGATGAAGTGAGTCTAACACCTTTAGAACCACCAATATACACCCCGCCAGTCACTCAATATTATGCAGACTTTAACAAGAAGGGAAACATAATCGGATTTTATGTCAACGACATTCACGGTGACAACATCCCGGAAACAGCGATCTCGATCTCGCTGAATGAATGGAAATTATACTCTGCAAATGCGAACGCATATAAGTTTGATGGTGAGAGAATTCGGGAAAAGAATCAGGAAGAAATTGATGAGGAATATGTAAAACCGGAGCCGATCTCGAAAACTCCAGAGCAGGTAAGTATCGATCAAATCGGATCTCAACTTGTACAACGTGAACTCGAATCGTTGGAAATAAAAGAACAGAATCAGGCAATGGGCAGTCACATTGTCGGATTGGAATTGCGAGTTTTAACACTAGAAATTAAACCGGAAGGGGATGGAGAGAATGTTTGAGAACGATTTTGATAGATTGAAGTATTACTTCCAAAAGAAGTGGGCCGAGGAACCGCAGCTTAGGCAGTATGTAGCATTTGGTGTTATAACTCCAGAAGAGTTTACATTAATTACAGATATTCAATATGCATAACACCGATAGCGCCCAATAAGGCGTCTTTATTTTGCCCTCATAACTTTATGGGGGCTATTTATATTGATATGGGGGATAGGATATGGACGATGTGCAATCCGAGACATTGCAACGAATTACCAGAGTGGAGACTAAGGTGGACAACATGGACGACAAATTAGATAGGGCAATAAATGCAAGTGAGACAGCAGTTAAGGCTTTGTCGTCTGCGGATTCCGCGCACAAACGAATTAATCGAATTGAGAATAACCAAACATGGCTCTGGCGTACATTTGCCGGGGCTTTTGTTTTAGCGATTGTTACATTTATTATCTCTGGTGGGCTTAAATAAGAATAGAAAGGATGATATATATGGAATGGTCAGTAATATTTAATTTAATTGACCCCAAATTATTTGTTGTTGTGGCTGTATGCTGGGTGCTTGGAATTATGTTGAAGAAAACGCCGAGAGTAGCAGATTGGTCTATTGTATACGTAGTTACTTTATTTGCTGTGGGGCTTACGATCTGGATTTTAGGATTTAGTTCTGAGTCCGTTATACAAGGTATATTGTGCGGGGCGTTTGCCGTCTACGGGAATCAGCTAGTCAAGCAAGCCAGAAAGGGAGTTGATCAGCAGTGATCTACCGCAAAGATCATTTACCTAAAGGGATGGCATATAATCGTCGTCCTGGACTCTTTATGTCCGCCACAACTATTACTATCCATAATACAGGTAATCTATCTAGCACAGCAGCGAATGAGCGTAACTGGCTCACGAATCCATCAAACGACCGACAAGCCAGTTATCACATAGTTATAGATGAGAGAGAGGCTATTGAGTGTCTACCTTTAACGGAGAGCGCATGGCACAGTGGAGACGGTAGCGGATCTAAAAGTGGCAATCGAACTAGCATTGCTATAGAGATATGTGAGAGCGGTAATTACGCTAAGACACTAGATATTGCTGTTGCACTTATTGCCAATATGTTAAAAGAGCGTGGCTGGGACGTGGATAGGTTGCGTAGGCATTGGGATTGGTCGGGTAAGGTATGTCCAAGGCTGATGTACGATGATGGAAAGTGGACAGGTTGGATAGATTTTAAAAATAGAGTGTCCAAAGAACTGGCGGGAAAGGAAGTAGGTCTGGTGGTCAAAGCAAATCTAATTGTATATGGAAAGAAGATCGAGGATGCATTGTTAGTGGACGGTAAAACATATGTCCCATTGCGGGCGGTGGGAGATGCGCTTGGAGTTAAGACAGCTTGGGAAAATAAGAGTAAGACTGCTATGATTACAGAGTGATTTTATCCCAATATAGAATGTTTCAAATGAATTGTAATACAATCGCACATCGGAGACAGCGGCAAGAATCCACAAGCATCGGCTAAATACCCCATCAACCTTAAGTGGCTGGTGGGGTATTTTTTGTTTAGATATGTACCTTAAATCGTGATGTCTGCTTGGTGTCCAGGTACATAAGTAGTTTGGTTGTTTTGTTCGAATCTAATTGGTAACGGAATTTTCTCTTTGCGTAAAATAGGTTATAAGATTGTCTTGCTTTGCATGACAGTGCAGATTAGATCCTTTTTGCTATGAATGATAATCCCTTCCTAATCATAATCTCATTATAGAGTTGTACAACGAATTCGCTCAATCCCGATTTAGTCTTGAAAAGGAGCAGTGATCCATGATGATAAATCAGAGCTTAAATGATGTCCTCTCGTTTGCTTCGGTATTAGTTGTATTCGTGATGGCGGTCGTTCAACTGGTCAAGACGACCATTAATCTACCTAAAAAAATTATTCCGCTAGTGGGGGTGCTTATCGGGCTGTTGTTGGGACTAGCGTTTTACCCCTTTACAGATTTACAGACGATAGAAAGGCTATGGGGTGGGGGATTAGCAGGATTATCAGCTACAGGTTTTTTCGAGTTAGCTTTCAATAAACGAGTAGGTAATACGATAGATAATGGTGATCGAGATAAAAATAAAGATAAAGATAATAAGGATAACGATAAAAAGTAATGCTAGGATCGGTTGAATTCAATATTCGATGTCGAATACACAACTTGCCAGTGGATACAATTATGATATAATTGTATCCATATGAGTGTTATGAATAAAATGCATTGATGGAGTAAAGTAAGCAGTGCCTCTTTACAGGGAGGAAGCGCCAGTTGATTGAGAGCGTTTCTACAGAAATAGGCTGCTGAAGTTCCCTCCGGAGCAGTTCCTTGAACTTGAGTAGGGGATACCGGTTCACGATCCGTTACATCGTTTAAAGTGAGGGATTTGTATTTAGCTACGCAGTGATAAGAGATGCTGCTAAGTTTAGATGCATGTTTTCTAACAAGGGTGGTACCACGGTCTTTTCGTCCCTTTTCCGGGAGGAAGGGCCTTTTTTGTTTTAAATACACTGTACATTATGAATTGAGGGGGCTTGAAAGGCTATGAAAGAGAGATTAGAAGCGTTGAAGATTGAGGCACTGGCCCAGTTGCAAGAGGTGAGCGGCCCAGAACAGCTGAATGATCTGCGTGTGAAATATTTAGGTAAGAAGGGCGCATTGACTGAAATTTTACGGGGAATGGGTTCATTAAGTGCGGAGGAAAGACCAGTGATAGGCCAAGTTGGAAATGAAGTTCGCGCTGCCATCGAGACCGTGATCGAAGACAAACAGAACGCTTTTCAAAAAGAAGAGACTGAGAAACGTCTGCAAGCAGAAAAAGTTGATGTTACATTGCCAGGACGCAGAATGCCTCAAGGGGGCGTTCATCCACTCAACAAAGTTATACAAGACATTGAAGAAGTATTTATTGGCATGGGATATAACATCGCAGAAGGACCTGAAGTGGAGACGGATTATTATAACTTTGAAGCACTTAATCTTCCAAAGGATCATCCAGCTCGTGATATGCAGGATACCTTTTATGTTACAGAGGAATTATTGATGCGGACACAGACTTCTCCCGTGCAAATGCGTACGATGCAGAGCATGGATGGCGAGTCGCCAGTCAAAGTGATCTGTCCAGGAAAAGTATACCGCCGTGATGATGATGATGCGACACACTCCTTCCAGTTCAATCAGATCGAAGGTCTTGTGATCGGTGAGAACATTCGTATGAGTGATCTCAAGGGAACGTTACAGCAGTTCGTTCAAGAAATGTTCGGTCATAATACAGAAATTCGCCTTCGTCCAAGTTTCTTCCCGTTCACAGAGCCTAGTGCGGAAGTGGATGTCACATGTGTGAAATGTGGGGGAAGTGGATGTCGTATATGTAAACAGACAGGCTGGTTAGAGATTCTTGGTTGTGGCATGGTACACCCGAAAGTATTGAAAGCGGGCGGCTATGATCCTGATAAATACAGTGGATTTGCATTTGGAATGGGTGTAGAGCGGATTGCGATGTTGAAATATGGGATTGACGATATTCGTCATTTCTACAATAGTGATATGGCTTTCTTGAAGCAGTTCGCAAGGATTTAATTTAAAGGAAGAAAGGGGATCATCATGAAAGTATCAATGGAATGGCTGAAGGATTACGTTGCTCTAGAGAACGTGGACGCAAAGGATCTAGCGGAGCAAATTACACGTGCAGGTATTGAAATAGATGTGGTTGAGAATCGCAATAAAGGTGTAAACAAGATTGTTGTTGGTTATGTGGTAAGTAAAGAGAAGCACCCGGACGCTGACAAGTTGAATGTCTGCATTGTAGATGCAGGGCAGGAAGAACAATTGCAGATCGTTTGTGGAGCGAAGAATGTGGAAGCGGGTCAGAAGGTGCCAGTTGCACTGATTGGTGCTACAATGCCAGATGGCATGCAGATCAAGAAGGCGAAGCTACGTGGCGTTCCATCTCAAGGTATGATCTGTTCCGCTAAGGAATTGGGCTTGAATGATAAGTTATTGCCTAAGGATCAACAGGAAGGGATTCTGGTTCTACCTCATTCTGTAGAGATCGGTACCCCGATTAGTGATGTACTCGGATTGGATGACTATGTGCTTGAATTCGATCTCACACCTAACCGTTCAGATTGTTTAAGTATGCACGGTGCTGCATATGAAGTTGGGGCTATTCTAGGTCGTGAAGTTCACATTGCAGATCCATTGGATATGGCTCAGGAAATAGACGAGGCAGCTGCTAATCATATATCGGTAAAAATTAGTTCGCCAGATTATTGCAGCCACTACGCTGCTCGTTATATTACAGGAGTGGTTCTCAAGGCCTCACCGCAATGGATGCAGAATCGCTTAATGGCTGCGGGTGTACGTCCGATTAACAATATCGTAGATATTACGAACTATGTCATGCTTGAATATGGCCAGCCACTTCATGCCTTCGACGCAGATAAGCTGAATAATGGTGCCATTGATGTTCGACTCGCCAAAGCGGGAGAGACGTTGATCACTTTGGACGGACAAGAGCGTAAGTTGGAACCACATATGCTTCTAATTACCGATGGAGTGAAACCAGTAGCACTTGCAGGTGTTATGGGTGGAGCTAACTCTGAAGTGACAGAGCAAACGGTGAATATATTGTTAGAGTCAGCTCATTTCGCTGGGAGCATTGTACGTAAAACTTCTCGCCAGCTAGGTCTTCGTTCCGAAGCTAGTCTTCGGTTTGAGAAAGAAGCCGATCGTGGTGCAGTTATTCCAGCATTGAACAGGGCTGCAGCGCTTATGGCTAGTTTTGCTGGAGGTGAAATTCATCAAGGGATTGTAGAATCTGTCGAGACATCTGTTGAAGAATTAACAATTGCTTTAGGGATTGATAAGTTGAATCGTATTTTGGGTACGGAACTATCTATGCTTGAAGTGAAAACGATATTTGGTCGCTTAGATTTTGATTGTGCGGATACGGCTCAAGGGGTTATTGAGGTCAGTGTTCCAACTCGACGTGGTGACATTACAAGCGATGTTGATCTTATGGAGGAGATTGCTCGACTCTATGGGTATGATAACATTCCAACGACAGCCATTGAAGGACCGACAATTCCTGGGGCTTACACGAAGCCTCAAGCTTTACGTCGTGAATTACGGAGATTGCTTACTCACGGAGGATGGCAGGAACTGATTAGCTACTCATTTACCCATCCAGATCAGACAGCCGTATTCCCGGCATTAACGACAGGGAGCAAGCCGGTTAAGTTGTCCATGCCGATGAGTGAGGAACGTAGTGTTCTGCGTACGAGCATTATTCCTCAGTTGTTGGATGCTGCCACTTACAATGTGAATCGGAAACATCCGGATTTGGCATTGTTTGAGATGGGGAGTGTATTCTTATCAAAAGAAGAGCTCTTGACTACACAGCCGAAAGAACTACCCGTTCTGTCCTTGCTCCTTAGTGGGAATTTAGGTCAGAAACAGTGGAATGTTAATCCGGTGAAGGTTGATTTCTTCGATCTTAAGGGAACGCTTGAGACGTTGTTTAATCATCTTGGTGTGCAGGATTCCGTTACCTATGTAGCCAATCAGCCGCAAGGGTATCATCCTGGTCGTTCTGCTTCAATCTACCTGAAGAACGGTGCTGGTGGACAAATGTTGCTAGGTACACTGGGTCAGGTTCATCCTCAATTGCAAATTGATCGTGATCTGGAAGACGTGTATGTGGCTGAAATCTTGTTACAGCCTCTATTTGATTACACCGACTATGAGGTCAAATATCGTGATTTACCACGGTATCCTGCTGTTGAACGTGATATTGCGGTTGTCGTAGATGACAGCACAGAAGCGGAAGCATTACTTGCCACGATTCGTGAGATTGCAGGAGAACTACTCCAGACTGTACAGGTATTTGATGTGTACACAGGTAGTAAACTAGGTGACAATAAGAAGAGTGTTGCCATTTCACTCGTATATCGCCATCAGGAGCGGACATTGACGGATGAAGAAATAACTTCGTTGCATAGTACAGTTGTTACGGCATTAGAAGAAACTTTTGGTGCTGAATTAAGAAAATAGCAGGAATAGAACATAGTCATATCGAATCCATAGACATAAAGATTCGGTGTGGCTTTTTTTTAATAGGAAAATTTGTTAGAATCTATAATAAGTGAGAGTTCAAAAAGTCGGATTTTCAGCACCGGAAGGACCGGCTGAATTCAATATTCGATGTCGAATAGACCTCATGGTATACTTCGTGATCAAAAGATGACTTTTTAAATTTCCTATGTAATTGATCTTTGTTAATCAGACATCTAAGAGTAACTCACATAAGAAGGAGGGAACAACAGTGAATTTACCCGAACGTACTCGCGTTACCGTGGAAATCTACGGGAGCTCTTATAAAATTGTCGGAAGTAGTTCTGACTATATGAAAAAAATTGCACAGTATGTTGATGAACGAATGAATAGCATTTCAAAAAGTCACTCTCGACTTGATACGCCAAAAATCGCGGTACTCGCTGCTGTCCACATGGCTGAAGAAGCTATTCAAACACAGGAAGTTCGCAATGAATTAAAGATGCTTACTGGAGAGCGAAGTGAACTTAAAGCCGAGATCATTCAACTGCAGGAGAGTCGTACTGAACAGAGTGAGAACAATCTGAAGCAACAGGAAGAGTATTCTATTATCGTTAAAGAAAAAGAAGAACTTCAAGCAGAGTCTATGCGGGTAAAGGCTGAATTAGAGAAGAAGCTTGAGCATACGATGTCTTTGCTACAGCAGGAGACACAGAAGAATCAGCAATTAACGCAAAATCAAGCCAATCAGGAGCAGAAGAATAAACACTCCCTTCAAGGTTTAGAAAAGCAACTGATAGATCTTCGAAATAGTAATAATCAATTACAGACTAAGCTACATCAGGCTGAGAAGGATTTGAAGGAAGAGCAAGATGTTCATGCACTATTGGATGAGAAGTATAAACAATCGGTTCAAAGGGAGCAAACAGCGAAGGTTGGGGAGAATGCTTTACAAAGTAAGATTGCCAAATTAAACAATGAAGCAAATACGATGAAGGCAAGCCTAACCAAATCCGAAACGGAATGCCAAGCGATACAAAAGTCACTCGAAGCGCAAACTTCTTCATCTCTTAAGTTTGAAGATGAAGTGAACAGATTGCTTGCAGAAGTGAAATCGTGGAAGATGCTGGAGGATTCAAGAAATAAAGAAATGGCTGATTTGGAGCAACAGATCTTACTTGCGAACGAACAGAATGAGACACTTGAATCTGGCATGAAGCTACTTCATGATGAACTAATCGTATTGAAGGAGCAAACTGAGCTGGAGCTGAATAGACGGCGAATGTCTGAGGATGAATTATTACATCTTCAGTTACAGTATGAAGAGGTACAAGGGTCATATAGTGATACGCAGAAACAATTTGAAGATGTAAGAGCTGAGAAATTGACGTTGTTAGAAGAGAAGAAAGAGAATGATCAGCTGTTGAAAGTTCTGCAAGTTAAAGTAACCGAAGCGGGAAGCCATGAGGCAGAGCGACTAAAGGAACTTGAAATAGCCCAACATTCTCTGGCGAACTGGAAAGAGCGGTATAGTCAGCTTGAGAGTAAACAATCCGTGTGGATTCAAGATGAACAGAAGTTAAAGGAAGAACTGGATATTTGGCAACAGGAGATCGCAACTACGGAGCAGAAGTGGGATGAGCTACGGGGAGAGAAGGAAACTGTGGATTTAGAGTTGCTTGATATTGGAGAGTCCTTCGAGCTTATGGCTCATCAATACCGACTTCTACAGGTAGAGCATGACATGAAGATAGAGCAAGAGAAGCAGCTTAAAGAAGAACATCTCAAACTTAGTGAGGAATATAGGAAGTTGCAAACTGAATATAACGAGTGGATTGAACTGATTGAGCAGGATCAAGAGTAATACTGCGTGATCAAAAGATGACATCTTTAATACATGAGAATCCCCCCGTTTCAAGAAAGGAGTATTCACTTTCTTAAACGCGGAGGGATCGAAGTGTATTATTCGACGATTAATTTGGATATCATACCGCTGTGCCCAGTGCCGCAAAATACGGAACAGATAATTTCATATTCCCCTGTCTCGTCAGGCGTGATGACTTTGGACGATTTCTTAGTGGACAATTGGAGGTCTAATCCAGGAATCATAATACCGTGGTTACCCTCCTCATTTTCGAACACAATCTTCACAGGTACACCTTTACTGATACGATACTCTTGTTGGTCAAAGCTATAATTTGTGGCTTTAATAATAACCTCTTGGGCTGGAACCTCTTCGGCTGGAGCAACCCCGGTATCTGAAACTCCGTTATTTGATGACTTTGTTGAGGAATCATTCCCTCCACACGCAGTTATGGCGATCAATAGCACACAACTCATCATGTAAACAAGTACTTTTTTCATGATTTTATCTCCTCCATATCTAAATACTGTGACAAATATAGTAATATCATAACGTATAGATACCCTGTTTGCACATGATCATTTGAAGGATTGGTGAACAAACTGTTAAAGTTCGCTATGTAGTCAGATAGAAAAGCCCCTGTTCAGAAACAGAGGCTTAACTGATGTTGCTAATTCGGGTTGCTAACGACTTGGTGGAATTTATCGATGGTCACGCGCTGCCTCATAAGGTGTAGCTACGGGAATGAAGAGGTCGATAATTCCAATGACCAACGCTGCAAGCAGGGCGCCCAGCAAAGTTACGCTGACCCCACTGACGATGAATTGGGCAATATAGATTACCAAAGCACTCACCAGAAAACCGACGATACCTCGACCAAAGGGATTTATTCGTTTACCGAATATTCCCTCGACAACCCAACTTAACAAGGCGATCACTAGAGCGAGTACAAGAGCGCTCCAGAAACCTCCGACAGAAAATTGTGGGACAATCCAACCCACAACCATTAACACAAGTGCAGCTACAATGAATCTAACGATATGACCTAGGAAATGCATGCATTTGGCCTCCTTTACACATGATCTCATTGTTATGCAAGAGTTATTGTACGCAATTATCGGGAACATTATGTATGGAAAGATTCACGAATAGCGAATTTGGAGTGGTTTGGCTATAATAAAGGCAAGATTGAAAGGAGTAGTGAACATTCTTGGACGACAAAATTTTGCATACGTTGGAATATCGCAAGATTTTAAATAAATGTTCGGGTTACACCCAAACAAGCATGGGAAAACAGATTGTTGACCAACTTAAACCTGATACCAATATAGACGTTGTTCTGTTGCTGTTAAAAGCTACAGATGAGGCTTATACCGTAGATCGATTAAAAGGGACTCCTCCCTTCGGTGGGATTACCGATATTACAGCAGCTACGAAGCGAGCGCAGCTGGGAGGGACATTGAATCCCCATGAACTACTTGCTGTTAGTAATACTATTTATGGATCAAGACGTATTAAACGTTTCATTGCTAATATCCACGAAGATGAAGAAGTTGAAATACTATTCAGTCTTAGCGAAGGGATTTCAGAACAGAAAGTTCTTGAAGATGCGATTAAGTCATGTATAGATGAAAGTGCTGAGGTCATGGATTCTGCAAGTACAGAACTAGGGCAAGTGCGAAGAGAACTTAGATCTGGGGAGAGTCGTATCCGTGAGAAGTTGGACTCTATGATTCGTTCCTCCACGGTTTCGAAGATGCTACAGGATCAACTGGTTACTATTCGAGGAGATCGCTTCGTTATCCCAGTGAAGGCAGAATATCGCTCTCATTTCGGTGGTATCGTTCATGATCAATCGGGTTCGGGCGCAACAATGTTCATCGAACCAGAGGTTATTGTGGTGATGAACAATAAACTGCGAGAATTACGGATGAGGGAAGAACGTGAAATTGAAGTTATTCTTCAGAAATTAACGGCCCTTGTTGGGGATCAAGCCGAAATGCTGCTTATTGATATTGATTTGGTGGGACAACTGGATTTCATATTTGCAAAAGCGAGATTGGCACATGTGATGAAGGCGACAATGCCAAGAATGAACGATCGTGGATACTTAAATTTGAGAAAAGGGCGGCATCCTCTGATCCCGCTGGATCAAGTGGTCCCTCTAGATGTAGAGCTCGGTAATTCTCATACATCCATCATCGTTACAGGTCCCAATACAGGAGGAAAGACGGTTACTTTGAAAACCATTGGACTTCTGAGTCTGATGGCTATGTCTGGTTTGTTTGTGCCAGCCGAGGAGGAAAGTCAGCTTTGTGTGTTTGATGCTATTTTTGCAGATATTGGGGACGAACAGAGTATTGAGCAGAATCTGAGTACATTCTCCAGCCATATGACTAATATTATTCGTATACTGAAGCAGATGACTACGAAGAGTCTTATCCTTCTAGACGAAGTAGGAGCTGGGACAGATCCTGCGGAGGGCTCAGCACTAGCGATATCCATCCTAGAACATATCCATCGGTTCGGGTGCCGAATGGTTGCAACGACGCATTACAGTGAGTTAAAAGCCTATGCCTATGAGCGCAAAGGACTTATAAATGCGAGTATGGAGTTTGATGTGAACACATTGAGTCCAACGTACCGCCTGCTGATTGGTATTCCTGGTAGAAGTAATGCTTTTGCTATCGGAGAGCGATTGGGATTACCGCAGAATATATTGGATTTCGCTCGTGGTGAAGTGAAAGAGGAAGATATGCGTGTGGAGCATATGATTGCATCTCTTGAGGAGAATCGTCTTCGCGCCGAGAACGAACGGGCAGAGGCTGAGAAGATTCGAATGGAGATGGAAGTATTAAGAAGAACCCACCAACGAGAGCTTGAGAAGCTAGAGCAGTCACGTGATAAGCTATTAGAGAAAGCGGAACTTGATGCACAGGAAGTAATCAACAAAGCTCGCTCAGAGGCCGAACGAATTATATCTGATCTACGTGAACTTGCTATGGCTGAAGGAGCTTCAGTGAAAGAACATAAGTTGATTGCAGCGCGCAAACAATTAGAAGAAGCAGAACCGAAGCAACGGAAGAAAATCCCTGCGAAGACTCAGAATAAAGCTCGTACGATTGAATCAGGTGATGATGTAAAAGTTTATAGTCTCAACCAAAAGGGGACTGTTGTTGAGCTGATAGGTAACAAAGAAGCGCTAGTCCAATTAGGTATTATGAAAATGAAAGTAAGTCTGGATGATTTGGAACTGTTAAGTGCTAACAAGTCTGACAAACCACAAATCCAGAAGCAAGTAACGATGGTTAAGCGAACTAGAGATGATAATATTCGCACTGAATTGGATCTTCGTGGAGACAATCTAGAAGAGGCGTTAATGGAGGTGGATCATTTCATCGACGAAGCTTTTTTAAGTAATCTAGGTCAGGTCCACATCATTCATGGTAAGGGTACAGGAATATTACGAACGGGCATTCAAGACTATCTTCGCAAACATAAGCATGTAAAGAGTTATCGTTTAGGTAATTATGGAGAAGGTGGAAATGGTGTTACCGTTGCTGAGTTACATTAAAATGTAAGTTTGAAAAGTAAGACAGTAGGAGGATCATCCCTATGAAGAATTTGGCACGTATATTATTTGTGGCCGCTATTATTTTCTTTGCGGCGGGTATTATATATTTGAAGAATAGCTAGGAGGAATATGACATGGAAACAACGGTGTGCCCATGGTGTCAGACGGAAATTGTATGGGATGAAGAACTAGGTCCAGAAGAGGAATGTCCGCATTGCCAGAACGAGTTGAATGAATATCGTACACTCAGCATTGATCTTGATGAGGATGAGCTAGAGGAACAAGTAAGCACTCAAGCCTACGATAAACCAGTGAATCCTGTCCAGACTATTCAGCCATTCTGGGAGCAAGATATGATAACTACGACACCTGCATTTCGTGCGCTTGATAAATACGAGAGTAGTCATGATCTAATGAACTACGAGGAAATGGTTGAAAAGGTGTTAGATCATCAGGAGGAAGTACCTGAATGCCCTCATTGTCACGAATATATGTTGCTTACTGGGCAACAGCAAATAACAGGTACTGGTTGGAAGCCGGCTGTAGTACCAGCGCTACAGGGATCTGTATTGAATGCACCATTTTCAGTAGACATCTATGTATGTACGGGTTGTTTCCACGTTCATACTACGCTGTGTGAGGAAGATCGCTTAAGACTTATTCAAGGATTAAGTAAGTAGGACACAACTAATATAGTTGCATCATATACATGATCAACTAGCTTTTTGGAGGGTATGCTATGAGGATAGTTTCTTCTATGCATAAACCTTTTAATATTGTAGTATATGTATTAATCTCTTTTTCGCGGGTATATTATTTGATTATTATCAGTGCCCACAAAAAGCAAGCACTGGAGGGTAACTTATGAAGGAACTTAATGAACTGGAAATGAAGGTGTTAGACCTTCTGAAAGAAGATGCTAGAATGACGCCAGCTTTACTGGCCACTCTTATTGGTGTCGATGAAGTGGAAATTATAACGGCGATAGCAGAGCTTGAAAGTGAGCATGTTATTGTGAAATACGCGGCTGTTGTGAATTGGAGTAAGGTTGAAGATGAGAAGGTAACAGCTCAGATTGAGGTACAGATTACGCCTGAACGTGGGCGCGGGTTCGAGGGGATTGCAGAACGTATTTATTTATATCCGCAGGTGAAATCCGTTTTTTTGATGTCCGGGGCATATGATTTACTTGTTGAGATTGAAGGACGTAACTTAAGAGAAGTTGCAAATTTCGTGACTGAGAAGTTGTCCACGATCGATTCTGTTCTATCCACAAAGACGAATTTTATTCTAAAAAAATATAAACAAGATGGGATTATATACGAGGAGCAAGAAGAAGAACCTCGACTTATGATCTCGCCGTGAAGGAGTAAACGTGATGATCTTGAATGAAGAGCGTGCAGAGAAACATAATAAGTCAATGGATAGCTATTTAGCACCGCTCGTCAGGGATATCGCTCCTTCGGGCATACGGAAATTTTTCGATCTAGTATCTGGTAACAAGGATATTATTACGCTGGGTGTCGGGGAGCCTGATTTTGTTACACCATGGCATGTACGTGAAGCTTGCATGTACTCTTTAGAACGTGGGCGTACAGGATATACCTCTAATGCGGGAACACCTGAACTTCGTGAGGCAATTGGCCAATACTTGCATGAGAATTTCCAAGTGGCATATGAACCCTCGAACCAGATTCTAGTAACTGTAGGCGGAAGTGAAGCAATAGATCTAGCATTGCGAGCACTAATTGTCCCAGGTGACGAAATACTGATTCCAGAACCATGTTATGTATCCTATTCGCCAATTACAACCATTGGTGGAGGTATTCCTATTGGTATTGAGACTACGTCTGAGAACGGATTCAAGCTAACTGCTGAAGCACTGGAAGCGAAGATTACACCTAAATCGAAGGTATTGATGTTGTGTTATCCAAGCAATCCGACAGGCGCGATTATGACCTATGAGGATTGGCTTCCCATCGCTAAAGTGATTGAAAAGCATGATCTCATCGTTATTTCTGATGAAATTTATGCAGAGCTTACTTATAGTGATGATAAGCATGTTAGCTTTGCAGCGATCCCTGGGATGAAAGAGCGAACGTTACTAGTGAGTGGGTTCTCTAAAGCATTTGCTATGACAGGTTGGCGGATGGGCTATGTATGCGCGCATGAGGACTTCATTGCAGCGATGCTAAAGATTCATCAGTATACGGTAATGTGTGCCCCAGTGATGGGTCAAGTAGCAGCTCTAGAGGCATTAACCAATGGCTTAGAGGAGAAAGATCGTATGGTGGAGTCTTACAACCAACGTAGACGTCTAATCGTTCAGGGCTTCCGTGATATTGGCCTGACTTGTCATGAACCACAGGGAGCTTTCTATGCATTTCCAAGCATCCAAGATACAGGGCTATCATCCGATGATTTTGCACAAAGATTACTAGTAGAGGCTAAGGTAGCAGCTGTTCCGGGTAATGTTTTTGGACTCGGAGGCGAAGGTTTCCTTCGTTGTTCATACGCAACATCAGTAGCTCAATTGACCGAGGCTCTCGAAAGAATAGGTCGGTTTGTAGAGCAATTGAAAAAGGGTTAAGTTATTAAATGCAATAAACTATGAATAATTTCAGGGTTATTAAAATTAAAATATGTTATAATCTGCCTCTAGGAGCAGAATAAACTGTCTAAGGAGGGAATTGAATTGTTTTGTGCTAATTATGACATGCCCACATATCGGGGAAGTTATATCGCCGAAAAGAACCGTGGTAAATGGTCAAGCCAAACGATTGACTCTTCAGAAAGAGAGTTTACGTTAGAGGATGAGATCTGTTTGCTCCGTAATCAGATGGAACAGATGTTTGTTCAAGAGCAGTCTTTTACTTCTGATATTGTAATCGAAATTAGTAGTTTGCTAGACTTAAAGATTAATGAATATATGAGGGCGACTTCATCCAATAAATAAAGTGATCAGATCCTGAAAGGCTCGTCATAATGAGAGCCTTTTTTGAGCTGATCTCTAGATATGGTATATTGATCTTACTTATGAATAGGAGGAATTCTAATGAAAGTATATACTCGAACAGGTGATACAGGAGAGACCTCTGTTATTGGAGGGCGCGTGACCAAGGATGATAACCAAGTAGAGGCTTATGGAACGATTGATGAACTGAATTGTTTTGTAGGACAAGCTATCAGTCTGATGGGGGAAGATCAGCTATTCGTCGATCTGAAGGAACAACTACTAGAAATCCAACATGAGTTATTTGATTGTGGTTCGGATTTAGCCTTCGTGAAGCTCAGCGAGAGTAAATATAAAGTGAGAGGCGAATTGGTAGATCGTTTGGAGCTTTGGCTGGATACTTGTGAGAAGGAGAATCCAACTTTAGAGCGTTTTATTCTACCGGGTGGAGATATCTTATCGTCCACTCTCCATGTTTGTCGTACAGTGTGCCGTAGGGCAGAACGCAGAACAGTTACATTAGGCAAGGAGAAGGATATCAATCCGCATGTACGTAAATATTTAAACCGCTTATCCGATTATTTCTTCGTGATTGCAAGAACGGTAAATGCACGCAAAGAAGTAGCAGACATCGAATATGTGCGTAGCCAAAAGGTATTCAAATCGGAACAATGAGTCAATATTATAACCCCATTACACATGTGGTGTCCCCTGAAGAAGACGGCTGGATATTGAAAAAGATTTTGCAGAAAAAGCTGAACGTTTCCCGTAAACTATTATCACGTTTGAAATATACCGAGCAAGGGATTATGTTGAATGGTGAAAGAGTATATATTAGCGTACCTGTAAGGATTGGAGATGTGGTTGAAATTAGAATGGAGCAGGAGACTTCGGAAGATATTTTGCCGCAGCCCATTCCTTTCGACATTTTATTTGAGGATGATCACTTGTTAGTTGTGAATAAAGAAGCAGGTAGGATTGTCCACCCGACGCACGGTCATTACACGGATACGCTAGCGAACGGAGTCGTTCATTATTGGCTTGAACAAGGGAAAAGTTATCGTTTTCGACCTGTTCATAGATTAGATCGAGAAACGACTGGTGTCTTAGTTATTGCGAAGAATCCCTATGTGCATCAACATATCTCTGAGCAGATGATCGCTGGCGAAGTGGATAAGAAATACGTTGCAATAGTTCATGGTGTGCCTAGTTCACCTGAAGGCATGATAGACGGTCCGATTGATAGAGATCCGGAGGATCCTCATCGCAGAATAGTTACACCAACAGGTTATAGTTCATTGACACGTTATTGGGTGACTGAGCAATTTAATGATGCTAGCATGGTGAATTTGAAGTTGGAAAGTGGCCGAACTCATCAGATTCGTGTTCATATGACATCTATCGGCTGTCCATTGATTGGAGACTCATTATACCGGCATTCAATTTATCGTGAGTTAGATGTTGACCAGGTGGATAACCGTATAGGAAACGGAACTGCTGACAGTTGCAGTGAGACGAATCATGTCATAAATCTTGATCTGAGTATAGGGCGTCAAGCTTTGCATGCATATGAGTTATCATTTATTCATCCGATTCTACATGAGTTGATGACGTTCAATGCACCTATGCCATTAGATATGGCAACACTTCGACATCAATTACTTGATCGTTCGACCTAGGAGGAATAATAGACATGAGTAAACTATTGATATATCTATATCCCAAATGTAGCACATGTAGGAATGCAGTGAAATGGCTAAGAGCTAACAATCATGAACCTGAGATCAGAGATATCTTTGTGGAACCCCCGACCGTCTCTGAGTTAACTGAATTAGTGGAGAATAGTGGGCTTGATCTTAAGAGATTCTTCAATGTAAGCGGGGATGTATATAGAGAAATGGGACTTAAGGACAAGCTTAGTGAGATGAGCCGTGAGGAACAAATCGAACTACTCTCGTCAAATGGCAGGTTAATTAAACGACCTATTGTAACGAACGGAGAGAGTGTGACTTTAGGGTTCAAGGAAGATCAATATGCCAATGTTTGGAGCGGTTGATGAGACCACAAGGTTATTCAAAGTTATGCTATACTATACTATTCGAATCACCGCCATCAGAGCGGAAGTAGAGCTATATAAGGAGCGGTAAAAGAGTGACAAGCAATAAACAACAATCTATCATGCTAGTTGATGGAATGGCTCTATTATTTAGAGCGTATTTCGCTTCAGCTTCCAGCGGTTATATTCGTCGAACGAAATCGGGCGTACCTACGAATGCTATTTATGGGTTCGTACGTTATTTCTGGGATGCAGTACAGACCTTTGATCCTTCCCACGTTATTTGTTGCTGGGATCTGGGAGGCCCTACCTTTCGTGCGCAGGAATATACAGCATATAAAGGGAATCGTTCAGAGGCACCAGATGATCTAGTTCCTCAGTTTGCGTTGATTAAGGATGTCGTCGAGAGTTTCGGAATTCCTAATATTAGTTATCAAGGATATGAGGCGGACGATTGTATTGGAACTTTAGCAACTCAAATTAGTCAAGAAATGAATGTCACGATATTGACTGGGGATCATGACTTACTCCAACTCGTGAATCCGACTACAAGCGTTATTATTATGAAAAAGGGACAGGGCAATTATAAAGTATATACGCCAGAATCCTTATACGAGGAAAAAGAGCTTCACCCTCGTCAAATCATTGATATGAAGGGTCTTATGGGAGACGCTAGTGATAACTATCCCGGTGTTCGTGGTATAGGGGAGAAGACAGCGACAAAGCTTATTCAGGAATATGGCTCTATCGAGGGGATTCTTGAGAACTTAGATCAACTTTCCTCGAGCGTACGTTCTAAGATAGAGAATGATCTTGAGATGCTTCATTTATCACGAAGACTCGCAGAGATTCATTGCACTGTGCCCATCGCGTGTTCAATAGAGGGTTCGCTACTTGAATTGGATCATGATCTAGTCTCTTCCAAATTTGAAGAACTAGAAATGAAAAGCCTCTGTCAATTGATGGGATTTGAGGTGTCCTAAGTGAGAAATCTAGGATTCCAGCTAAAGAGAAGACGTATAGTGATTCCAATGCTAGTGATCGTAATGATATTATCCTTTCTACTTTCAGAGAATATGAATACTTCATATGCAACATCGAAGGCTACGATTAAAAATGGCGTGAAGAAGGTAACGGTTAGTGGGAAAAGCTTTACTGTACAGACGGTTGCTATTCCGAAGGGAACACCAGTGAGCATTGGACTTGCTAAGGGCAATGTTGGAGTGACTGAGAACTTTAACTCGATCGTGAAAGCGTATCGGGCAGAAGCTGCGATCAACGGTGCATTCTTTGAAGCTTACAGTGGTCCACCAGATCCTTACGGTAACCTCATTGTGGATGGGAAGGTTGCTAATATAGGGAACACCGGGACGACAATCGGTTTCAAATCTGATGGAACCGTACTAATGGATAGTCTTAGAATGAGCCTTACAGGTACAGTGAGCAGGGCAAAGGGTAGTCCCATCGGATGGTACGCCACGTTCATTAACCGTACTCCAGCGCCCAATGCGAATATTAGCATCCTATACACAGAAGATCGTGGCAGTCATGTGGGATTTAAGGGTGGCATTGCCGTGGTGATGGAGAATGGAGTAGTGACGAAAAAAGTAGTAAATGATAATGTCCCTATTCCGAAGAATGGCTATGTTCTTATATGTACTGGAACAATGAAGTCGATGTCAGATCGCTTCGAGGTTGGAGCCGAAGTTGGGATAAACCTCACTTATCAAGATGACAAAGGACAAGCGCTTCCTTGGGAAGATGTTATTACAGCAGTAGGAGCAGGACCAAGGCTTGTGAAAGATGGGAAGGTAGCATTATCACCTGCTAACGAAGGCTTCAAGGATCCGAAGATTCTAACTAGTGCCGCTGCACGCAGTGGGATTGCTATTATGCCAGATGGCTCTGTCATCATTGCCACAGTCTCTGGAGCAACCATGAAACAATGGGCCGAAGTGATACAGAAGCTAGGTGCCAAACAGGCTATGAATTTGGATGGTGGTGCTTCCTCGGCGCTTTATGGTGGCGGGAAAGTAATGACCCCAGCTGGACGATTACTAAGCAATACGTTAGTATTTGGTAATAATCTGAATAGGTAACTCTTATTAGAAGGGGATGTTATATGATGGGTTTGTTAGGAGCGATTGAAGCAGGTGGCACTAAATTCGTCTGTGGAATAGGTACGAAGGATGGACAAATAGAAGAAAGAATCAGTTTTCCGACAACGACGCCAGATGAAACGATGGCTCAAGTGGAATCTTTTTTCGCAGGTAAAGAAGTAGAGGCCATTGGAGTGGGTTCTTTCGGACCGATTGATCCTATTAAGGGGAGCCCTACTTATGGTTATATCACGACTACGCCTAAACCGCATTGGAGTCAGTACAATATTGTTGGACATATGAAATCAAAGTTTAATGTACCTATTGGATTTGATACGGATGTGAACGGAGCAGCACTAGGTGAACATTTATGGGGTGCTGGACAAGGCTTGAATAGCTGTATGTATATTACTGTTGGGACAGGTATCGGGGCTGGTGCTGTCGTTAATGGGCAAATGCTACATGGACTATCACATCCTGAGATGGGACATATCATCGTTCGCCGTCATCCTGAAGATTCCTATGAGGGTACATGTCCTTATCACGCTGATTGCTTAGAGGGCTTGGCAGCAGGACCTGCCATCAGTCGCCGTTGGGGGTCACAAGGTGTTGAATTGGGTACTGATCATCCAGCGTGGGAGATGCAAGCCTATTATTTAGCACAAGCATTGATGAATTATATATTGATATTATCTCCGCAAAAGATCATTATGGGCGGTGGAGTTATGAAGCAACAACAGCTCTATCCACTTATTCATCGTGAGCTTCGTAGTCTGTTGAATGGTTATGTCCAGCATTCAGCCATCTATAATGACATAGAGCAATATATCGTCACTCCTCAATTAGGTGACAATGCCGGACTAAGTGGTGCATTAGCACTTGCAAGGCTAGCGATCGAGGAAGCTTGATCAAAAGATGACTTTTTGAACAACCTCTATAATATGATTGACGTAATGGTAGCATATGGTATTATAGTAACAACAGGATAACATGATTCGACTGAGGAAGCACCTCTCTTACTTTATTGTAAGAGGGGTGCTTTTTTATGTTTCTGTGTGTTGTGCTGAAATGATGGGAGGAATGTTAAAGATGCAGATTGTATTTATGAATCGTTTGATAAAGGCTTCTGGAAGTGATGATGAGTTTGCTGCACAAGTATGGATTGGCGAAGAGGAAGGGATCTGGCATCTCGGATGGAGGGACTTCTTGATAGACGGGGAGTTCAATGATGTTTCATGGTATGAAGGTGTTTCATGGAATGAGCTACTCTGTATTTATCGTCATGATCTTGCAATTAAGCTAGGTGAGGGGTATCGCCCCATTATAGAGGGTGTATTTCATGAAGACGAGGAGACCCCATTGCGTGGACAGACAGTTCAGAAGCTATATTGCTATAGTGAACTTCATTCAGAGGAGGATGTATATGCTGAATTATGTACATGGAGACGTAGGAGAGCGGCTTCTGAGCATAAGGCCCCCTATTTTATTGCGAGTAATAAGTTACTGCGATTAATCAGTGCTTATATTCCCCAGCATGTGGATGAATTGTTGCAGCTCCCAGGAGTGGGTCAGAACAAAGCAAGTCAGTACGGCGCTGATATTATTGAGATAACGGCTAAAGTAGAACGCAACCATACCTTCCCTTTGAATTGGGTGTATGCTGAATTAAAGGAAGAGGTATACAGGGCTTGGGTATTTAAGCAGAAGGAACAGAAGTACAAACAAGAGCTTAATCAGTTTAGAATGCATAGTGCTCTCATGATAGGTATATCGGAAGGGAAGAACTTAGAGCAGTTAGAACGAGATTGTGAGTCTTCACGCAAAGAAATTGTCGAAGCGTTGGAGGAACTGGAGAAGTTGGGATATGATACGGAGCCATTGCTACAAAGTGAACTCAAAGATATGACCAGTGAAGAGCAGACGACGATTTGGTCAGCATTTGAAGAACTAGGCGATTCCTTGTTGAAACCGATTCTTCAGAGGGTATATGGCGAAGATAAAGATTTAGTTGGCAAAGGAAATATAGACACATTATATGAACATATACGAATGATTCGTATTCAATTTAGACGAAATAAGGTCATGAGACGAAGCGTCAGCTGAACATGTTACACAAAAGGACGAAGAAATCTCTGAATGGAGAGATTCTTTCGTCCTTTTGCGAATGGATTAGATCCAATCCTTTTTGCGGAACATATAGAACATTCCAAAACCCAAAACGACCATAAAACCGAGGACTACATAGTAACCATATTTCAAATCGAGTTCAGGCATATTGACGAAGTTCATACCGAAGATACCAGTAATCAGTGTTAAGGGCATGAAGATGATGGTAATTGCCGTGAGTACTCTCATGATTTCATTCGCGCGATTGTCAATACTGGACTGATATGCTTCACGTAAGTTGCCCATGAGATCGCGATAGGTTTCAAAGGTTTCCGCGATTTTCACTGCATTTTCATGAATGTCGCTAAAATACTTCTGTAACTGATCATCGATCAGTCGAAGGTCCTTCTTATTGAGAATATTAATGACTTCCTTCTGCGGTCCAAGAACTTTCTTCAGCCATAATATTTCACTGCGAAGTCCGATAATCTCAATCAAATGAGATTTCTTAGTGTGCATAAGAATATCTTCTTCTAATTTTTCGATTTTGGCTTCGATTCGGTCACCTACAGTAAAGTAGTTATTGACAACTAAGTCAATGAGTAGATATAAGAATCGGTCTGGTTCGCTAACCTCTTGTTCCCAAAGGATAGGTTTGAGCACGCGGAGTTCATTTATCTTTTGATTCGTAATTGTAATAATATAATTTCTCCCTAAGAACACGCTAAGTCCACGCAGAAATATTTCCTCATCATCGAATCGAATGCTGTTGACTACGATGAAATAGTGGTCTTCATATATTTCGATCTTGGGGCGCTGTTCTTCTTCGCTAAGGCAATCCTCTACAGCTAAGTCATGTAAAGAAAAGAGAGGTTGTAGAATGGGTAGATCTGCTGAATCAGCATCGATCCAGTAGAATCCATCCTTTGGGGGACTAAGCGTTGTTTGAATATCATCAATAGGGGTAAACACCCCTGAATTAACTAACCGAATTTTCATCTAGGTTCACTCCTTCATCCCATGATTTTCCATAGGTAACGTAAATTATACGCAAAGGAAAGAGATCAGCGTTGTCGATGTAGTAGATCTACTGTAAGAGGAGTTAATTATCGAGCATGGAAAGAATGATTAGCTCCCCTTATCAACTGGCTGGTACAAATCCTATGCAATTTCATTTCAAGTCCAATGAGCTTGGGCCTCGGGTCACCGTCCATCTTCCATCTCACCTCTTCTTCATGATTTGGTTATAACACTTGTCTAGTATAACTGCCCGTAAACATCCTTTCAAGAAGAAAAAAAGGAACCAACCTCTTTTATGTATAGCATATGGAAAGGACGTGAAAATGACTCTCATCTTGCGAAAGTAAATAAAACATGTATAATAATGATCATATCCAAAATTTTCAATGATGTACAACGAACTACAATTGAATAACACTAATTAGCAAGCTAACGATGAATAATCTTATCCGTTAAGATTGTTAACCGTTATAAGTGACTAATTAAAGAGTTTTTTCTTATCAAGAGCAGGTGGAGGGACAGGCCCGATGAAACCCGGCAACCGGCGTGAATAACGCACGGTGCTAATTCTTGCAGGAAGATTAGCTGAAGTTCCAAGCCAATCCTTCTTGAGAGATGAGAAGGGCGCATAGATTAACGATGATGACCTTTCTCCTATGGATTTTTTCCTATGGAATAAGGTCATTTTTTTGTTAGCAATAATAGATGAGAGGCTTTTCGCCAAAGGAGTGAAATTAGCATGCCAATTAAGATTCCAGACGCGTTACCAGCAAAAGAAATTCTCACAGGAGAGAACATATTTGTCATGGATGAGAGTCTTGCATACCAGCAAGATATCCGTCCCCTACGTATTGCAATTCTTAACTTGATGCCTACTAAGGAAACGACGGAGACACAGTTGCTCCGTTTGCTTGGGAACTCACCACTTCAAGTGGACATTGTATTGCTACATCCAGACTCTCATGTATCCAAGAACACGTCCGAGGAATATCTAAGAGCATTTTATAAAACGTTTGAAGAAGTGAAGAATAGCCGGTTTGATGGTCTGATTATTACTGGAGCGCCCGTTGAGAAGATGGAATTTGAAGATGTGAACTATTGGGATGAATTGCTGGAGATATTTGAGTGGAGTAAGACCCATGTCACATCAACGCTACACATCTGTTGGGCAGCTCAAGCAGGGCTATACCATCACTTTGGTATTCCGAAATGGGATATGGATGAGAAAATATTTGGTGTATTCCAACACACGATTAATCAGCCGAATGTAAAGTTGCTAAGGGGATTTGATGAAATGTTTCATGCTCCACACTCTCGGCATACGGAAGTTCGACGCAAAGATATAGAGGCTGTTCAGGAACTTGAAATACTGTCCGAATCAGAAGAGGCAGGTATTTATCTCGTTGCGACGAAAGATGGCAAACAGATCTTTGTTTCAGGTCATTCTGAATATGATCCTTTCTCATTGAGATGGGAATACGAAAGAGATATTTCCAAAGGGATGGATATTAAAATTCCAAGCAACTATTATCCAAATGATGATCCCGATCGTATACCCCCTTCGACCTGGCGGTCGCATGCTAATTTACTGTTTGCAAATTGGCTGAATTATTATGTATATCAAGAAACGCCTTATGATATTGGAGAAACAAAGGAAATATGGCCACAAATATAATGGATGAGGAGAAATTGGATATGGAGAAGAAAGGGTTAAGGATCGAGAGTAGGCTAGCACAGATCGGTTCGGTTGAAGAACCAGTCACTGGAGCTGTTAATTTTCCGATCTATCAAGCGACAGCTTTTCGTCATCCCCAATTAGGGAAGAGTACTGGATTTGATTATTCACGTACTAAGAATCCGACACGTAAGGTGCTGGAGGACGCCTCCGCAGAGTTGGAATCAGGTGATGCTGGATTTGCCTGTAGTTCAGGAATGGCAGCATTACAGACGGTTTTTGCTATGTTTGGTCAAGGCGACCATCTCATCGTCTCTTTAGATTTATATGGAGGAACGTACCGGCTATTGGAACGGGTTCTTTCTAAATACGGCGTTAGTGCCTCCTATGTGGATACGAATGATTTGGATGCGTTGGAGAGTCATAGACGCCCGAATACGAAAGCAGTCTTTATTGAAACTCCAACGAATCCACTTATGATGATTACAGATATTCGTGCGGTCTGTTCATGGGCACGTCAGCATCAATTAATCACAGTTGTTGACAATACTTTGATGACGCCGTTATTCCAACGTCCATTGGAATTAGGAGCGGATATCGTTGTTCATAGTGCAACGAAGTATCTAGGCGGGCATAATGATGTATTGGCAGGACTGATTATTACTAAAGGGAAGGAATTATCGGAGGAGATGTTCTTCCTTCATAATTCGATGGGTGCGGTTCTTGGACCCTCAGATTCCTACCAATTAATGCGGGGAATGAAGACGTTAGCACTTCGTATGGAACGTCATGAGAGTAATGCGATTGCCATAGCGGAGTACTTAACTACTCATTCTGCTATAGCAGAAGTATTTCATCCCTATCTGAAGGATCATCCTGGACGAGCTATTCAAGAAGAACAATGTAGTGGGAATACAGGTATCTTCTCCTTTAAAGTAAAGGATGCCCGTTATGTGGAACCGATCCTTAGACATATTAAATTAATTGCTTTTGCGGAAAGTTTAGGTGGTGTTGAGTCACTGATGACTTATCCTGCAGTACAAACACATGCTGACATTCCACTTGAAATTCGCGAAGCTATTGGTGTAGATGATCGTCTACTTCGATTCTCTGTGGGCATAGAACATGTGGAAGATTTGATTGCTGATCTTGGCGGGGCTTTAGAGGCTGCCCGTCAAGAAATTGAAGGGGGAGAATAAGGCATGAGTGATCAACAAGAATCGGGGAAAGAACGTTCGTTGAAGAACTTGAATTTTGCAACTCGATTGCTTCATTTCGGATCTGAAATAGATCGTACGACAGGGGCATCAAGTGTTCCAATCTATCAGGCTTCAACATTTCATCATGAAGATATCTATAATCCGCCGGAGTATGATTATAGTCGCTCAGGCAACCCGACACGGCAAGCTTTAGAAGATTATATCGCTCTATTGGAGGGCGGAGTACGTGGATTTGCTTATGCTTCAGGGATGGCAGCCATTTCAAGTACATTTATGATGCTGTCATCTGGCGATCACATGATTGTTACGGAGGATGTATACGGTGGAACCTATCGTCTCTTAACAAGTATTCTGAATAGACACGGAATTGAGAGTACGTTTGTAGATATGACTGATATCGAGCAGGTGAAGAACGCACTTAAGCCCAATACGAAGGCTGTATATATGGAGACACCGTCTAATCCAACATTGAAGATTACGGATATAGCAGAGGTCACGAACTGGGCGAAAGAGCATGATCTTTTAACAATACTGGATAATACTTTTATGACCCCTTACTATCAACGTCCCATTGAAATGGGAGTTGATATTGTACTCCATAGTGCTACTAAGTTTCTAAGTGGACATAGTGATGTGCTAGCCGGGCTTGCTGTTGCTAGAACGGATGCTATTGGACGTCAGTTGAAACAACTTCAGAATGGTCTCGGTACAGTGCTAGGTCCACAGGATTCGTGGCTTGTTATTCGGGGAATGAAGACGCTAGAAGCACGGATGAAGCAAAGTGAAATCAGCGCAGGTATATTGGCGACTTGGCTAAGTGAAAGAACGGATATTACCAATGTCTTCTATCCGGGATTACCGGGTCATCCGGGTCGTGAAATTCATGAGAAACAGTCCACAGGATATGGAGCATTGGTATCCTTTGATGTTGGTTCAGGGGAACGGGCGAAGAAAGTCCTTAACAAAGTTCAGTTACCGCTAGTTGCAGTAAGCCTTGGTGCTGTTGAAAGTATACTTTCCTATCCAGCAATGATGTCACATGCTGCTATGCCAATCGAAGTTCGCGCTGAACGGGGCATAACGGATGGGCTTCTCCGTTTCTCTGTTGGTCTTGAACATATTGATGATTTGATCGCAGATCTCAATCAAGCACTTCAGGAGAACTAATAAAAACGGCATCGTTTTTGACGATGCTGTTTTTTCATGGTAGTAATATGTTAATATAAAGAAATGTAAAAGTAAGAGAGTGAATGTAACAAGAACTGAAATTAAGGGAGGCTTCCTTTATGAATACGGTGGACCGTATATTAGATAAAGCAGTACGAGGAGAGCGACTAAACCTCGAAGAAGGCGTTAGATTGTTTGAAAGTGATGAGATTGAGAAACTAGGGCATACCGCAGATATTCTCATGAGACGTATACATCCTGAGCCGATCACAACCTTTGTTATAGGGCGCAATATTAACTATACCAACTTTTGCGATACCTATTGTCGGTTCTGTGCGTTCTATAGACCGCCAGGTTCAAGTGAGGGCTATGTGTTGTCAGATGAGACGATATTCCAGAAGATTCAAGAAACTGTGGATGTTCGAGGTACCGAGATTCTGATGCAAGGTGGAACGAACCCAGATCTTCCGTTCAGCTATTATACAGACTTACTTAGAGCGATTAAACAACGTTTCCCTGATATTACAATGCATTCCTTCTCCCCTGCGGAAATTCGCAAAATGCAGGAGGTTTCTGGATTGAGTCTAGAAGAAGTCGTTCGTGAGCTTCATGAAGCTGGTCTTGACTCGTTACCTGGCGGTGGTGCTGAAATTCTTGATGATCGTATTCGTAAGAAGATTAGCCGGCTAAAAGGGACTTGGCGCGATTGGATGGATGTGATGCAGGCTGCGCATAAGCAAGGAATGAATACGAGTGCCACGATGGTTATCGGATTTGGTGAAACGATGGAAGAGAGAGCTCTGCATATGATGCGCATCCGTGATGCACAAGATGAATGTATTCAGAACAAGTATAACTCCAAAGGATTTACGGCATTCATTCCATTTACTTTCCAACCGGATAATACAAATTTCGTGCGTGAACGCGAGACACCTGAGGCTTATCTCAAGACTGTAGCAGTTGGTCGTATTCTACTCGACAATGTACCGAATTTGCAGTCCTCATGGGTGACCATGGGTCCAGAGATAGGTAAATTATCTTTGAGCTACGGATGTAATGATTTCGGTAGTACGATGATGGAAGAGAATGTTGTCTCCTCCGCAGGCGCAGTGTATAAAGTTAATATTGAATCTATTATTGGACTTATTCGCGAGGCAGGTAAAACACCAGCACAACGTAATACGAGATATGATATTTTGAAAGTATATGAAGAAGGTTCTGTCGTCGATCGTGATTTCGTTATGCAAAATTAATAGATGTTAAATACCACCCCATTTTCCAAGTGAAAGTGGGGTTTTCCTGTACTTGAGAAATGTTAGCTTGTTTTCCACTAACCCCTTCCGTATATCCTCTGTTCAGGGACCATATACTTAACAAGGATAACGAAAGGAGTGATCTCCATGATGATATTCAGCATATCAGCTACGACAGTGACATCAGAAGAAGAAATGGCATTCCAACGAATAGTATCGAGAGTAAATGAAGAACTACATAAAAAATACAAATCATTACATTTGACTTGTGTTTCAGATGATGGGACTTCATATTGGCATTGCATGGGAAATGAGCAGAGATCATTCAAAGGTGACAGCCTGCTCTTCATTTATCAGTTAGTTGCAAGGGCTACTGCGGAACTCGTTCTAGAAATAAAGGAACAACATATAATCAGATCCTTGATTCGGAATGAATTTAATTTCTCTGAGAAAGAGGAATCTGAGCCAATGATTGAGCATTGTATAGCTTTATTAGAGAAAGGAAAAGATTCACCGAATCCATCTTGGAATCGGCGTTATGTAATGTTGGCGAAGGGTGTACAGAAATGTCTACTTGAAAGCAATGAGTTAAATATAGATGGATTTATTTCCTTTCGGCTTCAGGAATATGGTAAAGAACTGAGGGAAGTTGTAGAGTATGCGGTAGATGAATTTTTGGTCGATCAACAGTATGAAGAGTTTGTCGGTCTTCTTAAATATTTCGTGTACTTCCAAGAACCACAAATTCCATTAGCTCATGTTGTTCATAAGGGCGGGCGGGAACTGTTGCTGTTTGACGAGAAAATGAATTCATTGGCTTGTGAGAGTGATGATGCTGTCTACGTAGAAAGAATTAATCAGCAGGATATGGAAATGGATGATGCTGTAGTCAGTACGCTTATATCTGTTTCACCGGCTAAATTAATTATCCATACGCGTGATGTGCAAATGCCAGCTGTGAAGACGATACTGCAGATTTTTGAGAAAAGAGTAGAGATATGTCACTATTGTCCCAAATGTCATGCTTTCTTTAGGGAGAAAGAGAAGATTTAACTTGACGAGTAGTATCAGCTAGAACTATAATTACTGTTAAATTCACTAATAGCGTTGAGAAAGACATGAACCATCGTAATATGGGCTGTTCAGAGAGAGGGAACATAGGCTGTAATTCCCTTCAGTAACCGACGTTGGTTTACCCCTTTGTAGCTGCGATTATGAACTTCTCCATTGTGTCATCAGGGGAACAGTAAGAAGCGCCGGGTCATTACCGTTATATAATGCTGATGAAGGACATGATTTTACATTCAATTTTTGTAAGTGAGAATGTATATTCAACTGTTAAATTAGGGTGGAACCACGGGTGATAACACTCGTCCCTTGACCGGGACGGGTGTTTTTTGTGTTGCCCTCCCATAAACATAGAAAGAAACTAGGAGGAATTGAAATGGCAGTAAGCATCAAATTACCGGACGGTTCGGTTCGGGAATACGCAGAAGGCAGTAGTATTGAAGATGTAGCGGCATCAATAAGTAGCGGTCTGAAGAAGAATGCTGTAGCCGGTAAATTGAATGGTGTTGTGGTGGATTTATCCACGGTGTTAGAAGAAGGCGCGCTCATCGAAATAGTGACGTTAGATTCGCAAGAAGGTATTGAGGTTATGCGTCATAGTACGGCGCATGTGATGGCCCAAGCTGTGAAGCGTTTATTCGGCAATAAAGAGGTACAGCTAGGAATAGGTCCAGTCATTGAGGATGGATTCTATTACGACATGGATTTAGAGCATTCTCTTAATCCAGAAGATCTGCAGAAAATTGAGAAAGAAATGGAACGTATCATCGGTGCAAACTTACCAATTACCCGCAGAGAAGTTAGTCGTGAAGAAGCTTTGCAAATTTTCGGTGAACTTGCTGATCCGTATAAGATTGAACTAATTAATAATCTTCCTGAAGACAGCATCATTTCGATGTACGATCAAGGTGAGTTTTTCGATCTTTGCCGTGGACCACATCTTCCATCAACAGGAAAGATTAAAGTATTTAAATTAATGAGTGTTGCTGGTGCATATTGGCGCGGTGACAGCAAGAACAAGATGCTTCAACGGATCTATGGAACGGTCTTTCCTAAAAAGGCGCAATTGGATGAGTACTTGCATTTCTTAGAAGAAGCGAAGAAACGCGATCATCGTAAATTAGGGAAAGAATTAAAAATCTTCACATTCTCTTCATTGGTGGGTCAAGGTCTTCCAATGTGGTTGCCAAAAGGTGCTAAATTACGCCGGACGCTAGAGCGCTATATTGTGGATATGGAAGAAAGTCTAGGATATCAACATGTCTATACTCCGGTATTAGGTAATGTGGATCTTTATAAAACTTCGGGTCATTGGGAGCACTACCAAGAGGATATGTTCCCTGTAATGGTGCTAGATAACGAGGAATTGGTACTCCGTCCAATGAATTGCCCGCATCATATGATGATATATAAGAGTGATATGCACAGCTATCGTGATCTGCCGATTCGAATTGCGGAGCTTGGTACGCAGCATCGATATGAAATGTCTGGTGCACTAACAGGTCTGCACCGTGTACGCTCTATGACGTTGAATGACGCCCATATCTTCTGTCGTCCGGATCAGATCAAAGAAGAGTTCAAACGTGTCGTTACACTGATTCAAAAGGTATATGAGGATTTTGGAATCAAGGAATATCGGTTCAGATTGTCATATAGAGATCCCCAGGATGCAGAGAAATATTGGCCAGATGACGCGATGTGGGAAAATACGCAACGTATTCTCCGTGAAGTCGTTGAAGAGATGGGGCTGCCATTCTTTGAAGCAATAGGTGAAGCTGCGTTCTACGGACCTAAACTGGATGTACAGGTGAAGACAGCTTTAGGTAAGGAAGAGACATTATCTACGACACAAATAGATGTTCTGTTGCCAGAGCGCTTCGAATTAGAATATGTAGGGGATGATGGACAGAAACATCGTCCAGTCGTTATTCACCGCGGTATTCTTGGAACTATGGAACGTATGACAGCATTCTTATTGGAGAACTTTGCGGGTGCATTACCGCTTTGGTTATCTCCGGTTCAGGTAAAGGTTATTCCGGTATCTGGTGCTTTTGAAGATTATGCGAATGAGGTTGTAGACAAGCTGAAACTTAGCGGTATTTCAGTTGAAGCTGACTTACGTAATGAAAAGCTTGGTTACAAAATTCGTGAAAGCCAACTAGAGAAAATTCCATATATGTTCGTAGTAGGTGAGAATGAAATGACAAGTGGCGCTGTTTCAGTTCGTAAACGTGGAGAAGGCGATATCGGAGTCAAGTCTCTTGATGAGGTTATCTCCATACTGAAGGATGAAATTGATAATCACCGAATTTCATAATAGTAAATAACAATTATTCATATATCATCCTCTGTCATAGGATGGATTGATAAGCCTAAGCGACAATGGCTTGCCAATCCATCATGTATACTTATCTGTTCATGTGGGAACCCTCGATAGTAAGGGGGAGATTTTCATATGAATCAGGTAAGAACATGGCAGAGGATTTTGTTATGTGTTTTTTTGTTAAGTATAATTGATGGGGGAAATAAGTTATATGCTTCGATGAGTTTCACAGATTGTAATGAGTTGGGAATACCTGCAAATACATGTTATCAGCAACAGATGTATTATAGTCACCAAATGAAGAATGATGCTAACTTGAAGAACATTCACACGCAAACCAATAACGTGAAGAATGTTAAGATAAATTCAGGAAATACAACAGGGGATAAGTCGCTCGCAGTATCGGCACCTAGCCAAGAGCAAGTCATCCGAACGGTTAAGGTAGTGGCGACTGGTTACACTGCGGGCTATGAATCAACGGGTAAAAAACCGAACCACCCGCAATATGGGATTACGTATTCAGGTGTGAAGGTGCAACGGAATAAAAATAAGGTATCCACAATTGCTGCTGATCCCAAAGTATTTCCATTAGGAAGCGTTCTATATATCCCAGGATATGGCTACGGAATTGTTGCCGATACAGGCTCTGCTATCAAAGGAGACAAGATTGATTTGTATTTTGCGACAACGAAGCAGGTGTATAAAGAATGGGGGAAGAAAGACGTTAGCGTACAGGTCATCAAACGTGGGAATGGCAAGTGTACTGAGCAGATGTTGCAGAGACTTGGTGCAGCGATTGAGACCTATAAATCACTGCCAGCCTTTGTGCTAGAAGAAGCTATTTGACGGGTTCCTAAGCTTGTCGTATATGGATTCATGTTGGCGTTAACTCCTCTGCATAAATTTCTGAGCGAATGACATACTAATGAATGGGATAAGATGTGGTCCCAATTCAACTTGTCGATAGGCAGAGATGATGAGGAGGTGGAAACTCGTGGAAAAAAACCAAAACCAAAATCAAAATTTTAATTCAAAACAAAAGAAAGTGCAAGAAAATTATAAAACACCGAATGAAAAGTTTAACGCTGAATTTGCCGAGGAAACTGGTCAAATTGAGAAGAAGAATAAAGTTCAAGAAAACTACAAAACTCCAAATGAAAAGTTTAATGCGGAGTTTGAATCTAAAGAGTAATGATGGTTAAGAGAAATCCAACAAATGCCCCCACCGTTAAAGCGGTGGGGGCATTGTTTCAGTTCAGCTATCTCATCCTCTAGACCGAGTGAATATCATTCTAGCGCATGTATCCGAAATAAAGGGTCTGTTGTACACTTAGAATAATAAATGAGGAAAAGGGGATCTGAATATGAAAAAGGGATGGGTTGATCGATGTTTCGGTGGGGTAGTTCTTATCGGGATAGGAGTAATATTTCTCCTTCAACAAATGAATATAGTGGATATTAGCATTGGATCTATTATTTCTACGTATTGGCCGCTGATATTAATATATGCAGGTATAAAAAATATATTAACGTTACGTAATGAAGGGAGTTCCTTTTTAGGAGGTTTCATACTCATTGCTATTGGAGGTTATTTTCAAGCACGTGCATTAGATTGGGTAATCTTGACTCCAGGTGATTTTTTTAAGTTCCTTGTTCCTGGATTTTTAATTTTGGCGGGTTTATTCGTTATATTTAAACCGCAACGCCGTCATTCTATTTCGGGGAAGAAGATGAAATCTACGATCGACCCGAATGTGCAACCACAGGAGCCTTCTGAATTACCTAGTTTACCTAATTTATCGGATTTGCCGAACGGAGAATCTCAATCGACATTAGATAAGCAATTTGAAGAGAAATTCGGTATGTCTTTTGGAAGCAAGAAAAGTTTAGATTCCGATGAAGTAGAAGGTTTCAATAACAATGAGAAGGGAAATTCCTATGACGATAGACAGAGAAGACATCATTCGAAAGAGAATTATGGTGACGGTGAGAAGATTAACAAGTCCACATTTATTGGTGATACACATATGGGACGGGAGTATTTCGAGCTGAAGCCTACTAATATCTCTCAGTTTATTGGAGACACGGTACTTGATCTAACGAAAGCTCAAATTCCTTATGGTAAGACTAAGATCAATATTTCAGCGTTCATTGGAGATATCAAGATCTATGTTCCTGATGACATGGATTTAGGTTTCAAAATTAATGCCAGTTCCTTCATAGGAGATATGACCATACTATCTGAATCTAAGAGTGGATTTATTAGCAATATTTCATCCACAACCCCATATTTCAAGGAAGCTAATAAAAAAATAATTATTAATGTTAGTGCTTTTATTGGTGATATTAAAGTGAATACGGTAACTTAAGCAAATGCTGAAGATAATTAAGAGTACAAAATGGTTGTTGTTGCTATATTTCTTGCTGAGCGGTGTTGTGATGGCTGGAGTTATCTATGCTGGGAGTTATTTGGGATATATTGAGATAAAGAACTCAGTGATGTGGGTATATTATTCACTTGGAATCATTGTGTTTACTGTTGTCATAGGTTATATGGCAGGGCAACGCATTCAGCGGGGAATTGATGTTCTGGATCTTAATATGCTGCAGGTGGCTAAGGGCAACTTATCTGTGCGGATGCCACTTGCGGAGGATCAATCCTTTGCACGCGTATATCACGAATTTAACACGATGATGGATGCTGTGGAGAAAAAGATGAAGTTACTGCAACGATTAGGAGCACAAGAAGTGATGGAGAAGGAGAAAGCAGCAGAGAATGCTGTCATTGAAGAGCGTCGCAGGATGGCTAGAGATCTTCATGACACGGTGAGCCAACAGCTATTCGCCATACATATGTCCGCCTCTGCTCTTCCCAAAGTATTAGTCCAGAACGAAGAGCAGGGTAAGCTTGTACTGTCACAGCTCATCGAAATGTCACATATGGCACAGAAGCAAATGCGCGCACTCATTGCTCAACTGCGTCCCGTAGAACTTGAAGGTAAGAGTCTTGCAGAGGCATTGGAGAAATGGTTCCCGGATTATTGTCGTCAGAATGGGCTAAAGGGGATGAAGGAGCTTGAAATGCAAGGGAATATGTCGGAAGCTATTGAGCATCAACTATTCCTTATTATTCAAGAGGCGATGGCTAATATTGTGAAGCATGCACATGCGGGATTAGTGAGCATGTCATTACGTGAGGGAACACATCAGGTCGTGCTCAGTCTTAGTGACGATGGTCGGGGCTTTAATGGTGGCGTACAGAAGCAAGGTTCTTATGGGCTTATGACGATGCGAGAGAGAGCGGAGAAGCTGGGTGGGCAAGTAGAGATTATTAGTAAGGAAGGTGCAGGGACAACGATTCGGGTACATATACCTAAATTTACACCATTGGAACATGAACTTGATGACGATATTTTTGAGGGGGAACTATAAGTATGGAAGACAAGATTAGGATACTGCTTGTAGATGATCATGATATGGTCAGAATGGGTCTGAAGACATATTTAATGCTAGAACCCAGATTCGAAGTGATTGGTGAAGCGAAGGACGGTCAAGATGTTCTCGGAATGTTGAGAAATGAATTATCAGAAAGTCCGCCCGATTTAATATTGATGGATCTAATGATGCCTATTATGAATGGTGCCGAGACGACCAAAGTGGTCATGAAAGAATATCCTCAGATGAAAATTGTTATATTAACTAGTTTCCTTGAGGATAATCTAGTGGTGGATGCCATCGAAGCGGGAGCGGTTAGTTATGTGCTGAAGACTGTATCAGCAGATGAACTGATTTATGCGTTACAAGGTGCATTTCGGGGCATGCCAGTCATGACAGGGGATGTCTCCCAAGCTCTAACCCGTGGGATTCGTAAGCGGATGGTTGAAGCAGATTCCTCTAATCTTACAGAGCGTGAGAAAGAAGTGCTTCTCCTAATAGCTGAAGGGAAAAGTAACAAAGACATTGGTGAAGAACTACATATTAGCATTAAGACGGTGAAAACGCATGTTAGTAACTTGTTAATGAAATGCGAATTGGACGATCGTACGCAACTTGCCATTTATGCTCATCGAAAAGGATTGGTTTAGATGTAAAGGAAATACATGAGACCGTTCGAATATGTTTTATCTCTCTTTATATTGTTTTTAATGTGACTTTAAGGTTCATAGTACATGATAAGAACAGTTAAATAATATCCCGCTTACAACAGTAAACAGTAAGATTAGGGTATAGGAGGTAACAAAACATGGACGAACGCGATAATAAATTTGGACAGTTGGACGACGAATTGGATAGAGAAATGACAAAAGGTAATGAGTCTTCAGAATCAGGTTCTTCATATTATTATTCCTATGGGCCCTTTCAATCTATAGGTAAAGATAGCGCGTTAAAGAATAATGCAGATTCCAATGATCATGGGCAACGGGAAGAAGTAGAGATTACTCAACCACAACCACTTCGTAACTTACCTGTAGATACATCGCGGAATTTCCGAGATGGGGGTAATAACAATAATGGTTCTGGCGGAAATGGTAACTGGCAGTATAGTCAAAAGCCAAAAAGCTCGGTTAAAACGATATTGGTATCCTTCTTAGCGGGTATGGTTGTGATTACGTCTTTAATGTTTACAGCTGATAGAATGAACTTGTTCACACCGGATACGCCAATAGCGGTGACTGCTTCAGTTGAATCGAATACAGCTGTGGCAACATCATTACCTTTAACGAATTCTGGAAATGTCTCAACGGTATTTAAAGAAGCGAGTCCTGCAGTTGTGAAGATTGCAACATTTGTGAAGTCTGGAAATGTGAAACAGACTAATCCATATTCCAATGATCCTTTCTCCTATTTCTTTGGTGATCAATTCGGGGGGAATAGCAGAAACAATGATGGAGGTTCATCCTCACAATCGGAATCGCAATCAGATTCAGATAAGTTGATTGCCTATGGTATTGGTTCAGGATTTATCTATGACGCAAAAGGATATATTTTGACGAATCAACATGTTATTAATGGTGCGGACGTGATACAAGTAACAATAGAAGGTACTACAAAGCCTTATGAAGCTAAGTTGCTTGGATCAAGTAAGGATCTTGATTTGGCAGTTTTGAAGATTGAAGGAGATAATAATTTCCCGATTGTTCCATTGGGAGATTCAGATCGTGCTGTCATTGGCGAGAGTCTCGTAGCAATCGGTAATCCTCAAGGCTTTGATCATACCGTTACATCGGGTGTGCTGAGTGCAAAAGAACGTACGATTGATATAGCTGAGGAAGATGGTAGCGGTACTCGCAAATATGAGCATTTACTACAAACAGATGCTTCTATAAATCCTGGTAACTCTGGTGGACCGCTTCTAAATCTGAGTGGTGAAGTCATCGGGATGAATGTTGCGGTTAGTGCAGATGCACAAGGAATTGGGTTCGCTATACCGACAACGGTTATTAAAGGAGTCTTGGATAAACTTGAGAATAATCAGGAAATTCCGAAAGCTCCAGTTCCTTTCATAGGTGCATCTTTAATTACACTGACTGAAGAAGTGGCGAAACAAATGGAAACAACGGTGAAAGAAGGATCGGTAGTTGCAGAAGTCATCTATAAATCTCCGGCTTATTTAGCTGATCTACGTCCATATGATATCATAACTGGAATCAATGGTACCAACTATGCTGCAAGCCAAGATCTTATTGATTTCATTCTGAAACAAGAAATAGATACTGAAATCACACTTAACATTGTAAGAGATGGTAAGAGTATGGATCTCCCAGTATCAATAGGGGATAAAAACGGATTCGAAGTTTCGTCAACTCGGAAATAAGTTGGAACAACGAATAGCGGAAGGGAAACTCTCCTTCCGCTATTTATATATGGTTTAATAGTAATATGAATGAATACCTATTCTCTAATAATAAAGGGGTTGTAATTTATGCGTTCGACTATTTTACTGATTGATGATGATGAGAAGATTATTTCTATGTTGCGTAGAGGATTAGCCTTTGAAGGATATGATGTAGTAACAGCAATGAATGGTGCAGAGGGATTGAATATTCTATTAAGCAGTGAACCTGACCTTGTTGTATTGGATGTTATGATGCCGAAAGTGGATGGATTTGAAGTGTGTCGACGACTTCGTGAAGGTGGGAGTAAGGTTCCTATCTTGATGCTGACTGCCAAAGATGAGATTGAACATCGGGTAAAGGGATTAGATCTTGGTGCAGACGATTATTTAGTTAAGCCATTTGCGTTAGAAGAACTCCTTGCTCGCGTACGTGCATTACTTCGTCGTAAACCAGGACTGAATGAACAAGGAGAACCGAAGTTAAGTTATGAAGATATTATATTGGATATGGATGCAAGAGAAGTGCTACGAGCAGGTGTTCGATTGGAATTAACGGCGAAGGAATTTGAGTTGCTGAACCTATTTATGCAGAATCCGAAGCGTGTGTTATCACGTGATTTGATCATGGAAAAGATATGGGGATATGACTATAGCGGTGAGTCCAATGTGTTGGAAGTGTATATCGCCATGCTTCGTCAAAAGGTAGAGGAGCATGGAGGTAAGCGGGTTATTCAAACTATCCGAGGAGCTGGGTATATTCTAAGAGGAGACACATAACATGTCCATTCGACTTCGACTTACTGCATGGTATTCGGCGATTTTAGCGGTAACGCTGATCATATTCGGCTCTGCCATCTATGGTGTTATTTACTTCAATACATACAATGAAGTGGAGAAACGAATTTCTCAGCAACTGAAGAAAATTGAACCTTCTATTATCGTTGATATAGGAACGGGAGCATTTGACTTCACGTTTAAAAGAGGGCCAAGTAACATTCAGGAAAGTCAGATCTTTGCACAGATACACGATTATTATAAAGGAGTAAATATACCAGATCAAAACTTGAAGGGACTGGGTATAGAGATTCCTATTCCGTCAGTCGATCCAGAAAAGATAATAAAAAGTATAAGTCATATCCAAATTCAAGGTAAACCATTCTTCGTATATCACGAGCCAATTATTGCTGAAGGAGGGGCTGTCATTGGTCTTCTCCAGATCGCTGCTTATACAGGATCCGAACAGAACCTATTAAATGGACTTCAGAGTATACTCGTTATGGGCTCGGCGATCATGATCATTATTGCTTCGAGCTTGGGATTGTTCCTTGCACATAAATCCATTCGACCTATAGGTAAAGTGATTGAGGCTGCCAATCGGATTCAGAAGGGTGCAGATCTTAGCTTACGGATTGAGTACAATGGTCCTCAGGATGAAATAGGTCAGTTAATTGGAACCGTCAATAATATGCTTAGTCGTATGAATGGATTCTATAAGGAATTAGAAGATGCTTATGCGGCACAGCGGAGATTCGTCTCGGATGCTTCACATGAACTAAGAACACCGCTTACGACGATCCGAGGGAACGTTGACTTACTCCAAAAGGTGTGGGATGAGGAGTCTGGCGATCGTCCTAATATGGATGAAGGGACATTGCGATTGATGTCTAACGAAGCGCTTAGTGACATTGCGGATGAAGCTAAACGAATGAGTCAACTTGTGAGTGACATGCTTTCATTAGCACGAGCGGATACAGGACAGACATTTGAGAAGTCGCCAGTACCCCTTGAGCCATTAGTTCAGGAGGTTGCACGGCGTGCGCAGTTTCTTCCTCATCAGGCAGAGTGGATAATAGGAAACTTATCCACGTTAAATGGGGTTTATGTGCTTGGAAACAAAGATTATTTACAACAGGTACTGTTCATTTTCATTGAAAATGCATTTAAATATACTCCCAATGGACAGGTATCCCTGGACGCATTTCGTTATCAAGGCCAAATTGGGATACGAATAGCGGATACAGGGATTGGGATGGATAAGGAAGATGTTCCGCTTATATTTGAACGGTTCTATCGTGCTGATCAATCTCGAGGTGTAACAGAAGGTATTGGACTAGGATTATCGATTGCGAAGTGGATAATAGATGAAATGAATGGCTCCGTTGAAGTGGTTACGAAACTTAATGAAGGGAGCACTTTCATCATCTGGTTGCCTATGATCTTTAATGTCCCTTTGGAATGAGGTATAATGGATAAAAGGTAAGTCTATGAAAAGAGGTTAATAACATGGAAGTACTTAAGATTTCTCCAAGAGGTTATTGTTATGGCGTTGTTGATGCCATGGTTCTTGCTCGCAAAGCAGCTCAGAACTTAGATCTTCCCCGTCCTATATATATATTAGGCATGATTGTCCATAATAGCCATGTCACGAATTCGTTTGAAGATGATGGCATCATTACATTAGATGGTACGAATCGTCTTGATATACTGGATAAGGTAGAGAGCGGGACTGTCATATTTACCGCTCACGGAGTGTCACCAGAAGTGCGTAAGATTGCTAGGGATAAAGGATTAACAACAGTTGATGCCACCTGTCCAGATGTAACAAGGACGCATGTTCTTATCGAGGAAAAGGTTAACGATGGCTTTGAAGTGATTTATATTGGCAAGGATGGTCATCCTGAGCCAGAGGGTGCCATTGGTATTGCGCCTGAGCATGTACATCTCATTGAAAAAGAAGAAGAGATTGATGATCTTCATTTAAATACGACACGTATTGTGATTACGAATCAGACGACGATGAGCCAGTGGGATATTAAACATATCATGAAGAAGTTGTTAGAAAAATTCCCCACTGCTGAAGTGCACAATGAAATTTGTTTCGCGACACAAGTGCGTCAGGAAGCTGTCGTAGAACAAGCTGGGCAAGCAGATCTTCTTATCGTAGTAGGAGATCCGAAGAGTAATAATTCCAATCGTCTTGCTCAAGTGTCTGAGGAAATTGCTAATGTTAAAGCATATCGGGTAAGCGATGTGACAGAAGTTAAGCAGGAATGGCTTGAAGGAATCTCGAAGGTTGCGGTCACATCGGGTGCATCTACACCGACACCGATTACGAAGGAAGTTATAGCCTATTTGGAGCAGTATGACCCAAATAATCAGGATACATGGGAAATCAAGCGAACGGTTAATATGAAAAAGTTGCTACCCAATGTTAAAGTGAAAAGTGGAACTACCACTTAAATGATGATGAATGAAGGAGTTATTCTAAAGGGGCAAGAAAGCCTTTTAGGATAACTCCTATTTTGATAATAAAAGAAAGTAGTTGTTTCGCTTTTGGTCTTGACGGAGCAGAGTGATTTGATGTATATTTACTTTAGTGCATAAAAGCTTAAAAGCGTGTAAGCGTCTAAGTGAGAGAGTGAATGATTTAACAAGTAAATGAAGAAATAATCAAGTAATTCTCCATAAGTCGAAATTAATAATAATCACTAACTAAGCAATGGGTTAAGTCTGTTGTCTTTAAATAAGGAAAGGATGATAAAAATTATGATCGTTATTATGTCAAATGTAACACCAAGCGAACAAATCCAGGAAATTGTGAAGGTCATTGAGAAAGAGGGTCTACAGGCGCATGTATCTCAAGGAGCGGATCGTACTGTGATTGGTCTAATTGGTACTGTTGATCCTAAGCTTGCCGAGCATTTACGCCAGATGACAGGTGTAGAGAATGTAGTCAAAATTTCTAAATCGTACAAATTAGCTAGCCGTGATTTCCATCCCGAAGACACCATTATTGACATTAATGGTGTAAAGATTGGCGGAAAAGAAATCGTTATTATGGGTGGCCCATGTGCCGTAGAATCAGCTGAACAAATTGATGAAATAGCCGCATTAGTCAAAGCTGCTGGAGGTCAGGTATTAAGAGGTGGAGCCTTTAAACCACGTACAGGACCGTATAGTTTTCAAGGTGTTGGAGTAGAAGGTCTTATTATGATGCAAGAAGCTGGGAAGAAACATGGTTTGTTAACGATTACTGAAGTGATGACACCAGAATATGTTGATGTCTGCGCTGAATATGCAGATATTTTACAGATCGGAACCCGTAATATGCAGAACTTCGACTTACTTCGCAAGCTAGGAACTTGTGGTAAACCCGTTCTTCTTAAACGTGGTTTCAGTGCAACTTACGATGAATTACTAAATGCTGCAGAGTATATCCTTGCTGGAGGAAATCCTGATGTTATGCTCTGTGAACGTGGGATTAGAACATTCGAATCCTATACACGAAATACACTTGATTTAGCAGCGATACCAGTATTGCAACAATTGAGTCACCTTCCAGTCATTTCAGATCCAAGTCATGGTACTGGACGACGTGAATTGGTAGAGCCGATGTCGAAGGCATCCATTGCTGCGGGCGCTAACGGATTGATTGTTGAAATGCATACTGATCCTGATAATTCAATGACAGGTGATGGTGTACAATCACTATTCCCAGATCAATTTGCTGCGTTGCTCAAGGATTTAGAGAAACTAGCACCTTTGGTAGGTAGAACATTCAATACAGAGAAAGCACCTGCTGAGTTTTTCTCTACTAGAGTATAAGTAATATATTGCACGTTGGTTTCTCCTGCCCAGTAATCCCGGTTTAACGAACCGGACTTACTGGGTCTTTTGGATTAGGTGCTAATCATATTGGAGTATCAGCATCTCATTCATCATTCCAATAAATATAAATTAATGAACCAATAAAAAAAATAAATGTCCCAGTTTATGTTAGATCATGGGGAATGTACTTGCTGAGGGGTTAGAATACTGCTATCATAACGTTATTATATTAGAAGATAGAGAAAGGGTGGGAGTACTGATGAGTAAGAGAGCCTATAATTTTAATGCAGGACCTGCTGCGTTGCCGCTCGAAGTTCTTGAACGTGCACAAGCTGAATTTGTAGATTTTAGAAATACAGGTATGTCAATTATGGAGATGTCTCATCGCGGTAAAGTGTACGAAGAAGTGCATAATGAAGCAGAGAGTCGCCTGTTGTCATTACTCGGTGGTGGGAAAGGATATAAGGTTCTATTCTTGCAAGGTGGGGCCAGTACTCAGTTTGCTATGGTTCCTATGAACTTGCTTCCTAAAGGAAAGGTTGCTAGTTATGTACATACTGGAAGTTGGGCAGATAAAGCAATTAAAGAAGCAAAATTGATTGGTGAGACACAAATAGTAGCTTCATCAGAGGCTAATAAATTCATGTCTATTCCTGACCTAAGTGGGATTCAATTGTCTGATAAGACAGCTTATCTGCATGTGACTTCTAATGAAACGATTGAAGGGACGCAATATCAAGTGTTTCCAGATACAGGAGATATTCCGTTAATTGCTGATATGTCGAGTGATATTCTTAGTCGCCAATTGGACCTGAATCAATTCGGACTTATTTATGCAGGTGCTCAGAAGAACCTAGGACCCTCGGGTGTAACGGTTGTCATTGCTCGGGAAGATTTGATCTCTGAATCACCAAAGGATATTCCGACGATGCTGCGGTACAGTACGCATCAATCGAATAATTCACTCTATAACACGCCTCCTGCTTTCTCTATCTATATGGTTAATGAAGTTCTGAAGTGGATCGAAGAGCAGGGTTCTTTGGCAGGAATGGAGAAGATTAATCGGGAGAAGGCTCAGCTAATCTATGATACAATAGATAACAGCGGAGGATTTTATCGCGGACCTGTTGAAACAGGAAGCCGTTCCATTATGAATGTTACATTCCGTCTGACTTCTGAGGAGCTGGAGAAACAGTTCATTAAAGAATCAGAGCAAGAAGGCTTCATAGGGCTCAAAGGACATCGTAGTGTGGGTGGTTTGCGCGCCTCAATTTATAACGCTGTTCCTTATGAGAACTGCAAAGCATTAACTGACTTTATGACACATTTTCAAAAAAGTAACGGGTAATTAAAGTCGATAGCTTGATTGATTCTGATGTGTTTGTTGCCCTCCGCCAATGGTGGAGGGCTTTTGCATATGGAACAAACGGGGGTATAATAACATTAAATAGAGAGGTGGAGGATATCATCATGGCATTACATATTGTGCTCGTGGAGCCGGAAATACCGGCGAATACAGGGAATATTTCAAGAACATGTGCTGCGACAGGCGCTCATCTACATTTGGTTCATCCGCTAGGCTTTAGTACCGATGATTCAGCATTGAAAAGAGCAGGTCTAGACTATTGGCATGCTGTTCATATTGAGCATCATGATTCTTTTGCAGAAGTTCAAGAGAAGTATGCAGGAAGTCGGTTCTTCTATGCTTCAACCAAGGCGAAGATGAGATACAGCGACTTTGAATACCAAGATGGAGATTTTTTTGTATTTGGAAAAGAGACAAAGGGACTTCCACAAGAATTACTTGCAGCAAATCCAGATACATGCATAAGGTTGCCAATGGGGGATCAGGTTAGATCATTAAATCTCTCCAATTCTGCAGCAATTGTCGTTTATGAGGCGTTACGGCAACTAAATTTCATGAATTTACAATAAATTTGTCGAGTACAGCAGGATTCGACATAATTATATCGAACTATTAGATAATACCCATTTATTTTGCTGGGAAAGTATGATTTGTTTCATTAGGAGTACTTTTTGATCGTTTTACAATTAATTGTTGATAGGAGAGTGTAGTACCAATATGAAACCTGCCGGTGTGGTTCGTAAAGTGGATCAACTGGGAAGAATCGTTCTACCTAAATCACTGAGAAAAAGATATCAGATGAATGAAGGAGACCCAGTAGAGATCTTGGTTCAGGGAGATCACATTATTTTGGAAAGATATCGTCCGAAATGTGTGTTCTGTAGTTCGGTAATAGAAGTGAGTCTATTTAAAGAACGTTTTATTTGTGAACAGTGTCAATCAGATATGACTCAATTAATAAAGGCCTAGTATAAGTAACAGAAAGCATCGCGAGGTAGTCGCGATGCTTTTTTCGTGTGATGTTGTCCAATGAAAAAAAGGGATTCCTCGAAGTGAGGAATCCTGATAGTACTTACTAGCTTATAGGCCTTTAGTTTTATCCTCGTTATAAGATGATGTGAGGATGCCAGTCAAGAATAGAACGAGTACTAATGTAACAATCCAAAAAGTTAATGAAAAAGACATCATGGACACCTCCTGTACAACTACATTGCTATATGTATTATACCCAGACATCGTATAAAAATAAATGGTAGTCGCATTAAAAGTTTATTTTAACAATAAAACCGGGTATAAACGTGGTGAAGACTAACATGATAAGGATTATTTATAACTCATCCTAAGCCACGATTCTATCATTTCTCTACCATTTTTGCAAAAGCAGTGACAGCATAGGTGAACATCGATATTTATGATAAATAGTCATAATTTTGTATGTATAGGAATACCTATTAGTGCGGAAGTTTCAATTAAAATGCAAAGGAGGGCGTTACATGAAGTATTCTTTTGCTTCCCATGTGGAATGGATAATGTCGTCACCATCCGACAATATCAGCTCGAATCCCCAGCAGGGCTCATTTATATCACTAGCAGACGAATGGCCAACTTCAGATATATTTCCTCTTACATCGATGCATACGGCTGCGACAGATGTTCTCTTAAGTCTTCCACAGGCTCTTCAATATGGCAATATAGAAGGGTATATGCCCCTTCGTGAATGGCTCCAGTTAGAGTGGAAGCAACATAAGCAGCTAGACTTGGATATAAACCAAATCCTTATTACAAGGGGTAGCGAACACGCGATGGATTTGTTGGTGCGGGTGTACGTAGATAAGGGAGATGCTGTGCTTGTTGAGAATCCAACGTCACCGAGTAGCTTACAAATTCTAAGAATGCAAGGAGCGACCATTATTCCAGTTGAGGGAGATCAGGAGGGATTGCTCGCTCAACAATTGGTTGAGTTAATTGAGAAGCATCATCCGAAGCTTCTATTTGTAACTCCTAATTTCACCAATCCGACAGGAGTTCTTTGGAGCTTGGAGCGGCGAAAGCAGGTATTAGAGTTATGCCGAGCGTATCAGGTATTCATTGTGGAAGATGATTCTTATGGTGATTTATATTTTGAAGAGAGTAAGGAGAATGAGCCATTCAGCAGACGGTATCCGTCCTTAAGTGCATTGGACGATCACGGAAAAGGTGGACAAGTGCTGTATGTGGGATCATTTAGTAAAACGGTGGCACCGGGTCTCTCTACTGGCTTTGCAGCCGGACCTAGTAAGTTGATTGAAGTGATGGGAGCGGCTAAACAATGGGTGGATCGGCAAAGTTGCAACTTGAATCAACGACTGCTGTATCAAATGCTTACATCAACAACGTTTGATTGGCATGAACATATTACTCTATTGAGACGTGAATATAGTACTCGTCTAAGGCTAATGACGGAGTTACTAAAGCGCCCTGCCTGGAGGAAGGCTAAATATAACCTACCTTCTGGTGGGATGTTTCTGTGGGTACAATTACCTGAGGGTCTGCGAAGTGAATTATTATTGAAATGTTCTATTAGCAAGGGCACATCTTTCTGCGTCGGAACGGAATGCTACGCGGACAAGAATATGGGATTTGATGTCATTCGTCTTAATTTCACCCATCCAAGACGAGATGAATTGCTACTTGGCATGCATCTGTTAAGTGAGGCGGTGAATGAATTTACTGCTAGAAGCTAGTCTTTCTCTGCGTCTATACGGTAGTCTTCTGGTGTAGACAATGTGTGAAGTGATGCAGATACTTCTAACACGCTTTGATACTTAATCAAATCAGAAATTCCTAATGGAGCGAGAGTATATCGACCACGAGACACTCGCTCAAACCATCCATAATAATTTTTCTGCAGGATGGAGGAGGCAGTACCAATGCCTGTCATATCGCGTAATGAAGCTGGGGACAACCCGTTAGAATCAGCATCGCGTAACGGTAGAGCAATACGCAGTGCTTTTTCTCGGTACGAAGTGATCAACTTGGTACGATTACTTCCACCTATATTATAATCGCCGCTTCGTTCATGAAACTCATCGACGAGACGGGATTGACGTCGTTTATTCCTTGGCAGAGGTTTCACCTGATCCGTAGGTTGGGTGAGTACTTCAACGAATGGTTTTTTCGTCTTGTAAAAGGTTATTGTAATTAAACCGAGACCTAATCGTCGACAAAGCGCCGACAGCTCCCCCCAACGTTGGTTTACAGCCCCGCGTTTGGTTCGACTACGTTCAACAGCTAAATATACGTTAGAGCTCATTTTGAGGCGTTCCATTCCTTGCAGTAACAGCGAGAGATTGAATGTCTTCTTCATTTCCACAATTAAAGGATCTGCTAACTCATCCTTCACTCCGACCAAATCACAAAGGCGAACTTCCCCTTTAATAATATATCCTTGTTGCTCAAAAAACTGCTTTAAAGGTTCGTACAGTTCAGTTTCGTATTGCACAGCCATATCGATGCACTCCTCGAATTTATTTCAACCGTCCATTAATAATGATCCATTATACCATCCCCTAAAAGACAAACTCCACATATTGAAAAAAATAGGTCAACTAAACCCACTTTCTAGCATAGGTATGTAATACACTTTTCAAACGAGATAGGATAGTTCTTAGCACATTTAGAGTGATGCCAGGTCTAGTTCATAACATAGTTATAGGAGGTACCAATCATGGATATTTTTGAACGTGTGGCAGCGTATAGGGCAGAAAGTGATCAGTTGGAGTGGAGTGGCACATGCAAAGAATATATTGAATTACTGCGTAAAGATCCAACTCCGGCGATGACTGCACACGCTCGTGTGTACGAAATGATAAAATCTTATGGAGTTGAAGTGGTTAACGGGCATAAGCGGTATAAGTTCTTCGAACAGGAAATTTTCGGATTAGACAGTGCTGTTGAGAAGTTAGTGGAAGAATATTTCCATTCCTCAGCGAGACGTCTAGATGTACGTAAGCGGATACTATTGCTTATGGGGCCTGTTAGCGGTGGGAAGTCAACCTTGGTAACACTTTTAAAACGTGGAATGGAGAAATTCTCAAAGTCAGATCGAGGTGCAGTGTATGCTATCGACGGTTGCCCCATGCATGAAGAACCATTACATTTAATTCCATTGGAATTGCGTCCTGAAGTTGAAAAAGAACTAGGCGTGAGAATTGAAGGGAGTCTGTGCCCTTCTTGCCAAATGAGGCTTAAGACGGAATATGATGGTGATATTGAGAAGGTACGAGTAAAGAGGGTACTAATTTCTGAAGAGGGACGTGTGGGGATTGGAACTTTTAGTCCTTCGGATCCTAAATCGCAAGATATAGCTGATCTTACGGGCAGCATAGACTTCTCCACCATTACGGAATTTGGTTCGGAGTCTGATCCACGGGCATATCGTTTCGATGGAGAGTTGAATAAGGCGAATCGAGGTTTAATGGAATTCCAAGAAATGCTTAAATGCGATGAGAAGTTTCTGTGGAATTTGTTATCATTGACCCAAGAGGGAAATTTCAAGGCAGGGAGATTTGCGTTAATATCGGCTGATGAAATGATTATTGCCCATACAAATGAATCTGAATATAAAACATTTATATCTAATAAAAAGAATGAAGCTTTGCAATCACGTATGATCGTCATGCCTATTCCTTATAATTTGAAGGTGTCTGATGAAGAGAAGATATATGCTAAATTAATTGACCAAAGTGATATGTTGCATATTCACATCGCACCCCATGCGTTACGTGCCGCTTCTATCTTCTCGATTCTGACTCGTCTGAAGGAAACCAAGAAACAAGGAATGGACCTCGTCAAAAAAATGAGGATGTACGATGGTCAGGAAGTGGAAGGATATAAAGAAGCGGACCTAAGGGAGATGCAGAGTGAATTTCTGGATGAAGGAATGTCTGGGGTGGATCCACGTTATGTGATTAACCGGATCTCAAGCGCTCTAATCAAGCAGGATCTTCATTGCATTAATGCACTGGATGTACTACGAGCAATCAAAGATGGGCTAGATCAGCATGCCTCCATAAACAAAGAGGAACGCGAACGATATCTTAATTTCATCGCTATAGCTCGTAAAGAATACGACGAATTAGCGAAAAAGGAAATACAAAAGGCATTCGTCTATTCTTTTGAAGAGTCGGCCAAAACATTATTTGAGAATTACCTAGATAACATTGAAGCTTTCTGTAATTGGTCTAAAATACGCGATCCGCTTACGGATGAGGAAATGGATCCGGATGAAAGACTGATGCGTTCTATCGAAGAGCAGATTGGTGTGTCAGAGAATGCAAAGAAAGCATTTCGGGAGGAAATTCTGATCCGGATCTCTGCCTACTCACGTAAGGGTAGGAAGTTTGAATACAATCATCATGATCGGCTTCGGGAAGCGATTGAAAAGAAGTTATTTGTTGATCTGAAAGATATTGTGAAGATCACGACTTCCACGAAAACTCCAGATGGCAACCAGTTAAAACGAATGAATGAGGTAAGTAGACGTCTTATTGAAGATCATGGTTATTGCCCAACATGTGCAAATGAGTTGCTGAAATATGTGGGAAGCTTATTGAATCGATAGTTAAACGAAAGACGTTAACAAAAATTTGTATTTCCACCCTGTATTCTCCTCAATGGCGAATACAGGGTTTTTACAAATATAAGAAAGTATAAGTTTCACTTGATATGTATATTTATACCGTTTCAGATCGATTTAAGTTATAATGATTGATAAATGATATGTTGTTCAGATACGACAGAGAGTAGGTTGAGTTAGTAGTGGCTTCTATTCATGATGTTGCAAAGGAAGCAGGCGTTTCGATTGCAACCGTATCCAAAGTAATTAACGATTATACAGATGTCAGCGATAAAACAAGAAAAAAGGTAAAGTTGGCTATTGAACTATTGAGGTATCAACCGAATGTAGTTGCACGGGCATTAGTCACAGGGCGTTCTTGGACCGTAGGTGTATTGATTAATATTCCATTTACGAATCCCTATGTGGCCGAATTGTTGGAAGGAATTAAGACTGCATTAGAGAATAGCGGCTATGATCTTATGCGTCTATCAACTCGACTTAATGATCCTAAATATTCTTTCGTAGATCATTGCCAGAGTCGTAATTTAGATGGGGTTGTTGTGTTTGGAGTAGAATATGATAATCCTAATCTGGAACAACTGGTTCAATCAGAAATTCCGGCTATGTTCGTGGATACAGCATTGATGGGGAAGCGTGCGGGATACATTACTACGGATAATGAAAAGGCTGTTGAAATAGCAGTTCAACACTTATATGATTTGGGGCATCATAGAATTGCATATATATCTGGCGTATTGGGTCATGTGATGTCAGATAGTAGATATAGTGGATATAAACAACGATTAGAGGTATTAAATATCCCTTATGATCCATCTTATTTTGAATTATGTGATTATTCATTTGATGGGGGGAGTCTCTCCATGAGGAAGTTACTCTCTTTGCCAGTGCCTCCGACAGGTATCGTATGCACCTCTGATATGGCAGCCTTTGGAGCGATCCACGAAATCGAGGAGCAAGGGATGTCTGTTCCCGATGATATTTCAGTTATAGGATTTGATAACACATACTACGCCCAGGTATTTAAACCGGCCCTCACCACGATTAACCAGAATACGCATAACATTGGGATAAGAGCCATAGAGAATCTTATTAAGATGATTGAGAAATCGGATACACCTCCACCTATTCTTACTGAGCCGTCTAGTTTAGTTATAAGACAGTCCACAGGAATAGTAAGGGAATTGTAAATAGGAACACTATAAGGACACCTAGGCTTACAGGTGACTTATAGTGTTCCTATTTGTTCACATAAATCTTCGGTTACTTTTAGATCCGTCATTACTAAACAACACCGTTTTTTCTTCCATTATCGTTTCTAAATGAATGGTTCTTCCCCAAAGCTTATGAACATAAGGTAGCGTTCGATCGACATACTTTAAATCCAATTCAACACCTTCATACATGTGTTTGATATAGAGTTCGCCATTATTCATGTAATTTCCATCTTGGATAACTAGATAAGGGAAACCTCCATTCACGCGGGAGTAGACAAGCTGGTCTCGAATATTCTCCCATGTTTTATCGGTTATTTTCCACTCGACGCCCTTCTTCTCAAATACATATAAGTCTAGATCATTCACTAGATCTTTTGTCATATAATTGCGAATGAAGGAGGTGTCAGAATCTAACTCTCGTACTTCGAAGATTTTGGCTCGACCTTGACCGGATTTCCTGAGAGGTTGATGTGGATCTGAATTCGAAGGTGAATCCCAGCGTTTCTCAATATCCTCAAATATTTTTAATCCTAAATAATAAGGGTTCAAGCTATTCTTTGAAGGCTGTACAACGCCAGAATTGAGCTTGGCATACTCGATAGTCTCCTCTGATGTTAGGTCTAATTCACGCAGAATTCGTTGATGCCAATAGCTGGCCCAGCCCTCATTCATAATTTTAGTTTCCATTTGCGGCCAAAAGTAAAGCATCTCATCTCGTAGCATCGTAAGGATATCACGTTGCCAAGGTTCCAAATGAGGAGAGTACTCTTGGATGAACCAAATGATATCCTTCTCCGGATGAGGTGGGAATAGAGTAGTTTTTTCTTCAGGTGCTTGATCATGATTATGTTCATTATCAAGATCCCATAAATCTTCGAATCCAGTTACTTGCTGAGCGGGTTCTTTATTAGTGGAGTCTGTTTTACCATCGCTATTTCGATCATACCGATTCTTACGGTAAGGTCGAACTAATTCTGGATCTACATGCTCCTGAATGGCTAAGACGGCATCAAGAAATTCTTCAACGACTTGACTGCCATACTTTATCTCGTACTGGCTAATCCGCTCCGCTGTGGCGGACATGCTATCGACCATAGCGGGGTTTGTTTTGCGAAAACGTGCATTATTCTTGAAAAAATCACAGTGTGCAAGGACATGTGCCACAATTAACTTGTTTTGAATTAATGAATTTCCATCAAGCAGGAATGCATAGCAGGGATTAGAATTGATGACGAGCTCATAAATTTTAGATAAACCGAAGTCGTACTGGGTTTTCATCTTGTGAAATGTTTTTCCAAAAGACCAATGTGAGAATCTGATGGGCATCCCGTAAGCGCCAAAAGTATAAATAATTTCAGCAGGGCATATTTCGTATCTCATAGGATAAAAGTCGAGTCCGAACCCAGTGGCAATCTCAGTGATCTCTGCAATAGCACGTTCTAATGAGGTTATTTCATCTTGATGCATGTGAAGTTCTTCCCCCCTTTCTGGAAGGAGAAATTTAGATACTTTCTATGTCTATGAGGAGAAACAACAAGATATTCAATGGATCATTAGCTTTCTATTTCTAACTATAAGAAAGAAGGATGTCTAATGATCACAAATAACGATATAATAGCAATATAGTGTTTTTATTTTATGCTGGAGGATAACTCATGACATTAATTAATACGTTAACGAACCAAGAAGAATTTACGGGATATTACTTGTTGAAAGAATTAGAAGTGAAACAAACCAATGGGACTCCGCCGAAAGATTATTTCGATATCGTTCTTGGAGATGCCAGTGGTCAGCTCTCAGCAAAGTATTGGGATGTTAAACCAATGGAAAAAGAGACATTCTTTCCTATGGATCTGGTTAAAGTTCAGGGAGTCGCCCATGTTTATCGGGAAAGATTGCAAGTGAAAATAATGAAGATACGGAAGGTAACCGATGAAGAGGGTGTTTCCATAACCGATTTTATTCGTGCTGCTCCTGTTCTCCCGGTGGATCTCTTATTTATGATTAAGCAGGCAATAGAAAGTATCGATGACACAGAGATGAGAACGATCGTGAATTACTGTGTTTCTAAAGTTGAAGGGAAATTAATGCATTATCCTGCCGCAAAAATGCACCATCATGCTTTTTACGCTGGTCTGGCTTACCATATTGTGCGCATGCTAGAGCTCGGGGAATTCATTTGCAAACAGAGACCTTTTCTAAATGCAGATCTGATCAAGGCAGGTATTATTCTTCATGACATAGCCAAGACAGAAGAGATGACAGCAGAGCTTGGAATCGTAAAGGAATATAGTGTTCAAGGGAAGCTTCTTGGCCATATCTCGATGGCATCGAATTGGATTACAGAAGCAGCTATTCGAAGTGAGATTGATCTACAGTCGGAGAAAATTATCTGTTTACAACATATGGTCTTATCTCATCATAACTTGGGGGAATGGGGGAGCCCTGTTCAACCACAAATGGCTGAAGCTGTAGCCCTCCATTTCATTGACGCGATGGATGCCAAGCTACAAATGGTGGAGGATGCCCTGGATACAACACCACAGACGGAGGAATGGACCCCCTTTATTCGTGGATTGGAGAACAAGGCGATTTATCGTATGAAGTTGTAGGTCGTGATGTATGAATAATCAATGCGATAGAACCCACTAACTCTTTAGTGGGTTCTATCGTTTAATAGGAGCTGAACATGATGTCATTAGAAATAGAGCGGAAATTTCTTTTACCTGAATTTCCCGATGCACTAGTCCAGGAAGGAACACTTCGCGTACGCTCAGAGCAACGGATTGAACAGACCTATCTAGCGCTGGATGCTACGCAGGAATTGAGAGTTCGAAGAATTGTGGATGTGATCACTGGAGAGGTTGAGTTTACACATACATTTAAGAGCGGGAATGGTCTCGTTCGTGAGGAAATTGAATACTCCATCACAGAAGAGATATATACGCAGATTGTACAAGCCTTCAAAGCAGTGCCCCTTACGAAGAATCGTATAACGGCAGAATGGGATGATACTCTCGTTGAAATCGATTGCTATGACCAAATCAACATGACTGTAGTTGAGGTTGAATTCGAGTCTGTAGAGGCAGCAGAATCCTTCGTACAACCAGACTGGTTCGGTAAAGATATTAGTTCAGAGAAGCAGTATAGCAACAAGAAGGTGTGGAAAGAGCTTCAAGGGAAGGGGTAGTTCAAAAAGTCACCTTTTGATCACGAAGGTTACCAAGAAGCTTACTCGACATCGAATCTTGAATTCAGCCGGTCCTTCCGGTGCTCACGTAGGTACTGCCTACGCTCCGCTCCTCACTCCCTTGCTTCATCCAATTTTCTCGGTGCTGAAAAGTTGACCTTTTGAACTCGTACTTTAAGTTAAGTGAATAAAGATTAAGGATTGTGTTGGACAGTCCAAACAACGCCTTTTCTACCTTCTAAATGAAGGAGAGAAGGCGTTGTTTAATAAACTAGAGGATTATAGACAATAACGAGTATACAGAGCAATAATGGATCTATTTTGTCATATACGTCTGAATGAGTTCTGCAAATTTCACAAAATCTACAAGATGCTTATCTAGAATGGATTTCACAATATCAATCTGCATGGATTGATAATCATGGACGGCTATGTTACGGAAGCCGATCATGGCTTTCATACTTTGGGTCAAGCTATCATCAATAATGCCATTCTGATTTAAAAACGTAAAGGCGTCTCGACTACTTTGAGGTAAACCAAGGTTCTTCTGAGAGACAACATGCATAGCTAAATCAATACAAGACTCGCAAGCGCGTTGCAGATTTAGAATAATGGAATCTTGTTTCGTGAAATTGTGGAGATTATCCACCTTATCCTCATATTCTTCATTAATTCTCCGGATGCAGCGACGAATGGTTTCGAGTTTGTTCAGACATTACGTCCTTTGTCCACAATTTGAGCTTTAAATACTGAGCTGGCTGCCCGAAAGTCAATGAGATCCACCTCCCGATGAAGTAGGTCGGCTAATGACTGAGAGGTCATGAAGATGTCGTATGGGGAATAGGTGTTATCGGATAGGAAGGCAATGTCTACATCGCTATCCGGTCGGAGCATGTTTTTGGCAGCTGAACCGAACAGAATAACGGCATAAGCATGAAGTTCATGGGAGACAAATTGGATGAGTTCATTTTTCTGTGTTGCAGTCAGGCCCATCAAGTTCATCGAGATCCACCCCTCTCAGTTATAGCAATCGTTAATTCATTATAACACGCTTCCATATTCCAACCCATAAAGAAGGATCTTGGTTAATTAGCAACATTTTAATCAAACATATCGTCTTAGTTATATTCGCAGTAAATCTGCATGGAAACAAACATCATGACACGGCAGAAGGGATGGAGAAGCATGAATAGTTGGTGTAGGGCATGGTTGTTGGGATGTATAGTGGTTATTTGTTTGTTCACTTCGTCTCAAACGGTGTCAGCTCAAGAAAAGTTTACAGATCTTCACAAATCGGAATGGGCGGCGGACAGTATTTATTATTTGTCGGATCGGGGAACGGTGGCTGGTTACGGTAACGGCAGGTTTAGTCCTCATGTAACGGTAACTCGAGCACAGGCTATAACATTTATAGTCCGTGAGTTGTATCCCGATCTGAATCCATTGGGTGAAATGAATTATTGGGATGTTCCTCGAACTCATATGTTCTATAAGGAGATAGCAATTGCAACAAATAAAGGGTTAACAGGTGGTTTCCCAGATGAATCGTTTCGTCCTGATTCACCGATTAGTCGTGCAGAAACAACTGCAATTCTAACCCGTGCATACTCACTCGTTGAAGGAAATCAATCGGTTGCTTTAGCGGATATAGAGGGTCATTGGGCTTCGGAACCTATTCTCTTAATGGCCTCAAATGGCTTGATAGGAGGGTACCCGGATCGAACCTTTGGCCCTGATCAGTCTGTGACTCGTGCGGAGTATGCCGTATTTCTGACAAGAGTGATCCAGTTTCTAAGAGCGGATGCTATTCAGACGCAGGATTGGGATAAGCTTCTGTCTTTAATGACATTGGGCGAAAAGGCAGGGCAAATGCTGATGCCAGATATCCGGATGTGGAATGGTACAACGACTACAGTTGTTAATGAAGGTATTTCTCGTCCGATACGGGAACAGCATTTAGGTGGATTGATCCTTTTCGATAAAAATATTGTGGACATCAAGCAGTTAACCTCCTTAACATATAATCTGCAAAAGCAGGTGGGTGACATTCCTTTATTCTTAGGAGTTGACCAAGAGGGAGGCGTTGTTAAAAGAATACCAGGTGGAACGAACCTACCGGGTCAGATGGCACTAGGTGCCGGAGGTAAGCCTGAAAGATCTTTGGCTGCCGGACAAATGATGGGTGATGAATTAAAGGCCCTCGGGATTAACGTTAATTTTGCGCCTGTGCTGGATATCAATACGAAGCCTGATAATCCGATTATTGGAATTCGTTCGTTCGGATCGAGCCCTGATCTAGTTGCGAAGTTAGGTGTTGCATCTATGCAAGGTCTTCAGAAATCAGGGGTAATCCCTGCTGTGAAGCACTTTCCTGGACATGGAGACACAACTGTGGATTCTCATCTCGGGCTTCCTGTGGTTCCACATGATAGACAGCATCTAGAAGAAGTAGAATTAAAGCCGTTTCGTGCAGCGATTCGAAGTGGGGTAGAGATGATCATGACTGCTCACGTTGCATTTCCAGCTGTGGAGAGTGGACAAATGATATCTCAGAAGGACGGCTCTATGGTTCCAATACCCGCCACTTTATCCAAGAAGGTATTGACCGGTATGCTCCGCAATGATTTGGGATTTGAAGGAGTCATTATTTCCGATGCTTTTACGATGAACGCTATATCGGAACATTTTGGTGAGGACGTGGCAGTGAAGATGGCCGTGTCAGCTGGTGTAGACATTATTCTAATGCCGAAGGATGTGGCAGGAGCCCACCAAACACTAGTGAACGCCGTCCAAAAAGGAGAAATCAGTAAGCATCACATTGATTTGTCCGTTAAGAGGATTCTGCAACTTAAACAGCAGTATGGTTTGTTCCAACCCGGCGTGAGTCTCCAGTCGAAGCTGCAAAATGCAGGAAATATCGTTGGTTCAGACAAACATCGTATTCTGGAAAAGCAGATTGCGGAGGAAGCGATTACCCTGCTAAAGAATGAAAACAACACTCTTCCTTACCGGATGAAAGAAGGGGACCATATTGTCATTGTTGCACCAAGTATGGAGCAAGCGAAGCTGATGGAAAGGCAATTATCCATGACAGAGGTCAAGCAGCATTTCACCGTTGAGAGCATTATTCTAGATTCAAGGAATAGTATGAAAGCTATTCAATCTCTTAACAAGGCTGACTTTGTCATTCTTGCTTCGTATCAATTCCGCAGTCCGATTAATGTACATGATTGGGCAGGGTATCAGGCTTTGATTGATCAATTGAATAGAGAGTATAAAAGGTATACACTACTGTCCTTAGGTAACCCCTATGAGTTGTTGTTCTTGCGGGACGCGAAGTCTGGTATTGCCGTTTACGGTGCACAAGAGCCCAATGTTCTCGCCGGGATGAAGGTGATATTTGGACAATTGGAAGCCCTAGGGACACTGCCTTAATATCAATTGGTATTATTATGCTATATGTAGAGTATACGATACGACAAAAGACTGCGGAGAACGATCGCAGTCTTTTGTGTTTCTAACTAACCGTATTTGTAAATATCAAAAAAATTAGATTAAACTCGAAATCTTGAGTTGTTCTTTTTGTAAATACTCAATGATCATGGGTAGAATGTCTAATGTCGCTTTGGATTCATGTAAGAGTATGATGGCTCCCGTAGATCTGGTTCGGGAGATGTAATTCAAAGTTTGTTGCGGACTATCATTATGCCAATCTTCAGGATCGTTGTTCCATAATACCATTCTCATGTTCTCCTTTGCCATTAACTCGGAGAGTTTATCATCTCGTGAGCCATAAGGTGGTCTGAACAGATGTACAGGCTTGGAAGTGATATTCTGTATCAATTGATTGGTTCGCACAAGCTCAGAAAGTTGCTTCTCAGCAGATAGATTAGATAGGTTAGAATGCGTCATGGAATGATTACCAATAGAAAAACCATGATCATCAACATACTTGACCGATTCGGGGAATTTCTGAACTTGTGTTCCTACGAAAAAGAATGTTCCACCAACATTATATTTGTTCAATACGTTGACGATTTCCTTAGTGTAAATGGAGGGTCCGTCATCAAAGGTAATGGCAACAAATCCAGGAGGTACACTGAAACTAATGGAGTCGTTCAATTGCACTGTGTGTTTCTCAGGTAGTTCCTTTTCCTCGGAAGGTTTCGTTACTACAGGTAATGACATGGATACTACCTTAGCAGGATTAGAATGATCGGACTCTTTCATCTCAAGCGTTACTTCTGGTTCCAGATAGGTAGGTTCTGCTAGATCAGGCGCTACTGTGATGAGCTTTGCGAATACTTTCTCACTTATATATGAATAGCTAGGAAGGTAGATGAAAGATAGCATAGTTAAGATCGCCGTCATTACTAATACCCGAGATAAGATTGGCTTTAATCTGCTGACCTTCAAAGGGCGCAATCCTTTTATCTCACCAGGCTCTTTATTAAATTCTGAGACATGTTGTTGATGTATCATAGGAGCCGTTGAGCTTAATTGGTCCGGACTTTCAATGTCTCTCAATGAAGAGATCTTCGCTGCATAAGCTTGAGAACATGGGAACATTATTTTATTACTATGCTCACGATCATATGTAGTTATGTAGCTGTAATAGTGGCTGTGGGATACATTGTAATAACTTTGTAAAGAAAGCCTGTATTTGATATTCTCAGCTACTTCGGTTATAGCACTAATATGATCTGCAGTATATGAATCAATTTCCCATTGTAGTAGAAATATTTGTTCAAAAGTAAACTTGATATGGATGTAATTAGTACTGGATGCTTTATCCACGGATAGGAGCTCCAGCCATTTCTCAGTGTGAGTGTGGATAATATTACCCTCCTTGTATGTAGAGATTAGTGTTTATTTTTCTGAAGGGGGTGAGAATGAAAAAGACATACGCTCGGTAAAATCGGTGACGTTCTGTAGTAATTGTGTCTTTTCTTCCATGATTTTTTGGAATTGACTTGAAATTTGCGCATTCTCGGCTTCTGAATCTCTTATCGTTTCCTCTAGTTCTTTTATCTTCTGCATGCTGTCATACTGATGCTGTGTAAACTCTTCGCTTAGTCGAGAGTATTTACTTCGTTCTTTCTCTAATTGATTTTTCAAATTCTCGATTCCTGTATTCGAGGAGCTTTGATAGTCTTTATAATCCTCTAGGAGTTGATCATAGCTCATTTGTTTGCTTGTCAATGTATCCTCAAGTAATCTAAACTCTTTTTCCTTCTCAAGAATCATGTGTTCTTTCTTGCTCAAATCATTCTTAAGCCGGTTAATTGTTTCGTTAGCACTAGACAACTGGTCTTCCGTATCTTTACTTTTGAATTGGGATAATTGCCGGTCATTCAGTAGGTTCTCAACAGCAATAACTAGATCGAAAGCGGTTTTGTCTTGCTCGAGTAATGAAAAGTCGATTTTCGAAGAATCGACGTCGGCTCCAAGAGGATCACCTTCAGAAACTTCTTGCGGGGAAATAAGCTCATTTACCGATTCAGAACGAGCAGTTAAAACATTTTTAAGCCATCCCCGTGTTTTAGTACTGGAATTGGGTTTATTCACCATAATATTCATCTCCCATTGAAACGATTCTATTATATGTTATCGGTATATATAGCATATAATTTTAGTGAAATGACAATAAAACAACCCTAGACCACATGGCCAAGGATTGTTTATACATAGTAGTAAATAATAACTATAAATTTAGCTTATTAATCTCGGCTTTCAATTTATTGGCTGATTGTTGAAAAAGCTCTTCTTCTATTTTATTTAGTGGCAAATCAAGCATTTCACGTACACCCGATCGGTCTACAATACTTGGCACTCCAAGGTATACATCCGAAATACCATTGAAATTATGAAGAAGGGTGGATACGCTAAGGACAGCACTCTCATTGAGGAGAATGGCGGAAACGATTCGATCTAGGGCCAAGGCTATAGCATAGGATGTAGAGCCTTTAGCTTCAATAATTTCATAGGCCGCATTTTTCGTATTTTCAAAAATATCATTTTGTTCATTCTCATCAAAACCAAGTGGGGTACCTGCAACATTCGCAAGGCTCCATACTGGTAACTCAGAATCACCATGCTCACCAATAATATGACTATGTATGCTCCGCGGATCGATTCCTTTATGTGAACCGATGAGGTAACGGAAGCGAGCACTATCAAGTAACGTACCTGATCCTATGACTCGGTGATGATCCCACCCACTTAATTTCCAGCTTACATACGATAAGATGTCTACTGGGTTAGTGGCGATGAGGAGAATTCCGTTCTTATTATATTTAGTGATTTGCTGAATAATATCTTTGAATATAGCGACATTATGATTGAGAAGATCGATGCGTGTCTCTCCAGGTTTCTGTGATGCCCCAGCGGTAACAATAATAATATCTGCATCCGCACAATCTTCATAACCCCCAGCCCATAGTTTAACGCCGCCAACGAAAGGAAGACCATGGTTCATATCAAGTGCTTCACCCAAAGCCTTTTTGTGATTAACATCAATTAATACTAATTCTGTCATACGATGTCTTAGAAGTAGTGTATATGCAGTAGTTGTTCCTACCGCACCAGTACCAACAATCACCACTCGACTTGGTTTATAAGTTGGATCTATCACGATGGTTTCACTCCCTAGAATGTCATAATAACCATCTAATCACCTCATCATTCGGTGGAGAAGATGGTTATGGAATATTGATACTATATGTTAGTTCGCCAATCTTGTATTGCCTTGTCTAATCGCTGCATTGCTTCCTCTACGATTTCGCGCTGACATCCCACATTCATCCGCATAAAGCCTTCGGCAGTCTGTCCAAATGCAATACCGTTATTACATGCAATTCTAGCTTTGTTCAGCATGAAAGAAGATAGCTCATCAGTAGCCATTCCTAGTCCTCGGAAGTCAATCCACAGTAAGTAGGTGGCTTCTGGCATCTTAACCTGAAGCTCAGGCATATGTTTCTCGATATAATGTATTATATATTCCATATTACCTCGGATATATATTAAACATTCGTCAAGCCATTCTTCCCCATCATTGTAGGCTGCTTCTGTTGCAATTAAGCCGAATGGGCTGATCGAACCCAAAGCATACTTCTGAAGTGCTTCGACTAATTTACTTCGAATATCTGGATTAGGAATGATGATATTCGAAGTATGAAGACCTGCAATATTAAAAGATTTGCTAGGTGCCGTGCAAATAATGGACTGATTTCTTGCCTCTTCTGAGAGAAGAGCGTAAGGAGTGTGCGATCCCTTATCGAAGAGAAGATCTGCATGGATCTCATCAGATATAACAAGAATATTCCGGCGTGCACATAGCTCTGCTAAGGGTACAAGCTCTTCTTTTGTCCAGACACGTCCTACTGGATTATGTGGGCTACAAAGAATTAACATCTTCACTCGATCATCAATCTGTGCCTCTAGTTTAGCTAGATCCATCGTGTATTCACCATCTACCAAACGGAGGGGATTCTGAATAAGTTCTCGCCCGTGGTTCTCAACGACTTGATAAAAAGGTGGATAAACGGGTGTCTGAATGATGACTTTGTCGCCGGGATCTGTGAAGGCTTGCACGATCAGGCTTAATGCGGGTACGACACCGGGAGTATATACGATCCAATCCTTTTCGATATCCCATTGATGACGCCGCTTCATCCAATCTATGATGGCTTGATAATAGGAATCAGTCTGGAGTGAGTATCCGAATATGCCATGAGCTATTCTCTTCTGTAGTGCTTCAAGGACAGATGGAGGTGCCATGAAATCCATATCTGCTACCCACATAGGCAAGACGTCTTTTACTCCGAAGATACTCTCGATTCCATCCCATTTCAATGATGCGGTATGATTACGCTGTGTAAGTTGGTTGAAATCCATGATGTTGCCCCCTAAGATTAATCTGAAAAAGAAGATAGTATACGTTTCAATTAATACGCTCTTCTTGGTAACAGTCATTATACTAAAGGAAAGTGATATATACTAATGAGAATCCCCACAAATCAATTAAACCGTTTACAATAAGTGTAAAGCCAGATTAATACAATAGAAAGAGATGGTGAACATTCCTATGCTGAAATCTTTAACAACGATTGCTGCTTTTCGTCAGGGGGATTATAGTGTCCTACAACAGAACGTTTGGCTAGAGATGATAGCGTCTGCTGAAGAGAAGATTGTTAATTTGGATAGAATTAGATCCATCGGAGAATTGCTTGAAGCGAACCCAGTACTTGATTATGTTGAGGAAACGCTTGAAATATTGGAGAGCCTTTCTTTGTCCTTCTGGGTAAAGGAGATACTGGAAGAGGTTCTGATATGGTCAGAGGTTGCTAAAGGCGGGACGCTTAAAGAACGTTTATCTTGGCAAAAGGAAGAAATTAATCTGTTTGTACATAACATAGGTTCAGCCGAACTCTATAAAAAATATGGTGTAAATGTTGAAACGGAAAGAACAGATGTCATTTATACACTCATTGCGACACACGGTCTTGTCGGACAGTTTCTGCGTGGGGAAGTCGTCTACAGGGAAAATAAACCACTGACGCAATTAACAATAGATAAAGTGTTATCCCCCGAAGAGTTAGGACATATTCTTGTTCCATTGAATCGTTGTATTATTGCTGGGGTATCATCAGATTTGTGGCTTGAAGTTAAACTTGAAGTTGAACATATTATCCGCTATATTGCCCATGATGGGGATCCTCAATCCGTCGGAATCGTGGACAGGTTGCGGAAATTGCGAACAGCTGCAATTAGCCGGGGGGAACCGTTCGAATCAGAGCTTGATAGAATAACGAGAAATATAGATATTAACGATGAATTTGAGGTTATAGATCAACACACACTGTGGTTTGTAGAAGCAGCTCTACAAGAGTTCACGCTGGAAGAGTTTGTGAAAGTATTTCTAATTATCTATAGTAATGATCATATCGAACAAATACGGCATATTAGCTTCGAGCCTCTTATGAATACAATGTACTATGATTATAAAGGTATGAAGAAGTTGAATGTGTACAAGAAGCGAATTATTGAGAAATACTTACAGGAAGTATCATTGGAGTCGATTGGAAATGGCATTTTCCCCGATAATCCACATCTTACACATCACTTGACACAGAACAAGGATTTACCAGATACACTAATCTTCACCTTTGAGTTCTCGGCAGCAGCTACGAAATTGATAGAGTTCTGCATCGAAGCAGAGAAATCATCGCTTTATGAGAAAGCTGTGCTTATGCTCTTTGACCTATTCGACTTACGAAGGGATGCGTATGATCGATTCCACAATGAAGAAGAATACTTGGCTGATATGAATCAGACCTCTGATTACAAGAAGGTGCTGTTGGATTACATTGTAGGACAAAGAGTATTAGACATTGGACCTGGTGGTGGCGTACTACTTGATCTTATGGAGCGGGAGATGCCGCATCTTGAACCGCTAGGGATCGATATTTCAGCGAACGTCATTGAAGCGCTAGAGAGAAAGAAACAGTTGGAGGGACATCGTTGGGAAGTTATAAAGGGAGACGCTCTTCAGTTACAAGAGTATGTGGAAGCTGGTAGCATTGACAGTGTTATATTCTCATCCATTCTGCATGAACTCTATTCCTACATACCGTATAATGGACATAAATTCAATCATGACACGATAGCGGCAGCTCTAGTAAGTGCTTATAATGTCCTGGCACCAGGAGGGCGAATCATTATCCGTGACGGTATTATGACAGAGCCAGAGGATCAGAAGCGAATCATTGTGTTCCATGAACCAGATGGAATGGTGTGGTTACGTCGATATGCTAATGAATTCTCTGGAAGAAATATTAGTTATGAGGAACTTAGTGACCGAGAAGTGATGTTACCGGTAAATGATGCTATGGAGTTTCTCTATACGTATACATGGGGGGAAGAAGCTTACGTTCATGAGATTCAGGAACAGTTTGGATACTTTACACCTTCGCAGTATCATTCTTTTATAAAAGATACATTGGGGGAAAATGCTACAATACTCATTGATAAGCACTTCTTGCAAAAGGGATATACAGAAGCGTTAGAGCAAAGAGTGACTCTGTTGGATGAAAAGGGGAACCCAGTACCTTTGCCAGACAGTACATGTCTATACGTCATAGAGAAGCCACATAAGTAGTCTTAACAAAGGAGATCGTGTAATGCAATGGATTGCCATGTTAACGATGCTAGTAGATCATATTGGGTATGCGTTCTTTCCAGATGAGATGCTATGGAGAATAATCGGAAGAATATCCTTCCCGATTTATGCATATGCACTAGTACAAGGACATTTGCACACATCGAATAAGTCAAAGTATATCATCCGATTGTTTATTATAGCGTTGGTGTCACAAATACCGTATCAACTAGCATTAAACCCTAATGGCATTAATGTCGTGGGGACTTTAGTAGTAGCAGTCATAGTCCTGAATATAGTAGATAGAATATCCTCCAAGATTCTATCAGCAGGGATTATTCTGTTGTTTGGAATGATGATGGAGTCATTTCCATTTGATTATGGAGCCTATGGGCTTCTGCTTGTATTATTATTTAGATATTGTTCTTCCCATCAGTTAGTTGGAGCGCATTTGTTACTTAACGTCCTGTATTTGTTCTCGAATAATTGGACATTACAAATGCTTAGTATTGTTCCGACGATGATCATGGTTTATGGCCCGCGGCTTTGGAATAGGCTAGAATCGATGAGAGTGCCTAAATGGATATGGAGGTCATTCTATCCTCTTCATCTCTGTCTTTTAGAGGTTATTCAAAAAGTCATTCTTTGATCAAAAGGGTGTCCCTAGCCATTTTTAATGACTTATGGGACACCCTCTTTCGGCAATATCTAATAGGATCTTCGACTGTCTAAACGCCTGAATAGGCCATGAACCCACCATCCACTGGAATAGTTACGCCAGTAACAAAGCCTGACGTATTCTCGTCACTCAGCCATAGCAGTGTGCCAAGTAAGTCCTTAGGTTCACCGAATCTGCGCATGGGCGTATGAGTGATAATTTTATGTGAGCGATCAGTTAATGTTCCATCTTCATTCTTCAGAAGTTTCTCATTCTGTTGCGTGAGAAAGAACCCCGGAGCAATGGCATTTACACGAATACCACTCTCGGCCATATGGACTGCAAGCCACTGCGTGAAGTTATCGATAGCTGCTTTAGCTGCGCTATACGCAGGCACCTTGGTCATAGGTGAAGGTGCACTCATCGAAGAAATGTTAATAACCGTCGTCCCTTGTTTACCAAGCATCTGCTTCGCAAATATTTGCGTTGGAATCAGGGTACCAATAAAGTTAAGATCGAGTACATTGCGAAAACCAGTGATACTTAGGTCGAAGAACGTTGAAATATCAGGATTGTTTAAATCTTCGCTACTGAAAACTTCCTTCGTAGTATTAGCGCTCGGATGATTTCCGCCAGCACCGTTAATTAGAATGTCGCATGTCCCTAATTTCTCAAGAACCGTTTCTGAAGCTTGAAGGACACTGCTGTGATCTGTCACATCGCATGAGACTGAGATAGCGTGCCCACCAATGGCCTGAATCTCAGCTACGACAGCAAGACCTTTCTCCATGGTACGATTAAGAATAGCAATAGATGCTCCTTGTCTAGCAAGTTCAAGTGCCATTACCCGGCATAAGACACCAGCCCCTCCTGTAATGACAACAACCTTTCCTTTCAAAGATGGGTGAATCGTTAATGAATGAGTCATTGTTGCACCTTCTTCCCCTCAATAGTAGTTACTTGTCGATAAGCATCCCAGAGTCCCCATAGGTACATGATACCGAGTGCACGGTCATATAACCCATACCCGGGTCTACATTGTTCATCCCATATATGTCGACCATGATCAGGTCTGCAATAACCTTCAAAGTCATTCTCATGGAAAGCTTGCACGATACCTTTAATATCAACCGTACCATCTTGCGTACGATGTGATGTTTCGATGAAATCGCCATTATCAAATACACGAACATTACGAATATGGGTGAAAGGAATACGATCAGCGAACTCGTGGATCATGCCAATAATATCATTATCAGGATTGGCTCCAAGTGAGCCACTGCATAATGTAAGACCGTTATAAGGGCTATCGTGCAATTGTAAGTACTTACGTATATGATCTTGGCTAGTTATAATTCGTGGTAGTCCAAATATAGGCCATGGTGGATCATCCGGATGAATGGCCATCTGAACATCGTGTTCAGCCGCAAAAGGAATAATTTCATCTAAGAAGTATTTAGCGTTATCCCACAGATCCTCAACTGTTACATCTTTATAGGCTTCAAAGAGTGCAGTCAAATGCTGTAAACGTTCTGGCTCCCAACCGGGCATCGTAAAATCTGAATTTTGGTTAATTTGTTTCACAAGCTCGAAGGGATCGAGACCATTAACTTTGCTCTTCTCATAGAAGAGAGCTGTTGAACCATCACTTGCTTCTTTATAAAGATCAGTACGTAGCCAATCGAAGATGGGCATGAAGTTGTAACAGATGACCTTAACACCGGCTTGTGCTAGCTTAGCGATTGTTCTTTTATAATTCTCGATATACTTGTCGCGACTGGGAAGTCCAAGCTTTATATCTTCATGAATATTAACACTCTCCACGACATGTATATGAAGACCAGCTTGCTCTGCCTGTTCTTTGATTTCGAGTATTTTCTCCATTGGCCATTCTGCACCTGGTAATTCGTCATGAAGCGCCCAAGCGATGCCTTCGACACCTGGAATGTGTTTCATTTGTTGAAATGTAACGGTATCGTTATTCTCACCGAACCATCGAAATACCATTTTCATAATGCGTTCACCTCATTATCTAATTTTAAAATACGCTGGGTATTTCTCCTTTAATAAAGCCTGATCTGTAATCGTCAGGTGCAAGTGGTCGCTCATCAACTGCTCAGCCTGTTCAGAATCATGCCGTTCTATGGCTTGAACCATCTGGAGATGTTGACTATACAGTTGATCCCAATGGTGATCGGCTGCCAATCGTAGCGTTCTAGTTCGGTTCAAGTGTACGTTCATTTGTTGCATGATCGACCATGTGTTCAGCTTCTTGCATCCATCAAATAGAATACGATGAAAGGTTTCATCAAGCTCGAACATGGTGATGTGATTCTGTTCTTCGATACATAATTGTTGTAGTGCTAGATTACTCTTTAACATAGCTAATTGATCGGAAGGAAAGCTCGTGCATGCGAGTTGAATAATGGCCTTTTCTAATTGTTCGCGCATGAACCGAGCTTCTTCAACAAGGTCTAAATCAATAAGAGAGACGAATGTGCCTCGTTGAGGATAGATTTCTAATAGTCCTTCTTGAGAGAGTCTAACGAAGCTTTCTCTTACGGGTGTTCTGCTCACATTGAATTTGATCGACATTTCCTTCTCGGATATTCCGGTGCCCGGAGGAAGTTCTAACAACACAATTTGATCCCGGAGTGCATAATAAATAGCGTCTCGGGTTGAAATTGGTTGCGCTCTCATAAATAGATCCAATAGATCATCTCCTTATTAATAGGATACTACCATACTACCATACTTGTATGGTAGTATGGTAGTGAAGAGTTTTAACTAGATGGTGAAATGTGTCCGTATATTGCTGAGATGGACAAGATTTCGCTAAAATTAGGATTGAAATAAATCATTTAAGGAGTTACAATATATAAAATAAACGCGCTTTCACAAAAGAGGGTTACTATGCGAAGTGAAGATATCGCCAGACTTGCGGGGGTGTCTAGAAGCACAGTGTCCCGCGTCATTAACAACTATTCTAACGTCCCTGAGAAGACACGGGTGAAGGTCATGAAAGTCATTGAAGAACATCATTATGAGCCTAATACATCCGCAAGGGCGCTGGCAGGTAAGAGTACGAATACGATTGGACTGTTTGTTGTTAGTACCGCTGAGAAGCATAATCCTAATCGTATTTATCAGAATAATTATTTTGCACCATTTGTGGATGCACTGGTAGACACTGCTAATGCGCTTGGCTATTATGTGCTGATACACACGATATACTCGGAAGATGATTTCCTGAAGGTAAGGCAAGCATTCCAGCAGAAGAGAATTGACGGAGGTATTATTGTAGGTACCGAGAATAACATGGCCATGGCTAGAATCATCGCTGATCTCGAGGTACCTTTTGTTCTCATAGACTATGACATTGCAGAGTTGCTTGAGAATCGCCTAGACCGCAACAATTTGGCTGTTATAAACTCTAAAGATTATGAGGGTGCAGCAAGAGCGGTCGAACATTTGATTGGTCTAGGACATCGTGACATTGCATTTATTAGCGGTAGACAGAATACTTATTCTGGCCAACAGCGCTATCAGGCATATGTTACGACGATGCATAATCATGGTTTGAAAGTGGATGAGGATTATATCTTAAGTGGTAATTTCCTAAGAGTGAGGGCTCAAGAGGAAGTGAGAAGGATGTTGCAATCTGATAAGAATACACGGCCCACTGCGATCTTCTCAGCGAATGATGAGATGGCTCTTGGAGCGATGGATGCTTGCAAAGAGCTCGGAATTGCAATTCCTGAACAGTTATCACTCATTGGATTTGATGATATTCCTGTAGCTTCACAACTGAATCCTAGCCTTTCATCTGTAAGCCTGCCTATCTATGAAATGTCTCAAAAGGCAGCGATTATTCTGGTCGAAATGTGTGAGAAGGGAAGCGCATCCTTTAGTACAATTAGCTTTCCAACACAGTTAATGATCAGGGAGTCCACTAAGGAACTGGATTCTAGGCAATAAAAGTGAAGGCGATCGCAGCCATTTCACGACTTTATTCTAAGGTGTCCCCGTCATAGGGGTTCATCCAACGCGAATTAAACGCGCGTTCATAGATATTTAAAATTGAGAGGAGTTTTGTAAATGAAGTACGGATCTTTCGATGATAAGAACAAAGAGTATGTCATTAACACGCCCCAAACCCCGTATCCTTGGATCAACTATCTTGGTAATGAGAAGTTTTTCGGTTTGATGTCCAATACGGCGGGTGGATATTCCTTCTATCGTGATGCTCGGCTTCGGAGATTGACTCGTTACCGTTACAATAACATTCCAGTAGATAATGGTGGTCGTTACTTCTACCTCTATGATGAAGGTGATTTCTGGACTCCAGGTTGGATGCCCGTCAAGAGAGAACTCGATTTCTATGAATGCCGTCACGGTCTCGGTTATACCTCTATTACGGGTGAAAGAAATGGAATTCGCGTTAAACAATTAGCACTAGTCCCTTTGAATTATAACGGTGAAGTTCATAAAGTGACTGTGTCCAATACATCAGATGCAACGAAGAAAGTGAAATTGTTCTCATTTGTAGAGTTCTGTTTGTGGAATGCATATGACGATATGACGAACTTCCAACGTAATCTAAATACAGGTGAGGTAGAAGTGAAGGATTCTGTCATTTATCATAAGACAGAGTATCGCGAACGTCGTAATCACTTTGCTTTCTTCTCCGCGAACCGGCCGATGGATGGATTCGACACGGATCGTGAATCATTCCTTGGTCTATATAATGGTCTAGATAACCCACAAGTCGTTGCTGCTGGCCAATCATCCAATTCTGTTGCAAGTGGTTGGTCACCGATTGCTTCACATTGTATGGAGATTGAACTTGCACCAGGAGAGGAAATTAGTTACAACTTCATATTGGGGTATGTAGAGAACCCAGAGGAAGAGAAATGGGAAGCACTGGATGTTATCAATAAAACGCGTGCTGAAGCGATGATACAGCAATTTGCGAATGAATCAGACGTGGACAGAGCAATGGATGAGCTTCAAGCTTACTGGAATGATCTTCTATCTAAATATACGGTAAATAGTGGGGACGACAAGTTGGATCGTATGGTTAATATTTGGAATCCATATCAATGTATGGTTACCTTCAATATGTCACGTTCAGCTTCTTACTTTGAATCCGGTATTGGCCGTGGTATGGGCTTCCGTGACTCCAATCAGGATTTACTTGGATTTGTACACCAAATTCCAGAACGGGCGAAAGAGCGAATCATCGATATTGCCTCAACTCAATTCGAGGATGGCGGAGCATATCATCAATACCAGCCATTAACGAAACAAGGTAATAACGAAATCGGTGGTGGGTTCAACGACGACCCATTATGGTTGATCCTCGGAACAGCTGCCTATATTAAGGAAACCGGAGATTTCAGCATTCTGGATGAAGAGGTTCCTTTCGACAGTAATCCGAATAATACAGCAAGCTTATTCGAACACTTGAAACGTTCTTTTTACCACGTCATTGAGAATCTCGGGCCACATGGATTACCACTCATTGGCCGTGCAGATTGGAATGATTGCTTGAACTTGAACTGTTTCTCCAACGTACCCGATGAACCCTACCAAACGACTCAGAACTTGGAAGGACGCGTAGCAGAATCTGTATTTATCGCGGGTCTGTTTGTATTCACTGGACCAGATTTTGTGGAATTATGTAAACGCAGAGGGCTGGAAGAAGAAGCTAATTCCGCGCAGAAACATATCGATACAATGACTTCAACAACACTTGAGCATGGGTTTGATGGTGAATGGTTCTTGCGTGCTTATGATCATTTCGGTAACAAGGTGGGAAGTAAAGAGAATGAAGAGGGACAAATCTTTATTGAGCCACAAGGATTCTGTGTCATGGCCGGAATTGGTGTTGAAGAAGGTTTAGCGAAGAAAGCTTTGGATGCGGTTGAAGAAAGACTAGATACGAAATATGGTATCGTTCTACAAAACCCACCTTATTCCAAATACTATATTAATCTTGGTGAAATTTCCTCGTATCCGCCAGGATACAAAGAAAATGCAGGCATATTCTGCCACAATAATCCATGGATTATGATGGCTGAGACGACCATTGGTCGCGGAGACCGTGCATTTGAACTTTACACTAAGATTGCACCTGCCTATTTGGAAGAGATCAGTGATATTCACCGAACAGAGCCATATGTCTATTCGCAAATGATTGCGGGTAAAGATGCGGTGCGTGAAGGTGAAGCGAAGAACTCATGGTTAACGGGTACAGCAGCATGGAACTTTGTGGCAATCACACAATCCATACTCGGGATTCAACCAGAATTCGATGGACTTAGAGTGAACCCATGTATCCCAACAGCTTGGGATGGATTTAGTATCACACGTGTCTTCCGTGGAGATACCTTTGTGATTAACATAGCCAATCCAAACCATGTGTCCAAAGGTGTAGCCTCTATGACTGTGGATGGTAAACCTATCGAGGGTAATGTACTGTCAGTCATTGGGGATGGAAAGATGCACAAAGTGGAAGTTGTATTAGGATGAACATAATATAGTTCTATTTGAAATAGATCATGGCTTACGCTTCTTCAGGGCAATTCCGTCATCTTCGCTGCTTCGAACCTGATTTCTAGTTGTCTATAAGTATGGATTTTGGTTTACAGGCATCATTCACACTATTTATTGGTGCGATTGATGCCTGTTTTTCGTATAATAAAGGTATCAAATTCAGACAGGTATTCACGATGATTTTAAATTAACCATCTTTTACTCTAAGTCCATACATAGCGATTTACGATATAGTCGTAGCGTAAGACATATGCTGCGACAAATGAATAATCTCGTCTCGATAACGGCCGCAATGCAGTTCCTCCCATTCGAAAGCACGTTACAATCAGAGATCTCCCAAAGTGATTCAGGTTGTAGAAAAGAAAGATGAATTTGAGTTCAATAAAGACGCAGGAATGTACGTTTGTAAAGCGGACCATATTTGCTGTTAATCTAAAAAGAATATTGACGCTTATGAAGTAGAAAGGACAGAGAAGAACATAAATAAAGGCGACTTTTCATTCAGAAAGGAATGGAAAGTCGCCTTTATTTATTGAAATTCATTTCACATTTCTTATTGATTGATTCACTTAATTTTTAAAATATTACTTATTATAGAAGGTTTATAGCGTCAATAGGTAGAATATATAGATTATTCAATATTATTATCCGTAACTGTAATCTAAATCTTACTATTGAGGTGCTACTTAGAGATGAAGTTTGTACCTAAAATAAAGGCTGTTATTATTGTCTTGATAATGATCTCGTTAGTTCTTATCTCAACCAATAATGGAAAAGTTCAGCAAGAAAAAACAATGACAATTACAGAATGGCAGAACAAATGGGGTTCACAGGTGGACTTGGCCCTATGGTATAAGATACAGCTATCTGAGATGGGTTGGAGTGCCCCAGCATTATTTGTTAACAAAGTTTATGGACATAATACTATTGTTAATACAAGCGATTCACCATTATACGAATCACAGAGGATGTATGACTATAAAGTGAACAGGGCTATTAATCCTATGAAAACGAATAATTCTAACGAATTAATGTATGCAGGGACTGCAATAGACAATGGAAAAGTAGGCATTCAGGATAGGCAAGTGCTTGGGAATTTCTCTGAACGGATTTCGAGCTTTGTTAATCAGGATCTGATTGATGTTATTCTTGGTAGCTCGTTTATTTTTGTATCGGTAATAATGTTGATTTGCTCCACGTTTCTAAGAAAAGAATTTTTATCGATGTGGTTTTCCTTGTCAGCCGTTATTTTCTCTATAGGTATTTTACTGATGACCTATTCTTCTTATTTATATATTTCATTTGGAAGAAATGAGAAGTTATTTGATATCGCGTTTGATTGTGCATTGTTTGTTTTGCTGCCATCATTAACGTTTTTCTTTGAGGAAACGTTTGGTAGTGGATACCGTTCTATTATGAAGCACTTTCGAAGATTCCAGGTTGGGTACTCTATTATTTGTTTTATGTTTTTGTTAATGAATCAGTTTTGGATAGACAAGTATTATGAAATCTATTACTTTGTTTCTGTCGAAATTCTAGGGTACACGATTATCGTTCAATGTTTATTATTGGTGATTACTTCGATTGTTTATGTCGTTAAAGGCAATAAGGATGCCTTAATTCTATCCATTGGATTCACGTTTATTGCAGGTACTGCTTTAATTGAAATGGTACAGTTCTATTCTAGATCGGGAAACTATACCTTTTTTGCTTGGAAATGGGGCGTTGTCGCATTTATTGTAGTGCTCATTATTGTTAGTGGAAGGAGATTCGCTGCTAATCACGATCAAGTTGTTCAATATTCTAAGGAATTAGAATTATTCAATAATGAACTACAACGCTCTGAAAAAATCGAGATTATTAGTGAGCTAGCAGCTTCTGTTGCACATGAAGTTAGAAATCCGTTACAGGTTACGAGAGGATTCTTACAATTATTAATGGAAAGGTATGAACAACAGAAGGATCGAGAGTATTTGGCACTGGCACTTGATGAACTGGATCGTGCATCGAATATCATTACTGATTTTCTGATATTTGCTAAGCCTGGATTTGACCGGACAACGGAGCTGAATGTTCGTGATGAACTGAAACATATTGAAGGTATTCTTTTACCACTTGCTAATTTATCTGGAGGAGAGATCCAAGTAGAGATACCTCCTGATCTTACGATCAAGGGAAATTCATCTAAGTTTAAGCAGGCTCTTATCAATTTAATTAAGAATAGTATTGAGGCTTGGGAAGGAGAGGGAAATATTAGAATATGGGCTTATCAAGATCATTCAGTTGTGTCAGTCCATATTCAAGATAATGGTGAAGGAATGGATCAGGAGGAACTATTAAGATTGGGAGAGCCCTATTTCTCGAATAAAACGAAAGGTACTGGATTAGGATTAATGGTGAGTTTTCGAATTATTGAAGTTATGCAGGGGGAAATTCATTATAAAAGTCAGAAAGGGGTTGGGACAGAGGCGATCATTACGTTCCCATCCATCCTGGAGTGAATCCATAATGGATGGGAACATAAGATAGTGCCACGTTCCCAACCCCTTAGCAGTAATCTATGAAGTAGGTGATAAATAATTACCACTTTGCTTTTGTTTGAGTGTTATCTGGGTTATTGCTAGATGGACTAGAAGGGAGCACTAGATAGAATACATCTGATGATTCTTCCACTGTTCTGAGCTTAATATGTTCCGGAATCATAATGCCAAGTACATCTTTGATTGCTTTCTTAGGATCTGTTAAGAGAAGTGCTTTGAAGCTTGGATCTTCCCATGCCTTGTTAATGACTTGTGTTTGAAGGAGAGCCTGTTGCGCCATTAGAATCACCCTTTCAAATTGGTTAATACTTACTTTATAAGGATAACATGGGAAGTGAAATAAATCTATCATTATTTAATATTTTTTGATAACCAGTAATGTAAGCCACCATTTATTTGCAGTATTTTCTCATCCTCAATCAGTTCAGCATCTTTAATCAAGTCATTAACGAGTGTTTCGTGAAAGGATAAAAGGTAAGGAAGCATTAAGTCTAACTGTTGAATATAAGCGTGATTGCGAATGGCGATTTCTGTATAACGCTTCATTACACCATGGACAAAGATAGCATTTTTAATATATCCGATGGTTATAGGTTCCCCTGTATCATTCTCCGCTTTAATCATAGATAGTAATCCGTTATAGTTGTTTTCCTTATAATCTTCCTGCCAATCAATCCAGTCATCAGCCATTTGTAAAGTAATGAGGACATGATTGATCATATCTGATATGGGTGACACAAGGTCAGGCTGCCCTGATAGTAATAGAGCACCTGTACTAGACAGCTTAAGGGGGGCTGCTTTATTGGCCATCATAGCTAAATCCGTGTGGAAATAATCCTGCTGAATCTCATTAGAAACACTGTCTGACCAATCTATTATGTATTGTTGAAAGTATGTCCAGAATGGGGAAGTGGAAGTGAAAAGGCTTCTGTAGATTTCTTGGAAATGCATATGAAGTAAATTTGCAAGTGGTATTTGATCTCGATCTAAGTTGTCTTTACTATCCATGATATCATCCTGAATGAAGTAATAGAGCATGGCGAATACATTACCAACAGATAATGCGACACAATCTTCTTTCTTTAGATGAGTCATTTCCTTTAACCAGAAAGGTAGTAGGTAACAGATATAGTTCTTTGCACTATCCTCTTGTCGGGCATCAAATTTACTTAAGTAAGTTAAACCTTTGTGATTTAGTGGTGGTGGGAAATTCTCTATTACGCGTTGTGAAGTCATAAAAATATGGGCTATATCATTCTCGAAATCTTTATACCATTTCATAGAATCACTCCCTTTTTCAAGTATTTTATCACAGTTATTGAGGTAAACCTATGTGGAAATCAGTTATACTGAAAAAATAAATAAATTATTTCAATAATTTGTATTTTTTTAGAGGGAAGTAACGAAGGCTGTCGAATTTTGAATAATACTGAAAAATAAACGAAGAGAGAGTACTATTTATTTTACGTTGAGGTGCGTTTATGAAGTGGGGTATAAGAAGTGTGTTTGTTGTTATATTTATGATGATTGTTGGTACATCTTTTAATACGATCTATGCATTTCCTCAAGAGGAGCCAAGGCATTATTCCACTCCAATTACGGAATGGCAATACTATTGGGATCAGAGTGATAGAGAATCGATAAAGAATATAAATGCTGTTCATCCCTTAAAATCCTGGACTTGGCGTGACTCAAATCTGAGTATTTCAAATCGTGAGCATCTAAGTGATGTTTTGTGGATCAAATTTAGACTCCCGGCATTTGGAATCAAGACTCCAGCTATATTCATTAATAAGCTTTATGCGAATCAGGTCCATATATATCTAGACAATGAAATAGTGTATAAGGACAATAGAACCTATATGTATGATTTGAATACGATTCTTTTGCCGTTAAATCCCCAGGATGAAGGTAAAGAGATAGTTATGATCTTGCATGCACAGAATAATCGTCTAGGTATGGCTGAGGAGATTTTAGTCGGAGACTATCAGACACTACTCCAGCGTTTCAACGCGAAAAACTTGATAGATATTATTTTAGGAAGTTCTATTATTTTTATAGCGATAGTTATGCTTATTTGTACCATATTCTTAAGAAAGGCCCAAATAGCTGAATGGGTCCCACTAAATGTTGTGTTATTTTCGATAGGTATATTAATCATTACATATTCGCCTTTTTTGTATACCCATTACGGAGAGTATGGTACCTTATACACCACCCTATTTGATATAGCTCTATTTACCTTTTTACCAGGTCTGACCTACATATTTGAATCTATGATTGGTAAGGGTTATGGTGGATCTATTCGTAAGTTACGTAAATTTCAGATGATCTACTCCCTGTTTTGTTTTGGCTTTATGTTGATCAATATGTTTCGAGATAATGAACTATACGAAGCTTATTATGTTGTCTCCGTGTCGATTTTAGGTATACTCATTATAATTCAAGCTATGATATTGATGATTCATGCCATATACTACGCCATTAAGGGTAATAAAGACGCTGGAATTATAGCTTTGGGATTTTCCATATTCTCAATTGTGGTTGTAGCAGAGTTCATATGGTTTTATATGCAACATGGAAATTATGAAGTGTTTCTATGGAAATGGGGTCTGATCGGATTTCTGATTTCACTCATTGCAGTGCTCGGAAGAAAATTAGCGATAAATCATATTCGAGTGATTGAGTATTCTAAGGAACTCGAACGGTTTAATAATGAACTACAGCGCTCTGAGAAGATGGATATTATTAGTGAACTAGCAGCTTCTGTAGCGCATGAAGTAAGAAATCCATTGCAAGTCACAAGGGGATTCCTTCAATTGCTGGAGGAGAAATCTAAGGACAAAGAGAAGGGTTATCTGAAGCTTGCGCTTGAGGAGTTAGATAGAGCGTCCGAAATTATTACAGACTTTCTGACATTTGCGAAACCTGAGATCGAACAGGTCACTCTGCTGGATATATTCGTAGAATTTAAGCATATAGAAGGTATTCTTTTACCTCTGGCTAACTATCAAGGAGGGCGCGTGCAGATTGATATTCCGTCTGGATTGATGATTCGTGGAAATATATCTAAATTCAAACAAGCGTTTATTAATATGATTAAGAACAGCATTGAGGCATTGGGTGAAGATGGAATTATTAGAATATGGGCTTATCAAGATACAGAACAGATTGTTATCCACATCTATGATAATGGAGAAGGTATGGAAGTAGACGAAATTAAGCGTTTGGGAGAACCGTACTATTCTAACAAAACTAGAGGAACTGGTCTCGGTCTAATGGTGACGTTCAGGATCATAGAAGCAATGAAGGGTAGCATTATGTTTACAAGTGAAAAAGGGATCGGAACAGAGGTTGTCATTCGATTCCCAGTGGGCATCAATGACGACAATATATAGTTGAGTTCCATGGGTTGAGTGGAGAATAGCGTTATAAACGACCCGTAAAATGGGTACTTATCTCAAAGTAATTATTTTACGGGTCACCATTCTGAACAAGCTAAGACGGCATGCTTTTTATCCAAAGTAATCTATCTATTATCTATTTTCTCTGGATACATGTCGTGATTCATGAGACGGTGCTGTGCCATTTCCTCATATTTCGTTTCTGGGCGTCCATAATTGCAGTAGGGGTCGATAGAAATTCCACCACGTGGCGTGAATTTTCCCCATACTTCAATGTACTTGGGATCCATCAATGCAATGAGATCATTCATAATAATATTCATGCAGTCTTCATGGAAATCTCCATGATTGCGGAAGCTGAATAGGTATAGCTTAAGTGACTTACTTTCTACCATCTTAATATGGGGGATATAACTAATATAGATTGCAGCGAAATCTGGTTGTCCTGTAATAGGGCATAAGCTTGTGAACTCCGGGCAGTTGAATTTAACGAAGTAATCACGGTAGGGATGCTTGTTGTCGAAGCTCTCTAGAATGGAGGGATCATACTCTGTAACATACTTCGTGCCCTGATTTCCTAGTAGCGTGATGTCTTTCATTTCATTCTGTTGTCTTCCTGACATAATATATGATTCTCCTTTATGGTTTAGTGATTAGAATGGATTAGTCCTGTCGCACTGGGCTAATCCATTCTAAATTTATAGTGAAATTAAACGCCTCGTTTATTCCCCCACACTAACGTATGAAGCTGAGGTAATACCCGCACATCATTCAGAATGGAGGATTCCATCACTTTATCAATAAGCCATTCATAGCGCTGCAATAAGGTGGAGGTGAGGTGAGCTGAGTCCATCGTGTGCACATCGTCGTTTCCTACTTGCAGATACATAGGAGCATCTGGATAGCGAAGATGAACTTTAACAGCATAATCAAGATCATCCTCGTTAAAAACAACCACCTTTAGACTGTGGGAAAGAGCTGAAGGACGAGACTTTAAGTTATTCATAACAACATCCAATATTCCCCATTCCGTACTCATGCCAGAACTTGGGGGCTTAGGAGACAATGTCACTTCGTCAACGTCAGCAAGCCAATCCTGCCATTTGGAGCCTTGTGTTTCAACGGCTACTGTGATGTTCCGTTCGTGTAACAATTGAATTAATCCACCAAGTTGCGGAAGTAAGGCAGGATTGCCTCCGGACAGCGTGACATGGGAGAATCGGTCTCCACCAACTTGGGTGAGTTCATCCCAGATCAGTTCAGGCGTAAGGAGCCTGATGTGTTCTTTTCCACTACCATCCCAAGTAAAGCTTGAGTCACACCATGAGCAACGATAATCACAGCCAGCCGTGCGAACGAACATCGTCTTTCTCCCGATAACCATCCCTTCGCCTTGGACGGTAGGTCCGAATATTTCAAGAACGGGAATTGGACGATTTATCGTAGAGTTACTCATCCGATCATCCACTCCCGTCTTGCTTCGGCAAAGCTTGTGGGTGTTTCATAGAGTCTTACAAACTCTGTACGGGTCTTTCTAGAGTGATTTATATCGTTCTGATCATTAAATTGATTGGAGTTTTGCAAGGCATCTTCCATTTGCTCGAACAACCAGACGACCATATTCTCAGCTGTTGTATTCATCTTTGGTAAAGTCTCATTCAGATAGCGATGGTCAAGAAAGGGTTCGATACGTTCCTTCCAAATGTCCTTAATTTCTCCGAAATCAATCGTTAATCCAATATCATTCGGGACACCGCTAATTCCAAAGACGGCTGTATACGTATGCCCATGTAGATTTTTACATTTTCCTTCATAGGCATGTAAATGGTGAGCAGCATCGAAAGTGAATTCTTTACTGACCAGTACTCTTTTGTTGTGGTACCTGAGCTCGTCACGTTGAATGTCATCTTCGAAGCGCTGAAGAGTATCTACGATACGAAATTCTCCTGGTGTACGAGTCATCCTTCAGCACCACCTTTGAGTGATGCAGAATCGTTGCGTACAGCTAAATACTGATCAAGGCCTGCCTTACGCAGCTTACATGCTGGACATTCTCCGCAGCCATCACCAATGATACCGTTATAACAAGTTAATGTACGATTTCGAATATAGTCGAATGCACCTAATTCGTCAGACATTTGCCATGTTTCTGCCTTGTTCAGCCACATGAGGGGGGTATGAACTACAAAATTATAATCCATAGATAGATTAAGGGTGACATTGAGAGATTTAATGAACACGTCTCTACAGTCAGGATAGCCACTGAAATCAGTCTCGCAAACACCAGTAATTAAATGTCTCGCACCAATCTGTTTCGCAACGATCGCTGCGAAACTTAGAAATAGCAAGTTACGGCCATCTACGGTGGTGTTAGGAAGCTGACCTTCTTCGTGAGTGATATCAACATCGTGACGAGTTAGTGCGTTTGGAGCAAGTTGGCTCAGGAGACTCATATCGAGCACGGTCTGCTTGACACCTAGATCAGCTGCAATACTTGCTGCGCACTCAATCTCTAATTTATGACGCTGGCCATAGTCGAAGGTAATGGTTTCTACCTCACTATAATTTTTTTTGGCCCAAAATAAGCATGTTGTACTGTCTTGGCCGCCGCTGAATACGACGACTGCTTTGTCCTTAATCATCACAAAAAACCTCGCAATCTTCTTTAAATTCATAGAAGAATAGGAGATTCATGAACTGTATTCCAACTCAAAAAAAAGCCTTAGTTGATTAAAAAAATCTTAATCAAATGAATAAGGTAAATAGTTTTTTATAGAGGGAGTTCGCGAACCTCTTCCATGCGGATCAGCATGGATTATCTTCAATTGTTCTAACGTTTAAACTGTAAGCTTAGAACGGCATCATTATAACATGGAAGCAGTAAATAATCATGTTGTTAACTTATGTCAGAATTCATTTGCCAATCTACTACTTAATGAAAATACCTCCAAACGGGATGATTTCTCTAAGTACACGCTTGATGAATCCATCATTAGCCCAGTCTTTTTCCAAACGATGGTTTTGACGACCTGCCTGGAAGAGAACGGAACCAAGCCCAGTCATCTTCCAGTGATAGCTCATGTGCTGGCTGGCGAGTGTGTTTCCGTATACGGTTAACTCAAGCTTGGCATTCTCAGGATAGGCGACTAGACTTCCGGCATCGATATATACAGGTTCTGTAGGATGAAGCTCGGTTTGACAAACGGGTCCTTGAGTGAGGATGCCGAGGGTTCCAGTACCAGCGAATTTAACTTTTATTACATCGCGGGTGACCAGCATATTCTTGATTTGTAACACACGTGTCTGCATAGTAATGCCATCGCTATAGAAAAAAAGACTGCGGAAATCATACAGTAGATCGCTACCATTCTGTATTTCCACAGACTTCATTGCAAAACCAGGAGGCAGCGCTGCGACAAATTGAGATGGACCACTCATGTCAGATTGTATTAACTTGCCCTTGCGGTACATGCGATTCACATTCATGAAACGATCGCTACGCCCGTTAGAAGGTCCACGATAGGAAACGATCTGTTCGGGGTGAAGTATATGGATGAGATCTCCCTCCGCAAGGGAAAAGGTGACTGCTTGTCCAATGGGAGTATTACTGGGATGATTGATTTGTATATCCATGGGATAAACCTCCTAGGCAGAAGTTAAATAGACCTACCACTTATTTGAGCGCCTCATCACGAATCGGACCGTACGAATAAGAACGAAATAGCCTGCCGCTAGAGCAATTGCCCAAATGACTATGTTTTTTATTTGAGAGAATCGATTCTGACGTGCTATCTCTGATTCTTTCAATAGTTGAACCGTCTCTGTAAGCTGGCGATTCTGTTCCATAAGCTGCGCAGTTTGTTGTTCATATGCTTCAATGCTCGCTCTGGCATCATTTAGATCATTATAAGTCTGCTCGTAGCTTTTCTTTAACTCATTCATCTGAGCTGGAAGCTCAGAGAATATCCCCAATCCGTCATAGAAATCTGTAAAGTAATTTGCATATGTCTTTTGGGGTAGAAGAGAGACAGAAACACATAGGAAAAGGATGATAACTGTAGTTTTACTGAATCTATAAAGGAGAATTCGCAACTTCATATATTCACCACCTGAATAATCTACTTTGTCTACATCTATATTAATCTAAGTTAGAAGAAAATACATTATGTTTGATTCGTCATATTTATGACTTGAGATGAAGAACATGGTAAAGGTGTAGGTGGCTTTAATTTATGTTAGAATAAGAAAGACATTTTTTCGTGTAAATGAACTACTTTTAAGTAGGGTAAAGCTAAAGGAGGATGAATCCGTGAGTGACTACGTGCCGGATCGGGTGCAGGAAGAATCGCCTAAACATAAGAATAGTTTTAACCTGAGGATTAATTTGTTTTTCTTCAGCACATTCCTTATATTTTGTGTCATTATCGTACGCTTAGCCATATTGCAATTTGTGGAAGGACCTACGTTAAAAGGTGAAGAAACAAGTAGAGATGTGAAGAATGTGCCCATCGCTCCTGCACGCGGAAATATTTTAGATGCTACGGGTGTAAAACTGGCGTATTCTAAACCAGTTCAATCTTTATATATTACTTTGCAGAGTAATTATAGTGATAAACCGGATGGGGAGAAACGAGATAACTATCCGGAAATAGAGAAACTGGCTGAGGGTATTGCAGCAGCATTCGCGGAATTTGGTGATTCTGATGGTGAGAACTTAACGAAAGAAGATGTCCTAGCGGCGATGGATTTGAATAATAAATTGAATTTCGGATTTATTCCTAGACGTATTAAGATGGGGATTAATGAAGCAGAGAATGCTTATTTCATGGAACATAAGACTGAATTTCAAGGAATAAGTGTTATTGAGGAGAATGAACGACAATATGATCTGGACACCGTTGCTGTTCAAACGATTGGCTACATCAAAGATTTCAAAAGATCCAAAACGTTAGACAAATATCAAAATATTAATGAAGAGATGAAGAATGGTACACAGACTGACCCGGGACTCATGTATGGAGAATCCGAGTTCGTTGGGTTTGATGGCTTAGAATTGATGTATCAAGATGAACTTCGAGGTAAGAACGGTTATCTGAAGATACCGGTTGATCCACGTAACATGCCTGAAGGTATCGACGAGATTGTACCTCCGGAAAAAGGACATGATGTGTGGTCAACGATTAATAAGGAGATTCAAGTGAAGACTGAGCAAGCCATTATGGATCAATTAGATTGGTTACATAAGAATCCTGTATCTGGGAGACTTCATAAGGATGCGACCACTGGCTTCGCGGTAGCTATGGAAGTGAAGACGGGTAATGTCGTCGCTATGGCAAGTATGCCGGACTATGATACAAATGTGTGGAGTTCGGGTAACATTTCATCAGAAGATTGGTCTGGGAAGGTTGAATATATTTACCAGAATGGAACGATTCGTTCTTTTAATCCTGGTAAAAAAGGAACTCATCCTGAATCTGTTGTCCTTTTGGGCTCTACGATTAAACCATTGTCTGTGTTAATTGGATTAAATGAACGCTTCTTCACAAAGAACTATACGTATTATGATAAAGGTGCAGCCTATTTCGGTAAAGTAGGTCATCAGGCACGAGTTCAAAACTCAGGTGGAACTGTCTATGGTGCTATGGATCCAGCGAAAGCGATAGAGAAATCTTCGAATGCCTTTATGGTGGATATGGTAGGTAAACCTCTCGTTAGTAAGTATGGAGCGGGCGCCATCGATAAATGGGATGTATATATGAAGGAATTCGGACTTGGCGTTGTGACGGGGAGTGGTCTACCTGGTGAATACAGAGGGTGGCGTGAGTATGTTGATGTGAAAGCGGCGGGAAGTACCCAGTCTGCTATGGCATTTGCATCATTCGGTCAAGGCGGGAAGTATACAACGCTACAGCTTGCTCAATTTACAGCAACACTTGCTAATGAAGGTCAACGATTGAAGCCACAGCTCGTTAGTAAAATCACCGATAGTGATGGAAATATTGTTCAAGAGTTCGGTCCTGAAGTATTAAATGTTGTTAATAATGGTGATAATTTCGATAAATCATATTGGAATGTAGTGAAGAAAGGTATGAATAGTAAAGTGTCCGCTTTTGACAACTTCGGATACGACTTTGCTCGGAAAACAGGTACATCAACGCAGACAGTTGGTCCTAAGTCAGTGGATAACGGCGTATTCATCGCTTATGCGCCACGAGAAAATCCGGTATTAGCTGTCGCTGTGATGATTCCTGAGGGCGGATTTGGATCGAGCAGTGCGGCTCCGATCGCACGACTAATATTTGATGCTTATGATGAGGTTTATGGATTAGATGGAATACCTAAACCAAAGAAGGATGTTGCAGTTGATGATATTCCGCAATAATGACCATTCTATAGCACAATGTAGATATTGGGGTATTCTGACAGGAGGAGCTCACCATGAACACAAAGTATAAATTATTGGCACTGGATATGGATGGTACACTCTTGAATGATGAAGAGAATATTTCATCAGAAACGATAAAATGGATAAGACGGGCGACTGAACATGGGGTGCATGTTTGTCTTTCAACAGGGAGAGCCTTCGCAAGTGCCCTTCCTTATGCGGAACAATTAGGCCTTGATACCCCGATGGTTACGGTTAACGGAGGTGAGGTCTGGAGTGCTCCACATAAGCTTCATCGACGTTCTTTACTTGACGTTCAAAGGCTCAAGGAGCTACATGAAATCGCCATGGAGATGGATACTTGGTTCTGGGCATATTCAGTTCACAATATTTATAACAAGGAACATTGGATTACGCAGCCGCTAGAAGATAACGAGTGGCTGAAATTCGGTTACTACACGGAAGACAGCGATATTCTACATCGTATTCTTATGAAGCTACAAGACATGGATGGTCTTGAGATAACGAACTCATCTCCATTTAACCTTGAAATTAATCCTCAAGGAGTCAATAAGGCCACTGGGATTGCGGAAGTATGTAAGATACTTCATATTGATATGTCTGAAGTGATTGCTGTTGGCGATAGTTTGAATGATTTGGCTGCAATTCAGCAATGTGGATTAGGAGTGGCGATGGGGAATGCACAGCAACATGTGCAGGATGAAGCAGATATTGTCGTAGCGAGCAATAATGATGATGGGATTGTGGAAGTCATTAAAAATGTTATTTTTGAGGGGCTAAACGGTAAATGACCATACTCGGGTGGAGTTTGATTATTGTTTTGTTTATTGTAGGACTTGCCGGAGCGATATATCCTATTCTCCCGGGTGCACTTGCCATTTATTTAGCGTTCTTTGTATATGGTTGGTTCTTTAATTTTGACTCTTTTGGAGTATGGTTCTGGATCATTCAGACGTTAATTGTGGTCGTATTATTTGTTGCTGATTATGTTGTAGGTGCGTGGGGGACTAAAAAGTTTGGGGGCTCACGTAAATCAGTCATTCTCAGCACGATCGGAGTCATCATTGGCCCATTTGTGATTCCAGCTTTCGGTCTCATTATTGGTCCGTTTCTAGGTGCATTTATCGGTGAACTTCTATCGGGTTCAAATGTATCGAAGTCTGCAAAAGTAGGTGTTGGCTCATTAGTGGGGCTATTTAGCAGTATGGTCATGAAGATCATCCTGCAAATTGCCATGGTTATCATCTTCTTTATTTGGATCATCGTATATTAATGAACGTATGTAATGCTCGCAATCGGAGCTGTCTTGTCGTGAGAAAGTAGGGGAACGGGTTTGGTAAAGAAAGAATCTTTTGTTAAAGGCACACTTATTCTAGCTGCTGCTGCCTTGATCGCACGCGTTCTCGGTTTGGCGCAGCGCGTACCTTTGCAGCATATGTTAGGCGATGTAGGGAATGCATCATTTACGATTTCCAATAACATTTATTTGATGTTATTAACGGTAGCAACCGCTGGAATTCCAAGTACACTGAGTAAGATGGTATCCGAGCGTTACGCATTGGAGAAACCACATGAGGCACAGAGAATATATCATGCAGCCTTAATCTTCTCTGCTGTCATGGGGGTTCTCATGACTGTGATCCTGTATGTGGGTGCACCGTATTACGCTGCCAGCACTCACACACCTGAAGCGACCCTTGCTATTCGTACTTTAGCACCTGCACTTCTGCTGTTTCCTACCATTGCTATGATGCGTGGATATTTCCAAGGCCGCAACAATATGATGGCTGGTGGTCTCTCACAAATTGTAGAACAAATGGCGAGAGTCGGAACGGCACTCATACTGGCGTATATTTTGCTACGAATGGATTACGATGACAGTTTGGTTGCTGCCGGCGCATCGTTTGGCGGCGTGTTCGGTAGTATTGGGGCATTTGGGGTTATGTTATATTTTACAATTAAAATACGTAGACAGGACCGCACACTTAACCTTCAAGAGGGTCAGGGTTCGTCGCTTCCTATGTTGCGTATTTATAAAGATATATTCACATTATCGATACCTATTGTATTAACCTCGTTAGCTGTTCCGGCCGTGAACTTTATTGATACTTCTATTATCAAAGAGTTGCTAATCGGTCAGTCAGGGGATACTTACGCAACTCAAGTTCTAGCTATTCTCGGAAGTCGGGCACAGCCAGTAGCCGGTATTCCACCAATACTAGCTATAGCGCTTAGTACATCACTGATTCCAATCATATCAGCGGCATTCGCTCGAAAGGATCAGTCATATCTTAAACAACAAATTACATTGGCGATGAGAATTGCCATTCTAACCGGTATGCCGATGGTTATCGCACTGTGTGTGGCAGCGTATTCTGTTAATGGTCTTTTATTTACAGATTTAGATGGCAGTGGGATCATTATGTTACTTACTTTAGGGACGATATTTCAGATTACGATGATGACCTCCAATTCGATATTACTCGGCGTGAGTAAAGCGAGAGTATCGATGGTCAACGTTATGATTGGTGTTGTTGTGAAGCTTGCAGCCAGTTACGCTCTAGCTCCATTCTTTGGAATCTATGGTATTATCGCAGCAACGGGGCTTTGTTTCTTAGTGATTACGCTTCTTAATCTTAGACTTCTTAAGGTGATTGTGCCTTTCACCATACTTGGAAAGCGCTGGATTAGCTTCATGATAACGATTATTATGTCCGCTGGAGCGGGGTATGGACTGAATCAAGTAGGAATCCAACTTGTACATATTATGCCAGATAGATTAGCTTATCTAGTCACCTGTTTAGTTGTAGGAGTCGCTGTCGTTGTTATTTACTTGGTTCTGCTTATTGTACTTGGGGTTCTACGTCAAGATGAATTATCCAGCTACCCCCGTATGTTACAGAAGGTATTCGCACCACTTATGCGTCTGCAACCGAAACGTATTCGTAATCGTGCGAACGACTAACAGTGGGAGTTCCATATTAATCAAAGTTCCTTACGATATCGTGTGCTAATGCTGTCTTTTGCAGAGCCGCTCGATGATCGTGACTCATCTCGATTAGAATAGGTCTTGAAGGTTTGGAGATATATTGGGTAACATTCTTATCTTTAAGCCAATCGTATCGAGGAATTGGGTCATAGGGCATATCGAACCACACGTCATTTAGAACGGGACTGTAAATGCGTTGTCCTGGCGATAGCCATTCATGATCTAACAGCTGTGAGCTCTCCATAGAGGAGTTCATAGCTGTTTCTTTATCTGTAGTGAATAAATGTGGCCAATACTCGCTTCTAGAGCCCTGATGAATGATGCTGGTTGCATATGAAGTGACTCGGTTCAGGACATCACTGTATCCGAAAAGAAGACCATATAATGATTTGCCGAGATTGATTCGTTCATCGATATTCTTGAAATTTTCTAATACTAAGCCGACAAGTCCTGGAGATGGGCTGAGATCAGGGCTCTCCTCCATGTTCGAAGTAGTCACCTCATTTAGAGGAAAGAGAATTTGATTCACATGGGCTAGATGATTGATCTTATATGCTGAACTTTGGAAGACTTTTTTCTGGTAAAAGGGTTGTTGAATGACTCGGTCCTCAATATAATGCTGTTCATTAATAATTAATCCTACAGCGAGCAACGCACTGTTCCGATCAAGCCAGAAATGACTCCAAAAGGAATTCATGAACGTAGATACATGGAAATGTTCCAGGAGATGGAAGAAGCTACAACCATGTTGCCTACTGTGCATATAGAGTTGAAGTTGAGGATAGGCATCTTGGAAAATAAGAGCATTGCAGCGTTCTAACATTCGGTAGATGTCGTCTCTGAGGGATCCATCCGTGAGATCAGCCATTAAGCCACCTTTCAGGTCGCTCATTTTCCAACCGCCATTGCGAGATACCATATGGGCTAATAAGGCCCAATGGAGTTCAGGGTAGGACTCATAACAATGAAGGTAGGCTTGAGTACGTGTGATGTTGCTTTGGTTGGCAGCAGTTGTAGCGATTTGTATTTCGTGTATTATGTTATGATCTAGATCCGTTAAGGATGGTTGAAGTTCTTTGCCCAAGTGAATATGAGTGTCTCGGTAGCGATTCAAATCGTCTAGTGCTCTGTCTACTTGATTTCTTATTATTTGTGCAGTTGCCTCATTCCATCCTAAGATCCTACGATGTTTATGAAATGGGCGTGATAATTTCCAACATGCATATTTACCCTTTAGCACCTCGGTAGCTTGCTGTGGAAGAGTTCTTACAAGGCTTAACGTATTGACAAATGATCGGGGATTCAAATGCTTGTTCGACATAATTGAACATCCTTTCAAAGAATTTGTTTCTATGCTCAGTATGTCTCTAAAATTTGACTTCCACTCCCCATTTTGGTTCACTTATATAAAAAAGAAGAGTAGAAAGGGCTGAAGTTAGATGAAAAAGGTAAATTCGAAGGAACAATTTGATGCATCTATACAATCTCCAAATTTAACGGTTGCCATATTCAAAGCAGATTGGTGCTCTGATTGTAAGTATATTGAGCCATTTATTGGTGAGGTTGAGGAGAAATTCTCACAACAATTAACGCTCGTAGAAGTCGATATAGAACAAGTTGGAACTGTGAGTGAGGAACAGAACATTATGGGAATACCAAGCTTTGTTGCTTATGCAGACGGAAGAGAACTCGTTCGCTTTGTAAATAAACTTCGCAAATCGCGTGAAGAAATTGAACAGTTTCTGCAAACTGCCATAAATGTATATAACACGATTTAGTAAGTAATAAATTCACATCACTTCTATAACAAGATAGGGGTGGTGTTTTTCTATTCATGAATAGATTGTCACAAAGGAACTGTGGCAGGGTTATATTTATAGGGTATAATTGAAAAGCAAAAATAATTAGATCAGCAGGTGAAATATATTGAATACGAAACAATTGAAATGGCTCAGTTATTTAACGTTCTTTGTGATGTTTTTTGCCACCTTTGGCGGTACAGTTGTATCGAGAACAGGGTCGGGGCTAGGATGTGGTCAGGAGTTTCCGTTATGCCATGGTAAGTTTATCCCTGCACATACGGTTGAATCATTAATCGAGTATTCACATCGATTGGTAAGTGGACTAGCTGGTTTATTAGCTTTGGCAGTCGTTATTGCTTTTTGGTTATATAACAAACGTCGTGATTTAAGGGCTTATTCTGTGATGACACTAATATTCGTATTGGTTCAAGCTGTTATGGGGGCTCTCACAGTCATTTATGACCAATCCTCTGCCGTAAAAGCATTGCACTTTGGATTTTCATTGATCGCTTTTGCAAGTGCATTAATGCTCGCGCTAGGCATACGTAGAGTACATAAATCGAAGGGTGAGCTAGATTTTATTAGGATGCCACGGGTGAGTCCTACTTTCCGAAATATGACCTGGATGACGACAGGATATTGTTATATTGTTGTATATATCGGTGCTTATGTTAGTCATTCCAATTCGTCTGGGGGATGCTCAGGCTGGCCACTCTGTAATGGAGAATGGATACCAGAACTATCTGGTGGAGTTGGGATAGCCTTTATTCATCGACTAGCTGCGTTACTATTATTTATCATGGTCGCGACGCTGGCACATTTGGCTTATCATGGGAACCGTGGAAATCGCGAATTACAAATGTTGGGTATTTCGGCTGTGACTTTGTGCCTTATGCAAGTGTTAAGTGGTGCAGGACTCATCTATGCTTTGGGCAATGCTGAGCTCTATATATTTGCTGCTTTACTTCATAATCTGCTCGTGTCCTCTTTGTTTGGTGTACTGTGTTATCTTAGCGTAAGGGTATGGCAGTTAAGGAAATAGGGGGGATCACTATGCTGAGAGAATTACTTGGAGACATGTCTAATGAAGAAAGTAATCCTTTACTGGAGAATGCTTATGTTACGATGAAGAAGGCGACCCAATTGCTTCAGCAAGAAATGAATCGCTATAAGGACCCCACTCATAACTTACGTAAACTTGAGGTGTGGACTCGTGGTCTTATATCGTCATTGACTGAGTTGGAACAAAGCTACTCTGTATCTGCCTATTTCAGGAAATCTATAACAGCTGGATATATGGATGATATGACCTTAGATGAGCAAATGGCTTACGCACGATATGTTTATTTCTATAAAAATGGATTTATCCGTGTATTTGCTATTCTAGATAAACTGGGTACTGTGTTAAATGAAATTTATGATCTGCAAACATCGAAGGTTAAATCTCAATATTCTTTTTTTACAGTGTTACGCCAATTCCCACGTAACAAGAAGCATAGCTCGCTTGGGGTGATGCTGAGTTCAATCAAGGAAGAATATCGTGAACCGCTTAGGATTCTTAGGAAGCGAAGAAATTCAGAAATTCATTATATGAATATGGAAATGCAAGATGATCTGTGGCAACGGCATCATGGACTTCATGATAAGCTTACACTAGAAGATTTGGACATGCATTTGCTGGAATTGAAACAGGGTCTAGACATGGTGTGTAGAACACTCTCCACTGTCTTTCTGTATACGAACAAACGATGGATTGATAAATCCATCCGAACTTGAGTGTTCATTTGAATACTTAGAAATAAACCCCTTTTGACAATTTTTCAGAAAAAACCTATAATAACAATAATTAATTTCATAACGTTTGTTCTTATCAAGAGTGGCGGAGGGATAGGCCCGATGAAGCCCAGCAACCGGTTTGTATGTTTAAAGAGGCGATTGTCTCCTTATCTACAGATGTCATGGTGCTAAATCCTTCAGGGCCGTGTTGAATCGGCACTGACAGATGAGAAGGCTTCGTCTTTACACAAAGAGCGCCCTTTTTCATTCTGGAAAATGGGCTTTTTATATTGTTTGGTAAAGGTATTGGTATCGTTCTAATTATTGAACGTGAGAGGAGGGTCTGAGCTTGATTGAATTAAAGCAATTAACGAAGGAATACGGTAAAGGTAATCGTGTAACCACGGCATTAACTGGACTGGATCTTTCCGTTGCAAAGGGAGATATATTTGGGGTTATCGGTCATTCTGGTGCTGGGAAAAGTACGCTTATACGATGTATTAATTTGCTTGAACGTCCAACATCAGGTGAGGTATGGGTGAATGGCGTTAATCTGACCTCCTTGAGAACGAAGCAATTGCAGGCAGAGCGTCGTAAAATTGGTATGATTTATCAACATTTCAATCTGCTCTCTTCGGCGACAGTCTATGACAATATTGCATTTCCATTGCGTCTTGTTCACACATCTAATAGTGATATTGAGACGAAAGTGAATGATTTACTTACTCTTGTAGGGCTGGAAGATCATCGTGATAAATATCCGGCGCAGCTATCCGGTGGGCAGAAGCAGCGTGTAGGTATAGCCCGAGCATTGGCAAGTGACCCGGAAGTGTTATTATGTGATGAGGCAACATCCGCATTGGATCCGCAAACAACGAACTCTATTTTGAAGCTATTGCTGGATATTAATAAGAGATTCAACTTAACGATCGTACTTATTACGCATGAAATGCATGTCATTCAGAGTATTTGCGATCGAGTAGCTGTTATTCATCAGGGTGGTATTGTAGAGCAGGGCACAGTGTCAGATGTATTTCTTAAACCACAACATCCTATTACACGTGACTTTACACGGGGAGATCTAGATCATAGCGAGTTACTTAAACAAGCAGTAAATATGAGTTCTATACATCCTTTAACTTCTCAAGTTGTTAAGATTACTTTCCTAGGAGGAAAAACCTACGAATCTATTCTTTCAAGAACCGTGAGGGATACAGGCGTAGACTTTGCCATTTTACAAGGGACGATTTCCACACTGAAAGATACCCCTTATGGTCAACTGATTGTTCGATTTGAAGGTGAGTCGGATGATATTTCGAGAACAATCGATAAGCTAGTAAGTCAAGGGCTTGATGTGGAGGTGATAGGCTGATGTTGGGATTAGATTTCTCTAAGGTGGGCTGGAACGAGCTTGCGCTTGCTATTGTCGATACATTGAAGATGTTAGGAGCGTCGGCTGTATTTACGATTATTATCGGACTTCCATTAGGTATTATACTCTATCTTGCGGCACGATCTTCTGATCGTAAAGTATATTTCGTATATTCCATCCTTTCGGTCATTGTGAACATATTACGCTCGCTACCTTTTATCATTCTAATCGTTGCTATGATTCCTATTACAAGACAGATTGTTGGGGTGTCGATGGGTGTATTAGGGACTATCCCACCACTTGTTGTTGCAGCGGCTCCATTCTTTGCGAGACTTGTGGAGACGTCACTTGGTGAAGTGGATCGCGGTGTGATTGAGGCTGCAGAGGGGATGGGTGCTTCGACATGGCAGATTATCATGCGTGTACTGCTACCAGAAGCTAGACCAGGTCTATTAGCAGCGATGACGATTACAACCGTTACTCTCGTCTCCTACACGGCGATGTCGGGTATGGTGGGTGGAGGGGGTCTTGGAGACCTGGCCATTCGATACGGCTATTACAGATACGAGAATGAAGTAATGTTTATATCTGTAGTACTAATGGTCATACTTGTACAGTTTTTACAAATGGCGGGTGACCGTCTTGTGCGTCATTTTACGCGAAAGTAAGGATTGTATTGATGTTGGCATTACCCGAATATTTATTCGGATGCATATATATCACATTATTCATATCGAAGAAAAGGGGAATTACAAATGAAGAAATGGACACTTGCTTTTCTAAGTCTTTCACTAGTCGTTGTATTGGCTGCTTGTGGTAACAAATCATCAGGTACATTGAAGGTTGGGGCAAGCTCTGTACCACATGCTGAGATTCTGAAGCATATTCAACCAGCATTAGAGAAGGAAGGCGTGAAGTTAGAGATTATTGAGTTTACAGACTATGTTCAACCGAATACACAATTGTTCGAGAAACAATTGGATGCTAACTTCTTCCAACACCAACCGTATCTTGATAGTGAGAATGGGAAACGTAAAATGGATCTAGTATCTATTGTAGCTGTACACATTGAACCATTAGGTGGGTACTCTAGTAGCATTAAATCGATTGATGAGTTACCAGACGGTGCCAAAGTGGCTATTCCGAATGATGCTACCAATGGAGGTCGTGCTCTTAGTTTGTTAGCTAATAACGGTCTAATCACATTAAGTGATCCGAACAAAGTAGAAGCGAAGATAAGTGATATTACGGCAAATCCGAAGAATCTTAAAATTACTGAACATGAAGCTGCCATTCTACCGCGTCAATTGGAGGAAGTAGATCTTGCGATCATTAATACGAACTACGTACTAGATGCTGGATTAGATCCTGTGAATGATGCATTAATCATCGAAGGTAAAGATAATCCATATGCGAATATCTTGGTTGCTCGTCCAGATAATAAAGATTCTGAAGCTATCCAGAAGCTAGCGAAAGCATTGACTTCGGACGATGTGAAGAAATTTATTGAGGATGAGTATAAAGGGGCCGTTCTTCCAGCATTCTAATTGATATTTCCATGCGCTGGAAACCTGAATTTTTGAACTCGTATTTATAGTGATTTCTTTATAATCCCACAGAGCGATTTTTAGTTCTGTGGGATTATATTTGTAGAGGGCTGTTAAATCTTCTATAATTAGTGGATGACCACTCTTTGAGGGAGGGAAAGCTTTGAATGGAAGAGTAGCCCTGATTACCGGAAGTGCGAAGGGACTAGGTAAGAGAACAGCACTAACCTTGGCGGACCAAGGCTGCAATATCGTTCTTAATTATGTTCATAGTGCGAATGAAGCAGAGGAATTACGTAGCATTATTGAACAGAAGGGTGTACAATGTATCGCTATTCAGGCTGACATTTCTGAGCCCGAACAAATTGAGAGATTAGTAGATCGAGTGAACACGCAATTCGGTGGTACAGATATAATCGTGAATAATGCGGGACCCTTTATAAGGGAAAGACGTTTATTTGTAGAGTATACACAAGCGGAGATTATGTCTCTTATTCATGGTAATTTGCTTGGTGCGATGTTGCTTGATCATATGGTAATTCCATCTATGCGGAAGAAGAAGTGGGGAAGAATTATCCACTTTGGCTTCGGACATGCAGGTGAAGCTAGAGCTTGGCCTCATCGTGCGGTGTATGCAGCAGCCAAGACAGGGTTGGTCTCGTTCACTAAAACATTAGCTGTGGAAGAGGCTCCTTATGGGATTACGGTTAATATGGTGTGTCCTGGAGATATTAGAGGAATGAATAAAGAGAAGTCAATTGCAGAAGTTGAAGGGGTAGTGGATCTAGAGACACCGAATGGAAGACCTGGTAGTGGAGAGGATATTGCCCGAGTTATTCAATATTTGTGTCAGGAAGATTCCGACTTCATAACGGGTAATATTATGGATATTACGGGTGGGCTTGATCCCATTAGACCATGGGTATAAATTGCATAAAAAAAAGTCTTGGTCTCTTCTATAAATGAAGACCAAGACTTTCTCTAAATATGATGAAGATTTCTCACTTTAGAAATTTGGTTTAGAATACTTGTATTACATCTTGAATGTCATCAACCTCTTCAAGGAGAGCACGTTCTATACCAGCTTTCAAAGTAATAGTGGAGCTCGGACAACTGCCGCATGCCCCCACCAATCTTAGTTTTACGATACCATCTTCTACGTCGACCAATTCTACGTCACCGCCATCACGTTGAAGAAACGGACGAAGTTTATCTAATACATCCAATACTTCATCATACATGGTGCTTTGTGCGTTTTCACTCATAGTGTTCAACTCCTTCCTATATACTCATTATAGTACAAATGCAGACAAAAACAAAACAGAAAGTAAAGCAGGTGGATACAATTGAGACCTATTATTGAATTTTGTACGAATAATTTACATTTTGGTACGGATAAAATCATGGAAGAGCTAGAGCTTAACCTTGATTATGACGTTGTTGAATACGGATGTCTAACGAATTGCGGCCAATGTTATATGATGCCATATGCCATGGTAGATGGTGAAATTGTGTCAGCGGAGAGCGCGGAAGAACTCCTTGCTGCTATTATGGCAAAGATAAAAGAAGCTGAAGCATGGGATGAACTTGATCTGGATTAACCGAAGTGTCGTTTAGACATCCAAAGAACGCCACTTTTTAGTATACGGGGAACACGTCCCATAACAGATGATTTACCCATAAGTCCGAAACCAGCCTTTTTACCAAGAGCACCGAGAGTTCCCTTTAAGCGTATAGGCTGTAATTTAGGAGTTTCATCACGCCATAACGAATGAATAACCTCGGCTACTTGCTCGGCTTGTGCACCAGCGGCTTGTGCGCTTGGTGCGAATGGCAGGCTAGCACAGTCCCCAATAACATATACTTCAGGGTGTTCAGCGATTTGGGAATAGCTATTTAGAATAATGCGCCCACCGCGGTCTTTAGCAACTTGAAGATCTTGCACGATTTGGACAGGCTGAATGCCCGCAGTCCAAATCGTTACATCACTATGAATGATCTCAGAACCGTTGTGGATTGAACCATCTTCCACTCGTTCCACTGAAATAAGGGAACGAATATCCACGTGGTGCACTTTAAACCAGTGCTCTACATAAATAGACAACTTAGAAGGGAAAGTAGATAGAATACGACTTGGACGGTCAAGAATAGAAATATTCAGATCGGGTCTGCTTTCTCTTAATTCTGCTGCTAACTCAACCCCGCTAAGACCGCCTCCTACAATATTGACATGACCGTAAGGTGAGAGATCGTTAAGTTGTTGATATGTTTTACGGGTATTGGAGAAGGATTGAATACTATTCGTATATTGTTCGGCACCTTCAATTCCATGATAACTATCTGTGCAACCAAGAGCTATGACAAGATATTCATATGAAATGTCCTCGGCGTGTGCTATATGAACGGTTTTGCTGTCTAAATCAATGGAAGTAACTTCGCCATATTGGATACTGAGTTGCGGATGCTTGGGAAAAGAGACCCGAAGATCAATATCTGCAGCGGTCCCCGCAGCCAAGGCATAATATTCTGTTTTAAGCCCTTGAAAGGGCATTCGATCTATTAATATGACTTCAACATCATCAGGTAGATGGTGATTGATAAGACCTTGTATAATCGCTTGACCACCGTATCCACCACCAAGAATAACCAGTTTCCTCATGGATGCTTCGACCCCTTTATCTACTCACTTTATGGGTAAATATTTATTCGAACACTTGGATTTCGTTATAGAAAGTATCGCGTTCAACAGGAATACGTCCAGCACCTTTAATAAGCCAAATTAATTCTTTACGTGTCAATCCTTCAGGGGTTAAAGCACCTGCGGCATGACTGATACGTTCATTTATGATTGTACCGTGAACGTCAGAAGCGCCGAAGCTTAAAGCCATTTGCGTCAATTGGGCACCTATATTAATGAAGTATGCTTTGATATGGTCGATGTTATCCAGCATTAATCGGCTAATGGCAATGGTCTTTAGATCCTCATAGGCAGAATTACGACGCATAATACCGGCGTTTCTATTCTTGGGTTGCATGGAAAGAGGAATGAATACCATAAATCCGTTCGTTTCATCTTGTAGTTCACGTATTTGAACCATATGCTTAATTCGATCTTCATGGCTTTCAATGGAGCCGTATAACATCGTTGTGTGTGTCTTCATTCCCAATTGATGAGCTGAACGATGGACGTCTAAATACTGCTCAACATTGGCTTTATCAACCTTCATCTTTTGACGATATTGATCGGATAGAATTTCAGCACCACCACCTGTTAGAGTCTTCAGACCCGCTTGCTGAAGCTTCTGAAGTACCTCAGTGGTACTAAGACCGCTTATACGTGTGAAGAACTCAATCTCGGCTGCTGTGTATGCCTTTAACGTGACATTAGGATAATGATCAGTCAAGGTTTGTAAAGAGTCTACATAGTATTGGAAAGGGACATGAGTATTATGACCCCCAACGATATGAAACTCGCGGATACCAGGGTGAATATGCTGATTAACGTGTTTAACCATATCTTCGCCTGAGAGGGTATAAGAACCTTCCTCTCCTTGATCTTTACGGAAGTTACAGAAGGCACAATAGGATTCACATACATTTGTAAAGTAAAGACTCATATTTTCAATGAAATATACTTTTTTTCCATTTTTACGAAGATTGACTTGGTTCGCAAGTTGTCCAAGGGTCAGTATATCATCTGTTTCATAGAGATAAATACCATCTTCAATCGTTAAACGCTGTCCTAATTGTACCTTTTCTATAATGGCAGCCATGTGTTGATCTGTATTAGTTGTAATAAGTGTAGACACAATAATTCCTCCTATTCAATCAAATTCATACTTTCTTATTATAGACCTACCCTTAAGTAGTCGCAATATGAATAGAAATGAATAAGTTGACGGAGAACAACTAATTAGTCTTATTGACTTGAGGGTAAATGTGTTGTGCAGTATAATTGATGTATGACTCAAAAGGAGGCTGAAATAATGATTAATATAAGTGAACTAGCTACAGATAGACTGAAAGTAATGTTATCAGAGCAAGAAACACCGAATATGTTTCTAAGACTTGGCGTGCAAGCTGGTGGTTGCAGTGGTTTCTCATATGCCATGGGATTTGATGATGACGAGGCTGAGAATGACATATATATGGATGTTAATGATATGAAGATAGTCGTTGACAAGGAAAGCTTGATCTATCTTGATGGACTGGAGATCGACTTCGAGGAATCCGGCATGACAGGGGGCTTCACCATCAATAACCCGAATGCATCGGCTACGTGTGGCTGTGGATCGAGTTTCCGTACAGCACTGGACGCTGGGAAGCCAGCGGCTGAGGGCGAGTGCTAGGAAGGGTTTAGAGCGTTGTAGCGTGTGAGCAAGAGAGCTTTTCTTACGTGTATGTTAATTGGAACGTGAGTTGTGGATTCCAACCTCCTGAAATTGTGGTGTCACCTACACACAATTTTAGGAGGTTTTTTATTTTTCTTTTAAAAAAAGTGAAAGGTTCCTGTCGATAATCGTCTAGATCAAGTTGAGTTCCCTAGAATAGACTTTTCTATTAAACTAACGGAGCTTTTATCTACTTCTAACCTCAATATAATCTCCTTTTAAGGTTCATCGCTTACTATTGAGATACCCCGTATTTCATGACACACTAAGGCCCCGCCGGTGATTATCCTGCGGGGCCTTAGTGTGTCATGTTGTATTTGATAGTTTATTACCCTGTTGGCGAGTGCTGAAAGGGTATTTTTGAAAAGCTTAGCAACAAAAATCATCACATAGCATTTTTCAAGGGTAAATATTCCTTGCCATTAATCCCGATCTCAATTTTATATTTTTCCATATAGTAAAGTGTATTCTAATTAAAAGGAGGAATTACTATGAGTGAACTTGTTGGAGGATTTGATGGAGGTTACGGTGTCCGTGGATTTGGTGGAGGAGGAGTAGGGGCAATATTAGTATTATTTATTTTGCTTGTTATAATCTCCAAAGCGTTCTTTATCTAAATTAATATTTATTTGTTCTTAAAAAGACCTTGCTGGAAGGGTCTTTTTTTCTATTGTGGTAAGGAAACTACTCTTTAGCAACATGAAGCAATTAACTTCTTTTTTCAGGCAAGAAGTGCTCCTTTTCTTCATATGCTTTAGTCATATGGAGAGGAGCGGATGCATATAGTACAACCATTAGACCCTAAAAGTATTCCTAAATTTGTGAATCAACTCGTTATCCCACCTGTATATATGCCTACTGTTCTGAGACAGCCAATGACTGGTCGAGTGATTGGGCATTCATATCAAATTGATGTGAGTGAGTTTGAACAGCAAATCTTACCGCCTGGCCTCGGAACAACGAAAGTCTTTGGTTATGGTAGTATGATACAGGTTCCGAACGAAGGAAGGGTTATTTACTTTAGAAGTGCTCCTGGTCCTACTTTTGAAGCCATTCGAGGAATCCCTGTTCTTGTTCAATGGATGAACAACCTCACAGGTCCCCATTTTCTCCCGGTTGATCCGACACTCGATTGGGCAAATCCAAATTCCATGGCAATTCCGAGGCCGCCATCTCCATCATTTCCACCAGGATTTCCTCTAGCACAGATACCTGTACCTATTGTCCCGCATTTGCACGGAGGAGAGAATCCATCTTATTTTGACGGTCATCCTGATGCTTGGTTTACAGCAGATGGAAAGACCGGCATGACATTCAAAACTAATAGCTACACCTACCCCAATATACAACAGGCTACAACCCTTTGGTATCATGACCATACGATGGGAATAACTCGTTTGAATATTTACGCAGGACTTGCAGGGTTATATGTGCTCCGTGATATGAATGACCCCATTGCTTCGTTTCTTCCTAGTAGAGAACATGAGATCCCGCTCATTATTCAGGACCGATCTTTTAATACTGATGGTTCTCTTTTCTATGATCATGTGGGGGTTAACCCAAGCATCCATCCTTACTGGGTACCTGAGTTTTTTGGTAACACGAATATGGTGAATGGAAAGGTGTGGCCGAACCTTAATGTCAAGCCTCAACAATACCGTTTTCGTGTTCTAAATGGTTCAAACGCACGTTTTTATCATTTAAAGCTTTCGAATCAACAGAAATTTATCCAGATTGGCAGCGATGGAGGTTATTTGCCTCAGCCTGTAGAACTTTCATCACTTTTGCTTGCACCAGCAGAACGGGCAGATATCCTTATTGATTTCTCTACTCTAGTTCCCGGTACGTCCGTTATTGTATTGAACACTGCTCATGCTCCTTTCCCTGATGGAACACTGGCAGACCCGGAAACAGTTGGTCAAATTATGCAATTTACAGTCACCAATGCAACTGTCTTACAGCCAAAGAAATTGCCACCTGTTCTTAATATCATTCCGTCATTAAAACCAACTAAAACGAGAACATTGACTTTATTCGAACTGGAGGGTCCTAATGGTCCTTTGGAAGTTACGTTAGATGGCCAAATGTGGCGAAATCCCGTTTCTGAGCTGCCGCAGGCAGGAACGACAGAAGATTGGCAAGTTGTGAACCTTACAAATGATACCCATCCAATCCATCTTCATCTTGTGCAGTTCCAGCTTGTTAGCCGACAGAAATGCCGATCAAACGATTATTTAAGAGACTGGAATAAACTAAATCAAACGACACCACCGGGCACCCCGCCTTATTTTGTTAAGCCTAAGGCACTGCCGATAGCCACATATTTGCAAGATCAGCAGATTGAGCCTCCACTTAATGAGAAAGGCTGGAAAGATACAATACAAATGAATGCAGGAGAAGTTACGACAATAAGAGTTCGGTTTACATCCCAGGATGGAAATCCCTTTCCCTTTAACCCGAGCCTGGGTCCTGGATATGTATGGCATTGCCATATTCTTGAACATGAGGATAACGAAATGATGAGACCGTTAAAGATATTGACTCAAGAATGATATGCTTTCTTATAGGTAAATAAAAGCCACTTGATTCAGGGGGGAAGATAAATCCCCTCAATCAAGTGGCTTTTAGCTGTTTACTGCATGCTTAAAATTCTTATCAAGTGTTCAAGAGGAATGTGTGATTGACCATCAATACGATCATAGTAGCGGATACAATGGAAAAGGCAATACAACTCAGTCCTAATATACTTCGTTTGCTTTTAATAAATTTAAACCCAATGGCAAAAATCAATAAAGTGACTAGTGCCAGAACCGCTGACATCCCAACAATTGCGATCCAATATAATATTTCGAAAAACTGTGCCACAGTATCATCTTCCTCCCAATATCTTCGTATCTATTATACTTCATTAAGGACAATCATCCAAGAATTATTGGCAGCGCAAGAGTATGTTACCGTATAGGAGCCAGAAGGGATGGATGAAGATGGCAGGAAGACAGTTGGCAAGCAAGTGGTTAAAGACAGAGGCACTGCTCAGCAATCCTAGTGTCATAAAGTTTATTCCGCTGACAAGGCACTTAACCATTCCAAATCTGCGAATGATGCTTCGTAGATTTGGAATGGTTGTTGTGAAGCCAGTTGTTGGTGGGGGTGGGTATGGGGTCATACGAATCATTCGTAGTGCAGAAGGGTATAAGCTAACACATCAATCACAAACTTTGAGTTTCGCGAGTTTTAAGAATATGATCATGACTTTTCGTAAAATAAAAGCTCCTAGACCGTACTTAATACAACAAGGAATCCGGCTTGCAACCATTAATGGACGACCCATTGATTACCGTGTGAAGGTAGTTAAGTCAGGGAATAAGTGGATATTCCGCTCTATGGTAGGGCGTCTTGCTAAGCCAGGCTTATTTGTTACGAATCTGTGTAAGGGAGGCAGATTGCTCAGTTGCCATGAAGGATTACGTCGGTCCATACCTAAGAAATCCTCCAGAGCTAAGCGTCAAGAGATGCGTCAACTCACAAGAGTGTGCACAACAATTATGGAGCGACACTTCCCGGGAATTGGTGAGCTTGGATTTGATTACGGCGTGGATATGAATGGCCGGATTTGGATTTTTGAAGTAAATACTCGACCACAATAAAAACTATTGAAAAGTTGAGTCATGAACTGAATAGTGGTTAATTTAATAGAGTAGAGAAGGAAATAAATTATTTTTTTTTTGAAAGTGAAAAAGAATCTACCCTGTGTATAACAATTATCCACAATATCCACTGCTATTTGACAACCTATTTGTCTATTATTAACAAAATATACACAGGTTCTCCACAGTTGCCTGTGGATAGAGGGAACGCTTGTTCTGCTGTGGATTGTTTGATATGATAGATTTAGGAAAAAAGAGGAAGGGATGTGATAATCATGGCTATATTAACGGATGAGATGTTGTTAGATTCCTATGAACTGGCTGTTCAGTTAAAGCTAGAGCGTGATTTCATAAAGCTACTATTAGCCGAAATACACAAACGTAATCTAGGTATTTAGGAAGTGAATGGTACTCATAAAGATGGAGTTTCGGAGGTGTACGTGCATTATTAACATATATGATCATGACAGACTAATAGAGGGTATCCACTTGACGATAAAGCATGTCCGTTAAGAAGGGATACCCTTAAAGCTGTTCATTTATAATGGAAACTATAGTTTCATGTTGCTGCTATGACCTGGGGAGAGACGAGCTTCAGGATCAATATATACTTTTGCATTATTTACAGCTGTTGGAGCCTCACCAAATCCTACAGCAATGAGTTTTAACTTCCCTAGATAAGTAGTGATATCTCCTGCGGCAAATATACCTGGGATGTTCGTCTCCATTCGAGAATCAACAATAATTGAATTACTTTCGATGGAGATGCCCCATTCAGATATCGGTCCTAGAGAGGATATGAATCCGAAGTTAACAATAACCACGTCTACTTCGATCTCTTGCGTTTCTTTTGTCTTAACATGTGAGAGGGTTACTCTTTCTATCGTGTTCTCTCCATGAAGTTCAGTGATTTCTGAAGGTGTAACGACATTTACTTTGGAAGACATTAAGTTCTCAACACTGTGTTCATGTGCACGGAATTTGTCGCGACGGTGAACGAGAGTCACTTGTTCAGCGATAGGTTCAAGCATAAGTGCCCAGTCAACCGCTGAGTCACCACCACCATTGATGAGTACCTTTTTACCTTTAAAAGCTTGCAGGTCATTCACAAAGTAATGAAGATTGGCCTTCTCGAAACGATCTGCACCTGGAACTTCTAGTCTGCGGGGTTCAAATGCGCCCACACCTGCTGTTATAATGACTGCCTTAGAATGATATTCACCTTGGTCAGTCTTAACAATGAAATGGCGTTCATCTTCTTTAACGACAGAGACTACCTTTTCTCCAAGACGCAGGGTAGGTTTGAAGAGATCCAATTGTTGTTGTAGGTTATCTACAAGTTCCTGAGCTGTCACTTTAGGGAACCCAGCAACATCATAGATGTATTTCTCTGGATAAAGAGCGGCAAGTTGTCCACCAAGTTGAGGCATACTTTCAATAAGAGTTACGGACGCTTGACGCATACCGCAATAAAAAGCAGCAAACATACCGGCAGGTCCGCCCCCGATTATGATTATATCGGTCATTTCATCATTAGATGGTTCGAATGTCATTAGGTAAAGCACCTCCAAATAAATAGTTATTGTGTAATAATTGATCTTATTCATTATAATCTGATCAACAAGATAAGAAAAGTGTATTCATTTACAAATAAATCTTGATATTTACTTGTAAAATGGCTAGTATTTCTATGTATATGTGATGGTCCAGATCAATAATGAAACATTCCTTTGATTATATCTTATAAAAGGTTTAGTATATATGTGATAAATATCTCATTTCTAAAATCGAATTGTTTTATTATTGATGTGTATATTTTCACAAAATAAGGTTCGAAAAGCTTGAAACTATATAAAGAGGAAAACTTGGAAGGAGTAGGATCATGAGCAACATTCCCAAAATTGTAATTCTAGGTGCTGGATACGGAGGAATCTTAACAGCGCAAAGACTTCAAAAAGAATTGAAGTATAACGAGGCAGACGTTACGTTGGTAAATCGACATGACTATCACTACATCACAACACATCTCCATATGCCTGCTGCGGGCACAGATAGTATAGAGAATACGCGCGTTTCAATCTCGAATTTAATTGATGAATTCAAGATTGATTTGGTGAAATCGTCTGTACAAGAAATTCGTCCGCAAGAAAGAAAGATTATTCTTGAAGATGGTACGCTTTCTTATGATTATCTTATCATCGCATTGGGAGGAGAACCAGAAAGTTTCGGTATTCCTGGGCTTGCTGAACATGCGATGTCCATTCGAAGCATTAACTCGGTCCGCCTGATACGCAAACATATTGAATATCAATTTGCGTTGTATAAGAATGAGAAGAATGCACAAGAACGTATTAATTTCGTAGTTGGGGGAGCTGGATTCAGCGGGATTGAATTCGTAGCTGAGCTAGCAGATCGTATTCCGAAGCTGTGTAAAGAATATGATGTGGAACCTAACCTTGTAAATATTTATAATGTCGAAGCGGCTCCAACTGCATTGCCAGGGTTCGCACCTGAATTGGTGGATTACGCTATGGAAGTTCTTAGAAGTAAAGGTGTAACGTTCAAAATGGGTGTAGCCATCAAAGAATGTACAACCGAAGGAGTCCTTCTCGCTACAGGTGAAGAGATCAAAGCTTCTACTGTTGTATGGACGGGTGGAATCCGCGGGAACCGTATGATCGAGGCAGCTGGCTTCGAGACGATGAGAGGTCGTGTCAAGGTAGATGAGCAATTACGTGTGCCTGGTTATGACAATGTCTTTATCATTGGGGACAACTCACTTGTGTTCAATCCAGAAGATCGTCCATATCCACCAACTGCACAAATAGCGATGCAACAAGGTGTATGCTGTGCGCAAAACGTGGTAGCTACGATCCGTAAGCAGCCACTGAAGAAATTCCAATATAGCAATAAGGGTACGGTTGCTTCCTTGGGTAAAGGTGAGGGGATTGCAATTATAGGTAAGAAGATTTATAAGGGCTGGAGTGCAGCTCAACTGAAGAAAATTGTAGATATGAGATATCTGTTGACTATCGGCGGCATTGCACTTGCGCTGAAAAAAGGAAGATTCTTATAGGATGAGACATTGCAGCGTTCAGGTTCGTGGATTACTTACGAGGGATGAATTGGATCGTTACAATGCTCTGATGGAAGTTGGATCTTACTTAGAGTCACAAGATGCTTATGATTTGGCCTACACGATTCAGAAGGAAGTTGATATTCTGATTCTACCGGCTATTGAAAGGCTGAAGGAGAAAGGTCGTGCCCGTGATGCGGCAACGGCAGAATATCTGGATTCTAGGAAAGAAACAAAACAAGAATAATAAGAAAACAATAAAAAAGGATTTGTCACCCGTTCATTGGTGTGACAAATCCTTTTTTATAATAATTTTGAGCTTATAATTTTAGCATATCTTCGAAAGATTGTTCGTTCTGCAAACTACCAACATAAAATGCGCCAAATTCGCCATAGCGAGCACTAACTTCATCAAAACGCATTTCGTAGACAAGTTTCTTGAATTGGAGAGCGTCATCTGCGAACAAAGTGACTCCCCACTCCCAGTCATCGAGTCCAACAGATCCGGTGATGATCTGTTTTACTTTACCAGCATAGCTACGACCGATCAATGCATGGCTACGCATTAATGTGCGACGTTCCTCCATGCTGAGCATGTACCAGTTATCTCCGAGATCGCGTTTCTTGTTCATTGGATAGAAACAGATATATTTATTTTTTGGCAGAATAGGTTTAAGTCGTGCAACCACTTCTGGGCTATCCATCGGATTACCACCATTTGCACTAGCCATATAATTGCTTAGTTCAACAACACTGACGTAGGAATAGGCCTTGGTCGTGTATTTAGCAAACATTGTTTTATTAAAAGCAGTTTCAACAGCATTTAAGTCTTCTAATGTTTCGCGTAGGTGCATAAAAATAAAATCAGCCTTCTGACCGACAATAGAGTACACTGTGCTACTCCCTTTTTGGGCAGATTCTACATGAGTCCATTCTTGCAGAAAAGCATGAAGCTCATCCAGCGCCATGGCACGGTCTTCGTCATCAGCAGATTTCCAAGCAGCCCAATCAATGGAACGTAAATCATGAAGGGAATACCATCCTTCAAGGGTTTGTGCGACTTCACTCATATGATCAATCACTCCTAATTTTGGTAACATCATATTACAATGATTATATTGTATCTCAAGTGGAAGCCATTGAGCAAACGATGTCACAATCAATTCACGCAATGTTCATTGCTTCGTGACAATTTATTTAGTAAACTAGCTACTAGCTGATCTTTTGGTGATGTTTTTAATTGAATAGTTGATATAAAGAAGAGGTGAACTAAACCAAGTGGGATTTATACCTATGATCGTATTGATGGTGTTGTTCTTTGTGATGATGTTCGGCATTGGCTTTATTCTTAATATGTTAATGAAGACGACATGGTTTCCTTGTTATTTATTTATTATCGTGATCTTACCTGTTGTTGTATATTCCATGTGGGATCATAGTATGTCCTTATGGACTCATCTTAGTTCGTTTCATATAGGAGACTATCTTACAGGGATTGCTGGTTTAGTAGGGGCCTATGTTAGTGGATGGGCGATTAAGAAGTTGCGTCAAGGTGGATATACGATGTTTTGAATGGGTGTCATTATGAGCAGCTCTTCCTTACGGAAGGGCTGTTTTTCTGTAGATAGAAGATGTTGGAAATTCAATAATAAACATGAAATACGTCGAACGTGATATTGAAATTATGATAGAATAGAAGAAGTGTACGTAACGAGTGGGAGGTAAACAATGCGCATAAAGAGTCTTCTACATTATACTGAGAACCATCCATACTACGTTTATCGTAATTTTAGTTTAAGCAGCTTGGATGATAGAATGCTAAGTTGTATCTATCAACCGATGGTTGGCGCATTCGCTATTAGCTTCTATCGACTCTTGTTTCAACGGATACCTGTAGAGAAGATAGGTTATTCCAATATAGATCAACAACGCCACCTCTTTTTAACGCTGGGGATGGATCCTAGTGAGACAGGGCGCAAATTCCTTATAGAACAATCTTCGAAGCTTGAAGCTGTAGGTCTTTTACAAACAAGTCGTATCTATATACCAGACAACGATGATTATATGTACGAGTATGAATTAACAGCGCCGTTATCACCATCTGAATTTTTTAATACGCAGCACTTAACACTCTTATTACGCGATAAGATTGGTAAGTTTGCGGTTCTTTCTTTGCGTGAGGAGCTGTGGACCAAAGAACCTGAAGAATGGTCAGGGGCTACGCAGAATAAAGAGAATATTTCGGTGCCCTTTTATGAAATTTTTGAATTAAACACACATGTGATAGATTATGAGTTGGAACAAGCCTTATCAGAAGTGTCTACAACTAGACAGTCCGGTCTACAGGTAGGCGAGGAAAGTAACGCTCTGAACTATGCTGATATTATTCTTCGTTTTCCGAAAGAATCAGACAATCGTCAGTATGTTGAGAAGCTTCGTTTCAACTTTGAACAAATGGGAATTGTGAATTATGTTGTCAATAAATATGATCTGAATGTTCAGGATTTATGTCGTCTTCTTGATGAGGATGGAATATTTACTGCACAGGGAGATATCATCCTGGATGAATTGCAACATCAGGCCAATCTACATTTTCGCCAAGGAAAGAAAAGACAAGAACAACGAGAAGTTCAAGCGGGTAAAATGATATCCATTCGGCAAGCGGAAGAAACACCTACGGGATCCCTTCAAATGGAACATGCTGTGCAAATGGAGTATTATGTTGAAGTGCCGATGCAATTTAAGTCAAAGTGTGATATCCATCAGTATAATATGATGCTTCGAAACGAACCGTATACCAAATTACTAAAGACTTTATTTCCCGGTTCTGTGCCGGATAATTTCGTAGATATATTTGAGAAGATTGATCTGAGTTACAAGTTACCTGGAGAAGTTATTAATATACTCATTCACTATTTGATCTCACTGTTAGCTACAGGTGGAGACCAGCGTATTAACCGCAATTTTGTAGAGGCGATCGCGTCTAATATGTTGTTGAAGCAGATTGATACCTACGAGAAGGCAGTGCAGTACATCAAAGATCAATCCAAGGTGAAAGGTAAGCAGGCGCAAGCCTCAGGTGGAACACGAAGTCGGACATACGGCAAAACTACGAAGATGAAGCCAGAAATTGCTGTAGCTCAGGATAATAGCCCAGCTGAAGAAGTCTCTGAGGCAGAATTTGAAGAGATGATGAAGATGGCTGCCGAAATTCAAGCGAATAAGAAACAAGGCTAAGTCTGAATAGAGTATTAAATAATTATTTTAAGGGGGATAAGGGATGGAGTCTTTAGGTGAACTTCTCAAGCAGATGAAGAACCCTTCTTTCCGACGCCAGTCGCAGGAGATAGAAGAAGAACTGCTTAATCATCCGCTGATTAAGGAGTTGCGTATACTTCATCCTGAATTAGATGATGCTAAGCTACGTCTCAATATGAGTCGTTTATATCAGTATGTTGGTGACAAGCGAAACTGTGATAACTGTCCCGGGCTTGCTAATTGTCCCAATGACTTTAAAGGTCATTTCACTAAGCTTGAGGTGCAAGCAGTCAATGGAGAAGCGGAGCTAAATGAGCGGAAGGCACCTTGTGCACTCTTTGTGACTAAACAACATGAGGATCAAGTGAAGAAACGGATTCAGAGTTTTTATGTGGATGAGCGGGCATTGAATGAGGGGTATAAAGAAGTAGAGATTATGGGCAAGGATCGTCTGCGTGCGCCTGCAGTACAACAGGTGTTTCAGTATATCAGCGAGACAAAAGAGAATGGATTATCCATTCGCGGGTTGTACCTCTATGGTTCATTTGGAACGGGGAAAACTTTTCTCATGAGCTATATGTTACACGAACTAGCGATTGCGGGATTCACTGGAGTTATTGTCTATATGCCAGAGTTCGTGGAGGATTTGAAATCGTTAATGATGGATAATGTAAAGCTTAAGGAAACGACTGAAATGATGAAGAATTGTGATTTGCTTATTTTTGATGATATTGGTGCAGAGAATTTGAATCCATGGGCCCGCGATCATATTATGGGATCTATTCTAAATTATCGAATGAATCGCAAACCAACATTTTACACTTCGAATTATAATATTGAGAGTCTAGAGAAGCATCTCAGCTTTACGAATAAGGATGGGGAAGAAGGATATAAAGGGCAACGTTTAATGGATCGAATTGCTCCTTTCGTCGATGTAGTGAACCTGCATGGAGAGAACCATCGTGGCAATCGATAATTGACATGACCGATAATTGAAATAACAAAAAGAGGCTGATCCCTTAGGTCAAAGTTAAGACCTCCCGGGACAGCCCCTTCTTGTATTCTCCTAACATAATCTACGATTAGCCAGAGACAATGAACTTGATAATAACCATACCGAAGAATAGAACGGTCATGAGTAAGAACATTCCACCAAAGCCAGCCATTAAATCGCCCAAATCATCACGTGGTTCTTCATTTATATGTTCACGTGGATCTTTGAAATGCACATTTGCTTCCATGATCAAATCCTCCTCATAAAGGTCATATTTTTGCACATGATAATAATCATAGACAAACAGACCTAACTTACTTCAAGTATACCCAATTCTAAAAGAACTTGTAAAGAATATCTGGAAAAAGTGAGTTTTGGGGTTTCGCATTGCTAATAAAAATATGTTATACTTATAACTGTCCACAAAGACATATCAGTTTAAAATTATGGAAATTTCCTAAATAAGGAGGAAAATATAATGGCTATTGTTAATGTATCTGATCAATCCTTTTCCGGAGAAGTAGAAGGTCAAGGAACGGTATTAGTAGATTTCTGGGCACCTTGGTGTGGTCCTTGTAAGATGATCGCTCCTATTCTGGATGAACTATCCGCTGATCTAGGTGATAGTGTCAAGATCGCTAAAGTGAATGTTGATGAGAATCCAGAAACGGCATCTCGTTTCGGAGTAATGAGTATTCCAACGCTGATCGTCTTCAAAGATGGTCAACCCGTAGATAAAGTGGTTGGATTGAACTCGAAGGAAGCATTAAAGAGCATGATCTCCAAACACCAATAAGAACGATGTTATATTCTAAGCGTCTCCGGATTCCGGGGGCGCTTTATTAAAAATATAAGAAAGTATAAGTTTCACATGTTACTCTATTCCTTATATTTCCGCTGAAACGGGTGCCGTCTTTGAAAAAGGACGGCATAGCCGTTTCTACTTGAATGCAAGGATGGTATCCATCTACTTGCTCCTGTTGATACGAGGTCTGAGGGGAGGGAATGATAGCAAATGGAGCATCCGATCCATTCTGAACAAGAGAAAGAGAAAGCTCAATATCATATTAGAAACAAGCTAGCCCTCTTACCGGACCTTCCCGGATGTTATTTGATGAAGAATAGTGAAGGAACTATTATCTATGTGGGTAAAGCTAAAGTGCTTAAGAACCGGGTTCGCTCTTATTTTACAGGGAGTCATAATGCGAAAACCCAACTGTTAGTCTCTGATATTCGAAATTTCGAATATATCGTTACGAGGAGTAATATAGAGGCACTTATTTTGGAGTGCAATCTGATTAAAGAACATCAACCGCGGTATAATGTTTTGTTGAAAGATGATAAGACGTTCCCTTATATAAAGATTACGAATGAGCTGCACCCACGATTGGAAGTGACTCGTCGCGTGCTGAAGGATAAGGGGAAGTATTTCGGACCTTATCCGAATGCCTATGCGGCACAGCAGACAAAGAGGCTTCTTGATCGCATGTATCCCCTTCGTAAATGTAATTCGAAGCAGAAGGAGCCGTGTCTCTATTATCATATGGGGCAGTGCTTAGCGTGTGGTATGGATGAGGTACCTCAAGCGACTTATGATGAAATCACACAAGAAATTAGCTCTTTCCTAAATGGAGGGCATGAAGTAATACGGAAGGAACTGCAGCGTAAGATGCTTGAAGCTTCCGAGGAACTTTATTTCGAACGAGCGCAAGAGCTTCGTGATCAGATTATTAGTATCGATACGATTATGGAGAAACAGAAAATTACAACTTCGGACGCAAGAGATCGAGATGTACTCGGATTTGCCGTGGATAAGGGCTGGATGTGTGTTCAGATTCTTTATTTGCGCCAAGGGAAGATGATTCAGCGCCACGCTTCCGTGTTCCCATTCTATGGGGAAGCGTACAGTGACTTTATGACTTATGTTACGCAATATTACCTAGACAATCCAGCATTACCTCAAGAGATTTTACTCCCTGAAATACAGCGGGAGGAACTTAACACAGAGGCTACTAATGAGGTTGTTGAGTCGGAAATAGACGAAACACTTCATACCCCTTTATTATCAGGGAGTTTGGATGCTGCCAACGTTGTATCATCCCTTCAGGAGTGGTTAGGAATTAAAGTATATGTACCACAACGTGGAATGAAGAAGCAGTTAATAGTGATGGCAACGGAGAATGCGAAGGTTGCGCTAGATGAGAAATTCAGACTTATTGAACGCGACGAAGAACGGACTTCGATAGCAGCTGCTAATTTGGGTCAAGCGATAGGTATTCAATCACTACATCGAATAGAGGCTTTCGATAATTCTAATATTCAAGGAACCAATCCTGTATCTGCCATGATTGTATTTATTGATGGTAAGCCTGAGAAGAAAGAATATAGAAAGTACAAAATTCGTACGGTCGCGGGTCCAGATGATTACAATACGATGCGTGAGGTCATTCGTCGTCGCTATGAGCGTGTATTGAAGGAGAACTTAGAGATGCCAGACCTAATCGTTGTAGATGGTGGAAAAGGGCAAATCTCGGTGGCTGTGGATGTGCTACAGAATGAATTAGGATTATTTATACCTGTGTGTGGGCTAGTGAAGGACGTGAAGCATAGAACTTCACAGCTAATGATAGGTGATCCGGCTGAAACGATTCATCTTCCACGCGATAGCCAGGAATTCTATCTTTTACAGAGGATTCAAGATGAGGTACATCGCTTTGCCATTACCTTTCACCGTGAACAGAGGGGCAAATCGATGGTTACTTCGCAGCTCGATGCCATTCCAGGCGTGGGAGATAAGCGCCGTAAGCTTCTGCTGAAGCATTTCGGTTCACTCAAAAAAATAAGAGAGGCCAGTGTCGAAGACTTCCGGTCTCTCTCGATAGGCGAGAAGCTCGCCTCACAAATTATTGCAGCACTTCAGGAGGAGTCATAACATAAGGCTTCTCTTTTTTCATGGAGTGAACAATGTAAATGACGTAAGCGACGATGAATGGCATGATCATAGAAACAACTCCAGCTATGATGTTCGTGGTGTCACCTAGTGTGAATAGGCTGAACCCCATAAGGATGCTATTAAACACAACATGACTGAACATGACAGCGATATAGCCATAGCGTAAAAAGATGAAACTGAAGAGTAGTCCGATGATAATAAGCTCTATTGGCCGTGAAATGACGGGGTAAATCGGATAAAGCGTATGACCGAATGCCCAGATGATGGATGGAATCAGGCAGGCCACAAATGTATTCTTGACAAGCTTCTTCATCATCTTTATGCCGAATAAACGATAAACAGCTTCCTCGGAAATTCCAGCCACCCATGCTAATAATGGCAACATCCAGGGATAGATCATGTTGATAGGAGACTGCGTTGCATCTGTCGTGGACCAACTATGGATCGTTAGATCAAGAGTGAAATAAATAATGGATTGTATTCCTAACAATATTAATGCCCATAAATACCCAACGAGCATGCTGTGGAGTACATAATGTCCATAACCTGTTTCTTTCCAGCGTGGCCACGGATTAAGATCTGCTTCCTTTCTCCATAAGCCATCTCCGCCTACAAGCGAGAAGTACAGTAACGCAGCCATGACCAGAGTGAGAGCCCCTTGTACGATCAATCCGATGATTAGATTGGGTCCTGTAACTCCTTGCGCTTCCAATGCAGGCAACATATTTAGTGTGCTCAACATGGATACAATGAAATAAAAGGAACTCAGAAAGATACCTCTTACAAAAGAAGTATGTCTTCTAGTTAATGCACTGTAAACGATAGCGAGTATACCCAGCACTAGAGTCAGAAGCCCGTATCCAAGGAAAGTCATCCAGAGTGCTTTCGTATGTTCATTGTTCACATACGAAGTATGCTCTTCTGGAACTGAAAATGAAGGTTGGAAGGATAGTATTTGCTCAGATCCAAAGGTGAAATTAAACTGTAATTCAGCATTACCGATCATCGTAGTTGAATCAGCATATGTAAGGTGTGACTCTTTATTCGGAACGATGTGGAAATCACTTGGATTATAGCCTGATTTACTCAGCCATTGTGCAGCAAGAGCCTCTTGATCTCTTGGGTTCATAGAAATTTCTATTGGCGGTGCGGTAAGAGCTCTTTCTTGAGCAAAAGCTACGACTTCACCTGTGTTCATATGTACATCAATATTGAAGGGTTTAGTTGAATCGAATACCTCCAAGCGGACACGATATACATCATATGGATATTTACTTGTGAAAGTTTCGTTATATTTCTTTACGAGTTTCTCTTTGGCAAGATAACCATATAATTCTGAGTGAGATTGGTATGTGACGAGACTTTCTTGAGAAGATAATACCTGAAGTTGAAGTTGTGATTCAGCATATTGTGTTGCAACTTCTCTTGCTCGTTCCTTACTGATTAAATCACTGCTTTGTTGCTCCAATGTATCTGAAGCTGTACTAGGAAAAACTTGCACAATCATGAATAGAAGCAGACCGATAGCGGCGAGAATACCCAAAACCTTATAGTTGGCTTTCAGTTTCAAAGGTTGCCCTAAAGAATTCATTCATTCCCCTCCCAAATTTTTATATAGCCATTAGAATAACGTAAACATAGCATAGGTTCAAGTTGTTAATCCAGTAACTGTAAGATAAAAATACGAAAACATGATAAAAGCGAAGATAATAACATATAAACAGAGAGAATGACCCTTGGAGAACGTTCCTTATGCTCTTTTAAGGTTATATTGAATCATTTATACGAAAAGGAACTTTGTACAGTTTGTAAATAAGGATTATAATCGTGATGCAAATTAAAAATGCGCCGAATTTTCATATGAAATACGGGGGAACCATTGTATTAATGGGGTGAATTTCGTTATTTGTTTATCGAATAGGGCAACCTGTGCATGCCCGAATCCGTCAGCTAACCTCGTAGGCGATATGCTATCAGGAACCAACCCGAGAGGCATTGGATTTCCAGTGCTTTTTTTGTTGGCTTCAAAGGGGTGAAAGTATTGAAATTGAAGTTGAGTTGGATCAGATTAGCCCCTCCGCAAATTCTAGTATTGGGTTTCGCCAGTATTATTATGTTAGGAGCTTTGCTACTTACGTTACCTATCTCTAATGCAACAGGTAAGTCGCTAGCTTTTATTGATGCATTATTTACCGCTACATCAGCTACCTGCGTAACAGGGTTGGTAGTTAAGGATACAGGAATATTTTTTAGTACATTTGGTCAAATTGTCATTATTGTACTCATTCAAGTGGGTGGTATTGGATTTATGACGATGGCGACGATGTTCTCATTTGCTCTAAAAAGGAAGATTTCGCTTCGGGATCGATTACTACTGCAAGAAGCGATGAATCAGAACACAATGGAAGGTATAGTACGTTTGATCCGAAAAGTATTATTATTCTCATTCGTTATAGAAGGTACTGCAGCCATTATGTTGACCAGTCGTTGGGCATTTGACATGCCTTTTGGAAAAGCTTTATACTTTGGAATTTTTCATGCGATTTCTATGTTTAACAATGCTGGTTTCGATCTATTCGGTAATTTCCACAGCCTCACAGGTTCAGTATATGACCCTATAGTGAATTTTGTAGTTATGTTCCTGATTGTGTCAGGTGGGATTGGATTTATTGTGTTATCTGATATTGTAGATTTTCGAAGAACACGAAGATTATCACTGCACTCTAAAGTTGTGCTGTCCATGACAACATTCCTGATCTTATTCGGAGCGATCATTATATATGTTTTCGAATTTTCAAATTCAAAAACATTGGGACCGTTGCATGGAGGAGGAAAGATTCTCAGTTCCTTTTTTCAATCAGTTTCGACACGTACAGCTGGAGCCAACACCATTGCTATTGGAGATATGCGACAGGCTTCTCAATTTTTCATGGTTATACTTATGTTCATTGGTGCTTCGCCAGGATCTACTGGAGGTGGGATCAAGACCACGACGTTTACAATCATTATTGGAGCCGTTATTGCGATGTTACGTGGCCGAGATGATATTGTGATGTTCCGCTACCGACTTGCACAAGAACGGATATTCAAAGCTCTGACGATTACATTACTTTCACTTTTGCTCATCATAGGTGTAGTCATGGTACTCTCCACGACAGAAGATAGTAGTTTCTTAATGATATTATTCGAGACCACATCTGCCTTCGGTACGGTAGGGTTATCGATGGGATTAACAACACAACTAACTTTTACAGGGAAAATACTTATTATCTTTACGATGTTTGCTGGTCGTCTAGGGCTGATTACACTTGCTTATGCACTAGGACCAAAGAAAGGGAAAGAATTATACCGTCATCCTGAGGGTAAAGTTATCATTGGATAAATAAGAAATTGAAGTATGAAAAAGGAGTACGCGGATAAAAATGAAAAAACAGCAGTTTGTTGTTATTGGGTTAGGGCGGTTTGGATCGGCAGTAGCACTTGAACTTATGGCACTAAACTATGAAGTGCTAGGTATTGATAGAAATGAAGAGATTGTAAGTAATATGAGTGAATTACTCACGTACGCTGTTGTAGCTGATGCCTCAGATGAAGAGGTACTGAAATCGCTAGGTGTTCGTAATTTTGATTGTGGGATTGTAGCTATTGGAGACGATATCCAAATGAGTATTCTTGCGACGATCATATTAAAGGAATTAGGGGTATCTAAGGTTATAGCTAAAGCGATATCTGTTCTGCATGGGAGAGCGCTTGAGAAACTTGGAGTAGATCGGATCGTATACCCGGAGCGGGATATGGGCATACGGGTTGCACATCAATTGGTTACTCCCAATCTGTTGGATTATATTGAACTTTCGAAAGATTACAGTATTGTAGAGATTAAAGTTCCAGCCCGGCTTGATGGGAAGGCATTGGCGGAAATAAACACGCGTGTGAGATTTAGCTGTAGTATCGTAGCCTTGTATAGGGCAAATGGAATTATTATAGCTCCTACCGCTATGGATCAGCTTCGGACAGATGATATTATGGTTATTATCGGGTCTAACGAGAATATAGCACAGTTGGAGAGTGAACTAATGAATGACAATTAAATGAATTGGGATAAACCCAGAATCTGATGTAATGGATTCTGGGTTCATTGGTACAGGATAGATGAGTTGAATAATGATGTCGTTTCTACAGTCCATTGTTGGGCAGCCTTACTTAGCTCCGAATAATCCCCATAAATTAAGGAGGTAGTTCGTCGTGTCTCTTTGAGATCTGGGATATGGATAACCATTAGATCATTGTCATCGAGTAATCTTTGATGTAAATAAGATTTGGGAAGTAGTGTTACGGCTTTACAAGTGGGCAGCAAGCGAACAATGGCTTCGAAAGAATCGATCTCCATCCGAATATCAGGAATGATCCCTGTACTTTGAAACAGCTCATCTGTTAATTTGCGATACCATGTTCCACTAGAGAAAATAATCATCGGTAATCCTTGCAAATGGTTCATATTGACCTCTGATATTTCAGCGAGTGAATGGGTTCTTGGTAGAACTAATTCCAAATGGTCATCAAATAAAGGGATACAGGTTAGACCTGGTTCATTAATAGAAGAGGCGACGATCCCAACGTCTATCTTCTTCTCGCGGAGTGCTAAGACGATCTCGTGTGTTCTCCCTGTGACTACTTTGATTTCAGCTGTTGGATACTTTACCATAAATGTATTTATTAATGGTGGAAGAGTGGTTTGTAGAGTAGTCAGACTTGCTCCGAGAGTGACAGAGATTTGACTTCCATCTTGATGTTGGGAAATAGTTCTCAGAAATTTCCTTTGTTGCTTACCCTGTTCCTGGGCAAATATATATGTTAAATGCCCGATGGAGGTTAGCTCTAATCGTTTACCACGCCGATGGAAAAGCTTGACCCCAAGATCGTTCTCCAATTTGGCGATTTTGCGTGATAGGGCAGGTTGAGATATGTTGAGTAGTTTGGAAGCCTTATTAAGGCTGGATTGTTCTACGACGATTGCAAATACATCTAATGCTTCAAACATGGTACCCCTCCCTCTATTAAAATATAAGAAAGTATAAGTTTCACTTGATACTCTATTCTTTATATTTCCACTGAAACGGACGCCTTAAAGTGATACGAAGTATCGCTAGCATCGGAAGCATAAGCTTTTTTGAAAAAAGACGGCATAGCCATTTCTACTTGTTTATATAGTAGCATATGTGTTTTAGTTATAACTAATAATACTTATATTGCAATTCCATTATAAGATGAAATGGAGTAACATGAAAAGTGCCACAGGATGTTCACAAAATAGAACGATGAATATAGGTTTTATACCATTCACTGTGGATTATGTCATGTTCTAATGTGGTTTTATAATAAATATGAATTGAAAACGCTGTTATGGAAAGGGGAATAATCGTCATATGAAAGGGTATTATGCCAGAAAGATTCACTCGTTACTCGGGGTTATTCCATTAAGCTTCTTTATACTGGAGCATCTAGTGACGAACTTCGGTGCGTTTGAAGGAGGGCTTGAACAATTTAATGAGGGAGTTGCCTTCTTAAATGGCTTGCCATTTGTATTTTTCATGGAGCTGTTTCTCATTTGGTTACCACTGCTCTATCATGGGGTGTTTGGCTTATATATTGCTTATCAGTCCAAACCCAATGTAGGTTCATACAATTATGAACGTAACTGGAGATTCACGTTACAACGAATTACAGGTGTACTTACTTTCATGTTCGTTATTTGGCATGTATATGAGACACGGGTGCAAGTAGCTCTTGGAAATGTTACACATGAAGAACTGGGAGGCATTATACATGCTGTCGTAATGAACCCGGTTACCTTTACACTATATTTAATTGGTGTTATATCTACAGCTTTTCACTTCTCCAACGGCATTTGGTCTTTCCTTGTAAGTTGGGGAATTACCGTAGGTCCGCGTTCTCAACGTGTATCTTCAATGATGTGTATGGGGCTATTCGCTATCGTATCGTTACTGTTCGTATTGTCACTCATTGCTTTCCGGGGCGTTGAGTTCCAAAGTGCAATGAACGTCATTGAATCAATAAAGACAGTCTTAAGCTAAGGGGTGCTCAATTATGGCAACAACAAATATTATTATTGTAGGCGGCGGTTTGGCTGGATTGATGGCAACCATTAAAGCAGCCGAATCAGGGAATCACGTACACTTATTCTCATTAGTTCCAGTTAAGAGATCACACTCTGTATGTGCGCAAGGCGGAATTAATGGAGCGGTTAATACGAAAGGGGAAGGCGATTCTCCTTGGGAGCATTTCGATGATACCGTTTATGGTGGAGACTTCTTAGCAAATCAACCACCTGTAAAGGCGATGTGTGATGCGGCTCCGGGTATTATTCATCTCATGGACCGGATGGGCGTTATGTTCAATCGTACTCCTGAAGGTTTACTTGATTTCCGTCGCTTTGGGGGTACGAAATACCACCGAACAGCATTTGCAGGAGCGACAACGGGTCAGCAATTGTTGTACGCATTGGACGAGCAGGTACGTCGGTACGAGGCAGATGGATTAGTTACCAAGCGTGAGAATTGGGAGTTTCTATCCGCAATTATTGATGATGAAGGTGTATGTCGAGGAATATGTGCACAAGATCTGAAGAGTATGGAAATTCATACTTTTGTTGCTGATGCGGTGATATTAGCAAGTGGGGGTCCAGGCATTATATTCGGTAAAACAACGAATTCTGTCATTAATACAGGTACAGCAGCCAGTGCTGTTTATCAGCAAGGTGCCTATTACGCTAACGGTGAGTTTATTCAGATTCACCCAACGGCTATCCCAGGAGATGACAAGCTACGGTTGATGTCGGAATCTGCACGTGGGGAAGGCGGACGCATCTGGACATATAAGGATGGTAAACCTTGGTATTTCTTAGAAGAGAAGTATCCTGCTTATGGAAACTTGGTACCACGTGATATCGCAACTCGAGAAATATTCGATGTGTGTGTAAATCAGGGTCTTGGGGTAAATGGAGAGAATATGGTATATCTTGACCTTTCTCATAAGGATCCGAAAGAGTTAGATGTGAAGTTAGGCGGTATTATTGAGATTTACGAGAAATTCATGGGGGATGATCCTCGGAAAATCCCAATGAAAATATTCCCAGCAGTCCATTATTCTATGGGCGGAATATGGGTTGATTACAATCAAATGACGAACATCCCAGGGCTCTTCGCTGCTGGTGAATGTGAATATCAGTATCACGGTGCGAACCGTCTGGGCGCTAACTCGCTTGTATCTGCAATATATGGCGGTATGATTTCTGGACCGAAAGCGGTCGAATATATCAAGGGCTTGAAGAAGAAAGCGGAAGATTTACCTTCCTCCTTATTTGAGCGTTATAAGAAAGAACAGACTGATAAATACGAGAATCTTCTTGCGATGGATGGAACAGAGAATGCTTATGTAATCCATAAAGAGCTAGGTGAGTGGATGACGAATAATATGACTGTTGTTCGCTATAATGACAAGCTTGAAGCGACTATTGAGAAGATTAAAGAATTGAAGCTACGCTATAAGAATATCAATATGAATGATAAATCTCGTTGGAATAATTCAAGTGTGGCGTTTACCCGTCAACTATGGAATATGCTTGAGCTGGCTCAGGCAATGACACTAGGCGCCCTAATGCGTGATGAAAGCCGTGGTGCTCACTATAAGCCGGATTATCCAGAGCGTAATGATGAGCGGTTCCTGAAGACAACCAAAGCGAAATGGACGCCTGATGGTCCGCAGATCTCATACGATGAGATCGATGTATCTCTTATCCCACCGCGAATTCGCGACTATTCGAAAGAAAAGTAGAGCTTACGCTTTCGATGTATGTTTTTACGAAGTACATCAAGTAGAAACGCTCAAAACATTTGGGAGGAATTGATATGGCGGAAACAGCTGTAGTAAAGAAAAATGTTAAGTTTATTATTACTCGTCAGGATACACCGGATTCCAAGCCTTATACGGAGGAATTTGAAGTTCCATACCGTCCGAATATGAACGTCATTAGTTCACTTATGGAAATTCAGCGGAATCCAGTGAATAGCCTAGGTGAGAATATTGCTCCTGTATGCTGGGATTCCAATTGCTTGGAAGAAGTGTGTGGTGCTTGTTCGATGGTTATTAATGGTAAGCCGCGGCAGGCTTGCGCAGCTCTTATTGATAATTTGGAACAACCGGTACGCTTACAACCGATGAGTACGTTTCCTGTTGTTCGTGACCTAGTGATCGACCGTAGCCGAATGTTTAAGGCACTCAAGCAGGTGAAGGCATGGATTCCGATTGATGGAACATATGATTTGGGACCTGGGCCTCGTATGGCAGAGAAGAAACGTCAATGGGCCTATGAATTGTCTAAATGTATGACATGTGGCGTATGCCTTGAAGCATGTCCTAACGTGAATGAGAAGACGGATTTCATTGGACCTGCAGCTATATCGCAGGTAAGGCTCTTTAATGCCCATCCTACGGGGGAAATGAATTCTGAAGAACGGTTGGATGCTTTAATGGAGGACGGCGGCATTGATGGCTGTGGTAACTCACAGAACTGTGTGCGTTCCTGTCCAAAAGGCATTCCACTTACAACATCTATTGCTGAAATGAATAAAGACACAACCAAACATATGTTTAAGCGTTGGTTGGGAGTGTAATACGAGCATGAAATAATAACACCTCTGCGATTCGCAACTTGTGCGATATCATAGAGGTGTTATTTGTAGGGATGGATAGCTCTATAAATCTAGGAATGGAGGAGATTATATTGATTATTGATCGACCGATAACGAGCGCTGATATTATGATAGATTGCAAAAGACTTGGAATACATCCTGGTATGTCTCTACTAGTTCATTCTTCCTTGAAGAGCATCGGCGGTTGGATCGTAGGAGGAGCAGAAGCCGTGATTCTAGCATTAGAGAATGTGCTAGGAGACGAAGGAACACTCATTATGCCTACGCAATCGTCTAATCTTACAGATCCAGAGACATGGATGAATCCGCCAGCAGACCCTCGATGGTGGAACCTTATTCGAGAGAGTATGCCTCCGTATGATCCAGATTTCACGGTGACCACAGGGATGGGTATGATTCCGGAGACATTTCGCAAACAGTCTGGGGTTTGGCGTAGCGCTCATCCTCACGTATCTTTCGCTGCTAGGGGAAGACTTGCTAAATATTTCATGGAGTCTCATCCATTAGATTACAGTCTAGGAGAGAGTTCCCCACTCGCAAGAATGTTTGAAATGGATGCCTATGTCCTATTATTAGGAACGACTCATGACAGTAATACGTCATTCCATCTGGCAGAATATCGATCCTCATATCGTGGAAAGAAGGAAATTGAGTCTAAAGTACCCATGATGGGTAAACAAAATACAGAGTGGGGATCATATCAAGATATCAATTTCCATTCGGATGATTTTCAAATAATAGGATCAGATTTCGAACGATCTCGTTCAGGAGAATGCATACGGGGGAAAATTGGGCAATCGTCTTGTATGCTTGCAAGACAAAGGGATTTGGTGAATTACGCGGTGTCGTGGTTAGGGAATAATCGATAATTATACTTCCTAAGGAGGAATCGATATGATTTGCAGAGAACGTAAAGAGGGTTGGGTCATGATTACACAACATGATCACGGAGTGCTTGCAGGACAATTTGCTAAGGCCTTTAATTCAATAAGCTTTCGAAGTAGTAAACGCTGGGAAGAAGCTATATTTGCGGTGACCGAGCATGATCGGGGATGGATCGACTTGGATGACATGCCTTTTTGGAACGATGCACAGAGTGCACCTTATACGTTTATAGATTTACCTCTCGCAACGAAGCTTGCGTTCTACAGGAGAGGATTAGATGAGATTGAATCAACAAGCCTATACGCAGCATTAATATGTAGTTTGCATTTCGAGAACCTTCTGAACCAAGCGGAGCTTGAACATCCAACACTTACGAAGTATATGCAACATGAGCAGAAGCGCAGAGATCATATACAACTACTGCTGGGTGGAAGTGATTTAGTGGTAGAAGGGGAACTTTCCTACGATCTTCACGTATTGAAATTCTGTGATGATCTATCTTTATACCTATGCTTGAATGAACCAGGAATCGTGAAAGAACATGAGCACCCTTGGTTTCGTGATGGATTCGTTGCTTCGCAACAATTTGATTGTACCGATGGTGAAATGATTCAGGGATTCTGGAAGGATCAATCTACAGTAGAATTAACGAACTTTCCATTTGACTCAGCATTTTCAATTGAGTTACCTTGTAGATATGTATCCAAGGTGGATATTCAAAAGATGGGATTAGTTGAAGCTTTCTTAAATAGTGAAGAAATGAATTACTCTGTTCAAATTCAGAGTAGGTAATCAATATTTAATATATTGGAGACGATGAATCATGATGAATAATGAGAAGTCTCAAGATTCCTCCAAGAAGATGACAAGAAGGCAGTTTCTACAGACTAGTGTATCTACGGTTATTGGTGCAGGTTTGCTTACAAGTGGATATGCATGGCTATGGGAACCGAAGCAGCTCGCTATTGAAACGGTACAATTACATTTCAATACGCTTCCGTCAGCATTTGATGGATTGAAAGTTGTTCAGTTTAGTGATGTACATCTGGGTTTCCACTTCGATGATAAGAGGATGAAGAAGCTAGTTAAAGCGATCTCAAGTCAATCGCCAGATATCATTTGCTTCACGGGGGATATAGTTGATCGCGATTCAGAATCATTGGTCGGAGCAATGTCAGACTTATCTTCACTTCATGCTCCATTAGGGAAATATGCTGTCTTAGGTAACCATGATCATTGGGGACAACCGGCTGAAGTTAGGCGTATGCTACAAGAGTGTGGATTTACTGTTCTTCAAAATTCGCATGTGATTGTGAGGAAACAAGATAGCATGTTTGCTATCGTAGGCTTAGAAGATCAACTACATGGTAATCCCGATCCCAAGAAGGCACTGGAGGGTATAACGGAAGGTACATTCTCACTACTACTCATACATGAACCTGATTATGCTGATACTGCGGCCCTATATCCTTTTGATATGCAACTATCAGGGCATAGCCATGGTGGGCAAGTGAGGCTTCCCTTCTTCGGAGCCATAATTACACCTATGGGTTCAAGACGCTACATACAGGGGCTCTACAAGCTGAAATCCAGCGGAATGCAGTTATATGTGAATCGTGGTGTAGGGGTTACGCAATTGCCAATAAGATTTCTATGTAGACCTGAGCTTACCGTATTTACGTTGAATAAGTCTGGAGAGTGAACAGGTATGTTTGGGAAAGTTGAGCCTATAAACCTGTCTAATCTACATAACGAAAGGATACAGCTAAGATGGATTGAGAGGTCAGATAAGGAACAATTATGGTCTATTCTCTCTGATCATCAAGCGTTCCATTCTGTAGCAATATATAAGGATCATACTTATTATCAATCTAGAAAGATACTCGACCAAATATTAAGTCGTGATGTAGAGCATAATCTGCATTTCGGAATATGTTTGGGTAAAGAGGGTGGTCTCATAGGTTTCATCTCTCTCCAAAGTTGGGGTAAGGTTCAATCTATGGCGACGTTAGGTTACATGCTTGATCGGTTATACTGGGGACAGGGATTGGCTACAGAGGCGGTGGGGCTTCTATTGGACTTCGGTTTCACGGAGCTTGGATTAAAAAGAGTTGAGGGAAGATGTCTTGAAGATAATATCGCCTCGGAAAAGGTACTGATCAAGAATGGATTCACTTGGGATCGAGTACATCCGAAGAGGTATGGGTCGCAGGATGATCTAACGAGTAAAATCAACATATTCAGTCTGAATGCTACATGTTATAGACAATATAGGGAAAGGTGAGTTAGTAATTAATTGTTACACAAATGAAATATAACGGTTACGTAACTCTAACAGAGAGTGGCTATACTGATTACATAACCCCCTTTTGAAATATAAAATATGTTTAGGACCCGTTGATAACGGGTCCTTTTTTTTTATGCTGATGATCAATCGAAAGGGACAATGTGCTTCTGCTTCTGTTTATAATATACCCACTCTTTGAAACCGATTTCCTTGAGTTTTGAGCGTACTTCTAACAATTCATCTCCAACACGTTCAGGAATATGCGCATCAGATCCGAACGTGACATCCACGCCATAATAGAGTGCTCTTTCTAACATGGCATTTGAAGGATACCATCCGCCACTTATCTTTGTCTTACCTGATGTGTTAATCTCAATAGCCACACCGCATTCAGCTATGATCTTCATGGTTTCATCGATGACTTCATTAGCAGGAATGTCGGAAAAGGCAGGATAATAACCTTTCATCGCATCGATATGTCCGAGTATTTGGAAAATCCCGCTTTTTGCAGATTCTTGTATCAAGCGATAATATTCCTTCTTAACGTCAATCTGCTGTTTAGTATTTAAGCTAGACCAACGATTCTTGTTGAAAATGCTAACATCATATACTTGATGAACAGAACCAATAATATAATCAAAGGGATATTCTGAGAGCATTTGGCGATAAAGATCAGCTTGTTTCTGGAAAAAGTCAGATTCAATACCTAGCAGAACATCAATTTTACCTGCGTATTCTTGCTTAAGTTGAATGACCTCTTGTACATAATTCGCCAATTCAGATTTTGCCATAGTGATTAACGGAAACGCCCGATCTTCTTCTCTGTGGAAGTAGGGAGTATGATCAGAAATACCGATGACCTGAAGTCCAGAGGAAATAGCGGATTCGATATAATCTCGAATATCCCCATCTGCATGCCCACAACGATAATGATGTGTATGTATGTCAAATTTCAAAATATGCACACTCCTTTTAATATATAAATTATTCAGAACTGATAAATTGTGTCTCAGGCATTCCTTTTAGATCGCTTAGAAATTGCTGCATGGCAGAGTTAAGATATCTTCCTGATTTATAAATGACACCAACAGGATGAGTGACTTCAAGTTCGAAAAGCGGGATGATCTTTAGTGTACCCAAACGAAGTTCCCTAGAGACAGATAATTTGGAAATAATACCTGCACCGAGGTTAAGCTCCACCATACGTTTTATTTCTTCACTGCTAGAAAGCTCCATGATTACATTAGGAGTAATTTTATGCTTTTTGAAAATTTCATCGACAAATTTACGTCCGACCGTATCACCTGTAAGTAAAATAAGAGGTAGATTATGTAGCGCTTCAATCGATGCTACAGGATTTCGAGACAGTGGGTGCTTAGGAGTGACCACAAGTTCGAACGTGTCATAGTAAAGTACTGAAGTAATTAAGTTAGGATTACGTTCAATAAGATATCCGATTCCAACATCGATCTGCCCATTCACTACGCTATTGTACACTTGGCACGATGCCATAGATTGAATTGTGGTCTTGATGAGTGGGAACTGGTCTTGGAAATAAGATAAGACACGAGGAAGTATCTGTATAGCAATGGAAGTTGTCGTTCCAAGAACAATATGTCCTTGAGGTGTGTCGTTCAAATCAGAGAGGCGTTGTTTTAATTCTTCTACAATAGACAGAATACGCACGGTATGATCTAAGAATACTTCACCCCGATCTGTTAACGTGACAGGCTGATTTCGATCCACAAGTACCGTATTAAACTCATCCTCAAGGCTTTTAATTTGAGCGGATACGGCCGGTTGTGTTAGATTAAGTAATTCTCCTGCTTTTCGAAAACTCATCGTTTTTGAAATGGTTACAAGTGTCTCCAACTGACTAATGTTCACGTCATCCCTCCTCTTGATACGCACTTTATTCATCTTATCGATACAATACGTTATATAAAATTATAGATGATACTCCAATTCAGAGCAATGAAAGTCCAGATATATTATTGATTTAATGTATGAGTACCATTCAGAAACTGGTTTTAAAATCCGATAGATATAGATATGTGCTTTTTCATGGAGTGCACAGAGTACGGATTCTTATGAATATGAATTAGGTATAAGGGACTGAAAAACATTAAATATTATATAAATGATGTCATATTCATGGGATTAAAGTATAATTATTTTGATGAAATATAGGGACTTTTGACTCAATGACTACTAGTTCAATGGAAAGAGGGCAATTAAACGATGAAAGCTGAGATTATTAATCCATTTCTAGAATCCGCTAGGGTTGTTATCGAGCAAGTTATTCAAGTATCTCCTTCTACTGGCATTCTAGCTATTAAGACAATTGAATTTGTTAAAGGTGATATATGGATTCAAGTGGGTATGACAGGGCAGTTATCGGGTAATATAGTATTCGGATTGAAGGAGACGGTTGCACTAAAGATTGTCTCGGTTATGATGGGTGGTTTTGTTCTAACGGAAATGGACGAAATGGGACAGAGTGCCATCTCTGAACTTGGAAATATGATTAGTGGTAATGCTAGCACAATTCTTTCTAATCAGGGTGTAACGGTTGATATTACACCACCCAAAATTGTTACACCGGAAAACAACTCCATGATTCTAACTAAAAAGGCGCTAAGTATTCCGCTGAAGATGGATGGAATTGGAGAGATGGATATCCAAGTGATGATTTCTTAGAATAGCGAATCAAGTTAATTCTAAGAGAAAGGAAAAGATGATGCTGAAAGATAAAGTGGTTGTTATTACGGGAGCATCTAGTGGGATTGGAGCATTAGCTGCGAAGTTTCTGTCGGAGCAGGGTGCTATTCCAGTGTTGCTTGCCCGCTCGGAGGAGAAGTTAGAGTCCGTGGGAGCGCAGCTAACGGGTACATATGAGCTCATTGTGATGGATGTAACACAACAAGAACAAGTACAACATGTGATCAACGGAGTGATACAACGATACGGAAGAATCGATGTTCTTTTGAATAATGCGGGATATGGTAAATTTGATTCTATTCTAGATATGACTGTGGATGAATACAGTGAAATGATGAATGTGAATTATATGGGAACGGTGAGGTGTACGAAGGCAGTTCTGCCCGATATGTTAAAGAGGGGAGAAGGGCACATCGTGAACGTCGCCTCCATGGCGGCTAAGATTGGAACAGCAAGGTCTACTTCATACACGGCGACTAAACATGCTGTTTATGGATTTAGTAATAGTCTGCGACAAGAGCTGCGTGGGACTGGAATTACGGTGTCCACTATCAATCCGGGACCAATAGATACGCCGTTCTTTGAATTGGCAGACCCCTCTGGGCATTACTTATCTAATATAAGCTGGTTTATTATGAAGCCTGCATATGTTGCTCGAAAGATAGTTCGACTTATTGACCGTAAACAGGAGGAGATTAACCTACCCTGGTTAGCTGCTGTTGGGATGCGTATATATCAGCTATTCCCTCGCTTGGCGGATAAATTAACATATAAAATGATGAATAAGAAATAAGAGAACCGGCTCATAGGGGGCGGTTTTTTCTAATTATTTGGAGGGATTTCTGTTTTAGCATATAATGTATAGATGCGAGTTCAAAGAGTCAACTTTTCAGCACCGAGAAGATTGGATGAAGCAAGGGAGTGAGGAGCGGAGCGTAGGCAGTCCCTACGTGAGCACCGGAAGGACCGGCTGAATTCAATATTCGATGTCGAATAGGCCTCTTGAGATACTTCGTGATCAAAAGATGACTTTTTGAACAACCTCTATAGGAATGATTTGAACATAAAGGATGGACTTACATGAATATAACTACTTTTAGTGAACTAGGTATTCAAATGGATTTAGTGAATAAACTATCTGAATTTGAAATACACGAACCCTCACCTGTACAAGCTGAGGTTATACCAGCAGTATTGCAAGGAAAGGATGTGCTCGCTCATTCGCAGACGGGAACAGGAAAGACGCTTGCTTATTTGCTTCCCATTCTCGAAAAGATTGATCCTGAACTTAAATTCGTTCAAAAGCTGATTATAGCGCCTACGCAAGAACTGGCTATGCAAATTGTGCGTGAAAGTGAACGTTATGGGGAGCATAGAGGTGTTCGTGTTCTGGCACTCATTGGTGGAGCTTCAACCAAACGTCAATTGGAGAAGTTGCGGTTTAACCCCCAATTAATCATTGGAACTCCCGGAAGAGTAAGAGAATTGATCGAAACACGCAAGCTCAGAATGCATCAAGTCAACATGATTGTTGTAGATGAAGTTGACCAAGTGTTCCAATTGGGTGCAGCGGGTGACGTAAGTCGTATTATCCGAAGTACTATGCGTGATCGACAACTGGTGTTTCTGTCTGCAACGATTAGTAAAGAGTCGGCAGCGCTTGTAAGTAGAGAAATGAAGGAACCGGTAGTAGTTGGGATAGCTCCTGAGCAAATGACAGCTTCCGGGCTAGAGCATTTCTATTTCATTGCAGAAGAACGGGATAAACCCGACATGCTACGTCGTCTAATCCGTCAATACAATCCCAAAAAGGCGCTCGTCTTCGTGAACACGACAGAGGATATAGCGGAAGTAGAGGCGAAGATGAACCATTTAGGGATCACCACGCAGGCGCTTTATGGGGATGCTAACAAAATGGCCCGTAGTGGGGTATTGGATCGTTTCCGTAAAGGTAAATTCAAACTGCTTGTAGCTAGTGATTTAGCAGCACGTGGATTGGATATCGAAGGGTTAACGATGGTCATTAACTATGATCCACCAACAGATTCGGAGCACTATGTGCATCGGGCAGGTCGAACAGGAAGAATGGGACGTAGTGGAACTGTGCTCTCCATCATTACGGATCGTCAGATATTTATTATAAAGAAGTTTATCAAAGAGCTTAAGACCCCGATTGGACTTCGATCAATGTCATTGGGCAAGGTGATTGAACCTGGCAAAGAGAACTTAAGGACTAGAGAAGTTTCCGGTTCATTGAAGGAAGTGAAAACAGCCAATCGTTCAGGTGAAGAAAGTAGTAAACCTAGGGATGGAGCTCAGAAAAGACAAGGGAATCTTGCAACAAATGAGCGGAAGCCATCCATCGATAAGCAAGTAAAGGTTGAGGCTATAGAATATACACAGCAAAGTGCTAGCAGTGAATCATTCACACCACCAGTTCAGATGGCGGAGGCACCACGCAAGTCAGCTCGAAAAGCTACTGGAGCTAGTAAAAGTGAGCGGGAGCGTATACGTAAAAATAAAGGTGCACCGAAATGGTTGAAAAATAAGCCACCGCGTACTTAAAATACGAGTTTAAAAAGTCAGATTTTGAACAACGTGCTGAAATGTATCTCTGCTCCCATGAGCCTGTTGATTGATTGTAGTTATCAAAATTGAGGTGAGAATAATGAATGAAACACCAGTATTAGATATTCAAGGATTAACTGGAGGTTACAGTCTGAATCGTCCTGTATTGCATGATGTTCATCTTCAGGTGGGAACAGGGGAAATGATCGGTTTAATCGGGCTGAACGGGGCCGGTAAAAGTACAACGATGAAGCATATTCTAGGTCTCATGACACCTCAAAAAGGGGATATTCGCGTTAAAGGAAAGAAGCGGGAAGAGGATTCTGAAGCATATCATAATGCTCTTGCTTTCGTACCGGAATCTCCGCTGCTTTACGAGGAAATGACCGTTAGGGAGCATTTGGAGTTTACCGCAAGAGCTTACGGGGTATCAAAGGATGACTTTGAGGAACGCTCCCGGAAGCTAATGGCATTATTTCATATGGAAGATAAGATGGATAGTTTATCGATTCATTTGTCCAAAGGGATGAAACAAAAGGTGATGATCATGTGTGCATTTGTGGCACGACCGTCCCTTTATATTATTGATGAGCCTTTTCTTGGTCTTGATCCACTTGGGATCCGTTCACTGCTAGATTTCATGATGGAGTTAAAGGCGGGAGGTTCCTCGATTCTACTAAGTTCACATATTCTATCGACTATTGAGAATTATTGTGATCGATTTATCGTCTTACATCAAGGAAGTATCATTGCAGAAGGTACACTTGAACAAATTGCTGAACAAGTAGGCAAGCCAGGTATTCCGTTGGAGGAACTTTTCTACACGCTCGTACAGGGTAGGGTTTGAGTATGGATCTGAAGGGTCTTCGTATTCATCGCCGCCGTCAATTTTGGGGAGAGATCATTCCCTATTTGGGGTATGTCATGCAAAGTGGCGTGGCCGTAATGTTCCTATTCATGTTTATTGCTTTCTCTGCATGGTATACATCATTAATACAACATATTCCAGCAGGATTACCCATTCGCTGGATCATGTTGGTTGTATTACTCCCGTTAACGGTTCAGAGTAGTTTCCGTACATATCTACAATTTCCAGACATCGTATTTCTGCTCCCGCAAGAATCGAAGATGAAGAGTTATTTGTCAGGTAGTTGGATTAGCGGTGTGACGTACAAGCTAGTTGGACTCACACTGGTATTTCTGACCGCGTGGCCACTGTACTCTCGAAGTGATATTGCACCGAAGCCATTCTGGACATTTCTGATTCTTCTTTTTATATTGAAGATGATATCAAGTTATGGTGGCTGGAAAGAGCTCTCAATGGTATCTATTCGAGCTTCTAAAGGGTATCGGTTACTGCGATGGGCAGTGATGGCGCTAGCCTTGTGGGCATGGTTGTGGCAGCCTGTGGGCAAGAGTCTTATTTATGTTCTTCTACTTGTGGCAACCTATGTCGTGTCGTTATCATCCCCAGTGAAGCATTTGGTTGCATGGGAGCGACTAATTTCGAAGGAACAATCTCAAATTGGCCGAGTGATGTTGGTATTAGGATGGTTTGTTAATGTCCCAGAACGCCAGCAACGTGTATATCCTCGTCGTTTGCTCTCTAAAGTGGGAAGCCAACTCTCATGGGTACAAAGTTCCGCGTATAGATATCTTATTACCAAAAGTTTCGTGCGTAGTGATATATTTGGAATTATCATGCGTGCTTGCGTATTAGGTATATTGCTAGTGTGGTGGACACGTGGTAGCTTGCTTGGAAGCGGCATCTATCTGTTCTTTCTGTTCTTGGTCGGTATACAGCTATCTTCTCTACAAGGGTATCATCGTGATTCATTCTGGTTGAATATTTATCCGATTCCGGCGAATAGCAGACAGCATAATGTAATGATATTTGTGTTCCAAGTTCATTTGTTATTGGCGGTTATTCTGTGGTTACCTTTATGGGGGGATGGATGGACGCATGTAAGCTTGACGATGGGTACGCTCGCTGCTGGAATCGTAATGTCAATTCTTATTCGGGGCGTACTTTCTCGTAAGATTAATCAGGAGAACGATGAGGATTAGCATATCTTTGAACAAAGAGGCCGGGGAAATTATTCCCCGGCCTCTTTTCATAATTAGAAGAAATTACGATATTAAATTACAGCCAGAAGGACTTAGTGATAATAACCAACAAGATGAAAAGGACTAAGATCGCACCAGTGTTAGTAAACATTCCGCCATGATGGACTCCTCTAACTTCTTCTACTCCGCTCATATTCATTCCCCTTTCATAACTTGATGTACTTCTGTACTACACCGTATTGTATGAAAGGGAGGAATTGAATGCTTGGGTATTTACCCTACATTGATTAAATGATTGAGAATAAAGTCATTTAAAGAGGTGTTAATTAGATCTGGATTGTAAATCTTGAATGCCTTTATAGATCAATTGGTATAAATCCTCAAGGTATTCTTCGTCAATACAGGAGAAGGCAATTCTCAAATCATGTTCTCCTAAAGCGATGGTTCCGACACCGTATTCTTGAATCAAATGGGTACGTAAAGCTTCGGCATTTACTGTCTTCAATTTCAAGCACATGAAATATCCGGAGTTGAAAGGGTAGTATTCCCACACTTCATTGTATGCGTCATTATCGAGCAAAGCCTTCACACGATTAGCGCGACCCTTCATAATTTGGAATTTCTCTTCCTTTTGGGCAGCAAATTCAGGCGCTTTCAGCGCTTCAAGTATAAAGGTTTGAGAAGGGTGTGGTCCGCTTGATATCGTCGCGCGGATAATGCCCAATGTCTTTTGTTCAAGAGCAGCTAGCACATCTGCATTTTCTGAAGCATAGGTGATGAATCCAACACGGAAGCCCCATACGAATTCTTCCTTGGTAGCTCCATCAATTTTGATTGCAAGCACGCGAGGATGGATTCCTGCTAGCTTACCAAATAATGATTCCTTCATGGAATCTTCGAAGAAGAGAGCGAAGTAGGCATCGTCTGTTACGACAACAACATTGATTCCAGCTTCAGCAGCTTCTTTAATGACGGCAATAATTTCTTCGCCTTCCTTGAGGCCTGGCGTATAGCCTGTTGGATTATTAGGGAAATTGAGAAGCACAATAGCTTTTCCTTTGTCCTGTTGAGCCAACAAGGCTTCTCGAAGTCCAGCACTATTGAAAGACATGTCTTCTGTGAATAGTGGGTAGTTAATAATCTCACCATGGCGACGTACGCCAAAGGTTAGTTCATAATTCTCCCAATTCTTATCTGGGTAGATAACAGCATCGCCTTCATTAACAAATAAATCGGCGACGATACTAAGTCCGTGTGTCAGTGCATTGGTGACAACGGGATTACCGAAAGACTTATCGTGAAGAGAAGGATTCTCTTGTAGCATCTTGCTCCGCCATACGGTTCGAAGTTCCGGCTTTCCTGCCGGAGGAGCATAACTATATAGATCCTTAGGTTGGAATGCGGATAGTTTGTCTTGAATAACCTTTAAATGCATAGGAACTCCGCCTTCAGTGGCAATCCCTATCGTTGCATTATATTTCTTAGCATGAGCTGTTGCTTCAGCGGATTGGCTAAGAATCCCCTCTTTGGGGAAATAAATCTCCCTTCCAAGTGTTGATAACATGTCATACACATGCGTGTTTCCAGCTTTAATATTCTCATTTAACTGTCCAGCAAGTTGGTTCATAATGTCCATCCTTCCAAGTTTGTATAATGTGAGGATTTTTCCGTTTTCGCTGGACATATTATACCACCTAGTAAGTGAACAGTCACTGATAATTACTGAATCACTGCATATGAGGACAGTATTTTTTCATGTGTTCAATCGTCTCTTGATCACGTTCCCGTCCTCTATGTTCGAGTCCGGTGATCACTTTATCCATGGCACTCTCAGATAAATTCTGTCCGAATTTAAATTTAGCTGATAAGTGGGTCGTTATTATTTTCATAATGGCCACTCCGCGAAGTCGTGAGGCATATCGAGGATCCACAGGATCAATGGGATCGAATCCTCCCTCTGGTTGTAGTTTTTTCATGAATAAAGTGAATGTTCTTCCTTTTTCTTCTAGGTCATCAACGACTTCAACCTTTCCGCTGACCGTTACGCTCTTGAAGTAAGCTGTAGCAGGACAAGCTAATGTGGGATCACTGAAATAGGAAGGTATCAATGCGTATTCATCAGCAACTGTAAAGCTGACTTGATCATGGGAACGCATATGATTCATTTTTTCTCCGACACGACTTCCATGGAAATAAAAGCAGCCCTGATCATATACGAAATTGAGTGGAGTCACTCGTGGGCTACCGAACTCATTGACAGTTCCTAGAAATCCGAAGCTCATTCCTGATAAGAATTCGATCACTTCCTGCTCTTCATGTACACTAAACTCTTGTCTTCTCATTGCAACGATCTCCTAATCTATAAGTGGGTTGGATGGATCACTAATGTTCATAACAATATCGTATAATAATAATTGGCAAGTAAAAAGGTCCACTTTAGGTTATATTTTATATGCCACTCAATTTACTTAGATTATAGAAGAAGGTGATGAAATGGAGTTGTCCTTACCATTAGACTCCTATTTGGAGGAGTATCGATATAAATATATAGCGATCTATTATGCATTACGTGACGCTATTCTCGAAGGGAGACTACCTTCAGGATCCAAGCTTCCTTCTACTCGTTATTTAGCGAATCTGTATAATATCTCACGCGGTTCTGTTGCCCAGAGCTACGATATGCTACTTGCTGAGGGATACGTTCAAATGATTGTAGGAAAGGGAACCTTTGTCACTCATGCGGGTCCCACTCCGGGAACTGAAGAACAGGCTTTTAGTGCAGATATCACACTCTCTTCTTGGGGGCAAAGATTGATGAGTCAGTATCGAACTCATTACGATAAACCGAAACTCAAAGGGGAAATTAGCTTTCTGCTTGAAGGGATGCCCATAGAATACTTCCCTTATGATGAATGGCGAAGTGCGCTAGCTTACGCAGGTGGTAAAGGTGGCGGAGATTTGGCGGTTGTTGCCCGTCCTGAAGGAGATGCTGAGCTACGTGAAGCTATTGCAGGGCATCTACGGATCACCCGTGGTATTGCAGTAGAAGCTTCTAACGTCGTTCTATTTAGTGGCTCAATGCAAGGGATTGCCATCCTATCACAGCTTCTAGTGAATGAAGGGGAACCGGTTGTCGTGGAAGATCCCGGTTACCATGGTATTCGCAATGCGGTTCAAGCATGTGGGGGCACCATTGTAAGAGGCGATGTAGATGCGGAAGGATTAATACCGGAAGAGTGGAATGCACGGGTACTCTTCGTAACCCCTAGTCGTCAATTTCCTACAGGCGCTGTACTCTCATTAGACCGACGTAGGCAAATATTGAAATGGGCTCAGAAGCAAGAAGGTGTCATTATCGAAGATGATTATGATAGTGAATTCCGCTGGGGAGGTCGTCCAATTGAGCCGCTCAAGGCATTGGATTTGGAGGGTAGAGTCATCTATGTAGGTTCCTTCTCCAAAACGATGTTTGCTGGATTACGCTTAGGTTACGCAATATTACCGAATGCACTTGTTGAGTCGGTCGTGCAAGCTAAAGCATTATACGATCCGATTTCACCTGGGCTATTGGAGCAGAGGGCACTCGCGTATTTCATGATCCATGGACATTATAAGCGTCATCTACGGCGAATGACACGAATATATAGAATGCGACATGATCGACTTTGTTCTCTAATGTCAGATCATATGAGTGATATATTTTGTCTTATTAAAGGAGATGCAGGATTGCATATTTACGCGAATTGGCAGCGTTCAGCAGAGGAGTATGAAGCTTTTAAAGTAGCAGCGAAGTCGAGAAATGTGGAATTTAGGGATGCCTCAGCATATAGAATCATACCTGGACCTTTAGCAGCTTGCTTTGGGTTTGCGCACCTTGATGATGAGCAGATGGTAGAAGGGGTAAATCGGCTTGCGACAGCATGGCAGGACATGCAACAATGACTTGAAATAGGGAAGGAAATGATCATAAATCATGGACAATAAGACAGACCGGATTGCACTTGTGACCGGATGCTCGAGCGGCTTCGGTCTACTTACCAGTGTAGAGCTTGCGCTGAAGGGGTTTACCGTTGTATCAGGTATGCGTCGACCAGAGGACAAAGATTCGTTGATGCGAGCTGCCCAGATGGCAGGCGTGGAATCTTCAATTCAAGTGGTTGAAATGGATGTTCAGAATGAAGAACAGGTACATCACGTAGTCAAACAGATTAAAGAACGGTACGGTCGACTGGACGTATTAGTCAATAATGCCGGTGCAGCTTTTGGAGGAATGATTGAAGAGGTACCTCTTTCCGTATGGAAGGAGCAGTTCGAGGTCAATTTTATAGGGATGGTCTGTGTGACTCAAGCCGTTCTTCCTTTAATGAGGGAGGGAAGCGGGGGACGTATTATTCAGATGAGTAGCATTAGTGGGGAGGTTGGCTTTCCTGGATTCGGACCTTATGCATCCTCTAAATTCGCGTTAGAAGGATTCAGTGAAAGTCTCGCCATGGAAGTGAAGCAGTTCGGCATCAATGTAGTATTGGTGGAGCCAGGAGCTTATGGGACACCGATCTGGGGGAAGAGCTTCTCTCAATTAAGAACAGCATCTCAATCTCCATATAAAGGATTATTGGATCGTATTCTACAATATTCAGAACGAAGTGCGACAGGAGGTGGTGACCCTTTGGACGTCGCTCTACTCATCGCAAAGATTGCCACCGTGCGCTCCCCAGCATTTCGTTATCGTATTCCTCGGGGAACAGCTTTAACGGTGATTGCCAAACGTATATTACCAGATCGTTGGTTCCAATTCATGATCTTGTACGTCCTAAATAAGAAGTCCTAATGGTTTCCACTGAGTGGAGAAGGATGAAGATCGCCTAATGCTTGTCCCATTCGCACGGTATCTCCAGGTTTAAGATCATCACGAGGAGTAAAGGTTCCGTTCTCCATCAGCAGAACAACGGTGGATCCGAATTCGAAGTAGGCAAGATCATCACCTTTACTCCATTGGCTCACAGATTCGTCGGAGTATTGAATACTGCTGACATTCATCGCGCCCACTTTTATGACAGCCACTTCCCCGAAAGAATGTGCAATGTACGTAATGAGTCTTTCGTTACGACTTAGTACTGAGGGCATATGTGTCATTGCGAAATCATTCACGGGATAAACACGTCCACGAATATGTTCGCTCTCCATTTTCACACCTGTCACTGGTGAATGAATGCGATGGTAATCGGTTGGGCTCAGGTAAAGCACGAATACATAACCATTCTTGTACAGCTCTAAATGTGGGGAGTGATGAAGAAGTTCATCTATAGAATAATTCTGACCTTTTACATTTAGAATGGTCCCTGATGAAATGTCACCCATTGCCGTGATCCGGGCATCCACAGGGCTGGTTAAGGAATGCTCATCGGTATCAATAGGTCTCATTCCCGGTTTTAGCTTCCGAGTAAAGAATGCGTTAAGGGAATGGTATTCACTTATATCTTTTTCCGCTTCAGATGCGGGGATTTTATAGTTTCGTATAAACGTTGGGATGACGTAGCGACTTACACTACTATGAGAAAAGCGGCCCATGATTCGGGATATCGACTTTCTTGAGGAGAGCTCCGTCATCAGCCGAAGTACTTTTTTTGCCATTATTATTCTCCCTTCAGAGGTTACCTAATCTTTCTGTAATATACTGGCATAGATTAGATGTTAAATCAATAAAAACGGTTAATATTATTACATAAGAAATAATCCGAACCCTGATGTGTTGGATAGAATTCATGTATTCAGCAGAATGGCGAACTATGGAATGGCAAGGTTACTAATTTCATTCGAAATGGTGACATCAGCCTAAGTGCTAGCATAGGATGCCAAAGATCGTTATGTCAGGAAGGAGAGAATGCTTTGAAAAAAAGGGTGAAGAACTATTCAGCGAAACCTAATAAGCGGCTCTATTATGTAGATAATCCAGAGATACAAGAGCTGGATTTGATGAGTAAGTCCAAACGGTTGGAAGAAATGAGAAATATAGCTAATATTAATTCCTTAGCAACGGAGGTCCTAATAGAGGAAGATCCCTCACCTGCTGTCCTTTCAAATACGGATGGACCAAATTCCGAAACAGTAGATCCACCGCAAGAATATTTAAATGAAATAGAAACTACAGACACGGAAATTTCAGCGTATGAAGAAGGGGATCATTTGGAATGCATTTTGGCAGAGAAAAAGATGCCGGGTTCCCCGCAAGCGTTCATTTATGCAGACGACCTCAGTTACGCATCTGTGACAGGTGATAAAATAGCGATTGGAGCAATTGATAGCTCCAAACTACAACCAGGGATTATCGGAAGTGAGGCCATTGCAGACCATGCGGTGACTCACATTCAACTTGCGGACGGTTCAGTTATTTCTTCCAAAATTGCTCTAGGGTCAATTACAGAGGAGCATATTGCGGATAGCGCTGTTACAGGAAGTAAGATCCGTGATCGTTCCATCGATGAGGATAAGATTAAGGATGGTAGTATCACCTCATCCAAATTAGCCGATCAGATCATCGATGCGAGCAAAATTGCGGATGGTTCAATAAAACTACGCCATCTTAGTCATGTATTTATTTCCAGTGATATGCTGCAGGATCAGTCCGTAACAACTAGCAAAATTGCCGGATCCAGTATTCAGGATCACCACTTGATGAATGAGTCTATTACGACTTCTAAGCTAAGTGAAGGATCAGTCACAGCTTCTAAGATTAGGAATGGTGAAATAACGGGTGATAAGCTGCAGGAGAATACGATTGAAGGTCGTCATTTAAGTAAACGATCCGTAACTGCAGAGCATCTGGCATTTGAAGCCATTGGCAGGGAACAACTGGCTCTTGAGAGTGTCAGCTCAGAGCATATCGCTGCTGGTTCTATCGAGAGTATTCATTTACAACAAGGGGCCGTAACTTCGGAAAGTTTAGCGCATAATGCAATCACAGCACAACATTTAGCAGAAGTAATCTTGAGTGGGAATCAAATCGGGAAAGGTGAAGTGACTAACAGACATCTCGCCGACCAAAGCGTTGGCTCTACCAAGCTCGCAGATCAATCGGTGAGTACGAATCATATCGTGGAACAGACGATAACAGCATCCAAAATTGCGGATCAGAGCATTCTTCCGAACAAGATTGTAAATGAAGCGATCATGGCAAGGCATATCGCAAAATCAGCAATACAAGACATCCATATTGCGAAGGATACTATAAATACTGGTCATATTCGTTCAGGTGCGATTAGAGGCGAACATATTGAAGTAGCCAGTATTGCAAAGTTACATCTAGAAGATCATGCAGTCACCTCTGATAAAATAGACCTTTATTCAATTGAGGGTAAACATATTACAGATAGCTCAATTGGAACGCGTCATGTCAAAGAAGGTGGAATTACGACTGAGAAACTTGCCGATAGGAGCGTGACGTTCGGCAAAATAAGTGCGGGAGCGGTCGGAAGTAAGGCCATTGAAGAACAGGCTGTGACTTCCAAGCATATTGCTTTGGAAGCTGTTACTAATGAGCATATTGCAGTCAATAGTATTGGTTCAACAGAGTTGCAAAAAAATGCTATTCAATCCCTTCATATCGCGGATAATACTATATATAATCAACATTTACAGGCTGGAAGTGTGGATACCGCAAACTTGAAGGATGCGTCTGTAACAGGAGAGAAATTATCCTTGGGTAGTGTTAAGACAGAGCAGTTAGGACTTGGGATTGTGTTTTCACAGCATCTCGCCGACTATGCGGTTACCTCGCTTAAGCTATCACCTGAAAGTGTTTCAACTGACAAAATTCAGGATTTATCTGTGACTTCGTCTAAATTTGCGGATGGGAGTATCGGTTCGTCAAAGATTGCCCTTGCTTCTATCTTAAGTGAGCATATCTCAAGAGCAGCTGTAGGGGGAGATGCCTTAGCAGAAGGGGCAGTGACAGGGGAGAATCTCGGAGCGTCAGCTGTAGGCAGTGCCGCTCTGCAAGATGGGGCGGTAACGGCAGCGAAACTTAGCGCGGAAGCAGTAGGAAGCGCGGCGCTACAACCAGGCGCGGTAGCGGGAGAACACTTGCAAGCGGAAAGCGTGCAGGAGTGGCATCTTGCAGCGGGTGCGGTACACGCCAGTCACTTGACGGCGGAAGCAGTAGGAAGTGCGGCGCTGCAAGATGGAGCCGTGACGTCAGCGAAGCTTAGCGCGGAAGCAGTAGGAAGCGCGGCGCTACAACCAGGCGCTGTAGCGGAAGAACACCTGCAAGCGGGAAGCGTGCAGGAATGGCATCTTGCAGCGGGTGCGGTACACGCCAGTCACTTGGCAGCGTCAGTAGTAGGAAGCGAGGCGTTGCAAGATGGAGCGGTGACGTCAGCGAAGCTTAGCGCGGAAGCAGTAGGAAGCCAGGCCCTACAGCCAGGCGCTGTAGAGGCGGAGCACCTCGCACCAAGTGCGGTACACGGCAGCCACTTGGCGGCGTCATCTGTAGGAAGTGCGGCGCTGGAAGATGGAGCAGTGACGTCAGCAAAGATTGGCGTGGAAGCAGTAGGCATCAAGGCTCTTCAGGCGGGAACGGTAGCGGCGAAGCATCTACGCGCGCAGAGCGTCCAAGAGTGGCACCTTGCACCGGGCGTGGTAGGAAGTAGCCACTTGGCGGTATCAGCAGTAGGAAGCGCGGCACTGGAAGATGGAGCGGTGACGTCAGCGAAGCTTGGTGCAGAATCCGTAGGAAGCGCGGCGCTACAGTCAGGCGCTGTAGAGGCGGAGCACCTGCAAGCGGCAAGTGTGCAGGAATGGCATCTTGCAGCGGGTGCGGTACACGCCAGTCACTTGACGGCGGAAGCAGTAGGGAGTGCAGCGCTACAAGATGGAGCGGTGACGTCAGCGAAGCTAGGCGCAGAAGCAGTGGGAAGCGCGGCGCTACAGCCAGGCGCGGTAGCGGAAGAGCACCTGCAAGCAGAAAGCGTGCAGGAGTGGCATCTCGCGCTGGGTGCGGTTGGTAGTAGGCACTTGGCGGCTTCGGCAGTGGATAGCACGGCACTGCAAGATGGAGCGGTGACGTCGGTAAAGCTTAGCGCGCAAGCCGTAGGAAGTACGGAGCTACAGGCAGGAGCTATAAGGGCGGAGCACCTTGCACCGGGCGTGGTAGGAGGTATCCACTTGGCAGCGTCAGCTGTGAGCAATGAGGCGTTGCAAGATGGAGCGGTAACGTCAGCGAAGCTTGGTGCCGAAGCAGTAGGTAGCGTGGAGCTACAGCCAGGCGCGGTAGCGGCGGAGCACCTGCAAGCAGAAAGCGTGCAAGTGTGGCATCTCGCGCCAGGCGCGGTACGAGGTAGCCACTTGGCAGCGTCAGCTGTGACTAGCGCTGCGCTACAAGATGGTGCGGTAACTGCGGCGAAGCTTGGTGCGGAAGCAATAGGAAGCGCGACGATACAGGCAGGAGCGGTAGACTCGGGGCATCTGCAAGCGGAAAGCGTGCAGGAATGGCATCTCGCGCCAGGTGCTGTACGCGGCAGCCACTTGTTAGCGTCAGCAGTTGGTAGCGAGGCGCTAAAAGATGGAGCGGTGACGTCAGCAAAGCTAGGCGCGGAAGCAGTAGGAAGCGCAGCGCTACAGCTAGGCGCTGTAGAAGCGGAGCACCTGCAAGCGGGAAGTGTGCAGGAATGGCACCTCGCTCCGGGTGTGGTAGGAAGTAGTCATTTAGCGGTATCAGCCGTAGGAAGTGCGGCGCTGCAAGATGGAGCGGTGACGTCAGCGAAGCTAGGCGCGGAATCCGTAGGAAGCGCAGCGCTACAGCCAGGCGCGGTAGAGGTGGAACACCTGCAAGCGGAGAGCGTGCAGGAGTGGCATCTTGCGCCGGGTGCAGTTGGGAGTAGACACTTGGCGGCATTGGCAGTAGATAGCGAGGCACTGCAAGATGGAGCGGTGACATCGACAAAGCTTGGTGCGAAAGCCGTAAGCAGCGCAGCGCTACAGCTAGGCGCTGTAGGGGCGGAGCACCTTGCACTGGGCGTGGTAGGAGGCAGCCACTTGTCAGCGTCAGCAGTAGGTAGCGAGGCGCTAAAAGATGGAGCGGTGACGGCAGAGAAGATCGGAGCAGCAGCAGTTGGAAGTGTGGCATTACAGGTAGGAGCGGTTGCTGGAGAGAATTTGCAAGCCGAGAGTGTGCAGGAGCGGCACTTGGGGCCGGGTGCAGTGGGCATGGGACACTTGCAGGAGGCTGCTGTTCGAGGTATACATCTATCGTCGAAATCTGTAAATTTCGAACATCTCACTTTTACGCCTGTGTATAGCAGTTCCGAGAAGCCCACGCTGCAACAGTACGGTATGACACCCTTTATGTTCAAGGTCGGAGAAAGTAGTGTGGAAGTCCCTATCTCTATTGAAGAGCCATTCATGAATATTCACTATGTGATTGTTGCCATGTGTAATCATCCTGATTTCTACGCCTCGCTGAAATCTCAGGATATAGATCATGCAATTTTAGAAGTTATTCGGCGTTCTGGGGGTTCGCAGTCTTTGGGGTATTTATCTTGGATAGCAATTGGAACAGCACCCCATGCATAGAATGTGATTGAGGATAGAACACTCCTTTACTTCAACATAGTAAGGGAGTTTTTTTTTGGATTAGTCAAAAGGATAGGGGATTTTCGTAAATGTCCTCTCGCAGACGGCATATGATAATGTAGGCAGGAGCGGGGTAGGGAACCATCTTTTATAAAGAGTTGTACATTTTATTATTGAATTAGGGGGGCCTTCTTTGTGCAATCGAAAATCGACGGAATGCTAACTCATATGTCAAATTCCCATCAACAAATGGCAAGGACCTTGGATGCTGAGCGTCAGATGGCTACCCACATGGCTCAGATCATTCATGACTTACCAGATTCTAATCTAGAATTCGATGACATCAGCGCTTTAATTAATCATTCTGGGGAAATCAATAAAAGCATCATCGCATACTTGTATAGTCTTGCAGACTTGGAGGAAGCTTTAGCAGAAACCTTGAGTCATGTAATTAGGGAATTGGGAGATCATGAAGAAGAGTAAATTAATCCATGCTGAGGGAGGACTTAAATGAGCAGAGAACGTACCTTTTTAAGAATGCTTGATGCAACCTCCAAAATACAATTTGATATATCTATGATTCTAGAAGCTAAAGCTATTGAAGCCGAAAAGATTCGTAATTGGACTTTGAATCATTTTAATTCGGATGCGTTTAAGAGCCATGATAAACAGCTTCATGAGTCGCTACTAATACAAGGGCAGATTGTAGAACTTATTAAAGGGCTAACGAAGCTAGAGAATGGAATATGTAATAATCTGAAGGTAATATTAGGGGGGGGAGAAGTGGGTGAAGACAGTGGTGATATGAATGGCTTCTTTGGTAGTAATTATGATCAAGGAGATCAGGAGAAATGAGTTATCTAGACAAACAACTCGAAGCTAAGATTGCACTTGTAAATGCAATTGCTCTCAGCCAACATGCGCTCGCCCGTATACTAAGCAGCATAGCGGACGTGTCTTCCCATTCGGAAATCACAGCGCGCAGCTTACAAGAAAATATTAGATTGCTAACAGAGTATCAAAGTACGATGAGCCTGATGATAACAAGAATACCACTTCGGCGCAACAAATATGGAACTCCTTCATCACCCTGGATAAATTCATTCCACATCTCTGCATTAAATAACCCCCGTGGAGTGCGGAAGAAAAGCGAATGAATAGCCATAGGAGACCGTGAATAAATCAAAAACCCGCTCGGGATATACTAGCGGGTTTATTACTTACAAACTTTATTTTCTATTACAAAGGAAAGCGTTACTCTGCTATTATTTCCGTTGGTATATCAATTTCGACTCGGGAGCTGTCGTGCTCATCAGGTAAATAACTCGTTATTAATTCATCAGTCAAATGGTTTGCTGAGACCATTGATTCGTCATGTTCCGATTTACGTGTTTCTTGTTCGCTCAACTGACGGATTAGATAAGCTGCATAGTAAATGGGTGTTGCAAATGTTGCCCGCCATGTCTCCTTATCTCCAGCATCCCGGAACGTAATCCGTAAATCACGGAAGTTAACCTCTATAAGCCATGGGTGTTGCCACTCATCTAGGGCAATGTCCAATCCAAGGTCGGCAATATAAGGGAGTTCTTTTTCAAGTGTTTTTGCAATACGCAACCCAAGCTTTGCGATTGATCTTTCAATTCGGGGTCCATTCCAACCCCAATGTTGAAAAAGTTCGGTTGCCTTCAGCGATTGTCCGCCGCAGTGAATATTGGTAACAATCGAACCTTTTTTTGCTACTCTCCCGACCATTCCAGTATACTGCCAGCGGCCCTTACCGTTCTTTTGCATGGATACCCGAAAATCAACAGGCTTTCCATTATACGTCATGAGAGAGACACCGCCCTGTACCAGGTAGTCTCGTTTCTTTCTTTTGACGAATCTAATAATTTGATGGATACCCACTTTATACATCTTAGTCCGGCCAAGTACGTTGATTTCGGCTACTGTGTTGTTATTTATTTTACGGATGCGAATGACTCCGTTTCCGACAGATGATGTACTTGGTTTCAGAAACAGACATGTGTTTTGTTCCAATAGGTCTTTCACCGAATGATGCGTTACTGAATCTGTTGCAGGAAGATAGGGTAGAAGTTTATTATTCTTGGTTAAAATATGATGAACTTCCAACTTAGAAATGACGTTATGTTCGTTGAAGATGATCTTTCCCATTCTCTTCAAACGCTGAATCAACATTTTAGTGTGAGGATGATTCGTTCTCGTTCGGTTTATGATCACAGGGGGAAGTACACTTTTCACTCGAACAGGGTCTATTCCGTTCCAGCCCTGAACTGTACCCGTTCTCCAATTGATATCAAACAACGAAAAAAAAATAATTTTTTCCTCTATTTTACTGGCGGTTTCCACATAGAAAGCAGGCTTTTCAAAGCTACGTTTTCCTTTCATTAATTGACTTAGCATTGCGTTTGAATACAGTATTCCGATCAAGCGTTTCACCTCCGATCACAAGTAAGAGAGATTTGTAATAGTGTATGTCCCGCATTCTGTTCGGAAACCCGATAAATGACTATTTTTTGTTTCTATAAAGATTAGATATATATAGCCATTGTTCAGTCATTCCTTCGATCAATGAAATGATCGGATCATACCCTAGCTCCTTACGGGCAAGTGAAATGTCGCCGCGTGTTGTAAATGGGTCGCCTGGTTGTTCGGGTAAATAACTTAACCGCAATTTTTTTCCGGAGAGACGCTCGATGGTTGTAATCACGTCATTGACTGATGCCGTCTCGACTCCACCGATATTAAAAACAGTACCGTGATTTGTATAATTCATCGCTTTAATATTTCCTTCAACTAGGTCGCTTATATAGGTGAAATCACGTGTTTGATCACCGTTTCCATAAATCGTTAATGGTTGGTCGAGCACAGCGGCCTTCATAAAACGGTGAAATCCCATATCAGGGCGCTGTCTTGGCCCATATACGGTGAAATATCTTAAAGCCGTATAGGGGAGTCCGTACTGTTTATGATAAAGAGAGCAGAGATGCTCTCCTGCTAATTTCGTTAATCCGTAGGGGGAAATCGGTCTAGTGGGTGAATCCTCAGGACTGGATGGTCCGACTCCGCCACCATAGACGGAGGATGAGGAAGCGTACACTAGTTTTTTTAACCTTGAAGCTTTTTTGCATGCCTCGAGAATTTTTTGTGTCAGCAGAACGTTTGCTTGTAAATAATCATCAAAAGATACACCCCAACTATTTCGTACACCCGCTAGACCTGCTAAATGAAATACAACATCGGCATCGTTAACGAGATGCTCCAAATCTGATTTCAACAAATCAACAGCATGCCATTGAAATTGAGGGTGTCCTAAGATATTCTTCAGATTGTCTTCTTTGATCTCCCGATTAGGAGTGTGCTCCATATCGTCAATTCCGATGACGAAATGTCCCCTCTTAAGTAGTTCTTCACTTAAATGAGAACCGATAAATCCCGCAGCTCCGGTAATAATAATGTTCATGTTACACCTCTTGCAATTCCGACATAATGCCAACCAAACCGACGCATTTCTTGTGGATTTAGAAAATTACGTCCATCGAATAAATAGGGGGACTCAGTTAGACCAACCCATTTTTGCCAAGGATATGTGGAGAATTGTGGCCATGTGGTTGTCAACACGACTGCATGAACTCCGGTTGCCGCCTCGTCTTCGTTCGTGAAAATGTTCACTCTCTTCTTTTCACGATCAAGGAGATCTTTCGACCAACGAATTTGATCTAGGGAAGTGACAGTAGGATCGATGACCCTTATTTCATCAACCCCTCTATCAAGCAAATGCTCAATGAGTCGAATGCCCGGAGATTCTCGTTGATCATCGGTATCTTCTTTGAAAGTGACACCAAGTACGAGCACTCGTTTGCCCTTTAAGGGAAGCAAAGATTCGACTTTTTGGACAAACCAAGCAATTTGTGAATCATTGATATGTTTGCCTTGTTTAAGCAGACGCAGATTTATTTTTTTTTGCGTTGCGAGATATAGAAGCTCATCAACATCCTTTGGGAAACAGGATCCACCGTAACCGATACCGGCGTGCAAATGATGCGGGGAAATACGCGGATCCATTCCCATGCCTACCGCAACTCCATCGATATCCGCTCCCACCACATCAGCTAACCGAGCGATTTCATTGATGTAAGAGATTTTAACCGCTAGAAAGCCATTGGAAGCATATTTGATCATTTCAGCCGTTTCGTAGTTACAGATGAAATAAGACGTTTGTAGGGAACTATATAGCTGTTTCACTTTCTCAATCGCCGAATTTACTTCTCCGCCAATCACGGTTCGGGAAGGATGATATGAATCATGAAGAGCCGATCCCTCACGTAAAAATTCAGGGTTCGAGACTACTTCAATCGGATACTTATTCGTGTCGATTCTCGCTTCTAACTGCTGCTGCATCCAACGGTTAGTTCCAATGGGTACTGTACTTTTGGTAACGACAACTTTAGGTTCATTGATGTGTGTGGCAATGACTTCGATGACTTGTTGTATATAAGTTAAGTCTGCATTTCCGCTTAAGGTGGAAGGCGTACCAACCGAAATCATTAAGATTTCGCTTTGAGTGATAGCGAATCGACTATCTGAGGTGAAAATGATTCTTCCGCTTTTCAGTTTTTCTTGAAGCAATTGGTCCAAGCCAGGCTCACGGAAAGGAAGAATTCCATTGTTTAACATTTTAACTTTGAGTGTATCGACATCGTAACCGATAACTTCATGACCGAGGTTGGATAATACAAGCGCTGTCGTTGTGCCGACATATCCGGAACCAATGACGGTAATCTTCAAATCGCAACTCCCCTTTCTTATGAGTACTCGCGTTTATCCAAATATTCGGGCTTCCATGGATTAACTTTCCGATTGCTTGTGACCATGAATACCGCTGATTTTCCAAAATCAATCGCGATTCGTCCCTGTTCCTCTGCCAATTTCTGCGCCAATATAACCGCATTGACTCCCGCAGAAATAAATACAATGTCACAATCTACAGATTTCATTTTGAGCAGAACTTTTGGAATTTGTTCATAACGATTAATAGAAATCGTTTTGATTATATCGATGTCGAAATCATCGTACGCTCGGCCGACCAAACTTTTGAAATCGTCAGCCCAACGGGAAATGACGACTGCTTTTTTTCCTTTCAGAATCTCCCAAAATTGCTGGTGTTCGACCATGTGACGATTGACGAACGTGTGGCAACATTTTTTTGGATGAATATTGAATCTTCTGAAGCAAGCATTCGTCAAAGGGCGTAAAAATTGTTGTTCAGCCAATATTTCATTGTCCTTATAGTAAGGAATACCTACAATGTCCGCTTTTTTGATCGCCGTAATCAATTGATCGCGAAGTCTGACATTCGGTAATGTAACTCCTTTCCAGTTGGTACTTCGTGAAAGCCTCGCCCAGCGGGTGGACAGTGTTTTGCGAATCGGCCATACTTTGTATTGGGACAGTGTAATATTTTCTCCATCCCCGACACGGACTACAGAAAGGGGTTCTTTTTTATCCAATGCCTTCCCGATTTCATCAATGACATCTAACGTCGTCAACCATTTTTTACCTTTCGGCGTGTTCACATATTTCCCTCACTTTAAATCTATTTTTTTATTAGCCTACCTACTTTAAGGCGGCCACTAACCCATATAAATTTAGGTTTATACTTATTTCCCCATCTTTTTAATGCTCTTGTATACAGGTATCTTGTAACACGGGCGTATTTATCACGGTTTTCTATTCTTGAGTTATTTTTTTTATGCTTTAATCGGTTATATAATGGTTGGTTCACCCATTTAAATGCATAGCGTCCTGCTAGCTTGAGAAGAATTTGTCTATCCTCAGCAAAACGGCCGTTTTCTGGTACATTTCTCGACCAACCTCCAACCTGTTTTAGCGCTTTCGTTCGGTAAAATCGAGGATAAAACATCGAATGGAAAGTAATGAAGTCATATTTCCCGTTGATTTGACGTTTTTTTTTCGTGCCTTGATACTTGATCTTATTTCTTCTTTGGGCCTTCCAAACCTTGTCATTTCCAAAGATGATTGCAACTTTACTGCTCGATTTTTCTATTTTTTTCAGACAAGTTGCGAGTGTGTTCGGCTCATACCAATCATCTGCATCGAGCTGTGAGAAATATTTGGTATCTACTAAAGACAACGCATGATTCAACGCAAAACAAACGCCTCTGTTCTTCTTTAATTTCACATAAGTGATTCTTGGATCTTTTAAAAAAGGTGTCACCACTGCACTTGTATGGTCCTTAGAACCGTCATCAATAATTAATAGTTTCCAATTTTCGGTGGTTTGCCCTAATACACTATTAATTCCTCGGGCTATAAATTTTGCGCGGTTATACGTTGGAATAACTACAGTAATCAGAGGTGAATAGATGTCCGATTGCTTATTCGTTAGCTGGACCTCGCTTACCTCTTGGATGTGATACATGCGATTACCCCTTTCTGATTAAATTCGAATAAATAGACTCTAATTTTCTTACCTGTTTCGAAGAATCGAAGTTGCTTTCCACCTTTTTACGACCTTTTTCCCCCATTTCTTGTCGTATAGTCGGATTTTCTATTAAATATTTGAATTTTTCCACTAATCCAATGATGTTTTTTTCAGGTACTAAGAGTCCTTCCTGTCCATCGGTAACCAACTCAGGAATACCTCCATGGCGTGTGGAAACGATGGGCAGGCCCGTTGCCATTGCTTCTTTGATTGCGTTGGGAATCCCTTCATGGTTTCCGTCCTTGGTCGTTATGCTGGGCAGGCAAAATATATCCGCTCGGTACAATAAATTGGTGAGTTGGCTGTGTGCAACGAGACCTTTCAGTTGTACATACTTGTTTAGCTTCAATGATGAAATAAGACGTTTTATTTTTCTTCTTTCTTTTCCTTCACCTACGATGACAAGCCGAATGGATGGATATTGATCATGTATCTTTTTGAAGGCATGCAATAGATAGAGGTGCCCCTTTTTCTTATGCAGACGTCCGACAGCAATGATTGTTAGTTGTGTGGTTTTTTGATCACGTTGTTTGTATGAGAATTTCTTAAGATCGATTCCGCTATACATAATTTCAATTTTGTGCCTAGGACACCCCCATCTAATCAACTGTTGTTTCATATGGCGAGAAGGAACTGTGAACTTGTTACCAACTCGGAACAATACAGGTAGCTTTCGATGATATGATTTTCGTCTGTTTCTTTTTGTAGGTAGATCAAATCCGTGAAACGAGGTGATCATGGGAATACGAAGCTGTTGTTTCACACCGATTAATCGGACGCCAGCATTTCCAAAACGTGCATGAATAAGTTTAATATTATTTTTCTTGAATACCATGGAAGTTTTTCTAGTGTTTCGGGGTAATCGTTTAATCCTCGAAAAAGGGAAAAGTTTTAAGTTCATTTTTTTTCGTGCAAACACGATCGGTTTGAACGTTTCAATGTTTTTTAACTCTTCATAAATAAATGTTTCCGAGGGTGGAAGATAACGATGACGAACAAAGGCAATTTTAGTCAAGGATGTTCCCCCTTTCTTGATGTCGTTGTTTTTTAAAATAATGATTATAAACAAATAATGATTTTTTCTTTTCCTGTAGAATCATGAAATTAAGTTGATCAATGCTCATTCGGGCATATTTTTTCTTGCGTAGCATTCGTTCAAAAATATGCGGAAATAACAAGTCGATAGATACAATGCTTTTTACTTCAGGGGATAGTGGATTGTTGTCGTTGTAGATTTTCATCATGCTTCGGAATGTCTTTTTTTCAAATGGCTTTTTTTTTGTATACATGCTGTAAATACGAAGTAAATCCTTGGAAGGAAGATCATAGCGAACATCTTCAAAATCGATCAGTGTTAGTACATTTTCCTTATAAATTAGGTTTTTATGATGAAGATCCCCATGTACTAAACTTTTGGCCGAAACAAGGTCTTTCATGTAGTCTTGATAGCTGCTTTTTTGTAGCTCTTTCAGTGATTTTTTACCAATCTTATAAAAAAAAGAAAGGTTACTGTTGATGATTACATCTTTCTCAGACTTTGATTTTTTGTGTTTGCTGAACCAAACTTCTAATGACTTTAAACGCTGTTTATATTCCTTCTTCCAATGGAGATGATCATAGATTTTTACATCTGGGGGATAATCCAGTTCGCGGGAAGCATGGTGTAATTGGGCCATAACCTCAACAATGGATTCAAGGTCATTCCGGTCCTGTAATCGACTTCCTTTACCTTCAATCCATTGGTATAGAACGTAAGGGACTCGGTTATAGATCATGTACAGGTCACCATTTAAAGTCGGAATAGGAAGAGCCAGCCTGACTCCTCTTTGGGATAACAAATATTCCGATGTAGCGATGAAAAGTTGCCGTTCTGGCTTGATATAAAGGCTTTTGAGAGCATATTGTATACCCTCATTTGTGACAACTCGAGCGACGAAACTGGAGTTTTTTATGTGTTTGATTACATCCCAGGTTTGGATTTTAAATCCGAAGTCTTTCTCCAATTCTTGTTTTAGTTGGTCCATTGCACCCACGATCTCCTTTCTTCCTCACCCGCTCTTCATACCACACTATGCAAAAACCCAAAAAAAGAGTGGGCAAACCTATTCTAATTTATAAAAAACCTATGTATCCAAGAGCGTATACACATTCTGTTTCAAGCTCTCATAAATTAAGGATAAACAAGATATAACCTTGAGGGAGGAATACGTTTGCATCGCATCGCAGTGGTACGTTCCGTTTATTTGCCGATTAGTGAAACTTTTATTTACGGCGAGATTCAACAAATGAAAGTCTTTGAACCATATGTTTTTTGTGAAAAAAAGAAGAATATAAATTCCTTTCCGTTTAAAAATGTAACGATTGACCCCAAATATCATCAATTGAATCGGATGTTGCAGAAGGACTTTTTCCAACTGATTCATGCTAGGTTTGGGCCCTCTGGTATTAGAATGATGCCGTTAAAAGAAAAGTGGAAGGTACCACTAATTACTTCTTTTCATGGCTGTGATTCACCAGGTACCAAAAGGATGAAACAACAAAAAAAATCATTGATGCGTCTGTTTACTGTCGGCGATTGCTTTACAGTCCCCTGTCAAGCAATGAAAGAGGAATTAATTAAACATGGCTGTCCGGAAGAAAAGGTTGCTGTCCAATACAGTGGAATTGACCTTGAACAATTTGCCTACAAAGAGCGGACCATACCTTCAGAAGGCCCGGTTCGGATACTATATGTCGGTAGGATGGTCGAAAAAAAAGGTGCTGAAATGTTGATTAAAGCTTTTCAGCACGTCCAGCAGCTCTATCCTAATACTAAACTCTGCTTGATTGGCGATGGTGAGTTAAAAAGTAAATTGCAACAGTTGAGCAAAAAGCTGCATCTCGAACAGCATATTGAATTTAAAGGTGCTCTTACGCATTCTCAGGTTGTAGAGGAATTGAAACAGGCACATATATTCTGTCTTCCCAGCATGAAGGACCGATCTGGAAATCAGGAAGGAATTCCGAACGCTATCAAAGAGGCGATGGCTTGCGGAATTCCAGTTGTATCCACGTATCACTCTGGAATCCCAGAACTCATTGAAGATGGTAAGACTGGACATCTGGTTAACGAACAAGATGTTGATGGACTAGCAGAGAAATTAATATATTTAATGGTGCATCCAGAATTATGGAAAGAGTTAGGGAAGAACGCTCGAATTAAAATCGAGACAGACTTCAATCGTCAAGTACAAACGGTGAAATTAGAACAACTCTTTGAACAAGTGATCCAGACCCATGCAATGAAGATGCGTGAAAGGCCCTTTTTCAGTGTCATTATTCCGACATATAACCGTGAAAAGTTTATCGGTAGAGCCATTAAAAGTGTTCTGCAGCAGACCTGCACAGATTATGAATTGATTGTGGTTGACGATGGTTCAACTGATCAAACTTCAAAGATAGTGAAATCGTTTGGAGAACGAGTCCGATATGTGTATAAAAAGAATGGTGGACCTTCTGCAGGAAGAAATAAGGGGATTACTTTAGCCAAAGGGAAATACATCGCATTTTTAGATTCGGATGACCTCTATCTACCAGTTAAATTACAAAAGAACAAGGAATTTTTGGAAACCCATCCGGAGTGCCATTTTCTATACAGTTGGTATTACAGTGTTAGAAGAGGAAGGAGAAAACAACTTATAAGTAATATCAAGGGAGTTTCTGATTTGAATAAATTTCGACTTCAATTATATGGGCGAACGTTTACTATCCGAACCTCGACGGCAGTCATTCATCATAGTTGTTTTGATAAAGTCGGACTTTTTAATACTAAATATCGTTATTCTCAAGATTGGGATATGTGGCTTCGTTTAGCCTGTCATTACCGGGGTTACTGCCAAAAAGAACCGTTGGTTTTATACCGCAGACATAATCGAAGGGCAATCCCGATGGGAAATCGACACCGGAGAATTAGGGAAAACGCCTATAAATTATATCGATGGGATAAGGCGACTTTGTTAAGTCTGAAAAAAAGGAAATAAAACTCATATGAACATAAAAGGGGAAATCGTACGTGGGGAAAAATGATCCTACAATTTTGCATCATAAATATTCATTGGCAGACGGTCATGTAGTAGCGCAAATTACAAGTATTAAAGGATATAACGGAGTTATGGTTACGAGTAACTCGAAACAAAGTCGTACACATTCGCCGTTTAGCTCCGTACTTTCTTTAGATGCAATCAAACAAGATCGGAAGCTCTTGAAACAACACAATGTCGTTGGAGTTCATATTCATCATGGTACACTTGCTTCTAAATTTCAATTTCTTAAAGAAGAACATGGGATACCCTTATTTATCGGTTTTCGCGGGAAGGATGCTACCGCGTACCCTAAGGATGAAAAAAATCTAAAGAAATTGAAAAAGTTATTTCGATTGGGTGATCGGTTTTTCCCAGTATGTGAACATCTCAAAAAGGAGATTATCAAATTAGGGTGCCCAGAAAATAAAATTCGTGTTCTATACGGTGGCGTTGACTTAGACCGATTTGAATTCAAGTCCCGTAAATTAGATAGTAACAACAAAATTCAGTTTTTGGCTATAGGACGTTTCGTAGAGAAAAAAGGGTTTTCGGATCTGATTCGTGCATTTTCACAAGTGAAAAAGAAGAATAAAAAGGTCAAATTAATATTAATTGGCGAAGGACCTTGTGAAGCGAAATACCGTGAATTAATCAAAAAATTGCAGCTTGGCACCAGTGTTGACATTATTCCATGGATTGATTACCGCAAAGTTCAGAGGAAATATTACCAATCCCATATTTTTTGTGCTCCGAGTTGTACGGATCGGGAAGGGAATCAGGAAGGAATTCCGAATACGTTAAAAGAGGCGATGGCGACGGGGATGCCTGTTATATCAACGAAACATGCTGGTATTCCTGAACTGGTTGAGAACAAGGTATCGGGACTTTTGGTGTCGGAAGGATCGGTTAGCGATCTAGCAAGAGCAATGTTCTGGTTAGCTGGACATTCTGAAAGATGGGATGCTATGGGACAGAAAGCACGAAAAAAGGTGGAAAAAGACTTTAATTTGACGCTTCAATTGGAAAAACAAAAAAAGTATTATGATGAATTCCTCTTGAAATCGAAATGAATAGATGTAGAAATGATATCCTTTGATTACAACGAAGAAGGCAGTGACTCTCTACTAGTAGAGAGTCACTGCCTTCTTATTCTATTATTAGACTTATTATGAGCGCTATCGAGAGTTTCAGCGGGGGAAATTGAGATGCGACTTATCGCCTATCCATAACTGAATACATTGAGGTTTTTTCGGTTGTCCGATCACTTTCACTTCTCGGCCGATTAAACTTTCATCCACGCGATAAGGAATACTGTCGAGGACTGTGTTCTCCATCACAATGCTATTCTCTATCTCGCAGTTGTAGATGGATACATTGTCAGAAATAGAAGAGAAGGGACCAATATAGGAGTTTTCAATAACCGTGTTTTGTCCAATAATGACCGGCCCGCGAATGACACTATTAATAATTTGGGCGTTTTTTCCGATCGAGACTGGTGAGGAGATGTTTGAATTTATGTCGATCAATCCGTTGATATCAATGCCGGTCATTTTTTTTAATAAATATTGGTTACATATAATCAAATCGTTAGGATGACCTGTATCTTTCCACCAATATGGGGAACGATAAACCCCTAGTTGATATTTGTCGTCAATCAATTGTTGTATGGCATCGGTTAGTTCATATTCTCCACGCGGTGAAGGAGTAATTTTTGCAATCGCATCAAAAAGGGAATGCCGAAACAGATAAACTCCGTTGATGGCAAGATTACTTGGAGGATGCTTAGGTTTTTCGACTACTCTTTTTATTTTCTCACCTTCTAACTGAACAACACCGAATTGTTCCGGAGAATCTACGTGGCTTACGGACACCAAACCATCAAGATTCTCTGCTTGGAACTTATCAATAAGGGGTTGTAACGGTCCGTCGATCACATTATCACCCAAATATAAAAGAAAGTCATCATGCTGAATAAAGTGCTTTGCAACTCGAATGGCATCAGCCAATCCTCTCGGTTGAGGCTGATCGATTAAAGAAATGTCGATATTCCAAGGCTTCCCTGCTTGCAACTCTTCATCAAAGATTTTTCGATATACAGGAGAAACAACGACGGCAATTTCCGTAATACCTGCTTGGATCAATGATTCAATTCCGTAGAATAGAACTGGCTTGTTCATCAATGGCAAGAGATGTTTTGGGCTAGAGAAGGTTAAGGGGCGCAAGCGAGAACCCTTTCCGGCACATAAAATCAATCCTTTCAACAAAAAAACCTCCCTCTATAAAAAAATACTTTCCGTTCATCTGAACAAGGGATACGAATGTGGATATAGAGCTTGTTATGATGCTTCTTACTACTGTATGGGGGCTGGCTTTCTTTTGGCACGGTACTTATCTTGGGAAGCGTAACAAGTTTTTAATGACTTACATTCCAAATTATTTCAAGCATAGCTCTTTGTTAGAATGGTCATCCTATTTTGTGTGAACATATAAATTATAGAGATGGAGGATGAATTCATGATACGATCCAAAACGATAACTATGTCCTTATCCGCTGCCCTCATCGTAGGTATGATTGGGGTAACGGGATGTGGAACCAAAAACACGGATAACCAGAATTTGCGTACAAAAAGTGTGAAGTATAATACGAATTCAATCAATCAAAGCAACCTCAGTCGACATGGTATAAATACTGCAAATAATGATCGTGGTCTTATTACACGCAGTGATAATCGGATGATGAATTTAAGGTACAGCGAAGAGCTTTCGAGTAAGATAGCTAAAATGAAACAGGTCGATATGGCAAAAGTCATGTTAACTGGCGAAAATGCTTATGTGGCTGTATCCATAAAGGACCATAACACATTGAATGGTACGACCACGAACCTAAATAATACAGATAAAGTTCGAACTGGGATAAACTCAATGGGTATCAACGGAAATAGGAATAATGTTGGGGCACCTAGTATAACTGGATCGGGTTCTAATATGAGAAATCAAACAGGTGCTAATTACTCTACTACTAATGAAACTGGATATGGAACAATGGGGACAGGCGCAGACGGTTTAATGCGTGGTTTAACAAGTACCCCTAGAACGATGAATGAGCCGGTAAGTGGAGAAGATCAATATATGACTAAAGAAGTTAAGGACATGATCGCGGATGTCATTAAGAAAAGTGATACTAACATCAAGAATGTTTATGTATCAGCCAACCCAGATTTTGTTGATCGGGTGGGAAACTTTGTGACTGATGTGTCTAATGGTCATCCGATAAGTGGTATTGTGGATGAATTTCAGACGCTAGTTAATCGTATATTTCCGACACCATCAGGGAATATCAACACTACAAATGATCATAGACCGATGAACAATTTAGGTCGGTAATGAACTGATGGAAATATAGGATATAGAACGATGCCAAGAAACCTGTGAGAATCAGGGTTCTTGGCATCGTTTGCGTGTAAGGATAGATGAAGCCTATTTTCAAGCAACAAAGCACCATTAATCGCAATATTTCATAGAATGAGTTGACTGTATCCCTTTACCTTGTTATACCATAAAAACCCGTGCAAGGAGGGGTGACACCATTGAAAGGAAATGAGCACAATAGCAAATTTTTACTGACACATCGTGAACGTGAAGTTTTTGAATTACTTGTTCAGGATAAAACGACACGCGACATCGCCGGTCTATTATTTATAAGTGAAAAGACGGTGCGTAACCACATTTCCAATGTCATGCAAAAGCTGAACGTGAAAGGCCGTTCTCAAGCGGTTGTTGAGCTGATCAAGCTTGGGGAACTCATAATCTAGCGGGCTCGTATAGCCAGCTCTGATTAACCTTCTTTACCTCAATCCCTGCTAGGGAGAGTGGTGAGGGAGGTTCTTTAATTTAAATTTTAAATATACAAATAATAAGGAGTAGTGTAAAATTGGAGTATAGAATGCTTCATGGTAAGAGAATCAAGACTCTTTAACAGGAATCATTGTGAATAAATTCTCAATGTATATGGTGTCGTATATTACCCTAATGATGGGAGAAGGCATTCAAATCCCGAAGCAGAAAAGATTGTTCAGTTATAAAAAAATGACATTGAAAAAGACATGGAGGCTTATCAAGATTATGGAGAGTAGAAAAATAAAGAAGGTAATCATACTTATGATGTTGGTTGTTCTAATGAGTGCCCTTGGAGTTGGTTGTAGTTCAACTAAAAATGCGAATTCGGAGGGTGCGGGAAAAATGGATGGGGGAATACGATCGTTATCTCTTGGATTGTTGCCCTCAATTGATGCTATCCCATTCATAATCGCTCATGAACAGGGCTTTGATCAGAAGCATGGCGTTAATCTGGATATCCAAACGTTTAAAAGTGCAAAAGACCGTGATGCGGCTTTCCAAGCTGGAAGGCTGCAAGGAATCAGCACTGATCTGGTCGCTATTGCCATTTATAATGAAGCAGGGATGGATGTTAAAATTTCTAGTACAACCTTTGGAGAATTTGATTTATTAACAGGGATTGATGATATTAAAGAAGTCAAAGATTTAAAAGGGAAGTCCGTTATTCTATCCAAGAACACATCAACGGAATATACAGTTGCCATGATGCTCAAACAGGCGGGGCTGTCGGAACAAGATATTACGATAAAAGAGGTACCGCAAATACCAACAAGATTAGAATTGTTGAAGAATAATAAGGCAGATGCCGCTATTTTACCAGAGCCATTTGTTACGATGGGGAGATCCGCAGGTCTACACGTGTTGAGCTCGACGGTGGAAGCGGGAGTTAATCCGTTTGTCTTAGCGTTTCCACAGAAGGTCATCCTTTCACAAGAAAAAGAGATTCTAGCCATGTATGCGGCATATGATGATGCGGTTTCTTATCTGAAATCCCATGAACAATCAGAATACATGGATCTGATTATTAAAGAGGTAGGTTTTCCAGAGAGCTTAAAGGATGAGATTAAGGTGCCTGACTACTTATTATCAAATCAAGTGGATGTACAAGAAGTGGAATCAGCTTTCGCATGGGCGAGGGAAAAAGGACTGCTCAGTAAAAATATAACTCCTGAAGAAGTGATCTCTGATGTCAGATTTAAGAAATAGCGGTCTTAGAGTTACGGATCTAAGGGTTGAATATACTGGAGGACAATTGGCGCTGGGACGTGTTAATTTAACGATACCAGAGCATGGCATATACACGATTATTGGACCGTCCGGTTGCGGGAAGTCCACGTTATTACGTGCCATTGCTGGTCTCATCAAGACCTACCAAGGAGAAATTCTCTTTAATGAGAAATCCGTACATAGTCAAGAAACATTGATTGGCTTAGTACCTCAAAGCTATGGACTCTTACCCTGGAAAACAGTTCAATCCAATATACTTATGGCGATGAGAATTAGTCATCCAGATAGAACGCTAAGACAAGCCCAAGAACAGCAAATCCAATATTGGCTTGAATCGATGGGGATTTCTGATTTGGTTGATCGTTACCCCATGTCACTCAGCGGTGGTCAGCAGCAAAGGGTAGCGATCGCTAGAGCTTTCGCTATTTTACCGACAATGATGTTGCTGGATGAGCCCTTTTCTGCACTGGATGCGTTTACGCGTGAAACGATACAGCAAATCTTTTTGGACAATTGGCTCACTCACCCGACCACGACATTATTTGTTACTCATGATGTGGAAGAGGCTATTCTGCTTGGAGAGAAAATCATCGTTATGCCGTCTAACCAGGAAGAGTCGCTCGAAGTGGTCGATAATCCTATATTTCATATGAAGCATGAAGACAAACGCAACAGTGACGAATTTTTTCAACAGACCAAGAGAATTAGAAAGGTAATGCACAAGAAATGGTGAAAAAACGTAAACTCCACTATGGATTAACATTATTATTCGTTTTTTTATGTATGAATATAGCATGGTATATTGCATTTTTGGTCATGGATCATCCGATTCTGCCGAGTCCCAGCGCTGTTTACAACGCCTTAGGTCATTTGGGAATGAAAGAGATAGGGCTTCATGTTTACTACAGTATAGGGCGTGTTTTTGTAGGTGTGTTACTGGGATTAATCATCGGATTGCTCATTGGCTTGCTCATGGGTCGGTCGCAGTTTTGGAATAAGCTTTTGGACCCTGTTGTCTATTTGACATATCCCGTTCCTAAGATTGCGTTGCTACCTGTTGTTATGTTGTTTTTTGGACTTGGCGAAGGTTCTAAAATTTTGATGATTATGTTGATATTACTCTTTCAAGTCATTATATCTGTTCGCGATGGTGTGAAGGCAATTCCAGATCATACTTACGATGTATTGATGAGTATTGGTGCGAGCGCAGCGCAGAAGTTTTGGCATGTCACGTTACCTGGTGCGTTGTCCGTTATTCTTAGTACGATTCGTATTTCATTGGGAACAGCTATTTCCGTTCTTTTTTTCACAGAGATTTATGGAACAGAATATGGTATGGGCTATTTCATTATGGATGCATGGTTAAGAATGAATTATGCAGAGATGTATGCTGGTATTATGCTATTCAGTTTGGTGGGCTTCGGGCTGTTCTTGCTAGTGGATTATTTGGATTATAAATTCATGAAGTGGCGGCATTGATTAGGCGAGGGAAGCTGTTTACTTGGCGGGAGCTATATTGAATGTACAATTAGAATGAGGGTACGGTGATTCATATTAAGTTACATCACACATCATAAAGACGGGTATCATCTTTTTTCAAGGACGATACCCGTCTTTACTTGTTGAATAAGTTCATTATTTCTCCACTTCAGTGGCAACCTTCGTATCCATTTCCTCATCATTCTTACTACTCATAAACCAGCCCAACACGGCAATCAATACCAGAACGATATAAAAAGTAGTCTTCCATGCTGTGCTATGGGCAAATGATTCAGATAGAACACCTAAGGATGGATGAGCAAGAGTAATCACGGCTAGCTTGACACCAACCCATCCTACAATGACGAATGCGGCAACTTCCAGACCAGGACGGGAATGCAGCAGTTTTACAAAGTAGGAAGCAGCAAATCTCATAATGATTAGTCCGATGAACCCACCGGCAAAGATGACAAGGAATTGCCCGCCGTCTAGACCACCGATGTGACCCAGCCCGCTCGCAGGTAGTGCTACGGCAAGTGCTACGGCAGCCAGGATAGAGTCAACTGCAAAGGCAATATCAGCAATTTCAACCTTAAGTACAGTTAGCCAAAAGTTTGCTTTCGTTGGTTTTTTACCGTTAGAAGTAGCATCAGTTGCACTGTCCGATTGAGGCTTTTTGACGAATACTTTACGAATGATATTATTCCCACATATAAATAGTAAATACAGTGCGCCAATAGCTTGAACTTGCCAAATATCGACAAGGTAAGAGATGACAAACAGTGAACCAAAGCGGAAGACAAAAGCTCCAGCAAGACCATAGAATAGCGCCCTTTTTCTTGTTTCATCAGGAAGGTGCTTTACCATAATTGCCAATACTAATGCATTATCAGCAGCGAGAAGACCTTCCAATCCAACGAGTACGAGAAGTACCCAGCTATATTCTAATATTAATCCAAAATCCATTTCTTCTCCCCCTCTTGTCTTTAGTATGCTTCAATGATCTATAAGAAAAACGTCTTTTTGACGTACTTCTGATGATAAGAATCAAAAAAGACCTTTACCAATTAGGTGAGCACCTTTCAAAAATCAAAGGTGGTCCCTTATTTGGTAAAGGTCTCGCTAACAATTGTTTAATACCAATTGCCAATATAGCCGGAGATTAATCTCGTATTGACGACTGTATTGTATGTAGCTACTCCCCTTTACGGGTATGGAATTTATAGTTGAATTAACATTGAAATCATATATTTTTTTCTGGTTAATGTCAATAGTGGGATAAGGCTCTGTGAAAGGAATAATATGATCAAGATGCGTTTTTATAATATAATGAAGAGAGAACGATTGTTAGTGGGTAGCAAGAGGTAGAGGAGGAGAAGATCATACAAGTTGTGAATATGCCGGAGATTAATATATGGAATGATGGAATTATCCAAGTTAAAATATCAATGTCTTATCCATTACGTTGGGTGAACAGTTATGTATTACCGAGCTCAACAGGGGTAGCTATTATCGATCCTGGACCACGTAGCAGTATAACAGAAGAAGAGTGGGGGAATGCATTAGAACATTTAGGATATACGTTAAAAGATGTGAATAAGATATTTGTGACACACCATCATCCTGATCACTTTGGTTTAGCTGGTTGGTTTCAATCTCAAGGTGGCTGCAAAGTGTACATGTCGCAAAGAGCCTATGCTGAGTCTTTACTTATGTGGGGAAGCAACTCCAATATGAATACCGAACTAACGAGTTGGTTGCGACAACATGGATTGCCTGTCACGTTGGCAACTCAGATGGAACAGCATTTACTTGAATTCTTACCACAGGTCTCTCCGACACCAGAAATCACAATAGTAGATGATGGGAGTTATGTTACATTGGGAGGTCGTTCTTGGATGGCTATTGAGAGTGGCGGTCATGCACCTGGACATCTCTCTTTATATCATCAAGACTTAGGAATAATGATGTGTGGGGACGCTATTTTACCACAGATATCACCCAATATTAGTCTGATTCCAGGTAGTGACCCTGAGCCGTTGTACACCTTCATGAATAGCCTACATCGTCTGAAGGAGTACAAGGTGAATGAAGCTTTTCCAGGACATAGGGATCCATTTCATACTGTTCAGCAGCGAATAGAAGAGTTACTTAACCACCATGAAGAGCGATTAATTAAGATTGAGCAACTACTATGCCACTCCTCGCAAAGTGGGTATGAGATTTGTTGTACTCTATTTGGAAATAATCTTTCAACACATCAAATGAGGTTTGCCATATGTGAAGCGCTCGCTCATTTACAGGAGTTGGTTCGCCGAGGTAAAGCAGGAACTTTAGTATCATCATTAGACGGAAGCATTAAGTTTACGACATTGTTATAGGAGGTTCAAAAAGTCATCTTTTGAACTCGAATTGTTAGATTAGATTAATCGAAAAAAACCTCCAAAATCACTATTAAAAGTGGTTTTGGAGGTTTTGTGCTGTCGCTTATTCTGGTGATATTCCATTATTTAGAGGATCCGATTCTGCATTCAAGTCGGAGGAGTCCACTTCTCTCTCTGCTTGCTTACGATGGGCAATACGGCTACTAGCCGCAGCAGCCACTGCACCTACAATATCATCTAGGAAAGTATGCACCTGTCCAGTGGACTTATCATTAAGCCTTTCTAATATTCCAGGTTTTAATTTGTCTACATAGCCATAATTCGTAAACCCAATACTCCCATAAACATTGACAATAGAAAACGCCAATATTTCATCTACGCCATAAAGTCCTTCATCATTGACCAACATCTCCTGTAATGGGGAGAGAAGCTTACCTTCCTCTGCCAACATATCCAGTTGTATACCAGTTAAGACAGCATTCTGAACTTCACGTTTACTAAGAACCATTTCAACATTGTGAACACATTCCTCCATAGTTAGGGCAGGATAGTATTTTTTTTGCAGAAACAGGACGAGTTCAGCGATCTCGGGAATGGTAACTCCTCTTTGGTGAAGTAACTCATGGGTTGTATCCGATACGACCTTGCTATTCAAGCTGTATGAATTCTTTTCCTTTGCCATAACTGTTCACATCATCCTTTGTAATAGAATAAACTTCTCACTTAAGTCCCCAAAACGTAAAAAGTAGTTATTTTTTTGAAAAGGGCTCGTATATATACTAGTACAAACTGTATAAAATGGTTAGGGAGGCACGATAATAATGTTGAAGAAAATGACAATCCGAAATATCTCCGCTGCTGGGTTAATAGTCGTTCCCATAATATTGTCTGGGTGCAGTGGTTTCAGTAGTCAATCGATGGAGATTGATCCACCCCCCGCTCAAATTGAAGCGGAAATGCTTCAGTCCATGAATGGTAGCGCCCCACAAGCAACGAAAGAGCAATTGACACCGACATCCACCGTTTATTTGGCAGACCAACATGGTCTACTAGCTCCAGTATCTATAGGGCTTCCTCCCATGGATAATAAAGATAATATGCTCATGCGTCAATCTCTTGAGGCGATGGTCAAAGATGGGCCTTATGCAGGATATCTACCAGAAGGCTTCTCCGGTGTATTGCCTGAAGGCACAGAAGTGAAGATGGTCTCTGTTGAGAAGGATAGCAAACTAGCCGTTGTAGAGTTTAGTAAATCCTTCACTGAATATGATGCCTCAAATGAACGGAAAATGCTAGAGGCTGTAACTTGGACACTCACAAGCGATCCAAATATTGAGCAAGTTCAATTCTGGGTAGAGGGTAAGAAGATAACCGAAATGCCACTTAACCATACGCCGCTCGATCAGAACCTTGGACGAAGTATGGGTATCAACTTGGAAAAAGGAGATGGAGCAAGTTATACGCATTCCAGCTCGGTAACGATGTACTTCTCATCAGAATCACCGGCGGGCATACAATACTATGTGCCTATCACCCGGCTTGTGGTACCTGGACAGGATACACTTCACGCAGCTCTTAGCGAGCTTATTCGCGGTCCACAGCCAAGAGGTGGGTTGGAAAGTGTAATGACGACAGGAACCTCCTTGCAGTCAGTGAAGTCAGCCAAAGATGGAACTGTGACCGTATCACTTAAGGAAGATATGTTTATTAAAGGGGAGAAGGTTCCTTCTCAACTACTGCAGTCTGTCGTACTGACCGTTACAGAGAATTCTGGAAATAACAAGGTAATCATCCAACTGAATGGCGATTCCAATGTGATAGGTGATGACAATCAAAATTACAGCGAGCCTGTATCAAGACCGCAGTATATTAACGAAATACCGTTATAACATGAAATCCTACTTCAAAAGATGCTTTTATTGCTACACTTTGATAAAATAAGGTTTGCAAAATAGGACGCTAATGATGTAGGAGGCAGATAATATTGAGATCGAACGGACGGAATAACGATCAATTACGGGATATGAAATTAACAACAAATGTGAATAAATATGCGGAAGGCTCTGTGTATATAGAAATGGGAGATACCAAAATACTTTGCACGGCAACTGTGGATGAGAGAGTACCTCCATTCTTAAAAGGACAAGGAAAGGGCTGGGTAACAGCAGAGTATTCCATGTTGCCAAGAGCGACTCATACCCGAAATCAACGGGAGGCCAATCGTGGGAAGCTAACGGGCCGGACGATGGAAATTCAACGGTTAATCGGCAGAGCCCTTCGTTCTGTAGTGAATTTACATGCTTTGGGTGAACGTACGATCACTCTAGATTGTGATGTAATTCAAGCAGATGGAGGGACAAGAACAACCTCAATTACAGGCTCATTTATAGCTCTTTGTATAGCAGTAAATAAGATTTCCCAGCAGCATCGACTGCCGGTATTCCCGATTACTGACTATTTAGCTTCTGTTAGCGTAGGCGTTGTAGGTGGTCAAACGCTATTGGATCTGAATTATGAAGAAGATTCCAAGGCTAAAGTGGATATGAATCTGGTCATGACGGGAAAGGGACAGTTTGTAGAATTACAAGGAACCGGTGAAGAAAGCCCATTCACACGTCAAGAGTTGGACGAAATGCTTCAGCTTGGTGAACAGGGAATTAAAGAGATTATTACTCGTCAGCAGGAAATATTAGGTCCAATTGCTCTTATGATCGGAACTGGCTTAACTGGAAAAGGTGTCTAACATGAAGCTAGGTCAAGACATCATAATTGTTGCCACTAAGAATAAAGGCAAAGTTAGAGAATTTGAACATGCTTTTGCACTGCTAGGTAAACAAGTGAAAAGTATGTTTGATTATCCTGATCTTCCGGAAGTGATTGAGGATGGACATACTTTTGTAGAGAATGCTCTCAAAAAGGCTAAAATGGTTGGCGATGCGCTTGGTTTTCCTGTGCTTGCTGATGATTCAGGACTATGTGTAGAGGCATTGGATGGACGACCAGGTGTATATTCTGCACGCTATGCGGGCGAGAATGCAACGGACCAAGAGAACAACGAGAAGCTATTACAAGAGCTTGAGCAATTGAAACAAGGTGAAGATACAGAACAAACATTGTTAAGCCCAGCAAGTTTTAACTGTGCTTTGGTGTTGTATAACCCCTCTTCAGGAGAACATATGGAGACTTTTGGGACTGTATCAGGCTGGATCACTTCAGATGTAGCGGGTGCCGGTGGATTTGGTTATGACCCGCTCTTCTATGTTCCTGAGTACGAGAAGACGATGGCGGAGCTCTCTTTGGAGGAGAAGCAGTCTATAAGTCATCGTGGGATTGCCTTGCGGGAGTTAATAGATCGTTTGCAGAGATGAACATTCGTCAATTCATAAGAAGGCTACCCATGGGTAGCCTTCTTTAATTATATCTAGCGAACCGTTGTAAGGAAATCAGAATGATGTGTTTGGGGATAGGCGTTATTTCAAAGTCATACAGATATATGCCGAAGGAAGGCATAAAATGTCTGTCCTTTAAGGAAAGCTATAGGTGAGCATACATCAATGCAATGTCAGAGAAGGAGGGGAAGTTGTCGTGGATAAACATAAGTATTATGTATCTGTGCATGGAAGATCCATTTTATTGGATAAAGGTGCAACATCTTATGAATGGGAGATCGAAGCGACACCAGAACAAGCTCAGGAAATCAGTTGGCTGATGGGAATTGTGCAAGAGAAAGAGGAAAAAGCGTTTCTTGGGTATGTATATCCATGGCCAGATACGCCAGAACGAGTAGTGAATTTAGCGTATCAGAATGCATTAGACGATGTCTATAAGATGATATATGAGCTTTGTTCTGAGGAGACCCGTATGCAGATGAGGGAATCTGGGGTGAGTGCGTTTCTTCATTCATATGATGGATAATATCCAAATAATAATACTTATATCTGCCCACGGGTATAACCATACTAATACCAGGAGGTGATATTAGTGGCGGATAAATATAAGAAAAACAAAGGCAATAAGTATGCCCATAATAATGAGTTTGCTGAAGAGGTAATGGCCAAGAATCCAGCTCAACACGTTGAAGATAAAGTAAACTGGCGTCGTGGAAATAAGTAGTAAGAATCGTTTAATTGATATTGCAAGAAATAAATTTGAAATTACCTATTGATTAATTGTGAGGGTGCGTTATAATGAATAACGCACCCTTTTTATAAGGATGATGAAGTAAAGGTACATATACAAGTTCGTGTACTACTCCTTTGTAAGGTGCATTTCATATAATTATGTCTCAGTAGCTCAGCTGGATAGAGCAACGCCCTTCTAAGGCGTCGGTCGGGGGTTCGAATCCCTTCTGGGACATACAGAAGAAGCTCTCCTATATGGAGAGCTTCTTTGCGTTCCAGGGTGGGCAAGAATCCCATTATTGATTCACAATGGGTATCCGTACAATCAGAACACTTCGTTAACCATAGAATACTCTTATCAAACAATAGGAGGTATGTTATTTATGGTTAGAGTGAGCCCACGATTTCAAAGACTATGTAACCAATTTTCATCTATTTTAGGTGGAGAACATGAAATAGATCCGGGTCCTGTTTGTTTTGTCAGTCGCTCTAGAAATCTTAAAGCGACAATTCTAGGAAGACGCACCACATCACCGCTGGTTCGTTATCAACTTTTTTCATTTGAATCCCTGGATACGTCGGGCCGGGCACTCTGTTTAGGTGAAACTGCGCTTCTTCAAAATCAAGCCAACCGATTAATTCGCAATCTTCAAAGAAATGGGATTACAGTAACAGCTCTTCACAATCACTGGTTGAATGACAATCCCCGGTTAATGTATATCCACTGGCAGTCCATTGATGAACCGGTTGCTTTTGCAAGAAAAACAAAACAGTCTATTGCCTTCCTTGGTTAGATAGCATTCAAACAATCACCCTAAGATAAAGGGTGATTGTTTGTTTAATCATTCTTCTTCCAATTCTTTGATCAGTGCGCGACGAGGATTACCTTTAAGTAATTGCTGAGCAATGGTATAGCCAATGAGGAACGTAGCGGCGGAGGTATTCCCGTCCACTGTAAACGGAATGATGGAGGCATCAGCTACTATTAAATCTTTCACTCCATGTACCTTTCCAAAACGATCAACGACTCCTCCTTTATTTAAAGGGGCCATCCGAAGTGACCCTTGTTGATGGTGATTATGTTCAAAATTCTGTATTATAAATTCCTCTAGTTTTTGATCATCATTAATAATGTCAAACGTTGGCGAAATCAACTGATATGAAGAATCTATTTCTGCCAGTTTCGACGCTATACTCTGAATATAGATTTTATAAATATTTTTAACTGACTCCATATCAGATGCATTGGCGAGAAATCCCTCGTCGGCCAAAACGATTTTCAGCGGGTCATTATTTTGAATTTTTATGGATCCACGACTCTTGGGTCTCAAGAATATAATGGCTATAGTTAACATCTCATCAGAACCGATACCGATCAATTGTACCGCTCGACGCTTGGGGTCTAAACCACTTGGATCCGGCAAAAAGGCACCACCTGTATAAAGGGCACTTGGATCGTTATGAGGCAGAGCGATATCATTCCTGTTTGCTGTAAATATAGCACTGTTAAGAGTGTGATTTCTTAACCTCTTTCCGACGTTCGGATTATTATAGATAACGGGTATTCCTGCATCCTTTAACGATCTTGCTGGTCCGATCCCGGATAACATTAGAAGCTGGGCGCTATTGATTCCAGTAGAAATAATAACCTTTTGTCGTGAGAAAGCTTTGATGCGCTCACCATTTTTTAAGAACTCGACTCCAACAGCACGCTTGGCGGAAAAAAGAATCTTAAGAGCCGTTGATTTAAAAAATACTCTTAATTTTCGACCTCGAACCCCCCGACCAGTACGTGTCATGATATCTGAAGAGAGGAATGCGGTTGATGAACTCTCCCTTCGACCATTTGGATGTTGATACAATTGCCAACGGGTAAAGGGACCCAAGGGGGATTTAGGATCATTGTAGTCAACAATCTCAGGAAGGCCGGTAGCTTGCTCAATCGCGTCAGTTAGTTTTTTCGCCATACGGGTTGGAGTAACGGGTGCTTGCCTTATATCTATCCGACCTCGATACCCATGTACTCCGGCATTATTGGTTTTTCCATTATATTTTTCTAGTCGTTTAAACCTGCGAATGGCCCTTTGTGGTGACCATACTGGACCAAGTAACCTTTCCCATTCCCTTAATACGGCTGATGTAGGTCGTACATACTGCTCTCCGTTAATGGAAGAGCCCCCTCCTGATAGGCGACCTGTAGTCCATTCAAAAGATCTATCATCCAGTCCACCCTGCGGTACCCCTTCACCTTGCCAAAAGTAATTTGGGAAGAAACGCTCCTCCAGTTCTGGAGCAAAGGTAGAATCCGTAATGGGTTCATCTTTATCGTTATTATCCCCCGCCTCCAAAACAAGTACGGACGTTTTTTTATCGTCAGAGAGGATCTTTGCAATAACGGCACCCGCAGGACCTGTGCCGATAACAATGTAATCAAAAGTTAACCTGGCGTTCTCCAAAATCAATCTCTCCCTTTTAAATAGGCTACTGTAGGATATTAAATTTTATGTAATATGTTCCGTAGTTGTGGAATTACTGGGTAACGCGGATGGTACTAGCAGCCGTACTAGTCTTCGTGGTGCTTCTCATTAATCTTCTATTCCTCATACCGTTATGGATAAACAACCGGAAGTTGAGAATGTAAAATTTCTTTTCTTTATTGGAAAAATAGTGAATATTTGATAAGATACGATAAAGGCCTCCTACACGAGGTCTATATTTTTATGGGGGGATAAATAATGGTACTATTTTACGCCAAAATTGAAAGGAAGAATCTTCAAACAGGAGGTGAAATCTACTATGAACCATAGTTTGATCCTTCAAAGCTCAACTACGCAGTTAGTGAACCAGCTTGTGTTCTTTGATGAAGAGAAGAAATTCTTCTTGATGCAATATATATCAGATGATTCTAAAGAGCAGAAAAGGGCCGATCAAATTCTTTCTGTATACACGACATCACTTGAAAAGATCATTTCTGAACGACAAGAAGGCTCATTAAATTCTATGGTACTTATTGGTAGCGAGGTTACCCTTCGTTATGAGGATGATGGTTATGAGGAGAAGTATACGATTGTGTTCCCTCATCGAGCAGATCCAAGCAAGAGCTGGATTTCATTCCTGTCTCCGATGGGCTTACAACTACTAATGACTAAAATGAATGAAACGTATGAATTTGTCGTACCTTCAGGTCATATTGGAGTGAAAATACAAGAAATTAAATACATGAATTATGGTGATATAGACAAATAATAAGCAATGTTGCATGATGAATGAGTAGTAAAGTAATCAATGAATCAGGAGGGTTTATATGATACAGGTTAAAGAGTTCGTAGATTCAGATAATTCCTATGCGGAGAATAAGGCCAATATATTTTTAGCGGGATTAAAAGAGGAACAAGTGATCAATATCTGTTATGGGTCGGTAGTTAAATCCAGCGTATCCAAAACAGAACGCCAAAGAAGCACGATCTTAATCGTTTATAAAACAGAAGAATAGCGTATAAGTAATAGCATGGGTACAATTTCAATCGTTTACAAATCGTTATTTATTCGTATTGTATACGTTTTCTTTTGGATCTTTACTTCATTAGAACGAACAAAAAAAGCTCTCCATATGGAGAGCTTTTTCATATTATGTCCCAGAAGGGATTCGAACCCCCGACCGACGCCTTAGAAGGGCGTTGCTCTATCCAGCTGAGCTACTGAGACTCGAAAAATCAACAAAGAATAATATATCATGGATATGAGAGAATATCAAGTGTTAATTGTATAGAATGTTTTTTTGATTTTAAAGTGGGTATGATATAATCTACAAATGCGAGTTCAAAAGATGACTTTTGAACAACCTCTACAATTAACAGAATTAAGCAAAGAGAGAAGGGGTACTCATGAACGACATCATTTCCCCTGCGAAAGATAATCTGATTCTTTTTCCAAAGACATTGGATTATTATCAGATACAACTTACGGTTATGTTGGAAAGTGAACGCTATGGAGAGGCGATGGATCTACTTCGCTTTCTACTTCAATGCCAAGGGCAAGAAGAGAGATATGTTGATGAATGGCAGGCTTTACTTGAATGGTTAGAGACTGCTTTTCCTCAATATATTTCTGGAGAAGATAATGAACAAGCTACTATTGATAATGATGTTGAATTAGATGAGGAAGATCTAGCTCGGCGTAATGCGGAGTGGAAATTCGCTGAAGATGCTGATTACGCTAATAAAATGTTAAGCATTGTAAAGGATGAAGCTTTGTCTGAACAGACGATGCTCGCATTAGAACAACTCTCCTATTTGAATGGTGACGCCATTGATCAGGAGTTGGTTGAGTGGTTGCAGAGTAATAATATTCATCCGTTGCTTCAATATCGAGTCCTACAGACATTACATAAGCGTGGTATGCAAGGAAGTATTACTTTTATGAGGGGACAGGAACAAGTTGAAGTTGATATTGAGAGTATTCCGACAAAAGATAACGACTTTCCGCTAACTGTGCAGAAAATTGTAGATCGGGTTGCTGAGTATACAGAACTTCAAGAGCCGACCCTTTTTTATTTCGCTCAAGAATTATGGTCGCAATTTATTAAGGCTGTATATGGAACAAATGTATATCTGTCGATGCTAACAGAAGAGGATTTGGTTATGGATATATGGGCGGCAGCACTCCATCAGACTGTATCTGAAAGTCTAACAGGAAGCCGAAATGAAGAGGAAACGCGGGCAATATACGGGATTACAGAGAACTTCCGTTTTCGATTCGAACAAGCCTATCGAGTGATGAAACAATTTGTTACAGAAGGGGGAGCATAGTAAACCGTTGTGACGTCCTTTTTGAACTTCCTCTTTTAATATAATAATTAATTTAGGATTCTAGGTTGAACCTACCCTTGAAAAAAGGTACAATGTTGATTATACTATAATGGTTGTTCTGTGCGTGAAATATAAGGATTAAGTATAGAGTGAAACTTATACTTTCTTATTTTCTATAAAAAAACATGAGAATTATTTTGGAGGGGAAGGCATAAAATGAAAGCAAACTGGGAAAAAATAGAGAAGAACCTTGGGGTTCTTGAAGTTGAAGTAGAAACAGAGCGTGTAACTGAGGCGCTTGATAAGGCTTTTACGAAAGTATCTAAGAAAGCAAATGTACCTGGATTCCGTAAAGGTAAAGTACCACGTTCTGTCTTTGAAGCACGTTATGGAGTAGAAAGCTTGTATCAAGATGCCATTGATATTTTGCTTCCAGAAGTATATACACAAGCAGTAGATGAAGCGGATATTTTTCCGGTAGATCGCCCAGAAATTGATATTGATCAATTTGCTAAAGGTGAAGTATTTAAGTTCAAAGCTAAAGTTACTGTTAAACCTGAAGTAACCTTGGGTCAATACAAAGGCGTAGAAGTACCAACGCAAAAAGTTGAAGTTACTGAAGAAGAACTAAACGAAGAATTAGTTCGTTTGCAAGGGCGTCATGCTGAGCTAGTTGTTATTGAAGATGCTGCTGCTGAGAATGGCGATATCACAATCATTGACTTCGACGGATCCGTTGACGGTGTTCCTTTTGAAGGCGGACAAGCTGAGCGTCATTCTTTGGAACTGGGAAGTGGTTCGTTCATTCCAGGATTTGAAGAACAAGTTGTAGGATTGGCTACTGGCGATCAGAAAGACGTTGAAGTAACATTCCCTGAAACTTACCAAGTAGAAGAGTTGGCTGGCAAACTAGCTGTCTTCAAGGTGAAAGTTCACGAAATCAAGCGTAAACAACTTCCTGAATTGGATGATGAATTCGCTAAAGACGTAAGTGAATTCGAAACATTGGATGAGTACAAGGCAGACTTGAAGACACAACTAGAATCTCGTAAAGACCAAGAAGCAAAAGGTGTTCGTGAAGGTCTTGTAGTGGATAAAGTTGCTGAATTAGCGGAAATCGATATTCCACAAGCGATGATTTCAAGTGAAGTTCAGAATATGATGACTGATTTCGATAATCGTCTTCGCTCACAAGGTATGGATCTTGACATGTTCTTAAGCTTCTCAGGTCAGACTAAGGCTGATCTTCAAGAGCAAATGAAAGTTGATGCAGAGAAACGTGTTCGTAACAATCTCGTACTTGAGCAAGTAGCTAAGGACGAGAAGATTGAAGTTACGGAAGAAGACGTTACGAATGAATTGGAAACATTGTCTGTATCATACAAGCGTTCTCCTGAAGAACTACGTAGTGTCCTAGCAGCTAATGGATCATTGAACAGCCTACGTGAAGAGATTTCTCTACGCAAAACAGTTGATTTCCTACTGTCTAACAGCAAGGAAGTTGCACCTGTAGAAGTTGTAGAAGTTGAAGAAGAAACTACAGAAGAAGTTAAATAAGAAAGATATTATAGGGATTGATAAGGTGCGTGTTTTTGACGCGCCTTATTTTTACCTAAACTGACCCATAATATGGATAATCCATGTGATAAATGGGTTTGTTTTTAAAATATAAGAAAGTATAAGTTTCACTTGATACTCTATTTCTTATATTTCGGCAGAGACGGTTACTTTAAAGCGATACAAAGTATCGCTAGCATAAACTCCTTGAAAAAGGAGGGCATAGCCGTTTCTGCTGGATACATATTTTTTTAAAGGGATTTCGTTGCATACTATTGCATATGTTGAAAAAATGACATCGTGCTTCTAACATGTTAAAATATTGATGAGATATGAATTTGTATTTTTAAAAGGAAAAGAGGTTGGTCAAATGAGTCTCGTACCTATGGTTGTTGAACAAACCAGTCGTGGAGAACGTTCTTCCGATATTTACTCCAGATTGCTTAAGGATCGCATTATTTTTCTGAGTAATGCCATTGATGATGATGTTGCCAATCTTGTCATAGCACAGCTGTTATTTCTAGCTGCTGAGGACCCAGAGAAGGATATTAGTCTATATATTAACTCACCAGGTGGTTCTGTCACAGCGGGAATGGGTATATATGATACGATGCAATTCATAAAGCCGGATGTCTCCACGATTTGTGTGGGTATGGCGGCAAGTATGGGATCTTTACTATTGACCGCAGGAGCGAAAGGTAAGAGATTTGCGCTGAGCAATAGCGAAGTGATGATTCATCAGCCGTTGGGTGGTATTTCAGGGCAGGCATCAGATATATTGATTCATGCGGATTGGATCATGAAGACAAGAGAAAAGCTTAATCAAATATATGTAGAACGAACCGGTCAACCCCTTGAAAAAATTGAGGTGGATACGGATCGTGATTTCTTCATGAGTGCTGAAGAAGCGGTCGCTTATGGGCTTATTGATAAAGTACTATCTTCACCGAACAAATCTTAAGGGGTGGTAATATGTTTAAGTTTAATGATGAGAAAGGGCAACTTAAATGTTCTTTCTGTGGCAAAACTCAGGAACAGGTGCGTAAATTAGTTGCAGGTCCTGGTGTTTATATATGTGATGAGTGTATCGAGTTGTGTACTGAAATTGTAGAGGAAGAGCTAGGGCATGAGGAAGAAGTGGATTTGAAAGATATTCCGAAGCCTAAAGATATTTGCGACATTCTCGATCAATATATTATTGGGCAGAACCAAGCTAAGAAATCTTTGTCTGTTGCGGTCTATAACCATTACAAACGGATCAATACACAAAGTAAGATTGATGATGTAGAACTTTCTAAGAGTAATATTCTCTTGTTAGGTCCTACTGGATCAGGTAAGACATTACTAGCTCAAACGATGGCCAAAATACTTAACGTTCCTTTTGCAATTGCAGATGCGACTTCTTTAACGGAAGCTGGCTATGTGGGTGAGGATGTTGAGAATATTCTACTGAAGCTTATACAAGCAGCTGATTATGACGTGGAGAAAGCGGAACGTGGTATAATCTATATCGATGAGATCGATAAAGTGGCTCGTAAATCGGAGAATCCATCTATTACTCGTGACGTATCTGGTGAAGGTGTTCAACAAGCCCTTCTTAAAATTCTTGAGGGAACTGTTGCATCTGTACCACCACAAGGTGGGCGTAAGCATCCTCATCAAGAATTCATTCAGATCGATACTACCAATGTATTGTTTATCTGTGGTGGTGCATTCGACGGATTGGAGCAATTAATCAAACGTCGCATCGGTAAGAAAGTTATCGGATTTAATGGAGGCGGAGAAGTTCAGAAAGATCTAAACCCGGGTGAGTACTTGTCCATGGTTCTCCCTGAGGATCTATTGAAATTCGGTCTGATTCCTGAATTTGTAGGTCGCTTACCTATCATTTCAAGTTTGGAGCCATTAGATGAGAATACATTAGTTCGTATTCTGACTGAACCGAAGAATGCATTGACTAGACAGTATCAGAAACTGCTGGAAATGGATAATGTGAATCTAGAATTTGAGCCTGCAGCATTGGTAGCTATTGCTAAGGAAGCTATTAAACGTAATACTGGTGCTCGTGGTTTGAGAGCAATTATTGAAGGTATTATGCTTGATGTTATGTTCGAGGTTCCATCTCGTGACGATATTGAAAATTGTGTCATCACCGAGCAGGTGGTTCAGGATAAAGTGGTCCCTGAATTGAATAAGAAGAATAAAGATAGCAAGGATCAAGAAGAGAGCGCCTAAAGGGTTACACATACCTTAGGGTCGCTGTAAATAGATTGGCGGAGTCCACTTCCAGCCCTGTTCGTGCAGCTATTGACGTCGGGGCGAGGGGTGGAGTTTTAGCGTTAAAGGGGGAGGCTAACTATGTTTTCAAGAAAAGACACACGTTCTGTTAAAGTTGGAGACCTGATCATAGGTGGAAATAACGATGTGATCATTCAAAGCATGTGTACGACGAAGACGGCAGATGTGGAAGCAACAGTGGCTGAAATATTACGTTTAGAAGAAGCAGGTTGCCAAATGGTGCGGGTTACCGTTAATAATGAGGAAGCTGCTGCTGCGATCAAAGAAATAAAGAAACGGATTCATATTCCGCTAGTTGCAGATATTCATTTCGATTATAGACTGGCTTTAGCGGCTATTGAGAACGGTATTGATAAAGTTCGGATTAATCCTGGTAATATTGGTCGGCGTGCGAAAGTAGAAGAGGTTGTTAAAGCTTGTAAAGCACGGGGGATTCCGATTCGGATCGGAGTTAATGCGGGTTCACTTGAAAATCATTTGCTTGAGAAATACGGTTATCCGACACCGGATGCTATGGTTGAGAGTGCGCTTTTCCATATAGGAATACTGGAAGAGTTAGACTTCCACGATATTATCGTTTCTCTAAAAGCATCTGATGTACCTATGGCCCTCGAGGCTTATCGCAAGGCGGCTGAAGTTATCCCGTATCCATTGCATCTAGGCATCACGGAAGCTGGAACATTGTTCTCGGGTACAATTAAGAGTTCGGCAGGCATTGGTGCTCTGCTCTCTATGGGGATCGGTAACACAGTGCGGATTTCGCTTAGTGCCGACCCTGTCGAAGAGGTGAAAGTAGCACGTGAGATTCTGAAGTCATTTGGTCTCATCTCTAATGCTCCAACATTGATTTCTTGCCCAACTTGTGGAAGATTGGATATTGATTTATTCTCTATTGCTAATGAAGTAGAGGAGTATATATCTAATTTAAAAGTACCCATTAAGGTATCCGTACTTGGCTGTGCTGTGAATGGTCCAGGAGAAGCACGAGAAGCTGACATTGGTATTGCTGGTGCTCGTGGAGAAGGAATGCTCTTCCGCTACGGAGAGATGATCCGTAAGGTGCCTGAAGCTGAACTGGTGAATGAATTGAAGAAGGAAATTGATCATATTGTTGAAGTGTATGAAGCGACAGGCGAAATACCAGGCCGCAATCATCAGCATCAATCCTAATTATAGTGTAAATACAAAAGCTACAAGCCGTAAGTTATCGGCTTGTAGCTTTTTTGACAGATAAGAGTGTGAAAGGCAGAGGGAATACTCGAAAGCTTCCTCCGAGCCTCAGATATTGAATGTGACAAATCTAATGAAGGAACCTATTACATATATTGGAAAAAGTGTTCGAGATGAAAGGAATAAAAGGTGATGCCTTGGGAATAAACCTTACTGTTAACGAAAAGTACATCGTTATACCTATCAGCGTATCGAGGAATGGAAAATAATGAATCAGTAAGCAGAAGAAATCCACAAAGTAGCCCATAGACATTACCTTCCTGACCACGACAGTAATTATGTATTTAAGTCATGTGATTTCAACCCTGTGAAAGCCCTCTAGACATATTTCCACTCAAAAATCACCGAAAATGAGTTTATTGGATGTGGAAAAGGCTATACTACCAAGTATTAGTCTAATGGGAGTTATAGAAATAGGAGGGTAACTATGAATTTAAGTATGATATTTATGTTGATTCAATTGTTCTTTGGAGTCATTATTGGGATTTACTTCTGGACTCTGCTACGTGGTCAGAAGACGAACCGAACTGCGATTGACAGGGAGTCGAGGAAAGAATTAGATAAGTTACGGAAACTGCGTTCTATTTCACTTACCAAACCTCTTTCTGAGAAAACCCGACCACAGTCGATCAATGATATCGTTGGGCAAAAGGAAGGGTTACGAGCTTTAAAAGCTGCGCTATGTAGTGACAATCCTCAGCATGTCATTATTTATGGACCTCCGGGAGTGGGGAAGACTGCTGCAGCAAGGGTAGTATTGCAGGAGGCTAAGAAGAATCCGACATCACCTTTTAAAAGTGAAGCGAAGTTTACGGAAATCGATGCAACGACTGCTCGATTTGATGAGAGAGGAATAGCAGACCCCCTCATTGGATCTGTTCATGATCCGATATACCAGGGGGCAGGTTCAATGGGAGTTGCCGGTATTCCCCAACCTAAACCTGGGGCAGTGACGAAAGCGCATGGTGGAATTCTGTTTATTGATGAGATTGGTGAATTACATTCGATTCAATTAAATAAATTATTAAAGGTACTTGAAGATCGCAAGGTTCTCTTGGAGAGTGCATATTATAACTCAGAAGACAATAATACGCCTGCGTATATCCATGATATTTTTCAAAATGGCTTACCTGCAGATTTCCGTCTTGTTGGTGCAACGACTCGTTCTCCGGAAGAAATTCCACCTGCGCTTCGATCTCGGTGTATGGAAATATATTTCCGACCGCTACTACCAGAGGAAATCGGTGTAATTGCAGAAGATGCTATTGCGAAAATAGGTCTTAAACCATGTCCGTCAGCGGTAGAAGTGGTGAAGCAGTACGCTACCAATGGAAGAGAAGCTGTTAATATCATTCAGCTTGCAGTTGGTTTAGCATGGACTGAAAAAAGAGACTCATTAGAGGCATCAGATGTAGAGTGGGTAGCCAATAGCAGTCAACTCCAACCTCGTCCTGAACGTAAAATACCAACGCATTCACAGGTTGGAGTAGTAAATGGACTTGCTGTGTATGGGTCGAACTTAGGGACATTACTTGAGATTGAAGTATCTGCTTCTATAAGTTCAAAGGGTCAGGGAAAAATCAATGTAACGGGTGTGGTGGAAGAGGAAGAGATTGGCGGTGGGGCACGAACGATTCGCCGGAAAAGTATGGCCAAAGGCTCAATAGAGAATGTTCTCACAGTCCTACGTATTATGGGACTTAATGCTAGCGATTATGATTTGCACATTAATTTTCCCGGTGGAACTCCGATTGATGGTCCGTCCGCGGGTATTGCTATGGCAACGGCTATCGTCTCAGCAGTAAAACAGATACCGATTGACCACAAAATAGCTATGACAGGAGAGATTAGCATTCACGGTAAGGTGAAGCCCATAGGTGGTGTTATTGCTAAAGTTGAGGCTGCATTTCAAGCTGGAGCAACAACGGTCATTATACCGAAAGACAACTGGCAGGCGCTATTTGCAGACCTTAATGGACTACAAGTAATCCCTGTTGAATCCATTCAGGAAGTATTCCATCATGTGTTTGGTAAGGAACTGGTGAATCACTTACAAGAAACGACGCTGCCTGTGGTCTCGGATGCCTATTCTGGCATATCATCGTCTCTCCTTCAGGCGAAATCGGTTACACCAGGTCAAGCAACCGATTCGAGTAGCTTCTAGAAACCGCGTTATATTGGTGTTTCAGCCATTCTTTTGTTAAAATATATTAATGCATAAATGTAAAGAGAGCAACTGGAGGTGTGAACGCGATGGGGTCAATTAAATCGAAAGGTCGTCGTTTTCCATTGTTACCTTTGAGAGGACTTCTTGTATACCCAAGCATGGTGCTTCATCTTGATGTGGGTCGTGAGAAATCGATCAAAGCGTTGGAGAAAGCGATGATAGAAGATAGTTTAATTCTCCTTTGTTCTCAGTCAGAAGTGAACATTGAAGAGCCAACGCAAGGGGATATATTTCGGATCGGTACAGTAGCAAAAGTGAGACAAATGTTGAAACTTCCAAACGGAACTATTCGTGTGCTAGTCGAAGGGATGGAGCGAGCGGAAGTACTTGAGTATACAGATAATGAGGAATATTACGAAGTTATTGCTCGTGAACTTCCAGAATTAGAGATTGATGATGCTGAGATTGATGCTTTAATGCGTACAGTTCTTAGCCAATTTGAGCATTATATTAATTTGTCAAAGAAGGTTACTCCAGAGACATTAGCCGCTGTTTCAGATATTGAGGAACCAGGTCGATTATCGGATGTTATTACGAGTCATTTGACTTTGAAGATTAAGGATAAACAAGAAATACTAGAGACTGTTGATGTTCGAGAGCGGCTCGAGAAGCTTCTTGATATTCTTAATAACGAGCGTGAAGTGCTTGAATTGGAACGGAAGATTGGTCAGAGAGTTAAGAAACAAATGGAGAAGACGCAAAAGGAGTATTATCTTCGTGAACAGATGAAGGCTATTCAAAAAGAATTAGGTGAGAAAGAAGGTCGTGCAAACGAAGTGGATGAGCTTCGTGAGCAGATGGATGAGAAGGATCTTCCTGAGCAAGTTAAGGAAAAGATCGAGAAAGAGATCGATCGACTTGAAAAGATGCCTACAAGTTCAGCAGAAGGTGGAGTCATCCGTAATTATGTTGATTGGTTGCTTAGTTTGCCGTGGTCCAATGTGACGGATTATGATCTGGATCTCCAGAAAGCTGAAGATATTCTGAATGAGGATCATTATGGTCTTGATAAACCGAAGGAACGTGTTCTGGAATACTTGGCAGTGCAGAAGCTTGTTAAGCAGATGAAGGGGCCTATTCTATGTCTTGTTGGACCTCCGGGTGTCGGCAAAACATCACTTGCTCGTTCCATAGCCCGATCACTTGAGCGGAAATTCGTACGTATATCGCTTGGAGGTGTACGGGATGAAGCGGAGATTCGTGGGCACCGTCGCACATATGTCGGGGCCATGCCAGGTCGTATCATACAGGGAATGAAATCTGCTGGCTCGATGAATCCGGTGTTTCTTCTAGATGAGATAGACAAAATGGCATCTGATTTCAGAGGTGACCCTTCATCTGCTTTACTTGAAGTGCTTGATCCAGAACAGAATAATACATTTAGTGACCATTTTATTGAGGTTCCTTTTGACTTATCTAAGGTGATGTTTGTTACGACAGCCAACGCTATTCATAATATTCCAAGACCTCTTTTGGATCGGATGGAAATACTCCATATTCCAGGTTATACGGAACTTGAGAAGCTTCAGATTGCCAATCGGTATCTGTTGCCGAAGCAAAAGCGTGAACATGGCTTGGAACCTGATCAACTGCAGGTCGATGAGGATGCCCTACTGAAAGTGATTCGGGAATATACGCGTGAATCAGGCGTTCGGAATCTGGAGCAACAGATTGCTTCAATATGTCGTAAGACTGCAAGAAAGATTGTTTCACAACAGCACTCCATTATTGTAATAACACCTGCTGATATTAAGGATAACCTTGGAATTGCTAAATTCCGTCATGGTGTAGCTGATCTTGAGGATCAGATTGGCACGGTAACGGGGCTCGCATGGACTGAAGTAGGTGGAGAGACGTTAATGATTGAAGTGACAGTCGTGCCAGGTTCAGGTAAACTAATATTAACAGGTCAATTGGGTGACGTGATGAAGGAGTCTGCACAGGCGGCCTTTAGCTATACTCGTTCCCAATCCGAAGTGCTAGGAATCGATTCTGACTTCCATGAGAAGAATGATATTCATATCCATATTCCTGAAGGGGCCATTCCTAAAGATGGGCCGTCGGCAGGGATTACGATTGCTACTGCGTTGGTTTCGGCTTTGAGTAAGAGATATGTCTCCAAGGATGTCGCTATGACAGGTGAGATCACGCTGCGTGGACGTGTATTACCTATTGGAGGACTGAAAGAGAAATCACTAGCTGCCCATCGTGCAGGCTATAAGAAAATTTTGCTCCCTAAAGATAATGAACGGGATTTAAGTGAGATTCCGGACAGCATAAAGAATGAAGTGGAATTTATTCCTGTGTCTCATATGGACCAGGTTCTGCAACATGCGCTTGTGGAACGTAAGGGAGTGCACTAGAGAGGGATTATAACTATGAAAGTAACCAAATCCGAGTTTGTGATTGGTGCCGTTGGGCCCGATCAATACCCGGGCGATGGCTTGCCAGAGATTGCTCTGGCAGGTCGTTCGAATGTGGGTAAGTCATCATTAATTAACAAAATGATTAATCGTAAAAATTTGGCTCGAACAAGCTCAACGCCTGGTAAAACTCAGCAATTAAACTATTATGTCGTTAATGATGAATTGTATTTAGTTGATTTTCCTGGATATGGTTTTGCTAAAGTATCTAAGACGCAGCGTCTGGCATGGGGTAACATGATCGAGAAGTATTTATTAGAAAGAGTGACATTGAAGCTATTGCTACTTGTAGTGGATCTGCGGCATCCTCCTTCCAAAGACGATATGATCATGTATGATTGGGTATCACATTATGATATTCCTGTCTGTGTTGTAGCAACGAAGGCTGACAAAATCCCTCGTAGCCGATGGGCTAAGCAGATTAAGCAAATGAGGCAATGTTTAGGTTTGCGAATTGATCATCCACTAGTCTTATTCTCATCTGATACGGGCTTAGGCAAAGATGAGCTGTGGGGTATTATTAAAGCTAATATGATTGCCACTGAAGAAGATGATGAGGATGAAGTTCTTACCGAAGGACAATAACTTTATACTTGTTAAAATATAAGAAAGTATAAGTTTCACTTGATACTTCCTTATATTTCCCCTGAGAAGGACGGCATAGTCGTTTCTACTTGACAAATAACCATGGAGGTCCGTGGTTATTTGTTTTTTCGCATTCCCATACAATGATACATAGCTGTAGATGTGATAAGGGGGCGTTGTGATTGCGTCGTAGAAAGAACAAAGACATTGTATTCACTTGTATATTGTTACTGTTAGTTGGGAGTTTGTTGTACCAGGGCTATCAGTTATTAAAGCCCAATGAGGTGAAAAAGGATGCATCCCAGATGCTTTATCAGGTTGTTCATTTTCAAATGGAAATATTGAATTCCTCCTTAATGGAGGCTATTCATATGAATAATACGAAAGAGCTAGATCGAGTGAAATTGGCTGCATACTCAGCTAACTTCGGACATGAACGGATGGTTAGAGCTTTTGGTAAGGATGAACTAGATTATTTGCCAGCCGTGGATGAATTGGTTAATATGATAACAGGCTGGCAGATCGCTGGAGATCGTTCGATTAGTCAACAAGAACGCGATTTGTTAGTTGCATTTAGTTCTAAATTTGCTGAGATCATACCGGTTTATGGTATTCTTGTAAATAATAATCATCAAGTAAATTCAGTACAAGCCGAGCAATTGAGCAAACTAAGTAAACAATTAGATGATCTAATTTCAAGATAAGGGCTTATCCCGATATGACGGGTTCATAAACATGTCAATAAATCGCCATGGAGATTTAAAATATTGTGATATAATTAACATAATTGAAATTGTAATCTATAATTGAGTGGTTGATATATGGTACGGAGATATTTAAATCAGTTGAGGTAGGTGACTTTATATATGCATATCGTCGTTGTAGGATTAAATTATCGAACATCGCCTGTGGAAGTGAGGGAGAAATTCACATTCGCAGATAAGGATTTACCGGAAGCTTTACGCCAATTAAAGCTTACCAAGACCGTATTGGAAGGTGTTATTGTTGCAACTTGTAACCGGACAGAAATTTATGTAGTCGTAGATCGTCTACATATGTGCGGTTATTTCATACGGGGTTTCATGGAGCAGTGGTTCGGTATTTCCCGTGAGGAATTCACGAAGCATATATATATATATGAAGATGAACAAGCGATATCTCATTTGTTCCGCGTGACATGTAGCTTAGATTCTATGGTGCTTGGAGAAACGCAAATTTTAGGTCAAGTACGTAGTGCATTCCTAGAGTCACAGCGTAACAATGCAACGGGTACTTGGTTCAATATGCTATTTAAGCAGGCGGTTACCCTAGGCAAAAGAGTACATTCTGAGACGACTATTGGAGAAAGTGCGGTATCCATTAGTTATGCTGCAGTTGAATTAGGTAAACGGATTTTTGGGTTGTTTACAGATAAGAAAGTATTGATTCTTGGTGCGGGTAAGATGAGTGAACTAACTGTGAAGCACTTGTATGGAAATGGAGCAGCTGAAGTTATTGTTGCCAACCGCACGTTGTCGCGAGCAGAGGAACTAGCCAAGAAATTCAATGGCTCACCATGTACTCTAGATGCGGCGATTAAGCGTTTAGATGAAGTGGATATTCTAATTAGCTCCACAGGTGCGGATGAATATGTATTAACTTCTTCACAGGTCAAAGAGAGTATGAAGCGTCGTCAATCACGGCCATTGTTTATTATTGATATTGCTGTTCCAAGGGATATAGATCCCATTATTGGTGATATTCATAATGTATTCTTGTATGATATCGATGATTTAGAAGGTATAGTACAGAGTAACCTTGAAATGCGTCGTACTGAAGCATCTAAGATTGAGATCATGATCGAGGAAGAAATCATTGTATTTAATCAGTGGTTGAAGACGCTTGGTGTTAGACCTGTTATTCGAGCTTTACAAGAAAAGTCTAATGTAATTCACGAAGAAACGATGGAAAGCCTATTTAACAAACTTCCTGAATTGGATGAACATCAACGGAAAGTGATCCGTCGTTTAACTAAAAGTATCGTGAACCAGATGTTGCATGATCCGATTAATCGAATAAAGGAATTGACTGGTGAGAAGAATGGGGAGGATTCCCTAGATGTCTTTACACAGATATTTGCTCTAGAGGACCAGCTGAATGACACAAGAGATGATGATATGTTGGTTGGACCAAAGCGCATATTGATGGGTACAAGCAGTAAATCTTCTACGGAGATCAAATCATCTCTTCCTAAGGCATCCTTGATGCCGGCCAGCCTGTAGAGGTGGGTGAGAGAAGATGTTATTATTAAGTAGAATTTATGATGCAGGCATTTATATTTATGCCCTGAGCCTTCTGTTCTTTTTCTCTGATTGCATTCGACGCAATTTGAGAGCGAAGTGGACAGGCACAGGGCTTCTTGTTGTTGTATTTGTAGTTCAGTTAACGATCCTTGGGATTCGAATGTGGGAGGAACGTATTGTTCCGATTTTTACCCTATATGATTTCTTATTCATGTTCGCGTTCATTCTTGTTATTGCTTCATTACTGATGTGTCTCTTTAAAAAGTCTGAGTTTGCTGTTCTTTTGTTAAGTGTGATTGGTTTTTGTGTTTTTGTACTTAATCACTTGTGGTTCGATTTCAGTAATGATCCTATGAGCAATTGGCAAGGTGTACACGGGTTGTTAGTATTCCATATTATTTTGGCAAATCTAAGTGTAGTGTCATTTACAGTTGCTGCTGTATTTGCAGTGATGTATCTATTTTTGCATAAGAAATTAAAAGATAAGAAATGGAATGATACGGTCAGACGACTACCAAGCCTTGAAATGATGGACAAATACTCCTACTATGGCATGGTGACGGGATTGCCGCTCCTATCTGTATCACTGATCGTGGCAGTGCTGTCTATTGTTGCTGAAGGACGTCTAGAATTGCTTTTGGATTCCAAGGTAGTTACTACTTTCGTGGGATTGAGTATTTTCATAATGTATTTTGTTAAAAGAAGGGCTAAGCAAAATTCCGGAGTAGTGATATCTAGGTGGGCGTTAATCGGATATGCCGTTATCATCATAAATCTGATGCTGAATTCATGGTCTAAATTTCATTGGTGGACAGGAGTGTGAGTTGATCTATGGCTGGATATATCCCTATCATGCTAGAGTGTGAAGATCGACCCTGTCTTGTTGTCGGTGGGGGGATGATCGCCGAGAGAAAGATTAAGGCACTCCTTGAAGCGCGAGCGAATGTAACTGTGATTAGTCCAGAACTTACGCATGGCTTATTTGTATTATATAAAGAGGGTCGTATTCAATGGGAACAAAGAGGTTTTGTTGATGGTGATACTTCGGGGTATTGGATTGTTCAAGCTACAACAAATCATGAATCTTTGAATAGGACAATAGCAGAGGAAGCGAAAGAAAGCTCGATTCCCGTTAATGTAGCGAGTAAGGCAGAGTTGGGAACATTTATCAATCCAGCTGTTATGAAGCGAGGACGACTAACGATTGCTGTATCAACATTAGGTGCGGGTCCAGGAATAGCAGCGAGTATAAGTAATACTTTGGCTGAGCAGTATGGTGAGGAATATGAGATTTATCTAGACATTCTGTATCAAATTCGTTCAGAAATCAAAAAAAGAGTTGCTTCACTTGAACAACGCGGTAAGTTATTAAGGAAATTAGCGCAATGCCATATTCTTGAGGATATTCGAGAGGGTACCTATAAGGAGTGGAGTCAAGCGGAAATACAAACGTGGATAAGAGAGAATGAGGAGGAGTAAAGCATGCGGACGATTGTAGTAGGTAGTAGACAAAGCGCACTCGCGTTAACGCAAACAGGGCAAGTCATTCAGTCATTGCAGAAACTTAGTGATGAGCATGGGTTTGATTTGACATTTGAAGTTAAAAAGATTGTTACAAAAGGGGATCGCATTCTCGATGTGACCCTTTCTAAGGTTGGTGGTAAAGGCTTGTTCGTTAAGGAGATTGAGCAGGCGATGCTTGACGGAGAGATCGATATGGCCGTACATAGTATGAAAGATATGCCTTCAGAGTTGCCGGAAGGTCTAATGAATGGTGCTGTGCCAGTCCGTGCAGATGCACGCGATTGTCTTATCTCCTTGGAAGGATTGGATTTAGATCAATTACCGCATGGCGCTAAGGTTGGGACGAGTAGTTTACGGCGTTCAAGTCAACTAAAGGCATATCGTCCAGATCTGCAGTTAGAGCCTATTCGCGGTAATATTGACTCTCGACTACGGAAGCTTGAGGAAGGCGAATTTCAGGCCATTCTACTAGCAGTAGCGGGTCTGAAACGTATGGGCTGGGAAGATCGAATTACATCTTATATTTCGGTAGATGTCTGTCTGCCTGCTGTTGGGCAAGGTGCATTAGGTATTGAATGTCGTGCAGATGATGAGGAAGTTCGTAAACTTCTTGCTCTGTATAATGATAAAGACACTTCGATGATAGTAGCAGCAGAACGTAAATTTCTAAGTGTATTGAATGGTGGTTGTCAGGTTCCTATTGGTGCACATGCGATATGGGTGCATGATAGTTCAGATCATACCCAAACAGGCTCCAGAATTATACAATTAACAGGCATGGTTGGTTCTCCTGAGGGGGACGTCATTCTGAAGGAAATGGTGACGGGGACTGATCCCGAGAAGCTTGGTCTTGAAGTAGCAAACAAGTTAATTGCTCAAGGAGCAGAGAATATATTGGCGCAAGTAAGGGGATGATGGGATGTCGTTAACATCTGGCAAAGTGTATTTGGTCGGGGCAGGACCAGGAGATGCTGGTTTAATTACTGTCAAAGGCTTGCAATGTATCAAAAAAGCAGACGTAGTTGTGTATGATCGTTTGGCAAATCCACGCTTGCTACAATCCATGAAACCCGGCGCTGAGAAGGTATACGTAGGCAAGCTTCCAGACAGACATACGATGAAACAGGAAGATATTAATCAGCTGTTGGTGGATCTTGCTTTGGAAGGTAAGACGGTGACTAGGTTAAAAGGTGGAGACCCGACTATCTTTGGTCGTGTCAGTGAGGAAGCGGAACTACTGTGGAAGAATGGTATCCGCTATGAAATCGTTCCGGGAATAACTTCGGCGATAAGTGTTCCTGCTTATGCAGGTATTCCGGTGACTCACCGTGATATGTCTTCGTCACTCTCGATTATTACGGGTCATGAAAGTCCGGACAAGCTTGATCGAATGATACAATGGGATAAGTTAGCGAATGCTACGGGAACCCTTATCTTTATGATGGGGGTTGCTAAGATAGGTTACATAAGTGAGCAATTGATCACACACGGTCGTCTTGCTAATACTCCCGTGGCGCTCGTACGTTGGGGAACTCGTGCGGAACAGGAAACATTGACTGGGACGCTTGCAGATATTGAGGATAAAGTAAAAGCTGCTGATTTTCAGCCTCCCGCTGTAATTGTTGTAGGTGATGTGGTACTACAGCGTGAGAAATTGATGTGGGCAGAGTATATGCCACTCTTCGGCAAACGTATTCTTGTAACCCGTGCTCGTTCCCAAGCAAGTGGGTTGGCTAATAGAATTGAGGAGCTTGGTGGCGAACCTTATGAGTTTCCAGTCATTGATATGGTGCATCCGACAGAGCAGAATGAAATACTAAATATAGAGTCGTCATTTGCTAAATTAGAGGAGTATGATTGGATCTTCTTCACGAGTGTGAATGGAGTGGAGTTCTTCTTTCGACATTTACAGGAACAGAGACGAGATGTCCGTTCATTATATCGTGCAAAGGTAGTAGCTGTTGGGCCAGCTACTGCTGAAGCCTTGATGTCACATGGTGTCATCCCTGAACAACTTCCGGAAGTATTCCAAGCAGAGGGAATGGTGGAGATGTTAGGAGAACGGCTGAAGGCAGGACAGAAGGTTCTACTACCACGAGGAGATAAAGGTAGAAAGTGGCTTCCTGAGAAGCTTGTGGAGATGGGGCTTGAAGTTACAGATACAGTTACATATCATACGGTTATTACGGGTGAAGATGATAGTGAACTGTTAAGAATGTTTGATGAAGGCGGCATTCATGCCATTACGTTCACTAGTTCCTCAACGGTGACGAATCTCCTTGCCATCATGAAGCGGATGGGGATTCAAGATCCTGTAAAGAAATTGGAAGGTATTGCAACCTTCTGTATTGGAGAAATTACAGCGATAACCGCAAAGGAAGCAGGCTTAACCGTGGGAATGGTAGCGGAAGAAGCGACCATCGAGAGCCTGGCTCAATCTTTATGCCGTTGGAACGCGATACAAAACTGAGATGAAAATATAGTGGTGTAAGAATAATCCGTCATCGCAGCGGTCATGTGAGAGAACCAAGTGTATGCTTAAAAACTTTTAGGAGGTAACAACCATGAGTTTTCCATTAGTGCGGCATCGCCGCTTACGGCAATCTGCCGGTATACGTAGTATGGTGCGGGAGACCGTTCTAAATGTGCAGGATTTGGTACAACCTATCTTTGTCGCATACGGTACAAATGTGAAAAGGGAAATATCCTCCATGCCTGGCGTGTATCATTTCTCGCTCGATACGTTGAAGAGTGAAGTAGATGATATTGCAGCTTTGGGCATTCCGGCAGTGCTATTGTTTGGAATTCCGGAAACGAAGGATAGTATCGGATCTTCAGGGTTTGCAGATGATGGCATCGTACAAGAGGCAACACGCCTTATTAAAGGCTGGTATCCTGAATTATTAGTTATTGCAGATACTTGTTTATGCGAATTTACGGATCATGGGCATTGTGGGATGGTACATACTTTTGAACATGAAGGTCATATTTGTGGAGATGTGCTTAATGACGAGTCACTCGTGTTGCTTGTCAAGACCGCAGTATCTCAAGCTAAAGCGGGAGCCGATATCATCGCACCGTCGAATATGATGGACGGATTTGTAAGAGCAATTCGTGAAGGGCTTGATGAAGCAGGCTATCAGAACATACCCATTATGTCTTATTCAGTGAAATATGCTTCTGCATTCTATGGACCTTTCCGTGAAGCAGCGGACTCTGCACCTCAATTTGGTGATCGTAAAACATATCAAATGGACCCCGCTAATGCAAGAGAAGCGCTTAGAGAAGCAGAATCTGACGTGCTTGAGGGTGCTGATATGCTTATGGTAAAGCCAGCTTTGGCCTATTTGGATATTATGCGGATGATTAAGGATCAATTCGATCTTCCTTTGGTTGCATATAATGTTAGTGGTGAATATTCCATGGTCAAAGCTGCCGCACAGCAGGGCTGGATTAATGAGAAGGCGATTGTTCAGGAAATGCTTACAGGTATGAAACGTGCTGGCGCAGATATCATTATTACTTATTTCGCGAAAGATGTAGCTGGTTGGATCGCAGGAAAATAGAAGGATGGGAGTGTCGAGGATGACTCAATTGTCTGGCAAGCGTAAGGAAGAGGCTTCTAGAGCTGCTTTTGAAGAAGCTAAGCAATATATACCTGGTGGAGTTAATAGTCCTGTTCGTGCATTTAAGGGAGTTGGATTAACTCCGATTTATGTAGAGCGCGGAGAAGGATCTCGTATTTTTGATATCGACGGAAATACATTCATTGATTATATCTGTTCTTGGGGACCTCTAATTATGGGACATGCCCATCCAGAGGTTATTGCAGCTATTCAGGAAACTGCTTTGCGGGGGACAAGCTTCGGGGCTCCGACGTTGATTGAGACGGAGATGGCGAAGCTTGTCTGTGAGCGCGTTCCGTCTATTGAAATTGTGCGGATGGTTAATTCGGGCACGGAAGCTACAATGAGTGCCATTCGTCTAGCGCGTGGTATTACGGGCAGAAGTAAAATTTTGAAATTTGAAGGTTCCTATCATGGACATGCAGATAGTCTTTTGATCAAAGCGGGATCAGGGGTAGCTACATTAGGATTACCTGATAGCCCTGGAGTACCAGAGAGTGTTGCGGCGAACACAATTACGGTTCCTTATAATGATCTTGAATCTGTCAAAGTAGCCTTTGAGCGTTTCGGTGAAGAACTTGCTTGTATCATTGTTGAACCTATAGCTGGGAATATGGGTGTTGTTCCGCCACTTCCAGGTTTTCTACAGGGATTACGTGATCTAACGACCCAATATGGAAGCTTACTTATTTTTGATGAGGTCATGACCGGGTTTCGAGTTGACCTAAATTGTGCACAAGGATTATATGGAATTACACCAGATCTAACTTGTCTCGGCAAAGTGATTGGTGGTGGACTTCCTGTAGGTGCATACGGTGGTAAACGTGAATTTATGGAGCAGATATCTCCATCTGGACCTATATATCAAGCAGGTACGCTTAGTGGGAATCCGTTGGCAATGGCAGCTGGTTACACGACACTTAAGTTACTCACGCCAGAAGTCTACAAGCAATTAGAGGAACGTGCTGCACGTCTGCAAGCTGGACTTGAGCGAAATGCTCAAGAACTGGGTGTTCCTGTTACGGTCAATCGGGTGGGATCTATGGTATGTCCTTTCTTTACCGATGAATCGGTCATTAACTTTGATACAGCAAAGAATAGCAATTCAGACACATTCCGACGTTATTTTGCAGGATTACTTAACCATGGTGTGAGTGTTGCTCCGTCACAGTTCGAGGGAATGTTCGTTTCAGCAGCACATAGTATCGAGGATATTGATTACAGTATTGAAGCTAACTATAAAGCCCTTAAGAATCTATGAGCTATCAAGGTAGTTGGAGTCGTCTAGGAGAGTGGCTGGTACTTATTCCTGGAAAAACGATCCGTGATTCAGACAACCGTGAGACGGAGACGCTTGCGTGGTTGTTGAACGCTGTTGGAATGCCTGAGAAGTTGTTACGTCGACTTAAGCACGAGAAAGGAATTCAATGGAATGGCGATAAGCTAAGGCTGGCTCTATTTCCATCACGTCCCCGTGGTATTGGTTCGATCTGGCAGGAAATTGATGTCCTCTATGAGGATGATTTCTGTTTAGTTATTCACAAGCCAGCTGGAATGACGATACACCCAGACGGACGTGAGGGTGAGGTAACACTGGATCATATTGTTGCTGCACACTATGAGGGAATGGGTGAAGAAGTCGCTGTTAGACACATCCATAGACTTGATCAGCATACGTCAGGACCTGTGCTCTATGCTAAGAATGAATGGGCCCAGTTGAAGTTAGATGAAGACATGCGAGGGAAACAAATGGAGCGAAAATATATCGCTTTTGTTGAAGGGACTGTCACTTCAAATTTGTCGGTGATTGATCTCCCCATTGGGAAGGATCGTCACCATGCTCAGCGCCGTCGTATCTCTCCTACAGGGCAATCTGCACGCACACGTGTGCGTGTGGAAGAGGTGTATAGAGGCGCGAGTCTTATTCATCTTGAATTGGATACAGGTCGTACACATCAAATACGTGTTCATTTAAGCCATTTAGGATATCCGTTACTGGGTGATACACTTTATGGTGGAAGTGATGCTTTGATTCATCGACAAGCACTGCATGGAGCGAAATTATGTTTCTCACATCCGTTTACAGGTGAATTTATCGAAATTGAGGATCCGTGGCCGGAGGATTTACTCGATCTTCGAATTAAATTGCAAGCGGTGACTAAAGAAACACATTAAAAAAGGTATGCGTTCTTTTTTCAAAATATAAGAAAATATAAGTTTCACTTGATACTCTATTTCTTATATTTCGGCAGAGACGGATGCAGTCTTTGAAAAAGGACGGCATAGCCGTTTCTGCTTGAGCATATAAATATAGTGAGTTAAGAATAATGGGCTCATGCCATGAGTCGACTCATGGTTAGAATATGCTGAAAAGGAGGACGTTACCTGTGTTTGACCAGTCCTATGGTTTGCGCTTTGATATTTATGAACGCATTCAATTATCAGAAGAAGTGGCTGGAATTGCGGAGCTTGAAGAGGTTGAATTGTTACCGCATATTCAGGTGATTAATCAGGATGAGGAAGCTACACTCCGGGGGCACTTATTACTAACAGGCTTATACAGAGGAGAAGGTGAAGAGGAGGGTACGCAACGGCTTGAGCACTACATTCCCGTTGAAATTACTGTGCCTCTTAACCGTGTTTCATCCTTAAACGAGATTGCAGTAGAAATTGAAAACTTCGACATCGATTTATTGTCCAAGAGAAGCCTTAACATTACAGGAGTGCTGTCATTGCGGGGGATTGAATCACCTGGAGAAGACATCTCAGCTTGGAATGCCGAAGAGTTCACGGTTGTACATGCTCCGGATTGGGAGGCGTTTCAAAACTCTTCATCTCGACCACCAGGTGAAGATATAGTCTACGAGGATCAAGTGGGGAATGAATGGCTAGAATTAAGTGAACCCATTGATGGACAGGATGCTCAAGCTAACATATCGGCGCTACATATGGATGAGGAGGGTCTTGCTCGCCTTAAGGATCACTCAAATGTGTGGCAAATTAAAACTGAGGATGATCAGGAACTCTCATCACCTACGCTAAACAGTCTTCAGGATGAACAATTACTGAACGAAGCCAATGCAGAACGAGAACCATCTTTGAATTCGTCAGAAAGTGGATTGTTAGACGAGGATTCATTTCTAGCGGCTGGAATATCGGAATCTGCTCAGGTTGAAGAAATCGATGAGAAAGTGGAGTTGAAAATTGCTTTAGGAAGCAAAAAAGAACCCACAACTTCTCGGCAAGATCAAGTCGGATTATCGTCAATATTGAATTCTAGTCGGGCGAGATCGTTAAGAGATTTGGAACAACAGGTTCAGGAAGAACAGTTGCAGGCTCGTGAAGTAAATAATGATCATGCAGTAAATGAAGAAGTGGAATGGAAAAGCCTCTTTCTCGGAGGAACATCTGAGAAGACGCCATTCAGTAAAGTTCGACTCTGTATCGTTCAAAGGGAAGAGACGATTGATTTGATCGCAGATCGCTATCAAATGAGTTCAAGAGAGCTGCTGTTATATAATCGTTTATCTGAACAGACGATTGAAGAAGGACAGATTCTCTATATCCCATAACGTATAACGATGGTGTTATTAGCGCAAGGGGCTATCTCCTTAGTAGAATTTCTCTACTAGTGTGATAGCCCTTTTCGTATTGAAGATGTTGACTATAGTTCGTCCCCTATGCACACGATATTGACTATAGTCAACATGCACGTTATTATTAATACAGAATATTGACAATCAACTGTGAACGGGAAGAGTAGTTGGCATGCCCTTCAGAGAGCGGAATTGCAACGCTGGAAGATTCCGCAGGATGTAAGCCAAGCGAAAGTCGCCCTTGAGTTGCCTGTTTGAGCCCCTGTGTCATTTATCAAGGGACTAGAATATGGCCGGTTGCAGCCGTTATCTGTATGAGTGTCGTGATTTGTATCATGGTAAGCCTATGTCATATTGGCTTATTATTTTACTTATTATGAAACAAAGGTGGTACCGCGAAAGATAACCTTTCGTCCTTTGAGGGCGTGAGGTTTTTTTGTGTTTTTAGATATTCTGAAGATGTACTGGAGGTTAATAAAGATGACAGATAAAGAAACGAAGACAACGACTGAAATGCCAACAACGTATGATCCTAAATCAACTGAACAGAAATGGTATAAATACTGGTTAGAGGGTGAATTCTTCAAAGCGGGTCAACGACCTAATGCGAAGCCCTATACCATTGTTATTCCACCACCAAATGTGACAGGGATGCTTCATATTGGTCACGCGATGGATTTCACGTTACAAGATATTCTAATACGAACCAAGAGAATGCAGGGATACGATGCGCTTTGGCTGCCTGGAACCGATCATGCAGGTATTGCTACACAGACCAAAGTGGAGCAGAAGTTACGTGCGCAAGGGATAACTCGCTATGATCTAGGAAGAGAGAAATTTCTGGATCAAGTATGGGAGTGGAAAGATCAGTATGCGAATACGATCCATGATCAGTGGGCGAAGATGGGTTTGTCTCTCGATTATTCTAGAGAACGGTTCACATTGGATGAAGGTCTCTCCAAATCTGTAAAAGAAGTGTTCGTGAAGCTCTATGAGAAAGGGCTGATCTACCGTGGTAAATATATTATCAACTGGGATCCAGTTGCACGAACAGCCTTATCTGATATTGAAGTGGAGCATAAAGAGGTACAGGGACATCTCTATCACCTGAAGTATCCTCTAAAAGACGGTAGCGGTCATATCACTGTGGCAACCACACGTCCCGAGACGATGTTAGGTGATTCTGCTATTGCGGTCCATCCAAAAGATGAGCGATATACAGACATGATTGGAAAAACGGTCTTACTGCCTATCGTGAATCGTGAAATACCGATTATTGCTGATGAATATGTCGACCGAGAATTTGGTAGTGGTGCAGTAAAGATTACCCCTGCCCATGATCCGAATGATTTCGAAGTAGGTCTTCGCCATCAATTGGAACAAATCATAGTTATGGATGATACCGGAACTATGAATCATCTTGCGGGTCCATATGAAGGTCTAGATCGTAGCGACTGCCGCAAACAGATTGTAAAGGATTTACAAGAACAGGGTGTTCTTATCCGCATCGAGGATCATGTTCATCAGGTTGGACATAGTGAACGTACGGGAGCCGTAGTGGAACCTTACCTTTCTACACAATGGTTTGTTAAAATGAAGCCATTAGCAGAACGAGCGATTGAAGTGCAAAAGTCAGGCAAAGGGGTAAATTTTGTACCAGATCGATTTGAGAAGGTTTACTTGAATTGGATTGAAAATGTACGTGATTGGTGCATATCAAGACAACTTTGGTGGGGTCATCGCATCCCGGCTTGGTACTGTGAATCATGCGGTGAGCTTCATGTTGCCCATGATGATGTAACGGTATGTTCTAAATGTGGAAGTAAGGAACTAAGACAGGACGATGATGTGCTTGATACATGGTTCAGCTCAGCTCTATGGCCTTTCTCAACACTTGGATGGCCTGAAGAAACGGAAGATTTGAAACGGTACTACTCAACGAATGTACTCGTTACAGGATATGACATCATTTATTTCTGGGTTGCACGAATGATTTTCACAGCACTTGAATTCACGGACCAGATTCCTTTCCAGGATGTATTGATGCATGGTCTCGTTAGAGATTCGGATGGACTCAAAATGTCCAAGTCACTCGGAAATGGTGTAGACCCACTAGAAGTTATTGAGAAATATGGCGCGGATGCCATGCGTTATATGATTTCAACGGGCAGTACGCCAGGTCAAGATCTTCGTTTCCGTTGGGAGCGTGTGGAGCAAGCACGTAATTTCGCGAATAAAATATGGAATGCTTCTCGATTCGCTCTGATGAATCTGGAAGGCTTCAGCTTTGAGGATATTGATATTAGCGGCGACTTACAAACATCAGATCGTTGGATTCTCCATCGCTTAAACGAAACTTCACGTGATATTACACGTCTAATAGATGTCTATGATTTTGGTGAGACAGGTCGAGTTCTCTATAACTTTATATGGGATGATCTTTGTGATTGGTATATTGAGTTCGCCAAGCTGTCATTATATGGTGAAGATGAAGTAGCGAAGAAGAATACGAAATCGGTTCTTGCTTATGTACTCGATCGTACTCTACGTTTGATTCATCCGTTCATGCCGTTCATTACGGAGGAGATATGGCAGCATCTTCCGCATGAAGGAAATACCATTACACTGGCTTCATGGCCAGAGTATAATGCTTCCTTTGAGAATCTAGAAGCAGTGAATGAAATGAATATGCTGATGGGAATCATCCGTACGGTACGTAATGTTCGTGCAGAGGTTAACGTGCCCATGAGTAAAAAGGTTGAACTGATCATCAAAGCAGGCGATGTGGATGTGCTCGGAATTGTGAGTCGTAATGAAAATTATGTGAAGCGTTTCTGTAATACATCGAGCTTTGAAGTAGGCGTGGATATCCAAGCTCCAGAGAAGTCGATGACAGCTGTTGTGACAGGTGCCGAGTTGTATTTGCCTTTGGCTGGATTAATTGATATTGCTCAAGAAATTGAGCGCCTTGAAAAAGAAGTACAAACGTTAAACGCTGAGGTTGAGCGAGTAGAGAAGAAACTTAGTAATCAAGGATTCGTTGCTAAGGCTCCTGCGAAAGTTATTGAAGAAGAGACTGCGAAGATGGCAGATTACTCTAATAAACGAAGTAAAGTATTGGCTAGAATAGAAGAGCTCAGAGGGTAAGCCGGATATCAAATAATTTATAGAGCTGAGGGTGGAAAGCATGGGAAATGATAATGTAGCTGAAGTTCCAGCTCCCTTTACAACATATCATGAAGCAGTCAATTGGATTAATGGCTTGTTACCATTTGGAATCCGACCAGGATTATCTCGTATGGAGATGATGATGGAACAACTTGGACAACCTCAGAAACGTCTTAAATTCATTCATGTAGCGGGAACCAATGGTAAAGGATCCACTTGTGCTTTTTTGACAAAGGTATTGTTACAAGCAGGGTATTCAGTAGGAACATTTACATCGCCGTATATTACTAAATTCACGAATCGGTTTCAATATAACGGAGAGGATATTCCTGAAGAGACACTGCTTAATCTCACCAATACATTGCGTCCAGTGGTAGAGAAAATCGCGCAAACTGACCAAGGATCACCAACGATGTTTGAAGTGTCTACAGCCATTGCGATTCTATACTATGCCAAGGTATGCGTTCCTGATATTGTCGTATGGGAGACGGGTCTTGGGGGTAGACTGGATGTAACAAATATTGTAACTCCAGTCGTTTCTGTCATTACGAATGTTGGTTTAGATCATACGGATATTTTGGGAGATACACTATCTCTTATTGCTGCGGAAAAGGTTGGGATTATTAAGCGGGGCGTTCCCGTCGTTAGTTGTGCTGACCAGCCTGAAGTAGTGGAAATACTGAAAGCAACAGCGGATAGAAACAACTCGACCTTATACCTTGCGGGGGAGAAGTTTACGTATGAACGTGTAAAGTTCGAAGAAAGTGTTCAGACCTTTCATTTTATGGGGCCTTTTCGCTCAATGGACATTGAAGTTGAATTGAAGGGTGAGCATCAGATTGCGAACGCTGCGGGTGCGATGATGGTGCTAGAGGTGCTTCGTCAATATATGGCCTATGTCATAGATGATGAAGATCTCCTCAAAGGATTCCGAGATACTGTATGGGCAGGACGATTAGAAGAAGTAGTAAATCATCCGAGAATTATAGTGGACGGCGCACATAATCCCGAGGGTGCTGAGAGCTTGGCCAAGAGTATTCCTCAGTATTATAAATACCGATCATTAAATTTGATGATGGGGATGTTGGCGAATAAGCATCATGAATCCTACTTGAAGCATATACTTCCTTTAGTGGATACACTTATTCTAACTGAACCGGATTTTCGCAAAAAGATGGATGCCAATGGGTTACTTGAGGTTGTGGAACGTTTACAACCTAATTACGCTAAACCTACTTTGCAAATTATCGTAGAACCTGATTGGCGAATAGCACTAGAGAATTTAAAGTTACGGACGGAAGAGGAGGATCTTGGAGTGGTATCTGGTACATTATATTTAATTGCCGACGTGCGGGGATCTCTCTTGAATCAATCCGATTCTGAAAAAGGTTGGTGAATAACGGTTGAATACATCAGAACATATTCATTTTATTGGCATTGGTGGCTACGGAATGAGCGCCATCGCGAGAGTCATGTTAGAAATGGGCTATACGGTTACGGGTTCAGATATGGTCTCCCAGGAATTAACTGAAAAGTTAGCCGCCAATGGAGCCAAGATTTATATTGGACATACTGCAGAACAAGTACATGGTGCCGATGTGGTCGTCTATTCGACCGCTCTATCCAAAGATAATGTGGAAGTAGTGGAAGCTGAACAACTCAATATTCCCGTGTTACACCGTTCCCAAATGTTGGCTAGGCTGCTAAACGAGCGGAAAGGGGTAGCTGTTGCTGGGGCTCATGGCAAGACGACTACGTCATCAATGATTGCCCTGGTAATGGAAAGATGCGGAATTGATCCTACCTATATCATTGGTGGCGAGATCATGAATATTGGGACTAATGCTAAAGCAGGTCAAGGAGAACATGTTGTCGCAGAAGCAGACGAAAGTGATGGCTCGTTCTTGCAATACCACCCATGGCTTGGAGTAGTTACTAATATTGAAGCAGATCACTTGGAGAATTATAACAGTGACTTCGAACAGCTAAAAGGGGCATATGTTCAATTTCTGAATCAGATTCGCGAAGACGGTATAGCTGTTGTTTGTGCCGATGATCAGAATGTACAGTCCATTTTACCGAGACTAAATAGCTCTATTACCACTTTTGGTATTAAGACAGAAGCGGATTATATGGCAAGTGAAATTACTCTCGGAGATCGCCAAATTGCCTTTACGTTGAGTCATAGAGGTGAGGAGCTCGGAGCTGTGAAATTATCTGTCCCAGGACTTCATAATGTGTACAATGCGATGGCAACCATTATTGTCTGTCTAAAGTCAGGTATTCCTTTCGCTTCTATTGTACGGGAAATATTGGAGTTTAATGGTGCAAAGCGGCGCTTCCAGGTACTTGGTGAAGAGAACGGCATTCTCATCATTGATGATTACGCACATCACCCGACGGAGATTGAAGCTACGATCAGTGCGGCAAAGGCAACGGGTAAACGCATTATTGCGGTATTCCAACCGCAGCGGTATTCTCGAACATTCTTTCTGCTGGATGCTTTTAGCCGAGCCTTTAGTGAAGCGGATGAGGTCATTATTACGGATATTTACTCGCCTGCGGGTGAACAGGAAATTGAAGGTGTCCATTCTTCCAAATTAGTGGAACTTATCGTGCAGAATAGTAACGCGACGGCAAGATACATTCCGACGAAGGAATTGGTACTTGAAGATTTGAAGAATAGAGTGGCATCTGGAGATGTTGTTCTTACTATGGGAGCCGGAGATATATGGAAAGTTGGAGCCGAGCTTGCTAAAGGTATGAACAAAAAGTAATGGTGAGATAACAACATATGCATAATTATTAAAAATACACGTGGTATCCATAAGGATATTACGTGTTTTTTTTAAATATAAGAAAGTATAAGTTTCACGCGATACTCTATTTCTTATATTTCCGCTGAGAAGGGTGCCTTCTTTGAAAAAGGGGACGACACAGCCGTTTCTACTTGGAAGGCTTAAAGTTTTATCCCTTCTCGGATGAAAGTAGCCGAGATCTGTCTGATACGTTAGTTAGAGCGAATATCGTGCCAATGAAATGTTGTTAGCAAATCTCTATCATTGTTGAACATATCTTTCTGAAATCTATCATATATCTAGATAATAGAAGATGAGACAAGGTGAGGTGTTAACAATGAATAAGGGAAGAATGACATTTCGATTTGATGAAGGTAAACGGAACACAGAGTGGAATGAGCAAATAATTAACGGGGAGAAAGCAGTAGAGAAGCTAGTTGAAAGTGAGTTTAGGGATGAATTAAAAAATGAGACTTATCCAAGATTAACCGTTGTGCCAGAACCGCTGGAAGGATGGGGAGACCCATTCAGTAAGAATGAAGCATGGGAAGAGATGATGACGAATCGTCAACAAAGAGTGGATTTCAAAGACAATGAATACGATGAATTATATAGTACAGAGGCTCAGCATGAAGGAAAGGTAAGCCCTGATATAAATAACAGCCATTCAGAATACCGGAAGCATCGGCCCACGTCATTGTGGAAAATATTTGGTACTGTTACTGCCGCAGTGGTGACAGGAGCGTTGTTCGGCTTTGTAGTTCTTTCCTTTATTGATCTAGGAAGCATCTTTCCTAAGGAATCATCAACAATAACAGATACAGAAGCCATTTCAGTTACAAGCCTGGTTCCCACCGCCAGCGAGGGGGAAATACCAGCTGTTGCAGTAACGATTGAACCCCAAACCTATTATATGTTGCAGTATGGCGTGTTTAGCAATGCTGAACGAGTGGAAATAGCCAAAAAGGAGCTTGAGCAGATTGGTTTGGCTGCTGGTGATGATCCAGATCAGGAAAATCGGGTATACGCAGGTATATCGACAGACCGTGAACAGGCTAAATTGCTAAGTAATCAGTTAAAGACTCAAGGGGTCGAACTCTACGTTCGAGAGATTATACTTCCGTCAGCAAGCGAACTTACCTTTGCAGGGGATGCACAAAGCGTAAATGATTATTTTACCGTCAGTACGAACCTTATTTCTTCTTTAAGTAATCAATCGTCAGTCTTGCTGGGTATGGAACGGCCTACGCCTTTAAGTCATAGTGACACAGTAGCTTTGACCGAACTGCACCGGGTATGGACAGAATCTATCAAGACTTTACAGGCGGGCCTTACTTCCGAAGAAAGTGCTGGGGTCAAACAGATGGAACTAGCTATGAATAGTGCTTTATCATCAGTAGTTGAGTATAACAAGAACACATCAAAAGGTCATTTATGGGAAATACAATCTTTCATGATGCAATATATGATGGGACAGAAGCAAGTTCTAGAAATGATGATGAAGAGTTGAAATGTTCGTATGTCCGACAGGGAATTTGGAAATACATCCCTTGTCGGATTTTTGTTTGTATTGAAGTAGAATTAACCGTATAATAATGTGTGTGTCAAAAAATGGCGAGGAAGATATGAATGAAGAGAAACGTAGGAATGCTTATATTGTTTCTTGTGCTTGGTTGGCTCGTAGGGGCTTTGATAGCTCAAGCGCTTGAACCTGTTCAGAGTTTATCTTTTTTGACTGCATCAACGATGATTAAATGGTCACCACAAGCTGACCTGAATATTATCAAGTATGATTTCACAATTCAATTGAAACTGTGTTTGCTTAGTTTACTTAGTATGATTATCTCTGTGTGGCTGTATCGCAAGCTATAATTGGGATAAAGGGGAAATTGATTTGACATCACAACATTCACATGTAATTATTCTGGCATCGACATCACCGCGTCGGCAGGAATTAATCTCCTCCCTACGTATTCCATACGTCATACAAGCGAGTCATGTAGATGAAGATACACCTGAGAACTGGACCCCTCGGGAAATTGTAGAGGGATTAGCTTATCGCAAAGCGGAAGCTGTTCATCGTTCTTGCCTAAACGATACTGAACGTTCTATCATTGTAGGAAGCGATACTATTGTGCTATTAGACAATGAGGTACTCGGCAAGCCAAAGAATGACCAGGATGCTAATCGTATGTTATCATCTCTTCAGGGGAGAACCCATGAGGTATACACTGGCATAGCCTGTATAGATGTACTGACAGGTAGAACATTGATCAGTCATAGGATAACTTCTGTTACTATGAAATCTTTATCTAATCGAACGATTCAAGCATACGTAAATAGTGGCGAACCTTCAGATAAGGCAGGATCTTATGCAATACAAGGCCTTGGAGCGACCCTTATTGACCGAATAGAAGGGTGTTACTTCAATGTCGTGGGATTATCTCTATCTCTCCTCTCTGATATGTTATCGGAGTTAGGAATGGACGTCTTGTAGTTTTCTTAGGGTGTTTGAAATGAATGAAAGAGGGGAATACAATGGAGTCGCATACCATGTTATTACGCGACCTCCCCCATGAAGAACGACCACGAGAACGCATGATGCAATATGGGGCAGACGCCTTAAGCCACGCTGAATTGTTGGCAATACTATTACGTACGGGATCCCATAAGGAATCCGCTATTCACTTGGCGCAACGGATTATGAACCAAGTGGGAAGTATTCGTAACCTGGTTGATCTTAGTATTGATGAACTTACACAAATTAAAGGCATTGGAAATGCGAAGGCAGTTCAGCTTAAAGCTGCAATTGAATTAGGACAGAGGCTAGTGAAATCCCGAATGGGTGATACGGTTACTATCCGTAGCCCGCGTGACGCAGTGGATTTACTCAATGAACAATTGAGGTATTTACAAAAGGAACATTTTGTCTGTTTGTTCCTGAATACAAAGAATCACGTCATTGCCCAAGAGACACTATCTATGGGGAGTTTAAACGCCTCCATCGTTCATCCGCGTGAGGTGTTTCGTGCAGCTATCAAATGTAGTAGTGCGTCGATAGTATGTGCGCATAACCATCCTAGTGGAGATCCTACTCCAAGTCCTGAAGATATTTCTTTGACTTCTCGTTTAGTAGAAGCTGGTCATATTATTGGGATTGAGGTACTGGATCACGTCATCATCGGAGATGGTGATTTCGTTAGTTTGAAAGAGCAAGGTTTGATGTAATATACTTGTTTAGATTGACAGAGAAAGGGAGTTTACAGCATGTTTGGTGGTTTCACGAAAGATTTAGGTATTGATTTGGGGACAGCGAATACACTCGTTTACGTCCGCGGTAAGGGTATTGTTGTGAGAGAACCTTCAGTTGTAGCAATTAGACTAGATACGAAAAGCATTGAGGCTGTCGGTGAATCCGCCAAAAGAATGATTGGACGTACCCCTGGTAATATCCAAGCGATACGACCTATGAAGGATGGCGTTATTGCGGATTTTGATATCACAGCCACGATGATCAAATACTTTATTAAACAAGCACAGAAGCAACGCTCTTTATTTCAACGTCATCCTAATGTTATGGTATGTGTACCTTCAGGGATTACGGCTGTGGAACAGCGTGCTGTCGAGGACGCTACGAAGCAAGCAGGAGCACGAGAAGCTTTCATTATCGAAGAACCATTTGCAGCGGCTATTGGTGCTGATCTTCCAGTCTGGGAACCAACAGGTAGTATGGTTGTAGACATCGGTGGTGGGACAACAGAAGTGGCAGTTATCTCCCTTGGGGGAATTGTAACAAGTCGTTCAGTTCGTGTTGCTGGGGATGATATGGATGAATCCATTATGCAATATATTAAACGACAATATAACTTGATGATTGGTGAACGGACATCCGAGCAAATGAAAATAGATATTGGTTCCGCACTTCCTTTAGATCAAGTAGAAACGATGGAAATACGTGGTCGGGATCTAGTGTCTGGATTACCGAAGACGATTACGATTACTTCGGACGAAATAAGCGAAGCTCTTGGTGATACAGTTAACTCCATTGTTGAAGCTGTTAAGGTGACCCTTGAGAAGTGTCCTCCGGAACTAGCAGCAGACATTATGGATCGTGGGATTGTATTAACAGGTGGGGGAGCTCTACTTCGCAACCTGGACAAGCTACTTGCTCAAGAGACTGGCATGCCCGTTATTGTTGCAGAGAATCCATTGGATTGTGTAGCAATAGGTACAGGAAAGGCTTTAGACAATATTCACTTATTCAAGTCTCTGTCTAGGTCGAAACGATAGGATCATCATGTGAATCAACCCCTGATATGGGAGAGAAATCAGCAATGTTAGAGGGTGTTGAAACTGTTTAAGTTGTTAGGGAACAAAAGATTATTTGTTATATTAATTGGTATTGTTATGTTTATCACTCTTATGGGTTTTACAATTGGTTCAAGGACTTCACTGTCTTGGCCAGAGAAATTCGTAAGAGATACGGTCGGTTTCGTACAAAACATATTTTATAAGCCCGCTGGCTATATAGCGGGCTTGTTTGAAGATATCGGTAATATGAAAGGTATCTATGAAGAGAACGAAGAGCTAAAAATTGCGCTCGCGCAGTACACGCGTGAGAAAGCACGGTTTAATTTTATGGAAGCTGAGAATAAGAGACTTCAAATCGCCCTTGATTTCACGATAGCGCAAAGTGAGAAAAATAATTATGAATTCCATATTGCGCAGGTGGTTAGTGTGAATACAGACCCGAATAACCGATCATTAGTTATAGATATTGGACAACGTGATGGTGTGAAGGTGGATATGACGGTTACTTCTGTAGAGGGTCTTGTGGGTGTCGTAAGTAAAGTCAGTAACTTTACTTCAACAGTGAAGCTGATTACAACGATGGATGTTAAGGATCCCAATACAAATGCTATAGCTGCAACAGCACTTAACAAACAGGATAAAACCTTTGGTATCATTGAGAGTTATGATCAGAAGACAGGTACGCTTCTTATGACCGGAATAAAAGAGGATGATCCACTGAAAGAGGAGGATACGATTGTATCTTCAGGTAGTGGAGGTTTATATCCACAGGGAATGGTTATTGGAACTGTGGAGAGTGTCCAAATCGGTGAAATGGGATCGCTTAGGACAGCTACGATTATACCTGCTGCAGACTTCGTGGATTGGAAGCAACTATTTGTAGTGTTTACACCGGAGGTTCAAGAATAGTGATGATGCGTAGACCCGTACTTATTGTATTGTTGTTCATACTCTTTATACTAGAAGGAACTATTGTGCCATGGCTTATTCCTGGGGCATGGCAGTCTAGAATTGTGCCGAATTTGGTGTACATCGTGATTCTGTTTGTGTCGATCTATAACCATCGTCATACGGCATTAGTGCTTGGGATCGTATTTGGAATGCTACATGATATTGTCTTTTATGGTCAAATCATGGGTACATACTCATTCGCAATGGGGTTTTCGGCCTATTTTATGGGTTTTGTATTCCAAACTCCACGTGCGCCTATGCCAATCATGATGACGGTCATTCTGTTGGGTAGCCTACTATTGGATAGTACGTTATTTGGAATATATACGATATTTCAAATGAATCATACAACGTATGATTGGGCTTTGGTGCATCATATTCTCCCTGACTTATTCGTTCATTTTGTCTTTGGATTAATAATCTATGTCCCACTACGATCTCAACTAGAGAAAATCAGTAAACTTAACCAAAAGGAGAATGCGGCTTAGGCTAAATTCTACAAATTAAAGGTCAAAGCAGGAACTTGGGACTCGAGGCACGAAATGAAAGAGGATGGGAGGGACAGGTTATGACTGTGAAATCCAATCATGTCACGATTAAGGGTATTAAGGATGGCCTGGTATTCCTGCTTGATGCTGAGTGTGACTTTGAGGATTTACTGACTGAGCTTCGCTATAAACTGGAATACAGCCATACGAATATTTTGACGGGACCCATTATACATGTGGATATAAAACTAGGTTCAAGGGTTGTAACCGAGGACCAGAAACAGAATATTCTTGATATTATGAAACAAAAAGGTAATCTACTGGTACGTTCTGTTGAATCACAAGAATCGAAACAAGAAGAAAATCTAGGGAGTAATATTACCGTCATAAGCGGAATGGTTCGTTCTGGTCAGGTTCTTCATCATCAGGGAAATCTCTTATTCTTGGGTGATGTCAATCCAGGAGGATCTGTGACATGTACTGGAGATATTTACATTCTGGGTTCATTACGTGGAATGGCTCATGCGGGAGTGGAGGGTTATGAGGATGCCGTGATTGCGGCATCTCACTTTGCTCCGACACAGTTACGGATCTCAGATATGATTAGCCGTCCGCCCGATGAGTGGGAGACATGGGAAACTACTATGGAATTTGCATATTTGCAGGATGGGGTTATGCAAATTGATAAGATGAGTAATATTGTACGTTTACGGAGAGATTTCAACATGTTTAAGGGGGTGTAGTGCATGGGAGAGGCAATTGTCGTTACTTCTGGTAAGGGTGGAGTAGGTAAGACAACCACGACAGCGAATATTGGAACTGCGCTTGCTTTACTTGGCAAAAAGGTATGTTTGGTGGATACCGACATAGGGCTTCGTAATTTAGATGTAGTCATGGGACTTGAGAATCGTATTATTTATGATCTATGTGATGTAGCCGAGGGGCGATGTCGTCTAGGGCAAGCACTAGTGAAAGATAAACGATTCGATGAGTTATACATGTTACCAGCAGCACAGACCAAAGATAAAGACTCTATTAAACCGGAACAGGTAAGGGATATTATCCTTGAGCTTAAGAAAGATTATGATTATGTTATTATTGATTGTCCAGCGGGAATCGAGCAAGGATTTAAGAATGCGATTGCCGGGGCTGATAAGGCTATTGTTGTTACGACGCCAGAGAATGCTGCAGTTCGAGATGCTGATCGTATTATCGGGCTTTTGGAAACTTCAAATGTGAAGTCTCCTATGCTCGTTGTGAATCGAATACGGCCCAATATGATGAAGAGCGGTGACATGCTTGAGATTGAAGACATCCTTCAAGTCTTAAATATCGATTTGATTGGGATCGTACCAGATGATGAGTATGTGATTAAGGCGGCTAATAATGGAGAACCAACAGTGATGAATCCAGATTCCAAAGCAGCGATTGCGTATCGTAATATCGCTCGACGTATTTTAGGTGATACAGTGCCTTTGATGCAAATGGATACTAAACAGGGTGCATTTAAACGATTCAAAAAGTTCCTAGGAATGGGATAATATAGATCAAGAAATAAGGGACTGTCTTTAAAAGCTAGGAATCTAGCTTTAGGACAGTCTTTTTTTATTACCAAACGATATTATTAATGTGTGATCAAAAGGTCGACTTTTCAGCACCGAGAAGATTGGATGAAGCAAGGGAGAGAGGACCGGCTGTATTCAATCTTCGATGTCGATTAAGCTCCTAGGTATACTTCGTGATCAAAATGTGACTTTTAGAACAACCTCTATTAATAAGGCTTGTTCTAAATAGATGGACATCCCTCATAAAATAGGAGATAAAAGTAGCCTCTTAAGGGGGATGAATGATCATGAATACAAATGAAGTGCGAGAACGTGATCCTGAAGTGGTATGGAAAAAGGAACGGGGGCGTTGGAATGAAGATTATGGAAAGAGAACAAATCATTCTTTTATCTCGAGTTTTATATGGAGGCTACTATTAAGCGCTATATTGTTTGGGTTAATCATTGGAGTCTATCGTTCACAGCAGGCATGGGCAGTGAGTATTCAACATTACATTGCACAGTCACTAAATCGGGAAATGGATTTCCAAGCGGCGGAGTCATGGTATGTTGCTCATTTCGGAGAAGCACCCACTATCATCCCCATATTCAAGGAGAGTCAGGATGACCCTCTGAAAGTCATTGCTTCCCTAACTTTGATTGCCCCAATGCATGGAATAGTAACAACACCTTTCTCTGCGGATCTGAGAGGGATTGAAATAAGTCCAAACAAATATTCAAATGCTACTCAGCAGGTTAAAAGTGTAGCGACAGGACGCGTCATAGAAGTGCTGAACGAAACGCTGTCGGGCAAGAGACTAACCATTCAGCATATGGGTGGGTTGGTGGCTGTTTATGGGCACTTAGACACTACTTTGAAGGTGAATGATTGGGTTGAAGCAGAAGATAGTCTTGGCTGGTTATCCAATGGACTTTCTGGACAGCCACAGGCTTTATACTTTGCTATGAAACAGGGCGAGGGTTATATTGATCCTTTGGAAGTGATGTCTTTTGATTAATATCCGAGGGATAACGCTAAAATTACATCCTTTATTTGTAATCGTGATGTTGATGTCTATTTTGACTGGGAACTTTATTGAGCTGATCACGCTCTTTGCTATTGTCCTTATACATGAAATGGGTCATTTAAGTATGGCTGTATTGTTCGGTATAAAAGTTTTGTCGGTACAGTTATTACCATTTGGAGGTGTAGTGACGATTGAAGACCAGGGAAAGTTAACAGCCTGGAAGGAAATCGCAATAGCTATGGCGGGGCCCCTTCAAAATGGAATCATGATCGTTATTGGAATGATGTTCATTTCTGTAGGGTGGGGTAACAGTGAATATATTTCATATATTGTGCATGGAAATATGGTTATTGCATTGTTCAATCTGCTACCCATCCCCCCACTTGATGGTGGTAAAGTATTGCAATCGTTAATCAGTCGCTATTTTTCTTACTATGGGACTTTACTATGGTCATCAAGAGTAAGTATAGTAACAAGTGTGGGTGTGGTATTATACGCAATACTTCCTCTGATTGAGGGAAAAGGAGTAATACAACTTAATCTGCTCATGATTGGTATATTTCTTTTTTATTCCAATCTCGTGGATTATCGTAATATCCCTTATCGCTTCATGAGGTTTTTGATGAATAGAGGTCCAATATATGCCAGATACGCCTTGATGAACACACTTGCGCAACCGATTATTACAAATGGAACGAAACATTTAGACCCTATTTTGCGTCTATTTAAGAGAGAGAAATATCATTTAATTTATGTTGTGGATAAAAAAGGGAATGTCATTGCTGTTTTGCCTGAGCAACGTCTTATATCGGCCTATTTTTCTACTGAACGTCGTATTCCCTAATATTGAATTACGAGTTAAATGGTATTGTACAAAATTTATTAGAGATTTCATGCACACATTATGAAATGTCTTCTAGCAGAGGTGAAGCCATGAAACAGATGATCGTTAACTGTGAAACGAAGTTTACACAGATGGCTCTCATAGAGGAAGGTAAGCTTGTGGAGTTTGCGACAGAACGGAGCCAAGGTGAAAGCTTAGTAGGAAGCTTTTACAAAGGGCGAGTCGTTAATGTATTACCAGGCATGCAAGCGGCTTTTGTAGATATTGGTCATAAAAAAAATGCCTTTCTTTATGTGGATGATGTGCTACACCCACATCTTGATAAGCAGCCGAAGGTTAAACCTTCGATAGAAGAATTATTGAAAGTTGGACAAGAAGTTATTGTTCAAGTTATGAAAGAATCCCTTCGGGGTAAAGGACCACGAGTAACTACCCACTATTCACTCCCTGGACGCTGGATTGTGTATATGCCAATTGCAGACTATGTAGCTGTTTCGAAGAAGATCCAAAGAGATAGTGAACGAACGAGGCTGAAGATTCTAAGTGAACAGTTACGTTTTCGCGGTGAGGGAATTATAGTCAGAACAGTATCGCAGGATGAACATATTGACGCTATTAAAGGTGATTTGGAATTATTGCGAGAACAGTGGCAACAAATTCAAGTGAAGGCTAAAGAATTAGCTACACCCAGCCTGCTCCATCGGGACTTGAGTATTGTTCAGCGCCAAATTCGAGATGTATTGAACCCCCTAGAAGATGAACTTATTATTAATAATATTATAGAAGCCAATGAAGCAGAGAAATATTTGTATGAAATGAGTAATGGCGTACATTTACCCGTAAAGTTGTTCCAGTCCTCTGAATCGATCTTCAAAGCTCATGGTGTTATTGAGCAATTAGATAAAGGTCTTTCCCGAAAAGTATCACTTGCGAGTGGCGGAACGATTGTATGGGACCATACGGAAGCCTTAACCGTCATTGATGTAAATACAAGCAAATACACGGGCGCTTATAGTTTGGAAGAAACAGTAACATTGACGAATTTACAAGCTGCCGAAGAAATAGCTAGATTGATTCGCCTAAGGGATGTAGGAGGAATTATCGTTATTGATTTTATTGATATGGAGCAGGAAGAACATCGTCAGAATGTGATGGAAGCTCTAGAGACTGTGATGAAGAAAGATCGAGCGAAGAGTCAAATTGTTGGATGGACGAAACTTGGACTTCTTGAGCTCACACGCAAAAAAGTTCGTGAGGATACATCCATATTGCTTGATAGAACTTGTGATAGTTGCTCGGGAACGGGCAGAATCAATATCATTACAATTCATTGACTGCGCGTAAGAAGTATGATATTATCTAAAAGTATGTGTTTGGTGCTTCATTGCCCTGCACATGCTGTAACCGCTCCGATTGGGTCATGAAGTGCAGTGTATTTATATGCTGCCACCTAGATTAGGCGAGTCTGAGACATGAGGAGGTGCAAGAATATGTACGCAATTATCGAAACAGGTGGTAAACAATACAAAGTTCAAGAGGGCGATGTGTTGTTCATTGAGAAACTACATGCAGAAGACGGAGAAAGTGTTACTTTTAACCGTGTACTAGCAATATGTGATGACAATGGTTTGGTAGCAGGTACACCGTTACTTTCCGGTGCGACTGTAGCCGCTACAGTTGAGAAACATGGTAAAGGTCATAAGGTTGTTGTATTCAAATACAAACCTAAGAAGAACTACCATAAGAAGCAAGGTCATCGTCAACCATACACTAAAGTAACAATCGGAAAAATTCAGGCGTAAGAAGGTGCGATAAAGTGATTATCGTGCGTATCTTTCGTAATCATAGCGGGTTGATCCAAAGATTCAAGATAAAGGGACACGCAGATTATGCGAAAGCTGGAGAAGATATTGTATGTGCCGGAGTATCAGCTGTCACTGTCGGAACAGTTAATTCGATTGAAGCGTTAACAGGTATTATTTTGGATTGTGAAATGCATGATGGTTTCTTAAGTGGAAAGATCCCTCTTCATGAGGATATATCTACTGGAAGTAATGTGCAGCTCTTAATGGAATCGATGATCGTTATGTTGAATAATATTGCTGAATCATACGGTGAGTATATTCAAATAGAAGAAATTATTATTTAAAGAAGGAGGTAGACAACATGTTACAGTTAAATCTTCAATTGTTCGCATCGAAAAAGGGTGTTGGTTCCACAAGAAACGGACGTGATAGCCATTCGAAACGTCTTGGTGTAAAACGTGCAGACGGACAAACGGTTACTGGCGGAAGTATCCTAGTTCGCCAACGTGGAACGAAAATTCATCCGGGAACGAATGTTGGCATCGGAAGTGACGATACCTTGTTTGCTAAAGTGGAAGGCGTTGTGAAATTTGAACGTTGGGGCCGCGATCGCAAAAAAGTGAGCGTCTACCCGGTAAATATCGCTCCTGTAGCGGCAGCAGTAGAAGCTTAATTGCTATCGAAACAGTTGTGACATAAGGATAAACGCCTATGGGCGTCCTTTGGCACCGATCGTTTACCAGTGAAATATAAGAAAGTATAGGGTGAAACTTATATTTTCTTATATTTTGATAAAAGCCTCCGGCCGATAAATGCCGGAGGCTTTTTTGTAGCTTTCGGGATGAAAAGGTGAGATAAACTTCATATTTGTGCTATACTATGTAGTGGTGAAATTAGTCAATAGGTGATTAGGGGCGAGGAGAAGCTGTGAAAACGTGGAAAAAGTTATGGGCTTTTGCTATCATATCCACATGGATTCCTTTGTTGTTGGTTATTTGGTTTCCATCGACCATATGGTATGTTTTCCTTACGCTTTGGGTGGCAACAGTCTTTTGGATCGTAATCACAATTATTCATAGGCAGAGTGAACGGGAACAGCGATTACTGATTCAAAGCGTTGAAAAGACAGCTATCAAGAGCTTGAATCATCATAGACATGACTGGATGAATGATTTACAAATTTTATATGGCTACATTCAACTTGGAAAGCATGATAAATCTATTGAATGTGTGGGAAGAATAAAGGAACGGATGGAGCTTGAGGGTAAGATTGCGAAGCTTGGTATTCCATCTTTAGTTTTTTATCTGCAATCTTTTCGTACCATAGGAAGTAATGTGGAACTTGAAATCAATATTGCAGATGATTTACATCTTAGTAATAGAATGAAAGAAGATGACACTGAGAATTGGGTATCCGCTATTGTAAAAAGTATTCGGGCATTTCAATACGTTGGGCGGGTATCCTGGGGTGAGAGTCGTAAGCTTACGCTCAGTCTTTATGAAGAAGATGGAGAAATAGTCGCTTTTTTTGAAGGTGATGGTTTACAAGGAACGCCAGAAGTTCTTGAGCAACAAATTCATAATGTGGTGCGTAGTAATAGAGTAAGGCTGGAGAAGTTGGATACTACTACATCCTCATTCCAGTTACGCGTACCGTGTGATACATGAGGAAGGTGAAGTTATGTTTATAGATAAAGCGAAAATATATGTAAAGGCTGGCGACGGCGGTGACGGTATAGTTGCATTCCGACGTGAGAAGTTCATACCAAATGGTGGACCTGCGGGTGGTGATGGGGGCAGAGGTGCTGATGTCATTTTTCAGGTAGATGAAGGGCTTCGAACCTTGGTGGATTTCCGTTACCAACGTCACTTCAAGGCAGATAAAGGCGTGAAGGGTCGGAATAAAAGTCAACATGGGGCCAATGCGGAACATATGATTGTTCGTATCCCTCCGGGTACAATCATATTGAATGATGATACAGGAGAAGTGATTGCGGATTTAACCAGACATGGACAATTTGTAGTTGTCGCACGTGGAGGACGTGGAGGAAGAGGTAATAATCGGTTTGCCACAGTTAAGAATACAGCACCCGAAATTGCCGAGAATGGCGAAGAGGGTCAGGAACGACATATTGTATTAGAATTAAAGGTGATGGCAGATGTTGGACTTGTAGGTTTCCCGAGTGTTGGTAAATCGACCTTGTTATCTGTCGTTTCAGCTGCAACTCCCAAGATTGGTGCGTATCACTTCACAACGCTTACTCCGAATTTAGGTGTGGTTGATGTGGGGGACCATCGTAGTTTTGTTATGGCTGATTTACCGGGACTAATCGAGGGTGCGCATGAGGGTGTAGGGCTTGGGCATGAATTCCTACGTCATGTTGAACGAACTCGTGTCATTATTCATGTGGTGGATATGTCTGGATCTGAAGGCAGAGACCCTTACGAAGACTGGGTCAAGATCAATGATGAATTACAACTATATAATCCGGTATTAGTCAATCGTCCTCAGATCGTTGCGGCGAACAAAATGGACATGCCTGACTCAGAAGCGCTATTAGCATCTTTCCGTGAAAAGGTTAAACTAATTAGACCCGAAATGGAGATTATGCCAATATCCTCCTTGACTCGTCAAGGTATACAGGAATTGCTATACCGTGCTACAGACTTACTTGATCAAATTCCGGATGAACCTGTTATAGAGGAAGTTTCTGAACTGAAGGAAAGAAAAGTGTATAAACTAGATAAGAAGGATGATGATTCGTTTACGATCGTTAGAGATAACGATGAATTCGTCGTTCATAGTGAAAAGATTGAACAAATGATGAAGAGAATGCAACTTAATTCGCATGAAGCTGTTCTTAAATTAGGCCGAATTCTTAGAGGTATGGGTGTGGATGAAGAACTTCGTAAACGCGGAGCGGTAGATGGTACCATCGTTCGACTTGGAGACTTTGAGTTCGAATTTGTTGAAGGCAGTAGTTATTATTAAAATGCTACAAACCGTGTGCAGCACTTTAGAAGTGCCGCACACGGTTTTTTGTTTGAATATACATCGTGATCAAAAGATGACTTTATGAACTTCCTCTTAAAATGAGAGCTCAAAAAGTCAGCTTTTCAGCACCGAGAAGATTGGACGAAGCAAGGGAGTGAGGAGCGGAGCGTAGGCAGTACCTACGTGAGCACCGGAAGGACCGGCTGAATTCAATATTCGATGTCGAATAGACCCCTTGGTTTACTTCGTGATCAAAAGGTGACTTTTTGAACTTCTGCTTATAAGGATGTCTGTCTATTGACCCTTAAAGGGTTTTTATATTATAATGTCCACTATACACAAACAGCAGTCTTTGAGGAGAGGACGTTCGTGAAAGAACGCTATTACCTGGTTCGTGAGGATATTTTACCAGAAGCTATCATAAAGACGATGCAAGTGAAGCAATTGCTCACTACTGGAGATGTGAAGACGGTTCATGAAGCGGTGGAACAAGTTGGATTAAGTCGTAGTGCATTTTATAAATACAAAGATGGGATTCATCTTATTAATCATTTGGAACGTGAGAGAATTGTGACAATATCCATTGATTTAGTACATCATGCTGGGATGTTATCGAAGGTGTTAAGCCTTGTAGCTGGTCTTGGTGGTAATGTACTAACGATGCATCAAAGCATACCATTGCAAGGGGTGGCTAATGTTGTCATCTCTGTGGAAATATCAAGGATCAGTGAAGAACTTAATGAGATGTTGGAAGATATAAAAGGTATTTCAGGAGTGAAACGCGTTCATATGATTGGACAGGGCTAGGGATAAATAAGGGTTGGACGAAGTGGTCTGGGAGGGTATATTAATGAAACCGATAAAAGTGGGGCTATTAGGATTAGGTACAGTAGGTATAGGTGTCGTTCGAATTGTGGAAGGGAATCAGGAAGATTTAAGCAGTCAAGTAGGTTCTCCAATAATTATTGAAAAGATAGCTGTGAAGAACAGTGAAAAACCAAGGGATATTTTTATTGATCCATCAAAGCTGACAGAAGATCCGTGGGATGTTATTCGTGATCCTGAGATTGATGTCATCATAGAAGTTATGGGTGGCGTTGAGCAGACTAAAGCTTACGTATTGGAAGCTTTAGAGCGAGGGAAGCATATCATCACCGCGAATAAAGATTTAATGGCATTGTATGGATCTGAAATTCTTGCTAAGGCCCAAGAAAACCAATGCGATGTATTCTATGAAGCAAGTGTAGCTGGTGGTATTCCAATAATTCGTACGTTAATTGAAGGTTTCTCTTCAGATCGTATTTTAAAAATAATGGGGATAGTGAATGGTACGACTAATTTCATTCTGACTAAGATGAGTAAAGAAGGAGCTTCTTACGATGATGTACTACAAGAAGCACAACAACTTGGTTATGCAGAATCAGATCCAACTTCGGACGTAGAGGGACTGGATGCTGCTCGAAAGATGACTATTCTGGCAACACTTGGTTTTAGAACCAATGTTGAATTACAGGATGTAAGTGTCCACGGTATATCTCAAGTAACCAAAGAAGATATTGCGTATGCTAAGCGTCTAGGTTATGAAATGAAGCTTCTAGGGATTGCGGATTGTGAGGATGAGTCTATCAGTATTAGTGTTCAGCCTACAATGGTACGACGCAGTCATCCGATTGCCGCGGTTAACGGTGTGTATAACGCAGTGTATGTGTATGGTCAAGCAGTTGGAGAGACGATGTTCTATGGGGCTGGGGCTGGAGCAATGCCTACGGCGACTTCAGTGGTAGCGGATCTGGTAGCGGTAATTAAGAATTTGAAGCTTGGGGTAAATGGCTTGAAAGCCATTGTTCCATATAAGCTGAAAAAGCTCAAGAGTGATGAACAAATCAAGTACAAAAACTTTATTCTTCTACATGTGGATGATAAGGCAGGAGTGCTTGCGCAGATTACACAGGCATTTGCTCAATTCGATGTGAGTTTAGAGTCTGTTGTACAACAACCGAACGAACATAATCCTTTTGCAGAAATTATTATCGTTACTCATGATGTAAGCAAAGCTAGTATGAATAAGGTATTGCAGCATTTTGAAGGACTTGATGTCATTCGTACCATTAAAAGTGTTTATCGGGTAGAGGGATAACGATTTATATATAAAGGAGCCGTTATGGATAGAAATGAAGGTGTTCGCGTAAAGGTTCCTGCTAGCACGGCGAACCTAGGCCCAGGATTTGATACGTTAGGGATGGCCTTATCGTTATATTCATGGGTGGAGATGAAAAAGTCGGAACAAACCCAATTTCATTTGTATGGGGATCAAATGAAAGGGATACCTAAGGATAAAACTAATTTATTGTACCGAGTGGCACAGCTTGTATTTGTTGAGGCTGGGGTTTCTGTGCCGGAGGTTGAAATTTCAATGTATTCAGAGATCCCATTGACAAGAGGTCTCGGGAGTAGTGCGTCAGCTATTATTGGAGGAATGACCGCGGCAAATGCTCTAATAGGATCTCCACTTTCCAATGATAAGATATTCGACATGGCAACAAGTTTAGAGGGTCATCCTGACAATGTGGGAGCGTCTTTGTTCGGGGGAATCATTACTGCAATATGGGATGGGACTCACGCTGATTATATCGGGATAGAACCGCATGAAGATTTAGAGGTCTTAGTTGTCATCCCGGAATTTCAATTGTCTACCTCTGAAGCTCGAAAGGTGTTGCCTGATCATATTAGCCGAAAAGATGCGGTATATAACATCAGTCGATCATCGTTGCTGGTGGCTGCGCTCTCCAGTGGAAGGTTTGACCTTATAGGAAAGGCTATGTCGGATCGATTACATCAGCCGTATCGAGCAAGTTTAGTGCCGGGAATGACATCTATATTGGAGGAGGCTCCGAATCGTGGAGCACTTGGGGTTGCCTTGAGTGGCGCGGGTCCAACTTTGTTAGCATTAGTAGATCGTCGAGATCTTCGAAAGAGAGAATTGGAATCCTATCTGTTAGATACAATGAGGTCGCATGGCATTCAAGCGTCTGCAAGATGGCTTGGGCCGTCTCGTGAGGGTGCTGTGATCTGTGAGACAGTGAACTCTAACTCATTTATGAACATGATCAAAGGGGAAGTTGAAGTATGAAACGAATAGCATTACTACCAGAAGGCTCTGTTTCTCATGAGGCTGTACTTCATTTATTTGGTGATGAACCTGTAGAATTACAGTATTATAAGCTTATTTCGGATGTGTTTCTTGCAACTGCTCAAGGTAAAAGTGATTACAGTGTAATTCCCATCGAGAATACAATAGAAGGATCAGTAAGTCTGCATATGGATTGGCTTGTGAATGAAGTTGATATCCCTATGCAAGTGGAATGGGTCTATCCATCTATACAGAACTTGATAGGAGATCGAGAACAATTCCTTTCTGAATCAGGTGATATAGATTACAGCAGAATTACTAAGATTATTTCTCATCCTGTTGCCTCTGCGCAATGTCAGCAGTTTATACGGAAGCGTGCGCCCCAAGCTGAGATAGAGAATGTAGGGAGTACAACTGAAGCAGTGCGTATTGTGAAAAATAATCCAGGGAATGGATGGGCGGCCATTGGTACAGCTCTTGGTGCGGCAACCCATGGTTTAGATGTGATGTCTGAGCGTGTGACGGATCATGACAATAATTTCACCAGATTTGTACTTATTGGTCCTGATCTTGTGAAGCTTAAACGTCAAAACAATGCATTGAAAACAAGTATTACCGTTACGCTCCCAGAAGATTTCCCTGGGGCACTTCATCAAGTTCTTTCTACCTTTGCTTGGAGAAGGCTCAATTTGTCACGAATCGAATCACGTCCTACGAAGAAAAAACTTGGGAATTATTATTTCTATATTGATATTCTTGAAGAAGTTAATACGGTTCTATTGCAGGCAGCGATATTGGAGATTGAGGCATTAGGATGTCAGGTGCGAGTGTTGGGGTCCTATCCAACGTATACCTATGAGAAGAATATGCAGATGTAGTAAGATCCGTTAGCCTTACATTTGTAGGGCTGTGTCTATAGAAATCCTTTCATGATTGAACATGGAAGGATTTTTTTTGTTATCAATGATGTCATTCGCCTAAACTCTGCATAAGATGATAGTAACGAAGGCGGGCTATTATTCTGCCTAAAAGAAGTTTAGGAGGTTTTACCGCGTGAAAATACACATGGTTAAGAAAGGCGACACCTTATACAACTTATCTGGAAAATATGGGATCCCTTTAGAAAAGTTAATTGAAGCCAATCCACAGCTCTTAGATCCAAACAAGCTAAACATAGGTGATAAGGTCAAAATTCCATCGAAGTCTGTTTCTACATCTAAACCAGAAGACGCCGTTCATAAACATGTAGTGAAACAGGGAGATAGTCTTTGGAAGATATCTAAAGCATGGGGAGTTACATTGAAGGAAATGCTCGATGCTAACTCACATTTGAAAAACCCAAATGCCCTGCTAGTTGGTGAGGTTGTGAATATTCCTGAGGTGGTAATGAAAGAGGGCGTCTATAATGCATCATCTGAAGGGAAAGGAACGATGGATAAGATTACGCATGGGGGGAAAACGAATACAGGAGTCAAAACAGAAACAGCGCCAAATCAGGCCCTTCCACCAGTCGTTCCGCAACTTCCACCGCTCCCAGTGAATCCTGCCCCGATCATACAGGCGCCTAATCCTGTATTTGAAAGCCATGAAGAAAAAGTAGAAATGTCACAGCATTTGTTTATACAGTTTCCTGTACCTGCGCAAGAAGTTGTGGCGCAGCAACCTGTGGTAGAGCCAACTCAGAAATGTCCAGTTTCTGCGGAGAAAACAACCTATCCAGGGGTAACGGAGGGTTACTCGTATTCCCAGCCACAGTATGAACAACAAGGATATGGGTATGGGCAATCAAGCTATCCTGAGATGATGCAAATGACTCATCAAATGCCGGAGTATTGTAATCCGAATATTTCGCCTTATAATGCTCAGTTTATGGAAAACACTTCTGGTTACTCATCCTATGGGGCCTACACGGAGAATGCACCAGCAACTGTATCTAATGCTACACTCGCATCGGAGAATGCACCTGTAATCCATTCTGATATCTACTCTTGCACGCATCCTTTCGAGTGGACTTTTCCGCAGTCCAATATGCAGGGTGGTTATTCAGCGATGCCGAACATGTCTTATGGAGCTTATGGTTCGGCTTACCCGCAACAAACAGAAGTTAAAGCAACACAAGATTGTGGTTGCCAAAGTAGAGAGCAAGATGGCTCACCAATCGAATCCGATGTATTAGTTAGTGATAAGGAACTGGAGACTGCTCAGACTTCCAGTGTGAGTAAAGGCAGAAAAGGATCTGGAAATCAGATTGGAAAATCAGCTCCAAAAAAAGAAGTTAAGAAATCAAGCGTGCAACATAGACGACGTAATCCTTGGATAAAAAATTAAAAACATTTCAAAATCAAGACGGGCGATTTATAAATCGCCCGTCTTGATTTATTGAGTGCTAAGAACATAGTAGCTTTAATCTATACACTTTTCTTATATTTTTTGGAGAGACGACAAGAGTCATTAGAGAAGGATAACAGGGTCGTTTCTATATGATATGTTTTTCTAGTTGCCAAATAGGGGGAGAGTGTGTTAAATTATTAATCCACCCATTAAAGTCTGACGGGCTGGAAGAAGTAGAGAAGAAGTAGAATGGTAGCATAAAGGATTAGGATAATTAATTCATAAAAATAAAGCTTGCGTTATCAAATCTCACATGATATGATATAAAAGTTGTCACCGAGACAAACTGGTGATTAACGAAAGAGAAATTGATCTTTGAAAACTGAACAACGAGTGAGTGGTTTTCACGAAAGTGAGAACAAAACAAATGAGAAATCATTTGGATTGAGAATGAATAATTCTCGTCAGTATGTTTCAAAATGAGCATAATCGCTCTTTTCATGATTGGTTCCAAATCACTGCAAAGCTGATTTGAAATCAATCTCTATTGGAGAGTTTGATCCTGGCTCAGGACGAACGCTGGCGGCGTGCCTAATACATGCAAGTCGAGCGGAGATTTCAGAAGTGCTTGCACTTCTGAAATTTCAGCGGCGGACGGGTGAGTAACACGTAGGTAACCTGCCTGTAAGACTGGGATAACTATCGGAAACGGTAGCTAATACCGGATAACTTATTTCTTCACATGAAGAGATACTGAAAGGCGGAGTAATCTGCCACTTATAGATGGACCTGCGGCGCATTAGCTAGTTGGTGAGGTAATGGCTCACCAAGGCGACGATGCGTAGCCGACCTGAGAGGGTGAACGGCCACACTGGGACTGAGACACGGCCCAGACTCCTACGGGAGGCAGCAGTAGGGAATCTTCCGCAATGGACGAAAGTCTGACGGAGCAACGCCGCGTGAGTGATGAAGGTTTTCGGATCGTAAAGCTCTGTTGCCAGGGAAGAACACTTGGGAGAGTAACTGCTCTCAAGGTGACGGTACCTGAGAAGAAAGCCCCGGCTAACTACGTGCCAGCAGCCGCGGTAATACGTAGGGGGCAAGCGTTGTCCGGAATTATTGGGCGTAAAGCGCGCGCAGGCGGTCATTTAAGTTTGGTGTTTAATTCCAGGGCTCAACCCTGGGTCGCACTGAAAACTGGGTGACTTGAGTACAGAAGAGGAGAGTGGAATTCCACGTGTAGCGGTGAAATGCGTAGATATGTGGAGGAACACCAGTGGCGAAGGCGACTCTCTGGGCTGTAACTGACGCTGAGGCGCGAAAGCGTGGGTAGCAAACAGGATTAGATACCCTGGTAGTCCACGCCGTAAACGATGAGTGCTAGGTGTTAGGGGTTTCGATACCCTTGGTGCCGAAGTTAACACATTAAGCACTCCGCCTGGGGAGTACGGTCGCAAGACTGAAACTCAAAGGAATTGACGGGGACCCGCACAAGCAGTGGAGTATGTGGTTTAATTCGAAGCAACGCGAAGAACCTTACCAGGTCTTGACATCCCTCTGAATCCACTAGAGATAGTGGCGGCCTTCGGGACAGAGGAGACAGGTGGTGCATGGTTGTCGTCAGCTCGTGTCGTGAGATGTTGGGTTAAGTCCCGCAACGAGCGCAACCCTTATGCTTAGTTGCCAGCACATTATGGTGGGCACTCTAAGCAGACTGCCGGTGACAAACCGGAGGAAGGTGGGGATGACGTCAAATCATCATGCCCCTTATGACCTGGGCTACACACGTACTACAATGGCCGGTACAACGGGCTGCGAAATCGCGAGATGGAGCCAATCCCAACAAAGCCGGTCTCAGTTCGGATTGCAGGCTGCAACCCGCCTGCATGAAGTCGGAATTGCTAGTAATCGCGGATCAGCATGCCGCGGTGAATACGTTCCCGGGTCTTGTACACACCGCCCGTCACACCACGAGAGTTTACAACACCCGAAGTCGGTGGGGTAACCCGCAAGGGAGCCAGCCGCCGAAGGTGGGGTAGATGATTGGGGTGAAGTCGTAACAAGGTAGCCGTATCGGAAGGTGCGGCTGGATCACCTCCTTTCTATGGAGAATCGTTTCCTGTAACGGAAACATTCGAACACGGTGACTACGGTCACCGTAAGACTTTACAATGTAAAGTCGCACACTCACTCGTTGTCAGTTTTGAAAGAGCAATCTTTCAAACATGTTCTACCGCTAAGTAAGGGTGTGAACTTTGATCCTTGAAAACTAGATAACGAACGAATTTGTAAGTTAGAATGAACATTCTTTTTATCTACGTTTTGTTAACTTGTTAACGAAACAAAGTGTAAAAGTAGCAGCGAGTATTCGATTTATCGAGTACAAGCTAACATGTACGTGCGAATTTGATGTGATGATCGATCCTTTGGAAGTTTGTTTCAACCGTTCACGGGGAAATAAGCGGACAACAGAGCGAGCAGCGCAACAAATGAGCAACGCGGTTAAGCTACTAAGAGCACACGGAGGATGCCTAGGCACTAGGAGTCGATGAAGGACGTGGCGAACAACGAAACTGCCTCGGGGAGCTGTAAGCAAGCTTTGATCCGGGGGTGTCCGAATGGGGAAACCCGGCTGTGTTAATACGCAGTCACTCCTACCTGAATACATAGGGTAGGTAGAGACAGACCAGGGGAACTGAAACATCTAAGTACCCTGAGGAAGAGAAAACAATAGTGATTCCGTCAGTAGCGGCGAGCGAACGCGGATTAGCCCAAACCAAGGAGCTTGCTCTTTGGGGTTGTGGGACGTCTCACACGGAGTTACAAAGGAATATATTAAGCGAAGAGGTCTGGAAAGGCCCGGCATAGAAGGTAAAAGCCCTGTAGCTGAAAGTATATTCTCTCCGAGACGTATCCCGAGTAGTGCGGGGCACGTGAAACCCCGTATGAATCCAGCAGGACCATCTGCTAAGGCTAAATACTCCCTAGTGACCGATAGTGAAACAGTACCGTGAGGGAAAGGTGAAAAGCACCCCGGAAGGGGAGTGAAATAGAACCTGAAACCGTGTGCTTACAAAAAGTCAGAGCCCGTTCTATGGGTGATGGCGTGCCTTTTGTAGAATGAACCGGCGAGTTACGTTCCCGTGCAAGGTTAAGCTGAGAAGGCGGAGCCGCAGCGAAAGCGAGTCTGAATAGGGCGAATTTTAGTACGTGGACGTAGACCCGAAACCGAGTGATCTACCCCTGTCCAGGGTGAAGGTGCGGTAACACGCACTGGAGGCCCGAACCCACGCATGTTGAAAAATGCGGGGATGAGGTGGGGGTAGCGGAGAAATTCCAATCGAACTCGGAGATAGCTGGTTCTCCCCGAAATAGCTTTAGGGCTAGCCTCGGAATGAAGAGTCGTGGAGGTAGAGCACTGATTGGGTGCGGGGCCCGCAAGGGTTACCAAGCTCAGTCAAACTCCGAATGCCATGTACTTATATCCGGGAGTCAGACAGTGAGTGCTAAGATCCATTGTCGAAAGGGAAACAGCCCAGACCATCAGCTAAGGTCCCCAAGTGTGTGTTGAGTGGAAAAGGATGTGGAGTTGCACAGACAACCAGGATGTTGGCTTAGAAGCAGCCATCATTGAAAGAGTGCGTAATAGCTCACTGGTCGAGTGACTCTGCGCCGAAAATGTAACGGGGCTAAACACACCACCGAAGCTATGGCTTGATACATTAGTATCAGGGGTAGGGGAGCGTTGTATAGAGGTTGAAGGTGTACCGTGAGGAGCGCTGGACACTATACAAGTGAGAATGCCGGTATAAGTAACGAAAAGATCAGTGAGAATCTGATCCGCCGAAAGCCCAAGGTTTCCTGAGGAAGGCTCGTCCTCTCAGGGTAAGTCGGGACCTAACGCGAGGCCGAAAGGCGTAGTGGATGGACAACAGGTTGAAATTCCTGTACCACCGTAATCCGTTATGAGTAATGGGGTGACGCAGTAGGGTAGTGACGCGGACTGATGGAATAGTCCGTCTAAGCAGTGAGGCTTGTGTGTAGGCAAATCCGCACACTATAAGGCTAGGCTGTGATGGGGAGCGAAAATTACAGTAGCGAAGGTCATGATCTCACACTGCCAAGAAAAGCCTCTAACCAGGAGAAGGTGCCCGTACCGCAAACCGACACAGGTAGGCGAGAAGAGTATTCTAAGGCGCGCGGAAGAACTCTCGTTAAGGAACTCGGCAAAATGACCCCGTAACTTCGGGAGAAGGGGTGCCCCGGTAGTGTGAATAGCACGAGGGGGCCGCAGTGAAAAGGCCCAAGCGACTGTTTAGCAAAAACACAGGTCTGTGCGAAGCCGTAAGGCGAAGTATACGGGCTGACGCCTGCCCGGTGCTGGAAGGTTAAGGGGAGTGGTTAGGGGTAACCCGAAGCTATGAACCGAAGCCCCAGTAAACGGCGGCCGTAACTATAACGGTCCTAAGGTAGCGAAATTCCTTGTCAGGTAAATTCTGACCCGCACGAATGGCGTAACGATTTGGGCGCTGTCTCAACGAGAGATCCGGTGAAATTTTAATACCTGTGAAGATGCAGGTTACCCGCGACAAGACGGAAAGACCCCATGGAGCTTTACTGCAGCTTGATATTGGATTTGGGTACGATCTGTACAGGATAGGTGGGAGCCAGAGATTCAGGAGCGCAAGCTTCTGAGGAGGCGCCGTTGGGATACCACCCTGATCGTATCTAGGTTCTAACCTAGGACCGTAAACCGGTTCGGGGACAGTGTCTGGTGGGCAGTTTGACTGGGGCGGTCGCCTCCTAAAGAGTAACGGAGGCGCCCCAAGGTTCCCTCAGAATGGTTGGAAATCATTCGAAGAGTGCAAAGGCAGAAGGGAGCTTGACTGCGAGACCTACAAGTCGAGCAGGGACGAAAGTCGGGCTTAGTGATCCGGTGGTACCGCATGGAAGGGCCATCGCTCAACGGATAAAAGCTACCCTGGGGATAACAGGCTTATCTCCCCCAAGAGTCCACATCGACGGGGAGGTTTGGCACCTCGATGTCGGCTCATCGCATCCTGGGGCTGAAGTAGGTCCCAAGGGTTGGGCTGTTCGCCCATTAAAGCGGTACGCGAGCTGGGTTCAGAACGTCGTGAGACAGTTCGGTCCCTATCTGTCGTGGGCGCAGGAAATTTGAGAGGAGCTGTCCTTAGTACGAGAGGACCGGGATGGACGCACCTCTGGTGTACCAGTTGTTCCGCCAGGAGCATAGCTGGGTAGCTACGTGCGGACGGGATAAGCGCTGAAAGCATCTAAGCGTGAAGCCCCCCTCAAGATGAGATTTCCCAATTAGTAAGACCCCTTGAAGACTACGAGGTAGATAGGTTGGAGGTGGAAGCGCAGCAATGTGCGGAGCTGACCAATACTAATCGGTCGAGGGCTTATCCTAACAAATGTTTAACGGTTGAAGTGTATACTTCATACTTTCTAACACAAATTCGTTCGTATCTAGTTTTCAGGTGATCAAACATCTGAATAAGCTGCAGGTCCTTTATGAGGACTGATATTTTCTCGCAGCGATTTCGAGAAGCGTAAGCTTCGAAAAATCATGTTTGGTGGCGATAGCGGAGGGGTTCCACACGTACCCATCCCGAACACGACCGTTAAGCCCTCCAGCGCCGATGGTACTTGGACCGCAGGGTCCTGGGAGAGTAGGACGTCGCCAAGCAGAAGTTTTGTAAGACATGATTACATACATAAGTGATGTAAGGAATGTATTATAAAATGTTATATTCCCTGATAGCTCAGTTGGTAGAGCACTCGACTGTTAATCGAGTTGTCACAGGTTCGAGTCCTGTTCGGGGAGCCATAACGGCCCGTTGGTCAAGTGGTTAAGACACCTCCCTTTCACGGAGGTATCAGGGGTTCGAGTCCCCTACGGGTCACCAAATTTAATTTGTACACGTATAGATATGGAGGCTTAGCTCAGCTGGGAGAGCATCTGCCTTACAAGCAGAGGGTCGGGGGTTCGATCCCCTCAGCCTCCACCATAATATTTTTTTTAAGATGACGCGGGGTGGAGCAGCCCGGTAGCTCGTCGGGCTCATAACCCGAAGGCCGCAGGTTCAAATCCTGCCCCCGCAACCAATTATAATTATGTGGAACCGTGGTGTAGTTGGTCTAACATGCCTGCCTGTCACGCAGGAGATCGCGGGTTCGAATCCCGTCGGTTCCGCCATTATATTTAGTAGAGATTTAGTCGGGTAATCCGTCAGAATCTTGAATATTTACAATTTATGAGCCATTAGCTCAGTTGGTAGAGCACCTGACTTTTAATCAGGGTGTCGAAGGTTCGAATCCTTCATGGCTCACCATTTCTTATCAAAGTGTGCGCGTGTGGCGGAATTGGCAGACGCACTAGACTTAGGATCTAGCGTTTCACGACGTGGGGGTTCAAGTCCCTCTACGCGCACCATCATTATGCGGACGTGGCTCAGCGGTAGAGCATCGCCTTGCCAAGGCGAGGGTCGCGGGTTCGATTCCCGTCGTCCGCTCCATTTATTTGCGCCCTTAGCTCAGCTGGATAGAGCGTTTGACTACGAATCAAAAGGCCAGGAGTTCGAATCTCTTAGGGCGCACCATTTTATTAGTTTCAATAAGCCGATGTGGTGGAATTGGCAGACACGCCGCACTCAAAATGCGGTGCCGCAGGGCTTGCCGGTTCGAGTCCGGCCATCGGTATTGTATCGGGACGTAGCTCAGCTTGGTAGAGCACCTGGTTTGGGTCCAGGGGGTCGCATGTTCGAATCGTGTCGTCCCGATTATGTTAAGAACCATCGAATCATTTCGATGGTTCTTTTCGTGTTTTTAATTTTTTGGTATACTTTGAGTTCCTTTATCTGCTTGTTTGTATAAATATTGTACTCCTCGGTCACAATATAGAAAAGTAAGCAGATAGAAGGGGATCAGCGTGAATGCTTCGAAACTCAAAAAAAGGTTGATGAGAAATTGGAAAAGGTGGAAGCGTCGAATTGGAGCAACAGCCTTGAGTGTGATTATCGCTATGCTGGCTTGGTGGGGAATTCATCTCTCTGGGGAAATCGAATCTTTATTATACTCAGAACCACAAATTGCTATGGAAACCTTGAACTATCTACAAAATACAGCTTCTACTGATGAAACTGAAGAAAGACAACAATTTTTGCAAAGCTTAAATGATTCTAATAAAGCCCATAGGGTAGTTATTCAGAGAAACTATATATGTGGTCAAGAAGAAAGAGTTATGGGACAGATGAGTTCTGATAAAATTATAGAATTGCTTCATCATAATCCAACATGGAAAGGTCATTTTGGTGAAAATGAAGATGTCTGGCTGACGGAACTGATCGAAGACCTATCTCCTGTGTGCAAACAAAGGGCATATATGAGTATGGATGCGAATGGTAATCTTACCTTATATGAAGGTCCACCGAAGCAAGAAAGGGTATTAAAGACCTTTTTTCAACTCGATATTAACTCTATGGAATCAGCATTGCCTGAGGGTGTATTGGAACAACTATATGACGGTATTCGTATTCAAGATTTAGATGAATACAATAGTGTTATATCGACATTCAGTGACTTCGCACAAGAGTATACTGAGAATGTTATGAAGAGGACAGAGTAAGAGACAATTGATCAAAGAACAGCAACAGATCCCACTAGATGTCTAGTGGGATCTGTTGCTGTTTAGCTGTGTTTGTGCGAGATCAAAAGATGACTTTTTGAACTTCCTCTATTTGATTATACTTGTACAGTCCATTGCAGAGTATCTGGGATGAATCCCGTTTGGATACCAGTAATGGTGTCATAAAGTTGTTGTGACAGCTTACCGATTTGCCCCTCATTGATGAGCACTTGTTTCTCATTCCAGAATAATTCACCAACTGGAGAGATAACTGCCGCTGTACCGGTTCCGAAGACTTCTTCTAAAGTATGATTATTATAAGCTTCGAAGACTTCCTCCATCGAAATCCGGCGTTCCTCTACCGGTATCCCCCAGCTCTGTAGTAGCTCGATAATAGAATCACGGGTTACCCCTGCTAGAATACTACCGTTCAACTCTGGAGTGATGACTTTTCCATCAATTTTAAAGAATATGTTCATACTGCCAACTTCCTCAATATATTTCCTTTCGAGAGCGTCTAACCAAAGAACTTGAGAATATCCTGCTTCTTTAGCTTCGGTTTGTGCTTTAATGCTAGCTGCATAATTACCTGCTGCCTTCGCGGTCCCTAGTCCACCTCGAACGGCGCGCGCGTAGGAAGACTCCACATTGATCTTAACAGGCTCTAAACCTTCACTGTAGTATGCGCCAACCGGAGATAGGATGACGAGAAGCTGATAATTATGGGCGGCACGTACACCAAGACAAGGTTCAGTAGCTATAATAAATGGACGAATATATAGAGAGGTACCTTTACCTGAAGGAATCCATTCTTTTTCTATATTAACTAAGGTTTGAATAGCATGTAGAATAAAGTCTTCATCGATTTCTGGAATTTCAAGACGATTGTTCGATTGATTGAAACGTTCCATATTTTTATTGGGTCTAAACAAAAGAATTTGGTCATCTTTTGCCAAGAATGCTTTCATTCCCTCGAAAACAGCTTGACCATAATGCAATACCATGGCAGCAGGATCCAACACTATGGGGCCATAAGGAACGATACGAGCATCATGCCAACCTTGATCTAAATTGTAATCTAGTAAAAACATATGATCTGTAAAAATTTGTCCAAATTCTAGATGATCTTGAAGTGGTTTCTGTTTAAGGTCGTCTCTTTTGTAGATTTGAATGTCCTTCATACTTTAACTCCTCCTGAGTTTCACTGAAATATACTTACTTCATTATAATGAATAAAAAAACAATTGGTCAATCCAATAATATCTATTAAGATGATAGGTACCAACTATACATGGAATGAGGTAGTGAATTTGGAATTCAGAGTTCTAGAATATTTTCTTGCCGTTTGTGAAGAATTACACTTTACCAAAGCAGCAGAGCGATTAGGAATTAGCCAGCCTACATTGAGTCAACAGATTCGCGTGCTTGAGGATAGATTGGGAACTCCCTTGTTTAGGAGAATCGGAAAAAAGAACTATATAACTGAAGCTGGTCATATTTTGCGAAATCATGCCATTAGAGTATTCTATGAGCTAGAACAAGCACAAATAAAAATAACCGAAATCAAGGGATTACAACGCGGGAAGTTAAGGATTGGATGTTCGGGTAATCATCTACTGACAACGACCATCGTTTCTTTTCATGAGAAGTACCCTAATATATCGTTATCTGTGATTGAATTAGCAACGGAAGAAACGAGGCATGGCTTGTTGAATAATGAATTGGATATGGGTGTTGTCTTTCTACCTTTGGAGGATGCAAACTTGATTAGTCATCCACTCTATACGGAAGAGCTTAGTTTAGCTGTTTCATCAGTACATCCATTAGCTAAAGAGAATAGCATTCCATTCAATGATTTGCAAAATCTATCACTTATATTATTTCCCGAGAAGTTCTTGGTTAGAAAAATGGTTGATACGTATGGGAAAGAAGTAGGTATTATCCTGACACCTATATTGGAACTGTCGACCATGGATTCTATGATGCAGATGGTTAGGCTGAATATTGGTGCAACCATTTTACCTAAATCTTATCTTCACGTAAATTATGCTCAAGATCAACAGATAAAGATTATTCCTATTATTGAGCCTATACCTCAAAAAACAGTTGGAATCGTTTATCGAAATGAATCAATGATAAGTTTATCTATGAAGGCGTTTATTCATGAATTAAAAGGCAACTATCAATCCTAAGAAGGAGTTGTTTTCTTAGAGTAATAGACTTAATAGAGAGTTTTTCATATAATGAGATAACGAATACATATGTTCGTGTTATGACAGAGGAGAGATTAATTTTGCGGATTTTAGGAATTGACCCGGGTATTGCTATTGTCGGATTTGGTTTCGTGGACAAGGTAGGAAGTAAGGTTATTCCGGTGCAATATGGATGCATTCAGACCGAAGCTCATACGCCAGAGGAAGATCGGTTGCTACATGTGTATGAAGGTATGGTACAGTTGATAGATAAATATAAACCAGATGCTGTCGCTTTTGAGAAGTTATTCTTCAATCGGAATGTGACGACGGCTATGATTGTAAGTCAAGCACGTGGTGTGATGATTCTAGCCGCAGTGCAAAAGGGACTTCCAGTCGCAGAATATACACCATTACAGGTGAAACAAGCTGTTGTAGGTTATGGTAAGGCTGAGAAAAGGCAGGTTCAGGAGATGGTGAAAATTTATCTTCATCTAAAAGAAATTCCTAAGCCTGATGATGTGGCGGATGCTCTAGCTGTTGCTATATGTCACGCCCATTCATCAACATTAAATTCGATGATCAAAGAGGTGTTGAAGAAATGATTGATTACCTAACAGGTCCGGTCGTCCATTTGGAGAATGACTATGTTGTGATTGATGTCCGTGGTATAGGATATCGGGTATTTTGTCCGAACCCCTACGCCTTTGCCAAGGTGGAAGGCGAAGTAACTATTTATACACACTACAACGTGCGTGAGGATGCCATATTAATATTCGGATTCCCGACACGAGAAGAGCAGAAATTGTTTCGTAAGTTAATTGAAGTATCGGGCATTGGTCCAAGGGTAGCCCTTGGCATATTAAGTGGGGGAAATCCAGAACTTGTTGTTTCTGCAATCTATCAAGAGAATATACCTTTCTTGATAAAGCTTCCGGGTATTGGGAAGAAGACTGCGCAACGGATGATTCTCGACTTGAAGGACAAGCTGGATGGTTTCGCTACAACTGTTATTTCGGGTGGATTATTCACCGTCCCTGAACCTCAAGAAGGAGATGGATCCTCTTGGTCTGAGGCTAGGGAAGGATTGAAGGCCCTAGGGTATACGGAGACGGAGCTTGACAGTGTATGGTTAAAAATTAAAGATGATATCACATATGAAGACACGATAGACGTCTTAATGAAGAAGGCGCTCAAACTGCTCTATGCGGGCTGAGGAAGAGGAGCGATAGTTAATGGAAGACCGTATTATATCAGCGAACTTGATGATGGAAGATCAGGCGGTGGAGTTAAGTCTTCGCCCTCGTTATTTGGCAGAATATATCGGACAGAATCAAGTGAAGGAAAACTTAAAAATTTATATTGAAGCCGCTAAAATGCGTAATGAGGCGCTAGATCATGTGCTTCTGTATGGTCCTCCGGGGCTCGGTAAAACAACACTAGCTAATATCATAGCCAATGAATTAGGGGTGAATCTGCGGACAACATCCGGTCCTGCTATAGAACGCCCAGGAGATTTGGCTGCGTTACTGACCAATCTTCAAGAAGGCGATGTACTGTTTATTGACGAGATTCACCGTCTGCATCGGACAGTAGAGGAAGTCATGTATCCTGCAATGGAAGACTTTGCTCTGGATATTATGATTGGTAAGGGACCAAGTGCCCGTTCTGTGCGATTGGATTTACCTCCGTTTACATTAATAGGTGCTACCACTCGTGCAGGTTTGTTATCGGCGCCACTTCGAGATCGTTTCGGTGTAGTTAGTCGTTTAGAATTTTATAGTGTGGATGAGTTGAGTTATATCGTATCGAGGGGAGCAGATATCTTCGGGATTGAGATTGTAGGAGATGCAGCCGATGAGATTGCGCTTAGAGCGAGGGGAACCCCTCGTATTGCTAACCGTCTGCTAAAGCGAGTACGAGACTATGCACAAGTACGTGGGGATGGGATGATTACAAGAGATATTGCAGATCAAGCACTCCAAATGCTGCAAGTAGACCCAAGAGGATTAGATTCCATTGACTACAAAATACTTCATACGATGATTACAAGTTTTCGTGGAGGCCCAGTGGGACTCGATACGATTGCCGCAACGATTGGAGAAGAGAGTCAAACGATTGAGGATGTATACGAACCTTACCTCATGCAGATTGGTTTTTTACAACGGACTCCACGCGGTAGAATGGTTTCACCTACAGCGTATCAACACTTAGGATTACCACAACCACCTCAGCAGAAATAAATATTCTATCCTAGAGAGGAGATATCCAATGATTTTTGATTTGAAAAAAGGGTTTCTGAAGAAATTTACTACAAGCATGTTAGTTGTTGTTATTGGCTTATCTTGTTTGAATGTTTCACAAAGGGCTATGGCGGCAGGATTTATTCCAGATACGATAAGGGTTGCGATGTTTGTTGACTTGGGAAGTACTTACAGATCAATCACTCCAGCAGTAACACTTGGGTCTGGATCTGCTTGGAGTGTCGGGATGAATGGTTCAGCTGGATACCGTGAGATGGCATCCTTCATGGGGAGTACACAAGTACGATTCAGTGTTGATTCATTTCGGGTAAAAGTATTGGAGACGTCAGATTGGAATACTGTAGTAGCTGCATTCCAGAACTTGTCTGCAACAGCGAATGATAAGCCGATTCTATTCAGTTCTTCATTGGGAGGACAGACGGTGTATCAACTGTATACCGGAATGTATGCAACTGAACAAGCCGGTAGAGAAGCTATGATCCGTGTTAGCCAAACGGCGGCTGCTCAATTGAACGGTCAAACACCTTCGCTGAAGGGGAGCAAACATGGGTCAGCAGGTGTTCATGCTACGTTAGATCAAGCCGTGGCACAACAAAGGTTGATTCAAGCGGCTGGTTTTGATGCTATGACTGTTATCCAATATATACCGTCAGGTGGAATTCAATATGCGGTATGGGTAGGAGAAGCAACAAGTGATGGTGAACTGAGTGTTATTCAACAAGAAATGAGTCAGGTTATGCCTACGATTACTTTAGCGGCTATAGATTCATCTCTTCCAGCACTTATACTACGTCAGGACGTTGGACTTCATTTATCTCCTAATCAAACGGTAGCACATTATCAAATAAGCGGTGAATCTGCGAAAGTATGGATACCGGATCCATCCAATGGAATAAAAGTAATGGAGAGATCAGAGCGAATTTATCGTGGCAATTGGGAGATTAGTTCATATAATGGTCAGTTAGCGTTGGTGAATGAACTTCCTCTAGAACAATACCTATATTCTGTTGTTGGGGGAGAAGTACCTTCTTCGTGGTCGTCAGAGGCACTGAAGACTCAAGCGGTAGCTGCAAGAAGCTATGCTATATTTCAAAGAAACAAATATCAAGTGGCAGATGTGGTCGATACGACGCTAAGTCAAGTTTATAATGGCTTAAGCTCAGAAGCTGCAAGTATTACACAAGCTGTTGACGATACAAAGGGTGAAGTTCTCGTAAAGGATGGTAAGGTAGTTGAAGCTATCTTTTCATCTAATAGTGGTGGGGTAACAGCAGATTCTAGTGAAGTATGGAATAGCGGTAACAATACCTTTATAAATGTAAAAAGTGAAGGTGATATATCTGCTCAAAATAACTTGAAGATGTGGTATTATGTCCTTTTGAACAATGGATTGACAGGTTATATCCGTGAAGATAATGTGAAGGAATTGAGTAATACAACCGCAGCAGGACTTGCTCAATTAACGGTAACATCATCAGATACCAATGTCCGTCCAACACCACAGATTCAATCGACTGTAACACCTGTAGCTAAGCTTAATCCGGGAGATACTGCCGTTATTCTTGAAAAAGTCGCAGAATCGAACTCTTATTCTTGGGTTAGAGGCCCTTATACCTCTGCTGAGCTACTCAAGGCTATGCAAGGAAAGGCATCATTGCAGTTACCATCCGCGATTAGTTCGCTGGAAGTAACGAAACGGGGACCATCGGGTCGTGTTATTGAACTGAAGGTAAATGGTCAAATTCTAAATGTGAAGTATCCAGATTTGTTTAGATCAGCATTAAATGGCTTACCGAGTACTTTATTTGATATTGTATCCACCGGAAGTTATACTGTATTAGGTTCCGACGGTGCAACGGTACAAGCATCTACGTCATCAACGACTTCTGTCATTTCAGCAGCGGGGGTTAGTAACCTTAATGGGATTACGACGGTTATCATGAATGGTGATTCAAAGGCGACTGCAGTGGATGCGAGTGAGAAGTTTAAATTTATCGGTCAAGGAAACGGTCATGGACTAGGACTTTCTCAATGGGGAGCCAAAGGTATGGCTGATGCAGGGTATGATTATCAGGATATTTTGAAACACTATTATCAAAATGTCACTATTGTTAAGGAATGACGACAACATGGATGTAGAATTATATAATTTCGATCTGCCAGAGGAATTGATTGCCCAGACCCCACTTTTAGAACGAAGTTCATCGCGATTGCTTACGTTGAGCAGAGAAGATGGTTCGATGGAGCATCACACCTTTAAAGATATAACAGATTATCTTCAACCAGGTGATACACTTGTATTAAATGATACTCGCGTTATTCCGGCGAGACTATTCGGAGTGAAAGAGGATACTGGTGCGAAAGCAGAGGTTCTGTTACTTAAAAATTTGGGTGAAGACCGCTGGGAAGCATTAGTGAAGCCAGGGAAAAAGCTGAGACAAGGCAATGTCATTATATTCAGCGATGAACTTAAAGCGGTGATTGAATCTGAAGGAGATATGGGTGCTCGAGTACTTGTATTCACTTATCAGGGCGTATTTCAGGAAATTCTCGACCGTCTGGGACAAATGCCTCTTCCACCTTACATTAAGGATAAGTTAGATGATCGTGAACGTTACCAAACGGTGTATGCTCGTCATGAGGGTTCGGCAGCAGCACCTACAGCAGGGCTTCATTTCACAGAGGAATTACTTCATGATATTCGTGCCAAGGGAGTATCTGTGGCATTCATAACATTACATGTCGGGTTAGGGACATTTCGACCGATGTCAGTTGAGCGAGTGGAAGACCATGTTATGCATGAAGAGTATTTCTCATTGTCTCAGGAAACCGCAGACTTACTGAATAGAACGCGCCTGAACGGTGGGAGAATTATTGCCGTAGGAACAACGTCTGCTCGGACACTAGAAACTGTCGGGCAGAAATGTGGAGACGCTCCATTGAAAGAGAGTAGTGGTTGGACTAGCATTTTTATGTTTCCAGGATATCAATTTACCGTCGTAGATGCCTTGATTACCAACTTTCATTTACCAAAGTCTACTTTGGTGATGCTTGTAAGTGCATTGGCAGGACGAGAACAGATTCTAGAAGCGTATCAAGAAGCTGTGAAGGAGCAATATCGTTTCTTTAGTTTCGGTGATGCGATGTTTATTTATTAAGTTATATAAATGAGAGTTCACAAGGTGACTTTTCGAACAACCTCTTATGAAGAAGGGATACAAATACATTATGGTAGCAGCAGTAACTTATGAACATATAAAAACATGTAAACAATCTGGAGCTCGTCTAGGACGAGTTCATACACCTCATGGAATTATTGAAACACCAACATTTATGCCTGTGGGGACACTGGCCACGGTTAAAACGATGAGTCCGGAAGAACTTAAGCAAATGAATGCACAGATTATTCTTAGTAATACTTATCATCTATACCTTCGTCCAGGTCACGATATTATCCGCGAAGCAGGCGGTCTTCATAAGTTTATGAATTGGGATCGTCCAATTCTAACGGATAGTGGTGGATTTCAAGTATTTAGTCTAAGTGAAATGCGTAAAATTACAGAAGAGGGCGTTCATTTCCGTTCTCATCTAAATGGAGATAAATTATTCCTCTCTCCAGAGGTTGTAATGGAAGTTCAGAATGCACTTGGCTCGGATATTATGATGGCTTTCGATGAATGTCCACCATATCCAGCTGAGCATGAATATGCTAGAAAATCGCTTGAACGCACAACTCGTTGGGCTGAGCGTTGCTTAGAAAGTCATGCGCGGAGTAAAGATCAAGCACTATTCGGTATCGTTCAAGGTGGGATGTATGAAGATTTGCGTAAGCAAAGTGCGCGAGATTTGACTTCCATGGATTTCCCGGGGTATGCTATTGGTGGACTCAGTGTGGGAGAGCCAAAGCAGCTAATGTATGATGTTCTGGATTACACAGTTCCACTCCTACCTAGCAATAAACCTCGTTATTTAATGGGCGTGGGATCTCCTGATGCTCTAATCGAAGGATCCATTCGTGGAATAGATATGTTTGACTGTGTTCTACCAACACGGATCGCCCGTAATGGGACAACGATGACAAGCGAAGGAAGAGTTGTAATTCGTAACGCGAAGTATGCTCGTGACTACGGTCCTTTAGATCCGGCATGCGATTGTTACACATGTAGGAATTACTCGAGAGCTTATTTGCGGCATTTGATCAAAGCTGATGAGACTTTTGGACTGAGACTGACTACATACCATAATCTGCACTTCTTGCTAGAATTAATGCGCAAGGTTCGTCAGAGCATTATGGAAGACAGACTGCTTGATTTTCGAGATGAGTTTTTTGAACAGTATGGTCTTTACGAGAATCTGAAAGGATTCTAGAATGATGACATTTATTTAAGGGGGAAAAGAAATGTTCGAATTTGCAACAGAAGCTTCCGGTAGTGGGGGAGTTGGATCCATATTTCAACTAATATGGCCATTTGTTTTAATGTTTGCTATTTTTTACTTTTTGTTAATTCGTCCGCAACAGAAGAAACAAAAGGCTCGTGCTAGCATGTTAAGCACTCTCCAAAAGGGAGACAAAGTAGTAACGATTGGTGGTCTTCACGGAAAAATCGTAGAGATTACAGATGATATTATTGTTCTTCTAGTAAACGATGCAACAAAATTGACTTTTGATCGTAGTTCTATAAGTCAAGGTGTTCGCACGGATGTCAAATAGTAAATAATTGCAAACCAATCTTATGATTTGAATGAAATAGAGGTTGTCCATTAGTTACTCAGACTAATGGACAACCTCTATTTGTATATGTGATTGATTACAGTGCGTGATCAAAAGATGACGTTTTTGAACTTTCTCTTACATCGAAATGTTGCGTAACTTCGAACGAGCTTTGATTGAACCATCTTCCTTAGCAACCGTTAACTTAGCCCAATAGATGCCTAGAGTAGAAGCAGTAATACCTAGTATTGATCCTGCCAGCATATCGATCACCCAGTGAATACCAAGATAGAATATACTGAATACGATAACGGTTGAACTAATGGCGGTTATGATTCTCCAACGTAGATTTCCTGAACGAGCTGCTAGCAGCATGATCGTTACAGAGATGGAAGTATGAAGGCTTGGGAAGCAGTTATTTAGACCAGACAGCGGCCTGTAGTCCTCCTCAAATGACGGGAATACATCCAACATATGAAAGACTACTCCTGAAGGCGCATAGGACCAAGCCTCATTTACAGGAACAAGAATGTAAAAGGGAATAGCTACCGCATAGTTAATCATAATAGCAAAGCAGGTCGCATATACAAGCAACTTGTTACGATCCAACATGTAGACTCCTATGGAGGCAATTAATAAGGATTGGAATATAATGACATAGAAAAACACTAATATCTGAGTGAGAATTGGATTGTAAAAGAATTGCTGCAAAGCTTGTACGAAATGACCTTCTATACCAAAGATCAATGGTGTGAAATCAGCTTGATAGTTTAAGCTGTCTTCAAATTGCAACTCGTATTTGTTAATTAATAAAATACATGCAACGGAAAGGAATAATACTAGAAATGTACGTGAAGATAGTAGTGATTGAATAAATTCTTTGATGACTAAGAAAGGGTTTCGAAGAGACCCTATCCAGATAAGTAATATAACAGTTGCTGTTGAAGCTAAAGCAATAGTTCCCATGGATTGGTAAATCACAAAAAAACATTCCTTTCTTTTTAGCATGACTTGAATTAGTGTACCACAGATAAAAGAAAGAGCATATATTTGGGAACTACATATTATTTTTTAAATTAATTCCAAACACTCCTCCAATGGCACCGATTACAAAGCTCGCTCCAATCCAAGAAATATCCCTAAGAGTAAAAGAACCATCTAACGCGAGAAATCCAATTAGAAGTATAATTAGTCCATAAAATAAACCAGTCAGACCTCCGTGAACCCACCCCTTGTGCTTAGAACGTTTGCCAGACACTATGCCACCAGCAATGGCGGAGAATGCATGAATGATGTATGTGTACATGGTAAGGTCATGTTCCTGCAGCCCACTTAACCATAAGAAAAGTGAGAGAATGAATGCGCCTAGCATCATCCATGCGAATGCATAGCATAGTCCGGCTAGAACCGAATTGCTAACTCTAAATGAGAATAATTGACGGATAAATTGCATGTTGTTACCCCCTTTGTAGTCCATATATTACTGTCATTCTATGATGAGGCTTGCCCCAGTATTACAACAAGTAGGACATAGAGTTCTTTTACAGAAGTAAATACCATTAATTGAATGCGTGATTAAATGCATGGGCTGTACGCTAAAAGGCGACAATAACTATACAATATGTTAATCGTAACAAGATTAAGGGAGCGGATATAAGTGAATGTGGACTTTACGACACATATTTTTAGAACTCTGCTGATGTATTTTTTTATATATGCTACGATTCGTATTATGGGTAAAAGGGAAATTGGGAAACTATCCATATTTGATTTAGTTATTTCTATTATGATTGCGGAAATTGCGGTATTCGTGCTTGAAGATATCAAAAGGCCTTTGTTGGAAGGTATCATCCCAATGGTTACGCTTGTTGTGTTACAAATCGTAATCGCGCAGATTAGCTTAAAAAGTCGGAAACTACGATTGTTATTTGATGGTAAACCCGTTGTTCTTATATCCAATGGTAAGTTACACCGAGATACGATGAAGAAGCAGAGGTATAATTTAGATGATCTTATGTTTCAGATCCGTCAAAAAGATATCGATAACATTGCTGATGTAGAATTTGCGATTTTAGAGACTACGGGTCAGCTTACGGTATTCCCAAAAGACTCCAATACGCATTCTAGCTCTTCTATGGATGGCTCCGCCTTAAGCGAGACTGGGAAATGGAAGAGCAGAAGAAAGGTACTTGTGCCTGCTGGGAAGGTAACCCATCAGGGATTACCCATTCCATTGATTATGGATGGTAGAGTCATGGATGAAAATTTATTGTTGATTAACAAGACACGATTCTGGTTAAAGAACATCATTCAGTCGAATGGTGCTAACGAGTTTAAGGATGTTTTTCTGTGCAGTATTGATCATAAGAATCAAATCTATATTGATGTAAATAAAGATCAGAGTGGGAATAAATCCGATTAAAAGACGCTAACTAGACGGAAACCATTGCCCGATGATCGGTAATTTCTCTAAATCACGTATAGACACGAGCTTGATTCTAAATATGATGATCATATAAATAACCATTCCGATGATACATGAGATTAGGAACTGTAACCAGGTGTGTTGATGGAAGGGTAGTTGAGTATATGCTAAATGTGTTCCTGCGGCCATTAGAATCATCGCTACACACACTTTTAGAATATTGAGAAGCTTGAATCTGAATGAGAGTAATCTAGTTACACTGAATCCATGCATTAAAGTAACAATGATACTATTAACAATAATTGCGATCACGGCACCATATATACCGTATTGAGGTTGGGATGATAAGTACCAAATAAGAAATAGCTTAATAGCCGCTCCGATCAATGTGTTTCGGAGAGCTTTGCCCGGGCGATCTAATACTTGAAGTGCTACTTGTAATGGACCCTGTATGTATACAAATAAGGCAAAGGGTGCCATGAGTTGTAACATACCTGCAATATTCTGATTGTTGTATAGTAATAAGCATAGTGGGACGGATAGGACGAACATAATGACTGAGAAAGGGGCCCCGGTTACAAGGGCTAGGTTTATCGTTTGGTTGAGTCTTCTGTGAATAGTAGCTTGCTCATTACGTGCTGCAGCCTCAGATAAAGAGGGTACGAGAGAAACAGCTAATGAAGTTGTTAATGCTCCCGGTAACAGTAATAGAGGAATAACCATGCCTTGTAACGCACCATACTGCGCCGTTGCAACAGAAGTGGCTAAACCAGCTATTGCAAGGCTCTGTGCTGTAATGATAGATTCAAACAAATAGGAGAAGGATCCTACAAGTTTGCCTGCGGTAACAGGAATCGTAATCTTAAGCAAGCGACGCAGCACACCGACCTTAAGATGGATAGGTAACTCGTCAGTAACGTCGTTGGAATGAGTAACATCTTTATCCTCCGCGTGATAATGAAAGAGCAATATAATAAGACCAATAAATTCACCAGCCATGACTCCAAGCATTGCACCTGCAGCACCAAACTCAATTCCTTTGGGGAGCAGTAAGAAAGAGAAACTTAGAACACAAACCATTCGAACAAGCGTCTCTACTATCGAGGAAACAGCTGAAGGAATCATGTTTTGTTTGCCTTGGAAGTATCCGCGGAACACGGAGGAGACAGCAACGATAACGAGCATGGGGCTCATACTTACAAACGTATGATAAACTCTGGGATCGGTCAGAATATTCTGCGTTACCCAAGGTGCGAACCATATGGAGAGTAGCATAAAGATAATGCCTAGCGCGAAGGTTAAGCCAAGACTAATACGTAGAATACGTCTTGAAGCCTGCGGATTATTTGCAATTTCAGCTTCTGAGACAAGTTTGGATACAGCAAGTGGGATACCACCAGTAATCAGGGTCATGATGACAAGGAAAAAGGGATATCCTAATTGGTAAATACCTACACCTTCCGCTCCAATGATCCGCGGTAAGGCAATTCGAGGGATAAAGCCCAAGATGCGATTGATGACCCCTGCTGCTAGTAGAATTAAGGTTCCTTGTATAAATGTTTGTTTATGACGTTTATTCAATGCTCACTCCCTCTTTCCGAGTCAAGGCTAGCCGGATGTCCAGCATGACGATTACTATATGGATATGCTCAACCTGTCCATTCTCATGCTAGATAAATATGAAGTGAAACTTATACTTTCTTATATTTTGAAAAAAAGGAATTAGAGATTTAAAGTCGAATTACTCGATGAAGTGGTACAGACACCATAGAGAGGATGGGGTACGCGTGGAGTTTGAAGGTATGAGCACTGTCCAGCTCGATGAGAATATTAAAATGATGTGCAAGAGTAAAGCAGAGGAATTTAGACTTATCGGATATGAGCATGTGACTGGGAAAGATATTTGGGATTGTGTCAGTTCGAAATATGAGAAGGATGGAACACCTTCACTTCATAAGTTAGTTAATGATATTTTATCTTTAAAGGTAACTGGGTTCATGAATTTCATGACAATGGCGGCATACAAAGGATCTACTTTTGAATAAGGAGGATCCTTTTTGTCGTTAAATCTTGGAAGAACACGAAGTGTACAAAAATCATAAATTGACTGCATTTTATGGCATAGCTATAATAGGAATATTGAGGACGAAAGGGGAAATAAGAACGGAATGAAAAGAATTGTCAGTTTTTTCGTTACAATAATTGTGTTAGCTGGCGTAATGGCAGTAACAACTCCAGGGTTGCTTAATAAGGTTCGTTTGGGCCTTGACCTTAAGGGTGGATTTGAAATTCTTTATGAGGCTCAGCCTTTAGAAGAAGGGCAAAAGGTCACTACGGAATCGTTGAATCGTACAGCTCAAAGTTTAGAGAAGCGTGCGAATGCTCAAGGGACAAGCGAACCGGAGGTCACTACAGAAGGGGCTAACCGAATTCGTCTTAAAATTGCCGGGGTAACCGACGAGGCCGAGGTTAGAAAGAAAATGAAAGAGCCTGCGAATCTAACGTTTCGTAGTTCGCCTGATGGAGGCAAAGAAGAGGCTGACTTCACTAAAATCGAACTCTTGGGAAATGATTTCAAAGAGAATGGTGCAGAAGTCGAATATGACAATCTAAATCAGCCTTTAATTAGTATCGAAGTAAAAGACAAGGCGAAATTTGCTGAAATTACAAAACGTCTTATTTACAAAGAGTTAGCTATTTTCTTAGATGAAACGATGCTTTCTGCACCGACCGTCCAAGCAGAATTAACGGATGGTAAAGCTCAAATCACTGGTAACTACAGCAACGAGGAAGCGAAGAGCCTTCGGGATACGATTAACTTAGGCGCGTTACCATTGAAGCTGACAGAGAAATACTCCCAAAGTGTAGGGGCAACGCTAGGTAAGCAGTCGCTTGATGAGACGGTTGTAGCAGGTCTAATCGCATCTGTTATGATTCTTATATTTATGATCGGAATGTATCGTACACCTGGATTAATAGCAAGCTTTGGGTTGATTTTGCATACTTGGTTGCTCATACTGGTATTCGTGATGGCCGATTTCACCTTAACACTGCCTGGTATAGCAGCAGTAATATTGGGGATTGGGATGGCTGTAGATGCCAATATTATTACTAATGAGCGGATCAGGGAAGAAATGCGCAACGGCAGAAGTGTGATGTCCTCTGTTAAAGCGGGCAACAAGTCTTCTTTCCGTACGATACTAGATTCTAATCTAACAACGATCATTGTTGCTGCTGTTATGTATGCATACGGAACGGGTGCTGTAAAAGGTTTCGCACTAGTACTGATGGTAGAGATTGTATTAAGTATTGCGACGAACGTATATTTCACTCACTGGCTGCTTACCCTGTTGGTTAAGTCAGGCCTACTTAAAAAACCGAAGCAATTTGGTGTAAAGGAGAGTGAAATTCGTGAACTTTAAGAAGCAAATTGATTTTGTGCATGTTAGTAAGTACTTCTATTCTCTATCCATCATTCTTACGATCGTAGGACTTATTAGCCTCGCTGTTTTTGGATTGAATTACGGTGTTGATTTCAAAGCGGGTTCTAACGTAGATGTATCACTCTCTAAATCTTTAACGAGTGCTCAAATTCAACCTATTCTTGATGAAATTGGGATGGGTGAAGGGACAAGTATTACACCGGGAGAGAAACGGATTAATATCCGATTCAACGAAGTACTGACAGAGGATAACAATAATACACTCAAATTAGAGATTCAAAAGTTAGATAGCAGTGCTTCATTTGAGATCAATACAGTCGATACAGAAATGGCTAAAGAGCTTGGACGAAATGCCATTTATGCTGTGCTTCTGTCTTGTATTGGTATTATTATTTATGTGAGTATTCGCTTTGAATGGCGATTTGGAGTTGCAGCGATAGTAGCGCTCATTCATGATGCATTCTTGGTCATCACCGTGTTCTCCGTATTCCAATTGGAAGTGGATTTGATTTTCATTACAGCGGTATTAACTATTATTGGTTATTCAATTAATGATACCATTGTAATATTTGACCGAATACGTGAGAATTTGCGCTTTGCTAAACTGAAAACCAAAGAAGATATTGTTGTTTTGGTGAATAAGAGTGTCAACCAGATGATTAAGCGTTCATTATATACCGCACTTACGGTATTTATTGCAGCATTATTCTTGTTCCTATTTGGAGGAGAATCGATAAGAATGTTCTCATTCGCGATGGTTATCGGACTAATATTCGGTGCTTATTCCTCCATCTTTATTGCAAGCCCGCTCTGGCTACTACTTAAGAGTAAACAAAAGAATAAACCAGTCGGCAAAGCATCATAAGCATATAATAATTAGAGATAATACTAAGAAAGCCGCGGTCAATGATGACGCGGCTTTCAAAATGTTATGGACATTGAAGTTGCTAGAGGGGGGCTTATGTGGCTATACAACATTCAACACCCAATAAAACCGCAACTTGGACAGGAATTATTGGTGAATTGACACTAGCTATCTTTAAAGGATTTGTTGGTTATTTCTCAGATAGTAAGGCTTTACTTGGTGATGCATTGTATTCTGCAACAGAAGCTTTTTCTTGTCTTGCTGATAAAATTCATTGGAAGAAGGTTACCGTAGGTGGTAATCGTAGATCCGGGAAAACTCAGCTAGTTATAACGATTCTCTTTTCTGTGTTGGTTTTGATGGGAGGAGTACAAATTGCGACTGACGCTATTCAGAATCTTTCAAAGGGGAATCTGAAAGCACCCGAACCGTTCTCAGTTGTTGCTATTTGTGTTTCTTTTGCCGTAAGAGAAGTCATATTTCAATTTCAATATCGGTCATCGAAAAAAAGAAAAAATGGTAAACATACGGTATATGCTTTGAACCACCGACTAGCATTATATACTTCATTCATAGTATTCCTTGGGGTATTTCTTTCTGTCGCAGGAGATATGTATGGTTGGCCTGGATTGCTATACATGGACTCCATTTCTGCCATCATTGTATCGGGTCTAGTTCTTAGGAAAGGATATCTACTTATGGTGGATTCCGTTTATGTTAGGCATCCTTATGAGGAACCGGCAGAAGAAAATATGGCTGAATTTATGGATACGGTTCAGCGTGTTCATGGCATTATCACAGTGGATGAGTTGAAATCCCAAGAGATTGGGCACTATATTACCCTTCATGTGAAAGTGAGTGTTAATCCACGTATTACGGTACTTGAAGGTCATGCTATTTCTGGGCGTGTCAAAAAGTTACTAATGAATCGATTTCTTCATGTTAGTGATGTCAGTATACAAGTTATTCCCTATGATCCAGGTTATCCTTATAAATCTAATCATGGATCATTGGATCAGGATATACCAACGTTACTCCAATAAACTTTAAGAATTTGAATATGAACAAGGTAAGAGAAAGAAAGGTGAATTGACGTGCTTCATTCGAAATATAAGTGGCAGTCACAACTATTTGATGCTGATACTGCAGAGGGATTTGCCAAGGAATTGTCTATATCTCCGTTAATAGCCTCTCTTTTAATAACGAGAGGGGTATGTACTGTTGAAGATGCTAAAATGTTTATACAAGGAAGCATGGATGATTTACATGATCCTTTTTTGTTACATGGAATGACGGAAGCGGTACCGAGAATTCTCCATGCCGTAGAAAGTGAAGAGCATATATTAGTGTATGGAGATTACGATGCAGATGGAGTATCAAGCACATCATTGATGATTTATCTGATGCGTCACATGAACGCATCGTTTGATATTTATATTCCTCATCGTTCCAACGAAGGATATGGTCTTCATAACCATGCTATAGATTGGGCTCATCAACAAGGTGTCACCCTAATGATTACTGTAGACACAGGGATTAGTGCTGTGGATCAGGTATCCTATGCCAATTCTCTGGGGATTGATGTTATTGTTACGGATCACCATGAACCACCGGATATATTGCCAGATGCCTATGCACTTATTAATCCAAAGCTGTCTAATTGCCTATATCCCTATAAAGGGTTAGCGGGCGTTGGAGTTGCGTACAAGCTATGTCAGGCCTTACTAGGTAACCCGCCTATAGAGTGGACTGAATTCGTTGCGATAGGTACAGTAGCCGATTTAATGCCGCTGACAGGTGAGAATCGTATTCTTGTTCGCACAGGAGTCGCATCAATGCGGAAATCTTCTTTTCAAGGAATTCAAGCCTTGCTTGAAGTAAGTGGAATAGACAAAGAGACATTAACCTCGACCAACATTGCGTTTGGGATGGCTCCAAGAATTAATGCGAGTGGTAGATTAGATCATGCTGGAAGAGCAGTATCTTTATTGACAACGGAAGATCCTTCCGTAGCTTCAGGGTTAGCCCATGAATTAGACGGATTAAATAAACAAAGACAAACCGTCGTTGAAGACATCGTTCGAGAAGCTTTGGCTCAGCTTGAAGGTAAAATAGAGTCTGACGGTCTACCGTCTATGATTGTATTAGCAGGAAATGGTTGGAATGTTGGTGTTGTCGGCATTGTAGCCTCCAAAATATTAGAACGTTACTATCGCCCAGTCATCATTCTCGGTATTGATGAAGAAACTGGAGCTTGTAAAGGTTCAGCCCGATCTATTCCAGCTCTTGATATTCACGCGGCTCTAACTTCTTGCAAACATTTAATGGATCATTATGGGGGTCATCCTGCAGCTGCTGGAATGAGCTTGCATGTAGATCAGTTAGCACAAATTGAATATGCTCTTAATGAATATGCAAAGGTGATCTTAACGCCGGAAGATCTAATTCCTGTTACGGTTGCCGATGGTGAATGGAAACTGGCTGATTTACCAATCTCAGTGATTGAAGAAATGGAGTTATTACAACCATTTGGAATGGCCAATCCGGTTCCACGCTTCATTATGAGAGATGTGACGCTTCAGGAAACTCGCAAAATGGGTCGTGATCAAAATCATCTCAGACTAACTATGCAGCAAGGGAATAGTAGGCTGGAAGCAGTTTCCTTCGGACAAGGTGACCTTGCTGATCTTTTGACAATAGGTGCTTCTATGGATGTCATCGGGGAGTTGTCTATTAATGAGTGGAATGGTTCCCGTAAATTGCAACTTATGCTTCATGATTTAATGATATCCGAGTCACAGGTTTTTGACTTGCGTGGATTGAAAGGATCGCAAGAGGTAATAAATACTTATTTACAACTCTTGAATCCGCGTCTAAGGGGTCATTCTACCCAAATAGCAGCCATATTTGCAGAAGAGACAACCAAGGATGTAACAAATCATTTGAATGAACTATCCCTTTGGGTATATGATGAGGTCGATGGAATTGTAGCGACTAATTCAGCTGCTTCTCAAGAGGGGAAAGATAATATAACGACTTTGTTTGTATTGGATGCACCTCGATCTCCACGGCAGCTTCATGAGATAATGGCGGATTTCAAGTCATTACATAATATCTTTGTCCTATATGATGTCAAGAATGATGTCCGAGAGAAGCTCCAAGTTCCAGATCGCGAACTATTTAAAAAGTTGTATATTATGTTGTCTCGTATAGGATCTGAACCCTTACCAGAGAAGGATGTATTAGGGCAAATTAGTCGTCAATCTTCGACGTCTGTAAGGATGCTCTCCTTGATGATGGATGTATTCGAGGAATTATCTTTTGTCGAGCGTAGCCATGGAATGATCAATCTTGTCTCTACCCCTTCAAAGAAGGATCTAGATCAATCGTTACACTTCCGTGAATTGGTCATCCTTGCAGAAATGGAGCATAACCTTTTCGATACGAATACCGCACAATTGACGCAATGGATGCTATCCCTTTTAAAAGAGGGCTTATAATATCAAGAAGTAACGCTCAAAAACTAAGATAATGCTTCCGAAGTGAGTTTTCTCGAAGTATAGCAAGAAGTAACGCTCAAAAACTTTTAGGAGGATACCAAATTGAATTTGAAGGATTATATTCGCGTCATTCCTGACTTTCCAGAACAAGGGATTAGCTTTAAAGATATTACAACATTACTTCAGAATGGAACGATGTACAAGAAGGCGATCGATGAACTGAAGGAGCTTGTTGCTCATCTTCAAATCGATGTTATCGCTGGTCCAGAGGCACGTGGGTTCGTCATTGGAGCACCTCTTGCCTACGCATTGGGTGTTGGTTTTATTCCAATCCGTAAAAGTGGTAAACTTCCGTACGAAACCATCGAGGCTGGATATAATTTGGAGTATGGTAAAGATTCTCTAGCGATGCATACCGATGCTATTCAAAAGGGACAAAAGGTATTGATTGCTGATGACCTATTGGCTACAGGTGGAACTATATCCACTTCTGTAAACTTAGTTCGAGAACTAGGTGGAGATGTCGTGGGTGCTGCTTTCTTAATTGAGTTGGAGCATTTACATGGGCGCGACAAGTTAACGGACGTTGAAGTGCTCTCGCTTCTAACCTATGAATCATAAGAGATAAGTTTCCCGGGAAATAGTGTGAAATGAATACGAGTAAAAGCCCTCTTCCAGTATATAAGGAAGAGGGCTTTTAAACATGCTTATGATGTTATGAATGCTTCATCAGCATCCCACGCGAAAGGTTGTTAAGCACTATCTTCTTTCTCATTCGATAATCCAAGTACTTCGATTAATTTGATGAACAGACTAAGGACAATACCTACAATCGTTGCAAGAGCCATACCTTTGAGTTCTACACCACTGAATCTAAGTGTTGCACCGCTCAAACCTATAACGAGTACTAGAGTAGCTAATATCATATTGGATGCCTTAGAGAAATCAACCTTTCGTTCTACAAATATTCGAAGCCCTGAAGCTGCAATGACACCGAACAAGAGTAGGGATACGCCGCCCATAACTGCTGGTGGGATATTAGAAATAACAGAAGTGAAGCTTCCAGAAAAGGATAGCACAATGGCGATAATAGCAGCTCCACCAATAACAAAGACGGAGTATACTTTCGTAAGAGCCATGACGCCTATATTCTCTCCATAAGTGGTATTTGGAGTTGAACCTACAAATCCAGAGAAGATCGTTGAAATCCCATTGCCCAATAGTGAGCGGTGTAGACCGGGATCTTTATTTAGATCTTTACCAACAATACTGCTAGTTACAAGTAAATGACCAATGTGTTCAACAATGACAACAAGGGATACTGGAATGATCGTCAGAATGACGGATAAGTTCCAGCTTGGTGTTGTGATGTGTGGGGAGGAGAAAAAGCTAGCTCCAGCGATCGCCTCTGTGTTAACTTCACCCATGAAGTATGCCAGTGTATAACCCGTTACAATTCCGACTAGAATATGTATGATCTTAGGAAATCCACGGAACATGAGAGCACCGATAACCGTCACTCCTAATGTTGTCATGGATATAATGATGGTAGCGGGATCTGGACTCCACGTAGCAGCTGCATCTCCAGTACCTATAAGACCAGCCATTCCTGCTGCAACAGGAACAAGTTCAAGTCCGATGGTTGCAACGATCGCTCCCATCACTGCTGGAGGGAATACGACATCAATCCAGCCGGTACCTGCAAGTTTTACGATCAGGGCTACGAGACAGAATATAACTCCTGTAACAATGAATGCACCTAGTGCCATTGAATATCCATTATCTGGATGATTGGTTATCACATAACTGACAGGTCCTATAAATGCAAAGCTGGAGCCAAGATAAGCTGGGATTTTACCCTTACAAATCAGAATGTAGAATAGCGTACCTATCCCATTCATAAGTAGAATCATACCAGGATCAACATGAAATAGGTTGGGCACTAATACGGTACTACCGAACATAGCGAATAAGTGTTGTAGGCTAAGTAGAAAGCCTGGGCCGAAAGGTAATTTCTCATTTACTTGAATTTCTCTTTGCAAGTAATCTCACTCCTAATTTATTTATTAATGTGACGGTTTACAAATGGATCTTATTAAGAGTAAATAGATTTGTGGAATTTTACAATAACATTTTCGCAATAAATGCTGAATGGTCTACTTTTATGTCGAGAACACCCTTTCATTGTCAGGACTTACCATTGATAGGATGAAGTGTTGACGTATTGCGTCGTAAGCGTCATAATTAATAAAAAATCACACGGAGGGAACCTGCCAAGTTTATAAGACGTGCGGGTTCCATTTTATATAGAAGGGAAACGGAATTGACTAGAATGGGCATAGATAGATTACTTGAAAAGGCTGAGGCCTATATAAAAGAAAATGATCTGAATCGCATTCGTGAAGCATACGATTTCGCGGACCAGGCTCACTACGGTCAGATACGTAAATCGGGCGAACCTTATATTCTGCACCCGTTAGCGGTTGCAGAAATTGTTGTGGGCATGCAGATGGATACACTATCCATTATTGCAGCACTATTACACGATGTCGTTGAAGATACAACGGTATCCTTAGTAGAAATTCGTGACCATTTCGGCGATACCTGTGCGATGCTTGTAGACGGTCTTACTAAGCTTGAACGTATTAAGTTCGGTTCTAAGGAAGAACAGCAGAATGAGAATTATCGCAAAATGTTCATTGCTATGGCACAGGATATACGTGTCATAGTCATTAAATTAGCGGACCGTCTTCATAATATGAGAACATTGAAGTTTCAATCGGAAGAGAGTCAGCGTCGAATTGCCTACGAAACATTGGAGATCTTTTGTCCTATTGCCGATCGGCTTGGTATTTCTGCCATTAAAGGAGAGATGGAGGATCTTTCTCTAAGATACTTAAATCCGCAGCAGTATTATCGGATTGCGAATCTGATTCACAAGAAGCGTGCTGAACGAGAAGAATTTATTGAAAATGTTATCCTGAAAATTAAAGAAAAGCTAGAAGAAATGAGCATTGAGGGTGACCTTTCAGGTCGACCTAAGCATATTTATAGTGTTTATAACAAAATGACTACAAAAAATAAACAATTTAATGAGATCTATGATTTATTAGCAATTCGTATTATTGTAGACAATATTAAAGATTGCTATGCTACATTAGGCATCATTCACACCTTATGGAAGCCAATGCCTGGGCGTTTTAAAGATTATATCGCCATGCCTAAAGCAAATATGTATCAATCGTTGCATACAACCGTAGTCGGTCCTAATGGCGAGCCTACGGAAGTGCAAATTCGGACTTTAGAAATGCATCGGACTGCTGAATTTGGTATTGCGGCTCACTGGGCATATAAGGAAGGTGTAGCGTCAGTAGGTAATTTCGACAATAAGATGACATTCTTTCGCGAAATTCTTGAGCTACAGCATGAGGCTAAAGACGCCTCCGAGTTTGTTGAATCACTTAAGATGGACTTTTTCTCGGATCTAGTGTTTGTATTTACACCTAAGGGAGAAGTTGTAGAGCTACCATCTGGCTCAGTTCCTTTAGATTACGCGTATCGAATTCATACGGAAGTTGGGAATCGGACCATTGGTTCTAAGGTGAACGGTCGAATTGTGCCTCTGGATCATAAGCTGAAGACCGGAGACATCGTCGAGATTATGACTTCTAAACACTCTTACGGTCCTAGTCAGGATTGGCTTAAGATTGCTCAATCTTCTCATGCTAGGAGTAAGATCAAACAGTGGTTTAAGAAGGAAAGACGGGAAGAGAATGTTGTGAAGGGTCGCGAATCTGTTGAGCGTGAATTAAAGCGTCTTGCTTTGGAGCCTTCAGAATGGATGACTGATGATAAATTAATGGAAGTAGCTAAGAAGTTTGCCTTCAATGACTTGGAGGATATGCTCTCAGCTATAGGATATAGTGGTATTACCGCATCTCAAATATGTTCACGGTTGACGGAGAAGTTACGCAAGGAACAAGAAGAAGCAAACCTGATCGAATTGACCTCGGAAATCAAGGAGATTAAAGCCCCCACGGTAGAAAAAAGAAATCGTCCTACGAATGGTGTTCGTGTAAAAGGGATTGATAACTTATTGGTGCGGTTCGCACGATGCTGTAACCCTGTACCAGGTGATGATATTACCGGTTATGTAACACGTGGAAGAGGTGTGTCTATCCATCGCATAGATTGCCCGAATATTCCTACCGACATTGATGGAGAGGAAGCAGCAAGGGTTATCGAAGTGGAGTGGGAAGAACAAGTCGAAGCTAATTATAGCGTCGATATCGAGATTACTGGTCATGATCGCAACGGTCTATTGAATGAGGTGCTACAAGCAGTATCTGAGACAAAGACCAATATTTCAGCTGTTACGGGTCGTTCTGATAAGAATAAAATGGCTCAGATGCATATGACTATTCTTATACGTAACACGGATCATCTTCATTCGGTAGTTGAGCGAATTAAACGGGTGAAGGATGTATATACAGTTAACCGAATTATCCAATAATCGTTAGATGGTTGATAAGGGAGCGAGTAAGAACTTATGAAAGTAGTTATCCAGCGCTGCAAAGAAGCATCTGTTGCAGTTGATGGCAATATCGTAGGACAGATTAATCAAGGGCTAATGGTTCTCGTAGGTGTAACTCATGGAGACACAGAGAAGGACGCTAAATATTTGGCAGAAAAGGTATCCGGTTTACGTATATTTGAAGATGAGCATGGGAAAATGAATTTTAGTGTTATAGATACGGGTGGTGCGATATTATCAGTATCTCAGTTCACACTTTACGGGGATAGTCGTAATGGGAAGCGACCGAGCTTCATGGCTGCGGCAAAGCCAGATGTAGCTGAAGAAATTTATGATTCTTTTAACCGGGTGTTATTAACAAAGGGACTTCAAGTTGAAAGTGGTAGGTTTGGCGAAATGATGGATGTTGCTTTAACGAATTGGGGACCTGTAACCTTAATTATTGATAGCAGGTCAGACGCATAGAATAGGACTTCTGAGGGGAAGATAAGAGTGGAAGTTGAGAGTCACTCATATCTAGAAAAAGGAGTATTATACAGCATGCGTCACTCACCGAAACAATCTTCTTGCCAGGCATTATCTCTACTCCCCATGGGTCATATTACTGAAATAATTCACAATGATCGTTCTGCGAATACGACGTCATTTCCATTATGGGCCGTATACCCTAAAGGGCAGTGGAGGAATCAGATTCCTAGACATTAGATAATGCTGATGTGGACAACTTTGATGAGTTGTCTTTTTTTACATGTTTGTGAAGAGCGAGAAGTTATTGATTGTTTCTTGCTGATGTTATGAAAGTGTGACTTTTGGGTAATAACAAACTAGACACTAGAAAGTAATGTAAGATTGTGATCTGTAAAAAAAGGAGGACTTCCCATGTCGAAACAAATTCAAGCCTATTTTCAAACGGAAGATCAAGCGGAAGGTGCAAAAACATCTCTTCTAGCCTTTAAAACAGAGAACCTGGAAGTTAGCAAGCTTGAGAATGCCATTACCCGAGATACTAACCTTCTAACGCCTTTAGTAGCTATCAGTCCGTCAGATAATATGAACACAATAGGAACTCTTGGAATGTCTGGAGCAGGAGGCGTTGTGGGAAATAATATTGTGCCGATTGTAATGGATAATGATCCCCAATCAGATATGACAACGGATAACTTTGAAGGTTTAAATTATGTTCTTGTCGTAAAGGTAGAAGACGAAAATTATGATGAAATCGTTCAAAGTCTCCGTCGAAATAACGCGCATATTGAAGCGCTTTCAAAAATGTAATGCAATTGTAATGTAGTATTCATGTTACCTTAACATAGCTTGACTATAATAGACCTATGACCCCCTTTTTTAATATAATTTTGGACCTACGATATCGATTGTAGGTCTTTTTTCTGTCGTAAAATGACGTCCCCTATTGACTTTAGCGCGCTAGTTCATTACAATCTACAAATAGTTGAAAATTGATTCAATGACAGGATTAAGTAATCTGAGCCTCACAAGATCAGAGAAGAGTCCCTTGGCTGTAAGGATTCTCTTGTTGACCAGATGAATGACTTCCTCGAGAACAGTTGGCGAAACAAGCGAAATACTCGATATGGAGGATTCGCAAGTTTGTAGTAGCCACGCTGCGCTGAACGGGCGTTAATCGTATAAGCGGATAGCGATGGATTGATCATATAGATCATGAAATGGCGATGTTGTCCGAAAATGTGGGTGGTACCACGGGTGATTATGTTAATGATAATCTCTCGTCCCTAGTTCTTTTTGAACAGGGCGGGAGATTTTTTTGATTCAAAAAAATGGTCAATTATGTAAAAGGAGGTAATTGTAATGGCCTTTCAAAAACCAACAGGAACACAAGATTTATTACCAGGAGCGGTAGAGAAGTGGCAATATGTCGAACAGAAGGCGAGAGATTTATGCCGACGGTTTAATTACCGTGAGATTCGCACACCGCTTTTTGAACAGACTGATTTATTTGTACGTGGTGTTGGAGATACAACAGATATTGTTGAGAAGGAAATGTATACGTTCAATGATAAGGGCGATCGTAGCATGACATTGCGTCCAGAAGGGACAGCAGGTGTAGTTAGAGCCTATGTGGAGAATAAGTTATATGGTGAACCTGATGTATGCAAGTTGTATTATATCGGACCTATGTTCCGCTATGAACGTCCTCAAGCAGGGCGGTATCGTCAGTTCCATCAATTTGGTGTAGAAGCTTTTGGGGCTACTGATCCGGCAATTGATGCAGAAGTAATCTCGCTAGGGTATCAATTTTGCAAGGAATTAGGGCTTCAGGGTGTGAAGGTGGAAATCAACTCTGTGGGAACAGCGGAGACGCGTACTGCTTACCGAGAGATATTGCTTGCCTATCTCAATCCGATGAAGGACAGTTTATGCAAAGACTGCCAATCACGGATAGATCGTAATCCGATGCGTGTATTGGATTGTAAGGTCGATCAAGATAAGTTTCATGCTGCACCCTCGATACTAGAAAGTCTAGATGAAGAATGCAGTACACATTTTGAGAAAGTAAAGCAACATTTGGATGTTATGGACGTGGACTATATTATTAATCCTCGACTCGTTCGTGGGCTGGATTATTATACGCATACTGCCTTTGAATTCAAAGCAGAAGGTATTGGCGCTATCGATACGATTGGTGGCGGGGGGCGCTATAACGGACTTGTCAGTGGAATAGGCGGCCCAGATCAACCGGGTATTGGTATTGGGATAGGTCTAGAGCGCATCATACTGATTCTTGAGAAGCAACAGGTCGAGCTTCAGGCTCAGAAACCATTGGATGTATACTTCGTTGCTTTGGGCGAGGAAGCTGACAAGGAGATTACAAAACAAGTATTCAAACTGCGTCAACATGGCTTCTCAGCAGAACGTGACTATTTAGGACGCAAAATGAAAGCGCAAATGAAATCTTCTGATCGGTTCAAGGCTCGTTATACGGCTATACTTGGGGATGATGAGCTAGGTCGCGGTGAAATAGCACTGAAGTCCATGGAGACAGGTGAACAGCAGACTGTGAAATTGGACGAGCTCTATCTGAAATTAGTTTAAATCGCCAAAAAGGCTAATTATATAAAAGGGGAATGATAAATCATGAGTAGAACACATCAGTGTGGAAAAATAACGACAGAACATATCGGAGAAACGGTTACCCTAAATGGTTGGGTACAGACTCGTCGTGATCTTGGCGGTGTTATGTTTATTGATTTCCGTGATCGTAGTGGGATTGTACAGATTGTATTTAGTCCAGCTTACTCCGGTGATGCGCTAGCGATTGCTGATAAGGTACGTAGTGAATATGTCCTATCCGTTACAGGTAAGGTTGTACTACGAGATGCTGAGACAGTGAATGCTAATCTTCCTACAGGACAAATTGAAGTTCAAATTACAGAAATTGATGTATTAAATGCTTCGAAGACACCTCCATTCTTCATTGAAGATGGTGTTGAAGTGGATGAATCCCTTCGTTTGAAGTATCGTTATTTGGATCTGCGTAGACCAGAGATGCAAAAAACACTTAAGTTGCGTTCGAAGGCAGCCAAAGTATTCCGTGACTTCTTGGATGAAGAAGAATTCATTGATGTAGAGACTCCAATCTTGACCAAGAGCTCACCAGAAGGTGCACGTGACTACTTGGTACCGAGTCGTGTACATGCCGGTGAATTTTTTGCACTTCCTCAATCTCCACAAATCTACAAACAATTATTGATGGTAGGTGGAATAGAACGTTATTATCAAATCGCTCGCTGTTTCCGCGATGAAGATCTTCGTTCAGACCGTCAACCGGAATTCACTCAAGTCGACATTGAGACATCTTTCCTAGATCGGGATACGCTTTTGGAAATGATGGAACGACTTATGGTTCGTCTCTTCAAAGAAACCGTTGACGTACAATTACCAACACCATTCCAACGCATTAGTCATGCTGAAGCGATGAATAAATACGGTTCCGATAAACCGGATTTGCGTTTTGGTTTGGAACTCGTTGAGTTGAACGACATTGTCGCAACCAGTGGGGTGAAGGTATTCGCTTCTGTCATCGAAAAAGGTGGAGAAGTGAAATGTCTTAACGCTAAGGGATGCGGTACTTGGAGTCGTAAAGATATCGATGAACTAGGATTATTCGCTGGTCGTTATGGAGCGAAGGGCTTAGCTTGGGTTCAATTTAAAGAAGGCGAATTCAAGGGACCTATCGTGAAATTCTTTACGGAACAAGAAATTGAAGCGATTAAAGAGCGTACCGGAGCTGAAGAGGGAGATCTATTGTTATTCTCAGCGGATAATAGCAAGATCGTTGCAGATGTTCTAGGTGCATTACGTCTAAGAATTGGTCGTCAACTGGGATTAATTAATGACAAAGAGTTTAAATTTGTCTGGGTATTGGACTTCCCGTTACTTAGCTATGATGATGACCAAAAACGCTATATAGCAGAACATCATCCGTTCACTCGTCCGAAGGATGAAGATTTGGAACTATTCGATACAGATCCTCTGAAGATGCGTGCGGAAGCCTACGATATTGTATTGAATGGCTATGAAGTTGGTGGCGGGTCGATGCGGATATTCAAACGTGAAATTCAGGAGAAAATGTTCAACGCACTCGGTCTGTCACCTGAAGAAGCTTATGATAAATTTGGTTATCTTCTTGATGCTTTTGAGTATGGAACACCACCGCATGGTGGGATTGCCTTTGGTTTGGACAGACTTATCATGCTATTGGCTGGACGTACTAACCTTCGTGAGACGATTGCATTTCCAAAAACAGCTAGTGCAACAGATCTGTTAATGGATGCTCCTTCAGCGGTAGAGAATGTACAGCTTGAACAGCTTCATATCAAATTGTCGAAAAAACCTGGTGAAGACAAGAAATAGTAAAGGGGGATTTCTACATCATGCTGCATCAATTCTCACGTACGGAACTTGCGATTGGTACTGAAGGTCTTGAAGTTATGAAGAATAGTACAGTAGCCGTTCTTGGCATTGGTGGGGTAGGGGCGATAGCAGTGGAAGCCCTTGCCCGTACGGGTGTTGGAAGAATCATACTGATTGATAAAGATGTCGTGGACATTACGAATGTAAACCGCCAAATCCATGCGCTAATAACGACCGTTGGTCAGAAAAAAACGGAATTGATGGTTGAGCGTGTTAAGTTGATTAATCCAGATTGTGAGGCCATCGCACTTAATATGTTTTATACGGATGAGACATATGAGGAATTGTTCAAGTACGAATTGGATTATGTATTGGATGCATCAGACACTGTCTCATATAAAATTCATATTATTAAAGAATGTCTGAAGAGAAAGATTCCGATGATTTCTAGTATGGGCGCAGCGAATAAGATGGATCCAACACGGTTTCAAGTAGCTGATATTTCAAAAACAACGATGGATCCACTTGCACGAGTGATCAGGACTAAACTTCGTAAGGATGGTATAAAAAAAGGTGTGAAAGTCGTATTCTCAACAGAGAAGCCGATCAAGCCTCGAGAAGATATTACGCAGAAAATTGTATCGGATAATGCTCCAGATATTCGGAAGGCTAAACAGCCACCGGCAAGTAATGCCTTTGTACCTCCAGTCGTTGGATTAATTATGTCTAGTGTCGCGGTTCGTGAACTTCTTGCGAATAAAGGGATTATGACATAGGCAGGAATAACTAATTTCATAACAGATGAGGCGTAGACACCGGGTTTCGATGTCTACGCCTTTTTTAACATAGTACAAAGTATAAACTTTTTGGAGGACTGTCCGCTCTAACCTTTGTGATATTTAAAAGTCTATTTATTTTGGCAGAGAGTGGCGATGTTAGAGTGACGAACAAAGCTTCGTGATGAAGGTAGTGAAGGTGAGACTGAAATAGATGCATAAAGTGCATTTAATTAGCAGAAAAAGTCGGGAAGGGAGGAATTAGTTGTAAAATCTACACTTAAAGATGGCGAAAACGGTGAAAAGTGAAGATTCCTGTAATCTAGATGTACTCCATGCAACTAAAGTTAGCTTCAGAGGGAATGTGTTGAATTTAGATGTACTTAATGTACCTAATAGTGAATGGTGAAGGCGTTGATCGGCATTTTTCTTAGAACGATAAGAAATGGGATCGAGGGAGTCGACTGTAGTTTCCGAACTATCAGTATGCTATACTTAGCTTCCTTTGTTTCGAAGAGACTCAGGAAGTATTGCTCCACAAAACTAAGCATATGCTTCCGAAGCGAGTTTTGTTTCGAAGAGACTCAGGAAGTGTTGCTCCACAAAACTAAGCATATGCTTCCGAAGCGAGTTTTGTTTCGAAGAGACTCGGGAAGTATTGCTTCACAAAACTTTTAGGAGGTAACTGAAATGGAAGAAGATTTTCAAAGTGCCTATCAAGAGGAAGAGAAAAGGCTAAATGATTCGATCTCGGAGATTGATCTCCAACTGAAGCGGCTACAAGGTATTGATGTCTACACAGGGCATGACTTCACTGAACAAGTTCTTGAGGCCGCGAGGGAAGAGAAGCGTATTGCATTAGCCAAGAGCGTGAATGAACCCTATTTTGGACGGTTGGATTTCCAAGCTATGCAGGATCATGAAAGAAAACCACTGTATATTGGTAAGATAGGTGTGGACCAAGAGGTCATAACTGAACAGCCACTCGTGATCGATTGGCGAGCGCCTGTTGCTAGTCTTTTCTACTCATTCACGGGTGGTGAAGAGTCTACATCATATGAAGCACCTGAGGGATGGATTGAGGGGCTTGTGTTCCTGAAACGAAACGTTGTAATCCGTAAGCAGATATTAGAGAGAGTTGCGGATACTTATAATCGGGAGAATGAGCAACCTGCTGTCTCGGACGAATTTCTAGTCTATCGTCTTGGGGAGAACAAAGATAATCGTCTGCGTGATATCGTATCAACCATCCAGGCGGAGCAGGATCAAATCATTCGGGCAGCTAAGAATACAGCGCTCATCATTCAAGGAGTAGCGGGTAGCGGTAAGACGACTGTTGCTCTACACAGGCTGGCATTTTTGCTGTATCAGTATAAGGAGCAGGTGACGGCAGAAAAAATGATTATTTTTGCCCCCAACCATATGTTCTTGGATTATATATCTGATGTGCTACCTGAATTAGGTGTGGGAGATATCCAACAGAGTACATTTGCCGATTGGGCCATGGATATCCTTGAATTGAAAGTGCCTCTTGCAGATGCTGCGGAGACGCTCCATTATTGGTTCGAATATTCGGGTGGAACTCGTGAATTAAATGATGAGGTGCCTGGTCGATTTAAAGGCTCATTGACACTCATGAAGATGATCTCAAACTTAATAGCATCATTGGAGACTACGTCCGTCCCTGAAGGAGATTACTCCCCTTGGGAAGGTGCTGTGTGTTCACGCGACAAGATTCTGTATTGGTATAATGAAGAATATAAGCCCTATCCTCTTGCTAAGCGAAAAGAACGCGTCATGGCGAGAATTCATCGTTGGATGGAAATGGAACTCAAGAAATCACCATCTGAAAAGGTGCTTAAAGAACGTAAGAAAAAAGCATCACTGCGTGAGAAAAGTTATTCAACTAAGTGGCCTAAATATGAGCCTTTGATATTATATAAACAACTATTTCGTGCTTTGAAGACATCTTCCAAGTTGTCGGAGGAATCTTTACAAGGAATACCAGCGAGTGTGCTGAAATCGACACAACAAGATCTTAAGAAAGATATTATTCGTGAAGAGGATCTATCACCACTTCTGTACATTCACTATTTACTTCATAATATTACCAGTGAGCAACGATTTGATCATATTGTTATTGACGAAGCGCAGGATTTCTCTCCATTTCAAGTAGCCGTATTAGATTTATTTGTGCGGGGTCATTCCTTTACGATTCTAGGTGATCTATCACAAGGCATTCATGCTTATCGGGGAGTCCACGAATGGGAAGAGATGAGTTCATTATTCCAACCAGATCATACAGCCTATTTCGCCCTAACTCGAAGCTATCGCTCAACGATGGAGATTATCCAATTTGCGAATGGGATTCTTGAGAAGGGTGTTCAGAGTGATCTAATGGCTGTTCCAGTATTCCGTAGCGGCGATCCTGTTCGGTTAATTCCTTATGGAAAAAGCGATGAAGCAAGGTTGAGTAGCCTGCAAGAGGGATTACAACGGCTATCATCCAAGGAATACCGGACTGTAGCAATTTTGACGAGAACCCTTCGTGAAGCTAGAGAATTACATGAACAGTTGGTTGGAAATGGGTCGGATATTCATTTGATCGATGGAAGTAAACAAGCTTATCAAGGTGGGCTTTCAGTGCTTCCAGTATACCTCTCAAAGGGTTTGGAATTTGATGCTGTTATTGTTGCAGATGCGGATTTAGATCATTACGGCCCACAAGCATGGGATGCTAAGCTAATGTATGTAGGATGTACGCGTGCACTGCATGAGCTATGGATTCTGCATGGTGAAGCTACTCCTGATTACTTAGGGAGTTCGGAAGAGGACATTGCGGTTCAAGGTTGGCCTGAATAAAGAATAGTTATACTTATTCTTTCACTTGTTGGGAGACCAGATTATATGAGTTAATAAGGGTGTCGGACCGACCATTACGCCGTGAAAGGAGGCTGATTGAAATGATCAAAGCATACGAGGTGGTTTCCGCGTAAGCGGAAAACCAGTAGTAGGGGGAGGCCGCTGCAAGCGGTCTCCCTTATTACTTTTAATGCCATAATAATGTTCAATGGAGTATAATGAAATGAGTTAGAAATACATAAGCGAAAAGGAGGCGAAATCAATGATTTTTTGTAAAACAGACTTAAATGGAGCAGGACAAGAGCAATCGTTTAAGGAGGAAATTGATTATCGCGAATTACAAAAATGGCAGGGATGTACTTCCACCTGAATTGTTGAAAGAGCTTCAAAAGTATATTCAGGGGGAAATAATATATGTCCCGAAGAAGAACAACCAACGTGTCGGTTGGGGAGAACTTAGCGGAACACGGAAGTTGATTACTCGTCGGAATGAAGAAATTTATCAATTATATTCAGAAGGTCGTTCTGTGGAGGATCTTCAGAAAGCTTATTATTTATCCGAAGATAGTATACGTAAAGTGATTGTCAAAATGAGGGTTGAGCTTAGTAAATCTTCTGTAAAGAGTTAGTTCAATCCATCTCGAATTTACGTATAATGGAACTATATAACTCATTCTTACTACCACTATAAACTGTGTTGGCTTCGTTATTATTCGCAGTTTTTCTTTAAATTTTGGTGTTCTTTCTGAAAGATGGAATGTACGAATCATATTAATAATTTCAGCAGTGTTGTTAGCTATAGCAGCAATTTATACTGCAATTCATCATCGTTGTTTTTCATTAAGGAAACGGTTTAATGTCTTAACCCGCTGTTTACAAGGCCTACACGGTGCGCAAAGCAATATACGTGTATTGTTTGAAAGATAATCAGCATGAAAAGATAAACCACCCTAGCCTTGCAGGCTCAGAGGTGGTTTATCTTTTCTATTATTCATTTTTTCACCAAGGACGTTGTTATGAACTTGACAGTTGGGTGGAAGTTTGAAATATATGAGTTAAAGTGAAGAAGAAAAGGCTAAGACCTACTACAATATAGGAATTAGCTTTTTCAGTATGTGTTGACGCATTTCCTTTTTATATACTCTTCTTATGATTTTCACCCCACTCGCTCATACTTTCCAGTATAGGTATAAAACTTTTCCCTGTAGATGTTAATGAGTACTCTACTTTAGGAGGGACTTCTTTATATACTTCTCTATGAACCATTTGATCTTCTTCCAATTCTCTCAAATGACGTGTTAGTATTCCCTTTGAAACCCCAGGTAATGACCTTTGAAGATCACTAAATCTTCTTGTCTGTTTACTTAACTGCCATAGAATGGGGAGTTTCCATTTCCCCGAAATTATGAGTTGAGTATGTGTAACTGGACAAATTTTCATTTTTTCTATGGGAGATTCACCTTGAAACTTACTTTGTGTCATACAAACCCCTCTCTTCCTTAATGGTACTATTTTTGTGACTACGTATTTAAAAAGTTACTACTTACAATTATGAACATAGTACTATACTATAGGATTATGATTAATAGTCAAGCCTTATTTAATCATCAAAATTAATTAGAAGGAGCTAACATATTATGAAACATCACTTCTGACATTGGAATATGGGATTTTACTGGAATTGAACCTGTGAACCATTTACTATTCGGAAATATTGGATACCTGGATGAAGAAGCATATAAAGGTATATTAAAGCAAGTTGAAGATACAATTAATAAACATTTCGGAAAATAAAATACAAAGCATGGGGTGTATTAGAAATGAAAAAAGGATTAGTAATATTAGGCGTAACAGTAGCTATTATGGCAGGTTGTTCAAGTACAAATGGAGGGGCAGCAACTGAGACAAACACAAATACAAAAGCTGCAGAAACTAATAAAGAAAAAGTAGAAATGGTGATTCCAGATATTGCAGATAAAACGCATGCTTCTAATGAAGTAGTCGCTACATTAAATTCATTCTTTAATATTAAGTCCACACAAGATGTTGAAGGTACTATGTCATTCTTCGATAAAAGTGTGGAATACTACGATGTGACATTGGGTTGGCCATTCACATATGACGTATTAAAATCAACGTTTGAAGAGTATATGCCAAACTGGGGCGAAGGAAAATCTTACGCAACAAAAATTATAGGTGACGAAAATAGCGCCATGGTGTTATTTACAGATACACCTGAATTATTCGGCGAAGAAATTCGTTTGATAGGATCCGTTACATTCAACGATGAAGGTAAAATTACACGTTGGGTTGACTATTGGGATGGTAACACTTGGTCACAAGATTACTTGAGACAGACTCAAACATCTGCAGAACAATACCAAGCTGATTTAGGTGAAGATATCAAACAAAATGCATCTGAAAAAATCCGAAATGTCTCAAAACAATTAAATGACGCATTATCAGCAAATGACTATGAAGCAGCAGCTGCATTATTCGCATATGATGGCGTATTTGAAGATATGACGTTACGCACAGAAATCGAAGGACCAGCAGCGATTGCACGTTTCTTTGAAAAAGCAACACAGGATTTACCATATGGTGCTGATACAACCATTCGCTATGTAGTAGGAGGCGACCAAGGTGGCGGTTATGAATGGGCAAATGCTAATTCATCAGTACCTCGTGGTACCACAGCTTTAGAATTAAATGATGAAGGTAAAATTACAGGCATGACTGTTGTTTGGGATGGTTCATTAATGGACGATGCTGAACTTACTGAGCTTGTTACGAAGACAATCGATAATTATTAAGCATTTGATAGTAATCTTTAGAAATAAATTATTCGAGCCTCTAGTTTATCTATTCCTTGTAAAGATTATGGGGATAGATGAACGGGCCGGATGTATAATAAACAAGAAATGAATAACAATTGGAAAATATTACATTTTATTATTTGCTTACTACTTACTAAAGCAGTATTTTTTTAATAAAACGATACGATACGTATCGTTTTATTAAAAGCGCATGAGGATGTGATTTATTGTGACAGAAAAAAAGAATGGACCAAGAAGTAAAAGTAACATTCTAGACACATTTTTAATGGCCACCGATCTAAAATTTGAATTTGAAATGAATAAGCCATTAAACGAGATGTTTACTAAAAACATTCAAAATTTAGCAGAGGTTCTTAATAGTAAGGTCGGTTTATCGGTTTTAGCGATTATTACAGAGAATGAAGAAATTGCAGATGCTTTTTATTCGCAATATCTACAACCAAGAAGAACTGATTCTAAGGTCTTATTGCAGGCTGGAATCAATAGGGGCGAAAGTTTTATTTAAATTGAAGGGACTGAAGGGTACGGTTGCGGTAAAAAGATTAATTAGCAAAAAAGGCAATATATTCGATGCTAACATGGGGTATGAAAAAAAACGATGATAACGAATTCTTCAGCTGGAAAATGGAGTTCAATATAGATTTAAATTAAAGTTGATTAATTACAAACAACGAGTTTCGGTTCAAGGGAGCGTCAAGAATTTTGTGTAAATAGATATTATATGCTCTCAAAGTCATATTTGTGTCGGTTGGACTTCATTAATGATCACTTTTTGTCCACTATTTATACTAGCACCAAACTGGATTTAGTTGTATTGTATACACTTGCTGTGGAGGAGAAATGTATCCCGAGTATTATGAATGAGTACATAGATACACCTATCGGATCGAAGAAGGGTTAGCAACAAATCTGGAAGTAGTAATGCTCTCGAAAGTGGAACAAAAGAAGGGGATGGATATGGAGCGAAAAATTTACGGTCCGCCTTTAAAGTCATGTTCCATCCTTTGAGAATAATTCAAGGAACATGACTTTAATAGCGGATGCAGCCCATAGCCAGTCCCTTCCCACCCACTACATAAACTCCTTAACCAAGGATGCCGATTGGCACTTTTCTTATGTTTATACAGATTGTGATATGATAGAAGAATAATCTACTAATCTATGAATGTGAACAAGGACGTGGAAATATAATGGATTTATTCTCGTTTCAGCAGGAATCGGATATGGATTCACGGCTGCTAGCCGATCGGATGCGACCGGTGAATCTGGATGAATATATTGGACAAGAACATATTGTTGGACCCGGGAAGCTACTGCGGCGCGCGATTGAAGCAGATCAAGTCTCATCGATTCTTTTGTATGGTCCTCCTGGATCAGGAAAAACAACATTAGCTCATATTATCTCTCATCATACCAAAGCTACATTTGTACGTCTGAATGCGGTAGAAGCCACGGTTAAAGATGTACGCGAGGTTATAGAACAGGCCCATACTAGCAAGACTTTATACGGAACCAAAACCATTCTCTTCTTAGACGAAGTGCATCGGTTTAATAGCTCTCGTCAAGATGCCTTGTTACCTGCGGTGGAGAAGGGTACCATTGTATTTATTGGGGCTACAACGGAGAATCCATTTCATTACGTCAACGGAGCTCTGATGAGTCGATCGACTCTTTTTCAATTGAATTCGTTGACCAAGGAACACTCTCTAATCGCAATGAAAAGAGCACTAGTTGATTCAGATAAAGGGATTGGCTTCATGAAGCTTAATGTAGATGAAGAAGCACTAGAACATATTGCAACAATGGCCAATGGAGATATCCGCCGAGCGATTAATGCACTGGAACTCGCAGTCTTGACTACAACTCCAGAGGATGATGGTACGATACATGTTACGATTGAAGTAGCGGAAGAATCGATCCGACGTCCAATCGTGAAGGCGGACGAATCTACGCAATATGATATTATATCTGCCTTCCATAAGAGTATTCGAGGTTCCAGTGATGCGGCGATATTCTGGTTTCTATATGGTGTTGAGAAGCTCGGGATGGATCCGATGGTATTCATCCGAAGACTGATTGCGGCATGCAGTGAAGATGTAGGACTTGCCAATCCACAAGCTATGGTACAGGCAGTAAGTGCGCTAGATGCCTACCGAAATAATGGCTGGGCGGAGGGGAAGTTGAACATCTCACAAGCGATATTATTCGCGGTTGAAAGTCCTAAATCGAATGCGGTAACCATAGCTATTTCGCGGGCAATGAGTGCTATGGACGATATAAGATCAGCAGAAGTACCATTACATTTGAGAGACACTCATTATAAAGGTGCTGTGAAGTTAGGACATGCGGGATATAAATACCCACATGATTTCCCAGGGCATTATGTTAAGCAGGATTATTTACCTAAGGAGATCTCGCGTCGAGTATTCTATCAAGCGACCGAACAGGGGAATGAATCTAAAATTAAGCTGAATCAAGAGCGGCGGCGTGAATAACACTTGTTAGTCATTGTGGAAATAGTTATTTATAAATCGAAATACCCCCTCGTTCTATAACGAGAGGGCATTTTGACTTATTCTACTGCTTGGTTTATTTCACTTTCAGTGGAGGAATAATGTAAGGGACTTTATCCACTTGGTCGATGGTGCCACCGCCGAGGCATTCTTCACCTTGGAAGAACACGACTGCTTGTCCTGGAGTAATGGCTTTTTGTTGCTTATCAAAAACAACATGAACCGTTCCATCTGGCAGCCAGTTCAGCGTTACCGCTTGGTCCGGCTGACGGTAACGGAATTTGGCTACACACGTAAAAGATCCGGTGGGCAATGAGTCTTGTCCGGCAATCCAATTGACTCCCGTTGCAATAAGACCAGTGGAATACAGGCTAGGGTGATTATCTCCTTGCACTACGTAGAGGATGTTATGATCCAGATCCTTATCAGCTACAAACCAGGGTTCTCCTGTACCTGATCCACCAATGCCAAGACCTTGGCGCTGACCTAAGGTATAGTACATAAGTCCGTCGTGTTGTCCTTTAACTTCGCCAGTAGCAATATCAACCATCTTTCCAGATTGAGCAGGTAGGTATTGGCTGAGAAATTCCTTGAAATTACGTTCACCGATGAAGCAAACGCCTGTACTATCTTTCTTCTTAGCAGTGGACAAACCTGCTTCTTCAGCAATGCGTCGTACTTCAGGTTTAGGTAGATGTCCTATCGGAAACATCGCCTTGGAGAATTGAGCCTGATTCAAGGCGTTAAGGAAGTATGTCTGATCCTTATTGCTATCTATACCGCGTAATAATTTATATGATCCATTTTCCTCCACCACTCTGGCATAATGTCCTGTGGCTACATAATCAGCTCCAAGATTGAGGGCCTTATTCAGGAATTCTCCAAATTTAATCTCACGATTACACATGACATCAGGATTTGGTGTTCTTCCGGACTTATATTCATCTAGGAAATAGGAGAATACTTTCTCAAAGTACTCCTTCTCAAAATTGACTGTATAGTAGGGAATGTCGATCTGTTCACAAACACGGCGTACGTCTTCCGCATCATCTTCTGCCGTACAATTGCCTAGTTCATCTGTGTCATCCCAGTTCTTCATGAAAATACCGATCACATCATACCCTTGTTGTTTGAGAAGTAGGGCTGTAACGGATGAATCGACACCGCCAGACATGCCGACAACGACGCGGGTGTTACTATTTTCTTTTGACATCTATATCACCATCTTTTTACTGAAATTGTGTACTTATTGTAGTTTAACATATTCATGAAGATGCCACACACACGAATATGTCCACGCAGCACGGGCAATTCAATCATTTGTAATAGTTTGTTTTCCATATACGAACTGAATATGTTAATATAAGCATAGGGTAATGATCGGAATAGATAGGAATGTATCGAAATAAACAATAAATAATCATACAATAAATTTAAAATAATAGAAAGAGGTGCCATACATGAAAATTTCAACAAAAGGACGTTATGGTTTAACGATTATGATGGAGCTTGCTTTAAAGTTTGGAGAAGGACCTACTTCGTTGAAGAGTATTGCTGAGAAGAATCAATTGTCGGAGCATTATTTGGAACAGTTGATTGCACCGCTTCGTAATGCTGGATTAGTTAAAAGTGTTCGAGGTGCGTATGGAGGATACATTTTATTTGGAGAACCGTCATCAGTAACTGCAGGTGATGTTATTCGTGTACTTGAAGGTCCAATCTCACCAGTTGATTTCACGGAAGAGGATGATCCAGCGAAGAGAGATTTGTGGCTTCGAATTCGAGATGGTATTGCTCAAGCGTTAGATTCTACAACGTTGGCAGACCTTATTTCCTTTGAAGAGAAAAGTACTTCTGATAATTATATGTTTTATATTTAATAGGCGGTGGCGACACTATGAATTCGATTTATTTAGATCATGCTGCATCTACACCTATACATCCAGATGTAGCACAGGTCATGATGAATATGATGACCGAACATTATGGTAATGCATCAAGCGTTCATTTATTCGGCAGAGATGCGAAGCGGACATTGAATGGAGCAAGAGATCAGGCGAGTCGTCTGTTGGGATGCTACCCAGATGAACTCATATTTACAAGTGGTGGTACAGAAAGTGATAATTTAGCCTTGTTTGGGGCATCTTCATTAGTAAGCCATAAAGGCAGACATATCATTACATCTTCGATCGAGCACCATGCGATTTTGCATTCATGCACTGAATTGGAGCGTCAGGGATTCAAGATTACATATCTACCAGTGGATTCAACTGGTCGAATCCAGATTCAAGATGTTGTGGAAGCGATAACTGATGAAACGATACTCATCAGTATTATGTATGGGAACAATGAAGTAGGCACAATCCAGCCTATCGAAGAGATAGGCTTGCTCGCACAAAGTCGAGGTATCCTGTTCCATGTGGATGCTGTGCAGGCGCTGGGAGTACTTCCAATCTCATGTGCAGATTTACCTGTGGATCTAATGAGTTTTTCTGCTCACAAGATCAATGGACCACAGGGGGTGGGTGCTCTTTATATTCGTCGCAGTATCCAGCTGAATGCTCAGTTGCATGGAGGTCTCCAAGAGAAGAAGCGTCGTGCAGGAACAGAGAATATTGCAGGTATTGTAGGATTCACGAAAGCTATCGAGCTTGTTTCAGACCGCTGTGAAGAAAGAAAAGACTACTATTTACTACTCAGAAGTACATTGCTCTTGGCATTAGAGCGGGTAATAGGGAGTGATTCATTCATTGTGAATGGTCATCCTACGGAATTTCTGCCTCATATACTCAATATTAGCTTTCCTGAACTGGATTCAGAAACGCTACTTATGGGTATGGATATGGGGGGGATTGCAGTAGCCAGTGGCTCGGCATGTACTTCAGGTTCATTGGAATTATCGCATGTTCTTGGAGCTATGAAACTTTCTGAGTCTATTATGCGTTCAGCGATTCGTTTTAGCTTTGGTTTGGGTAATACTACTGAAGAGATGGAACAAACCGCCCAAATGATTGGAACCATTCTACATCGTGTACGTAACAGAACATAGGCGACTTTCTGACGACGGACATGGAGGTATGATGGACGGTGACGGTAAGGGGGTTCTTGCCTTGAAGCTTCAAGAAATGATAGGACTTCCTGTGTTTGATATAGAGGAAGGTAAGAAGATGGGGAAAATTCATGACTTCATGATCGGTCATAATTGGACCATTCTTGGACTTGAACTTGAACGTAAAGCATTGTTCTCCAACATGTTAAAGACGATCGCTTGGGACGACATCATCGCATATGGTGAGGATGCCGTTATGATTCGTAATCAACAGGCGATTCGTAAGATGAAAGTCGACAATATACAGTTCACCTATTCTCTGGGAAAGAAAAAACTATGCGATTTACCTGTCCTAACGGAAGATGGTCTCATGCTTGGACGTATCTCGGATGTTTACTTTGATCAGAAAATGGGCAATACAATAATAGGTCTGGAAATAAGTGATGGTTTCGTCACGGATATCATTGAAGGCCGAAAGTGGCTACCTTGTACTTCCGATATGGTCATTGGGGAAAACTCTGTGGTAGTTCCTCCAATGAGTGAGGAGTGTTTGGATAACGCTATTCATTCTGTAAACGGATAGGTGATTAAATAAATGAAATGTCCAAATTGCAATTCGAAAGATATTGGAAAGATTGGATCCCACCAGTTTTATTGCTGGGGCTGTTTCATCGAATTGACGGTTAACGGAGAGAAGATGTCCGTTTATCAAGTAGAGGAAGATGGAACATTGAGTTCGTTGGACGATTTATTCTTCGGTGAGGAAATCGCTCAGGACTTCCCGCATGTTCATGTGTCTTCTTAAGATTCGATGAAGCAAGTACTATCAACACCTCTAATTCATTGCCTGTACATGGGCATTGGGTTGGGGGTGTTTTTTGAAGTATAAGAAAGTATATGTTTCAGATTGTTTAGAATGACTCATCTGAATTTAGAGAAGTTGTTCTTACGAAGTAGGTTATTCTTCTAGTTCTATACATATACTATTATCAAAGCTAGTCCAGCCCGAAAGGAGGAGAATTACTTGGAATCGATGTCTCACAATAAGTGGTTTCGATTGATGATTTGGGTGTTACTCGGTTTGATTATCGTGTATTTCATATGGCTACTTCGTCCGCTATTTATCCACGCATATCAATTCCTCAAAGTAATTCTTGCTCCATTTGTGGTAGCCATGATCATCTCATATGTTCTTAATCCGGTCGTATGTATGCTTCAGGATCGTAAAGTACCACGATTAATCGCGGTGTTATTAATTTATGCAGTGTTCATATCCTGCCTAGTGGTCATTCTGATGAATATGATTCCTATGTTTATGGAGCAATTGGATGAATTGAATGAACATTTGCCAGAGATGACTATGCATGCCCAAAGTTTTGTGACCAATTTAGATTCTAATCTTCTCCCCTCTGGCGTTAGAGCTGGTGTTATGGATTGGTTCTTTCAGTGGGAAGATCGATTGGCACATGGGATTTCCGACTTTATGAACAATATTGGAAGTACGATTAATGTGGTACTCAACATATTTATTATACCTTTTCTGATATTTTACATTTTAAAGGATTTCGATGTGTTTGAAAGGATGGTTGTATCCTATTTACCGCGATCAGGTAGAAAGACAATTGTCGTTGTGTTAAAAGAAATCGATAGCGCGCTAGGTAGTTATGTCCGCGGTCAATTCATGGTCTGTCTTATTATTGGCGTGATGGCTTACATCGGTTACATGATTATCGGTATGCCCTATGCCTTATTGCTTGCAAGTGTAGTCGCGGTATTCAATGTGGTTCCTTATCTTGGACCCTTTCTAGGAGCAGCACCGGCGGTTGTAATGGCATCTACAGTATCCATCAAAATGGTACTGCTGGTGATTGTGGTCAATACGTTGTGCCAAATGATGGAGAGCAATGTGATCTCCCCGCAAATTGTGGGAAGAAAGCTACATTTACATCCTGTACTTATTATATTTGCACTATTGGTAGGAGGAGAAATGGCTGGAATTGTCGGACTTATTATTGCGGTTCCTTTTTTAGCTGTTCTTAAAGTGATCATCCAGCATCTCTTCACGTATTATATTAAGCGAAAGACGGTGTGACGCTGAATTGACAGAAGCTTAGGACCTCTATATACTTGACTGATAATATGCAATTAAATGGACAAATCGGTGATGAAATGAAGTACGATGGTGTACCTTGCCCAGAGAACAGACTCCTTTATGATGGATAGTCATGAAGGCTGAGAGAGTCTGAAAGTGTACCTGTCGGAAAGCTAATTTCGGAGTGTGAGACAAATTCACCGGGTGGACCCCGTTAGCAGCCGTAACAAAGGAGATCGCAAGTCATGGACAAGCAGTTATGAAACTGAGTTGTACGAAGGCGATAACCAGGGTGGTACCGCGAGCTAATCGTCCCTGAATATTCAGGGGCGTTTTTTGTGTTTAAAAGCATGGATATCATAGACATATATAATGGAGGCGTTTGATATGAAAGCAAGTGAGATTCGTTCTAAATGGCTAGACTTTTTTGCAGAAAAAGGACATAAGATTGAGCCCAGTGCGCCACTCGTTCCTCATAATGATCCATCCCTTTTGTGGATCAATGCAGGAATGGCACCTCTGAAATCATACTTCGATGGACGTGAGAAACCGGATAATCCACGAATTGCTAATTCTCAAAAATGTATTCGGACGAATGACATCGAGAATGTCGGTAAGACACGTAGACACCATACCTTTTTTGAAATGCTAGGTAACTTTTCGATTGGTGACTACTTTAAAGAAGAAGTTATTACGTGGGCATGGGAATTTCTAACAGATAAGAAATGGATCGGATTTGATCCAGAACGCTTGTCAGTAACTGTGTATCCCGAGGATGAAGAAGCTTATAAGTTATGGCATGAGAAAATTGGTCTTTCTGAGAATCAGATTGTGAAGTTAGAGGATAACTTCTGGGATATTGGCGAAGGTCCATGTGGTCCTTGTACTGAAATCTTCTACGATCGAGGAGAAGCTTACGGAAATGGTATGTCAGATCCTGAGATGTACCCTGGTGGAGAGAATGAACGCTATTTGGAAGTTTGGAATCTGGTCTTCTCACAATTTAATCATAATAAAGATGGTAGCTATACGCCACTTCCGAACAAGAATATTGATACTGGTGCAGGTCTAGAGCGTTTTGCATCCATTCTTCAAGATGTAGATTCTAACTTTGATACGGATTTATTTCAGCCTATCATTCAACAGACTGCAGCTTTAGCGAAAGTGAAATACAATGACAGTGTGGAGCAGGATATAGCTCTTAAAGTTATCGCTGACCATGTTCGTACCGTTTCATTTGCTGTTGCTGATGGTGTTTTACCTTCGAATGAAGGTCGAGGTTATGTGATTCGTCGTCTGCTTCGTCGTGCAGTTCGTTATGGAAAAGTGTTAGGTCTGGATACGCCATTTCTATATACATTAACGGAAACTATTGGGGATGTCATGGGTGGTTATTACCCTGAAGTCGTTGAGAAGCAGGAATTTATCGCCAAGGTTATTTTTACAGAAGAAGAGCGTTTCCATGAGACTTTATCTGATGGCTTATCTATTCTAGAGGGACTTAGTAATCAAGCGCTGAAAGAAGGACGGACTGTTATTAGTGGTGCGGATGCATTCAAACTTTATGATACTTATGGATTTCCGTTCGATCTGACGGAAGATTATGCTATAGAGCATGGATTAAGTGTGGATCGAGAGGGATTTGATGCTTCGATGCAAGAGCAACGTACACGTGCACGTGCCGCAAGACATGATAGTGGCAGTATGCAAATTCAAGGTGGTATTCTTGGAGATCTAACGATTAAAAGTGAATTTGTTGGATATAATGACTCCCAAACGGAGTCTGAAATAATGGCAATCATCGTTAACGGTGCCTTAGTAGATCGTGTATCAGCTGGGGAAGCATGTCAGGTTATACTTGATATTACACCATTCTATGCGGAAAGTGGCGGTCAGATCAGCGATCAGGGACTGTTACGTGGAGCAAAGAGCACTGCCAAAGTAGAAGGAATGTTTAAAGCGCCATTAGGTCAACATGTTCATCGTGTGCTAGTTGAAGATGGAGAACTAAGAGTGGGTGAAACACTCAAGGCAGAGGTTAATCGTGAGCAACGTTCGGACATTGTGAAGAACCATACGGCAACTCATTTACTGCATAAAGCGCTAAAAGAAGTGCTAGGGTCTCATGTAAACCAAGCGGGTTCCTTAGTGGACACACAACGATTACGTTTTGACTTCTCCCATTTCGGTAGCATATCGCAAGAAGAGCTTATTGATATTGAGCGTCGCGTCAATGAACAAATTTGGAATGCCCTTGATGTGCATATTGAGTTCAAATCAATTGATGAGGCGAAGGCTTCAGGTGCTATGGCTCTTTTCGGTGAGAAATATGGTGATATTGTAAGAGTTGTACAAGTTGGAGAGTACAGTCTTGAACTTTGCGGAGGCTGTCATGTGAATAATACGTCACAGATCGGTATTTTCAAATTAGTAAGTGAAAGTGGGATTGGATCAGGGGTAAGACGGATTGAAGCTGTTACAGGACGATTGGCTTATCAGTATATGGATGGACAACTTGATATTCTGAAACAATCAGCAGAGTTGCTCAAATCTAATCTACATGATGTTCCTAAACGTATTGATGCTATGCATGTTCAGCTTAAAGAGTTAGGTCGGGAGAATGAATCTCTGCAAAGTAAGCTAAGTATCATTGAAGCAGGCGAACTCAGTGACCAAGTGATATCTGTGAATGGGGTAGATCTTCTAGCTGTTCGTGTCAATGCAGGAAGTATGGATACACTTAGATCGCTTGCTGACGAGTTAAAGGGAAAACTTCCGAATGCCGTGTTAGTGCTTGGCGCAACGATGGATGATAAAGTAAACTTTGTCGTATCAGTACCTCAAGCTTTAGTGAAGTTAGGTCTTCATGCAGGTAAGTTGGTAAAAGAGGTTGCTGCTGTTTGTGGTGGTGGCGGTGGCGGTCGTCCTGATATGGCTCAAGCAGGGGGTAAGGATGCGGGAAAACTGGATGAAGCTTTAAGATTGGCTAATGAGCTAGTGGGTCAAAGTGTTAAAAACTAAATTAGGGTGAAACCAATACTTTGATATCATTTTAAAAAGTCACCTTTTTTTCATCTATGGATTTCCTTACACTGTAATGAATATGTTATGATAGAGAAAGATACAAATATTCAAAAGGTTGTTCGCTAAAATATGCCTAGACATGTTTTTAAGAAGCGAGGTGTGTGAATGGATTCGATGGATATGACAGTCAAATTCAATGTGAATGGCGATGAGTTGGAGGCTTCTTCGAAGGAGATTCTTCTAACGGTATACGATGCGTTGGTAGAAAAGGAATATCATCCAATCAACCAGATTGTAGGATATCTTTTATCCGGAGACCCTGCGTATATACCGCGTCATAACAATGCAAGGAGCCTGGTTAGAAAGAAAGAACGTGATGAATTGATTGAAGAGTTGGTTCGGTTTTATTTAGCCAATCACCGTTAGGAGAACTTGATGAGAATCATGGGATTGGATTATGGGGATCGCAGAATTGGAGTGGCAGTTAGCGATATGTTTGGTTGGACTGGTCAGGGGCTTGAAGTTATAGAACGTCGTCGTGAAGGTGCTGAATTTGAGCGAATTGTTGTTCTGGTCCGTGAGTATGAGATTGCTGAGATTGTCGTTGGTTTACCCAAGAATATGGATGGGACAATAGGTTTCCGAGCTGATATCTGTATAGCTTTCGCAGATCAATTAAAGGAAATTACCAAATTGCCCGTTCATTTATGGGATGAGAGGTTAACTACAGTTTCTGCAGAACGGACGTTAATTGAAGCCAATGTTAGTCGGAAGAAGCGTAAACAGGTCGTTGATAAGATGGCAGCCAGTTTGATTTTGCAAAACTATTTGGATTCTAAGAGTATAAGGTGAGGGTGATATAAATGGCTAATGACAATATTAATATCGTAGATGAACCGGAAATTATCTATATTCCTGATGATGAGGGAAATGAAGAAGAGTTTGAGGTCATCATGAAATTCGAAGTGGATGGTTCTGATGCGAAGTATATGATGGTTGTACCCATGGATTCCGAGGATGAAGATACGGATGAAGTTTATGCGTTTCGCTATGAAGAAGACGAAGATGGGGACGATATCAAGTTATATATGATCGATAATGACGAGGAATGGGCAATCGTTGAAGAAACATTTAATACGCTTGTTGCTGAACTCGACGGAGGAGAATAATACGATGAGTGAAATCTCTAATCATCAGGCTAATTGGAGTAATCGATTGAAGGAAACTTTCGGCCCAACGATTGAGTTGGAAGATGAAGACGGTACAACTTCCGTATTTGATCTAACAGCTGAATTTGTTGTTGGTGATCAAAGCTATGCTGTTCTGCTAAACGTTGATGAGGATCGCGATGAATACGACATTCTTAGAGTGGTCACTTCTGCAGAAGGGGAATTAGAGCTTGTTACCATTGATGACGATGAAGAATGGGAGAACATCGCAGAGCTGTATGATGAGATGACTTTCCCACATGATATCGATGTTTAGAACTTCTTAGTACTATTAGAATGTTAGTGATAACTTAATTCAATATGAAGTGCCGAGAGGGCGGATTAGTCCGCTCTTTTTGGCTGTGAAGGGACTGAGATTTCTTTGAAAGCTAGAACTAAAGTCATTGGAATTATTTTTATGCTACTAGTTTTAGCCGTAGGTGGAGCGGCGATATTTATTTGGAATGGCATGCAACCTGTTAAGAAATCTGATGAACTTGTGGAATTTACCATTGAGCGTGGAATGGGTACAATCAAAATTGCTGGATTATTACAAGAGAAAGCGTTGATTAAGAACGATTTGATATTTATTGCATATTTGAAATGGAAAGAGCAGGGAAGTCGGTTTCAAGCTGGGAATTACGTTATCACCCCGGGAACTTCAAATGATGATTTGATAGCGATGTTCAACAATGGTGATGTGGTGAAGGAAGAGATGGTTCGATTCACAATACCTGAAGGTTATACCGTTGAACAGTTGGCGGACAAGCTTGATAAAGAGGGAATTATAGATGGGGAAGCATTATTAAAGCTTGCTAACCAGTCTTCAAGTGCTGATGCAGCATTTATAGATACTATCTCGACAAACCCAGAAATGAAGCATGCATTAGAAGGATATCTTTTTCCGGAGACCTATGAGTTAAAAAAAGGGATCACGGAAGCAGATATTATTAAGACAATGACAACTCAACTGCTGAAAAAGCTGAATACTATAAATAACTTGGAACAAGATCTTAAGGAAAGAGGCTTGACGTTGCATGAACTGTTAACGATTGCTTCTCTTGTGGAACGTGAAGTTGTTGCGGATCATGAACGCTCACTCGTTGCGGGTGTTATCTACAATCGCTTGGATAAAGGACAGAAGTTGGAGATCGATGCGACTGTTCAATATGCCCTAGATCAACCGAAAGAACGTCTTTATTATAAAGATTTAGAGGTTAAAAGCCCCTATAATACGTATTTAATTGAAGGACTTCCACCAGGACCTATTTGCAATCCAAGTCTTGCTTCAATTGAAGCAGCACTTCATCCGGAATCTTCCGAGTATTTCTTCTATGTGACCAAGAAAGATGGATCACAAGAACACTTATTTGCTACAACATATAAAGAACATTTAAGTAATATTGAAAAAAGTAAGAGTATGTCACAATAAAAGAGGTGCAAAATATGGTTAACAAACCAGAACTTCTGGTAACTGCAGGATCTTTGGAAGAAATAACCCCTTTAATAAATGCAGGAGCCGATGCTCTATTGATAGGAAACGATACTTTCGGGATGAGACTCGCAGGTAGTTTCTCGATAGAAGAAATTCAAGAGGCTGTAAAGCAGGCACACGCTCGTCAAGTCAGTGTATATGTAAGTCTGCATAATCTGATAACAAATGATATCATAGACTCTTTAACTGAGTATGTTAAGGCATTGGGTGAGGCGGGTGTGGATGCCGTCGAATTTAATGATCCGGCTGTATTGTTCGCTATTCAAGAGAACGCACCCCAGTTAAAGCTTCATTGGAATGCAGAGATGACAACAACCAATTATGCAACAGCGAACTACTGGGGACGTAGAGGCGCGACTCGAGCAGTATTTGCTAGAGAGCTCAATATGGATGAAATGACAGGAATGAAAGGTCATTTGGACATGGAGTCACAGGTTCAGGTGCACGGAATGACAAATATTTATCATTCTAAGCGGAGCTTAGTTGGTAGCTATATGTTGCATCAAGGCAGGCCAACTGACGGTGGTAGCCTAGGTAAAGAACGTGGGCTGTTTCTTTTAGAAGCAGAGCGTCCTGGTGAGAAGTATCCTATTTATGAAGATGTGAACGGAACACATATTATGAGTTCGGATGACATCTGTATACTGGAGGATTTACATTTGCTTATCGAAGCGGGTGTGAATAGTTTTAAAATTGAAGGGTTGCTAAAGCCTTTGGCTTATAACGAGACGGTTGTGAGAACATTCAGACAAGTGATTGATGAGTATGTAGCCGATCCAGAAAGTTATAAATTCCAAGAGCAATCTATGGACAATATTCGTAAGAGTCAAGATCCAGATCGGGAGTTGACGTTCGGATTCTTTTATAAAGAACAAGTATATTGATTAAAGTCACATGTGAGGTGGTACAGACAATGGAAGTCAAGACTCAACCTATGTATAAAGGCAAGCGAAGCCGTCTAGATAAACCAGAGCTTTTGGCACCAGCAGGTAATTTAGAGAAGTTGAAGTTTGCAATTCATTACGGAGCGGATGCTGTCTATATTGGTGGACAAAAATATGGTTTACGGTCGAATGCGGACAACTTCAGTTTTGAAGAAATGCGTGAAGGTGTGGAATTTGCTCGGAAATATGGCGCTAAGGTGTTTGTTGCCACTAATATTTATGCACATAATGAGGATTTAGAGGGCATTGAACACTATTTGCATAAGCTTCATGAAGCTGGTATTGCAGCCATTATTACAGCTGATCCAGCTATTATTGAAATTGCACAGAGGATTGTACCAGAAATAGAAGTACATTTAAGTACGCAGCAGTCAACACTGAATTGGCAAGCAGTGAAGTTTTGGAAGGAAGAGGGGCTACCACGGGTTGTATTAGGTCGCGAAGTTAGCCTGAAGGAGATAGCTGAAATTAAAGAGCATGTGGATATTGAAATTGAAGCGTTTATCCATGGTGCTATGTGTTCATCTTATTCTGGACGTTGCGTCCTCTCGAATCACTTCACTGACCGAGATTCCAATCGTGGGGGTTGCTGTCAGTCATGTCGTTGGAGTTATGATTTATTCGAAGATGCGCCCGCGAATGAAAGTTGGGTATCAGAAGAGAATATCGAGGATCAAGCAAGCTTAGGATCAATGAAACCTAATGTAACTCAGCTTCCGTTGTTCCAACCGGAAGATAATGCCTTCACCATGGGATCTAAAGATCTATGTATGCTTGAGAGCATACCTGAACTCATCGAGGTTGGGATTGACAGTTTCAAAATTGAAGGACGAATGAAATCATTGCATTATGTAGCTACTGTAGTGAGTGCTTATCGTCAAGCTATCGATTCTTACATGGCAGACCCGGAACATTATGTGCTGAAGCCTGAATGGGTGGAGGAGATTAACAAAGCGGCAAATCGTCCGTTGAATACTGGTTTTTTCTATGATACTCCTGATCACGAAGATCATATCTATGAACCAGAAGAGAAGGCTACACCGTATGACTTTGCAGGCTTAGTGCTAGAATATAATGCGGAGAATGGCATGGCTGTTATTCAACAACGAAATCATTTCAAGCCTGGACAAGAGATAGAGTTCTTTGGACCCGGCGGAAGATTCTTCAAACAATTAGTGGATAAGATTTGGGATGAGGATGGTAACGAGTTAGATGCAGCACGTCATCCATTACAGCGTATTACTTTGAAGGTTGATCAGCCTATTAGTTATTATGATATGATGCGAATTAAGAGATAATAACATATTAAATGAACTGACGATGAAACATTCGTCAGTTTTTTTTCGACAAAAACCGCTCTTTTTAATTCTTTTTTTATTGGAAGAGGATAATTGAATATATTGTCGAATTACTACTATATTAGCAAACATAGCGCTTTCATTATATGTGATACGTTATGCATAATTTACTGGTAGGTGAAGATATATGAGTAAGGATAATAGGAAGAGGAAAAATGTAATTCGGAAATTCATAGGGGAAAGAACACAGACTGGAGAGGAGACTAATGAGAATCTGAAAAAGGATAATAATTCAAGTGAATCGAAAGATTATAATAAAGTATGGAAACAAATAAGGAAATTTAATCCGTCTAGATCAGTCGGGGTCAAGTTATTCCTGATATTTTTCACAGCAATTGTTGCATTTGTTTTACTTGTAGGAATTATGTCATACATAAAGGCCAAGAATACCATTGAGAATACTGCGGCTAATGCTAATAAACAGACGATTATTCAAACATCCGAGAAACTTGATATTATTTTAAAACAATTTGAAGATGTCTCAATGCAATTATTTTTTGATACTGAAATGCAACAACTTATCGGAGGCTTAACAGAATCAGACATTTCAGATTATGATTTATTTGTGGCTACTGATAAGATTAACGGGAAATTGACGAGTCAAGTTAATACAAATAGTGCGATCAATGGAATTTTTATTGTTCCGCCCGATGCTGAAATGAGACCGATTACAAGCGGAAATATTTCCACGGATATGGAAACGGTACGTTCACAGCCTTGGTTCGGATTAATAAAAGATAAGAACGGGACCATGTGGGTTCCAACAGAAGCAGGTGTGCAAGGAGAACCTACCTTTAAATTTGTACGTTCGCTTAAAAGTTTGACAGGTATGTCCAAAACATTTGTACTTGTGATGGAATTTAAACAGGATGTACTAGAAGAACAATTGAGAGGCGTTAATTTGGGTACTGGTAGCAAGTTAGAGATAGATACTAGTGATGGTCAAGTTGTTGCTTCAAGTGTGGTTGGGGAGGCTGGCAACCAGACGGAGTTTACGTTTATGGCCGATCAAGAAGAGCTATCCAATGATCTGAATGCTACAGATGAGGGTGGTACCGAGGTTCTAGCTGTGTATAATACACTTAAAACAACGGATTGGAAGGTTATAGGAGCTATTCCTACTTCAGAGCTAGTAAAGGATGCTAGGGGGATCCTTACCTTTACAATCATTTCGGCAATATCCGTTGCTGTTCTTGCTGTTCTGATCGGATTGTTGTTGGTCCGCATGATTGCTCGTCCGCTTGTTAACCTGAGGAACCTATTAATTGAAGGGTCGAAGGGGGATCTTCGAGTTCGCTCAAAACATGTATCGAATGATGAAATTGGAGAACTCTCCGGAAGCTTTAACGTGATGATGGAGCAGATTACCAACTTAGTGAATCAGACGAATAATACGGCGCAGGATGTTCTGGATACAGCAAGTGAATTATCAGACGCATCCAATAAAACGGCTCTTTCCGCTCGTGAGATTGCTGTTGCAACGGAGGAGATTGCTAATGGAGCTAGTAGTCTTGCAACAGAAGCAGAGCGGGGTAATGAGCTAACAGAGCATATTTCTCAGCAAATGCAAACGGTAATTAGTGCAAACAATGAAATGGGCAAAGCTGCTCGTGATGTTGAAAATTCCAGTGAGTTAGGTACGAGTCAACTGAACGACCTATTGGATCAGACGCATCAGACTGAGAATATGGTTGGTTCCTTAATGAAGAAAGTGGATGGTCTTAAGGAAACAACCATGTCTGTTAATAAGGTGCTTGAAGTATTGCAAAACGTTACGAAGCAGACGAATATCCTATCATTGAACGCAACAATTGAAGCGGCACGTGCTGGTGCTGCGGGAAAAGGCTTTATGGTAGTTGCTGATGAAATTCGGCAATTGGCAGATCAATCGAGGAAGTCTATTGATATGGTAGGTCAAATTACGGATCGAATCATGGGTGAAATGAATGAAACAGTAGATGCGCTTTCAGAAGCATATCCGTTATTTCAACATCAGATGACAGCTGTAAAGGAAACAAATGATATCTTCGTATCCGTACAAGGGCAAATGGGTGATTTCATTCAGCGATTAGATTCGGTAACACAGTCGATTGAAGGATTGAGCCAGACCCAATCCATCTTGTCAGATGCGATGTCAAATGTAAGTGCTGTTGCTGAGGAGTCATCTGCAACTTCAGAAGAAGTTGCATCACTCAGTAATGAACAACAAAGTATCGGTAATCAATTGGTACAGTTATCCGGTAAATTGGAGAATGTCTCGACCGAACTGAAAGAGACTTTGTCACGATTTACGGTTTAACTTTAGGTTACTCAGAAAATATAGAAGGTCCCTCCATTTGGAGGGACCTTTATTTTTGTGGGGTATCTGGATAATCGTGTGGATTGAGGATGATGAAGAATGAATGTAAAAAAAATTAATGATTTACAATGAATTTCTCCTGTGAGTTCAATATATAGGTTGGATGGGTAATTTTCATACAAAATACACTGTATAACATCATTGCAACCGTAAGTTGACAAAGTGCATCTCCCATATGGTAGAACCGAGGGCAATGTTTCCCTAAAATATAGATAGTAATAAGAAAGGGGATTCATAAAAGTGACATTTGATGAATGTTGATATATTACAATATACTTCGTTTAAACGAAATCTAGGAGGAATGAAATAATGAAAAAAGTAACATTTGCCGGAATTATTTTTGCCATAGGATTATTAGTTCTTTTAAAAGTGTTCCAGAATTCAATACCGAGAATTAGCGATCCACTGACGAATATACTCGTTATTATAGGCTTCGTCCTTTTTGCAATTATATACGGTGCATCTCAACTAAGAAAAAAATAAATAGAAAATAGTGTGGAATCGTTGATATTATCATACTATAGTTAGCAAATAAAGGAGTTCGTACAAATGACATTTGGTGAAAAGTTATTTCAATTAAGAAAAGAAAAGGGACTTTCTCAAGAGGGTTTAGCCGAAAAAATAAACACGACAAGACAGGCAATTAGTAAATGGGAAAATGGTCAAGGATATCCCGAAACAGAAAAACTTCTTATGATTGGAAATATTTTTGGGGTTTCGATGGATTATCTGTTAAAGGATTCTGCTGAACCGAGCAATGATAAGGAGGCGGGATATTACGTTAGTAAAGAATTGGCTGAAGGATATTTATTGTCTATACATAAGGTATCTAAGTATATGGCATTAGGATTTTTCCTGATTGCTTTATCCTTTATGCCCTATTTCATATTTAAACAAGATCCAGTGATTTATATTATCCCAACCATCATTCTTGCTACATTCGGAATTGGGATGTTTGTATCAACATCATATTTAGAAGAAGATCAATATAAAATACTCAAGACTGAGTCTCTGCTGTTTGATGAAAAATACCTTAAAGAGTTGACAGTAAGATACGATGTGATGAAAAAAAGATATGTTGTGATTCATTTAGTAGGCCTCGGTTTATTTGTTGCGGGACTCTTAGCCTTTGGAATAGAAAGAAAGTTTATTACTTCCGAATTTTTAGTGCCTTATTACCCAGTCTGTATTGGATTGGTTGCCATTGGTATCTACATTTTAATGCGAACTTCAACCCTGCTTGACGCATATAAACTAATGACAAAAAATGAGGTGTATACTAATAGCTTTGGCTTTAAGCTTCGAAGGAAGGTAAGAAAAAAAGTTGATGATTTTTAAATAACAGAACTTGAAAAATAAATTTCAACCGCTATAAGCGGAATGAAATCAAGAAATCAGAGGGCAACAGCGATCGTAAGGATAATCCGTTACCGTAGCGGCATTCTACATCAATGTGTGTAGATTCTTTTCAGTTGGCTCCACTTCGGAGGTCTTCAGCTCGTTAAGAAAACTTCACGAACATAAAGGGAGACAGAAGAGAAGGATGAAATAGTTGTAGAAAGGGAAACAATATAAGTAAAAAGTAAAAGAGGAATAATTGTGAACCTTCAGCAAAAGAAACGTATCTTTTATAGTCTAGTGATACTGACAGGAATGATGGTTATACTATTGTTCCGATTGGTATATATTCAAATATTCATGAAAACTATGCTATTACCCAATAGTAAATATACGCTCCAAGAGATGTCCGTACTCCAAAGAGAACGAGCAGTCGTGCTTGATTCTGGTCGTGGGACATTTACTGATCGACATGGGGAGTCATTAACGGATGAAACTATTCCAGCAGCCATATTATTCCCCGTCGATAGAAGCTCAGTTAAGAGCGGATTAGTGGAAACAAAGCTAGAGCAGATTGCAGAAAGTTTAGGTACAAGCGCGCTCTCATTTCATCAGGCATGGCAGAATCTGCGAGAGCCTTCAGCATGGCGAAGTAACGTAGGAGATGGTCCTATGTCTCTAAGTGTATCTCAGGCTAATCTCATTACACAAATGGACGTAAGTGGTATTAAAGTGTTACCTTATCGAAAAAGATATAGCGACAACCTTTCAGGAATGCAATGGTTGGGATACTTGTCACAATCGGCTGAGAAGTCGGCCCTTACGAATATGGGGGGGAACCTGAAGCACGGGGGAGCAGGGCTCGAGAAAACATTGGAGCCGCTTCTAAGGGGGATTGGGCCAACCATTGCTTATTATACGGTCGATGGAAGGAATAATCCCCTATCCGGTGCTGGCATTCGTGTGAAGGCTCCAAATAATCCTTACTATCCTTTACGTTTTACAACGACGATCGACAAGCGTCTTCAGCAACAAATTGAGAATCTTACGAACCAATCGGGAATGAAACAGGGAGCGGTAGTTGTTCTAGACGCGCATAACGCAGATATTATGGCAATGGTGTCTGTTCCTTTCTACAATCCATTGGCGATTCATCCGGGAATAGGCGAATGGAATAACAAAGCGATACAAGCTACGACACCAGGCTCTATTTTTAAAACAGTCATTGCAGCTGCTGCATTGGAGGCGGGAGTAACATCGCCGAATGAGAAATTTCATTGTAACGGTCATTATAAGAAGTATGGATTATCCTGTTGGAAAGAAGGAGGACATGGTACCTTAACACTTGAGCAAGCTTATGCGGAGTCCTGTAATGTTGTGTTTGCGACATTAGCAGAGAGGCTTGAATCAGCACAGATAGAAGGCACTGCTCAGGCACTTGGCATGGGAAGAAGGATAGGGTGGGAAGATAATGACATCCTTGGATATTCAGTGTTAAAGCCTTTGGATCATGAGGAAACCGGAACGATCTTTGACTCTTCATCTTTACATGATGGAGGGGTGAGAGCTCAGACTGGAATTGGACAACGGGATGTGACGATGACGCCATTACAAGCGGCCAATTTAGTAGTGACACTTCTTAACAGAGGTCAGCTTCAAGCACCACGGATTCTAGAACGAATCTCTTATCATAATGGACAGGTTATGAAAAAATTGACTACTCATACTTATCCTGAGACTCGGAGTAGCATATCACCGGAAACAGCAAGGCTCCTCAGTTCATGGATGAGAAAGGTGGTTACAGAAGGAACTGGGAAATCCTTAGCCCATGCCGAATGGCCACTAGCTGGTAAATCTGGAACAGCACAAGTTATATTAAAGGGTAACCCTAAGAACAATCAATGGTTCATAGGGTATGGTCCTGTAAATCAGCCGGAATATGCCGTTGCGGTGTTATTCCAGAATGTAGCTCCTGATACGAATAACAAAGCAACGGCACTTTTTGGTCAAATTATGGGGCTGTTATCGTCAGCTACAGATTCCTTATCTGCTTCTGGTCGTTGACTCATATCGAATGGAGATACTTCAAATTCTTCTTGCGGCAGTCTGATCCACTTTTGAAGGTATCCTTGTTGCAATAGTTCTTTGATCAGAATAAGTAGTATTGGAGAAAGAATTAATCCAGAGATTCCGAATAAAGATAGTGAAATAATCATAAAAGAGAGCATTAAGAAGGCAGAGGTTACACCAATGGAATTACCTGCAATTTTGGGTTCCAACAATTGACGCGTAATCAAGACAACAATGAGTAGTACGCATAAGCCAATAGCAAGGCTGGTATTTCCCACAACGAATAAATAGATAATCCATGGAATGAAAATGACCGGAATCCCAACAAGTGGGAGAATATCGAGCATGGCACAAATTAGGGCTAGTGTTAATGAATTTCCTGTGTTTAATATTAAAAATCCGATATATAAAAGTACGAAGGAAATAAAGACCATGATCATCTGGGCTTTAAGATAAGAGCCAATGGACTTGAACACATTCTCTTTTAGAAAAACGAAAGCATTCTTGATCGTCTTAGGAAATTTATCGTTTGCAATACGGCGCCAGCTTTCAATCTCAACGCTTAGGAAGAATGCTAAAATAATAGCGATCCCAAAGTTGGCAAGGAAAGATGAAAATGAACTGAAAATAGAAATGAAATACTTGAAAGAATTAACCAATAAACCGGAAGCGAAATCAGTTAATAGCGTGAAGTATTCATTTGCCTTTTCTAAAATGCTCGGTGGCAGAAGGTCTATTTTGGTATGTAGAAAATCCATAGAGTAAGTGAACTGCTTTTGAATTATCACCGTATAATGGGGTAAATTATCCTGTAGATTTGAAATCTGAGATATGACGATGAGTCCAGCGCCTAACATAATTCCAAGAATGACGAGCACAAACAATAGAACGGAAATGGCAGATGACAATGCTTTGTTTAATCCCTTTTTGTGAAGAAGCTTAGCGAGTGGTTCGATCATTAAAAAGATTAGAAAAGACAAGAACACAGGTGTGGCTAGTTGGTATAGCTTACTGAAAATATACATGGTCAAAAAAACGGTCATAGCAATGAGTGCGATATCAAAAAATGTACGCCAATACTTCTTATAAAGAGGAAGCATAGTTAAATCTCATCTCCTTTAGCAAAATGATAATAGATCGCTCGTTTCATTGTACATGATTTTTTAAAAAACACCTATTTGATTGGAAATTATGATAAAATAATAAATAGTGATTTTTGCCCGAACATAAAAGAATATAAGCTTATTAATATAGGACAGCACAACAAAGTCAATCAGAGAAAAGAAGGTGAATGGGTGTGCAGACGTTGATGCTATGGTTGTTTTATATTTCATCCTTCTATGCATTCATCCCGGGTATGATCACCCGAATATTTGGATTTAGAGTGTTTCGTAAGGGGAAGAGTGAAAGAGAATTTGCACTTACTTTTGATGATGGTCCTGATCCTCGTTATACGCCACAATTGTTGGATTTACTCAAGCGATATGATGCTAAGGCGACTTTTTTTGTAGTTGGAAGAAATGCCGAACAACATCCTGAGTTATTAAAAAGGATGCATGAAGAAGGTCATCTTATTGGGATTCATAACTACATACACAAGTCTAATTGGTTTATGCGTCCTGGAACTGTACGTAAACAGATTAAGATGACAGCTGAAATCATATTCTCCATAACGGGGGAATGGGCCACCTACTATCGCCCACCTTGGGGGATTGTGAATATGTTTGATGTCTATAAACGTGGTCAATATAAAATAGTGTTATGGTCATCAATGTTCGGTGATTGGCGCGAGAAGACGGGAGCAGACAAATTAGCGAAGCGAATGTTGAACAAGCTTAAACCTGGAGAAGTAATGCTTCTTCATGATTGTGGATCAACCATCGGTGCTAATCCTGATGCACCCAAGCAAATGTTAATAGCGTTGGAGCAAGTTCTACAAGAGGCAGAACGCCGGCAATTGCAAAGTATTCGTATTGACGAAATGATTAAAGTTACGGAGAACGCTCCTGAAAGTAAACTATCCATTGGGAAGCAATTCGTTGTGAAGCTCTGGCTAATGTGGGAAGTTGTATTCCATTTCATCTTTCATCTTAAGACAGTAACTCCGGCAGATCCATTTCTGCATTATCGGCTTCGTCGCTATAAGGGGGAAACGGTAATTCTAGATAATGGCTCAACATTGGAAAAGGGTGCTCCGATTGTTGAGTTACATTTTGATAATCAGAAGTTATTTCGGATAGGCGTCAACTCGCGTTCGACAGTGCATTTGGCCATTCAAATGATTCGTACAATGGAGAAAGAATTACCGACATTAGCCTACCAGTTAATGGACAATGCTGGATTAAGGGATGCTAAGGCACTTTATGGTGTAAGTATGATTAATCGTGGACCTGAAAAGTTTGGTTTCAGCATTCGAGATCTACCGAATGGTTGGTTTGCGAAATCAACGACCGTATATCTGAAAGTGTTGATGAGTGTTATTCATCCAGCGGGTCAGGATCGATTGAAGAAATCACCTGCTAAACTAGTTCCCAAAATGATCATTATGCCTGTGGATCTACTGTTCGAACGTTACTCGGTTAATGGATCGCATCGTAAGGTAAATTCAGAAGTAATGAATACGATTATAGCTACTGATAGTCCGGAATTATTAAATGTATCGCAATGATCTCCATCGTCTGCGATGTAAATAGAACTTATAGTAAAAAGGGGAGTGCTCCATCAGTAGGGAAATCTACTAATGGGACACTCCCCTTATATGTTTTTGAATATTAGACCTTAAGCACACCACCGGAACTGGCGTTCGTTACCAATTTAGAGTAACGAGCAAGATATCCTGTTTTCACCTTCGGTTCGAAACCTTTCCAATTCGCACGACGGCGTTCGAATTCTTCATCATCAATTTCGAGTTGAATGGTACGATTGTTAAGATCTAATTCGATGATATCCCCGTCTTCAACGAAAGCGATAGGTCCGCCTTCAGCAGCTTCAGGAGAAATATGTCCAATACTTATTCCGCGAGATGCACCAGAGAAGCGACCATCAGTGATAAGTCCTACTTTGGCACCAAGTCCCATGCCGACAATTTGAGAAGTTGGAGCAAGCATTTCTGGCATTCCTGGACCACCTTTAGGACCTTCATAACGAATGACAACGACATGTCCTTCTTTTACTTTACCATTGGTAATGCCGTGTAATGCTTCATCCTGGGAATCGAAGCAGATGGCTGGCCCTTTGTGGTAGCCACCTACTGAAGCATCAACGGCACCCACTTTAATGATAGAGCCTCCAGGAGCTAGATTACCGAATAGGACAGCAAGTCCACCGCGCTCGGAGTGTGGGTTGTCTAGAGGGTGGATGACATTCTGATCTATGATTTCACAGCCTTCAACATTTTCACGTAGTGTTTTGGCAGATACCGTAATACAGTCTCCGTTAATGGCACCTGGTTTCTTCAGAAGTTCATTAATTATAGCACTTACGCCACCAGCATTATGAAGGTCCTCGATGTGCCAGTCTGAAGCAGGAGCAAGCTTAGCTAAATGAGGCACGCGATTGGCTACTTCATTAATACGTTCAATCGGATAATCAAGTTCAGCTTCGTGTGCTAGCGCTAGTGTGTGCAATACGGTATTAGTAGAACCACCCATTGCCATATCCAATGCGAATGCATTATCAAGGGCATCCATGGTAACGATATCTCTAGGTTTGATATCTAGCTTGATCAGTTCCATTAATTGTGTAGCGGATTGTCTAACGAAATCTTTCCGTTCTTCAGCTACTGCAAGGATGGTACCATTCCCTGGTAGTGCAAGTCCAAGTCCTTCAGCAAGGCAGTTCATAGAGTTGGCTGTGAACATACCAGAGCAAGATCCACAGGTAGGACAACCGAATTGTTCTAGTTCGAGCAAACCTTCGTCAGATAAGGCACCTACGGAGTGAGCTCCAACACCTTCAAAGACAGAGGTAAGGGAAATGGAGCGACCATTACTGTCTTTACCAGCCTTCATAGGTCCACCACTAACGAATATGGTTGGGATATTCACGCGAAGCGCACCCATCATCATGCCTGGTGTGATTTTGTCACAGTTCGGGATACAGACCATACCATCGAACCAGTGAGCGGCAACAACGGTTTCTACTGAATCTGCAATGATCTCACGACTGGGTAAAGAGTAACGCATACCGATATGTCCCATGGCGATACCATCATCTACACCAATAGTGTTGAATTCAAAGGGAACACCTCCGGCTTCGCGGATAGCATCTTTAACAATCTTACCGAATTCTTGAAGGTGGATATGTCCTGGAACGATGTCGATATAAGAGTTACATACCGCTATAAATGGTTTGCCGAAATCTTCTTCCTTCACGCCTGCTGCCCGCAATAAACTGCGGTGTGGAGCACGGTCGAAGCCTTTCGTAATCATGTCTGAACGCATTTTTTTTGGTCGCATAATGTCTAGTTCCCCCAAATGAAATTATAGTGTTTCCCGCATGATCGCGGTTACGCAACAGAGTAAACACCTAGTTGGTTTTAAAAGAGTCTATCATAAATGATATGCTTTTTCTAGCAATTGTAGAGGAAAAGGAAGACACCACCTCCAATGATATAATAGAGGCAGTGTCTAATAATCCGAGTGAAACGGATAGAGGGTGCTAAGAACGCCGGAATGCTCGATTCTCCAAATGAATGATCCAATGAACAGACGGTTCCACTAGAGGATGTGCAAGACGAGTAACAAATGGTTGCGCTAATAGTATGGTTAAGGCTATAGCGGTAACAATGAGAAGTACAGCTGCTTCAGGAGTGTTAATATGTTGATATACACCGGATATATTAGCCAATCTAATGATGAATCCATGTAATAGGAATACATAGAGCGTACGACGTCCCATATGGGTTATTCGACTTTCGATCATAGGAATCCAAGCCATAAAAGCAGCCGCAGAGATGAATTGAAGAATATAAAGAGCGATGCGGAATATTCCTGCATACCATTCATGTTGACCAAGTTGTATAAAAGTCATGCTTCCAAATAACCAACCCGTAGGGACATTCAACCCCCATAAACCAAGAATAACAAAGAGACCAACGGACACAAAGGCGAATCCCCTTTTTCTCCAAGTAGTGATTAACTCCATGAATACAGAGAAATTAAAATGGGTTCCTATAATGAAAAAAGGTAGAAAGACAAAAGTTCGACTGATGCTGAGCCACACACCATCAAAGGGTAAATACCCTACCAGCACGCCTAGAATCAAAGACAATATTATTTGTTGAGTAGGCGAAAGTTTTCTCGTTGAGATCGATATCAAACGCCAACAAATATGACTTGCAAGAAACCATAACAATAAATAGGGGGCAAAAAAAGAATGATGTGTGTTAGCAACATGAAAAAAGGTATAATCTAGAAATGAATAAATGCTTTGGAAAATAATATACTGTAAGCCGATTTGTGTTAATGTTCTTCGGCCAACTTTACCTGTTAAACTTGATTTGGCGAAGTAACCCGTGACTAGAACGAATAACGGCATATGAAAGGTCAGTATCCATAGAAATAATTGATGGAGGCCGCTCATTTGTAGGATTAGCGGTTCAATAGCATTAGCTATAAATACTGTAACAATAAGCAGAAATCGCAAGTTGAGAAAATAAGTCTCGCCTTGTTTAAGTATACTCGTATCCATAAAGTCGTCCCCCATCGTCCTATCCAAAGGTATTTGTATCTCTAATGGTTCTTATTTATCTATAATTTAAAATTACTACTTTCTTGTTATAACAATTGTGATTTATATCACAATGGTAAACGCTCTCATCTTATGAATTTGTGTCAAAGCGATGAACTAAATTTATCAACTCAAGCATTGACAACTTGGTGGGTTCGTTCGACAATAAGAAGAGAAAGAATACATAGAGGAGGATATCTCATGCAAGCGGTTGCAAAGTTTCATCCGGAAATCGTTACGTTCGGTGAAAGTATGGGCCTTTTTACGGCACAGGATTCCCGAGGCTTAGAATATGCGTCAACATTATCTAAATCGTTTGGCGGAGCAGAGAGTAATGTTGCTATTGGCGTTTCACGTTTAGGGCACCGTGCGGGTTGGTTTGGAAGGCTTGGGAACGACCCAATGGGGAATATGATCTATAAGTCAGTTCGTGGTGAGGGAGTAGATGTATCTCAGGTCTTGTTTAGCGAAGAGGAGCCTACTGGCTTAATGATTCGTGAGAACGCCTCCGGCAAATCCTCAGTACATTATTATCGGAAGGGATCAGCAGCAAGTCGGATGATGCCTTATCATTTGGATCCTATGTATATTGAATCTGCGAGCATACTACACGTAACGGGTATTACCGCTGCGATAAGTGCATCTGGTCTTGAAACTGTTGAAGCAGCAATCGATATCGCGAAAAAGTCTGGTGTTAAGGTTAGCTTCGATCCCAACCTACGCTTAAAGTTATGGTCATTGGAAGAGGCACGCCCCGTTCTTCTTCGTCTTGCAGAGAAAGCGGATTATTTCCTTCCAGGACTTGATGAGCTTCAACTATTATATGATACAGATGATACTTCCTATATATTCGAGAAGCTCTCACAGTTACCAGGAATCTCGATTATAAAGGGAGGACCAGATTTGACATATGTATTGGAAGCAGGGGTCCTTAACGAAGTCCCCTATTTCAAAGCAGAGCAGGTATTAGATACAGTGGGTGCAGGCGATGGATTCTGCGCGGGTTTTCTTGCAGGTCTGCTTAAAGGGTACTCAGCGATTGAGGCTACACGACTTGGTAATTTAATGGGATCTATGGTCATCCAAGCAGTGGGAGATTGGGAAGCGTTACCTACTTGGGAACAAGTGGATGCTCGTTTGAATAATAAGGCTCACATTGAAAGATAATGTACGAAATACTAATATAATTAGGACTAGGAGCTGTTATTGTGAAAAAAATTCAACTTATTCAAAAGATGATTGATAGTGGTGTAGTTGCAGTACTACGAGGAAATTCTGTAGATCAGGTTGTGGAAATGGCTGAGCAAGCTATTGCTGGTGGAATTAAAGTTATCGAAGTGACACTGACAGTACCTGGAGCATTACATGCGATTGAAAAGCTGAGCCGGGTATATCATTGGAATGCGACTGACCCATCCAAATTTGCTATTATTGGGGCAGGTACTGTGTTAGAACCACAAACAGCACGTTCCGCGATACTATCAGGTGCTGAATTTGTCGTTGCACCATCGCTGAATCCAGAAACAATCAAAATCTGTAATTTGTATCGTATACCTGTCTTGCCTGGGCTAATGACGTTAGCTGATGTACAACAAGCTTTGGAGCTTGGTGTTGACATCGTGAAATTATTCCCTGGCAATCTATTTGACCCATCGATCATCAAAACAATGAAAGGACCTATGCCTCAAGCGAACTTCATGCCATCAGGAGGTGTGTCGCTCTCGAATCTAGGAGAATGGATCAAAGCAGGTGCTGTGGCGGTAAGTATAGGATCAGACCTTACAGCAGAGGCGGTTAAGACGGGTGATATGAATCAAGTACGCCTAAGAGCAGAGCAATATATGGACGCTTATCATCTAGCAAAAGGAACGAATTAATCTTTCAAAGATATGGGAGCGAAGGAGGTACAACTAGTATGCAAAAAATCGAAACGTTGGCCTCTTGGATTCAAGAGAACAGTAGAATTGTATTTTTTGGAGGAGCGGGAACATCGACGGAGAGTGGAATCCCTGATTTCCGTTCTGCTGCAGGGCTGTATCAAAGCGAGCAACATTCGCCCTATCCGCCTGAAGTGATGCTCAGTCATCATTTCTTTGTTGAACATCCCGAAGTGTTCTATGATTTCTATCGCAGCAAGATGATCCATGAGCACGCTCTCCCCAATGCTTGCCACAATTTACTGGCTGCTCTCGAGAAACAAGGGAAGTTACAGACGGTTATTACGCAAAATATTGACGGGCTACATCAAAAAGCAGGAAGCTCAAACGTGTTAGAATTGCATGGATCTATTCATCGTAATTATTGTATGGGTTGTTCACAGTATTATGATTTGGGAGTCATTATCGCAAGTGAAGCAAAGGTTCCGCGTTGCTCAACCTGTGATGCTGTCATTAAGCCAGATGTCGTACTGTATGAAGAACCGTTAGACCGGCAAATATTGTACCAGTCTATGGAGGCGATCTCAACGGCCGATTTACTTATCATTGGTGGCACTTCGTTGACTGTACATCCTGCAGCGAACTTGATATCTTATTTCCGAGGAAATCGAACGATCCTTCTTAATGTAGATCCAACGCCGCACGATGATCAGGCTGATTTACTTATTTCTGATCCCATTGCAGAAGTAATGGATAAGGTAAGTAAGTTATTATAAGTATGACTTTTTGAACACGGACTGATAGCTACTATTTTGGCAAATAGAAGGGTGGATATGTAATGGTGTATATCGCAAATGAAGAACGTTACGCAAAGATGAAGTATAACCGCAGTGGTCGTTCTGGGCTTAAGCTTCCAGCGGTAACTCTAGGTCTATGGCATAATTTCGGTGGCATCGACACATATGAGAATGCACGAAGTATGATCAGAAGATCATTCGATTTGGGTATTACTCACTTCGATTTAGCAAATAACTATGGCCCTCCTGCTGGTTCAGCAGAAGAGACATTCGGTAGAGTATTGGCACAGGATTTGAAGCCCTATCGTGATGAGTTGCTGATATCTTCCAAAGCAGGATACTATATGTGGCCTGGACCTTACGGGGAATGGGGTTCACGCAAGAACCTAGTGTCCAGTCTAGATCAGTCACTGAAGCGAATGAATCTAGAGTATGTAGATATTTTCTATTCTCATCGATTTGATCCGGAGACACCGCTTGAAGAGACTATGATGGCATTGGATCACATCGTTCGTTCTGGAAAAGCCCTGTATATAGGTATTTCAAATTACACAGCTGAACAAACGGCAGAAGCGATAGCTATTCTGAAGCAGTTAGGTACACCACTTCTTATTCACCAACCAAGTTACTCGATGCTAAACCGTTGGATTGAAAAAGGACTACAGGATGTATTGGAAGAGAATGGAGTTGGAAGTATTGCTTTCTCCCCTCTTGCTCAAGGTTTACTTACGAATAAATATTTGAATGGTATTCCTGAGGATTCACGGGCAGCGAGTTCATCCGTCTTTCTAAATGAGAATAACATTACACCTGAAGCACTGCGAAAAGTGCATGCGCTCAATCAATTAGCAGCTACAAGGGGCCAAAGTCTAGCTCAACTTGCATTGTCATGGGTACTTCGTGGTGGCAAAGTAACATCTGTATTAATTGGAGCAAGTCGTGTCAGTCAGATTGAAGATAATGTGGCTGCTCTGGACAATCTAGAATTCACTCAAGAAGAGTTGGATCGGATTGAGAATATCCTTAAGACAGAGAACTGAGTGGGATCATATTATTATACGAATAAAGAAAGCCTGCTTATTCTTCGTAGAAGGATTGCAGGCTTTCTTTTGTAGATGATAATTTCTCTCTTATAGTGCGTGATCAAAAGATGACTATTTGAACTTCCGCTTATAGTGAGTGTTCAAAAAGTCGACTTTTCAGCGCCGAGAAGATTGGATGAAGCAAGGGAGTGAGGAGCGGAGCGTAGGCAGCACCTACGTGAGCACCGGAAGGGCCGGGTGAATTCAATATTCGATGTCGAGTAAGCTTCTTGATATACTTCGTGATCAAAAGGTGACTTTTTGAACTTCCTCTATAGTCGCTGCTGTCGTCCTGTTTCGTTACGATACATACTGGGTGACATGCCGCAGAATCGTTTGAATTGACGAGAGAAGTAGAGAGCGTCTGTTAGTCCGACGGATGATGCGATCTGCTCAATTGAGAGTTCAGGACGTTCACGTAATAGTTGACGTGATTTATCAATCCGTAGCTTCAATAAATAAGTTACTGGGGAGAAACCTGTTTCTTTCTTGAAAATTCGGGAAAGATAAGCGCGATTGTATCCAAGACTATCACACATCTGTTCAATGGATACAGGGTGTGCGAATTGCGTAGACATATAAAGAATCATCTGCTTAACGGTCCGTTGCACTTGGGACTCTGTGCCAGTAAGCCGTGACTGGCTGGATAATTCATCCTGTGCTTCAGCAAGAATGAGGTATAGATAACCAAGGGATGTCATATGGGCACATTCTTTTTTAGTATAGAAGGCTTCTTGCATTTGAGCTATGGAGGAGGGGATTGTAGGGTTCTCTTTCGTAGAGGTGAATACGGACTGATACACTACGAAACCAGCATCTTCCACCCGTCGCTGTGCTTCCTGCCCTAGAAAGGCTGTCCACCGATATCGCCAAGGTTGCTCTATATCCGAGACGTAGCTGACCAATTGCCCGGGGTGGATGAGGAAACAAGATCCTTCATGTAGTTCATAGGTATGTTGCTCAGTCCGAAAGATTCCCTTTCCTCGTTCCACATAGTGAAGTAAATAATGATCATAGATCTTTGGACCCAATGCATGTAAAGAATTTGTTTGGCTCTCCCCAGCAAAAAGTACATGAAGTGAATTGTCATCATGGGAGACAGGGTTAGCGGCTACAGAATAGGTTGAATGAAGTGACATAGGAGTATTATCCCTCTCTTCGTTCCTGATATGAATGTGAATGATATGTTATCATTATATATATATAGGTCACATTTATCCATATTAAGCACACATGATTGCATTATCAAAGTGGATGGTATCTTTTATACTAAGTGTAGGTCATAACGATATTGAAAGGATTGGTGAGTGCTAGTGAGTATACAACAACTGAAGGAAACGTTTATAAGTAAATTTGGAGAAAGTCATCATCCAGAGCGGGTGTTTAATGCACCAGGTCGAGTGAATCTGATTGGTGAGCATATTGATTATAATGGTGGTTATGTTCTACCAGCTGCACTTGAATTTGGTACGACTCTTATTATTAGAGAAAGAGACGATGATAAGATTCATTTTGTTTCTGGCAATATTTCATTTGAAGCGACATTGGATTTGGACGATATAGGTAAAGAGAAAACGGGCGAATGGGTTGATTATCCTATTGGCGTTCTTGTTGAACTGAGCAAGATTGGGTGCAAGTTGACGAAAGGATATGACTTGTACTTCTATGGAGAAATTCCAAATGGTGCAGGGCTCTCATCCTCAGCCTCCCTTGAAGTAGTAACAGCATATGCGATCTTGACGTTGGAAGGAAAAGAAACGGACACCGTAGAAATCGCACGTTTATCCCAAAGAGCAGAGAATCAGTATGTAGGTGTGAATTCCGGTATAATGGATCAATTCGCGGTTGCTAACGGCAAACAAGATCATGCTATTCTACTCATGTGCGATACATTGGAGTATAAACATGTTCCTTTCCGCACGGGTTCTTATAAGCTAGTGATCGGGAATACGAACAAACGTAGAGGACTCGTAGATTCTGCCTATAATGAACGTCGTCATCAATGTGAAGTCGCATTGGATATTCTAAAGCAAGAAATTCCATCATTGGAATACTTGGCACATTTAAAGCCAGAACAATTCGAAACTTTGCAGACTCATATCCAAGATGAGACGGTAAGACGTCGGGCTCAGCATGTTATTGAAGAGAATCAACGTGTGCTTGATTCGGTGGAAGCGCTAAGTAAGAATGATCTTGAAACATTTGGTCAATTCATGAATCAATCTCATGATTCTTTACGAGATTTGTATGAAGTGAGCTGTACAGAGTTAGATGTGATGGTGGAAGAGGCGCAGAAGATTCCTGGTACACTTGGCGCGCGGATGACAGGTGCTGGGTTTGGTGGCTGTACAGTGTCATTGGTGCATGAAGATTCCGTGGAGCAATTCGTGCAGCAAGTAGGCGATCACTATAAAGCTAGAACTGGAATCGAAGGCGAATTCTATGTGTGCGGTGTAGGCGATGGCGTGAAAGAATTAAAGGAGGAGATCTAAGATGGCTATTTTGGTAACAGGCGGAGCGGGATATATCGGTTCACATACCGTGGCTGCATTACTGGATATTGGTGAAGAGGTCGTTGTGATTGATAGTCTACAAACAGGTCATCGCGAGGCTCTACTTGGAGGTAAGCTTTACGAGGGAGATTTACGAGATAAGGAGTTGCTCGCGAAGCTATTCAGTGAGAACGAGATTGATGCGGTGATTCATTTCGCAGCGAATTCCCTTGTCGGTGAAAGTATGCAGAATCCGGTAAAATATTATGATAATAACGTATTCGGTACATTATGTCTGCTTGAAGCGATGGATGCTGCGAATGTTCGTAAAATTGTATTCTCTTCGACTGCTGCAACCTATGGCGAGCCAGAGAAGGTACCTATTGTAGAAGGTGATCGTACAGAGCCAACGAATGTCTACGGTGAGACCAAGCTAATGATGGAGCGTATGATGTCATGGTTCGATAAAGTGCTAGGGATTAAATATGTGGCACTGCGCTATTTCAATGCAGCTGGTGCACATGAGAGTGGACGTATTGGTGAAGATCATCGACCAGAGAGCCATCTGATCCCACTGGTATTGCAAGCTGCTCTGAAACAGCGTGAGAACATTGCCGTGTTCGGTGAGGACTACCCGACACCAGATGGTACTTGTGTTCGTGATTATATCCATGTGAGTGATCTAGCAGATGCTCATTACCGTGCGGTAACTTATTTGCGAAGTGGTCAAGACAGCAACGTATTTAACCTTGGGAATGGACAAGGATTCTCTGTTAAAGACGTGATTGAAACGGCTAAGAAAGTAACGGGACTCGATATTCCTGTAGTAACCCAAGCACGTCGTGCTGGAGATCCTGCCGTATTAGTAGCTTCGTCAGAGAAAGCTCGTACCGTTCTTGGTTGGAAGCCAACACATGATAGTCTTGAGAACATTATTCAAAGTGCTTGGAGCTGGCATCAGTCTCACCCACAAGGGTACGGAGAATAAGGGGGATGAACATGGATAGTGCAACTAGAACTCCTGAACAAGATGAAGTTTTACATGCTATTGAGCGTCTTGTACATTTTTCCTACCAGCATAGCTTAATTAAGCAAGAGGATATTGATTATAGTCGCAACATGCTGATGGAGCTTTTTCGTTTCAGCGAACCTTTCGCAGGCGAAGTAGATTATTCACATGCAGGAAGTCCACAGTCTATGATCGATGTATTGATCAACTATGGGTATGAACTTGGGCTAATTCCTGAGAATAGTGATACTTATCGGGATTTGTTAGATGCCAAAATCATGGGGGTTCTGATGGCTCGTCCATCTGAAGTGATTGCGGAGTTTGAAGCTATTTCGGCTGAACGCGGGATTGAAGCGGCCACAGATACCTTTTATAAATTGAGCATAGATTCCAACTACATTCGCATGGACCGCGTGTCTAAGAATGTATACTGGAAGCAGGAGACGGCTTATGGCGATATTGAAATGACCATTAACTTGTCTAAACCGGAGAAGAATCCGAAAGAGATCGCAATGGCTAAGCTACTACCGCCCCCTGTCTATCCAAATTGCCAACTATGTCGGGAGAATGTGGGATATGCCGGGCGGATTAATCATCCAGCACGTCAGAATCTACGAGTTATTCCGCTAGAGATGAACGGAGAGCCTTGGTATTTCCAATACTCTCCATATGTTTATTACAATGAACATAGTATCATCTTTCATCGTGATCATGTACCTATGAAATTGACCAAGGATACATTGAAAAGACTTCTGTCTTTCGTAGATGTAGTTCCACATTATTTCATTGGATCGAATGCGGATCTACCTATCGTTGGTGGCTCAATTCTGACACATGATCATTTCCAAGGGGGTCGTCATACGTTCCCGATTCAGAATGCACCCAAAGAAGCGGTGTTCACGCACAATAAATACCCTGGAGTATTTGTAAGTATTGTGAAATGGCCGATGTCCGTATTGCGCCTTACTTCACAAGATAGTCAGGTCCTGCTCGAAAGTGCCAATGACATCTATGAATCATGGAAGCAATATAGTGATCCAGAAGCAGATATTCTGGCCTTTACAAAGAATGAGTCAGGGGAGGACGTCCCTCATAACACCGTTACGCCGATTGTTCATCGTACAGATGACGGCGCTTATGAAATGGCTCTGGTGCTTCGTAACAATCGTACGAATGAACAGTATCCAGATGGGATCTTCCACCCTCATCCAGAAATGCATCATATTAAGAAAGAGAATATCGGCCTGATCGAAGTGATGGGTCTAGCTATATTACCGGGAAGACTGAAGGAAGAGTTGGATTTGGTAGCTGATATTCTAAGTGGCGATGAACTGCTGTATACATCTGCTACAGCTGGAGAAGTTCCTGTGTTGGCTCAACATTTGGAATGGATCGAGGAACTTCTCGCTGAACATGGCAATCAATATAGTAAAGATGCGGCTGTGCAATTGGTTCAGCATGAAGTTGGCGAAAAATTTGTAGAGATTCTGGGTCATGCTGGTGTCTACAAGAGAACAGAAGCAGGACAGCAAGCGTTTAAGGCATTTCTACAGCATTTGGGATATAACCAATCCTAATATAATCAATGATAATGACCGTTCTTCCACTTTAGGGAGGACGGTTTGTTCCTGTATAGGGAAAGGTTTATACTATAGGAGTGACGTATTATCAAACCATGTGCAATAGGGCTTGATAGTACGTTGGGGAAATTACCAATAATTATCGGAGGCGAGACATATCATGATAGCATTTGAATTTAATAATCCGACCAAGTTAATCTTTGGAAGAGGGACGCTTGCTGCACTTAAAACGGAAGTTCCTAAATATGGTACGAAGGTATTATTCCTATATGGTGGGGGTAGTATTAAGCGAAGTGGTCTCTATGATAATGTTATAGCATTGTTAAATGAGATTGGGGCTGAAGTTACTGAGCAAGGTGGAGTAGAGCCTAATCCACGGTTGTCCACAGTTCATAAAGGTGTAGATTTGTGTAAAACGAAGGGAATTGAACTCATACTGGCCGTTGGAGGCGGAAGTGTTCTTGACTGCGCTAAGGCGATTGCAGTAGGTGCGAAGTATGATGGGGATATGTGGGACTTTTTAGAGCGTAAAGCTAGTCCACAAGCAGCGCTTCCCTTAGGGACAGTATTGACTATGGCGGCGACCGGATCAGAAATGAATGGCGGGTCTGTGATAACCAATGAAGTGACACAAGAAAAAATGGGTTGGGGTAGTTCATACGCTTATCCGGCATTTTCCATTCTGGATCCTGTACATACATTCTCACTTCCGAAGGATCAGACTGTATATGGTATGGTAGATATCATGTCTCATGTGTTAGAACATTATTTCCATGCAGAGCATAATACGCCCGTTCAGGATGGCTTCTGTGAGACGATACTACGAACAGTGATTGATACGGCTCCAAAGCTAATTGAAGATCTAGAGAACTATGAGTTGCGTTCCACGATTATGTACTGCGGCACGATGGCATTGAATGGTGTACTAAATATGGGGATGTCCGGAGATTGGGCCACTCATAATATTGAGCATGCGGTATCGGCCGTATACGATATCCCACATGGAGGTGGATTGGCAATCCTATTCCCGAATTGGATGACATATAATCAGAGCGTCGATATTGCACGCTTCAAACGACTAGCCATTCAAGTATTTGATATTGATCCATCAGGTAAAAGTGATGAGCAGATTGGATTAGAAGGAATCGAGGCATTGCGTTCATTCTGGAATTCCATTGGTGCACCAAGTCGCTTAAGCGATTATGATATCGATGCAAGCCAAATTGAAGCGATGGCTGATAAGGCGCTACGTTTTGGCCCATTCGGTAATTTTAACAAATTGGATCGAGAAGATGTCATTAAAATTTATAATATGTCACTCTAAATTATTGGAATAAGAATATGTTGGGAATAGGGGGAATGTTCGATCTGTGTCGTTTGAGATCACTCGAACATTCCCTTATTAATACTTCCGTAGAGACCGATATCATCTTTCAAAAGGAAGGCTCAGCTTAATGTAGAAGGAAATAAATGAAACAAAAGGGAATGTTAACACGTATAAGTTATTATGAACATAAAGAAGCCCGACAGGAGGGTGTATAATGGAGGCGCTTTATTTAGGCTGTTTGGTAGGAGGTGTATTATTTGCCTTAGTTACTGTAGTACTTGGAGATGTACTTAGTAATGCGCTAGATGGTTTTCTTGATTTCATGTCGGTGGATATTCTGAAGCCAACAGTAGTAGCAAGTGCAGTTACAGTGTTTGGTGGGGCGGGTGTATTATTAACTCGTTACTCTGGGTTGGATAATGTTCCTAACATGTTGCTTTCTATAGTGATTGCGATGTTCATCTCGGTTCTTGTGTTCTATTTATATGTTAAGCCGATGGAGAATAGTGAGAATTCCACCGGATACTCTATCCAGGACTTGGTCGGTAGAATTGGGGAGATCACCATCCCATTACCTGCACTTGGTTATGGAGAAGTCATGGTGAAGGTAGGAGCGGGGAATGTATTACATATTGCATCTAGTCTTGAGGGAGAAGAAGTACCCGCGGGCACTCGTGTTGTTATTGTAAAAGAAGCGGATGGTGTGCTACAAGTTACTGAATTCGAAAAAGGAAGAGGAGATGATGTCTAATGGAATCAATACCAGATTATTTGATTATTCCAGCAATTGTGATTGCCGTCATTATTGTACTTGGATTGGCATTTTGGGCTCGTTATAAGACCGTGGGACCAGATGAAGCAATGATCGTTACGGGTTCCTTTTTGGGGAATAAGAATATTTCAGACGAAGATGGGCGTAGAATTAAAATTATACGTGGTGGTGGAGCATTCATCATTCCTGTATTTCAACAGTCGCAATTCATTTCATTACTCTCACATAAATTAGATGTCTCGACACCGGAAGTATATACAGAGCAAGGTGTTCCTGTTATGGCTGATGGTGTAGCCATTATCAAAGTAGGAGGCTCCATTGAAGATGTAGTTACTGCTTCTGAACAGTTCATAGGAAAGCCTGTCGAATCATTAAGAAGTGAAGCGCAAGAAGTTCTCGAGGGACATCTTAGAGCGATCCTAGGTATGATGACTGTTGAGGAAGTCTACAAGAATCGTGACAAGTTCGCACAGGAGGTACAGGGCGTAGCTGCGCGCGATCTCAAGAAGATGGGGCTGCAGATTGTATCTTTTACAATTAAGGATTTGCGTGACAAACATGGTTACTTGGAAGCGCTAGGTAAACCACGGATTGCTACTGTTAAGCGTGACGCGGAAATTGCTGAGGCTGATGCGGTAAGAGATGCGCGTATTCAGAAGGCTAATGCCGAAGAGCAAGGGCAAAAGGCAGAGCTATTAAGAGATACGAACATCGCTGAAGCATCCAAGGAGAAGGAATTGAAAGTGGCTTCCTTTAAGAAAGTCCAGGATACGGCAAAGGCAGAGGCAGACCAAGCCTATCATATTCAAGAAGCACGTGCTAAACAGATCGTGGTGGAAGAGCAGATGCAGGTAGAGATCGTCCGCAAAAATCGTGAAGTTGATCTGCAGGAAAAGGAAATATTGGTTCGTCAGATGCAATACGATGCAGATGTGAAGAAGAAAGCGGATGCGGATCGTTATTCTGTTGAGGTTGGAGCAGAGGCAGATAAGGCGCGCAGAATGCTTGAAGCGGATGCTATGCAGTATTCAATCGAGACGCAGGCCAAAGCTTCTGCAACACAGAAGCGACTAGACGGGGAAGCAATGGCAGATTCAGAACGTGCACGCGGTACTGCAGATGCAGACGTTATTCGTCTGAAAGGACTTGCTGAAGCAGAGGCGAAAGAGAAATTGGCAGATGCATTCCAAAAGTACGGGGAAGCTGCAATACTCGACATCGTGATGAAGATGCTGCCTGAACTAGCAGGGAAAATTGCTCAGCCGTTGGCTTCGATTGATTCATTGACTGTCGTAGACACTGGAAAAGGCGAAGGAGCCGCTCGAGTTAGTAATTACGTAACGGAGCTAATGGCGACGGCACCAGCGATGTTGAAGAATGTTTCTGGGCTTGACATTGAAAGCTTGATTAAGGGATTTACTCAAAAGCAGCCTGTTGTACAGCCAGTGGCATCATTGCCTGAATTGGCAAAAGCACCTGTTGAGACACAATCTGAAGAATAGTCGATATAAACCCAAATATCAGAAAAAGAGATCGTTGTACAAATAATAGCAGGTCAAGGTGGTTATCCTTGACCTGCTATTTAGTTTTTTTTGGTCTATTGCAACTTGTTAAAGTAGATTATGGGAGAGCGAAATCCACGGTTGTTCTTCCTTTGCTCAAACATACTTGTGCTTGGATAGTGCCGGTGGCGAATTTCATAGTCACTTTCCGTAATTTTTTTTTTGTTTTGGGTGAAGATAAGATGAACAATGTATGCTCGAAGTAGCGCAGCTGTCCCTTGAAAACGATTATAAAACGAAACCACTAACAAAATGGATCATGCTCACATATGATATATTGAACGTGGAATGTGGATTATCGTAAGGTTCTCAATACGACATACGATGGTGGTGAAATTTCATGATCAATATAACGAATTATTACGAAGGTAGAGATTTGGGCTGTTGCTATGCGTCGAAAGGAAGCATGTTTAAAGTATGGGCGCCTACAGCAAGTCTTGTATCGTTAGTTATATATAAAGATTCAGGTCGTTACAATCGGCTTGGTCAAGTGACGAGGCACAATGAGGGTACTGAAATAGTGATGGTGAAGGATGTAGATGGTGTGTGGTCAAGTTACTGTGAGAGGGACTTGAAAGGTTTATTCTATATGTATAAAACGGAGTTTACAGATGGAATAGTTCATTATGTGGTTGATCCATATGCAAAGGCGGTTTCGGCCAATGGAGAAAGAACGGCCATTGTTGATCTGAAAATGACAGATCCACTCGGCTGGGACGAGGATGTGAAGCCAGCACTTTGTCATCCAACAGATAGCATCCTTTATGAACTGCATGTACGTGATTTCTCGATACATCCAGATTCAGGTGTAGTCAATAAAGGAGGGTTTAAGGCTTTCACAGAGTTCGGACTAAAAGATGTCAACGGGAATACGCTAGGAATCGATCATTTGGAGGAACTCGGTGTAACACATATTCAGATTATGCCGGTGTTTGATTTCAAAACAGTGAATGAGTTGAACGTTGGTCACCAAGATGCTTCTATATCGGAGTACAATTGGGGTTATGACCCTCAGAATTATAATGTACCAGAAGGTTCGTATGCTAGCGATGCCAGTAATCCAGCCATACGGATTATAGAACTTAAGGAAATGATTCAAGCTTTGCATAGAAAGGGCATACGTATCATTATGGATGTGGTTTATAATCATACGTATTTGGTCGAGGGCGGACCATTTGAAACGATTGTACCTGGCTACTTCTACAGGACGGATGATTCCGGAAGATATACGGATGGCTCAGGTGTGGGTAATGAGCTTGCTACGGAGCGTCCGATGGTTCGTAAATATATTAAAGATTCCGTGCGGTACTGGGCAGAAGAATACCATATTGACGGATTCAGATTTGATCTAATGGGTCTTATAGATACACTGACGATGAAAGAAATTGCCGATGAACTGCATGATGAAGTAGATCGTAGCATTATGATCTATGGAGAACCATGGACAGGAGGATTATCCCCGCTTACTCATCAGACATTGAAGGGAACGCAAAGGGGGACAAAGATCTCCATGTTTAATGACCATTTCCGTAGTGCGATTAAAGGAGATAGTGATGGAACGGGACGTGGGTTTGCTACAGGTGAGTCTGGTAAGGAGTGGGCCATATGGAATGGAGTATGCGCATCTATTCATGATTTCACGGAGTCTCCGATGGAGACAATCAACTACGTAACTGTGCATGACAACTTGAACTTGTGGGATAAAGTGTTGACGACTGAGGGGCTGCGACAAGAGGCTGGTATGCTAGATATATTCGGTGGTTTACGTGCGGATAGCGTGGAAGTGAAATTAACTGAGACAGCTGATCCTTATAAAAGTGTGGATCCAAAACAACCACTCACAAGTGACGTGGTTCGACGGAGTCTTCTTGCTAACGGGATTATATTAACATCACAAGGAATTCCTCTGATTCATGCAGGAGATGAGATGTTACGCTCCAAATTTGGTGATCACAATAGTTACCAAAGTGGGGACTCGATCAATGGGATCAGGTGGGATAACAAAGGGAAGTTTCAAGCGGTCTTCGAGTATTATCGAGGTTTGATTGAGCTACGTAACAATCATCCTGCTTTTCGTATGCATACTAGGGCACAAATTGAGAAGCATCTAGAAATGTTACAATGTAGTGGCAACGTAGTTGCATATCAACTGAAGAATCATGCCCATGGAGATATATGGCGTAATATTGTAGTTATCTATAATGGGAACAAGGATGCTGTAGCAGTAGATATTCCAGAATCCACAGCGGGTTGGAATATAACAGTCAACGATCAGAAGGCTGGAACGTCATTACTGGAGAGGGTCATTGGGGATACCGTCTTAGTTCCAAGGCTATCCATCATGGTGCTGTATCAAGAACAGCGCCCAACTCTTCTGGAAAAAAGAATGTAATACAAAAAAAAGTGGCAGGCTAAGGGGGTGACCTCAGTCTGCCATGTTGTTTTTTTATCTAGAGAAACATGTCTTTATTTACTTTTTGAAAATACCGAATGGTGAACCGAGGGGGAGAAAGCTACGTCCGAAATGAGCATTAAGAACAGAAGCACCACAGCCATATAACGATACGATAGCAATTCCCATTTCAGCATAAGCTGCAAGTGTATGAAATATATGAGTAGCGATACCGAAAGCATCAAACATTAATCCTAAGAAAAGTAAATCGATCAAAATAAAAATAGTGAAGAGTACTTTATGAGTCTCCATGGCACCAATGGTCATAAATAACGTGAACACTAGATAGCCTAGAAAGGCAAAACCTAATTGCTTGCTATCTATATCTGCGGCCAGTTGTGGACCGAATACACCTAACTTCATCAACCAACTGCTGGCAACTCCAAGCCAAAAAAGACCATAAGCACCGAAAGCCGTCATTCCAAATGTGTTGTTATGTTTAGCATCTTGAACACAAGCGAAAAGCTGGGCAAAAGCACCTAGGAAAATAGCCCATGGAATAATGTAGCCGAACCCTGATGTAAGTCCAAGCTTTTGTGAAGATGCGACGAGTGTTACCATCGCCAGACCAAATAGACCGATTCCACTAGGATCTGCAGTAATAATTTGTACGGATTGTTTCGTTTGTGATGACATAGTTGCCTCCAAATAAATTATGATAAGGGCTGAATCAAAAGCATAAGAAAAGCCCGAACAGCCTTGGATATCATATCACAGTAGTGGATGACTTGCACTCAGAGGAGTGGGTTACAAATGCTACAAATTTGTGACAAGTACACATTTTACTGAAATAACAATCATTGGATTTATAGAAAGATGTTTGAACATATGACTAATTGGGTAATAGATAGGTATGCCTGTAATTTGGCGTGTAACAATACATTCTATAATTGGAGGAATAATGATGACATTACTAATGATTACTGCTGAAAAAAGATTGGAAAACGGTCCACCATCTGTACTAAGAAATTTAAGAGCAAGCGGGAGAATTCCTGCTGTCGTGTATGGTCTGAATGCAGAGAGCCTTTCAGTTCATGTTGACGATAAAGAATTAACGAGAGTAGCTCGTACAGGGCGTTCCGAAATGTTTAAATTAAAAGTTGAAGGTATGAAGGATCTGTCCGTTATTATAAAAGATTTTCAGAAGAAGAGTGGCAAATGGAATCATGTAGACTTTTTACAAATTTCAGAGTCAGTGCCTCTCCGTATAGCTATATCTATTGACTATCAAGGTATTGCAGCAGGAAGTAAATTCGGTGGAGTGGTTCAGACCCTAGTAACAGAACTAGAAGTTGAAGGTCTGCCTGCGGAACTTCCATCTATCATTGAAATTGATATTTCTCACCTTGAGATCGGCGACAAGCTAGTAGCCACTGATGTGAAGTTGCCGAAGGGGATTACATTAGTCCCAACTACTGAAGAATTGTTACTCGCTTTAGTTGCAGCTCCACGTGTTGCCCTTGAAGGAGAAGAAGTAGAGGTTGAACCAGAAGCAATCAATAAATAATTTCTATATGCAATACTGGTTAATTTGAATTGGATTTGAAGCTAATTACTGTTTATAATAGGTACAGTCAAAGGAAATACCGGTTATAACATAATTAGTGGGAGGAAACATATGCAACAAATAACGATAGGAATTGTAGGCTACGGTAATTTGGGTAAGGGTGTAGAAAAGGCTATTCGACAAAATCCAGATTTAAAATTGGTGGCTGTATTTACTCGGCGTGATCCACAAGGCGTAACGGCAAGCGTACCAGTTCTGCAAATTGCAGAAGCTGAAAAGTATAAAGGAACGATTGACGTAATGATTCTATGTGGTGGATCCGCAAAGGATTTACCTGAGCAAGGACCATACTTTGCTAAATTGTTTGATACTGTGGATAGTTATGATACACATGCTTTGATCCCTGATTATTTCGCGAAAGTGGATGCTGTAGCTAAGGAGAACGGACATGTTAGTGTGATCTCAACCGGTTGGGATCCAGGTCTGTTCTCGTTAAATCGGATGTTAGGGGAAGCGATATTACCAGAAGGTAAAGAATATACCTTCTGGGGTCGCGGTGTAAGTCAAGGGCATTCTGATGCGGTTCGTCGGGTTGAAGGCGTTAAGAATGGGATTCAGTATACGATTCCTGTTGATGCTGTTGTATCTAAAGTACGTGCAGGTGAAAATCCAGAGCTATCCACTCGTGATAAGCATTTACGTGATTGTTACGTTGTGGCTAAGGAAGGTGCTGATCTCGTACGTATTGAAAAAGAGATCGTTGAAATGCCTAACTATTTCGCTGATTATGATACAACGGTAACCTTCATTACGGAAGAGGAATTAAAAGACAAGCATTCTGCTATGCCTCATGGAGGTAATGTACTTCGGAGTGGTCGAACTGGAGACAATAATACACAAATTATTGAATTTGGATTGAAGCTTGGTAGCAATCCAGAATTTACAGCGAGTGTTCTAGTAGCCTACGCTCGTGCAGCTTATAAATTGGCGAAACAAGATCAGTCTGGTGCAAAGACGGTCTATGATATTCCATTTGGTCTGCTATCACCGAAATCTGCAGAACAATTACGTAAAGAGTTGCTGTAGTAGTCCATTGTATTCCCGTCTTTGATAAATGAAGCGGCTTGAAATAAAACCTATCTTTCATCATGAAAGATAGGTTTTATTCAAATATAAGTAAGTATTAGTTTCACTTGATACTCTATTCCTTATATTTCCGCTGAAACGAGTGTCGTCTTTGAAGAAGGACGGCATAACCGTTTCTACTTGGTTGTCGTTACGAATGATAGTTATAACGCTTTCTAAGTCGTCTGTAATACAGCCATGTTCTGACCAAGGACGAGCCAATGGTGAGGCTAACAAGCATAAGTGAAATCATGCTCATTATTTGTATTTTATCAAATCCATTATTAAACTCAAGTTCCATATTCAACCTTATATTAACAATATAAATGATGATCAAAGGAAGAAATAGACATGAATAGGTGATCGCTATGCGTCTTGCATGTTTTAAATGGTGTGACTTGTCACTGTAGAGCTGTGGTCTATCTTCTCCCTCTGAATATTCACGGCTCCATATGGACCATTTTTGAAAAGATGAATTGGAAATAAAAACACTCTTCCAGCCAGAATCTCTGTGTATGTCATTATAGCTATTATCGGTAATATTTTGATAATCAGCACAATAACTTACCTTGCGTGGGCGATCTACTCTAAAATAGAAAGTGGTCCCTAGTTTACTCATACGAACAAGGTTATAACCTTGTTCTTCCATGGTTTCGAGCCACTCTTCAAGCTTATCCGGAGCGTAGATCCACCCGAATCTTCTTTTAACAACTATTTGACCAGAACGCTTCAATTGCTTTTCTTCATGTTTACTTAGTCTTCCTTCATCATGATCCATCCCGTAAAATTTATTTTGCTGTATGTTTTCACTGATTAATTTCTTGTTGGTTTTATTGATTTTGACGACAGAATAGATAGTAAGAATCCATAGGGATAATACAGCGCCCATATAAAAATATGTGATGATCCAAAAGGGACTTTTGACAACTGTAAACGATGCATCTTCGGAAGAAAAGATAGTTAAGCTAATTATAGTGACGAAAAAGATAGTCATAGTAGTCATATATATTAAAATACTACCGAAAATGTACATAATCACTCTATTATGTTTGATAATGCCTTCACGAACAGGGGAGGTTTTAATTTCCTCAAGAGGATTTTCATTCGAAATTATATACCAGTGTCCGCTCTGTAGAATCTTCATCCAACCATCATCTATTAAAGCTCTAGACAATGAATCAGCTTGTATTTTATCGTATCCTATTCGATAAGTTATTCTTTTTGGATCGCCTTTTTTAAAGAAAAAACAACGTGTTCCTCGATTCAATTTCACGAAGCAATAACCCTTTTCGGCCATAGACGAGAGCCATTCTTCTGTTTTGCTCACATCATAGCTCCAAAATGGCCTAAATATTTTTTTAATCATTAAAGTCCTCCTCGTATTTTAATGCATTCTGGTGCAGCTCTTTAAGTCTATTTATCTCAACAGTAATTAGATTTTTTCCAATGTCAGTAATTTCATAAACGGTTCTTCTCTCCTCATCGGCAAATACAGTAATAATCCCATCTTTCTGCATTTTTGTTAGAGTTCCGTAAACCGTACCCGATCCTAATTGAACTCGTGATCTTGAAATTTCCTCTACATGTTTAATAATTCCATATCCATGGAGCGGCTTTGTTAAGGATAGGAGAATATAAAACGCCGTTTCTGTCATGGGTACATACTTTTTTAGCACTTTTTCAATCATGTCTAAAGTGATCACCTTTCTGCTATTATGTTAGCTTTATAATAAAGGTTGCAATGAAGAGTTATATCGCAAGTTGATATGTCATGGTATGACTATATCACGACGTGACATAGTTGTAAATATGAGATTATTTGATTGGGAATTCCTTTAGCATAATAAGAAATTTAACATCTAGCTTTACGAGCTATGTACAAAAAAATGCGAGGGGCTGTCCCCTAGCCATTTTCATGACTTATGGGACAGTCCTTCGCATTTTTGTTCGGATCAAGCTTTAGAATTAGCAATAACATAAGAACAATTGGTGCCGCCAGTGGATAAGCACTCTGTACGATTCACATCAACTTGTAGAAGCGATTTGAATAATTCAAGCTCACAGTGACAAGCATGTTGATATTGATTAGCAATGTGAGAGATGGGGCAATTATGTTCTTTTATAATAAAAGTTCCATCGTCAAATTCTTCGCATTCAGCCATATATCCGTTCTCGTTCTGAATCTGCGTAAGTAGAAGTACTCTTTCAGATAAAGGAAGACCTGTCATGGTGGTTTCATATTTCTGCTCTAGCTTGCTCTTGCGTCGCTCGAAGAGAAGGTTAATCATATCTTGACCTGATTCCGCTTCAAGCTCACCAAGTAAATCTAGGGCCAAATTATGATACGTTTTAGGGAAGAAACGTTCTGCCAGCTCACTTAACCGATAGAGCGCCGTAGGCCTACCCATGGATTGACGGATCATACTGTATTCAATATATCCGTCCCTCTCAAGTGTGCTCAAATGTCGACGAACGGCCATTTCAGTAATTTTTAGTTCGTTTGTAATATCCTTTGCTGTTAAAGGTGCCTTAGTCTTCAGCATGTGGACAATTTGTTCTCGAGTGGAGAGTTCAATAGGTTTATTCATTTGAGCCCTCCATAGTTAAACTTGTTTTTGTACCATATTATTGGAATGCTCTTCACATTCATCTGAGCAGAATCCGCGATGTAATTGTTCACACTCTTCGCAGCATATATGCTTGGCATGACAGAGAGTATATCCACAGTTGATGTATCGATCTTCTGACTTGCCGCAATGATGGCATTGGCTGATAACGACATCTTCAGAAGTATGGTTAATGGGTACGGAGATACGTTCATCGAATACGTAACATTTACCATCGAAAAGTCTTCCCTGGACTTCAGGGTCTTTTCCATAAGTTACGATTCCACCATCCAATTGTGCAACATCATTAAATCCTTCATTCATTAAGAATCCTGTCAATTTCTCACAACGGATTCCTCCTGTACAATAAGTCAGTACTTTTTTATCTTTGTATTCGCTTAAATTATTTCGGATCCATTCAGGGAACTCACGAAAGGATTCGACATCAGGACGGATCGCATTACGGAAATGACCAATCTTGTATTCATAATCATTTCTTCCGTCGATCACAATGACATCGTCTTGCTGAAGTTGTTCATGGAATTCGGTAGGAGATAATCTTTTTCCGCTTAATTCATTAGGATCTAGATGTTTCTCATAACGGAAAGTGACGAGTTCTTCCTTGTGTCGTACGAACATCTTCTTGAAAGCATGCTCATGAGATGGATCGATTTTGAAAACCATATCAGCAAATAGAGGATTTTCATGAAAATCCTTCATATATTGCTCCGTTTGTTCAACAGTTCCAGATAAGGTACCGTTAATTCCTTCTCCAGCAATAATTATTCTTCCTTTGACGCCGAGATCTTTACAATATTGCAAATGATCTGCAGTAAATTGTTCGGGATCAGGAATGCTTACAAATTTATAATACAATAATATGTTGTACTGAAGTTGATCTTGGGACATGACTTAATCACCTTGCCTATTAAATTTTTATTCTACTAATTGTAGATGACCTTGACCTACTTAGTCAATATAGAAGTATATTAAGTCTGAAAACAGATATTCGAGCAGGTGAATAAATACATCAATTTAATTATTATTTGGAAGCAGGTATATTAGATGAAGAAGAATTGTAATAAGATGGAATAGGAGGTCTCGTAAAGAGAATAAAAAATTTGAGGAGGAATGACAGATGGGTTTCTTAAATGGTCTGCTGGGAAATGCTTCTCAAGTGGATTTGTCAGAGGTTCGGAAGGAGTATGCTCAAATCTTAGCATCTCAAGAGGTCATCGAGAGAGCCTATAAGTTAGTGCGTGACATGTTTATATTCACCGACAAGCGACTAATTCTGGTCGACAAACAGGGAATAACAGGGAAAAAGATGGAATATCACTCCATTCCTTACAAGAGTATTTCACATTATTCCGTAGAGACGGCTGGGCATTTCGATCTTGATGCGGAACTCAAAATATATATTTCAAGTAGTTCAGTTCCTATTGTCAAGACATTCAATAAGAACGTCAGCATTTATGAGGTTCAAAGCGTTCTATCACAGTATGTTTTGAAATAGTGTGTTAAGCTGATTGTAAAAAGGGGTGTCCTAAAAGCCGGAATAATCAGCTTAGGACACTCGTTAGATGCGGTATCCAAACGTAACTTCAAAAAGAACACCATTTAATATCATAGTAAAATAGATATTGCTTATTTGTAAATCATCCACTATGATATTGTTATAAGTTATCCTGAAAGTTAAAGCACTTAAACTTTTGGGATTTCTGGTACTCAAAAGGATATAATTAATAGGGATAGTTTACTGTAAAGTTAAAGCGCTATAACTTTATAGAGTGCAGAAAGGTTGGTGATTCCGTGACCCATCATGATGATCGACGAGAGATGCCGTACATGTACTTGTACATATCTCCTTGGATCATCGGAATTCTTGTATTCGCTTATCAGTGCTCCTATACAGTTTCTGCTCGGAATCATATGCTTAGCGGTCAGCCTTTCGTCCATGTATACTAAGGATAAGTATATAGGTACGGAAAATCTGCCGCAAGGAGAATTTATAAATGAAGGTAAGTATTTTTGATGTAGCCAAAAAGTCAGGATTGTCAGTAGTGACGGTCTCTCGTGTGTTAAATGGAGTACAATCTGTACGGGAAAATAACCGCAAAAAGGTGCTCGACACGATCAAGGAGCTGGATTACCGCCCCAATGCGGCTGCTCGTAGTCTTGCTCGTGGAAAAACAGGTATCATCGGCTTGATCATGACGACTCTACAGGATTCATTCTTCGATGCAGTTGTCAAGGAACTTAACGATGTGCTCGCGCTGCATGGTTACTTTCTTGCAGTCTCGGTATCTACCAGCATCAGTTCGGATGGAGATCACTATCTCATTCAGGAAGACCGAGTCGATGGATTGATCCTACTCTCACCTGTGGAAGAGGATAGTTATATTTTAGAATTAAAGCGCCGCAATATCCCGTACGTGCTGATCGACAATCAGAAGCCCGAGAACGACGCCTTTTCAGTAACTATCGACAATTTCAAGGGTGGATACGAAGCAACCAATCATTTGCTCGATCTGGGTCACACTTCAATTGCCCATCTGTGCGGTAGTGAGATGTTCCGGAGTACGCGTGAACGCCGCAACGGATTCTTGCAGGCTCTGCAGGAGAAAGCGCTAACTCCATTTGAGATGGTACATGGCGATTTCGAAATTGAATTCGGTTATGAGACTTGCCGGAAGTGGATTCACGACGGTAATCTACCTACTGCAGTATTCGCTGGGGATGATAATATTGCCCTGGGTGTGATAAATGCCTTGATGGAAGCCCAGATACCTGTTCCGGAACAGGTATCTATCGTCGGCTATGATGATCAATACATTGCTTCACAGCTTCGCCCGTATCTAACAACGGTCCGCCAGCCAGCTGATCAGATTGGACTTGCTGCGGCTGATATGCTACTGAAGCGGATAGATGGTTCGATGAAGCGTGCTTCAAGCATTAAAATTGATCCGAAGCTGATTGTAAGGGAATCAACGGTAGAGAGTAAACGTTTCTGATATTTTATCAATTATAGTGTGAGTTCAAAAGATGACTATTTGAACGACCTCTTAATAGGAGTGACAATCATTGGCTTACTACTTGGGAATAGATGGGGGAGGTACGAAGACGTACGCCCTGCTGACTGACGAATATGGAAACGTGCTTGGTAAAGGCAAGAGTGGTAATGGCAACCACCAGATTAATGTTGATATAGCAGCCAATAGTATTCGAGAAGCTACGCTAAGCGCACTCTCGGAGGCAGGTCTTCAGCTTGAAGACATCCGACATGCTTACTTGGGTCTTGCAGGTGCGGATCGCGAAGTGGATTATATGATTCTGCATCCGATCATCCGTAACATTGGATTTACGAATTATACCATTAACTGTGACACTATGATCGGGCTCCGGGCAGGAACCAATCATCCATATGGCATTTCTATCATCTGTGGTACGGGAACCAACTCTGCTGGAAGAAATACACAAGGTGAAGATTATCAATGTGGTGGTTTTAGTTATATGTATGGTGATTTTGGTGGTGGAGGCTCGTTGAATATTGAGGTATTCCGCTCCGTTATCCGTGCATGGGATGGTCGTGAGCAGCCTACTTTATTAACCGACCTGTTGCTTCAGCTTCTTGGTTACGACGCCGTGGAAGTTATGTTTAACGATTTTCAGGATTATGGAAAACAGGTACCTGTAGACGCTGTCAGATTGCTGTTTGAAGCAGCAGCTAAAGAGGACGTTGTGGCAATAGAAATTTTAAATCATCAAGGCGTTGAACTTGGCAAATCGGCTGTTGCTGTCGTGAACAGGCTAGGTATGGCAAACGATGCATTTGACGTTGTACTTGTCGGTAGTCTGCTGACAAGAGGGGATCGTGGCTGGATTCGTGGTCCTATCGAGCAGGCGTTGCTTACGGTTGCACCTCACGCGTCAGTCGTTACATTAACGACTGAACCGGTTGTTGGTGCTTTGTGGTCTGCTATGGAAGAAGACGGACTGACGATCAGCGAAGAGGTACATGTGAGAATGCGGTCTTTTTCTGATTTTGAACTTATCAAATAAACGATACGATTGGATGTGAACAATAATGGCAACAAAGCAAGGATTGAAAATAGCTGTTATCGGCGGAGGATCTTCTTATACTCCTGAGTTAGTAGAGGGTTTCATTCTCCATTATGAAGAACTTCCTGTGCGTGAATTGTGGCTTGTTGATATTGAATCCGGATTGCATAAGTTGAATATTGTTGGTGATTTAGCGAAGCGTATGGTTGAGAAATCAGGGCTTCCCATCCAGGTTCATCTGACAACGGATCGCCGTAAGGCCATTACCGGAGCTGACTTCGTCAGCACCCAGATGCGTGTGGGTATGTTGGATGCGCGCGGTCGAGACGAATCCATTCCACTGAAATACGGCGTCATCGGTCAGGAAACTACCGGTCCTGGTGGGATGATGAAGGCATTACGAACCATTCCTGTTCTGCTTGATGTCTGCCGGGATATAGAAGAGCTCGCCCCTGACGCGTGGTTACTCAATTTCACGAATCCGGCGGGGATGGTAACTGAAGCTATTCTCAAGTATTCTAATGTCAAAAGCATTGGACTGTGCAATGCGCCGATCGGTCTAATTAAGCAGGTTTCAGCTAAGTATGAGGTTGAGCCTGACCGTGTATACGCTGAATTTGTAGGATTGAACCATCTTCATTGGATTACCCGTATTGATGTCGACGGTGAGGATAAACTGGACGAAATGTTAGCAGACACGGCTGGATACAGCGCTAAGAACGTGCCTGCCCGCGAGTGGAATCCGGAATTTCTACAGTCGCTTCGGGCTTTACCTTCATATTATTTGAAATATTTCTACATGACTGATGATATGTTGAAAGAGCAGCTTGAATCCATCAAGAGTGGCGGCAACCGTGCCGAAGTCGTCAAGCGCGTAGAAGCAGAACTGTTCGAGCTATACAGTGATCCAGAACTAAAGGATAAACCGAAGCAACTGGAGCAACGTGGTGGTGCCTTTTATTCTGAAGCAGCTGTGAACCTGATGAGATCGCTTTATAACGGTACTAACGATATTCAAACGCTGAATGTAGCGAACAACGGTATTATTGACTTCCTACCGGACAATGCAAGCATAGAAGTCAATTGTGTCGTCACAAAGAACGGTCCTCTTCCGCTACAAGTGACGAAGATCCCACGTTCTGCCGTAGGACTTATCCATGCAGTCAAAACCTACGAGCAACTCGCCATAGAGGCTGCTGTAACAGGAGATCGCGGTCTAGCTATTCAAGCGATGGCTCATCATCCGCTCGTGCCATCTGTGGAAGTAGCTATTCAGATGTTGGACGAAATGCTGGAAGCCAATAAGGAATATTTGCCACTGTTTTTCGCATCAGATTCGGTATCTTAAGAGCTTGAATAGCTGAGCGATTCGTTTTACAAATCATAAATGACAGCCCCGAACAGGATTGATCTAGTTCGGGGCTGTCATTATTTTTGTTGGTCTGATGGATGGAAAGGATATTGGCTGTTCGAATTTCATGTTATAATACACAGTAAAAGAGTATCAATTCTGATTTGGAGAGGAACTGTCATCATGAAATTAATGTACAAGGGCAAAACGAAAGATGTATTTGCGTTAGATAATGGTCATTATTTACTGAAATTTAAAGATGATGTAACTGGAGAGAATGGGGTATTCGATCCTGGAGCCAATACCGTTGGACTAGTGATGGAAGGAGCAGGTCGGGCAGGGCTTAGCTTAACGAAATTCTTCTTTGAGAAATTGAGAGAAGCGGGAATCCCTACGCATTATATAGATGCTAATATTGAAGAGGCGGTGATGACGGTAAAGCCAGCAACCGTATTCGGCAAAGGGCTTGAAGTTATTTGTCGCTATAGAGCTGTTGGTAGCTTCCTCCGCCGTTATGGCTTATATGCGGAAGAGGGTCAGTCATTAGATGGCTTCGTTGAAGTTACACTTAAGGACGATGAACGCTTAGATCCGCCCATTAGCAAAGATGCACTCGATATGCTAGGAATACTTTCAGCGGATGAATATGAAACATTGAAAGACCTTACGAAGAAAATTAGTGATGTTATTAAGGCAGAGATGAGCATCAAAGGTATTGAACTGTATGATATTAAATTAGAGTTCGGCAGAGTGGACAAGGACAAGCAAATTGTTCTGATCGATGAAATCTCCGGTGGAAATATGAGAGCTTACAAAGATGGGAATTATATAGAACCGTTGGAATTAGAGAAAATGATGCTAGAAGGCAACTAAAATTGCAAATGAACCAAAGGGCACCCCAAGCGGGTGTCCTTATATTTAAAGTATAAGTTTCACGCGATACTCTATTCTTTATATTTCCGCTGAAACGGGTGCCATCTTTGAAAAAAAGGACGGCAGAGCCGTTTCTACTTGGCGAATTGCACTCATACTAATTTTTTTTTGAAGGGACGTAATATGATGACTTATAAAATGGTAGTACTAGATTTGGATGATACGTTGCTCCGGGATGATCATACGATCTCACCACGCACGAAGAAGGCATTAATGGACGCACAGGAGGCAGGCGTTAAAGTTGTCCTTGCGTCAGGTCGTCCTACATTTGCGATGACGCATATTGCTAAGGAATTGGAGCTTGAGAAATACGGAAGTTTCATTCTATCTTTTAACGGGGCCAATATTACTAACTGTGCAACGAACGAACAAATATTCAGCAGTACGTTATCACCTGAAACAGTACATGAGCTATACCATATTAGTAAACAAGAAGAAGTATGGATTCACACCTATATCGGAGATGATATCGTAACACCCGCAAATAATGAGTATACCAATATCGAAGCTGAAATTACGGGAATGCCAATTATAGAACAAGAAGATTTCGTCGGAGCGATCCAAGAGCCAGTTGTTAAGGTGTTAATGGTAGGTGCACCTGAAAAGTTGGTTATATTGGAAAAGAAACTGCAACAACAACTTGAAGGTAAATTGACTGTTGTAACGTCCAAACCATATTTCTTAGAATTCACAGAATTTGGTGTAGATAAAGGGACGAGCTTGCATCATCTCATAATGAAACTAGGCATTAAACAAGAAGAAGTTATTGCGATGGGCGACAGTTACAATGATCTTGCGATGATTAAATTTGCCGGTCTTGGTGTGGCTATGGGGAATGCGCCCGATGATATTAAAGAAATCGCCGACTATGTAGCAGATACGAATATGGAAGATGGCGTGGCAAAAGTCGTTGAATCGTTTATTCTTAGCAAAATTGAGCAGACGAAATAAATTGATATGATGAGGCGGACCTGTTTATTCTCAGCGAATAGGAAATATGCTGTGTTAGTCAGATCATAGATTTGGTAGTGTCGAGTTCAATATGATAGGAATGGGGCATATTAAACTGATTCTCGATGGACAAAGCATAAGCTTAGGACGTGACAACAAACATTCCTTATTTTGCAATCAAGTTGTATGACTTGCTCGATCTCTTAAACAACGAGAAAGCCGTTCTAGCAATGTATGCTAGAACGGCTTTCTTTCAGTCCATTATTTGTAGAATAATTTCATTACATTGTAGATCATTATGGCGCTTTCGGCACGTGTAGCCGTATTAGCGGGATCTAGCTTGCTTGGCGATTTGCCTTGCATCCAACCCAGCTCAACCGCAACCGTAATCGCCTGTTCCGCCCATGGGCTTATTTCAGAAGTGTCTGCGTATTGTAATTGTTCTCCTTGTACGTTTGGAAGTCCATATCCTTTTTCGTATGCACGTACAAGCATTAGGGCCATCTGTTCACGTGTGATGGACGCATATGGATCGAATCGATCCATGGCTACGCCACTTACAACACCAGCGGATACTGCAGCTGCAATATCCTTCGCATACCAGTCTTCCGGTGTTATATCGCTGAATTCAGTCTTCGTCGAGTCACTTGACTGAAGATCGAAGGCGTGTACAAGCATCGTAACGAATTGAGCCCTCGTTAATGTTTCCGTTGGACCAAATTGAGCTTCAGTTACACCTTTAAACACATGCTTGGCACTCAATGTCCGAATAGCTGTGTCAGCCCAATGATCGTTTGGTACATCTGTGTACGACTTGTTATACTCGAACACACCGTAATTTCCAACACGGGTCACTTCGGCTTCGATCCACTTACCGTTTCTTTTGCCTCCAACGAATTCCAGCTTGTCGTCTTCATCAATATAATAGATGCCGAGCAGCTTACCATCGACTTGTTCGCCAATATCGATCTGTAATTTCACTGGCTGCTTAAACTTCGAATAAGGAAGCTTTGCACCCGATTGAAGTTGAAGATTTAATTCTATAGGTATGATCGCGCCAGCTAACTGTATTTGAACATGCTCTTCACCTTGTACGCTGTTAGCAATAAGCTTCGCTTGCTCTGTACTGCGTTGACCCAACGTGAGGGAGATGAACGAACTAGCGTGTTGTGTAGAACCAAGTGTGTTTATTAGATCCTCTAGCACAGCCACCGGCAACTTGATAATGATGTGCTCTTGCACAATTTGCAGCATTTCATCAGCAATTAACTCTGCTGCATTCGTTGGCAGTAGTAGTTCATTCGTATTACTGTTCACCATAATCATTGTTGATCCTTGCTGGGAGCGTAACTGGCTGGCTGGCACCACTTGTGTTGTTTTTTTCTTAGAGTCAACAGGAGTTGTCTGTTTGACAGGCTCCGATGATTCCGATCGTTCAGGTGGATTCGTAGGATCTACAGGATCTGTAGGATCCACGGGATCTATAGGATCTACGGGATCTACGGGATCTATAGGATCTACGGGATCTATAGGATCTATAGGATCTAAGGGATCTACAGGATCTGTAGGGTCTACGGGATCTACAGGATCTACAGGATCTACAGGATCTACAGGATCTACAGGATCTACAGGGTCTACTGGATCTGTAGGGTCTACTGTATCCTGTATCCTAGGTAGTTTAAACAGCTTCGCATTATCTACATAATAGATGTCTCCGTTATCAGCCATTGTCATTAAATTAATTGTTTTACCAATCAACAGCTGCTTTGCATGTAATGTTTCTGGATCAATCATGAATAGTTTTCGTCCAATTGTCGAATACAACATGCCATCTTTATCCCAACGGAGATGGTAAGGGCGATATTTACTCGTTGTGTTGGGAGACATGGTGATGATCTTGCTCTTCACAATATCCATCGTTTCGGGATCCATCGCGAATATGGCTGCCTTGTAACCCGTCGCTGCATCCACAAAGCTGTCTAATACGCCCCATATCAGACCATCGGGTCCTACGGACAATTCACCAATAATTTGAACTTTGCTATCAATCCCATCCACCTGGGGAGTGAATGAATTCTCGATTTTTTTCGTATCGAAATTGAAACGGAATACAGTGGCATTATCATTCATTGGAGCTGGAGTCGCACTGCCACTGCCGCTGAATGCGGTTGTGCTGCCGAATAGTTTACCGTTATGATAAGCCAATCCAATAATTGTGCGATTCTCAGCAGGATTAGAGAATGTTTCGGATGTAACACCTATGACTTTGTTCTGAGCATCTTGAACTTCTTCCATAATCGTCAATGCCCCATCGAAACGGCTACCCGAAGGGAATGTGCCGACGAATAGCTTCCCATCGCCACCGGTCATGACATAAGGTCGGTTTTGATCTTCAATTTTCAGAGCAAGTCCGGGGTTGCCCCAGCCGAATTGATTGTATTGGAGAGGTTCTGATAAATCCATACGATACATTTTGGCACCTGTATAGGTTCCGAAATAAGCAGCCCCATTAAAGAAACCAATGCTTTCAGGTTGATGGAATGTCGGATAATCATGAACAATCTTCCCACTGGCAATATCATATATACTCATCCCGCGTTGGAAGCCGCCTATATATAACAGTCCTTCATGATGCTCCAAGGTATTAATGGGAGTCCCAATGACCGGAATCTGTGCTACATAGGATGCATATTCTCCGCTTGCTGGATCAAAAATGATAGTCTCACCATAAGCCGCCATACTGTACAGTACGTTGCGACCGGCAAAATCCCCCGAAGCAGGTGTAATCCACTGATGGGCTTTAAATTCCGTATCAGGAAGAGGCTGCTTAATGGCCGTGACTGCCGTAGGTTCACTATTAGTTTCCATATTGTAGCTAAATAATTGCTCACCTACTTTGTAGTAGATGATATTAGGCTCTGTTATTGAGGGTGGAGATATTTTATTTTGGAATGGAAGCTCTCTAACGAATGTATTATTTTTATCTTCTTTCAGAATATAGACTTTATCGCCAGCATACACGAATAGATGTCCGCCGTAGATGTCTACTGTTGAAAGTGTCTTTTTCTGACCGCTAATAGGCGGTATGTGAATTTCAATCGTTTCTTTCGTTGCTCGATCAATCCGCATAAGGTGAGCCAATTCACCTACTCCGACATAAACATATTGGTCTGTCACACCGAGTCCTCGTGCATACTTCTGCTCAGCTTTACTTACTCCAAGGTCTGTAAAGCTATTCTGAGCGATATCATATTCGAATACCTTTCCCATATTAGTGGCATGGAATGTACTTCCATATATTTTTCCGTCATTACTTGCTTTGATATCATAGATCGTTGTGTTTCCAGTAGGGTTAACTCCCAAGTTCTCTATCTTCTTATCCTTGACTAGGTAGCGATAGAGCTTGCCGGAGGACCCGAAATAAATATTATCATCTGATCCTTTCGCAATTCCCCAAACGGGGTCGTTCGCGCCAGCTACGCGTTCAGTGAATTTCTGCTCACCCGTAATGGCATCGACGACTGTGAAAGCACTTGGTGATCCCGTCGTTGTTATATACTGCTCATGCTTCCCATCTGGTCCTATGCCAAATGTAGCGGCTTGTGACAATCCAATCTTCACCATTTCGCCGAGATCCACGGCTTGATCTTCATAAGGAGCATCAAGTTCAGCTTCTATGGATTCTATTTTTTTCTCAAAGACGACATCATCGATGTATACTTTTGTACCTACACCTGCAGGCGATTTATAGTACCAGATCTCCGCATAGGAAGCAGTTACAGGTGCAAATACTTCCAGCTGTTTTAATTCCCACGCCATTGGTTTGTTAGCCAAAATATTGCTGTCCACGACGAACTTTCCGTTACTGTCATAATACTTCACATAAATACCTACACTCTTCGCAGCAGCATAGACCGACGTGGTTACTCGATAAAAGTTACCTCCTTCAATTGAAATCTTGTTACTTTTAAATTCGATTCCTTTCTTCGGGCTATGATCTTCTAACTTTAAGCTGCGGAAACCAGACTTAACATAAGTACTGTCGGTGACAGATACGGCTTCAGCAAGGAGGCCATCGTCAGTACCGGTAATATTAATATTCCATCCTGGAAAGCTGCCATCATCATTAACCTGTTCAAACCCTGGGTTTTCAATAGTTACCGGTACGTACTCAATGTTAGGTTGTGCTTGCGCCTTCTGGATCATCGGCGTAAATGCCGGTATGGCAAGCAACATGCTCAGTATCACCATAATGACTCGTTTCGACTTCAATTGAACATCTTCCCCTTCACTTTGGATTTTTTAGAGTGTATTCTAGACCATACTATACAGCCTAGACTCTAATGATAGCGCTGTCAATACTAAAAAGTAAGTGTTTCCAGTCTATTACTCCGCTAGAATTCCCTAGGCTATATCTAGTGGAAAGTGAGCTTATTTCCTTAATATCGCTGTGATTTTCATTGTTTATAATGTTTTTTTTGAAAAGTCCATTTTTACATATGTCTTTTTTATGGTAAACTTCACCTTGAAGATGCTTCTCTTTTTATAAGATAAGATATAAGTAAATGAGGCGAAATCATGGCAAGACCAACTCAAACTGAATTTAATCAACGAATTCAGCATTTAATAGTTCAACTCCGAGATCAAATTTACAATGGTTGGATCCAACCGAATGAGTATCTCCCTTCGGAGCTTCGTTTAGGGAAACAATATCATTTAAATAAAGAGTCAGTAAGACGTGCATTGGATGGGCTCGTCAAGGAAGGCTTGATAACGAAGGTGCGCCGGGTGGGCAATCAAGTTAACGATCCTTCCATGTGGCTGCGGGGATCTAATCGATCTGAAGCAAGCGAGCATTGCGGGTCTTCCGGCATGACAACAATTGAATACGGACAAACGACACTTCGTTTCGCTTATCATCCATCTTTACTTAATGAAGCGAATCTGCAGCAGTTAGTGGATTCATTCGAGGATACTCATTCGGGTGTGCGCGTTCAAATGATGCCGACAGCATTCCCGATTGAGTATGCCGATCATGGACTAGCTGACGTGGTCACCGTTACTTCTTGGGACACGATGAAACGACGGAACCATTCACACAGCGCGCGTCTTAGTCATTTGACGTCAGCTCCCTATGACGATGCAGCTAGCCCAAAACTGAACATTCCGTTTCTAGATCCCCATTCGTCGAACAATCAACGTCTGATTGCGACGCCGTTCTTGTTCTCACCGCTTGTCCTTTGTTATAATCGTGCACACTTTGTGGAATGCGGTATAGAGGTGCCAGACGGAACTTGGACCTGGTACACACTGCTAAATGCTGTTCGGAAGCTGACAAGCCGTTTAGATGTATGGGGCTTCGCAACGCATATTCAATCGATTAATCGCTGGCCGATCTTCTTGTTGCAGAATGGATTTCATTTCCGTCCCGACGAGCCAGGGAAGCGTGTGATCGATGATCCAGCGCTATGGGAAGGCTTGCGGATAGCTCGTGACCTTATTCACAAGCAAGGAAGACCGATATCGTTGTGGACGGAGGACAATTCGGATACAGAGCAATTGTTTCTGGAGGGTAATGCCTCTATCATCCTGACGACGTACTTTGGGCTCAATCGGATGTATAACTCTAGTCTTGATTATGCGCTAGCACCGCTTCCAATTATTACCAATTCGGATACGTTGTTGCTTGTCACAGGTCTGTCTGTTCATAGACATTCACCGCAGCAAGATTTGGCCAACCAATTTGTTAACTACTTAAGTTCTTTCGAGGCGCAGTCACATATACGTCGACAGACCCTTTCATTACCAGCACACGCGAAGGCACTTTCACTAACGGATGGATTGCTTGGCAATCGGCCCCAAAACGAAGACGTATATATGAGTATGTGGCCCCATTGTCGACAATATTCCGACCTCGGACTTGATGCTGATATGATAGAGGCCGTCCGTTTACAGCTTAAGGGCTATTGGTCACGTATGGAAGATGAAGCAGAAGTAAGCGCTCGTCTAGAGATGCTACTCAGATAAGGAAAGAAGTAGAAGCGTGAGCCCGATGGGTTTACGCTTTTTCGAAATATAAGAAATAAAGTATAAGTTTCTGTTTGGATGAATACAGCGATAATCAGATAAGTAGTCATAATATCTAGCTTCGTATCATAAATCAAACAATGACCTTTATTCCAATTGTTTATGCTATTATAAATAGTAACATTATACTATAAGGGGTTAAACAACCATGAGAAAAAGAGTCATTACTAGTTCTTTAGCATTCATTTTACTTCTATCCAGTGCAACCGTATCTGCTCATCCAGGTAGAACGGACTCAAGTGGTGGTCATTATTGTCGTACCAACTGTGCGAAATGGGGATTAAAAACGGGAGAATACCATTATCATAATGGTGGGGGTTCCACTTCAAGCGGTTCTTCATCTAGTTCAAGTTACACAGCGCCTAAAAAAGATTCAAAACCTAAACCTACAAAGCCAACTTATAAAGAGTCTGGTCTTGAAGTTTATGTGAATAGCGAGAGAATCGTATTTAGGAGTGAGCCGGTAATTTACCAGAATACTAATCTTGTTCCACTCCGTGAGATTGCTGAAGGAATGGGCGCGACTCTTACCTATGATAAGGATAGCGGGACGATTGGCGTAACAAAGGGAGATAGAAAGATGACTTTGACCATAGGAAGTAAAACAGTGTTTTATAATGGTATATCGGAAACAGCTAGTGTAGCTCCGATAGTAATCAAAGGGGTAACATATGTTCCTGCTCAGGTTTTTGCTAGGGGCTTGGGAGGAGTAATGGAATACAATAAGAATAATAACACGTTGGAAATTACAATCTAACATACGTAGGAGAGCTGAATGGCTCTCCTTTTTTGTGATTGATAAACAAGAAAAGGGTTGGGGACATACGCCATATCTATCTATTTAGATTGGAGCCATATTACTGCAATAGCAATTGCAGAATTTCTATTATCGTTTTAATTCGCCGTGTTGAAGTTCATACCGTATGACATGCTTGCCTCTTACTTTCTGTTACATTCTAATAGTCAAACACTGATTTTGAGGTTGAGTCATAAAATAGAAGCTAAAAATAGTGAATCAATTCCTTATTTTGGTTAATAGGCAGGTATGATATAATATGGGAAACAATGAAACATATTAGATCAAGCATCTAGTTGAGAAGCCGGTTTACAAGTTGAAGGGTTATTGATTTTCTAGTGCGAACCCGAAGCACACATGAATTCCCTGGGAGGTTCGCACCTACAATTGGTGAAAAATAGACAAAATTTAGTTAATTTCGGGATTTAAATTGAGAGTAAAAGTGTTAATTTGTTTATTTCCACTAAAAAATCATTGAAAATCTACTTTTACATCACTTTTTCGCAGTCGCACTCTGTATGGAGTGCGTGGATTGAAATCGGAACAACATAAGTAAAGTTAATTGATCCGTATTCGTCGCACTCTGTATGGAGTGCGTGGATTGAAATCTCTAACTTCTTTCTTAATCTGCTTGCGCCTGAGTCGCACTCTGTATGGAGTGCGTGGATTGAAATTTTTACAGATGGATCTGATTCAACGAATGCAATGGTCGCACTCTGTATGGAGTGCGTGGATTGAAATCAATAAACAGTATTCGTCTGCTGATCTACTGCCGTCGCACTCTGTATGGAGTGCGTGGATTGAAATGATTACCGTATTACCTTGTTGGATGCTAGTTAAGGTCGCACTCTGTATGGAGTGCGTGGATTGAAATATATCATCTTTTGTCATTATAATGAGTCCCCCAGTCGCACTCTGTATGGAGTGCGTGGATTGAAATCATACGCGTACATCGGTAACGACTTTACGACTAGTCGCACTCTGTATGGAGTGCGTGGATTGAAATCGAGGGCGTTAAACTCGTCCGTAATCAGCACGGGTCGCACTCTGTATGGAGTGCGTGGATTGAAATACCCTCTTCTCCTGCCTCACATCGGACGAGACAGGGTCGCACTCTGTATGGAGTGCGTGGATTGAAATTCTCTTTTTTATGTTTGGAGGGCTAAATAATGAAATCGTCGCACTCTGTATGGAGTGCGTGGATTGAAATGTTGTAATCGATGTTTTTAAAACCCCGCCTTTAGTCGCACTCTGTATGGAGTGCGTGGATTGAAATTTCTACGCTAGCCTGAATACTGTTGCGAAGCTGACGTCGCACTCTGTATGGAGTGCGTGGATTGAAATCCTTTCAGTCCTTCGCGATACTCTTCCTGCTCTTCGTCGCACTCTGTATGGAGTGCGTGGATTGAAATCATCTATATCAAGAGCGACAATTCCTGTCTTGGGTCGCACTCTGTATGGAGTGCGTGGATTGAAATATTTTGCAATATGCGCTGGATCGTCGTGACCCCCGTCGCACTCTGTATGGAGTGCGTGGATTGAAATCTAGCAAGCCTCCTAACAATCCCGACCCGTCACCATAGTCGCACTCTGTATGGAGTGCGTGGATTGAAATTTCGAATCGCATCCCTCGGTTAGCGTGACTCATTCGTCGCACTCTGTATGGAGTGCGTGGATTGAAATCATTGCGTCCTCTGGGTGATCGTAGTCACGACCCTGTCGCACTCTGTATGGAGTGCGTGGATTGAAATTCTTCAGCCTGTATAACGACTAATCGTTTTTCGTGTCGCACTCTGTATGGAGTGCGTGGATTGAAATGATTTCCGAATATTCTATCTCAGCTAAGAGGTATCGTCGCACTCTGTATGGAGTGCGTGGATTGAAATCTATGTAGATCATAGTGGTGCGCTGAGATGAATGTCGCACTCTGTATGGAGTGCGTGGATTGAAATAAGGTTAGCGAAGTAGGGCGCTGCCCCTTACACCCGTCGCACTCTGTATGGAGTGCGTGGATTGAAATATTTATTCATTGCTTATGTATCCATATTACAATCGTCGCACTCTGTATGGAGTGCGTGGATTGAAATGTTTCTAGTGTGTAAGCACAATTACGGAAGGAGGTGTCGCACTCTGTATGGAGTGCGTGGATTGAAATCACTGATTGTGACAAGTAACGTCCTCGACTATCGTCGCACTCTGTATGGAGTGCGTGGATTGAAATATAATCGCCTGTACATTAAATCAACAGGAGATTTCGTCGCACTCTGTATGGAGTGCGTGGATTGAAATCGTCAATTAACGCTGCAATCGGCGGAGGGTACTTGTCGCACTCTGTATGGAGTGCGTGGATTGAAATTTCGGTGTCGCCTATGAGATCGAGAAAACACCTGGTCGCACTCTGTATGGAGTGCGTGGATTGAAATTCTCACCATTTTCGTAACGCTCAATCACTAATGCGTCGCACTCTGTATGGAGTGCGTGGATTGAAATATCCATGGGTGAATCATGTATACCTCACCGATCTGCGTCGCACTCTGCGTGAGTTCCTAGATTGAAATATTAATGTTTCAATGTTATAATTCTTCACATCTTTTGTCGCACTCTATATGAGTGCGTGGATTGAAAATATATATTATTTAATATGAAGAGAAAAAGGTCCATTTTTACTTTAGTAAAAGGGGACCTTTGTTTTAATGAGTAATTTGACATTCTATATATTATTTAATATAATAATTTTACTATTTTGAAATAGATCGCTCTTTTATTATTTGCAAATGCACGAACGTTGGCCAACTTCTTCATACTCTTAGCATCTTCAGAATTCGCTAAACTGAGCATGAAGTTCAAGGGAATAAACGCTGGGCCGTCTCAGCAATCCAAAGTTAACTATTATACGTAAGCTTTTGTAGTGGTGCTAGAGGTAATCCAAACAGATACTGGTACTATTATAAATCAGTGGACATGTACTGGGGGAATGTTACAATTATAATGGGAGGTTGTGTCGATCCATGACAGATAAGCAAGTCGGACAGCGTGTAACTAAAAAAATCAGAGTAGGTAATGAACAGATTTCTGCCGTAGAGGTCAAGAAATTCAAATCCAGAATTAAAGAACTTGAAGAGCAAAATGGTGCCTTAAAAAAAGTTGTGACCCTATTCGCTAAGGACCAGAAGATCGATTAAGGAAGGAAACCAAAGATGATTATCCGGATATATCACGAAGAAGGTGGTTATGGTGGTCATAGGACTATTAAGAAACTGTTCAGTTTAGTGTCGAGAATCCGTTATGGATAAGGAGATGTGTTCATGATTGCGCATATGAGAAAGTCTGATTTCAAAGAACAAACAGTGCAAGAACATTTGGAAGCGGTCTCAAACATTGCGAAGGAATTCGGCAAGAAGGTGAACGTTCCATCCATGGCGGAGCTTGCTGGTTATTTACATGACATGGGAAAGAATACGAAAGCCTTCAGTACATATATTGAAAATGCTGTGAAAAAGCTAGGAGCACCTTCTGTAAAAATTGATCATTCGTCGGCAGGGGCGAAGTATTTATATGAAAAATATTATATTGATTCTCCCAAAAAGCTAAGCGAGAGTATATCCAATATTGTGATCGAAATGGTAGGGATGGTTATTCTCTCACATCATTCGGGATTGCAGAACTTTTTGCAGACGGATGGGAGTCAATCTGATTTCTTTAGAAGGGTATGTAGGGAAGACCTCCCTCATTACGAGGAAGTATGCACAACATTCTTAAGCGTTCCAGGCAATCAAGCGAGGGTTGAAGAACTCTATCAGGCTTCATTGAAGGAAATGAAAACCTTTCTATTGCAACTTCAACAACTATCGAAGCAATGGCAGAGGAAAAGTCACATCTCTAAGCCTGTCTATCATAGTATATTGATGAAGTATATCTTTAGTTGTCTTATTGATGCGGATCGTACAGATTCTCGTCGATTTGATGAAGATGATCATTCGGATTTATATCCATCGAATCAGTTGTTTTTTAAAGAGAGTTATGATCATTTGATAGATCAATTACAAGAATGGGCAGCAGGTCCAGATGCGTCACATCCGATCAATGAGCTACGTGCAGCGATGTCAGAGCAATGCGATCTTTTAGCAAAAGAACCTTCAGCCATTTATCAACTATCGATTCCGACGGGTGGTGGGAAGACATTTGCAAGCTTGCGATATGCGTTGAAGCACGCGCATTTAGAAGCCAAGGATCGAATTATCTATGTCGTCCCATACACAACAATATTAGAACAAAATGCAGATGCCGTTCGGAAGATTATTAAGAACAAAGACATGGTCTTGGAACATCATGCGAATGTCATTGATGATGCAGCAGGTGATGACGAACTAGATGGTTATCAAAAGCCTTCACTAAAACAAATACAGTTAGCACGAGATAATTGGGATCACCCGATTATTTTCACCACGATGGTACAATTTCTAGATACATTCTATGGTAAGGGCACTCGTAAAGCACGTAGACTACATAATCTAACTAATGCGATTGTCATCTTCGATGAAGTGCAATCTGTCCCTATCAAGCATATCCCTTTATTTAATAGCGCTGTGAACTTTCTACATTACTTTGGCAAGAGCAGTATTATTCTGTGCACAGCAACGCAGCCATCGCTTACAGAAACAGATTATCCACTACTGATGGATGCAGATGCTGAAATGGTGAAGGATTTACCCTATGTTGTGAAAGCGTTTCAACGGGTGTCTATCGCGAGTAAAGTAACCACAGAAGGTTGGAATGCGAACAAAATTAGCAACTTTGCGTTAGATGAATTGGAAGATAAGCAATCATTACTTATTATTTTAAATACGAAAAAGGCAGTTCTAAATGTGTATCATGAGTTGAAGGAATCATCAGGATACAGCGTATATCATTTAAGTACATCGATGTGTCCGCAGCATCGCAAAGATATTCTAAAAGAAGTAAAGAAGAAGCTTATGTCAGGCAATGAGAAAGTGATCTGCGTAAGTACGCAACTTATCGAGGCAGGAGTAGATATTAGCTTTGAATGTGTCATTCGCTCACTTGCTGGATTAGATTCGATCGCCCAAGCGGCAGGTCGCTGTAACCGCAATGGTGAATACGCCAAAGGAACGGTATATATAATACGTGCTCAAGACGAAGCTTTATCCAGATTACCTGAAATTGCACTTGGTCAAAAGGTGACCGAACAAGATGTCCTAACTCGAAGTGAATTAGCTGAAGATCTGCTTAGTCCGATAGCGATTCAGACTTATTTTGACTTCTATTTAACGAAGGCCAAGCGAGAAATCCAAATGTTAGATACCAAGCTTAATATTCCCTTAATTGAATTGATTGATCAGAGTCAGAAGTATTACGGAGCTGTGCCACAGGGAAGTCCTACAACGTCAGAACGATCGATGTATAAGACGCTTGAATCTCGTTTCGAAGTTATTGAAGCCCCGACGACAGGGATATTAGTTCCATATCATGTTGAAGGCAGGAATTTAATAGCAGACTTGAATGAGGAGATCCGTGATTACGATCGTTTGAATCTGTTGTTAAAAAAGGCTCAGCTATATAGTGTCAATGTGTATAGTCATACGTTACGTCAGTTAGTTAAAGAAGATTTGATCTTTCCACTTCATACGGAGGGGATATATGCACTTCAGGATGGCGGCTATCATAAGGAATTCGGTCTGTCCCTTACTGGAGAAGGAGAACAGAGTCAATCTATCTATTGAAGGAGGTGAGAAAACATGCGAAATAGTATTGATTTTATTGTTCATGGTAAATACGCTCTGTTTACAGATCCTGTTACCAAAATTGGCGGGGAAAAGTTCACATATCAAATTCCAACATACCAAGCGCTGAAAGGGATTGTTGAATCTATCTACTGGAAGCCCACCGTTATTTGGTATATAGATGAAGTCAGAGTAATGAATGCAATACAAACGGAAGTGAAGGGCTTACGTCCGACGAAATATCACGATTCATCCAATGAGCTAGCTTATTATACTTATTTACGTAATCCATCCTATCAAGTTCGCGCTCACTTTGAGTTCAATGAGCATCGTCCTGACCTTGAACAAGATCGCAATGAGAATAAACATCATAATGTCGCGAAGCGTTCAGTTGAACGTGGGGGACGGCGAGATATTTATCTTGGAAGCCGAGAGTGTCAAGGTTATGTTGAAGCTTGTGATTTCGGAAGCGATGAGAGTTACTACGATAAATATGGAGAGATTAATTTCGGCTCCATGTTTCATGGATTTAACTACCCAGATGAGACTGGCAGAAATGAATTAGAAGCACGGATCTGTATTCCTGTGATGAAGAATGGTGTTATCCAATTCGATAGACCCGAAGATTGTCTTACTGTGCGTTCCATTAAAGAGCAGGAGCTAAAAGCATTCAAGCTAGGTACGAATCTGAAGTGTGTGGAGGAAGAGTATTCCGAAATGTTCCACGGGGAGGTGAATAAATGAGCTGGATGAAGCGCTTGTATGATGTGTACGATAATAATATCAAGCAAGTAGGAGAGTTTAAATCGCGGGGAGAAGGTCAACGTTTCACGTTGCTTCCAATCTCCCATGTGACTCAAAGTGCCCAGATTGAAGTGACATTAGATCGTGAGGGTAACTTTTTTGATGCAAGGGTTGTAGCAAAAGAGGAAGCAAGAACTATTGTGCCAGCAACGCTAAACTCGGCTAATCGCGCAGGAGCGAAGGTAGCGGGACACTTTATACACGATAAGTTGTTTTATGTAGCAGCAGATTATATGAAGTATGGTGGGGCGCAGAAACGTGCAGATAATTACCTGCAATATATCGCCCAGATGGAAGATTGGGCAACGAGTGAATTCAGTCATCCCAAGGTTGAACTAATATACAACTACGTGAAAAAAGGTAATGTTATCCGTGATCTTGTGGAAGCGAAGGTGCTATTTGTAGATGAGAATGGCAAGTTAATTGAGAAATGGACAAGCAGTGATGCTACGAAATATGGGATAGAGAAACCCGATATTTATAAAGTCGTCACTGGAGATAGCAGCGAGTCACTTGTGCGCTTCAATCTGTTAAGGGAACACTCAAAGGATCTTCCTGTATGGGAAGATAAAGAACTTTTTCAAATATTCCAGAACTACCTTGCTCATACAATGGACGGAACTGCGGCCAAAGGTCTCTGCTATATTAGCGGTGAAATTGTAACATTGTCAGAGCAGCATGGATCACGCTTGCGTAATGCGGGTGATATGTCCAAGTTAATTTCTTCTAATGATGACAAAGGATTTACATATCGCGGTCGTTTCGACAAACCTAGTCAAGCCGTGCAGATCGGATATGATGTATCTCAAAAAGCGCATAGTGCATTAAGATGGCTCATTCAACGGCAAGGATACCGCGCGGATACACGGAGTTTTATTACATTTGGAGTTGAAAAACCTGCGGTAGTTCAGCCTCTCCAAGGAACATTAGATATATTTAAGAACTTGAATAAATTAGATGCATCAGACGAATTGGATGAATTAGACGAACAGGAGCTCGAATTGGAACGTGGCCTGTTATTTAACAACGAGACTGAACGAGATTATACGAATCTTGTTATCGCTGAACAAGTTCAACAAGCACTTCAGGGAATGAAGCATAACTTCCAAATTGAAGGAGTTAAACAAATTATTGTGATGGCTGTTGATGCTGCGACAACCGGAAGATTGGCTATAGTGTATTACCAGGAGCTGGATAGTGAGTTATTTCTAGATGAATTATCTCATTGGCATCGTACGTGCAAATGGTATCAGTCTTATTATGATGAGGATACCAAAAAGGTAGTGAACTATGTAGGAACACCTTCAACATACCATATTGTTGAGTCGGTCTACGGTGACAGAGCAGATCCCAGAATAAAAAGGGAATTGTTTACGCGGTTACTACCTTGCATCGTTGACCATGCGGCGATACCAAAAGATATCGTAAGAACGATCTTTAATAGGGTAAGAAATCCAATGAGCTTCAAGGATGACTTATTAAGTCCATCAGGGGATTGGCAAAGAACATTGAATATTGCTTGCGCATTGATTCGCAAACAGTATGAAAAGGAGAAAATCGATATGACGTTAGACCTTGGAAATTCATCGCGCGACTATTTGTTTGGAAGGTTGCTTGGTGTGGCGGAAGTGCTAGAGCGTAACGAACTTAAACTTCGGAAAGACAGCCGTGCAACGAATGCTTTACGCTATTTCAATGCATTCTCACAGCGTCCTGCACGTACATGGATGACGATCCGCAAACAAATCCATCCTTATCAAGTCAACCGAGGGGAAGAAATGTCTTATTATAATAAGATGATTCGAGAGATTGAAGATCGTATATCAGTTGATAAAATGAATAATGAAGCGTTAGGTCCGTTGTTCTTACTCGGATACAGTAGCCAAGTAAAGGAGCTTTACACAAAAAAAGAACAGAAAGAGGAGAATAAGGATGACAATAATTCAGAACAAAATTGATTTTGCTATTGTGTTTACAGTAAATAAAGCTAATCCTAACGGAGACCCTTTGAATGGGAATCGCCCGCGTCAAGATTATGATGGACATGGAGAAGTATCCGACGTTGCGATTAAGAGGAAACTTCGCAATAGGTTACAAGACGCAGGAGAAGCCATCTTAGTCCAATCGGATGAACGTCGTACAGATGGCTATCGTAGTATTAATGACCGTGTATTAGGAAATGAAGATGTTGCACCGTATTTTGCAAAGAATAATAAAGCGGCGAATAAAGAGGAATTAGTTGAAATGTTTGCTAGCAAGGCGTGGTATGATGTTCGCGCATTCGGGCAAGTGTTCGCTTTTAAAGGAACGGATGTATCAGTAGGAGTAAGAGGCCCTGTTTCTATTCATGCAGCAACCAGCGTTAGTCCTGTTGAAATTACGAGTATGCAAATTACGAAGAGCGTCAACTCTACGACGAATGAGAAGGATCCAAGTAGGAAGACTTCCGACACCATGGGGATGAAGCATCGCGTCGATTTCGGAGTATACCTTTTCTGCGGTAGTATTAATCCACAATTAGCGGAGAGAACGGGATTCTCAGATGAAGATAGTGAGAAGTTGAAACAGGCATTCATTACATTATTCGCAAATGATTCTTCTTCAGCAAGACCAGATGGCAGTATGGAAGTGAATAAAGTGTTCTGGTGGGAACACAACTCGAAGCTAGGTCAATATTCATCTGCAAAAGTACATCGTTCGATTAAAGTAAAGTTAAATGACGACGATAAAATTCCGAATTCAATAGATCACTATACGATCACAGTAGAGCAACTAGAGGGTTTATCTGTGAAAGAATATGACGGACTATGATGCATCGGAGTTTCTCTTATTGTCAGGGATTCAGCATTTCCAGTTTTGCGAAAGACAATGGGCACTAATCCATATTGAACAAGAATGGGAAGAGAATGTTCTAACGATTGAAGGGAGCCATCTACATGAGAAAGCGGATGACCCTTTTATTAGAGAAAAGCGAAAAGATGTATTATATGTGCGCGGGCTTCCCGTGCACTCTTCTAAATTGGGACTTACAGGGGTTTGTGATGTCGTTGAGTTTCATAAAGATCCTAATGGCGTACCGTTACAAAATGAAGAAGGAACATACTTGCCCATACCAGTTGAATATAAGAGAGGTAAACCTAAAAAGGATCAGTCAGACATTTCCCAACTTGTGGCACAGGCGATATGTTTAGAAGATATGCTATATTGCACAGTTCCTCGCGGTGAACTCTTTTATCATGAGACTCGTCGGAGGGTAGAAGTGGAAATAACAGAAGATTTGAAAAACAATGTGAGAAAAACAGCCCAACGTATGCATGACTACTATAAAAGAAGGCACACACCTCGTGTGAAAACAGGGGAACACTGTCAGAGCTGTTCATTACGTCATATTTGTTTGCCAGAGTTACTTACGAAGGAATCTGTCGCACGTTATATGAAAAGGATGTTGGCAGAATGAGAAAGTTGTTAAATACGATATACGTTACAACGCCAGATGCTTATCTTGCTTTGAAAGGTGAGAATGTGTTGATCATCAAAGATGATGAAACGATTGGTCGAGTACCTCTACATAATTTGGAAGCCATTTGTACATTTGGACATCAAGGAGCAAGTCCTGCGCTTATGGCTGCTTGTGTAGAACAGAATATTGCCATCGTCTTTCTAACGAGTAATGGTCGATTTCGTGCAAGAGTCATCGGGCCTTCCAATGGAAATGTCGTGTTAAGGAAAACACAATATAGAATTTCAGATGATGAGCAGAAAAGCGCACATATCGCCAGGCATTTTCTAGTTGGAAAGTTGTACAATGCGAAATGGACTTTAGAGCGAATGACAAGAGATCATGCTTTGCGAATTGATGTTGAGAAATTCAAAAACGTGTCAGCTCATTTAACAGAGTCGATGAAACAACTCATGACTATCGATGATTTAGAAGTGTTACGTGGGGTCGAGGGGAATGCCGCCAGTGCTTATTTTTCTGTAATGGACGATATGATCCTGCAGCAGAAGAAGGATTTTTTCTTCAAAGGTAGAAATCGAAGACCCCCACTGGATAATGTGAATGCACTATTGTCATTTGCTTATTCATTACTATCTTCTGAGGTTGGAGCCGCATTGGAAGGCGTCGGGCTAGATGCTTATGTTGGTTTTCTACATCGAGATCGTCCAGGTAGAATGTCACTCGCGCTTGATATGATGGAAGAATTGAGAAGTGTGTACGCAGACCGATTCGTGCTATCGTTAATTAATTTGAAACAGGTACAAGCATCTGATTTTCTGAAAAAAGAAAGTGGTGCCGTACTGATGACGGACGATGCACGCAAAAAGATACTACAACTGTGGAAAGACAAAAAGGAAGAGAAGATTACACATCCATTTCTAAAGGAAAAGATATCTTGGGGACTTGTCCCGCACGCTCAAGCGCTTCTGTTAGCTCGTTTCATTAGAGGAGATATTGATGCATACCCGCCATTTCTATGGAAGTAGGTGAACGATAATTCTAGTATTGATTACGTATGATGTCAGCACGATATCTGATGGAGGTACAAGAAGGCTGAGGGTAGTCGCTAAGAAATGTGAGGACTATGGTGTACGCGTACAAAATTCAGTCTTCGAATGCATTGTTGACGCAACACAATTAAAAAAGCTAGAAATAGAATTAGAAGAACTAATTGATCCAACTGTCGATAGTTTAAGGTTTTATATACTAGGAAACAACCATAAACATAAGGTCAAACATATTGGAGCTAAGTCGAGTTTAGACGTTGAAGGACCATTGATTTTCTAGTGCGAACCCTAAGCACACATGAATTCCCTGGGAGGTTCGCACCAGAAAAGAGTGGATAATATACTTTATTTTAATAATACTGGGTTTTTATATTAATGGAAAAGGCTGGATTCATTTGTTTTCCTCTATAAAATCGTTGGAAATCCACTTTTACATTAGTTTTTCGCAGTCGCACTCTACACGAGTGCGTGGATTGAAATATGGCGATGCGTATAGTCGGTAACATGCGGGGAGGTCGCACTCTACACGAGTGCGTGGATTGAAATCCAGGAGTACATGCTGTATATGCTTTTTGTCCCTGTCGCACTCTACACGAGTGCGTGGATTGAAATGGATGGTGGCTATATCTATCCTGATTTAACAGAGTCGCACTCTACACGAGTGCGTGGATTGAAATTTTTTTTTCAACTTCCAAAGGTTCTTCACGATCAAGTCGCACTCTACACGAGTGCGTGGATTGAAATTCCGATCTGAACATCGGTTAAGCAGCTTAGAGTGGTCGCACTCTACACGAGTGCGTGGATTGAAATGCCCGATGGTAGAGCCTATATATATCAGGATATGGGTCGCACTCTACACGAGTGCGTGGATTGAAATTTATGAAGATTGGTATCGGATCGCGGACGTACATGGTCGCACTCTACACGAGTGCGTGGATTGAAATCAACTTGGAATAAGCTATATCCGAACAATTCAATCGTCGCACTCTACACGAGTGCGTGGATTGAAATGTCCAAAGTGATCTCTGATTAAGATGTAACTTAGTGTCGCACTCTACACGAGTGCGTGGATTGAAATATGTTATCTAAAGGACGTCCAATATCATTGGGTTGTCGCACTCTACACGAGTGCGTGGATTGAAATGATAAATCACGTAATCCCACCGGAGTCCTAACGCGTCGCACTCTACACGAGTGCGTGGATTGAAATCTCCAGTGTGATTCTCCCTTTTGCAACTTGACCCTGTCGCACTCTACACGAGTGCGTGGATTGAAATTTCCTCAACGTCCTGCGCTGTGCAAACATCACACGTCGCACTCTACACGAGTGCGTGGATTGAAATGAAAGCAGCGCGCAGCACATCGTTAATAATATCGTCGCACTCTACACGAGTGCGTGGATTGAAATTTTGTCCATCCTCTTCACCACCCGTTTCCCTCGAGTCGCACTCTACACGAGTGCGTGGATTGAAATGTTCACTTGGCGCGAATGGTCGGAGCAGTCGTTCCGTCGCACTCTACACGAGTGCGTGGATTGAAATATAACTAGCACTTTCACGTATAAAGGATTCTTGATGGTCGCACTCTACACGAGTGCGTGGATTGAAATTGTAGGTGAGCTACCTGGATGACCCGTTGTATTGACGTCGCACTCTACACGAGTGCGTGGATTGAAATCTGGAACTTGACCGCAGACATGAGGCAGCACTGAGGTCGCACTCTACACGAGTGCGTGGATTGAAATTTCGGGAGTTCCGTTGTAAAGTGTGTCCATTTCGTCGCACTCTACACGAGTGCGTGGATTGAAATCTGTAGCCAGTTATAACACACTCCGAATACTGCGTCGCACTCTACACGAGTGCGTGGATTGAAATCTCTTATGTGTTATTATTTATCCAACTACGTTAGGTCGCACTCTACACGAGTGCGTGGATTGAAATTCTTCATTGATCTGCTTATCGAGTGCAGATGTTGTCGCACTCTACACGAGTGCGTGGATTGAAATATTTTAGGGTAGATCACGCTATTCCCATCTCCTGAGTCGCACTCTACACGAGTGCGTGGATTGAAATTTGGTTGGCGGTGGTCCTAAGCGATCATTCAACGCGTCGCACTCTACACGAGTGCGTGGATTGAAATCATTTTATTTAGTGACCATGTTTTTGTTAGAGTTGTCGCACTCTACACGAGTGCGTGGATTGAAATTTCGATGTACCACACCGCTCACATACTGGAATGTCGTCGCACTCTACACGAGTGCGTGGATTGAAATTTTTATCCTAAATCCCATGTCACGCATTTTCACAGTCGCACTCTACACGAGTGCGTGGATTGAAATTCAACAGCATCCATGAACAAGTCTGGAATACACACGTCGCACTCTACACGAGTGCGTGGATTGAAATTCACTATCAGGAAGGTAAGCGTCCAAAAGATATCGTCGCACTCTACACGAGTGCGTGGATTGAAATGATAAAAACATCATGGAACTTCCACAGGAAAGATAGTCGCACTCTACACGAGTGCGTGGATTGAAATATCCGGAGGGTATCGATCAAGAAACCGAGGTTATCGTCGCACTCTACACGAGTGCGTGGATTGAAATTGATTCTCGCTGCAGTAACTCTTTGATATTTTTCGTCGCACTCTACACGAGTGCGTGGATTGAAATCAAAAAGATGCAGCAGGAACGATCGTTACATTTGTCGCACTCTACACGAGTGCGTGGATTGAAATTTCTTCAAATGGATGCTCCGGCTCATCAGGCGCTAATTCGCACTCTACACGAGTGCGTGGATTGAAATTACAAGCGAGTTTGGAACGTACAAAGCCTGTAACGTCGCACTCAACATGAGTGCGTGGATTAAAATTGCTAAGGCGCTATTGGCAATACGATGCCGTAATGGGAAGTACCAAATAAAGCGGTCACTGCATTGGCTCGCACTCTGAAACGATTTTCTCATGAAATAATGAGTTTTTTAAAATGTCTACTTAAAGGAGATAATAGCATCTTTTAGCTTTTTTTATTTCGACAAACCTTTTACTCAGTGATTAGACAAGGTTTTACAAATCAAGTGATTGACACATATATTACTAGAAAAAAGATCTGCTTATTGCACTCTTAGCAATGAGGTATAATGATAACTAATTAATTGATTTAAGAGATTCTAAGTTGGGGGAAGTGCAATATGTTAGAGTTGATCATTGACGAATCGGAACGTTTACGAATAGTGGCGCATGCGTTATCTTCAGATGTTCGTATTAACATTATTAAGCTTTTGAATTTTAAAAAGGAGAACATCGTGGATATTGCTGAGAAGCTAAATCTACCTGTTTCTACAGTCGCGTCGAATATCAAAGTTCTGGAGGGTGCTGGGTTAATCGTTACGGAAGTACAGGCTGCATCCAGGGGAACTATGAAACTTTGTACAGTAAATTTCAATGAAATTCATATGAATCTAAATGTAAATGTAGGGTATAATGATCCAACAAATGTTTACCAAATCGATATGCCAGTTGGCTTTTTTACCGATTGCGAAATTCATCCCACTTGCGGTTTGATTAATGATAATGGGATTGTTAAACCTCAAGACGAACCGTCTTATTTCTTTCATCCGGGGAGAGTTTCCGCTCAACTGATTTGGTTCCAGCGGGGTTACGTCGATTATAAATTCCCGATTACCTCTGATACAAATACGAACATCAAGTCAATTCAATTTTCTATGGAGCTTTGTTCCGAAGCGCCTGGTTATGATCACAATTGGCCGTCTGACATTACAGTATGGATCAATGATATAGAAATTGGAACTTGGACTTGTCCTGGAGATTTTGGCGATAGAAGGGGAAAACTTAACCCACTATGGCTTCCTGACAATCATACACAATACGGTTTGCTAAAAACCTGGAAAGTTGATAACGGGGGAAGTTACTTGGATGATGTGAAAATTTCGGATATTAGATTGCCGGATATCTCATTTAAAATGAATAAATTTATTAAATTTAGAATAGGCATCAAACCCTATTCAGCGAATATCGGCGGAATCAATCTATTTGGAAAAGAGTTCGGTGATTACAATCAGGACATCATTATGAGAATTATATACTAAAGTTAATGTAGAAGGATCGCAGAAAATGGCGATAGCATGCCGCAACCTTTAGACCCGGATTGGGTCTATTTGGCATAATTAGGTATATAAAAGAAGGTAAGCATCGAATATGTTATTGTAAAATGATTCTATCCGTTAATAATAGACTGATCTCGACAGCAATCTCTTGCATTCGAGTATATTTTGAACAATCTGATGTTTTTCTATTTCGTCATAAGAAAGGTCGTTCCCGGGACTGGGCTTTCTCATTTCCGAGGAGTAATTTCAAGTCAAAAGGTATCAATACACGATTCATTACGGATATTGTGTAACAAATCAAAAAGTGGGAAAAAAGTGTTGACGAAACAAAATAACTGATTTATTGTTTAGATTGTCATTGGACGGAAACGTTAATGGAAAAATATTTGTGGAAAGGAGAAAGAATTGTAAACGCTGTCACAAAGAAAACTTAGTTGGGTTTAGATTACACTTGTGGGGGGGATTTCTGTGAAACGGTTCAAAATCTGTGCGATTACAGTATGCGTAATTCTTCTTTCAACTTTGATTCTAAGTGCTTGTTCCAGTACCGGTAATAATAAATCTGTTTCGGAACCGAAAAGTAGTGATCCTGTAGCTTCTGGTGAGAAGGTCACTATTACCTATTGGAACTTATTCGGTGGTGGCGATGGTGTTATCATGAATGAAATGGTTAAGAAATTTAATGATGAATACAAGGATCAAATCGAAGTCAAAGCTCTGACGCAAGATTGGGGCCAGTTCTATACAAAACTTCAAACGGCAGTTGCTGGAGGGAATGCTCCGGATCTCGCAATTTCACATACATCGAAGCTTTCCGAATTAGTAAGTTTAGGAATCGTTGAACCGATGGATGCTTATTCGGAATCCATTGGTTTGGAATGGAACGATTTTAATGAGAACATTCTATCCGCGTCAATCTTTGATGGTAAGCATTACGCAATGCCTCTAGATGCTCATCCGCTTATATTATACTATAACAAGAAAATTTTGAGAGATTTGAACTTGTTGGACGAGAATGACCAGCCTCAAATTGAACCTGGCCCGGAGGGATTTACAAGCTTTATCCAAAAGATTAAAGAGAGCGCTCCAAGTGGCATTGAGGCGATGCTTATTCCATCTGATGGTGAAGATCCGTACCGGGTTTGGTGGGCGCTGTACAATCAGCTAGGCGGACAAGGGTTATTTGATGAATCTGGTAAAAAGGTTACATTGAATAACGAGCAAGGCAAAAAGGCAGCAGAGTTTGTCAGTAGTCTATTTAGTAGTGGTTTGGTGAAGAAGAACTTTCCGAAGGTCGGTGAAACATTCCAAGCGGGTAAGGGAGCTTTACTACCAACAGGTGTATGGTTTACGAGTACGCTTGAAGCAACGAAAGGTTTAGAGTTTGGAGCCATTCCGTTCCCACAGATCTTCGATAAGCCTGCTACATGGGTCGATTCGCATAATTTCATTCTACCTATGCAAAAGAAAGGTGCAGACGCAAACAAAGTGAATGCAGCGATGACTTTTGCTAAATATGTAACGGACCATGCTGCGATGTGGTCTAAGGCTGGGCATATCCCAGCTTCCAAGGTGGCCGTAGAGTCTGAAGAATTTAAGAAGTTGCCTCTTCGCCAGGATTATCTTCAGGCAGGTAACGATGGGGTATATCTACCTAATTCGCCAAAATTGTGGCCAGTGAAGGATCAGCTAGTTCAGGCCTTGAATACAATTTGGTCTGGAAAAGTCCCTGTAGATAAAGGTTTAGAGGCAGCCGTTCAAAGTATGGAGAAGATTCTGACACGATAAATCATGTTTGGCATCGGGGTTATTGAGAGTAACTCCGATGTACTATGGAGGTGAATCATGAAAACGGTAACGGTAGTAGAACCTGAACTTACCCATATCTCTGTAGGAATGCGAAAGAGGAAGAGGAAGCTAAATAATGAACTACTAGCATCCGCCTTCTTAGGGCCTTATTTCATTTTTTTTCTAATCTTTTCAATTGTTCCGATTTTTTACGGGCTATTCGTAAGTCTTCACGATTGGACATTGATTGGCAAAGTGGAATTTGTCGGCTTGGATAACTACTTATATGCGCTTCAGGATACTGACTTTTGGGCCTCATTGTGGAATACAACCTATTTCGTTCTGATTTCAACGCCTCTAATGATCATTACTTCTTTTGGTCTTGCTTTAATACTTGATTCAAGAATTAAAGGTCGGACATTTCTTAGAATCATATTCTTTATGCCTAATATACTATCGGTTGCGGTTGTTAGTTTCATATGGATTTTCGTTCTTGCTCCTTACAGCGGATTGGTCAATACGGTGTTACATAATATCGGCCTTTTAAGTCCAGGAACAGAACTCTTTTGGTTGGATAGTCCAGATCTGGCTTGGATATCTATTGTCATGATTACGCTTTGGTGGACACAAGGCTTTAATATGATCCTGCTCTTGGCAGGGCTACAGGATATTCCTATTGATCATTATGAAGCGGCGACGTTAGATGGTGCGAATACGTGGGCGAAATTTAAATTTATAACTATACCCGCGATGCGCGGACTAATTGTGTTAATTACTGTGCTTCAGGTTATCGCATCTTTTAAAGTATTCGGTCAGGTATGGTTAGTAACGCGCGGGGGTCCCGGCAATGAAACTAGGACAATAATCCAATACATTTATGAAACTGGTTTTACTGCGAATGATCTAGGATTATCTACGGCTATGTCATTTATGTTTTTCATTTTTCTTATTATTCTTTCATTTTTTCAACTTAAGTTTTTTGGTAAAAAGAAGGATTAAGGAGATGAACAAATGGGCGAATTCGCTGGATCTCAAAAATGGACAATTTCTAGAATACTGCTGTACGTCATAGCTTTTGGTTTAGCGATTATTTTTTTCGTTCCGGTCCTATACATGGTGTTTACTTCATTAAAACCTGAAGGTTCAATCATGGGGAATTTATTTGATCGTGTATTGCCTCCATTTACGTTTGACAATTACTTTTATATCTTTGAGACCGCGCCAGTCATAAAATGGACTATGAACAGCCTGATTGTGTCCATTATTGTTCCTGTGCTCAGTTTAACAATGGCTTCCTTGGCTGCTTTTGCACTTTCGAGAATTGATTTCAGCTACAAAAAAATTGCCTTTTGGTTAATTCTGAGCGGAATGATGATTCCAGGAGAAGCAACAATCGTTTCCTTGTATATGGTAGCCAACAGCTTGAATATTCTCGACTCTTATGCGGCTTTGATTCTACCAGGACTAGCAGGGCCGCTTGCTGTAGTGATCATCAAACAGTTTTTTGACGGGATGCCTGATGAGTTAGTAGAGGCAGCCAAGATCGATGGATGTAGTCTGTTTCGTATATGGTGGAACATTTTCATCCCTCTGTCAAAACCGGTATTTGCTTCATTAATGATTTTTTCTTTTCTTGGTTCTTGGAATGATTTCCTTTGGCCGTTTTTATCGATTCAATCGGAAGATTTATTTACCTTACCCATCGGCATTCCATTTTTCATGAGTTCCTATAACCAGGATGAGACTCTACCGATGACGATTAACGCTTATGCATCGATTCCAATCATCATCGTCTTTATCATTTTCCAAAAGTATATTGTGAAAGGCATGACCTTATCCGGAATAAAAGGTTGATTATACACATGAAGATACGATTTAAGTGATATTGACCGAAATTTACCAAACTATAAACATTAAAAGGAGAATCATTCAAATGACTGTACAGTTTAGGCCACCGGCAGTTCCGCTAGTTACGGTAGATCCTTATTTCAGTGTCTGGTCTGCCGCAGATCGTCTATCCGATGAACATACCACACACTGGACCAACAAACGTAACAGCATGACTGGAATCATTATGATTGACGGTCGTCCGCGAAGATTTATTGGTAAAACGAAATTGGATGAAAGTGTCGATTATCCAGAACCGGATGCAATGGAGCAAACCGCTCTGGAAGTCACCGCATTGTCTAGCAAATACCGGTTTGAAGGAGACGGTATCCAACTTGAAGTTGATTTCACCACACCCTTGCTTCTGAGTGAACTTGATATTTTATCAAGGCCGGCTTCTTATGTAACGTTCCGCGTGCATTCTGTGGACGAGAAAACCCATGACGTGAAAATCTATTTTGACATTACCGGAGAATGGTGCGTAAATGCTCCGGATCAACAGATTGTGTGGACAAGAAAACCGACCAGTAACGGGATCGTTTCTCTGTGCATGGGGAGCGAAGAGCAGCCGGTTCTGCAGAGAGTCGGAGACAATGTGCGAATAGATTGGGGTTATGTCTACCTTGCCGTTTCCGAATCAGAACAAATCAACACGGTGATTCAATCTTGTCATATTAGAAAAGAATTCATTGATTCAGGTAATGTGACAATGTCAGATGACGTGCGACAGCCCCGCGCAGTTGAAGATGATACACCTGTGATGGCAGCCATATTCGACTTTGGCAAAGTAAATGAAGAGAAGCGCTCGCAATATGCGGTGTTGGCTTATGATGATATCCAGTCGATCGAATATTTCAATAGGCCTTTGAACGCTTACTGGCGTAGGGACGGCCTATCGTTTGAAGAGATGCTTGCTTCGGCTTTTGCGCAATATGATGAGATCATGAGCAAATGCGATGCATTTGACCAGGAATTGAAGAATGAAAGCGTGAATGTCGGTGGATCGAAATACGCGGATATTCTTTCTCTCGCTTATAGGCAGTCAATAGCGGCACATAAATTGGTCGTTGACGAAAGTGGACAGATTCTGTTTTTGTCAAAGGAATGCTTCAGTAATGGTTGTATTGGTACGGTGGATGTCAGTTATCCTTCGATTCCTCTATATTTACGATACAATCCCGAGCTTATCAAAGGTATGATGAGGCCGATTTTTCGGTATTCTGTCACTGAAGAATGGCCATATGACTTTGCACCTCATGACGTGGGATGTTATCCGAAAGCAAACGGTCAAGTATACGGTGACAATAAAATGGAAAGCCAAATGCCAATTGAGGAATGCGGCAATATGTTAATTATGGCCGCTGCAGTTTGTCTTTCTGAGAACACTGCTGATTTTGCGGATGAATACTGGGACTTGTTAACAAAGTGGGCTAATTATTTGGAGGTAAATGGTCTTGATCCCAACAATCAGTTATGCACCGATGATTTTGCCGGGCACCTTGCCCATAATGCCAACCTTTCCATTAAAGCAATCATCGGTATCGGAGCCTATTCCGTTCTATGCGAGATGAAAGGGAAAACGGATGAAGCAAGACGTTATTATGATGCGGCAAAAGACATGGCATCCCAATGGGTGATGATGGATCAGGCGGGTGACCATTACAAATTGACGTTTGACAGTTCAGAAGATACTTGGAGCTTGAAATATAATCTTGTGTGGGACAATTTATTCGGGCTTGATCTGTTTCCAAGTGAAGTTCTGGAGAAGGAAATAGCGCATTATTTCTTCAAACAAAATAGGTATGGTACGCCATTAGACAGCAGACATACCTATACGAAGTCGGATTGGTTAGTATGGTGTGCATCAATGGCAAAACCGAAAGAAGAGTTTATGGCCATGATCGTGCCGCTCTGGAAATCCTTGCATGAATCGCCAAGTAGGGTGCCTGTCACAGACTGGTATGATACGGTTTCGGGTCAGCAGATTGTTTATGATACGGCGAATGGAAAAGTAGGCTTCCAGAATCGTTCGGTAGTCGGTGGGCTTTATATCAAACTTTTACAACCATTTAAAAGAAATTAAGAGGATTCAAAGATTTCATCCTTAATGTAGGACGCCAAATAGTTTGGATTTCAGGGGTGTGATTCAGTTTCCCAGTGGAAAATCAATTCCCTGTACATGCACTCTAGGCCATTGCCAACATACGGACTTTATTTAAAAATAATATCCATTTATTGTATTCATTGTGAGTCAATCATAGCTTCTTTAAGAGGGGTCACGCTAGTTTCGTCGCACTCTACACGAGTGCGACGATTGAAATGAACGTAATCCGACAACTCGCTATGAAAGACATCGTCATTGGCGAAGATAACATCCCCCTAACTAATATACTATTGGTAAGGGGGTTTTTGGCCTACGATTATTGATGCTTGACTAAGTACTTAGTAGGCATATAACATGTAATGACAGGTAAGAAGTAAGGGAGGCATACATAGTGAGTAAAGCGATGTCGAAGTATGAACAAATTAAAGCGAAAATTGTATTAGATATTAAGCAAGGAACCTATAAACCGAACGATAAAATTCCAAGTGAAAGTGAGTATTGTCGAGCGTTCAATACGAGCAGAATTACCGTTAGAAAAGCACTGGATGAGCTTACTGCGATCGGAATACTTTATAAAATGCAGGGTATTGGAACATTTGTTAAAACGGTTCCGGTCGACCCAGTTGAACAACCGAGAAAAAATATCGTGTTTATATTACCATTTTATATAGAGCTTTTTGACTCTCAGCTTTTGTCCGATATCATCTCCGGGGTGGAGTCGGTGTTGAAAGCAGAAGGGTTCTCTATGGTGATGATTCAAAGTATGAGAGCTGACGATGGATTGGAAGCATTCTTGACGAAACTGAAAGAACTCAATCCGGCAGGGATGATCTATCCTTTTCATTGGGGAACCGATATTCAGGCGGAGCTTGTACCCTTGAATATCCCGATCGTATTTGTGGATAGCTATCCAGACAATTTGTTGTTCGATGCTGTCACCGGTGATGATTACAACAGTGCGTACAAAATTGGAAGGCTATTGCTTGAGAAGGACTGCGAGAAAATAGGCTACTATTCGCCTGTTAATTTCAACTATACGACCGTGAAGGCTAGAGCAGAAGGCCTTGTTGACGCATTAAAAGACGAAGGCAAGCACGTCGAGGAGCGGTGGATTGAATCCAAAAGAGAAGGCCGCTTCGAAGCATTGTATGATGATTTTGTGAAGCTGGATATGATCAGTGATATGAAGAGTTATTTGAAGCGAAATCCCGATCTCGATGCGGTCGTCGTATTTAACGATACCGTGGCGATGGCCTTTTATGTTGCAGCAGAGGAGCTTGGCATCCATATTCCTCAGCAGTTGAAGATCGTTAGCTACGGCAATTATTTCGTAACGAATTATTTCAAAGGTGGTATAACAACGTTTGAGCAGCATTTCTCTAAGTATGGGGAAGAAGCAGCTCGTCTCATTGTGCAGAGATTGCGAGGAGGAATACCTCCGATCCAACAAATTAGGAAAATTCCTTATGAACTTATTAGAAGAGCTACGTTTTAACATTAGGTTGAGGCGTAGTTTGATAATGTTCTATGGAGTAACTTGTCATTACATGTAAAGACAAGTAGGTTGAGTTAAGAAATTTATATGGAAATCAGCTAATATTCAAGTGAAAAGACCAACTACACCTCGCGGTGACTGAACAAGCTTATCCACGAATCGAATTCTTTATGCCTGCTGATGAATCTGCACGATGCGTGTTTGCTACATTGGGTTGTGCTGTTGATGGTTCATTCAAGAAGCTCACAATAAAGCCCGCATCATGTTGATAGAATGGAAAATGAGGTGGGTATTAATGAGTGTATGGTATTTACATCGATCTATTTCATACTGTTGCTTTCCATTAAGCGTAGTAATCGTGTCTAATTTATAAAATAAAAAGAAACCGTTTCTTGGTAAAATGGAGGTACCAATCAACCATTTAAATAAGGAACGGTTTTTTTGTACATTCAATATGCCATGGGTCAACTCAGATTCTTTCTAATACATAATTTGGTTAATCAACAGACCCGATCAGTCTTTTAGTAAGGCAAAAGCGACTCAATCCAAAAAAAGGAAATGATGAAGAAAACCGAATTCCTGGCGTCATACGATTTAGCCACGTGTGGGCAATACCCACGGATGCGGAAAAGCCCGCGGATGGCAGAAAACGAGAGAGTGGAAAGAAATGCTGAACTATTTCCTGATGCTGCATGACCATCCGCCGTTCATTGGCTATGATGAGGATCATAGTTGGCATGGAACCCACTGGCCACTACTGGTTCAGACTAGCCACATTGGCTCCTCGACCAAGGCATCGAACCCGTTCTGGTTAATCCTCATCTCGTCAAAAAGAACAAGGAAAACCGGGATCATACACCGTCTAAAAGTGACCATAAAGATGCACTTGTTATTGCAGACACGGTCAAACACGGGTACTACTCCCCTGTTCGTTTTCATTCCGAAGTTTATGAGGAACTGCGTATTTTAATGGCTAATCGAGAAACGGTTACCAAGCGCCTCAACGCTGCGGTTAATCAGATTCATCGTTGGTAGGCATTGTCTTCCCTTTACCGAAAGAGATCAGTCGGTTAAACATAGAACAGGTTCTTGACGGTTGGAAGCAATTTGTGAAGCGTCATGCGGGAGTTAAACGCGCTGAACTCCTCATTTCACTTGCAAGATCCAAAGAAGAGAGCGTTATGATGCTCAACCCGGACCTCATACTTGTTATTGGAGAGGATTATGTTGAGAAGCTTTCCAAGATTGCACCGACTGTTTTTATTCCGTATGGAGATATGACCCAGGACGAGCGGATTACCTTTATCGGCGAGGTTCTATTAAATTATTACACTGACATTTATTCGGCTACTGCTCAGATTAATTATGTAACCGAAGCATTATTGAGAGCAAGTGAATAGCATTGCTAATTGTATAAGGACTTGATTGAGTCAGTAAAATGCTAAAAAGATGATGAAAAGCATAACGTCCGTTGCCTGCTCCCCAATGTCACTTAATGATGATATACTTACCTGATGAATTATGATAATGATAATGATAATCAAAATCAATTTATGGGTAGTATATAAATCGGAAAAAATTGAGATGAGGGAGCGCGGATAGATGCAAGAAGAAGCAGAAGCAAGCCAGGTATTTACACCGGAGATGATCGATAAGATCGCCCGCATTTGGTCACGTTCGATCATTACATTAATAGATGTACGTTTTCAGAATGTAACATCCCAATACCCGTTGGAGCAGTATAAAATGCCTAGTAGCATGTTTATCTATGCATATGGGGGAGAAGCTCAAATTCAACTGAATGAAATCGCATTTGGAATGGAACGCTTCGGTTTAGTTCACGGCGGGAAGGGGAGCTTGCTCAGTATTTCGCCTAAAGAGGAGATTGTGAAGACCTTTATGGTGTTTTATAAAGCAGAATCACCTCTTTTTTTCAAGAAGTACCTGCAGCAATTACTGGAGCAAGTGAATCCATTTGTTCAACAGTTTGGTTATACGCCAAGTAATCCCATCTTGCTACTCGATTGGTTTCAACAGATGATGAATGGCTGGAACCGCGGCAAGGCGATGGATCAGCTACAGGCCAAAAGTCTTCTATATCTATTGATTCATGGGGTGTACAGAGATTTTGAGAGTGGTGAGATTCGGTATCTCCAGCCAGATCCAGCCTGTTCCACCAAGAGATATCTCGATAAACATTACAGGGAGTCGATTATGTTTCAAGAAATCGCCGATATGTTTGGAATCAGTGGTGGACAATTGACCCGGCTGTTCAAAAAGAAGGAAGGGATGAGCTTACAGGAGTACCTCATTCAGAGAAGGATTGAAGCTGTCTGTCATGACTTGAAGCATACAGAAGCAACCATTAAAGAGATTGCAACAGGATCTGGTTTTGCAGATGAGAAAAACCTATTTCGGATGTTTAAGAAGTATTACAAGATGACGCCAAGTGATTATCGGAAAATAAACGCACTATCCATGCAGGTTGATGGTATTGATAATGATTCTCATTTTCATTACAATGAGGGGGAACTAGCGAGTCTAGTCAAGACTTATAGAGAAGGGGAATCAACCATGTTTGGACAAGTAAGAAGTAAAGAAATGATCTTGGTGGCGACGATGAGCTTGATGCTGTTGTTGTCGGCATGTGGATCGGGGACGGCAACTAATAACGGAGGAACGGTGAATCCAATACCTGCGCAGACACAACAGACGACTCAACCGGAAGTATTGGAGACCAGAACGATATCCACAGTAAAAGGTGATGTTGAGGTGCCTAACAACCCTCAGCGTGTAATAGTCGATTATTTGATTGGTGATGTGGTGGCTCTAGGTGTAACTCCTCTAGGTGTGGCGAGAGTCGCAAGGGGCGAGAAAGAGGCTGTTTTTGCTAACCAGATTACAAACTCCACTAAAATAGCTATGGAGCCGGAAGATGTCATGACTCTTGAGCCAGATCTAATCATATTAGCATGGGGTGATGAAAATTATGAAGGTTTATCCAAAATAGCCCCTACAGTTTATGTCCCTTATGGTGATATGACTACAGAAGAGCGGATACATTTTATTGGCGATGTTTTGAATAAGCAGGAAGAGGCTAAAGCTGTTTTGAATACTTATGCCGAAAAAATCGCAGAAGCGAAGCTAGCCTTTCAGAATGCAGGTCTTTCAGACGTGACGGTTACTATGGGAGAATACAGTGATAAAAATAACTACATCGCTGGAGCCAAGCATGCGGTTGGCGAGCTTGTTTATAATGAACTTCAAATGCAGGCACCGTCAAAAGTTCAAACTGATATTATTGACGCAGATAAATATTGGGCAGAAATCTCTATGGAGGTCTTGGCCGCTTACATGGGGGATTATGTGATCTCCTTAGGGGATACGGAAGTTCCTACTGATAATGCGGTTTGGCAATCGGTACCTGCTGTGCAACATAACCGGATCGTAACGGTGGATAACTCGCTATCTTGGTCCACGGATATCATTACTTCCAGTGCATTGATTGATTATATTGTCAATCAATTGCTGGCATTAGCTAAATAGGGTTTTAACTCGGAATTAACAAACAGCAATATTTGAATCAGTATTGAAGCAGTTAAAACAACAATATTGTTACTTATTCACATAACTAAGATAGGAAATCACTTTATGTGATGGATAAGGTTGTAGATTTTTACTATGGGCAATTAGAAGCCTTGGTTCAAACTAGACTGTCAATAGGTCAGGAAAGGAAAACGCAATGAAAAAAAAGCCTGAACAAAAACGCCGTGGGGCGATAAACTTCACCATGTACATGGTGGTAGGGCTTGGATTAACGGTTCTCATGTCGGCGGCGTCGATTAGCTTCGGCGCCGCCGATATGAGTCTAGCGACTGTATGGGAGGCTATTTTCCGATTTGATCCAACGCACACTGAGCATCAAGTTATTCAAACCCTACGTCTTCCGCGTACCGTAGCCGATCTGATTGTTGGGTGTAGTCTTGCGGTATGTGGTGCTATCATGCAGGGTACGACGCGCAATCCACTGGCCGATTCTGGGCTGATGGGGATCAGCTCTGGGGCAGCATTCGCGATTGCGCTTTGCCTGGCTTTTCTGCCGGGTTATTCGTATGGGCAGATGATGCTGTTTGCTTGTCTGGGAGCAGCGCTCGCAACCGGGATGACCTACTTCATCGCGTCACTGGGCAAGAGCGGGATGACGCCTCAGCGGCTGGTACTGGCAGGGCTGTCCATCTCCATGCTGTTTGGCGCGCTCAGTCAGTATTTGGCGATCAATTACAACCTAGGTCGAGCATTGGCATTCTGGACGGCAGGCAGTACAGCGGGGGCCAAGTGGGGGGAATTGCTGATTATCTCACCGCTATTTGTTGGTGGTGTACTGCTGGCGCTGGCGCTATCACCTTCCGTTACACTGCTCAGTTTGGGTGATGACGTGGCAAGTGGACTCGGTATTCGCAGCGGACTGGTCAAGGGTTTATCGACGATTATCGTGCTCGTGCTGACTGGATTGTCTGTTGTCGTGGTTGGTCCGATCGGTTTTATTGGTCTGATTACCCCGCATATTGTGCGATACATGGTAGGTGTCGACTATCGGTACATTATTCCGGCTGCTGCGTTATATGGTGCGTTGCTGACCGTATCGGCCGATCTCGTTGGCCGCTTGATCAATAAGCCGTTCGAAACACCAATTGGTATTATATTTTCTATCATTGGTGTGCCGTACTTTCTCTTCCTCGCTCGTAGGCAAAGGAGGGAATTTGAATGATCAAGCAGCGTTATACGGTGCAACGGGGCATCATCGTCAATGTAGTGCTTATGGTGCTCATCGTTATGTTTGCTGTCATTAGCGTGAATTCTGGCAAGATGAATCTTTCACCGCTAGAAGTGCTGAACGTTCTAATGGGAAACGGTACCGAAAAGCAAAATCTTATCGTGTTCGATTTTCGAATGCCACGAATCGTACTGTCGATCTTGGTAGGTATGGGAATGGGAGCGGCTGGGGCGGTGATGCAAAGTTTGCTGCGCAATGACATGGCTAGTCCTGGGACACTGGGGATTAGTTCGGGATCAGGTTTGTTTGTCCTATTCTTCGTCGTATTCATCGCATCGACAGGAAAGAGCTCCTTTATTGCATTGCCATTGCTGGCCTTTGTTGGCGGACTGTTGGCGGCGGGATTGATATTCTTATTATCTTATCGCCGAGGGCGAGACATCTCGCCAATCGGTTTGATCTTAACCGGGGTCGCGCTCGGAAGTGGGTATGGTGCGCTGACCACCTTCCTGACACTCAAGCTGGATGATTCGCAGATGAGCTTCATGCTGCACTGGCTAGCGGGGAGTTTGTGGGGCGATAATTGGAGCTATATTTCCGTACTGGCACCATGGGTCTTGATTTTACTTGGCTATATTTTCTACAAGGCTCGCATGCTGAACACCCTTCATCTGGGCAATCAGACGGCAGAAGGGCTGGGTCTTTCCGTGAAGCGGCAGTTTTTGGGGTTGTCGATTGCTGCTGTTGCTTTATCCTCTGGCAGTGTGGCCGTGGGTGGAAGCTTCTTCTTCGTTGGCTTAATCGCTCCGCATATGGCAAGAAAACTGGTCGGACCCGATCACAAATTGCTCATTCCGGCTGCTAGCCTGGCCGGGGGATTAGTCGTGGTGCTGGCAGATACGATTACGCGGACGGTTAGCCTGGGGGGAGATGTACCGACGGGAATCGTCATTACGGTCATTAGTGTTCCGTATTTTCTTTATTTACTAGCGAAGGCCAAATAGGAGGATGACATGGAAAGTATTACAGCGCAACAAATCAATATAGCCTATAATGACACGCTTATCGTAAAAGAACTAGATTTGCAAATTCCGCGTGGACAGATTACCTCGATTATTGGTCCCAATGGATGCGGCAAATCAACCGTACTAAAGGCAGTCGGTCGGCTGCTCAAGACGAAGCATGGCACGGTTTATCTGAATGGTGCCGATATCCGCACACTGTCCACCAAGGAAGTGGCCAAGCAGATGGCGATTCTGCCTCAGACGCCGACCGCACCGAGCGGTTTGACGGTCGGTCAATTAGTCGCCTATGGGCGTTTTCCTCATCAACGGGGCTTCGGCAAGCTCTCCAAAGAGGATAAGGAAGTAGTCGCCTGGGCCCTATTGGTTACACAGCTTACACCGTTTGAGCATCGTGAGGTCGATACGCTCTCTGGCGGTCAACGTCAGCGCGTTTGGATTGCGATGGCGCTCGCTCAGCAGACCGATCTGATCCTGCTGGATGAACCCACCACCTATCTGGACCTGGCGCATCAGCTTGAAGTGCTGGAGCTGCTCTATGAACTGAATCGCAGTCAGCAGGTGACGATTGTGATGGTACTGCATGACCTGAATCTGGCAGCACGCTTCTCCGACTATATGGTGGCGATTCGTGATGGTCAGGTGGTGGAGCATGGCTCGCCAGAGCGCGTAATGACGGCACGGACGCTGCGTGAGGTGTTTGCCATCGATGCAGAAATTATGCTGGAACCACGAACGGGGCGACCGGTGTATGTGACGTACGAGCTATTGCGTGATAAGCGTAGAGAACAAGGGGCGGATCAAGGATTCTTAAATGTTAAAGAACAGAAGGAGGCTATTGCCACATGAAAATCGCATGGCGTGTCCTGCTGGGCGCACGGAAATATTGGTTACATTTAGGCATTGGATTTGTCGGTGCCGTGATGGCCACGATTGCCGGATTTTATTTGCCCTGGGCGCTCCGCTCGTTGACACAATTGGCGACCGATGGTAGCAGTCATTTTGCCGCAGAAGCACTGACGATTGGTTTGTTGCTTCTTGGAGCCACCTGTCTGCAAGCCATCGGAACATCACTGGCAGGCTATATGAACCATTATGCTGCACTTCATTTTGTTGCGGATTTACGAACAAGATTGTATAGCAAATTTCAGCAGATGAGCTTGCGCTATTTCCATCGAAGCCGGACGGGTGACTTGACTGGGCGCGTTGTGAATGATGCGATGGAAGCGGAAATTTTCATTGCCCATGCCATTCCTGAATTTATTATCAACGGACTGACCTTTATCGGAGTAGGCATTCTGCTCTTGATGATCAATGTGAAGCTGGCACTGATCAGTCTGATCACGATTCCGTTGCTGCTTGCGATCACGGTATGGCAAAGCAAGCGCTTGTCGCCGCTGTGGGGAGAGAATTCCAAGGCGCGGGGAGATATCGCTGGCAAGGTGCAGGAAAACTTGTCGGGCATGAAGGAAATCCAAATTTTCAATCGGCAGGAGGAGGAGCGGGGCAACGTTTCTCGACTGGCTATGAAAAATACGAAGACCTATTTACGCGCAAGTTTGTTCTATGAAACCTCTTTGCCGTTGTTGGCATTTGTGACCGCGCTAGGGACCGTGTTTGTCGTGATACTGGGCGGCAGATTGATGGCAACAGGCGAGGTAAGCATTGCTGATATCATCGGATTCATCGCCTACCTGGGTATGTTTTATCAACCGGTAAAGTCCTTTTCAGGCTTGGTGGAAATGGCCGGGAGAGCCGCAGCTAGCCTTAAACGGGTATATGATGTGCTGGAAGAAGAGGAAGACATACAGGAGAAGCGAAACGCAGTCAATTTGCCGCGTGTACAAGGACAGATCTCCTTTCAAGATGTCACATTTCTTTATCAAGATGGCGCGCCTGTATTAGAGGGGCTGAACCTGAACGTTGATCCTGGAAAGACGGTGGCGCTTGTAGGCACAACCGGCGTAGGAAAGTCGACATTGGCCAGTCTAGTTAACCGATTCTACGACCCGCAGGCAGGTTCGATTCGAGTGGATGGCATCGATATTCGTGATGTGACGCTCTCCAGCCTGCGTGATAATATCTCGATGGTGCTGCAGGATACCTTCCTGTTTGATGGCTCGGTATATGACAATATCGCTTATGGATGGAAGGACGCGACCCAGAAAGATGTGATTGCCGCAGCTAAAGCAGCTAAAGCGCATGATTTTATAGCTCAGATGGAGCAAGGCTACGATACGGTAATTGGTGAACGCGGTGTGCGTCTGTCCGGAGGGCAGAAACAGCGGCTCTCGATAGCACGGGCGATTCTGCGCAATGCACCGATCCTCATTCTGGATGAAGCGACATCGGCGCTTGATATCAAGACAGAGCAAGAGATCCAGCAGGCGCTTGACGAAATATCCAAGGATCGCACAACACTGGTGATTGCCCATCGGCTATCGACGATCCGTCATGCGGACCAGATCGTCGTGCTGGAGGGCACAGAGATTGCTGAGATAGGTACGCATGAGGAACTGCTAAGTAGCGGCGGCATTTATGCACGATTGTATGCGACTCAAGTCTCTTGAACGTAATCAATACATACAAAACAGGAGGAGGACAGACCGAAGATGACTGAATTATATGATCTAACGATTGTGGGCGGCGGTCCTGCAGGACTGTACGCTGCGTTTTATAGCGGAATGCGCGATATGAAGGTCAAACTGATCGAAGCCAAGGAAGAATTGGGCGGCAGGTTGCTGCTTTATCCGGAGAAGATGATCTGGGACGTGGGAGGCGTTACGCCGATCCGCTGCGAGCAGTTGATTCGCCAGTTGATTCAGCAGGCAAAAACCTTTGACCCGACAATCGTATTGGGACAACAAGTTAGCAAGTTGGAGCAACTGGAAGACAATACGATGATCGTGACAGCAGAAAGTGGGGAGCAGCATCATACTCGTACACTTTTGCTGGCATTGGGATACGGCGTATTAAAGTTGGCCAAGCTGGACATTGAAGGGGCCGACCGCTATGAAGTGACCAACCTGCATTATACCGTGCAGGAGCTTGAACGATTTAGAGACAGGCGGGTACTCATCTCTGGCGGAGGCGATTCCGCAGTGGACTGGGCGAATGAGCTTGAATCCATAGCGGCTAGTGTGACCGTCGTGCATCGCCGTGAACATTTTGGTGGTCATGAGAAAAATGTGAAGCGGATGAAAGAGTCTTCGGTCGATGTCCGTACCCCTTACGCACTTGCGCAATTGTATGGAAATGCGGCTGGCGATGCGATCGAGGCTGTATTGATCACTAGGTACAACGAAGAAGGAGAATTGGAAAGTGAAACGGAGCGGTTGGATGTAGACGAAGTCATCGTGAACCATGGACTTCGGGGCGAATTTGGTCCGATCGTCGAGTGGGGTATGGAGATGGGGGAGTGGAATATTCCCGTAAATGACAAGCTGGCGACGAACCTGCCGGGCATCTTTGTGGCAGGCGATACAGCCGACTATTCGACTAAAGTGCATTTGATAGCCGGTACGTTTACCGATGCGGTGCTGGCGGTCAACAATGCGAAGAAATACATCGATCCCGAAGCATGGGGCATGGCTCGCGTATCCTCTCACAACAGTGTGTTCAAGGAAAGGAACAAGGCGCTTGGTGTTGCGGAGGATGATATCTGACACCTCTAAACCTATGAAGTGGTAGCGAAGTAACCTCATGCTCCCTCAGATATCTATGTATTCCTTTTTAGTAAGAATGAAGTTGGATTCACATTCAAATTTGAAAATCTTATAATCTGCACGGAAGTAGAATGTGGCTATTGATTTTATAGAGTACAGAGCTGCATTCTGTTTCTTCTTGATGTCCATAGTCACTATATGGTTTTGATCAAATATTGTTAAAATTTCGCAAGACCTTCAATATCCTCTGTTCTTGAAGTTGCGATGTTGTTCGTGACTAAAGGATGATGTGGATATTTTTATTTTTTTCAAATTTATGGTTGCTAAAATGGCGCTGAATTCCTATTTACCTATTAAGAAGTAAATAGTGGAGGTGTCATCATGGAATCGAACATGCAAGGGATCTGTGAAAGGGTCGAAAGAGGATATTGTGCTTAGAGAGGGGACAAGCAGGCAGAGATAGAATTAATTCGCAGATACGAGCCGTTGATCAATAAGTATTCACGGCAGAATGGGAGACTTGACGAGGATTGCAAGCAACATTTGACATTAGAATTCATCATGGCCATTCGAAACTTCGATATCAAGCGATACGATCATTAACATGAGTGCCCTTCAATGGAAAATTGGAGGGCACTTTATAGGTGTAAGGCCCACTAGTGTACGATCGGTTGCAATGCAAACTTTTTTAGTAGTGCCCATATAGCTTATGATTGGGGCTTGAATTGAAAAGATCGTGAGAGGTGAGAGCAAAAAGTACATCTTTAGTTATTATTTTTTTTTCATATGGCTTCAAATCTCCAGGAACAAACATGCCAACAAGTCTGTACTTCTAAATCCTTACTCCGCTCCATTGCTCGATAAAAAACGGGCAGTTCGTACGGCATAGTAGGCAGTAGTGGTTTTTCCTGTTCCACCTTTTTGATTTGCAATGGTGATGACAGTTGTTTTGGACATATTCATTACCCTCCCTGGAGCGTTCGCTCCGTTCATTTGTCAATGGTAGGGAGCGGGGCTGTTCTATCAAAAGTTCTTTCCGAGTTCTATCCATCGTCTAAAAACGGCTTCTTTTTGAGTTATTGCCACGAACCCTTACGGGGCTTGATGAAAACATAAAAACCCACAAAAAACCTTGATTGATATTATCCCCTTCAAGTAGACACTCTTAAAAAACCTTATGTGATAACATGAGGAAACGAGTGAACTTGGAGGGGGTTTTTGTATGGCGAAAAAGGGACAGGTGTTTCAAACGTACACGGAAGAATTCAAAATGAAGGCAATACAAACGTATCTAACGGGATCGGAGAGTTATAAAGTGGTCGCAAAGAGACTGGGGATTAGAAATTGCACCCAGCTCAAAGTTTGGGTAGGGAAGTATCGTAATGGAGAGGAACTCGATACACGTAAGGGCTCAACAAGCCCTATGAAAGGGCGTCCTCGCAGCATATTTGCGACAATTGAAGAAGAACGCGATTACTTGAAAGCTCAGGTAGAATACTTGAAAAAGCGATATCCAAATCTGGTAACGGAGAGAAGCTTAGACTACGAGATAACTACGAAGTGATCGAAGAACTGCGTGAGCGCCATGGTATTACGCGCCTATTAGCCATTGCAGGGCTATCCAGGGCTAATTACTATAAATGGCGAAATGAACGCTCAAGGCGAGCTGAAATTCATACACGAGATCATGAAATCAAAGAGCATATGATCGCGATCCATTTGGCGCATCCCTATTTCGGATACCCTCGAATGCAGACCGCATTGCGTGAGGCAGGCTACCTCGTGAATCACAAAAAAATATGGAGACTCATGAAAAAGTTGTCGATCCAATCGGTCATACGAAAGAAACGAAATCGCTCCAACTATACACCTTCCGTTGTGTATCCTAACCGATTGAAGCGTCAGTTTCACGCAACTTCTCCGCAGCAAAAATTAGTCACAGATATTACGTATATCTCGGATGGCACTCGATTTTATTACTTGTCTGCGATTCAAGATCTCTTTAACAATGAGATTGTAGCCTGGCAACTATCTGAGCGTAACGATGTAAAACTAGTGATGGATACAGTTGAGCAGTGGACACGAAAAAGAGACGTTTCAGAAGCCGTGCTCCATTCGGATCAAGGCTTCCAATATACGTCTCAGGCGTAAAACACACGACTAGAATCATTCGGCGTCAAAGGCAGTCACTCTCGCAAAGCCACCTGCCTAGATAACGCATACATCGAATCCTTCTTTTCGCATCTTAAGACAGAGAAGTTGTACCTTCTTCGGTGTAAGTCAGAAGCTGAGATACATCAAGCTGTCGAAGATTATATCTACTTTTATAATTACCAACGATTTCAGAAGAAACTTAAACAGCGCGCACCGATTGAGTATCGGCACGCGTTGGCTGCATAGCTTTTTTATCTGTCTACTTGACAGGGGTATGACCAGATTATACAAGGCTTTTCGCGGGTTATAGATTCCTCTTCTTGGACTTATCTTCTGCTATCTTCGGAATAGCATGTGCGACTCAAAATCGAATGGGAGCGCGAGGAGGTTCGAGGCCTCTCGCCGGTACCAACATTAAATTTTTAAGTTCATCAGGATGATCCTAATGAACTTTTTTTGTTTGGATTTTCTGACATTCATTCATTGCCTGTATCGCTTTACTCACTATGAGGTACTTTGAACTGTGAAGCATGTCTTACACTGCTCAAGTTCGGTAGGTAAAATGCAGGAGCGTATTGGCATAGTGCTTTTATATTACAAAATGCAGATGGTACATACAAAGGAGCGGTAACCATTTCACTGCCAGCGTATGCATCCACTAGGTTGAGCGTTGCGAATGCAGTATACCAAGTGAACGGCAGTTCATGGCAACCGGTCGTTTATGATGGCAGCACGCCAGTGCAATTGATGACGGAGTCAGCGCCAGGTAAATATACAGTGAAGGCGAAGCTTAGCTTTACGTCAGGAGAAACGGTAGAGGATGAGCTGACGTTCGAAATAGCGAAGGCGAAAGATCCAGAAACTGTCGTACCAGATCCGCTTGTGCTTAGTGTACAAGGTAAGCAAAACACAGATGGAACATACGAAGGAGCAGTTGATGTCTCGCTGCCAATATATGCGTCCACTGGGCTGACGTTCGTAATCGCGAAGGCGAAGGTTCCAGATGGAGGACAGAACCCTGGCATTATAGATAAAGATAAAGATAAATATAAATATGAAGATAACAAAGTAGAAATACCACCATCGGTTTATAATGTTCCGAGAGGTGTCATTCGATTGATAGACCGTCATGACAACCTACGATTTGATCAGCATATTTCACAGCTGGAGCTGTCTGATCAAACAATCACTGTGAAAGCAGGCGATGAGGATGAAGTTTACCTCTTAGTAAGCGTTCAGACGCTAAAGGATCTTTTTGCTAACAATGAAGAGGCTGAATTATTGATCACTTTCGGTTCGGGCACCTATACGCTGCCGTTTGATTTGGTCAATCAAATGAAAGAAACCATACCGAACGATGGGATTTTGACGCTTACGATCAACAAACTATCCGATGTTGCGAAGGCAGAGGTGGAACAATCGTTCAAAGAGAAATACCCATCGGGGATGCTAGTCAGTGATTTCTATGATATTAAACTAGGTATCGCCAATCGTGATAACACCACGGTTCAAGCACTTGCTACGAACACATTTGCTAACTTGACACTTCATACTTTAGATGAGGGCAATGCAGTGCTGCGTTATGCGAATGCTGGATTCTCGTTTGTACCTGCGAAACTGACAGAGAGAGAAGCAGCAGTGCTGATGAGAGGTGATGGGATTGTCGTGGTGGCTCGCAATGATGTTCAGTTCTCAGACATTATTGGTCATTGGGGAATGCGATATATGATTGAAAGTGCTAATAAGGGGCTTATCGTTGGGAGAAGAGAGGGGATATTCGCTCCGAACGAGCTTATCACGCGTGCAGAATTCGTGCAGATGATCGTCAATAGTTTGAATCTTCCAGTCTATAACGAAGTGGTAGATCATACTAATTTGAATAATTCTTATGATGATATTGCTTCGAGTAAATGGTATTTTGAAGCGATTCATCAGGCGAAGCAGGCGGGGATTTTGACTAAGTTCTCAGAACTCGGATTTTATCCTGACAAGCCGATTACGCGAGAAGAGATGGCATCGATCATAGCAGTTGTCCTGCGCAATCATGAAATCGATGTGAAGGCAACCGAGCGTAATCTAACAGAGATTTACAAAGATGCGGGTCAGATGAGCGAAAGCTACTTCGAGGATATTGCCATGATCGTTGATGCGAACATCATGGAGGGGAAAACAAAGGACACATTCAACCCGGAAGGTGCTGCAACACGAGCAGAGTCAACCAAGGTTATCCTCTTGATGCTTCGGGCAATGGACTTTATTGAGTAAAGAACGTTCGTTGTAACGAGAGTCGAGCTAAGAATGAGTAGCTATGCGGCTATACTTGTTCTTAGCAACAAGCTCTCAGCTACATCGTGAATAACAATTAATACTTTTTTTAAAATATAAGAAAGTATAAGTTTCACATGATACTCTATTCCATATATTCCCCTGAAACGGGTGCCGTCTTTGAAAAAGGACGGCATTACTGTTTCTACTTGTTTGTTTCATTGTTTAATAACCAAGCACTGATTTTGAGGTTAAGCGATATTATTACTTATATTTTTCATTTTCTAAAATAATCATATTTTCCTCATTTGAGGATTTTCCTATTTGTTTCGTATTTTCAACCAACCGAAAAATATTGTCACAGCATTGTTTGGCACCCATAATTAATAAGGGTACACCTACAAAATCAATTTTTAATCCTCTTGAGAAAAATCCCCCAATTGACATCACGAACGGTACAGTTGGTGATGTATTAGAGAATATTATTCTTTCATGAAATTGATGTTTGTTTTGTAGTAAAAAGCTTAAGTTTTTTAAAGCTGGAACAACAAGTTTGGAGGATCTCCGTCCTATCGTATACACCGAATCTCCATTATCATCGATCCCGTGAAAAATAATTTTTCCTGAATCATCTTTAGATAATTTATTGAAATAGTTAACATTTAATATTTCTTCTTTAGTTAGTTTTCGTTCTGATTGGGTAATTTCTTTTAAATGATAGGCCGCTGCAAGAGCCGTTGTATGTGTCCCGCCATAGTCATTATAGATATAAATCATGATATCATCCTTTATATTGTTATATATAGCTATTATGGTCATGTATTCTAGTTTCAATTCGGTTCAATGCCTGGATTAATCTCAGCGATAGCGCTGTTCATTAAACAGCTTTCTCTACTGGTATCTTACGTCAAGAACAATGCCTTTCCCCAGCCTCTGTCCGAGAAGGATGAGAGTAAATACTTACAGTTGATGGCCGAAGGAGACGGCAATGCGCGAAATATGCTTATCGAACATAATCTGCGATTGGTGGCGCATATCGTCAAGACATTGTGAACACCAACCGATTTGAGGAAAAGGTGCGGTTTGTGATGTGGGACAAGTTGTTTACTACAAAATTGTTTTCAGTGAAGATCAATCAAGGTGAACCTTATCATAAATAGAGCGAATTTTTTTTATAAAAGATGGGGTTGTCCCTAAGGTCTGATCGGGTATCAGATCCATAATTTGAAAACGGATCATATGTCCGTATCTATCGAAAATAGATATCTCAAAAATATTTGATTTAACTCCTAACGGTTCAGGTAAACAATGAAGTGATGTTGAAGGTAATTGGGTAGCAGATGCTATAATAATATTATCTCTGGCTATACTGATGGAACATTCAAACCTAATGCCCAGATTACACGCGCTGAAATTATTTCTATCATTTCTAAAATTGTTAATCTTTCTTCCGTAAGCGGAAATGCATCTACTACTTTTACTGATACTGATAAAGCTTGGAATAAAGATTAAATTCAAGCAGCGGCTAATGAAGGTATTATCACTGGTAGTGGAGATGGGAAATTTGAGCCTAATAAACAATCATCACGTGCAGAAGCATTAGCAATAATTTTACGTGCTATTGAGCTTAATCCAGAAATTAAAGATTTACTACAAATTATGAAATAATAATCAATAAAGGGATCATTAGTAGAATTCTACTAATGATCCCTTTATTCTTTGTATTAATCTATGTTAGAGCACAAAATACAGCTTAAATCTCGACTCATATTCATAGCTAACCATAAACCATTAAGAATTCATTAAGATTCAAGAAGAGTTCTTGTGGCAAAATATAGTAAGGGCATAATTAAATAATAATGAAGAGGTGCAACCGTCATATGATGCGATGGAGTTTATTGGGAATAAATAAATTGATGATTTGTCTACTAGTGCTAGCTGTGATTACGCTAGGCTTATGGACAGGAGGTAGTATTCAGGAGGTAAGGGCGGCAACAACTCTCGAAGGATTAGAATACGAAATAAGAAGCTCAGGCGTAACCATTACAGGCTATACTGGAACGAACAAAGATGTTATTATACCTACTACAATAGAGGGTTCCCCTGTAACGAGCATAGGGGTTAGTGCATTTTTTTATAAGCAATTAACGAGTGTGGCGATCCCAGCCAGTGTAACGAGTATAGGGATAAGCGCATTTAATTCTAACCAATTAACGAGTGTGATGATCCCAGGCGGTGTAACGAGCATAGAGCCTAATGCATTTAGGGATAATCAATTAGCGAGTGTGACGATCCCAGAAGGCGTAACGAGTATAGGGTCTGATGCATTTAGGGATAATCAATTAGCGAGTGTGACGATCCCAGAAGGCGTAACGAGCATAGGGTCTGATGCATTTAATAAAAACCGATTAACGAGTGTGAAGATCCCAGCCAGTGTAACGAGCATAGGGGATTATGCATTTAGGGATAACCGATTAACGAGTGTGACGATCCCAGACGGCGTAACGAGCATAGGGAATTATGTATTTGCTACTAACCAATTAGCGAGTGTGACGATCCCAGCCAGTGTAACGAGCATAGGGGCAGGTGCATTTAGGGATAACCGATTAACGAGTGTGACGATCCCAGACGGCGTAACGAGCATAGGGAGTTATGTATTTGATACTAACCAATTAGCGAGTGTGACGATCCCAGACGGCGTAACGAGCATAGGGGCAGGTGCATTTAGTTCTAACCAATTAGCGAGTGTGACGATCCCAGATGGCGTAACGAGCATAGGGGATTATGCATTTAGTATTAACCAATTAATGAGTGTGACGATCCCAGCCAAAGTAACGAGCATAGGGGCTAGTGCATTTAGTATTAACCAATTAACGAGTGTGATGATCCCAGACGGCGTAACGAGCATAGGGGCAGGTGCATTTTATAAAAACCAATTAGCGAGTGTGACGATCCCAGCCAGTGTAACGAGCATAGGGGCTAGTGCATTTAGTTTTAACGAATTAACGAGTGTGATGGTTGAAGGGGATTCAACTGCCATTGGAACTGATGCGTTTGGTTCTTCTGAAAATACTTCAATGATAGCTTTTGATCCTTCTCCAGCGAAGACGTATGCTTCTGAGAAAAGTCATAAATACCTGAATATTTTATCTGCTGGGGTCAGCTATTCTCCAAACGGTGAATCGTTGGGGAAGGAACAGATTTCAACAAAGGTGATGATAAAAGTTCCTGATGCTGTATTAGTCAAAGCCGAGTACAAGTGGTCAAAAAGTGACACAACGGCAAGTTGGAACATAGGCGAGGGGACAACGTTTTACAGTGGAGACACAATAACTACCCCTACGGCTACAGGTGATTGGTATTTGCATGTTCGAGTTGATGATGAAGTGCATTCTGAGAGCTATTCACACTCAAATGCTTTTAAGGTACTTGGCCCACTAAGCAACAATGCAGATTTGAGCAGTTTGTCGCTGTCGAGTGGAAGTTTGAGTCCGACGTTTGCGTCGGGCACGATCACTTACACAGCAAGCGTAGTGAACAGCGTAAGTAACCTAACAGTCACGCCAGCTGTAGCAGATAGCGGCGCTACAGTGACGGTGAACGGCACGACGGTAGTAACGGGAATGGAGTCTGGAGCGATTAACCTGAACGTAGGTAGTAGAAATCCGATTACGATAGTAGTTACTGCACAGGATGGTGCTACGACGAAGACGTACACACTGAATGTAACGCGAGCATCGGCACCTCTAAGCAGCAATGCAGATTTGAGTAGCTTGGTTCTATCGAGTGGAAGTTTGAGTCCGACGTTTGCGTCGGGCACGACCACTTACACAGCAAGCGTAGCGAACAGCGTAAGTAACCTAACAGTCGCGCCAGCTGTAGCAGATAGCGGCGCTACAGTGAAAGTGAACGGTACGGAGGTAGCAACAGGAGCAGAGTCTGAAGCGATTGACCTGAACGTAGGTAGTAGCAATCCGATTACGATAGTAGTTACTGCACAGGATGGTGCTACGACGAAGACGTACACACTGAATGTAACGCGAGCATCGGCACCTCTAAGCAGCAATGCAGATTTGAGTAGCTTGGTTCTATCGAGTGGAAGTTTGAGTCCGACGTTTGCGTCGGGCACGATCACTTACACAACAAGTGTAGGGAACAGCGTAAGTAACCTAACAGTCACGCCAGCTGTAGCAGATAGCGGCGCTACAGTGACGGTGAACGGCACGACGGTAGTAACGGGAATGGAGTCTGGAGCGATTAACCTGAACGTAGGTAGTAGCAATCCGATTACGATAGTAGTTACTGCACAGGATGGTGCTACGACGAAGACGTACACACTGAATGTAACGCGAGCATCGGCACCGCTAAGCAACAATGCAGATTTGAGCAGCTTGGTTCTATCGAGTGGAAGTTTGAGTCCGACGTTTGCGTTGGGCACGATCACTTACACAACAAGTGTAGGGAACAGCGTAAGTAACCTAACAGTCACGCCAGCTGTAGCAGATAGTGGCGCTACAGTGACGGTGAACGGCACGACGGTAGTAACGGGAATGGAGTCTGGAGCGATTAACCTGAACGTAGGTAGTAGCAATCCGATTACGATAGTAGTTACTGCACAGGATGGTGCTACGACGAAGACGTACACACTGAATGTAACGCGAGCATCGGCACCGCTAAGCAACAATGCAGATTTGAGCAGCTTGTTGCTGTCGAGTGGAAGTTTGAGTCCGACGTTTGCGTCGGGCACGATCACTTACACAGCAAGTGTAGGGAACAGCGTAAGTAACCTAACAGTCACGCCAGCTGTAGCAGATAGCGGCGCTACAGTGACGGTGAACGGTATTCCGGTAGTAAGCGGAAGTGCGTCTGGAGTGATTGGCCTAAGCGTAGGTAGTAGCAACACGATTACGGTAGTGGTTACGGCACAGGATGGTGTGACGACGAAGACGTACACACTGAATGTAACGCGAGCATCGGCACCTCTAAGCAGCAATGCAGATTTGAGCAGCTTGGTTCTATCGAGTGGAAGTTTGAGTCCGACGTTTGCGTCGGGCACGATCACTTACACAGCAAGTGTAGGGAACAGCATAAGTAACCTAACAGTCACGCCAGCTGTAGCAGATAGCGGCGCTACAGTGACGGTGAACGGTACGGAGGTAGCAACAGGAGCAGAGTCTGAAGCGATTGACCTGAACGTAGGTGACAACACGATCACAGTGATAACGACGGCACAAGATGGAACAACGACGAAGACATACACGATCACGGTAACAAGGGCAGCGACACCACTGAGTAATAATGCAGATTTGAGTAGTCTGGGTCTAACAAGTGGTATCTTAAATCCAGTGTTCGCGTCAGGCACGACTGGTTACACGGTAAACGTGGATAACAGCGTGAGCAACATGAAAGTAACACCAGCTGTAGCAACTAGCACCGCGATAGTAACAGTGAATGGCGTAGTAGTGACGAGCGGAGCGGCGTCGGGAGCAATAAGCCTGAGCGTGGGTAACAACACGATTACCGTAGAAACAATCGCAGAGGACGGAACAACGAAGCAGACATACACGGTAATCGTGACAAGGGCGTCAGCGAGCATTAGTGATGGCGGTAGTGAAGGTAGCCCTAGCAGTGGTGGCAGCCCAACAATCCCTAGTACGGATGACAGCAGAGTGTTAACCTCAACTGATGGTAAAATAACGCTGCCTATAGGAAGCGCAGGCGAGGTGAGTCTACCGAATGCGGTGACCATTGTCATTCCAGCAGGAACATCAGACAAGGAACTAAAAATTACGATAGAGGAATTGACGGATGCGAAAGACCCTCTATTTGGTAAACTCATTCTAATCAGTCCGATCTACGAGATATTGAAAAACTTTACGGAAGATTTGGCCAAACCAGTAAGGCTGACCTTTATCTTTGATCCTTCAAGCTTGAAGGAAGATCAGTATCCAGCTGTCTTCTATTATGATGAGGTGAAGAAGGAATGGGTACAGATTGAAGGCGGTAAGATAGATGGCAATAAGATTACAGTTGAAGTCAATTTCTTTGCGAAGTTTGCGGTAATGGCTGTAAGCAAGGAGGAACAGTCTGGAACGGACCATCCGACATTTAGCGATATTACTGGTCACTGGGCAGCTTCTGACATCAATAAAGCAGCACAAAGAGGAATTGTGAATGGTTATAAGGATGGTACGTTCAAGCCGAATGGCGTTGTCACTCGTGCGGAATTTGTGGTGATGCTGATGAAGGCTTTGAAGCCGCAAGAGGAAGATGCAAAGCTGACGTTCACCGATTCGGCGAAGATTGGCACATGGGCAATAGACGCGATCGAGCAAGCAGTAAAAGCAGGTATTGTTACAGGCTACTTAGATGGCAGTTTTCGTCCAAATGCAGAAATTACACGTGCAGAGATGGCTATGATGATCGCCAAAGCGCTAGCATTAAAGGTCGAAGCGAATACTATAACTGACTTCGTGGATGAAGCAGACATTCCTAGCTGGGCGAAGGCTCCGGTAGCAGCGTTGAAAAGTCTTGGTCTAATAACAGGCAAAGGTACAAACAAATTCGCTCCAAATGCTAATGCTACAAGGGCAGAGGCAGTAACGATTCTGTTGAAGGTGATCGCTCAAGAGAGTAAGTAGAGTTAAAGTAAGCATATTTGGAAATCCAAATACGATTAACAGATAATAGGGCACCTAAAGGGTGCCCTATTAGACTATCTATTTATGATGTTAATTGTTCTCATCCTCTATGATGTGATATTTCTCTTTATTCTAAATGCCGGATTCAGATTTCGCCCTATAGATGTTACGGTGAACCCTATCACAAATGACGGATAAATTTTCGGATAAAAAAAGAGTAGAGCGCAGCAAAATTAGCTTGTGAAGATGACCCTATAAGATCAACTCCGCAAGACGATGAATTCCCTGTTCAATCGATGCTTCATCTACTTGTACAAAGCCCAACACCCATCCCTTTCGTTTGCTTTCCAAACAATAGGGTCCAAGAGGGTATACACGTATTCCCTGTTGAAGGGCTAACTGTGTCACGGTTTCTTTGTCGTATGACTCCTCAGCTTCAAGTAACATATGCAATCCAGTTTCTACACCACATAGTGTGAAACGCTCCCCTAAACCACTAGCCATAATAGCCTTTGTCATGGCTTCGTGTCTTCGTCGGTACACATTTCTGACTCTTCTCATATGGCGCATGAAGTGCCCATTCTTGATGAAGTGCGTTAATGTAAGCTGGTCCATAATCGGGAGATGACGGTAAGTCAACTCCTGTACCCTGGCTAGTTGAGCAATTGCCTCGACAGATCCAACGATGCCGAAATACGAATGCCTGGCTAAACAATGTTGGAAGCGGCTCCCCACGATATCGAAATTCACTATCATAATCGTCCTCAATGATCCAAAACTGTTCTTGAGCGGCCTTATGTAGCAATTGTTGCCTGCGAGGCTCCGACATAACGACCCCGACCGCGCACTGGTGCGAAGGGGTCACAAAGATCAGTTTGGATTGTGGGTGAATTTGCACACGTAATGGTGTGAAACCATAGGGATTACCATAAGCCCAGCTTGATAAATCCACTTCTCGCTGTTCTTTGCCTCTGAACCAGTCATGTAGTTGATCGACAGCTGAGTTTAACAAGGGAAGTTAGGGGGGATGGGGGCTTATTATTAAATTCGCTGGCATATTTGATTTTAGGGCTCGTTGTGTTTCATCACTGCGAGAAAATAGCGATGAAGAAAGGTCTTCTAGGGCAATACTAGCGTACAAAATCGTTTATCCGTTGGGTCTTGTATAAGTGAAAATGACTAACGATTAGGGCATCCAATCAGGTGCCCTTTAATTTCGCTGTTGGAGTGATAGGGAGAACCATATTATAAATGACGGCTAAGTTTTTGGTGGAGAAGAGCTTAGCGGCAAGTAAAAGGGGGTATCCCTCAGGGAGTTTCTTCTGCTCTACGAGATAACCCCATGAAAATAAATGAGTGCATTTGAATCATTTTTCCAAAGCTCAGACTTCTGTAAAAATCGTCGCCCCTAGAATTACTCAATTAAAGAGTCTAACAGCGTTTTGATCTCAAGGTTGAGGCTTAACGTGTTTAAGATAATCGTCAATGCTTCGGCACGTGAGGACGATGCATTGACGATTAAAATTACCATTTTCGTCACCGGTGATGATACCCGCTTTTTCCGCTTGGGAAATTGCATTCTTGGCTAAAGAGTCATCAATGTCTGCGAAGGTAGTTGGCTTATCGAGCTATGTCTCCGGATCAGGAACGACGGATTTGGTGTTCACCCACACACTTCGGGAAGGATATTATGGAGAAGGCATTACCGTTCCGCCGAATCTGCTTTTAAATGCATCCACCATAGTAGACACCAATCAACAGACCTACGATGGCACACTTACCGGTATTCCAGTTACCAGGGTTGATATCATGCATACGGTAAGTGCTATAGCCGCAAGCTTATGTTTTAATTCTCTAAACATGTGTTCCTCCCACAAAATGAATTTATTCTCCCCCACATTCGCAGGGAAATGTGCAACTGTATTGAGAAGCTGCCTATTCTAGCATAATTCCTGAATCCCCCCTTTTTTAAGAGGACTCGAAAATTCAATAATTATACAGGATAGTATGATTCGATCCCAAAAAGGTCCGAAGCGATAAATAAATGATAATTTTATTCTGAATATGGTCTGAATTGTAATTCGAATTACATGTTTGATCATATGTCGAGCTGAGATCGGATTTGCTCTTGAGAAACTGAACTCGGTTATCTCCGACATTTTTGAGGATATTTCACAAAATAGTTACATTTAAGCCTCCTCTGATCAACTCGTTAATATTAGGTTATCTTATACCTACCACTTGCCATTACTATGTTTCTCATCTGAGCCCATATTCAACGCGGACTATTTAGTGCATATGCACAATAATATTCATTGGAATATCAATTGTTATAAGTTAGTAATGCAAATATAATGAAAACGTATTCAAGTTAGTGGAGCAGGACATTGAAGGGGGAATAGAAAAGATTCCACATTAAATGTAGATCAATAGAACCTATTATGCGAATAAATTTACAAGGACTGTGAGTACTCATAGTAGCTCAATGGGATTTACAAAATAAAAAAAATAAAAATCACCCAGAGGAGGATTTAAGATGACAGCAGCAATGGATATTACTTGGATTGGCGCTTTAGCAGGCCTAGCACTGGCAATTATATTGATTTTGTTTAAACTGGCACCAACTTATGCATTGATTCTGGGAGCAATTGTTGGAGGATTTATTGGTGGGGCTAATTTTTCGGAGGTAATCAGCATCCTAATTTCCGGAACACAAAGCGTTCAAGGTACAGTTATTCGTATTATCGCTGCAGGTGTTTTTGCTGGAGTGATGATGGAATCTGGATCAGCGGGAACCATTGCGAAAGTTATTGTTGATAAACTCGGTGGAACGAAAGCGATGCTGTCGCTTGCATTGGCTACCATGGTTATCACTGCAGTAGGGGTATTCATTCCAGTTGCCGTATTGATTGTTGCACCAATCGCGTTGTCTGTTGGCCACAAAATGGGATATTCCAAGATTGCTTTGCTAGTTGCTTTATCTGGCGGCGGTAAAGCGGGTAACATTATTTCACCTAACCCGAATACCATTGCAGCAGCAGGCGGATTCAATCTCGATGTTAACCAGGTAATGCTTGGCGGATTAGTCCCTGCTCTTTTCGGATTAGCAGTTGCGGTGATTATCGCATCCTTAATTAAGTATAAAGGCACTAAAGTAACGGATTTGGAAGCCGTCGAATTGGAAAAGACCAGCTCCATGAATCTACCACCTTTATCTAAAGCTCTAGTAGCTCCAATCATCGCTATTGTTCTTTTGATGATTAGTCCGATTGGTTCGATTTTAGGCGTTGATTTCCTTGAAGCGCTAAAAATTGACTCCTTGTTTATCCTGCCATTTGCCGGTGTAGTTGGCGCCTTGGCATTAGGTAAGGCAAAAGAAATAGTGAATTATTGTACGGCCGGTTTAAATCGAATGACACCAACGATTTTGATCATTATTGGCGCAGGTGCCATTGGCGGATTAATTACAGCGTCAACCCTGCCTGCAGAAGTTGTTGCTCTTGTACAATCCTCGGGCATTTCCGGAATATTCCTTGCACCAATAGCAGGCATATTAATGGCAGCAGCAACAGCATCCACTTCAACAGGTGTCATTTTGGCTACGGGTTCATTCTCAAATGCAATATTAAATACAGGTGTAGCTCCTCTATCGGCTGCAGTTATGACCCATGCCGGTGCTACGGTAATCGACCACTTGCCACACGGAACCTACTTCCACGTTACACGTAATGCCATGGGCATTAGCATGAAGGATAGAATGAAGGTTGTCCTGTATGAAAGTATGGTCGGTATAACGATGACTATAGTAGCAGTAGTTCTATTCGGATTTATCTTATAAAAGGAATGGGGAATCATTTATGGGTAAAATATTTATGTTAGCTCCTGATTCGTTTAAGGAAAGCATGACGGCAAAAGAAGTATGCGAAGCCATGGAAATCGGTATAAAAAGAGCTATTCCAGACGCGGAATGCATTCATGTACCTATGGCTGATGGGGGTGAAGGCACGGTCCAGTCATTGGTAGATGCAACAGGTGGCACTCTGATACAAAAAGTAGTAACCGGACCTCTTGGTACACCGGTTGCCGCCCATTATGGAATACTGGGAGACGGCAAAACAGGCGTGATTGAAATGGCATCAGCCAGTGGAATTCATCATGTTACGAAGGAAACAAGAAATCCTTTAATTACGACGACCTTAGGAACGGGTGAGTTAATTAAGGATTGTATTGAAAAGGGCATTACGGATATCATTCTAGGTATCGGCGGAAGTGCTACGAATGATGGAGGGGCCGGAATGGCTAAAGCACTGGGGTATAAATTCCTGGATAAACAAGGGAATGAGCTAAAGCTGCTTGGCGGAGGAAACCTACTTGAGTTGGATAAGATCGATTCTACTGATGTGCTTCCGCAATTAAAAAATATTAACATCTTGGTAGCATCGGATGTAACCAATCCATTATGCGGGGAACGAGGTGCATCTGTTGTTTTTGGTCCACAGAAGGGTGCCACTCCTGAAATGGTTACATTTTTGGATGAAAATTTAAGGCACTATAGTAACGTAATAAAACAGCAACTTGGAATCGATATTGTGGATGTACCTGGTGCAGGTGGTGCAGGCGGCCTTGGCGGTGGATTGATTGCTTTCACCAACTCTACAATGAAAAAGGGAATTGAAATTGTAATCGAATATACAGGTTTGAAAGAAAAACTGCAAAATGTGGATTACTGCTTTACAGGAGAAGGGGGTATCGATTTTCAGACGAAATTCGGCAAAGCACCTTACGGAGTTGCTAAGGCAGCTAAGAGTGTTAACGGCAGTATGAAAGTAATCGCCTTGGCAGGATGTGTAGGCCAAGATGTTGAAACCTTGTACGATGAAGGATTTGATGCCATCTTTGGAATTGTTCCCGGAGCAGCAGATATTAATACCCTCCTTACGCAAGGCAAGGAGAATGTTGCCCGTACATCTGAAAGTATTGCCAGATTGTTAAGATAACATCAAAGAGGGTGGCCCACAGTCAGATGTGGACGTCCTCTTTATTTTATCCGATTAATCAGCATAAAAATGAGTTCCACGAGCTCCAAAATATTTTTGGGATCTTTGCCTGTAATATTATGAATCTTGTTTAACCTATAGTTTAATGTATTCCTGTGGATCATGAGTCTATTGGCGGTTTCATTGGCGTTAAGGTTACAGTTAAGGTAAATCTGGAGTGTCTTTATTAATTCCTCATTTTTTTCAAGTGAATGGGCTAGCCGTTCTAATCTTGTGTCGTTTTTTAGTGATTTCGACATATCGACGATGAACTCACATTGTGAATAGTAGATGGCCTTTTCGTTGAAATAAACACCCTTCAATACACGCATAGCTGATTTGGCCTGCAAAAGTCCGTCAGAAATAGTGTCGTTCATATTACTGATGGAAATGAAAGCATCCGGATACTGATTTTCTATTGTTTGTTGAAGGACTTCAGACTTATCCGATTCCTGAACGACTATACAAAGCGTATATTTGGAGATTTTAAAGGAAGATAAGCTTTTAGTGACATCCTCAGCAATCTCATTAGGAGATTCCACATAAATGATTTGGGAGGGCTTAGTTAACTGAATGCCATAGGTCAACGCCTGATTCATTAATTCTTTCGTATAGGTGGTGTCTGAATTTATAATTAAGCTAAAAAATTCTTGCTTTAAGTTGTTTTTCAAATTCTCTTTTTCCAATGCGATACTATGGTCGATTAACAAAATAACAGCTGACTTTAAAAGGTTTCCGAAGGGCCTCGTTTCCTTTACTTCGCCACTGATTCCTACGACTCCAACAATACTGCCATTCAATTCGATTGGTAAGTTAATGCCCTTCTTTACGAACTCCTCATCTTTGTTAATTTCCACGATTTTCCTTTGTTTTATGGCTTTCACCGCACCATGATGCAGCGTACCAATCCTTCCTTTATTTCCACTCCCGATGATCATACCTGTTTGATCCATAATATTAATATTATATGGAATATCCTTCATCATTCTATCAACAATGTTTTGGGCCTGAATACGCGTCAACTCATACATAGCTGTATCTCCTTCATGATCACATCTCTAAAGTATAAGCATCAATCGACACACCAGTTCTGATTCAAGGATTTTTGTGCAAAAGAACAAATATTTATTCACTCGTAGCACTTACAATCTTTATTTTACATGGATACATAATAGACTAGCTCCTTGTGAAATTATATCAATAACTATTTTATGGTGTCTATGAGAAGAAAGAAAAGGTCCCTTTTTGTTCTACAAAAATGAGGATGAGGCTGTTCCCTGGCCATTTTCATGACTTCTGGGACAGCCCCTTCTTCTTATATTGAAATTCTTAGTTCTCACTTTAAGAGAATTTACCTCGCAGGGCTATATTCTTCATCAAGAAATTGTTGCACAGTCTGGAAGACCTGTAGTCTGTTTTTCTCAAGCATGACCATATGTGTTGCTTCCCCGATTTCGACCCAACGCCGATAAGGAGCGCCTGTTATTTCGGAGAACAACTCTTTTGCCGATTCGATCGGAACATCGATGTCCCATTCTGCATGAACCAAGAGGACAGGAATCGTTATATCTTTAGGTTCATAGAACTTTTTCCCTAAGGCCCAATATTCTCGGACATCTTGTATCGGACCATTAGTGGCCCTAATGCTTGGAGTTATATGCGTCTGACTCAAGGGGTCGGAAGCAAGCGTTGCGTCCACCCACTTCTCGAACCAACCTTCTGGAAGGAGACCGGGCCTCTTATCTTCCGGAGCAGCGCTTAACCATCTTGCTTTCATATGGCCGGGCGCAACGAGACGGTACGATCCAATCGGACCGCCGGGATCGAGCGGAATCGGCTGCGAGCTCAACCATTGCGGTACTACCAGCACAAGCTTATTCACCTTGTCATTATTTTGGCAGGCGTACGCCCCTGCCACGGTTCCGCCCCAGGACATCCCGAACACATTGATTGTGGACAACTTCGTTCGATTCAAGATGAATTCAACCGCAGCACCAAAGTCCCGAACGCCTGTTTCAGTTCGGACGAGCGGAGGATTGTGACCAGCAGGCTGCTCCATCTCGGGTGGGAGAGTCGATCCACCATAACCGCGCACGTTCACAGCATACACATCATAGCCATGGCTAGCAAGGAAATCCAGAAGGGAAAAGCCGCCGAGTTCGACATCGAACAGACTTTCGATTGAAAATGTTGCGCCGTGTACCATCAATATTGTCCGTTCTGCGGAAAAGCTTTCAATGGAAGACAAGCTTTTATTTCTGACCAGAAGTTCAATGCCTGGTGTATCGCTGGCAATCCGAAAATCTTCTGTCACAATGGTTTCATTCTTTAACAATATGGTTGTGTTCTTCATGGTGTACCTCCCAATTGTCCTATTTACTCATAGCGCCATTTGAAGCCGTCTCCATCCCGAGTCACATAACCTGCCGAACTGCCAGGAAAATGTGTGCCGAAATATAGGGCATTGCGATCCGCTGCATAGGCAAGCGCCCAAAGCCGCGATTCAATGGCTTGTTCGTTGAATTCACAGAAACAAGAGTTCCATTCCGGACGATATACCTGGATTGGATGGTGCATGACATCAGAGGGAAGAGTGCTTCTTCCCCAAGTGACGTCAGACTGATCGACATTTGACCGATGCTATGGCCCGGTGATGGGATAAATTTGATTCCTTCAAGAAATTCTCCGCCCTCGGGTCCGATGTACTCGGCTAATCCCGCTTGGATAATCGGTAAAACACTTTCTTCGTAGGAATTTAAACTCACCTTGTTCGCTTCGTTATGGCTATCCGAACTAGCGTAGTAATTATCTTCGGACTTCGGAAAAACGTATTTGGCATTCGGGAAAGTCGGAACCCATTCACCATCAACTAGCTTCGTATTCCAGCCGACGTGTCTATTAGAATAGTATGCTCGGGAGTTTTCACGATCCACGTTCCGATCGTAATGATGACATGTTCAAGATCCTTTTCCATGCTTCCTTGAAGTAACCAGTCTTTATGTTGTTCTAAGAAGGACGGATCCCAATCAGGAATTAAGTCTTGTGCTGTGTATCCGTTTGTCTCCAATTCATTTAAGCGTCTAACTGTGATGTCTCCCACCTTATAGATCTTTGAGCCCAGTGTCATAATTGTTTCTCCTCCCCCGTTCTGATTAAAGATGGCCCCCGTAGCGATGTAATCGGAAAATAATGCGGGGCAATAAGAAAAAAGCACGGGGTGCAACGCTGAGCGGATTCTATTATTTTTATATGATTTGAACGATGATTTCATTTCGAATCAGTGTATAAGAATAATTTCAAAGGCTATTAAAGAAAGGGCATCCTGCGAAGGATGCCCTTTAAATATGCAGTTACAGACAGCGAGGGGAACCGGACCATAAGTAGGCCAAGCTTTCTTAGCAGTATCCGTTAGTCGGACCCAAAAGTGTCCTATTCCTGATGAAATCATTCTGAGTCTATAAGTTGGTTGGTATTTTGTTGTATATGGAAAAGAAGAGAAAGCTTGTTGGCGAGAAAAAGTGGTGTGTAGGGCATGTCTTCGCGAAGCCAACAGACAATTGTACCGATGAAAGCGGAGGAACCGTACCAGATTGCAATATCCTTCGGAATGGTCACAGCCGAAGCAGATGGGGACTCTGCATGGTTCTCTCTTCTATTAGTAATAAGATCAACGAACAGCTTCATAAGTCGATCGTTGAAGACCGGTATGCGTTGTGAAGCAAGCATCACCTTATAAAATTTTGAGTTTTCAGCGATATGCTCAAGCAGGTGGACTAGTATGGACCAATCCGTATCTATGGAATGAGACCCACTTTGAATATCATCCAGGATAGCCTGAATTTCATTAATCATGTCATCTGCCAGCTTCTCAAGCAATTCCGGAATATCCCGGTAATGAAGATAGAATGTAACACGATTGATGGTAGCACGTTCGGCAATACGATTCACGGTTATTTTCTCAAGTTGAATCACCTCAAGCAAATCGATAAATGCATTGCGAATTAATTGGCGCGTTCGAAGTACACGCGGATCCGTGCGTGGTGTTGTTGTTGGCATCGCATTCATTTCCTTTATCTGTCAATTATTTATACGACAATTATGTCTTGTTATGTAGTTTTTCTTTCACATATACGACAGATCATGATCGAATGTAAACTAAAATACACTTTTAAGGAATCTGTCGTTTGTGAAATGCAAGTGAGATAACTATAATCTTTTACATTGAGCTTATTATACTACAAAGTGTTAATTAGGTTCGTGACAAATTTGAAGGGATTGAGCATACTGAGTAAAAGTTTAGCATTTGACAGAAGTTCTATTAAGAAAGGTCCCTTGTTATTTGTCATGATTTTGGGGGCGTTTATCGCCGTTTTGAATCAAACGATTATGAGCGTCGCGACGCCGGAGCTAATGATTGACTTCAACATTGCGGCATCTACGGCCCAATGGCTGACGACCGGCTATATGTTGGTAAACGGGGTTCTTATTCCGATTACTGCATTTCTAATGCAGCGGTTTACAACCCGGGAGCTGTTTATGACTTCCATGTTAGTTTTTCTCTGTGGAACCATTGTTTCGGCAGCAGCACATTCCTTCGACATATTGTTGGTTGGCCGCCTGATTCAAGCAGCTGGAGCCGGTATTATTATGCCGCTACTTATGACTGTCATCTTGACCGTTTTTCCTCCTGATAAGCGAGGAGCCGCTATGGGATTGGTTGGTTTAGCTATTATTTTTGCCCCTGCTATCGGGCCTACAGTCGCCGGTTATGTCATGGAGCATTATTCCTGGCAAACGATGTTTTATGGGATGATTCCGTTTGTCGTTATTGTTTTAGTTATCGCCTTTGTATATCTGAAAAATGTGACTGAACGGACTTATCCCAAACTTGATATTTGGGGTGCCACTCTCTCAACCATCGGCTTTGGTGCTCTGCTGTACGGTTGTAGCAGTGCTGGAAGCAAGGGCTGGTCAAGTACGGAAGTGGTTTCACTTCTTGTTGTAGGTGTTGTCTCCTTAATTTTGTTTACATGGAGACAGTTAGTCTCTAAGAGTCCGCTTCTTGATCTAAGAGCATTCAAATATAGCATGTTCTCCCTAACGACCGTTATTAATATTGCGATTACGATGGTCATGTATGCAGATATGATGCTGCTTCCACTGTATTTGCAAAATGCACGTGGATACACAGCTATGGAGTCTGGACTTTTGATGCTCCCTGGCGCACTTCTGATGGGATTAATGATGCCGGTGACAGGGAAGCTATTCGATCGCTTTGGAGCGAAGTGGCTGGCCATCATCGGAATGGTTATTACGATCGCGACAACCATCGGGTTCGTTAATCTGACCGATTCCACTAGTTATACGTATTTAGTTCTGATGTCTACAGGACGACGCTTCGGGATGGCCATGTTCCTGATGCCAATCACAACGGCAGGCCTGAACCAATTACCTGCAAGACTGAATGCGCATGGTACAGCCATTGCCAACACCATCAAGCAGGTGGCTGGTGCGATAGGAACCTCTCTGCTTATCACGGTAATGACGACCAGTACCAAATCCCATCTTCAGGATATGACCGTCGCTGGCGGTTCAGGTACACAGGAGCATATGTTGATGGAAGCGTCGATTCAGGGTATTAATGATGCGTATCTTGTCATTATTGGAATCGGAATTGTTGGTCTGGTGCTTTCATTCTTCATTAAACGTGTGGGGCAGGCTGAGGAAGTAGAAGAAACCAAAGTAAATATGAAACTAAAAACAGTATAACCAAGAGTCCTACTTCTCTATGAAGTAGGATTCTTTTTTGTGCGCCCAGCATGGGCGCTATCCCTAAGGTTTAAGTCCGAAATGGTGAAGTATGTATGTTCCAGAAATTGCTTGGACCGATTTTAAGCTAAACCCACAGGATAAAAAAGATGGCAGTAGACCTTTGAGAGAAAAACAAGGTTGTCTCCTCCTTCATACAGAGGTTTTTTTTCCATAAGAACTAATAAGAATGTGGACTAAATGCTAATGCTTTGATAAAATATCATTCTATATTGTTGTCTTCAGGATTTTATTAAGGCAGATTGGAGAGGTAATAATGGGAAATACGGATAAGTTTGAAATGATAGCTAATCGATATGACACTTCTGAAAGAACTCAAATTGCAAAGGTATCATCAGATGCTATTCGTGAGTATTTAGTTGACGCTAAAAGTAAGAATGCTATTGATTTTGGGTGTGGAACTGGTCTTGTCGGAATGAACTTGTTAAACGATTTTAATTCTATGCTTTTTCTGGATACTTCACCAAACATGATTGATCAAATAAAGCAAAAAATTTCTGATTTGAATATTCAGAGTGTAGATACATTGTGCTTTGATTTTGAAAAGGAAGGCTTATCGGATTTACATGCTGACTATATTGTTATGGCTCAGGTTCTACTCCATATTAATGATGTTGAATTCGTTTTATCAAGATTATTTGATGTTCTAAATGAAGGAGGACATTTACTAATCGTAGATTTTAATGAAAATGAAAAAGTAGTTTCAGATATCGTTCATAACGGATTTAATCAAGTAAAGCTAACTGACATTATGACTAAAATAGGGTACAGGGATATTCAATCCAAAACTTTTTATAATGGAAGTAAAATATTCATGGGACATGATGCATCTATGTTTATTCTTGATTCTCAAAAATAAACTCTTTAGGCGGAGATTATCCCGTTAGTAGATTTGAGACTATTGAGATAGCGAGATCAAAAAAGGGCCATCCGTAAAGGATGGCCTTTAAAATTTGCCGTTACAGACAGTGCCGTGATGCGTATCATAAATAGGGCGAAATATGAGTTTTAAAAATTAAGAGCGCGGATAGTTACTCTCTCCGGGGAGTCAGGCACGTTGGTCGGACGCAGGAAAAGGTCAGCGTTACTGCTCACGCTGACCTTTTGGCAGATGGATCTCAAATACCGTCTTATCAAAAGAAACACTCGTCAAGGTAATTGATCCGTCATGGAGGGCAATGATTTCTTGGACAATGGATAGTCCAATGCCGAGTCCTTCACCTTTTCTGCTGCCATCGATACGGTAGAAACGTTCAAAGACATGCTCTTGATCCTGTAAAGGGATGCCGAGCCCTTTATCGATAACCATCATGAATAGGGTATCATCCTTTTCTGAAAGTCCCATTTCAAGATAATGGCCTTCTGATCCGTAGCGAATCGCGTTATCCAACAGGTTTCGCAGCGCACGTTCGATTAGGGAGGAATCAATACAAGCGTGGATATCCCCGTCAGGGATATTTACTTCAACAGTGAAGTTCTGCCCCTCAAGAAACATCAGGTAGTCTGCAGCAATTTTTCGCATCATTTCAGATACATTATGCACTTCAACATGAAGCTCTAAATTTCCCTCATCGTGGCGAGTTATATCTAACAATTGATCTAAAAGCTTATCGATATAACGAGAGCGCTGCAGCAAAACTTTGGCACTCGCTTGCAGCTCCTTCTCATCCTTATACAACCCAGCGCGAATCGTTTCTGCGTAGCCTAAAATCATCGTTAGTGGGGTGCGTAGATCATGGGAAAGATTAGACAGCAGCAGATTTCGTCGGGTGTCAAATTGCTTGATTTGTTCGCCTTGATTTTGAATACGGTGAACCATGGCATTATAATACGTAGTGAGCTGGCCAATTTCATCCTTTTTCGTGTCCTCTAGTACAGTAATTTCACTTTGGAGGTTAAGCTGTCCTATAGCCTGATTAAGCTTACTGATTCGTTTATTCATGGAAGAGAAAAACCCTAGAGATAGCAGATAGGGAATTAATAAAGCAACAATTAACGGTAGCATAAAAGTAGACATGGCTTTAAACGTGCGCATGAAGAAGTAAATTTGCCCATTTTTCATGTCGTCGCTGGATAAACTCATCAATAAATAATAGGGTTGATCCTCTTGGCTAATGGAGTAAGTAAGCGTAATCGGTCCATCGACCCCCCATAGGTTCTGAGGCATATTGAGCATTCGATTTGCAAACTGCCCGAAATCATAGGATTTCTTTTCTCCGAAGGTATCATAAATCGTCGATCCATCTGCTGAAATCCATTCATAACGAATATCAGGATGGTTGCTATGAGCATCATCCAGTATTGGCGTTATGTCTGCGAGATGAAAAGCTTGACGCGTAGCAATTGTTTCAAGGACTTCTTGCGAGATGTCGTTCAGGCCGTTCAGATTATAACCCTTATCTCCTATTTTGCCCATAATGAGGCTAAGAGAAGCAAACACAAGAATACTAATGATTACACTAATGAGCATAAGTAGCCAAAGCTTTGTTCTACTTTTCATTGTCCATCACCTGAGAATCTATAACCGATTCCACGTATGGTGTGAAGGTAATGAGGCGAGTCCACCGTGGGTTCAAGGATGCTTCGCAGTTTGCTTATAAAGACACTTAAATTGTTATCATCAAAGTTCTCATGATTCCACACCTGCTTGTAAATTTCCCTTTTGGTTAAAACGCGGTCTGGATTTTGCATGAACATTTCTAAAAGTCGGCACTCTACCGGGGTTACAGAAAATGATTTTCCATCATTTTGCAAAAGATAATTATCGATATCCAGCACTAACTTATTTAAACGTAGAATCTTGGCAGGATAAGAAGAATGAGGGCGATGTCTTCTTAACTGTGCTTGCACGCGAGCAACCAATTCCACTGGGCTAAAAGGCTTTGTGACATAATCATCTGCACCTAATCCGAGCGTCAGGATTTTGTCTTGCACTTCTCGTCTTGCACTAAGTGCAATTACCAACGATTCAGCCTTTGCTTCTCGTAAATATTGCAGCACCTCAAACCCGTTGCCATCATCCATCATGAGGTCCAGTATCAATAATTCGATCGTATATTTCTGTAACAAATGAATAGCTTGTCGTCCTGAACTGGCTTCAATGACTTGCAGTTCTGCTTGTTCTAAATGCATTCGAATTAACTGACGAATTTCGGGTTCATCATCTACAATTAAAATTTTAATAATGGCGAATCATTCCTCCTTCGTAAGTGACATGAAGCCAATCTTAATCTTGATCAAATCATAACAATAATAAATAGAGAAATACATGTTTTATAACATTCATTAAGATTTCATTAAGATTCAATCGGCAGATAAATTATATGCTTATAGTAGGAATGAATTATAGGAAGGTGAGGTGCTTCATATGAAAAATAAAAAACATTACGCAAGTCTTCTGCTCATTGTTTCGCTATTATTTGTGTTTCCGCAAAGTGTATTTGCTATGCAAATTTTTGTTAAAACACTAACAGGAAAAACCATTACATTAGAAGTGGAACCGGGTGATAGCATAGACAATGTAAAACAGAAGATCCAAGACAAGGAAGGAATACCGCCTGATCAAATGCGGTTAATATTTGCTGGTAAACAGCTAGAGGATGGTCGTACCTTGGCTGATTATAACATCCAGAAGGAGTCCACATTACATCTGGTACTTAGACTTATAAACCGACCTATAATTACACCAGTTAGTATTAGTATGAATGAAGGTGAGGTGTATACATTTTCTGAAGCTGTATTTACCTCGCAATACTCAGGCAATTCTCCTTTGACTCAGATTAAGATAGTCACCTTACCAGAAAACGAATATGGAAAATTACAGTTAAATACAGGGAGTGCCATAACGGATATTATTGCAGGTCAAACTGTAGATGTTATCAATTTACCTGATTCACAATTTATTTCTTACGTTGGTAAAATAGGAGCGATATCTTTTGAGTGGAGCGCAAGTGATATACATAGTGAATCATTGCCCTCTACTGTAGGCATTGATATCCTTTCCAAGGATCCAATTGTTGTGGATACGGTCCCGCCCGTCCTCTCGTTAATAGGTTTAAATCCGTTAGAGTTAGAGGTAGGTAGCCCGTTTATTGATCCCGGAGCGACTGCATTGGACGATGTGAATGGGGACTTAACTAGCGAGATTACAGTTAGCGGTTCGGTGTATACCAGTCAAGTTGGTACGTATAAGCTAACATATAAGGTACAGGATCGCTCGGGCAATGCAGCTACGGATGCAGTGCGGACGGTGAATGTTATCCAACTTCAGAATCCACCCAGCGGCGGTGATCAACCTAGCGTGACCCAATCCAGTAATGCAGATCTAGCTAAATTAACCGTTAATACATCCAGCGAACAACTGGAACTCTCGCCTGCACTCACGTCCGAGGCAAAAGCTCCTGTATGCCAATTCACAGATATTGAGAACCACTGGGCGAAGCTAGATATTTGCGAAGCGGCAGGACTGGGTATTCTGGTGGGAGAGGATGACCACACTTTATTGCCGAATGGCCTCGTCACGCGGGCAGAGTTTGCAGCGATGTTGATGAGAACCCTTCAAATTACAATAAGTGATGAATCGAGCGCGATAGACTTCAGTGATAAGGGAAGCATTCTTGGAGTGTCGCGATTGGCCATCCAGACAGCAGTGGCAGAGGGAATTCTCGAGGGATATCCCGACGGGACAATACATCCACAGCAAACGGTAAGCCGATCAGAAATGGCGGCGATGGTTTCAAGGGCAATGAAGTGGGAGGCCAACAGTACGGAAAGCACATATTTCTCTGATGATGTACGAATACCAGCCTGGGCTAAGCCGTATATCGCAGCAACCTATGAGCATGGACTTCTTAGAGGGCGAAGTGGCAATGAGTTTGTCCCGGATGGACCGACAACAAGAGCCGAAGCAGCCGTCTTACTTCTGAGATTGTGGAAAGCTCTATAACTTCAAATTTAGTGTTGTTGATAAACCTAGGCTAATCGCACAGAATTCGAGCATAAAGGGCATCCAATCGGATGTCCTTTAAAATTTCGCTCTAGAGATGATACGGTGAGCCTTATCACAAGTAGTGATAAGGCAGAAAGTTGTGTTAAAGGTGGGGACGTGGATGTTAAATATCCATATGGGTGCTTAAAACTTAAAACATGTGTAGATGTCGTAAATAGGTACTTAATAATAGAAAATATAGATGGCCGACTCAACATGCGGTAATGGCCTTAATAAAAAGGGAAAAAGCACCGGAATTGCCGGTGCTTTTTTGTATGCTGAAACTTAGAATATGTTATGATTGGCGATCGGTGTGCAATAGCCAGCGGTATATAACCGCGGATAGCTCTGCCCTAGTCATCCATTCCTGTGGGGCAATGCGCCCATCGTTACGACCTTGGACGATGCCGACAGAGATGGCTGCTCCAACATCTTTCTTTGCCCAGGAAGAAACCTGATTTGCATCTTCATGGGAGTTCAGAGCAGAAAGTGCTGCATCTTCACTAACACGGATACCTGTCAATTTTCCGATACGATTAAGGACGATAATGGCTTGCTCGCGCGTGACTAAGCTATCTCCTTGGAAGCTACCATCCTCATAACCTTGTAATAAATCAAATGCTACGGCTGCTTCCAGCTCTTTGGCAAACCATGCCTCTGGACTGACATCCTTAAAGCGGTCTGTATAATTGACTCCGCCTAAACCCAAAGCCCTTGATACTAATACAGCCAGCTGTGCTCTGGTAATATGGCGATCCGGCTGGAAGCTTCCAGCCGCGAATCCGTTCACTACACGGCGATTTGCGAGCTCTTGCACTAGGCTTTCTGACCAATGTGCTTGAATATCGTCAAAGCTTTTCGCGTAGTCAATCATGATGAAGTCACCATTAATAATGAGACTGAGCTCGGCATAATCCTTTCCATTGTGAGTGATGGTTTTAGTTGGAATATGGACAACGCCTTCCTCGACCAGACGAACTGCTGTCGTCACATCTGTCGTATCAATCGGGAAACGCAGCTGTGCAAACCTAGAATAGCGTTCAACCGTTGTTGCTTTCTCTCCTGCTTGGACTTCCATCTTGAGCCCAATGACTTTTCCTTTACCGACGACACCTTTTGGTAGCGAAGCAGGTTGAATGCTTTGTTCATCCACCTGCAGATGCAATACGATGGAATAGGTCGTCATCCCTGAAAGCTCCCATTGTCGCTTCATTTGATCAGTGACGATGTTTGCAGTAGGGAAGCGATATTCAATGCCTTGATGCTCGAGCTCCACAAAGCCTTGAGGGACGAACAGTCCTGTCCAAGCATTTTGTGAGATTTTTATTTCAATGCTTTTTTCTTCTTTGGCGGATATGATATACCATTCTCCATTAACGTCATTGGCGTGGACGCCATCGCCATTGATCCAAATATCAAATGCAGTTGTTAGCGGATGGACGATAGGTCCGGGGCCATTGAGGATAGGCCCAGGTCCGTTACCTCCCCCAGTACGTTCCGGCTCTCTAGTGACATATACAGTCGATTGGGAGATACCTAGAGCATCTGTAAAGTGAGATACAATCGTATTTAACCCAACTTTCAGCGGGATATCCATTCCCCAGGCATAAGGAACACCTTCAACCCATAGTTCTGCCAACGTAATACCCTTCGTTTGATCATAAGTGGCGTTAGTTACGGATACCTCGTATGGCACCGTTGCTGAATACACATGATCTGTTACCGTAGGTGCAAACTTTACGTTTTCAAGCTCCAATGAATGTTCGAAGGTCTCTGTTGTGAACGATATTTGCCGGCTATATCGGGTCTGGGTCCCATCAATCGCAAATGCTCTGGCATAGTATAAGGTATCCGGCCGAAGTCCCGTGAGAGGCTGAGCCATCACTTCTTCATACGGTGCAGTAATCTGGAGCATTTCATCCGCTACAGTTGGATTTGCGGAGGTGCTGACGGCAATGCCAACCTTCCGGAAATAATCTAAATTTAATGTTTTTAATATCACTTTTGTCTGTGCTGTATCATAGGTCAAATCGCTTATTTCTAGATCAACTACCCAGTTTTTAAATGCAAATTGTCGTGTAGGTGACATCGCAATTTCTGCTGTTACTGTATTTACCGTCAATACCTTCCAATAATAAGGTATACCCGGTATCAATGGTGAGGTACTCAAATTGTAGCTGGTCTGACCCGTCACATCTTCCTGTCGATAGGTGACAAAGCTAGGATCTGTAGAGAGCAACATATACTGCTTATCATAAAGGGCAGGATCATTAGAATCTACCCATTCGAGCATGATGTCATCCTCATTTTCTTCGAAAAGCACTCTATCTCCAGGAGCCTGTAATAAGAGAGACGACAGTGTATTCCCTGTTTTTAATAGAATAGGAATATAGGGTCTGCCGTGTTTGGCAAGAAATGAATCATTCACAAGATTTATGCCTTGTGCTACGCCCGAAGGGAAGCCACGGTAACTCCCACCTTCTTTAAGACGATACGTATAATACACCATTGAGGTGGTGCGTTGATGCGTTTCAGCCTGTACGACAATTTCCCCAGTTTCCTCAAAAAAGATCATCTGTAATGTTCCGTAACGCCACGTATTCATGACATTTGAAAACTGCAAAACAGCCATTCTTTTGCCAATCTCCGTGCCGATGACGGCATGGAAGATCGCACCAGGTGTACCATTGATATTCATTCCAGTCTCAGGATGATCCGTGAAAGAGACTATTTTATTACCGTATTGGGTTTGTATTTGAATCTCACTTAGCGTTGTTCCGTTATATGGAAAGTTAATACCTAAATCAAAACTGCCATCCGTGACTTCAGTAGCCGAATACAGCTGGGTTTCGGAGACCGTAGTAAATAAAGCCTCGTGATCAGAATCGGGCGTGATCATCTGCAGTAGAACAGGAATCGTGTTATATTTTTGAATAGCAGGGTCATATATCTTTTTGGGAACAAGATACGTATCCTCCGAATAATAACTCCAGAAGCTTGAATAAAGTGTATTTGGATTTCGATAAACAGTCCCATAATTCGGTTCTATGATGGACAAGGTTGTCCAATCATGGTGAATGAGGGAACCTGCGCTGTCCATAACGCCATTGCTAGAGCCAAGATGGAATGTTGTCTCTACGTATTGATGCGTATCAGGATTTAGTATATACATATTTCCGCTATCTTTTTCAGTAAAAGTAACTTGTTTCCCATCGCCATGCATATTCAGGTACCTTCCACCTACCGAATAAGTATGTTCCAATACTAGCTCTTTAGCTGAGGCATTCCACGAATATTGCTCTAGTTTGTCCTCGTAGCTCGCCAGAAATTTCCCATCAGGTGTCCATAGAATATCCGATGGTTCGATAAAGACCGTCTTTCGATGAGTGAAATCTTGAGCAGATATAATACTGATATTAGTTATGCCCTCACGTATGATCGTAAAAAAGTAGCCATCGTGATAAGTCACCTTTCCAATCTCATTCGCAAAGGTATTGCTACGTAAATAAACACCCTTTTCATCGAATTCATCAAGTGTATTGTTATTGGAATGGTTTTCAGAAACATAAAAATGATCGTTTTCCGGATTCACAATCATCTGAATGTAGTCTAGTTCATAAGTTTCCCCGCGATAACTATTTATGGTGGCCAGATAGGTGTAGTTTTTTTTAGATTGGTTATAAGCAAAGACGGATATCTCGCCGGAAGTTGAGGCTGCGATTAAATCTCCGTTATTCATCAATGCGATAAAGTCGTAACGGAGGTGATAAGGAGTGTCTATCTTAATTTCGTCGCTTCCATTAAGAAGAAGGTAGTTATCCGATTCAACATATGTTCCAAATGCACTAAATGTACCATCTGCAGAGGTAGCAGGATGGGAGTAATAGTAACTACTATCTCCAGGAAGCGGGGTGCAAGTGATCAGATCCGGCTCATCGCAAATATAGGCTGGATTATTGAAAGTTCCCTTGATAAGAAATTTGCCATCTTCTGTGGATACGATGCCAGAAATGTTTACGTTCAAACTCGTATCAACTGATATAACTGAAGGAGTGGGGGCTGTAGTGTCCAAGATAGCGTATTTACCATATGTGAAAGTGGATATATAAATGAGTCCATCCTTACCCTTTTGCATCCAAGAAGGTTGGCTTGTAAATACATGCATATTATCCGCAACTACAGTCTTGGTGGATACATCAAGCTTAATCATCGGAAAGCCAGCATTCGTATCTTTCAAGACAATATACAGATAACGTTCTGAGCCTTCCTTGGAAAAAGCCATCATAACTGGCTCGATTGTAGGTGCTTCTATGGTTGTATGCCAGTCTGCCCCTGTCAATTGAGCGGCTAACGCATCGCGAGTGATCAAACGATCAAGAAATTCCCCGTCTGTTGTGAAATGGAAAATATCACTGGCGTTAGCATAGGTTTCTTTAGCAATCACATACAGATTGTTTGAATCATCTGCATCCAGCATAGTAATGCTTTCGAGATACCCTTCGTCTGGAAAAGTAAACGCATTCGGTGCTAACGAAAAGGGAGTTTCATGAAAGCCGAACGTGTCAGCGACTACAGCTGCTTCTGCCTTGGGTTGCATGGGAAATCCTGCGAACAAAGATGCGAGTAATGTGACTACCAAAAAATAATGTAACTTTCTTTTCATAATCTTCCTCCTGGAGTGTAAAATCATTGTGAATGCAAATAGCGGGTACACTGGCACATCAAAATTGAGCCCGCTCAGATCCCTTAGATTTGAATGGTAACATAGCGTAATGAAAGAATAATGAAAGAAATAATGAAAGAAATACAGTTGACAGGTATTAGCTTATTCACTTTTTTTAAAATATATAGAAAGTCAGTAGCGTTGCATAAAAGCTAACAAGGGAATTCATCTGAATTTTTATGTAAAATTGTACTATGGAGACAAAAAACATCTTGCACCGAATCTTCTTCGATGAGAACAAACATTGGGAAATACCTGATGTCCAAAGAGAAAGTGAATTATATTTGTTTGAGATGCAAGGAAACGGAAGAGATACCGCTTAGTGTAGTGAGAAACTTTGATGCTATGGATGGAGGAGACCCAGAGGTACCACCACAATTTACATGTGGAGGGTGCGGAGGAGAAATGTATCCAGAGTTTTATGAAGGAGTACATGGTTATAACTACTGGATCGAAGATCGGTTAGTAATGAATCTGGGAGTAGCAGAACCCTCAGAGTAGAACAAGAGAAGGGGATGGATATGGAGCGAAAAGTTTACGTTCCGCCTTTAAAGTCGTGTTCCATCCATTAAGAATAATTCAAGGAATACGACTTTAATAGCGGATGCAGCCCATAGCCAGCCCCTTCCCACCCACGCTAGTCACTTTTACATGATCCTTAAACACTGGATGTTTCCGCAGTTCATTTCTACTAATCCACTACATAAACTCCTTAACCAAGGATGCCGAAGGCATTTTTCTTAATTCTTAGGATCGGTAACAGACGTCATGCATGGACCTGGGAATAGTGCGATTAGCGGAGCTAGCGTATCGATCGGTGGAACAGAGCGTAAGCGCGTGAATAATTTCGGTTACTGCGGTGATCAAATACGATAATAGTATTCAGGATAGGGTGACCTCTAGACATAGGCATCTCCTTTCGATTTCGCTCTTTAGATGTTACGGGGAACCTTATCATAAGTAGGGCGAATGGTGATGATGTGTATCCCTACGTGGTTCGGACTAATGGACCGCCCTGACTGCGTTCATTAATAATAACGATGCCATGTCCAAAACCGCAAGTTCGTTTCTTTCATTATTCTTTCATAGCTCTCTGATATAATCCGATAAGTGAAAAAGATAGAATAAATCGGAGGAAAAAAATGAAACGAATTTTAATGGGATTCATGACTGTCGTATTATTATTGTCATCCATCGTGGGCGGCGGCGGTTTATACGTAGCGAATGCAGCACCTGTGGAAAGTTCAGTAAGGTTTGAGGAGACCGATTTAGGATGGGATGCTAATGCGTTTACATTCCCGAATGTCGGAGCGATTAGAAACATCAAGCAAATAGAATCCAGTTCAGAGGATGATCTATATGTTATTGCGCGATTACTGCATGGTGATAAGTGGGATATTTATCATTTTGATACGGATGGTACCTTTCGTGGAGCCTTAGTGGATCGTGCTACACTTGGACAGGATCTATTAAATGCTGGAGCGACCTGGGTAACTGGAAGTTTCGAGTTTTACCCGGAGAAAGTCGTATTCTCTGAGGAAGATGGAGTGAATTACTTATATATTATTCACAAACAGGATGAAACGAATTATCCGATGATCAAATACAATTTGGATTCAAAGTCGGTGGAAAATCCAGAAGTTGTCATGTTTAATCAGCCTGTAACTTCTATTCAGAAAGCCTATGATGGACTTCTTTATGTGGCGACTGGAGCTGAAAATGAATTTTATAGTATAGATCCGTCAACCCCTGCAATAAACATTGAGACAACAAACTGGGGGTTTAAGATCAACAGTATTGCTAAACTCCAAAATGGTAAATTTATGTCAAGTAAATATGCTGATCCCTATTATCTCGCAAAGGGGTATCTTTGTGATGATGATCTAAGTTGTTCTGAACTACCTGATGTCAATAGTTTTTCAATGGTCAGCACTTCCGCTGACGGGACAAATGTAATGGGGATGGGATACCCTTTTGCATTTGTGAATGATTCTCCACCGATAGAGTTAGATCAATATGCAGAAAATATTGTTGAGATCAATAATCAAGGCACAATATTCATGGCCACGATGAATGAACGTCCAATTTCCGTCTTGGAATATAATTCTGAAAGCAATAAGTATGAAAAAACTAGAACGATCGGAACGAGTAGAGAGACAACCTATACGGGTAATAACCTCAATTTCGTGCAAGATGAGAAGGGCCATGTATTTATACTTGATTATCATTTCGCAAGTATCGATGAATTTGACGAATCAGGGTTATATATTCGCAGCTTGTATCTTGAAGAAAGTCCATCTGAAATCACGTATTATAATGGATTATTGTATGCCTTGGATAGTTATAGTGGAGACGTTGTTACCATCTCTACTGATGATCTTAGCTATGAGGGTACTCTTTGGAGTGATGCTAAATCAATCATGGTCACACTCGATGGGAATCTTTTTGTCGCACAGCAGAATCAATTGGAACAATATTCAATAAACCCAGACGATAATACGATGACACTTGTTCACGCTTATCCTTTCACAGGCTCTAACTTAATGATTCATACAGAAGATACGATTTCCATACTTGATAATATGAGATCTACTACGCGACTCATTAATGTTAAGAGCTTTGACACCAAGGATTTTCCGGAGATTTATGGTCAATTTTGGCTGGATCCATCCGGACTTATTGCATTTAATAATCAACACTGGGCAATTGCTGACTTAACCTTGAACATATTATACACAGCTTCTGATCGCGATTATGGCTACACCAGCTTCTACAAAGGCAATGGACAGAGAATGATTCTGAGAACTTTCTATGATTCGAGCTTAGAAACGATACGAACGATTCCTGTGGGCATCCGCATCATTGTACCTTCACTAGCTGATGCACCTGTATTTTCAACGATAAAAGATGAACTTGAGATTATACCAGGAACGCTAGTGACATCTAGTACGATTAACTTAGGAATTAATTTTCCTATGAATGGAATCGTGGTTAACGATTTAACCCTAAATGGGACCCAGATTCAATTTAATGGTGTTCCTGAAACAACTATTGGTATTAGTTCAATGCCCGGAACTATATATCAAGCAGTCATTGGTGACATCGGAAAGCGCAAAGCGATTCTTCAGTTTAATAATCTGGGTAATAATTGGAGCAAAGGCACCCTCCAGATGATCTTCTCGGAAGAAACGGGCGAAATTCAAATACAGATTGAAAAAAATCAGGGAAGCAATGTCTGGACTGACTTATACTTATCGGAAAGGGATACTTATGCACAGAATTCTCATAGTTATGTTATAGGTCTACAATCAGGAAATGTTTTAAGCTTGTTCCCGCATCGAACTCACTTTAGCTTCACTAATGCGGGTCAGTATGCGCCGATTTTCCTGCAATCCACTTCGTCGCCTACAGCGCCTGTTTTGCTATCGCCAGCGACTGGTACGATATTCTATCTAGATACCCCTGAGGTCACCTTTATGTGGGACAATCCGAACCTGCCGGGGAGTTACGACCAAACGAAATTGTTGGTAGCTACAGATCCGACGTTTATAAATGTAATCCGAACAGTGAAATTAACGAATGAAGAGTCGTATACGATGGATACCAGTGACCTCTATGCTGGCATACCTTATTACTGGAAGGTTCTCATTGCGGATACGGCGAATACGGCGTTCTCCTATTCGGATAATGGCACCTTTAGTATTGGTAATTGGTCCGTATCTCTGACAATAAACAGCGCCGATGTGACGAAGAATTCAGCAGAAGCAACTTATGAAATCTTATCCAGTGATTTGGATCAATATACGGCAAGCGGAATAGCCGTTAGTACATCAATCAATCCTACGATTTCGGATTCCGTTTATTCTACCACGGTTCAGGCAGCAGGAAAGCAAGATATCACATTGACGGAACTATTACCTAATACCACCTATTACGCACGTGCTTATGCAGTCACCGATCAAGATACGCGATATAGCGATAACGTGAGTTTTACAACAGGCGGGGAACCGATTAGTTCGCCAACACCAACCAATCCGCCGCCAACGAGTCCACCGACAAGTCCACCGGTTGATGTGAAACAGCCTGTTTTACAGGAGCCTGTAAAACAGGATCCGGTTCCTCAGGAAACGGTTTGTCCATTCACGGATCTCGAGAAACATTGGGCGAAAACAGATGTTTGCCAAGCTGCAAGCTTGGGGATTATTGAAGGCGTAGAAGCCAATCGATATGCGCCGAACTTGGAAGTAACCCGAACTGAATTCACCGTCATGTTGGCACGTGCACTACAATTACCTGCAATTGAAGATGAAGCATCGATTTCATTCCATGATCAAGAGAGCATTCCAGCATGGGCACGGCCGATGATTAAAGCAGCTCTAGCAGAAGGATTCATCACTGGCTACCCAGATGGAACGTTCCGTCCTGGGCAGACGATTACTCGGACTGAAATGGCTGTGATGCTGTCAAAGGCAATGAAATGGGATACGAAAGGGAAACAGAATCTAACCTTCGTGGATGTTGTAAGTATCCCGGCATGGGCGCTACCCTATGTGGCATTAGTATACGAGCGAGGGTTGATACAAGGTCGGGGAGGAAATCTATTCGTTCCTGATGGCATTACGACAAGAGCCGAAGCAGCTGTTGTACTACTAAGACTGTGGAATACCTTGCGTTAATAAGAAAGCCATCTAACCTTTGGGGTTAGATGGCTTTCGCTAAAGATGCTGTGCACTCATATTAGTATTTACTTATCGCGGAAATTACTAGGGATAATGGTGGAAGGCACAGTTAAATCTCCATAATTGGATTAATAGAAGGAGCGTCCGGTGATCCATATGCTTTGTTCCTTCTATCCAAAACACATGGCCAACTGAACCAACATTACTATACAGAGCGTTAATAGCCCAATCGGCTAGATGGCCAGATTGGGCATTAGCAAAGCCACATATTGAAAGGAAGAATGTAGTTAGACACATTGGTTACGGTATTCCTGATTTGGATCGTGCAACTACTAACACTCCATACAGGGTGACATTAATAACTTCGGGCAGGACAGAGATCTTTGCTAGAGATGCACATGTCTATGAAGTTCCTATTCCCGAATCTATAAGATCTGTTGGAGAAGAGTATGATATTTTAGTCGAAATAACACTATCTTATGTTGCTAAACCTAGAAGAACAAGAAAAAGATTGCGTGGATACTTATCTTCATGGGTAGATTGGAAAACAAGTAATATCGGGGAGTCTACAGAGTCTTTTAGTAATCGTGTTCTGAACGGCAGGGATCATAGTGATAGAGACGATGAATCTAGGATCCCATGGACTATAAAGAGTCGAGTTGATACTGGAATTGAGGGACTATCAAGAAATTCGAGCACTCTTCAAAAGGACTGAGCGGTTATTAAGTCTCATCAATTAACTAGCGGGTTTAACATAGCTGTTATCGGGCACCCTGGCTAGAACAAAGATCCTAATATAAAAACTTCTTACTTGATTGAAACTCAGATTGAAACAGAAATTGTTCAAGTATAATTTATTTATCGTGGAAAAACGCCGAATACGGTGTTTTCCATTCCCCCTATTTGATGATATGTTTCGCTCTACTTATGATACGGCGATGCGTATCACAAATAGGGCGAAACTTTTATAAAAATTGGATTGTCCCAAAGATCTGATCGTAATCAGACAAGTTTTCTCTTAGGAGGGAGCTTGTCTTCTTTTATTTTCTGTGGGAATTAAGGAAGGTATACCCGAATTTGACTACATTGCTACGTTAGGATAATAGAATGTGCGGAAGCAAGATAGTACCCTTAAGTTAACCAAGTCAAAGTATTCTTGAAGGGAGAATACAGGTAATAAAGGGATGGTGTTATTCGGATTTATGATTAGTAAGCCTTAATTAATTGAGAGAAACGGGAGTGTGATGCTATGAAAAAGGTGATGTTATTGGCTATCAGTTTGTTTATTCTATTGAGTGGCAGCATATCGGCGCACGGATTAACAGCGAGTGAGAAGAAAAGCGATGGATTGTCCATCAAGGTCAACGGAGTTGAAGTGAAATCAGCAGCGAATCATGTAACGACCGATGGTAAAACGTATGTGTCCGTTGAAGATTTCGCTGAGTTGTTCGATCGTACTTATACATTAAGTAAAGGGAACAAAGAAGTGGTCTTTAGTGGAGAAACAATTTCGAATATAATCATGAAGAAAAATGAACCGACAGCCTGGATTCGGGATCTGGCTGATGCGGTCCACGCCCAGAATGTCAGTTGGGATGGTAAACAAGAAGTGTATGTACTGGCGCTTCCCGAAGGAACGATCCAAATAACGGAGAGCGTACCTAGCATGGGCGGACATTGGTCGAACCCACAAGAAGGAGACCTCCCGACCGGGCCAATCTACGGCGTACATGATGGAAAACTGGTGTTCCTTGAATATATGATTGCTCAGGACGATTTTATAAAAGGAGTTAATCATACTAATGTGGCTGGTATGAAGGGGGTTCCGTCACCCGCTGTCGTGCAAATGGATATTGAGTTCCAAAAGCTGGGGCACGAAGGTTTCGAGGTTCCTCACTACGACATTCATGCATACTTTATTACCGACGAAGAGCAGCATCAAATAAAATAATAGGCAATAAACGTAGTTTGAATAAAAAAATGAAGGGATGTTGAAATGGATATTTTATTTCAGGTTTTGTTGTTTGCTCATATTTTAGGTGCCATTTGTGGGTTAGGTGCGACATTTGCTACTCCTTTTATTATGAAAGGGGGGGAACACGGTTACTACCGCAAAAACAGCTCATGCCGTTAACACTAAAGTTGAGAAACTAGCTAAAACTGGGAGCCTTACCTTGCTTGGAACCGGGTTAATTATGGGGATTATGCATACGTATTTATTTACAAAGGGATGGTATATCACCGCTATTGTTCTATATGTCGCTCTACAACAAGTTGTAGCTTATTTGTTACCGAAATACGCTAAAGAGATGATTACCATTTTAGGAACAGTCGATAGCGATGAATTGCCCAAATCGTATGATGTCGTCGCACAAAAAGTAGCACCTTTAAACCTTATTGCTCAGATTACATTGTTCATTATCGTATTTTTTATGGTGTTTAAACCTTTTTAAAAATATAAGGAAGTATAGGTTTCACTTGAATCAATTTCATAATCGCCGATGCAGCTAAATCGGGTTGCGTAATTATGAAATTGATTCTTGATACTCTATTCCTTATATTTCCGCTGAAACGGGTACCGTCTTGAAAAAGACGGCATAGCCGTTTCTACTTGTGTGGTTCATAACTATAAAATTAAAATAATAAATGAGGGTTACTCTTTAGGAGTACCCTCATTTTATCATTAGATTAAATGTAATAAGACGCAGCGAGATTAGCTTGTGAAGATGATCTTATAAGGCTAACTCCGCAAGACGATAAATCCCCTGTTCAATCGATGCTTCATCTACTTGTGCAAAGCCCAACACCCATCCCTTTCGTTTGCTTTCCAAACAATAGGGTCCAAGAGGGTATACACGTATTCCCTGTTGAAGGGCTAACTTTGTCACGGTTTCTTCGTCGTATGACTCTTCAGCTTCAAGCAACATATGCAATCCCGTTTCTACACCACTTAGTGTGAAACGCTCCCCTAAACCACTAGCCATAATAGCCTTTGTCATGGCTTCGTGTCTTCGTCGGTACACATTTCTGACTCTTCTCATATGGCGCATGAAGTGCCCATTCTTGATGAAGTGCGTTAATGTAAGCTGGTCCATAATCGGGAGATGACGGTAAGTCAACTCCTGTACCCTGGCTAGTTGAGCAATTGCCTCGACAGATCCGACGATAGCCGAAATACGAATGCCTGGAGCAATCATTTTAGAAAAACTCATGAGGTACAACGTGTTATGGGATGCCTGGCTAAACAATGTTGGAAGCGGCTCCCCACGATATCGAAATTCACTATCATAATCATCCTCAATGATCCAAAATTGTTCTTTAGCGGCCTTATGTAGCAATTGTTGCCTGCGTGGCTCTGACATAACGACCCCGACTGCACACTGGTGCGAAGGGGTCACAAAGATCAGTTTGGATTGTGGGTGAATACGCTCAACCACTAGACCATACTCATCAACGGGAACGGGCACCACATTCATACGTCGATATTTCATCGCCATCCAGGCAGCTGGAAAACCGGGATCTTCTACAGAGACAGTATCGCCATCAGCTAAAAGCGATTGTGCGATTAAGTCAATGCTGTGCTGAGCCCCTGAGGTCAACAGAATTTGATTGGTTTGGATATGGACGCCTCGTTCAAGTGATAAATAACGCTGAATTTGCTCACGTAATGGTGTGAAACCATAGGGATTACCATAAGCCCAGCTTGATAAATCCATTTCAGCAGATGCGTGGAGAAGCGATTGTCGCCAGTTTTTTTGAAATAGTCCATCCAAATAGGGTTCATGGGGACTGAAGTCAATATCCACTTCTTGCTGTTCTTTGCCTCTGAACCAGTCATGTAGTTGATCGACAGCTGAGTTCAATAGGGGAAGTGAGGGTGGGGTGGGGCCATCTATTACTATTTCCTTCGTTGACTCCGTGACTTGATTCCATTTACTAACTCGCGTTCCCCCTCGGCGAGATGTAACTGTATAGCCCCGACTTAGCAATTCCTCATACACGATCTGTATAGTTGAGCGAGAGACCCCTACTATGTGAGCGAGTTCGCGGGAAGGAATCAATAATTCTCCTGGGGCCCAGATTCCGCTTGTAATATTATGAATCGCTTGATCAAGCAATTGCTGCCAGATCGGTCTATTATCATTACGGGTTACTTTCATCATCGTGCACACCTCCAAATAGAAGATCCAACCCTAAAACATTAATTATGGATTGTTCATAACTGTGATGTTTGGATGTTTAAACACAATCCATTCATTGATATACTACCGTAATAACGCTGATATTTGCAATCTAGTCGTTGCCGCACTCAAGAAGAGTATCGTATTTAGGGCAATTGGAGCGCGATGAATATCTTATGAATGAAAGGGGAAATTTCGAAATGGATTCAGTTCGTTACAAGATCAGGGAATGTGTGGATCAAGAGAAAATTGAAAGTTTCCTTCACCAAGCGAGAACAGGGTATCTTGGGTTGGTTGATGGGAACCTTCCATATGTTGTACCGCTTAATTATGTATGGACGCAGGGGAAGCTCTATTTTCACGGGGCTGGGGATGGAAGACGTAATCAGGTCATGAAGGAAAATCCAGAGGTATGTTTTACGGTATGTGAGGAATATGGAACCATCACGGATCCGGTACCTGCCAAAACGGATACGGCTTATATGAGCGTAATGATATTTGGACAAGCGGAGCCGATCACAGATTTGGACGAAGCTACTCATGTGCTTCAGGAAATGATGAATAAATATGTACCTGGATATTATAACCGCCCCTTATCCAAGCAGCATGTGGACAAGTATAGGTCGGCTGTATTCGGCGGACCGGTTCAAGTATGCCGGGTAATTCCCCACCATATGACGGCAAAGGCAAGTCCTATTGAAGCAGAGAAAATGTATAGAACGGACATGAATGTCGGACGAGAGAATGAATGACTATGTAATATAGTTTCAGGGCACTTTTTCAGGAAAAGACTAGCTATAGCTAATAACTATAGCCTGCCATAGCTTATTGGTAGATCTGTATAGTCAATCGGAGATGCTATATTAGTATTATCATTATTTTACGAGGAGATTAATCTATGAGCACTCAAACCGAACCTAAAAAGAGAACTGTTACTCCATTTAGATATGATATCGTTGGCAGCTTCCTGCGCCCCGACGCGTTGAAAGATGCTAGATTAAAATTCAAGAGCGGCGAAATTACCGCCGAGCAGCTGAAGGAAGTAGAGAACGACGAAATCGTTAAACTCGTGCAGAAACAAAAAGAGGTTGGTCTTCAAGCTGTAACCGACGGCGAATTCCGCCGCTCCTGGTGGCATCTGGACTTCTTCTGGGGATTTGACGGTGTAGAACGGATAATCATTGATCAAGGCTACCAATTTAACGGTGCGGAGTCCAGACCAGAAACAGCCGGATTGACCGGAAAAATAAGTTACAGCGACCATCCTTTTGTTTCGCATTATGCATTTTTAAAAGGAGTTGCAGGTGAGGACGTCGTTGCGCGTCAATCGATTCCTGCAGCCGCGCAATTCCTGTTCGAGCTGGACCGGGCAGAAAATAAGGAAAGCACGAAGATCATATACCCGAATCGGGATGAGCTTGTTTCGGATATTGCCAGAGCGTACAAAGCGTCAATTCTTGCTTTCTATGCGGCGGGCTGCCGTAGCATTCAAATCGACGATTGTACGTGGGGAGCGCTTTGCGACGAACAGTTTATAGCATTTATGAAGCAGGCCGGCGTGAATGTAGCCGAATATGCGAACGAATTTGCGAAATTGAACGAGGAAGTTATATCAGGTCTGCCGGATGATCTCGTTGTAACGACACATGTATGCCGAGGCAATTATGTTTCGACTTATGCTGGAGTAGGCGGAGGTTACGAGCCTATTGCGCAAACGCTTCTGAGCATCAATAACTACTCCAGCTACTATCTGGAGTTTGATACCGAACGGGCAGGCGATTTCAAGCCACTGCGCTTCCTTAAAGACAATCAAATGGTCGTGCTTGGCTTGTTTTCTTCCAAATTTGGTGAGCTCGAAAGCAAGGAAGATATTCTGAAGCGTATTGAGGAAGCGAAGCAGTACGTCGATTTAAACCGGATTTGCCTGAGCCCGCAATGCGGCTTCGCTTCCACGGAAGAAGGCAACCACCTGACAGAGGAGCAGCAATGGCGCAAGATTGCCTATATTAAAGAAATTGCTGAAGAAATCTGGAGTTAATTGCAAGTCGTGACTGGAAGAACAGCAACCAACTGGACGGACAAAAGAGTGGATAAATAAAGGCTTGTTGAAGCCAGCAAGTGGGGCAAAGTGAATAGCGAAAATACCTATTCGTTAATACAGAAATATATTTTCTTTATGATTACTTAATAAAGCTTTGCCCTTTCAGACAGCTCGCTAAACCGTACCATAAGTAGGACGGATATCTCTGCAATAAAAGAACTAAATATAATTCCAGCCACATCTCAAAGAGATGTGGTCTTTCGTCGTTACTTGTACAAACACAACCAATCCACAAATCTCCTTCCTCAGACGGAGAAGGTATCCATCTGAAGTCAGTTAATAAAATGGAGATCCTAAAATATAATAAATAGATCAATGGAATTACTTTTTATATCGTACGGGAGAGGATGGTTATAGGGTGGAGAAAATGATTGAAGTACGGGGTATTAGCAAGGTGTATGGGAAAAGAAAAACGAAAGAGAAGATACATGCCGTTCGTGATGTTTCTTTTGATGTGAATCGTGGAGAGGTTGTCGGTTTATTAGGGCCTAATGGTGCTGGGAAAACATCAACGATCAAGATGCTCTGTGGTTTGTTAGAATCGGATACTGGTTCTATATACATTAATGGCTTAGATATTGGTAAGAAGAGACTCAAGGCTCTAGAGCATATTAGTGCTGTATTAGAGGGGAACCGAAATTTATATTGGCGTCTTACCGTCAGGGAAAACTTGGAGTATTTCGCGGGTAACCGGGGTTACTCTCGGAAGCAAGTGGCCTATCAAGCGGATAAATTATTAGAGCAATTTAACCTTAAGGAAAAGGAGAATGAGCTTGTTAATGGATTGTCCCGGGGGATGCAACAAAAGCTGGCAATCGCTGTAGCGCTATTAGCTAATACGGATGTCATCTTGCTGGATGAGCCAACGCTCGGTTTGGATGTTGAGGTTAGTTATGAATTGCGTAACATTTTAAAAACGATAGTGAAGGAAGAAAAACGCACGATTATTATTAGTTCACATGATATGCCCGTCGTTCAGGAGTTGTGTGACCGTGCCATTATCATTAATAAAGGTGAAGTTGTGATTGACGACAGAGTGGACAATTTACTTAAGTTATTTGAGACAAGGGCCTATTCAATTAAGCTGGGTGAGCAATTAAGCGTAGACCAGGAGAATACACTGTTGAGTAGATTCCCTTTAAGTACTTATAAAGCAAGTTCCCATGAAAGCATCGTGGAAGTGAATTTAGAGCATAGTCAGGACATCTACGGGTTGTTCGATCTATTGAAAAAGGAAGGTACCATGGTGGAAAGTATTGATCGTATAACCATCGACTTTGAACAAGTGTTTATTCAGATTGTGAAGGGAGGGAAAACCAATGAAATGGCTCCACTTATTCAATGCTAATTTTCGTAAGGAATATATTGAGATGAAACGTTATTTACCGAACACCATTGCGTTAGTCGTCACTTTTTATATTATATTTCTGGCTGCATTTTTTGGAATTATGTTCATTGGTGATCCAGCGAGCTTCGATATGAATGTTCAATATTCCATTGTAAGTGTCGTCTTTTGGAGCTTAACGATGATGACGATGAACTTTATTGGTTTTTCGGTGATAACAGAGGCGACGCGTGGAACGTTAGAACAAATATATATGTCTCCCATGGGTGTGTGGAAAATCATGCTTACACGGATCATCGGACAATTTGGCTTACAGTCTGTTATTATGGTGTTCTTGCTTTTTGGTGCGATGTTCACCTCTGGACAGTGGTTGAGTCTTAACCCCATGACAACGATCCCGATCATTGTAGTGACTATGATAAGTATGGTAGGTATTAGCTTTATGATTGCTGGTTTAGCTATTATCGTGAAACAAATTCAAGCATTTTTACAGATTTTTCAGTTTGTATTGATGGGACTTGTATTTGTTCCGTTAACTGTAGCTCCATTTCTAGCATTCGCTCCATTCGTCAAGGGAGTGAATATGGTAAGAACAGTGATGATGGAGGATCTCACGTTGACACAATTACCTTTGTCAGATTATGGGGCCTTATTATTAAATTCGGTGGTATATTTGATTTTAGGGCTCTTTGTTTTTCAGCGCTGTGAGAAAATAGCCATGAAAAAAGGTCTTCTAGGGCAATACTAGAGTACAAAGTCGTTTATCGTTGGGTTTTAGTACTATAAGTAGGGTGAATCCTATTGCAGAAGATTACATTAGAAGACCCTCTCCAAGGAGGGTCTTCTTTATTCAGGCTAATGCCGAGAATTTTATATCCCCCTTAAACCTATTCCAGGGGAGCCATAACTAAAGCTTTCAGATTTTCTTCCTGGTATTGGTCCATGCCACTGAAAATAGCAGTGAAATAAATATCGTCCTGTTTCCACATATAATAAGTGAGACTCAATAATTTACGTCTACTATCTGAATAGCTTGGTCGTATCGAAAAGCGGAGCTTTGCTCTGATAAAGTTGGAGGTTGTTGTACTGGTCATAAATTTTGTGATTATACGGTAAGTTGTAAATACTCCACAGAGCATCTTCGGTTTGTCTAAACGAGTACTCCGTGTCCTGATCTTCACCCCTCAACATAGTCAAGTCCCTCAAGGCAACTTCAGTGCCGTTCAAGTTGATTGGAATCTTCACCTTAGATCCAATAATTTTCTTAGCTGCAAGTAAATCCTTCTCATCATAAAGAGGAAATGAGTTTCCTTGTCCGTCATAGCGGACATGCTGAACTTCCTGCGGTGCAACAAAGGATTGTACTATTTTCGCCATTTCTTCTTGCGTCATAAACTCGCTATAGTAATTGATTGCATACCAGATACCGTCATCCTGCCAGTAGAAACTTTTACCCGTTTCCGGTATAGACTTGTAGCGTCGCGTATCCGTGAATAAAGTACCTGTGACAGAGCCAATCGTAACAGCTTCCTGTCGATATTCCGGAGTCTCGTTTGGCTCTTGAGGATAATGAGCCCCTCGCAATTGATTGTGCTCCAGCAAATTCCCATTACCGATGGCTACACTTACCTCTATGGTATTTTCATTTTTTCTTCCGAAATGTGGTAAGTGATATATTGTTGGAGGTCGAAAAGATGAGGAAAAGAATTTCATCATTAAGAAGAGTTAAACGTAATCCTAGCAAAATATCGGAAAGAGTAAGAAAGCCAAGAAGGATTCGTATTAGACAAGCAAAAGCGTATGAATTACAAGTATTTAAATTGGTAAACGAAGAACGAACAAGTCGGGGGATTGCTGCGATAACTCTTAATTCGACGCTAACAGATCTTGCGATTTTGAAATCAAGAGATATGAGAGATAACAATTATTTCGGCCATACATCTCCAACCTATGGTACCCCGGGGGAAATGTTAGATCGTTATGGAGTTAGTAATCGTGCTTACGGAGAAAATATTGCAGCGGGTCAAACAACACCAGAAGAAGTAATGAGAGTGTGGATGAATAGTCCCGGTCATAGAGAGGATGTATTCAAGATCCAAAAACCACTTCGTTTCAATGGGGTGGTTTTGTATTTCTATGCCCTAAAATAGTAGTGACAATATAAATGTCCAGATACAAACAAAGGCAAGTAATCCAATGCTGTATTTTAAAGTCATTCTCGTTAATGCAGATTCTTTACCTGTTGCAGACACAGCTGCTGTTGCAATGGCAATGGATTGTGGGGAAATTAGTTTTGCCATGACTCCCCCAGCCGTGTTAGCAGTAACTAATAAGGTTGGATTAATACCAATAATATTAGCCGCCGTGGCTTGAATGGGTGCGAACAATGTATTGTTATTTACAACTGATCCAGTCATAAATACGCCAATCCATCCTAATATGGGTGATAAAAGAGGAAGGATACTTCCCGTTGCAGCTATAGCTTCACCTAATGCGTTAGTTAAGCCTGCATAAGTCATTAATTTAGCTATACCGAGAATAGCGCATATCATCACGATTGGAATCCAAAATTCTGAAATCGTTCGTTTTAAGAGCTCGAGACCTTTTGTAATACCTATAGACTTTGTTGTTACGAGGGTTGTTAAGCCGGCTAACAATATAGCTGTACCCGTTGCACTTACTAAATCAATGCTTGAACTTAAAGTGGATCCAGGTATGCCAAGCGTTAATTTGGTCGACGCAAGAGCTCCACCCGCCGCAAATAAATTTTTGAATGCCGGTAGGCTCCAAATTAAAACAAAAAAACTTAATAAATAAAATGGGGACCAAGCTTTGATCACGTCTACGGCGGTATGTTTTTCAACTTCAACGTTATGATCTCTGAGCGTAAAGATATGCTTAGGCTTCCATTTCCTTAAGAATAAAGCTAAGATCCCCATAGTTAATAAAGAAGGAATAATATCAGCTAATTCTGGACCCAGGAATAACGTAATAATAGCTTGGGTTACGGTGTAGGTAGTAGATACAACCAAAATAGCGGGTAACACTTCTTTGATTCCTCTGAATCCATTCATTATGTAAATTAGTAAGAATGGAATCGCAAAATTAATAATGGGTAACGTGAGTGCGCTCATCATAGAGACATCCATGGAAGTAATATTGCCCTCTAGATTTAATGTGCCTGTGATTGCAACTGGAATTCCAACAGCACCGAACGCTCCTGAAGCACCATTGGCAATAAGACATAACATAGCAGCTTGTAATGGTTTGAATCCTAATGCAACTAATAGAACCGCACAAATTGCAATGGGAACACCGAATCCGGCTGCTCCTTCAAGAAATGCATTAAAACAAAATCCTATGAGTAAAAGTTGAATTCGCTGATCTTGTGAAATGCCAGAAATACTTGCGCGTAATACGCTGAATTTACCTGACTCAACAGAGATTTTATATAACCAAACAGCCATGACGATAATATAACCAATGGGCCATATCCCTTGAATGATCCCTTGAATAATACTTCCAATGGATTCAGCAATAGGTAAGTTAAATATGAGCATCGAGATCAAAAAGGTAGCGGCCAAGTTTAACAAGGCCGCATAAATACCCTTCATTTTAAATACAGTCAAACATAAAAGAAATAATACGATCGGAATAGCTGCAACCAGAGAGGAGATAATCAGATTATTGAATGGATCAAAGGTTGTTACTAACATGGTTGCTAACTCCTTTGTATGAATTCCAAAATGGAGTTTGAATTTCTTTCAGTGTTTTTACGGAAATAGCCAACTTTGCTTGTTCTTCTTCATCTAATGGAAGTTCAACGAGGTCTTTTCTGCCGGAGCGATTGATAACTGTAGGAACACCAATATACACATCGCTGTGACCATATTCGCCCTCTAACAGTGAACCAACGGGCAATATAACTTCTTCATTTTGTAGGATAGCTTTCGTTATTCTAGCCAGTCCCATTGCGATCCCATAGTATGTAGCACCTTTTGACTCGATAATGGCATAAGCTGCATCGCGAACTTGTACAAAGATGGCTTCTTTTCTTTCTTCTGTCAAACCAGATGCAATAAGTTTTCCTGAGATATTGGCTGTACTCCACACGGCAAGTTCTGAATCCCCATGCTCGCCTATGATGTAGGCATGGACACTGTTTGGTGATATATCATATTCTTCACTCAACAAATAGCGGAATCTGGCAGAGTCTAAGATGGTGCCTGAACCAATAACTCTTTCTTTAGGCAAACCAGAGAATTTCCAAGTTGCATATGCTAAAATGTCTACGGGATTCGTAGCTACTAGAAATATGCCGTTAAATCCAGCATCCATAACGCTTTTAACGATGGACTCAAAGATGTTAAGGTTCTTGTTTACAAGGTCAAGTCGTGTTTCTCCAGGCATTTGCGCTACACCAGCACAAATGACAACGATTGCCGCGTCTTTACAATCTTGATACGTACCTGAACTGATCTTTAGTGATGTTGGTGAATAAACAATCCCATGATTTAAGTCCATGACGTCGCCCACTGTTTTTTCTTTATTTAAATCGATAAGAACTAATTCATTACATATCCCTTGATTCACTAAAGCGAATGCGTAGCTAGATCCCACTGCGCCTGTTCCAATTAAAACGACTTTATCTCCGTGTGTTAAATCGCTCATAAATACCTCCAAGTAAGTTTTTTATGAATCGTTCTTAAATAATTTAATGTCCTAATACATCTCATTGTTGAATGAAGGCAAAATGAAGGGAATGACTATGATGTTGGCATCTATTCCATGTTAATCTTACCTGCTTTCGGACGTATTATGCGCCACTTTGGCGGATAGATTCCTTCTTCGATCAATATTTAAAAGGAGAGCAACAGAACGCTTCTGAATGGACCATCGTCTGAATATCCCGAAGTGAAATTTGACGGAGGATATACGAAAAAGAGAATGCAATCTGAATAAAGATGTTAAAAGACTGGGGGAACAGGCAAAGCGAACCGGGTTAAGTAAGGCAACCATCCGCTACTACGAGGATAGTGGCATCCTGCCTGTTCCCGACCGGATAGCGAATGGCTACCGTATATATACGGATAATTATCTAGTGAAGATTAAATTCATCAATGATGCCAAATCATTAGGTTATTCGCTAAAGGAAATCCAAGAAGCTCTACAAGTGCTCAGTCAAGAGATGGAGGCGGAGACGTTAAAGGGATTAGTACGCAATAAGATCTTTGAGATCGATGAGAGAATTAAAACGCTACATTGCATACAAACGCTGCTTGCCGGCTTGCTTCAAACTCCCGAAGAAGACATCCATAACTATTTGCAATCGTTTCGTAATGAGTAATTAGGGCTATAGGTCTAAAATAAAATTTTGGTAAAGACGCTGAATCTTATGTTCTTCAGTGTCTTTTTTTATGGATACTTTTTATTGATTTTCAAGTAGGGAGAAATACTGGCAGGAAATTATTGTGATTATTTAAGAAAAATTTAACAATTACCCTACTTCTTTTTAAACAGTTGTCCTTATTCTAAATGAGTGGAGGAGAAAGCTGAGGATGAAGAAGTGGTTTTTTTTGCTTCTGGGTTATGTAGTGGGGTCATTGTAACGGTGTACCCTTAAGCAGTAGTTATTGAAAGGATGGTGAAGACAACAATGAAGAAATGGATCCGGAAGGATACATCAGCGGCATTGATGTTTCTCGCGCCGAGTGGTGTCGGATTTGCGATGTTCTACCTTATTCCGTTTGCCATGGGAGTGTTCTATTCTTTTATGGACAGTACGGTAGATAGCCAATTTGTAGGGTTGGATAATTACCGTGAGCTGCTCGCGAGCAGTTCCTTCAGACAGGCAGCATCCAATACGTTTTATTTTAGCGCGGTTAGTGTTCCGCTTATGCTTGTGCTGTCGCTAGGTTTGGCGATGCTGTTGAATAAAAATATATATTTTCGAAAATGGCTGCGGACTGCATTTGTGTTACCACTTGTCGTTCCAGTCGCCTCGATTATTCTGATCTGGCAGATGCTGTTCGATTGGAACGGTTCCCTGAACGCTTGGTTGAGCTACTTTGGATCCGAACGAGTAGATTGGATGAAGACCGATGCGGCCCGGAATATAGTCATTGTCGTGTATTTATGGAAGAACATCGGCTATAACGTCATATTGTTTATGGCGGGACTACAGCAAATCCCGAAGGATTATTACGAAACCGCCCAAATTGAAGGGGCAGGGCGCTTACGGCAGTTTCGCAGTATTACACTTGTCTATCTAACATCCACGATGTTCTTTGTAGTGATCATGTCGATCATTAACTCATTTAAAGTATTTCGGGAAACGTATTTGATCGCAGGCGATTATCCGCACGACAGTATATACATGATGCAGCACTATATGAACAACATGTTCATGTCGTTGGACATTCAGAAGCTGACTGCAGCGGCGACGCTGATGTTCGGTTGTATTTTTCTGATCGTCATGGGATTGTTTGCACTTGAACGCCGGCATCGGCAGTTCATGGAATAGGGGGTAGGAAAGTTGTGCTAGTTGCAAAAATACTGCAAAAAAGTGCGTTAACGTTCGTCATGGGCACTATTGCGGTCATGTTATTATTCCCGATTGTAATCACTTTCACAAATTCGCTCATGACAGCACAAGAAATTGGCATCAATTATGGGCCCATAGGGAAGATAGAGGAAGCGGTTGCAGGGAAAGCAAATCCATTTGCGAATTTAAAATTGATACCGGATAAAGTGTCCTTGGAGCAGTATGACAAGATTTTGGTGGGTAGCCCAAAATATCTGATGATGTTCTGGAATTCGGTATTCATGGTGTTGCCGATTATTGCAGGACAGACCCTCGTAGCAGCACTGGCTGCGTACGCGTTCTCCAAGCTGAAATTTCGCGGCCGGGAGCCGTTGTTTATCGTCTATGTCTTGACGATGCTCATGCCATTCCAAGTGACGCTAGTACCGAATTACATTATGGCAGATAAGCTTGGGCTTCTGAATAGTCCGAATGCGATTATATTACCTGGGATATTCGCAGCTTTCGGTGTGTTTATGCTCAGGCAGTTCATGCTGGCTATTCCATATGCCTACATCGAAGCGGCGAAGATCGATGGAGCCGGACATATGCGGATATTCTGCACCATTATTATCCCGATGATCAAACCAGGTCTGGCTGCACTCATTATTTTATTGTTCGTCGACTATTGGAACATGGTGGAGCAGCCGCTTATTTTTCTGGACGATCCATTCAAGCAGCCGCTATCGGTTTATTTATCCAGGATCAATGAAGAGAAGGGAATTGCTTTCGCTGCATCCATGCTCTACATGTCTCCGATGGTGCTGTTGTTTCTATATGCGGAACCGTATTTCATTGAAGGTATTGAATTGTCTGGCATCAAGGGGTAATGTTCGCGAAGCTGATGCTTGCGAAGTAAACTTTCCTACGGAAAGTTCAGACAATGCTTACGAAGTAAACTTTCCTACGGAAAGTTCTTAGGAGGAGAAGAACGGGATATGGAGTTAGCAAAAGAGCCGGCTGATCGTAGGCGTAAACGAAACATTCAGATCATGTTCATTATTTTTATGGGATTGTTAATCTTCTTTACGTTGTTCAGCAACACGCTACAGTCGCTGACCTTGCCGAAAGTGCGAACGGAAAAGCCGGGTACTGGAAGTCTTGTATTTACGATCGAAGGTAGCGGAATACTGCAACCGCTCGCCGAAGCTAAACTATCGAATTCTGCCGGCTGGAAGGTCCAGAAGATTCTCGTGAAAGAGGGAGATCGTGTGAAGAAAGGGCAAAGGTTGATCATCTATGACAGCAAATCTGCCGAACGAGAATTGGAAGATGAAATAACCAATTTAGAAAAACAGCAAATCGAGCAGCAGAACATTCAAGATCAGTTCATTCAGTCGAGCATGGAAGGGGACGAACTCAAGATTCGGAATGCAAGACGTACTATCGAGACAGGTAAACTTAATCTACATACGCAGGAACGTAAAATTAACGAGATGAGAGATAAACTGACAAGCCAACAAGATATTGCCGCTCCTTTCGATGGTATTATAGCGAAATTGAATGCCGTTGAAGGGTTAACATCAGCGGGAGAACCGGATGTTCTTGTCTCGAACAGCAGCCTAGGTTACCGATTCGACATATCTGCCGATTCAAAACTGTTGTCCAGCTTAGGGATTTCGATCGGAGAGAAGATCGAGGTTGAGGTAAATACTGTCCAAGAACAACAGGCCCGTATGATCGAAGGCACGATTGAGGAAGTGGCGAATGAACAACCGCGTATCGAGAGCTCATCTAGTGAAGATGGGGGCCAGACCATAACGATCCCTCAGAAGGTTCTTCGCATAAAGGTCGTTAACTCTGAACTGAAAGGGGGTGAGCAGGCAAAGATAAAACTTGAAAAAGGTTCACGGCAAGAGGGATTGCTCATTTCCAAAAAGGCTATTCATGAGGACCGTGGCGGCATGTTTGTTTATAAAATTGAAGAGCAGAGAGGGGCATTAGGCAATATCTTTGTTGCCCGTAAAGTCCTCATTCATACAAGTGAAACGAATGACAAAGAAACGATGATCCAATCGGATAGCCTCTATGGGGAAGAACTGATTATTCTGGAAAGCAGTGAGCCTTTACAAGACGGAAACCGTATTCGTCTGGAATAGTTAAGCATGTATGCGATAAAAATTATAGGAGGAATTTATATGATGAAAAAATGGCTGTGGATGATATGTGTTGGTATTTTAATGACAACAATGACTGCATGTGGTTCTGGAGGTAGTAAGGAATTGGCAAGTAAGGAGAAACAGGTAATTAAAGAGGGGAAAACAATCGTTACTTTGTCTATACAACAACCGAGCGAATTTCTTCAGACAGCAGAGAAAAAGTTTGAAAAAAAGTATCCGGACATTGATCTTCAAATTCAGACTACAGAGGATTATGAAAAATACACAAAAACGACGAATACAGCGCTGCTATCAGGGAAGGGTCCTGATATCTTCGGAATAAGCGGCTTGCCTATCGATGATTACTTGAGCAAAAACCTTCTCCTAAACATGGATGATTCCATGGAACAAGACAAAACATTGAATAAAAGCGATTTGAAAATGAACATATTGGAACTATTGAAGGTGAATGGCGGTACGTATGCCATGCCTCTCGGATTCGGGATGAATTTATTCGTAGGAGACGGGAACGTGATTAAGAACTCCACTGTGAAGATTGACGACAAGAGCTGGAACTGGAATACCTTTGAGGAGATCTCGAAGCAGCTCATTCAACAGGCAGAGAAGGGCGGCAAGAAACAGTTTTATGCCTTGGCGGAATACCCGGCGGATAGCATTCTCAGGAAAATGGTCTCTGACAATTACGCGGAGTTCGTCGACCTCACGGCGAAAAAGGCAAAGTTCGACTCCCCCGAATTCGTGGAACTGTTGCAGAATATCAAAAAAATGTTTGATGAAAAAGTCATGACTGAGCAGCTAGCTAAAACGGACAATCAGTTGTTTTCTCACGTCAATTTAACGTCGGTAGACTTTATCGGCGGCTTATCTTCACACTTTGAAAATCCGGTACTGCTGCAACAGCCGCATATAGGGAAATCAGATGGAACGCCGATCTATCCTTTATCCGAAATTGCGATACGGGCCAATTCTCCGGTGAAGGACGAAGCGTGGAAGTTCATTTCCTTCCTATTATCTGACGAGGCACAATCGTTGCAAGAGAGAGAAGGTTTCTCCCTGCTAGCATCTGTGGACGATAAAAAAATGAACGAGATTCAGGAACAAGTTAAAAGCGGAACATATGGCAAAAAGACCAAGGTATCGGATGAAGAATTTATGCAGTTCAAACATTTAGTTAATGGCACGTATCGATACGAGGACGGGGATGTTAAAGTATTTAACATGATATACGATGATTCCGCATTCTTCTTTAGTGGACAAAAGTCGGCGGAGGAAGTTGCCAAGCTGATTCAGAACAAGGTGACAATCTATTTAAACGAATAGGAAACAATAAAACTGATGCAGCCCACCTGTGAGCTGCTTTTTTAAAGCTATCAACATGGAAAATATATATTGTTAATCATCTTATTAGGAGTGGAAAAGGAATGAGGCGTATCACGATTTTGATAGCAGATGATGAGGTGGAGATCGCTGATCTGGTTGCCTTACACTTACAAAAAGAGGGATATCATATTGTCAAAGCATCCGATGGGAAAGCAGCTATTCATGCTATTCAATCGCAATCGATAGATTTGGCCATTTTGGATATTATGATGCCTGAGCTGGATGGTTACGAGGTCACCCGTCAAATTCGGGAAAAGTATCATCTGCCGATCATTTTTTTAAGTGCCAAGACCTCTGATCTTGATAAGATCACAGGACTGGTGATGGGGGCAGACGACTATATGACTAAACCGTTCAATCCTATGGAATTGGTGGCTCGTGTGAATTCTCAACTACGCCGTTCCAAGTTGTTCAATCAACCTGCAGCAACGCATAAATGGGTACTGGAAGCCGGTGGATTAACGATTTCGCCTGATCAGCATACCGTTACCTTATATGGCGAGGTTATCGAGTTAACGCCGAAGGAATTTGACATCCTATATCTGTTAGCAAGTCATCCAAAGCAAGTCTTTAGCGCGGAAAGAATATTCCAACAGGTGTGGGGCGAAGCATACTATGAAAGAGGCAATACGGTCATGGTACATATCCGCACCTTGCGGAAGAAGCTTGGAGAAGATATCAGAAAAGATAAATTCATCAAAACCATTTGGGGTGTGGGGTATACGATCAATGAATAAGCGAATCGGAAGCTTTCGGACAAAAATGATTTTGCTGCTGGGGTTAAGTATGCTTCTGTCCGGTAGTATCACTTATGTGATCTATAGAATTCTTCAATTGTATTATTCCAGTGTTCGCCTAGAAGATCCGGTGGCCCAGTATCGTCGCTTCATGTATAACATAGGAGATATTTATTTTTTTCTGATTATTTTTATTCCGCTGTCTATATTATTTTTCTTTTTGTTCACTAAGCCGTATGCCACCTTCTTTAATGAAATTTCCAAGGGTATTCGTCATCTTGCCAATGGTGATTTTAAGAATCATGTGCATATTTCCTCGAATGATGAGTTCAGAACCATTGCGGAGGATATTAATCTGGCGAGTGAAAAACTGCAAGGGGCGGTGGAAAGAGGGAATTTTGCAGAGAACAGTAAGGATCAGTTGGTCGTAAATTTAGCTCATGATTTACGCACGCCACTTACTTCTGTATTGGGTTATTTAGATTTAATTCTTAAGGATGATCATTTGACAGAGGAGCAACACAGACATTTCACATCCATTGCCTTCACCAAATCTCAACGTCTAGAAAAGCTAATCGATGGATTATTCGAGATCACTAGAATGAACTATGGCATGCTGCCCGTTGAAAAGAAGCGAATAGACATCAGCGAGCTTCTGATGCAATTGAATGAGGAATTATATCCTGTTTTCGAGAAAAAAAACCTGATTTCCAGATTGAATATTGAACCTAACATATACATTACTGGCGATGGAGAACTGTTGGTCCGTGTATTTGAGAATCTATTGACCAATGCCACTCGTTACGGGAACGATGGACTGTATGTAGATATCAATAGCCATCTTGATTCAGGGCATGTGGTGATTCAGATCGTCAACTACGGGGGGCATATCGCTCCAGAGGAATTGCCGCATATCTTCGATATGTATTATACGAGTGATCGGGCACGAACGCATCAAGAGGGTGGTACAGGTCTTGGACTGTTCATTGCAAGGAATATTGTGGAGCAGCATGATGGAACTATTTCGGTCGAGAGTAATGTGTTGCGAACACTGTTTGAGATTCAACTGCCACAAGAATCCATAATTTAAGGAAAACTTTATATTTGTCCTGCTTTTTTCTTAACTACTTTTCTCTATCCTGATTATATGAGGTGTTAAGGAGGAAATAGTTGATGAAGAAGTGGGGATTTTTTATATGTGTGATGTTATTGCTAGGGTATATAGCGATAAAGACAACAGCGTACTTTCAGCAGGAAAGTGAGATTACCCTTGGAATTTATGAAAATCAGGGGCTGAGTTTAAAAGGTTCCAAAACTGTTACACAGGATCAAGTGTACCAAGGGGATTTATTGTTGGTTAACAAGGATTATCCTGTTCAACAGGAAGGTGTGAAATCCGATATTGTGAATTTATTTAAGCAAAAGGATTTGATACAGGGATATGTATTGCTAGATCACAATACCCTTCTGTCAAAGCATGTAGCGCAGGAATTTCAGAAGATGATCGAGGTAGCTGGAAAAGAGGGAGTTAATCGTTTCTTGATTAGCAGTGGTTATAGAGATTTTGAAAAGCAAGATAAGCTTTACGAGGAAATGGGTTCGGCTTATGCATTGCCAGCGGGTTATAGCGAACATAACGTAGGATTATCCCTTGATGTAGGATCTACACAGACTAAGATGAGTGAAGCGGATGAAGGGAAATGGTTGGAAAAAAACGCATGGAAATACGGATTTATTCTACGTTATCCCAAAGACAAAATCGAAATCACAGGCATTCAATATGAACCGTGGCACTTTCGTTATGTTGGGTTGCCTCACAGTGCCATCATGCAGGAAAGTAACCTCGTGCTGGAGCAATATTTGGATTTCTTGAAGGAAAAGAAGAGTATTTCGACAGTTGTAGAGGGTGAAGAATATAACGTTAGTTATTATTCGGTTTCCAAAAAGACGATTCTTAAAGTACCGGAGAACGGCCCATATGAGATATCAGGAAACAATATAGATGGAGTTATTGTAACTGTGAAAAAGTGAATTCATAAAAAACGAAGTAGGTTAATTAGTGAAACACACTACATCTAAGATGAAGATGAAGATGGTTTTGGTAGCGGGGTTTGTTATATATCTGTATGTACTAATCAAACTGATCTTATTTAAGTAGGGTTCTGTTGACGTCCATTTTCTACTTTATGAACTTCAGCTCACGTTACACGAACCTAATCGTATTTTCGATCGCCCCGGCAACTATACGCCGTTCAAGGAGATTTTAAAAGGGATTTATAGCTTGTCCATCTCGATTCCATTCGCATCTACGAACCTGATATGCAATATTCTGGCCTTTATTCCGCTGGGTATCTTCATTCCTAAACTATTCACACGAAGAGGCGCATCATTCGTAAATGTGTTCATTCTCTCTCTCTCTTTGAGCTTATGTTTCGAAGTTACACAGCTACTCTTGTTTATTGGCACATTTGATGTGGATGACCTCAAATTGAACGCTTTCGGCGGAATCGTTGGTTGGGTTGCCTGGAGACTGTTTATGATAAGAAACCAACCCCAATCCCATGATGATTTGGTATTATCCCCTTCAAGTAGATAATCTAAAAAAACCTTCTATTAACATGAGGAAACGAATGTGAACCTGACGGGGGCTTATATGGTGGAAGTGACAAGTATATCAACAGTATGTGGTGGGAAAATGTAAGAAATTTTATTCAGGGAGGGAAATTCATGCACAAACGAAGAAAGACGTATGCTGCAGTACTGCTTAGTACTGCGGTTCTAAGCCAGCTTATTACATACGGAGCTTACGCAGCATCGGCAGTTTCACCCGTCGCTAAATCAACAACGGCACCAGTATTCACGCTGGATAAACTGGGGTCTATACCTTTGCAGAGCAATGTTAGCGTGAAGCTGATGGATATCAACATTCTTGCGCAGCCGAGTGGTAATATTCTTATATACACGCTAAGTTATAGCAACGGTAGTGGTAGCAATGTAAGTCTTGTCGATTATTTCTCTAAGGTTACCACAGCAGGTGGTGCGGTAGTACAAGGAAGCCCTATAACAAGTGATGCGACCAAAAAATCGGTGCCCGTAAAGAGCAGCCAATCCGTAACTTATTATGTGAATATCGGCAAGGCTACAAAAGTAAACGGAGCCAAAGTTTCAATATTCGGGTGGGATTTCAACAGCGCGGATTATCAGAAAAGGCTGGGTGTTTTCACGGTTCCGGCCAATTATTCTATGGTAGCTGCTAAAGGCCAGAGCAAGAAGAGCATGATGAATAATCTGCCTATAACGACCAAGGCGGAAAGTCTGCAAGTTGTTCAACTTAACGGAAAGGTATACGCGAAGGTAGGCGTCAGTCTTGCTAACTCGGGTACAAAGGTGCTTAGCGATCCCGGCTATAAAGCATACCTGGCATCAGCGGGTGGTTCGGTATTCGAGCTCAAGCTGGATGAGACCAGCATTAGTTACAAGGTACAGCCTCAGGAGAAGAAAACAATCTACTATTTGGGAGAAATTCCTTCATATATAAAAACGGTTAATATGACGCTACAATTCGCGCAGGAAGACGCCACTTTGAAGATTGATCTTCCAGTTCATTCATTCAGTCTGCCTGTAGCAACAAATTTTGACTTACCCGTGGCTAATTACGCTGTTAAGGAAATTTCCATTGATAATAATACAGTAGAAACGCAGCTTACGAGCACCTCCGTATATTCGGAGAACGACTCCGCGAAATGGAACCTTCAATTCCGTATAAAAAATGTCGGTAATAAATTGGTCACTCTACCCGCTTACGAGCTTGCAATTAAAGCCACTGAAGGATACATCATTCCCGTGGATACAAAGGCGCTTGCCAAGCTATCCTTAAAGCCGCTTGAAGAGAAGATCATTGATCTAAGTGCGGATGTACGATTAAATCTAAATCAAAGTAAGTTAATGTTGCAGTTAACGGAACCCGCTGCTACCGACAAGATTATTTTCCCAACTGCGTATTATCAAATCCCTTATACTCAGGAAAAAAATAGCTTTGTGGGATTAGAGTCCATGTTGGAGAACCGTCATGGAACGTTCGGGGTAAAGCTCGACTCCATTCAGCGGCTACCATGGGCAGATGAAGATCAAATCGTAGCTAAAATCAGCATCCGCAACACAAAATTGACGACAGTACAACTGCCTTCGTTTAAAGCTATGGTTAAAGCGGGAATGAGCGATCTCAGCAGCACAACCCAGATCGTGGCAAAAAATGCTCAAATGTCCCTCGCTCCTAATGAAACGGCAGAGATATATGTGATAGCCAAGGTTCCTTATGCCTATAGTTTCAATCAATTAAGGATTGAGCTGCAGGAAATCTCAGGTGAAGACGTTACGAAATTTCTCTCTTTGAATACCACTCAGCTAAATAATAATGTGATGAATAGCGTTGTCGCAGGTGGCTCTTTCCATATTGATATGACAGGAAAAAAAGCAGAAATCCGCGAGCGTCGGACAACCGTCTATAGTGGGAGTAGCTCAAATGTGATGTATACAGAGCTAGAAATGAACAGCGAAGAATCACGTCAATCGAAACAGGCTCAGCTTGTTGCTTATTACAAAACACCTGATAATCAATATTATGAGGCCAAAGTTAGTCAGTCGTCGGACGCAACAAGTCCAAATGGTAGAAATTTGGTTACCGTTTGGAGTAAGCTTCCGCAGAGTGTGAATACTTCGCAGCTTGTGCTTTATATTGGCGAAGGTGTAACTGACGGTAAGCTGACAGCTCTAGGTGGTACATCAACGGGATATATCAATGCGGTTGGATTATCACTTAACACGGTAGCCGTAACGCCGTCGTCCAATCTGAACAGTGTGGAGATGTTCCCTTACAGCCTTTCGGTTGTAAATGCAGTGGGTACGATAAGCGAAGCTAAGGATGCGTTGAATACAGTTATAACATACAGCTTATCCAAAAATGGAGATTACGAAGCAGGTGCCTACGAGCACAAGCTTGTCATGGAAATCATAGATCCGTATGGACAAACGATGGAAAAGACTTTGACACTCGGGACTGATTTGCCAATGGGACAACATAAATCGTACTCAACTACGTTTAATAGTAACTTCGACACAAGATTAGGCGGAGGCGGGATTCGCATGAATCTGTACGATGAGTTCCAGGGTCAAAGAATGTTGCTGGGCAGCCAATACTATCCACTTACTTATGAAGCAGCACCAACAACGTCAACCGATGGCACTGGTAGCACAGGAGCAGGTTATCAGTAGTCCTTCTAGTGATTAACCGTGGAAACGTAAGCTGCTCTTGTACTCGAGATCGTTAGGGTGAAATTACCTATCCCTCTGTCGGCATGCTCTTTAATTTCACCCTAAAGATGTTACGATGAATCATACCACAAGTGATGGCGAAATTTATGGCCTAACCGTACGGGCGCGGAAGGTCCCCCCTCGGGGGAAGGGGAACTGGGGAAGAATAGCTACGCATACGAGCTCAAATTGGCTATTTGGACGTGTCTGTGATGAAGGCTTCTCAAGCGCCTGCGGATTTCTGCCTGGGCTGGCGCTTGAAGAATTCGATGAAAGGTTCTGGCGGTATCAGTGACTAAGGTTAAATTATGCTATCGATTAATGGTTTAAAGGAGTATGTTCATTATTAACATGATATCGTCCTTTAGGTACTACCATTGGAGAGCCTGAAATGGGATCTTCTATCACCATGCAATTAAGTCCGAAAATGTCTTTAATCAATGTGCTTGTAATAACCTTTGATGGCTCACCCTCAGCCACAAGCTTTCCTTTATGAAGCGCAAAAATATGGTCAGCATAACGTGCGGACAAGTTTATATCATGCAGAACCATTAAAATCGTAGTTCCGTGTTTTCGGTTAAGGTCTGTGAGTAGGTCAAGAATTTCGATCTGATAGGTAATATCTAAAAAGGTTGTCGGTTCATCGAGAAATAAAATGTCGGTTTGTTGCGCTAGAGCCATTGCAATCCAGACGCGCTGTCTTTGACCGCCTGAAAGTTCGTCAATATTATGATTTGCAAACTCCGTTATATCCATAATTCTCATAGCATCTGCAACGGCCTCATAATCCCTTTTGGTCCATCCGCCGAGCAATGATTGGTGCGGAAACCTTCCTCGTCCAACCAAATCCGTGACAGAGATTCCCTCCGGAACAATGGGGGATTGGGGTAGCAGTCCTATAACTCGAGCCAATTGTTTTGCTGGAATTTTGCCGATTGGCCTTCCGTCAAGAGTGACTTTTCCAGATGTAGGCTTTATAAGCCTTGCCAGTGTTTTAAGAAGCGTAGACTTTCCGCAGCCATTTGAACCAATAATAACGCTTATTTTATTACTGGGGATAACAAGGCTTACTTCTTGTATAACCGGTTTATTATCATAGCCGGCTACAACTTTTTCGGCTTGAAACGTATGTGTTTCTTTCATTATAATTCTCCCTTTCGATTCATTCGGATTAGCAAGAAGATCAGATACGGTGCCCCAAGTAATCCAGTTATGATGCCAACAGGGAATCTATACTCAAAAGAAAATTGTCCGATTAGATCTGCCGCCAAAACCAAATTAACGCCAACAAGACCCGCCGGAATTACGTTTGAGAAGCCAACTCCGACTATTCTTTTTGCGATCGGTCCCGAAAGGAAGGAGACAAAGGCTATTGGACCCGTGGTCGCGGTAGCAATAGCAATCATGAAGACAGAACTCAAAATAAGCGCAATTCTTGTCTTGTCCGTGTTCACACCGAGAGAAGAAGCCGTTTGTTCTCCAAGTTCTAATATACTTAGATGTTTGCCCAGCACGATAACGATCGGCGCAAAAATAAGAACCGTTATAACAAGAGGCGGGAGCTGGTGCATTTGAGAGCCATTGAGGCTACCGGCGAGCCATCTGAGCGCTGCAGGAACATCTTGTTGTGCACTGACCAATAGAAGATAGGATATCACAGCGTCAAGCATGGCCTGTATGCCTATGCCGATAAGGATTAATCGCCCGATCGAAAATGACTTTCCTCTGGATAAAAAATAAATTAATATGACTGTAGCAAGGCCCGCAATCACCGAAGCAATTGAAACAATAGCTCCGTTTGTATGAAGTACGATGATGCAAAAAACAGCCGCCGCGCTCGAGCCGGAGGTAATACCAATGACATTCGGGTTCGCGAGGGGATTACGCAACATGGTCTGGAAGGTATATCCGGCAATACCGAAAGCAAATCCGGCAAAAAGACCTGCCAGCATTCTCGGTAGACGTATGGTATTAATCGCAAAAGATACGCCCTTGAGTTGCTCTCCCGAAAGCGCTCGGATGACATCTTTAATCGGATAAATGGTGCTCCCCAGTAAAAGCATGGCGGAGCAAAGAAGGCATGTAAGTATCGCAAGGAAGCCAGTAACAAGTATCCATCGGCGGCGTCTTTGACGTCTGCCGGCCATAATAAATTCAATAGATTGACTTTTCATAATGAATGCACTTTCGATCTCATAGCTAATATGATTAGTACTGGAGCTCCTATAAACGCTGTAACAACGCCGACTTCAAGCTCTCCAGGACTGGCGATGAGTCTGCCGGCTACATCTGATACAGTCAAAATGATTGCTCCTGAAAGAGCTGACATCGGTATAACAAAACGCAAGTCGGGTCCAAGAATAAGGCGTATAACGTGAGTCGATAAAAGCCCGACAAAACCAATAGGTCCTGCCAACGCAGTAGTCACACCGCACAGAAGAACTCCTGCAAGAGCGGCAATAAATCTCAATATTCCTGTTCGTACACCCAGTCCGGTCGCAACATCGTCTCCAAGTGCCAGCGCATTTAGTGCTGGGGCAGAAATAAATGCTATCAATATTCCGATGATCAGAAACGGGGCGAACGTAGCAATAGCGCTCCAGGTTGCCGAACCGACGCTTCCCACTTGCCAGAACCTGAATTGATCCATGACATAAGAGCGCGGAATCATGATTGCGGTGACCAGAGAAGAAAGGGCGGCGCTTGTGGCGGCCCCCGCCAAAACAAGCTTAATGGGCGTGGCACCACCACGCCCCATAGAGCCGATTCCGAATACGAAAACTGCAGTAATCGCAGCTCCGGCTAAAGCTAGCCATATATATTGATTTGCGGTGCTTATGTTCAAGAACGCAATTCCACAAACCACAAACAATGATGCTCCTGTATTAACTCCCAGTATACTCGGGTCTGCGATCGGGTTGCGAGTGACCGCTTGCATAAGCGATCCGGAAACTCCAAGTGCCGCACCGCAAAATAAACTGAAAATGGTTCGGGAGATCCTCTTGCGAACCACATTTGCCCCGTAGGTGTCTATGTCTGGATGAAATAAACCGTCTATCAGTTCATTAAATCTCACCGGCCGAGAACCTAAGACTAGAGATGCCAACACGCATACGGTGAGCAAGACCAAACAAATCATCAGAACTATCATTAAATTCTTCGGAGTATGTGAGCTTAGTTTGTTGTTGGAAACCGATGAACTATTCATTGATCTTGTTAATGGCTCCTCCTATTAATTCAAGGTATTCATCAATGGTATAAGCAATCGAAAGCGGATTTGGGTTTCCGGAAGCTGCTAAAGGCGTACCGTTACCAATAAACACGACGGAACCTCTCTGGATTGCTGCAATTTTGCCAAGCACGGGATCAGCTTTAACTGCTTCATATAAGCTTTCATCGCCATACCCAATTAGTATATCAGCATCGTTAAGGATATCAGCATTCTCGGAGCTTAATTTCAAGGAGTAACCAGTAGGATCCGTAATCTGTTCCGTAACACTTTCGGGATAAGTCATTCCTAGTTCAATCAGAAAAGCACCGCGAGGATCAGCAGGTGTGTAAATATGTAGTTGAGACATATCTTTTGCCGAGAAGTTGACCCAGACGACTTTTTTGCCCTGCATCTGAGGATATTGGCTTGCTTTTTCATTAATGAGGTTCTCAGTGTCCTTAATAATTTGTTCACCTTCTGCTTTCATGCCCATACCTGTTGCATTAAAAGTGACTTGTTCACGCCATGTGGTTGCCCAAGGACTAGTCTGATAGGGCACAACCGGAGCGATTTGAATAAGAATATCATAATCTTCCTGCGTAATACCGGAATAAGCTGCAAGAATGACATCCGGGTTGGCATCCGAAATTGCCTCGAAATCAAGGCCGTCTGTATCCTGGAAAACACTAGGCTTATCTACGCCAAGTTCCTCGAGCTTTTTAGCTGTCCAAGGCAAAAGTCCGCTGTCATCCTGAACGCCGTAATTCGCCGCCGAGAAGCCTACAGGTACAACGCCGAGAGCGAGCACAACATCATGATTAGCCCATTGAATTGTAGCCACTCGTTCAGGCTTGCTTGGAATGACAGTTTCGCCGAAAGCATGCTTGATCACTATCGGATATTCAGAATTTGTATCTTGGGAAGCAGGTGTTTCTGTTTTAGGCGTTTCGGTACTTGCTGAAGCGCTCTCAGTCGAAGTTGGTGCAGGTGTTGAATTTGATTGCTGGCCTGAACAACCAACTAGTGAGATCATAAGCACAGCCGAAATAATTAATGTTCTTACTGAATTTTTTTGTTTTGCATTCATTTGTATACCCTACCTTGTCATAAAATGTATTTTTAAATAGTGCTGACTAACTTGACTGTTGCTTTCCACTCTGGTGATGATTAGGTCGGGATCTTGATCGATGATTTACTCAAGACTGTCTTCTTACACGTCTTCGATGGCATTCAGCTTTTCGGTGAAAAGAGGGCTATTGTTCGTCAAAGCGATGATCAGCAGCAAAGGGATGAATTGGGTGTCATGTTCGAGCTCCTTCTTATGTATTGATAATGATTTTCATTATCAATACTATATCCCATTTGCTGGGTTGTCAACGAAAAATTTATAAGAGCTATTCCCGTTGTACTTTTTTTTGTCTAAGAGAGGTCCAGACTCCATTCCTCATGTATTAACCATCTGCTGTTGTTCTTCAGTCAGGATGTATATAGAAATCGCACGAAAAAGCATCACCATTGTGCTCAAGAATGAGCGTCTCGGAGCATGATTCTCGGTGGATACATGTCTGAACCTCATAGTGCTCATAAACATGGAGCATGTTGTCAAAAAAACGTTCGGATATGACAGGGCTCCTCTTGTTTTTGGGATTAGTGTGTCTATTCTAGAAATGAAAATAAGCGATAAGTATCACATAAATGAGATAATGCCGACTAATTTGATGTGTTTAGTAAAAAAATGATTGACAGACTATCTTGTAAGCTGATAATATTCATTCATATTCAAATCTAGTTCGCCATTCATTCCAATTAAATAACGTGTTTGTAGTCGACTGGATAACCAGAGACTCAATTATGAAAGGACTATTCTTTCATTGTTGAGTCTCTTTTTTGTATTCAGATGATTCCCAAATGTATAGGAGCTGAGAAGAGAAAATGTCAAATGAATTTCAAGGAGAAATCAATCGCTATTTCGAAGATAGTAAACCGTGGTGGCCAAGTGCCAAACGTCCGCCAGAAGGTGCACCAAATGTAGTGTATATTGTGTTGGATGATACAGGTTATTCTCACTTAGGTTGCTATGGGTCAGATATTTCCACACCGAATATTGACCAATTAGCCAATGATGGACTTCGTTATACGAATTTCCACACAACAGCTATATGTTCACCTACTCGCGCTTGTTTATTGACTGGAAGAAATCATCATTCTGTGGGTATGGGCTTTCTGGCTGATATAAATAATGGATTTCCGAATGCACGGGGAAGAATCAGTAAAGAGACAGCTTTATTAAGTGAAATATTGCAAGAAGAAGGTTATAACACAATGGCTGTTGGTAAGTGGCATCTTCTACCATCGGGTGAACGTTCTGTCGCAGGACCATTTGAACACTGGCCGTTATCAAGAGGGTTTGAACGTTATTATGGCTTCTTGGGTGGAGAGACCAATCAATTCAACCCAGACTTAGTTGTAGGTAATGAATACATTGATCAACCGAAAACTGCTGAAGAGGGTTATCACTTAACAGAAGATCTCACAGATAAGGCCATTAAATACGTTAGAGAACAGAAGAGTGCAGCACCTGATAAACCATTCTTCCTTTATCTTGCATACGGTGCTACGCATGCTCCTCACCATGCACCCAAGGAATTCATAGATAAATATGCGGGTAAGTACGATCAAGGCTGGGATGTAGCACGTGAACAATGGTTCGCACGTCAGAAGGAATTAGGGATTATTCCAGATAACACAGTGCTTCCAGCACGTAATCCCGGAGTGAAAGCTTGGAATTCCTTAAACCCAACTGAGAAACGATTGTTTACTAGAATGCAAGAAGTATTTGCAGGGTTTCTTGATCATACAGACTATCATATCGGGCGATTATTGAATGCATTGAGAGAAATAGAACAATACGATAATACCATTATTGTGCTTGTGTCAGATAATGGTGCTAGTCCAGAAGGTCAGCAAGTTGGAACATGGAATGAATACAAGAATTTCAATGGTGAAGCCGAACAAGCTGAACAAGAAATCCAACATATTGATAAGCTTGGTACGCCAGATGCGTACAATCACTATCCGACCGGCTGGGCGCAAGTAGGGAATACACCGCTTAAATGGTATAAGACCTTTGTGCACGCGGGTGGCGTTAAAGATCCATTTATTATTTCTTATCCAGATAAAATAAAAGATGCTGGAGGTATTCGCACTCAATATCATCATGCGATTGATGTCGTTCCTACGATACTTGAACTGTCAGGTATTAGTGAGCCATCTGTCGTTAAGGGGACCGAGCAAAAATCAATAGAGGGTATAAGTTTAGCTTATAGTTTCGAACATCAATCAGAGCCAAGTCATAGAACGACTCAATATTACGAAATGCTTGGAAATCGTGCAATCTATCATGAAGGATGGAAAGCCGTTACTTATCATATCCCAGGCTCATCGTTCGATGCAGATAAATGGGAACTGTATCACGTAGATAAGGATTTCTCAGAAAACAATGATCTTGCAGAATCTGAACCTGAGAAGTTGAAAGAGTTGATTGAACTATGGTGGGTAGAAGCGGAACAATACGGTGTTCTCCCCATTGATGGTCGTGGTTTGTTTGGAAAGTTTAATAAGTCGGAAGTTCCCCAAACAGTGACGTATAAATACTATCCAAATCCGGATGGATTCCATCATCATGTTACTTTTAATTCTAAATTATCTCATTCAATAGAAGCTGACTTTATTCGTTCATCGATTGATGAGGAAGGGGCTCTTATTGCAAATGGTGGGAGATTTGGCGGCTGGGCACTTTTTGTTCAGAATAACCGACTGGTATACCATTCTAATTTCCTTGGCGAACATCATTATTCAGTAGTATCTAGTGAGGAATTACCTGTAGGATCTGTAAATGTAAGATTCAAATTTGAGGAGGAAGAAAAACGGGCTAAATTATTCATCAATCATAAACTAGTGGGTGAGAGTGTCATCTCGAGGATTGCTCCTTTAGGAGGTCCAGGTGTATTTTCTATTGGAAAAAGTGCATTAACCCCAGTTACGGAGGACTATGAATCGCCTTTTACATTCACGGGTGAACTGAAGGAAATTAGAGTAACTATTCCACAATTTGTTCGTGATCTTGATGCAGAGACAGCTATCGAATTAGCAATTGATTAAATGAAGACAGTAATATATTAAATCATAAGTGGGGTTAACTTTATGAGGAAAATGAAAAGTCTCACGCTATTAATGATCGTCATATCTATTGCATTATTAGCTGCATGCAATCCAACTTCTGAAGTGGGTACAGAAAAGAAAGAAAAGTCTAATTTCACTATTAATATAGCTAATATGGGAATACCTATATTGAATGTGGTGAAAGAGCAAGGCTGGTTAGAAGAAGAATTCGCCAAAATTGGCGCTACTGTTGCATGGACCAATCATACATCAGGTCCACCCATTAATGAAGGGATAGCTTCTAAACGCATAGATCTGGCTATGTTGGGGGAAGGTGCTGTGTTGTCTGGAGCAGCCAACAATATTGATGTCAAATTAATATCGTTATTATCAGATGGGGTGAAAGGTATTAACTATCTTATAGCACCAAAAGGTAGTGATATTAAAACTGCTGCGGATCTGAAAGGAAAGCAAATTGGCGTTAGTTTAGGAACATCACATCATGTGTTTTTACTTAAAGCTCTTGACTCTGTTGGACTTCAACAATCAGATGTTAAGGTCGTTAACTTATCAATAATGGATGCACAGCCTGCATTTCAGACGGGTCAATTAGATGCATGGATCACTGCAGATCCTTTTGCAGAAATAGAAGTGAAGACTAATGGCGCTATTGAGATTGCTTCAGGAGAATCCCTGAGCATTACATCTCCGACGTTCTATATCACTCGTGGTGAGTTTGCGAAGGAACATCCCGATGCCGTGAAGGTATTTCTGCAAGTGATAGAGAAAGCGAATCAATTTGGAGAAGAACATCATGAGGAATTCATTGATTTAGCGGCGAAGAGTTCTGGGCGGGATCGTTCACTAGTTGAAACTTCTGCCTCGAAGGCAGAATATCAAAGTTCTCCAACCCCCGATGAGATATTAACTGAATTACAAACCTCTGCTGATATATTGACTGATCTAAAGTATTTGACTAAGAAAGTAGATGTCAAAGGGATTGTGGATAATACGTATATTGATGAGCTGAAGAAATAACAGATGTTGTTTAAGTGAATAGAAGAGTAACGAATTAGTTTGTCTCTCACTGTGATTCTCTAGTATTAAGGAGAATTAGGGGTGGGGGATTTTTTTCTTCATAGTTATATCTCCCATTTTTTTAGCTTCATATATATCAATCAATAAATGATAGGTAAAACCCCCAGAGAGATCTATGAGGTTAACGGGGTTGACGTTAACGTAATCGGGATGAAGCGAGTAGGAATAGTGCGCTGACCGTTGGAAGAAGGCGGGGCATTGTAGGACTCTCCGACTCCCAAAAGGAGCCTCTGTTAGATTCACATCTTTCAACAGAAGTTTACGAAACTTCGTTAAAGAGCTCGGATTGATGACTCCATCTTCTGGTGCCATATCTAAGAAGTATTTGAAAGACATGTCATATTTCGATCGTTCTACGATATCCACATCCGACACATCAAAATGGATTTTAACAATAAATATTTAAACATGCGAATTGGGGGTACAGCATTGCGACCATTATCGAGATAATATTTATTCTGTAATTCTTCTCGGACAAAAGAGAAAGCAATAAGGTCATTCATTTGACGAAGCATATTATCTTTAGGCACAACTTATCGTAAATGGCTATGTATGGACTTAGAGTAAGAGATTGTTGGTTTGGAATCATCGTGAACACCACCTGGTTTTGATACCCTTATTAAACGAAAACAGGCATCTTTCGCACAAATAGATTGTGTGGAGGATGCCTGTAAACCAAAATAATGTATTAAGTGCGAAGTAGCGAAGAGAACGGAATTGCCCTGAAGAAGCGCTTGCGTTCGCCTACAAGATTTCCGCAGGAAAGCTACTTCGGAAGCCTATGCTTTGCCCTAGGATTTCAACCGCTATAAGCGGTATACAATCAAGAAATCGGAGGGCAACAGCGATCTGAAGGACAATCCGTTATCGTAGCGGCTCACCTTATTATTCACCTTCCTATTTCGGATATAATACTCTTGTCCTTAAACGCTTTCTAGGCCTTAAAGTTATCCTGCCATTTCAATAATCGCTGCTCTAAGTATCGAACCAATGAATCTGAGAATTTACCGGCTAATGCAAAGATGATAATGCCGACGAATACGGTATCTGTCTGCATGAAAGAACGAGCATCTTGGATCATGAAACCGATCCCTTTATCTGCACCTAATAATTCTGCTGCAACTAAGCACATCCACGCAACGCTTAATGATAACCGGACACCTAATAGAATATTGGGTAATGCAGAAGGTAACATTAGTTTCGTTATGAGATGGAAACGATTGTATTCCATGACTTTAGCAACTTCGAACAATTTATTATCTATATTTCGTATGCCCAGAAACGCCTGCAGGTATAAAGGGAAGAATGACCCTAGTGATATTAAGAGGATTTTTGAAACTTCTCCAAAACCAAACCAAAGAATGAAGAGTGGGGTGATAGCTAACAAAGGAACAGTACGAATCATTTGAAAAGTAGGGTTTAAATAATGTTCGGATTTGCTATTCATGCCAACCAGAATACCAAACAGTAACCCAAGAGCGCCACCTAATAAGAAACCAAGTAAGGCACGCATGAGACTGATCTCCATATTGTCCCACAATCTCCCTGATGCAGTTAATTCAATTGCTCGCGATAATATAAGCGAGGGAGAGGAGAATAATAGGGAAGGTATAAAATTGATTTTGGTTAACACTTCCCAGATGATCAGCACCAAGACAGGTAAGAACAAGGCACGGAATAAGATTATCCCTCTATTGGAGCTCGACTTTATTTTCCTTTTCTTATTGGTTTTAGCGTTACTTTGTGTAATTGACACTGTAGTCATAAAAATGTTCCTTTCTATTATTAAAATGGGATATATTAAATGCTGAAATCCTCTTTTTCATTAATCTTATGATCTAGATGTTCTAGAATAATGGTTCTAAATTGTTGGAAAGCTTTACTTGCTCTGGTTCTCGGATAAGGAATATCTATGGGTACAATAGCTTTAATGCGACCTGGTTTGGCATCCATGACGACAACTTTAGAGGATAAAAAGACAGACTCATCAATATCATGGGTGACAAGCACCATGGTGGTTTTGTTCTTCTCCCATATTTCATGAAGGGCTTCTTGCAAATGAGCACGAGTAAAGGCATCCAGCGCACCAAATGGTTCATCTAATAATAGAACTTTCGGATTACGAAGTAGTGCTCTCGCAATAGCTACACGTTGGGACATTCCACCTGATAATTGACGAGGATAAGCCTTTTCAAATCCCTTTAAATTGACGAGCTCAATTAAGTCGTCGACTCTTTTGTGGACATCGGGGTCTTTTAAAGATTGATTACTTGCGATATTCTTCTCCGTAGTTAACCATGGAAACAAACGATGCTCTTGAAAAATAAATCCTCTCTCCTTAGATGGGCCGTGGACTTCTTCAGATCCAACCACAATTTGACCTTGAAAATCTAAATCAAGACCGGCAATTAACTTTAGTAACGTACTCTTTCCACAGCCACTTGGACCGATGATGGTCACAAATTCACCGTCTTTAACAGAAAGATCTAAACGATCTAGTACATGAACACTCCCATTATCATTCTTGAAGGTTTTGCTGACTTGATTGATTTCTAACGTGGATACCATAGATAGTTCTCTTCCTTTCTGAAATAAAATAAAAAAGAGACCCAGCAAAATGACAAATAACATCATTCTCCTGAATCTCTAGTTGTCTAGTGGATTCATTCCATGTATTGAATTATTACTAACTTAACATGCATTGAATTCAATATCAATACCTAATTCCAACTAAATTTATAGGTTTAATTAAAAAGGTGTTGACATAGTATTTGGGTACTTGTTATGATACGTTCAACTCATCAGCACAGCATCATTAAAGCCCATCAGTATGGCATCATGTTTACGTCATTTGAATAAGAAAAGAATCGACTACACGAGTAGAGATTCGATGAAAAGTAATGTATTTTACTTTTTGTTGGATCTCTTTTTTTTTTTTCGAAATGACAAACAGATGTAGTAAAAGTGTTAAGTGAAATACAATAAAAAATTGGAGGTAGTTAACATGACAACACAAAAACAACTATTAAAAGTAGTACCCGTATCTGGTCGAATCGGAGCCGAAATTCAAGGTGTTCAATTAAATGGTGATTTAGATCCGGCGGTATTAAATGAAATCCAACAGGCATTAAATGAGCATAAGGTTGTATTCTTCAAAGGACAGAATCATTTAGATGATGCTGGCCAAGAAGCATTTGCCAAACTACTAGGTGAACTATACGCTCATCCGACCGTACCCGTTAAAGACAATTCGAGCGCGATATTAGAGTTGGATTCTATACATGGTGCTAAAGCCAACCACTGGCATACGGATGTAACGTTCGTTCCGGAAGTGCCGAAATACTCCATTTTAAGAGGTGTAACGATTCCATCCGTAGGTGGGGATACAGTCTGGTCGAACACAAACACAGCATATGAAGATCTTCCAGAAGGAATACAGAAATTAGCTGATGAACTATGGGCGATTCACTCAAATGATTATGACTATGCTTCCTATAAGTCGGAAAATGTTGATGCAAAGGAAGAAAATGATAACAACGAAAAATATCGTGCGACCTTTTCATCAACGGTATTTAAAACTAGACATCCTGTTGTACACATACATGCGGAAACTGGAAAAAAACATCTTCTATTAGGTGGCTTTGTAAATAAATTAGAAGGTTATAAAACGAGTGAATCGGAGCATCTGCTTAGCATCTTTAACTCATACGTAGAACGTTTAGAAAATACAGTGCGCTGGCAATGGACTGAAGGTGATGTTGTAATCTGGGATAACTTAGCTACTCAACATTATGCGATAGCCGATTATGAAGAGCGTCGCATTGTACGTCGTGTGACGGTTGGGAAAAACGTACCTGTAAACCAACGTAATGAAGCAAGTAAACTAGTAGGTAAACACAAGTAAATAGAAAGTAGACAACAAATAATAGCAGACTGCCGAATAACTTTCGGCAGTTTTTACTTTAGATTTAATTATGGAGTGTGATAATGATGCAAAACTCGACTACGAAATCATGTTGTTCTGTTTCAAGAGATCAAGGTGCGCTTATAAGAGAAACGAATATCAAAGGTACTCAAATAATCGATCTCAAAGATATGGTTCAGCTACCATCTGGTGAATTTATATTAGGATCAGAGGATGAAGAGAGTTCTGTGGAAGATGGAGAGACGATCAGAAGAAAAGTGTATATTTCATCATTTTACATGGATAAGTATGCTGTAACGAATGAACAATTTTCGCGTTTCATTGCGGAGACAGGCTATGTAACAGACGCTGAAAAATACGATTGGTCTTTTGTCTTCCATTTATTTGTTAACGATGTATTGGAGCAAGATATTCTTGGTTCACCACAGGGAACACCCTGGTGGATTGGAGTTCAAGGCGCTTGTTGGAAGTATCCAGAAGGTAGGAAATCTTCGATATCTAATCGACCTAGACATCCTGTCGTTCATGTTTCATGGAATGATGCTAAAGCTTATTCTGTATGGGCGGGGAAACGCCTGCCTACTGAAGCTGAATGGGAATATGCCGCTTCAAGTGGTGTTATAGACAAGAAATACCCATGGGGTAATGACCTGCATCAGAACGAAGAACATCATTGTAATATTTGGCAGGGAGATTTCCCACATGTGAATCATGGAGATGATGGTTTCTTAAGTACTGCTCCAGTAGATAGTTATGAACCTAATGAATTTGGCCTCTACAATATGTCAGGGAATGTGTGGGAGTGGAGTGAAGAATCATTTACGAATCAACCGTCAGATTCAAACCATATCTTATTAGACCCATCCATCAAACTAATTAAAGGTGGATCATACCTTTGTCATCTGTCTTATTGTAATCGATATCGAATATCTGCACGAACCTTCAACACAATCGACAGTTCCACGGGGCATATGGGATTTAGATGTGTGGCAAACCTTTTATAGCGTCCACTTCCCTGTACATGCACTTCTAGGCCATTGGACACGAGGTAAAGGCTATATCAGGCTAATAAGGAAAAGAACCCTTTTCTTAAAAAAGGGTTCTTTTCTATCACTAGTTTTTCAACTTGTACATACTATGAAATTAAGAAAGAGTTGCTATTCTTTCCTACTAGATTTTGTTCTTCTACTAAATTTAGTGTTTGGAATTAACTAGATAAGAAAAGAAAAGAGGGATACAAGATGGCAGGAATAAAAACATTTATTAACAATGATCAAGGGGTTTTGCAGATTACTCTCTTTGTTCGTCAAGGAGCTGATCCAATCAACCAGGATGGAACAGCTACATTTACTCTGAATCCAGGACAAACAATGTCTGTTCAATTTGGCAACGAGTCAAATCCTTTCCTTAACGGGTTAACACTGTTCACTATTTTCGCTGGAGATCTCTATAGCAAAATTCAATTTGTAACCGTAAGGGAAAGTGAGCTTGATAACCTTCTCAATACAAACGATGTTATAACGATCTCGAAAGTACTAACAGACTATGTGATATCCGGAAGTAACTCTAGTCTAGATGCTGTAAATGAGGCTCAAACTACAGCTGAGATGCGCGCTGCTATTGAAAATCCACAACTGGGGCTCGATCTCACCGCATATAATAGTCTTACTGAGGCACAAAAAAATCAAATAGCCGCATCTTTGCTAACGGAAAGACCTGTTTCAGGATATCCTACAGTAGCTAGCGTACAAGAAGAACTCAATGATGCGATCAACCAAATCGTAGATCCTAACAATATTTTTGTGCTTACTGGCTCAGTGGGGGGAGATGGAAGCATAGCGAATCCCTTTGGCACTATTCCAGCGGGTATCGCGGCGGTAAATCCCGGAGGGACTGTTAACATTTTAAGTGGGACATACCCCATTATTTCGCAAATTTCCGTGAACAAGGAGGGTATCACATTAAAGGGCGAATTAGGGACGCTTCTTTTATTACAGGCTGATCTTATTCCGTTACTGGTATTGTCGAATAATACGACTATTGATGGTGTAACCATAACAAGTGATGTCCCTTACGAAAAAGAATTTATCCAAGTTGGAGGCGCGAATACCAGTCTGATTAATAACACGATATATGGACCGCCACAAGCATTGCCTATGTCAAACTGGGTAGTAAACCGGGCAGTTGTACCTCAGGTAAATGTATCGAATTTATTCGTTGCAAATAATACGTTTCATTCATTGCGTACGGGTATATATATCAATCCAAATGTTACAGGTACCATCAATAACAATGTTGTTTATAATACAAAGGGAGCTTTTTTAGTAGATGGGGCGTTCACGACATTTAGCGGTAATTCTTGGGGAATCCCTATAAATGAGTTTGATATCGTTTTGCTTTTTGGAACTACAATGGGGCCTCCATACAATGATCTGCAAGCATTAAGTGCAGCAAATAATGGTGCGACCATATCAGATCAAAGATAACTACTTCTATAGTTAAGTCAAAAAAGGAAACATTTGAATACCAGAAAATTAATCATCTTTAAGAAAGACGAACTCCAGATACATTGAGGTTCGTTTTTTTTTTTTTTTGCCCTCAATTCCCTGTACATGCACTTCTAGGCCATTGCCCACATACACTAAAGAACAGACTTCAATATTCGACTAGAATAGGGAGCCGATTGGGATTGGCTTCTTCTCTAACGGAATCCAACGTGGGGGTGTTCGGTTCAATGCCTGGATTAATCTCAGCGATAGCGCTGTTCATTAAACAGCTTTCTCTACTTGTATCTTACGTCAAGAACAAAGCTTTTCCCCAGCCACTACCCGAGAAGGACGAGAGTAAATATTTACAGTTGATGGCGGAAGGAGACGGCAATGCGCGAAATAAGCTTATCGAACATAATCTGCGATTGGTGGCGCATATCGTCAAGACAATGTGAACACGAACCGACGTCAGGAAAAGGCACGGTTTGTTTGTAGTGGGAGGTTTGTGCGGTGAGATTAGGACGAGCAATCTAGCCATATGTATACTTCTGATCCTTTCAAGCCTCCTCTCTTAAATATTAAGGAGTGTCTACGGTAAGCTTTATATACCCCCTTCGATTAATAAACAAGACATTACTTGGCAATATTTCATAGCTATTTGGTTGAGATGGGTTCTAAAGTTTGGTTTATAATCGATATAGTGAAGATAAATCGGGGTGAACCGTATCATAAGTAGGGCGAAATGCTTTTCAAAGAGAGACGTGGCTGCGTACTTTACATACAGTCGAATAGAAGAGAGCACCCATACAGGTGCTCCTCTTTTATGTTATATAGAAAATTACGCAAACAATTCATTAAATTTCTTTTATACCTCTTTGCTCAAATACATTCATTACTTGTACCATAGCACTGCACGCTTTTGGAAAGCCAACATAAGCGGCACAATGAATAACGAGTTCAACAATTTCTTTTGGACTCATCCCCACATTGAGCGCGGCATTAAGATGAAAACCCATTTGCTCAAAAGCGCCTTGTGAAATCAACGCTGTCAGAGTGATTGTTTCTCTTTGTTTAAAATCTAATATTTCTCTGGAATATATTTCTCCAAAACCAAATGAAACTAGAAAATCAGCAAAATCCGGATAGAATTTTTTGAATGATTCTATCGCTATTAAACCTTGTGCTCCAACCATTTCATTTAGAACTTCCATTCCCTTGTTATAATTATCTGAATCTCTACTCATATTTATCCCCTCCTCGTTGTTGGTGGAATTTCTAATGGATCAATCATAGCTTCAATAACAACCGTTGTATTTGCAAGTTTAGCTTTTTCTATCGCATCTTCTAACTCCTTAGCATCGAAACATTTGAAAGAAAGAGCCCCCATGGATTCTGCAAACTTTTGAACATCTAACATCGTTTTATAAACAGTTCCCACAGCTTTTCCTAAGTGCAAAGTCATTCCTGTATCAACCATATCGATTTTACCATTATTGAAAACGACAAAAATGACATTAGCACCGTAGTTTACAGCAGTAGAAATCTCAGTTCCATGCATAAACGTGCATCCGTCCCCGGTCAAGCAAACAATCTTTGCTTTGGGATTTGAAAGCTTGGCTCCAATAGAATACCCTATAGCATGGCCCATTGTACCGAACACATCATCAAAATAAAAAGTACCGGGTATCTTAACATCGTAATATTTTATACCATAAAAAGTATGACTCCCATCATCGCCAAAAATGATAGTATCTTCATCTAAAGTTGCGCTCATCACTTTAACAGCTTCAACTGCAGACATTGGAGACATTGGAGATTGACTTTCCTTGAAAGGTTCCTCCATTTTATAATCATAAATATTAAAGGGCATTTTAGTTATTTCTTTGTAATTAAGTTTATCAAATAACGCATTTAGGTTTGTTTTAATATCACCAATAATAGGTAATGTTTCTACCTGAATAGTTTTACCTATGAAAGTCTGGTCAAAATCAAAATGGATGACGTTTTTTGGGAAATTGGAAGGTTTTAGTCCGGCAACGGACATATCAGAAAGTTTAGTTCCAATGACGATCATTAAATCTAAACCGCATTCAACGTATGCACTAGATTCCTCAGTCCCCCCAAGACCGTAAGCCCCCAATGACAAATGGTGATTACTCTCAAATACGCCCTTACCTCCTGGCGTCGTCATGACTGGAATGTTGAAAATCTCGGCTAACATTTTCACTTCTCGATATGCCCTGCTCGAATGTACGCCTTTGCCTAGAAAGATAACTTTTTTACCAGGACGGTTTATTAAATCCTTACACTTATCTAAGTTTGGAGCAACAGGATAAATAACCTCAGGTAAGTCAATTTCAAATTCAGCTATACTTTCAGCTAAAACGTCTGCGGCTATGGATAGATGAACCGGGCCTTTAACTCCTGAGTAGGCTTTTTCTATGGCATGCTGAAAATAAGACTTAAAGGTATCCGCTCTTTCCACTCTGGCGCTAAACTTTGTCACAGGTTCAAACATTTTAACGATATCCGTTCCAAACATAGTTGAGTCTTGGCCTAAAGCTTTACCTGAATCTTTGGTAGAAGGATGTCCAGTAATAAATAAAACAGGAAGATGAGATGCTTTAGCTTGACCGGCAGAAGTTAAAAGATTAGTACCTCCTGGACCCGATGTTCCAATAGCCACGGCTAATTTATTATTCATTAATGCATAACCAGCAGCCTCGAATCCAGCACCCGACTCATGTTTGGACAATACGAACTCAATGCCGTTATTATATAAATCAAGAATGAGTGGAGTGACTGGTTTGCCTGGAATGCCAAATATGTGGTTGATCCCCCACTTTTTAAAATGGATTGCTAATATCTCAGAAATTTTTTTCATTTTAACCATCCATTTCGCTTGAGTAATTGGTTTTTATATCGTCATTCAGTTGATAAAACGACTTTTCAAAATCATCGACAGAAAGAGGTTTACTAAAATAATATCCTTGAATAACATCGCATTTTTTCATTTGTAAAAAATTGAGCTGATCTTTTGTTTCTACACCCTCTGCTACAACATTTAAATTTAAATTGTGTGCCATTGAAATAATTGCGCTAACAATATTTGAATCATTTTTATCCACCATGATATCTCTGACAAAGGATTTGTCTATTTTTAAAGTATGAATAGGGAACTTCTTTAAATAATTCAAAGAGCTGTAACCGGTACCGAAATCATCAATACTAATCCTTACTCCTAAAGCGTTTAATTGACCCAAAACGTTTATCGCATGCTCAACATCCATGGTCATCGTTTCCGTAATCTCTAACTCCAAATAATTAGGATCCATTCCAGTTTCAATTAACGTATTGGAAATGACTTCAACTAAGTTATCCTTTAAAAATTGCTGTGAAGAAAGATTAACCGCTATTCTAAATTTAGGCAACCCCATTTCAACCCACCGCTTACTTTGATCACATACTTCACTTAAAACCCATTCACCAACTTGAGAAATCATTCCGTTTTCCTCTAAAATCGGAATAAATACATCTGGCGCTACAATACCATATTCTGGACTGTTCCATCTTAGGAGAGCTTCCGCTCCAATGATTTTCTTATTAACCAAGTCAACTTGCGGTTGATAGTACACGATAAATTCTTTATTTTCTAAAGCCTTTCTTAATGAAACTTCCAATGATAGTTTATCTTTTTCATTAGAATTGGACTTCATATTTGAATCGAATAGGGTATAATTATTCCTTCCCTTTGATTTCGACTTATACATTGCATTATCTGCGTAAACCATGAACGATTCAGCGTCAGTCCCATCATTGGAATAGATTGCTATACCGATACTCGCAGTTACATGGAACTTGGAACCATTAATAGTGAAGGGAGTGTAAAATAAATCAATAATTTGCTTCCCTATGTGAGTAACTTCTTTTTGCCCATCAAGGTTATGGAATAGGAAAATGAATTCGTCTCCGCCCATTCTAAACACCTTTCCATTATCACCCAAAAATTGTGTCAGTCTACCGGAAACTTGCTTTAGTAATATATCACCATTGGAATGTCCAAAAGCATCATTAATCGTTTTAAAGTGATCTAAATCCAAAAACATAAGTGCCAAATCAATATTTGTGCCAGAAGTTAGAGATGATGAAATATGATAATTTAATGTTTCACTAAGCGATCGTCTATTTGGTAATGATGTTAATTCATCGTGATAGGCCAAATAATTATGCCGTTCTTCATTCAAATAACGTTCTGTAATATCTCTAAGCTGAGAGTATGAACCAATAAAATTATTTGTTTCATCATAGATGGGTTGAGCGTCGAATAAACAAACTACGATTTGATTATCTACGGTTCTTAAAATCATTTGCACATTATCAAAACTCTGTTTGTTTTGTATTACTTTTTTCATGTGACTACTTACTAGACAACCTGGGTTTTGTTCACTTCTATCAACAATGTTGGTATCTTTGTGAATACTGAATGTTTCGACCACAAAATGGTTCACTGAACTAATGATGCCATCAGCATTTGTGATGATAATGCCATTTCTATTTTTATTAACCATAATCTGATTTAACATATCTAACTTTCTATTCTGCTTCCTAAGTAAAAGCTCTCTCTCAATAGAGTCAACAACTGTAGATAACATGGTTAAGAAAAATGGATTATGCAATTCAGTTGCAGTCATAATACATATACTTCCGAGTAAATTGTTGATATCTGTGTAATGAAAGGCCACTCCATAGCACGCTGAGTCATGAAGGATCGTATGGAAATGATTTGAACCTATGATTTGAATCGGATGGCATTGTTGAAGAGATAAGCTCACGACATTCGTGCCCATATCTTCTTGAGTAAATTGTACACCTACTTGTATACCTAATGGTTGAATTGTTTTTTTTATGGTTTCATCGCCAATCATGTGTAGCAAATATCCATTTTCGTCAGATATTACAATTAGTACAGGTGTTCCGCTTAACGAGTCTAAAATCTTTTTTGAGAAAAAATTAACAACGGATAATATTTCACTGTAGGTGTTTCTTTTTTTCATCAATTCTTGTTTTGACATAGAACGTTTCGGTTTTCTAATTTCATTTGGATCCATTCCTGCTTCGATACATTTACGCTTAGACTCAACAATATAGTCCTGTTCATGATCCAGTTGTATCATTTTAATCACCGCCCATTGACTTTAGCTTTTTATATTTATCATAATTATTTTTGAGAGTTGTAAGTTCAATTTTACTGTTTTTAAATATCCGAGACATAACCAGTTTGTGAGTGAACGGATAATCTATTCCTATTAATTTTATTTTCCATTTAATTCAATCTTCCATTTAATTCAATCTTCCTTGATATTATTCGACAAAAATAGATATTACCCTGCAACAATAAAAATTTGAATCAGAACATGAAGAGAAGTGAGGAACTCTTGTGCCCCATAATGCGGTGCGGGAGTTTATTTTTCTTTTAAGTGTTTTGTATGCACTTTAATATCTTTGTATTTTCAGCTGTATGAGTCACCCAATATTCTCCACAAAATGTTACTGTAAATTTTTGGCCTAGCCGATCACAGAAATCGTCCTAAGAAGTAGTGAGTGTGAGATAGTGAAGTTCCGGCGATGGGGAAGAACGCATCCGTTCATCAGCAATACAATCGTATCAAGCAACTCATGTAGGAGAATTCCAAGAGCAGCCCAGTCCGTCTATTACGTTACGGAATGGTATCGAAATTGGAAGTGAAACAATAAGGAATGAACCTTGGGTTCATTCCTTATTTCGGGATTCGGAAACACACCGTCGTAGCTTGATCGGGCGTACTATCAATGGTTAATCCTTGATTGTAAAGCTGCTTTAGCCGTCGGTCGATGTTCCGCAGTCCTACTCTTGTTCTTTTTTTCGTTTGTTCCGTGTGCATGAAGATTAGTTTCCGCTTTTCCTCTGTCATCCCTTTTCCATTGTCTCGAACGGACACTTCGAAATATCCCTCTATATTTTTAACGCGAATGCCGATGACGGTTGTCCTGCTCCAGCTACTAATTGACCATTCACATATACGGCTGATGCATTTCCGATATTTTGGATCGGTAGTCTAAGCGTTTGTTCATGATTCTGATCGAGTAATATCCGTAACCTATACGTGCCATAGCGGAAGGAACGATGCTTGTCCTGGACGAATGCTTCATCCCAAGTATGGGGCACTTGCAGAACGGTCTTGTCACCTTCGGCGGAGAGATTATAAGGATAGAAATCCCACTCGACATTGAACTTGAGCGTTTGATTCGACGAAAATTTCCAACCATGCCAATCCAGCACCCCGTGCTCGGGGTGCTGGATTGTGAAGATAGTCAATGGACGTTATGAAATTCATCCAAGTCAATCGAAGAACGGTAATCGCAATCAGAAAAACAAGTAAAAGGATTGTCCTTCTATTGGTCGTTCGATTTGGCGTCTCTTTATTCAATCTTCGCAATGGAAATGAGTTCTCTATGAATTAATTTGTATCTTTTCTAATCCGATGCTTCAAGACCGGCACGTAACGGGATGTATAGTTATTGTAGAGGTCGTTTTGCTATGGTTAATAATTGAAGAAGTCTATTGATAGACAACTAGGATCAGAATATGGAAGGAGCGGAATTAATAACGATGAAGAAAATCGGGAAGATACGAAAATGGATGAAGAGACCGCTTGCGGTACTGTGTTCGCTGACGCTCGTGGCGAGCAGTTTTTCGACGATGGGGCTGCCCTCGAAGGTGGAGGCTGCTGGTACATATCCGGGCGGGACGAGTACGAATCTAGCACTATGGTTAAAGGCGAATGACGGTATAGCGGATAATGGGGCAGGAACTCTTACCGGTTGGACGGATCAGACGGGTACAAATAATTTTGCGGTCAAAGGGACGCCAGGTTACACAGCTAATGGGGTTAACTTTAACCCAGTTGTTAATTTTACTGGTAATAGTGGAAATAACGAAGCAGGGGCTCTTCATAAGCTGGAAGGGGATAAGGAGATTACTTACGCAGATGCCTATGTTGTCTTTAATAATCCGGCCGGTGTAGTTGTTGGCTCCTCAACAGGTGGAAAAAATTATGGTCCAGCTATATTTAGCAAAGAGGGTAAGACTTTCTATGCAGCAGGTAATGGAGGTAACTCAACCTATACCACTTTTAATTTCCCGACCGGAAATACACAACCCCGTATGGCGAATACCGATATCGGCGGTTCAGAACATAAAGCTCGGTTAGATGGAGTAGACCAAACACTCATAAGAAAAGAAACGTTTACTCCGCTTCCATTTACACCTGTAATAGCTAGTACCTTATCAAAAAAAAACGGAAGTAACTATGTGAATTTTAATGGCGATATTGCCGAAGTGATTGTGTACTCCGGTAGTACGGCTGGCGACCGCGCGAAGATCGAAACTTATTTAGCGGTGAAGTATGGGATTACGCTGGATGGCGGTGCGAGCAATTACATTGCCACAAATGGGGATATCGTGTGGGAAGCCGACAGCACCTATAAACATAATATTGCCGGGATCGGGCTTGATGAAGCGGAAGGATTGAATCAAAAACAAAGCCGCAGCGTCAACCCTGGTAGGCAAGTGGCGATTGGGTTAAGTTCGCTTGCAGAAACGAATGCAACCCATAATGGGCTGCTTATAGACAAGCAGTATTTGATCTGGGGTGATAACGGAGCAGACATGAAATTCACTCAGCAAGTTGGCATAACCAATCAAAACCATGCCGAGCGTATTTGGAAAGTCCAGAACAATGGAAATGTCGAGGGAGTAGAAATTGCGATACCAATGGATGCGATTTTACCCAAATCGACATTACTAGTAAGCGATAGCGCGGATTTTACTACCGCAACAGAATATAAGTTAACTGAGATAACATTAAATGGCGCGGCTCATTACGCTGCAAAAGCAACGTTGAAATATGGACAATACTTCACCTTTGCTGTGCCGGCCCCAATACCGGTAAGCGCCGCGCTTGAGCAAGTGGTAGCGGGCAAAAATGAAATTATCGTTACGTTTGACCAAGAGGTGGAGCTAACCGATTTATCTAATTTTACTATTACAGTTGATGGTAAGGATGTATCGGTGGCTGATATGACATTTGAAATGGACCCAACGGATGAAACCAAGCTGATTCTTACCTTGCCTAATGGAACGGATGTAACCGATAAAGCAGTAAAAGTATCCTACGAGGGCTTAGGTAACTTAAAAGGCAAGAACGGTGTGCCCGTGAATGGTTTTACCAAGGAAGCGGTTGAACCTTTTGCCGCTGCTCTGACAATCGTTGAACCAAGCGACCATCCGGTAACAGTGCTGCGACCGGACATTACGGGAAAAGCTGAAACAGGTTCAGAAGTTACGGTAGTGATCAAAGATACTAGCGGCAACCCGATAACGGGAGCAGGCGGTACGACAACTGTTGATAACAATGGGGATTGGACGTTTATTCCATATATGGACTTGCCGGATGGCACATATACGATTGAAGTGACTGCTACCAAAGGTGGTAAGTCGGCAACGAGGACAAAAGAGATAGAAGTGGTTATCCCAGAACCGATTGCAACGATTACCGAACCAAGCGGCAATAAAGTGAACGTTACAAAACCTGTATTCGAAGGAACAACGGATGTAGGTGCTGTAGTAACTGTGGAGATCAAGGACAAGGACGGCAAGGTTATCGGCACTCCGAAGGTAACCGTGAATGCGGACGGTTCATGGAGTTTCACGCCCGACAGCGATTTGGCTGACGGTGACTACACGGTTGAAGTAACGGCTACGAAAGGAGGGAAATCTGCTACGGAAAGTAAAGCCATTACGGTGGAAGCCGCAACCGGACCGACTTTAGCAATCACCGCGCCAAACGGCAACACAGTAAACGTTGCAAAACCTGTATTCGAAGGAACAACGGATGTAGGTGATACAGTAACTGTGGAGATCAAGGATAAGGACGGCAAGGTCATCGGCACTCCGAAGGTAACCGTGAATGCGGACGGTTCATGGAGTTTCACACCCGAAATCGATTTGGCTGACGGTGACTACACATTTGAAGTAACGGCTACGATTGACGGGAAGTCTACTACGGAAAGCAAAGGGCTGAAAGTAGACACGACAGACCATTCCTCCTTGACGGGGCTGCAACTTAATAGTTCGAATAATGGAACGTCGATCGGATTGTCACCAGTATTTAATGGAGCTTCGACCCACTATACGGCTTCCGTAACGAATAGCGTTTACGGCGTAACGGTTATCCCGACGGCGCTCAATCCGGACGCCAAGCTTGAAGTCTCTGTCAATAACGCGGAGTATCAAGGTGCGGCAAGCGATCATCTGCCGTTGAACGTAGGCGTGAATACGATTGTCGTTAAGGTTACGGATGCTAAGGGCAAAGTAACGAAGTATACGTTGATTGTGACCAGAGCAGACAGCGGAACCACCACGCCGCCAACAGGTCCGACAAGTCCAACAGCTCCAACAACACCGACAGGTCTAACAGGTCCAACGACATCGGGTGAATCGGAAATCGATACGTCAGTCAACGGTAAGGAAGGTACGTTTGCAACAGGAAAAACTTCAACTTCGGGAGACCGTACGACAACGTCGGTTCAAGTGAATCTGGACAAGCTTGCTGAGGAGTTGGCTAAAGGAAACGGACAGAAGCTCGCTATTCATTCTTCGAAAGACGGCGATGTAAAGGTAGACGGATTGACGGCAGAAACCGTTAAGCAATTGTCCGACAAGGGCGCAAGCCTGGAAATCAGCAACCCGCTGGCCATCTATCCGGTTCCTGGAAAAAAGATGGACTTGAGCGGAGTGTCCGAGCAACTGGGCAACACAGCACTCGGCGATATTGCGGTTCATATCGACATCAAGAGCTCTTCGGACGCTTTGATTAATAAGACAAAGAGCAAAGCGACAGCGGGAGGATACGAACTGCTGGTCAATCCGGTTGATCTCGACCTGACCTTCTCGCATGACGGCAAGACGGTAAGATCGGGACAATTGAACGCATATGCGGCGAAATACATTGCTCTACCAGCAGGTATCGATCCGAACCGCATTACGACAGGCGTAATCGTGAACCCGGACGGCAGCGTGTTACATGTGCCGACGGTCGTGACGAAAATAGATAACCGTTACTATGCGTTGATTAATGATCTGCGCAGCCACGGTTCCTATTCGGTCATCTGGAATCCTCAGGACTTCGATGACGTAAAGGGTCACTGGGGCAAAGCGGACGTGAACAACATTGCGGCAAGACTTGATCTTGCAGGGACTGGAAACAACACTTTCTCTCCGAATCGCAATGTAACGCGTTCCGAATTTGCGGAAATTGTGGTACATGGTTTGGGCTTGATGCTTCAAGATGCGCCTCAGAGCCAATTCCCTGATGTGCCAGAAGCCGCGTGGTATCGCAACTCCGTAGCGATTGCCAACGAATTCGGTATCGTTCTCGGATATAGTAACGGAAAGTTCGAAGGCAATGACCAAATTACGCGGGAGCAAGGAATTGTGATGGTTGCACGCGCGTATGAACTGATTACGCAGAAAGGCCAGCTCGACTCATCCAAAGCCCTAGCCATATTGGCCCAATACACGGACGGCGCCAAAGTGTCCGGATGGGCGAAGGAATCTGTCGCGCGGATGATTGATGCCGGTATCGTCAAAGGTGATTCAGCTTCCGAGCTGCTGGCTCCGAAAGCGAATATGACTCGCGCAGAAGTAACAGCATTAATCGCAAGGTTGCTCAAGACGACCAATCTGATCGACAAGTAAGCAAGTTTATCCAACAACCATTGCCGACTTTCAAAGTCGTCGATGGTTGTTTTTTAGGTCCAGCAGGTCATTTATTGCCGATGGCACCATTAAACTGAGCCGTACCATAAGTAACGGCGAAAAATAATGTTGTGGAGAGGACAGGAGAATGTGTTGGATGCGTAGAATAGGTATCAGACTTCTTAGATGTGATGTTTGCTAAAGTTGGATCGTGTATCAGTATTTTACAATGCAAGAAAAGCCCGATTAGCACCCTTTCTTTGTGTATTCTATTTCTTTTACTACTGGTAATGAAAGTTCCGGATTCCATATCTAGGGTAATGGGCAGAAGATGAATTACCGTATGTAATGCTTTCACTTTCCAAAGGTTTTCAAATTGATTTAGATGATGAAAAAGGAAGTATTATATTTATGAGGATATTCGGGAACATCAACCGTTAACTTATTCGTTTTTTGATGAAGTAGCGAACGATATGAACAAAATTACAAATCCGCTTCGTTATTCGGCACATCTGCGGAATGTCCGTACCTCTTCTATCGGCTGTCGTTAATCGCTGCCATGGAACGCTGTTTATCGTTTGGGTCGAAATGTTCATTTCTATCTCTTTATTTTCCGAAAATTATAGCCGCTCCGACAAAATACGTACCACATTTTCCATATGTTTAATCTAGTCGGAATCTCTGAGATCATAAGCACAGCCGAAATAATTAATGTTATTAATGAGATTTTTCGTTTTGCATTCATTTGTATACCCTACCTTATCATGAAATGTATTTTTAAATAGTACTGACTAACTTGACTGTTTCTTTCCACTCTGGTGATGATTAGGTCGGGATCTTGATCGATGAAATTCTCAAGATTGTCTTCTTACACGTCTTCGACGGCATTCAGCTTTTCGGTGAAAAGAGGGCTATTGTTCGTCGAAGCGATGATCGGCAGCAAAGGGATGAATTTGTTATCATTTTCGAGCTCCTTGTATGTGTAGATAATGTTTTTCATTCTCGATAATATATCCCATTTTATTGGTAGATTCAGAGAATGCCCCCTTTTAGAACCCACTTATTGATATAGTAGATAAAGTTTTCATAGCTTCTGGTGGCTTTATTTTTGATGCGATTCCCCTGTACATGCACTTCTAGGCCATTGCCCACATACACTAAAGAACAGACTTCAATATTCGACTAGAATAGGGAGCCGATTGGGATTGGCTTCTTCTCTAACGGAATCCAACGTGGGGGTGTTCGGTTCAATGCCTGGATTAATCTCAGCGATAGCGCTGTTCATTAAACAGCTTTCTCTACTTGTATCTTACGTCAAGAACAATGCTTTTCCCCAGCCACTATCCGAGAAGGACGAGAGTAAATATTTACAGTTGATGGCGGAAGGAGACGGCAATGCGCGAAATAAGCTTATCGAACATAATCTGCGATTGGTGGCGCATATCGTCAAGAAATTTGATAACACAGGCGAAGACTTAGAGGACCTCATATCGATTGGAACCATTGGACTAATCAAAGCTATTGAAAGCTTCAAAACGGGTAAAGGTACGAAATTGGCCACATTCGCAGCCCGCTGTATTGAGAACGAGATATTGATGCATTTGCGTTCACTCAAGAAGACGCGTAAAGACGTATCTCTCCATGATCCGATCGGAACGGATAAAGAAGGAAACGAAATAACTTTGATAGATATTTTAGGTAGTGAAGCAGATGACGTAGCAGACTTGGTTCAGCTGAAGATTGAGAAGAGTAAAATCTATCGTAATCTTGAGATTTTGGATCCTCGTGAGCAGGAAGTCATTAAAGGGCGATTCGGATTAGAGCAAGGTGGGGAGGAACGAACACAGCGAGAAATAGCAAAGGAGCTTGGTATTAGCCGCAGCTATGTATCGCGGATTGAGAAGCGGGCGCTGATGAAGTTGTATCATGAGTTTTATAAGGTGAAGCGTTGAAATAAATAGACTATAAAAAAAGCTGAATAAACGGACGCTAATACTCTCGGTATTAGCGTCCGTTTGTTCAGCTTAAATTTTGTGATTCTTATTTATAGTGAATCAATTTCATAAATCATAAACCAGGATCATAAAACGTGTACAGAAGAATTGAAGAAAGAAGCGATTTGACTACATATGGAGATACAGAATGCTTAGCTCTTTCTGTGACAGTATGATGGGGTATGGATGATGAATTTATTTTGGAAGCTTGATTCTTACTGAAAATCGGATTACGCTATAATAGCTACAACTTGGCACCTGGATGTGCGAAACCGAAACCGTGAACAATTGATTCTGGCCGGTCCAAATGTACTTATTGAACGAAATTTCATAAATGTGGGACCTAAGGATATCTGTGAGCGAGCGAACCTCAGTAAGGTTACCTTTTATAAATGCTTCAACTCTATGGACGAGCTGATATTTGCAGTTCAACAGAAAATCCTTAGTGAAATTACGGATTTTATAGAGCAACGTATGATTATCAGTTTAATAAATTACTTATAATACTTGTAGTGTAGAAAGGAAGTCAGAACTTATGAAGTTGGGGATTATCGCTCCTGTGAATGAAGATAGCTTTGTTTTGGCACAAAAAAGAGGATTGAACTTTCTGGAACTTTGTGTGAATGAGGGAGACAGCGTAGAGGATTTTTACGAGCAGTTGGAGCAAATGTCTGAATGGATAGCCAAATATAATGTTGAGATTGGTTCCATCGGACGATGGAAATCCCAGCGTATTAATGAAAAAGGAGAAATCCTGCAAGAAGAATTGAATCGGTGCTTCAAACTAATTGATGCGGCAAGTAAGCTTAATTGTCCGAACTTTGTCGTTGGCTGCAACTATGTAGAGGAACTGTCTTTTTACGAAAACTGTACAGCAGCGATTACGTTTTTCAATGAACTCCTAGTTTATGGAAGAACGAAAAATGTTAAGATCTCAACGTATAACTGTCGAAAAGTAAACTTCGTACACTCTCCGGAAGTATGGAATATTATTCACGGTCATTTACCGGAGCTTGGGATTAAATTCGATCCATCTCATGCCCGCTTTTTTGGTGGCGATTATATGAAAGAGACGCTTGACTGGGGACACCGGTTTTATCACGTGCATTTAAAAGGTTCGCTGCTGGTAAATGGAAATAAGGTTGATGAGCCGCCTGCCGGCATGGATCAAACGGACTGGCCCTCTTTTGTAGCAATACTAAGAGCCGTTGGATATGATGCCGGACTCAGCATTGAGCCGCGTAAATCAGCACTTCCTGATGAGCTCGCAGAAAAAGGTGTGGATTATTCGGTTTTGTATTTCAAGAAACTTCTGCTGGAGATGTAAAATACAACATGAAAGAGGTGGGAAAATGACTGGAAAATTAAGATATGCCTTAATTGGTGCGGGTGGAAATGCGGAGAAGAAGCATATTCATGGCTATCTGGCTCTACCAAATGTGGAAGTTGTGGCAATCTGTGATATCAATCGAGACAAGGCAACCCGCATGGCAGAGAAACACGGGGTTTTAAACGTATACTGTGACTACAAGGAGATGTTTGCCAAAGAACGGCTTGATATAGTGAGTATTGTTACACCCAACAACCTGCATGCAGAAATTACGGAATATGCACTTTCACAAGGGATTCATGTCCATTGTGAAAAACCGCTCAGCATTAGTGCTGAGGAAGCGCGGAGAATTGTGGCGGCACAGAAGCAATCTGGCAAGAGAGTAATGATCGGTTTAAATAACCGCTTCACCAATGAAGCTGTTTTTTTGAAAAAATGGATTAGCGAAGGGAACCTCGGAGATATCTATAGTGCCAAAGCAGGCTGGATCAGAAGAAGTGGTATTCCGGGCAGAGGTACCTGGTTTACGAATAAGGCTTATTCTGGTGGTGGTGTGATGATTGATCTAGGGGCTCATTATCTGGATTTAGCCCTTTATCTTATGGGACTTCCGAAAGTATCCTACGTTGCTGGTAACACCCATCAAAATTTCGTTCATACGACGACTCGGAATCGGAACGGCTATAAAGGAGTAGACGGCGGTATATTCAACGTGGAAGATGCCGCGATCGGTTATTTGAGTTTACAGGGAGGAGCCAGTCTTGCCTTTGATTTCAGTTGGGCTTCCAATATTGAGGAAGATCGATTCTATGTGGAATTAATGGGAACAAAAGGCGGAGCCAGTCTAGTGAATGGTGTATTGAAGTTGTTCGGTGAAAGCTCCGATATATGCCTGGATATTACACCTAAACTGAAATTGAATCCAAATTTACAGTTAGTGAATGAGTTTCAGCATTTTATCGATTGCATTGAGAATGAAACGAAACGGCTGATCGCCCCAGCTGACGACGGTATTTATTTCTCTGAAATTATCGATGCTTTTTATGAGAGTGCTGCAACCGGTATACCTGTAAATATTCATGATAAACAAAAACAAGTGGTGTTTACCGGATAAAATATTCAAATTCTCGCTTATCACAAGGCGGCAGATCAGAAAAAAAATGAGCTGTCGCCCTTGATATGCTCTAAAGTAAGGATGTTAAGTTACTATCACTCCTCTTGCTTCTCCAGAATGGGCAGCGTGATTCGGATGGCTGTGCCATAGCCTTGCTCACTCTCGATATGAACACCGTAAGGTGAGCCGAACAATAATTGGATACGGCTATGAACATTGTTGATGCCGATCCCGGATAAATGCTGTTGTTTGCACTCATTCACTTGATCCTCGATAGCTAACATACCGACCCCGTCATCGATCACTTCGATAATCAGGATGTCTTCTTGCCTCCGAATAAAGATATGAATATTCCCGCTAGCATAACCGGGGAAGGCGTGGAAGAACGCGTTCTCCAGGAAGGGTTGAATGATGAGCTTCGGAATGAGCAGCTGTAAGCAACTCTCTTCGATCTCATAGTGGACACCGATCTGATCGCCATAGCGGATTTGATTAATATATACATAGTGCTTCAAGGTTTCGATTTCTTGCTCTACTGTTACGCGATCCTCCGTGGAACCGAGTGTACTCTGTAGCATGGAGATCAGACTGTTAATGGTCTCATCGACTTGATCGGTACGGTTCATTTTGGCCAAATATTTAATAGAGCTTAATGTATTGTAGAGGAAATGCGGATTGATTTGCATTTGCAGCGCATTGAGGTCCGCTTTTCGCCGCTCCTGCTGTTCATATACGAGCTTATCGGTGTATTGATCGATTTCAGTAATGAAACGATTATAAGCTTTCGTTAAAATGTTGGTCTCATAACTACCGTCTTCTTGCAAGGGGTGATACTTCAAGTTGTCCCCTGTGGAGGCTTGCATCGTCTTGACGAGTTTATTCAAGGGACGTGTTATTCGTAAACTAAGGGAATAGACGAATAACATGCTAACGATGAGAATGAAGATAACCACCTTGAGAATTTCATTTGAGATCGTGTACAGTGGAGCAAATGCCGTTAACTGATCGATTTCCTCGACGAGGTACGCATTGTACTGTGGTAAAAAATAGGAAATATAGGTTTGCTTATCATCTTCATCAGACCATACCCCTTCATGCTGCTCAGAAGTGTTCGTAGCGACGGAGAGGAGTGGTATATCACTCTTGCTAATAAGCTCCTTGTTACTGCTCGATAGGACCGTGCCGTCGGACGAAATGAGTGAGATGTGGATACCATCCGAAATATAAGGCTTAATTTTGCGGTATATATTCTGTTCATCCATAATAACGGCTACATAACCGTACATATGATCGGTGCTTGTGTCCATTAAAGGTTTGACGGCAAACAAGTAATTATCATAAGGAACGGATTCCGAGAATAAATCCAGACTGCTGTAATATTGAATTTGGTTCTGGACTTTGCCGTTGATGTTCATGAATTTCGATACGAAATCCTGCGGGATCTTGTCCCATTTCAGTGAGTTGCTTGAATAATGCCGGCCCCCTTCTCCAGGAATGCCGGATACGATGATATGAGAATTGTCTGGGCTTAGATAATCCTTATAGAGATCTAGGTACCGACCGAGCGCAATGACGAGGTTAATTTGCTCCAAGGGCGTATGGGCCGGCTTTGTAACATAATTTTTGAACTCCGTGCTTCCGTTGACTTGAAGCATCGTATTGACCACTTGGTCGTTATAGCTGAGCAAATCATCTTTCATCAAATTCATGTTGGCGGAGGCATTTCGGACAACTTGATCGAGTAGAATACGCTCCGAGATTGATGAGGATGTGAACATCAGTAGAATAGAAATAATGATGGTTCCGGATAACATCAGCATGAGGATTTTAATGAAAATGCTGTTTTTTCGAAGCACGTCATTCACCTGTCTTATTGTGAGATATGATTGCGGTACTCCACAGGAGTCATGCCGGTCATCTTTTTGAATACTTTGGAAAAATAATTATGATCCGAGAATCCGGTTAACTGGCTGATTTGGGAAATGGACAGCTCATAGTTCTGCAATAGCTCTTTTGCCTTATCGGTTCGTACGCGATTGATAAACGTCGTTAGATTTTCGCCCGTCCGTTGCTTGAAATAGGAGGACAAATAGCTGTAATTTAGATGAAATTTATCAGCCAGCTCTGACAAGGAAATATCATTCGCATAGTTCTGGTTCACATATTCATAAATCTGATGAAGAATCATCGTTTGAGGATCTGTCTGCTGAACGACAGCTTTCAAATCATCTAGAAATTGAATATAAACCGATTCCAGCTCATCCAAATCAAAAGCAAGATCAATCTTCTTGAAGAGCTTTAGCTTGGAAGAGCTTAATTCAGATAAAGGTTGCTTGATCTGTTCAAGCGTGCTCATGGCGGAATAGATAATATTTTGGCACAACCGTTTCAGGCTGTATTCGTCATACGCTTGTACGGATCGAATATGTGCGAATAATGCTTGAGATTGAATGGCAGCATCATCGATCGCAAGTGAACGGAGCGCTGATGTGAATTGAGCTTGATCAAAATTCACTTTATCACTCTCCGGCTTGATTTCATGCTCAGGTATATTATGCCGCCCAGGGAAATAAATGAGCTTTCCTAAGTAAGACGTTAATCGTTCATGCTCGGCTTGGATCCGGGCAATGTTCCCGAACTCATGGGAAAGAACAAATTTGATATAGGTAAGCGATTTCAATGCATGCTGCGTAAATTTATCCAGGCAGGATTGTACGACATCAGTTTGATGTGCATCATAATTGACTAGGACGAGGCATTCATTTTTCAGAAATACACAGACATAGTGGCAGGAACTCAAATGATCTTGTGCAAGCTCAATTAGAACTTGCTCGATTTGGGATTGAGTCCAAGGGGTTTTGGATAGTAGGATGCTAGTGCTGGCTTTTGCCATGCGAAAATATTTACCTGCGAATTGCGTTCTCCAGTCCTCCCAATCATAATCAACGTCGTCGCTAGGGGTTCTATCAGCGCTGAGCAATTGTCCGAGCTTTAGGGAAGGATCCAACTTCACGGGTGGCGACTCCAATCGGTTTGGAGGTAATTCACCACATAAAGATTGTATTAAGGCAATCAACTCCGAGGCCGATACTTTCGGCTTGAGCAAATAATCGGTGACACCGTATTTGAACACTTCTCGGACGTAGTCGAACTCACTATAGCTGCTGAGCACGACTACTTTAATATCTGGGTACTGCAAACGCATCATTTTGGTAAATTCAACACCGTCCATAATCGGCATAACAATATCCGTAATGACAACATGCGGACGAACTTTGTCCATCGAATCCAGCGCTTCTTGGCCGTTAGAGGCTTGGGCGACAATCTCAATGTTATGTTCGTTCCAATTACATAGATGTATAATTCCTGTTCGTAAGATAGTTTCATCATCAACAATCATGACACGGTAAGTTGCAGAGTTCTCTTTCATGATGGGCGACACCTCGTTGCACAATCTATTTCTTTCATCATAACCCAATCCAAAATAAAAGCATATAATTCACGGTACCCATCCGAAATTTACAAAAATTAATGCTAATACCTGAAAATTTTACTAATGAAGCGGTTTCATAGTGTTAGAGAACAATAATATATGCTAACAAAAGGAAAATTAAACTTATACAAGCCCACCTATAATTTTCTACAATACATGAGAAAGTTATAAAGCGTTTGCACAAATACGATAAAGATAAAGGGGTTGTACAGTATGAAAAAGATTCTATCCGTATTATTACTTGTTACGATGATGGCTTCGGTCTTGGCGGCATGCGGTTCTTCGAACACAGCTGAAAGTACAGATGATGGAGGTTCTACGAAAAAGAAGGTAGTTGCTTGGGCTTGGGATCCATCCTTTAATGGTGCTGCTTTGAAAATTGCTGAGGAGTTATATCAGAAGGAACATCCGGATTTTGAATTAGAAATTGTTGATATGGCAAAAGCAGATTTGGAACAAAAGCTGAACACCAACTTGGCTGCAGGAGTTAAAGATGGATTGCCAGATATTATTCTGGTCAACGATCCGAATATCCAGAAATATGTGACATCCTATCCGAATACATTCGCTGATTTTACGGACAAAGTGGATTTCACTCAATTCTCTCCATATAAAGTAGATGCGCTTCGCATCGAAGATAAAATTTACGGCGTTCCATTTGATATCGGGGTTACCGGGATGTTCTACCGTTCCGATTATTTGGAAGAAGCAGGTTATACGGAACAAGATTTAGACAATATTACGTGGGACCAATATATTGAAATTGGAAAAGTTGTAAAAGAAAAAACAGGTAAGTATATGGCGACAATTAATCCGAACGACGAGGCGTTAACGTCCATTCTATTGCAATCTGCAGGGACTTGGTATATTACACCAGAGAATGAAGCGAATTTCGTGAATAACCCTGCTATGGCCGAAACGCTTCGCGTGTACAAAGCGATTGCCGATTCGGGAATCGCAAAACCGGTAACGGGATGGAGCGAGTTCGTCGGTAGCTTTAACGCAGGGGATGTTGCGACGGTCGTCTCTGGGGTATGGCAAGTGTCTTCTATCATGGATGCGAAAGATCAAAGTGGCAAATGGAAGGTTGCTCCGATTCCTAGATTGGATGTGGAAGGCGGAACAAATGCATCTAATGAAGGCGGGTCGAGTTGGTTCGTGTTAGACGGTTCTGCGAATAAAGACTTGGCGATGGAATTTCTAGCGAAGACGATCGGCGGAAGCAGCGAATTCTATGAGCGATTCTTGAACGAAAACGGCGGGGTTGGTTCTTTCATTCCTTCATTCTCTAGCGATGCTTATAGTCAGCAGGCGGAGTTCTTCGGAGGACAAGCTATTTATCGTGATTTCACGGAATGGTCTACGGAAGTACCAGGTATTACGCTGGGAATGTACACGCAAGAAGCAAAAGACGCGCTGAAAAATGAGCTTCCTACTATTTTGGGTGGTGCGGACTTAACGAAAAGCTTGGCTAACATTCAGAAATTGTTTGAACAACAGGTGCAATAAATAAAAAGTTAGCAGGTGGTAACTAATGCAACGCAAATGGAATAAATCCTCGCTGATGGGATGGCAGTTTATCGCATTGCCTTCAGCGCTCATTTTATTATTTAGTTTTTATCCGATGTTTCAATCATTGCTATTATCCTTTCAGTCTGGCAAAGGTAGCGTAACTCACTATTCAGGCATTGATAACTATATCCGATTATTCTCGGATCCTATGTTTAGGCAAGCGGTATTCAATACGCTGCTATATCTCATCGTTCAAGTGCCAATCATGCTCTTGCTCGGACTGGTGATAGCGAATTTGCTGAACAATCCTAAGCTTCGCTTTAAAGGTTTTTATCGTACGGCTATTTTTCTCCCATGTGTAACGTCGCTTGTATCGTATGCGGTGTTATTCAAAAGTATTTTCGCGGTGGACGGCATTCTGAACAAGATGCTTCTGTCGGTACACGTGATTCAAGAGCCCGTAGCGTGGCTCATGGATCCTGTCTGGGCACGTGTGGTGATCATTATAGCTATTACATGGCGCTGGACAGGATATAACATGATTTTCTATCTGTCGGCGATGCAAAATATTGATCCAAGCATCTATGAAGCAGCCTCGATTGATGGGGCATCTAAGACACGTCAATTTTTAAAAATTACCGTGCCGATGTTAAAGCCGATTATTTTGTTTACAGCTATTATCTCGACCAACGGTACACTGCAATTATTCGATGAGGTTGTGAACATCACGAACGGCGGACCGGGGAATTCAACGATGACGATATCGCAATATATCTATAATCTTTCCTTCGTCTATACACCTAACTTCGGTTATGCTGCAACCGTCTCCTATGCCATTGTTATTATGGTTGCTGTGCTCGCGTTGTTCCAACTGAAAGTAGGGGGGGAGAAGCGATGAGGAAGTTAACAACGATGGTTGTCCATCTGTTTCTGATCTCAGCATCTGCAATCTCGTTATTCCCGTTCATATGGATGTTGATGGGGATGACGAATAGCTCCACCGATATTTTAAAAGGGAAGTTCAGCTTTGGATCAATGTTTATGGAGAACGTTCATAAGCTGTTGGATATGACCAATCTTGGGGCTGCGTTTTGGAATTCTTCCGTTATTGCCATTGTTGGTACAGTCGGTACGCTTCTGTTAAGCTCCATGGCAGGGTACGGCTTTGAAGTCTATCAATCTAAGGGCAAAAGTCGTCTGTTCGGATTGCTTATGTTATCGATGATGATGCCATTTGCTGCTGTCATGATTCCTTTGTTCCGTATGTTCAGCAACATGGGACTATTGAATACGCCGATGGCCGTCATTTTACCGTCGATTACAACCGCTTTTATGATCTTCTTTTTCTTGCAAAATACGAAATCATTCCCGCGTGAGCTGTTGCAGGCCGGTCGTGTGGATGGATTAAGTGAATGGCGGTTATTCACCAAAATCTATATGCCAACGATGAAGCCTACGTATGCGGCTGCAGCAATTATTACATTCATGAGTTATTGGAATAATTTCTTGTGGCCGTTGATCGCGTTGCAGACGCAAGACAAGAGAACATTGCCGTTAGTCGTCTCATCGCTGGCGTCATCCTATAATCCGGACTATGGTATTATTATGGTAGCGATTGTCATCACGACGTTACCGTCGGTCTTCATTTTCTTCTTACTACAGAAACAATTTGTACAAGGTATGTTAGGTTCGGTGAAGTAATTCGCTCCCGATCATAGAGTGACAATAAATTAATATAGGGATGTCCCCAGTAAACCTGTAACTAAAGGTTCATTGGAGACATCCCTTTTCATCATGGAGTATGGAGCTTTCCCGCTCACGGCTTCTTACGAATTGATTTCTGCCCTAAAGCAGAAAAGGAAGTGTAACCTCCTGCGAACAATGTACCGGTCTTATATCCATGGCTGCGTGCGAGCAGTAGAGGATCGGATTGCTCTTCCCGCTCCAATAGTTTTAATAAAATCGCAGCTGCAGCACGAGCATCATCCAGGGCATCATGATGCTTCAGCCCAATTCCGAAATAATCGGCTATGACATTTAACTTATGAGAGGGGAGCTCCTGCAGTATCTTTTTGCCCATCAGATAGGTACAGAAGTATTGGAAAGTTGGATAGGTTAAGGACGATTGATCCAGACAATACCGTAAGACGCTCATGTCAAAAGAAGCATTATGAGCCACAATCAATTTTCCATCCAGGAGAGGTTGAAGTGTTGGCCACAGCTCGTAGAAAGTGGGTTGCCCGGTAACCATCGACGGAGTTATACCATGTATACTAATATTCATGCTATCAAACCGCTGCTGCGGATCGATGAACCAAACTTGTTCAGATATGATTTGTCCCGACTTGACTTCTACAAGCCCTAATGCACACGCGCTATCTCTATTAGAATTAGCTGTTTCAAAGTCGATTGCAATAAAATCCATTGTTAAGACTCCTTATCTATGATCTATAGGTTAATAGTAGATTAGTAAAATGATAATTACAATGATGTGGGCTTATCAGATACGGATCAGAGAAACGATTAGATATGATACAATTATAGTGGCGACAACACGAAATAAACTTATGATCTTCATATTTTAAAGGAGAGAATTGAAGCTATGGTTAATCATCGAATTGTTCTCAACGGTCATGGTACAATCAGCGGTGCTTACCTGAAGGCTTGTGCATTGATCCCGAATGCTGACGTTGTAGGCGTTGTGGGACGTAATGCTAAGAGAGCAGAAGACTTTGCACAGCAGCACGGGATTGCTGTATTTGGAACCAGTCTGGCGGATGTTGTCACTCGGTCGAGCGCGACAGCGGTAATCATTTGCACACCAAATGCTCTGCACGATGAAGGGGTTCTGGCAGCTGCAGAGCTTGGACTACATTGCCTTTGCGAGAAACCACTACATATCTCTCTCGATAAGCAGCGGGAAATGATAGAAGCATGCGAGAAAGCCGGTGTGAAGCTCGCGGTTTCATATATGAGAAGATTTAGTGAACATTGGCAACTCATCAAGCGACTGATAGATGAGGGGAAGCTTGGAAGGATTATAGCTGTCGATGCAACAATCAAACATTTCCGAGATGCAGCCTATTATGATTCTTGGCATGGTACATACGAATTGGATGGCGGTGGTCCTTTCATCCAGCAGGGAAGTCATATCATTGATCTGGTCCAGTGGTTATGCGGTGGTTTCCATGAAGTGACAGATGCCCGCATGTTCCGTCTAGTACACGATATTGAGACAGAAGATCATGGTTACGCTATCGTCAGATATAGCAATGATGCAGTAGGCATGATCACCGCATCGACGGCATGTGCGGGTATCCGCAGAGAGTTAATAGAAATATCTGGGACAGCGGGTTCAATTTCGGCTGATTTCAAAGGGATTGTTACCTGGTCTGTCCCTGGCTTGGAGCAACCAAACGAATGTCTGGAGGTTACAGGAAATGAGGGACTCTTCGCACGACTCGTCGAGGACTTTCTTTGGTCGATCGAGCAGGATCGTCCACCGTTTGTGGATGGCGCATCAGCGGGAGTGACGACGGAACTTGTTAATGATATCTATCGGAAAGCAGGACTTCCCATCGTTAGAACCATGGAATAATAATGTCATGAATGATATTAAGGGATCCACAGATGGTACATTCCAACCGAATCATAAGATTACCCATGAAGAAATGGCTATGATGATGGATCGGGTATTGGAGTGGACCGGTGGGAATAAGGAAGGATTGACAATAGGAACACCAGAGGGAACAATCGCTCCGAAACAATCGGTGACACGAGCAGAAGCTGCTGTAGTGATCCAACGTATGCTTGAAAAACTACAGTTTATAAATTAGTAAATAAACGGAATTCAACAAAAACAGTAGGCAAGGTAATGAACCTTGTACTACTGTTTTTGTTTGGTCTATTTTTGCGAGTGGAAAGCTTAATCTAGCTCTTAACTCCGCTCCAGAATCGTATTTAACGTCGTACGATCTAGATTCTTCACTAAGGTCAGTAATAATTCCTTCGCTGCATCATAATCATCTGTATGGATGATGGAGGAGGATGTATGGATATAGCGGGAACAGATCCCGATCACAGTGGATGGAACACCAATGCCACTAAGATGGACTTGACCCGCATCTGTACCGCCTGGCGACACAAAGTATTGGTATTTAATCTTGTGCGTGTCCGCTGTATCCTGTACATATTCTACGAGTCCACGGTGCGTAAGCATCGAAGGATCGAAAATACGCAGTAATGCACCATGACCGAGATGTCCAAAGGATTGCTTGTCACCCGTCATATCATTGGCTGCACTAGCATCTAGAGCAAAGAAAATGTCTGGTTGGATGAGGTTGGCGGATGTACGTGCCCCTCGTAATCCCAATTCTTCCTGTACGGTTGCACCGACATATAATGTATTAGGAAGCTTCTCTTTATGGAGTGCTTCTAAACATTCAATGGCAAGCCCAACCCCATAGCGGTTATCCCATGCCTTGGCCATGATCTTCTTAGGATTGGCAAGTGGAGTGAAATCGCAGATTGGTACGATTTGTTGTCCCGGATGAATCCCGAATGATTCAGCCTCTTCTTGATTGTCAGCACCAATATCAAGATACATAGATTTGATGTCAACGGGCTTGCTACGTTGTGCTTCATCTAAAAGGTGAGTAGGAGTGGAACCAACCACACCTATAATGGGTCCGTTGTCGGTCATAATTCGCAGTCGTTGCGAAAGCACAGCCTGACTCCACCATCCACCAAGGGGTTGAAAGCGAATCATACCGCTTGGTGTTATACCAGTTACCATAAATCCGACCTCGTCAAAGTGGCCTGCTATCATCACCTTAGGACCGTTCTCATCTCCACGAAGTACGCCAAAGAGACTTCCAAGTCGATCTTGAACAAACTCTTCCGTATATGAAGACATGGCTTCCTTTACCCAAATACGTAATTCCCGTTCAAATCCTGAAGCAGCTGGAAATTCTGTTAATTGGCGGAATAAATCCATCGTTTTTTGATTCATTGAGAGAATACCCCATTTCGATAATTAATCATAATATTGTACTTAGTATGAACTTTGTATTGTAGAATGTCCACGTCATCACAACATAGACATGCACGGTTACCCTTGGTGAGGCATAACATGGAATGGGTGAATGTTGTGTAAAGAACAACAGAAAGGAGCACATATCATGGACCTAACGTTGAGGAAACGTATTGTGATATATGTGTTATTTATTTTGTTGGTTATTGTACTGATTTGTCTTTTTAAATAGATTTGGAAATGTGGCTTTGTAAGTGACCGTTTTCTTAATTATTACTGAAGGCGGTCGCCTACATATTTGTAAAAGTTTACGATCAAATTGGGGATTCTGCCCAATATACTTAAAACTATACATCATGTACAATGTAATAAATGTAAGATACAGGAGGTTTGATTACGACATGCCAGTACTTCAAGAGTCCACTCGAGTCATTTCAGCACTTCGTGCTAATTTGGAATCATGTATATTAGGTAAGTCTTTAGAAATACAACTATTGCTAACTGCACTTCTCGCAGGAGGGCATGTTCTTATTGAGGATGTACCAGGTACAGGGAAAACTCAGTTAGTGAAGGCGCTGGCGAAGTCCATCAGCGGTGAATATCGACGTATCCAATGTAATCCTGATATTCTACCAAGTGATATAACGGGAGTATCGGTCTTTCATCCGAAAGAACAACAGTTTTATTTCCGTCCTGGACCTGTTATGACCAATATATTACTTGTAGATGAAATAAACCGTGCAACGACCAAATCACAATCTGCCTTGCTTGAAGTTATGGAGGAACGTAATGTTACCGTAGATGGGGAAACACATGAGTTACCTCATCCCTTTATGCTCATTGCGACACAAAATCCAATTGATTTCGAAGGTACATATATTTTGCCAGAAGCCCAGCTTGATCGTTTCATGATGAAGATTAATCTAGGTTATCCTGATGAAGCAACCGAGAAGGAGTTAATGAGGCAGCATCAAATGGGACAACCTGTTGATCAATTGAAACCAGTCACTCATATGGAGCAAATTGCTGCCATTCAGCAAGAAATTCGTCATGTGCATATGAGTGACGTAGTTGTTGATTATATGATTGGATTAATACGTAAGACGCGCGAACATCAAGCTGTTCTACTGGGGGCTAGTCCAAGAGCGTCGTTATCCTTTATGCTGGCATGTAAAGCCTATGCGTTTATTCAAGGAAGAGATTATGTACTTCCCGATGATATTAAGAGCCTTGCTCCTTATATTTTGTTACATAGGATTCTGCTCCGTCCAGAATCTCGCCTTGAGAATATTCATAGAGAATCTGTACTCCATAGTATTATCCAACAGACGAATGTGCCTGTAACTATGATGGGGCGTTAAAAGGGATGAAGAATATCCTGAGTGCCCTTAGAAAGGGACTACGCAATCGTAGACTATGGGCGGTTGTTGCTGTATGGGGTGTCAGTCTATTCTATCTGCTGTTCCAAGGGGGGAAGATGTCTTCCATGCTGTTCGGGATGAGCAGCATGCTTGTGGCTTACTTACTAATTGGAGGATACAGTGGTGTTAGCCGGGTAAGGGGAAGTCGTCATCTTGCACTAAATGATGAATATTTCGATTTACTGCATGCTGGAGACCAGATGCAAGTTAAATTTGTCTTGAATATTCCTGGATTTCTTCCATACCCATATATTATCGTAAGAGAAGTATTAAAAAGACATAATGGCCAATCATGGTCTTTCGAAGAAAGTGTTATCCCAAGTTTCCGTGGGAATGCTGAGCTTATGTTTCAAACGCCATCATTGGAACGTGGGCGATACTCTTTTTTAGACACAGAATGTGTAAGTGAAGATATATTTGGAATCATGGAGCATAAAGGGGTGATACATGCACCCGCACACTTCCGTGTTTTACCAAGAACGGTCTATATTCCATATTGGCAACTGTTTGATCGGAATTCTCGCTTAGCTGGCCCGCAGACTGCATTATCCTCTTCTCGTAGGGAAACGACACAGATTAGCGGTGTGCGGGATTATGTATATGGTGATCGATTAACGAGGATTCATTGGAATGCTACTGCGAAGACGGGAACATGGAAGTCTAAAGAATTTGAGCATGAATCTGTTCCCAAAACAATGCTCGTTCTGGATGCTACAGCAGCACATTACACAACAAATGAGCAATTCGAGCTTGCCATATCCACGGTAGCATCGCTATTAGAATATGGGAAACGTGAACGTATAGGCATTGGATTGTGTACAATTGGAAACCAAGTGAAGGTCTTTGTTCCTTCAGAAAATATATTAGAGCGACAGAAGATGCAACATCATTTAGTGGATATGAATGCCGATGGTGTGGGGAAATTACTTCCGAAGATGGAATCCGCAGTTCGTCTCTTTCCGAAAGGGTCTTATTTCGTTCTGATTAGCCCTACTAGTGGACAAGCTGTAATGGATTTGATCCGTTGGGCAAATACGCACGGAATGAGTCCATCTCACTTGCACATTCTTAATTCCGAGGGGAAGAAAGTGAAAGAATGGATAACCTTATTGCGAACAAGTGGAATCCAGGGATGTGCTGTTAGCTCACTACAAGAATTACCTAGGGCAATAGGAGGGGAGTTCGTATGACCAAGCGTAGACCTTTTTTGAAATATGATTGGTTGGCTGCGTTCTCCTTTCTCTGGATATGGATTGTTGCTAGGCAATGGTTATCCTTCACAGAACCAGTATGGTATGAAGAAACTACGTCATTAGTAGGAAGAACAGTTCTTATAATCATAATAATTGAGGTCTTGCTTCCATTAAAAAGAGTGTATCGGATTGTTGCAGAGTGTGCTCTGATCATACTGTTACTTCGTCATACCCTCATTGAATATGGTTTGTACATGCCTAATGGTGAACTGAATAACTGGCTAGAGCCATTTATTATGGCTACACAACCCTATATTTGGTTTGTGGTTTCCGCTGCGGCATTGAGTTTACTGATAGCTAAGTTTATAAGCAGTAAGCGGTTGATTTTCATGTTCATGGGACTTAATATTGTAGCGCTCGCTATCCTTGATTCTTTCACATCCGAAATCCTTTGGGATGAAGCTGGCTGGATGGTATTCGCTATGCTGGGCTGGTTGGTTAGTCATCATTTTCTACGCTTCAAACAGAAATATCCTCAGGGTTGGAAGCATCTACTTCATTATCCTTTCGAGATGGTAGCTCATATTGTGCTGATTTTCTCAGTCATCTTTCTATTGGGTGTCAATATGCCGAAGATAGCTCCTGTTCTAACCGATCCTTACACGGTGTGGAGCGAATGGAGGACGACAACTCCTAGTACTATATCCGAACAAGTGCCAGCTGACATGGACAATGCACAACCCTCAACATCTGGCTACAGTCGTGAAGATAATGAGTTAGGCGGCGCATTTGAATTCGATTACTCTTTAGTGATGACTGTGCATTCATCAAAGCGGAGTTATTGGCGTGGGGAGACAAGAAGGCTCTATTCTGGTACAGGCTGGGAGAGTGAATCAAGTAAGGCTAATTCATTCGAAAACGTACAGGCCGGTGAGGAACTGAAGCGGGATTCAGAACTCATAGTCGAGACAGAGAAAGTAGAACAGACGATGACGATCAAAACGGACAGCATCTATCCAGTATTGTTTGGTGCATATCGAATTTCTACGGTTGAATCGATAGATGGCGAGAAGGAAATGGATGGGGTTCAATGGAAGGATTCACAAGCAGAAATTCATTGGAATACGCAGGAGAATGAGCTATCATATCCCACAACGTATAGTCTTACCTCAGAGGTACCTATTATTCCGGTTGAACAATTAAGTAAACAATCCTATGATGAACTATACAACAATTCAACAGAACAAAGTTATTTGCAAATTCCTGATGATTTCCCTAAGCGAGTTGGAGAACTTGCGGTTGAGATTACACAATCAGCTGAGACACCATACGAGAAGATAGCATTACTACAAGCTTATCTACAATCGAATTATGAGTATACGAATACACCGGATGTATCACGTAAAATAAGTGGGGATTTTGTTGATAGTTTTCTATTTGAGATTCTTGAAGGCTACTGTGACTATTACTCAACATCAATGGTTATGATGGCAAGATCTCTTGATATTCCAGCTCGATGGGTCAAAGGTTATGCTCCGGGTAGTCAGCCTGAAATAGATGAACTTCGTATGATGCAACAAGGATATATAGATACTGGGACGTACACCGTATCGAATGCAGATGCCCATTCTTGGGCAGAAATTTATTACGGTCCATATGGTTGGATTCCTGTTGAAGCTACACCTGGTTTCAATATGCCTCTACTTACGAGAATGGACGATAGCGATAAGGATATAATAGATCAACAAGAGGAACAGTCTGACGATGACATCGAAGGTTCGATGGATTCAGGTGTGAAGTCAGCATGGATGAAAGGGATAGCGGTGGCTGCAATGACTATTCTCTTCATATGGCTTGGGTACGTAGGCTTTCGATCCCGTCATTCGATGAATTTTCTAGTGTATCGACTTCGACGGGGTAAGGAGCTAACTCCTAATGAGAAAGTGGTCATCGAGACAGAACGTTGGTTAAGGTATTTGCATAAGCGTGGGATGATACGTGAGCAGCATGATACGTTACGCGAATCTGTCGTAAAATGGAAGAAGGATGCCCCTACATTAGAAAGATTATTGATGTCACTTCTGGAACTTTTTGAGAAGGCAAAGTATAGCCCGGAGGCTGTAGCAGCTGGGGAATGGTGTGAAGTTCAGAGGGTTGCAGATCAGCTTAAACAAGCTATAAGGGCAAAAAGTAAAAGATAGCAATACCTTCGTCCAATTTACATGTGTAAATTGGGCGGTTTCTTTTGTAATAGCTCATCATATTATGGTATAGTTTGTCGTATGAAACTGAGGTGACTGGACTTGTTTGAAATGCTGATGCCTAAATTAAGGGTGAATACAGTATTCGATATCGACTTGGAAGATCTATATGCAAAGGGGTACCGGGGGATTATTACGGATTTGGACAATACGCTTGTCGGTGCCAAAGCACCACTTGCCTATCCGGAATTAATCGCTTGGTTTGAACTGGTGAAAAAAACTGGATTTCAATTGATCATTGTTTCCAATAATCATCTGGCGCGAGTATCGGCTTTTGCTACGCCATTGGACATTCAATTTGTGCATGAAGCCCGTAAACCTTCGCTAAAGCCTTTTCAAAAGGGCATGAAGATGATGGGACTTTCGAATACAGAGACAATTATGGTAGGGGACCAAATGCTGACGGATGTGTTCGGAGGTAATCGGCTCGGACTGTTTACAGTATTAGTTCAACCCATCTCGGTTCAGGACGAAGGATGGACAACAAGAATCAATCGTAGAGTGGAGCGCGTTGCGCTTAAGCGACTTCGAAAAAAAGGATTATGGCTTGAGGAGGAACAACAAGAATGAAAGAAACTATTGGCGAGCAAGAAGCCATGAGATGCAGTGGTTGTGGTATTACGTTACAAACAGAACAAGTAGATCTACCGGGTTTTGTACCAACTAAGGCGCTAGAACAAGAACAAATTATTTGTCAGCGCTGTTTCCGTATTAAGAATTACAATGAATCATCTAGCGTTACGGTGGATCAAGATGAATTCTTGAAGCTGTTGAGCCAAATTGGCAATAAGAATGCACTCGTGATTCATATTGTTGATCTGTTCGATTTCCAAGGAAGTATGATCTCTGGATTACAGCGTTTTGTCGGGAATAATCCTGTCATTCTCGCTGTGAACAAGATTGACCTTCTTCCGAAAGTTACGAATTGGAACAGAATCAAGAACTGGGTACAGCAACAAAGTAAAGAGAATGGACTCAAAACGGAAGAAATCGTGCTATGTAGCGCTAAGAAGAATCAAGGATTTGACCGGTTGCTTGAGACCATTGCTACCTACCGTGGAGATCGGGATGTATATGTTGTAGGCGCGACGAACGTAGGTAAATCAACCTTGATTAATCGTCTTATTAGAGATTACAGCGATCTTGAACAAGAACTGACGACTTCCCGTTATCCAGGTACGACATTAGATATGGTTAATATACCGCTCGATGACGGTCAACATATTATTGATACACCTGGTATTGTTTACCCATGGCGCTTCAGTGAACTTGTGAGCCGAGAAGATCTCGGGGCGACGATGCCAGAGAATCCGCTTAAACCAATGGTGTATCAATTGAATGAGGGACAGACACTTTTCTTCGGGGCTTTGGCTCGCTTTGACTTCCTCCAAGGTGAACGTCAATCGTTTACTTGCTTCCTTAGCAATCAGACAGGTATCCACCGTACGAAGTTAGAGCGTGCAGATGAACTGTATGCGGAACATGCGGGAGAAATGCTATCTCCTCCTAACAAGGAGAATTTATCGAAGCTTCCGGAGTGGACGAGGCATGAGTTTAGCATTAAACGAGGTTCTCAAAGTGATATATTTATTTCAGGTCTAGGTTGGATCAAGATAAATAGTGACAAAGGTGCTGTAATAGCCATCCACGCACCGCGTGGTGTGAAAGTACTGACTAGACCTTCATTGATATAATGAATTGGCTATATGTCATAAGTTAATTTGAGCAGAGAGTGGGTGAAATAAGCAGATGTTATGGAGCGAATTATCTTCACAACCTAACAACTCTTTGCGCCTTGCGGTGATCGGAGATCCTATCGCTCACTCGAAATCTCCAGTGATGCATAATGCTGCATTGGCAGCGCTTGGCATAGTGGGTGAATACATCCCTCTTCATGTGAGTCGTCAAGATCTAGGTCAAGCCATCTCACGGATGAAAGAACTAGGCTTTCGTGGGATTAATGTGACCATTCCGCATAAAGTAGACGTGATGGCTTACGTGGATCGACTGGATGAATCAGCTGCAATGATTGGCGCTGTGAATACGATTGTGAACGAGAATGGTTATCTTACGGGTTATAATACGGATGGTATCGGATATGTTCGATCGTTAAAGGATGAGACGCATGTTAGTTTGCGTGGGAAATCAATTATGGTCTTAGGAGCGGGGGGTGCCGCACGTGGGATTGTTCACGCGTTGGCACAGGAAGAACCAAAAACCATCGTAATAGCCAATCGTACGGAGGATAAAGCAGTTCAACTGGCAGAGGAATGGAATTCTATGGGGAATATTTATGGTATTGCTATAGATAAATCAACCTCATTTCTGACAGGTATGGATATTGTGATTAATACAACTTCGATTGGCATGCATCCGCACATGGATCAATCGGCTATCGACCCTGAATGTATTCCAACTGGAATCATCGTCAGCGATTTGATATATAATCCGCTAACGACTGAATTGCTGAAGAGAAGCCATGAGAGAGGGTGCACCATACATGGTGGGCTTGGAATGTTTGTCAATCAGGGAGCGTATGCTCTTGAATACTGGACGGGCATGCCTGCACCGATTGATAAGATGAGACAGGCTGTTCTGCAAAGTCTTCAGAACTGATTGTTAAGTAAATAGTAGAAATAGAAGGAGTTTGAATATTACATGTTAAACGGAAAGCAAAAACGTTATCTACGTTCACTAGCGCATCATTTGGATCCTGTATTCCAGGTAGGTAAGAATGGAACGAATGATCATTTGATTCGGCATATCGTAGAAGCTATTGAGAAGAGAGAACTTATGAAAGTGACAGTTCTGAATACATGCCTTGAGGATCGTGCCGAAATTGGCGCGGAATTAGCTGAGAAGTCTGGCGCTGAATTGGTTCAGGTTATCGGAAAAGTGATCGTGCTTTATAAAGAATCGAAAGATAACAAAGAAATTCAACTGCCTAAATAGGGAGGATTCATCATGAAGATCGGTATCATGGGGGGGACCTTTGATCCACTTCATATCGGACACTTGCTTGCAGCGGAATCTGCAAGAGATTCTTATCAACTAGATGAGGTCTGGTTCATGCCAAGCCATATACCCCCTCATAAGGATAAGGCAGGGACAACGGGTGAACAACGGCTAGTGATGGTTGCTGAGGCAATAAAGGGTCATTCTTCTTTTCGGACTCTGGATATAGAGGTTAGAAGGGGAGGCATTTCCTACACTATTGATACGATAGAGGAGCTCAAGGCGACCTATACAGAGTTCGACTTCTATTTTATCATTGGGGCGGATATGGTTAACTACTTACCTCATTGGGATCGAATTGAGGATTTATCAAAGCTGATAACGTTTATTGGTGTGGGTCGTCCAGGATCTCCCTTAGATCTGAACGCATTGCCCTCCTATTTGCAGTCTAAGGTACTATTAGCTGATATGCCACTTGTAGATATTTCTTCTACTGACATCAGGGAGAAGGCGGAATCTGGGCATTCCATACGTTATATGGTGCCAGAACATGTGTATGATTATATTGTAAGGAGCGGGATTTATGGGATACAACCGTGATGAACTAATCGAAGTAGTATCTTCTCAAATGCCTGCTAAACGGTGGGAGCATACACAGGGTGTTATGGAGACAGCAGTGAAACTAGCTGAACAATATGGGGCAGATCCTGTGAAAGCTGATTTAGCTGCTATCCTACACGATGTAGCTAAATATTGGCCGATAGAGCAACTAAGAGGTATTCTTGTGGAACATCAGTTATCAAACGAATTATTATTATATAATAAGCAACTTTGGCATGCTGAAGTAGGTGCTTTTGTAGCAAGTCATGATTATGGAATACAGGATATGGAAGTGTTAGATGCCATCCGATATCATACATCCGGTCGTATTGGGATGACTTTGTTGGATAAAGTGGTATGCTTGGCTGATTATATCGAACCGGGAAGAGATTTCCCAGGGGTGAATAATATTAGAGAACTAGCCAAGGATAGTTTAGAAGTGGGCCTAATAGCTGGTCTAGATACTACGATTAGCTTACTAGTGTCACGTAGGCAGATTATATTTCCTTTAACCGTATTAGCACGTAATGATTTAATAAAGAAAATGGAGGCGAATTCATGAATCAGAAGTTTATTGAACCTAAGAAATTGTTGGATTTGGTCATATCAGGCGTTCAAGATAAAAAGGCTATGGATATTGTTGCACTAGATTTAAGAGGGATATCATTAGTTGCCGATTATTTTGTGGTTTGTCACGGTAATTCAGATGTACAAGTCCAGTCGATTGCTTCAGAAATTCGAAAATTAGCTATGGACGCGGGTAGTACAATTCGTGGTATCGAAGGAATGGATAGTGCGCGTTGGGTTCTCATGGATTTAGGAGATGTTATTGTTCATATCTTCCATCGGGATGAACGCGAATTCTACAACATCGAGAAACTATGGTCTGATGCTAAGGTCGTGGAGATCGTATGAGTTTAGTTGCGGGGACAGTTGTCTCGCTTGAAGTAGCTCGTGAAGTATCTCCTTACGGTTTCTTTTTACACGCTGATGATTTCGATGTGCTGCTCCATTACACGGAGATTACAAGAGAAATAAAACCCGGAGATATACTTGAAGTGTTTATTTTCTTCGATACGGAAGATCGATTAGCAGCGACGATGAAAAAGCCTCATTTGATATTAGGAGAACTAACTAAACTAGTTGTGGCGGATGTAAATCCACGGTTGGGATGCTTCCTCGAAATGGGGCTGGGTCGTCAATTGTTATTACCTATTCGTGAATTGCCAGAGATTAAAGAATTGCATCCACGGGTGGGTGATTCTGTATTTGTCACGATGGAGCATGATAAACAAGGTCGACTACTTGCCAAGCTTGCTGGAGAGTATGAACTTGATCCTCTGACCTTTGCTGCACCTTCTTCATCGCTTAACCAATGGGCGAGCGCAACGGTGTACAAACCACTTCAAATGGGTACATTCGTCGTTGTAGATGGCGGTGTGGTTGGATTCGGTATGATCGGTCTAATTCATTCTTCGGAGCGCACTCATATGCTTCGCCTTGGCGAAGAAGTGCAAGTACGTGTCAGCCATATCCGTGAGGATGGACGAGTTAATCTTTCGATGACTCCTTTGAAGGAAATTGGAAGAGATTTGGATGCCGAGACATTGTTGACTTTCCTCAAGGAGCGCCCTGGGGGAGGAATGCCTTATTCAGATGCTACACCTCCTGATATCATTAAAGAGAGATTTGGTATTAGTAAATCAGCATTCAAACGGGCTATAGGTAAGTTGTTAAAAGAAGGTCTAATCACGCAAAAGGAAAATTGGACATATCTAGTGAATCCGGAATCGAATACGAATGAGGATGAACCATCATAACTTTGTATTAGGATCATAGAACTCCAAGGAAAGTGTGGTGTCATTATGTCATCCTACCGGAAATTTGCATATGTCTACGATGAGTTAATGGAAGACATGCCATACCCTGACTGGATTCGTTTTGCGCGGACGGCTTGGGAGAAACATGGTATGCCTCATCGTATTGCTGAATTAGGTTGTGGAACGGGCAGTATTACGATACCGTTGGTGAATTCTGGATTTGAAGTCACGGGTATCGATATCTCATCGGATATGTTGTCAGTTGCCCGTGGCAAAATGGAAGGAACTCCACGAGGAAATCGTCTCTTTCGTGAAGGCAGTATACGTTGGGTGCAGCAGGATATGAGAGAGTGGGAGTTACCTGAACCGGTGGATTCTGTCATATCTTTTTGTGACTGCATCAACTATCTTGTTGAGGAATCGGATATTACCTCCTTATTCGCTCGTACTTACGAGGGGTTAAAACCAGGAGGAACATTCTTATTTGATGTGCATCATCCGAATACTATGAAACGCTACGATGAGGAGCAGCCGTTTGTGCTTGATGAACGTACTGTTTCTTATATCTGGACTTGCGATCTAGATGCGGAACGTTGTGAGATTGAACACCATTTACGAATCTTCGTGCGTGCTGAACAAGGCGGAGATCAGTATCGTCGTTTCGAGGAAATTCATGTTCAGCGTGCATATGATCCAGAATGGATGAGAGTTGAACTTGTCAAAGCAGGATTCCGTGATGTTTATATGTATGCAGATTTTGAATGGATCGAAGCAGAAGATGATGCGCAGAGACTTTTCTATGTAGCGGTTAAATAGGACCTATAAGGAACAGCCCTACTTTTAATAAGTGGGGCTGTTTATTTGGTTTCATAAATGGGCTATGTTAGACTGTAATCTCGAGCTTGGCTCGAAGAAATGTTAAGGAGTGAATGATATGGAATTGAAGAATAGGTCAGCTATTATTACAGGTGCAGGAAAAGGGATCGGTTTAGCCATAGCAACTTCGCTTGCTAAGGAAGGTGTCAATCTCGGTCTAATTGCAAGAACAAAGGCAGATTTAGAGGTGCTTCGCGATTCATTAACAGAAGCTTATGGTGTTAAAGTTAGCATTGCAACGGCTGATGTTTCTATAAAGAATGAAGTGGACAAAGCCGTAGAGATATTGAAGGAGCAACTGGGTTCAATTGATATTTTGGTTAATAATGCTGGTTTTGCTGAGTTCGGAACATTATTAGAAATGGATCCTGAAGTATGGGAAAGAATGATTCAGGTTAACTTAATGGGAACCTATTACGTGACGCGGGCTGTGCTTCCAGCAATGGTAGAGCAAAATAGTGGTAACATCATCAATATTGCGTCTACTGCTGGTGAGAAGGGGTTCGCAACGGGATCTGCTTACTGTGCTTCTAAGTTTGCGATGTTGGGGCTTACTGAATCTGTTCTGCAGGAAGTTCGTAAATTTAACATACGTGTTGTTGCCTTGACCCCAAGTACGGTGAATACGGATTTAGCTAAGAATGCCGGCTTGAAAGTAGGCGATGAAGACCATATGATGCAGCCAGAGGATGTGGCTGAATTAGCTATTGCAACATTGAAGCTTCCAGATCGTGTTTTTGTGAAAACAGCGGGTCTATGGACAACGAATCCACAGTAGAAAATGAATAAACAAGCCTTGGATCCTTTGATCCAAGGCTTGTTCTTGCTATTCTCCATTCGAACCCATAAGAGATGGTCTTATGTTTCGCCGTCTTTCCATTCCTCAACGATGTTCAACAAGGTCGATACTTCCCAGGATGATATGTGCTAGACCAAAGCCGAGTACACCATACGCAGCAAGCTTATACTTGCTTCCAAGCATTGCGGCACCTGATGCAGATACGACAGTTCCAAGAACGGCAGGAATCAATCCTTCTCGCATATGAACACTCCCTTAAGTAGTTTTGGAAAGACAAAGGTTAGTATTTGTTTATGTGACTTGATTTATACATGTACTATTGAAATTGAAAGTGTTCATACGAAGCACTTGTTGACTTAATATCCTTGGTTCTGTATAATTTGATTCATCAAAATGCATATTTTAAACGTTGATGAGGAGTACTAATTTCGAAATATCATCCAGAGAGCCGGCGGTTGCTGCAAGCCGGTTGATAAATTGAAGTGAACTTGCCTCGGAGTAATGATATGAATATGGAAGGCATTGTCGATCCGGTGACTAAGATCGTCGACTTTTCTATATCGTAAGTATCATCGTCTCACCCGCGTTAAGGGTTCAAAGTGAGTGGAAAACAAAGAATGTATTCCGCTAACTAGGGTGGTACCACGGGAATCAAACCTCTCGTCCCTAGCGATCAAACGCTAAGGATGTAGAGGTTTTTTTGATGGACAAATGAGTTAGATTTAGATCATGTACGCGATTATGAAAGGGGAATATCAAGCCATGAGTGAACAACAGCAACAAGGTCAAGGCTATCAACCATTAATTATTGAACCGAAATGGCAGCAATATTGGGATGAACATGAGACATTTAAAACGGGGGAAGATCCAACGAAACCGAAGTTTTACGCTTTGGATATGTTTCCTTATCCATCAGGTACGGGGCTTCATGTTGGGCATCCCGAGGGTTATACGGCAACAGATATTGTATCACGCTATAAACGGATGAAAGGTTATAATGTACTCCATCCTATGGGCTGGGACGCTTTCGGTCTACCTGCTGAGCAACATGCTTTAGACACAGGAGAACATCCAAGGGATATCACAGTTAAGAATATTAACAATTTCCGTCGTCAGATTAAATCTCTAGGCTTCTCATATGACTGGGATAGAGAGATTAGTACGACGGATCCGAAGTATTATAAATGGACACAATGGATATTTATCCAGTTATTTAATAAAGGACTAGCTTATGTAGCTGAAGTGCCTGTCAATTGGTGCCCAGCACTAGGTACGGTACTAGCGAATGAAGAAGTTATTGATGGGTTAAGTGAACGTGGAGGTCATCCTGTCGTTCGTAAACCGATGAGACAATGGATGCTCAAGATTACCGAGTATGCGGATCGCTTATTGGAAGATCTAGAGGAATTAGATTGGTCTGAAAGCATTAAAGATATGCAACGTAACTGGATCGGTAAATCTAAAGGGGCAGAAGTGAGATTTGATATTCAAGGTCACGATGCAAGCTTGGCGGTATTTACAACACGACCAGATACATTGTTCGGCGCAAGTTATTGTGTTCTAGCTCCTGAGCATGAATTGGTCGCCCTTATTACATTACCAGAGCAATTGGCTGCGGTTGAGACCTATAAAACTCAGGCTTCACACAAAAGTGATCTAGAACGGACGGATTTGGCTAAAGATAAATCAGGGGTTTTTACAGGGGCATATGCGGTTAATCCGGTGAATGGTGCAACGATGCCAATCTGGATCGCAGATTATGTTCTTGCAGGATATGGAACGGGAGCTATTATGGCAGTACCAGGGCATGATACGAGAGACTGGGAATTTGCTAAACAGTTCGGACTAGAAATTATAGAAGTGGTCAAAGGCGGGAATATCGAAGAAGAGGCATATAGCGGAGACGGAGAACATGTGAACTCTGAATTGCTTAATGGCTTACAGAATGAAGAGGCCATTGCGAAAATGATTGAATGGCTAGAAAAGAACGGCAAAGGCGAAGGTAAAATCACATATCGTCTGCGTGATTGGTTATTTAGCCGCCAAAGATATTGGGGAGAGCCTATTCCGATCCTTCATCTAGAAGACGGAACAATGAAGACCGTTCCGATCGATCAATTACCGCTAGTTCTACCAGATGTAGAACAAATTAAGCCGTCGGGAACGGGAGAATCACCACTAGCTAATGTGCTTGATTGGGTAGAGACAATTGATCCTGAGACAGGGATGAAGGCTAGACGTGAGACGAATACAATGCCTCAATGGGCAGGGAGTTGCTGGTATTATCTGCGCTTCATTGATCCTCACAACGATGAAGAGCTTTGCTCTAAGGAAAAGCAACAACAATGGCTTCCAGTAGATCTGTATATCGGTGGAGCAGAACATGCTGTGCTTCACTTGTTATACGCACGATTCTGGCATAAGGTCCTGTATGATCTTGGTATAGTTGATACGAAAGAACCATTCCATAAGCTCGTGAACCAAGGAATGATTCTAGGTACCAATAATGAGAAAATGAGTAAATCACGTGGGAACGTAGTTAATCCGGATGAAATAGTTGAAAGTCATGGTGCAGATACACTTCGAATATACGAAATGTTTATGGGGCCATTAGAAGCTACGAAGCCATGGAATATGAATGGCGTAGAAGGAAGCCACCGTTTCCTTGCTCGGGTATGGCGACTAATTATTAATGAAGAGGGCAACCTTCAAAGTAAAATTGTGGATGGCGAAGGCAGCGATGAATTTAAACGAGTATGGCATAAAAGCATCAAGAAGGTTACCGAAGATTTGGATAACCTACGTTTTAATACAGCGATTAGTCAATTGATGATCTTCGTTAATGAAGCTTACAAAACGGAACAATTGTCTCGTCAAGCTGTTGAGCAGTTTGTACAGCTTCTGTCCCCAATGGCACCGCACATCTCCGAAGAATTGTGGCAGCGCCTTGGGCATGTTGATAGTATCTCGCTTGTTGAATGGCCAACATTTGACGAAGCTTGGACGGTAGATTCTGAGGTTGAGATTGTTATACAAGTGAATGGAAAAATTGTACAGCGTGCGCTTGTTGCAAAGGATATGGACCAAGAGACGCTGCAAAAACATAGTCTGTCACTACCTAGTGTAGAGCAAGCTATAGCAGGAAAAACCATTCGTAAAGTGATTGCTGTTCCAGGGAAATTAGTTAATATTGTGGTCAGTTAATTTCAGGTCGACCGAACAATTTATCTAACTCCTTTACATCTTCATCATATTTATGATGGGTTGTAGTAATTAGCTGGTGAAATACACCATCTAGGTTGTGATTTAATTGCAGCAAAGCTTGTGCGGTAATTCCGCCAGGGACGGCTATCAGTTCTTGTAGCTGGAGTGGCGTTAACCCACCTTGGGTTAATAGCTTACCTGTTCCTAGTATCATCTCACTAGCAAGACAGGTGACTTCCTCACGGGAACTGCCTGTCATCTCTATGGCAGCATCGATCCATTTAGATAAGAAGAAGCTCATAAAAGCAGGGCCACAACTAGAAAAGTCTGAGTTAATGCGTGCCTGTGATTCTTTTATTTCCAACGGTTTGCTGAAGGAAGAGAGTAGATCATGCAGAAATTGCTTATCATTCTCTTCGATTCGGCTTCCATACATAACTAATGAAGCACCACTACCAACCTTATGAGTTACGCTTGGAATGACTTTGGCGATCTTACAACATAGACTATTCTCCAAATGTGCCAATTGCACGGGGCTAGTAATTGATATGATTAGTTGGTTAGGTCGAACGTCATCTTTAATTTCTTGAATTAATGAAGGGAATTGAAGAGGCTTAACACAAATGAATAGAACATCACTGCATCTTACAGTCTGAACATTGTTGCGACATACATTTAGACCTTCATGGCGCTCAGAGAGTGCAAGGGACTTCTTTATCGTACGGTTACTTATGAATAGTTGTTGAGGTTGTAGTGCTCCGAAATGAATGAAAGCATCTAATAAAGTGCTTCCCATACTGCCGGTTCCAATCATTCCTACCTTCATCAGAACATTTCCTCCTTTTATAGTTATCTGAATGACATAATCCTACTTCATAACATATGCGCTAGTACCTTTGCCTCATGACGAAATAACAGATCAGATCAAGTAATTTTATTTATCTTAAGATGATCCTGTCGAAATGTTGTGTTGTTATTCAAATCTAATGTGATAGGGGTGCAAAGTGATGAGACGTATACATAAGGGGATCTATGCTGTAGTTGCCCTATTAAGTAGCGGATATATTATATTATCTGGTGTGGGGGCTGGAGACGGAATTGAGGATTGGGAGCCGTTGAACTTGCAAATAGCGCAAGCATTAGGAGAGGATGAAGCGACCGAAACGTTGAAGCTGAAGACGCAGACAGGTTCAACCAATAAAGTCTCAACGGTTAGCTCGAACAAACAATCGATTGAAATAAAGAATGAGGGCATCGTTAACTCATCAACTAATGAGCCAATAGTCGGTATGGATAAGCAGGAGATCGTAGAAGTTGGTACTAATGAGCCAAGTCCACCTACAACGGTATCGTCTGAAGTTTCAAATAACAATAAAATAAACGTGAATACAGCTGGGTTGTCACAATTAAAGCAACTTCCAGGTATAGGAGAAAAAAAGGCTCAGGCGATATTGGATTATCGCAATGAAAAAGGTCCCTTTCAGAAAATATCTGATCTCGTTAATGTGAAAGGGATTGGGGCGAAAATGATGGAGAAAATAACTCCGAATGTAGAACTATAGATTTAAAGAGGAGGGAAATAGGGTGACAGATACACGTAAAGACTGGGACACGTACTTCATGGATATCGCTTATATGGTATCTACTCGTTCTCGTTGTGCTCGTCGACATGTAGGTGCTGTACTTGTTCAAGGGAAGAAACTACTAGGGACAGCATATAACGGAGCACCGATGGGTATGCCTGATTGTTCCGAGGCAGGTTGTATGATTGCAGAGGATGTATCCCTAGTCCATGTGGATGGGGAAGAGAAGATGATTAGAAAGCAACGTTGTATTCGGACCATCCATGCTGAACAGAACTTATTGCTCTTTACTGATCGTGTGGATCGAGAGGGAAGTACGGTTTATGTGACAGATGAACCATGTTGGACCTGCGCCAATATGTTGGCGAACAGTGGGGTCGTTGAAATTGTATTTCATCGTTCCTATCTCAAAGATACAGACAAGGTAACTTCTATGATGCATAGCAAGGGCATCGTTTTTCGCCAGTTACAATCCTTTGAACCCCCTGGAGAGACGATGACAAGTGTAACGAACTAAATATATGAGTTCATAATATTGGAGGAAGAATCTCCTTTGCGACGATAGCCGCAAAGGAGATTCTTTTTTATTTTTTAAAATATAAGAAAGTATAAGTTTCACTCGAATCAATTTCATAATCGCCGATGCAGCTAAATCGGGTTGCGTAATTATGAAATTGATTCTTGATACTCTATTACTTATATTTCGGCAGAGACGGATACCTTAAAGCGATACGAAGTATCGCTGACATCGGAAGCGTAAACTCCTTGAGAAAGGACGACATAGCCGTTTCTGCTTGTGGAGAAGGGATGTGATATGGATGCAGGGTAGACCCTTATTGTTATTTACTCTATGCTGGGTTGTTGGAAGTAGCACTGCCAGTCTTTATTCAGGACATAGATTAGGTTGGTTATGGGCAGGGATGACGGTATTACTTCTAGCCTCTAAAGTGCTTCTAAAAGTGAGGTGGGGAGTCGTTGTAATGGTATGGACGGCATTCACCCTATCAGGTGGATACTGGGAATGGCATGATCATTCTAACGTAACTTCATTACCATCTGCTGTGAACCAGGATATAACCGGACTTTCTCAGATGATGGTCGATGCAGAGGGGCTGATTGCAACGACAGTGGAAGTAGATGGGGACCGAGCAGATATGAACGTAAATTTATCTGAAATAAATTCATCAGTAGTATCGGAGACAGTGTTGATACAAGTGAAACTTCTAACGAAGGAGGAGCAGCAAGAGGCTGGGAAATGGCAGCGTGGGGATACCATTAAACTGAAAGGTTCTCTTGAAGTTCCTGCCGCTGCTCGTAATTATGATGGTTTCGACTATCGAAATTATTTACGTACGAAAGAAATACACTGGATCATGAAGGTAAAAGGATTACAAAACACAGAAGTTACGACACCGACATCATGGAGCATGATGTCGCTATTCCGTGTGAATGATGCGTTAAGAGAGAAGATGGCATCTAAGATTGATGAATTGTTCCACGAGCCTCATGCTGGATATATGAAAGGTCTGATCATCGGTATGCAAGATGATGTAGACCCAGAGACGTATGGTCAATTCTCTCAACTAGGTTTAACACATATATTGGCTGTATCAGGTACTCATGTGGCTGTATATGTAGCATGCTTAATGATCCTGTTATCGTTGTTCAGACTTTCTCGTGAAACGGTACTAACGATCGTTATTCTGCTAGTGCCCTGCTATGTTCTTCTAACAGGGTTCAGTCCCTCTGTTGTTCGTTCCGGTATTATGAGCATGATTACTCTTTATGCGGCAAGACGGGGATTATTGAAAGATGGACTTCATATTATTAGTGCTGCTGCTCTCATGATGTTGATATGGAATCCCTATTTATTATTAAATGTTAGTTTTCAACTTTCTTTTATCGTTACGTTAGGTCTAATCGTATATGTACCACTAACGATGTCACTGCTGGCAAGGCTACCGCGTAAATTTGCAGGTGCATTAGGAGTGACAGTCATCGCTCAGCTCACTTCTTTTCCACTGACTATATATTATTTTAACCAATTCTCATTACTATCTGTTGTTGCTAATCTACTGTTGGTTCCACTCATCTCTTTATTAGTTATGCCACTGGGTATGATTTCTTTAGCGATAGGCTCGATATGGGTACCAGGGGGAAGATGTGTCGCCTGGGTTGCAGAATGGCTCGATAACATAACCTTTACGGTAGTAGGATGGATGAATACGTATCCAGCGTTTATAACGATATGGTCATCACCCTCTATATTATGGATTTGTTGTTATTATATTTTATTGTATGTGCTACTTAGGTTAGGGAAGTTATGGGTGGAACACGCTCAACCACCTCCAATGTCTATTGATGATACAGTTCCTCTTGAAGATGTGCTTCATTCGCAGCAACGAAAGATAGAATCCCGATCGAACAAGCTTAGTTGGAAGCAGTTCATTGTTGCGCCACTATTGCTCTTATTTATAGTCTTATTGTATAAGGGGTACCAACCAGAGCCATTGAATGGGGCGGGTATAGTATCATTTCTGGATGTTGGTCAAGGGGATAGTATTCTTATTACAACACCTAAAGGGAAAAATATTCTTGTGGATGGTGGAGGGACGGTAAGTTTCAGGAAGCAGGAGGACTCTTGGAAGAACCGTAAAGTACCTTTTGAAGTAGGAGAAAAAGTGGTTGTGCCTTTGTTGAAAAAACGAGGTATTCATCATCTTGATGCTGTAGTGCTTAGCCATGGGGATCAGGATCATATAGGTGGGTTACAGGCTGTTTTGGATCATATTCCAGTGAAAGCTTTATTATTTAATGGTACACTTACACATACGGTTACAATGGAAAAGTTACTATCAACGGCTCTTGTAAAGGATATCCCAATTTATGCTGTTCATAATACGATGGTGATGCAACCTGATGAGTATACGGAGATGATATTCCTATCACCTGAAATGACACAAGATGAGCAAATGGAATTGCCTATAGTAAAGGACCAGAACCATTCATCTCTAGTATTTATACTCGATATGAATGGTGTACGCGTGTTATTAACAGGGGATATGGACATAGCAAATGAGATGAATATACTGAGAAATGAAGCAAATGTGGCAACTGTATTAGAGGGAGCCGATATTATTAAAATTGCCCATCACGGTAGTAAAACATCCACTTCTGAAGAGTGGCTTGCTCGCTGGAAAGCAACAGCTGCAGTTATATCTGCGGGATTCAATAACTCTTATGGTCATCCCAAACCTGAAGTGGTTGATCGGATCACTGAACAAGGAATGGGTATCTTTCGTACGGATCAGCAGGGAGAGATTCAAATGAGACTCTATCATCATGACAAAGTATGGGTCAGAAATAAATTAAAGTAGGTTGAAATTGGATTTTTATGTTTATTAGGGTTGTGCTCCGGACCGTACTCTTGTAAGATTCGCATAGAAGTCTTTTTATTATTAAAAAAAATGCAACAATTTGCTGGTCTTACACGTCAGTAAGATTACAGGGAGAGGGGGATATCCTTTGTGGTAGAGCTTGGACTCATTAGAGCCGCTCAATCGGGCGATCGCGACGCTCTAATTACCCTATTACGTGATATTGAACAACATGTGTATCGCACAGCCTATTATATCTTAAATAATGAACAAGATGCTTTGGATGCCGCTCAGGAGGCGTTGATCCGCATTTATACTCGAATTGATTCCTATGAAGAAAAGGCGAAATTTAAAACATGGGTACAACGGATTGTGACCAATATATGTATCGATAAGTTTAGGCGTACTAAGCCAACGGTATCCATAGATGAGCATGAATTTAATTTTGAAGATAAACAGGATGTCGAGCATATCGTTCTGTCCTCTTATGTGGCGGAAGACATTCGAGAGGCTATTAATCAACTTCCAGAACATCATAGAAATGTTATTGTACTGAGGTACTTACAGGAACTTTCATATAACGAAATTTCAGAATGTTTGGATCTTCCATTAAACACGGTGAAATCATACTTATTTAGGGCAAGACAACAACTACAGAGCATACTACAAGAGTATCAGAAAGGAGGTGTGTCAGGATGAGATGTACAGGGGTGGTAGAATCGATGCACCGATATTTGGATAACGACCTTAATGAAGATGAGGTGGCGGAAATGTTGGGACATATTGCTGGTTGTCAACAATGTGCAGAAGCCTTTCGTACGCTGAAGGCTCTAACCCATGAATTGGAGAGACTTCCGCTCGTCGTACCCAAATATAGTTTGGTGGATGCTATTATGCCTCAACTTGATGCATTGGATCGTGCACGCCTTGAGGAGGAAGATTCCGAAGAACTTCAACCCGCAGAGATGATTCCAGTAGCATATATCAATAAGCGGAAGAAACGATTCCCTACAACGGGGGTTACAAGAACTTTGATCGGGGTAGCGGCTGCCGTAGGTATATTAGGTGTAGCTATCTATAGTTATTCTCCACAACAGTTATCAGATGCACAGATTGAATATAAAGAACCCGTATCTACAAGTATGGAGTCAAACGTGGGTGCGGAAGATGAGGCTATGTCTATGAAGACTGGCGGGGCGGATAATAGTGCAACGAACGATTCAAGTACTGTAGAAGATAAGAATTTGTCTCCTGCTGAGGGTCTGAAGGATGAACTAGGCTCTCCATCGCTGGATTCTACCGAATTAGAACAAGAAACAATGGACTTATCACCTGTGAATTCAGATACAGGGAAACCAAGTGCGCCGTTAAAAAGTGATAAAGAAGTGGTACCTTCTGATTCACCTAAGTCGAATCAACAAGATCCGAGCTCAAATCCATCTTCGAATGCAGCGGATGAACCATCTATTGCAAGGATGGTTCAACCGGAGTCGCTGGATTCTTTGAAGAATGCTGTGGAAGATGAAATACCAGTGGATAAGCAAGCGAGTGAGCCTTTACAAGCATCAGTTGTAGATCCTGTTCCGAATAAGAAACGTATTATGGATGATATTACAGGATTCAGTTTCAGTAGCCATGTAGCTGCATCTCCTGAGACTGCTTCGGCTTCTAGCTCGTTAGATTCACCTGATGGGACAATGTCTGCCGTTCTCGAGAATCAGAAGTTGGTTATATATCGGTTACCTGCTGGAAATGTAAGTGATAAAAGCGTTATTCAAAGTATTGATCTAGTGGGACCTTGGGTAATGGGTGAGTGGTCATTAGACAGTACCGTGTTTACGTACAAAATAGAGCTCGACGGAAAAACGTCAGTCTACACTTATTCTAAGGTAGCCGAAGTTGTTAATACTCCATAATATGGATTTGGAATAGATGTGCCGGAGCGAAGGAGCCCTGAGTGAAGACTCGAGGTTCCTTTCTTATGGTTGGAAAGCCTTTTTTTTGATAGAATAAATAGAAGTGCGTGTTTAAAAGATGACTTATTGAACAACCTCTTAAAGGGATTATGTATAGAGGGGAAAGAGGGAGGGATTTACCATGGACATTAAGACAGCAACCAAAGCGATCAAACATGGAGATGCAGCTCCTGTATACTTACTTTATGGATCGGAGAAATATCAAATAAAAAAGTTCGGTTCCTTATTGGTAGATCAATTAATTCAAAAGGAAGACCGCGATTTCGCAATTGTGAACTATGATTTGGCAGAAACTCCAATACAGGTTGTTATTGAAGAAGCAGAGACATTACCTTTTATGGTGCCGCGTAAGCTAATATTTGTTCGAGACGCCTCTATTTTTACTGCTGGTAAAGAGGGCGGGAAAATAGAACATCGAATCGAAGCGCTATTGGAATATTTGAAGAATCCTGCTGAATATAGCATCCTTATATTTCTGGTGTATCATGATAAATTAGATGAACGGAAGAAGGTAGTCAAGGCGCTGAAGGCTGCAAGTGTTGTCCTCCCATTTGCTTCACTAGGGGGCAATGAACTACTGGAATGGATAGCTAAGGAGACGAAACAGAGAGGATGTTTATTAGCAGCGGGGGCGGCTGAAATCCTTGTTAGAAACGCGGGTACACAGCTTCAGAAGTTGTCATCCGAACTGGACAAACTCTGCATATATTCAGGCGAAGGTGGGACGATAGAGTGTGATACGGTGGAGCAGTTAGTTGCCCTTAGCACAGAGCAGAATGTCTTTTCCCTTGTTGAGAATATTGCTAATTTGAGGTTAGAACAAGCATTGAGTATCTTTTATGAACTATTGAAGCAACGGGAAGAGCCGATTAAGATTGCGTCACTAATCACAAGGCAGTTTCGAATGGTTCTACAGGTGAAGGAATTGACGGGGCAAAGTTATTCGCAAGCGCAAATTGCTTCGCAACTTGGGCTTCATCCTTATGCGGTTAAAATTGCAGGTGAACAAGCGAGAAAGTTCAAATTTGAAGATTTGAAACGAATATTAAGCAGACTTGCGGATCTAGATTACCACATGAAGACGGGACGAATAGATAAGGTGCTCGGTCTAGAACTATTCTTACTTCGAGTAGGTGACTAGGTACTACATAGCAATGATAAAAAGTCCTGATCAGCTACCCGCTGTTCAGGACTTTTGCATCTGTCGTATGAATAGCGCTTCTTATGCTTGAGCATTAAGGGCGTTAAGTTTTTTCGCCAAGCGTGATTTCTTACGAGCAGCTGCATTCTTGTGGATCAAGCCTTTAGTTACAGCTTTATCCAGCTTTTTGGAAGCCAATTGAATAGCAGCATTTGCACCTTCAACTTCATTATTTACCAGCGCGTTGTCAGCAGCTTTAACAGCTGTACGAAGAGCGGATTTTTGAGAAGCATTGAGCGCATGACGTTTGTCATTTGCTTTCACACGTTTAATAGCGGATTTAATATTTGGCATTGCATTCACCTCCTGAAAGACATTCGATAGATCGACATGATTCACAACTTAAAATATTTTAGCATGTGATACATTAAAAAGCAATACTTAAAAGGGCTTGCATAAACATCCTCCTCCTCTCACACACTATCATAGGAAGAAGAAGGAGGTGGAAATAGGATGACATTAGATTTGCAGAATTACAATGTTCGAACAGATCTTGCTTTAGATGCTAAGGAAATGGCAGAAAAAAGATACAGTGCCCCTATTTCAGGTGTAGATGAAGAAATCTCGGAGAATGATGGGATTAAAATTACTCGGCTAAATGTACTTAACGAAGAAGGATCGAAGATGATTGGTCGTGTGAAGGGTCATTACGTGACGATTGAAGTACCTGGACTTCGTGGTGGTGATACCGGATTGCAAGGGAGAGTAGCTGAAGCTTTTGCCCGAGAATTTGAAGACTTCCTAACGTTGATTGGCATACAAAAGACTAGTTCTGTCTTGGTGGTTGGTCTTGGAAACTGGAATGTTACTCCGGATTCCCTTGGACCGCTCGTCGTAGAGAATATATTAGTCACGCGTCATTATTTCGAATTGGTACCTGATCAGGTTGCACCAGGATACCGTCAACTGAGCGCGATTGCCCCAGGAGTACTCGGTGTAACGGGTATTGAATCAAGTGAAATTGTACAAGGTATTATAGATCGTACGAAGCCTGATCTGATTATTGCTGTGGATGCATTAGCATCCAGATCGCTTGAAAGGGTAAACACGACGATCCAAATTGCTGACATTGGCATCCATCCCGGATCCGGGATTGGTAATAAACGGCGTGGATTAACTAAGGAAGTGTTGGGGGTACCTTGTATAGCTATTGGAGTACCTACGGTTTGTTACGCATCTACTATCGTAAACAACGCCATCGATTTGATGAAGAAGCATCTGGATCGGGAAACAAATCATACGAAAGAGATTATGGGGATGTTAGATGATATGCCTGAAGGGGAACGTCTGGCCTTAGTTAAAGAAGTGCTGGAACCTCTCGGACATGATCTAATCGTGACGCCTAAGGAAATCGATGAGTTTATAGAAGACATGGCTAATATCGTTGCTACTGGATTAAATGCAGCTCTGCATGAAGCAGTTGATCCTACGAACGTTGGAGCTTATACACACTGATTCAAGTTGTTGTTCTATCCAATATAGGGAGAAGCTCCGAGTCTAGCGGAGCTTCTTTTTTATGTTTTTCGGTTCTAGTGAATCTCTCCAGTTCATAGATTTAAAGTATAAGAGAGTTCAGGAGGACATTAGAATGAAAAAAGAATGGTTTCAAATTTGGAATATACACAAATGGAGAGCTAAATGGCTGTCGATTCTAACAATGGGACGTACATTCATACTTTTGATGTTGAGTTCAATGATTTTTTTTATATTGCTAGGTCTTGGAGGTATGGCAGAGCAGAGGTTTAATTCATCTCCGGTGTCATCCATGAAGGGCTTCGCATCATCCCTTACAAGTGAACTTTTCATGGATATGTTGGGTATGGAAATGCCCCATTTAAATAAAGGTAAAGAATCATCCTCACTATCTGGCGAGAAAATGAGTACATTCGTGTTTCAATTGCTGACAAGTGTAAATCTTCGGGATCCTAAAAGTTTGCTGGCAAGAGAGTTGCCTGGTATGGATAGTAATAATCCTGTTCTACTCCGTAGTGCGACGGGAAATAAGAACATGGAAGCCCCGGAAGATTATCATCCTGATGCTACTAAAGCTGTGGCGAGTGCCAAATCACAAGAAGGCATCATCATTCCAGATCCAGTTACCAAGCCAAGTGAAATTGTGAAGCCGGAAGATCCGCTAGTTCCCACAAAGGCTCCCACTGTTGAGAACAGTGAGGTTCTAATCTATCATTCGCATCCTCGTGAAGCTTTTAATCCATTACTAGAAACAGTTAGTACTAATCCTAGTTCAGCGGTGCCTACCAAAAATGTGATGCAAATAGGTGAATTTATAGCTACGGAGCTTAAAGCTAAAGGAGTAGGTACAATACACCTTCAGAATGATTATCCAGCTTATATAAAAGAATATAATTGGAACTATTCTTATAAATATTCCCGGCAAGCTGTTAAAGAGGCCCTTGCACAAAATGATAAAATAACCTATTTACTCGATATCCATCGCGATTCTGCGCGGCATGAGAAGACGACAACCATAATCAAAGGTGTAAGTTATGCGCAAATGTATTTCATCATTGGACATGAGAATAAAAATTGGCGTCAAAACGAAGCTTATGCAAATTCTATTCATAAGAAACTGGAAGCTGCTTATCCTGGTATTTCTCGAGGGATTTGGGGGAAAACAGCAGAGCAGGGTAATGGTGAATATAATCAGTCACTATCTCCGAATAGCATTATCATTGAAATCGGAGGAATTGATAACACTAAAGAGGAACTGGAACGTACGTCCCGTATTTTGGCTGACATTATAGCGGATGTATATTTTGAAGATCAGAAGGCAAAGAAAGCAAGTACCGTGAAATCTGAAACAAGCGTAAAAAGCGGTGGTTAAAATAATATTCGTGAATCTTCGTAAATTAAGGAGGGATTGTACATGTCTCGTTTTAGTAAAAGGATGTGGGTCATTGGGATATGGGCTGGTTTAGGCGTTCTTGTGGGCATGCAGTTTGCGAATCCTAATCCAAGTGAGTCTACAACTCCCAAGCCAAGTATAGTGGCTAATACCAGCTCCACACAGGAGTTTACGTTGCCGGTGCCTCAGATTAATCCCAATCCGAGTGTGGCAGGTTCGTATACCATTACATTCCAGCCAGTTACGATTGATACACAGCCTAATGAGGCTTCTGTGCAAGGGGGAGCGACGGTTCCAGCCTATGCAGATAAAACACCTCAAGAAATATTGATACCCGATAGGTCAAAATCATCAGTGGATGTTTTGGCGGATAAGACAGCGACTCTATTACAAAAAGGATCTCAAGAGGGCATCCGTTTCGTAGTAACTCTGTTCAGTTCCATCACAGAATAAGTGTGATGCTTCAAAGGTAATCTTATTTTGTATTTGTCTGGGATTGCCCGTCTAATCTACAACTGTTATAATGAGGTGATTGAAACATCAGGCTGTTTGTGGGGGTAAGGAATGAAGGACGTATTTGAGAGACAAAAGAAAATTCGTAATTTTAGTATCATTGCCCATATTGACCATGGTAAATCTACCTTGGCTGACCGTATTCTAGAGTATACTGGCACACTATCTTCTCGTGAAATGCAGGAGCAAGTGCTGGATAAGATGGACCTTGAACGCGAGAGGGGAATTACGATTAAGCTGCAGGCCGTTAATTTATTATATCGCGCCGACGATGGTGAAGAATATATTCTGAACTTGATTGACACACCGGGGCACGTAGACTTTACGTATGAAGTATCTCGAAGCCTTGCAGCCTGTGAAGGCGCATTGCTGATCGTAGATGCTGCACAGGGAATTGAGGCTCAAACACTCGCGAATGTCTATTTAGCACTGGATAACAACTTGGAGATCTTACCCGTTATTAACAAGATTGATCTTCCTAACGCAGATCCAGAACGCGTAAGACAGGAAATTGAGGATGTTATTGGGTTGGACGCAAGCGAAGCTGTACTGGCTTCAGCGAAGGCAGGCATTGGTATCAAAGAAATCTTGGAGCAGATCGTAAAACAGGTTCCGTCTCCGTCGGGAGATCCAGAACAACCGTTGAAAGCTTTGATCTTTGACTCCCATTATGACGCATATAAGGGTGTTATCGTCTACATACGTGTAGTAGATGGTAGTATAAAAGCAGGGTCCAAGATTAAGATGATGGCAACTAACAAAACGTTTGAAGTCATTGAGGTTGGTGCCTTCATGCCTAGCATGACCATCGTGGATGAACTGAAAGTGGGAGATGTCGGCTTTATCGTTGCCGGGATTAAGCATGTAGGAGATACACGTGTTGGGGATACAGTAACTAGCATGAAGAATCCGACAGCAGAAGCGCTACCGGGTTATCGGACAATCAATCCAATGGTATATTGCGGTCTGTATCCAATTGAGACATCGGAATATGTCGATTTGCGGGAAGCACTAGAGAAGCTTCAGTTAAATGATGCATCTCTCAGCTTCGAGCCGGAGTCATCTAGTGCGCTTGGATTTGGATTCCGTTGTGGATTCTTAGGCTTACTTCATATGGAGATCATTCAGGAGCGGATTGAGCGTGAATTCGATATTCCACTCATCACGACTGCACCAAGTGTTATCTATCGGATCGCGATGACTAACGGGGACGTGATTCAGATTGACAACCCTTCTAATTATCCAGAGCTAAGTAAGATTGACCATGTGGAAGAACCTTATGTTAAGGCATCCATTATCGTACCGAATGACTATGTGGGTATGGTCATGGAACTGTGCCAGAACAAACGTGGAGAGTTCGTAAATATGGAGTACTTAGACGCAAATCGTGTAACGATCATTTATGAAGTTCCACTCTCGGAGATTGTCTATGATTTCTTTGATAAGTTGAAGTCCGGTACGAAGGGTTATGCATCTTTCGACTATGAAATATCTGGATACCGTAGATCTAATCTTGTCAAAATGGATATCATGCTGAACAATGAGCAAGTGGATGCCCTTTCATTCATCGTTCACCGGGATCGCTCGTTCAATCGTGGACGCATTATTTGTGAGAAATTGCGTGAGATTATTCCTCGTCAAATGTTCGAGGTACCTATTCAAGCTACGGTGGGTACGAAAGTAGTAGCTCGGGAAACAGTAAGAGCTTTGCGCAAAAACGTATTAGCTAAATGTTATGGTGGCGATATTTCACGGAAACGGAAGCTGCTTGAGAAGCAGAAAGAAGGTAAGAAGCGTATGAAGCAGGTCGGAAGCGTTGAAGTTCCGCAGGAAGCATTTATGGCGGTATTGAAAGTCGACGACTGATAAGCTGAAGTATGTTATGTATATAGAGTGAATCTATTCACAGGGGGGCCGCTGCGGCTCCCCTTTTCTAACCAATTAGTAGTGAATCAATATTACAATACAAAACTTTTTAGGGGGATATTATTATGGCGGAACTTCAGCATCACAAGCAAAATGTTCATCTGGGAAGCCGTAAACCTCAAGCGATTTATTTGCATATTCCTTTTTGCACAAACAAGTGTTTTTACTGTGACTTTAATTCATATGTATTGAAGGATCAGCCTGTGATGGATTATTTGGTTGGCTTAGATCGAGAAATGGAATTGACAGTTGCGCAAACTCCACCGGGACAAATTAAAAGTATTTTTGTTGGCGGAGGAACACCAACTGTTCTGAAACCCGATGAAATGAAATATTTCTTAAACTCAGTACGTACCCATTTCCCAGACTGGTCAGATGATATTGAATTCTCGATGGAGGCCAATCCTGGGACGACAGATCTGGAGAAATTGACAGTGATGAGAGAAGGCGGTGTAAACCGTGTTAGCTTCGGTGTTCAAGCATTTCAGAATGAGTTACTCTCAGGCATTGGACGGATTCATAATACAGATGATGTCTATCACAGCTTAGAGAATGCCCGTAAAGCGGGATTTGATAACATGTCCATTGACCTTATGTTTGGGCTTCCCAATCAGACATTGGAGATGCTTTCGGAGAGTGTGACGAAGGCGTTGGAGCTTAATCTAAACCACTACTCCATATACAGCTTGAAAGTAGAGGAAAATACGCTTTTCCATACGATGTATCAGAAAAATCAGTTACCATTGCCTCATGAAGATGATGAACTTCAAATGTATCTTTTATTGATGGATCGGATGAAGCAAGCAGGGTATGATCAATATGAAATTAGTAATTTTGCCAAGCCTGGGTTTGAAAGCAGACATAATATGACGTACTGGCTAAATGAGGATTATTACGGTCTTGGTGCAGGTGCGCATGGATATATAGGTCGAAATCGTCACGTAAACATAAAAGGAGTCAATCCCTATGTTGAGGCTGTGAAACAAGGGCTCCCACGTCTAGATAGCTTTCTTATATCGAAAGAAGAAGCCATGGAGGACTTTCTAATGGTTGGATTACGAGTGCTCAAGGGTGTATCCAAAGCCCATTTCGAAGATCAGTTCGAAGAGCAGATGGATGTCGTGTTCGCCAAGCAACTTGAGAAGATGGTGAATACGGGTCTTCTTGAAATTACCAATGAGGGTTATCGACTAAGTGACAAGGGAATATTGTTCGGGAATGATGTATTTGGTGAATTTGTAGGATCGCTTGTGGAAAATTAACATCTTGAACTTTTATGCGTGCTGTTGTATATTTATTCATATTATTATGCAGCGTGTGTAAGGAGGAGAGCGGGATGTCGGTGATATGCAGGAAAGCAGTTCCTGAAGATATAGAATATCTAACTGTGATGATACAGGGATATGCTGAAAAGGGAATTATGCTTCCACGTTCACGTAAGGTATTGGAACAACAATTGGATCAATTTATTGTGGCAGAGCTGGATGGTCAGACCGTTGGTTGTGGATCGTTATTCCAACTAGGCGATGATTTAGTGGAGATACGTTCATTAGGTATTGGGGAAGAGTATAAAGGTCGAGGAATTGGGTCCAAGCTAGTAACTGCGCTAATAGAAGAAGCTAGACAAAGGAAGATTCCCAAAGTGATGGCCTTAACATATGAAGTATCCTTTTTTATTAAGAATGGATTTGATGTCGTAGACAAAGAAATCTTTCCTGAAAAGGTGTGGACTGACTGCGTCTTTTGTAGTAAACAGCTTTGCTGTGATGAGATAGCTGTACTAAAGATACTGAACTGACTTGACAACAAATAGGTCAGTTTGGTATTTTTATATTAGTAGTTAGCACTCAATGGTTGTGAGTGCTAACGATATCTTTTAAAAAAATTGCTGCGAGGAGGGGAAAGAGTTGTTAACTGAACGTCAAAGAATGATATTGAATGTTATTGTTGACGATTATATTCGTTCTGCCGAACCTGTCGGTTCTCGCAGCATTTCCAAGAGAGCTGATGTTGGGTATAGCCCGGCTACAATTCGTAATGAAATGGCTGATCTGGAGGAATTGGGATTTCTTGAACAACCTCATACTTCTGCCGGAAGGATACCTTCCAACAAAGGTTATCGCTATTATGTAGACCATATGGCTCCTTGGATTGCGATTGACCCTGTTGAGCGCAATAAGATCAGATCCTTTTACGCTGAGAAGTTAAATGCGATGGAACAGGTCATTCAGCACTCGGCTACAATTCTTTCTCATATGACAAATTATACATCGATCCTGCTAGGTCCAGAGGTCTTTCATACGTCGCTACGTCATTTCCAACTACTTCCACTCAATGAGACAACTGCGGTCGCTATCATCGTGACAAGCACAGGACAAGTAGAGAATAAGACGGTAGTCATCCCTCCAGGCGTCTCTGTTTCAGAGATGGAAAAAGTGGTGAATTTGCTTAATAGTAAGCTCGTTAACGTTCCACTATTCAAATTAAAATCTCGTTTATACTCTGAACTTGCAGAGGAATTGGAGAGATACACAACACACTATGAGGAATTGCTTATTGTTCTGGATTCTATATTGGATCGTGAGGGTGAACACCAAGTATACCTTAGTGGTACGACGAATATGCTTACGCAACCCGAATTTAAAGATGTCGATAAAGTGAAGGGTATTCTAGATCTACTTGAAGAAACGCCTACCTTAATGAAGATGATGGATCCTAGTTCTAGTGGGAGTGGGATTCAGGTAAGGATCGGTACAGAGAATGATCATAAGGCATTCGCTGATTGTAGCTTGATTACAGCTACATATTCATTAGAAGGAGAGTCTTTAGGAACCATTGGAATATTAGGACCCACAAGGATGGAGTATGCCAGAGTCATGAGCATCATGGGGGTTATTTCAAAAGATTTGACAACGCTATTGTCACATTGGTACAAATAGGGAGTGGAATAGATGAGTCAAGGACAGCAATCACTTCGTGAGGGTGAGGAGCACTACTCGACCTTGCTTAATAATAGTAATGCAGTCCGCGCCATTACTTCTGCGGTGGAGGGTACATTAGGTCCAAAGGGACTGGATGTTATGCTTGTCGGTTCCAGAGGAGAAGTAATCATTACCAATGATGGCGTTACTATTTTGGACAGAATAGATGTAAGTCATCCTGCGGCCAGTCTACTCATTCAAGTGGCAAGATCACAGCAAAGAAAAGTCGGAGACGGCACGACTTCGGCGATTGTGCTAGCAGGTGCGCTGGTACAAGAAGGTGTTGTACAGATTATGAAGGGAGTTCCAGCTTCCAAAGTAGTCTCTGGTATGCAACAAGGCATTGAGTTTGCGATACAATCATTACAACGTCGAACGAGAATGATCCAAGGACTTCATGATCCCTTATTGGAAAAGACTGCTTATGTAGCAGGTCGAGAACGCAGAGATATTGTGAAGCTTGTGATGGATGCTGCTTCCAAAGTGGGTGTGGAACGAATGAAGGAACCCACATTTAATTTAGCAAATTGTGTGATCGCGATTGAGAAAGCTGACAATGAAGTATACGAAGGATTGTTGTTGCGTCAGAAACCTTTGCATTCTCGAGGGAACCAGGTGCTGAAGGATGTCCGAATACTAGTTCTTCAAGATGCGCTGGAGCCTGAGTCTCTAGATGAAGAAGTGTTAACCACAGAGGCTGGATTTGCGCGCTATATGGATCTGCGTGAGCAGTTCGGTAGAGAATTACTAAGCATACATGAGATCGGAGTAGGTGTGATTCTATTAGAACGTGGCATTCATCCTGATGCTGAACAGTTCTGTATTGATCATGGTATACTAGTCATTCAGAGAGTGAGCCGAGTCGATATCAACCGTGTATGTGAGATGACGAGGGCTGTTCCAGTTAGACGTACAGCGCTACATAAGAGTTCTGAACAACTACGGCTTGTATTAGGATTCTCTCCTCAGGTAGCTTATGATGAGGAACTCGAGCGTGTCCGTATGCAATCTCAAGCTAATAGCCAAGGACCATTCGTTACTGTGGTGGTAGGAGCTAGTACAGCTGAAGTGGTGGGAGAATCAGCACGGATCGCAGGAGATGCGGCGTCAGCCTTACAGGCTGCCGTATCAGGAGGCGTGCTGCCTGGTGGAGGTACCACTGAATTGGCCATTTCCTATGAGCTAGAGCGTCAGCGAGAAACAGTCACGGGGATGGAAGCTTTTGGAGTTGCTGCTGTTGCAGCAGCACTTAGGAAGCCTATGTCTCAAATATTGTTGAATGCTGGCTATAATCCTCTTGAGAAATTAGAGGAAGCACGTGCAGCTCAGATTACAGAAAATTGCGATAGTATGGGGATTGATTGCGATACAGGTCACGTTATTAATTATGAGCTTGAGGGAATTGTTGATCCTGCCCTCGTCAAGTCCCATGGGCTGAAAGCTGCTGGTGAAGTCGCAATGGCAGTACTTCGTATTCATAATGTGATTAAGATGAGGGAAGAGGATGGACGGTTAAATGATTAGGAATACCGAACTCCTCATTGAACTCGTATAACATAATCAAGTGATTTTATTTAAACTAGGTTAAGGAGGTGGAGACACCATGAAAGAGGAACAACAAGAAATAAATAATGTTTCAGAAGAAATAGAGACAGACATCGTGGAAGAAGTGAATCAGCAACAATCAACGTCTTCGCTTGAACAAGAACCAGCTTTGCTAACTGAGCTAGAGCGACTACAAGCACTTGCGGATGAGAATCAACAACGTGTTTTGCGTGCACAAGCTGATTTCGACAATTATCGTAAACGTACACAGAAAGAGAAGGAAGATTCGGCTAAATATGCTTCTATTAGGCTAATCACGGAACTATTGCCGATCATGGATAACTTTGAACGAGCATTTTCAGTTGATGTTGCAAATGAGCAAGTGGAGTCTTTTTCAAAAGGGATGGATATGATCTTCCGTCAATTGGAAAGTACCTTACAGGCTGAAGGATTAGTTGCTATGGAAAGTGTGGGACAGCCATTTAATCCGGAATTTCATCAGGCGATCATGAAAGTGGAAAGTGACCTTTATCCAGAGGGAACCGTTGTTGAAGAAGTTCAAAAAGGCTATATGTTGAAGGATAAGCTCCTTCGCCCAGCGATGGTTAAAGTTAGTGAATAATTGAGCTTTATATATAAAAGGAGGAATTTTAAGATGAGTAAAGTAATCGGGATTGACCTAGGTACAACGAATTCTTGTGTAGCAGTTATGGAAGGCGGCGAGGCCGTTGTTATTCCTAACCCAGAAGGTGCACGGACAACACCATCGATTGTAGGTTTTAAGAAAGATGGCGAGCGTATTGTTGGTGAAACAGCGAAACGTCAATCCATTACGAACCCAGATCGTACGATTATGTCAATTAAACGCCATATTGGTACGGATCACAAAGAGAAAATTGATGATAAAGATTATACAGCACAAGAGATTTCCGCTATTATTCTTCAAAAGTTAAAATCAGATGCAGAAGCATATCTAGGACAAACGGTTACTCAAGCCGTTATTACGGTTCCTGCCTATTTCAACGATAGTCAACGTCAAGCTACTAAAGATGCTGGTAAAATTGCGGGTCTAGAAGTTCTACGTATTGTTAATGAGCCAACAGCAGCGGCACTTGCATATGGCATGGAAAAGTCTGAAGACCACACGATTCTTGTGTATGACCTTGGTGGTGGTACATTTGACGTATCCATTCTTGAACTAGGCGATGGATTCTTTGAAGTAAAAGCAACAAGTGGAGATAACCGTCTTGGTGGGGATGACTTTGACCAATTGGTTATTGATTACCTCGTAAGTGAATTCAAAAAGGATCAAGGAATTGATCTGAGTAAGGACAAATCGGCTGTTCAACGCTTGAAGGATGCTGCAGAAAAAGCGAAAAAGGAATTGTCTGGCGTGTTGACTACAACGATCTCCTTGCCGTTTATTACTGTAGTTGATGGGGTTCCACAACATTTAGAAATTAACCTAACTCGCGCTAAATTCGATGAATTAACAAATTCTTTGGTTGAGCGTACGCTTGGACCTACTCGTCAAGCGCTAAGTGACGCGGGTATGACTCCGAATGATATAGATAAAATTGTTCTTGTTGGTGGATCTACACGTATTCCTGCTGTTCAGGATGCCATTAAGAAGTTGACAGGTAAAGATCCTCACAAAGGGGTTAACCCTGATGAAGTTGTTGCTCTTGGAGCAGCAGTTCAAGCCGGAGTTCTGACAGGTGAAGTGAAAGACGTTGTTCTACTTGATGTAACTCCATTGTCCCTAGGTATTGAAACTGCGGGTGGTGTATTTACGAAGATGATCGAACGTAACACTACGATCCCTACAAGTAAATCACAAGTATTCTCAACTTATGCAGATAACCAACCAAGTGTTGAAATCCACGTCTTGCAAGGTGAGCGCCAAATGGCAGCAGGTAATAAGACACTTGGACGCTTCATGCTAGGTGAGATTCCTCCAGCACAACGTGGTATACCGCAAATCGAAGTTACATTTGATATTGATGCGAACGGGATTGTTAACGTAGCTGCAACAGATAAAGGTACGAATAAGAGCCAAAAAATTACGATCACATCTTCAAGCGGTTTGAGTGATGAAGAAGTGGAACGTATGATGAAAGATGCTGAAGAGCATGCCGAAGAGGATCGTCAACGTAAAGAAATGATTGAAGCGAAGAATAATGCTGACCAACTTGTATATTCGACGGATAAAGTCATTAAGGATCTAGGCGAGAAGATCGATGCATCTGAAATCGAAAAAGCTGAAGCAGCCAAAGAAAAAGTGAAAACGGCTTTGGAAACAGATAACCTTGAAGAAATTAACAAGGCGGCTGAAGAGTTGACAGAGATCGTTCAACAATTGTCAATGAAGTTGTACGAGCAAGCTGCAGAAGCAGAACAAGGTGCTGAAGGTTCAGCTAATGACGGAGCGAAGAAAGATAATGTTGTGGACGCAGACTATGAGGTTGTTGACGAAGATAAGAAACAAGAGTAACCTATAGAAGGTTTCCTTCATAAGAAGTGTTTGGAGGAGAAAAGGGAAGGTCAAAGCCGGGGCATCCCATGCTTTGGCTTTCTCTTTGCGAAAATAGGATTGTAAGTATGGATAAGATAACAGAGATGTTGTGGGGGTGGCAGAGTGGCTGGAAAGCGCGATTACTACGAAGTGCTCGGTGTCAGTAAAGACGCATCGGATGAAGAGATTAAGAAGGCGTATCGTAAACAAGCACGAACATATCACCCGGATGTAAACAAGGCCGATGATGCTGAGTCCAAATTTAAGGAAGTTAAGGAAGCTTACGATGTTCTTAGTGATGGACAGAAGAAAGCGGGATATGATCAGTATGGACATGTTGATCCAAATCAGGGAATGGGCGGTGGCTCCTCTGGCGGTGGTGATTTTGGAGGCATGGGTGATATATTCGATATGTTCTTCGGAGGTGGCGGAAGACGGGACCCGAATGCGCCACAACGGGGAAATGATCTGCAGTATACAATGACGATCGAATTTAAAGAAGCTGTATTTGGTAAAGAAAGTGATATTACTATTCCACGTACAGAGTCTTGTGATACATGTTTTGGTTCTGGAGCTAAACCGGGTACGAAACCCCATACCTGTCATACATGTCATGGTAGTGGACAGGAAGAAGTTATTCAGAATACACCATTTGGACGTATGGCTAATCGCCGTAGCTGTTCGACATGTAGTGGTACTGGTAAGATTATTAAGGAACGTTGTGGAAGTTGCCATGGGCAAGGGAAAGTTAAGAAACAACGTAAGATTCATGTTAAGATCCCTGCAGGTGTAGATGATGGAGCACAATTGCGCATGACAGGTGAAGGAGAAGGCGGATTACGTGGAGGTCCTTCAGGAGATCTATATATTGTCATTCGCGTGAAAGCTCACGATTTCTTCGAACGTGAAGGGGATGATATTTACTGCGAGATCCCATTAACCTTTGCTCAAGTAGCATTGGGAGATGAGGTTGAAGTTCCGACATTGACGGAAAAGATAAAGTTGAAGATTCCGGCAGGTACTCAGACAGGGACGTTCTTCCGTCTTAGAGGTAAGGGTGTACCTCGTCTTCGCGGCATTGGCCAAGGCGATCAACATGTTAAAGTGGTCGTTATTACACCAAGTAATCTAAATGATGAGCAAAAGGTACTTCTTCGACAAATTGCCTCTTTAGATGGAGAAAAGACACATGAGCATGAACAATCCTTTTTTGATCGCGTGAAGAAAGCTTTCCGTGGAGATTGATTGTTTCATTCTCTGAGGTGATACTCACTTTTCTTAAAAAGAGACTATTGAATAAAAATGGTAGGCTAAGGTGATCCTTAGTCTGCCGTTTTTTTATTTCTGACAAGGTCATACGAACGGAACCTATGTCATAAATTACTTGAATGAGGATAGAGAAATATCCTTGTAACAATCCAAATGAGAGGAGTATGTCTCATGGAAAACCGACCTTGGACTCATGCCACGAATGTACATGTGCCACAGCCTATAAGGAAAAATGGTGCCGGAGCGACAGATTTAGGTCCTCGGGACGTTATGCGGGATATTGAGAATCCTGACATGCTGGTTCCACCGGTTACTGACGCAGGTTTGATACCTAACTTGAAATTTTCATTCTCGGATACTCATATGCAATTAAATCACGGGGGATGGTCGCGGGAGGTCACCATAAGGGAACTACCGATTGCAACCACGCTTGCGGGCGTTAATATGCGCTTGACGCCGGGTGGTGTGCGTGAGCTTCACTGGCATCAGCAAGCAGAATGGGCATATATGCTATTAGGGCGGGCGCGCATAACCTCAGTCGATCAGGAAGGACGAAATTTCATTGCCGACGTCGGTCCGGGCGACCTCTGGTACTTTCCCGCAGGAATTCCACATTCAATTCAAGGGCTGGAAGAAGGTTGCGAATTTCTGCTCGTCTTCGATGATGGTCATTTTTCGGACCTGAATACCTTATCCATTTCCGATTGGTTTGCGCATACACCAAAAGATGTGCTGTCAGCCAATTTCGGCGTACCTGAGAGTGCCTTTAAGAGTATTCCTTCAGAGCAGGTCTATATCTTTCAAGACAATGTTCCAGGTTCGCTGGAAAGCCAGAAAGTTCAGTCTCCTTACGGGACAATACCTCAAAGTTTCAAGCACCAGTTGCTAGCGCAAACACCAATTAAGACACCTGGCGGAAGCGTACGAATCGTGGATTCTTCTAACTTTCCTATTTCAAAAACCATCGCTGCTGCGCTGGTTGAGATTGAACCGGGTGCAATGCGAGAACTTCATTGGCATCCTAATAACGACGAGTGGCAATATTATCTTACTGGACAAGGGCGGATGACGGTATTTGCGGGAAACGGTACGGCACGTACATTTGATTATAGAGCCGGTGATGTTGGTTATGTACCTTATGCTTTCGGGCACTATATTCAGAATACAGGTAACCAAACGTTGTGGTTTTTGGAGATGTTCAAGAGCGATCGATTTGTCGATATATCGTTAAATCAATGGATGGCTCTTACTCCTCGAGATCTGATTCGAGATAATTTACACATCGGACAGGAATTGCAGGACGCGCTGCGAAAGGAGAAAGTACCGGTCGTTAAATATACAAGTACTCCCTAAGCATTTAAACAGGGGGAAGTCGTCTAGATCGATGTAATTGAACGATTTATGGATGTCTTTTTTTGCAACTAGTAACGACGCATAAAAAAAGGACGAAGCGGCAACCTACCAATATGCTATTTCAGGGAGGGATAAATAAGATGACTAGAAGTAAGCGTAACAATAATATCATAACAAAGACTGGGAAGACGACTGAGCTCATGTCAATGAAAGAGGAAGATGTCGAGTTTTCCTCACTCGATGCTGATACGGAGGATATAGAAGCTCAAGTACGAAGTAAGGAAGCAGATGAACGGCAGTTACAAAAAATGAAGCCTTCGATGTAACTATTATCCTCATTTCATGATGTCATATAAAGCAGGCTATGCTGTCCGAATAAGGATGGCGTAGCCTTTTACTATATATGTCATATTTTTTTGTACACCGATCTCTTTGTATAGTACAATGATAATTATGCATAGGTATGAGGGGGATAAGAACAACATGTTATGGCACGAATTTACGATAGAAACTACGGAAGAATCAATTGAAATGATTTCTAATTTCCTGCATGAAGCAGGAGCTGGTGGTGTATCCATTGAAGAATCCGGAACGCTCAATAAAGTAAGAGATACGAAATATGGTGAGCTCTATGATGAACCTTTGAATGACATTCCCGAAGGTCAGGCAGTGATTAAAGGCTATTTCTCCGTGGATATGGAGATGGACAATGTTGTTCCTATATTGAAGCAGCGGGTCGATGAGCTGAGTCAGTATGATATAGACACTGGTGAAGTTCGCTATGAGTTAAAGTTAATTGATGAAGATGAATGGGCTAATGCTTGGAAACAATATTTCAAGCCGATACGTGTCTCTAAGAGCCTAACCATTAAGCCGACATGGGAAGAGTATACCCCTGAATCTGAAGGGGAAAAGCTTATTCATTTGGATCCTGGGATGGCGTTTGGTACGGGTACTCATCCGACCACATCTCTTTGTTTACGTACATTAGAGGACGTCATTCAGGGCGGAGAAGAGATTATTGATGTTGGAACAGGATCGGGAATATTAGCGATTGGTGCAATTCTTCTGGGAGCAAAGCATGTCTTAGCTGTTGACCTAGATCCAGTAGCAGTACATAGTGCGAAGGAGAATGCAGCCTTCAATGGGATGGAAGGTAGCATAACGGTTAAAGAAAGCGACCTCCTATCTGTATTCAAACATCAAGAAGAGGGTGTGAACTTGGGTGTGACCGTGCCTGTTGATATGGTTGTCGCGAATATATTAGCAGAGGTTATTCTGTTGCTTATTGATGATGTGTATCAAGTGTTACAACCAGGGGGTATTTTTATAACATCAGGGATATATAAAAATAAAGAACTTGTTGTTCAAGAGGCGCTTAAAGCATCCAACTTTGAAATCATCGATGTAAATCGTGAGGAAGAATGGATTGCCTTCGTGGCTAGAAAGAGGTAAGTATGGATTTTCTAAATAAAATATTGATTTACCCGATCGACAAAATGCCGTTTTTCTTGATTGCTATCGTGTTAGCATTTACGGTGCATGAGTTCTCGCACGCTTACTTCGCTAACAAATTCGGCGATCCTACGGCCAAATTATTGGGACGTGTAACGTTAAATCCAACCGTACATTTTGACTTGTTTGGAATTATATTGTTACTTGTTGCAGGCTTTGGTTGGGCGAGACCCGTACCAGTGAATCGTGACAATTTCGAACGACCACGTCTAATGGGTGCAATTGTTTCATTAGCAGGACCGTTGAGTAATTTCGTGCTCGGCGTATTGGGGGCACTCGTCTATGCAGGACTAATTCAATTTGACGTATTAGGTTCAATTACGAATTTGAAACTAGCTGAGGCGATTGCGACCACGTTTTATTTTATTATTATTATGAACTTCTTTCTGTGTCTATTTAATCTTATCCCATTACCTCCATTGGATGGATACCGGATACTAGAAGATGTGGTTCCGCGTGAAGCTAGAGGTAAGATGAAGCAGTTTGAACAGTGGTCCCTGTTAATTTTTCTATTGATATTGTTCATTCCGGGGCTACGGGAATATACGATAACCCCACTTTATGGAGCTGCTCAGTCGATGTATTTGAGCTTTATTAAAATGTTCATGGTTATGTTTGGAGGTTAATTACGTAAGGATAGGATGCTGATAAGCGATGCAACGATATTTCATATCTGTGGAACAATTCAGGGAAAACACCGTGGAAATTACAGGTGAAGATGCACGTCATATTACGAGAGTAATGAGGGGGAAAGCAGGAGATAAGATCATTGTAAGTGATGGTCTATCCCGTGAAGCGGTGGTTGAGCTGGAGTCATTAGAGCAAGGTTTAGTTACTGCTAATATTGTTGAGCATCTCGACATGTTACAAGAAGCACGTGTGAAGGTCACATTGGCGCAGAGCCTTCCCAAAGGGGATAAGATGGAGACCGTTATACAGAAATGCACAGAGATTGGGGCTGTGTCATTTGTACCCTTTCTATCGGAACGTACGATTGTCCAATATGATGCTAAGAAGGAAGAGAAGCGTCTAGAACGGTGGCGGAAGATTTGTAAAGAAGCGGCGGAGCAAAGTCATCGCAATATTGTTCCAGCGATAGAACCACCTCTAACATGGTCGCAGCTGATGAAGTCATTTACGCTATATGATGCTGTATATTTTTGCTATGAGAAAGAGCAGGGATCACAACTTCGAGATGCACTGCTACCTTTTATACAAAGTGTTGAAGCAAGTAGTACGCCTAATGTGTTACTCGTTGTTGGGCCAGAAGGTGGATTCAGTGAAGGGGAATGCCGTAAAGCGGAGGAAGCGGGAGCAGTCAGCGTAGGACTAGGTCGTCGCATTCTACGCTGTGAGACCGCGGGTATGGTTGCCCTTTCTTGCATATTATACGATTTTGGTGAAATGGGAGGAGTTTAAGAATGCCATCCATAGCATTTTATACATTAGGATGTAAAGTCAATTTTTATGATACGGAAGCCATCTGGCAACTTTTTAAAGATGAAGGATACGAGCAGGTTGATTACGAACAGACGGCCGATGTGTATTTAATTAATACATGTACCGTTACGAACACAGGGGACAAGAAGAGTCGGCAAATTATTCGTCGCGCAGTTCGCCGCAATCCGAATGCAATAATCGCTGTTACGGGCTGTTACGCTCAGACATCACCAGCAGAGATCATGGATATTCCAGGTGTGGATCTCGTCATTGGGACGCAGGATCGTGATAAAATAATTCCTTTTGTGAAAGAAATTCAGGAATCGCGTGAGCCCATTAATGCCGTTCATAATATTATGAAGAATCGGGTATTTGAGGAAATGGACGTTCCCGATTTTACCGATCGCACGCGTGCTTTCCTCAAAATTCAAGACGGTTGTAACAATTTCTGTACATTCTGTATTATACCGTGGTCACGGGGCTTATCACGTAGTAGGGATCCGCAGAATATTATTAAACAGGCTCATCAGTTAGTGGAAGCTGGTTATAAGGAAATGGTCTTAACAGGGATTCATACCGGTGGTTATGGCGATGATCTTGAACAGTATGATTTATCTGATCTATTGATGGATTTAGATAAGGTAGATGGATTAGAACGGATTCGAATCAGTTCCATTGAAGCGAGTCAAATCGATGATAAGATGCTTGATGTTCTGAATCGATCTACGAAAATGTGCCGACATCTTCACATTCCACTTCAAGCTGGAGATGATGAAGTATTGAAACGGATGAGACGTAAATATACAACAGAACAATTTTATAATAAAATGGGACTGATCCGCCAAGCTATGCCGGACGTAGGCATTACAACAGATATTATTGTCGGTTTCCCTGGTGAGAGTCATGAGATGTTCCGTAATGGTTATGATCTGATGAAGGCGATCCAATTCTCAGAAATGCATGTGTTCCCATACTCTAAACGGACAGGCACGCCTGCAGCACGTATGGAGGATCAGGTGGATGAAGAAATCAAGAATGCACGTGTCCACGATCTGATTGATCTATCTGAACAGATGCAGCTTATTTATGCGAATCAGTTTGTTGGGCAAGTTCTTGAGGTCATCCCGGAGGGGGCTCGTAAAGGCTCTGAGGGTTCAGGTAAATTACAGGGATTCAGCGATAACTATTTGCAGGTTATTTTTGATGGGCCAGAGGATCTTCACCGTAAAATATGTCGTGTAGAAATGGTTGAGGCTGGTGTTAACGAGTGCAAAGGGAAGTTGATTAGTGTAAGTTAATAAGTTAGCCGAGATATGGATAAGGATTTCATTTTTCTGTTTGTTAGGAGATGAAATCCTTATATTTTTCGCCGCAAGTGAACCTTTTCTTAATAATATGATATAAAGGGGTCATCAGCATGACACATAAAGAGTTTTCAGCAGGTGGCGTCGTATTTAAGAAAGAGAATGGGGAACTTCATATTCAGCTCATACTGGACCGTTATGGTAAAGTGTCGTTAGCTAAAGGGAAGATGGAGCTGGGAGAGACGATCGAAAAGACAGCCCTACGTGAAATTGAAGAGGAGACCGGTATATTAGGAAGTATTGTCTCCCCTGTGGATATTATTGCGTATACGTACCAGAACCCTGTTCATGGAGAAGTGAATAAAGAAGTACATTATTATCTGGTGGAAGCCAAGGGCGGTCATCTGAAGCCTCAAATTGAGGAGATAAATGAAGTGTCATGGTATACGCCTAAAGATGCTTGGCGTCGACAGCAACAGAGCGGTTATCGTAATAATGATATCATTCTCAGGAAAGCTCTGTCATTGTTAGGGATAAGTGTATAAGTCTTAGGATGGGGAACGGTCGATCCTTCTCCAGATCGGAAGATAACATATTGGAAGTGCTATGAGTGAGCAGAGGATATTAAATATCGTCTGCGAATGGGCAATTTGGCTACCGAGGTCAGTGGATAACCAAGCAGATACATTATGTAATTGTTGAATAAAGGGCATGAATAATGCTGCACCACCTACATTCAGTACGACATGAGTCCAAGCGACAAATTTGCCTGATGGAGAACTACCGGTTGCAGCGATGACAGCAGTGACGCATGTGCCTACATTGGATCCTAAGACAATGGCAATACCTACTTCTACGGGTAGGGCACCAGAACTTGCAAGTCCCATAGCCAGGCCAATTACAGCGGCACTACTATGGATTAGGGCAGTCAGGCAGGCTCCGGCAACGACTCCCCAGAGCACATTCTGAGAAGCGCGTTCGATGAACCATCCGAAGACACCGTAGGAATCTAATGCAGGTCCGATCGATTGCATGACACGGATCCCGAACATGATTAATGCGAACCCGGCTACGATGAGGGATATATATTGAGCAGGCTCGAAGAGATGCTTGAATTGGTGTAATTTCCATGGTGTATAGTCATTTACGATCACAGCAGCACCCCATACTGCGATGGATATGAGGAGTAAAGGGGGAGCCAATTGTCCTAATTGCAAACCCATTAATTCGGTTGTGAGGCAAGTGCCAATGTTACTACCAAGAATGATACCAAGCGTTCTAGCGTAGGTGAGAAGCCCAGCGTTTACGAGGCCTATGGTGATGACCGTAACGGCCGTACTACTCTGTAGAATGCCAGTAATGAATGTACTGAATAGCATACCTTTGAGGGGCGACGACGTTGCCTTGCTTAGAAGAGATGTTAACAAGGGGCCAGCCCAGCGAGATAGAGCGGACTCCATTACTTTCATCCCAAGCAGGAAAATGGCCAAACCGTATAATACAGGGAAGATAATAGCATGGAACATGGATATGATTCTCCTTTTAGAGAGGATGTTCAAAAAGTCATCTTTTGATCACGAAGTATACCAAGAAGCGCATTCGACATCGAATATTGAATTCAGCCGGTCCTTCCGGTGCTCACGTAGGTACTGCCTACGCTCCGCTCCTCAGTCCCTAGCTTCATCCAATCTTCTTGGTGCTGAAAAGCTGACTTTTTGAACTTGCATTTTTGCGGTTCTTGTCCTTGAAATAATTATATGTCCGTGGTTGGACAACCATGACAAACATGACAGAACCTGCGGTGACAAGCATCGATACAGGTACATATTAGGGAGTGAAGATGAATGGCATCAGTTATTCTACAACGGAGTCAGAAGAAGAGATTAGAACATGGGCATCCATGGGTGTTCAAAAGTGAAATTGCAACAGTAGAAGGTGACCCAGAAGCGGGTCAGTTAGTTAGCGTACTTAATCATCAGAAGAAGTATCTTGGAACAGGGTATTATAATCCTGCATCGCAAATTACGGTAAGAATCGTATCGTATCGTCCCATTGAATCGATGGATCAGGCTTTCTTTACTGAGCGTTTACAAAATTGCCTTCAGCATCGTGAACGGTTTACCCCAGGCGAGACGGCTTATAGATTGGTCTATGGTGAAGCAGATTTTCTACCTGGATTGATTGTGGATCGATTCGGTGATGTACTAGTGATCCAATTGTTGACGCTTGGCATGGACTTGTGCCGCAATGACATCGTGGCATCGTTGATTGAAGTCATGCATCCCGAAGGAATATATGAGCGTAGTGACGTATCTGTCCGTGAATTGGAAGGTATGGAACAAGTGAAGGGACCATTGTATGGAGAATGTCCACGTCATGTGAACGTTCGCGAGAACGGCTTGGACATTGTCGTAGATATCGTAGAAGGTCAGAAGACGGGATATTTCTTCGATCAGCGTGAGAATCGTGCTTCTATTGAACCTTTGATGACCGGGTGGGGTGGAAGAAGTGGCATCGCTTTGCAGGATGTTGAGCAAGATGGCATGATTAAGAATCTACCTGTGAACAAAAGTGGCGGTATAGTTACATTCCCTTACTGGGATGGAGCTACGGTACTGGAATGCTTCTCTCATACAGGAAGTTTCACATTGCACGCTTGTAAATATGGAGCAAAGAAGGTCACTTGCCTAGATATTTCTCAGCATGCCATTGAAAGTGCTCAAGCTAATGTAGAATTAAACGGGTTTACAGACCGGGTGGAGTTTGTTGTTGACGATGCCTTTCAATATCTTCGTACACAGGTTAAAGGTGTAGAAGAGAGGGTGAAGCGTTCTAATACAGGGACTGGTAAGAATAAGGTTGATACCTCTAAACCGATGACTACTGGTGCAGGTCGAACTTGGGATGTGGTCATCCTTGATCCTCCAGCATTCGCTAAGAATAAGAGTGCCGTACAAGGCGCTTGTCGCGGGTATAAAGATATTAATCTTCATGGAATGAAACTTGTGAATGAAGGGGGATACCTCGTTACAGCAAGTTGTTCCTACCATATGCGTCCTGATTTATTTCTGGAGACCATTCAAGATGCAGCGGCGGATGCGGGTAAAATCCTCCGCCTAATCGAGTGGCGGGCCGCAGGTAAAGATCATCCGCAGATTCTAGGCGTGGATGAGGGTCATTATCTGAAATTCGCTATTTTTGAAGTGCGGAGTAAATAAAATTTGTTATTAGTTCGAGTTCGGATAGGAATAAGCTCTCTTCTGTAAGTGGAAGGGAGCTTATTTTTATTTTTTAAAGGATCAACACTAAAATCAACGCTTGAATATTTCGATAAGATCGGATTGCAGTTGTACTCAACTAACAAACCAAACATACGTTCTTTGAAATAAAGGATATGTTATAATAGTTAATGACTATTATAAAATATAAGAAAGTATAAGTTTCACTTCATACTCCAATTCTTATATTTCGGCAGAGACGGATACCTTAAAGCGATACGAAGTATCGCTAGCATCGGAAGCATAAACTCCTTCAAAAGGACGGAGCAGCCGTTTCTGCTTGATAGAATTTAATAAGTCAGTTTATACGATGAATTGTCAATCCGAGTGTGACAGGATTTGATAATTCATCCTTATATAAAGGAGGCATCCCATGTCGGTTCAATTCCTTATAGGACGTTCGGGAAGTGGTAAAACTACGAATATATTGCAAGATATATCGGCACGAATTAGCCAGAAATCACAAGGTAATCCTATCATCCTGATCGTCCCAGAACAGGGCTCTTTTCAAGCTGAGCATGCGTTGGTGACATCTGGTTCGGTGAGAGGGATTGCGCGTGCGCAGGTGTTAAGCTTTCAGCGTCTGGCTTACCGGGTCATGCAAGAGACGGGTGGGTCGGCACGTGTTGGCATTAGTGAAGAAGGAAAAAGAATGTTGCTCTATAAGATCATACAAAGGCGTAAAGAAGAATTGACTCTGTTCGGTCCATCGGGTGATCAAGTGGGTTTCGTGGGAAGACTAGGTCAACTCTACACCGAGATGAAACGCTATTGTATAGATGCTACGAACGTATCAGAACAGCTCTCATTGATGCAATCTAATGGATTGGGGACTCCGATCTTACGTGACAAGCTAGGAGATATCGTGACGCTTTATCGAGATTTCGAGCAAGAGTTATCTCCTTTATATATGGATAATGAAGATTATTTAATGACATTAGCGGGGGCTATTCCCAGTTCTTCGTACGTGAAGGGCGCGGATATTTGGATTGATGGCTTTCATGGTTTCACACCTCAAGAGTATACGGTGTTGCAGCAATTAATGTCATGCGCATCTTCTGTAACTATCGCACTTACGCTGGATAAAGCTCTGGATCATGGCAAGCTTCCACACGAGTTAGATTTATTTCATCCATCAGCCACAACCTATGTGAAGTTAAAAGGAATGGCTGCAGAATTAGGTGTGGAGTCGTCGGATAGACTACTCAGCTCGGATAACCTTCCGAGATTTGAACATAGCCCAGAGCTTGCGCATCTCGAACAGGGATATGATCGTCGAATTCCTTGGCGTGATTCTGTGCAACAAGAGCATCTTAAGCCTCATGGCATCTCTATTCATGCAGCCGTTAATCGACGTGCAGAAGTTGAGGGAGCACTGCGTGAAATGATTCGCCTCGTTCGTGAGGAAGGTGCTAGATACAGGGAGATGGCTGTCTTTGTGCGGCAATTAGGAGATTATGAGCCTATTATAGGTCCTCTTTGCCGTGATTATGGTGTACCCTTCTTCCTCGATCAGAAGCGGAGTGAGCTACATCATCCCTTGGTGGAGTTTATACGCTCAGCACTTGATATTGTGAAAAGACGTTGGCGGTATGAAGATGTATTTCGCTGTGTCAAGACGGATTTATTGCTGCCATTAGATGGCTCTCTTGATCGTAAAGATATGGATCGATTAGAGAATTACGTTTTAGCTTGTGGGATTCATGGCTACCGCTGGACAGATGGACGCCCATGGAGCGCAACACCAAGTCTCTCACTTGAAGGTGATGCGAATGTGGATCGGGAGAAGAAGGGTGAAGAACTGCTTGAACTGATGGAGCGCTGTCGCGCGGCGATCTGTGGGCCGCTATTTACTTTTGAGAACAGATTAAAGAAAGCTAAGACTGCTCAAGATTTATGTACAGCCGTATATTTGTTGTTGGAAGAGGCGAATGTTCCGCACAAGCTTGATCTTCTGAGTCATGAAGCATTGGAAGCAGGTCAACCAGAGGCTGCCAAAGAGCATCGGCAACTATGGGGAGCGATTCTGGATATACTTGATCAAATGGTCGAATTAATGGGTGATGAGAACATTAGCTTTGATTTGTTTACCGGGATATTAGACACGGGCTTAACGGAGTTGAAATTGTCCCTTATTCCACCTTCCATCGATCAGATCTTAATTGGGAATATGGATCGAACACGTACTAGTGGTGTGAAATATACATTTCTGTTGGGCTTCAATGAAGGTGTTGTTCCTGCGATTCTACAGGAAGATGGCGTACTGACAGAGCAGGAACGACTGTTGTTATCGGATGCCGGGATGGAGCTAGCTCCAAGCATTTCTCGTAAGCTCTTAGATGAAAGATTCCTGATCTACAATGCGTTAACTTCAGCTAGTCAACATATGTGGATATCTTATACGTCCGCTGATGAAGAGGGCAAAGTCCTCTTACCTTCGGAAGTGATTCGACATGTGAAGAAGATGTTCCCATTCCTGAAAGAACAGCCTCTATTGGGGCAACCTCAGGGAGGACAACCGATTGAAGAACAGCTAGACTTTGTAACCAATCCGCAACAGACGTTGAGTCAATTAATAATACAGCTCCAAAAGTGGAAGCAAGGTAGCGATATTCCTGACTTTTGGTGGGAAGCTTACAATTGGTATTTACAGCATGAGCAGTGGCGCGAACCTCTGTTGATGTTACTCCGCTCATTATTTTACGTAAATGAAGCATTGCCATTACACGTGGACACGAGCCGCAAGCTGTACGGAGCCAAAATTCGTACGAGTGTATCAAGAATGGAGAGATTTGTGGCCTGTCCTTTTTCACATTTTGCGTCACATGGCTTAAAGCTAAAAGAACGCCAGATGTATCGGCTAAAGGCGCCTGATATCGGTCAATTATTCCACTCCGCACTAAGTGATATGGCTACACAATTAAAGAATCGAAGCGTTAGCTGGGGGAGTTTAACACCTGAAGAATGCCGACTAGAAGCGGGAATTGCGGTAGATCGCTTGACACCTCTCTTGCAGGGAGAAATCTTATTAAGCTCTAAGCGCTATGGCTATATTTCAAGAAAATTAAAGAATATTGTCGGTAGAGCCTCCATTATTCTTGGTGAACATGCCCGGCGAGGTAACTTTGAACCAGTAGGGCTTGAGCTTGATTTCGGTCCTGGGAAGACGCTACCTCCGCTTACCTTTCCACTGCAGAATGGTTCGATTATGGAAGTTGTAGGTCGAATTGACCGCGTAGATATGGCACAGTCAGAGCAAGGGATGATGCTGAGAGTTATTGATTATAAGTCCAGCCAGAATGATCTAAAGCTACATGAGGTGTATTATGGTCTATCTCTTCAATTGCTAACGTATCTCGATGTATTGTTGACATATTCAGAGGAATGGCTTGGCCGAGTAGCTATACCAGCGGGAACATTATATTTCCATGTGCATGATCCATTATTGCAATCTACGAATGGGATGAATGCAGAGCAAGCAGCAGATGAATTGCTCAAACGTTTCAAAATGAAGGGGCTTTTGCTCGCGGATCGCGATGTTATTGCTCAGATGGATGCAACGTTAGATAAAGGTCATTCTGCGATTCTGCCAGTTGCTTTGAAAGCCGATGGAAGTTTCTACAGCAGTGCAGCGGTGGCAAGCACGGAACAATGGGGAAGTTTATTGTCGTCTGTAAGGAACAATATTATTAAGATTGGAACGCGGATTACAGAAGGTGATGTAAGAATTGAACCTTACCGGATTCAGAATGAGACGGCCTGTACATTTTGTTCTTATAAGCCTGTCTGTCATTTCGATGAAACGATTGAGGGGAGTCACTACCATATCATGGGTAAACCGAACAAAGCACAAGTATGGGACATGCTGTCCAAGACGCAAGGAGGAGATACACCGTGAGCGTATTAGTTAAGCCAGAGGGTAGTATGTGGAGCGATGATCAGTGGAAGGCTATCTCGCTTAGCGGTGATCATATTCTTGTAGCAGCGGCAGCGGGTTCGGGGAAAACAGCCGTGTTGGTAGAAAGAATTATTCGCAAAATTATGAATGAAGAGGAAGGCTTTAGTGTGGATCGGCTACTCGTTGCCACGTTTACCAAGGCAGCAGCGGCTGAAATGCGTCAGCGGATTCGTGAAGCATTGGATAAGGAGCTGGAGAAAGAGCCGGATAACGGACATCTGCGTCGTCAGCTTGCTCTTCTAGGAAGAGCATCGATTACTACACTTCATTCGTTCTGTTTGGAAGTTATTCGTCGCTACTATCAATGGATTCCCTTGGATCCAGGATTCCGCATACTGAATGTGAATGAAGCAGAATTGCTACGTCAGGAAATTCTGGAGCAATTATTTGAGGAGAAGTATGGTGAGGCAGAGGACGGGGGAGTCTTTCTGCGTCTTGCTGACTGGTTCAGCGGTGAACGCAGTGATGATGCTCTGTATCTACTTGTTCAGAAGCTATATGACTTCTCTCGAAGTCACTCTTGGCCGGATGCTTGGTTACGTCAGATGGCGTCTAATTTCTCGATTTCTGATTCCTCAGAGCTAGATGATAGTCCTTGGGTTCATAGTATTGTTAAGGATGCTAAGTTGTCTATTGCTGGAGCGGCAGGATTGCTTCAACAAGCTATATCTTTAGCGATGTTACCTGGAGGACCAGCTCCTTATGTCGATAATTTACGTGATGATTTAGAAATGGTCGAATCCCTTAGAGAATGTCTGGAGGATTTCCCGTGGAATGCTCTTTATGATGCCTTTCAAACCATTTCCTTCGGTAAATTGAAAAGTTGCCGCAAAGATGAGACGGATCCTGATCTACAGGATCGTGTCAAAGAGCTGAGGGACAATGTTAAGAAAATACTGAATGAACTTAAAAATTCCTTGTTCGGTCGCTCGGCAGAAGCTTTCCTGTCAGAGCTTCATGAGGTTGCTCCAGTAATGGAGGAATTATCTGAGGTTGTCATTCTATTTGGTCAGCGTTATCAAGCAGAGAAGAAGTTACGCGGACTTGTCGACTTCAGTGATTTGGAGCATTACTGTTTACAGATCCTACGACATCCAGATTCTTCTATGGATCAACTTCTTCCCTCTGATGCGGCTATTGAATATAAAAGTCACTTCGATGAAGTGTTATTGGATGAATATCAAGATACCAACAGTGTACAGGAGGATATCGTAAGGCTGATTTCCAGAGATACCCCAGGGAATCGCTTCATGGTTGGGGATGTGAAACAAAGTATTTACCGGTTTCGACTAGCGGATCCCGGACTCTTTCTAGATAAATACGGCAGATATGGTGTGGATGAGAACGAAGGAACGGTGATCGACCTTGCTCGTAATTTCCGCAGTAGACGTCAAGTGTTGGATGCGACGAATGTATTGTTCCGACAAATAATGAATGAGAGTGTAGCGGAGATCACTTATAACGAACGTGCTGAATTAGTGTATGGTGCATCATTTCCTAGCAGTTCAGACGGTGTGGAGGAATCTTCTTATACGCCAGAGCTTCTCTTGATTGATCGCGGGAATGGTGGTAGATCAGGCGAAGACGAAGCTTCAGAGAATGAAGAGAACTCCCTTCTTCAAGAAGGCGAATGGGTGGAGATGGAGACGGCTCAACTCGAAGCACGCGCCATCGCTGGGAAGATCAAAGAAATGACAGGTGAAACTGGGGAACCGTTGTTTATTTACGATAAGGAATTAAAAATGATGCGTCCTGTCGTTCATGGCGATATGGTGATCCTTTTACGTTCTGCTTATATTTGGGGACCTCTGATTATGGAGGAACTTCGACAACAGGGGATATCTGCTGATGGGGAACAGAACCAAGGTTACTTCCAGGCTACTGAAGTTGAGATTATGTTGTCCTTGTTGCAGGTGGTAGATAATCCGCTGCAAGATATTCCACTGGCGAGCGTCCTTCGTTCACCCATTGTTGGTTTAACTGAGGAAGAATTAGCTGAAGTTCGCTTGTGTGCGACTGGATCATTCTATGAGGCTATGATAGCGGCTGCGGAGTTAGATTCGGACGAGGGAGCTTCTTCCAATCTCAGAGTGAAATTACGTGAATTCCTTCTTAAAATGGAGGTATGGCGTAATGAAGCGCGTCGTGGCAGTCTAGGAGACTTGATATGGCATATATACAGAGAGACTGGCTATATGGACTGGGTAGGTGGACTTCCTGGCGGGGGGCATCGTCAGAACAATCTAACGGCACTTTACGATAGGGCTGTTCAATATGAACAGACTACAGCATCTAGAGGCTTGTTTCGCTTCTTGACCTTTATCGCCAGACTTCGTGATCATGGTTCGGATTTAGGTAGCCCAGGGGGATCGGATAAGCAAGACAATGCAGTCAGAATCATGACGATTCATAAAAGTAAAGGATTGGAATTTCCAGTCGTATTCTTAGCGGGCATCGCGAAAACTTTCAATCAGCAGGATTTGAGTTCACCCTTCCTGATGCATAAGGATTTGGGATTTGGGCCGAAGTTCGTGGATCAAGAGATGCGAGTAAGTTATCCAACTTTACCGAATCTCGCGATACGTCGTCGATCACAGCAAGAACTGTTGGCTGAGGAGATGCGAGTGCTTTATGTAGGACTAACTCGTCCTAAAGAGAAATTGATACTTGTGGGAACGGCTAAGGATCTTACTAAAAAGGTGTTGTCATGGACTCAGGTTCAGGGCCATCAACCCTATATGCTTCCTGATTATGTGCTATCGAGGAGTCGCAGTTATTTGGATTGGATTGGACCAGCTTTGATCCGTCACCCTGACGCAGAGCTTCTGAGACAGATCGGTGGTGCTACAGAGCCCCCTGCTCCTGCATTGAACGATGATCCATCTGTATGGAGCATAACCGTTCTTTCAGCAGATGAACTTTCACAAGATGTCATGCTGGGTGTAGATGGCGAGAAGGAGATTTCGCAGGATCGTAAGCTGAAGTTGCAAGCCATGTTGAAAAGAGAACCAATACTGCTATCAGCTATCGAAGATATCGATGTATTGTCCACAGCTGGCTCGGCCGGCATCGAGAGTAAGCTGGAGTGGCAATATCCATATGCCATAGCTAGTACGCTTTCAGCTAAAACATCCGTTACAGAGATGAAGAAGATACTCTCTATGCAGGAACTTCCGTCTTTGGATTGGATGGAGGAGAAGAAAATTCAACAAGATTCAACATTACAGCTTCGACGTCCTAAATTTATGGAAAAGAAAAGCATGAGTCCTACTGAGCGGGGAACCGTCTACCATACGCTCATGCAGCATATTCCGTTGCATGCAGGTGAAGTAGATTCTGCGGTAGTGGAAGAAACACTCCGACGACTTACTGAACTGCAGATCGTGACGAAGGAACAGGCAGAAATGATCACTCCAGGGGAAGTGGCTGCCATGTTTCAAAGTGATATTGGAACAAGGCTGCTTGCTGCGAATTGGGTAGAGCGGGAAATGCCCTTCAGTTACGCTCTTTCTGCAGCTGAAGCGCATCAAGGTCTGAATATCATAAAGAGATTATCTGAGCCTGATGAACAGGAATCTTCGGTGACTGCAAGGCAGTTGGAGAATGAAACGGTGTTAATTCAAGGTGTTGTGGATTGTATTTTCAGTGACAATGGTAAGTTGATTCTTGTTGATTACAAGACGGATCGTGTTCTGGAACAGCGAGGTGGAGTGAAGCCACTAGTAGAGCAGTATCGATTCCAACTAGAACTTTATGCTAAAGCGTTGGAGGACATTATGGGTGAGCCAATCAGTGAGATGTGGCTGTACTTCTTCGATGGGTCGCATTGGGCGAAAGTTTAGGGAAGATCAGAGGGGAGAGATGATATGCGTATATTGCATACCGGCGATTGGCACTTCGGACGTTCATTGGAGGGGCGCAGTCGCATGAAAGAGCAAGCAGATTTCGTGGATGAGCTGGTACGGATGGCAGATGATCAGCAAGCGGATCTCATTTTAATGGCTGGGGATGTGTATGATTCTGTTAATCCACCTGCTGCGGCAGAGCAACTATTCTATGAGGCTGCTGCAAGGTTGAGTGCGGGTGGAAGACCACTTGTCGTCATTGCCGGCAATCATGATCAACCTGAGCGAGTGTCATCTGTGTCGCCGTTAGTGACTCGACAAGGCATTACGTTAGTTGGCATGCCCAGCGTGAATGCTGTGACCGTCCATGCCACTCGAACAGGGGAAATTGCCAAAATTGCTGCGCTTCCCTATCCATCTGAAGCTCGGCTGAATGAATTGTTAGTAACAGAAGGGAACGAAGATGATTTGCGTCAAGCATATAGTGCTCGTGTCGGTCAATTAATGGGCATGTTGGCTCGTGAATTCACTCCGAGTACGATTAACTTGGCGATGAGCCATATTTACGTCTTAGGCGGTGTAGAGTCGGAATCTGAGCGTCCTATACAGGTTGGGGGTGCCTACACTGTCGATCCATCGGCACTTTCAATAGGAGCGCAATATACGGCCCTTGGTCATCTCCATAGATCCCAAGCTGTGAAAGGTGAAGGAATGATTCGTTATAGTGGTTCTCCACTTGCATATAGTTTTTCTGAGGCAGGTCAAGCGAAATCGGTCACGATGCTAGACATATCACCTGGAGGACAGCCGATTCTTGAGGAGTTGTTCCTATCCTGTGGAAGACCTTTAGTTCGATGGAAAGCTAAGGGAGGCCTCGAAGAAGTCTATCGTTGGTTGGATGAGGGATTAGATGCTCATGCATTTATTGATTTGGAAATATCCCTTAGTGATGCTTTATCACTTGGTGAAATTCAGAGACTGCGTAAGAGTCGTGAAGGATTAGTGCATATCCGGCCCATCTACCCAGATATGGAAGTTATGGAAATGGAAATAGAACGTTCGCGGTTGCCATTGCATGAAATATTCCGTAAATTCTATCAGCGACAAACAGGGGGAGCGGAGCCAGATGACGGACTCGTACAATTGTTCCTCGAGCTTGTTGATGAGAATTCTACCGTTCAGGAAGAAGGGGATGCACCATGAAGCCGATCACACTAAAACTTGCTGGACTGCAGAGCTATCGTGAAATGCAACAGATTGATTTCGATGATCTTACGCAGATGGGGCTATTCGGTATTTTTGGCCCTACAGGCAGTGGGAAATCAACCTTGCTTGATGCGATAACACTATCTTTGTATGGAAAAGTGGAGAGGGCAGTCAACGGAACACAAGGAATTATGAATCACTCGGAAGATTCGTTGTTTGTATCCTTTACTTTTGAATTGAATTCCTCCGAAGGGGCACAGCAATATCGAGTTGAACGGCGCTTTAAGAGATCCAATGAATTATCGATCAGCAACACCATTAGTCGATTTATTGAGGTTACTCCAGATGGGGATGTAGTGATTGCGGATAAGTTAGCAGACGTTACTCGCTGTGTAGAAGACAAGATAGGACTTAAGATGGATGATTTCACACGTGCGGTTGTCCTTCCACAAGGGAAATTTGCGGAGTTCTTGTCTTTAAAGGGGACTGAAAGAAGGCAAATGTTACAACGATTATTTCACCTGGAACAGTATGGTGATCAATTGGGCCAGAAGCTGAGCCGGCGTGTGAAGGAGAATGAAGCGACTCTGAGAAATATGGAGGCAGAGCAACAAGGTCTGGGGAACGCTGGCAAGGAGGCTCTTGGAGAGGCTAAGAAGCAACTCTCAGAAGCGGTGACCCATGCGGAAGTTTCTCGACGCAGACTTCATGAAATTACAATCCAGGCAGAGCAATTGTCAAAAGTATGGGAATGGCAAATAGAGCGCGGTCGTAGACAAGAACAGTTGTTACAACTTTCATCTTTAGAGAATGAAGTAAAGGATTTGGAGGACAAGTTATCCAAGGCAAGCGTTGCCCAGCATTTAATGCCTTTACTTACTCAGATGCAGGAGAGCAAACAGGAGTATTTGAACCGTGAGACGAAGGCTATATCATTGCATGGTAAAGCACAGGAAGCAGAACAAGGTTCACTTCGCGCAATGGAAACGGATGATGTAGCCAAGCTTACATTATCTTCAGAAGAACCCAAGTTGCTCATTAGACAGGATCAGCTGGTTCAAGCTGTGAAGCTTCAGCAGGAGCGAGATACTCTTCGTAGCGAGTGTCAAGATCTTGATGCGAAGAAAGCTAATGTTGTGAGAACGCAGTCGGAGCTCCATGAACAACTTCTGAAAGAGAAGGAACTTCTTAACAAAGGGCAGAACAGGCAGGCTGAATTGCAGGAAAGCCTGAAGCCCTTGGAGACTCGATCGCAGGAGCGGGAGTTAATTCACAAAGCGATACAGCGTAGGCATATTATTCAATCGAGTGACGAGCAACAACAAATCGTATCGAATGAATACGACCAACAAGGGAAAAGACTCGCTGAAATGAGTTCCAAGTTAAGTTCCTTTGAGCGGGAGTTGTTGAACAATGCGTCGAATAATACTCTTTTCATAGAGAGGCTGACTTCCCATGTATCTGTCATCATTGGACAGGAAAAAGCGGTTAATCAGGATATCCGAAGGCTCTCAGCAGAAGAGGCGGAGTTACATGAGGAGATAAAGAGTCTTGAGACGCATGCTCTATCATTAAGTTTGGCTACACAGTTACAGACAGGACAGCCTTGCCCTGTGTGTGGATCAGAACATCATCCGCATCCAGTAGAAACAACAGATGGTTCAGAGAAACTGACCCTTCAGACAGAGCAAATGGCGTGTCTTCGGGAAGTACACTTGCAGCTTCAAGAGCTTCGGTTAAAGCTTCATCAGCTTATGATGGAGGGTCGAACATTAATGGAGCAAGTTGGTGTTGTATTACCTGAACAAGATGAGTCGCAAACAGTGACAGAGATGGAACGATCTAATGAAGTTACATATTTCTCAGTGGCATACTGGAGAGATAGAATTCATCAGATGGAAGAGACATCTCAAGAGTTGATAAGACAGACTTCAACCCTAAGGCAGGAAAACGTTGGAATGAAGCAGAGTGATGGCATGCTTCAACAGCAACATATGAGATATATGGCAGAGGTAGATGCTTTAAGAAATATTCATACAGAAACGAAATCTAAACTTGACCGTGTAACAACTGAATTAACAAAGTTACATCAAGCGTGGGTGGAACAATTCCCTGAACTTCCTCTGATGGAGATTGAACAGAAATTTGAACTTATGCAAAAGAAAGATGCTGAAGCTGAGACCCTTAAGGAACGGATTGAGATCAGTATTCCTTTTATAGAGGGTAAGTTGCAAGCGGTTCAGTCGATAGAACAACAACTTGGAGAACTAGAAAAAGCTCATATTCAGTGGAATACACAGTGGCAGGGTAAGCATGAATTGCTGCTTGAGAAAGAGGAACGTCTTTTTGCCTTCGTTGGTGAAAGGTCAGCCGAAAGTTTGCTGGAGGAATGTGTTCAGCAACTCAAGATTTTAAGGGCAACAGCGGAACAATCTCAAAAAGAACGACGCACAGCTGAGGATTTGAAGCATGAAGCGATCAAAGTTGCTGTTATAGCACAGCAGGCTGTTGATTCCGCTATGGAGCATTATAAGGCTGCATTAAGTCGATGGGAGCAAATGCTAGCATCTTCCATATTATCTAGTGCAGAAGAAGTCGAAGCATGTTGTTTACAGCGAGAAGAAGAGATGAAACATGCTGATGTTGTTCGAGCGCATCGTGAGAATGAGCGAGAAGTTACGTTGCAGCTTGCATATGTGGAGGACAAGCTCTCTGGGATTGTATTAACCGAGGAAGAATGGGACATCTGTAAAGCTACATTGGATGAATGCCGAAATACAGATGAAGCAGCTATTCAATTCAAGGCTAGAGCTGAACGTGATTTGGAAGATGTCATAGATCGACACTCTAGATGGATGCAACTGGAGGACGTACGTGTAGAGCGTCAGACCCAGGGAGAGCAACTTTCTAAGCTGCAATCCTGTTTAAGGGGTAATGCCTTTGTGGAATATATCGCTGAAGAACAGTTGATGCAGGTCAGTCAGGCTGCTTCACAACGTCTTCTTTTTCTAACTAGACAACGCTATGCTCTGGAAGTAGATTCTGGAGGCGGTTTCGTTATTCGTGATGATGCAAACGGAGGAACACGCCGACCTGTATCCACGTTATCTGGTGGTGAGACATTCCTAACATCGCTGTCTTTAGCGCTCGCGTTGTCCGCTCAAATTCAATTGCGTGGTCAATATCCGTTGCAATTCTTTTTCTTGGATGAAGGTTTCGGTACGCTAGACCCAGATCTGCTGGAGATGGTCATCACTTCACTAGAGCGGCTTCATAGCGATCATCTATCCGTAGGTATTATAAGTCATGTTCCTGAACTTAGAGCGCGTTTGCCGCGTAAATTAGTCGTACTACCAGCTGAGAATGCTGGAGGGGGCTCACGCCTTGTGATGGAAAATATGTAAAAATGCGTGATCAAAAGATGACTTTTTGAACAACCACTAATAACTTCAACTTGTGTGACACCCGTCACAGTAACAGCTGCAAGCTGTTGTTATAATACAGTTAATAACCGACATCTCTTAAGAAGTACCTCGGCGGACTTATGGAATGGAATATTACTTTTCCTTAACATAGGTCCGTACGTCAAGCAGCTCATGCTAGCTGACTAGGTACTTCTTCTTTTTTTTCTTTTTTTAAATATAAGCAAGTATAAGTTTCACTTGATACTCTATTTCTTATATTTCGGCAGAGACGGGTACAATCCAATAATATTATTAGTATCCATTCGCCCAGACCTGAATATGATGACAGTAGATCATGGAGTATTTAGGAGGAATAGAGCGGATGGAAAAAGTTGAAGCCAAGCAAATATGTCATCACCATATGCATCGTTATGTGAGAGTCGTTATACTGGATGGAAGAACTTTCGATGGGTTTATAGAAAATGTGGATGATGAGCATCTCTACTTAGCTGTACCGGTTGGTCATGAAATGCACCATGAACCAATGCACCATGAACCAATGCACCACGAACACATGGAACATGCTGGTTACCATGAAAACAATGCTGCACCCGTCGGAAGTTATGGGCACCAACCTCAACTCCAACCAATAAGTCATGGACCACAACAAGGTTATGGAAGTCAGCAGGGCTGTGGGTGTGGTGGTCAGTCTTGGGGTTCTGGTGGATATCCAGGTGTGGATGCACGGGGATTTTTCCCCGGATACTATCCGGGATCTGGCTTTGGTTACAATCCATATGGAAGACGGCGGTTTAATCGAGCCGTTCTACCATTGGCGTTGCTAACTACACTTACTTTGCTTCCTTTTTTTTAACGTAATCATTTCGAATGTACCAAACAACAGACCAGGAAGATTCCTGGTCTGTTGTTTGGTTACTTTTCTTACCCGTCATAGGAACTCTCCGACCAAGGACGCCAAAAGCCGTTCTTTTTCAAAATATAAGAAAGTATAAGTTTCACTTGATACTCTATTCCTGCCCCTAGTTATTGGCAAGGAAAGTTGCCACATGGTATATTTAATAAGATTTAACTATGAAAATTATTTTCAATTGTTGTTCCAATTAGATCAAGGGGTGAATTCAGTGGATTGTTTATTTTGCAAAATAGTCGAGGGAACCATTCCTTCAAACAAGGTGTTCGAGAATGAGAATATATTAGTATTTCACGATATTACACCTGCCGCACCGATACATGTGCTCATCATACCCAAGAAGCATATTCCTTCGATGAACGAGGTTAGTCTTGAAGATTTGCCAATTATTGCTGAAATCCATCAGGTTGCGCAGCAAGTTGCGAGCGAATTGGGTGTCTCTGAATCTGGTTATAGGCTTATTAATAACTGCGGCCCTGACGGAGAACAAACGGTGCACCATCTGCATTATCACTTACTCGGAGGTGCTAGATTAGGGGCTCTGACTGGCATTTCTAGTTCTCATCAGTAATGTCATCGATTGTAGTGTATGGAAATTTTTCATGAAAAAAAGTTGGAAGGTTGACACCTTATTTCACTTTCACCTATAATAAAAGTTGATGAACCGTGTTATTACTCTTGGACGGTCTGGTCGGAGGGAGGGAAAACTGGTGTCTGAAACGAAAGTTCGTAAAAATGAGACAATCGATGCTGCACTTCGTCGCTTTAAACGTTCCATCGCTAAAGATGGCGTATTGGCTGAGGTGAAAAAACGTAAACATTTTGAAAAGCCAAGCGTTAAGCGTAAGCTAAAGTCTGAGGCTGCTCGTAAGAGAAAGTTCTAGGAGGATTTAACATATATGAATCTTAGCGAGCGATTGAACGAAGACATGAAGCAAGCAATGAAGAGTCGCGATAAATTCAAACTCTCCACTATTAGAATGATTCGTTCGACAATCATGAATCTTGAAATAGATTTAAAAAGAACTTTGGATGATTCCGAAGTGCTTGATATCCTAGGTCGTGAAATCAAACAGCGCAAAGATGCCCTCCAAGAATTTGAAAAGGCAGGCCGCGACGATCTTGTCGCAAATGCTAAGGCAGAAATCGAGATAGTCGGCCAGTATCTTCCCACACAGCTATCTGAAGAAGAAATTAAAGTTATTGTACAGCAGACCATCCAGGAAACCGGTGCTTCTTCGAAAGCCGAGATGGGGAAATTGATGAGTGCCCTGATGCCTAAGGTTAAGGGACTCGCTGACGGCAAACTTGTGAATCAATTGGTTCAACAATTTCTGCAATAAACATACAGGAACATCCCTTGATTCTAAGGGGTGTTTTTTTGTTGAAATATAAGAAAGTATAAGTTTAACATGATACTTTCTTATATTTCCGCTGAAACGGGTGCCTTAAAGCGATACGAAGTATCGCTAGCATCGGAAGCATAAGCTTTTTGAAAAAGGACGGCATAGCCGTTTCCACTTAATTGAAACCTCGTGAGCGGAAGTACGTATTAACTCTCATAGTTGGTTAGATTATTTATTAAAGTGGTAATTATGAATTGAGGAGGGAGGTTAGGTTATGAAATTTATTAAAAAGATGGGATTTTCCTTGGTCTTGATATTTCTATTGGCGGGACAGCTGATTCCAGTATTAGGTGAAGCAGTTCATGCAACAACGGCATCTCCAGTAGCGGCCGATAAGCATGGGAGTGTATACATAATTCCCGTTGATCAAAACATCGAAAGAGGATTACAGAAGTTTATGGAACGCGGGTTCAAGGAAGCGAAGAAGATGAATGCGTCACTCATTGTTCTAGAAATCAATACACCTGGCGGACGGATTGATACAGCTGAAGATATAGGCACATTGATTCGCGAAAGTGACATCGAGACCGTGGCGTATATACGTGGTAATGCTGCCTCAGCTGGAAGCTATATTGCTTTAAATGCGGGTACCATTATTATGGCACCAGGTAGTATGATTGGCGCTGCTGCGCTAGTTGATGGGAGTACAGGTAACTATGTCGATGATCCGAAATTGATTTCCTATTGGAAATCGAAAATGGGTAGCGCCGCAGAGATTAACGGGCGTAATCGCAATATTGCTGAAGGTATGTCTGATCTGAATATGACCGTTGAAATGCCGGAAATTGATTATACTAAGGCTCCAGGGGAAATTATTTCGCTTACGAGTGATCAAGCGCTAAAAGTAGGGTATTCGGAAAATACAGCGAAGACTGTAGAAGAAGCGATTACTTCTATGGGATTTTCTACGGATGACGTATTTCACGTTGAACATACTGTTTCTGAGAGAATAGCGGAATTTCTGACGAGTCGTATTGTGATGACATTGCTTCTCTTTATGGGGATCGCAGGCGTCATTATTGAATTGATTGTTCCTGGATTTGGAGTTCCTGGTATTCTGGGAATCACTGGATTTACACTTTATTTCTTTGGTAACTCCGTAGCTGGATTTGCCGGATCAGAAACATGGATTCTCTTTATTATTGGGATTGTGATGCTGGTTCTTGAATTGTTCATTCCAAGCTTTGGTATACTAGGTTTGTTAGGATCAGCAAGTCTTATTGTTGGTGTAGTCCGAGCGGCGTATAGTACATCTCATGTTGCTTGGTCGCTAGGAATTGCAGTGATCTGCGCTATCATCGTCATTATTGCGGTGGCCATGATCTTCAAGAAACGTGGAATATGGAATCGATTCATACTCAGTGATACCTTGTCCAAAGAGAAAGGGTTTATACCAGTTGCTAGTAAAGAGAGTTTACTTGGTAAGAAAGGGGTAAGTGTAACGCCTCTTCGTCCAAGTGGAACGATACTCATTGAAGGTGAACGGGTGGATGTCGTAACAGATGGTCAGTTTATTGCTGTTAACACCAACATCCATGTTGTAAAAGTAGAAGGATCTCGTATTGTTGTTGAATCTATTGTAGAGTAAATAAATATAAGAAAAATGGAGGCTAATAAATTTATGGAACCAACATTGATTCCGATTTTATTGATTGCTGTAGTTGTTATTATTTTGTTAAGTGTGTTTTTTAGTTTTTTCCCTATTATGCTATGGGTTGCAGCACTATCATCAGGTGTTCGCGTAAGAATTATTACGCTTGTTGCCATGAGACTTCGTCGTGTAACACCTAGTCGAATTGTGAATCCTATGATCAAGGCTACTAAAGCCGGTCTAGGACTTGATATTAACCAACTCGAAAGTCATTACCTCGCAGGTGGTAACGTTGACCGCGTTGTCAATGCACTGATCGCAGCACAACGTGCGAATATTCCTTTGGAATTTGAACGTGCAGCTGCTATCGATCTAGCTGGTCGTGATGTGCTCCAAGCGGTTCAAATGAGTGTTAATCCGCGTGTTATTGAAACACCTATAGTAGCAGCGGTAGCTAGGAACGGGATTGAAGTGAAAGTTAAAGCTCGTGTTACCGTACGTGCGAATATCGACCGTCTGGTTGGTGGTGCAGGTGAAGAGACTATTATTGCTCGTGTAGGGGAAGGTATTGTAACTACCGTTGGTTCGAGTGATTCTCATAAAGATGTATTAGAGAATCCAGATATGATTTCACGGACTGTTCTTGCAAAAGGTTTGGATGCGGGAACCGCATTTGAAATCTTATCTATTGATATCGCGGATATTGATGTAGGTAAGAACATTGGTGCCTTTTTACAGACTGAACAAGCAGAAGCTGACAAGCGAATTGCTCAAGCGAAGGCGGAAGAACGCCGCGCAATGGCTGTAGCAGAAGAGCAAGAGATGAAGGCTCGCGTAATCGAGATGAGAGCGAAAGTTGTGGAAGCTGAATCGGACGTACCTCTTGCGATGGCAGAAGCGCTACGCTCTGGACAACTTGGTGTTATGGACTATATGAACTTTAAGAATATCGAAGCGGATACTCAAATGAGAGGATCTATTGGTAAAATGGGAGACGGTGGAGATATTTCTGGTAATCCCAAAAAATAATAAGTAGGGAATGATGTATCCCATGGATTATATTTGGATCATAATCATTGCATTTGGTGTCATTTCTTCGATAATGAATAAAGGGAAAACAAAATCAAAGGATACCCAAAGCAATATGCCAACTTTTGGAGGGGGTGAGGAACGTTCGTTGCGCCCTAGCCCTACTACAGAAAGTGATGACTCTTACGAAAGTTACGAAAGAACTCCGACGGGGAATCACACGCAGCCTTCATATCTCAATCACGATACGGGTGAAGGAGTCTCTCAAATGTGGGAGGATACGATGGAGAACAGGCAGTTGAACATGCAACAAGATATAAATCGTGTGACTGCTAGATTAGACAGTAGTATTCCTCCAACGCCTTCGGATGAGTGGGATGCCTATGCTACCTCGGATGAGGAAGCTCCTCAGGAGTCTTCTTTATCTGAAATTACTAATCCAGCCGTGAATGGGTTGATTTGGTCCGAAATATTAGGATCGCCACGTGCTAAACATGCGTTCAGCAGGCGGAAACTCTAGAATAAATAGATACCTGATAATTAAAAGGGGTGTCCCTAGCCATTAATATTGGCTAGGGACACCCCTTTTTGTGTGTGCAGTAAAACAGAATGGCAGGATATTGGTAATCATCTTAATCTAAGCCCTCAATAATGGCTCCTAGTCGTTTGAAATAGAATTGAGTATAAATATGGGGGGATTGCCATTGGGAGCTGAGAACGAGCCCTCTAGCTCTTCCTTGAATGTGTTATAGGTTCAGTACCAACTCAATAATATCTTATACAGGATCCCGAGCATTTGGACTCATAAAATGCGTCACCTCCGCATATCGTTAAAAGTAATAGGAAGGGGGAAGACCTTCGTATGACCAGGATTAGTCGCAAACTTCGGAATTGGACATATGAGAAGTTGGATTTACCGAAAGACATTGTTTTTAATCTGCCGCGTTTAACTATGGTTGGTAATAAAGAGCTCTTCATCGAGAATCACCAGGGTGTGATTCATTTCTCACCGAACAAACTGATTCTTTCACTGAGTGAAGGAAGTCTTGAAATAGAGGGGTCAGAACTTATTATTCGGTCTATCTTACCAATGGAAGTGCTAATCGAAGGAGTCGTTATGAATATAAAGTACATAGGAGCGGAGGAGAGTCATTGAAAGTCCCAACATTACTTTATTGGCGTGGGTATGTAGAAATAACTGTAAGGAAGGGTCATGTAGAAGCATTTATAAATGCTTTAACCCAGACAGGGATTCCGGTGTGGAATGTTAAACCATCTTCATTTCAGACTGCTGAGATGAAGGTGTTAGTGGAAGACTTTCATGATCTCAGACCGCATTTACAACGGACAGGCTGCCGCATACATGTAAACAAAAGAATAGGGTTACCCTTTCAAATGATTCGATTGAAGAGACGTCGTTTTTTTGCAGTTGGCCTGGTACTCTTTTTTGCAATACTATTCCTTTTATCATCTCTTGTGTGGGAAGTAAAGGTGGTAGGCAATGTTAAGATACCGAAGGAAGATGTGCTCATGATCGCTAAGCAAGAGGGGATATACCCTCTGCAATGGGTTTATCGTATGAATCATCTGGACAAGCTTTCACAACAATTAAATAGACAGTTACCTGGGACTGCATGGGTTGGGGTTGATCGGCAAGGGACCACGATTACGATTCAAGTTGTGGAATCCTCTATACCTGAGGTTAGACCCCTTCTTAGTCCAAGACATTTAGTGAGTAGAACGGATGCCGTTATTACGAGTATATATGCTGAGCAGGGTAGGCCAACAGTTACAAAGAACAGCCGAGTTAAGAAGGGACAAATCTTGATCTCCGGTTTATTAGGGGATACGGAAAATTCACAGTCTGTCGTTGCCAAGGGTGAGGTAAAGGGGCTGGTATGGCATGAGTATAAGATTGAGGTACCCACAGTTCAGAAATACAAAGTATACACAGGGGAAATCAAGGACAGAAGCTATCTTATTCTAGGTAATCGTGGGGTTCAATTATGGGGTTATGGTAAAATTGAATATGAGAAATATGATGTTGTGATTGAACAAGATCCTCTCACATGGAGATCAACTAAATTACCCATTGGATGGATGACAGAGCATGTGATGGAAATGGAAGAAAGAAGCGAAGTTATCACGATAGAAGAAGCTAAAAAGCAAGGCATAGAAGGTGCGATACGCGATATTATGGCGAAGTACGGAAGCGAATCACAGATTATAAGTCGAAAAGTTTTGCATGAGAACCAAGAGAATGGTAAAGTTTATATGAAAGTGCTTTTTGAGGTTGAAGAGTTAATTGCTGAAGAATTACCCATAGTATATAACCAAGGAGAATGAGGATATTTGTCGGAGAAAAAACAAAGCACAAAAATATCATTTCAAAACGCTGCTGAAGGATTAGCTATATTTGGTCCGCAGGACATTTTTCTAGAAATGATTGAGGCTCAAATTCCAGCAAAGATTGATTCACGTGAATCCGAAATTACGATAAGTGGTGGGGACCGAGAGGTTCAGATGCTTCAACAATTATTTGATGTATTACTTCAACTGGTTCGCAATGGTTATGTCTTAACCCAACGAGATATGATGTATGCGATAGACCTAGCAAAGGATTTCAGAGCAGACCAGCTACTGGATTTGTTCAAGGGTGAAATAACAACTACCTTTCGAGGGAAACCTATTCGTGTCAAGACGATTGGGCAAAAAAAGTACGTCTCGACGATTAAGAAACGTGATATTGTATTTGCAATCGGTCCTGCGGGTACAGGTAAAACTTACCTAGCTGTAGTATTAGCTGTTGCTGCACTTAAAGAAGGTTCTGTTAAACGTATTGTTCTCACCCGTCCAGCTGTAGAAGCAGGTGAGAATCTTGGATTTTTACCTGGTGATTTACAGGAAAAGGTAGATCCCTATCTACGTCCACTTTATGATGCACTGTATGATGTGATGGGTCCAGACCAGACTGCGAAAGCGCTGGAACGAGGGATTATCGAGATTGCTCCGCTTGCTTATATGCGTGGAAGAACACTCGAGGATGCCTTTATTATTCTGGATGAAGCACAGAATACAACAGCCGCACAAATGAAAATGTTCTTGACTAGACTAGGATTCGGCTCCAAGATGGTCATAACAGGAGATGTAACGCAAATAGATCTTCCTAGGGGCAAGAACTCTGGATTAGTCGAAGCCGATTCCATATTAAGTTCAATTGAGGACATTGGATTTGTTTATTTCTCAGAGCAAGATGTTGTCCGACATTCACTGGTACAGAAAATTATAGTTGCCTACGAGCGAGCTGCAGAAAACCAAGGTTAGAGGGGATTGACTCTATGGATTCGAAGGAACCTTCATCAGGCAAATCATTTTTATTCTCATACAAGGATATTAGTTATAAGTATAGCGTGTTAACACGCTATACTTTGTTTCTGTTACTAATTGTGCTATTTTACGTAACTCTTGCACCCAAAATATTACCCGAACGTTATGATATACGGTTGGGTTCATACAGTGAAAAAGAGATTGCGGCACCAGGACAAATTCCGAACAGTAAGGCGACATTAAAAGCACAAGAAAAGGCGGCTGAACAAGTACAGCCCATTTACAGTATCATTCCCATTCGTAATGAGACGTTAATCGTTCAGATTCTAGATCGGATTGATAAACTTAATCAAGACGATCAGGTGTCTAATCAAGATAAGGTCGCTATTTATCGTCAGGAAATTCCGCAACGAGCTGAGGATTTCGTAGAAAATTTCCTGAAGAGTAGTGGAAATGCTGGAACATATTCGGATAAGATATTGGATGAAATATCAAAAGTCATTAATCAACAGGTATATCGTATTCCAGAGGAAACTTTTATAAAAATACCAAGACTTACGAGTGGTGACATCCAAGAGATGAAGCCTGTTGCTCGGGAGATTGTATCAAGGTTAAGTAATGACCAGGTCATGGACGCACAAAGTGCTAGAGCCAAAGTAGCAGAACTGGTGAGTACAAGCTCACTTAGTGACAAAATACCTCGTGAAATAGTGCAAGAACTAGCACGTATGACACTTACAGCGAATAAATTTTATGATGAAGAAGTAACAAAAGAAGCGCAGGTAAAGGCACGTGAAAATACGGATACTGTCTATATCAAGCAGGGTGATGTTCTGGTGAGTAAAGGGCAACTTATTACGGAGGAGTTGTATGCTCTTCTGAATGATAATAAGCTGCTTAAGAATGAGGTGAATTATTGGCCACAGTTGGGGCTATTGATGTTCTCATGCCTATTGACTCTCGGATTACATATGTTTATTCGTCAGTCGAGTGCGAATAAATACAAATATAATAATTCACAGTTACTCATGCTTATTTTAATATTTTTTATTACGGTTGTGTCTATGAATCTCGTGAGTATTGTACAGAATAGCATTCATCCTTATATTGGGTATTTTGCTCCTGTAGCTTTGGGGGCGATTTTAGTAACGTTGCTGATGGATATGTCTCTGGCTTTCTTTTGCGCTATGATATTTAGTATATTGTCTAGCATGATATTAAATGTTAATACGGGTCATATTTTTGATTTTCACTTTGGTTTCTTTACAATGACTGTTTCATATGTTGCTATCACTGTCATTCATAAGGCAAGTCAGCGATCCACCCTGCTTAAGGGAGGAATTATGGTAAGCCTGTTTGGGTCCATTGCTGTATTTGTTATGATTCTAATTGATGGCACGGAATGGAGTCAGCTTCAAGCACTGTATACCGTCGCTTTTGCATTTGTGGGTGGGTTATTAACATCTGTGCTTGTTATAGGGCTTATGCCATTCTTCGAAGTCACGTTTGGGATTTTGTCTGCATTGAAGCTGGTGGAACTTTCTAGTCCGACTCATCCTTTACTCCGTAAATTGCTTACAGAGACGCCTGGGACGTATCATCATAGCGTGATGGTTGGTAATCTTTCAGAGGCTTCTGCTGAAGCCATTGGGGCGAATGGATTATTGTGTAGAGTGGGTTCATACTATCATGATATTGGTAAGACGAAACGTCCAAGTTATTTCATTGAGAACCAGAATCATATGGAGAATCCACATGATACGATGGATCCTAAGCTCAGTAAATCGATCATCATTGCTCATGCTAGAGATGGAGTAGAAATGCTGAAGGATTATAAGCTTCCCAAGCTTATTAGAGATATTGCTGAACAACATCATGGAACGACATTTCTACATTTCTTCTATCACAAGGCATTGAAGAAAGCAGAAGAGCTAGGTGTGGAACCGGATTTCACCGATCTTGATTTCAGATATCCTGGGCCAAAGGCGCAGTCCAAAGAATCGGCAATCGTGGGGATTGCCGACAGTGTAGAAGCAGCAGTACGTTCATTGCGCAACCCTACGGTAGAACAAGTTGAGACGATGATTGAGAAAATAATCAAAAGCCGTATGGATGATCATCAATTCAATGAGTGTGATCTTACACTAAAGGAATTGGGTATTATCGGTAAGACGTTGAAGGAAAGTGTCATGGGGATATTTCACTCTAGAATTGAGTATCCAGAAGAAATAAAGAAGACAACGAAGATGATCGACGAAGAAGATAGAAAGGGAGTCTAATGTATGAGTCTACAACTGGCTTGGAATAACGAGCAGACGGAGTATGAGATTGATGATTCATTAATTACTTTGCTTGAATTAGCACTTCAAAAGGCTGGGGAATCCGAGGGTGTGATGGATGGAGAGGTTGCATTAACCTTTGTGGATGATGAGCAGATCCATGAATTAAACCGGGATTATCGCGGTATTGATCGTCCAACGGATGTCCTTTCTTTTGCTATGAACGATTCGTTAGATGATGAGCTTGAAATTATCTATGAATTAGAAGAAGGAGAGACGATGGAGGGAATACCGGAAGTGCTTGGTGATATAATTATCTCCGTTACTCGTGCTAAGTTACAAAGTGAAGAATATGGTCATTCTTTAGAACGCGAAATCGGCTTCCTATTTGTTCATGGTTTTTTGCATTTACTTGGTTATGATCATCAAGATAAGGTTACCGAGGATGAGATGATGGGTAAGCAGGAAGCTGTTCTGGTTCAAGTGGGGTTGAATCGATAATGGCTAGGAAAACCTTCCTATCTTCTTTTGGTTTTGCGGTGGAAGGAATCAGACATGCCATGACAACTCAAAGAAACATGAAGGTGCATGGTGTTACTGCTCTGCTGGTTATACTAGCTGCTGCCGTTCTAGGAGTAGGTCCGATGCAATGGTTGTTTCTGCTCTTAGCTATCACCTTAGTGTTAACGGCTGAGCTGTTTAACACAGCCCTGGAGGCTGTTGTGGATCTAGTCTCTCTTGATATTCATCCTTTGGCCAAAGCAGCCAAGGATACTGCCGCAGGAGCTGTATTCATCACTGCGGCTTTTGCAGTAATTGTAGGAGTTGTTATATTCTATAAACCGATTGTAGAGTTGTTTGGGGGATGAAATATGGATTCGGTTGCGTTATTGGAAGAAGCAATGAAAGCGCGAGAAAAGGCGTATATCCCATACTCGCACTTTGGTGTAGGGGCTGCTCTATTGGATAGTGAAGGACAAGTACATCATGGATGTAACATTGAGAACGCTGCCTATGGCCCTACAAACTGCGCTGAACGTACAGCTATGTTTCGGGCGATAGCGGACGGGCATCAAGTGGGTAGCTTTAAAGCGTTAGCCGTCGTGGGAGATACAGAAGGACCGATTGCACCTTGTGGTGTATGTCGGCAAGTGATGATAGAATTATGTGATCCCAATATGTTAGTCATTCTTGGAAATCTAAAGGGTGATGTGCGCGAAACAACAGTTGGCGAATTACTTCCGGGTTATTTTGGCCCATCAGATTTAGGGAATTGAATGTGGAGTTACAGAGGGAACATTTTTAGGAGGACAATAAATAAATGGCAAAATTTAAATCAGGCTTCATAGGGATCATCGGAAGACCAAATGTAGGTAAATCAACGTTAATGAACCAAGTCATTGGGCAAAAAATCGCGATCATGTCAGATAAGCCGCAAACAACACGTAATAAAATTCATGGTGTATTCACAACGGAGAAAATGCAAATTGTATTTCTTGATACACCAGGTATTCATAAACGGCAGTCCAAACTGGGAGATTTCATGAATCAGACCGCTCTTAACACATTAGGTGAAGTTGAGGCAGTGTGTTTCCTTGTAGATGCATCGGAAGGAATGGGTGGCGGTGACCGATACATTGTTGAGCAACTTAAAAATGTTCAGACTCCGATCATTCTAGTGCTAAATAAAATTGATCGTATCGAGCCAGAAGCATTACTTCCACTCATTGAAGGGTATCGTAAGTTGTATGATTTCGCTGAGATTATCCCAGTATCTGCTAAGAACGGGAACAATGTGAATACCTTACTTGAGCAGTTAGAGAAATATTTACCGGAAGGACCACAATATTATCCAGCAGACCAGATTACAGATCACCCAGAACAATTTGTTTGTTCCGAGCTGATCCGGGAGAAAATTCTCCATTTGACAAGGGAAGAAGTTCCGCATTCTATCGCTGTTGCGATCGAGGATATGCAGGTTCGAGACAATGGTTTAGTGCATATATCTGCGGTCATTTTTGTTGAGAGAAGTTCGCAAAAGGGCATTATTATTGGTAAACAAGGTGCCATGTTGAAAGAGATTGGACAGTTGGCTAGACATGATATCCAGAATTTATTGGGATCCAAAATATTCCTTGAGTTGTGGGTTAAAGTTAAAAAAGATTGGCGCAATCAGGATCGCGTTCTTCGTGACCTCGGCTTCCATCGCGGAAGCTAACAACCTAGTTTATAGTGCTATAGTCCGAGTTCAACCTCTCTATAGGTTGGTAGGAATTGCAACACATATTACAACTTATATCGCACATCCTAAATTTGAAGATGCAGATGCATTTCTCAAGGAAAGGATGAATACGTATGCGAGATTTTTCGTGGAAGTATTTTGCGATGACTGGAGATGTTGATGCTTATTTACTATTTAAAGAAGCAGGTAATACATCAGATCCAGTGTTGTTCTCGTCCGATGTCACGGTCGAGGAGAAGGTTGATTATGAAGAGAACGAATGAGAAATTGCTCCGTGAATGGTTGGGGGAAGAGGCATGCTATACAGGGTGGAAGGGATTGTCATCCGCAGCATGGACTACGGTGAGGGCAACAAAATCATTACGCTTTGCACCGAGAACACGGGGAAAATAGGAGTTCTTGTCCGAGGTGCAAAGAAAGTGAAAAGCCGACATGCTGCCTTAACGCAGCTGTTTACGTTAGGAGAATATGTTTTTTTTAGAAGCGGTACAGGATTGGGTACATTGAATGCAGGTGAAATCACCGAATCTCATTATCGTCTACGTGGAGATCTCTACATGGCGGCTTACGCATCATATGCTTGTGAACTTCTTGATCGTATTCTCCATGATGAGGAGACAGGTAGTTTTTGGTTTCAGCAGTTGAAGGCATGTCTTGTTGCATTGGAAGAGGGCAAGGACCCTGGAATTATACTCAATGTATATGAAATGAAAATATTACAAACAGCGGGCTATGCTCCAGAGTTATATACATGTATTTCTTGTGAACTTTCGCGAAATGACGAAGAGCTACTGATAAGTCCCCAACTTGGTGGTGTATTATGTAGACAATGTCGTCATCTCGATCCGCAAGCTATGAAGGTTTCCCCACGGGGTCTTAAAATGTTACGTGTATTTGCACGACTTGATTTAAGGCAACTTGGAAATATTACTGTCAGAGAAGAGACCAAGGCGGAATTGAAACTGGTTATGAGAGCTTTTATTGATCTGCAATTAGGCGTGAAGCTTAAATCCAGAAATTTCCTTGATCAAATGGATAAGTATGAAATTTGACGAATGGAGTAATATCCATTAGTATGTTATAAGATTAAGTCAATTGTAACATGCGTTGATCGAGATATTTACGATTGTTGATCCTGTACGTTTAGCGAGCTAGGAATGGTGTAAGCCTAGCGGGGAGAGAATCGTGTAATGGCAACTCGGGAGCATGAAAAGAATAATAAAAGTGGATTGTGCTGAAGGTCTTAAGTTACAGCATAATCAAATAGGGTGGAACCGCGGGAATATAAGTTCTCGTCCCTATGTCTGTGCAGCAGACGTAGGGACGAGGGCTTTTTTGCTGTGCAGACGAAGAATTGTGAAAGTGATGCGAATGAGTAAAGGAGCGAGGCTAATGAATTTTCAACAGATGATTCTTACACTGCAGCAGTTCTGGGCAGAGCAAAACTGTATTATTGTCCAACCGTATGATACTGAAAAAGGTGCGGGGACGATGAATCCGATGACTTATTTACATTCGATTGGTCCAGAGCCATGGAACGTGGCTTACGTAGAGCCTTCTCGTCGCCCAGCGGATGGACGTTATGGAGAGAATCCTAATCGGCTTTACCAGCATCACCAATTCCAGGTTATTCTTAAACCTTCACCTGACAATATTCAGGAAATTTATTTAGAGAGTTTAATTCGTCTTGGTATTGATCCTTTAAAGCATGATATAAGATTTGTGGAAGACAACTGGGAAGCACCGACTTTAGGTGCGTGGGGTCTTGGTTGGGAAGTGTGGCTTGATGGTATGGAAGTGACACAGTTTACGTATTTCCAACAGGTTGGTGGAATTGATGCGAATCCTGTCGCTGTAGAGATTACATATGGGATGGAGCGTCTCGCGTCTTATATTCAGGATAAAGAGAATGTATTTGATCTTGAATGGGTGAACGGAATTACATATGGAGATGTGTTTCATCAAGCAGAATTTGAGCATTCTAAGTACACATTTGAAGTGTCTAATGTCCAAATGTTGTTCACATTATTTAATATGTATGAAGAAGAAGCAAATAAAGCTATGGAGCAACATTTAGTATTCCCTGCTTATGATTATGTATTGAAATGTTCCCATACGTTTAACCTGCTCGATGCTCGTGGAGCGATAAGTGTCACTGAACGAACCGGTTACATCATGCGTGTAAGAAACTTGGCACGCCAGATTGCTGCTACTTATTTGGAAGAACGTGAGAGATTAGGCTTCCCACTCTGCAAGAAAGGAGAGGTTAAACGTGGCTAAAGATCTATTGTTTGAAATAGGGTTGGAAGAAGTGCCCGCACGCTTTATACGTGCAGCTGTAGAACAGTTGAAAGAACGATTGGTTAACTGGCTAGATCATTCAAGAATCGCTCATGGGACGGTGCATGCGTACGCAACACCTCGTCGTTTAGCTGTTCTCGTTGAAGGTGTGGCTGAGAAACAAGAAGATATAGAGGAAGAAGCAAAAGGTCCATCCCGCAAAATAGCACAGGATGCTAGTGGCGAATGGAGTAAAGCCGCATTAGGTTTTGCTCGTAGTCAAGGAGTCGATCCTGCGCAATTCAGGTTCCAAGAACTAAACGGAGTTGAATATATTTATGTGACGAAGAGCAATTTAGGTGTAGAGACATCAAGTATTTTAGCAGAAGCATTGTTAAGCATTTTGTCTTCTATGACCTTCCCTAAAAATATGCGTTGGAGTGCCTATGACTTTAAATTCGTCAGACCTATCCGCTGGCTTATTGCCTTGTTTGGAAATGATGTGATTGATTTAGAGATAACTGGAGTGAAATCGGGAAATATAACACGAGGTCATCGCTTCTTAGGTGGTGAAGTGGTTGTTGCGGATCCATCTACATACTTGGATGTGCTTCGTACCCAGTCTGTCATTGCGAATATCGATGAGCGTAAAGAGATGATTGTGAATCAAATCGATGCCCTTGCAGAAGAGAAACAATGGAAGATTGCCGTTAAAGAGGATCTGCTTGAAGAGGTCTTGTTCCTTGTTGAGACACCAACAGTATTATTTGGAACGTTTGATCCTTCATTTCTAGAAATCCCTCAAGATGTTTTAATTACTTCTATGAGGGAGCATCAACGTTATTTCCCAGTATTGAATGACCAAGATCAATTGCTACCGTTCTTCGTTACTGTACGTAATGGGAATAACACCTCATTGGATGTTATTGCTAAGGGGAATGAGAAGGTACTGCGTGCTCGTTTGTCGGATGCGAAGTTCTTTTATCTGGAGGACCAGAAGCTTCATATTAAGGATGCCTTGTTGAAACTAGAAAATATTGTATTCCATGAAGAGTTAGGGAGCATTGCTGATAAAGTACGTAGAATCCGTCGTATCGCGGATAGTCTGTCATCTGCACTACAAGTTTCTCAAGAAGATGCAGAAGCAGTCAGTCGCGCTGCTGAAATCTGTAAGTTCGATCTTGTTACTCAAATGGTCTATGAGTTTCCTGAATTACAAGGTGTGATGGGTGAAGACTATGCACGTAAAGCTGGTGAGAAGGAAGATGTGGCGAAGGCTGTATTCCAACATTATCAACCACGCTTTGCTGGAGATGATACACCTGCTTCCCTCGTGGGTTCAATCGTTAGTATTGCTGACAAAATCGATACGATCATTGGGTGTTTCTCTGTTGGTATTATCCCAACTGGATCACAAGATCCATATGCCCTTCGACGTCAAGCACAAGGAATTGTACAAATCATGCTTGCGCAAAAGTTCCCGATCTCCTTGTCAGAGTTGCTCAATATAAGTATAGAAATCCATGGAAGTCTGCGTGAAATGAAGCTTTCTGCCGATGATATACGTAAAGCTGTAACTGATTTCTTCGGACTTCGTGTGAAAAAGATTCTTTCTGAGAATATGCGCTATGATGTCGTAGATGCTGTAATCTCAGCGGATTTCGATGATATAGCTTCTGTAGTCTCACGAGGCGAGGCTCTAATGGATGCTGTAAGTAATCAAGAGGATTTCAAGACGACAGTTGAATCCTTTAACCGTGTCAGTAACCTAAGCGGGAAAGCGGAACATCATATGATAAGCGAATCTCTTTTTCAAGAAAAAGGGGAGAAAGAGCTTTATAAAAGTTGGAACACGATCCTTCAAGACTACCATGTAGCATTACAACGACGTGATGGATTCAAGGCTTTGCAGATGTTAGGGGAAATTCGTAATGCCATTACTGAATTTTTCGATTCTGTTATGGTTATGGCAGAGGATGAGAAAATTAGGAATAATCGATTGGCACTTCTTGCTGCTATTGATCAAGATCTTAAGAAATTTGCGGATTTCTCAAAACTTGTGTTGTAACTATAAGAAAAATGGGTATATATATACGAAACGGTTTCTGTGCAAATAGTAAGAAGGTATAGCCCTTTCATCGATTTTCAATTAATTACTAGTTGATGGTAAGAAGGATTTTACCTAGTACAAAGCGTATATACTATAAGTGCGAGTTTTAAAATTCGCATATTCAGCACTAATGACTTTTTGAACAACCTCTATTAAGAAGTAAATTTAGGGTAGAATAGGTGATATTCTGGCTACACAGATAAATTGTCATATTGTCGTCGATGGAGATGCTTGTCCGGTTAAACATGAAATAGCTGTTACTGCACGCCGGTTTTCTGTCCCAGTTATTATGGTCTCATCTTATGATCATCTAATTCGAGAAGAAGAAGGCGTTACTGCTGTGCAGGTTGATCGCAGTGATCAAAGTGCAGATCTCTACATTGCGAACCATATTACACGTGGTGATGTCGTAGTGACACAGGACTATGGATTAGCTGCACTAGCATTGGCTAAAGGTTGTTACGTCATTTCTAACCGAGGATTGCAATATGGAGATAATGATATTGAATTAATGTTGGATCGAAGGCATCATCAAGCGAAGGCGAGGAGAATGGGCAAGCATTCTAAAGGACCTAAACCGATTACAGCAGATGATAAAATATTTTTTCAACACAATCTGACAAAAATTTTAGAGGGTTTGCAGGAGAACGATCAGTCGTAGCGAATAATATTTACGTGCTAAAGAGATGAAGGTGGTAAAGATGAGTGCCGGGCAAGGTAATATTCCGGAAAAAGTAATCGACTCTGTTTTGGAGCACAATGATATTGTCGATACGGTAGGTAAGTACGTTCATCTCACAAAGCAAGGAAAGTATATGAAGGGTCTCTGTCCGTTTCATTCGGAGAAGACTCCATCATTTACAGTGACACCGGAAAAGCAAATTTTCTACTGTTATGGTTGCGGCAAGGGCGGGAATTCCATTAAATTTATGATGGAAATTGAAGGATTATCATTTCCTGAGGCCGTAAAAATGATGGCAGAAGAAAGTCATATTGAAATGCCTGAAGTACAGGGATTTGCAGTCATTTCAGTTAATCCAGAGAGAGAAAGACTACTGCAAGCTTACGAATGGTCATCCAAATTCTTTCATTACTTGCTAAAGAATACGGAACATGGGAAACCCGCAATGGCGTATTTGAGGTCACGGGGATTCACCGATAAGATGATTGATCAGTTCCAAATAGGTTATGCACCAGACACGTGGAATACGTTGGTACAGTTTTTGACTAAACGTTCTTTCGATCTTGAAGAAATGGACAAGGGAGGATTATTATCCACTCGAAGTGATGGTACCGGTTATATTGATCGTTTCCGGGATCGGGTCATATTTCCCATTAACGATAGAAGTGGCAGAGTGATTGCGTTTGCTGGACGTGTACTTGGTGATGCCCAACCTAAATATTTGAATTCACCTGAAAGTCAGCTGTTTAACAAAAGTCGAATACTGTACAACCTACACCAAGCGAAAAACTCTATCCGCAAGCTGCGGCAAATCGTTCTGTTTGAAGGGTATGGTGATGTTATTGCGGCATGGGAGGCAGGCGTACAGAATGGTGTTGCGACGATGGGTACTTCATTAACGGAAAGTCATATTTCGATGATGAAGACGATGGCTGATGAATTATTGATTTGCTACGACGGCGACCGTGCTGGTCAGTCATCAGCTATGAAGAATATTCCTATGATTGAGAGTGCAGGGTTGAGAATTAAAATTGCTGTATTAAGCGACGGTCTTGATCCTGATGATTTTGTACGTAAATATGGGCCAGAACGATTTATGAGTCAAATTATTGATGGTGCTGTTTCAACAACAAAATTTAAACTTATATATCTGAAAAAAAACCATATACTGCTAGAAGAAGATGGGAAGATTGCTTATATGAAGGAAGTTCTTCCGATTATTGCAGCACTACCATCCTCGACAGAGAGGGAAGTATATCTGCGGGAATTATCTTCAGAACATCAGCTTTCATACGAAAGTCTGAAGCAGGATTGTAATCTAATTCGCCAGACGATGCAAAAAAACATGCCAGATGGGGATAATTTTGATCTTGGGTGGAATAATGGTAGGCATAAAAAAGAGAAGGTTTCTACTCCAACTTTACTACCAGCTTATCACACAGCAGAGCGAAGAATATTAGGTCTAATGCTTCAGGATGTTGAAGTCGCACAGTATGTGAGTGAGCGCCTCGGAGAAGCTTTTAATATTGAAGATCATGCAGCTATTGCTGCTTATCTATATGCCTATTATGCACAGGGTAAACACCCAGATATAAGCCGATTTATTTCATCCCTTCAGGATGATCGATTGGAGAAAACACTTAGTTCTATCTCAATGATGGATATACCCCGAGAATGGAATGTTGAGTTGTTGGACGATTACATTCGGGAAATTCATAAAGTTCCACAGCAACAGGTAATAGGACTGAAAAAAGAAGACATGATGAATGCGGAGCGTTCAGGTGACTTTTTACGTGCAGCACAAATAGCAAGTGAAATTATTGCCCTAGAGAGACAGTGAATGATCGTTATGGTTGGATTGTTTCTAGGGAGGAGGGAGTCGAATTATGGCGAATGATCAACGTACTGAAATAGAGACAGAATTGACTTTGGATCAAGTTAAAGATCAACTGGTTGAGCAAGGTAAGAAGAAATCGACATTGAATATGAAGGATATTATGGAGAAATTGTCACCATTTGATCAGGATCCTGAGCAAATGGAAGAGTTTTACGAACATTTGAGTGACTTGGAGATTGAAGTAGTCAATGAAAATGACGAAGAAGAATCGAACACTCTCCGTCCTAATGATGACTCTGAAGAACAACAGGAGGGTGAGACGGTCTTTGTTGATGATCTATCATTGCCTCCAGGGATAAAGATCAATGATCCTGTCCGTATGTATCTGAAGGAAATTGGGCGTGTTCAGTTACTATCAGCAAGCGATGAAGTTCAACTAGCTAAACGCATTGAACAAGGTGATGAAGAGGCTAAGAGACGTCTTGCAGAAGCTAATCTACGGCTCGTAGTCAGCATTGCTAAGCGGTATGTTGGACGAGGGATGTTGTTCCTTGATCTTATTCAAGAAGGTAACATGGGGCTAATCAAGGCCGTAGAGAAGTTTGATCATGGAAAAGGATTTAAATTTAGCACATATGCTACATGGTGGATACGTCAAGCTATCACTAGAGCTATCGCTGACCAAGCACGGACGATCCGAATTCCAGTTCATATGGTGGAAACCATTAATAAATTGATCCGCGTGTCTCGTCAACTGCTTCAAGAATTAGGACGTGAGCCAGCACCGGAAGAAATTGCAATTGAGATGGAGTTAAGTGTTGAAAAAGTAAGAGAGATTATGAAAATTGCTCAAGAACCTGTTTCACTTGAAACACCGATTGGGGAAGAAGACGATTCACATCTCGGAGATTTCATAGAAGATCAGGAGGCATTGGCACCTGCCGATGCAGCAGCCTATGAGCTTCTAAAAGAGCAATTAGAAGATGTATTGGACACGTTAACTGAGCGGGAAGAGAACGTATTACGTTTGCGTTTCGGTCTAGATGATGGACGTACGAGAACTCTTGAAGAGGTTGGTAAAGTGTTCGGTGTAACCCGTGAACGGATTCGCCAGATCGAAGCTAAGGCGCTTCGCAAATTACGCCATCCAAGCCGAAGTAAAAGGCTGAAGGACTTTCTGGAATAAAACGGTTTATTGGACCTTCTGCAGCTTATTTGGCTCAGCAAGGTCCTTTTTGTTCGAAATACTCGTGAATTTACCTTGGAGTGCATCTATAGTTTCGGTTTAGTATCATCATACGTATGGAAGATACCAGTGTTTATTGGTTAGAGACGTAGTAATAATATGCCTTAGCTTCTTTCATTTGGAATTATTCCCTTGATTTGTTTTATTGGTTTTTATTTTATCTCTTTTTCTTTGCCAATGCAAATGTTAACGTCAGTTATTGAGGTCGTACTTGTGGTGCATTTCTTTTCACGAAAAAAATGGAATGTGTGGGTGTCGTTATGAAATTATCGAAAAGATTACAATTTATTATGGAACAAATTCCAGATGGAAGTACGCTAGCAGATATAGGTTCTGATCATGCAATGTTACCTGTGGCGGCTATCCAAAGTGGAAAGGTACTCCGAGCAGTTGCAGGGGAAGTCAATTCCGGACCACGGGATGCAGCTGCTAAACAAGTGGCTACATCTGGTCTGAAAGACAAAATTTCTGTTAGGCTTGGTGACGGTCTAGATGTCGTAGCTCCTGGTGAAGTGGATGTTATCACAATTGCTGGAATGGGCGGTGCGCTTATCTCGAGTATATTGGAGCAAGGATTGAATAAGCTCCAAGGTGTTAAGCAGCTTATATTACAACCCAATGTAGGTGAAGATATAGTTCGACGTTGGTTATTAGATAACCATTTTGTACTAACATCAGAGCACATTATGGAAGAGGATCGTAAAGTATATGAAATATTAACGGCTGTTCCAGAGAATACTAATGGGACTATGTTAACTAATGATGAGGTCTACAGAGAGTATGAAGTGGACAGCGGTAATGGAACTGTGAAAGTGACAAAGGATATTCTAATACGCATGGGTCCTTGGCTGTTAAAGGAGAACAATGATATTTTTACAGCCAAGTGGATGTCGGAGCTTGATAAACTTACGCGAGTATTGAAATCGTTGGGTACATCGTCTTTATCCTCAGCAGAGGCTAAGTCTGAAGTCTTTGCACAAGAGATTCAGCAGATTAGGGAGGTGCTCTCATGTTTGCCAAAGGACAGACTGTAATTCAATATATGGAGCAGCTAGCTCCTAAGCATGTAGCCATGCCGGATGATCGAATAGGGCTGCAGTTGGGAACACTCCAGAAAGATATTCACAATGTTCTCATTGCGTTAGATGTGAATGATGAGGTAGTTGAGGAAGCTATTGGGCTTCAAGTTGATCTGATTATTGCGCATCATGCTATTATATTCCGTCCTCTGAAGCATCTACAGACAGATACCCCTATGGGTAGACTATATGAGAAGCTAATCAAGCATGATATTGCGGTCTATATAAGCCACACAAATCTGGATGTTACAGAAGGTGGAATGAACGATTGGATGGCGGAAGCACTAGGCATTGAGAACGGCTCCCCATTGGAAGATCTTCATACAGAGGAATTGTCCAAGCTGGTTGTCTTCGTGCCTAAGAGCCATCATCAGCAAGTTCTAGACGCCATTCTTGGGGCAGGTGCAGGCGCGATTGGAGATTACAGCCACTGTAGCTTTAATATCGAAGGATACGGAACCTTTATGCCTTTAGAGGGAACGGAACCATTTATAGGCAAGCAGGGAAGAATGGAACGTGTTGAAGAAATGCGGATTGAGACGATTGTGCCACATGGAATCCGTAGTAAAGTTATACAGGCCATGCTAAAAGCCCATCCCTATGAAGAAGTAGCCTATGATCTTTATGCAATGAATCTAAAAGGAAGAACATTGGGTCTTGGTCGCGTAGGGAAATTGAACAGACCGATGCTACTTGCAGAGTTCGTTGAGGTTGTGAAACAGAATTTACAGGTAGATCATGTAAGAGTGGTAGGAGACCTCCAGCGTTCGATTCGTAAAGCGGCTGTTCTTGGAGGTTCAGGGAGTCGATATGTATCACCTTCGATCTACCGAGGTGCGGATGTGCTTGTAACTGGGGATATTGATTACCATACGGCACAGGACGCTCTAATGGCAGGTATTGCGATTATTGATCCAGGACATAATACGGAGAAAATAATGAAATCTAAAGTGGCAGATTGGATGAGAGGAAAGCTTCAAAATGCTAAAGTTGAGACCAAAGTTCATGTGTCAGAAGTGAACACAGAACCATTTCAATTTATGTAAAGGCGAAACTTTCCAAAGTTACAAGTTGATTAGGGTTGAATCTGCGGCAAATTCGCTGTATACTATCATTTGTTGCCACGAAAGTTTGACAGACAATCGCTGGTGATGCGTAAGGCATCACGAGAGGAAAGTCCGGGCTCCATAGGGCAGGGTGCTGGATAACGTCCAGTCAGCGCGAGTTGAAGGATAGTGCCACAGAAATGGACCGCCGATGGCTGCGTAAGCGGCACAGGCAAGGATGGAACCGAGGTGTAAGAGACCCCGAGGAACGCTGGTGACTTCGTTCCTGGTAAACCCCACTTGGAGCAAGACCTAATGGAACGCAGCTTCTCTGCAAAGAGAGCAACCTTAGCCCGAGGCGCGTTTAGGTTGGTCGCTTGAGCCGATCAGCAATGTTCGGCCTAGATAGATGATTGTCGTTTGGAGTGGGAGGGTAGTTCCCGTATGTACCACGAAGAACACAGGACCCGGCTTACGGCAAACTTTCACAACTACAACTTATATGTGTAACTATTAAATGGTGTTGTTCTATCAGTTATTTACTGAGGAACAACACCATTTTTATTGACATCTGTTTTAAGGATATATAATGGGCTTTTTTCTGCATGATTCGATACAGGTTGGTCAATCGTACAATCCAAAGGTAGACACCTACAATATACTATATCAAAATCACGAAAGGAGTTATAACCTATGAGCGATTGTTCTGGATTTCAATGTCCGCAAGTAGAACCGATATTCTGTGATCCAATTGTTGTTGTTCAAGACTTCTTTTACCCTCAAGTTGTTCCTGTCATCCATACAGTTCAAGTGGTCAAGAGACATCATTGTGTCCCCGTTTCCAAACATATTTATAATTATGTGACTACGGATGAAGCAATTGAAGAGAGAGTAGGCGTTTCCGGACGGAAAGAAAAAAGACGGAATGTAACAATGGCAAAAGCAAAAGTGAAATCAAAATCAAAATCAAAAAAATAACTGTTGAGTTAAAATGAATAACACAAAAATCCGTGTGAGTTTTTAGCGCACGGATTTTTGTGTAGAACCATCAGGTTTACTCTTAATGAATTTCAAGAATTGACTCTATAGGTGAATGGAAAAGGTTGAAGCTAATTGTAGGTAGTGGTGTCCACTAAGGACGCCACTAGACGTAGGGTATGGCAATGGCTACTTAGAAGATTGATCTTTTCGAATGACGGACTGCATTTGATTCTGGATTTGTTGTGGCCAAAATTGAAGTGGAGAAGACCCATTACCTGCCGCTTTAAGTGCTTTGTAAATATCGACTTGTCCATATCCGAAATATTTATCCCTTCCTTTATCTCCTAAGTCGACGACACTTTCACGCATCAAATCCATGACTTCTTCGTTGTTGAGATTGGGATTTCTCGACCTAATGAGCCCTGCTAACGCAGCAACATGAGGACTTGCCATAGACGTTCCGGAAAGTGCAGCATACTGATTGTCAAGATAGGTACTGGCTATACTTGTGCCTGGTGCCACAACATCAATATAATCCCCGTAATTAGAAAATGAAGCGCGTTTCATATCGGAGTCTGTTGCTGATACAGAGAACACCTCAGGATAAGCAGCAGGGTATCCAGGTCGTTCTGTATTGTCATTCCCAGTAGCAGCTACAATGACAATATCTCGGTTATAGGCATATTTGATGGCATCATGTAGAAATTCAGAATCAGCATAATTACCTAGGCTCATGTTGATCACTTTGGCACCATGATCAGCTGCCCAAATAATACCTTCTGCTACGGAGTAAGTAGTACCAGCTCCTGAGCTGTCGAGTGCTTTAACCGGCATCACTTTATTATACCAACTAATCCCAGCTACACCTTCATTGTTGTTGACCACTGCGCCTATAATTCCAGAGACATGTGTACCGTGTCCCACATCGTCAGTAGGCGGCTTGGATGGATCAACGACGTTATATCCATCAACAAGATTGCCTTTCAAGTCCGGATGGGCTAAATCTACGCCTGTGTCCACAACTGCTATGATCACATCGGCACTTCCCTTGGACAAATCCCAGGCTTTGTTAGTTTCAATCGCTGGTAAATTCCATTGATACTTGGAGAATAGTAGGTCATTAGGAATGATGGGTGATATACGCGTAGAACTTTCATCCTTTACGTCATTGGTTAGATATAAATAATGAGGTTCAACATAATTAGGTTTGTATTTATTTGTGAAATAAGTTTTTAGTTCTGAATAGCTCAAGCTTTTGGCATGGAAAACGTAAGCATAACCCATTTTGCGTACCCATTTAGAGTGGATCTCACTGGAGATCGCCATTAATTCTTTGTTTGAAATAGCTTCCCGGAAGTGGACAACGATTTCGTGTTCATAATAATGGCTCGCTTTTTCATTATCGTGTCCGGTCTTTACGGTAATATCACGCAACGTATTTGTCTCCACAGATTCGATTCGGTAGTTCCCTTCCTTAGGATAGGGAATTAGGCGTAAGTTACGTTTCTGGTGACTAGATACTTCGCTCAGAACCTGTTGACTTATTAATGCAATAATACCTTTGTTTCCGTGAATTGAAGGTTCAGCCATAATAAAGTATTGGGTATCCTTTACTTGAAATGAAGGCGATTCATAGGAGCGATGATTACGTAAATGGTGTTTAGCTAATTTCTGATAAGTGTTGTATTGCTTGTTATTACTCGTATCCCAAGTAAGGTCATTTGCTTGGTAAGGAGTAGAACGCTTATTGGAGAAGTCGATCCAGGTCAGTAGTTGAATATGATGATGAGTCTTTTGCAATTGTTGGATATATGAGCCCATATCCTTTCGATTGAGGGTGTTGGATTGGTTTACTATCGTTGTAAGATGCTGTTTCGCATCCATCCGAGTTAAAGTATCTGTGGATGAAATATCTTGACTCATCATTTGTTGTTTCATGGTGTGTTCTTGTAGAGAGTTGGCGACTGGAGTCTTTGAAGCAATATGTGATTTGGAACGGTTACTATTATTAGTACTGAGATTTGATTCGGAACTGGAACTGGAACTGGAATTGAAATTGGTCTTAGGTAGTAAAACAAGCGTTGTGATCAATCCTGTTGTGACAATAAGCCCTGTAATTAGCCGTGCTCGCCGGGACATTTCAACACCTCCTATACTCATCAAAATTTTCATTAGCATTAGGAAGTAACTCGGAATTTATTCATGATCTTGATACCGATCTTGGTTCCTTCAAGCTGAAAAGCTACAAATAGGATAATCTTTGTATGTTTACATCAACTTACATAATCAAATCCGCATATCAGTTTACACTGTCGGAAACAATGAAGAAGAGGTGATATAAATGAGCAATGAGTCCAAAACATTAGTGAAGTGCAGTGTGAGTAATTGTCATTTCTGGGGAGAACAGAACTTATGTCGTGCTGAGAAAATCGTGATTGAAATTGACGCTCATGCTACTTCAAATTTGAATGAAGAATTTGGGGATGAGCCATTTGCTATTCATCAGGATAAGGCACGAACGTCATCCTCGACTTGCTGCTTAACATTTAGACCAGAGTAAAAGTAAATTTGTCCAATCTGATAGGAGGTGCTGGTATGGAAGATGATAAATATGGTTCAGAAACTCATGATGATCCAATACAAAAAGATGAAGGTGTTCGCAAAAAGAGTACACTTCATGCTAATTTGTACAAGCGTGCTGATTATCCTCGTATGACTCACAATCATAAAGAGGAGTATGCAGCAGAAATGACATCTACGCCTGCTCGTATTCATGACGATAAGATACAGAATAAAGATTCAGATGTGGAAGAGATGGACGATAGAACAGGAAAAGTCGCTGGGTATGTTGGTCTTGCATTGGGTGTTGTATCTTTATTCATGTGGTCCATCGTTCTAGGTCCCATTTCAGTGCTCATTGGATACTATGCCTATTCCCAAGGAAGAAAAGGAACTGGCGCTTGGTCAATGGGTCTAGGGATACTAGCTACGCTTAGTTATTTCTTCCTTATTCCTTTTGGAAGATAATAAGGGGCTTGGAAAACACATATGTAGGATACCGCTACGATGCCAGATTATCCATCATATGCTTTCGAAGTAGCTTTCCGTAGGAAATCTTGTAGGCGAGCGCTACGCTTCTTCAGGACAATTCCGTCATCTTCGCTACTTCGTACATCATCGATTGTTTTCTGCAAAGCTGATTATGATTTAGAATCTCTTTTAAATGATATTTCTAAGCGAACTTTCCAAGCCTCCTCGTGAGGTTAGAAAGTTCGCCTTTTTAACATAGTAAGGTGGTTTGCTTACAAAATGTGCGCGACCTGAGATGAGCAGCTCATAACCAGTTCCTTCTCACTCACCACGTGAACTCCTTCACAAAAGGACGCCGGAAAGCGTTCTTTTCTAAATAGAATCAACTTTTTAAAGGAGAAGGTAGCGTATGACCCACGCCCATGATAAAATGTAAGAAGAAGATTATGATGGAAGTTGGGATAAGGCTATGCAGATTGATAATGTGACGGCGAAACAACTTATTAACCTACAACAGAATGCTACTGTGCAGGATAAAAATGATCTTATACAGGATATACTTAGTGCTCAAACGAGTGGATCTGATTTCGGCGGTTTATTGAAGCAGATCATGACAACGTCTGAATTATCATCTGATAATCAAGTCATATCTTCAAATGCTGGAGTATCTTGGGATGATGGGCTCTTATGGCAACAGCTTGGAGTTGTGAGTAAGGATAACTTGAGTGTTTCTGAATCGAAGGGTCATTCTGGGAAGTCATTATCGACAGACTATAATGATCTGATACAGCAGGCAAGCCAACAGTATGGAATATCCGAATCATTGATCAAAGCAGTTATCGACACAGAATCATCCTTCAATCCGCAGGTAGTATCCTCAGCAGGAGCCAAAGGGTTAATGCAATTAATGGATGGAACAGCCGCGGGATTGGGAGTGAGTGATTCATTTGATCCAGCAGAGAATATTGATGCAGGAACAAGATATCTATCTTATCAATTAAAGCGATTTAATGGAGAAGAGAACGTGGCACTTGCAGCTTATAATGCGGGCCCAGGAAGAATTCAACGACTTGGGATATCAACCGATCAAGAGCTAATGAACCGCTTAGATTCACTTCCATTGGAGACTAGAAATTATATTACCAAGGTGCAGAACGCTCGCACCAAATACGAAGGATAAGAGATCACACGTGGAGGCACCAGGGTGAAAGATCAGCAAGATGATTTGCACCCTCTCCGCGGGTTGATCTTTTTGTGTTGTCGAAAAAGAAGGGAGAAGTTCATAATGATCTACTGGGACCATGCCGCAAGCACCCCACCCTATGATGATGTCATACGCACAATAACTGAGGTTATGACAAAGCACTATGGCAACCCATCATCCATGCATCAATTTGGGGAAGATGCTATCAAGTTGATCAAGCGAGCTCGAGAAGTCTGCGGAAATGCTCTCAACGTCAAGCCGACGGAAATCGTGTTTACTTCTGGAGCGACAGAAGGTAATAATATGGCGATTAAGGGTGTTGCACTTCAATATATGAATCGTGGCAAACACTTGATTACAACAAAGACGGAGCATGCATCCGTATACGAAAGCTTTCTCCAACTACAACAATGGGGGTATGAGGTTACTTTTCTTCCAGTCGATTCTCAGGGATGTGTAGATCCTGCATCTGTTACTGCAGCTATAAGAAAAGATACGATTCTCGTCAGTATTATGCATGTGAATAACGAAATGGGAGCTGTTCAACCCATAGAAGCGATTGGACAGGAAATTAAACGGTGTAATTCAAGAACATTATTTCATGTTGATGGTGTACAAGGATTCGGAAAGTTGGCCGTCGATCTAAAAAAATGGCAGGTGGATCTTTACACACTTTCTGCACATAAGTTTCGTGGTCCTAAGGGAAGTGGGCTACTTTATGTGCGTGAGGGACTGAAATTAACACCTCTTCTAACTGGCGGATCTCAGGAATCTGGATTGCGTGCAGGAACGGAGAATACCCCACAGCTCATTGCTATGGCTAAAGCGATGCGCATGGCTAATGAGCAGCAACAATCCTTTATGAATAAGGTGTCTGTTATTCGTGACAGACTTCATGCTACCATAAGAGATATTCAAGGGCTAAAGCTTCATACTCATGAGAACTCAGCACCTCATATTGTACATTTCTCTTACCCAGGAATGAGATCTGAAGTGTTGCTGCATACGTTGGAAGAACAAGGAATGCTTGTATCCACTAAATCGGCATGCTCAACCAAACAATCAGAGCCAAGCCGTGTCTTACTGTCCATGGGACTGAGCGTAGAAGAAGCATCAAGTGGAATCCGAATTAGTCTTGGAGATAGTCATACAGAAGAAGAAGTGAGTTTGTTACAGGGTGCGCTACGTACTGCCATCGAGCAACTAGAGCCATTTCTAAGAAGGGAAAATTGATAAATGATGACCTATGATATGTTACTAATACGTTTTGGAGAATTCATGTTAAAAGGCAAGAATCGTAGAAGATTTGAGAAGTCGGTAACCCTTCATGTGGAATCCGTTCTTGAACCTTTTCCGCGTCTAAAATTAAGAAGTGAGTTCGGAAGAATCTACGTGTATCTGAACGGAGAATCAGAAAAAGAACCGATTCAAGCATTAAAGAACGTATTTGGAGTTTCCTCCATCAGCCCAGTTATCGTCTGTGCGCCTGATTTAGAAGATATACTACGGACAAGCCATAGATATTTGCAAGAAATGAATCTGCAAGATGATATTACCTTTAAAGTACATGCTAGACGTGTGTGGAAAGGGTTTCCTCATTCTTCCCATGAAATGAATGATCATGTAGGATCACTTTTGTTAAAGGAATTTCAAATGCTTAATGTATGTATGCATCAACCTGAGCTTGAGCTAAGAGTGGAAATTAGAGAAAAGAAAACATATATATTCTATGAAGTGATTCCAGGTGTAGGTGGATTCCCACGGGGAAGTAATGGAAAAGCAATGATCTTACTTTCAGGCGGGATCGATAGCCCGGTAGCAGCATGGAGTTCAATGCGTAGAGGATTAACGATGGAATGTATTCATTTCTACAGTTATCCATTTACAAGTCAATTAGCTAAAAATAAAGTTGAAGATTTAGCCAGAGTGTTATCGGGTTATGTTGGTGAAATGAAAGTTCACTTCGTTCCCTTTACTGATGTGCAGACCTCGTTTACTGGAATCGGTCAGGATAATTTGATCATTACTTTAATGCGTAGGGCGATGCTACGAATTGCGACATCACTGGCTGAGAGAGAAGGGGCATTGGCGATCGTGACAGGTGATAGTCTAGGTCAAGTAGCTAGTCAGACATTATCCAGCTTGAATGCGATTGGACGCGCAACAGAGCTACCCATCCTTAGACCCTTAATTATGATGGATAAGAATGAGATTATCCAGATTTCTAAAGAGATCGGAACTTATGACCTTTCTATTCAACCCTATGAAGACTGTTGTACACTGTTCGTCTCCGAATCACCAGCTACCAATCCAAGTATACGCGCTTTAGATAGAATAGAACGTTCGATCAACGGTCTTCAGGAGCTGTTGCAAGATGCGTTTGAACGTACTGAGACAGTTGTGCTTACTCCGAATGGAGGGGGAAGCAGAGCGGTTGTGGATGCGGTACAGGAGGAGTGGTTCTAATTCAGATGGTTTATGAAATAATAAATTGATCATTTCATAAGCATACAAGCTCCATTTCATTCATACATGTATGAATGGGGGGAGTTGTACTATGGAGCAGATGTGGCTATTACTGGAGATACTAGTAATTAATTTAGTTTTGAGTGGAGATAATGCTGTCGTTATTGCTTTAGCAAGTAAAGATCTGCCTCCGGCTCAGCGCAAAAAGACAGTGTGGTGGGGAGCCATGGGAGCTATTGTCCTTAGATGTCTCCTTACTTTGGTTGCTGTGCTGATGCTAAAGATTCCATATCTACAAGCATTCGGAGGCATTATGTTATTGTGGATAGCATTCCAGTTATTATCTGACGAGAAAAAAGAACTCAGGGTGGGCGAGACACCAACGATTTCAAAAGCGATACGCACCATTATAGCAGCAGATTTCATCATGAGTCTTGATAATGTATTGGCCATTGCGGGTCTTGCGAAAGGGGATATTTCCTTAATTGTCATTGGGATTGCCCTTAGTATACCGATTGTGATCTACGGAAGTACTATTATTATTCATTGGCTGCATCGCTTTCCAATTCTTGTTTACTTCGGTGCTGGAATATTGGGGTACACAGCCGGAGAAATGATACTTCAGGATTCTAGCTTCGGGGGGTATCTATCTGCTCTTTGGCCAGATGGTCATTCAGTGTTGCCAATGGCACTAGCTATTATTGTTGTTCTATCTGGAGGATTAAGGAAAATGGCATCACACCGGGTATAGTATACCCACATCATCATCATAAATAGTGATTACCAGCAAAAGGAACTTGACGGTGAATTGTTGCCAGGTTCCTTTTTGCGTTAACAACATGGTCTTTTAAACGAATTTCATATACAATAATCTTAAAAATATGTTCATCCGGATTCTGACATGAATGGGCATACCATGAGAAAAGAGGGTGTATATATGTCTTCTAAAAGAGATATGAAGCTAGGACTGTTGATCATTATCGCCGCTGTTGTTATTTTATTAGGTAAACTTGGTGTGTTTGGCTTCCTTGGTCGTTCCCTCTGGCCGGTAGTCATATTGATTGCAGGGTTAGTCTTACAGGGGCTTTATTTCAGTCGCCGGAGACAGCCTATCCTACTCATTCCTGGTGGCATATTAACGGTATGGGGATTAGTATTTGTTATATGCAATATATGGGGCTGGGGATTGATGGCATATGTATGGCCTGCGTTGTTTCTTGGCGTAGCTATAGGATTGTATGAGTATTACTTGTACGAGAATTTACGATCAAATACGCTTTTATGGGTATCTCTTAGTATGGGGTTAGTATCATTTCTTTTCTTTCTTTTCAGCCTTATGAAAACAGGGGGGATTTATCTACTAGTGGTTATACTTATAGGTGTAGGAATCTGGTTGATCTTAGGAAGAAGAGGATCGAATAATAGTAAATGGTAACCATATCCTGTTTAAAGATGAATCCTTTTCAAGAAAAAAACTTGATTTTTTCAGATAATTAACTATAATATATAAGATATGATGAAGCGTCGGCATTGTCGCCTGACGCTTCTTTTGTGAGACACGTTGTAAAGTGTGTACAGACTTGAGAATGAAGGGATAGGTAAAATAACCATGCAATCAAGAGAACAGATTCGTAATATTGCGATTATAGCCCACGTTGACCACGGAAAAACAACATTGGTTGACCAATTACTACAACAATCGGGGATTTTCCGCGACAATGAAACACATCACGAACGCGCAATGGATTCCGGTGATATAGAACGTGAACGCGGGATTACAATATTAGCGAAAAATACAGCTATCACGTACAAGGATTTCACGATAAACATTATGGACACACCTGGTCACGCCGACTTTGGTGGAGAAGTTGAACGTATTATGAAGATGGTTGATGGCGTATTACTTGTTGTTGATGCTTATGAAGGATGTATGCCACAGACGAAATTCGTCTTGCGTAAAGCACTGGAGTCCAATCTAACACCGATCGTTGTTGTTAATAAAATTGACCGTCCAGCAGCTCGTCCATCAGAAGTAATTGATGAAGTATTAGATTTGTTTATTGAACTTGGAGCATCAGATGAACAATTGAATTTCCCAGTAGTATACGCATCTGCGTTGAACGGAACATCAAGCTTGGTTGCTGAAAAACAGGATGAAACGATGCTTGCATTGTACGAAACAGTTCTTGATCATATCCCAGCACCGACTGAGAAAATAGATGAGCCACTACAATTCTTAGTAACTTTGATGGATTATAACGAATATATGGGTCGTATTGCTATCGGACGTATTAATCGTGGTATTATTCGCCAAGGGCAATCCGTAACAGTAATTATGCGTGATGGAAAAAGTAAGACAGCACGTATAGAGAAGTTGTTTGGATTCCAAGGATTGAAACGCATTGAGGTTGAAGAAGCGGGAGCAGGGGATATTGTTGCGATCGCTGGTATTAAAGATATTAATATCGGAGAAACCATTGCAGATCCTAACAATCCAGAAGCGTTGCCAGTACTGAAGATAGACGAGCCTACACTACAGATGACTTTTGTTGTTAACAATAGTCCGTTTGCTGGTCGTGAAGGTAAATGGGTTACTTCCCGTAAATTACGTGAGCGTCTTTATAAAGAATTAGAAACAGATGTCAGCTTAAGAGTGGATGATACTGAAACACCGGAAGCATTTATTGTCTCAGGACGTGGTGAACTTCACTTAACGATTCTGATTGAGAATATGCGTCGTGAAGGATTTGAATTACAAGTATCTAAACCATCAGTTATCATTAGAGAGATCGATGGTGTCAAGAGTGAGCCGATCGAGCGTCTGATGATTGATGTACCTGAAGAAAGCATGGGAGCAGTAATGGAAAGCTTGGGTCAACGCAAAGCAGAAATGGCTAATATGGTAAATACGGGTTCAGGAAACGTACGCTTGGAATTCCTTATTCCAGCTCGTGGACTCATAGGATACCGTACACAATTCCTTACACTAACTCGTGGATACGGCGTTATGAATCATGCTTTTGATAGCTATGGTCCAGTCGTTTCTGGTCAAGTTGGTGGACGTACGAAGGGTGTATTGGTTTCTAGTGAGAACGGAAGCTCTACAGTGTATGCAATGATTGGTATTGAAGATCGTGGTACTCTATTCATAGAATCAGGTACTGAAATTTATGAAGGTATGATCGTGGGAGAGCATACACGTGATAGTGATATCGTCGTAAATGTATGTAAAGAAAAACAAGTGAATAATATTCGTTCCGCTAACAAAGAAGAAACTGTAAAAATGAAAACTCCAATTATCTTCTCGATGGAACAAGCATTGGAATATTTGAATGATGATGAATTGTGTGAAATTACACCTAAATCAATCCGTATGCGTAAGAAGATATTGAATAAAAGCGAGCGTGAACGTTCGGATAAAAATCGTAAAATGGCAAGTACAAATTAATTATTAATTTGTATTTCCCCATTATGAAGGGAGTGAAACCTATATGCAGGTATGGTTTGCAGAGCATCCTCTTGTTTCTTATATTGTCATCTTCTTGCTGATCACTTATGTTTACAATAAAGTGTTTAGAGTACATCAGAAGTTGCCTTTGTTGAAGGAGATCATATTATACATTTTGATGGCATTAGGTTCAGGTATGCTTCTTATATTTCAAGTTGACAAGCTACCGATCATTCAATGTTTGTTAGTTGCCGTTGGATTGATGCTCCTTGTACGTATTCGCTATTTTGTGGAGGGCAGACAGAAGAAGAAAGATGAAGCACCTTCCGAAAATGTGTAAATGTATTTCATGATGGGAGTACTTTTTGAACTCAAAATAATGAAATAGGTGTTTAACATGAGTCCGAGCAATACTCAACTACCTCCAAGAAACCGTGGCGGCGAAAGTAAACAACCAAAAGGTTTGCAGAAGAAAAAAAAGAAGAAAAAGAGTGCATTTAAGTCTTTTTTGAAATTTTTACTTGTTGTAATCATAGTGGCTGTATTAGGGGTTGCAGGTTATGTAGGTTGGGTGGCTCTTAAGGTAGACAAGACCATTCTTGATACTGGTAATGATAATCCGGTAGCACCAGAAGCCTCAGCCAAAGTAAAGCCGATTACTATGATTCTTCTAGGCACTGACTATCGTCCTAAGACAGGAACCCATCTAACGGATGTTATGATGATTGCTGCTTTTAATCCGGATACGAAATCAGCTACGGTAGTCTCGATTCCACGGGATACCAGAATTGAACTAGATGGAAAGGTGAGTAAAGCGAACGCCTATTATCCTTACTTTCTAGGTAAGGAGAAGAAGTCGGGAGTTTCTGCATTAGATGAAATGAAGACGATGTTCTCCAAATATTTGGATGTTCCTATTGATTATGCTACGGTTATTAATTTTCAAGGTTTTAGCGATGTTGTTGATGCACTCGGAGGTGTGAATGTTAATATCAGCATGGATATGTGTTATAAAGATAATGCAGATGGCACTGATATTAATCTCACGAAGGGCCCTGCTGAGCTGAAAGGTGAAGATGCATTAGGTTATGTCCGTTATCGTAAGTCTAGTTCAGGCTGTAAGCCTAGAACGAAGGAATCTGACGATTTCAGTCGTAACATGCGTCAAAGTGAAGTTCTTCATTCATTAATTGACCAAATGCAAACACTTAGCGGCGTGGCTAAGTTGGGCAAAGTGATTGATGCTGTAGATGAGAACATGGAGATTGATATGGAGCAAATCCAACTCAAAAACGTAATCTCGACCTATTGGAATATATCTAAAGATAATGTTAAATTTATGCCTGTAACAGGAAATTGGAAGAGCCCTTACGTTTATATTGACAATGATGAATTGGATCAAGCTAAGCAAGCTCTAAAAGATGAAATTGCTGGTAAGTCTGTGAATTTAAAGGATCAGAATGCTAGTAATTTAATTCCTTAAAGTGTGAGTTCAAAAAATCAGATTTTCAGCACTGAAGTGTATGCTTACGATGCTGCGTTTCTTCGACGTCGAATAGGCCTCTTGTTAACCTTCGTGATCAAGAGATGACTTTTTGAACAACCTCTTTAACTTGGATGTAATTTTTAACCTGTGATATAATACAATAGAACGTAATGGATTATAGCGTATAAGAGGGGGTGGATCTATGTCTGAATCCGTCACACAAATGACTGATACCTTGTTGTCACAGTTGAAATCTGAGACATTTGTCCTGTTGAATACGATAGATGTAGAAACCGGGGGACCGACTTCCAGTGCGATTTCTTGGATTTATGCTTTAAATGCTTCTACATTACGATTGGCGATTGATCATCGATCTCGGTTAGTTGAGAACATCAGGAATAATCCACTGGTGACAATCACCGTATTTGCGGATGGTAAGGTACATGCTATCAATGGTAGGGCATCTATCGTCCTAGACCCATTGCCGGAAGTTCCCTTTAAACTGTGCTGTTTCGACATCAGTATAGAGGCAGTGCGTAATGCACTGTTCTATGGCGCACAGCTATCATCAGCCCCTCAATACATTAAAACATATGACCAGCGTGCCTCAGAGAAGTTGGACGGACAAGTATTCTCTGCCATGCAAAAAGCCTAGTGAGCAATTCACTAGGCTTTTTTTAATACATTCAGCATGGGCATCATTTCTTAGGTGAAATTTTAGAATGAGGTGTTGTAGATGGTGCCACATTTTGTTTAGTTTTGACGTCTTCTGGAAGTTGAGGAATGATACGACCTACAATATCTGCGAGTTCTGATGCGAAACCAGAAACAGGTCGTCCTTCTCGAATATGTTTGCCAATTTCAGCAATACGATGGGATAAATCCATATCAGCTGTTACCAATGACTTCATCCCGCGTGGATCAGTCCGTAGAGCTTCAGCCACCGAATATTTAATGGTCCCTACTCGTGAGCGGGTTAAGCTACCCTCAACATCGATTCCCACCACGGCGGTGTTACCCATGATGACACAATGTGCCTTTGTAACGCCGGGTACTCTTTCAGCTAAAGCTTCTAAGTGATCCTTGTCGGATAGATCCTGTGCGTCACCTGCTTTCTCATTGGATGTAGAGGTAACAGATAACTTATTCATTTTTTGACTCTGAGGAGAGGGTGATGCATTTCTTGAAGCTGTACCACAGCTAGTCAATAGGGTTAGAACTAGGAGAAAGCTTAGACATAATCGCATATGTCATCCGTCCTTTCACGGAAAAAGTCATTACTCAATTTTTGGAGCATAATCTTATCATGTCCGAGATGAAAAAATTTATGTATCTATTATAAAGCGCTGTGGAGGGATTTAGATGAAGAAAATTTATGTATTGGATACGAATGTACTTTTGCATGATCCTAACTCCATATTTAGCTTTGAGGAACATAATGTCGTTATTCCAGCTATTGTACTAGAAGAAATTGATTCGAAAAAGAGAAATCCAGATGAAATAGGACGGAATGCGCGTACAGTATCGAGGTTACTGGATGGACTCAGAGAATATGGACATTTGCATAGCGGTGTGACGTTACACCATGGTGGTAGTCTAAAGGTTGAGCTTAATCACCGAAGTTTTCTTAAAATGCAAGAATTATTTGGAGAAATAAACAATGATAATCGAATTTTAGCAGTAGCACTTAATTATCAATTAGAAGAAGAGCAGAAGGCGGAACCAGCCCCAGTAGTTATTGTTAGTAAAGACGTACTAGTTAGGGTCAAAGCGGATGTTCTTGGACTTATTACACAAGATTATCTTACCGACCGTACTGCAAGTCCAAGCGAGCTATATACTGGCTACTCAACGATCAAAGTTCATCCAGCAATCATTGATGAATTTTATAGTCATCGATTCTTGCTTATTCAAGCTCTTCAATTATCATATCCCTTGTATAGTCACGAATTTGTTATTTTGAAAGATGAAATGGGTAGTGGGAAATCTGCGCTGCTCAAAGTGAATAGCGATTGCAGTCGGCTTGAACCCCTCTATTTAAGTAATGAGCCTGTATGGGGACTCAGCGCACGCAATGCCCAACAACGAATGGCGTTAGAATTATTGTTGAATGATGATATTCCATTAGTAACGATCACGGGAAAGGCGGGTACGGGTAAGACACTGATCGCTTTAGCGGCAGGTCTTTCTAAAGTAGAAGATGAACATAAATACAAAAAGCTACTTATCGCTCGACCGGTTGTACCGATGGGGAAAGATATCGGTTATCTTCCTGGAGAAAAGGATGAGAAGCTGAGACCCTGGATGCAACCGATCTATGATAATTTAGAATTTCTATTTGAAACTAAGCGTTCAGGCGATATTGATAAAATATTGATGGGGCTAGGCAGTATTCAAGTTGAGGCACTTACTTATATTAGAGGTCGATCCATTCCTGCTCAATTTATCATTATTGATGAAGCACAGAATCTATCTAGGCATGAAGTGAAGACCATCGTATCCCGTGCAGGTGAGGGAAGTAAAGTCATATTAATGGGCGACCCTGAACAGATTGACCACCCCTATTTAGATGCGGCAAGTAACGGACTAAGCTATATTGTAGAACGATTCAAGGAACAGCCAATCAGTGGTCATATTACATTAGAGAAGGGGGAACGATCTAAATTAGCCCAACTTGCAGCAGATTTACTTTAAAGGTAGTTCAAAAAGTCATCTTTTGATCGCGAAGGTTACCAAGAAGCATATTCGAGATCGGAGATTGAATTCAGCCGGTCCTCTTTTTTTGAACATGCATTTAATGTCTATATTTCCCGAGCAATAAACCTATATAATAAAAAGGATATGACGGACTGTGAAGTCGAGTAAGGCAAGACTTCACAGTTCGTCATGCTTTAAAGTTAAGTTATTCCAAATAATGGTGGGACAAGTGGTGTATTTATTTGCTAAAATGGGTTCATATGTTTTAGAGAGGAGATAGAGGCATATCAAGCGGAAAAATCATTTATTATTATTCGCGATTCTGCTACTGTCCTTAACGAGTTTGTCTCCAAGTCTTGATTTCACACAAAATGATTCACGAAAAACGAATAACGACACGTCGAAGCTATTATCCGTGGATTCGCCAAATCCAGATAGTGATCACGGACCTATTCAAATATTTGTACAATTAAGTGATGATGACTTCAATAGCCTTATGCGGATGAATCAACGATTTATTCAAGAAACAGGGATTCAGTCTGAAATTTCTAACTTTACAAAAGAGATGGCGTACGATGAATTTTCGAGGTCTTTAGCCATGGGTGAAGGGCCTGATGTGTTACTAATAGAAAGTGCATGGGTGAATACCTTTGCTACGAAAGGATATTTACTGCCTGTTGAATCCTATCTCAAGCGAGCTACGGGAAGTCATGCCCTAAGAATGCTACTCCCTATGGTGGAATGGAATGGTTATCAGTGGGCTACGCCTTTTGATATGGATCCCTATGTAATGGTATGGCAACCGAAGACTTTAGCTGAGATGGGAATTATGGAAGTCCCTAGTACGAAGATGGAATGGGCCCAATTACTGAGTAAGCAAGAAGATAGGTTAGGGAAAACACTACTTGGAATTGACGCTGGAGAACCCTATGCATTGGCTGGATTAATGGGGGGGATGGGTGCTGACATTCTACAACCTGACGATGAATCTTTACTGTGGTTAGAACAGGCGCGCCCTTACATGTACATTATAAGTAATAACAAACAGGAGGCTTGGAAATTACTCCAAGATGGAGATATGCCTCTGCAGCTTTCAACCTACTCTGAAGCTAAATCATCATGGAAATATGGGTTAAACATGGAGCTGCCATGGGATTTCTACAATAAATCTCCATTGTTTCTGCGTGGAAGTTCAATTGCAGTATCATCTCAGACGTTATTAACGGAGCAATCTGCAGAATGGATTACTTATATGACCTCAACCTCCAATCAACAAGAATGGTTGGACACAACCGACCGTTTGCCGTCGTTGACTGCAATTTACGAGAGTGAGTCAATAGATGGAAAAGAAATTCCATTTACGCAAGAACTATTGCAGGAGCCAAGTGATAGGAGTACAAAAGTCAATCAAACGATGAGCCCTTCATGGAGTGAATTAGCTAATTATGTGAATCTATTACTCACAGGACAGATGACCGTTAACCAATTCAAAGAAGCTATGTCCGGTCAAGTCGTACAGGATAGTCCGGAAAAGCAATGAAAGTACTGATTGCTACATAGACAACTTTAATGTCACAATTAAATGATTCTGCGAAGTTGTTACTTCCGTTGCTTTGAGGAATGATACAAGATTCTGCGGGTAAAACCCAAGATCGAATTCTTCTTCTAGAGCACGACAGGTTGTGTCTGGCAGTTGCAGATTGTTGAAGAATAGCTTATCCACTTGAAAAATAATCCCATTCTTAGGCTCATTCACGATGCTATACTTCCCTTCAATCGTTAGTGAAAGATTGCCGCTTTGACCAGAAGCGGTGATGGAATTATCGCCGAAATGAAAGGAGAATACATTAAATAGATCATTTTTGGAACGTAGAAAAGTATTTAGTTGATCTTCAGTAATGTCTATCGTGTAGGTTGAGCCTTTGGCGCTTATGACACCTTTCGTATTCTGAATAAACTCTGGTAAATCATTCATTGCCGAAGCAAGAGCTTTGAAATGTCGCTTTACTTCATATAACCCCACGTTCTCCCAATATAAATTAAATTCATCCATCATTTGTTGCATAGCTTCTGGATTATTGCTTGTTTCTAGACTTCCATCTATTGACTTTTGAAAGACAAGTATGCGATCGCGCTGCGAGATGAGCTTGAGTCTGATGTCGTTTAATTCATCGGAATTACGAGCTATTCTTTGTTGTGTCAATTGTAAATCGTTATATTGTGATTTATAAGTGCTCAGAATCTCTTTATCGTGGTTTATGATGAGATCATAATAGTTGTAGATCATAAAGAATTCGCTTATGTTGTGGATTGAGAGTAGAGCTGAATATAAAAAGTCACGTTCACCCATATAATAAGAGCGGATAATGTCACCGGCACGGTCTTGCATGTCTTGTATTTGACTGCTTTTTTGCAGGAGTTCTAACTGTAACTGCTCTTGCTCTTGCTCCATATCATTCTGTCGTTTATTGATACGTTCAATTTCATGATCTATTTCTAAAATAGACAAGCTTTTCTCAAGTAACTGCCGTGTTTCCTCGTCAAGGGGAACTAAAGGTTCTGCACTTATAATTCCACTAGAATAGTTAATGGAGTAAATGAGTAAGGATATTAGGATGCCCAAAATAATGAAATGAAGTTTTCTCTCTTTCAAAAGGTTTCCCCCTTTCGGTGTCATTCTGTATCTATATGTAAATATGATTCATTTTAGTTATTATAGCTTTAATTACAAACTATAAAAACGACTTTTCTGTCCTTGTATTGGACGGAAAAGCCGTTTTTGGTGAAGCGGTTACTAGATAAACGTTAGACGGGCATATCCATGACAAACACAGTCCAGTAACTGAAGCCGGTAAAAGTCACAATCATGTACAGCCAAAAGAGAAGAATATAGGTTTTCTCTGTAAACTTCAAATAACCTAAAATAACGAAGAAGGCAGTTTGTAGAAAGAACAACAACGCCATCTCCACCAAGCCGCCAGCATAAGCCATAAGCCCAATTGCGAGTGTGAAGAATCCTAAAGTCCGAAACATGCGTCCCACATTTATATCCCCTTTCTATATGTACGGTCAAAGTTAACTATGTCTATTATAGCGGTTACGGAATTAAGTGTAAATGATGAAATGCAAAAACTCTTAGCAATTGTGATGTTTGTTATAGAATTAATATATATTGTTTCAAGACAATCTGAATGATGGTGTATGAGTAACCATAAAATTGGAAATACAAAATAGTATCAAATAGATTCTATGAACTCTACGAGAGGCATAGATATGAATTAAGCAGCTTTAATACCTTATTCATTGCCGAAAAAATCGGTTTAGAAGATGGTTATTTTAGGACGTTGTTAGGAGGGTTTGATTGTATGACAGCCGTAAGACAAGATGCATGGAGTGTAGAGGACGATTTGATTTTGGCAGAAGTAACTTTGCGACATATTCGTGATGGTGGTACACAGTTATCTGCATTTGAAGAGGTTGGCGAAAAGATTGGCAGAACGTCAGCAGCATGTGGATTTAGATGGAATAGTTGTGTTCGTAAAAAGTATGAAGATGCGATTAGCATCGCAAAGGCACAGCGGCAAAAACGTAGCTACTACAAGAAGCAACCATCAGGAATGGGTTTCCAGGTTGCTAGCTTAATGAAAGTGGAAGACGATAGTAGTTATTACAAAGTTGAAGGCATTAGTGAAGAGACATTGTCTATGGAAGCGGTTATTCGCTTTTTGAGACAGTGGAAAGGGACAGTGCAGGAGAATAGCAGGCAGTTGAAGATGCTTGAGAAAGAGCTTCGTGAGAAAGATGACGAGCTAGACCAATTAAGACATGTAAACGAGAGACTGTCCAAACAAGTGAATGATGTTCAGACGGACTACCGAGTCGTCAATGATGATTACAAGGCTTTGATTCAGATTATGGATCGTGCACGACGACTAGCCTTTCTGAATGAGGAAGAGGAAGAAAGTAGATCAAGATTTAAAATGGATGCTAATGGAAACTTAGAGCGTCTCGAATAACGAGTTAGTGATCCAGTGAAGAACCCGTACAGAGTTAATAATAAACTCTGTATGGGTTTTTTAATGGAATATTCTAGTTATATAGATATAATAAGATCATGAGGCTAAATGAAATGGGGGATAGCAAGATGATAATTGATATAATTGGTGGAGGATCACTAGGGCTACTCTATGCAGCGAAATTAGCTTCTAATGGGAATAAGGTTCGTGTATGGTGTAGAAGTGAAGAACAAGCGCTCATACTAAGAACTGAAGGTCTGTTCATGGATGGTGGTGAAGCTTCTCCAATAGCGGATACAGGTCCATTTGCGGTAGAGGCAGGAATACTGGATGATTTCATAGACGAATGGAATGAAGCTCCTGGTGAATGGGTATTTTTGATGACTAAGCAAAAAGATGTGAAGGAGATAGCTTCTAGACAACTGGCAAGAATGGATGAAGAATCTTTGAAAGAAATACAAGGGATGATATGTTTTCAGAACGGGATAGGACATATAGAACTACTGAGTTTGATGTTGCCCCAGTGGCATATTTATTCAGCAATTACAACTGAGGCAGCATATAAAGTGTCACATAATAAGGTGTTCCATGCAGGTCGAGGACTTACCATGATTGGTCAATATTTACATAAGTATTCAGATCAGGAAATGAATTCAAAGAAAGATGAGAAGAAGATGATAGCTGTACTTGGAAAAGCAGGATTCTCATGTGATTTGTCGAAAGAGATCGATAAGTATGTTTATCGTAAATTATTAATAAACGCTGTTATTAACCCTTTGACGGCTATATGGGGAATTCGAAATGGAGAATTGTTAGCTACGGAAGAAAGAATGGATATGATGAGAAATCTTTTTATAGAAGGAACTGTTGTTTATGGTGCATGTGGTATTGTTTGGGACTCAGATCTATGGAATCAAATTGTAGAAGTATGTGAGATGACTGCAGCGAATAACTCTTCTATGCTTAAAGATATAAGAGAAGGTATCCCAACCGAAGTACGATGGATTAATGGGAGTATCGTATCTATGGCTGAAGCACAGGGGATAGAGGCGAATTATCACAAAGTCATGGTCCAATTAATTGAAGGAATGAAAGCGAAGGAGGGGTGAAGCCATGGGATTATTAAGTAATTCTTTTATCATTTTTAGCATTCTTCCGTTTTTTCCATTCTTATTAGTATATTTCAGTCACCTTAAGTGGAAGAATAATAAGCGCAATGCACTTTTAGTAGCCATGGATGTTACAACAGTATTTCTGATCATTTCGGTATCCGCTTTATTTAACAACATATTTACTTCACGATCTGGTTTTTATCTCATTTTGTTATTTCTTTTACTTGCAGTAGGGATGATTGGTGGAGCTCAGAATCGTATAAAGGGCAAAGTAGATGTTACACGGATGGTTAGGGCAGTATGGAGAATGGCATTCATTATTATGATGTGTAGCTATGCCTTATTCGCTGTGATTGTGCTATTCAAATATATTTATAAATCGATGTCATAGAACCATTGCAAGTATAATTAATGTCTAAAATAGTAATAATAATGTCTTTTTTCAGAAAAGGAAAGATTTTTATGTAATGTTTTGTAGATTTTTTTGACCACTGGTTGTATAATCAATTACCATATACTAAATTGCTAGGGGGATACAATCAGATGAAACAAAAACGTTTATTAAGTATGTTGGTACTCATAATGATCGTAAGTACTGTTCTTGCTGCTTGTGGGTCAAACAATGAGGGTAAGGGAGCAACAAACAAAGGTAGTAATGCAACGAATGAAACACCGGTGAAAACAAAAGATCAGGTATTACATATTAACATGAGTGCGGAGCCACCAACATTTGATCCAGGACAAGCACAAGATAGTCAGGCGAATACAGCTCTTAAGTTAATGTATGAAGGTCTAGTTCGTATGGATGAATCGGGTAAAGAGATTCCTGCGGCTGCTGAATCATGGGAAATTTCTCCGGATGGGTTACAGTATAAATTTAATCTTCGTAAAGATGCAGTGTGGAGTAATGGTGATCCTGTAACTGCTAACGATTTCGTATTTGCATGGCAACGTGTTCTAGACCCTGCCACAGCACCAGCTCCACCTTATGCTTACCAACTAGGATACATCAAGAATGCTAACGCATATAATGCTGAAGAAATTACGGATTTCTCTCAAGTTGGTATTAAAGCTGCTGATGAATATACCTTAGAAGTGACATTAGAAGATCCGACTCCATATTTCTTGGGGCTGACTTCGTTCTATACGTACTACCCAGTTCATAGTTCTGTTAAAGATGATATTGCGTGGGCAACAGACGTTAAATCAATGATCACGAATGGTGCTTATACATTATCCAACTGGACTGCTGGACAAAAGCTTGTATTCACTAAGAATGACAAGTATTGGGATAATGCTAGTATTAAATTAAGCAAGATTGAAGCATCTCTTGTAGATAGTGGCGCTTCTGAGTTATCAAGTTATAAGAGTGGACAACTTGATTATGCTGGGGCACCTAACGGTGAAATTCCTTCCGATGCTATTCCGACGGTAAAGAAGGAATTACCAAACGAATTTGACATTAAAGGGATTGCAAGTACGTATTACTATGAATTTAACGTAACTGAGAAACCTTTTGACAATGCAAAGATTCGTAAGGCGTTTGCCATGGCGATTAGCCGTCAAGATATTGTTGATAAGGTAACCCTTGGTGGACAAATTCCTGCATTTGGTTTCGTACCGCCAGGTATTAAAGGTAAAGAAGATGAGTTCCGTAACGAATATAAAGATGATTTCTTCCAAGAAAACATGGAAGAAGCTAAGAAGTTACTTGCTGAAGGTATGAGTGAAGAAGGTTACACAACACTTCCAGAGGTTACTTTGATTTATAACTCCAGTGAAAGTCATAAGAAAATTGCTTTGGCCGTAGCCGACATGTGGAGTAAAAACTTAGGTATAGATGTCAAGACTGAGAATCTTGAGTGGGGTGTCTTCCTTGATACTCGTCAGAACTTGAACTATCAAGTTGCCCGTTCAGGTTGGAGTCCTGACTACAATGATCCGATGAGTTTCATTGATCTATGGAAAACAGGTAGCGGTAACAACGATACTGGTTTTAGTAATGCAGAGTATGACCAATTGGTTAAAGATGCACTAGCGTCGCAAGATAACAATGTTCGTATGGAAAGTATGGCTAAAGCAGAGAAAATACTGATTGAAGATGAACAGGTTCTTATGCCGATCTACTATTACACTAATGTATCACTGACGAAGGAAAAGGTTAAAGGTATTTCCATTGATTATAGTGGTGCAGTTGACTTTTCACGTGCCTACATTGAGTAGAGTGACATTTGAAGTTAATTAGTTACTTCGGGGTATATATGTGGAATACCATATATATACCCCGTTTTTTTTGTCTATGATCATGATTATTCCAAGGATTTCATTCTTAGACAAATATAGTGATTAGAATTAATCCTTGTTTTCAATTAAAATAAATATATATGTTGAATGTACTTTGTTAATGGAGGTGTAAATGGGAATGGTTCGTTATGTTGCTAATAAATTTTTGTATATGCTCTTGTCTTTACTCATATTGATATCTGCAACATTCTTCCTTATGAAAGCTATTCCGGGTGATCCTTTTCAATCTGAAAAAAAACTCTCACCTGAAATTAGAGAGCGCCTTATGGTGCAATATGGATTGGACAAGCCCATGTATCAACAATACTTAAAATATGTGGGTGATATTGCTACAGGGGATTTTGGAATATCAATGAAGAAATTGAATCAAAATGTGACGACAATTATAGAGAAGACTTTCCTAACATCACTTAAACTTGGATCTGTAGCGATCGTTGTGGCCGTGGTCGTTGGAGTTCTATTGGGGATGCTTGCTGCCCTCTATCATCGAAAGCTGATCGACAATGTCGCCATGATATTAGCAGTGCTCGGTATGGCTGTACCGAGTTTTGTACTGGCTTCCTTATTGCAGTTTTATTTGGCAGAAAAGGCAGGCTGGTTTAATGTTCTGGGATTTGAGAAGCCGATCGACTATGTTCTACCTGTGATGGCGTTATCAGCGCAACCAATAGCGTTTATAGCTCGTCTTACGCGTTCGAGTATGCTTGAAGTTTTACATGCAGATTATATCAAGACGGCGAAGGCTAAAGGTCTGAACTGGTTCAATATTATGTTTAAGCATGTTATCCGCAATGGGATATTGCCTGTCGTGACTTACGTAGGTCCTATGACAGCTAATATTATTACGGGTTCTGTCGTTATTGAACAAATATTTGGTATTGGTGGCATTGGTAAAGTTTTTGTTGAATCGATTACAAATCGTGATTACACACTGATTATGGGTATCACTATTTTTTACGGAGTCATTCTAATGTTGGCAAGATTTGTAACAGATATTGCCTACGTGCTGATTGATCCGCGTATTACATTTACTAGAGGAAAGGAGGGCTAACGGTTGGATATTAATCAGACTAAAATATCTTCAGACCATGGAACACTAACACCTGAGGACTTCCGTAAGATAGGTACCGATGAGAAACAGTCTGAAGTTATTCAGAGAGAAAGTTTGTCAGCATGGAGAGACGCTTGGCGACGACTTTGTCAGAATAAACTTGCCATGACCTCTCTTATTATATTGATACTTATCGTTATTGCTTCTATTATTGGACCATGGATTACGGGTTTTGACTATAGAACGAATGATCTAGCCAATACCAATCTGCCTCCTTCTTCTCTCCACTGGTTCGGTACAGATGATTTAGGTCGTGATATGTTCGTTCGTACATGGATGGGTGCGAGAATTTCACTCACTGTTGGCTTAGCTGCTGCCCTGATTGATCTTTTCATTGGGGTTATATATGGAGGGACGATGGGCTTCTTCGGTGGGCGTGTCGATGAAATTATGAATAAGTTCTCTGAAATTTTATACTCAATTCCATATTTATTGGTAACCATTCTCTTGCTTGTTGTACTGGAGCCGAGTTTGGGTACGATTATTATTGCATTAACGATTACAGGCTGGATTAATATGTCGTGGATTGTACGTGGTGAGATGATTCAATTGAAGAATCGAGAATTTGTGTTAGCTGCTCGTTCGATGGGAGCAGGTTCGGGCCGTCTCATATTCCGTCATCTTCTACCGAATGCAGTTGGACCTATTATCGTCACTTTAACATTGTCTGTTCCAAGTGCTATATTCTCAGAAGCGTTTTTGAGTTTCTTGGGTCTAGGGGTTCAAGCACCAGTGGCATCTTTGGGATCGATGATTAGTGACGCACTTACGGGTTGGCAGTATTACCCGTGGCGGATGTTATTTCCAGCCATTCTGATCAGTTTAATTATGCTTTGTTTCAATATTTTCGGTGATGGTCTTCGGGACGCACTGGATCCTAAATTAAAGAAATAGGAGGTGGAATCATGGAGCCGATCCTACAGGTGAAAGACTTGCACGTATCATTTCATGTCAATGGAGGAGAAGTTCAGGCTGTTCGCGGAATGAACTTTGAAATTGGTGAAGGTGAAACAGTAGCAATTGTCGGAGAATCAGGAAGTGGTAAAAGTGTTACTGCTCAGACGATCATGCGTTTAATCCCTTCACCGCCATCACGTATTAAGCAAGGTGAAATTATTTTTCAAGGACACAACCTTTTAAATAAATCCAATAAGCAGATGGAAGCTATTCGCGGTAAAGATATTGGTATGATCTTCCAAGATCCTATGTCTTCCTTGAATCCTACCATTAGAATAGGTAAACAAATTACGGAAGTTATGATGAAGCATCAGAACATGTCAGCAAAAGAAGCGAAGAAACAAGCTATTGAAATGTTGGTACTTGTCGGTATCAAGAATGCAGAGGCTCGTTTCAATCAATATCCACACGAATTCTCTGGCGGCATGCGCCAACGTGTCATGATAGCGATTGCTCTTGCATGCCGACCTGCGCTTCTGATTGCTGATGAGCCGACTACGGCTTTGGATGTTACGATTCAGGCTCAGATATTGGATGTTATGAAAGAGATGCAGCAACGTTTAGGAACTTCTATTATTCTGATTACGCATGACCTTGGGGTAGTAGCTGGGATGTGTGACCGGGTTATGGTGATGTACGCGGGTGAAGTGGTTGAGACCGGTACAGTTATGGAAATATTTAAGAATCCCCAGCATCCTTATACGAAAGGGCTTCTGCGGTCGATGCCAAGACTTGATCAGAAAAGGGGTGAGCCACTTATTCCGATTATAGGAACACCACCAGATCTGATTAAGCCACCATTAGGATGTGCATTCTGTGCTCGTTGTGATGAGGCGATGAGAGTCTGTGAAACTAATAATCCAGAGACGACCGTATTTACGGATACACATACAGCGCGCTGCTGGAATTTGCATCCGATGGCTCAGAAGGGAGAATCATCATGAGTCAATCACTAATACAAGTCAACGGATTGAAGAAATATTTCAATGTGGGCAAAGGAAGTGTACTTAAGGCCGTTGATGATATTAACTTTTCTATTCGTGAAGGTGAAACGTTAGGGATGGTAGGGGAGTCTGGTTGTGGTAAGTCTACAGCTGGTCGTACGATACTTCGGCTATATGAACCGACTGCGGGTAGTGTAATTTTCAATGGTACGGATATATATAAGCTTCCACCTAACAAAATGAAAGCTATGCGTCGCGACATGCAGATGATATTCCAGGATCCTTACGCTTCACTTAATCCGCGTTTTACGGTCTCTGATATTATTGGTGAAGCATTCGATATCCATAAATTAACCGACAGTCGTAAAGAACGGAAGAAGAAGATTGAAGAACTACTGGATATGGTTGGACTCAATCCCGATCATGCTACTCGATATCCGCATGAATTCTCAGGAGGACAACGTCAGCGTATTGGCATTGCTCGTGCGCTTGCTGTAGATCCGAAATTTATTATATGTGATGAACCTATTTCTGCGCTCGATGTATCCATTCAAGCTCAGGTTGTAAATCTTCTTAAAGATCTACAGGATCGATTGGGATTGACGTATTTGTTCATCGCGCATGACTTATCTATGGTTAAGCACATCAGTGACCGGGTTGCTGTTATGTATTTGGGTAAAATAGTTGAATTGGCTGAAAGTGAAGAGTTGTATAGTAATCCGATTCACCCTTATACTCAAACACTTCTATCAGCAATTCCAATTCCAGATCCCGAAATTGAAGCTAATAAGAAGCGCATCATCATGCCAGACGATCTTGCAGGTCCAATCCATTCTGCTAATGAATCTAGTGAGAGTCTAGCAGGTGCGAAGCTTGTCGAAGTATCAAAAGGTCATTGGGTTGCAGCAACTTATGCTTAATTGACCATAAATGTTAAGTACTATTAAGCCGTCGGGGGAATTCGACGGTCTTTTTAGTTTGAAGAAATGAGTAAGTGACAGCGGTTGGCAAAATGGGTATTGAACTTCCTTTTGACTGAAAGAGGCATATTAGATACAATCAAGTAAGAATTTTAGATAATCTTCATGGATTTTTCTTATTGTGTAAGAATAGGAGGTATACCCGATGAAAGTTGTTTCTGAGCCACTGCAAAGCGGCTCGACTTTGGCAGATGATTATATTCATCATTATGAAAAAGTCGTACCACTCTACGGTGAAGATTACCACTGCGATCAGACCTGGAGTGATCGTGTGAAATGGTTGGATGATACAGAGGACAGACGGGTAAATCGTCATGCCTTAGTTGAAATATTGAAAGAGTATAATGAGAAACATAACTCTCACGATGCAGTACATACTTCGCTATATATGTTAGAAAAGCCAGGGACATTGGTTGTGACGGGTGGTCAGCAAAGTGGATTGTTCACTGGTTCTATGCTCGTTATATACAAAGCAATCACCGTTATACAAACTGCGAGAGATGCCGAGAGACGTCTGAACCGCCCCGTAGTGCCAGTATTCTGGATAGCTGGTGAAGATCATGACTGGGATGAGGTAAACCATACGTATTTAAAGTCAGAGGAGATGCAACAGTCTTCTAAACTTATGCTGCATAAATATATGGCTTCACGTACATCTGTAAGCTATACTCCTGTTTCTCCACAAGAATGGGATCAAGCCATGAAGTCATTGGCAGATGTGCTGCCGGACAGTGATGTGAAAGGCGAAATTTTGGCGAAGATCCAACATTCAACGAATACATCAGACAATCTGAGTGACGCATTTGCAAAGCATTTAGGCGATATCTTTGGAGAATATGGTCTTGTGCTCTTAGATTCAGCAGATCACCGATTACGTAAGCTTGAGGCACCTGTTTTTCAGTCGATGATTGAGCAGAATGAAGAATTGTCACGTGCTTATCGCTCGTCTGCTGATCAGATCACTTCTTTAGGCTATAAGTTGCAAGCTGACGTATCAGATGAGGGCGCCAATTTATTCTATCTTCATAATGGGAATAGACTTCTATTGTTGAAGCAAGATGGTAAATTTATGGACCGTAAAGGGCTGGTTTCCTTTACACAGGAACAACTGCTGGAAGTGCTACAGAACCACCCAGAGCGTTTCAGTAATAATGTACTTACCCGACCGATCATGCAAGATTCACTGTTCCCGGTTCTTGGGTGTGTATTAGGTCAAGGGGAGATTGCTTACTGGGCTATTACACGACAAGCATTTGAAATAATGGGCTTGAAGATGCCGATATTACTACCTCGGATGTCATTTACTTTACTTGATAGAACAGAACTGAAGTATATGGAGAAATACGCACTTTCATTTCAGGATGTGCAGTACCATTTGCAAGGGCGTCGAGAACAATGGTTATCTGAACAAGATTCATTACAGATCGACCAGAAGTTTGCGGAAGCGCGGAAGGCTTTTGAACAATTGTATGAACCGTTAATAGATGATCTTAGAATGTTGCAAAAAGGATTGTACACGTTGGGACAGAGCAATAAGGGGAAGATTATCGATCAGATTTCTTATCTTGAACGTAAATCGAAGGAAGCGCTTGAACAACGACATGATGCTGAGCTTCGTCAATGGGACCGGATAGGTGCTTCATTGTTTCCTAATGGTAAACCGCAGGAGAGAGTATATAATGTATATCAGTATTTGAATCACTATGGATTGTCCTTGATTAGAGATTTGATGAATATAACTGTGGATTACTCAGAAGAGCATCGTGTTATTATAATGTAATTTCAACTATTAGGAGGACTACTATGAATTCCAGATCACTTAAGAACAGCATCGTTAGAGATATGAAACTAGCCCCTGAAGGGCATTTGAAGATTGATTGGGTTGAGGCTCACATGCCAGTCCTTAATCGGATACGCAAGCAATTTGAAGCCGAGCAGCCTTTCAAAGGTTTGAAGGTAGCTATATCACTTCATTTGGAAGCCAAGACAGCTTATCTGGCCAAGGTAGTGCAGGCGGGAGGGGCCGAAGTTACGATCGCAGGAAGCAACCCTCTCTCTACGCAGGATGATGTATGTGCTGCATTGGTGGAAGATGGTGTTACCGTGCTTGCGAAGCATAACCCAGAGCCTGCGGAATATAAAGAAATGTTGATTGCTTTATTAGAAACAAAGCCTGATCTTATTATTGATGATGGCGGTGACCTCGTCACTATTCTTCATACGGAACGACCAGATCTCCTCGTTAACATTCGAGGTGGTGCGGAAGAGACAACTACGGGTATTCTACGGCTTAAAGCTATGGAGAAGGATCAAATGCTCAAGCTCCCTATGGTTGCTGTCAACGATGCATACTGTAAATATCTTTTTGACAATCGTTACGGCACTGGACAATCTGTATGGGATGCGATTAATCGGACAACGAACCTGGTTGTAGCTGGTAAAACAGTCGTTGTTGTGGGATATGGCTGGTGTGGTAAAGGAGTAGCGATGCGTGCAAAAGGGCTTGGGGCCAAAGTCATTGTTACTGAAGTGAATCCAATTCGGGCTGTTGAGGCTCATATGGATGGATTTCATGTTATGACTATGGTCGATGCAGCGAAATTAGGCGATTTCTTTATTACCGTAACAGGTAATCGTGATGTCATTACAGGTGAGCATTATGATGTGATGAAAGATGGAGCGATTCTTGCTAATGCCGGGCATTTTGATGTTGAGGTGAATAAGCCAGAACTTCTCACCCGCTCTAGTTCTGTTCGTACGGTTCGCCGAAATATTGAAGAATATCAATTTAAGGACGGACGTAAGATGTATTTGATTGCCGAAGGACGGTTGGTCAATTTAGGGGCAGGTGATGGTCACCCAGCAGAAATTATGGATATGACATTCGCATTGCAGGCTCTGTCTCTTAAATATGTGAATGAACATTACGAGGAATTAGGTAAAGCTGTTATTAGTGTTCCTTACTCTATTGACGAACAAGTGGCGAGATATAAATTAGAAAGTTTGGGTATTTCACTAGATACGTTAAGTTCCGAACAGGCTACTTATTTAGAGAGTTGGAATACAAACTAATTTAACCATTACTTAAATATATTGAAGATGAAGCAAGCCCCGAATTGTTGGGGCTTGCTTTTTTAGCATATTAGACACCAGAAAGTATAATTTTTTTAAGGGTCCTTAGGCCTATATTTTAGGAAGATCAAGAGTTCGTACAAGGTGTTGAAATCACTTGAAAAGGCTATATGATACTCATCTGCAATCTCAAATACCGAATGTAATCTATCGGAATATGTGTGGAATAGCGACTTTAGGCTCACGAACAATATTTCACTCATGAAAGAAGGACTTTGATTTTTGGTGGCGAATAAAGTATTCTTAAGTGGTGTAAAGTGGTGCAAAGTGGGGGAATCGGATTAAGGAGTGAGTGGAACAATGTTTATGGGAGAATTTCAACATAGCATTGACGATAAGGGGCGGATTATTATCCCTGTCAAATTCCGTGAACTTCTAGGGACCTCATTCGTTGTAACTCGTGGATTAGACCAATGTCTCTTTGTCTATCCAAGAGAAGAGTGGACACTGCTAGAACAGAAACTCAAATCACTTCCTCTGATGAAATCTGAGGCACGTGCTTTCACTAGGTTTTTTTTCTCAGGTGCTACCGAATGTGAATGGGATAAACAGGGCAGGGTAAACCTACCGGGGAATCTTAGAGATTACGCTAAATTGGATAAAGAATGTGTTGTTCTCGGTGTATCTAACCGGATGGAAATATGGAGTAAACCAATTTGGAATGAATATTACGAACAATCTGAAGAAACATTTAACGATATTGCTGAAAAATTAGTCGATTTTAACTTTGATTTTTAATAGTTTGGGGGGAGTACATTTTGTTTCATCACATCACAGTGCTCAAAGAAGAAGCAGCAGAAGGATTGCGTATCAAGAGAGATGGTATTTATGTCGACTGCACTCTAGGAGGAGCAGGGCATAGCTCCTTGATCGCATCTAAGCTTGGAGAATATGGACGATTAATTGGTTTAGATCAAGATGACTGGGCACTAGAGCATGCTAAAGAGAAATTAGCCCCATATAGCGATAAGGTTTCTTTAGTGAAAACAAACTTTCGTAATTTAGAAGAGATATTGAAGGAACAATCTGTTCCAGAGAAGGACGGTATTCCTCAGGTAGATGGTATATTGTTCGATTTGGGTGTATCTTCACCACAGTTTGACGAGGGAGAGCGCGGGTTCAGTTACAATCATGATGCTCCGTTAGATATGCGGATGGACCAATCTGCAGAGCTTACAGCAGATATTATTATCAATACATGGTCTGAACAAGAAATCGCTAGGGTGTTATTCCAATATGGTGAAGAAAAGTTCTCAAGACGGATTGCTAAATTGATCGTAGCGCGGCGAGAGAAACAGCCGATACAAACTACGGGGGAACTAGCCGAGATTATTAAAGAAGGTATTCCGGCTGCTACGAGAAGAACAGGAGGACATCCTGCTAAACGTAGTTTTCAAGGTTTACGGATCGCGGTAAATGATGAACTTGGGGCTTTCGAAGAAGGGTTACATCAAGCTGTTCGTTGTTTGGCACCGGGAGGAAGAGTATCGGTTATTACCTTCCATTCGTTAGAGGACCGGATTTGTAAGCAGATACTTAGCAGTTATGTCGCGAAATGTACATGCCCACCTGATTTTCCAATGTGTGTATGTGGAAATAATGGTCAAATAAAACTAATAAATCGTAAACCCATCGTTCCGAGTGAATTGGAACTTGAAGAGAACTCTCGCTCAAGATCTGCCAAACTTCGGGTCGCAGAGAAACTATAAGTAATTCGTATCACATGATCAGGAGAGCTCAGGGGGGGAAGAATGAATGGCATATACGCGTGGCAATTTAGCAGTAAAACCAAAACCAATAGAACGAGTATCTCCTGGATATCGTGAGCAGACAAAAGTTGTTACTCGCCGAACCTCGATTCCGATTAGAGAAAAGCTACTATATTTATTTACGGTTCTCTTATGTGTCGCTTTGGCAAGCCTTGTTATTTGGCGATACGCACATATTTATGAATTAAATAAACATAGTCAAAAAACGAGTGCAGTGATTTCAAGTAATACAGTTAAGATTTCTCAGTTGGAAGTTCAGAGACAAACATTGAAAGAAAAGATTGTTGAAACCGCACTTAAAGAAGGATATGTTCTTCCCGAGGAGGAAAGTGTCATTCATGTTCCACGTGTTTCTAGTTCAAATGATGTTACTGGAAATCTGAAAGCAGATACAGCACAAAAATAGTGGATGTGGGGACTCAGCATGATAAAAAGAATAAAGCTACGCACACTGCTTGTAGGAGGATGCATAACCCTCCTTTTTGCTATTTTAATAACTAGAGTATTTATGATTCAAGTTGTAAAAGGAGATCTATGGCATGAACTAGCCGTTAAGAACTGGTCCAAACATGATGTCATTACCGCTACAAGAGGTACGATAACGGATCGGAAAGGCGACGCACTGGCGATTGATGCACCTGCTTACACGGTGACAGTGAATCCGAAAGTGATTCATGAGAATGGGATCGAGGAAGTAGTGGTAGCTGGATTACAGCGGATTCTTGGAAAAGATGAGAATGAGCTACGTAAATTGGTTACAGCAAAAGATGATGATGGAGTATTTCGGACCAACAGAGAGGTACGCACAGAAGGTTGGAAGATCGACCAGGCTAAGCGTGATGAGGTAGCTGCGTTAATAGCCGAAATAAAGGTTCAATTAAAGAATGATAAAAAGAAATCAGATGCAGGTATTGGATTGCTCAAAGAACAAAAGAGATATTATCCCAAAAATAGTATGGCAGCACATATTATTGGTTATGCAGATCGTGATGGTAATGCCATTACAGGGCTGGAGGCTTATTATAATGAAGAGCTTAAGGGAACGAATGGATCTATAAATTATAAAAGTGATGGACAATTAGACAAACTACCCAACGCAGATGAGGTCTATGTGCCGGCTATGAACGGGAAAAATATTCAACTAACCATTGATGATACGATACAGTATTATATTGAAGATGCCATGAAAGAGGCCGTTGAGAAATACAAACCGATCAGTATGACGGTGATCGCTGTAGATCCCAATACGATGGAGATTCTAGGTTTAGCCAATATGCCTACCTTTAATCCTAATTCATATTGGGAAACACCAGAACCGGAAAATTACTATAATCATGCAGTGAGGTCACTGTATGAACCGGGTTCTACATTTAAAATTGTGACCTTGGCAGGTGCCATTGAAGAGAAGTTAATTAAACCGACAGACACGTATGTATCAGGTCAGATCAGAGTGCAAGGTACTAAGACGATACTAGGTGATATCAATCGTGTAGGTTGGGGTACCATTAGTTACTTAGAAGGTGTCAAGCGTTCGAGTAACGTTGCATTTGTGAAAATGGGTCTTGAAATGCTAGGGAAAGAAAGGTTGCTTCAATATATTAATAACTTCGGTTTTGGACAAACAACAGGAATTGAGATGGCTGGTGAGGCTTCTTGGCCTATTGATCTACCCGGAAATGTTGAAGTTGCAACGGCATCTTATGGCTATGGGGTCTTAGTTACTCCGATTCAGCAAGTGACAGCTGTTGCTGCGATAGCCAATGGTGGGAAATTGATGCAACCGCATATCATTAAAGAAAAACATGATCCGAATACAGGCATAACTGTAGTGACACAACCAGAAGTCATTCGACAGGTCATTTCACCAGAGACGGCTAAAGAAACGGGTAGCTATCTAGAACAGGTAGTCGCGGATCAAGGGTATGGAACGGGTCGCCATGCTTATATCGAAGGTTATCGAGTAGCAGGAAAGACAGGAACGGCTGTTAAGAACATTAAAGATAAGAACGGCAAGAGCGCTTATGATAAGAATAAAGCGATTGTTTCTTTTGTGGGATATGCTCCTGTCAATGATCCCAAAATTGCTGTCATTGTCATCATGGATGAGCCCAATGATCCTAATGCGGGTGGGGGTGCAGTCGCGGCACCTGTATTTGCAAAAATAGTAAGTCAATCTCTTCAGTATATGAATGTTCCTAAAACACGATCTGCTGATACTGAGAAGGGCTCTAATAAAGGGGCAAGTAAGGATAGTAGCTCGCAAGTTATTAAATATACAACCCCGGAATTGACAGGGAAATCGATTGAATCTGCAAAGAGTGAATTACTTAATACAGGTATCGCTTACGAAACATTAGGAAAAGGTAATAAAGTGATGCGACAATATCCAGCGAAAGGTTCTATAATGAGCGGTGGGCAACGGATATACCTTCTAACTGAAGATAGCGAAACCATGGGAATACCTGATTTAAAAGGGGAGTCATTGAGAGACGCACTTCAGGTGCTGACGTTAATGAAATTGAAAGTTAACGTTGAAGGTGAAGGGTATGTGGTTGAGCAACAAGAAATACAAGATCAAGGGAATCGGATTGTCCAATTAACTTTGAATCCATATTATGAAGTCACTGATGAAAGTGTAAATGAAGACGTAAAAGAAGATGTGAAAGAAGAAGAGTAGGGAAGATAGCTTGTTCTAAGCCCTGGTAATCCTGAATATTCATGATAGGAATACAGATCATGAAATGAAGTAAGGATTACTAGGGAGGGTATGCGATGAAAGTTTCAAATGTGACGCTGAGACGGAGGCTACTGTGGAGCTTGCTGTTCTTTTGCGTTCTGTTCACAGCTCTAATAGGTAGGCTTGCATATGTACAGTTTGGACAAGGTAAGGAATTATCGGCTAAAGCAGAGGCTTTGTGGCGTAGAAATCTTCCGTTCACCGCCAAAAGAGGTGAGATTCTAGACCGCAATGGAATCGCATTGGCCTACAATATCAGTTCACCGACAGTATGGGCGATTCCCGTTCAGATTAAGGATCCCGAAACGACAGCGACGGCATTATCACCTCTGCTTGGCATGAGTCAAGAGGATATTATGAAGAAAATAACGAAAAAAAAATCAATGAACGAAAAATTACAACCCGGTGGACGTAAGATCACGATGGAGCTTGCTCAGAAAATCCGTGATTTGAAGCTGCCGGGTATCATTGTTGCAGAGGATAATAAAAGGTATTATCCTTATGGTGATTTAGCTGCTCATATTCTTGGGTTTACTGGAATTGATAATCAGGGGATAACAGGGATTGAGCAAAAGTATGATGATCGATTGAAAGGCTTGGATGGAAACGTATCTTATTTATCTGATGCGGCTGGAAGACTGATGCCAGGCTCTTCGGAAAAATATGCTGAACCGAAGGATGGCTTGAGTCTCGAACTGACCATCGATAAATCAATCCAGTCCATTATCGAACGTGAACTAGACCAAGCGATGGTTCAGTTTCAAGCTCGCGGTAGCTGGGCTATAGCGATGAATCCCAAAACGGGGGAGATCCTTGGTATGGCTAGTAGACCTGGTTTTGAACCAGCACAATATCAAGAGTATCCGTCTGAAGTATATAATCGAAACCTTCCTATTTGGATGACCTACGAGCCGGGATCGACCTTTAAAATTATTACTCTCGCAGCGGCATTGGAGGAGAAAAAGGTTGATTTGGAGCGTGACACTTTTTTTGATCCGGGTTATGTTAAAGTGGGAGGAGCTACTCTGAAATGCTGGAAAAGAGGCGGTCATGGTAGCGAAACTTTTCTCGAGGTTGTGGAGAACTCTTGTAATCCAGGGTTTGTGGCATTAGGTCAAAGGCTTGGTAAAGAATCTCTCTTTAAATATATAAAAGATTTCGGCTTTGGTGCCAAGACAGGTATTGATCTGAATGGGGAAGAGAATGGGATATTATTCAAACTGTCTCGAGTAGGTCCCGTGGAGTTAGCGACTACATCTTTCGGTCAAGGAGTCTCCGTTACACCGATCCAGCAAGTGGCGGCTGTTTCAGCTGCGATAAATGGAGGTAATTTATACAAACCATATATCTCAAAGGCATGGATTAATACGGAAACGAATACGATTGTGGAAGAGAATAAACCGGAACTGGTCAGACGGGTTATTTCGGAAGAGACCTCTCTTAAAGTCAGAGAGGCACTGGAAAGTGTCGTAGCTAAAGGAACAGGTCGACCCGCTTTTATCGATGGGTATCGAGTGGGTGGAAAGACCGGAACGGCACAAATTGTCGTCAATGGTCGTTATTCTGCTTCGGAGCATATTGTATCGTTTATCGGATTTGCACCAGCGGATGATCCGCAAATTGTCGTCTATGCGGCTGTTGATAATCCGAAGGGGATTCAATTCGGCGGTGTTGTAGCTGCCCCTATTGTGCAGAATATTCTAGAGGATGCACTCCACTACATGAAAGTACCAGAACGCCAAGATCAAATGACAAAGGAATATAAATATGGAGAGACCCCGATTGTTACTGTACCTGATCTTGTCGGTGCAACGGTTCAGGATTTATATGAGGAGCTCAATATGAATTTCAACCTCTCTAAATCAGGAAGTGGTACAACCGTTGTCAGTCAGGCTCCCAAGCCGGGCAGCAGAGTAGAACGAGGTTCAACCATTCGTATATATATGGGGAGTTCTGAATAGACGTCCTTGTTGACAACAATTGAAATAAGCGAGGGATTTAGAGATGAGACTTAATGAATTAGCTTCAACCTTAATGATCAAACGCATTATTGGAAATGGTGATATTACATTATCTGGTTTACAGACGGATTCTCAGAGAGTCATCGCAGGGGATTTATTTATCTGTTTGCCTGGTCATACGGTCGATGGACATGATTATGCTGTGGAAGCTATGACCAAAGGGGCTGTAGCACTTGTTGTAGAACGTCAATTGGATATTGACCTGCCACAGATTATCGTGAAAGACTGCCGTTATGCGATGGCTGTACTATCAGATTCATTCTTTGGATCACCTAGTAAACAAATGAAGGTCATTGGAATTACAGGAACGAATGGGAAAACAACGACGGCTTATCTTATCGAGAAAATTATGAATGATCATGGTGTGAAAACGGGGTTGATTGGTACCATTCAAATGCGTTATGGAGGTCGTTCCTTCCCTATGTCTGGAACAACACCAGAAGCTTTGGAATTACAGCGTTCTTTGCATGATATGGGAGTAAGCGGTACTCGTTGCTGTGTTATGGAAGTATCCTCCCATGCATTGGAACAAGGCCGGGTTAAGGGTACTGATTTCCGCACAGTTGTGTTTACGAATCTTACTCAGGATCATCTGGATTATCACAATACGATGGAGAAATATCGTGAAGCGAAAGGGTTACTCTTTTCTAGAATGGGGAACTCCTTCCAGAGTAGTCCAGATAAACGAAAGTTCGCTGTGCTGAATGCAGATGACTCTGCGTCTAGTTATTTCAAAAATATTACGTCTTCTGAAGTGGTGACATATGGTTTAGATGAAAGTGCGGATGTGCGGGCTACTCAGATCTCGATTAGCTCGCAGGGTACTGAATTCCATGTCGATACTTTCAAAGGAAGCGCGGATGTTAAGTTGAAAATGGTCGGTAAATTTAATGTCTATAACGCACTTGCTGCAATAACTGCTGCATTACTTGAAGGCATTGAACTCGAGGAAATAAGACGTAGTCTCGAATCGTTAGCAGGCGTAGATGGACGTGTGGAAGCGGTGGATGCGGGTCAGTCATTTGCTGTCATTGTTGATTATGCTCATACACCAGATGGACTTGAAAATGTCTTGAAGACTGTGAAAGAGTTCGCAGAAGGACGAGTTTTAACTGTCTTTGGTTGTGGTGGGGATCGGGATCGAGCGAAGCGTCCATTGATGGGGAAAATTGCAGCAAAGTATAGTGATGTTGTGTTTATAACTTCTGATAATCCCCGGACAGAAGAGCCTGAAGCTATATTAAAGGAAATTGAACAGGGCCTTATCGAAGATCAGATTTCCAATGATCGCTATCAATTGATCATAGATCGTCGTACAGCTATTCAAAAGGCTATTGATATGGCAAGCCCTGAAGATGTAGTATTGATTGCGGGGAAAGGTCATGAGACCTATCAAAAAATTGGACAGACGACTCTTGAGTTCGATGATCGGGTCGTCGCCAAGGAAGCGATAAGGGGTATACAATAGTGATTAATAAAACATTGGGTGAGATAGCTGTGATGTGCGGTGGAAACATTGTGCATGCTCAGGATCAAGAAAAGCTGATTCATGGCGTTACGACAGACTCTCGTCACATTGCGGAGGGAAGCTTATTCATCCCACTCGTAGGTGAACGGTACGATGGGCATGAATTTGTAGCTAGAGGGCTGGCGGAAGGGGCAGGCGCTACACTGTGGCAGCGGGATCGAGGTATATATCCTCTAGGTGCTGTTATTGAGGTAGATGATACGTTGGTAGCGTTACAGTTGCTTGCAAAATCATATTTGAAAGAAATAGGAAGCAAAGTAGTTGGTATTACAGGAAGTAATGGTAAGACGACAACGAAAGATATGGTAGCAGCGCTTCTTGAGACGACTTACAAGGTTCATAAGACAGAAGGAAACTTTAATAATCATATTGGTCTTCCACTTACCATTCTTGGAATGAGTGAAGATGTAGATATTGTGGTGCTCGAGATGGGGATGAGCGGACGCGATGAGATCAGAATTCTCTCTGCTATTGCACAACCTGATATTGCTGTCATCTCGAATATTGGGGAATCTCATCTCTTACAGTTGGGATCACGTGAGGGAATTGCTTCAGCTAAGTTAGAAATTGTGAGTGGGATGAAGCCGGGTGGATTACTTATTTATAACGGTGATGAGCCTCTAATTCCACAAGTATTGGCTGATTCAACTACACTAAAACCAGTTGATTTACAAACATTTACGTTTGGAATCGATTCAAATAATGATGATTATCCGACTGGAATGATGTTTCACGGTAAAGGTATTATTTTCACATCATATGCTCATAAAGAGCTTAGTCTAGATCTACCATTGCTTGGACGTCATAATGTACTTAATGCTTTAGCAGCACTGGCAGTTGCACGTCATTTCGATGTGAGTGAAGACAACATTAAAGAAGGGCTCTCTCATTTACAGTTGACTGGCATGCGTATTGAGCAAATCGTTACAGCTGGTGGCTTAACTGTGTTAAATGATGCATATAATGCAAGTCCTATGTCGGTGAAAGCAGCGATTGATGTGCTGCAAGGTATGAAGGGATATCGACGTAAAATTGCAGTACTCGGGGACATGCTGGAGCTTGGTGCGCAAGAGAACGAGTATCATGCGGAAATAGGACACTACGTTACTACTGACAAAGTGAATTTGCTGTATACATTCGGTCCATTGTCCTCATATACGGCTGAAGCAGCTAGCGAGAATCTTCCGAGATCTAACGTATTTACATTTACAGATAAAGCAGAACTGATTAAACATCTCAATGAGCAGATTCAACCTAAAGACATTGTTCTTGTGAAAGGTTCTCGCGGGATGAAGTTGGAAGAAGTAGTGAATGCTCTTATTGAGAAATACTAAAAGATCTGTCGAACCGAAGGGGTGAAACCATGGACATTCAATTATTACTACTAACGATCGGAGTATCCTTTATACTCGCGGTGATAGCCGCACCCATACTCATTCCTTTGCTTCGTCGTATGAAATTTGGACAGCAGGTCCGGCAAGATGGCCCTGAGAGCCATTTGGCCAAAGCAGGAACACCGACGATGGGTGGAATCGTAATATTATTGGCATTTACTTTGTCTTACTTGAAATTTTCTATTGTTAATACTGATTTTTACGTATTATTAGTGGCAACACTTGGATTTGGTTTAATAGGCTTTCTTGATGATTATGTTAAAATCGTCTTTAAACGATCGATGGGGTTAACAGCTCGTCAGAAATTATTAGGACAACTGCTGTTTTCAGGAATCATTTGTTTTTTGCTGTTCCAAAATGGTCACGATACGAGTATTAGCATTCCTGGTACATCATGGGGATGGGACTGGGGTGGATGGTTCTATTATCCATTTATCATTATCATGTTATTAGCGATTAGTAATGCTGTTAACTTTACGGATGGATTAGATGGACTGCTCTCAGGAGTTAGTGCTATTGCATTTGGTGCCTTTGCTTTAGTTGCCCTTCAGGCGACTTCGATGCCTGCAGCGTTCTGCGCAGCAGCAATGATTGGTGCTGTACTTGGCTTCTTGGTATTTAACACGCATCCGGCCAAAGTATTTATGGGGGATACGGGATCATTAGGTATTGGTGGGGCAATCGGTGCGATTGCAATCGTTACGAAGAGTGAGTTGCTATTCCTTATTATAGGAGGAGTATTTGTCATAGAGATGCTATCTGTGGTGCTGCAAGTCGCATCATTTAAGACGAGAGGTAAACGTATATTCAAAATGAGTCCTATTCATCATCACTTTGAACTCTCAGGATGGTCGGAATGGCGTGTTGTTATCACATTCTGGGTTGTAGGCGTCGTACTTGCAGTTCTCGGACTTTATATTAACAAGGGGTTGTAATCATGAATCATCCAGACACATATAGGGGTAAACAAGTCGTTGTTCTAGGTTTAGCAAAAAGTGGTGTGCAGGTTGCTAAAGTCCTCCATAAGATTGGAGCAATAGTAAAGGTGAATGATAGAAAAGAGAAAGAACAGTGTCCCGAGGCTTCTGAATTAGAGGCTTTGGGAATTTCTGTTATTTACGGAGGCCATCCGGATGATCTCATTCATTCTGACGTTGCACTAGTCGTGAAGAATCCTGGTATACCCTACTCTACTCCGCCTTTGCTTAAAGCAAAGGAACTAGGGATTGAAGTTGTGACGGAAGTAGAGGTTGCTTATCATTTATGTGAAGCACCTATAATTGGAATTACGGGTTCAAATGGGAAGACAACAACAACAACATGGGTTAGTGAGATCTTTAGCTCTGCGGGGTTATTTCCCATTGTAGCAGGGAATATCGGGACGCCTCTTTGTGAAGCTGTGCAAGAAGCTACCGACAATGATTGGATGGTTATTGAGTTAAGTAGCTTTCAATTGAAGGGAATAGAACAATTTCGACCGCGTATTGGTTGTCTACTTAATGTTACGGAGACACATTTGGATTATCATGGCGACATGGATGACTATATTTCTTCGAAGGCTAAGTTGTTTGTAAATCAAGGAGAAGGAGATACTGCGATCCTCAATTGGGATGACCCAACCTGTCGAGCACTAGTACCTCATATGAAAGGTAAGGTCATGCCCTTTTCTATGAATGAAGAGTTACTAGAAGGCGTATTTGTTAGTCCACCATTTCATGAGAATACGGAGGATTCACTGATGCGTTGGGTTGTATATCGTGATCATGAAGGAAGGCTTCACGAGATCATCCCTGTAGAGGATATTGGTATCAAGGGTCGTTTTAATATAGAGAATGCTCTTGCAGCGTGTGCTATTGCGATTGTCGCAGGTGTTTCGGTAGACCAACTTTCTGCACCACTCTCATCTTTTCGAGCCGTGGAGCATCGACTGGAATTCGTGGGTGAAGTAGCGGGAGCTTCGTATTATAACAATTCGAAAGCAACAAATTCAAAGGCTACTACGATGGCTCTTACATCGTTTAAGGAACCTATTATATTAATTGCTGGTGGATTGGATCGCGGGTCAGATTATATGGAATTACTTGCGGCTTTTCAAGAACGCGTAAAAGCTGTCATTTTACTCGGTGAAACTAAACATAAACTTGCCACAGTAGCTGAACTTGCTGGATTAAAGGTCATTTCTCTCGTCGATACTGTTGAAGATGCAGCAACAACATTGAACACAGCTGTGAGGCAAGCAGCTGCGTTAGCGCAGAAGGGAGATATTGTACTTCTATCTCCGGCATGTGCTAGCTGGGATATGTTTACCTCCTATGAAGAACGTGGACGCATGTTTAAAGAGGCGGTGCATAATCTTTAAGTAGGGGGGTGTGGATAAGCCCCTACTTTTTTAAGTAAGAGGTGGCTTCTCATGAATCAAACACGTCCAGCACCAGATCTATGGATCCTATTATGTATTCTCAGTCTCCTCACCATTGGGATAATAATGGTTTACAGCGCAGGCTCTGTCCTTGGTTTCCGTAACTATGGGGATTCCTTTTATTTCGTGAAACGCCAGCTTCTATTTGCAGTATTAGGCATTGCTACTATGTTCGTTACAGCAAATCTCGATTATCGAATATGGACTAAATATGCCAAAGCAGGTCTAGTGATCTGCTTTATTCTGCTAGTTATTGTGCTGATCCCTGGGATTGGAAATGTACGTGGAGGAGCGCGTAGCTGGTTAGGTATTAGTTCATTTGGTATTCAACCTTCAGAGTTTATGAAGCTTGGAATGATTTTATTTCTTGCGAAATGGTTGAGTCAGGATAATTTCAATATTACTTCTTTTAGTAAAGGGCTTCTGCCTCCACTCGGATTAATCGTTACGGCATTTGGGTTAATTATGATGCAACCTGACTTAGGTACAGGTAGTGTTATGTTCGGGGCTGCCATGATGATTGTATTCACGGCTGGTGCACGTATGAAGCATCTTGGGATGTTGGTTCTTGTTGGTATCGTAGGATTCACTGGCTTAATTCTAGCTGCGCCTTATCGTTTGAAGCGAATTACAGCTTTTCTTGATCCATGGTCAGATCCATTAGGCTCAGGATATCAGATTATTCAATCCCTTTATGCTATTGGTCCAGGCGGTCTTGGTGGATTAGGGCTTGGAATGAGTCGACAAAAGTACAGCTATGTGCCGGAACCACAAACTGATTTTATATTTTCTATATTGGCTGAGGAGCTTGGGTTTATTGGGGGAATGATTGTATTACTACTATTTCTGATCCTGATCTGGCGTGGAATGCGGATTGCGATGACGATTCCAGATAGCTTCGGAAGCTTGCTTGCTGTTGGGATTGTGGGCATGCTTGCGATCCAAGTTATTGTTAATATTGGTGTTGTTATCGGTTTGATGCCTGTAACAGGTATTACATTGCCATTGATCAGTTATGGTGGTTCGTCACTGACCCTGATGCTTACTGCTCTGGGCATTCTACTTAATTTATCACGATATGCGAGGTGAACATGATGAGAGTTGTTCTTTCCGGTGGTGGAACAGGTGGCCATATATACCCTGCTGTTGCGATTGCAAGACAGTGTGAAGAAGAGGAACCTGGGTCTGTATTTTTATATATTGGTGGGAATCGGGGGTTGGAGAGTAAGCTGATCCCTGAGGAGAATATTCCATTTGAATCGATCGATATTACCGGTTTTCGAAGGAAGCTATCTATAGACAATGTCAAAACGATCTTTCGTTTTTTAAAAGGTGTTCAGACGTCGAAAGTGCTACTAACGAAGTTCAAGCCAGATGTTGTAGTAGGTACGGGTGGATATGTATGCGGGCCTGTTGTTTATGCCGCAGCAAAACTACGTATTCCATGTATTATTCATGAGCAGAATGCTATTCCAGGGTTAACGAACTCATTCCTTAGTCGCTATGTAAATACAGTTGCGGTTAGCTTTGAGAACACCGAATCCCTTTTTTCAAAAGCCCACAATGTTATTTACACTGGAAACCCAAGAGCAACAACGGTACGTTCCGCCAATAGAAATCGAGGGTTCGCTTCTTTAGGCATACCGATGGATAGTTCTGTAGTTCTTATCGTCGGTGGAAGTCGGGGAGCGCGAGTTATCAATGAGACGATGATTCAAATGGCTCCACTATTAGAACCATTAAAGCACCTTCATTTTGTTTATGTCACTGGAGAGGATTATTTCGATCAGACGCGCGAACAAATTCGAAGTAAGCTTGGAAGTATGCCTAACCACTTACATGTGCTTCCTTATGTACATAACATGCCAGAGGTACTGGCGGCAACCTCACTTATTGTGAATCGAGCAGGGGCTTCCTTTTTGGCAGAAATTAATTCTCTAGGTATACCATCCATCCTTATTCCATCTCCCAATGTTACGAACAATCATCAGGAAGCTAATGCAAGAATGCTAGAGAAGGAAGGGGCCGCTCAAGTGATATTGGAAAAGGATTTGACGGCGGACCAGTTGTTTCAATCGATTGAAAGTATTATGGGGAGTTTGGATCTTCATAAAGAGATGTCTGACTCTTCTAGCAAGCTTGGAAAACCGGATTCAGCTCAACTCATGGTTGAGGAAATGCGACGTTTAACGGGAGTGCTTTAAATTCGTGATCAAAAGATGACTTTTTGAACAACCCCTTAAAAAGGGTGTGGTGATTGTCACACACCCATGTAAGCTTACATAAGATACCGTATAATCGTGACAATCGCCCAAGGACACGGCAACATCGTACCAGAACCTAACGTTTTCCTTATTTATTGAAAGATGACTTTGTATCATTTGAAGTGAAGGAGGAGTCTACATTGCAGCAATGGATATCGCTATTAACGAATACGAATGTCGGGGAAATTAATCTGAATGAACCCATGACAAGGCACACGACATGGAAAATCGGTGGACCTGCCGATGCCCTCATCGTTACTGACACTAGAGAACAGCTGCGAGAACTACTTACTTTACTTCATCGTCATCATATTCCATGGATACAGGTTGGACGTGGCTCCAATATACTTGTGTCGGATAAAGGTATCCGCGGAGTCGTCATCAAACTGGGTTCAGGATTGGAATATGCTAACTTTCAGGGGGAAACCGTGACCGCAGGTGGTGGTTGCTCATTAGTTAGGTTGAGCGTACTGGCAGGTAAACACGGGTTAACAGGTATGGAGTTCGCAGGGGGGATTCCTGGTTCTGTCGGTGGAGCCGTATACATGAACGCTGGAGCCCATGGGTCAGATGTGTCACGCATATTCAAGTCCGCTGAGATTGTACTGGAAACAGGAGAATTGGTGACATGTACTGCTGAGGAAATGCAATTCGCTTATCGCCACTCTGTTCTACATGAGAACAAGGGAATTGTAGTAAATGCTACATTCGGGCTTAGTTATGGAGAACGCAGAGAAATAGCGGCAGCATTAGCAACCTTTAAAGAACGTCGCCGCCGCACTCAGCCGCTACAATCGCCCTGTGCAGGAAGCGTGTTCCGTAATCCGCCTGGAGATTATGCAGCAAGGCTAATAGAAGCTGCGGGATTAAAGGGTTATCGTGTCGGTGGAGCAGAAGTTTCATTGCAGCATGCCAATTTTATTGTGAATACTGGTCAAGCGACAGCAGAGGACGTGCTCACCCTTATGCACGAAATTCAGGAGAAAATTTCTACTGAGTATGGGATCTCACTGATGCCAGAGGTGTTTATAGTGGGTGAGCGGTAAACTCGGAGGTGAAGCATTGGACAAATTGGTGATTGAGGGAGGCAAAACCTTATCAGGAAGCGTTCGTATCCATGGTGCGAAAAATGCAGCGCTACCAATTCTAGCTGCATGCATGCTAACTGATGGTGAAGTTCACTTGCATAATGTCCCTCGGCTATTGGATATTGAAGTCATGATGAACATCCTGAACAGGCTCGGGTGCCAAGCAAGGCATGAGCAAGAAATGATCATTGTGGATACGTCGTCCGCCAATTCGTTTCATGTACCGGAAGATTTAATGAAACAGATGCGTTCATCTATTTTTCTTATGGGGCCTTTACTTGGTCGATTTGGGGAAGTGACTATTTACCAGCCTGGGGGATGCGCGATCGGAGAAAGAAAGATTGATCTTCATCTACATGGATTAAGGGCATTGGGCGCAACTATTGAAGAGAAAGACCAACAGATTCTTTGTAGGGCGAGTAAATTGGTCGGAGCCGATATTCATTTAGATTTTCCAAGTGTAGGCGCAACGGAGAATATTATGATGGCAGCAGTTTTGGCTGAAGGGACAACTACGATTACAAATGCAGCTAGAGAACCTGAAATACAGGATCTTCAGAATTTCTTGAATCAAATGGGAGCGGGTATCATCGGAGCTGGAACCGACACCATCACGATTCAGGGGGTTAAGAAGCTCAATCCATGCACATATGAAATTATTCCAGATCGAATTGTAGCAGGTACCGTAATGATAGCGGCTGCAGCAACACGTGGTAATGTTACGTTAACCCATTGTAATCCTGCTCATCTCACGTCATTAATTCATGTCCTAAAGCGTGCTGGTATTCAAATTGGTGTATGCAATGATATAATGACGGTAAGTTGTATGGGTCGTCCTAGAGCAGTGGAGAGGATTGTTACATCACCATACCCATCATTTCCAACTGACCTACAATCCCAGGTGATGGTATTGTTAGCTTTGTCAGATGGATTTAGTATCATGAAGGAAACGGTCTTTGAAGGAAGATTTAAACATGTCGACGAGTTGACTGTGATGGGTGCAGATATTTCTATAGATCTCAATTGTGCATTTATACGTGGAGTCCAGAGATTGTACGGGGCTACGGTTGAAGCAACGGATTTGAGGGCAGGCGCAGCCTTAGTCATTGCGGGTTTGGCTGCACAAGGCAAGACAATTGTAGAGCAGGTGCACCACATTGACCGGGGATATGATCATATTGAAATATTGTTCCAGAAGCTTGGAGCTGATATTCAGCGACATACTCCGGTGCCCAAACAGTTAGATTTGGCGAACTAAGGTCCTACTTATCCCCTCTGGAATAGAGGGGATAAGAGGCATTTTATGGAGTGTTGATATGTCGAAAATGTCTATTCCCGCACTTAAACCTAATAAACCAAGAAAAATGAAAACCAGTCGCAAAATTATTCTTATTCTTTTGTTATTGTGTGTAGTCGTACTAGCTGTCCTTTTCTTCAGAGCACCAATTAGCAGAATTACAGAAATTAAATTTCATGGAAACATATTTGCTACCAACGAGCAGTTGATACAAGCAGGTGAATTTAACGTAGGGGATCAATTCTTCGGGGTATCTGCTTCGACTTTGAAACAACGATTGATGGGTGTAGATTCAGTTCAGGATGTAACGGTGCTAAAAAAGTTTCCCGGTAAGATTAGCATACAAGTTCAAGAGTATCCTACGGTAGCCTATGAGTTGGGAGACGAGGGAACTCTAATGGCTATTCTATCAAGTGGTACAATGGTATCTGTAGACAGCAGTGGTATAGCAGTGGAGAAGCCTATTTTGACGAAATGGGATCCATTGGATCCTTATAAAGTGAAGCTTAGTCAAGCTCTTGGAAAGATCCCAAATCAATTGATATCGGACATATCTGAGATCATACCGTCTCCCACAGTTTCTTTTCCGGATCGTATTAAACTGTACACTCGTTCTAAGTTTGAAGTGATTACAGCGGTCTCTCTACTCAAGGATAAAGTGGAATATCTTAATCAAGTGACAGAGACGGAGGAGCCAGGGCTTATTACAATGCTTGAGGCCGATTCTTATGTACCTTTTTCACTATTAGAAAGTGATTCTGAATATGGGGATGGGACTACTAATACCAAGTGAAAAATGCTACAATTAAACTTATGGACAGGTTTACCCTTTTTCTTTGGATCTTACATGATTGATTAGATACTTGCTGTAATCTAATATCTAAAAAAAATGTAGAAAAAAGAGGAAAAGATGAAGGTATGTTGAATATGTAGATAGTATCTTTACAAATGGTCTTATAATTTATAATGAACAGGAGGTGCCACGGTTGAGCAACAATGACATCATTGTTAGTTTGGACATCGGTACATCCAAAGTTCGTGCTATTATTGGGGAAGTAAATAATGGAACCTTTAATATTATTGGAGTTGGATCTGCCGACTCAGAGGGAATTCGCAAAGGTGCAATTGTAGATATTGACCAGACCGTACAATCTATCCGTAATGCAGTAGAACACGCGGAACGTATGGTTGGCATTCAAATATCTGAAGTATATGTCGGCATATCAGGGAACCATATTGGACTTCAATCAAGCCACGGGGTCGTGGCAGTATCGAACGAGGACCGAGAAATTGGTGAAGAAGACATTGAAAGAGTGCTAAAAGCCGCTGAAGTTGTTGCTTTACCTCCTGACCGGGAAATTATTGATGTCGTAGCAAAGCAATACGTTGTGGATGGTCTTGAAGGAATTCAAGATCCACGAGGTATGATTGGTGTACGTTTGGAAGTAGAGGCCATTATTATTACGGGTGCCAAAACAGCCATACATAATCTTTTGCGTTGTGTAGAGAAGTCCGGTCTAAAAGTGAAAGACTTGGTTTTAATGTCACTTGGTGCAGGTCAGATGGCTCTATCCAAAGACGAGAAGACTATGGGATCTGTACTTGTTGATATTGGTGCTGGAACAACAAGTATTTCTATTTTTGAAGGCGGAACAATGGTAGCCACTTCTACGTTACCTATCGGTGGAGAGTATGTTACCAATGATATTGCCTATGGATTACGTACATTAACCGATCAAGCTGAAAAGGTTAAGCTGAAATACGGATGTGCACTAGTTGATGCTGCTGCTCCAGATGTTATTTTCAAAGTAACTAGAATTGGAAGCAACGTTGAAAAGGAATTTAGTCAACTAGACTTGGCTGCCATTGTGGAGCCACGGATTCAAGAAATATTCTATCTCCTTCATCAAGAAGTGAAGCGTTTGGGTTACACGGAACTACCTGGAGGGTATATACTAACGGGAGGGACAGTTTCGATGCCTGGTGTTCTACAGGTAGCACAAGCTGAACTTTCTGCTTCTGTGCGGATTGCCGTTCCAGATTATATCGGGGTTAGAGACCCAGGTTTTACTAGCGGTGTGGGGATCATTCATAATGTTCTACGTAACTATCGTGTCCGTAATAATACTACGGTGAACAATAAGAAGCAACCCAATCGTAATAATAAAGTGAATCCTGCAACTAATCAAGGAAAGCCCCAAAAACCGGGGATGATGGAGCGTTTGAAAAACATGTTCAGTGAATTTATATAAGGTGTTCATATAACTGTGGACGAGCCATCCATGCACAATGAGGGGGAGATGGAATAGTATGTTGGAATTTGATTTTGAAATGGAGAGCTTAGCTCAAATTAAAGTGATTGGTGTCGGTGGTGGTGGTAGTAATGCTGTTAACCGAATGATTGAGAACGGTGTGCAAGGTGTAGAATTTATCACTGTTAATACAGATGCTCAAGCACTGCATATGGCTAAATCAGAGCATAAGCTACAGATTGGTGATAAGTTGACAAGAGGTCTTGGCGCGGGTGCCAATCCTGAAGTTGGTAAGAAAGCAGCTGAAGAATCCCGAGATTTGATCTCGAATACACTGAAGGGCGCTGACATGGTGTTTGTCACTGCAGGAATGGGTGGCGGAACGGGTACTGGCGCAGCTCCAGTTATTGCTGAGATTGCTAGAGAATGTGGAGCACTGACAGTAGGGGTTGTTACACGACCTTTTACTTTTGAAGGTAGGAAACGATTCTCACAAGCTGAGCTAGGAATTGAAGCACTGAAAGAAAAAGTAGATACGTTGATTGTTATCCCTAATGATCGGCTATTGGAAATCGTAGATAAAAAGACACCGATGCTAGAAGCGTTTAGAGAGGCAGATAATGTTCTTCGCCAAGCTGTACAAGGGATATCGGATCTTATTGCTGTACCTGGTCTGATCAATCTTGACTTTGCAGACGTGAAGACCATTATGACAGAACGTGGATCAGCATTAATGGGTATTGGTATAGCTAGTGGCGAGAATCGTGCAGCTGAGGCAGCACGTAAGGCTATTATGAGCCCGTTGCTGGAAACTTCTATCGAGGGAGCTCGTGGTGTCATTATGAACATCACTGGGGGTTCAAATCTATCTCTTTATGAAGTGAACGAGGCAGCAGAGATCGTTACTTCTGCATCAGATCCAGATGTGAACATGATATTTGGTGCAATTATTGATGAAGATTTGAAAGACGATATCAAAGTTACTGTGATTGCTACTGGATTTGAGCATAAACAAGTTCTTCCACACTCTCAAATTCGCAAAGTAGGAACACCAGAGAATGAAACTGTTGAGAAAAGTAACAGTAACAACAACAATAACTTGCGTCCATTTGGTAATCAGGCAACTAGTGATCAATTGGATATACCTACATTTTTACGGAATCGTTCACGTCCGAATAACGATTAACTTACACACAGGCTACAATAGAATATGGAAAGTCCGATTTTCTTAAAATATAAGAAAGTATAAGTTTCACTTGATACTCTATTTCTTATATTTAGGCAGAGACGGATACAGTCCTTGAAAAAGGACCGTATAGCCGTTTCTGCTTGTTTAAGAAATCGGGCTTTTTTTGTTTTTTTATGTTGTATTTCGACAAAAATAAAGCCTAAATCACTACCAAGATTAGACAGACTTTGGAAAGAGACTTTTCTATACTAATCTTATCTCCCAAAAAAGAGTAGCTTTAGAAACAGCAGACTTCCTTCCTCTTAGATTACGAGTTCAAAAAGTCAGCTTTTCAGCACTAAAGTGTATGCTTACGATGTTGCGTTTCTTCGAAATGCTTCAGAAGATTGGTAGTAGCAAGGGAATGAGGAGCGGAGCTACACGTTTTCGTAGAAAACGACTTCAGAAGCATATGCTGGCAGTCCCTACGTGAGCAAAAGATGACTTTTTGAACAACCTCTGAGATTAAACGTTCAGGCAGGTGAGGGTAATTGGTTGTCTATATCGATCTTATATTTATCGTGAATCTACTTATTGATGCAACTGTTTTGTGGTTGACGGGTTGGATGCGGAAGCTGAAAGTACCTTGGTGGCGAATCATTCTATCGGCCTTATTAGGTGCTCTATATGTCATCATGATGTTCGTACCAGAACTTACGTTCATGTATACCTTTCTCATAAAGTTCGGACTTTCCTTGATGATGCTGTGGATTGCCTTCGGTTTTGGAAGTCTACAACAATATTTAAGGAATATAGGATCTTTTTATATGATTAATTTTGCTGCAGCTGGTGGAATTATTGGGGTTCATTATCTGCTACAAAACACAGGGGATATTTGGGACGGAATATGGTTTACAACATCGGGAGGGCTTGCCTTCGAATGGAAGATTGGCTTTTGGTTTACTATTATTATGTTTTTCATCGTTATTTACTGGTTTAAAATTGTCCAATCTTCAAAGCGAAAGTTCGATAGTAGACAAGTGTATTTAGCGGAAGTGAGGGTAGTCATCGCTGGTCAACAAGTGAGTTGTACAGGGCTTCTAGACACGGGTAATCAGTTGTGTGATCCTTTAACACGAGTACCTGTTATGGTAATGGAGGCATCTTTGTGGGAAGATCATCTGCCTGAATCATGGAAAGGTAAGCTTGCTGATGGAGAAGCGGACAAACTGATTATGGAGCTCGGGCATGAATCTAACTATATCTGGCAAGACCGTCTGAGGTTAGTTCCATATCGTGGAGTGAACCGTGGTGCAGCGTTCATGTTAGCATTAAAACCGGATTTAGTTGAAGTTAGTATGAATGGGATAGTAAGCAACACCTCAAGAGTGTTGATTGGGCTTGATGGGGGGACTCTTTCTTCTGAAAGAGCATATAGGGCCATTATTCATCCAGATCTTATTCAGGAAGAGAACAAAGCTACGAATCAAGCAGTTGTTCCAAATCATATCCCGCCTGCTATCTAATTTTACTAGGGAGATGAATGAAGGACTTTAGGCCTGTTCTTGCGAAAAAGATACCCTTCCAAAGGCTCAGTCTGTGCTTATGAAGAAAGTTTTCTTACAGAAAACTCAGTTAATGCTTACGAAGAAAGTTTTCTTACAGAAAACTCAGTATACGCTTACGAAGAAAGTTTTCTTACAGAAAACTCTTAGGAGGAAAGAAATGATATTAACAAAGTGGAAATTGGTTGCACAACTTCAATATTATCGCGTTCTTTTTTTATTTGGACTAAAGAGTGGGGAGATATATTACATAGGTGGTAGCGAGGCTCTTCCTCCACCTTTAACGCGTGACGAAGAGGAATATTTACTGCAAAGGCTATCCACAGGTGATGCTGCAATTCGGGCAATGCTAATTGAACGCAATTTGAGATTGGTCGTGTACATTGCTCGCAAATTCGAGAATACAGGCATTAATATTGAGGATTTGGTATCCATTGGAGCGATCGGTCTGATTAAGGCTGTGAATACGTTTGATCCTGAGAAAAAAATAAAACTTGCCACATATGCCTCACGTTGTATTGAGAATGAGATACTAATGTATTTACGGCGAAACAATAAAATACGAAGTGAAGTTTCTTTTGATGAACCGTTGAATATTGATTGGGATGGTAATGAATTATTGTTGTCAGATGTAATGGGTACGGACAATGATATTATCTATCGTAATATTGAGGAGCAAGTGGATCGTAAATTATTGCATAAAGCACTCGAGAAATTGACCGAAAGGGAACGAACCATTATGGAACTTCGATTCGGGTTACAGGATGGTGAAGAAAAGACACAAAAGGATGTAGCGGATATGTTAGGAATTTCTCAGTCCTATATCTCACGATTAGAGAAGAGAATTATTAAAAGATTACGTAAGGAATTTAATAAGATGGTGTAGTTCATTTATAGTTCGTTGTCGAATAAGGTTCTCGGTAACCTTCGTGATCAAAAGATGACTTTTTGAACTGCCTCTTATAAATTAGGAATAAAATGAGCCTCTCGGGAGATAATGTAGAGTAATGTTTCTCCTTGGGAGGTAAATCATCATGACCCGAAACAAAGTTGAAATTTGTGGGGTAGATACAGCGAAGCTTCCAGTTCTAACCAATGTGGAAATGCGGGAGTTGTTTCATGCCTTACAACAAAATAATGAACGTTCAGCTAGGGAAAAGTTGGTCAATGGAAATTTGAGATTAGTACTGAGTGTTATTCAAAGGTTTAATAATCGGGGGGAATTCGTCGACGATTTATTTCAAGTAGGCTGTATTGGACTAATGAAAGCTATTGATAATTTCGATTTGTCGCAAAATGTAAAATTCTCAACGTATGCGGTACCCATGATTATTGGGGAGATTCGACGGTATTTGCGGGATAATAATCCAATAAGAGTATCACGATCATTACGTGATATAGCATATAAGGCACTTCAAGCCCGCGATTCCTTAACGAATCAGAATTGTAGAGAACCTACGATATTTGAAATATCTGTTGCACTCAACGTACCTAAGGAAGATATAGTATTCGCATTGGATGCGATTCAGGATCCTGTTTCGTTGTTCGAACCGATTTATCACGACGGTGGTGATCCGATATATGTGATGGATCAGATTAGTGATGATAAGAACAAAGATGTTTCTTGGATTGAGGAAATTGCCTTGAGAGAAGCTATGCATAGATTAGGGCAACGAGAAAAGATGATCCTCTCGATGCGTTTCTTTGAGGGGAAAACGCAGATGGAGGTTGCAGATGAGATTGGTATTTCTCAAGCACAGGTATCTCGGTTAGAGAAATCGGCTATTCAGCAAATGCAGAAACATGTGAAATCTTAAAGTTGGATGTAATTGACGTAATTATTGTGAGGATATAAGAATACGTAGAGCGGTCCTAAGGGATCGCTTTTTATTTTATTTAGAAAGCATGGATGCTATCTCTAGGGTTTAAATCTCGATTGAAATTTAAACATAGTACAGATGAGTTGGGATTTCATGAGTTTCTACAGATTCCTTAGAGGATGTGAATGCGTTCGAGGAACCGATGCGAGTAGCTCCAAAATATTAAGACATCGCAATGAGTCCATAGAACGTAGATATTAGAACAAGCTAGCATTCCACTTTTGAGGGGTGTCAGCTTGTTTTGTCTGCAGTTGCAAGTGATTGTAGGTTATAGAGACCCAGTCTTCACATATATTAACCATATGTCTCTTTTCGTTAGGTATGAAGTTACGATTCCAGAAAAAGATATGGTGGGATGAAAAATGAAGATCTCCGATTTTCAAACGAAGGATGTTATTAACATTATTGATGGCAAACGATTGGGTCAGATCAGTGATTTGGAACTTGACCTCCGTCAGGGACGAATTGAGGCGATCGTTGTGCCAAGTTACAGTAGGTTTATGGGGCTCTTTGGTGGTCGCAGTGATCTTATTATTCCTTGGCATCAAATTGTGAAAATAGGATCAGATGTCGTATTAGTGAAAATGGATGAAATTAAGGTTATGAAAGAAGAGAAAGACACTGAGCGAATAGAACGCAATGATCGACGCTCTTACTAAGTAGGCTCTTTTGAAAAAAAATATGTTACACTAGAACAGAGGTGAGGCGTATGGAACCGTTTGTATTGAAAAGTCCTAGAGAGGATGACCCTGCGTTGTTTATGTTGGAGTCGTGGAATACGTCCCAAACAATTACTGCTGGATTTACTGGACGACAAGGAGGAGCAAGTCAGGCTCCATACAATAGTCTGAATTGTGCTTTTCATGTTTCTGATGATTCGACAGATGTGATAAATAATAGGCTTACTATGGTTGAATCGCTTGGCTATTCATTGGATGCATGGACTTGTGGTGAACAGGTTCATAGTAATCATATAGAGACAGTTTACGAAAGTGATATGGGCCGCGGGAACAGGGATAGATCGTCTGCATTTCAAAATACAGATGGTTTACTAACAGATGTTCCCGGCTTACTGCTGACTTCTTTTTACGCAGATTGCGTGCCCCTTTATTTCTATGATCATACTAAACAGGTCGTTGGGCTCGCCCATGCAGGTTGGAAGGGAACCGTGTCGGGGATAGCATCAAACATGGTGGATAGGATGAAACAAGAATATGGGAGTGACATTGCTGATATTAGAGCCGCCATTGGACCATCCATTGGTTCTTGTTGTTATGAGGTAGATGACAAGGTAATGTCTCAGGTGTATGAATTAGAAAGGGGAAGTAAGGATAGTAATCTTTATTCCCCCTCTTGGTACCAGAATAAAGATTCTGGAAAAAGTATGTTAAACTTGAAAGAAATGAATCGACACATTATGATGGAAGCAGGAATATTGCCGACTCATATCGAATGTACAACATGGTGTACAAGCTGTCGTAATGATTTATTCTTCTCTTATCGCAAAGATGGAGGAGTTACAGGACGCATGGCGAGCTGGATTGGCATAAAGTGAGGTGAGTTTTTCTTTGACAATGAAAGATCGAATGAACGACGTAGAAACTCGAATTAACGATGCTTGCATAAGAAGTGGAAGATTAAGAGAAGATGTTAATATGATTGCCGTTACCAAGTATGCCTCTTTGGAAGTGACAGCTCAGATTATGAGTCACGGACTTATCCATGTTGGTGAGAATCGTTGGCAGAATGCTGAAGCAAAGTGGAATGCATTAGGTGAAGAAGGAATTTGGCATTTCATTGGACATCTTCAAAGTAATAAAGTAAAGGATATTATCAATAAATTTCAATATATCCATTCGCTGGATAAGTTATCTCTAGCTCAAGAACTAGAGAAGAGAGCAAGTCTCTTGGGTATAGAGGTAATGGCGTTTGTCCAAGTTAATATTTCAGGGGAAGATACGAAATATGGTTTAGCACCTGAGAATGTAGCTCCTTTTCTTGAAGAGATAAAGCAACTTAACCATGTCAAAATCGTTGGATTGATGACTATGGCTCCATTTGAGGGGAATCCTGAAGATACACGGCCAATATTCAGAGGTCTAAGGAAATTGAGAGATGAACTTAACCGTCAATCCCTAACACGCGAACCTATTACTGAATTGTCTATGGGAATGTCGAATGATTTCGAAGTCGCGATTGAGGAAGGTTCTACGTTTGTACGTTTAGGATCTATTCTAATAGGGAAAGAGGAGGGGTAAATATGGGGGTTATGAATCGTTTTATGAGCTTCATGGGCTTACAGGAGGAAGAAGAGGTTATCGAGCGTGAGCCTCTTGCCGTTGATGAAGAAGACTTTGGAACGATGAATGCAGAGCCACGTAAGAACCAAAGAAGTAATGTAGTTAGCATTCACTCACAAAAAAATGTTAAAGTAGTATTATACGAGCCACGTTCATATGATGAAGCTCAGGAGATTGCCGACCATTTACGTTCCCATCGTACCGTTGTTATGAATTTGCAACGTGTACGGAATGATCAAGCATTCCGTATTATTGATTTCGTCAGTGGGACCGTGTATGCATTAAGTGGAAGTATTTCGAAAATTGGCGGTAACATATTTCTATGCACCCCAGATACAGTTGAAATCCAGGGAAACATTTCTGAGATTCTGGCTGAAGAACTAGAACATAACAGAATGAGGTGAATCAGTTTTGTACGAAGTTGATCGAATTATCACTATGTTGTTTCAAATTTACTTTTACATGATTGTGATTTACGTATTAATGTCCTGGCTTCCGAATTTACGTGAGAATTTCATTGGTGAGCTATTGACGAAGTTGGTTGAACCGTATTTATCTCCATTCCGCCGATTCATTCCGCCTATTATGGGGATGATTGATATCTCACCAATAGTTGGGTTATTCGTATTACAATTTGTTCAAGGTGGATTGAAATTTCTTATCCACACGATATTCTTTTAGGTATAACTATGGTGAAGGAAATATTAGATCATTTCCACCAAGACGAGAGAGAGTTTGTCGACAGAGCATGGGAATGGGTAGTTAACGCTGGTGACTATCATGAGCTGAAGCTTACGGATTTCTTAGATCCGAGGCAAGCTTTCATATTGCAAACGTTAGTTAACCGGCATCCTGACGTACATATCCGCCTGGATGGTGGTTACGATGGAGCCGAAAGATGCCGTGCAATCATTGCCCCTGACTATCGTAATCTCGAAGATGAAGGTATGGGTTTAGTTGTGCTCAGTATTTATTCTGGAGATCAGAAGTTTCTAGAGCTTGATCATGGTGATTACATGGGTGCGATTCTAAATTTAGGTATTAAGCGGAGTAAGATTGGTGATATTCATGTCTTGGATGATGGATGTCACTCTGTTGTTGGAGAGGATATTGCATCATATCTTCATATGCAGCTAAATCAAGTACATCGTATTCATGTGCAGAGTGAGATTTTGCCGCTAGAAGCCCTGCGGACAAGCCAGGTCTCACTTGATACCATGGATCTTACGGTGGCTTCCTTGCGTCTCGATGGGATTGCCTCAGATGTATATCGATTAAGTCGCAGCAAAATTCTAGTCCCGATCAAAGCTGGACGATGTCGCGTAAGCTGGAAGGTAGTGGAAGACCCTTCCTTTGCATTGAAAGAAGGGGACGTTGTTTCTTTGCAAGGTTTTGGGCGTTTCAAGGTGTTAGAAGTAGGCGGATTGACAAAAAAGGAACGGTATCGAGTGAGAATTGGAAAATTTGTGTGAATACTTTGCAGGAAGTGGGTACTTCTTGTCGAATTGAGTTATCCAAGAACAATATAAAAGAATAGTATATCTCGCTCTAATTTGCTCTAATTTGAATGCCGAAATTTTCAGGAGGTGCACATCCATGTCGTTAACACCATTGGATATACATAACAAAGAATTTGGCCGCCGTATCCGCGGATATGATGAAGATGAAGTTAATGAATTTTTGGATCAAGTGATTAAGGATTACGAGAGTGTTATTCGGGAGAATAAGGAATTGCACAATCAAATGTTTACACTTCAAGAGAGATTAGATCATTTCGTCAATATTGAGGAGTCTCTATCCAAGACAATCATTGTTGCACAAGAAGCGGCAGATGATGTGAAGAGTAATGCTAAGAAGGAATCCCAATTGATTCTTAAGGAAGCAGAGAAGAATGCGGATCGAATTATAAACGAGGCATTATCCAAATCACGTAAAATTGCGATGGAAATTGAAGAACTGAAGAAGCAGGCTTCCATTTATCGGACCCGCTTCCGGACACTTGTTGAGGCTCAGTTGGAATTACTAAGTATGGACGGTTGGGATACATTAGAGAGTCGTGACGAAATTCGCGAAGCATTATAAGGCCCTTATCGGTTTGACTTTTTTCTTGAAAAAAGCTATAACTAGAGTCATAATATAATTTAACTGAAATCGTTTATAATGATTTGATGATGGGATAAGTACCTTGAGGAACTGTTCAGCAGAGAGTTGGCGAGTGCTGAAAGCCAATGTTCAGACCTTATGTGGAAGATCCTCCCGGAGAAGTGAAGCTGAACCGTCTTTGACGTGTGTAAGTTGAACCGAACTGCCGAACGTTATATCGGCTCCATGCTGTTAAGATCAGCAAGGACTTGAGGTGTCGCTTATTGAGAATTTTTTTGATGAGCGAAATTAGGGTGGTAACGCGAGCTGAAGTCTCGTCCCTTTGGGGATGGGGCTTTTTTTGTGTTTGATCCCCCTAAGTCCCCCTTATGAAGGGGGATTCCAAGGGCCCTGCCCTCTGGACACCCGAAAGTTTGGTGGAGGGAGTTATTAGGCGGACGGAAGTTACGGTAGAGGTGGGAGCGGCTCTTCCTCGACTCCCCTCCGGGATCATCTTCGGTGACCTTTCATGCGAGGGGTGCCTAGCCGCTCCGCGCGTCATGCACTCACTGTCGGTGTAGGGGCAGCGATGCTCCTGAGTTACTTGAGGGTGGTGAAAGTCCCGACCTTGACTCCCCTCCGGGGACGTCCTCGGGGGTCCTTCCACCACGACGAAGTAGTTTTACTTGAGTGCAGGTCAAGGGACGAAGGCGATGGAGAGGTGCTCCTGAGTTACTTGAGGGTGGTGGAAGTCCCGACCTTGACTCCCCTTTGGGGATCGTCCATGGGGTTCTTCCACCACGACGAAGTAGTTCTACTTGAGTACAGGTCAAGGGACGAAGGAGATGGAGAGGTGCTCCTGAGTTACTTGAGGGTGGTGAAAGTCCCAACCTCGACTCCCCCTCTGGGGATCATCCTCGGGGTTCTTCCACTACAGCGAAGTAGTTACTTTGGTGCAGGTCAACAGACGATAGAGGAGCAGCGATGTTCCTGAGTTACTGAAAGCGGGCCTTTTGCTTGCAAAAGGCGGCAAGCGGGGATACGCTCCCCAATAAACTTAAAACAGACGATGTAGGAATCAAGACGAAATTTTGGGTGTCCAGAGGGCTAGCCCTTGGAATCCCCCTTACAAAGGGGGACTTAGGGGGATGGACCCTGGCCATAAATTGAAAGGAATGAGCATTCATGGATAGAGTCGATGTCAAAGAAAAGGCACGTACTAGAGAACAACGTATTTTGCAGAAATGGAATGATGAAGGAACGTTTCGTAAGTCTATAGATCGCCGTGAAGGTAAACCGAATTTTGTATTTTATGAGGGACCACCGACAGCGAACGGGAAGCCGCATATTGGGCATGTCCTAGGACGGGTAATTAAGGATTTCGTCGGTCGTTATCAGACGATGAAAGGGTATCGTGTTGTACGTAAGGCGGGTTGGGATACTCATGGTCTTCCGGTAGAGCTAGGCGTGCAAAAGCAACTTGGAATTACGCATAAGCATGAGATCGAGGAGTATGGCGTAGAAGCTTTTATTAAGAAATGTAAGGAAAGTGTGTTTGTATATGAGGAGCAATGGCGTGAATTGACAGAAGCGATTGGCTACTGGACGGATCTTGATGATCCATATATCACGTTGGATAACAATTACATTGAGAGTGTATGGAATATCCTGGCTACTGTGCATGACAAAGATTTGCTATATCGAGGTCATCGTGTCAGTCCATATTGTCCGGATTGTCAGACATCACTCAGTTCGCATGAGGTTGCGCAAGGTTATAAGGATATAAAAGATCTAAGTGCTACGGCTAAGTTTAAGCTGCATGATAGTGGAGAATTTGTTCTAGCTTGGACGACTACTCCTTGGACATTACCTGCACACGTAGCTCTTGCTGTGAATCCAGATATGGAATATGCGCGTGTGAAGCAGGATGATGGCGTATATATCGTCGCTAAGAAATTAGTGGAAGATGTCATGCATGGTGATCACGAGGTGATCGGCACTTTGAAAGGTTCGGAGTTGGTTGGCAAGACGTATGATCCACCATTTAAGTACACTCAATTAGAGAAAGCGAATGTCATCTTGGGTGCGAAGTTTGTAACAGATGCTAGTGGTACAGGTATCGTTCATTTAGCTCCAGCTCACGGTGAAGATGACTATAGAGTATGTAAAGAAAATGACATTAGTTTTGTGAATGTAGTGAACCTACAAGGTTGCTATGTTGATGAAGTGACGGACTTGGCTGGAAAGTTTGTAAAAGACTGTGATGTGGATATTGTTAAAATGCTCTCTGAACGGGGCTTGCTGTACAGTAAAGAGAAGTATGAGCATAGCTATCCGTTCTGTTGGCGTTGTGATACTCCGTTACTTTATTATGCAATGGATAGTTGGTTCATTAAGACAACGGCGATCAAGGATCAACTGATTGCGAACAATAACGAGGTTGATTGGTATCCAGGTCATGTGCGTGAAGGACGTTTCGGTAAATTTCTAGAAGATCTGGTGGATTGGAATATTAGCCGTGATCGTTATTGGGGTACACCGCTGAATGTGTGGATCTGTGACACATGTGGTGAGGAGCATGCCCCTCATAGTCGTGCAGAGCTGAAAGAGAAGGCAATCGGCGATATCGGTGATGATCTAGAACTGCATAAGCCGTATGTGGATGCAATCAAGCTTCGTTGCAGCTGTGGTGGTGAGATGAGTCGTACACCAGAAGTGATTGATGTGTGGTTTGACAGTGGTTCCATGCCGTTTGCACAGCAACATTATCCATTTGAGAATCAAGAAACATTCGAGCAACAGTATCCTGCTGATATGATCTGTGAAGGGATTGATCAGACACGTGGGTGGTTCTATAGCCTATTGGCGGTATCCACGCTACTAACAGGGAAAGCTCCTTATAAAGCGGTTATGGCGACAGGGCATGTGCTGGATGAACAAGGACAGAAGATGTCTAAGTCAAAAGGGAATGTTATCGACCCATGGGAGATCATTGAAGAGTATGGTACGGATGCATTCCGTTGGGCGCTACTGTCAGATAGTGCACCTTGGAACAGTAAACGGTTCTCTAAAGGAATTGTTGGAGAAGCGAAATCCAAGCTGGTAGATACGCTCGTCAATACGCATGCATTCTTAACCCTATATGCGAGCATTGATGGTTATAAACCGACTGAACATCCGTTCCAACCATCCAATCACAAGCTTGATCGATGGATATTGTCACGTCTGAACAGTTTGATCAAGACAGTGGACAAAGGATTAGCTGTGAATGATTTCTTGAATGCATCAAAAGCTATTGAGGCGTTCGTTGATGAGCTTAGTAACTGGTATATCCGTCGTTCACGTGATCGGTTCTGGGGAAGTGGGCTTACCGAAAACAAGTTGGATGCTTACCGCACGTTGACAGAAGTTATGATCACGACGGCAAAACTGATTGCGCCATTCACACCTATGTTAGCTGAAGACATATACCTTAATCTTAGTGGTGGAGAGAGTGTCCATCTTGATGATTATCCACAAGCGAACGAAGCTCTAATTGATGAGGCACTAGAACGTGATATGGAGACAGCACGTCGTATTGTGGAACTTGCACGTAACGTACGTAATGAGACGGGGCTTAAAACACGTCAGCCGTTGTCCGAATTAATAGTATCGATTGATCGTGGGTTTGATCTTCCTGGCTACGAGGATATTATCAAAGAAGAGATTAATGTGAAAGCAATCCTTACAGAGACTGATGATAGTGGGTTTGTTGATCTCACACTCAAGCTTAACTTAAAAGTTGGCGGTAAAAAATATGGTAAAAACGTTGGTTTCCTGCAAAACCACTTCAAAGGAATGTCATCAGAAGATACGCGTAAAGCTGTAGAAAGTGGCATTCTTCATGTTACTTCACCTGAAGGAGAAGAGTTTCAAATCACTCCAGATGAATTGTTGATTGATAAGCAGGCTAAATCTGGTTTTGCCTCAGCCTCAGGGTATGGGATTACAGTTGCATTGAATACTGAGATAACTCCTGAGTTAGTACAAGAAGGTTGGGTTCGCGAGGTGATTCGAGCAGTTCAAGATTACCGCAAGAAGCTTGATCTACCGATTGAGAAGCGTGTTGTCTTGACGCTGGATGTCGATGATGAGCTGAAAGAAGCGATTACAGCATTCGATCATGTATTACGTGAAAATGTATTGGTAAATGAATTGTTGTTCGGTTCAAAAGAATCGATGGAACAAGTTGAGCTCGCTGGAAAGCCAGTTGGTATCTATATTGCAGATTAATACATTGCCTTTTGGAACATAATAGATTTAATTAAAGAAAACGAGCCTTAAGGCCCAAGATTCGGGAAGATCTATTCCCGAACGGGCTTAAGGCTCGTTTCTTCTTAAAATGAGTTAAGTTCAAAAGGAGCAGAAAAAATGGTGGAAGGAAATAAAGATTCTTCTTTGAAGCAGGATCGTTCAGAAGATACTTATAATCTGATGGTGAAAATGGCGAACCAGTTGGAGAAATCACGTATTGCACAATACACGGAACTCTTACATCGACCATGGCGTTTAATTTGGCTTAATATATTGTCAGGTACTGCGCGTGGCGTAGGAATCGCTATTGGTTTTACTTTTTTTGCAGCGACTATTATTTATTTCCTACAAGTGCTTGGAGCTTTGAACTTGCCGATTATTGGTGATTATATTGCAGATATTGTACGCATTGTGCAACGACAATTGGAATTAGATTATTAATCTCTGCTCCAAGATCTTAATGATCATCTTGGAGGGCGGTATCTTGTTCGCTAAATGAATCAACACCTTCTCCAGTTTCCATATATTTGAGGTAGTGACGATTGCGGATAATACCTATAGGATACCCTTCAATATCTGCTGCTATAAAGCTTTCTAGGGACTCAACACAACCTTCTATTTCGTCATCTGCTTCAATAGCCATTTCATTATAACTTTCGATCTGATTGCCTTCTGCCATTGCCGGTGAATTGGATGTACCCCATTGCTCTACTATTTGCCAAGCATCTTCTCCATCGAACCCGTTCTGATCATCACGTTCATCTAAGCTGGTTCGACCAAAAGGAGGCATAAGGAGCTGTTCTTCAACTGGGCGATCGTTCGAAACATTCTGCCTGGGAGAGTGCTCCTTACAGTACCGCGTTGCTGGGACAGCGACTAGACGATCATAGGCAATAGCTTCGCCACAAATATTACAGCTTCCATATGTTCCTTCATTGATCTGAGTCAGAGCGGCTTCAATTCGTTCCAATTGTAAGTTGTCATGTTCTAGGAGAGAAATATCCATACTTCGATAATAAAGATCTGTAGCCACGTCACCTGGGTGATTGTCAATGCTAGACAGTTCACCGGTCTGAAACCGCAAAGATTGCTCAAGACCATGATGATCATTTTCTTCAATGCGATGAGTAATATCCTTTTTTTCAAGTTCAAGCATTCGACGTAAATGGTTTATTTCTGTGGATGTAAGTGATTGTGTCATTGGAGGCTCCTTTCTAAACTGTTGGGAGAAGGGTAGGTTACTCTCTTGTTATATAGTGTGCGCAATTGCGTAGTTTTACGTGAGGGAAATGTTCTCGGCATTGGTCCTTTATGGACGGGTTTAGACCGCCTGTGCTACAATGAACAAGTCTGTAATTCGTAGTTATTACCATACACTAATGATTAGTGAGAGTGGTGGTAACCATAAGATTGGAGTGACTTGTTCTATGGTATATTACATAATCGCGGTGGTTGCTTTTCTGGTGGATCAAGGAACGAAATATTTGATTGCAAGTCGAATGGAATTGACTGAACAGATACCTGTGATTGGGAACTTTTTTCTGATCACATCGCATCGTAATCGTGGTGCGGCTTTTGGCATCCTTGAGGATCAGCGATGGTTCTTCATCGTCATTACGACTATAGTGGTTGTCGCGATTATTTGGTATTTACAAAAAGTGATGAAAACGAGTAATAAACTGCTACCACTCGCACTTGGTTTAGTGTTAGGTGGGGCGTTAGGTAATTTTATTGACCGTGTCATAGCAGGTGAAGTGGTGGATTTCTTGCAGTTCAACTTCGGAAGCTATACTTTTCCGATTTTTAATGTTGCGGATTCCTGTATTGTTGTTGGTGTGGGATTGATTATCCTGGACTCTTTCCTTGATATGAAAAGACAACCATCCAATCCGAATATGGAAGGAAATGAAGAAGCGTGAATGACAGCAAGATATACGAAGATGAGTTGTTTGAATCTGATTCAGAAACACGAGATTTTACAGTTGAAGAGGGCTCTGCTAAAGAGCGAGTTGATAAATATATTACCGAAATGTGGGGAGAAGAGGTTTCCCGTTCTCAGGTCCAATTATGGATTACGGGTGAACACGTTAAGGTGAATGGAAGTACGGTTAAAGCAAATTATAAGCTTTCCGAAGGAGATCGAATTGAGGTTATCGTTCCCGCACCAATAACAGTGGAGATCGTAGCTCAGGATATTCCTCTGGAAGTTGTTTATGAGGATCATGATCTTATCGTAGTGAACAAGCCAAGAGGGATGGTCGTACATCCAGCACCGGGTCATTCCTCAGGAACACTAGTTAATGCTTTAATGTACCATTGTAAAGATTTATCAGGTATTAATGGTGAATTACGTCCTGGAATTGTACATCGTATTGATAAAGATACCTCAGGGTTGATTATGGCTGCAAAAAATGATAAGTCGCACGCCTCTCTTGCAGGACAGTTGAAGGAGCATACGGTGACTCGGCGCTATATCGCACTCGTTCATGGTAGCGTAGCTCATGATCAAGGAACGGTGGATGCTCCGATTGGACGAGATCCGATGGATCGCAAGATGTATACGGTTAAGGAAAAGAACAGCAAGAATGCTGTGACACATTTTACAGTACAGGGACGTTTAGGTGATTACACATTACTTGAACTTAAATTAGAGACAGGTCGTACTCACCAGATTCGTGTTCATATGAAGTTTATTGGACATCCGTTAGTTGGTGACCCCATCTATGGCCGTGGTAGAGGTGTCAAATTTGCTGGGCAGGCGTTACATGCTGCTGTGTTGGGATTTGTACATCCATCAAGTGGTGAGTATATGGAATTCAATGCCGAAATACCTCCGGATCTACAAGATTTAATTACCAGTTTGCGTAGTCGCTAAAATTATAAATGACAAGAAGATGGGTTCATGGAATGAACTCTTTCACTTGATACTCTATTGCTTATATTTCGGCAGAGACGGATACCTCAAAGTGATACGAAGTATCACTAGCATCGGAAGCATAAACTCCTTGAAAAAGGACGGTGTCGCCGTTTCTGCTTGAGCGTTTGATGTCAAATGATGTTAATTGATGTCGGTTGACATCATTCCGTAGGTCTGTCATAATATTTTTAGATGAATAGCACCTTTAATTCAGTCCCGTGAGACTGGCAAGGTTACGTGAACCGAGGTTCACCGCATAACACTCGTATAGTTATATACGAGTTGTTAATGGGCGTCCTCTTATTCAATCCGATGAATGTCGGTTGAATGACGAAGTAAACTCCTTGCCTTCTAGGCAAGGAGTTTTTTGTATGTCACGGGAGAATTGAAGGAATTCCTGTAGAGGAGCAATGACTAATGGTTAAAGAAGTGCGTGTGATTATGGATGAAACAGCTATACGCCGGGCCTTAACGAGAATTGCACATGAGATTCTGGAGAAGAACAAAGGGATTGAGAATTGTATTCTTATCGGAATTCGGACGCGAGGGATTTATATAGCACAAAGAATCGCTGAACGAATTCAGGAAATTGAAGGAATGCCCATCCATTGTGGTGAGTTGGACGTGACGGCTTATCGGGATGATCGATTAGAAGAACTTGCCCTAGTTCCGCAAGATGGAGATTTCGCGGTGAATCAATTGAAGAAGAGCTTGGGTAATGTGAGTATACAAGATAAGACAATTATATTGTTCGATGATGTTCTTTACACGGGACGTACGATTCGTGCAGCAATGGACGCTTTAATGGATTGTGGGCGTCCTCGGATGATTCAATTGGCGGTGTTGGCAGATCGTGGACATCGGGAACTCCCTATAAGACCAGACTATATTGGCAAGAACGTTCCGACCTCTAATCAGGAAGAAATTGAAGTAACACTGTCTGAAATTGATGGTAAAGATCAGGTTACGATCTTACAGAACAGAGAGGAGCGGCAGTCATGATGACCACGACTAACCTCAAGGATCACAGTTTGCTGGGACTAAAGGATATCAGTCGAAATGAAATCGAGTCGATATTGGATAGAGCAGCGTACTGGGAAGCACAGCAAGAGAAGGTTGTTCCTATCTTAAGTTCACACTTTGTTGCCAATATGTTTTTTGAGAATAGTACAAGAACAAGATTTTCATTTGAAATGGCTGAGAAACGTCTCGGGGCACAGGTACTGAACTTTACAGCAGCAGCTTCTAGTGTGGAAAAGGGCGAATCCATCTATGACACGGTGCGAACGCTCGAATCAATGGGGATCGACGTAGGAGTCATTCGATTGAAACCAGATGGTGTTCTACAGGATTTAGCTGAGACAGTAAAGGTTCCATTGATTAATGCGGGGGACGGAAATAATGAACACCCCACACAAGCGCTGCTTGATTTATACACGATGCGTAAAAAGTTTGGTGAATTAAAAGGTTTAAAGGTGTCTATTATCGGTGATATACGACATAGTCGTGTTGCGCGTTCGAATCTCTGGGCATTACAAAAATTTGGGGCACAGGTTAACTTCTGCGCACCTAAGAGTATGATTGCGAAAGAGTTAGAACAGCATGCACCTTATGTAACGATGGATGAAGCAATGAATTCTGATGTAGTGATGATGCTAAGAGTGCAGTTGGAGCGTCATGCTACAGGGTTGTTAATGTCATCGGAAGATTACAGAGAACGGTATGGTCTGACGGAAGCAAGAGCAGCGAAGCTATCTAAGGATACAATTATTATGCATCCGGCACCGGTGAATCGTAATGTAGAGATTGATGATGCTGTTGTGGAAAGTTCTCAGTCGATGATATTCCCTCAAATGAGCAACGGCGTACCGATTAGAATGGCGGTTATGGAGCGTGCATTAAGATATTAGACTAAAAGACATCATCATTCTTAGTTAATAAATATACACAAACATGAATTTTTATTATACAATAGATTGAAGCCAAAGTGCGCAATCAAGAAGCGGAGGTAGTCATGTTAACGATTATTGCAAATGCGAGTGTTCTTGATAAGCAGGGGAAGTTAGCGAAGAAGCATATTCTACTAGAGGATGGCACCATTAAGTCTTTAGTAGATGCTCAGGTAGACCTTTCAACTATTCAACAAGAGGCGTCGGAAATTGTCGATGCAGAAGGAAAATTAGTGACTCCAGGTTTTATTGACATGCATGTGCATTTACGTGAGCCAGGTTTCGAACATAAAGAAACGATTGAAAGTGGAAGCCGTTCCGCAGCCAAAGGTGGTTTTACTACGATTGCCTGCATGCCGAACACGCGACCTATAACGGATAACCCCGATGTGATTAAGCTGATTCTTGAGAAAGCAAGTCAAGCGGGAATCGTAAAAGTGCTACCATATGCAGCTATTACTATGAATGAACTCGGACGTGAACTAACGGATTTCGCAGCGCTGAAAGAAGCAGGAGCCATCGGTTTCACTGATGATGGAGTCGGTGTGCAGAATGCACAAATGATGAAAGATGCTATGAAAATCGCGGCAGAGCTTCATATGCCTGTGATTGCTCATTGTGAAGATAACTCACTAGTCGTTGGAGCGTGTGTTGCAGAAGGTGAATTTGCGAAAAAACACGGCCTAAAGGGTATTCCGAATGAATCGGAAGCTATTCATGTAGGACGGGATATTCTGCTGGCAGAGGCAACGGGTGTGCATTATCATGTCTGCCATGTGAGTACAGAACAATCTGTTCGATTGATTCGTCAAGCGAAAGCGATTGGAATTCATGTCACCGCCGAAGTATGTCCGCATCATTTGGTTCTTTCGGAAGAAGATATTCCGGGTCTTGATGCGAATTGGAAGATGAATCCTCCCCTTCGTTCGAAACGGGATGTTGAAGCTTGTATTGAAGGTTTACTTGATGGAACACTAGATATGATCGTTACAGATCATGCGCCACATAGTGCTGACGAGAAAGCGAAAGGGATGGAACTTGCTCCTTTCGGCATCGTAGGGTTCGAGACGGCATTTCCACTTCTATACACTAAATTTGTAGAGACAGGGCTTTGGGATCTGTCCTTCCTGGTACAGCGGATGACTGCTGACCCAGCTAAAGTATTCGGTCTGAATTCGGGACAACTTGAAGCAGGAAGACCAGCTGATCTTACGATGATCGATCTAGAAACTGAGAAGAGCGTCGATCCAGAGCAATTCCTATCCAAAGGTCGGAATACGCCATTTACAGGTTGGAAGCTAAAAGGATGGCCAGTTAAGACTTGGGTTGACGGAAGACTAGTCTGGTCGGAATAAGGTTAACGAGAATCACTGGTACACAACATGAATGGATAAAAAGCAGGCGAAATATAGAGTGCAAGAGTAAATGACAGAGGGAGTGGAATGGAATGCAGGCAAGATTATTATTAGAGAATGGCACACTGTTTACGGGATTGGCATTTGGTGCGGAAGGTGAATCAACAGGAGAAGTTGTATTTAACACGGGAATTACAGGGTATCAAGAGGTATTGTCTGATCCGTCTTACTGTGGTCAGATTGTAACGATGACTCAACCTTTGATGGGTAACTACGGTATTACACGTGATGATTTCGAGTCCTATGTACCATTTATTCACGGATTTGTTGTTCGTCGTCATGAGCCAGTTCCAAGTAACTGGCGTGCGGAGTACAGTCTTGATGAACTTCTGAAGGAACATGGCATTGTAGGGATTAGTGAGATTGACACACGTATGTTGACTCGAATGATTCGTAGCCATGGTACGATGAAAGGGATTCTTACGACCTCAGCAGCATCGGTAGAAGAGTTGCAAGAACGATTAACGGGTAGTGAAATTCTGAGAGATCAGGTGGCTCGTACTTCTACGAATAATATTTATACTAGCCCAGGATCGAAGGAACGGATCGTATTGATGGATTTTGGGTCGAAAAATGGGATTCTACGTGAACTTAATGAACGTAACTGCGATGTTGTTATCGTTCCTCATGACACTACAGCTGAGCAAATCCGTCATATGCGTCCTGACGGAATTCTGTTATCCAATGGTCCTGGGGATCCGAAGGATGTTCCAGAAGCCATTCGTACGGTGTCAGAATTGATAGGTGAAATTCCGATCTTCGGAATTTGTCTTGGACACCAACTATTCGCTTTAGCTAGTGGCGCGGATACGGAGAAATTAAAGTTTGGGCATCGTGGAGGTAATCATCCTGTGAAGGATCTGGCGACGAATCGTTGTTATATAACTTCACAGAATCATGGTTATGCTGTAACTGAGAAATCTGTTCAAGGTACAGAGTTAGAAATTACTCATATTAACAATAATGATAAGACTGTTGAAGGGTTGAAGCATAGTATTCACCCAGCATTTTCTGTGCAATATCATCCGGAGGCGGCACCTGGACCACAGGAAAGCAACTATTTATTCGATGAATTTCTACAAATGATCGCGGATCATAAAGTTAAACATCCTGTTAGATCACGTCAAGCCGAATTAGCCGCAAGTGCGAGAGGAGCTCAATAAGATGCCTAAAAATAATGAACTAAAGAAAATACTCGTTATCGGATCAGGTCCGATCGTTATCGGTCAAGCAGCTGAATTTGACTATGCAGGTACGCAAGCCTGTCAGGCTTTGAAAGAAGAAGGTATAGAGGTCATACTCATTAACAGTAACCCCGCTACAATTATGACAGATACTAATATGGCGGATAAAGTATATATTGAACCGATTACTTTGGAATTTGTTACGCAAATTATTCGTCAGGAGCGTCCAGATGGTTTACTACCAACACTTGGTGGTCAGACGGGTCTGAATATGGCTGTAGAACTTGCACGCGCTGGAGTTCTCGAGCAGGAGAATGTAAAGTTACTCGGAACACAGCTTAGTTCTATTGAAAAAGCGGAAGATCGTGATTTGTTCAGAGAATTAATGCGTGAGCTTGAACAGCCTGTACCTGAAAGTGCTATTGTTACTACGCTAGAAGGAGCTCTTGATTTCGCCGGCGAAATTGGATATCCGTTAATCGTACGTCCTGCCTATACCCTTGGTGGAACGGGCGGAGGAATTTGCGCAACAGAAGAGGAACTTCGTGAGACGGTTGTCTCCGGAATTCGTTATAGCCCGATTGGACAATGTCTGATTGAGAAGAGTATTGCAGGAATGAAGGAAATTGAGTACGAAGTTATGCGTGATGCGAACGATAACTGTATTGTTGTATGTAACATGGAAAACTTCGATCCTGTTGGCGTACATACAGGTGATAGCATCGTAGTAGCTCCAAGCCAGACATTATCAGACCGTGAGTATCAAATGCTTAGAACGGCTTCTGTAAGAATTATCCGGGCACTGAATATTGAAGGTGGTTGTAATGTGCAATTTGCACTGGACCCACAAAGTTTTCAATATTATGTTATTGAAGTAAACCCACGTGTGAGTCGTTCATCAGCACTTGCATCCAAAGCGACAGGTTATCCTATTGCCAAAATGGCAGCAAAAATCGCTATGGGTTACACTCTAGATGAAATTATTAACCCTGTAACAGGGCAGACATATGCTTGTTTTGAACCAACATTGGATTACATCGTAAGTAAGATTCCGCGCTGGCCTTTTGATAAGTTCGTTAATGCTAATCGTAAGCTTGGAACTCAAATGAAGGCGACTGGCGAAATCATGGCTATTGGTCGTACCTTTGAAGAGTCTATTCATAAAGCTATTCGTTCGTTAGAGATTGGTGTTCATCGCTTTAATCTCGAAGGGGCAGAACTATTAAGTGAAGAGGTTCTTAACGAACGTCTTGAGAGACCGGATGACGAGCGTATCTTCCTAATCGCTGAAGCTTTCCGTCGCGGTTATACACTGCAACAAATCCAAGACCTAACGCAAGTGGACTGGTGGTTCCTTGACAAGCTCGAGGGGATTATCAAGTTTGAGACGCGTATCCAAGAAGAAGAAACACTTTCTTATGATATGTTGTATCAAGCCAAAAGACTTGGATTTACAGATAAATCCATTGCTGAAATTCGTAAGCTGAACGTATCAACCAACAGCAATACGTCTGAAGCAGAAGTTCGTGAATTCAGACTAAGTCATAATCTTCGTCCAGTGTTCAAAATGGTTGATACATGCGCAGCTGAATTTGAAGCTTCCACACCATACTATTACTCTACTTATGAGACTGAGAATGAAGTTATTCAGTCATCGAAGGAGAAGATCCTTGTCCTAGGTTCAGGTCCAATTCGAATCGGACAAGGGATCGAGTTTGACTACTCGACAGTTCATGCTGTGTGGGCTATTCAGAAGGCAGGCTATGAGGCTGTCATCATCAATAACAATCCTGAGACGGTATCTACGGATTTCAATACATCGGATCGACTGTATTTTGAACCTTTATTCTTCGAAGATGTTATGAACGTGATTGAACAAGAGAATCCAATTGGAGTTATTGTTCAATTTGGAGGTCAGACCGCTATTAACTTAGCAGCACCATTGAGTGCAGCAGGTGTGAAAATATTGGGTACGAGCTTAGAAAGCATTGATGAAGCTGAAGATCGTAAGAAATTTGAAGCTTTGCTAACTCGTTTGAATGTGGCTCAACCGAATGGGAAAACGGTTATTTCTGTAGATGAAGCAGTTGCAACAGCTGAGAAAATTGGTTACCCTGTGCTAGTTCGTCCTTCTTATGTCTTGGGTGGACGTGCGATGGAGATTGTCTACTCTGATGAGGAATTGCTGAGTTACATGGAGCATGCTGTGAAGATCAATCCAGAGCATCCTGTACTTATTGATAGCTATATGCTCGGTAAGGAAGTAGAAGTGGATGCAATCTGTGATGGTGAAACGGTATTAATTCCAGGGATTATGGAGCATATTGAGCGTGCTGGTGTTCACTCAGGGGATTCGATTGCTGTCTATCCACCGCAGCATCTGGAAGCTCATCTTCAAGAGAAGATCGTGAATATTACGATCAAAGTAGCTAAGGAACTGAAGACGATTGGTCTGGTAAATATTCAGTTTGTTATCTATCAAGATGAAGTGTACGTTATCGAAGTGAACCCACGTTCATCTCGTACCGTTCCATTCTTGAGTAAAGTAACAACAATCCCAATGGCGAATCTTGCCATGCAAGCGATTCTAGGTACGAAGTTGAAAGACTTAGGCTACCAAGAGGGACTATGGCCTGAGAGCAAATATATATCAGTGAAAGTACCTGTGTTCTCTTTTGCTAAACTACGTAGAGTAGATACTACGCTTGGACCTGAGATGAAATCAACAGGTGAAGTTATGGGGCGCGATCTTCAATATGCTAAGGCGCTATATAAAGGCTTGATTGGAGCAGGTATGAAAATACCATCTACAGGTTCAATCATTGTAACTGTGGCTGATAAAGATAAAGATGAAGCGGTAGAACTTATGGCTGGATTCAAGAGATTAGGTTATAAAATATATGCAACAGGCGGCACAGCAGACGCTCTAAATAAAGCAGGACTTGATGTGACTACCGTTCATAAGTTGAGCGAAGGAACACCGAACATCCTTGATCTGATCCGTACAGGTGAAGCTCAGTATGTATTTAATACCCTTACTAAGGGTAAATTACCGCAGCGTGACGGATTCAGAATTCGTCGTGAAGCTGTAGAGAATGGTGTCGTATGTATGACGTCACTTGATACAGTAAGAGCATTGCTCATCATGTTAGACACCATTAATTTCTCATCTCAAGCTATGCCATCATTTATTGGGCAATAGGAGGCAGGGAGTTATGAATACGGAATATAAGAATATGGCAGGTCGTCTGATCGTGGCACTGGATTATCCAGATGCCACACAGGCATCCGCCTTAGTGGATCGATTACAAGGAATACCTTGTTATATGAAGGTCGGGATGCAGCTTTTCTATGCTGCAGGCCCGAGCTTTGTGCGCGAACTGAAGGCTAAAGGTTATTCTGTCTTCTTGGATTTGAAAATGCATGATATTCCTAACACCGTTAAGGGTGGTGCTGAGAGCATCACACGGCTTGGTGTGGATATGTTCAATGTTCACGCGGCGGGCGGAATTCAGATGATGCAGGCAGCCTATGAAGGCATGACAACTGCATTAGCAAGTGATGCTTCTTTATCAAAGCCATTGATCATTGCCGTCACACATTTAACAAGCACAAGTCAATTGGTGTTAAATGAACAGATTGGTGTGGAAGGTAACATACAAGACGCTGTTGTAAGATACGCTAAACTTGCGGCTTCAGCGGGTCTGAGTGGTGTCGTGGCGTCTGCCCAGGAGGTACCCTCGATTGGTGAGGCATGTGGTAGAGACTTTATTACAGTAACGCCAGGTATCCGTCCTGCAGGGAGTGACATAGGAGATCAATCCAGAGTATTAACACCTGGGGAAGCGATACGGCAGGGAAGCCACTATATTGTCGTTGGTCGACCTATCACAGCGGCTAACAATCCCCGTGAAGCAGCAGAACTAATTATTGAGGAGATGATGAAGTCGTGAGTAAACTGATTGAAATTCCTGGAACCATTGCAGGTTATTTACTAAATATTGAAGCTGTAGCTTTAAGCCCGAAACAACCTTTCACATGGACATCAGGCATTAAATCTCCGATATATTGTGATAATCGCTTAACGATGTCATATCCTGAGATTCGTGAATATATTGCGGAATCGTTCGCAGCGGTCATTCGTGAGCAGTATCCCGATGCGGAAGTTATCGCAGGGACAGCAACAGCTGGTATCCCACATGCTGCTTGGGTAGCTCAGAAGCTAAATCTTCCGATGGCCTATATTCGTGATAAGGCTAAAGGACATGGTAAACAGAATCAGATCGAAGGATTAATCAAGCCGAACCAGAAAGTGGTTGTCATTGAGGATTTGATCTCTACTGGAGGAAGTTCATTGAAGGCTGCCTTAGCTGTTAAGGAAGCAGGAGCGCTGCCATTGGCGGTTCTTGCGATATTCAGCTATCAGCTGGACCAAGCTGTTAATGCATTCGCAGAGGCTGGCATTCCACTTCAGAGCTTGTCTAACTACGGAGTATTGATGGATGTTGCTCTTGAACAAGGGAAGATTGAAGCGGGAGATGTAGCCGCATTGAAAGCTTGGAGAGAAGATCCCTCAACCTTCGGAGTATAAGAAATATTGATTCATATCATTTTTGTAGAACCGGCTGTGCCATCCTTCAATAAGGACGGTGCAGCCGGTTTTTCTATCAATAATAAAGTGTATCATTTCGGGATTAATACGAAGATAAGGGTTTGACAGAAATACGTGTAGGATCGGGCCCCCGATGTTTTGACGGTATACCTGTTCATAAACCGTTGAAATAGGATGAAGACGTCACTGACTGACTCACAACCAACCAACCAATCAACCAACCAATCAAGTTAGATTGGAGCGAGATTACTGCAAAAGTGAAGGCTTTTCCTTCAAAAAGAATATTAGTGGAGATGGCTACAACGCCTCCTAGGCCCTCAAACCATTGGAATGTACATAGAGATAGAGAGGAGCGGTTACACACACGAAAGGGTGTTAACCCGATGGTGGAGGCGGAAGTGGGTGGAATAGCAACATAAAAGGATAATAAGGATGGAAAAGATGTAGAAAGTGCACTTAATTAGCAGGAAAGGTAGGGTGAGGGAGGATTAGGTGTAAAACATACAGTTAAAAGGGGTGATAATGATGGAAAGTGCATGTTTCGAGAAATCTAGATGTAGTATTTGCAACTAAAGTTAGTGTTAGAGGAAGTCGGCCCAATCTAAGTGTACTTTATACAACTGTTGATCATTCAAGGAACATGACTTTAACAGTGAATGTAGTCCATCATCGGATAGATGATTTTCTTATTCATGGGACATAACTCTGCGAAAGTGCCAGTAATCGTCCACCATAAGGTCATTCTAAATATTGCGAATCGGGTTGTATGTATAGAGAGCAACTAGGCAACAATACGATCGACATCTTATTTTACTCATGATGAGAAAGAGGGAAGAGGTATGCAGTGGGTATATTTCGGTAAACTTTATACAAGCAAATATCAAGCAGATTGTCTTGCCAAAAGACTAGAGCAGGATGGCTGGATTTATGGGTATGATGATCCTTATTCTGTGGAAATATTTCGTTCCCGCAGAGGGCGTTATGGTGTTCGATTTATTCCTTGAATAAAAAAGGCTTGACGTATAGGGTGTTAATGTTGTATATTAATTCTTGTCGCTATTTGAATAACTAACTGACGCGGGGTGGAGCAGCACGGTAGCTCGTCGGGCTCATAACCCGAAGGTCGCAGGTTCAAATCCTGCCCCCGCAACCAATTAAATTGCCATTATTTATTGTGGATTACATATTATTTAGGGCCTTTAGCTCAGTTGGTTAGAGCGGTCGGCTCATAACCGATTGGTCGGGGGTTCGAGTCCCTCAAGGCCCATATCGCGCGAAACCCTTACCTAGTAAGGGTTTTTTTCTTGTTTATAGAGATGTTTAACTTGTTCAAAAGAAGGCATAAATGGGAGGGTGAGTTGGGTTTGCTAATGGCGATCTAGTTATCCACAGTTTCAGGCTGTTTTTTAGTGGATTTATTGAGTTCTGAATTGATCCGACCGATAGCTTCATCTTGCATGGAAACCAATTTTCTTTACGCTAGACTTCCGGATGAAGACGAGGAGACCTTCTGTACCTGCTCAAATCGCTCCTGTAAGTCGTTCGGGATGAACTTGAATAGTTTTGTGCTACGGATCGAATCGTTCGTCTTAGGACGTTGTATTAGCGATTCGGAGCGTGTTCAATTTACCGTTTGGATTACATGTAACTCTTAGAGCTTAAAAACGATATCTCTCCAGAGTAGTCCAAGAACCGAAGCTAATACGTAGAAGTGAACAAGAAGTTAAAGGATTAACTGGATGTGAGATCAAGAGACCCTTTGTCCCCCACAACTATAAGGTTAAGGGAGATTTTTGTGTTCGGGTAAGAAGAAGTTTCAATTAGGAACAAAAATCACCGCAGAGCATGTTCAAGGCTGGATTTTTCTTGCCATTAAATCCAATCCTCAAATAATATTTGCACATATAGTAAGCTGTACTCAGTTGAAAAGGAGGAATTAATATGGGCGAAGTTGTTGGAGGATATGGAGCAGTTGGCGGTGTTGGTGGATTTGATGGAGGTTGCGGTGTTGGTGGAATTGGTGGAATTGGTGGTGCTGGTGGTGTAGGGGCGATATTAGTATTGTTCATTTTGCTTGTTATAATCAGCAAAGCGTTCTGTATATAAACTAATATATATTTCATTGATTCATTTCAAGCCAAACAAAAAGACCACATTGGCTTATGCCTTAGTGGTCTTTTTGTCAAACATATTTATTACCCGCGACAATAGTTCTACATCCTCATAGGGAACCCACACTGGACCATCACACATCCGCTACTCCGTTTACCATTTCGCAGCTATGGAGCTTTAAGGTGGATCACTGATTACTGGATGCAGCTAAATATAATTTTTCTTTGAGTTTATTTTATTTTTTTCCATGTTGCCCCACCAGAGAACCCACTTAGACGAGCCCAATAAGATCCAGAACCATCACTCTTATATGTACCTGGTTCTATGTCTTTACCAACAATGTAGGTCCCATCGGAAAATTCGCTTAATTTTTCAGGATTATAGTCATCAGTGATCATAGTCCAAATTACGCTTCCCATAGATTGAAATCCAATGTCACTCTTTTTTATTTCAACTATTGAGGCTCCCCACGAACATTTCTCCTGGATAAATTAGCTGGGAAGATAAAGCAGAGTAGACAGTATTATCATCCTAGGAGCCTGGGGTAGTTATTAATGTAGCTAGGGATGATGAGGAGTGACAGTAGATTGACTTCAATGATATAATTCTTTAGAAAGCAACGAGGATGGAAGGCCCATTGGCTATTTGCTAACATAAATTTTGAAACAGAGCAAGCGTATTGATGTTAATTCTTTATTTATAGAAGGAATATGAACTCTTAAAAACATGCAAAAACGATTGCACTAGTTCAGTTAGTTATAGCGGTCGGGGGTTCGAGTCCCTCAAGGTCCACTTTCTCAGAAATCCTTGCTTTGTAAGGATTTTTTTATTTGTATTTTTATCTATTAATAAATATAGAAATAGGAGGAGTAAGATATTGACAGCTATACAATTGAACAACTCTACTTGGTTTGGTAATACTCGAAAAGATGTGTTATCCGGTATCACGGTTGCTTTAGCTCTGATTCCAGAAGCAATCGCATTCTCTATTATTGCAGGCGTTAGCCCGATGGTAGGTCTGTATGCTTCGTTCTGTATGGCTGTTGTCATTTCCTTTGTAGGTGGAAGACCTGCGATGATCTCAGCAGCTACGGGAGCTATGGCACTACTTATGGTGACTCTAGTCAAAGAGCACGGGATTGAGTATCTTTTTGCAGCAACGATACTTACAGGTGTCATTCAATACGTCATGGGTAAATTGAAAATTGGCCATTTGGTTAGTTTTGTACCCCATTCGGTTATGAATGGATTCGTGAATGCATTAGCGATTCTGATTTTTATAGCCCAACTGACGCAATTCAAAGGACAGAGCTGGGTCATGTATGCGTTGGTTGCTCTAACACTTGCCATTATTTATATAGTACCTCTTTTCACCAAAGCCATTCCCTCTGCGCTTGTTGCTATTATTGTCGTATCCATTATATCAATAAGTATGGGACTGAATATTAATACGGTCGGTGATATGGGGGCTATTACTAGCACATTACCATTCCTTCATATTCCACAGGTTATTTTTTCACTAGATACTTTACTTATTGTCTTGCCTTATTCCTTCTCATTGGCAATTGTGGGCATTCTTGAGTCACTACTAACAGCGACGATCTTAGATGAGATGACGGACACATCCAGTGATAAGAACAAGGAAGTAAGAGGACAAGGGATAGCTAATGTCGTTACTGGATTCTTCGGAGGAATGGCGGGTTGTGCCATGATTGGACAATCTGTTATTAATGTAAAATCTGGTGGTCGCAAGCGATTATCCACACTCATTGCAGGTGTATTCTTGTTGTTCCTTATTATAGTGTTGGGACCCGTGGTTACCAAAATTCCTATGGCCGCACTTGTGGGTGTGATGATCATGGTCTGTATAGGTACATTCAACTGGAACTCATTGAGAGAATTAAACCGAATTCCACGCACGGATGCATTGGTCATGATCGTTACGGTAGCGATTGTCGTCGTGACTCACAATTTATCTTATGGAGTTATTGCAGGCGTGTTATTGAGTGCTTTATTTTTCGCTTGGAAAATGGGGAAGGTCAGATTGGAACAATCCATCGGTCAGGATGGGCATAAGGAATATAAGGTTCGAGGTCAAATGTTCTTTGGAACGATGACTCAGTTTATTAGCCTTTTTCAATATATAGAGGATCCTGACCATGTTAAAATTGATTTCAGTGGCTCGCATGTATGGGATCAATCTGCTGTTACAGCCATATCGAAAGTCATCTCGAAATATGAGCAGCTTGGTAAGAAGGTTCAAATTGTAGGACTGAATGAGGAAAGTCAGACCTTAATAGATAAGATTGGTGCTCCGTAAATTGCAAACCACTGGTTCTGCAACGTCCACCCGTTATTCTGCCATTTCAAATTATTCTCAACATAACCAAATCGATCAGCATGATACAGTCCGCTTACGCCTTGGAATGCCATTAACTCATAAACCCCATCTCGGTCGAAGTCAACTGGATATAATCCGCTGAGAGGGTCTACCCAACCCTCAATAGGTGCCTTCAACGTTCCGTTAGGATGATAGATTTCATTCAAATAAGCTTTACCGCGAGATGTGATGTCCAGTGTATATACTTGTTCTGTATTGCTATTAATCAATTGCAGTCGATAACCATCTAGATAGGTTACTGTGTATTTCCAATAGTCGTTATACGCTTCAGAGCTGAATATAAGTTGTGTCTTGCCCTGAGTAAAGGTGTACAAATAGTCATACGTTGTCGCCCCTGATCCGCCGCTATCGATCGTTACTAATAGATCTGCAATTCGATCTCCAGTGAAGTCGCCCACAAAGAGACGTGGATTATATCCAGAATTCTGATTGGGCTTGATCCGATAACGTCTTGTGGAGGCACCATCCTGAATGACAATAGAAATGTCGGTTATAAATGGACTTGTAGCATCTTGTTTAACCCCTGTGAGCCATATTTGGTCAGGGACGCGATCTCCTGTTACATCCGCGGATGCATGATCTAGAATTATCTCACTGTTTGCAGTCTGATCTGGCTGTCTTACATCATATTGGGGGATGTCATACATGGGTTGCATCATGATAATTGCTCCTTCATATAGGTAATTACCTACAATCTATGATGGGGAGGGCAAAGATGTGAGGTGTATCATCTCCTCCATAACGAATGTGTTATCTGTCATGTGCAAACAATTAATTTGCGCTGTAAAAAAGTTATTTATGAAATAGCTTGAAATTGTTTAGAATATATCATATAATAAAAAAGTTGAATTCACGCATTACCGTTATAGAAATCAGAGGATTCATACCTGTTTATGCCGGGGTGGCGGAATTGGCAGACGCACAGGACTTAAAATCCTGCGGTAGGTGACTACTGTACCGGTTCGATCCCGGTTCTCGGCATCATGATTGAAGATTTAGATGGAAATGAGTCGGCTCTGAGTTATGGAGTCGGCTTTTTTTTGTAATAAATATGAAAATGAAAGGGGAGATGAGGATGTTCGGTAATGATTGGGATGAACAATTACAAGCTGAAATGGTGAAGCCTTATTTTATAGAGTTACAGCAAAAGATAACGGATGAATACGCGCATAAGACGATACTTCCTCCCAAGGAATATTTATACGAAGCGCTTAAGCTTACATCATACAGCACAACCAAAGCAGTTATATTAGGGCAAGATCCATACCATGGTGTTGGACAAGCTCATGGACTAAGCTTCTCGGTCGTGCCTGGAGTACGAATTCCACCATCGTTAAGAAATATTTATAAGGAACTAGGAACAGATCTATCGGTGGAAGCCCCAAACCACGGCTCTCTTGAGCATTGGGCGAAGGAAGGGGTCCTTATGCTGAATACCGTACTCACGGTGCAGGAGGGACAACCTGCTTCTCATCAAGCGATGGGGTGGGAGAATTTCACGGATACGATCATACAGAAATTAAACGAACGAGATCATCCTTTGGTATTTATTCTTTGGGGGAGTCACGCGCAGAAGAAAACATCGCTAATAGATATGAGTAAACATAAGGTCATTCAATCGAGTCATCCAAGTCCGTTGGCAGCGTACCGTGGATTTTTTGGTAGTAAACCCTTCTCTCAGACGAATGATTTTTTAGAATATGTAGGAGCAGGGCCGATTAACTGGAGCATTCCTAATCTTTAGACATTATTCGGGAGTAGGGAGAAGCTGAAGGATGAATCGCTGAATCACTCCGCTTATTCAATAAAGTCTTCGATTTTATCAGAGAGAAATATTTTATAGATATGAACGAGGATAATCTTAATAATCATGTAAGCTGGTATGGCAAGGATGACACCCATAATCCCGAAAAATTTGGCACCGATTAATAATAGAATAACTGTTGTTAATGGATGAATATCAAGTTGTTTACCATATATAATGGGTGACAATATATTATCTTGAATTTGCTGGGCAATGATAATGATAACTACTGACCAGATGGCCATAGAAGGTGAGACCGTAAGTGCAACAATAACAACTGGAACAGTTGCTAACAGGGCACCGACATATGGAATGAGATTAACAACAGCAGAAATCACAGCTAGAAGTAGAGCATAGGGAAGACCGATAATTAAGAATCCAATATACAACATGACACCCAATATAAGATTGAGCAGCACACGACCCACAATAAATTGACTTAAGGCATTGTCAATCTCCTTAAATATCTCTTTCCCCTCTCTTTGGTAGCGACGTGGAATGAAATGAAGAAGCTTGGAGGGAAGTTTACTACCTTCTTTAAGCATATAGTACAGAATGATAGGTATCGTAGCAAAGATGATGATTACGTTAGATATAACAGCTACAAAGTTTGATGCGGAGTTGGTAATCAAGGATATCAGGCTGTTTAAGGAGTCTGTTAAACGAGAATAAAGCTCCGATTCTGAAGGAATTACTTTGGACCAAACGGGAGTTTGCTGATAATGCTGTAATTGACTTTGCAGATCTGTTACTAAATGTGGAGCATTATCAATGAATGTTAATAGTTGATTGCGAAGTGTTGGCCACACGATAATTGAGAAAAGAACTAGTAGTCCAGAAAATGCTAAATATATAAGGATGACGGATACGCTTCTATTGATTTTCTTCCTTTGTAAATAATTAACGATGGGCCGTAATAAATAGAACATAAAGCCAGAGAGTATAAGAGGAGCAAGTAATAGATTAAAGACGTATAGTAAGGGTAGTAAAATAAAACTTAATTCGAAACCCAAATAAATGATAAGCATTGTAGCTATGATACTCAAACAGGTACGTAAGTATTTACTCAGATTCACTGAAATCCCTCCAACTTATTATTATTCCCAAACCATTTTTCAAAGAGATAGTGAACGTCCGATTTAATGAATGCTCTGAGGACCCTATCTGTATTCACCACGTATGACCCTGCTTGACTCAAAAAGTGGCTAAACTCAATAAAATACATAATTAGTATTTGGGGAATTGGGTTGTTCCCGTAGCAACAAATTTAATAATATGGTATATTTCAAAGTCACACAGAAGCTTTTTTTACATGAGGGGAGTACATAGCTTGAAGAAAACAAAAAAATCTATTGTTCGTCTTATTTTTGCAGTGGTAGTCATGCTAGGGTTGTATTATTTCGATCTTATTGATATACCCGAGAAGAAGATGGTTGTTGAAGTTACTACAGATGCAGACTACTACTTAGAGTTTCCATTGGATCGTTATCCAGCGACAGGAGCACACATTAAGGATGCTATAGAATCTGGATATTCTGCTATATGTACCATTGACCGAGCGGGAGCAGAGAGTAATCGTGCTGACTCATTAAGGGGAATTCCAACAAAGAAAGGATTCGACCGAGATGAGTGGCCCATGGCCATGTGTAAGGAAGGCGGAGCGGGTGCCGATATCGAATACATATCTCCGAGTGATAACAGAGGTGCAGGCAGTTGGGTAGGGAACCAGCTTGAGGGTTATCCGGATGGAAGCCGAGTGGAATTCATATTTCCTTAAGCAACTTTGAAAACGAGGTTTTAAAACAGTCTCAAATCATTTAAATAAATGTATTGAGTTTCTGCTGACGATCTTATATTCACGACGTCGGTCCCCTTAGATTGCTCCTATTGTAGGGGACTGAGTGTCGAATGACAGATGTGTATTTCAAAATTAAGCTTTTATTGTGATTAGATATTCTTTTAATGGATTCATATGATGTTGGTCATGCCATATAAAATCTTTAAGATATTGCGGAATGTTAAATATATTGCCATCCTCATCTATATAATTCCGTTCGATCTCCTCATCTGACAATGCTCTAATATCCTCAATGATCTTCTTTCGATACCATAGCGCTTGTTCAATTAATTCGCATGTTGTTATGGTACTCCCATATATTATTGCCTTGCCATTAAAATCATCAAAATTTAAGTGTTTAAGAGTTACTTGTTTACCAGATGCAATCTTTTCAATGGCCTCTTCATAAAAATACTTATCCCATAACATGATATGACTGATAATGGATCGAATGGTCCACTTTCCTTGTTCAATGCTTGAATCCCAAACCTCTTCATTTAAATCCTTCAAATTACTACTGAATAAAACCCATTCTTCGAATGATCTGATTAAATCTTCCATCTCAATTGACATAGTCTAATCACTCCTTTGTCCTTTTATGGTCTTTCAAACTGCAATTATTTCAGCTCATCACTAGTCCGCGCGCAAAAGTCCCTCTCATACAGCTAGATAAGTGAATTGGTATTAGCTCCCTTCCTTAGGGTTATAAGCTATGCCATTAATCATCATGAGATAATCTGGATCAATAAACTGCGTTGTGATTCGTTTCACCATAGAAACGTCTCCTTAAACATATTAGTTTGCTATTTATAAGAAGAGTATAGAACATGCGTTCCATTTATTCAAGAGATTTACTTAAAGTGGATTATAACCTTGAATTAAAACTGCTTTTCAGTTAACCGCAATCGCTGTGTGTAAGGTTCTTATCGTTGTACGTTTTAAGCATGATCAGGAGGGAAACGGGGATAAAGAGCTTATTCCTCTGACAAATAGAATATGTCGTTAGTATGTTGAATATAGTAGTACAAGTCCTCCGTAGGAAGTGTACTTACTTGCCAAGTTCTACCGTAATCGCTTGTGGTTATTTAAGAACTTGTCAGAAGCGGTCATTATTACTCCTTGGTTGCACGTTGGAATACAACAGGAAATTCTACAACTTTTTGAACATCACTTTTTCTAGCATTCTTTTCTTTATCAAAATAAAAGATTCCTTCTCAGCACATAACACAAAGAGCTTTCATGACTTCCGGTCACAATCTAGTAGGAAAAAGTTTATACTATAGTGAATTATAGTGGGTTAGTAGCTCATCCCGTCAGCCAATACAACTAATACCGCTATTTATTGGTTCGTAACAATTCGAATGATAGGCGGTATTTGTTGTGATCAAGATGAATATGGATGAAAATAGTTTTATCTCAAAGTTAACAATATGCTTTGCTAGATTTAATCTTACCATTACATTTCATAGTTAGAATGAACTCTATGATGTTGTCTAATATCAGATAATTAAGAGGACAGCTACGAGGGGGATATCAGCAAAGTGAAAAAGTATTTACGTCAAATGAATGTAGCCGTTATTGTAGTTCTTCTTATTTCGTTATTCCAACCTGGAGCATTTGTTCATGCATCCATATCTAATCTGCCTTTAACGGACTATGGTTCCGTGATTGATGTGCGTAAGACAGAGCTTGCACCTGGGGCAATGTATACGTGGATGGATTTTCAGAATGATCGTGGTTTACAGAAAATACATACAGTGGAGTTTGACCCGCACAATCCAAATCTAGAGTTGCGGGCTGGTACGAAGGATGGCAAAGTTTACGGTATGAAAAGTGTAACGGAGATGGCTGCTTATACAGACTCGCCAGGAAATCGTGTTATCGCTGGGATTAACGGTGATTTCTATGAGATCTCGGGCTTTGCGACGGGGGTTCCTAGTGGTCTGTTTGTGGATGACGGAGTGATATTGAACAGCTCTATTTCATCTTTTACTTTCGGATTAAAACCCGATGGTAGTTCCATTTATGGTGTGCCGAAGCTGAGCAAAACGGTGACTATTAACGGAAAGACTACCAATTTAACTAGCATCAACCGTTATCGGAATACGGATGAGCTCGTTTTGTACACGACAGATTATAGCACGTCTACTAGGTCGACCGATGAGGGCGATGAGGTTGTACTGGATATCCTCGAAGGTGAAGTGATGAGTGGGCAGACCATCAAAATGAAAGTGTCCGAGATTCGCAACAATCAGGGGGATTCGCCGCTTGTTAAGAGTAAAGTCGTACTCTCTGCTCAGGGTGCATCACGTGCTGTGTTGCAAGGGCTATCGGTGGGAGATGAGGTTACCGCAACCTTTACGCTCGATGGGGAATGGAATGATGTACAGGTTGCCATTGGAGGATCGGGGGCACTTGTAAAGGATGGGGTGGTTCAACAAGGCGTTGGACCTTTAGGGATACACCCACGCACGGCGATTGGCACTAAAGCGGACGGTAGCGTCGTCCTGATTGAAATTGATGGGAGATCACCTGGTTTCAGTGAGGGTGTCGATACGGACGAGTTAGGCAATATTCTGAAGGATATGGACGTTGTTAACGCCATGAACCTCGATGGTGGTGGCTCTTCCACCTTTGTAGCAAGAATGCCAGGAACAACGGGTGTGAAAATGATGAATCAGGGATCGGATGGGTACGAACGGAAAACGGGCAACAGCTTGCTGCTCGTCAACACAGCGCCAGAGAAGTCTGCAGCCTCTAAGTTGGTGGTACAGCCGAATGCGGAACGTATTTTACAAGGATCAAGCTTTACATTCAAGGCTGCAGGGGTGGATGAGAATGGCCATTCAGCTCCGTATTCTGGAACACTGAATTGGCAGGTGGATCCGAATCTCGGAACCCTTGATGCAAACGGAGTCTTCACTGCTGGGACATCTGCTGGGACAGGGAATATTACTGCTGTTGCGGGGGCTGTCAATGGCAGCGGTGAAATTGAAGTGGTCGAACAACTGACTGAACTTAAGTTTCCTGATGAGATCAAAACGTATTCTTCAGGCGCAACTGCACAACTGACGGTGAAGGCACTACGAAGTGGACAGGTCATTCAGGCGGATAACCATAGCTTTGAGTGGCGAGTCGAAGGTGAGATCGGAACGGTAGATAAAAACGGTTTTTTTCAGGCGACAAGCGAAAACGGACAAAATGGTAAGATTTTTGCTAAGTACGGCAATGTGGAAACCTCCTTTGAGGTGAATGTAGGCTTAGTTCCAGTAATTTTGCAGGATTTTGAAAATGGAATTGGTAAATATACAGCATCAAACGCAGCTGCTAACAGTGTCTCGATCATGGAAGTGACGGATCAGGACTTTGTACGTAGTGGGGATAAATCCTTGAAGTTGGAATATGATTTCACTAATAAAACCGGTACATCCGGTGCATATGTGTCCGCTAGTTCGATAGATAATCGTATCCAGATCCCTGGATATCCCGAGAAGATAAGCATGTGGATTTACGGGGATGGCAAAAAGCACTGGCTACGTGGACAGATTCGTGATGGTAACAACGCGGCTGTGGCTGTAGATTTTACAAATCCGGGTGATGGTGTGGACTGGACGGGGTGGAAATACGTCGAAGTATCCGTTCCCAAGGGAAAAGCAACACCTCTGACGATGGATATGCCCGTTCGGTATATGGAGACGAGCAATCTCAATAAAAGTGCAGGTGCGATCTACGTCGATGATATTCGTGCCGTCTACGGTCCTTTAGATGAGGATATAACACCTCCGGTCATTAAGGATGCATATCCTGCGGCCAACGAAATGATCAAAACAGCAACACCGACACTCTCGGTTAATGGAGAAGATGCTGGATACGATCCGGTTGTTCATCCGGGTACAACTTTAATTGATCCGGCGAAAACACGCGTGTATGTAGACGATCAATTAGTAGAGCATGGATTTTATCCTCCAAAGGGGCAGATCACTTATATACCTAAGGTTCCTCTAGCAGAGGGGCGCCATAAGGTGAAAGTTGCGATCAGGGACATGAGTGGCAACCAGACGATAAAAGAATGGTACTTTATAGTGAATTTAGGATCACCTTTCTATAAATATACAACACCTGAAGTACTGTATGCCGGAAATACGTATACATTAGATGTTACTGCGGAGAAGGCAAGTAAGTTGAAGGAAGGACATATCATCTTTACGTTTAATCCAGATGCAGTGAAAGACCTGAAAGTGATTAGAGGAAGTAAGGTATCAGAACAGGAAATGGAATCGGTCATTAATTCGGCTGTGGGAACGGTTCGCCTGAACCTGAGTGATATAAATAAATCTAACTTAAGTGACGATGATATGATCGGTCAAATTCAATATACGGTCCGTAATGATTATGTTGGTCCTTATACGTTGGAACAGGCTGCAGGAGACATAACTAAGACGTTCGTGATTGAGAACTCATCTGGTTCTGTAACTTCAACGGAAGGGACTGGAGTGCCGATTAGCTTCATAGGAGCTCCTACGGAATCTATTGTACAAACACAGTTAGCACTCTCCTGGAATCATTACAATATCGCCAAGGGCTTAGAAGCTTCCTTTACTGTCAAGGAGAGTCTTGGTGGGGGTGCTGTAGAAGATGCGAAGCTGTTGATTGATGGAATTGAGGCAGGGGCTTCTTCCAGTTCGAACGGAATGTTAACAACCGGATCTGCGACTTCGTCAGAAGGAACATTCAAGATTCAAGCGGTGAAGGGCAATAGCTATAGTCCTGTCATGACGTTCAAGGTTGCTCCTTATGACGGTACTGCTGAACCGCGTAATACTAATGTTACGATGGGATTGGAAGCAGCAACATCTCGTCAGTTTACATGGCAAACAGAGCCATTAACGACAGATACAATGGTTGAACTCGTTGAGAAATCGGACTTCACTAGTTTTCAAGACACGAATGTGCTGAGAATTTCCGGAGGAAGTTCGATCTACAACACGAACAATGATGGAACGATGCGAGTCCATAAAGTGGAGGCGGTCGGTCTCACTTCTGGGACTGAATATGTATACCGTGTAGGTGATGGGAAGACGAACGTTAGTGAGCAGGGATCGTTTGTTACGAGTGGGGATCAGAATGACTCCACGAAGTTCCTTTTCATCGGTGATTCCCAGGCAGATTCTAAAGCAGGGTTTAGTTTATGGGGTAACACCATTCAGGCGGCCTTTGATTACATGCCGGATGCAGAAATGCTCGTACACGCAGGGGATATGGTCGACAAAGGATTCGAGCAAGAACAGTGGAACTGGTGGTTCGAAGCTGCGAAGAAACAGTTGGTGAACACAACGCTTGTCCCAATAATAGGGAACCACGAAGTGATGGGTACGAATGGCGATGGTGATTATTTGGCGCAATTCAACAACCCACAGAATGGTGCTGCAAGTGTGAAGGGGAGTAACTATTCTTTTGATATGAAGGATACCCACTTTGTTGTCATGAATACAGAGCATTCTGGTAGCCAGTTTGCAGATCAGACACAGTGGCTAGAGCAGGATCTTTCGGCTACCGATAAGAAATGGAAGGTCGTATTCTTCCACCAGGGACCTTATGGTAGCATCTACTCGAATGAGAAAGTGCAGTCAGCTTGGGTGCCGGTGTTCGATAAGTATAACGTTGATCTTGTTATGAACGGTCATGACCATATTTACTTGCGAACCTTTCCGATGAAGGATGGCAAGCAAGTAGCTGAAGGAGAAGGAACGAGATATGTTATCGGTGGTTCCTCTGGTCCTAAATTCTATGCACTAACTCCTCGGGTATGGCAGGAGAAAATATATGATGAAGATGAACAAATCTACACTGCTGTTGAGATTGAAGGAAATGAGATAACGGTTATCGCAAGAACACTCGATGGCACTGAAATAGATCGGTTGGTAATCGGTAAATATATACCGGATTCTATTACACTAGATCATACCGAGGTAGAACTTGAGCCAGGTCAAAGCATTCAGCTACACGCTCAGGTGGATTCGAGCATTGCTAATAGTACAAAGGTGAATTGGTCAGTCCTTAGTGATGCGGCAAAAGTTGCAGTAACCGTGGATAAGAACGGGTTGGTAACGGCTGTGAACCCTGGTACTGCTAAAGTAAGAGCAACTATCGAAGGCTACCCGAATATGTATGCGGAAAGTACGATTACAGTGGACCTCCTACAATCCATTTCATTACAAGGAACCAGACAGCTTAAACCGGATGATGTTGACCAAACGGTAACAGAAGCTGTATACGCATCAGGAAAACGGGCTACAATCGTTGATGGGCTTCATTATTATAGTTCAAATGAGGATGTAGCTACGATCAATGAACAGGGACTTATTGAAGCTCGGATGGAAGGATCTACAGTTATATCCGTAACTTACAGAGCGCTTTCCGCTGATTACAATCTTATCGTCACGAATGACGAGACTCCTGTTCTAATAGATATAGCGATCAATGGACCAGACTCGTTGGAACGAGGAAGTAAAGGAATAGTTGTCACACAGGCGGTATACAGTGACGGAAGCATGCAGGAGTTGTTCGAAGGTGTTGTATACGACACTTCTGATCATACAATAGCTGTGATAAATGGAGATGGTGAGATTAGTGCTCTTAGTCCAGGGAAAACTACCATTCATGCAGTTTACAATGGATTAAGTACTGAATCCTCGTTGACTGTAACCAATGGCACGTCGGAACCGACACCTGAGCCAACTCCGACACCAGATCCGGTACCAACACCTGGACCAACAACAACCCCGTCACCTTCGCCAGGTGCTATAGTTAAACCGGGTGTTGTGAAGATAACAGCAGCGCAGTTATCCGCAAAACCAAATGCCCAAGGTGAGGTTATTGTTTCTGTTGACGAAGCCCTTACTGAACTGATTATGCAGGGGAATGTTGTTGAACTACTTGGTGGTGCTTCGCTAAGAGTTAATACGACTGATCTGTCCGTTACGATCCCCGCCAAAGTGCTGGCTGAAATAAGTGGTTTGGTACCTGCTGGTGCCGCTGCCAACAGTACGATCTCACTCCGATTGGATGTAATATCTAGAGACATTACATCGGAACTGATAGATCGTGCAAGCAGAGCTACGGGAGCGAAATTGAAGGCATTCAGTGATCTAAGGGATTGGTCGCTTAGCATCACGACAGAACAAGGAGATAATTTCTCGTTAAGACAGTTTGCAGAGCCAATTACGATTTCTTATCATATAGCTTCGAATGCGGATAGAAGTTTACTCGGCATATATTATATTAATGATGCTGGAAAGTTAGAATATATTAAGGGCGAATGGTTGGAGGGCAATCTATCTGCACCGATCAGTCATTTCAGTAAATTCATTGTTTTAGAATATGACAAAGCCTTCAGTGATCTGTTGCCGACTCATTGGGCATATAATGCCGTGAAACAACTGGCGGCGAAACAACTTGTGCAAGGCGTAGCAGCGGATCAGTTTGATCCAAACCGAGCGGTTACGCGTGCAGAATTCACGGCTATGCTGGTGCGTGCACTCGGTCTGAGTGGTCAATCAGTACCCATGTTTACAGATGTAGCATCTGACAAATGGTATGCGGAAGCCGTTGGGTTGGCAAGAGAAGCTGGCATTGTTAATGGTCAGACATCTTCACAATTTGAACCGGATGCAAAAGTTTCACGTCAGGAGATGGCAGCTATGCTTGTTCGTGCTTATGGCTACGAAATGAGTAGTCCATCGACAGTGAGTAAGAAGATTACAGCGTTTACCGACATTGACGTTGCTCCACAGTGGGCGCAAGAGGCCGTTAGCGAGGCGAATGGACTTGAACTCATGCAAGGACGTGCTGAAGGACGGTTTGAACCGAAACAAAACGGCACTCGCGCCGAAAGCGCGCAGATGATCATCAACCTGTTGAGTGTTATGAAGAAATAAATAATGAGGTAACAGACCGCTGTCTTTGGATGGGCGGTCTGTTTTTTGTATTTTAAGTTTAAGAGGAGGGCTAGTTCAGCAGATAAATCCAAGATTGGACTTCACATGAATCAGGGGAAGTTAAACATTATATAGTGGATAGAGACGTTGTAAGATACCCGATATATAGTATGAGAGAAAGTGCGTTGTTTGAGTAGTATCTTAACCGGTGCTATTCATTTTTGTACATAAATGCGATAATCCAATAAGACTATTATTTGGAGGTTGTACAATGGAAACTGAGGAAGAGCAAAGTGAACAAGTAATACCAGTAGAAGATGATGAAGGTAATTTTAAACTATTGATTGCAGAGAAAATACTTTATATTAAAGCCGAAGTTGAAGATGATCTTGATAGTGATGCGATATTCTACTACGAAGATGGCAAGAAATATAAAGGTGTCCATACCGAAAAAGCGGTGGCACAATTTAATGAATGGATTAAGAGTGAAGAAAACAAGAGTTAACATTTCGAGCAATCAGTCGCCACTAGGCGACTTTTTTATTGTGAATACAAAGTTGGAATGCTCACTTACTTGTTCTTCCGAAGTGCGTTGGATAGTTTATCAATTATATTGTTAGTATTCAATATTTCATGTAAGGTTTGGGTAATTGGAAATAAGTGGTAGTAATGAGTGCCTGACAATCATGTTTAAGCCGAGAAAGATTACATGGATGGTCTGAAATATAAAGAGAATTCCGAAAAGTATGGCGTATTCAGTAATACGGTAAAGAGTTGGAAACAACATTATGCGTGGGAATGTAAAAAGGGTGCACCCTTCCGATAATCAAAGTGGTCTACGTGAAGGGGAACTAACCGACAAACAGAAAAGAATACCTGATTGATCACAATACCACACAGACAGTAATCAGGGCTATTATTGAATATATAAAGTAGGATTCATCTATGGAACTAACGGAACACGATAGTGAAAAAGAGAGACCGCAGAGGCATGAGGCCAAAGTGGTCTTTCGCTTAGTGAAACATATCTATTACCCGAGACACCCTTTCTATCTCCCCATATGGTACCCACAATGGACCCTCTAACGTCCTAACCTTGGCACGATCGGCATCGTTTGATACTTCTGCTACTCCAGTTATCTTTTCACCGTTATTGAGCTTTACGGTCACCCTTTGATTACTAGCTGCAGCTATATGTAGTTCTTTTTTGACGTCCATCAAATCCCGCCTTATTTAAACATTTTCTTTACCAACGTGAGGAGTTTCTAATTTCATATCAGATCTTTTGAAAGTACCAAACTCTGTAACAATATTACTGAGTGATTGTTGAAGTTCTATTTTTTCTGAGATAGAAATTATTCTTTCATTTGTAAAATCAGGATTAGGATTGAATTTTTCATTATCAGAAATTTTAGTAGTATACATACCCGCAGATAAAAGCGCTACTCCTAATAATGAAGCTACTACTAATCTAGACTTCTTAAGCAATTAATTCACCCCCCTTCAGAGGTTATTGGACATACCTGTTACCAGCTACATCAGTAACCATATAGTAGACCTCTGCGCCAGCAAATCCAATTACATTCAACCCCGATTGAACTAAAGTTAGAGTTGCAGCTCGTGAGCTAATCAATTCATTTGATTTAATTGGAGTTGCAAAAGTCGCTCTCTTAATTGCTTCCGAAAGATCAGGTGTAATTGCTTTGGGAGCAGTAAAACCTGTGTTAATGTTTTCACTGGTAATAATGGAACTGACCTCTACAGCTTGAGCTCCTACAGAAGGTACTAACGCAGAGAAAATGAAAAGAGAAACTAGTAATACCTTAAATGTCTTTTTCATAGATGAATCTTCCTGAAATATAATTTGAAATTCCTTAGGTGAGATAACAATATATTCTAAAATATGTAAATACATATATTCACATAGTGGTTTAGTGATAGTTAATAATTGTATTTAATATAATAAACACTAGAGAATTATAAAAGTTTGATATTTTTATCATTTATTTTATTTAGTCGTATTCTCTAAGTGTCCATAGAATGAGTTGCGCACTTTTACGATATAAGAATCAGGGTATCGAAATCAGGTTCGCGTCCTTCAGTTTCATACCCAGCATATGTAGATCGACTGCATCCTCTTCACCAAGTATTCAAGAATCTCCGACACCGAAAGGCACGGTCAGTGAAATTACCGTACCAACAGGGAGTGTTACTGACATTATAATAGAGCTACGATTACTTGATCCTTTATTTGATACTAGTCTTGGCGGTACAAACGCTATCTCTGTTTTTACTGTTCAGTCGGGTTATGGTCATGTGAAAGTTTATATAAAAAACAGCGGAACTACAACTAAGACCGCTAGTATGCAGCATAGAAGTACAGGTAAAATATATTTTAGTGAAAGCATAGCTCCAGGTGGTTATTTGGATTGGAGAAGTTTCACTAATACCCCTCAAAGGTGATTTTGGATACTCGATCTAAAGCCACTAGGTCACACGGTTTCTATAAAAAGGTTGGATTTAAGACTTAAATCTTCATTGCCATTAAACCCAATCTTCATTTAATAATTCCCCATATAGTATGGTGTACTCAATTAAAAGGAGGAATTACTATGGGTTATGGAATTGATGGAGTTGGCGGAATTGGTGCGGGTTGTGGTATTGGTGGTATGGGTTCAGCAGGGATATTAGTATTGTTCATTTTGCTTGTTATAATCGCTAAGACGTTCTGTATCTAAATTAATACTTCTTCATAATGTAGACGCTGCATACCATGATAGGGTTATTGTTGCTTTGATGCACCTCATGTTAATCAAAAGTCCACTTTGGCTTATGCCTCAGTGGTCTTTTGATTAAACATATCTATTACTCGTGAGACATGCTTAATATCCACGTAAGGAAGCCAAACAGGACCATCAGCAGTGCGTACCTTCACACGACTGGAATCGTTAGATACTCTTCTGCCACTCCGATTACTTGTTCTATATTCAATTTAAAATTTAGAACGCATTTCCTCAAAAGATTTTTTCATTCCCTCATTTGTTTCTGTTGAGATAAATCCCCATCCGAACTTATCATCCATTATTAGAGCAATAAACTCCTTATCTCCATCACCTTCCACAAGAGTTAATGTCCCTTTCTTTCCAGCGTTTTCAAAGTCTGTTGTTTCGACAACTCTTGGGTTTAAAAACCTTTTATCTTCAGCAGTAACTACCGAGACAGCAAGTTCTAATACCTGTTTGGTTTCAGGGTGAACTTGTTCATCGACAAATTTCTTCTTTGCTTCAATATCGGTTCCATTAAGATACACATTCACATATTGAATAGCTAATTGTTCCTCTAACGAGAGTTTCTTTTCTTTTTTGACTTCGATTTCCGGTTTCACCTCAGGGGTTTCTATCTCTTCAGCTTGTGGGTTCGCAGTAACTTCAGTCGCTGGTGCATCACTTGAGTTATTACTGCATCCTGTCAAAATTACGAACGCTAATATCACGGTAAATATAATAGACCTCTTCAATTAATTTCCTCCTCTGATAATTCTATAGTTAGTCTATCAGAACTAGGTAAATTATACCAATATCCTATAATGGTATTTTATCTACACTTGAATAAAGAACATTCGCTCGCATATTATAAGAACAAATGTTCTGAATGGAGTGAATGTCATGCCAATAAAAAATGTCGGTCAAGTAGTAGAGATTATCTATATGGATCGATCAGGAAAGATCACACAGCGTCGTATTGAGGTGAATGCTATTCGCAATGGTCTGATTAAAGCGATCTGTCTTAAGACTGGATCACCGCGAACATTTCGCTTAGACAATGTGCTGGCATGGCAACCAATCACAAGAACAGCATAGGAGGTTACTTATAATGGGGAAGAAGCTAGAAGGGAACGGTTTGTATGAGTCTTCACGCATGATCATCCCCCAACACAGGGAAGCCATCTTGAGACAAGAGCGCGAGTCGAAAAGGCGAGTAAAGCCGATACTAAACGAGCAGCAATGGGAGATGATAGAACAAGCGCTTAGAGAATCACTCAGGGATCACGCATCTGTTACGCTTCAATTGTTTGGTCCATTCGAATATCGGGAGTTACGAGGTATTGTGAATACGATCAATACATTTCACAAAGAAATCAGACTGTATTTTAGAAATGGTGAATGGGAGTTGATCAAATTCGAGGATATTATAGCGGCTGAAGTGTGAATTTAAGGCACTCCGAAAACATAAGAAAACACCACGCAAACCTTTATTGGTCGGCAGGGTGTTTATTTATCATCGCTAAGGAAACTTATCCTTACCTTGTCAGACGCTCTCATATCCCCTAGGCATCTTTATTCCTAGATGATGGACGATCTGACGCTTGATACTTGTACGAGCTGCTATGCGTTTTTTGAGACTGGGTTTCCGCATTCCAAATTTCATAATATGACCCATAACGACTCAACTTTACTTACCCTAATAGTTTTTTCTTCTGTTCGCCGAACTCTTCATCGGTTATAAGGTTCTGCTCTTTAAGTTTCCCTAGTCTTTCTAGCTGGGACAACACGTCATTGTTGGTTGGAGCCGCTTGATTGGATTCAGGCGTCTTGGCTGAGATAACTTTATTCCTAATAAAGTCAGAGATAACTTGAGCGTGTTTATTATCCATATTGTCTATAACAGCTGTATTTCCAAATCCGAGTATCGTGATTTCTCCTAATTTTAGAAATGACTTCTTTTCATATTGAACCGAAGTGATCTTTTCGTAAGGGAAGTCCTCTATTTTTGAGTTAAATAATATTTTGAATATCAGTATTACTCGTTTGTCAGTCGCTATAATAAGACCAGGCTGTTTGCTGTATCTTCCTTTAGCTATTGCTTCTATGCGTTCGCCTGCAGTTAAAACATTCGGAAGTTCTTTGATTTCTTTATTTTTTAGAAAGTTGGTTCCGCCATCAATTGCTTGTAACTGATTAAATATCTCTTCTAGGTTAGGCATATTATCACCCCTGATATTCCTCATCGGTTGAGGTATTCGCTACTAAAATATGACTTGAATACAGTCTATCAGAGCTAGGGAAATGTTTCCATACTATATTAGGATAAACTTTGTTTTAGCCAAGGTAAGGATTATTAATGTTGTTAATATTTATGTTGTGATGCAAACACACGTTTGTTATACTCCGTTTACTATCACAAAGGAGGCAATAGATTATGAGCTCAATCCTAAACCACCAGGAAAAGCAAAGTATCACGACCTACGAGGGACGAATCCGATTTGCAGGAGTTACATGTGAAATTAGGGCAGTCCATAGAGGACTCCACACAGCTTATGTTCACGATTTGGAAGGCTAGCGAAACAGTAACAGTCATGAAAATGGATACAGCAACGCAGAGAGTACATATACAAACGAGGTATGAGGGACTGCTAAAGATTCCGTTTATCGATATCTTGCAATCGAATCTAAAACGGATGAAATGGTAGATCTCTGTGAAGACCATACAGAAGGTTTATATCTTGAATTGATTGATTATCTTAACATAATAAAAAATACCTCACCGACCCAAAAAGGTCGGCGAGGTATTTTTTTAGCTGTTTTGGCGCTATCGTGCGATAACACTCTTAAAATTTCGTCCCCAATCCGTCCCCAAATTCAAAATAAGGGGTATTTCACCAATATGATTAAGTCCTATAAAAAAGAAAAAAACCTTATAGAATAAGGGTTTAATAAGTGAGATATGGATGATCTGTACTGGATTCGAACCAGTGACCCCTACCCTGTCAAAGTGAGTTTGGTCTTATTCTTGAATAGAATAAAACCTTGTGAAGCCTTATAAATAAAGGGTTTTTATATTATTGTTATGTTCTTCTACAATGATTTATTTTACTTTTACGGCAAATTTAACGGCAGATTAACGGCACATGATGAGACGGTATTCCTTTTGATTATTTAACCAGTTTCAATTGTCGTGGTTCTGGTTGATTCACATGTTCAATGGGAACTGCATCTTTACGAGCAAATTTATCGAACTTCCCAGATGTCCGTTTCTTAACCTTCTTCGTTAAGTGAACATAAATATCAGCAGACGTTGAAAGTCTAGAATGACCTAGCCTTTTCTGAATAGCGATTAGTATATTGTCAATCTGTGATTCGTCTTCATCCTCAATGAGTAGTGTGCCCATACTGTGGCGTAGTCCATGGAACTTGATGTACCTTAAGCTATGACGTTCACAGAAGCGTTCCCACCAACGAGAAGGGTGTTTGTAGTAGTACGGCTTTCCAGTGCCGTTATGAAAGACGAATTGACGATCTTCACCCAACCACTTATCCCTTAGGTTTTCCTTCTCTTCTTCCCACTCCTGATAGAACAACTGCAATTCTGCCATATACCACTCAGGCATATCAACGTTACGGATGGAACTTAATGATTTCGGATCCTTCTCAATGGCTTTACCACCCTTGGTCATTGGGATATTGTTTTCTATAGACATACTATTATCGTTAAAAAATACGAATGGCCATTCAAGAGCTACAAGTTCACCACGACGAAAACCGCCAATCATTGACCCTAGTATGAACAGTCGCCACTTCATAGACTCTTTATAGAGAGCATCCACTACAGCCTGTGCTTCATCTTCATTGTAGTATTGTGGATTAGTCTTCTGTTCCAGTTGTTTTCGTTTCTTTGTTTCGATATCAGGTGTTGGCTTCTTGATCCCGCTCATGGGATTTGATGCGATCATCTTCCATTCCACAGCCCGAGTAAGTATATTTTTAAGCACTCTATATATGTAACCGATAGTACCGAAGTCTAAGGGCTTTTGTTTAGGATCATTAAGATCAATTTCGCTTAGCTGCTGATCTGAATCGTCAGGTGTATCTGAGAGTTCTATTGGTGTTTGCAACCTATGGTTGCCTAATCGGGCTCCAGGCTTCTCTAGGGCTTTCAGGAAGTCGAGTATTAGACCGGGCTTGACCTGTTCGAGGTATAAGTGTCCAAAGGTGGGGATCAGCCGTGATTCAATATGGCTTTCGTAAACATCAAGCGTTGTAGGAGAAAGTTTAGAAGTTGCATAATTATCTCTCCACATAGGAATGAATTCTTCGAATGTCTTCTTCCCAGGTGTAATGTACTCCCCAGTTTCTAACGCCTGTTTAAACTTTGCATATTCAAATTCTAAATGTTCTTGGAGCTTCTTAGGAGTCATCTTTTCGGTGACTTCAATATTTTTGAATTTTCTTATATATTTGTTGTTTGGTCCTCTTCCCATGTTTACACAAAACTCCCATGTGTTTAAACCGCGTTGCCTAATATTAGCCATTCCTTCACACTCCTTTCATTTATGTATACCTACGCATTAAGAAGATTAACGAATTAATTCAAACAAATCCTTATGCATCAATGGTTTACAGTGTTTTCGAATCTACGTGTTAAGTCGAGTGTCACTAATTTATTCTCTATTAGTGAACAGCGCGTCTAAGAAATTGGTAATTAGCTTGCGGTCTTGATCGGTTATTGTGTGCCCTTTATACATAAGTGAATGCGAATTAGCAAGAAGATCATTTAACTCTGGGCTTGACAATTCTCTTTTTAAACCTAATTGATCGAGTTTGTCAAGAATTTCACCGTACGAAAAGCCTTCTATGTTTATCACTGTAGTCCAATCATTATTATTTTCTATTTTTTCTAATTCATCGAATAAATTATCAGTTGTAATTGAAGTTATTTTGTTTGCTTTTAGAAAAGATTCAATATTAATCTTTGCGTCAGGATTGAGTTCTCCATCTTTTGTTAACTGATTCTTAGCTCGGATAAGTATTTCTCTTGCGTCATGTCTCAAATTATCAGATCCCGCGATAACTTTACTAACATGCCCTGCCTTTACTATTAAATTGAGTGGCGATTCCCTTAGTGGCCCGGCTAGCTTAACTAGAATATCAGTAGATGGCTTGAATTTGCCATTTTCTATTTGGGATAGATACGAATTAGAAACACCGGACAGAGTTTCTAATTCCATTAATGTCATTCCCCTTTTTTTTCGCAACATTTTAATGTGGCTTCCTAATTCGTTTAGTTCCATGCGTTTTCACTCCTTTGAATATTATAATATACGCAAATTCTCGATATATCAAATGTTTCTTGACATACCAAGATACCGCATGGTAATCTTTGTTTATCAAGAATACTTGGTGTATCAAGAAAGTGTTCTTTTATATTCTTTTGGAAAGTAAAGCGGAGGTGAACAAAACAATGGACAATCTGCAATACACAACAACTAAGAAACGCATTGAACTAGAAAAGAGGCATTTTCCCAAAGGCGTAGCAATTGAAATGATTTGTTTGCTGGATGAGGTGGAGCTTCTATTAAGTAAGGCATACCAATCAGGTTATCAAGTAGCAGAGCGCATGGTATCACAGGAATGGAATAATAACAGCTGTCTGGGCTATGCCGTGTTAGCTGCTGAAATGATGGGCTTAGATGAGACATTTACCAGTAAGCTAGTCCGCAGCATGAATAACCGGTTCGACTCTAAGACACTGGAAGAAGCTAATCAAGCGTACTGCAATTCAGATTATTAATACTAAGCATGGCAGGTGTGAAGCATGTACTGTGTAATCCAGAAGATTACAAACAAGAAGCCCAATCCATACGGAGCTTACAAAGAATTGATTGTGGACACGTTCTCCTATTCAATGAATGGAAAGCTATCAGATACTAAATACACCTTCCACTATAGAGGTGAACGCTTCTACAGGCCCATCCTAGACGCTTTTAAGATTTCTATACACGAGAGTTATAGAGAAGATGGGAAGGTCAAGAAGAAGCAATGGGTTATCTGTACGATGGGCTATTACAGCTTGATAGATTCGTGGGTTGGAGATCACTATATGTCGAGTGTGCTTCAGGATAAGCTCCAAGCTATGGATATTACAGAAGAACAATTACAAGATATGATCTATGAAAAGTTACAGCCAATCATTGACCAGGTAGCTGCTGAATTTGAATCCACAGAGGAATTCAAGACTGATCAGAAACACAAAGAGATCATTGAGATCTATCACCAAGCTAAGAAAGACTTCGATCAGCTATACGGTAACGATACTTATGAATATTGCTTTGATGTCTTTGGAGAATTGCGGTGTCCTGAATATTTGGAACGGCTAAAGGCACAAAAGAAAGCACAACAGGAATATCAAGAACGTAGTTATCAAAGCAGTAATCAAAGTAACTACAACTATGAAGATTATAGTAGTTACTACGCTAATGTTCCTAGTACCTACGGTGAGGAAGATAAGGCGCGGTTGAAGTTAATCTATCGAACGCTATCTAAGAAGTTTCATCCGGATGTTACAAAGGATGATGGCGAGATAATGAAGCTGATAAACAAACTTAAAGATCAATGGGGAATATGAAAGAGGGGTGAGCAGACAATGGTACATGGTGAAAAAAGGGATGCGGTTCTGTACAGTGTCACGTTCGTTGTCGGTATATTGCTTGGATCGGTGTTTACTAACTGGCTATTGTTATAAATTCATTCACTAGATTGATATAAAGAGAGAATTGATCATTGTACTGAGCCAATCACAGAACATCAATTTCAATTTATGGAGGCGAAAGGATATGTATCAAATAACTTTACGCATGGCAAGGGAAAATTGCCATTTAACAATTGAAGAAGCCGCAGAGAAAGCTGAAATCTCTTCAGGAACGTTAAGACGATGGGAACGTAATAGCGAATGCGCAAAGCTGTCTCCTTCTCTTCGGCTCTTGAAAGTATATGGCGTATCATTGAATCATGTATTTTTCGGTAGGGAAGTAGATGCTTTAGAACGAATCAGGATGATGTTTGATAATGACTTCAAGGAGGTGATATAAATGCAAAAAATAACTCTAACAGTGATCGAGGTTAGTGAGTTGATTTCCGTGTCCACCACAACCATCTATGCTATGGCAAGAGAGGGGCAGATTCCACATATCAGGATTCGAGGACGTATTTTATTTCATAGGGAAGTAATCGAGGATTGGTTACGTGGTGAGAAATCACAAGTAAAACTGGCCTAGGGCGGCGTAGATTAATGATAATTGAAATGATAAGAGAGCGTCCAAAAAAAGTGGAATCGCCTTAACAATACCTTGGCGGGGAGTTAAGGCGAACATAAATCAAATATAGGATTCCTTGCGCACATTATACATAAAGGTATCAATTTGCACAAGGGCTCCTATCGAATAAGGGAGTGCTAGAAATGAAGAGACTATCATCCAAAGTATGGTCTATCAGAAGCTATTTCATACAAAACAAGTACCTTTTTGCATATAAGTTCCACTTGGAAAAATCAATCGAATTAGAGCGTATCAAGGCTACTGAGGCAGAACATAAGGCTGCTATAGCTCTAGACGAACTTAAAGATACCAAGGTCAAGAAGAATGACTTTTTTGAGCATTTGAGAAATGTTAGTTCGCTACAGACTAAGTTTATTGAATCACAAGGATTGTATGAATCATATTTGGAATTTGTTCGATCTAATCAGACAAATGGTGATGCCTGATGAAAAATAGCTGTCGGGATATCAGAGCGAGTGAATTGTGGATCCAGAAGGAGATCGAGTTTTGTCTGGATTTTCGGACGCAGCCTTTGGAAAGTTTACAGAATATTAATAAGTAGGTGGTGAAATGGACGGATGGATAAGTATTCATCGAAAGATCATCGAAAGCGAAATATGGGAAAAGCCTCCTTTATACATCAAGGTGTGGGTTTATCTCCTTGTTTCAGCGCAACATTCGACTTACAAAGGACTTAAACGCGGTCAGGTAAGGACGTCCATTCCAGAAATCATAAACGCTTGTAAATGGCGTGTTGGTGCTAGGATTGAACGTCCAACTAAAGACCAAGTTTATCAAATTTTAGAGTGGCTACGAAAACCCAACGAAGGGGTATACGAAAGCAACGCGAAAGCAACGATGATCACGACGACGAAAGCAACGCAAGGAATGTTGATTAACATCAATAACTACGCTGTTTATCAGGATACCGATAGAGACGAAAGCAACGACGAAGGCAACGACGAAAACCTAACGAACCCTCGCCGAAAGCAACGACGACCCGACAATATAAACAATAATGATAATAATGTTAATAATAACAATAAAAAAGACTATACATCTGATTTTGAATTATTTTGGAATTCATACCCTAGAAAGGTAGCAAAGAAAGAAGCTGCTAAGACATTTGAAAAGGTAATCAAAGCAGGCGAGGACCCAAACGTCATTATTCAATGTGCTACTAACTATCAAACTCAATGCAATCTATTAAAAACGGAATCACAGTTTATCAAGCATCCTAAAACCTTTTTAAATGAAGAAAGATACAAAGATTATTTGGAAAATAGTGAATTTGGTAGTTCGGGGTCTACGGAAGCTCAAGGACGATTAGATTTCATGAATGATATATAGGAGGCAGAATATGAACAGAGATGAGGCAAAACTAATATTTGAGAAATTGGCTTCAAGCTATCCTAACTGGAAGGTCGATAAGGTTGTCGCTAAAAATTGGGTTGATGAACTGGAAGCTGAGAATGCAGAGAACGCATGGGCTAATACCAAGGAGTATATTCGTAAAGAGAAGTATGCCCCAACACTTTCAGACATCGTGAAACCAAACGTTAGGTTGGAAGCTGAGAGAGAAAAGGAACGAACTAGAAGATCCTTTCAGGAGCAGGAAAAATTACGTGAGAACATTCCAAGAGAAGTACCTTGGGTGAGAGAAGGCATCAGTCGTGATGCGTGGATGAAGAAGGTGGTGGAGGAAAGAAGGGTTAAATAATGAGTTACTACAGCATTGAAGCTGAACAAGCCGCTATAGGTTCGGTTATTCTCAACCCTGATTTAATATTCGAAACCACCTTAGTTCCAAATGACTTTTACCACGAGGATAACAGCATTATATTTGAAAGCATGCTCCAACTTAGAGAACAAGGGAAAAAGATAGATGTTGTATCGTTGGCTTCAAGATTGGGACAAGAGATACAGAATGTTGGCGGGACAGCATACCTTCTGGACCTGAGCAGATCCGTTCCGAGTGTTTCGGATTTCGCATCATATGAGCGAATTGTGAAAGAAAAGTTCATCATTCGGCACGGCATGGAATCTATCAAGAAAATATATAGCAGTGGGTATGAGGATCCTAAAGAGTTTGTTGCTGAATTAGTTGGAGTCACCGAAGAGCTTAGTGATCGGGCCCGAATCGAAAATGGCTTTAAGCACATTGGTGACGGTCTAATTACACATTTTGAATTACTGCAAGATAAGAAGTACGGTAACAAACCACTTGGAGCTAGCACGGTCGGTACTGACCTGGACCGTATAACAGGTAAGTGGCAAAAGCAAACGTTCAATGTAGTTGCTGCAAGACCCTCAGTAGGGAAGACAGCGTTCATGCTCAATAATGTATCCAAGAATGCTAAAGAGGGTATGACGGTTGCTATATTCAGCTTAGAACAACCTGAACAGCAATTATATGACCGCATGATCTCAGCAGAGTGCAACATTGATGGAATGCGTATAAAAAACGGTCAGTTGCATGATGATGAATGGGTTAAATATACGATCGGTCTATCAATTTTAACAGAACTTAATATCTTCATTGACGATAGACCCGGTCTCAGCATTCAAGAGATTAGGGCAGCGGTAAGAAAGCTGAAAAAGAAGAATCCCGATCTTATTGTCTATATCGATTATATCCAACTTATCAAAGGTGGGAAAAAATACAGTGACCGTAACAGGAACGAGGAAGTAGGCTACGTAAGCTCCAGCTTGAAGCAGATGGCTCGAGAGAACGATTGCCCTGTTATTGGGTTGGCTCAACTTAGTAGGGGCGTAGAGCAACGTCAGGACAAGCGACCGATGATGGGCGATCTAAGGGAGTCGGGCAACATTGAGCAGGATGCAGATACAATATCATTTCTCTACCGTGATGATTATTACAATGCGGAAACAGATAAGAAAAATATTATTGAGATTATTGTTGCTAAGAATCGCGAAGGACAAACTGGAACAGCGGAAATGGTCAATTTAAGAAATTACGGAAAGTTCATAGATTATGACTACAGACCAACTCGTTAAAATTTATACAAGTTTATGAGAAAATTTTATTTATACAGTACAGATCTTTGAAATCATCTATGAAGGAAGGTTGCTAAGTAATATCAGAATAGGGGTGATCGGCTTGAAAAAGGAAGAGAAACGTTTTGAAATTCATCTTGGTGAGAGCGCAATGACGATTACCACAACTAAGACTAGTGATACAAGGATCAGAATGTTAGAAAAAGTGATTGAGATATTACTTCATGAGTATGAAAGGAAGAAATCAGAAGAGCTTGATGGGTTTATGTCAATGCTGAACCTTCGGCACGAAAACATTAAAGATCAAAGGACGCATTCATTTATTAAATAACTCAATTAGCTTTAATCGGCTCTTTCGGCTTCCTTAAAAAGGGGTGCTCCTTTATACAAAATAACTCAATTAACCTTATCCGGACTAATCGGACACCTAAAAAAGAGTGCATCTTTCACAAAACAAACTCAATCAGTTTTTGTAGTACAACCTAAGAAAACCTAAGGTTGAACCTGTCTAAACTTGTCTTTCAAATAAAAAGGAGTGATATGAATGTCCTTATGGAATGATTCACCACGTCTCAAATCTCCGCCGCAGACGGAAGATATATCTGTAATATTAAATTACGTTAAGAACCTAGCGAACACGGTAGCCATGATGGCCAAGGATTTAGAGTTCATATTAAACGGTAATGTAGCCTTTGATAATATAAGAACAAATGGTATAGAAGCTAAGAATATTAAAGCGGAATCAATCACTACAGATAAGATACAGGCAGGCGCTGTGATCGCTGAGAAGATCGATGTGGGGGAATTATCTGCTATTAGTGCTAACATGGGTAAGCTTACTTCCGGGGAGATCTATGGGGCATATATAGCCACTAAGGAAAATGCGTATCCAAGGGCTGAGATGAGTAACTTGGAGAACCTGTTCGCTGCATTTCTTGATGCTCGTAACTATATTAGCGTAGAAGCTAACTACTCAGGCTCACCTTCATTGAATTTTATTCAAGACGGAGCTATTAAAGGTAGATTGCAGACACTGATGGGGTCACTCGGGATAGATTCGATTGGGTCGCTAGACCTCGGAGCTACAGGTAGCATAAACATTTCCCCAGGTGGAACCAACACCTTAACCATACCCTCATTCGGCAGGGTTATGAGCAGTACTGGGCAGAATTTAGGGTTAGAACTTGATCGTAAGGCAAGCGCATCAGAAAGTGGATACAACTTAGCATTCGATAATGCAACAAGGAATTTAAAAATGTTTAGTAGAACGGGAGATCTATTGGCTCAAGTGAACATTCCGTAAAAAAGGCTGTAAATATTTCCTTGTTTGGACGATAATAGAGTTATAAGAAAACTACCAAAGGAGTGATAGAGTTGAAGAAATTAAAATCAACATCTCTTATACTGTTAGGTGTGATCCTAGGACTCGGATTATCGTTCTCTCCACAAATATACGCAGCAACTAGTGGATTATTAGGATCTACGGTGTCAGGAATATTCACGATTGAACAAAACGGCAAAAAGATAGCTGATAGTGCAATTATAAACGGATCAGCTTATGTTCCAGTGCGGTTAATGGCAGAAGCTACAGGAACACTATTAACAGTAGAGGGGAAGGTGATTACTTTGGGTAAAAGCGGCATGACTCAGCTTACATCAGAGGAATTTGAGATAGAAACAGCTAAAGTGAATAAATTAAATGCGGATAAAAGGACACTGGAAATAAAGATAAAGAATAAAAAAGAAGAGATTGCATCTGCTGAGTATAATATTCAGAATGCACAAAAAAGAATTGATGTTTATAATGAAGTGCCATTACAAAATGGTGAAATAAGAGGAGATGTCCAAACTGAAATTGATCGTTACCAAGCTGAAATTAACTCAGATAATGATAGGCTTGTGATAGCTAACAAGGAACTCGTTGATCTAGAAACTCAATTAGCTGAACTGATTAAATAGATGGGACATACATTATGAAAATACTAAATAAAATGTCAACTTACTTGTTAGTTATTTTGTGCATAGCAGCGTTTGGTTTGTTTATTTACCCCGGTATATATAAGTATGATAAATTAAATCAGAAGTTTCCCGTTAAAATAAATCGCTTAACCGGTGAAACTCAAGTTTTGTATAATGACGGATGGAGTGACATGGGCGGATACGATTCAGCTGCAATTAAAATGGAAAAGTACAAAGATGAAATTGTTCAAATGTTAGATAATCAGAGTATGCAGATTAAGAATGAAGTAATTGAGTTGGCGAAAGAAGAACTAATTGAAATAAAGCAAGAGGTAATCAACCAACCAGTGACGCGAACGATTGATTTTGATTCTGTGAGAAACAGGAATGAAAAGGTTGACGTAGCTGACACGGTGGATGAGAGTAGGTTGTATTTTAAAAAAGGGGATTCTCCTGGAATGGTCGAGAATATCATGGGCACCCCAGATAGAATAATGGGTGGAGAGTTTTATGAATTATGGGGTTATGGATTGTCTACTATCAGTTTTACTAATGGTGAAGTAAGTGGATGGGCAAATTCTGATGATAACTTGAAATTAAAGTAGATAAACAGATGCGTTGCACATAAGGGTCCTCAAAATGAGGGCTCTTTTTCATGTCTAAAAATGGAGGTGTCACATGGCTAATACTGGATACGGCAGGATTAACTATGCCACGGCAAACAAACAAGGCCAACAAGGCATAGTTCAGAACCAACAGAATATTGCCACTGATCAAAAATTCAAGCAAGATGAAATAGATCGCGCGTTATCTGTCATCGAAGCCCGTAAAAAGGAGCATAAACTACTAAGAAACCCTAAGATTACTGAAGCTATGCTCAGAACGATTAGGGAGCGCTAAGGGATATCTAGCAATAGTCCTTAGTGTGGGATAGAGCGATAAAACAGCAAACGAGATCGATGCGCAGAGCTTAGTCCAAGAAGTCATAGATAAGGCCATGAACAAGTGATCAGAGCATACAGAGACCACACAGGACAGGCTAAGTAATGCTGAGGTTACAGAACAATCAAGAGGCAGTTAGACAACGTTAGAAGCACACTGAGAGGTATTTGTGACCTGAACTACTAGGGTTGTATAGGCTTCCACGGAAATTTCGAGGAACCTCAGAAAACCTCAGATTGCGGAAGCCGTCAGAAGCACTAAGAAAAGGGTTCTCTAGGAGCTGAACTCAACAATCCTTAGTGCAGGGTGTAGCGTGAAAATGGGCTAGTGACTGCTAACGTTCAGGAAGCCATACAGAGGGGTATAGATAGCGTTCAGAGGGTACTGAGGTAGGAGTTCTATGTGAGCTGAACTCAATTATGTGGACAGCAATTAAGGTCGGTTATAGCGTCAAAACAGCAGAACAACAAGCTAGTAGGTTGTTAAGTAATGTTAAGGTTATATTTCATAAAAAAATGGGGGGATTCAATGTCATCTGATAAATCATTATCAAAAGTAACGGCCGATGAGATTAAATCAATAAAAAATATTCTGGAGCACTATCGCTATATGAAGAATGTTGTAAGATTGTTTGAACAAAGGGATATAGTAGATACAGACCCTTTAGTAAAAAAACGAAGATCGAAGATATATGATAATTATGTTGATCTTACGCAGCGGATAGAAAAATCTCATAGTTTGCTCACAGATGCGGAAATGAAACTAATGATTGAACTTCGATATATTCAAGGGTATTCATATAAAGAAACCATAATGATGGGAAATGCAGGATTTTCCGATAGCACATTACAGCGACGATTGAAAAAAGGCATAGATATAATGGCAATTCAATTTAAGAGCTGGGGGTTGTTTGATGCAAAATAAGGGAGTGATTGGATTTTCTCTAATGGGTGACGACCTAACAAAACTGGACATTCAGAAGGCGATCTTTAAGGTGTTACCTCCTAGTAAAACCTAGTATTCAACAGGAGGTACAAAAGGTGATGGGTCCCTTACTTACATACAGCTAGAGAAGTGCAAAAGGCGTATATGAGGAGATTGGTCAGGTACGATACAACATTGTTGTTAGCAAGAAAGAATATGTGAAAGAGGTAAATCCTTCCTTGTGTCGAATTAGACGGTGAGGAGGGATAAAAAACATGGAATATATATTACCTGAGTTGATGGCTAATTATGACACACATAAATTTAATGAAGTGATGCGTGTTATAGCGCGTATTAATGAAAAAGAGGTGTTTAATGGGGAGTATGATGTTCGATTTTACTGTGACACTAATTATCGCAGTGTAGATATTGCATTTCCTATTATGGGTAAATTACCTTTGCAGTATCTAGAAACTGAAGGTAATAAGTTCCCCGTTAAATTCAGTTATAATCCAGATCGCGATCAGTTAGAAATGTCAGGGAAAATTAATAAACCACATTTTGAGGCTAATGGTGGTTACGATATATTTATTCAACTACCTCAAAAAAAATATAATTTATAATTTACCATTTACGGATTGTACTATTGGGGTCTACTGAGTGATTGAAGTAAAATTACATAGCAAAACTAAGGTCGCTCAAATGAGCGGCTTTTTTTATTTTATATAAGGAGTTGATATAGATGGCATTGACAATCAAGCAGCAAATGTTTGTAAAAGAATACCTGAGTGACCTCAAGGGGCACTAATTTATATTATGACCTAATGGTTTTTGCAGGTTCGAATCCTGTGGAGGTCTTATGAAATGTAAAGAAGCTTCAATGGATCGATACGTTAAGGACTTGATCTAGTAAAAGAAAATATAGGAAATAATATGTAATATACTTTATACTTACTCCAGATCAAATATGGGGGTAAGTTTATGAAGTGGGAGAATAAAGACTGGTTTTGGTTGCTATCGATAATGGCGTTTGTAATGGGGACTTCGTACATGTATAAAAATGAGTTCATGAATCTAATTTCATATGCCTCAACTTTTTTATCCATCTCACTGGCTTTTATAGCAATTTACATTTCGGTTAGAGAAGTGACGAAAGCAGACAAAATCAAAGATGAAACTTTAGTGACATTGATTGAATTGAAGGAAAGAATTAGCCAACTCGATACCAAGGTAAGTAGTATTGATATTGACAGAATTAAAATGGGAATTGATGATGCTGTCAGTAATTTCAAACAAGGAATAGAAGTAATAAATAAAAGTGACGGACAGTCAGACGCTTCAAATGGGAAAATTATCGAAAAACTGGATGATAAAATTGATCAATTATCAAATGAGCTAAAATCTTCGATAACAATTGAAAATAAAATTAATAGTAATAATGTATGGCGGGACATGTTAATTGAAACTAATTTAACGGCTACTTATATAAAATTAAGTAAAACATCTGAAAATGGTCTTTTCACACTTCCATTAATTTTTGAAGAGTTAAACAGTAAAACGCCTTATTATTCAAGTAAAAAAGAAGTTGTTACTATAGTAAATCGGCATTTGAAACAGGGTACTCTTAAACCAGGAAAAGAGGAAGGTACTCTTATGTTAAATAATAGTTTATATAGTCGCCAATAGGCGGCTTTTTTATTTCAAAACAAACACAACGCCGGGGTGGTGATAATGTAGTGGCTGATAATCACGTTTTAGCCGAGAAAGATTACATGGCGGGATCTAAATATAAAGAGATCGCAGATAAATACGGGAAAGAGTTGGAAACAACGTTATGGATGGGAACGCACAAAGGGTGCACACAAACCAAATAGTATGCACACAAACAAAGGTGGTGCACCTCCGAAGGATGAGCAGACTTGAATAAGGCGGCTAACAGATAAGCAGAGTCTATAATATATACCTGATTGATCTCAATGCCACACAGGCAGCGATAAGGGCGGGTTACAGCGTTAAAACAGCAAGATCAGTCGGGCAAGGAGAACCTGACTAAACCTGACATCCAGAAGGCTATTCAAAAGGCGATGGATAAGCGTTCAGAGCGAACAGAGATCATATAGGATGCTAATTACTGCTAAGGTCAAAGAAGCTGTTTAAGAGGTAATGAACATAAAATAGTTGCAAATGTGAGCATGAAAAATACATCCAAGAACAAAACGAAGATACGCTGCTGATATGAATGCATCCTTTGACGATGTAAAATCAAAACGAACTCAAATAAATAAAAAGAGGACAGTGAAGTCCACGCTTACTGGAATTTTAGTGAACGGTAGCAAGAAAACTCGAAATTGAATTCTCAGGATTTCATGGGGTGATTTGAAATCACGTCATCAAGTCCAGGAGCGGAGAAACCTACTGAACTCAAAATTGAGGCGAGTACCCTAATCCGAGTACTGGGTGAGTACTCTAATACGTCATTTCATAATGAGATGATTCCTAATTGCTACACAACTATACTTGTATGGCATCTATATATTCCATATCATTTGGAGGTGATTGATTTACATATGATCAAAATCTATATTTTGTGAACATGTCTGTATAAATCCTTATGTACCAACGGTTTCAGCGTTTATCCATTTTCAAAATTAGAGTATTAAATTTTTATGCATGGTGGGTATGCATGGTTGTCGTATTTATATTCAGTATTAGGATTGATACCGCATAAATATCCACACCACTACATCAGATGTCACGCGTGACAGACTCGATAGTCACGGGGGCTACCCATCACAACCCAACACAACCAATGCAGATGTGGTGGTAGTTGAAATGAATTATTACATAACCTAACCTAAGACGTCAGAAGCTTTTAAAGCGTGTTTTAAGGGCTTCTATATATTTAACTATAAATGTACCAACAACAAGCAAAGAGCCGGGAAACATAGTGTTAATAAAGCCGTCCCCACTTGTGGGTATGAAGCCACAATGCGATAAGGTAGCCGGGGGGCTTGAATGTTCAATACATCCAATATCAGACGGACTCAAAGTTGAGTTGGTTGGAATTAGAGCTGAGGTAAGTAATCTTTAGTACAGGTAGTTGTAAATCTCTAAGGTACGAAATTCGTTCTTTTAACGAGTGTAAAATTGCGCTGGTCCATTAAAGGCATTCCTAACTTGGTAACACCTTCTTGTAGCACATCCTGAGAACGCAATTTTTCGTTTTCTAAATACTTTAACTTGGGGGTCTGTATGGAGGAACACAATCCCTTTCCCAACAACCCGGGAAAAGAAAATTCACACTTCGCTCAATGGGCCCGTATTGAATACAACCACTTTGAACCGTCATGAATTTAATGATGGTCCTGGAGGGAAGGTATTCAGCTGTTTTCGGAACAGCGGAAATTCACTTCATCCCCATAGATTTGGACTGAGAAAGGAGAGCGACTTATGAAGGAAGCGAAAATAACGGTCACAGTTAAGACTATCCCTCATCCAGATCCGCAGCGACTCATTAATATGTGGTCTCAGATCGTGTTGAAGGAACTACTTCGGCGGGATCAGGAAGATGAGGGACAATCCAGCGAGTAAGGTATTGGCTCTACTGCTCTTCTGAAGGGTGAGTGGTAGGGACGTTAATTTCGGCTTTTTCGGCTGCCCTAAAAGGGAGAGTAACTATTCTTGTGAAATGAAGGAGATACCTTATATGAACAGTATTCTCACAATTCAGATTGATGAAGCTGAGATTATGAAGTTATGCCGTGAAAGAATAGGCGAACTGGTTAAAGTGGTCGAAGGGGATAATGTATTCTGGGATACAGCAGAACTTAAGAAACGAACCTGTATGAGTTGGAATACAATTCAAGACACCTTTTTCTTTGACTCTAGATTTATAAAAAGGAAAGTGGGAGGTAAGTGGTACTTCCCTGCTAGAGAAACGAGAGAGTTCCTAGTTCAATGGCTGCTTGAATATCCAATCTCCTGAAAGCGATCTTAAAGGTTACGCAAATCAAAACCAACTTAAATAAATGCTACGTGTTCGTGGAATGCCAGTAGGAGGGTTCTTGGCTGGGCTTAGTACAGCGTGGTTGGCCAAGCTGAAATTACGGTGGATCTATCACATCGGATACAGATATAAACGTAACCAAAAACGCGCGTATAGGGAACGACCTATACATGGGTATAGAGGGAACGCTTGGAGATAGAAAAATTGAATCTGTAGATAGCGGAGTTTATGTGGCTAATATATCATTCGTGGATTCTACCAAAGAATTAAAAATTCGTGGATCGAATGATATACGAATAGAAGCCGGGCTAAACCTTGATTTAAAAGGGTGGGATGTTATTTTAAAACCTCAATTTGGGGCATATATCGGCACTGCCACAACCAGTAACCGTATACTAACAGTCGCTGGGCTAGATCCAATAGAATCAAGCCTTGATGAATTGGTTCGTTGGATTTCCCATCTAGAATACAGCGCAGTAGTAAATATGAGTTATGATTCAGCAACGAAAAACTTAAAACTTTATAATTCATTTGGTGACCAGGTAGCGATTGTTAATTTAACCTGATATAGCAGCCTTACTATAGTATGATTCAATAAAGAAAAGATCATTGAGGGTTATGCCTCGATGATCTTTTCTTTCGTCTCAATGATAAGTAAGCAGTTTATTAATTTGTTGTCTTAAACCAAACTCCACCAGTTCCATCATATTTTCGGCCGTATGTGATAAGTGGAGATTGATCGCTTTTCTTCACTTCGAAAGCAGCCCACCCTGTATTAGATGATCCAACATATATTTTAGAATCTATTGAAGGATCAGGCTCTACTACAGACACGAAATCATAATCAGTACCAGATGTTGACACAAGTTTGAAATTTACACTGTTAACATCGATATAAGCATCAGTCTTTTTATTTTCTGTAACTCCGATGTTTATTTTAGCTAGAATATATTCATATCCATCTTTAGGGGCAGAGTTAAATTGATTCGCCTCGCTAATTAAATTCCAAGCTTGTTCTCCACGAACCACTTCACTTATAGAAATCGTTCCTTTGTAGTCATCCATAAAATCAGACACATGGAAGGTAGCTTCCTGACCAATTTTAGCGGGATTTTGTCGAGTGGAAACTTTCGTCTTCTCCGCTACTGTATTATCGGTAGTAATGGTTTCTGTGCTTCCTTCACCACCTACAATGGTGATCGTTTGCGTCTTACTATCGAACGCCACGCTTGCGCCCAACAACTCTGAAACAGCCCTTAGGGGAACATATGTAGTGTTGTTGATCGTACGAATATCTGCTTTAGCTACACCACCATTTACGATCAATGTAATTTTCTGCGCTGCATAAGCACCTGCACCAAAAGCACCGAAAACTGCTAAGACAACAGTTAGAGATATGATTAATTTCTTTTTACTTCTCATTACTCAACCTCCATATATTAGATTTACTGGTAGACTATCAGAATTAGGTAAATATTACTATATGATTCTGTGACAAGAAATTTAAAATTGTGGAGTAAATCAGGGGGATTATTAGCACAGGTAAATATTACATAAATAAATATTGGAAGATTCCCTCATGATTTCGGTCGGTGGGGCTTTTTTTTGATTTCCAGTAATTTTCCAAAAAGTGTATTGACTACTGACCGCAAAGGGGATATCCTGTCATTATATGCCACTATATATCAAATTATAAATGTTTAACCTTTTAGGTTAATGCTCATTGACGGGGAGATCAGATGAATATATACTTTAAAGACAGGAAGACCGAAAAGGCAATGAATAATGAAAGGGAGGGGATTAGAGTCTGGGGTACAGACAACGCTAGAAAAATAAGGGCTAGGATGTCCGAACTTAAAGCTGCGGATAATCTTTCGCTAATACCCTATGTACCTCCAGCGAGGCTTCATGCACTGACAGAAAATAGAGATGGTCAATTTTCTGTGACAGTCAAGGAGCCCTTTCGTATTATCTTTGAACCCTACCATGACCCGGTTCCGCAAACTTTGGATGGGGGAATCGATAAGAAATCTGTAACGCAAATCAATATTATTGAGGTGGTGAACTATCATGGTTAATCATTCTGTATATGAGCCTAACTATGCTGTCCCGCCTGGAGAAACACTTCTGGATACTCTTGAAGAGTTAAATATGTCTCAGGCTGAATTGGCCAGAAGAATGAACAGGCCGGTAAAGACAATAAATGAAATCATAAAGGCAAAAACTGAAATTACGCCTACTACTTCTCTTGAGTTGGAGAGAGCAACGGGGGTTCCTGCGAGTTTGTGGAATAATCTCGAAAGGAATTATCGTGATAACCTCGCTAGAATTAAAGAGCGGGCCCGTTTAGAAAATCATGTGGGTTTTTTGGAGATACTCCCAGTAAAAGATATGATACGGAGGGAATGGATTCCTAAGTCTAGAAATAATATAGATCAACTTGTTGAAGTGTTAAATTTTTTTAGAATCTCGACAATTGAGGCATGGGAAACAATTTGGGGATCCGAATTATCCGAGAATGTTGCGTTCCGGAAGGCTTTATCATATGAAAGTGATAAAGGTGCTATATCTGCTTGGTTAAGACAGGGTGAAATTGAGGCTGAACAAATTCCGTGTGGAGTATTTGATAAAGCGAAATTCAAATCATTATTACAAAGTGAAATCAGAATTTTAACTAAAGAGCCCAATCCTCAGGTATTTTTACCAGAACTGGTTCGTCTATGCGCAGAAGTCGGTGTAGCGGTAGTATTAGTTAAAGAATTGCCTGGCTGTAGAGTTAATGGTGCTACTTATTGGGTTAATTCGCAAAAGGCTGTCATTCAGCTAAGTGCAAGGTACCGAGCAGACGATCATTTATGGTTTACGTTTTTTCATGAAGCAGGGCATATTGTTTTACATGGAAAAACAGAGACGTTTTTAGAGTACAAAAAAGAGGCTGAACTTGAAGAGAAAGAGCAAGAAGCAGATACCTTCGCTACTGAAAGTTTAATTCCTTCTGCGCAATATAAAGCCTTCATCACTAAAACTGCGTATTATAGCTATCAAAGTGTGGGAGCATTTGCCGATGATTTGGGCGTTTCTCCTGGAATTGTTGTAGGGAGATTACAACATGATGGTATAGTGCCTTATCGGAATCTGAACCAAATGAAACAAAGGTATACGTGGAGTGATTAAGGGAATAAAATACTCACATATATTAATAATATGTTCCCTTTTGAGTTTTATCTTCTATATATAAAGCTAACCCCAATAGAACGATATATAAGTCCCTACCAGTGATATGTCGATAGGGACTTTGTGTATTTAACGAAACAAATCTATAATCCTAGAAACATGCTCGATTTCCTCATATGGCACCTACACTGGACCTTCTGACGTTCACACCTTGGCACGTTCGGAATCGGTGGATGCTTCTGTTGCTCCGTTAATCCCATCACCATCACTAAGCAGTAAGGTAACTCATTGATTGCGTGCCGCAGCTATATGTAATTCATTCCTCACGTTCATATGATCCCACGACTCATAATTGTTCTCTTCGTTCTATCCAGTCCAGTATGGATTCCTTGCGGATCCGTCTGACGTTGCCAACTTTATAACTGGGGATCGGGTCATCTATGATCAGGCACCAATTGCGTGCCGTTTTGATACATACGCCTTGGCTTTCAGCGAGCTGTGCGATGGTTAATGATGCGGGATACCTGGACAATGACTCCGCTTTTTCTTTTCCTGCAGAGCCTCCAGGGATATTCATCTCTAAATCAAAGGTATCAATTTGATCTTTTACCTCATGTTCAGTATCTATAATGTCTGTTTGTTTGTGATTATACGCCCCATTACTAATAGCTCTTTCAACGGCAGTTACGAATAACTCATACATGAAATCCTGTGTTTCTTGGGAGAATTGTTTATTATGCAATGTTAACCCTCACATTCTACTTTGAGTCCAACCACATAACCTGAAATTAGTTCATATGATTACTTCTTTAGTCATCCCATTTTTTCGATAAGTGCGTTTTGATAATCTTCCAACCATTCGCGCTTAATCTTCCAGTACCCACCATCCTTATACGCCTTGATCTGCTTGGCGTATATCCGCCGTTTGAGTGTCACCTCACTGATTCCTAACCAGTAAGCCGTCTGCTTAAGGCTCATAATGTGCGGGATTTCCTGCATTGAAAGCAACTCCTTTCTTATTGTTTATTATTCAATTTTAACTCTCACAATCCATCTCATTTATACCATATTAAGGAGTATTAACAAAATTATAAAATATAATTCCCATATATCTCTAATGAATTGTTTTATATATAATTACAAGGGAGTGATGATAACGGAAGAATTGATATCAAATATAGATCCTCAAATATAAACAGGGGAGGGGGTGTTTTTATGGATGAAATAAAGAAAATGAAGGTTGTTAGTCAGGCGGTTGTAGACGAAAATGGAAAGTTACTTAGTGGTAAACCGAGTGACTTTCCAATCATAACTAATAGATGCAAAGCGTTAGCTCTTCTTTTGGAAACCGGACACGAATATAAAGTGGGATAGATTATCACTTTATTAAAAAAAGAAAAACAGCATGGCTCAAGAAATGATAGCCGATGGATTACACCGTTTCATTTATGAACACGGTGTATACCTTTTACTTGCAAAGAGTGAAAAATTCTAAATAGTCGAGGCGTGAATTTCAAGGTCTACTGAGCATTACGGACCCTCTGACTAAATCCAACTTTTAAACTTAACTAAGGAGAGATGTGGGATGCGAAAAGAAAAGCCGAAACTTAGGATTGGTTCTCATTTTATGATCATTAACGGAGAAAAAGTTGAAATCGACCCAAGTAAGACAGATCTTCCAGATCGTTGTAAGTTGGCTTGGGCTGAAATGATCACAGGGAACAAATACGAGTTAGTAGCTAAGGATGATACATCCATTGATGATAATCCACAGTGACTTAATTTAATTAAACGAAGTAGCTGCAGCGTACAAGCGAATAATCGTGGGAGGGATATATACACTTGAAGAGAAACGCCAAGGAACTACAAGAGCTACTACATGAACTTACAACTGATGCTATACAACTTGCAATTAGAGCTGGCACACTAGAAGCTCTTAGTTTGGAAAACGACAACCAACGGGATGAAACTAATAGCGATAGTAAATACACTAAGTTAAGTGAAGATAAAAGGAAACCCCTTTCACTGGAAGAATTGCCAGCCCATCTTACAGCAAAGAATATTCATGAATTCACCAATATCAGTCTTCGCAAAGTATACGAGCTCATGAACATGAATCCAGAGTATGGAGGGATACCGTCATTCAGAATCGGTAGTAAGTCGCTTCTTTCTGATCGAGATGAATTTCTTCAATGGTGGGATAAAGAGAAGGAAAAAGGTAGACGTGTTTGGCCTTCAAATTAACAGGTATCGATGCGGGGATTAAATAAGTTATATTTACGTATTTTCACCTGAATTACGCTTATTTGATAATCATTCAGTGGAAATTTAACGGCAGATTAACGGCAGACACTTTTTTGAACCAATATTTCCAACCTTATAAAAACAGAAAAACCCTTGATACACAAGGGTTCTCAGTGATGATCTGTACTGGATTCGAACCAGTGACCCCTACCCTGTCAAGATAGTGCTCTCCCGCTGAGCTAACAGATCTAAATGGTATATATTATGTCAGACACAATGACTATCATACCAGTAGCGGGAGTAGGTGTCAATATCATATTATGAAAGGTTCATAGTATGAAGTCGAAGGGATGCGTCTTATGTATTGAGCCATTGCTCAGTATATGTTTCATTCATCATCCCATTTACGGGAGTACCCCTTCTTGGTGACATAGTAGAAAGAGTAGATGAGGACGATGGTCATCACGACCACGACAGTAATGGTAACTCCCATACCCATGAAGATATTCGGCTCCTTTCGTGTTAGAATAAAGTCTTGCTAATTAATCAAACTATACAACAATTTAATTTTTTTGTATAATAATTCGATTAGAAAAGGATCATGAGGTATACGATCAGAGAGAGAGGTAAGGAAATGGCTGCTGAGATTATTCATGTTAACACAGAGGAACAATTACAGTATGGAATGGATATTCGAAAGAAGGTATTTGTGGAAGAACAGCAGGTACCACTAGATCTTGAAATGGATGAATATGATGCGATTAGTCCTCATGTGCATCACTTGTTAATACAAGATAATGAAGAATATGTGGCCACAGGTCGGATTATTTATTACGACGATGATACAGCGAAAATGCAACGCATTGCGGTAATAAAAGAATATCGTTCGAAGGGATTCGGTCGCGTGTTGTTGATCGCGATGGAGAAGTTGGCGGTGGAGCTAGGATTGCAATACGCGGTGCTGGATGCTCAATGTCAGGCTGAGCCCTTTTATGCAAAGCAAGGATATGAAGTGATCTCAAAGGAACCTTTCGATGATGCCGGAATATTACATGTTCGTATGAAGAAGAAGTTATAGTCCCGACGTGCATCAAACCATCACCTACTGGGAAGCATAGACGAAAGCCCTGAACACCATTAGAAAATCAATTAAAAGGAGCGATCGCTATGGAAACATCAGGCCGTGAACAATTTGTTGCTGTGCAGAAGAACGGGGATGGGGATCTGACCGCATTTCAGACTTCATCAGGTCGTGTATTGGCTTATGAACAAGCGCTGCAGGAAGTGAATGCAGGGACGATTGCTGGCGTTAATATATTTAAGGGGAAAGATGGAGGAATGTACATTCGAGGAGATGCGGATGGAGATCCATCTAACAACTTAGATCAACTACCTATTTTTGAATGATGCAAGACTGAAAGAGCCAGCTGTAGACTCCCGTAACGGAGCCGCAGCTGGCTTTCTTTTTTTAAAACTCGTAAATCAGATTTTGCTCTAAGAAGGTCATGCTACCTGTCTCATTAAGATAATGAACTTTCTCATCACTGTAATGCATTAAGTAGATTCTCTGTTGAATATCTTCAGATAGAGTTACAAGCTCTTGAAGGGTTGTGTGAACCTCTCCAGGACCTTGTAATTGGCACTCATGAAGGATCGTCTTACATCCGCGTGTTTGGACAAGGTGCAGAAGTAGTGAAGGATCGAAGGTCATGTCAGAGCTATAAAAGATGCTTTCATTAATATATATAGAGTAACTTGCTTTACCTGGGATATGTTTCGTTGGGATTAACTCTAGTATAATATGCTCGGTTATGTAATGAGGTTTCAGTGGTTGAAGCGGTCGTACATCAAAGATGTCCTCTAATGAAGTGATTTCCCCGGCTTGATAACATCCACCTTTTAAAGTATTCTCCCACAATGGTTCAACGAGATCATCTGAGATATAAAGAATCATCTTGCGCTTGTATATGTACTTCATTTGGAAAGCTAATTCTTCGAGTCCACCTACGTGATCTGCGTGAATATGGGTTATGAGTATTGCATCTATTTCATTAAAAGGTTTGCCCAAGTTGTGGAGTGCAAGCGGTGCTGTTATACCACAATCAATGAGAAGAGTGAACTGTTCATCATAGAGTAAGGCATTATTATTGTAATAGTTTTTGGCAAAAGCACTTCCAGTTCCGAGCATTTCTAACTGTAAACTCAAGATGATTACCTCCTTTCGTATCAGGTATCATTAATATATCATTCATTAGGTAGTGACGACAGCAGTAAATTTCATAGAGGATGTTCAAAAACTTATAAATCTAGAGTTCCCATTGGGTGGAATCCCCATACAATAAGGTATGGTTATACATCTGGAATGGGGTGTGATGATGGTTAAATCTAAAAGCAAGAAACCAGTTCAACCTAAAGGCGAAAAGGTAGTAAAGGAAATGAAACTTGTTACATCTCAAGTATGTGAAGTTTGTAAGACACCTTGTTCGGATGGAATACGATATAGAGAAAGAATGAGGATCCCTGGCGCATTAGGAAACGGTATTCCATGTATATTAACCAAATGGAGTAAATAAGGAAGTTCAAAAAGTCTACCCTTTTTGAACTCGCAGTAAATGGATATTAATAATAAGCATAACCTGCAGAAACCACTTCTGTAGGTTTTATTTAGTGGAAGGATCTCTTTGACCGCAACTTGCAGATTAGTTTAGTGTATATATGTATAGCATCACGAATGGAATAGGTTGGAGGGGGCGTTTTATTATGAGATGGAAAAAAATAATAGTCAGTACAATTGTCATGTCCCTCATGGGGGGCTCTTTGATGTTCGCTGATCCAGTCAACGAGAAGGTTCGTTTTTGGGTGAATGGGCAGGAAGTTCAAGATGGTGGTCTTATCTTAGAGGGACGTACGTACGTACCTATACGGGCGTTTGACGGCCATGTGAGTTGGAACCTTAATAATAATCAACTTAAAGTGATTAAGCCTAATGTGCATATCTTTCTATTTAAAGGAGATACGGTATTCGGCAACGTAAATAAAGGTAAACTGAAATTTAACGTATTCAGTCAAGTAGATAATTTAACTGAAAACATCGCATCAGTGAAGTTGGCAATAACGGACCCCTCTGGTAACACTAAGGATATTCAATCGCAGGATCTAAATAGTGATCAGAAGGATAACTTCTGGTTTCGAACAGATGATTTTACATATGATTTCAAAAGTGCAGGTAAGTACACTATCGGATTCTATATTAAATACTCTAAAAACTCAGAATATGAATTGGTTTCACAAAAAGTCATTACAGCCTTAAATTGATCGTTAAACTTGCGATATGTGACAGGTGAAATTGACCTGAAATGCCTTCCATGGTACGATACCAAAGTATAAAAATTCAAACTTGAAGTGAGGTGTTAAAATGAGCGATCAAAAACATGAACATGACGAAAATTGCAATCATGATCACGAGCATGATGAGGATGAGTTGGTCCTTACGTTGACGGATGAGAATGGTGTAGACGTGGAGATGGTTCTTGTAGAGACTTTCGACGTTGGTGAGAAAGTTTATGCTCTGTTACTCGAACGTGAGAATCCTGAAGCAGATGGTATTATCCTGCGCATGGAAGAAGAGAACGAGGAAATGGTTCTTTATAACATCGAGGATGAAGAAGAATGGAAGGCTGTAGAAGAAGTTTATAATGTGCTTGTTGCACAGCAAGAATAGATTACAATCTGTCCTTATATGAAGAAGCTCCGTACCAACTAGGTACAGAGCTTTTTTTGTGTTCTTATCTTTAGAATTTAGAAAATGGCGTCGGTCTCAACGATAACCTTAATATTGTGAATATAGCGGTCTTCCGGTCCTTTAACAGGCAAGCCTACTTCGATATGATCTATAATATAATCGATATTATCCTGAGAAATGACTTCACCTGGAAGTAGAATGGGGATTCCCGGTGGGTAGACATATATAAATTCGGCAATAATTCGGTCAGCAGACTCTTTAAATGGAATAACCTCAGTATCTCCATAGAAGGCTTCTCTCGGATTGATGGAGAGTAGCGGGATTTCTGGGATTTTGATGACCAGCTCATATGCTTGATTCTCCACATAATAGGTGTCAGATAGCTCACGCAAAGCAGATAGGAGAATCTCAATGGTATCTTCCTTATCCCCTGGTGTAACGAGACAAAGAATATTATACATATCACTTAATTCAACCTCAAGATTATAATGCTCGCGCAGCCAATTTTCTGTTTCATATCCGGTAATTCCAAGATGACGTACATGAATTGTTAGTTTGGTAGGATCGAGATCATGCGTAGCTTCGCCACCAAGAATCTCTTTGCCGAAGCAATATAGACCATCGATCATGTTGATCTCGCTTCGTGCATATTGTGCAAGTTCAATAGCTTTCTGTGCTATGGCATGTCCATTGAGAGCTAGATTACGTCTGGATGTATCTAGCGAAGATAGCAGAACATAAGATGTTGAAGTTGTTGTCAACATACTAAATATGGTCTGCGCACGCTGTGGATTTATTAAACCGTTCTTCACATTCAAATTTAGAACGGAGCTCTGAGTCATAGAACCACCTAGTTTATGAACACTAGTGGCAGACATATCGGCCCCGGCTTCCATAGCTGATGTAGGAAGATCTTCATGGAAATGGATCAATACACCGTGAGCTTCATCGACTAAAACAGGAACATTGCGACTGTGAGCCAGTTCAACAATCTCCTTTAAGTCGGCACATAATCCGAAATAGGTTGGATTGATAACTAAGACCGCTTTTGCATCAGGATGCCGATCAAGGGCTCTTTTAACAGAAGTTGTTGTAATTCCATGGTCAATCCCTAAATTCTCATCTCGAGCAGGGGAGACGAATACCGGTTTAGCTCCGGAAAAAACAATGGCTGACATGATTGATTTATGAATGTTTCTGGGGATAATAATCTTATCACCAGGCGAACAGGTGGATAGAATCATTGTCATAATAGCACCACTTGTACCTTGAACACTAAAATAGGTATAATCAGCTCCAAAGGCATCGGCTGCCAACGCTTGTGCTTCATCAATAACACCAGTAGGCTGATGTAGATCATCTAGCGGAGCAATATTGATTAAGTCTATGGAAAGGGCGTTATCCCCAATGAATTGTCGGAATTCTTCATCTGATCCTCGACCCTTTTTGTGTCCAGGTATATGAAATTGTACGGGGTTGCTAGCAGCATGGTTTTTCAATGCTGTAAAAAGCGGCGTTTTGCTGTGGTCCATGGAAATTTCACACCCTTTCGTAAATAAAATACAAGGATGAGTATAACAAATCGGGGGGGGAATGCAAGCTTTTGTTCAATGGAGTAGAAGTACGTAGAGAAGATATTATTTAGGGTGAAGGGAGTTACGATGACTGAATTTACTACGCCAGTTTCAAAGAGTGTTGCAAATAATCAATTGAGGTCCCCTTTTTTCGTGGAGCTTATGATCATTATATTTCTAGTCGAGTTTCTAAAGGGATCCCTACTGGTGACGCTTCTGCCCATATATATGAAGAACTCTTTAGGATTAACGGCTTGGAGTGTGGGAGTAGCGTTCTCATTGCAATACGTTGGTGATAATCTCTTTAGAAGTCCTTTTGGTTGGTTAGCAGAACGCTTGGGCTATCGTAAGACGATGTCAGGAGCACTATTGATGACCGTTGTTGCGGTGGTGATCATCGCCTTCACTTCTGCCCCAGTATGGATCGCTATTGCATGTTTAATTCTAGGGATCGGCACATCTCCACTATGGCCTTGTGCAATGACAGGTGCTACGGAAATATCGGGTCCCAATAATAGTAATGGTACTGCGATCGGGGCGCTAGAAACGGCTTCATTATTGGGAATAGGTGCGGGTCCCATTGTGATGAATTTTCTAATGCAACGGACAAACTCAAATTATCACACTTCTTTTTTAGTACTTATTGGCTGTGGTATCGTGCTTGTGCTAGTTGCATTGCTTCTCCCGGGTAAAGTTAAGAGTGTACAGCCACGCAGGGTGCTAGATGAGGTCATACATAAGAATGTAATCATACTAATGACCTCTAAGGTTAAACAATTGATCACCAGTGTTAAGAAGACAATGTATGAAGTGAAACATTCGCTAAAAGTAAGCTGGCTTGTCTATCCTGCATTGTTCCTACAGTCATTTGTTATTGGGATATTAACGCCTGTTATAACCTTGTATGTACAAAGTGAACTGGGGTACTCACCGAATATGTATAGTCTGCTGTTAATTGCTGGAGGAGGGATAACGGTAATTGCATTGATTCCTTGTGGCAAATTAATTGACCGTTTCGGAACGGCTCCATTTTTACATGGTGGATTTCTTCTTGCGGCGATATCCATCTTTTTATTCTCAATGGTACAATCTGTATTGCTTGTGTTCATAATGGTAGCGCTAATTGGGGTGAGTTATGCATTTATTTTGCCCGGATGGAATACCTATGTATCTCATTTAGTACCTAAGGGGGAACGCGGAGCGATTTGGGGGTTTTTCCTGACACTGCAAGGATCTGGTATGGTGGTAGGTCCACTGGTATCGGGTAGGATATGGGATGTTATGGGGCACGAAGCCCCGTTTATAGCAAGCAGCCTAGTGATGGCTACCTTGTTTGTTGTCCATTTATTGTTAACGCGTAAACCGCGGACAGGAACAACGGTGAGAGGATAGTTATTTCTTAAAAGAGCGAGTTGTGAAGACCCTCTAAAAAGACATTTTGTACAGCGGTAGTAGTTGTTCAAATGTAGTATGAATAAGGGCTAGAAGTTCCTCGCCGTTCTGAAGAATGGGATCATCATTATCAATGCGCAATCCGCACATGATTTCAGCTTTCTTTACGGTAGATAATTTGTGAGCCATAGCTTTCAGATCAGCACTTTTTACATCTGAATGAAGTGTTCCACTAGGATCCATATGATCCATGGACCAATAGAATTGTTGCGGGACTAGCTTATTAATGATCGTGGTTTGCGCTTGAAGCTTCTTGGCAAACTGCAATTTATTAGGGCTCTCATAGATCACGGCAAAGATAATAAAGAGATGGGATTCGAACATACCTACTTGAAAATGAGGTAATGCCTTATATCCCCGTTTACTAGTTCCCCATGCGACCCAAGTATCCTTTGGTGGATTGACCTTACGGCGTGCGTGCTTGGCTACATGTGGATAGATCTCTTCTCCACAGAGTGCAGATAGGAATGGGGCTATTTCTGTTCCGAGTAAATCTAATTTTGGACGAATATTTGCAATGAGTGCTTCCATACGTTGTTGTAGCCCTGGAACGTGAAAGACGTCGAAATCCTGCTTCGTAAATCCTGTGAACGACATGGTAATGCCTCCTGTATGCTTGTTTGAATTGGTATCAGAATAGTATAACACACCTTTTAAATGGAGGATCAAGGTGGATGGATCGCTCTTATTTACAGGGAAATGTTTAATGATGATTTATTAAGGGTAAAAATAGTCAATAAACCAAGTTACCATTACATAAGATAAAGTATAAAATATAGCATGGAGATGATCCTGTTGTGTAATTGCCAATTTAGGAGGGAGTGCCGTGAACAAAAGCTGTGAAGTTGAGTACTGTAATCTGGAGCTCCGATTCAATCGGCGACATATTCAAGATTTGATCAAAGATTTGATTCAAGAGGGCTATTCCCTTTATTGGAGTGAGAATGAGACACTATTTATTATTTCAGTTAGAACGGGACGGAAATTAGTTAAACTTCGGTTTTTGAAAACACGGAGCGGTTATAAAATGGTAGGAGATTATATTATTCGTGATGCTAAACTTTCCGATTGGATGGAGAAATTGATTGGAGACTCAAGAGGTCACGCGGTTGTAAAGCGATTTAAGGACAGACAGATTCTTATTGAAAATATATTGTTCGGGGAAGTGATCCGTTTGGTGGAAATATCCGGTTATGAACAGCGGGTACTGTACCAGAAGGGAACCTACTTTAGTGAACGAGAGATGAACGATATGTATTTTTCATTAGAAGGAGATCTACGTTTACAATTACGACGTATTGAAGTGGATGAAGAATTGGAGAAATTGTATGAAGCCATGAAGGAAAGTGATACGGTGAAGATGGAACTTTGCAAAGAGCGACTTCGAGAATTATGTCGGGAATTGTCGACTCTTGAATGGTAAACAAGTTTTTCGTCTACAATAAAAGAGTCATTTAGGAAACACACCTCGAACCTTTGAGGTGTTTTCTGTGTTAGGAATTAGCAGTAGGGGTTCACTTTTTGGCGTAAAAACGCTAATATATAGATTGAGTATTAATGTTTTATAATAACTAGAGCAAAGGATGAGAAACCAAATGGCAAAACAAGAAATAGGGGTCATTGGACTTGCTGTAATGGGTAAGAATTTAGCTCTTAACATTGAGAGTAGAGGTTTTTCAGTCTCTGTATACAATCGCTCTCCTGAAAAAACGCATGACCTTCTGAAAGAAGCTGTAGGTAAAAATTTGAGCGGTTCTTTTTCCGTTGAAGAATTCGTGGAGTCGCTTGAAGTACCACGCAAAATTCTTATTATGGTACAAGCAGGTAAAGCCACTGACGCAACGATTGAGCAGTTGCTGCCATTTCTAGATCAAGGCGACATCATCATCGATGGGGGTAATGCTTACTTCCCTGATACAGTACGCCGCAGTAAAGAACTCGAAGGTAAAGGCTTCCGTTTCATCGGAGCTGGTGTCTCCGGTGGAGAAGAAGGAGCATTAAAAGGTCCTTCTATCATGCCTGGTGGTCAAGAGAGTGCGTATCAATTAGTTGAGCCAATCTTAACAGCTATTTCAGCTAAAATAGATGGTGAGGCCTGCAGTACATATATTGGACCTGATGGTGCGGGACACTATGTCAAAATGGTGCATAACGGTATCGAGTATGGTGATATGCAACTCATTTGTGAAGCTTACCAGCTCTTGAAGGATGTTTTACATCTTGACGCTAAGGAATTACATGAAATTTTCACAGAATGGAATAAAGGGGAACTGGACAGTTATTTGATCGAAATTACTGCCGATATTTTCTCGAAGTATGATTCCGAGACTGGTAAGCCAATGGTTGATGTTATCCTTGACTCTGCTGGACAAAAAGGTACTGGTAAGTGGACAAGCCAAAGCTCCCTTGATCTTGGCGTACCTTTGTCAATGATTACTGAATCGGTATTCTCACGCTTCTTGTCTGCAATGAAAGAAGAACGTGTAGAAGCTAGCAAAATTCTGAACGGACCTACAACTGAACCTTTCCAAGGGGATAAAGCTGAGTTCATCGAAAATGTTCGTAAGGCTTTGTTTACGAGTAAAATCGTATCTTATGCTCAAGGTTTCGCGCAACTACGCGCTGCTTCTGATGAGTATGAGTGGAACTTGAAATATGGTGAACTTGCAAAAATTTGGCGCGGAGGCTGTATCATTCGTTCCCGATTCTTACAAAACATTACGGATGCATACGAGAACAATGCAGACTTGAAGAATTTGTTGCTTGATCCATTCTTTAAAGATATTTTGGAGAATTATCAAGGAGCTTGGCGTCAAACGATTTCTGCTGCAGTTACACAAGGAATTCCAGTACCTGGATTCGCAAGTGCACTTGCATACTACGACAGCTATCGCACAGAGAGATTGCCGGCGAATCTACTTCAGGCGCAACGTGATTACTTCGGCGCTCACACGTTCAACCGTGTGGACAAAGAAGGTAGCTTCCATTTTAACTGGATGACAGAATAGGGTTTACGGGAATCAGTCCATGCATGGCTTCCATAAGGCAGGAACGAATATTATCTTGTTCAAGATAACTTGTGCCAGGTCGCTTAAGAAGTAGTATGCTGACCTCTCCGAAGTATTGGAAATTACGAAGTAAACGTGGCTTAGGGAGTTCCAGCAGTGCTGGATCACCTTGAGCCACTTTTTGTTGAACATAATGAAGAACCCACATCATATCATCGCGACATAACATATGGCGGACATCACAGATTTCTTCAAGGCGTCTTAAGTTAGGGATTGAATGACTCTCAGAATGGTGCATGAATTCAACGCTCCTTTTAAAGCAGTCTATTTACAGCTCACTCTAGTATATGTAACTCTAGTAGAAATAGAATCTTCCTTGGGTAGTATGATTGTCGAAACTTTTAGGGCTGTGGTATGATATGAAACAACGAGTTAGTATGATTTCTTTAAGACCTAGATATGGGGTTGAATAAAGGGGTGAGAGTTTGAGTCAATCACAACATAATATTATTCTGATAGGAATGATGGGTACGGGCAAATCTACTGTAGGTAAATGGCTCGCACAACATCTTGAATATAATTTGGTTGATTTGGATGCTGCGCTGGAGGTCCAGGAGGGATGTAGCATTGCATCGATATTCACCAATCAGGGAGAAGCTTATTTCCGTCAGGCTGAGACAGGGATATTACAGAAGGTTCTTACATCTACGAAGCAGGTTATCGCTACAGGCGGTGGAGCTGTGTTAAATCAAGAGAATTGTGATTTAATGAGCCATGGTGGTTGGGTTGTTGCTTTGACTGCTGAAGCGGATGATATCGCTTCACGTGTTCAAGGGGATGGGCTGAGACCATTGCTAGCGGGAAATACAGAAGAGAGAATACGCAGTATTCTTGAAGAACGTAAGAATGCATACCTATTTGCTGATTACACAGTGAATACATCTTTATTTTCGGCGGAGCAAGTGGGTTCAATGATTTTAGCGAATTACCGCGTTTAAGAGTGTTTGCGGTAGGAGGTAACCTTGACTATATAACTACAAAGGAGTTATTGATGATGGATATTATTGTTAATCCTACACCTCAATTAAGAGGGAATATTGGGGCTTTGTCTTCCAAAAACTATACAACGCGTTATTTGCTTGTCGCTGCATTAGCAGAAGGTACGAGCACTATTTATTTCCCAGCACACAGTGAAGATAGCGATGCTATGAGACGCTGTATTCAGGATCTTGGGGCAACGCTGATTGAAGATGATGAGAAGGCTGTTATTACTGGCTTCGGTAAGCATCCAAAGGATGTTAAAGAATTGAATGTCGGCAATGCTGGCGCTGTTTTGCGATTCTTGATGGGAATTGCTGCGTTATGCCCAGAAGTTACGTTTGTGAATACATATCCAGATTCTTTGGGGAAAAGACCTCATGATGATCTGATCGAAGCACTAGGCCAATTGGGCGTCGAGGTTGATCATAATGACGGTAGATTACCAATAACCATTCGTGGGGGCAAGCCCCAGGGCGGTAAAATCAAGGTGTCTGGCGAGGTAAGTTCACAATATTTGAGCGCTCTTCTATTTCTGACACCATTGCTAGATCAGGATAGTGAGATTGAAGTTCTAGGAGATTTGAAATCGAAGGTTGTAGTGGGTCAGACACTTGAAGTTCTTGAACAGGCTGGAATCGTTATTCATGCGCGTGAGGATTATATGGTTTTTCAAGTGCCAGGTAGACAAAACTACCAGGCGAAGGAGTACAAAGTACAAGGTGATTATCCGGGTTCAGCAGCCATACTGGCCGCAGCTGCTGTTACGCAGTCTGATGTCATTGTAGAACGATTGTCTGTCTCAAGTAAGCAGGGTGAACGTGCTATTGTCGACGTATTGAAGATGATGGAGGTCCCTCTTACACATGAGAATGATATTGTCCACGTTAAGGGGAATGGTAGATTGAAGGCGATAGAATTTGATGGTGATGCAGCTACGGATGCTGTGCTTGCTATGGTTGCAGCTGCCGTATTTGCTGAGGGGACATCGCGATTCTATAATATAGAGAATTTAAGGTATAAAGAGTGTGATCGAATCACAGACTATTTGACAGAACTTCGTAAAGCAGGTGCGAATGTAGAAGAGAGACAGTCAGAGATCATTGTCCATGGACGCCCGGAAGGCGTTGAAGGTGGTGTGGAGATTAATGCACACTACGATCATCGTGTGATTATGGCCTTGAGTATACTTGGATTGAGATCTGTGCAACCGATCCGAATTAAAGATGCTCATCATGTTGCTAAGTCTTATCCGCAGTATTTCGACCATTTACAAGCACTTGGTGCACAAGTGGAATGGGTTCAATAATATTTATATAATCAATCCTATACTTTAGGAAATGGGGTGCCATGATGTCTTTCAGTAATCCAACGCGCGAAGAAATTAAGGATATTTTGAAGCAAGCTGGTAATATTGCCGTAGTGGGTCTATCTGATAAGAGTGACCGCACTTCCTATATGGTTGCCTATGCTATGCAAAAGAGGGGCTATCGTATTATTCCTGTTAATCCTACTGCTAGTGGGACAGAGATTTTAGGTGAAACATGTTATGCATCGCTTCAAGATATTCCCGAACCGATAGATATTGTGAATGTATTTCGTCGTGCTGAGTACTGTGCAGAGGTAGCACGTGAAGCTGTAGCTATTGGGGCCAATGTATTGTGGCTACAACAGGGAATTGTTAGCGATGAAGCTGCGGAGATTGCTAAAGAGCGTGGGTTAACTGTTATTATGGATCGATGTATCAAAGTTGAGGATGCTAATTTGCTAGTTAAGGATTCCGAATAGGAATAAAGAAGACCCTTTTGGGTCTTTTTTTTGTTTTTGACAAAATGTCTGTCAGGGCGTACCATTTAATGTACATAGGATCAACAATGAATGAAGCTTCATTCGTTGTTGATCGTGTGGAGAAGGGGGAGTGTCACCTTGAATTGGTTGGGATCTTTACAACAGCTCGGAAGAGCGGTCATGCTCCCTACAATGGTGTTGCCTGCTGCGGCTATTCTGTTAAGCGTAGGTAGTTTACCTTGGGCAGCGTGGGGACTTCCAGCCATAGCTGAAGTTAGTACATGGGCAGGCCAAGGGATATTCTTCTTCTTGCCTTATTTATTTGCGGTAGGAGTAGCGTTGGGGCTTGCTAACCAAGGAGGGCCAGCGGGGCTTGCTGCGTTATCTGGCATGTTTATTTACGACCAGATTACAAGACATATGGGCGATGGAAAGATACAGCCAACTATTTTAATCGGAATTATCTTCGGTATGATCGCAGGCGTACTATACAATCGATTTAAACTTATGAAGCTTCCAGAAATTTTACAGTTCTTTGGTGGAACACGATTTGTGTTTCTGAGTATGGGGTTGTTCTCAGCTATATTCTCGTGGTTTATGGTTGGAATAGCACCACTTTTACAGCGAGGTCTGGACGAACTGACTCTCATGGTTACACATTTAGGTGGGTTTGGGCTCTTCATATATGGGATGCTATATCGCATTCTTACTGCCTTTGGTCTGCATCACCTACTAAACAATGTGTTCTGGTTCCAGATTGGAAACTATACCACGCCGCAAGGAAATATCGTGCAAGGTGATTTACCACGTTATTTCGCAGGTGATCCCACGGCTGGAACGTTCATGGCGGGATTATTTCCAATCATGATGTTTGCTCTGCCGGGTATTGCTCTGGCAATTATTCATGAAGCACGTGAGGACCTTAAACCCAAGATTAAGAAGATATTTCTAACAGCCGCATTGGTCTGTTTCTTCACAGGGGTGTCTGAACAGATTGAGTTTGCCTTCTTATTTGTGGCTCCTTATATGTATATTATTCATGTTGTATTGTCCGGAATCGCGATGTGGATTACATATGCCTTAGGAATTCATCATGGATTTTCATATTCTGCTGGGGCTATTGATTACGTACTCAATCTTCATTTATCACAGAATGCCTGGATGATCATTCCTATTGGAATAGTGTATGGGGTCATCTATTACGTGCTGTTCCGATGGGCAATTCATAGATTTCAAATCCCAACACCAGGACGTGAAGAGGGATCGACACTAGAAGATTGGGCAGGGAATATCCCCTACCAAGCTCCGCTCATACTGGAAGCCCTCGGAGGTAAGGAGAACATTGTACAGGTAGAATCTTGTATTACCCGCCTGCGACTTACCGTTAAGAATGACAGGCTAATTGATGGTAATGCCCTTAAGTTACTTGGTTCTGCAGGATTGATCAAGCTAGGCGGTGGCAATGTCCAGGTTGTCTTTGGCACGTATTCAGAATTGATTCGTGAGGAAGTTAATAAGTTGATGCAGAGAGATTTGCCTCAAGTACTATTTAGTGCTCCGGTTCAGGGACGTATGTTGCCGATTGAGGATGTGCCGGATCATATATTTGCTACTAAGTTGGTCGGGGATGGCGTGGCATTTATGCCCGAGCGAGATGAATTGGTTTCCCCAGTCTATGGAACGATCATTCATCTGTATCCTACGATGCACGCGATTGGAATTTCGACACCAGAAGGTCTTGAGGTACTTCTTCATATAGGGATAGATACATCCCAGCTCAAAGGTGGACACTTTGAAGCTGTCGTCAAAGAAGGGGATTCTGTTGTTCCGGGTCAGTTACTCATTAAGTTTGATTTGGCGTATATCCGTAAGCATGCCAAATCATTGGCGACTCCGATGGTGATTACCAATCCTGAACGAGTTAAGTCATGGAGCTTTGCTCCTTTCAAAGCCGTAAAAAAAGGGCAGGCATCTGTGATGTCTGTTGTGTTATACGACAGGAATGTTGGAGGGTTTGAGTCATGATACAAGGTATTGGAGCGGCTTCTGGAGTCGCTATTGGTAAAGCTTTTGTTCTTCCTAGTTGGGAGTGGGATCTACCTGAATCCAGAATGGATACCATTGATTTGGCAAAGGAATTCGAACGATTGTACGAAGGGATTCGCACCTCAAGAAGTGAAATTGAGATCATCAGAGATGAATTCAAAGAGGTGGTAGGTGAAGAGGAGTCCAATATTTTCGATGCTCATCTTGCGATACTAGAGGATCCAATCTTTATGAATGAAATCCAAGGGATCATTGAACGCCAATACAAAGCGGCTGAAGTTGCTGTGAAAGAGGCTATTGACCATTTCGTAACGATGTTCGATCTGCTGGATGATGAATATATGAAAGAACGGGCTTTGGACATTAAGGATGTTGGGAATCGATTGTTAAAGCATCTACTTGGGGCACCGGAGATAACACTTCCTGAAGATACCCAACCTTATATTCTGGTTGCTAAGGAACTATCTCCGTCCCAGCTAGTGCATCTAAATCCTTCTCATGTGTTAGGGATAGCTACCTTAGTTGGCGGGAAGACATCTCACTCTGTTATTATGTCGCGGGCTTTGGGGATTCCGTTTGTATCTGGATTGGAGAATAGTTTAAAGACGCCAATTCAGACTGGGGATATGATGATAATAGATGGAGACGAAGGTCATGTTTTCATAGATCCGAATGAATCAACGATCATCCATTATTCAAGCCGACGAGTGAAGCAAAAGAAGAAGAAGGAGCAGCTTGAACTCTTGGCATCTGTAGAAGCGGTGACTAAAGATGGTGTTCAGCTGAATCTATCTTCCAATATTAGTTCTGTCAAAGAAATGGACACTGCACTGAAATATGGTGCAGTGGGGGTAGGGCTTTTTCGAACAGAATTCATATATATGAATCGAGATACATTTCCAAGTGAGAATGAGCAATTTGAGGTATATCGTCATGTAGCAGAATCCATGGGCAATGGATCCGTTGTTATACGTACATTGGATATTGGAGGGGACAAGCATTTGGATTACTTCCCTCTTCCGGAAGAGGATAATCCATACCTCGGATACCGAGCTATTCGGATTAGTCTAGACCGGAAGGAGTTGTTCAAAACCCAACTAAGAGCGATATTACGATCTAGTCATTACGGAAAAGTGAAGATTATGTATCCTATGATTTCTTCGGTAGAAGAAGTGAGACAAGCTAATGAAATTCTCCGTGAAGCGATGAAAGAATTAGACGAACGAGGAATCTCCTACAATCATGATATTCAAGTTGGGATTATGATTGAAGTGCCAGCAGCGGTTGCGATTGCTGACTTACTGGCCGAAGAAAGTGACTTCTTTAGTATTGGTACGAATGATCTTGTACAATATGTACTTGCTGTTGACCGAATGAATGAGCAGATCGCTCATATGTACCATCCGTATCATCCAGCTATACTTCGCATGCTTCGATCGACCGTTGAAGCGGCAAGAAATGCAGGTATCCCAGTTAGTGTCTGTGGTGAAATGGCAGGGGACGAGCGTTCTATTCCTTTGTGGATAGAATTAGGGGTGCATGAACTTAGCATGTCTCCAGAATCATTACTTAGGATCAAGCATCGTCTTCTGAATACATCTGCTGAAGAAGATAAGGAAGTAGCAAGAGAATGTCTTCAGCTACGTACGAGTACAGAAATCGAAAAATTGTTGAATGATTATCATGATGCTCACAGAAGTAGTATCTCTATTGCTGTAGATTAGTGACTTCATATAAATTAAAAACACCCGCTTTCTTTTTGTCCCATTGGGATTGAAGGAAGCGGGTGTTTTTAGTTCGGTTATTTGTCTGCTAAAGCGTCACAAAAGGCTTTACCGTACGGTGGAAGATCGGGAGGTCTACGAGCAGAAATAATGTGTCCATCCACGACAACAGCTTCATCTTTCCAAATGGCACCTGCATTCTCCATATCGTCTCGTATTCCTGGAGTTGAAGTTACAGTAACGCCATTCAGAATGCGCGCGGACACGAGCACCCAGCCTGCATGGCAGATCTGTCCAATGGGTTTGCGATCGTTGTTCATGTCACGAATAAGCTCTATTACTTTACTATAACGACGGAGTTTATCAGGAGCCCATCCTCCTGGTACAAGAATACCATCATAATCTTGACTATTTACTTCTTCAAAGGAGTAATCACTTTTTGCTGGAACGCCATATTTACCGATGTATGTTATTCCTTTTTCTTCTCCTACAAGGTGAACCTCAGCTCCCTCCTCGCGTAATCGGTAGATCGGATACCATAACTCTAAATCTTCAAAGTCTTCGCTCACAAGCGCTATTACCTTTTTGCCGGAAAGTCTCATTGTTGTATCGCTCCTATTCTGATTTGGACGTATATCTTTGAACGCGTACTATTTCATTCTAACAAAAGGATTGTCTTTAGTCACAATTTAGAAATCCATTATACAGAGTTAGAGGTAATTTAAAATAAACCCATAAATGAGAAGGATTTACTCCAAACAAAGTCGAATAGGGTTAAAATCATTCTATTTATTTACGTATGTCTAAATATATATTGTTACGATGAGGTGTTAATGGTGAAGATACAATGTAAGTGTGGTCAATTGATGCGACTAGAGCTGCGTACCATTCAAGTCGCAGGAGAAATACAAATCCTACATGTACCTATGAGAGCTTGTGAAGCATGTTCGACGTATCGTCTATTGGGATCAGTAAAGCCCATATTGACGGATTATCTGAAGAATATTGAGACCTCACCGCGCAAGAAACGGATCTCCTTCACGAAAATTAACGAGTCATCACAGGTTATCTACGAAGTGTTTTTACAAGAAGAGAGCGATTCTTGTGAGGAACTCGAACTTGCAGTAAGAGAGGCAATAAATGAACGGATCAATCTATTACTTGATCTATTTGGGTATGCTAAAGGAGTAGAGGACATGATTTGGGTTGATCATATTAGACAAAGATTACGACAGCTTTCAAACCTATTAGCAGAATTGGACCGAGAGAATCACTATTCTCACGAAAAAGGGTAGTTCTGTGTAGTTTATTGGCTTTTTCCGTCATTTTTTGTTACGATATTAATGAGTATTTATATCTAGAGAAGTTTACATCTCGTATTGTTATATATAATTCAGAATTTACAATAGGTTATGAAGCGTTAACATTGCGTAAAGTAGGAATTTGTCGTAATATTAAGCTTATTGGGTTGATCGAATGAAAATTTATTTGTAATGGAGAGAAAGAATTTGACAGTAACCATTTATGATGTTGCGCGTGAGGCTGGCGTATCTATGGCTACGGTATCTAGGGTTGTGAATAACAATCCCAACGTCAAGCCACAGACCCGTAAGAAAGTATATGAGGCAATTGAGCTCTTAGGATATCGTCCCAATGCTGTTGCGAGAGGTCTGGCTAGTAAGAAGACTACAACGGTTGGTGTTGTAATTCCTGACATTTCTAATTCAATATTCGCTGAAATTGCTCGGGGCATAGAGGATATTGCAAACATGTACCATTACAATATTATTCTATGTAACGCTGACAAGAAGAAAGAAAAGGAAATTCGAGTTATTAATACATTACTTGAGAAACAAGTGGATGGATTGTTGTTCATGGGCGGAACTGTAACAGAAGAACACATTCAAGCATTCCAGACTTCTTCAGTTCCGGTTGTGCTCTGTGCAACTAGTGATGTGAACAACAATTATCCATCGGTTGACATCGACCATGAAGCTGCTGCTTTCGATGCAGTGAATACGCTGATTCGGCATGGGCATCGTGAGATTGCTATGATCAGCGGTACACTTCAAGATCCAGCAAATGGTTATTCACGTTTCCAAGGATATAAGAAAGCATTGGAAGCGGCAGGAATTGAATATCGGGAAGACTGGGTTCGTATTGGTAATTATCGCTATGAATCCGGAGTAGAGGCAATGAAATATTTCCTTGATCTGAGAAAAAAACCGACGGCTATCTTCTCTGCAACAGATGAAATGGCGATAGGTGCGATTCATAGTATTCAGGATGCAGGGCTTAGAGTGCCGGATGATATCTCCATTATTAGTGTGGACAATATTCGTATGGCATCTATGGTTCGGCCATTACTCACAACAGTAGCCCAACCGATGTATGATTTGGGAGCAGTAGCTATGCGACTCTTAACGAAATATATGAAGAAAGAGAACGTCGAGAATCCGCGGGTTATTTTACCGCATGAGACCATTCTTCGCCTTTCTGTTAGAGCTGTGAAAGAAGATTAATACATTGTGAATAATGGTTTTATTGAAAGCTCCGTTAAGGAGCTTTTTTCAAATATAAGAAAGTATAAGTTTCACTTGAAACAATTTCATAATCGCCGATGCAGCTAAATCGGCGATTATGAAATTGTTTCTTGATACTCTATTACTTATATTTCGGCAGAGACGGATACCGTCCTTGAAAAAGGACGGTATTGCCGTTTCTGCTTGATGAGACTAAGACCATAAAAACTAGTTAATGAGGTGTGCAATATGGGGCTTGTGGGAATAGAATCAACTATTGGGCTGATCGGAGCTATGGATGAAGAGATCAAGTTATTATTAGCAGGAATGGAACAGAGTAAAGAAATAACCAAAGCTGGAGTTCGCTTTGTTAAAGGGATCCTTCATGGGAAGCCTGTCGTTGTATGTAAGTCTGGCGTAGGTAAGGTGAATGCGGCTGTAACTACACAGATATTAATTGATCAGTTCGGAGCATCCAAAGTATTGTTTACCGGTGTTGCTGGAGCGATTCATCCTGATTTAAATATTGGGGATATCGTAATCTCCACAGAATGTATTCAGCATGATATGGATGTAACTGCACTTGGATTTAAAAGAGGTGTCATTCCTTATCAGGAAATATCTACATTTTCCGCGGATGCACAATTAATAGCTCTAGCTGAACAGGCTTGTCACGAAATATCTGTTGGGAAATACATGTTGGGTAAAGTATTATCTGGAGACCAATTTATAGCAAATCGCAATACAGTTGCATGGCTACGTAATGAAATGGATGGGGCGTGTGTTGAGATGGAAGGTGCTGCAGTAGCTCAAGTATGCTACATGAATAATGTAGCATTTGTCATTATACGCTCAATGTCGGATAAAGCGGATGGATCGGCGCATGTGAATTACGCTGATTTTACAATTGCATCTTCGCAACGTTCTCACGCTATTATAGAGCAAATGCTTTTTCGATTATGATTAGGATCAGTCCTTTTATCATTAATACATAAAACGTGATTGAAATCGGATGCGATCGAATTGTTCCTTTGAAGAGAGAGGGACATCCTTCCCCATGCGTACCATAAGGCAATTGGCAGGATGAGAACATATCTCGGGATCATCTGTTGCATACCACTCCATATGAACGACTTTCATTAGTTTCTCCATCATTTTTCGATAGCCCCACACATCTAGACCACTTCCCTTTAAGTCCCAATGCCAATAGTATTCTGTTGTGAATACAATATACCGCTCCATTTGATCTTCCTCAAAGGCAATCTCAATCATCTTTTTGCCAAGTCCTAATGAACGGTAGTCATCGGCTACTTCAATAGCGCCAAGCTCGATTAGATCTATCATGTGTTGTTGAGACCAACGTTCTTGCTCATCGGGGAAATGGAAAGTAACATATCCAACAATAGTAAGCCCATCGCGGGTAATGATGATACGCCCCTCTGGCAGATCAGCAATTTCAATTAGGGCCTGGTGCTGTTCCTTAGGCTGACGAAAGGCATCAAGATCAGGATGAAGAGTTAATTGCTTAACGTATTCACCTGATACAGGACCCTCGATAACGAGAGGAATATCAGAGTGAGACAAGAAATGGCTTTGATAGCGTTTGTAATGATCCATGCTTGCACCTTCCTTCATTATAATATACAGACACAGGATGAAAATAAATGGCAGAGTTCAGTGACGTATGCTATAATCTTTCTGACACAAGTTAGTCACAGGTTATTTGTGATTGGGATACATAGTGCTATTTATATTATGCCATATAGTTCTTGATTAAGATATCTGGACTGCGATAAATGACGATTGTTGTAAGCGTTATCTTCAAGTGTGGATTTAATTGAATGGAGGGCTTAAATCGAATGGAAATCAAACATAATGAAATACTACCAAGTGTGAACCCAGTGTCAAATATGGGTGATTATGAGCAAGCTCGGAACGATTTTAATTGGGAAGAAATTGAACGTCACTTCACGTGGTATGAAACAGGGAAATGTAATATGGCCTATGAAGCTATCGATCGACATGTAAGTGAAGGGCGTGGCGATAAAGTCGCACTCTTGTATAGTGACTCACATCGAGAAGAATCATATACTTATAAACAATTAAGCGATCAATCGAATCAATTCGGGAATGTCCTTCGAAAGTATGGAGTTGGAAAAGGGGACCGAGTCTTCATATTTATGCCCCGTAGTCCGGAATTATATATTTGTTTGCTTGGCATAATTAAGATCGGTGCTGTGGTGGGTCCTCTATTTGAGGCATTTATGGAGACCGCGATTAAAGAAAGACTTGAAGATAGTGGAGCGGTGGCTTTGATAACGACTTCTGGACTTTTGGGAAGAGTATCAAGGGCGGAACTTCCTGAATTACAACATGTTATTATTGTTGATGAGGTTGCGGATCAAGATGATTCTGTGATTAGTTATAAAGAAGAGATGAGCTCAGCATCTATGGAGCTAGAGCTACAGTGGCTGAACCGCGAAGATGGACTCATTATGCATTATACTTCAGGATCTACTGGAAAACCGAAGGGCGTATATCATGTTCAGAATGCTATGATCCAACATTATTATTCAGCACAAGTTGTACTTGATTTACGTGAGGATGATATTTATTGGTGTACGGCTGATCCTGGTTGGGTAACGGGTACGGCATATGGTATTTTTGCTCCATGGCTGTCTGGAGTTACAAGTGTTGTTCGCGGTGGAAGATTCAGTCCGCAGGATTGGTACGCTACGATAGATAAATATAAAGTAACGGTCTGGTACAGTGCGCCAACCGCTTTCCGGATGCTTATGGGCGCAGGAGAAGACATTATATCGAATTATGAACTCAGTAGTTTACGGCATGTCCTTTCGGTTGGGGAACCACTGAACCCTGAAGTAGTTCGCTGGGGATATAAAACGTACGGGCAACGCATTCATGATACCTGGTGGATGACGGAAACGGGAGGACAGATGATTTGTAATTATCCAGGAATGGCAATTAAGCCGGGATCTATGGGTCGCCCTCTACCTGGAATTGAAGCTACCATTAAAGATGACCAGGGTAATACAGTGCCACCATACACTATGGGGAATCTAGCTATTAAGGCACCATGGCCAGCGATGATGAGCACGATATGGAATAATCCAACGAAATACGAAGAATATTTCCATGTGCCTGGATGGTATATTTCAGGTGATTCTGCTTATATGGATGATGAGGGATATTTCTGGTTCCAAGGTAGAATTGATGATGTCATTAATTCGTCAGGAGAACGTATTGGACCCTTTGAAGTAGAAAGTAAATTGTTGGAGCATCCTGCTGTACTAGAAGCAGGAGTTATTGGGAAGCCAGATGCGATCCGAGGAGAGATCATTAAAGCATTCATTTCACTTCGGGAAGGATATGTTGAAACTCCTGAGTTGAAAGAAGAAATTTATCGATTCGTTAAAGAAGGGCTATCTGCCCACGCAGCACCTAGGGAAATAGAGTTTAAAGAGAAGTTGCCTAAGACACGCTCTGGTAAAATCATGCGTCGTGTGCTGAAAGCATGGGAGCTTCAACTTCCGACTGGAGATCTTTCTACGATTGAGGATTAGTTATCATATATAATGAAGGAAAAATTAGAGATTATCCCAAAGTCATCTTTATGGCTATTGGGATAATCTCTTTTTTATGATAGTGTACATGATATCTAAAAAAAGCTTATATTTATCCTGAAAAATTTTAACTTTGTGGTAAACTGTATAAAATAACTTTCCTACGTTATCGAATCAAGGAGGAATCGCACCATGAGAATGATTCGGGTATTGCTGGCCGATGATGAGCCGGTCATCTTACGCGGACTAAAGAAGCTTCTTTCTTGGGAGGAGCTTGGCTTGATGATTGTAGGCGAAGCCAATGATGGTAATGAGTTGAAACAACTGATCGCTGAATGTCAGCCTGATCTTGTTATTAGTGATATTAGCATGCCAGGCTGTAGCGGGATTGATATTATTCGTGATATACATCAATCTAAGCTTCCGATCAAAGTTATATTTATTAGTGCGTATCAGGAATTCTCTTACGCCAAGCAAGCACTACAGTACGGAGCGCTTGACTACGTGGTTAAGCCAGTCATTAAAAGCCAACTGGAGCAGGTACTCAGTAGGGCAGTATCTCAAATACGACAGGAATCCGAAGGTGAACGAAACAAAGAGATGCTAGAACTTTACGAGAAAAAGGATCGTATAGTAACCATTGAAGAACTGTTAGATCGCTTGACTGATGGCGATAAGGGAACGGCAGTTGTACTGACGAATATGGGCGTTCTCGTAGTTAGTTCTTATGTAAGTATTTGCATGTTGGAGATAGATGAGGATACTGAACTCTCACTTCGGTGGGAAGAACGTGAGCGTAAGCTCGTTGAATTCGCACTTCATAATATCATTAAGGAAACAATGGATGATATTCGCAGTGGATTTGTATTTCGAAAAGGTGAGCGCTTCGGTATCCTGCTACAACATGATTGCCTTAGTGAGTCTGCCAAGCTTGCGGAAGATCTTCATTCCAAAATCAATAGCTACCTAAAATTGAATGTGTCCATCGGGATCGGAAGTGCAGTGGATGATATTTCCTCTGCAGACAAGTCATACAGAGAAGCTGTTAAAGCGCTCGGGAGAAAATACTTTATTGGTGTGAATCGCGTCATTACACATGAGACTTTCAGGGATGAAGGGGAAGCACAGTTATCAACGCTAGCTGAGCTTCAGGCAGAACTAGTCGTAACACTCACTTCTCAGAATGAAGGTCGGGTATCTGTAATGATACAGCAGATTCTACAAAGCATCAGGATGTTCGCAGGTAGTAGTAAAAACTTAGCTGTATCCAGTGTATGCAATACCATTATGATGCTTGAGCAGGAGTTGCTTGATTTCGGAATAAAGGTGAATGAGTCTAATCAGGAGCTCTATTCTATTCTTGAAAGCTTGATCGATTATGCAACGTTCGATAAGGTTGGAGAAGAGTTTGAGAAGATCGTGGACAGAATGTACCAGCAGTTAGCTAGCCGTATGGGCAATAAAGAAGTAGCACAGCTATCACAGGTCAAGAAGTACATTGAAGAGAACTACGCGAGCAACATTACATTGGAGTCTATGGCTGCACTTGTATTTATGAATTCATATTATTTCAGTAGTTTTTTTAAGAAACATACAGGCCAGAATTTCAAGCATTACGTCACAGAGGTGCGAATGAAACATGCACTTCAGCTACTTCAACAAAACGATCTAATGGTATATGAGATTGCGGAACGCGTTGGATACAATAATGCGCGGCATTTCAGCGATATGTTCAAGAAGAAATATGGAAAGTTACCACAGGAATATAAACAGTCTGCCAGAAAACAATAAACTGGAAAAGGGGATTCCTTGTCTGATGCATATTGGGGGTCGCAGGTTCAAAAGTATATTCGTTAAGTTTTCCGCATCATTTATATTGGTAGGTTTGATTCCATTGTTTGCTCTCAGTTTATTTTCCGTTCAGACCTTTTCTAGCTATGTGGAACGTTATACGACTAGCAACTTGCAGCAAATGGTACTTTACATGAGTTACAATATAAATTCTGCCTTTAATCAATATAACGAAATCTCTAAACTGATGTATACGGGACGCTATGAAGGATATGTTGAAAGCGCTACAATGAATCAGAGATATAATGTAAATGAATTAGAGCAAATCAATACCATTCCGATTGACGCTTTCTTAAAAACAATTTTATACAGTGATTCCTTTATCCGTAGTGTCTATTTTGTAAGAGAGATGGATGAGAAAATATATTATCAGGAGAAACAAAGCAAGGGTCTTACGCTCGATTTATTACCTTTTAGAGATTGGAAACAAGAGATGAGTACAAGCCCTGCTAAGATGGGAATATTCCCACCTCATCCTGAATTATATTATATGGGTTCCAATAAAAATGTTATTACAATAGGGCGTAATCTGATTGATATCTCTGGTCCACTAACACAGGAGCCCAAAGTTGTGGGTACACTTTTTTTTGATATAGATACCGATATGTTCAATCCGTTTTTTGGAGAGATCGACCTGAATGAGAAGGATGAATTGGTTCTACTTGATGGAAATGATAATGTTTACTTTGGAAATCTGAAGACTCCTCAAGCTGGAACTGGAGTTGAGGGGAAGATGAGTGATGAAATGATTGCCCTAAGCGAGGAGATTCCTTTCCTTAATGGGGCTCTTGTAGTCAAAATTCATAAGGAGCAATTATTTCAGCAACTTTTCACGGCCCGAGCAACCGTGTATATTGCTATTCTTATTTGTTCATTCGTTCTCATTGTCATGGGGGCCTGGTTCTCTCGAAGGTTGGCCGCGCCGATCCGAAATTTAATTAAGCAGATGGCCATTGTGGAGTCTGGTAATTTGGATGTACAGCTGACAGTAGACAGTAATGATGAGATGGGCAGGCTGAGTCACGGTTTCAATAGAATGGTGAATCGTCTACAGGTATACATTAACGAAGCATATATTGCCGAGATTAAACAGAAGCAGACAGAACTTAACGCTTTGAAGAGTCAAATCCGTCCACATTATTTATATAATACCCTTGAAGTGATTAGAATGAATGCGGTAGATAAAGAGGTGGACGAAGTTGCAGATATGATTCTCTCCTTATCCAATCAACTGAAATATGTCATTGATTATGGAGAAGAAAGAGTGAGTATACAAAGTGAACTTGAGCATCTGCATGATTATTTCTATATTATCTCCGTTCGGTTTGACAATAGGTATGAGTTACAAACCGATATTTCTGTAGAAGTAGATCTGAATTGGCCAATTCTAAAGCTTTCCTTACAACCTATCATCGAGAATGCTGTTCAGCACGGACTACGTCTAAGAGGTAAGGGAACGGTAGGATTAACGATAGAAAAGCGGGAGAGGAACATCGCGGTCACTGTGTATGATGACGGGATCGGGATGGATGCTATAACATTGCAGCGCGTAAATGAATCTCTTGATGATCTCAAAGCTCCAAGTAAAAATGTTGGTTTGAAAAATGTTCATGAGCGAATCAAATCGATCTATGGGGAGGAATTTGGATTATCCATTAGCAGTCGCGTGCATATCGGCACTTCAGTACTTCTATTATTTCCCATTCCAGAAGAAGGAATTTAATATTCCTTTTTTTTTGTTCATTTCTTAAATTCACCACATACCATGCTTAAAAAACTTCATTCTAACGTACAAAATTCAATGCTATTCTATTAACAAGGGAAACGCTTTCAGACGATGATGCGCACATCGATAATTAAGTTTCCAGCTTTCATTCAAAAGGGAGGTTCAAATAAAAATGATTAGACAAACTACTTTGAAATTGACCGTACTATTGCTTGTTATTATGACAGTTCTTACGGCTTGCGGTGGGAATAATAAAACCGCCAATACACCAGCACCACAAGAACCTGGCAAGGAACAGACAACGGATGTTGCTAAGGATGTTCCCAAGGATGTAAGCTTCACGGTTGGATATGCTGCGGGTGACCCAGCTACTAAGGTAGCAATCGCCAATACGATTAAGGCATTCACAGCAGCTAACCCTCATATTAAAATTACAGACTTGAGTGAAACTACATCAGCTGCTTATCTAGACTGGCTGAAGACAAAAGATGCCGTTGGAGAATTCCCCGATCTTGTCGAAATGCGGGATACAAAGATATTTGCTGATGCAGGTAAAATTGCAGAGTTTCCTGAAGATTTGAAGAGCTTGTTCAAAGTCCTTCCTGAAGTAGATGGTAAGGTTTGGAATGCACCATTAAGCTCTACTGCACCTCAAGGCATTATCTATAGCAAGAAAGCTTATGCCGATGCTGGTGTTACAGAACTTCCTAAAACGTATGGTGAATTTCTAGCTATTCAGGAAAAACTATTAGCTACAGGTATTTCCCCTATCGTTGTAGGTGGTAAAGATATTTTCCATATGGGCTTCTGGCTTAATAAATTCCTGATTGACGATGTGTATGCTGCTGACCCGGATTGGAACTCTAAGAAAACTGCCAAAACAGTTAGTTTTACTGACGCGAACGTGGTTCAAGCTATGACAGATTATCAAGAGCTTTTCTCAAAATATGTTGACAAGGGTTGGTTAAGTACTGGCGATAACCAAACGGCATCCATTCTAGTTTCCGGCAAGGCGGCACAGTTGTTCTCCGGAACATGGATGTTCACTCAAATTGCCGAAGCTGATCCAAGCTTCGAATTCGGATTCTATGCACTTCCAGATCGTGAAGGCGGAGTGAAGGTACTCGGATTGCCATCGCCTGCTGGATGGTCATTGTCTGCAGAAGCAGCTAAAGATGCTGATAAAACCGAAGCTATTAAATCGTTTATTCGTTTCTTTTTTGAAGCAGAACAATACTCTCCATATTTAGCTAGTGTCAGCGGTGTTCCATCTACAACAGAGAATGTGACCTATGAAGTAAGCGAACAAATGCAAGCTGCACTAGACATTATTGCTGATCCAAATGTTATTAAATCGCTAGCCATTAACAACTGGTGGGGTGAGAATCAAATTCCTCCACAATTCCGCAACTGGTATTACAAATTGATGCAGGATCTTGTTGCGAAAGACGCAGATGTTCTCGAATATATGAAAGCTGCTGATACGGAATATGACAGCGAAGTGATAGTTAACGCACAGTAAGGGGATATCAGACGGAAGAAGGTGCCTCTGCTTGTAGCAGGGGCCCTTCTTATAACAGATGTACTTTGGAAGGAGTGAGAATGATATGGCAGTACCATCTGTAAATATGGATAACATATATGTACCCACAAAGAAAAAGAAAAAGTGGCAGTCCTACGCGCTTCTGTTTATTTTGCCTTCATTAATACTGTATACCCTGTTTGTAATTGTTCCTACCCTGGGTAGTGTGTATTATAGCTTCACATCATGGAACGGCGTAAGTGATGATGTTCGGTTTATCGGGTTTGCAAATTTTGTGGAAATATGGAATAGCCCACGGGTTCATAATGCACTTAAAAATACGATGATTCTAACTGTAAGTTTAGTTATTTTAGAAAATATAGTAGCCATTATGCTTGCAGTCATGGTCGATAAGGTACACTGGTTCCGGAATTTTTTCAGAAGTGTTTTTTATTTCCCAGTACTAATTAGTGGGATTGTGATGGGTTTTGTCTGGACGATTATCTTGAATTATAATTTCGGGGTCATTAATCAAATGCTCGAATCTATAGGGCTTGGATCCTATATAGTGGACTGGCTAGGGAATCCTAAATATGCGATGATTTCGATTATACTGTCAACGGTCTGGAAATCTGCTGGTTATTACATGATTATATATCTAGCGGGGCTGCAAGGTATACCGCAGGAGTTGACAGAAGCGGCTAGCATTGATGGAGCTAATGGCTGGCAACAATTCCGTCATATTACGTTCCCGATGCTTGCGGGTTCTGTAACGGTATGTATGGTTCTATCTATGATCAGCTCGCTGAAGATATTTGATCAGATTGCTGTCATGACAGACGGTGGACCAGGGTTTGAGACAGAGACATTAACTTATATTATTTACAAGGTAGGGATTGGCGAATTGAGACAAGGGTTTGGTACAGCGATGGCACTTGTATTATTCCTGATTATTATGATTATTACTATAATTCAAGTGAAACTCCTACAAAAGAGGGAGGTACAGCTATAATATGACGATCCAAGGACGAAAAAGACTGTTAGATACTCTCCTATTCCTGTTTACGCTAGTTGTTGCTATCATTTTCTTCTTTCCAATTTTCTTCAGTGTGATGTCCGCGTTCAAGACGAACGGTGAAATTATGAAAGATGCGATTGCGCTTCCAACGTCTTTATATTTAGGTAGCTTCAAGTACTTACTGACCGAAACGCAGTTCCCAAGAGCAATATTGAACAGCTTGATCCTAACGGTTATAGCGATTCTCGCTCAAGTGTTAGTCATTCCAATGGCGGGTTATGCGATTGTAAGAAGAAATAACAAATGGACTCGGTTTATTTTCTTGTTCTATTTGGCTGGAATGATGATTCCTTTCCAAGCTTATATGCTTCCACTATTCAAGGAACTGAAAATGTTTGGTATGTACGGTAATCTAGTAGGACCGATCGTCATCTATGTATCCGGTTCGGTAGGGTTCGGATCTCTCTTGTATACGAGCTTCTTGAAAGGTATTCCGATAGAAATTGAAGAAGCAGCAGATATTGATGGGTGCTCTAGATACGGAATTTTCTGGAGAATTGTATTCCCACTGCTTGGACCATGTACAGCAAGTATGGTCGTATTGAACGGACTGGGCATCTGGAATGATTATCTTATGCCGATGCTTGTTCTACCTTCGGGCCGGGCCAAAACGATGGTTGTAGAAATATTCAAGTATATCGGTGAATTCTCTTCCCGTTGGGATATGATCTTTGCCGGAACAACTCTATCCATCATTCCGGTTATGATTGTATTCGTTTTCCTCCAAAAGTATTTCGTGAAAGGTATCGCATCGGGAGCTATTAAAGGCTAATCTCGACTTATGTCAGGGGGTGTCTCTTAAGCCACAATAAATGGCGAAAGGCACCCTCTTTTCCTCACGAATTAAGTGCTCTTCCTGTACTTATGTGGTGTAGTTCCAACGACTCTTTTGAATAGTTGATTGAAATAGGAGGCATTTGGAAATCCTACATTAATGCCTATTTGCTCAACGCTTAGGGTTGAAGTTCCGAGCAACTTACAGGCCTGTTTGATCCGTCTGGCTGTCAGATAATCTACCAGTTTGCCTCCTGTTTCCTGATGAAAGACTCTGGAGACATAAGATTTAGATAGATGAATTTCTTCTGCTAAATGGCCCAGGTTAACCTCTTCATGGTAGTGCTCCTCAATCCAACTCATGATTTTTTCTGAATAACGTAGATTTCTAAGTTCAGGGGTTTGGGATAATGATGAATTTTTAGTGTTAAGACAGTTTAGAAATTGGAGTAGCAGCATTGTAATGTCTTCGGTATCTTCCTCATGGTTATGTCTGTTCGAACGTTCGTGAGATTCTAAAATCCATTCCATAGTTTCAAAGCTCGTGTTCAAGTCATACGTGCAAATTGTATCATTTCCCTGCCATAATGTTGTAAATAAGGCCTTCCTCTTTGTAAAGTTCTGTAGTAGCTTTTCAATAACATGTGGTTCAACATAGAAGATCGTTCGCACAAAGGGGCAATCTGATGAGACGTCTGAATAGATATGGTGAAGTTGATAGGGCTGGAAAAAGAAGAGCATACCTTTACGAATATCGTACATTTGCTGATTGACGACGACGTTACCTGTTCCTGCATGAACGAACATGATTTCACAGCATTGATGCCAGTGATAGTAGCCTTTGTAATGATCGTCGGTGTATATTTTATAATCGAAAATCAAGACCTTCCGATTCTCAAAGATAACAGGCTCAAATAGCTTTTTCATGAATTCCAATACTCCTTCAAGATGACAAAATACAAACATTTTATCATATCCTATCATAACTTTCAGTATAATGTAAGCGTTAATATGAACTTAAAAGGAGATGACTAATAATGTGGAGCGGAGATACTTATCTGCATGAATTATATGAACAGCTTACTCGTGAGCGGGAGGAATTAAGTAGAGATGAACCATCTGAGCATAAGAAATCACGCCTTAAAAAAGATCTTAGGCAGGTTCTGGGAGAGTTCGAAACGACAGACCAATTTACGCCAGTCTTATTGGAGAAAGTGCAGTGTGATGGTTATGTCCGAGAGCGGATCGAGCTGTCTGCAATTCCAGGATTATCGTTCGGAGCCTATGTCCTTATCCCCGATGAGGCGACGGATAATATGCCAGCGGCTATTGCTGTACATGGCCATGGTTATGGCAGTAGACAAATATGCGGATTGCTAGAGGATGGGGAAGATGATACAGGTCAGCCCGATATCTATAATCATTTTGCTGTACAGTTGGTACGCAAAGGAATGGTCGTCATTGCTCCAGATGTAATTGGCTTTGGCGAACGCCGAATGGAGAGTGACCTTGCTGGAGATCCAAAGGCACCAAGCTCATGCTACACGATGTCAAGCCACCTCTTATTACTCGGCAAGACATTGACGGGTCTGAGGGTAACGGAGATGCTGAAGACATTGGATTATTTCAGTCATCGTAGAGAGGTTGATTCGAACCGAATCGGTATTGTGGGATTCTCGGGAGGTTCATTGATTTCTTTCATAACTGCGGCACTTGATGAGCGGATTTCCGCAACGCTGCTAATTGGATTCCCTAATACATTCAAGGATAGCATTATGGCTGTGTCTCACTGTCTGTGCAACTATATGCCCGAAATGCTAAAGTTAGGAGAACTGCCAGAGCTGATCGGTCTGATTGCACCGCGTCATCTATTTCTTGAGTCAGGAAGCGAAGATCCCATATTTCCGGCTGCTGGATTCACCACTGCGGTTAAGGAGCTAGAAGGGATATATGCCTATGAAGGAGCAGCATCCAGATTTCAATATGATTTATTTCAGGGTGTCCATGAAGTGAACGGACATCGTTCGTTCGAATGGTTGAAGGATGTTTTGTAACAAAGGGTTATAGAAAAAGCCTATCCACAGGATTGTACGTGTAGTGCGTATAGAACTGTAGATAGGTTTTTTTTGCGTTCATACCGATAAGGATAACTCTAAAAAAAACGTATAAGCAGCTTTAATAACCGCATTTCAATAAAATAACAGGACTTTATAATTAATAGATAAGAAGATGTTCAGCTAGCTAGAGTTCTGGAACATAAATGGTCATTAAAGGGGAGAGAAAGATGAGAGAGAAATTCAGTTCGGCCAAGGCGTATCCAAAAAGAACGCTAGGCAGTCCATTTAAGGGGATCTTTCAAGAGTTAATTCGAAATAAAGCATTATATTCTATGACCATTCCAGGTGTAGTCCTTCTATTATTATTTAATTATTTTCCGCTATTCGGCCTGTTGGTTGCCTTTAAGAATTTTAATTTTAAAGACGGTATATTTGCAAGTCCGTGGTCACAACCGCTGTTTAATAACTTTGAATATCTCTTTTCCTCAGGCTCCGTATTTCGGGTCACTTTCAATACTTTATATCTAAACTTTCTGTTTATTCTGCTAGGGATCGTGTTCCAGGTAGGTCTTGCGTTAGTGTTTAATGAATTGGCAGGGAAATACTTCAAGAAGATTACGCAATCCATGATGTTTTTACCCCATTTCTTATCTTGGATCGTAGTTGGAGTTATTGCATATAACTTGTTCAGTATCGATACGGGTGTGTTTAATTCTTTGCTAAGTTCGTTGGGGTTTGAAAAGGTCAATTGGTATGCAACCCCTTGGATGTGGCCAATGATCATGGTGGCTTTTCAAATCTGGAAAGCGACCGGATACGGAATGGTTTTATATTTGGCAGCACTATCGGGAGTAGATCCTTCCTATTATGAAGCTGCTAAAATTGACGGTGCGAATAAATGGCAACAAATCAGGTACATCTCCATTCCTTTTCTTACGCCTACGATTATTATCCTGTTCTTGCTTTCCATTGGGAAAATAATGAATGCCGATTTTGGGATGTTCTATTCCATTGTAGGAGATAATGCCGCTCTTTATAGCACAGTAGATGTTATTGATACTTTCATATTCCGTAGCCTGAGAACTAATGGAGATATTGGCATGGCTTCTGCAGCGGGATTCTATCAATCGATCATTTCGTTTGCCGTCATTGTGTTTTGTAACAAGTTAGTTAAGAGATACGACAAGGAGTCGGCGTTATTCTAGAAATCGTGAAAGGGGATCTAAACGTGTTAGATAAAATAGGCAAGAGTGCCATGTACCTGGTCATATTAGCTTTCTCTGCATTTTGTACACTGCCGTTTATTTTAGTCTTAAGCAGTTCATTGACTAGCGAAGATTCAATTATGCAATTCGGTTATAACCTCATCCCGCGTGATTTGGATATATCAGCCTATCGTGTACTTTTTGCAGATATGTCGAGAATACTGAACGGATATAAAATATCGATCATAGTAACGGTTGTTGGAACTGTTCTAAGTCTGTTAATCACTTCATTACTTGCGTATCCCATTTCATTGAAGAGAGTGAGATTCCGAAGACAATTAAATGTCTTCACACTAATCACTATTCTTATTAGCGGTGGGATCGTTCCTTGGTACATTGTTTGTGTACGGTACTTACATCTACAAGACAGCATATGGGCGCTAATTATACCGCTTTTATGTCAAGCATGGAATGTGTTCCTACTAAGGAACTTCTTCCAGAACATACCTGAGGAGATTAGTGAATCCGCGAAAATTGATGGTGCAGGAGAGTATCGGATCTTCTTCCAAATTGTTGCTCCCTTATCCAAGCCAGCACTTGCAACGGTTGGGTTATTCATCTCATTAATGTACTGGAATGATTGGTGGCTTGGTCTAATGTTATTGAATAAAGTCGAGTTGCAGCCGCTGCAATTACTTCTCAGAACGATTCAATCCAATGTTGAGTTTCTTGCTAACTCAGAGATGGGAGCAGAGATCATCCGAATGACTGGTGGTAGAATGCCGGCTGAGGGACTCAAAATGGCGACATGTATTATTACGATTGGACCCATCGTATTTGTATATCCCTTTATTCAAAGGTATTTCATTAAAGGGATTATGATTGGGGCCGTTAAAGGTTGAATACTCACGGTTAACCGTTTGTAGAATATAAACAAATTTATTGGGAGGGTTATTTTACATGAAAAAAATGAAAAAAAGACTCACGTTAGTTCTCGCTCTAGTCATGATATTCACTATGCTAGCTGCCTGTGGCTCACCCAAGAATACTACGAACACAGAGGTAACAAAAGATCCGGGAACAACGGAGACTAAGACTCCGGAGGAAACGAAGGAACCACTCAAGGAAGTTACTTTGAAAATTACTGTACCAGGGGATGATCGAGCTTCCAAAACAGAAGTGTTAAACGCACTTTATGAGCTCACCAAGGACAGATTGAATGCAAAGTTTGAAATTAATGTGGTTCCATTTGGGGATTACCAAAACAAGTTGACCATGATGGCATCATCTGGTGACAACTATGATGCAGCATTTACGGCTGACTGGTTCGGTTATGCCAGTATGGTCAATAAAGGAGCCTTTCTTGACCTAACTGAACTCATGGCACAATATGCACCTAATCTCTTCAAGATTTATGAAGACAATGATATGCTTGCCTCGGCCAGTGTAAATGGAAAAGTAATGGCTGTGCCATGGACAGAAATCAAGACTTCCAAACCTGTATTTCAATATCGAAAGGATATTGCTGATAAACTGAATGTACAGCCTGGTGATTTGACAACGATTGAAGGTATCGAGCAATTTCTTACAGCTATTGCAGCAGCAAAGCCTGGCATGACCGTTTATGATATGGCTATGAAAGGTGATGCAGGAGATATTGTGACTCTGTTACATCCTAAGTATGAGATGTTAGATATCGGTTTTAATACTTTGTATATTGATGTGAATGACTCATCAGCAAAGATTATTCCATTAGAGCAGACTGAAATGTTCAAAGAAGCAGCTCATCTTGCAAAGAAATGGTATGATACTGGTATTATTTCCAAGAATGCACTTGCAGACAAGGAGAATCAGCCTTTTGAAACGGGTAAAGTATTCTCTGGTAAGAATACATCAGGGGCACTATTTGGTGCAACGAACTTTACGGATAAAACAGCTGTTAAAGCGGCAGTAGAAGTATACCCAGATCATAAATTTGCTAGAGACTCGCAAATGAATAATGCAATGGCAATCAATCAAAATGCTGCAAACCCTGAAAGAATGCTAATGTTTATGGATTTGCTCTCAACTGACCAAGATGTATATGATACTTTCTTCTATGGAATTAAAGACAAAACCTATACATTGGATGGTAATGGGGTTGTAGGCTTTACAGCAAATGAAGATCCTGCTAAACCGCTTTGGCAGAATTGGTTCAACTATGGCTTCTATCGTTCTGAATTAGCGCGTCCAACCGTTTCTTCACCTGCTGAAAGTATGAAACAGAATTATGAATATGCAACACGTTCTAATATTGTAGAATCACCGATTGCGGGATTTGTACCTTCCCCTGATGCCATCAAAACAGAGCTTGCGCAAAGATCTCAAATATCATCAGAGCAAGGAAAGTTACTACTTTCCGGTATCGTTAAAGGTGATGTTGATACAGCTATTAATGAGTATAGTGAGAAACAAAAGTCTGCTGGCCTTGATAAAATTTTAGTGGAAGTTCAGTCACAGATTGATACTTTCCTTAGCAATAAATAATAGGGACTTGTCTTAGATTGGAAGGGGCTATATCAAAAGTGAAACTACTTTTGGTATAGCCCCCTTATGTCGTGAACTGGCATTATCGCAAAAGAGTGAAAAAAACAAACATTTTTATGAAGGATAGAAAAACTTTCAAAGCTAATTTCAAGCTATAATTATGCAAATCCATCTTTAGATGAAGAAAGTAATTATGAATGGGGCTCGTAGATGAAATTCACTTTTCGACGGAGTATCTTTATCAAATTTGTATTGTCGTTTATTCTAGTCGGAGTATTACCGTTGGGCGGATTAGGATATTTATTCTTGAATGCGTTTTCAATGCAATCCGAACATTATAATGATAACAATCTAGAGCAGATGACCGTATATGTAGCGAAAACTACGGATGGAATATTGACGAATTATAATACTCTTTCAAAGATGATGTACTACGAGAACTGGTATGAAAGTTTAAGAAAGGCATCATCTACAGATGAGACTTCGGCGATAGATAATTTGCTGATCTCCATCCTTTACTCGGATAGTTATATAGAGAATGTCTATTTTATATCGCAGACCAGAGATCAGATCAACGTCAAATCTAGAAAGGCCAAGGCATTTGATGAATCCAAGTTTCCACTTGAAGCTATACAAACAAAGCTGATGGCTAATATGGATCAACTATCTTTGTTTGCGACTCATCAGGAAACGTATTTTAATCGATCCGACATACAGGTCATGTCCTTTGCCCGTAATTTGCTAGACACCTCAACCCTATTTAAAGGGAAACCTACCGTCATTGGAACACTAGTATTTGATGTTAATATCACTGTTTTTGACCATATCTTTTCGCAAATTGTTATGGGAAATGACGATGAGATTAACGTCATCGATCAAGAACGCATGGTTTATTATAGTAATTATCCAGATCGTATCGGGACAACATTGATAGTAGAGAATATTGAGAAGATTAAAGAACAGATGGGGAAAACGGTGAAGAAAGATATACCAAGTGCAAATCTGATATTGCTTGGGAGCTTTACAAAAACGAATTTCTTCAATGTATTCACTCAATTTAAAAGCGTTGCGATAGCTACTACCGTCGTATGTATCCTATTACTAATTGTGCTATCCCTTGTACTTTCAAGGAAATTCTCGCAACCCATTCGGGAAGTGATTCGTCAAATGTCCAAAATGGAATCGGGTAATTTGGATGTACAGTTGATGGTTAAGTCAGAGGATGAACTTGGTCAATTGATTAGAGGGATGAATCGTATGGCCGTAAGACTTAACGAATTTATCCAAGTAGCCTATGTGGCAGGAATTAAGCAGGAGCAAGCTGAATTAAAAGCTTTGAAAAGTCAGATTCGACCTCATTATTTGTACAATACCTTAGAAGTCATACGCATGAGCGCTGTAAGTAATGATGATGGGCCAGTGGCGGAGATGATTCTTTCACTATCGAATCAATTGGAATATGTCCTGGATAGTCGGGAGAATGTGGTAGAGCTTAAGAATGAGATTCAAAATGTAAACGACTATTTTAATTTGATTCAAGTTCGGTATGAAGATTGGATTGAGCTTCTGATTAAAATCGACCCGAACGTTTCTTTGGACTGGGGAATTTTAAAGTTATCGCTTCAACCACTAATCGAAAACGCTGTTGAGCACGGTATTCTACCTAAAGATTCCAAGGGGAAAATTGTTCTAGAAATCACATCTGAAGAAGGTGGAACGCTACTTATTAGGGTCATCGATGATGGTATTGGAATGAGCGAGACACGATGTCAGGAATTGAATACAATATTAAACGGACAGAGCCCACATCAAGGTGACAATAAATTAGGTCTGAAAAATGTTCATGATCGTGTTCGATCCCTTTTCGGAGAATCGTATGGACTTCTGATTAATAGCATTCCTTCTATGGGGACCATTGTACAAATAACAATCCCGATCATAAGGGAGGTAGGAAATCATAATGCTGAGAGTATTAATGGCAGATGACGAACGTGTGATTCTACGTGGGTTGAAGAAACTTATTAACTGGGAAAAGCTTGGGCTAAGTTGTATTGGCGAAGTATATAGAGGAGACACACTTTTAAAGGAAATCGTTGAACATACACCTGATATTGTCATCACAGATATTTCCATGCCTGGTATGAATGGCATAGAGGTGCTTAAGAGCCTGAGAAATCTCGGCATACAGACGAAGGTTATTTTCATTAGCGCATATCGTGAATTCTCTTATGCTCAGGAAGCTTTATCTTATGGTGCGGTTGATTATTTAATTAAACCGATCGACCCTTATAAGCTAGAACAAATTCTAATTAAAACGGTTACTAGTATTTCTGAGGTTAACAAGATAGATATGATTAGCAGTCAGTTTCAGCATTATGAGGTTAAGCTAAAGAAACAGAAAATCATAGATTTCCTCGAGAATTTAACGGAAGAGAAAAAGTTGTCCGACATGCCAGATGTGATACATGAGCTGAATAGGGGTAATCACAATGCTATATTTTCTGTTATTGCAATTGAAGCTGATCATATAAAGGGAGACATGGGCAGCTGCGTGGAGTGGAGACGAAAGCTCCTTTATTTCGCTATCAAAAATGTGATTGAAGAGCTTGTACCCATTGGAGTTGAAGGTTGGGCGATCTCGAACCGAATCTATCTATATATGGTGTTGAAGCATGATCAAGATTTCGATATTGAGGATCTGGCATCTCAGTTTCACTCACATATTGGGAGATTGTTAAAAACAAGTGTCTCGATCGGTATAGGGACCCCGGGAAGCTTGAGAGACATCCCCGAAAGCTATGAGGAAGCTAAAATCGGGATCAACTATAAGTTTTTCCTTGGAGTAAATGGTCTTATTTCCTATTCATCGATACCAACCATTAAGGAAAAGAAAGAAATGGATCGTGAGAAGTTGGAGAAGGATCTGCTGAAGGCCTTATATTCTACAATAAGCGAAATTCCTACTTCATTATTAGATATATGGGAGGAGACGATTAAATGTTTGGCTTGGGGAAATCGTGATTATGCGATTAATTTGAGTGTGTCGATGTTGAATAAAGCACTACGTGAGATGCCTTCTGAAGTCATAGAACTAGAGTCAGAAGAACTTCGCTATATGTTGCAACTTAACGAATGTGAAACTTTTGAAGAGATGAATCGTTACTTTCGAAATGAGCTTGGTATGCTACAAATGAAGATACATCAAAAAGGATCTGGCAAAGAAGTACAGCAAATTACTCAGGTGAAATCCTACATCGATGAGCATTATCAAGAAGAAATAAGCTTGGAAACGATGGCAGTCCGCTTTTATATGAATCCCTATTATTTTAGCGTTTTCTTCAAAAAGCATACGGGTCAAAATTTCAAAGCATACGTTACTGAAATTCGAATGAAGCATGCGATGCAGATGTTGATAGAAACAGATGATATGTTGTATAGAATCGCAGAAAACGTAGGTTATCATAATGCTCGACAATTCAGTGAATTATTTAAGAAATACTATGGAATCTTGCCAAATGAATATAGGAAGCAATATGGAGGGGACAAGAAGGTGGAGGGGTATAAATGAAGGGAAGAATAAAGAATGCAGCTGGTATAATCGTTCTTAGCTTCATCATTATGATCATAAATGGTTGTGAGAATAGTAGATTCCTGACGACACTTTCCAGTCCAGTTGATAACAATATTCAAGAGGAAGAGGTAACGATTCTTAAATACGTCTATGCAGGTGGAGATTCGATCAGCAATCAGTCCATGAGTGAAGCGATTGAGGCGTTTAACCAGTCGCATGTGAAGATTCAGATTATGGGAATTCCCTCTTTGCCTGGGTCTGTTACATATGATGAGTATTTAAAAACCTTAACTGCCGTAGGTGAATTTCCGGAGTTACTTGATATGCGAGATGCACAGACGTACGCGGATGCTGGGAAGATCGCTCCGATTCCGCAAGAAATTGTAGATCTATTTGAAGACGTAGCAAAGGTAAATGGAAAGGTGTATACGGCACCTGTCGTGAAAGAATACCTTTTAGGAATTATTTATAATAAGGATATTTTTGAACAGGCAGGGATTACGAAGGAGCCTAATACATGGCAAGAGTTCCTGGAGGATTGCCAAAAAATTAAAGACCTTGGTATCAGTCCGATCGTGGTAGGTGGTAAAGACTTGTGGCATATGGGGTTTTGGCAAGGGTTTTTCATGGGTAATGATATGTTTGCGGAGAATGAGAATTGGAATTCAGACCGAAAGGCAGGTCGAGTTCATTTCAGTGATGAGAATGTTGTGAAAGCGATGAAAGATATGACAGAGCTTTGGACGAAAGGCTACGTTGATGACAATTGGTTAACTACGGAGGATAGTCAAGTCTCAACAATTCTAATATCAGGGAAAGCAGCGATGCTATATGAAGGGAACTGGATGTTGAGTACGGTTAAACAAGCAGATCCAAATTTCAATGTTGGTTTCTTTGCCCCAAAGGATAGAGAGGGGCGAGCAATCATGGTTGGTAAGCCGACACCTCAAGGTTTTGCCCTTTCGGCAGAAGCAGCGAAGAATCCGAGTAAGGTGGTCGCGTTCATTGAATTCATGAAGTTTTTCTATCATAAAGATAATTATGCTAAGTATCTACAAACCAATAATGCTATATCTGCTACGAAAGAAAAAGTCACGTACGAGGTGCCAGAAGAGATGCAAAAGATACTGGCCACCTATAATGATCCCAAAACAATAAAAGTACAGCTGATGCATCAATATTGGGGGGAGAACAAGATTTCGACAGAGTTTCGGGATTGGCTGTGGAGATTAACACAGCAATGGTTGATAGAGGAGGAGCTAAGTATCGAGGACGCGATGAAGCTAGCGGACGAGGAGTTCGATAGAGTCGTTCATGATGGGGAAGACTAGTGAAGCTGTTATTCTGATTCATGCCCATTCCGTGGATAGTAGGATGTGAGTCCTCAATTTATTCAGGTAGCAGAAAAGTATAGAGTCATTCGATATGATCGCATTGCATCTTGGCAATTTACTCACTATGAGCTACCATGTGTGTTGGGAGCTACTCTTCAGAGGAACTTATTCGTCTTGAGTCTTAGTTATTGAAAAATTCATACACAATAGAGAGGATGTTCATCCAATGGGGGAACTTCAGAAGAATCACAATCCATATAAGAAACGTCAGGCAGAACTTATCCTTAAGATTGCATTGGTAGCGGACAGCAAGCCATTGCTTGCAAGTGGCTTATGGTTTCATGATGATGTACGCAACAACTTTTATTATGCTTCGTATTTATTCGCAGCAGCGGTGGATTCATCATTAGAGATTCCTTTTGACAGGGAGGATGCGAAGAAGAAAGCCGAAAATGTGCTGTTAGAGACTCTTATGTTGCAAAATCGTCAGCCTGGCACGGCACTCTATGGACATTGGCCGCTAGGATTGAATCCAGATCCAAGGGAAGCTACACCGCATGAGCTACCTGTAGAAATCATGGGTAGTCTCATGGCCTACTTTCATAGAGAGTATGGAAAATTAATGAACACTGATCTCAGAGTCGCTTTCGATACGGCAATGGAGCATATTTATCGTAGTGATTTTTTTCGTAAGCCGGTTGTTACATACGGGCATCATGAAGCGAAATATACAGCGGCTAAGCTGATCTTTGGAGGAATGTTCAAGGATGAGGGACTGCTGGAGGATGGACGTCAATGTTTGAAACAAACACTGGAACATATCCGATCGAAGGGAATGCCGGAGTATGGCTCTTTGCCTTGGTTCTGGCATTGGGTTCAGGCGTTTACTTGTGCACTGGAGTTCGCAGATGGGGAAGATAAAGATCTTCAAAGTAGTTTGAGGGAAATGTTGGATTATTTATGGAAAGAAAGATCTCAATTTTATCTTAAGGGAGCCTGGGTCGGAGCGCATTCACGTGGCTGGCCGCATGATGTTCCAGGGGATGTAAATGTACTTCACGATTACGTGCAGTTCGGAGATTTCAAGCTTCCTGAAGCGATGCCTCGGACCGAGTATGCAGGATTTCTGTTCTATGAAGCACCGGAAGAGGCACGTGTGACTGCATTGAATCATCGGATACCAGTGGAGTTCAAGAAAATGACGGAAAAGGTCGTTCCAAGCGATCCAAACCGTCAGCCACAGCTACATTCCTATGCGTATATGACAGAGGAGTTTGCTGCGGGGGGCATGTGGGAGCGGGTAGAGGAATTTGATAATGAGCAATTACGCTGGGCTTTTTCCTTGCCTCTAAGTGGTAGAGAGGGAGCAAACCAACTTTACTTCTTCCATCCTGGTCAAGGATATCATGAAGGTGATCCTCGCCATCAGAGTCGCTATGCGGAAGTTCTATATCACCAAAATGTGGTCATGGCACTTTATCCTGTTCCTGTAGGTGAACCGAATCAGTTGATTGGCGTACTTCCTAAGGGGAAGTGGTTACAACAGCCTACTGCTCTTTACGGACAGGTGGATAATGTTTACTTCGCCATTTTCTTATCTCATCCGTATGAGCTTACTGAGAGGGCAAAATATATAGAAGTTACAGTCGAAGGAATGCCAGGTGGAGTCGTTATAGAGGCGGTAAGTGTGAAGGATGCTGTGGGGCTTGGTATTGAGGGACTGGATGCGTTTGTAGAGGCCATAAATCAAAAAGCTCCGAAGTTTGAAACAGAGAATTCGTTAGAAGTGCAATATACTGCCTTTGACGGTGAACAACTACAATTAAACTTTCTCGATAAAGAGTCATCTCAAGCTTGGCTTAACGGAACCCGGTTTTCATTTAATAACTACTCTGTTTAATCGGGTATTAATTAATGCAACCAAGAAGTGAATACAACTAGGTCGGCCTTTATAAGGCTGACCTTTTGTGCGTTTGGCAGCGGATGGACTTAGGAGTGAAAGTCACTAGCACACCGTCCAAGACGATTCGTGCGGAGGGCTTGGAGGCAAACAGCGGGACTGTGGAAGAGAAATGCTGGAGTAAATCGCCATGACCGCTCACCAGCTTTACTAAAAATGGTGAACAATGTTAGTTAACTATTGTAATGACTAGGGTAATTAGCATTTTTTTAATTTTATATAGTAAATCTTAAAAAACTAACAGATGGATGTTAAAAAACTACATTGGATCAATTATATATACATGATATCTTAATAATTACATATAAGGGAAAGCGCTTTCTTGGATAAATCATACAAAATATAAGGGGGGCCTTAAAGGAGAAATGACTGCGAGGAAAGCTGTTTTCACATATGAACAGATGGTGGAACGAGGAAACCCTTGACCCATCTCTACCTCGGGGAATGCCGAGAGGCTATAACAAAATGAGGAGGAAAAAAATGAATAGTTTTAACGAAAAAGTATCTAAGCGAATTCATAAGCTAACAAAACGCATTAAGCGAGCCTTATCCATTTGCCTTGTAGCTGCTTTGGCTGTCCCAGCTGTATTACCGATTCAGTCTAGTGTGGTACATGCAGAAATAGTTGGAATAACTTCTGCTTATATAGACAAGATTGTGTTTGGCAATGATGATTCTGAAATAGCCCATGATTTTGTAGGTGATAATACAACTCCCTATGTTGGGGGACTTGGTGAAACGGCACGTAAATCTGATCCGCGTGTTCCTGCGTTACTGAAAGGCGGGGATTTAATATTCACAATGAGTGTTGATCCTATTCAACAAAACTATTTGACAGTGAAGTTTTGGGGAGATGAAGCTTCGACCTATAAGAGCATTGTTTACATAAACGGTGAACAGCTCGGTTCTAGACGGTCAGGTGATTTCGAACCACTTAATTCCGGTAATGAAAATTACCGTGCAGGGTCCGGCACTCCCACAACCGGTGCTGAACCCCTGAGTAATAGATTTTATTACAGAACGACTATGCTACCTCTCGAGTCTACTTACGGACAAGAGACAATGGAAATTACGATTAGAACTTATCATGAGAACTTTTCCAGTAATGTGACGTTGCCATCGCGAGGGTATTATAACGCATATACACATTCACAGGCTTATTTAGACGTATCTGACGAGAAGCAGGGTGCGAAATTTACTGCTGATGTGAATACATTATTAGCTGAGGAAGCTAGAACGGACGTTGAAAAACAAGCGTTAATTGATGGGTATACGGACAGTCAAAGAAAACTATTTAATAGTTTGACATCGAGTAAAGCAGGTGTTAACGACGAGCTATCCATTGTGAGGTATGTAGACGAATTGAAATTTTATTCAAGCTGCTTAACTTATGACTGGTGTCCAGCGAATACACCTGAATTAAAAAAGGAAGCATTGGATCTAATATTTAAATCGATAGATAATCACGTGAAAGATTATTATGGCAATACAAGATTAGTACAAAGAGGGGGGCATCAAGGGGATTGGGGAGGGTACTATGGCGCCCTTGGTGAAGCCTTATACATTGTGGAAAACCTCATTGCAGATGATGAAATTTTTGGGGAATTGGAGTTTAATGCATTCTTAGATCAGCCGTTTATCACAGGCACGGTTGAAGGACCATATTCTCTAGCAGGTGTTGACTGGGCTGGTGGTGAGCTAACACGTCGTGAAGCATGGGAAAGACCACTTAAAGCAAACTTTGATTTTGCGCGTTCGAGGTTGTCCTATATTTACAATCAAATTATGTATACCTACGAAGGGGCATGGGAAGCACATGAGGGTTTACGTGTTATCGGATCTCGTTTTTATGAAGGAAAAGAGCGAAGCAAAGCGATCCTACTAGAATCATTAGGAAGCATACCTTTCTTAGGTGAAGAAGTGTTAGTCGGTCCTAATGGTGAAGAGTTAGATGTATACCATTCCTTATTTTATCATGATACTACCGCGGTCTTTACTGCAGATGTTGAGCAAATTATCGCTAAAGGATTAGCAAAAAGTAAACTCGATAATGGGAATGTAGTGAGGCGTTTAACGCTCGGTGAATATTTTACTGGGATATCAGAGGCTGGTCTCACTAGAGAGAACGGTTATGTTGCAAACTATGGAGAATCAGCTAACTATTTACCTGAATATTTCTATAAAACATTAAATCACGCAGGCGACGAGCAATTAAATGATGAAATATTAAAATTAGCATTAAAGAGTGTACATGCCCGAGGTTATGCTCGTCATACGGATTTAGCTGATGATGGAAAAAGAGTTATGAGAATGGAGCAAGTTCTAGATGATCGGAATCCAACCTTTTCTGGTAACTATGGTTATGCAACAAGTATAAATGGTGGCAAGGCACTACATTTTGCTTCATTAGAATCAGCAATGGTACAGAATGAAGTTCGATATAGCGGTCCGGAGTGGGGAGGTTACTGGAAATATGCACAAGAAGCTGTTGGCTATGCACAGCAACAAATCGCTGACAATCAATTCTTTAATAATTTCAGTAGTTTAACAGCAAAGAATAAATATGATTACGAAGCAGCTAAGACGTATCAATATATTACTACCGGCCGCGATGACTATTCTAGATTTGATAGTGTAATGGCTGGTGTGGTTCACCCACAAACGGACTTTAGTTATTATACAGTAGATGAAATTACAGCATTAGAGGTTAATCCAGTTGATTATGAGAAGTTTGCCTGGGTTGATATGGATAACTTCTACGTTTCGTTAAGAGATGAAGATACTAGAATATTCGGTCAGTTAAATATGCTTAATCGAGGCTTTGCTGGTAATGGACGTCTACATGTCATTAATGATGACCACGAGAATATCGTCCAAATCGCTACCAATGGTAAATTCCAGTATGAAGATTATACAATCCGAATGAATGATGTCGACATTTTTATGATTGACGATCAGAATAAAGCGGATGGCGACAGACCTCAGGCATTAGCAGGGGAAATCAATCCCATTACGTATCAACCAGGAGTGGGTAAGATTAACCGGGAAAATTGGGAGCCTGATCATGCTTATTCTGGACTAGCTGAGCTACTGACAGCAAGATATGGGAAATATTTTATCGTTTTCAATTCAACACGTGATGTATATGAAAACGAACAAACCTTTGATGTAGAGTTGCCGACAGATTACTCCGGCGCTACTGTATTCGATCTTGTATCAGGTAATAATATTCCTGTAACTGATGGTAAGGTGACCATTGTGCCAAGGTCAGCCATGGTGTTGAAATTGACTGAAAATAGCGAGGATGCGCTAAAACCATCTAGCGTAGATTATGTAGGAGCTTTAGCGGGTAACGGTTATGCAGGTATCAATTGGAAAACAACTGCGGGCGCAGCATCCTACACCATTAAACGTTCGACAACAGAAAATGGCACATATTCAGTAATTTCTAGCAATGTACAAGGTAACTATTACAAAGACACTACGGTTACCAATGGTCAAGATTATTACTATAAAGTAACAGCAGTAAATGCAAACGGGGTAGGCTTGGATTCTTATCGAGCGAAGCTTGAGTTAAGTGTACCGGTAACATTAACTACTCCAGACACCTTATGGCGTGATGATCGATTAGGTGATATTACGCAAGGTAATGCGACCATCATGGGTTCATCCATCGCAATTGAGAATGGAAATGGAAATGGTTTAGGTGAGGGTGATGACTATACAGTTCATGAAAGAGATATCAATGATTCGTTGCATTACGTGAGCCAAGTTGTATCAGGTAGTGGTTCAATTGAGGCGAAAATTGACAGTCATAAAGGAGAAGCAAGTGGCGTCATGATGCGTGATTTGATTGAATCCAATGCTCGCTATATTTATTTTGGCGCAGATGTAGACGGTAATCTTGTATTGCAGAATCGTACCAGAGATTCCCGACATACATTCACTGATTTGCAGATGAGTCCCTTGAACGTTAATCTTATTGGATTTGATTCAACAGAATATCCATACGTTAAGCTATTACGGGATTATGATTCGAGATATGTGAATGCTTATGTATCTACTAATGGAGAAGATTGGATCATGGTTCATAAGATGTTTACTCCGTTCCCTTATGCATTTTACGCGGGAGTGGTGGCTACAGATGACGCACAATTTAGTGAGGTAGCTGTTGAAGAGCTGTTACCTGGTATAGTTTATCCATTTATTGAAAAAGCCAACGATGCGATTTCTCTCTCTTGGAATAAACCTAAGCGAGCGATTACTTTCAGTGTGTTTCGCACGTACGATACCGAGAAAAGTTCACAAAATCCTGTCTTTGTAGAAGGGACTAATCAATTAGTAGAGGGATCTCCATGGACTGTCGTAGCTTCTAATACGATAGATTTGACATATGTCGATACGCAACCGACGTTACAAGATACGCCTAGTTATAAGATTGTCCCTATTTCATTGGATGGAACTTATGGAGAATTCTCCGAAACAGTTAATCCAGCTGCTGAAACAATGGCACCTCACGCAAGTCATATTACAATAAGGAATAATCCAGCCGCGATCACAGATACGATTGAAGTGAAGGGATTGTCGGCAGGGAATCTAGTGAAGGTGTACAGAACGACGAATGACACAACTATATTAGGATCGGCAGTAGCCGATAGTTCGACGGTAACGATTAGTATCCCTCAAATAGGTGAGGATTCAGGGATGCTGTATGTATCGATATCTGAGCCGAACAAACTTGAAAGCAGTAGAACAGGGAAAACATATGCAGGTGAAGATGGAGTTATCTTAAGACAGGTGGAGAAAGATGCCACATTAAGATTTAATAGCGCTGCACCTGGAAATTCCACAGAACTGACGGTATTATCAAACGGTATTAATGTTGAAGATAATAAAAGATACGGAATCATAACATTTGACGGAGTCCCAGCACTTGATGATGAAGAAATTGAATCCGTTACGTTAAAAATGTACCGGAAGAATGCAAGAACGGCCACTCTACAAGCACACTTAATTCAGTGGAATGACTGGATTGAGCCATCAGGCAACGATACACTTGGAGCTAAACTAAAAGATGATTACTTTGGGAATAGTACCTCAGCCATTGAAACTTTCTTGGCAGGACCTAAGGCTTCAGCTGGAGTCACACCCATAAATGATTATGTAGCATATGATATTAACGCGTTATGGGATATTGATGTTACAAATATAGTTAAAGTGAATGAAGGAAATAAAGCTACCTTCCTTATCTCAGTTCCTAGTGGTGAAGCAAACCCATTAACGAAAGAATATGTTGCGGGACAGAGTACTCGTGGACAATTTGGACCAACTTTAATAGTTAAATATGTAATTAATAAATCTGCTTTAAATGAATTAATAGTAACCATTGATGAGCTTGAAGCAGAAGACTACACCATTGAAACATGGGCTGCTTTACAAGCTGTATTAACAAGTGCAGAGCAAGTTAAGCTGAATGAAAGTGCTACACAAGTGGAAGTGAATGCGGCTTTAACAAATCTTCTTGCTGCAAAAGATGCCTTAAAAGCAGTTCGAGGCAGTGGATTTGAGGAAGATGAGACAGACATTTGGTTGCAAGGCGGAAGTGGTGAGAACTACGTATTTGGATATGATACGGATGCGCATAGAGGGTCACGTTCATACAAATTCTCAAGTACGAATCCGAGTGCTGATGCTACACTTAATACGCATATTTCTAGCATTCTTAATGGAGAAACATCCACATTTGAAGTAACAGGCGGAAAGGAGTATGAAATTAGCTTTTGGTATAAAACGAATAACCATGTTAGAAACGCTCCAACTTCAGGTGCCACTGTACAAATCATGAATTATAAGGAGAATACAGGCAACAAAAGCGAAAGAATTCCAGAAGGAACGACAGATGGTTGGGTCCAGATGAAGATCCCGTTCACTACTCATGCGGAAGAAACAAGATTACGGATTAATTTTGAATTCCGTGCATCTATGGGTGAAGTGTGGTTCGATGACTTGCAAATTATCACGAAATCAGGATTGAGTACAGAAACACTGGTAGAAAAGATTAAAGAAGCTGAAGCCATAACAAATGATACAAATCAGTATAAAATAGACTCGTATTCAGCATTACAAGCTGCCATAGGAATTGCAAAATCGACACTGGATCATGTTGATGAAAACACACAACAACTAGAAATTGATCAAGCCGTGAGTGCCCTACAGACAGCGATGGATGCTTTAGTGGAGACAGATTTGGAAAAAGCAGAACTAATAGCTCAAATTAACACAGCTAAAGCCATAACGAATGACTGGTCAAAGTATACGGCTGTTTCATTTAGTGCGTTGCAATCAGCGATTATAGTAGCTGAGGCAGTTCTAGAAGACAGCACAAAACAAGCTGAGATAGATGGTGCAGTAATCGCCTTGCAGACAGCAATAGACAATCTAGTCATTGCAAAAGTGTTAGCAGAGAAAGATACTCACTTACACTCTGGTAATGTAACTGAGAAAAACGGAGGCAAAGAATCTCTAGTTATCTTAAGAAATGAGGCAGGTCAGCAAAGGTTTGGAATCATTACATTTGATATTTCAGAATTTGCGGGCAAAGATATATCAGGGGCGAATCTTAAACTTTACAACACAGGCACTCTTCCAGATCGTACTAACAATATGAGTGTAACTAGTGTGGTTTACGACGACTGGGATGAATCTAATTTAGACTATGCGACATTTAGTAGTAAATTTAATATTGCAAATGATAGTGAGTTGGCTACCTTTTTTGAACCGCTAACTTATGTGGTAGTCACGTATGATTCTATTGAAAAGCCAATAAACACGATGGGTGTCTGGAACGCGGATATTACAGATTTGATTAAAGCACAACTTGATCTGGGCAGTATGAAGCTTACATTATTGTTAACTGTGCTTCCAGGTACAACGCACGAAGCTAATCCGGCAACAAAAGAATCAGCTAAAGGGTATTATGCACCTTCGATAACAGTGGATTATGCTACCAGTACAGATATTAATACGGATGCACTAGTGAACGCAATTAACAGAGCAACAGCTATAACGAATGACAATGGGCAGTATACATTTGAATCGTTTGAAACCTTGCAAAAGGCGGTCACAGCCGCTCAAACAGCACTAGCAAACAGCACAATTCAATCTGAGATAGATAGTGCAGTAATTGCTATGCAGACAGCCATCGATGGTTTAGAACTCAGTGAGCCAGAAGAACCAGTTGTACTGAATAAAACTGCATTAGAAGCTTTAATCGCAGCAGCAGAAGCGAAAGACGAGGTTGATTATACATCCCGTTCATATGCAGCCTTGCAAAAGGCGATTATAGTAGCTCAAACAGCACTAGTAAACAGCACAACTCAAGCAGAGCTAGATGGTGCAGTGAGTGCTTTGCAGACAGCGATTGATGGTTTAGTGGTGAGAGAAGAGCCTGAAACACCATCGATTGATACAGGGGGCGGTAAATTTATACCATCACCTTCACCACGACCATCAACGCCGAAAAACACTGTTGTTGCTGATTACTTGGTAACTAACCAAATCAACAATCAAGCATCTCAACAGGTGATTATTACACTTCCAGTAAGCACTGTTGATATGGCTGAGGTCATCGCAGAGATTCCAGCTAACATCTTGAAAAGCTTGGTCGCGTCTGGTAAACCGTTAGTGATCAAATCTGGCGATGTTGAGATTGCGATCCCAGCGGGAGTAATAGCAGCCATAGCTACTTCTCAACCATCACCAGACAAACTTTCCATTCATATTAACTTAGCCAGTGATGTGATTGTGCCTGCTGGAGATGCCGTTTCTAGCGTCTATGATCTCACTATTAGTAGTGAGAAGAGTGGGACAACAACAATAATTTCAACGTTCAGTGAGCCGATAACCGTTCAGCTACCTGTGCTAGCTTCAAATGTGAATGACTCTCATAAAGTTGCTGGTTACAGAGTAAATGGCAACTTACTCGAATACGTGGGCGGAAAATATGTAGATGGTAAAGTCGTGTTTAGAACACACGGTTTCTCACGCTATGTAGCGATTGAAAAAGACATTACGTTCGAAGATATTGCAAAACATTGGGCAAAGGATGCAATCGAAGTACTAGCTTCACGTACAATTACTTCTGGTAAAGGGCTAAATACGTTTGCACCTCAAGATCGTTTAACACGTGGGGAGTTTGCCGTCCTGATCTCCCGTGCTTTGGACTTACGAGGAGGATCCTATGAGGGTATCTTCCAAGATGTCACAATAGAAAGAGCTTGGGCTTATACAGACATTGAAGCAGCGTACCGTGCAGGCATTATTAAGGGAAGGGATGCAGCAATCTTCAACCCCGATGCAAACATAACACGTGAAGAACTAGCGAGTATGATTATGCGAGCAATTGCTTATGCAGATGCATCATTGTTAAACGATCTTCATGCAGCAACAGCGTTTAATGATGCATCAAACATCAGTAGCTTTGCTCAAGAGGCAGCGGTAGCAGCACAATCACTCGGAATTATTAGTGGAAAACCGGGGAATTTGTTCGATCCTAAAGGTCCTGCTACTCGGGCAGAGGCTGTGGCGATGTTGTATCGCGCATTAGAGAAGTTGCAACAATTTTAAGAAATTGATTTGAGAAGTAGGCTCACAGTCATCGGAGTTAAGCATCTGCTTAACTCCGATTTTTAATAACTATTATTTATTGCAATGGGGAGATGACAACATTGAGCATAAATACACAACTGTTCTTAAGAAACTAGCAGAACAATCTTAAAAAAGTTCATTGGAAGCATAGAGAGGCAATGATAAGGTAGAAACACATATTTGATAGCGCTTACATAATGAGATATTTCCAAGAGTTAATCATCTACTTAACCAAAGAGGGGGAACACTATTTTGAGGAAGATCAGTATTTTTATACTTGTATTATGTCTTGTCATTTCAATGTCTAGTTTACCAATAATGAATGCAGCGGATATTGAAGTTGGTCAGGCACAGGAGTCAACGGAAGAACAAGCTATCACTCTGGAGGGGCAAGTCATTGAAAGTGAATTTGAAATTACAAACGTTGAAGAAGCTTCGAGAGTACAGATTCAGGAGTTAGAAGAGCAGAATGATATCACTTCGATGTCAACATTCACACTTCAGGCAGTTGGTGGTGTGTACACTCTTGGAACCGAAGCAGACACCTATGTACAGAGTGGTTCGGCCAATATTAATAAAAACTTTGCTACAAATGAGAAGATTCTGACAGGAGCGGGGAGAGAAGGCTATCTGCGATTTGATCTGTCTGACTTACCAAGAGAGGGTAAGATTGTTAAAGCGACTATGAAGCTGTATAAGACGGATAACAATACGAATGTATTAACTGTTAGTAATGTGGTCTATGACAAATGGGAAAATAATATAACTTATAATACCAAGCCGGAAGTGGGTAATAAGCTCACTGACTTTACCGCTTCAGGAAAGAATACATTCGTTTCTGTTGATTTGACCTCAGCAGTACAGAACGAATATCAATCTGATAAAAAGTTATCTATTCAGATGGAATGGGCCGCAGGCTCAATTTACGCCAATGAGTTCTTTTCCTCTAGAGGAGCAATGGCTACACAACGTCCAATCTTGGAAATTGAAATGATGACTGATGCTGAGATTGTGGCGTCAGATCTTGCGTCTCTAGATTCACTCAACGAACGTACGATTACGGATAATTTGGTGCTTCCGGTAATGGGTGAGAAGGGATCGGAAATCAGATGGGTATCTAGCGATGAGACAGTAATCACATCTACGGGAATTGTGAATCAGCCTGATGTAAACCAAGCGGATAGCGTTGTTACTTTAACAGCAACTGTTACGTATGGATCAGCTTCACAGACGTGTGTAATAACAATCCATATCCCAGCAAAACAGCAGGAATCACCTTATATCCTGCCATCACTGAATAATTTGATTGTATTCGCACAAGCACGGGTGAATGAAGCTCAAATTGGGACGGCACCAGGACAATTTCCGCAGGCAGCTAAAAGTTTATTCTTGGAAGCCATTTCTGAGGCCTTAACGACGGCTGAGAACCTAGACAGTAGTCACGTTTATGCTATTAAGAAATTAATCAATAGCGGATCGACATTCTACCAATCGGTGGTTACATCTGACGTGGTCAGAAACCCATCCATGAAACTGATAGAATATTCGCAATATCGGAAGGAACTAGTGACGCTTGTCTGGCAGGCAGAGTCCGCGATGCTGGTTGAGCCTGAGATGTACACGGTAGCGACCAAAAGAGCTTTGCAGGATAAAATTGATCATGCTAAAGAGGTGCTGAACGGTACGTATGAGCTTCCTTTCATACGGGATCGGGAGTTTGTAATTCCTCGTCCAGACGAGGATATTCAAGCGGCCATCGAGTATTATAGCAAAGCACCCAGCTATGGAATGTCATTGTATGGTCTGAAGCCTGCTTTGCAATGGTATTCTTCACAACATATCCTGCAGAGCGGTTACAGAACGGTAACACTATCTCCTATAGCGGATACTTATGTTAATAGTAATCCTGCGGGGGTTAATTACGGATCTGGAAAAACAGTAGTTCTTAGCGGTGGTAATACTGGAAGATCAGCCTTTCTAAAGTTCGACCTGTCAGCAATTACAGGAAATATTGCATCTGCTGAACTTCAAATTACCAATGCGAAGGCCGACAACAACCTTCTCCATATTTATACAGTAAGTGATGACAGTTGGGTTGAAAGCCAGCTTACTTATAATGTGTTACCAAAGGGTACTAATAATGAACCTCTATTAGGCTATGAACTTGGGAAATGGATGATGGGTGGTCTGAATAACCGCAGCGTGGTTGATGTCACGTATGGGGCGGAGCAGGAAAAGGCAGGCGATCAGATTTTATCGCTAAGGATTATACAGGATATAAGTGCATCGTTTCCGGGTGAATTTCACACGAAAGAAGCTGTGGACGTTACCAAGTGGCCGGCTCTTGTAGTGAAGATGGACAGTGTCGATCCGGGACTACTGAGTGAATTATATGGAAAAGTGACCGGGTTGGCTAACGACTTGGTTGGACCGGCTGTTACGGGGAGTGGTGTAGGGCAATATGCTGCTTCTGCTATTTCCGATTTGCAGCAAAAGCTTGCTATAGCTGAAACCTTGCATGGAGCTGGAGATGTCTACGCGGAAGGAGCTGCTCTGACGGCAGTATATGATTCGATGCGGGCAATGAGAGAGGCGCAGGTGCTGTTGACTGATATCGAGTCGGAATCAACTTTGTTTTATACAGCACAAGGATTAAATGATTTAAAGAACCGAATTCAGACGAATCCGACTCTCAAGGAGGAGTTCAACAAGCTAAAAGCGATGTCTGATGAGATGACACTCGAAGATATTAAAGGTTTGTCGGATATGCTGGTTGAAGGCGCCAATCTGGACGATTTCAGCAGCAAATATAAAATATGGTCTCCAGTCAGTAACCGGAACTTCACAACTCCTGCGGCTGCAGTAACTGCAAATATTTCAGTTACGTTACCAAGAATGGAGAATGAAGCTGAGGGGCTTGGACATGTGTGGATTGATAATCTGCGGGTCTATCCAGTAACGGGAGCAGATTGGGATATTCAGAATGAAAGCTTTGAGAGTGGAACGGGAAATCCGACTAACTGGAGTCCGGTTGTAATTAGTGGGAATCCAGTGATGAATTGGGAGAACAGAACGAACTATTCTTCAGCTGGAACAAAATCGATTTATCTAGAAAATCCTACTGCTGCTGATCAAGGTGCTTGGGTCTATAATAAGGAAATTAAGGTTACCGGTGGGATGTCGAATACGCTGAGTTATTCAGCAAAGAATAACGGACAATTTAAGGAAGGCGTCAATGTTGAAATTACGTTCAAAGATATAAATGGTACGGTTGTTGGATCATATGTTGATCAGAATAACCATAAATCTGCATTTGGTTCTAATTCGTTTAATCTGACCGCTCAGACGGATGCACTGGTATATGCAGTTACGGGTGATATAAGTTATGCGGAGAAGGCGAAAGAACGGATTAAGTGGTTCACGAATGATCATCTAGAAGGGGTAGAAAGCTGGCTCATTAATAATGGACGTCCATTCGGTTACGATGCGTTTGGTGCTGTTCAATCGGGGAGAAACGCAGTTTCAATAGCGTCTGCGTACAGTCTCATTAAGGATTCTGGCGTATTCTCTGTAGAAGAGAAATCATTATTTCTCCGTCAAGCCAAGTACTGGTTGGGCAATCTGACAGATTTGCGTGATCGTACCGAACTGACTGTTTACGAAGCTCAACTCAATACGGGGAACTGGGAAATGGACATGTCGACGGGAGCATCTATGCTTGCTATGGTACTAGCTGATGATCTGCCGGATGCACGCCAATGGATCGATAATGGAAGAATTATTGTAGAGGGGCAACTGAAATATACTATTCGTGAGGATGGGGGTTGGCCGGAGTCGATTCGTTATCATTTTGCATCGCTTGAGCGTATTCCTGCTTTTGCGAAGGCACTTAGAAATGTAACAGGTGATGATTGGTTCCAAAGTGGTGTTGTGAAAAATATGTTCAAATTCACGGTAGAGGTACAAACACCTCCTTATGAATTTTTCGATGGTGGAATTTCCACGCCGAACTTTGGGGACCATTCTATTTCAAAAGGGACAGAATTCAGTGTTCTTGGGCTCTATTTCGATGAAATTGCCAAAACAGATTCGGCACTTGCATCTGCCGTGTATGATACTTGGGCCCGTGCCGGGAAGCCCCTGCGGAATTACTGGGGAGAAGCATTAGCAATGGAAAATTTCTTTGCACCGTTTGATTTCTCCAATCAGGAGAACGATGTTCTACAACTAAAGTCTACAGATGCTATCCGCCCATGGGGTATATCCTTATTCCGTAACAATTTCAAGAGGGATAATGAAACCTATCTGGCAATGGTAGCTAACGAAAAGGCTATTGGTCACAATCATTACGACCAAGGTTCATTCATTCTGTATGCTAATAAGGAGCCGTTGGTTATGGATCCGGGCATCGAGAGTTACTTCGACACCAGTAAAAACTGGTATGTAGGTTCGTCCGCACACAGTACGGTGCAGTTCGTAGTAGACGGAGTTTCTAAAAACACCCCGATAAGCAGCACATGGGAGGATTTTTATACTTCTCAGAGTGTTGATTCAGTGAAAGTAAAGATCAATCATCCTTCAGGTGCGGCTAGTGGAACGCAGACACGAAATATAGAGTATGTCAAAAACGGCATCAATGCGTTTGTTATTTGGGACCAGATTAAAGGCAGTTCAGACAGCACAAAATTTAATCTTCCTGTATCAGCAACTTCGACAGTCGTAAATGGAAACAAAGCGTTGTCGAATGGACATTACAGTCTTGATTTGGAAACGACCTTTCTTCAGCCGGCACAACCTAATATTACAACTGAATTCGGACGAAGCTATCCGCAGGTTCCGAAGACAGACGGGATCTCTCAACTGAACTATATACGTGCGGAGGCCGCAGCGGGTGAAAGTTTCCTTACTGTTCTATATCCTAAAGGAAAAGGGATGGTGGGTTTAAGCACTGAGCAGCTAGAACTTGGTTCCGCTAGTGCGAAGGGATATCGGGTGCAGACAGCAGATGGTAAGTGGTTCATTGTCATAGTGAATAACAGCGACATGGTGCAAAATATCAGCATTCCTGCAGAAGAGAGCCTTGTAGATCTTAAATCAGATGAGCTTCTTCCGGAGAAAGCTGGCAAGATTTCGGCTAATCTAGAAGCAAACGGTATTCATATATTCAAGGCTGAGTCACTGGCAGAAGGAACGACAACAACCATTGAAATCACTGGAACAGATACCATTCAGGTTCCAGTGAAGGGTACTCTCAGCTATAACTATGAGGCAGCTGTGATTGACCAATACAATGATCAAATCTCAGGTGAAAATGTGAAGTGGTCATTGGATAGCAAAGTCAGCGGTATAACTGTTGACGAAAATAAAGGTATTGTAACTGTGAGTAGCGGTGCGGGAGGGAAAGAAGGAATCATTCTTTCCGCTACGGCTGGGACTGTAACTCAAACACTTAACATTTCTATAAATGGCGGAGGTCTTGTACCAGAGCCAGATCCAGAACCAAACCCAGATCTAGGATCGGTAGCCAATCCTAATCCATCAAATACTGGCTCGCAAACCACGCCAGGCTCATCCAGCAACTTAGGTGTGATCCGGGAAATTACAGCAAACGAGATGCAGAATCATCCGAATAATGTAATCACAATAGCGCTCAATGAAAAGGAAAATGGCATATCTATTCCTTCAAGCGCATTGAATCTTGTAGATAAACTATCATTAGTAATGACTAAACAGGCGGTATCGTTATTCATACCGTCAGCAGTATTGAAACAACTGATAAACCTGAATTTGGGTAGTGAAGTAGATTCTTCGATTATCATAAAACTGAGTGCCAACAATGCCGCACTTCCTTTGAAAATCAAGGATCACGGAAATTCATCGGTGATCAATATGGGGGGGCAAGCATACGAAATTGACCTTATGCTGACGAGCGAGAACAGCCAGTCAACACGGATTGATGCGTTTGTCCAGCCTGTGATTCTTACCTTTCCTTACGATTCGGCCTCGGTAGATCCAGAGTTGATCGCTGTTTACTACTTCAATTCAGGCTCTAGTAAATGGGAGTATATTGGCGGTAAAGTCGATTTAGCCAAGGGACAAATATCCACCGCTGTTCCACGATTCGGCACCTATGCTGTGTTGGAGGTGAACAAGACGTTCTCCGATGTATCAGTGGGGCATTGGGCAAATAGGACACTGAAAGTTCTCACAGCACATAATCTGGTAAACGGAACTGAAGAAGATTTATTCCATCCGAATGTCCAAGCCAAACGTGCAGAATTTACCTCTATGTTGGTGAGAGTTTTAGGGCTTGATGGCGGAGACACCGCTTTACCGTATACAGATGTATCTTCTACAGCGTGGTATGCCGCAGATGTTTCCAGTGCATATGCAGCTGGCTTGATCAAAGGAACATCCAAGAAACACTTTGCACCTGAAGCTCTTATTTCGAGAGAGGAAATGACAGTGCTTATGATAAGGGCGTATGAGTATGTGAATGGAACTTCATCAGCAAGTGGTAGTGCACTTCAATCGTACACTGATGCTAATCGGGTTTCCAGTTGGGCGAAGGATGAAGTCAATAAGGCCATTGAGCTTGGTTTAGTCAAAGGTACAGATATAAATACATTGGCACCTCAATCTAAGGCAATGCGTTCCGAAATGGCTCAGATGATTTATAACCTATTACAAAAAGTGTCCAATTAAGAGAGCACTGCAATACGAATATTAATTCTGTGAAAGCAAACCCAATGCCGCGTAGGCGTTGGGTTTTTTAAAATATAAGAAAGTATAAGTTTCACTTGATACTTTATTTCTTATATTTCGGCAGAGACGGATACCTTAAAGCGATACAAAGTATCGTTAGCATCGGAAGCATAAACTCCTTGAAAAAGGACGGCATAGCCGTTTCTGCTTGCCCTATTAGAAAGATAAGTGGTTGCAGATTGCTACTAATCTCCCTAATTTAATGCGATCGGTAAAATTTAAACAGACGGTTTCGTTTCTAATCGTTGTTATCAACCAAATCAAAACTACACAGATGTGGGAAGAGAAGCCACAATATTCGTAGAAGTACAATAACGATGAATACATACAATTGGGGTGAGCAAATGTTGAACAGGATAAATCTTCTGGAGGACTGGAAGATAACCGGACAACAAGCCGGCAAAGGTTATGCATTACAAGATCTACTTCAAATGGAATATGAAACTCCTGATGATGCAATTGGATGGTATCCGATTGGTTTTGAACGCGGCAATGATTCAGCGCTGGATGTGATGGGCTGGTATGGATTAAAGTTGGCCTTGAACACGGATAGTGAGGAGACGGAGATTACCGTAAAGGCCAGTTTTATAGATAATCGCAGTATATCGGCTGTAATCTGGTTGGCGGGGGCCGGAAGCCATGAGGTATCATTGAGGCTGTCCGACTTTGAAGTTGAGAGCTCTAAAGATAATATCTGGAGGTTCCTGAAGAGCATCGAACTCCATGGCAATGCGGAAGTAATCTCGGCTTTGTTGGTAAAAGGAGATCGTATATTCGTAGAGACTGATATTTTGGGCAAGGCGGGAGATATCGGCGAAGAGGTTCGTTATACTATGTGCGTCCATAACTGCACTGATTCTAAACAGAGTGTTGTGATCAAACAGCTCTTCGAAGGATGGGAATCTCTGCTGCCTGAAATTTCACCTTCTCGATTTGTACTGGAGCGAAACGGAAAACAGCAGGTTGAAGTGGTAATGAAGGTACATGATTATATGGTACCAGGTGGTCACGAGAGTACGGTGCTACAATTTACGGCCGGTGGCGATGGTGGCAACGCGGTTCAAGTGGAATTAAAAACGCTAAGTAGACTCGCACATCCTTATATTTATTACAATGAAGAGCAATGGCGTGAGACGGCGGAGAAGATCGCAAAGTATGAAAAGTTCAAGCCAGGGTATGACAAGCTGATCGCTGATGCTGATGCGTGGGAAGTAACGCCTCCGGTATCAGACAGAGATTATTGCTACAATACGAGTGAAGAGCATTATTTGATGTCAGCGGCATATGTCTATGCTTTAACTAAGGATATGAAATATGCTGAGAAAATTGCGCGTTTCCTGCGTTATTTCATTAATGAAGAAACAGGTTATCCGAAAAAGAAAAAAGGATGCAGTCAAAGTTATGTGCAAGAGGGTCATTTCTTCCAGCATATTGCTATTCCATATGACATCATTCATAATGCCGGGGTGTTAACGCCTGAGGAACATCGTGGTGTAGAGAAATGCTTCCGAATTTACATGGATATACTGGATAAGCATTTGCAGCAGGGACATATTTCCAACTGGTTATTATCTGAAATTACAGGGGCGTTCTACTGCGCACTGGCTATAGAAGATATTGAACGGGCATTGCGTTTCACCTTTGGTACAGGCGGTTCCATTGACCAGTTCCGTTATGGGCTGTTTAATGATGGCTGGTGGCATGAGTGCTCTGTCGGCTACAATATATGGGTTTCTTCAATGTACATTCATACGGCACATGCCTTGCTGCCCTTTGGCTACAATATTTTGCATACCCATTTCCGGATTCCCTTTAATGATGAAATCAACAGCACTTATAACGGTGATGAGGTAAAAGTGAAATTTGGGATGGTCAATAAGAAGTGGGGTGGTAACTTAAAAAGTTATGTCTGTATTAAGGACATGTTCGATGCGACCATTCCATTCCTTGATTATCGGGGCGTTCTGTTCGGAATTAGCGATTCGGATGAGAAAAAGCTAGAAGGTGTACATTTTGGCTCCACGTTTGATCTAGCCTATCACTATTACAAGGATTCGAGATACATCCCCGTTATAGAGCAAAATTCATATGTCGATCCGATCTTTGGACATGCGGAGTTGCCGGAAGTCGAGACCTCATTATACCGGGAGAATGCTTATGCCGATAATGTCGGAATTGCGATGTTGAGAAGCCAAACACCGAAGAGAGAGCAGAAGGAACAGATTCAGGCTGTTATTCGTTACGGCTCCCATGGTTATGCACATGGTCATTATGATCGTACCGAGCTGCTCTCAGTTATGCGCTATGGACGAAGCTTCTTTAATCCTGAGCATTGCTGGTGGGGCTACCATCATTTCATGTACAAGTTCTATGTACAGAATTCTTTGACCAAAAACATGGTTGTTGTCGATGAAAAAATGCAGGTACCGGCCGATTCCAAACGGCTTCTGTTCTACAGTGGCCAGGCCATCCAGGCTACAGCGATCGAGACTTGTTCGGAGTGGGCGTATCCACCTTACGGAGGGATGGTCTACAATGAGGGTGAAACGCTGGAAGAACGATGCCGTATGAACGCGAGCTCATTGCCACCTGCTGTTGATGCACCTCCATATGGAGAATTATCTGAATTCACCGCACTTGTCAAACAAAAGAGGGTCATGGGTGTTACGGATGATTATATCGTGTTATTTGATTATCTGGAAGGTGAGAAGGAACATCAGTATGATAGCCTTTTCCAAATTAAAGGCTTCCAGGGGCTAAGAGCCGATGATCTGAAATGGATCAAACATACGAGCCAATTCTCCGATAATCCGGTGTCAGACGCTCAGTTTATTACCGATTGCGACTGGTATGAGGCATCGGGTACAAGTGTCGCCAGCTTCGAGACTATATTCGGTGAGGGTGAGGATATGCGTGGCAACCGCACGTTCCATAATGCCCCCGGAGTTCTGAAAATGGATGTCCATACGGCTTGGCCACGGGATACGGTGCAAATCGTCGGTCGGGTCGCTGAGTATCACGCAGGATATACGATTCCGCTAGAGTACAAAGTAGAGGTGGACGGCGAGGTTAAGGCACAGGACGAGTTTGGAGCTTGGCTACTAGGCGAAGGTATTTGTGATATTGACCTGCAAGGTGCGAGAACTTTGACTCTACGGGTAAAGAATAATCCGTTATACGACGAACAGCATTATCCACTTCAAACAAAGCAAGGTCTATTCTGGGGGGAAGCTTATCTGGTTAAGGCAGATGGAAGTTCCATTCAATTGAGTGAGCTTGATCTGGTATATGATAATGTTGATCCCGGTTATGGCATTGGCAAAGATTATGAGGGTGGAAGGGTTACAATCATCGGTAATGAATATCCATATGCGTTGCCGACAAGCCCTCTGGATCACGAACGTGAGGCATTGGTTAGCCTCGACCTGACTGGTTCTGAAGCAGTGCGATTTGTCGGGCGTATCGGAGCTGATGCATTCCCCGGCGATGAAGCTCAGCGTCGCAAGACTTATGCGGTTAGATCGAAAGGGATGACGGGCAGATATATTACGATTGTGGAACCTTTTGAGAGCGACAGCATGATCGTGAAGGTAGTGGCTAGGGATGCTAATACAGTGGAAGTAACACTCACGGACGGCAGAACACAAGTAATCTCAGTACATGGCATAGAAGAAGATGAAGATTTGTCGGTAAAATTGGTCGAATATCAGTCAGGACAGGTAATACGCGAGGAGACAGCCAGCGGAAAATAGAGTTATCCATTAAAAAAAGCAGTAATCGTTCTACTTTAAAGTAGCACATTGTTGCTTTTTTTTTGTATAATAAAGTCCTTTAGAGAGAAAGGTTGGAGGGGGTTGCTTGTGAAAAGAATGATAAGTCGGTCCAACTTTTTTAGATGGTCAGTATTAAGCAAAACCATTTTCTTTTATACGGTGCTTGTTCTGATGGTAGTCACTTCCGTTTCTTTTGTCACCATGAGTACCTTTACCAATTATCTGAAAAAAGATGCTAAACGATCTGCAGAGGCGATGACTCAGCAGTCCTACAGCTCGGCTGATATTCTGTTATCCTCCACGTACAACTATTTCAGTCGGATATTCGTTAACAATTCGGATATATTCAATGCAATGTATAGTGATGAATTCAGTCCGCTACAATCAAAAAGCGTAAGCGATATGTTAATTAATCTGAAATCGTCTAATCCGCTTATTGAATCCCTTTATATTTATAACCTCAACCATGATACGGTGTTCTCCTCGGAATCAACCCGCAGCTCGGTAAATAAGTTTTTTGATCAGGGCATGACAGAGCTGATACAGAAGGAAGGCTTCTTGAAGCAGGGCCAATTCATTCCAAGGCGAGCGCATATTACGGTGAAGGTTGATCCATATGACGTTAATGTTATTACTATGGTTTTCTCACAGCTGGGAAGTAATGAGCTTGTAGATTCCGCGCTTGTAGTTAATCTTAATCAGAATAACTTGCAGAAGATTATTACGGATGGCGGGTGGAGCAGCTCCCGGCAGTCTCTAATTTTGAACAAATCCGGGTTATTGCTGTCACATTCCGACAATGAAAAGTTTAACGAGAGTCTTGTGGACTCCGAGTATGTTGATGAAATTATGAATTCGGATCATAAGCAGGGGCAGATTAATGCAGAGATTTCAGGCAAAAACTATTGGGTCTTCTACCTTAAATCAGCTCAGCTAGGATTGACCTTTATTAGTACAGTGGAAGAGCAAAGTGTACTCGGCAACGTGAGAAGAGTCCAGTATTTTATTCTCGGGATCACAACTTTTTTTACACTGATTGCAATTGTTATCGCTTTCTTATCCATTCGGAATTTTTATACGCCGCTTCGCCATATTGTTAAAAAAATTGGTGTCTTAGCCACTAAACAATCTGATAAGCTTTCGTACAATGAATACAATCTCATAGAGAATTGGTTCATGTATCAAGAGAACAGGGTTCAAGAATTGGAAAGTAGCATTTCTGGTTATTTGGACGCAGGTAAGAAAGAGACGCTTCGCGAGATTATTAAAGGCAGCTTCAGAGCTGTTCCTAATAATATGAAGCGCCTGGAGAAGCTTGATATAGATCCTGCGGCTGAGGTTTATGCCGTGTGTATCACACGCGTTGATAATTATCATCTGATTGTAGAACAATTTCAGGATTATGATATTCCTCTGTTCAAATATGGGATGATGAATATAGCCAAGGAAGTTATGAGTGGCGGCTGTAGGCTTGAACTTTTGGATGAGCATGAGGATTCTTTTGTAATGATCATAAGTGGGGATAAGGAATCGCTCGACAATGGGCATCTGCATGAAGCTTTACAACAAGTGCAGGAGAATATACTTAAATATTTGAAGTTGAGCGTGACGATCTCGGCCGGTAATCTAGTTGTTGGTATTGATCAGATCCAATATTCCTGGAAACAGGCATTTGTTGCCTCGAAGTACCGGCTTGTCCGGGGCAGCGGTAGCATTATTGGCTATGAGAATGAGATGTCCGGTAAATTATCGGTGCACGAATACCCGCTCTCACTGGAAAAGCAGATGATGGACAGTATGAAACTTGGCTCAAGAGCTAAATATGAAGCGGCTGTAGATGAATTTTTTAACGAGATCTCTAGTTATCATTATGAAGAAATTCACTTGTTTCTATCGCAAATGTTGATGATGACGATCCGAGTCTCGGGTAGCATGATTGATAATGAAGAACTCCTGCATACTGAGCTTCTAACGCTATCTGATTCATTGCTATATTGGGATACGCTAGATCAAATCCGTAATCAGTATGTACTTATTTGCGAACGGATTATTGAATTTCGAGATGAGAACTCCTCCAGTCGGGTCTCAAAAATAGTAGACAAAGTGAAGGAACTGATCCATAACGAATATACGAATCCAGATTTGACAATTGATGAAATTTCCAGACAAGTAGGGATGTCCAAGAACCATCTGAGAAAAGTATTCAGCGAGCAATGCGGTGACACTATCAGTCAGTATCTAAGCGTTTACAGATTTGAGAAGGCCAAGCTGCTACTCATGCAGACAGATCTCCCTGCTGCCAAAATTAGTGAAATGGTCGGTATCTCGAACTCAAATTATTTTTACAGCTCCTTTAAGAAACATGTAGGTAAATCGCCGGTGAATTATCGGAGCGAGCATAAGCTTAACTGACAAGGTCTAATATTTATACGAGAAACGGATGACATCTCAACAGGATGTCATCCGTTTCTTCTTGCGTTATTTTTTGTGCTGTTCGTTTTCTTTTATTGAAGGGGATCATGTCAAATCGTTGTGACCGTTAATTTATAAAGTGGCAGAATCGTAGGAAAGTGGCGCATAGTGAAATTATAGAAAATATAAGGAGGTTCACTACTTATGAAGTCATCTGCAACATTGGCGGCAAGTGCTACTCATTTGCATAGTAAGCGCAAAAAAGACTCGTTCTTTTTCGAAATCAAGAAAAACGGTCTACTATATCTCATCGCTCTGCCTGGGATACTTCTTATCTTCGTCTTTTCCTATTTGCCTATGGCTGGGATCGTTATTGCCTTTCAGAATTTTAATCCGGTGAAAGGAATTACAGGAAGCGAATTTGTTGGGCTGAAGAACTTTGCGTTTTTTGTCCAGTCTAGCGATACGATAAAGGTTATCTTTAACACATTATATTTGAATGTCTTATTTATCGGGACTTCTACTTTAGCATCTATTGCTATTGCAATCATGTTGGCTGAACTCGGTGGCAAATGGTTTAAAAAGATTAGTCAGACCATTATTATGCTCCCCCATTTTCTTTCATGGACGGTCATCGCGATGTTTGTTTCAGCACTCTTGTCTACAGATACTGGAATGGTCAACAAGGGACTGAATCTTCTTGGTCTGGAAAGTATTGGTTTTTACTCCACTGCCAGTTGGTGGCCTTTTATACTTGTTATGCTGAAACTATGGGTCGGAGCGGGATTCGGATCTATTGTGTATCTTGCAACGATCTCTGGTATCAATCCAGACATCTACGAATCCGCATCGATCGACGGGGCAAGTCGTTGGGATAAAATCCGTCATATCACACTACCACTGTTGAAGCCGACAGTTATTCTGTTACTTCTATTAGCAGTTGGAGGACTGTTCAATGGTGACTTCGGTATGATATACGCTATTGTAGGTAACAATCCGGTTCTGTATCCTACTACCGATGTCATTGATACGTATGTATACCGCGCGCTAATGGAACTGTCTGATATGAGTATGGCTGCTGCTGTTGGTCTGTTCCAATCCGTGGTAGGGTTCATTCTTGTTGTATCCATTAACTATATTACTCGTAAACTTAGCCCGGAATCTGCTCTATTCTAATTCCAGAAGAACATGGAGGTGTCTCTTTTGATTAAAGAAAGTAAAAGCGACCGTATTTTAAAAATGTTATTTTATGCTCTACTTGCTTGTTTTTCTATTTACTGTCTTGTACCATTCATCTCAGTAATCAGCAGCTCCTTTTCTTCGGAATCTGCCATTCTAAAACATGGATATTCCTTATTTCCTCGCGACTTCAGTTTTGACGCATACAAGCTGATCTTTAAGGACACTACGATTTATAAGGCATATGGAGTGACTATATTCGTAACTGTTATCGGCACAGCTCTGGCCTTACTGGTTACTTGTGGTCTAGCGTATGCACTATCTGTTAAATCGGTGAAATATCGCAATAAAATTAACTTCTATGTTTATTTTACGATGCTGTTTCATGGCGGTCTGGTAGCCAACTATTTGATGATATCCAAATATTTAAATCTGTCAAATTCTATCTGGGTACTGATTATCCCAACACTATTAAGCCCATGGAATATGTTTTTGATGCGGAACTTCTTTAAATCAATTGATGATTCCATGGCTGAATCGGCGAAAATAGATGGTGCAAACGATATATCCATCTTGTTCCGGATCATTCTACCGATCTCAATGCCTGCGATGGCAACCATAGGTTTATTCTATGCACTTATGTTCTGGAACAAATGGTTTGAAGCGATGTTATACATCAATAAGCCTGATCTGTTCCCACTCCAGTATCTGATTATGCGGATTATGAGAAATGCAGAATTTGCCAACTCGCTGGCAGCAACGGTGAATCTGCCGAATTTTATGGTGCCGACCTATACAACGCGTCTGGCTACAACGGTAGTTACTATTGGACCGATCGTTTTCCTGTATCCGTTTCTACAAAAGTATTTCGTCAAAGGTCTCATGGTTGGTGCAGTAAAAGGTTAAGCTGGGCTTAAGAATAGCGACGGGAGTAACACTGTTGTTCTTATCCCAATCGTATCAATTTAGGGTATTCATTTGGTTGAAATCAAGGAGATCGTTCATTATTAGACTGTTTAAAGTGTGAAAAATAATGCATATTTAATTCAAGAAAAGCTGATGGGTGGAATGATGTTAACGCATTCACAAACTTATGTTACAGCTTTTCAATAGGTAGACTAAACATTATCAAGGAGGGTTTTAAAAAATGAGAACCAATAAAGTGAAAGTTATTCCAGCGGTATTATTATCCACAGTGCTGGTGTTTTCCGGACTGGTAGGATGCGGTTCTAACAACAAGGAAGCTACATCTTCAACCTCAGAAACATCCACTGGCTCAGCAACGTTGAATCCGGTTTCACTCAAGGTGATGATGTTTGGTGACAAGCCGGCTGATATGGACAAGATTGTGACAGAATTTGAATCACGTTCCAAAGATGAGTTGAATACTGCACTTGAGATTGAGTTTAATCCGGCCGCGGACCATAAGCAGAAACTAGGACTTAAAATGGCAGCAGGAGAAGAAGTGGATATGGCGTTTGATGCTGGCTTTTTGTCCCTGAACCAGAATGTCAGCAATGGATTCTATCAGGAGCTAGATAAATACTTTAATAATGATGAATACCCAGGTTTGAAAAAGGTGTTCACGCAAGACCTAATTGATGCTAATAAAATAAATGGTAAGTTGTATACGATTCCGTTGACTCAATATTATTATGATTTGGATGTTATCTATATTCGCAAAGACCTGCGTGAGAAGTATGGTCTTGATCCGATTGAGAGCTATGATGACCTGAAAGTATTCTTGGATAAAGTTCAGGAAAATGACAGCGATATGATCCCACTGGCGCTTCGAGGAGAACGTGGATTCTACAAACTGTTTGGAAATGGAATCAAGCAAACAGGGTTCAGTGGCGTAAGCGGCACTGGTGTGCCTTTCAATCTCGTACTATCTGAGGACGGCAAGAAGGTTCTGAATGCCGTTACTATTGGTGATGACCAATTACAGTACGACAATTTACCAGCTCCGTTTAACCAACAGTTTTATTTTGAACAGTCGTTTGATAAGTATGTGGAATTCAGCAAGTACTTAGAGAAGGACGTTATGGTGCAAAAGGATGCGCAAAGCTTACTTATCTCCGGGAAAGCCGCAGTAGGTGAAGGTACAATCTCCGGATTCTCGGCTAATCAAGAGAAGCTTAAGAGCGCCGTTTCGGGTGCAGATCTGGAGGCTTTCGTGTACAGCTCCAACGTAAAAGATATGAAACCAGAAGCTATTGGTGTTACTTACAAAGCGAATAATAATATGGTAATTCCGATAACTTCAAAAAATGCGGATCGGACGATGAAGTTCCTGGACTGGGTATATTCAAGCCAAGATAATCATGACCTTTTCGAATTGGGCATTGAAGGGGAGCATTGGGAGAAGGATGGAGATATAGGATTTAAACCGTTGGAGGGCTTGAAGAACTACAACTTCCCTAGCTATCAGTTGACATTGAATCCTTCCATGTCTCGCGTGAATACTAGTAATGATTCTAAGTTACTAGAGTACTTGGAGTATGCGTCGAAACCGGATACCTATTACAAGATTCCTTTAGCTGGATTCTCTTTTAATTCTGAGCCTGTCAAGACAGAGATCGCCAAACTCAGCTCGAAGCATCTAGAATATTATGCATTAATGAAAAACGGGTTGGATCCAAAATGGAGAGAAACGATGATCAAAGAGAATAAGGAGCTTACTTCGCTAGGTCTGGAAAAGGTCCGTACCGAACTAATTAAACAAGCGCAAGAGTACCTGGATAACGGCGGGCAGTGATGACAACACTATCAGATTCTAAAGAACAACTTCAATTATTGGTTGATAGGGCAGAATGGTTACTCTCCTCAAGAGGTGAATATTTTACGTACGGAGCCAAGGTCGCATTGATGGATGTACTGGGGGATGCCAAATTAGCTTTACAAGGTAGAACTCGGCTTCCGTTTAAGAGAACCCGTAGGTTCTATACACCTAGAGAGGATGAAGCTATACAATTTGCAACTAAGCGTTATACCATGGCGCCTACCTACAATGAGAATGGTAATGTGTATCATTATTATGGCCTTGAACCGGCCTTAGCATGGTTTGAGAAGCAGGACATATTGTATGATGGAACAGCTAAATTGCAGGATAGAGTTGTGTTTGTAATTGAGAAGGCACAGGAACTGTTAAAGAATGCGCGCTTCGGAAAAGATATCGGTTGTTATGATGAGGCTACAGGTGATCGATTGCAATCTGCCGTCGAAACTGTACAAAAGGAGGCAAGCTTTAGCTCAACTTCTACAAATTTAGCACTAGCGATTGTTCAATGCTTCAATAGAGTGCGTGAATTTAGGTATTCCAGAGTACTACGAACAGATGTGACCCAAGCTTCGTCGCTGTATTTAACTCCAGAAAGGCTAGAGGAGGTTAAGCGGATCGCCCAGACGGACGTTCTGATCAAAGAACAGTATGCTCTGATTCGGGAAATAGCCGATAGCCTTAGCCTGGTGGATATCGAAAAGGCGACCTCGTTGATGAACATGGAGATTGATTACGATCAATTAAATAAAGAATTATATATTTGGAGCTCTACTGACAAAATTGTGAATTTCACCGCACCCGAGAATGCAGTATCGGCAACGATATCCTTTATTCTACCGGCTGAAGAGAATGAACAGGATGGTCTTGGACATGTTTGGATTGACAATCTGGAGATATTCTCGGCCAGCGGAGGTAGTCTGGATATTCTAAACAGCGGGTTTGATGAAGGAGACTTATTTCCAAGCTATTGGAAAATGGAAAAACGCAGTGGAAATCCTCTATTGAAATGGGAGGACGTATATCCGTACTGCGGAGGTGGGGATTTGGCGAGAGCCATTCCTAAATCCTTTTCACAGATGATCAGCCAAGAGAAGTTAGAATTATCTAGACATTCGCTCTATATTTGTAATCCTACGCATCAGGACGAAGGATCCTGGACATATGACCAAGAGTTTACGGTGGAAAGCGGTATGGGTTATACCTTGAGTTTTGACGCCAAAATTGATGGCAAATTCAAACGAGGATTAAAAGTTGTCATCTCCTATATAAATGAAGATGGCCAATCAGCAGGCGAGTACGTGTACAGATTCAATCGGAAATCTTCATTGGTCAATTCAGCGTTCTCTCTAAAGATGCAGTGTGATGCGATCCAATACGCATTTACCGGGGACATTGCGTATGCACAGAAGGCTAAAAAGGAGATTCTCTATAACTTGCATGATTTCTGCCAGGGAGCAGAGTATTGGCTAGTGGCTAATGAGCGACCGGATGGCAGCGACAGCTTCGGAGCTGTGCAAGGCGGAAGATTGTTGAGCAGTACGGCTGTTACTTATTCAATGATCAAAGAAGCAGGAGTGTTCTCGTCAAAGGAGAAAAGGCATTTCTATGATTTGGTAGAGTATATGCTACGTTATATGATGGATTTAAGAGATCGCACGGAGTTATCACCACTGGAAGCGCAAAGTGGCTGTAGTAATTGGCAGACCGATATGTGTGCTGGAACCGGATATATGATGATGGTGCTGGATGACTTTCCAAACCGTAAAGCCTGGCTATACAATGCGAATATGGTGCTGCACTCACAATTAGTGATGAATGTGAATCCTGATAACAGTTGGCCTGAATCGATCCGTTATCATCATGCAGCGTTAGAGCGTTTTGCTGGATATGCTAAGGTCCTTAGTCATGTAATGGGCGAAAATTGGTTTGAGACGACAGCACTTGCACAAATGTTCGGCTACAGTATTGATGTACAGACACCGGGATACCGTTACTTTGATGGGCGGGTCGGAACACCCCCTTTCGGCGATCACATGCTGACTGGAGGCTCGGAATTCGGAAGCTATGGTACGTATATCGAGGATGTTGAACGGATAGACAAATCTTTAGCGAATCGAATGACTCATTGTTGGATACTGGCGGGTCAGCCCTTTAAAAAACTGTGGGGTGAAGGTGTTGCGCTGGAAAATTTACTTGGCAAAGGTTATATAGCTGAGCCCACAGGTCAATTTACTCTCGATTCAACCAAGGATTATCCGCATGCAGGAATCTATGTTTTCCGTAAAAAATTCAACAGTATCGGCCATAGTTATTTCGCGGTGATGTCAAGTCCAGAACCGATCGCGCACGGACATTTAGATCAGGGATCGTTTATCATTTATAAAAATTCAGTCCCTATCGTAATGGACTCTGGCATTGAAGGATATTTCGATAACAGTACTAGCTGGCATATCAGTTCTTACTCCCATGCTTGTCTACAGTTTTCAACCCGCCGTACAAATATTGAAAAGACGGGAAACGGCGTAATCAATTTATCTGCTGGAACCTACAGTTTGGAACGGGGATGGGTGGATGTCCCTAAGACGAGTAATGTCATAGATTGTACGCTGGGTAAGGAAATGGATTCGATCACTATAGAAATACTGAACCCAGAAGGCGGGGGCAAGCATACTCGGCAAATATATTATATCAAGGATCCCGATCTTTATATTATTCGTGATACTGTTGAAGACTTTGAAGGGGAAGTGTTGTTCAATTTACCGGTGGCCTCAACAACGTCTAGTGTCTCAGCATCGCGAGTTTTTTCAACAGGAGTCTATGATGTAAACCTAGAGACGGTATTCTTGAGCAAAGTAAATAGGATTGAACTAGAGAAAGGGCGTTCCACACCATTCTTCAAGACTGAGCAGAGTAGCTATTGCACAATGGATTATATCAGGGCCAGAGCGGATGCCAAAGAAGGTTTCTTAGCTTTGTTATATCCGTGTGAGAATGACAGAAGAAGACTTGAAGTTACTTCCGAGGCTAACGGTAGGTCAGTTGTTACCATGGAGGACAGTAAGGTAGAGATTAGGATACAGGATAATAGACTTCATGTTAATGTGCTAAGTAAATAGGAGGAATTGCCCAACCAATTATGCTTGTCTACATCAGAAATATAGGACTGTTTCCCGCCATTAAATAGATGGCGGAACAGTCCTATATTACGTGGAAATGAAAGGCTCAGTTCCGGTATAAATGCTTCATATATGAGGATGGCGCCTCTCCAAGCACTTTTTTGAATACGCGGCTGAAATAATAAGGATTGGGAAATCCCAGAGCTTCACTGATCTCGGATACATTCCAAGAAGTCGTCCGCATCAGCTCAATAGCTTTGTTTAACCGAAGCTTGGTATGTGTTTCGATGATGGTATATCCAGTTACTTGTTTGAAGGCTGCCGATAGATAGCTGTAGTTCATTACCATATGCAAGCTAAGCTGCTTACCCACAAATTCTTCCCCACAATGCTGAACCAGATAGGTCATGACTCTTCGGACAGTACCCTCTAATTTACCGCCAATGTTGTCATGGGTTCTTTGTTTCCATAGGGTATGAAGATCCATAAATAGTTCATATACCTTAAGGGAGTTTCGCGTCATCTGATGCTCTTTAGGATGTTGGTATTGGTCCATCAGAAGTTTGAGACGAGCCTCAAGAGATAGATGAAGGGGTGAAGTGCCATACTTGGGCAGCGAGAAACGATACTGATAGTAATCAGGGTAATAAAATCCTAACTCTGGTAGAGGTGAATAGTCCTTATAGGTGCCCTCATCCTCTATAGCAACATTGAAATGAATCCAGTACCATGAGGTTCCATCCGGTGTACGGGGTAAGCCCCAGTGATGAAGTCCTCTTTTTAGAAAAAGATGTTCTCCCGCGTTCACGATATATTCTTTCTCTTCTTCAATGATTTGCATTTCACCTTTGGTTACAAAAATAAACACATCATAATCAAGCTGGCGGTCTGGATGGGTGTACATGCTCGTGGTCTGATTCCAGCCGATATCGCGTACTAGGGGAAAACGGTCTGCACTTAAATAAACTAGATCGTTCACAAGATAACCTCCAGGAGAACTATACATAACGAAATTATACAACCACAAAAAAGGATATGCAATATGTTGTTATGTGTATGTTCCCTTTATATATGGAAGATATAATTATATTTATAAGCCAAAATAAAGAGAGGTTGATTAGGAATGGAAATGAACAGTATATTGTCATCCTTTTCGGTGGGGTGTATCAAGCTGGCTCCTGGACCGTTTAATGCTCGTTTTGAATTAAATAAACAATATGTTATGAGTCTAACCAACGCGAATCTGCTTCGCAATTTCTACTTGGAGGCTGGGTTGTGGAGTTATAGTGGGAATGGAGGTACAACGGCTGCCTCCACCACAAGTATGGACAGTCCGGACCAGTGGCATTGGGGGTGGGAATCCCCTACCTGTGAGTTACGTGGCCATATTATGGGACACTGGCTATCTGCTGCTGCGCGGATCTATGCCCAGACCGGGGATATGCTAGTGAAAGCTAAAGCGGATCATATTGTGAATGAGCTTGCAAAGTGTCAGGAAGCTAACGGAGGAGAATGGCTGGCAGCTTTTCCGGAAACCTATATGCATCGAATCGCGAGCGGTAAGTATGTATGGGCACCGCATTATACAATTCACAAGCTGCTTATGGGTCTTTATGAAATGTATACCATCATGGGAAATGAGCAAGCATTGGAAATGATGAAGGGTATAGCGTCTTGGTTCTATCGTTGGACGGGGCAATTCAACCTTGAAAAGATGGATGAATTACTTGATCTGGAAACAGGCGGGATGCTAGAGACCTGGGCTGATCTATATGGAATCACTAAAGATGAGCAACATTTGGAGCTTATCCATCGTTATGATCGCCGTCGTTTCTTCGATGCGTTGTTGGCAGGGCAGGATGTTCTAACTAACAAACATGCAAATACGCAAATTCCTGAAATTTTGGGTGCAGCCAAGGCATGGGAAGTGACAGGTGATACACGCTATCGCAAGGTTGTAGAGGCATTCTGGAAATGTGCGGTTACGGATCGTGGTTATGTATGCACCGGAGCCGGAGATAATGCGGAGTTATGGATGCCAGCAGGCGAAATATCTTCTCGTATGGGTGTTGGGCAAGAGCATTGTGTCAATTACAACATGATGCGGCTGGCGCATGTGCTACTGACATGGACAGGAGACCCTGCTTATGCTGATTACTGGGAGCGTCGGTTTTACAATGGCGTGTTGGCTCACCAGCATAGGGAGAACGGTATGATTTCCTATTTCCTTGGAATGGGGGCTGGAAGTCGGAAGAGTTGGGGCTCGGAGACTGGACATTTCTGGTGCTGTCATGGGACGCTGATGCAGGCGAATGCTTCATATGAACCGATGATATTTATGGAGGAAGGAGGGGGAGTCTCTGTATGTCAATGGATTCCGTCGACTGTGAAGTTGACGCGGGATGATGCGAAGATTGAGATTGAGCTTGAGCAGGATGGGCAACAGGGTATCTATCCGATGAGTGGCTGGTCCGTAACTGGAACGATAGCTATTACAAAGGTGGATATTCCTACGATCCCGGTTCACCGTCCGGATGCCTTTGTATACAAGCTTACAATACGCTCTAATAAGGAAGCAGAGTTTACATTAAAGCTGAGAATTCCTTGGTGGGTACGGGAAGGAGTTACTGTCCAGGTGAATGGGATATCGGAATCTGGACCTTTCACGCCAACATCCTTCATAGAGATCAGCCGAGTATGGAGAAATGGAGATACAGTAAATGTAGAGTTTCCGAAGGGGTTGGTTACTGAATCTCTAGCGGGTAGCCCAGATGTCGTAGCTTTTATGGACGGGCCGATCGTACTTGTTGGTCTGACTGACGGGGAGAGAACACTAAATGGTAATTCATTCGAACCGGGCAAGATCCTTACAGCAGACCGCGAGAGGAACCACGGCTGGTGGAATCACGGTTATTATCGAACCATCGGGCAGGATCGCGGCATTCGATTCATTCCACTATATGAGGTGAAGGATGAAGTGTATTCGGTATACTTTCCGGTGAGGCAAGATCATCACTCGTAATTATGCAGGTTCAGCAGTTTAAAATGATAAAAAGCAGACCGAAGGAATCTATATCCTTAGTCTGCTTTTTGTTTGAATAAAATTATTTTCTCAACTATGAGCGGTATACAATCAAGAAATCGGAGGGCAACAGCGATCGTAAGGACAATCTGTCACCGTAGCGATATCTCTATTAGAATATGCGATGTTTCCATCCATTTAGTTTGGCTATGGCTTCAACGTAATAATAGTCTCCATAGATAAGGGAAACATCAATAAAGGTTGTACCGCTGCCAGTGCCATGCAACAGAATAGCTTCATGGTCCGGTTGATCCCAAGTCGCATAGTTTTCAGTTAGGGAGCGTAAAATCCGTTCAGCTGCGTTAAAGTAGAGACTCTTTTCTCCGGCTGGGACGATCTCGGCAAGATCGAGAAGACCCGTTGCAGCGATGGAGGCAGCAGAGCTGTCTTTGAACATGCGTTCATCGTCTTCTAGGCGGAAATCCCAATACGGAACTTGATCCTCTGGCAGTGCGGCTATGAAGTAATGTGCGATGCGCTTAGCTGTGTCAAGGAACCGTACATCGCCTGTATGACGGTATGTGTTGGTGAATCCAGTCAGGGCCCATGAGGTTCCTCGGCTCCAAGATGATTCTGCTGAGTATCCTTGTCCACCGAAATTCTCGATGTATTCGCCTGTTTCTGCATCGAAAGAGATGATGTGTTTAGTCGAACCGTCTTCGCGGATGCCATATTTCATCGTCGTCTCTGCATGGTTGATTGCCATATGTTTGTAACGCGGGTCCCCTGTTACTTTGCTAGCCCAGAATAGCAGAGAAATATTCAACATACAGTCGATAATAACCCAGCCGTATTTATCTTCATTCCAAGCGCGAATGAACTTACCTACAGGGTTGTAACGAGCAGCTAGGAAGTTGGCAGCTTCAATTCCTCTTCGAAACGCATCCTCATCACCTGTTATCGTATTTTTAATGACAGCTGTTGGGAGGAATTGAAAACCTACATCATGGTGCATCTCTACCGTTGGTTTGATGAACCATTCTTCCAGTGTACCGTCCCAGTGCCAAGCGGCATCCTTATAAAGATCCTTGCCTGTCATATCATGCATAATCCAAAGGATACCCGGCCAGAAACCTGTCGTCCACCAATCGGATCCGATATCGTCAAACTTACCATCTTCCCCTGCGAAATGGGGACATTTGTCACCTATTTGTTGTACCATACGCTCTACTTTCGTATCCAATCTACTCATGACTTCCTGCCAATATAGTTCACTCACGTGAAGAACCCCCTAATAGTTTGTAATCGACTCTCACTTGAGTATATCTTTCGAATGAATGCAAAAGTTGTGATTTGATGTAAAGAAATATTCAAATATTGTTCTAATCATTTATTCGCAGTCGAATCACATTCCAGGATGCCTTGGAGAGGAGCGCGTTTACGCGGCCATCGTCGACTTTGGCGGTTCCATGGTTATGTGGAAGGATGTTACCAGGATTTAACTTGGTGTTTGCAGATTTGCAGTCATCACCTTCAAGCACGATATGTTCAATAACACTAACTGCACCAAAGCTACGCAGGTCTACGTCAAGTTCAAGGCTGTCTGACAAATGCCGGTTGACGGCAAATACGGTTACTTCGTTGTGCTCCTCATTGTATACACTGATCGCCTCCAGATAAGGCACGTCACTGAAATCCTTGGAGTCATATTTTGGTGAGGAAACGAGTGGATGAAGTACGGTTCCGCGACCATAAAGTGAAGCATGAAGATATGGGTAATAGGTCGATTGCAACCACAGAGGTCCCTCATTTTCTGTCATGATCGGTGCGATAACGTTGATGAGCTGAGCAAGACACGCTATTTTGACGCGGTCAGCATGCTTAAGTAGCGTAATAAGACAGCAACCGACGACAAGCGCATCCTCCAATGTGTATACATCTTCGAACTCTGGTGGTGCGACCTGCCAGCGCTCTTCTGCTCGACTACTCCCCTGAGATTTCCACACATTCCACTCATCTAGAGACAGATTTATTTGCTTCTTACTTTTCTTCTTAGCTTTGATATAATCACAAGTCGCTGCTACACTACTAATAAACTGATCTAGATCGAGCGAGCGCGCGAGGAAATTGGCAGTATCATCCTCATTGTTGTTATAGTAGGTATGTAGGGATAAATAGTCGACATTATCATAAGAGAGATCGAGTACAGTGGCTTCCCACTCTGCGAACGTATCCATGCCGCTAGCTGAACTACCACATGCGACGAGCTCAAGCGTAGGATCTACCCAGCGCATAGCTTTTGCCGTTTCATTAGCTAGTCTTCCGTATTCGACAGCTGTTTTGGCTCCGATCTGCCAAGGACCGTCCATTTCGTTGCCGAGACACCATGTTTTAAAAGTATGTGGTTCCTTGTAGCCATGAGAGATCCGGAGGTCACTCCAGTAGGAACCTGAAGGATGATTGCAGTATTCCACTAGATTCCTTGCGGCGTCAATACCGCGCGTACCTAGATTTACAGCCATCATGACTTCCGAGGCGACGAGCTTCGCCCAGTCAGCAAATTCATTGGTTCCTACTTGGTTCGTTTCCGTTGTCCACCAAGCTAGCTCAAGAGAGCGCTTACGATTTTCTTTGGGACCAACACCGTCCTCCCAGTTATATCCGGACACAAAGTTCCCTCCCGGATAGCGAATGATTGGAACGTTTAATGCGCGGATTGCTTGTAGCGAATCGCCTCGAAATCCGTTCTCATCTGCAGTGGGGTGACCCGGCTCATAGATACCTCCATAAACAGCTCGTCCCAAGTGTTCAATGAAGGAACCGTATATACGGTTGTCTATCTCAGAAAGTTTGAAGTCTTTATCGATGATCATTGTGGCTTTAATAGGCATGAACTTAAATCCCTCCAGTAGAATTAATGTTAAGGCTAATTCAGTAGCTTGATTTCTAACTACATAGTACTCATAATTATTATTAGGCAATGTATTTGTTTAGGATTAATGTAAGTGTTAATTCTACGACGGTGGAGGTTTTCAAATGTATTTAACGACTGATTCTGAATCTCTTCGGGTGTATGAGGCACTTGCGAGCGAAGTTCGCCTGAGAATCATTGATCTGCTAGACGCAAGAGAGATGCATATTAAAGAGCTAGCTGGAGAGTTATACCTTAGCAGTGCCATCGTCAGTTCTCATGTATCTAAGCTGCAGAAGGCAGGGATCGTCAGTTCGCGTATGACGAGAATAGATGGAGGCACGTACAAGTTCTGTTCTTTGTCTGCGAACTATCTTCAGATCAAATTATCGAGCTCGAAGGGAATCGCCAGAAAAGTTGTCGAGGTATCAGTGCCAGTAGGTCATTATACGGATTTACAAGCTTCACCTACTTGTGGAATTGCGACGACGGACAATCTGATCGGGTATTACGATGATCCGAGATATTTTCTGGACCCGGGGCGTGTGAATGCCGGAATTCTCTGGTTCGCCAAAGGTTATGTGGAGTACAAGGTGCCGAACTATCTTTTTCAGGACCAAATCGTTCAAGAAATTGAAATCTCCATGGAGATCGGTTCGGAGGCTCCACATTTTAATGACAAATGGCCTTCAGATATTGGATTTACTATGAATGGGATTGCGCTTGGAAAATGGACGAGCCCTGGTGACTACGGTAAAATAAGAGGACGTTTAAATCCAGGATGGTGGAACACGGACGTTAACCAATACGGATTGCTGAAGGTACTTAAAATTAACGCTGGTGGTACGTTCATGGATGGACAGCGAATATCAGGAATTACTCTGAACGATGTGCATTGGGCAAATGATCAATGGGTATTCCGCTTCACTGCGGAGGATATCAGTCGCAGACGAGGAGGATTAACGTTATTCGGCCGAGGTTTTGGAAATTACGAGCAGGATATTGTGTTTAGGGTTTATTACGAGTGAAGTCTAAGGTGAAGTACTTAATATCACTGAACAAATAGATCGACTCTATGATAAAATCATTATAATGAACGGAAGGGGAAAAATAACATTGAATGATAAACTACAACACGCGTATGAACAGCTGGGCTTGTCGGCAGACATTACACGCGAAGAATTGGATAGTCGGTTCGATCTACTCCTGAAACGGCAACGCTCTAATTCTAGCGAAGGTAATACAACTTATGAAGAGGACTTTCAGGCATTTAAGTTCATCCTCGATACGCTGGATAAACAGGAAATTCAGGAGAAAGAGGAGCAGAGGCTCGCGAAATGGGGCATACTTTCCGGTGTTGCACGAAAATCAGAGAATTTCATACGGCTATACAAAGTGCATACTATTATATCTGTCATCGTAGTAATTCTGCTAGTTGTTGGTGGGAATGCGCTGTATAACAATTTGGAAGAGAGGAAGTATTTAGCTTCATTACCACCGTTGGATGCGACAATCATGTTCCTGGGAAATTATGAATCACAAGATTCAAGTGGGAAAACGAATAATCTTAATGAAATGATTGTAGCGGATTATCCTGAATGGAAACGAGTGGAGACCACCATTGTGCAACTTCCGACGTCAGGAGGAGCTGATGGCACATTGGAGATGAGTTATTTACAACGAGCGATAGCGATGTTAGCAGCCGATAAGCCGGATATCCTCATTATGGATGAAGCAGCATTTAACTGGATTAAACAACAGGAAGGGCTTCAGAATTTGGAATCGATTATTTCTACAAGTAGTCTTACCCCAGATGATATGCGTCTGAAGAGGGCTACGTTAGAGAGTGGACAAGAAGAAGTGATAGGGCTAGATATTTCAAATACGAGTTTCGCATCAGATTTACCAATCCGTTACGGTGCACCCTCTTTCATTGCTGGCATTCTGGCTAGTGATGATATGAAGGACAAGGCGATGGAGTTTGTCGAGCATATTATTAAAGAGGAAGATACTCAATAAATAACGCATTTACAAGTGAGAGATCACAGCAATATCCCCTATAAGTAGCACTCAAAAATAACCGCATGTTACCGTGTGGAAAGAGTGAACTTGGAGGGGATATTTTTATGGACAGTCTGATTTACGAACTTCCTTTTCTGTAAGCATTAGGCGTTACCCCAGTTACATTTTTGAATATTCGATAAAAATGAGTAGGTGTGTCGAATCCGCATTGGTCCGCAATAACACTGATTATTTCCTCCGACTGAAGTAACATCTCTTTCGCTCGGATAATTCGCTTGGCATTTATATAATTAGTCACATTCATCGTAGTCCATTGTCTGAATACCCGGGAGAAATGAGGTGGGGAAATATTAGCCTGTTCTGCCAGCTTCACCAGTCCAAACTGCCGTTCCGGATGTTCGTTAATTTCTCGCAGAGCTTCCATCATCCAGGATGGACCAATACGGGATTCTTCAGTTTGACTGCGCGTACTTGTTAGGATAAGGCGGTTTATATGTAGCAACAATTGGCATGCAATCAGCCGTACTGCCTCACGATAACCGATGTTGCAGCGTATCATCTCTTGGGAGATTTGTTCCATTGAGGATTCAGTAATTTGTTTCAGAGGGTCAGGCAGCTCGAATCTGTAGAGCTTTCTCTTTCGGGCTAGCTCATAGGATAGAAGGTGAGAGTATGAATCGTAAGGCGATTCAGCTATCAAAAGTGTAGGAGCAAAGAACAGCGCCGAAGATACGATGGGATCATCGTTATCTGGTAGCGAGTGATGAATCGTGTTACCTGGAATAATGAACAGATCCCCTCTTTTTTTCTCATACCAAATATTATCGATGAAAAAAATCCCTTTTCCTTGATAAATATAGACAAGCTCATAACGATCATGGAGGTGGTCGGGTAGCTCATTAACTTGTTTTTTAATCGTTTTATGAGAAATTTCAAATGGGAATAGAGGGTCGCCGAAAAAAGGTTTGCGAAATCCTACCCCTTATACTTTTGATCTAACACAGACTAACAATATCAAAAAAGGTTATAAAAATGCAATAATTAGCGATTACAATATCATTAACGAATAATATACAATGTGAATATAGGTTTTAAATTCATGACAAATAATGATTTTCACAAAGAGGTGTGACTTTTTGATGCGGATTGACGCCCACCAACATTATTGGAGAATTTCCAGGGGAGATTATGGTTGGATTACACCGGAGCTGCCTGTGTTATATCGCGACTTCATGCCAACAGATCTTGATCCCTTACTGAAAAAGCATAACATGGACGGAAGCATTATTGTTCAGGCAGCTCCGACGATGGAAGAAACCGATTTTATCTTGTCAATTGCTGACCAACATTCGTCCATCTTGGGTGTCGTCGGATGGTTGGATCTGTTCGGGACTGATCATCGTCAACAATATGAACGCTTACGTCGAAATCCAAAATTTGTTGGATTTCGAATTATGATTCAGGATATGCCAGATGCATCTTGCATACTGGACCCAACATTTGTTGACGCGCTTCGTAGTTATGCAGAAGACGATGTGCCCATCGACTTATTAGTAGTCTCCGACCAATTGAAACAGGTGCTTGAGTTAATTCGACGAGTTCCAGGACTGCGTGGGGTAATCGATCATATAGGCAAACCCCGTATTAAAAATGGGGAACTCAAACCTTGGTTTCATGATATGGAGGAAATCTCGCATTATCCTGGCATCTACTGCAAATTATCGGGCATGGTCACCGAAGGAGATCACAATGATTGGAATTTGGAAGGTTTCACACCCTATATCCACCGGGTTCTCCAAATGTTCGGACCTGAAAGAGTTATGTTTGGAAGCGATTGGCCGGTATGTCTACTCGCAGCCGAATATGATGAAGTCGTTGATATTGTGATGAGCTCTCTTCCGGAAGCTTGGGGAGAGACGGAAAGATTCCGTTTATTCGGTGGGAATGCAAAGGATTTCTATAAGCTATTATGAGGATGGGGTGATCTTGTAATGAAATATCGCAAATTAGGAAATACCGGATTAGATGTATCTGCACTAAGCTTTGGGGCTTCTTCACTTGGATCAGTATTTCGTCAAACCGACGACAATGAAAGTGTACGTACCGTTCATGCTGCCATTGACTCAGGCATTAATTATATTGACGTATCGCCGTATTATGGACTGACCAAAGCCGAAACAGTGCTTGGTAAAGCTATTCAGGAAATCCCTCGGGATCAGGTTCTGTTGTCAACGAAGGCAGGACGTTACGGTGAGGATATCTTCGATTTTTCCGCCAAACGAATCTTCAGTAGCTTGGAGGAGAGTTTGATGCGACTTCGTACCGATTATGTTGATATGTTGATCTTACATGATATTGAGTTCGTGTCAGCCGAGATTATTCGTGAAGAGGCGCTGCCTGCGCTGCATAAGCTGAAAGAGCAGGGGAAAATTCGTTATTGTGGGGTCAGTGGCTTGCCGATACAGCTCTTTGAAAAGGTCCTGCCGAATATTGAAGTAGATATGATTCTTTCTTATTGTCACTATTCATTAAATGATACTTCTCTGCTCAATCTGTTGCCACTTTTGGATCAGCGAAACTAACGCATCGCCACTCTCGATGGGTCTGCTAAGCACACGTGAAACGTCGAGCTGGCATCCGGCTAGTGAGAAGCTAAAGGTAGTTTGCAGAAAAGCGGCCGATTATTGCGCCTCCCAAGGTAGCGACATAGCCAAATTGGCCGTACAATACTCCACAGAAAATGAACAGATTCCGACAACGCTCATCAGTACGGCGAACCCGGACAACATTGTCAAAAATGCAGCCTGGACTAACGAGCCGTTGGACAAGGAATTGCTTCAGGAAGTACTTGAGATACTGGAGCCAATCATTAATGAGACGTGGGTAAGCGGTCGTCCGGAATATAACGAAATTTCGGGTTAGATTGAAGGAGGGCATAGTCCAATGAAAGGGATTGTATGTGAGGAAATAGGAAAGTTAACGTTACATGAGGATTTACCAGAGCCAATCATGGGTGAGGGCGAAGCGATTATTCAGATTCGTCGGATTGGTATTTGTGGTACAGACCTGCATGCTTATCAAGGTAATCAGCCTTATTTCACCTATCCACGAGTGCTTGGTCACGAGCTGGCGGGTACCATCGAAACCATTGGTGAGAATGATCAAGGACTTCGTCGCGGCGATCAAGTTAGCATTGTGCCCTACATGCACTGTGGCAAATGCATTGCTTGCCGTAACGGCAAGTGCAATTGTTGTGTATCGATGAAGGTGTATGGCGTGCATATTGATGGGGGAATGCGGGAAAGGGTATCCGTACCGATTAGTCATTTGCTCAAGACGGAAGGGTTAACGCTTGACCAGTCAGCGATGTTGGAACCGCTTGCTATCGGGGCTCATGCGATTCGACGTTCCGGTCTGGTTGCGGGAGAAACGGTGCTTGTTATCGGAGCAGGACCTATCGGGATTGGTGTTATGGCCCTCGCAAGATACGCAGGGGCTAAGGTCATTGCAATGGATGTCAACGATGAACGTCTTAGTTTCTGCGAGTCTTGGGCTAAGGTGGACCATACCGTTAATGCGTTGCAGCAGCCAGAGGGACAGCTATTAGCACTTACGGACGGCGACTATCCTTCGGTTGTATTTGATGTCACTGGCAATGTAGGTTCAATGACGAGTGCTTTTGGGCTGACTGCACATGGAGGCAGACTCGTATATGTCGGGTTGGTTAAGAGTGATATTACCTTTAATGATCCTGATTTCCATAAACGTGAAATGACTTTGCTAGGAAGTCGTAATGCGACCAAGGAAGATTTCGACTATGTCCTGGATGCGATCAATGATGGGTACATTGATGTGAACGGATACATCTCTCATCGCTGCTCTTTTGGAGACATGATCGATGAGTTTGAAAACTGGTTAAAGCCAGAGATGAAGGTTATTAAAGCTGTGGTTGAGATCGGAGACTGACGCATAAATATTGGTTGAAGTGAGCAAAAAAGTATTACATCATGAGGCGATTAGTTCCCTGTAGTTCACAGAGAACTAATCGCCTGATTTTTTTTCGTAGCTAAAATTCCCGGGTACCTTGGATATGCATATTTCTGGAGTACCAATCACTGCCAAAAGCAGGAACAGAATAGAGACCCCAATTCAGAAAACAAATCACTCAACAAAATACAAACATTTATTCATATCCAATCATAACTTTTGATTTCGTTTACGAGATAAAATAGATGTGTCAGAAAAAAAGTGAAGTGGAGTTAATTACATACTATTAATGTTAAGGATAGATGAGACAATGACTCAATTGATCGTTTATAATGCGCCTAAAGAAGCAAGCGAGCGCGATGATTTCACAGATAGCGTGCGTACTGCGGGTGAACCTTGGGAACAGCTGTTTGTTTACGAGGTTAAGGTTGATATGCACGATGTTCGTCAAGCGTCGATGGTGTATTTTGATATGGAAGGCGAAGTAGAGGTTCGGGTAGAGAGTAGGGAGCAGCAGATCGAACAAGCAGTCAGCCGTCTTCTCTCGGCAAACCTTTCGTTTGAACATGATAGTCAATGTATTACAATCACTCTAGATCGCCCACGTAAGTTGTCCATAGAAATCAATGGGCAACGTTTTTCGAATTTACATTTATTTGCGAATCCTCTCGAGGAGAATGCGCCTCTTCCGGATGACGCGAATGTACTGCTATTGAAGCCGGCTATTCATCGCACAGAAGATATTTATCAGTTGGTATCGACTCCGGGGATGCCAGAAGGCAAGGTGCCTGATACGATTTATTTTGCCCCAGGAATGCATTATCTCGAGGAAATGGTATTGCGCATTCCGTCCGGGACATATGTATTTTCTACTTAATGCCCGTATCCTCCAAGATGACAAAAATCAAACATATTATCATATCTTAACGTAACTATAAGTTCGATGTAACCTATAAAATGATTACAATACTGATGTTTTGTATTCAACAATAATGCAGGAGGTATTCACATGGTACAAATGATTCAGAATCCGATATTAACAGGTTGTCATCCAGATCCATCTTTTATCAGGGTAGGGGACGACTATTATATTGCAACCTCATCCTTTGAGTGGTTTCCGGGTGTGGAAATTCATCATTCGAAAGATTTAGTGCATTGGAACTCTATTACACGAGTACTAACAGAAACATCGCAGGTTGACCTGCGCGGGAATGGGAGTTCGGGTTCTATTTGGGCACCGGCACTTTCTTATGATAACGGAATGTACTATTTACTGTATACAGATGTGAAGTCGCGTAAGAGTGTATACAAGGATTTACATAACTATTTAATTACAGCAACCGATATTCAAGGTCCATGGAGCGAACCGGTTCGACTGAACGGCAGTGGATTTGACCCGTTTTTGTTCCATGATGATGATGGTCGTAAATGGTTGTTAAATATGCGCTGGGATTTCCGCAAAAGTCATAGTAACTTTTCCGGCATCATTATGCAGGAGTACGATGCTGAGACGGGTAGGCTAATAGGACCGATCCATGATATTTACAAAGGAACACCGATCGGCGTAACCGAAGGACCACAAATGTACAAGAGAAACGGAACTTATTATTTACTTATCGCTGAGGGCGGAACTGGAATTAACCATATGGTAACGCTGGCAAGAAGCCTTGCTCTTACAGGACCCTATGAGACTGATCCGTACTTTCCAATCATGACGACTGCGCATGACTTGACGTATCCTTTCCAGCAGGCTGGTCATGGATCACTTGTAGAGACGCAAACCGGAGAGTGGTATATGGCTCATTTATGTACGCGGCCCATCCCAGGAACACATACGATGAATCCGCTGGGGCGGGAGACTGCGATTCAACGCTGTGAATGGACGGAAGATGGTTGGCTACGGTTGGCTCATGGCGGCAAGTTGCCTGCGCTTGAGACTGTTTCTCCTGAATTGCCTGCACATCCTTTCAAAGCGTTGCCGGAGAGAGATGAATTCGATGGTGAAGAGCTTGGATATCCATATCAAAGCCTGCGTGTGCCTTTTAATGAATCATGGGTAAGCCTGAAGGAACGCCCTAGTTATTTGCGTCTGAGAGGTAGAGAATCATTGGCCTCACTGCATGATCAAAGTATGGTGGCACGGCCCATCCAGCATTTCGAATGTACAGCGTCTACCTGCTTGGAATTTGAACCGGATAGCTTCATGCAAATGGCGGGATTGGTGTGCTATTATGACGATTCGGATTATTATTATCTACGAGTTACGGCAGATGAAATCAGAGGTAAGTGTCTGGGTGTCGTGTTGTGTAGAGGCGGCAAATATGACGAGATTTCTTCCATGCAAATTTCAGTGAAGGACTGGGACCGTTACTACTTGAAGGCTGAGATATCAGGGCGTGATCTGGTGTTCTATGCCTCTCCAGATGGTTCGAATTGGGCTGCAGTTTGTACGCCTCTTGATTTCGGATCTTTATCTGATGAATACGGTGGGAAATTAGGCTTCACAGGATCGTATGTGGGGGTCTGTGCGCAGGATTTGGATCAGCAAGCGAAGCCGGCTTATTTTGACTTTTTCGAATATAAAGCGTAGAAGTCTCGAAATAGCCATTATGCGAGAATTAGCACGTACGGTTTTTGTAATAGGCCCATGCAATTGCGCATGGGCCTATTCGATTTCTAGTATACCAATGTTCCGGTGATGATAAGTGAGTTCACGATACCGAGCGGATACTGACCTTTTTTCTTTCTAAGATAATTATACGAATAGTTCATGTGTGTAGCAGAGTCAAAATATTACACGCAAAGTGGTATAAATCCTAAGTCGTTAAGACTCTCGATTATTTCTATAATAATCTTATTAGTAACCAAACACACAGGAGGCAGATAACATGTCCATGACGATGGAGCGAACGGCGGACGGACAAAAGAGAAAGTGGTGGAGTCCAAAAACCAAAGAAGCAGTTATAGGCTGGCTTTTTCTAGCACCTGAAGCGATCGGGATTATAGCACTAGCCATTTTCCCACTGTTCTTTTCCTTGATTTTGAGTTTCACCAACTGGAATCTCGTAGGCGGATTTCCAGAAATGAAATGGATAGGGCTTGATAATTTCACCAGATTGGTAGATGACTCCAAATTTCTGAAAGCGCTACAGAATAATCTTTTCTTTACGGCGGTGACAGTGCCTATAGGTTTGATTATTGCCATGATATTGGCTGTAATCGTGCACACGAAGGTGTATGCAAAAGATTTGTTTAAAATATTATTTTTCATTCCATATATATGCTCTACGGTCGCTGTGGCGGCTGTATGGTCAGCCTTATATCATCCTTCGAGCGGTCCGATCAACCGTTTCTTGATGCAGATTGGCTTTGAGAATGTGCCTAAATGGTTGGTGGATTCAGAATATGCAATCATTGCGATTATGGTCATTGCGATCTGGCAGGCGCTTGGGTATCAAATGATTATTTTCCTGGCAGGTTTGACACAGATTTCTGAGGATTTATACGAAGCAGCGGAAATCGACGGCGCGAATGGCTTTAAAAAGTTTTGGTACATAACGATGCCGATGTTGTCCTCTACAACACTCTTCTTGACAATTACGACAATTATCAGTTCGTTCAAGGTGTTCGATCTCATTAAATTCCTGACGGACGGTGGACCCAATGACGCTTCAACCGTCATTGTTTATCGCATTTATGAAGAAGGCTTTATCAATTTCAACATGGGATATGCTTCGGCACAGTCGTGGGTGTTGTTCCTACTTGTAATCTTAGTAACGTCTATAACTTGGGTATTTCAATCTCGTCAGAAAACCGTCTAAGGAAGGTGAAGTAGCTATGGGAAAAAATAAAATTGATTTCAGTCGACTGATTTTCACTGTCATGTGTAGTATTCTCTCGATCGTGTTTATCGTACCATTGATATGGATGTTATCTGCTTCGGCGAAGCTGGAACGCGACGTAATGATCTATCCAATTCAATGGATTCCTCGCGACTGGAACTGGATCGAAAACTTTCAAAAGGTATGGATGGAAAATGTCCCTTTCTCCCTATTTTACTGGAACTCGCTGAAGATAGCGGTTATCGCCACACTTTGCACTTTGGTGTTTTCCTCGATGGCGGCATTTTCTTTCGCTAAACTTCGGGCTCCAGGTAAGGGCATTATGTTCGGTATGATGATGTCCTTCATGATTATTCCGGAACAGGCGACACTGGTGCCGCGGTTCATCATGATCAAATGGTTAGGTTTATATAACACGCATGAAGGTATTATTATAATGCTTATGTTCTCCATGTACTTTACCTTTTTAATGAGGCAATTTATGATGGGTGTTCACAATGATTTTATCGAATCTGCTAAAATCGATGGTGCCGGGTACTTTAGAATATATGCGCAAATTATGCTACCACTTTGCCGGCCGATATTGGCTACCGCGGGGATCATCAAATTCATTTGGACCTGGAACGATTATCAAAATCCATTGATCTTTTTATTCTCGAAAGAACTGTATCCACTGCCTCTAGGCATTCAGTTCTTCCGACAGGAATATTCCAATAATGTATCGCTAATGATGATGGCTGCTGTATCGGCAATAATTCCATTGATTATCGTATTTGTCATTCTACAAAAGCAGGTGATTAACGGTATCACTGTCGGAGGAGTGAAGGGTTGAAACGCAAAGTGAAAAATAATACACGGTAAACGTCCAATCAAATTACACGGTAAAACGCTTACAATTGATTATGATAAATATAGGGTAAATCAAAACAAAGGGGATGTAAAAATGAAAAAAATTACTGTAGTACTCATGTTGTGTTTCGTCCTGGTTTTGTCTGCATGCGGCGAAAACAATGACGTAGGAAACGAAAAGGCGCAATCCGAAAATTCGGCAGGCGAACAGGTCACTCTTAAATTTTACACAAACGCGAAGGGCGAACCCGGCGAACCGATAATGAAGCTTGTAGATGCTTTTAACGCACAGAGTGAAAATGTTAAAGTCGAACACGTCGCTCTCGTACAAAACAATGATTCAAGGGAAATGTTGCAAAAGCTTGATGTATTATCAGCCTCCGGTGAAAAAGTCGATATCATATTGATGAACAACGAAGGTTATGTTCTAGAGCGCGCGGGAAACGGTATGCTACATCCGTTGGACGAGTTCTTTCAGGCAAATAATATTATTCCTGAAGACGAATATTATCGTAATCCCATTTATGACAATAAACACTACGGCGCGATGACCGATGCCAGCTTCTGGTTCGTTGCATTAAATGAGGATCATCTGAAAGAAGCAGGACTAGATGTACCGGGCTTCGACTGGACTTGGGATGATTTCAGAGACTATGCCAAAAAGCTTGCAGATACCGGAGAGGACCGTTCTGGAGTCTATTTTCACACCTTCGGAGAGTATGCTAATCTGATCGCATATACAGATTTCAAGAATCCGCAACTGAAGGAGGACGGAACACTATTGTTTGATGATCCAACCTTCGAATACTGGTTCAACCTGCGCCGGGCGATGGAAGTAGAAGACAAGTCTGTTAAGCCACTGGCCGATGTTTTGGCGGCAAAACAACATTGGGCTACTGATTTTATGAATGGTACGGCGAGCATGCTACCAATCGCTGGTTATGCGTTGGACGAGGCTTTCCTCAATACTGAAAGCTATCCGCGTGATTTCAAGATTACCTTTGCACCTCTTCCACGTTCCTCTAAGGACGTCGAACCGGGACTGACCAACATCAGCGGAAGTTTCTTGTCACTTCACAAAAACTCTAAGAATAAGGAAGCTGCATTCGAGTTCATTCGATTTGCCAGTATGGAGGGTGCTGAACTGTCAGGACGGATTCCAGGATGGAAAAAGGCGGATGGAAAGGCTGTTCTGGCAGAAATCATTGGAGAAAATACGGATATCGTTGATAAAGAGGTATTCTCAAATACCCTGTTCGACGAGCGTGTTCGGACGGCTGGTTCTTCCGAGGTAAGTGTTTCTTATCAGCAGCAGTTGAAGAAAGTAGCGGAAGGCGGGATTAACAAATTCCTGCTAGACAACAGTACATTTGAGGAAGCGAAAAAGTATATGATGGACGAAGGACAAAAGATTATTGACATTAATAAATAAACAACATAAGTAATTCAGGGGAGATCGGCTTATTCATCGGTTTCCCTGTTTCTTTTCCATGGATTCGTGTAACATCATAGAAAAGGTAGGCTTACTGGGGGAATGACATTGAACTGGTTATATCGAATTTCGTTTTATCGTAGAATACAAACTGCTTTGTTGCTGTTTCTGATATTTCCTTTACTTCTGATTTCGGGCTTCACCTTTATGGCGAACAAACAAGCGAATGAGGAAAATATACGTACAAGTATGGAGGGGATTATCGGCATATTGGCCAATGATTTATCCAAAACGGCCAATGATGTTACATATACGGTAAATCAATTTTCGTTACCTCAGACTAATGGTGTCTTCAACAGTCTAAGAAATCTCAAATATCTGCAAAGCTTCAATAATTTCAATGAGTATCGGGACTACGCCAACCTGAATGAGAACGCGACATTGCTAATCGGGAAATTGTCTCTGGTTCATGTTAGTGTTTTTTTCGTTAACAAGGAGTACTATCCAATTGTCGGCTCTATCAAGAGCGAAGATGTTGCTGAATTGCGGCGTGATAAACGCTTTGAACATATGAGAGGTAGTGAAGCTGCTTCGGGGATTGTCGAATGGTTTAGGGTAGAGAAATCCGGCGGATACGAAGGAGTTTTCGGTGAAGATTATTACTATTTCATTAAAAAGTCTGTTTATGATCCCATTCGCCATGAAGTGCTAGGAACGCTGTTTATAGGAATTCCCGAATCCTATTTCAGGAAATTACTGTTGAATTCCAGCGGTGGAGTAATTTCGCTATACGAGAAGGATGGGGAATTAATAGCAGGGACGAAGGGGAGTATGGACCATCTGAGCGCGAAGCCGTTAAGTGGATGGATGCGTGAACAGGTAGACGTACCGGGAACGTCCTGGCAGTTAACGTATGATATAGAAAAAAAATCGGTTGCCGGGAACTTGGTCCAACGCTATTCGTATATGCTGATTGCAATGGTGATTGTATTGTTTATTTTTCTATTCATGTCGATTGTTATTGCTAGAGGACTAAACCAACCGATTGGGAAATTGATGCGAATTGTCAAGCAATATGGGGAAGGGAATACTCTAATCCGATACAACCTCAAGGGTCAGGATGAGATATCTGTGCTTGGCAACACGATCAATCATATGATGGATAATATCAATACGTTGATCAGTAAAGTCGAAGCGGAGCAGGAAGAAAAGCGGATCATAGAGCTATATGCATTGTTCTCCCAGATTCAACCTCACTTTCTGTTTAATACTCTAAATTCAATTAAATGCAATCTGGCCCTGGAGGGGAATCAAACGCAAAGCGAAGCTATTGATTCATTGATGAGCCTACTTCGTGCCCATCTGAGGGCGGGCGAGCCTCACCAACTTGCAGAGGAATATAGACTACTGACCCAGTACGTTTCCATTATGCGGATGAGAAACCGTCTCGATATAGAATTCAGCGTGGAGTTACCGGAACAATTTCGTTCGTTTAGCGTCCCAAGAATGCTACTCCAACCGCTAGTGGAAAATAGTATTGTTCATGGAATGACACGTCATGTGATGAATCCCTCCATTTGTGTAAGAGTCGAAGAAGTGGATGAGGGTGTGGAAATCCAGATTGAAGACAATGGAAAAGGAATCGATGAAGCTCAGGCCAAAGTGCTGAACGAGAGATTGCTGAAAGGGGCGGAGCAACAGGGGGAAAGGGGTGTTGGATTATACAATGTACTGCGACGATTAAAGCTTACCTATGGCGATAAGGCATCTCTTACTATTCGCTCAGGCATTCCCGCAGGTTGTGTATGTATCTTGTTCATCCCGATAACGGAAGAAGGCCAAAGAGGAGATGTGACATGACATGACCAAAGTGATGCTGATCGATGATGACGTGCCAGTTGTGGAGTATTTACTGAAGCTTGTACCTTGGGAGCAGCTTGAAATAAGTGTTTGCGCCATGGCATATTCTGCCGAAGAAGCTCAGAAATTATTCTATGCTACACAGCCGGATATTCTCGTTACCGATATCGGCTTACCGGACGGAAACGGCATTGAACTTGCTCGTCATTTCCGTATAAGCAATCCAGGACTACGAGTAGTTTTTTTAACTTGCCATGAAGATTTTCATTTTCTCAAAGAAGCTCTTAGTATTGAGGCGGACGATTATATTGTGAAAGCTGAACTCAGTCCGCACAAAATGATAGAGAGCATTCGCAAAGCCCAGACACGAATAAATTCGGTTCAAATGGAGCTGGAGAGAATTGCCTATAAAAGTGATGTAGAACGAAACAAGGATATTTTGACACAGCAATTTTTCGATGATCTACTTCATGCAGCGGACCCGGAAGCCTGGTTAATACAAGGGGAACGATTGGGAATCGAATGGAATCAACCTTGTTTCTCAACGGTTCTATGTCATTTGGATCTGGGTAGGCTGTTCGAAGTTTATGATAGGGTGAATCTGGATTTAGTTCGTTACGCTGCCTATAATATTGCGTCGGAGCTTGCAGAGGGGACATCCATCATCCCTATCATGTCCCGTGATACCCGGCTTTGGCTCATTGCCAACACTTCGAATGCCGAAGTTGCAAGAAGAGAGTTTGCTGATTATTTATCCAGACTCCGCGGGAAGTTGGATAAATTTTTGAAAATTGAATGTTATTTCACAGTCGATGATAGCGCTGGTCCGCTGACCCAGTTAAAAACGACGATTTATGGGATTAAAGAGGAGATTAGCCTACAATATTATGATTCTTATTGGCTCGTCAAAGTCGGCTATAGCCAGCAGTCAAATGCGAGAACAGAAGGGGAAATGGATACCCGCACTATAGAGGAATATGCTGAAAAGTGGACAGTGGCCTTGTGCGATTTCAACCGTTCCCTCGTTCATATGTATCTAGGAACAATCGAGAAATTAATGGGTGAGTTAAGGTTGAAGCCTTCAAAGGCCCAGGATCTGTTGATCCGCTTGTTGCAGCAGGCGGCATTCAAGCTTGGACGACAAATGGATGAACTTCTACAGCAGGATATCAGACAGACGATCCGCATCGGAGAAGCATTCCGTATCGTTCGCTGGTTTACGGACCGCTTGCTGGAGCAGACTAAATCCGCGTATGAGGAAAATTATACTTCAAATCCAGATCTTCGAGACATTAATGCGTATGTTTATGAGAATATTCATAAAACGATCACATCCATTGATATCGCTAGGTATCTTCATTTGAATCCCAGTTATTTCTCCCGTCTTTTTAAAAAAATGGCTGGACTTAATTTTACGGATCACGTCCATCTGCTCAAGATGGAAGAAGCTAAACAACTGCTGGCGCCAAATAACGAAACAGCTGAAAATGTGGCTTACATGCTTGGATATTCGGATCGTGCGTATTTTTCGAAAGTATTCAAGAAATACATTGGTATGAGTCCAAGCGAATTTAAACAAAGGCAAAAAGATATCGATGGGGAGGCAAGATAATGAACTCAAATTGCAACGATTATCCATGGGGCCCATGGACGGCCGACCAAGGAGACGGAACGTATGTGAATCCGGTGCTTTACGCTGATTACTCCGATCCGGATGTCATTAGAGTAGGGGAGGACTTTTACATGACTTCATCAAGCTTCGGGCATATACCCGGGCTGCCGATTTTGCATTCCAAGGATTTGGTCAACTGGCGTCTGATCAATCATGCTTTAGAGCGCATGCCTATGGACGGTTACGAGACCCCTCAGCATGGCAACGGGGTCTGGGCACCAAGCATCCGATTTCATGATAGTAAGTATTGGATTTTCTATGGTGATCCCGATGTCGGCATCATGATGACGACATCCGAGGATCCTGCTGGGACATGGTCAGATCTCCATTTGGTACATGAAGGAAGGGGATTAATTGACGCGTGCCCATTCTGGGATGATGACGGACATGCTTATCTGGTACATGCGTACGCACACAGCCGCAGTGGTATCAAGCACCGTTTGCGGGTCTGCCGGATGTCGTTAGACGGTAAGAGGTTGTTGGATGACGGAGTTGACATTATAAACGATTCGATACAGTTTCCAACCATTGAAGGACCAAAAATGTACAAACGCAACGGGTTTTATTACGTGTTCGCTCCGGCTGGTGGCGTTGAGGAAGGCTGGCAAACCGTGCTGCGGTCTGATAAACCCTTCGGTCCCTATGAAGCGAGGATTGTACTGAAACAAGGGGGAACGGTAGTCAACGGACCACATCAAGGCGCATGGGTAGAGCTAGCATCGGGTGAGTCGTGGTTCATGCATTTCCAGCATAAGGATGCTTACGGAAGAATTGTACATTTGCAGCCAGTCACCTGGATTGACGACTGGCCACATATGGGAGCAGATGTAGATGGAGACGGAATTGGAGAACCCGTTGCACGGGTACTTAAACCGGATGTAGGTGCGGTTTATCAAATCGAAGCGCCAGTTGCTTCAGATAATTTCGAACATGAGCGGCTTGGTTTACAGTGGCAATGGCAGGCTAACCCGGAATCCTGTTGGTACTCGCTTAAGGACTGCCCGGGACAATTACGTTTGTTCGCCCAGCCTGCCGTCGGTAACAAGGACACACTTTTCCAGGCGCCTCATTTGCTTCTGCAGAAATTTCCGGCACCGGAATTTGCTGCTTCAACCCATCTGAATATGACGAATTTAAAGAAAGGCGATCAGGCCGGTTTAATTATCTTTGGGTATAGCTATGCTGCTCTTGTATGCAGCCCGAGGGAAGAGAACGATGGATTTCTGTTACAACTTATTGAAGGCAGTATCGAAACAGAGCAAGTCGTGTGGGAGCACTATGTTCCAGTTACTCAGCAAGAGGTTATCTTGCAGGTTGACGTCGAAGCAGGAGCTCTGTGCTTCTTCCGTTATAGCTTGGATGGCGAGCGATTCGAGTCCATAGACCGACCGCTGTTTCAGGCTGTGGTCAGCAGGTGGGTCGGAGCTAAAGTCGGATTATTCGCCCAATCAGATGACAAGCTTGGCGGATATGCAGATTTCAACGGGTTCAAGGTAACGGGTATTCACTGCTAGGTACCCTCCATAAGAATGTGGAAACGGAGTAAACGAGGGTAACGAAATAGCTCAACGAAAACCTGGAATAGCAATAGCTGGACAAGTGCATAAATGCAAACAACAAGAAGACCCGGAAGAATAACTCCGGGTCTTCTTGTTGTTTGAGCTAGATATTATAGATAGAAACTACTACTTCTCGTAATAAGTGGAGGCTGAGGGTGCGGACTCGCCAGCATTATTAACTGCGGTTACACGGTACCAACCTATTAATGCGGTAGTAGTGTTCAAATCCAAAGTTGATCTTTGGCTTGAACCAATCTGTGAATACACACCATTCTGCTCTTTACTGTAATGGACATTGTAGCGGTCGACAGTATCCATACCGTTGATGGACCAATTTAATTGGAGCCCATTCTCAGTAGATTTAATGGCCGGCTGACCAGGTGCTGTTGGAATACTCTGTAGAGCCTCTCCAATCGGAGGTGTAATGATATCATCAATAGTAATGTCTTGATCACCCTGATCTGGATCGGTGATTTCGCCTTCGCCAGGGAGCTCTGGTATAATCTCATCCGGCGGATCAGGTGTCTGGCTACTGCTATTGCCGACGATCGCGCTTGGCTCTGACTCATGACCTGCTACATCGACTGCTGTGATATAGAAGTCATACGTATAGCTGGCAGAAGTTTTAAAAGTAAATACGAAAGACTCATCACTTCGTACAACATGCCCTTGATGTTGAAAGTCATTGCCACTTAGTGAACGATACAGACGGTAGCCTACGACGTCCTGTGATCCACTACGTGTAAAGCTGATCTGTGCAGCTCCATTCTCCATGGAGAGGCTCACATCATTAGCTGCTGTAGGTGCACCACCGTCATCGATTCTTGGATCAATCTGTGTAGGCATATCGCTAGTTGCGTCTTTAGGCAGGTAGTATTCCAAAGATTCATGTTTCTTCATGACTGTGAAAGCATTTTGAAGATCCTTGATTAGATCCTGAATAGGATACTCACGTTTAATGACCATCTTTTCTTTCAGCATATCTTCTGGTGTCGTATCCTGAGGAATATAATTCACACCATTATACGTAATGTATTTCGCTTTTGCGATGCCATCATCACTATCCATAGGGACGTATTTGGAATTAAACAAGTCGGTCACATATTTATCTGTTAATGAAGAAGGTAGTTTCCCACTATATGCAGACACCGTCTTCGATGTAATTCCAGATGGTTTCTCAAATGTAGGGGTAACGAATAAATCAGGTTTCTTTTCGACCAAATCATTCATAATGAGTGTCCATATGTTCTGTGCATTCTTTCTCTGGTTGCCCTCGAGTAGGTTAACAGACTCTTTGTATCCAACCCAGACTCCAAGAGTAACATCAGGAGAATACCCCATAAACCATACGTCAGCATAATTCTGTGTCGAACCTGTTTTACCAACAATGGGAACCTCTTTCGAATGCTTATAATTCTGCTTGACTGTACTTGCGGTACCTTGAGTAATAACTGTGCGCAGCATGTCAGTCATGAGATAGGCAGTCTGTTCAGAGAAGACGTTGTCAGGTTCAGGTGTATGCTGATAGACGATACTACCATTTGAATCCGTAATCTTCTCTATCATGTAAGCATCAAGGAATGTTCCATGGTTAGCAATCGCACTATAGGCATTAGTCAGCTCTTCAACGGATACACCATACTTTAGACCGCCGAGCACACCCGTTGTAGCAGCATAGTCTGCTTCTTGAATTGTTGTAATCCCTAGTCTCTTGGAGAACTCCCATGCTTTATCAATCGTGATCACATTATTAAATAACTTCAAGGCAATCGTATTTTTGGACATATTTAGAGCATATCGAGCTGTAACAAGGCCTTCGTAACCTCTCGATGAGTTCTTAGGAATATGGAACCCCTTCTGACCATCTTTCAAAATAATCGGTCCATCATCGACGATACTAGCAGGCTGGATAGCTCCTGAGTCCAATGCAGGTAAATATGCTGCGATTGGTTTCATAGCTGAACCCGGTTGACGAACCATTTGAGTTGCGTAGTTCATTTGCTCCTCATAAAAGTCACGACCTTCAATCATTCCAAGAATAGCGCCTGTTTTGTTATCTAACAGCATAGCTGCCGTTTGTTCCATTCCCTTCGATTTACTGTCCGGATTAAAGTTCTTATCATTCTCGGAAATCTTGTGCATCGCACTGTAAGTATCTTTATTAATGGTCGTATAAACTCGATATCCGCCAGTAGTTAGCTGTAGCGTTGCTTCTTCCATAAGATCGCTTTTATCTTTCTCTGTTTGTTCATTATTCTGAGAAGATGTATCCAAAGATAAGAGAATTTCCGAAGCTTTACGCTCGGTTTCCATCATAAGATAAGGGTATGTGGAATATGCCTTTTCTGTTTGTGTAGCTAGCGTTGACTGAATATCGAATGCAAGGGCTTCATTATACTCGCCATTCGTAATTTTGGCTTCTTCAAGCATGCGGCGCAATACCAACTTTTGTCGATCCATTGCACGATTAAATGCAGTAGGGTTGAACTCACCCTTCCCATTAAAGGCAGAATACTTAGACGGAAGTTGAGGTAGGCCTGCTAAATATGCAGCTTGGGCAATATTCACTTTTTCCAAATCACTTATGTTGAATATTCCTTTAGCAGCAGCTTTAATACCGTATACATTATAGCCATTCGAACCGTTACCGAAAGGTACCTTGTTTAAATATGCTGCGAATATTTGGTCTTTGGACAGTATACGTTCTAGTCTTAACGAGAGCAGCATTTCTTTGATTTTACGATCGTCTGTTCGATCAAGGTTGAGAAATACACGTCTGGCAAGTTGTTGTGTGAGTGTACTTCCACCTGTTTGTATGGATTCGTTCAGCACTCTTTGCTTCACTGCACGAAGCGTACCTTTGAAGTCAATTCCAATATGGGTTGAGAAATCGTTATCCTCAATCGCGATAACAGCTTCCTTGATGATTGCAGGAATCTTCTCGAACTCGACAGGTCGTCGGTCTTCATCGGTACGTAGTTGCCCAATCTGTGTGCCATCGTTAAAATAGGCAAAGCCAGTAATCGAATTCTGACTCATCTTTTGTTCAATTTCAGCCCTTGATCGTACAGGGTCATCTTGAACTCTGGCTGAAACGTAGCCGATTCCGGCACCACCCACAAACAGGGCTCCCAAGAACCCGAAAAAAATGAGCCAAAGTAGCATTGTCCCTAGTATTCGTCCAATAGATCTCTTTGGAGGGCGCTTTTCCTTTGATGTCTTTTTATTTGTATCAACCATTCGTTTTAGATCCTCCTTTTAACGGGATTATTATAGCATAAAAAGAGACTTTTGAATCGCTTTATCCTAATTAGACTACTATATTGGTTGGAATTTTCCAATGAATGAAATGAAAAAAGCCTGGAACATAAGTTCCAGGCTTCGAATTTTAATCTTAACGGTTGTAGAATTCGACGATTTGCTTCTCATCGATATCTTGAGACAATTCAGAACGCTCAGGAAAGCGAATGAACTTACCTTCTAGAGTCGTGTCATTGAATTCCAAGTAAGCTTGAAGGTGGTTGCGGTTCCCAATAGCTTCCTTAATGGAAGATAGGCCAAGGCTTCTTTCACGAAGACCGATAACGTCACCTGTATTCAATCTGTAAGAAGCGATATTTACTTTCTTACCGTTTACAGTGATATGACCATGAGATACCAATTGACGAGCACCAGCGCGAGAATTAGCAAAACCAAGACGGTAAACCAAGTTGTCTAGGCGGCATTCAAGCAAGATCATAAAGTTCTCACCGGCGATACCTTGCATTTTTTGAGCTTTATTGAAAAGTGTCTTAAATTGTTTTTCGCCCAAACCGTACATGTGACGAAGTTTTTGTTTCTCTAGCAATTGCATACCGTAGTTGCTGATTTTTCTGCGTTGGTTAGCGCCATGTTGACCCGGAGGGAAAGGACGCTTCAAATCTTTACCATTACCGCTTAGAGAGATGCCTAGACGGCGACTTAATTTAAATTTAGGACCAGTGTAACGTGCCATTTTATAGTAGACTCCTTTTATAGTTGAAATTTAGGTAGGGTTCTATTTGTGCCGTAGATTGTATCATGTGCTGTAGCTCATGGCTCAAAGCACAATTGACATGAAAGTTCAGCCGCTGTCTTGTCAGTAACAAAATACGTGAGGGTGACACAACGTTACGCCCAAAAGCATTAGATAAAAATCACCTGCTCAACAACTAATTTTATATGATAAACTATATGTAAGTCAAGTTTAATATTGTAAATAAAGATGTCGAAACTTGTCGATAGGTCTTTAGAACTAAAAAAGTAGGGATAAATCATTAATTATTGGTGCAAAATTTAGTTTAAGAGAGTAGAATATGGTTATTGTGTATATGTATATGTATTTGTGATGGGCGGACGGAGCATCTTTTTAAATATAGTGAAAAGGAGCTATATGTAATGTCGGAATATCAAAGTATCATTTCAAAGCATGAGAGATTACTTAAGGAGAGTGGACCTCCAACAGCCTTGGATTCAGTTCGTTTTTGGTTAGGTAATTTGGATATTATAACATATGACTTACCGCATATTGATAGCTTATTGTCCAATAGCTTTTTAGATTGGGAGGAGCTATCCTACTCAATGCCCATCATGGAATATACAATGTGGGGGCTTTTTCAATTCGAGGGTTCCTTTATTGCTGGAAGTTCTATGATCTCAGATTATTGTAAAGATGAAGGTCGTATTCACTTGGATCGTTGCTTAACTAATAAAGCTGAAATCATTGCGCCATGGAATGCGGAAGTGAATTCCAATAAGGAGGAATACTCGGTTTGCTTGTTTCCTCAACTCACTCGTGGACTTAAGGAGATTTATGCAATCATGGTGTGTATTTTGCCTCAGAAGAGGGTTGAAGGTGGCGTGACGAATGCGATCTCCTTAATGCCAATTCTCTTTCAGAGCTGTTTCTATAAAAATTTCGAATATATATTTGTGGATGATATGATGAGTGAACAAAAGAAGATCAATGATGAAGCAGGTCGTAGAGCGATGTTGTATCAAATGGTGCAGCGGATGCAAAGTCAGATTGATGTCGACATGGTTCTAACTGAAGTGTTGGATAGTATAGCTATCCTCTGTCCTGAAACTTCCTTACAGTTATTTATGTCACAAGATCATCAGAGTGAGAACCCACGGGTTAAACCGCTCATTTTTCAGGCTACAATGGATGATATTAGTGTGCGCACATTTATGGACGGACGGTTGACTATTCAGGAAACGAAATTGGAGAATGGTGAGTATCAGAAAGAAATAGGTTTTCCGCTTGGAGGTAAACAGGGAGTATATGGTGTCCTTCATTTGCTGGTTGGACAAGGCTCTGTTTCTGAACAGGAATTACAGTTTGTGTCGACTCTAGTGGATACGGCAGGAACTCTATTTGAGAATGCTAAGTTATACGAGCAATCTAACTCACTTATTCGAGAACTACGATTGATTAATGAACTTACACGACGAGTGAATCAAAGTCTTCGTTTGTCAGAGATTTATCGATTTTCGAGTGAAGAGCTTTTGAATATATTTAAAGCGGACTATTGTTGTATTCTTCAATTCAATAAGGAATTGGATGGTTTAGAGGTCGTGTCTTGTAATGTACCAACAATGTCAAAGAAAGTTTTTGAAAAGGACTATGGTTTTGGTGGGTTGGTATTTGGAAAAGGGGAACCGGTAATATTATCGGATTATATAGCGAAGATGGATATTTCTTCTGTATTCATGGAGAAAAGTGGTTCAAAGTCTCTGATTGCAGCGCCTCTCATCGTAAATGGAGAAGTTACCGGCGCTATTCTGATGTCACATCAGGGATCGCATTTCTTCACTTATAATGATTATAGATTACTTCAAGCGTTGTCTAATCATATTGGAATTTCTGTTAGTAATGCATTATTGCATGCTCAGGTTAAACGAATGGCTAATCGGGATATGTTAACGAATCTGTATGCTCGTCACTATCTTGATGAAGTTATTAATAAGAGACAGAAACATGATTATTGTGGATCGTTAATCGTAGTTGATATTGATGAATTTAAACAGGTCAATGATACTTATGGACATCAAAAAGGTGACAAAGTCCTTAAAAAGGTCAGTGAAATTATTAAGTTGTCAATACGAATGGATGATCTTGCAGCTAGGTGGGGTGGCGAGGAGCTTGCTATATACTTACCTCTACTAGGGTTGAAGCAGGCGATTGTCATTGCAGAAAGAATTCGTAAACTTGTTGAAGTAGAGACGGATCCTCCTGTTACCGTATCTTGTGGCATCTCTGAATGGAATTGGATGGATGAGCAAGTTAGTGTAGATTCATTATTTTATTCAGCAGATATGGCACTTTATAGAGCAAAGAACAATGGACGTAATCAGATACAAGTTGAAGATAAAAATAGTTGATGAAGCACCCGGATGTTGAGGGTGCTTTTTTTCTGAATATAAGTAAGTATAAGTTCCGCTAGCATCGGAAGCATAAGCTCCTTGAAAAAGGACGGCATAGCGGTTTCTGCTTGTTTGAAGAAACAAGAGACGGATCATTTATATTAAAGCTTTGAATGGGAACGATATAGGTATTGAATTTTTGGTTAATTTTTTAAAAAAAGACTATGCGCCAATTCATGTGAGGAGTAGATCAAGATGAAATACTATATGCGAAGCGTCTGGACATGGGGAGTTATTGTAGGTTTATGTACCTTGTTGTCTAGCTGTAATTTCCTGTCTGCTAATAAATCGCCAGAAGAACAACTTCAACTCTCGCTAGGTGGTCTGGCTGGGATTGAGACGTTAACGTTTACTGGAGAAGCTGCATTAAGAAGAAATGAACAACGATGGTTTGAACAGCATTTTGCATATGAAGGCCAACTTACTAACCATGATTTATTGAGCATGCAAACAAAAGCGCCTATACAGAGCGCATCGGCTAAGAATATAAATAAAACTCAAGAAGAGGGAAGAATCAGCGATGTTTCCGCAGATTTACGGAGGTTCCAAGGGGGTTGGGTAAATACATCAAGTGTAGATAGCCATATGGATAAGCTTCTTGTAAGGTTTAACCCATTAAGTCAGCTGGATGGTGTTGCTGGACTTAACAAGAGTATCCAGGAGGAGACTAGCGCATCTAGAGGGACTAGAGTACTTCGTATTGAACTGAAATCGGAGGATGCATTGAAGTGGTTAGACCATCAATTGAGTAGCGAAATGGAAGCCCTAAGAACGGAATACTATAAACAGAATGCAACTTACTCACCGGAGACCCAAACTGAATTAGAAGCCATCTGGAGACAGGGAGAAGAGCAATTGCAGACGATGTTGAAAGAGGCTGAAGTAGATACGGTTTATCATTTGACTATTGATCGTAAAAGTAACTTTCCATTAAGGCTAACTTCCGAAAGCAAAATATCCTTTTTGGATTTGGAAGGAAATGAACAGAATGAAATCATGGTGAATGATGTTGTTTTTCAAATGTAAGCTTCACCCACGAAACATGATATAATGATTCATGAATTAACCAATGTTCAAAAAAGGTATTTATATAAAATCAAAGGGAGAGAATTATGCATGCGTGATCCTAGAATTCAAAAACTCGCGGAAAATCTCGTTGGATATTCGGTAGATGTACAACCTGGTGAAAATGTACTGATCGAAATGATCGGTAGTGAACGTGATCTAATGAAAGCTATTATAGAAGAGGTTTCAAAACGGGGCGGTAACTCCTTCGTTCAACTGACAGATAAATCTGTTCAACGTACATTATTTACTTACGCAACGGTAGAGCAAATGGAAACATGGGCCGAAGTGGATCTAGAAAGAATGAAGAAAATGGACTGTTATATCGGCATTCGTGCAGGAGAAAATGTGAATGACCTATCCGATGTACCAGAAGAAAAAATGAAACTTTACAATTCTATTTATAACCATAAGGTACATAGTCAACAGCGGGTTAACCACACGAAGTGGGTTGTTCTTCGTTATCCCAATGCTAGTATGGCTCAATTGGCGAATAAGAGTACAGAAGCCTTTGAAGAATTCTATTTTGACGTATGTAATCTTGATTACGGTAAGATGGATATTGCTCAAGACCCACTTGCAGAACTGATGAGAAGAACAGACAAGGTGCGGATTACGGGCCCGGGGACTGATCTTAGCTTCTCAATCAAGGGTATAGGCGCTGAGAAATGCTCAGGACAGAAGAACATACCTGATGGTGAAGTATACAGTGCGCCAGTGCGTAACTCGGTGAATGGTACAATTCAATATAATACACCGACCGTTTATAATGGTGTATCTTTCGAGAATGTGAAGTTTACGTTTAAGGATGGACAAATTATAGAAGCTACAAGTAATGATTCAGCGCGATTAAACGATATTCTAGATTCTGACGAAGGTGCACGTTACATCGGAGAATTCGCGATAGGCTTCAATCCATATATCCTCCATCCAATGAAAGATATTCTCTTCGACGAAAAAATTGCAGGAAGTCTTCACTTCACACCAGGCCAAGCATATGATGTTACGGATAATGGTAACCATTCCTCGATCCATTGGGATCTAGTATTGATTCAACGTCCTGATTACGGTGGTGGCGAAATTTACTTTGATGATGTGCTTATTCGTAAGGATGGGATATTTGTTATAGCCGAGCTAGAAGGACTAAATCCTGATCATTTAAAATGAGATAGAAATGACTTGCATCAAAAAGCGTATTCAAGGTATCATTGTATGGTATAATATAAAATAAAACTAAGAGAAGTTACGGAGGGATCCTATGTCTAGTAACAATGCAGCTGTTGTAGAAATTGCTCAAACGGCAGGTAAGTTCACTTCTTCCATCGTTCTTCAAGCAGAAAATAAGTACATCGATGTAAAAAGTATTTTGGGCTTATTTACTACGTTAGTCAGTCATAAGGGTTATGAGCTACATGTTCATGGACCAGATGCGGACGAGGCTAAAGTAGCTATGCAAGAAGTATTTGCTAAACATGATTTGCAAATTTCCGTTATCACTGAATAATGTGAGCGAAAGCACCCTTACTTTTACAAGTATGGGTGCTTTTTTTTTTGGGTTCTTGTATTGATGTGTATTTTCGACTAATATTAAGATTAGAATTAATTCGTTAACTTTTGGACATAGGGGGAAGAGACATGACTTCGTCTGATACACAGGAACATTTGAATCTCAAAGCGATTAATCTTCTACAAGAAGATGCAGATAAAATTCAAAAGCTTATTGAAGTTCAGATGGAGAATTTGGCAACGCGTTATTGCCCTCTCTATGAGGAAGTACTGGACACCCAAATGTACGGCTTCTCTAAAGAAGTTGATTTCGCGGTACGTTTAGATCTTCTAGATGTATTTACGGGAAGACAATTGGTTAGCCAACTTGAGCGTAAATTAGCCATTCTCTATGAGGCGTTGAACAACAAGGAGTAGCCTGTGAACTACAGGCATAGATAGAATGTAAATGCATGCCGATTCTCGGGCATGCATTTTTTTTAGAAGAGTATTTGCTTTTCATTCCTTTTGGATTTACAATTACCAATAATGAGGTATAAGGGGGGATGGGCATGACGGAACAACTTCAATCAGAAAATGGAAGTGTACGAATTTCGAATGATGTCGTCTCGAAGATTGCCGGCATGGCAGCGCTTGAGACACCAGGTATTGCTGCGATGTCTGGAGGGCTATCCGAAGGATGGGCTAAACGTCTTAGTGGTAAGAATGTACAAAAGGGTGTCACAGTCGAAGTAGGCCAGCGAGAGGCAGCGATTGATTTGCGTATCATTGTACTTTACGAAACTCCTATACATGAAGTTTGTCGTATGCTACAGCAGAATGTCCGTGAAGCTATTGAGAGTATGTCAGGTCTACATGTAGTTGAGGTTAATGTCAAAGTTGAAGGTGTCGCCTTCAAGGATGATGAGATCGAGGATTTAGTTGTTCGCAATAAGTAGATTACACACCCATGAATGACCTAGAAAAAGAGACTAGCGGGATACTCCCCGATAGTCTCTTTTGGATTTAATACGTTCTTGTACGACAGGCTTATTACTCTCACGTGAAATGCTCAGAACAATTCCCATGCTTATCATCATGATCAGGGTAGATGAACCACCATAACTTATGAAAGGTAAGGTAACACCAGTAAGTGGAATGGTCTGAGTAACTCCGCCGATGTTAATAAAAGCTTGAATAGCAACGAGACCCATGACTCCAATCCCTACTAACGTACCGAAGGGGTCTGGACATCGGAGTGAAACAATAATGCCGCGCCAGATGAAATATAAGTAAATCAAAAGGAAGAATGAAGTGCCGATAAATCCGAATTCTTCCCCAATAACGGCAAAGATAAAGTCATTGTAAGCATTCGGAAGATAATGAAGTTTCTGAATGCTTTGTCCGAACCCCGACCCGGTAATACCCCCTTGTCCAATTGCGGTAAGAGATTGGATAAGATTGTATCCTGAACCATCCGCGTCTTCAAAGGGGTCTAAAAAGGCAGATATACGATCCTTTTTATAGCTCTGATCTACAGTGGCCGAAGCTTCGGTATGAGAAAATGAACCAATGAGTGCACTCATTCCAAGCACGAGACCTGCACCTAGAACAATGAGTGCGATAGAACCCATAATATGCTTCATGCTAGCTCCACCTGCATAGATAATAAGACAACAGGTTGCGACTAGTATCAGACAAGATCCTAAATCAGGCTGCATCATAATGAGCCCAGCAACGGCCCCAGCAATCATGATGACGGGAATAAAGCCTTTCTTGAGATCGCGCATTCGCTCACCTTTTTTGGTGATTAATGCGGCAAGATACAGAATCGTTGCAAGTTTAGCAAATTCAGTGGGTTGAATACTGATCGGTCCGAAGCGGAACCAGCTTCGGGCACCATTTTGCAAGACTCCCAAATAAGGTACTAGAATAAGCATCAGAATAGTCACAATAAAAAAAGGGATAAATAATACTTTATATTTATTATAAGGAATATTCATAGCAATAAACATAAAAAAGGCACCTAGAGCAACGGAAATGAATTGACGCTTTGTGAAGAAAAGAGCATCATTGTTAAATTTCTCATTGGCAACGGCTAAGCTCGAGCTAGCACTAAAGACCATGACTAGTCCAAATCCTACAAGCAGTAGTGTTAGGATAAGTAATTGAAAATCCGGGGCCCCCTTTTTGGGAAGGGGATTATTTTCTTTCATCATTTTTTATTCACACTAAGCTTCAAGCATAGTTTTGAATTGTTGTAACTTTTTATTTGCAATAATAAGGATAGGACCCGGAATAGGTGTCTCATAATCTAAACCATGAGGGTATGTTGCTTTGCCCATGTATACGCCTTCTACTTCAAGAATGGTATCTGGATCTTCTAGTTTCCCTTGAACTGCTCTTGTATTGAATCGAACAAAATACTCGCTCTTATTACTTTTGTCCTCAATTTTATATTCGTAAGTTGCACGATAATATTCCCATTGCCAACGGAAAAAACCAGCCTTCTCCGCCGTATCATCCATATAAGCCAAATCACATTTAAGGCCATTCAAGCCCGTGTCTTCAATAATCATGCTTATTCATCTCCTTATTCGTTAATCTCTAAACTTCTTTATTCATGATATTATGTTTCGAGAACTTCTGCAAGCGAGAGTGTCGTGATGAATAGCCACTCTTAAGCCATTTCTGATACAATAGATGCAATATATTGTTGTTCCAACTTCATTGATTCATTGGCTACATGATTTATATATATTAGGTAACATCCTGAAACGGAGCGGATTGTAATGATAGAAGAATTATTGCTCAATGAAATAGAACTTAAGATGATACAGTGGAGAAGGCATTTGCACCGCCACCCTGAACTGTCTTATCAAGAAGAGAACACTGCCATCTTCGTAGCGACGATATTGCGTGAACTTGGATTAGAGGTACAGACCGGATTCGGTGGAGGTTACGGAGTCGTTGCTACCCTTAAAGGAACACTACCAGGCAAGACAATCGCTCTTCGTGCAGATATGGATGCACTTCCGATTCAAGATGAGAAGGGGTGCGAATATGCTTCTGAGGTGAAAGGTGTCATGCATGCCTGCGGGCATGATGGACATACGTCTATACTGCTAGGGGTCGCGACCTATTTCAGTCATCATCGAAGCAAGCTTCAAGGGGAAATTATTTTTATATTTCAACCCGCAGAAGAAGTGTGTCCTGGTGGAGCTCAGGGAATGATTAAGAGTGGGGTATTGAATGAAGTGGATGTCATTTATGGGTTACATTTATGGACACCACTTCCAGTAGGAAGTGTCGGGAGTGCTACGGGTGCACTTATGGCAGCAGCTGATGAATTCTTTATTGATATCATTGGAAGGGGTGGACATGGTGGGATTCCCCATGTGACGATTGATAGCATCGTAGCTGGATCAGCGCTTGTTATGCAACTGCAAAGCATTGTGAGTCGTTCGGTAGATCCTCTTCAACCTGCTGTCGTGACGGTAGGAACAATTGAAGGAGGAGGAGCTCAGAATATTATTTCAGAGAAGTGTAGAATAACAGGAACAGTTCGTACATTTGATGAGGACACGAGGCAAATGATTCGGCAACGGATTGAATCCATGGCATCACATACGGCTCAAGCTTACGGTGCGACAGCTGTTGTTGACTATGTTATGGGTTACCCACCGCTTGTGAATGACGATTTAGAAGTGGAGCGTTTCTTTGCTGTAGCAGAGAAGACTTTTGCAAGTGATCGTGTTCTGTCGTTGCCTAAGCTAATGCCCGCAGAAGATTTCGCTTATTATGTTCAACAAATACCGGGATGCTTCATGTTTGTAGGGGCAGGGAATAGTGACAAAGCGATGATCTACCCTCATCATCATCCGCTCTTCGATTTTGATGAAGAGGCGTTGCGTAACGGGCTTAAACTTTTCATTGCTATGGTTGAATCCCATAAGTCAAAGAGCTGAAATATAGAATACTCCACCTTCAATTGGGGAAAGCTATCTCTCAATTGAGAGGGAGGTCGTTATGGGTAACAGCAGAGCGTGTATTGTACAGCGTGATCGCACGGTATTACTAGAATGCGGGCATGAGGCATTTGAAGAAGCTCGAGAACAGCTTTTCTGTTATGCAGAATTAATGAAGAGCCCCTCTACTTTCCATACCTATCGGATTACGCCGCTATCCCTTTGGAACGCGGCCTCTTTAGGTTGGTCGGCTACGATGGTGACGGATAGTTTACAGTCTTTGTCACGCTGGGATGTTCCAGCAGGCTTAATGCAGGATATACATGAGATTGTTTCTCGCTATGGGAAGCTAACTCTTGAAATCGATGCTATCATTCCACATCAGCTTATTCTGAGAAGTTCAGAACCGCAGCTAATGGATGAAGTCATTCAGTGGGTGGGAAAACTCAGCGTTGGATTGCAACGAACCTCTTTAACAGAGATGACTTTAAATGTAGCTTCTCGGGGGTTGCTGAAACAAGAATTAACTAGGCTTGGATATCCGGTTCTAGATTTGGCTGGTTATGATGATGGGCAGACTCTGTTGCTGTCTTGGAAGTGCAAGGGTGGGGAGCCACTAGTTCAATTACGAGATTATCAGAAGGATGCAGTCAAAGCGTTTGAAGGCTTACCTGGAAGTGGTGGTAGTGGGGTGGTAGTTCTTCCGTGTGGCTCCGGTAAAACGGTGATTGGGATGGCTATTATGGCCCAATTGCAGTGTGAAACACTTATTTTAACCTCGAACACAACATCTGTGAGGCAATGGATGGATGAACTGAAACTCAAAACAACTCTAATATCTGCTGAGATCGGCGAGTATTCGGGACAAAAGAAAGAAGTTAAACCTGTAACGGTAGCTACGTACCAAATCCTTACGCATCGGCGGAATAAAGAGAGTGAATTTGAGCATATGAAGCTCTTTAATGAACGGCGATGGGGACTCATTATATATGATGAGGTTCATCTACTACCGGCACCTATATTTCGTGCGACTGCCGAGATTCAGGCGACACGTCGATTAGGTTTAACAGCTACATTGGTACGCGAGGACGGTTGCGAGCAGGACGTATTCTCATTGGTGGGACCGAAAAGGATTGATATTCCATGGAGACAACTGGAGACCAAGGGGTGGATCGCAAAGGTTGATTGTGTGGAGATCAGGGTGCCGATGACGATGGAAGTAAAGGAACAATATCATGGTGCTGAAGGTAAACATAAATTTCGGATTGCGGCGGAGAATCCAGGTAAAGTACCTGTGATCCATCGCATAGTGCAACGACATGCAGACGCTGGTATCCTCATTATTGGACAATATCTAGACCAATTGGAGTTGATCGCCTCATCTATTCAAGCTCCGCTTATTAGTGGGAAGATGCCACAGCAGGAGCGAAATCAGTTATATGATTCTTTTAGAAAAGGTGAGGTAACTGTTCTTGTCGTGTCTAAAGTGGCTAACTTCGCCGTAGATCTACCGGAAGCATCTGTGGCTATCGAAGTGTCGGGCAGCTTTGGATCTCGGCAGGAGGAGGCTCAGAGGCTTGGTAGAATATTGCGTCCCAAATCCCTAGATAATAAAGCGTATTTCTACACGTTAGTCTCCAAGGATAGTAAAGAGGAGTATTTCGCGATCCGGCGTCAAATGTTTCTGTATGAACAAGGATATGAATATGCTATTCAGATTCAACCAGATATAGAGTGCGTTCCGTATGCTAAAGATGATGACATAAAGGGGCGGATTCTCCAATGACAGTAGCGGATGAATTCAACGGCGAATATCGACCCATCTTAAGATCATTACATTCAAGTGAGCGAGAGTTGTTGAGAGTAATCTACATGGGTTTCGCAGGTCAACTGTTCAGTGATGTCCAATTCATGAATCTAAGAATGTTGGGACGTAGCGGGGCAGAGCATTATCTCTTGCTTATATCGCTAAGGAAGAAAGGCAGGATACGGGCTGTTATGAAATCATGGGGTGAGCAGTTGTATTACATCCCGATCGAACAGTTACCAAGACTTCACAATGAATTTTATGGGCATGTCCCAAAGGAAGTGAAAGAAGAATTCCGAATTGTAAAGGAAGCGAAACCTGGATTGGTGTTTGATATGTTCCAAATGCTAGTGTTTATCGGACAGGATCGGCTTTTACTCAGCGCTAAAGGGTTTATACATAAGAAAAGTATTCAAAAGATGGAGGAGAGAGTACATCTGCGGGCTGAGGACTTGAATCAGCTATCATTACAATTACGAGATGCTGGGGACGCCCCATTGCATATCGCATTTCTGTTAGATTTGCTTGATTGTCTAAAGCTTGTACATAGGAATAGTAGGAACATCGTTATCCAAGAGAAGGCTTTGTCTACCTGGTTAAAGATGAGTACGGAACAAATGACGAGCGTTCTTGTAAAAATAGTAAGTGAGCGATATTGCTCATATGATTCTGATATGGAGCATCTGTACTGTTTGATTTCTCAACCTGCATTGCTGTCAGGTCAATGGGTTGAAATTGAACTTCTTATTGAAGGGCTGGTTGAGCAACAACTACTTGATCGTTCACGAACACATCAGATGATCGAGCGTGCAACAGCTTGGGTATCAGCTCTTGCTGGATTGGGATGGATGGATGTGGGGATACTTGCAGACCATCGGAGTTGTTTTCGCTGGAGGATCTCAAGCGATCAAGTTCTGAATGCATTATTTTACGACACTGTGAAATATCGGACATCGGAACCTGAATCTGTCTCAACGAACCCATTTTATGTGCAACCTGAATTTGAGATCATTGTATTACCGGATGTACCTAATCTATTGCACTATAAATTATCGATGTTCACAAGTCTCCTTATAAGTGATCGCATGTCCATATATAAACTGACGGAGGATAGTGTTACTCAAGCTATACAAAAAGGGATTAGGGTTAAAGACATGATTTCTTTCATTTCTGTCAATAGTGAAGTGCCTGCTCATGTATTATTGACACTCCAGAAATGGGACGCAGAGATGAAGCCGAATGAGGACGTTTTGAATTCATTCCCAAGTCATCGTTGTCTTGAAATTTTGTCAGTAGATGATGAGCAAGAGTTAGGTGGCGTTGGAGGGTATAATTTGATCCTAGAAGATATTAGTCGGTATCCATATGATGTGAACGATGAACTTCCAACACCGCAATCATTATTTCCTGATCTTGAGCAAATACCTCTCAGATGGAGAAAGGATTTCAGAAGCTATCACTTATCCACGGTTAGACAAATGATAGAACAAGCTATTTTGTGGAAGACCAAGGTGAAGCTATCTTTTCATGGGAATGAGGTGGATTTCATCCCCTTAAAGGTTTCCAATAATTGTGATATAATTTCAGGAGAAATATTTAACCCTATAATACAACAGTATGAAGTGACTGAATTAACTTGTAGTGATTGGAAGGAAATGAGAATGGTGATTCCTGAATTTACCTAATATGAACCTGTTTCACGACATGAAAACCTCTTCATAAGCTGTGTAGGATATGTTATGATAAAATAGTCTACATGATAAATAGTAGAAAATCTTCAATAAGAATAGAGGATGAAGTTCATGAGCGTATCAGAATTACAAACATTTGACATGGCAGAAGTGTTGACATACGCCTATGAATTAGGCGATTTAATCAATCAGTCTGTCGACGTGTCAGATTATCTATATTGGAAGCGGCAAGTAGATGCCCATGAGGGAATCCAGGCCTTGGTTAAGAAATTAGCTACAAAGAAAGAATTGTTTGATGAAACGGAGCGTTTCGGGCATTTCCATCCCGACTATCATGCTGCTCAAGATGCTGTGCATAACGTGGAATTGGAACTTGAATCGCATGAGGAAGTTCGAAATTTCAAATGGGCAGAGAAGAAGTTGGATGATATGCTACACCAGATGTCTGAGACCATTGCGTTCTCAGTGTCAGATAGTATTAAAGTGCCTAGTAATGATCCACAGCCTAAGGGATGCGGTAGCGGCGGCAAATGTTCTTGTGGTTAATTTAAAATATAAGAAAGTATAAGTTTCACTTGAATCAATTTCATAATCGCCGATGCAGTTAAATCGGGTTGCGTAATTATGAAGTTGATTCTTGATACTCTATTTCTTATATTTCGGCAGAGACGGATACCTTAAAGTGATACGAAGTATCGCTAGCATCGGAAGCATAAACTCCTTCAAAAGGACGGCATAGCCGTTTCTGCTTGAGAAGTTGTTAAAAGAGAGGTGGCAAGCAGATGTTTGCGGAACGAACAGGTTTTATTATTTGGGTGAATGATATAAAAGCAGCTCGGAACCTGGAGAAATACGGAACGGTTCATTATATATCCAAAAAAATGCATTACGTAGTCATGTATGTAAATGGTGATCGTGCAGAAGAAACTGCCAAGAATATTCGTAGACTTTCTTATGTTCGTAAGATTGAACGCTCCTATCGTAATGAAATTCAGACTGAGTATAGCAGTGATATCCCGGATAAAACAAGCTATTATGGTCTCTAGAATCGCGTAGTAAGACAGTCAATACCAGTTCAACATTGTTTTAGATATGACAACGATACGGTCCTTATGGGCCGTTTTTTTAATATACTAATATCTATGAAATCTAACTTTACGTTACAATAGGATGACGAAGAAAGGGGAAGACAACTATGAACTTTCACCAACTCCATATATTCCATACGGTTGCTGAACGTGGGAGTTTCTCCTCAGCAGCCCAGATGCTACATATGACACAACCAGCTGTAACGATGCAGGTTCAAGCGCTTGAGGATTACTTTGGGACGAAGTTACTCAATCGGTCCACCAAAAAAATTGAATTTACGGAAGCGGGGATGACTCTTTTTCCTTACGCTCAACGAAGCATTGATATTATGAGAGAAGCGGATGTGGCGATGTCTTCCTTTACACATATGTTGCAGGGAAGATTACAGCTTGGAGCTAGCCTAACGATTGGTGAATATGTATTGCCGAGGTTGCTAGGTCCATTCGGGCAACAATATCCTGAGATTAATATCGTCATGAAAGTGATGAACACGACACAGATTATAGATGAAATATGTAAACACCAACTTAATTTCGGACTCATTGAGGCACCCATTCAGCATCCAGATATGGTCATTGATGTGGTTATGCAGGATGAGTTGAAGCTGATCGTACCCGCTGAACATCCGTTGGCTGAGCAAGATGTGGTCAGCTTGGAAGACGTGCTTGAGTACCCTTTTGTGTTGCGTGAACAGGGATCGGGAACACGTCAAGTTATGGAACATCAATTTCTTAATAAAGGAATTAACCTAGACCAACTTCAGGTGGTTATGGAGTTAGGAAGCACAGGAGCTGTGAAATCAGCTGTCGAGGCAGGACTTGGCATTACGATGCTGTCTCCTGCGTCGGTCAAGCATGAAATAGCACTGGGACTTGTTAAGATGATTGATATCCGAGATGTGGAGTTTAAAAGGCAGTTCTATGCTATACATTTAAAGTCGACACTATTACCTATTTCAGCAGTCACCTTTCTCACCTTTCTAAAGCAACAAAAGTAAGTGATGAGTTCTGACTATTTAGCTAAAATTCGAAGGGGATGACTAGATGAGCAAAGGGCAAGGGAAGTGTGATCTTCATACTCATACGCAAGCTTCCGATGGAATGCAAGCACCTTCGGTCAATGTTGTGCTTGCCAAAGATAGGGGACTTTCTGCCATAAGTATCACAGATCATGATACCGTAGCTGGAATTGAAGAAGCGTTGGCTGCGGGTGAAGAATATGGAATAGTCGTTGTTCCAGGCGTTGAAATCAGTACCCGATCAGGGGGAAAAGATATTCATATACTTGGATATTACGTAGATCATAAGGATGAACTATTTCTACAAAGGCTTGTGAAGCTACGTGAAACTCGGCAGTTAAGGAATGGGCGAATCATTGATAAATTGCAAGGGTTAGGTGTCAACATCACATTGGATGAAGTGATCAACGGATTAGGTCGTCCGTTATTAGCTGATGAGAGCATTGGACGCCCTCATATAGCAGATGTATTAGTTCATAAAGGGTATGCTTCCGATATGCGAGATGCGTTCGATCGTTATTTAGCTGAAGGAGCACAGGCTTTTGTATCCGAACCACGAATTTCTCCTGAGGATGCATGTTTATGGATTAGGGAAGCGGGAGGTTCGCCAGTACTAGCCCACCCAGGCATATATGGGGATGATACTCTTGTTAGAGATATTATAAAGAGAGCTAACCTAGCAGGGATTGAAGTCTACCATTCTGATCATAGGGAAGAGGAAGAATTACGTTATCTAGCCATGGCATTGAAATATGATCTGATTGTAACTGGAGGATCAGATTTCCATGGAGCAAGGCAAGGCGTTGTGTTCCATGGTGATATCGGTAGTGTCACGGTTTCCGTAGAGGTGTTAGAACAGTTGAGTAAAAGTATAGATAAATAGCAAAAGGACCTGACGATGCATGATCCGTCAGGTCCTTTTGCTATGATTTGATTGGTTATGGGCTTAATTTTTAATGATGCTTGGCATGTCTTTGATCCGTCGTTCGTCAGGAGTGACGAATAGCGTCTTCTGATGGTCATAAATGACAAAACCAGGTTTCGATCCGCTCGGTTTACGTACGTGACGAATTAACGTGGTATCGACAGGAACGCTACTGGATTCCTTGGCTTGACTGAAATAAGCAGCGAGCTGAGCGGCTTCATCTAACGTGGCTTCTCCGAATTTCTCACTACGGATGACCACATGAGATCCAGGGATATCCTTCGTATGTAGCCAAGTGTCATTAGGGCTAGCTAAACGATTGGTGACATATTCATTCTGTAAATTATTTTTGCCGACATAAATTTCTATTCCCTCAGATGATGTAAATACATGAAGTGTTGGACGATCTGTCTTCTTCTTGACCTTCTTCTTACGTGACTTTTTGCTTCTATCTCGCAAGTATTGTTGTTGAATTAATTCCTCGCGGATTTCTTCAATATCGTTCATAGAGGCATAGGAAAGTTGTTGCAATAGATCATCCATATAGCGAATTTCTTCACGGGTCTTTATCAGCTGTTGATCTATGACGACTAGACTATTTTTGTATTTATTATATTTCTTGAAATATCGTTGAGCGTTTTCGGTAGGGCTTATGAGTGGATCGAGTGGAACGGTGATCATCGCTTGTTCTTCATCATAGAAATTGGTTAATTCGACGGTTTTGTCACCTTTATGGATCAAGTGAAGGGAAGCGAAGATCAACTCACCCCAGATACGATACTGATCGGCATCACCAGCTTCGATTATATCCTCATGGAGATGATCGAGCTTCTTCAGGTTCTTAGCACGTTCATTGTGCAGGAAACGGAGTAGATCACTTACTTTCTGTTTAACCGTATCCCGTTCTGCTTTATCCCCGTAAAACTCTTCTAAACACTCACTTATAGAATGATAATGAGTGACTTCACTGTTAAGCATCGTGAGTAATATCGCAGAGAACACCAATTTGCCTTTGGCGTTGGTTCCAATCACCGGTTGATATTCGTGCTTCGCTACGGGCTCCATCACATGTGAGAAGGCACTCCATAGAAGTGATGCACTGATTCTATCCTCATCTACATTCGGATCTTGTTCTTGGCTAGCACGGAATACAATTTCTTGTGCTACTAATGGACTTAGACCGCTAAAAGAATCGACAATCCAAGAGATGGGCTCTTGCTCAGTCCCCATATAGGCTTCAATGAATGCAGCTTGATCCACTTCAAGGGGATTTCGTTTATGTTGCTCAGGTGGTTCTGTGTACGAGGCACCTGGCATGACAATGCGGAAGCTACTGATTGCAGGAGTGACGTGGTGGATTCCGTCTAGAATGATACCACTTGAAGTATCCATGAGAATGATATTACTGTGTCGACCCATCAATTCAATAATGATCTTTTTCAAAGAAACATCACCAAGCTCGTCACGTTGACGAATGGAAATATGAATGATCCGCTCCATACCTACTTGCTGGATATCTTCTATCGTACCGCTCTCACAATGTTTACGCATGAGCATACAGAACATAGGTGCTTCCTGAGGATTAAGAAAGGTCTTCTCGGTTAACTGGACACGTGGAAAAGTTGGGTTGGCCGAGAGCAATAACCTAGAGTTCCCTTCTCTAGAGCGCAGATTAAAAAGGATATCGTGACTGTTGGGTTGATATATTTTGTTAATACGGGCGCCTTTGTATATTTGAAGTTCCTGTACAATGGCCCTTGTTACGCTGCCGTCTAATGCCATAATCTATATCTCCCATCTACTATGATTAATATGATTCCATCATTTTAACATGTTTCGTTTAACATTCCATTCTCTATGATGCCATAGTTTAGGCAAAAACTTAAGAGGAGGGTCTGTGATAATTTAACACCTGTCCGAATATTATTACGATATACGAGGTGGAAAAGCTGTCGCGTCGCCAAAACTGCAGATAGATCGGGAGGGAACGGGAAGCATGGAATTGAAAAAGTGGCATCAGATGGATGTGGAAGAGCTACAGCATGTCATGGGTGTTCAACCGCAGCAAGGCCTTACCGAAGAAGAAGTGGGACATATTAGGACGAAGAGTGGTTTGAATGAATTGAGTGAAGGGAAGCGGGTTTCTCCCATTATTCTTTTTTTGAACCAGTTCAAAGATTTCATGGTCGTTGTATTAATGGCAGCAACTTTATTGTCAGGTTTATTAGGTGAATATCTGGACGCAATTACGATTATCGCGATCATTCTTTTGAATGGAATACTTGGGTTTATTCAGGAGTTCCGAGCAGAGCGATCATTACGGGCACTGAAGAAATTGTCATCCCCAAGCGCAAAGGTACTGCGCGGAGGCAAGTTGGATGTCATCTCAACAAGCATGCTTGTACCTGGAGATGTTGTTCTGTTGGAGAGTGGAGATCGTATTCCAGCTGATGTACGTTGGATTGAGACTAACATTTGTAGTGTTGAGGAATCTGCTCTGACGGGTGAATCTTTACCAGTATCGAAACATTGTCAAATGATTCGCGAAGATGACGTGCCACTGGGAGATCAGAAGAATATTGGTTTTATGGGAACGATGATGACTAGAGGTACGGCGAAGGGTATCGTTATACGCACGGGTATGGAAACGGAAATGGGTAAGATTGCCGATTTGATTCAAAGTACGGAGTCACAGGAAACGCCATTGCAGCACAGATTAGAACAGCTTGGGAAAATACTAATCATACTGTCATTGGCGCTCACGATTATGGTCGTTGTTGCAGGTATTCTGCACGGACAGCCTGTCATGGGGATGCTGATGGCCGGAGTTAGTTTAGCTGTTGCGGCTATTCCAGAAGGACTGCCAGCTATTGTAACTGTTGCCTTGGCGCTTGGCGTGCAACGGATGATCAAGCGTAAAGCGATTGTTCGTAAACTGCCATCTGTGGAAACGCTTGGGTGTGCATCCGTAATCTGTTCAGATAAGACAGGGACATTGACTCAGAATAAGATGACTGTCACTTCCGTATGGGTTGGAGGACGACAATTGGAAGTTACTGGGGATGGATATGCACCGATAGGTCAAATATTAGAGAAGAAAAGTCCTGTTGACCTCAAGAACGATCAAGGATTGCGTCGGTTACTTCAGATCGGAGCATTGTGTAATAACTCTGTGATTGTAGAAACTTCGACGGATGAGATACAGGGTAAGAAAAAGCTGAAAGGGGAGACAGGAGGTTCCTCTTGGGATTTGAAAGGCGACCCAACTGAGGGGGCACTTGCAGCTCTTTCATCCAAGATGGGGATGTCAGCCCACTCACTAGGTAGTCTGTATTCACGAGAGCGAGAGTTTCCTTTCGATTCAGAACGGAAGCTCATGTCCGTTATTGTAACTCATCAAGGGGGAAGGCTCCTGTATACCAAGGGCGCACCAGATGTGCTACTGAACCAATGTTCGTATATTTTGTGGGGTGGGAAGATTGTTCCACTTACAGGTATGATACGGCAGCAGGTGTTAACTGCGAACGAAGAAATGGCTTCGGGGGCGTTGCGTGTTCTGGGTACAGCCTATCGGGAGTTACGACCTCAGGATAGAGTGGAGAGTGAAGCGGAAGCGGAATCGCAACTTATCTTTGTAGGGCTTGCAGGAATGATTGATCCACCTCGACGTGAAGTTCGAGATGCGATAGCGACATGTCGCCGCGCAGGTATTAAGACGGTGATGATTACTGGGGATCACGGCACAACTGCTGAAGCTATAGCTCATCAACTTGGTATTTTACCACGAGGTGGTCTTTCTCTCAGTGGGCAGGAATTGACAAAGCTTAGCGACGATCAGCTTGATGCTAAGGTTGATCATATTTATGTGTATGCCCGCGTATCTCCAGAACATAAACTTCGTATCGTCAAATCACTGCAACGTAAAGGACATGTGGTGGCGATGACGGGTGATGGAGTGAATGATGCCCCTGCCATAAAGGCAGCGGATATTGGTATAGCGATGGGTATCACAGGAACGGATGTAACCAAGGAGGCATCTTCATTAATCCTTAGCGACGACAATTTCTCTACCATTGTTGCTGCGATCGAAGAAGGGCGTAACATCTACGAGAATATTCGTAAATTTATTCGTTATTTACTCGCTTCGAATGTAGGAGAAATTCTAACGATGCTCTTCGCAATGATGCTGGCACTTCCGCTACCGCTTCTACCGATTCAAATACTATGGGTCAATCTCGTAACCGATGGGTTACCCGCAATGGCGCTAGGGGTAGATCAACCCGAGAAAGATCTGATGGAGCACAAACCACGTGGTGCCAAAGAAAATATATTTGCCCGTCGTCTTGGGTGGAAAATTATTAGTCGCGGTTTTTTGATAGGTATGTGTACCTTAGCTGCATTTTGGCTCACGTTGCGCGTTGCCCCAGATCAACCCGGACAGTTACTGAAAGCACAGTCCGTTGCTTTTGCGACATTGGTTATGGCTCAGTTATTCCATGTGTTCGACTGTCGTAGCTCACGCTCTGTATTTCACCGTAACCCATTTCAGAATAAATATTTGATTGTGGCGGTTCTATCTTCCGTACTACTGATGCTAGGTGTGTTCTATATCGAAGCTCTTCAGCCTATATTCAAAACTGTGCCGCTCGGAATGCGTGAATGGGCGCTTACACTTGTAGCCGCGGGGATTCCTACGTTTCTAATGGGAGCAGGTAGTGTATGGGGTGGAAGAAGACACAGACGCAGTGGGTCACAACGAATTGTGGCGAAAGGTACAAAGATTTCAGCATAAAGTTAATTGAAAGCCTATGGTCCGGATATCGAAAGATATTTGGAGTATAGGCTTTTTGTTGAGATTACATGACAGGGACAGATGATGATGGTACACGTAACCTTGTAACATCTTAAAAAACCTCACTATATTCTATAAATAGCTACATGTCTTCGAGTAGAGAACTGTATTAGAATAATGACATAAGGTGACTTTTTGAACTTCCTCATAGGGAAAAGGAATGATCTACGAAGATAGATACATGGGTAAAGGGGACAGGAACTGATGGATGCAAGTCGATTACGATTTATGGCATTGTGGGCAATCAACGATGCGCTCGATCTAAAGGAGCTGACTGAGCAGCTGGACGAACTGAAAGCATCTGGGCTGGATGGTGTCGTATTCCATCCGCGATTTTATCCGGACGTACCAGAATATATGAGTCAAGCTTACCTAGATATTATCTCTGATTTAATTCTGTATGCGAAGTCTATTCATATGTCGTTCTGGATTTATGACGAGAACGGATGGCCATCTGGTACGGCAAGTGGACAAGTCATCGCGAGACGTCCGGACTTGACCTGTGAATGGCTGGAGTGGAATGAAGCCTCTGATAGTGAACACGAAGTGGTCGTACGGTCCAAGCATGCCGTTTCCTCGTTAGATTCTGAAGCGACGGAGCTATTTATAGAAATCACGCATGAGGGGTACCGGAAGGGACTTCACAAGGAGGCTTTCGCTTATGTAACGGGATTCTTCACGGATGAAGTGGCATTCCTTGATGGACATAGTGTTTCTGTCAGCCAAGGAGCCATCCCTTGGAGCAGTGGCTTGCCGCAGATGTATTACGAGCGGTTCGGCGAGCCACTTGAGCCGTTATTGCCGTTGTTATTCATGGATGGAGAATGTAGTGGAGCGTTTCGAACTCGTTACTGGGAGTTGCTTACAGATGCGCTTATCGAAGGGTTCTACAAACCGATTGAACACTGGTGTCAGGAAAACGGAAAGTTGTTTACTGGGCATCTAAAGGGAGAGGAGAATCCGTTCTTCCAACTGTCTTACAGCGGGTCGTGCTTCCATGTGCTGAAGGATCTTACCATGCCGGCGATCGACGCGTTGGAACGCTTCCCTGGTAATAACTTTTACCCTCGTATCGTACATTCGTTGGCTATGCAGCAAGGTAGAGAAAGCTGCATAGTCGAGGCGCATGGGGGAAGTGGCTGGGGAGTTACACCTGAGTCGTTTACGAATTATGTGATGTGGCTGGCGAGCCATGGTCTGGAACAATTTGTCCTTCATCTGGCTCAATACCGGTTGAAATCGAAAGCTGTTCATGACTGGCCACCGTCCATGCCTCTTCACCTTACTTGGCGAGATGCGTTTCCATCGGTGTTGGCAGAGATCCGACGGAAGGTGGCTACACTGCCGGATATTCGCACAGCAGAGCCGGAATTGTTGATTGTGACACCGACAAGAGGAGTGATGGCGGCATTCGATCCGAAGGAGGCCATGGTGATTAACGAGCATGATGGTTCCGACGTGCCTGCTACGGCTAGCGGTGTAATCAGCAATGACTTTATTGCTCTTGTAGAAGCTTGCCACGCTGCTGGTATTCACTACGAATTGACTGAGGAACGCACGATCGAGGAGATTGGAGTGTTTGCCGATGGAAAAGTATCTATAGGCAAGCGTGACTACAAGCAAGTGCTCCTTGCAGATGGATGCGTCTGGAACTGTGATGAAGCAGGAAGGACGAGTGTTGACCAGATGCGTGAAGTAGGGGTAGTTATCATTGAAGCGGATCAAGCGCAATTCATATTTACAGAAGTCCCCGCTGGAAAAGCTGTACAGGCTGTACCCATTGTGCTCGAACAGTCACCATGGCGAGCAGAGATGCCAAGCAGTAATCTTTATGCGCTCTATTTCAAAGCAGGGGTCGGCTCTGCACTTGTTGCTGAAGTGGAGACATCAATCCTGCCTACATCCGATTCCTTAACCCTAATATTACTAGATCAGGCGGCCAAAGCTACCGTCAACGGCAGTGTACTGGAGGGTACTTTCATCGGAGGGAAATACCGCTATGCGATTTCGGCCGGCATTCTGAATGTAGGACGGATCGTCGTTGAGTTAGAACAAGTAGATGGAGCTGAGCCGAACCCAGTCGCCTTCTTGGAAGGACCGTTTACAGTTCGGAGTTTGAACGACTATTGTGAGAAGGATGACAGGCAAATGATGACTACAGGACCATTCTGTCTAGTTTCTCCAGAACAATTGGATGCAGGAGATCTTATTACGTCTGGTCTACCCTTCTGTGCTTCAGCTGCAAGGCTGACGACAACGATGCAGTTGAACGAATCGATTCATGATGTGTCTTTGCAACTGACCAACGTTCACGCTGATGCTGCGAACGTATTGGTTGGAGATAGAGGCTATGGTTGGTGTTTCGGACCTGACTGGACGATGAATCTCCCTGAAGGACTTGAGGAGGGGGAACACGAAGTGACGGTATGGTTAGTTCCTAATACATACAACGTGTATGGACCACATTATCATGTTGATGGCGACAGGCATTTAGTGAGTCCGGCACAGTACCAAGGAATAAAGAATTTCGCCGACCACGATGTTGCGCCCGAATTAACATTAGGTGATGAACTTCACTTTGTTAAATGGGGAATGACCGGAGCTGTGCAGCTTGTTCCAAACGGAAAATGAAATATGGATTGGAAAACCGTCGATGACTTGTTGCTGACGGTTTTTCCATATGCGGAAATTCCCCTATTATGAGAAATAATGTCTACTATTATCATATTTCTATCATGTTTTCATATACAATGCTTATCTTTACAAGTGATATATGATACATTTATACGAAACTACTTTGAAGGTGGAGGGCAATCATGAAACCGGATTTGCGGAAAGTATTGGAGAATAATGTACTAGTCGGTGACGGTGCGATGGGTACCTTTTTATACCAAATGGGTTTTCCTGTGGGAATATCTTATGAAGAACTAAATCTAACTTCGCCCGAGGTCGTTGCGGATGTTCATCGCCGCTATGTAGCTGCAGGGGCGCAAGTGTTGGAGTCAAATACTTTTTCTGCTAATTACGATAAATTGTCCAAGTATGGGCTGGAATCTAAAGTTGAAGAGATTAATCGAGCGGGAGTTCGAATTGCTCGATCTGCAGTAGGTCCTGACGGATATGTGGTAGGTGCTGTGGGTTCTATTCGTGGAGGGAAACGAACGAATGTTTCTACGAAAGAACTGAAGAAACATTTTGAACAGCAAATATCTATTCTTCTCGATGAAGGCGTAGACGGCATATTACTTGAAACATTCTATGATGTCGAAGAGTTGCTCATTGCGCTGTCTAGAGTGCGTAAACTTAGTGATGTACCTGTTATTTGTCAGTTCGCTGTTGAAGATGTAGCACGGACACTAGATGGATATACGATGCCAGAGGCATTCCAGATATTACAGCAAGAAGGCGCTGATATCATTGGTTTTAATTGCCGCACTGGTCCTAATGGAATTATGAGGGCGGTTGAGAGCCTTAGCGGTCAATTAGCAGTACCTGTCTCTGTATTCCCAAATGCAGGAGTAGCGGACTTTGTGGATGGGGAGATTCGTTATACGGCAACACCGGAGTACTTTGGAGAAATGTCCTTGCGGTTTGCGGATATGGGAGCTCGAATTATCGGGGGATGTTGTGGAACAACTCCTGAGCATATTAAAGCGATATCAAAGGCTCTTAACGGTTATGTTCCGAAACCTATTGATCGAGATGTTGTGTTTAAAGTTGATACACCTGTCATCATACATGAGCATTCAGAGACTGGCACCGGAGATGATGAACCAACGATTGTTGACCTTGTAAAGCAACGGCACACCGTTATTGTTGAACTTGATCCCCCGCGTGATTTGGATATTAAAAAGTTTATGCGCGGTGCTGAAGCACTGAAGAAATCTGGATGCGATGCATTAACATTAGCTGACAACTCACTCGCAGTGACCCGTATGAGTAATATGGCATTGGGGCATCTTGTTCAAGATAAAGTTGGAATTCGTCCTTTAATTCATATTGCTTGCCGGGATCGCAATTTGATTGGTACACAATCTCATCTGATGGGTTTTGATGCACTTGGGATTGATCATGTCCTTGCAGTGACAGGAGATCCTGCAAAGTTTGGAGATTTGCCAGGTTCAAGTTCCGTATACGATCTAACTTCTTTCGAAATTATACGTATGATTAAACAGCTCAATGATGGAATAGCGTTTTCTGGCAAGCCACTGAAGCAGAAAGCTAAATTTATGGTCGGAGCGGCTTTTAATCCCAATGTGAAGCATCTTGATAAAGCTGTACAGCGATTAGAGAAGAAGATAGCTGCAGGGGCAGACTATATTATGACCCAGCCTGTCTATGATCCGAAGTTAATCGTTGCAATAAAAGAAGCGACAGCCCATTTGGATACGCCAATCTTTCTAGGGATCATGCCACTTGCAAGTGGTAGAAATGCTCAATACCTGCACAATGAGGTTCCGGGTATACTGTTATCTGAAGAGGTACTTGCACGGATGTCTGGTCTAGAAGGGGAAGAAGGAAGGGCTATGGGAGTTACGATAGCTACAGAATTGATTGAAGTGGCTATGAAACATTTTAATGGCATCTATATTATGACTCCTTTTTTATTTTATGAGATGAGTGTTCAATTGATGGAGTATGTATGGAAGAGGTCGGGTCGGGAGTTGTCCCCCTTGTTTCGATCATAATTATCAATTACAATAGGTTAATGGATGTGGTGCCGATGTCATTCAGTATGACCGGATACGGTCAATCTAGCCTGCAATATGCAGGATATAAGGTTGAAATTGAGATCAAATCCGTAAATCATCGTTACTGTGAAGTTGTACTCAGGTTGCCACGAGAATGGACGTGTTTCGAGGATGTTCTGAGAAGAACGGTACAGCAGTACGTGAAGCGCGGAAGGATTGATATTTACATTAATAAAGAGGCGGAATTGGAAAATGCGGCTTTTGCTACATTGAATCATTCCGCCGTTAAGGCGTATTTGCAAGCTGTTGATGTACTAAACGTCGAATATGGTCTGGAAGGCACGTTAACAGTGAAGGATATACTGTCTCTTCCAGACGTTCTACTGTCTTCGGATCATCTCTCTGTCGTTGATGAAGTGGATATGGAGAAGTGGGGTGAAGTTCTTCAGGAAGGGCTTCAGAAGGCTCTAGAAAGCTTGATGATGATGCGTTCTAAAGAAGGGCTACATTTAGTGCAGGATGTTGAACAACGACTACAGCGATTACAGGTTATACATGATGAGATGGTTACCTTTGCACCACATGTGGTGGAGGAACATCGGGTCAAGCTTAGACAAAGGTTATCTGAACTGCAAGATAATTCATTTACTTTGGATGAATCTAAGTTCGGGATGGAGATCGCTCTCTATGCGGATCGTTCTAATATTGACGAAGAATTAATTCGACTTGATAGTCATTTAGTGCAATGTAAGGAATTACTTCTTGCGGATGAAGCAATCGGACGGAAGTTAGACTTTCTTATTCAGGAAATGAACAGGGAAGTGAATACGATCGGATCGAAAGCGAACCATTTGTCTCTAGTGACCCGTGTTGTTGAAATGAAAGCGGAAATAGAGAAAATTCGTGAGCAAGCAGCAAATATTGAATAAGTGAGTGTGCATTTACGGACAGCATTGTGTCAAATGTATAGGGGGAAGAACTGAGATATGGCAATGGCAATCAAACTCATTAATATCGGCTTCGGGAATATTGTGTCTGCCAATCGTATTATTTCGATTGTTAGCCCGGAATCTGCACCTATTAAACGTATCATTCAGGAAGCAAGAGACCGGCATATGCTGATCGATGCGACCTATGGACGCCGGACGAGAGCTGTTATTATTACAGACAGTGATCATGTCATATTGTCAGCGGTACAACCGGAGACTGTTGCTCATCGTCTATCCAGTAAAGATGATGATAATGACGAATAAGATGGAGAATAGAATGTCTAGAGGATTATTAATTGTTTTATCCGGTCCTTCGGGAGTGGGTAAAGGAACGGTATGTAATGCGCTTCGCGGTAAAATTAACAATTTAGTATATTCAGTATCTGCAACTACACGTATTCCACGCTTAGGCGAAGAGGACGAAGTGAACTATTTCTTCAAGACTCGTGATCAGTTCGAGAACATGATAGAGAATGAGCAGTTGCTTGAATATGCTGAATACGTTGGTAATTACTATGGAACACCTCGTGATTTCGTGGAGAAGACGCTTCAGAGTGGCAAAGATATTATTCTGGAAATTGAGGTGCAAGGTGCACTTAAAGTGAAAGAGAAGTTTCCAGAAGGTGTCTTTATTTTCTTGCTTCCACCATCACTAGATGAACTAGAAGACCGCATTAAGGGTCGCGGTACGGAGAATCAAGCTACGATTGATCACAGGCTTGCGGTTGCGCTTGATGAGATCGATCTAGTAGAGCATTATCACTATGCGGTAGTCAATGATCAGATTGATGAAGCGTGTAAACGAATAGAATCTATTATGATTGCCGAACATTGTAAGGTTAGAAGTAGTGGGAACTAAAGTCTGCTGCCATTGAACTTCAATATAAAAGAAGAGGTGTCCTATCATGTTATATCCTTCCATTGATGAAATGATGAACAAAGTCGACAGTAAGTATTCGTTAGTTGTAGCATCTTCGCGTCGTGCAAGACAATTGCGTGAAGGCGGAAAAACCATGCTTAAAGATGCGAAGTCTCATAAGAATGTTGGCGTTGCGCTTGAAGAAATATATGCTGATCTGATCGTTATTACACCAGGTACTGAGGAAGAAAACAACAAGTAATTTTGATGAATAGTCCAGAGTTACGAGTTGTTGTATAGTAGCACAAGAAGTCACATTACCCAACAACCGTAAGGTTGTTGTTTTTTTATGAAATATAAGAAAATATAAGTTTTATCATATACTCTTATATTTATATTTTTCGCAGAAACGGGTACTGTCCTGAACAAAGGGACGGTACAGCCGTTTCTTCTTAAAATATAAGAAAGTATAAGTTTCACTTGATACTCTATTTCTTAAATTTCGGCAGAGACGGGTACCGTCCTTGTAAAGGGATGGCATAGCCGTTTCTGCTTGTCTATTCTAGATGAAAGGTGGAGGTATACATGCTGAACGGTAAAAAAATAGTGCTCGGTGTTACCGGTGGAATTGCCGCCTACAAATCAGCAACGCTAGTTAGTAAGCTTGTACAAAAGGGCGCGGATGTACATGTCATCATGACAGCTTCAGCACAGCAATTCATAACGGAACTAACATTACAGTCTCTATCTAAAAATCCCGTGTACAGTGATACTTTCGACGAGCGAGAACCTTCGGTCGTTTCGCATATTAATTTAGCCGATCTAGCCGATCTAGTGATCGTTGCACCAGCGACGGCTAATATGATCGCCAAAATGGCACATGGACTTGCCGATGATATGTTGTCCACGACATTGTTAGCAACGACTGCGCCGATTATGGTAGCACCAGCTATGAACGTGCATATGTATCAGCATCCGGCTGTCATTGAGAATATGAGGATCCTTAGCTCGCGGGGTGTATCATTTATCGAACCGGGTGAAGGCTTATTAGCTTGTGGTTATGTTGGCAAAGGACGTATGGAAGAACCTGAGAGTATCGTTCAAATCATCGAACAGTTTTTCTCTGAAGCTACATCAGCTACATCAAACAAACCTCGGCTTCTGGAAGGTAGAAAGATCGTAGTTACCGCGGGAGGGACGATCGAAAGGATTGACCCTGTCCGTTATATTACGAATGATTCATCAGGTAAAATGGGTGTTGCTATTGCTAAGGCGGCCCGTGATATGGGAGCAGAAGTGGTTCTTGTAGCAGGGCATATTGATGTAACGCCTCCAGCGGATATTCATGTGGTGCAGGTTCAATCGGCGCAAGAGATGTATGATGCTGTATTGGAGCTATGGGAAGACAGTGATATCGTGATTAAAGCAGCAGCAGTGGCAGATTACCGACCTCGAAAGGCCTCTGACCGCAAAATGAAAAAGTCTGGGGATACGATGAGTCTTGAATTAGTGAAAACGGTAGATATTTTGGAGCAGCTTGGGTTACGGAAGAAATCACAATTTCTAATCGGATTTGCAGCGGAGACGAATAATATGGAGACATATGCACGTGAGAAACTGGCTCGTAAAAACTGCGATTTGATGGTAGCGAATGATGTGACATCAGAAGGTGCTGGATTTCGGTCTGAAACGAATATTGTGCAAATCTACGATGCGCTCGGACTTGTTGAACAATTACCAATGCTCTCTAAAGAAGAAGTGGCCCACCGCTTACTTACCATTACGGCAGCACGTATAGGTGGAGCTCACTCTTGATGGAAATAGCGAAGGTTATCGTCGATGTACCCGTTAAGAACACGGACCGTCCGTTTGATTATCTGATTCCGGAATCCATGCGGGCTTGGATAGAGGTTGGAAGCCGGGTGGGAGTACCTTTTGGGCATCGTACCGTGCAAGGATTTGTAGTGTCGATACAGCCGCAGTCGCAGACAGAATCTTTTAAAATGAAACCTATAAAAGAAGTGTTAGATATGATCCCCCCTCTTTCTGAAGAGCTGGTGGAGTTGGCACAGTGGATGAGCGAGCAGTATGCTTGTCGCTTTATTACAGCGTTACAGGTTATGGTTCCCACCGCTTTAAAAGGAAAGGCTGAACGGTACATCTCTTTGGTCGAGTCTAGTGAGACTCTCTTTGGAGAAGGGTCTTTAGTGGGGAATGATGAAGAAGACATTATTCGTTTCATCGGGCGCAAGGTCGAAGTGACGATGCAACAACTTAGCAATGCTTTTCCGGATCATGCTATCCTGTTGAAATCTTTACTGAAAAGGGGCATTTTACAGGAAAATCAATATATTAAAGATAAATTGCAGAAGAAAACGCTCAAAGCTGTAAATTTAATAGTGAGTAGTGATGAAGCTCAACATATTATTGATCAATTTCCAGCGAAGGCAATACGCCAAAAGGAAGTACTTCAATTCATATTGGACTCGAAAGATCTTCTTCCACTCCCTATGAAAACAATTATCTCAGCCCTACAGGTCACTTCAGGAACCGTGAAAAGTCTCGTTGATAAAGGATATGTGAGTGTTGAAGATGTTGAAGTATTACGAGACCCTTATCAGGGTCGTCATTTCAAGGCAACGGCACCCCTTATCTTAACGGAAGAACAGCAGCTCGCTTATGACAGGGTTGTTCATACATTGGATGAGCGCAAACATGATGTGTTCTTGCTTCATGGTGTGACGGGTAGTGGAAAGACGGAGATTTATTTACAAAGTATACAGCGTTGTTTGGAACAAGGAAGACAGGCGATAGTGCTTGTGCCTGAAATTTCATTGACACCTCAAATGGTCGAGCGCTTCAAAGGTCGCTTTGGTAATTTGGTTGCTGTGATGCATAGCCGCTTATCTGGGGGAGAGCGTTACGATGAATGGCGCAAAATTCGCGAGGGTAAAGCGTCGGTCGTGGTAGGTGCTCGCTCTGCCGTGTTTGCCCCTTTTACAAACTTAGGTTTGATCATTGTGGATGAAGAACATGAAACATCGTATAAGCAAGAGGAAAGCCCGAAATACCATGCTCGAAACGTCGCTGTGCATCGCGCGCAGCAGCTTGGTGCAGCGGTCATTCTAGGTTCAGCCACACCCTCCTTGGAGACATACCATGCTGCTAAATCCAAAGCCAACCCTGATTTCTCACCTTGGTTACTTGAGATGCCGACACGTGCATTAGGTAATAGATTACCTGAGGTACAAATTGTGGATATGCGCGAGGAATTGCGTGTTGGCAATCGATCCATGTTCAGTCGGGCGTTGCATGAGGCAATTGTTACACGGTTAGAGAAGAGAGAACAGATCGTGCTGTTGCTTAATAGACGGGGATATTCTACATTTGTTATGTGTCGTAGTTGCGGGTATGTTGCCGGCTGTTCAGAATGTGATATCTCGCTGACATTCCATCAGAAGTCGAATAATTTACGGTGTCACTACTGTGGTTATGCAGAATCAGCACCTCAAGTGTGCCCAGAGTGTGGTAGCGAGCATATTCGTTTTTTTGGTACGGGTACACAGCGTGTTGAGGAGGAATTAGCAAAGCTATTTCCAGGAATTCGTGTGATCCGAATGGATGTGGACACCACAACGGAGAAGGGTTCACATGAGAAGCTACTGAAACAGTTCGGCGATAGGAAAGCTGATGTACTTCTAGGGACTCAAATGGTAGCTAAAGGTTTGGACTTCCCTGATGTTACATTAGTTGGGGTCATTACTGCGGATTCTGCGCTTAATCTTCCGGATTTCCGTGCCGCAGAGAAGACGTTTCAGCTATTAACTCAGGTAGCAGGGCGTGCAGGTAGACATCATCTACCAGGTGAGGTATTCATCCAGTCCTATACCCCTGAACATTATTCTATTATTCATGCGAGTGGTCATGATTATACTTCATTCGTAAGAGATGAGTTTCGGCACCGCAAAGGGCTTCATTATCCGCCGTATTGTCGGTTAATTCTTGTGACGATGTCCCATGAGCAGCTTCCACTCTTGCTGAGGATGGCTGAGAATATGGCGATTACCATACAAGGTAAGGCAAGACAACGTGGTTGGTTGGGTAGTCTTGATCGGTTAACGGCGGATGCGCTAGATATTCTTGGACCCGTCGCTTCACCTATTCCTAGGATTAAAAATAGATACCGATTCCAATGTATGATAAAATGGCGTGGGAACATCGATGCGATCGGGCTTGTCTTGGAGTCAGCAGAACAGATTGAAGATTCGGTTCATGATAAGAATTTTCAAATTAGTATAGACATTGATCCCCAAATGTTAATGTAAGTAACCTATAGACCAAATCGTAATATTATATACGAGTGTGTGATCAAAAGATGACTTTTTGAACAACCTCTATAAGACTTTTTTAAAGGGAAGGTGTTAGATTCGTGTCCATACGTATTATTGTTCTAGAACCTGATGATGTGCTTCACCAAATAGCTAAAGAGGTAAAGAAGATTACGCCAAACGTTCAGAAATTGCTGAATGATATGGCCGATACGATGTACGATGCAGAAGGTGTAGGTCTAGCTGCACCTCAAGTTGGCATTTTGAAACGATTAATTGTGATTGATGTTGGAGATGAGAATGGACTGATCAAACTGATTAATCCTGAGTTAGTCTCTTCTGAAGGAGAGCAGTTTGGTCCTGAAGGATGCCTTAGTATTCCTGGCGTAAATGGGGATGTGCGACGTGCTGAGACTGTGACAGTTAAGGGACTTGATCCAGAGGGCAAGGAAATCACAATAACGGGAAGCGGACTTCTAGCACGCGCATTCCTACATGAAATTGATCATCTGAATGGTGTGATCTTCACGGACATTGCGGAAAGTGTATATGAAGTTACCGCAGAACGGCTTGAAGTTACCGGAGAACGCCTTGGAAAGGAATGACGGCTTGATGAATATCATATTTATGGGAACACCGGCGTTTGCGGTTCCCAGTCTGCGTATGTTGCTTGAAGAAGGGCATCAGGTTGTTGCCGTTGTGACACAGCCAGATCGCCCGCAAGGTCGCAAGCGAGTGCTTACTCCAACGCCTGTGAAGGAAGTTGCTCTTGAATACGGAATACCTGTGTTGCAACCTGAGCGTATGCGCAATAAAGAAGCTGTGGAGCAACTAGCGGCTTATAAACCGGATTTGATCGTGACGGCAGCTTATGGGCAGATTCTTCCCAAAGCTGTGCTGGACCTACCTTCGTGTGGATGTGTGAATATCCACGGTTCGTTGCTACCTAAGTATCGGGGGGGTGCACCTATTCAACGTTCTATTATGAATGGGGAGGCTGTGACTGGCGTTACATTGATGTATATGGCTGAGGGTCTGGATACAGGGGATATGATTGCACAGATAGAGGTCGCTATTGAGGAAGAAGATACTTCTGGGACGATGTTCGAGAAATTGAGTCTGGTTGGTGCATCATTGCTTCAAACGCAGTTACCGAAACTTCTCGCTGGAGAAGTAAATAGAACGCCACAGAATGATCTTGAAGCATCCTATTCACCTAATCTCAAGCGTGAGGATGAGCAAATAGACTGGAATCGTAGTTCTAGAGATATCTACAATCAGGTTAGAGGTTTGGTCCCTTTCTCTGGAGCCTTTACCATCTGGGATGGTGAGGTATTCAAAGTATGGGCGGCTACTCCAACGTCGGACTCCCCATCCAATGATTCAATAGTTGCGGGTACCGTTATTCAGCTTAGTGAACGTGGAATTGAAGTTAGAACTGGGGACGGATCGATATGGCTGACTAAAGTTCAGCCAAGCGGTAAGAAAGTGCTGGAAGTTGAAGCGTTCATTCGTGGAACCAGCATGTCTAAAGGAACGGTGTTAACATGAGTAACGACCGTAAGCCATCTAAAGGTCATAAACTAACCGCTCGCGAATTGGCGATGGATGTATTAACTAAGGTGGAACAAGAAGGTGCATATAGTAATTTACAGCTGAATGCGGGACTGCAAAGAGCTTCGCTCATCCGGGAGGATGCTGCATTAGCGACGGAATTGGTATATGGCACGATAGCACGTCTGAACACACTGGACTATTTCTTGAGTCGATATGTGACGAAAGGGATGGACAAACTTCAGCCTTGGGTACGTAATTTATTACGAATGAGCCTGTATCAGTTCATGTATTTGGATCGAATTCCACCTCATGCGGTAGTGAATGAAGCGGTGAATATCGCTAAGAGCAGGGGGCATCAAGGAATCTCTGGTATGGTAAATGGTGTATTACGAAGCATATTACGTAGTAAAGACGAGCTAATCTTACCAGAAGGGCTTGCCCCAGCTAAAAGGATATCATTACAACATTCGCATCCGAAATGGTTGGTTAAGCGTTGGATAGAACAGTATGGGGAGCAGACAGCAGAGAATATATGTGCTGCCAACAATGAACCTCCTTCGATCAGTGTGCGTGTGAATACAACGGTGATTAGCCGTGAGAAGTTGCTTCAGGACATGGAGGAGCAAGGTGTCGTAGCGATCCCGTCCCCTTTAACCGCTGAAGGAATTCTCGTCATGAGTGGGGGGAATATGGCTCTAACAGACTGGTATCGTGACGGGATCTTATCCGTACAGGATGAAAGCTCCATGCTAGTCGCTGAAGCTGTCGGACCGCAGTCTGGAATGAAGGTTCTAGATTGTTGTGCTGCCCCAGGTGGCAAGACCGTCCATATGGCGGAGTTAATGAAAGATGATGGATGGATTGTTGCTAACGATCTGTATCCTCATAAAGAGAAGCTAATTCGTGAACAAGCGGAACGTTTGGGGCTTTCTTCGATTGAGACGATTGTGGGAGATGCCTTGGAATTAAAGGTGAAATACCCAGAGGCTTCCTTTGATCGTATTTTACTGGACGCTCCTTGCTCAGGGCTAGGCGTTATACGTCGGAAGCCTGATCTGAAATGGACGAAGACGCAAGCGGATATCGAAGAAATTGCAAGCTTGCAGTATGAGTTGTTAGAGACGATATCCCCACTGGTACGAGTGGGAGGTATTCTGGTGTATAGTACATGTACAATAGAACCACAGGAGAATGAAGAAATGGTGAGACGATTCTTGGACAACCATCCACAATTCGAAACGGCAACGGATCATCCATCTTCGTGGACTGAATTACAAAAAGTTGCTAAACCTTGTGCTGAAGGGATACAAATATTACCTCAAGATTTCAAAAGTGACGGGTTCTTTATTGCTCGAATAAAACGAATCTCCTAGTATATTATGATTAATTTCTAGTATTTTGATTGCTCATAACCCGCTAGCCACAAGGTTTAGCGGGTTTTCTCTTTTATTGTCCCTTTTATTTGTGTTAAAATAGGAAGAATGAGAAATGATATGCATATGAATAAAACAAGCGGGTGGGAAAAGAATGAAACCATTTATATATGATTACAGCCTAGAAGAACTACAAGAATGGGCTAAAGAGAACGGCGAACCAGCTTTTCGTGGTGGCCAAATTTTTGATTGGGTATATGTAAAAAGAGTTAATAACTTTGAAGAAATGAGTAACTTGTCCAAAGAGTTACGCCAGAAGTTGGAAGATCAATTTCAATTCGTAACCCTTACTGAGATTACAAAGTTTGAATCGAAGGATGGAACGGTTAAATTCTTATTCGGACTACATGATGATCATGCCATTGAGACCGTTATTATGAAGCATAATTATGGGAACAGCGTTTGTGTGACGACTCAAGTAGGTTGTCGAGTTGGTTGTACATTCTGTGCATCTACATTAGGTGGGTTGAAGCGGGATTTAACAGCTGGTGAAATTGTAGCTCAAGTCGTTCAGGCTCAAAAAATATTGGATGCTAAAAATGAACGTGTCAGCAGTATTGTCATTATGGGTACAGGCGAACCTTTTGAAAACTATGATGCTTCAATGAAATTTCTGAGAATCATGATTCATGAGAAAGGTTTGAATATTGGTCAGCGGCATATTACGGTATCCACTAGTGGGATTGTTCCGAACATCTATAAGTTTGCTGATGAGAACACGCAGATTAATCTTGCGATTTCCATCCATGCACCGAACGATAAGCTACGCTCTAAGTTAATGCCAGTTAATCGTCGCTTTCCTTTTGCTGACGTCATGGAGTCTTTGAGATATTATTTAGCCAAGACAGGTCGCAGAATTTCATTTGAGTATGCCTTAATAGGGGGCGTTAATGACCAGCCTGAACATGCTCAAGAGCTAGCAGATGTCATTAAAGATATGTTGTGTCATGTCAATCTAATTCCAGTTAACCATGTGCCTGAGCGTAAATATGTACGCACATCACGCAGTGACATTTTTCAATTTCAAAGGATTCTTGCAGACAACGGAGTGAATGTAACGATTCGCCGTGAACAGGGCCACGATATCGCGGCCGCCTGTGGACAGCTACGGGCCAAGCATATGGAGCTGAGGTGATATAATTGTGATCAAGTACGTCCATGTTAGCCATATCGGAAACGTTCGCTCGGTAAATGAAGATGCTGTGAGTGTGTGTCACACGGATGCTGGTTATACACTTGGGGTTCTTGCTGATGGAATGGGCGGACATCAGGCTGGAGAGAAGGCAAGCGAGCTTGCTGTGGAAACAGTATTAGCGGATTTATCTGCTCTTGAGAAAGGAATGTCGTCTGAAGGTCTACAAGCAGCTCTCAGCGATGCTATTCTTCATGCAAATGATGTTATTCATCGTGAAGCTGCCAATAATGAACAGTACCATAATATGGGGACCACTATCGTTGTATTATTGATAGATGGGCACTCGGGTTGGATTGGGCATATAGGAGATAGTCGTGCCTATAAGGTGTCTGAGGGTAAGGCTCTGCAGTTGACGGAAGATCATACACTTGTTAATGAACTGTACAAAAATGGACAGATCACGCAGTCTGAATTAGAGACCCATCCAAGGCGGAATGTTCTTACTAAAGCATTGGGAACAGATATCGAAGTTACTGCGGAATTCGATACTGTTACACTTGCTCAGCAAGAAGTATTGCTTCTATGTAGCGATGGTCTTAGCAATATGGTGAATTGGGAACGTTTGGGCCAAATTGCTGGAATGCAGGAAGTAACACTAGAAGAACGTGCAGATCGTCTATTGCAACTAGCGCTTCTCGCAGGAGGCGATGATAATATTACTATCGCCCTGTTTGAACTTCAGGATGAAGTCGTAGTGGCAAGCATAAAGGAGTGGGATTCATGATCGGACACGAATTGGGCGGTCGGTATGAAATTATAGAGCGAATCGGCGGAGGTGGCATGGCACTCGTATATAAAGCCCATGATATTTTGTTGGGCCGGAACGTAGCCATTAAAGTATTGCGCCAACAGTTCGTGGATGATGAAGAGTTTATTCGACGTTTCCGTCGGGAAGCACAATCTGCAGCGTCTCTGTCACACCCAAATGTTGTGAGTATTTACGATGTGGGGCAGGAAGGTGAAATTCATTATATCGTCATGGAATATATAGAAGGATTTAACTTGAATGAGATCATTAAGGATCGAGCCCCGTTACAAGTGGAGGAATCTGTTCGGATTGCTGCACAAATTTGTGATGCACTTGATCATGCGCATCAGAATCAAATTATTCACAGAGACATTAAGCCTCATAATATTCTTATTGGTCGGAATGGTCGCGTGAAAGTGACTGACTTTGGTATTGCTCGTGCGGTAACATCAACAACGATTACCCAAACGGGTTCTGTTCTTGGATCCGTTCATTATTTTTCTCCTGAACATGCTAAGGGTGTGATTACTGGAGAGAAGTCGGACTTATATTCTCTAGGAATTGTGTTATATCAAATGTTGACAGCAACTTTGCCGTTTTTGGGTGAAAGTCCAATTAGTGTGGCCTTGAAGCATTTACAAGAGGAATTTGATGATCCTAGAGGTGTAAATCCACTTATACCACAAAGTGTGGAAAATATTATTCTGAAATCTATGCGTAAAAATCCGAGTGAACGCTATCATTCTGCCAAAGAGATGCTTAAAGATCTCGATACTTGCTTGCTTCCTGAACGTCGAAATGAACCTAAGATTCAGTTCGCAGAAGCTGACGCGGATCAGACACGAGCTATGCCGGCGATTAAATCTATGAAAAGAGAAGCATCGTATAGCAGAGCAAAGAAGCTGTTTGATGAGGATGACGACGACGATAATAAAATAGAGGACAAACGTAATAAAAAGTGGGTGAGGCCCACACTGTGGATCACCTTGACTTTGGTCATATTAATAAGTATGGCTGGCGTTATCTGGTATGTGAATAATAAACTGGTGGTTCCAGAAGTGACCATACCCAACGTAATTAACTTACAAGAAGACATTGCTGTGGCTGAGTTGACTGAGCTTGGGATTGTGATTGAAGATCCTATCATTCGCACTTATAAAGAGGATTTTGAAGAAGGCGTTGTGTATGACCAGAGTAAGAAAGAAGGTACAGTGGTTAAGGCAGGATCTGTTATCAGACTGTTCGTGGGCACAGCTAAGCCACTTGCGGTTATGCCAGAGGTGAAGGGCAAGACGTTTGCAGAGGCTTCCGAAAAACTGATCGCTCTGAAGGTGAAAAAGGATAACATATCAGAGAATCCTGCATATAGTGATGAGCCTCCTGGTACGGTCATTGGACAAGAACCTGAAGCCGATGCTAAATTCAATGCGGAAACGGTTGAAGTTATATTAACAGTCAGCAAGGGGAAAGAAACGTTTGATATGCCAGATTTAGTAAGTATGACGCGCAGTAAAGCTGAAAGTGAAATTAAGAAAGTTGGCTTGAAGCTATTGGGAGTTGAGGAAGAATCTAGCTTTAAGTATGAAAAAGGATTGGTTACGAGACAGTGGCCTTATGATGCTAAATCCACTGTATCTATTGGTGAAGAGGTGAAAATATTTGTTAGCACCGGATATCCTCCTGAGGCGTTGAATTATACGTTCAATTTACCAGTAGCACCCGTGGAGGAAGGTAAGAATAGCAAGATTAGAATTGAATATTCTGATGCACGGAATGATGACGGAGAGAAAAAAGAATGGGGTACAAAGACTGTTAAATCTACACAAGTGTTCTCAGTTGATTTAGTTCTTGCACCTAATAAAGATGCCGTTGTGATCCTCTATCGGGATGGCGTGTTCTTCGACACGTATACGATCTCTTATGTGGATGCTAAGAATGGCTCGGTACCAGATGTGTTCGTTCCTCAAGAAGATCCAGTACCGCCTACAAGTGAAGAGGATTTAGAAATTATTCCTGATCCCGGAGATGTGAATCCGGAGGATACAACGACCATGCTACAATCTTCAAGTAAGGATAAAGCCCCAAAGGATAAGCCTGACAAATCCAAGAAGGGTAATAAAGGTATTGTTAAGACTTCTAAGAAACCATGAATGATCGTACAACCATCCGTAGTTATTTGGAAAGTGAGGCCATTCTAGTATGCCAGATGGTGTAATCGTAAAAGCGCTGAGTGGATATTATTACGTCAAGCCAATTGCTAACGGCAGGGCGGTAACGACGGAAGGGCAGCGAGCAATCCAATGTAGGGCGCGTGGAGTATTCAGAGATAGGGGGATCTCCCCCTTGGTGGGAGATCATGTCGTATATACATTGTCTGATCATGATGAGGGTACCGTGACTGAAGTTAAACCACGGCATTCTCAGTTAATTCGCCCTCCGGTGGCCAATGTGCAGTTTGCAGTTCTAGTGTTCTCGTTGCGTGAACCAGACTTGAATTTACCGCTTTTAGATAAGTTCCTTGTGCATATTGAGCATTCAGGACTGGATGCGATAATTTGTCTGACGAAGCAGGACTTGCTAGAGGATAAAGTGATAGATCAGAAAGATCCCATTACTTATGTACAGGAACTCTATGAACAAATTGGTTACGAGGTCATCCTAACGAGTTCGCGTTCAGGGATGGGACAAGAACAATTACGTGAACGCCTTGCTGGGCACATTTGTGTGTTCTCTGGACAATCAGGGGTGGGTAAATCATCTCTACTTAATGCCTTAATGCCAAGTCTTGCATTGGAGACCAATGAGATTAGCATGAAGCTCGGTCGAGGTAAACATACGACTCGTCATGTGGAACTGATTGAATTAGATAATGGAGCGTTTGTTGCAGATACGCCTGGATTTAGCCAGTTAGATTTCTTGGAAATGGAAGTGGGAGATTTATCTGCATGCTTCAGAGAGTTTAAAGCTTATGCAGATCATTGTAAGTTCCGGGGATGTAGTCATCTGCATGAACCCGGATGCAAGGTGACTGAAGCTTTGGGTAAAGGTGAAATTGCACAAATTCGCTATGATAATTATGTGCATTTCTACGCAGAAATGAAAGATAAAAAGCGGAGGTATTGACAGAGATGATCAAAATTGCACCGTCTATATTGTCAGCTGATTTTGCCAAACTAGGAATGGAGATTGCCGAAGTGGAAGCAGGAGGAGCAGACTGGATTCATGTTGATGTGATGGATGGTCATTTCGTCCCTAATATTACGCTAGGTCCACCTATTATTAATGCTATCCAGCACTATACGACGCTTCCCCTTGATGTGCACCTCATGATTGAACAACCAGAACGCTATGTGGCTGATTTCGTTAAGGCTGGCGCTAAGGTCATTACTGTACATGCTGAGGCATGTACACATTTACATCGTGTTGTGCATATGATTAAGGAAATGGGAGTACAAGCTGGGGTTGCGATTAATCCAGGTACACCTGCTTCGGTCTTAAAGGAAGTGTTGCCGGATCTCGATCTGGTATTAGTTATGACAGTGAATCCTGGCTTTGGAGGGCAGTCATTCATTCCACGCACTCTTCAGAAAATACGTGAAGTGCGTCAATCTCTAAATGAAGCTTTATTGCTGGATGTTCATATCGAGGTGGATGGTGGAGTTACAGTGGAGACTGCACCAATGGTGGTTAAGGCAGGCGCAGATGTACTGGTAGCGGGTAGCGCTGTCTTTGGACATCAGGACAGAGCGCTAGCGATTTCTCAGATTAGAGGAAGCATAGAAGGGATGTAAGGGTATGACTTTCAAAGAAGCCTGCTGGCTTACATTGGCTAGTATGGGTGCGGGAATGATGCTTGGTTCATTTGCACTACTCAAGTCTCCCTTTAATGCGCTGACATCACTCATAGCGGTAGTTATAACGATATACTACTTCCGTCATTTTGAGCGGAGAGGTCTGAGAATTGGATACGTTGTTTTTTCGTTACTCTATTTTATCTTGTTTATATTTATGGTGTCGGTTTATCAATACTATCAAGGCGTAGTTCCAGCAGTATAATTATGAGTTTTGAACAACCTCTAAAAGTTCGAGTTCAAAAAGTCAGGTTTTCAGCACCGAGAAGATTGAATGAAGCAAGGGAGTGAGGAGCGGAGCGTAGGCAGTACCTACGTGAGCACCGGAAGGACCGGCTGAATTCAATGTTCGATGTCGAATACGCTTCTTGATATACTTCGTGATCAAAAGATGACTTCTTGAACAACCTCTAAAAAGTCATAGGGCATGCTGTCCTCGCATAAACATGGTTACATGAGCAGAATTTTCATGTAGCCTTTTTTTTGTTGCCAGTCATAGTGAAGGCTCACTGGATTCATATGGAAAGGCATGAGAATGATGGGGAGGATGAGACATGAAATTTTACACATTCAAGTTACCAAGGTTCTTGGGGGGATTTGTCAAAGCCATACTTAACACATTCAATAAAAAATGACACCAATTCTACTTAAGTGTGTAGTCTACGAAAAGAACTCTGACCGAGGCTTAGGAGATCCGGTCAGAGGTGCCAAAAAAGCACCTACTGAAAAGAAGGTGCTTTTTGCTTATATGCTGTTGTAGATATTATACGCGAGCAACTTTACCTGATTTCAGTGCACGAGTACTAACATAAACACGTTTTACTTTACCATCCACCAAAATACGAACTTTCTGAACGTTAACGCCCCAAGTCCGACGATTGCGGTTGTTGGCGTGAGATACATGGTTACCAGTGCCTGGTTTTTTACCTGTTATATAACATTTGCGAGACATAGATTACACCTCCTTGTTCCAATACACTTACATAAACAATACTTATATATAGTATCACAGCAAAAAATGCTTCGTCAACCATCGGCAAAAACATTTATTTCTTTTCGTTCTTATAGTACAATGTTGTATAGCTTATATTAATACAGAATAAGTAGTAATATAAGCTGATTCTTTGATAGTAAATGTAGTATTATGAAATATAAATAACGAGGCTAGTTCTTGGTGTAACAAGCTAGGAAGGGGAATTCTCACTTGAGTAAGCGTTCTTTGAATGGAACAGATTTCACCGCGATGGTTATACTTGGCGCGGAACAACTACAACAACATGCAGAACATGTGAATGCTCTTAACGTATTTCCGGTACCTGATGGAGATACGGGAACCAACATGAATTTAACGATGACCGCAGGTGTTGCTGAATTAAAGAGAAATAACTCTGAATCTATTGGACATAATGCCGGTGTATTGTCTAAAGGTCTCCTAATGGGAGCACGAGGTAACTCGGGTGTTATTCTATCGCAGTTATTTCGTGGATTTGGACGTTATGTAGCTAATTCTGAAGAATTGAACACACAGCAATTTGCTGCGGCGCTACAGGTTGGCGTAGATACAGCTTACAAGGCTGTAGTTAAGCCTGTCGAAGGTACAATTCTCACGGTAGCTAAGGAAGCTGCTAAGCATGCTTTATACATCTCTAGACGGAGTAGCGACATTGTAGAATTGATGGAACAAGTACTTATGAAGGCTAAAGAAGCATTAGCCCATACGCCAGAATTACTACCTATTCTTAAGCAGGTAGGAGTAGTGGATTCGGGTGGACAAGGACTTGTGTATATTTATGAAGGATTTCTACAGCATTTGAAGGGTGGAACTGGGCTAAGTTTTGGAGGGCAATATTCTTCGGTAACAGCTTCAAAGGTAAATCAACCACCGCTTCAGGCAATTAAGTCTATCTCTAAAGTTCCTATGAGTGCTCAGTCGAGCTTAGTGACCGAAGATATTGAGTTCTTGTATGACATGGAATTCTTCATTAACCGTCAACTCGGAGGGGCACAAGTTAATCTGTTCGACGAAGAGGAATTCCGAAAGTCGTTGTCAGTAAATGGGGATTCTATCATCGTTATTGCTGACGATGAAATTATCAAAGTTCATGTACACTCTAAATCTCCAGGTGAAGTTCTGGATCTAGCTTTGAAATATGGTGAAATTACGCAAATTCATATTCTGAATATGCGTGAACAACATCGTGATCTACTCTCTACAGGGATGGAAAGTTCACCTATGCCAGAATTGTTTGCTGATATTCCGATGAGTGTAGGGATCACGGCACAAGCGCCAGCAGAACCTCCAGCCGATGAAATGGCTCCGTATGGTTTCATTGCCGTGTCTTCGGGACAAGGTATTACGGACATATTCACAAGCTTAGGTATTGACGCTGTTCTCTTTGGAGGACAAACGATGAATCCAAGTACGGAAGATTTCGTGAATGCGATTGCGTCTATTTCTGCTCAGCATATTTATTTGCTACCTAACAACTCGAACATTATACTTGCAGCTCAGCAAGCGCGGGAATTGCTTGAGGGAGAACGGAGTGTAACGGTTATCCCAAGTAAGAGTATTCCTCAAGGAATGGTTGCTGCCTTTGCTTTTTCGGAAGAAGAGAATGAAGATAACAATACTGAGAATATGTTGGCAGCCATTGCACATGTGAAGTCAGGTCAGGTAACTCATGCTATTAGAGATACTGTCATTGATGAGCTTGAGATTAAGGCGGGACAATACATTGGTATTCAGAATTCAAATATTGTAGCGGCTAATGAAGATCTACTTGGAACTTGTCAGAGTTTGCTTGCTCAAATGTTGGTGAATCAGGATGAGATTGTAACTGTCCTAGCAGGTGAAGAGGCCGATGCAGAGATGACAGCTCAATTAGAGGCTTGGTTACAAGAACAGTATCCAAAGGCAGAGATAGAGATTCATGAAGGTGGACAACCAATTTATTATTATCTGTTTTCAGTTGAATCCTAAATAATGATCATGTAAGGGGAGATTTCCTTGACTCATACCGTTATAGTTACGGATAGTACGGCTGATATTCCAGAAGAGTTAGCGAAGAAGCATGGTATTCATGTTATTCCGTTACGATTACAGATTGGCGAGGAATCGCTACTTGACGGTGTGGAAATCTCGGCTAAGGAATTTTATGATCGGTTGGATAAGGCTACAGAGTTGCCGACTACATCTCAGCCTTCCCCTGCGGATTATGTTCGAGTGTACGAGCAAATTCAACAAGAGCATCCTGGCGCATCGATTCTTTCCATTCATATTTCCTCGGGCTTAAGTGGGACATATCAATCAGCATTGATTGCGAAATCGATGATGGAGGAGAATCTTGATCTTACGGTTGTTGATTCTCTCTCAGCCTCTTATGGTTTTGGTCTACTTGTTGTACAGGCGGCGCGTCTTGCTAGTGAAGGTATGGCAGTAGAGGATATTGTAGTTGCCGTAGAACAGCTGCGTAAGGAACGCAAACTTTATTTCTTAGTAGATACATTAGAGTATTTGCAAAAAGGTGGAAGAATCGGTAAGGCAGCGGCATTATTTGGTACTTTACTTAATATTAAGCCGATTCTCTCTATTGATCCAGAAGGTATTATATATGCGGTCGAGAAGGTAAGAGGTCGTAATAAGGCTGTTGCACGTATGATTGAGTTATTCCAACAGGACCTTGGCAATATTGAAAAAATAAATGTGGCAGTGGGTCATACGGCAAATCCTGCATCCGCTGAGTCTTTCTTGGCAGAGCTCTCCGGTCATTTCAAACTGGAAGAAGTCGTATTAACTAATGTTGGTCCTGTCGTAGGAACCCATGTTGGTAGAGGGACTATTGCTGTATTTATATGGCCTGCTTGAATTGAGGTATAGATTATGAATATGAACCTTTCACTGGATCAGATTTCAGTTAAACAGGTACGTGGCGTGAGTGCTCTTAAAGAAGGAGAGCTTCACGCCTTTGGCATCTTTACGGTCAAAGATTTACTGGAGTATTATCCCTATCGTTATGAGGATTATCGTCTTCGTTCTTTGAGTGAGGTTCAGAGTGGGGATAAGATTACGATTCAGGCAAAAGTTATTGGGGTTCCCGTGCTGCAACGCTATGGAACTAAATCACGTCTGAGCTGCAAAATGATGGCGGAAGAGTGGATGTTTACAGCGACATGGTTTAATCGCCAATTTCTACGTGATCAATTGACAGCAGGTCGTGAAATTATTCTGAATGGCAAGTGGGAACAACGGCGAATGCAGCTTACGGTGTCTGATTCGGAGTTCCCAGATCAAGGGATAAAGCGTGGGGGCACCCTGCAGCCTGTCTATTCTGTAGGAGCTAAGATAACGCAGGCATGGATTCGTAAGACGATAGGACAAGCACTGACGCAGTATGGAGAGATGATCCCAGAAATACTACCGCAGGACTTGCTGAAGAAATATCAATTCTTATCGCGTAAGAAAGCTATTTCTATCATTCATAAACCAGAGGATACCGAGGAAGGACAGCTAGGTAGACAACGGATGGTGTATGAGGAATTATTCCTGTTTCAATTAAAAATGCAAGCGTTCCGTTCTTTGAGTAGAGGACGCATGGATGGCGTGATACATACCGTAGAGAATTCCGTGGTACGTGAATTTGTGAGAAGCCTTCCTTTTGAACTGACGGATGCCCAGAAGAAAGTAGAACTGGAAATCTTGCGTGATATGCGAGCGTCTTATTGTATGAATCGATTGCTCCAAGGGGATGTTGGATCTGGGAAAACAATTATCGCAGCGATCGCTCTCTTTGCAACGGTACGATCAGGATTTCAAGGTGCGCTGATGGTACCTACCGAGATATTATCAGAACAGCATTTGCGATCATTAGTAGGTTTGTTTGAACCCTTGGGCATCTCAGTTGGTTTACTCACGGGTAGCGTGACGGGACGTAAGCGTAAGGATCTACTGGCATCATTGCAAATGGGGATGATCGACGTAGTTGTGGGTACGCATGCTTTGATTCAAGATGAGGTGTTCTTCCGCAATCTTGGATTGGTCGTCACGGACGAGCAACATCGCTTCGGAGTCAACCAGCGTAGTGTGCTTCGGCGTAAAGGTTACAATCCCGATGTATTGACGATGACAGCGACACCGATACCCCGTACGCTAGCTATTACGGCTTTTGGTGATATGGATGTCTCTACACTCACGGAGCGCCCTAAGGGGCGTATACCGATCTCTACGTACTGGGTGAAACATAGTATGATGGAGCGTGTGCTTGGATTCATTTCCAAAGAAGTGGATCAAGGTCGGCAGGCGTATCTCATCTGTCCGTTGATTGAGGAATCAGAGAAGCTAGACGTGCAGAATGTGATTGATCTGCATATTCAGATGCAACAGGCCTTTCCAACCTACCGTGTGGGACTATTACATGGTCGAATGACACCAGCTGAGAAGGAAGAGACGATGCAAGCTTTTAACCGTAATGAAGTGCAGTTGCTTGTATCGACTACAGTGGTGGAAGTAGGGGTTGACGTTCCTAATGCTACGCTCATGATCATTATGGATGCGGAACGATTCGGACTATCACAGTTGCATCAGTTACGGGGACGTGTGGGACGGGGGCAGCATGCTTCTTACTGTGTATTGATTGCTGATCCGAAGTCTGAGGTAGGGCAAGAGCGAATGAGGGTCATGACGGAGACAGATGATGGATTCGAGGTATCACGTCGGGATCTCGAACTACGCGGACCTGGAGATTTCTTCGGGACGAAGCAGAGCGGTCTACCCGAATTCCGATTGGCGGACATGGTGGCTGACTTTGCGGTGTTGGAACAAGCGCGTGATGATGTCTCAGAACTTATTAGTGTACCTTCTTTCTGGACATCGCCCGCTTATGAAACACTTCGACATTATCTACAACAGGAGCAGATTTTTCAAGAAAACTTGATTGACTAGGTACATTGGACAACCCTCCCGTCATATACTGAGGAAGATTGTATTTGACGGGAGGTGCCGATGTTGGGTTATCAGCAGTATGGAATCAGCCCACAGTTAGTAGAGCGGATTAAACTTAAAATGAAAAATCCAGCTATGAAAGAGCGCGTCAAAGATCTCGTTCATGGCGTTAGTAAACAGGATTTGCAGAATGGCCCCAAGGTACAGCGATTGGTGAGATCAACAGCAAGCCTGCTGAAAGAGAAGTTCACACCTGCTGAAGAAGAAAAAATGGTTCGATTTATTCTAAGCCAGCGCATTGATCCTAACAATACATTCCATCTTATTAAGCTGTGGGGTATGTTTCGGTAGTTCATACTTAACTTGTAGAGCCCTCGGGGGGATGCCCCGGGGGTTGTTTTGATGTGAGAGTAGAGCTATAGATTTAAATTTAGCTTTACAGATTGTTCTTACGATTGCTGTTGCCGATCGTAAGAACAATCCGTTGCTGTAACAGTTCCGGTATAAATGGTTGTCGGATTTACAGTGGCACCATTTGATCGGTGGCGCTTTTTATCTTCTAACCCTACCATATCTAACATTAACAATTGTCTCTCATCCGTTTGTAGAACTGCTTGTGCAAGCATGATAATCATTTGTATGTTGAACTACCTTATAGTCATAAAAACTGTACCTGTTATAATTTCCTAAATCGCAATAAACTCGCGATAACGAAGCCAATGTGATTCCAATTGCTATCGTTTTCTGGACATTAACTTCAATTATGGGTGTGGAAAATGGATAATCATGGTTAGATGTTTATGTTTATATTTATATTTGTGTTATTTCGACAATATTCGCAAAAAAACCAGAGTATATTTAACTACATGAATATTTTATAAAGCGATGCTAGAGTATATTATTGGCAAATACTCAAGCTACGATTGTAAGGTTGAGCTGCTTTTCTAGTTGGAAATTACATATTATGAAAGTTTTGAAAAAGAGTCATTTGTACGGGCTATTATACGCGAAAAGTATTAGCGTAAATTAAGATCTGCTGACTGGAGTTGAAGAAAGTGAAGAGAAGTATTCCACTTATTACCCATAGAAAACTCTTAGCCCGGTATTTCAAACCCCAAATGAAAAAAGTATGTATTGTGGCATTTCTATTGTTGATAAGTGTAGGGTTACAACTTGCAAATCCACTGGTGCTTCGGGATTTTATTGAGATGATTACAGAGGATGTTAGTCAGAGAAAATTAGTGTTCACCGCTATTATCTTTATTTCCATAGCGATTACTAATCAAATGATATCTGTAGTTGCAAGCTATTTAGCTCAGAAAATAGCGTGGAAGGCCAAAAATGAGTTGCGTAAGGACCTTCTTGTTCATTGCTTGAATTTAGATATTTCCTTTCATAAGGAACATACTCCAGGTGAAATGATTGAAAGAATTGATGGCGATGTCAATGTGATGGGTAACTTTTTTTCGAATTTTCTTGTTTTGATTTTTACAAATTCAATCTTTTTATTAGGTGTTTTGTTAGTACTATTCAATGAGCACTGGTTAATCGGTATTTCGTTAAGCCTAATTGTTGTCACCGCATTTTTCTTGCTAAAATGGATTCGCAGCATTTCCACTCCGTATTGGGCTGAAGTTCGGGAGATTAGCACTAAATTTTTTAGTTACATAGGTGAACAAGTTGCAGGGGTAGATGATATTAGATCAAATGGTGCTTTGGGATTTGTGATGAACAAATTTTATATGATGCTGAATAAGTGGCTTCCTTCGAAACGAAAAGCTGCCATATCAGGTGCGGTTATATGGTCTACCACAATCTTCACCTTTGCAATATGTAATATTACTTCATTTATTGTTTGTTACTACCTTTGGGGGATAAACGAGATAACAGTTGGAACTGCATATATGGTATTCCTCTACACGGAATTTTTAATCAGACCTATAGAAGTGTTACGAACACAAATCGAAGATCTGCAGATGGTGGATGTATCAATCCAGCGATTTGATCAATTATTTAATCAAACTTCCAGTATTATAGATGGTCAAGAACCGTTAGCAAGCGGGTTTAACGATTTCTCGATTCAATTTGAGGATGTAACTTTTGGATACAATGAGAGGGATGTGGCCCTTCACAACATTTCGTTTAAGATTGAAAATGGGGAAACACTGGGAATCATCGGTCGTACCGGAAGTGGAAAGACATCCATAACTAGGCTGTTGCTTAGGTTTTATGATCCACATAAGGGTGAAATTCGTCTTGGAGATAGGCTATTGCAGGGCATTCCCTTAGTAGAACTTAGAAGAAGAATTGGTGTTGTAACACAGGAAATTGAACTGTTTAGCGGATCTATCCGAGACAATCTTACATTCTATGACAGCTCCATTACCAACGGGGAATTATCGCAAGTCATTGAGGAGCTCGGGCTACAACATTTAATGGATTCACTCCCCGAGGGATTGGATACTATGATAGATGCGGGTGGAAGTATATTTTCAGCAGGGGAAGCGCAATTATTATCAATCGCGAGAGTGTTTCTGAAAAAACCTGATTTAATTATTCTTGATGAGGCCGCTTCTCGTTTGGATCAAGCTACTGAAAAATTGATAGATCAAGCTTTAACAAAATTATTAAGAGGAAGAACATCTATTATTATTTCGCACCGAATTTCAACTTTGAATCGTGTGGATAAAATCATTATTGTTCAAAATGGGCGAATTATTGAAAGCGGGTATAAGAGGGATTTAGAGGAGAATAAGAACTCTATATTCAGAAGAATTCTAGCAGTAGGAAAAGATATGGATGATGATATCATTATGGATGATGTCGTTTGATAGAGGGAAGGTTAGGGAAATACATGAAAACTAACGTTTTTTTATGGAGACTTATTAAGTATCGTCCTGGATTATATCTTCTTAATATTATTTTTTGGACAGGAATATATATATCACCCATATTCGTAGGCTTATATACGAGGGATTTTTTTAATATACTGTCGAATGAAGAGGGAACCAATGGAAGTTTAGTTATTGCTCTCTTCGCATCGGTTATTCTTGGAAGAATCGTATTTATTTTTTTTGGTGTAATCATTGATACCAGCCATGGATTTATGGTGGCAAATTTGGTTAGAAGAAATTTGTTGGATATGATCCTCCACTTACCCGGATCACAAGGACTCAAGGGTTCCACGGGGGAGGTAATAAATCACTTGCGTGATGATGTTGAACAGGTTGTAGGAGCAATAAGTTGGATAGTCGATACGATAGGTATGGTTTTATTCGCCATCATAGCATTTATAGTTCTATTTCGTATCGATTCTCAGATCACGCTATTTGTGTTCATTCCGCTTATTATCGTATTTTCTGTAGTCCATATCACTTCTGCAAAGGTACAGGCATATAGAAGGGAAAGTCGCGAATCATCCTCTAAAGTTTCGGGAGCGATAGGAGAAATTTTCAGTATTATTCAATCCATTAAACTTGGAAATGCGGATAGTAGGTTTATTGAAAGGTTTGATGCTTTAGCGGCGAATCAAAAGAAGTCGATGCTTAAGGACAATTTGTTTACTAGTATACTGGATACTGTCTTTATGAATACCATCAATATTGGAACAGGTTTAATTCTACTGATGTTGGCGTTCTCAACACAAAGCAATACTTTTTCGATTGGTGATCTAGCGTTGTTCGTTTTCTATTTATCTTTTATCACGCAATTCATACAATTTTTCGGGAAATTCCTTGCTTCTTATAAACAAACTGAAGTTGCTATGGAACGTATGACATCTTTAGTTCAAGGACAATTACTGGATAAGGTAGTGGAGCATCATTCTCTTTATATTAACGAGATTGCTCCATTAGCAATTGACGATATTTACAAGGATACAGAACCACTAAGAATTCTCCAAATTAAAGATTTGTCGTTCACATATGGGTCTTCTTCCCGAGGTATACAAATAAAAAGTCTGGATATTAAAGTGGGAAGTTTTGTTGTCATTGCGGGTCGCATAGGATCCGGAAAAACAACATTAATGAAGACAATACAAGGGTTATTGCCTAAGGATAGTGGTGATATCCTATGGAATGGTCGCGTGGTAAATGATCTCTGTTCCTTTTTTATACCGCCAAGAAGTGGCTATACCTCGCAAATTCCACAGCTTTATAATGAAACGTTAAGAAACAATATTTTATTGGGTCTATCTGAAGATGATGTTGATTTAAATGAGGCCCTGTACGACGCTGTGTTGAATGAGGATATTAAGAGCTTAGAATTAGGGTTAGATACTATGATTGGTTCGGGCGGGAGTAAATTATCGGGAGGGCAAAAAATCAGAGCTGCTTCTGCCCGTATGCTTGTTCGAAAACCAGAGATATTGTTTATGGATGACATTTCAAGTGCGCTTGATGTGGAGACAGAAACTTTATTATGGAAAAGAATCACTCAGAAAAAAAATGTCACATCCATTGTTGTTTCTAACAAAATGGCAGCACTACAATATGCGGACCATGTAGTTGTGCTAAAAGATGGATGCATAGAAAGCCAAGGACCACTGCAAGAGATGATGGAATCATCAAGTGAATTACAGGCATTATTAAGCGGTTCCAATCAGGGGGGCGGTAACATGAGTTAACCTATGGAGGTTATTCAAAAGTTGACTTTTTGAACAACCGCTATAGGTGTTTAAAACAGTGTAGGAATGAATATCAACCCTCACTTACCCACCACCATCTCTTTCATCACCTCCGCCAAGCCTCCCACATATCTCCCAATCCTCACGCTGATCTCAGCTCGCATAAACTCTCTTGTCATCATGAAGCGATCCTCATAGCCTCGGCAAATGTAGCGGTAGGTGAGTTCGTCATCATCCTTGGTATCTTCGAATACGCGAATGCTTCTTTCGTGAAGAACCTTCTTGGATTTCTGCATATCGTCCCGTATATGGTTAGCCAGTACTTTCGCAGCTGTGGAGTATAGTAATTTTAGCATTTGAGGAGACCTCTCAACCTCCTGGATTTTCTTTTCAACAATGTGGAGCATGACCGGAAGAAGGATGTATTCCCGCATCATCTCGAACTCCTGTCTTGTCGGGGGTTCTTTCGATTGAGGAGAGCCGCTATTCTGTATGGCGATGGATAACGATTGTTCTTTATGCTGGGGAAGCATCATACGACTGGACTCCCACAAGCCGTTTCCCTCTAGTTTTTTACTCATTTATAATGCCCTCCGATTTTCTGCGATCTTTCTAATGCCTGGCCCGAAGCGGTGATGGATGATGCCCTCATGATAGCCGTACTGCCGTAACGTTCTTTGATGGTATCAGTGACTTTATCTAAAGCTCGGGACTTGATCTGATCCTCGAACAGTGTCAGCTGATATTCTTGATCATTCGCAAAGTGACTAAGGATTAATCCGATTCGACGCACAGGAAGTGTGTTCCAATAACGGTAAAAGAGTGCCTTGGCCGCTTCGTAGACGACGTTCGTGTTATTAGTTGGATCAGGCATCTTCATTTGCCGAGAGAAGCTTGTGGGGTCCTCGTAAGGACTACACATGCAACTGACTGAAATGACGGAGCCCATATATCCCTTGCGACGACAATCGCGGCACACCTCTTCTGTGAGCTCTAGAAGTATCGTATTGATCTGATCTTCATCAACGTAATCTTTAGGCAACGTGATCATATGGCCAACTGATTTGGGTGCGGCATTGAATGTACCTGGTGTAACAGGAGAATCATCCAATCCGTTAGCCGTTCTCCACATGACCTCGGCCTGGATATCGCTTTGCTTTCCAAATCGTGCTCGAAATTGTTCCTTTAATCGGGGTAAGGGTGTTCTTGCGATTTCGCCGATCGTATGCATTCCGAGACGTGAGAAGTGGGCTGTCATGCGAGAGCCTACTCCAAACATTTTGTTTACAGGTTGCGGCCATAATAAGGTTTCGATTTCCGACTTAGGTAAGGTGAATATGCCATTCTCGTTCTTTTTTGCCCAAATGTCAGTGGCAATTTTAGAAAGTATTTTATTGGAGCTGATCCCTACTCGTACTCTCACTCCGGTCTGTTTAAGAACCTTACGTTGTATGGATTCTGCCATCGTTATTGGATCTCCGAACATACGTAGACTTCCGGACACGTCTAGAAATTGCTCATCTATCGAGAATATCTCGACGAGGTCGGTATACTCCTTGTAAATCTGTGTGATCATCAGTGAAATATCAATGTAATGCTGCATTCGAGGACGCATGACGATGAGATCAGGACATTTGTTCAGAGCTTCGCCTAATCGTTCTGCTGAAGTGACTCCAAAGGTCTTGGCTAGGGGACAGGCCGCTAGAATAATGCCCGAGCGACGCGCGGGATCTCCAGCCACAACAAGAGGTTTATCCTTATATTGTGGGTAGTCCGCCTTTTCGACGCTGGCGTAGAAACTCTGGCAATCTGCTAGGAAAATAACCCGTTCACGTTTACCGTTCATGTCAATCACCTCCATGTAAACTCATAAGCAGGGTGAATAGTTCTGCTCGTATCAAACTTCTCAACATATTGAAATGGTGGATATAACCACGTACTTTATATTCAACCTCAATGCCGAGCGTATTCATGTCGGTGTTCAAGACTATAATCTGTCGTTGTTTCATTCTATTCTTGAGGCTTTGTAATACAGGATATATGGATTGCTCAACCTCTTTCAGATGATGAATAACATAATGGTATATGATCTTATCTTGATAGAACGTTAAATGATCGATATCCCTTGCTAACATATCCAGTAAAATGGGGAGCAAGGTATATTCTTTAATAATTTGAATATCTTCTTCTGTTTCTATGCTTGGATTAATACTCATCTTTCACACCACCATAATAAGAACGTACATTCCTGTTTCTATTATACTCCGAACATGTGTTCTTTATGCAAGTGTATATTCTTGGAATGTGTTAACTCATCCTATAAATGGAAAGAGAGCCCCCTTTGTTGGCGTCGGTGGTGAACAAATGCACCAGCACTACAAAGGGGGCTCTTCTATAGACGAGCTACAATAGTTAGGTCTTAATGGTGAAAGGGACAGGATGTTTGGGGCGACTGAATTTCTGGTCTAGGCGCCCCTATGTTATCACTATTACTCGGAATGGAAATAAGTTCGCTGTCATCCACACCTTGAAGTTCCGCTGGCTCATCCAACCAGCCCGCGTAGGCCGGCTTCTGGTAAAGGAAGCGGGGACTAAGGTCGAGTTCCTCTAAGGAGTCATCGTGCCAGATCGGGGTGGCCGACGGAGACATGGGCGGAATAAGCCAAGACCAGCGACCGGATACCTCACGATTCCGCTCCTTCTCTTGCCGCTGGAACCGAACGAATTGGTCAGCCGCGGTATGGTGGTCAACAATGCTGACCCCAGCTTGTTTGAAAGAATAAAGCACTGCCCGGTTCAGTTCAAGAAGGGCTCGGTCCTTCCACAACGTAGTGTTGGTGGATCGGTCCAGACCGATCAGATCAGCAACAGCCGGGAGGCGGTTATATCGCCCGGTGTCTCCAAGATTGCGAGATCCGATTTCAGTTTCCATATACCAGCCGTTAAAAGGAGCAGCCACGTACTTAATTCCACCGATTTCAAGCTGCATGTCCGAAATGATCGGTACGGAATACCAGCGTAGCTGAAGCTCCGGAAAATGTTCTATCTCTGGATGACTTAGCGGCACCTCCTGAACGAGATGCTTCGGGATGGGAAACCAGCGGGGTTGTCCATCACCGATAGTTATCACCAGAGGCAGTACATCATAATCTCCTCCCGTTCCCTGCCAACCAAGATGCTGGCATACACTGGTGAAGACATCCGATGCCGGATCACCGGAACGAGCGTGCTCTCCAATACGGGGATAACCAGCATAGCGAATCAGTTGATGGTTCCAAATACGGATACGCTGATCAGGGGCTTCGCCACTGCGGAATACCGTGATTAGCGGACGGATGCGGCCCCCATTGTTTGCCTTCTCCAAGTGCTGCAGCAGAGCTTCGGCTACTTGCTCCACAGTCTCTGCTGAGCGCGCATCGATTACCTCGAGCGTATGCCAGAACAGACGGCCGATACAGCGGCTGTTGTGGCGCCAAGCCATTCGCGCTCCATGCGTTAGCTCTTCCCCCGTATGACGGTAGGTGCCGGATATTTGTATCTCTTCACGTACGGCTATGATACGCTTCTTCATTTCGGCTTCAGATTTGTCCAGCTCTGCGTAACAAAGTTCTATGAAAGCCTCAGCCTGACAGGTCAACTCTTCGAGGTTCTTGCTATCCATGTTGCTCACTCCCTGATCTTGGTCAATATTGCCACAATTCTTTTCACACAGTATAACATTCAGGCTAACGGTGTTACAGCTTTCAACAAGGGGTGAATTTTTGGAAGAAGGACATGATCTTCTGTTATAATAGATTCAATGAGGTTAACCACGGCTTCTTTGAAAGTCTATAACATAATGGAGGAACGGAAATGATTCTACATAAAGGGGAAATTTTATTCCGTCAAGGGGATAGCGGGGAATACCTATACCATGTTAAAAGCGGGCTGTTTAAAGTAACTAGACTGCATGAGAATGGAAATATGGTATTGTTCAATATTTTATATTCGGGAGAAACGGTTCCACATCACTCTCTCATTACGCCTAAAGAAATGCATGGTACAGCCATTGCATTGATGCGTAGCGAGGTAGAGGTTATACCTGCTAATGATTGGTATCGTCAATTGCGCGAGGAGCCTGACAAGCCAATGGAGGTAGCCTTGTTACTACAGGCGAAGCTACGCTTTATGCAACAACGACTGGATCATCTGACCGTCGGCACTCCGGCGGAGCGTTTGGAGCTACTCACGGAATGGTTAAGTGATTTCTCCCATGGCGTGGATGTGACAGAACTGCTGACGCAAGAGGAGATTGGGCAGCTGATCGGGGTTCGGAGAGAAACGGTCAATCGTTTGTTGCGATTGAAGTAATGAATAATACAACGAAGGGGCTATTCCCAAGGGCGGTATTGACCTTGTGGAATAGCCCCTTCGCATGAATGAGGTCAACCGCGATTGCGGGTTGATCTTGTATACTAATCCTCCAAGCTACCCGCAGGGCCGAAGAATTCAAAATGGATTCTTTCCGCTGGCACCTTCCATTCTAGTAGCGCCTTAAATATGGCACTCATAAAAGGGGTAGGTCCGCAGAAATAGAAATCAGCTTGCTGATCTACGACCCCTTGAAGCCAAGGGAGATCAATATAACCAGATTTATGGCAGAGATCCTCTTCATTTGGAGATTCGTAGCACACATAGGATGTCAGATGGGGATGGCATTGCTCCAATTCCTCAATTAATCCTTTCATAGCATGCAATTTACCATTGATAGCAGCGTGAATATATGTTACTTCACGTTGAGGTTGTTCAGCAGCTAACGTCTCTAGCATACTCACCATTGGAGTGAGTCCGACACCACCGCTAATCAGGACTACCGGGATATCAATACTGCGATCTAGTGTGAAGTCTCCAGCTGGTGCGCTTACTTCCAGTACCGTACCTACATTAACTTCTTCATGCAGGTAAGTAGATACGACTCCCGCAGGCTTGTTATCTGCCTCGTCTTCTCGTTTGACGGTGATGCGGTAATAAGGTTGTCCCGATGCAGTTGACAGACTATAGTGACGAATGTGAGTGTATTTCTCACCTTCTGGTTGAACACGCAAGGTGATATATTGTCCCGGCAAATAAGAGGAAATAGCGCCTCCGTCCTGAGGAGAGAGGTAGAAGGAAGTAATAAGTTCACTTTCTTTTATTTTCTGACTGACGACGAAATTTCTGAATCCGCTCCAGCCACCTGGTGCCTCGGCAGCTTCACGATACTTCTCTACTTCAACACCGATGAATGCATCAGCAATCACGCCATAGGCCTCAGCCCAAGCATTCAGAATTTCTGGAGTTGCCGCATCACCGAGCACCTGAGCAATAGCGGCTAATAAGGTTTCACCGACAATCGGATAATGTTCAGGTAATACACCCAATGCACGGTGCTTCTCAGCGATCTGTTTCACCACAGGGAGAATATTTCCTAGTTGATCAATATTTACTGCCGCAGCTAACACTGCATTGGCAAGGGCTGTCTGTTGTTTGCCTTGGCGTTGGTTGGCATGATTGAATATATTCAATAGCTCAGGATGGTTCTCAAATAACATACCGTAGAAGGCAGTTGTGATCGTTTTCCCATGAACCTGCAACACGGGAACGGTTGATTTTATAATCTCAATAGTACGTTGATCTAACATATATATTACCTCTTTCCTACAATCAGATATTTGCTACTTATAAAGCGTATAGAAGGGGAGAGGGGAATAGTGTGCTTTTCGTCACATGAAAAATTGCTAAAATGTGAACAGGTTAAATATATCAATGACATTTATCACGATAAAGATGCAGAAAATGACTTGAAAACACAAAGAAACACAAAAAACCACCGTATTCTTCACGAACAGAGTGGTTATACTTCGTGATCAAAAGGTGACTTTTTGATCATTCAATTATACTGTGCTGATCTCAATATGCCATCGGTGTTGCTCCTGTATCCAAACCATCGGGGGTGACCCTCAGAATGGCAACCGCTCCTTTGGTGGCATCGTTGAACTGATGGGTTACAATAGGATAATCTCCGGCTTCGTTTACGACGAACTCTACAACTGCACCGCCACTAGCTGGGAGCATGACTGTTTGTAGACCATACATCATGTTCTTCGGATTGCCATCAATATAGACGCGATCCATGATCGTACCTACGATATGAAAAGAAGATACTTTATTAGGGCCAACATTGTTCACATAAATCCGTACCCTATCTCCGACTTTAGCCATTAAAGGATGCTCCTTCAATGTAAAGTCATCTCCGTTAAATACGACATACTCAGGCGAACCATCTAAAAAGGCATTGAAATCATGTTCGGCATACCACTCACTCTGTACAATAGTATACTCACGATCGACTTCATTATCCGTTGGATAACCATCTGCTGGTTCGACGATAATGACACCATACATTCCATTGGCGATATGCTCCAATACGGGGTCTGTTCCACAATGATACATGAATACACCGGGCATATTGGCAGAGTAAGTAAAGGACCCATGTTCAAGTGGCATAATATCGACGAAGTTTGTACTAGGAGAAGTTTGCACAGCATGGAAGTCCATGGAGTGTGGCATGTTAGGGTCGATATTATTCAGTGTGAAATGGAGGGTGTCCCCTTCTTTGACCCGAATAACAGGACCAGGTACTGTGCCATTAAACGTCCAGGCATTATAGAACACGCCAGAAGAAATTTCTACATCGGTTACCTGCGCAGTCATTTCAATCTTAACGATATTTCCTTCTCGTACGATGACAGGCTCAACTGGAGGCTGATTCACTGTTTCCAAGACAGGCTCTTCTTCGATTACGGGTATAGGGTTGGCGTAGAAACCAGATAAAATAATAGTGAAGCCGATCAAAACAACGATGTATAGCTTCCAGTTGAACATTGTAAACAGCCTCCAATCTGAGATTACATATATCCGAGATCCTCTTTTACTTCATCGGACATGAGACTTGGCGACCAGGCCGGTTCCCATACGACCTCTACTTCGACAGATAGAATCTCAGGCAATGCTTCGAGTGCCCTCTTCACGCCACCGACGATCATATCGTGCATGGGACAGCCTGGTGTGGTCAGTGTCATCACTACAGACACGATTCCATCTACGAACTGAAGATCATAAATAAGTCCAAGATCAACAATATTGACACCAAGCTCCGGATCATACACTTCTTTGAGGCAGTCTTTAATAAATTCCACTTTAATCCCTCCTATTTCGTAAATACACTGGCAATCAGGCTTATATAGAGGAGTGAGCTTAGAGCAAGTACACTTCCTCCAATGGAGGTGATCCATGGCTGATTCCAACTCAGACCTACCATAAGTATAAATAATGAGCTGACGATGACGGTTAATCCAATATGAACATGACGATCATTTATTAAATCGGACATGGTGGGTATCTTCTTTTTGCCTATTAAAGGACCATATTTATGTGTCCACCATAGAAACGGAACAATTTTGGATAGATAAGATAGAAGCGTGAGTCCGACCCAACCCCATAAGTACAGCCAGCCGAGGATGACGACCATCTGGGATTGTACCATAATGTCGGGCATGAAAGGAGAGAGGATAAGGATGGAGATCCCGATCACTGTCAAAGAATGTGTTAGTGCAAGAGTCCATTTCATACCAACGCCAGGATTAGGTTTATGTCGATGCTTAACAATTTGAGATAGATGAATGGAATAAGCGATCATGGCTAGTACAACTAATAGTAACCCTGACCATTTCAACCATGCAGGTCCATTAAACAGAAATGATAAAGCACCGACAAGTACGCCTGCATTCCATAGCGCAATCACGATTTTTTGCAATGTCTCTGGATATTCATGAGATAGATAAAACATAGGGAACATTTTATAGCTGAAGCCTGTAATGAGCATTCCGAACCAGCCAAAAGCTGCGAAACAGATATGGGCGCCAAGTAATTGCTCGTGAAAGTCACCCCACTGATCGAAGTAGAAGTTTAAACCCATGAGCATACCGGAAAGTCCAGCAAGCACGAGATAGGTGACAGAACAGGCAACGCTAATGGTGATGGTATTCCATTTCTTAGCACGTACAAGAGTTACACCAATATTAATAGCGAATAGTAGAACTCCAATGAAAGCAACGGTAGCGAATCCTGCGATCCACATCACCTGCATCGTTTGAAAGCCAATGAGTAACCCTGCCGTTCCAACTGTGAAAAAGCCATAATGAACGTATCCGAGATTTTTACTAAACAAGCTGTGGTTTTGTAGTACGACAGGAATGAGTTGATACACAGCGCCCATCGCAATCATCGTCGCCCAACCTAGAACGAGCAGATGGACACGGAACCATCCAGTTGGGTACCTAGGCTCCTCGCCAAACACTGCTAGCCATGTTGCGAAATCGAATAAGGAAAATAGCTGGAATAACGCAAAGCTGATGAGACCGGTAATAATGAACAGAAACGGCAGGCGAAACATGGACAAACACCACCTTACTTTTTGTGAATATGAATTCTTGCTGATCCGTCAGGCTGCTCTTCAACGTCATAGTCATACCCTAACGTATTAAGTTCTTCGATAAGAAACACAGGGACCCGATCGTTGTGAATAATAACCTCATCTCCGAGTGATGCGTCTTCGAGTTTCTTCAAAGTACGTATCATCGGCTGTGGAGGCTCTAAGCCGCGATTATCCAACTCATAGATCTGAGAAGGGGGAGAATCGGCTGAGCATTCAGGCGTATCAGGAGATTGCTGTACAGCTTGGTATTCTTCTATGTCCGTTAGTTCGTGTCCACTATTCTTGTGTATAAATGTGATGACCCAATGATCGGATTCTATTTTCTCAACTTTATGAGCATACCCCTTGGTTTTCATTAACCCAAAGAGAGGCGTCGGTTTGAAGGTAGCGTGCAGCACAAAGATATCATTCTTGTTTAGCGCTTTTACCGTATCCATAATAACTTTAAAGGGCTCTACTTTTTTACGTAAGTAGGGTCGAACATCTAACTCTACCGTCTGTCCTGTATGTTCCATGTCAACATCTCCTAAAAGTTTTCGTAGCGTTACCTCTTGAGTCAACTTCGTGAAAACTCACATCGGAAGCATAAGCTTTAAAGTTTTTGTAGCATTACCTCTTGAGTCAGCTTCGTGAAAACTCACATCGGAAGCATAAGCTTAAATTTCAACTGGATGAAGTTGTTTAGCTACGTCGTATAAAGCTGCCATCCCACCGTACAATGCATAGAAGAAAGAATCCGGTGCATCGAGTGAGAATGAGTTGTATTGTTTGGGGTCGATGTTTAGCATAAATTCAAATAAGGCTGCACTATCGTAAGCGTAGAAACAGAAATAAGTATATTCAAAAACAGGCAATTTCTCATAAATGGTTACAATATCAGAAGCATACAGGGGAATATCCCTGAACGCCTCTGTTACCATGAGGATCGCATCTTCTAAACGGACACTAATTTGGATTGTTTGTTCATTTACAATTGTAATTTCAGCCATACGATCTCACTCCTATAGTTTGCTGATTTTGACACGGAACATATCGGGACCTTGTTCGAGATACTCCCAAGTGAATCTACCGGAATGCATAGATTCGAATTGGAAACGAAGTGGAACCGGATCGTGATCGTTAACTAACAACATGGCCTCTGAAGGCTGAAGTTGGTTGAAAGTTTGGAAAATGACCTTATGTTTTAATTGAGGTGGGTACTCGGTAGCGTTGACGGTGACAGTAATATTATCCATTATTGAATTCCTCCTGAGAACTATTATCATTACAAACCCTATTATAAGAGATGTGAAAGACAGTATTGTGATTATAATCACAATTATGAAAATGAGATTGATCTACGATTGGAATATGACGAAACACTCTATATAGAGGTAACGATTAGAGGAGGGCTATTTGATGAATAAGTGGATAAAGTTGACTGTTCTCATAAGCATTTGTGTATTGTTCTTAGCTGCGTGTGGCAAAGAAGAAATGGAAAGTTCGAAAGAAACTGCAGCTGGAGAGACTCAGGAATTCACCATTGAAGCAACGTCGTTTGAATTTGATGTGAAAGTAATGAAGGTGAAGCAGGGTGACACGGTTAAAATAACGTTGAAAAACAAGAAAGGCTATCATGGGCTCAAATTGGACGGATATAAAAAGGAAGTTCGCCCGAATCGTTCTATTTCATTCGTAGCTACTGAAAAGGGCGAATTCGAATATAAATGTGCTGCTTACTGTGGTGCGGGTCATAAGAAAATGATCGGGAAATTAATTGTAAATTAACTGCTTAAATGGACAAGAAAACTAGAAAAAAAGCGATATTTTTAAATCGGAGGTTCAGAAATGCCCTAAATGGTGATATAATGGTATAGAACATATCCAAAAAGAGAAAGGATCAGGATACCATGTGTCCCCGAAGGAACATTCCCCAAAGGACGATCTGGAAACGTTATGATCTCTCATACACTTAGCTTGCTTCGTAGAGACAAAGTCGGGTATTAATGACAACCTCTGCGAAAGAAGGAAGCTAAGTATGCGAAGGACAAAGTCCTCAAAGTTTTCTCCTTGTAGTAGGTTGTCTCACTTATGACCACAATCTACGATAAAGAGGGAAACTTGTATGAGGAAAAGAGAACAACAAATTTCTATGTTGCCGCAAGTCGCTGTAATGCTATTAGGAACACTTTTAATGGCTTTTGCTTATTATCACATTAATTTTCAGAATCATTTAACCGAAGGTGGATTTGTTGGTCTTGCGTTATTGGGTAAATACGTATTAGGCCTACCACCAGCACTAAGTATGCTTGCATTGGATATCCCTGTGTTGCTGATTGCGTTATTCATTAAGGGGCGTAAATTCTTAGTAAATACGATAATCGCTACAACATCCTTTTCAATTTTCTATGCTTTGTTTGAACGTTATTCATTCATCGTTATTGATTTGCAGAATAATTTATTCGTTGCAGCACTCTTATCAGGTTTGTTGACGGGATTTGCTACAGGTCTTGTACTACGTTTTGGTGGGGCAAGTGGTGGGGATGATATATTATCACTACTTGTTAGTCGTTGGACTGGATTGAAGCTAGGCACCGTATTTTTTATATTTGATGCCATTGTTTTATTGCTTTCACTGTTCTATATGCCGCTAAGAGAGACATTGTACACGATTCTCGCTGTAAGTATCGCGGGGAAAGTAATTACATTGACTGTGACTTCGGGTAGAAAGAAACCAGAAACCAAACGCTCATTGTTTAAAGCTAAGACAAAGGAAACTTTACCTAAATCGCATCAATCGAAGACTGTACCTGCCATGCATAATGCACGTTAATAGTAAGGCACGATGGAATACTCTGATACGCAGGTTGATGAAGTACAGAGTCATCGTGTCCAATCCCCAAAAAGACCACGAAGTTCTTAACATGAACTTTGTGGTCTTTTTGTTTTTTATAGAGGAAAAAGAAGAAAGTAGTCGAACCTTTCTAAGTGTAGGTAAGAAGGAATAATTCATAATTCTGAACAGAAAGCAGGCGATGGTGAAACATGTGGAATGCAGATTTGTTATTAGAACAATTATATGATGAGGCTATGAATCAGCATAAGGCAGGGACTGAGTCAGAGACGCCACTGGAACGAAAAATAAGGCTCAAACAGCTATTGCAACAATTGAACGGCTCTTTCGAACCGAATAGAGAACATGTTCCGGTATTGTTAGAACGGACGATATGCGATGGTTATGTGAGAGAACGGGTTGAATTATCAGCGACACCTGGCTTGACCTTTGGAGCATATGTACTTATTCCAGAGGGTGCTCATGCCAATACGCCAGCTGTGCTTGCTATCCATGGACACGGCTATGGCGGTAGCCGAGAAATTATTGGTTTGAACCCAGACGGTACGCCTAAAGAAGGTGAAGCGGGTATTCATCAATATTTTGCAGTTGAGCTTGTGAAACGGGGAATGATAGTTATAGCACCCGATGTTGTAGGATTCGCAGAGCGGAGGTTATTGTCAGATCTGAAGAAAGATCCGAATATCGAGAATTCATGTCACAGAATTTCCGTAGGTCTTCTAATGGTGGGCAAGACGTTGACCGGACTTCGCGTTAGTGAAGCACAGGCTGCACTTCAGTATATTATTGCTCGTCCTGAGGTGAATCCTCAGGCAATCGGTGTCATGGGATTCTCAGGGGGATCGTTGATCGCATCCGTTCTAGCTGCGCTGGATGACCGGGTTAAAGCGACGGTACTTATAGGGTTCCCTAATACTTTTAGAGACAGCATATTGAATGTACGTCATTGTATTGATAACTATACGCCAGGAATTATGAACTACGCGGAGCGTCCTGAATGGATCGGCTTAATTGCACCTAGACATCTTTTTGTGGAATCCGGTGATAAAGATCATATTTTTCCGGCTGTAGGTTTTGAGCAAACAGTCCAAGAATTGAAAGAGATTTACACTTCTGAAGGAGTAGAGGAAAGATTAGAAAGTGATCTATTTCCTGGAGGCCATGAGGTTAGTGGAAGGCGCTCCTACGATTGGATGAGAAGAGTGCTCGACAATATGTGAATGTATGACTTGCGATAAGTCGATTATACATTCAAATACTAACAAGCCAGCGGAGAAATCGCTGGCTTGTCTTGTAGTGCCTTTTATATTTTATACAAACAATGTACGGTACTCTGGATATCCTTCTTCCTCGAGATCCTCTAGGGGGATGAATCGAAGTGCAGCAGAGTTAATACAATATCGCAGGCCCGTAGGATCAGGTCCATCGTTGAACACGTGACCTAGATGGGAGTCCGCTTCTTTACTACGTACTTCTGTGCGAATCATAAAGTGGCTTGAATCGGTCTTCTCTTTAACCACATAATCACGAAGCGGGCGTGTAAAGCTTGGCCAGCCGCAACCGGCATCGAATTTATCAAGTGAACTGAATAGAGCCTCTCCCGATACAACATCAACATAAATCCCGGTACCATCATGATCCCAGAACTCGTTCTGGAATGCGGGCTCTGTTCCATTGTTCTGTGTTACCGTGTATTGAATAGGTGTTAAACGTAGCTTCAAGTCATCTTTATCCACTGGAGTTGACCAATGGGTCTGAATATAGTCCTCACGTCCAGAGCCTTTGCGGTAGCGATAATAATGTCCTGGATTCTTCTTGTGATAGCCTTGGTGATGTTCTTCCGCATCGTAGAAAGGTTTAGCGGGCATAATTGGAGTGACGATAGGCTTATCGAAACGGCGACTTTGCTCCAATGCTTGTTTCGATTGTTCTGCCTTCTCACGTTGCTCTTCGTTATGATAGAAGATGGCTGTAGCATAAGAGTCACCTCTGTCATGGAACTGTCCGCCTGCATCGGTCGGATCGATCTGTTGCCAGAAGAGCTCCAGCAATTTGTCGTATGGGAAAATATTCGGATTGTAAGTTATTTCAACGGCTTCGACATGTCCTGTAGTATGTGTGCAAACTTCTTCATAAGTTGGATTCACCGTATGTCCACCTGTATATCCAGAGATCACTTTAATAATTCCTGGAAGCTCCTCAAACGGGCTTACCATGCACCAGAAGCATCCACCTGCAAAAGTAGCTTTCTCATGTGTGATTGATTGCAAATTGCTCACGATTTCACTCCGTTTCTTTGACTGTGAATAATTTAAGTCACTTCTATTATAATTCATTTAGTATTTAGAACCAAGGAGGAAGACGATTTCATCGTTAATCGAACGGATTCAGACTCCTACGAGAAATTCTTCTATATACAATAAGAACCAAGATGATCAATAACAGGTAAACTGACAGCACGATGAAGGAGGTAAAGGGATGACTCAGTAGATTCCCTCCTAAATAGGCGTAAAGGATGATGCCCGGAATTTTCCCGAGGCCTGAGGCAAGGGTGTAGGTCCACAAAGAAATAGATGCGACACCAGCAAAGATATTCACACCCATCTGTGGCAGAATAGGTAATAGACGAGCGATGGTGATCGCTAAAAAGGGATGGGTCTCGGTTAGTGTCGTAAACGAATGAAGAGATCGTTGCTTGCTTAGATAGCGTCTTCCTTGTTCGCGAAAGGCGTACCTTACGATTCCATACACAAGGATTCCGGCGAGCATGGTTCCCAGCCAAGCAATGAGCGATGCAAATACCGTTCCGTAAGCATAGCCCAAAGTAGCAATGACTACTTTATACGGAAGAATGGGGAAGATGGCTAATAGAGTAGCGATTAGAATCAAGACGGTTAGAGAGTTATTATTGTTGAACCAGCTCCAAATATTCGATTTGTATACAAAGGCTACTCCCAATATGAGTACATAGAGTAACAGCGGCAGCAACTTTTTCATAGGATATCCTTTCGTAAACATGACTTTTCTATATCATATCAAACTTTGCTATAATGTAGAAAAGTACAAGGGCTAAAAATTGGGTATGGAAGAGGTTGAAACGAATGGACGAGGAATACAACAGATCGATGGAATTATCCTTAGAAGAACAGATTAAGAAGAGTTATCGCGAAGATGAGGATATGATGATTCTGGTTTTTGCTCAGTGGTGCATTAATAATAATCTAGATCCGTTGGAATTATATAATGAAGCCTATCCACATCAAGTTCATAATGAACAATTAATAAAAGTGATGGCGTTAACGGTATCTAAAGAAGAGGCAGGAGACATTCCAGATGATACGGTGCTAGGGGTGCTTTCGCTTTTCGAGAATGATGATCTTGCTTATGTTGTTACCGAAGCGATCTCAAAAAGGGTTTAAGAGGTTGTTCAAAAAGTTGACTTTTTGAACACACATTTTAAGTGTAAGTGGTATCCCCTGAAGCTAAAAAGGGCATACCACTTTTTATATAATCGTTATTTCAGTTGTTCGCGGTTAGCGGTACGAAATTGTCTGGGAGACATTCCAAATCTTGCTCTGAACACACGGTGGAAGTATGTGTAATTCGCAAATCCGCAAGTTTCTGCGACATTTTCAAGAGACTGAGGGCTGAATATAATACGTTCTTTTGCCATATCGAGTTTTACGTCGAGCGTGTATTGCATGATGCTGGTATCGAATGTTTGCTTAAATAAGTGTACGGCTCGAGAGATACTAATTCCTACATGAGCAGCGACATCTTCTAGTTTAAACATATACGAAGCATTTTCCTCAATATAATGTTTAATCTGATAAGCTAAATGGGTCTTCTGGGTAGTTTTCGGCTGTTCTTTGAGCAGACGATCCACTTCTAAGCATAGAATTCTCATATAGTATCCTGAAATCTCAGGAAAAGGATTCACGATGCGGCGTTGCTCGAGTGCAATCTGTCGGAATAAGCTTAAGAAACTCTCATGGAGAGGGAAATTCATACGAGTAGGTCGAGCTTCAGATTTCCACCATCGGTCTATCCATTCTCCTCCGAAGAAAATATGGTAATCAGCACTGTCAATCATTAATTCACCGAGTGAATTGATTTCGTGATCCACTTTTAACTCATAAGGTTCACCTGGCGAATAAAGCAATAAATCGCCTGTCTCAATCATGCCCAACTTACCGTCATATCGCGCACGACAACGTCCATCCGTTTGGAAACGCATTAAGTATGTTTTGACGCCATCTAATTGTGAGGTATAGTAGGGTTTTGTATGGAAGGAATATCCTGCTAAATGCACTTGACAAGAGTCTTCGAGGGTCATTATGAGGTCTCCTTTCAGAAAAACAGAAAATTATGACCAGATTGTTCATGTTTCAATCATATTATTCATTTTAATATATAGCAATTCAGATTACTATGTAATTAGATTGTTACTGTATTAAATCATTTGTATAGTACGAAATGAGCCAAGGTTCAAAACTATTGTAAACAGGAGTGGATCAGTCATGTTGAAATTAGGCTTACAACTGTATACCGTTCGCGACCAAATGGAACAAGATTTCGAAGGTACGCTGAAAAAAGTAGCTGAGCTTGGTTACAAAGGTGTAGAATTTCATACTTTCTTTGGACGTAGCAGTTCTGAAGTTAAAAGGTTACTGGATGAAAATGGTCTTGTAGCTATTGGAACACATACACAATACGCAAGCATGCTGGAGGATTTAGATTCCATTATTACGTATAATAAAGCAATCGGTAGTAAATATATTATCGTTCCTTATTTGTCTGAAGAAGAACGCAAATGGGATGATGTATTCGCAAAACTTAAAATCATTGGTGAGAAGTGTAAAGAACAAGATATGGTTCTTCTGTATCATAATCATGATTTCGAATTCACGGAGTCTTATGGTGACAAGACTGTATTTGATGCAATGTATGAAGCAGTGCCAGCAACTTTACTTCAAGTGGAAATGGATACATGCTGGGTGCACTTTGCAGGCTTTGACGCTGTAGAGTATATTCATAAATATACGGGTAGGTTACCGCTTGTTCACTGGAAAGATGTAAAGAGACAAGAGGATGGCTCTCCACTAACTGTTGAATTTGGACAAGGTGAAGTCAATCTAGCTGCCATTGCTGAAGCTGCTGATCAAGTAGGGGCAGAATGGATTATAGTAGAACAAGATTTCTGTCTGAACCCACCTCTTGAGAGTATTGCTACAAGTATGAATTGGATAAAAGACTACATGAAAGATGGGGGAATCATACATGTCTAAAACATTAAAAATTGGAATTATTGGTTGCGGAGGAATTGCTACAGGTAAACATTTACCGAGTCTTGCGAAACAATCCAATGCAGAATTGGTAGCTTTTTGCGACATCATTCAAGAACGTGCAGACAAAGCTGCAGAGAAATATGGTGTTGAAGGTGCCAAAGTATATACTGATTTCCGCGAGTTGCTTAAAGATGGAAGTATTGATGTTATTCACGTATGTACGCCGAATGATTCTCACTCCGAAATCTCGGTTGCTTCGCTTGAAGCAGGTAAACATGTCATGTGTGAAAAGCCAATGGCCAAAACAGCAGCACAAGCAAGAGAAATGCTAGAAGCTGCAAAGCGTACAGGTAAAAAGCTTACGATTGGATATCAGAATAGATTCCGTAATGATAGCCAACATTTGAAGCAATTGTGTGAGAATGGTGAGCTAGGTGAAGTGTACTATGGTAAGGCATTGGCAACTCGCCGTCGTGCTGTTCCAACTTGGGGTGTATTCCTTGATGAAGAGAAGCAAGGTGGGGGTCCACTTATCGATATCGGTACGCATGCACTTGATTTGACATTATGGTTGATGGATAATTACAAACCGAAAAGCGTTATGGGATCAACTTTCCACAAGCTTGGACATCGCGAGAATGCAGCGAATGCTTTCGGACCATGGAACCCAGAAGAATTCAAAGTAGAAGATTCTGCCTTTGGTTTCATTACGATGGAGAATGGAGCTACTATCGTGCTTGAATCAAGCTGGGCCTTGAATATACGTGATTTCAGCGAAGCGCAGACGATACTTGCGGGTACTGAAGGTGGAGCAGATATGAAAGATGGTCTGACCATTAATGGTGAGAACTTAAGCCGTCTATATGAGACAAAAGTTGATTTAGGCGCTGGTGGCGTTGCGTTCTATTCAGGAGAAACAGAAACTGATTCAGATCGTGAAGCAAGATTATGGTTGCAAGCGGTTATTGAAGATACAGATCCTGTCGTTACACCTGAACAAGCACTGGTAGTAACTGAAATTTTAGAAGCTATCTACGAATCTGCTAAGACAGGTAAAGCTGTATACTTTGAATAAAGTTTAAAAAATCTATATTATTATGAAGTATGAATGAGAATAAGGGGGAGTAACAATGAAATTAGGAGTATTTATGGTGTTGTTTGGTGGTCGTAAGTTAGAGGATGCGTTAGACTATGTAGCTTCAAAGGGTCTGAAGGCTGTTGAAATCGGATCGGGTGGAAATCCGGGCAATGCACACTGTAATCCAGCAGATCTACTGAACAATGAGACAGAGCTTAAGAATTTCAAAAGAGCAGTAGAATCACGTGGACTTACGATCAGTGCACTTAGCTGTCATGGTAATCCGCTTCACCCACAGAAGCATCTAGCGAAGGCGGATCACGATGATTTCGTGAATTCGGTTCTACTTGCTGAGAAGCTTGAAATACCTGTGGTGAATACTTTCTCAGGATGCCCTGGTGACCACGAGGATGCTAAATATCCGAACTGGCCGGTTGCACCTTGGCCGAATGATTATCAAGAGATATTGAAATGGCAATGGGAGAATAAGGTCATTCCTTATTGGACTGAACAAGCTAAATTTGCTAAAGAGCATCATGTAAAAATCGGACTTGAGCTTCATGGAGGATTCTCCGTGCATACACCAGCTACTCTTCTTCGTCTACGTGAAGCAGCGGGTGAGACGATTGGTGCCAACCTAGATCCAAGTCATATGTGGTGGCAAGGTATTGATCCAGTACAGGCTATACACATTCTAGGTCGTGAAGGAGCGATTCACCATTTCCATGCAAAGGATACGGTGATTGATCCAATTAATGTGAATAAACATGGTCTTACAGACATGCAATCCTATGAGAAAATGCTTGATCGCGCTTGGCAGTTCCGTAGCGTAGGTTATGGTCATGACATCAAAACATGGGCTGATATCATGAGCGCGTTGCGTTTAGTTGGTTATGATTACGTCGTAAGTATTGAACATGAGGATGGTCTGATGTCCGTTGAGGAAGGCTTCTCTAAGGCTGTGGAGAATCTTCAACAAGTTCTCATTGAAGAGCCACTTGGCGATATGTGGTGGGTATAGAAATACCATTTAATCTAAGAGTAAATGGAGGGCGGCTACCGAGAGGTAGCCGTTTTTTTACACATAATATAAAGTGTGAATTTTTTGGAGGACTTCCCGCTCTATCCTTTATGATTTTTAAAAGTCTATAAGAGGTGTTGAAATCACTTGAATAGCCGATACGACAGCCACCAAATTCCATCTATATTCCATGAAAGATCTTAAATTGCGGATGTAATCCAGTGGAATAGGCATAGAGTGGGGAGGTTAGAGTGACGAACAATGCTTCGCGCATGAAGGTAGTGAAGGTGAGGCTAGAATAGATGCAGAAAGTACATTTAATTAGCAGTAAAAGTAGGGAAAGAGAGAATTAGTTGTACAAAGGACAGTTAAAAATGGCGATAACGCTGAAAAGTGGAGTTTCCAGTAATTTAGATGTACTCCATGCAACTAAAGTTAGCTTTAGAGGGATTGGGTTGAATTCAGTTGTACTTATTACACCTAATAGTGAATGGTGGAGGCGGAAGGTGACTATTGGTGATGGTGTTGGTGTCGCAGCTCATACCTGCTAGCGATACAATGTATCACTGGCATCGTAAATGTAAACTTCTTCACTATATGAACTCTTTCACCAAGTACGCCGAAAGGCAATTTTCTTAATAGTAACTAGAGAAATAAAGTTGAAAATAGGCTGAGTATATTATTAAACATCCAAATTGAATGTTTTAAAAAAGTGATGAATGTGGTAAAATGAAATATACTAACTAATCGAAAGCTTTTTAATGATATGATCATGTCATTTAATTAAAATATAAGAAAGTATAAGTTTTACTTGATACTCTATTTCTTATATTTCGGCAGAGACGGATATCAAAGTATACTTACAAAGAGGTGAAGAGTTCATGGAAATTAATCAAATAGTGATGTGTCCACGATTTGAAACAGCTTTCTCTTTTTTGGGCAAGCGTTGGAATGGATTAATCATTCAAGGACTGATGAATGGACCCAAAAGATTTAAAGATATTTCTAATTTAATACCTTCCATGAGTGATAAGATGTTATCGGAACGGATGAAGGATTTGGAATTAGAAGGAATACTTGTTCGTCATGTATATCCGGAAACTCCGGTGCGAATAGAGTATGAACTAACGGATAAAGGCAGAGGGTTAAAGCCTGTTATGGATCAGATCCAATCATGGGCAGAGAGTTGGATCGATTAAGCGAAATGGAAATTGAGCGGAAGTATCGACTTTGAAACCTCTTTTATTTATTGAAATGAGGTTTTTTTGATTTCCCTTGTGATTACAATCACAACCCTGTTGTCCTTCTAGGTATAGCCTGAATAGGTAAGACTAGAAAAGATACCTAGGAGGAATTAATCATGTCAGTTGAAGCTCTTCTTTTCAGCGCTGATCATATCGTAAGTGATATTGTTATAAAGTTTCCAAAGGCTAGTGATTATTTCCGAGATCATAAGATTGATTTCTGTTGTGGCGGTAAGCGCCCACTTATGGATGCCGTTCAGGAAAGAGGTCTGGACATTGATCAAGTACTAGAAGAGATAAACCAATTAGCTGCTAAGCACTCAGGTCTAAACGATGATAAGGATGGAATGAAGAATTTCGTAGAAATGGACTCTCCATCTTTGATTGATTACATTGTGAGTAAACATCATGATTACTTACGTGAAGAACTTCCTGAAATATATAAGAATGTTACAAGAGTTAACAGAGTTCATGGTAATCAAGATCTACATTTGGCACAATTGCACGTTCTGTATACAAGATTGAAAGATGAATTACTTGAGCATACAGCTGATGAAGAAGAACGATTCTTCCCTCGAATGGTTGCTCTAGAACAACAATTTGAAGAGTCTGCAAGTAAAGAACTTCAAGATTCAATTGCACAATTAGAAGATGAGCATGACCAAGCTGGCGATATTCTAAAAGAGATCAGGGAAATTACGAATGATTTCACACCTCCAGCTCACGCGTGTACTACATATCGTATCACGTATGAAAGACTAGCAGAACTAGAGCGAATGACGTTTGAACATGTGCATTTGGAGAATAATATTTTATTTCCACGTTTTCAAGCTTAATGGACAGCGAAAAAGGATAGAGATTGAGACTTCAAATCTATCCTTTTTCGCTATTTCTGTTCATGTCAATCGGATTGACGTTAAAAATATACGGATATAGTTTAAATTGTGAACATACTTGTGATATAATTCACATATAATGTGAACGAAATCACAATCTATATTTTTTAAGCTGTTATACTTTATTTAATAAGGCAAGAAGAGCACAGAAGGAGGGTTTCCAAACATGCAACAACAACAAAAAGAAAAGCTATTGGTGATTGGGAATGGAATGGCAGGCATAAGTACAGTTGAACAAATTTTGAAACTTAGCGATTCATTTGATATTACGGTATTTGGTAGTGAACCACATCCTAACTATAACCGGATCATGCTATCCTACGTTCTGGAAGGTAGTAAGACGGTCGATGATATTGTTTTGAATGATTGGAACTGGTATTCAGATAATCAAATTACACTGCATACGACAACTACGGTGACACATATTGATCCGGTAGGTAAGAAAGTGACTACGGACAATGGTATGACGGAGACGTATGATAAGATCATCATCGCGACAGGATCAAATCCTTTTATATTACCGATTCCTGGGAGTGATAAAGAAGGCGTTATCGGCTTTAGGGATATTAATGACTGTAACCAGATGATGGATGCTGCTCAGAAGTATAAAAAGGCTGCTGTCATCGGGGGTGGACTTTTAGGTTTGGAGGCGGCAAAAGGGCTAGTGAATCTAGGGATGGATGTAACGGTTGTCCATTTGATGGAAGATATTATGGAACGCCAATTAGATCGTAGTGCCTCTTCAATGTTGCAGGCAGAATTGGAACGTCAAGGGATAAAATTTGCTATGGGTAAACAAACCTCAGAGCTAATTGGGGAAGAGCGAGTAAGTGGGTTGCGTTTCAGTGACGGTAGTATATTGGATGCTGACCTTGTTGTGATGGCGGTAGGTATTAAACCGAACATAGCACTTGCCAAAGCTAGTAATATGGAAGTGGGACGAGGGATTGTTGTAGATGACTATATGCGTACTTCATTGGAAGATGTGTATTCCGTCGGCGAGTGTACGGAACATCGGGGAGTATGTTATGGGCTCGTAGCTCCATTATTTGAACAAGGACATGTATTGGCTAAGCATATATGCGGAGTTGCCACATCTCCTTATGAAGGTTCTATTGTGGCAACGAAGCTGAAAATCTCTGGTGTCGACGTATTCTCAGCAGGTGAGTTTGTTGAAGGACCGGAACATATCGTGATTTCTACTAAAGATGAGTGGAAAAGAACCTATAAGAAAATTCTTCTACGTGACAATGTCATTATCGGCGCTGTGCTGTTCGGGGATGTAACAGAGTCTGCAAATTTACAAAAATTGATTAAGCAACAATCTGAAATGACGGATGATATATATAGTACGATCATGGGAACTGGATGTAGCGGTGGTGGCGCTAATAAGCAATCATCGATAGAGACGATGGCAGACGATGAAATTGTTTGCGGATGTAATGGCGTTACTAAGAAGGCGATTGTCGATGTGATTACAGATCAAGGGCTAACAACGGTAGATGAAATTAAAGCTTGTACGGGCGCAACCCGTTCATGTGGAGGATGTAAGCCGGTTGTTGAGCAAATTCTACAGTATGTTCTAGGGGATGGATTCAAGACAGCGGCTAAAGAAGGCATTTGTGGTTGTACTGCACTCGATAGGGATGAAATAGTAGCAGAGATTACGGTTAAGGGATTATCTACAACTCGTGAGGTCATGAATGTACTTGGTTGGAGTAATCAAGAGGGATGCTCTAAGTGCCGTCCAGCAATCAATTACTATTTGAACATGTTAAATCCTGAGACTCATGAAGATGAGAAAGAATCGCGCTTTGTCAACGAACGAATGAACGCGAATATCCAAAAAGATGGAACGTATACGGTCATTCCAAGGATGTATGGAGGTGTAACAACACCAGAGGAACTTAAAAAAATAGCGGATGTTTCATTGAAATATGAGGTTAAGGTTGTTAAAGTTACCGGTGGGCAGCGGCTGGATCTGATTGGCGTCAAGAAGGAAGACTTGCCAAAAGTATGGGAAGAACTTGATATGCCTTCAGGTTATGGTTATGCCAAATCGCTACGTACGGTCAAAACATGTGTGGGTTCCCAATTCTGTAGATTTGGAACACAGGACTCTTTGTCTATGGGAGCACTGTTAGAGCGTAAATTCGAGCGCCTCGATTTACCTGCGAAATTTAAATACGCTGTGAATGGTTGTCCGCGGAACTGTGCGGAAGCTTGTACGAAGGATATCGGTATTGTTGGTAATGACGGGGGATGGGAGATCTTTATCGGAGGTAATGGAGGGATCAAGCCGCGAATTGCGGATAGCTTCTGTAAAGTGAAAACGGATGAAGAACTGATTGAAATTTGTGGAGCTATTATGCAATACTATCGAGAAACTGGTAATTATCTAGAAAGAACTTCCGAATGGGTAGAACGGATCGGGCTTGTGCAGATTCAAGCTGTCATATTGGATAATGAGGATAACCGTAAAGAGCTCGTTAAACGAATTGAAATTGCTCTACAACAAGTAGAAGACCCGTGGAAAAAGATGCTTAATGATGACAAAACACGTGCAGCGCTATTTGAAGATCATACAACTGCAGTACTGGTGAAATAATGACACTATCCGTACGTGTTCGAAACTTGCATTATAATTGCTATTTAGAAAGGAGATTTATCTAATGGAAATGACAACGAATTATTATTCTGTAGGATCGCTTGATGAGTGCTTGATGCAACTAGGTCGAGTTGTTATTATTGAAGGTCAGGAGATCGCTATATTTCGCATAACGGACGGGAATGTATATGCTGTGGCGAACAAGTCACCACATCCAAAGGGAGGACCATTGGCCGAAGCGATCGTATCTGGACATTATATCTATGATCCCTTGTATGACTGGAAGATTGATCTGATTACTGGTAAAGTGCAAGCGCCAGATACAGGGCAAGTTGTAACATATCCTGTCATTGTGAAGAATGAAGAAGTTCAAATTGGCTTTTATGTATAATGAATAGCCCAAGGTTAATGTAGCCTTATATCCAATTGAAGAGGTGATCCGCCTGTATACGCAAAGTGTAGAGACCATTGTAGAGGCAGCTGCTAAGAAAAAAGAAAAGATGAATGAAAGTTTAATACGATACACGATAGCTGCTGCATTAGCAGGTGCCTATATAGGGGTGGGGATTATTCTAATCTTTTCACTTGGTGGGCCATTAGCTGTAGTTAAATCTGCCTTTCAACCACTTGTTATGGGTGCTTCCTTCGGAGTTGCGCTTACATTAGTTATATTTGCTGGTGCAGAGTTATTTACGGGAAATAATATGTTCTTTACGGCAAGTACACTGGCAGGTAAGACTACGATTGGAGATACGCTTAAGAACTGGACTGTCGTATTTATAGGGAATTTATTAGGTGCCATTGTGCTGAGCTTACTAGTTCTAGGTGCAGGGATATTCAAGGATATCCCTGCGGAGCACTTACTCTTTGCGGCAACCGCAAAAAAGATGAACCTACCTGTGATGGAACTGTTCTTTAGGGGTATTCTTTGTAACTGGTTAGTATGCTTAGCGATTTGGATGTCAATGCGGGCAAAAGAAGAAGTCGCAAAATTAATTCTCATCTGGTGGTGTCTATTTGCCTTTATTGCGAGTGGGTTTGAGCATAGTGTCGCTAATATGACGCTGCTCAGTTTAGCTACTTTACTACCGAATCACCCAGAGACTATCTCAATCGCGGGTTGGTTTCATAATATGATACCTGTTACATTAGGAAATATTGTAGGTGGGGGTCTGTTCGTAGGTATGGCATACTGGTTTATTTCACCTGTGCGGAGTAAAAAGAAATAACATTCAAACTTGTAATGTTCTGAACCAAGCAACAAGCGAGCACAACTTTAAAACGACAGGCCAAGGATAACCTTATGGCTTGTCTTTTTTTTGCGGAGCCTTAAGAAGAGTCACTATTGTTCACGTTAAGAAGGACGCCGTTAGGCGTCCTTGAAATCTTAGTATTCCCTATATCCGGCAAATTTCATTTGGGCAAAGCTCACAGTGGCAGATCTCTCGGAGCATAGCGAGATTCTTAATAACGATCAGTCCGCCATCATATTCTACAGCGTCTTTTTTACGTAGATCACTAAGCATCCGATTGACGCTTTCACGAGTAGCGCCGATCATGTTGGATAAATCGGTATGGGTCACTTTTTTGTTAATGAGTATATTGTCACCTTGCTTCTCGCCGTAAGTGTTACCAAGTCGAATTAAAGTGGAGCAAAGGGCACCTGGTTTACCATACAACATCAAATCACGGAATTTAGTCTGTGTAAGACGATGATGGATACCCATCCATTTCATGAAATCAATAGAGAACTCAGAATGCTGACAGATCAACATTTCCAAATCTTTATGCTCAATGACACCGACTTCACTTTCTTCCAGTACTTCAGCATTAAAGCTGTGCTTGGTGCTAAAGAATAGATCGGCTTGACCTACCAAATCTCCTGTCTGATACATATATAGTATAAGTTCTTTACCTTCGTCCGTAGATTTGGTCAACTTAATGCGGCCACGTTTAATGTAATAGAGTTTATCAGACAAATCTCCCTCCCAAAAAAGGTGCGATCCCTCAGGAATAATGCGATCCTTCATAGCGACGAGTAGATGATTAAAATTGGATTCGGAAAAACAGCTTGTATTTCCACGGGCTTCGATAACATTCATATATGCAGTCATAGTCGTTAACCCCTTATCTTTAATTTTCTGTTAAATTTAAACTAATTATACCGCTAAAAATCACATTTGTGGGGGGATAAATCCCCCTAATAGTGGCGAATTATAAAACATTGTGATAAATTTCACTTTTATATACGTATAATAAGGAAAAACAATTATAAAGTCTATAGGGTAGAGTATAAACTGTGAGGAGTCTGTTTCACCTTGTATATAAAACGGTGTGGATAAATATGCATAGAATAGAAATGAAAGCGTTATGAAAGAAGTATGAAAATAATTTAAAGATTGTGAAATATTTCACTATGAATTGTTAAACGGATATGATATGATGAAATCAAGAAAGAGATAACCATATATTTACTGGGAGGATGAGACGAAATGGCAGTTAAAAATGAAGTTATCCAAGAGAAGAAACAAGGAGCAGAGGGATATATTCAGTCCTTGATTGACAAAGCGGATAAAGCGCAAGCAGCATTTATGGAAATGGACCAAGAACAAATTGATAACATTGTTAAAGCGATGGCGCTTGCAGGATTAGACCAACATATGTACCTGGCAAAATTAGCAGTGGAAGAAACAGGTAGAGGGATCTATGAAGACAAGATCACCAAGAATATGTTCTCGACAGAGTACATTTACCACAGTATTAAGTACGATAAAACAGTGGGTGTAATTGAAGACAATGAATATGAAAACTTCCAAAAGATTGCTGAGCCTGTCGGAACAATTATGGGAATCACGCCTGTAACGAATCCAACTTCAACAACGATGTTTAAATCGCTCATTTCCATTAAGACTCGTAACCCAATTATATTTGGATTCCATCCATCAGCGCAAAAGTGTAGTAGTGAAGCAGCAAGAATACTGCTAGAAGCTGCCGTGAACCAAGGTGCACCTGCTGATTGTATTCAATGGATTGAAGAGCCAACGATGGAGAAAACAAACGTCCTTATGAATCATCCTGGTATTGCTCTTATCTTAGCAACGGGTGGATCTGCAATGGTAAAAGCAGCATACAGTTGTGGTAAGCCGGCGCTTGGTGTAGGTCCTGGAAACGTTCCTTGTTTCATTGAGAAAAGTGCCGACATTGATCAAGCAGTAACCGATTTGATTCTTTCGAAATCGTTCGACCATGGTATGATTTGTGCTTCTGAACAAGCTGTTATTATAGAAGAACCTATTTTTGATCAAGTGAAGAAAAAGATGATTGCGAATGGTTGTTACTTTTTAAATAAAGAAGAAGTTGCCAAGCTGACAGCCGGTGCAATGAATGTAGAAAAATGTGCAGTTAATCCTGCTATTGTTGGTCAATCTGCAATGAAGATTGCTGAAATGTCTGGTATTCAAGTTCCAGTGGGAACGAAGATATTGGTAGCTGAGATTGAAGGTGTGGGTACGAAGTATCCATTGTCTGCTGAGAAGTTAAGCCCGGTATTAGCTTGCTATAAAGTGAAGAATGCTGAACAAGGGATTACTCGAGCAGTTGAAATTGTTGAATTTGGTGGTATGGGTCACTCATCTGTTATTCACTCGAATAATGAAGATGTCATCATGAAGTTCTCGGATCGCCTACAAACAGGTCGGATTATTGTGAATTCTCCTTCGACTCACGGCGCAATTGGCGATATCTATAATACAAATCTACCATCATTGACTCTTGGTTGTGGATCGTATGGTCGCAACTCCGTTTCTACTAACGTGGGAGCAGTCAACTTGGTTAATATAAAGAGGGTGGCACGTCGTACCGTGAATATGCAATGGTTTAAAGTCCCGAACAAGATTTATTTCGAAAAGGGTGCAACACAATACCTTGCCAAAATGCCTGATATTACTCGTGTAGCTATTATTACAGACCCAATGATGGTGAAACTAGGATATGTTGAGAAAGTTGAACATTATCTTCGTCAACGTCAGACTCCTGTCGCCATTGAAGTGTTCTCTGAGGTAGAACCAGATCCATCGACAGATACAGTAGATCGCGGTACTGCCATGATGAATAGGTTCAAGCCTGATTGCATTATTGCACTAGGTGGTGGATCTCCTATGGATGCTGCCAAAGCAATGTGGTTATTCTATGAGTATCCAGATACAGATTTCAACGGTTTGAAACAAAAATTCATGGATATTCGTAAACGGATTTACAAATATCCACGTCTTGGTCAAAAAGCTAAATTCGTAGCTATACCAACAACATCGGGTACGGGTTCAGAAGTTACTTCTTTTGCAGTCATTACAGATAAAAATCATGGTAACACGAAGTATCCTCTGGCAGATTATGAATTAACGCCTGACGTAGCGATTGTTGACCCTGAGTTCGTATACTCGTTACCACGGGTAGCAGTAGCTGATACAGGTATGGACGTATTAACACATGCGATCGAGGCTTATGTATCTGTTATGGCTAATGATTTCACAGACGGTCTTGCTATTAAAGCGATCCAATTGGTGTTCGAATATCTTGAGAAGTCGTCATTGGAAGGCGATAAGCTGGCTCGCGAGAAAATGCATAATGCGTCGACCATTGCGGGGATGGCATTTGCCAATGCGTTCTTGGGAATTAACCACAGTTTAGCGCATAAATGGGGCGGTAAATATCACACAGCCCATGGCCGTACGAATGCAATTCTATTGCCACACGTCATTCGTTACAATGCCAAGAAACCGACGAAGTTTGCTTCGTTCCCGAAATATTCGCACTTTGTAGCAGACGAGCGGTATGCTGAAATTGCACGCATCCTTGGATTACCTGCACGTACGACTGAAGAAGGTGTAAATAGCTTAATTAATGCCATTCGTAAGATGAACAAAACGCTGGGCATCGAAGAATCATTCCAACAATTAGGTTTTGATCCTAAGGAATTCGAATCTGGTGTTGAATACTTGGCAGACCGTGCTTTTGAAGATCAATGTACAACAGCAAATCCTAAGATGCCATTAGTTACAGAACTTGCAGATGTGTACAGAGATGCGTTCTACGGAAGATTTGAATAAAGTAGCTAATAAGTATAATTGAATAAGTTTTAATTTAACGTGACAAATATCACCTTGAAAGTGATATTTGTCACAGTTATTTACTAGTATTTAAAGTAAGCTAATAATAGATAAAGGATCTAGAATACTACTAGTTACATTAATTGTGAAAAAAATTACATTCTAGAATCCAAGAGACTTGAGATACCTTCAAACTCATGATCTCTAAATGAAATATAAATATATAGATGGAGGGATTAAGATGTCGGTGATTGAAAAAGAAATGAAGAAAGTACAGTCAGGTTGGAGAAGTTACAAAGAGGGAAAATGGTCTAGAAAGGTCGATGTTAATGACTTTATATTCAAAAACATTACTCCTTATACTGGCAATGAATCTTTCTTAGTTGGACCAACACAGAATACGACAGATTTATGGGAAATTGTATCAGACTTAACGAAGCAAGAGAGAGATAATGGCGGTGTGCTTGATGTTGATGTGAATACACCAGCTACAATTACTTCACACAATCCAGGTTACTTAGCTAAAGACAAAGAACAAATTGTTGGGGTGCAGACCGATGCACCATTCAAGCGTTCGATTCAACCATTAGGCGGTATTCGTATGGTGATTGACGCATGTGAAGAGTATGGCTTCAAACTATCTGAAGATGTAATTAATACATTTAGTAATATACGTAAAACGCACAACCAAGGTGTATTTGATGCTTATACATCTGATATGAGAGCTGCTCGTAAAGCGGGTATTATTACAGGGCTTCCTGACGCATACGGTCGTGGTCGCATCATTGGTGACTATCGTCGTGTAGCACTTTACGGTATTAGCTTCCTTATTCAAGACAAGAAGAATGAACTGAATGATATGGAAGTTGACGTCATTGATGAAGAGGTTATTCGCCTGCGTGAAGAACTTTCGGAACAAATTCGTGCCCTTGCTGAATTGAAGAAGATGGCTGAGATGCATGGGTTTGATATTTCTGGACCTGCTAATACAGCTAAAGAAGCATTCCAATGGTTATATTTCGCATACTTGGCTGCGATTAAAGAACAAAATGGTGCTGCGATGTCTCTTGGACGCGTATCCTCATTCCTTGATATATATGTACAACGTGATCTGGCTGAAGGTACTTTGACAGAAGAACAAGCACAAGAATTGGTTGACCATTTCGTTATGAAATTACGTATGGTTAAATTCCTTCGTACACCTGATTATAATGAATTGTTCAGTGGAGATCCAACATGGGTCACAGAGTCCATTGGAGGAATGTCCGTTAATGGGCAGACACGTGTTACGAAGAGCAGCTTCCGCTTCCTTCATACATTGTATAACCTAGGTGCAGCTCCAGAACCTAACTTGACTGTGTTGTGGTCAGAACAGCTTCCAGAGGCATTTAAGAAATATTGTGCTAAAGTATCTATTGAAACCAGTGCAATTCAATATGAGAATGACGATCTAATGCGTCCTATCTATGGCGATGATTATGGTATTGCTTGTTGTGTATCCGCCATGCGCATCGGTAAACAAATGCAATTCTTTGGTGCCCGTGCCAACCTTGCAAAATGTATGTTGTACGCAATTAATGGTGGTATAGATGAGAAATCAGGAGCACAAGTAGGGCCGGAATATCCAGCAATAACTGGAGATGTTCTGGACTACAACGAAGTCATGAAACGTTTCAAACCTATGATGCAATGGCTTTCTAAACTTTATATGAACTCTTTGAACGTTATTCACTACATGCATGATAAATACGCTTATGAAAGAATTGAAATGGCTCTACATGACCGTGATATTCTACGTACTATGGCATGTGGTATTGCTGGTCTATCTGTTGTAGCGGATTCACTTAGTGCTATCAAATACGCGACAGTTAAACCGATTCGTAACGAAAAGGGTATTGCAATTGACTTCATAATTGAAGGTGAATTCCCTTGCTATGGTAACAATGATGATCGTGTTGATAACATTGCCATAGAACTTGTAGAAACATTCATGAGTATGCTTCGTAAGAACAAAACTTATCGAGGCGCATTGCCAACACAATCTATCTTGACCATTACTTCAAATGTAGTATATGGTAAGAAAACAGGAACTACACCCGATGGACGTAAAGCGGGAGAGCCGTTCGCACCAGGTGCGAACCCTATGCATGGACGCGATAAGAAAGGTGCTTTAGCTTCATTAAGCTCTGTTGCTAAACTACCTTATGAAGATAGTTTAGATGGTATTTCTAACACATTCTCCATCGTACCTAAAGCATTGGGTAAAGAAGAAGAAACGCGTAAATCCAATCTTGTTGCAATGATGGATGGTTACTTTGGTAGCGGTGCTCACCATCTTAACGTTAACGTATTTAATCGTGAACAACTGATGGATGCGATGGAACATCCAGAAGAATATCCACAGCTGACGATTCGTGTCTCTGGATATGCGGTTAACTTCATTAAATTAACTCGTGAACAACAAATGGATGTTATCAATCGTACATTCCACGGTTCAATGTAATTAGTAATATACTTTTAAGACAGCGGATGCGGGAAGGATGACTTCATATGATTAAAGGGCATGTACATTCTTTGGAGACCTTCGGTACGGTTGACGGACCAGGTATCCGCTTTGTCCTATTTATGCAGGGTTGCCTTATGAAATGTCAATACTGTCATAACCCCGATACATGGGGGATGAATGAGGGCAAAGAAATGACTGTTGAAGAAGCTCTATCAGAGATTGAGCCTTACATTAACTACTATCAATCATCTGGAGGCGGCCTTACAGTCTCGGGAGGCGAACCTAGCCTACAACCCCGTTTCGTTGCTGAACTATTTAAAGAGGTTAAGAATCGTTGGAATCTTCACACGACTTTAGATAGTAACGGCTTTAATGATCCAGATAAAATTAAGGATTTATTGGATGTTACTGATTTGGTGCTTTTAGATATCAAGCACATAGATGATGAGAAGCATATCAAGTTGACCTCTAAAAGTAATGAGAAAACTCTCAAAACGGCACAGTGGTTATCAGAACATGGTCATAAGATGTGGATACGCCATGTTTATGTTCCAGGTATACATGATCAAGAAGAGGATCTTGTCCATTTAGGTCAGTTTATAGGTACATTAAATGGAGTAGAGAAATTTGAGATTCTACCTTATCATCAGATGGGCGTCTATAAGTGGGAAGCTATGGGTAAAGAATATCCACTACAGGGTGTTCCATCTCCTAGCGAAGAAGAAGTTCAGCGTGCCTATCGTCTTATTGCAGAAGGTCGCAAGCAATCATATGCAGTAAATTAGTTTAATAGTGGGGGTGTCCCAGAAACCATGAAATAGGGTTGGGGGACATCCTCTTTTTCTTGTGCGAGTAGTGTAGGGATTGTTATGAAAAGGTAGTAAATGTGTGAAGTATTAAATAGTTGTATCTTCATTGTTGCTTAACAGCAACCTTTTGTGTTAAATTGCGTCTATTACTTATGTGAGATGAGTATTAACATTAGACAGAAATAGGGAATAGAGGAGCATACTGATGAATTTCAAGAAACTTACTTTTTTAGCGATTTTTGCAGTAACACAGATTACTTTAGTTAATCCAGTAAATGCCGACGGTTTCACTCCGGTAGAGCACAATGCAGCAGTTACTGAGGCGGTATATGAAACGGATAACGATGAGGATACGCCTGTAATCATTTCCCCGGAAATGGAGGCAGATGGAACACAAAATGCTTCAGTTCATTCAGGTGAATTAATCATGATGATAAACAGTGCTAAAATGTTTCAAGATGGTAAGTTGTATACAGCGAGTCGGCCTATGGCGGTAAAGAGTGGTGTTTCTTATGTTGCTCTTCGTTCTATGGTAGATCGTGTAGGTCTTAATCTTACGTATAACAGTACGACTAAAGAGACTATTATTATAAGTGGAGATAATGAATTACGATTCAAAACTGACAGTAATAAATATACCGTGAATGGTGTTTCGAAAGAAATGAAAGGAGCGGCTTACCAGGACAACAATATATTTATGGTTCCATTGACTTCTATTACACAAGCACTTAATATTCCTTATTTCTATGATTCGGTACAAAAGAGAGTTATTCTTAGTCTTTCAACGAAACCTGTTGCTTCGTTTACGATCCAGCAGAAAGTGATTGTTGCAGGAGAAACAACTGTGACTTATGTAACCTACGCATCATCGCCTAAAGGACTGCCTATCGTTGAAGAACGTTGGGAAGGCCGAGAAGATATCTTTCAGGAGATTGGAACTCACAAGGTAACTTATTCCGTACTTGATAGTAATGGAGAATGGAGCGATCCGTATTCATTGACAATCGTAGTGAAAGCACCTAATTTACCACCTGTAGCTATGTTTACGACAGATAAAGATGAATATAAAATGGGTGAACTCATTACGATTAAAGATCAAAGTACGGATGATGAGAACAATATTGTGAAAAGAGATTGGATGAACAAACAGTTGGCCTTTTTTAAAGCGGGTCCTGTCAAGGTTCAACTGACAGTAACAGATGGGTATGGTGCAGAAGGACATTACGAGAAGACGATTAATATTACAAATGAAAGCTTATATAGCGAACCAGATTTCAATAAATTATTTACACCTATTGGAGGTCAATACAGATTTGATGGTGCCAATATACCTACGATGAATCAAGTGCCGTATCGGGTGTCTTCAGAACCTGTAACGTTGTTACGTAGTAATAGCCCTGAAACAGTCTATTCCGAAGGTGTAGTTTATCGTGAGACGACACTAGGTAAAGCGCGTTTTATGATTCATCACGTTAACGCTATGGCAGTTGATGTGAAAATGTATGTCATTGCTACGAATAAGAATGAATTACCAGCAACGATTGATGTTCTGGATTCTGGATTTGCTGGTCCGAATATATATGCAGCACTAGTAGGTAAGCTATCGGTGCAACGTTATTTCCAATCCATGCAAAATCCTTTAGTGAAAGAGTCCGTTTCGATTGCTCCGGGTGAAAGCAAAATTATTCTGAACGAATTAAATGCATTTAAAATGACCCCGACGCAGGTTATTTCATTATTAGCTGATGTAGAAAGTGATTCTCCTATTGAATATACAGTCATAATGCTTGAAGCGAATAAAGATCCTTTTGTGAGTCTTCCATACTTAATGGATCTTGGAAGAGATGTTCATACTCGTGGGACATATTCTGATTCAACACGTATTATTGAGTACGATGATGTAGTTGGTTTGACTCCTGCTCGTATTTCTTTGGGCGATAACAACGGAGATCCCAATCTTGTTGGTGTGGACCCTATGACAGGTGAGGTAGAGTCCAATCGAGGTAACTTTGGAGTTATGTATAAGATTAGTATGAACCGAGTTGCTGCGAATACACTTATCACGTTCAATCCACGTGGGGGAGAGTATTCGGGAATGATCTTGGTGAATGGGAATATCGTATCTGTTCCTGAAGGTAGTGGAGTCGCAGGATCACTCCTAACTCCTTATGACAACAGTGTGGTTTATCGCACAGGTGCCCAAGAGCAACGTGTCGAGATTTGGTTCACAGCAGCTCCAGGTAGTAATTTGCCAGTGAATCTCGTGTTTTCACAAATGCCTGAACGAAAGTAATAACATAGTTGCAGTAATCATAAAGGGACCTCGTAGAAATATGAGGTCTCTTTATTTTTCTCACGAAGACGGATAACGGTCATAAAAAATTCTCGTAAGGCGTCATTTTTTAGCTGAGAATCAATGTGGTTGTTATTGGCTACAGAATTGACGCTGACATAATAATGTTGCATTATTAGAAGTAGTAATATTGTAAGGATTTCCAGCAGTTGATGGAAGAGGATGGTAAGGTAAGCTTCTGCGGGTATGAATGGAGATTGATATTAATGACTCTTGCTCGTAAAGTGATGAAGGGACCTATAGTCGTTTACCGTAAAGTGATCTCACCCTTGAAACCAGCGACATGTCGGTTCTATCCAACATGTTCTGCATATGCTCTCGAAGCTATAGAGGTTCATGGTGCGGCTAAGGGAACTTGGCTTGCGATGAAGAGGATAGCAAGATGCCATCCTTTTCATCCAGGAGGCGTTGACCTAGTGCCTCAGCGGAAAGATAAGGCTGGAAAGGGAACGACTTCATAGTAACAAGGTGGAACGACTTGACAAATAACAACGTACTTAAGTATATTAGATAATATATGTTGATTTCCGAGGAACGGATGAGTACGAGAATTACGCATAGTGCAGAGAGCCGGGGGTAGCTGCAAACCGGTCTAAGCGGGTCTCAGAATATGGTCCGGGAGGAATTGTTTTCGAGCGCTAGGATACCGAAGGGTATTCTACGTAAGGGGACGACGTGTGCCAGCGTTAATGGACAGTTCTCGTGTGTATTCATATGCATAACGGGACTGATGAAGCCTGTCACCTGCAAAGGTGGAGGGAATTTGGGTGGTAACACGTGAGATAACTCTCGTCCCATATGGGGATGGGAGTTTTTTGTTGATTTTGGGGTCTACGGACCAAGGTACATTAACAACTAATTTGGAAGGAATGATTATAAATGACTGAGAAGAAGACATTCTATTTAACGACCCCGATTTATTATCCAAGCGATAAGCTACATATTGGGCATGCCTATACTACTGTAGCGGGGGATGCATTGGTTCGATATAAGAAACTTCGTGGCTATGATGTTCGTTATTTGACCGGTACAGACGAGCATGGGCAGAAGATTGAACGTAAAGCGGCAGAAGCAGGTAAAACACCTCAACAATTTGTAGATGAGATTGTAGCTGGAATTAAGGAACTATGGGGAACGCTAGATATTTCGAATGATGACTTCCTCCGTACGACAGAAGAACGGCATAAGAAGGTCGTGCAGGATGTATTTGAACGTCTATTGCAACAAGGAGATATTTATAAGGGGGAGTATGAAGGCTGGTATTGTACGCCCGATGAATCCTTTTTCCTAGAGCGTCAGCTTGTAAATGGGAACTGTCCTGACTGCGGTAGAGCTGTTGAACGTGTGAAGGAAGAGAGCTATTTCTTCAAGATGAGCAAGTACGTTGATCGGCTATTGAAGCATTATGAGGATCATCCTGATTTTATACAGCCTGTATCTCGTAAGAATGAGATGATTAATAACTTCATAAAGCCTGGTCTTGAGGATTTGGCTGTATCGCGTACGACTTACGACTGGGGGATCAAAGTTAAAAGCGATCCGAAACATGTCATCTATGTCTGGATCGATGCTTTGCTTAACTACATTACTGCTCTAGGATATGGCTCAGATAATACAGAGTTGTTTGATAAGTATTGGCCAGCGAATGTACATCTGATGAGTAAAGAGATTGTTCGTTTCCATACGATTTATTGGCCGATTATTCTAATGGCGTTAGATCTACCTTTACCTAAGCAGGTGTTCGCTCATGGCTGGTTATTGATGAAAGATGGTAAAATGTCCAAATCGAAAGGGAACGTTGTAGATCCTGTAACGTTGATTAGTCGATATGGATTGGATTCTCTACGTTATTATTTATTGCGTGAAGTGCCTTTCGGCTCAGACGGAACATTCACACCTGAGAGCTTCGTGGAACGAGTCAATTCGGACCTAGCGAATGATTTGGGGAATCTATTGAATCGTACAGTGGCAATGGTGGATAAATACTTTGATGGGATTGTACCAGCATATCAAGCTGGCGTAACACCATTCGACCGTGCGGTGGAAGATGCTGCCAAGACAACATATGATAAAGTAGAAGAGTCTATGGAAAATATGGAGTTCTCTGTTGCATTAACTGTAATCGGACAGTTTGTAAGTCGGAGTAACAAATATATTGATGAAACGCAGCCTTGGGTTCTTGCTAAAGATGAGTCTAAAGTAAATGAACTTGCTTCGGTTATGACTCATCTTGTCGAAAGTTTACGGATTGCATCGATTTTGTTACAGCCTTTCGTAACCCAAGCACCGCATAAAATATGGGAGCAACTTGGAATACAACAAGGAGAACTTACAACTTGGGAAAGTGGTAAAATCTTCGGATTATTCCCAGCAGGAACGAAGTTAGTTAAAGGAGATCCAATATTCCCGCGCTTAGATGTGGAGCAAGAAGTTGCTTATATCGCAGAGGCGATGTCCGGAGGAGTCAAGGCGGCAGAAGCAGCGGCGGCTGAGCAAGCAACGGATCAAGCCCCGGTCGAGCATAGTGAAGAAATCGGGATAGAGGACTTTGCTAAAGTTGAGCTTCGTGTTGCCCAAATTATTGCGGCAGAACCGGTGAAAAAAGCTGATAAACTATTGAAACTTCAACTTGATCTTGGATTTGAGCAACGTCAGGTCGTATCTGGTATAGCTAAATTCTACACTCCTGAACAATTAGTAGGTCGTAAAGTGATTTGTGTTATCAATTTGAAGCCTGTTAAGTTACGGGGAGAGTTGTCGCAAGGAATGATTCTAGCAGCAACGCACGGAGATCAACTGACCTTAGCGACCGTTCCGGATGAAATGCCAAATGGAGCCATTGTGAAATAAGTGTGCTAGATGGTTAGAGTTTTTGTTATAAGAGAACGGTATCCTCACGCGGGGATACCGTTTTATGTCATGTTTCTTCTGTTGACAATTGAATCTTGCTACCTTTATAATCAAATAGTAATGATTACGATTAATAAAAGTGGAGCTGAAAATTAACATGAAGAAGAATAATAGTAGGATGATCACGTTCATTGTAGGTTTGATTCTTACGATGATGATAACTGGATGTGGGAGCACCTCCAACGGGGCGATGCAAGAAGGTAAAGTGAATGTTGTGACTACATTTTATCCAATCTATGTATTTGCTCAAGCTATTGGTGGAGAGGATGCTCATGTCGTTAATTTAATTCCATTTGGTGTGGAACCTCATGATTGGACACCGAGAAGTCAAGAAATTATAAATACATCGAAAGCTCAGTTGTTTATGTATAATGGAGCTGGACTAGAAGGATGGGTTCCCGACTTTCTAAAAGGACTTAATAAAGATAGTAAAGTAAAATCGGTGGAAGTGAGCAAAGGTATAAAGCTTATAGAATCCTCCGAGAATGATGGGCATGACCATGGAGAAGCAGAGGATGCAGAAAGTGTAGCACAGCATCATATCGACCCACATACGTGGGTGAGTCCAAAGTCTGCACTCATCATGGCTGAGAATATCAAGAATAGCTTCATCGAAGCTGATCCAACGAATCAAATACAATACGAACAAAGGTATCAAGGATTGAAGGATCAATTGCTGGAATTAGATCATAAATTCGAATCAGAGTTAGCGAAACTAACGAAGAAGGAAATTGTTGTTTCCCATCAAGCTTTCGGGTACTTGACGCGTGATTATGGATTAACCCAATATGCCATTATGGGACTCTCCCCTGATGCAGAACCTCGTGCGCAAGATATTATGAATTTAGCTAATTTGGTGAAAGAAAAGGGTATCCGATATATCTTTTTCGAGGAACTGGTATCTGATCGAATTGCGAAGACCTTGGCTGGTGAAGCAAAGGTAGAGACGATGGTGCTCAATCCAGTAGAGGGTTTAACGAAAGAACAGGAAAAGAAAAAAGAAGATTACTTTACACTAATGGAGAAAAATTTGCAAAATTTAATTATAGCCTTAAAATAAAGGTTAGAACTTAATTAGAAGGGCGGAGTACTTATGAAGTCACTGGCGGCCCAGGATTGTCATCAGCATATTATTGAAATTGAAAACGTATCTTTCTCATATAGAAATCAGAAGGTATTGTCTGATGTGAATTTCTCTGTGAGAGAGCGTGATTTCGTTGGTATTATTGGCTCAAATGGAGCTGGGAAAACGACTTTAATGAAATTAATCGTGGGTCTTCTACCTATGGATAAAGGGAATATTAACCTATTCGGCAAACCCATTCATTCATTTAAGGATTGGGAGCGTATCGGATACGTTCCGCAGAAGAATAACTTCAATCCGTTATTTCCCGCGACGGTGCGCGAAGTAGTACTTTCAGGGATGTACAATAATAAGTCTCTCTTTCGTCGTGTTAGTCGCTCCATGCATCAACAGTGCGATGATGCATTAGAAGTGATGCGTATTCAGGATATTGCTAGCAAACGTGTAGGGGAGCTATCAGGTGGGCAACAACAACGTGTTTTTCTAGCTCGTGCGCTCATTAACCATCCAGACCTACTCGTATTGGATGAGCCTACGGTAGGAATTGATGCGGAGACACAGGCAAGTTTTTTTGAACTGATAACCCATATGCATGCACATCATCGTATGACCTTTTTAATGGTGTCTCATGATTTGGATATGATTGAAGGATACTTGGGAACCACACCTAAGCAGAAGAACGGCAATATTAATTTATTTGTTAGACATTCTCATGATCTTCAAAACTGTGAAGAGCATAATTTAGAACATTCACTATCTACTAATTGATGGAATCAGTTTAAGGAGTCGTTATTATTGCCATTTGAAATAATGTTTAGTGATTTTTTTCAAAGAGCTCTTGCCGGAGGAATATTAATTGGATTAACAGCCCCTCTTATTGGAATATTTCTAGTGCTACGCAGACTATCCATGATTGGAGATACCATTGCTCATGTGACCATTGCTGGTGTAGCCTTAGGGTTTCTAATTGAAGTGTATCCTTTGGGAGTAGGCTTGGTCTTTGCCATTCTAGCATCCTTTGCTATTGAGAAGTTACGTAAAGCGTATAAAAGCTATGCAGAACTTTCCATTGCGATTATTATGTCTGGTGGCGTGGCCTTGGCTTCGCTCTTTTTTACTTTAGGAATGGGTTATAATACAGATGTCATGAGTTATTTATTCGGGAGCATTTATACACTGGATACGATGGATCTATATGTGGTTGGCGGGGTTACTGTAATTGTTGTGCTGGTTGTGACTTTATTCTTCAAGGAGTTCTTTCTATTAAGTTTTGAAGAGGATGCAGCTAGTGTGAGTGGATTACCCGTTAAGTTGCTTAATATGCTGATTACGGTCCTTACGGCATTGGTAGTCAGTACGGCAATCAAAATCGTTGGAGCCTTACTAGTATCGGCTCTGTTAACCATCCCTGTGGCCATTAGTTTATTAATTGCTCGGAGTTTCAAAGCTTCCGTTGTATGGTCAGTCGTTATTTCGGAGATTGCTGTAGTCGTAGGGCTAGTAGTGGCCGGTATTTGGAATCTTGCTCCAGGTGCGACTATCGTATTATTGCTTATATCTCTGCTCGTTGTGACGATGCTCGGTAAGAAGGGGCTATCTATTTAGGAGGTGAAAATATGTCAGAAATTAGTATCTCACTTGCATTTATTGCAGGTCTAGCATCATTTATTTCGCCATGTTGTTTGCCGTTGTATCCCTCGTATCTCTCTTATATTACAGGGATGTCAGTTCATCAGCTTAAGACCGAACAGAATAAGAAAGAAGTACGTTTTCGGACGCTCACTCATACGCTGGCATTTATCCTTGGGTTTTCTGCCGTTTTCTACACACTTGGGTTCGGAGCGGGATTTTTCGGACAGTTTTTCTCAGATAATAGGGACTTGATTAGACAATTATCAGCTATTTTGATTATATTGATGGGACTCTTCTTATTAGGGATATTCCAACCGAAGTTTTTGATGAAGGAACGTAAGATAGATTTGAAATTTAAGCCTGCAGGTTATATTGGCTCGTTTATATTCGGAATAGGCTTCTCAGCAGGTTGGTCACCATGTATTGGACCTATTCTTGCCGCTATTATCGCTATGGCCGTTAGTGAGCCGGGGGCATGGTTCCCGCTTATTACTGCGTATACAGTTGGATTTGCGATCCCTTTCTTTATTCTTGCGTTTTTCATTGGCTCAACCAAATGGATTCTGAAGTATTCCAACCTGATGATGAAAATTGGTGGCGGACTGATGCTGTTGATGGGAATCCTCTTATTTACAGATCAAATGTTTAGAATTACGATTTGGCTACAACAAATAACACCGGAGTGGCTGAAGTTTTGAGTGAAATTATGAATGGTCATCTGGTTGTTATTGTTGCTACTCTAGACTGATGGGACTTGCCAAGTGTCTTATGGAACATGTATCATTACATAAGCGGGTATTCGGATTTAGGATTTATGTTTAATAGAGATGGATTGTTAAGTTAAGTGCGATAGGGCTTGACAATCCTTTAAGAGAAAAGAGGGATGAAGATGCCAACGCCTAGTATGGAGGATTACTTAGAGCGCATCTACAAGCTGATCGATGAGAAAGGTTATGCTCGTGTTTCGGATATTGCCGAAGGCTTAGAAGTTCATCCTTCATCTGTTACCAAGATGATTCAGAAATTGGACAAAGATGAATATCTTATCTATGAGAAATATCGTGGTCTTATATTGACGCCAAAAGGTAAGAAAATTGGAAAGCGTCTTGTAGATCGCCATCAACTGTTAGAGGAATTTCTGACGGTGATCGGTGTTCAAGAAGAGAATATTTATGCAGATGTCGAAGGAATCGAGCACCATTTAAGTTGGGATTCCATAACGCAGATTGAGATGCTATTAGAATATTTTCGCCGGGACGAACAGCGATTACAACAATTGCGTGACGTACACAAGGAATTAGTTAGTGATTCGTAAGCTTAGCATCTGTCGCGCCCTCAGAGACAGGTGCTTTTTTATTAGAGGTAGTTCAAAAAGTCACCTTTTGATCACGAAGTATATCAGGGGGGCGAATTCGACATCGAATATTGAATTCAGCCGGTCCTTCCGGTGCTCACGTAGGTACAGCCTACGCTCCGCTCCTCACTCCCTAGCTTCATCCAATCTTCTTGGTGCTGAAAATTTGACTTTTTGAACTCTCACTATTTCATGTAAATTATTATTGTGGAGGTAAAAAAGTGATGAAATTAAAAAAATGGTTCTTGCTAGTGCTCATGATGATCATCTTATTTCCGGGGATAAATCATACTGCTGAAGCACAAATGACTAAACGTATAAGTGTTTTATTAGATGGGGTACCACTAACAAGTGATACGGCACCTTATATTCTCCCTAAACTAAATATTACGATGGTTCCTTTACGGGTCATTAGTGAAGGCTTGGGTGCGACCGTTGCATGGTCACAAAGCACAAAAACAGTAACCATAGAGAGCAATATTGCAATGATTCAACTCACGAATGGTAAAACTACAGGATTGATAAATGGTTCAACTGTATCACTTGATGCTTCGGTGCAGATTAGAAATGGTCGTACTATGGTACCGCTTCGCTTCGTGGGAGAGGCACTTGGACTACAAGTTAACTGGGATCAAGCAGACCAGACCGTTACGTTAATTAGTGGGGCGGTGCTGCCGGATTTTGGGGATGAAAATGAAGGCATAAATAATTCTGCGCTTCGTGGAGCGTGGGTATCCACTGTGTATAATTTGGATTGGCCATCAGCGGCTTCCTATGTGGATATGCAAAAGCAGAAGGAAGAGTATATTTATTTAATTGAAAGTCTGCAAGCGATAGGATTAAATTCGGTGTTCGTTCAAATTCGTCCAGCGGGGGACGCACTCTATCCGTCGGCATTGGTCCCATGGTCTAAGACGCTGACCGGGAAGCAAGGAAATGATCCTGGGTATGATCCTCTTCAATTTATGATTGATGAGACTCATGCGAGAGGAATGGAATTTCATGCGTGGTTTAATCCATTCCGCGCGAATACGGATACGAATACGGCCACATTGGCAAGCAATCACGTAGCGATCCAACACCCTGAATGGATCGTGAATACTAAGAATCAGCTCATAATAAACCCTGGTATTCCAGAGGCACGGGCTCATGTGATTGATGTGATTATGGAAGTAGTTAACAATTACAATATTGATGGTGTTCATCTCGATGATTATTTCTATCCAACGGGAGTGATCTTTAACGATGAAAGCACGTTTAAGACATATAATTCAAAAAAAATAGCTACGAAAGACAACTGGCGTCGTGACAATGTGAATCAATTTGTTCAGCAATTAAATACATCTATTCAATCTGTAAAACCACATATAGCCTTTGGAGTTAGTCCATTCGGAGTATGGCGTAATAAAGCATCTGATCGGACAGGTTCAGACACCAAAGCAAGTATTACGTCTTATGATGATTACTATGCAGATGTGCGCACGTGGATTAAGAATGACTGGATCGATTATGTAGCTCCGCAACTATACTGGAGTCTATCCAATAAGATTGTACAGTATGATACGTTGGTGAATTGGTGGGTAAATGAAGTGAAGGGAACGGACGTAGAGTTGTATATAGGTCATGCACCTTATAAGTTGGGTACTACTGAGATTGGCTGGCAGAATGCCCAAGAGATCATTAATCAACTGAAATATAATGCTAATGATCCAGAAGTAGGCGGAAGTATCTTTTTCAGTGCAAGACATATTCTGAATAATCCACTTGGCTTGATTCCCGCACTTACAACATATTATAAGCAGTAATTATAACTATAGGTCGTGAAAAGTCCCCCATTCTCATATATACAATATATGAGAATGGGGGACTTTTAAGTGATTTCACATTGTGGTTGTTCGATGGCGAGGTTTCGAGGTCCGTTTAGTATGCTCCAAGCGATGGTTGAGACGATGTTGTCAGCACATGATGAAAGGTATATCGAGCAGGATAAAGAATTTCGCACGATTAAAATCCCTTGAAATCATTAAAAAAAGGTAACCTCTACAATCCATAAGGATATTAGAGGTTACCTTCTTTGATGCGGAAATGGATCTTTCCTAATAAGGACGACAGATCCGTTTCCGCCTATCTAATGATATTTAGGCATATGATCATCGTTTTTTCCTTTTTGACCTTCGATCAATTGAAAAGGATAATCTTTATTCTTTTTGGAAGACGAACTTGAGGTTCCTTTTCTCATTCCAGCAGCTTTGGCCATCGTCCTACGAGATGGCTTCACCTTAGGATGTCTCTTGAATCGACTAGGCTGGTAATGTCTGAATAATAGAAATATCACAATGAACACAATGACTGGGATAAGGAGATTCTTCAATAGAATGAATTGGTTGAATAAGATGTCGCTTAGCAAACCGATCCCTGCCAATACGATCATTGTCCATGCGATAATAGATTGACTCTTCATCTCATTCTCACCCTTTCACAGCATCTAATGCTCCTGTTCTGACGGAGGAACTAGCTTTGGAGTTCTCAAGCTCAGCGTCCAACTCCCTCATTCGGTTAAAAGAAGCGATTGAAACTTCTACTTGTTCGTCCAGAGGTTCCTTTGTTGTCAGCAACTGTAACCAAAGCCCTGGATAGCCTAGATAGCGTAAGACCGGGGTTTCTCTCATAGCATTCGTAAGCTTTAGAAATTCGAAGGAAACAGCTATAACGACAGGTAATAAAACAAGACGTTGCAACACACGATCCCACATATTGTCCCATGGTACGATCGAATAAATGATAACACCCAACACGATGGTAAGCATCATGAAGCTACTACCACAACGATAATGAAGTCGACTATGCTTCTGAACATTCGCTACAGTTAATTCATCCCCTGCCTCGTAGGTAGAGATAACTTTGTGTTCTGCACCATGATATTGAAATAGTCGTTTGACAACTGGTGTTAAAGTAATGGCCCAAAGATATACAAGCAGTAGTGCTAGTTTGATGACACCTTCTACTAAGTTATGCAAGATGTAGTGATCAAACAACCCACCAAATATGAAATCTTCAAGAAATACGGGTACGAGTGTGAAGATTAGCTTACTTACGATGAAAGAAAGCACACCTACTGCTGCAACGCCAATCATCATCGTTAGACTTAATCCAGATTCTTCTTTTTCTTTCTGTTTGGTCCGTTCTTCTGGTTCAATCTCATCATCCGCATAGGCGTCCGCTGAGTAATTCAAATGCTTGGATCCTTTCGCACTGGAATCTATAATACCGACAATACCGCGAATAAGGGGGATTTTACGTAGCTTTTTCACCCATGATTTGTCTTGGCGTGGCACTTCCAAAAATGTTATTTCATTGTTCTTTCGTCTCACGGCAGTGACATTAATATTTTTTCCGCCAAACATAACGCCTTCAATGACGGCTTGGCCACCATAGCTGACAGATTTAGACTCTTGAGGCAACCATTTCACCTTCCCTAAGTTGGTTTATTTTTTTGTGAATATTGAATTGTAAAGCCATATCGCAAATGTCTTGACAATCCATCATATATATTCACTCTATTGTATCGAATTTTCTCATCAATATCTAGTTTCAATGAAATACAGGAACAAATACATTCATTTCGATCTCCAGGCGAAAGGATGAGTATTGGACAATAGTAACTAACTTTCATGTCGAAGTTGTGGTTTGCCTGCACATGAAATGAACATACTAGCAGAGAGGAAATTGGATGAATAGTCATATGACTAGGAGGATCACTTTATGAATCAACATCAACAAACAAAGAGTACATATACGAATAAGTATGCTTTTGCCTTGGAACTTGGATTTTTTGCAGGTCTGTTCTGGGGGACGATCCATTGGATATTTTACGTTTTTAAATTTACAAAAGTCATTCCAGCTTATTTAGCGGAACCATTCTTTAAACATGAATTTTTAAAGAGTGGGGCGGGACATTTAGTAGGCTTGCTGGTCTTTATCGCTTTTTCTATAGCGGTTTCTTTTATCTATGTGTTATTGTTTCGAAAGATGAAGGGGCCCTGGCCTGGAATGCTCTATGGAGTGTTCTGGTGGTTGATTATCTTTGTGGTGGTGGGTCCAATATTCGATATGGTCAAGCCATTATCAGCGCTGACGGCAACAACGGTGATCAGTGAATTCTGCTTATATCTCTTGTGGGGATTATTTATTGGATACACCATTGCTATGGAATTCACTGATGAGAGGATGAGAGAACCAAAGAAAGTAGAAGGCTGAACTCGAAATAACTTCTCAAGAATGCATCACCTATGGTAAAATAGCAGATGGTTATTTTATAAAAGTTAGAGTTCAAAAAGTCAGGTTTTCAGCACCAAGAAGATTGGATGAAGGTAGGGAGTGAGGAGCGTAGCGTAGGCAGTCCCTACGTGAGCACCGGAAGGACCGGCTGAATCCAATATTCGATGTCGAGTAAGCTTCTTTGGTAAGCTTCGTGATCAAAAGGTGACTTTTTGAACACCCTCTAAAAAGGTGGTAATATCATTTTGACAACTATATGGGTAATCAATGGACCGAACCTCAATCTCCTAGGAGTAAGGGAGCCTGGAATTTACGGGTCACAAAACTTACAATCTATTGAAGATAACATTCGGAAACAAGCGAGCGATCTAGGTGTTGATATTTCTTTCTATCAATCAAATCATGAAGGAGTCATGATCGATTGGATTCACGAAGCAATGGATAAAGCGAATGGGATTATTCTTAATCCTGGGGCGTTAACCCATTATAGCTATGCATTACGTGATGCGATTAGCTCTGTACGCATTCCAACAGTAGAGGTACACTTATCAAATATTCACTCTAGGGAGTCTTTTCGACATACGTCTGTGATTGCTCCAGTTGCCATCGGACAGATTGCTGGATTTGGTGCATTAAGTTATGAACTTGGACTGATTGCACTGGTACGCCACTTGGAAGATCAGGGACAGTAGTACTGCTCTCCTTAAAGTGCGAGTTCAAAAGATGACTTTTTGAACAACCTCTTAAAGTGTAGAAAGGGAGATAGCATAATGGGAAATTCAAGAGTACTTAAGTTACGTGAAGCTATGCACAAGAAGAATGTGGAAGCGGTATTCATTACAAGTCCAATTAACCGCCGTTACTTAACAGGATTCACTGGATCATCAGGTTATGTTCTAGTGACACTGTCTGATGCATATTTGCTAACAGATTTTCGTTACATGACTCAAGCTCCGCAACAAGCGAAAGGCTTCACTGTTGTGGAACATGGGACTCAAGTGATGGATCATGTTAGGGAGTTGCTTGTAAGCAGTAAGATTGATCAGCTTGCTTTCGAACAGGATGATGTTTCTTACAGCGCATATATTACCTATAAGGAACAGCTAGAGCCTGTGATCAAGCTTGTCCCTGTTAAGGGATTAGTAGAGCAACTGCGCATATTTAAGGATGAGGAAGAAATGAAGATCATGCAACGCGCAGCCGACCTAGCGGATGAAACATTCAATTATATATTGGGTGTCGTAAAGCCAGGAATGACGGAGCGCGAAGTTGATCTAGCTATGGAATTCTATATGCGTAATCAAGGGGCAACATCATCATCATTTGATACGATTGTTGCTTCAGGTGAACGGTCCGCTTTACCTCATGGTGTTGCCAGCGAACGTTTGATCCAAGGGGATGAATTTATTACCTTTGATTTCGGTGCATTACTAGATGGGTATTGTTCGGACTTAACACGAACCATTGCTTTGGGAAAACCTAAACCCGTATTGAAGGAAATCTATGATATTGTATTGGAAGCGCAACTTCATACACTGGCACATATTAAGTCAGGAATGACGGGGCGTGAAGCGGATGCACTTGCCCGTGATATCATTACGAAATACGGATATGGGGATCAATTCGGTCATAGTACTGGGCATGGGTTAGGTATGGAAGTGCATGAATCTCCTCGACTATCTAAGATAAGTGATGATATTCTACAACCAGGTATGGTTGTTACGGTTGAACCAGGTATTTATTTACCGGGTATCGGTGGAGTTCGTATTGAGGATGACATTCTTATTACAGAGACGGGTATTGTTATATTGACGCATTGTAGTAAAGATTACACTGTGTTAACTAATTAATATATTGATAAAAAAAACTTTCAGGAGGTTATTATTTTATGATATCAGTAAACGACTTAAAGACAGGATTAACGGTGGAAGTTGAAGGGGATATTTACACGGTAATCGATTTTCAACATGTTAAACCTGGTAAGGGTGCGGCATTTGTACGTTCTAAATTGAAGAACCTACGTAATGGTAACACTGTTGAGCGTACTTTCCGTGCAGGTGAATCGATCGGACGTGCAGTTATTGAGAATCGTCCTGTACAGTATCTATATGCTAGTGGCCAAGAACATGCTTTCATGGACAATGAAACGTACGATCAATTTACATTGACCAGTGATCAGCTTAAATGGGAACTTAACTTCATTAGAGAGAATATGGTAGTAACTATCGTTAGTTATAAGGGAGAAATTCTAGGTATTAACTTACCGCATAGTGTTGAACTTAAAGTAACAGAAACAGAGCCAGGAGTTAAAGGTAATACTGCTCAAGGGGCTACTAAAAATGCTAAATTAGAAACAGGTCACACGGTTCATGTTCCTCTTTTCATTAATGAGGATGATGTGTTATTAATCGATACACGCGATGGTAAATATATTTCTCGTGCCTAATCATCGCTAAGAGTTGGATAAAAGAGAATCGCAATAGAGTGATCGTGTTTATTATGAGTGGGGAGTGAATCAAAGTTGTCACTGTACGTCATGAAATTCGGAGGTAGTTCTGTTGGAAATACGGAACGGATGCAGCGTGTAGCAAGACGCATCGTTGAGAAGCAAGATGAAGGTCATCAATGTGTGGTCGTAGTCTCAGCTATGGGGGATACCACAGATGAGTTAATTGACCAAGCTAAGTTATTGAACCCGGAGCCGCCAGCACGGGAAATGGATATGTTAATGACAACAGGTGAGCAAATATCAATGGCCATGTTATCGATGGCTATTCATCATCTAGGTCGTGAGGCTGTTTCTTTTACAGGGTGGCAAGCTGGATTCCGAACAGAGTCGGTACATGGTAAAGCAAGAATTATGGATATTATGCCAGATCGTGTTCAAGCTGCACTGAAACAGGGGAAAATTGTTGTAGTTGCTGGATTCCAAGGAATGACGGAAGATGGAGAGATTACGACATTCGGACGTGGTGGTTCGGATACTACAGCAGTGTCATTGGCAGCTGCGATTAATGCAGATGTATGTGAGATTTACACCGATGTAGATGGTATTTACTCTACTGATCCGCGTATTGTGAAATGTGCTACCAAGCTTAAGGAAATATCTTATGATGAAATGCTGGAGCTTGCTAGTCTGGGTGCGGCTGTATTACATCCACGTGCTGTAGAGTATGCGAAGCATAATAAAGTCCGCCTCGTGGTGCGGTCCAGTTTCAATAATAATGAAGGTACCGTTGTTAAGGAGGAAGCAAGCATGGAACAAGGGGTCGTAGTAAGTGGCATCGCTTACGATAAGAATGTGGCTCGTATTAGTATTTTGGGTGTATCTGATACTCCAGGTGTACTAGCGGAAGTATTCGGAGCATTGGCACGAGAAGGTATTAACGTTGATATTATCGTACAAAGTGGCGTTCAAGATGGTGAGGCAGACTTCTCATTTACAGTTTCGCTATCTGAATGTGACAATGCATTGTCCGTCATCGAAAGTCTCAAAGGGAATCTTCCATATCGAGAAGTTACATCCGAAGATAAGTTAGTTAAAGTATCTATTGTGGGTGCAGGAATGATTAGTCATCCTGGCGTTGCAGCTAAGATGTTCGATGTTATATCTAAACAAGGTGTTAGTATCAAGATGGTTAGCACATCTGAGATCAAAACCTCATGTGTTATCGATGGGAATAACTTAAATGAAGTTATTAAAGCTCTTCATACCGCTTATAATCTAGATAATGATAGTCAAGTATTTATTGGAGGTCCTGAGGACCGCCGCTGATCATAAACGTTATAAGGAAGTAATATGTGGGGCCTGACGGTGAACTTTCCGTTAGGTCCTTTTTTTGTTTCCTTCTAACTAATTAAATGAAAGAATCTGCGAAACTGTGCATCTAAAAAAAGAGATTTGAGCATATCTTAAAATATAAGAAAGTATAAGTTTCACTTGATACTCTATTTCTTATATTTCGGAAGAGACGGATACCTCAAAGCGAAACGAAGTATCGCTAGCATCGGAAGCATAAACTCCTTGGAAAAGGACGGTATAGCCGTTTCTGCTTGGATGGGAGGAGTGAAATAAAGGAGGATAATGATTGTGGACAAGTTCGTAGTCAGCATGGCCACCCTGCGTATTCTCTCAGGAAGCATTGAGATTGCAGCAGCGCTGTTCATGTTAAAGGTTGGACAAGTAGATAAAGCATTGACGATCAATACGATGTTGGCCTTTGTTGGACCGACTGTGTTGATCATTACAACTAGCATCGGGTTGATAGGGATGGCGGATAAGTTATCATGGGCGAAAATGAGTTGGATTCTGCTTGGAGTGATCTGTCTCTTAATTGGTATTTTGAAAAAATGATAGACTCAGTGGTCATAAAAGTGGAGTACAGGCATACATATGAGGTATGAAAACAATGAGTGACTCTACTGACTGAGTAGCAATTGAAATGAGAAATTAAGCGTATATTTTTCGAAGTGTTTTTCACAAAAATGAAGGTAAATGCTTTCGAAGTATTTTTGTTTCACAAAAATTGTAGGAGGGTTTATTCATGAAAATGAATTGGTTGGAGCTATTTCCTGAACCGATCAAGTCGCTCCTTGAACAATTACCATCCTCCATGCTGGATCGATTGGAAGAAGTTCGAATAAGAGAAGGGCGACCACTTGAGATTAATGCCGCCGGAGATCATCATTTCGTCACTCCGGGTGGTAAATTGACATACCGTGTCGAGGATTCGTACAAGCCGGCAAGAGAAGATAGTCATCGGCTCTTAGACAGGATTAGCAACCATTCCCTTTACACCATGGAAGAGGAGTTGCGTAAAGGATTTATAACGATACCTGGTGGCCACCGCATCGGATTAGCAGGTAGAACGGTGCTAAGCGGTGGTAAGGTGGAACACTTACGAGATATTAGTGGGTTTAATGTCCGGATTGCGAAGGAAATTCATGGAGCGTCTGATGAAATTCTTCCACATTTGCTGGATAGGAAGGAGAAGAGAATGAAGCATACTCTGATTCTATCTCCTCCTCAGCATGGTAAAACAACACTAATCAGGGATATGGCCAGACAAATTAGTAATGGTAGTTATGGTAATACAACGGTGAAATGGCCAGGGATGAAGGTTGGAATCATAGATGAACGATCGGAGATTGCCGGAAGTATACGTGGTGTACCCAGCTTCGATGTTGGATCAAGAACGGATGTTATGGACGGTTGCCCAAAGGCTGAAGGAATGATGATGATGATTCGATCGATGTCGCCTGAAGTCCTGCTCGTAGATGAAATTGGTCGTTCTGAAGATGCTGAGGCAATTACAGAAGCCCTTCATGCGGGTATATCCGTCATTGCAACAGCCCATGGCTCCTCTGTGGACGAACTCTCACAACGTCCGGCGTTGGCCGCTCTGATGGAGAATCAGATGTTTGAGGTATACGTCATTCTCAATCGGGTCGAGGGTCACTTGAACTTTCGCATCCTGGATAGGCAACAGCGATCTATCCAACTGTCCTTGCCGAATCAAAAAGGAGTTGATGTCTATGGTTAAACTGATTGGGATACTGATTATAGTGGTCTCAGGAGCACTAGCAGGTCTCAATAAGGCTAGGCAGTATGAAAGTCGGCCACGGCAGATTCGTGAGCTCATTCTAGCTATGCAACGACTGGAGACAGAAATATCCTATGGATACACACCGTTACCAGAGGCGCTCGACAAAATGGGAGAACAGGTGCGAGAACCATTGAAATCTTTCTTTCAGAGTGCAGCTAGGTTCATGAATCCTCCACACGGATTGACAGCTCAAGAGAGTATACAACAGGCATTATCCGACCATTGGAAGCATACTTCTATGAAATCTACTGAGAAGGACGTGCTTCATCAACTTAGCTTCACTTTAGGTACAAGTGATCGTCAAGATCAGATGAAACACCTTGCGTTAGCTGCACAGCAGTTGAAACATGAAGAGTCGACTGCGAGGGAGGAATTAGATAAATACGGTAAACTGAGCAAAAACCTAGGGCTTTTAGTTGGGATATTGGTCGTCATTTTGATCTTTTAGTGAGGTGCAGAATATGAATATTGACGTGAACGCCATCTTTCAGATTGCGGGAATCGGTATCATCATCGCCATGATTCATACGGTGCTCAAACAGATGGGAAAAGAGGATATGGCACATTGGGTGACGTTAATCGGTTTTATCGTGGTGCTGTTCATGGTTGTTCGTATGCTCGATGACCTGCTACAAGAGATCAAATCCATCTTTCTGTTCCAGTAGGAGAGCCATTATGGAAATCATACAAGTTGTTGGGCTCGGGCTAATATCTACGATTCTAATACTAATCATTAAAGAGCAAAAACCGATGTTTGCGTTTCTGCTAACCGCCTCTACAAGTATTCTGATTTTTCTGTTCTTGATCGGCAAAATCGACACCGTCATTAGTGAGCTAGAACGAATGGCAGAATCAGCAGGGGTTCAGATGATTTACTTAAAGACCATTCTCAAAATCATTGGTATTGCTTATATTGCTGAATTCGGATCCCAGATTGTAAGGGATTCAGGCCAGGAAAGTATCGCAACTAAGATCGAACTAGCAGGGAAAGTACTAATTATGGTGCTAGCTATACCCATAATAGGAATCATCATTGAAACTGTCATGAAGCTACTGCCTCACTAGAAAGTAGGATCTTACTATGTTAGGAAGCAGACGTTCTCCAGACGTTAAACATATATTTGTATGTATAGTGCTCATTCTACTGATGTGGGGAGGCAGTGTTTACGCTGAATCTCCGGGTGAACACCTTATTCAACAGCAAGCTAATAACTTACCCAAGGATCAGGTCGAAAGTTATTGGGATGAACTGATGAAAGATTACGGTGGATTCTTTCCTGATCAGAAAACACCTTCCTTTATGGATATGTTACTTCCCGGTGGAGAAGGGTTTGGCATTAAGAACGTGATGTCCGGTCTGACATCCTTCTTCTGGCACGAAGTGCTCTACAATGGGAAACTCTTAGTTACGATTGTGATGCTAAGCATCATGAGTTTAATCCTAGAGACTTTACAGACCGCATTTGAAAGAAATAATGTCAGCAAGGTTGCGTATTCACTATGTTACATGGTCATTATGGTGATTGCGATTAACAGCTTCTCCGTCGCTATTGGTTACGCCAAGGAAGCTATTAATCATATGATTGAATTTATGATGGCGATGATACCACTACTATTCTCGCTACTGGCATCTATGGGGAATCTCGTCACGGTATCTGTTACGCATCCCTTGATCGTATTCATGATTCACACGGTAGGGGCGGTTGTCCATACGACCGTATTTCCACTTCTATTCTTCTCGGCACTACTACACATTGTAAGTTCACTGTCTGACAAATATAAGTTGACGCAAATGGCGAATCTATTGCAAAAAATAAGTGTGGGGTTACTTGGAATATTACTAACCATATTTCTTGGAGTCATATCCGTTCAGGGGATTACAAGCTCCGTAACAGATGGTGTGACGATTCGCACAGCAAAATATGTATCTGGAAATTTTATCCCAGTCGTCGGAAAGATGTTCGCGGATGCGACAGATACGGTAATATCCGCTTCGTTATTAGTGAAGAACTCGATCGGGTTGGCTGGCGTTATTATTCTTCTCTTCCTATGTGCGTTTCCCGCTATCAAAATATTAACACTTGCTCTTATTTATCAAATGGCAGCAGCTGTATTGCAACCACTTGGAGATACTCCGATTGTGACCTGCTTGCAGACGATTGGTAAAAGCATGATTTACGCATTTGCTGCTATGGCGGTTGTAGGATTAATGTTCTTTCTGGCTATTACGATCCTGCTAATGGCTGGGAATGTAACGGTCATGATGAGGTGATGAAGGAGGGTAGCTATGGCTTGGTTAAACGAATGGATGAGAGAGGTCATCATGGTTGTGCTTTTAGCTACTTTTGTCGATCTTATTCTACCCAGTCGTTCTATGGAGCGCTATGTCAAGCTGGTTCTCAGCCTGCTCGTTCTGCTCACTCTCATGCAGCCCATCATCAACCTTCTGACGGATTCACCGGAAGTGAAGTTGAGTGCAGCATTTCAGAATCAAGATGTGAATGCAGCGTATTTCACCAATGGTAAAGAGAGTACATTACAGCAAATTCTGGCTCAGGGAGAGAAAATACAACATCAGCAACAAACCCAAAGTCTCCAGTGGGCTGGGGAAGAAGTCGCAAGACAAATGAAGGTACAAATCGAATCGAAGACAGGCAAACAAGTCCAAGAAGTGAAGGTGTTGCTTACATTACCTCCCATGAAAGAAAAGGATGAACAAGCATCACCTTCCATCACTTCGGTTGACGTTGTTTTACTGTTAGAAACAGAAGATTCTCAAGGACAGCCAGATCAAGATCACTCACAACAAATTGCTGTAGCCCCCATTGCTCCAGTAAAGGTGGAAGTTAATGTGGAGCCCGTGGAGGCAGGAAACGGTCAATCAGATGGTCGTAGTACAGGTACGAGTCAATCCGATGAGGCATCGGCTCAACTTATAAATGGGGCAGAAGATATTCAAAAGCTCCTCAGTAGCGAATGGAATTTAAAAGCCGAACAAATCAGGATTCTGGTAAATGAAGAAGACGCCAAGGTATAAAGGGGGTGATTGGTTTTGGGGAACTGGTATAAGAGGCTAGAGCAATGGGTAGGTGGGGGCGCGAGTGGAGCTAAAAAGATATCTGCGTTTCGTTGGCTCATTATTCTAGGGTTAGTAGGAGTAGCTATTGTGTTATTTAATTCCTTTGTGAATGTGAAAAAAATTGAGAATGAGAATATAGGAAGGGAACCACCGAGTTCAACTCCTATACAGGAAACGTTTCAAAATACGAGTTCGCAAGTGGATTCCTTTGGCAGTATAGAAGAGGTATTCGAGAGTAACATTAAAGAGATTTTGGAAAAAATAGTGGGTGTAGGTACGGTCGATGTATTAGTTACTGTGGATTCAACCGAAGAAATTGTTATTAAAAGCAATGTGCGAGATTCCCAACAGACATCTGAGGAGAATGATTCAAATGGGGGTAAACGGAATACTACCCAATATACCCGTGATGGCGAAATTGTAACCTATGAATCATCTGGAAGTGTGTCACCTATCATTACTAAAAGAGTCAAGCCGCAAATCAGGGGTGTGCTAGTCGTTGCTAAAGGAGCAGAGAATCAAGTGGTACGCAATCTTGTTGTAGATGCTGTATCCAAAGGACTGAATGTACCCAGTTTTAGAATTTCAGTCGTTCCACGTAAACAGGAGTAATATGTCATCCATTTCTTGAGAAGACGAAGGAGGAAGTTAGGAATGAATAATAAAAGACAAACAATATGGTTGGTTTCTATGCTCAGTTTGATGGTGATATTATCGGCTTATTATCTTTTTACAGAAGACTCGGGAACTTCAAAAATTCCAGTTGCAGATAGTAAACAGGTGTTAGAACTGCAACCCGTTGATAATAAAGAGCTTGTTATTACGGAAGTAGTAACGGATGGGCAAGTTAGTAATGATCTCACAGCGACAACAAAGACTCCAGATGTAGCCATTGGATCTGATACAGGATTAGAAGAAAAGGAAAAGACGAGTGAGAAGGCAACGGAAGAAACAGCGAAATCAAGCGAGAGTAAAAATGATGATGAGGTACTGAAAGAGGTTGCTTCCCAAGCGGTATCAGGTAGAAATATTTTGGACTCTTTTCAATGGGAGCGCAAAGAAAGTAATATAAAAAAAGAGACTGATTTATATGTAAAATTAGACAATCAGAAAAGTACCCCGGAAGAATTAGCTAAAGCGGATAATGAACTTAAGAGTTTAGAAGAAAAAGAATCCATTATTACGGGCATTGAAGAGGAGCTTCATGAGCAATTCGGTGAAGTCGTTGTAAAGGAAGAGAATGATGAGTATGAAGTGCTAGTTCTAGCCGATAAATTAGATGTGAATCAAGCTGTAAATATCGTGGAACTAGTCATGAAAGAGTTGAATGTATCGCAGAATAAAATTAGTGTAAGGAATGTAAAACCTTAATAATAGCCAAAAGTAGACATAATTAGATAAAATAATGATGGAGTCCAGGTAAGTCTGGGCTCTTTCCATTTCTTGCGTTTATGATATAATACATATCTATAATGTAAATGTAGTTTGTATACGGTTCCGATAGTTGAAGGAGTGAATTGATAATGTTTAAGTTGAATGAAATCAAAGAATTGATCAAGTTAGTAGATGAATCATCTCTTCAAGAGCTTGAGATTGAAGTGGAAGGTAACCGATTATCCATTCGTAAGCCTGGGCAAATGGAAGTAGTGAATGTTCAACATTCCGCTCCACAGGCGTATCCGATGGCACCAGTACATTTTCAGCAAACAAATCATGTATCTGATCCAGGTGTGACTGGGGTTGAACAGTCCATAGTTGCGGATACGAAATCATCATTACATAAAATTGTTTCTCCTATGGTGGGAACATTCTACAGAGCCGCATCTCCAGATGGAGCTCCTCTTGTGAGCTGTGGAGACAAGGTGCATTCGAAATCAACGGTATGTATCATAGAAGCTATGAAGTTAATGAATGAATTGGAAGCGGAAGTAAAGGGAGAAATTGTAGAGGTATTGGTTGATAATGGTCAATTGGTGGAATTTGGTCAGCCATTATTCCTGGTAAGAGCAGAGTAAAACATTTTAAAACATAAGTAATGCTTTCGAAGTGAGTTTTCCTTCGGAAAACATAAGAAATTGCTTTCGAAGTGAGTTTTCCTTCGGAAAACTTTTAGGAGGATGGTACCTGCAATGAAATTTCATAAAGTGCTCATTGCGAACCGCGGAGAGATTGCGGTTCGTATTATCCGAGCTTGTCGGGAACTTGATATATCTACGGTAGCGGTTTATTCAGAGGCAGACAAAGATTCTCTGCATGTTCGACTAGCGGATGAAGCTTATTGTATTGGTCCAGTCTCGTCTAAGGACAGTTACCTGAATGTCACTAATATTATGAGTGTTGCCACATTAACAGAGTGTGATGCGATCCACCCAGGATATGGATTTTTGGCTGAAAATGCAGACTTCGCTGAAATTTGTGAATCATGCAACATTACTTTTATCGGTCCTTCAGCAGAGGCTATTTCTAGAATGGGAGATAAGTCTGTTGCTAAGTTGACGATGAAAGAAGCGGGTGTACCTGTTATCCCTGGTTCCGATGGAATCGTGGATAATCTGGTTGAAGCCATTGTGATTGCTCGCGAAATTGGCTACCCATTAATCATCAAAGCAACTGCTGGTGGTGGGGGTAAAGGAATTCGAATTGCTGAAGATGAGGAATCATTAGTCAAGCAAATAACGGCTGCTCAGCAAGAAGCTCAGAAAGCCTTTGGTAATGCAGGGGTATATTTAGAGAAATACTTGACTGGCATGAAGCATGTAGAGATTCAGATTATTGCTGACAACTATGGTCATGTCGTGCATCTCGGTGAGCGGGATTGTTCGATACAACGTCGTAGACAGAAACTACTTGAAGAAGCTCCATGTCCTGTGCTTTCACCAGAAGTTCGTGAACAAATGGGTGAAGCGGCCGTTCGAGCTGCAAAGTCAGTTCAATATTCAGGAGCAGGAACACTTGAATTTCTTCTTGGTGAAGATGGTCAGTTTTATTTCATGGAGATGAATACTCGTATTCAGGTAGAGCATCCGGTGACGGAAATGGTGACAGGTGTGGACATCATTAAGGAAATGATCTCAGTGGCAGAAGGGCATGCTCTTTCTTTTGACCAAGAGGATATTGCGATTAATGGTTGGTCTATCGAATGTCGTATCAACGCAGAGGACCCTGAAAGAAACTTCATGCCATGTCCCGGCGAGATTACATTTTATCTACCTCCTGGTGGTCCTGGTGTACGTATCGATAGTGCCGCTTATCAAGGCTACTCGATTCCACCTTACTATGATTCTATGATTGCAAAGCTAATCGTATGGGCGCCAACACGACGCGAAGCCATCGCCAAAATGAAACGTGCTCTGTCTGAGTTTACAATAGGTGGAATTCATACAACCATTCCTTTTCACCAGAAACTGCTGAATCACCCTACATTTATCGAGGGGGATTTCGATATTAAATTCCTTGAAGAGAACGAGATTGTTTGAAATCTGAGTTCGTAAACTCAGATTTTTGAATATTCTCTTGAACCTTTAATTGTTTTAAATAACCCTAAATGATATAGTATGAATAGCTAATTTTGCATACTGAGACTGTGTTATGCAATCGTAATTGATGTCAGAAAATTTACTTGGAGGGTGTGACGAATTTATTATGAGTACATTACCGACTGAGTTTGAACGTACGGATATCGGTGAAATCCAGATTGCTCCTGAAGTGATTGAAGTGATCGCTGGGTTGGCTACAGTTGAGATTAGTGGAGTAGCAGGTATGAGTGGAGGATTTGCGGGTGGTATTGCTGAACTTTTAGGTCGTAAGAATCAATCCAAAGGCGTAAAAGTGGAAGTAGGGCAAAAAGAAGCAGCAATCGATGTATCTGTCATTGTAGAATACGGTTATCGTCTACCTGAAGTGGCTTCTCAAATTCAGAATAATGTCAAACGTTCAATTGAGAACATGACGGGTCTAACTGTGATTGAAGTGAATGTTCATATTCATGATGTTATTTTTAAACAAGTTGAGAAGAATAACGAGGACGTTGATTTTAGCCAACGTGTTAAATAACGGATTTCGATAGTCATTTAAACCCCCGACAGTTCATGTCGCGGGTTTACTATAATTTTAGGAGGTTGGATTGTCTCGTGGCTAAAATACTTGATAGACTTTTGCTGTTTGTTTATAGCTTGAGTATCGCTATTCTTTCTATAGCTGCAATCCTTCATCTAAGTGGAATATTACCTTCGGATTGGATTAATGAATCGGATTATGGTGTGTTCATTACTGCCATTATTGTATTGGTTGTATTGTTTCTTCTTAGTCTTCGTTTCTTTTATATTTCTATTCGAAAAGATCGTAATCGTACTCCTTCCATTGATCAACGGACTGAGTTTGGTGATATTCAAATATCAATAGAAACGATTGAGAATTTATGTCTTAAAGCAGCATCTAGAGTACGTGGCGTTAGAGATTTGAAATCTCGAATCAAGGTCGATCAAGCGGGCATTGATATTGAGATCCGTGCTGTTGTGGATGGAGAATATTCAATTCCTGTTTTGTCATCAGATATACAGAAACAGGTCCATGATTATTTGCAAGAAACAACTGGAATTCCAGTAGCCAATGTAGCGGTATTTATTGCTAATGTTGCACAGTCACCAAGTTTTAAGAGTAGAGTGGAATAGAGGTGGATTTCCCGATGCTTTGGAAAGAGATGTGGGAGAGTCACAGAGGGCGAATTGTCGGAGTAACGGGTGGAGTTTTATTCGGTATTGTATATTTAGTATCGGGTTTTTGGGATATGTTGTTCTTTGCATTAGTTGTGTTCATTGGATATATTTTCGGTAAAAGAAAAGATTTGCACCAAGGTTCCTTGCCTCAATGGAAGGAAGCTGTGCAACGGTTATCGGAAAAGTGGCGTCCTTTTAAATGAACCCTAAGATATGCTTTCTCCGGAAAAAGAGCTGCAGTTTAACCAGGCCCATTTTTTGGAGGAAGATTTCTTTGGGTTTTTTTTGTGAATATTAAGAAGAATATGAAAAGTCTGAAATTTTAAGATAAAGTAAAGTCTGGGAGGAACGATATAATAATGAAAAGACGTGTAGCTAGAGAGATCGTGGTACAAAGCTTGTATCAAATGGAAATGAACTTGGTTGAAAGTGAGGAGGCTGTATCCACCTTGTTGGTGGAAGCTTCTGAAGAGAATGAGACGGAAAGAGTCATCAAAGATGAGGTCAAGCTGAAGGAATACGTTCTGGAGTTAGTCAATGGAACATGGAGCAATAAAGTGGCGATTGATGAATTGCTTGGTCATTATTTAGTTGGATGGCAAATCAGTCGTTTATCCCGTGTAGATCGTCAAGTATTGCGTCTAGCTGCTTATGAAATGGTATATCAAGAGGATGTTCCAGCCAAAGTTGTCGTGAATGAGGCGATTGACCTTGCTAAGCATTTCGGTACAGAGGATTCTGGTAAATTCGTAAATGGAGTTCTAGGTAAGATGATTGGTGACTTGATTGAACTTAAAGAAAAACGTCAATAGAAAATCAAATGAAATCATAACATAAAGTTAGGGGAGATTATGATGGCGGCAACGATTATTAGTGGTAAACAGATATCGAATGAAATTCGTGGTTTATTGACAGAAGAAGTGAAGGAACTTTCAAGTAAAGGGGTTGTTCCCGGACTTGCTGTTGTATTGGTAGGGGAAGACGCCGCTTCTCAAGTTTATGTCCGTAATAAAGAGAAGGCTTGCCAAGATCTAGGCTTCTATTCTGAAGTACATCGCCTATCTAGAGAAACTTCACAAGAGGACCTATTGGCTTTAGTAAATAAGCTTAACCATCAAGAGAATATCAATGGGATACTTGTACAATTACCTCTTCCTGGACATATTGAGGAGAAAGCTGTCATTAATGCAATCTCTGTGGAGAAAGATGTGGATGGATTCCACCCCATCAACGTAGGGAACTTAGTCATTGGTGATGAGAGTCTTTTACCTTGTACACCAGCAGGTGTTATAGAACTCATTAAGCGTGCTGGGATAGAGATGTCAGGTAAGCACGCAGTTGTAATTGGACGTAGCAATATCGTTGGGAAGCCAGTATCGTTATTGCTTCAACGCGAGAATGCTACAGTTACCATGTGTCATTCCCGTACAGCTAATATGGCTGAAATTGCTCGTCAGGCTGATATCCTTGTAGTAGCTATTGGTCGGGCTAACTTTATCGATGCAAGCTTCGTGAAACCTGGAGCTGTAGTTATCGATGTCGGAATGAATCGCTTAGATAACGGTAAACTCGCTGGGGATGTTGATTTTGAGAGTGTTAAAGAAGTATGTGGGCCTATCACACCTGTTCCAGGTGGCGTTGGTCCGATGACGATTACTATGTTAATGAAGAATACACTGATTGCTGCCAAACGGCATCACAGATTGTCATAAAGGGGTCTACCATGGACCAACAGAAGGTATTATCCATAAAAGATCTGAGCCGATACATCCGTATGAAGTTAGATTCGGATTCATTGTTGTCTGATGTATGGATTCGTGGAGAAATATCTAATTTCACTCATCATTCAAGCGGACATATGTACTTTACGCTGAAAGACGAGAGCAGTCGGATTCGAGCCATAATGTTCGGGTCTCATAATCAGAAGTTACCCTTTCTACCCAAGGAAGGGGCTCGTGTTATTGCAAGAGGAAATGTTACCGTCTACGAACGGGATGGTCAGTATCAGTTCTATGCTACACATATGCAGCCGGATGGGATTGGTAGTCTGTATCTTGCCTTTGAACAGTTGAAGAAGAGGCTGGAAACAGAAGGGCTATTCGCTACGGAACATAAACAGAAATTACCTGCTTACCCGCGATCCATTGGCGTGATTACTTCGCCAACCGGGGCCGCAGTCAAGGATATTATGATTACATTGCAGCGTCGTTATCCTCAAGTACATATTATTTTATATCCTGTACTCGTCCAAGGTAAAGATGCAGCACCATCTGTTGTGCAGGCAATAAAGGTCATGAACAAGTTGGCTGAGGTCGATGTGATCATTGTTGGTCGAGGTGGGGGCTCTCTGGAGGAACTGTGGGCATTTAATGAGGAGATCGTTGCGCGAGCTATTTATCAATCTAAAATTCCGATTATTTCAGCTGTTGGTCATGAAACAGACTTCACGATTGCTGATTTTGTTGCGGATCTCAGGGCGGCTACGCCAACTGCAGCCGCAGAATTGGCTGTTCCGAATATGGCAGATGTAAAAGCTTCTCTTCAGCACATGGAAAGGCAGTTACGCCAGTCACTGAGACAACGAGTATCGTATTATCGTGAGCGGCTTGGAGCTTTGCAGCGTTCACCTGTATTGGTGAATCCTCGAAGAACATTACATCAACATACAGAGCGATTGGACAAGCTACAACAACAGCTTACTCGGTCGATGCGATCTGGAGTGAAATTGAGCAAAGAGCAGAAATCACGTGTCCATCAGAGTTTGTTGCGGTTCAATCCTAAGGATCAGGTTGCTGCTGTCAAGAAACAAAGAGAGAAGAATGAGCATCAGCTCCATATGGCGATGGCATCCATTCTTAAAGTGAATAAGAATCAATTAGGCACTGCTATGAAACAACTTGATGCACTTAGTCCTTTAAAGGTGATGTCTAGGGGTTACAGTCTTGTCTATGATGAGCAGGAACAACATTTAATTAAATCACTTAACGATGTCAAGCTAGGTGATTTGGTGAAAATAAGGGTGAATGATGGTCAATTCGACGCTCAGGTATGGGCAATGAAGGAGGATAAGCTAGATCATGGCGAAGGTCACTGAATTGAAATTCGAACAAGCAATGAGCCAATTAGAAGCCATTGTAGATGAGTTAGAGCATGGGGACGTCCCATTAGAAAAAGCGATTGAGCTATTTCAAAAAGGGATGGGGCTATCACAGTTGTGTAGCCAAAAGCTAGAGCAGGTAGAGCAGAAGATCGAAATGATTGTGCAGGAAGATGGCGAGATTCGAAAGAAACCCTTTGGTGCTTCACTGGAGTCAGAAAGCGGGGATTCGAATGGCTAACCGTCCCTCATTGCAAGATTATATTGAAGATGTGACTGATATTATCACATCTTCTTTACTAGATATTATTCCATCCGCGTGGGATGTGCCGGTTCATTTGAAGGAATCGATGACTTATTCTCTTCTTGCTGGAGGGAAACGTTTACGGCCACTGTTAGTGATTGCCGCATGCGAAGCTATGGGTGGCAATCGTGATGCCGCCATAGATGCCGCATGTTCTGTTGAAATGGTTCATACATACTCACTTATACATGATGATCTTCCAGCGATGGATAATGATGATTATCGTCGTGGTAAGTTGACGAATCACAAAGTATATGGCGAAGCTATGGCCATTCTTGCAGGAGACGGGTTACTCACACACGCCTTCTTCCACTTGGCTCAAATATCTCGAAAGTATAGTATTCCGGCAGATCAAGTTCTTGCTATCATCTCAGACTTATCAGAAATGGCTGGGCCTAGAGGAATGGTTGGGGGTCAGGTTGCTGATATGGAAGGGGAACAAGGATTAACTGATTTATCTCAACTGGAGTACATACATCTTCATAAAACGAGTGATTTGATCATATTCTCTCTTGTTGCGGGAGGACGAATTGCTGGAGCGGATGAGGACAGTATCGAAGCGCTTCGCTCATTTGGGCATCGTCTGGGGCTTGCTTTTCAGATTCAAGATGATATTCTAGATCTCATTGGTGACGAGGCGAAGCTTGGCAAAAAGACACAAAGTGATGTCAAACAAGATAAGGTGACTTATCCTTACTTTATTGGACTAGAGAAATCACAGATGGAAGTCGCAAGACTGACAGAAGAAGCAAAGAAGATTGTACTAGATGCACGAATTCCTCATCCAGAACTTCTTCTAGAAATTGCAGATTATTTGGTCAGTAGAGACCACTAATTCTGTAAGATTGTAATAAAAAGCTTCATATGTGATATAATGAGCGGAAAGTTTCCAACTGAAACAATAACAAATCCTATTGAAGAAAAGTGGGGAGATTAAAGTGCAGCTTCCACAAATAGATCAGCCAGAACAATTAAAGTCTCTATCGGTAGATGAACTAACTTCTCTTGCAACTGAAATACGACAGTTTCTTATTGAGAAGTTGTCGGTAACAGGTGGACATCTAGGACCCAATTTAGGAGTAGTGGAGCTTACAATTGCTCTTCATTACTGTTATAACAGCCCTAAGGATAAATTCATATTTGATGTAGGACATCAAGCGTACGTCCATAAAATACTTACAGGCCGCATGGATCGATTCGATACTTTGCGTAAGTATAAAGGATTATGTGGGTTCGTGAAGAGATCTGAAAGTGAACACGATGTCTGGGAAGCAGGGCATAGCAGTACTTCTCTTTCTGCTGCCATGGGAATGGCTCTTGCCAGAGATTTGAAAGGTGAAGACAACAAAGTAGTTGCAGTAATCGGTGATGGTGCTCTTACTGGTGGTATGGCGTTTGAGGCGCTGAATCATATTGGTCACGAGAAGAAAAAGTTAATGGTCATTCTTAATGATAACGAGATGTCCATTGCTCCAAACGTAGGTGCGATGCACAATTATTTAAGTAAGATACGTTCGGATCGACATTATTTACGTGCAAAAGACGAAGTTGAAGTGTTGTTGAAGAAAATTCCAGCGATTGGCGGTAAGTTAGCTAAGACTGTAGAGAAATTAAAGGATAGCCTTAAATATATGGTTGTACCTGGTATTCTTTTTGAAGAATTAGGATTTACGTATCTTGGTCCGGTTGATGGACATGACCTTCAGAAATTAATCGAGGCTTTCCGCCAAGCAGATAATGTAGACGGCCCAGTATTTGTTCATGTTCTTACAACCAAGGGCAAAGGGTACACACCAGCGGAAACTGATTTCTACAAATGGCATGGTATTACACCTTACAAAATAGAATCTGGCCAAGTTTTGAAATCTGCGGGAAACCCGATGTATACGGATGTGTTCGCACAGACATTAATAGAGCTGGGTGAACGTGATTCAAGAATAATAGCTGTAACACCGGCGATGCCCGGCGGATCTGGACTCTTTCCATTCGCTAAAAGATTCCCAGAGCGGATGATTGATGTGGGTATTGCGGAACAACATGCTGCAACGATGTGTGCTGCACTAGCAATGGAAGGTATGAAACCTGTATTTGCAGTGTATTCTACCTTTATGCAACGTTCGTATGATCAAATTGTACATGATATTTGCAGACATAACGCAAACGTGATGTTTGCTATAGACCGAGCTGGTTTCGTTGGAGCAGATGGAGAAACGCATCAAGGCGTATATGATATTGCTTTCATGCGTCATATCCCCAATATGGTTCTTATGATGCCCAAAGATGAGAATGAGCTTCGTCATATGATGTTCACAGCGTTAGAATACAATGACGGACCTATAGCGTATCGTTATCCACGTATTAATGGGCTAGGTGTCTCTATGGATGAGACGTTAGTATCTATTCCAATTGGAACATGGGAAACGGTTCGCGAAGGAGAGGGATATGCTGTTCTTGCTGTAGGACCGATGGTTCAAGTAGCATTAGACGCCGCTGAACAGCTAAAGCGCGATGGAATTCAGCTACAAGTTGTAAATGCGCGTTTCATAAAACCACTGGATGAAGATATGCTGCGTTCCCTTGCTAAATCAAGAACGAATATGATCGTATTAGAAGAAGCGTGTGAGGCAGGAAGTCTAGGTAGCGCGGTTCTTGAATTCTACGCAAGTCAGCATTTATTCAATACAACGGTATCCATCATGGGCATTCCTGATCGTTTTATTGAACATGGAAGCATTAAAGAACAACGTGAAGAAACGGATCTAACGGTGAAGGCAGTATGTGAAGAGATTCATGCACTAATGTCACTTCATCCCTATGAATATAGTCAAAGAAACTTTCCGTCTTAAGGCGTGAAGACGAAAATTAGGTGAATATATGGAAAAAGAACGTATTGATATACTGCTTGTAGAGCAGGGTTTATATGAAAGCCGTGAGAAAGCTAAAGCAGCGATTATGGCGGGATTGGTTTTTGCTGCTGAAGAACGTATTGAGAAGCCAGGAATGAAGATTCCTAGAGATGCTGTGATCAGGGTAAAAGGTGCTGTTCATCCATATGTAAGTCGTGGCGGGCTGAAGCTTGCGAAGGCTATCGATCAATTTGAAATTGAATTGCAAGATGCTATCATGCTTGATATTGGGTCTTCAACAGGTGGATTTACCGATTGTGCACTTAAGCATGGAGCGAATTACGTGTACGCTATCGATGTGGGAACCAATCAATTAGATTGGTCTCTTCGCAGCGATGATCGAGTATGTGTTATGGAAAAAACAAATTTTCGATATATGACACCTGAAGATTTAAAAGGACCGATACCCAATTTTGCGAGTATTGATGTCTCTTTTATTTCACTTCGAATCATATTACCTCCTTTGATGGCACTGTTGAATCAACCTTCAAGTATTGTCGCTTTGATCAAGCCACAATTCGAGGCAGGACGCGATAAGGTGGGGAAATCTGGTATCATCCGTGATTCTGCGGTCCACCGTGATGTGCTATCGACGATTCTAACGTTTGCTGAAGAAGTAGGTTACCGATTGCAAGGTCTGACCTTCTCACCCATTACAGGTGGGGAAGGTAATATAGAATTTTTGGCTCACTGGAAATTGGATACTTCAACACTTGAAGAACTCCCTATGGATAAAGATAAGATCAAAGTTCTCATAGATCGAGTGATACAAGAAGCCACATATACGTTTAAGGGGAACTCATCTAAGTAGATGGGTTTCTTTGCTGAAAAAAGGTTTTTTTCCGGTATTCGCGAATACTTCTAAAGAGGTGATTCACATGGGAGAGAAAACTGATTTATTTGTTATGATAGTCATTGGTATTGTCCTCATGATGGGTGTAGTCATCCTAGCTAAAAATTGGATTCAGGATCCAACAATCGATCATAGATTGAAGATCCCTTTTAATGAGTACATACCGGAACACCCTGCGGTAGATTTAATGCGAAGTAAAGGATATGAAGTGATCGGCGGACGAGTCAAAATCCCCCTTTATTTCGAAGTGGATCAAGAGGAATACTTTAGCAGATTGTTTATAGATTATGTAGCATTGAATGAAGAGGGTGCTGTATATCTGGTCAAGACAGCGCGTAAGCGACTGCCCTTGGAATGGACTGGAAGCTCACTTAGAGATCGTCTATTACCGTATTTTTTGTTATATCCAGATAGTGCAGGAGTGCTTTATGTCAATATAAACGAAGAAGAGGTACGAGAAATCTACTTTGACTGGGATGAAGAAGAATATATTGGTGAGAATGAGTAAAATATCAGCTTACCTCAGGAGGCATTTATGAAGGGACAACGACATATTAAAATTCGTGAAATCATTTCACAACGGGATATTGAAACGCAAGACGAATTGGTTGATGCGTTAAGAGAATCTGGATTTCAGGTTACACAAGCGACAGTATCTAGAGATATTAAAGAATTAGTACTCATTAAAGTACCAACGGATGAAGGGAAATATAAGTACTCCATGCCTACGGATCAGCGCTACAACCCTGTTATTAAATTGAAGCGAGCACTTGTAGACAATTTCGTTCATATCGATCATACAGGCAATCTTGTCGTTATGAAGTGTCTTCCGGGAACAGCCAACTCCGTGGCCGTGTTATTGGATAATATGGAGTGGAATCAGATTATGGGAACCATTTGTGGAGACGATACGATTCTTATGATCTGTCGGGTTGAGGAAGACAGTCTTTACGTCATCACTCAAATTATGAGTTTTATTTCTTAATATTGGAACGTAGTAAGAGCCAAAGGTGGGATTGATTCATGTTAGTAACGTTATCCATTCGGAATTTAGCTGTTATTGAAGCGATTGATGTACAATTTTATCAGGGATTTCATGTACTTACAGGTGAGACAGGAGCAGGTAAATCCATCATCATTGATGCACTCGGTCTTTTGGCCGGTGGCAGAGGGTCTGCTGATCTTATTCGTTATGGATGTGATAAGGCTGAGATTGAAGCACTGTTTGAGCTACAAGAAGGACATCCCATATGGGATGCACTTCTCAAGATCGGCGTAGACGGCAATCACGAAGAGCATTTGGTGATCAGACGTGAAATAACATCTCAAGGGAAGAGTACTTCTAGAATTAATGGACAACTTGTAAATCTTACGATGCTACGTGAAGTGGGTGATCATTTGGTGAATATCCACGGTCAGCATGAGCATCAAAGTTTGCTACGTCCAGATAGACACTTATTCTTTCTGGATACATATGGTGAAGAAGTCATCGGTCCGTTGAAAGAAAGGTATCAAGCGCAATATTCCGTATTTATTAAAGTTGAAAAAGAACTCCGTGAGTTGCAAAATACTAGCCAAAAGTCATTCCAAATGCTGGATTTGTATCGATTCCAATTGGAGGAAATTACTGCGGCAAATTTAAAATCAGGAGAAGATGAATGGTTAGCCGACGAAAGGGTCAAGCTATCCCATAGTGAGAAAATGATGGATTCTGTGTCGGGTGCGTATGATATTCTGTACGGACAACATGGTATAAGTTCCATTAGTTCCGCGGTTACTCTTCTGAAAGACATTGTTCATTATGATGAGAGTGGATTAAAGTCTATGCTTGAGCAGATACAATCTGCTTACTTCCAGCTTGAAGATGTAACGTTTCAGTTAAGGGATTACCGTGAGAATATTGAGTTTAATCCTGAGCGATTAGAAGAAATTGAACAACGTATTGATAAGATCATCACGTTAAGAAGGAAGTATGGAGATAGTGTTGAACAAATTCTAGATTATTACGCGAAGATAAAACTGGAAAGTGATTTGATTGAACATAAAGATGAGCATGTGGAGAACCTTCGTATACGACGGGATGACCTGCTTGTTGATTTACTTCAATCTGCATTTGAATTAAGTCAGGCCAGAAGACAATGTTCAGCCGATTTGGGGATGCAAGTTGAAGGAGAGCTTAAGGATCTTCAAATGGAACGTACATCCCTTCAGGTGAAGCATGATCTGCTTGAGGATCCACGTGGATATGAAGTGGAGGGTCATAAGGTTCGATTAACGAAACAGGGAATGGATAACGTCGAATTTATGATATCCCCTAATCCAGGCGAACCGTTAAGACCTCTTGGCAAAATTGCATCAGGTGGAGAGCTTTCAAGAATTATGCTCGCCATGAAGACGATATTTGCGCGTCATGATCGGATCCCCGTTCTTATATTTGATGAAGTGGATACCGGGGTCAGCGGTAGAGCAGCTCAATCGATTGCAGAGAAGCTCTTTAAGCTATCGGAGAGTTGCCAAGTGTTCTCCATTACCCATTTACCACAAGTGGCTTGTATGGCCGATAACCAGTATTTAATTGAGAAGAACATTATAGATGGACGAACGATGACAAGGGTAGACAATCTGTCTGAAGAGGGGCGGATTGAGGAACTTGCTCGTATGCTTGGTGGTGTTGAGATAACGACAAAAACTCGTCATCATGCTCAAGAAATGCTGAAGTTGGCTGAAGCGAGAAAAGCTGCCAGGTAAGGGATTGGAGTAATGATTGACAGTAATAAAAGCCTGAGGGCGGGGTTATCTTAAAGGTACGCAATTGGCGACCACCTTTCGTCAAGCGAAAGAAGCAAAAGGGAGTGTGACAGCCATTGAGCTCCAACCTCAGGAAGAAATTATTTGGCCTATTATCTGCCTGCGTTCTGTGTTTCGTTGGTACAAGTGAACCTGTACAAAGTTTTGCTGCTTTGCCTAACGATGTAAGGTTATTTACGGGTGATTTATCTACACTTCAGTTGGCAGTTCCGGTTCATGCCCAAGCCTCTGTAGATAGACCTGATGTACTACAAATGAATGGCACGGCACAACCAACGCTCCAAGTGTCCCCTAGTCATCCTTTGCAGCTCAGTTCCAAGCGTAGTGGCAATGCTCGTCTTACCCTGAAAGCATTCGGTACCATCCCTTTTAAGACGATGAGAGTTCAAGTTATTCCAGGATTAAAAGTGTACCCCGGAGGACAAACCATTGGAGTGAAAGTGAAATCAGCTGGTATTCTGGTTGTAGGACATCATTTAGTCAACGTAAGTCACGATAGTCGAATATCTCCAGGTGAAAATGCTGGTATTCAATTAGGTGATTTAATGACACATATGAATGGAGTTCCCCTCACGGATATAAGTAAAGTAGGAAGCATGGTCGATGAAGCTGGATTAAGTAAGAGAAAGCTTGATATTTCTTTTAAAAGAGGAGATAAGGTGTTATCAACCAAGTTGACGCCTGCTTATGATGATGAGGACAAAGCCTGGAGGCTTGGCCTTTATATTCGTGATTCAGCAGCTGGTGTGGGTACTCTAACCTTCTATGCACCTGATCAAGGCGTATATGGAGCACTTGGACACGTCATCACTGATATGAACACGCAAACCCCAATCGTTGTCGGTAGCGGACAAATTGTTGAATCCAACGTAACTTCAATTTCTAAAAGCCAAGATGGTGAACCGGGTGAGAAAAGAGCTCATTTTCTGAAGGAAAGCAATATTATTGGTAATATTGTAAGTAATACTCATTTTGGAATTTTTGGTAAAATGACAAAGAATCCTGAACACAGTGTATATAAAGAACCGATTCCAATTGCTTTTGCAGAAGAAGTGAAGGAAGGACCTGCAGAAATATTGACTGTCGTGGATGGTCAGCAGGTTGAAAGGTTTAAAATTGAGATTGTTCATGTGGCAAGGCAAGATGCACCTTCAACGAAGGGACTTGTCATAAAAATTACGGATCCGAAACTGATTAGCAAGACAGGTGGTATTGTTCAAGGCATGAGTGGTAGTCCGATTATACAGAATGGCAAATTAATTGGTGCAGTAACACATGTATTTGTGAATGACCCTAAATCAGGCTATGGATGTTTCATCGAATGGATGCTTCAGGATTCCGGAGCTATACCCAAAACTTCAAATCAACAAAAAAACCTTAAAGCGAGTTAGCTTTAAGGTTTTTTGTCATAAATAGTTGAATAAGATCATATGCTGTAAAAAAGGAATCAATTATATAGGAAGATGATAAAAAAATAAACAAAAATAATTTTCGACAGAAGGGATTTGGATTTCGATGTCGAAACTATGTTTGGAGAGGAAAAAAATCACAGTTAAATAATTATCAAGGGAAACCAAGGAGGAACCAAAATTGCAAAAAATCGAGATCTTATTAGCGGATGACAACCGAGAATTTACAAATTTGCTTGCCGAATACCTGACGGATCAAGAAGATATGGTTGTTACCGGAATCGCCTATAATGGCGAGGAAGTGCTCAATATGATCAATGAATCTAGAAAAGCACCTGATGTGTTAATTTTAGATATCATCATGCCTCATCTAGATGGTCTTGGGGTGCTTGAACGTCTGCGTGAGATGAATCTCTCGCCACAGCCCAAAGTCGTTATGTTAACGGCGTTCGGTCAAGAGAACATCACCCAGAGAGCTGTGCAACTTGGTGCTTCCTACTACATATTGAAACCATTTGATATGGAAGTTCTTGCGAATCGTGTTCGTCAATTGGTGGGTCAACCCAATGTGAATTCACCAAGTATGTCCTCCATGTTACACAACAGATCTAACGTGCTTCCATTGGGCAAAGGAAGAAATTTAGACGCTAACATTACATCCATCATTCATGAAATTGGCGTTCCTGCACATATTAAAGGATATCAATATTTGCGCGAAGCCATCACCATGGTGTATAACAACATAGAAATTCTAGGCGCCATCACGAAGACTCTTTATCCAGCGGTTGCCGAAAAATTCAAAACAACGCCTTCCCGAGTAGAACGCGCCATCCGACATGCGATAGAAGTAGCATGGACACGCGGAAACATCGACTCCATCAGCCACCTGTTCGGCTACACGATCAATATAAGCAAGTCTAAGCCCACCAATTCGGAATTTATTGCGATGGTAGCTGACAAGCTTAGAATTGAGCATAAGGTTAGCTGAGGGGCATCAACGCTTGACTTAGCGCCTTATATTCGGTAGCTGAAACGGTGAATTTACGAAAGTTAACTTGTCAGGGTTCCGATAAACTATGAAGTGCCCATAACGATAAACTTTGAAGTATTTTATTCGGTTTTCACGTGAGTTTGTCGGACGTTTAGTTGAGGGTAATAGTAACGTAATTCAATATTAAAGACAAGTGGACGTTCTTCGGTTGTACAGCGGAGGAACGTCTTTTTTTCATTTCCAATAAATTTACGAGGAATAAAACTGTGAATAAAATGGACTATATCGTTCAATAAAACTAGACCGTCACACTCTCCAACCATTTCATGTGGTAAAATGTCCCTATCATGTAATACTAGATAAGGAGATTTTATATGGGGTATTCCGTAAAGTGGAAAGAGTTTCTAGACTTAATTTGTGAGATTGAGGATAAAACTTATATGAAAAGACTATGGTTTAGAGGACATAGTAATTCTTCATATGTGTTGAAGTCAGGATTATTTAGAGATGACCATGAAGACTTACTTAGCTATTTATATATAGAAGACAGTAACTATACAATCTTTAATAATTTAGGATCACATATCCATAATAACCTTACTGATTGGGAACTATTGTTTTTAATGCAGCATCATGGAGTTAAAACTAGACTTCTTGATTGGTCGGAGTCCTTTGCAGTAGCTCTTTTTTTTGCATGTGCCAACTGGGATGAACAAAAAAATAATGCGAGAATATGGTTACTTGATCCCGCAGAATTAAATCGGTTATCTATTGAAAGACCTGCTACTACAAGGGCTGATATTTTAGGTGAATATGAAGAATGCTTAGATGATGCAACAAAATTTTCAAACAATTCTATAGCAATATATCCACCTAGAAATAATAATAGAATTACACGTCAAAGAGGGACATTTACATTACAAGGGAACACATTAGAATCGTTGGATGAGGAGTTTAATGGTGATTTAATAAAAATGAATGCTCTTTCTTATATTGATTTAGAACCAGAATTAAAATCTGATGCAATTAGATACTTACATCAATGTGGAATAGATTACTTCACCTTATTCCCCGATTTAGATGGGTTAGCGAAATATGCTAATAATAATAGTACTAAAGGTAACAAACTTAGGCTGATGAGCAGAGGGATTCCTAATTTCAATAATGACGAGATTAGAGAAATGTTTTTTAAGAAATCAATTAAATGAAATTAGTCTTTGTAAGGAGTGTCTCATTGTCAATCAAAACTCATTGTCAATTACAGTGTCCTAAACATTACTGGAGCGGGAATGTTCTCGATGGAAACCAAATCAACAACTATTGATATGAATACTGATTTGGATAATATCGACACATTGTGTGAAGAAGCTAAGCAGAGAATTAGATTGTTAGACCTTGTCGAACCTGATCAAATTCAAATTTATGGGGTTATGAGGGTTGATTTTTAAATAGGCTTTTATTAACTACCATTGTAGGGGCGTTCATTAATACCGTAACATGCAAAGCCACCACAAGCATGTACAAAAGGATGAGTAGGCACTGGTATCAATCACCAAGAAGACACGTTAGGCTTGCTAATATATTCAGCCCAATACACTCCAACTTCAAACTTTCTACATTGCATTCTAAGCAGTATGTATTCAATAGGTGAGGAAATATTCGAATCAGCTTATTAAGTCGGTTTAGTATGTCCTCAAGAGTTTAGGAAACAACTTGTGAGATAGAAATCCCTTGATTAGTCGTTCTAACCTGACTAGAAATAAACTAATCATTACGAGCTGTTATTATCTGAAGAGCAAGATCATGAATTTACTGATCTCAAATATATAAATGTTTGAAAATACTCCTGATTTAATATTATACCATGGTATAATATGATGTATGAAATAGAATAAACACTAATATATTAGAGGAGATGGTAGTTTTGTCACATCAAGATCACATGACGTTAGAGACAATCGTTAGAGGGGCATTAGGTGGCGTAAGTAGACGTGGAATGGTAGTAGCAGATGCGGATTTTACAGAGTTGGAAGGGGGAGCTTTTTCAGCATTTGTTGCTGCTCTGGCTCCATATTATATAAATGCTTCTAATGATCGACAATCAACTATACATGAATTAGTAAGTAGATATTCACATCTTTCAGGCACAAAGGTCGGTGGAGAAGTTGCTAGTCAAATGGCTAGGGACTTAAGATCCTTTTTTGATACACAAGGAATTGAATTAAACAAACTTTAATAATAAAAAGTCCTCATCTGGGGATTAAATTACAGGAATAATGACGGTTAATTAGTCCATAAACAAAGCTAAAGTCCTTGAGGATGTTCTCATGGGCTTTTTTTTACTTTGACGTTGTTTGAAATAAAAATTTGAGAAACACTTGTTTTAATGTTTAAAACATGATAAATTAATTATGAAGTTGTTTTAAACATTAAAACAGAGGTGCTATTATGATTGGTTTAAGTGAAATATGTAAGATTTATAAGACTAGCTTTTCAGAATTAGCTAGAGAGTTAGGAACTACACCACAGAATATCAACGCATGGTTAAAATATGATAGTGAATCAAGAAGCGGAAGGAAAATCCCTGATAAATGGCTTAAAGAATTATCAATAACATTCGATCTTCCAGAACATCTTTTTATGAAAGAATTAACACCAGAAGAGATGATGAAGATTGAACTTCAGAATACAGCTAATATCAAGTATAGCGGTTCTCCAGAAGACTATGAGGAACTTCAAGTTCTTACAGAAGAAACAGAAGAGAATATGGGCTTATTACTTAATGGACTAGATGATTTAAACTATGAGGAATATGAGGATTTCGAATACGAATCGAAAGAGGACATGATAAACGATATAAGAACTATGGTTCGTTATCATACGTATACAAAGAACAACTTAGATTTTGTTCAGACAAGTAAACAGGTAGGCTATAACAACAAGTTTTATTTTAATTATTTTATATTTAATGTCGTGCTTGATCTCATCAGGCGAATGCAGGAAGATGAGACATTTGAGTTAACTTCATTTAAGGTGACCAGAATTGAACAGGCGATTAAACGTATTCTTGATTCCGATGACCCTGATGAATCCGCTGATTAATATCAGTGTTCATATATAATATCAAAAAAAACTTGGGAGGAATAAACAATGACAACAGCAACAATCGAACAAATCAACCTAGCCAATCGCATGGCTATCCAATTAGAAATGGTTCCAACGGTAAGAATGTTCGAAATGACCAATGATAATGGTAGAGAGTGGCTAAAACAACAGGAGAACTGTCTAGAATTGGCTCAGACGAACAAATCCGACTTTATAGAACTCTTATTCGAATTTGAGCAAGAGGGGCTGAGAAACGATTATGAACCGAATGATCCTTGGTTGGCTAGATTTGTGGCTACAGATGCTTGGACTCCAGAGGTGAATGAGCGTTATTGGAAGATTTTTGATGGAAATCTCGAAGGATTGCAAAACACAGCTCATCGTGTAATGGACGAGTTCAATATCTTACAGTAAAAAAAGGAGGAATACTATGTATACCTGCACTAAATGCGGTAGCGTGTATTTGAGAGAGTCTGACGCAATCAGATGTGCAGATCAGGCAATCGAGATACCGATCATACCAGTAGGGACTATATTGACTGATCATTCTTATGGAGTAAAAACAGAGATCAGGTGTTGTGCTATTGCTACAAAAGGACATGATCTACATTATAGTTTTGAGTGGCAGCAAGAAGGAGAGTGGGAACACGCTTACTATATTCATAGTAATGAGGGATTGGAGAAGTTTTCGAGTGTGCATATTGACACATAGTTGGGTCGGTGAAATTGAGAAGACAAAGCTTGCGAATCTTGTAACATCTCACAATTATTTTTATCACTATATACAAAACATTAAGAGGCCTTGATTTTTCAAGACTCAAATTGGTAAGCTATATTGTGTAGTGGAAGAGAACTACAATTTCGTATCTATTAGTTTTATAATTAATTTCGAGAGGAGTGATGTCTATTGAATGTTTAATTTTGTTGAATTACCTTAAGAGGGTAGTCTCATAGTAAAGTATCTGTATTTATACAGCAATAATATCATGTCGGACTCACAGTTGCAAGTAAACGAAAGAGGTATTTTAATATTCTTTAGGCTTATAACGAAACCTAGTCAATACCATAAATAAGCTTCCACGTCATAAGGTGAGGCGTGTTTATATAGATACTTTTTGAAATATTGGGAGACGAATAAATGAATAGTGAAAATGATATCATCAAGAAAGAGGGTCGTGGACGACCAAGAATTATTCCGCTTACTGAAATTGAAAGTTGGAAAGAAGAGCATGGAGAAAGATTTAATGATCCGAGGGCAATTAAATTTGTTCAGAGTTTGCTTCAAAGAAGGTTAATAGAGAATAGTGAAATTGTAGCAGCGCATTTACTTCATGACTCGACCATTAGCAGGATTAACGCATGTAAATATAATACGGGGGTTTATTATAAGATATCTTGTGACTGGGACAGTTCACAATTAATGACTTTGGATATTATCCTGAAAAAAGAAGATATGTGGAAAGCATGGGTTCAGCAATCATATTATTATGAAGAGTCTGGCGAACAGGCAGACCGTCCAAGCATAGATAGGATTGATGAGTTGAAGGATTACACATTGGATAATATTCAGATGCTCTCTATAAAAAATAACGTTTGCAAGGCAATAGTTAAAGTATTGTATGCCTTGAAAATTGGAGACAAGTACAATAACCAGTCAGTTGAGAAATTTGATTCTACAGCGGCAATGCGGGATCGCTTTGGGAGAATTCAAGTTGATACTGGCGAGATAGTTGAAAATGAAGGTCAAGAGTTTCTAATTCAGTCTGAGGATGCTTTACATGGTAAAAAAAGTTTGGATATGGAAGATAAAGATATAGAATTTGGGGATGCTGTAATCTTTATGGAAGTAAGCAATGGTATCGTTCCTGTGAGATTTATGGACAGGTTACCAGATGGTAGTGAAATACCTTTTCAAGTTAGTATCAGTAATCAAATTAAGCTCAATGAAATAATGGCTCTACCAAAAAGCAAGAGAGTTAAACCAAAAGAGATAGACGTTGGATAATAAAAAAAGCACTAATCAATACATATTGGAGACGGGAGATCCGTTCTCCCGCTTCCATACTAAAAAGGAGATTACATAAAATGAGTTTATGCATATCAGCAAGTAAGGAAAAAGAACATTATATAGCAGTAGATACTGCTATATCCTTTAAATACAAGGGTATCTCATATCGAAATAAGCACCAAACTACGGATAAAAAATTAATCATTATCGATAATGAAGCATACTTCTTTGCAGGAGATGTGGATTTAGTAATGGATCTGCAAGGCATATTTAAACAGCAAGATAATAGGAGTTTTGAAAAACTCACAGAACTAGGTAAAAACTTGTTTGAAAATCATGCAGATGACGGAGATGAGCTTGCATTTAGTAAATATGGCTTCACTGAGAATGGATTAGCCTATGCACAGTGTACAAGTAATTGGCTTAAATTTATTCCAACTGATCGACATTATGGTCATAAAAATAACTCATTCATGGCGTATGGCTCGAATATGGGAGCAGCAAGTAAACTGATTGATTTGCGTACTGTTAATATCACACCTGACTTTTTTATTCCCATTTATGAAGGTGTGGCTGATGAAGGCGTAGGGCATTCAATTTTTGTGTATCACCTAACTCCTAATAAGTGCGGAAAAACTGAAGAAATACTACTCACAGAACCTGATACTATCCGTAAGTCTAACCCTAACCGAATCCTTCAACATTTTACATTTGTAGGTTCTGGTAATGATGCTTTCCCAGTCCAGATTTTTGGAGAGGGAGATGGAGCCAAGAGTTTTGATAGTAACAATCCAATTTCTCCTGAAATGGCTTCTAAGCCAATGAGCGGAAAGGGATTTGTGACTAAGCCAAAAGGTAGTTTTGATATGTTGTACTATAATTCCAATTACGGAAAAGAGCGCTCATTAAGACTCATGGATGATGAGGTTTTGATGAAGGCAGAGAATAGCAAGATACATATGGTCGCAACCAATTATGAGATTGAGGCTGATCAAGGTGGAGTGAAGATTACCTTATCTAATGGCACTAGCTTTGAGTTGACTCCAGATGGTGATGTAACTTTACATGCGAAGAAGGACGTCAAAGTTTCAGCTGATGGGAATGTTCAGATTAATGCCCAGAAGTATGATTTCGTTTAATATCGTTTACTAATATGAAAATATAAATGGAGCGGGAGATAAAGTTGAATTCCGTTCTCCCGCTTCCATACTTGGGAGGAACGCTATCATTGGATAAGGTTAATATTAAGGATTTTTTTGATAGAATAAGTAATGGACAGAAAGTTAACTTTGAATACATTCATGAACAAGGGATGTCAGGCGGGAACTATCCATATAAGAGTAAAATGAAGTATTACAGTAAAGAAGCTATTAAAGAGTTTGATAAATGGAATTCTAAGGGATATGGCATCTACTTTCTTCCAAACGGTGGAGGGTATAAGGACGAAGACATAACAGAATATCGATCTTGTTTCGCTGATTTAGACATTAAAGATGAGATTAAACATGAAATCAATGTAGCTGGGTTTAAAGGTGATCATATCGCATTGAAGGGACTTGTAACTAATAAATTCAATTCCTTGAATATCTCTGAGAGATTGCAGTATAAACAAATTTTTCTGAACAGAATTGATGAGTTAAAGCTAAAAGGAATCCCGCCAAGCGCTGTAATTGAAACTAAGAATGGCTACCATATTTACTATTTTATGAACAAGGAAACGCAGGAATATCAATTTGAAACACTACAAGGGCTACTTATATATTCCCTTAACGCTGATACTAGCGTCAAAAACCCCGCTAGATTATTGAGAGTTCCAGACACAGAACACTTGAAAGATCCAAACGAACCATTCACTATACTGATAAATGAATGGAACTCTGATATAAGGTACGATGCAGACAATATGATATCTATTTTAAGGGGTATTGTTGAGCAGCGGGAACAAGGTTCTCTATTATGTGTTAATCCTCAAAAGAAGTCGTTGTATAGGGTTACAACGATACCTAAGGGGAATGGTCTTCCTAGTAGAAGAGGTATAGATTATTCTTCATTTGATATTGGAAATATAGCGTTGATTAGTAGAGGATTCGAAGGTCTACATGAACTGAAAGAAAGACTAGGTTTAGATAGCCAATTAGAGGTACGCTACATAGATCGGAATGAGATTAGACAGCATTTGAAAAAACAGAATTTAATGGAGTTACTTGGGATTCCAGATAGATACTACTGTTTATTTCACAATAGCAGCAATCCAAGTAGTGGAAGCATCTATATACATGAAGGTAAATACTTTTATAAGTGTCATAGTTCATGTGGTGTCCATCATGATATTATCCAGATTATTGAGAGGGTAACAAGATTACCGATACATAAATCATTCGATTATTTAAAAGAGCTTTACAATATAGCTGAGATCAAGACTGAGTGGCAGCAAGACCAAGAAAAACTTATTGAGATTAATATTGATATCATCGAACAGTTTAGATATGACAAGGATTTGCGTCAGTGCTATCCATATCTTACGAAGTTTTTAGACACTAAAGGAACACTAAGATTACTAATTCAGATCCATGAAATAGCTAGGCGTAAGCTACCACAACTTGCAAAAATTACGGATATGAATAATGCGATAATATTTGCTCCCATGAACATGGTGGTTGACGAGATTTTAAATCAAAAAGATGGCACGCTTAATAATATTGATAATTCGAATACTAAAGCAGTTATTATGATTTTTATGTATCTTCTAAATTGTATTGGATTAGAACAACTACCAGACATACTTCAGCAGAAAGCTAAAGAGTTTCAAAGAAAGGGAAGTTTACAGAATGGCAAAGTGGTACATTATAAGAGTGTAGCTAGATACTACGAGATTGTAAGTTTAGATGCTGATCGGCTCATACTGGCTGAAGAGATGGCTCAGTTCTTTTATCAAAAGAAGTTGACTATATCGGGGTTCAACAGAGAGCAAGTATTTCGAGTTTGTGGAAGTGAAGAGGCTAATCGAGTATTTCCAGATCGAATGGATGAAGAAATATCTGAAATGAATGAGTCAATCGCACAAGAGCTACAAAAACTTGTCATGGAGCTGATTGAAGAAAAATCTTGGACAACTGACAGGGAAATAATGAATCAGCTTGTCATTCCAAACTTCGATATTAAGCAAGAATTTAGAAAGACATTCAAATACATAAAAGGTAAAGAATCAGAAGCTATAGATAGTCTACATATTAAAGATGATGATAGCAGCATGTTGAAGTGGTACGCTAATTATATCAAGAAAAAATTGGTGTTGAACATGCCAGCAATTATACTTCATTCTGAATTAGCTAAATCAAGAGTCAATAAAGATATTAGAATGAGATTGGATATTCCTGAATACATTAAAGGCTTTGTATACCATATAGATCAAATAGTCGAACTAGAAACTGTTCATATTGAGGATAGAGCTAATAAGATTAAAAGGTTGAAATTAGAAGATTCAAATTTATCCTACAGTAAAATTGCTACTATTGTTGAATGTACTAGACAGTATGTTTCTAAGATTCTTAAGGAGAGTAGTTAGAAGATTAAAATTTATAGTTTAAACTTGAACACTTATACATGATTATCTGTCAACTAAATCATCGTCACGCACCGGTATATATCATTAGACTAAAGTATGACAAAGATATGAGGCGGTTTCCCACAGTAGTTTAGTTGACAGTATTAGAGTGAGGCTAGAAAGTATATGGCAGGAGCGGGATATCAAATCTCGCTCTTTTTTTATGTGAGCAGAGGTAGTAATATATGGATTTTCATTGAGGGATTAATGATATAATGTATGTGTAATCGAATGATGACTCTAGGATTAATACAGATCTTATTAAGGAGCTAATTGAACACAAAAGGAAAAGTGTGTAGGAGGTATTGATGAATTATTTAAAATATGAAGATCAATTTAAAGAGGTATTGAACCAAGAAGAAATAAATCGCATTCAGAATCTTCAACTTAGAGAAATCAGAATGAAATATTGGAGATTGAGACATGAAGCATTTATTGATGAACGAAATATCGCTGATAGGGATGTAGGGAATGTGTGGGATATTTTGATACGTCAGGAACAAGAAGAATTACAACCCTTCAAAAACGATAACACTAATATTTGATAACAGATTGGTTTTATCTGGATGACGATCTCAAATGAGAGGATAAGTTAATATGTTTCAAAATATTGATTGGGCAGGAGTAATAATAAATTCGATAGTTAGTTTATTGTTGAGTTTCATCATGTTTTCATTTGGGATAAGGTCTGGAAAAGAACGCACAGAACGATTGAAGTTGAGAGACAAATATAGAGAAATGTATTCAACACTGAATAGGTTTCATTCGGGGATTACTGATAATAAACCATTGAATTGGCGACACTTTTCAGACTCTCGAAGCAATAACTTCAAACCGTTTTTTGCCGAAATGGTTAGACAGGGTGAGCATTTGGAATTATCTAAAAAAATATTTCCTAGTATTGTAGATCTAGAAAAGGAGTGTCTTCGCTATGGTCGGAATTACAAAGAATTTTCAGCATCTTCTGGAGACTTGGTGATTGGTGTTCTTGAGAAATGTGGAATTCCTATAAAAAAAGAAACATACTCAGTGAAAACAATGATTGATGAAGGTGATAATAAAGGAGGATCATATTTCGAAATCAACCCTGTGATACTTTTATCGGATGAAAAATGCGAGGAATACTTAAAAAGAGCATCATCAAATGATATTGGGATCAGTTTCAGATTTATCGACCAATCAACAGTTTGTTTCTCAATAGAAATTAGAAGTTGTGATATGAAACACATAGATTTGTCTCATATTTTTAAAGAATTAATTGAGACGCTCGAAAATAGTAAACCAGAGTCATTAAATCAAAAAGATCACTTATTGAAGGAGTTGGATAAAAAAATGAGGTCTATTGGAAAGCTAACACAAGAGCCGCACCCATTTTGGAATACATTCGCAAATACTTTTAAAGACTTGTTTAGGTAAAATACTACTTTCAAGATCAAGTTACAATTGGGAAAGCTATGACATCAAAAAAGAAACGAGTTGGTAGAAATCGATATTAATATCATTACTCAAGCAGCTACTTTAATAACAGAGCAAAATATAAGCAAGATTGAAAAAATTGAGAACTCTATTCGTAGTAAAAGATTTATTGGTGTTACATTGAAAGTGGCATTTTTTAACGTTTGAATGACGGAGGGAAACAGAAATGATACTTGATTTAAATCCTCAGAAAGTTAAAGCTATTTGTTCGATTATTGAATTAATTGAAGGGTTAAAAGTGAATCCAGATTTAAATATGAACGAATATCCAAATTACATTGAGCATTGTGATAAGCTTAAAATTATATTGTTGAGATTACTTGAAACTAAAGAAGAAATCACTATTACCATCGATAGTGGCGAATTGTATTTTAGAGAGCATGTCCTACCTAATGAGGATATATATGAATTTGCATGGAGCATTCCACTGCTAGAAAAAATGATAAAGAATAATGGACGTAGTGTAGTTAGAAAAAAATTCAAGATTGGTGAATTGGAACAATTCGTAGATTATAGTGGATTAGAAATGGATAGATTTAATCATGCTCTTCGAAATATAAATCCAATTTATGTTGTTGATTATGCTCCATCAAACTTATCATTAATGATTGATGGAAATCACAGGGTTGCCTCAAGATATAAAACATTTAATGATGAAGAAATGCTTATTCATGGGGTCTACATTCCAGCGGAAGTCCATATAAAATCAATGGCAAGCAATCATCAGAAAATAGTGTTTAGAGTCTTATCAAATGGGAATCGAATTTATACTTATTTGAAGATGCTCTCCGAAGGCATGAGGGCAAAGAAACCAAAACTGTTCAACATGGAGTCGTTTCTTTAATAGGTAAGTGTAACAATAGATGATTTATCATAATTAGATGAAACAAATATTTCAATGGTAGGGATGTGTCCTTAATGGAAAAAGAAATGGTCTATGACCAAGAATTTTCGATCATCACTAAAGATGGAGTTGAAGAGAGATTCAATTATTTTATATTCGAAGATACTCCAATCATATCATATAATAAATGGGAGAGTTCCTTTTATACAAATTTTGAAATGCAAGGCTGGACATCTAAAGACAGACCAGATTTTGCTGACAAGGGTTTAGTATTTATTGTTTCTAAAAATGATCCAATGTTAGATAGGTGTGCAATGTATCATGAATTGGGGCATGTAATAAATAATCATCAATTGGGATCGACAGGAAGGTTAGATAAAGTTACAGATGGTGTAGTAAGTCCATATGAATTAGAGGCTGACCAACATGTTCTTATGAATATGGGACGGAAGAAAACGCTAATCTGGCTTGAAAGTCTAATGGAGTATTATACAAGGGAGACTAAACTCAGAAAACAGGCTAAAGAAGATGGATATTTACAAGAAAAAGGTTTATTAGGTCTTAAAAAATTATATCTAGGTAGAGAAGAAGTGAAATTGAGAATTAAATACCTATGAAACATTCATTTTAAAATGAAAGGAGGTGAGTAAATATGAGTTTGAACCAATGGGTGATTGATAACTCAACTTTAGTTGGTTTTATTAATATTATGCTTACTGTTCTGCTTACTGCTCTTAACGTTTGGTTTGCTCGTAACTCGCAGAAATACAGTGCGCATTCACTTAAACAAAGTGAAAGAGTTAGAAAAGAGAACAATACTCCTAATATTACTGCTCATTTTGAATTTGAAAATGGATTGTATTATTTTCATGTGAATAATTTCGGAGTAAATGCTGCCAAAGATATTCTCATTGAATTTACCCCAATTAATGAAGTGAAAGAGTTGGCGCATTTAAATCGATCAGCTTTAATTAATAAAACAATCGGTTTTCTTGCTCCTGGACAAAATATTAATACTTATGCAGGATCATATCAAGAACTACTGAATTCAACTAAAGAATTACCAATTATTGAAACTAAAATTCAATACAATGATCTCGATAATAATTCTTATGAGAGAAATTATGTATTAGATATTAATATTTTTAAAGGCAACATTTATCGGAAAGAGAAAAGCCTTACTGATTTGACCAACCAAGTAAAAGAAGTAGACAAAACTTTGTCTCACATAGAAAGTCTCTTTCATATTTATATTGATGAATTTAAAAAATCGAATATAAATAAAAAACGATTTAGGGGTCGATGAGATATTGGAATAGGTTTAGTTTTACCTAATTATCCCGTAAAAGGTTGATTTGATTAAATTGAGAAAAGGGGGGATTACTACGGGACTCATAAAAATTGAAAATCCGATATGGTCTGGGCAGATCAAAGAAATATTATCTGAGAATGATGAGAGAATATTTGGTGGTTTTGAGTGTGATGATAATGCTAAACTGGATGATAACTGGTGGTTTATTGACACACCAGATAGTAATCAGCCTTGTGGATTAGTTTGGATAGTAAATTACGAGGACGAAAAGTTTTATGAAAATAAAGGTGAAATAGCTGAAATTTCGTTCTGTGTTAAAAAAGATTTTCGGGGAAGAGGTATATTAAAAACATGTATGTCTGAGATTGAGGAGATAGTAAGAACACAATACGACAAAGCTACATTAATACTAGCTGTTGTGAAGAAAACAAATCCTAATATTGCTATTGTAACTAATATCTTGATAGCTGCTGGATATAGCCTATCAGAGAACAGAGGAAATAATTTGCTTCAAAAAACAGTTAATAGGGTTGATGGTAATTAAATTTGAGCATATGAAAGATCCATTTTACAAACATAAAAGAGGAGGAATATTAATTGAAAAAAGATGCGCTGATTGACGTGTCACAAAAATATCGTTACTGGCTGTCAAGACATTGGGATAGTATATTGCCTAGTATGACTTATATAATGCTTAACCCAAGTACAGCAGATGCAAATAATGACGATCCCACAATAAGAAGATGTATATCATTTGCTCAAAATTTGGGATATGGATCTCTGGAAGTAGTAAACCTATTTGCATTTAGAGCAACAAATCCAAGAGATTTATTAACTTGTGAAGATCCAATTGGGACAGAAAACGATAAGTACATAATGCAATCATGTGATAAGGCAGATTTAATTGTGGCTGCTTGGGGTGTTAATGGGGTATTGAAGAAACGAAACACATCAGTAGAGAATCTTGTTGCAGGATCACATGATATCCATTGCCTTGGAAAGCCAACTGTTAAAGGGCATCCAAGACATCCATTGTTTATAAAAGGAAACACACAGCCGATGATTTATAGAGAATTAATTGAAGATATAGTTTAATCTAGGTGACTATCAAACGTATTTTATGAATAGGGAGCGATCATATGTCATCAACAAGGGACATAGTTAAAGAACAGTATGACATCTTACAAATCGAGCATGGCTTTACATGTGCATTGAAAGAAGAGCCGCTAGATGAACATTATATGATGGTGTTTGATTCAGAGGTTAATAGTATCGTTTTCGACCCCCAAAGAGTTGAAGAGAATTTTGATGAAGGAGTGAAATTTGGGGCATTTAGAGCTTATGAAATTGAAAAAATAATATTGTTTGCGCTGATTCATGAACTTGGTCATTATTATGATTATCAGGAAAATCCTAATGCATTTTGCATAGGAAGTAAATCTGAATATATTCAGATGGAGCTAAATGGAATGCAACAGGCTAAAAAGCTTGTACCGCCTCACATGGTAAGAGAATTTAATGAATTTAATCGAATTATCATAGAAAGTTACAAGAGAGATTTGCCAGAATAAATTAATACATTTATTAAGAAATGGAGTTTGCATTATAAAATAAAAAACCGCATTAATGCGTTAATCAGAACTTATTGATAAAATTATCTTTATATTTCAAGTGAAATTGACCTGTATTACGTTTCCAATAAATAATTCTACATATCTTAATAGCATGCTCTCTACCTAACTCAATTTCTAAAAAATAATTGTTATTGATAGGTCTAAGATATATGGAATGAATCCAAGCAGAATCTTCAATACTGCTATTGAATAGTTTCAATCCTATGGCTTCCATTAAATTCAAAGAGCTATAGGAAGTATCATGTTTTGGTAAGCCATGTATTTTTGTTAAAATGTCTCTATTTTTAGCAAAGGTATGAATCCATGGGTCATTAGTTTCATCCAGTAGATTTATGGGCTGATTTTCTTTGTCTACCGAAGTAGCATGTAATTCATATTTCTCCCTAGCTAAAGGTTGAATTATTGGTCTGCGTTCTGCTTTCTGATTAGATCTTTTAGAAAAATAATTATAAAGTGCCGTAAAAGGCAAATTGCTCTCTCCGTGGTGGTGCATTATTTTACTTATTATATCATGATACACCCTTTTTGTTTTTTTGATATTAAATTTTGGAGAGAAATGAAAAACATTTGAAAGCTTGCATTCATACTAATAGGAGCAATGAAATGAATCAATGGATAGTAGATAATCAAAGTCTATTAAATTTCTTTAATGTAGTTGTAATAATATTCCTTACTATTGCTAACAAGATATATGAGGTGTTATAGCACCAATAAAGTTAAAGCCCTGAGAGTAATTATCTCAAGGCTTTTTGGTGTATTGGATAATGATTATCTACCAAGGGAGTATATTCTCTCAAAAGGGAAAAGTACTTTGTACGACTAGATATGTCTAATTTCAAATAGATCATTAGGTGTAATGCTGAAATGAATATGAATTTTAACTATCAGGGTAGCGGGAAGACGTATGTTTTTATCACGAAGGCATTACGATATCATTTTTGGGAATGTACTATATAAAGAATAGGGTTCATCAAGATATATATATGGATAAGCTTAACTTAGTGCAAAGGTAAAATGGAATCAAACAACTACATATAGTCGGTTGTTTTGGTAGTCTTTGTTTGTACTAACTTGATGCAATGTGGCGTCATGACTATATCAACCCCAATCTCAATCGATTCAGACGACTTAATTCTGGAGGATATCTCAAAGTTGGCGATACTATCTATCAAAATAGACAATAATCAATATTGTATATGTCGGAAACTGTTACTCGTTGTATAATAATAGATAATATTATACATAAAGGGGAATACATATGAAAAAGAAGCTACAAGTTTTCATTTCATCTACATATACCGATATGATCGAGGAAAGACAAGCTGCTGTTTCAGCCGTACTTAATTCTGGACATATCCCAGCGGGAATGGAACTATTCAAGTCTGGGGATCAAAGCCAAAAGGAAACTATTAAACGTTGGATTGATGAATCAGATGTATATATGCTTATTCTTGGTGGAAGATATGGAAGTATAGATGCAGAGACAGGAAAGAGTTACACTCACTGGGAATATGACTATGCTGGAGAAATAGGAAAGCGTAGATTCGCTGTAGTTATTGATGAGAATTCACTTAGGGATAAGGCAATGAAGAATCCCGATTTTATGGAACGTGAAAATCATCCTAAGTATCAAGACTTTAAGAGAGATGTCTTATGCAATATTTCAAAGTTTTATGAGGATCTTAAGGATATAAAGTTAGTTGTTATGGAATCTCTCAAAGAGTATGAATCAGACGATAAATTAATTGGTTGGGTAAAAGCAGATCAAATTAGCAAGGTAGAAGATACATTGCTTGAAAATGTAAGGCTGTTGAAGGAAAATGCAAAGTTTAAGATGGAAAATGAGATGCATAAGAACCGACTAAATCAGAACAATCTTATTAACGGTTGGGATAATGATGATCTGAAAGATACATTAAGTATGACTAATATTAAATTGCCTGAGATTCTTTCAGTAACAGGAAAAGAAAGAGAAATGAGTCTTCTTGAATGTTTTGTTGCAATGGCTGATAATTTTTCAGTAGGAGTAACAAATAGTGTAGGAAATAAAAGCGAACGATCTAAATCACTATTCTTTAAAGTCGCTCCTAAGTTTCTACCATACGGACTTTTAGAAAAGGTAAAAGTAGCAGGTGTTCAATATGAGAGAATTCAGATGTCAAAAGAAGGTTCTAAATTTTTAGCTAATTATCATATTAGGAAGAATAAATTGATAACGGGAAAAGAATAATATACACAATGAAAAGTCTTATATTCCGCTGTCGCTGTTATTATACGATACGATTTTCTATAATATATTGGCTTTTAACAAGCTAACAAAAGCCTTATAATCCAACGTTATTTCACTTGGTAGTTCTATTATAAAATCAGCGTTGAAGCAGGAACGGTGAAATCATTGAACTTACACGATACACATCACGATATCACTTTTTTGAATATCCGCTTGTTTGTATATGACTGAAAGTCCTTTGTTTATCAATGTTTTTTTCATCATCTAGAAGCGGGAAATTATATAACGTTGATTTATAAGGCTTTTTACGATAACGATTGTAAATCCCAACTTATTAATAGCTGGGGCTTTTTTTGTTTACTTAAAACGTAATAGACTATATTCCCCCCTGCAATACTTATGAATATTAGAATAATATAAGCGTAAAATCTTAATGCAACATAATATTAATTATGTTGCAAAATTAGATGTGTAGTAGTATGATAAGAGTAGTTAATGCAACATAATTTATATCTAGACACATCAAATACAATGCAACATAATTATATGGGGGTGAGCGGAATGACAACTTTTGAATCATATTTGATCGAAGAAGAAAAGAGTATCAATACAATTAAGAGTTATACACTTAACGTTAGTGGTTTTATGAAGTGGTTTGATGAAAGTAAAGGTACAGGGTTTAAGAAACTACATAGAGAAAACATAAAGGATTACATAAGCTTCCTAAAGGTTATTAAGAAGCTAAGCCCATCCTCAATTAACGCCAAGATCAGTGCTCTTATTAAGTATAATGATTTCCTGATCAGCACTGGACTACAAACAGAGCAAGTTATAACTAAGAGAGATATGATTAAGGTACAACGTCAATATGCTTCACTGTCTACTGTAGAGCTTGCAGACGTAGAGAAGTTCAGACAGTTAGTACTAGAGAGTAAGTCCAAGCGCAACTATGCTATTGTTTCCCTGCTTGCCTACTGTGGTTTGCGTATTAGCGAAGCATTAAACGTGAAGATGGATAGTTTTAATATCACATCTCAGCAATTGGTTGTATCTGAGGGAAAAGGAAAGAAGACTAGAACGGTAATCATCAATGATAAGGTAAGGATATCATTGCAAGGTTGGATAAAGGAACGTAATGATACTGGTATTACAAGCGAATACCTATTCATAAGTAATAGAGGAAGCAAACTAGATAGAACGGTCATTAACAAGCTATTCAATAACTATTCAAAGGTGATAGGCAAAGAGATAACGCCACACGATCTAAGACACTTCTTCTGTTCAAACGCACTAGAGAATGAATTCTCAGTTCATGAGGTTGCACACATGGCTGGACACAGTAACATACAAACAACGCTACTATACACGAACCCAAATATGAAAAATATGATTGATAAAATGAACAAACTCTAAGCCCATAAATAGGGCTTTTTATTTTGGTATCAGCTTCACACTCAAGCTGAAGTATTGCGACACTTTTATATCCTTGATAACTATCGAGTACTAAGTATTTATCCATACAAACTACTAAAAAAGATAGTTCACTATTTTTAGTGCTATTAGACTGCTATGTAATATATTAATCTAATACTCAAGACCTATTTTGTCGATAATGTAACAGTATGGATAATATAGGAATGAGGAATGTTTGGAATGAGAAATTTCAGCATGATATTGGTATTATCTTTAATTTTTAGTCTTTTAGTCGGTTGTTCAAGCACAATTCAGGATACAGAAGTGGCATTAAGTGATGAGTCGAATAATTCGATATCCAATGTTGCAACATCTACTACACTGTCTAAAATTGATGTTCAGTTAGAAGTCTCAACAAATGTGAGCGTAGAGAATACTGTATCTTTTACTGCGAACACGAATCTCCCAGATGATATGGAAATAATGCTTAGTCTAAAGAATAGTAAGGGGTATTCTGCCCAAGATAAAGTCAGTATTACCAATGGTTCATTCAAAAGTGGAATGTTTTCAAATAAAGGTAATGGTTTGGATGAAGGCATATACACCTTAGAAGTGACCTCTCCAACAGCGAATGTTCAACCATCCAATGTTAAAGAAATTATTGGTGATAATGGAGCAATCCTCAAAGGAGTCAGTGTGAAAACTGATTCAGTATGGGGTAATACTGTATTAATCACTAAGCAGATTGATGTCGGTTCAGAGAATGCAAGTAAGGTATATACAAGGGAAGAACTTGAGAGTGATAAAAGGGCGCCCTCAATAAATCCAAATGATTATGATAGTGAAGGTCAATATCTTCCCAAGAATGGAATTAGTGATGATGCAAAAGATTATAATTTCGATGGTGAATATAAACCAGTTGAAGAAATGACAAAAGAAGAAATTGAAGCCGAATTAATGGAGATGTTAGGTGGTAACTAGATCCTATATGATTCAGGTGAATGTTCAAGGTGTTAAATTTAAAGAGAGAAAGTTGGAGGGATATTGATGTTAATGAAACATTTTAAAATAATAACACTTTCATTTTTACTTGTATTAGTTGTAGGTTGTGGTAATCAAAAGGAGATTACTGAATTAACTACAGTGGCAGATAAATATTTAGAGAGTGGTGAATATGATAATTCAATATTAAGTTATAATAAGGTACTTGAATTGGAAGAGTTACCCGCTATAAGAGAGAAAATAAAAGATGCTGAAAAGAAGCGGACAGATAGCCAAATTCAGATAGTAAAGGATTATAGAGCACAGGGAAAGTTAAATGACTCTATCGAAGTGTTACAAAAGATATTGAATAATGAAGAGAATAAAGATGCTAGGCAACTATTATCTGATATAAATAAGGAAAAGGTAGCCGTAGAAAAGTCCAAGTCATTTAAAGGGAAACTTGATCAAATTGTAAAGTATTATCTTCAAGACTCCGCATATATAAGCCCCATTAAAATTCAAGAAGCAAACAATATTATTAGGGAAGCCATAACAATTATTGAATCAATTGATTCTGGAGATACAAGTATTCATCTCTATGTTAAGGATATGAAAGACAGTTATGAATATGGTTCAGTAAAAAGATTTTCGGAAAGCACGATGACAGATGATGCGCAATTATCAGAAACATTTGGTTTCATGGATGCAGGAATGTCAAAATTAAATGAAGTTTCAGGAGAGTATTTTATTCAGTTAATTGGTGTTGATATTAAAAAAATGAACAATAAAGTTATACCCTCAAAATATAGCAATTAATTATTTTATCATAAGTCTATCCGATGGATAAGCTGCAAGTTTGCCTTCAATTAGAAATCCAACAATCAGGAAATAGTAACAAAGAAGACTCCTATTAAGGAGTCTGTTTATTTATCATGTTTAAATTGTTCGCTTAATATCCTAAAGACCATTACTACCAGTTATAGTTGTACCCTTAAATTTTGTTCCAGTATACTCAATATACATGAGAATCTCGTTTCTTCTCGTACTATTAAATAGTGCCAGTGTAATGAGTGTAGATTCTGTTTTCCAATTGTATTGAAATACTACATCATGATTGTCTATAGCCTTTGACCATAGATCTTCATCATTTCTAAAATCATCAAGAAACCACTCAGTTATATCTGAAGCATCTCCGTATTTGTCAACCAATCCTTGTTTTAATGTTCTTAATTCTTTTATATATTCAGATGAGTTATTAAGTGGAAATTCATATTTACTTGTGATTAATTGATCATATGGATTAAATACATAGATTAGTGATGCATTGAGGTCATAAATATCTGTTCTGAATGTTAATTTACTATCCTTTTCGCTCTCAAATATTGTCGATTCAACTTTTTTAACCTCAGCACTAGACATACCCCAATCAACTTCTCTAAAATCATGAGCTACTATAGTTTCTGGAATGACGGGTTGCTCTTGAATTTGTTGAGCTTCTACTTCTTCTAATTTTTCTACTGTATTTACGGCAGTAGATGGACTGTTAGTAGTATTTGTTTCAGATTCATTATTGATATTAGTAGTTGATGAACCACAACCTGAGACAATAAATATCACTAATAGGACAAGAAAAACCTTTTTCATAGAATACTCCCCTTCTAATGTAATTAGATTATCTTACCATCAATTAACAATTCATTCTAGTTCTGAATACTTAAAGTTAATTCGGATCTTATAAGTAAAAAAGCCATAAGATATTGTAATCGACTCACTCATATTTAATTTATGGAATGAAGGCTATGAAAACTGCATTTCATGTATAGTGTGGTGCAGTAAAACGGAGTATAAGAGAGTATAGAGAAGAATGAGAGGTGATAAGGGGAGGGGCATAAAACATCTTGGGAAATATCGGCATGTTAGCAGGGAGGGGTAGCTCATGTCTCTCCATGGGACATAGTTTAAATCTGTACGATTGTCCTGATCTTAGCTGTATATCACATTTGATGCTTAATTACTCGTATCTTTATCCAGTTCAGTTTCTGGAAGGATTTCTGTAGATTGCAAGAATATCAATATCAGATGACTTTAGTTTCTTTGAAAGAGTAGGCTAATAATACTATTGATATATGACGATATACCTATAATATGGGTTTGTATTATATTCTTGAGGAGGAAACAACTTGAAAAAGTGGATAAGTGGGCTAGTATCATTGTTTGTATTCTTTAGTTTTGCATTATTTAATTTAGGTACGGTGTCTGGGAAAGGCTTGCAGCAGTTAGGGACTGTAAAAAATTCGTATTCTGATATAAAGGAGCATTGGGCAGAACAAAGTATTAATGAATTTGCTTCGAAAGGATTAATTAATGGGTATGAGGATGGTTCATTTAAACCCAATAGGTCAATTTCAAGAGTAGAATTTATTACAATAATTAATAAGTTATTCGGATTTATTGAAACAGAGAAAGTTACATACCGAGATGTAGGTTCAGATCAATGGTTTGCAAGTGAAATAGGAAAAGCTAAGAAGGTAGGATATATTTCGGGATACTCTGATGAGACATTTAGACCCAATAATCCCATTTCGCGTGAAGAAGCAGCCGTAATTATAAAGAGGATTCTTGCTTTAGAAGATCCAAGTGTATCTGTTTTATTTTCGGATGTTCAAAATGAATCACTGTGGAGTTTAGGAGCTATTCAATTAGTTTCCGAAGCAGGGATTATGACTGGTTACTCGGATGGAACATTTAGACCTTTAGAACCTTTAACAAGAGCAGAATCAGTTGCGCTTCTGGGAAAGGCATATTCAAAGGGAACTATCAATTATGATAAAGCAGGAGTATATGGTGGCTCAGTAACTGGTATAAAGCAAATTAAAGGTAATGTAATTATTAATAACACCAATATTGTATTACAAAATGTTGAAATTGCAGGTAATCTTCTATTAGGTGAAGGTATTGGTGAAGGGGATGTTACTCTAAAAAATGTTAAAGTACATGGAATAACCACCATAAAAGGTGGAGGAGAAAACAGTATACATTTTGAAGATTCTGTAATGGTAACTGTTGTTGTCGATAAAGTAAATGGAAGCGTAAGAATAGTAGTCAATGGTGCAACTCTAGTCACGGACATTGTGATTCAATCTAACACTACTATTATTGCTGAGAGTGGATCAGAGATTAATAGTGTGTCAATAGCAAAAGAATTGCCTGTGAATTCACGAGTCAATTTAGTAGGGACATTCGAAACAGTAAATATGTATGCTCAAAATATTGTTTTGGAAATACCTCAGGGTACTGTGAATAATCTGAACATTGATAAAACAGCTACTGGTAACTCCATTAACTTAGGAAAAGAAGCCTCAATTATTTCATTGATTCTAAATGCGGCGGTAACTGTTTTAGGAGAAGGTTCGATTACAAAATCTACAATTAACGCAGAAGGTATTTCTATTGGGAAATCGTCTCATAATGGTTCAGATAGTAATTCTTCAGGTAACCAGAATACCTCCAATTCTGGAGGTGGTTCTACTGATAATAATGGAGGAGATAACGGTGGGTCAGGTTCTGGTAACGGAGGAATCACGCCTCTTCCAACTGGTCAAATCCCAATCATAAAAATAGACCGTAGTCAGTTTCCATTAACTGTTTCTGATAATGTTTATGCTATTAGTGATCAGGACGGATGGATTTATATTGTTGAAAATGGAACAACTAGAATAGATATTATTCTTGATGCTGCAGTTAAAGACGGAAAGGGAGTAAAAAGAAAGGTTAATGCAAACGAAGGCGTGTATATCGATGCAACAGGACTTAGTAATACAAAAGTTGACTTTTTAGTAATGGCTATGAATGAAGATAAGCAAGTTTCATTTGCAGAATATATTCAATTGTACGCTGATGAGGCTGATGAGCTACTTTATTCCACTACTACGTATGGAGCACATACAAATAAATCAATATCTCTACATTTTAATAAAGAGATCGAAAATAACCTATCTGATATGAATATTCTTAAAAATGCGATTACTTATTCAGCAAATGGAGGACAATTTAGTCCACTGAGTGACGAGGATGAGGTTATCATTTCTGGAAATAAAATTGAGATATTGTTTGCAGTTCCCTATACAGGTTCAAATAATGTACTTAAATTAGCATCTGGTTCTGTAAAAGATAAATTGGGAAGTGTTTTCCTGAAAGAGATAACGACATTCCCTATAAAGGCTGCTCCAATGGTAACAAAGGTTTCTGAAAAATCAATGTTTACTGTTGGTGAAGATATTATTTCTCAAGTAAATATGGCTACTACGATATACTTAGTCAAAACTTATCCATATAATACGTTAGTAGATGTTGAAAATGAAGTGGTAGCAAAACGAGGGGTAAAAGTAATCGTTGATTCTTCACAAATAGGACAAGATATTAACATTCCTACCAAGGATTTAGAACTAGGAAGGTATATTATTTTGGTTTGGCCTGGAAATTCTATTGGGGTATCAATCGAGAAGGAAATACCAATAAATTAACGATAATGAACTCAATAATATCATTTATACTAGCAATAGAGCCGTATGGGGAAGTATCTCATCGGCTTTTTTGTTGCTTGAGGAAGTTTTCTTTTATATGCAAGGTCAATAGATCCGTTTTCTTCAATAAACGAATTTCCTCTTTGTCCCAAATTCAACGGTAAATCACCTTTGAGTTTATCGTGATTTATTTCTACGAACAATAATTAATCTAGTAAGAGTGAGTTGAGTTGGTTAAATCTTATGTTGTTAAGTAGAAAGTAAATAGATAGTATTAAGAGACACAGACAACGGATACTCTCCGCAATCTATGCCTCTTTTTTTCATTTACAGTTCCTTATTTAAATTTATGTGTACCTCTTTTTTTCTCATTACCTTCATCTAATAGGCTCATTATTGGTGAGGCCTTATCATGTTGTTCACGTAAATCTGTTCCTGTATATTTAACATAAACTTGTGTCATATTCAGGGAAGTATGCCCAAGAATACGAGCTAATGCCATAGGATCACCATCCCCTCGGAGAAATTTAACGGCAAAATAGTGACGGAAGGTATGTGGCGACACTCGGCATCCTGTCACGCCAACCCTTTTTGCATATAACTTAAGCATCTTTGCAAAAGTATCTCCGAAATACCTCTCACCGAACTGTGTAAGCCAAAGATAATCATCCTTTCCTACATCCATATATTCAATTAACTTTTCTAGCTCACGAGCAGTCATTTGTGATATCGGAACAATACGTAATGTGTTCGTTTTCGCTATTTCAGCGCGAACTGTAATCTGACGCAGTTTAAAGTCAATGTCTGACAATCGAAGGCTAGTCATTTCCTTTATTCGAAGTCCACTATCACATAGGACGAGCATCATACAATAATCCCGTCTCCCTGTATATACACGTCTATTCGGAGCGCTTAGCAACTTTAGTACGTCCTCATCATTGAATACTTCAAAAGTATCTTTCTCTTCAGTCTGATAGCTAATTGCATCCATTGGTGAGTTTGTTATAATGCGCTCTCTTACAAGATGATTAAAAAATATCTTCATATTACGTATTGCATTGTTTACTGTCCGAGGGGATAGCCCTACTTCACCGTGGGGACTTGTAGGATGATCGTCCCATCTTGTTTTCTCGAATGTAAGGTAATGAATGTAGCTACGGAAGGTATCGGTATTTAATTCTGTATCCTCTTGTGTGTTGTACCATTTGCGAAATTGTGATAGTACTTGTTCATATGCTGAGACTGTACGAGGTGATCGTTTTTCAATACGCTTCCTCTGTAAAAATCGTTCTACTTGAGTCTCCCAGTCGAAATTAACGGACTGACTACGTTTTGAAATGAAGCCGAATTTCGGATTGTTACGTAACATTTATTAGCGTCCTCTCTAGCGATAAAGTATTACCAAACGTTCCGACAAAGAACACGTAAAACTTATCGCAATGACAGAAAGTTGACGTTTGAATTTCCGTAAAGTTGGCTGTAAAATAAATTCGAAGTAATTACTCAAAGCCTTGATACATAAGGCTTCGGCAACATCGACTCCATCAGCCACCTATTCGGCTACACGATCAATATAAGCAAGTCTAAGCCGACCAACTCGGAATTCATTGCGATGGTAGCTGACAAGCTTAGAATTGAGCATAAGGTTAGCTGAGGCTTGTTGGGTAAGGGATCGAAGAATCGTAAGCCAACCAATACATGATGTTGTGTATGAAATTGGGTATAAAAGGCGATAAACAACTCTGGTTAAAGTGTATAAATTTCACCTCTTTATTGGCTAACAGCAACAAGCCAACGAAGGGGTGATTTTTGTATGAATAATTTTGAATTTCAACTTGCTGATACTATTCCACCTATCCACCAATAGAAAGCAGTTCCCCATCCTGAATCCTCAATCACACTGAAACCCATCCGCAATCACACAACTGCACATTAATAAGATCACCCCTCAATTCTACGGATAAATTAAGATAGAAACAGTCAAAGAGCAATAAAACATTACCGTCAATCCTATGATTTAACAATTATTTAATAATTTCATAAGAAGTGGTTTAGAATTACTCCGTATCATGAACTTATGAACACGAATCAAAATACAGGAGGTAAACAAATTGGGAGTAAATAAAACTAGAATTCGTGTCGGAAGAATTATTTTCCTCACCTTTACAATCCTTTTTACCATATGTATCTTGGTACAGGTTTATCTGGCCGGAATGGCAATCTTTATAGACCCTGGAGCATGGGTAAAGCACATGATGTTTGTCCACTTATTTGGATTTAATTTACCCATTTTAATACTCATCTTTGCCGCTGTAGGATCTATGCCACGGTGGGCGTACTGGAAACTTTTTGGGATATTGGTATCCACATTCCTTATGTACTTTACCGCACATATTAATGCAATATTGCCTTGGATGGGGCCAATTCATCCAGTTTTAGCTATCCTGCTGTTTGTTCTATCATGTTCAATCATTATAAAAACATGGGGTTTGATCAATGACAATCGGAAGGTGAGAAATGAAAAATGAGATTATTATTGGCTGTATTGGTGGGATTCGTGGTACCGATTATTAGTCAAAAAGGCAAAAAAAAATAATAAGGAGTAGATGAAAAATGTTTTTAGCATTTAAGGAGATAAGAAAATCAAAACTTCGATACACATTAATTAGTGTAATCACGATTGCTGTATTATTTTTAGTGTTTTTCGTCACAGGATTAGCTAATGGACTAGCCTTTGGAGATAGCTCTTCCATTAAAAATATACAGGCAGATTATATTGTGATGAATAAAGAGGCTGATGGTGCCATTATAAAATCGGATTTAACCCCGAAAGACGTGGAAATCATTAGCAAACAATTAGGGGAAAATGCTACACCACTAGCAATTACCATGTCAGCGTTAGAAAGAAATCAAGAAAAAGATGTCGATGTCGTATATTTCTCCGTTGATTCAGACAGATATAGAGATTTAAACGTTATAGAAGGAAAGGACATCAGCGAGTTATCCGTGAATGAAGTGATAGCTGATAAAAGCATTGAAATATTTGGACTGAAACTAAATGATCAGATTATAGACAAAAACACAGGCAAGAAACTAACGATTGCTGGAATTACGAAAGATCAAACCTATTCTATGATGCCCGTTGTCTATGCTGATTTTGAACTGGGTATGAATTCTCTTTATCAAAATAAGCTTTCGTATAATGCAGTCGTGTATACGGGGGAAAAAGCCTCTATTACTGGGTATGATACAATGACACCCCATGATACTGCAAAATCTATACCTGGGTATAAGGAAACACAAGGTTCATTAATGATGATTGTTGTCTTTCTGTTTATCATTTCTGCATTTGTTTCAACTGTTTTCTTTTACGTCATTACTTTACAAAAAATAAACCAATTTGGAATTTTAAAGGCAATAGGTGCAAAGACATCTTATATTACAAAAAGTATTATTATCCAAGTTACGCTGATTACAATGATTGGCTTAGTATTTAGCAGTTTATTAGTTTATGGAATGACACAAGTAATACCTGAAGGAATGCCTTTTCGAACTTCACCTACTTTAGTACTTGGTACTGCCGTTTTATTTTTAGTGCTTAATCTATTAGGTTCATTACTATCTGTAAATAAGGTTGCAAAAATTGATGCACTTGAAGCAATTGGGAGGATCGAATAATGACAAAGGATATATTAAGACTCGAGCATGTACAAAAGAATTTTGGTGATGGTGATTCTTCTATCACCATCTTGAAAGATATTTCATTAACGTTAAAGAGAGGAGAATTTATTGCTATTGTTGGACCATCGGGTTCTGGTAAAAGTACACTTCTATCCATTATTGGTGCATTATTATCACCAAGTAGTGGGAAGGTGATAGTAGATCAAGAGGACATAGCAGAATATAAACCGTCCAAGTTGTCGTCCGTAAGAAAAGATAAAATAGGGTTTATATTTCAGTCATCAAATTTAATCCCCTATTTAACAGTAAAGGATCAATTGATGCTAATCAGCGATATTTCTAAAGCAGACAAAAAGGAAAATGCGAAAAAGGCTACCGATTTAATTAATCACCTAGGATTAAGCCATAGATTAAAGACATACCCAAACAAGTTATCTGGTGGTGAAAAACAAAGGGTTGCGATTGCAAGAGCATTTATGAATGATCCTGATATCATATTAGCAGATGAACCGACTGCAAGTTTAGATTCTGAACGCGGAAAACAGGTCGTTGAAATGATATCCAATGAAGTAAAGTCAAGGAATAAAGGAGCAATTATGGTAACACACGATGAAAGAATACTCCACGTATGTGATCGCGTATTGCGTATAGAGGATGGGCAGATATTCGAAATGGTATAATATAAACTAAATAACAAATAAGATTTCACTAAGAAGGTGTATCGTATTGTCTATTAAAAAACGATTGATTATCTCCAATATAGGAATGATTATTATTCCGATTATTGGCTTTTTAATAGTAGAAATAGTTTTGGGTTACCTACTATTTTTCGTTTTTAAAGGGAATCCACAAGGTTCGGGGCTGAAACTGTTAATAAGTTATCGATTTATTGCTATGGCTCTTATTTTAATCATAACAAATGGTTTATTAACTTATTATGTGTCAAAAAGTATCATTACTCCAATTACCAAACTATCTCTTGCCGCAAAGAAAATCAGTGAGGGTGATTTAGAGTATAGTATAGGTTCTAACAAGAAGGATGAATTAGGTGAGCTGACAAATACATTTGAAGCGATGCGGATAAAACTGAAAGAAGCAAAAACAGCCCAATTACAATACGAGCAAAACCGTCAAGAACTGATTGCAAGCATTTCTCATGATTTGAAAACACCACTGACATCTATCAAAGGCTATGTAAAGGGCATTCAAGACAGGGTGGCTAATACCCCGGAGAAATTAGAGCGATATATGGACACGATTTATAAGACGGCAAATGATATGGACGGACTGATCGACGAATTATTTTTATATTCTAGGTTAGATTTACAGCAAGTCCCATTTGAAATTGAAAAAGTGGATTTATATGCTTTTTTTGCCGATTTTGTTGATGAGTTAGCGTTTAACTTAGATAAAGAACAAAATACTGTAATCCTTTTGGCAAATAAGGACGATCCCTATATCGTTGAAGCCGACAGAGAAAAATTGAAACGGGTTGTAACAAACATTGTACAAAATAGTATGAAGTATATGGACAAGAAACATAAAGAAATCCAAGTTCGTTTATCATCCAGTTCTGATGAAGTGATTGTAGAAATGAAGGATAATGGGAGTGGCATCAGAAAAGAAGATATTCCGCATATATTTGATAGTTTTTATCGGACGGATATTTCAAGAAACTCTTCTACTGGCGGAAGTGGGCTTGGATTATCCATTGTAAAGAAAATGATTGAGGAACATGGCGGAAACGTTTGGGCTGTTAGTAAATTAGGCGAAGGTACAAGTATTTATTTTAAACTGAAAAAGGTGACATGAATGCAAAGAATATTGATCATTGAAGATGAATTGAACATTGCTGAATTAGAAAGGGATTACCTAGAGGTGAACGGATATGAAAGTGATATTGCTACAACGGGTGAAGAGGGACTCCGAAAGGCAATGACCAACACCTATAGCCTCATTCTGTTAGATTTAATGCTTCCTGGCATCGATGGATTAGAGTTGTGCAAACAATTACGAGAAACATTAGATATACCCATATTAATGGTAACAGCTAGAAAAGAAGATATAGACAAAATTCGCGGGTTTGATCGGGGAGCAGATGACTATATCGTAAAACCATTTAACCCGAATGAGTTAGTGGCACGGGTAAAGGCCCATATTTCAAGATATGATCGATTAACAAATCTTGAACAAAAGCAAATTGACATTCAAATTAAAGGTTTAATCATTCATAGTGAGTCACGTAGAGTGCTTCTTAATGGTGAAGAGAAAACATTCACAGCCAAAGAGTTTGACGTACTAAAATTTTTAGCGACAAACCCGAACATTGTATTTAGTAAAGAGCATTTATTTGAACGAGTTTGGGGATATGATTCGATCGGCGATACGACAACGGTTACTGTTCACATTCGAAAGATTAGGGAAAAAATTGAGGAGGATCCTTCTAACCCGAAATTTATTGAAACAATATGGGGGGTGGGTTATCGGTTTAAAAATATAGGATAGAAATCCTTATAACACAAGGCAACAAGAGAAACTACCTACAAGGAGTGAACAAGATGATTACAAAAATCGGTCAAATTATGTTATATGTCAATAACCAAGATGAGACAGTGAAGTTTTGGACGGAAAAAGCGGGATTTAGTGTGATTTCAGAAGAGGATAATGGCCAGGGCATGAGATGGATTGAAATTGCGCCAACAAAGCATTCGGAAACGACGATCATCCTTCACAACAAGGAGCTCATTGCTAAAATGCAGCCAGAATTAAATCTTCAAACACCTTCCTTGTAGAGTATTTAACTTTGCCGATAATGAAGGCAATTACTTTGCAGTTTTAGAAAGAAAGTAAATATAATCAAATGAAAGTGCTAGGTGCTCACCGAATTTCGAATGATTTGGGTTTCGTTATGTAACTACATTTTCGTGACATAAAAATCCGTTAACTTGAAAATCATCATAAAATTTGCGAATGATATGATTTTTATATTCATCTTCATCACTTAAACAAAAACCTACAGTTTTCTTGCCTATGTCCAATTTATTACCTTTAAATAAACTGTAGTACTATGGAGGCCAACCAATATCTGAAAGTGGATATGGTAATGCCTACTGCAACGCTATAAATATCTATGTATCATACCAACTAATACCGTTATTTATTGGGTGTAAAAACTTAATAAAGGGCGGTATTTTTTTAATGACGAAATTGGAATTTCAATTGGACAATTTTATGTTTTATTGCTCATCAAAGAATCTTTCTCGCAAAACATTAGCAAGTTATTTCCACGACAACGATTGCGAATTACGTCAGAAAGATTAAAGCATTCTCTTATTAGGTAAGCGGGAACATGACGCAGATAGCCCATAAGAGATGTTTTTCCATGCTTTAGTATGTTTACACCGAAGTTCGATCTGAAAAAATGATATGGATTGATCTGAAAAAATCACAAGTGAACAGTAGAATTATCAACTTATAATTAAAATAGCAATGATTGTGCGAAAAACACGCTAGGGCGTGTTTTTTCTATTTGGACATTAGAAGAAGGTAGGGCGTTATGATGAACATAAAGCGAATATGGGGCCAAACGGCATATCGGCGACTAGTCTTCTCATTGATTGCCATACTGCTGCCCTTATATATATTAAGTAGCATCATCTATCAATGGGGTCAGCAAACATTAAAGAATGAAATATCGCAATCTATGATTAATCAAGTAACTGAGTATCTGTCGAATTTGGAAACAGATTTCGATCGTGTTCGCACCTTGCTTTATGATGCATTGTTAGATCCGAATTTAAATGCGATGGCAACGATCTCCGAATCTATGGATGATATTGACAAAGTGCAGAGTATGCTGCGCCTGCAACAAAGATTAAATGCGATCCGCAATAGCAGTAAATACATCGAGGATGTATATGCTTTTATCCCTGGCATTCAGCGTGATATATCAGCACTTACGATTAATGATCACAGTAACGAGATGTTTGAGGAGCTAAAAAAACTGCAATATGATCTAGACACTCCTGTTTTCCGTTACAATGATGGATTATATATCGTCGTATCTTATCCGTTCTTATCGCCTAATAGCAATCGTGAGCCTATCATGATGCTTGCGGTAAGGTTTTCCATCTCGAAGCTTGGTCGTACATTAGATACAATGGGCCAAGCAGAAAGTAAAGGTCTGATATATCAGAGCGAGGATGTTGTTATTTTAAGTAATGACGATCGGAATATTAAAGAGCATATTATTGAGGCAGTTACAAAAAATATGGATAGTCAAGGTTCAGATGTTTTATCTATTGATGGTGAACGATATTTAACCGTATATAAACGTTCCACCTTTTTCGGCGCAAATTTGATCCAATATATACCAGAGCAGACCGTATTTGCTCCACTTGCGAAGTATAAATCATGGTTTCTTATATTAGCAGTTACTTCAGTTTTTATAGTAATTATTTATGCGCTATATTTATTTAAGTATATTCATAAGCCGCTTGATCGACTAGTAAAGGCATTTAGAAGAGTGGAACAGGGTGATATGAATGTACAAATTCGTCACGAAAGTCACGATGAATTTGAATATATTTACTCAAGATTTAACGATATGCTAGATCATATTAAATTATTAATCGATGAAGTGTATAAGCAGCAAATACTAATGCAGAAAGCAGAACTCAAACATTTACAGTCACAAATTAATCCTCATTTTTTATATAATAGCTTCTTTATATTAAATACGATGGCGAGGCTGGGAGATACAGAGCAATTAGAACGATTTACATTACAGTTAGGGGAATACTTCCAATTTATTACTAGAAATAATGCTGATAATGTATTGCTATCGAAAGAAGTGCAGCATGCGAAAGTTTATGCAGAAATTCAAGGAATGAGGTTTTCGAATCGTGTCAGTATTGATTTTAATGAGCTGCCTGATTATCTTGGTCATATTATCGTTCCGAGGCTCATTATTCAACCTTTAATTGAAAATGCATTTGAGCATGCAATTGAGAAGAAGATTGTTTCAGGTTTGCTCCGCGTTAAGTTTACTAAGCAATTGCAAGGGTTTGAAATCATTGTGGAAGATAACGGGGAAGAATTAGACGATGGAAAAATAGAGTTACTTAATCATTCTTTAATTCGGAAGGATACTGTGGATTCTACTGCAATATTAAATATTCACCAGCGTATTCGCTTGAAATTCGGTGAACAAAGTGGTCTTCATTTTGAACGAAATGAATGGGGCGGTTTAAAATCAGTGATTAAAGTAGTCTACAAGGAGGGTGATATATAATGCGTCGATTGTTGATCGTAGATGATGAAGCCATTATTGCAGATGGATTGTACGAAATATTGCAATATACGGAAGGATTGGAGCTAGATTTATATAAGGCGTATTCAGGATTAGAAGCAATGGAGTTAATTGAAAAATCTAGATTTGATATTGTGTTAACCGATATTCGAATGCCGGGGATGGATGGTTTACAGCTAGCTGGTGAGCTGCGAAAAAAATGGCCGAAATGTAGAATCATATTTTTAACTGGACATCATGAATTTGAATATGTATATTCCGCTATTCAGCACGAACAAGTAAACTATGTGTTGAAAACAGAAGGTTTTGATAAGGTTATAGCGACGATTAGGCAAGCGTTGAAGGAAATAGAGCAGTCTTTTCATGCCGAAGGGATTATTCTGCACGCCAAAGAACAGCAACAAAAAACGATTGGCTTATTAAGGCAGCAATTTTTTATTGATCTTATTAAGGAACGGGTCCATTACAACGAAGTAAGTCAAGCGCTGTTTGATGAACTAGATATTGAACTGCGTGCAGAAGAATCAATCCTACTTATCGTCGGCAAGGTGCATCAATTTCCAAAGCAGCTTTCATATTCTGAGCGAGCACAACTTTTATATCAACTTGAATATATCGCAAATCAATATTTTCAAGACTATAGAATGAACTATTCTGTAGTCCCATTCGGTAATGAGCTTTTGTGGTTTATACAACCCGCAAGTGAGCTAGGGACTACGACATATTCTAATGATCTGGATTGGAGTGAATTATTACTATTATTGCAAGGGCATGTGGATTTATTGCAGGAAGCATTTAGGATGACTCTATCCATCGATGTGTCATTAGTAATAGATACAGGTAAAGTATTATGGGAACATATTGCAGAGCGGTACGAGCTCTTGCAGTTATTGTTTCAATATCGCATCGGTCAGCATAGTAATCAAATTATGACAAATACGCGAATGATGGAATCGAATCAACGGGAAGTTATGTATAAACCCCATCTTCGAGCGGTGAAAATTGAACAACTTAATACATTATTGCAAAATGGCCAGCCTAAAGAATATTTTGCAATACTTCAACCGTTAACAGATGGTTTTATCGTTTCAAGTGCCCCATATATTGCTGAAGAGGTGTATCTGTCAATCGCCTTAATGTACTATTCGTACATTAATCGTTGGAATATAGTTGAGGATGTCGCTGAACAAATTAGAATTCATCGTCTGCTTCAAAGTAAGGAGCATGCTTCATGGCAAGAAGCAGCAGCATATTTACATAACGTTGGAAAAGTGTTATTTGCTATGCAAAACCAACTTGAGGAAGAACGTGCGGCAAGTGTCGTTTATAAGCTAAAACAATATATTAGAGAGCATCTGCATGATTCAGATAAAGTATCGCTAATCCATTTGGCAGAAGTCGTATTTTTTAATCCATCCTACCTATCACGATTCTTTAAGCAAGAAACAGGAACGACATTATCTGACTACATTACTGCAACACGTATTGAAAAAGCAAAGCAGTTATTAGCACAATCTGATCTCAAGGTTCAAGATGTTGCAGAGCGAGTAGGATATGTTAATGCGACCAACTTTACGAGATTTTTCCGAAAGCTAACTGGGGTGACACCACAGGATTATCGAGTGAAATTAATCCATTAGTCAAGAGATGATTAGAATGTCATGAAATGAATATTGAGTCTGTTATGTAAGCGCTTTATCATGAATATATCGAGGGACGTAATGAATAAATACGATTAGTCCTGAATGGCTTTAACAACTAAAGGGGAGGTTTCAATGCCATGAGTAAGAAAAAAAATGCAAAAGGGTTAGTTTTACTTACGTTAGCGGGTATGCTCGCGTTGTCGGCTTGTAGTTCTAATGTTGGCAATAACAAAAACAATGAAACACCAGCAGGTTCAAATGCTACGGGTGGTAAGGATAATTCACCCATAGTAGAAACTATCGATATTAATGCGAAGTACGATCCACCGATTGAAGTTCGTGCATGGCGCTTTACAGAGTCAACTTATCAATATGAGAATGGTGACACGATTGAAGATAATCTTTACACACAGACTTATGAAAGTGACCTAGGAATTAAATTGAAATATGACTGGGCGGTACCAGTAGAGCAATTTAAGCAAAAAATGAATGTGTCTATCGCTTCTGGAGATTTACCCGATATTATGTGGGTAGAGGCTCAACAACTAGCTGAACTAGCAGAAAATGATTTGATTCTAGATTTGACAGATTTATTTGATCAGTATGCATCACCAGTTGCCAAGGATGTATTGCAACAGGATCCAAAAGGATTTGGTACAGCTAAAATTGGTGGGAAATTGATGGCAATTCCTCATACATCATCTGCGGTAGATGGTTTACCGGTAATGTATGTACGTACGGATTGGCTGAAAAACTTAAATATTGAAGAGCCAAAAACGATGCAGGATATGATTGCTATCGCTGAAGCATTTACTAAAAATGATCCTGATAAAAACTCTAAAGATGATACATTCGGTGTTGCATTTACAAAAACATTTTTAACGGATACACATTTTGGTACGACAGGCTTTATGTCTGGTTTCCATGCATACCCGACAAAATGGGTGGAAAAGGATGGGGCGCTAGTATATGGTTCAGTCCAACCAGAAGTTAAGGCGGCACTTGAAGTACTACAGGGGTTATATCGTAACGGTATGATAGATAAAGAATTCGGTGTTAAAGATCGTGCGAAAGTGACTGAAGCTGTAGTTGGCGGTAAAGTAGGTCTATTCTACGGTTCTATGTCCGCTCCACTTTCTATTATCCAAGACAATATTACGAATGATCCGAGCGCTGAATGGAAAGCATTTGAATTGGTGTCTAACGATGAAGTTAAAGCTACTCCAATTGCGAAGATGCCTATTCAAAAATACTATGTTGTGAATAAAGATACCAAACACCCAGAAGCAATCTTCAAACTGCTAAACATGTCAATGCTTGGCTATGACCCAGACGCTGTAAAAGATCCTGGATTTGGTTATAGTGAATCAGGCGTTGCAGTATTCCTTTACAACTTCATTGCAGCGGATCCAGCTTTGAAAAACTTAACAGCTCACCGTAAAGTAGTTGCAGCAATTGAAGCAAATGACCCGTCTACGTTAAATGAAGAGGAATTGGGTTATTATGAGAAAGTTATCTCTTTCCGTGCTGGCGACAACTCTAACTGGGGTACTGATCGAGTATTTGGTTCACCAAGTAGCTTTGACGTAATTGATCAATATGTTCAGAAGGATAATTACGTTTTAGATGGTTTCTACGGTGCAGCAACTCCGACTATGGTAGAAAGAAATGCAACATTGATTACGATGGAAGAAGAAGTATTCACCAAAATTATTATGGGTGAATCACTAGAAGCATTCGATAAATTTGTTGCAAACTGGAATAAACTTGGTGGAGAACAAATTACTAAAGAAGTTAATGAATGGTATGACATGACAAAATAGTTCGTTAAATAGAGATGGATAGGCCATAAGTAAAAGGTAGGGAAAAGCGGCTCGTCTAGCTTCGCCCTACCTTTATCATTAATGTCACATGGAGGGATCATCATGATAAGATCTGCTGCAGTCCGCAAGAGATTACGAGAATTACCTTTACACATTATGCTGTTGCCTGGTGTTATATTGACAATCATATTCAGTTATATACCGATTGGTGGTATTGTCATTGCATTTCAAAAATTCGTACCATCCAAAGGTGTATTTGATTCGAAATGGATTGGTTTTGATAACTTTAGATATGTGTTTGATCTGCCTAACTTTAGTAGTGTGATTTGGAATACGGTTTTTATCGCAGTGTTGAAAATTATCGCTGGATTAATCGTGCCGATCATCGTCGCGTTATTATTAAATGAGGTTGTAAGTAAAGGATTTAAACGTACGATTCAAACGGTTATTTACTTCCCGTACTTTTTATCTTGGGTTATTCTCGGCGGAATACTAATTGATATTTTATCACCATCAAGCGGAATTATTAATGACGTTGTTAAATTAATTGGTTTTGAGCCAGTCTTTTTCCTTGGAAATGAACATTGGTTTCCTTTCACTTTAGTCATTTCAGATACGTGGAAGGAATTCGGATATAGTACGATCATATATTTAGCTGCGTTAACTGCAATTGACCAGCATTTATATGAAGCTGCAATAGTGGATGGAGCAAATCGTTGGAAGCAAACATTGTATGTAACTCTTCCTGGAATGTTGCCAATTGTTACGTTAATGACTGTACTTAGCCTAGGAAATGTGTTGAATGCAGGATTTGATCAGGTGTTTAACCTATACAGTCCGATGGTATATAGCTCAGGTGACATTATAGATACCTTTGTCTATCGGCTTGGATTGTTACAAGCCCAATATGGAGTAGCTACAGCAGTAGGATTATTTAAGTCAGTTATTGCTTTTGGCTTAATCGTATTATCTAATTTCTTAGCTAATCGTTTTGCGGGCTATCGCATATTTTAAGGAGGGCTAAACATGTATGCAAAACTTTCTAGTAGAAAGCTATTTCTTATCTTAAATGCAATCATATTAACATGCCTAGCGGCAGTTTGTTTATTGCCTCTTATTAACGTACTAGCGGTTTCCTTTAGCTCTAGCCATGCGGCTGCAGCAGGTCTTGTTAAGCTTTGGCCAGTTGATTTTACGCTCGCATCTTATAAACATGCATTAGGTAAATCAGAGTTTTTAGAAGCGTTCTTTGTGTCATTACAACGTGTAGGGCTTGGCTATGCGATTAATATGACTTTAACGATATTAATAGCCTATCCTTTGTCTAAAGAGAATAGTGCACTTGGAGCTAGAAGCGTATATGCGTGGTTTTTCATTATTACGATGATGTTTAGCGGCGGGCTGATTCCGATGTATATGACCGTTCGTTCCGTTGGAATACTTGACACGCTATGGGCACTCGTATTACCTGGGGCAGTACCCGTATTTAATGTTATTTTACTAATGAATTTTTTTAGAAATCTACCTAAAGAAATTGAAGAAGCAGCTTATATGGATGGTGCTAGTCATTGGAGAGTGCTATGGAGTATTTACTTACCACTTTCTAAGCCATCGCTTGCGACGATTACTTTATTTACACTAGTTGCACATTGGAACTCATGGTTCGATGGATTAATATACATGAACTCACCAGCCAATTATCCCCTGCAGAGTTACTTGCAGACAATTATTATAGCTGTAGATCCTTCAATTGTATCGGCAACAGAGCTAATCAATACGCAGCAAGTATCTGATCGAACGTTTAAAGCTGCTCAAGTATTTTTAGCGTCATTCCCAGTATTAATGGTCTATCCATTCCTGCAAAAGTACTTTATGAAGGGGTTAGTTATGGGTAGTGTGAAAGGTTAATGACCCGTTAAAAAAAAACGGTTTTTCTGCCTTTGGCAATTTCAGTCCAGGGGCGGGAGTTGCCGGGCCAGTACAGCTTGACTTATTTAATTAAGCGCCATAATCGGCCTAGAAACCAGACTGACCGCGCACCCGACATACTAGGATGCGCGGATTTATCCGGATATTGGAGTCGGCACATTGATGACACCAACTGCTTAGTTTACCGTATTCAAAATGGAATAATTGATTTTTATGCTTTTCGTACACATTAGGGTGACAGGGCGGCGGTAACATCAACAGTATCAGCCACCTGTTCGGCTACACGATCAATATTAGTAAGTCTAAGCCGATTAACTCGTTCATTGCAATGGTGGCTGAAACGGTGAATTTACGCAAGTTGATACGACAGGGTTACGATAAACTGTCATACCTACATAACGGTAAGTTTCGGTGCATTCAATTTAATAAATACGTGAGTTTGTCGGACGTTTACTTTACTTCGTATTCTTTGACACGACGATAGAAGGTGTTGGGCTTCATATCAACCATTCTCATGGCTTCAACAGCTGTTATATTGCCTTGTTTCCACTCAGCGTAAGCTTGTTTGAAGTCATCTGTGATGGATTGTTTAGGTCGTCCAAAGACTACACCACTATTTAAGGCTGTTGCTATGCCCTCCGCTTGTTTTCCATGTATCTTCTCTTTCTCTCGTTCAGCCATGTAAGATAATAGTTCAAGCACAATATTTGAAATAAGCTTTTCTAATCCGTTCTGATATTGTCTGGTATCTAGGATTGGCATATCAAGGATCACAACGTGAGCGCCTATATCTTGTGTTATTTCTTGCCACTCTCGTTTGATATGCTGTGCATTACGTCCAAGTTGATTAAGTTCTTTAATGAATAGGATATCACCTTCTCTAAGACTACTTTTCATAGACTGGTATCCAGTTCTATTCGTATATTTTCCACTCGGTTTATCTATGTGTATGTCACGATCTAATATTCCTAAGTCCTTCATAGCTTCCAATTGTCTAGCTTCGTTCTGATCATTACTGGATACTCTAACATAACCAAAGTGTCTGATATCACTCATGTTCTATCTCCCTTTCCTTAGTATGTCGTAATAATATTATATCATATATGTGTCAAAATGTATATCGGATAAATGACACGTTTCATAAGTGAATTATATATATTCTGGTATGTACCAAAATATATATAAAAATATATGACATATGTCGTAGTAGTGATAAACACTGAAGAGCTCCTTCAACGAAAATGGTTTATTGAATTAGGGAAAATCCGTGGTAAGGATTTTAAATACGAATAATCACTAGGTCGCTTTCTCGGGAGAGTGACTTTTTTATTGTTCTGAAATAGATGAAATGAAATCTCCTATGATATAATATCTTTTGAATTAATACATAGTGAGGCATAAACGTTGAAGATATTGTGGATTTTCAGATAGAGGAGGGAGATGTCAACGTTTTCTGGGATGAAAAGTACCTAGGCAATGTGCCGAAACAATATAGTGTTGACGAAATAGAGATTTCGGAGCAAATGTAGTGTTTACTGATCGAGATGGAATGAGGAACGTGGTACAGGCGAAGAGGTACTCTACTGACAACCCAGTTGGCATAAGTGCGGTACAGGAAGTGTTCTCATGTATGAGATATTACAAGGCTAAGAAAGCCATAGTGATTGCAACAGCCAGATTTACAGAACCATGTGAAACATTAGCAGGAATAAATCATATGAAGTCAGTGATGGGGAAGTGACTAGATCTGAATGAGGAACTGAAAATAGACGGTACTATGAAAAAAGCACTACAAATTACATTAAGCGTAATTTGTAGTGCTTTTAACATCATCATTAACTCTGTACATAGGAAAGACGCTGAGCGATTTCTTCTGCAATTTTCAACCCGTGAAAGCGTCCATCTTCAATGTAAACACGATTTGTAATACCACCCGTTACAACCCCAGAAAGGAAAACGTTCTTGACATTGGATTCATATGTCTCTGGGTTAAAGGACGGAACTAATGAAGAGTGGTCGGTTTGGATTCCAATGTTTTGGAGCATTGAAATATTGGGTTGATATCCGATAAGGGATAATACATAGTCATTTTGAATTGTAAACGTTCCTTCTGGAGAATGAATACGAATGCTTGTCTCATCAATATCAGCAATACTGGAATTGGGATAAAACTCAATCTGTCCTTTTTTGAGAAGATTACGCATATCTAATAACAAAGATGGTTTAATACCTTCTAAGACTGTTTCTCCTCGATGCACAAGTGTAACATGAGCTCCGTTACGATGGAGATCAATGGCAGCTTCAACAGCTGAATTTTTACCACCTACAACGGCAACATGTTGTCCATAATAGAGATGGCCTTCTTTGTAATAATGTGATACCTTCGATAAATGATCTCCGCGGACATCCAATTGTCTAGGGGTATCAAAGATCCCTGTTGCAATAACTATCATCTTCGCTTCGTAAGGAATGGCATTGCCATGACGATCTTCAGCATGGACAGTGAAGGATGATACGTTCTTCGAAATAGAATTGACTTTTTGATAGCATTTTATATTAATTTCTTGCCTCTCTGTTACAAGACGATAATATTTCAATAGCTCCGTTCGAGATGGACGTACATCTTGAGAAAGGAATGGGATGTTGCCAATTTCTAATCGGTCAGAAGTACTATAGAACGTCATATGTAATGGACAGTTAACAATTGAATTGACAATAGCCTCTTTTTCAATAATGACATAAGTAAGTCCCTTTTCTTGAAGTGCAAGACCCGTTGATAGACCACAAGGGCCACCGCCAATAATAACAACATCATACATACAATGAATATCCTCCTTTAAAATTTACATAAACAACCGTTTAGATACCTGATTCTATCAGGAGTATTACATGAACAAGGCGAAGAATGAGTATAATTAGTACTCACTAGTATGCTCAGACGAGTATGAATAAATACTTGAACGCTTGAACCAGTCAGAAAGAAACATTAGATATGTCCTCTTCTTTACAGAAAACAACATTCTTTTTGGTATTACAGGAAGTATCGAATGACCATACCAACAAAGACTCTATGTTACAACAACATTGCATATCTGAACAGCCTCATTTATCTAATTTATCTGTAACACATTGTGACCCATAAGATGGACACTGTAATAAAGCGTCCATCCTATGGGTCATGCATGTTTTATGGGCACTAATTAAATTAAAGCAATAGCTAATAGTGTAAATAAACTCAATGTCAAAACCTGATTTCCTACAAAAGGGTTAAAAAAGGCAGATGTGTGTACTTGGTTTCTAGGGCAGTCCGTTCTTAAATATACATGATGGCTATCGACACCCGTAATAACACCTTCATGCATTCTCCCGTCATTAGTAAAAATACGCACTCTACGATTCATACATCTTACACAATTATGATATGCTTCCATTGTTGTTTGTCAGCCTCCTTTCATGTCTTGAGGCATTGTATGAGAGGGGAAGATAGCTTGTGTCGGCTAAGTTACCTGTAAATCAGTGGGATAAAAACGCTCAGTTAGGAATGGGCCTGAATTTTTGTTACAATGAAAACATATGATTGAGAAACATTCTTAATGGAGAGCGAGGAATTATAAATATGAATATATCTGAGGCTATACGTACAAGACGCAGTATCGGAAAAGTAACAGAGGAGGATGTGCCTGTCTCTGCCATTGAACAGATTCTGGAAGCAGGAACTTGGGCGCCGAATCACCGGTTGACTGAGCCGTGGCGTTTCTTCGTGCTCCGGGGTGAGGGTAGGAAGCTGTTAGGTCATGCACTTGCAGACATTGCTGTGAAAGCGACTGTTGATCCGACTTCTCCGGAGGCGCAAGCGGCTGCAGAATCGGCAAGGAAGAAACCGATGCGTGCACCGGTGATTATTACCGTGGCCGTGACACCTAAGGAACAAGCTAACATCATTGAGCTGGAGGAATATGGGGCTGTATTCTCGGCTATTCAAAATATGTTGCTTGAAGCTCATGCTCTCGGTCTAGGTGCCATATGGAGAACTGGCGAACCTACATATCAGTCCCAAATGAATGAGCATTTCGGACTCAGTCCGAAGGACAAGGTTCTTGGATTTATTTATTTAGGAATTCCAGTTGGAGATCGTATACAGCAAAGTAAACGCACACCTTTTCAGGATGTAACCGTGTGGGTGGATCAACCAGGTTCTTTGAGTAAGGATAACTAAAAGAAGTAAATACATGAGCTTTATTTTGTAGGCCTGCGCGCTAGCGTAGGCTTTTTTAAAATACAAGGAAGTATTAAGGAGGGAATCTATCAAATATAGTGAATATAGGGTGGATGGACTTATATCATCTCAAGGGGAAATGGGTGAATTCATATGAAGACAATTGTATTAGCAGGCGGTACAGGATTTATCGGCAAGTATATTGAAGATCATTTTATTGCTGTGGGATATGAGGTATTGATAATTTCAAGACAAGCCCCTCATATTAAGTGGAACGATCATGATGCTATAGTAAAGGCACTGGATAACTCGGAAATATTAATCAATCTTGCGGGTAAATCTGTTGATTGCCGTTATAACGAGAAGAATAAAGAAGCTATTCTGAAATCCAGAACGGAGACGACGGAATTACTAGGACAGGCTATTCTAGAATGCAGTAACCCGCCGGGGTTGTGGATAAACTCCAGCACAGCCACGATCTACCGACATGCTCAAGATCGGGCAATGACGGAGGATCACGGAGAGATCGGATCTGGGTTTTCGGTTGATGTTGCAAAAGAATGGGAGCGCGCATTGTTCTCATTTCAACTGCCACATACAAGACAGGTTGCTCTGCGGATTGCAATTGTACTGGGAAAGGGTGGTGGTGTTATGACGCCCTTTAGGAATCTAGTTCGGTGTGGGCTTGGAGGTGTGCAGGGCCATGGGGATCAAATGTTCAGTTGGATTCATATCGAGGATGTATTCAAAATTATATTATATCTCAGAGATCATAAGGAGCTCAGCGGTGTGTTTAACTGCTCGTCCCCACATCCGATAACGAACCGCGAGCTTATGCGGAATCTTCGAAATACTATGAATGTATCCTTTGGGTTGCCATCTCCCAAATGGCTGCTTACTATTGGGGCGATGCTTATTAATACAGAAACAGAACTGATATTAAAGAGCAGATGGGTGATTCCGGAGAGGCTTGAGCGAGATGGGTATTCTTTTGCTTATGAACATATAGATAAGGCTCTCCATGATATATTAAGAAGTCCTCCCGAATTCAGAAGGACTTAAATTATTTACGTCATCTGCCTTATATTTCCGCTGAAACGGGTATCGTCCTTGAAAAAGGACGACGTAGCCGTTTCTACTTGTTTACAGCGGGTTTTCGTCGCTCATCCAACTATCTACATGAAATGACTCGCTGTAATCATCGCGGGTAGATAGTTTACGAAGAAGTTCATCTGCTTCTATTTGAGTCTTGAGCGCACCTATCGCTACAATATATTTACCTGAGTTCGTTTTGATCACGCTACTGCCATCTTGAGCATATTGTTCGTCGATGATAGCTAGCATTTCGCCGAGTTCCATCTCTTGGCTTCGAACGTAGAATGCTTTGTGTGCTTTCTCTGGCTTTTCTGCTGCAAACAATTTGAGCTGTATATAACCCGGTTTCTGATACTCGGATATGGAATAGTCGATATTATTCTGAAGTTCCACTACAAAACGTACTGCGGAATCATCTAGAATAACATTCTTATAAATATCTTTTATATTCGTAAGTTCCTTAATACTATCTATAAGTTCCGTATAATTAAACTCACGAACACCATTGAAAGTGAAAATTAGACGATTCGGAGCATTTCTATATTCCACCGTATATGCTGGTGCGCTGTTCGTTTGTTCGCCGTTCATTTGAAAATGAATGTTAAGTGTATCTACCTGCGTAGTTGACGTGACTGAGACACCATCTGTTCGCTCACCACCGTCCCCCACCTGAAGAACCTTTACAATGGAGCCAACGATGGGCACATCGGATAGAGCCATAACTACACTAGGCACGTTGACAGTGATCAGCATGGCGACACAAGCGGCTACAATCGAAGAATTGCGGAAAACTCGCATCTTTCGTCTATGAACTTGCGCTCGTTGTTGGGCCTTTCCGATAACTTCAGAGAGGTGGGGTGGAATCTCTATGTTGTTGTAGCGTTCTTTTCCAGTCATTAGATATCAACCTCTTCCTTTATTAAGTGTTTTTTCAATTTGTCTAATGTACGATAAAATTTTGATTTAATTGTATTTTCCGTTAATGATAATATTTCTGCCAAATCTTTAAAACGCTTATCTTCAAAAACTTTAAGAATAATCAAGTTTTTCTCTTCTGGTGATAGTTGATCTAAAGCCTCATAAAGATCCCATTTATCTTCAAACGGAAGTGAATGTTCTGTTGTCACAAATTCTGCTGGATTGTTCTCCAAAGATGTGTATTTCTTGTTTCGTCTGATATGATCCAACGAGCAGTTGATGACAATTCGTGTGATCCAAGTTTCAAAGTATTCCGGAGTTTTCATTTTTGAAAAAGATAGATAAGCTTTGTACGTTGCTTCGGCTACAATTTCCAAAGCATCCTGTTCGTTTTTTACATAACAGTAAGCGAAGCGGTATAGTTTTTCTTTATGGACCTCGATATGCTCGCTGAACTGCTGATCTGTTAATCTTGCGCGTTTCGTACTCAATTTGTTCACCTCCAATGAAGATGTCTTTCGGCATTTCATAGTTTTAGTTAGTTAATGAAAAATGTTATAATATGGTATTGGTCTTTTAATGTTCTGCTGATTAGACTGTCGAGGATATGAAATAGTTTCAAATTCGGAAAATGAAGACAATGAAAAATCAGATCGTTTAAATAGTTACAATCTTTTTTCTAGTAGTATTCCTAATAAAAGTATACGATATAGACATAAATGATTATTTTCTATTAAAGCCTCGGAAGGTGGATTATCCTTGAAAACTAAGAAATGGGTTGTTGCAACCACAGCTGTATGCGTATTACTTGGAACTTCTGTCATCGTTTTCGCTTCTAATCCAATTAAATTAATTATAAATGGCAATGAACATTATACAGAAACACCTCCACAAATCATCGATGGACGAGTGATGGTACCTCTTACGACCATCTCAGATACGTTCAATAAGGTAGTGTCTTACAATGCGAATACAAAGGAAGTTGAAATAAAAGATGCCCAGGAAGAGGTAATCTCTGAATTGGATCATATTAAGATCACCGGTCAGGAAGGTGACAATGGGATCTATGAGAATTTGCAAATCGTCACCGATCAATTCAGTCGATCACTTGGTGGTTACAATGTAACGAATCCGACATATGCGCCAGAAATTATTTTCGTGGATTTAAATGGTGATGGAAATAATGAAATCGCTGTTATTCTGACGATAGGGTATGGAACGGGTGTACTTGCAAGTGAGGTTCAGTTAAGAGATGGGAAATCGGGGGTTAATATTCCAGTAGAAGATGCGTTAATTGCTTTCAAGAAACAAACTGTTCTTCCGAATACGATGTTGAATTCAGAAAGGGAACAGTTGTTTGAGGAACCTGTAATTGGTAGCGTTATTCGTTATTATGTCGTGAACAACATATTGAAGGCATCAGCGGCCGTAGAAATATCTCCAGGTGAATTTATTGGGGAGCTTGAGATCGAATATACGTATGTGAATGGCGTTTATGTGGCGGGAGAGGCTACTTTTTCGAAATACGAAGATTAGCCATTGTTACCAATTTGATTTAACCGAAAAAGTAACTGATATAGATCATAGCTAGCAGTCCGATGATAAATGAGTATGTAGAGGGTCTTTCATATCCATGACCATGGCTTTCAGGAATGAGTTCCTTATATACGATAAACATCATGGCGCCTGCCGCGAAGGCTAAACCATACCCGATTAATGATTCAATATAACTTGCAGTGAAATATCCAACAATCGCAGAGATGACTTCCATTAAGCCTGTAACAGCGACGAGAAGGAAGGTATTTAGTTTTGTTACTTTGGAATTCAGAAGGAATATGCCTAGAATTAGCCCTTCGGGCATATTTTGAGCACCTATAGAGATGGCGACCATGGGTCCCAAGGCCTCATTCTGACTTGCAAAACTGAAGCCCGTGCTAAGCCCTTCAGGGATGTTGTGGATGAAGAGTGCGATAATGACTAATAGAGATTTAGAATCGAATCTGCTAATGCCAGAGTCATTCTCAACATCAATATGTGGAATATTCTTCTCGATGAGATCAAGCACTATGATTCCTAACAATAATCCAATTGTCAATGCTATAATGCCTGATTCATTCACTGCCTGAAGCATCAGGCCAAAAGTGGATGCGGATACCATAATTCCGGCTGTAAATGCTATGAGAATATCCTTCCATTTCTCAGAAAGATTCTTGACGAAGAATAAAGGGACGACTCCTAATACGGTAGCCATAGCTGAAATGAAGCTTCCAATGATAGCTTCTTGCATAGATAAACTCCTTCTACATGACGGAATGTTAAGCTAAGTGCGATAGGGTTTGCTATTCATCATATTTCAAAATGAAGTAAAGATACCTTCTGTTTATGAATTTTTTCAATGAGGTGGGTTAGCATGACATTTACGACATACCGGATAATAGGTTTCGTTTCCACCGATCTGGATTTGTTCTCCTGTGTAGATAGGCTTTCCGTCCTCCATCCGTAATGTCATCGTTGCTTTACGCTCACAGAACCAGCAAATCGTTTTTAACTCTTCAATTTTATCTGCATAAATCAACATATATTTACTACCCTCAAAGAGGTTGTTCTGGAAGTCGTTCTTAAGTCCGAATGCCATGACAGGAACATGGAGTTCGTCTACAATCTGGACGAGCTGAAGAATTCCTTCTTTGCTGATGAACTGACACTCATCGATGAGAACACAGGATGGTTTAGGTTGATGTTCTCGAACGATCTGAAAAAGATTAGTATCCTCATAAATAGGGATAGCTTGTTTGCGTAGTCCAATTCGTGAAGATACATAGCCAACTTCGTCCCTATCGTCGATCCCTGATGTGAAGATCAATACATGTTTGTTCTGTTCTTCATAATTATGAGCTACTTTAAGGATTTCAATGGATTTACCACTGTTCATTGCACCATATTTAAAAAATAACTGTGCCAATCTAACAACTTCCTTTCGATGTATCATTTATTCATATTAACAAAATGAGAAACACTTAAATAGTACCTATACGGAGGAAATCGGAGGAAATAAAATGAATGAAACGTTAGAACAATATAAAGAACAGATTGCAGCCTTGGAAAGCGAAGGTTCGCTTCATTCGGAAATGCAAATTCTCTTGAATCATCTTATAGAGGATCTAGAGAAATGTTTACAGCAGAATCTCTCCTTAAGAAAGGCCGTTCTGAAATCAAATTCTAAAGAATCAAGAATGTCGAGTAAGCTTCGAGATGCCTTGTATGAATAAAAGACTCTAAACATTATGTATATAAAAATGTGCGTATCCATCACACCAATTCTGAATTCTTGCTATATGTTATAGGAAGGAGAACTACTGGTGAAGGGTGGGGTGTAAGTGAGTCTTTCTTCTAAAAAAACACAACGAGGAAAAAAGCTTCAAATCTCCAGCAAGAGGAAAAGCGCAAAAGGATCTGCCCCCAATTTATCCACACAACAGATAGCTGTAATTGCTGCGCTCTTGGCTGGTTTCTTTGATATACAATCAGTGATATATAGTCGTGACAATGTGTTGCAGGTTATACTAACCACGGCTAGGTTAACAGAGCTACCCATACTAGGTGAACAGGAAACAGATATTCAAAGTTCGATTGATATCGATGTGATTAATAATGCAGGTAAATTCGTCTTATAAATTCTAAAAGACTCCGTTAGCGATAGGCGAACAGAGTCTTTTGTTTAAATATAAGAAAGTATAAGTTTCACTTGAACCTCTACTTCTTATATTTCGGCAGAGACGGATACCTCAAAGTGATACGAAGTACCACTAGCATAGGAAGCATAAACTCTTTGAAAAAGGACGGTATAGCCGTTTCTGCTTGATTCGATAAGTAAGATGAAGTTTAGCGTACAAATTCGTATTGTAAAAACGAACAAATTTAAGGTTGGGTAGGAGCTTGAGGTGCTTTAGGTTTCCGTTTTTCTTTGAAGCGCGGTCCAACATAATTACGTTTGCGATCCCTTGTTAGTATCCAGCCACCTAGAAAGGTCATGCCTGCAGCAAATAATAGAAGACCTCCTCCGAAATGAAGCCACTGGAAGGTCGGATCTATGACTGTATCATCTCCATGGACTGAAAGATAATTGAATAGAGAGTCTTTCATCAATAGAAATCCTTTCATAGCCATTAAGCCTGGAATAACTAATATAAGAATGGCAATGAAGCGGGTAATGAGTAATTTCATGGTTGAATCCTTTCTATTCCTTGAATTGTTTATCTTCATGTATAATACCGTGTTCACGCAGGCTTGTCTATTTGAGAAGACATGCAAAGCTTTGTAATAAGGCTGAAAAGGAGTAGAATATAAGAATGTAGAGTAATGTAATACCCAGTCAACCGGGATAAACATTATATCAAGTGAAAACGAAACAGTTGGAGGATGGTTATGACTATTACATGTGATATCGCAGTACTTGGAGGGGGAACCGGTGGCTATGTTGCCGCAATCCGTGCTGCTCAATTAGGTAAAGATGTCGTCATCATAGAAGAGGACAAGCTTGGTGGGACATGCCTGCATCGGGGCTGTATCCCTAGTAAATCTTTGCTACGTAGTGCAGAAGTATATGCAGACATTAAAGAAAGTGAGAGCTACGGTATTGAGACGAGCGGGGCCAAAGTAGTATTCCCAAAAGTGCAGCAACGTAAGAGTGACATCGTTGAACAGCTGTATCAAGGCGTCCAATATTTAATGCGTAAAAATAAAATAAGAGTACTCCATGGTAAAGGTCGTGTGATTGGACCCTCTATATTCTCACCTCAGGGTGGGGCCGTAGCTGTGGAATTAGCGGATGGTGAATTGGAGAATGTCGTTCCAAATCATTTGATTATTGCTACGGGTTCTCGCCCACGGGTTCTGACAGGTCTTGAATCGGATGGTATTCATATTCTTAGCAGTGATGAAGCACTCTTGATGGAACAATTACCACAATCTATGATCATTGTCGGAGGTGGCGCTATTGGTGTGGAATGGGCATCTATGCTGAATGACTTCGGAGTGGAGGTCACGATTGTAGAAGCGGCAAATCAATTGCTCCCACAAGAAGATGAGGATATTTCGAAAGAGTTAACGAAGATCTTTGCCCGTCGAGGAATTAAGGTTCTAACAGGTAGTAAGGTGCTAGCGGATACATATCAAATCGAAGATGGCATCATAACATTGAATATTCAACAAGGCGACTCCACAAAGAGTCTCACTGCTGAGAAACTACTTGTATCCATTGGACGGCAAGCGAATATAGAGAACATAGGAATTGAAAATACTGGTGTACGTATTGAAAAAGGTTGTATTGATGTTAATTCGGTCATGCAGACGAATGAAGCACACATCTATGCCATTGGGGATGTTATCGGAGGAGTTCAATTAGCTCATGCCGCTAGTCATGAGGGAATTGTAGCTGTCAATCATATGGCTGGAGAAACAGTACATCCTTATGAATCACAGCTCATTCCACGTTGCGTATATACACGACCGGAAGTAGCTAGTGTCGGTTACACAGAGAAAGAATGTAAAGAACGAGGATTTGATGTTAAGGTAGGGAAGTTTCCTTTTCAGGCCAATGGAAAATCTTTGGTACAGGGAAGTAAGGATGGCTTTGTCAAAGTGGTTGCTGACCGTAAGACGAATGATATTCTTGGTGTACAAATGATTGGGGTTCATGTAACGGATTTAATCAGTGAGGCGGCATTGGCACAAGTATTAAATGCAACACCATGGGAAGTAAGTCAGACGATTCACCCGCATCCTACATTGTCAGAGGTTCTAGGAGAAGCAATGCTCGCCGTAGATGGACAGGCAATAGGAATGTAATGTGATTAAAGGTTCTTTTCTTTTTGGTGGTAAAAGGATTATAATAGGTTTAGCCTAGTCTTAGTACCTGGTTTTAAGATCAGATCAAAGAAGCCGGTTTGGCTTTACGAACAGGGAGGTACCTTTATGATTGATGAAGAAAATATTAACGTGAATAATCAGCATGAGCAGCTCGGACTGAGTGATGGTCAGGTGATCGACATGTACAGATATATGTTGTTAGCACGTAAATTTGATGAGCGTAATTTATTGCTGCAGCGGGCAGGGAAAATTACTTTTCACGTTTCAGGTATTGGTCAAGAGGCAGCTCAGGTCGCAGCAGCCTTTGCCCTTGATCGGGAGAAGGATTACTTCCTTCCGTATTATAGGGATTACGGATTTGTGCTAGCTGTGGGAATGACGCCAAGAGAATTGATGCTTTCGGCCTTTGCCAAGGCAGAAGATCCTAATAGTGGAGGACGTCAGATGCCAGGACACTTCGGTAGCAAACGCTTGCGAATTGTTACGGGATCCAGTCCGGTTACTACGCAAGTTCCTCATGCTGTTGGGTTCGCACTTGCTGCTAAAATGAAGAAGAAGGAGTTTGTATCCTTTGTTACCTTTGGAGATGGATCAAGTAATCAAGGAGATTTCCATGAAGGTTGTAACTTTGCAGGTGTACACAAGCTACCTGTTATCTTGATGTGTGAGAATAATCAGTATGCTATTTCGGTTCCATTGCATAAGCAAGTAAGTGGTAAAATTAGCGATCGTGCTCTTGGATATGGCTTTCCCGGTATCAGAGTGGACGGTAACGATGCATTAGAAGTATATCGAGTTGTCAAGGAAGCAAGGGAACGCGCAATTCGTGGGGAAGGTCCAACGCTAATAGAAGCGATGATGTATCGTCTTGAGCCTCACGCAACTTCAGATAACGACATGGTGTATCGTACGCAGGAAGAAGTAGATGAGAACTGGAAGAAAGACGGCGTAGCTCGTATGAAGTCCTACCTCATTAATCTAGGGATTTGGGACGAAGCGAAGGATGCAGACTTAGTAGCACAGTTAAATATGGAAATTAAAGAAGCGACGGAATATGCTGATCTTGCACCGTTTCCGAAACCAGAGGATACGCTTCTGCACGTCTATGCAAGCGCTGAGGAGGAGAAGTCATGGCAGTAATGGAATATATTGACGCGATTCGTCTTGCGATGAAGGAAGAAATGGAACGGGATGAGGATGTATTTATCCTCGGTGAAGATGTCGGAGTTAAGGGTGGCGTATTTACAACGACCAAAGGCTTAATGGATCAGTTTGGAGAAATGCGTGTCATGGATACGCCATTGGCTGAATCAGCTATTGCTGGCGTAGCTATTGGTGCTGCGATGTACGGCATGAAGCCCATTGCTGAAATGCAGTACTCTGATTTTATGTTACCAGCAACGAATCAGATTATTAGTGAAGCAGCCAAAATTCGCTACCGTTCAAATAATGATTGGAATTGCCCGATTGTCGTTCGTGCACCTATTGGTGGAGGTGTCCTCGGTGGATTGTACCATTCTCAATGCCCAGAATCGATCTTTTTCGGTACACCTGGATTGAAGATTGTTGCACCTTTCTCAGCATATGATGCCAAAGGATTATTAAAAGCGGCAATTCGTGATCCAGACCCGGTTCTTTTTTTCGAGAATAAGAAATGTTACAAACTCATTAAAGGAGATGTACCATTGGATGATTATGTTGTGCCTCTAGGTGTAGCTAATCTCCTTCGTGAGGGTGATGATATTACGGTTATAGGGTATAGTATGCCGCTTCATTTCTGTATGCAGGCTGCTGAAGAATTAGAGAAAGAATTAGGAATTACAGCGCATATTCTCGATTTACGTACACTACAACCGCTTGATCGTAATGCGATTATTGAAGCAGCTCGTAAGACCGGTAAAGTTCTTATCGTTCATGAAGATAATAAAACAGGAGGCGTGGGCGCTGAAGTATCTGCCATCATCTCAGAAGAATGTCTATATGATTTAGATGCACCAATTATGAGATTATGTGGTCCTGATGTTCCAGCTATGCCCATTAGTCCGCCGATGGAAAAATTCTTCCTGCTCAATAAGGAAAAAGTGAAAGAAGCCATGATACATTTAGCGAACTATTAGGAAGCTTAGGAGTGAGAATATGTCCGATAACAAACAATTAACCGATGTGTTTATGCCACAGCTTGCCGAATCACTCGTCTCTGCAACGATTGGCAAATGGCTTAAACAACCTGGAGAAAGAATAGAGCAGTATGAACCGATCTGTGAAGTGATCACTGATAAAGTAAATGCAGAAATTCCTTCCACGTTGGATGGCGTTATGGGAGAACATGTAGCCAAAGAGGGTCAGACTATTGCTGTAGGTGAGGTTATTTGTAGGATAGCTGTTGATTCTACGGGTGAATCTGTTGCTGAGAGTGCTCAGCGAGCTACGGCATCACAAGCATCATCAAGATCAGCGTCAGGGGATCTATCTATGAGTGGACGCTATTCACCAGCAGTTCAAAGCCTTGCAGCGGAGTATCAGTTAAATTTAAATGACATTAAAGGAACGGGTATGGGTGGTAGAATTACTCGTAAGGACGTTCTGATATATGTAGAGAAAGGTCCAACCGTACAGGGAAGCTCTAGTAACTCCACCCCAACGATGCAACATGTAGGAGCAACTTCACCGTTCCAAGGATTACCTTATACGGATCCTGCCGTGATTCCTTCTCAATATGTGGAGAATAACTCCCCTGCTGCTCGGAACTCAGGACTTCATTTGAATGAAAATCCAAAAATTCCAAACAATGTTATTGAAGGTCAGCATGGAAGAGCAGAGACGATTATTGAAATCACACCTGTACGTAATACGATTGCTGCACGTACGCGACAAAGTGTGTCTGAAATTCCTCATGCTTGGACGATGATTGAAGTGGATGTAACGAATTTAGTCTTGTTACGCAACAAGCACAAGGATGAGTTTAAGCGGAAGGAAGGCTATAACTTGACCTATTTAGCTTTCCTTTTGAAAGCTGTCGTAAATGCGATTAAAGATTATCCTATTATGAATTCTATGTGGGCTACAGACAAAATTATTGTCAAACGTGACATTAATATTTCTTTGGCAGTAGGGACGGACGACACCGTTATGGTGCCTGTTATTCAGAAGGCAGATCAGAAGAATATTGCAGGTTTGGCTAAGGAAATTGAAGAACTCGCGACCAAAACACGACAAGGGAAATTAAAGCTGGATGATATGCAGGGCGGTACTTTTGCTGTGAACAATACGGGGTCCTTTGGCTCTGTACTATCGTATCCAATTATTAATTATCCACAAGCTGCTATGCTAACGTTCGAATCGATTGTTAAAAGACCTGTTGTGATTAATGACATGATCGCTGTTCGTTCCATGGCTAATATATGCTTGTCGCTTGATCATAGGATTCTTGATGGTGTTATTTGTGGAAGATTCCTTCAGCGAGTGAAGGAGAACCTAGAAGGCTACACATTGGATACGAAGTTGTATTAAGAAACGAAAATGTGATGAGACGAAGGTGGGATTAACTTTGCGAAAAGCACTTGATATTTCATATACACCGCTGATGGATTATGGTGAGGCATGGGATCTACAAAAGAAACTCGTTTGTCAAATTGATCTGGGAGAGCAACGGGAAAGTCTGTTGCTCTTACAACATCCACCAACGTATACGATGGGAGTGCAAAAACATCCAGAGAATCTACTTCTCAGCAAAGAGCAATTAAAAGAACAGGGAATTTCGTTGTTTGAAATTGATCGTGGTGGAGATATTACTTATCATGGTCCTGGTCAACTTGTTGGATATCCTCTTCTTTTGCTCAATGGGCAAGAAGGTCTGGATTTGCATGGCTATTTGCGTGATCTTGAACAAGTGATTATTCATTACTTGGCTAAGAATGATGTTGAGGGAACCCGTAAACAGGGGTATACAGGCGTATGGGTAGGGGAGCATAAGATCTGTGCGATTGGCGTGAAATTTAATAGATGTCGGCACAGTCGAGGGTTTGTGACAAGTCATGGATTCGCCTTTAATGTTACAGCTGGCATTCAGAATAAGGGGTTCCAAGGAATCATTCCTTGTGGAATTCAGGATTTCGGGGTTACCTCGCTAGAGGATTGTACGAAGAGGGAATTTGATATGAAGCAAGTGGCAGAGGAAATTATTACTTCGTTCACACAAGTATTTAACTATGAGGGAATACGGATGGACGAAATAAAAGAAGCCCGCTAAATTTAGCGGGCTACGAAAGGTTCTACGACCATTAGAAGTGTAGATCCAAGCATGGCAGCGAGCATGAGATAAATGAAAACGCGGAATACTTTTTTTCGTTGCATGGGAAACTCCTTTGATTTAATTTTAGATTTATTACTATTCACTTATTGTAACGTATCCGAGAGAGAGAGGGAAGTCCAATGATATCAGAAGAGCGTATTGTGCAGGAATTTATGGAATTGGTACAGATTGATAGTGAAACGGGTCATGAAGAAGAGATCTCCATTGTACTTAAGAAAAAATTCAGTGAGCTTGGATTAAAGGTTGTTGAAGATGATAGTAAGGAAAGAACCGGTCATGGTGCGGGAAATTTGATTATAACTTGGGATGCAGATCGGCTTGTAGATGCTCCTCATATTTTCTTTACATGTCATATGGATACAGTTACACCTGGCGTAGGTATTAAGCCCAAGCTTGGTGAAGATGGTTGGATTACGAGTGATGGGACGACCATCCTTGGTTCTGATGATAAGGCGGGAATTGCCGCGCTACTTGAGGCGATTCGTGTTATTCAGGAGCAGAAGATCCCCCATGGACAAGTCCAATTCATCATTACCGTCGGAGAGGAATCTGGACTGCTAGGAGCCCGAGCATTCGATCCTAAGCTCATGGATGCTGAGTTCGGTTACGCTTTGGATTCGAATGGTGAGATTGGCGCTATTGCTGTTGCTGCGCCTACGCAAGCTAAAGTCACAATGACGATTATCGGTAAATCGGCACATGCTGGAGTAAATCCTGAAGATGGGATTAGTGCTATACAAGTAGCCTCTAAGGCGATATCACGCATGAAACTCGGCCGGATTGACCATGAGACGACGGCAAATATAGGTAAGTTCTCAGGCGGTGGTCCAACGAATATTGTATGTGATCATGTCCAACTGGATGCTGAAGCTAGAAGTATCGTTCAAGAAAAAGTAGATAAACAAATTGCACAAATGAGAGAAGTGCTTGAGGTGACGGCACGAGAATTTAATGCAGAATGCGAATTTCGTAGCGAGATTGTATATCCTGCCTTTAATTTCACGGAAAATGATGCTGTCGTGCAACTTGCTCAGCGTGCTATTAGTAATATGGGCTTGACTAGCCGTGTGTTCCATTCTGGTGGAGGTAGCGATGCGAATATATTTAATGGATTCGGAATTCCTACAGTAAACCTCGCACTTGGGTATGAGAATATTCATACGACCAAAGAACGAATCAAAGCAGCCGATATGGCGAAGGCAGCAGAAATGGTCGTAGCCATTATTCAGGAAACAGGTAAAGAGATAGCAAGCAAGGTGGAATAAATCCTTACACACAAGTCTTTGTTAAGCACTAGTTTTGGTTTTGAGCATAAATAAAGACGACTTTTCATTCAGAAATGAATGGAAAGTCGTCTTTATTTATGTTTAAGTTAACCATGTTATACAAGCAGTTCAGTATTACCTACTCCTCTTAAGTCTTCCCAAGCTACATATATAGTAATAATAGCGGCAAGCAGAAATAAAAATGCAGCGAAGAATACCAACTGCTTCGTTTTCTGATTCCTGCTGGGACGGGGTGTGTAATTGCTCCGAATTTTTACTGGTTTCACAATACGACACTCCTTTGCTGACATTGAAAGATAATAACCTCTTAAGGTAAACTATGTTCTCTATGACGATAGCGTTCCCCTATAAGAGCAAAATAGACGAACATTATTGGACAAACGTTTATGTTGATTCTCATAGGATTTATTTATTTATTTTTTGCAACATTTCCTTAATTGTCATATGTGGACCCCATTGATTCTGCAACTGCTTAAGCATGATTCTAACCTGCCAGGCTTGTCCTACGATATGAAATGAGTCGCTTGATTGGTAGCTCTTCATCGTTTCTCCTTCTTTCAAATGAAGTTTGTTATAATTACACCATATGTACCAGCTTGTCTTTTCATGCATATTTATATGAATAAGGGGGAATTATTTTGAAAGATAACATGTCTAATCGATTGACGTCTACATTGGACGAAGTTACTTTATCCACACAACCTATATTTGAAGGTAAAATCATTACTTTACAGGTTGACACTGTGAGACTACCCAATGGAAATACAGCTACACGCGAAGTTGTAAGACATCCTGGAGCTGTTGCAGTACTTGCAATACATAATGGAAAGATGCTTGTCGTTGACCAATTTCGTCAACCGATGGGGAGATGTGAAATAGAGATTCCAGCAGGGAAGCTTGAGCCAGGGGAAGATCCTAAAGAAGCAGCAATTCGAGAGTTACAGGAAGAAACGGGATATCGCTGTGGTGAGATTAAGCTTTTACAATCGTTCTATACATCACCTGGATTTGCTGATGAGATCATTCATTTGTATGTGACGGAGGAATTGGAATCTGGCGAAATGTCTCCAGATGAAGATGAGTTTCTGGAATTGTCAGAAATTACGCTTGATGAAGCTTATCGTTACATACGAGAAGGGCGGATTAGTGATGCGAAGACAATTATGGCAGTGTATGCTTGGCATCTATATACAATGACAGGAAAGTTCGGTGAATGATCATGAATCCGTTAAATCCATCACAGGAGAAGCTGCATGAATATTATGCTGATTTGCATATTCATATTGGTAGAGCAACCGATGGTCAAGCGGTAAAAATTACGGGAAGTCGCAATCTAACTTTTGCTAACATCGCTAAGGAAGCAGCGGAGCGTAAGGGGATAGAGTTAATAGGCATTATTGATTGTCATTCCCCTTCTGTGCAGAATGATATTCTTTCATGTTTGCATTCTGGGGAAATGAGTGAGGTTGAAGGAGGCGGGATTCATTACCGCGGAACGACGATCCTACTCGGATGTGAAATTGAATTCAATGAACCGGGAAAAGGTGCAGCACATGTGTTGACATATTTCCCGAATTTAGACGTGATCCAGCAATTTAGCGCATGGATGAGTGGGCATATGACCAACATTAATTTGAGCACGCAACGGATCTACGTGCCTGTGCGAGCACTACAAGAAGAAGTAGTTCAGCGTGGAGGCATATTTATTCCAGCACATGTATTCACACCCCATAAAGGGATATACGGAAATATAACAAGCACTATGGCAGACATACTGGACGTTAACTTGATCAGTGGTATTGAGCTAGGTTTGAGCGCTGATTCCATGATGGCGGGAATGCTGAGTGAGCTAGATGATGTTACTTTCTTAAGTAATTCTGATGCGCATTCTCTTGGTAAAATAGCCCGTGAATATAATGTCATGCGTTTGGCTCGTCCTTCCTTTACTGAATTTCGTAAAGCATTGAACCGAGAAGATGGACGTCGAATAACAGCTAATTATGGATTGAATCCTCGTCTAGGGAAATATCATCGAACATACTGCAATAGTTGCAATCTCATTATTGAGGATCATGTGAATACGATGACAGCACAACTTTGCACGCATTGTGGGAGTAGCAAGGTTGTACAGGGTGTTCTAGATCGAATAAATAGCATTGCTGATCGGGGAGAACCTTTTATACCAGAACATCGCCCATCCTATCATTATCAAGTTCCGCTGGAGTTCATTCCTGGACTAGGTAAAGCGAAAATGAACTCGCTACTTACTGCTTTTGGAACGGAAATGAACATCCTTCATCAAGCGCAGGAAGAAAGTATAGCAACTGTCGTAGGATCCGAAATGGCGCAACAAATCGTCAAAGCTCGTAATGGAAGTCTTAACCTCACGTCAGGTGGTGGTGGAATTTACGGTAAAGTAATTCGTCCCTAATTCTGGACAAGTCATAGTTTGGAGGAGTCTCTCATAACTTAGATGTATGTGAGATGAAGGGAGACTCTTGTCATATGCAATCTTTTCGAAATTCTTTAAGAGAGCAAACAACGCTTTTTATATTTGTAGCGGTGTTATTTCTCGTTGGAGTTGTGTTTGGTGCATTGATGGTTAACGCACTTTCTTTAGAGCAACAGCAGGATCTGGCAACATACCTAGGTGATTATTTTGTAACGCTTGATCAAGGTAGTGGCGGATCTGAACAGGCTGCTTTTTGGAATATAGCTATATTGAATTTGAAATGGGTAGGTCTGATCTGGATTTGTGGGCTTTCCGTTATCGGTCTGCCAGGTATATTGATACTTGATTTTCTAAAAGGAGTACTGATCGGGTTTACAGTAGGTTATCTAGTGGGACAATTTTCGTGGAAAGGGCTTCTATTTGCCATGGTGTCGGTTGCTCCGCATAATCTACTAGTCATTCCGGTCTTGGTATTATGTAGTGTCGCTGCGATTACTTTCTCTTTGCATATTATTAAAAATAGGATGTTGATGCATCGTCAAGGTAATTTCACACGTCCATTCGTTAACTATGTCATGCTGACAATGGTCATGGGACTACTTATGCTTGGTATATCTTCGTTTGAAACTTGGGTTACTCCGGTGATGATGAGATGGGTAACACCAATGCTAGTTGATCCTGCAACACTCTCTTTTGTATATTAGAAATGCGTTTGACTTTATTTATAAACTCCCCCTATAATGAAGGAAGTGATTAAATTAGGCAGTATTTCCTAGGGGGGAGAGTATGCAAGCTCGTATCGATAAAATCAAACAACAATTACAATCCCAGGGCTATAAGCTGACACCCCAGCGGGAAGCCACCGTCAGAATATTGCTAGAGAATGAAGAAGACCACCTTAGTGCGGAAGATGTTTTTATGTTAGTGAAGGAAATAGCTCCTGAGATTGGCTTGGCGACTGTGTATCGCACTCTTGAACTTCTGAGTGAATTACATGTCGTTGAGAAGATTAACTTCGGTGACGGAGTTGCTCGGTATGACTTACGCACAGATACTGCGAAGCATCATCATCATCATCTTATATGTGTCCAATGTGGACGTATGGATGAGATTCGTGAAGACTGGCTTGGTCCTTTGGAGGAGCGTTTGGAAGAGGAATATAACTTCACGGTGTCTGATCATCGACTGGATTTCCATGGTATTTGTCATCGTTGCAACGAGAAGAATGGTAATCATAACAAAGATAATTAATTTACGTACTTGTAACTATATGAATAGTTAGATCGAGCTCTCGCCAACATAAGTTTGTTTGGGGGGCTTTTTGCTGTATACTTAATTCTCTATTCACTCATCATATTATTGGATATTGTATCATATGTTCATAGAAATGATGGGGGGATTCCTATGGTTATTTCATTACGCAAATGCCTTACCTTTATTCGATTTGCTATTATCTTCTTAGCGCTGACTTATTTATTATTCCGGATGTTAAGTGCTTTTGGAGATCTGATAAGTCCAGTAGATCCTTATAGAATTCCCCAAGGATATGCCGTTAAAGCATTTCAGTTGGAAACTAGGGAAAGTGATGTAGCAATGAGTATGGGTGAGCGTCTTCGCATCTTTTATTGGTATGGTGAATAATAGGAATGATGCAGGAGAATAAAGCACGCTGGCGAATAGGCTTGTTGATATACTTCGTGATCAAAATTTAACTTTTTGAACAACCTCTATAACGCATTCACAAAGGAGCGCAATGGCCCATGAAACAGCATATGGCACCCTTTATTCGATTTATGGATGAAGAGAAGGGGCTCACTCGGAATACGTTGGAAAGCTATGAGCGAGATTTGACTCAGTTTCTGGAATTTGTAGATGGAAGAGAGATTAGCTCTCTCAAACAAATTAATAGAAGTCACATCCTTTTATATTTAAGGGATCTGAAACAAAAAGGTCGTGCTGCAGCTACTGTAACACGTAAGACGGTTTCAATCCGCTCCTTTTTTCAATATTTACTGAGAGAATCTATGGTCGATCAAGACCCTTCTCTACAAATGGAAACACCCAAGCTTGTGAAGAAAGCACCTCATGTACTTACAGTTGAAGAGGTAGATCTATTGTTATCAGCGCCAGCATCTTCTGGACCTCAAGGGATCAGAGACAAGGCGATGCTTGAGCTTTTGTATGCGACAGGAATGAAGGTTTCTGAAATTGTTTCCCTGGACTTACAGAACATACACACGGATCTTCGATACTTACATTGTATTGGTGCATCTGGTAAAGAAAGAATTCTGCCCATGAATAGAGTGTCTGCGCATTATTTGGACAACTATATAAAGGAAAGCCGAGACAAGCTTCTGAAGGGTAATAAGGAAGAACAGGCCTTATTCCTTAATACTTTGGGAAGTCGTTTGACGCGTCAAGGATTCTGGAAAATACTCAAGAAATATGCTAATGAAACAAAGATAAACATGGATATTACTCCACATACATTGCGCCATTCTTTTGCTACGCATTTATTGGATAACGGGGCAGACATAAGATCTGTTCAGGAAATGCTAGGGCATGCTGACCTCTCTACAACGCAAGTATATAGTTCAATGCTCAAGAAAAATATGAAGGAACAATATGATGATCACCACCCGCGGTCGTCTATGTAGCGATCTTTGGCAAGGAGAACAAGAATGATTCACCAAATATGAAGGAGTGAAATACAGTGGCTAGTTCTAATCATGGTTTTAAAAGAATTTGTTTCATCGTATTGGATAGTGTGGGTATTGGTGAAGCACCAGATGCCGCTAAATTCGGAGACGAAGGTTCTCATACGCTCGGACATATTTTGGAGAGAGTAAAGGATCTAAAGCTTCCTCATTTACAACAGATGGGGCTTGGGAATATTACGTCGATTCCACCTCTGAGTCCCGTAGAGAAACCAACAGCATTTTATGGAAAGATGCAAGAAGTATCTATCGGGAAAGACACGATGACAGGTCATTGGGAGCTCATGGGTCTTAAGATTGAGACCCCATTCAATACCTATCCAGAAGGATTCCCAGAAGAATTGATTAAGAAATTTGAGAAAGAAACAGGACGTAAGGTGATTGGTAATAAGCCAGCCTCAGGTACAGATATCCTGGTGGAGTATGGTGAGGAGCAGATGAAAACAGGTGCTTGGATTGTTTACACATCTGGGGATAGTGTTTTTCAGATTGCAGCACATGAAGATGTTATACCGCTGGAAGAGCTATATAAAGGTTGTGAAATTGCCCGCAGGCTGACTATGGCACCTGAGTTCTCTGTAGGTAGGGTTATAGCGCGTCCTTACGTAGGTGAGACTGGAAGCTTCACACGTACATCTAATCGTCATGACTATGCTGTGAGGCCTCCTGAGGCGACGGTGTTGGACGCTGTGCAAGCGATGGGGAAGGATGTCATTTCAGTAGGGAAGATTCATGATATTTTCACAGGGGAAGGGATAACGGAATCCTATCCAACGAAGAGCAATGAACATGGTATTCAAGTGACGATGGAACAGTTATCTAAAGATTTCAATGGATTCCTGTTTGTTAACCTTGTTGATTTCGATTCACTATATGGTCATCGTCGCGATCCAGAAGGATACGGTAGAGCACTTGAGGTATTCGATCAATCACTTCCAGAACTTATTTCAAAGTTAAATGATGATGATCTATTGATTATATCTGCAGATCACGGGAATGACCCGATCCATAATGGGACAGACCATACGCGGGAATACGTCCCTTTATTAGTGTATAGTCCTTCACTGATCAGAACATCGAGCTTGGGAATTCGCGGAACATTCTCAGATGTAGGGGCAACGATTGCTGATAATTTCGGGGCACAAGCACCTAAGTATGGTACAAGCTTTTTACAAGAGTTATTAGAACCTAAGGAGGTCAAAACAATGGAACAATTAAATAGCCAAATGATTCAAGATGCGGCGGCTTACATTTCCAGCAAGAGCAGTATTCTACCTGAGGTTGGACTTATTCTAGGTTCAGGGCTTGGTGTATTAGCAGAACTAATTGAAGAGGGTGTTTCGATCCCTTACGAGGACATTCCACACTTCCCTGTATCCACTGTGGAGGGGCATGAGGGAGAACTGCTGTTGGGAACGATTAAGGGACGTCCGGTTGTGATGATGAAGGGCCGGTTTCATATGTATGAAGGATATGGACCAGAGGTCACTGCTTTTCCTGTACGCGTGATGAAAGAGTTGGGTGTGAAGAGCCTGCTTGTAACGAATGCAGCTGGGGGAGTGAATAAAGAATTTGAACCAGGAGATCTTATGCTCATTACCGATCATTTGAATCTGACGGGTACTAATCCATTAATTGGACGCAATGATGCGGCACTAGGTGTACGATTCCCTGATATGTCTGAAGCTTATAGTCAACGTCTGCGTAAAATAGCAAAGAATACAGCGAAATCAAGAGGATCTAAATTGAAGAAAGGCGTTTATGCCGGACTTCTAGGTCCTTCCTATGAGACTCCAGCTGAAATTGTGATGTTGCGTACGCTGGGAGCTGATGCGGTGGGAATGTCTACGGTATCTGAAGTCATCGTTGCACGGCATGCAGGAATAGAAGTGTTAGGAATAACTTGCATTACTAATATGGCGTCAGGTATTCTGGATCAACCTTTATCCCATAATGAAGTGATGGAGACCGCGGAACGTGTGCGTGAGAAGTTCTTAGGATTGGTAGTAGATCTTATTCCACAAATGTAGTGATGTTAGGGTCAGATGAAGTGAAAGCAGTGCAAGCTGGGTACGTCTCGGCCATTCAAGCGGAGTCGATCGGTATTGCAGCGATGCTACTTGGAGCGGGTCGTGAGACAAAGGATTCCATCATCGATTTAGCGGTAGGGATCCGATTATCCAAGAAAATTGGTGATGCTGTACAACTTGGTGAGACGCTAGCCGTTCTCCATGTCAATATGGATGATGCCACCAAATTACAGGAAATAGAGAATAAGGTGTTGGAATCTTACCAGATCTCTGAGAAGGAAGTTCCAGTTCCCCCACTAATATATGCTATTGTCACTCGTGATGGTGTACAACGTTTTTGATAATACATGAACTCCCAGACCAAGGACGCCGAAAGGCGTCTTTTTTAAATATAAGAAAGTATAAGTTTCACTTGATACTCTATACCTTATATTTCCGCTGAAACGGCTATACCGTCTTTGAAAAAAAGACGGTATAGCCGTTTCTACTTGTGTCCAGAGAAATAATTTCTATCAAAATAAATGGTTTATGGAATATATTTCATCCAACCTGACGACACTAAAAGAAAGGTACATTTTCACAATGACCCGTTTATCTTAATTACCATTCGCCAATTACAAGTAAGGAGGGGACTAATGTTGAAAAAGATGCTACGAATTGCTGTAACGTTGTTATGCCTCATTGCTCTAAGTAGTCCAGTAAAGGGATTCGCCGCTGAGGAGAAGAAACCGGCTACTCAAGACCTTGCACCCAATGCGTTGTCAGCAGTATTGATGGACGCGGATACAGGTACGATCATTTATGAAAAGAATAGTCATGCTAAACTTCCACCAGCGAGTATAACCAAGGTTATGACGTTGTTGTTAATCATGGAAGCGATTGATGAAGGGAAGCTTAAGCTTACGGATAAAGTGAGAACGAGCGAATATGCTGCTTCGATGGGAGGTTCACAGATATTTCTTGAGCCAGGAGAGGAGATGTCCGTGGATGAGATGCTGAAGGGCATATCTATGGCATCTGGTAATGATGCTTCCGTAGCTATGGCTGAGAAAATTGCTGGAACGGAAGAAGCTTTTGTAGAAATGATGAATGCACGAGTGACGGAGCTTGGGCTAAAGGATACCCATTTCGTCAATTGTAATGGGCTTCCGGCACTGAACCACTATTCATCATCCCATGATATTGCGGTCATAAGTCGTGAGTTGCTAAAGTATCCGGAGATTACAAAATATACAGGAGTTTACCAGGATCATTTACGTAAAGATTCGGATAAACCATTTTGGTTAGTCAATACGAATAAATTAGTAAGATTCTATGCTGGGGCAGATGGTTTGAAGACAGGGTATACGTCAGAAGCTAAATTTTGCTTATCTGCTACGGCCGTTCGGGATGGATTAAGGGCTATATCTGTAGTCATGGGGGAACCGAATACAAAGACTCGTAATAGTGAAGTATCTTCGATGTTCGATTATATGTTCTCGCAATATACGAAGCATTCCCTATATAAGCAGGGAGATGTGATAGGTACTGTTGAGATTAATAAGGGGAAGAGTAAAGAACTCCAACTGATCGCGGGACAACCCTATAGTGTTCTTATGAAAAAAGTGGGCAAAGAGAAAGACATAAGACATGAATTGCAAATAGAACCAGAATTAAAAGCTCCGATTGAAGAAGGCCAGGTGCTAGGAAATCTGGTGGTGTATCAAGGAAATCAGGTCATTAAGAAATTCGAATTAAAGTCGCCTTCTGCGATTGACAAGGCGGGTTGGTGGACGATGTTCAAACGTACAACAGCTAAATTATTTTTTGTAGATTGATAGCAGTTTTCTTCTAGTTTTGTCGAGATGCAGGAATTTGATTTTCATTTCTAGAACTCTTTGTTCATGATAGGGAGGAGAGTGAGTAGAATATGAATCTTCAAATGGAAATGGAACATCATCGTCAAGTACTTATCGTCCGGTTCTCTGGAGAGCTTGACCATCATACGGCAGATCATGTTCGGATGAAACTGGATGAAGCTATTCATACTAGGCAGACCGAACATATTGTTCTAAGTCTAAAGGATTTGCAGTTCATGGATAGCTCGGGAATAGGTGTTATTCTTGGAAGGTACAAGCTAATCAAGAGCAAAGGTGGAAAAATGGCTGTGTGTGATGTGAATCCGCCGGTTTTTCGTCTGCTGGAGATGTCGGGCATGTTCAAGATAATGAATATCTATGAAAGCGAGAGCGATGCGCTTTCGGGTTTGGAGGTCGTGTCATGAGTGAAGAACAAGCCCAGGCGCATAATTTCATGACTCTACAGTTTGCCGCGAAATCAGAGAATGAATCATTTGCCCGAGTTACTGTTGCTGCTTTTGTATCGCAATTGGATCCGACGATGAATGAGTTAAGTGACCTAAAGACTGTCATATCCGAAGCGGTAACCAATAGTATTATCCACGGATATAATTCTGATTCCACAGGAATGGTCACCATTACGGCTGAGATCAATGGAGATACGGTCACAATGACTGTGGAAGATCGCGGACATGGGATAGAAGATCTGGATCTTGCGAAGCAGCCTTTATATACTTCTAAGCCAGAATTAGAAAGATCAGGCATGGGATTTACCATTATGGAAAATTTCATGGACGAATTTGAAGTGTCTAGCGAATTGGGATCGGGTACGTCGATTAGGATGAAGAAGAGGATTGAATCCAAGAAAGCTTTATATAATTAGGGGTTGGACGAATGGATGCTGAAGTGAAGAAAGTCTCGCAAACCTACTTGGAAGATTCGGAAGTCAAACGTCTTATTGCACTTAGTCAAACGGGGGATACCGTTGCTCGAGATACACTAGTTAACTGTAATATTCGTCTTGTCTGGTCCGTCGTTCAAAGGTTTATGAACAGAGGATATGATCCAGAGGATTTATTTCAAATTGGTTGTATTGGACTGTTGAAATCTGTTGATAAATTTGATTTAAGTTATGATGTCAAATTTTCAACCTATGCGGTTCCTATGATCATAGGAGAAATCCAGCGTTTCTTACGAGATGACGGTACAATCAAAGTTAGTCGCTCGTTGAAAGAAATGGCCAATAAGGTACGTAAGAAGAAGGATGAGCTTTCGAAGGTATTGAACCGTCTGCCGACAATTAAGGAAGTGGCAGAGCATCTTGGAGTCACCCCGGAAGAGGTGGTATTCGCTCAGGAGGCTAATAAGCCGCCGACCTCCATACATGAGACAGTCTACGAGAATGATGGAGATCCTATTACGTTAATGGATCAGATCGCAGACGAGTCTCAAGATAAATGGTTTGAGAAGCTAGCTCTGAATGAAGCGATAGAGGGATTATCCGAACGTGAACGTCTCATTGTCTATCTCCGATATTATCGGGATCAGACCCAATCTGAAGTCGCAAGCAGGCTTGGAATTTCTCAAGTGCAAGTATCACGTTTGGAGAAAAAGATTCTTCAGCTTATTCGAGAGCAGATTGCGCAATAGAATGATGAATGAAAGAGGTAACCTGAGACATAAGTGCTCAGGTTCTTTTTTGACTAAAAAATACTATTCATTCACATACTAACGATAATTTAACTGTAGAGGAGTGATTTGTTATGGAGAATTATTCCACCCCCACGGTTTATCTCCAGCTCAAAAAACGTGTCCTAATCCCTCGGGGGAAGGTAGTGACACTTGGTGAAGTGGCTCAAATTCTGAGTGAACCGGAATGGGAAGAGAAACTGTTCAATCTTGAACTAGCTCAACCTCGACACATAGATGGAAACTTACTTGTGATGGATTTAATGAAGATTATTCCTCGAATTCAGAATGTCATACCTAATGTGTATATCGAATCCATTGGTATGCAGCAAGTTATCATTGAAATTGTTCAAAAACCAAAGAAACCATCTAGATCCTTATTCGTACTTGTTTGGTTATTGTTATTCTTTGGGTCAGCACTAACCATTATGAATTTTCATGCAGATGTCAATATGATGGAGGTACACATTAGGGTTGTAGAGATGATCACTGGGAAACGAAATGAGCATCCGTATCTTTTTCAAAGTGCTTATTCTTTAGGAATTGGATTTGGAATGGTTGTGTTCTTTAATCATCTTTTTAAGAAAAAGTGGAATGAGGAGCCGACACCGCTTGAAGTTGAAATGTATCTTTATCAAGAGAATATCGATCAATTCGTAGTGGCTGAAGAGTACAAGAGAGAAGGGGCTAATCAACGGAAGCAGGATGAGAGTTCATCATGAGTATTCTGATAGGCTTTGTGGAAATATTACTAGGAGTTGCGGGAGGAATCGCTGTTGGTAGTGGGGTTATTGCATTTATTCTAGTTCTCGATATCGTTCCTCGACTCGCGCAATTAACTTTCACTTATCATAAAGTTCACTGGTATGAAGGAGCCTTGATTGCAGGATCTCTTGTCGGGACAATAAGTGACTTTTGGCAGTGGAAAGGAGCATTTAATCCCGTAGTTGCGTTAATCATAGGAGCATTCTTTGGAATATTTGTTGGACTTTTAGCAGCGGCACTGACAGAAGTACTGAATGTACTTCCCATTCTAGCGAAACGCCTTCATATGAAAAACTACTTAGTGGGTTTATTGATGGCTATGGTTGCTGGTAAAGTGGCGGGTTCGCTTTTTGATTGGTTCGTATTTCGAAATTAGCTAACATCAGGGGAGTGAGACCGCATGTCAGAAGAAAAAACGAACCGTAACGTAGATGAACAGAAGAGCGATTCAAGAGAACAGAAACGTCAGGATAAGCGAGACGAAGAAATGTCAGATACCATTGAGGAATCTATTATTTATTGGCAGGATCATGATGAATTCTCGGGTGATCTGAACCAAGTTGAAAAGGTGTTAAATGAGGTCATGGGGCTCGGATCCTCATTTGATGTTGATTTTCGTAAAATGAACTTTGGTGGAATTGAAACAGGAATATTATTTATAAGTGGATTTACAGATAGTGATATCATGACGGAGATCCTTACGAGATTGACTTATATTGAACAAGGAGAAGTTTGCTCAGACGCCATGAAGTCTTTCTTTGATAAATACATACCTCATATCCAAGTGGAGAAAGTGAAGTTATTAAGTCAGGTCATTAATAAGGTACTTACAGGTATGAGTGCCTTCTTCATGGAAGGTGATAGTACGGTGCTCTTGGTAGACACACGTACTTATCCCTCTCGTAACCCGGATGAATCGTCCATAGAACGGGTGGTTAGAGGTTCAAGAGATGGATTCACAGAGACATTGCTCACGAATGTGTCATTGGTCCGACGTCGTATTAGAGACCCTGGATTGATATATGAAGTAGTTCAGGTTGGTCGGAGGACAAGAACGGATGTATGCATTGCTTATATTGATGATATTGTAGATAAGGTGCAAACTGATACCATTCGGGAGAAGATCAAAGCAGTCAACCTTGATGGCTTACCCCTTGGTGATAAACAACTTGAGGAAGCTATTATTAATAAAGGATGGCATCCATATCCGTTAGTAAGGTACTCAGAGCGCCCTGATGTGGTTGCGTCACATTTACTTGAAGGTAGGATTGTTGTGTTCGTAGACACCTCGCCAAGCGTTATGATTATGCCTACAACCTTCTTTGATCTATGTCAGCATGCAGAAGAGAATCGTCAGACGCCTTTTATTGGTACATATTTGCGTTGGGTTAGATTTCTAGGAATATTGTTCTCCATGTTTCTACTTCCACTCTGGATGCTACTTGTTCTGAATCCAGAATTGAAGCCGCCTGCATTGGAGTTTATTGGTCCACAGGAGACGGGGAAGTTACCTCTAATTGCTCAGTTTCTTATGGTGGAATTTGGTGTGGATTTACTTCGTCTTGCTGCTGTTCATACGCCAACTTCAATCGCATCAGCGATGGGCTTAATTGCCGCTATTCTTGTAGGGGATATTGCTGTGAAGACAGGTCTATTTGTCAATGAAGTCGTGCTTTATATGGCCATTGCTGCGATTGGGATGTTCGCTACACCAAGTTATGAGTTGGGTCTCGCCAATCGGATTGTTCGATTAGTGCTGCTTGTTGCTGTATCCATCTTTCACGTTCCGGGGTTTGTGATCGGCACGACGCTGCTTGTTCTCTTGTTGACGCTTCATAGATCGTATAACTCTTCCTATTTATGGCCATTTATACCCTTTAATGCAAAGGCAATGGCTGAGATTCTGTTCCGTATGCCAGTGTTATCGAATAAGAAACGACCTTCTTTCAATAAACCACGAGATAATACACGAATGCCACTAAAGTAAGGTGGGAAGCAGTCAGGATAGAAAAATATAAATGTCCTTCACATAAATCCATTTACTCTTATTTCAGGATTCTGATATACTTATGTAAATAGAAATGGAATATCTATTCCATCGAAAGTGGAGGACTGTAGAGATGTTTTTACATGGTACAAGTACAATAAATGCAAGTGGACACTTAGAAATCGGTGGTTGCGATGTTGTTGATCTTAAATCGCAATTCGGCACACCACTCTATATCATGGATGAACAATTGATCCGTGATCGTTGTAAAGAATACGTTGAAGCATTTAAGTCATCAGGGCTAAATTTTCAAGTGGCTTATGCTAGTAAGGCATTTTGCGTGATGGCAATGTGCGCGGTCGTAGAACAAGAAGGCATGTCTTTGGATGTCGTATCTGAGGGCGAATTATATACGGCATTGCAAGCAGGTTTTCCAGCGGAGCGCATTCATTTCCATGGGAATAACAAAACACCGGATGAGATCGACATGGCGATCGAAGCGGGAATTGGTTGTTTCGTAGTAGATAATTTAGTTGAATTACACTTGTTGCAGGCCATTTCGGCTGAGAAGGGCAAGCAAGTTCATGTTCTCTTGCGAGTTACCCCAGGGGTCGAAGCACATACACATGAATATATTTCGACTGGACAAACAGATTCCAAATTTGGATTCGATATCGGAAATGGTTCTGCCTTCGAAGGTGTCAAGGTGGCTTCCGATTTATCTAACATAGAGCTACTTGGTGTGCATTCGCATATAGGATCTCAAATCTTCGAGGTCGAAGGCTTCCAGATGGCTGTTCAGAAAGTAGCTGAATTTGCGAAAGAGGTTTATCAGCAACTTGGAGTACGTTTTAAAGTCGTAAATCTGGGTGGCGGATTTGGAATCCGTTATGTCGCTGGAGATACACCGCTACAAGTTTCCCAATATGTGAAAGCTATCACGGATGCGGTTAAAGAGCATTTTGCAGACATTTCAAGTGTACTTCCTGAGATCTGGGTAGAGCCGGGACGCAGCATTGTAGGGGATGCAGGGACGACGCTGTATACCGTAGGGACACAAAAGAATATTCCGGGTGTGCGTAAGTATGTAGCTGTTGATGGTGGAATGACGGACAACCCACGTCCTGCACTGTACCAATCTGAATATGAGGCGATTCTTGCTAACCGTGCAAATGAGGAAGAAGTAGAGACGGTCTCGATTGCTGGTAAATGTTGCGAGAGTGGGGACATGTTAATCTGGGATGTTAAGCTTCCAGAAGTACAAAGTGGGGATCTGTTAGCTGTATCGTGTACAGGTGCTTATAACTATTCCATGGCAAGTAATTATAATCGAATTCGTCGGCCAAGTGTAGTGTTTGTAAAAGATGGACAGAGCGATATCGTAGTGAAACGTGAAAGTTTCCAAGATATCATTGGGAATGACCTTATTCCGGAAAGAATTCGTAAGTAAGCGATGTTGAAATAAGCCGTTAGGTTAGGTTGCTACCCACTGTGGTGAATAGCTTTAGACGAAGGGTCAATCCATACGTATTTACGTAGGAATGATTCCTTTGTTTTCTTTTCTCTGTTTCTTTGCTTTCAGGTAACCATTCATAGTAAACTATAGGGTGTCTATAATTATTTTATAAACGATGTATTGACTAGTCTAGAGTGAAACTTGATTCACAAAATATGTTAAGGGGATGGAATAATAATGAAAAAAGGAACAATTGAATTAGAAAACGGTGGAGTGGTAGAAATTGAGTTTTTACCAGAAGAAGCACCAGCTACAGTAGAAAACTTTGAAAAATTGGCTAATAGCGGATACTATAACGGTTTAAGTTTTCACCGTGTGATCCCTAACTTTGTCGCTCAAGGCGGTTGCCCAACAGGAACTGGTACTGGTGGACCAGGCTACACGATCAAATGTGAGGCGACTAACAACACAACTAAACATGCCAAAGGCGTATTATCCATGGCTCACGCAGGTAAAGATACTGGTGGTAGCCAATTCTTTATCGTGTATGCACCTCAACCGCATTTGGATGGCGTTCATACCGTATTTGGTAAGGTAACAAGTGGTATCGAACACGTAGATAACATCAAAGCTAATGACAAAATGAAGGAAGTAAAAGTTTGGGACGAAGCATAAAATTTTAAAGTTCCAAAGTTCAAAAAGGCTAATCTCTTAGGGGATTAGCCTTTTTTTTGAACTCTGCGAAAGTATATACATAAAGAGGCGAAGTTCCACTCATGAAAGGGACTTGACCCATGATGAGAGGCAGAAGTGAGTGGAATAGCCTCCATGCAGCTATTGGATGAGGATGAGACGGAAGGTGAGCAATACTGCTGACAAGACTAATGATGGAGTTGAAGATGAGTGTTAGCGATGTAAATTGTGCTAATAGCGGGGATGATTTTGACGATGAAGTTACATCTAACGGATTGAAGACTAGATAACCACAAATCTGGAAGCAGCAGAACTCTCAGAGTAGAACAAGAGAAGCGGATGTAGTCCATAGCCAGTCCCTTCCCACGCATGCTAGTAACTTTTTCATCATCCTTAAACACTATCTTTCGGCAGTTCATTTCTTCTAATCCACTACAGGAACTCCCTCACAAAGGAAGCTGAAGAGTGTCTTTCTTACGTATTAGCACATTTATTGTACATAAAAAAGACTGCTTCTCGTCTCATCTCATCGATGATGTACAGAAGCAGTCTTCTTCAAGTTATGATTTATTTATTATTTCTTTAGCTTATCCCATGCTGCTTGCATGCTCGTTTCCCATTCTTGAACGTCAGCTTGTCCGGCAACAAACTTTTGGATGACACTACCGAATTCTTGAGCCACGCCGTCAGGGAATTTCGAAGATTGAAGACCGATAATTTTGTCGGCATCAATGTATTTGTATAGATCTGTTCCGATAGCGCCCATTTCTTCTGGAGTTGCTTTGATTGTGGACAATGCCGGGATAAATTTGAATTTGTTCACGATATATTCTTTACCCATGTCAGAAGTTACGAACCAGTTCAGGAACGTTTTAGCTTCTTCTTTGGATTCAGAATCTTTGTTGATAACAAGGTTCGCTGGAACACCGATCGTCAGTTTGTCGCTTTCCGCTGCATCATCGCTAAGTGGCATTGGTAGTACGCCGATGTTCATATCAGGATTGATACCATCGATCATCGTTTGTGCCCAGTTACCTTCTTGCATCATAGCTGCTTCGCCATTAGCGAACATTGTAACTTGTGTATTGTAGTCTGTCGTTAGTGGATTCTTGTTGCCGTAATCTACAGTCAGCTTCATTAATTTAGCGAAGTTATCGAACTTCTCATTACCTACGATGGAAGCAGAACCGTCATTTAAGCCATTAATGAATGCATCAGTATCTGGTTGTTGAGCAAAAGCAACACTGATACCTTGGTTACCCATTAGCCACCATTCTTGATATGCGTTAGCAAAAGGAGTGATTCCCGCAGCTTGAAGTGTCTTTGCAACAGCCTCTAGCTCAGTATAAGTTTTTGGAGTTTCAGTAATACCTGCTTGAGCAAACAGATCCTTGTTATAGACGTATCCGTAGCCTTCAAGGTTCATTGGCATTCCGTATACTTTGCCGTCTTTTGTCATAGGTTCAGCAGCCAAAGGAATCAGATCATTAACCCATGGTTGGTCGCTCAGATCTTCGAGCTTGTCAAGCCACATCTCCATCTCATTGTAACCACCGTTGGAGAAGATGTCAGGAGCGTCGCCTGAAGCGAATTTCGTCTTCAGCGATGCGCCATAGTCTGCGCCACCGCCGACGGTCTGGATATCAAGCTTGATATTCGGATATTCTTTTTCGAACTCCACTTTAAGTTCATTCAGACCTTCAACAATCTCGGTTTTAAACTGAAAAATTGTTACCGTTTTCACTTTATCGGGTTTTGTAGTACTGACATTACTTTCATTCTTGGAGTTATTATTACCCCCACATGCTGCGAGAACTAGTGACATTACCATCAGAACCGATATTAATAATGTTGCGGACTTTTTGATCTTCATTTCTTGTTTCCCCCTTAAATAATTGTATAATGATGTAACTTTATATTGGAACGGCCACCCGGTTCATCAGAACCGGGTAAGCCGAAGTGCCTAACATTGGAAACACTAAGGTTAACCTTTAACTGAACCAGCTGCAATTCCTTCTACAATATAACGCTGTAGCAATAGGAAGAAGATAATAACTGGTGTAATACCAAGCACGAGTGCTGGAAGTGCGATATCCCATTGCTTCGTATATTGTCCGAAGAATGCGTAAGTAGCTAATGGGATGGTACGCATATCAGGTTTTTGTAGAATCAGTGACGGTAGCAGGTAATCATTCCATACCCATAGGCAATTTAGTATGATGACTGTCATCAACATCGGTTTGAGCATTGGCAATACGATGCGGAAGAACACGGTGATTTTTGTACAGCCATCTACCGTTGCCGCTTCTTCAATCTCCAGCGGGATCGATTTAACAAAGCCGTGGAATAGAAATATCGACATTGGAGCACCAAGACCCAAATAAGTAAGAATTAGTCCTGATCTACTATTGTTGACACCAAGTACGTTGATGACTTTCAGTAGCGGAATCATGATCGATTGGAATGGAATAACCATGGCAGCTACGAACAGGAAGAACAATGCTTTATTAAAAGTTGTATCTGATCTAACCATCTGGTAGGCGCCCATTGCAGCAAATAATGCCATAAGTGTTACACTTACTACCGTAATGCCAAATGAATTGGCAAAGGCTTCTGGAAAGCGGGTTAATTCCCATGCTTTGGTGTAGTTCTCCCATTGGAATACGGCCGGCCAGCTGGCCGAGTTCGTCATAATATCTCCGAAAGGCTTCACAGAGTTGGCAAACAGAAAGTAGAATGGTACGAGAAACAACAGACCGACAAGGACCATCACTGCTTCAGTGATGAATAAGCGTCCGCTATATTTTTTTTGCGTACCCATTAGGCTTCTACCTCCTTACTCTTCGTGATGCGGACCTGAATCATGGTGATGACTGCCACTACGACAAAGAATAGTAGTGATTTCGCCGTACCGAGTCCGTATCGATTATTCTGGAACGCTTCAACATAGACATTCATCGCTACCGATTCTGTTGATTTGAAAGGTCCACCTTTGGTTAGTGATAAGTTAAGATCGAACATTTTAAACGCCCACGATATGGCAAGGAAGAGACAAATCGTTATAGCAGGCATGATCAACGGAATGATAATACTGCGCATCATTTGCCATGCGTTGGCTCCGTCAAGCTCAGCCGCCTCGATGACCTCAGAAGGGACATTAGTTAGGGACGAGATGTAAACGACCATCAGATATCCTGCAGACTGCCATACGAATACAATGGTGATCCCCCAGAATCCGGTTGACGCATCACCCAGCCACGGAAGGTTAAAGAATGACCATCCTGTCGCATCGCCTAAAGTTGAGAAACCTTTGATGAAAATAAACTGCCAGATAAAACCAAGCAATAGACCACCGATGACATTCGGCATGAAGAAGATCGTACGCAACACATTGCGTAGCTTCAAGCCCTTGGTCAGGAAGTAAGCTAGGAAGAAACCGACGACGTTAGTTAAAATCACACCCACAATGGTGAAGCGAGCGGTAAACCCGAAGGATTTCCAGAAATCAGGATCATTCGTAAAGATTTGTTTGAAGTTCTCAAAGCCTACCCATTCAACTGTATTTGCTACCCCGTTCCAATCTGTGAACGAGTAGTACATGCCAAGCAGAAATGGAATAATCATAATTAAAGTAAAAAATATGAGAACCGGACCTACAAATATCAATTGTGGTCCCCACTTGGACAGCTTGTTGTTGTTCATCCTGCACACCTCTTTCTTTCTACTGGAGAACTGTTATATTTTTATTATGCGGCTTATGGAGAGGGTTAAACACCTACGCAGGTGAACTCAAAGGTGTAATTTATTGATCGGAAGAGGTGTATCACGATGAAATGGAATAGAATACGTACGAAACTGATTGTATTTATGTTAATTGCTGTTACGATCCCTATAGTGACTACAATGCTTATTACCTATTCGTATACGACGAAATCGCTCATTTCACGGTCCATAGATGAGAATGCTAATCTACTGTATCAAGGGCAAAGGAATCTTAGTGCTCTGCTGCAGGACTTGAACCGGACTTCGACCACTGTGTACTCTAATACGGAGTTCTTCAGACTATTGCAGAGTGGTTATGAAGACGCTCAGAGTAGTTCCCGTATGTATGCGGGATTATCTTATATCTCTACGTCCATTCCGGATATTTATCAGGTCTACTTATATGAGAGCAAAAGTCGAAAAGCAACGCTTGTTACCTTGAATACTCCAAAAAGAAATATGGATGTGGATGCTTTTTCAGGAGCTGTCATCGAGGGATCCCAAAGTACTTTCGTACAAAAGACACATATGAGCCACACTTATGGTCTTGGGAAAATTCAGGCTAACTATCCGTCTGAGCCCGTATTTACGCTACATCGTAGAATCGAGGAGATCCCCTCAATTGAAGCAATCGGTTATTTATCCATAGATGTGAAGTTGTCTGCATTAACCGATATTATAGAGCAGCTATACCACAAGGAACGCGAAAATATATATATTATTGATGCTAATGGAAGTATCGTTTATAGCGATAATACAGAACAACTGGGATCGCCCATGACGGAGGAGTGGTATACGAATCATATTGCAGGTACGGAGGAGAGCACAGGGAATTTCAAAAGTGACAATGCCATATTTATTTATCAGAATTTGAAAAAAGCTGGGGCGGATTGGACTTTGGTGAAACAGATCCCTGTGCCATATCTCATCCGTGAAGCTAATAAAGCGGTAGCTATCAATCTTCTACTTTTGGGAATTTCCCTTGTCATTATTGTAGCTGCTTCCATTGTGATTTCTATCAAAATAACGGCTCCGATTAAACAGCTCAGTCGTTATATTAAAGAGGTACAGACTGGTAAAATGAATATTGATATCCAACAGGTTAGTAACGATGAAATTGGCCAGGTGATGACCCAATTTGGCAGTATGATGAACACGATCAACAACTTGATCTTAAGGGAGTACAAGTTGGAGTTATCCAACAAAACCAATCAACTAAGGGCGCTTCAAGCACAGATTAATCCCCATTTTTTAAATAATACATTACAAATTATCGGTACACTTGCTCTTGAATTGAACGTTCCACGCATTTATGCACTGCTATCTTCCCTAGGGAAAATGATGCATTACAGTATGCATAATGATGATAAAACAGTGATGTTGAAGGATGAGTTGGAGCATGTCAAAGCTTATGTTGAGCTTCAAAAGGAGCGGTTTGAAAACAAATTCAGTTTCCGTTACGATGTAGAGGACTCTTTACTACGGACACCAATGCCGAAAATGATATTACAGCCCATTGTGGAGAATTATTTCAAGCACGGTATGGACCGTACACGATCGGACGGTTTATTATTGCTTACAGCTAAAGGACTGGCAGACGGACAGGTACAAATAGACATTGAAAACAATGGGGCCTCAATATCTGCATCCCGTCTTGAAACGTTGAAGTGGCAGCTTCAAAGCTCCGGAAGTATTTATACGGTTGTTCAGGGTGATGCGGTAAGAGAAGCTTCTGATTCTTCGGGAATTGGATTAGTAAATGTACTGACACGACTGCGGATGGTATGCGGTCCTGATGCAGTTATCATTGTGGATAATATCAAGCCCGTTGGAATTCGCATTAGTTTGAGATTACAGTCTGAATCGGAGCGTGAAGTATAAGTGAGGGCATTAATTGTAGATGATGAAGCTCGGGTTAGAAAAGCAGTACGCCTGCTCGTAGATTGGGAGCGTCATGGTATTGATGAAATTGAAGAAGCTGAGAGTGGCACGGAAGCGATCGAACGTATCCGTATAATGAGGCCCGCTATCGTTATTATGGATATGATGATGGAGGCGGGAAATGGTCTAGAGCTAATGGCGTGGGTAAGCGAATTTGCCGTGAGTGTCAAGTTCATTGTTGTCAGTGGGCATGATGATTTTGATTTCGTTAGGCATACCGTTCGCCACGGCGGAATTGATTATATCCTTAAGCCGATAGATCCGGAAGCGATCAATGCGGCGGTTTCCAAAGCAGTCACGAGCTGGAATCAGGAGGAGCAGGGGCGTAATACCCAGCAGCAGCAAAATATACAGCTGAATGAGTTCAAACCAATTTACGGTGAGCGCCTGCTCTCTTCCTTGATTGATGAGCCTATAACTGCTGAGGCATCACTCCGTAGATTGCGTCTGGAGGGAGTCGTGCCGGAAAGTGTAGTTTCAGGGCGTCTCATGCTGCTACAAATGGATACAGGAGATGGTCCTTTATTTAAGCGATTCGGCAATGATAGCGATCTCCTACACTATGCTATCGTGAACATCTGTAATGAATTTATGAAGAATGGGAAGCGGGGTGTCGCCTTTCGTTATTGGGGTGCTCCGGCTGAGATTGCCATCATTTTATGGGAGAATTCCGAGGCCGCCACTGAGCTTATCGTAGACATCAATCAAGGGATTTACTATACTTTGCAGCGCCGAGTACATTGGGGGGTAGGCAATGCAGGCCTGCTACCACAGAGCCTTCCCATTCAATACGAAGAGGCGGATGCAGCGCTACGCCACCGCAATCTATTGAAGCCTGAGGATTATGTGCACAGTAATAATACAGACATTACTCCCTCTAAAGGCTCGTTTTCGAATATGAGCGATGATTGGAAGACGTCTGTGATGAGTGGGCAACCCGTGCAGTTGCAAGCGACCTCCAAACGCTGGATCGAAGAGTTAAGCCGCAGCGGTATCGTTACCCCGGAAATGTTATCCTTATGGAAAGCTGATGCGCTACTGTTTCGTTCTCAACTGCTCCGTGAGAATGTCGGTGATGATGCAGAGAATGCTATTACTGCGTTCGAGAGCTCCGATGTGCTACATCCTGCGCCCTTCACGAACGGTTACTCCTTCTCCCTGTTTGCCTGGCGCGATTGGTCGTACGACTTCATGCTACGCCTGTCTCAAGAGTTGCTTTCTTGGCAAGGTAGCGAGTTTAAGACGATGAGCCAGATCGTTAAGTACATCGAGAAACACTACATGTCCGACCTATCCTTACAGGAGGTTGCGCGACACTTCTCAGTTAGCCGTGAATACATTTCACGTAAATTCAAGCAGGAGCAGGGCATCAACTTCTCAGACTATATCGCTAAGTATCGGATTGATAAGGCCAAGCTACTATTAGAGAATCCGCATTTCAAAATCTCACAAATCTCAGAAATGGTCGGCTTCCGGGACGTCAAATATTTCAGCAAAGTATTCAAGAAGCAGGAAGGAATGACACCGCAAGGGTATCGAGGGAAGTGAAGATACAGTATTACAACAGCGTGATGAAAGGTTTGAAACGGGATCAAGAATGTCATTTCACTTTGCGGTTCAATTGTAACTTGCTATAATAAATATAGTGATACTCTTGTATTTTTATTTTGTTGATGGTAAAATTCGTACATAAATACAATTTCATATTGATTTATCCTTCGGGGTTGGGTGAAATTCCCTACCGGCGGTGTTGCCTTATTATAATTCATACCAATGAATATGATATGGCTTAGTCCGTGACCCATACGCTGATGTACGTAGCATATGGTTGACCTAGTGTGAATCTAGGACCGACAGTATAGTCTGGATGGGAGAAGGAGAGCAACTTGCGCAATTCACTTAAGTGATCGCGTACGGTAACATAATAAATAAGGCACCGATGTACGTGACTGATTTCACAATATATACACAATGATGTTATTTGTCATGTGTGGATTATTTGTTGAATGATTCCGTTGCTTTATTTTTGTGTACTCTACATTACTCTCATAACCAAGCCCTGTATCGGATGAATGGATATCATCTGTTGCGGGGTATTTTTGATTTTTTGCAATTCATCTATGTCAGCATGGTGTATAGAAGGATGGGGTGAAGTATACAGTGGAAATTATGAATGATGAGTTCTACATGTCGCTCGCACTAGATATGGCAGAACGAGCTCAAGGACAGACTCGTATTAATCCTGTCGTAGGTTGCGTCGTCGTAAAGGACGGGGTCCTGGCTGGTTTAGGAACGCATTTGGAGCTGGGAACCCCACATGCAGAGGTCCATGCATTGAATATGGCTGGCGAGAAGGCATTAGGGAGTACCGTCTATGTTACCCTGGAACCTTGTAGCCATTATGGAGCAACACCGCCCTGTAGTGAGCGTTTGATTCGAGATGGTGTCCGACGCGTCGTGGTAGCTACTCAAGACCCAAATGCACAGGTGGCTGGCAAAGGGATCGCTATGCTGCGTGAGCAAGGGATTGAGGTTGAAGTCGGATTACTTCAAGATCGAGCATTGAAACTAAATGAGAAATTCATTAAATATATTACAACAAGGATTCCATTCGTTACCTTGAAGACTGCTAGCACGTTGGACGGTAGGATTGCCTCCAAAACAGGAGATAGCAAATGGATTTCCAACGAAGCTTCGCGTGAACAGGTACATACACTCCGTCATCGTCATCAAGGCATCATGGTTGGGGTAGAGACGGTTATAATGGACAATCCACATTTGACAACACGCCTGGCAACGGGAGGGTTGAATCCGATACGTATTATTGTAGATTCACAGTTACGCACGCCATTGGAATCTAATATTGTAAACGATGGATTAGCACAAAGTATCATATTAACTACAGAGCAGATGGATGTTGTGAAGGCAGAACGTCTTAAGCAAGCGGGTGTTATTGTACTTGTTTGTGGTGAAGGTCCGCGAGTAGATCTATCTATAGCCATGGCGGAACTTGGTGCAATGCAGATAGCTTCAATTCTTCTTGAAGGAGGAGGAACCTTGAATGGTGCCATGCTAGAGGCTAAATTAGTTGATCGAATTATACTTTATTTAGCGCCCAAAATTGTAGGAGGCTTGAACTCCCCTAGTAGTTTCTCTTTTGAGGGAAGCGAATCGATGAAGGATGCTGTTAGATTAGAATCAATGGAAGTGGAGCAACTGGGAGATAATCTGTGTATTAGTGGCATACCCGTGTGGTCCTAATCTGTTGGAAAGGAGGTTATATCATGTTTACGGGGTTAGTTGAGGAGATAGGTACGCTTCGAGGAATTACGCGAAGTGGAGAAGCAATGGTACTGCATATTACGGCTTCCATCATTATGGACGATTTGAAGATCGGAGATAGTGTATCTGTGAATGGGGTATGTCTTACAGCAACATCTATTGATAGTCAATCATTTGCCGTAGATGTTATGCCTGAAACATATCGTAATAGTAACCTGAAAGATCTCCAGATGGGAAGCAAGGTGAATTTAGAGCGTGCGATGATAGCTAATGGACGCTTTGGTGGACATATCGTTCAGGGGCATGTTGATGGTATTGGGACAATTCATCATGTGACCAAGAATCAGAATGCAGTTGTGTATGAGATTACACCAGCAAGTTCAAATATTCTTAAATTTATTATCCCTAAGGGTTCGATAACGCTTGATGGCATTAGTCTCACGGTTATCCATACGAGTGGAAATACATTTCAGGTATCGATCATTCCGCACACGTTGGCTCAGACCGTTCTGCATCATAAGCGTGCTGGTGATACTGTGAATATTGAATGTGATGTGCTTGGTAAATACGTGGATCATTTGCTTCATTATAAATCTTCAGGACAGCAAGATGAGAGTGAACACGCAGGAATAAACATGGAATCCTTAGCTCGAAATGGATTTGTGTAATTTTAGGAGGAAATGATGATGGAGAATGATATTATTTTTGATCCAATTGAAGAAGCCATATATGATCTGATGCGTGGAAAGGTCATTATCGTCGTAGATGATGAAGACCGTGAGAATGAAGGGGATTTCATTGCCCTCGCTGAAAAGGCAACCCCGGAAGTAATCAATTTCATGATTAGTCAGGGCCGTGGATTGGTATGCTTGCCTATCACTCAAGAACGTGCCGATGAATTGGATTTGAGACCGATGGTTGAACACAATACGGATAACCATGGTACTGCTTTTACGGTATCTATTGACCATAAAGATACTACAACGGGAATATCTGCTAATGAGCGTTCATTAACGGTGAAGGCAATCATGGACCCCAATGCAACTAGAGAAGATTTCCGCAGACCGGGACATATGTTCCCATTGATCGCTAAAAAGGGTGGTATTCTTCGTCGTGCAGGCCATACGGAGGCAGCAGTAGATTTGGCTCGTATGTGTGGCTCATATCCCGCAGCTGTCATCTGCGAGATTATTAAGGAAGATGGTACGATGGCAAGACTGCCAGATCTGGTTACGATCGCTCGTGAACAGGACTTGAAGCTTATTAATATCAAGGAATTGATTCATTATCGTAATGATAAGGAAAGATTAGTTAATCGTGAAGTTTCGGTGCGCATGCCAACGGATTTCGGTGAATTCCAGGCGATTGCATATACCAACGAAGTGGATGACAAAGAGCATCTTGCATTGGTTAAGGGTGAGATTGACCCGAATAAGCCCGTACTTGTGCGTGTTCATTCCGAATGCTTGACGGGAGATGTATTTCACTCTCATCGTTGCGACTGTGGACCACAGTTTGCGGCAGCACTTCGCCAAATAGAAGCAGAAGGTAGTGGTGTTCTGCTCTATATGCGTCAGGAAGGTCGAGGTATTGGTCTGCTTAACAAATTGAAAGCTTATAAACTGCAAGAGGAAGGTTTGGACACAGTTGATGCTAATCTGAAGTTAGGTTTCCCAGCTGATCTAAGAGATTATGGCATTGGTGCACAGATTCTGAAGGATCTAGGTGTACGTCAGATCAGGCTCCTTACTAATAATCCTCGTAAAATAAAAGGATTAGAAGGGTACGGGCTCGAAGTCGTGGAGCGGGTTCCTATTCAAATGGAAGAGAATGAAGATAACACACATTATTTGCATACGAAGCAAGCAAAAATGGGTCATCTAATGAAATTCGATGATATTGAGCAAGATGAAGATTTAAAACTATAATTGAGAGTTCACAAAGTCGACTTTGTGAACAACCTATATAATATAATTTGAGGGGAAGATGAGTTATTATGGCACATTATTTCGAAGGTAATTTAGTATCCGAGGGATTGAAATATGGTATAGTTGTAGGTCGTTTCAATGAATTCATAACAAGTAAGCTGCTTAATGGAGCTCTTGATGCATTGAAGAGACATGGAGTACAAGATAATGAGATTGATGTTGCATGGGTACCGGGTGTGTTCGAGATTCCACTTATTGCTCAAAAAATGGCGGATAGCGGAAAATACGATGCTGTCATTACATTAGGTACAGTAATTCGTGGATCAACATCGCATTATGACATTGTATGTAATGAGGTAGCAAAAGGCGTAGCAGCTATTAACTTGAAGAGTGGTATTCCAACGATATTCGGAGTCGTTACTACTGAGAATATTGAACAGGCCATTGAACGTGCGGGAACGAAAGCGGGTAACAAAGGATATGACTCAGCGATCTCTGCTATTGAAATGGCAAACTTGACGAAACTGTTTAAATAGTGCTTATTTAATATAGTACCCTTTAAATAAAGGGTACTATATTTTTGATTATGGTTGGCGGGAGGAATATATCATGTCTGTATTATATAAGCTGGAAACATTTGAAGGTCCGCTGGATTTGCTTCTACATTTGATTGATAAAGCGGAAATCAACATCCAGGATATCCCCGTCACAGAGATTACAGAGCAGTATATGAGTTATTTGCTGAGTATGCAGGAACTTGAGCTGGAAGTTACGAGTGAGTTTCTTGTGATGGCAGCAACGTTACTATCTATTAAGAGTAAATTATTGCTTCCTAAACCACCTATCATAGAACTTGATGATTTCGATTTCTATGAGGATGATGATTATGATCCGCGTGAGGAATTGATACAGAAGCTCATAGAGTATCGTAAATACAAAGGGATAGCCGAACATCTCCATGAACGCGAGTCGGATAGAAGCCTTATGTTTTCAAAAGAACCAGAGGATTTGGCTACATGGATGCCCACCGAATCTGTGAATCCAGTTCTGGGGTTACATACTGCAGATTTAGTAGCTGCTTTTCAGAAGGCTTTGCGTAAGGTAGTTAAGCGTAACTCTTATTCTCGTATCCATAGAGATGAGATTACGGTCAAAGACCGCATACGCGCTGTTGTCGAAGCGCTACAACGTGGGGGGAAAGGTAGTAAACTACTATTCTCCAAACTACTACATGAGGATATGGTTCGTCATGAAATTGTTGTGACGTTTCTAGCTATTCTAGAACTTATGAAGATGAAGCAAATATTGTGTTATCAGGAGAGACTGTTCGATGACATTGTCATGGAATGGAGAGGGGAAGAAGAATTACATGGAATACCCGAAATTGAAATCGATTATTGAGGGGCTTCTTTTTCTAGCAGGAGATGAAGGCCTTAGTGTAAAGCAAATTGCTGAAATTGTAGAACAACGTAATGAGTTAGTGAAAGATGCATTGGAAGAAATGAAGGATGACTTCGTACGACAACAGCGGGGATTGCAAGTGATTCAGATTGCCGGTAACTATCAGTTGGCTACACACCAAGAGCACGCCGAATATTTCGAGAAATTAGCTTATTCTCCCTCTCGTGTGTCACTTTCACAGGCAGCGCTTGAGACACTTGCGATTGTGGCTTATCGTCAACCGATTACGCGTGTGGAGATCGAAGAAATTCGTGGAGTCAAGACTGAACGTGCTATTCATACGCTTGTCAATAAGGATCTGATTGAAGAGAAAGGGCGAGCTGAAGCTGTTGGGCGTCCGATTCTTTATGGTACAACGAAATCATTTCTACATTACTTTGGATTGGCTGGCATCCAGGAATTGCCTGAGCCCTCTCTTTTTGAGAATAAGGACAATCTTGAAGAAGAGACGCAAATGCTCTTTGATCGCTTAGATGGGCGTCAATTGACACTAGATGATGTTAAAAATTCATAGAACATAAAAGTGGCTGTGCCAAAAGCAAATTAATCAACTGTGATGAAACCTAAAGTTCCCAAATGGAGACCATTGTACAGAAAAATAGCAGGTCAAGGTGCCTAACCTGATCTGCTATTTGGCATTCACTTCGATCTTGGTACCGTCCACAAAATAGTCATCCTTCTCGGAATAGAACAAGAGAAGGGAATGAGCATGGAGCGAAAAGTTTACGTTCCGCCTTTAAAGTCGTGTTCCATCCTCTAGGAATAATTCAAGGAACACGATTTTAATAGCCCATGCACATTCCCTTCCCACCCACGCTAGTAACTTCCGGAATGATTCCTATGAATAATTGCCATACTAAGAACTAAGATCAATTTCGCAGATACATGGGGGTTAATACGTGTGGATCGTTACGATAATTGTCATTGTAATCTTACTACTCATCGCTGTTATTCTTTTCTCCAAGATTAAAGTAGATGTGTGGGTGAGGAAGAAAGGGAAAGATGATGAAGTAGTATTCAAAATTAGGATGTTATATGGCTTAATCCGTCTTCATTATGAATTGCCGATGTTGAAGATTGAGAATTTGGAGAAAGGCATCAAGGTAGAAGTAGATAAGAGCAAGAACATCGGTCAAGAAAAAGAGGCACACAACGAAACCCAAGTTAATAAACGAAAAGTAGATCATTGGTTGAACGTCTTTCATCAAATTCTAGAAGCGACAGAGTCACTTAAAGCATGGTTGGAAAAGACATTGTCTCGATTGTCTATCTCTAAGCTTGAATGGTCAACGCATTTCTGTGCTGGAGATGCTGCATATACAGCGGTCGCATCGGGAATGGTATGGAGTACTAAGGCATTCATTGTGGGTTGGTTGTCACATCATGTGCAACTTAAGAAATCTCCACGTTTATTTGTTGTACCTACATTTGATGATCATCCGCATTTTACCAGTGAAATGTCTTGTATAGTACAAATCTCTTGCGGATACGCTATATATGCAGGCTTGGTACTTATCGTACGCGTGCTGAAGGTGAAAGGAGGAGTTAAAAGATGGAAGAGCATCCTATCAAAGGCTTAATGCAAACGGCAATGGAAAATCTTAAAAGTATGGTGGATGTAAACACCATTGTTGGGGACCCTGTACAGACCCCTGATGGTAGTGTAATTCTACCCATAAGTAGAGTGGGTTTTGGTTTTGCTGCTGGGGGTAGTGATTTTCATGTGGAGGGTAGTACGAAAAGTTCGGGAACTCCGACTAATGATCATCAAGATTCAAAAAAGCTACCCTTTGGTGGAGGTACGGGTGGAGGAGTATCCATTCGTCCGATCGCATTTCTAGTCGTAGGTAAAGACGGTGTGTATATTCTACCCCTCGATACTCAGACTCATATTCAAGAGAAGTTGATCGATATGGTTCCATATGTAATGGAGAAGATTCAATCTATATGCCAGAAGAGTGGCACGAAGAATAACAACAATGTTGGTTCATCTGCAACGACTGTACCTGTTCGAGACACATCAGATCACACTGTTCTTTAAAATCCTTCGACCCTCTTCCAGATCATAACGGAAGGGGGTATTTGTTTGCCTTTAATAAGTAAAGAGGGACATACCTATTTAATGAAAAGCATATACTTGTACAAGATTCCCTAGAACTAGGCCGGAGGAATGTATAACATGAACAATAAGCTCAAATATATGGTAGTAGTATGGACAATCCTTTCAGTAGTATTAATGGGTATTGAAAATGTGAATGCTTCACCAATGCAGAAGGAACTCCCCGCATTATCAACTCATGCGCAGGCTGCAGCATTAATCGATGTCACTTCAGGGCGGATACTCTACTCTAAGCAGGGCGATGATGAGCTTCGAATTGCTAGCTTAACCAAGATCATGACAGCTATTGTGGCGATTGAACAGGGGCAGTTTAATAAACCGGTTCAGGTTAGTAAGAATGCCTACGGCAAAGAAGGCTCATCCATATATCTGAAGCTTGGAGAGCAAATGACGCTTGAGAATATGCTCTATGGACTGATGCTCCGTTCAGGGAATGATGCAGCAACAGCGATTGCAGAACATGTTGGTGGGTCAGAAGAGGGATTTGTATATCTGATGAACGCCAAAGCGATTGAATTAGGACTTAAGCATACACATTTCATGAATCCTCATGGATTGGATGCGGAGGGGCATTATTCTTCTGCCAATGATTTAGCGAAATTAACCGTGTATGCGATGCATAATCCGACTTTCAAGGAAATTGTCAAGACTCCTGTAAAAAAAGCTCCTAATCCAACGGAATCCTGGGACTACAAGTGGGATAACAAAAATAAGATGCTTCGGTTCTACGAGGGCGCAGATGGTGTGAAAACTGGCTATACCAAAAAGGCCCTTCGCTGTCTGGTTAGTTCTGCTACGAGAAATGGACAACAGTTGGTTACAGTAACTATAAATGATGGTGATGACTGGAACGACCATCGGAAGATGCTTGATTATGGATTCACAAACTATCCGCTCGTAGAGATGTTTAAACGGGGGCAGAAGGTTGAAGGGCATGAACTTGTCGTTAGTCAATCGTTCTCATATCCAACTGCAGTAGGAGAACAAAGCTCAATGACGAATCGACTTGTTTTAACAGAGCACAGAAATTCAGGTGCGGATCTTTCTTTTGGACTGAGAGGCAGGATTGAGATAGTAAATAATGGAGCGATTATAGGAAGAGTACCAGTGTATTCCTTGGGAAGCCAACTTCCAGAAAAGGTTGAACCCACGAAGGATGTCATGCTACAAAATCCTGTGAATCGCAGACAGTCGAATACCTGGTTGTATTCCTTGGAGAAGGTGTTTAAGAAATTATTGTTTGTTCATTAGTATGGTATGAAGTGGGAGGTAATTGGGATGATTAATACAATCTGGCTTGCACTTATTCTGATTGGATTTGGATTTGCGGCTGTGTCTGGCAATATTGAGGTGGTTACAACAGCAGCTTTTGACGGCGCTAAGACGGGAGTCAGCGTCTGTTTTGGACTAATAAGTGTCTTGGTATTCTGGATGGGCATGATGCGAATTGCCGAAGACTCGGGGCTTCTGAACAAAATCGCAAAGTTACTAAGTCCAATCGTAAGCTTCTTGTTTCCAGATGTACCACGAGATCATCCCGCACTGGGTTATATTCTTTCTAATATGAGTGCTAATCTGCTAGGACTTGGGAATGCGGCTACCCCAATGGGGATTAAAGCTATGCAAGAGCTTCAATCACTTAATCCGGACAAAGATGTAGCAAGCCCCGCGATGTGTACGTTACTAGCTCTAAACACGGCAAGTATTACACTCATACCGACTACACTCATCGCGATTCGAATGAATTATAATTCAGTGAGTCCAACGGACATCGTGGGAACTACCTTGGTAGCAACTGCTATTGCTACTGTAGCTGCAGTTGTCGCGGATAGATGGTGTAGGAGATGGTACCTTCATAAAGATCGTACACCTCCATTGAAGGGCATTCATTCAAAGCCGGATGTGAAAGGATGATGGTCAGTGCTCTCATTCATTAATCTTATATCTGCTTGGGCGATACCTTTAATTATCGCCTTTATTCCTTTATTTGCTTTTACACGAAAAGTACCTGTCTATGAATCTTTCATTGATGGAGCGAAAGATGGATTCACGACGGCTATTCAAATTATTCCTCATCTTGTTGGAATGATGGTAGCGATCAGTGTATTCCGAGCATCAGGTGCACTAGATTTCTTTGTAGGTTGGACAGGCTCGTTTCTGCATGCTCTAGGTGTTCCGAGTGAGATTATCCCCCTAGGAATTCTGCGACCGCTAACAGGCACCGGCTCGCTTGCATTCGCAACGGACTTAATTAGAATCCATGGACCAGACTCTATGATTGGGCGTATGGCTTCAACGATACAAGGAAGTACGGATACAACATTATATGTTCTGACTGTATATATGGGAGCCGTTGGTATTCGTAATGGGCGTTATGCACTTAAAGTTGGATTGTTCTCTGATGCCGTAGGCTTTATTGCTGCAATAGCGGTTTGCCTAGTTTTTTTTGGATAGCGAATAGCCCAACCCAATTCACATCAATCTTCATACTCTATATCAGTTCACACTGTCTAGTAGAATGAGGTGAGTAAATGCCATATGAAGGTTTCATGATCCATGATTCATCATGTTCCCGAATCAATGGAGAGGGGTGCGATTTCTGGATTAGAAAGGATGCTTCCGTCATAGCTACCCCTTTGGTGACTGATTCAGAATACATTCATATTTGCTTGGAAGGACATTTCAATCTGGCCTATGAGTTGATGTCGGCGAATGCGAAACATCAACTTTTTGCGGTCAGTAAACTCATTATGGAGCTCTCCAGTTTATATCGCATTTCCCCTTTATATCTTCAACCACATTCCCAAGTCTGCCCAGGTTCACATTTTCCATGGAATCAACTTGTGATTTTTCCTGCTGATATGTATCATTAGCATGAGGTGAATTATCGAAAATGGAAAGATTACAGAAAATATTAGCACAAGCAGGGATCGCATCAAGACGTAAATGCGAAGATTTAATCGTGGCAGGTAAAGTGGAAGTTAACGGAGAGGTCGTAACTACACTTGGAACAAAGGCAGATCCCGACCAAGATATCATTACGGTAAGTGGAAGACCTATTCACAATGAGAAAAAAGTCTACATCGTAATGAACAAACCAAAAGGAGTCATTACTAGTGCTTCTGACCCTGAAGGTCGAAAGATTGTCTCTGATTATTTAAGAGATGTTAAAGAAAGAGTATATCCTGTGGGAAGATTAGATTATGACACAGAAGGTTTGATTATACTAACAAATGACGGAGAATTTGCTAATCTGCTAACACATCCCAAACACCATGTGCCAAAGACTTATATGGCAACAGTGAAAGGGGTGCCACATGGCGCGGATTTGGACAAGCTGAAGGCAGGGATCATGCTCGAGGATGGAATGACTGCTCCAGCAGAAGTTGAATACAAGGATATCGATACTGCTAAGAAAGAGGCAACGATTTCCATTACGATATATGAAGGTCGTAATCGTCAAGTTCGGAGAATGTTTGAAGCGATATCGCATCCCGTTATTAAGTTGAAGAGAATTGCTTTTGGTGATCTACTACTACAAAACCTGAAACGGGGATTATTCCGCCATTTAACGAAAAAAGAAATTGAAGAATTAATAAAATTGGCCAAATCCCCCAAATTACCGAAAAAGTAATGATAAAGGTCACATAAATTTCAAAAACTACCGCCACATTTATGACAAAGTTCGTTATAATTATTCATAGGATGTTCACATGAAGTGAATTCATTATGACCAATGTCATAGAGGAGGTTTTGAAATTGGGTAAATCGAGAAAAAAAGTCCAGGTTGTTATTTTGCTTCTGATCTTCATTCTCGGAGGATATGCCATAATCTCTAACGTATATGGATCAGGAGGAAAACCTGAGGTCGGTAATAGTACCCCCTCTTTTAATTTATTAGGATTGGATGGTAAGGTTCATAACCTTGATGAATATAAAGGGAATGCTATGGTCATTAATTTCTGGGGAACATGGTGTAAGCCATGTGTTAAGGAAATGCCTGCACTTCAATCACAATCTGAGAAGTGGAAGGATAAGAATGTCGTTGTGATCGGTATTAATGCGGGTGAGGATCTCATGTCTGTTGAGAATTTTGTGAAACAGGCCAATATTAGCTTCCCAATCTTGCTGGATCCCAATAGAGAAGCTGTTAGAAGCTATGGAATCTCCCCGTTACCCACAACGTTATTCGTATCATCGGATGGGATTATAAGGAATATCCATTCCGGAGAACTCGATCTAGGTACTTTAGATTATGAAATCGAACAGTTGGTGAATACTCGATGATTAAAGATTTACTATCATTTCAGAATACGAAGTGTGAATGTGGTCATCAGAACCCCGTGGGCACGGTTCTATGTGAAGCCTGTGGTATGCCCTTAAGTAAGGAAGATCAAGAGTCTGAAGAGTTATTAGAGATGAGATATGATGGGATGGCCCGTCGCTCTCAACGTAGTAGGCCCAATTTTATTGATCGCATTTGGAATTTCTTTAGCTCGGTAAAGATTGCTGTATATATGATTATTCTTACTTTGCTTGGTTCGATGCTAGGAACTATCTTTCCACAAGAGAGTACGTTCTTAAATATAGATCCAGCGAAGTATTACCCTGCGACATATGGAACGGCTGGAACCATTTATTATAAGTTAGGCTTATCACATACGTATGAGTCTTGGTGGTTTGTCTTACTGCTTGTCATGATTGGTGCTTCGCTCATCATTTGTAGTCTAGATCGTGTGTTGCCCTTATACAAGGCACTTTCGAAACGAAAGATTCGCAAGCATATGCAGTTTATGACTCGTCAGCAAGTAGTGTATCAGACAGAATTAGAGGATGATGACGGAGAAGAATGGATTAATAGGATCGTGGTACCTCTTAAGAAAAAAGGATATCGTGTACATACCGATGGAAGTGCTTTACTCGCAGAGAAACAGCGCTTTAGTCGATGGGGACCCTATGTTATTCATATTGGATTAATTATTTTCTTACTGGCGATACTTGCTCGTGGACTTCCTGGCTTAAATATGGATCAGCATTTATCTTTTCCTGAAGGAGAGAGTGTACCCATTCCAGGCACATCTTACTATTTAGAGAATGATAAATTTACTGTAGAGTATTACACAGAAGATGACTTGCCTGATGAATTTAAGGGGAAAGGGAAAATACTCCCTAAGTTATTTGAAACTCAAGCGATTCTTTATGAATGTACCGCGGATTGCAATGACCCCTCTAAGGAACCTCTGCTTGTCGAAGTGGACCGTCATCCGATTAAGGTGAATGATCCTTTGAATTATAAGGGGCTCATGGCGTATCAATTCGATTTTGACATGACACCGATTTTAAGATCCGTTACACCATCCTTGGTCGAGACTAAGACAGATGAGGTATTAGGTCAGTTTAAATTAGATATTCGTAATCCGGAGCGGAGTTATCAAGTAGGGGAGTACAATCTTAAACTAGTAGAGAGATATATGGATTTCGGGATGAATGAACGTGGAGAGCCGATATCGATATCTCCAACTGCAAATGCCCCAGCATTCCTATTTGTGATTAAGGGTCCTAGTTTACCAGAAGAAGGTATTAACTATTTTTATTTTCCTAAACAGGTGGATAAGCAACGATTCCAGCAAGATATCATTAATCAGAAACTAGCTGGAGAATATAATATGCTCGAATTGGACGTGCAAGGCATGAGTAACGTCGACTTCTCCATGTCGACAACGTATTTAAATATTCGGATAGATAAAGTGATGCCATTTATTTGGATAAGTGCTGCAATCATTATGCTTGGACTAATTCTCGGGTTCTACTGGCAACATCGTCGGATATGGATCCGTATCGATGAAAGGGCGTTAACCCTAGCGGGGCACACGAACAAGAATTGGTTCGGTATCCGGAGGGAAATTGAAGCACTCTTACGAACAATGAATATTGAAGTGGATGAGAAGTCCCTAGATAATGGAGGAAACCGAGCATGAATCTTTTAGATGTCAGCAGTATATTTTTCACTATTGCGTTCTTGGTATATTCTGTAGCATTCATAATGTACGGAATAGCTATTATGGGACGTAATTGGAGAAATCGTGATCCGATATTGCACACGAAGAAATGGGGGAAAGTCTCATTTTGGGCGTCCTCTTTGGGATTAGCAGCTCATTTGACTTATTTCTTCATCCGCTGGGCTGGTTCAGGGCACATCCCTGTCAGTAATATGTTTGAGTTCATGTCTACTCTAGCTATGATGATTATGATCGCTTACACTATTATATATCTCATATATAGAAAAACGGTTTTGGGACTTTTCTCTGTTCCTATTGCGATACTTATTATGGCGTACGCCGCTGTATTTCCACAGGAAGTTCAACCGCTAATTCCATCGCTTCAACACTGGTGGTTAGCAGTTCATGTAACGATGGCTGCATTGGGAGAATCATTCTTTGCGATTGGTTTCGCGGCTGGATTTATGTATTTGCTTCGAACAGTTGACTTCAGTAGTCATGACAAGAAAGAACGGCGCCAACAGCGTGGTGTAGAATTTACGTTCTTTTCTATCATTATCCTTATTGGCTTTATTATTGCTACTTTTGCTTTCCGGGCAGGTGGATATGAATCCGTATTTACACAAGAACATGCTATTAGTAGTAAAGATGCTACGACGACGATTTCCCGTGTGGAGTATAAGTTACCTCCCATTGTATCGCCGCATGATAGTTCGGTAGAGAGTTATCAATCCTTCCTTGGGATGGATGCCCCTTTATTTGAGGCACCATCGTGGATGAATGGAATTAATGCCGGTAGAAAGCTGAACACGGTTATTTGGGCAGTATTGGCGGGTATCGTACTATATGCATTGATTCGTCTTATTCTTCGCAAATCGATTGGACGTGCTGTACATCCTTTACTCAAAGGGCTTGATGCAGATGATCTTGATGAGATCACATACCGTTCAATCGCCATCGGGTTTCCAATCTTTACTCTGGGGGCGCTCATCTTTGCAATGATGTGGGCCCAAATTGCATGGGGACGTTTCTGGGGCTGGGATCCGAAAGAAGTGTGGGCGCTCATCACATGGTTGTTCTATAGTGCCTATTTACATTTAAGATTGTCACGTGGATGGCAAGGACGTAAGTCTGCTTGGCTTGCTGTTCTAGGCTTTATTATCGTTATGTTTACTCTAGTGGGAGTTAATCTAGTTATCGCTGGTTTACACTCCTATGCAGGCACGGACTGAGTCATTCTGCACAGATTTAATGGTCATTTCGGAATCCGTTTCACATTTGATGTTGAATGTTGAAACGGATTTTCGTTATAATTGTCTTTTAAGAGAGAATCATGGGTAAGTAGTCTAAGTATCCGTGAAATGTGGTTTCACCAAGAGGTTCCTAAGTAGGAAAATTAAGGGGTTGTTGATGATGTCAGATGAATTAATTCGGATCTTGGTAGTAGATGATGAAGAAAGAATTCGGCGATTGCTTAAAATGTATTTGGAAAAAGAGGGATATGAAATTGACGAAGCTGAAGATGGAGAGATAGCTCTTCAAAAAGCGATGTTAACAGATTACGGTCTGATTATTCTAGATCTAATGCTTCCGGGTATAGATGGAGTTGAAGTCTGCACTCGTTTAAGACAAGTGAAGTCAACTCCTGTCTTAATGCTGACAGCAAAGGGAGAGGAAATAAACCGTGTACAAGGTTTTGAAGTTGGAGCAGATGATTATGTCGTTAAGCCATTTAGTCCGCGTGAGGTTATTTACCGTGTGAAGGCTATTTTACGACGCTCCTCTACCACTGCTTATCTAACGAAAGATGGTTTATCAAATAATGATATCGTATTTCCACATTTGGTCATTGAGCATGATGCTCACCGCGTTACTGCTGGTGGGGAAGAAGTCAGTCTCACTCCTAAGGAATATGAGTTGTTGCATTATTTAGCGACATCTCCTGATAAAGTATTCTCTAGAGAAGAGCTGTTAAAAGATGTCTGGAATTATGAATTCTTTGGGGATCTACGTACAGTGGATACTCATGTCAAACGATTAAGAGAGAAGTTAAATAAAGTATCACCAGAGTCAGCGACTATGATTACAACAGTGTGGGGCGTTGGTTACAAGTTAGAGGTCGCGAAATAAATTGAATTTATGGAGATCTCTTGTCGGTAAACTGTGGATTACTATTATATGCTTAGTCGCTTGTGTGCTTATTACTCTGGGTTTATTCTTGTTGCCATATATTGACACAAACTTTGCTAACTCTGGTGATATTAAACGTTTATTCACCTATACATCTCTTGTTGGTTTTTCTATGACGACTTTTTTCGGGTTATTCCTCCTTACTAGAATTACTCAACCGATGCAGAAGTTAATTCGGGCTGCCGATGCCATTCGCAAAGGGGAATATGGAACACGAGTATCCGTTGAAGCAAGTGATGAAATTGGAGAGTTAGCCAATACATTTAATCATATGGCCGCAGAGCTTGAAGATAACATTCGTAGCCTCAATCAAGAGAAGGAACATTTATCTAGTGTTCTAAGGAGTATGAGTGATGGGGTGATTACCTTTGATAATTCGGGTAAAGTCATTTTGACCAATCCACCAGGTCATCGTATTTCTGAACTTTGGCGAAGTATTGACTGGGATTACGAGTCTGCGGATAATCAACGGGAACGGACCTTAGAAGTACCACAACCATTAGATGAATTATTTAATATGACGCTTAGTGGAAGCGGAGATTGTAGTACATTAGTGCATGTTAAGAAGGACGTATGGTCCGTGATTATGACTCCATTGTATTCGGATAATGATATTCGCGGAGCAGTAGCTGTGATGCGTGATGTGACGGAAGAGGTTCGCTTAGAGAAAATGCGTACTGATTTTGTAGCAAATGTATCTCATGAAATCAGAACTCCGTTATCGATGATGCAAGGTTATAGTGAAGCATTATTGGATGGAATGGCAACCTCTCCTGAAGAAAGCCGAGAATTGATCCAAGTGATCCATGATGAGTCGCTTCGGATGGGTAGAATTGTCAAAGACTTGCTAGTTCTAGCTCGTATGGAAGCTGGGCATGCCGATATAGCGATGAGCATTGTGGACGTTGATGAACTGCTTGAACGTATTTATCGTAAATTCTTGGTTCGTTCAAAAGATTATAATTTGAATCTCTATTATGAGAAACTTTCAGATGATTTGGACATACAAACGGGGGATGAAGATAAGTTAGAACAGGTCATGACGAATTTACTTGATAACGCATTCCGTCATACACCTACTAGTAAAAGTGTATACATTGTAGCTGAACGTGTTCAAGGTGAACATACCTCATATTTGCAAATACAAGTTAAAGATGAAGGTGTTGGGATTCCGAAGGAAGACATACCCTTTATTTTTGAACGATTTTATAAAGCAGATAAGGCGCGTGTTCGTGGGGAATCTGCGGGTACCGGGCTTGGACTTTCTATCGTCATGAGTATCGTTGAGGCCCATCATGGCAGTATCAAAGTTACAAGTGAGTTGGGGGAAGGTACTAATTTTATCGTAAGGATTCCTGTCGAATATCGGAAATAATGAAATATGTTTGGAGGACACCTCTTTTTTGAGGTGTTTTTTTGTAGAAGAAGAAAGATTAATCTTGTTCTTCGTGGAACAAATGGACCATGTAAGGGGATCGAGCTCTCACATGGTCTATTTACTGTCCTCGCACGTTGCATAAGGAATCCAATGTGTTTGACTCAAATGCTAGCCTGTGGACGGTGGGGCCGTCTCAAATGATCTATTGAAAAAGTCCACACGCGTTAGTATAGGAGATCGCTATGATGAAGGATTGTCCTTACGATCGCGGAATCAGAAGGAGTCATTCGTCCTAGTTACTTGTTCAGATGATTGTCATATCCGTCATCGTAGCGGTTTCCTACACGAATGTTCATCAAACACTTAAAAATAAAGAAGAGCATAAAAAAAGACAACGTTTCATTTAGAATGAAACGTTGCCTTTTATCTGTTCAGAATAAACTTAATCCAGAACAATTTCAAGAGCGGTATTGATCTCTTGTAGAGCCACAAGTTGGATTAAGACATCTTTGGATACAGCCTTATCTACAGTAATGATCATAAGGGCAGCACCACCAACAAGTGTACGACCCACTTGCATGGAGGCAATATTGACATTGTTCTGACCAAGGAGGGTACCTACGTGTCCAACAATGCCTGGTTTATCGTTGTGTGAGATTAAGATTTGATTTCCTCCAGGAGCAATGTCAACTGGGTATTGATCGAGCAATACAATGCGTTCTCCATAACCTTGAAGTAGCGTACCAGCAACAAGACGATCTTGATTGTTTTGCGTTTTTAGAGTGACCGAAATAAGGTTAGTGAATCCTTTCGTTTTCGGTGCTTTGGATACGACAATATTCACATCACGTGATTTGGCAAGGTGAGTACAGTTAACAATGTTCACTTCGTTACCTAAGTGGTGTGAAAGAACACCTTTCACAATATATCGTGTTAATGGTAATGTATCCACATCAGAGAGATCACCTGCATAGTCGATATGAATTTCACTAATGGCCTCATTCGCAATTTGTGCCGCGAAGCTCCCTAGTTTCTCACCAAGAGAGAAGTATGGCTGAAGCTTTTTCATAACACTAGCTGCAACTGGTGGAATATTAACCGCATTCTTAAATGGTTCGTTACGTAGGATATGCAGAATTTCTTCAGATACATCAATGGCGACATTCTCTTGAGCTTCAATGGTGGATGCACCTAAGTGAGGTGTAACAATAATTTTAGGATGGCTCAAGAAAGGATGATCACTTTGTGGTGGCTCATGCTCGAATACGTCGAAGGCCGCGCCTGCAACAATTCCTTGATCAATAGCTTCAACTAAGGCCATTTCATCAATGACACCACCGCGTGCACAGTTGATGATTCGCATTCCTTTTTTCATGACTTCGAATTGTGGGCGTGAAATCATATTACGAGTTTCTGGCGTCAATGGTGTGTGGACGGTCATGAAATCTGCATTCAAGATGATGTCATTCACAGAAGCTAATTGCACTCCCATTTTCTCAGCACGGTCTGCAGTCAAGAATGGATCAAATGCGAGAATATCCATACCGAATGCTTTAGCGCGCTTGGCCACTTCGCTTCCGATTCGACCCATACCAAGTACACCTAATGTTTTACCACTAAGTTCTACGCCAATGAAAGATTTACGATCCCATGTGCCAGCAATTGTTTTGGCATAAGCCTGTGGTATATGACGAGCTAGCGCCATCATCATAGCAAAGGTATGCTCACAAGTCGTGATCGTATTTCCATCGGGTGCATTAATAACAACGACCCCTCGTTTTGTAGCGGCATCTAGATCGATATTATCTACACCAACTCCTGCACGTCCCACAGCTTTTAAATTCGTGCCTGCTGTAAGAATTCGTTCAGTTACAGTAGTCTGGCTCCGAACTAATAGCGCATCATATTCACCGATGATAGCAACTAATTCATCTTCACTTAGACCAACTTTCTTTACAACGGTAACATCACTTGAATCCATTAATTTCTGAATCCCTAGGTCACTGATTGGATCCGATACGAGTACTTTAAACATGGTTTCTTTCCTCCTTAATATTCTAAAGCAGTAATATAATTTAGGTTTATGTCTAATTATGACATATAACCGCAATACCATGTGTTAGTGAAGCAACGCGTTGCTTCGTTAAAGGTTTGGAAGTAACAAAAAAACCCCCAATCCGCATACTACTTGCGTAGTAAGGGACGAAAGTTGTTCGTGGTACCACCCTAATTCACTGCCAATATCTCAGCAGCCTCATATGGTCATCTAAGAGACCATAACTGATAACGGAGTTAATCCGATTGCACCTACTTATCTTCAATGCAATTTCTCAGGAATGCTAAGACAGGCTCTTGCCATCGGTTTTCACCAAACACCGACTCTCTGAAGACGTTAAACATGTCTTTTTTCCATCATCGATTTCTTGAACTTAATTTTTCATAATGTATCATGGCGTCATAAGTGTTGTCAATAGCATGATCTGTCAATTGTCTGTTAATCGTCTGTTTACTAATTAATAAGGAGGAGTGAACTTGAATTCCCCCTTATTATTCGTTATGCTTCTTCATACTGGGCTTGTCGAGTCATCCATGTTAAAGCTGACAGCATTATTAGTCATAAAAGAAAGATAATTGAGGAAGTAGTTCTTGGCTGTAATACTTTACCTTCCATTTCTTGAAATCATTCTCTTTTACAGCGTCAGTATTATTCAGTAAATTAATAATCGATTCTACGGAAGTAAGCTTCATAGAATCGGCATTACCTGATTGGATCATATGATCTATTCTGGCGGTCATATCTTGTGGATCGTATGCTACATACAATGACTTATTCAATAATATGGAAGATACAGCTGCGTTCTTTACAATTAACGGATAGCTTTCCCATAGGGAAAAGGAAGGGTTTTGGGTGAAATCATACTCTTTAGAAAGCGTTGAATCTACCTTGATACTCCACTTGATCATGGAATTATAGTATCTTTTTTGACCGAGAAGGCCATAATTCACGCCATTCTTATATAAAGTATCTTGTTTCAACTGCTTCATTAATACTTCGCCATTATGTATACTTGAAGATAAGGAAGTGCTATCTGCAGCATTTCCGAACAGACGAATACTCTTAAGAAAATCCGTTTGTGCTTCCTGAAGCAATGGTGAAGAGGAATACATCGTTGTCTTGATTATGGCGCTGTACTTCTCATCAGCAAGAGTGCGAAGTTGCTTCAGAATTTCATTGATTTTTGTTGCATCTTCGGTGCGACTAATTTTGTCAATCTGCAGGACCCATTCAGATTTGAATTCTCGATAGGGTAGAAATACGGTATGATAGAATGTAACTAAATCCTGTTGCTGATATGAATCACTGAATTCAGGTGAAGAGGGTGCGAGTTTTTGCTGTTCATATTTGGATTCTATTTTGTTAGCTCCCAACTTGACGCCCGACAAGAAAGCCGCAGATATCAAAATAAGTACAAAAATGAATGTTAAGCTACAATACAATTCAATTCGTGAGGAACCTTTTTTCATAATTAAATTCTCCTTTTGATAAAAGATAAGACAAAATATAGGACAGGCAGGACGAAATGAAAAAAATCAAATTTAAAATACCAAAGATAAAAATCAAACAAGTATCCCCGGATCAATTGACCGATCGGTTGTTACTGATCAATCTTTACATAACGCAAGCCCTTACTTTATTTATCGGCATCATGTGGTTATTTTTTCAGAAGAGAAGTGTAATTGAGCTCTTTTCTTTGCAACAAAATGACAACTTTATGGCATGGGGGTTTGGATTAGCTGGTTGTATGCTCGTTATCGACTTCTTTCTATCCAGAATTATGCCTGAATCCGCGATGGATGATGGCGGTATTAATGAGATGCTGTTCGGTAAACGTCCGGTATGGCATATTATTTGCATAGCTGCAATAGTAGCTATTTGTGAAGAATTATTATTTCGTGGGGCGATCCAGTATGCAATCGGACCTTATTGGACCAGTATTATATTTGCGGCGATTCATATTCGTTATTTGAAGCATTGGCTTCCTACAGGATGGGTATTTCTCAGTAGTTACGGCTTAGGATTTATTTATATTCAGACCGGCACATTGTGGGCTCCAATACTATGCCATTTCTTAATAGATCTGATATCAGGCTTACTGATTCGATTCCGGAGGGAAGAATGAGTACTAGATTAAGTAGGGTGGAAACACAGAAGAAGCGTCGACTTGAGGGGAAAATGGAGAAGAAGCAGTGGAAGAAAGTATGGCTTCCGTTGGCTTTGCGTAAAGATGAAGTAAGACGAGATTCAGTGTATAACTTATCAACGGATGAGCCTACGCTAACTGAGGATGATAATATTCCTTCCCGGTTGGAAACTTATAACTCGAATAATGCTAAAATCAGCAGAATCTTTCTGAATACACTTATTTTTCTGTTCGTGATGCTAACCGTAGGTTTATTGTGGTGGGGATTAGAAGATGCACCACCATGGAAAGAGATTTGGAGATGACAGCTTTCATCTGGGCATCAGGTTGTGTTGCTGTGATAGGGTTATTTCTTGTTTGTTATATGTATAATGAAGCAGTCCGTAACCACATTATTCCAATTGAAATTGGTATGAGCAGACTCCCAAGCTCATTTGATGGGAGTGTCATTCTCTTTATTACGGATATTCATCGCAGGAATTTACCAAGGGATCTATTGATGGCTTTAAAAGGTCAGGTTGATTGGATACTTCTTGGCGGGGATATGATGGAGAAGAATGTCCCTCTCTCACGTGTGGAAAGAAATATGCGACTATTATCGAGTGTTGCTCCTGTGTACGCGGTACATGGTAACCACGATTACAAAGCAGATGTCTTATCTCTGGATAGTATTCTTATACAGTGTGGAGTGGAATTGTTAATAAATAAAAATGTTAGATTAGAAAAGAATGGATCTCATATATGGTTAACGGGAGTCGATTATCCTCATATTCGTAAAAGGTCATATTCAACTCTGCCGAAGCTACCTTCAACTGAAGCGAATACTTGTCGCCTTGTACTAGTACATGATCCTGCATGGATTAATCGTTATTCCACAAAACCAGCTGATCTGACATTAGCCGGGCACACTCACGGGGGGCAGATAGATCTTCCTTTTTTTGGTCCTGTTCATTTAGATAAACATTATCGAGATCTTCCCAGTGGCACCTTTCAATGGGAACAACCGAATGCGCTTATAAAAACAGCAACAATATTTATCAGTCGCGGGTTTGGATATCGACACCTTCCTTTGAGATTTCGTTGTCCTGCTGAGATTAATCTGATTACGTTACGGTCCAAGTAGAAACGGCTTCGCCGTCCTTTTTCAAGAAGCTTGTGCTTCCGATGCTAGCGATACTTCGTATCGCTTTAAGATGCCCGTTTCAGTGGAAATATAAGGATTAGAGTATCAAGTGAAGCTCATACTTCCTTATATTTTAAATAAAAGGGGACATCCTGTAAGTTCAGTACTGAACTTACAGGATGTCCCCTTTGCATATTTCAATCATCAAGGATTTAACGCATTTGCAATTCAATGCTTCGAGGATCTACAAAAGAGTATCCTCTTCCTTCAAGTTCTGTTAACAAAGCTTCCAAAGCTTGGACAGTCCATGGCAGTTCATGCATAAGAATGTTACTTCCGGAGTGAAGTTGGTCGGTAACGTTCTTAATGATGGCTTCTGTATGATTTGAATCAGAAGATTTCATCTCCCAATCTAATGAACCATTGGACCAATTCATATATAACATCCCATTGTCTTTTGCAACTTTCTTAGCGACATCTCCTCCTGCACCATGTGGAGCACGAAAGAATACAGGCGTTTCTTGAGTGATATCTGACACCGCTTTTTGAACATCTTCAATTTGTTTTTTCACTTCTGCTTCGGGTTTGCTCTTCAAGACAATATGATCCCAGCTATGATTACCAATGATTTGCCCACGGTCATGAATAAGTTTCAGCAGATCTGGATTTTCTTGGACTCTATATCCATTCACGAAAAAGATAGCTTTCGCTTGATGCGTGTCTAGTGTGTCAATCAGGCTATTGATCATACCAGCATCTTTAGGACCATCATCGAAAGTGAGCAAAACAACTTTTTTTGGTGTTCCTTCATCGTTAGGAATAATGTCATAATTTTTGTTCATATGATATGTCAATTCAATGATTGGTTCTTGTACCGTTGCTGAGGTACTGGGTTCCTTTTCGATGAGTGTCGGTACTTTCTCTCCTGTAATAAGATTTGAATTAGGTGTAACTTTACTTGTCTCTTGTACTTGGGACGCTTGACCTTGATTTGTATCAGAATTCGATGATCCTTCGTTCGAGTTACCACAAGCACTAAGTAGAAAGGTACAAATAAGAAAAAGCGTAGTTATTGGTTTCGTCATGATGCCATCTCACTTTCCTGTAATTAACCGTATGAGTCTTTAACTTTATGCAAATACTAGCGTTGATTCTATCATATAAGGAGGTTATACATGTGAAAATTTCGTCACTTTTAACGGGTATTGTCATTGGTGCTGCAGCAACCAATATGATGTCCAAGAATGCTCAGAATGGCTCTATAAGTCACATGGCAGACAAGGCAAAAGGAAAAATGATGGATTTCACAATGATGGGCATGAATCTAGGTAGTGATCGTGAAAGTGAAGGACCCACGGGGGGCCTCACCCACAATTCAACGTATGAGACAACCGCCACATCTGGATTACAGACACAGACCGATTCGAAGGAATCCAATATGAAGATGCTTAAAGATTTCATTAAAGAAAATCCAGAGGTCAAATACGAAGTGGATATGATTCTTAAAGAGACAAACACAGTTATATCAGGTTTATAAGGAAAAGTGAACTGAATTTAGAATCATTTAATGGGCAAGATATGTCCAGGTTAAATGGTTCTTTTTTTTTATTTTTTATAACGTGCATTTATGAAAAGAAAATGATACGATACTTACATAAGAACTATTTTCAGCACAATTAAAATGAGACATCATATTTTGTTATATCTCATTGCTTGCAAAGGAGGATCCTGTCATGAAAATAGAACGTTTAAGTCCAGATAAGATACGGATTTTCCTAACGTTTGATGATCTTAGCGAGCGTGGCATCCAAAAGGAAGACATGTGGCAAGAAATACCGAAGGTCCATGAACTGTTTACTGACATGATGGATCAAGCATATAATGAAGTCGGTTTCGATGCTACAGGGCCTTTAGCTGTCGAAGTGTTCGCCTTGCCTGCTCAAGGCATGGTTGTCATCGTGACTCGAGGGAAATACGATCATCATCAATATACTAATCACTCTGAAGATGAAATTCTAGAAGATGTATATGAGATGGAAGTGACACTCGAAGAAAGTGATACTATTGTATATGCTTTTAACGATTTTGAAGTACTGATTGAAGCGGCTCATGTTCTTCGAGGAAATATTACAGAGGCTGGAAAGCTGTATAACTATAATGGTAAATGGGTGTTGTATTTAGAGCCTGGAGATTTGGACGAGGATAAACATCCATCATTGATTGCTGTCTTGGCCGAGTTCGGTGAGTCTATTTCAACCACGGAAGCGGTTCTTGAGGAATATGGTAAGATTATTATCCCAGAAGATGCGGTTCAAGTGATTTGTCACCATTTCGCTCGTCAGGAATAACATCATATCATTTATAGTTTGAGATGGAGGAGTAAGGGTGCTATTGTTTTCAGTTATTGCGTCTGCAGTGGCGCCGGGTATTGCTTTGCTTACATTTTTCTATCTGAAAGATAAATATGATGCCGAACCAATTCATTTGATTATACGTATATTCCTGCTGGGGTTGCTCATTGTGATCCCGGTTATGATTGTGCAGAGGGGATTGACATGGGGATTGGGTGAGCATCCTCTTGTTCAATCATTCATCATCTCTTCGGGTGTTGAGGAGTTATTGAAATGGATTGTTCTGTACTTTATTATTTATAACCATGTAGAGTTTGACGAGCCTTATGATGGCATTGTATATGCTGTAACGATTTCTCTTGGTTTTGCAACTGTAGAGAACATCATGTATGCCTGGTATAGCCAAGCTTCCATAGGGACGATGTTTATAAGAGCATTGCTGCCCGTTTCGGGTCATGCCTTATTTGGAGTCATTATGGGCTATTACTTCGGGTTAGCTCGCTTTCGTAAAGAAGGGAATCCCAGGCGTTATCTTGTCTACTCGCTCTTGATACCTTGGCTCTTTCACGGAACGTACGATCTTATATTAACAACTATAACGGATTATTGGGTATGGCTTATCGTTCCTCTTATGGCGATTTTATGGTATGGAGGCATGAATAAGGTAATACGAGCGAATAATAGTTCACCTTTTCGTTTCCAAAAGAGGGAAGAAGAGGTTAATACATGAGTATGTTGGACACACTTGATCTGATGAAATGACGTTGACGTCATTTAAAAGAGGAGGTGTCTTTTTTTTGCGTGTAAAAGTAAAAATTGTATGCCAAGAATGTGGTGAGTGCTTTATTCTAAGCGGCCGAAAAGTACAGGGCAAAATTGAAACGGGCTTTAAACAGTGTGTTTGCGATAACCAACAGCACTTTGAATTGGAAGAGCAACCGTATTGAAATGGTGGATTATCAGGCCCTTTTAGCACTTGGTTTGACATTTGATTACGAAAGACTTCGTAATCATGCATAAGACTTCTTTCTTCTTGTCACACTATAGGCAAGGATTAGAAGAAAGGAGACTTGAAAACATATGTATAAGCGATTAAGCGCTGTATTATTTCCAGTCATGACGGTAATGTTGATTGGTGCAATGGTTTGGGGTTATCAAGAGAATCAAGAGAAGAATGCTATTCTCATCAAAGCAGAGAATCAATACCAACGAGCGTTTCATGATTTGTCTTTTCATATGGATAGACTACATGGAGAATTAGGGAATACGTTAGCTGTTAATTCGGCCTCGCGATCGATGCACCGTAAAGGTCTAGTCAATGTGTGGCGGATGACAAGTCAAGCTCAGAGTGAAATTAACCAGTTACCGCTAACCTTGTTACCATTCAACAAAACGGAAGAGTTTTTATCTAAAATATCTAAATTCTCATATCAGACTTCGATACGTGATTTAGATAAGGAGCCGTTAAGCGACCAAGAATTTAATACCTTAAAGGTGTTATATAAGGATTCGGGTCAAATATCAAAAGATTTACAAGCGGTACAAGACAAAGTGATCAAGAATAGACTACGCTGGATGGATGTTGAAACAGCTATAGCCAATGAGGAGAAAGTCGAAGATAACAGCATTATCGATGGTTTTAAAACGGTTGATAAAGTTGTCGGAGAATACCCTGAGATGGATTGGGGTCCTTCTGTAGCATCGCTTAACGATAAACGTACGGTAAAAAAATTAGATGGGATACCGATGACGGAGGCAGATATTCGTCGTAAAGCAATTAAATTTGCGGATGTACCTTCTGATTCAGAAGTTCAAATTACTGAGAATGGGAAGGGGACGGAATGGTCTTCCTTTACGGCTAAAGTGAAAAATAAGTCTAAAAAAGACGGTTCCATTTCTATGGATTTCACAAGTAAAGGCGGTTTGTTAATTTCTTATTCCAATGACCGAAAGGTAGGGAATAAACAAGTGAACATGGAGCAATCCATGGAGAAAGCGAGTGCTTACCTATCCAACAAAGGCTATCGAGACATGACGGCCATTATGTTTGATGAGTATGGAAACATGGGGACATTCACTTATGTTCAGAAGCAGGATGGAGTTCTCATTTATCCGGAGAAAATAACGGTTCGTGTAGGTCTTGATAATGGAGAAGTAACGGGCTTTCAAGCTAGTGACTTCGTTGTTGAGCATCAGGATGCTCGAGCCATCCCTAAAGCGAAGTTAACGTTGGAAGAGGCAAGAAAGATGTTGAATCTCGAGTTTGAAGAGACTTACAATCGGAAGTCCCTTATTAAAGATGAGTTTTCTAAGGAAGTTTTATGCTATGAGTTTGGTGGGAAAGTGTACGGTACTAGTTATCGAGTCTTTATTAATGCCGAAGATGGCTCAGAAGAGAGTATAGAAGAGATTAAAACACCTATTAAATAAGGCTGAAAAAACATTGCAATGACATTCGAATGAACTCCGTATTCGAATGTCATTTTTCTGTGCAATAATCCATGCTATAATTAAGTACAGACGATAATCAAATGATGGTGGTGAGCAGATTTGTATTTAAAAATAAGTGAAGTTTTATATATGAACATAAATTCGTCAGATGAGAAAAAGGTCGGAATAGTTTATAAGTCTAGAATTACGGATATTGAAGAAGAGTCCTTTCTGATTGAGATACCGATGCAAGAAGATAATGGCCAATTAAAAAGATTGTATCTCGGTGATGAGTTGTCAGTATATTTTTTGACAGAGGATGGGGTCAAACATTATTTCAATACATATGTCCTTGGTTTTAAGGAAGATATTATTCGTATGGTTAGAGTACGAAAACCGAAACCGGAGGAAATATCTAAAATTCAACGACGGACCTACTTTCGAGTGAATGCAAATCTTGAAATTGCTGTTCAAAAGGAAGATACTACGCGTTTTATAACTCAAACAGAAGATTTAAGCGGAGGTGGATTATCGTTCTTTGCAGAATCTAAACACCATCTTAAAGAAGGTGAAAGGTTATCCTGTTGGGTTCTAATTCATTATAAAAATGGTTTGGTTGAGCATATTCCCTTAAAGGCTGAAATTGTTCGGATTAAAAATAGTGAACATAATCGCAACATTGTTATGCTAAGATTTACGGAGATATTTAATACAGAACGTCAAAAACTAATTCGCTATTGCTTCGAACGGCAAATGGATTTCCGGGATCGGTAATGGTACGCATGTAACCCATATATGGTGGGTATACTAACGTAAAAATTCCGGGAGATCAGACGATGAAGGATGATCAAGAACAAATTCAACACTATGTAAATCTTTTTGATGACTTGTTTCTAGCAAGCAGTAAAGTGATCAAATATATATTATGGACACTAATCTGTCTGATGGTCTGTTTTCAGATTACTTTGCACTTTCCTTCTTTGCGTACATACGTATCCTCAGTGTACAAGCTGGATGGAGTCCCAATGACGGAACGAGATGTAAATGATTGGTGAATAAATCACTTAATAGAGGTTGTTCAAAAGGTATCTTTTGAACTCGAACTTATAGTTTTTTTGCAACAATGATCTATATGTGATATAATTTATTCGTTGCAGGCACTGCCTGCTTTTTTCTTGAGTTTATGAGTTAAAGTTATGGGAGGAATACTCCATTGATTAGGCAGGCGACAGTAATGAACGACAGAATTAATATTGCAATTGATGGCCCTGCGGGTGCAGGGAAGAGTACAGTTGCACGCTTAGTGGCAAATCAATTGACATACATTTATGTCGACACAGGTTCCATGTACAGGGCTGTCACGTGGTTTATGACAAGGCTTGGAATAGGACCGGAATTACCAGATAAGGTGCTTGAATATGCACGTAATATGGTCATTGAATTAAGACCCGATACAGATGGGCAGAAGGTATGGGTTGATGGTGAAGATGTTACACCTTACATTCGTACATCAGAAGTGAACGGTCTGGTATCACAATATGCTCAGATTGAGGGGCTACGTTCTCATTTGGTATTTCTTCAGCGGCAAATGGCTTTGAACAAGGGTGTCGTGATGGATGGTCGTGATATCGGAACTACTGTGCTTCCAGACGCTAAGGTGAAAATCTTCTTAACTGCTAGCGTTAAAGAACGCGCTCTTCGTCGCTTTAATGAAATGAATGATGCAGATCGAACTTCACTTGAACAACTTGAGCAGGATATTGCCAAGCGAGATACATTGGATGAACAGAGAGAGATCTCTCCTCTACGATGTGCCGATGATGCAATACTCATGGATACAACGGAGATGGATATTCGTCAAGTAGTGAACAAGATAGTTTCTATATGCAGAAGTCAGAAGGATGGAGAGAGAATAACATGATCTATGTCTTTTGCAGAGGATTATTACGATTGATCTTCGCTTTTCTATATCGTTTAGAAGCGGTTGGGAGGGAGAATGTACCTTCTGAAGGTGGAGTACTGCTCTGTGCAAATCATATCAGTATGATGGATCCTATTACGGTTGGAATTAAGTTGGAACGACAGGTTAAATACATGGCCAAGGCAGAATTGTTTAACATTCCTGTGTTTGGACCTTTGCTTCTTCAATTAGGAGCTTTTCCTGTCAAACGTGGTGGAGTCAGTAAAGAAGCAATTCGTATGTCCATCAAGATCTTGAAACAAGGTGAAATGATGGGGATTTTTCCAGAAGGTACTCGTAATTCTACATCAGGAATTGCCAAAAAGGGTGCTGCAAGCTTTGCGATTCGTAGTCAAGCAACAGTTATCCCTGTCGCAATCTTTGGTGAGTACAAGCTTTTCCGTAAAATGAAGGTTGTATACGGTGCTCCTGTAGATTTATCTGAATTTATGGAAGAAAGTTCTTCTGGCGATCAGCTTGAAGCCGCAACGGAAGTCATCATGTCTCGTATTTATGAAATGCAGAAGACAGGTAAGCCAAGTATCCAATAGATTTCAATGCATGAAGTGTGAAGTTTTATGGAAAGATACTACAATATAATTGTTTTGAACACTGCTTAGCAGGTTTAAATAAATGGGATTTTGAACTGAGGAGGGCATTGATATGTCGGAGGAAATCAAGAACGAAGAAGTGGTAGTAGAGGAAGTTGTAGAAGTAGAAGTATCAAACCAAGAGGAATTGGACCAAGGGGTATCCGTGAAAAAAGGGGATACAGTGAGAGGAACGATCGTCAAACTAGAAGATAACCAAGCTTATGTAAGCATTGGATATAAATATGACGGTGTAATTCCGGTTCGTGAGTTGTCATCTGTACAGGTAGACAACGCATCTGATGCCGTAGAAATTGGTCAAGAAGTTGAATGTAGAGTTGTCAGCATTGATGACGAAAAAGAAAGAATGCTTCTATCCAAGCGTGCGATTGATAGCGAAAATGGATGGGAAGAATTAGAGAAATATTTTGCGAGTCAAGAAATCATTGAAGTTGTTGTTTCTGACGTTGTTAAGGGTGGTTTAGTAGTGGATGTAGGCGCTCGTGGATTTATTCCTGCTTCCATGGTAGAACGCCATTTCGTTGAAGACTTCAGCGATTATAAAGGTCGTACATTGCGTGTGAAAGTGAAAGAACTTGATCGTGAGAACAATAAAGTGATCTTGTCACAGAAAGATGTTCTTGATGCTGAGTTCGAAGGCAATAAGCTGAAAATCATGGCTGACTTGAAGGAAGGCCAATTGATTGAAGGTACTGTTCAACGTCTTACTCAATTCGGTGCATTTGTTGATATTGGTGGCGTAGATGGACTTGTTCACGTATCTGAGATTGCATGGAGTCGTGTTGAGAAACCTTCTGATGTTATTTCTGAAGGCGAGAAAGTTACAGTTAAAGTTCTAAAAGTGGATTCCGAAAAAGGGAAGATCAGCCTAAGTATTAAAGCTGCTCAACCAGGACCTTGGGAAAATGCAGCAAGTCAGTTCAATGCTGGAGATATTGTGACTGGTGAAGTGAAACGTCTAGTTGCATTCGGAGCATTTGTGGAGCTTACTCCAGGTGTGGAAGGTTTGGTGCATATTTCCCAAATTTCACATAATCACATTGCTACACCACAAGAAGTATTGGAAGAGGGGCAACAAGTTCAAGTGAAAATTCTTGAATTGAACCCAAATGAGAAGCGCGTTAGCCTAAGTATTAAAGAAACACAAGACGCTCCTGCTCAAGAAGCAAGAACGGAAAGACCAAGATCACCTAGAACTTCCAGAGAACCAAAAGTGGAATTCAACAATCCCAATGTATCTCTTTCAAATGAAGGTCTTAGCTTTACACTTGGCGATTTATTCGGGGATAAGCTCGATAAATTTAAGTGATCAGGATCTGAACCTTTTTGAAATCGGCGAACCCTCCGCGGGTTCGCCGATATTTTTTTATGATTGCATATGACGGATTGTCAAACCAAGCACCTTAGGTCTTGACAATCCGTCATATGCAATATATTGGTATCGGTTTCTCTTTGGGTTAGCCAAGACTGGTGTTTTTTGCTATGATAATAATCGTAAGAATTGTATAGGAGGAGTTAATAATGGCAAGACCGGTAGTTGCAATCGTGGGCAGGCCTAATGTAGGTAAATCAACGATATTTAACAGGTTAATTGGAGATCGTCTGGCAATTGTAGAAGACAAGCCAGGGATTACACGTGATAGGATATATGGTGTATCGGATTGGAATGGTAAGGGGTTCAGTGTTATTGACACTGGAGGAATTGATTTAGACGGTGATGATCAGATGTTGAAATCGATCCGTATGCAAGCTGAGCTTGCAATAGAGGAAGCAGATGTCATTGTGTTTATGTGCGATGCTAAGACAGGTATTACTTTGGCGGATGAGGAAGTTGCTCAAATGCTATTTAGATCTAGAAAACCTATCGTTTTAGCTATTAATAAAGTGGACAATATCAAGAAGGTAGAAGACACCTATGAATTCTATAGTCTTGGATTCGGTGATCCTATTGGAATATCAGGAAGTCATGGGACAGGTATTGGTGATTTACTCGATGCTATAGTCAATAATTTGCCTGAGCTTGTGGAAGAAGAATATGGTGACGATGTTATTAAAGTAGCGTTAATAGGACGCCCTAACGTTGGAAAATCATCATTAGTTAACGCTATTCTAGGCGAAGAACGGGTTATCGTGAGCGACGTCCCAGGTACGACTAGGGACGCTATTGATACACCGTTTGAGCGTGACGGACAACGCTATGTGATTATTGATACGGCTGGTATGCGTAAACGTGGAAAAGTGTATGAGAATACTGAAAAGTATAGTGTGATGAGAGCCATGAAAGCCATTGAAAGAGCGGACGTGGTACTTGTAGTTTTGAATATTGAAGAGGGTATAATCGAACAAGATAAGCATATTGCTGGTTATGCATACGAGGCGGGTAAGGCTTCTATCTTTGTCGTGAATAAATGGGATGTTGTTGAAAAAGATGATAAAACGATGAAGACATTTGAGACGAAGATCAGAGATCATTTCTTATTTATGACTTATGCTCCGATCGTATTTCTCTCAGCCAAAACGAAACAGCGCCTTCAGAAATTACTACCCGTCGTTCAACATGTTGCACAACAGCACTCACTACGTGTACAGACACATATATTGAATGACGTTGTATCAGATGCAGTGGCGTCAAATGCACCACCGACAGATAAAGGGCGCAGACTACGTATTAATTATGCGACACAAGTAGCCACCAAGCCACCAACATTTGTTGTTTTTGCAAATGATCCTGATTTGATGCATTTCTCATATGAACGTTATTTAGAAAATAAGATTCGTGCAGCATTTGATTTTGAAGGGACGCCGATACGAATATTCACCCGGCGTAAGTCCGATGAAAGCTAGGTGACGAGGGTTTGTTAATGCAAATAAGTTCACTCATTTTAAGTTATCTACTGGGATCTATTAGTTTTAGTGTGCTGTTGGCTAAGATACTAAAGGGAATTGATATTCGTCAATACGGTAGTGGAAATGCAGGGGCAACGAATACTTTGCGTATATTGGGAAAAGGACCGGCTATATTTGTTCTTTTCCTTGATGTACTCAAAGGAATCACCGCAGTCTGGATCGGGAAATGGTTAGGTGGGGACGAAGCATGGATCCCTGCCTTATGTGGTATTGCTGCTATTATTGGGCATAACTGGCCGCTCTATTTCAATTTTCGCGGTGGTAAGGGCGTTGCTACAACGATAGGTGTCATGGCGACATTAAGTTTCTTGCCTGCTCTCATTGCAGGAAGTATTGCCATTATATCGATTGTATTAACTAGATATGTTTCCCTTGGATCATTAATTTTTGTAGCACTTACACCCGTCTGTCTGCTCATTATGGGTGGATACCCTGGACCAACGTTCTGGTGTAGTATCATTATTGCAATATTTGTTTTCTGGCGTCATAGAAGTAATATTGTGAAAATTGTACAGCACCGTGAGAATAAAATTGGATCAGGGGGATCTAGCAAAGGGGGGGAACGCGTTGTCTAACAAAGTAACTGTTCTTGTGGCAGGGAGTTGGGGAACTGCGCTTGCTAGCGTTCTAGCTACGAATCATTTGGATGTTGTTCTATGGAGTCACAACCCAGAGCAAGTCAACGAAATTAATGAGTTTCATACGAATAGTAGGTATTTACCAGGTATTACATTAGCCACTAACATAACGGCTACATTCAGTATGAAGGATGCTGTCGAGAACTCGAGTGCTGTCGTGCTGGTCGCTCCATCCTCAGCGATGAGAGAAGTATCTGCAGAGCTGAAGAAGTATTGGAAGAAGGACATGTTAGTTGTTCATGCTACCAAAGGATTCGAGACAGAAAGTCTGAAAAGGATGTCATCTGTTATCTCTGAAGAACTATCTTGTGCTGAGGGAGATATTGTTGTGTTATCTGGTCCGAGTCATGCTGAGGAAGTTATTAAGCGATGCCCAACTACAGTCGTAGTGGCTTCCCTTAACAAAGCAGCAGCTGAAGCTGCGCAGGATTTGTTTATGAACTCTTATTTCCGTGTCTATACGAATCGCGATATGATTGGTGTGGAGCTTGCAGGTGCACTTAAGAATATTATCGCTCTTGGTGCTGGAATGTCAGATGGGTTAGGATTTGGTGATAATGCGAAGGCGGCGTTAATGACCAGAGGTCTTGCTGAAATTTCACGGATTGGTGTGGAATTAGGAGCGAATCCCCTCACATTCTCCGGGCTTGCTGGAATTGGTGACCTTGTCGTAACGGCTACTAGTCAACATAGCCGTAATTGGCGAGCAGGATCATTAATTGGTAAAGGTAACAACCTCGATGAAGTGTTAGAATCGATGGGGATGGTCGTCGAGGGAATTCGTACAACACAAGCTGCTCATAAGCTTTCGATTAAGCATGGTGTACAAATGCCTATTACGGATCAGCTTTATCAAGTGCTATTCAAAGAGTTGGATGCGAGAATAGCGGTAGAAGCACTGATGGGTCGTGACCCGAAGACGGAAATGGAGAGTATGCGGCAGGAGACTTGGGAACAGTGGCATACATAAGTGTTAGTCACCTTTTAGGGCCTATCCTCATATAATACTATGAAGATTGCCAGAGGAGGGATTACATTTGAGTAATAATATACCCAAAGATGCGCTGAATGCGATCAATAAAAAAAGTGGTAAACACATTTCTGAGAATGAAGTTAAGAAGCTTGCTAGCACTGTTAAACCAACGACAATGCAAAATGAGGTACAGCTACGTCAACTAATCAAACAGGTCTCTGCGATGGCGAATATACCTGTAAGTGAAAGTACAATAAAGGATATTGTCAGTGCAGTTAAGAAAAGCGGCATGAGTCCTCAAAGTATGGAATCTTTGATGAAAATGATGATCAAGAAATAGGGTTTTTCTTACGTATTAATAAAGTTTTAACATGGGGACAAAACACTATGAAGTCTTTTCGAATCATAGTATTTTGCCCTATTTTTACGAAATGAGACAAGATTCATGTTATAATAGCTTAAATAAAATAGTCGACAGAATGGAGATTCTACTCTATGGACGCAATGACAAAAATGTGGGTATCCCTCATTGCAATATTAATTATGGGCTGTTCTGTATTTTTAATTACATATGCTCGTAGTAAAACTAAAGGGATCATAAGAATATTATTATCCGTGATCGCCTTTTTACTTATGATCGTTGGATTTCTAGGTGGGTTAGTTTCCCTAACTTAAATATGTGTTACCGTTGTTATATAAAAGTGTGAGTTCAAAAAGTCAGCTTTTCAGCACCGAGAAGATTGGATGAAGCAAGGGAGTGAGGAGCGGAGCGTAGGCAATACCTACGTGAGCACCGGAAGGACCGGTTGAATTCAATATTCGATGTCGAATATGCATCTTGATATGCTTCGTGATCAAAAGATAACTTTTTGAACATCCTCTAAAAGGATTGGTGAGGTTTGAATGGAATCATCATTAACGCTCGTCGGAAGAACAATAACTAAAAGTGTGGAACCAAATCCCGGAGAGACTATTCTCCAGCATGCGATTCAACATAAAATTGACTGGCAACATCTATGCACTCGTGGAACTTGTGCCCGGTGTCGTTGTTTCATCGAAGAGGGTTCTGAACACTTGGAGGAGCCGACCCAAGCAGAACATCGACGTCTCGATCCAGAAGAGTTCGAAGAAGGCTATCGATTGGGGTGCCAAGCTGTTGTGAAGAGTACAGGCAAGATCTCGGCTCGCAATAAAACTTATTTTTAATTAACTTACAGGGTAGTCTTTAGAAAAATGCGTGTTCAAAAAGGAAGTGACATCCATGCATCATTTTACATACGAATTGCAGCAAGCATTAAAGCTGGCTGCAAGATGCTTGAATACAACCAATCGAAAATGGTTACTGGGGGGCAGCTGCAGCTTGATCTTGCAGGGGGTAGAAATTCTTTGTCCACCAAGGGATATTGATTTGTATGCAGATTCTGATTCGGTAAGAACGCTTCATAAAGCCATTGTACAATGGTCGGTGGATGAACAAGCTTTGAATAGAGTTGGTCTATATTCGTCTATTCTGAGTCATTATGAGTTAAATGAAGTGCAGATCGAGCTGGTTGGTGATTTCAGGGTTTCTTCGAATACCTTTGAGTATAAGGTTGAGGTAGAAGACATGCTCCAGTCTGATGCATCTGAGATTGAACTTGAGGGTGTTCAAATGAGTCTGACGCCTCTAAGTCACGAGCTCATATTTAATCTGCTTAGAGAGCGCGCAGATAGGTATGAAGCGATAGCTACAGCGATGAGAGGGGAAAGAGCAAGACATTTACCACTTTTAGAGAAATTAATAAGAACCCATCATTTGGATGATAACCATATCAAGCAGATCGCAGTATTGTTGGAGGCTCCAAGTGTGCTCTCTTATATGTCTAAACTGTCGTAATTGAGTATAGAAAGGTGATCGCTATGGATCCTATAGTAACGTTTCAACCCATGGGAAAAGTCATTAAAGTGAGACAAGGGACAAGTGTTCTGAACGCTGCTGGTAAAGGTGGCGTACATATTTCTACACGTTGTGGAGGTAAAGCGGGTTGTTTGATGTGTAAGATAGTAGTGAGTCAACAAAATATGCTGGCTCTCTCACCTATAGGAGATGTCGAACGTCGTAAATTAGGAACATTGTATAGTAAAGGAATTCGTCTATCCTGTCAGGCAACAATCCAGCGTGATGTCGAGGTAAACATTCCAGAGGATCCTCTAAAAGCTGCTGTACGTAAACAACTTGAAGCCGCAAGGAATAAAGAGCCCGATGAGTTATGGTAATCTAGATGTTTTGAACTTATACTGCAAAGGACGATGATGTATGATTAAGCTCAATATAAATTATAAACAAAATTCATATTTCAAAATAATGTTCGCTGTCATGGTGCTGATGTTAGTTACTACGGGGTGTCTATCCCCTTTCGAGAAGACTGAAAGTAATCCTTCATACCATGAGAGTGTGAAACGGATACAATCAGCCGTGGATGATTATCAGAAAGAACTAGAACTGTTGCCCATTATCAATGCCGATCAAGATACTCCGCGCTACGAGAAATTTAGAGTGGACTTGGAAAAGTTGAAAAGCTCGGGCTTTATAGATGAAATACCGAGTACAGCATTTGAAAAAGGTGGAAATGGATATTTTCTTATTATAAATGAGGAATCCGAACCAACGGTTAAGGTAATGGATCTGGCAACTGTTCAGAAAGTGAATGATGTTCAGCAAGCTGTGGATAAGTATAAACGGGGGCATAATAATGAACTGCCTATGGGAGAAGAACTATACCCTAATGTGTATACTGTAGATTTATCAAAGGCTAGTGTTCCATCAATTAAGATTGCAAGTGTGTATTCTAACGAGGAAATGACGTTTATGATGGATACAAATGGTCTGGTGTATGTCGATTATGCTTTTGATATTATGCAAGCTATTGAGAAGAGTGATCTTGAACCACAAGATGATGAGGATTTGAGAGATTACCTGGTGAATAATTCCTATTTTGTGCCCGTTAAATCACTACCATATTTTTGGGTTGATGGAGCTCCGCTAGCAAGCATCCAATAGCAGAATTAGATGGTTAGAATGGTTTTAAATGAAGATTCGTCCATGAGACGAGTCTTTTTTTTAAAAATATAAGAAAGTATAAGTTTCACTTGATACTCTATTCCTTATATTTCCGCTGAAACGGCTATGCTGTCCTTGAAAAAGGACGGCATAGCCGTTTCTACTTGTATAAATAAATGAGTTTTCGTCATAACTGACTGAAATTTCGCATATATCTGAGTGGGATAGAGAAGTAAGTGTAAATACAGTTGTCCATATTTATTGAAAACCGGTCATATTGTTTTGTTAAGGTACATAATATGATACTAGTCCAAATGCCCGAACGAGTGACGCCGCTTTACCGTTCTGACCCAATGATTACTTCCGGCGGCGGACTACTAACGACATGAAAAGGCGGCTCATCCGTTGCATTGGTTGAGGCCTCAGATGGAACACGAAGCGGATGCTCTTAAAGCATTTTTCCTTCGGAGTAATATGAGGAGGGGATCTCTCTTGGAAAAGGTAGATATTTTTAAGGACATTGCCGAGCGAACAGGTGGTGATATATACCTGGGTGTCGTCGGTGCGGTTCGCACAGGGAAATCAACATTCATCAAACGATTTATGGAAATCATCGTACTCCCGAATATCGCGAATGAATCCGAACGGGTTCGCGCTGTAGATGAACTTCCACAAAGTGCCGCAGGAAAAACGATCATGACTACAGAACCAAAGTTTGTGCCAAACAACGCTGTTCAGATTAATGTAGCTGAGGGTTTGGATGTGAACATTAGGCTTGTGGATTGTGTAGGGTATGCTGTGGAAGGTGCCAAGGGCTATGAAGATGAGAATGGTCCACGTATGATCTCGACACCGTGGTTTGAGGAACCGATCCCATTTCAGGAAGCGGCTGAGATCGGCACACGGAAGGTGATCCAGGAGCATTCAACATTGGGTGTTGTTGTGACTACGGATGGCTCTATTGCTGAAATCGCTAGAAGCTCATATGTTGAGGCCGAAGAACGAGTTATTGCGGAACTGAAGGAAGTAGGCAAACCATTTGTGCTCGTGATTAACTCAACAAGACCTCGCAGCGATGAAGTACTTCAATTACGTAGTGAATTAGCAGTGAAATATGATATTCCAGTCATATCTTTAAGTGCGGCAACGATGACTGAGGACGATGTGACAGGTGTTCTTCGTGAAGTACTGTATGAATTTCCAGTTCATGAAGTAAATGTGAACCTTCCAAGCTGGGTTATGGTGTTGAATGATAAGCATTGGTTGCGTAGTAATTACGAGAACTCAGTTCGTGATACGGTGAAAGATATCCGACGATTACGGGATGTAGACCGAGTGGTAACTCAGTTTATGGATTATGAGTTTATTGACAGGGCTGCACTGAGTGGAATGAACATGGGTCAAGGTGTTGCAGAGATTGACTTGTTCGCACCAGATGAAATGTATGATCAAATATTGATGGAAGTCGTTGGAGTGGAAATACGGGGGAAAGATCATTTACTGCAATTAATGCAGGAATTCTCTCATGCCAAGCGTGAATATGATCGGTTTGCAGAAGCATTGGAAATGGTTAAGACGACCGGTTATGGCATTGCAGCTCCATCACTTGCGGAAATGACGCTGGATGAACCGGAACTGATCCGTCAAGGATCACGATTCGGAGTCCGATTGAAAGCGACTGCCCCTTCGATTCATATGATTCGTGTGGATGTTGAATCCGAGTTCTCCCCGATCATCGGAACGGAGAAACAAAGCGAAGAACTGGTTCGCTACCTGATCCAAGATTTCGAGAATGATCCGATAAAGATTTGGGATTCAGACATCTTTGGTCGCTCACTTCATTCCATTGTTCGTGAGGGGATTCAAGGTAAAATCGCAATGATGCCAGATAACGCACGTTATAAACTTCAAGAAACTTTAGGAAGAATTATTAATGAGGGATCTGGCGGATTAATTGCGATTATTCTATAACGAAATAAATAACCGATATAATTAAGAAAAGCCATATACAGGAGCAACTCCTTTATATGGCTTTTCTACGTGCTGTTAAATCATTCTCTTCCCACATATGTACTCCTTCATCAAGGATATCAAAAGGCAACTTTCTTATCGTTTGTATATCTTCATAGTGTATATATATGCATTAATAATAATATCTTCAAGGGACTTCTCCGTGTGGAATATTTAGAGGGATAATTATTTCTGGATCGTTTCATACGTAATTCACTGGTACCATAGGCATGATAGGTACGTGTAAGGCATGGCTATTAACTCTGTAGACAAGAGTAGGTGACTTGATTGTAATAATGAGCACCGTTTATAGACAAATCTAACAAGAGGATTATTTGGGGAGTTTATGAATAAAGCATTAGATTTATCAGTTTGAATAACGATATGAAATGTATGCTTATACATTTTATATGCAATATATTAATTCGCTAAACAATAATTAGTACTTACAGGAAACAATGGATGATGTACGAAGTAGCCTCGGATCAGGAGGCTACAGCGATCGAAAGGATAATCCGTCATCGTAGAGGTATTTCATACGGATTTTTGTCAAACGCTTAAATATGGTTTTGAGCTTATATTCATTACTGAATTAAATGAAATCTGGGAATTCTAAAATTGTTGGATTATGGATTGGATTAGGTCTAATGATGGCGCTATTGGTCATATTTAAGCTAATATTACAGCGAATAGTCTTAAAACGCTTGATATTATGGGTTCGCTGTATTAGTATAAATTTGTTCCGTGCTCACAGTTAGATACCGAAAAGGGCCATTCTGTACGTAAATCTGTACGTAAATAGCTATTGTAAAGTATATTTTGCGAGAAAACGGAAACAAAGAATAACAATCGATCTCATTTCTTGCTGGGGAGGTGAATAGAAATGAACAAATCGGAATTGATTTCCCAAGTAGCTGAAATTTCGGAATTGTCGAAGAAGGATGCTACCAAAGCAGTTGATGCTGTATTCGAAGCGATTTCCGTAGCGCTACAAAATGGCGATAAAGTGCAACTCGTAGGATTCGGAAACTTTGAAGTGCGTGAACGTTCTGCACGTAAAGGACGTAATCCACAAACAGGTGAAGAAATCGAAATCGCTGCGAGCAAAATTCCTGCATTCAAACCAGGAAAAGCGCTTAAAGACGGGATTAAATAAGATTTCTCCAAAATCCATAGAACTAGTGTGTATGATCAAAAGGAAGGTCGTGACGTATGTTCACGGCTTTTTCTTGTCTATATTTCATTTTATGGGAGGGATACATTTCGTGGAAACTAATAAGGATGACGACTATATTGTTATCAAAGCAAAAGAGAATGGTGTGCAGGTCATCGGCCTTACTCGTGGACAGGATACGAAGTTTCATCATACAGAGAAATTAGACAAAGGCGAAGTGCTCATAGCTCAATTTACTAATCACACTTCAGCAGTAAAGATCCGTGGGAAAGCTGAAGTGTTAACGAAACATGGAAAAGTAGAGAGCGAGAGTTAAAAAAGCAGGCATAGCCTGCTTTTTTTAATTGTACAATGAGTTAGGGGCTCTAATCGTGATGGCATACGAATAAGAGTGAAATGATGAGAGGGGCACATCTGATGAATCGATGGATTGTACTGACTTGCACATTGTTGCTTTGTATTGGGGCCATAATCTTCCTGCCCAAATTATTTGCATTCCAAACCTCACTTGCGCAATTGAAGGGAAATGTTTCTGTGTTTAATCCCCACTCAATTACAACGCTAAGCAATGATAACCTCGTTGACCGTCTAAGTTCATTACCTTTAACGGTACCTATAAGCAGAGTGGAGTGGAGCAAATCCATTCTAACACTAGATTTGAAAGTTGTGACGTCGGAAAGTACGGCGACAGAAATCTATGAGAATATGGCTGAAGCCATTTCTTTTTGTTTCGAACATACGCCTAATGTAGATCGATTAATGCTCAGGCTTGTTGCAGAGAATAAGTGGCTGAATTCGCGCCATTTACTATTGGCTGCGGATGTAAGTCGAGAGCGGTGGAGCTCGGTATTGACTGAAGAACTAAAAAGTAACGGAGAGACACCGCTTCCAGACCTTTTGAAACAAACTTTCCATATGACTGAAACGAAACTTTGGCAGAATCAGTTTCAGAGACCTTGATCATGAGAGAAAGATAGAATAACCACAGTGCGTGCTGAATTAACATGTGATATAATAGTCGAGATTGTTAACGGCAGAATAAGTACTAAAGTTATCAGCTCGGAGGCTAACGATGAAATCTTACCGCATACCCCAACTCGCAAGTAGCTACATCGAGTATGACATGATAGAACAATATACGAAATTGCCCAAATTCCCGGATGCCCGTGTTCATTTATTATATATCTTTTTGAATATAGGTAGCCGCAAATCAATAGATCACACAGAGCTCTATGCTATGGTTACATCTTTGATCCAGATGGGACTCGATACACATGAGACGATCGATACAGAACAAGGTAATCAAGCTGAAGTTCGTATGCGGTCTCGTCAATTGAAAGTGTTGGCAGGTGATTATTATAGCAGTCGCTTTTATCAACTATTGTCTGATCAGGGACAGATCGAAGTGATTACTCAATTGAGTAGAGCCATTTGTGATTTGAATATGATGAAGATGAATCTTTACAGCTCCATACAAGCGCGGGAGCTGACATCAGAACAATATTTGGAGCAAAAGGTGCAGCTGAATATGCAGCTGTTTCTTTCTTTTTCACCCATGATAGAAAATTCATTAAGGGATTCATGGGAAAAGTTACTGCGTGAATTCAGTCTCTGTGAGACTGTGATGATTGAACTAGATCATAACGAAGAGGGCATCCCATATATATCCAAGGAGTGCTTATTGAATACTTTGCATGAATCGGTTGAACGAGTACAACGTATACGCAATAGTCTCAAAGGGGATGTACTACCCTTATATATTGGACAGGTATTAGAACCATTTCAGCTATCCTTGAATAGTTCTAGAGCCGTTGTAGGAGAGGGGTGATGGGATTGGAACGTAATAGCTCAGGTCAACATGTTGAGAATGACAAGCCCAAGGAACAGTTCGTACAATCTGTTTTCGAGAGTATTGCTACGAAATATGATCTAATGAATGATATTTTAAGCTTTCGAAGACATAAAGTATGGCGTAAATTTGCGATGGCAAGAATGGATATGAAACCGGGTGAGACGGCAATTGATGTATGCTGTGGCACATGTGACTGGACGCTTAGTTTGGCAGAGGCGAGTGGATCAGGTGGTATCGTAGGACTAGATTTCAGTCCAGCCATGCTTGAAGTAGGACGCAATAAAGTGAAGAGTCACCAAAGAGATGATTCCATTACGTTGATTGAAGGAAATGCCATGAGCCTACCTTTTGAAGATAACAAATTTGATTATGCCACGATTGGATTTGGATTACGTAATGTTCCAGATCTTGTTCAGGTGCTTCATGAAATGAAACGAGTAGTTAAGCCTGGTGGAATGGTGGTCTGTCTAGAACTATCAAAGCCCACTTGGCAACCATTCAAAGGGATATACTATTTCTATTTCCAAAAAATATTACCAAGTCTAGGTAAATTATTCGCATCCAGATATGAACAGTATAAATGGTTGCCCGTTTCACTTGCTTTATTTCCGGGAAGAGATGAACTTGCAGAAATATTTCAGCAAGTAGGACTGCAACATGTCGAAGCATATCCCTTAACTGGCGGTATTTCAGCATTACATATTGGGATTAAGGAGAGTTAACATGTTTAAGAAGATTGGCGCTTATCTTGAAATGATTAAAATTGAACATACCTTGTTTACCCTCCCTTTTGCGTTCATGGGAGCCTTATTAGGATCGGTAACAGTTCATGGAACACTACCTTCATGGGCACAGATTGGCTGGATTGTTATGGCATTATTTGGTGCCCGAAGTGCAGCGTTCGGATTAAATCGCATCATCGACCAAGTGATTGATAAGAAGAATCCTCGAACGGCTAATCGTGCCATTCCAGCTGGAATATTAAAAACGATGGAAGTGTTTGTATTTACGATTGTATCCTTCATTCTGTTATTCTGGGCTGCATTCGAGTTGACTCCGCTTTCCGTGAAGTTATTACCTATTGCAGTATTCATGCTTGTTATTTATTCCTATACCAAACGCTTCACATGGCTCTGTCACGTTGTATTGGGATTAACTACATCACTGGCAGCACTTGGAGGTTGGGTGGCGGTTACGAACAGTGTGGATTCTAGCGCACTTATATTTTATATTACTCTTTCATTCTGGACTGCTGGATTCGATATTATCTATGCGATTCAAGATATAGAGTTTGATAAAAAAGAAGGAGTATACTCTATTCCAGCACGATTCGGTATTCAAGTATCACTTAAAATAGCACGTGTTTTTCATGTGATTACTGCAATCGGATTTATCACTCTTTACTTTACAGCTTCGTTACACTGGTGGTATTTGGTAGGGATAATCATTTCATGCGGAATTTTGATTTATGAACATTTCATTCTTTCTCCAAATGATATGAGCAAACTGCAAACGTCTTTCTTCACGATGAACAGTGTTCTAAGCATTGTTGTGTTTACCTTTACTCTGATTGAGTTGGTGGTGCAAACCGCTTGAATAAACTCGAGAAGAAGCAAAGATGGATTGTAGGGATTACTGGAGCTAGTGGTTCCATTTATGGTATTAGATTGATCGAAGCACTATTAGCTAGTCATGTGGATGTACATATTGTTATATCTAATGCTGGCTGGCGTGTGCTTCATGAAGAGTTAGGTTGGAGTAGTTCAGATCGTGAAAGTGCGCTGAAGGAGAAGTTCGGAAGTTATCCAGGCTCATATATTTACCATCCGGTTGCTGATATTGGAGCGTCGATTGCGAGTGGATCTTTTCAGGTGGAAGGAATGATTATTGTTCCTTGTTCAATGGGTACTTTATCTGCAGTGGCGAATGGAGGCTCAGATAATTTGCTAACTCGTGCAGCAGATGTCATGTTAAAAGAAGGACGACCATTAATAATAGTACCTCGTGAAACACCACTGCATGCCATTCATTTGGAGAATATGTTGAAACTTTCGAGACTTGGTGTGAGAATGATTCCGGCTATGCCGGCTTTTTATTTCCACCCCGAAACGATGGATGATCTCATTAATTTCGTTGTAGGCAAGGTGCTTGATAGTCTGCGCATTGATCATCAGTTATTTAGAAGATGGGAGGGATGATGATGACCTCACCAGACACTAAGAAGATAATCATTGGCAAAATAAAGTATACGAATGCATGGCCTATTTTTCATTATTTTGATCCGAATTCTTTGCGAGGTCCTGCGGAGATGATTACGGCTGTTCCCTCATATTTAAATAAGGGCATGAGCGAAGGTCAGATTGACATCGGGGCATTATCTTCATTCGCATACGGGGAAATATCCAATGAATTACTTCTACTACCTGATCTATCTGTAAGTGCAGATGGGCCCGTACAGTCCATCTTATTATTCTCTAAGGAACCTATAGAGTATATTGTTAACGGTAATATTGCTGTGACCAATACATCTGCTACCTCAATTAATTTGCTGAAGATACTGATGACTAAAGCACTTAAGGGGACCCCGGAATATATCACAATGGATCCAGATCTTACGTCTATGATGGATGTTGCAGATGCGGCGCTCTTGATTGGAGATCATGCCATTAAGGCTTCTTGGACAGATCATGGGCTATATGTGACGGATATAAGTGAATATTGGAAACAATGGACAGGGCTTAGCATGACGTTTGCGGTATGGGCAGTTCATCGTAATGCTGCTGAGAACAAGCCTGAAGTGATACAGGAAATTGTACAAGGTTTGAAGGAAAGTAAGAACCGTAGCTTGTCAGACCTTACTCCAATTGTACATGAAGCGATGATGACTATTGGTGGGACTCAGCAATATTGGCAAAGATACTTTGAGAATTTATGTTACGATTATGGTGAACGACAACGAAAGGGGTTAGAACTATATTTCCGTTATGCTTATGAACTTGGACTTATACAGCATGAAGTACGGATGGAGATGTGGGAAGAGAATACGCGAATTCGGGTGAAAGAATGAAGAGATTAGACATGTTTGGACTGTTGAAAAAGGATATGGAATACATAGAACAGGAACTCTACCGCAGTATCAGTGGCGATGAGCTTCTTCATGAGACATCGCTTCATCTACTCAAGGCGGGTGGTAAAAGGCTTCGTCCTGTCTTTGTATTATTGGGTGGTAAATTTGGAGAGTACAATCTTGAGAAGTTGATGCGTGTGGCCGTCCCACTGGAACTCATTCATATGGCTTCACTCGTTCATGATGATGTCATTGATGACGCGGATACCCGTCGCGGGCAATTAACAGTTAAATCGAAGTGGGATAATAAAATCGCCATGTATACAGGGGATTTCATCTATGCTAGAGCAATGGAAATTGTGACGCAACTTCCTAATCCTGAGATCCATCAAATACTCTCCAAAGCATTGGTTGAGATGTCGATTGGAGAGATGGAGCAGATTCGAGATTTCTTCCATACCGGACAAAGTGTGCGACGTTATATGTTGCGTATTCGTCGCAAGACAGCATTGTTAATTGCTGTGAGTTGCCAGCTTGGAGCTGTTGCCGTAGAGGCTGATCCTAAAGTTAGCAACCTATTATACCGATATGGTTATTATGTGGGGATGGCTTTTCAAATACAAGATGACCTACTGGATCTTTGTGGGACGGAGAAACAAATAGGTAAACCACCTGGAAGTGATATTCGTCAAGGTAATATAACGTTACCTGTGATTTATGCACTACAGGATCCTGAGGTGCGTCAGTCGTTACTTGATGAATTGGCTCATATTCATAAGCTGAATGGTCAATGTGATGTAACCAATGCCATTACACTTATCAAGGCAAGTTCGGGGATTCGACGAGCGGAGCAATTAGCCACACGTTATATTAGTAAGGCGTTGGATGTCTTGAATGAGCTTCCCGATCTCAAAACCAAACGGAATTTGAAAGATATCGCTCACTTTGTAACGAGAAGATCATATTAAAAGCGCACCTTTTTGGAATAAATTTGTTTAGGATTGATTTATTGAAAATGGAGAGTGAAATCATGGAACAAACCTTTCTAATGATTAAGCCTGATGGTGTTCAACGTGGATTAATTGGGCGTATAGTGAGTCGGTTGGAGGATAAGGGCTTTACCCTTGTGGGATGTAAGTTTGCTCAGGTTACGGCTCAACAAGCGGAATTCCATTATGCAGAGCATGTAGGGAAGGATTTCTATCCCAATCTGGTGAAATTCATTACTTCAGGACCCGTCTTTGCCATGGTATGGGAAGGCGATGATATCATTGCGCTATCCCGTATACTCATTGGTAAAACGAATGTGAAAGAAGCACAGCCGGGTACTATTCGCGGAGACTTTGCCGCACATACACCTAATAATTTGATTCATGGTTCGGATTCAATGGAGAGCAGCAAGAGAGAGATTGGAAATTTCTTTGAAGCTCAAGAACTTGTGAATTATACCAAAGGTCTAGCACCATGGATATGAAAAGTCAATTACTTCAACAAGATCACAAACTGGAGAGCTCTACGATTGACCTTGACTATACCCATTTTATCGAATCGATCAAGAAATCGACGGGAATCGATCTTTCGCAATATAAAGAAGGACAAATGAAGCGCCGCTTAACGACGTTGCGTGTTAAGCATGGGTATCATTCCTTCGAACTATTCTTTCAGGCTATAAAACAAGATAAAAAGCTGCTATATGAATTTCTAGATCGTATGACCATCAACGTGTCGGAGTTCTGGCGTAATCCGAATCGTTGGGAAGTACTGCGGGATATCATTCTTCCAGAGCTTATTCAGAGTAGCAATAGGCGTCTCAAACTATGGAGTGCAGCTTGCTCTACAGGAGAAGAGCCTTATACATTAGCTATGATTCTTGCAGACAAGCGGTTGTTAGCCAATACTACACTTGTTGCTACTGATCTAGATGAGGGTGCTTTGGAGAAGGCTCGACAGGGACAATATCTTGAACGTTCATTGAAGGATGTTCCTAAGGACGTAGCTGCCACACACTTTACTCAAGAGGGTATGTTGTTCTCAATCCATGATTCTCTGAAGAAAACTGTCCAATTTAAGAAGCAGAATCTGTTATTGGATACCTTTGATGATTCCTATGATCTCATTGTGTGTCGCAATGTGATGATCTACTTTACAGAAGAGGCAAAGAATATGCTTTATCATAAATTCGCAAAAAGTTTGCGTCCAGGTGGATATTTGTTCGTAGGTAGCACAGAACAGATTTTCTCACCAGCGCAATACGGTCTTGAGCCTACAGAAACATTCTTCTATCGTAAGAAAGTATAAGTTCGAGTTCAAAAAGCCACAAAGGTATATTATGCTGTCCAGATTGCGATACTACTATCCATAGAACATATTGGAGTAAGTGGAGGGATTATCGCAGAATGGATAAACGAAAGGTTATTACAGCTTATAAGCGTGGTTTCATTACGATTCAAGAATGTGGACAAATTCTAGGTTTAGAGCAGGTACAACTCAATCGATTGATATTTGACTTCTTGGATGATCGTAACCCTGTTGAAATTACGATTCAACCGATCAATGGTTGACTAACCTTCTTGTCATAAGCGTCGTATCCTATGAATGAGAGGAGCGGCGCTTTTTTAGTATGTATTTATGAATGAGGATACCCATTCTTGTCAAAGTCTATGTCCTATACTATAATAAGCAAAGATATTATCGGATTTTAGCCATTTACAGTATGAAAGTATAAAGGGGGAAAACAACATGAGTTTACGCTATTTAACAGCAGGGGAGACTCACGGACCCCAACTCACTGCTATTATTGAAGGTCTGCCGAGTAATTTAACATTGGATTTTGAAGCACTGAATTTTCAACTACTTCGCCGTCAAAAAGGTTATGGACGGGGTAGACGTATGCAAATTGAGAAAGATACCGCTCAAATTGTAGGTGGAGTTCGGCACGGGTATACGACAGGTGCTCCTGTGGCGCTCGTCGTAGCCAATAATGATTGGACCCATTGGCGAAATATTATGAATATAGAGCCTGTTGAAGGTACAGATGAAGAGAAGCGTCGTGTACACCGTCCCCGTCCTGGACATGCGGATCTGAATGGTGGGCTTAAGTATAATCTGAAAGATTTACGGAATGTACTCGAACGTTCCAGTGCAAGAGAGACAACTGTCCGTGTTGCATGTGGGGCGATTGCTCGTCAATTTCTAGCAGAGTTCGGGATTAAGATTGCAGGTCAAGTCATTCGAATTGGAGAGATTGAAGCTCCCCCGAATAACCTAACAATTGATGAATTGATTGAACAGACGGAAGCTTCTTCTGTACGAGTGGTAGATACTGAGACAGAGAAGAAGATGGAAGCCTATATCGATCAGATTAAGGAAGATGGCGATTCTATTGGTGGAATTGTCGAATGTATCGTTGAAGGAGTACCCATTGGTCTAGGTAGTTATGTCCAATACGATCGCAAGTTAGATGCGAGAATTGCTCAAGGGGTCATGTCTATCAATGCATTCAAAGGTGTGGAGATAGGGATTGGATTTGAAGCAGGGATTCTGCGAGGTTCACAAGTTCATGATGAGATTCTATATAACGAGGAGCAAGGCTATCATCGGGCAAGCAACCGACTTGGTGGCTTTGAAGGTGGTATGACGAATGGAATGCCAGTTGTCGTTCGCGGTGTCATGAAGCCTATTCCTACACTGTATAAGCCATTACAAAGCGTTGATATCGATACGAAGGAAGCATTTACTGCTCAAGTTGAGCGTTCAGATGCATGTGCAGTTCCAGCTGCAAGTGTCGTCATGGAGCATGTCGTTGCTTGGGAAATAGCTAAGGCATTCTTGGAGAAATTTGGTGGAGATTCAATGGACGAGATTAAGGTGAATTATAGCAATTATCTTGCTCAATTGGAGAGATACTAAATATGAGAACAGTGAATGTGGATTTGGGTGAACGTTCGTATCCTATCTATATTGGATCTGGTTTGTTAAGTCGCATAGGTCAGTATTTCAAGGACCATAATATATCTACAAAAAGCCCATTAATGATAGTAACAGATGATCATATCGCGCCACATTATTTAGCTAAGGTAGAGGAACTACTAAGTGAAGCTGGTTATGTAACGGTATCCAAAATAGTCAAGGCAGGGGAGACGTCTAAATCTTTAGTCGTCTTTGAAGAAGTCATGACTACCGCTATTGAGGGTGGTCTTGACCGTAACTCGGCTGTTGTAGCACTGGGTGGTGGCGTTGTAGGTGATTTAGCTGGCTTCGTCGCTGCTAGCTATATGCGGGGGGTCAAGTTCATACAGATTCCGACAACCATTCTTGCACATGATAGTAGTGTGGGGGGAAAGGTTGCTGTGAATCATCCGCTTGCCAAGAACATGATTGGAGCCTTTCATCAACCGGAGCTAGTGCTCTATGACTTAGATACATTGCAGACTTTACCAGCACGTGATGTATCTGCAGGGCTGTCTGAGATGTTGAAACATGGACTGATTCTGGATGGAGATTTCGCCAGATGGTGCAGGGAGCATTCTACTGAACTATTGGCACTTGATCCCGAAGCATTAGGATATGGATTAGAACGAGGTTGTTCAATCAAGGCAGATGTCGTATCCCGTGATGAAAGGGAAAATGACTTGCGAGCTATTCTTAACTTGGGTCATACGATTGGGCATGCCATTGAGGCCGTTGCAGGCTACGGTGAATACTTGCATGGAGAAGCTATTTCGATCGGAATGGCAGGATCAGCGTTACTTGCAGTTCGTCTAGGCCGTGATGCTAATATTTATGATGAAACGGTTAGTATGCTTCAATCACTGGGTCTTCCAGTTACGATGGCAGCGCATTTATCTACGGATGACATTATGAATGCCATGAAGCATGACAAGAAATTTAGAGAAGGGCATATGCTCTTTATCATACCTGAGTCGATTGGATCCGTAAGTATTGTGAAGGATATACCAGAACAGCTTGTTCGTGATACCATCGATACTCTTAGAGAAGGAGGGAAAGCTCTTGTATAATCGTGGTATTCGTGGAGCAACGAGTGTTACACAGAATGATGAACAGGAAATACTGCAGGAGACGATGACGCTTCTGCGAGAAATTGTGATTCGCAATGAGATTGAACCGGAAGATATTTGTAGTGTATGGATCACAATGACACATGATTTGGACGCAACATTTCCTGCAAGAGCCATCCGTCAACTGGAGGGATGGGAATTAGTACCTCTAATGTGTTCGGTGGAGATACCTGTTCAGGGGAGTCTACCCCATTGTATTCGGTTTATGATCCAAGTGAATACAGAGAAGAGCCAAAAGGAAATGAAACATGTGTATTTAAATGATGCACGTAAGCTACGACCAGACCTTTCGAGTCAAGGGACTAATTAAATAATTCGTTTACCGGGTTGTCAAAAGTAATTGGAATCATGTATAGTGGTCTTAGTTGAGTAGAGCTTAGTTTAGTTGAGATGAGTATAGTTGAGCAGAGTCCATATGTTATTTATTTCGGTACTGAATCATATTCTGATTCTTGAACCTGTTCCTTAGCATTAGCTATATGGGATAGGAATCTAGGGTTAAAGAATGGATTAGTGACCGGACTCTTTCATATACTTTATGACCAATAAACCTCTACTTTTGTAGAGGTTTTTTCTTATCATTGAGATTAATAAGTGGAATATATTCAGGGAGGGATGGTCATGATGACCCCTAGTTTAGAACAAGTAATTACACTCTCAAATCAATATAATCTTATCCCTGTGGTGAAACGTCTTTTATCTGATATGGAGACACCTATTCGTATATTTCAGAGATATGCTCAGCGAGATCATGCATTTCTCTTGGAGAGTGTAGAGGGCGGAAGTCAGTGGGGGAGGTATTCCTTTATCGGTACCGATCCATTCCTAATGATATCTGGCAAACAAGGTCGTATCGTCCTAGAAAAGGATGGTGTAGAAGAGGTAATGAAGGGCAAACCAGTGGAAGAGCTCAAAGCATTATTACGCTCTTATCGAAGCCCGAAGCTTGAGGAGCTGCCACCATTTACAGGGGGGGCCATCGGATTCTTTGGTTATGATCTGCTTCAATATTATGAGAATTTACCAGCGCATGCCGTTGATGATCTGCATATGGATGACATTCGTTTCATGTTCTGTGATTCTATTATTGTATTTGATCACGTGAAGCAGCAAATTCTATTAGTAGGCAACGTACATGTAAAGGACGGGGATACCGATTCTGACATATCTGAGGCGTACGAAGCTGTTAGTCGTAAGCTAGAAGACGTTGCTGAGCAACTGCAAGAACAAGGCCCACGTGAAAATGTGAATCGGCATAGCATTCCACAGGATGTGGAATTGGGTGATATTAAATCGAATATGACCAAAGAACAGTATATATCGAACGTGGAACAAGCGAAGGAATATATCCGAGCTGGAGATATATTTCAGGTTGTATTGTCCCAGCGCTTTCATATCGAGACAGAAGTATCACCGCTTCATGTATATCGTGTCCTCAGAACATTAAATCCTTCTCCGTATATGTATTATTTAAAAATGGACGAAGAAATTATTGTAGGCACGTCACCTGAAGCACTTGTTAAGGTCGATGGAGGTCGAGTTGAGACTCGCCCCATAGCTGGCACAAGACCTCGGGGGATGACTGATAGCGAAGATCGAGCTTTGGCAGAAGAGCTAATGGCTGATGAGAAGGAACGTGCGGAGCATTTAATGTTAGTCGATCTTGGTCGTAATGATCTGGGAAGAGTATCCCAATTTGGAACCGTGAAATGTGACTCTTTTATGGAGATAGAGAAGTATTCACATGTCATGCATATCGTTTCGAGTGTATCGGGTCAGCTACGTGAAGACAAAGACTTCTTCGATGCCTTTCTGTCTTGCTTACCTGCGGGAACGGTATCAGGAGCACCTAAGCTAAGAGCCATGGAAATTATTGCTGAGTTAGAAAAAGAAGCACGAGGTGCTTATGCTGGTGCCATCGGATATTTGGGATTCTCCGGAAACATGGATTCTTGTATCACGATACGCACATTGATTTTCCGTAAAGGTAAAGCTTATATACAGGCAGGTGCAGGAATTGTGTGGGATTCTGTGCCAGAGAAAGAGTATGAGGAAACGGTTAATAAAGCTAAAGCGTTATTAAAAGCAATTCGTACGGCAGAGTTGATGTTTCCTCCTGTGAAGAAAGATGACGATACGATTAATCAAGATTATTTATACTAATAGTGCAAGTTTAAAAAGTCGACTTTTCAGCACCGAGAAGATTGGATGAAGCAAGGGAGAGAGGAGCGGAGCGTAGGTAGTACCTACGTGAGCACCGGAAAGACCGTCTGAATTCAATCTTCGATGTCGAGTAAGCTTCTTGATATACTTCGTGATCAAAAGATGACTTTTTGAACAACCTCTAATATACACCGTTAGTGACGAGCCCAGGCAAATAAACAATATGGAGATGAGCATAGTGGAGAATAGTGCAGAAAAGTTGAGTGTTGTTGGAAATGATTGTGTTGAAGTGGATCAGACAGCGTTGATTCAATCCAACCTATCAACTCTGATTCAGGGAAATAGCCTTACACGACAAGAGGCGCGTCTAGTGATGCAAAGTATTATGGATGGAGCAGCAACACAGGCGCAAATCGGTGGGTTATTAACAGCGCTTCGCATCAAAGGAGAAACTGTTGAAGAGATTACAGGCTTTGCTGAAGCAATGAGGGGAGCAGGCGCTAGGATGCTGACAGAAAGTGCCCATTTGCTCGACACATGCGGTACAGGTGGATCAGGGATTCACAAATTCAATATATCGACGACTTCTGCGATTATTTCATCTTCTGTATCTGTACGGGTAGCGAAGCATGGCAATCGATCAGCTTCCGGACGTGCTGGAAGTGCGGATGTATTGGAAGCTCTTGGCGTGAACATTAACATTACAGCTGAACAAGCAAAGCGCTGTTTGGATGAGATCGGGATATGTTTCTTGTTCGCTCAAATTTACCACCCATCTATGCGACATGCTGCGGCACCTCGTAAAGAGCTGGGCATACGGACTGTTTTTAACATGTTAGGACCTTTGACCAACCCTGCTGGTGCTGATCGTCAGCTACTAGGAATCTATGATCGGAACATGACGGAGACCATTGCACATGTACTTAAGGAACTTGGATTGAAGCGCGCCATGGTCGTCTCAAGTCTAGATGGATTAGATGAAATTAGCATTTCAGCTCCAACAAAAATATCTGAATTACGAAAAGGCATTGTGACGACTTATGAAATTAATCCGCATGATTTAGGTCTTGAAATGCACTCTCTAGAGAAAGTATTAGGTGGTGATGCGGCTCTGAATGCTGAAATTATCCGATCTGTACTTCAAGGCGATAAGAGTCCTTACCGCGATGTTGTCCTAGCTAATGCTGGAGCTTGTATTTATATATCAGGACTTGCTGATAGTATATTAGAAGGTGTAAAACTTGCTGCAGATGCGATAGACAATGGCAGTGCTTATGATAAATTAAATCAATTGATCCAAATGACAGGAGAAGAGTCCCATGTATCTTGATAAAATAGTACTTACTAAGGTAAAAGAAGTGGAAGAGTTTGCGAAAACTTTTGATTTGTCGATTGCTGAAAGAGATATTGCTGACATGCCGCAGACTAGAGGATTTCAAAGAGCATTGTCCGAAAGAAACCGTAGAGATATGGGGTTAATTGCTGAGGTGAAGAAAGCTTCTCCATCCAAAGGGTTAATTCGTCCAGATTTCGATCCTGTAGAGATTGCGTTAGCCTATGAGAAGGCTGGTGCTGACTGTCTATCTGTATTAACAGATGTGGATTATTTTCAGGGTAGTGGTGAATATTTGAAAGCTGTCCATGCTGCAGTAAAGCTACCTTTGCTACGAAAAGATTTCATTATCGATGAACGGCAGATCTATGAGGCTCGTTTGTTGGGAGCGGATGCCATCCTTCTGATTGCCAGCATATTGGAGCCTGCGCAAATCTCATCATTTATTAAGACAGCTGCTGCGATTGGACTGGATTCTCTCATAGAAGTCCATAGTGCACAGGAACTAGAGAATGTATTACATTTGGATCAAGCGTCATTAATCGGGATCAATAACCGTAATCTTCAAACTTTTGAAACATCTCTTGAGACGACTGCTAAGCTTATCGCCATGATTCCGAAAGGAATTACGATTATCAGTGAGAGTGGAATCTCTAGTACTGAAGATATGGCGTTCTTGACACAAGCGGGTGCAAATGGCGTGCTCATAGGTGAGTATTTCATGCGCCAGAATGATGTTGGGTTGGCTGTGAATGAGTTGATGGGACCTCTCAATAAACAAAAGGAAAGCCTCTAGAATGGGGAATACAGTCGTAAAAATATGTGGACTTCAGGACGTTGAAGTGCTAAAATCGATGTTAAACTTGTCAGTGGATTATGTCGGATTCGTATTCGCAAATAGCCGTAGACAAGTGACTGCCGAACAGGCAGCTGTACTTATACAGCAACTTAAAGATTGGCAGAATGAGACGCGACCTGAAAGTGTAGGGGTATTCGTGAATCCAGAGATGGAGTTTCTAGATAGCGTGATGGCACAAGCTCCCTTGGATGTTATTCAGTTGCATGGGCAAGAAGATGCCGCGTTCTGTCATGAGGTGAAAGATCGATTCGGCGTTAAGGTGTTTAAAGTGATACAAGTGCAAGGTAAAGGAATCGAGAATCGTTCGAACTCCTTCGAACAGCAGATTATTTCAAAAGAGTATGTCGGTGCTATTGATGCGTTATTACTGGACACATTCGACCCAATCTATGGTGGAGGTTCAGGTCACACCTTTTCTTGGGAGCAAATTCCACACTATCAATCGTGGAGTAAGGAACTGGGAATTCCACTTTTTGTAGCAGGGGGTCTACAACCTTCCAACGTGGGTGAATTGGTTACGAAATATCGTCCATATGGGGTTGATGTTTCTAGCGGTGTAGAAAGTAATGGCATGAAGGATATAGAGAAAATGAAAGAATTTGTTGAAAGGGTGAAACAAATATGACGCAAATGCCAGATGAGAACGGTCGTTTCGGTAAATTTGGGGGGCGCTTTGTGCCCGAAACATTGATGAACGCACTTCTAGAATTAGAGGATGCTTATAAACAAAACACAGCAGATCCTAGTTTCCAGGAGGAAATTGATTATTTGTTGAAACAGTATTCAGGTCGTGAGACTCCGCTCTATTATGCGGAAAGACTAAGTCAACATTTGGGTGAAGCTAAAATTTACTTGAAGCGCGAGGATTTAAATCATACAGGCGCTCACAAAATAAATAACGCCATCGCTCAAGGTCTTCTTGCTAAACGTATGGGTAAGAAGAAGGTCATTGCTGAGACCGGTGCTGGGCAACATGGTGTAGCTACTGCTACAGTGGCTGCACTTCTTGGTATGGAATGTAAAGTGTTCATGGGTGAAGAAGATACGAAGCGTCAAGCGTTGAATGTGTTTCGGATGAAACTGCTAGGTGCGGAAGTAATTCCAGTGTCTTCGGGTACACGTACACTCAAGGATGCAGGTAACGAGGCGCTTCGATATTGGGTTAGCAATGTTGAAGATACATTCTATATTCTAGGTTCCGTTGTGGGACCTCATCCATACCCTATGATGGTGCGGAATTTCCAGAGAGTGATCGGGGATGAGACGAGACGTCAGATCCTTGAAAGTGAAGGACGTCTACCGAATGTACTTGTTGCCGCTGTTGGTGGTGGTAGTAATGCCATTGGGATGTTCTATCCTTTTCTTGAAGATACGTCCGTTGCCATGGTTGGAGTGGAAGCTGCTGGAAAAGGTGTTGACACCGATTTTCATGCTGCGACGATGACACTCGGAACACATGGTGTGTTCCAGGGTTCTATGAGTTATTTATTACAAGATGAACATGGACAAGTACAGGAAGCTCATTCTATATCAGCAGGGCTTGATTATCCGGGAGTCGGTCCAGAACATTCATATCTGAAGGATATTGATCGTGTTCAATACGTACCGATCACAGATCAAGAGGCGCTTGATGCGTTGCAACTTCTATGCCGCACGGAAGGAATAATTCCTGCCCTTGAATCTGCACATGCTGTTGCTCAAGTGATCAAGCTTGCACCTACGCTAACGAAGGACGATATTATCGTTATTTGTTTATCTGGTCGAGGTGACAAAGACGTGGAATCCATCATGGCATATACAGGAGGGGTTCAGTCATGAAATTGATGGAACAGACATTTGCGGCATTGAAAAGTCAGAATAAAACCGCGCTCATGCCATTTCTGACCGTAGGTGATCCTGATGTGGAGACGACGGTAGAAATTATTATTCAACTGGAAGCAGCAGGCGCTAATATTATTGAGTTAGGTGTGCCCTATTCAGATCCATTGGCGGATGGTCCCGTCATCCAACGAGCATCACAGCGTGCATTGAAACATGGAGTGACGATTCGTACTTGTATGGAGACGGCTGTGAAGGCACGTGAAGCAGGCGTCAAGATGCCGTTTGTTCTATTCACATATTTCAATCCAGCGTTACAAATGGGATTAGATCTTTTCTTCGAAGAAGTAAAGACACATGAAATTAGTGGATTGATCATTCCAGATCTTCCTATAGAAGAATCTGAGGATATGCGCCGTCGTGCGGATGAAGCGGGAGTTAGTTTTATTCCCTTGGTAGCACCGACATCGCATGAAAGAATTGAGAGAATTGTAGGTAATGCTAGCGGATTTGTGTACTGTGTATCATCTCTAGGAGTGACGGGGGAACGTTCGTCATTTCATCAAGGGGTGGATGAATTTATTCAAACCGTTAGAAAGTATACAGATATTCCCGTTGCCGTTGGTTTCGGTATATCTACACAAGAGCAAGTGGCTCATTTCTCACAAATTTGTGATGGTGTAGTTGTTGGTAGTGCTATCGTTCGTGAAATTGAATCCGTGATTCCTTTATTAAATGATGTTGAAACTAGACAACAAGGACTCTTGCAAATCCGGAATTTTGTGGCACAATTAAAAGCATAATTTAGAGAGAGTGAGGGGGATATTATGAAACCTAAATCCCATATTGTTAACCTACCTGTATATCAACCGGGTAAGCCTATTGAAGAAGTGAAACGTGAACTTGGATTGGATGAGGTCATTAAGCTTGCTTCTAATGAGAATCCTTATGGTTCATCACCTCTAGTTAAGGATGCTATTCTATCCGAGCTTGAGAATATCAGTGTTTACCCAGACGGTGGTGCGGTTAATTTAACAACAGCACTTGGTCAACACTTAGGCGTGAATAATGATCAGATTATATTTGGTTGTGGATCTGATGAGATCATTGCGTTGATTACACGGGCCTTCTTTGTGTCGGGTGACGAGACGATCATGGCAGACCAGACCTTCTCAGTATATAAGAGTAATGCCGACATTGAAGGTGCTGTATGTATCGAAGTGCCATTAAAAGATGGAATCCATGATCTGGATGCTATGCTTGCAGCTGTGAATGAGCGTACGAAGATCATATGGATCTGTAATCCTAACAATCCAACTGGTACCATCGTATCGGGAAGTGCGTTAACAACATTCTTGGACGCTATCCCACCTCATGTGATGATTGTGCTTGATGAAGCGTATTGTGAATTTGTAACGGATTCATCCTACCCAGATGGTATAACTTTATTAGATAAATATCCAAATGTCGTTGTTCTACGCACATTCTCCAAAATATATGGCCTAGCTTCTCTGCGTATCGGATATGGTGTGGGAAATGCTAAGGTGATCAAATTAATCAATCAAGTCCGCGAGCCTTTTAATACGTCACGTATTGCTCAAGCTGCTGCAGTTGCTGCGTTACAAGATCAAGAGTTTGTGGAAAAATGCAAAAAGTTGAATGCCGAAGGAATGGTTTATTTACAAGGGGAATTTGACCGTCTAGGTCTGTCCTATTTACCTGCTCATGGGAATTTCATTATGGTCGATGTTCGTAGACCATCTGGTGATGTATTTCAATCTTTGCTACGCAAAGGGATTATTATCCGTGCCGGACATCAGAAATATCCAAGCTATATCCGAGTGTCTGTAGGTACACCAGAACAGAATACAATGTTTATTCAATCACTAGAGCAGGTACTAGTTCTAGCTTCGGTATAACGTAAAGTGAATCCATGATGAATAGAAGTGAGGAATTATGAACAAGACAAAAGTAGCTATCTTTGGAGTAGGATTAATCGGAGGTTCACTGGCTCTATGTTTTAAAAATAAGCCAGATATCACGGTGGTGGGTCATGCCCACCGCCCAGAATCAATCGACAAGTATATGAGTAAAGGCGTTGTAGACTCAGCGACCTTATCAATAGAAGAAGCGGCTAGAGATGCTGACTTTATATTTCTATGTGTACCTGTCGGTAAATTGGAACAATATTTGACTCAATTAAGTCATTTACCTTTGAAGAAAGGTTGTATTATTACGGATGTGGGTAGCACCAAAGCAAGCATATCCGAAGCAGCCGAGGCATTGCGATTTAAAGACGTGTATTTCATTGGTGGGCATCCAATGGCTGGATCGGAACAATCCGGTGTAGAAGCCGCATCTATCCTTCTATTTGAGAATGCCTATTATGTATTGTGTCCATCAACGAACATTCCAGAGCATGCTGTGGAGACGTTAGAGAAGCTGTTATCCTACACTAGAGCTCATATTGTGAAGGTTGATCCCAAGCTTCATGATGAAATAGTGGGCGCGATTAGCCATTTGCCACATATTATCGCTGTAGCCTTGGTCAACCAAATAAGTGACTATAACGAATCTAATATACTATATCGAAGATTGGCAGCCGGGGGATTTAGAGATATCACACGTATTGCATCTAGCGATCCTGTTATTTGGCGAGATATTCTTCTTAACAACAATGAAGTGATGCTTCGTTTACTTCAAGATTGGAACGAAGGAATATCCAGCTTTATTGACATGCTCACGAATAGTGATGGACAAGGGATCGAAGAGGCATTCCTGAAGGCAAATGCATTCAGGAATGAACTTCCAGAAGGAAGAAAGGGAATGATTACTTCTCTCCTTGATTTATATCTGAATGTACCGGATCATCCTGGAATCATTGGGAAGATCGCTACGGTACTTGGTTCTGAACAAATTAATCTTAGTAACATACAAATTATCGAGAGCAGAGAAGATGTTCCCGGTGTGATGCGCCTATCATTCCGTCAGGAAGAGGATATGGAACGGGCAAGAACGTTGCTACAAGAGCTGGAATATACTGTATTTATGTGATTTTTTAAAGTGGTTACATTAACTTTTGAAACAGTTATTGACAAATGAAAACGGATACATTACAATGAACTTACAGTATGGTTTCTCTCCACTCCTATCCAAATACTTCTGCTCTAACTTGAGCAAAGACCACTTTGAAAAAAGTGGTCTTTTTTTATCCCACTTGACCACTTGATTTTAATACATATATGCGATATATTGCATATATGAGAGGGGGATTACATGCCTATTCCAAGCGATTTCTCATCACCAAGTAGAATGTCTGCCAAAGAACGAGCATACGCACAAATCCAAAGATGGATCATTGATGGAACGCTTCAGCCTAAAGAACAATTAATTGATGCTGAATTAGCAGAGGCATTAGGGGTTAGTAGAACTCCGATTAGGGAGGCCTTGCTCTTACTTGAGGTTCAAGGGTTAGTTGAGGTTCACCCTGGCAAAGCTACAATAGTGAAGGATATAGATAAAGATGATATTCTTAAATTATATCCTGTGTTTGCATCGTTACATGCATTGGCTACTGAAATAACGACGTCGCTGATCCTTCCTGAGCAAATTGAGAAGTTAAAGATGTTAAATGCAAGGTTTGCAGAGTCCATTGAGAATAAACAACCCTATCAAGCGATGGAGATGGATGAACAGTTCCATAATCTCATTGTAGAATTATCAGACAACCTGTATATTTCTTCATTTAGTACAACGATACAGACTCATATTCGCCGATTTAAGTATGTTTTTCTAAAGCAACATGAGACTTCTACGTATTCATCTGTACAGGAACATGCTGCCATTATTGAAGCTATGGAACAAAGTGATCCTATTTCAGCTTCTGCAATCATGAAACAAAACTTGTTAAGACCCATGAATGAACTATATAAATTAATTTAATGATAATGAGGAGCTGAGTGAACGATGGCGGAATACAAAGATTTACGGACACGTAGTAAAGATATAAGTGAAGGTGTCAATCGAATGCCTAACCGGGCCATGCTTCGAGCTGTTGGGTTTACAGATGGGGATTTCAAAAAGCCGATGGTTGGTGTAGCAAGTACATGGAGTGAAGTTACGCCTTGTAATGTACATATCGATGTATTAGCTCGAGATGCCAAAGAGGGTATTAAAGAACATGGCGGAGCTCCTCTCATATTTAATACGGTCACCGTATCTGACGGTATTGCTATGGGTCATGAAGGCATGTTATTTTCATTGCCAAGCCGGGAGGTTATAGCTGACTCCATCGAAGTGGTTACCAATGCAGAACGTTTCGATGGATTGGTCGCTATTGGAGGTTGTGATAAGAATACACCAGCTTGTTTGATGGCGATGGGTAGAATGAATATACCTTCTGTCTATGTCTATGGGGGAACTATTCAACCCGGAAAGTTAGATGGAAATGATGTTGATATTGTTACTGCTTTCGAAGCAGTCGGAGCTTATCATGCAGGCAAAATAAACGAAGAGCAATTACACAAAGTCGAATGCAGTGTATGTCCTGGTGCGGGTGCATGCGGGGGTATGTATACAGCGAATACGATGGCCTCAGCAGCAGAAGCATTAGGCATGACTCTACCGAGTTCTTCATCTACGCCTGCTATTTCATCTGGTAAATCCGTGGAATGTAGAAATGCAGGAGAGGCTGTAATAAATCTTTTGGATAAAAATATTAGACCAAGAGATATCATGACGAAGGAAGCATTTGAGAATGCAATTACGGTAGTTATGGCACTTGGTGGATCAACGAACGCTTTTCTTCATCTAATAGCTATTGCTCATTCTGCTGGAGTCGATCTTACATTGGAAGATTTCGATAGAATTCGGATCAAAGTTCCCCATCTTGCCGACTTAAAGCCGAGTGGGAAATACGTGATGCAGGATCTTAATGATATTGGTGGCGTTCCTGGGGTTATGAAATTATTGTTAGAAGAGGGATTGTTGCATGGTGACTGTATGACGGTTACTGGGAAAACAATAGCTGAGAACTTATCTACCCTACCATCTTTGAAAAAAGATCAACAAGTCATTCGTTCTTTTGACAATCCGCTGAAATCGAGTGGACCGTTAGTTGTTCTAAAAGGAAATCTTGCTCCTGATGGTGCAGTAGCCAAAATGTCAGGATTAAAGAATCTTCGTTTCGAAGGACCAGCTCGAGTCTACAATAGTGAAGATGAGGCAACGGAGGCTATTATAAAAGATCAGATCAACAAAGGGGATGTCGTGATCATCCGTTATGCAGGTCCGAAGGGTGGACCTGGGATGCCGGAAATGCTCTCTCTTACAGCTATGCTTGTAGGTAAAGGATTGGGCGGAGATGTAGCTCTTATTACGGATGGACGCTTCTCCGGTGGTTCGCATGGATTTGTAGTTGGGCATGTTGCTCCAGAAGCACAAGTAGGTGGCCCAATCGCCTTTTTAGAGAACGATGATATCGTCACTATTGATAGCGTAACACAAGAAATAAAATTCAATGTCACGCCAGAACAATTAGAAACAAGGAAGCAGAACTGGATTAAGCCTGCACCAAGGTATACATCAGGGGTATTGGCGAAGTATGCTGCATTAGTATCCTCTGCATCCAAAGGGGCAGTAACGGATTTAGATATTTTGGAATAGAATAGTTGTGGTTCTTTATGAAACAGAAAGCTACTATCTTTTGTAATAAATGAAGAAGGTGAGGTGACCTGGCCATATTTAATGGCTAGGGTCACCTCGCCTTTCTTTGTATTGTATTTACTAAGATGCTAGCCAAATCAACCTCCTTCGCTAATGTAGATGATAAGATTAGCTGGACAATCCGATATTGAAAATAACAATTCACAATGTACGTGGCCTAGTGATAGACTAGAACTTTATTACAACATTAGATTAGGGGATTCATTAATGAGAACTCAACGCAAGAAAATATTCAATAAGAATTATTCCTTGCAATTAGCAACTATATTTATTGGGTTCATTATTTTTGGAATTTCTGAAAATATTAAGGGACCTGCCATTCCACGAATACAGATGAGTTTCAATATTGACGAAATTCAGCTAGGTACGCTTTTATCACTGAATGCATTGGGTTATCTTATTGCATGTTCGTTCACAGCACTATTAACAAGGAAAATAGGTATAAAGTGGGCGAGTATGATTGCTTTCGGATCTATGATTATTTCCGGGATTCTTATTTTTGTTTCACACACCTATGCATTCTTCTCTGCATCTTATTTTTTGATGTACATTGGAAATGGAATGCTCGAGATCGCATTAGCTATACTAGGAGCCCGAATTTTTGTGAAAAATACGGGAATGATGATGAATTTGTCACATTTCTTCTATGGGCTTAGTTCGACGGTGGCACCCTTGATCGCATCTGGATTAATGACGCTAACTATATTCAATCATACATTGGATTGGCGAGGGATGTACCTCGTGATGCTATGTTTATCGGTCATACCTATGATACCAACCTTGATGAGTCGGTTCCCAGGGGACGATTTATTAGAGGAGGATCGAATTCCGTTAAAAGTATTAATGAGAGACCCGGCATTATGGCTATTAGTTGCAATACTCTCTTTCGGAGTGGTATCTGAGTTGGCAGTGGGCGGTTGGTTAGTCAATTTCCTTGAGAAATCTTACGATTGGAATACAACAGCTGCGGCAGGAATGCTATCCACCTTCTTTCTTTTCTTTGCGGGGGCAAGACTCTTTTTAGGACCTGTTACTGATAAAATAGGGTTTAACCTTTCGATCATCATATTATCAGGATTTGCTGGTATTTGTACTTTTATAGCTATCCTGGCAGGCGAACCAGCTGCTATTTTCTTTGCGTTAGCGGGTATTGGTATTGCACCTATATATCCTACGGTTATGGCTTTTATTGCTAAGAGATATCCAACAGGAAGTGATACAGCGATCACCTTTACTGTGACCATGATGGGGGTTGGTAGCGTCATTGGTAATTATCTGATCGGGGCGATTATCAACGTGGTGAAGGATGCATACGGAGTCAATACAGAAATAGGTTTATTACGAGGATTGCAAGCGGGATATGGATTCATTGGATTATGCGCGCTTATATGTTCGGTCGCGGGTATAATACTATACAAGTATTTGAAAAAACGAAATGAGTTAATATAACTCAGATTCAGAGTGCATACATATATATATTAGGAGGCTCGAGATGAAAGAAGAAACTCAAAAGATAAGTCTAAATATATCGCATCATCAGATCCAAATTCGTTCACAAGCCTTTGATGAAAATTTGTGTCAGTGGGGAGATGGCAATGTAGAACAAGGGGCTATCATTCATCCCGGTTATGTTACCTTCGATCCGTTACTCGAGGGTAACTTCGAAGCGGAGATTTGGCTGGTGTTGAACGAACAATTTTCATTAGATCGGTACACACAGAGATGTTTTGTGGTTCCATTTGAAGTGTTGGAGCAGGAAAAGCTGGAGGTCTTATCTGTGGGTACAGTCATACCTATTCAATTGCCTCTTCAAGAGAAGAAAAGATATGACTTATATTATGAAGTTTGTGAAAACGAGAATACTTTTTATAAATTAACCTTTGTTCCAGCTGAGGTGAAAATACTGCCCATGATGATTCAAGATGATGATTGGGGTGGTGAACGTAACCGAAATTTGAAGGAGGGATATGTAAATATATAATTGGTAATATGGGGGAATCTATCATTCAAACTGACTATCAATGTAGTTTATGTTATAATGTTTTAGAAACTGTTGTTAGATTGTCGGGGAATTTGCCTATACATAATGGCTAGAAATAGCTCAAAGTTAGTAGATGTTTGGCGAGGAGGTCGGATACATATGTCGGATTCCCAGATGATTCGAGAGATTAAAGAGGGGAATGTCGAACTTTTTTCCGTGTTAATGCGCCGTTATCAGCGTAAAATATTAGCATTTGTCTATCATATGTTAAAGAGTTCTAATATGGAGCTTATGGCGGAGGATCTTTGTTCAGAAACATTTTACAAAGCATACCGTAGTCTCCATACTTTTAGAGAATTGGATGCCTCATTCTCCACATGGCTATATACGATTGCACGGAATACCGTCTTAAGTGAATTGCGTAAACAACGTAATGTAAATATTCCGCTGGATGAGAGTGGATTTGTTCCGGTTGCACCCTTTGAAGTGGCACCAGAACAAGCGATTCTTCGTAATGAGAAAGTTAATATGGTGAGATCTGCCATTAATAATTTGCCTGAGAAACAGCGTTCTGCCTTAATTCTAAGAGAATACGATCAATTAGATTATCAGGAAATAGCTAATATTCTGGGACAAAGCGTGAGTTCTGTGAAATCGCTTTTATTTCGAGCACGTTCTAGTGTGAAAATACAACTTGAACCTTACTATTATAACGACACTAATGAAGAAATTGAAGGGATGACTAACAGATGAAATGCTGTGAGGCTCAGGAATTATTCGGATTGATCTGGGATATGCCCGTGGATGATCCGAAGAGGCTTATGTTAGAACAACATATAGCAACCTGTAGCGAGTGTTCATCTGAATTCGAGCTTTGGGAAGAAAGTCGATGGTTCATGCAAGATTTAAGTGATGAATGGACAGAATTAAAGTCGGAATCTATTAATAGACAGGTAATGGATCGGATATTTAGCGAATCTCCGTGGTTGATACAGGATCAGAGTAAGCCATTTGAAGTACCGGTAGCGACAAGGCAGAGACTATCGGTATGGATTATTAGTTGCCTTATGTTGTTCTTTATTAGTTTTTTATTCTTTATTACGCTGGACCCATCTAAATCTAAGATTGAAACAGCACCAGCCAATGGTATCTTTCCCACCGAGATTGCAGGGAATTCTACGGTTGGAACTTATATTATTCCTGAGTTGAATAGCGGAATTATTGAACCGCTGGTAGTCAATATGGGACCTGCGAATCCTCTTTATTGGATGGTATTATCTATTATGAGTGTAGCATTAGCGCTATACTCCCTAAGAAGGTTAAGCCGTATTCGTCGTTGATCAGGAACCATTATTTGGATTGGAGGATAAAGAGGATGAGAATAGGATTGATCCGTCATGGAATTACGGACTGGAACGCCTTAGGGAAGATTCAAGGCCAAACGGATATTCCATTAAATGACGAGGGTAGGGAACAGGCTGCGACTTTAGGCGAACGTTTGAGAGGGGAATCTTTTACGTGGGATTATGTCATTAGTAGTGGACTAGTACGTGCGGATGAAACTGGATCTATTATCGCATCTATATTGTCCATTCCTATGATGGAACCTGATAAGCGTCTGTTAGAGCGCTCTTTCGGACAAGTGGAGGGGCTTACAGCCGAGCAACGGGAGAAGAAATGGGGTACGGATTGGAATCAACTAGATCTCGGACAGGAAAAGGATGAAGACATTCAAGTGCGTGGTCTTGCCTTTTTGGAAGATATGTGGAAAAAGTACCCTGATAGGAACATTCTCGTTATAAGTCACGGCGCTTTTCTTGCCCAATTATATATAGCGATGTACAACGATATGTATACGGAGAGAATCGGTAATTTATCATTAACTATTTTGGAAAAAGAGGATGAGAATTGGAAGCCTCTATTATATAACTGTAGTCGTCATTTACTGGAGATACAGTAAAATGGGTTGTCCTAAAGTCATTAACTGACTAGGGGCATCCCTTTTTTTTGTAACTTTATTGAATTTAATGCGTTCTTTATAGTAAGAGATTTCTGGATTTGGAACAACATTCGGAGGTGCAACTTTTGAAGAAAAAGTATATTTCAATTAGTGCGGGTCTATTTGCTGTATTATTGACAGGCTCATTACTTTATTCACAGTCAATTAATCCAAAGGAAAAAGTTAAAAATGGGTTTGATTCGAGTCAAGCGAGTCTTCCGTTGGTTGTGGGAGATGGAATTGAAATTACCGCAGATAGATTTATCTTGTACAAAAAGAATGCTGAGTTAGTCCAGACTCCACTAAGTGATGATGAAATTATTAATGAGCTTATTAAAAAGGAACTATCTATACAGTATGCAGAAAATCTAGGATTGGAAGTAGTGGCTCAAGAAATTGATGACGTTATTGCATATGAAAGAGCTGCGTTAAACGATCCAAATCTAGATCCAGACAATAATGTAGTAAAAGAACTCATGTCGAATCGGATTAGAATAACTGGTTTAACAGAAGATGAATTTTGGAATACGGAAGAAACAAGATATGGATATGAGAGTGCTATCTTTCTTGGAAAGCTATTTGAACATTTAGTAGAGGAGGGGAACATTAAGGATATGACTGAGTTTAATGAATTCCAAATAGGACTTTTAAATGATTCCCAAGACAAATTACAAATTAACTATGATGTTATTAAATAACACGCCGAAAGGCGTTTTTCTTTTTTAGGTATCAAATGGGGATGATCTACCAATAATGGTACTAAAACGGTGAGGCGATGAACCATGAATCGAACCATGAATCTAGCGGATATGCTCACGTTTGCTGATATTGGGCAGTTGACAACGATCGCAAGCCACTATCAATGCGAGTGCAAGCAGAATTCGAAACACGAGTTAATTCAGAGTATTTTAGTGACTCTGAATCGTAGGGAATTTATTGGGCAACAGATTCGTTGTCTCTCCGTGGATGATTTGAGATTTCTTAACGCTATTCTGTTCGATGATCGACAATTCTTCAATCTGGAGGAGTTCATTGCAATTATTAGGCAAACTTCCTTTCAGATCGTAGCGGCTGACAGCTCGAATGCACAGGTGAAGAACTCAAATCCTCGAGACACGATTGCTCGCTTCAAAAGAAGCGGTTGGATATTCAATGGTTTGTCACAGGACACAAAGTATCTCTTTCAGGTTCCACGCGATCTGAAGGATAGATTCCGCAAGGAATTGGGCGGTTATTTGAAAAGCATGGTTACAAGCACAGGTGAACCAGCGGTCTATCGTGAAGAACAGGGTCTAATATCAGAAGATTTAGGATTCTTTCTACGTTATGTTCATCAGCAAGAGATTGAGATGAATCAGGATAGCGCGATGTATCGAAGAAATCAGCAACAGATTATGGACAGTTTTCATATTTCGGAACCCCTTCTATCAAAAGGAGGATGGCGATTTGGATATGGAAGAACCTTTCATGTGTATCCGATCAGATTAGCCTTGATTTATGATTATGCATTCCATAAGGGGTATATTGATGAGTTGGATCATAGATTAAAACTTACAGGGATAGGGCTGAAATGGTTGGAGCAAGGGGAAAGTGAAGGAATGGTACAAATAGTTCGATTCTGGTCAAAACTGTATAAACGACCCATTCCTAATTTATCGTCTCTAGTTTATTGGATTGGTCATTGTTGTAGTGAGTGGGTTACGCTTACTTCGTTACATGAGGCTTTAGGATGGTTAATTAAGCCGTTCTACTACGATACATCACAGACGATCATGGAACAGCGTGTGATTCAAATGATGATGCATCTAGGGCTTCTCCGCATCGGAGAAAGTGAAGAAGAGGGGATTGTTGTGAAAATGACGTTATGGGGCAAGGAAATGGTTCAGATCTAAAGTGTGGAGGTGCATTCAATTGGATAAGTTGAAAGTTACTTACGAAGTCATGTTGGGGTTAGCAGCTGAGATGGTCTTGGATGAAGCCGTTCGTATATATCGGAGCGAAGAGGTCTATAAGAAAATCGACAGAGCGTTAGCTAATAGAGACAAGATAGCTTTTACAGAACTGACTTCAGAGCTAAGGACTTTGAAATGAAGAAATGCGTCTTTGCATTTCTTCATTTTTAGGTTAGATTTAAGTTCATAAGTAATATAGAAGGGATGATTGTTATGAAGTTCAGCGAAATATCTCCTGAGTCATGGTTAGAACTACAACCTTACTTAGATACTTGTCTGATTCCTTTCACGGGTCTGACGGGATTGGAATCTCCCATCGAATCTACGGCAGCTTTGGAAAGATTACGTGATTTGATGGATTTAGTTGAATCTCGCTATAGTGGAAGGATGGTTACATACCCTGCTTTTCATTATGGAGGTCAAGCAAATTGTGAACTATTAAATGATATCTGTCACAAAATGAAGATAAGTGGATTTAAATATGTTATTGTTATGACAGCAGATGCATATTTAGAATCACCTCAATGTACTCATGCTGACTTAATATTATCACAGCCATGTTTAGAAGAATTGTTAGTAGATCAACATTTGTCGCTATCATCTATCATACAAGAAAAGGTGGAAAACCTCTGGAAAAGGAACTACTCACACCAAATGTGACAGAATTCCAACATTTTGCGGTAATGAAACTTTTTTGTTGACATGAAAATGAGCATGAATTCTTGACGGTCTTAAGAGGCTAATATATTATTAAGTTGTCTTGGTAATTGGTGTGATAAATATCATTGAATTACTTAATGAACGGGTTGAAAAGGGGGTTGAAGACATGGAGAACAACCAAAATGATCATCAAGAAAAGGAATACCTACCAAATAGTAACAAAGAGATGTCTCGTCGACAATTTCTAACGTATACGTTGGGGGGCGCGACAGCCTATATGGCTGCTGGTGCAATATTACCAATGGTACGATTTGCGGTAGATCCTATTCTGCAGAAGAAGACGGATGGAGAATTCATTAAAGTTGTTGAGGTTAGTAAAATTACCAATGATCCACAGGAGTTTAAATTTGAACTCAAACAACAAGATGGATGGTATCCAAGTACTGCTAACTTAGTTGCATGGATTCGTAAAGATGAATCCGGCAAGATTTATGCTTTGTCACCCATCTGTAAGCATTTGGGATGTATTGTGGGATGGAATAATAACAAATCATATCCAGACGAGTATCACTGCCCTTGCCACGGAGCTCGTTATACGAAAGTAGGCAAGAACCTATCAGTATCTCCTAAGCCACTCGATACTTACAAGATATCGGTTGATAATGGATGGGTGTACTTAGGCAGTACTGAACCAAATACGGAAGTGAAATAGGAGGCGAATATTTCGGATGTTTAAGAATATCTATAACTGGATTGACGAACGTCTTGATATCACGCCGATATGGAGAGACGTTGCAGACCATGAGGTTCCGGAACATGTTAACCCGGCGCATCATTTCTCTGCATTTGTTTATTGCTTCGGTGGATTGACATTCTTTATTACCGTCATTCAAATTCTGTCAGGTATGTTCCTGACGATGTATTATGTACCTGATATTATGAATGCTTATAACAGTGTTGAGTATTTGCAGACACAAGTTGCATTTGGTCAAATTGTGCGAGGAATGCATCACTGGGGAGCGAGTTTAGTTATTGTCATGATGTTTCTACATACAATGCGTGTATTCTTTACGGGCTCGTATAAAGCCCCTCGTGAAATGAACTGGGTCGTAGGTATGCTCATCTTTTTCGTTATGTTGGGTCTAGGACTGACAGGTTATTTACTTCCTTGGGATAACAAAGCCTACTTTGCAACGAGAGTAACGATGGAAATCGCAAACTCTGTTCCATATTTAGGACCTGTGCTGAAAGAATTGATGCAAGGTGGTACGATCGTTGGTGCTCAGACATTAACACGATTCTTTGCATTACACGTATTTTTCCTCCCGGCCGTATTGTTAACTCTGTTGGTTGGACATTTCATCATGATCCGCAGACAGGGAATTTCCGGTCCACTATAATAGAAGGGAGGTATATTGATGGCGCACGGAAAAGATTCGAAAGAAAAGGTAGTTTTTGTTGGTGATTCTCGTGTTAAGAAGGGTAAAGGTTTTGTTATACCACCTGATTACACAGCGTATCCTGGTAAATCAGAAGCTTTTATTCCTAACTTTCTGTTAAAAGAATGGATGGTTGGGGTTGTCGTTCTTGTCGGATTCTTAGTGTTAACGATTGCTGAACCTGCTCCACTTGGTTTTCCAGCAAATCCAAGTGCAACGATTATACCTATGCCGGATTGGTATTTCTTATTCTTATATGAATATTTGAAACTGCCTTACGCCTCTGGTGATTATGTTGCTCTTGGAGTCGTTGGTGTTACGGGTGTAGCCTTTATGGCATTATTGTTAGCACCGTTCCTAGATACAGGCAAAGAGCGTCGGTTTTATCGCAGACCAATCACATCAGCGCTTATGCTATTGTCACTAGCGGCGATTGTGTTTCTGACGAACTCCGCTTGGACGCATTATACGAATGAACTAGAAGCTACGAATCAGATACCAGAGACTGAACAACGTGTTATAGATGCTGAAGCGAAGCGTGCAAAGGGTCTTCCTACTTCCAATGCAATTGTAACCAAAGAAATTGCTATTGTGGATAAAGAAGATAAAGCAATGGAATCTTTCGTAATGGCAGGTTGTATTTCTTGTCATGCAACGGATCTGAAGGGTAATGCTGGTCCATCATTACGTGGAGTTGGCGATACCTATGATGAAGCTGCTATTCTATCAATCATTAAAGAAGGTCAAGGTCGTATGTCTCCAATGTATGACAGTGCTATTGCAGCAGGTTTAACGGATCAAGATGTTAATGAACTTGCAGCATGGCTTGCTAAACAAAAAGCAGAATAGTAAAATCAATTGAAATGAAAAACCTGAATCTTTAAATAGATCAGGTTTTTTTTCAAATATAATAAAGTATAAGTTTCACTTGATACTCTATTTCTGCTTGAATGGTTATCACCTAAGGAGGAGCAATATTGTCTATTTCTTATTTTTGGAGCACATCATTTTTGAATAAACGAAGTTTTCTGTGGCTACTATTTCTATGTAATCTCGTGGGGACAGTATATGGATATATCTGGTACGGAGGTCAAATGGAATACACATTAGAACATTATCCTTCATGGTTAATTGTATTCGTCCCAGATAGTCCGACTGCAAGCTTATTCTTTACAATTGCTATTGGATGTTTATTGATGCCACCTCGAACAGGATGGGGTCAAACCGTTCGTCATATTATTGAAGCGTTGGCAGTAGTTACATCAGTGAAATATGGGATATGGGCATGTAGTATGATATTCGCGGGTCAATTTCAAGGGGATATTTTGCAATGGCAGGATTGGATGCTTGTTGTGTCCCATTCAGCTATGGTGATTGAGGCATTAGTATATGTTCGCTTATTTGGATTCAATTCTAGATTGTTAATCGGTGCTGCCGCATGGACTCTATCGAATGATTTCATAGATTATACATATGGTGTGTATCCTTATCTCCCAAGTGTGTTACATGACAACTTAAAGGCTGTAGAGAACTTCACGATGGGTCTTACTCTCTTTAGCGTTGCGGTAACCTGGATTACATTAAGATATGCTAGACTACGTACTCTTGGAATGAAAGACTAGAATGATCATAGAATCTGAGTTCTATTGTTCTATATGCATCCCTCTGACCATACATTTACGGTAGGAGGGATGTCCATGTTACGTATTACACGATCTCACCCAATACGATGGTTGATGGTTAGCTTCATGTTTATGTTTATTACAAATCAAGATGTGATCTGGTCGCAAGGATCATCATCAGCCCCAACCGATCAAGCAGCACAGTTAAATATAGCTGCAGAGAGGTTATATCGTGATGTAGTTGATGGGGATCTGACAGAGGTTCGTCTGGCTACAGAGAGAGTTGAACAACTCTTTACATCCTCTTCGTTCGAAGGTCTGACGGAAGTTGAGGGCATTCAAGCCCTTGCAGAGTGCATCGTAGAAGTGAAGGTTGCAACGGCTCAATTATCCATTCAACCAGAGGAATGGTTGAAATCTGCAGCGAAACTGCGTTTGGCAGCAGATAGTCTAAGTAATAAAGAACAACCTTTATGGCACCAATATTATAAAGTTATACGTGAAGATCTAAGTATGATGCAGAACCAATTAAATGAGAATAATAAACAAGGTTTGAAAAAAGCTTACGATAGCCTTCAAGCTCATTATGAGTTGATTCGTCCAGCCGTTGTGATACAGAAGAAGCCATTTGAGATCAATATGATGGATTCGTGGATATCGTTTGTAGGTGGCATGACAACTTCGACGACTTCTAAAGTAGATTCCATTAGAAATACGATTGTTCAAGGGGAAGAAATGGTTAATACATTATTTGGTAAGAAAAGGGATGAACCTGCTTTCTCAGCCCAATTAGATCTTCATTCCTATCAGAATGGAATCTGGATAGGTGGATTATTTATACTTTCTACACTTATCTATGTAGGTTATCGTAAATATCAAGGAGAGCAGAAGTTGTGGTGGTAGACTTCACGGATGATCTTCGCGGAAGCCTTCTCCATGAACGTCATGAACATCATTAATAATGATGAAAGCCCGGGGATCAATGGACTTAATTATCAGGCTGAGACGCCGAATCTCTTGTCTAGAAACGACACAGTAGACCATATATTTAGCTTGCTTGGAATAGGCACCAATCGCAGGAATTAATGTTACTCCTCGATCCATTTCCTTCGTGATGAGATCAGCGATCTCAGGAGCATGATCGCTAATAATCGTGAAGGCTTTAGCGGCGTATGCTCCCTCTTGGATAAAGTCGATCACTCTAGATGCAATATAAACAGCAACGAAAGTGTATAATATTTTCTCGATAGGAATGAAGAATAAAGAAGCTCCAATGATGATGACATCCAGCGCCAAGATGACTTGCCCCATACTCCACCCGAATTTACGACTGCAGATTCTTGCGATGATGTCAGATCCTCCAGTAGTTCCTCCGAAGCGGAATACAATTCCGAGTCCTCCACCCAATGTGACCCCTGCGTATAGAGAGACCAATATATAGTCATATTGGGTCACGAAGGGAGAAATCAGCCCAATCTCTATGATCTTTTCAAAAAACCAAAGAAAAAAAGTCAATGATACGATACCAATCCCCGTATAGAGCATTTGCTTCTTACCTAAGATTATCCACCCCAGTATAAAAAGAGGGACATTCAGAATTAAAGTAGATAATGAAGGCGGAATTTGGAAAGCATAATGAAGCAATATCGTAATTCCAGTGACTCCACCCTCCATTAATTGGTTAGGAATTATAAAATAAAGAAGACCAAAAGCATAAATTGCTGTACCCATAATGATGGGAACAGCCATTTTAAGTTGTGTAATGATGTTCGTTAACTTCATATAAATCCCCCACATATTCAGAAATAGGAAAAACATAGATTATTATGTCAATAGTAGTATACCTTTTTTAACAAATATTAAAAAAAGATTTATTACAAAATAGCTTTAATAGCGCATTTGGAGTAAAATAAGTAACAAGAAAATGGTTGGATTTACGTACGATGTCTAAAGGGGTTGTGCAAAATATGGAGAAATCATTGGCTGAGATGCAGCGGGAAGTGGATCGCTATATTTCGCAATTTGAAGAAGGATATTTCAGTCCGTTGTCTATGCTAGCGAGAATGTCGGAAGAAGTTGGCGAGTTAGCGCGTGAAGTGAACCATGAATTTGGTGAAAAACCTAAAAAGCTAAGTGAAGAACATAATTCAATTGAGCTAGAACTTGGGGATATCCTCTTTATTACAATGTGTTTCGCTAACTCATTAGGTATCGATTTGAGCAAAGCGCATGATTCCGTCATGCATAAATTTAATACTCGTGATGCTAATCGCTGGACTAAAAAGAACACCGATTAAGTATATCGTACATATGCTGTATAAAACCCGTTTGAAGGTGAGAACAGCATATGAAATCGGAAGACTATATTCAACAGGCATACCGTTGTATTTTACAAAATGATTTTGTAGAAGCGATCCGTCTTTTCGAAGAAGCCATTAGTTTAAATCCGTTAGATGCTGAGATTTATTACAAGTGTTCCATTACCTATGCTCGAAATAATCGGCTTGTTAAAGGGATTGAATATGCTGAGAGGGCTCTTCATCTGGCTCCAAAAAAGGTTGTCTATCAGTTATATTTACAACATCTCAAGGCTATGTATCTCGTGCAGGAATCAAAGAAACAAATGGATCAATTACAGAGTACTTCCGTTATTGATTTATATAAGGCGGTTTCCTCACTAAAGGAGGCCATCGAATTAGATCCGTTGTATGGTGAAGCTTATGTTTGTTTGGCTTTAGCATACAGTGAGCTGAATGAACATGCGACTGCGATCGCAACGTTAAAGGAAGCATTATTTCTTTTACCAGCAGAGCAGGGGTTGGATAAGTTATTAGAACAACTAAAAACGAAATTTAAAGATTATATGAATGATTCAATAATAGAATGAGAAAGCGGGGGGATCTGAAAGATGTCAGTTCCAATCAGAGTAGCGGTTATAGGTGCTGGAGGCCGCATGGGCAAAGAAGTCATTAAGTTAGTGTTGGAGGATCAAGAACTTGAATTAGTAGCAGCAGTGGATCGTTCTGCTGGTGAGGTGGACGTTGCTAGTTTAGTTGGTTTACCTGCAAGCGGAGTTATCGTTACGTCTGATATTGAATTTGCCTTTGTAGAGCATAAGCCAGATGTGATGGTTGACTTTACTACACCACAATCTGCGTATATGAATACATTAATTGCGATTAAACATGGTGTGAGACCAGTGATAGGAACGACTGGTTTTACACCAGAAGAGATTAAGGAACTGGACAAGCTATGTCAAGAGAAGGAAATTGGTGGCTTAATCGCACCGAACTTCTCTATTGGCGCTATATTGATGATGAAGTTTGCCGCACAGGCAAGTAAATACTTTCCGCATGTTGAGATTATTGAGTCTCACGGTGACCAAAAGCTGGATGCACCTTCAGGAACAGCGATAAAAACGGCAGAAATGATTGTCGAGAATCGTAACGAGCTTCGGCAAGGAAATCCAGAGGAGAAAGAAACGATCGAAGGAGCGCGTGGCGGGTATTATAATGGATTTCGAATTCATAGCGTTCGATTGCCAGGGATTTTTGCCCAACAGGAAGTGATTCTTGCTGGCTTTGGTCAATCACTTAAGATTCGTCATGATTCATATGAACGTGCTGCATACATGCCAGGGGTAAAAGTGGGAATTCAAAAAGTGATGGAGTATACCGGGCTAGTATATGGGTTCGAACAATTCATTGACTAACTAGAGGAGATAGGGGAGATACAAACTATGAAAATTGCATTTATAGCTCACGACCGAAAGAAAGAAGAAATGGTCAATTTCGTTATTGCTTATGAGCATGTTTTTGAAGGTCAAGAATTGTATTCTACTGGTACAACCGGATTACGAATTATGGAGAATACGAAATTGAAAATTCATCGTTTCATGTCTGGTCCTCTTGGAGGAGATCAACAGATTGGTGCCCTCGTTGCTCAAAATGAAATGGATCTTATCGTTTTCTTGAGAGACCCACTCATGGCACAGCCACATGAACCAGATATTAATGCTCTCCTACGCTTATGTGATGTTCAAGGAATACCTCTTGCGACCAATATCGCTACAGCAGAGATTCTTGTCAAGGCTATGGACCGCGGTGACTTTGCATGGCGTGAGCTCGTACATAAGTATAAGCCAACTAGTGATGATGTATGACAGATCAGCTAGATATTCTCGTGTTCGGTGCGCATGCGGATGATGCAGAGATTGGGATGGCAGGAACGATATATAAACATGTTGAGGCAGGCTATAGGGTAGGAATATGTGATTTGACTTTTGCAGAGATGTCTTCTAATGGAACTGTGGAAATTCGCAAGCAAGAGGCGGAAGAAGCGGGTAAGATATTGAAATTATCTTCACGTAGCAATCTAGGTCTCCCTGATCGAGGTTTAACTATGACACAGGATAATATAGAAGCGATTACTGCAGAAATTCGGCGACTTGCGCCGCGAATCGTATTTGCACCTTACTGGGAAGATAGACATCCTGATCATATCGCTTGTAGTAAGTTAGTTGAAGAGGCTGTGTTTAATGCAAAGCTTCGTCGTTATATGCCTAACCAACCGATCGTAAATGTGGAACAGTTGGTTTATTATTTCATTAATGATCTAGGACAAGCAGACCTTATCGTAGATATATCAAATCATTATGAAATGAAGGAGAAGGCACTTTCATGCTATCGATCTCAATTTGAAAAGTTAACGACAGATGCGATTGATACTCCTCTTACTCAAGGATATATTGAACGCGTGAAGTCTCGTGATAGATTAGTTGGTCAACGTAGACTTGTTCCGTATGCTGAGGGTTTTGCTGTAAAAACACCGTTCTTGGTTGAGCGATTCTTATCGTAATGATGGGGTTGTGTGTATAAATAGGAAGGGGGGCGACGATAATGAGTAAATTTTTGAAAATTGGAATTACCTGTTATCCATCACTAGGTGGTTCGGGTGTAGTTGCGACTGAGCTAGGGAAATTATTAGCTGAGAAGGGGCATCAGGTTCATTTCATTACGCATAGTATTCCATTTCGATTAGGAACGACGTTCCAAAAGAATATATTTTACCATGAAGTTGAAGTGAACGATTACTATGTGTTTAAATATCCACCTTATGATTTAGCGCTAGCTACTAAGATGGCACAAGTCGCCAAGTTGCAGAATCTTGATATCCTTCATGTACATTATGCGGTACCTCATGCGGTATGTGCCTTTCTAGCTAAGCAGATGGTCGGGGATCAATTGAAAGTAGTGACAACACTACATGGAACAGACATTACTGTATTAGCACAAGATGAAACACTGAAAGATCTTATTCGATTGGCCATAAATGAAAGTGATGCAGTAACGGCGGTGTCGAATGACTTGATTAGAGAAACTAGAGATGTCTTGGATATTAGTCGAGACATTGACTTGACATACAATTTCGTAGATAAACGGGTATACTACCCTCGTGATACAACATCTTTAAGACAAGATTTTGCCCTACCTGATGAGAAAATACTTATGCATATATCTAATTTTCGTCCAGTGAAACGCGTTTCGGATGTTATTGATATTTTTGCAAAGGTGAATGAAGAGATTCCTTCAAAACTTTTGTTAGTTGGAGAAGGTCCAGATCTGCCGAAAATTCAATGTATAATTAATGAATTGGGGTTATCTGACAGGGTTCATTTCCTCGGTAAACAAGATGAGATCGCACATGTCATATCACTTGCGGATGTGCTGCTTCTGCCATCTTCCAAGGAAAGCTTCGGTCTGGTGGCACTAGAAGCGATGGCCTGCGGTGTACCTACAGTGGGTTCTGAAGCTGGTGGCATTCCTGAACTTGTCATTCATGGAGAGACGGGTTTCCTTGCTCCTATTGGAGATGTCGCTCAAATGGCCGAATTTACGATTCAGCTATTATCTGATGTCGCTTTAGGTGAAAGGTTCAGTAAGGCATGTTTGAAACGTGCAAGAGAAGATTTCTGTGATACATTGATTACGAAGAAATATGAAGAAATATATTATCGTGTTCTGGGGCGAGAGGTTCCAAATACAGAATATTTGAATGAGGTGTGTGGGTAGTTGTCATTGGTGAAATGGATTCATGCGGAGATAGGAATGGCGGAACAAAGTGAAGTCCTTCTTCAAACGTTACTGGAACATGGGTTTGAAGCTTATTGGGTAGGGGGCTGTGTGAGGGATGAATTAATGGGTCGTCCTATCCACGATATGGATCTGACGACATCAGCGACTCCAGAAGAAGTAATGGGGTTATTCGATCACACCATCCCTACAGGGATTCAGCATGGTACAGTTACGGTGATCATGAAGGGTCATCCATTTGAAGTGACTACGTATCGCGTGGAAGGGACGTATATCAATCATCGACGCCCTGATGCAGTTACCTTTGTGAAAGATATTAAAGAGGATTTGAAGCGTCGTGACTTCACGATGAATGCTATCGCAAGAGCCGTCGATGGTACATATATAGATCCTTTCGGTGGTCAAGAAGCTACCCGAAAAGGCATAATTCGTGCTGTTGGAGATCCTCTCGAACGTTTCGATGAGGATGCTCTGCGGATGGTTCGTTGTGTACGGTTTGCATCCGTATTCGGATATTCGATCGCAAAGGATACATGGAAGGGTTTATTATCTAAGCGCAGTAACTTACAATACATAGCGTTGGAACGAATTCGTGTTGAAATGGAGAAGATCATGCGTGGTGAGAACCCCCTAAGAGGGCTCGAACTCTTAAGTCGCAGTCTCTTATTAGAATTCGCTAAAGTACCTATATTATGTTCAAGATTTGATCGAGAGTTACTCACTGGATTGCATATATTAAGTTCAGAGACATGTAACGTTAGATGGGGTCTACTTCTCTATGCTGGAAATTTCACATCTAGCGAGGCGGGGACAAATTTAAGGAAATGGACATTTAGCAATCAAGAGAAGGATGATATTTGCGGTCTACTTCGGCTAGATGAACAAGTAAGAAAAGAATATGTAGCACGGGAAAGTGTGGATTGTGATGAAAGACTAAGGCAATCATGGATTAGCCTCGTCCTTTCATTCGGAGTAGCAACCGCTGATGGCTGGCTGATGATGCAACGGGTACTTCCGGAGCACAGACGTATTATCCCTGTACAAGTCTTGGATTTATTTGCAACGTGGGGAAGTCAAATGAGAGTCCACCATCTTAAAGGTTTGAATGTAAGTGGTGATGAAATCATGCAGGCATTGAAGCGACCGGCAGGCCCATGGCTGAGTGAGATGCTTCAGCATTTATTGTTAGTTGTGGCAGCAGGGATCGTCGAGAACGATAAAGATAGTTTAATTGATGAAATGAAGCGGGTGAGTACAAGTCATGGTTGATGAATCCCTATTGAGCATATTACTTCAGAATCCTGATGAATTTATGTCGGGTGAAGAAATGAGTCGAAGATTATCGATCAGTCGGACAGCGGTGTGGAAGCAAATCAATAAGCTGAGAGGCTTAGGATACGAATTTGAGGCAGTGCCGAATAAAGGGTATCGTATTTTAGTGAAGCCGGATTCACTTGATCAATTGACGTTGAAGAATGCATTGAAGACAAAGATTATGGGTGCGGATATAGAAATTGTAAAAACGACGGTCTCTACGCAAGAAGAAGCGCGAAAGAGAGCAGAGCAGGGTGCTGCTGAAGGAACGCTTATCATTGCGGAAGAACAGACAGGTGGCAAAGGGAGATTGGGGCGTAAGTGGTTCTCTCCGCAAGGTAAAGGGATCTACATGAGTCTCATTCTTCGTCCACAACAGTCCCTTAAGTTTACGTCTCAGCTCACTCTTCTTACAGGTGTAGCTGTTTGTCGCGCGATTAGAAGGACGACAGGGTTAAATGCTGGACTCAAGTGGCCCAATGATATTCTTTTCAATAAACGCAAAATATGTGGTATTTTATTGGAATCGGTCGTTGAGGATGAGTTCGTACGTTATTGTATTGCTGGGATCGGTATAAGTGTGAATGTGGATGCTTACGATTACCCTGAAGAGTTACGGGATATTGCAACATCATTAAAGATAGAGAGTGGAAGTACGGTGGATCGTACCGTATTGATAGCTGCGGTTATGGAAGAGTTCGAAACGTTGTATACGCTATACCAACAGGAGGGCTTCCAGCCTATCTCCTTATTGTGGGAAGCATTGTCGATAAGTAATCAACAAGAGGTTATAGTAAACACCCATCAAGGATTACGAGAAGGCATTGCTATTGGTCTGGATCCTAGTGGGGCACTGCTTGTGGATATGGGAATGGGTGAGATCATGCCAATAATCTCCGGTGATGTCAAACTTAAATAGTGAAATTTATGATTGTATTTGTTATACTGTTTATTAGGCGGTATCGAAAGAAGTCGAACTGCACTTGTACTGAATACTTAAGTTTAAATGGACTATGCTTACTGAATACAGTGTGTACGTTGGATTCTGCTCTGAGCCGGAAGGACCGAGACAGAAGGGACGATCGAAAGTGACTCTTTTTTGACTATCGGACCTTTTTAGTGGAAATACTAGAAGGTTTTTTTGTTGTCTTAAAAATGAAAGGAGTGCATGAATATGTCAACTAAATCAATGCTAAACATTGTAAAAATGAAAAAGATGAAAGAGGAAGGAATTCCTTTGAGTATGGTTACAGCATATGATTATCCTACGGCCAAGTTATCTGAGGAAGCGAATGTAGATATCATTCTAGTAGGAGATTCGCTTGGTAATGTTGTATTGGGATATAACTCGACCATCCCTGTAACTTTGGAGGATATGGTGTATCATACTCGATCAGTTGCTAGAGGTGCTGAGAACACCTTTATCGTAGCTGACATGCCTTTTATGACATATCACGGAAGTATAGATGAGACTTTGCGCGGTGTAAGGAGGCTTATGCAGGAGGGGAATGCCCAAGCTGTGAAACTTGAGGGCGGTTTGGAGATATGCTCAGCCGTGGAGGTTATTGTGAAATCAGGCGTCCCTGTCTTAGGTCATATTGGTCTCACACCACAATCTGTGAACCAAATTGGTGGCTATCGGATACAGGGTAAAGATGCTAAGGATGCTCAGCGACTGATGGATGAAGCTAAAGCTTTAGAAGCAGCAGGAGCCTTTGGAATCGTGCTGGAGCTAGTAACTGAGCAAGTGGCAGAAGCCATTTCAAAGGAATTAACCATTCCAACGATTGGAATTGGAGCGGGACGTTATTGTGATGGGCAAGTACTCGTGTTTCATGATATTTTCCAATATGCATCACCCTACATGAACAAGCGATTTGTCAAAACTTATGGTGACATTGGATCATTAATTCGTGAAGGATTAGGGAAATATGTGAAAGAAGTAAAGGAACGCTCCTTCCCGTCTACCGAGCATGTGTTCTTGGCAGATGATCATGTATTGGATTCCCTTTATGGAAACGGAACGACAAAGGGGGGATAAGTCATGGAAGTAATCAGAAGTATCATTGAATTAAGACAAGCGATTAAGCGATATAAAGTGAATCATATGGTGGACAGCAAGATTGGATTAGTTCCAACGATGGGTTATCTTCATGGTGGACATGCTAGCTTAATGACTCGTGCTCGTGAGATGAGTGATGTGGTCGTTGTAAGTATTTTTGTGAATCCGATTCAATTTGGACCCGGGGAGGATTATGAGACATATCCTCGAAATGAAGAGCGAGACTTAGCTTTGGTGGAAATCCAAGGTGCAGATATTGTATTTATCCCCACGGTGGATGAAATGTATCCTCAACCGACGAAGACGAAGATTATCGTATCTGAGAGAACTGAGTTACTGTGTGGCGCATCGCGTCCAGGGCATTTCGACGGTGTGACGACAGTGGTCAGTAAACTGATGAATATTGTCCAGCCTGATCTTGCATTCTTCGGGATGAAAGACGCACAGCAAATCGCTGTACTTCAGCAAATGGTTCGGGATCTGAATATGAATGTGGAAATCGTACCGTGTCCTATCGTTCGTGAGAAAGATGGGCTTGCCCTCAGTTCAAGGAATGTGTATCTGAGCTCAGAAGAGCGTCGACAAGCATTAGTGCTCTCTCGTTCTCTACGTGAGGTGAAAGGCGAACTGGATGATGGAAAGACTGTAACTGCCTCAGAGGTTCGCGAGAAGCTTACGTCTATGATTGTTAGTTCTCCGCTCGCTGTTATAGATTACGTTCAAGTGCTGACTTTTCCTGAATTGATTCTTTTGCAAGATGATGAATTGCTTGCAGACGTTCATGATCAAGTGATGATGGCTGTAGCTGTAAAGTTCGGTACAACCCGATTGATTGATAATATATTGTTCATGCCAAAGGAGGCTCTTTCTCTTGTTTAGACATATGATGAAGTCCAAGATCCATCGAGCAACAGTAACGGAAGCGAATTTAAACTATGTGGGCAGTATTACGATAGATGAGAATTTGATGGAAGCGGCAGATTTACTTGAGAATGAAAAAGTTCAAATTGTAAATAACAATAATGGCGCTCGTCTAGAAACATATGTTATTCCTGGTCCACGGGATAGTGGTGTCATTTGTCTGAATGGAGCAGCGGCACGATTAGTTTCTCCTGGAGATACTGTGATTATTATTTCATATGCCGTCATGTCTCAAGAAAACTTAAGTTCACACAAACCTACTGTAGTCTTTGTTGATGAGAACAATAAACCTGTTCAATTGATGGAGAAAGAAGTTCATGGGACGATTATGTAATAAGGCTTAATGAACATAAGATGCAATGTATGGTATCGACGCATGAAAAGAACCACTTCTACAAAAAATGATATTAGTTAGATCGCACTAATCAGTTCAATCGCACTAATATCATGATTGTTAAAGGTGGGATGCAGATTATGTTTCAACATGTATTCGCTGAAATGAACGACATGTTAGAGGAGATTATCAAGCATTACCCAACAGCACAAGATACTCAAAAGCAATATATGATCCAGAGATGGAACATGCTTAAAGCGATGAGTGATGGAATTATTGAGGAATGGCTTTCCTTTGAAGACAAAATGGGCGCTTTTCGAGAATATACGTTATTACCACCCATTTTTCCTCTAGGTGCTACACCTGAAATGGAGACGGAGTCTTTTGTAAGGGGTCAGGGTTACTTCAAATTAATGATGTATCGTCAATCTATACAGCAATTTTCTGTTATCATCATGGATGTCCCTGACAGTTTGCTTGCAAGAATGTATATTGCGATGGCTCATCTTCATTTAGAAGAGACGTCAGAAGCGCTTAAGCAATTCCAATGGATTCTTCCCCTGACTGAACATAAAAGGCTTAAAGCAATGATCTATAACGCACTTGGATGTATTCAGGTTAAACTTTCGGATACGAGGAAAGCTCAGGAGTACTTCGCATTGGCAATGCAAAATGATCCAACACTAGCTGATCCACTTGTGAATATACAAGTGTGCAACGACAACCGTGGTCAACTCCAATATGGAAGTCAGCTCATTTCATTGAATTAACTGGATGAACGTAATGAAGCGATGCCTGCTAAGCGTGAGCGACGGGGCATCGCCTTTTTTGCACCTCAAATTAATGAATAAAATGAGAACTTCTGTTATGCTGTAAAAGAGACTGGATTGAAAGGGAATAATAGAACATGAAATTTGCTGTATTGGATTTTGAAACTACTGGTAACCAACCCGGTGATGAGATCATTCAAGTAGGACTTGCCATTATTGAGGAAGATCAATCGATATCTCGTGTATACGGATCTTACGTTAATCCGGGTATCCCCATTCCTCCTTTTATTAGTAATTTAACTGGAATTTCCAATAGTGACGTTGAGAACGCTCCTTCCTTAGAAGAAATGATGATGGAGTTAGTTCCCTTATTAGATGACGTTGTTTTGGTAGGCCATAATATCGCATTCGATTTCAATTTCTTACAGAACTCACTTGATCGATGTGGTTATTTGCCATACGCGGGACGGCTGCTTGATACCATTGATTTTCTTAAAATATGTTTTCCGTCATTAACGACCTATCAATTAGGGCTTGTATCCTCGCAATTCGGTATTCAGCATGATCGACCCCATCAAGCGGATAGTGACGCGCTAGCTACTGCGCATGTATTGTTGAAATGTTTGGATGAATTGGTTAGTCTTCCACTGATTACTTTACAGCGCCTAAGTGAGCTATTTATGGATGAGGACAGTGATTTAGCTTGGTATTTCGACGCGCTGTGTAGGGAGAAAGAGAAGGAGCCTGCACAGGATCTGGAGAGTCATACATTTTATCGCCAATTAGCTTTGGCTGTTGAAGATTGGACGGATATATCAACGCCGCGGGATGATGCAGATGATAACCCTCTGAAGAATGTCGATTTCCCGGAGTATCTTGCTCAGATTGAGGAAGGGCTCCGCTCGATTATGCCACAGTATGAAGCTCGCGAATCACAAAGTATGATGTTCACTGAGGTAATGAATGCACTTGATCAAGAGAAGCATCTTCTTATTGAAGCGGGAACAGGAACTGGGAAATCTCTAGGGTACTTAATTCCGGCTATTTATCAGAGTGTGAAGCGTGAACAGAAAGTCATGGTAAGCACGCATACGATTAACCTTCAGGAGCAGTTGCGAGAGCGAGATATACCACTATTGACTCAAGTTGTTCCTTTCCCCTTCAAAGCAGCAATTTTCAAGGGGAGACAACATTATTTGTGTTTGAGAAAATTTGAACATAAAATAAATAGACGGGACTTTACAAATCCTAAAGAGGACTTGATCTTAGCCGCACAAATGATTGTGTGGTTAACACAGACAGAGACAGGTGACGATGAAGAACTGAATCTAGGAGCTCGCGGTGGGGATTTCTGGGAAACCGTGTCCAGTGACTCGGATTCTTGCTTAGGACGTGCCTGTCCATGGTTTCGTAAATGTTATTACCATCGTGCAAAGCATGAAGCAGGTATAGCAGATGTAGTGATTACCAATCATTCGAAGCTGTTCACAGATATAAAGGCAGGACATCAGCTATTGCCTGCTTACGAGTATTTAGTTATTGATGAAGCGCATCATTTGGAGGAAGTTGCCGGTAAACACTTAGGCCTTCATATGAGGTATTTCAATGTGATCCACACTTTATCGCGACTTTACAAAGATAACAGGAATGGTCAATTCCCTGTTCTTCGACAACAGCTACATTCTTCAAACGATGAGAAGGCTGCCGACTGGGCTCTATTGACGGATCGTATGAGTGGTGATTTAGTCGACGTGAAGGAACATTGGGATAGACTAAGCGATATGCTATTTGCTCTGTTACCTGAGCGAAGTGATGCTGCCCCAGGGGATACGGGACAGTTCGTGCTACGCTTACAGCCTTCCAAGAAACCGAAGGATTGGGAAGTGCTGAAAGAAATAGAGAATCAGATTTATGTAACGCTAGGCGAAGTCATTCGTAGTTCAGACAAAATGATAAATGAAATCAGAGAAAATCTGGAGGATTTTAATTTCGAGAGTCTGCTTACGGACATCAGTGGTCTTGTGAAAGATTTAGCATCCCAGCGTGAAGACTTACATTTCTTCATATCACTTAACGATGCAGGAAATGTATACTGGATGGAGGCTAATGGTCACTACCGGAGTAAATCTCTACAAATGTATGCGGTTCCTGTAGATGTAAGCCAGCAGCTAAAGGAAGTATTCTTTGATAAAAAGAAAAGCATTATTCTAACTTCCGCTACGTTGTCAATCGACAAATCTTTTCAGTATATGATTGAAAACTTGGGGCTTCAAGAAGCCTCGGATCAAGACCAGCTAGTAACTGTTCAGTTGCCGTCTCCTTTTCGTTATCGAGATCAGGCATTGCTGATCATCCCGCGTGATTTCCCAAGTGTGAAGGGGAGTATAGGTGATGCACTCTTCGTCGAAACACTTGTCAAATCACTGGCTGAAACGGCTATCGTTACACAGGGTCGAATGTTAGTATTGTTCACTTCTTATCGCATGCTTCGTCAAGTCTATGAGCCTTTAAGTAAAGCTCTTTCTTCAACGGATATTGCCGTACTAGGACAAGGTGTAGACAATGGGAGCCGAAGTAAGTTGATCCGCCGTTTCCAAGATAGTAGTGCCTCGGTACTTCTAGGAACGAACAGTTTCTGGGAAGGGGTAGATATCCCAGGAGAAGCATTGACTTGTTTAGCGATTGTCCGACTTCCTTTTCAACCTCCTAATCATCCACTTGTGGAGGCGAAGAGTGAACTTTTACAGCAACAAAAGAAAAATCCTTTCATGAAACTGTCAGTACCTCAAGCGGTTATTCGCTTCAAACAAGGATTTGGACGATTAGTGCGTACGGCGAGTGATCGGGGAATCGTCATTGTGTATGATACACGTGTGATTGAATCTTATTACGGGAAGTATTTCCTGTATTCATTACCTGGTCCCAAGATGGAACATATGCCGACCCATCAAATGGTTTCAAGAATTTCGGAATGGCTAGAAGACGGACAGCGTCCTTGATCAATGTATTAGCTATTCATTAGGAGGAGCAAAAATGAAATCTGATAAAATTTCAGAAGCTGTTGTACGCAGATTACCCATTTATTTACGTTATCTAACGGAACTTCAGAGACGGGAAGTAGCTACAGTTTCCTCACAGGAATTAGGTCAAAGGCTTGATTTGAACCCTGCACAAATTCGTAAAGATCTTGCATACTTTGGCGATTTCGGCAGAAAAGGTATTGGCTATGACGTGGCTTATTTAATAGAGAAAATACGACATATACTTAATTTGGATCAACAGATCAATGTCGTTCTGGTAGGTGCGGGTAATCTAGGACATGCATTATCCAATTATAATGCTTATCTGAAAGAGAATTTAAAGATTGTCGCCGTATTTGATGCATATCCAACAAAGGTTGGAACACATATTAACACATTGGAAGTTCAACCTATGGAGGAACTCTTCGATACGATTAAGAAGTATAATATTCGAATTGGAATCATTACAGTTCCTGAGCAAGAAGCTCAGGAGGTTGCTGATAAATTGATTGAAGCAGGAATTGGAGCCATATTGAATTTCGCTCCAACGATATTAAAGGCCCCAGCGCATGTTCGTATTCATGCAGCTGATTTCACTACGGATATGCTTAGCCTTGCGTATTACTTGGTTAATGGAAAGGGAGATTCAGACGATGGTGAACGACAAAGCGCAGAAGTGGATCATTAAGAATGGTACGTTTGCTGTTCTGAACAATGAACAGCCTGTATTGAAAGGTTATATGCTCGTAGAGGATGACTTGATTACGTATATTGGTGAAGACATGCCGGTAGTTGGTGAGGACATTCCGGTAGTGGATGGGAGTCATCTCTTATTCTTACCAGGTCTTGTGAATACACATGGGCATGCTGCTATGTCATTGCTTAGAGGTTATGGCGACGATCTGTCTCTACAAGTATGGTTGCAGGAAAAAATGTGGCCAATGGAAGAGAAATTCACTTCTGAAGATGTCTATTGGGGAACATCCTTATCTGTGTTGGAAATGCTTAAAGGTGGCACAACGACTTTTCTAGATATGTATGATCAAATGGATCAAGTAGCTAAAGTGGTTCAAGAATCCGGAATTCGTGGCGTGCTAACTAGAGGTGTTATCGGATTCTGTTCTGCGGAAGTCCAACAACATAAACTTCAGGAAGCGATCACTTTTGCGAAAAATTGGAACGGTCAAGCAGAGGGTAGAATCACGACGATGATGTCGCCTCATGCACCTTATACTTGCCCTCCAGATTACTTCGAGAAGTTTGTCCAAGCTGCACATGATCTTGATCTGCCGATGCATACACATATGTCCGAGACGTTGAGCGAAGTAGCGCAGAATGTAGCGGATTATGGTCTTCGACCTGTTCAACATTTAGAGAAGCTTGGCATGTTTACACGTCCTTCGATTGTTGCACACGGTGTGCACCTAAATGATGAAGAGATCGAGATACTAGCAACCCATCAAGTTGGCGTATCACATAATCCAGGAAGTAACTTGAAGCTTGCGAGCGGTATCGCGCGTGTAACAGACCTCTTGAAGGCAGGAGTGCCTGTATCGCTTGGAACAGATGGTCCGGCAAGTAATAACAATCTGGATATGTTTGAAGAGATGCGGCTTGCTGCTCTCATTCACAAAGGGGTTTCTGGTGATCCAACAGCTATTCCGGCTGCTGAGGCACTGCGGATGGGTACAATATATGGTGCGAAGTCGTTGTTTCTAGATACAGTAGGAAGGTTGGCTCCGGGCATGAAGGCAGATTTCATCGCACTGAATACGGATCAGGCTCATTTCTTACCACATACCGATTTCATCTCACACTCAATCTATTCTGCGAGTGCCAAAGATGTAGAACATGTATGGGTTGATGGTAAGCAAGTTGTGAAGAATGGTGTTTGTCTTACTCTAGACGAAGAACGTATACACCATGAAGCGCAATCTGCTTTCGAGGGCTTACTCAACCGTTAAGGTGTGAGTTATTCCTTATTCCTGAAGAAAGGAAGTTCAGGTTGAAGAAGATTAATATCAAGAACAAGAGCATGAACATGAACAAGAAGAAGATCATTTGGTTAAGTATTGCGGTCGTGATCGTTCTGCTATTCGGACTCTTTCGCTATTACATATACATTATGCAGGATCAATGGAAACAAGAAGATATGGCTATTGCTGCAGCGAAGCAGCATAGTGAATTAATTCATGTTACTCGTACCTCCAAATCGGTCTGGAACAATGTCGTCTGGGTTATCGAAGGTAAGGATCAAGTCGATCAGAATATAATTGTCTGGGTTCCATTAACGAGTGATTACGAAGTGAATGATACTCCTAGAGCGATTCGAAGTGAACTATTGAAGGATGGATTATCCAAAAGTCAAATGATACTTCTTATCGAAAAGGAACTTTCAAATATGAAAGAAACTCATTTGCAACTTGGCTTATTCAATGGAACTGCTGTCTGGCAGCTATTTTACAAAGAACAGGATCATTATAATTATCGCTTCTATCGATTTAGTGATGGTACACAAATAGGCGAACAATTTACATTGCCAAACCGTTAAATCAATAAACCAGCTGAGCCATTCTTTTAGGATGATTCGGCTGGTTTTATTGTTTGTTTTGGGATCTGACGAGTTCAGATGGGCTCTGATTGCGCGGTGAGAGGAACAGTTGCAGTATGGTCACTTAATTGATGGGAAAAGTACGGTGCAGCAGAAATAGATGTAATAATGGCAGTTAAAAGTGGCGAAAACGATGAAAAGTGGGTTTGTCCAGTAACTAGATACCATGAATGCAACTAAAGTTAGCTTTATGATGATTCGTTCGAATTTAAGTGCGCTTTATGCAACTGTGTGATTGGTGAAGGCGAATGTCGTAATCCTAGTGACATTATTAACAAATACATATATTCTCAGAAAATAAGTGTATACGATATGATATACTAATTCATGCAGGAAATATATACGAATTGATATACTCATATTATTAGGTTCTAAACCATAATCAATACCGGCAGGAAAGAATAGATGATGTACGAAGTAGCGATATCATACATGAATACCCAGAATGACTCGCGAAGGGAGATAGTTATATGAAGTTACGAATTATTCCGGTTGCACTAACGGTGGTCATTTCAGGTGCGCTCTTATTTGGTGGGTGGTTCGGTTATCGGCAGATAGCTCAGCAGAATCCGCTTCAAAATATAGTTAAGGAATATGTGGGTGTTAATGAGTACCAACTGGAAATTACCCGTAATGAGGTCGTTGTGAAGCTTGATGTTATACCTGGGACGAAAATATCAGGATTAGTTCAACAACTTACGACTGAGGGGAAATCTATCATTGGGAAAAGGATGTTAAAGCTCGATGTGGTTGATCACTCCAACGATACATTAGATGAGTTCTGGGATCAGGCGATGTTCCCTGTCGCAGAAGCTATGGAGAATAGACAATATACACAGATTGTTGAGAAATTAAACAAGATGGAACACAATACAACTGTAAAAGTGACAACTGAAATGGATGCTAAGAACGTGTATGTCAGTCTAACCGATGGAGAGGGCAGTAAGTTTATTATTCTGCCACGCGAGCCAGGAGTATTGGGGGTGTGGAACAATGCCTAAGTGGAGCAAAGAAATATTGATCGGATTTGCGCCGGTTCTACTTATCTTTCTCGTCTATATTGGTGTGAATATTATTCCGATTCTAATTGTTGGAATACTTGTGGGTGGATTGCTATTATTTGTGAATAAGCGTGGTGGGATTGCAGTAGGTGCAATGGCAGACCGGAAGCGCAAGGAGAAAGGTCCAGGCAAGCTGACTTTTGATGAAATTGGTGGGCAGGAGCATCCGAAAGAGGAATTGATGGAAGCACTCGATTTTCTCATTAGACATGAAGAAATTCAGAAATTTGGTATTCGCCCATTGAAGGGAATCTTACTCACAGGACCTCCAGGAACAGGGAAAACACTACTCGCTAAAGCTGCCAGTCAGTATACGGATTCTGTATTTGTTGCTGCATCGGGCAGTGAGTTCGTTGAGATGTACGTCGGCGTCGGTGCTGGGAGAGTTCGTGATTTATTCCGTGACGCGAGAACCCGTGCAGCGAAGGAAAACAAGAAAAGTGCAGTTATATTTATTGATGAGATTGATGTCATCGGTGGTAAACGTGAAGGCGGACAGCAACGTGAGTATGACCAGACTTTAAATCAGTTATTAACGGAAATGGATGGCATTTATAATTCAGAAAGTCCTAGGATACTACTCATAGCTGCAACCAATCGCAAGGAAATGCTGGATAGTGCACTTCTTCGTCCAGGACGGTTCGACCGTCATATTCAAGTGGATCTTCCTGATAAAAAAGGTCGCAAGCATATTCTTGAGCTTCATGCTAACAATAAGCCCATTCACGCAGACACTAATCTGGATAAGATTGCAGAAGAATCCTTTGGATTCTCGGGTGCACAGCTGGAGAGTGTGATGAACGAAGCTGCCATTTATATGATGAGAGAGAATAAGACCGAAATTGAACAACGACATTTATCAATGTCGATTGATAAAGTGATGATGGGTGAGAAGACAGATCGTGAGTCAACGCAGGAAGAGAAGAAGAGAGTGGCTATTCATGAATTAGGGCATGCCATCATGGCTGAAATTGTCCGTCCGGGCAGTGTTAGTCAAGTAGCACTTAGTCCGCGAGGTCAGGCGCTTGGGTATGTACGTCATAATCCTCAAGAGGAGCAGTATCTGTACACGAAGTCATTTCTAGAAGATCAAATTATGATTGCACTTGGTGGGGCTGCTTCAGAAGAAATATATTATGGTGGAAGAAGTACAGGATCTAGCAATGATTTCGAACAGGCACTGAATATTGTTCAGACGATGATGAAATCAGGATTAACCTCACTAGGTATTATTAATATTCAAATGGTGACTACAGAAGAGTTGATGAAAGAGAATAATGCCATTTTAGAACAATTAATGACACGAACAAGGGATGCTCTTGAACAGCACCGTAATATCTTTGACCAGTCACTGGATATCCTTTTAACCGAGGAGAATCTAACTGGAGAACAATTTCGATGTCTATTTCGTGAATATTCCCTTTTACCAGCATAAAACGTGATGCTGGTTATTTTTTTTTACTTTTGTTCCGTGCTAAGATATTATTAGATGTTGGAGTGGAATAATATATTTTTCGACAAGAAGGGTATATTACCGAATATAAAGACTAAAGGGAGTTGCATACCGAATGTTATTCAAAAAAATTGGTGTCATCGGTGGTGGCACGATGGGGCAAGGTATCGCAGAAATGCTAGCTACAAAAGGCATTGATGTATTGCTGGTTGAGAAAGATGTAGAGACGTTAAATTATTCTTATAATATGATAGAAGCAAGTCTCGACAAACAGCTTGAGAAATGGGGAATTACCCAAGCAGAGAAGAAGCTGATCCTAAGCAGAATTTATAAGGTTGTTCATTTCGCTGAACTGGGTACCTGTGATATGGTTATTGAGACCATTTATGAAGATCTTGATGCAAAGAAACAAGTATTCTCACAATTAGACCAAGTGTGTCCTAATAATATAATTCTTGCAAGTAATACATCTACACTAAGTTTAACGGAACTTGCAAGTTCCACGATGTATCCTGAACGTGTCATTGGAATGCATTTCATTCATCCTGTTGGCAAAGTAGATCTAGTTGAAATTATCCGTGGATTGAAAACATCAGACAACACTTTCTTAGAAACGAAAAAATTCGTAGAAGAAGTAGTGAGCAAGAAGGGTGTTATGATCTATGAGTCTCCTGGATTTGTTACTTCTCGATTAGTCTGTTTGTTAATTAATGAGGCACTGCATGTTCTTCAAGAAGGAGTCGCTTCTGCAGAAGATATCGATGACGCTATGCGTATTGGGTATCAATTCCAGGATGGTCCATTTGCGATGGCAGATCGTTTCGGATTAGATTCTATACTCGCAGCACTTGAAAGAATGTTCCGTGAATTCGGTGAATTGAAATATCGTCCTTCTACCATACTTAAGAAGATGGTTCGGGCAGGAAACTTAGGTGTTAAAACAGGTGAAGGATTCTTCAAGTACGATAAGGATGGTGAACGGGTATGAAAATTCTAGTTATTAATGCTGGAAGTTCTTCTTTGAAATATCAATTGTATGACATGACAGACGAATCTGTTCTGGCAAAAGGTCTTGTAGAGCGAATTGGTATGGATTCATCCATTATGACTCATAGTCCAACTGGGGGTCAGGAAGTAACTGAAGTTCAGGAGATTCTGGAACATACGACAGCTATTCGGAAAGTACTCTCTATGCTATTAGATCCAGTGCATGGTGTGATCAAATCGGTTGACGAGATACAGGCAGTAGGCCATCGTGTTGTCCATGGAGGCGAATCGTTTAAGTCCTCAGCTCTTGTTGATGATAAGGCTAAGACGGAAATTCGTCGCTTGATTGATCTAGCGCCACTTCACAATCCTGCGGCAATGATGGGGATTACAGCTTCAGAAGCTAACATGCCCGGTGTACCGATGGTTGTTGTTTTCGATACTGCCTTTCATCAAGAAATGCCTGAGAAGGCTTATTTGTATGCCATCCCGAAAGTTCTGTATAACAAGTACAAAGTACGCCGTTACGGCTTCCATGGTACTTCACATGAATATGTTAGTAAGGCAGCAGCGGAATTTCTTGGACAACCAATCGAGGACTTGAAGATTATTACCTGTCATATTGGAAATGGTGGTAGTGTAACTGCTGTACTAGGAGGAAGTTCCGTTGATACATCCATGGGTATGACTCCGTTAGAAGGCTTGATGATGGGAACTCGTAGTGGTGATCTTGATCCAGCGATTGTACCGTATGTTATGAATAAAGTAGAATTGACCGTGAATGAAGTGAACTCTATGCTTAATAAACATAGTGGACTCTTGGCAATATCCGGCGTTAGCAGTGATATGAGAGAAATAACAGATGGCATGGTGAATGGCGATGCGAATTGTACACTTGCCTTTGAAATGTATGAGTATCGTTTACGTAAATACATTGGTGCTTATGCTGCTGTTATGAACGGTGTCGATGCCATTGTATTTACAGCTGGTGTTGGTGAAAATTCAGTTGTTGTACGTGAGAAGGTATGTGAAAATTTATCCTATCTGGGAGTAGATATTGATGATGCACTCAATGCGGTTCGTTCGGGTGAACCACGTTTAATCTCAACTGAAAATTCCAAAGTAAAGGTTCTTGTCGTTCCGACGAATGAAGAATTGGTCATTGCCCGTGATACTTATCGTATTGTTAGTGAAGCGAAATAGTTATTGTATTGAAAGAGTAGTTCATAAAGGAGAGATCTAAGGATGTCCACAAAAAGTGTGATTCGTGATGTGAATCAGCATGTTGGAGAAACAGTAACCATTGGAAGCTGGATCAACAACAAACGCTCAAGCGGAAAAATTCAATTTCTACAGTTGCGAGATGGATCAGGATATATTCAAGGTGTTGTTGTAAAGAGTGAAGTTTCAGAACAGGTATGGGATGATGCGAAGAGCCTAACACAGGAAAGTTCTTTGTATGTGACAGGCATTATTCGTGAAGAATCAAGAAGTGCATCGGGCTATGAAATGTCCGTTACTGGTATTGAAGTGATACATATCACTGAGAATTATCCGATTACCCCGAAGGAGCATGGTGTAGATTTCTTAATGGATCATCGTCATTTATGGCTTCGTTCGAACAAACAACGTGCCATTCTAGTCATCCGTGCAGAGATCATTCGTGCGGTTCGGGAGTTTTTTGATACGAATGGTTTTACTTTGGTAGATCCGCCAATCCTAACTCCGACATCTGCGGAGGGAACGACCAACCTATTCCATACGAAATACTTTGATGAAGACGCCTATTTAACTCAAAGTGGTCAATTATATATGGAAGCTGCAGCGATGGCTTTAGGCAAAGTGTATTCCTTCGGACCGACATTCCGTGCTGAGAAATCTAAAACACGTCGTCACCTCATTGAATTCTGGATGATCGAGCCAGAGATGGCTTTTACGGATCATGAGGAGAGTTTGTGTGTTCAAGAGAACTTCATTACTTATGTTGTGCAATCGGTTCTGAAGAATTGTCGCGTAGAATTGGAAGCGGTAGGTCGCGATATTTCCAAATTAGAACAAATTAAAGCGCCATTCCCGCGTATTACTTACGATGAAGCTATTGAGTTTCTACATGGACAAGGTTTCGATATTCCATGGGGCGATGACTTCGGTGCACCACATGAGACTGCTATTGCCGAAAGTTATGATAAGCCTGTATTTATAACACATTATCCTGTAGGGATCAAATCTTTCTATATGAAGCCAGATCCAAACCGACCTGAAGTGGTGTTATGTGCCGATATGATTGCACCTGAAGGATACGGTGAGATTATCGGTGGGTCGCAGCGTATTGATGATCAGGCATTACTTGAAGAGCGTTTTAAAGAACATAATTTATCACTAGAGACATACCAGTGGTATATGGATTTGCGTAAATATGGATCCGTACCTCATTCTGGTTTCGGTCTTGGTCTGGAGCGTACGGTGGCATGGATTTGCGGGCTGGATCATGTCCGGGAGACGATTGCCTTCCCACGTACGTTGTATCGTCTGTATCCTTAAATGAAGAGGTGGTGAAGCTCGTGGATAGTTCAGGGTGGAGAACATGGGCTGAGGGAGCTTCATCGGGAATGGGAGCGGGCGTAGCTGTGCTCCCATATGCTATATTCCGTTACTACCGCAGATTAAAGTTAAATGACAATGAACTATTATTGTTAATGCATCTGATGACTTTTAAGCAGGTGGAGCATAAGGAATTCCCGACGTTAGAAGATATGCAGGAGTTAACAGGGGGAACAACGGCAGAGATCTCTCTTACTTTGCAGAAGCTGATGAAGGATGGATTTCTCAGTATTGATGAAGAAGTCGACGAAGATAGTGGCATACAATACGAACGTTATAACGTATCTGGATTGTATGACAAATTAAGCATATGTATGGCGAATGATGCGAAGAATAAGGCGAAACTAGCTGCTGCACAGCGTGAAGAAGCGTTAGCAGGCGCAAAGGATCCTGAAGGTGAGCGTAATATGTTCACGATCTTCGAGAAAGAGTTCGGTCGTCCGCTATCACCCATGGAATGTGAGACGATAGCAGGATGGCTCGATCAGGATAAATATCTAGATGAACTCATACTAATGGCCTTGAAAGAAGCAGTATTTGCCGGTAAAGTTCACTTCCGTTATATCGACCGAATCTTACTGGAGTGGAGCCGCAACCGCGTCAAGAATGTGAATGACGCCAAAGCGTATACACAGAAATTCCGTAGTGGTGGTAGAAGTTAAACATATGGATTTCAAGAAGGGATGTCCCGAGCTGGCTTTGGGGCGTCTCTTTTTTTGTTTTGTTATGGATATCCATTAGCCAATGATTGGACTGCATCTAGCGGTTATCTCTGTGTAGTAAAGCTAGTGTATCACTTGCCGATGTGCTGGTAGAATAGTAATATTAAACACAAGGTACAGATTGTTATCTTCAAACTATCATTTTTCATAACAGTAATGGTAATCTAAATCAATATTAAATTTTGTACATATAACAGAAAAAGGCGGTGTACTACATGGGGAAACCTATTACTTTCAGTATCATAGGCGGCGGGGGATTTCGCGCACAATATTATTTGAGAATTGCGCAAGCGCTTCCAGAGTGGTTTCGTGTGAGTGGAATGGTTGTCCGTGACGAAGCTAAGGGAAAAGCGCTAGAAGAATTATGGCATGTGGCTACTTATAGGTCACTGGAAGAGCTCTTGGTAAATGAACAGCTAGATTTCGTCGTTCTATCGGTCAACCCTGCTTCAGCTATCGATTATATGCAACAACTGGCGGAGCAGGATATTCCTGTCCTTGCGGAAACACCACCCGCACCTGATCTTGAGGGGCTTCTGAATCTACACGACAAGCTTACCCTTCAAGGCGCACGTATTCAAATCGCCGAACAATATCAGTTTCACCCTATACAAGAAGCCCGGGAAACTATCATTAAGTCAGGGCAACTAGGTAAAGTGAATCAAGTGACAGTATCCATATCTCAATTTTATCACGCTGTCAGCTTAATCCGTAAAATGCTGGGAGTACAATTTGAGGAAGTGAGCATTCGAGGAATGAGATTTGAATCCGAATGGGTTGCAGGGCCTAATCGAAGCGGTCCTCCTACAGAAGATAAATTAATTAAGTCGGAGAGGGATTTGGCTTGGTTGGATTTTGGCGGGAAGTTGGGCATTTACGATTTCACCAAGGATCAGCATCGTTCATGGACTCGTTCAAACCATTTAAGTATCAGGGGCGAACGTGGAGAAATATTCGATCATCGAATCAGCATACAAGATCCTTCTTGCACACAAATACAAATGGAATTAAAGCGTATCAATAAAGGTGAATATGAGAATGCAGAAGGTTACTTCCTTAAAGGTATTATGGCGGGTGAGCGCTGGGTATATGAAAATCCATTTATGCCTGCGAGGCTGTATGATGATGAAATTGCTATTGCAGCCTGTTTACAGAAGATGGCGGATTATGTTGCTGGTGGACCTGAATTCTATGGTCTTCCCGAAGCGTCCCAAGATCACTATATCGGAATGCTAATTGAGCAGGCTATTAAATCTGGTGAGACCGTAATGTCGGTTCGACAACCATGGGCCGTGAATAAATAAAGTGGAGGTTTTGGAAATCGAACGAAGATTAGTGAAAGGATCTATTTATGGTTTTATAGTTGGTTTGGCTCTGGCAATTATATTCATATCAGATTCTCAAGGTGGGATTACAGGTTATCCAATTCCAATGCGGGAATATATACTTAAATTACTTAGGTTTTCTGTGAAAATTAGTTTAGCTACTACAGTATTTCTTTGGCTAAAAGGAATGTATTGGGACCCACGAAAAATGGGAAAGTCATCTTTTATAACTGATTTTGTTCAACGTTAAGAAAGGGTAGCATGATGTCGGTAGTTTTTCAGTTAACTGAATAATGAATGTATTTTCATGTGGAGGATTATTTAGCATGCTCAAAGAAAAATGGTATTGGGTTTCGATCTTATTTTGTTTATTATTAGTTGGTTGTACAGGTAATAACTCTCCAACAACAAATTTGGAGCAATTAGATATATCAGCCCTTGATATGGAAGATCAACTTCGTAAAGAAAATGCTATTCTCGAGGATCAAGTGAAGCAGCTTCAACGTAGACCAACTGAAACATTTATGATGGATCTTAGAGAGAACATGAATATTTCCTTCAAGATCTTACATGCGATGGAGAACAATGACTATGCCTATTTGGAGTCTGTATCAGCATCTGGACTATCGATAGACAAAGTAGAAAATCAAGTGGTATATATGTATGGTAGTCAAGAAGTCAGATTGGACTTTCTTAAAGGGATTCAATTGGATAATCTAGAATATTGGGGTTCTGGATACCTTGAAGATGAGGCAGGCTTTCAATTGATATTTGCTCATTACTTCGAAGAAACCCATGGTACAATCTATATCGATTTTATTCGGGAAGATGGTCGCTGGGTGTGTAATGGTATTATTACAAATGCTTAGAGCAATAAAGTGAATACGAAGGAGTCGATACGGCTGTCGAAATATACCAATACATTAATAAAGTTAATTAGTAATAATGATGAGATTATGAAAGATCTAAAAATAATGAGAGCGTTAAACCTGCCTAATTGGGTTGTTGCGGCGGGTTATGTGCGTAACTATATTTGGGATACGCTACATGGATATTCGACTAGAACACCATTAAATGATATTGATATCATTTATTATAATACGGAGGAACTGGATGAAGATATAGAGAAGGAATATGAGCGGATATTAGAACAGCAAACGGGTAGTTCGATATGGTCAGTTAAGAATCAAGCGAGAATGCACATCCGTAATGGGGATGAACCGTATCAATCAATAGAAGATGCCATGAGTCATTGGCCGGAGACAGTCACCGCGGTAGGAATTAGATTAGAAGATGATAATAGTATTTCATTAGTAAGCCCATATGGGCTTGAGGATTTGTTTGAATTCAGAGTAAGAAGAAGTCCTTTGTTCAAGGATGATTCTTATTATAAGTGCAGAGTGACCAAGAAGGATTGGAAAGAAATATGGCCGAAATTAGAGATAGATTGAGATGAACCTAGGATCTCTTGAACTTAAAGGTGGAGATAATGAATGACGCAGATTAAAATTTATGGGTATAAAGAAACGATAAATCCAATCAAAATGAAATTATCTGATGTGATTCATTCATGTGTGGTAGATGCGCTAAATTACCCTGTTGACAAGCGTATTCATCGTTTTTTTCCTCTTGATGAAGATAATTTTATTTTCAAAATCGACCGTTCGGAGAAATATATCATTATTGAGATCAGCATGTTTGAAGGTAGGACAGTCGAAGCGAAGAAAAGTCTAATACGGTTGTTGTTCCAACGAATAGAAGAAAGTTGTGGGATCGTACCTAACGATGTCGAAATTACAATTTTTGAAACTCCTCGCTGTAACTGGGGAATTCGTGGCTCAGCAGGGGATGAACTTCAATATGATTATAAGGTTGACGTCTAGTGTAGTATGATAAGCTAAGATTATTTACTAAATTATACTCAAAAATAGGAGAGATCCCTTACATGTATATACCAAAAACAAAAGAAACCGATAACAGTGTCATTGAGTTTATTGAGAATGTCGAAAATGTTAAGAAACGTGAAGATGCCTATCGATTATTAGATATTTTCACTGAAACGACCGGCTTTCAAGCAAAGATGTGGGGACCAAGCATTATTGGATTTGGTACCTATCATTATAAATATGATTCGGGTCATGAAGGGGATGCGGCGTTAGTAGGTTTTTCACCTCGGAAGGCCAAAATCAGTTTGTACTTTGCGACAGGCGATGCTAAACGAGATGAGTTATTAACAGACTTCGGTAAACATACGGCAGGAAAAGCTTGTGTGTATATTAATAAGGTGGCTGATATCGACGTAAAGGTATTGGAAGAGTTAATAAACCAATCCATACGTTTTTTGAAAGAGTTGTATCCCGATGACTGAATCCATTGAATAAAGAGGCGGGTGAGTTGGTTGACGATCTATATTGCGCTGTTACGAGGAATTAACGTAGGTGGAAAGAATATGATCAAAATGGCTGAATTGAAGGAAATGTTTGTAGCGATTGGACTGTTTCGAGTTCAAATGTATATTCAGAGCGGCAATGTTCTTTTTGAATCGAATGAGGAAGAAGAACCGCTACGGAAACGGATCGAAGATCAGATTGAGTTGGTATTTGGGTTTTCGGTCATTGTTGTGTTAAGAACAACGGAGGCGTTGAACAGAATTGTTGCGAACTGCCCATTCTCTGAGCAGGCTATATCCGAAGCGGAAGCATCGGCTGTTGGGGAGAGTCTTTACGTCTCTTTGTTACTTGAAGAACCTTCGCAGGAAGGGATTGAACGACTACGTGGTTACAAAAGTGAAAATGAGGAGTATCGAATGGAAGGTCGAGAGGTCTACCTTTTATTCCATCATAGTATTAGAAACTCCAAGCTTGCGAACAATCTTCAGAAGTTGGATGTACCTTCGACCGTTCGTAACTGGAAAACAATGAATAAGCTCGTTGCATTAGCAAATGACATGGTATGAGGACAATACAATCTAAATTTATTGAATGGAGGTCGTTAGGTGGCTAAATTTATAGAAGTAATAATAAGTATCGTACTGGGTTTCTTCACTGGAATATTGTTGAGTGGAGATGGTATAGACATACAAGAAAGTTCAATTCAAATATTACTTGGTTGTATTCTGTGGATCATGATATTTTCTTATTTTAAAAAGAAATAAACTCACTATTCAGGGAGTAATACATAAATTCGCCACAACCTAAGTCCTGGAATGGATTTAGGTTGTGGCGAAATACGCAATGTTATTTACTTGGCCAAACAGAATTAGTGCAATATTTACTTCCACATCGAAAACTCCTATATTAAGAGCTATGGATACGTGATTGATCAATCCTCCGGTTCTTCATTATGATATCCATTTAATAGATCTGTGCCATGTACAACTATAATTGGAGGTGTGGCTGGATCAATAGGGCTGTCCCTTTGGATAACATCAGCATCTGGAACATCTTCGAGAGCCGTCTCATTGACATCCTCGCTTGAATAATATTCAACGTCACTCTTTAGAGGAAGTTCACTAATACTTTGTGTAGTGATGGTATTTACGTCACGCAAATCATCTGTAGGGATGACTGATTCTGGATTTATAGAACGTGATTTTTCATATTGTTCATAGGTCAAATCTGCTGTTGTTTTTGGCTTATTTACGATGAAAAACATCTCCTTTTGCATGTCATTGTTTTTATCCTTTACAATATACCCTACTTCCAAAGTTAATAGTCCTATCCTGCTGGATCAATTCACTTTCTAAATGTTGTTAATTATGATAATTACAAAAACTATATTGTGGTATAATTTTCCTTGTAGCACAATTGTATTGTGAAGAGCTGAGAATAGTTGAGAAGAGGAATGGTGAGCCGAGATGAGTAAAGCAGAGATGAAATTGGATTTAAGTCGTATTGTGCTTATTGGGAGAACTTTTGATGAATACATGGCGATGTTCAACCTTTCTAAGGAGGATTTATTAGGTTGTAGAGTACTTGATTGTCCTGCTGGAGGATGTTCCTTCACAGCGATAGCTAGTCAGCTTGGGGCTGATGTAACTGCAACTGATATTGCATATTACCACGACTTTTCACAACTTGAAGAAAAGGGATTTCAGGATATAGAACATGTTATTGAGCATATGGAGAATGCAAAGGGTAACTTCTTATGGGATTATTTCAAATCAAGTGATGAGCTTAAAAAACATAGAATTCAGGCATTAACGGATTGTGCAGCGGATATGAAAAGTTCTCCCAACCGTTATGTTCCGGCAGAACTACCAACGTTACCTTTTCACGATAATCAATTTGATTTGACGCTCTCTGCACACTTCCTATTCATGTATGCAGATCGGTTGGATTATAACTTTCATTTAGACACAATCCGGGAACTGCTGCGAGTGACAACGCAAGAAATCCGTATATTCCCTTTAATTGATCTATCTTGCAAGAGGTATGAACATTTGGACAGGTTAATTGAAGATCTTCATAGACAAGGTTGCAGCACTGAAGAAATAATAGTTCCTTATGAGTTTCAAAAGGGTGCTAACAGTATGTTGAGAATATGTAAAAATTAGTTGAGAGATAGAACATCGAGGTGAAGTGAAGAAATGGACCGGATCAGGGGATTGTTACGAACGATGACTGGGCTTATAACAATCCTGTTTGTTATAGGGCTGCAAATGGGTTGTAGTGCAGATGTGGACGGAAATGGAAATCAGGTCGTGGATGAAAAGACGGAAACGATAGTGCAAGTTGATGGAAAAGTGAAGAGTATTCCTTATAAACAACTTTTATACTCGAAGAGTTCTCTAAATTTTGCTTGGGAGCGGGATAACTCTGATGGTCTGTCACAAGAAATAGTAGATAGATATGGAGAGTTTAAAACTTCAGTACCTGGCGGATTTATTGTAAAAGAAACGGACACAGAGTATTTCATATGTGTAAGCATTGGAGAAAAGGAATCCGTCACAAAGGGATTTGAAATTATATCGCTAACGTTGCCGGAAGAGAATACAGAGAAAGATCCAATTCTGAAAATTGATGTAATACCTGTAATGAATGAGAATAATTCGGATAAAAAAATGAAAGGGAAAGTCTTTATAAGATCCCTAATTAGTGTATCTAAGGAAGATTTACCTGACGGTATCGTTATCAATTCAATCATCATGAGTGGCAGTTAGGATCAGAAGGTTGACGTAGTTTTTATGGTGAATAATTTGGTCGTATTATCGATATCCATCATTAGAAAAAGTCAATCCTTTATTGGGATGGCTTTTTTGTTGTGCTATTGTGTAGTAAAATATGGGCGGAAGTGCCACCATTAATGAGAAGGAGGATACCCAATGGAAATTAGAAAATTCCAGTTATCAGATTTGAGTCAGATAGTTTCATTATTTTACGAAACAGTACATTCGGTCAACAAACAAGATTATTCGCAAGAGCAACTTGATGCTTGGGCTCCAAAGGATGAAGAGACGCTCAAGAAGACCACTTGGAGGGACTCATTGAGTCATAATGTTACCTATGTTGCGGAAAACAACGGTACAATCGTTGGGTTTGCTGACATGACTCAAAAGGGTTACTTAGATCGGCTTTATATACATAAAGATTTTCAAAGACAAGGAATAGCTTCAGCTTTAGTGAACTGTCTTGAATCCGAAGCAATCAGACTAGGCCTTATTGAAATGTATACAGATGCAAGTATTACGGCTAAGCCTTTTTTTGAATATCAGGGGTATCGCATAACTGAATCACAGGTTGTTGAGCGCAGAGGAGTTAAGTTAGTAAATTTCAAGATGATTAAAAATTTGGTGAACCATTAACAATATTTTATTTTACTAAAACCGTTTCGCCAGCTCGGCAGTCTAATAGGGGAAGGGACGGGGTGAGGGAGTGTCAACAGAAGAACTGGTGAAGGCAGCACAACTCGGGGACCATGTGGCATTTCACCAATTGGTTAGTGCTAATAATAAGAAACTGTACTCCATAGCCGTTGCGTATCTGAAGGACGAGAATGATGCGCTGGAGGCTATTCAAGAAGCGACATGCAAAGCCTATATTAAGCTTGTAAAGCTTAAGGAACCGAGATATTTCCAAACTTGGTTTATTCGCATCCTTATCCGATGTTGTATCGACGAACAAAAAAGGAAAAAGAAAAGGATGCCGTTGTTTCAGGTAACCGAACCGCTTGCAGCAGATCTCAAGCTGGATGATAAAATCAGGATGGAAATGGCTATCGATCTACTTGCTCCAAAACTACGCCATATCATCATCCTCAAATATTATGAGGATATGACGCTGAGTGAGATCGCCAATCTGTTGGAGAAGCCGGAAGGTACAGTGAAGACTTGGTTGAATAAAGCGTTAAAGGAATTACGAATCGCTTTTCGGAAGGAGGAAGAATATGCATAATCCAACTGAACAAGAAATGGACGATAAATTAGTGGACCGGATTGAGGTTGCCATTACGGAGGGGATTCGTCAAGGACAAACGAAGATGGCGTACCGTAAAAAACAAAGACGAAGACGATTTGCAGGGGCCATCGCAGCATCCATTCTGCTCTTCTCTTGTCTGTTCACCATTAAGGTGTCTCCGGTTTTTGCGGCTATCGTCGGTGATATTCCTGGACTTCAAAAGTTCGTTGATATGATCAACAACACGTCAGATAAAGGAATTAAACTAGCCTTAGATCATGATTTCATTCAACCAGTCGGCGTATCCGATGAGCATGAGGGTATGAAGTTCACGGTTCAAGGGATCATCGCAGATGACTCTCGGATGATTGTGTTCTACGACATTCAGTTGCCCGAGAATGATTATCCCGTCCGATTAGATCGATTCTCCCTTACTGATATCTCAGGTGAGAAGCTACAAGCTTCCATCAGTTACAATGATTCGAGGGAAGCGGATCAGGATTTCCAAGAAGCTGGGATTCAGCGCGGAACAGCAGAATTTGAGCTCCCACAAGGTGTATCATTGCCTAGTGAAGTGGTACTGAAGGTACTACTCACAAATTTGGAATCAACAAATACGTCAAATGTAACAAAGGATATGATCGTAGGTAATGAGGAAATTCCTGTTACCGGACTTGGGGACGTGGGCGGAACGGAGTTCAACGTGAACATACCAATTGATCAAGAGAAGTTCGCCGCACTTCGTCATGAGTATATACTCGGAGAAACCATCCAGATCGAAGGGCAGAAGGTCACCTTTTCCAAAGCGGTTGTTTCTCCATTACGTGTTTCATTGTATATGGACTATGACGATCATAATTCCAAACAAATTTTCGGTCCCGGTGATATTCAATTAGTAGATGACGAAGGTACTGTCTGGCGGAATATATCAGGGAGTATGGGTGTGGGGAGGAATCATCCAGTGTATCATTTCGAGAGTCCTTATTTCAAGGAGCCTAAGTGGTTGACCATTGAAGGAAGTTGGTTCCGTGCGCTCGATAGAAATCAGATGTCTGTCATAGTGGATACAGAAAAAGGTGAAATTCTTCAGGCGCCAGATGAGAAACTGAATCTCTATAAGATGACGAATCTCGAGAAAGCTTTGAAACTGGATTTCAGCCTTAGCATTCTCGATCCAGAAGACAATATGATGTATAATCTGTTTGATAGTGAATTTACCGATGCGAATGGCAAGCGGTACCCAACGGCAGATCTCGAGGAGATTATCAGTGGATATTTTGAAGGAAGAAGTATGAGAGAGCAACATTCACTGTATTATATAGAGAAAGACTCCTATGCACAGCCACTCACGTTAACGGTATACGACTATCCTGCCTACATCCGTGAGGCATATAAAATTCGTATAAAGTAAAATAATGCTATCTAATTATTTGGTATCTCACATTGACAGTAGCTCCAATTTACATTATAATATTAAAGGTTGCATAAGAGTATTCACAAACTCAGTTATATCTGAGAGACGAAATTTTTAAAAGGGAAACCTTTTTTTTCAGTCGTCACCTGTCCTTTGGACGGGTGGCGATTTTATTTTTTTAAAGGAGTGGTTTAGCTTGAACTTATTAAAATATTCAATTTTTGTCATATTGGGAGCCATCTCATATGGTACATTGTCGACGATGATTAAGCTTGGATTTGAAGACGGTTTTACTTCAGGGGAATTAGTGGGTAGCCAATACTTCGTCGGCTGGGTAATCATTGCTGCTATTTATCTGTTCTCATTTAACTACAAGATTTCATGGAAAAATGCGGGCCAACTGTTGATTACGGGTACGCTGACCGCCTTGGTGGGCATCACCTACGCGGTTTCTGTATCTGAACTGCCAGCCTCGATAGCGGTTGTATTCCTGTTCCAATTCACTTGGATAGGCGTTGTTATTGAAAGTGTACTAACTAGAACATGGCCAAGTAAGAGTAAATTAGTAGCCATCCTGTTATTAGTAATAGGTACATTGTTGGCGGGTGCTATCTTTGGCCAATCCTTAGCTTCATTGAGTATGAAAGGCGTGTTGTTTGGACTTCTTGCGGCCTTATTTTTTGCGATGTACTTGGTACTTACTTCAAGAGTAGCAACGCATGAAGCGGCTCCAAAAAGGTTGTTCTTTATTAGTACTGGAGCGCTCCTCGTGATATCTCTTTCAATAAATCCAATACATCTGGTTAGCCAACTGACAGAGACAAGCCTATGGAGCTATGGTTTACTGCTTGGGGTGTTTGGTGTAGTCGTTCCGTTCTTGTTATTTGCTATTAGTATGCCTAAAATTGGAGCAGGTTTAGGAACGATTCTGTGTGCTGCTGAATTGCCATCAGCTATGGTAGTTTCCGTCATCATTTTAGGAGAATTAGTTACGCCTCTACAATGGATTGGAATGATCTTGATTGTACTAGGAATTATGGCTCCAGAAATAATGGGAAGAATATCATTTGGACGCAAATCCGACAAAAGGTTGACTCCCTCCGAAAGGCATAGTTGATGTTCATTTCGTGTCATGAAAAGAGAGCGTCAGACTGAAAAGCACATGCCAATTATGATATGATAGCTTTAGACTAACTATTGAATTTGTCATGATGGGATAAAGCTAATTGTAGATGTGAATCAACCAATCTAACTTTCAGGGGGAACACGAATGAGCACTCATATTGGGGCGAAACCTGGCGATGTTGCGGAAACGATACTGTTACCGGGAGACCCACTGCGCGCGAAGTTTATTGCGCAAACGTATTTGGAGAATGTGATCTGTTACAACGAAGTTAGAGGGATGCTCGGATTCACGGGTACTTATAAAGGGCAACGTATTTCCGTTCAAGGAACGGGAATGGGGATTCCATCAACTAGCATATATGTGAATGAACTAATTAGTGAGTATGGTGTCAAAAACCTAATCCGTGTAGGTACGTGCGGTAGTATGCAAGCAGATGTTCATGTTCGTGACGTTATTCTTGCGCAGGCTTCTTGTACGGATTCCAGTGTCAATCATCACAATTTTGGAGGGTATGATTTCTCGCCCATCGCGGATTTTAGCATGCTCAAAACAGCTTATGAACTAGGAATAGCTAAAGGTCTTCAGTTACATGTAGGAAATGTATTTAGCTCTGACATGTTCTATCGCGACGATCCTTCTGTTGTGCAGAAACTGATGAAGTATGGTGTTCTAGGTGTGGAAATGGAAACAACGGCGATCTATACGCTGGCAGCGAAGTTTGGCGTTCACGCCTTAACTATCTTGACAGTGAGCGATCATTTATTGACTGGTGAAGAGACAAGCTCAGAAGAGCGCCAGACGACGTTTAATGACATGATGGAAGTGGCACTCGATACTGCGATAACTTTGTAAAACATTCGTAGGTGGCTGCTAGCAGGCTATGAGCAAGCATTATATAGAAACTGGGAATGAGACTGAGCGGGGGAGAGCCTCGTTCAGTCTTTTTGACATATAAGGAACCTGGAAAAAGGACGGCGAAGCCGTTTTCACTTAACTTTGGGCAAATTCCTGCGAAAGTGCAGGCTTTTTTCTTCGAAATGTACTTTCTAGCAAAATACCGCCGATTGTGCAGGAATTTAAACCATTAGTCGCTAAATTGGCCGGTAGACAGGTTAAAAGATGTATATTGCAGGTATTTTACCAGTATATCAGCGAATCAGTGCTCCAGGCTGAAGTTCATATCGTACAACATGTTTACCCTCCGCCCCGGTTACAGCGGCAAACAAACCCTTGATGCAGAGCGATTGTAGTGTTCGAACAGCGGTGCGGTGATTGATGTTTAAATGAGTTTCCACATCGATTGGGCGCAGAGGGCGAGTAAGTAAACAGGCAAGACGAATGATCTCTCGTTCCATGACATTGATCATGCTGTTAGGAGTAGATTCTGATTGGTAGCGGCTAAGCACCATGCGTAGTAGCGTAATGCACAGCTCGGGTCGGTGTGCGACGTCATCATAAGCAAATGAAATAACCTGAAATCCCATACCAGACAAGCAGAAACGGCTATGCCGTCCTTTTTCAAGGACGGTATCCGTCTCTGCCGAAATATAAGAAATAGAGTATCAAGTGAAACTTATGCTTTCTTATATTTTAAAAAGGTTTCCCGATTTAACTCATTGCAATATTTTTTTCTATCCATGTCCCGTACATGTGGACCGAAACCTTTGATCTCGATAACAAGTTTTACACCTTGTGTAAGCCAGACGAAATCGCAGAAATAGGATAGACCCCGCCAATCGAGGATTTCGAATTCTGGATGTAAATGATCGAAATTTCCAAGTAATGGCCACCAAATGTTGTGGCAGAACAACTTCTCTGCTTCGCGGTGACCTCGCTTTAGACGGCCGCGACGTTCTCCCATTCTTTTGTCTAAATGGTACTGAATATATACAGCATGTGCTTTGTCAAAATTCATCTCGATATCCCCCCTGAATAAAAAGAAAACGTCCCGTTTCCATTCGCGGGGGAATGGAAGCGGGACGTTCTTCGTCTCTTGAAGACCATTATAATAGAGAAATTTGATTTTGTCACTTGCAGAATAGCTTGCTCATCTTTCATCAATAACAAGAGAATATCTTTGTTCACTCTATCGTTTTATGGTACTAGTTCAAAACTTTTTTCGAAAGAAGTGCAGGGGCAATGATAAAATGAACGTCTAAGATTATGGGGAAGGAGAGGAGAACTATTGACGAGGATAAAATCATAGAAGAAGTGCTTCAGGGTAACTCTGATGCTTTTCGACTCATTGTAGATGAGTACAGTAAACATATATTTTATACGACATACTCGGTATTGCGTGATGTGAAGGATGCGGAAGATGTTGCCCAAGAGACATTTATCCAGATCTATAAGTCTCTTTCTCAATACCGGTCCCAAGGATTTAAATCGTGGATTACTCGAATTGCTACGAACAAGGCTATTGATTTGAAGCGAAAGAAGACACGGCGAGGTGAGGATAATCTATATCCAGTGGTCGACATGGAATTGATCCCCTCGGATGAAGAAGATCCATTAACTCTGAGCATCCGTCAGGAGAAGAAGGAACTATTCAAGAAAAAGTTACAAATGATACCAGATAATCATCGCGTTGTGCTTACAGCATTTTATTTAGAGGAGAAAAATTACGACCAAATCGCTCAAGAGCTCGAAGTGAAGCCAAAGACGGTAGAATCTAAGTTATATCGGGCAAGAGATTGGATTCGGAAGAAATGGAAGGAGGAAGAATGGAAATGAATCATTTAAGTATGGACGATAAGCGAAAGCTCGCACAGCGTTATTTAGATGGAACTTGCACGATGGAACAAGAGCAGACTTGGGAGTCTCTACTACTTGAAGATAATGAAGCAATGCAACTACATATCCAACTCCTATCTTCCATGGAACTGAGGATGCCAGATATGGTGGATGCAATGCAATTTACGGATGATGTCATGAATAGACTCCCTAATCATTTTTATGAGAAAGATATGTGCTTCGTTGAACAACGACGACGGTGGTTTGAACATCCGGTCTTCCATTATACAGTGGCTGCTTGCTTGACCTTGTTGTTCTTGTCTACCGGGCTTTTTGATAAGTTGGTACCTGGTGACTTGAATGTGATAACTAAGGAACATACAACGTCTTACAGTGATCAGATCATGGATATAACAGTAACTTGGCTGGACCAATTGAAACGATAAATGAATTGAGAGGATGGATCTATGTGCATAATGAGCGAAGTGGATTTTTTGCTTTTATATTAAATGTGTTTCCTGGTTTAGGGCATTATTTCTTGGGAAGAAAAACGAGAGGTTTGCTATATCCGTTATTGTTTTTTGGAAGTATTGGTGTGAGCATATTATTATTGATAGCTAGCAATGAGGAATTTTTTATGGGTGTTGGAATTGTAAGTGGACTATTCATCTGGTGTGTCAGCATGCTTGATTTAATCATCTTCTTATTGAAAGCACCATCTCCATCTTCATCCCAGATGAGAAATGACCTAGGCCATGCTGTGAATGAATATGGGCAGTTGATCAGTGAGCCACGTACGCAAAGCGAGCATAGTGAACGTTTTTATACGATTCTACTATCTTTTATTCCTGGATTAGGCCATCTACAATTGGGGTTGATGCAGCGTGGATTATCTTTTCTAGTATCATTCTTCGGGTTAGTAACGATCATGGTGTTCGTTACGGGGATTACAAGTTCATCGGTATTCCTGTTGTTCCTAGGTGTACTTCCGATTATTTGGTTGTATTGTATGTTTGATGCCGTACAACAAATCAATCGGAAACAGGCTGGGGAGATGTTAGTGGATCGTACGTTGTTTGAGGAATTTGAAGAAGGACGTGCAGATGGTAAACGCAGTAAAATATTAGTGACGTTGTTGTCTGCTTTTCCTGGAGCGGGACATATGTATCTCGGCTTGCAAAAGAGAGGGTTACAACTGATGGTATTGTTCTTGGGTTCCATCTATGTGCTAGATATTCTCAGACTATCATTGTTCATGTTCCTCATCCCGGTTATTTGGTTCTATAGTTTCTTTGATGGACTACAACAAGCCTCTCGTTATGGCAAAGAACCGCTGATTGATCGGCCGCTAGTTGAGGGACTCGATAATCATCGTGGATTGATAGGAATAGGGTTACTTGTGCTTGGGTTGTATTACTTAGGTACTCAATTCATTATTCCTGTATTGGAAAGACAGTTCCCTGAGTATCGTATTGATTATAGGTTACGTACGTATATTCAAACTTTCATTGTTTCTGTACTACTCATTGGTGGCGGACTGAAGTTGGCGCTCGGAAATAAGAAAATGAAGAAAAATCCAGAACAAGTCCGAGGTCGTCGATAATCAACTGGATGAGTAGGGGGAATTTCATGAAAACAGCATTAGTATTAGGCGGAACGCGTTTCTTCGGCAAGAGGCTAGTAGAGTTGCTTTTGGAAGAAGGAATGGAGGTAACGATTGCTACAAGAGGGATCACTTCAGATTCATTTGGAGATCGAGTGGGGCGACTGGTTGTAGATCGTGAGAACTATAGCTCCTTATTAAAAGCTACAGCAGGTTATGAATGGGACGTCATTTATGATAACATCTGTTATTCACCTCAAGACGCATGGAATGCTTGTAAAGTATTTGCGGGCAAAGTGAAAAGATATATTAACACATCAAGTATGTCCGTTTATGAGCAAGCACCATATGAACATACAGAGGCAGAATTGGATCCACATACGTATCCAATCAAAATGGGTTGTCGCTCCGATTTCGATTATGGTACAGGTAAAGCTTTAGCTGAAGCTATATTTGCGCAACATGCTACATTTCCTGTCTGTAGTGTTCGCTTTTCATTCGTCGTGGGGAAAGATGATTATACACGACGGCTCGAATTTCACATCGATCGGATTATGAAAGGGACCGTTATAGGTATTCCTTCGGTTGATGCTAAGATTAACTTTATTTCTTCGGATGAGGCTGCGACATTGTTATGCTGGCTTAAGGATCAATCTATTACGGGACCTCTTAATGCTTGTGCAACGGGCGAGATATCATTAGCGGAGATGATTACTTTGATGGAACAGGAAGTAGGTAAGACAGCGATGATTGAACATCATTCGCCAGAATCGGATAAATCACCTTATGGTGTGGAACAATCATTCTTCATTAGTAATTCCAAGGGGAATGAAGCGGGATTCCCTTTCACACATTTGGATTCATGGTTCCCAGATCTAATCAGTGATTTGGCACGAACGAGAATAACATTATAAAAAGCAACCCATCCCTGTGGTATACAGGATGGGTTGCTTTTGGTTGGTATATGTCTCAATTAAGAAGCACATTACTACCGGTCTAAAGTGCCAACACTAACGTGGTTGGATATAAAGCCTGCAATGGTACATCTTTTTTCTGCGTTATCTATCGATTCACTCCATATTCCAGCGATAATACATCTTTTAGCCTACTTAAGGGACAAACCCTCCTACTTATGATTAAATACCTGCATGATTGCAGGTATCTTCACGATATCATTGGTTTCGAAAGAAAAGCCTGCGCTTTCGCAGGAATATGATACTCATCTAAACAACTAGATAAGACGAATGTCTCATTCTGATTTCCTAATAAGTGGGATTGAGCCATTAAATCAACTATTATCACTCTCTAGTTGAGCACCCATTTCCCGTGAGCGTTCGGCACAGCGATGGACAGCGGCAATAACATCTTCGAAGAAGTTCCCCTCATCAAGCGTTTGGATCGCTGCTTGTGTAGAGCCATTCGGAGAAGTGACCTTAGCTCTCAATGCACTAGGTTCTTCACCCGTCTGTTGCACCATTCTGGCAGCACCTAGAACGGTTTGGACGGTTAAATCTTTACTTTGCTGTTGCGTCAGACCTCCGCGAATACCTGCTTCCATCATAGCTTCCATCATATAGTAAATATAAGCAGGCCCACTACCAGAAATTCCAGTCAATACTTCCATTTGCATCTCATCGATGACGGTGACCGTGCCGACGGCTTCAAAAAGAGTCATGACTGTCCGACGTTGATCTTGAGTAATTTCTTCGGAGAATGAAATTCCAGTGGCACCAAGACCGATAGAACTGGATGTATTAGGCATCGTGCGAGCGACCGGTAGGTTCCGACCTAATAGACGTTGTATGGTATGGATAGATAAACCTGCGATAACTGAAACAATCAGTTGCCCCCCGGATAGTAAGGGACCCAATTGTTGTAGGGCGGCAGCGGCATCCTTAGGCTTCATGGCTAGCACGATGACTGAAGAAGTCCGAAGGATTCCTATCTTGGCAGCCTCATCATTGCTGGTCTGTACATTGTAACGTTGATTCAATTCCTCAAGCCGGGCAGAATTACTACGATTCAGCATGATTATGTTAGAAGGTGAAATGACTGAACGCGCAATAAGACCGCGAACAATAGCTTCTGACATCGAGCCTGCTCCATAGAAGGCAATATTGTTCTGAAATAAACGATGTTGTTCGCTCATAATATGATCCTCCTTACCGGAATTAGCGACGGATTTGTCCGTTGCCATAAATACGGTATTTAGTAGTAGTGAGTGCAGGGAGTCCCATTGGGCCCCGCGCGTGCAATTTCTGAGTACTAATTCCAATCTCTGCTCCGAACCCAAATTCGAAACCGTCTGTGAAGCGAGTAGATGCATTATGGTAGACGGCAGCAGCATCAACTTCTTGAATGAAAATTGTAGCATGATCTTGATCTTCAGTCACAATACATTCAGAGTGTTGTGTACCGTGTTTCGCAATATGGTCAAGCGCTTCTTGCATCGTATTGACTATTTTTACATTCAAAATATAGTCATTGTACTCAGTGGAATAGTCCTCTTCCGTAGCTTGAGTAGCCCACGGGATTAATGCAAGTGTATCCTCGCAGCCTCGTATTTCTACATTGGATTCCTTGAACTGCTCAGCGAGAAGTGGAAGATGGATTGCTGCGAAATCTTTATGAATGATTAGGGTTTCCATTGCATTACAAACAGAAGGACGCTGAACCTTGGCATTTAAGCTGATATCAGCAGCCATAGTAGGATCTGCTGAAGCGTCGATATATGTATGACATACGCCAGCACCGGTCTCTATCACAGGAACAGTGGAGTTCTCTACGACATTCTGGATGAGGGATCTTCCGCCACGAGGAATGATGACATCTAATATTCCTTTAAGTTTCAGCATTTCATCAACGGAACTACGATTTGGATCTTCAATGATTTGAAGAGCATCTACAGGAATAGCTGATGAGGCTAGTGCGCGATGCAACACTTCAATAATTTGACGGTTTGATGAGATGGCGGCTGAACCACCACGTAAGACAACAGCATTTCCCGTCTTTAGACATAGACCAGCGGCATCGACAGTCACATTAGGGCGAGCTTCATAGATGATTCCGATAACACCAATGGGTACGCGGATTTTATCGATCATTAAACCATTAGGACGATCGATGGCATCTAGTACATCACCAATGGGATCTGGAAGATCAATAATTTGCTCCAAGCCTTCGGCCATGGCATTGATTCGATCTGGATTCAATGCAAGTCGATCCAGAAGAGAAGGGGGTGTTCCTTGTTGACGTCCTCGCTCAAGATCTTCGAGATTGGCGGTAAGTATAATCTCCTGTTCTTCTCTAAGAGCTTGGGCCATAAGTCGCAATGCATTATTCTTCTGCTCTGTATCCAAGCGGTTAAGCACGGTAGATGCGGCTTTGGCGAGTATTGCTTTATTTCTTACTTCACTAGTGTTCATGGGATAACCTCCTAAAAGTGTTTGAGCATAATCATAGAATTATTGTAGTGATAATGCTTTTTTGTTTTGTTGTAGAGGGGACGGAATTGTCCTGAAGAAGCGAAGCGTTCGCCTTTGCCTCCGAATTTTGTCGCTAACAGCGATATATTCAAAAAAATTTGGGGGCAACAGCGATCGGAAGGATAATCCGTAACCTCTCTACTTTAACGTAATCCACTCATCACGGTGAATAACTTCCAATCGATGAATATTCTCTGTCTTCTGAAAGACATCCGAACTAGACATTCCGCGAACTTCTCGTAATTGATCGTCATCGTAATTAATGATGCCTCTTCCAATGACTTTAGCTTCCATATTAAGCACTTCGACAACATCTCCTGCATGGAAATGACCTTCAACGTGCTTAACACCGACTGCAAGTAGACTATGTCCCCCATGAGTTAGTGCTTTTTCTGCACCTTCATCTACTGTAATAGAACCAAGTGGTGTGGACATGAAGCCGAGCCATTGCTTCTTCATAGAGAGAGAGGAAAGTTCTGTGTCGAAGTATGTTCCGCGCCCAGCTCCATCAACTGCAGATTGCAGATCCCCAGAAGCAGTTACTTTTCCTACGAAAACAGGGACCCCTCCTCTTGTTGCGATTTTGGCGGCATCCACCTTGGAGCGCATTCCACCTGTACCGAGGGAAGAACCAGCACCACCGGCAATGGCATAAATCTCCTCTGTAATTTCACGGATACGATCGAATCGAACAGCATCTGGATGTTTGCGGGGATCTCCTGAATATAGACCATCCATATCTGTCAGAATCAATAGATGCTGTGCCTTTACTAAATTGGCGACAAGAGCGGATAATGTGTCATTATCACCGAATTTCAATTCATCTACAGAGACAGTATCATTCTCATTAAAGATAGGTATGACACCTTGTTTCAACAACTCTTCAACCGTCATGCCAGCGTTGTTCATTCGTTTGCGACTACAGAAGTCGGTCCGTGTAAGAAGTAACTGAGCTGTGACAATACCATGTGACCCGAAGGCCTGCTGGTAGGATTGCATTAATAGAGCTTGACCTACCGCTGCTGCGGCTTGTTTTTCATGCAATAGACGGGGGCGAGAGGGATAACCTATCTCGCGGAAGCCTGCTGCTACGGCTCCTGATGTGACTAATAGTATTTCATGACCTGCTGCTTTTAAGGAAGCCATTTCTCCTGCGAAAAAGTGGATGGCCTCCCGGTTTAGAGCTCCTTCGGCAAAAGTAAGGGAGCTACTACCGATTTTGATGACGATACGGGATGACACAAGTATCACGTCCTTATGATTATTCATTGTAACAATAAATTGACAACAAAAAAACCTTCATCCTTGAAGAGCAAAGGACGAAAGTTATAGCTTCCGCGGTACCACCTTTATTGATGAATAAATCATCCAACTTGATTACCTAGTAACAGAAGGTTCTGTCCTACCGATATGGCAGGCCGCTCAGGGGTAGGTTAAAATAAGATTCACGGTAAATTCTCTCAGCTAAGGAATTTACTCTCTAAAGGCGTGAAGTAGCCTTATTAATTGGTCCCGTCAACACGTTTATATTTATAATATATATGGTTAGGTTTAATTTCAAATAGAATACCATGGAACCCTTGGTTTTGCAAAGAGTATGAGGTAGATAGATTGAATTTTGCAGACTATTGTACGGGGTAGCTTTTACAAGATATGATGAGCACATCAATTAGAATTGGGGGAACCTTGATGATAAGAGGTGCAGAGAATGATAATTTACGTATAGCATTGATTCAAACTTCTATTATATTAGGTGAACCTGTCGCGAATGAGGAGCACATCCTTTCATTAATGGAGGAGGCCGTCGCAAAGAACCCGAAACCAGATCTCTTAGTATTACCTGAATTGTGGAACACAGGATATGCATTGGAGCAGATTCATCATATTGCAGATGAGGGTGGTGAGCATAGCAAGCGTTGGTTAAGTGCTTTTGCCAAGCGACATCAAGTCTTGATCGTTGCAGGTTCGATAGCTGAAACCAACGCAGGACAGGTGTTCAATTCGATGTATGTGTTTGATCGAGCAGGTTTGCAAATTGCTGATTATTCAAAAATTCACTTATTTCGTCTGATGAATGAAGAGAAATATATAGTCCCTGGTCAACAATTAGTTGCATTTCAGCTGAATGATGAATGTGTAGCAGGTGTATGCATTTGCTATGATATACGGTTTCCGGAAATGGCACGTTCCTTGGCTTTGAATGGAGCGAAGGTACTGTTTGTTTCGGCGGAATGGCCGCATCCCCGCTTACATCACTGGCGAACATTACTCATGGCACGAGCCATTGAGAATCAAATGTATGTTATCGCGTGTAACACAGTAGGGGAGAGCGGAGATGCTTCATTCTTCGGTCATTCGATGATCATCGATCCATGGGGTGAGATTGTTGTTGAAGGTGGAGAAGGCGAAGAAATAGTTATCGGTGAAGTCTCGATTTCCCTTGTTGATGAGGTACGAAGTCGTATTCCCGTCTTTCAAGATCGGCGACCAGAGATTTATTATTAAAAAGATGAAGCATAGATTTGTGTAGCTGTTTATTTCAATTCCTCCATGGATTTCTTGAATGTCGCAATAAAAGCCTCGGCGGCTTTGGAGAGATAACGACCTTTCCGATAAGCTACGACTAGCGTTCGAAAGGGAATAGGCTCAGCCAACGGTAAATAAACAGGTACGAACTCCGATCTAGGTGCACGCGCAATGTAACGTGGGACCAGTGTTACGCCCATTCCTGCTGCTACTAGTGCTTGAATCGTCTCCATGTTACTGCTTTCAAATACGACTTGTGGAACGAACCCAGCTTTTTGACAGAGATCGAAGGTCATGGTGCGAAAGCCTTGGCCTTTTTTGAGTACGATGAAAGATTCATCTTTGAGTTCTTCCAATTGAACAGGTACAGGTGAGTTGCTACTATTTGCTCTCAATGCTAGTGGATGCTGAGGGGGAACAGCCAGATCGATCAATTCTTCTCCAATGACCTCATATGCAAGAGAAGGTTCCACCAGTGGAAGGGAGAGTAAGCTTAGATCCGTCCGACCCAGTGCGGTCAGTTTCTCTAAATTCATTGAAGAATCTTCTAATAAATTGATTTCTATATCTGGAAAAGCTAGCTTGAAGCTCGGAAGCACATAAGGAAGTAGGTGAGAACCGGTAATCGGCATGCTTCCCACAACGACTTTTCCTCCGCGAAGTTGCGAAATATCTGACATCTCCTGTCGCAATAATTCAACTGCATCGATAATCTTCTGTGCTTGCTCTATAAACTTCTCTCCAGCATGAGTAAGCTCAACACTACTTGTATTGCGCTGGAAAAGAAGCACTCCAATCTCCTTCTCTAGCTTGGCTAGCTGCTGACTGAGTGAGGGCTGAGCAATATGTAGTTTCTCTGCTGCTCGCGAGAAGTTTCGTTCCGCTGCAATTTGTATGGCATATTGTAATTGTCTTAGTTCCATGCGCAACCATCCTTCAATGTGTGTTGATTTGTATTCTAATTCTATCATAGGAACATTAAATTTACTAAAAGAGCCTGTTCAAAAAGCTCATAAAATTGAATAGAAAAAGAAAATGCATCGAAGCGAAAAATGGAGGTATCCCAACAACCACTAAACTAAGAACTGTTTATAAGGGGAACTATTAGATTGCTTATGTAGGCATGTTTTTGTGGGGGTATTGTCTATTCTAAGAACGTATTTCGAGTATTTAGTTACAGAAGTAATGGTGGGAGTGGCAGCAGTCTATCGGTAACTTATTTGATGCGACTCATGCCGTTAAGGTAGCCCCAAGAGAGATGGAGTAATAGACTGGAGATCTTCTTGATGTCAAGGGATAACGTAACTCATTATATTAGAGATATGGCGGGTCGGTAATAATAATGTTGACGAACTTCGTCTATAAACAGATAAAGCTCATTAACTTTTTCCGAGATTCTTCATGTCAATTTACAGATTGTTACAATCATGTTAATGTGAAACTACACTGATCGCAAGCACTGGCGTGTAGTCCGAAAGCATCGGCAAAATCGCCCTCTTATAGGCGGGCAGGGCGATTTTTTTGTAATGGAATTATAAAGTTGGAACTGACATTAGCTTTAGAACCCCAGACTATTGGGAGCGAATTAACGCTTGGATATATCAACAAGAAAGTACAATTTAGGTAGAAAATAATAATGAATAATTTCATTACATCTGATTAAGGGGAAAGTAATGATGTTGGAGGTGAAAAGTATGAAAAGATTAATTTTTTCTACAATTATATTTGTGTTGATACAAAGCTTTGTTATTTTTATTTGGACTTTTTTAAACCCAAATTTTTTTTTGAAGGGTTTCCTTATTTCAAGTTGGGTAATTTATGTTCCAGTTATATCCCTAGTTTTTACAATTCTTTTTAATATAATAATGAGAAAGAGCTATTTAATTGTATTGCTTATTTTGATGCCTATTTGTTCATTATACTTGTTTACAATTGTAGAACCTTATTTTATCAACTTGGATCATCGAAAAACTGATTATGAATTCTTTTTAAATGATAAACAATCAGGAGAGCCTCGTTTCTACTATTTTGTCTCTACTGCTCATTCGAATGATCGGAATTTAGAGAATAAGTTAATTAAAGTAATAAATGATGAGATTCCGGAAGATTATGTATTGATGCGTTTACAACCGGATAACGATGAACCTATTGTCTGGGTTGAGGTTCTTAAACCTTCTCTTTTAATGGGGAGTCTATCTAAATTTGCATATTATGATATTAAAACAAATAAGTTATCAAATTTTGTTACGGAGCAGCAAGTTTCAAAGGTTCTTAAAAAACATGGTGAAAAAGTGTATCATTTCGAGAGAAAGGAAAAAATAATATCTAGTGTTTTTATAAATGATATTACGGGAAAGGTTAATATATTGAAAGTTATTAAGTCTGATGGGAAATTGATTTTAAAATAATTAACTTAACTATCGAACCTGTATTTACTCGAATTGAGAGTCTGTAAAATAGATTGTGTAAACTCCTAAAACTATTAAAATGGTAATATACGAAAGGTTGGAGAGAACGCATCAAAGGGAAAAGTATCTTTCCTACGGATGATTCCTTATTGAAAATGCTCTACTTGGCCACGATGGATGTAACTTGCAAGCTGCTCGCGAGAAGTTTCGTTCGAAGTAAAGGACAAAAGAACAACTCATGAATAAATATAAATTGACCATTCAATATGATGGTGTACGATACAAAGGCTGGCAACGACTAGGTAATAGTGTGAATACGAAACAAGAGAAAATCGAGAACGCCCGTCAAGCAGCTTACGAAATTCACGTGAAGAAACGTTCATGGTTTGCTCGTTTCCCGTCGGCCATTGGAAAATGCCCTGTTCAAGACGGTGATAGAACAACCAAAAGCCTTTATGCTCCCAGTACAGGATTTTAAGCTTGTTGCGTTGTCGATTGCAGAACGCAAACAAGCATGGAAAAAAGGGCTCGAGTCCATACCCCTCTTGAATAAGTGCCGCAAGCCCGTCGATAGACTTGCGCAGATCGGTTGATCCACAGGCGAGGTAGACCCGTGCTGTTACGGGTACCGTTAACATGATTTAATCTCCGATGCATGTACGACTTCACGAAGTAGTTGCGGGTAGAATCCCGAATTTAAACAGGCTACAGGTATAGAACTTATTTCTCGTAAATACACAGGGAAGTACGAATGATATATGGAACATCTAAAATAAAACAGGCTGGAATCAAGAGTGATTGACTCTTACATTCCAAACTGTTTTATTTCGCTGTATAGATGGCGTTTTGCTAGAGAAATTGATGTGATGGCAAGGAAAAAGGCTATTCTCAATTTGTTTCCTTTTGATAACTTGTGTATTCAAACATAAACAAACATGATAATATAATTAATGAAATTATTAAATAATAGTATATATATTCAGGGTGGCAACTCAATCTAAAGTCACTATTTAATATCTACGGGTTTAATTCCCCGCAGCTTGCATCGGGGAGTTTCATTGAGAGCAAACGACAAATTCCAATGGGATCAAATTTTTCGAGAACGGCCATAAACATATGGAAGGACAGTTTGGAGATTGGATCATTGAGGTAGGAAGGGTGTATTACGAGAGTTGGGTATTAAGGTTTGAAGGGTAATATAATTTCGGAGCATGAACTAATTATGAGTCGAGATACTTCGTAGATGGAAAACTTTTTTGTGATTCGGTTTTCTGAAGGAGACATGCTCCATATGCTTGTGAAATCTAGTTGGATTGGCAGTGGACCTTCTATAAAACTTGAAGAAAAAACTAGTATTTAGTATAAATGCTGTAAGATAAGCGAAGCGGGGGCGGGGAGCTTTGTACAAGGTACTCTTAGTAGATGACGAATTTATTATCTTAGATGGTATAGCCTCCGTCGTAGATTGGGAAGCGATCGGAACGCAATTGATCGGAACAGCGCAAAACGGCGTTGAGGCATTCGAGATCGTGAAGCGCGAACTGCCGGATATCATCATTAGTGACATCCGCATGCCAGGAATGGACGGGCTGCAACTGTTGGCCGCGGTTCGGGAGCTCTATCCGGACATATCTTTCATCATGCTTACGGGTTTCTCCGAATTTGACTATGCAAAGACCGCTATGCAGTACCGGGTCAATCACTATTTGCTGAAGCCGTGTAGCGAAGAGACAATTGTGGAAGCGCTTACGGAAGTCGTACGACGAAAGCGTGAAAATGACGACAATGACCATTTCGTACAATCAATTAAGTACGGTCTCGAACGCGCGCTACCGCATGCGAAGGAGCAATTTCTAAAGGAACTGGTCACGAACAAAACGTACGGAGTGAAAGAATGGCAATACTTCGGTCAATTGTTCGACCTTCAGTTTCATAGCCAGCGTGTTCGGCTATTGCTCGTCGAGATTGAGGGCGAACACGAATACGAGCATCTATTTGCGGTTAAAAATATTGCTAAGGATTTGTTCCATCATTCGATACTCAGTTCAACCTTAGGCAATCATGTCCTACTACTGATGGAGGAGAAGCTGAGCGAAGAGGAGCTGTTCGAGCGTATCGATGCGATCCGCTCCACATTCATGAAATATTACCGATTAGACCTGACGGCAGCACTTAGTGAGCCTGGGGAATTGTCACATGTGCGACGATTATACACGCAGACTATCGATTGCTTGAACCACAGGTTCTATCTGGGTGAAGGCAGCTTGATTACGGAGCGCGATATATCCGTTCAGGGCGATGCAGTAAAGCGCGAGTTCCAATTCGAACCGGAGCGGCTTGTCATGCTGATTAAAGCGGGGCACTGGGCAGACGCAGAGATTGAGCTACACCATATGTTTCAAGAGATGGCGAGACTTCGATTCGATATCGAGGATACGAAGTCGTATATTATTCAAATTTTCATGGAAATCATTCGATTGTGTGCCCCTGTGCAGATGAAAGATCATTTGGACAAGCTGCCCAGCTTTATTGCGAACAGTACGCTACAGTCGTTCCAGCAGTTCGTTATGATGATTGCCCAGGAGATTACGCTTGACCGCTATGACCGAAACCGCCGCAAGCAATCGCAAATGGTGCAAGCCGTCAAGCATATCGTGCAAACCCGATATAGCGATGAAATGCTAACGCTCCAGAAGATAGCAGATGAAATTTACATGAATCCTGATTACATCGGTAAAATGTTCAAGAAGGAAACCGGAGAGAAGTTTACGAATTACGTGATGAACGTTCGTATCCAAAAAGCGCTGGAGCAAATCGAGCGTGGCGACTATATCACGATAGCGACGCTTGCCGAGGTGGTTGGCTTTGGCGATAACTGTCCTTATTTCAGCAAAGTATTTAAGAAATTTACTGGTTTTTCCCCTTCGGAATATCGGAAGAGTTCCTCTTAAGCGGTAAAGCAATTGAGCCCTGCATCCCTAGTAATACGGAATGCGGGGCTTTATTGTCGTTTCATTCGCTTTATGTCCAAGGAGATAAATAACGGTTTTGGACATAAAGCAATCGGAAATGGACATGGGATTAGGTATTCCGGGCATGTATATTTAATAATATAAACATTAATTAATTAACAGAAATGTTGGAGGGGAATGTAATGGAACTGGAGCAACGGTTGTCCACCAAGAATGCAAAGACAAAAACAAGTAGACTATCCTTCATCAGAAAGGAACTGCATCGGAATAGATACGTATATCTCATGCTGATTCCCGTCGTCGCGTATTACTTGATTTTTAGCTACGTACCGATGTACGGCCTACTGATGGCGTTCCAGAAATCCTACAGTCCGATCAAAGGTATTATGGAAGGCAAGTGGATCGGGTTCGACAACTTTACGATGTTTTTCCAAAGCTATTACTTCTGGCGGATTATCAAAAATACGCTTATTTTAAGCCTATACAGCATTGTGTTCGGCTTCCCTGCACCGATTGTGCTCGCTTTGCTGCTTAATGAAGTCAGGCTCAAATGGTTCAAAAGCACGATACAGACGGTAAGCTACATGCCTCACTTCATATCGGTCGTCGTCGTTGTCGGTATGTTGAAAACGTTCTCATCACTGGACGGCGGGCTATTCAATGTGATTCGCGGTTTTTTCGATATGCAGCCGATCATGTTTCTTGCGGAGAAGGATATGTTCAGACCGATGTATATTCTTTCTAACATTTGGCAGGGCGCGGGTTGGGCATCGATCATCTTCCTAGCAGCGCTAAGCGGTATCGATCCACAGCTATACGAAGCCTCGAAGATCGACGGCGCCGGACGATGGAGGCAACTGCTTCACATTACGCTGCCGGGCATTATGCCGACAATGGTCATCATGCTGATCCTACGATTGGGAGCAATTATGAATGCCGACTTCCAGAAAATTTTGCTCATGCAAACTGCGCCGACATACGAAACATCTGATGTCATATCAACCTTCGTCTACCGCTCAGGAATCTTGGAAGGGAACTACACGTACTCAACAGCGATAGGTCTTATAAATGGTGTTATCAATTTCTCGCTGCTCATACTCGCCAACTCAATAAGCAAAAAGGTAAATTCCACTAGTCTTTGGTAAATAGGAGGGGCCTATGAAACGCTCAACAGGTGAACATATTTTCGATAGTCTTAACGTCTTGATGATGCTCTTCGTTATTGCAATATCTTTTTATCCGATGCTGTACGTGTTCAACTCATCGATAAGCGATCCGGATCAACTGCTTCGCTCGCGGTCGCTCATGCTGCTGCCAGAAGGGTTTCAGTTGGAAGCCTACAAGTCCGTGTTCAACAATCCTAAAATATACAAGGGATATATCAATACACTGATTTATGTTGTCGCAGGAACGTCCGTCAACCTGCTAATGACCTCCTTGGCCGCTTATGGATTGTCGCGGATGGACTTGATGGGTAGAAAGACATTAATGAAGTTGATTACGTTTACGATGTTTTTCGGCGGCGGTATGATCCCGACGTTTCTGATGATTCAAAATTTGGGGCTTGTAGATACCCGTCTTGCCATGATTATTCCCGGTGCGATCAGCACCTTCTACTTCCTAATCATGAAGACGAGCTTCGAGAGCATTCCGATGAGCCTGATCGAATCAGCCAAGCTAGACGGGGCTAACGATTTTCTTATTCTGTTCCGCATCGTACTTCCGCTCTCCAAACCGATACTCGCGGTCATGATGCTTTATTACGCGGTTGACCATTGGAACGATTATGTCGGACCGATGCTCTACTTGCGAAATCAGGAGCTATATCCAATCCAGATCATTATGCGCGATATTCTCATCAGCAGCAGTACGGAATCGATGGGAGCAGGAGCCGATACGGGCTTCGCCATCGGGGAAAACATCAAATACGCAACGATCATCATCTCGACGCTACCTATCATGGTCGTGTATCCGTTTATCCAACGATTTTTTGTTCAAGGCGCTTTAATCGGTGCTGTGAAACAATAAATAATTAAACAAGACTTAGGAGGCGATTATCGATGAAAAAGAAAATGGGGTTAATGCTTGTGAGCTTGATGATGCTATTAAGCGTCATGTCGGCTTGCTCGCAGAACAACAATGCAACAACTGAAGGTAATAACGGGGGCAACAAAGTAACAGAAGCACCGGTATCGCAAGCAGCTGCCGACGAGGAGGCCATATCCGTAATTCCGCTACCAATCACGAACGAGTCGTTTACGATCAATTACTGGCGAGCTAATGATGCCAAGCTGACGGCTTCCTTACAAAACTTCGGGGAAATGGCCAGCTATAGGAAGAAAGAAGAACTTACCGGCATCAAGGCCAACTTCACGCATCCACCGCTCGGCCAGCAAAGAGATCAATTCAACTTGCTGATCGCGACGAAAGATTTGCCAGACGTCATTTATTATAACTGGGCGGACGCTGTAGGTGGCCCGGAGAAAATGATCGAGGACGGGCGGATCATCCGCTTGAACGAGCTGATCGACCAATACGCTCCGAACCTGAAGAAGATTATTGAATCCGACCCGGACGTGAAGAAGCAGATCGCGCTGGACGACGGTACGATCTACATGTTCCCGTTGCTTAAGCTAGACGCTTTGAAGCTGAACGCAACCTCCGGCCTTATTATGCGCAAAGACTGGCTTGACAAGCTCAGCCTTAAATCTCCTACGACGATTGACGAATGGCATACGGTATTAAAAGCGTTCAAGGAGCAGGATCCGAACGGTAACGGCAAACCCGATGAGCTTCCATTCACGGGCAACTGGGGTCCGGGAAATCTGACGAAGCTACATGACTTCTCGCCTTCGTTCGGCGTTATCGGCGGCTTCCAAATGGTCGGCAACCAAGTCGCTTACGGTCCGATCCAATCTGGTTATAAGGACTTCCTAGCGACGATGGCAGAGTGGTACAAAGAAGGGTTAATTGATCCGGAGATTATGACCAACGACGGCAAAGCGTTCGACTACAAAGTCACGAATAATTTGGCCGGCTCCTACCAAGGAGGCGTATTCAGTGGTATGGGCAAATTCTTCAACCTGATGAGAGGCACCGATCCGAACTTTAGCCTGACGGGCGTAGCATCGCCGCTCGCGCCGGACGGCAAGTTATATGCAACCTTCAATTTGAACAACAAGGTGCTCACTTATGGAGAAGCCATCACGGCAAGCGCGGACAAAGACAAGCTGAAATATATCGTGCAATGGATGGATTACAACTACAGCCTTGAGGGTAGCGACTTGTTTAACTTCGGCATTGAAGGCGAGAGCTACACCAAGGAAGGCGATACGTACACATTTACCGATGCAATCGTCAAAAACCCGAATGGCTTGACGTATGATCAAGCACTATCGACTTACGCGCTGTCCATTATGGACGGGCCTATTAACCAAGACAGCAAATATCTGGATGCATTGTTGTTCGACCAAGGTCAGAAGGACGCGAACACGGAATGGATGAAGCAAAGTTCTGAGCTGACGCTGCCTCCGCTTCGTCTCACTATCGACGAAGCTAGCCAAGTAACGTCCATCATGAGCCAAGTCAATACGTATTTGAACGAGACGATGACAGGAATCATTAACGGTTCGAAGCCGATTACGGAGTTCGACAAAATGGTCGAAACGATTAAGAGTATGGGTATTGACGAAGCGGTTAAGCTTCATCAAGCGGCCTATGAGCGTTATATGAGCAAGTAATTCGTTATGGATAGAGACTGTTTTCCAGGCCCCGCTGCCCGGGAGTAGTCTCTATTGGGCTATCAAGATGTGACGCTAGCAAAAGAAGTCGGATTTGAGTGCTCGTAGTCTGCCTTAATATGTTACACCTAATGTATGAACGGTTGCAAAGGGGCGCTCTTTCCATGAAGGTATATCGAAATTTGAGTATTAAACTGAAAATGTTTCTAATGATCATGCTTATTATGGTCATTATTATTGTACTGGCGTTCAGCTCTCTCTATTACGCTTATTCCATCTATGATAAGCAGTTGTATGATAAATCCCACCGGCTCTTGAATCTATCGTCCACAACAGTCGATATGGAGCTGAAGAAGCTTGAATCGATGTCGCTTACGATTATTTCTGATAAAGAGATTCAGCAGGGTCTTCAGGATTTGGTTCACAACGACTCGGACTATTCGGGTTATATGATCCGAATGAAGCTTACTGACCGACTATGGGCGCATATAAGCACCGCCGAAAGGTATATCCAATCGGTTCATCTAGTTGATTCCATGGATAGGGTCAGCAAGCATGGCGAAACGGTAGCATACTCGGATGAGAAATATATTCGGATGATTAAGGAAGCGCAAGATGGCAAAGGCGCTGTCCGCTGGCTGTATCCGGATAATGCCGACCCGATGCTTATTATGCTAAGGGAAGTGCGCATGTACGACCCGATGACGCTAGAGACGCTTGGTTACCTCATCTTGAGAATCAACATCGAGCGATTAGTAGAGGACTATGCGGGAGTGGCGAACGAGAGCAGCGATATGATCTTGAAATCCGGTAATGATATCGTATATCCGTTCCGAGATCTCTCCCATGATATGGGGATGGCCTTGCAACTGGAGACATCGGCAGATGGTTATGAAATAATGCAGATGGATGGAGAGGCAGTTTTTCTCTCTCAGAAGAAGTCCGCATACACCGGATGGACTTATTATAATATCGTTCCGTATAACCATATTTTCAAACCGATCATATGGCTGAAGAACATGTTGATCATCGTGTTTCTTTTAACGATTGTAATCGGAATTATAATCGCTCTTACTTTTGCGCGAAGCTTGACCAGGCCGATCAGGCAGCTCATTAGTCAGATGAAGGAAGTGCAATACGGGGATTTGGAAAACATGGATTCGTATTTGTCTGCTGCGCCTTCAGAGCAGATGGATGAGGTTGGGCTGTTGCAGCGAAATTTCCGGTTAATGATTACGCGGATTAACACGCTTATTAAGGAGAATTACTCCAATCAATTGATAATTAAAGAAACGGAATTCAAGGCGCTTCAGGCCCAGATTAATCCGCACTTTTTGTATAATTCGCTTGATTCGATCAATTGGCTAGCGAAGAAGAGCTCTCAGTCCCAAATATCAAGCATGGTCGTTTCGCTCGGCTACTTGTTACGCTCGTCAATTAGCTTGAAGAAAAATGTCATTACCATCGCAGAGGAACTGGAAATCGTCAATCATTATATAACGATTCAGAAGTATCGATTTCAACATCGGTTAGATTTCCATCTAGAAGTGCCCGAACGTTATCATACTGTTATGATCCCGAAGTTAACGTTGCAGCCGTTGGTCGAGAACGCCATTCAATACGGGCTTGAACCGAAAATTGAGCCATGCAGGATCCGTATATACGTGGAGGAAGGCGAAGGGTGGGTAAGACTTGTCGTTGAGGACCAAGGACCCGGCATAGAGGAGGACTATTTGCGCAAGGTGCTCAGCGGCGAAGTGGAGACGAGAGGTTCGGGCATTGGACTACTGAATATTCGTGATCGTATGAAGCTTGCGTTCGGCGACCAATACAATCTTTCGATCGAAAGTAAACCCGGTATCGGAACGAAAGTCTACGTTCTGCTTCCGAATCCTCTGGAGGTGCAGGGATGAGAATGACGTTTCGAATAGTGGTGCTGTTCTTCCTAGCAATAGCTTTAATCGGCTGCGGTAATCGTTCCTCCAATCCATGGAACCTCATACCAGACGAGAGGATTACGCTTCGTATCGCTTGGTGGGGAGGCGATTTCAGAAACAATGCTACGATTAAGGTCATCGAAATGTATGAAATGCTAAATCCGCATGTCAATATCGAATTCGAATATAGCGCCTTTAACGAATATTGGAAGAAGATAGCCCCCTACGCAGCGGGTAACGCGCTGCCAGATATAATTCAAATGGATATTTCTTATTTGTCCCAGTATGGTTCGCTTGATTTGTTGGAAGATCTTACTCCTTATGTTAGCAGTGGGAATATCGATGCGAGTGACGTGAGCGAGCGAAATATATCCAGCGGGAAGCTTGACGACAAACTATTCGGATTTAATTTAGGCGTTAACGCCTTATACAGCGTGTACGATCCTGAGGTATTTAAGGCTAACGGCATAACGCCACCTACGGAAGGTTGGACCTGGGAAACTTTCGAATCGATGGGTGAGCAATTAAGAGGAAAATCTGTTTATTTGGGTACGTATTTTACACCTGAACAGTTTTTTGCCTACTATTTAAGGCAACAAGGCGATACACTGTTCGCACATGATGGCTCGAGATTGGGCTATGAAAACGATACGCTGTTTATCGAATACTTCGGGCTTATGCAGCGGTTGACCATGAGTCGACTTATTTATTCGCCGGATATATGGAACTCCAACATCCGGCTCGCTGATTCCGATCCATTCTACAGAGGAGAGACGCTGCTTGGGTGGGGCTATTCGAATCAATTTATTAGTACCGTAGAGCTTTATGGCAAGCCGCTGGAGATCGCGCCGATACCGGGACCGAATACCGATCAAGGTATGTTTCTGAAGCCGAGTATGTTTTTTTCAATAGCAAAAAACTCGAAGCATAAGGAAGAAGCGGCGAAATTCATAAGCTTCTTCCTTAACGATCTGGAGGCTAATAAAGTATTGAAGGGCGAGCGCGGCGTACCGGTCTCAGCTGAGGTGAAGGAACAGTTAAAGCCGTTTCTAGAGCCGGAGCAGCTTCAAGTATTCGATTATATCGAATGGGTCGAAAACAACAGCAGTCCGATGGATCCGCCCGATCCGGTCGGAACGGCGGAAGTGACGAATATTCTGCGCAATTTGAACGATTTGCTATTGTTCGGCATGATCACGCCTGAAGCGGCGGCAACCGAATTTCGTCTGAAAGCCAATCAAATATTAGCAAAACACAATAAATCATGGGAAGGATGATTGTAATATGGCAAAGCTTGAATTGGATCGAAATGAAGTGAAGTGCTGGAGGCGATCGATCGCGTCGTGCATCGAACGTTCCAAATGGATCTGCATTGGGATTGGCCAGCTGGTGTTGCGATGTTCGGCGTGGGAGAAGCCTATGAAGCGACAGGACGCAAGTAATATCTCGAACTGATGAAGGGGTGGGTCGATGACCGAATCGAGGATGGCTTGCCAAAGCTCTCGGTGAATGGTGTATCAGTCGGTCATGCACTGATTACGTTATATCAGGCTACCGGAGAAGAGCGTTACGCGGAAATCATCAAGCGAATGGCCGATTTCCTACTTAATGAAGCGGAGCGGTTCGACGACGGCGTACTTCAGCATACGGTCAATTCAGAGAAGGACGTTTTCCCTGAGCAGGCTTGGGTGGATACGATGATGATGGCCGGCTACTATCAGTTGCGGATGGGCATCTTGTTCGAACGTGAGGATTATATCAACGATGGGTTGAAGCAGTACCACGGCCACGAGCGCTTTTTGCAGAACGAGGATACGAATCTGTATTACCATGGCTGGGACAATGTGAACCACAATCATATGTCGAGCATCTTCTGGACGCGCGGAAACGCTTGGGCAGCATTGACGATGGTCAAAGCGCTCCCGCTCATACCGGTTCAGAACCCTTCGTACATGATCATTGAGGGCTCGCTGCGCGATCAATGCAGTGCGCTCGTGCGGCTGCAGGCCGACGACGGTCTGTGGCATACGGTGCTGACGAATCGAAACTCCTATACGGAAACGTCCGGATCGGCTGGTATCGCGTTCGCGTTGCTTGGCAACGGTCTATTCAGGAAGCAGGTGCAAAAAGCGTCCGAGGCAATATTGGCTCGAATTAAAGCGGACGGGACGATAACCGGCGTATCGGCTGGAACGGCCGTCATGAACGACGAGCAAGGGTATATGGATGTGCCGGACAAACGGATCCAAGGCTGGGGACAGGGGCTGACTTTGTCGTTTCTGGTGGGGCTTGCGAGAAGACTAGACAAATAGAGAGTGAATCGTAAACAAGAGCTGGGGATTGTCCTTCCGATCGCTGTTTCCCTCTGATTTCTTGATTGTATACCGCACAGCTGTTGAAATCAGAGGGCAAAGCATATGCTTCCGAAGTAGCTTTCCTACTGAAAGCCTGTAGGCGAACGCTATCGCTTCTTCAGGACAATTCCGTCACCTGCGCTACTTCGAACATATGGTCTGACTTTCTGCGAATATCAGTTTTGTTTAGGGCATCTTTTACTCAAAGTCCATGCATAGCTAATTGCGATATAGTCGTACCTAAAGATAATATGGTACGTCAAATGAATGATCTCGTTGGTTTTTCTTTTGTTCATGAAGAGTTGCAGAATAAATATTGTCTCGATAATGGTAGCAACGCAGTGCCTCCCATTCGTATGTTCAAATACTTCTTAGATATGGCAGCAGAAGATGGCGTCATTGATTCAAGCTCCTCAACAAAATTTCGTAAACTTCGTTTGATAGATGTAAACCTACTAGACTGCTTATTCATAAAACAGTATAAATCGCATTAGAAAAAGAAATCATAAAAAGTAGCCGATTCCTCTTTCTTTGGCTATAAAACACATCTTGTGATGAGTGAAGATCGTATCATTACAGCCGCAGTGATACGACAGGCGAAAAAAGTGATGGGAAACAACTTCAAACCTTAATTGAATGAAATCCGCCAAACCGGTATGAAAATCGATACCGTCATTAGAGATACATACAGCCTGTTCTTATGCTAATCAAAATGAATTACAATTAGTATCCAAGTTGAATCTAATGATCACGCAAGGAACACGAAAAAGGGAAGCCGAAATTGAGTTCAATAAAGATGCAGGAATGTATGTTTGTAAGGCTGGACATATGGCGATTCGCAAAGCACGTCAAGGAAGGAAAGATGTAGGGAAAAATCAAGTGGATACCTATTACTTTGATATTGAAAAGTGCAAGCAATGCCCTTTATCAGAGTCTGTAAAATAAATTGTATATTCTCCATCATCTTCCACAGCACTTACATATATGAGTATGTGAAGATATAGGAGATCGACCAAGGATGGATACCGATCTTATAATTCAAGGCATTAACTAAATACGAACAAAGTGGGTAATGTTCCTGCACACGACACATGTTGAGGCGGTTTGCTTGTTGGTGAGGGATTTTATAAAGAACAAATAAAGTCCTGCTAAAACCGGAATAAAGCCTTGCTAGAAAGGGTAGTGCATGGGAAGAGAAGCATAAATTCCCCAACGTTCTACCCGATCTAAAAGCCAAATATAGAATGAAAAATAGCCGAGTGAAATTCAGGGTAAAGCCCCGAGCTCACTCGGTCTTTCTTTTGCCAGGGTAAATACGAACCGATGTAGGTCAATGGTCATGTTGCTGCTTTTAAGGATAATCTCATTATGAATAGTGAGCAAATGAGGACCCTTGATACATAAGGGTTCTTTTTACAATGGAGGCGCATCTTCTAGCCGGTGAGAGACCGGTCACGGAAGGGACCAACCCCCTGTGTAGTCAGGGTGCCTGCGTACGGAGAAATCTGTGCGTAGAAGCACATAGGACGAAAGCAGAAACGGATCAGAACCGCGTATATTACACGACTCAGAAGTGGCTTTAATCAAAAGCGGAAAAGCACATCAGGGAAGTGGTAAAGGTTACGTGGACTAGATTAACTTGAGAATTCAAGCTGGAAGTACTGCAATGCTACACCTCGCCAAGCATTACGGAGTCCGCCCAATGTCACCTCCAAGTAATACCGTCACATTGTCTGTTCCTTGGTAGTCCTCTTCACGGCGATCTCCTATCCCCTATAAAAAACAAAAATAAAAAAAGATTACAGAGAAATTACATTTCGACAATATTCGGCTAACAAAACCGGTTTAATATGAGATCTATAGGAATAGTCCTTTTTAAAAAGAGATAGGGGGCGAGTGGAGAAGCAAAATAGGGGGAAACGCAAGATAATTAGTTAAACCGGTTTAATGAAATGAGAGATTAGGGTATGAATATATTTCTGCATGTGCAGGAGATAAGAGAGGATTTCTTCCTATGACTACCATTGATGACGTTGCAAGAGCGTCGGGCGTATCTAAAGGCACCGTCTCAAGCGTATTCAGCAAAAAAAGGCCGATCAGCAAAGAGGTGTCGGAACGTGTACTGGCTACGGCCAAAGAGCTAAACTATAAGCCCAATTATTTGGCCCGAAGCTTGGCAAACAAGTCGACGCGCATTATCGGGCTCAATATTCAGGGAGAGAAATTCAAGTTCAGCCAGTTCCATTTATCCCTATTAAATGGTGTTCTCAGCGTTTGTTATGAACATGGGTATAGGCTGCTCGTTAATACGTTATCGCAATCTTATCTTGACCAAGTGGAGAACATGGTTACTGACCCCATCGACGGAGAAATCTTGCTAGATCCGCAGAGCGATGACCAGCGAATCGTAGAACGATTAGCTGGTGGATTGCCGGTTGTCTTAATCGGCAGGCCATCCCCAGAATACGAGAATCGCATCTCGTACGTGGACAATGACAATGTGGGCATGACGGAGCAAATTACCCGGTACTTGCTAGGTCTCGGTCATCAGAATTTCTTGTTCCTTAATGCACCGAAGCACAGAACGGTTGCAGTTGACCGGGCGCGCGGGTTTCTAAATGCCGTACAGGAAGCAGAGCTGCCTCAGTCGTCGCATCTTATCGTATTCAAACCGGACATGGACAATTCCTCGCTGGATTTCGGGTATGAGACTACACTTCAAGCGATTCGAGATAATCGTGATATCACGGCAATTATCGCAGATACGGACACAATGGCGCTTGGCGCTTACAAAGCAGCGGAAACACTAGGAATTGATATCCCCAGTCAACTGTCAGTCTTTGCGTTCAGCGACGACTCGGTATTCTCACCAGAGTTCGCACCTCCGCTCACTGGCGTTCGCCTTCATGCTGAACGTTTGGGTCGGGAAGCTGCATCCATGCTAATTGAACAAATGACAAAGGACGTCAAGAGCGTCAAAAGAACAATCGTACCAACCGAAATGGTTATCCGTAGCTCATGTGCAAAACATAATACTATTCTTGGAGGGATTAATTCGTGAATATGAAGAAAAACGCAGTTATAGCTATGATTTTAGCCGGAACCACCCTATTATCCGCTTGTGGCACCAATAACAGTGGTGTTGCGAATTCCTCGCCAACCACGTCTGGAACCGAAACGCCAGCGGTAAGCGCTGATGGCGGGAAACTCGAGATTCTGACTGGTAATGTCGGTGGAAAGACACCAGAAGGCAATGCGGCATTCGAGAAAGAGCTCAGTGAGAAATTGGGTCTGGACGTAACGCTGGACAAGCCAGCAAGCGACTTTGACCAGAAGGTGTTAACCGCGCTTAGCTCAGGAGCGAAGTATGACTTGATTGAAGTTAGCGATTTGGCCAAGCTGGATGCATTCATCAAGCAAGGCGTTGTGACAGATCTATCGGATTTCGTTCAAAGCTCCACGGTGCTATCGGACCCTACAGTCATCCCAACGGGTGAATGGGATCAAGTTAAAGGACCGGATGGGAAAATTTATGGTGTTTTCTCCAAGTTCCAAGGAGCGACGATGCCTATTGTGCGCAAAGACTGGTTAGAAAAGCTGAATCTGCAGGAGCCGAAGACGCTTGATGAACTGTACACTGTCTTGAAGGCGTTCAAGGAAGGCGATCCGGATGGGGATGGAAAAGCGAATACTTACGGATTGAGCACTTCGGGACTATACGATATCCAAGGTATTATGAGCGCGGCTGGACTGAAGAATAGGTACGTCATGCAAGATGGCAAGCGGACGATTCCTTATGCTACCGATGCCGCAATTCCGATGTATGAATGGTTTGCCAAGCTCGTGAAGGAAGGCATTATGGACCCTAACTTCATTACGAACGACACGGCCAAGATGCGTAATCTGTTTCTCACCGATCGCGTTGGCATGGTCACATACTGGGATGCATGGGTAGGAATGTTTAACAATCTCAAGAAAACAGAAGATCCGAATACGACCTTTCAGGCGGAGGGAATGTTGAGCATTCCGGCTGCGGATGGCACAATCCTTATGCGCCGCGGAGATCCGGATTTCTGGATTATTCCAGCGAATGCACCTCATCCAGAAGCTGCTAAGAAGTTCCTTGAGTTCTGGAACACGCAAGAAGGGATTACGTTAGGGAGCTTGGGTGTCCAAGATTTTGACTACACCTTAGACAATGGCACGTATACGCTGACAGAAACCGGCCAAACCGCAAACATGGACCATGGTGTTCCTTATTGGTACAATTCGACGGTTAAATCGCCATTCCCTGCTCTGCCTGGCGTTGAAGATGCCATGGCGTTGTCCAAACAACATGCGACATTGGAGCTTTCCTTATCCACTTGGCCGGATGCTGAGAAAATCGTGAATAACTACGCACTTAAGGCTATGTCAGGTCAGATGGCGGCGAAAGATGCAGTCGCCCAAATGCAGAAAGAATTGAAAAACGCAAACTTAATCGACTAGTAATCCGGTAAGTGTCGAATCAGCAGGCGAGGAAGGTGTTCTAGCTTCCTCGTCGATTATCGGAGTTCATTTGTAAGGAGGAAGCGAAAAGGAAATGAGAACAATCAAGAAAAATGCCATGTTCTACATGATGATGGTTCCTATCGTCGTATATTTCGCTATGTTCGCTTATTATCCGCTCGTGAAAGGGATGCAGACTAGCTTTCAGGACTACAAACTCATGGGTGACCGGCCATATATCGGCTTCGACAATTATGATCTGGTTATCCATGATCCGAGCTTCTGGGATGCGTTATGGAATACGCTGTATATTGGCGGGGGAATTCTCATCGTCGGGTTTATCGCTCCGTTGCTTATTGCGCTCTCTTTGAACGAAGTTATGAAGAGTTGGTTCAAGAAAACCGCGCAGATGTTGCTGTACGTTCCGCATTTGTTATCTTGGGTTGTCATCGGAGGGATTTTCATTTTCCTCCTATCCCCGGATACTGGGCTAGTTAATATGCTGCTCGCGAAAATATTCGGCATGAAGCCGATCAATTTCATGGCGGATGAGTCCTGGGCAAGAAGCATAATGATTGGATCGGCCGTGTGGAAAGACATGGGTTACAACTGTATTTTGTTTCTGGCCGGCATTGCGGCGATCAGCCCATCGTTATACGAAGCCGCGCGAATGGACGGGGCGACCCGGTGGCAGCAAGTTCGCTTTGTAACGCTGCCGCAGTTGATGAACACGATGAAAGTTATTTTCCTGCTCAATACGCTCGGGATTTTCCGAATTTTTGACCAGATTTTCGTCATGCGCAATCTGGCGATCGCTTCAAAGGTCGACGTGCTTATGATGTATACGTTCCAGAAGGGAATTATGGAAATTCGTTTCGGACCTGCGGCCGCTGCTAGCTTCTTCGTTGTCTTATTTACTATGCTACTCACGGTTATGGTTAGAAAAATAACCCGTTTTGACGAGGTGTAACGAATGGGAATTGAACGATTTGAGAGAATGGGTTGGAAGAATAAGATATTTGACTTTTTGAACGCGGCGTTCCTGTTGCTGCTAATGCTGACGATGATTGTCCCTTTTATTAATGTGGTTGCGCTCGCCTTCTCGTCAGGGATGGCATCCATGCAGCCCGATATTATCCTTTTTCCGAAAGATTTCAGCGTGGAAGGCTTTACGACAGTATGGCAAAATTTAGACCTTTGGCGACCATTCATGAACAGCGTAATCGTCACCGTCGCTGGTACGTTCCTTCATGTTTTATTAACTAGCCTAGCGGGTTACGTGCTTATTCAGCCGCAATTGCCAGGCAAGAAGCTCATCATTTCTTTCATCTTGCTGACGATGATGATTCCGCAAGATGCGATCATGATTCCGCTTTACTTAGTGAATAAAGATTTGCATCTCATTAATACGCTGAGCTCCCTTGTTCTATCGGGTATGGTCTCTGGTTTCTCGATCTTGCTTATGCGCAATTATTTCATGGGTGTCCCTTACGAGATGTCCGAGTCCGCGCAGATTGACGGCGCAGGAATGTTTCGCATCTTCGCGACGATGTACATTCGGCTAGCGAAGTCGGGACTTGCTACGATTACTCTATTCGAATTTGTAAGCCGTTGGAACATGTTGACGGCTCCGGTGCTGTACATTAATGATAGTTCCAAAATCACGCTTCAGGTCGCGCTTAAGTCGATGATTACGGATGCGAGTGCCACTTCAAGCAATGTTCTAATTACTACAAACGTTCGAATGGCCGGAATTCTGATTTCGATTATCCCGTTGATAGCGGTCTATCCTTTCGTTCAGAAATATTTCATGAAGGGACTTATGCTTGGCGCTAACAAAGAATAGAGAGGGCGAAGACATCATGGAGATTATCTCAACGCTGTCCTTGAATAGATGGATTGCTAAGGAAGAAGAAAAGACTTACATCGAAGTTCCATTCGCAGTTGAAGGTCGGATCGAACGGATAGAGGTGCAGTATACTTACGAACATTCGGATGGCACAACCGTAATCGATATTGGACTCGGCTCGCCGGAACGAATCGTAGGCTGGAGCGGGGGGGCCAGGGATTCGTTCTTCGTCGGACTGGGCAAAGCGACACCGGGCTACTTGGCCGGTCTCATTCCAGCAGGGGAATGGTATGTCCTGTTAGGTGCATATCGTGTGCCGGAGGGTGGATGCAGGGTGCAAATCAACTTGAAGTTTGTCCACAATCATCCGCGATGGATGAAGGGCGATTTGCATATGCACGGTGTTCACAGCGACGGTTCCTACTCAATCGCGGATGCGATTCAATCTGGTAAGGACAGAGGGCTTGAATTTATGGCCTTTACAGATCACAATAACGCCTCACAGAACTTATCTACCTTGGCAGCCGACGATCAGCTTGTGCTCATCCCCGGGGTAGAACTGACGAGTTACAAGGGACATGCTAATTTGCTCGGACAACTGGATGCGCTGGACGACTTCCGGGTTTTGACACCGGAACAGGCGACGGCCACTTTGCAGCGGGCGGCGGATATGGGCGCATTCGTCTCGTTGAATCATCCGTTCGACCCAGATTGTCCTTGGGAGCTAGGCTTTGATGTTCCATACGATGCGATCGAAGTGTGGAATGGGCCGTGGCGTCCGCTTAATGAGACAGCTGTCCGTTGGTGGCAAGAGCAGTTGGTATCCGGACGCAAGCTCGTGGCGATCGGAGGGAGCGACACGCACAGACCTCATCCTTATGTTGCACACGGAATACCTACGACTTATGTTCGCGCTGAAGCGGAATCGAAGGAGGAGATACTTCGAGCGATCAGGCAAGGGCGCGTAGTGCTTTCGTTTAATACAGACGAGACATTCATCGATCTGTCCATCGATCTGTCCATCGGGAAGGCTGGCGTTGGAGATACGGTGATCGTGGACGAAGAAAAGGAATATGAACTAGCGGTGAGAATAACCGGTGCTGCGGGAGATAAAGTGCAGCTATGGTCCGATCAAGGTTTGGAGCAGGAATGGATCGTAGCAAACGAAGGTATATATTTTTTCCCTGTTGAGGCAGATCGCTTGTTCTACCGCGTGGAGTCGAACCGTCACCTGGCGGATCTGGACTTGACGATTACTTCTTGCCTGACCAATCCGATCTATATCCACAGATTGACGGTGGGGGCATCAGGTTGAACTTGCAAGAAATCACGGAAACCAGCGTAAGTGTCCGTACAAAATTGTCTAAGCCGGCAAAGACGCTATTATCTGTAAACGGGTTAAACGGATTAGGAATGAACCTGTCGAGCTTATTCATTAATGTGTATTGGTACAAGTTGACGCAAGACATGTCAATTACATTGCTTTTCACATTGGTCTCATACGTGGCATGGTTACCAGCCTTTGCACTTGCGGGATGGTTCAGCAAGCGGTTTTCCCGCAAGAGCGCAATCGTAATCGGGACGATAACGCAGCTTGCGTTCTATGGGGTGGTCCTCTTTTACGGTGAGCAGTCGGCTCATTGGATACCCCAGCTTGGCGTGCTCTACGGTGTCGGAGCGGGCTTTTATTGGCTCGGTATCAACGTATTGACGGTCAAACTGACCTCTCCGTCGAACCGAGATTGGTTTAACGGGGCGAATGGGATGATTGGTTCTATCACAGGCATGCTGGGCCCGTTGCTAGCGGGTTGGACAGTGTCTGCTACACCTGATCGAATCGGTTATCCGCTCGTATTTGGCGCGGCATTCCTGTGCTTTTTGTTGTCAATGTTAGCCTCATTTCAGCTCCCTGATGAGACTTCGCGGAAACCGTTCCAAGTGCGCAGCATGCTGGGGATACTAAGACAGGCTGAATGGCGACGTCTGACATTTGCGTTCGTAGCGTTGGCATTCCGTGAAGGCGTACTATCCGCTGCGATCGGCTTATGGGTATTTGTATCGACGCAAAGCGAAGGAACAACCGGACAATTCGCATTCCTGACTACCTTGTTGTCTGTAGTCAGCTTTTATGTGGTAGGTCGATTCGCTCAGGAGCACCACTATCGAGGATTGCTCACCGTGGGCACGACCTTGTTCAGCCTGTCCATGGTTGGCATTTCTATTCACATGAATCAGAGCACATTGCTGCTGTATGGGATTATGGATGCGATTAGCAGGCCGATCTTCGACACGCCTTTTAATACTCTAGCTTACAACTATGTTAGCCGATTTGACCTGGGCGGAAAAATCAGTACGGAGCTCGTCGTTTGGCGAGAATTTGCCCTCAGTGTAGGCCGTATTTCAAGTGTCGGGATGCTAGTCATGTTGTATAAATGGACGGACCCCGATTTGACGTTAGGTTTGTTCTTGGGCGTGATTTTCCTTGTCGGGTTGCTGCCTCTCCTACTCGTTTGGAAGGTCGTAACCGCTAGGAATTAACAAAATCCCATCTACAGTAGGGACGCAAAACTATGGACCTAACGAAGATGATTCTATGGTCGCCAAGTTACCGAAGGTGAGGTGAAAGTTTAAAAACATCACTCATTTGAGGATGTTTTTATTTTTGTATTTGGAGGGGTAAATATGGCAAGAATCATTATTGCTGATGACTCCTACTTTTCGATACTTGATTTATTAATTGTCGATTTTCAAATGCCTAATGTGGATGGCATTTCGCTTATTGAAGAGATAGCTAACGAGGATCCCGATGCAAAATTCATACAATGCACAATTTCGATTAAAAAGTTACAGAATAATCCGAGAATGAACAAGAGTGTTTCGGTAATCACAAAACGGTTTAATAAAACCAAGTTTATCGAATCTCTTACCACAGTCTTAGCAAACTAATCTTGAAAGACAAGGGAGGCGTTACCAATGTCAAATCATATCAGTGAACAAGAAATAATAAAGTTATTGAGTAAACTCGACCAGAATTCTCACTCACATGAACGAGAAGGAAAAGGATCATCTTCAACTATGCGTATGTTTAACCTAGATGATGAGATCATAGATGGATTCATTAAGGTCGAGCATGGAAAGATCATTGTTGGGAATTCTTCCAATGGGGGTAAAGTTCCTACTTTAAATGCAAAAGCTCCAGTCAAGCTCTGGATAGATGGAAAAGAGATAAGTAAAGAGAATAAAGTTACTTCTGAAAGCTTGCTAGAGTGGGAGATTGAAGAAAAGCCCTTATTCGAGATCTTAGTATCGGAAGACAAGTTAGACGCATATTTAACAATTAATCGCTCTCAGAGATATGCGTGGTCGTTAGAAGATAAAACTCTTGAATTAAGTGTAATACTTACTGCTGAGGAAGATACATCAATCATTTTGGAGACCTTCAATCTGCAAGATATTCTTACAGTAGTTGAAAATATGAACATTAAGATGAATCTTGATGTAGCAGTCGTACAAATGGAAATCTGTCAGCCTTCTCATCGGCCAGTAAAAATCGCAAGAGGTAAACCGCCTGTTCGAGGTCAGGATGCCCAACTGGATATGTTCTTCTCGGAAAATATTGAGAATATCTTTACCGAGGTTAGAGGTTTAGTTGATTATAAAAATTACATGAACATTCCATCCGTCAAGTCTGGAGATGTCATTGCTAAGAAAACACCACCTGTTGAAGGACAAACGGGGTATGATGTGTTTTGAAATGTGTTGCTTTCTGATCCGGTTAAGGATATTCGTATTGTTGGGAAGGATAACGTAGAGATTACACTAGATTCCATTGTTATTGCTAAAAAAGAGGGAAGACCTCGAGTTACGGGTAATCAAATTAAGTACTTTGACATCAATACGTCTTACCTTGTGCCAGGTAACGTTGATGTACAAATAGGCAATATTGTATTTTCAGGTGACGTGATAGTCTACGGTGATGTCATGGATAACATGATTATTGAATCACTGGGAAACATTTATGTCGCAGGCAGCGTTTTTAATTCGACTTTAACAGCCACTGGTAGTATCGCTGTGATGGGAAATGTCATCGGAAGTAATCTGTACTCAGGTTATTTTGGCATGCTCTATAACAGACTCTATAAATGTTCTAAACAGCTCATGGACATCCTTAAAGAAATGATTGAAAGCACAAATATACTATTGAATGAAATCGTTAAGAAGAAAATGCAGGCAACGTATGGCCAAGTGTTGCTACTAATAACGGAAAGCAAATATCAACAAGTATGGGATCTTGTGAAAGAATTGTTGGGGGTTATTACAATCATACAGCCTTACAATGAAGATGAACTGCAACAACTGAAAAACTATTTGGAGATATTCTTGCAGCAAACAAAAATAGTGGAAATCATGACAGCTGTGAGAATGGAGAATTTCTTGCGAGTATTGAAGGAAACATTTATGAGAGTCGCTTTAAGTCAGGAATCGCAAGTCCAAATCAACATAAACCAAAGTCAGAACTCAACATTAAAATCGAATGGAGACATCTTTATCCGAAAAGAAGGCGTTATCCAATGCGACCTTTATTCAGAAGGGAATATCATTTTCTATCTGTACAATTCCGTTTGTCGAGGATCCAAGCTTGAAGCAGGAGATACGATCTCTGTCATGAATGTTGGTGGGATTACAGGCGTAGGGACAACCCTTAAAGCAACAAAGAAAATTATTGTAAAGAAAATGTTTGAAGGTCGAGTTATCATTGATCGGCTGAGCATAGATATCTTTGAGCCGATTGAAGATAAGACATTTGATCGTAACAGTTTTAAACAGCTGGATTGAGAAAGTGGGCGATTATTATCGATAATACATAGTTTATCGGAAGAAAGTTAAGTATAAATATTTATTCCAAGCAAGGCAGCCTGCATCTACCTGAGCACAGTATACTAAATGATCATCATCTTGTTCTCTTACAACAACTCGGTATCGAATTATGGATTGAGGATACTAAACTTGTCACAGAATTAATTATGAAGAGATGGTTTCAGAAGTTCGAATGATTTATGAGAAGATACTCAACAATACGGAGCAGCTTTCAAATCGACAGATTCAGAAGCGGGTAATACCGAAGATTCAAGAATTGTGTATTAGTTTAAATATATCCAATGTTATATTGGAGTTAAGTAAAAAGTAGACGTGAAGAAGCATTTCGTTATGAATTTCCCGAACCATTAAAGGGCGAGTTTCAAATTACGAAAATGAATGGAAAGATGGTAGAAAGTCATTTTGGAGATATGGAAATTATTGATATTAGTTTGCATGGGGCCCAAATATGTACCGAATACGACTTTCGGATTAGTGGTAATGAAATTGAGCTGACATTGTATTTTCAAATTATGTCGATTGAATTTTCGATTCCTGGGGTTCTTACCCATCAAGAGCCTTATGGGAAGGAATTTAATTGCGGCATTCATTTTAAAACGGATGATGCGATTCGCCAACAGCTGACAGATGAACTTAAGGCATATGCTTAATCCCCGGTATTACGCAAAAAATGCTGACCACTCAACTAAGAGACCTGGAAAAGGTTCATGTCGACAATTCCAAGGTTTTGGAAGAGGTTTAACTGTACAAAGTAAATTTATACACTCAAAAGAATCGGTATTTGGGATTTCAGACGTCCGTTTCCGTCCTGACATCAAATGATAGATGATTAAAGGCTTCCATTTCCCCCCCCCATTACTTCTAATGCCGCCTCCACTCCAACTTTATACTTCTTTAGTACGCTATTTTTCCTCTTTTCAGTCATCTCTTATTCCTCCGTTAAAGGCTGTGTATTTTCTAGGAACATAGCATTCATTCACTTTGTCCGTTATTCAGGTAAGTTTCTAGGGCATCTATCTAGGGCACTTCTATGTTCCTATGGCACCTGTATCATCCTATAGAACTTGAAAGTGCGTACTTCCATGTTATTTTAGTACTGTTTATAATAGCATCAGCCATTGATTATGGCTACAAGTTAGCTATTGAGAAAGGTAGTGAAGATACAAGTATGAGAGTATTAATCGTTGTTTCGCACCCGAGAAAAGATTCCCTGACCTTTAAGGTTGCCGATCGTTTCGTACAAGGTCTTGCCGAGGCTGGCCACGACTATGAGATATTGGATTTACACGGGATTGGCTTTGACCCTGTTTTAAAAGGAGTAGATGAACCTGACGGGTCAGCTGCGGAACAGTCCTTTTCCCCTGAGGTGGAAATGGAAATAAGGCGAATGAAGGAGCATGATGCCTTGGCATTTATTTTTCCGATTTGGTGGTGGCATTTGCCAGCCATGCTAAAAGGCTATATTGACCGTGTATGGAACAATGGGTTTGCCTACGGTTCGAAGCAGCTTCATCATCAGCATGTCTTGTGGATTGGTTTGGCGGGCGCTTCCAAAGAACAGTTGAAAAAGCGTAACTACGATGAAATGATTACGCATCTGCTCAATGTGGGAATTGCAGATTATTGCGGTGTTTCCAATTCCAAGGTCGAATTTTTATACGAGACTTTGGATTCCAATCCCAAGCATTATGAGATGCTGCTTAACGAAGCTTATCACTTAGGGTTGAATTATGCCAAGGAACAGTAGCCTTAAGTTAAGTCTGAACTCTATGGAGTCTGTCAAAGGAAATGCGATAAACCAATAATGTGAATTTTCAAATTATTTTGAGCATACTTTGTCAGAACGCCGGATCGCCCGCAACGTTGTGGGCGTCCTTTTTCATTGGCATTTGTTCGAATGGAAATGTAGGCATTGCGCTAACGAAGAACGATAGTTTCGGCGTTCGTTACATTTTCGTTCAAAGAAAAGACCATCCTTAGTTTGAGGGTCTTACTTCAAAACTTGTCGTTACAGAAAACCTGGTGATACGTATCAGGCTACTGGTATAGCAAAGAGTTGAGTTGAGAGTAGAAGCAGCAATGCTAAAAGTAACAGTAGATATGTAGGTCATATGCACTCCACACATGTGGAATGCCCAATATTGATGGTGCTGAAAGAATAATTGAGATATGACAGTACATTTCAAAGTATAGAGGGTGAACCTTAAGCTGTTTCAATGGGGAAACTCTGCAAAAGATAGAGAACGAATGATCAGGAGCGCATTTTCAATAACAAGGACGATCACTATCACAATGAGAAGGGCAAGCAATCATTAGTGAAAGTTAAGAGATAATTAACAAATATTTAATCTTTGTTCTCTAAAATGGTATTATAAGTATTTGTACATGCATATAAAATGTCTAAAAAACAACAGCAATTCCAGAGTTGTTGTACATGAGGCAGCCGTTTTGTAGAAGAAAGGATGTAATTATGTATCAAGGAGAGTTACGTAAAATCACCATAATACTGTTAGCATTATATATCGTTTTGATCCTCTTTATGCTGTATATAGGTTTCAACAGAGCTTCTTTTCTTCAAGATTCTAACATACGGTATAATCTAATACCTAGAGGGATTCCTTTACACTTTCCAATTCATTTTTTTGAGTTAGGCAATTTTGTGGCATTTATACCTTTTGGGATTCTCATTCCACTTCTATTCCGTTGTAATTTCATTCGTTTTATTACCTTGTTTATTCTGTCTATTACGATTATTGAAATCTTACAAATGCTTTCTCGTTTAGGATCCTTTGATATTGACGATATCATCATTAATACATTAGGGGCGGCGGTAGGATTTTGGGCACAGCGGTTAGTGCACCGTGATCGAGATAAATTTAAAGGAATCTTTCGAATCATGCTGATAGCGTTTGTAATTTCAATTGGTACGTTTACTGTTGTTGGTGGCATCAATAATTATTTAGAGGAGGGGGGCGGAGAAATCGTTGCCCTGCATGAATTTGCTTTAGAAGAGGGGTCTGTATTGTGGGATGAAAGTCTTTCCGGTTTTACTACAGGACTTACAAAGGTTGAGCCGCAAATAAATGTTTACAGTAGAAAAAACACGAAGACCAATGAGTTTTCGTATATTTTAAACGGCGGGTATGACAATATGGCAGGCTATGTCGCGATACCAGACGATGTTGTCAGTACAGCAAACGGGAGAGTTGAAATCTCTTTTATCGCAGATGGAACAGAAATTTATTCAATTGGTTATCTGTTACTGAATTTACCAGGCGGGAACAGGGAAATCAAGCGTGATTCATTTCAAATCCCTCTACAGGGAGTAAATGAACTCGCCATAAAAATAACGAGCGATGATCCAAATCCGATTACAAATGTCGTGTTGTGGGACGTTACGCTTACAGAAATGAACACTGGACAAAAGATTATTAATAGTATTAAAGAAAAATTAAGATCGTTATTCTAATGGTAAAAAGTGAAACCCAGCCGGACATCTTTAGATGATTGAGACAGCCTTCATAGTTTGGGGAAAAAAATAAGAGACGGTTTGTATGCTTTGTCTCATGATGAGATGAAGCATACGGACCGTCTCTAAATGTCATCTGAGTATTATTGATTTAAAGCTCCTTGCGCCTTTGGGATGTTATCCATGTCAAGGAGATTTATGTGACAGAAGTATTCCAGGAAGTTTTTAGCTTCTTCGATTTCTTCTTCATCTGTTCTTAATGCTATGATATCTTTTAAGATTTGAGCAGTCCAAATGTTATCGAAGTAACGATATTTACCAGAATTCCAGGTCAAGCGTTGAGGAAAGTTTTTATTGACATAATAATTCCAGAAAAGCATATTTGCAGCTTCTTGATCTGTGAGCTTAATTCTAAATTCCATATGGGCGGGGACCATTTCATCATGGCTAAGATCGCTGAAAAACGTTTCGTTTACCATGTAGAGGCCGAGAATACGTCTTTCTGTTTCTGGTTGATTCGATTCTCTTGCAGTCAGAAGACATGCACTGTTCGGAAGCAAACGAGCTACTCTGTTTGGTTGGCCTTTATTTTTTCCGTTTTGAACCTTGCCAGTAGACGCTCGCCAGTCGGTAAATACTTTTTGTTGCTCCTCTTCATCCAGCGACAAAACAATTTGTGAGCTCTCATGAATTTTAAGGTTTTTGAGTTTTTCTCTACGCTGCTGTTCAAGCGCCTGCAACGCCTTTACTTCTTCAACTTTTCTTTCAAGTGCTTCTTTTTTTATTTCCTCATTTGCAATGATTTTCTGCAAAGATTTCGAGGTATTCCGGTCATTTAGTTTGATAAACTTTTCAAAGGCATCAGGGTAAACGAATTTTTTAATATGATCATTAAAATCAATAGTGATGACAGACTCATTTTGATCCACGATACTTCCAATACCAAAGACTTTATGAGTTATTTCTTCATTGAGTAAGTTCACTGACACATTCTCCTCGTATGTATATTTAGGTATTAATTAACACCTATTGTTTTCTGGCTAGCTTGTTTTCAATAGATGAAATGGAGTGAGAAAATGGTTTCTCACATCAAAAAAACCGCACTCAAATTCTGTCATAAAGAAGTTGCGCACGATTATCCTAGTATTATCTAAATATTCATATAATTATATAATACCATATATCCTAATATATTTCCAATATTCAATTGACAACAGTTATTTTTTTATCGTATAATAGAATATTTCGATGTGAAACCATCATCTTTATCTGCCATCGGCACTCAAGGATGTCGGCTCATTTCCCAGCAAGGAGGTGACGCCATGACAGGGTACGAAGCGCTTACTTTAATGATTGCATTTGGATTGGTAGTAATAGATCACGGGAAATTAAGACCTTCCAAGTCTCTTCTGGATGCATTATTAAGCATGATCAAGGGCAAAGAAGAATTATATATGATAGATGAGCAGAAGAGTGTTGCAGAAGGAGCATAAGAAGTCTTTTATAGATAACCTGTTTAAAGGTTCTGGTGTCTTCACAGAGAGTGAAGCCAATCAATTCGATTGCCTGATTGTCGATGAAGCGCATCGTCTGAATGCAAAGTCGATAGGTGCAAAGTTAGTCGAGATGAAGCTAGATTCGCAATTTAGATGTAATGGCTCGGATGGATATCTAGCTTGGATCGATGATGTACTGAATATTCGAAGTACGGCGAATGCGGATAGCTATGATTTTGAATATGATATTCAGATCTTCGATGATCCTAATCAGATGAGAGATGAAATTTATCATCCTTGTATTAAAGATAGGTAGCCGTGGAAGTGCATATCAAGACTGACTAAACAACCTCCCTTTAATCTAGTGGGAGGTTGCTTTATATGTAAATTGCTTGCTGAGATTCTTGTTCAATTAAATATAAAAGTTACACTTGATCGGCTGATCTGCTGAATGTGACATGTTTCCGCATACAACACATGTGGAGTGCCTAATATTGATGGTTCGAAAAGAATAGATGAGTTGTGATACTATGGTTCTAAGGTATTAGTTGTATATGAGAGATACCACAATATAAACAGGCTTGCTAGTATAAATTACGGGGATGCTTTACCACGGATTCGCACTGAACCGAATCATCGATAATGGTAAAGTAGATGAAATATTGAAATAGACAGGAGGTCAATATGACAATCAAGAAGTACGGAAGTGATAGAGAGCGTTTTCTAAAAGAGTTAATGAACATGATGGTACCAATAGAAGGTGGGACTGTTGAATTACGTGATTATATTAATATGAATAAATGGCTTAGTTCAGATTACACTTTATCAGACCCTGGAAGAGGAAGTGATAAAAAGGTTATTACATGGACTGAAACGATCGAACCTTTCTATGTAATGAAGTATCCGGTAACACAGCATTTGTATCAATTTGTCATGCATGAAGAAGTAGAACCGAATGTGAATAACTTGCCAATTACGGAAGTTTCGTGGTTGGATTCGCTTGTCTTTTGTAACGCATTGTCCAGAATACTTGGCAGGACTGAATGCTACACAATCTCAAATGAAAGTGAGAACACTATATATAACAATAAAGCGAATGGCTTTCGATTACTATCAGACGCTGAATGGCAGTATGTGTGCAAAGCGGGAACTAAGGGATATCGGTATGAAAGAATTGATAAGATAGCATGGTATCAAGAAAACTCTAATGGAACAGCTCATCAAGTCGGAAAACTGCTTCCTAACCCATGGGGTGTTTACGATATGATCGGTAATGTTTGGGAGTGGTGCTGGGATCTGTATGATGCCGAACGATATGGGAACTACAGAGTCTTCCGAGGAGGCAGTTGGGCTGAAGTTGAAAACAATTGTGGTTCTACGATTAGAAGGAAAAGCATGCCTGATTTCAGGATAGATGACCTTGGCTTTAGAATAGCGCTTACAAAACAATGAGAACACGACATCGAGCATGCGGTGAATTGAAATGGAGTATTTTAAACACTATGACACCAAGGAATTAGTGACTTCATTCGTCATCGTTATTGTATACTCGACACATGTGGAGTGCGTGGTAGTAATATATTGCGAGGGACATTGAAATGTAAATGATTCAACAAGGTCTGCTGAGAAAGCAGGCTTTTCTTTTATGAACTATCCTAAAGAGTTAATAGTTAAAATGGAAGAAGTTGAATTTATTTACGACACCAGCATAGGCAATGTGTTGAATGGTAATCATGAAGAAGAAAAGCAGTACGTTTTAAAGATTTTGGATTTCTGTACCATAACTTCGAAAGAATTCGTTACATTGATGATTTCGGAAAATTTTGCAATGATGGATAAGAGAATCCCGATACCTCAAGTTTCTTTCCATATCAAATCGACGGAAAAGACGAAATATTTATGAATGCTAAGCATACTGACCTTATGTTAATCGGCCTTTTTCAAAAAAAAGTGAAATAAGAACATGTGGAGCTACTGTCTTAACAATTCAAAGTCGTAAACATTTTTAGAAAAAGTACCCCATCCAAAAAAATGATAGAGATGACTCTAGAATTTGTTCTAATGGATAGCAAGCATTATGTTGACCTCTCCCCACAGCGGTGGAGGTTTTTTCATGCGAATATATACTCGAACATAGAGGAGCGAGGATTGGGTATTGTTAATTTAACTAATATGAACTACTACGTTTATAAGCCTATTCAGAAGAAAATTGAGAATCTCAACGTTACTTGGATTTAGTATGATCGCTGTGTTGGTTATTGTATGATGGATAATAGAATGACTGCCTCAATAGGTATTTATAATATAAAACATAGGAGGATTACATGTCCTGGAGCAAATTGAAGCAACAGTTAGAGAGTTTTCTCAGTCCTGCGTTAAATGGAAGGGTCGAATACACGGCAACCAGCTACCGTTATTTACCTGATAAAGCAGGGATTTGTTATATTGCCGTAGATAAAAAGAACGTACTCAATATGAGAGATACGACCTTAATCAGATGGTATCAGACGGATCTAGAAATTAAGAATGATTCAAATATTCAAATTCCGATCAACAATGAAGAAGTTGAAGCGGTCAGACAAGATACTAAGGGAATCGTTCCGGAGGATCGTCTAATAGTAATTGCTAGAAGTAGAAAAATATCAGAATATGCAAAAGAGCTTTTGTCAGCACAGTCATCATTATGTAAATCTAACTTTAACGTTGTGGCTACTAAATATTTATCCACTTCAATAGAGGATAGCTTAGAGAGCAATGATATTTTATTGAATATTCTAGCTTTGGTGGACAGACGAGTTGGAAAAAAGCGGATTTTAAACATGTCCGAGAAGATGAAGTTAAAGCATCCGATTGTGCAGTATTTTTATGAACTACGACTTAATACGTTATGAAAATAAATCAATCTTTCACCTCCAATTTGGAGGTTTTTCCATGAGACAAGAGGATGGTACTTTTAAGCAAGAAATGCTGTTGAATACTTAATGGTAGATCAATAAGAGGTGAATTCCAAATTGTTTCGAATGCTAGCCTCATAGATATATATATGAGGAGAGTTGAAATGATCGATAAAGTCATTCGTATCTTTAGTATCATCAACGCAATTCAGGCGAATCCAGGAAATTCTGCAGCTGAACTTGCATTGAAATGTGATGTTAATATCCGTACCATCATGAAATGAGACGACAGAGTGCAAAATAGATCCGCGTATGATGGATCAGATGGATCCTACAATATGGTTCTGCGGCAGAGACATTAGAACTGAAATCTGTGCGTGAATCCTTGAAGGGACAATTGAACGAATGGATACAAATGTATTAATAAATGAGGTTTTATTTTTAGATCGGAATGGGTATGTCTCAAGTGGGCATTTTTATTTTATAGGGGTATTATCTAAGAACATAGAGATTAGCAAAGAGGAAAGTTAGTTATGTGAAGGGAAGTTTAGTAATTCAGAATTCGAATTCATCGCCGCCTTGTTCAATATATAACAGTAAAAATCACCGTCAACTGTATCTTCGATTTCTTCAGATGCAGTTGACGGTGAGTATTATTATTTCAATTATTGTTTATGATCCGCTGTTAGATCAAGCCAGTCCATTTCTGCCTTCGTCAGTTTAGTTATTGCGCCTTCGTTGCAAGATGACAGCTCCGCTTCACTGCGTGCTCCAATCAATGCACAAGTTGGAAATGGCTGATTTATCACATAGGCAAGAGCAATTTGTATAGCAGTCAGACCTTTTTGTTCCCCAAGCTGCTTGGCTCTTCTTAGACGCTCCCAATTAGCATCACTATAAAATACACGGACCAAATCGGCATTTTCTCGATTTTCTGGTGTGAACAGACCTGTAAAAAAGCCTCTAGCTTGTGAAGACCATGAAAGTAAAGGCATTTGAACTTCTTCATGCCATTTACAGGTTTCTTCATCTGTGGAAACACAACCTTTCCAGAACGGCTCATTTGCTTTGGCAAGACTTAAGTTAGGGCTGTTGAAAGTAAAACCAGTTAAGCCCGCACGTTGGGCATAGTCATTGGCTTCTTGTATGCGCTGCCAAGTCCAATTCGAAGTGCCAATCGCTTGCACTGTGCCAGCCTCTATATATTCATTTAATGCATCAATAATATGTTCTACGGGTGTATTGGGATCATCACGGTGCAGAGCGTAGAGATCAATGTAGTTTGTTCGTAATCTTTCCAAGCTAAGTGAAAGATCATAGGCAATATCTTTTTTAGCTAATCGTGGCCCATGTTGATCATGATGCGCACCTTTGGTCAAGATTACTAATTCATCTCTATTTCCTCGGTCCTCTAAATATCTACCAATCACTTCTTCACTTTGACCACCGCAATATATATGTGCAGTATCCAAAGAATTGCCACCAATTGCAATAAAAGCATCCATATTATTTTGCACAAGCTCATAGCTGTCATGGACAAAATAATCAGTACCCTTCATCAATCGTGAGACTGGCTTACGGCATCCTGCAATTTGTATATATTCCATTGTAAACACCCCTATTCGCTAAGTTCTATTCTCGTTCTTTTCGTTGCCGATGCGATACAAGCATCAATAATCTTCATATTGTAAACCGCATCTACTGCAGCAAACGGTAGTGGCTTCCCTTGAAGAACTGCTTGCGCAAAGGCATCCGCTTGCAATGAATATGCATTTAGAAACGGTACAGATACTTTGTTTTTCTCGCCGGATTTAATGACATAGAAATGACCACTTTCTTCAGTTGGTGTTACAAATGCGGAAGGAACTTCAATGATTCCCTCGGAACCTAGCACCTCAAGCGGGTTACGGAAATCTGACCACATGCCGCAGTCAAATTGCAACGAGATACCGCCTTCAAATTCAATTAAGCCCGCAGCCATCATATCTACATCATCATGAGCACTGGAAAACTGAGCTTGGACTGTAACTGCCTCTGGTTCTTTTCCTAGCAGCAATCTCGCAGCAGTGATCGGATAGCAACCAACATCGTAAATAGCTCCGCCGCCCATTTCCTTTCGATAACGTACATTGTTCAAATCATTGGCATTATTGAAAGTAAATGCACTGCGAATTCCTCTAACTTCACCGATTTCTCCACTATCAATAATTTGCTTAAGTTGGGTGTATCTCGGATGATAACGATACATAAATGCTTCTGCTAATATAACTCCTGCTTCCTTTGCAGCCTGTACCATTCGCTCTGCTTCTTCTGCATTTAATGCTAACGGTTTTTCGCATAAGACATGCTTTCCTGCTTGGATTGCCTTAATCGTCCATTCATAGTGCAAATGATTGGGTAGTGGTATATAAACAGCATCGATATCGGGATCCTGTAGTAATTGTTCATATGAACCGTAAGTTTTCGGAATTTGAAACTTCACGGCAGTTTCTTGTGCTTTTTCTAAATCTCTGCTTGCAACAGCAACCACTTCATTGAAATGTGATTGAAGAATACCTGGAATAACTGAATTAACTGCAATTCGAGCACTCCCTAAAACTCCCCATTTGAGCTTGTAATCAGACAATTGATTCACTCCTTGATTAGTAGTATATTGTGATTATACTTGCAGTACATTGAAATTAAAATGATATTATTTTGTATAGAAATAAAACAAAATTGTCATCGAGGTGAATTGATTTGCGGCGTCAATTTCATATGGTTACACTATCTGAAAATATTTATTTCATCTATCCTGAGTCCGTTGGTCATTACATCTCAGAGCCTGATCACATTGTACAGCGTAAGCCCAATCAAATGGCTAGTTATAATATTCATGTTGTCGAATCAGGCTATGGTTTTGTTAAGCTAAATGGTGTAGAGCATATTCTCGGTCCGGGAGATGCTGTTATTTACTATCCTCAACAAGAGCAAATTTACTATTCAAGTAAGGATCAGCCTTGGAATATTCGTTGGATTCACTTTTATGGAGATAAGCTGAAAGAGTATTTACTAAGTAATAACATGAAACCCGGACAACTGTGGACATTAAAGCAAACCGAGCTTTGGATTAAACTACATGACGAATTGATGCTAGAGGCAGAAACCAATCTAATGCTTAACCCGACACAATTATCTGCTAGGACGTACGCATTAGTTGTTAATTTTATTGAGCAAGCCATTCCTTTAACGGAGCGGAAGCAAGGGGGAACGAATAAAAAGATATTGGATTTGCTTCCTGATATGCAATCTTCTGCTACTGAACCTTTTCTGCTCGAATATTGGTCAAGCAAAGCGGATGTCAGCCCTCACTATTTCTGCAAGTTATTCAAACAGACCATGTCGATTACACCAATGGAGTTTATTACAAGATGTAGACTGCAAATCGCCAAGCAATGGCTGCTGGAGCGCCGTGATTGCTCAATCGGTCAAATCGCGAATGAATCGGGCTACCCAAGTGTCAGCTATTTCAATAAAAGGTTTATGGAATATGAGAAGATAACCCCCACAACCTATAGAGAGTTTTACGCGATGACGATAGAAATCTAATCTTCGCCTATTCAAATTAAAATTGATACATTATGAAATTGATTCAAGTAGTAAAATTAAGGGTTACAGACGATAATTAACGATATACGCGAATACTGAGGAATAAGCGAAACATGAATACAATGAGTAAGCACGGATATTGTAATTGTTTAAAAAAATACCGAATATGAGGAGAATTAGGATGATAAATGAAAATAAAACGTTGTTACCAGAACAACAAGAAGAACTACTCAAAATATTGCAAGCCCGTTTCGAGAAAAATATGAATCGCCATGAAGGAATGGAATGGGCTCACGTACAAGCAAAACTAGAAGCGAATGCTGAAAAATTGTGGTCGCTTCATGCAATGGAACAAACCGGTGGTGAGCCAGATGTTGTCGGTCATGAGACTGAGAAGGACGAATACATTATGTATGATTGTTCAGCGGAAAGTCCTAAGGGTCGTAGAAGTATTTGTTACGACCGCGAAGCACTGGAATCTAGGAAGGAACACAAGCCAAAAAACAGCGCTATGGATATGGCTAATGAAATGGGAATTGTGATTTTAACAGAAGAACAATATCGAGATCTGCAGAAACTAGGCAGTTTCGATACTAAAACATCGAGTTGGGTGCAAACACCTGAACACATTAGAAAGCTAGGCGGGGCTATATTCTGTGATCGTCGATACGATACAGTGTTTATGTACCACAATGGAGCAGAATCTTATTATGCTGCCAGAAGTTTCCGTGGATGGTTAAGGTTCTGAGGGATTAGATCTAGATTCATATTTTTATAAGGCTAGAAGATTCAGAATCTACGTCAATCCAATCAATGATGATTGAGTTACCTTTGATATGACAATAGATATCACAGAGATTATGTACAGAGACGAGATCGATCCAAGTGCAATAATCAAATCGGTAACTTGAGACTGAAAGAAGTCAAAAAGTCGATCAGCAGGCAAAGAGGTTTTCTTGTCCGTGTGGCGGATCATCCAAGTGACGAGTTGCTGAACTCTGGCTGGTGTAGTGGTCGGAGCCTTCTCGCCTTTCTTTTCGTCCGTATGTCGGAAGCATCCTTGCTCGGCAGCGCGAAAGCCGTTGAGTAAGAATAAGTTTCTCTAAGAGTCGTATAGATCGCGTTGATTAAGGTGTTGTTTTTAACATTCCCCATCAAATTCAGAATAATAGATCCTCTTGCGCTGAGCTTCCCAATTCCGTACTCGATAATAAACGCCCTCTCGAACGACGTATAGTTACACTCCATCAAATGGATGATTGCCCGCGGATATTCTAGGACGATGCGTTTCGGGTCCTTCAAGTCAATGGCACCTTGAACAGCATCATCTGAAAACTGCAAAAACCGAAACTTTCCTATTTTTCCATATAGCTGGGCTGCCTCGTAAACCGTAATTTCCTGATATAAACTCAACGCTTTAGCTAATTGCTGCAAGTGACTTTACTCCTCTGTGATCTCTCTATTGGTTCTCTTCAAATGATAAATAAATCGGCTCGTCTAATACGTCTGCTATTCCTATTACCAAATTGAAACATATCTTCCGAAGCGCTGTCCACTTCAACACCAAAATCAGCTTTTGCCACTAAAGACCTGCGCAAGAGGTTTGCGTGTAGTTGTAACGACCTAGTTAGTTTGGGACAGTCGTAAAAATAGCTGATTTTTCATAATAAATGACGGTTTTTTGGATGTTACTATTTTCCATTCAGCTGTAGTATCGAGTGGGAGAGAACATTTGGGGAAATTTCAATCGAATATTTTCACGAGGAAGGGATGTGTCGATCTGCAAATAACAACAAATCACGTACATGTGTGAAGCGAAATGTAAACGCTTACTACACCTTGGTGAGACTAAACGATGTATTTCATTTCATGAAAGCGGGGGATTACCGTTATATGCGAAGAAATAAGAAACGTCTATCTATGTTGTTTTTGGCGGCAGCCATTATATGTTCCACTGTCCTGCCATCTTTGCCGTTTGGTACACAGAGTGTAAGTGCCAACGCAGAGCAGTTTGTGAAAAAATATGATTTTGGCACGGCGACAAGTCCGGTATTGCCTGGATATACAGCGGTTAAAGAAACGCAGCTCTATACAGCGGAAGCTGGTTATGGTCTAAGCATGGCGCTGGCATCACGGAATCGGACCGGCGGCAACGATATGACCAATGATTTTGTACTTGGCGGATCTTTCACATTCTCAGCGGATATTCCGAACGGAGAGTATGACGTAACGGTTTATTCTGGTGATCTGCTTACAGGCACCAGCACGACCAAGACGAATGTCGCTTTGGAAGGTGCAGCGGCAGGTACGATCTCGACTCGCCAAGCCGTTGCTCAAGCAACCTATCGCACAACGGTCAATGACGGTCAACTGACGGTTGACTTATCGGCAACGACGGGCTATGCCTATCTGAATGGCCTCGTCATTGAGCAGGTTATGCTGCTGCCAGATGCGCCAGCAGGCCTCGCGGTTACTCGCGTTACGCCTAATGACGTCTCGCTGGAGTGGAGCAGCGTGGCAAATACGGTGTCCTACAGCGTATATAGAGGAGAGGGAGGCGGCTCTCACGCACTGCTTGGGCAATCGACGGAAACAAAGTATGTTGATACGAACGTAACGAAGGGTAGCAGCTACAACTACTACGTGACAGCTAGAAGTGCAGCTGGCTTAGAGTCGGCGCCGAGTCAATCAGTAATAGCGGCTGATATTCCACAGCTTGAAGTACCTTCAGCGCCGACAGGTCTCAGCGTCAGCGATGTGCAGGCCGCTTCGATAAAGTTGGGCTGGACAGTTACAGAAGGAGCAACCGGCTATAATGTGCTGCGTTCCGCTACAGCAAACGGACCCTTCACTGTCATTGGGCAATCCAGCACACCAGCCTATACAGATACAAGCGCGGACACTTCGTCTGCACACTTTTATCAAGTGACAGCTTATAATCAGCGCGGTGAATCTGCTGTGTCGAATACGGTGGAGAGCAGCGTATTCGACACAGCACCAAGTCCATTGCCTGAGGGTGACGTTCAGCGGTTTGACTTTGGCTCGGGCGCTTTAGCGGATGGTTATACACGAGTAACCTCTGCTACTGCTTACTCGGGAACGCAGAAATACGGCTTCACGGATATTTCTAAAGTGAGTTTAGGCGACCGAGGAACCTCGGATGCTTTAAGATCGGACTTTGCAATGCCGAAGGATACGACCTTTAAAGTAGATTTGCCAAATGGTGATTACACCGTGTCGCTTATTGCAGGCGACAGTACGGAAGCATCGGAAATCGCGATTAAGGTAGAGACGATTCAGAAGGTGCAGCTAACGAGCAAAGCGGCAGGACAGTTTCTAGAAATGGACTTCCAAATTGCCTTGGTTGACGGTCAGTTGAATTTGGATTTTGCAGGATCAGCTCCGAAAATTAATGCGTTAATCATTACGAAGCAGCAGGGCCGTCAAGCAGGTGAGCTTCCTACGGTGTATTTGGCGGGTGACTCAACTGTACAAACCTATGATGCTTACTGGGAGCCACAGGCTGGCTGGGGTCAAATGCTGCCGAAGTTTTTCAGCAATGATGTAACGTTCAAGAATCACGCGATCGGCGGTCGCAGCTCCAAATCCTTTATTGTCGAAGGACGTCTGGATGAGGTTTTCCGTGCGATTAAGCCAGGCGATTATTTCCTTGTTCAATTCGGCCATAACGATGCGACCATCAGCGTACCAGATCGCTACGCATCGCCAGCCGACTACAAAAATTACTTAAAAACATACGTAAACGGCACGAGGCAGCGGGGCGCTGTGCCTATTCTGGTAACGCCAATGGGGCGCAGAGACTTTAATGGTGACACGGGTAAATTTAACGTGAGCTTCCCAGAATACGTGAAAGCGATGAAGGAAGTGGCGGCTGAGCTTGATGTAGATTTAGTCGATCTTAGCACGCTCAGCGTAGCTTATTATGATTCGATAGGCGCTCAAGCAACATTATCGGTATTTCTTCATTTAGAGTCTGGTATTTATGGAGCGTTCCCGAATGGCTCTGCAGACAACACTCATTTCCAAGAATATGGAGCGATTCAGCTTGCTCGTCTTCTTGCGGGCGGTATTGAGCAGCTGGATACGGGATTAGCTGATTTCGTTAAAGAAATTGAGCAGCCGAGTGCAGTACCTGCAAAGCCGACAGGCTTGGTAGCAGGCAGTGTCAGCAACGCGGGAGCGGTGCTGCAGTGGACGGCTTCAGAAGGCACTGATATTTATAAAATATACCGGAAGCTGGCCTCGGAGCCGGATTCGGCTTATGCCATGATCGGAACGGCAATCATTCCGACACTTACGATTGGCGGCATGACGGAAGGACAGTCTTACGCCGTGCGTGTTACAGCTGTTAATGGTCTGGGGGAATCGGAGCCATCGAATGTGGTGTCCATTTCGACCAAATCAGCGCAATACCGTTTTGACTTCGGTCCGGTAGGGGCTCCTGTCGCTGCTGGTTATACGGAAGTAACGCGCAGCGTTATTTATACGCGTGAGCTTGGTTATGGACTTACTTCAAGCGCGGACATGATTGACCGTGATCGAGGAACAGCTACAGACGCGCTTCGAAGAGATTTTGTCGCGTATTTCGCTGGTTCCTACGAGTTCAAAGTTGATCTACCGAACGGCTATTATTCGGTCAAATCCTATACGGGTGACTGGATCGGCTCGACAAAAACGAACGTCAGCATTGAAGGTAAGGATTATGGAACAATCTCATCTGGTAAAGGCAATATAGCAGAAAAGGTGTTTAACCAGATCGCGGTTAAGGACGGACAGATGAATTTCACTTTTAGTGGAACAACAGCGCATCTGAATGGCCTTGAGATTACACCGCTTATGCTTGCACCAACGAATTTATCGCTGACCAGTCTTCAATTGGATACAGATCCAATATCAGCAGCCTTTACATGGGGAGCCGTGGACGGTGCAGCCAGCTATCGCGTATATCGGAAAGCGACTGTCGCCAGCAGTGCAGAGCTACTTGCTGCAACGACGGATACGACATTTACCGATACGACAGCAGATGTTGGCTTGGAGTATGTTTATACCGTTACAGCAGTTGAAAACACCGGTTTCGAATCGGTTACATCTAACGAGCTGCTCGTTTCGATGATTGACCTCAATGTAGCTAAGGCCGCTGTGCCAACAGGATTGACGGTGCAATCAACGAACAAAAACGATATTACGTTCACGTGGAACGTAAGTGGAAATGCGAGAATGTACAATATTTATCGCGCTAATACGGCGGATGGCGTGTATACGCTCATCGGCAAATCGACCGAGGCATCTTTTACCGATACAACGGTGCTTACGACCATTTCCTACTATTACAAAGTAGCTGCGGTTAACGCGGGTGGTATTTCTGAGCAATCGACAAGCTTGGAGACACCAGCGGTAACGACGCTGTATCGTAATATGGAATATTTGGATCGCGCGCCTGTTGCCGTGAAGCAGGACACAGGTAACTACGTTAGCTGGAGATTGTTGGGCCTAGACCCTTCGGCGATCGGATTTAACCTATACCGTGACGGTGTGAAAATAAACACGGCGCTTATTACGAACAGTACGAATTACGTGGATGCGGAAGGAACCAACCTATCCACTTACACGCTAACTTCCGTCTTGAATGGTGTGGAGAAGTCAGCATCTGAAGCATTTGGTGTGTGGCAGCAGCAATATTTGTCCATTCCACTTCAGAAGCCAGCGGATGGCTATACGAAGGACGGCCAGCTGTATTCGTACAGCGCGGGTGATGCGAGCGTAGGAGATTTGGATGGTGACGGTCAATATGAGGTCGTACTGCTGTGGTCCCCTTCGAATAGTAAGGACAATTCACAAGCTGGCTATACAGGCACCGTTTATATGGATGCTTACGAGATGGATGGAACACGCTTGTGGCGTATTAATCTCGGTCCAAACATTCGTGCAGGAGCTCACTATACGCAATTTATGGTGTATGATCTGGACGGAGATGGACGCGCAGAAGTAACGTTCAAGACAGCGGACGGTACAATTGACGGCAAAGGCAAGGTTATCGGTGACGCAAGCGCCGATCATCGCAACAGCAGCGGTTATGTGCTGCTTGGCAATGAGTATTTGACTGTATTTGAAGGTCTGACTGGCGGAGAACTTGATACGGTTACCTTTAATCCGCCGCGCGGTGACGTTGGCGCTTGGGGCGATGCATACGGGAACCGAGTAGACCGTTTCTTAGCTGGTGTCGCTTATTTGGATGGCGAGAATCCTAGCGTTATTTTCAGCCGGGGCTATTATACGAGAACTGTTCTGACCGCTTATGATTATCGGGATGGCGAACTGACACCACGGTGGACGTTTGACTCGAATGATGAAGGCTATGGAGCATACGCTGGACAGGGTAATCATAACTTGTCCATTGCCGATGTAGATAATGATGGCAAGGATGAAATCTCATTCGGTGCAATGGCGATCGATGATGATGGCAAGCCGCTGTACAATACAGGGCTTGGTCACGGAGATGCGATGCATCTTGGGGATCTTGATCCAACAAGACCGGGCTTAGAGTTGTTTGATGTTCATGAGCATACAGACTCCAAATATGGGATGGAAATGCGCGATGCGGCTACGGGTGAAATCCTTTGGGGTGTGTATACAGGTATCGATACGGGCCGTGGTTTAACAGCTGATATCGATCCGAATCACGTAGGCGAAGAAGCGTGGTCAGCAACGATCACGAATGAGCAGCATATTCCGATTACTGGCCTATACAATGCGCGCGGTGAGCTAATTACGACGAATATTCCGTCATCGACGAATTTCGCTGTATGGTGGGATGGCGATCTGCTGCGTGAGCTTGCGAACTATAACCGAATTGATAAATGGGATTATACCAATGAAACGACGGTTAATTTATTGACCGCCACAGGTACTTCCTCCAATAATGGGACAAAAGCGAACCCAAGTCTGCAGGCCGATTTGTTCGGTGACTGGCGTGAGGAAATCATGTGGCGTTCGGACGACAGCTCTGAGCTACGGATCTATACAACAACGAATGTCACTGAACATCGCATTCGCACGTTAATGCATGATCCAATCTATCGGTTGGGCGTTGCTTGGCAGAACGTAGCTTACAATCAACCGCCTCATACGAGCTTCTATCTCGGAGCTGACATGGAGGAGCCTGCTGCACCAAAAATCAAATATATTGGCGAACCGCAGCAGGTTGAGGATACGACAGCACCGGTTATTACCGGACTGCCACCGCAGCAACTTAAAAATACCGATGTTTACACAGTGCAAGTAACGGCGGAGGATCTTGAGTCTGGCATTCGCAGTCTAGAGCTAACCTTCGACGGAGCACCTATTGTGAATGGAAGCCAGCTATCCCTGACCGGTCTTACTGGGATTCATACGTTTACCGCGAAAGCTGTAAATAATGAAGGTCTTGAGTCGGTGAAATCCGTTGCGATTTATGTAACGGGTGCAGAGAAAGCAACGGCTGCTCCAGGCAAGCCTGTATTGTCCAATAACAATGGTCACGATAATGGTCTGCTGGATGGCAGCTATAAAGTGACGATGAACATGTGGTACGGAAATAATGGATCTATTTACAAGCTGTATGCGGATGGAGTGTTGATTGACACACAGGTGCTAACTGATAAGTCACCTTCCGATCAAACAGCGTCAACAAATATTACGGGCAAGCCAAACGGCACCTACGTCTACACTAGTGAGTTGATTAATTCCTTTGGTACAACGACCAGCGGAACTCATACGGTGCAGGTGAAGGATGCTTCTCCCGCAAAGCCGGTATTATCTAACGATAACTGGGATGGAAATGGTGATTATAAAATAACGATGAACATGTGGTGGGGAACGAACGGCACCACCTACCGTCTCTATGAGAACAACGTGCTTATCGATACGCAGACTTTAACAGCCAAATCACCGACCGCGCAATCCGCGTTCACGAGCATTACAGGCCGCGCAGCCGGCATCTATGAATACAAGGTTGAGCTATTAAATGATAGCGGAGTGACCGAGAGCAGCATAATGAAAATTAATGTGAAATAGCAGCAGTCCCATAAAAGGTTGGTCCTAAGCGCAAGTAAAGCTGCTTAGGGCCAGCCTTTTATGCTTGTGTGGACATAGAACAACCCCATTCTTATATAGCCAGAATGAGGTCGCGCAATTATGCTCCATACTAGAGCAGGAACAGCGCACGCCGATGCTGTATGCGGATCTGAAAAATCCAGATTCCAATAACGTTTATCGTAAAATAGGCTTTGTGGAGAGCGGGAAAATTGTAGATATCACATTTAGTTCGATGAGCCCCACATAGAAAGTTGGATACTCTTGAAAATAGATCGTTTGCTGGCCATGACCGTACTGCTGCTTAACCGAGAGCGTGTGAGTGCGAAGGAATTGGCCGAACGTTTTGAAGTTTCGATAAAAACCATATGTCGGGATATGGATACGTTAAGCCAATCCGGCATACCCGTCTTTGCCCATCAAGGAACGTCGGGCGGCTTTGAGATCATGAAACAGTACACCATTTCTCGTCAGTATTTAACGTTTGGAGAGATTTCGTCCATCGTAGCTGCGGTTAAAGGAATGGGCACAGTATTAGATGATTCGACCTTTGCCAGTCTGAATGAGAAGGTAAAGGCACTGCTCAGTAAGTCGGATAAACAACAATCCGAACAGCAAGGTGAGGGAATTGTGTTTGACCTCAATCCATGGGGACAGGGGCCGGAGGCACGCAATAAGGTGAATCCACTGAGGCGGATCATCCAAGTGATGAGTCGCTGAACTCTGTTGGTGTAGTCGTCGGAGCCTTCTCGCCTTTCTTCTTTCCTTTTTTAGCTTTTCCTTTATGTTTTCGTTGTTTCTTCGGCTTAAGGTTCTTGTCTACAGTGGACCACGATACGAATAAGTATCGTAAAGAAACGTTGTAATGGATGAGAGATCCGTCTGCCAGAAGTTAACCGCAAGCGGCCAATCCTTAGGGATAAGAACAAGACCAGGGCCATAATGTGTACGAAGTTGTTGAAGAACAAAGGCTTAGTAATCGGTGTGTGGAACGAGAACAGGTTTCAAATAGATGCACTCCAATCGCAGATAGGTAAAAGACACCCTTCACACGCGATTTTGAAGAAATGGAGATAAAGTCAAGGGTATTTCAGATAAAACAACTAAAAATTCCTAGAATGTTTCCCATAATGAAATATGGAAATGCAGCAAACTTGCTCGGAGTTGGTAAGTATTCGGGAGTTTCATATCAGCAATGTGAAGGATCTCTGGCCGGACGGGAAGATTCTGATCTGTATAACGTATTTCATCAAGTGCAAACGGTGAACGAGAAATTGGATATTTTGAATCGAAAAAGGAATGCTTGGCAACATCTTATCGAACAAGATAACGTTTTCAAGCAAAAGGCGGTACAATTATCTCTCGCTGAGCAAGCTGTTCACCTCCATGACTATGAGCGGCATTATGCCGAATCGATTGAGGAACTGACACGTAAGAATAAGCTCTTCGAAGATGCTCTTGCTGAATGTAGGCAGGCAGAGGAATCTCTCAATAAGGCTGTTGTCATTTACGAGCAAGAAGAGGAAAGAGAGTGAAGCGTAACGTTTGAACAAGCGAATCAAGCGCATTCTATCGTTGAGGAACGCTGGATTGAGGGTCAAGCAGGATTACTTGCAAGTCATCTTCATGATGGTGATCTTTGTCCGGTTACGTAAGGAGAAATCGACGACTGAAAATAGACACCTTGAGGCCAAGGCAACCCTTACAGCTACCTAACAGCAGAATCAGGACAAACAGCTTCAATTGATTGAACATGGCCATTGATATTCTTATTGACTTGCAGCAGTCCGGTCGAATGATTGGTGTGATCTCACATGTGCAGGAGCTGAAACAAGCGATACCGGCGATCCTGGAAGTGAATAAGACAAGAGAGGGATACAGTTATACCGAATTTCATGTAAGTTAGTACGTCATGATGTCATATCCTAAACTAGATTTTATAAGGATTATAGGCAGAAGTGGTGACAAGCTATCTCTTCCATTCATATGCTAATAAGCAATGAAGAGGAGGTCTTCGTAATGAATTATAGGAGCACCACAATCAAAAGCAAATGGGTAAAAACAAACTGGCTGTTAAAGCATCCGGATTTAAGAAAATATGTTCCACAAACGATGCCTTTTAATAAAAAAAACTTAATTTCGATGCTTTCTTCTTATTCTACTGTTTATTTCAAACCTACGGGCGGTTCGGGAGGGTTTAATATTATTCGGATCAAAAGAAAGGAGAAAAGCTACCAAATCCAATTCAATACAGTCAAATCTACTTATTCTACTATGGATCGTTTGTACGATAAGTTGGAACGATTTTCCAACAAAAGGCCATTTTTACTACAGAAAGGAATTGATTTGGCGAAAACGAAAGGAAACCCCTTCGATATTCGTGTTATGGTCCAAAAGACGAACAAAGGAATATGGGTTAGCAGTGCCATTTTCACGAAAATAGGGAAGACTGGTAAGGTTGCGACGAACTATAATCAAGGTGGGAGAATCGGGTATTTACATCAGACGATGTCAGGCGCAGGGTACAATACAGACGCAATTAAACATATGGAAACAAGATTGAAGAAGTTGGGTGTCTCCGTAGGGAATAACTTCGATCAACATAAAAAGGGATTCAAGGAACTAGGTCTGGACGTGGCTTTGGATTCTATGAAAAAACCGTGGATTCTGGAAGTGAATACGAGACCCCAATTTTATCCCTTAAAGAACATGAAGGATAAAAAAAGTTATCAAGTAATCGTTTCTTATGCTAAACAATATGGGAGATCTAAATAAAACAAACGGGACTTCTAAAATACAGTATCAATTATTTTGGATAATTGATATTGTATTTTTAATACATAATGTATATATCATTCACAAGAAGACAAAAATTAAATTACATCACTTGCGAATATTTAGGAGGAACGATGAGACCAGTAGCCACAGACAAAGAGTCACTATGGCAGTTAATAAAAAAAGGAAACAAATCGTCAGCAATTGCTATGACAGGTAATGCAGTGCTAGCTGGAATTAAGACGGTTGCTGCAACATTGAGCGGCAGCGGAACGATGTTTGCGTCGGCTATGCATTCACTTGCTGATGCGATTAACCAAGGCTTTGTATTTGTCGGAAGTGTACTCTCGGAAAAAAAAGCTACACGACGTTTCCCAACCGGTTTCGGGCGTGTCATCAACATTTTCTGTATGATCGCTGTCCTTGTCGTTACCGTTATGGCATACGAAACGATACTCGAAGGGATACATTTAATCCAGCATCCAGAGCAAAGTGGAGGATACTTCTGGTTAAGTGTGGCTGTACTCGTAATTAATATTGGGGTTGACGGGGCTATTCTGTATAAAGCGATGAAAGAAATTCTCCATGAAGCTCGAGTAGAGGCGAAAGGTCTGGGGATTGTAACAGTAGCGTTTAAAAATGTTAGTCGTGCAGCACCCCCAACAAGGTTGGTATTCTATGAGGATCTTGTAGCTGTGACAGGAGCACTTCTTGCACTTATAACGATTGTTGTCACTACGTTTGTAGCTTCGTCCTATTTGGACGGGGTAACTACAATTCTAATTGGTGTGCTTATGGTCGGAGTTGCTTTTAAAGTGGGTTACGACAATATGGTTGGTCTGATTGGAGTAGCAGCTCCACAAGAAATAGAAACAAGAATTTCGAATATTATACTTCAAGCACCACATGTGAAAGATATTTATTCTTTACGGATTATGCAAGAAGGCCGTTACTACCATGTAGATGGTCTGATCGAGCTAGAAAAAGGTTTTACCCTTGCTGAGGCAGATGATATTAAATTCGATATTCGAAATCTTGTATTACAAGATCCGGACATCGTAGATGTTACGTTCGGGATTATAGAGGATGATGATCAGGAAAATTGGATTGTTAGCGAATAGAGCAGTTCAACTTTAATTAGATGAGTTATAAACAAATTTTAATAATATTAAAAAACGGTGGTGTAGGAATATATTCCTACACCACCGCTTTTTGATTTGTTTGAGCACATAATCGGCGATGAATTCAATAATCAGATCTGGGAATCACAATACATAGAGTTCATATAATATAACCTCCACATGTGTTATAGTTTAAACCTATAACGTTTATAGATATTATATCTTGGAACAATGAATGATTTGATGATATTATTGTAATCAATCAAGTGACGCTTAATAGAGGCAGATCTTCCAAAGTTCGAATTTAAGATGGGGTGAATATGATGAGTAAAAAGACAATGTTTGAGAAAATTTGGGACAATCACATCATTCATCAAGAAGAAGGCAAACCGAGTATTCTGTATATCGATTTGCATCTTGTTCATGAAGTGACATCTCCACAGGCGTTTGAAGGACTACGTCTAAGTGGACGCAAAGTACGCCGTCCTGAACGGACTTTCGCTACAATGGATCATAACGTTCCTACGAAAGACCGTTTTAACATCAAAGATCCAATCTCTAAGCAACAAATCGATACTCTTTCACAGAACTGTCGTGATTTCGGTGTGACATTATATGATCTAGATAGTCCAGACCAAGGGGTAGTCCACGTTATGGGTCCAGAGCTCGGACTTACGAATCCTGGGAAGACGATTGTGTGTGGCGATAGTCATACTTCGACTCATGGAGCTTTTGGAGCTTTGGCTTTTGGTATCGGTACAAGTGAAGTTGAACACGTATTAGCAACGCAATGCTTACAGCAATCCAAAGCCAAAACGATGGAAATTCGTTTCGTAGGCAAACGTAACCTAGGAGTTACAGCGAAAGATATGATTCTAGGCGTTATTGCTAAGTATGGTACGGATTTCGCTACAGGTTATGTTATTGAATACACGGGTGAATCGATCGTTTCATTGACGATGGAGGAGCGCATGACCATCTGTAATATGTCTATTGAGGGTGGCGCTAGAGCAGGTATGATCGCTCCAGACCAGACAACATTTGACTATTTGCGTGGACGTCAACATGTACCTCAAGGTGCAGATTTCGACAAGGCTATTGAAGATTGGAAGAAATTATGTACTGACGAAGGTGCTGAGTTTGATACGATATTGGAATTTGATGTCGATTCATTGATCCCTCAAGTAACCTGGGGCACGAGCCCGGGAATGGGAACGGATATTACTTCGAAAGTACCAGTTCCATCCGAATTGCCAACAGAGAATGAACGTAAAGCGGCTGAGGATGCACTTGAATATATGGATCTTAAACCAGGTACGCCAATGACGGAGATTGAGATTGACTACGTATTTATTGGTTCTTGTACGAATGGACGGATCGAAGATTTACGAGCTGCTGCAGCAGTGGCGAAAGGTCATAGTGTAGCGGGTAGAGTTACTGCTATCGTCGTACCAGGATCTGGAAGAGTGAAGATTCAAGCTGAAGAAGAAGGTCTTGATAAAATTTTCACTGAAGCGGGATTTGAATGGCGTGATGCAGGCTGTAGTATGTGTCTAGCGATGAATCCGGATGTACTTGAGCCAGGACAACGTTGTGCTTCTACATCGAACCGTAACTTCGAAGGTCGTCAAGGACGCGGAGGACGTACACATCTTGTATCCCCTGCTATGGCAGCAGCTGCTGCTGTCAAAGGAAGATTCGTGGACATTCGTGAGTGGAACTTCAAGACGGAAGTAGCCAACTAAAGAAAGAGAAGAGAGGAGTTAACAATATGGATGCATTTACTAAATTAACAGGGATTGTAGGTCCGGTAGATCGAGTTAACGTGGATACGGATGCCATTATACCTAAACAATTTTTGAAAAGAATTGAGCGGACGGGATTTGGTCAGTTTCTATTCTATGAATGGCGTTTTGATCTAGAAGGAAACGACATTGAGAGCTTTGAGTTGAATAAACCTCGTTACAAAGGTGCATCTGTTCTTGTTTCGAGAGCTAACTTTGGTTGTGGCTCATCACGTGAGCATGCTCCTTGGGCGATCTTGGATTATGGATTCAAATGTGTCATTGCACCTTCATTTGCAGATATCTTCTATAACAACTGCTTCAAGAACAGCATCTTACCTATTAAGTTGTCTGAAGAGCAAGTGGAAGATATATTCCAACGTACAGCTGCAAATGTAGGCTACAAGTTGAATGTTAACTTAGAGAATCAAACCTTGACTGATGATTTAGGTCTGCACATCGACTTCCAAATTGATGAGCACCGTCGTCAATTTCTTCTACAAGGTCTTGATGATATCGGATTAACACTTCAACATGAAGCGGAAATTACAGCATTTGAGCAAAAAAGAGACAGTGGTGTAATAGTCTAATTGAACTACCTCTAATTATATATTAAATGTTTTCTAGGGTTCCGCAACTAGCGTTGGTCTGGTCCGAGAGAAAACTCATAGCTTTGCTATGTCACGGAAGGATAAAAGCCTGGGAGAAACTGTGTAACAGTTATCACCCAGGTTCTTTTTGTGTTTTTTTTGGGAAATATAAACCTAAGGAGTGAAATGAAATGAATAAAGATTGGATAAAGGTCATGATTGCAGCTTTCTTTGAAGTCTTTTGGGTCATAGGTTTAAAACATGCTAATGATGTTTGGACATGGACAGGAACGATTATTTCTATTGTGATTAGTTTCTATTTATTGATTATGGCTGGAAGAAAGCTTCCAGTAGGGACAGTTTATGCCGTATTTGTAGGAATGGGAACAGCAGGTACTGTTTTATCCGAAGTCCTCTTTTTTGGTGAACCTATCAAAATTGCGAAAATACTTCTGATATTACTATTATTGGCTGGTGTTATTGGTTTGAAATTAGTGACAGAGGACAAAACACAGGAAGGGGCTAGCTCCTAATGGCTTGGGTTTCTTTAATCTTTGCAGGAATATTTGAAATGATTGGTGTTGCTATGATAAGTAAATTGCATAGAGACCGTAATTGGCAGTCCATAGTCTTGTTAATTGTTGGTTTTGGAGCAAGTTTTCTATTACTTGCATTTGCGATGAAAACACTTCCGATGGGTACAGCGTATGCTATTTGGACAGGAATTGGGGCGTCTGGTGGAGCAGTATTAGGAATGTTCTTGTATGGAGAATCCAAGGATTGGAAAAGAATTGTTTTCATTTCAATGGTTTTAGGTGCAGCGATAGGGTTGAAGCTCGTCTCGTAAAGAGAAGTCCCATATACCTTATTTGAAGTAAATTGAAAGATTATGAATTAATTATATAAAAGATAATTAGCCTAAAAGAGCTGATTATCTTTTTTTTTGAAGAAAAAAGAAAAAAAAGCAGGAATTCAGAACATTAGCTAGAATAGTGTCTATATTGAGAAAAATGCAGGTGAAAAAGCTTCTTTTAGAGGAAATATCTACAACCGAGGTGAATAATGAAGAAATTTAGTCTTTTGTTGTTGTTGTGTGCGTTCTTTCTTGTCGTTTGTCCAAGTGAAGGTAAGGCGGCAGCAGTTCAGTCAAAGATCATTCTGGATGGTAACGAAATAACGATGCCAGACAATGTTCAAGTTGCAGTAGTTAATGGTAACGTGATGATTCCGATTCGTGTCGTTGTGGAAAATCTTAAATTTAATGTAGATTGGAATCAAAAAGACAAAAGTGTGAGGATTCAGCAGAATTCAAAAGTCATTTCACTTACAGTCGATAAAGATGAAGTTACTGTCGATGGGAAGAAGGTCATTCTTAAAACTGCACCTCAAGTAAAGAATAATTCAGTTCTTGTTCCGATTCGTTTCGTGAGTGAACAAATGGGACTGACTGTGAGTTGGGATAATACAGATAAGACTGTTTATCTGACAAGTGCTGAACCTGGTTCTGCGGACAATGGACAAGCCAATACGGATACAGATGTAAAAGTAGATTTGCCTACGCTTACTGTACCGAATGAGACTATTCCATCTGTAACTACGCCATTAGTGGATCCTGCTGAGAAGACGAACAGTACGGTTAACAGAATAGAATTTGTTAATAATCAACTTGTTGTATCTTTGGATCATGAGGTAAAACCTAAAATAATGACATTGAGTAATCCAGATCGAATTGTGGTAGATTTACCTAACACGACATTTGCCGATACATTTGCTGCAATTCAACCTTTAGATACAACACTACAAGGTGCATTGGATACATTGGAGCCTAGCGTATATCCAAATGTAACTGGAGTGAAGTATTCTTTGTTCACGCGTGATCCGAATACGGTTCGTATCGTAATCGGTCTGAATGCTGCTCAAAAGTTTCGATTGAATCAGGACTTCGGTTCAAATTTCATTGCTGTCGATTTAAATGTTTCTGAAGATGAAGTTGGATATGAAGAGGAAGCAATCGTTGATTCAGGGCATTCTGGACGTAAGGTTGTCGTGATTGATCCGGGGCATGGTGGGTCAGATCCGGGTGCTTCGAGTGTCACGAAAAAGCGTGAGAAGGACTTTAATTTGTCCGTAGGGCTGAAAGTTCAGGCCATTCTTCTGAAGGAGCCGAATATCGATGTTGTCATGACTAGGGAAAGTGATGTATATCCAACTTTGTCGGAACGTGCATTACTTGCAAATCAAATAAAAGCAGACGTATTTGTTTCTATTCATGGGAATAGCAATACATCATCAAGCCCTAACGGAACGGAAACATATTATTATAAACGGTCTGAGAGTAAAGAGCTGGCAACTATTATTCATAAGTATGTCATTAAAGCTACGGGCTTAAAGGATCGTGGCGTTAAGAATGAGAACTTCCATGTTATCAGAGAAACGACAATGGCTGCTTCTCTTGTAGAGGTGGGATTCTTAAGTAATAGCATTGATGAAGCTGTATTATTTACCGATGACTTGCAGAATCGAGTTGCTCAGGCTATTGTGGATGGAATTAAAGAGTATTTAAGTAAAGGAACGAAGTGATTTCTCCCGGAGGATGTGCTTATATTGTATAAGAGAATAAGATGTGTATTTATATTGTCTTTATTGATTGTTATAGGAACGGGATGTGGGCAGAAGCCGATGACAGAAGGAGGTACTGTTCAAGGATCAAGTACTAATCATGACCAAGAAATCTCATCGACGCCAACGGAAGAGGTTGCTCCTCCTACAGTAAATGCTAGCACGGATGATCAGGAGACAGTTGTAGATGTTGCAGAGGGAGATAGACCTGTGGACAAGGATATCGTAACAAAGTCTACTGATTCCGTCTCAAGCGAGAAGATTGCAGTCTATTTCACGGATCCCCAAGCTGAGGAACTTATAGAAGCAGAGCAGGAGATTCGCTTTTCTGATGAAGTTGAGAAATATGGTTCAGCATTTAAAGCATTGCAGTCTAGTAACAATCCTGATCTAATTCCGCTATGGAGCAAGATTGAACTGAAGTCGATATCTTTCGATGCAGGGGATATTACGATGGATATTCACATGCCGGATGAAGCAAGGCTGGGATCAGGCGGAGAGAGTTTTGCACTAACTGCCTTGAAAAAGACATTATTTCAATTTGAAGAAGTGAAAAGCATCGAACTGCTTGTAGATAATGAGTCTGTTGAGAGCCTTATGGGACATGTTGAGTTGGAACATCCAATGGTTCGAGATGATGCATCAAACTAAGACTGATGAATAAAATTAGCATGATATAGAGTGAAGAACCTGATAGCAGCGAATCTGCTTTCGGGTTCTTTGTCGATAAAAAGGAAGATATTCGCAACCTTTATAGCGAAATCACGTCTAATAGATGTCCGAAGAAAGGAAGTGAGAGGAAATTAAATGGATTAGAAATACAAAATTTTAGGAATGGTAGGGTGAATGATGAAGAAATTTAGCTTTCTATTGTTTATTATCATCTTTGTTATGGCATTTCCAAACAAGGGACAAGCGGCTTCAGGACATTCAAATGTATATTTGAACGGTAAGGAACTTGTGTTTGCATCAAATGTAAAAATAGAGAACGTTAATAACAATATAATGATTCCAATTCGTGTGGTCGTCGAAAATCTAGGATTTGAAGTCATATGGGAGCAAAAAGAGCGCACGGTAACTATAAAGAATAAAGATACAACGATACAGTTGACAGTTAATAACAAGGTTGCATGGGTGGATGGTAGTAAATCTACATTGTTAACCGCTCCAATATTGAAAAATGATACCGTCTCGGTACCCCTTCGATTTGTTAGTGAACAGATGGGAATTCAAGTTGATTGGGATAATACTTCTAAAACAGTATATTTACTTTCATCAGATAAAGGGGCAGGAAACACAAATGGAGACAACACCAATACAACGGATCCATCACTAGCGGCCATTTCTGGTATGAGTTTTAGTGAGAATCGTTTAATGGTCGCTGTAACGGGTAATGTAAAACCAAAGGTGTCTGTGTTGAAATCGCCCGATCGTATTGTCATTGATATGCCTAATGCCCAGTTCTCAGATACATATGGGGCGACCCAAGAACTTGATGCTCATATGCAAGGGAGTTTCGCGGTAAGTGGTTATCCAGATCTTACGAAAATTAGATATTCATTATATAGTGATTCACCCTCAACAGTGAGAATTGTGATGGATTTGAATCATGCCCAAAAATACACATTGTATAATGAGGGTGACCTGTTTATTGTTGATCTGAATTCGTCAGAAACTGAACCATCCTTTCCGGTAGGAGGCAACGGGAAAAAAATAGTAGTTATTGATGCAGGCCATGGTAATCAGGATCCCGGGGCGATTGGTGTGACAGGCAAGAGAGAAAAGGATTTCAATTTGGCTGTTACTTTGAAGACGGGACAACTATTAAAGAACGAACCGAATATAGATTTCGTATTGACACGAAATAATGATACTTTCTTGGAGTTAAAAGATCGCGTGAAAATTGCTAATGATTTGAATGCAGATGTTTTTGTATCTGTACATGCAAACAGCGCGGGTTCGTCTGCAGCTACGGGGAGTGAAACATACTACAAGAATGATAGTAGTATAGCATTCGCAAAAGTCATGCATAAGTATTTAGTGAAAGCAACAGGACTTAAAGATCGTGGTGTTCGTTATGGAAACTTCCATGTCATCCGTGAAACGAAGATGGCTGCTATTTTATTAGAAGTAGGCTATCTTAGTAATAAAGCAGATGAATCAGCATTGTTTACTGAAAACTTACAAAATCGGGTCGCCCAAGGTATTGTGGACGGAATTAAAGAGTATCTTGGAGTGAAGTAATTGCTACAAAACTTTAAAGTAAATGCTTCCGATGTTAGTTTTGACGAAGTGGAAATCAAGAAGTAACGCTACAAAACTTTTAGGGGGAAAAAATATGAATAGAAAATGGTGGAGTGCGGGGATTCTCGCTTTAGTTGTAGTCCTTGGAGCAGGATGCGGGAATAAGCCGCAGGCGCAGCCAAACGATGGGCAATCAGAGACAGTAACTGTACCAACGGAGAATGTACCAACAGAGAATGTACCAGAAGAGAATGTGCCAACAACAAATGGATCCGGTGGGGGCAATAGCACAGAGGGAGATCAGCAGACTCCAGCAGACGCTTCCAAAAAGGAATCGATTAAGGTGTATTTTACGGACCCAGAAGCGATGGAATTAATAGAGTCTACAACAGAGATCACGTTTGTGAATGAATCTCAAAAATATGAAGAAGCTTTTAAAGCACTTCAAAAAAGTGACAACGCTGAACTCATTTCATTATGGGGGAAAATTGAATTGCTCTCACTTGATTTCAAAGGAGATGCCATAACGATGGACATTAACCTTCCAGATGAAGCCCGTCTTGGATCAGGTGGTGAAATGTTTGCACTTGAAGCACTTCAAAATACAATGTTTCAATTTGATGAAGTGAAATCTGTTGAACTTCTTGTCAATGGTGCTAAAATAGAAAGTCTGATGGGACATGTTGATTTAGAGCATCCAATGATGAAAAATTAGAAAGAAAAGCAGGAATTGGAGCTTCTATGTCGAATCTTAAATTGATTCTAGACAGTCTGATTTGTGGTCATTATGAGAGGGGAAGAAATATGCAATCCAAGCGCAGCAATTCTAAGAGTTCCAAAAAGGTCGTATCCGCCGTTCTTGCAAGTATGGTGGCATTAAGTTCAGGAGCCGCGGTTTTTGCGGAAGAAACGACACCAGTAGCTACCAATGCTGTAATATCCGCTTCCGGATCATTTAGCGATGTGAAAAGTGGGTTTTGGGCTGAAAAACACATCTATAAACTAGCATCTCAAGGTATATTATTGGGTGATAAAGGGTTATTCAGACCTAATGATAGTGTGACGCAACAGGAAGCAGTAACTATGGCCATTCGATTTATGAATATCCAGGACCAATTAAATACAAATACTGCCGTTGTGTTTCCTACTAATTTTACAGTGAACAATTACTTTAAACCATATGTAGCTTTAGCTTTCCAGCATAATTTGTTGGATAAGAAGGTTGAAACGGATGATACTACATCCAAAACAACTTGGGGCGAGAAGAAAGCTAGTCGTGAATGGATTACGGAACTGTTGGTGCGTGCCATTGGTAAGGAGAACGAGGCTAATGCTTTAGCGACAAAAGCAACTTCATTCGTAGATAACAGTAAAATTTCTGCTTCTAAACTCGGGTATGTAAATGCTGCAATCGAGATGGGATTAACGAATGGTATTGAAGGGAATCGTTTCGATCCGCTAGGTTCTGTTACTCGTGCTCAATTAGCAACCTTCTTTAGTCGCGGTGAAGATCAGACTGATATCAAATATGTAAATTCAAGTGAAGGTATCGTGACAGAATTAACTGACAACTCAATAAGTCTATTTGTTAATGGTAGTATTCGCAGTTTTCCATTAAATAATACAACGGCTTACTATACGAAAACTTCCGAAACCAAAGTTTCATTCTCTGATATCAAGTTGTATTCCAAAGTCATGATCATTGAGAATAGCGGCAAGGCTGTATATGTAGAAGTCATAGATCCGCAGGAACAACTTGAGAGTATTGAGACTACTTTTGAAAGATTGTTCCAAGGGAATTCACTTGGAGTCTCTAATAATACCGCATTTGAATCTTATAATTATGATGCCAGTACGGTATTCCTTGATGTAAGTGGAAATAAGATTGAACCTAAAGATTTAACAGCTGGAAGCCAAATCATTATTAAACGTGAGACATTCACATCAGCGAAGAATCTTGTGGTCGTTCAAGTGAAAACAGGTGTCATCAATAAGAATGGTTCGGGAACGGTGGAAAGTATAGACATTAATTCCAAGACGGTTGGAATTAAGAACACAGTAGGTACGATTGAAAGTTATAAATGGGATGACGTGCCTGTAATTAGTTATCAGGATCAATTACTAGTTCCAGCGGAGTTAAAAGTGGGTTCAGTCATCAACTATACTGTTCAAAATAATACCATTCGTTCGATTGAAATAACTCAGGCTGTTGAGCGGACGATTCGTGGTACTATCTATGAAATTGGTGCTAATGGGACGACCATTACGTATACTAAAACGGGTGGATCATTGGAAGTAAAGCTGCTATCTGCTAAACCTGAAATTGTTATTAGTGGTATTGATAAGCCAATTCTAGCAGATCTTCTAGCTGACGCTACTGCTGGAGATCAAGTTGAAATGACGCTAGACTCGAAGGAATTGGTAACTAAAATTGTCGTGCTTAACAGACAAATGGAACAAAAACCAAATGCCACAGTCGTATCTTATGATACAAAGACAAAGCTTTTGACGATACTAGATGAAAAGAATAAACCATTTGTAGTTACAATAGATGACAAGACAAAGCTGATTTACAATACGTCGATACCATCATTGACAGGCATTGAATCACTTCTAACTAGTGCTCGTAAAATTAATCTTAGCTATATTACAAATCGTGCTTTGACGCTCGAAGTTGTATATAAGTATGATGGAACTGTAACAGCAGTGGATACGCTTGCTAGAAAAATAACGATTCAAGGTGCCAACGGTCAGAGTATGACTCTTCCTTATCTAAATACTTCGGTTGAGATGTATGGTAAAAGTTATCTGAATATATCAGATGTAAAAGTTGGCAATGAAGTAACACTTGTACTCGGGGATAATCAAGATACGGTATCCAAAATTCAGATGAAATCTTCCGTTCAATATGAAGTGGCATCTGTTGATTCTGGGAATAAGTGGATCACTGCAAAATCAGGAAGTGGTACCAACTATGTGTATTTAGACAAGGCGACTGTTACTAGTGATAGTGGACAATCAATGAAAGCTTCTGATTTACAGATTGGTCAGATTGTAAATGTCACTTATAGTGGGGAGACTGCTATATCAGCGCAAGTGACCAAGTTAATTTCTGGTGAAGTACTGGCTGTAGATACAGCAGCCTCTAACATTACCGTAAAAAGTTTTGCGGGCGGTACGGATGTTGTGAAAGCCACAGGTGCTATTAAGATCCTTCGTGCTGGTAGTACGAGTACTGTATTAAATAGCCTGATTCCTGGCGAACGTGTTGAAATTCGTAAAGATGTAGACGGCACTACGATTATCAATGTGCTTAGTAAAATTGAGAAGACTTTCTGGAAGTATACAGATACTTCAAGAGAATTTTATGTGAAAAAACAACTTGCAAACGACAAGAATTTGTATAAATTGTCACCAAATGCATATATTCATCAAGGTGACACGACATTATCCGTGCAATCTCTCCGAGAAAATGATAAAATTGTACTGTATTTTCACAATGATGTAATAGTGGAAATACAGAAACAATAATCTGCTTTCGGTAAGGTCATGAAATACACCGTCTTGATACGGGATGTACTTCCTGGATCAAGACGGTTTTTTTGAAATATAAGTTAAGGATAAGTTTTATATTATTCTTTATACTTATATTTTTGGTAGAGACGGATCGCTTCCTTAACAAGAATGGGACAACCGTTTCTCCTTGTCAGGAGGTATTCATCATGGTAGCTGCAACAGTACGTCATATTTTGGACACAATGACTGATATGTTCCCTGAGGCACATTGTGAATTGATCCATAGCAACGCGTTTGAATTAACGATTGCTGTTCTCTTGTCTGCACAGTGTACAGATGAGACAGTAAATAAGGTTACTAAGGATCTCTTTCAGAAGTATACATCGCCCCAAGATTATATCGATGTTCCACTTGAAGAATTGGAACAGGATATCCGAAGAATCGGACTTTATCGTAATAAGGCCAAGCATATTCAGAATTTATGCAGAATGGTGATAGAGCAATTTGACGGTGATGTTCCTAGAACTTATGATCAATTGGTGCTGCTTCCAGGAGTTGGACGTAAGACTGCTAACGTGGTCGTGTCGAATGCGTTTGGAATTCCAGCCATTGCGGTGGATACGCATGTGGAACGGGTGTCTAAACGTCTGGGGTTGGCAGGATGGGATGACTCTGTACTTGAAGTAGAAAAGAAGCTGATGAAAAAGATTCCGCGAGATGAATGGACAGATACTCATCATCGACTTATTTTTTTTGGACGTTATCATTGCAAGGCTCAAAATCCACAGTGTCAGGTTTGTCCGCTGCTTGATGTATGTCGTGAAGGCAAAAAACGTATGAAATTGACCCAAAAAAGGAAAGATAAAGAGATCATTGGATAGTGAACATTAGAGCTGGAGAAGGATGGGATATTAGATGAAGTGTATTTCTGTGTATACAAACAATTTTGAACAATTTTCCGATATTTTTGAGAGTGTTGTGGACAGCGAGTTTGCAGAGAATGAAGAAAAAGAAGTGGATGGTATTACTGTGAGCCATTCCGGAGAAGTGCCAGAGTTTTATTTTGAGCGTATGTCACAGAAGCCAGAAGTCGTGGTTATGAGAGATAGATCACGCGGTGTGACTATTCTTCAACATGGTTCTGTGTTTGAAATACTGTTCCCTGAGCTTGAGGATGCCTTAGTTTAGGTGCATAACTAATCAAACAGGGTTAGTTCATATTAATTAAAAGAAATAAAGCCGGGGGATTCCTTCGGTTTTATTTCTTTTTTGTTAGTACATAAACAACACTTAAATTAGAATAGTGAACCTTTTTGCAACTAAAGTTGATAACTTGTAGGTGATGGAAGGTGATTGTGGTAGTAGTTCCTTTCCGCAAATCAAATGAATTCCCCGACCAAGGACTCCACAAGGCATTTTACTTAGGTTATAACGTCTAAATTATGATAAAGGATACCGTTAAACCTTATGTAATGTTAAAATGAACTTATTTCAATGAGAATAATCACAAGAGTTAGGCGTGACAATACGTCATATATAATTCGTCAAATATAAATGGTGATAAGTATGTTCATAAGGGAGAGAATTCACTCATGGTGGCAGTGGCACAGAGCGACATGAAGAACGTAGCAATAGATTTGGAAGCTTTTAATAGCAAGCTAACCGCTTGGGGAGATATGAAATCCTGTAATAATATCAACGATTTATTGCAGAAGAACAATTCTGGTGAATTAACGATTGCCGTATGTGGTCATTTCTCTGCAGGGAAGTCGAGTCTAATTAATACGTTGTGTGGGATGAAGGTATTACCTTCAGGTCCTGTACCAACGAGTGCGAATGTGGTGACGATTCGTAATGGTGTACCGCGTGCGCTCATATACCCTGTTGGTCCGAAGGATATGGAAGGCGATAATGAACAGCTTACACCGCTAGAGGTATCGCCAGCACAACTTGATGATTATTGCATGAATGGTGGAGAGTATTCGTCCATTGAGGTTTGGGAGACGATTCCTTTTCTCGGATCAGATGGTGTTCTGATGGATACTCCAGGAGTAGATTCTACGGATGATGGGCATAAGAAAGCTACTCATTCAGCGCTTCACTTGGCTGATGTTGTACTGTATGTGATGGATTACAACCATGTTCAATCTGAGAATAATTTGATGTTCGCGAAGAGTTTATCCGATTGGGGGAAACCACTATATTTGATTGTTAATCAGATTGATAAGCATAAAGAGCAGGAGTTATCTTTTGCGGCATATCATGAGGAAGTGGTTACAGCATTTCAGCGCTGGCAGGTTAGCTATGAAGGGATTATTTATAACTCCTTAAAGGAAATGGATCACCCATATAATCAGCATGATCGGTTGAAATCATTGATTACAGATTTAATTGTGCAGAAGGAAGCCTTGCTAGATTATAGTATTTCTTGTTCGGTTCATCATGTTGCCGAGGATCATTTAGAACAATTTAAAGAGTCTTTAGCGGATGAGAAGGAACGTCTTCTTGAAGAGTTAGGTGGGGAGGAAGTTCTCGATCGGATTGAAGCAGGTATGAAGTCATTGGAGCTTGAGCGAGGGCAGATTGAAGGCGGTCCACAGCAAGAGAGAGAAATTCTACGTATTGAGTTAAATAAGTTATTGGATAATTCGAACCTAATGCCGGCAGAAATAAGAGGGTTAGCAGAGCTGTTCTTGGAGAGCCGTAGGCCTGGATTCAAGAAGGGATTATGGTTAGCTGGTAATAAGACAAAGGCAGAGCAAGAGCAAAGACAAAGTCAGTTTCTTCACAAGTTGCAGGAGCAAGTGGCTTCACAGGTGGAATGGCATGTATGTCAGATGGTGATTGAATGGGGTGAGACGCATGATCTATGGAGTGAGGATTGGCAGAAGGAAATGGAGTTATTCATTCCGCGTATAGACGAAACGGTTATTCTACATGCACTACAGAGTGATGCTGTTCTATCTGGCGAATATGTTCTGAACTATTGTCGTAGCATTGCTGAACATATTAAGGGTTTGTATCGTCGTAGCATGATGGAATTCATTGAGCAGCTACTATTGCTGCTGGATGAGGCTGCTGCACGCGAGCTGCAGCAGCTAAGTCAACGTATGGCCGACCTGCAGCAGCAGTCGGTCGCCGCCTCCCGCTATGCAGCGCTGCTGCGGGAGGAAGCCGCGCGGGCGGCAGCTCTAGCGGAGCTGCTGCCGCCGCGCCAGGGCATCACCCCCGGCCTCCTGCCGGTGGTGGCGCCCTTACGGCCGCTCGCCCCTGCGGTGGCGGCCAAGGACGCGGGCACGCTTCGCGCTGCGCCCGTAAGAGCTCTTGCCCCGCCGCAGAGCGGAGGCGGGGCTGATCCGCGCGGCGGCGCGACCGGAGGTCGCCGCCAGCGCTTAGCAGATGCGGCGGCGCAGTTGCATGCCGCGTCCGCACTGCTAGGGCAGTACCCTGCGATGGCATCTGCCTCGCGGGCAATCCGTGAACGCGCCGCTGCGCTAGAAGGCGGCACGTTCACACTAGCGCTGTTCGGTGCTTTCAGCGCGGGCAAGTCCTCCTTCGCCAATGCCCTGCTTGGCGAAGATGTACTGCCTGTATCACCGCATCCAACTACCGCGGCGATCAATCGTATTCTTGCACCGCATGGTGACTTTATACACGGAACAGCACAGGTGACCATGAAGTCGCACGAGACATTTATGGAGGATTTGAGAATATCCTTCGCTACCCTCCATTTAGGTGTGCCTGATCCTAATGAATGGTCTAAGGCGGTGAATAACTTGAGTTCAGAAGGTATACATCCTGCTGGTTTACCTCATTACGGCTTCCTTAAGGCCGCTAGTGCTGGGTGGATGAAAGCCAAGGAACTTTTGGGTACGGAACAAACCGTCGATTTTCCACAGTATCGCTCCTTTGTAGCGGATGAGAGTAAATCTTGTTTTGTCGACCGTATCGATTTGTTTTACAGTTGTGATCTAACAGAACAGGGCATTATTCTTGTGGATACGCCAGGGGCAGATTCGTTGCACGCACGTCATACAGGAGTGACTTTTCAATATATGAAGTACGCTGATGCCATCGTGTTCGTAACCTATTATAATCATGCATTTTCCAAAGGGGATCGTCAATTTCTCTCTCAATTAGGGAGGGTGAAAGATAGCTTTGCACTGGATAAGATGTTTTTTATTATCAATGCCTCAGATTTAGCTGCATCAAGTGATGAGCTTGCGCAAGTGATAGACCATGTGCAATCCAACCTTCGGAGTAATGGCATTGGTTCCCCTCATATTTATGCTCTGTCGAGTATGAAGGCGTTGGAGGGTAAGCGTAAAGGCGATAAGTCATCGTTGTTAGCTTCAGGGTTTATGACATTCGAGACATCATTAGGTGATTTTGCCGGGAAAGAGCTGCCGGGATTATCTATACAAGCCGCAAGACAAGAGATTACATCGGCTCGAATGCGTGCGGAAGAATGGGATCGGATATCTCGACAAGATGAGGCGACTAGAGATGGACAGCGACTTGAACTTTCCAATATGGTTACGAAGGCTAACGCAATGTTGAGTCAGTTCACGAAGTTGGAAGGGCTCCATAGGGTTATCGAACAAGAGACGAAAGAGCTGTTATTCCACGTTTGCCAACGGATATATTATCGATTGGGATCATTCTTTCAGGAATCTTTTCATCCTACTGTACTCCGTGAAGGCATTGGTTCTCTGAGAGAGATATACACGGATTGCGGACGAGAGTTAGAACAGTCCCTATTAAGGGAAATCGATCAAGAAATATGGGCAACCACATTGCGACTTGAGCTAAAGGCCAAATCAATCCTCGAAGAAGCGGCGATTCGGTTTACAAATCAGATCCATGGCTTGAATGAGGGAATGTTATTAACACCCATGAGAGAGAATCAAGATTGGATAGTACCTGATTTGCAAGGTAGTCAATTCCAGCAATCTATGGATTGGGATAGTATGTGGTCTTCTTTTAAAACGCCAAAGCTATTCTTTGAAGGAAAAGGTCGTGAGAAGTTACGTCTTACCATTGAACCAAAGTTAAAAGAGGCTATAGCAGAAGCTGTCATCCTACAGCAACAGCAGTTATCTGATTTTTATGTAACTGAATTTCAAAAGGGGCTTCATCGTCAAGCAGGTATTCTAGAGGAGCAATTAGTAGAGGGTTACAGTGCCCTAGAACAAACACTACAATTAACAGATTCTCTCGAACAATGGCATGAATTAGCAAATGAATTAACTATATTTGAGCAAGTGTTAGAATAAAAGATAAGGAAATAGCTGGATTAGGGAAGCGCTTTTATAGGCTTTCTTTTCTTTTGGTCAATTAACCTAGGGATATGGAGGAAACGGGAACAATTAATAAGTAAAACTTGATTGTGTGATTCAATTGGCAGATGCTTACGTAACTAGCCTGATTATGATGACATATGCACTTTGCCGCCCTGCAAGGACGGTGGTAAACTTCATTAATGTTCATAAATATATAAAAAAATGTTATGGAGCTTATGCATCCAAAGGAGGAGAAACATGAATGTACTCAGGCAACTACAAAGCTTCTTTTGGGATAAACGGAAGTTTCTGTACTTATCGATCCTAAGTCTAGCAATTGCTACTGCTCTAGGGTTGGTTACCCCGATGTTGCTAAAAAGTCTGATTGATGATGCCATTGTGCCAGGGCAGTATGACAAAGTGCCTATGCTTGCCATTACCGTCATCCTGGTCGTCATTGTAAAAGCTATTATGCAATTTGTAAGCGGTACACTTGGTGGCAGACTAGGTAATCATTTGGCATACCGTTTGCGTAATGCATGTTACGAGAAGCTACAATTTTTATCTTTTCGCTATTATGACACCGCTAAGACAGGCGATTTAATGTCACGTCTTACAGGAGATCTAGAGGCCATTCGAAATTTTGTTGGTTTTGGATTAGCACAAATGATGAATACCGTGTTAATGGTCTTATTCGGGGCGATCATGATGTTCTCAATTAACTGGCAATTGACCTTGGTCACAATGATTAGTGTTCCATTCTTAATTATTGTAGCTCTGAGATTCGAAGGTAAGATTCATCCTGCATTTCGAGAAATGCGCTTAGCATTAAGCACACTAACGACTGCTGTACAGGAGAATGTTACGGGAGTTAGAACGGTTAAATCTTTTGCGCGTGAACCTCATGAAGTTGAGAAGTTCTCCATCCGTAATGAACGCTATAAGACGAACCAAATCTTTACATCAACATTATGGAGTAGGTTCTTTCCATTCATGGAGTTCTTGGCTTCAATCACTGTTGTTTTGCTCCTTACAGTAGGAGGAACCTTTGTCATCAATGGAACACTCACCTTAGGAGAACTGGTAGCCTTCTTCAGTCTGATCTGGTACATAATCGGTCCAATGTGGAATATTGGATTCCTAATTAATAACTATACTCAATCCGAAGCTTCAGGTGAGCGTGTCTTAGAACTACTTAATCACCCCATTGATGTTGAAGACCGTGCAGATGCCGTGGAACTTAAGACGGAGGAAGTTAAGGGACATATTACATTTGATCATGTAACATTTGCCTACGGTAATAAGATTGCTGCGATTAAGGATGTAACTTTTGATGCACCATCAGGTTCTGTTATTGGATTTCTAGGTGGAACGGGTTCAGGTAAGTCAACGATTATTCAGTTACTTATGCATGCTTATAATGTGAATGAGGGAACCGTCAAACTTGACGGAATGGATATACGTGATATTACAGTTCATAGTCTTCGTAACCAGATTGCATCGGTATTTCAGGAAACATTCTTGTTCTCATCTAGCATCCAGAATAATATTTCATACGGGTTGAAAGATGTATCTATGGAAGAAATCATTCGTGCTGCAGAGTTAGCGAAAGCGCATGAATTTATTATGGAGATGCCTGACGGATATAATACGGTCGTTGGAGAACGTGGAATGGGACTCTCTGGTGGACAGAAACAACGGATCGCCATTGCTCGTGCTTTACTGAAGAATCCCAAAATCCTTATTCTTGATGATGCAACCAGTGCAGTTGACATGGAAACAGAACATGAGATCCAGTCTGGATTCCAGGAAGTTATGAAGGGACGTACAACGTTTATTATTGCCCATCGAATATCTTCTCTACGTCATGCAGATGAAATACTGGTACTGGATGAAGGGAAGGTCGTACAAAGAGGTAAGCACGAACATCTAATTACGGTACCAGGTCCTTATCGAGATGTTTATCAAATTCAGTACGCTGATTATATCTCCCGGGTATCTGGGGAAGCAGAAGAGCAGGTGAAATCATGAACACGGGTATAAAGGCAGAAAGGCAGAATCAAAAGCCTAGCAAGGAACCTAGTAAGACTCAAAAAGGTGGCGCCAGATTTGTCTACCAAGATGATGACATTATTAACAAAGCATTTGACTGGGGACAATTCCGTCGATTGTTTGCTTATATGCGACCTTATGCTAAACAATTACTCCCTCTGATCGGATTGATGATGATTCTGGGAACGATCACTAAATTAACAGTTCCTTATCTAACGAGTATGGCGATTGACAAGGCCATTTTTCCTGATAATCCTAATCTAAAGCTACTTTATACGATTGCTGCTGCTATATTAGTGCTATATGCTGTGCAATGGGTAGCATCCTCTTACCGCATTAAATACATGAATATTATTGGGCAGAGAGTCATATTTGATCTTCGAGCTGATTTATTCAAGCATATTCAAAAGCTTTCATTCAATTTCTTTGATAAAAGACCAGCGGGTTCGATTCTAGTCAGGGTTACCAATGATGTGAACTCACTGCAGGAACTCTTCACTAACGGTGTCGTTAACTTAATGATTGACTTTGTTCAGTTGATAGGAATTGTTGTGATTCTATTAATAATCAATGTGAAGCTTGGACTTGCCGTTATTATTACTGTACCGATCATGTTCTTTATTTCTACGAAGTTACGGGTGAAGATTCGTGGAGCTTGGCAGGAAGTTCGAATGAAAGGTTCCCGAATCAACTCACATTTGAATGAATCCATCCAAGGGATTCGTGTTACTCAAGCTTATACGCAAGAGAAAGAAAACATGGAATTCTTTGATGTCATGAATAAAGACGCTAAGAAGTCATGGGATAGAGCTACAACCATGAACCAAGGTTTCGGTCCACTCATAGAAATTACAGGTGGTTTCGGTACGCTAATACTATTCTCGCTCGGTGCCTACTTGATCCAACAAGGCGAACTAACCATTGGTCTACTCGTAGCCTTCTCAAGCTATGTTGGTAACTTCTGGGACCCAATTAACCGTCTGGGTCAAATGTACAATCAATTGTTAGTCGCAATGGCTTCATCGGAACGGATATTCGAATTTATGGATGAGAAGCCTAGTATCGATGATCAATCTAATGCAATAACTCTACCTAAAATTAAAGGGGATATTACGTTTGAGAAGATTGTCTTTGAGTATGAGAAAGGTCGTCAAGCTCTGAAAGGGATAGACCTGAACGTTGAGGCGGGTCAGACTATTGCATTAGTTGGCCATACAGGCTCGGGGAAAAGTACGATTATCAATCTGCTGAGCCGCTTCTACGACATCACGGATGGCAAGATCACTATTGATGGATATGATATTCGGGATGTAAAAGTTGAAAGTTTACGCAGTCAGATCGGTATCGTCTTACAAGATACGTTCATTTTCTCTGGAACGATTCGAGACAATATTCGTTTTGGGCGTTTGGATGCGAAGGATGAAGAGATTGAAGCTGTAGCCAAATCGGTGAATGCTCATGATTTCATTTCCGCTTTACCGCAAGGGTATGACACAGAAGTAGAAGAACGCGGAAATGTGTTGTCTATGGGTCAGCGTCAGCTATTGTCCTTTGCGAGAGCGCTACTAGCTGATCCACGTATTCTAGTGTTGGATGAAGCTACGGCAAGTATTGATACGGAAACAGAACTCAAAATTCAGGAAGCTTTAAAGGTACTACTCCAAGGGCGGACATCATTTATCGTTGCCCATAGACTTTCGACAATACGACATGCGGATAAAATTGTTGTATTGGATCATGGGGAAATCAAGGAAGAGGGAAGTCACGCTGAGTTGATACGGCAGGGGGGGATCTATAATGGGCTCATCGAAGCACAGTTTAGATTCATCTAATATTACACAATGGTTCCATTTACTTGAAAAACCGACATGGATTTCATGAAAATGTAACAATATTATGTAGGAAAAAGTGTGAAATTGTTGAAAATTTATGGAGCGCTCTTGCATTCTGCGTGCCAAACCCTGAAAATAGAGATGATAGATCTATAAGGGGGATGGTAAGTGGTGTGGGGTGCTCCTTTTTCTGCATATTCCAGAAAAATATTGCTGTTGGCAAGTGGAGAATTAGGAAATGAATTTCATGTTGAGAATGCACGAGAGACAGCGAAGCATGCTGCGAGTCTATTGAAAGTGGAGGAATTTGACCATGAACAGTAGTTTGTCTACCCCTACATTGTGTATCCGTAAGTTCCAATGGGATGACTTGGAAAGTCTAAACGCGTTAATGCGAGAATTGAGCTATCCAACGACATTAAGTGTCATGAGAGAACGGATGCAGGAAATGGAGTCTAGCCCTGTATACTGTACACTCATCGCTGAAGTGGATAACAAAGTAGTAGGAGAGATCAGTTTACGGAATATTGTGACCTATTCTAATACTGAACCTACAACTCAGATTACCTCGGTTGTTGTCGCAAAAGATTATCAAGGTCAAGGTATTGGGAAGAGATTGATTCATAGTGCGGAAGAATGGGGCAAGGGACAAGGAAGTAATCTTCTATTTCTTAAAAGTGGCAATCGCGTGGAGCGTGCGCCTGCACGAGCGTTCTATAAACATATTGGATTCACTAATATTGGCTACCATTTCAGCAAAACATTATAGATTGAGCGTTTCGGTCGCGAAAAAGTCTTCTCAGAATATCTAACTTGGTAGAGGACAATAACATACTGGGTGTCCCAAGTCATTTACTAAGGCTCAGGGGCACTATTTTTTTTTGCGTTATTTTCTCAAAAGAAAGTATAATCTAATAGGTGGAAACAATGATGTTTTCACAACATTGTGCAACCGCTTACAAAATGAATGTGAGGAATGAATATCATGTATAAACTTATTTTAGTGGATGATGAAGAGGATGTAAGAGAAGGATTACTTGATGAAATAGCGTGGAAAGAGCATGGTTTCGATGTGGTAGATAAGGCGGAGAATGGTCGAGAAGCAACGGAACTGATTGAGAGATATCATCCTGATGTCGTCGTGACCGATATCCATATGCCCTTTATGAATGGACTGGAGCTTGCCGAATGGATTCGGAACCATTATCCGCATACGAAGATTATTATTTTAACTGGATTTGATGAATTTGAGTATGCTCAGAAAGCAATAAAGATGCAGATTGATGAATATGTTCTTAAGCCCTTCTCTTCTAAGGAGCTGGTTGATGTATTGTTGAAAGTGAAGGATAAACTGGACGAAGAAATAGCTGAACAAGATAACTTAGATCATTTGCTCCAGCATTACCGAGAAAGTCTTCCCATTATGCGAGGCAAGTTTCTCTCCTCACTTATATCAAGGCGTGTATCTATCGCAGAAATCAATGAAAAAGTTCTAAGCTATGAGCTTAACTTGAGTGCTTCGGTATATATGGTCTCCATTGTGAGAGTAGATTATTTCCATGCAGAGTTGCAACAGAAGGAATCATCGCATATGAATGGAGCCCCTTCGGAATCCTTAAAAGATACAAATGATCGACAATTACAATTATTCGCAGTGCTGAATATTACGAATGAAATATGTTTGAAGCACCAAATCGGCGAAGTGTTTCTTCATAATGATGATGTCGTATTATTATTGATGAATCAGGATCAGGATGCAGAGAAGATGATCCAAAGGATGTTAGAAATTTTAGAAGAAGTTAGGCAGAATGTAGAGAAATATTTAAAGCTAACCGTGACCATAGGTGCGGGAACCATGACAAGCTTTCTTGGAGGTGTAAACCTATCCTATAATGATGCATTGCAAGCTTTGGATTATCGTCTGCTTTTGGGTAATAATCGAGTGATTTGGATTGATGATGTGGAGTCAAGAGCAGACCGATTCAAGAATGAGCCTCTTCACTATGATGAATTGAAGCAACAAATGTTAATTCGCTGCATTAAGGTAGGGACAGCTCAGGAAGTGGGAGCTACGGTGAAGAGCCTATTTGCAGGCGAAGAAATGAACCAGCTTACTGTGAAGGATTGTCAGGTATATGTATTAGAAATAATAACTTCTATTATGAAGGTAGCTAAAGAGTTTCGGATGGAGCTCGATGAGATATTCGGTACGAATGAGTACTTTTCTGAGATCACGAAGTTTAATAACTTGAATGAAGTAAAGCTGTGGATTACTGGTATTTGTGTAAAACTCATGAACCACATTTCGAAGGGGCGTCAATCTAATTACAATCAATTGGTAGAGGACGCTAAATCTTACATAGCGATTCATTATCACGAAAATGATATTTCGATTAATAAAGTATGCAAACATTTGCATATAAGCACGGGGTATTTCAGTAGTGTGTTTAAGAAAGAAATGAAGATGACCTTTGTTAACTATTTGATGCAACTCCGGATGGAATCCGCTAAAGATCACTTACGATCAAGTGATTTGAAATCTTTTGAAATTGCGGAGAAGGTTGGGTTTATCGACCCTAATTATTTCAGCTTTTGTTTCCGAAAGCGATTCGGGATATCTCCAAAAGAATATCGAAATAATGTGGGAGGAGCAGTTATTAGTGAGCATTAATTCGAAATATTCATGGATACTTAAACCTTCAAAAACACCAAAAGTCCCGCTTTCTTTTAATGTAAGAAGTATTCAAGTTATTATTACAATTTCATTTACGATGATTACGGTTGTAGTAGTGTTATTAGTCAGCTTATTACTCTACAATAAGTTCGTCAAATCCGCGGAAGATAATGCTTATCTAAACATTCAACAGATTATAGAGCAGGTTAACTCCCATTTGGAGCTATATGTTAAAGGGATGCAGGATATCTATGAAGTGGTGGAACAGCAGATTGGTCAGACGGATAACATCTCTGATTCATTATTGAAAGAACAACTGACGACACTTCTCCACACCCGTGAGGATTTGGTTTCGGTGGCCTTGTTTACACCAGATGGCAACATGGTACTGGATGTTCCAGATGCAACGATGCGACGGAATACACAACTGAAGGAACAAAGTTGGTTTCTGACGGCACTTAAGGAACCGGAAGCAGTCTCCTTTTCTCAACCTCATATTCAGAATTTATACAAAGGTCAATATAAATGGGTTGTTTCATTAAGTAGAATGATCTCTTATAACACGGACGGAGTCATGAAAAAGGGCATTCTGTTGGTCGATGTTAACTTTCGGACGATTGATGAGCTTAGCAGTAAAGTAAGTCTTGGCAAAAAGGGATATGCCTATATTATTGATGATTTAGGAAATATCATTTACCATCCACAGCAGCAACTAATTTATGCAGGACTTAAATATGAGAATATTGAGCCTGTATTTGATTATGCTTTCGGGAGTTATATAGATATATCTACAGCGGAACAAAGGTATATTACGATTCGAACGGTGAAGCCTATTGGTTGGAAAATCGTAGGTGTAGCCTATGCTGATGAGATCGTAACTACGAAGAAGGATCTTCAGGTATTTATATCCTGGTTTCTAGCGGTAGTGATTATTGTAGTCCTATTGATCTCTATCTTCGTGTCTGCCAAAATATCGCAGCCCATTCGAAGGTTAGAGAAAGCAGTTAAACAGGTAGGTCAAGGTGACTTTAATACACCTATTGATGTGAAAGGTGCTTATGAGGTGGAACAGTTATCCAGGAGATTCAACCTCATGTTACACCAGATTCGTCAGCTCATGAGCCAGATTATTATTGAACAGGAAGCTAAACGGAAAAGTGAACTAGATGTATTGCAAGCTCAGATTAATCCACATTTCCTATATAATACGTTGAACTCCGTCATCCGACTTGTGGAGCGAGGGGAAACGGAAGAGGTCGTGACAGCGATCACTTCACTGTCCAAATTATTCCGTATTAGCCTTAGTAAAGGAATGAATATGATCCCGCTAGCGGAAGAATTAGAGCATGTTCGTCATTATTTGATTATCCAAAAGATACGATATAAGAGCAAATTTAACTACAACATGGACGTACAAGATGAAGCCTTAACTTGTATTACGTTGAAGCTCATTATCCAACCCATTGTAGAGAATGCCATCTATCATGGCATTGAGCTCATGCCAGATGAAGGTTGTATTTATATTTCAGTCATGGTCGAAGGGGAGAAAGTCATCATTTCGGTTACGGATAATGGTCTGGGGATGAGTCCTAAAGTGATGGGACAACTGTTAACAGGTGGTGTGAAAAGCGCAGGTGGATCAGGTGTGGGCGTGAAGAACGTTCATGAACGTATCCAATTGTACTACGGCAAGGCGTATGGTCTGACATTCAAGAGTGTAGTGGAGGAAGGAACTACCGTCACAATCACGCTACCTATGATGAGGAATGAATCGGAAAATGCGGAGAGGAAGGGGTTACTATGACCAGATCCATGAAAAGGTTGAAGGTATTAATGGCTTTTCTTTTACTAGTATTGGTTTCTTGTTCGGACACTCCTTCCAGTTTACGCATGACAGATACCATCCGGAAGGTAAGTATGATCGTCAAGATGAATAATGGGGCCTTTTGGAGCACGGTTAAAATGGGCGCTGAGGTCGCTGCGAAAGAATACAATGTGGAGTTAACTTTTCTTGGTCCGGATAGCGAGAATGACATAGAGAGGCAGATCAAGTTAGTTGATGATGCGATTACAAACAAAGCAGATGCGATTATTCTATCAGCAAGTGATTATATGAAGCTAGCACAGGTGACGGATCGCGCAGCCTATCACAAAATTCCGGTCATTTCTATGGATTCGGAGGTAGCTTCAGCCCGTGTGAAGACTTTCGTAGGTACCAATAATTATGAAGCAGGCCAGAAAGCAGCAGAGAGACTGATTACATTGATGGATGGGAAAGGTCAGATTGGCTTGGTCAGTTTTGTAGAGGGAGCTCGTAATGCGGATGAGAGAGCATCAGGTATGTTGGACTATTTTGCGCGTTTCCCCAACGTAGAAGTAGTGGATACCGTATATTGTGGATCTGACGTTCAGCTCGCAGCGGAGTTAACGAATGAGATGCTTCGTAAATACCCTCATATAAGAGGAATAATTGCTTTGAACGAAGTAGCAGGTATTGGTGTTTCCCAAGAAGTACTGAAACTAGGATTTGTAGGGAAAGTGAAAATTATTACATTTGATAGTCCTCCTGAGGTGATTGAAATGCTACAAGAGGGAATTGTTCAGGCAACGGTCATTCAGAACCCTTATAGCAACGGATATTTAGCCGTGAAGCATGCTGTTGAAGCTATTGAGGGGATACATGTCCCTGAAAGAGTGGATACAGGTTCCAAATTGATAGATTTAGATAATATGTTGTGGCCAGAAAATCAGAAGCAACTGTTCCCATTCGTTAGGTAATGTGTAAGTCATGAGAATTTTTATATAAAACAGGAGTATTTTATATTTGGTTTAAGAACCCTTTCAACGATAATAAAGTATATCCAATAGGATATCGAATTTCAAAGAAAAGTAAACGGGAGGTCTATTTTAATGAAAAAAAGTATGAAGAGAATTACACCCGCCCTGCTCGCAGGTGCATTGCTTGCTACTGTTATGGCAGGTTGTTCTAACTCGGCAGACGGAGGTAAAGAACCTCAAATTGGGGTAGCGATTTACAAATTCGATGATACCTTCATGACGGGTGTTCGTAACTCGATTAAAACAAATGCTGAAGGAAAAGCCAAGGTAGAGATTGTAGATAGCCAGAATTCTCAACCCACGCAGAATGACAAAGTAGATTTGTTTGTTACGAAGAAAATGAATGCTCTATTAATTAATCCCGTAGATCGGACAGCGGCAGGCGTTATTATTGATAAAGCGAAGACAGCTGATATTCCTGTCGTATTCCTTAATCGTGAACCACTTCCTGATGATATGAAGAAATGGGATAAAGTATATTATGTCGGTGCCAAAGCAGAAGAATCTGGCACGATGTCAGGTGAGCTAATTGCTGATTATTGGAAGGCACATCCTGAAGCTGATAAGAACAAGGATGGGGTCCTACAATATGTCATGTTAAAAGGTGAACCAGGACACCAAGATGCTGAGTTAAGAACAAAGTATTCCATTGAAGCGATTGAAGCAGCAGGGATCAAGGTGGAGAAGGTTGCAGAAGACACAGGCATGTGGGATCGCGTTAAAGGTCAAGAAAAAATGGCTGCATTTCTTGGGGCGAACGGAGAAAAAATTGAGGCTGTTCTCGCCAATAACGATGATATGGCTCTCGGTGCGATTGAGGCCCTAAAAGCTACTGGCTATTTCAAAGGTGATAAATATATGCCAGTTGTCGGTGTAGATGCAACTGCTCCAGCAATAGAAGCATTGAAAGATGGAACTATGCTAGGAACCGTCCTTAATGATGCGAATAACCAAGGTAAAGCATCAGTGGTTCTAGCTACACTTTTGGCTAATGGAGAGACACCTTCTAAGGAAAATTCAGGTTTTGATATTACCGACAATCAATATGTTTGGATTAAATATAAGAAAATTACGAAGGACAATATCGACGAAGCGAAATAAGTGGGTATCTATCGGGGGAGCAGGATGTTTCACGAGAATCCTGCTCCCTTTATAGATTGTAAGGTCGTGATAAGGATATAGAGCGATGTGCCTCTAAGGGCAACACATAGGTCACGTAGGAGGAGGCGAAGAACCATGGCTGATCATGAGTTTTTGCTAGAAATGAAGGAGATAACCAAGGAATTCCCAGGTGTAAAGGCATTGGATGGCGTTAGCTTGCAAGTACGTCCCGGAACGGTACACGCTCTTATGGGTGAGAATGGGGCGGGAAAATCAACGTTAATGAAATGTCTTTACGGTATTTATGAGCCAGATGCTGGTCAGATTATGCTGGATGGCATACAAGTTGAAATACACAACTCCAAGGATGCACTAAATTTGGGTGTTTCGATGATTCATCAAGAACTTCACCCCGTACCCTTTCGCAATGTGATGGAGAATATTTGGTTAGGTCGATTTCCAACAAAGGGGATTGGTCCAATCCAATTTATCGATCATAAGAAGATGTATAAGGACACGGAAGACCTATTTAAGGAGCTTGATATTGACTTGAAGCCAGACTTGATTGTTGGAAGTTTATCCGTATCCAAAATCCAATCCATTGAAATCGCGAAAGCTGTCTCCTTCCATTCAAGGGTTATTGTGATGGATGAACCAACCTCTTCGCTGACTAGCGTTGAAGTAGAGCACTTATTCCGCATTATCCGTGACCTGCAGAAGCGAGGAGTAGCCATTATTTATATATCGCACAAAATGGAGGAGATTCTACAAATCTCTGACGATGTGACCATTATGCGAGACGGAAAGAGAATTGGTACATGGCCTGCAAAGGAATTAACGACAGATAGTATCATTTCCAAGATGGTAGGACGTGACCTCACGAATCGTTTTCCAAAACGAGATAATGTGCCAAGTGACGTTATTCTGAAAGTACAAGACTTAACATCTACGCAGTCTAGATCTTTTAAAAATATATCGTTTGATCTTCGCAAAGGTGAGATTCTGGGAATTGGTGGCTTAGTTGGAGCACAACGCACAGAACTTATTGAAGCATTATTCGGGCTTAGGGAAATTGCTTCAGGAACCATTTCTTTAAATGGCAAGGAGGTCAAAATCAGATCAGCGGAAGATGCCAAACGGATGGGGATGGCACTACTAACGGAAGAAAGGCGTGCAACCGGTATTTTCTCAGTCTTATCTGTACATGAGAATGGGGCTATAGCTAATATGGATCGGTATCAGAAGCCGTATCTGTTGCTTGATAAGAAGCGGAAGAAAAAAGAAGTCGATTATATGATCGAGAAATTACGTACGAAGACACCAACTACCCGTACGCTAATGATGAATCTTTCGGGTGGCAATCAGCAAAAGGTATTATTGGCTAGGTGGTTACTAACAGAACCGGAAATTCTTCTGTTAGATGAACCAACACGAGGAATCGATGTTGGAGCAAAATACGAGATATATACCATTATTGCTGACTTGGCGAAACAAGGGAAAAGCATCATTATGATTTCTTCTGAGATGCCTGAACTGCTTGGGATGTCTGACCGGATTATGGTGATGTCCGAAGGTCGTTTAACGGGAATCGTTGAGGGTAACGTTGCTACTCAAGAACAAATTATGACTCTAGCTGCCCAGCACTAAGGCATCAACGAAGGGAGAATATATATGAATACGAAAAAATTACAAAGTTTTGCTTCACAATATGCCATCTATATTGTATTAGTTGTGTTGATTATTGGCATTACAGCATATAATCCCGCATTCCTCTCCATTAACTCATTACGGGATATATTGATCCAGTCGTCCACACGTACCATTATTGCACTAGGGGTCGCATTTGTTCTAATTACAGCCGGAACGGATCTATCTGCAGGTCGAATCGTCGGGTTAACGGCGGTTATTGCTGCTTCGATGTTACAGAAGGCGGAGTATGCAGCTCGGTTCTTCCCAGACCTTCCACAAATGCAATATATCATACCGATTGCGCTTGCGGTATTGGCTGGTCTCATCTGTGGAGTTGTAAATGGGGTTGTGGTAGCTAAGTTCCATGTACCACCGTTTATAGCTACACTAGGGACGATGGTTATCGTGTATGGGGTTAACTCTTTATATGTCGATATGGAACCGAACAATTCTCAACCTATAGCTGGCCTTCGAGATGACTTCAAGATTATTGGAACGGGTTCCATTGGTGAAGGAAAGTTTTCCTTACCTTATATCGTTCTTATCGCTATCTTTGTAGCATTCATTGTATGGGTCGTCTTTAATAAAACGAAGCTTGGCAAAAACATGTATGCGATCGGTGGTAACATTCAAGCTGCTAAAGTGTCTGGTATTAATGTGGCTAAATATTTGATTTATATTTATGCTATTGCCGGATCCCTTTATGGACTTGCGGGCGTGCTAGAGGCCGCTAGAACAGGTGGAGCTACGAATAACTACGGAAATATGTACGAGCTTGATGCTATTGCCGCTTGCGTCGTTGGTGGTGTATCAACGACGGGCGGAATAGGAACAGTGCCTGGAGTAGTTGTTGGGGTACTGATCTTTACAATCATTAACTATGGGCTGACGTTTATCGGTATTAGTCCTTACTGGCAACTGATTATCAAAGGAATCATTATTGTCGCTGCAGTTGCCTTCGATATGCGCAAATACGCAGCGAAGAAATAAGAGAAAAGAACGTTCATCGGATTAAGTTACTAGAGGATCGCTAGATGAATAATAGCTTACCTTATGTGAACACACAGTGTAATCTGTGTGTTTATATAAGGTTTTTTCTGTTGTTATGTCTCAATCAGAAGGAACTTTCCAATATTTGCGGGTTTTAATTGAAATCTAGCATGTTACAATGAATTTGTTGGTGATGACAATATTGTAACTATTTTGTTACATGTACATGCGAGACACAAATCGATTTAAAGGAGAGATGTATAAATGAAAACAACATTTATAAGAACATTGATGGCGGGGACAATTGCCACTGTATTGGCTGTGGGGATAACGCTACCAGGATCAGCATCGGCTGCTTCTGTTCAGAATAATAACGATAACAACAATAACTATGGTAACTATAATAGCTTAAAAGTATATCTTCAAGAGTGGATTAAGAATAATGGTGGAGAATGGACAGTAACGGTAGGTAAAGAATTGACAATTACTAAGCCTACTACACCGGTAACCAAACCAGTAACCAAACCAGTGGAAAAACCAGTGACGAAACCAGTGACGAAACCAGTAGAAAAACCAGTGACGAAACCAGTAGAACAACCAGTAACAAAACCAGTGGAAAAACCAGTAACAAAACCAACAGACACAACGACGAATGATACAACTATAGATAAGTCGGATGTTACTTCTCAGGTCGTGGATCTAGTGAATCAGGAACGTAGTAAAGCAGGACTTAAATCATTGGTAATAGACGCTAAATTAGCAAATATGGCTCTAGATAAAGCGAAAGATATGAATAATAATAATTACTTCGCTCATCAATCTCCAACGTTTGGATCTCCATTTGACATGATGAAACAATATGGCATCTCTTATAGTTATGCAGGCGAGAACATTGCGAAAGGTCAGAAGACCCCAGCAGATGTTATGCAAGCTTGGATGAATAGTGAAGGACATCGTGCTAACATCTTGAGTGCTAACTTCACAACCATCGGTGTAGGTTATTATAACGGTCACTGGGTGCAAGAATTTATTAGTAAATAAAATAAATATACTAAAACTTACGGCTGTACTGTCCCTTCAAAAGGGAGGTAGAGCCGTTTTTTCTGATTCCCAGATATATTCCTCAGGGATTACGGGTGAAGGAGCCTCATATGAATGGAGTAAATGCATAAAGAGCACTTAAATTAGAAGAAGAGGCTGAGTAGAGAGAAATAAGTGCTTAGATGGTAGTTAAAATAGGGAGAATAGTAAAAAGTGGGGTTTCTTGAGTAATTAAGTGTTGTTTGAGCAACTAAAACGAGGTAAACAGGAATTGTGGTGGATTTAGATGCCTTTTTGCAACTAACATCCATACTTGCAGAGAATAAGGAATACTATTCGAAGCAGCGAAGATGACGGAATTGTCCTGAAGAAGCGGCAGCGTTCGCCTTTGCCCTCTGATTTCAACCGCTATGCGGTATACAATCAAGAAATCGGAGGGCAACAGCGATCGTAAGGACAATCCGTCATCGTAGCGGCATCCTACACCAATATATGTGTGGACTTTTAATTGGATATTATGCAATCCCCATTTGCAAATTAATTATAGAAGTCTTAATGTGGATATAGTTAATCCATTTGTCGAGTGTTGTGGATGACGGAGTTATTCTACCAAGATTATGGAGGGATGATCATTGAATTCAACAAATTGGATCTGGCGTAGTGTGAGTATTGCCTCGATTGTGTCAACAATACTATTGTTAGTTGGGTTTATATATGCCATTAAAGATGTGAATGCACCGCAGATAGGGAAAGAACTACCTAGACCTTCTCAGCAATTAGGAGCGGGAGTATCCGATTCCATGGACCTGAAAAAGGAGTATAAAATTTCTGCCATAGGTGATTCCTTGGCGAAAGGAACGGGCGACGACACTGGAAAAGGTTACGTGAAGAGAAGTGTAGATCTTCTTTCAATGAATAGTAGCAAAAAGACGACATTGCTCAACAATTTAGGGATTAATGGTCTGACTACCGAGGGTCTAGTGACAAAGCTAGATGAGCCGGGTGTACAGTACGTACTAAAGCAGTCAGATATCATCATACTTTCGATTGGTGGTAATGACCTATTTCAGGGAGCCCAGCTATTATCATCAGGTGATGGACAAAAGGATGAAACAGCAGATTCAGATGGATTAACTAACGATATAACTGCTGAGAAACTTCGGAGTGTACTTCCTAAATCCTCAGAACGTTTACAACTGATATTGGAGAAATTAAGAGGGATTAATCCTGAAGCATACATTATTTACGTGGGATTATATAACCCTTTTGGGGATATACAACAATTATCAACAGTCGGGAATGAGGTTGTAACCACATGGAACAACATAGCGCAAACAACGATTAATAGAGATAAGTTCATGCTCTTAGTTCCAACATATGATTTATTCACACATCATTTTGGGCGGTATTTATCTACGGATCACTTTCATCCCAACGGTGATGGGTATCAGAAGATCGCTGATCGGATTGTTCAAGGGATACAGTAAATCAGACGCATAAAGGAGGAGATACATATGGTTAGGGCAATGGAAAACAAAAAGGATATCACTGATAATGTTGTACTTTCCGTGGAACATATCAGTAAACGAATTGGTAAAAAAATGATTATTAAAGACGTAACTTTTAATGTAGTAGAGGGTGAAATATTTGGCTTCCTTGGTCCTAATGGAGCGGGGAAAACGACGACTATTCGGATGCTGGTTGATCTGATTAAGCCAAGTAGTGGCACGATAAAAGTATACGGTTATGATGTGAATCGTGACCAAGAAAATGCGTTACAATATGTTGGTTCGATTGTTGAGAATCCAGAAGTGTATACGTATCTCACTGGATGGGAGAATTTAGAACATTTTGCCCGTATGCAATCTGGTGTAGATGCTGTGAGAATTCAAGAGGTTGTAGACATTGTACGTTTAGATCAACGGATTCATGATAAGGTACGTACATACTCACTTGGTATGCGTCAGAGGCTGGGAATTGCTCAAGCGTTGTTAGGTCGTCCCAAACTACTTATTCTGGATGAGCCAACGAATGGTCTTGATCCCAAGGGGATAAAGGAGCTTCGTGTATTCATAAGGCAGTTGGCAGCCGAAGGTATGGCGGTATTTGTTTCAAGTCATCTTTTGAGTGAAATTCAATTGTTGTGCGATCGTGTGGCCATCATTAGTCAAGGTAGTGTACTTGCTGTGGGTGGAGTGCATGAATTGGTGTCTGAGAATGCTGGTTATGTTATTTGGGATGTGGAGCCAATGCTTGAAGGACGGAATATACTTGTAGCAAGTGAGGGAGTTCGAGTGATTGAATCTGCAGAATCTTTACTTGATGACACCATCATAGCAGGAATGTCGGCAAACTCCATTGTTACTCAGAACGGGGAGGAACTAGTTCCTTCGATTATTTCTCAATTAGTCAACGCGGGTATCGCTGTGAAAAGCGTGAATAAGATTAACCCAACACTGGAACAATTATTCCTACAAATGACTGAGGGTGAGAACATTGAGTAATATCCTCCCATTAATAAAAAATGAGTGTATCAAACTCATTAAAAAGAAACGCTTTTACATCATTCTACTCATCCTACTCATACTCGTTCCCATGTTCACCTATGCGCAAATGCGTTCGTCCGAGCATAGCCGAGAAAAGTTTAACGGGGATTGGAGGCTGGAAACTCAGCAGCAGATTACAGACAATCAGAATTCTTTGGGAAGCGATCGAATACCGGAAGAGTGGAAAAAGTATCGACTTATATTCATTCAACAGCTGCAGTATTATTTAGACCATGATGTGAATCCTAAAGAACCGAATGGGGTTACCTTCACGAGACAGTTTATGGATAATTCCATCACTTTGTTCATTCCATTACTTATTATGGCTATCGCATCGGACATTGTTTCTGGAGAGAGAACGACAGGTACGATCAAAATGCTATTGACAAGACCGGTGAAAAGGTGGAAAGTACTGCTGAGTAAGCTTATTGCGCTAATCATGTTCGTCTCGCTAATTGTCCTGTCAACTTTTGCTATCAGTTATCTCATTTCTGGAGCCTTCTTCGGGTATGTTGGGTTTAATATGCCTGTGTTTACCGGGTTCCAAATGTCGGGAGCTGATGTCGATATGTCCTCTGTACATGCGGTACCGCAGTGGGAGTATTTATTGATGCAATGTGGATTGATATGGTTCGTTGCTGTAACCGTTGCTTTGCTTGCATTTATGGTATCTGTGTTAGTAAAAAGTACGGCAGCCAGTATTGTAGTTATGATGGCGGCACTTATAGCGGGCAATATTCTGACAAATATGGCATCCTCATGGACAAGCGCTAAATATTTGTTTATGGTAAACTTACAGCTTACGAATTATTTATCAGGAACACCCGCTCCCATCGAAGGAATGAATCTTAATTTTTCATTGATAGTACTGGGGGTTTGGGCTCTTGGCTCAGTTATTGTTTCATTTACTGTCTTTACGAAACGGGATATCTTGAATTAAAATGGACAAGGATACGAAAACATCTGTTTGCATCGGATGAATATTATCCTACATAAAGATTTACAAAGGAGGAGCATGAATGGTCGAGAGTATCGATTTGTTTGCAAAGTCATCCAAGACTGGTAGTAAGGACCAAACTGGATACGATGTTGACGACATTCAAGTGCTCGAAGGTCTGGTTGCGGTTCGCAAAAGACCAGGAATGTATATTGGTAGTACGAGTACCTCGGGACTTCATCACCTGTTATGGGAAATCGTAGATAATGCGGTGGATGAACATCTTGCCAAATACTGCACAAGAATTGAAATTACATTACACAAAGACGGATCCGTAACGGTTATAGATAATGGACGCGGAATTCCAACAGGAATGCATAAAACGGGAATACCAACACCACAAGTTGTTTATACGATCCTACATGCCGGGGGTAAATTTGGCGGTTCAGGATATAAGAAATCAGGCGGCCTTCATGGTGTTGGCGCTTCAGTAACGAATGCTTTATCTGAATGGCTTGAGGTCGAGATATATCGTGATGGTAAAATACATCGCCAGCGTTTCGAGTATTGGGTTGATAAGCAAGGGAAAGAACATGTAGGCGAACCGTCTACGGGATTAGAGCAGTTAGGTAACACCAATAAGACGGGAACAAAAGTGACATTCAAACCTGATGCCCGAGTCTTTACTGCAGGAATTCATCTCAATTATGATACATTAGCTGAACGAGTGATGGAACTTGCGTTTCTAAATTCAGGGCTTCGTATTGTTCTCAAGGATAGTAGAGCTGATAAGGAAGATGAGTTCTACTATGAGGGTGGTGCCAGTCAGTTCGTTGAATATTTAAACGAAGGCAAAGATGTACTTCATGATGTTATTCATTTCAACGCAGAGAAAGATGATGTTGAAGTTGAGGTAGCCCTTCAATATAATGCTGGGTATACGGAAACATTGGCCTCTTTCGTTAACTCCATTCCTACACGGGGTGGGGGGACTCACGAAACTGGATTTAAGACAGCTTACACTCGAGTATTGAATGATTATGCAAGGAAATCGAGCCTTCTCAAAGAAAAGGATAAGAACCTAGAAGGTTCAGATTTACGTGAAGGCATGATGGCTGTCATAAGTATCAAAATGTCTGATGTTGAATTCGTAGGGCAGACGAAAGATCAACTGGGTAGTGCCTCTGCGAGAGGTATGGTGGACGCCATTGTATCTGAGAAGATGCAGATCTTTCTAGAAGAGAATCCTCAGGTCGCCCAATCGTTGATCAAGAAATCAATTCAGGCATCAAGAGCACGTGAAGCGGCTCGGAAAGCTCGAGATGATATTCGAACAGGTAAGAAGCGTAGTGAAAGTTCTAACCTGAATGGTAAGCTAACACCTGCACAGTCTAAAGATGTTACGCGCACTGAACTATTCATTGTGGAAGGGGATTCTGCGGGTGGCTCGGCCAAACAGGGTCGGGATTCTAAAATTCAGGCCATTCTTCCCTTGAAAGGGAAGCCGTTGAACCCAGAGAAGGCTAAACTTGCCGATGTTCTCAAGAATGAGGAGTATCGTGCAATTGTATCTGCCATTGGTGCAGGAATAGGAACTGAATTTGATGTGGAAGATTGCAATTATTCTAAAGTTATTATTATGACCGATGCGGATACGGATGGAGCACATATTCAGGTATTGCTTCTGACATTCTTTTACCGTTACATGAAACCACTTATTGATGCTGGTCGTGTCTTTATCGCTCAGCCACCATTGTACAAGATCACCCGTAAATCAGGTAAGCTTGAGACGATGCGTTATGCATGGAGCGACGAAGAGCTTGCGAATTATTTGAAGGAATTCGGAGATAAGTATGAATTGCAGCGTTATAAAGGACTTGGAGAAATGAATCCTGAGCAATTGTGGGAAACGACGATGGATCCAGAGTTGAGAACATTGCTTAAAGTAGAGATCGTGGATGCTGCGAAGGCGGAGCGACGCGTATCTACACTTATGGGTGATAAAGTGGAACCACGTAAACGCTGGATTGTAGATAATGTCGACTTTACAGATGTTGTAGAATAGAAGGTGAAAATGTGAGTTTATCAGAAGAATTTCTACCGGTATATTTAGAAGAGGTCGTAGGAGACCGTTTCGGCCGATACTCTAAATACATTATTCAAGATCGTGCCATTCCTGACGTACGGGATGGATTGAAACCAGTACAACGGCGTATCCTATATTCGATGTACGACTCTGGTAATATGCCTGACAAACCATATCGCAAATCGGCAAAAGCTGTCGGTGATGTGATGGGGAATTACCATCCACATGGAGATTCATCGATTTATGACGGGATGGTACGTATGGCTCAGCCATGGAAGATGGGTCATACACTTGTAGATGGACATGGTAACTGGGGATCCATTGATGATGATCCAGCAGCAGCTATGCGTTACACAGAAGCAAGGTTATCACCCATTGCCTTAGAGTTGCTACGTGATATCGAAAAAGGGACGGTACTATTTAAAGACAATTTCGATAACACAACACAAGAACCAACGGTGTTGCCTTCGAGATATCCTAACTTGCTCGTCAATGGTGCGAGTGGAATTTCGGCAGGATTTGCTACAGAGATTCCTCCGCATAATTTACGGGAAGTGATTGATGCTTGTATTGCTGTTATGCAGAAGCCTGAGATTGAACTCGAAGAATTGATGACCTTTATCAAAGGTCCAGACTTCCCACTAGGTGGAACAATCATGGGTGGAGAAGGCATCATGGATGCTTATCGTACCGGTAAAGGTCGTATATATTTAAGATCTAAGACTGATATTGAATTTCTGCGCGGTGGCAAGCAACAGATTGTCATTACGGAAATTCCATTTCAGGTCGTTAAATCACGTCTTGTTACAGCGATGGAAAATATTCGATTAGAGAAAAAAATCGAAGGTATTGCTGAAGTCCGTGACGAAAGTGGTCGAGAAGGGCTCCGAATTGTCGTTGAGCTCAAGAAGGAAGCGGATGGACTGGGTATTTTGGCATATTTGTTGAAGAAAACAGACCTACAAATAACGTATAACTTCAATATGGTGGCAATTGTAAACAAAGCCCCACAACAATTAGGGCTTCAGCCAATTTTGAAAGCATACATTGATCATCAACGTGAGGTCGTTACGCGCAGAACTAAATATGATCTCAATAAAGCAGAAGATCGTTTACATGTGCTAGAAGGGCTAGTGAAGGCACTTAACATTCTGGATGAAGTCATTGCAGCCATCAAGGCTTCTAAGAACCGCCAGGATGCACAGAACAACTTAGAGTGGATGTTTGGCTTTACCGAGCGACAAGCGGATTCCATTCTGACTTTGCAACTTTATCGAATAACGAACTTAGAGATCACGACATTGACGAAAGAAATGGAAGAGATCAATAAGAAAGCAGCTAATTTACGTGCCATTCTAGAGAGTGACAAGAAACTGGTTGCTCTGATCCGTAAAGAGCTGATGGATATAAGAGAGAAGTATGGCATAGATCGCAGATCTGCTATCCAAGGTGAAGTGGAAGAGATTAAGGTTAATCTCGAAGTGCTGGTCAGTTCAGAGGATGTGATCGTGACATTATCCAAAGACGGCTACATTAAGCGAACTAGTATGCAATCTTTTACTCGCTCAGGTGGGGAACGGGATGGTTCAGGCGTGAAAGACGGCGATTATCTAAGGAAAGTAATGGAGCTTAATACACTCGATAACTTGCTTGTCTTTACACAAAGAGGACAATATTTCATGTTGCCGGTTCACCTCATCCCTGAATTCAAATGGAAAGATGCTGGAACTGCCATCGTTAATCTCATAAACTTATCTAAAGAGGATGCCATCGTTGGAGTGATACATGCGACAATATTGGATGACCCTGGAAAGAGCCTTGTATTTGTAACGAAGAGAGGTCAAGTAAAGCGGACTGATCTGAAAGAATATATGACTACTCGTTCAAGTGCAGTTGCTGCATGTAAGGTAGGAGATGGAGATGAAATTATTTCCGTTACGATGAGTGATAGCACCAAGGATATTCTCTTAGTGAGTAAAGATGGAATGTGTATTCGCTTCAAGGAGCAAGAAGTAAACCCCATGGGGCGTGTATCGACCGGAGTTAAGGGAATACAGTTGCGTGAGGGCGATGAGATTGTGTCTGCTCTATGGGTGGATGAAGATGAAGGTGAGATTCTTACGATTAGTGACATTGGTTATGCTAAACGTTCACTATTGGTCGATTATTTACCGCAAAGTCGCGGTGGTAAAGGTTTACCAACGTTTGAATTTAAGGAAGGTAAGCGTGTGAAACGCAATGGTAGCTATTTAGCAGGGGCCTTTTACAGTAAGGAGCCTGTGGAGATCGTAGCGGTTAGCCAAGCAGGGGTTTCGAATGTGATAACATCCTCCCAAGCTCCAATCGCAGATCGCAAATCGACAGGTAAGCAACTGGTCCATTTAGAGAAGAATGATCAGATTATTGATTTGTTTGAGAAATAATGAGATAAGAGAGAAGACATCCCGCTGTAGTTCTAGCGGGGCTATTTTCTTTTTATTTTAAAAAATAAGATGATCTAGGAAGGAATTGGAACATTTATCACGAAAATGAATGATAGGAAGATGGATAGTCAATCCATCAGGTAAACAAAGTTCTATAATAGAAAGGCAGGTATACCATTGCAGACTTCCGAATTCGCGAAATTATGGTCCCAGCTTAGCAAAGATTATAAACTGCATATGGAGAGCGAACTTACGCCTATACTGACAGAACCTCAGTTAACTGTTCTTGAAGTCATGATGGAACGCGGCACGATGAAACCCTCTGATTTCATCCCTTATTTAGCCACGAGCCCTGCTGCAGTCACTATGCTTCTAGATCGGATGGAGAAGAACGGTCTGTTGGCAAGGGAAAGAGATCATAACGATCGACGAATTGTTTGGGTATCGATCTCCGAGAAGGGTAAGCAGGAAGCAGAACGAGGAATGCAAATTCGTGATGTTTTTCTATCCAATGTGTTAAATCGTATTTCGTCGCATAACCAACAGCTACTTATTTATCTTCTGGGTAAGATCACAGCAAAAGTGGTGTGATCATATGAATATTCGTAGAGACATCAAAAGGGAGCCATACATATGAACAAGATGGAAGTATTAAGAAATCCTAAACAACGCAAACTACTTTTCGCAGTGGGTCTTAGCTGGCTATTCGATGCCATGGATGTTGGGATCATATCATTTATCGTTGCTGCACTTAAGGAGGAGTGGACCCTCTCACCAGGTCAGATTGGGTTTCTTACAAGTATAAGCTCCTTAGGGATGGTGCTTGGAGCTGCATTAGCAGGGGTTATGGCAGATCGTTATGGACGGAAAGCGATTTTATTGTGGACATTACTAATATTCTCCGTTGCGAGTGGCTTATCTGCGCTAGCTACTGGGTTTGGCGTACTGTGCTTACTTCGCTTCATCTCTGGTATTGGACTTGGAGGAGAACTCCCCGTTGCGTCCACATTAGTATCTGAATCTGTGCCTGCCAAAGAGCGAGGCCGAGCAGTTGTGTTGTTGGAAAGTTTTTGGGCAGTTGGTTGGATATGTGCAGCACTCATTGCGTACTTTATTATTCCGAAATATGGTTGGCAGGCGGCTTTCGTGATTGGAGCGCTTCCAGCATTGTACGCACTTTATCTACGACGTGCGATTGAGGATCCACCACGTTTCATCAAACAAAGTGGTGCGCGCAAAATTTCGTTTCGTGAGAAAGTAGTGCAAGTATGGTCGATTGAGTATCGCCGATCTACGATCATGTTGTGGATCTTATGGTTTACCGTCGTATTCTCGTATTATGGCATGTTTCTATGGCTACCGACGGTGATGACTCTGAAAGGGTTTAGTCTGGTTAAGAGCTTTGAGTATGTTCTAATTATGACTTTAGCTCAATTGCCCGGATATTTCACTGCTGCGTATTTCATTGAGAAATTCGGACGTAAATTTGTCCTTGTGACATATTTAGTGATGACGGCTGTGAGTGCAGTGTGGTTCGGTTATTCAACATCCGTAGGGATGTTGATTACGGCCGGTATATTCTTATCCTTCTTTAACTTGGGGGCTTGGGGAGGGCTATACGCCTATAGCCCAGAACTCTATCCTACAAAGGTTCGTACGACAGGAGTAGGACTTGCAACGGCTATGGGGCGTGTTGGTGGTGTTATTGCTCCACTGCTGGTTGGGTTGCTAGTGTCTCGAGAAGTTGCAATTGATGCTATCTTTAGTATGTTCTTCGTAGTCATACTAATTGGAGCTTCTGCAGTGCTCTTCCTAGGGAAAGAAACGAAAGGAATCGAGCTTAAGGATGAATAGTGACTTGTACATCATCCTTAGACAGCTGTTCTAAGCTCACTTAACTTGCTTCCCACTGACTCAGAGCAAATGGCGTTGTTTAATGCAATGAAACAAGACTTATTTCCAGACGAGCCAGATAAAATTACTAAACTGCTCAAAAGTATTCGTGAAGCTCGATTTGCTTCTGGGTTGGGGTGTGTTCATTGTGGAAAGTCCTTCAATGATATGATCAATACACCATTTTCAGGCTCGCGTTACCCTGAAAGTGGAGAAAAGGACAAAAAAAAGAGGTATTTCCAATCTTGAAATTGCCGTTGTAGTTGCACAAGACCGAAACGGAAGTGTAATTGCACGAAAAGCAGGAAAAGGGCGTGTAAGAACCGAAGAAATTGACACTGTGATAGGTGAGAATATTCACCCGTCTGCTTTGTTATGCACTGATACAGCAACGAACTACAAGAAGTTTGCCAAAATCAAAGGCTTACAGCACGAAATTGTTAATGAACGACAAAAACAAGGTGTAGAAAATCGAACAAAGCGACTGTTGAAATGGTTAGAAGTGCATAAAAAGAGGCTCCGATATAGAGAGTCGTTAATTAGTATTTTTTAGTTTCCGAATAATATAACGTAGTAAAATAATCGTGATGATACATATACCAATTCCTGCAATACTAATACTAAATTCATCTTTTCGAATGGTCATAATTTTTAAGATATCAATATTAAATAAGTGACCGATTAAAGAATACATTAGGATAATTGCCGTTGCTATTATATACTCGTTCTTTCTTGTATTTGTTGTCATCATTCGTTCCCCCCAATCCTTATCTATAAGTATTGTACTATATATTTAAGTTTTCTTGTAAAATCAGTTACCAAAAACACAAACTTTACGAAAACAGCCTAACAAAATGAAAACCTGTTCATAAATGAACAGGTTGGTTTTTGTATCGTATGTTGTTCAAGGAGAAGGGAGTTCATAACCTTTTGACTTCTAGATGAGATCCTCGTCATCTTCCAAGGAATCCTCAGCATCTTCGTCTTCAACATCTTCAACTTCAACTTCCTCAACTTCTTCCTCAGCTGAATCTTCACTAAGGATTTCTTCCGTCAAGTCTTCGGTAGGATCAGATAATTCAGATAATTCCGCTTCATCTACAATGATTTCTTCTAACACGACATCCATTTCTAAATCTCCCATATTGATCCCTCCATTTATACACTTAGTTCACTAAGCGTAGATCTAATATATCATTAATTAATAGAAAAGATTGTCACTTCATGCAGGTAGAAACCATAAATTTTCTGCTATTTTCCGCTAATTTATGGTTCATATCTATAAAATTCTATCTTGGAATAGTCAGTTTTTGTAGATTGATAGAATGAAGCGTAGACGGTTATGATAATATATATTTAAGGATAAGATTAGAGCCCATGAAGGGTATTGCTTGGGGCTTAATACATAATGTACAGAAGGGTGATATCGTGCAAACTTTAAATGACGTTATTTTTGACATGGATGTGTATGATGAATTTGGTTGGGAGTTAGAGAATATTAGGACGATGAAGCTTAATGGAACAGAGATTTCACGTAAATATCTGAACTTTGTTCTGCAAAAAGGAGATACGGTCGAGATCGAAACGTTGGTGGGGAAAGTGTATACAGAGGAGATACGGTGACAAATAGTTAGGCTAAGTTCCTCCTTTGATGTAAATAGTTGTAACTTTATGAACGACTTAACGTTATATACTATATCGATCAAGCGAGGTGAGGTTTCTTATGTTCCTAAGAAAGAATAAAGTAAATCGTTTATATGACCGTAGGGAGGAAGAAAGTCTCCCGTTCATCCGTGATCGGCGTTCTCTGCTGATCTCCATTATGCTATTATCATTGATCATCATACTGAGTATCCGCTATCCGGGACCGCTAACGACCGTCGAATGGCTTTTTCAATCGGTGGGTCTGCCTACACATTCTGGCGATAATGGGATGGGATGGCACTTTGCGAACTTATTTGTTATTGCTCTATTGGTGGTTGTATTAATCTTCATGGACAGAGCCCTTAATCACAACAAGTTTATAGCGTTCATCGTTATTGTGATGTTGGTGGGTAATGCACCAGGTTGGCTAACGACGAATTATCAACGGTTATTTGCATCAGGTGTGTATGCAGTGGAAGTGGACCCTTCACAAGTTAGATGTAACTATGTTCTTAAGGAGCATCAATTTACGGGTACATGCCAATTGAAACTTAAGAACAATAGTAGAGATCTCGTTGAAGTTGTACCTGCGATAAATTTTTCTGAATTCTGGAGATTATCAGATTCGAACATACCTGTTTTGCCTGTGATCACTTTGTCACCTGTTAGAATTCCACCTCGTTCTGAAGGGGTTCATACTACTGAATTTAACATGAAAGTGGATAGTGATGTGGATACTTCAGGAAGTACGGGTGGTGATATGAGTATTACTTTGAACGATGGGGTTCATGAACGAAGTTGGGAATAGAGATCATACGAGGGGGGCTGTATATGACAGATCCAGTCATTGATTATTACAATAGCTTTGGAGAGAGAGAGTGGAGCCGTTTAGATCGAGAGCCTCTCGAATTTACAGTGAACTGGCATTACATCCGTCAGTATCTTCCGGTAAAGGGTCGTATATTGGACAATGGGGCTGGTCCGGGTAAGTATGCCATTGCACTCGCACAACAAGGGTATCAGATGACGTTAACAGATCTCACCCCCAAACTTGTTGAAATAGCAAAAGAGAAGGCGTATCAGTATAGTGTGGACTCATTGTTTGATGGGTTTCATGTAGCGGATGCTCGGGATTTATCGCAGTTCGTTGACGAATCATTTGATGCTTCGTTGATGTTAGGACCCATGTATCATCTACAGGATGAAATTGATCGTCGTACTGCTGTTCAAGAACTTCATCGAGTGACGAAGAGCGGTAGTTATGTATTTGTTGCTTTTCGGTCTCGCACGAATCATGCACTTGCGTCATTGTTATCTCCGAATCATTGGAAGCCGAATGATAACATGAATGCTATTCAAGAGTTTATGAACAATGGTAGCTTTAATCATACGGATGAAGGAAGATATACAGGCGCCTATTTTTACAACGTAGAAGATATTAATCCTTTCATGGAGAGTAACGGGTTTCAATCCATTCATCTCATTGGTTCAACCAATATCGGTGCAATACTAAATGAAGAGCAGCTATCTTATTGGAAACAGAAGGGTACTGAGGAATATGCTCAACTGGTAGATCTCCTTATACAGACAGCGCAAGATCCAGCTCTATTAGGCATTTCCTCACATCTTCTATATATTGGACGAAAAAAATAAGGATCATGAAAAATATCCCCCCTCCAAGTTCACTCGTTTCCCATGATAACATGAGTTTTGGAGTGCTTACTTAAAGGGGGGACTTTGTTATTGCCCTATAGTATTTAAGGAAGTTTATTTCCTGCTGCTCTGTATATCTCGTACCATTCCTGCCTTGTAAGACTGATATTCGAGGCCTCACAAATATCTTTCAAACGATCTGGATTGGTTGTCCCAACGACAGGTTGAATTCTAGCTGGGTGTCTTAGAATCCATGCAATGGCCATGGCGGTATTGGACACACCTTTTACTTCGGCTATTTCATTGATTTTATTGTTGAGTTCTGGGAATTGATCATTATTTAAGAATACGCCCTCAAAGAAACCGAACTGGAAAGGAGACCAAGCTTGGATCGTAATATCCTTCAGACGGCAATAGTCCAATATACTTCCGTCTCTATCGATGGAACGGTCGATGTGCATGTTCACATTGATACCCGCATCGATCATACCGGTATTAGTAATGCTTAGCTGCAGTTGATTGATGATAAGTTTATGATTCAAGTACTTGTTCAGTAATTCAATCTGCATAGGGTTTTGATTACTCACTCCGAAATGTCTGACCTTACCGCTGTCGCGCAATATGGTGAAAGCTTCGTCGACCTCTTCAGGTTCTACAAGAGTATCTGGACGATGCAGAAGTAAAACGTCTAGATATTCCGTCTGTAAACGCTTTAGAATACCATCAACAGAATTCAAAATATGTTCCTTGGAAAAATCGAAGTAACCTTCGCGAATTCCGCATTTGGATTGGATAATCATGTTGTCTCGAATGCTAGGATTCATGTCAATAGCTTGCGCAAAACACTCCTCGGATTTGCCACTACCATAAATATCAGCATGATCAAAGAAGTTTATACCCTCATCCATGGCTGTATTGATAAGTTTAGCAGCTTCCTGTTTGGATAGGTCTGCAATTCTCATACATCCAAGTGAAATCTCTGAGGCGCTAAGATCGCTTTTACCAATGTTAATAAATTTCATAACAACACCACTTTCATAGAATTTGTGATCAAACCTAATATGGAGGATACTCCTTCCATCATTATAACTCTAAATGACGTTTGATTGCATAAAAATACACCTCTTAGATTGTCAATGGATTAACCTAGAAGGTTCTCCTATAACTATTCTAAGAGGTGCATTAGATGTTGCGGATTTGATGATTACAGTTCCACTTGCTCCTGCGGCCATAAATCCCAAGGGTACTGAGAAGGAGGGGAGGATACCAAGGTAACCTCTTCCTTCGTTACCGGATGGGGGAAGCCCACAAATACTGACCAAAGGGCGATTTGTTGTCCGATTTTATTTAATCGGCTACCATACTTTTGATCACCATAGAGTGGATGTCCCATTTGGCTGAATTGTACTCGTATCTGATGTGATCTACCCGTTAGAAGTTCGACTTGTACTAGACTTAACTTGTCAGAAGTCCCGATGACTTTATAATCGAGGATTGCTTCTTTAGCACCGTCCGTTCCCCGCGGAACAACGGTTACCGTATTGGTCTTCGCATCTTTTAATAGCATATCGGTTAATCTTCCATGAGAAGAAGTAAGAGTGCCATGGATGACAGCTAAGTACACTTTACGGAAATTTCGACTGCGAACAGATTCGGATAAGCGGGAAGCTGCTTTAGATGTCTTGGCGAAGATCATAGCCCCTCCAACAGGGCGATCTAGTCTATGAACAAGACCAACATAGACGTTGCCGGGTTTATTATATCGATCCTTTATATCCTGCTTGAGAATATTAACCAGGTCCGGATCCCCCGATGAGTCTTCTTGTGTTGGTACATTCACAGGCTTGATGATCCCAAGAAGATGGTTATCTTCATAAAGGATAGGTATATTTGATCCTGATGTATTTGCATCATTCATAAACTTAAGCCTCCCAGCGACCTAGAATTCCACAAGGCAGTGTCAGTCCAGAAGACGTGATAGGTAAACCAATTTCACCTGAAGATATATTCCCACTATATTTACGTGCCATAGTCATAGTCAGCATATTGCTCAGAACCGTTGGTGAAATTCCAGTCGTATAGGAGTTGATCAGCATAAAGAGAGGCTTGTCCGACATAATTTCCATACAGCTCTCTAGAAACGGATACAAGCTGGACTCCAGCTTCCACATCTCGCCACCTGGTCCACGACCATAGGAAGGGGGGTCCATAATAATGGCATCGTATTTATTCCCACGACGTTGTTCACGTTGTACAAATTTAAATACGTCATCTGTGATATAGCGTACTGGACGGTTAGCAAGACCAGAAAGCTGAAGATTTTCTTTAGCCCACTGTACCATTCCCTTCGCCGCATCAACATGCACAACATCTGCACCTGCATAAGCTGCTGCAACTGTAGCACCGCCTGTGTAAGCGAATAGATTCAATACTTTAATAGGACGACCAGCATCAGCAATTTTATCCATCATCCAGCGCCAGTTCACAGCTTGTTCTGGGAATAGACCAGTATGTTTGAAACTAGTAGGTTTAATATGGAATTTCAATTTATCATATGAAATACTCCAGCGCTCAGGGATAGGTTTCTTCATATCCCATTGACCACCACCTGCAGAACTACGCGTGTAATGACCATGAACTTTACGCCATGTGTCTGTTTCGTTCTTTAATGGCCAAATAATCTGTGGGTCTGGTCTGCGTAAGAAGATATCGCCCCATCTTTCCAACTTATCTCCATCACCCGTGTCTAATAATTCGTAATCTTTCCAATCGTGTGCTACATACATCATTAATCCATCCTTCATTTCAGTCTAAAATTCATATAGATTATATTGTACATCATTTATCCTCATTAATGCATCCTAATCATAGGAAGCTTTGTAATCTCTACTTGAAATACAACTATTTTACGAGTAGAATGAGGATATTGAAAGTTGTACGTACAAGGTAAATATTTATATGGATAAATTACTACTTTAGCAATTCATTTTGAGAAGTATCGTTTTAAAGGGCTATGTCTCCACCTTATATTGTACGTACAATATATTATTAATAATATGTAGGAGGTTTTATTCATGCTAAAAGTGAAACCGTTTCAATTCTGGTTTGTAACCGGAAGTCAACATTTATATGGTCCAGAAACACTTGAATTGGTAGAAGAACACTCCCGTAAAATCGTAGAGGGACTTAATCGTAATGAACATGTGACATTTGAAATTGTGAATAAACCTGTTCTTACGAACCCAGATTCAATCCGCAGATTATGTATCGATGCTAATAGTGATGATCAATGTGCAGGTATTATTACATGGATGCATACATTCTCTCCGGCAAAAATGTGGATTGCAGGTCTTTTGCAATTGAAGAAGCCACTTCTGCACTTACATACTCAATTTAATCGAGACATTCCATGGGATGCCATCGATATGGACTTCATGAACTTGAATCAATCGGCTCATGGTGACCGTGAATATGGTTTTATCGGCGCTCGTATGGGGATTCCTCGTAAAGTAATCGTTGGCTATTGGGATGACTCCACCGTCGTTGAACGTATTGGTAGCTGGATGGCTACAGCTTCTGCATTTAATGAAAGTCAACATCTTAAATTGGCTCGCTTCGGCGACAATATGCGTAATGTTGCTGTTACAGATGGAGATAAAGTTGAAGCGCAGATTAAGCTTGGCTGGGATGTTAGAGCCTATGGCATTGGTGATTTGGTCGATGTGATTAGTGGTATATCAGAAGGTGATGTTAACGCACTGTTCGATGAATACACTCAGAAATATATATTATCAGAGCAAGCGAAATCTGCGGGTCCTATAAAAGAAGCTATTCTTGAACAAGCACGAATTGAGCTTGGTATGAAAGCATTCTTAGAGCAGGGTGAATTCTCAGCATTTACAACGAACTTCGAAGACCTCCACGGTATGAAACAATTACCTGGACTCGCTGTTCAACGCTTAATGGAACAAGGATATGGATTTGGAGGGGAAGGGGATTGGAAGACTTCCGCTTTACTTCGTCTAATGAAGATCATTGCTCGTAATGAAGGAACCTCCTTTATGGAAGATTACACATACCACTTCGAACCTGGTAACGAGTTGATTCTTGGTTCTCACATGTTGGAAGTATGCCCAACGATTGCAGCGGATAAACCGCGCATTGAGGTTCATCCACTGTCCATCGGGGGTCGTCAAGATCCAGCTCGTATGATCTTTGATGGTCGTAGCGGTCCGGCATTAGCAGCCTCTCTCGTAGATATGGGCAACCGATTCCGTCTCATCATTAACGTAGTCGATGCAGTTAAAGCGCAACATGACATGCCGAATCTACCCGTTGCTCGTGTGATGTGGAAGCCTGAACCTTCACTTTCAGTATCTGCTGAATCATGGATCCTTGCAGGGGGAGCGCATCATACCGTATTCTCTTACAAAGTAACGACAGAACAGCTAGTTGACTGGGCTGAGATGGTTGGAATCGAGTGTGTCATTATTGACAAGAATACGACTCCACAAATCTTTAAGAATGAGCTACGATGGAATGATATGTACTATCGATTGAATTCATAAGTTCATCTTAATGACAGTAGCTTTAATAAATAAAGTCGCTTTCTCATGAACTGTGACCCATAAGAAGGACCCCTTGAAAAAAGGGGCTCTCTTGTGGGTCACTTTTATTTTAAAATATAAGAAAGTATAAGTTTCACTTAATACTCTATTCCTTATATTTCCGCTGAAACGGATACCTTAAAGTGATACGAAGTATCGCTAGCATCGGAAGCATAGGCTTTTTGAAAAAAGACGGCACAGCCGTTTCTACTTGATCATACTACTGTTATTTCCCTAATGGATTCACGTTCCACGAGTTGAACATTGACGGTCTCCTTCTGCGGATCGAGTGTGGGATGCTCCATCCGGCGGAGCATACACTTCAAAGCTTTTATCGACATATCTTGTTTGTTAATATTCATAGACGTAAGATTTGGGCTTACGTTTTGGCTTAGATCTGTATTGTCAAAACTGATGATAGATATTTGTTCAGGAACGGAAATACCTTGCGATTGAAGTTTTAATAGTAATTTATAAGCTGCCATATCACAGTGGCATACGAATGCGGTTGGGAGTGACTGAGGAATGGCGTAATCAATATTGTATGCACCTGTTAAATCGTTATTGATTAGGTGCCATTCCTTGGAATATATCAAATCATTTTTGAGAAGCGCTTTATAATAACCGCAAAATCGGTCCATGACACTCATCGTATAATGCGGATCCCCTACAAACCCTATTTCTTTATGGCCCATATCTATTAAATGCTGGGTTATCGAATATCCGGATAAGTAATTATCGCTAATAATTGAATCGATTTCTAAATGAGTATCATAGAAGTCGATCGCGACGATAGGGATTTTTGTTTTCAATACGGCTTCTTTAATATAGCTTGTGGATAGTTCTCCAGCGATGAAAAGTCCATTTAAGGATTGTTGATTTTGAGTAAAAGTAAATGGCAAAACTTCATTTTCTTCCTCCTCCTGATTGAGAATATATAGAGATAAATCAATATTGTTTAAAGCACATTCTCTGCTTAAATGATAATAAATCTGCGTATAAAAATTATCCGTGTCGAGAAAAAAACGTTTAGCTACGAGAAATCCGAGTTTTGTTACTGTCAAGTTTTCATTTTCATTTTTGCTCGCATAGCCCATATCATGGGCTACCTGTACTATTCGTTCTCTTAATTCTTTGCTAACTCCAGGTTGATTTTTAAGAGCCTTGAATACGGAAACTTTTGTCGTGCCGATTTCGTTCGCTATGATCTCAAGCGTTACTTTTTGTTTTTTCATTATGTAGCTCCTGACAAATATTTATTTTACTTTGTATATCATTCAACAGGAAAGTCTATTTTCCTTGCAAGACTTATTTATAATAACGGATCGTTAATAAGTATAATAACACTTCAAGTAACAAGTTAATATGTTTTGATAAAAATTAACTAACGTAAGATAAAATCATGATAAAAAATAAAATAAGTTAGTTGACTTTGACAAAATAATAAACTAATATAATTTTGAAAGCGCTAACATATATATTGAAAAGGGAGAAGGTGGCGGTAATTCGTTATTATCAAAATCCTATTATTGTGCCTACGGACATAAAAGCTTCAACGCTCGAGATGGAGGTTATAGGAGTATTCAACGCAGGAGTTATCCGGTATCAGGAAGAAATTATTTTATTGCTCCGCGTGGCAGAAAAGCCAATAAATGATAATCCAGATGAGTATCTTACGCCTGTTTACAGTGTTGAGACAGACAGTATTAAATTTATTAGTATTTCAAAAAAAGATCCGGATCATGACTTTTCCGATTCCAGAGTCATTAAGACGCCAAGCGGCAACTACTTGACTTCAATATCGCATTTTAGAGTAGCACGAAGTAAAGATGGCATTGATTTCTCGATTGAGGAGCAGCCATCTGTATTTCCGGCAACGATGTATGAAACGTTCGGTATCGAGGATGCAAGGATTACAAAGATCGGAGAATATTATTATATAACTTACTCTGGTATCTCTGATAAAGGTATTGTCACGGCGTTAATATCAACGAATAATTTCCTTGATTTTAAACGGGAAGGAGTGATATTTCATCCGGATAATAAAGATGTCGTTATTTTTCCGGAATTAATAAATGGTAAGTATTATGCTATTCATAGGCCTTCAAGTTCACACTATGGTGAGCCCGAAATGTGGATTGCAGAATCATCGGATCTGCTATGTTGGGGCAACCACCGCTTTTTGTTGGGATTGCGTCCTGGAACTTGGGATAGCGTACGTATTGGAGCTAGCGCTGTACCCATAAGATTGAAAGAGGGTTGGCTGGAAATATATCATGGTGCCGATGAAAGTAATCGTTACTGTATAGGTGCTGTCTTACTAGATATCGACGAACCTTGGAAAGTAATTGCCAGAAGTGAAGAACCTATTATGGAGCCGCAAGCGGATTATGAATGTGAAGGATTTTTTGGAAATGTCATTTTTCCATGTGGTGCATTATATGAAGACAACAAAATTAAAATCTATTATGGAGCGAGTGATCAATCTATTGCATATGCGGAAATTTCACTAGAGAATATTAGGTCTGGCTTGAAGCATTCTCTTATCGAACAGGTTTCATTGTGAAGCTTGTGAAAGGGGGTATATCCGATGAAAATTGGAACTGCGATTAAACATAATGGCTTAAGAGATTTGATCATGAATCGATACCTTTATATGCTGGCTGTCCCTGCTGTATTATTCAGCATTATTTTCGCGTATTTACCCATGATTGGAATTATCATAGCATTTCAAGATTTCAACCCTTTGAAAGGGATGTTCCAAAGTAAATTTGTAGGATTGGATAATTTTAAATTCTTCTTTCGGGGTCAAGATTGGTGGATTATTACGGTGAATACCGTTTACTTTAATTTATTATTTATAATAACGGGCACAATTGTTGCATTGCTTCTGGCAATTATCGTTACCGAGCTTGGGAAAAACTTAGCTGTTCGTACCATGCAATCTATCATGATTTTACCGAACTTCATTTCCTGGCCGATTGTAGGTTTGTTCTCAGTTGCTTTCTTTACAGCAGATACTGGGACGATTAACCAGCTACTTTCCAGCTTGTCGTTACAGAATATCGAATTTTACACAAATCCATATGTGTGGCCGGTGATTTTTGTCTTGGCAAACATTTGGAAAGGTGCAGGATTTAGCGCGATTATCTATATGGCTGCCATTATTGGTATCGACAAAGGATTGTATGAGGCTGCTAAGATTGATGGAGCTTCCAAAATTCAATGTATTTATCTAATTACGCTACCCCTGCTGAAAAGCACAATTATCATGTTGTTCTTGCTCAGTCTCGGAGGGATATTTGGTGGGAATTTGGATATGATCTATTCGTTAATTGGTGACAATCCATTACTATCCAAAACAACGGATACGATTGACATCTATGTATTCCGTGGGTTACGAACGTCAGGCTCACTGGGTATGTCACAAGCTATTTCGCTATATCAATCGATTGTAGGATTTATACTCGTTATTTATGCAAATAAAATTGCGAAAAGATTTGACGGAGACTCGGCTATTTTTTAATCGGAAAGCAGGTGAGAAATTTGAAAAGATCAAGATCAGAAATCGTCTTGGATGTTATCTTCTATGCGATTGCCGCATTGTTCTCGATTGCATGCCTGTATCCGTTTCTATTAGTTCTAATGAGTTCTTTTACGGAAGAAATGAGCTTGCAGACATTCGGTTATTCTATTTTTCCGAAGATGTTTTCATTGGATGCCTATATGGCAATATTTCGAACGAAAACGATTCCTACTGCTTATTTGGTCACTATGTTTGTTACTGTGGTTGGAACTTTCTTGAGTTTATTGATAACGAGTACTGCAGCCTATGCGCTTTCGGGACGACGTTTATATTATGGGGGGCAAATTGCATTATTCTTCTACTTCACGATGTTATTTAGTGGTGGGATCGTCTCGCAATATATTTTACTGACGAAATACTTACATCTGCAAAATTCAATATGGGTTTACATTCTACCCGCGCTTTTGGGACCGTGGAATATGTTTTTAATGCGGAACTTCTTTAATGACATCCCAGGTGAATTATTCGAATCTGCCAAAATGGAGGGAGCGGGTGAGATGACAATGCTTTACAAAATTGCTCTCCCGCTTTCCCTCCCGGCTATGGCAACTATAGGGATGTTCTACGCCTTAGGTTATTGGTCTATGTGGCAACCTGGGTTGCTTTATATAGACAATCCTGATTTATACACATTGCAATACATTGTCATGCAGATTATCCGAAACGTTGACATCGCGCAGAATATCGCTGTTCAGGGTACATTTCAAGGGGCTAGTCAAGTCGCTCCTGCCTATACAGTTCGATTGGCGACGGCAATGGTAACGATAGGTCCAATTATTTTGTTATACCCATTTTTACAGCGTTACTTTGTCGCAGGACTCAAGGTTGGTGCTATCAAAGGATAGAATCTTTGGAAGTTAGTTGGCAATCAAAAAAAATTGCAATGGAGGGTTCGATATGGGGAAAAGTATTCGGAAATATTGTTGCATTATATTAGCTTCTTGTATGATGATGACACTTTTGGTAGCCTGCACGGGCACTAACAAGGATGTAGCAACAAACCAACCCAAAGAAGTAGATTCAAACCAAACTGCGGAATCTAAGCTAGAGCCTGTAACATTGAAGATTATGCTGTGGGGAGACAAACCGAATCAATTTGATGAGGTTGTCGCAGAGTTTGAGAAACGTACGAAAGATACATTGAATACTAAACTGAATGTTACATTCACGCCTCAATCCGATTATGTGAACAAACTGAAGTTGAAACTTTCAGCGGGGGAGCAGGTTGATTTAGCTTTTGATGCACCGTGGATGAATATGAACCAATTTATTCAACAAGATAATTACCACATCTTGGACGATTACTTCTTTAATGATAAGTATCCAGGATTGAAGAAAGCATTCTCAGAGTCATTCATTAATAATAATAAGTTTATGGGAACAGATAATAAGCTCCATGTCTATGGGGTGCCAATGGGGCAATACCTTGGAGATCTTGGCATTCTCTACTATCGGAAAGATCTGGCTGAGAAATATGGAATGTCCGAATTTGATTCATATCAAGATGTATTGACCTATTATGATAACGTTCTGATAAACGAGAAGAATATGACTCCATTTATTGAAAGGAATGACGGGAATTATTCTTCTGTCGCAGTCATTAATGGTGATAAGGAAACGGGTGTCGATGCTGCTAAAGCTGGTCTTTACTCTTTACCCCTTGCGCCGAACGTAGATGTGACTGCTTATATCAAAGATAATAAAATTGTAGATGCATCAATCACTGGGGAGAACGAGGATTCCCTCAAAAATTTCCCGGCCCCGTATAATGTAGCCGATACGAGCACCATGCAAACCGTACGTGAATGGAATGAAAAGGGTTACACTGAAAAAGAACCGATTACTAGAACAGATGCGCAAGGTACTTTTACAGCAGGGAAAGCGGCTTCTATGACGGAGACGATTGCCAATTTCACCTCGATAGAATCTGCCTTAAAGGCAGTAGTTCCAAGTGCTGAACTAGGCATGTTCCTCGTCAATAAAGGCGAGAGAGAGTTGGAACAGCCATTTGCACTAACAGATTTTCGGGTATGGAACTTCTTAACGGTTCCGAAATCTTCGAAGAATCTAGAGAGATCGATGATGTTTGTGAACTGGCTGAATGAAAACCAAGACAATCATGATCTTTTCGAACTGGGTATTGAAGGTAAGCATTGGGTAGCAGAAGGGGCAGATAAATTTAAATACCCTGATGGAATTGACGTATCTAGAAATTATAATCTCCCAGGATATATTTTAACTTGGAATCCGAACTACATTCGTTTGGCAGCTACGATACCAGATGAGTTCGTACAATACTACAGATATATTGCGGATGAAAACACGTACATGAAGTCGGTTGTAGCCGGATTTTCATTCAACGGTGATGCTGTGAAAAATGCTCTGGCTAACCCCGATTTTGGTAAAATTGCCTCTGAGAAGCTGGTTTACGATCTTGGAATGATTGCGGATCCTGTACAATCGATGAATAAATTGCAAGAAAAATGGAATAAAAATAAAAATTTACAAGAGGATATTAAAACGATTAAAGAAGAATTAATGAACCAGCTTCAAGCATACCTAGATACACAAAATTAAAAGAGTTTATGAATGAATTGGATTAGGGATCCCTATCCCTAATCCAATTTAATTGCTAATCCGTGAGGAGGGTCTTCTATTGAATAGGATTCATAGAGTCGAGCAAATGCCGAACATTCCAAATCCATTTTTAATGAGAGATTGGAATCAGGTCAGTCATAACTATGATAAATTGGTATTTGATTTTGAGGCCAAAGGTGACTTCCTGCCGTTAATCTGGTGGGACCACTCACATAGTAACGTGAAAAGGGATACATTCGGATTGCCTTCCTATGTGGGGATGAACAAGGGGGAGTCTGGACACGAAGCAATTAATTGTGTTGCGGCTATTCTAGGTGCAACTTTGGTCGGTATTGATAAAAGTAATCAAAATGGGATGAATTGGGTCTCCATGTGTGAAAATTACTTTAATATTGATAATGGGGAAAATTTATTTTTAAATTCGACAAACGGTCATTCTGGTGGGAGCTTTTGGTATGAGATTTACCCGCATGTACTGCTGTATTCTCTCGCTTATTATTATCCCAAATTAGAAGTGTTGGATGAGATCATGCATGCTACTGCCGATAAATGGTACGAGGCTTGTTATGAGCTTGGTGGCAAGAATGGCATACCTGATTTCAATCATGTTTCCTACGACTTTCGTTCGAAGAAACCTGTTGATAACGGGAAGTGGAAAGAGCCAGAAGCCGCTGCCGGCATTGCTTGGCTGGAATACTTAGCCTATTCGAAATGGAAGGATCCGAAGTATTTGACTGCGGCTGATTGGTGTATGAATTTTCTAGAACAAAGCATTGAAAATCCGTTCTATGAAATCTTATTGCCTTATGGTGCTTACATTGCAGCAAGAATGAACGCTGAGCATGGAAGAAATTATGATCTGAAGAAGCTTCTGAATTGGTGTTTCGACGGTGATAGTGCTTGCAGAAAAGGTTGGGGAGTCATTGTGGAAAGATGGGGCGACTATGACTGTCATGGTTTATGCGGGAGTCTGATGGATTGGGGACAACGATGGGACAAGATGGAAAGTAATTCGTCGGATGAAATCAAGGGTGATTCAAGCGGTTATGCATTTGCTGCTAACACCTTCGCACTTGCAGCTGCCCTTATCCCAATTGTACGGTACGATGTCCGTTTTGCCAAAGATCTTGGGAAATGGATGCTGAACGCAGCCAATAACGCTAGGTTGTTTTATCCTAATGGGTTGCCAGCAGTTCAACAGTCATGTGCCTTTTTCCAAAGCGACCCCGATTCCGTCATTGCATATGAAGGATTACGGAAACAATGGGATCATCAAAGCCCATATGCGACAGGGGACGGAATCCGTTACAGTTGGGGTGCGATAGACTTGGGATTGTATGGTTCCTCCCACGTAGGTATCTTTGGAGGCATTATTTCACAAACGAATGAACCGTATATTTTGCAATTGGATTGTTTAAAGACGGATTACTTTCGGGAAAATGCTTATCCTACCTATTTATATTACAATCCATGCGAGAGCGACAAAACAATAATAATGGATACCGAACAGGAATCTTCAAATATTTATGATGCAGTTTCGCACACCTATTTGCATAAGGGTACGAGAGGGAAAGTAACCATTACGATACCTCCGGATTCTGCGAGGGTCGTTGTTATCATACCCGCTAACGGCGACGTCCGACTAGAAGGCAATAAAATGATGGTGAACGGCGTGGTGATTGGTTATAACACAGCAAGTTAATTTTTTAGGGGAGGGATTTTTTATGCATACAAATCAAGGCAAGACTCAATCCTGCAAGGAGTTGCTGGATCAATATAAACAACAATCATCGGGGCCGACCAACCCGCAGCGAATCATATTCATCGGTGTGGGAGATAACGACGTATATAATATCACGGCCCCCTTCGAAGATAAAGGCGAGAAAGTCATTGCCGGTCGAGTGGAATCCAGAGATAGCGAGAGTTCAATGGTGGTCTTTTTCGTCGAGTCCGGCACTGGGACTTGGTCACCGAGGGAAGGGGCGCCATCCTTCCAAATGCAAGATCCTTTCTTTACTCGAATTGGGGGCGATTTAGTTTTAGGGGGTGTAGAGACTTTCCCGCACCCAACGATCGAGAATGCTTTGATGTGGAGAACGTTATTTTATAAAGGATCAAGCATTGAAACGCTGCAGTTCTTCTTTAAAGGGCCAGATGAAATGAAGGACTTGCGAATCGTTGAGCTAAATGACGGAAGTGTTGGTGTATTCACCCGACCGCAGGGAGAAAAGGGTGGTCGAGGTAAAATTGGTTATGTCCGCATCCCATCTATTGCTGATCTTACGATTGATGTTATTGAAAAGGCACCTCTATTAACGGGGCAATTTCACGATGATGAATGGGGAGGTGCCAATGAGTTGCATGTGCTTCAAGATGGACGAATCGGGGTTCTAGGTCATATCGCATGCTTTGATGACAATCGCGACAGACATTATTACCCGATGGCTTTTATCTTCGATCCAAACACAGAAAACTACTCGCCAATGAAGCTAATCGCTGTACGGAGTGACTTTTTGTCTGGTTCGGCCAAACACGAATTTCTAATGGATGTTGTGTTTAGCGGAGGTTTGGTTAGGCAGCTTGATGGTACGGCCGTATTCTATGCAGGCATTAGTGATGCTGAAGGGCATCGGATTGTAATTCCCGATCCATTCGGAGAAACTTGTTAAAGGGAGGCTGCGATGAATAAATCGATTTCATTCCGTTTAAATGGTGATGAGGACAGTGGATTCTCAAGTGAGATTTTGTATGGGGAAATGCCTCTTGCCCGACATAATCAAGGTGGCGAGTTGAATATTCTCCTTGAGAACGGGGATAGGGCAGACCGCATGGAAATTGTATCGTGGAGAGCAGTGGAAGCGCTTGAAGCGGATGGTAAATTGATCCTGCGAGGGAAATCTAGACTACCATTGTACACAACGGATCTCGATGTAGAAGTGATCTATGAACGGGTTACAGATCATGTAATCAAAAAAACAATTCGCCTTTATCAAAATGACATTCCACGGCTTTACATCTCACTGAAAAACTCTCTAGAACCTACTTCAGTACCTCGTTCCTATTGGTCATTCGATCATGTGGAACATACTGGTGGACCCGCTTATGGCGTGCTGACAGATGATGTATTCCCGGCAGCAGGATTTGTTCATGAAAGCGGTCTAATGGTCGGTCTCCTTACCGATTCAGGTTGGAATAATAAATGGAGCCGTCATGCCTGGCGTCGAACGAGCAAAGGAAACACTGCAACCATTCAGATTGCAGATCCAGCGCTTCTTAGCACGGCGACGAGTGAAGAACGTAGCGAAGGAAAGCATCATGTGACGCTCACTTTGGGACAATTATACGGTAATGTAAGGATTCCGATAGACAATAGGAACGAGGTCGGTGGTCAATATTCTTTTCTAGGCCGTCGTGGGTATCGATATACGATAGCTATGGAATGCCGGGGGGAATATAGAGGCCCGATATCCCTTCGTGATGGTAATGGAAATATGGTAGAATGGATTGCTAATGATCAGGATTTTACCGAGAACATCGAGGATTGGCAATCATTTGTCGGCCGCACGAATGAACTTCCGGATAATGGGTTCTATACGTTTTACATTGGAGAATCCGATGAGATGAAGTCTCAATTGGAAGCAAAGGACATTCAGTTTTTTGAATCCTCCCCTGAGCCTATTCCTTGGCATGAGTTGCATCAAGGCAAGGAACTTGTACGTACGGTTTTGATTTTTGCGGAAGATAGTGAGGCTACGGCAAGGAATATAAGGCTGAGAAGCCAAGTGAATCTTGCGGAAGGTCTTGGTTTCAAAGGAACTGAAATGGAGAAAGTTCTGTACGCTGATTTCAAGATGCTCACTTGGGTAACGGAGCCAGGTATTAATGAACCGATGGTAGTACCGAGCACTTTTTATTTTGAAATGTATTTCCGTGATGTATTCTGGATTCTGAATGGTACCCATGATTCTTTCCTCAATGAAAACATCCTGCGAAGAATTGGGGAGACAATGAATGAACATGGATCTATAGACAACATTATTACGGCATACCATGGAAGTATCGAACATACGGATAATGAACTCCCATACCTGTATCTGATTTGGAGTTACCTCAACCAAAAACGATTCGGTAGCACTCCGGATATGGATAAAGTGCACGAAATCGTGGATTACATTAGAAATAAGTTTGATTCTGATGGTGATGGAATGATTAAGACGAATAATCCACAGTCGGCCATGGATGTGATGTGGCAGGCTACCCCCTGTCGATTTGCATCGAGTCAAGGGTATTATGCTGTCGCATTGAAGGCTGCAAAAGGGCTTGGAGTGGACATTTCTGAGGAGTATATACAAGCTGCTGAAGAAGTTTACCGTGGTTATTACGCGGAGTATGGAAAGGAAGGGAAATTCCTACATTCCTATCCTGACAATCGATTGGGAGAGAATGGTACCGCAATAGGAATGGTTGCAAATATCGATTTGGAGCCGGAGTTCTTAAGTATTTATATGTTTGATCGACCGATGCTTGACCACGAAATGGTCATCGATACACTGGAGAAATACCCGGTTTCTCCAGAAGGACTGATGCCTAATCTGTGCAAGGTAGACGGGACATATTTTGACAAGGACGTGAATCCTTTCAATGGAAGCCTTTACTGGAAACCCGGCACTTATGCAAACGGGGGAAGCTGGTTGCGCTTACAGTACATTGTACTTACCGTAGGGAAGTATCATGGATGGAGTAAGGCAGACGAACTTATGGAAAAACGGCTCGATGCTGAGCTCCATTTTGATGCTGAGAATCCGTTAAGCAGAGAGTATCTATCACTCTCAGGTGACCCTAAGGATTCTGCCATGCACCGGATCTTCGGCTGGAATGCCATCGTATTAGGCATAAATGAGTGGCTTGGGTTAAGGAAGCCAGATTGGGATCCAGACTTTAAGGGGAAATAACATGGAATTTAAATGAACGGGGGGATGAGATGATTGAATTTCGTTCACTACGACAGGATGAACTGGATGCATGGTTTGAACACTGTGCTTACGTTTTTGGTAATGGAATTAGTGATCCTGTTCTAAAAGGGTTATTTATTAACCACTATTATATGGATCCGGATCGGGATGTGGAAGGTATTCTTGTTGCGGTTCTGGAGGGTCAAATTTTAAGTGCGGTTCGAATCTTTTATAGGACAGCCTACTTTTTTGGTAAGGAAATAAGAGTTGGGGGGATCGGTGAGGTTAGTACGAGACCGGAATACCAAGGCAAGGGATTGGCTTATCATCTACTTGAGGATGCAATAAAGCAGATGAAAGACCGAGAGATTGATATATCCATGTTGCGTGGCACTAGTAGGATCTACAGTAAATTGGGTTGGAGGAAAACGACAACCTATACACAAGTTTCAAAGCTAGTAGGAAGCAATGAACTGCCGTACAGGATGAGACCTGTTGACTTTGATCGTGAAGTTCCTTTGCTGAAAATCATTCACAAGGAGTATTCTGAAAGGTTCAACGGCGCATTTACAAGAGATAATTATTACTGGAGATATTGGGTCAAAATGGAGGGACGGAATGTATGGGTTATTGAGGATAACAACGATAAAGTAATTGGGTATATATGCTTCCAATACATTGATAGTTGTATTTATATTGACGAATTTTGTGTTTTGTTTCCATATGAGTCCATTTTTGATCAAGTCGTTGGTAAGCTCTGCTCGATGATGGGTCGAGCAGAGTCAGAAATAAAGTTTAGTAGTTTAATACTATCGGGAATGAAAGCAGATCGTGTGGAGAAAGGCGAATACAATATGTATAAACTGATAAAGCCTTTTTCCATTGGAGACGAAGTCATAGAAACAACAGAAGAATGGGTGGACAGACTTATAGGCGCGGAAGCTGAGAGTCCAGTATCGGACATATTATTCTGGGGAATTGATAGTTTTTAATAATATATTCGAGAACTCTCAGAAGTTATCTAACCCGTATATTGATAATAATCTTGTTTCTCTTGTGTAACGAACCCACAGGATTCATACAATTTCAAGGCTGTTGGGTTATGTACAGCTACTTCCAGCCATAAATCTTTATTGAAGGGTTGTTCCTGCTCGATAATAAGTTGTAGCGTTCTCCGTCCAATTCCTTGACCACGAACAGCCCGATCCACAGTGAAGGCATATATCCAAGTCTCTGTTTCCGATGGTATAACATTAATTTTACCAGCCGTTATGCTATCGGACTCAATAATGTACATATGTTGAAGACCATCGCTAGCTAATATCTGAGACATATCCAGTACATCCTCATCGCTCATCTCAAATCCATCTTTATCGAGACGAATTAAATCATCGATATCATCACCGATAGCCTTCCGGAGTACCACTTTTCGCTGTGGAATTATTTGTTCATTGGGAAATGATGAATCCTCTTCATGCGTAGAATCCCATCGCATTTGATACTCTGAACACTCATATTGGCAAGGGATTTCAAGGAGAAACTGTTCTCCAGATAAGGACTTAGCTGGTGCATTTAACAATAGCGAAGAATAGCCTGCAACTGCTGAATCTTGAAGGGCTTCTTTTAACAATGAAGTGAAAATCCCTTTACGACGATAGTCGGGATGTACCATACCACAGATCTCCAACTTACTGCCGAACTTATAGATACCAAGGAAACCGGCTAGTGTATCCCCTGCATAATGGAAATAATCATACTTATCCTCTGTCTTTCGGGTACGTAATATCTCCCAGTTAAGCTTGAGGGCGAGCTGGTCGGTATTCTCACAAAGTTGTTGTAGTGCCTGAATATCTTGAAGCTGTCGATTGTTAAGCATGGGCATACTCCTCCTAGTTTTCCTCTCCCAAGAAAAGGTTACTTCAATTCATTATTGAAATTGTACACTTAAGGCTCAATGATAGCTATAAATTTAAAAGTATTCAGCAAAAACTGGGCACGTACCCGTTTCTCACTCAAGGGCAAGAGAATATGCTGTAGTTATACAAAGCCTAGAAGGTGGTTTGAGACATGGGTATGAAGAACGGCTCACAATATATGAAGCAAATCGATCATTCAAAGCCCGAGGTCTGGTTTCACGGTGAGAAACTTTCGGGTAGGTTATCGAATCACAAGGCTTTCCGTGGGCTAATGCGCACACAAGCTTCTTTATACGATATGCAGAATGAGCAGGAATATATGGACAGAATGAGCTATACCTCACCCATAACAGGCAATCGGGTAGGGATGTCCTATCTGCAACCAAAGAGCAAACATGATGTGGCTAAACGCCGAGTTATGATGTCATTGTGGGGTGAACGGCATCATGGGCTGATGGGACGTTCTCCAGATTACATGAATACAGCTCTAATGGCGTTTCATGCAAGCGCGAAGTTGCTATCAGAGGATTCACCAGAATATGAACATAATTTAAGGAACTATTATGAGTATTGTCGCGAGAATGATGTGACGCTTTCTCATGCTTTCGTGCAGCCACAAGCAAGTAGAGTGATTCGATTGATGGATGACGGATCGTTTGATACATCAGCAGCTAAGATTGTGGAGCGAAATAAGGATGGAATTGTTGTGAGTGGCGCATTTCTTTTAGCTACACAAGGGGTAACGGCTGACGAGATATGGGTTCATCCACCTGTTTCAGCCCATCTTCAAGAAAAGAATAATCCGAATACCTTTGTCTTTGCTGTTCCGAATAATTTGCCAGGAATGAAGTGGATTTGCCGAGAGAGTATGGTTGGAGGCGATTCACCCTTTGATTATCCGTTAAGCTCACGTTTCGAAGAAATGGATACACTGGTCGTATTTGATCATGTACTTGTTCCTTGGCATCGTGTGTTTGTGGCTGGCAACGATTCGTTATCACAACGATTATTCAGTGAGAGTGGATTTCATACTCATGCAGCTCATCAAGTTCTATGTAGGTATATTGCTAAAGCAGAGTTTATATTAGGTGTCGTCCTGCATATGGTAGAGTCACTTGATATCGGATCACACCCACACATTATTGAGAAGGTATCCGAAATTATCGTTCATGTTGAGACGTTAAAATCGTTGCTTATCGCTTCTGAAGTCAATGCAGTCGTCGACCGATGGGGAAGTATGCTTCCAGATCGAAATGCTTTATGGACCGCAAACGTACTATTTCCCAAAATATATCCTCGTATGATGGACATTATTCAGCTTATAGGGGCTAGCGGATTAATTATGATTCCGTCAGAATCGGACTTCAATACAGAGTTGAGGCCGTACTTAGACACTTATCTCAAAGGGAATGACCGAGCTGCGAAAGATAAGGTACAGTTATTTAGATTAGCATGGGAGCTTAGTACAAGTGGCTTCGGGGGACGGCAGGAAATATATGAGAGATTCTTCTTCGGTGATTCCAATACAGTGAATAGGAGGCTTTATCAAGGCTATTCTCATAAAAAGAAATATATTAACCAAGTGAAGAATTTCTTGAAATAAGGAATCGGTGACATAATCACTTATCAAAGTGAATATATATGTTAGGGGGAACGTCCGGGAATTTGGGAGAGGGAAACCGTCCGAAAGAGCCATCCTGTACAAGATGGAGGCGGACGGATATGACCGTAGAACAGCTCATTCAACTGCTCGTGCTGATGATTATGATTATTGAGCTCGTGGTACGAAAAGGTAAGTCGTAAAATAAACGAGAGATCACTGGATGATAGTGATCTCTCGTTTATTTGGATTCAAGTGATGTTTTTCGCTTCATTCCGGAAATTACAGTGGGTTCGTTATCCTTCTTTTTGATTTACCTTGGGGAATAATCATCGGAGAACCATAGATGGGATCGGAGATGACTTGGCACTTCAATCGGAACACCGATTCAATGGTTTCGGGATTGATGATGTGGGAAGGTTGCCCTTGCGCAAATACAGCACCATCCTGAATGGCCACGATATGGTCGGCATAACGACAAGCTAGATTAATATCATGAAGTACCATGACAATGGTACGACCGTCACGTTCGTTCAGTTCCAATAATAAATCGAGTACCTCAATCTGATGGGTCAAATCGAGGTATGTCGTTGGTTCATCAAGCAGTATAATATCGGTCTGCTGAGCTAGCGTCATAGCGATCCATGCGCGTTGTCGTTGACCACCAGATAGGGAATCGACAGAACGCTCCTTTAGAGCTTCCATACCCGTGGCTTGAATGGCAGCTTTTACAGATTGTTCATCTTCTACCGACCATTGCTGGAGCCAAGATTGATAGGGATATCGCCCTTGCTTGACCAATTGCAGTACGGTAAGTCCTTCTGGAGCGATGGGACCTTGTGGCAAGAGGGAAAGCTGCTTGGCTAATGTCTTGGAGGGCATTTTTGATATATTCAATCCATCCAAATGAATTTCCCCTTGAATAGGTTTAAGTAAACGTGCCAATGAGCGTAACAGTGTCGATTTACCACAGCCGTTGCTGCCAATAAACACAGTAACTTTTCCTTCTGGTATTTCTATATTTAAATGATCAAAGATGAAGACTCCGCCGTAGGACACAGCCAAGTCGTTGGCTTCAAGTAGGCTCATGACAGTCATTCCTTTCGCTGTTATGTATTTCGGTTATGGTACAGCATATATAAGAAGAACGGTGCACCAATAGCCGCAGTAAATACGCCTGCTGGAATATCGAGCGGTGTGAAGAGAGTTCGGGCGGCGAGGTCTGACACTAGTAAGATGAGAGCTCCTAACAACGCGCTCACTGGGAGCAATCCTCCAAAGGAGGGACCGACAAGCTTGCGTGCCATATGGGGCGCCATTAAACCAATGAAAGCAATCGCGCCTCCTATGGCGACGGCTGCTCCAGCTAATGCGACGCTAAGAAGTAGCAATATAAGTCGATGAAACTGTACGTTTGCGCCAGCACTGACGGCCACATCATCTCCAAGGGCCTGTACGTTCACATGTCGAGCTTGCAGCCAAGTTAATGGCAGTAAAATAAGTACCCAAGGAAGTAAGGTGTAGACATCCTTTTCCCAAGAGGATCCATATATACTTCCGGTCATGAAAGTCATTGATTTATTAGCTAACACAAAGGATCCTGAAATGATAAACATATATGAGATCGATTTGAAGGCAGCGGACAAGCCCGTTCCAATTAATATCATTCTTAGCGGAGAAGATCCGTTCTTCCATGACAGGACATAGAGAAGAATGGTTACTACAAATGCCCCAATAATAGCCGCGAAGGGTGCCCATTGGATCGATAGTCGATCAGATAGGAAGAAGATAAACAGTACCGTTCCAAGCGATGCTCCTTCCGTAATTCCGGTTACATCGGGTGAAGCGAGCGGGTTGCGAATAATCCCTTGAAGTACTGCACCTGCAACCGCTAAAGACGATCCAACAAGCACGGCAATAATAATTCGCGGTAGGCGCAGCTTCATGATAATCACATCATTCATGCCACTTCCCTTTCCAGTCATCGATTGGATGACTTCGAGAGGGGAGACGAACTTACTTCCAATGCCGGTACTTATGACAACTACAGCAGCGCAAAGAACAAGCAAAGCGAAACCAATCCAATAGGCTCTTTTTTCAATCAGAAAAGATAGTTTCAACTTGTTCCATCGCAGAAGTGTATATTTACTCATTGCATTCGTTTTCCTTTCCTAGCGATATAGACGAAGAATGGCACACCAAGGATCGCAGTCATGACGCCAACAGGAACTTCTTTTGGCATGGCTATGTAACGTGAACCTATATCTGCAGTTACAAGCAATATAGCCCCTAGTACTGCAGAATATGGAATGACCCAGCGGTAATCGGTACCCACAAGATATCGGACAATATGTGGGATAATAATGCCTACAAATGCGATCGGACCGGCTACAGCAACAGATGCTCCAGCAAGTAGAATAACTGCAATGGAAGCGAGGCTTTTAATAGCTACGGTCCGTTGACCCAGGGTTTGCGCTACGTCGTCACCCATTAATAGCACATTGAGATGACGAGAGAGTAATAAGGCAATCAAGAATCCAATGGCCATATAAGGCAATACATTGATGAGCATATTCATATCTCGTCCGGCTACAGAACCAACGAGCCACACAAGTATTTGATCGAACATTCTACCGTTTGAGAGCATATAGCCTTGCGTCATAGAGTGGAAAAAAGCAGCGATCGCGGCTCCCGCCAACGTAATTTTAATAGGTGTCATACCGTCACGACCGACACTTCCGAGATAAAACACGATAGATCCACTAATAGCTGCGCCTAGTAGAGCAAATAGGGTTAGTGATTGCATACCACTGATTCCAAGCCAACCTGAAGCAATAACAACCATGAAAGCAGCGCCTGAGTTGACACCGAATAAGCTTGGCGAAGCGATTGGATTACGTGTTATGACTTGCATGATCGCACCAGCAATAGCTAGACTTGCCCCAGCAACAGAGGCAATGAGTGCCCGCGGGACTCGCACTGTTCGAATAATTAAATGTTCCTGCGATGAATAATCATAATGAATGAAAGATTCCCATATGGAGGACAACGGAATATCTGTTATGCCGTAAATAATGCTACATATAATGGCTACCCCAAGTAAGAGTAGTGAACAAGCAAGTCCTGTTAATCTCATAACTACCTTCCTTCTGCTTCAATGCAAAGAGTGTACATTAGAATTCTAGTGGATTGATTAACATGTGTCAATGCAATTGATAATCATTGTCATTGACTTTGTGTTTGATAGTTATTAATATTATACCAGTGAGAATAACTATCAATTACAGGGGGAACTTAGGATGGCAACAAAGGGACATAGAGGAAAGACAAGAACGTGGTGGGCATTATCTGCTCTAATCCTCGTTATGATCGTAACGGGTTGTGGTTCAAATGGAAATAATAATTCAGCAGATGCTTCGAATAAATCTACTGACGGTGCTGCGGTTACGGAACCAGCTACAGATGAAGTCCGTACGATTAAGCATGCGATGGGTGAGACTGAAATAATAGGAACGCCGCAACGCGTTGTAGTACTTACTAATGAGGGAACTGAAGCATTGCTTGCGCTTGGAGTTAAACCTGTTGGAGCAGTTAAATCATGGACGGGAAGTCCATGGTATGAGCACATTAAAGCCGATATGGAAGGCATTCAAGAACTGGGCCAAGAAGGACAACCTAATCTGGAGTTAATCGCTGGATTGGAACCAGATCTCATTATCGGTAACAAGATGCGTCATGAAGACATCTATGAGCAATTGAAGGCGATGGCTCCAACAGTTGAATCAGAAACATTACGGGGTGATTGGAAGATCAACTTCAAGCTTTATGCTGAAGCAGTGGGTAAATCAGCGGAGGCAGATAAGCTGCTCGCTGATTTCGATAAGCGTGTAGAAGATTTCAAAGCGAAGGCTGGAGATAAACTGAAGGAAACAGTGTCTGTTGTTCGCTTCATGGGAGGCAAGACGCGTGTATATCACACTGATACATTCTCAGGTATTATTTTCGATCAAATTGGGATTGCCCGTAATGACATGACGTTAAATAGTAAAGAAACGTTTGTAGATGAAATAACGAAAGAACGGTTGCCTGAAGTCGATGCTGATCGTTTATTCTACTTCACTTATGATACAGGTGATGGTAAAGGTACCGAAACAGAAGGTGAATGGACAAAAGACCCGTTATGGCAAGGTCTAAGTGCAGTTAAAGAAGGGCGAGTATATCGTGTTGATGACGCGATCTGGAATACGGCAGGCGGCATCATAGCTGCCAATCTAGTCTTGGATGAACTCTATACGATTTATGATGTGAAATAAATAGTTGAATGATGTAAACAGCCGACCTATACATGGGTCGGCTGTTTCTATATGCAATGAATAGCTCAGCGATATGTCCTTTTACCGTAATAATACATGCTAAGGGGCCACCAAAGAATAGCGAAGATAGGATAAATTGCCCAGATTGTATTCTCAGAAGAGATCATATTTGTTGTGATGAAAAATATGATCGTGAGCAAGCTGGCTACAATGGAGAACTTGAAGTATTGTTTATTTCTGCTGAAGTATATTACTAAGGGCCACCATAATACGAGAAATGACGGATAAATTACCCATAGATACTGAGGGGCATAGAATGAGTTAAGCACTGCGTAATAAAGAATCGTACACAGGCTACCTATGATTGCGGTTGTTACTGTAGAAGCATATTTCCCTAGATACATAAGGATGGGCCACCAGAGAATGGGATAGATAGCAAATACAAACCATATAAGATCCGGACTATGTAACATATTCTCAATAATTAGATATGAAATTAGAATTAATGAGGTTACGGCTGAGTAGTGTTTAAACGTTCCTTTTGTCAAAAAGTAGATCGAGATCGGCCACTGTAGAATAGCAAGAGAAGGATAAATAAACCATATGTAATGAGGAGTGGTACTGTAATTAATGATGGCAAAAAGAAGAATGCTCATGATACTTCCAACTGCTGCAAAGCTGGTTCGATGCTTATTCATAATTAAAATCCTCCTTATTTCATTGCTAACCATTTATAGAACATGGATAGTGGCCACCATGCTACAGCGAAGACCGGATAAACGAACCAGATCGTATCTGGCGTATAATAAAAATTAATAAATATAAACAATGCTATAAAAAGTCCACTTCCCCAAAGTGAGAATCCTAAATGCAAAGAAAATCGGTTTTTGAGGGGCACGGGGTTCGTACCAAGCTCATTCTTAATATCCTCAATGTCGCCAAATTCAACGATGGTCTTATTAATGGCATCCTCCTCATTTTTACCACTGAACATCAAATCACTAACTTTCTCTTCTAGGTTCTGAATAATGTCTTGCATCATCAATTCCTTTTGTTCACTTGCAGGGATATCATTAAACAATTCCTTAACATGATTTTTGATTTTACGCATTCATATACCCTCCATAAAAATATTTATTATTTCCTTGATTTCTTGCCATTCTTCCAGCGTTTCTTTGAAATAGGCCTTTCCTAACTTCGTAATTTTGTAATACCTACGTTTGCCCCCATGCGAAATATCTCCGAAATAGGATTCGATTAATTCTCTTCGCTCTAACCTCTGAAATACCGCATATAACGTGGCCTCTTTAATCTGAAAGCGGTCATTTGTCCGCAAACTGATTTCTTTGGATATTTCGTAGCCATATTGATCTTTCTCATATATGAGCCGCAAAATAATAGCATCTAAATGCCCACGAATGATGTCACTTCGAACCATTTGCGTCCTCCTTACTAAAAAGTATTCTATCTGATAGAGTAAAATTATCACATATTACTCTATCTGTCAAAGTAAATTTCATCGTGGATAATTACTTAAAAATTTTATTATAATGGACGAATATATGTTTGGTGTGCTAATGTATTTGGTATCAGGTACTAACAGTAGGTATTATATGAGGAGCGTGAATATATGGAACATACGAAAGCACGTATCACTGCCATCGGTACCTATGTACCAACCAGAAGAATGACGAATATCGATTTGGAAAAATTGGTGGATACAAATGATGAATGGATTGTACAACGGACGGGAATTCGGGAGCGCCGCATAAGTGCACCTGATCAATATACGAGTGATCTGTGCGTATCTGCTGCTCAGGATCTCATGCGAAGATATGACAAATCTTTATACGATGTGGATTTAATTCTTGTAGCGACCAGTACGCCAGATTTCAGTTTTCCTAGCGTAGCAGCACTACTTCAAGATAAGCTTGGTATTTCCAGTTCAGTGGGATCCATCGATCTAAGTGCTGCTTGTACCGGATTTGTATATGCACTCCATGTAGCGGAAGGCATGGTAACTTCCGGATTACATCGGAAGGTTCTCGTGTTCGGTGCGGATACAATGTCAAAAGTCACGGATTATAGTGATCGCACAACTTGCATATTGTTCGGAGATGGTGCTGGGGTTGTTCTGGTGGAAGCCGATGAGGAGCACTCGAGTTTCGTGGCATATCATCAAGGAACGCAGGGCAATGGAGGAGCACATGTATACTTGAAAGGAACGGCTGACAAGATGAATGGTGTAGATCTGAATAACGCGGGAACGCTTGTGCAGAATGGAAGAGAAGTATTTCGTTGGGCCGTTAGAAATGTACCGGTAGGGGTAAGCGAGCTTCTACAGAAGAGTCCCTTCACGATAAATGATGTAGATTGGTTTATTCCACACAGTGCTAATTTGCGAATTATTGAGCCGATCTGTGAACGTACGGGGATTCCGCTTGAGCGAACGCTACACAGTTTAGTGAATTACGGTAATACTTCAGCCGCGTCAATTCCACTTGCTATTGACCTTGGCATCCGAGAAGGCAAGCTCAATGATGGTGATCGTATCCTGCTTTATGGGTTCGGTGCAGGACTCACACATGCGGGTCAGTTGCTTAACTGGAATCTTCATCGAGAAGTTAAATCAACATAAAAGCTTATAAACTGATGGTGGGTGCAACCCAATATGCTACGGGGCATCTATTGCTGTGAAAAAAATGGTGGAACTGCTATAGTGGGGTTGTGATATTTATTACTATCGAATTGAAAGATTTGAATAAATAACAAATGTCAGATAGACATGTGGTTATCGATATAGGTTTCGAAGAAGAGAAAATCAAATATTAAGTTATCATATAGGAGATAAGCAAATGATCGATTTCACACAAGTAAATTATTTAGCAGTATTTGTAGCAACAGTGGTGACGATGGTACTTGGTTTTCTATGGTATTCACCAGTTCTGTTTGGAAACCAATGGATCAAGCAAATCGGTTTGAAAAAGGAAGAGATGTCTGGTGGTAACCCCATGACATATATTCTTACTGCGTTGACCGCTTTATGTGGTGCGTTTGTATTGGCCTTGATGTTAACAATGATTGGAGAGGCGACAATTGAGTCCGGAATGAACGTTGGTTTACTCATCGGTATTAGTATTTCGGTTAAAATTGGGATGAACTTTTTATTTGAAAAAAGAGGAATAAGACTTTACTTAATCACAATTGGATATCATTTGGTTTCTTATCTCATAGCGGGCATCATTATTGGGGCGATCCAGTAGCGTTGTGATCACCTTTTTTGCTAAAATGTATTGACAAAAGGTATTGGATTTGATTCCAATACTTTTTGTGTTTTTCTGAAAAATTCAGCAAACATATATTATGTAGAAAGATTATGTATTGAAACATCTATGAAGATTGGTATAATACAGATGATTGCAAAAGTAAAGATAAAAGGCAGGAGAATGTATGCAAGAGATTGCTGGATATAGAGCTATTGCTTTAGATATTGCTCATAGAATTGTAAGTGGTGAATTTTCAATTCATGCCAAAATTTCAGGACGATCTTTACTGGCGAGCCATTATCATGTCTCCCCCGAAACGATTAGAAAAGCAGTATCTCTTCTAAAAGACGAGAATATTGTGTCTGTATCGCAGGGCAAGGGGATTTTCGTTACATCGGATCAACAAGCGCATGATTATATTACTAAAAATAATTATATGAAATCAGTGTATTCACTGAAACAAGACTTAGAATTGTTACTTCTTGAGAAGAAGGCCAATGATCATAAATTCGAAGCTATTCTTAAGGATATCATTGGTTTCTCTGATAGATTACAGAATTTAAAGGCATACCATCCAGTAGAAATACAGGTGAATCCAAGTTCGCATGCTGTGGGATGGAGTATCTCCAATCTTCAATTTTGGCAGAAGACAGGAGGAACGATTGTTGCATTAAGGCGAGGGACACAAGTCACGATTTCGCCAGGTCCTCACGTTATCCTTCAAGAAAATGATGTGATTATAGTTGTTGGTGACGGGCAAGTATTTCAGCGAACCGAGGAATTCATCAATAATACGACATTATGATAGCCAAACCGTCCATTTGAAGGGCGGTTTTTTGTTATGATTTCTATACAATTTATTATGATGAATGAACCAAAAAAGCCACCAAGTGACAACTCTATATCTATATATAGGTTGTCACTTGGTGACTTTTTTGGTATAGTTAGGTGTAACGTAAGAAGAAGTTGAGTCCGAATCATGAGTATCACCAATCGGAAATCGGCAAAACTCTATAAAATTGGGGGAGTAGTATGCTTAAATTCGAAAATGTTAGTAAAACGTATGCGAACGGTTTCCAAGCTGTGAAATCCGTTAGTTTTGAGATTAAAGAAGGAGAATTCATCGTACTTATTGGTCCAAGTGGTTGTGGTAAGACTACAACGATGAAGATGATTAACCGCTTAATGCCGCATACGGGAGGTAAGATTACCATTCGCGGTAAGGATATTACGAAAGAAAACCAAGTTGAATTAAGACGCAATATTGGTTATGTCATCCAGCAGGTGGGATTGTTCCCACATTATACGATTGAACAGAATATTGCTCTCATTCCTCATCTTAAGGGTTGGGATGCAGCGAAGACCAAAGCTCGTGTATATGAATTATTAGATATGGTCGGTCTTGAACCGTCCGAGTATGCATCACGGTATCCACGTCAACTTTCAGGTGGACAACAGCAACGAGTAGGTGTTGCTCGTGCATTAGCAGCAGACCCTGAGATTGTGCTTATGGATGAACCTTTTGGTGCATTAGATCCAATCACAAGAGAACAATTACAAGATGAATTAATTAGACTTCAGAAAACTGTGAAGAAAACGATTGTATTCGTAACGCATGATATGGATGAAGCCTTGAAATTAGGAGATCGTATTGCAGTTATGAAAGAGGGCTCGTTACTACAGTTTGATACACCAGAGAAGTTACTAAAGGAGCCTTCACATGGATTCGTAGAAGAATTTATAGGGAAGAATCGAATTTATCAGAACCCTGCTTTTATATCGGTTAAGGATATTATGCGTGACAATCCTGCTACCGCCCTTCATAGCCTTTCCCCGGTTCTTGCATTAGCTACGATGAGAAAACGACGGACAGATACGTTGATTATATATGATGACAATGGTCAAATGACCGGAATCGTCTCCATATATGATTTGCAATCGAAGTTGGAGCAAATACAAACAATTCAAGAAATTAGTGTTCCTGCTGTTCCTTATTTAGATGAGGATGCAACGGCTCAAGATGCACTCATTGCTATTGGAGATGCAAAATTCGGTATTATTCCTATTATTGGAAAAGGCAAAAAAATAGTAGGCGTCGTCACAAGATCAACCTTACTTACCACTTTCGCAGATCACTGGGCAGGTAGGAGGGAGAACGAATGAACGACAACATTTGGGTACAGTTTGTTAAACAACTATCATTGCGTGGGACAGATTTACTGGCAGCAACAGGCCAGCATATGCAACTTGTTCTGATATCGATGGCGATAGCCATTGTTGTTGGTATTCCATTAGGTATTATTGTTTCACGATACCCTATCTTTAAGACTCTAATTCTAGGCGGAGCAGGGATCTTGCAAACGATACCTAGTCTGGCCTTGTTAGGATTTATGATTCCGTTGTTTGGGATAGGCCTTAATACTGCTATAGCTGCACTGTTCTTATATTCTTTATTACCGATCATTAGAAACACATTTGCAGGTATTCAAGATGTAGATCGAGCCACGATAGAAGCGGCTAGAGGCATGGGAATGACCAATGCGCAGATCTTATTTAAAATAGAAATTCCTTTGTCTTTGTCTGTCATTATGGCGGGTATTCGGACGGCTACAGTCATTAATGTAGGTACCGCCACTTTAGCTGCTTTTATTGGTGCTGGTGGCTTAGGTGATTTTATTTTCTTAGGAATACAACGAAATATCGATGCATTGATTCTGATGGGTGCTATACCAGCAGCGGTTCTTGCATTGGTTCTTGACTTTTTGCTGGGACGTATGGAGAAGTTGACGACACCGAAAGGTTTAAAACTATAAGAGGTACAAATCTGCACAATAATATCTTACTGGAGGCATAATATGAATTATAAAAAATGGCTAGTTATTGGTTTTGTTGTGTGTATGTCCATGGCATTAGTCGCTTGTGGTTCAGGGAATAAGAAGGATACGATTACAGTCGGCTCCAAGAACTTTACGGAGAACATTCTCTTAGCGCATATGATGGCTGATATAATTGAGAATCATACCGATCTGAAAGTAGTACGTAAAGTCAATTTGGGTGGATCGAATGTAGCTTGGAAAGCATTGCTGAACAATGACATTCAGTTATATCCAGATTACACAGGAACAATTGTTTCCAACTATTATCAGGAAGAAACAGGGAACTCAGAAGATACATTAGCTAGAACGAATGAGTTACTTAAACAAGACAAGCTCGTTTTTACGAATTCAATGGGCTTCAATAATACGTACACTTTAGCTGTCACCCAAGAAACAGCGGAGAAATATCAGCTAAAAACGTTTAGTGATCTTGCGAAGGTATCGCCTGACTTGTTGTTAGGAAGTGAGTTTGAGTTTATAGATCGTCCTGATGGCTATCCAGGATTAAGTAAGGAATATGGAATGATCTTCAAGGATGTGAAAGGTATGGATCATGGCATAATGTACCGATCCATTGTAGATAAAAATGTGGATGTGATCGATTCTTTTGCGACGGATGGTCAGATTAAAGTTAACAATCTAGTTATCTTAGAGGATGACAAATCATTCTTCCCACCTTATGATGCTGGTCCACTTGTACGTGAGGATGTGTTAACGAAATATCCAGAAGTAGCAGAAGCTCTAAATAAACTTCAGGACGTGCTGGATGAGACGATAATGCAAGAATTGAACTCAAAGGTAGATTCAGAAGGATTGAAAGAAGAGACCGTATCGCTTGATTTCCTGAAAGAAAAAGGATTACTTAAATAAACAAAGATACTTTAGTTCATCGATAGCAGCTAAAAAAGGGGAGGTTAGACTTAATGTCTAACCTCCCTTTTATTATTTCTATGGTTTAACTTTCATATTAATATAATTTGGTATAAAAAGGTTGATAAAATTCCACTTTTTGGGTAAGATACCTTTATGATTAAATAGAAAACCCACCTAGCAAAGATGGAATGTTTACATGAATCAATGGATGGTGATACAAGAGGAGCGAAATTGATGAAAGAAAAAGTAGCTAAAGGACATCCAATTTTATTTTCAATCATGCTGGGGATTGTGCTAACCTTATTGATTGCAGTAGCATCCGCCGTCGCGACGATATTGGGCTTTGAGGACACAGGCATCATGGTTGCGCAAGCGTGTGCTTTTTTAGTAATGGCAGTGATCGTTACTTTGTACATGAGAAAAAAGGACCGCTCTTTTGCAATATTTGGTTTCAACAAGCTAGATATCCGCAAAGAAAAGGTAACCCTCTATTATATTCCATTGCTTATTATAGTGCTTGTTCAGCCGATTATGGGCGTTTTCAACTTAGAGCTTACTGTAACTGAAATGATACTTATTCTTATTTTTTCTTTACTTGTCGGCTATACGGAGGAATCAATTTTTAGAGGAATCATCAGAGAAAAGTTACAGTTCAAAGGGCCTGTTTTTTACATTGTATTTTCTTCTATATTCTTCGGTATTCTACATATGGCAAATGCGCTAAACGGAAGTGACTTCATACATATCTTACTGCAAATCATCAACGCTTTTCTTATCGGACTTATTCTTGCTTTGCTTATAGAAACGACAAACAATATTATTCCCTTGATCTTATTTCATTTTATGTTTGATGCGCTTGCTCAAATGACGAGCAGTGTTATCGTAGACAAAGAAGTGCTGGTTGTTTCTATATTAAATATTATATATTTGGTATACGGAAGCTATTTGGTTTACATCTTATTGCATAAGAAAAAGATGAGTATCCAAGTAAATACTTGATTAAATAGGTTGTTTATGTGAAAAAATGAGCAGGTCGACCAAGAGATATCCTTGGTCGACCTGCTTTGTTTTGTTTTGAATGGTTTCTCTGGAAAGCTATCTCTTCATGGATTTGTTAATAACAAAAATAAATAGGTATTAACTTTTGTAAGTTCATAAGCTCTATCGTCACTCTTTTTCAGAAACATTCATTCAGTTCACTTTCAGTTCACATAGATGGGGTAGTATTCAGTTATAGTGATTAGCGAAACAAGATTCATGGAAGAAATGGTTAGAGAGATAAAATAGGAGCTGGGGGAATAGAGATGACGTTATTAGAGATTAAGCATCTGAATAAATCATATATGCTTGCTGGAAAAGAAAAGGTGCCTGTTCTAAGTAATGTGAATGTAAAATTTGAAAGTGGTGAATTTGTTTCCATCCTTGGGGAATCTGGTTCGGGAAAATCGACCTTGATGAATATTATCGGGGGTATGGACTCGGATTATGAGGGTGACGTCATTGTTCAGGGGAATACGCTGAGAGAAATGAAAGAAACTGAAATTGATGCGTACAGAAAAGATAAAATAGGCTTTATTTTTCAAAGCTTTAACTTAATTCCTCATTTATCTGTACTTGAAAATGTTATGATTGCGATGCAAATGACGGATCATACTGAAAAAGAACGAACGCAGCGCGCGAAGGAAATTTTGACTGAAATCGGTTTGAAAGATCATATGAAGAAACGCCCCAATCAGCTGTCGGGTGGTCAAAAACAGCGTGTGGCTATTGCGAGAGCGTTATCTAATGACCCTGAAATTATTCTAGCAGATGAACCTACGGGTGCTCTAGATCAGGAAACAAGTGGACAAATCCTTGAATTACTAGATTCTATTGCGAAAAAAGGTGTTCTTATTATTACCGTGACACATTCGCAAAGGGTAGCGGATTTCGGGAGCCGAATTGTATTGGTGGAAGATGGCTGTATTAAAGAAGACAAATTTTTGAAAGAGCGTTACAAGTCTGTTAGAGAGAATAAAGAGAAAATAGGGAAGAATTTGAGTTTTGCTGCTTCTTTTAGACTGGCAATCAATAACATGACCTTAAATGCGAAGAGAAATATGCTCGTTGCTACCGGCGGGGCCATCGGGATTTTAAGTGTAATCTTAATGCTCTCATTAGGCAGTGGTGTGACAGGTTATATGAATGATCAAATTAATTCAAGTCTGAATCCGCTTCTTGTCGATGTAATAAAGACGGCTGATAAGGGTGAAGTGAAACGGCAAGAGGGACCACCTATGCCGGAACTAGCGAGTGAACCTTTTACAGAACAAGATATCAACATGATTAGTGGCATTAAAAATGTGGATAGAATCGAAAAGGTTACAACGATCACAGGAAAAAGTAATATTGTATTTAATAAAAAGAACAAAGAACTCTCAGCACTCGGAACGTTAACAGATTCAATTAAAGCAGAGAATGTTGAAGCAGGCACACTGCCTATTGAGAACCAAGTGCTACTGACGACATCTTTTGCAAAAAAATTGAGTAGTGAAGAAACGTATTCATCGCTTGTAGGTGAAACCGTCAACCTGTATATTAATGAAATGGATGAACAGAATCAGCCGGTCATTGTTGAAACGGAGTGGGTTGTATCGGGTATATATGAGCAGGAAGATATGGGGCCAATGAGTGGAGCGAGTGCTTACGTTTCGTATGTAACTCTTGAAAACGCATATAGTAAACAAAACTTATCCTTGCAGCCTAAACAGATTAATGCTTACGCGGCAAATCAGGGTGATGTAGAAGGTATTAAAGAAGCAGTGGAAGTGGCTGGGTTTAAGAGTTCACCAATAGCAAGTATCATGAAACAGATTACAACGTATGTAAAAATGGCATCATGGCTGTTATCTGGTATAGCGGGTATTTCATTACTCGTATCGGGCATCATGATTTTAGTAGTTCTTAATATTAGCGTTGTGGAACGGACCAGAGAAATTGGCATTTTGCGGGCGATCGGTGCGAGAAAGAAAGATATCCGTCGTATTTTCTTTTCAGAGTCTGCGCTGTTGGGCTTGTTGAGCGGTGTGATTGCTGTTGCAGTTGCTTGGGTAGTTAGCTTGGTGCTGAACAACATTCTATTCAATAACTTTGGTGCTGAACTGATTCAACTGACTCCAGTTTACATGATTTTTGGTATTGGTATCAGTACATTGATCAGTGTGGTCGCAGGCATGTTACCCTCATCCAAAGCAGCAAAACTCGACCCGATGGAATCTCTTCGTTACGAATAATGATGAGGTGATAAGGTGAATACCATTTTAGTAGTAGATGATGATCCGCATATTCGTAAATTAATCAAGCTGTATCTTGAAAATAGTCAATTCTCCGTTGTGGAGGCCGAGGATGGACAGAAAGCGCTCGATTATATTGAGCATTCGAAAGTGGATTTAATGATTGTTGATGTGATGATGCCGCGTATGGACGGTATTGAATTAACGGAAGATATTCGTGGGTATTTGGATATTCCTATTCTCATGGTGACTGCAAAAGGAGAATCGATAGATAAAGTAAAAGGCTTTCAGGCGGGAACGGATGATTATTTGGTAAAACCATTTGATCCCGTGGAGCTTGTTCTACGTGTGAAATCCCTATTGAAGCGATATAATGTTTCTTTAACAAAAGTTATTCAAATGGGCGATGTTACTATTGATCTTGCCACATTAACGGTTTCTTCTGATGAAGAAATCGTGCTTTTAAAAAAGAAAGAATGTGAACTGTTGTTTATGCTTGCCCATTCACCCGGTCGTATTTTTACCCGAACACAGTTGATAGAAAGTTTATGGGGAATTGACTATGAAGGAGATGAGCGGACGGTGGATGTTCATATAAAACGTCTGCGTCAGCGAATTGAGCCATTCTCTACGTTAATAATCACAACCATACGTGGGCTTGGATACCGGTTGGAGGAATAATAACGTGATCAAAAAAAGCCTGCGAGTTCGGATTGTTGTTGCTTTTATAGTTATTGTGCTGATAAGCCTCTTGTTTTCTTTTGGGATTGCACATTTATTTTCAGAAAAGAAAGTGTCCTTTGAAGAGCAATTTTTGACGATTACAGGTGATGTTGCTACAATTCTGTCGTTAATAGAACCTGATAGGCGTGATCTAGTGTTGGACATACTCACTGACTATAATATTCATGGAGTGGTTATCCAGCAAGGAAGTCCGTTACCTTTTTCATTAACAGAAGAGAAGGTTGCACCGTTATTTCAATCCACAGCAACAGAACCGATGTTTTTAGATAAGGATGAGGGTCCTAATCCTTTACGTCTTATAGGCGTACCCAATATCGATGATCGTGGAAGTTCATTGATTCTAAAGATGGATTTTACCGGATTTTTGGAAATTATGCAGCGTGTTTTGTTCATAGGTCTGTTTACCGTACTGCTTATTGGAAGTTTTCTTATTTTGCTAGCATCTCACTATATTGTCGTACCTGTGAAAAAATTGACAAGTGCAGCAAAAGAAATGGCGACAGGAAATTTAACCGTTCGTATTCAGCATAAAAAGAAAGATGAATTCGGTGAATTAATGGACAGCTTTAATCATATGGCAAGTGAACTTCAGAAAATTGATAATATGCGAGAAGATTTCGTAAGTAATGTTTCGCATGAAATTCAAAGTCCGATAACTTCGATTCGCGGTTTTACAGTGGCAATCAGAGATGGGATTATCCCTCCAGAACGTCACAAAGAACATCTTGAAATTATTTATCAGGAAACGTTGAGACTTTCAAAGCTTAGTGATCATTTGCTGCGGCTTGCATCGCTTGATTCGGACAACCATCCTTTTCATCCTGTGGAGTATCGGCTAGATGAACAGTTGCGTAGAGTCATTCTCGTGGCTGAACCTTTGTGGACTGTCAAACATATTGATTTTGAACTGTCTCTTAAAGCTTGCCTAGTTAAGGGAGATCGTGATTTATTTGAACAGGTATGGCAAAACTTAATTAACAATGCGATTAAATACTCAGATAAAGAGAGTCAGGTCAAAGTGATTATGGAAGTATCCAATCAAGCTGTACGTGTCCACATAAAAGATACAGGGAAAGGGGTCCCAGAAGCAGATATTTCTCATATTTTTGATCGATTTTATATGGTGGATAAAGCGAGAAGCCGATCAGACGGAGGTAATGGGCTAGGGTTGTCAATTACGAAGAAAATCGTCGAACTTCATGGATGCAAAATAGACGTGAAAAGCACAGTAGGGGAAGGGACCTGTTTTACAGTATCTATCCCTCTTTAGGTGGTATGCGATTTAAATGCGTGGCAACTAATGTATGAGTAAAGGAACAAATAAAGGATATGGAGCATTTCCCTAAGAGGAAAGTTCCGTATCTTTTTTATTTATTGAAAGGGATATATTCTAATACCTGTTTGATTCTCCATCATCATAGTTAAACTGCCACTCTATACCAAACTTATCTTTGACCTAGCCGCAATTAACCTTTGAATAGGTCGAAATAACAGGGACATATAGGTTAGTAAGTATGTTGTCCCTGGATGAAGTGCAACTGGTGGAATTAGTTAAGTAAATCATGGGGCTCGGCATAATTATGGCACTGATAAGTAGCATCTATCTCTTCATAGGCATATGTTACATTAGATGTTTACCCATGAAGGAGGACACAATATGATGACGGATGCAGTTCTGCAATCGCCCGACTTACGTTTGGCGGCGGATTCCAATCAAGTACTCAACTATAGGCGCGATCCACATAATTATATTACCCAGCTATTCGGGGAGCAACTTCCCGCGATCAAGACCGGTTTATTTAATGTTCACTTGAGCAAAGGAATTATCGTCCAACCGCATTGGCATACCAATGTAAATGAGACGGTTTTTGTGATTAGCGGGGAAGTAGTTACGTCAGTTTTTGATCCGTTTACACAAAGGTTGATGACCTATCACTTAAAGCCAGGGCAAGTATCGCTGCTTCCTAAAGGTTGGTTCCACTGGATTATTGCGGAGTCCGATCATGCCCATATCTTGACGATCTTCGATCAACCTACACCTGATATCGTGTATGGCTCGGATTTCTTACGGTGCATACCGAAGGAAGTGATGCAGCAGGCTTACTGTATCAACGAGCAGGATTATGCCAAAGCTGTAGCCCCTATCCGAGAGTCGGTCATTCTAGGACCTCCCGTTGGATGTTGCCAGAATAAGATGAGCACCCAATACCCGAATTACACAGGCTATTTCCCTCACAACAATTAGCAGTTAATTATACACACTATGCGATAATTAGTTACTCTTGTAATTTCGTTACAGTGACTGGACAGAATCCAGAGTTCAATAAACATAACTGTTGGGTAAATTCCGGTTGGAGCTTGGAGAGTTCTGCGAAATAGCTTCCGATCATGTGATTATCACTCACTGATCCATTCTGGAAAGACAGTGATGAAAGGGTCTGGATATGACTGTAGTAGTATTTTTTTTCACGTTTAGGTAGCTTGTAGATGAATGGTGGAGCATGTGTTACGACGTCAAAAAGATTGGCAACACGGTAACTGTTTCTAACATATTGTGTGAAGGCTCTCGTAAAGTCCGGATCGCCTACACGTGGGGCTCCGTATGTAAACAAGTTGGGTGAGCTGTAAGTGGTATTGGCTGCAATATCAACAGCACATAATGTCGCGAGTGCTCCACCGAGACTGTGACCTGTAATGTATAATGCCTTGTCGGGAGATAACCTAGTGAGTGCGGAGATAATCCCAATGCGAGTTGAAGAATAGATGTCTGTGAAGCCGCGATGTGTAAGACAGTCTTCCTTAATATATTTGAAGTTCTTTTGTGAGGCGATGACGTTCGATATCCAATTGGTTGTCGAACTGGTTCCACGAAAGGCAATAATAATCTCTTTCGGAGATTCCAGAATAAATCCGAATCGTTCCCAGACATTCCTGAAGGATTTTGCTTCAAAAGTAGCACTAACTGAGTAGTCTGATGGAACGACAAACGAACCGTCCGTATTTGTGAATTGTGCATAGGTCTGTACGCAAATCGCAGCTAGAAAGATAGCCCATTGCTCATGATCATTAATATTACCCACGCGCATCCCGCCCCTCTATCCTAAACTATATTAATGGGATGAAGGAGAGATTCCTATATAGTGCCAATCTAGTGTTATATATGTTGAGTTTGTAACAGACTCCAACATATTGATGATCTGTATTCTTCGATGATGGTTTTGTAAGCACCGCTAAAGGACAAATAAACAAAGAAAGGATATGGACACATTTCTCAAGGAGAACTGTGCCATATCCTTTTTATTTGGGCAGAAATGACATAGTGTGGATTTGATTCATTTGATAAACATAGGTAGAATGAAATGTTACTACACTTCAAGGAGCTGTCACTATGTCTCAAATGATTATTAATACATCAAAACTAGTTCGTCAAACGGTTATTAAACAAGTAGAAGCAATTCCAGAAAACTTATTTGATATTCAACCAACAGCATTCAACAATACGATTCGTTGGAATATTGGGCATATCATTGGTGCACTAAATGGATTGCTTTCTCGTGGTGGATTTACATTAGATAGCAGTCTTCCAGAGAGCTATAGCCCTTTGTTCCTCGGGGGAAGTAAGCCTTCTGATTGGACTATCACTCCACCTTCCAAAGAAGAACTGTTAAAATATCTGAATGAACAACTTCAAGCATTATCTGAGATTTCTCCAAATGTTCTAGATAATATACTTGCACCCCCACTGCAACTTGGGCCTATGAAGTTTGAACGATTCGGTGAATTATTTAACTTTACATCCATTCATGAAACAATGCATTCAAATACTATTTCCTGTTTATTGAAAGTAATACTGCACGAGCAAGGTTAAAAAAGATTTGGTATTAGCCTAGCATCAATCAAAGAAAGGATATGGAGCATTTCCCTACGAGGAAAGTTCCATATCCTTTTTATTTGTTGAAAAAGATATATTCTAATACTTGTTTGATTCTCCATCATCATAGTTAAACTGCCACTCTATTCCAAACTTATCTGTTACTTGACCATAACATTTGCTCCAGAATGTTTCTTGAAGCTCCATAACAACGGTTCCGCCTTCTTTCATATTAGCAAATAAAGATTTAACTTCATCGATGCTCTTACTGACGATGGCAAGGGTAATGTTATTTCCTGGGACAAATGGCATTCCTGGAAATACATCAGAGAACATAACATTGCTTCCTTGAATGTTAAGCCGTGTATGCATGACTAGATTTTTCGCTTCCTCTGGAAGGGGGTATTCTGGGTTAGGTGGGGATTCTCCAAAGGACATAATCCGCGGTTGTTCTGTCCCAAATACTTGTGCGTAAAACTCCACGGCTTCACGACAGTTTCCGTTGAAATTTAGGTATACATCAATAGACATACGTTTCACTCCTTCGTTTGTAATGTTAATTATGTACTAATGTGTTTGCTTCATAATTATATCATTCAATTTTAAACAATCAAATATACTCCCCATTAAAAGAACAAATGTAAACTAATGCTATTTCACCTTACCGATGAGATGAACGTAAGTGATCAGCTACCATTCTGGAAGACAACTGCTCTATTTTTTGTATGCTAATAAACTAATCTATTGGAGGAAAGGCTTGAGTACAATCACTATCAGTAAGAAATCCATTTAATAGTAATAGAGATATTGTATAGAGGTATTAAGTGGAAGTCATATTGTTAACCAACTTATTGTATTTTATTTGAAAGGCATAGAGCGGTAGAGGTTGGGTATCAAGGGGAGGGGCTAATGTATATGTATTACAACAGCTCGAATTGTAACAGTCCAAACTTGGCATGTTCATCAAGAGATTGTACTTGTTCCGGTACTTTAAGCTGTAATGGACTTCCGCCCAAGAAAGGTGCAACAGGAGCAACAGGAGCAACAGGTGCAACAGGAGCAACAGGAGTAACGGGAGTGACGGGTGCGACAGGGGCAACGGGAGTGACAGGGGCAACAGGAGCAACAGGAGCAACAGGAGTAACGGGAGTGACAGGTGCGACAGGGGCAACGGGAGTGACAGGGGCAACAGGAGCAACAGGAGCAACGGGTGCGACAGGAGTATCGGGAGTAACAGGAGCAACGGGTGCGACAGGAGTATCGGGAGCAACAGGAGCAACAGGAGCAACGGGTGCGACAGGAGCAACAGGGTTAACGGGAGTAACAGGAGTAACAGGAGCAACGGGATTGACAGGTGCAACGGGCCCCAATTTTGCGGTAGAAGGATTCTCAGCTTTCCTACCTACTATTTCCGTATCCACTAACGCGCAACTTACAAATTGGTCCATAGCTAATCCTTATTATGGAGGCGCAAATTTTAATCAAGCGACTGGAAATTATAGTGTGCCGGTTACAGGAAGGTACTCTATTTTAGCAACAATAAATTATTCCACGACTGCAGCTATTTCAGCAGTTCTTGGGGCTGGAATCAATCCTTCCTTTGTTGTCCAAAGAACATCGCCTACAGTGACTAGTTTGGTGAGTGGGCTTTTGCCAATTTTGAATGTGAATATTCTTTTACTTTTAACATTAAGAGCTGTTCTCGGAAGTGGAGTGGTCACATTGGCAGGCGAGGTTACACTCTCTGCAGGTGATGTTGTTGGACTTTTCTATAATGCGAATGGACTGACAATCACACTTAACGTGGGGAGTGGTGCTACGAACGGGGTTGTGTGGTCCATGCACGAAATAACTTAAAGAGGTTGTTCAAAAAGTCATCTTTTGATCACGAAGTATATCACGAAGCTTACTCGACATCGAATATTGAATTCAGCCGGTCTTAGCATATGCTTACGGGGTATGTTTCCTACGGAAACATTTCAGGTGCTCACGCAGGTACTGCAAGTGTAGGCTTCCGAAGTCGTTTTCTACGAAAACGTGTAGCTCCGCTCCTCACTCCCTTACTTCATCCAATCCTCTCGGTGCTGAAAAGTCGACTTTTTGAACACGCATTTAAACATCAATCTTTGAAAAAATTCTGATAATGTATAACCAAGTGTCGGATAGATACATTTAATATAGTAAGTTTCTGAATAAACCTTTTGAAAAAGGGGGGATAACGCTGAAAAGGAGTAGTTGTTTAAAGAAAGAAGCCTTATTATCATTGATGATCGTTCTAAAGGTGAATTCCTCTTATATTCAGAAAAATAAACGGAAGAGCAAATTCATGAATAAGAAAAAACGTTGTGAAAATCGCAGGCGAAGCAGGAGATGCTTTCCTATATTTCCGTGTCCTCCAAAACGTTGTCAGAGACAAAGACCAAAGCCAAGACCGCGCCCAATTCCACAGTGTATAGTTCCGCTTGAACCAGAGAAATATCCTTCCAACCTTATTGTCGAAAAAGAATGTTGCGGAAATATATTAATTCAAGGAATTCAGCCCGTATTTCAAATATGGGAGACGGATATTGACTCGAATATTTCAGTAGTACAGATCAGTATTTATTCCAATCCGTCTAGCACAGATACTTTAGAAATTGAAATTAATAGTGAGGAAAGGAAACTGCTGTATATTCCACCGGGCAATACTACCAATTTTGTAGGTCAGGGTATCAAATCAATCATGATTTCTTCACAAGGAAGTAATTCTACTTATATTGAAGGTAAATATAACATTTTAACTACATTTCAATTACATCGTAATCACGTTCCAGTTAAAGAACAATAAGAAAGGTGGTTCTTCAGTGAAATAGAAGAGCCACCTGTTTATTAATCTAAATGTACTATAGGTTATAACGGACTGTAATACAGAATTCGCCTTGTGCTGCTGCTGTGGAGGTTAATGATATGGTATCAAATCTTGCTACAGTGAATGATGAGCTTCCTCCTACTGGAATAACAATGGTCTGAATAGCTGCAACAATCCCCGTTTTGAAAAAGTTTACCGTCAGAGATCCAGTGCCAATTGCAAACTTAACATACCCTGTACCGGTGATGTCTTGTGATATGTTGTCAGAATAAATGATTTGGGTACCTGCATCAGCTAATTGCCAATTCGTACAGACTTTATCTTGCACAATGATTCTATCCGAGCAACAACTAAGTGCTGAATTACACATACGAATATCCCTCCTGAATTTTATTGGAGCGAGTTCAAAAGATGACTTTTTGAACCACCTTTATTAGACTGGGTAACGGGTAGTTATACAGAATTCACCTTGATAAGTGCCAGCTGTTGCTGCTGGTAGCGTAATTTGAATTTCGCTGAAGCGTCGGAATGTAAAAGCAAGACTTGTTCCAGGTGCAAGTGTAAATGGAGCAGGATTAATAGGAGCACCCGTACTATCAAGAAAATCAAACGTTATATCAGATGGACCGACATCATATTGCAAATAACCTGTACCAACAATATTTTGATTGATGTTATTTGTGTAGGTGACAACTAGGACTTCCGCCGCTACAACAGTACCACTCCATGGCGTACATACTTTATCTTGAACAAAGTTTTTATCAGGACAACAACTTAAGGCAGTCCCAGTATTATTGCATGACATAGATCATTACCTCCTGTTTGTAAATTCTAGATATCTAATGCAGGCTAGAACCTGATCGCTTGGACATCTGCCTGATCTTCATATATTTATTAAATATTAGAAAGTGAAGATTTAAAGTGCGTGCTTTATGGAGTTGATCAGTTTCAGAAATAATGGGGTATAAATCTTGTCGAAGAGTTATACTTAACGAGTTAGTTAAGTGCAACGAAGTGAAAATTCTTCTATTTAATTAATAGTTAAATTATTCTTTGGGATTTACTCCTCTGGTCATAATAAAAATGAATAATAAGGCGGTTTATGATATGGAAGAAATGCTAGTTTTTTTACGAGAATTCCCCTTTTTCAAACAATTAGAGGTGGAGGAATTGCAGAAGGTCTCCTCATACGTCATAACACGAACATATGACAAGGGGGTCAATGTATTTTTAGAGGATGGCGATGGTGATGAGCTTTATATTATTCAATCTGGAGTCGTTAAAATATATCGAGAGAATGAAGCTAGAGAAATCATCTTAGCTATATTTACAGAGGGAGATTTCTTTGGAGAAATGGCTGTTCTAGAAAATGAACTAATGCGCTCTGCCTCGGCAAAAACAATGGAGGAAACGACGCTCTATGTTTTGAAACGACATGACTTTCATTGGCTTATGAATAATAACCCACAAATTTCATTGAAAATAATGCAAACAGCGTTGCAACGTCTGAGGAAAGCTAATGAATTAATTACGGATTTAACGATACTTGATGCTCGTACACGTGTTACTAGAGGACTACTTCGTTTAATAGAAGATCATGGGGTCCGCCATGAGGATGGGATATGGATTGATCTAAAGCTGACGCATCAACAAATTGCTGATATGACAGGTACGGTTCGGGAAACAGTAACGAAGATTATGCTGGAATTGCAAAATCAGAATACGATTAAAATCGATAAAAAGAAGATTTTTATTTACGATATTGCGAAATTCGAACAGTTGACTGGGGGTATATGAATCAAAAGTAGATCGATCCTATCGAAAGATGTCAAAGCGCTTGATCTATATGGTGCTAGACGCCATAAATTAAGAACGGCAAATATACCAATAGTGAATACTGTTAGTACGTTTGCCGTTCAGAGGGAAATTTCCGATTGTACCTTAGGAACACGCCATGAATTCAATCACTCATTATGTTCATCGAAGTTAGCTTCAATTTTATCATTTGCTGCTGGAAAGTTCATTCCTTGCTCCCAGATTAGAACATTGTCATCTGACGTACCTATATATAACGCTTTAATCTCTGTGTCATCACCATATTTTTCTCGATAAATATTGTTTTCAAATTCACCAAACGTATAATGCATATTTTGAAGACCTTTATCGAATTTTGTTTTTGTTTTGATGAGTGGACGTAAAGGTGTTACATAAAAATTCCCGTTTTCATCCATAACAAATTTCGTGCGATCTAAGCCATAATTATCTGTTAATTTTAAATGATAAGCGATTCTACCATCTGCCAATCTACTCACATCGGTAATTTTAACAATGTCAGAGGGTACTTTCTTAATATCCCACTCGAAGAGACCGACATAACCTCCAAATACGACAACGGACAGTAGTGATGCACCGATTAAGCCTTTGACAAACGCCTTTAATTTAGTACGATTCCATGAGATTGCAATACCTTTTATAAGGTTACCTTCACTATAATTCTGTTCAACAACTTCTTCAGGCAAGTTGATATTTGCTTTGATTGAGTCTAACTCCAGTTGGCAACTAGGGCATTCTGCAAGATGTTCTTCAACCATTGCGGCACTTTCATTACTGCACACTTCGTCATAATACAATGGCAACAAATCGTTAATAATTTCACACGATATATTCCTCATAACACTATTCCTCCTTTAGTCGGTCTTGCACTCTTCGTTTAGCTCGATGGAATGTAACCCTTGACCAACTTTCTGTTTTTCCAAATATCTGGCTTATTTGAGCGAAGGACAGTTCTCCAAACACTCTTAAAGTAAACACTTCTTTATAAGGTTCCTCTAAGCCATGTAATGCCTGATGTATACGGAAAGCTTCTTCTTTAATCAGTAGGGATTCTTCGATACAGTTCTCACTTGCTGTTTCAGTTGTATCATGGGTTGTAAACCGCTTTTGTTTATCAAGATAGGAGAAGTATGTATTTTTGGCAATTTGGCAAAGCCATACATTGATTTTACAGTTACCTTTAAATTGATGAATACTTTTCAAAGCTTTAAAATATTGATCGTATATATGTTCGAAATCCGTCACTTTCTCACCTCCCTTTTATATAAGACTTGCTCAAAGAACATTCGTTACAACTTTTACGCTCAAAATATTAAGAATTATTGTTACATAGTGACATGAGATGTTTTTCATGATATAATATCTTTAAGTAGAGAGTTATAAATTAGAGGCAAATAGTAAATTGATTGAAATCGCCACACAATATAACAAGCATAAATTGAGAATCCATTGGAGGAATTAATAATGAATGAATTAAAAGTGACTGCATTAAAAGGAATACACCACGTAACCGCGATTACAAGTAGTGCAGAGAAGAACTATGAATTTTTCACATACGTTCTAGGAATGCGTCTAGTTAAGAAAACCGTGAACCAAGATGATATTCAAACGTATCACTTATTTTTTGCAGATGACGAAGGTAGTGCAGGTACAGATATGACTTTCTTCGATTTCCCGGGCATTGCCAAAGGCGTACATGGTACGAATGAGATTTCAAAAACATCTTTCCGTGTACCAAGTGATGCAGCATTAGATTATTGGGTGCAACGTTTTGATCGACTAGAAGTGAAACATACTGGAATGAAAGAACAATTCGGCAAAAAGACGCTTTCCTTTGTAGATTTCGATGATCAACAATATCAACTGATTTCAGATGAAAATAATACAGGTGTTGCTGCAGGTACACCATGGAAAAAGGGACCTGTCCCGTTAGAATATGCTATTACAGGATTAGGACCAATCCATATTCGGATCGCTAATTTTGATAACCTTAAAGAAATATTGGAGAAAGTTCTATTATTCAAAGAAATCGATACATCAGGATCATATCATTTATTTGAAGTAGGCGAAGGTGGGAATGGTGCGCAAGTCGTTGTGGAGCATAATGCCGTTCTTCCTCAAGCTCGACAAGGGTTCGGAACAGTTCATCATACGGCATTCCGTGTGGAAGATCGTTCGGTGTTAGAAGAATGGATTTCACGGTTGGAGAATTTCGGATTTCAAACTTCGGGTTATGTTGACCGTCACTTTTTCGAGTCATTGTACGCGCGAGTTGCTCCACAAATTCTATTCGAGTTCGCAACGGATGGTCCAGGATTTATGGGAGATGAGCCTTATGAAACGCTCGGAGAGAAATTATCTTTACCTCCATTCTTAGAGCCAAAACGTGAGCAAATCGAGCAACTAGTTCGTCCGATTCATACAGTTAGAAGCACGATAGAATTTGATAAAGAATAACGGAGAATACGTAATAGAAAGAGTGCCTCGCTAATGGAAACATTGGCGAGGCACTCTTTTGCACTTTAGGCAGAACATATGAAACAGAAGTTAAACTTAACCCTTGACCGCACCAGCTGTAAGTCCGCTGATGATGTATTTTTGGCAGAATAGATAGAGTACGAGTACAGGCAGCGAGGTCAGTACCAGATCCGCAAAGATCAAGTTCCAGTCCCGACTGTACTTGCCGTAGAAATTGTACACTGAGAGTGGCATGGTCCAGTTGGAGCTGTCGGTTAGGAAGTAGAGCGGAATGGTAATGTCGTTCCAGACAGACATGAATACCATGATAGCTACGGTCGCGTTGACCGGAACGATCAGCGGAGTCACGATTTTGAAAAAGACATCAAACGTATTGGCACCTTCCAGGAAGGCCACCTCATCCAACGCTTTGGGGATGGAGCGGATGAAACCGCTGTAAAGAAATACGCTGAACGCGGTGTTGAGAGATGCATAGATTAAGATAACGCTGGTGATGCTGCCGTAAAAGCCCATCGTCTGCACGACACGGATCGTTGTGATGATGGACATCGGAGCAATAAGACCCATGAAAAAGAACATATACAGAAATCCGGACCATTTGGTCTCTCTGCGGACTAGAATAAAGGAAGCCGACGAAGAGGTGAAGATATTCAAAATGGAGGACACGCCGGTAATCAGTAGTCCATTCAGAAAAGCACGTCCTAGACCGCCTTCGCGGAAGACCACTACATAGTTGGAGAATATCCATTTGTCCGGGAGCCGCAGGGTGAACTTCAGCACCTCTGTGCTGGTCATAAAGCTTCCGAAAATCATGATAAGAAGCGGCAAGATAATCAGTAGAGAAGCCAGAATCAGGAACCCTTCGACTAGATAGTTGCGCCAAGCCATTTTTCGTGAATAATTCATTAATCCGATACCTCCTTACGTCGCATAAAGATCAGCAGTGGAATGGCAATGATGGTAACCGCGGCGAAAAGAAGGGTGTTGACTGCTGTACCTAGTCCCCAGCTACCTTCCCCGAATGAGCGCAGGATGATGGTACCGACTACCTGAGAGGCATTTCCTGGACCTCCGCCAGTCAGGACAAATACTTCCGAGAACACTTTAAGCCCGCCGATCAGGGTGAGCATTAGGTTGATATTGATCGCAGGGAGCAGTAGCGGCAGGGTAATGCTACGGAAGCTTCTCCACGAACCAGCCCCATCGATAGTGGCAGCTTCATAATATTCCTGAGAAATAGACTGGAGTCCAGCCAAGTATATAGCCATTTGGAAACCGGTATGCTGCCAGATGGATAGGGCGGCAACCGTCCAAATCACGATCGAAGGATTAGTCAACCAAGCCTGGTTTAGGGAATGCAGGCCTATGGTATCCAATATGTTGTTAATGGTACCTTCGGAGCGCAACATGGGTGTAAACACAATGCTAATAACCAAAACGCTTAAGATCGACGGGGAATAAAAGATAGCCCGAAGAATATTTTTGGATCTTAGCTTCATGTTTAGGCCGACGGCAAGCGCGATACCGAGCAGATTTTTACCTAATACGGTGACTATAGCGAAGATAAACGTATTCTTCATAGCGAGGATCAGGGTTTTGTCGGTAAAGATGCGTTCAAAGTTGCCCCAGCCGATAAATTTGACGGATTCCCGGTCCAGCCGCCAATCCGTGAATGAATAGAACAAGCCAGTGAGTGCCGGAAGCACGAAAAATATGGAATAAATGAGTAGTGCAGGCCAGATCAGATAATACGAGTATAGTTTTCTTGATTTATTCATCTCTTCACACTCCATTATAGCTTTGGGCAGAATAAAGCCCGGAATCGGACTCTATTCTGCCTATTGTTTGGTTAATTAGAATCCTTCAACATCTTTGTCCTTCATCAGTTGGCTGAATTTTTCATCCCAAGCTTTGAGGACACCTTGAGCGTCCTGGCCACCGGCGAACTGGTCTTGAAGCAGACGGTACAGTTCACTGCGGTCTACGATCATGTAAGCATCGCTCGTTAGCACAGTCTTTTTAGGTGTGATATATTGATCGACAATCTCCTGCTTGTATTCCAGTAGCTCGGGCGTAGTAACGTCGCTGAAGTTGGACACATACCCTTGAGTGTCTACAATTTTCTGTGCAGCTTCTTTAGTGGCGATGAAATTCAAGAATTTTTTGGCTTCATCGATATGCTTGGCCTTCTTCGGAATGAATAATTGGCCGCCCAGCGGACTTGCGCCAAGACTTGCGCCTTCGGAAGAAGGAATAGCGAATAGACCAAGGTGCATGCTCGGATCTTTTTCGCTCACATTCTCAATCAGCCAGTCGCCCATAAACATCATAGCCACTTCTTTGTCTAGAAATTTGCCGACAGCCATATCATAGCTGTCGCTGAGGATGTCGATGTTGGTATAGCCTTTCTCGTAGACGTCATATTGCTGCTGAAGGAAGGTCGCGAACTCCGGAATATCGGACCATTTTTTTCGGTTGGCATTGATATCGTCAAAAAGAGTTGGTTCGTTCTTCGCGGCATAGTCCGCAAATGCGGCAGCCGGCCAAATGTTCGCGGCCCACATATCTTTGAACGGCATAAAGACCGGGGTGATACCGCTAACTTTAATCTTCTCGCATATAGCCAGGAATTCCTCGAAATTGTTCGGTATGGAAAGACCCAGATCTTTAAAGATATCCTTGTTGTAGACAACTCCCTGCATGCCTGTATCTTGGCTTACATGAAAACTATAGACATGTCCGTAAGCGGAAAGCACATCCTTATTCAACAATCTGCCAACCCAAGGCTCGTTATCGAGAATTTCGAAGTTACGCTCCAAGTTAAGATCCGTTGTTGCACTTGCGAGGTTGTATTGAATAATGTCCGGTGTTTCGTCAACGGCAAGTTTGGTCTGTAGAACTGTTGCCGTCTGCTCAGCTGGGAGAAGTTGAAGATTGACCTTGATATTGGTTTTCTGTTCGAACTCATCCAATAGATCCTGTGCGATAAACGGCGAATCCTGCGAACTCTTGGAAATGGCCAGCTCAATAGTAACTTTACTGCCATTTTTCCCGCTGTCAGTTGCTGAAGCGTTCTTGGAATCGGAATTACCAGATCCGCATGCAGCCAGCGATACTGTCATTACACCGACCAGTATGCCTGTTGCGATTTTTTTCATTTTCTCATTCATGTTATCGACCCCCAAAAATATATTTGATCTGTTTTCTTGAACGCGTTTACATTTTGATTATAGAGGTATGCCCCTGTAAGGTACATGTTTGTGCTTGACTCTTTCTGTGTAATATTCTGAACTGAGAGAACTTGTTCAATCGCTGGTTTGGTTGTAAGGTAGGAACATATAAAGATTTAAGGAGGCTTCAACTTGGGTATTTTCAAGAGAAAATTTGGCGGCGGCAAGTATCAGTCCGGTCTGCAATCGAAGTTCTTCCTGACATTCGTGTTTCTCCTACTGATTGTGCTGGGCTGCTTTCTGGTCTATGTCAACTTTCTGGTCATCCAGCCGCTGAAGGAGAAAACGGAGAATGAAATGCAGATGGTGGCCGCCAAAGTCAGCGATCAGCTGAACATCTATATCAATAACCAGAATCAGCTGTCCCAGCGAATTCTGTCGAATAAGGACGTGTTCACACTGCTGCCTGGCGGCAGTTACTCGCAGCTTACGATTGAGGGGCTGACGCGTAGCCGCAAGCTCAAGGATATCATGTTCCAGGCAATTGGTCCCAGTCTGAACATTGAAGACATGATCATTTATGACCTTAATGGGGCGGAGATCGCTTCTTATATCGGCTACGCCGGCAACCCGACTTCGCTTGTGCCGTTCCTGGAGGAAAGTGGAAAGCTCGCCACATGGCATACAAGCGGTTACGCTTTGTATCGCCAGCCTTCGAGTAGAATTTCCTTTGTGCGGGCGATTAAGAACCAGAACGGGCAGGTATTCGGCTATCTGGCGATCCAACTGGATCAGGAATATGTGAAAAGATCTACAGCTGGCATAGCCGACAGCAAGATCTATATTTTGGACCCGGAGAAACAGCTGATCTCTAGTACGCCTGCACTTCAAGATGAGCAGAAGGTTCCCGAATTTATAGCAACCAAAGCAGTCAGCGGAATCTATCTCGATAGCTACCGCAATTATGTTGCCTATGACAAATCGGCTGAAACTGGCTGGACCACTTACATCGTAACCTCGAAGAGTTTTGTGCTCGGACCGGTCAATTCGGTGAAATATATCTCCGTTCTGCTCATTGCATCGTTGCTGCTGTTTTCATTCGTCTATATCTACTTCTCCACCAAAAATCTACTTCTGCCCATCCGCAAGTTGCGCAGCCAGATTCTACGAATTAATTACAGCAATATGAATATGAAGGCGGATACGCGTTCCAACAACAATGAGCTGATTCAACTAAACGAAGCTTTTCAGGAGTTGCTGGAACGGCTGCAGATGTCTATTGACCGGGAAAAGCTTGCGCTGCATGAAGAGGTGAAGGCCCGGAATTCGGCGCTTCAGGCGCAAATCGCCCCCCATTTCATTCACAATGTTCTGTATCTGATCAGCATCGCCGCGCAGGAGGGCAAAGGTACCGTGGTATCGGATATGTGTAAACATTTATCGGACAGTCTGCGGTATATTGTGTCTTCCCCTTATCAGCATGTCAGTTTGACGGAGGAATTGAAGCATACCCAGCATTATTTGTCTCTGGTTCAGCAGAATTTCGAGGATGATCTGGAGTGGGAAATTGATGAGGATGAAGCATTCGACCAAATCCAATTGCCTCGACTTGCGATTCAGCCGTTCGTGGAGAACTGTATTGAACACGCCTTCAAAAACACCGATGCGCCATGGAAGATCAGGGTAAGAGTGAAGGTATACAACGGGATGTGGGCCATTGAAATCAGGGATAACGGGGATGGTTTCGAACCGGGCAAGATCAAGGAGATTCTGGACAATATCCATGGCTCAGACTCTGGGGTACACGAGCTTCAGCATAATACATCGGGGATCGACAATATGGGCATCGTGAATACTGTGAACAGATTGAAGCTGATGTACAAGAATCGGCTGTTCTTTAACATCTACCATCATTCGGAGGAGGGCAAGGGAGCAACAGTCCAGTTGATCGCATCGTTGAGTAAAGATTTCTACTAAACTGGGAGGGACAGCTATGTATACCGCAATCATTGCCGAAGACAGCAAGCCGATCCTGCGAAATATCCAAGCACTTATTCAGTCTACGGAGCTGCCTATCCGCATTGCCGCTACTGTGTCGAATGGGATCGAGGCGCTTGAATTTATAAAGGAACATCCCGTAGATATCCTGTTGACGGATATCCGAATGCCTAAGTTGGATGGGCTCGCACTGATTGAGCAGTGCAAGCTTGTGAATCCGAGACTGAAGGCTGTGCTAATCAGCGGATACAGCGATTTTGAATATACGCGAAAAGCACTGAATCTGCAGGTATTCGACTATCTGCTGAAACCTGTGGAGCGCCACCAGCTTGTTGACGTTATGGAACGGCTGGTTAAGCAGCTGGATGAGCAGCAAAGGAATGAGAAAGACCTCTTTGAGGGAATTGTGGAGCCGGAATTTCTCTCCTCCATGGAACTCGGAATGGACTTTTATACCGACGACAAATTCATGCTGATCCTGCGCAGACAGCCCTTTACGCCAGAACTGGGACTGGACCTCTGGACGGAGAATGTGATTCAGCGTTGCCTTGCCGAAGTCAGTGCGCCGGATGGCTGCTGGGTCTTTCCTACCTTACTGCCTGAAAAGTTTCTTGCTCTGGTGAACGGTTCGGTTCTGAATACCTATCTGTCCGTCCATGCCTATATGGAGGCCGTGTCCAGTGGGCTACAGGTTCATGGCATTCAGGTCTCCATAGCGGCAGAGCCACAGCTGGCAGGGATACTGGCGCTAGTTACGGGGTATGAGCAGCTGGATAAGATGATGAATGAGCAGCTGTCTATATCAGTCCGCCTTATGGACACAGTGTATTCCATGCCAAAGGGCATGCTACCTAGCGGAGAAATGGAGAAGCTGACGGGGCTTTTCGCAGACATGATCGGACAGCGGAAAAAGGAACGCTTCACTCTGCTACTTAAGCAGCAACTGCTGAATTTTCAAAGCACCAATATACGGATAACCGAGTTGGAAAGGTTCATCTGGTTCCTGGCGGAGGTCTTCAACAACATGGTTTCCCACCAGCATTCATGGGACAGGCTGAGCTTGGCAGGAGAAGTAGAGCTACTACTGGCGAGAGAGAGCTATGATGCCTTCGGGGAAGCAGTGCTCTCGTGGACCGAGCAGAGCTTTGAATTACTGCATCTCCAGAACAAGAAGAGCGGCCAAGAGTTGTTTCAGCAGCTGGATCAATATTTGCAGCAGAATATCTACTCCAAGCTGTCTATTTCGGATGTGGCGCTTAAATTTCATGTGAGTCCATCTTATATCAGCAGAATTGTCAAAAAACATTCACAGAGCACTTTCGTGCATTACTTTATGCAGCTTAAGATCGATGAGGCTTGCCGGCTGATTGCGACTAAGCCCGAGTTGAAGGTGAAGGATGTGTCGGAGGTACTGTCCTTCGGGGATCAACACTATTTCTCCAAGGTGTTCAAGGAATACACGGGATGTAGCCCGACAGAGTATAAGGAAGGTCGAATAGAAAGTGGATCAGGTCTGCCGTTCACGACAGATAGGTAGCAATCCTAGTATCGGGGAAAATTCATATTATCTATAAACATTAAGAATCTCGGAATCAAATTAGGAAATCAGAGGGACAATCCATTATCGTAGCGGCCACCTATACCAACGTGTGTGGACTTTTTCAGTGGTCTCGATAAATCCCCTTCTATTTCTGCAGAGACGGGTGCCGTCCTTGAGAAAGGACGGTACAGCCGTTTCTACTTGTCTGTTTAACTACAGTATCTTGAAAAAGATTGCGTGAAATTATAGAAACCTCAAGTTTACTTCAGTAGCCATAGTGCGGGCACATTAGAAGGTTCCCAACCGTTTAAAGATGTATGGGATTGACGGCACTCATACACTGAACCGTTATAGATTACAAGTGTGCCGACCGTGTAAGCAATATTTGCTGCCCAATCCGGGGTTGAAGATGCTATGGCTGTTGTGCCATTCACTGTACTGGTCGTTGACTGATTGCCTGCAGCGTCGATGGCAGATACATTGAACGTATATGCTGTGCTAGCGCTGAGTCCTGTTACGGTATAATTCGTAGTGGAACCCGATACAGTCGTGACTAACGTCGTGCCGATATAGATAGGGTAGCCTGTAACGCCAACATCGTCAGTTGACGCGTTCCACATCAACTGAATACTAGAGGATGTAGGGGTTCCCATAACGTGTAAGCCACTAGGTGCTGTAGGTGCTTCTGTGTCAAAAGCGACAGGTGCATTTGTGGTAACGCTTACAATATTACTCCCATTGGAGACGTTACTGGCTGCATCTATCGCCTTGATACTAAAGGTGTAGGCAGTATTTGCAGTTAGTCCGGATACGGTGTAATTCAATGTTGTGCTAGATATGGTAGTGACTAGGGAAGATCCGTTAAATACCTGATATCCTGTTACACCAACGTTATCCGTAGATGCGTTCCAAGCTAGGGATACGTTAGAGGATGTTTTTCCAGTTGACGTGAGAGAAGTTGGTGCTGAAGGTGCCTGGGTATCGACAGGGTTGCTACCGTTAAAGTTGACATCAATGACGTTATAAAAGGCGTTTGGAGTATCTGCAATTTCCCATACAGCCAAGATAACTTGGTATCCGCTGCGTACGGGTACGCTGCACGTATCTGAGTAAGAGGACGGTGGCTGTTTACTACCATAACTCACTGAGCAGAAAGGAGTTAAGTCGAATGAATCCCGAGTCAGAGCAGCGTTAGGGTTCCAATTGGGCTTAGTGATATAGTACTTCCAGCTTGTTGTTGCATGATTCGCAGTAATTTTCCAAGTGAATGTATTCTGTCCAGGAGAGATGTTGACTTTAGCCCAACGAGTAGCTGATTGTTCATCAAGCTTAGGAAAAGCCCCGTTTGCACTCGCAATCTTACTATCTGCTGGTCCCGTTGCAGGGAACCCCTTGGGTGCTTCAAGACTCTGCGGTTCATAAATGATCGCTCCACAGTCTGTGTTTTGTCCAGATTTACATAAAGCTGCTCGGCTAGCGGGTCCTTCAACATAACCGTGGGCAAAAGTAATTTCTGCAAATAATAGCATACAGATTGAAGCAAACAACATGACACTACCATACACTAGAAATTTGGGCACCTTTGAATGGGAAATACGAATAGATGACATTTCATTACTCCTCCTTTAATTTGAAAAATGGTTTACGAACGGAATAATTCATTTAAACCTGTAAGGCATGTCTCAAATTAGAACTCCTTTCTGTTATTGAAACGAATTTATATAATCTCATATAGAGTTCATATACAGAAATGTAGAAAGGAAATAATAACAACTGAAGTAAAATTGTTACAATTCGGATATATTCATTGTAAGATAATAATTTCTACAATATAAGGGGGATTATTCTATAATGTGGGGATAAAAACATGGTATTTCCCCCTAACTTAAATAAGTTAGAGGGAGGGGAAAATAATAAATGTATGGTGCACATGCTCAAGAAGCGAGTTTTTCAGCACTAAAGTGTATATTTACGATGAGGTGGGAAATAAGATTGGTGGTCTGTTGTTTTACTTAATCCGCTTACCAAGTATGATAAGTAACCAAATGATACCTGCACCTAGAATGGTATGACCCAGCCCAGCGATATGTGGCAAGAAGCTGATATCTTCACCGTTAATTTGCAGTATGCCTCGAGTAGCCATGGCACCAATCGTCATCAGTAAACCAATATTATAGACAATGTACCACGCACCAAAAGATTTAGCTTCATGCACATGAAATAACTTGGCTAGGATCAGTGTAATGATAAAGAAGAAGAATCCTAACACTAGAATGTGGGTATGAAGTGCAACAAATACAGTTTCTCCAGTGAAATCATTGTGTTTTGTAATTTCGCGATAAGCAATGCCAGCTAATAAACCAAGTACTACGTAGAAAAAGGAAGTATAATATAGCTTTTTCAAAAATAATCACTCCTTTATAGTTATCTTGAATGGATAACAAAAGTATAGCAAGCAAGTATGAACGCAATATGAATGGATTGTTACAAAAGTGAATAATTTCACGAACATTAGTATGTCAAAAGGATAATGGACTAGGTTTTTTGAATAAGGAGGATATCTTAAATGTATGGAAATGTTTACAATAACTCAACTCCCATATATAGACAAAGAATTACTAAGCAACAAGCACAAGAAATCGCCCTGAAACATGTGCCTGGACATATTCTTCATGTCGATATGGATTTAGAACATGGAGTATTAGTGTATGAGGTCTTTATTCTGACTTTCACAGCACCTATTTGTTTGGCTTGATCTGATACTTGAGAAGTAACGATAATACCAAAAAGATTGTGATATAGAATAAATAAGAAGAATAGGGTGCTGATGAATAGATCAACGATGGTTCATCCTCGAATATCGTTAAAGTTAACGGCCTGAATGATTTGCTCTTGAAGCCCGATTGTTAGTACTCCATAAGAACAGCACGAATGCAACCATACTAACCAATGCGACGATTGAATTATACATAAATACATTACGAATGCCAAAGCTGGTTGTTGCGATTCCGCCGGCAAAGCTCCCAATAATACGTGCGACACCTAGATTCATAAGACCGTTCAGTGTCTGACCACTTGCTTTTAGCTCCTTGGGTACTTCTTTATTAATGTAGGTAGCCATAGTCACAGTAAGTACGATAAAAATGAGGCCATGCAAAGCCTGAACGGGTAGCACCCAAATAGGCGTATCGATGATCGAAAAGAGGAACCAACGTAACGCTGTAAATACAGCTGCGGCTAATAATATATAGGGAATCTTCACGCGCTTGAAAATTTTATCTGCAAATAATAAGAATGGCACTTCACTTAATGATGAAATAACCATGGACCAGCCTAGCAATACGTTATCTCCGCCAAGCTCTCTGAAATACATAGGGAAGAAGGCATAATAGTACCCTAGAGTAATTTGTAGTATGAAGTTGAATCCGAAATAGATCATCAACATTCGATTCTTAAAGAGAATCGTAATAGATACTTTGTGTCCATGTGCTTGATGCCCTTCAACAGCTGGGAACTTCAGAACGAGTAGGAACGCGACAACGATAATGCTGAAATAAACGATAAAAATGGAGCTGATATGGTCCTTGGAAATAATCCCGAAGACAAGTGACATCATAGCAAACCCAAACGTGCCGCCCATACGAATATGCCCGAAATTTCCGATCTTATGTTTGTCTATTGCCTCAAGCGTAATCGTATCACCTATAGCAAATATTGAAGTCTGGAAAAACGTGAAGATGCTAATCATAAGCAATAGATATGTAAACTGGGTTGACAATGGATACAACAGGATCGTAATTCCACAGCCAGCCAATAAGAAAAGTAAAATGGAATTTTTCGTCTTGGCACGATCTCCGAGTGCGCCCCAGAGTGGCTGAGCCAGTATAGCGACGAATGGACCTAGACTGAGTAGAGTACCAATTTGCAAGGCAGAATAGCCAATATCCTGGAAATAAAGAGGTAGAAACGTCCCATAGACGGCGTTCCCAGCGTAAATAAATACATAGAAGAATAAAAAGTAACGTAAACTAGTTTTCACAGACTGACTGTTATTCATTAGGGCACACACCTTAGAAGGAATAGTTATAATCTTGAATTATACGAAATATTGTCGCGAAATAACAGCCTTATGTCGAAATTAATAGTGGATATATAACATAATTTAAGTAGGCACTCAAATACACTGTTCTGTTTATAGGGGATCTGGTGAATATTCCACTACATGCATGAATAGCTGCGTAAATCGCGGCTTTTTTTGTTTTAGCGATGTAAGTTATTGTCCCAAATTGAGGAATCTCAAATATACTGTGATTTGAGTTTAGAACTTGCACAACGATTTCACAATAACCGCAAGGGATATACTAATGCTAAAAGCAGATTTGTGAATAAGATACTGAAACGGACAGGATAGTGGAAATAATATGAAGGTTTTGTTAAACTGAATACGAACATACATTCTTTTATAATAGGGGGAAACTATGAGTAATCAACGGAAATTGGTTTTGTATATTGCTACGAGTTTAGATGGGTACATAGCCACACAAGATGAGTCTTTAGATTGGTTATTTAACGTTGAGGGGGAGGGGGATAATGGTTATTCAGAGTTTTATGAAACCGTGGACACAATTTTAATTGGTAAAAAGACTTATGATTGGATAATGAAACACGAACCAGGGGAATTCCCATATAAAAATAAAGAATGTTACGTTTTTACGAGATCTCCAGCAGAGGACACTAAAGATGTAAAATTTGTTAATGAGGATATAGTTAGGTTCACCAATAAATTAAAAAAAGAAGAGGGGAAAAACATTTGGATTGTTGGTGGAGGGGAGTTGTTACATTCCTTTTTAAACGAAAAACTAATTGATGAACTTATACTAACAGTTGCCCCGTCTTTAATTGGGCAAGGAATTCCGTTATTTAAAGAGGGGAATTATCAATTAGAACTTTCTTTAAGAGGTACAAGGCATTTCAATCAATTTGTTGAACTACATTATGAAGTTAAAAAGTAAATATATTGGAATATTTCCCTTACTTATGCAGCTGTAACTAACATTCAAATCAAGGTTGACGGTGTTGTTATTCCATCCGAGGTGGAACCCGAGATTAGGAATAGCCGCACCATGGTTCCACTTCGCTTCCTTTCAGAAACATTTGGCTGTAAGCTCAATTACAGCAATTCCACAGTTACTGTTGATTGCGAGGCATTGGTCATAGATGGTGTGAAAGTAAAAGTATTGCAACAGGAATATCATATGACTATGGGCGGCGTAGTACAGCAATTTAGCGGAAACGCATATAATGAAACAATTTATAATGTTTTTGTAGGCAACAAAGGCAGTAAAGTCGAAGCTCTGCAAATTATTCGTGGATGTATTTTATTTATACTTTAATTAAAGCTTTTTCAGATGAAGACTTAGAGGGATACCCAGAAGTTTTAATTTATGATGCTACTGAAAACCAATGGTATTTATTTAGCGATACGGCAAGACAATCCATTAATCAGTTAATTGAAAACGCCTTTAAGAGCGGTTTCTCCAAAATTATCAGTAATACGGTTGCATAGTGTAGAAATATCAATAAAGCAACGGCAGACTTGGACTATATTTTCTCGTCCAAGTCTGCCGTTGTATATATTGTAGTCTCAATATATATATCGTTGTTCAAAGTCTGACGATTGAAGTCGTGAAGGACGTTAATCTCTATGTGAAAAAAGGGTAAATGGAAGGTCTGTTCTAGTGAATTGTCTGATGCCAAATTTTGAATAGCAGTTCATTGTCGGGGAAAGGATAGATACATATTGATTCGACATAAAAGGGAGTATGAATGCGAATGCACGATAAAAGTATTCTATCTGAAATCCGAAGCAATTCTCTGAATCTAGAGACGATGGACGATCTCGATGTGATTGTGCAGGCCGTTGGTGAGGCTGAAATTGTCATGCTAGGAGAAGCCTCTCACGGGACTTCGGAGTTCTATACTCAAAGGTCAGAAATTACTAAACGTCTAATAACGGAGAAGGGATTCTCCTTCATTGCGGTGGAGGGCGATTGGCCATCTTGCTATACTTTGAACAGATATATAAAGCACGATCCTGATGGACCCGGAAATGTTCGTGATGCTTTTAGGGACTTTAACCGCTGGCCTACGTGGATGTGGGCAAATGATGAAGTGATGGATCTAGTGAAATGGTTGCATGAGCATAACAGAAATGAGGATAACGAAGATCGCATTGGATTTTATGGGATTGACGTATATAGTTTATGGGAATCTATTGAGGATATCCTTATACACCTGAAAGAAATTGGTTCTCCTGAACTCGCAACAGCAAAGAAGGCATTTGAATGTTTCGATCCTCATGCGCGCGACCCCCAAGCTTACGGAGTTTCGGCCAATTTCTTATCAGATAGCTGTGAGGCGGAAGTTATTAAATTGTTGGTTGCTCTTCAGGACAAGAGGAAATTAAGCGCGCGGCAAGAAGAGTCAGCCCTAAGCGATGAGCTGAATGCCTTGGTTGCGGTGAATGCCGAGCGTTATTACCGATCAATGGTTCGCGGGGGGCCGGATTCTTGGAATATCCGCGATGGGCATATGGTCGAAGCGTTGATTCGAATTAAGCAATTTCATGGTCCTCATGCTAAAGCAATTATATGGGAGCACAATTCACATATTGGGGACGCGAGAGCAACGGATATGCAAGCTGACGGAATGGTAAACGTGGGTCAACTTGTAAGGGAGAAATATGGTGAGGAAAATGTATATGCGGTAGGATTTGGTTCACATCGAGGTACAGTCATCGCAGCCGATGAATGGGGCGGAGAAGTCAAAATCATGACGGTACCTGAAGGAATGCCCGGAAGCTGGGAAGATCTGTTACACCAAGCTGGCGCGTACGACAAAATCATTCTTTTCAACAAAGGGAACAAGGCGCTACTCGAACCGATTGGACACCGAGCTATCGGCGTGGTCTATCATCCAAACTATGAGCGTGGGAACTATGTCCCTTCCATACTGCCTAGGCGTTACGATGCATTTATCTATATAGACCAGTCCCATGCGCTTACGCCTTTAGTTCAAGGGGTGTTGTATTAAAGGTACCCCGCTTAGCTTTGCTTTGGGGAGGTACCCTTTTATCATGTACGCTCAGATAACATTGAGGAAAGTGTGAGGGATAAAGGATGAAACGTAATAGTCAATCGATGCGGTTATTCGTAGCTATACCTATACCAGTGCGAGTAACTATGGAGTTGGAGCGTTGGGTACAAGCGAATAGAGAGAGGTTAGCCTTTCGGAAATGGACGCATCCGCAAGATTACCATATCACCATACAATTTCTAGGTGAGACTACAATAGAGAATATGGATGTATTACAAACGACTCTAAGAAGTATCAAAGTAGAGCCTATCTCGCTAATGTTAAAAGGAGCTGGTTTCTTTGGTGTGCCTAAAGCGCCTCGTGTTCTCTGGGCGGGTATGTCTGGAGACCTACTGGGCTTAAATAGATTTCATGAATCAGTCATTCAAGCGACGCGAGCTCTGGGATATGTACCTGAAACTCGCCCTTATGCCGCACATATTACACTTGCCCAAAGATATGTAGGAGAAAATGAATTTTGTTCCGAAATCCTTCAGTCTGCTCCGGCAGGAATAGAGTGGGAAGCTGACCGTTTTACACTCATGAGAACCCATATGAATGCTTCACCGATGTATGAGGCTATCGGAAGCTTTCCTATGTTCTAGAAGTGAGCTTATCGCGAATGATCTGATTTATTCTGTACATATGAATTGGGTATTAAATGCGCGATCTCGCAGCGTGCATAGAAATACAGCTCCTGCGACGAATCACGGGAGCTATATTTCTGCTATGATTATTTCTTCATAAGATTTATGTGGTCCAGTTCCGTATTGCTGTTAAAAATGAACTCCATCTTGTAATCTCCTCGAATATATGTGAGCTTGGTTTGTGTTGTTCTACCGTTCTTAAACGTCTCACGAGAATTTGGTGCATACCAGTTCTGATTTACCATCTTTATCGTGATCCCACCGATATTGGTTTGGCGTTCGACATTTGTACCAAAGTAACGAATCTCGTGGATCTTATTTAGTTTATAAGAGATGGCATAGCCGGGGTTCCCCATATTGGCGCTGTATAGGTCAAAGGCCTCGGAGTCTTTGCCAGGTGATTCAGGATTTCCGATTTTGTTGTATACGTTCTGTTTAGTGCTTTGTCCAATGGTGAGGCCGCTCAACGCTCCAGGAAATTGGCCCTTCAAAGCGGGCTTATAAAAGCTGTTCAATGTTTTGAGAGCCTGTTCAGAAGCATAATTACTAGTGCTAGCTGTTGCTGCAGCGTCAGCCTGATGGATCGGGAAAACGATTTGATTGACTCCCAATGTGCTCAGGCCGACAACGCCTGCCATTGCGAAAGTGATCACTGCTTTTTTTGTCGGTTGTTTTATATTCATGATGTATCCTCTCCCTAATAACATGTATTAACCACATGACTTCTTTAATAAACACGTGCCTCAGAATCATCCTAAATGATAGAAGAATCAGAAAGTGATTGGGTTACGATTCCGTAAAGATGAAATAACAGTTTTGATACTTTGAATTCCATCATCACGAATATACGGTAGAATCGGATGAAGCCCTAGAGGGATACCCAGAAGTTTTAATTTTTGATGCTATCGAAAACCAATGGTATTTATTTAGCGATACGGAAAAATAATCCATTCAACTTGTAATTGATCTTATTCGATTTGTTCCTTAAATCGAATAAGAGGTATTGATTTACAAGCGATTACGTATGGTTTTGAATGATCATATAACTACTTTAAAAGCACATATGTCTTGAGTGCTGCGAACAACTGATTAAATATGGCATTCTTTGTCGTACCAAAAAGAACAAGGACATTTAAGTTTTGCTTCATCCATCTAAAGAACACTTCGATGCCCCAACGTGCCTTGTACAAAATCGAGGAACTAATGGAATTCATGTAAATGCCCTCCCTTTATCCATCTTGGATCAAGGGAGGGCATACTTATTTTGGGCTTTATTTAAGGTTTATTCGATACCAGGGGCGGCATGGGGAGTGGACCAACCGTTCCCTATGCCATACTCGGGCATGCCCGGTAGCGTTAGGCCTCCGTCCACCCGTAGGGTTGTCCCGGTGATGTAGCTCGCCTTGTCCGAGGCCAGATAAACCACCGTATTCGCAATATCCTCAGGAGTTCCCATTCCTAGAGGGATACGGCTACCCAATTCCGGATGATTATGGGGAGAGGAGGCAACAATTCCGGGCGCAATGCAATTGAACCGAATGCCGTGTGGTGCGAGTTGCATTGCGAGCGATTCTGCCGAACGGTGCAAGGCCGCTGCAAACGAACCATACAATCCATTGGTCTCATAGGCTCGTAGTCCGTGAATTGAAGTGAGAAACAGGATGCTCCCAGGTATTCCGGTTTCGATCATCTGGTTTGCAGCCGCTTTAGCAAAGAGGACACCGCTCCGGTAATTTAGACGGTAAACCAGATCCATTTGCGCCGCTTCGGTATCGACTAAGCGGTTGGCGCATGCTATTCCGGCATTCCAGACGAGCAAATCTAGGCGTCCTGTATCCGCAAATGCCCGTGCGGTTGCCCTCTCCGCAGCAGAGGAGTCCTCCAACGATTCAGGGTAGGTATAGCAACGAACGCCAGTATGCTCTACATCTAGCAGAAGTGAAGTAGCCTGCTCTTTATCAGTCCTGTAAGCGATTGCAATGTTGTAGTCAAGAGTGGCGAGAGCGAGGGCAATCGCCCTGTTAAGAGGGGTTGTATCGCCAACGATTAGTGCAGTTTTACGAGTCATTAGATCTACCTCCAAAATCAGGGATTATTATAAGTGCCGTCGGGAAGCCTAGTCTGAGTCCAAAGTGTAACGGAATCATCGCAAGGGTAGAGTGCGGCTAGCTTTTCATCGAGATCAATGCCGAAACCGGGTTTCTCGTTAGCATAAACGTAGCCATCACGAAGTTCGGGGCATCCTGGGAATACTTCCTGCAGTCGCTCATCTAGCCCGCACCATTCTTGAATTCCGAAATTGTGAGCGTTCAGATCGAGGTGGATATTGGCTGCGTGACCGATCGGCGAAACATCTCCGGGGCCGTGCCAAGCTGTATTCACCCCAAATTGCTCGCAGAAAATAGCTAGCTTTCGCGCAGGAGTCAACCCCCCGATCTGGCTGATGTGTACACGAATAAAATCGATGAGTCGATTCGCGATTAAATGAGTCCATTCTTGCGGATTGTTGAACAGTTCGCCGATAGCTATCGGTGTGGAACATTGCTGACGTAGTGTCTCATACCAGTGGTCCTGCTCCGGTGAAAGCAAATCCTCGAGGAAGAAGGGGCGGAAGGGCTCTAGTGACTTAGCCAGTCGTACCGCTTCGATAGGAGTAAGACGCTCATGGGAGTCATGCAAAAGCTCTACATCGTAGCCGATCTTCGCTCGTACATGCTCGAATAGCTTCAAAGTATTCTGTACGTATTGGTCGGGGCAATAGTAGATGCCATCCGCCGATTGGGGAGGGGTATTGAGTCCCGACGCTTTGCCTCCATACCCGCCCATTTGGATGCGGATATGGCGGACTCCTTGTTCCCTGAAACGATGTACGTTTTCCAGTACCTGATCAAGGTTGGCTCCGTCTGCATGGCGGTACACCGCCACGCCTTGACGTGATTTGCCGCCAAGCAGGTCGTACACTGGCATATTGGCCATTTTGCCTTTAATGTCCCAGAGCGCCATATCGATACCAGAGATAGCATTGTTGCTGATGGGCCCGTTGCGCCAGTAAGCGTTACCGTTCATCAGGTGCCAAAGATCTTCGATGTCAGCTACCGCACGGCCGACCAAGAGAGGCTTGAGGTATTCTTCTACCACTAGTGTGACTGCTTTATAGCGATAAGTGAAAGTTGCACAGCCTAGGCCGAACAAGCCCGCCTCGGTGGTTTCCACCTTGACGACGGTGAGGTTGGATCCACTCGGGTTGGTATTAATGACCCGAATGTCTCGAATTTTAATTTGTGACATTTAGAAACAACTCCTCCTATTTAGTTCATGACGCTGGACTGGTTGAAGTCCTGGGAATGAGATCAACGGTGATGGTTTGAGATGAGGGTTTATCCTCTTCAGTCAAAAATATCTCCGCAATCGTCTCGCCGATGGTGGCAAAATTCTGGTCCACGGTCGTAATTTGTGCGCTGCCGGTGACGGCCCACTCTATGTTGTCAAATCCTGTGATGTTCATCTGCTGGGGAACCAAGATGGAAAGGCTACGGCAGCACATGTACACATTGAAGGCCACTTCGTCGTTTTCGCATTCGATGGCTGTGACGCCATCTTTGTGAAGGTTATTGATGATGTGCTTGAGCATAGGATAATCCGAACTGAGATCCATCTTCACATGGTTGGGATTAACCTCATACCCATTATCCTCCATGCACTTTATGAATCCCTTATAGCGTTCTCGGATGCTTGTCAAGTCGTTGGAAGAAAACCTGGAAAGATAAGCGATGTTGCGGTGCCCGTAGTCCACAAGGTGGCGGGTGAGCATGTAGCCTCCGTTAAAATTGTCGCAGACCACGTTGCTTAAGTAGTTGATGTCATGCGGTTTATCCAGGATGATGACACGTTTGCCGTTCTCTGTAAACATCTTGAGGATGTCCAAATGCAATTCTTTCCCAGATGGATACAGAATTAGGCCATCCACATTTTGCGAGAAGAGGCGGAGTAGCAATTTGCGCTCCTGCTCAGAGTCATAGTGTGGTTCACATATGTGAATAGTTAGATGATAGCCTTGCTCGGATAGACGTTTAGTCACGGTTTCAATCGTACGCATGATGCCCCCTTGAGTAGTGGAAAAGGGAAGAACCAGTGGGATGATTCTTCCCGCCGATGCCGATAATGCAGGCACCTGCAAACTAGTGGTTGGATGATCCTTAGCATCGAGATTGTTACGCACGAAACTACCTACACCGCGCTTACGATAAAGAATGCCCGCTTTTTCCAACTCCTCGATTGCCCGTTTGGAGGTGATACGGCTAACTCCGTATTGTTCTGAAAGACTTCTTTCCGTACAAATCGGCTTTTCGTAATCGAACTGATCTAGTTTAATAAGAGAAAGGATATCGTCGATAATTGTTTGATATAACAATTTAGGCTGAGTATTCTGCATATTTGCTCCTTGACTTCTTTTTTATCTTAACATTAGTATATCAAACTCGTTAATAAAGTCAATTCAGATAAATTAATTCAATAAAAGTGAGTTTTTATACTTGAAAAAATGGTATTGACAAATTAAATTATGCGATGTAATAATATGATATATCAAACGCATACATTTAATATACCAAACTCATCTGTGTACTACGGCGTTTGAATATTAAAGTAATAAAGTGGGAGGTTTATGATGAAGAAAAGGGTAATTTCGGTTCTTATGGTATGTCTAATGGTGACAATGGTCTTTGCAGGTTGTTCCAAGCAAAACGAGTCCTCGGGTGAGGGAAGTAGCAAAGGGAGCAAGGAATTGACAATGTGGACCTGGAAAATCGCTATGGTTCCCGGTTTTGAGGCGGCAGCAAAAAAATATGAAGAAAAGACAGGTATAAAAGTGAAGATTGAAGCGTTCACACCTGATGATACGTACCGTCAAAAGGTGATAGCTGCTGCAAACTCTGGAGATTTACCGGATATTATTCATTGGTGGGCATCACGCGGACTCGGTTTCGAAAATGCACTAGAGAATATGAATGACAAAGCAACAGATGAATTTAAAGGTAAATTTCTTGCAAGCGCCTTCAATGAATCCCTTGTTCGCCAAAGCGATGTTAATAATTGGGATAAGGATTCTCAGCAAAGTGATGTAGTCAAGTCATTGAAGGTGGGCGACCTTTATCAGATTCCACTGGATGTAGGCGGATTCTTCACGATCTACGCGAACAACGATATTCTTGAGAAAGTTGGTTTGGACAATAAAGCTCCTCAGAGTTTTGAAGAATTCATCGAATACTCCAAGAAAGTTAAAGAGGGCACTGATAGAGCGGGATTCGTATTTGCCGCAGGACTTCAGGATGTCTACTATAACTGGATGGGCAGAGGGATGGAAGCCACTTACCTAGGTGTGGATAAATCCGCAGGATTGGTCAACCGTACAGAAAAGATGAGCGATCCGAACAATATCAAGCCTTTGAAGGCGTTTGAAGATCTAGTTAACACAGGTTCGATCTTGGATGGTGCTATTACGAAAAATATCGACGAAGCGGATCAGTCCTTTGCAGCTGGAGAAGCAGCTTACTTGCTTGGGGGTACCTTTACTTACGGTAATCTGAGCGCTATGGGTATGGATGTTTCCACAGTCAGTTCCTTTGTTGTTCCTTCGATGGAAGGCTCTAAGGTATCACAGCCTCTAGAACTAAATCCCTTTACTTTGACTGCTCTTGCTATGTCAAAGACATCGAAGAATAAGGATGCTGCCTGGGAATTTCTACAGTATTTAACAGCTGATCCTGAAGGCGCAGCGTTGTTGGCTAACGGAGGTTACATCCTTCCAGCCGTCAACCTTGGCGACGAGGAAAGTAATCTTTCCCCTACGCTACAGACGATGTACAAAGCGCTTAGTGATGAGCCATCTGTAGTGACACAAGTAGATAATTGGCCGGACAGTATTGGTAGAAAGGCTGAATGGACTGAACTTTACAAGGATATGCAAAAGATTATAACTGGAGAGTTGACAGCAGAGAAGGTAGCTGCCAATTTTGATAAGAATGCAGCGAGCGAAGCAGCTTCGGGCAACTAAGGAAATAGTGTAACAAGAAGTGCAAAGTAGATCGCACTCAACCTACTTTGCACTTCTCCTTTATCTTGCTCTTGCATGACAGATACACAAAATCTCAAAGGTTTGTGAGGTGCAAAATTGCTATGTCAAAAAAGCGTATGTGGCGAGAAACGGTGACCGGATATCTCTTTTGTATGCCAGCGCTTATTCTTTTCCTGACCGTTGGGTTATATAGTGTTGGCTTTTCTATATTCTTGAGTTTCTTCAACTGGTCTGGAGTTAATTTCGCTGAAACCGCAAGATTCGTGTGGTTTGACAATTTCAAGTACTTTCTCTTCAATGGTAGCCCTGTAAACACAGGGATTTTCTACTCGGGTCTCTTTAACAACTTCAAGATCGGCTTATTCTCTATAATGATAATTATTCCGGTATCGATGTTGATTGCCTATGTCGTCACCAACATTAAGCGGTCTGCCGCGTTCCGCACGATCTATTTCATTCCCATGGTAGCATCCGGAGTTGGGGTATATTATGTCTGGCGCGGCTTGTTCGGGGCGGCTGGCACGATCAACTCAGTATTATCTAGTATGGGACTCGACATACTGGTGATTAAGAACGGTATGCTGGGCGATCCGCGAACGGCGATCATTGGGGTTATCATAACGGTTATTTGGGGTGGTATTCCCGGGACCATGATCCTCTATTACGCAGGACTTGCCAATATTGATAATTCCTTCTACGAATCCGCCGAAATTGACGGTGCTAGCAAGTTTCAAATGTTGATGAAGATCACCTGGCCGCTCTTGAAGCCAATGACCATCATCGTGCTCATTCAGCAGCTGAACGGAGCCTTTCAGATGTTCGAGAACATTTGGGTACTCACCGGCGGTGGTCCAGGTGGGGCGACCGATGTGGTTGGTACCTTGATCTACAAGACCGCTTTCAAAGACGGACGGTACGGGATGGCAAGTGCTATGGGTTGGTCAGTTTTCGTGATTACACTTATCCTGTCCATCATCAGTATGAGAGCTTTTAAATCGGATACGGAATAGGAGGGGAGAACATGACAACTCATAATTATAAAGCTTCTGCTGCCTCTATTATTAAATATATATTGCTATTGCTTTACGCAGTAGCGTGCTTATACCCTTTCCTGTGGATGATCGGAACTTCGCTTAAGTCGCCTGCTGAGGCTTTACGTAATCCGTCATCACCTTTTCCTAAAGAAGGTTGGCATTTTGAAACTTACGCGGAAGTTTGGAACAAGCTGAATTTCGCCAAGTATTTTGTTAACAGTATGACGATCAGCGTGACTGTCGTGATATTTGTTGTCATTATCTATTCTATGATGGGTTTCGCACTGGCACGGATCGATTTCAAAGGTAAAAAGATAGTTTTTGCAGGTTTCATCGCCTTAATTCTGGTGCCAGGGATGACAGTACAAATTCCTTTGTATATTAACATGGTCAATTTGGGCTTAAGCAACACGTTTATTGGACTCATACTACCCATGATAAATGGGGCCGGACCGTTTGCTGTCTTTTTATTCCGGAATTACTTTCTGTCGCTATCTAAGGAGATGTTTGAGGCAGCCAAGCTTGACGGTTGCAGCACATTCCGCACATATTCTAAAATCTATATGCCTTTGGCGCTTCCTATTATTGGTACGATCGCTGTCATGAACTTTATTGGCACATGGAATGGAATCCAATGGCCTATGATCATCTTGCGTGACCGTAATCTGTATACATTGCCAATGGCGGTAATGTATTTGGACCAATCTGCTTTCAAGCAATGGAATGTTCTGATGACCGGTTCAATCTATTCAGTAGTTCCCGTTATCGTTGTCTTCATGTTCCTACAGAAATCTTATATTCAGGGATTGACATCGGGTGCGGTGAAGGGGTAACCCCTAGCCGTGACTTGATTCTTTTCCTCAAGGAGGTACAATACTATGCTAAACAATAAGCAGATTGACCGCATGCTCTCCAAGTTAAAACGGTTTGAAACAACGCTAGAACCTTTGATATTCACCAATATTGGTGATGTCCCAATGGGTATGTTGCATACAAGTGATGATTTGCATGCGATTCCGGAGGATGCGTATTTTCAAGAGTGTCATCCCGGAGATCATTATCAAGGAGAAGGAACCTATTGTTGGTTCAAAGGAACCTATGTCGTCCCTGATCAATACGAAGGGCAAACCTTATATATTCAACCCAAGATCGAAGGTTATGAAGCGATGTTATGGGTAGATGGTAAGCCTTTTGGAACCTTTTGTACGAAAATTGTCGTGACTGGACATGGCAACCATTATTGCGACATGCTCAAACAAAACGTACGTGCAGGACAATCGATTGAGATTGCACTCGAGTATTATGCAGGTCATTATGTGAAAGGATGTATGCCTTTTGAAGAAAACGGTGCGAAGAGCTTCGATTTTGAATATAAGGGTGTAGATATCTGTCTTATGAACGAGTCGGTTGCTGATTTTCTCTTTGACTTAAGAACACTGAATCAATTGGTATCTTCACTTAATAATGATAGCTTTCGTCGTGCAGATGTTATTAACACACTGACAGAGGTACATAAACTTCTTTACTATTCGTATGACGCAGTCGATACCGAAGATTTCTATGCTGCAATGCAGCAGGCTAGCTTGTTACTTAAGGAAAAACTTAAGGCTACGAATTCATCATCTGCTCCTTTTGCCGGACTAATTGGACATTCCCATATGGACACTGCTTGGCTGTGGACCCGGGATGAAACGATCAAGAAATGCGCACGGACCTATTCTAATCAGATGAATTTAATGGAACGTTATCCGGAGTATACATTTATTCAAAGCTCGGCCTATCACACTGAGATGGTCCGCAGAAATTATCCCATGCTGTTTGAAGACATTAAGCAGAAGGTAAAGGAAGGGAGATATGAACCGAACGGAGCCGTATGGGTCGAATGTGATTGTAATCTCACTTCGGGAGAATCGATGATCCGCCAATTCCTATGGGGACAACGATACACTCGAGAGCATTTTGACTATACATCCAATGTATTCTGGCTACCAGACACCTTCGGATACAGTGCTGCCATCCCGCAAATTATGAAAGGATGCGGTGTGGACTATTTTCTCACGACTAAGCTGGGTTGGAACGACACCACTCCATTCCCTTATGAAACCTTCTACTGGAAAGGTCTGGACGGTACGCAGGTGTTGACCCATTTTAACAGGACGCATATATGGCCGGATGCGGAAAATCTGATGGAATTCGTGGTGGACGGGAAGCGCAATCAGGACGCCATCCGTGAGAAGACGGTGACCAATATGCGATTGTTGTCCTACGGATTCGGTGACGGCGGTGGTGGTCCGCAGTTTGAGATGATTGAGATGGCACGACGGGTACAGGATTTGGAAGGATTGCCCCGATCCGCTCATGTTACTGTTGGGGATTTCATGCGGATGTTGGAGCAAAGCGTCGTCAATCCATCCACCCACACAGGCGAGCTGTATTTACAGCTTCATCGAGGTACCCTTACGAATCAGCACACGATTAAACGCAATAATCGCAAGGCGGAATACCTGCTTCGTGATCTTGAATACATAACGGTGAAGGAAGCGGTTCGTGCAGGTCGAGTTGTCTCTGATGAAGGCATACGTCCTTTGATGGAAACACTATTAGTCAACCAGTTCCACGATACTCTACCAGGAACGAGCATTCCCAACGCTCACGATCAATGTATTACCGAAATGACGGAACTCTTGGTGACTGCGGATGAGCTTCTTCGTGAACGGACCGTTACCCGTCCGGACGAGAATCTCTTGTCAGTCGTTAATACGCTATCCTTTGAACGGAAGGATACAGTGTATTTGACGATTGCTGGCGATCAGATGGTGGAGGGGGCGTACGCTCAGCAAGTGTTCGAGGATTTACACGGAAATCGTAAATTGGCGATTGCCGGGCTGACCATACCAGCTTTTTCTTCCATCGCTGTGAAGCTACAGGAAGGTGTTCCGGCTGGGAACTCTCCATTTGTCTTCACTGGGGACACACTGGAAACATCACTGGCTCGGGTGGCTTTTGATACTCAAGGCTTTCTGTCCTCCTTCGTAGATAAGAGGAACGACCGAGAACTGCGCGGAGCGGGTCATGCCCTCAATACTTTCTTAATGGCGGAGGATGTACCATCAGCTTGGGATAGCTGGGATATCGATGCCGATATCGAATTAAAGCTGGTTCCGAGCGCACAATTGCTCTCCCGTGAAGTGGTTGCTGATGGTCCAGTGGAGTTCCGTCTCCGTAGTGAGTACCGTATTTCTCCACGGTCGAGCATCCGCCAGGACATGATATTTTTTGCCTACAGTGCCGAGGTGAGGTTCGAGACTGTGATGAATTGGCAGGACGATCACCGTTTGCTGAAGACTACCTTTGATACGTCGATTCATACTGATTTCGCCCGTCAAGAGGTGCAATTTGGTTATCTTCGCCGGCCGACAACGCGGAATACGAATGAAGAGAAAGCGATGTTTGAGGTAATGAATCACAAATACAGCGATCTTTCGGAAACACGGTACGGCGTCGCGTTATTCAATGATTGTAAGTACGGCATTTCCGTTAAAGGTGGAGATATGAGTTTGACGCTGCACAAAGGAGGTCTTCGTCCCGACTTTAGAGGAGACAAGGGGATGCATGAATGTACTTATTCCTTCTATCCCCACAATGAAGGCTATGGTGCAACATCCGTTATTCAACCTGCCTACGAGTTAAATTGTCAGCCTTTAATCGTGGCGGGTGAATACGACTCCACTCCGCTTGCCCAGATAGATGCAGACAATATCATTATCGAAACGGTCAAACCTTGCGAAGATGCGGAACGGGCGTTCATCCTGCGCTTGTATGAGGCGGAGGGAACATATACACGGACGCAGCTGAGTCTGGGATATGGCGCGAGGGCACAGTGTCTGACCAACATGCTAGAGGAAGAAGTGGAGGAGCTTAGCGGAACAGATGAGGCCGAGCTTGTCTTCCGTCCATTTGAGATCAAAACGGTGAAAGTGACGTATTAAGGAAGTTATTGGTGAAAGGTGGTTGAATGTAATGGAGAAAACGGCATTTGTCACAGGCGGGAGTCGAGGGATAGGTCGAGGAATCGCTCAGCGATTAGGGAGAGACGGTTACGATGTCGCGATCACTTACAATACCAAGTTAGATGAAGCACAAACCCTTCAGAAGGAACTTATGGAGATGGGGCGTCGATGTTTTATTTATCAGGCATCCATGGAGAATGATGAAGTACCGGAATCAGTTACCTTACAAGCGATCGCTGATCTAGGTAGACTGGATGTCATGATTTGTTGTGCTGGTCTTACCTTTCACAACAATCTGCGTAAATTGACGGCAGAAGATATCGACCTCGTGTATAAACTTGATTACCGAAGCTATATGTTATGTGCCAAAATTTCCGCAAAACATATGACTGAGCAGAAGATTCGCGGTAGCATAGTATTCATTACTTCGACAAGGGGGTTGCGGTCTTATCCCGAAGATCCGCTTTACGGAGGTATGAAGGCAGCGTTAAATCGGGCATGTGAATCATTGGCACTAGAGTTATCTTCCTATGGAATTCGTGTGAACGCTGTGGCTCCAGGAGCTACAGCCATTCGTGGTAATTTTTCATCGGAGGAGCTAAGTTCTTCAGGGTTCTCTAAGCAAATTCCGTTGGGCCGTTTGGGTACCCCATCGGAAGTAGCGGGATTGATCTCCTATCTGGTCTCCGATGAAGCGAGCTATATGACGGGTACAGTGTTGAGATTGGATGGCGGGTTGATTCTGCCAAGTATGCCAGCTGATGCGGGCGGAGAAATGGAGCCTTCTTGGACTCGTCTTCCGACACGAATGATATAGATAATAACATTGAGAATACAGATCTAAGTGAAGTCACTCCTACTCTGAGTGACTTCTTTAGTATGTTTAATCATGCCAGAATGGTCTTGTCGAAATATATCAAAATTTATTATTAATAATTGATACAAAAAGCTGGAAATAAGATAAGATAGGTATACTATGCGTCCCGAAAGAGAAGTGGTCACATGACTTTATTATCAGAGATTATTCCATTGTTTACACATTTCATTCCGATCCTATTCTTTATGTTTATGATGACAGAAGTCCTTCTGCGCAATCATAAGAGAACGGAACATCGATTGGTATTCGCTATTATGTTCTGTTGTATGATGTTATTCCTTGAGGAATATGTAAGACATCAACTTCCAATTGAGTATAGCCCAATGATCTCCGCTATATGGTTCAGTACTGCTGGAATTATGTTCCCTGGGCTAGGCCTTCATTTGTTTATGAAGCTTACCCGTTTGGAACATAAGATACCGCAATATATATTCCCATACATCTGCTATTTACCTGTAGTCTTCGTGCTGATCAACATACTATTTTTCAATGAGCAAATGATTTCTGTGAACGAATTCCATCAAGTGGGGATCTGGAAACAGCCAGTATACAATAAGGCTTATTATGCGGCTATGATCGGAAGTAATTTCTTTAATGTCTTATACTTGATGATCCTTGCCAAAGGGAAAATGAATGCAAGTACAGATGGACTTAAAGGGATATATAATCGACTGATGTTAGGAATATGTATAACAGGATTCATTAACCTTACGGTTGGGATGATAGACTTCAAAGGTTATTTACCCCCATATCCTTACATATACGGTAGCATCGCTTGGTGTATTATTCTGAGGCACACGATGATGAGATACGACTTTTTAAACCATATCGATAAACGTTACGAGAAGTTATTTAATCTCAACCCGTCGGCAATCATGCTTATTGACCTGAACGGGAACATGAAAGAAGCGAACCCGAGCGCTAAGCAACTATTCGATTACATTCACATGGATCATACGAATTGTTATACGATATTAAATGAAGAGATTAAGAGGCGAATCCATGCCCGCGAGGAGATCAGTAATTATGAGATGATGATCAGTATCGACGATCGAAGAATGGATGTTCTGATTGATGGGGACTATGTTCTGTTTGAATATGAACCTCATCTTATTCTGATTATGCGTGACGTTACGAAACAGAAGGTGGATCAGAGAGAGATCACGTTCTTGGCGTATCACGACCCACTTACTCGCTTACCGAATCGAAGATACTTCTATGAGACGCTGGATGCAGCCATCCTTGATGCGGGCAACAATCATCATAAATTAGCAATTGTGATGTTTGATCTTGATTACTTTAAAAATATCAACGATAAATACGGGCATCACGTCGGCGATCAAGCATTGATGCATGTTGCCGATTTGATAAGAAAGGTGATCCATCTTGATGGCATGGCTGCTAGACTAGGCGGTGATGAGTTTGCATTCTTCTTAACTACTGTATTCTCGGCTGAGATGGACAAGGTTCAAGAGAAGATTGATCAGTTTCGACGTCTACTCGAAGAGAACAAGATGTTCGTTCTAGACGAGCATGTTCCGATCCAATTAAGTATCGGGGTGAGTTTTTATCCTGACAATGGACTTGATGGAGATACCCTTCTCAAAAGTGCGGATAAAGTCTTGTATGATGTCAAACATCAACGTCCGGGTCATAAGTGGTTGTTGTCGGAAGTGTAAGATAAGCCCTCGACGAGTTGGATGCTGCGTAGCTCCTTTTGTAGCGAGGGGTATAATGAAGGGATCCTTTCTAATGAAAGAATCCCTTTCTTCTTATCGGTATGTCTTCTTTACGCAAAGGTTTTAGTTCGGTACGGATTTTTTGTCAGATATCACTCCGAATGTGGAGGCTTTTATGAAGGATTGCCCCTGTAACACTTCTAATTGTTTGGATGTCCCTGTTACGACAGCACCAATAATTTTCACATCACTTTGTTCTATGCTTTGATTATCCCCCACTAAAGATTTGTGAATTTCGTCTGCTGCCCATTTGAAGCTCTTACTGCTCTCACGCAACTGCTCTACATTTGTAATAAAAGTATCGATACCGCCGGTTATTTCAAATTGTTCTGAATGAAATCCATAAATGAGCATGCTATCCGCAGGAATCACCTGCTTTCCTTGCTTCATATATACTAAATAGTCATCCGTATAGGCGTCGACCCACCACCAGACGAATTGTACATCAGAAGGAACTAGGCTCTTGATCTCATCGAAATGATACGCTTTATCAAAAGATAATCCGAGCTCCACTAACGTAGTGTCGTCAACTTGATTCAGATCGCTAATAATATCCTTATAGGCATCATAGGAAATCTCAGGGTGGTAAAAGATCATTTCTCTATCACCTGTATCAGCATTATATCGGTTAAATTGATTCGATTCTGCCGGTAGATCTAACGGGATGGCTCCGAACGAACCATATATTCGTGAAGAGCGACCAAATAATGTGTACTTCCTTTCAACGGATTCCCAAACATAAGGGACGTTCCCTATCCACTTAAAGGTTTTAGTTTTAATTGTCCCTCCGAACCAATTATTATCGTATGTCTGATGACTAATATGAACATTAGGTGCACTAATTTCGTTAAACATCACGATTTCTTTCATTGTTTGTTGAGCTTGATTGAGGGACCACGACCTGAATCCATACCATAACAATACGAAGACAATAGGTGTCACGATTACTGTAATTCCAATCATTTTTAGTGTAGACCACAGTTTTGCTTTCCTCATTAATTTTGTAGCTTGCTTTTCATCAAATGAAAAATGATTCAGATCCTTTTCCATATTAAAGGTCCTCCTTGAAGTTTTTTATAAATCTTTCCTTTGCGCGCGCTACATGAGTTTTCAGTGTATTCTCATTCTTATTTAGTAAAGATGATATATTTTTGTATGATAACTTCAACTCAAACTTCAGAATTAACAATTCTTGATGAAATTCAGAAAGTGTTTCAAGGGTATCTCTGATACTTATTGATCTTTCCTTTTGAAGGATGCTGATTTCAGGAATATCAGTCAAGGAAAGGAGAGGGACATCATCAACATTCATTGTGGGGTGTCGCGTATCTTTTCTCTTCAGATCGTAAAATTGATTCGTAGCCACACGGAATAACCAGCTCATAACTTTATCTGATTGAATTCCATCTTTATGCAATAAAAATTTATAGCAGGTATCTTGCATTATATCTTCGGCATCCTCATGGGGAAGTCCACGTTTTCTCAAGTATCTATACAGTACGGTTCCTACCTGTTGAAGAAATTCATTCATTGTTTCTTGTGCCATGTCTGCCCCCCTCCACCTATACAACGCACAACTCTATAATAAGTTTACAGCATATTAAAACATGTCCAGCATGAATGCCTTTGTTAAGGAGTATACGGAACATGTGGAGCGGTTGAGAGAGACGGAGTAAATAGAATGTTGAAGTCATCATTCATATGGATATAGTCTAGAATAATAAAAGGAGTCCTATCGAGATGTTCTAGGCTATTTCCGTATCAAGATGGAAATGTTAGTATTGTATTTTAAAAGGGATTTTTAGAAAAAATAGGTGTAATATAATGTTAGCAGAACCAGGGAGGAGAAGATCGTAAACAAGATGTCGTCAACAAATGAAAATTCAGTACATCATTGGAAAAGGAATATTATTCTCTTTTTAGGAAGTCAAACGATATCACTTTTTGGGTCGTCCTTAGTTCAGTATGCGATTATGTGGTATATCACGCTTACTACGCAGTCAGGTGTAATGATGACGTTGTATATTATTTGTGGGTTTATACCTACCTTCATTCTATCTCCAATCGGAGGGGTATGGGCGGATCGCTACAATAGGAAATTACTTATTATTGCGGCAGATGCACTGATTGCTATTTCCACGTTGATACTCGCTGTTATTTTTTTGATGGGTTATAATGCGACTTGGTTGCTCTTTGTAATGGCTGCAGTTCGTGCAGTTGGAGCAGGTATTCAGACACCAGCTGTCGGTGCTATTTTGCCGCAAATCGTGCCAAGTGACAAACTTACGAAAGTGAACGGAACCAATGGAAGCTTACAAGCTATCATTATGTTTGTGTCTCCGATGGTTAGTGCGGCACTCTTGACAATGACTTCCATTGAAATAATATTCTTCATCGATGTTATTACCGCAGCGATTGCGATTGTAACATTACTCACGTTATTAAAAATACCGCTACATAAGAAGGCTTCCGAGAAACAACAATTAAGCTATCTCAATGATTTTAAACAAGGTCTAACTTATATTAAAAATCATGAATTTTTGAAGAAATTGTTTGTGTTTTTCGCCTTTTTCTTTGTCTTAATGGCGCCTGCTGCGTTCTTAACCCCATTGCAAGTTACACGTAGTTTCGGTGGAGATGTTTGGCGGTTAACCGTAATTGAAATTGCTTTTTCTATTGGTATGATGGTAGGTGGAGGAATTATCGCTACATGGGGAGGCTTTAAAAATAGAGTAAAAACGATGACACTCGCCAGTCTTGTAATGGGAGTCTGCACGTTATTACTCGGTATTGTTCCGGTCTTCTGGATCTATTTAATATTCATGGCGATCTTCGGAGTGGCTATGCCCATTTTCAATACGCCAACGACTGTTCTTGTTCAGGAGAAAGTGGATGAAAATTATTTAGGGAGAATATTTGGTGTATTTGGTATGATTTCAACATCAATGATGCCCATAGGAATGCTCATCTTTGGACCACTTGCAGATTTCATCGAAATTGAATGGTTGCTTATCGGAACGGGGTTACTCATAATCATAGCAGCTATTTTCTTAGGTCGGAATAAAGTGTTACTCGAAGCGGGGAAGCCAGAATTGAAGGAAACTGCAAACCTGGAGTTGGGTTCGAATTAACAAAACGACTACTATCAGAGGGAATGCAAGTAATAGCTTTGATCCGATCTGGTTTCCCCAATAACGATTCACTTATTCGAGAATCCCTAAAGAATAACAATATCCGAGTCTATAAAGCCAATTTGAGCGATTATAAAAGTTTGAATGCAGCACTGAAGGATATTAAATTGAACGAAGAACGTATCGATGTGATTTTTAACAATGCAGGTGTTATGCCTGAGGAAATAAACTACTCCAGACAGGGACGGGAGATGCAATTTGAGGTTCATGCGGTAGTTCCTTGTATCAAATACAACTTTTCTGCAAGAAGTCTTATTGATAGAGCTTCATCCAAAAATAATGAGTATTCTTAAGGAAAAGTATCATACTGATTTTATTGTCGATGATGCCAAAATACTTCCTCTTACGGATTCGGATACCACCCATGAATTCATGATACAAGGAAATATGATGAAGAGTGCTAAGACTGATACCGTTCAGATTACATTTCGGAACGATAGAACAAGTGGCTATAAAGTGATAAGCTTTACTGTTATTTTCTCGAAAAAAAGGTAACTGGAACTCAATTCGTTTGTTGAAGTAACGGGACACGATACTGAAAAAGAGAGACCACCGAGGATTAACTCCTAAGTGGTCTTTTTTTTAACCATACTTATTACTCTCGACTCATGTTTAATATCCTTGTACGGTACCCATACTGGACCTTCGACTGTCCTTACCTTGGCGCGTTTGGGATCATTCGATACTTCCTCTACTCCCGTTATCTTTTCGCCATCACGCAACAGCAGGGTGACACTTTGATTGCTGTCTACTATGATGGGAGCATATCACAATTACGTGGGTAGGTCGCTTTTTTTATCTTATTCTAAATTGTCTATCGCGTATTGTGCTTCTTCCTTAGTGAATTTTTCCCCGTATTCCGAAATCAATTGATCGTAAACAGCCGAATCTGACATACTCATAGTTTCTGCATATGTCCGTGCCTGTTTTAATGCATTTTCTTTCCAATCGAATACAATGTTATCGATAGCATATTGAGCGGCTTCTGGAGGGAACTTTTCTCCATATTCAGAAGTCAACTGATCGTAAATGCCTGCCTTTGACATGTGCATAGTTTCTGCATATGATTCCGCACTCTTTAACGCCGATTTATGTTCCCTAGGGACACTTTCCTCTTTTGCCTCAGCTTCCTTTTTAGCCAATTCTTCAGCCGCAACCTTGGCTTCAGCCTCAGCTTTATCTTTAGCTTCTTGATCCGCCTTATCCTTGGCCGCTTGATCTGCTTCTTGTTTAGCGGCGTCATCAGCTTTGACCGTGGAAGTATCATCAACCTTGGCCGATACCACTTCATCTTTGGCATCCGCTGTTTCAGTCTCAGCTGCTGGACTAGCGACCATGGCTACTATAAACAAAACAAAGCATACCAACGAATACAAAAACATCTTTTTGGAAGTTCCCTTTTTCTTAATCAAAGACACTAATCCTAGTGTAATCAACACACCACAAGCCAAAAAGCTTAATAAACCTAGAGCCATCCACATGCTTAAATTCCCCCTAAATATGATAATAAACGACATTGCAATTCTATCAGAAATAGGTAGATATATCCATGCTAATTTATAACTTCCAAGCTTAAGAATAATCAAAAAAATATTTTAATCCGTATATATAATGAAGAAAAAGTGGAACTGCCCCAAATGGGGCAGTCCATATGATTAAATTTAGACTCACAGTATCATGTTGTTTATCGTAAAAAAATAAAATCTCTTATACTACGCTGTTTTGCATATCACAGTCACGCGTTGCTAATCGTAAATATCAGCCTTCCAAGCTGATAGCGTGGGTAAAGAATACCCCGCTAACCTTAATTGTGGTCAGCAGGGTATTCTTTTATTATTTTGATTATACATGCCCACAACTTGCCCACAAAGCATAACAACTTGATAACACTTCACAACTCATCTGAAACCGTGAAAACCGCATAGACAAAGGATTTCACGGTTTTAAGTCGAACTAAATATACGTAATACCTTAAATCATCTATATGGAACTAAGAGAACTAGTATTAAAGGGAGAGATGAGAACAATAGTCAATACTTCCTCCAATGCATTGCTATCGGTGAAGCGGTTCGAGCTTGAAACGTTGGAGAAACCGACCGAATTCAAAAAACTACTTGGAGGGTATGCTTCTACAAAGCTGGCTCTGTCTCTATGGACGCAAGTAGCAGCACAGACAACTTCTGCAGAAGGCATCGAAATCAGGAGTGTTTGTCCAGGACCTAATAAAACCCCCATGAGTGGAAGTTCGGGCATGCCGATATGGTTGATTCCCCTTCGTCATCTTTTCTTTTCCCACCCAAGTAAGGGGGCTGCGCACCTATATGAGGCTGCGTTCGGAGAGAATAGGGGGGAAATGGGCGTCTTCATCAACAAGGGCAAAATTACACCTATAAAATTCATGCAAGAAAGTCGGACAGTTCTGGAAAAGGTAGATTCTATTTACAAGCTGGAGTTTCTCAACACTTGACGAAGATATGACTACCGTTCTTATCTTAATTCTATGTAAAAAAGTCTTCGAACTTTTGTATTTCATTGTAGGAAAGCTTCAATGCAGATCCGTCAGCAGCGACTAAAATCGAAAATAAAGTGGTCGGGGAATACATTCTTAAGAAGAGACCTGGATGAAGTTTGCTACTTTCATCGGTCTGACTAGTGGGCAGGCTCGGTCTTGTGACCAAATGTACGATCTTATTTAGATTAACAATTTGATTACCAATCTTGGGATGTACAACAGAATATCTAGAAATAACTCAAGGTAGTTCCAATTTCGTTCAGACCGAGCTCTACCGTATTTCATCGAAGTCACCTCGCAGTTGGAAAGTATTTACTTTAGTTTACCATGATTTGAATTTCAAAAGAAAGGACTGATGAAAATGAAAGAGCAGATACAAGCGGAGCTCTCGAAGCTACTTCCACAAATTAAGAAAGTAACTCTTATGATCAATGTTGCAGAGGAGGTTTGGTCCGCACATTATGGCCGGACTGATCCGGGAGAGAAATCATAGTCAATAACTTGGCTACCGTGAGGAGCAATATTAGGCAGAATAACCATTAAACCATTAAGTTTAGAATTCCAGCTACAATTAATAATAAACCCATAATTGTAGCAACTATTCCTCCTAATTTTACAACGGTTATGTAGTCATCGCTTGGTTCAGAATCCCCCTTTACCTTCCAACCTTCATTTGAATACCATGCGAATGTAGGCTTAAAGATACTAAGTAAACCAAGTCCAGCTATTAATATTCCGATAAAAATGAACATTAGATCATCTCCCTTGTAAATAAATACGCATTACATAGGAGGTAGTTCCACTAGTGCACAAAAGCAAAGGCTGACAAACAGATATGCGCGTATGGTAGGTAGCGCGGCTATACATATCCCTCTATTATTTTCTATGTGATTAATGGTCCTCTTTGTGTTTGTATTGGGTATGTCCATTGCCTACACCTTCGCCCAGATGAAAATGAGCTTACACTTCAATTTTCTGCATGCGTCGAATTCCTAGATATTGAAATAGTAAGCTACATGCGATGAGTAAGATGCTTATATAAACAAGTTTTGATGATTCGAGTGCAAGGAAATTGTCCGGCTCTAAATAAAGAAACGGTAGAAGGTGGTACCATTCCTTTGAATAAAAAAAGGAATTAAAAATCGGTACAATAATATACAAAATGAGTAGACCACTCATTAATGCTTGTACGGTTTGTCTTAATAGAATGCTGAGTAATTGAGAAAATGATAGATAAAAAAAGGTTAATACAAAATAAATAAAGCATTGTTTCAAGAGTAAGTTTAATGTCAATGATTGCAACGCTACAAAATGAATGATGACCATACTAAGCGTTGTTGAGAATATGAAAAAAACAATGTATTTGCAAGTATGACTAACATAAAAGGTTGTTCTAGCCACATTACTTAACAGAATGGTTCTGAGGATGCCAGACTCTGCTAGACGGGCAAGTTCGGTAGAAGCAAGTACGGTGATCGTTAACGTTATGACAGCAAAGAGTATGGTTTCATTCGCACCAGCCTTGATCCAGCGAAATAGAAAAGGAATTCCGATTAAGCTGGCGATGTATAAGTAGAATACTAGACTCCGTTTGTAACGAAGCCATTCGCTGCTAAAAATATTAGTTGGCGTCATACCATTTCATCTCCGCTTTCGAAGTATCTTTATAATTGCTTTGTCGCATTCGTCACCTCAAAGAAATCAATGCCATGCTGAATGAAGAGTGTGTAAATAGCTGGCAATACAGCCCGCTCAGCTTTAACGAAGATTTTGTCACCATTTAATGTGAGGTCGTATGTTATATGATATTGATTCACGAATTGTTGGATGTTTGTCGCTTGCATACGATTAATGGAGATTTCAAACATCGTATCCGCATCATGATGCCATACAATATCCTGTTTTAATTGACCGTTTTCTAAAAAGAGAATTCTATTGGATAATTCCTCTAGTTCCTCGAGTAAATGACTTGAAACGAGTAGTGTTTTGCCACTTTCATAGAGCTTTTTTAAAATTTGTTTCATTTCGCTTTTAGCAATTGGATCTAACCCGTTAAACGGCTCATCTAAAATAATAAATGAACAGTTTGTCGCAAAGACGCGTGCGATGCCCAGCTTTTGCTTCATCCCTAATGAGTAATGGCGAAACTGTTTGTCCTTTGCATCTAGTAGATTAACAAATTGTAGTGCGTTCTTAACACGTTGTTCAGAATATGTACCGTCTAACTTTGTAAAGTAGATTAAATTTTCTTTGCCTGTCAGCGTAGGGAAAAATTGAGGCGTTTCAATCAAAGCCTTTGTGTCTTGTAACAGTGTGAGTTGATTTTTACTTGATATTTTTTGCCCTTTCCAAATGATTTCTCCACCATAGTGTGGAACTAATCCTAAAATGACCTTCATTAAAGTACTTTTTCCAGCGCCATTCGCCCCAATTAATCCGATAAAGTCAGATCTATTAATTTCTAAATTTATATTTGATAAGGCATACTGTTCTCCGTATAATTTGCTAACATTGTTAAGTTGTAACAAATACGATCTCTCCTATCTTTTAATGAGCTTTACTGTAAATGCATCATCACCGGTAATCAGCATGGAAGCAACATCATCGAAATTAATTTTCTGACCTTCTTCAAATAAAATTTGATTCTCCATTTGAGGTGCTCGGCTTATGACATCACGATAAAGGTCATCGATTAGATTCACTGTTAAAACTTCTTCTTCCATAGAATTAAGAAAACGGATTTCTCCTTTACCGGCAGTCGCAACTATCGCATATTTGCCTGCAAGCTGTAGTGACTGTGTGAAGTAAGTGCCGGAAGATAACACCATCTCCTGCTTTGTACCAAATCCCATGCGAACCGTATCTTGTTTAAGAATTACGAGCGTACCAGCTACTACTGCAACCAACAGGAGAGCTACAACAAGTAATCGTCCATATTGTTTCATCATCCCACATCTTTCTTAGTGAAAATTTATCAGCTTAGCTAAAGGATAGCATTCGAAATACTAATAATACGATAGTGGACTTCCGTAAAATAGATAGTGATGTTCCGAAATGAATGTGGTGGAGTTCCGAAATTTTCGACAAAACTCTTTCCATCTACTTGAATTTATATGATGATAGGAAAGATAGAAAGATGATTAAGTGAGGCGAGGACGTTGAGGTTTCTGCAAAAATATTGGTTTTGGTTTACGATTAGCCTATATGTTCTCCTGGGTATTGTTGTTTTATTGGTCGTATTAGACAAACCGTTTGTCAGTATAAAGCTAATAGAAAATAATCATCAATGGTCTGTGAAGGAAATGTATTATCCTGATTGGGGCGAAAGAAAAGAGATTTCAGTGGGCGATATTATTATAGCTGTGGATGAGGTAGAGATTAATGAAATACCGCTTGTAGTGGCGGATCAAGGTATTCGAGCTGCCAATACATTAACTGTTATAAAGCAAGATGGTCGTACGCTTCAGATTGAAGTCACGCATAACGATTTGCCGAAGCATTTTTATTTGCAATTTATTTTACCACTATTTTATTTTGTGCTTGTTTTCTTGTTAGCGTTATATGTATACAAACGAAAGGAGCGGGAACAAGCGACCGTCTATCTGATAGCTTTTTTATTAACGTTATCTTTAGAATATGTTAGTTCAGGTGCTGCAACGAGAGCAAATCCGATTGGACTGGTCATAAATGGGGCATGTATGCTAGGTTGTCTCATTTTTTTAATACATTTTTTAAAAAGTTACTTTAAACATTTGGAACTAGAATGGCTCTTCATAAAACAGGTGAATATATTATACAGTTTACCATTATTTATCGTGGTCTGTGATGTTGTGCGTATGATCTACCCGTCCTTTCATTTAGTGAGATCAATCATAATGTTATTGTTCGTGTTATCAGTAGGAGCATACATTCTCTATATAATAATTCATAGTTACGTGAAATATAAAACGCCACAAATATTGTCTTTGCTCGTCATTTTAATATCCCCACTGATCGGTTTTAGCTTTTTATATTTATTGCCTAAGCTTTTATTAGGTAGACATTTACTGTCTGCTGACGCGACGATCTTATTCTTATTTATTTTACCTTTTGGATTTATATTAATGTACTTCACGAATCGTTTATTTGATATGGCTTATTATATTAATCGTCTACGATATTACATGGTATTCGCACTTGTTATGGCACTACTAATGACGATAGGCACTTATATTATAGGGGGCAGTGCGTTAACGGATATTCAACTTGTAGGGATATTCTGCTTCGCATTATGTATCCAGCTGTTTGGACTGTACATAAAGGAACGACTGGACTATAACCAACGTAGAATTCTTTTCTCATCTAAAGGAGATGCCATTCACCAATTGTATTCTTCTATTAATCGTATAGGGAAATCGACCAACCGCAATGATTTATTTGCAAATATAAAAGATGAAATGAAGATTAAGCTAGATGTCCAGCAAGTGGATATCTTTACTTTAAAGGATATACATAATCAAATGATAAAAAAAGGTGAAGTTCAGAAAAAGGGCCTTACCTATAAGGTTTTATTACATCAAAATGCGATTGAAAGCATACTAATGACGCTTACCATTCAACAAACCACAAAGAAATTCAGGAATGGCCAATTACAATGGCTCGAGTTATTCGTATTATATGTTGATAATTTTATCGAAAATATACAATTAGTTGAAAAACTGATTTTGGAAATAAAGCAAATAAAGACGTTTAATGAGAATCAAATTCCATGGCTAGATAAAGTGCTTTGGCGTATGTTTGAAGAGGAAAAGCAACTGCTAGCTCAGGAGCTACATGATACGATTTTACAAGAACAATTACTGTTAATTAGGGAAATGGGTGTTCTTACAGGAGAAACAGATGATGTGAATATTACAATGAAATTACATCGTATTCGGGAGCAATTGGATGAAGCGTCTCAAGATTTAAGAGACTACTGTGAACATTTAAGCCCGCCGTTATTAAATACAATGGGTCTGTATGCCGCACTCAATAAATTGATCCAAAAAGTAAAAATGCGTGCTTACTTTAGATTAGATATAGAAATAACACATCTTGAAATAAAAGACGCTCAAGTAAATCTCGTCATTTACCGTATTTTCCAGGAACTATTCAATAATGCACTGAAGCATTCTAATGCGAAATACGTATCGATGAAGCTGTACATGTAGAAGACGGATTTGAACTACTTTATGAGGATGACGGAGTTGGGTGTTCTATCGAAGAAATGCTAGAAAACTCACATACGATGGGAATAAGAGGGATTCAAGAACGGATCAAAGCATTTAACGGAGAGATGATGATTCATTCTTCACCACACAATGGCATGCACATCAGAGTCGGTATGAAGGGAGTGTTGGTGAATGATTAGTATATTAATTGTAGATGATCATCCGGTTGTTTTGGATGGAACGAAACTGTTGTTTCAAGGTGTTGTAGATATGCGAATTGAAACAGAAAATGACGCGACGCAAGTGATGGTAAAAGTGAGAGAATTTGCTTTTGACCTTTACATCATTGATATTAATATGAAACCATTAAACGGGATTGAATTGGCTCAACAGATTAAAGAATATCAAGCAGATGCTCGTGTGATTTTATATACAGGTTATGAACTGAGTGATTACTATGAGTTATTGTTGGAACGAAAGGTAGATGGGCTATTACCGAAAACAGCAGATAAGGAACGCGTACTTCAAACGATTCGATTTATCACGAAGGGTGAAGTGGTTGTATCGGAAGACTTTCTTAATTATATGAACCTAAAATTACATCCTTCATCATCAGAAATTGTAACGAACTTTAATGAAAAAGAACTGAAAATAATAAAGCTATTAGGACAATCTTATACGAATAAAGCGATAGCAATCGAGATCTCATTGACACAGCGGACAGTAGAAAACATATTGACGAAAATATTTGTAAAGTTAAATGTAGATTCACGCATTGAAGCGGTTATGAAAGCACAGAAACTTAAGTTACTTTAAAGTAATGGGCAGTTAGGCTAAACGGACGATCAACAAGTCAGGACACCTAATCACAACAAAAACTAATGAATATGTAAGTAGCTAAAGGAGGCCCATATGTATGAAGTCTCAACCCTCTGAGCGTATTAAATTCCCGCCAGGATTTTGGGAAGGATTACGTCAATTAGGGATTGCTGCCCACGACGTAGCTCGCAAAGCAGGACTGCCGCTCACCATTATTACTGAACCAGTAGTCACCACTGCCCAATATTTCGCGATCTGGCAGGCTTATTCCGATCTCATTGGTGACACTGCCAAAGGAATCATCAAGCTTGCGACCGTCTTTGAAACAGCGAAGTACCCACCGACCGTCTTAGCGACTTACCACGCTCGTGACTACCGCGACGCTCTAAACCGAATGGCTCGGTACAAACAACTGTGCCCCCCCGAAAGCTTACGTATCACCGAGGAGGGCGAGCACTGTACAATCGAACTGGACTGGCTGTATACCGAGCAACCCGGTCCGCCGATGCTGGTTGGTATCACGCTGGCATTTCTTCTGGAGCTTGGGCGTCGGGGCACAGCTCAACCATTGAGGGCACAGTTCGTCGAATTTTCGCACTCAATGGGCGATGTACAGGCTCTTGAAGCTTACTTCGGATGCCGTGTCCGGATTGGTGCGAAATGTAACCGCTTGACGTTACATCGAAGAGATCTGGACCGCCCCTTTGTCTCGTACAACGAAGAGTTGCTTGAGATCCTGACTCCCGTTCTGGACCGATCGTTGGATGAACAGCAGCGGAGCCGCTCAATTACCGAGATGGTCAAATGGATCATGAAACGTAGCCTCACAGGAGGGCGCCCCGACATTAAGGCTGTCGCGAAGGAGTTAGGTATGAGCGATCGTACCTTGCAGCGTCGGCTTACTGACGAAAACACGAGCTTTAAGCATCTGTTGACACAAGTTAGACATGAGCAGGCACGAGAGTACTTGGCAGACCCCTCGCTCGATATTAAAGAAGTGGCTTTCTTGATTGGATATGAAGACCAGAACTCGTTCTATCGAGCCTTCCGTCTTTGGGAAGGTGATACTCCATCAAATTGGCGTGTTAAACAAGAACTTTGACGCAATATGCTAGTTACTGGACAATCCAGACAAGGTAATATAATCACTACTAGATGTTAAAAAGGAGAAATGTATTATGGATATGGGATTAAACAATAAAACAGCTTTAGTAACAGGGTCAACGAAAGGTATAGGTAAAGCAATTGCCATTGAACTTGCCAAAGAAGGTGTTAATGTATTAATTAATGGACGAAATTATGAAGAGGTAGAACGTACTATAAATGAAATTAAGTCAGATTTCCCGGCTACCGCTCCTCAAAATGCTACAGCCGATATTGTGGATATTCAACAAAGAGAAGCTTTATTTGAAAAATACCCCGATATTGATATTTTAGTTAACAATATGGGTATTTATGAAATCATGCAATATGAGGACGTTGACGATGAAGTATGGGAAAAATACTTCCGTACTAATGTTCTTGCTGCAAATGGATTATCTAAATTTTATTTACCTAAAATGTTGAAAAATGATTATGGCCGCATTATCTTTATAGCAAGTGAAGAAGCCATTATGCCTTCAGGACAAATGCCTCAGTATGCAATGACAAAATCAATGCTATTATCATTGTCAAAAAGCTTATCTAAATTAACAACAGGAACAGAAGTTACAGTTAATACGATTTTGCCAGGACCAACACTCTCTGAAAATGTGCATCAAATCATTGAGGGTATATACCCTAATGAAGAGATGACTTTTTCAGAAAAAGAAAAAGAATTTATGACTACAAACCTGCCTCAATCTGAAATACAGCGATTTATAAAGCCTATTGAAATAGGTAGACTAGCTACATTTGTATGTAGTCCTTATGCATCCGCCTTTAAAGGTTCTCCTATCCGTATGGATGGGGGAATGGTACCGACTATTTATTAAATATATCTATATTATTCATGTATCAATGAGCCCGGTTCACCTACAACCATAATGTTCAAGCTAGAATTTAGATATTCCATTAAAGGCTTCTGTTAATTTTATACTACATTAAAGTTACTCTAAGTAAGAAAGACAATAAACAGAGAATCCCTCATAGGATTTTAAATAAATATCATTATCTACAGACCAACTTCTCAAAGAACCTTGAATTTAATCTCAAGGTTCTTATATTTGTATCTATGCTAAGAACCAAAAAACTGCACTCGTCATCTTCTCTATATAGAAGAGATAGAATTACTGCAGCAACATTAAGCTCCCATGGAAATTAAATCTAACGGGCAGCTTAGTTGAAGAGTATTCAGCAATCCGAAAAATAAAATAGCCATGCTTCTGTCCATAGCAAAACTTTATTGTAAGCTTGGCCTTGAGCATGGCAAAGCGAGTATGACATTGGAGCGACGACGGGAGATCGTCAATGAAATTCCTGGAAGTTTCAGTTGTTAATTTATTACAATAAGTTTGTGATACTTTTCCTTAATCATTCTGACGACCCTCCACTTTTGTGAATACCAGCGAGGTTCACTCTCCGTTCACATGTCTATGTTATGCTCTCTTAGCTATCAAAAATATGCTAAATGTTGGGGGCTTATCATGTTATCGTTTATGAGAAAAATATCTTGCAAAATAATTTTACTGATGCTACTGGTCGCTACGATGGGATCGAGTATGTTAGGGGCTCAGACGTCTGCATCAGCAGCGACTCCCTCTCCGACATGGATCTCCGCTAAACCGGAGAGAGTGGCTGAAGATTTGAATGACGCCGCTCAGCTATCAGCATTTACGGATGGTATCATGAATGTGCATATCGACAATTTCCAAATTCCAGGTGCGGTCATCTCGATCGTCAAGGATGGGAAGATCCTGTTCGCTAAGGGTTATGGTCAATCTAACATCGAAGAAGGTACGTTAGTTGATCCTGAGACTAGCCTGTTTCGGATTGCTTCGACAACGAAGTTGTTTACTTGGACGGCAGTGATGCAATTGGTCGAGCAGGGCAAGATCGATCTCGATACCGACGTCAATACCTATTTAAAAACGGTGAAAATACCAAAAACTTATCTGCAGCCGATTACTATGCGTCATCTCATGACACATACCGCCGGGTTCGAGGAGGGGGGCGTTGGCTATCAAATTACCACGGATCCAAAGAAGCTGCCCGTTTCGATATCTGAAACTCTTGCCAAGCATATGCCGGCACGGGTTAGGCCTTCAGGTGAGATGATGTCTTATTCCAACTATGGCGCCTCGTTGGCGGGACTTATCGTCGAGGAAGTTAGCGGAATTGCTTATAATGACTATATAGATAAAAATATTTTCGTTCCGCTTGAGATGGAATATGCCACGGTTCAGGAGCCTGTTCCGGCGTCTTTGGAGCCTTATGCCGTACTCGGCTATGCTCGTGAGAACGGCCAATTCGCAACTAGGCCGCTTACGTTCGAGGGAGGTTTCCGTCCGGCGGGATCAGGATCCGTCTCAGCGAACGATATGGCCCATTTCATGATCGCCCATCTTCAGGACGGACGTTATGGTGACAAGCAAATTCTTAAGCCGGAAACTGCCCAATTGATGCATTCGCCGTCTTTCGTGTTTAATAAGCGTTTACCGGCAATGGACCTTGGCTTTTATGAGATGAATATGAACGGTTTGCGTGTTATTTCCCATGCCGGCTCGGATGAACTATTCAATACCGCGGCTTATCTTGTACCTGATAAGCAAATCGGCATTTTCGTTTCCTATAGCGGCGGTGACGGTGGAGCAGCAGCGGGAGGATTAGCGCAAGCCTTTTTCGATCGTTACTTTCCTCTGCAGGAAGTCAAATTATCTCCTGAGTCCACCGTTCTTGAGAATTCCTTGCAAAAATACGCCGGTTCCTATCAATTCACGCGCCGTAATCACAGCGATATAGATAAGTTTTTTAATTTTCTGGTCAAGATTAGCATTACGGTTTCCGATAACCGACTATCCATTGGAAGCGGAGCCGATCAACAAGTATATGCTCCGATCGGACCTGATTTATTTCAGGAAGTAGGAGGCACGAATCAGATGGGATTCCGCACCGATGCGGCGGGCAAGGTCACTTATCTGTTTCTTGATTTGCTTAATCCTATGCCGCTGGAGCCGACACCCCTGATAGATCAAACTAAGTTCTGGCTTCCCTTGCTTGGAATCTCGGTAGCTCTGTTCATCACCGTATTGACAGGGTTCGCTTACCGTAGACGCGAAATCAAAGCGATGCCTAAGGTGCAGAAGTGGGCCGTTAGATTATCGGCGGCTACCGCTGCTTGGGCACTAGTGACCTTCGCTGCAACGTTCCTTGTGGTGTTGAACATGAATCTGATCGATCGGCTTAGCCGCATTACACCATCGTTGAACCTCTATCTGTTCATGCCCATCTTATTTGTCGGATTGACCTTGGCTATGATAGCTTTAAGCGTATTGGCATGGAAAAATAAATATTGGACGTTGCTGAAGCGTGTACATTACTCACTCGTAGCGCTATCGGCAGTGGTATCAAGTTTATTCTTCTATCATTGGAATCTATTAGGATGGCATTTTGGTTGAAGCAACAATCCGCCCATTTGGGAGGAATACGAGAGAGAGTGGAGGAGTGCATGCTCATGGCCAAAATCCTTATCGCGGATGACGATGCGCACATTCGCGAGTTGATCACCTTATTTTTGCGGAATGAAGGATTCGAGATATTGGAGGCAAGAGACGGTGCGGAAGCGTTAGCGATTGTGGAAAGTTCTCAAATAGATTTGGTTATCCTCGATATTATGATGCCTGAATTAGACGGTTGGGAATTGTGTAGGGAGATTAGGCGCATAGATTCGAATATCCCTCTTTTGATGGTCACGGTCAAGGGAGAATCGGGACAAAAAGTGAAGGGATTTCAGCTTGGAACGGATGATTACTTAACGAAGCCGTTCGATCCGATGGAGCTTGTGATGAGAGTGAAAGCGTTGCTGAAACGTTATATGATTGTCTCTTCACAGACCATACAGCTGGGTGGCATTGAACTTAATCGCCGTAGCTTTCAAGTTATTCGGGGAGACGAAACGCTTAATCTACCGTTAAAGGAGTTCGAGCTACTGTTCAAATTGGCTAACCATCCGGGGCAAATTTTCACCAGGGAACAGTTGATCACACATATTTGGGGGAAAAATTACGAAGGCGATGACCGAACTGTCGATGTTCACATTAAGCGGCTAAGGGAAAGGTTTGCCGGAGATTCGCAACATTTTCAAATTGAAACGGCCCGTAGTCTGGGGTATCGGTTAGTGATTACATGATCAAAACATTATACGTCCGTATCATTTGCACGTTTCTGGCAGTTATTATCTTTAGCTTGTTGTCCTCTATCTCTATAGGGCTCTTTCTATTCCAGAAAGAAATAAACCACTCAGGACAGAACGACATGATTGCAGTAGGGGAGGAGATTATAAGTCTCTATGAACAAACAAAACCCGATGATAGGGATGCGTTCATAGGGAGTATGGTGAAGGTATCCGCCTACCTGATTCAAATGTATGACGCTTCCGGCAACGTAACGTTCTATGACCTAAACCATACGAATAACGTCGAAATTACGCCGGAAGCGGTTGGGCTAGTGTTGCGGGGACAAGTTTATCGTTCTACCGGAGAGGTAGAACAAACGTTCATCGGCCTTCCCTTTCCATTCGAAGGGGAGCCGCATGCTATGTTTATGCAGTTTTCCTCGCAGAACGAAAATGTCTTTAATCGGATGATGCTACTCGTATTGCTGCTCGGCCTGTTGATTGGAAGTCTATGCATTCTGATTGCGGCCAGATATTTGGTGAAACCCCTCCAAGCGTTGACGCAAGCGACCAAACGACTTGCAAAGGGCGATTTCGATGTGGAAATAAAAATGAAACGCGCGGATGAAATGGGTGCTTTGACTCAAAGCTTTAATGAGATGGCTAGCGAGCTTAAACAGTTGGAGCAGATGAGGCAGGATTTCGTTTCGAATGTCTCTCACGAAATTCAAACCCCGCTAACGTCTATTTCTGGGTTTGCTCTGGCCATGAAGAACAGCAATTTGGTGGCGGAAAGCGATCGGAATTATTACCTAGATATCATTATCGGGGAAAGCGGGCGACTATCCAGACTTAGCGATAATTTATTGAAGCTCGCTTCCCTAGATTCGGAACATCATCCATTCGAGGCGATTACGTATAACCTTGACGAGCAGATCAGGCAAATCGTCGTTACTTGCGAGCCTCAATGGTCTGCCAAGGGTATTCACATCGATTTAGAAATGGGTGATGTAGTCAAAATAACGGCAGATAGGGACCAGCTCAACCAAGTATGGATGAATTTACTCGGCAACAGCATCAAGTTTACCCCCGTGGGCGGGCATATAGAAATACTCATTACTCATTCGATGAATGAAATATTGTTCGCGATAACCGATTCGGGGATCGGAATAGCGCCGGAGCAGCTCGATTATGTTTTCGAGCGCTTTTACAAAACAGACCCATCCCGAAACCGCAGCATTGGCGGTAATGGCCTAGGGCTTGCCATTGCTAAGAAGATCGTGATTCTTCATCATGGGAGCATCGAAATGAAAAGTCAGGTAGGCCAAGGTACGACAGTGGTTGTTCATTTGCCTATTCGATAAAGGTAAGGCATATGGCAACAAAGGTACAAAGCGTTCCTTCGACGAATAAGCTTCATGTTGATGAGGTACTGAATAAAAAACTAGCCACATTTTGTAGAGTTGGAAAAGTATTTGTATTTTGCTCTTCATATAACACTTCAAAAGCCGCGTCATACGCGGCTTTTTCTATTTGATAGGGATCTCGTTATAATGAGAAGAGCGACTACAGAAAGGAGTGGAATCATCTTGAAGGTAATTGTCATTGGAGCGGGAATTGCTGGAGTTTCAACCGCATACCAATCGGCTAAGCAGGGAGTAGATACCCTCATCATCGATCGGAAAGATGAAGGACAGGCTACGGAGCAATACGTATGGCAACGATCGGGTCGGTCTTGACCTTCCGTACCGCCTTTTGCTTCAGCTGATGAGTAAGTAATGGATTGAGAACAACAACAGATTAAGCAGGTAACAATGTTCTTAATACAGAATAAATTAATATTTCATCCCAGTATATCTCCAAATGGAATACCGGGCTTCACCGATTGTTATGGAAGAGATTATACCTAATTGTTGATAGAAACATAATTACAAAATTAATAAGTGGTCAGCTGCATACTATGCTTGTTCACGTTCTGAAACGAGAACCAAACGTCCAACTGTTCGAGTGATATCATGTATTTCTTTTATCACTAATTGAACTAACGGCAGTTATACTTAGTTGAAATGAGCAAAAGCAGCCCATCCTCTGACGAGGAACGAGCTGCTTTTTACTTTTCTATCTCTTTTTCCATCTTGGAATACCGATTCCCTCAAAATCGAGGCTTTTGCAGGGCTCTCTATTCAGGTGCTGAAAATTGCAAATATGGTATTAGGTTCTCGTTTTAACGGCTAACCCACTAAACGATACAGGCCCAACAACATCGGCTCTTGTATTTGCAGTACGGTTTTCTGCTGTGACTGTGTAAACATGGGTACCAGCTCTTACATTTCTATCTTCCGCCTGGAACGTAACTGCATAATTTTGTTCAGAACCAGCAGATTCGATACCTTGTAGTGTGTTGAAAATCTCACTTCCATCGCGAAAGATTCTAAAGAGTATTTGCGCAATACCAGTGACACCTCGAACACCCACGGTTGCTACCAAATCTACCAGATTAGGTTGAGAATTGACCGGAATCCGTATAATGATTGTTGCGAGGCGAGATCTTGCTGGTGAACGTCGGATATTAAATGAGTTTGCTAAATTGAATCTACGTCGCGGCTGGACGGCAGCTTTATCGAGAATACGTACCAAAATATCAACTCCTCTTGTTTTATATCTTCAATATATGTTGGTCAAAAAGAGAATGATTGGACAATCATGTAAGATGCTTTGATTTGAATCAAATACATTATGAACAATGGTAAAGAGCAAATTACAGGTGGTAGTGAATAAATGAAATGGGACGTACAAGAAATCCTAACCTACTACGTATTTCACGACTGTAAACGTTACTAAATAATTATTATCCACCAGGAGCGCCTCAGCAGACATAGAATGAGTTACGTTAAACTCAATAACGACACAAAGGCAGCTGGTCAGTAGATATCGGCTGCCTTTGTTCGACAAACGGCAGTTTTATTGAATAATTCAACCATTTCGTCGCGTTCCATTTTACTTGGTATCACCAATATGGGAAGGCCTATCAGCTAGTTGACCTGATTATCCGATAAAATGGTAATAGAAGAATTAATTAGGTTGAGTGAAAGGATGATCGAGGTTGGCAAGATTCAAGCGTACGACAATTTACTTGGTAATAGCAGCATTATTAATTGGCACTTCAACTGCGGCGGTAGCAGAATCACTGTCGCAGGAGCAGGACAATACAGAAATAGAGTCCATCATGAGGTGGCAAGGGACCCCAGCGGAAGGCATGAACGAGCACTGGGCCAAACGTCTTTTCCAATGGGGGATTGCTCAAAATGTGATTAATGGTTATCCGAATCAAAGCCTTAAGCCGGACCAAGTAGTCACGGAGGCTGAATTTCTCAAAATGTTATACAGAGCGATGGGGATGGCTCTGCTGAATGCAAGTACCGCATACGATCCAAGTGAGAGTTGGACAGACGGGCCTTATCGAATGGCAGGGTATTACAACCATCCGACAGTTGGTGATAACAACTATTCGATGCGATTACAGCCTATTACAAAGTTGAGAGCTGCCGAACTCATTAGTGCTTCCCAAGGCGTTCACTATACTGGTGACGATGCTATAACCTACCTGATTGGACATGGCTTAGCTAATAGTGAAGCAAGCTCTTCGGAGCAGTTTGACGGGGATAGCACGTTCTCACGGGCAGAGGCGCTCCAGTGGATACGGCAGTTTGCCCTTCACGGAAAATTGAAGATGCATAAGAGACCAGCGACCCCTACAGACCGTAGCCTTCTTCCCGCTCTGTCAAATACTCCTATCGCATTAATTTCCGATTTTAGTACAGAGCCTGTCACACATGAGGATTTCAACTTGTTCGGGAGCGATGATTTCCCCGGCGTTAGATTCGGTGATATGAAACGAACCGTTGATGAACGTTTTGGAGATTCTGAGGAAAAGGATATTTTTAATTTTGATACTTATCCGTTAATCAGTGCACATTTTAACACCAATGGACGGTTGGATGCTTGGAGTATCAATTCGTTTACAAGTGATAAGTCCTCTAAAACACCTTCACTGCGTACAAAAAAAGGCATAGTATTGGGTGAAAGCACCTTATTAGATATCATAAATCAATATGGATCAGCTGGAGTTACCAGCAGAGGAATCATAGAATTTTACTATGAAAAAGTAGACGATAGCACTTATCATGATATTTCGATCTATGACCCGATCCAAAATATTGAAAAGGTGTATACGATCGTTTTTATTGTCGATGACGAAACCAAGGTAGTTTTTGATGTGATGGCGTCCTCATTTAAGACTGTCTTAGAGGATTTCTAACAATGAGTTCAGGAATGTAATCAACAAACTTTTTTGTTCTTTTTTTGAATTTAAGGAATCAAGTTCTTATCTGAGCTAAGGACAAGAACTTGATTCCTTTGGCGATTTGATAGATATCTAATTATGATTCGGCTGCATTTCACTAAGCTAACGGGATACGTTAGTTGAATATATACATTTATGAGCAGGTGCTACGGTAGCCTGTTCTTTTTATTAAGCTAACGGGCAGGATAGCGTAATAAGGACAGTGAAATAATTTATTAAAAAATGTAACTTGTATCGTGTGATAACGTTAAAATATATAGCAACATTCAGGAGTTGTTGTTTAAACGAAATTATTAGAAAAGTGGTGTTGAATTTGGTGAGAAGGTTTTCTTTCATTATTATTTTAATAATTTTTATTACAGGATGCTCAGTTTCGAACGAGGATAAAATTAACAAGTTAATAGAGAAAACACAGTCCGAAACGTTTGAGTTACTTTATCAAGAAGAAGTAGAAAAGGGAATGGTTGTCCTGTATAAAGATGAATTGGGGTTTCGCCATGCATTCTACTCTAATAAAACAGAATACTGGAATACTAGTGGGAATGCCGAAATTAACCCGAATGATGGTTTTACGTGGGGAATGACTAATGATCCTAACATTCCAATACTGACGTTTGCAGGGTTAATTACCGATGACGAAATACAAAATGTGATGGTAAGACAAAATACATTAAATCAACAAGCAAAAATTATTTCAACCGAGCAAGGACGATATTGGTTTACCTATTTTGATTATTTGGAAGAAACCCCTGGACAACCAGATTCCCTCAAAATTGAGGCTTTATCAGGTGATGGTGAGATAGTATGGAAAGATGGTGTATATGATGGGAAATTATATAGAGGGAAAGTAAAAAAATAAAGTGGTAAGTTACGCTAACGGGACACTATAGCGTAACAATCAACAAGACGAGGCTGCCGCTAATGAACGGTAGCCTCGTTGAGCTAACGGGCAGTTTACGTTAATTACGAGTGGGTTTTCGAGTATTATGCAGGTTGCTAATATACACGATTGACATCTGAATTCTAACTGGCTACAATAACAATAATTAGGAAATGATATAAATGATATAAATGATATAAATGATATAAATGAAATCAATGAATGAACAAAATATGCTACATTTCGTTCAGAGAGGGATGTTTTGGTGTGAAATCCTACGAAACTTAGTATGTTGCCGGTTCAGGAGTGCGGTTAATGCCCGCCGGTTTGACTCGTTATAGTCAATTGAGCTGATTGTATCGCTAAATGCGAAGACAATAACTTGGGTGGTACCGCGATTAATTCGTCCCAATCTTGGGGCGTTTTTTTGTTGTCTAAAATAGAGTAAAAGGAGAAATATCAATGAAACTGTATACATCTGAAGAGATTAGAGCGAAGTATATTCAGTTTTTTCAAGAAAAAGGTCATGCCGTCATTTCTAGCGCTTCCGTTATACCCGATAACGATCCCACCGTATTGTTTACGACAGCGGGCATGCACCCGCTGGTGCCCTATTTACTTGGAGAGAAGCATCCATCTGGAACGAGGTTAACCAATGTTCAGAAGTGTATACGTACTGTGGATATAGATGAAGTCGGTGATGATACCCATTGCACTTTTTTTGAGATGATGGGCAACTGGTCACTTGGCGATTATTTCAAACATGAATCCATATCGTGGAGTTGGGAGTTCGTCACTTCGCCGAACTGGCTCGATATTCCCAAGCATAAAATTGCGGTTACTGTATTCGAAGGAGATGATGATGCTCCCCGTGATCAGGAGTCGTACGAGATATGGTGTGCATTAGGTCAAAGTGAGGAAGAGATCTTCTTCTTGCCTAAAGCCGATAATTGGTGGGGGCCAGCAGGTCAAACAGGTCCTTGCGGTCCCGATACGGAAATCTTCATTATCTCGGATAAAGAACGTTGCGGTCCTACATGTTCGCCAGCATGTGGATGTGGGCGCTATGTTGAATTCTGGAATAATGTATTTATGAAATATAACAAAACGGCGGAGGGAAAGTTTGAACCGCTTGATCAAAAAAACGTCGATACGGGAATGGGCTTAGAGAGAGTGCTAGTCGCTTTGAATGGAGGAACAGTCTATGATAGCGACCTGTTTACTACGATATTCTCACGAATTGCAGAACTGTCGGAGACGGCATACGAAAATCAACCCAAAGCGTATCGAGTTGTTGCGGATCATACCCGCACGGCAGTATTTATCCTTGGTGATAATTACGGCATTACTCCGTCTAATGTCGACCAAGGCTATGTGCTGCGAAGATTGATTCGCCGAGCTGTTAGATTCGCAATGCAATTGAGTATTCAAGAAGGCGGTCTAGCGGATATCGCTAGCGCTGTGATTGACAAGTACGAGCTAATATACCCAGAGCTGCAAAGCAATCGCGATAAAATTATTAGGGAACTCCAGGCGGAAGAAGCTCGTTTTCAAAAAACGCTCGCGCAGGGACTTCGTGAATTCGATAAGCTTTCGATTTCATTAGTAAATGGTCAAATAGACGGTGCAGCTGCATTCAAACTTTATGATACGTATGGGTTTCCCATCGAATTGACCATGGAACTGGCAACAGAGCGTTCCATCGCCATCGATCTGGAAGGATATCTAGAGAAATTTCAGAAGCATAGAGAGTTATCTCAAGCCGGAGCAGCCCAAAAGTTTAAAGGCGGTTTAGCAGATAATTCTGCACAGACGGCAAATCTGCATACGGCAACTCATCTTCTGCATGCTGCACTACGAAAGGTTCTCGGAGATGAGGTGGCGCAAAAGGGCAGCAATATAACGGCTGAGAGACTGCGCTTTGATTTTTCGTTCCATCGTAAAATGACTGAAGAAGAGATCGTGGGAACCGAGCGGCTGGTCAATGAAGCGATTGCCGAGGGCGTCGGGATTACGTTCGAAGAGATGACGCTTGAAGATGCACGTAGAACAGGGGCTATTGGTCTATTCGAGAGCAAGTATGGCCAGATGGTAAAAGTATATACGATGGGCAAATTCTCCAAAGAGATATGCGGCGGTCCTCACGCGGTGAATACGGCTGACCTTGGTACTTTTAAAATTGTTAAGGAAGAGAGCTCGTCTTCTAGCGTAAGGAGGATAAAGGCAGTACTTGAAAGCACTGATGCTTTACGCTAACGGGACACGATAGCACAGCGGTGGAACCGATCCATCGCTTGTTTTGTATTGCTGGAAATCAGCTCAGCTAACGGGCAGAAAAGTTACAATATATGGTATCATAATGTGTGTGGTTTGGTTGCAGTCATTGCGCTAAAAGCAACAGTATGAACTGAATGCCAAAGTAAAGTTAATTTAATAAGAAGGTAAGGATTGGGGGAAGTAAAGTATGAGGAAAGAAGACTGGATTAAAGTAATCTTAGTAGTATCACTAATCGGCAATGTGACTTTATTTATGAATCATAACCGTGTCAATAAAAATCAAGAATTGAAATATGAGTTATTAAATGCGTACATTTACCGAGATCTAACCCAACTAGAAGCAACAATACAGTATCAAATAGATAATAATTGGGATAACGAACCTCTTGTTACTCAAAAATTAGATGATGCTATTGATTCAGTTATCTTACACACTGGAATGGAAAGAGATGATGATAAGCAAGATATTCTTTGGAAACTACATGATTACTTGAAAGAGTTCAAGGCTGATGACGAAACCTTAGCGGTTAGCCTAACCGCTAAGCAACGAACCGATTACATTAATTTAGGCGAGAAGCTCCGTTCAAGCGGGTGGAACTATAATGTAGGTTATGATACTAGATGGGATATTTTTGTATCAAAAGTAAAAGGGCTCATAGCGGAATCATAAAACTCGAAAGATTAAATGCATATGGATGAGTATTCAACTGATGCGGAAAGACCAATAAATCTTTATCAAGACAATGTAACAGTAGAAACCACACCACAGTTGGTTAAGCTAACGGGACACGTTAGCTCAATGAATCTATGTTTTTGTCCTAGTCTGCCGTTCAGCCGAATGGAAAGGGATACGGGCTTTCAGTAGGTTTTCTTTTCTTCACTCCACTTGAACACGGCCTCTTTCTCGTTATATGCTAATCGAATCAGTTAGAGTTAGATCAAAGTAAAGAAGACTGTTTTACGACGTAGCTAGGGGAGGAATATCTATGTACACCATCAACGAAGTCGCGGAAAAATGCGATCTGTCGGTTCACACGATCCGTTATTACGATAAAGAAGGCCTGCTCCCGTTCATTACACGTAACAAATCGGGTAACCGGGAATTCTCGGAGCAGAGCCTGGAGTTGATCCGGCTGATCTGCTGCTTGAAGAATACGGGCATGCTAATTAAAGAAATCAAGGATTACATCGATCTATGCATGGCGGGAGACCATACATACGAGGTTCGCAGGCGAGTGATGGTCGACCATCGGAAGGAAGTTGTCAGGCAGATTAACGATCTGAAAAAGAATGTGAATCTAATTGATCTGAAGATCAGCCTCTACGACAGTAAGCAGAAGCATTGAGGGTAAGCCAGGCGAGGTAGCGCGGAGGACGCTCACCAGCCTGGTATTTTTTATGACTAAATTCCGGTTTGACTTCGAGCAATCTCGAAGTGATATATTACTAAAAGCACCTGCAAGAGCACCGGGTGACACCATAAATTAAAGGAGATTTATCATGGAACAACAACCAAAACTAGCACTAATTACTGGAGGTAGCCGAGGTCTGGGAAGGAATGCAGCCCTTGCTCTGGCCCATAAAGGTAACGACGTAATCATCACTTACCATAGCCAGCAAGCGCAGGCCGAATCCCTCGTTCAAGAGGTGCGGGCCTTGGGACGGAAAGCGGTAGCGATTCAGCTGGATGTTGGTCATACGGCTTCCTTCAATGGTTTCAAGGATGAGTTATTGAAGGTACTCCATGAAAACTGGCAGCGGGAACACTTCGATTTTCTCATTAACAATGCGGGGTTCGGGCTCTATGCTTCCATCGCAGAGACAACGGAAGCACAGTTCGATGACCTGATGAATGTACATGTTAAGGGCGTTTTCTTCTTGACGCAGAGGCTGTTGCCTCATCTGGCGGATCATGGCGCGATCGTTAATGTCTCCACTGGCTTGACGCGTTTCACGATCACCGGTAGTGCGGCCTATGCCGCGATGAAAGGCGCAGTTGAAGTGCTGACGAAATATATGGCTAAGGAACTGGGAACTAGAGGCATTCGAGTCAACACGATTGCCCCGGGAGCGATTGCGACCGATTTCGGCAGTGGCAGACTTAAGAAGAGCCAAGAGATGCAAGCGTTCATTACCGGTCAAACTGCGTTGGGCAGAACCGGGGAAGCCGAAGATATTGGCGGCATCATCGCGGCGCTCTGCATGCCTGAGATGGGATGGGTCAATGCGCAGCGAATCGAGGCTTCGGGTGGCATGTTTCTGTAAATAGCGGTAGTGCAAAAGACTTCTGAGACCCTAGAGGGAATACGATTAATGCCGTAGAATCTGGTCCGGTCAATAAATAGGAGATTTCAGAAGTCGTTCTTTCTTTTATTTAAGTCCAATTATTAGGAGGTAGTGAATTATGCCACTCGATCCTCAAGTTCAGGTTGTACTGGAGCAATTGAAGCAAATGGGTGCTTCGCCTCCGAAGATGTTTATGCAGCAGTTGTATGGGTAGCTGAAAATGCTTCTTCTAATCATGCAGATACGAATAGAATCGCAGTTGGCGGGGATAGTGCAGGGGGAAACCTCGCCGCAGTCGGGGCATTAATGGCCCGGGACAGGGGCTTCCCCTCCCTCAGATATCAGATGTTGGTCTATCCGGTAACGCATCATTCATTTGAGACGAATTCATATAGAGAAAATGCGGAAGGGTACGGATTGACGACGAACACTATGCGGTGGTTCTGGGACCTTTATCTGGCGAATGATCAGGATGGAGAAAATCCTTATGCCTCTCCGTTATTGGCTTCCAATCTAAGCGGGCTACCTCCGGCACTCGTAATCACCGCAGAATTCGATCCATTGCGGGATGAAGGGGAGGATTACGCGGAACGGCTTAAAGCAGCGGGAATCCCGTTGGAAGCGAAGCGTTACGATGGCATGGTTCACGCCCTCTTCCTCGCAACAGGAACATATGAACAAGGGAGAAAAGCAGTAGAACAGGCCGTAAGTGCCCTGAAAGGGCTTTTTATGGAACATTACGCTAACGGGAAACTAGAGCCTAATTAAAAGAAGGACTACTGCTGGCTATAATGAGGATCAGAAATGGCTGCCTTTCCAGCTCCTTTTCATATATATGATAGAGTAAGAGAACCGAGGGGAAAAGAAAAAGTGGCACAACCAAAAAGAGAGTATCAGGTATATGAGTGTTCGGGAGAGAAGTCTCGCCCACAAATGGCACAAGGAGCTCTTTGAGCACTACAATTGCAGTTGAAGAAATTATTTCAGGTCTGATCGACAACACCCTTTCATATTGAAATACGAAAACAAAACCGTATTTCGAGTGGCATCGTCAATTTCATAAATAAATGCACACGATAGACTTGCTCGTTCAACTAACGAGAAACAAGAGTTAACAAAAAAAGAATAGCTGAGATATCTGCTCCTTTTTTTATTAAACTATAGGGCAGTATACGGAAGTTAAAGCTATACTTCAACTGTTGGTTGAATAATTAAGAACATCAAATATCAGGTTATTGTTTGTTTCGGTTAACATCAATAGAATTTGTGTTAATAAGGAGCGTGATAAGCTATGAAGAACACACTGGCAAGAAACATAAATAGGTATCGTAAGGAAAAAGGACTAACACAAGAAGAACTTGCACAAACACTTGGAGTTACCTTTCAAGCAGTTTCAAAATGGGAAAATGCTCAGACAATGCCAGAAATCTCTTTGTTACCAAGTCTGTCTAAAGAATTGGAAGTAGGTATTGACAAGCTACTTGGGTATGTATCACAAGATAAACAAATTACCATTTATGAGGAAGAATACAAATCGCCAGATTATTACTGGGGTGTTGAACCAAATACGGCATGTTATGAAGTCATTAGACTAATGCCTCCTACCAAACATCTAAGATTATTAGATATTGGTTGCGGTGAGGGAAAAGACTCTATATTTTTTGCAAGAAATGGATATGATGTCACATCAATTGATGTATCAGATGCAGGTATTGAAAAAACTAAGAGGCTTGCTGATAAAATTGGTGTACGAGTTAAGGCTTTCAAAGCAGATATTTTAGATTTTCGCTTGGATTCCAAGTTCGACATCCTTTTCTCTAGCGGTGTATTACATTATATAAAGCCTGATTATCGAAACGACATACTTAATAATTATAAGCAATTCACAAACACCAATGGTATTCATATTTTTAATGTGTTTGTAAACAAACCCTTCATAGCTCCACCACCTGAAAAGGAACCCAATGCGTATAAGTGGCATTCAGGAGAATTGCTTACATATTATCAGGACTGGCTCATTAAGGAAAGTTCAGAAGTTATATTTGACTGTAATTCTTCAGGTATCCCCCATAAACATGCAATGACTAAAATGATTGCACAAAAAAACTAGCTTATTGAGCTAACGGATAACGATAGTTGAATCAAACAAGGAGCAGTTTGCCATGGCAGCTGCTCCTTGTTTTCGTTAAGATAAAGGGCAGGATAACGGAATGTGGAATGGAATAATTTGTATTGAATATTATGCTCTTGTGTTCCGATAGATAAGCTCGTGCGGTTAGCTTTCGAGGAATTGCTTTGGGATCACCGCTAGAATTCGGTAACTATGACGAGGGCTTTAGCGCTACAAAAAAGAGCAAGCGTCCAGATCTGATGAGCTAATTGAATTAAACGGAAATTATATAAGTGGAAAGAAGAAATTGTCAATTACCACCGTTGCCGCTGGACAAATGCAACAGTAGAGGGACGCCACAATCATATTAAAGCTTATAAGCATTCGATTGTCTGACGAGAAAGTCATAGAAAAACAGCAGGCCACATATCTTTAATATGAATTTTGTCGTTTGTGAGAAACAGGGCTTTTACCAGCTTGAATCGTTAATTTATGCTTCACAAAGATGGGGAAGGAGTTGTGCAGGATGACTCTTCAGGAGGAAGGTGCGCTTGCGGTCGGTTCCGGCCGAATCTTGCTCTCGCTTGCTGAATCATGGTATGAATCCGGTTTGTCCAAACTCACGGTTTATGTAACAAACAAGGAACCAACAGACACGGGAAAACTGACGGAACTTTGCGAACATACTCTAAGCAGCGAGACCGAGACCACGTTAAATATGATTGCTGCAGAAGGAGATGATGAGCTGAATTGGAGGGCGATCGTTCGGCCTTTTCAATTTATTTTGTATGTTTCGGAGCATGGCGAATTGGAGGAGCTTCGGAGTGTTCAGCGTGCTTGTATAGCAGAAAGGAAACAGATGCTACCTGCCATCGCGATAAGAGGAATGGGAATGGCAGGCCCGCTGCTGCATCCTGACGGGGACGGACACTGGGAGTCGGCATGGCTGAGAATTCATTCGTCCGTCTTTCCCAAGAAACAAACGCCGGAGATCTTCTCCACTGCGGCCGCAGGAATCTTATCGAATCTTGTTGTTCATGAATGTCATAAAGCGATTACGGGTGAGCATGAATTGGACTATAGAAATCAATGCTTTTTACTTGACCCTGTCACGTTAACTGGAAGCTGGCATTCTGTTCTATCTCATCCTTTAGTATCCGGGTATGACGCGGCCCGTCCGGTGAAAAATATGGCGCTTAACCTAAGAATAAATCATGAGCAGGTAAGCCCGGAGGTGTGGTTTACTGCGTTCAACCAACTGACTTCGGGGGTAACAGGCATTTTTCATGCATGGGAAGAGGCAGACTTAATCCAGCTTCCGCTATCCCAGTGTTTTGTTCAGCCTGCAGACCCCTTGTCAAAAGAACCTGTACATCTTTTGCCGACCATTGTCCGAAGTGGACTAACACATGTAGAGGCTCGGCGAGAGTCGGGATTGGCAGGGCTAGAAGCCTACGTGGCGCGCATAATCCCACTGCTGTTTGCTGGCTTACCTCCATATCAGCAGGAAGGAATCAGTATCGGAGCAGGGTGCGATATAACTGAAGCCGTTGGGAGGGGGGTTAGGGCTTGTTTAACTAAAGAGTTAGGCAAGCGGATTTTGTCTGATGAGCCGATTGTTGTTCAGCGTATAGCATGCCCGCAAATCGAAGATGTCCGTTGCCTGTATTATTTACAAGCGTTAACCACCCTAGAGGGGGAATCTCTTATTGCAGTAGGTGAGCCGTTGCTCGGTTTTCAGACAGTGTGGGTCTATTCGGATTCTTCGTGGTATGGCAGCGTAGATCTTTGTTTCACGCTTGCTCTTCGCCAATCCCTGCAGAAGGCGTTGAGTAAGACCGAGCGCACTGCGGTTTCTCTTGTCGTTTGGAAGGATCATGAAGTGCAAGACATTACAATTTCCGATGGCGATCCTCTAAGCTACAGCTCTTTGATGTTATCAGCCATTGAGACTCTAAGTCAGTGCCATAAGCGTCTTGAGGTGTTTGAACTGCACAGCGAATCTTTGTGGGGCAATGGGCCGTTTGTAGCATATGGAGTAGTTCTCGGAGAGGAGGAATCCCCTTGAATACTATCGCTATTATTGGAGAGGGAATGCTTGCCGACGCCGTGTGCAAGCGTCTGTCCAGGCTCTTGCTTGTCCGAAGAAAGGACTTCAGTAAAGATATACCCGCTGTAGACTTGGTATTGGTGCTGAAGGATGAGGATAACTCCTCCTATTATTATGAAGCTGAACAGTTGCTGCGACCGCGTGGTATTCCTTGGTTATGTGCCTATGTATCCTTGGGAGAAGGAATCATAGGGCCGCTGATTGTTCCAGGAACGACCGGATGCTTCCAATGTGCAGAAGCACGGTTATCTTTGGCGGGGAGCAATCGCAAAGAAGTCGAGGATTTGCTTATAAAACTCGTGTCTGATGATTATGTTCCCCATAATACTGCTGAAATATCTCCAGCGGGAGCTAGTTATATGGCGCATATTATCTCAGCGGAAACGGATACGGTGCTGCGGGGCTACAGAGCGAATACGGAAGAACATCTCTATTTGATCAACTTGAGTAATTTGAGCAGCACAATCCATTATGTCATGCCACTTGGGACTTGCTCGGTTTGCGGGCAATTGCCGGATGATTCCGCGGAATTAGCGGAGATATCACTAAAGAAATGCCTAAAACGGGGCAACAGCTACCGCTGCCGCTCGATGAGTGATTTGAAGAAGGTTCTGATCAGAGATTATTGGGACAGTCGTACCGGAATCTTTAATGATAAGAAGTGGGGTCTCGACTCTGTCTTTGCCAGTGCTGGTATAAACCTTCCTTTAGGTTTTTACGATGAGATCACGGGGGGGCGTTCACACTCATATGTGGATAGCGAGCTCGCGGGGATATTAGAAGGGCTGGAGCGTTATTGCGGCGTGACTCCACGCGGCAAACGAACGATCGTGCGGGGCAGCTATTCCCATCTTAAGGCTACTGCGCTGGATCCGTCTACGGTAGGGCTTCATGCAGAGGAGCAATACGAACAACCTGATTTTTCCTTCATCCCGTATGATCCTGATTCTCCAATGGAATGGGTCTGGGGATATTCGTTTCTACAGGCACGTCCGATTCTGGTTCCCAATCTGTTGGCTTATTACAGTCTGGGCGAAGGAGAGGGCTTTGTATATGAAAACTCCAACGGGTGCGCGATAGGAGGAAGCTTAGAGGAGGCCATCTTGTACGGGATTTTCGAGGTGGTTGAGAGAGATTCCTTTCTGTTGACCTGGTATGCAAGACTACAGGTTCCGCGGCTTGACTATAGTTCATCGGGAGATTCGGAGCTGATCCTGATGATCCAACGTTTAAGAGCAGTTACTGGTTATGAAGTGAGCTTATACAATACCACGATGGAAAACGGAATTCCCAGCATATGGGCACTGGCAAAAGGAGGGGCGGAACATAGCGTGAACCTCATCTGTTCTGCTGGAGCTCATCTCGATCCGATTCGGGCGGCCAAGAGCGCCATACATGAGCTGGCGGGCATGATCCCGACGGCTGAAAGGAGATTGAAGGAACGAAGGCTAGAAGCCGAAGCTATGATTGATGACTCGTTCCTTGTGCAGCATATGGAAGATCACTCCTTGCTCTATAGCTTGCCACAGGCAGAGGAACGGCTTCATTTCTTAATGGACGAACGGAACCCCGTCCGTACTTTTGCAGAAGAGTTTCATTCACTGCCGTGGCAAAAAGATTTAACAGAGGATTTAAAACAAATACTTCGAGTTTTTCGCAGTCTTCATATGGATGTCATTGTAGTTGACCAGTCATCAAGTGAGACACTCCGCAACGGCCTTCGTTGTGTGAAAGTGCTCATACCGGGAATGTTACCCATGACATTCGGATATCATCTTACCCGGCTCACTGGCCTGAATAGGGTACTGGATGTACCGATGAAGCTAGGTTACGCAAATCACAGGCTGACTCGGCAGGAGCTTAATCCTTATCCGCATCCATTTCCGTAAATAAGGACAATATTCTTAAGGTATTCGCCGATTTTTTTTATAAAAGAGTCCAATCCACAAGTCGTTTTCATTCATACAATTTAGTATGAACGGCGAAAGGAGGGATATCGCGATGGGAGAACTGGGTGGAATAGGAAGCTGTAGTTGTAGCTGTGCTGGCGTGTTTACAAATACAGGTGCAATCCTCGTATTATTTATTCTGTTGGTTATTATAACTCGTGCATTTATTCTTTAATTTGCAATATACAGACTATCGAGCCCTGTGTTGATGCATGAAAAGACAACATCAGCAATCATTGTGACGTCCTTGATAGTCGTTCTCGGATTTTTTATCTAGTCTGTTGAAGCTTAAGCGGAGATACCCGCTTGAGCTTTTTCATTTCTTTAAATATGAACAAGCCTCCTGTTTTTATTGTTTTTTATTATTTGTTTCGTTCATAACCATTGGCAGCCTCGTCGTTCTTTCATATTTTTTTAGTTGGTTCGTTAAATCTACTCCCCGAACAAAATTGTGGCTTTTGACGTTTCCAAGTGAATCGCTTTTTTGTTCTTAACAACAATATCGTTGTTACAAGTCATTGGGGAAGGCAGCAAGAAAATGCTAAACTAAAAAGAGTAGTTTGCTACGGCAGCTACTCTTTTTAGTTTATTAAGCTAACGGGCAGGATAGTTGAACAAGGTATTTGAAAAATTAGAATGGAATGCCAACATTTTGGGGGAACATATAAACGTAAAGAGTCGAATTCTTGTGATGCAACGAATTCGACTCTTTTATTCGAGTTGGAAATCCTTAGATATAAGCCCTGCAGTTATATGCGTCGTTTATTATTCTATTTTTCTCCATGTTTTTTCCCGAAATCCTCCATCAAATCGAGGATAGGAATAAATTCTTTCCCTTTTGGTGTTAACGAATATTCAACGCGTGGTGGTACCTCTGGAAAAACATTACGTTCAATTAAACCATCGGATTCTAGTTCTCGAAGTTGTTTTGTAAGTGAGCCTTGTGAAATATCCCATAAAAAAGTTTTAATTTCATTGTAACGATATTCTTTTGATTTTAGAAACCAAAGTATGAGACATTTCCAACGACCCGATAGCATGTTTTGAGTATAAGCAATCCCATAGACGTCTCTATTTTCCTTAATAAACTCCTTTTCAAATCCATCCTTACACATTCTAGCCATCATATCACCTTTATTTTCTGTATAGTACAAAAAAGTGTACTATGTCAATTTTTATTGCCTACTTCAAAAAATAGAGTATTGAGCTTATTATATTATCTATACTTTCAAAACTCAATCTGGAGTCACAAAGGAAGTACCACTATAATATTTAGGAGGAACAATAATGAGATTTGGAATTATAGGTGCAGGACCAATAGGGACAATTATTTCTAAAAAATTAGTTAAGAATGGACATGATGTCAAAATTGCAGATGCTCGAGGAATTGAATGTTTAGAAAGAAAAGAGATTGCTGGAACACCTGTGAGTGTAGAAGATGTAATAACAAATATTGATGTTCTTATAATATCTATCCCTTTTCATGTAATGCCAAGCATTCGCAACATTGTAGATAAAGCTAGAGAGGAAGTAATCGCTGTAGACACTTCAAATTATTATCCTTTTAGAGACAATAAAATTGAAGAAATTGAGAACGGGATCGTTGAAAGTGTTTGGGTTTCAAATCAATTAGGCAGACCTATCATTAAAGCTTTCAATAATCAATTAGCTTATACTTTAGAAAATAAAGGAACCCCCGAAGGTACTAGTAGTCGCATTGCCATGGCGATTGCTGGTAATGACCTATCACAAAAACAAATAATCATGGACGTAGTAAACGAGTTAGGCTTCGACGCAGTAGATAGTGGTTCTTTAAGTGATTCGTGGAGACAACAGCCAGGAACTCCTGCATACTGCACAGAACTAACAAAAGAGGAACTAACGGAAACATTGAAAAAGGCAAATAAAGAAAAAGCCCCATTCCTACGGGATAAGGTGATGGAGAAGTTTTCAGCTGGATTTTCACACAAAGATATTGTGAATTTAAACAGAGAAATATATAATTTATAATTTTGGAAACACCGAACTCGTCACAGAGCAATATATAGACATTGTTTTGTTCAACTAACGGAGAACGATAGTAAAATGGCGGTTGCTTCGTCAGCCGTTATTATTTATTCCGCTAATGGGCAGTTTAGCGTAGTAACATCTTGAAAAGGGAACGTATAAAAGGGATATTTACACATCTAGCGAATACAAGATGTGTTGCGTTGGCTGGATGAAGGAAGCATTCAAAGTCTCCGTTCAACAAACATGCTTTATTGAGGTTGTTAAAACATTTGAGGTGTGAATTGATGTTAAGAAATCAAGTTATATATTGGATAGGTGGCTCCGCTTGTGCGGGTAAAAGTACACTAGCCAGGATGTATGCAGAAAAGCATGGGTTGGAACTTTATTCTTGTGATGAACATTTTGATAGACATTTGAAGGATGTTTCCATTAATGAGTATCCAGCGATGCATAAAGTTTCTACAATGAACCCTAATGAAGCCTTTTATACAAGGGAAGTCCAAGAACAGCTATGTGTTTATATACAATCTTTTGTAGAGGACTTTTCGTTTGTCATAAAGGACCTTGCAAAGAGAACAGACACACCCGTTGTTGTTGAAGGCAATCAATTAATCCCTTCTCTTCTAGCACCCGATTTAAAAGAACATCATAAGGCTGTATGGATCATTCCAACTGAGCAATTCCAAAGAGAGCAATATTCCAAAAGGGTTTGGATACAAGGTATATTACAAAACACTGAGAACCCCACTGTGGCTTTTAACAAATGGATGTCTCGGGATGCATTGTTTTCTGAATTTATCCAAAAAGAAGCATCTGAATTACACTTAAATGTATTAAAAGTAGACGGTAGTAAAACCTTACAGGAAAATTTTGAATATATTGAGAATTACTTCGGTACATGATTAAACTAACGGGAAACGATAGTTGAACAATACACATCGATGAGCAGGCGCTACGGTAGCCTGCTCATTTTATTAAGCTAACGGGCAGGATAATGTAATATTCCATCATGCAACCGGCGAAATATTCGGTTGCATGTTCAGTTCTTGGGTAAATTAGCTCAATAAATTCTATAAATAAGATTATTTATGGTGTAATATGTAAATATATTTTAAAAATACTAAAGCTTTATGAAATGGTGGACTAAACGAATGGAACGTACAATTCAATTAATGGAAACCCATTTAAATATCGATCTTGGAAATCCGCCCTTTTTAAAATTAGATAACGGGTTTCAAATTCCATACTCTTCGATTAAGGGGATAACAACAGGTAGACCCATACCAAATGCTTTCAAGCTTTATGGTGCTTCTTTTGGAGGAACAAGAAATGGATTATTTAGATTCAATGGAGGTTATCATCTCTACTTTTTTTATAATGAGGTTGATACCCTTCATTTTGACTTGAATAATTTTCTTGTTGGTAAATTTAAAATATCAAAGTTAATCATTGATGTTAAAAACCCTGAAGAAATAAGTAAAACTATCTCCGAAAGATTGACGTGATAGTTCAATACCGAAAGGTCTACCGCACTGGCTTTTTTCAACTAACGGGCAGGTTAGTGTAGTGAATATTCCCTAAATTTCCTCATTGTGATACTCTGTTGGGAGTATCTGGTATAAAAAAGAATGGATGCAGGATTGGGGGATAATAATGCAAGAAAAAATTGATGTGATCGTTCGTAATTACTTTGAGGATTCTGCATACAATATCGATCCGGTACCATTCGGTCTGACAAACCTAACGAAAATTTTAACAATGAATGACCAAAAATATGTCATTCGAATCTACAATCGTCATACTAAAAATGTAGAAAGCATTAAATTTGAAGATCAAATAACATTGTATTTGAGTAAACAGAATCTTTCATTTGTCGTGCCCGTATTTTTAAATACGAATGAGGGCGAACAGTACGTACACTTGTCAGATGGAACATTAGGTGCGATCGTTTCGTTTGTTGAAGGGGCAGTTCCGGAGATGTCCAGTGTTCAGCAAGCCACAGAGTTTGGTTCTGTTGTAGGTGAAATCAGTTCAGCACTTAGTCAATGCGCAGCAGATTTTAAATTTGAAGGGGTTCCCTTTACAGAAATTTATAGTCTGCATCCATTAGCCGATTATGATGCTGTTGCATCTTTTATCAAGGCTCCACCATTTGAAATTCCTCAAACAGCACTTAACTTTTATGAAGAAACGATCTGCTTTATGGAACAAAATAAAAATGAATTGATAGAATTGCCGAAGCAACTAGTTCATCATGATGTATTAATCTACAACTTACTCTCAAAAGAGAACAAAATTCACGGTGTTTTGGATTTTGATTTTACCTCACTTGATATTAGCTTTATGGAATTTACCATTTCCCTTAATCACATCATACAATTGACAAACGGATCATGGGATATGACGGAGGCATTTATAAGAGGCTACTCTCAATTTCGAAAATGTACATATCGAGAAATGAATCAACTGCAGTTTTTGACTCAAATTTACCATATTGCTGTACTTCATATTTACATCGGTCAGCATTATTCTGGAAAAAATATCGAGCAGAACTTTAACTACATCCTAAGTCAATTTCAAACAAGGAATGACTGGCTGAACAAACATCTCTCTTCAATCAATCAACTGATTGAAGATTACTTACTTTGATCCATTTGTTCAACTAACGAGACACGATAGTTGAATAACACACAATAATGAGCAGGTGCTACGGTAGCCTGCTGTTTTCATTGAAGTAACGGGCAGGATATTTTAATAGTTTCTCGAATATTTTATTCAGTTGGATAATTTAATAAACTTTATGAATATAATGTTGTCTGAATGATACGCAAATCTTATATGTGAGGGTGATTCGTGTGAAGCAAGGACTTATTGTGTTCTTGAACGGAACTTCAAGTTCCGGAAAGACTAGTATTTCTATGGAACTGAAAAATCAGAAAGAGATTCCTTTTCATCATTTATCCGTAGATGCTTTTTTTGGTAATTACAATGATTTTATTGATAATAATTTTCCGGATATTGAACCTACAAGAGAAGTAGATGATGTTGGAAAAATACTTTTTGATCCCATAGGCTCAGTTTATTATGCAACAATTAAGTTGTTTTCAGAAATGGGTTTAAATGTAATCGTCGATACCGTAATCGACAATGACAAGCGGTTAAATGATTACCTTGATCTATTGTTCGATCATCCAACATTGTTTGTAGGCGTATTATGCTCGAAAGAAGAACTCACAAGAAGAGAGCAAATCAGAGGAGATCGACAGATTGGACTAGCGAATTCCCAATACGACCAAATATATTCCTTTAATGAATATGACCTTAAAGTAAATACTGAAGAGTTGAGTCCAACAGAATGTGCCGAAAAAATACTAGGCTTTATTAAATCCGGTCAGGATTACTCTGCATTTAAGAAATTAATGAAAAGAGAGATTAGTGTTTCATAGGAGGGAATCCATCGGATAACTACATATTCAAGCATTGGAGCTATTGCCCCTCGGTCTACCCGACGGATTTTGGAATTAAGCTAACGGAACACGATAGCACAGCGGTGGAACCGATCCATCGCTTGTTTTGCATTGCTGGAAATCCGTTCAACTAACGGGCAGTTATGCGTAGTAAAATTGAACGCTAAAACAGTGGCATTCGAAAACAAGTTAATTACTAATGGCAAAATGCTATCAGATTTATTTTCGTTAGAGTTGCCCGGGTTCGGGTTCCAGGACTGTTAAGCATATGCCACGCCGTGTATTGTTCGGCATATGGATTGACAGCGGACATGCCGTCAACGGGAATAATAACATTGTATCCCCGGAATGCAGCACTAGTAGCTGTGTGCAGGACTGCGCCATTGGCGGCATAACCAGTAATAAGAACTGTATTAATACAATGTTCTTGTAATATTTCATCTAAATTGGTTTTGTAGAACTTATCAACGTTTGATTTCACAATAGGATCGCCTAGTGAGGGGGCTATCTTCCAGGCAATATCTGAGACACTTCCCGTATGTGTAAGGCTATAGACAACTAGCATTCCCTTTTCGCGGGCCTGAGTCAATAGATTATTAATTTTAGAGATGGAGGCTATACAGCGGTGATTTTTGCATATTGAGGTTTCCATATCTAAAACTAACAGTGCGCTGGTATTCGGGTCAATAGAGATTGGTTGTAGCCCAGGTGCAGGAGGAGTGGGGACGCTATTCCATTCATCGATGATTGTCTGATCCTTTATTCCGATCTGGGTATCCGTCTGAAGCCAGTAACCACTATGATCATAACTGTAGTATCCACACCAATTACCACATAGGGGACAACGATATATCATAATAAATCTCCTTTAGGCCTTTATACTGTAATTTATATTATGAAGCAGATGAGAAAAGGTGAACTATCGGCATTCCCGGTTGATCATTGTCCGATCAGGTCGAACTCCAACTCCTTTTTGAGTACGTGTTAATTACGCTAAAACCAGCTAATATCTTGTCAATATATTTCTCTTAAATTTTTTTAGCTCTAGCGTTATACTAAAAGGGCATGCGTAATAACCTTCCTATTTTTGCTGGAAGGCTTTTCTTCTAGATGATTGTTTTGGATTCTAGACAATATCTAAAAAAGGTTCTTTACGTGTCAAAACGGCAAAAATCCAATGGAGTAGCTTGTTCATGCAAGCAATGATTGCTACTCGGTAGGGTTTTCCCTCACTACGTTTCTTATCATAGAATGCTCTTAACTTCTTGCTTCCAGAACGTCTAATCCCGCACAAAACAGCAAGATACAAGGTATGCCGTAGTCGTTTGGAGCCACGTTTCGTGATTCGATTTGTCGTTGCCGTAAATTTTCCGGATGAATATACACTCGGATCAATACCTGCAAAGGCGACTAGCTTCTTCGGATGATTAAACCGATGGATTTCCCCGATTTCAGATAAAACCGTTGCCGCGATTTTATTGCCAATACCGGGAATCGATTGGATAATTGAATATTCTTCTACTACAGTAGCAAGGGCATCAATCTGCTCTTCCAAATAGGCTAGATGCACTTGATACTGAAGCAGTAAATCCACGTATAAATTAAGGCTAATGAGGTGGCTCTGATACGTTATTTTCTGAAAGGGATTGCTAATCGCTGCAACCATAATGAGCGATGCCTTTTCTTCTGCCCAACGGTCAGAACGGCTTGGGCAAAGACATGCAATTCGATCCGTGAGCTTGGCTTCTCCAGATTTTATAATGATCTCGGACGTGGGAAATTCCTTTAACAGAAGCAGTGAAATTCTAGAATAGAGATCACCGAAGATACCTCGATATTCCGGAAAGACTTGATCTAAGACGGCTTGGAATTGCAATTTAGCTTGAACATACATATCCGTGATGGACTCAAACTGCCTCGTTAAATGACGAAGATCTAAGAGCTGAATGTCCCTCTGTTTGTGAACCTCGAACTCCTCTTTGTAATACAGTTCACAGAGCTGGTAGGCATCTACCGCGTCTGTTTTCACCTTGCGTAGACTAGATTTCTTCGCTTGATGAGAAATGAGTGGATTCACAACAATGAATTGGATTTCTTGTTCTTTAAGGAACTGAATGACTGCTTCGTGATAATGTCCTGTTGATTCTAAAATGACAGCAGGAGAAACCCCAGTATCCGTTTGAAGGGTCTTGACCATGTTGAATAACTCCTCTAGCCCTTCCTGCGTATGAAGAAAGGAGAAGCTTTTACCGTAAGGTTGCCCTTTATTTAAGAATGCTTGACCTTCGCTTTGACCTTTTGAAATATCCAGACCAATGACTGGATGCATCATATTCTTCATCCTCTCTGATTGTATGGTTGCCGGTAACCCCTATGACATCTGCTTGCAGTTCCACAGCATCGCACGTGATGCGAGATCTAGGTCTCAACCAGCCAAAACATGGTTTCTACAAGTAGGGGGTGAACAGTTTTAGCGACGGGATGTGTTCCCAGGGACACGAACGTTCAACCCCGGCTACTATTTTATTACACCACTTAACAAAAAGAGGTCAACCAGTAAAAACTGGCTAACCTCATAATACGATGGGACATGATAGTGCCGAGTCTACAGACATCAGGTTGCCAGCATTATCGGCAGTATTCTCATTATCTTGACCTAAGAGGTTAGATTATATTAAAGAATGATACGTTAAGCCAGAACAGCTTATTGTCTTTCCTGCACCAGTTGTTTATTGGATTGCAGAATCTAAATATGTTGATGAGTTTGAATTGCGTGCTATTTACTCGGAAGAGGTTTTAGTCGGATTTATCGTATTTTGTACGAAACCAGACAATCAAATTGCGGGAAAGTTATATGAATCTTTAGGATTTATAAAAGTTAGTGAAGAAGTAATAGACGGTGAAATAATACGTCTTCTTAAAATCGATTAGCAATATACATTGACTGTCGGCACCCGTCGGCAGTCTTTATTGTGAAGGAATATCCCTCTATATCGGGGATGATATTACTCTAAAATACACATTTTATTTATGTTATATGCGACAGTTGGGGGATTGAGTTGGAGGGGTAGCTGACCGATAAAGTTTGCTTATAATCAAATTTTCTTTAGATTTCTCACAAAGGGTTATGTCACACTATAGAAGTGAAATTGTATTTCAACTTTTCCCCGCGAAAGGAGATGTTTTTAATGATTGCTTATATAGTATTGGTGGTTTTAACTTAACCGAATATCGGGCATAGTAAATTCCAATCTTTGATTATAGCTTGGAATGAGAGCAACCGGGAATATCACCCGTTTTTTTGCTATGCCGTAAACAGTAACCTTTCGTGAATACTGCTGTTAGCGGATCGATGAAGGTCGTATCCCTTTTTGGTTATAAGCCGACTTTTGGCTTTTCGCCGCGAAACAGCAGCTTCTTAGGAGGCTGCTTGTTCACGGTATTTTTATGCCCAAAAATAACTTTTATTTTTAGGAGAGGATCGGTTCAATGATTGATTTGAAACAATACGGCTATATCGAAGCCGAGACGCCGCCGATAGGTTTAATACCCGGAAGGGTTACGGAACTTCAGCGAGAGCAATATACCGTCATCACCGAACAAGGAGAAGTGACGGCTGTATTGAAGGGCGCGTTCTACCACTCTGCGGGGACTCGGGAGGATTTTCCGTGCGTTGGCGATTTTGTATTTCTACAATACAACGAAAACGGCGCTTCGCGCATTGCCAAATTGCTGCCTCGCCGCTCGAAATTTTCCCGCGCTGACTATTCGGGACACGCAGCAGGGTATGTCAAAACCATACTGGAGCAAGTCGTAGCAACAAATTTTGATTACGTATTTATCGTGTCGTCCCTAAACTGGGATTTCAAGGTCAGCCGCATCATGCGCTACCTGACACAGACACGGCAGAGCGGCGGCCAGCCCGTCATAATCTTAACAAAAGCTGACTTGGCCCCGGATTTCAGCGCACCGTTAGCTGAGGTTCAGAAAAGCGCTCCTGATGTGCCGGTACACGCAGTTTCCAGTCACACCGGGAGTGGTTTAGACGGGTTGAGTGAATATCTGCAACCAGGAAAAACCGTGGTAATCCTCGGCATGTCCGGCGTGGGAAAATCCTCGCTGTTAAACGCATTGATGAATCAGGAAGTGATGACTGTCAAGGCTATCCGCGAGACCGACAGCCGGGGCCGGCACACAACAACGCATCGCCAGCTTTTCATGCTCCCTTCCGGCGCGATGGTTATTGATACGCCGGGTATGCGTGAACTTGGGCTGTTCGGTGCGGACGACGGGATCAGCGCGGGATTTAACGATGTGGAGGAATTATTCACACAGTGTCGCTTCAATGACTGCCGCCATCAGACGGAGACGGGCTGCGCAGTTCTTGCCGCCCTTGCCGATGGATCATTGGCGCGAGAGCATTGGGAGCGTTACCAGGTACAGAAGCGGGAAAACAAGTTTATGGATGATAAATCGGGATATCTCATGGATAAACGGGCGTGGAAAAAGTCGATTGCCATGCGACATAAGGGTGAAAACGGAGGATACAAGAAATGAACAACCATGATGAAAGGTTTGTAAATCCCGAAATACTGGCGCTTGTTTTGAGTAAAATGCTCGACAAGACGATAATCCGCGCAGATTATCAACTCAAAGAGTTGCAAGGCGGGACAGTAGGAGATGTTCGGCTTGTAACAGGAATGGTTGAAACTTCCGATGGTGAAAATCTGCCGTATAAGATGGTTTGGAAAACACAGAAAAAATTTGAGCGTTATGGTGATCCGGATTCATGGCGAAGGGAATACGACCTCTATGCATCAGATTTCAAAAAGGTTTTCTTCGATTCGTTCCGTTGTCCGGAGTGTTATCACGCCGAAATAAATGGCGATGAGATTCAACTGTGGATGGAATATATTGATGGTGTGTCAGGCTTAAATCTGACCTCGGAAATGTATGAACGTATAGCCGAGGAATTGGGAAGATTTCAAGGCAAGTTGTACACTGAACGACCAAACGTATTACAGAATCTGTCTAATTTAAGCAAGGTTGAGTTTACGAAAAACTACTATCTGCGGTATCGGTCATGGAATGTTTTGTATGATTACATACGCTCCGATGACTGCGACATTCCGAAGCACCTGTGTAAAATGCTCATAGACATAGATAACAATGCGGACGAAATATTCAGTCGCATTGAAAAGCTACCAATAGTGCTTTGCCACAGAGATTTTTGGGTGGCAAACATATTCTATTCGGACGGTAAAATCGTACTTATCGATTGGGATACCGCCGGATGGGGGTACATGGGAGAGGATATTGCGAGTTTATTAACGGATGAAGCGGACGTCTGTCATATGATTGAATACTACCAAAAATGCATTCCGGCGTATTACAGGGGTTTTTCGGAATATGCTGATGTATCCCATATCTCAGATCATTGTATCTATGAACTAATCCTTGTTATGTTCGGATACAGGCTTGTGGAGTGGTATAAATTCGCTGAGTCGCCCGAAGATAAATCAATGCACCTTAATACCTTGCAAAAAATCCATGAGATGAGAAATATGTAGATGAATATAACTATTGATCCATTAGATGTAAACAGAGATTAGCTGATATACTTAAGGCTGATGAAGATACAAAGTTGACGCTGACCATACAACACATGTGGAGTGCGTTATAAGGATATATTGGGGGATTGAATAATGAGAAATTTAAATCCACCTATATTGCGTTGCAGGACTTTCTCTATAATTTCACTACCATTACTAGGAGGAACACAAATGTCTAGAACGTATTCACGTACGTATATTGAGAATGTCAAGCTTAATTTTTGAAGCGGTGGGATTTGATAGAAGAACACAACATCGATTTTGTGTTAGACCGAAAACGGGGACGATTGATGAATTTGTTTCAGGAAAATGGATGAAGCTACGTAATTTTATAATAAAAGGTTGAGTCTGGAGAAATGAAGTGTACTGGAATAATGAAGGTGTAATTCATAAGAATTATGCCTTTTTCCCATGTTGAAATAAAGTTATTGTAGGGAAATGAACTTTTTGCCATGATCATTACTCTTATAGGGGAGAGAGGTGAAGGAATGAATGTAGCAAGATTGGTGAGAAAGGCGAAAAAGGGAAATAAAGAAGCATTACTTCAGTTAATTATGGCTGAGAAAGATGTCTTCTATAAGCTTGCTCTCACCTATATGGGGAATACGCATGATGCGATGGATGCAATGGAGGACATGATTGTCATACTGTATGACAAGATCGATCAACTCAAGAAAGAAGAATCCTTTTATAGCTGGAGTAAAACCATTCTGGTGAATAATTGTAAAAGCTTACTTCTAAAGCGAAAAAAACTGGTGTTATTAGATGATTGGCATGCTGTTGATGAAGGGGAATTAGGTCATGCGTTGACTGGTGATCCTTATCGCAATGTGGATCAACAAATGGATATCCAAGCCTTATTAGTACACGTAAATGAGCATCAGAAAGAAGCGATCCAATTAAAATATTTGCATGATCTCGATTACCAAACGATAGCTGACATGACAAATGTTTCGATTGGGACCGTTAAATCAAGGGTTTTTCAAGGCTTGAAAAGGCTAAGAGATCATGATAGGGGTGATGTTGATGAATAACGATAATGTCGAGAAACGGTTATATGAAGAAAAGATGTGTATGGAATCCATAACGGCACCAGAAGAATTAGAAATGAGATTAAGAAATGCTCTACATTCGGCTGCACCTAAAAGAGCGAAACGAATAGCGCCGATGTGGAAAGTTGCAGCGGTCGCCTTATTGTTCATGGTCGTCGTTGGGAATAATTATTATGCCTTCGCCTATTATAGCAAGAAGATACTTGGATTTGACGAAGTGATTCAGGGTACTTTACAACAACTAAATGATAAAGGTATGGGACAAATCGTTGACAAGAGGACTACGCTAGTGGACGGAACAGAACTTATCATTGAAGGAATGATGTCAGATGCTAATCAGTTGATCATGTATTACACATTAACGAATCCCAATGGACTAGAAGAGCGCAATGGTGACCTTTTTAGACCTTCAAGAATAAGCGGGTTTTTAACGAACACTAATGTAAAATCCGGTACGACGATAATAGATGAGGATCATACCGAGATCAAAGGAACGATATCTTTTGGGCCCGTGAGTCCTTTTGCCAAAAAAATAACGTTATTCTATTGGCAGCAACTAGAGAACAAGCAGATGAGCGAAGAAAGTATTTCTCTTCCTTATCATCCAGATGAAGTGATGCAAACTCAGATTAAACAGTCGATCAATAAGAAGGTTAAAGTCGATAAAGGCACCATAACATTCAAGTCAATAACAGCTACACCAACAATGACGATGATCAAAGGTTCGCTCAATGTTGAGAACTTTGATAGAGTCCCTTCAGCGTTACAAGGAATAGAATTAATTGCAAATGGGACTCCTATTGAGATAATAGGCAGCGGAAGTCAATCCTCATCGAGTGGGAGAACATTTGACATTCGTTATGATTCATTGCCAGAGCAGCTTGATTCACTGGAACTAGTCATCAAAGAGTTGGTCGGATATCAAAAGCTAGATGAAAAGATTTCACTCGCTTCCATTGGTGATGAGCCGTTTGCGCTTGAGGGTAAAGAATTATGGGTGAAGAATGTATCAACAACTTCAGAGGGAGTTGAAATAACGATCGCTACAGATGATGATGTCATGCTTGATGGTGTGTCTATAGAAGCGGGACACGAGATAACACCTTTAAATACGACAGTAAAACAAAATAATGTGAAGCAAGCAGATGGTAGATTAGTGAAGGAACGTACCATGCTATTTGATAGCACTGTGGAGCCTGAGTATCTTATAATAGAAGGTATGCATTATATGAAAGCATATAATGAAAGGATTGAGATAGCTGTTGATTAGTAGATTATGCAAGAGCTTTCAAGGTAAGGTACATTATAGCCTTAAGGGGATTTATATTACTTTCTATGAGCTTGGGGATCGAGAATTCAACAAATAAGCAGGCGTTAAGCTAACGGGCAGGATAGTAAAATTGGTACAATAAATTTTTATATAATTGGACCTTTATTTAGTCCATTTTTGGGGCTAAAGTATATATAAGAACACAAGTAAAGGTGAGGATCTATATGCCTGTAATAATTACTAAGACAGATGAAGAAATACTTACAACCTATACTTTAATGAAACAGTTACGCCCCCATCTTGAAGAAGAAACTTATTTGAGCAAAATCAGGAAGTTACAGTTAGAATACGGTTATAAGTTAATCGTTATTTTTGAAAGTGGAAAAGCAAAGGCAGCAGCTGGTTACAGAATTTGTGATTCCTTAGCTTGGGGAAAGTATTTGTATGTTGATGATCTAATCACCGATCAAGAAAGTCGTTCAAGTGGATATGCGAAACAATTGTTCGACTGGTTAGATGAGGAATTGAAAAAGAATCAATGTGTTGGAATGCACTTGGATTCAGGGGTTCAAAGACATGATGCTCATCGCTTTTATCTAAATAGGAAAATGAACATCATTTGCCATCATTTTGAAAAATCCTATTGATCAGTTACGTGTTCAGCTAACGAGCAGGATAACGTAATAAATGTGCTTAGAAATTGCGGTGAAATATCACAAGTGACTTGCCTTTAAAAATTGAAAGGGAGAATACCAGTGGAAAAACTGTTAATAGAACCCTATATACCCGAAAGGGATAAAGTTGGGATCAGAGCCATGCTGTGTGGAAAGGAACAGTTTGACGAAATGTTTCAAAAGAGCGAAAGAATGTTCTCTGACGGTATATTTGTTGTTCGTTATAACGGCGTAACAGTAGCCTTTCTCTCAATTGATGGTTTTAAGAGAAAAGCTGAGACAACGATATTCGTTAGCAAGGAATACAGAAGAATGGGTATTGGTACTGCACTTATTGCAAAGGCGGATAAATTACTTTCTCAAAACGAGGCAGTAGAACGTTCGATGGGTGCATGTTTAGATGGCGACCGTTCTTCTCTGCAATTTTTATATAAGAACGGTTTTTATATAAGTTATTCATCTTACATCATGGAGCGTGAAGGTGAACCTCTTCCTGAAAGTCATACTTCTATCAGGCAATATGAAGATGATGATTATCTTATATTTCATAGTATTAGCGAAATAGCTTTTTACAAAATGCACGAACGTGTAGGTATTCTTCCGTCTTACTATTTCCCACCCAATGAAAGGGAGCGGAAGAGTTTTGTGGAAGACAGAAACAATAGATTCGTGATGCTTATCGACAGTGAAATAGTGGGAGTCGGAGTTATTGACGGCAGTGAACTAAGTCATATATCAGTTCACCCAGATATTCAATCACGTGGATACGGTAGAGCTTTTGTTTCATTTCTTGTAAATGAAATTATGCGTAGGGGTGAAAAAATCGTAAACCTCGGGGTTGTCAAAGGCAATCCTGCGAAAAAATTGTATGAGAGTCTTGGCTTCAAAGAAAAGTCTTTATACCATTGGCTAACAAAATATTATAAACCGGACACCCGATTGAGCAGACCACCAAGTGATATATGATGAAATAACTCGCTGAACGGGACGCGATAGTGCTTGAACTACAGCGTGAAAAAGTGTTGCGACCCGAGGATTTGGCCGCTACATTTGAAACAAGCGTTAGAACAATCTATAGGGATATTCAGGCTTTGAGTGAAGCAGGCGTATCCGTGATAGGGGCACCGGGACAGGGTTACTCCTTAATGGAGAGGTTTTCCTACCACCAGTTAGTCTCACGGTGGAAGAAGCTGTGACGTTACTCATTGGGACAGATTTTATCGAGCAATGGTTTGATGCCGACTATGGCAATAAGTCTCGAACTTCTAGAGGGAAGATAGAAGCTATCCTGCCGGAACCGATTCGCAGTGAATCATCACGGATTTGCAAGAGCTTTCGTTTGTTTACATCCGCTGAAGATGTAGAACGAATACTAGTGAAGGCAGCCTGAGGAATTGCTGCATCGGGTTAGAAACGAACTGGAAAAAACGTTGAAACGCTACTGACATGATGGTGTCAGTAGCGTTTTTGTATACTTAGATAAAAAGATGAGTAAGGGCGATGATAAATGATGCCTACAGCTCGCTACGGTCATTTTGAGATTGGCAGGGAGGACTTTCTGACGATTGCCAGTGCGATGCTGAACAATGAGCAGATAAAATGTTTTTAAAATAGATAGCACGGTGAATCGTACCACGAATCTTTACCGATAAGGATCAGATCCCCGGACGGTCACTCCCACCGATACATACCGTGAGCCGATCAGAGATGGCTACCATTGTTCCATTTCCGCACTCTATTAAAAAATAGGCGTCTTGTTGAATCGAGAGAATAAATGCCAAATGAGCTCTCTTCGACTCGTTACTCCTGTTTTAGAAAAAATTGATTTTAGATGGTCCTGAACGGTATAGGCAGTAATATGGAGCGAAAGAGCGAGCTCTCGAGTAGAAAATCCCCCTACGATTCCGGCGAGAATTTGCTTTTCGCGTTCTGACAGCCCATAGGCTTCTGAGATGAGAGGCAACGTATCAGACGGTTTGGACGGCTCGAACCAGACGGCTAACTGCACATTAGCGGATGCACCCTTAAGCTGGCTGGCTTGAATCGTCAGAAAAGGACCATCTGGAATACGAATACATACCTTGGCCATGAAGGCTGGCTCCTTCGCTGCATCTGTATTCGACAATGCACGGGAGCATACGGCTCGAATCGGTCTTGGTAGAGTATGGCTCTCAATGCACTCCCATTTCTGTAGCAAGTTTACCCAGTAATTCGCGGCTGCATTGGAAGAAAGCGTAATAAACTGGTCGGAGAGAACCAATATTCCAGACTCTACCTCCCTAAATAATGACTTCTCAATAGGTAATGCCAAGCTCCTTTTACGTAAATTAAAGGCTATCGATGGGACAAGGGACGAAATAAATTTGCGCTCATCCTCATTGAATAAAGGACCGTCATAGTAGCGGAATAACGTCAAATATCCCCAACACGCCCCCTGGTACATTAAAGCAGCCCGCATTTCATCTTTAAATCCAGCTGGTTGCAGCACATTCCGATAGCGAGGGCTTCGCTCCAAATGGCCTTCTGTCGCTCCACTTAATGTAGCTACCGAATCGACTGCTTTTACCAATTGTTCGTAATGATTGAAATCCTCATGCAGGTATTCATATTCGAACAAGCTGTGATGTATCGCCTCTATGCCTTCTTCCGTGATAGCACCTGTTGAGAGCAGTGTCTGCGGATCCACAGCAGTACAGCATGCACCATCAAACGGCACAGCCTTGCGCAGATTTTCAATTAATACGGATCTGTAATCCCATGATGTGATAACATCCTGCTCGACTGTCACCATTTTTTGTTTGATGACATTCATATGTGTGTTCATATTCAGTCGGTCTCCTAGTGTTTCATCTATGTATTATCGCTAAGAATCCCATATTTGTGGGATGGTCATTACGTACCTAATCTTTATAATTGAGAATGATTCTTAATACAGTTTACAAGATCGCTCGACTTTTTGGAAGAGGCAGGCGGGACATGCAAACTCTGTTACTTCTTTTATGGCGTAAGAAGAAACCAACCGTGCTGCTGATTGTAACGCACGATCAGGCTGCAGCAAATGACAGATGCTTAAGTATTCCATAAAGATGAGGAGCCAGGAGAATGAATGACATAAATCACCCCATGAGCTGGGATCACCCGGATGTATACCGGTACGAAGAAACCATTTCTTTAAAAATACCTGGCTATCATAATCTGTACGATATGACGGATCGTCTGATGACTGCACAGCTGCAAAGTACTCATCATCCTGCTGAGTTACTCGTTATCGGGGCAGGCGGAGGACAAGAGATAATGACATTAGGCAGCAGACACGAAGGATGGATATTCACAGGCATCGATCCTTCTGCACGTATGCTGGAAATCGCTGAGCTGCGGGTAGAGAAAGAAGCGCTCAGTCAACAAGTGTCGTTCATCAATGGAACGATTGAACAGCTTCCACTAGACCATTTGTTTGATGGTGCAACCTGTTTGCTAGTGCTTCATTTTGTAAAAGGGCTGCGGCAAAAAAGGGGTTTACTCCATCAAATAGCCCAGCGCCTAAAACCTGGATCGCCCCTATTTCTGGCTTCGATAAACGGGGAACCGAGCACATCCGCTTTTGCGGTCCAAATGGAAGCGTGGAAAATCCATATGATGGAGAAAGGTATCTCACTTCAGGAATGGGAGCGTTTTGCGGCTTCCATCGATAACGAATCTGATCCAATTCCGGCTGAGACTGTAATGGAACTGTTGGCCGAAGTGGGATTCACCCAAGCAACGAGATATTTCGGTGCCTATTTAATTGATGCCTATTTTGCCGTGAAAAGTTAGCGAATATGAATAAATCGATGAATTTTGTTTTTTCCAACCGAACAATGTGAGAAGGAGGCTTAAATGGATGAAAAATAAAATAATTGTAGTAGGCGGATATGGCCATGTGGGAAAAAAAATATGTAAGGAATTGGGCGATAAATATGCTGGATACGTGTATGCAGCGGGCAGAAATCTAAAACATGCAGAGCAGTTTAGCCGAGAGATTAATGGCAAAGTCAAACCATTGCAATTGGATATCCAGCAAGGATTCGATACAGGCTTTCTGAATCAAGTGAAGCTCGTCATCATGTGTCTGGATCAGTCAGACACCGCTTTCGTCCGGAGTTGCCTTCAGAGCGGGACGCATTATGTGGATATCTCAGCGAACGGTCTATTTCTGGATCAAGTGGAACAATGGCGGACAGAAGCTGAGGTGAACTTCGCAACAGCCGTTCTGAGCGTCGGGCTTGCTCCGGGATTGACAAATTTGCTGGCACTCCAAGCGCGTACGCTGTTGGATCAAGTTAATGCCATTGAACTATCTATTATGCTTGGTTTGGGGGATCAACACGGAAAAGCAGCTATTGAATGGACCGTCGATAATCTAAGCTCTAGTTTCCAAGTCACTGAGAACAACCGCATGGTGACCGTTGACAGTTTTACAGACGGTAGGAATGTCGACTTCGGTGCAGATTTGGGGCGTAAAAAGGCATACCGGTTTCCTTTTTCGGATCAACAAACGATTGCCCGGACACTTAATGTGCCATCTGTTTCCACGCGCCTCTGCTTTGACTCGGCAATAGCGACCGGATTCATGGGGGGGATGCGGGTAACAGGAGCATTCCGCTGTTTAAAGGTAAATTGGATCCGCAATGTTATTGTCCAAGGCTTTGGTAAGCTTCATTTCGGTGTAGACAAGTTTGCCGTAAAAGTCGAGGCACGGGGAAGAAAGGGAGGAAAGGGAGGAAAGGAGGCAATTGTCGAGTGCTTGCTACAAGGAAAAGATCAATCGAAGATGACAGCCAAAGTCGCTGTAGCTGTAGCGGATGCCCTTTACCGCGAAGTGTTCAAACATGGTGTTTATCATATTGACCAGTTGTTTGATCTGAGAAGTATGCAAGACTGGTTGCAGCATGAAGCTTCTATTGAAATACGCATTAATGGTATTCCTTATATTTCATAGGTAAGCGGATGCCAATATATTAAAGGATTAATGTTGACTTGATGATTCATTGGAAGCTATGCAGAGGTACAAAGAACTCTGGATATGAGTCTGTTCATGAGCCAGTATATATGAAAGTCAGAAGTAAGATTAATTGATTTATTGGATTAGAAAAAAAAAGGATCTTAATCACCTTTTTTTTGGATTAATCTATATGAGCTTTTTGAACAGGCTCTATTTATAGAGATGGTATTTAATTATATTCCAAAATGGTAGATTAATGTTGTAGAATAAAGGCTAAATTGAGTATTTTTAACTATTATAAACATAGCCTGTGGCGCATATCTGGCCACAGGCTATATTTGTTGTTTAACAGTGCCACAAATGTTATTAAATCGCTTGTTGTTGTAGTAATCTACTTGTATTGGTCTATGATCGTTCCAGGAACACATGAGAATTGTATTCAACTCTTCAAGACGATCATCTTCTAAAACTGGCTGCTTTATATCAACTTGTTCAGAAACCCCTTGTTGTAACATTTCTTTGTATTCTGGCATCATAAGGGAAGTCCATTTTTTATGGGCACGATCATGTATCAATTGCTATCCCAGATCTTATCCTATTCAGAACAAACAATTTAAAAAGTTAACATAATCGAGATTAGATAATTGTTTGTACTGTAATTTCACCAAGGTATCGCCCTGTGTTTGGTGGTGTATATGGCAATGTTACAGGCGCTATTGCTATTGCATCTACTGTGATACGTGCAGTGGTTGCTAATAGAGCAACCGCAATTAAGGCGTCTCCTGAAGCAATTTCAACATTTTGGGGATTTCCACCATTTGAATCAGCAAATAATGGAACAGTCAGTACAACAATCCCTAATACATTTAGGGCTTCTAGAGTAGCAGTTACAGTGACAGTCTGATTACCTGCAAATGCATAATTAACAGAAATTGGCAAAATTAATGAGACAACTGGAAGTGGGACGTTAAAAATACTTCGAAATGTAACTATTTGTCCAGATGCATTATTGGGTGACCATATATAAGCGTCATTTCCATCAATCAATGGTGTTGATGGAGTTGTTAAAACTGCAGGTGTAGGAAGAGTACCCGGTGCTGCTGCAGTATCTGTTATTACCTGAGTATTAGCAGGGGTTGTAAAGGCTTGTAAAGCAATTGGCATTTGTATTACCTCCTATTAAATGTGTTATGTCAACTGGCAACATTCCATATACTATGCACTCAATCATCCTTTGATTGGACAAAATAATTAAAGATTAAAAAAAATCGGAAGAAACATAAAGTCAAAAATAGATAACAAATAATTTTCTTGCGTTAACATGCTCGTTTAATGGTCAGCCTAACCTATATTTATAATGTCTAACACTATATTATTTCTAAAACATGAGTAATTCAGATTTAGAACTTTAGGCAGCGATATGCTTCAAGTCACATTTTGCGACAGGTCCGATTTTCGATTCTCTCTAGGTTGCTTGAATTATCTCACCGATCCATGTGAAAAAGGGTTCTAATAATCTTAGAAAACCGTGTGTGCAAAAAAAAAGAAATATTTACTGAATGTAATCAGTTAAGACATTCTCCTCGACCATTCTTTTTTTAGAAATAGCGTTTTTGTAAACATTCACCACTTTTTTAACTCCTGAATCTAGAGACCAATGAGTCATACCCCAGTTTTTAGCATTGGAACCCAGCTCTTTTCTGTATGTTTTATTTTCTAGCAATATATCTAAATTGTTACATAATTTTTTTATATCTCCCGCTGGTGATATTAACCCTGTAACTCCATGCTCCACCATCTCAGGCAATCCCCCTGCATCACTAACAATCACAGGCTTTCCAGTAATTTGTGCTTCTATTACAGATAAAGGTTGGTTTTCGAGGAGGCTCGGAAGGACAAAAATATCCGAATTAGACAACATTTGAGGTATATCATCCCGTTTTCCAAAGAAGAAAATGTCGTCTCCTAACCCTAATTCCTTACTTTGGACTTGTAACTCTGCTTGCTTTTCGCCCTCTCCAACAATCCAACACACCCAGTCATTGCGAATTTCTTTTAATTGGATGAGAGCGGATATTAGATGGTGAACACCTTTAAGCTCAACAAGTCTCCCTGTATAAAGGATGACTTTCTTATCGACTGGACGGTCAACTGGACGTTGAAGTTGAATAGAGGATTTCTCGTTCATTCGTTTCAGGAAAGTCTTCGTGTCGTATCCATAGTGTAATACTTTGAGCTGTTCAGCAGGAACATGAAACTCATTCGTTAAAATATTTTTTAACCATTCATTTGCTACGATCGTAAAATTAGCGGATGTAGCTCCGACATATTCAAGTTTATCAAAATATGCCTGTGACATATAAGAAGTAGGGGACGTATTTAATTGAAGCCGCATCTCATGAGCTACACACCCATGAAGGGTAGCTACTAATGCGGGTCCTTTAGGTTTAATTCGATTCAGGCATGCAGTTGAAATGACATCTTGTGTATGGATCACATCATACTTTTCCAAGCCTAAATAGGAAGCAGCTAACTCATAAATACGACTTTCAATTTCACAATATTTCACCACTGGATCTGCATAATTCGCCGGAAAGGGTTGTTCGTTTAGTTTTTCGTTTACTAGAGGAAGCAGTTGACCTCTTTCTACCTTACGATGTTCATTTACAATGTAAACATAATTATTACCCTCACCGTAACCAAGTAAATCCACTTCGTGACCTAGAGACTCAAGTTTTTTTTTGAGTTGCCCCATATAATTCCATACTCCACCTACATGTGGAATAATCCAAAACGTAGCAAGCAGGATTTTCATATATATCTCCCTCTGTTATTACTTAGATATTTTCGATCCTATGTTCTCTTTACATAAGTATTAAGGCCACACAACTATGGTATAGACGGCTATCTTTAATGAAAAGAAATATTTTTAGCTATTGTTTGGGATTACATCATAATCTTTCAATTGACAGGACCAATTCCAACTTTAATACGCAGGAGGAACTGCTACGGCAGACAGAGGGAAGGGTCATTAATATCTATACCTACTCGCAAATGCTACCTGCTCACGGTTATCCGGCGCTCAAGAAGTACGGGCATATTCACCGCTTTTTCGTCATTGCAGGCTGCGACGCACCGGGCTCAGGTGGCAATTATTACAGTGAGTTAGCGACATCCTTGCCGAACGATACAGTCATTTTAACCACTTCTTGTGGGGAATTTCGCTTTAACGATGTAGATTATGGCACCGTGGGAGACACGGACATTCCGCGTTATATTGACCTTGGACAATGCAATAATTCCGGTTCTACTGTAAAAATTGCTCTGGTCTTGGCTGATACTTTTGAATGTACCGTGAACGAACTGCCCGTCAGCATCGTACTGTCATGGTTTGAGCAAAAAGCGGTCGCCATCCTGTTGGGCTTGTTCAGCCTCGGCATTCAGGACATCCGCATCGACCGAAGCCGCCTAAGTTCATTTCGTCCGGTGTGCTGGATGTTCTGGAACCCCTCGTTAGTGTCTTTTTACCTTCCAATAAGGATATATACCAGATTCGTTTATCTGAATATCGAAACTAATCGATTTGAAGTTATGATAATATCTGCCCAATTGGCTGGTAAATTTCAACACGGGGTAATCAGGATCTATCACACCTAGCGGATAATACATTGTATCACCCTCACGCCAAATCATTTCTTTGGAGGTCGTATCTTCGAGCACTTCCATCGTTCTAGTCAGAATAACGCCTAAGAAATGCTTTGGGTTATTTTCCTTGAACTGCGTCACACTCATTGAAGACGTATTCGTTATCGTGGATCCGCATACATACTCCATTGCCTTTTTTGCACCAAAATGATGCATGGAAGATAAAATAACAATATTGGTAGGCCCGGGTGTAAATGTAACAACAACGCAATAGATGAAAAAGGATGTTAAATTCATAATGACCTCCTGTAAAAGCAGTCACATGAATATCCACCTAATATCTTAAATGCTTATAGTATATTATTGCAGCGAGGGAAAAACAGGTTTGATGGGATGTTCACGTGAATCAAAGATATAGAAACTCCTCCGGAGTAATGCTGATAGGAGTTTTTTTGTTGTGTATTTTAAAGTTTACAATAATAAATTGACAATAAAGACCTTATAATATAAAATACAATTCGAAGGTTATCGAAACGTGATATTAACAATGAATTAGGTTTTGATAGTTGGTTAACGAGGAGATCGCGGAAACAGCAACATTCAAAAAAGTGAAAACAGGAGGCAATCGAATGAGAGTATTGGTTTATGGTGCCGGGGTCTTGGGAAGTTATCTTGCCCATGTGTTGGTGCAGGGCGGCAATGACGTGACTATGCTGGCAAGAGGACGGCGGGTGGATGAATTGCAGAATGACGGACTTGTGATTCGTCATTATTTTCAGCTTCGTACTACGGTTGATAAGGTGAATGTGATCAGTGAGTTGCAGCCGGAGGACATCTTTGACCTTATTTTTGTAGTGATGAAATATCCGGATTTCCAAGCAGTACTACCTGCTCTTGCGGCGAATCACAGCAGACATGTGGTTATTGCGGGAAATAATGCGAGTCCCGCTGAGATGTTAAGTTATTTGGAGGGTAACAGTCCTGTGGAGAAAAAGGTAGCGTTCGCTTTTCAGAACAGCGCTGGATGGAGGGAGAATGGCCGGATAATCAGTGTGCGTGCTCCAAAGGTGCAAATGGCAGTCGGTGGTCTGGGCGAAGAGCTATCCTGGCGATCGGTGATCGACCAAGCTTTTGTTAAGACCAAATATAAACTGACTTATTATAAGGATATGGATGAGTGGCTGAAAAGTCATATGATTATGATTTTGCCTTTGAATCTCATCACTCCTGCCAGTGGCGGCAATCTGCGCCAAGCCGCAGGTAACAAGAAGCTGCTGAATCAAGTCATTGATGCTATAGATGAAGGACATCGGGTATTAGAATCACTTGGATATACGGTTACGCCTGCAAGTCAATCCCAATTGGCCCGGGATAAGCGGAAGCTGCTCTACATAGGGCTGAAAGTTATATTGGCAACCCCTCCTGGTAGAATTCTACTCAGTGATAAGGCGGTGTCCGCTGAAGAGATGTCGGCGCTGCACCATGCGTTTAATGAGTTGAAACAGCGTGCGAATATTTCGACACCTAACTGGGATAAGCTTGCAAGTTATGCCTCGTATTTGCAGATCTGATTGCAGTGGCTTTTTCCAATTGACATGAACTCCTCAGTAAGCTAAAATTATTTGATAATTATCGAATAATGATATTGTTTGATTGGGGTTGCTCAATAGTGGATATCAAAAAAATGGCAAAAATCTTCAAAGCTCTTTCGAATGAGAATCGGTTAGAATTATATTTGAAAATCGCGGAGTCCCATGAGGCCAGCTTTGAAGCGGGTGGTGGACTTTGTGTGGCTGATATCGTGTCCTGCCTGAATATTGGTGCACCAACCGTTTCGCATCATATCAAAGAATTGGTCAATGCAGAACTCGTGACCACAGAGAAAAAAGGGAAGTTCTTGATATGTAAAGTTAATGAACACCTTGTTGCTGAAATTACGGAAATATTGGCTTTGCAGTAGTGTGAATAATAATTAATTTAGGCGGTTTTTCGGTTGTATAATTCGATAATTTGCAAAGTGTGGAAGTGAACGAATCAAAACCGAAAACCAAAAAGGGATTTGGAGATCACTTTCGGGTGTTAGATCGTCTAATCTCCGGTACCCCCTATGGAGCGAACTACACTCTTGTGACATTAGATACGGGTACGGGAGATATTTTTCAGGCAATCTCGGTTAGTTTGATATTTATGTGTGTAGTGCTTGCTTCCGCGTACAGTGTATTTAGAAGATCTGAGATTAAGTAGATGAAGGGCTGGTGAGCGCGTTGATCATTGCAGTTAGCATGTGGGCTTTTTTGGTTATTGTGCTCGGCCAGTATATCACCTTTCTCCAGCTGTAATTTCGCAATATTAACCGGATTTTTGAGCGTTTCTATACTGCCAATAAAGCAAAGAGCAGAACAACAGATCTGAGTTTGGACATTGTCAGGCTTTAGTCGAGCAGTTAGGCGGAAGCACAAGTGGCTACATAGAAGACGGATTCCTAGAGATAAGAGTTGAACTCCCGGAAGCTAGTTCCGATTTTAATCCAGCAGCCAATGAACACTAATAATGTATGGTCATTATAATATGAGAATTGTGAAATTCAAAAAGCCAATATATCCGAGCCCTTTAACAAAATGGGTTTGAGTATTTTGGCTTTCATTGTTTATAAATAAGATTAAAAGGGATTTGCGATAAGCGCTCTTATATATTGATATCTTCTGAGTATAAAAGTCCTATGCGAAAATCGCATAAATATCAATATGCGCTATTATATGGAGTAAACTAGGTATGAGTTTAGGAATACTTTTGAAAAAAATCGCTATTCATACGTGAAATGGGAGATCTTATGAAAAGTATCTTGGAGGAAATATATTACGGGAACTGGCGCCCAGATGAATCTATAAAGTCTACCGATCACAGATCCCGACAGATTATTCAGAAAATCAGTGACTCCATGACAGAATACAATAAGAATTTATCGAAACATGATTTTGAACAACTTGAAAAGTTGTTAGACTGCGTAGGCGAGTTGAATTCCATGCACGCTGCAGCAGCGTTCGCCAACGGCTATCGAACGGGGGCTTTAATGATGATCGAAGTATTTAGTGGAGAGAAGGAATCTACTGACGAGTAGGTGGTAAAACCTGTGGTGGATAGAAACTCGTTGGAGGAATAAAACCAATACAGATTGTCATCAAGGTGAAATGAAGGAAGAGGTGTATGAAGCTCCTATAGATTAGATTGAAGTGGAAACGGAAAATGAGCGGAGACTAATGATTGATGAGATCTTAGAGTTAAGGAATATTCTAAAGGGTTGCCTTATTGCTATGAAATTCATTGATTAGGAGAAACGCAATAAATTTATTATCTGATTTTAATGGAAATAAACAGAAGATATACTCTAAAAGTGTATTATTTGAAGGATATCATCTACCAGGTTATTAGACCGAACTTGTCAATTTTCGCAGGAAGATATGAGTGTTTTGTAGAAATATATCACTATGAAGTTGAGAGGCCTATATAGACGAATAGACCAATATTCTTAGTTATTAAACTACTATAGTACTAGTGAATTTATTTTAAAGAAATGAAGAGGGGGGGATTTGCGAATAATGAGGCTACGTATAAAAATTTTCCTTGCACAAAGAAGCAGTATATTAAAAGTTGAAGAAACAAATATTCGTGCTGGCTAATCGTTATATCTCTTAGATCCGACATTCATCGACGTAAGATATTTAAGTGATATAGTAATACATTCAAAAGGAAGTGCTTTAATTAATAATAATATCTTTTTAAGTAATAACGTACATGGTAAGCATGTTATAGATTATTTCAGTGGTGAGCTAAAAGAAAGTCTGACTATTACTGTCAAGAAGAGAAAGATAATTGGTCTTGTTGAAGAGGTAGATTTCTTTAATTCGAGTAGCCACTTTATTTGTAATTTCATTTAGGGCTATATTCGAATAATTGATAAAAAAATACATCTCAATGAAACCCATGCTTAGTTTGACTGGAAACTTTAGAGATAATATGGTTGCAATGATAAATGACTTGCAGATTGTTCTGAAAATATCAAGAGCCGATCCATTATTAAATGAAAAGACTGAAGTAAAACAAATATTTAAAGGTAATGGATTTAAAGACAAAAATAATATAATTTATTCGGATTTTTTGTGTAAATTTTCACAGATAGGAGTATTTTAAATGCTCATGGGGGGGCTGACAATTACAACGTCGAATTGTTAAACGACAATTTACAACCCAATCATTTGATATTAATTAATTTGAAAGTGGTAATTTCCTATTACTCGTTGAAAATATTAATCATGATTTAAAGGAAAATATTGATGTCATTCCATATCGGATTATTTACAAAATAGAATAAAGTTCTTAAGCGGAACTTAGGAACAGATAGTACCACCACTGGTTATGCATGCTTCAGCGATTGAACTCGACTCGGTTACCCAACTCGTTCTTCTGGATGGGCTGGAGGCCTTGTTCTGTGTAATATCCATTTGTCAGGATTAACCAATAATATCCGTGCATGCATCGGTCATTATTGGTATAGTTAATAAAACTACTGAAAATAAACATTTGAAGTTTTGAAGTGAGTATCATAGATCTTTGAATGATCAAATTGAATGAAAAACAACAAGTAGAGGTGTCTTAATGGCAGAACAAATATTACAACCTGACAAAATTACAAATGGTATTATTACTGCGATGTTGGAGAACAGTTGGCACAAAAATACTGGAAATAGTATCGTAAGTATTCAGGAATTAAGAGGGCTTCATGAATCTTTATTATCATACAAGAACAAGATCAATTTTGGTGAAGTCGCTGAAAATATTTATGTGCCCTCCATCAATGAACCAGCATTAGAAGTGAAGTTAGTTGAAGGTATAAATGATTTTATAGCAAATAATAAGAAATCGAATGAAAGTAAGCGGGAGTATGTAACCCTGTTTGATAAGCAAGGCTTTATTATAGATGACGGTATTCATGGGTCGGCATTCGGAAAATATAAATATATTTATCGTTCCAAGGGACATCGGATCATCTGGTTTGAAACAGGAGAAATTGAGTATTACTCAGTATATTCCACATTAGATGGTACCGGGTTTTCTTATGTATGTGAGAGTGTTGGCGAGAGAATTAATCTTAATAAACAAGTTAGCAATCTCAAAGCTGGGGGAGCTATTGATCCGGTAATTCAGTGTCATGATTTAATTCGTTTGTTAACCTGTTTTTCAGCTCAATACAATAGAGATTATACCTTGGAATACTTATTAGATCCACCCGATGTGAGGAAAATATCTGACTTTTCCTTACAACTTCAAGAGGAAATTTGGAATTCGATTTTGGCTCTTGCTAAGGAAGCGATAACGATTAAAGAAGGTTCCCAACGTAGAATGTCGCTTCTCAGATATTGTATTGCACTAATGGATTCAATGGAAATTGAACCGAAAGCCAATCAAGTATTAGGTTTGTTTGAGTTTTATATTGAACGGAAATCCCCAATCGATGAACTAAATCTTTCGGAGTTTATGAGGATGATGAATGGGATGGAAACTTCTAAAACGGTATCGATAAAAGCAGATACATATATACAGAGATTGCAGAATATTAACCCAGGTAAACAGCAAGCTTATGAGTATGAAGAATGTATTTCCGATTCAATTACTGTGATTTTTGATGGATTTCTGCGTAATGGAAAGAATCAAACCAATATAAATGATGGACAGAAGCGAGTGGATATGGTTTTTGAAAATGTCGGAGGACCTGGTTTTTTCCAGGAGCTGCGAGAAGTCTATGATATATATTGTCCAAAGATTATAGTTGAATTTAAAAATTATAACAAGGATCCATCAAATATAGATATAGATCAGTTGGCCGGTAGATTTAATAAACGTATCGGAGAGTTCGGAATCTTAATATGTCGACATGTGAACAATAAAGAAGCGCTTTGGAATAGATGTATCGAATTGTCCAAAAATGGAAGAGGGTGGATTGTTGTTCTTGAAGACGTGGATATTATTAATTTACTGCAACTTAGAGAAGCAAATAAAAACAACGAAATAAGCGCATTTATGAACATTCTATTTGATAAACTTGTTTACTAACTAGACGGAAAATGAATGGTAAATTACGACCAGCTTTACTCTATTCTCATTTGACAGACCCGGACCTTATTAAAGAAGATCATGATATTGGGTAAGGGTAGTGTCTAACGGGATATTACAAGGCTGGGGTAAAGTCAGAATAAATTCAAAGGATAGCGAGATATACCAGAAGATCAACCTTTATCCTCTTTTTAATTATTAGGTAATTCCACCTGATTATGAGTTTAGCATTACATCCCGAATAAGCATTCCTAACCTCATACAAGGTACCTTGGATACGTATGTAAAAGAACGAAATTTAAACCCTCTAGGCCTGAAGATGCGTCTTGAAGAAATCAGACGATCTTTATTTGATTATCGGGAGCAACGTGTACATCCACTGAAGGATGACAAAGTGCTAACGGCATGGAATGGACATTGAAGATTATGCATACCTGATGTGGGGATTGATTGAGCTGTATGAAGCGACAGGAGATGCAAAGTACTTGCAGCGGTCACTACAATTAAAGGATATCTTGGTGCAAGATATCTGGGATGAAGAACAAGGAGGATTCTTCTTCAGTAGTAAGCATGGTGAAGAGATGCCGACCTGAAATAAGGAAATTTATGATGTGGCCTTGCCGTCTGGCAATTGAGTTGGAGCATTACAACTCATAAAATAGCAGGAATTACACAAGATGAAAAGTTACAAGCCATCGCTGATCGTCAATTTCAAGTTTTTGCCGGAGTTGTTGAACAGTATCCGGTAGGCCATGCAATGTTTCTACTGGCTGCATTACAACCTTTCCAATGTGGGAAGCAAATCGTACTAAGTGGAAAGGCTAATGATGCACTCTATGATTGCATCTACCCAACAGGCTTATCTCCCATGGTTCATCTTTGATTATTAACTGGAAAAGACAAGAAAGGAACGCTCTCCAGACATTGTTGCCACATCTAGAGGGTAAAGGGGCTATTAACGGAATGGATGTAATCCCTTGAAATGAAAGATGTTTAATCTTTTCTTGACTTCTAGTTTAATAATTCTATAATTTTACTAACACTACTAGGAGGAACACATATGTCTAGAACTTATTCACGTACGTATATTGAGAATGTGAAACTTGAAATGATGAATAGATTGGGATTAAAGCAGGTGTTTTATAAGGAACAAATAGGTGATAGCTTAATTTTTGAAGCGGTGGGATTTGATAGAGGAACAGAACATCGATTTTGTGTTAGACCGAAAACAGGAACGATTGATGAATTTGTTTCAGGTAAATGGATGAATGTACGCAATTTTATAATTAAAAGTAGAAAAAATTAGTCTTTCTGTATTACTAATCTCAAAAATAAATACAGAACCACCAAACTGGTTAGAGCGTATTACGATCTAATGAAGGTGTAATTCATAAGAATTACGCCTTTTTTCCATTTTAAAATATAATTATTTTAGGGAAAATGAACCTTTTACTATGAACATTACTCTTATAGGGGAGAGAGGTAAAGGGATGAATGTAGTTCGATTGGTAAAAAAAGAAAAAAGGTGAAATAAAGAAGCATTACTTCAATTAATAATGGCTGAGAAAGATGCCTTCTATAAGCTTGCTCTCACCTATATGGGGAATACGCATGATGCGATGGAGGACATGATTGTCATACCATATGAGAAGGTCGATCGGCTCAAGGTCATGGTTCTACAAGCGGTTGCAATGCATATGCATAGTGAAAAGTTCAAGACTGTTCAAATCCTAGTTGAAACGCTGGCGATGATCGAGTCTGGAGGCTTCATCCGGATCTTCGTAGATGAGGGGATTCCAATGTATAGGTTATTGATCGAAGCAGTTAATCATGGAACTAGGCAGGATTATCTAAGTAAATTGCTAGCTGTAATTGAAACTGAGGCGCGGAAAAGTGAATCCAAATCTGATCAGCGCTTAGCTACTCCCCTTATTGAGCCACTGAGCGAGCGGCATTTCCTAGCACTCAGTACGGTTAAAGGGCACAACCGAATGATCTTTGATAAACTGCAGGTCGGACGACGCACTGAAGCTGTAGCAAGTGCCCGAAAGTTAGCCCTGTTGTAAACCCTCTTTCCTCATAAAAAGCATAATCATTTCTAAAACAACAATACTTTAGTATCTATATTTCAATGACATGATAAAGGTAAACTAATTGTAAATTGGAGTTTAGGAGGCAACTTATGAAAGCGATGGTATGTACAAAATACGGATCAGCGGATGTTCTTCAACTCAAAGAGATTGAAAAACCTACTCCCAAGGCCAATGAATTGCTGGTAAAGGTCCATGCCACGACCGTATCAGCGGGGGATTTAAGAGTTCGAAGTTTCAATAGTCCTATCTTATTATGGATACCTATGCGATTAGTTTTAGGCCTTCGAAAACCTAGAAAACCTATTCTTGGAGTGGAGTTAGCAGGAGAAGTTGAAGCCATTGGTAAAGAAGTGAAACGATTCAAGAAAGGGGACCAGATTATTTCATTAACCGGGATGAATTTTGGTGCTCATGCCGAGTATACATGTCTACCTGAAGATGGATTGATGGCAATCAAACCGGCCAATGTATCCTATGAGGCAGCCGCTTCCATTCTTTACGGGGCAACTACTGCATTGTATTTTCTTAGAAAAGGAAATATCCAGAAGCGACAAAAAATTCTTATCTATGGAGCTTCAGGAACGGTAGGGACTTTCGCTATACAGCTTGCCAAGTACTTTGAGGCAGAAGTTACCGGGGTATGCAGTACCACAAATTTAGAATTGGTGAAATCTCTGGGGGCCGACAAGGTAATTGATTATACGAAAGAGGATTTTACAAATAAAGGAGAAAATTATGATATCATCTTTGATGCTGTTGGGAAAAACTCGAAATCAAATTGCAAGAAAGCACTAACTCCGAACGGATCCTACGTGACAGTTGATGGGCAAGGAATTGCAAAGGTACGTATTGAAGATATCATTTTCCTTAAAGAGCTTATGGAGACAGGGGAAATAACATCAGTCATTGATAGATGCTATTTGTTAGAACAAATTGCCGAGGCTCACAAGTATGTCGAAAAAGGACACAAAAAGGGAAGTGTAGTCATAACGATGGGACATGATCGTTGTTAACCTCGATTGTTTAGGATTGTAAATGAAAATACACGAGGATCATCTCATGTCATTAATAGATGTTACAAACCTATCGTTTCCGTCAAAGAATATCTCGGATTATGGATGGTATAACGGGACTGGACAGATTGAAGAGCAATTGAAACAACAGGCAAATGCGATTGATGCAATCCAAGGAGGAAGTGAAACGGATCGCAACATTGCAAATGTGACCAATCGCGATGTGGATATTCGTTGATTCCATCGTTAGTGTTGTTGTAGATGTATTAACCATACCAATCTTTCAAGCTTAGATCAGGGGGCGCAATGGTTAAATGACAATTCATAGTTTGTGATTGTAAACACAATCTTATATTTGTACCTCTGTTACGCTGTGAATAACAACAAAAATACCTGTTATATGGAGGATATGGATATGTTTTGTTACCAGTGTGAACAGACACCGAATGGTGGGTGTACCATAGTTGGCGTGTGTGGCAAGAATGAAACGATAGCGAGCTTGCAGGATACGATGATTTTTGCGTTAAAAGGGATTGCAGCCTATGCTACACATGCTAGGCAGTTAGGATATAGCGATCCGGAAGTGGATCGGATCACCCACGAAGCCTTGTACATGACCTTGACCAATTCCAACTTTAATACGCAAGAGCATCTGGAGATGGCCATGAAGGTCGGAGATGCAGCGGTTCGGATCATGGATGTGCTAGATCGTGCGCATACAAATCGTTTTGGTATTCCGCAGCCGATTACAGTCAGTCAGAACAAAATTGAAGGTCAATGTATTGTGGTGACAGGACATAATTTGTATGCGTTGGAGGAATTGCTACGGCAGACAGAGGGAAAGGGCATCAACGTCTATACCCACTCGGAAATGCTACCTGCCCACGGTTATCCGGCGTTGAAGAAGTATGAGCATTTGAAAGGCAACATCGGCAAAGCATGGTATGATCAGCGCAGACTGTTCGAGCGGTTTCCCGGTGCGATTCTTGCAACGACGAACTGTGTAATGCCGATTAAAGGAACGTATGCAGATCGCTTTTTCTCTTATGAAGTAGCGGGGCTAGAAGGTGTCGCGAAGATTATGGATGACGATTTCTCTCCACTAATTGATCGTGCTTTATCGCTACCTGCGGCAGATGTAGAGTCAGGGGAGGTACTCACGACTGGGTACCACCATGAGACCGTGATCGGACTCGCTCCTGAGATCATTCAGGCCGTCAAAGCCGGGCATATCCGTCGCTTTTTCGTCATTGCAGGGTGTGACGCACCGGGCCCAGGCGGCAATTATTACCGTGAGTTAGCGACATCCTTGCCGAACGATACTGTCATTTTAACCACTTCTTGTGGGAAATTCCGCTTTAATGACGTAGATTATGGCACGGTGGGAGATACGGGCATTCCGCGTTATATTGACCTTGGACAATGCAACAATTCCGGTTCTACTGTAAAAATTGCTCTGGCCTTGGCTGATGCTTTTGAATGTACCGTGAACGAACTGCCCATCAGCATCGTGTTGTCTTGGTTCGAGCAAAAAGCAGTTGCAATCTTGCTAGGCTTGTTCAGCCTCGGTATTCAGGACATCCGCATTGGACCGAAGCCACCTGAGTTCATCTCGCCCGGCGTGCTGGATGTTCTGGTAGAGACTTTTGGATTGAAGTTGATTACTACAGCCGAAGAGGATATGAACGCGATATTGGGGCTGTCCTAAGGGGGTACAGTATTTGAACGTGAAGCATAATAATCAATAATAACTAGGTACTGGATATAATGATACACATTTTATCTATTATAAAAAAGGATAGAGAATCAGATGTTATCTGATGACTCTATCCCTTTTTTTCTCTTGATTTATAATTACATTATGAATTGGTAATATTGTCTTCGAAGAAAACAATGTCTTAAGCTGTCACTCTTTTGAACTATCGTTCACCGTTAGCTTAATCATCGTTGCAATCGAGTTTAACTCCACCAGCCAGGGTCCGAGTTCCATTTCTCGAAAAGTTTCTGGGACCGAGGGTCGCCCAGAAGACCCGGAGCGTGAATGCGGTGCTTATATGATGCACCCGACTTCTTCGAGATACTTTCACACTGCTTTTCTGTTTCTATTTTTACTCTAGTAATGTATATTTCACTTATGTCTTCTTTTAAACTTCACTTATTTATTACCGAGTTGTTCCGCCAAACCGATTAGAAGTCCTTCATTTCCACGAATGTAGCAGAGCCGATACGAGTCCTCGTACTGAACCACTTCGCCAACGAGCTGAGCACCATACTTAGTGAGTCTAGATACCATTTCGTCAATGTCTTCAACGGTGAACATGACGCGTAGATAACCGAGGGAATTTACAGGAGCAGTTCGGTGATCTGATATTGTAGGTGGGGTGAGAAATCGCGAAAGTTCAAGTCGGCTGTGGCCATCTGGGGTAACCATCATAGCAATCTCTACACACTGTGAACCCAGCCCGGTTACGCGATCAGCCCATTCACCTTCGACAGTAGCTCGCCCTTCGAGCTTCAAGCCAATCTCCTCGAAGAAAGAGATTGCGTCATCAAGGGATTCTACAACGATGCCAACATTGTCCATTCTTAGTAATTTGCTTTTTGCCATAGTTTTATCTCCTTATGTGTACAAATTTATTACCTGATCATCTTCATATTTATTCTATCAAGAATTACTAACTCCTTCCAAACGATTAACATCTTGTCACAGTTCATGATAACAAAGATAAGTCACAGTATAGTAAAATGTGGAATTTGGTTTTCGGATATGTCATATTAACTTGTATTCTACGAAATTCAATTCGTAATTACCGTAATAAGATCGTTTTACGCAATGAAATTACGTAGATACCCCTTTTCTAAACTCCTAATATTTTTATACTTTAACAATTCGGAGTTACGATATTATCTCCTGCTTATTATTTTTGATCATTAAACTAACCTGCCCGTTTGTTCAATTGAAAAGAGGAGCTACCAAATAGGAAGCTCCTCCGCTATCGTGTCCCGTCGTATTATGAGGTTAGCCAGTTTTTACTGGTTGACCTCTTTTTGTTAAGTGGTGTAATAAAATAGTAGCCGGGGTTGAACGTTCGTGTCCCTGGGAACACATCCCGTCGCTAAAACTGTTCACCCCCTACTTGTAGAAACCATGTTTTGGCTGGTTGAGACCTAGATCTCGCATCACGTGCGATGCTGTGGAACTGCAAGCAGATGTCATAGGGGTTACCGGCAACCATACAATCAGAGAGGATGAAGAATATGATGCATCCAGTCATTGGTCTGGATATTTCAAAAGGTCAAAGCGAAGGTCAAGCATTCTTAAATAAAGGGCAACCTTACGGTAAAAGCTTCTCCTTTCTTCATACGCAGGAAGGGCTAGAGGAGTTATTCAACATGGTCAAGACCCTTCAAACGGATACTGGGGTTTCTCCTGCTGTCATTTTAGAATCAACAGGACATTATCACGAAGCAGTCATTCAGTTCCTTAAAGAACAAGAAATCCAATTCATTGTTGTGAATCCACTCATTTCTCATCAAGCGAAGAAATCTAGTCTACGCAAGGTGAAAACAGACGCGGTAGATGCCTACCAGCTCTGTGAACTGTATTACAAAGAGGAGTTCGAGGTTCACAAACAGAGGGACATTCAGCTCTTAGATCTTCGTCATTTAACGAGGCAGTTTGAGTCCATCACGGATATGTATGTTCAAGCTAAATTGCAATTCCAAGCCGTCTTAGATCAAGTCTTTCCGGAATATCGAGGTATCTTCGGTGATCTCTATTCTAGAATTTCACTGCTTCTGTTAAAGGAATTTCCCACGTCCGAGATCATTATAAAATCTGGAGAAGCCAAGCTCACGGATCGAATTGCATGTCTTTGCCCAAGCCGTTCTGACCGTTGGGCAGAAGAAAAGGCATCGCTCATTATGGTTGCAGCGATTAGCAATCCCTTTCAGAAAATAACGTATCAGAGCCACCTCATTAGCCTTAATTTATACGTGGATTTACTGCTTCAGTATCAAGTGCATCTAGCCTATTTGGAAGAGCAGATTGATGCCCTTGCTACTGTAGTAGAAGAATATTCAATTATCCAATCGATTCCCGGTATTGGCAATAAAATCGCGGCAACGGTTTTATCTGAAATCGGGGAAATCCATCGGTTTAATCATCCGAAGAAGCTAGTCGCCTTTGCAGGTATTGATCCGAGTGTATATTCATCCGGAAAATTTACGGCAACGACAAATCGAATCACGAAACGTGGCTCCAAACGACTACGGCATACCTTGTATCTTGCTGTTTTGTGCGGGATTAGACGTTCTGGAAGCAAGAAGTTAAGAGCATTCTATGATAAGAAACGTAGTGAGGGAAAACCCTACCGAGTAGCAATCATTGCTTGCATGAACAAGCTACTCCATTGGATTTTTGCCGTTTTGACACGTAAAGAACCTTTTTTAGATATTGTCTAGAATCCAAAACAATCATCTAGAAGAAAAGCCTTCCAGCAAAAATAGGAAGGTTATTACGCATGCCCTTTTAGTATAACGCTAGAGCTAAAAAAATTTAAGAGAAATATATTGACAAGATATTAGCTGGTTTTAGTCATACATGCAGCGCAAGCGCCGCACCACAGATGATGAAAATGGTTATATCTGTCAATACTGCTACTATGGCTGGGAGAGGAAGGTCGATGAACTATGGTGCCTTAGAGCCCATCCGTTAGTCTGACTCCAACGATCACGGTGCATCACAGATTGTCGCTCCCTATCTATTGGGAAGCACTCATGGGAGATTAATCCTACTCTGATTGTTGCACCAGCCTCTTTCTAATTTAGCCATAGAGAGGATATTTTTAAGATGGAAATCGTTATTGAACGAGCATGTGGTATGGATATTCATAAGGATAACATTACAGCATGTATTCTAACGTCGAAGGGAAAGGAGATTCAAACGTTTTCAACTAAAACGGTGTTTCTATTACAATTAATTGATTGGATTAAACAGCATGAGTGTACTCACGTTGCTATGGAAAGCACCGGCGTATTTTGGAAACCTATTGTTAATTTACTTGAAGCTGAAGGTATTGAATTTCTAGTGGTAAATGCTCAGCATATGAAAGCTTTGCCTGGACGTAAAACAGATGTCAAAGATTCAGAATGGATTGCAAAGCTTCTACGTCATGGGCTACTTAAAGCAAGTTTCATTCCAGATCGAAATCAACGGGAGCTTCGAGAACTTGTTCGATATCGTCGTAGTATCATTGAAGAAAGGGCTAGACAACACAACCGAATTCAAAAAGTGTTAGAAGGAGCCAATATTAAGCTCAGCTCTGTTGTGTCAGATATTATGGGTGTCTCCTCTCGTGATATGCTCCGTGCCATTGCTGATGGTGAAGATGATCCTGAGAAACTAGCGAACTTCGCTAGACGTACCATGAAACGAAAGAAGGATGAACTTGAACTTGCTCTACAAGGCTATGTAAACCCTCACCAACGGCTGATGATTAGGACCATTTTAACTCACATTGATTTTTTAAGTGAACAGATCGTAATATTAGATCAGGAAGTCGCTACGAGGGTAGTCCCTTTTCATGACAATGTCGAACGTTTAGATTCAATTCCTGGAATAGCTACTCGAATGGCAGAACAAATCTTAGCGGAAATTGGGACCAATATTAAGAAGCAGTTTCCCAGTGCTGCGCATTTATGCTCATGGGCTGGACTTGTACCTGGGCATAACGAAAGTGCAGGAAAGAGGAAATCTGCTAAAGCTAAAAATGGAAATAAATATCTGAAGTCCGCCTTAGTTGAAGCAGCTCATTCTGTTGCAGCGTCAAAGAACTATCTTGGTGCCATGTATAGACGAACGGCAGCGCGAAAAGGAAGGAAACGGGCAGCGATCTCTGTCGCGCATGCTATGTTAAGAATAGCCTACTATCTTTTAACACGTGAAGAAATGTATGTAGATCTAGGCGAAGATTATTTTGACAAACAGAAGCAACAATCTATTGTGAAATACGCAGTTCGACGACTAGAAAACTTAGGTTATTCTGTAACTATTGCAGAAGTCTCTTAATTCATTAATATACCAATATTCCTTATCTCGGGTGCTGTGACCTTCAAAAAAAATGAATGAACCGCGTCTTATTTACGTTTGCCTTTTTACAGTAACTGCAGATTTAATTTTCATGGGAGTTCAACAAGAATCGTTATAAAGCGAATCTATTTTTTATGATTTCAGCAACTTCACGAGCGTTGATTTTCGTATTGTTTATTTTCAAATAGTTTTCTTTTTTAATTTCTCCCTCTAACGAGTTCAATCGGTGTTGCTCCATTGTCTGTGTTAGATCCTGTTCAGAGCGTGTGATATCTCTCTTTGTTGGTTTATGTTCAAGTCTATGGGGAGTCTTGTTACGCTCTATTCTCTCCTCAAGATCGGCTTCAAGCTCAACAAAATAGACATCCGCACCTTGATCCTCAAATATTTTACAAATTTTATCGACGTAATCCCAATCGCACTGCAAATCGAATCCCCATACATATGTGAATATCATTCCATACATATTACTGGCGGCGGTCGCTTCAAATATATCCTGACGGAATTTATTCGCTAATCCCCACATTTCACGACTGAAGCCAAAATAAGGAGCCAGCAATTCTATCGTCATATGGTTGTGGAACAATTTTAAATCAGATATCATTTCCAGTTCATGCCCCACTGTCATTTTACCTACTGCCTGCGGACCAAATATCAAAACAAATTTCATGAAATCACCACTTTTGGAAGTTATTTTAATAATAGTACCACAATTGATCAAGTTTTATTACACTAACCTGCCCGTTAGCTTAACAAAGTCTATAACTTTACAATAGCATTCGTTAGACTTTTTGGAGAGGGGGGGCTTCTTCGTTTGCTTTTGCTTGTACATTTTACTGTTTTGCTTGTAATACTCGTATAATAGTTCATTTGAACATACTGTATTCGGATGGATCCCTTACCTGTAGTATCAAGCTCTTTGGATTTTTCCGTGATGATCATGTAACCATTCTATAGCATTTCTGTGGGAAAATAATCGTGTTCTTTGCGACTAAGGAACAATAAAAACGATACTTATATTGAAAAATAACCAATTTTAGGTGTGAAAAGGAAGTGAACAAGTATATAATTAGGTAAAAAAGGAAATGACAGCGCTATCAAATATAAATATAACTGTTAAGGGAAATGATCAGTGTGGAAAACCTTCTCTGCAAACCATAAGTTTCGGTTACATATCAATCCGGTTTCAAATGCGCGACCGCGCGGCGTGCATTGAAATAATCATGAAATATGAGAGGTGATGTCTAAAGGGCTCATCATGGGCAAAATATTGTCTTATGCATTCCTAAGTTATTAAAATATCATTTGAAAAGGAGAGGAAAATGATGTTGAAAAGAGGAAAAGTGCTAAGTCTATTTTTGGTGTTCATACTCGTGATAACTGTTCTACCCACTACCAAATCAAGTGCAGATTCAAGCTGGAATTTGGCATGGAGCGACGAATTCGATGGAACTTCCCTGAATACTGCAAATTGGAAGGCCGAAGTTGGTACTGGAAGCGGTGGCTGGGGAAACAATGAGCTACAATATTATACCAACCGTACGCAGAATCTGCAGGTTACAGGTGGGAATCTCGTCATTACGGCGCAAAAGGAATCCTATGGGGGTATGAATTATACCTCCGCACGGATAAAGACACAGGGATTGAAAAGTTTTACCTATGGAAAAATCGAAGCAAGAATCAAGCTGCCCTCAGGACAGGGACTATGGCCGGCGTTTTGGATGCTGGGAACGAATATTGATTCGGTGGGTTGGCCCAAAAGCGGGGAAACGGACATTATGGAACGTGTAAACAATAATTCCAATGTCAATGGCACTGTGCACTGGGATGCTAATGGGCACGCCGAATACGGACAAGTTTCCGGAAATCTTGATTTTTCCCAGTACCATGTGTACAGCATTGAGTGGGATGCGAATTATATAAAGTGGTTTGTGGACGGCACCCAGTTTAATGCTTTCTATATCGAGAATGGAACTGGAAACACGGAGGAATTCCAAAAGCCATTCTTCATTCTGCTAAATCTAGCCGTGGGTGGAAATTGGCCCGGAAGTCCCAATAGTTCAACCTCATTCCCGGCGCAAATGCTGGTTGACTATGTACGTGTGTATCAGGCCGCCTCTTCGTCCAGCATCGTTAGCGGAGGTATTTACACCTTAGGTGCCAAGACCAGCGACAAGGTGCTAGATGTAGTGGATATTTCCACGGCGAGCGGAGCTAAAATTCAGCAGTGGACCAATTACAGTGCCAATAATCAGAAATTCAAGGTGGAGAGTACGGGGGATGGATACTATAAGCTTACGGCAGTACACAGTGGAAAAGTGTTGGATGTGCCAAACTCCTCAACTTCCAGCGGCGTACAGCTGCAGCAATGGGATGACAATGGTACCAATGCCCAAAGGTGGAGTATAGTTGATGTGGGAGGCGGTTATTACAAGCTTGTTTCCAAAGTGAGTGGATTAGTAGTGGACATAGCCGGATCTTCAAAGGCAGATGGAGCAGCGATCCAGCAATGGACAGACAACGGAACGGATGCGCAGAAATGGTTATTTACCAAAGTTAACTAATACGGTTTCATCTTTATAAGCGGTTGCAAAAGTGGATTGAACCCAAATCCCCGGTGAACGGAAGACTTCAATATATTTGTCTGGATACCGTGTCCCCGTTTCTGGAAATTAATTCTTGCGACGGGGTGCAGTATTTATAGGAATGAAGGCATATAAAATGTTCATTAAAATGATGACATCTTTTTTAGATCGCTACCTTGGATGAGGGCGGTCTATTCTTTTTGATTTTTCGGAGGTTGTCAAATCTTTTGTGTAAATTATATTAATAAATGCCTGTCCCCGAGTGGAGACAGATCATCTGAGATTTTGCCCAATACGTTCCGTAAAATACGGAAAGCTATGCAAACAATCCAGTGAACTGGTATCGATGGGGTGAAGAGGCATTTGCCAAAGCAGTAGAAGTGAATAAACCTGTGTTCTTATCTATCTAGGGAATAATTCATAGTGCGCAGTATTTTGAATATGTATAAGACTTTAAATAAGACTTTATTAAAGGCTCAAGTATTTAGTAATGATAGTAATGTAGCGGTGGTAGATTTTATTTTAAAGTATTTAATCCGTAGTTAAATACTTCCATTTTATAGTATGATAAGTGTACTGCTTATAGAGTCTATCAGAATAACCTATGGCATGAAACAGCACTCTATTTTTGAGGGAGGTTTAAAGATGAAGTTTTGTCTTCATCGTGGTGACACTATAGAAGTAACATCAAATCTTGGAGTTAATGCAGATAAAGTGATTTGGTGTAGCTATTTTTAAATGTTAGGTTTAGCCATTGAAGAGGCTTTTGTGTATAACACTGTAAGAGTACATACCTTTAGATGAAGATCAGGAGATGAGAGCATGACCACAAATGATACCGCAGAACAAATCCGAATTATCGAATACGATCCTTCCTACGCTGGAGCGGTCGCTGATATGTGGAATCTTAGCAACGAAAGTTGGGGAGGCGGCACCAAGCAGAGGACGGAGGAGACTGTGCGCCGGGAGATGGAGACTTCGTCCAATCTTCATGAGTTTCTCGCCGTCGATGGCAAAGAGGTTATTGGCTTCTGCAGTTTCGCCCATTACCGTCAAGATGAAGGGGCTTTGTATGTACCGCTGTTGAATGTTCGACCCGATTATCACGGTTACAAGGTCGGTCGTAATCTAATCTTGAATGCTGTCCGCAAGACAGTGGAAGCGGAGTGGCCACGGCTGGATCTATTTACTTGGGCAGGCAACACCAAAGCCGTGCCCATGTATAAGAAGTGCGGGTTCTTCTGGGAAAAAAATGAAGATTACGTCCACCTGATGAACTTCATTCCGACCGTATTGCAAACCGAAGTACTTACTCCTTATTTTGAGGTGCTGGATTGGTATGCAGACAGCACTCGCGAGCTCCTTATCGAGCCGGATGGTCGCCGGGTGCGCGGCTTCGATTACTTTGATTACACCTGGAGTAAGGGAGATCTCTCCGTGCGAGCGGAATTCGAAAAGACTGGTCGCGGGCTGACAGCTCTCGACACTCCTGATTATACAATTTCCACCGAAATCGACGATCACGATCTTGTGTTCGGTTGTGGCTACAATGTTCGCTATCGCATCAAGAACTGCTCGGCTTCCGAGCTGGCGATTGAGATCAAGGGGGAGGACGACAAGAGTATCCGTTTTGCGCTGAACGCTGTCAAAAAGATCGCTCCGGGAGAAACGGTCATCGTGGAGGGGGAATTCGAGCTTGACCCGATCCGTGAGGAGCAGAATGATATGAAGACCCATCCCGTTGTCAAGAGCCAATGGGTTATCGGTGGCAAGCGGGCCGAGTTCCATATAGGTATCGCTCCTAAATTCCCGGTAAAGATGAAGATGGTGTTGCCAGTCAGTGAGCTTTATCCGGGTATTCCGGCCGAGCTCTATCTGAACGTGGAGAATAATTTTGACTCGGAAGCGGAGTTCGCTTTTGTATGGCCAGAGGATGGATCTGTGGAATGGGCCGAGCCTGTAGTACGATTCACAGTTCCAGCTAAATGCAAAGCATCTATCCCGGTATCATTCACCTTGCGGTCCTACGGACTCTACTCACGGGAGGTTGAGGTGACGGCCGTTCCGGCGGATAGGAAGGGGGTTGCCTTCACAAGCAAGCTGTCCGTCCTGATGAAGGGAAGGCATGGTCGCTTCGGTGGGGAAAACGGGGACCAGTGGGTCGCCGTGAACGGCGCATTCTCCCTCCATCTCAACAAGCTCGATAATAACATGTGGATCGAATATCCTGGCTCGCACCACAGTTTCTGGTGGAACTATCCGAAGCTGGGCAAACCGTTTGCAGAAGAATTCTCCAAGAAGCAGGCCAAAGAAGTGAAAATTTACTCGGAAGGGGAGAGCCAAGTTCTTGAAGCCCTCTACGAGTCGGATGACTTCCCAGGTCTGCAAATAAAGTCGGTGGCCAAGTTGTTCGCAAGTGGCATCGCCGAATTTCATCATGAAATCTGCAACACTAGTAGCAAAGAGCTGGAAGAGAACATGTATCTCCTGACGAATTTCGGTTTCTTCGGCAACCGACTCATCTTGCCATATCAGGGCCAGTATGTGGATATGGCCGACGAATATTCTAGCGATCCGAACCTTTGGGACTATGCGCAGATCACGGAGAACTGGCTGTTTAGCAAGGAAAAGGACTTTGCTTGCGGTATTTGTTGGGACCCTTCCCTGAAGCTACTTCGCCCGGAATACCCGCTTGGGCTGGAGCATGATCTTGGCCGAATTTCCGCTGGAGCCGTCGTGCGGACGAAGGCGACCGTGTTTGCACTGAACACCTTTGCCAAGTGGTGGGATTTCCGCACCTTCGCCCGGAAGCAGCGTAACCCGGTCGTACCGGTGCTGGACGATCATCTCGAACTGGTGCTTGGCGGCGGAAATCCCTTCGTGGCGGGGATTTTGAACGTTGAACTTATCGAAAGAAAGATGGTTCCGCTCGCTGGTAGCTTGGAACTTTATGTGCAAAACGGTGAGGGAACGGATCGAAAGGTTGCCGACATGAAGTTGCTAAGGGAGCGGGACCTTCGTTCTGCGAACTTTGAGTTCTCCTCCGAGGAAAAGCAAGATCTGGGAAATGGCGAATCCGGTTGTAAGGTCCGGGCCATCTATCACGGTGAGGATCGGGTTCAAGAGCGGTCGGCTCTTTGGTTTCCTCAAACGGAAGCAAGCGTTGTTTGCGAGATAGAGGAGGATGCGGCAGGTCCCGTATATACGGTGAACAACGGAGTCCTCTCCATAGCGGCAGCCCCCGGCTTCGGTAGCGTCGTGCATTCCCTGAAGCATCAAGGCGAAGAATGGCTGGACAGTTCATATCCGGAAGCGGCCCCTCGTTCCTGGTGGAATCCCTGGTATGGCGGACTTGGCGTGGGTATCCCCGGCATGAGTGGCTTCAGCCGACAGCAGGAGCCAAGAAATGCGACTTGGGCCGAGCGGGCGGATATGCACGGTAACATCTGGAAGGGACTCCGAATGACCACTGTCATCGAGAAGCAGGAAGCGAATCGAGGGATCACGATAAACCAGCATTACCTCATGCTGCCCGGTGTCCCTGTTCTTTGTGTGCTGCATTCGGTGACCAACGAAAGTGGCGTGGTTCTACCGCATTATTCGCTCTCGGACGATAATTTCTTCAAACCTTCGCCTGTCTTCTCCGAAGGATGGATGGAGATCCCAGGAGAGGGAAAGTTCCTTCTCGGGAAGCTGGAAGTCCATCTTCAGTCCAAGGGGCTCTTACGAATCGGCGCGCTTTCTCGTCAGAACATGCTGCATGTAGTGAATAGTTATTCCAATCAGAACTCATCAGCGTATGTGAACAACAAGGTGTTCTGTCATGGCGTGAATCACCATCTTTCCCTTAAGAATGGGGAAACCATCTGGACACAGCCGACTTTTCTGGTCTTGGGTCGAATGACTCTGAATCCGGAGGATGTCTATGACCTTCTGAAGCTAACCTTTGCCAGTCCTACCGACAATAAGGAGTCCACACATGCCGATTATTGATATTCATATTCATCTCTCAGACATCGATAGCTTTCATCAAACAGCGATAGATCTATCCAAAGTCGATTACACTGCTACAGGACTCAAAGCGGAGTTTGACAAGAACAACGTCATTCTCGGCATTGGAATGGGTGTCACCGAGCAGACGAAGGGGGCGTTTCCCGATTCCAGTTCACCCAACCCGATGGGTCTAGATTTGCAAGACAGTGTTCCGCCATTCCTAATGGAATGTGTTGGCATCAATCCGAACATGCTCGCTGGCAAGCACGCTCTGGAGGAGCTGGAACGGATCGAAGCGCGGCTGCAAGCTCCTGAGGTAGCGGGGATCAAGCTGTATGCTGGTTACTACCATTATTACGTCTATGACAAAATCTACACGCCGATTTATGAATTGGCTGCTAAGTACGGCATGCCAGTGGTAATCCATACTGGCGATACCTACTCGATGAACGGATTGCTCAAGTACTCGCATCCGCTTACCGTAGATGAATTGGCCTACCAGCAGCGTGGCGTGAATTTCATGATCTGCCATCTGGGTGATCCCTGGGTGATGGACGCCGCCGAAGTGGTGGCCAAAAATCCTAACGTCTATGCGGATTTGTCCGGCCTTGTCGTCGGTGATCGTCCCCATTTCGAACGGTTCATGAACGAACCGCTGTTCATGGACCATTTCCGCCGGGCGCTCGTGTACTCGGATCATTACGAGAAAATGCTGTTCGGAACCGACTGGCCGCTCGCGCCGATCGACCTATATGCGGAATTCATCCGCCGGCTCGTGCCGGAGCAGCATCATGAGAAGGTATTCTACGAGAATGCCATTAGGCTGTTTCCGCGTATCCAGGAGCGAATCGCGGTGCTATGATAGCGTCAGTGACGGCTGAGTCAGAGCGTGGTGAAGTGCGAGAGACTTAAAGCATAAGAAAACAAGCCATTCCCTGAGATAGAGCTAAGGGGATGGCTTGTTTTTTGTTCAATGAATAACGGTCACTGTTTGCTGATAAAAAAAGAAGAATGTCTTTTTATATTAATTCATTATTTTATTAAATTTCTCTTTTTCAGTAATATCCTTAACAATATCTTCAATTGTCACATTTCCTAGTACCTTTTCTAAAGCTAATTGAGCCGCTGACAACACAGGAGTAATCGAATCTTGTATGTTCCTGCCCACAGGGCAATCAGGGGAAGGATGTTCATGCACACTAAACAATTCATTATCCTGCACAACATCGACTGCCTTATAAACGTCAAGTAATTTTATATTTGATGGTTCCTTGGCTAGTTTTGCCCCTGCAATACCCGGTTGTACTTCTATTAACTTCGCTTTTTTAAGCATCCCCATAATTTTTCGTATTAAGGAAGGGTTTGTGTTTACACTCCCTGCTAAATACTCTGATGAACTTATCCCGTCTTTATTCAATTCTATAAGAGCTAATATATGAACACCAACGGTAAAACGGGTACTGATGGACATATCATTCACCTACCTTATATTTTCATTTTAAATGTAACTCACATTATAATCATGTATCTAATTTGATTACAACGTATTATACCTTATCTTCTGTAAAAAATAAAAAAGGTGTAATAAATCTGTTGACAAATTTTCATGATGTATTTAAGATGAATACAGGTATTAGAAATGAATACATGTAAAAATTAATTAAATATAAATTGGAGGAATAGACAAATGAAAATATTAGTAACAGGAGCAACTGGGAAATTAGGTTCGAAAGTCGTGGAAACTTTATTGAAAACTCTATCAGCAGAACAACTAGCTGTAAGTGTTCGCAACCCTGAGAAGGCGGAAGGTTTAAGGGCTCGTGGCGTGGATGTGCGTCAGGGAGATTTTGATCGCCCAGAAACATTGGATACTGCATTTGCAGGAATCGAACGCTTATTAATTATATCTGCCGATGGGGACAATGAAACAAGAATTCGACAACATTCCAATGCTGTCAAAGCAGCTGAACGTGCAGGAGTTAAATTTATTGCTTATACAAGCTTAGCCAATGCAACAGAAAGTACAAATTTGATGGCTCCACCTCATGTTGCGACGGAAGCAGCCATCATTAAGACGGGTATCCCATATGCATTCTTGCGAAATAATTGGTATTTGGAAAACGAAATTGGAAGCATTCAAGGTGCTTTGGCAGGTGCTCCATGGGTATCTTCTGCTGGAGTAGGAAAAGTAGGCTGGGCACTGCAACAAGATTATGCAGAAGTAGCAGCAGCGGTTCTTGTAGGACATGGTCACGACAATAAAGTGTATGAACTTTCTGGTCCTCTTCTAACTCAAGAAGAATTCGTGTCTATTCTCGGTGTTGTATTGGGTAAAGAAATTCCTGTACAACAAGTGAATGACGAGAAATATGAAGAAATCATGAAAGGTTTGGGTTTACCTGATTTTGTAATTCCAATTGTAGTAGGGATTCAAGAAAGCATTCGAAACGGTTCATTAGAAGTTGAAAGCAATGATTTTGAGAAAGTTCTCGGTCGTCCAGTTACCCCGATCAGCGAAGCACTAACGCAAATGGTTAAAGAAATCTCTCTATAATACAATGAACTGAACAAAAAACCGACTTTTCTGGATCCAACAGAAAGGTCGGTTTTTTAATGTCAAATTGTACAATGAATATCGAGGACGATGACTTTGCAACCGCATTGTAGAAGGGGACTATGGTAACATAAGAAGGTCAGTATATTACAATTATTATATTTTCTGAATTGTAGAAAAGTGGTTGGGAGAGGGTACCTTGTTCTTACGAAGTCTAGAGATTATGAGGAAAAATGAAATTAACCATAGCAACTATCCGTTTTCTATTTTAGCTATAAAGAATCTGGACACTCTTGAATTCAAGACAAATATTACCTTCCTTGTTGGAGAAAATGGTTCAGGAAAATCAACAATCCTGGAAGCCATAGCTTACCAATGTGGGTTTAATACGGCAGGTGGAGGTAGGAACAACACCTATGAGGTAGATGCTTCCCAATCTGTCCTGGGTGATCATATTCGATTGTCTTGGATGCCCAAGATTACAAACGGCTTTTTTCTGAGGGCAGAAACTTTTTATCACTTTGCATCTCATCTAGATACTTTGCCGGAGAGTTTGAAGTATTATGGAGGTAAATCCTTACATGAGCAATCACATGGCGAGGCTTTTCTATCTCTCTTTCATAATCGTTTCGGGAAAAAGGCGATCTATTTACTCGATGAGCCAGAGGCAGCTCTTTCACCAGCACGGCAATTAGCATTATTACGTATCATTAAGGATTTAGAAAATGAAGCCCAGTTCATCATAGCAACTCATTCTCCGATCCTTCTCGGTTACCCAGATGCACAGATACTTAACTTCGATGAACACCCCGTTGGGGAAATTCGGTATGAAGACACGTTACACTACATCATCACTAGACGTTTTCTCGAAAATAGGAAGACAGTACTTCATGAGCTATTCAGTGATTCAGATGATCCAAGTGATGATGAAAAACTATAACTTTCATTTATTTCGTACTAGATAAAGCTAACCATACGAGAATAGATTAAACGACACTAACTCCGCGTTAGTGTCGTCGCTGTCGTCATTAGAATCAACTTACCCATTCTCCATTTGCTAAAATATTTTTAGCTATATACTCGGTAAAAAGTGTTTTAGAATTGAATACATAGCCGATCAACAGTAGCCGAAGGAGTCTCATTGATATGGCGGATAAAGCTTGGTAGTCACGGATATGGATTCGTCTTCAAATAATACGCGATTGATTTCCTCATTCAAGAGTTTGTTTATCCCTTTAAACTCCCATTTTCACGGTAAGCCTTACTATGATTGTATAGCGTTGAAAGTGCGTGCCCTGTCACTTTGAGGATCGTTTCATAGGATTCACTAGATTTATTCAATAGTGCGCCTTTGAATGTGTGCCATCCACGATATCCACATCTGATAAATTAAAGATCTACGAGCTCATTCATTTGACGAAGCATATTATCTTTAGGCACGACTATATCGTAAATGTCCATATATGGGAGTTAGCTTCGGAGCCGGAATAGTCCTGATGAATCGGCTTTTTTATTTAGGTTTTTTAATGTAAAGGATAACTGCCAAAATCGTATTTTTAGACAAAAAATCATTTTTGCAGTCAAAGACAAATCTCTTGAAAAGCCATACATTTAAAAGGACAGTTGACTGAATATGAGGAGTGAAAGTACTGTGAAAAATAGAAAGATCATGTTTATGAGCCCATTGCAGGTCGAGACGGTAGAAGAGACGTTGGTTCTCGAGGACTTAGGTGAAAATGAGGTACTCGTTAAATTGGTATATTCCCTTATCAGTCCTGGAACAGAGCTGGCCATGCTCTCAGGCAAAGAAGAATGGGCCCAGCTTCCGCTTTGTCCGGGCTATGCAAGCGTTAGCCGAATTATTGAGACTGGCAAAGGGGTCAAGGATTTCCAGGTTGGAGATATTGTCTTTCATTATGGCGGACATTGTGAATATCAAGTCGTGAATACCACAGATGTTATCATTCAAGTACCAGATGGGCTTGATTTGAGATGGGTCCCATTTACTCGAATGGCAACAGTAGCTTTTACTTCTGTCCGTGTGTCGGACATTGAGCTTGGAGATAAGGTAAGTGTGACAGGTCTTGGACTTGTGGGAAATCTCGCTGCTCAATTGGCACGCCTGCAGGGCGCTACTGTAATAGGAGTGGATATATCCAGTGAAAGGATGCGGACTGCGCATCTATGCGGTGTAGATTACACATTGGATGGTAGCGGGAACACGGTGAAAGAGCAGATTATGGCGATTACAAATGGCAAAGGTGTCTCATGCCATATTGAGGCTACTGGTGTATCTAAAGTTGGGATTGAAAGCCTCAATTATATCGGCACACAGGGCGAGATCATTTTTTTGGGTAGTCCGCGGGGGGAGTATAATACGGATATTACGGAGGTACTGAATTATTGCCATCTTTATAACCGGGGTTGTATCACATTTAAAGGTGCCCATGAATGGCGTTATCCAACGGAGCCCAATCCGTTCGTGAAGCACTCCCTGGTGCGAAATTCGCGTATTGTATTTGAGCTTATGGAACAAAAGAGGCTGGAGATCGAACCTTTGATTAGCCATGTTATCAAGCCAGAGCAATCCAAGGAAGCTTATGAGGGATTAAGAACGAATAAAGACCAGTACAATGGCGTGCTGTTCGACTGGTCATAGGAGGAGAATAGAAATGATTAGAGGATTAACGAAAGCAGGTTTGGGAGAAATCAGTTCAAATGAAGAATATATCAGAACGGCGAGCCAATTCGGCTTTCAATCGGTAGATCTGAATCCATTGGAATTGGTACAAGAGTACGGGAAGGAAGGGGCTATTGAGCTACTGGAAAACCATGGGGTTATGATAGGCTCATTCGGTTTAGAGGTCGATTGGCGAACTACAGAGGCAAGTTTCCTAGAGGGGATGAAATCGCTTATCGAGATGGCGGAGGCAGCAGCTGCACTGAATTGCACCACATGCTGCACTTACATTTTACCTTCTACGGATCTTCCAGTAGCACCGTTCATGATTGCAGCGACGAGAAGATTAAGGTTATGCGCGGATATATTAGGAGCTTATGGCATCTCTTTGGCTCTGGAGTTTGTGGGCCCTCATCATTTGCGTACGCAGTGGGCTAATCCGACAATTTGGACGATGGAAGATACGCTGGAGTGGATGGAAGCTATCAAGGTGAGAAATGTCGGCCTTTTATTGGATTCCTATCATTTCCACACAAATGGGCTGAACCCTGAAGATCTGCTGAAATTAAAACCCGAACAAATTACGTATGTCCACATTAATGATGCCAAGCCGCTGCCGATTGAGAAACTGCTGGATTCTGATCGGTTGTATCCTGGCGAAGGCACGATTGATCTGATCGGATTTTTGAGAAGTTTGAAAAAGATCGGCTACACTGGAGTAGTTGCCCAAGAGGTGTTGGCACCAGCCTCATCCGAGAGTTCACTCGAATTATTTGTCCGATCACAGACTGGTTTTGATAAAGTTTTTGCATCGCTGTAAAGTTGACTCGGCAACAAAAAAGTGACTTAATTCCATAAGATTGTATTGATGGACTTCAAAGGGGAATTATGGATGACTAATTTCAAAGGTAAAATAGCTGCACACACGATCACTTGGGGACAAGAGCACGTCAAGGCGTTGGAGGAAGTTTCAATGCTGGGTTACAGAGGGATTGAACCGTGGGCGTCTTTTGCACTTCAATACGAAGAAAATCCGGAACAATTAAAAGAGATCTTGGCCGATTACGGGCTTGTGATGACCGCTTTATACGGCGGTGCTTCCGGAGGTCAGAATCAAAGCTTTGGAAGCCTGACTGACCGTGACAACATCATAGATTACAATGTACGCTTAGCCAAAGTCATAGCAAAATGTGGTGCAGATATCCTCGTGTTGGGTCCAGGTGGCATCCGTAATCATCCAACAACGCTGGAAGAACTGAAGATTGCCGCGGTTACGATTAATGAAGTGGCCAAGAGAACCTATGAATTAGGGGTGAAGGCCTGCATCCATCCACATTTGTGGACGGAACTGCAGGATGAGGGCGAGTTGGAAGTTGTGATGAGTATGGCAGATTCGGAAGTTGTATTTTTTGCGCCGGATTCGGCTCATTTACTTGGAGCGGGCATGGACCCAGCAGTAATAATAAGACAATATCAAGACAGAATAGCATATGTTCATCTCAAAGATCTGACCTCAAAAGATGCAACCAGGGCTGATTTCCCAATGTTGGCGGAACATGAACAGCTTCCTTTTTTTTGTGAGTTGGGAAGAGGTTCTGTCGATTTCTCGAGTATAATAGAAACATTGAAGGAAATCTGCTATACCGGCTGGGTTACGCTCGAAGTAGACGAATCGACGAATACACCGTATCATAGCATGGAAATATGCCGTGATTTTATAGAGGAGCAACTAAAGATTTCGGTTAAAGGCTGAATAGCTCTCACGGACGGGCAAGCTGTGAAGTGAGGAGGGAATTTGGGTGAATGAGTCATGGATGAACTGTATTTCCCCATATGTCAGGGCAGGTAGAATCATGAAATCGTTCTCCCTAACCGGGGAGTGGATGGATTATGATCATGTCTACACCTATATCGAGCAAGGAGAGGCCGAGTTTTTCTTGAATGGTGTGAGGTATTTGGCTAAAGAAGGGGATGTGCTGCTGATGCATCCATTTATGCCTCATATTATTAAATCCACTTCAACGCTTCCGTTGATACAATACATTTTTCATTTTGACTTGTATTATGATGAGCTTAGAAGCTCATCGAGGAACGTAAGTGTATCCAAGGAGATAGCACACAATATTGTAGAAAGAGAAATGCAACTTGCATATATTCATCCATTATCTCACTTACAGTTAGTGGATAGAATCGAATTGAAAAAAAGATTTTTGCAAATGCATAAAGAAATCTCGGACCAAGCGTCGAGGAACTCCTTAATGATGAAGTCAATCTGCCTGGAGTTATTATATTTGTTCTTCAAGAATCAAACCCAGTCCCAAGAAACAGAAGGGAAGATGACTAAGGGGTGGCCTATGATTGAAAAGGCCATTCACTTCATCCATGAGTGCTATCCAGACCCACATTTAAGCAATGAGTCCATAAGCAGACATGTCGGTGTTACTCCTAACCATCTGTCGTACTTGTTTAAGACCCAGTTGGGGATAACCATTCATAATTTTCTTAAGCATATCAGAATCGAGCAGGCCAAAATCAGGATCATTCAGGGGGAGCAGACCTTGACTGAGATTGCAGAAGAGACTGGCTTCTCAAGCATTCATTTGTTCAGCAGAACATTTAAAGCCAAGGTTGGTATCATGCCCAGCAAGTTTGCGGCGATGCAATCAGCGCAAGGTCAAAAGGAATACCTCACCTTCCGTTAATGTGAGCGTATTGAATTCACATCACCCAAAAAGGTAATTCGGGATTACGATGAGGTGTTTGTGTAAATGAACAAATAAGCTCGTGGATATTCTCTTGAGCTTATTTGTTGTAGCTTATTCTTTCTATCAGCGTAACGTTCAGGGCTCTCTGACAAAGGGGAGATAGTCGATCCTTACTTTATACATTGTTTGGTTCTTATCACATCGGCTATTGGAAAAACTTTAACGACCCATTCAATTATTATTCATTCAAGCGCTTATTTAAGGTGTTTAGTCTCTTTACTGTGCAAGTTTTTTCAGGAATAATGGATAATATAGTGAGCATGAAAGGGTTGAGTCAATGATAGAAGCCATGCTGAGGATGTATTGGCCCATGTGGAGTGGTTCCATCCGTGAGGGAGTAGGGGGCTGGAACAACACCACTTATTTTATTGAGAATAAAGAACGGAGCTCTGTGCTTCGTTGTTATGATACGCATAGGGACTCTGAAAAGATTGAATTTGAGCATGCTGTGTTAGAGTTGCTTCAACATGAATCGCTGGGTTTTAAGATTCCTGTTCCTATCAAAACGTTGACTGGTGAGACGATTGTAAAGGTGGAGGATGGTAGTGAACGGTTCGCATGTCTCTTCGAATATATTGAAGGCGTATCTCCGAAGGAGAGTAGTGCGATCATAGCTTATTCATTCGGTGAAGTGGCGGGAGAGCTGTCAGCTACACTTGCGACGATCACTCCGGGGATATCGCCTGCTTATCGACCGTATTATGAGTTGCAGAATTCGTATCCAATATGTACTCGTGAGATCGTCTTTGATTTTTGTGAAAATCCGTCGGAAGCATTTGATGATCTGCGCCAGGAGCTGCACACACTAGGAGTAGCTTACAAGGAAATCTGTGATTCGCTTGCAGGTCTGGAGAAGCTGCCGCAGCAACTTGTACACGGTGATCTTAATGAATCCAATCTGCTGGTCCATGGGGATGATACCGATGAGGTTATTGCATTGCTTGATTTTGAATTCTGCACGCTCGATGTTAGGGCTATGGAACCAGCGGTCATTATCTCGGGACTTCTAGGTCATAAAGAAGAAATAGAAGCCGTGCGGCAATTCTGTACTGGCTTTGGCAACAAAGTTAGTCTGTTCCCAGAAGAAATTGCTGCGATTCCTGTACTTATGCGTCTGCGCAAAATAGATGTGTTCCTTCATTTTATGAGTCGCTTCTTTGAGGGGACGGATAAACCAGAGGTGCTACGTGAACAGGTGCAATCACTGGTCGCTGATCTTAACGAATTGGAAATGAGTCGGACGTGGATGGAAGAGGATTTAAGCTTGTTAAGAGGCACGTTGTGAAGTATTGGTGGATTCTAGTTACTAGCAAACATATCGTATTGTAGTATACTTATCTATGTCAACAATTCATGAATATAGATAGTCCGATCATAGATAAGGCAGGGTGGTAGCATGGCAGAAAGAGATGAGTTAATCCGATTCGGTGTGTCATTTCCAGCACCGTTAATTGAACAGTTCGATCAATACATTGAAGATCAGGGCTATACTAATCGCTCAGCGGCCATTCGAGATTTGGTGCGACGATCCTTACTGGAGCCGTCTCGGCTGAGTTCTGATGAATTAGTAGCAGGTACGATTGTTATGGTATATGACCATCATATAAGTGAGCTCCCTATGGTACTCATGGAATTGCAACATCAGTTCCACCACGACATTATCTCTACGATGCACGTACATTTAAACCATGCACAGTGTTTAGAAGTTATCGTTGTCCGGGGGAATGTATCCAATCTTCGATCGCTTCATCAGCAAATTCAAGTACAGAATGGCGTGTTCTACGCCGAACTCTCGGTAACTTATGCCGATGATCAAGGTTCATCTGAGCATGGCCATGTTCACGATCATACATAGAATCTATTGAACAACCTTCATATTCTTGAAGGTTGTTTTTTTAGGGAGTTAAATGAATAACCCCCAAAAAAATGATGGATTTCCTATCCGTTAGTGTTACAATAACACCAAAACGTGTTACAAACATGGGTGGAGGGAATGGAATTTATGTTAAAAGGGCCTTTGAAATTATCTTTAGTCTCGGTGATCGTGTTATGTCTGCTGTTGACGGGGTGTTCTAAGTCTACATCTCCGAAAGATGAAGATAAGGGCAATACGGTGCAATCGAATAAGGATGAATTAATTCTGGCTGTTGGTGCTGAACCAGAGGATGGATTTGATCCAACAACAGGTTGGGGACGCTATGGTTCTCCGTTATTCCAGAGTACCTTACTCAAGAGAGATCAAGACTTAAAGATTGTAAACGATTTAGCAGAAAGTTATGTAGTTAGTGATAATGCTAAAGTATGGACAGTTAAAATGCGTAACGATGTGAAGTTCTCTGATGGGAAGGCTTTGACTGCAGCAGATGTTGTCTTTACCTTCGAGAAGGCAGCACAGAACGTTTCAGCTATAGATTTAACAAATTTGACAAGTGTGGAATCTCAAGGTGACGACACGGTGATTTTTACATTACAAGAGCCACAGTCTACCTTCATATCGATGTTAATATCGACGGGTATTGTTCCAAAACATGCTTATGGAGAGGGGTATGCAGAGAATCCAATAGGGTCCGGCCCTTATAAGATGGTCCAGTGGGACAAAGGACAACAGGTCATTGTTGAATTGAACCCAGAATATTACGGTAAAGTTCCTTTTTTCAAAAAACTGACCTATGTATTCTTAAATGAAGACGCTGCCTTCGCTAGTGCTAAGAGTGGTCAATTGGATGTTGCCTATATTGTATCATCCTTAAGTAATCAGACGGTTGATGGAATGCGGATTGAGGATGTGAAGACCGTTGATAATCGCGGGATTATGTTTCCCTATATCCCTTCGGGTGGAACGACCGCGGAGGGATATCCGATTGGAAATGATGTTACTTCAGATATCGCCATTCGCCAAGCCATTAATATCGCGATCGATCGCCAGAAGTTAGTGGATGGGTTATTGAATGGTTATGGAACTCCTGCCTATTCAGTGAGTGATCATCTTCCTTGGTGGAATTCAGACACCGTGTTTAAAGATGGAAATATCGAAAAGGCTAAGCAGCTTCTAACAGATGCGGGTTGGATTGACAATAACAATGACGGTATTGTTGAGAAGGGAGAACTCACAGCTGAGTTCACTTTAGTGTATCCTTCGGGTGATATGATTCGCCAATCTCTCGCATTGACGACCGCTGATATGGTGAAGGCTATCGGAATTCGAATGAATGTAGAAGGTAAGAGTTGGGATGAGATTGAGAAGATGATGCATTCGAGTGCTGTTCTAATGGGTTTTGGTAGTCATGATCCATTGGAAATGTACAATATTTATAGTACTGACTTTCAAGGTGTAGAATATTATAATCCCGGTTATTACAGCAATTCAGTTGTTGATGATTGGATGCAACAAGCTTTGAGAGCGTTGACTGAAGAAGAGGCGCTACAATATTGGAAGAATGCGCAATGGGATGGACAGACAGGATTCAGTGGACTTGGAGATACGCCATGGACTTGGCTCGTCAATATTGATCACTTGTATCTTGTGAATGATAAGCTTGATATCGGTATCCAACGTATTCAGCCTCATACGCATGGATGGTTGGTCACTGACAACATTGAGGACTGGAAATGGAAGGAATAGATAGAAGGGGGAATGATGATGGTCCGCGATGGTGTTTTCTTTATAGGGCGGAAGGCTTTTCGGTTAGTCACCCTATTGATTATGGTCAGTATCGTCTCATTCACCTTAGTTCATTTATCACCTGTTGACCCCGTACAAGCTTACATTGGTGCAGATATGATGAAGGTAAGTGCAGAGCAAAGACAGGAAATAGCTACCTATTGGGGGCTAGATCAATCCCCGATAGAGCAATTCACACGTTGGGCATCTGCGCTGCTTCATGGAGATTTCGGTACATCGATGATATATCGTAAACCTGTAACCGCTGTCATTAGTGATCGATTTGTAAATTCTTTAGTACTTATGGCATCCGCATGGATATTATCGGGTCTCATCGGGTTTACGATAGGCGTCATTGCGGCGATCAAGAAGAATACATGGTTGGATCGTTGGATCAAATGGTATTGCTATACTTTAGCATCTACACCTACATACTGGATGGGCTTGCTACTCTTGATGGTGTTCGCAGTATGGTTGGGTTGGTTCCCCGTTGGATTAGCTGTACCCGTAGGAGTACTTGCGGATCAAGTGACGCTGGGAGATCGAATCATGCATATGATTCTGCCTACACTAACACTCAGTATTGTTGGTGTATCGTCTATCGCCCTTCATACGAGGCAGAAATTAATCGATGTGCTGGAAAGTGAGTATGTGTTATTTGCTAGAGCTAGAGGGGAAAAGGGTCTCACCTTATTTCGTCGACATGGTCTGAGGAACATTGCTCTGCCAGCGATTACATTACAGTTCGCTTCTTTCAGCGAATTATTCGGTGGAGCGGTTCTAGCGGAGCAGGTTTTCTCTTATCCAGGTCTTGGGCAAGCGACGGTAGAGGCTGGACTAAGGGGAGATGTCCCATTGCTATTAGGACTCGTTCTATGTAGTGCGTTATTTGTATTTACTGGTAATGGCATTGCAGATGTCCTCTATCACTTGGTAGATCCGCGAATTAGGGAAGAAGGTAAGGCAGCATGAAGGTAATCAATAGGCGACAACGTACATTCATAGCTACTGTTGGTGCTGTGTTGTTGTTATGTTCGATAGGGTTTGGCAGTATGCTGTTTGGTTCAAATTCATCCGGAACACAATTAGATGCTCGTAATCTTCCTCCAGGGCTAAGTCATTTGTTCGGTACAGATTGGTTAGGCCGGGACATGTTTACTCGGACTGTACAAGGACTTTCTCTTAGTATTCGAGTTGGCTTACTGGGTTCAATCAGTAGTGTGATTATAGCAGCTATATTAGGATTGATGTCTGCAACGATGGGAAAAGTCGTAGATCAGATCATTTCTTGGCTCATCGATTTGTTCCTAAGTGTTCCCCATTTAGTGATGCTCATTCTGATTGCTTTTGTGTGTGGAGGGGGAATGAAAGGGGTTATTATCGGCGTCTCATTAACGCATTGGCCCAGTCTTGCACGTGTCATTCGCGCTGAAGCGATGCAATTGAAATCGGCTGAATTTGTACAGGTATCCAGGAGTCTAGGGAAATCTAGGTGGTGGATTGCTTCAAGACATTTATGGCCACATCTCGTTCCGCAGTTGCTTGTTGGATTACTGCTCATGTTCCCACATGCTATTTTACATGAATCATCGATTACATTTCTTGGCTTAGGATTGTCTCCACATCAACCGGCAATCGGTATTATTCTGTCTGAATCCATGCGATATTTGTCAACGGGGATGTGGTGGCTTGCTATCTTTCCTGGACTAGGTCTTCTTATTGTAGTGCGTTCTTTCGAATGGCTTGGTGAATATTTACGCTTGAGAGTCGATCCACATGGGTCACGTGAGTGATACATTCAAGTGCAAGTTCAAAAAGTCAGCTTTTCAGCACCGAGAAGATTGAATGAAGCAAGGGAGTGAGGAGCGTAGCGTAGCAAGTACCTACGTGAGCACCTGAAATGTTTCCGAAGGAAACATACTTCGAAAGCATATGCTAGGACCGGCTGAATTCAATATTCGATGTCGAATGGTCCTCTCGGTATACTTCGTGATCAAAAGATGACTTTTTGAACAACCTCTTCAAAGATTATTGTAACGGCATGATTGATGTATAAGGAGGTTCATGTTAGATATGCCCATTCTGGAAGTACATGATTTATCTATCTCTTTTACGGAGTACACAGCGAGAATGCGTCATCGGACTACGAAGGTATTAGATGGAATTAATCTGTCAGCTGAAGCAGGGGAGATCGTGGCGGTTGTCGGGTCAAGTGGCTCTGGTAAAAGTCTGCTTGCCCACGCCATACTAGGTATACTCCCTGATCATGCTGTACTGTCTGGAACGATACGTTACCAGGGCGAGATATTGGATGCGAAGAGAAAAGCTACACTTAGAGGTCGTGAGATTGCACTTGTACCTCAATCCGTCAACTATCTAGATCCCCTGATCAGAGTAGGTACGCAGGTACGCACGTCGGTGAGAGATAAAGATCCCGTGACAGAGCAGCGGAAAATATTCAAGCGATATAGACTAGCGGAACATGTTGAGCGATTATTTCCATTCCAATTGTCTGGAGGTATGGCGCGGAAGGTGTTGGTCTCAACGGCAACGGTCAGTGGCGCAAGTCTGATTGTGGCCGATGAGCCTACACCCGGTATGCACGCAGATGATGTGAAGGAAGCGCTACAGCGATTCAAAGAATTGGCAGATGATGGCTGTGCCGTATTGTTCATTACACATGATATTGAATCGGCTCTTCAGATTGCTGATCGGGTTGTAGTTTTCTATGCTGGAACAACGGTTGAAATTGCCTCTGCTCAAGACTTTACAGATCGTGGAGAGCAGCTTCGACATCCATACAGTCGTGCTCTGTGGCAGGCTTTACCGCATAATGATTTCATCCCACTAGCAGGTACGCAGCCAAGTCCCAACCATCTGCCAACAGGATGTTTATTCGCACCACGTTGTCCATGGGTTATGCCTGAGTGTAATAGTGAACGACCAAGCATTCGAGAGGTTCGTGGCGGAAGTGTGAGGTGTATACGTGCAACTTGAAGGGAACCATTTAAGCTTTCGATATGGGCAAGGACCGTTGCTTTTTCGGGATATCCATATATCTGTTCAGTCTGGTGAAGTTGTTGGAATAGTTGGACCTAGTGGCTGTGGCAAAACGACATTAGGGCGTATATTAGCTGGGTATACGAAGCCGGATGAGGGAGAGGTCACAATCAATAAGTCTGCGATACCTCGAAGAGGTTATCATCCTGTCCAAATGGTTCTTCAGCATCCAGATCGAGCTGTTAATCCACGGTGGAGAATGAAAAGAACGCTAACCGAGGGTTGGACTCCGGAAGCTTCTTTTATTCAAGAGATGGGGATTGAGGAAGGGTGGCTAGAACGATGGCCAAATGAACTATCCGGCGGTGAGCTTCAGCGGATTTGTATTGCTCGTGCGTTAGGGCCAGATACCCGCTTTTTGATTGCAGATGAGATGACAACGATGTTAGATGCGATTACTCAGGCACAGATATGGCATACAGTGCTTGAAATAGCGAAGGCTCGTCAATTAGGACTACTCGTCATTAGCCATGATTGGCATTTGATTAAACGGTTCTGCGATACGATTATACCTTGGAATAACAATATAGATTAAATAGAGTATAATTATTAAATAACCTATTGTTGATTGCCTTAGAGGTTAGAAGTTAATAATGAAATGAGCGATGAACCTATGCAAGAAACAAAACAATTCCCACTTATATCGGGAAATCTTTCGCTAGACTTAGTAAATACCGAGATAGTAAGACGTGGTCAACGGCATGATTTACTCATGAATGATGAAGATGTGCTGGATTGGCTTTATGTGATAAAAGGAGATAATCCATTTTGGAATGAGCAACTATTTGTAAAAATGGAAGAGCGTATGAGCCAAGTCACATCAAATATTTTAGAATTGCGGGCGGTTTTAAGAAAAGAATTTGAAGCCATTGCAGATCAACATCAGATTTCTGATGATTTTATTGCTTATTTAGAAAATAAAATTGAAAGAGCATCGTTTACGTATAAACTAATAGATCAAAGTCTAATTCCTTTTCCGATTGGAGAGATTGAGGATATGCTTCTATCGTTGATTGCTTTTGATGCATTAACGTTAATAGCAGAAAATAAGCTTATCACTCTTAAGAGATGCACGAATCCAGAATGTGTCCTTTTATTTATAGATGAGAGTGGAAGACGCAAATGGTGTTCCATGAAAATATGTGGAAATCGAAAAAAAGCAGCAAAATTTCAACATCAAAAGTCAGAAGATAAATGAAGAATCAACTTTTCAGAGTTGGTTCTTTTATTTTGGTTTTTATAACTAACCCCTAAACTTTAATTTGACAGGTTAGTTTATCCTGTGTAAAATGAATTTTAAATATAAGGGACGGTGAACAATGAATAGTACAACAACAGTCAATCAGGAAGATAAACATTTAATTGGTGTACGGTACTTATCGAAAATGAAAGGAAAGGGGAAAAGTCCATTACAGGTTAATGTAAAAGACTCTTTAACAGGATTAACGGGTGGATTTCTAACCGTTTTCACTTTAATCTGGTTAACAAATATGACCTCTACTGAGTGGTTAATGGCTCCATTTGGAGCAAGTTGTGTGCTGGCATTTGGTGTTTGGAACGCACCATTATCACAGCCTCGAAATATAATTGGTGGTCATTTTGTATCAACATTCATTGGTACAGCAGCATATCATCTATTTGGTAATGAGCCGTGGGCGATTGCTTTTGCTGTTGGCTTAGCGATTGCAATGATGATGTTAACGAAAACAACACATCCGCCAGCAGGGGCAGATCCACTCGTTGTTATGCTAGGGGCGTACAATTGGAGTTACTTAATTTCACCGGTTTTAATCGGCTCTATCGTTATTGTGATCTTTGCGTTATTAATTAATAATCTGCGTAGTAACAGAAATTACCCAACTTTTTGGATATGATTTATTAATATATGAGGGGGAGGCGAATGAAACATGATATTTTAAAGACCGATCAAGATGCCTTTGAACGTGGAATGGATGAGACAATTAAAATTCAGCGATTAGTAGAGGAAGTTTTTGAATTTAAACACAGGGTGTTAGAATTAGAAAAGAAAAATAGCGAGTTAAAACTTCAACTCGGAGAAATGCCATTCTAAATTTCTAAATACAAATGAGAGCCACCTATTCATTAGGTTGGCTCTCTCTTTTGTCTCAAGTGGCTCTATTCGATGGCAATATTGTTAAGTCGTCACAACGTTCGCTGTAATCTCTTCATCGATATCTAACGTTACCTGTTCACGGAAGGCACGAATATCGTATTCACTCTGCAAGTAGCGAAGAATCGCTTCGATCATGTTCGATTCAACGAGATATTGGCTCCGACCTTGTGTCCACACTTCGGCAGAATACCCATGTTCTTCATCCCAACTTAATTCTACTTGTACATCTGTAGGACGTACGCCTTTGCGTTCGGCCATGTGTAGGCAAATAGCATTAATAATCTCATCCATGGAAAGTTCCATATCTATTAGTACCTTCCATCACGTGGATCTGGTTTACGACGGTTCTTGTAAGCACGATATCCAGCAATTGCTAAGGAGATTAGTACATAGATTGCTAGCGCGTTGATGGCTAGTCCTATAAGGTCGCCCATGAAGCCCATATTACCAAACATGCCTCCGAATAACATTCCAGCTAATCCACCAATCATCAAGCCTTTCATTAAGCTTCCGCCACTGAAAAACCCACGTTTACCAGTCGATCCTGCAGCTGTTCCTGCTGTGGATTTGTTATTCGTTGTAGATTTATTTACATTACTATTTGTTGTAGATTTCTTAGGTGTGTTCGTGAAAGACTTCGTTCCAGATTTGAACCCACCGCCACGTCTTGCATCGACACTAGCTGGGGAAATTGTAACAAAGATAAGCGTTAGAGCCATGACAACCATAATCCATTTTTTCATACGAAATTGAATCCTCCTGAAGTATAATATTGTTGTGTATCTAGTGGTATACGTTGTTAACAATTAAAAGTTACAACAGAGAGAAGTGTACACTGAAACTGTACGGTTTGGCAAATAAACAGACATGAGTTACGAAAAAGACACGAATCTGATAGATTCGTGTTCGTACATCTAATAGTGAGCGTTCAAAAGATGAATTTTTGAATAACCTCTTAATAGCTATGTTACAAATTTTTGTACCCGTCTACAACAAGTTCTAATGCCCCATTCTCTGGATCAATAAGCATTCCGTGTACAGGAAGATTAGGTGGAAGCAAAGGGTGGTTGTTGATAATATTTACCGAATATATTACCCCGGCGCGCTCATTCTCAAGCCCGCGTAGCCATTTAGATAATCTAATACCTGAATGTTCTAAAGTGCTTAATACGATGTCTGAGACACCACGTTCTTTAATCATTTCGATCATATGATCTGCATTCAATGAGGCCATGCCACAATCTAAGTGACCTACGACAAAGACTTCATCTGCTTGCAGTTCGTAAATGGCAATCAATACGCTCCGCATAACGCTCCCAAAAGGTTGGGAAATGACCGCTCCTGCGTTTTTTATGAGTTTGACATCCCCATTTTTAAAATTCATTGCTTTGGGCAGTAATTCTGTTAGGCGAGTATCCATACAAGTGATGACTACAATTTTTTTGTCAGGGAATTTACTTGTCCGGTAGGCTTCGTATTGTTTGTCCTCAACAAAATGCTTATTATACTCTAATATTTCAGAAATGTGATTCATAGGGAAGATCTCCCTCCTCTGTTAGGATAAATTCGTTCTTAACAGTTGATTATACTTTTTGTAATAAGTATCATCAAGAGGAAACTAGAAAAAAATATGATGAGGTGAACTATGAAATGGAAAATGAAGTAAAAGTCAAGTTAGATCAATTTCGCGAACTAGTTCGTAAAATAAGAGGTTATTATGAGGCTGTGGCCTTATTGCACTGGGATCTACGGACAGGCGCTCCCCGCAAAGGCGCTGAATTCCGATCAGAGACAATTGGTATACTAGATACTGAAATGTTCAAACTACAAATTTCAGAAGATATGGCGAAATACTTGGAATATTTTACAAATGAAAATGTTATTTCGCAGCTTGATGATCTAGATCGAAAAATCATTCTGGATTGTAAAAAGGAGTATGAACTGAACAAGCTCATTCCTGCGGATCAATTTCAAGAGTATTCTGTCTTAACGGCACATGCTCAGACATTGTGGGAAGAAGCGAAGGAAAAAAGTGATTTTGCAGGATTTGAACCTTATTTAAGTAAAATCGTTGCTATGAAGAAAGTGTTCATCGATTATTGGGGTGTTAAGGGAACTCGCTACGATACACTCATCGACATGTATGAGCCTGATATGACAGTAGAGAAACTGGATCAGATTTTCAGCCAACTGCGTAGTCGTTTAGTGCCATTAGTCGAAGCGATTCAAGCCTCTCCTCATCAACCGGAAAAAGGCTTCCTCCAGCAAATATTTAAGAAAGAACAACAAGAGAAATTCGGACTTTTTATTCTTGAACAAATGGGATATGACTTTGAGGCAGGACGTCAAGATGAAAGTGTACATCCATTTGCTACGAGTCTCAACGTTGGTGATGTACGAATCACGACGCATTATGTGGAAGAGGATGTGACGAATGCGTTATTCAGCTCGTTACATGAAGGTGGACATGCGCTTTACGAGCAAAATATTGATGTGAAATTTGCTGGGAGTCCACTAGCTGAAGGTACCTCAATGGGAATTCATGAATCACAGTCTCGCTTATGGGAGAATATGATTGGACGTAGTCGAGCATTCTGGGAAAGATATTACGGTGATCTACAGGAGCACTTCGCTCCACAGCTTCAAGATGTGGCCGTTGAGGACTTCTATCGTGCTATTAACAGCGTAGAGAACTCACTTATACGAATTGATGCAGACGAATTAACATATAATCTTCATATCATTATTCGTTATGAGATCGAGAAGATGCTGTTTAATGAAGACTTATCAGTGAAAGATTTGCCGAAAGTATGGAATTCGAAGTACCAACAGTACCTTGGTGTTCAACCTCCAAATGATGGACTCGGCGTCCTTCAAGATGTGCATTGGTCTGGTGGAGATTTCGGATATTTCGCATCGTACTCACTTGGGAACATGTATGCCGCACAATTCTTAAATACGATACGTAAAGAGCTACCACAATATGATGAATGGATTGCTGCTGGGAATTTACTTCCTATCAAGGAATGGCTTACAGCCAAAATTTATCAATATGGAAAGAGTCTCACACCATCAGAGATTATAGTTCAAGTAACAGGTGAAGAGTTGAACCCGAACTACTTGGCAGACTACTTGGAAGCGAAATATAAAGAGATATACAAATTATAAGATTGAAATATCATTTGATTATATTTATTGAGTTAGTATTTAATGCCATGAATTCCTTCGTGTTCTGAGGAATCATGGCTTTTTTTGCGCTTGTGCATCTGAATTATGCCGTCAAGGATAACCTTTTCTAGGCTGTAGCATATGATGCAATATGTTTACTCGAAAGAATGGAGGGATACCCATGTGGAAAGAAAAAAGAACTATTGTGGCGGCTATAGCTGTTCTTCTGCTCTGTAGTACAGTTGCTGTCGGGTGCGGAGGGAAGAATGCTACAACGAAGGTGAAGATTGGGGAAGTGACCCGTTCCGTATTTTACGCACCAGAATATGTGGCCCTAGAGAAAGGATTCTTTAAAGAAGAGGGGCTGGATGTAGAGTTACAGACGATTCCTGGTGGAGATAAGACGATGACTGCCTTATTGTCGAACGCTATAGATGTGGCATTAGTTGGATCGGAGACGTCCATTTATGTGTATCAGCAAGGATCTGATGATCCTGTGATTAATTTCGCACAGTTGACTCAGACGGATGGAACATTCCTAGTTGCTCGAGACGACAGTGGCACTTTTAACTGGGATCAGTTGAGGGGAGAAGTATTCTTAGGGCAACGTAAAGGCGGTATGCCGCAAATGGCCGGAGAGTTCACGTTTCATAAGCAGGGCATTGATCCGCATAAAGATCTGGAATTGATTCAGAATATTGATTTCGCTAATATTGCATCTGCCTTTGCTTCAGGAACTGGACAATATGTTCAGTTGTTCGAGCCACAAGCTTCTATTTTTGAAAAAGAGGGCAAAGGTCATGTGGTTGCTTCATTTGGTGTAGAAAGCGGATTACTTCCATATACGGTGTTCATGAGTAAGCAAAGTTATATCAAGGATAACGCTAATACGGTGCAGAAGTTTACGAATGCTGTACAGAAGGCTCAAACTTGGGTAGCCGAGCATAGTCCTGAGGAGATTGCGGATGCGATCATTCCTTATTTCAAAGATACTGATCGTGAAATTATTATCTCTGCAGTGAAACGCTATCAAGAACAAGGGACTTATGCAACAGATCCTCAACTAGACGATGCGGAATGGAACAATCTCCTAGACGTGATGGAGAACGCTGGTGAATTGAAAGAACGGGTGGCAAGAGAAGCGATTGTCGATAATTCGTTTGCTGAGAAGGCTAAATCGACAGTGAAGTAACCTATTCCCCCGGCCAAAAGGAGAGTGCATATGGTACCTGTTGTAGAGTTAAATAATGTTGCCCATATTTATATCACCGATCGCGAAGCCTCTCTGGCTGTGGATCGTCTTCAACTGACTGTATTTCCGGGAGAATTTGTAAGTCTTGTTGGGCCAAGTGGCTGTGGGAAAACAACGATTCTTTCGATTATTGCAGGACTGATTACGCCAAGCCAAGGTGAGGTACTTGTGTATGGACGTAAACTTGTGGGCCCATCATCCGAAGTGGGATATATGTTGCAGCAGGATTATCTATTTCCATGGCGGACCATTCTAAATAATGCCCTTCTCGGTTTGGAACTAACGGGGGGGGTCACATTAGAGAATAAAGCGATGACCTCGGCATTGCTTGAAGAAATGGGGCTACAAGGTAAAGAGAATATTTATCCGCAACATCTTTCAGGTGGGATGCGCCAACGCGTAGCGCTTGTACGAACATTAGCTACAGATCCAGGCTTATTGTTGTTGGATGAACCGTTCTCTGCACTGGATTATCAGACGAAATTACAATTAGAAGATCTTATATCTCGTACTTTACGTGAACGTAACAAAACGGCCGTGTTGGTCACTCATGATCTATCAGAAGCGATCGCCATGAGTGATCGAATTATTCTGCTCGGTAGCAATCCGGGTAGGATAAGAAGAATATTTGAGGTGCCGAGAAATATCCGTGACGTATTGCCTTTTCATGCTCGTGATCAGGAGGGCTTTCAAATTCTCTTTCATGAGATCTGGAGCGCGATGGAAATGACGAGTGATCTGTAAATGAGGAGGTGTGATCAGTATGAACAGGTCGAATCAAACAGAGGATGAATCTTCTGCAGCGAGAGGGAGCTTGCTTACAGAACGATATGAGGAATATCTTGCACACAAGAACAAACTACGCAGAAATGTATTAGCTGTTCAACTGGGTTTGCTGTTGTTCATTTTAATTTTGTGGGAAATCGCAGGGAAGTTCAAGTGGATTGATGTTTTGTTATTTAGCTACCCTACTAAGATATTTAATCATATTTGGCAAGATATCGTCAGTGGAGAGGTTTGGAAGCATATAGGAACGACGGTTGGTGAGACTGTTGTGGGATTTGTACTTGGTACGTTGCTTGGGACTGGGATTGCCGTCTTGCTCTGGTGGTCCCCCTTCGTATCGAGGGTGCTGGATCCTTATATGGTTGTATTCAACAGTATGCCTAAGGTAGCATTAGGTCCGCTCTTTATCGTTGTATTTGGTGCGGGGTTTACGGCTATCGTTGTGACTACTTTGTCGGTCATCGTCATTATTACGACACTTGTCGTGTACAATAGTTTCTCAGAGGTAGATGCGAACCTAGTCAAAGTTGTGAGGACATTTGGAGGGTCGCGTTCGGATGTATTTCGTAAAGTGATCTTTCCAGCATCATTTCCTGCCATTATTTCAACCTTGAAAGTGAATGTGGGTTTGGCTTGGGTGGGTGTCATTGTAGGTGAGTTTCTAGTGGCACGGATGGGTCTAGGATATTTAATCATCTATGGTTTTCAAGTGTTTAACTTTACATTAGTCATGTCCAGTCTGTTTATTATTGCGGTTGTAGCCACAGTGATGTATCAGGCGGTTGTTTATATGGAGCGAAAACTGTTAATCCATAAGTAAAAGTTGAGAACCTTCATAATCAAAGCGTATGACAAGTCACATTGTGTTGATTTATTAAATAAAGTACCATGAGACTACAGTCACAATCGTAGAAAAGAGAGGCGATCTCATGGGTATTCGAGTTATAAAGACAGCGATAGCTACACTTATGTCCATTCTGATCGCTGATATGGTTGGTATACCAAGTCCTCAGGGTGCGGGTTTATTAGCCATTCTAGGTGTGGAGGTTACTCGTAAAAGGAGTCTTCGCACGATTTCAGCTCGTTTTTTCGCCTCTATCGTGGGGCTTCTTTTTGCATGTATGTTATTTGCCGTCTTTGGTTTCCATTACTGGGTACTTGGGTTATTTGTATTGTTCGGCTTTCCATTAATCGTTAAAACGAGCTTTAAGGAAGGGATTGTTACAAGCTCAGTCGTTGTGTTTCGTATATTTGGCGGCGAAGATTTATCGTTCCCTGTGCTATTAACACAAGTTGAATTGCTAGTCATTGGTCTGGGTTCGGCCATGGTAGTTAATATGATTTATATGCCTAAAGTAAGTGAGCAGATGATCGAGATTCGTCACAAAGTGGACGGGCTGTTCGCTGTGATATTTAAACATATTAGTCGTACTTTACATGATCCCAGTTATATTTGGGATGGAAGCGAATTAATCGAAGCGAGTAAAGCCATTGCAGAAGGATCTCAAGCAGCAAACCGGGCGATGGAGAACCAAATGCTTCATCCAGACGCAGCATGGAATATTTATTTCTATATGCGTAAGGAACAGCTGGATTTGATTCTGGTTATGGTGCAGCGAATTGCTGATGTATACCAGAAGCTTCCTCAGGGAGAGCTTGTAGCTGAATTGATGGAACAACTTAGCCATGATGTAACGGAAACGGAATACACTGGTCGTACTGAGATGCTGCTGGAGAAGTTGGAACAAGATTTCAAAGAAATGGATCTTCCAACCAATAGGGAGGAGTTTGAGATTAGGTCTTCTATATTGCAGCTATGCCGCGAATTATCCTTATATCTGAAAATTGCTAAGAAGAGCAAAGCTCCTATTCCTGAAAAGCTAACTTTTTGAACTCGAACTAGTAGATTTCTACTCAAGCGTCGTTGCTTTAATAGAAAATTTTATTTATTTGTACTAGGCTAATCAACTTTTGCCTAGTCCCTGCATACACTTAGTAGTGAATGATTGTATGGAGGAGGTTCGAAGATGTCATTAAGTCGTAAACAACAAAGTAGAGAGATCATAACGAAAGCGATCTGTGGCAAAGGTCGTAAGTTCTCTACCGTAACACATACCGTAACTCCGCCGCATAATCCAACCAGTATTTTAGGTGCCTGGATTATTAATCATCAGTATGAGGCTGTTGCGGCGGGGGACGGAATTGAAGTTATTGGTACTTACGATATCAATATCTGGTATTCCTATGACAAGAACTCTCAAACCGATGTAGCCAAAGAGACCGTACCTTATGTAGAATTTGTCTCGCTATCGTATGTAGACCCGAGACACCGAGCTTCGACAGTCGAAGTCTCTGCGGAGGCAACGCAGGAACCTAGTTGTGTTGAAGCAAGTGTGTCGTCGGGAGGTGGAAGTGTCATCATCCGTGTCGAACGGGAATTCACTGTAGAACTTATTGCGGAGACGAAAGTGTTTGTACTCGTCGGTAACGAGACCTTTGATGACAAGGAATTTGAGTTTGCCGAGGATAGCGGTGACTACGAAGATTTGGATCCCGACTTATTGGATGATGATCTGTAACGCATGCGGTTAATTTGTGAGGTATAACGTAGTATATGTTGCGAGGGCGTCTGTGTAGAGGGCGGATGCCCTCCTTTTTTGTTTTTATTTTTAGAGGTTGTTCGAACTCTCATCTTTTGAAAAGGAGGCGTATTGAAGTGGATCAAGGGTTGGGATTCTTTGAATCAATGTCATTCTCTGTCCGTCAAGCTCGTCTTATTCGTTCGGGGGTATCGTCTCAATTAGCTGAAGGCAGAGAAAATCGTCATCAGGAATCAACATATCGCAGTAGATACGCTATACAAGTGTGTGATTTACGTGGGTTCAACGTCTCAAAGCTAGCGAGCGGAGGAATAAGGACGGGATTAACGATGACGTCTGGATTGGAACAGGAACAAAGTTCATTAATGAAGAGATTGGCGAAGGTGGCCGTTCGAAGTTTGTATACACTAGGATTAGATTCAGGTGAAGCTATAGTCTCAACCTATGGTGAACGACGCTATGTGTTGGAGAAGATCACACCGTTCTCGAGATTACAAGAACCGAAGTTGTTAGGGTTGTATCATCAGCATCAAGCTAATCTACATAACGCATTGCGAATGGAAAAAAGAAATGGCATTCAGCTTATGATGGGCATGGATCCTGAATTTCTGCTCATTGATTCTTATTCAATGGAAGTAGTTCCAGCATCAGACTTTCTAGAACGTGCAGGGGAGGTAGGATGTGATGCCGTTCATATGGGAGGAATCACTAGCTTCCCCGTAGCTGAATTGCGTCCAGAACCGAGTCTGCAACCGCGAGGATTACTTGTCGAGCTAATGCATGCGATGAGTTCCGCTTCTCAAATGATCAGAGACAGATCCTTAATGTGGAAAGCCGGGGGAATGCCAGTACCTGGTTTACCGTTGGGGGGGCACTTGCATTTCAGTGGCATTGTGCTGACTTCGGACCTTTTACAAGTATTGGATAATTATCTCACTCTCCCAGTAATGTTACTTGAGGATCAATCAAGTTTGGCAAGGAGACCTCACTATGGGTATCTTGGGGACTTCAGAAGACAGCCTCATGGGGGCTTTGAATATCGTACGCTGCCTAGTTTCTTAGTATCCCCATTGGTCACAAAGGGTGTCGTTTGTCTTGCCTATATCATTGTTCGTAATTATAAAAAGTTAATGTTACGGCCATTGGAACAAGAGAGAATTCATAGCGCCTTTTATGAGGGAATGAAGCAGCCAATTCGAGATTGTATAGAGCCCTTGTTCCGAGATATGAGGTCACTTAGTGACTATTCAAAGTATTCAAAGTACATCGATCCTCTATTAGATCATATGACTAGCGGAAGATCATGGGATGAATCACGGGATATCCGTCCGCTCTGGAATGTTCCTGTGTTATAATCAGGATTAGCATAATTAGATTTATGGAGGTAACTCATGTCCCAATATACGCCAATGATTGAACAATATTTGAATGTGAAGAAACAAGCCCAAGATGCATTTTTATTCTTTCGTCTAGGGGATTTCTATGAAATGTTCTTTGAAGATGCTATCCGTGCATCTCGCGAGCTTGAGATTACGCTTACGAGTCGAGGTGGTGGAGGAGACGGGAAAATACCGATGTGTGGTGTGCCTTACCATGCAGCAGAGGGTTATATCCAGCGTCTCATTGAAAAGGGATTTAAGGTTGCCATCTGTGAGCAACTTGAGGATGCTGCTACGACTAAAGGAATGGTACATCGAGATATTGTTCGTGTTGTGACACCAGGAACCAATATGGACGGTAAGAACATTGCGGACAAATCAAATAATTATTTAGTCTGTGTGACAACTTCAGGTGGGATGATGAGCTTATCTGCCTGTGATTTGTCTACAGGAGAATTGTACGTGACATCTGTCCCATCCTCACTGGAATGGTTGCGTGATGAGATTAACATATATGAACCATCTGAGATTATTGGAGATGAAGGGATGCTGGAGAGCATTCGATCATTACAGCTTCAAGGGAATAGACCTGTTGTTTATACGCCTTGGGACAAGAAGGAAGAGAAGATGGTCAGAAGTCAATTCGGTGAAGCCGCTTGGACTCGACTAGACCAAGAGCGTGGAACTTGTATTTCTGTGTTGATCTCCTATCTTAGTGAGACGCAGAGACGTTCGCTAGGTCAATTAACACAGATCTCATCGTATGAACCTGGACACTATATGATTTTGGATCCTTTTACCCGCCGTAATCTAGAGTTGGTAGAGACAGTCCGTGACAGATCTAAGAAAGGCTCATTATTATGGCTTCTAGATAAAACAGAGACATCCATGGGAGCTCGCCTATTACGACGTAGAATCGATAAACCGTTATTACATCGAAGTCGAATTGAGGAAAGACTTGAAGCCGTTGAATTGTTGTACAATCAGCTTATATTACGTGAAGATTTACGTCATTCTCTTAGTGATATATATGATTTGGAGCGGCTTGTAGGCAGAATTGCCTTTGGAAATGCCACGGGTCGGGATCTGATAGCTCTCAAGTTATCTCTAAGACAGATTCCAGCGCTTAAAGAGCTATGTGCAGCTTCCTCATCGGTGACACTTGGCAAGATTGCAAGCGAGCTGGATCCTTGTGGTGATCTGCATGACGCGATTGAGCAAGCTATTGTCGATGAACCCCCTATTTCAGTTCGAGATGGAGGATTAATTAAGGCAGGGTACCATCATCATTTGGACGAGCTTAAAGAGGCTAGCACTAACGGTAAAAAGTGGATCGCGGATCTAGAAGCTCGAGAACGTGTGGCAACGGGAATTAAGTCATTGAAGATTGGATTCAATAAAGTGTTTGGATATTATATCGAATTAACAAAGGCTAATATTGGAGCATTGCCGGAAGGAAGATATGAACGGAAGCAGACCCTTGCGAATGCGGAACGCTATGTCACACCTGAACTGAAAGAGAAAGAAGGATTGATTCTCGAGGCTCAGGAGAAGATGGTGGACTTGGAATATGGTCTCTTCACAGAGTTAAGAGAGAAATTGAGTAATCAAATCCAACGGTTGCAGTCCCTTGCGGAAAAAGTTGCGGAATTGGACGTATACCAATCTCTCGCTGCGATTAGTGTAGAACATGGTTTTGTGAAACCGGTATTGACGGATAATTACGACCTTATCATTGAAGGGGGACGTCATCCAGTTGTTGAGGCTGTGATGAAGGATGCTGATTTCATTGCTAACTCAACGGAGTTGTCTAAGGAATCGGCCAATATTTTACTCATCACGGGTCCTAATATGGCAGGGAAAAGTACGTATATGCGTCAAGTGGCTCTTATATCCATACTGGCTCAAATGGGCTGCTACGTACCTGCAAATAGGGCGGAAATTCCTATGGTAGATCGTATATTTACGAGAATTGGTGCAGCTGATGATTTAATTGGGGGCCAAAGTACTTTCATGGTTGAAATGGCTGACATCCAAGTGATGACAGAGAAAGCCACCTCGCGGAGTCTGATCATTATTGATGAGCTTGGACGAGGGACGTCAACTAGTGAAGGAATGGCTATCGCTCAAGCCGTTATTGAATTTGTACATGATCAAATTGGCTGTAAAGCATTAGTCTCAACTCACTTCCACGAATTGTCCCATATGGAAGAAAGCTTGAAGGGCTTACGTAATTACTCCATGTCAGTGCAGGAGAGTGGCGATAAGGTCCACTTCTTGCGTAAATTAATTCCGGGTGCTGCAGGAAGTAGTTATGGCGTTTATTGTGCTCGCTTAGCGGGCTTGCCAGATTCCATTATTGACCGAGCAAATACTCTTCTGGAAGGTCTGGAACAAGCACCTTCGCAAGTGGCAGTTAGTGTTGAGCAAGTTAAAGATGTGAAGATACAGGCAGAGAAGATAAACGTCGTGAATCCCGTTGAGGATAGTAAAGTAGTTAAAGGCGATAGCTATGATCATAGAAACGAGATAAAGGAAGCTAGCGCTGTTGTACAGCTATCTATATTTGGTGAAGAGGACATACAACCTAAGAAGAAGGAAACACCGGCTCCATTGAACCCTTCTGTCACTCATATTATTGAATCAGTTAAGAATGTGGATCTCATGAACATGACGCCGTTACAAGCGATGCAAATGTTACTTGAGCTTAGCATTAAGGCGAAAGGGATATGAATTAGAGGCTTTAAACACATAATTTATGCTTATTGAAAAAAGTGGTTTATGAAAAGAACGTAGCGCAGGTGACGGAATTGTTCTGAAGAAGCGATAGCGTTCGCCTACAAGCTTTCCATAGGAAAGCTACTTCGGAAGCATATGCTTTGCCATCGGATTTCTACCGCTATGCGGTATATAATCAAGGAATCGGAGGGCAACAGCGATCGTAAGGACAATCCGTCAGCGAAGCGGTCATTCTACACTTCTGTTTTTCAAGAACTATATTTTTGTACGAGAGAGGGAATAGCCATGGCCAAAATTCATGTATTGGACGAGCACATTGCCAATCAGATTGCCGCAGGTGAAGTTGTGGAGCGACCTGCCTCCGTTGTTAAAGAGCTAGTGGAGAATGCTATTGATGCAGGAAGCACCAAGATTGAGGTTGTTATAGAAGAAGGTGGACTTCAAAGCATTCGCGTGATGGATAACGGGTCAGGTATTGAACCAGATGATTGTGAAGCAGCCTTTTATCGCCATGCGACAAGCAAAATATCAAATGGACGCGATCTTTTTAACATTACTAGTCTAGGATTCAGAGGTGAAGCATTGGCGAGTATCGCAGCCGTATCTAAGTTGACGCTAACCACTTCGAGCAATGAGGATGGACTGGGCCGCAAGCTAGTTATTGAAGGCGGAAAGCTAATAGGAAACGAAGATACAGCCTCATCTCGGGGGACTTCTTTTGTCGTGAAAGAATTATTCTATAACACACCGGCAAGGCTTAAATATATGAAAACCATTCAGACAGAACTAGGTCATATTTCTGACTATATGTACCGCATCGCCTTATCTCATCCTGAGATCGGTATTATATTGAGACATAATGAGAATACATTATTACAAACCGTAGGCAATGGGGATCTGTTACAGGTGATTGCCGCAATATACGGAACACAGGCTGCGAAGGCGATGCTTCCGTTGCAAGTAGAAGATAATGATTTCAGTTTGCAAGGATATGTTAGTCGTCCGGAATGGACGCGATCGAATCGGAACGGGATTTCAACAATTGTGAATGGTCGATATATTCGTAGTTATGGACTGAACCAAGCAATCATGAGAGCCTATCATACGTTATTACCGATCAACCGCTACCCACTAGCTATTCTTTCTCTAACGATGCATCCTTCCATCGTGGATGTGAATGTACATCCAGCGAAGTTAGAGGTGCGTTTCAGTAAAGAAAATGAATTGTACCCTTTCGTAGAACAAGCAATTTATGCTGTGTTACGTCAACAGGTGCTCATTCCACAGCCTGTGAAGCACCCTATTGGTAATACGGGCTCATCCTTTATTCAAGAGCAGTTCCGGTTCATGAAGGATCAGTCTAGTGCGAGTGCGGGGCAAGGTTTAAGTGGTCAAGTGGAACGACTACCTGCTAAGCCTCTTGCATCTATGAATTCTGGATCTGAATGGGCTGTTCGCCCAGATGTGAGCTCCCCTATGAGAGAACGTAATGATCAGAATTATGGAGCAAATAAGGAAATGGGTTACCGACCTTCAGAGGTGAAGAATAAGCCCTTCAACCCGGAAGTCTATGCTGCACCTGCAGGTGGTTCGCCAGAACTTCCTCCATTTCCTGAATTAACTCTTATTGGTCAGCATCATGGAACCTACTTAATCGCTCAGAATGAAGATGGGCTTTATTTGATCGATCAACATGCAGCACATGAACGAATTAATTATGAATTTTATTATGAACAATTTGGTCGTCCTGACGATGCTTCGCAGGAGCTATTACTACCGATAACGTTAGAATTTACGCCCTCGGAGTCTGAGCAATTGAAACAAAAGCTGAATTGGTTCGAACAGGTAGGGGTTTATTTAGAACCTTTCGGAGGGCAAACCTTTCGGGTGAGATCACATCCCTACTGGTTCCCTAAGGGAGAAGAGCAGGAAATTATTGAAGAGATGGCAGAGTGGGTTCTTAGTGAACGCATGATTGATCTGGCCAAGTTAAGAGAGAAATCATCTGTTCTATGCTCTTGTAAGGCTTCGATTAAAGCGAATCAGAGGCTGACAGCATTAGAGTCCGATACTCTCTTAGAGCGATTGGCTGCTTGCAAGCAACCTTACACTTGCCCTCATGGACGACCTATTGTTATTTCGTTCTCCACTTATGATCTAGAGAAGTTATTTAAACGTGTAATGTAGCCAATATAGGGTGTTGAAGGATTATTTTTACAGAAGATAGGAGAACATAATGATTATTACGACAGGAAACGCGGCCGCACAACAATGGGTCAAACGTGCAGAGACTATAGCGGTGGATACAGGTTTTACATATGTGCCGCGTGAGTCAACCTCGTTAACTAAACTGATGGAAAGATCAGGTGAAGCTGTAGCATTAGTAGTGTTAGAGGGTGGAGCGAGATTAGTTAGACCAGATGGTTCTTCGATAGAGTATCATCCGAGTATGGGTTATGTACGGGCGAAGCGGGTACTAAAGGGAGACCCTGATCCCATGTTAGATGCGGCAGGGATGCAAGCAGGCGATTCGGTCCTTGATTGCACAGCTGGGCTTGGAAGCGATTCGCTCGTATTTGCAGTGAAGGCTGGATCCGAGGGTCATGTGACAGCAATAGAGAGCTCGATCGATATGGCTGTATTGTTGAAAGAAGGATTCGGTCATTATGTAACAGGTCTGGAGACGGTCAACCAGGCGATGCGCAGGATAGAAGTGAAACATGGACATCATCTGGATATTCTGCGGGAAATGCCAGATGATAGTGTAGATATCGTATACTTTGATCCTATGTTTCGTGAACCACTGATGGATTCGGCAGCGATCAATCCTTTACGAGAATTTGCAAATGGGGACGCACTGAGTTTAGATAGTATACAAGAAGCTGTCCGAGTGGCTAGAAAGACTGTCATGCTTAAAGAGAAATGGGGCAGTCCTGAATTTGCACGACTCGGCTTCCGAATGTTAGAGCGTAACCATTCAAAAATCACGTATGGAGTGATATTCCTTGACAACTGAAACTAAACCATCTTTAATGGTGCTGCTAGGCCCAACCGCTGTCGGCAAGACAAAGATGAGTATTGAATTAGCTAAATTATTCGGATGTGAGATTATATCGGGTGATTCAATGCAGGTATATCGTCAGATGGATATAGGTACTGCCAAAATATCCGTAGAAGAAATGGAAGGCATTCCGCATCATTTAATAGATATCCACGATCCAGATAAGGCTTATTCGGTCGCGGAATTTCAAGAGCAGTGCCATCGTCTCATTGGAGAAATCCATGGTCGGGGGCGTATTCCTTTTATCGTTGGAGGTACGGGCCTGTATATAGAGTCTGTCTGTTATGGGTTTCAGTTTACTGACGTTGGCGCTGACGAGGTATTTCGTAGTGAGCAGCTTAAATATGCAGAAAGCTACGGTGCGGAGGCATTACATGATCGATTAAAGCTTGTAGATCCCATCAGTGCTCAAAGATTGCATATGAATGATCAACGTAGAGTTATTCGTGCATTGGAAATTCATCATTTAACAAATACGACACTATCTGCGCAAATGGCCGCCCAAACGAAAGAGTCTCCCTATGATTTAAGCATCATTGGTTTGACAATGGATAGGCAAATACTATATAAACGAATTGAAGCGCGCATCGACCAGATGATCGAACAAGGTTTGGTAGCCGAAGTGACTGACTTAATGAATAAAGGTTATGACAAGAGTCTGATCTCCATGCAAGGACTGGGCTATAAAGAAATCATTTCTTTCCTAGAGGGTGAGTTGACATGGGAAGAAACGATCACGTTATTGAAACGGGATACGCGGAGGTTTGCTAAGAGGCAGTTGTCTTGGTTCCGGCATATGAAGGATATATCCTGGGTAGATGTGACGGACAAAGAAAACTTTTCCGAGAACTTCGCTCAGATCCATGATATAATAGCAGGAAAGCTTCTTTCAAATACAGAATAGTTAACAAAGAAAAATAAATGAAACATTGGGGGAACGTTTTATGAACAAATCCATCAACATCCAAGATACTTTTCTAAATCAACTACGTAAAGAGAGCATTTCTGTTACCATATTTTTGGTTAACGGTTTTCAAATCAGAGGTACGATCAAAGCATTCGATAATTTCACGGTTGTTGTGGATAGTGAAGGTCGTCAACAAATGCTGTTCAAACATGCGATATCAACGATTACACCGCAACGTAATGTTTCATTGATGCAAGAACCTCCCACGGTGGGATAAGTCATTGTGAAACCTTTTGGAGTGTTATTACGTTTAAATGAATAGGAAATAGACATGAACAACCTATTAAGGGTTGTTCTTTTCATTCCGGTTCTATATTGAAGGAGTCAGGGGGGATTACAATGGTTCATAAACGACCTACTAGGGCGAATACAAATACAGATCAGCCCAAGAAGAACAAGAACAAGAGAAAGATATCTAAGAAGAAGATTTTTTGGAGTTTGTTTTTTACGATAGCCATTGCAGTGTTTTGCGCATTGGCAGGATTTCTATATATCACCTTAAGTGGTGAAAAGTTATATATGGAAAATAAGGATAAGCTTATCCCGAATGAAAGCTCGAAATTGTATGATCGTAACGGGAACTTGATGTATGAATTATCTATTCAGCAAAGCGATCCTGTTGAGAGTGATCAAATACCTCAGCTATTGAAGGATGCCTTTATCGCGACGGAGGATAAACGTTTCATGGAGCATAGTGGAGTGGACATTTGGTCCATTGGCCGTGCAGCAGTGAAAGATATTATGGCAAGATCTATGGTTGAGGGTGGTAGTACGATTACTCAGCAGCTCGCCAAAAATATATTTCTGACACGTGAGAAGACATTCTTTCGTAAAGCAACCGAAATGTCGATTGCGATGACGCTAGAACGTAAAATGTCTAAAGATGAGATTATTACGATGTATCTAAATCGGATCAATTTCGGTGGGCAAAGATATGGTATCAAGGCTGCATCAGAGTACTATTTCGGTCAGAAGGATTTAAATAAATTAGAGATCTGGCAGATGGCAACATTGGCGGCCATGCCAAAAGGACCTACGAAATATAATCCTTTACGAAATCCAGAATTCTCTATGGAGCGTCGTTCTGTAGTGTTACAGTTGATGGAGGAGCAAGGATTTATTACGAGTGCAGAGCGAGAAGAAGCGAAGGTAGTAGTCTATGACTATACTCCTCCTGCGAAGAAGCAACAGTATTTAGCCTTCATTGATTATGTGATGAGTGAGGCTGAAGAAATGACGGGATTAACACAAGATGACCTGAACGTCGGTGGATATAAGATTTATACGACAATGGACACGAATTCGCAGAAGGTTATTGAAAAGGAATTCGCCGATAATGATAATTTCGAGAAGAGTTCGGATGATATTCAGGTGCAGGCTTCTATGGTTATTATGAATAATCAGAGTGGGGCTATCGTGGCTCTCATGGGTGGTAGAGATTATGAACGAAAGGGATTTAGTCGGGTTACTGGTAGCCGAAGACAGCCAGGATCAGCATTTAAACCGATAGTCTCTTATGCACCAGCGTTAGAATCAGGGTTTAAGAGTTCTTCACTTCTGAGCAATAAGAAGCAATGTTTCGGCAAGTATTGTCCGGGTAACTTACATGGATATTCAGATACCATTAGTATGCCAGATGCGATTCAGAAATCTGAGAATATTCCAGCAGTGTGGTTATTGAATGAAATTGGTGTGAATACCGGATTTAAGTTCGCACAGAAATTAGGTATTAAGTTAGAGCCAGAAGATAAGAACTTGTCATTAGCACTGGGTGGTCTTAATTCAGGTACCAATACGCTAGAAATGACTCAGGCTTTTAGCGCATTCGCAAATGGTGGTATTTTGAATGAAGCTTATTCAATCAAAGTGATTAAGGATAGTAATGATAAAGTTAAATATGAGCGTAAGCAGAATGGTAAAGAAGTGATGAGTAAGGATACTTCTTATCAAATGACAGAAATGATGCAGAATGTTGTAGTTAGTGGTACGGGTAAAAAAGCAGCAATAAGTAGACCGGTTGCAGGAAAAACAGGCACAACTCAGAGTGGTATTAAGGGGAATAGTGGTAACCGTGATGTGTGGTTTGTAGGTTACACACCTGAACTCACTGCAGCAGTGTGGATGGGATATGACCAACCTAATGCAACACACATGCTCAAGAAGAGCAGTTCGCTTGCTGCAACTTTCTGGGGTAAGGTGATGGAGCAGGCGGTACAAGGGTTTGATCCGTTAAGCTTCCCGGCTCCTGAAAAGGTGGAACAGCCAATACCCGAACCTGAACCAGAGTTGGCTCCGGTGGTTACAGGATTAAATGGCTCATATGATCCGAATATACAGATTGTATCGCTAAATTGGAATGGTGTAGAAGGTAGTAATATTCAATATCGTTTGTACCGTAAAGAATCTTCTGAGACAGAATTTAGAATTGTAGTGGATGCCACTTCTTTAACTAATGTAGAGGATATGGATACGATAGAAGGGCTTTCTTACGAATATTACGTTACAGCATATCTCACAGATGAGAACATAGAATCAGAAAAATCTAATGTTGTTCAGATCATGACAACACCTGAAGAACCTGTCGAGGAGCTGCCAGAGCTGCCAGACGTTGATCAACAACCAGATAACGGTAATGGCAACGGTAATGGCAATGGCAATGGCAATGGTAACGGTAATGGTAACAACGGTAATGGTAACGGTAATGGTAACAACGGTAATGGTAACGGTGGTCCTGGCGGCATAACGCCACCTGGGAATGGGGGGGAGATAACTCCGCCCGTTGAGGACGTAACTCCTGTCGAACCGGAAGGTGGAGGGCCGGATGAAACGATACCTCAAGATCCGGAAAGTGATACCACCATAGGTGATAACGTGATTCCAGAGACTACAACTCCATAAGAGGAAGTTCAAAAAGTCATCTTTTGATCACGAAGTATACCAAGAGGCCTAATCGGCATCGAAGATTGAATTCAGCCGGCCCTTCCGGTGCTCACGTAGGTATTGCCTACGCTCCGCTCCTCAGTACCTAGCTTCATCCAATCTTCTCGGTGCTGAAAACCTGACTTTTTGAACTCGCACTGAATGTAAAGTCATATGAAAATAGTGACACATGATCCTGACGGTAAGGTTTCCGTCAGGATTTTTTCTTTTCAGAGTGGGATATATGATGTTATGCTGTATAATTAAGTTATTACTGTCGGAATATCTAACTAAATGTGACTGGATTTGGCTTGATATTCCGTGAATAAAAGAGGTATTTTGAACAGTGTTGTTCTTTTTGAGTGTGATTCACAAATGTGTTAAGCTGTAGCTAACATAGTTGGAGAGGGTAATTTCCATGAAACGTAAATTTGGAGATCGTGCGAACTGGCGAAGAATCTCACGCCGCCGCTTTACCTGCCGGTATGTAGAATCCGACAGGTTTACAGGCTATATTACGTTGTATACAATTTATAATCTAAAAGAACCGCTATGGAAAACGTATGGCAATCACACGTATCGGATTGCGGATAAGGGATATTCTTGGTTACAATACTATCCCAAGAACAGCCATTACATCGTCACTGCTATGTTTGATGAGCGGGAAGAAATTATTCAATGGTATATTGATACATGCAAAATACAGGGAGTGACAGATCAAGGCGTACCTTGGTTTGATGATTTGTATTTAGATGTTGTCGTGCTTCGAAATGGTGAAGTGTTTCTTCTAGATGAAGATGAGTTGGATGATGCAATACATCGAAATGTTATTACGCAAGAGGACTATCAATTAGCTGTGTCAACTGCGAATAATCTGATGGATAATATTAACAACAAGAAGTTTCCTTACTTCTTGATGTCATTAGAACATCGTAAACAATTGTTTGAGAACGATGAGTTCAGGAGGAATTCATGATTCGGAATCATAGTAGAAATGTTAATGTGCTTAAGAGGATCTTAGTCATGATTGTGATAATCTTCCTCTTGATTCTAATGTGGTCAGGCTATGTATTGTGGAAGATTAATTCTGTGCATTCATCTGATGCGAGTCAACCTGCGGAAGTCGGAATCATTCTTGGGTCTTCCATGTGGGGCGATGTGCCGAGCCCTAGTCTTAAGGAAAGATTGGATCATGGACTGAAACAGTATAATGAAGGAAAGTTTGAGCAGTTTATTGTAAGTGGGGGACTGGACCAACCTGAGTTCAATTTCACTGAAGCTGAAGGTATGCGCCAGTATTTACTGGATCATGGCGTATCCGATGAAGTCATTGTCATGGAAAATGAGGCAACGAGTACATTGGAGAATTTGCAGTTCAGCCAACTTATTATGGAACAGCGTGGATGGACCTCCGCTATCATTATTACACATACATATCATGGGATGCGTTCGCTAGAAATAGCGAAGTTTTTGGATTACGCTCATCCATTGCTGTCAACGACTGATTCGAAGGTTCTTTCGATGCCTTATCATAAGAGCAGAGAAATTCTGGCATATTCGAAGTGGAAGTTAGACGAATGTTTGCTGAGACTTGGGTTTAAATCGCTCGAAACTGTTAATAACCCCACGTAAAGTAGAATACATTGAATAGAGATATCATCCCAGTAGATAATGAGGTGATGGATGCATGAGCGGGCGTGTCGTCGCTTCAAACGGCAAGGCTGATGGCAGACCATCTAGACAAATCAATGTTGTTTTACGTAGCCAGGATGCACCTGTGCTGTCCAAAGTGGTGTCTGAACATGAGAACCCCAAGGTTCTTAAAGGGACTCCTGAGCAGGGGTTATTCCAAGAGATTCAGCGAGATCTGGAACAACTTGTGGGCTTGGATAACATCAAAGAGCTGGTTTTTGAAATTTATGCGTTGCTTCAGGTCGCGGTAATGCGTGCAGATGCAGGATTGGCAAGTGGTTCTCAAGTCTATCATATGATATTTAAAGGTAACCCCGGAACAGGAAAGACAACAGTTGCGAGAATTATTGCTAAACTATTTCAGAAGATGGGTGTGCTAACCAAGGGGCATTTAATCGAAGTCGAGCGTGCGGATTTAGTGGGTGAATACATTGGTCATACGGCTCAGAAGACGAGAGATCTTGTGAAAAAAGCATTAGGCGGCATTCTTTTCATTGATGAGGCGTATAGCTTGGCTCGTGGTGGGGAAAAAGATTTCGGTAAAGAGGCCATTGATACATTGGTGAAAGCGATGGAGGATCATAAGAATCAGTTCATATTGATACTCGCTGGTTATTGCGATGAGATGGATTATTTTCTTCAGACCAATCCTGGGCTTCCTTCAAGATTCCCAATTCAGGTCGATTTCTCCGATTATTCGGTTGATCAACTCATTCAGATCTCGGAGCTTATGGCAAAAGATAGAGACTATATTTTAATGCCGCAGGCGATACTTAAATTAAGGCAACATATTGTACAAGAGAAGACGGAAGGCTTACATGCGTTTAGTAATGCAAGATATGTACGAAATATGATTGAGAAGTCGATTCGAAATCATGCCGTAAGGCTGCTGAATCAATATGAGAACAGCAACCCAGGCAAGCAAGAACTGATGACTCTACGTACGGAAGATTTCAGGTTCAATATATGATTTAGCAGATAAAGGGGCAATTGAATTTATGGCAAACTCCATCACGTTTGATACAGAAGCGGAAATACAAGATCGTGCAGTCCTAGTAAGTCTAGTGACAGATGAGGTAAAAAGAAAAGGAATCGACCCAGACCATTCTCTACATGAATTAATTCAATTAGCTGAAACAGCAGGTGTAGAAGTTGTGGATTCCCTAAGGCAGAATCTTGCCAAAAAGGATCCTAAATTTTTTATCGGTAAAGGTAAAGTAGAAGAACTTCGAATGATTATGGAGGAAAATGAAGCGAATACGGCTATATTTGACCATGAGCTATCGGGAGCACAGGTTCGGCATTTAGAAGAAATGTTAGATGCTAAGATTATCGATAGGACGCAGTTGATACTTGATATTTTTGCCCAAAGAGCGAATACGCGTGAGGGTATTATTCAAGTTGAACTGGCACAGTTAACTTATCTACTGCCACGTCTATCTGGACAGGGGCAGAATCTTTCACGTCTGGGTGGCGGTATTGGGACTAGAGGACCGGGAGAAAGCAAGCTAGAAACGGATAGACGCCATATTCGAGGTCGTGTAGATGATCTGAAGCATCAATTAGATGAGATTACTCGTCATCGCAAGCTGTATCGCGAACGTAGAAAGAAAAGCGAAGTGGTTCAAGTCGCGCTTGTTGGTTATACCAACGCGGGTAAATCTACCTTGCTCAAACAATTAACGGACGCTGACGTATATATTCAAGACCAACTGTTCGCTACGTTAGATCCTACCTCACGTGTATTAGAACTACCTACAGGTAAGGAAGTCGTACTTACGGATACCGTGGGATTCATTCAGAATTTACCCCATGATCTCATTGCGGCGTTTCGATCTACGTTGGAGGAAGTGAATGAGGCTACTTTGATCCTTCATGTGGTGGACGCATCATCCGAGATGAGAGAAGATCAGATGGCTGTCGTTCAATCTATACTCGTAGAATTAGGCGCTTCGAACAAACCACAGATCGTTCTCTATAATAAGAAGGATGCTTGTACACCGGAACAACTGCAAATGCTGAATTCGGGTGAAGGCTATTTGAAGATTAGTGCGTTCGATGAAGCGGACTTATTAGCGATACGCGATGCGATCCAGACGACTCTGAAGGGGGATACCTTAACTTTCCGTATTCCTGCAAATCGCGGAGATTTAGTATCTCTGTTATACCGTGTTGGTGAGATTACTAATCAGGAGTTCGACGGTAGTGATTCCCTCTACACGGTTCTGCTTCATAAGGCAGATTATGAGAAAGAAGGCTATTTGCTACAAGAATATACAGAGTCTTTAGAATAATGTAACTAGAGTAACTGAAGACAGCAAGGGAGAATTGAAAAAGAAATGGCAAGATTTACGGAAGAATTGGAACAGTATATGATTTCGGTGGAAGATCAGATTAAAGATCAGATACAGGCAGTTGACCGCATAGTAGATCTTAATCAGTGGAAAGTCATTGATGCATTCCAAACTCATAAAGTCAGCGACTTTCATTTCGCTGGCTCTACGGGTTATGGCTATAATGATCGTGGCCGCGAAGTTCTAGATTTAGTATATGCGGATGTATTTGGGGCTGAAGCAGCACTTGTTCGGCCTCATTTTGCATCGGGTACTCATACTATTTCGACAGCTTTATTTGGTGTGTTGCGCCCAGGTGATGAATTGTTTTATATTACAGGACGGCCCTATGATACGCTTCATAAGGTCATAGGCGCAGCCGGAGATGGCTTGGGTTCGTTATTGGATTTCGGAATCACCTATCGGGAAGCTGCATTACTAGAGGACGAAAATGTGGATTGGGAAGCTGTTGAGAAAGGGATAACAGCATCAACAAAAGTGATTGGAATCCAACGTTCTAGAGGATATGATTGGCGTGCCTCATTCTCGGTGGATCAGATCGGGGAAATGGTTCGGCGTGTTAAGGCTATTAAGCCAGAAGTGATCGTATTCGTTGATAACTGCTATGGAGAATTTACAGAAGAATACGAACCAACAGATGTGGGTGCCGACCTTATAGCAGGATCTTTAATCAAGAACCCTGGTGGTGGCATAGCGGAGACAGGTGGATATATTTGTGGCAAGAGGAAATATGTTGAACAAGCATCCTATCGTCTGACCGCACCGGGAATTGGTAGTGAGGTAGGGGCTATGCTGGGTACGACACGAGGGATTTTTCAAGGTCTATTCCTTGCTCCCACCATCGTAGGACAGGCTATCAAAGGCAGTGTTTTTGCCGCGGCTATGTTTGAAAAGTTTGGATTTGTGACGAAGCCGGCTTGGAATGAGAAGCGAACGGACCTCATTCAGGCGATATCTTTTACAGGACCAGAGCATTTAATTGCATTTGTTCAAGGTATTCAGCGTGCTGCAGCGGTAGATAGTTACGTTGTTCCTGAACCATGGGAGATGCCTGGGTATGAACATCCTGTTATCATGGCTGCGGGTACCTTTATTCAAGGTGGAAGCTTAGAATTATCAGCAGATGCACCTATTAGAGAGCCTTATATCGCTTATATGCAGGGCGGATTAACTTATTCCCATGTGAAATACGGGGTGCTCAAAGCACTCCAAACGATGATCGATAAAAAATTGGTGTGAGCTTACCTGACATTCTATTGACACTATAAAATGCGGTATGTACAATGATAGATATTAGATCACTGGAAGGTTGATGGATCATGGGTGATGATATTCGTAGGAATATGGCATTATTCCCAATAGGTATCGTAATGAAACTGACTGATTTATCTGCACGACAGATTCGTTACTATGAACAACATGAGTTGATCGTTCCAGCTCGTACATCTGGTAATCAACGGTTGTTTTCTTTTAATGACGTGGAAAGATTGCTTGAGATTAAGGCGCTTATTGAGAAAGGTGTTAATATCGCTGGCATGAAGCAAGTCATGAGACCATTTACGAAGGAATCTGATGAGGCTACAGTTATTACACTCGATACTGGAATTAAACGTGGGGGATTATATGATTCACAACTTCATCGTGATCTTAAGCAAGAACTTTCGGAAAATAGGAGACCGGCTCGAGGGTCCTTAATTAAAGGAGAATTATCCCGATTTTTTAAAACATAAGAAAGTATTAGTTTCACTTGATACTCTAATTCTTATATTTCGGCAGAGACGGATAGCTCAAAGTGATACGAAGTATCGCTAGCATCGGAAGCCTAGACTCCTTGAAAAAGGATGACATAGCCGTCTCTGCTTGATAAATAATGTATAAAATTCTATTTTTGAAGGGCGAGGGTACTGTGGGTTATACAAAAGAAGCAATCCTTAAAATGGCTAAGGAAGAGAATGTGAGATTTATTCGTTTACAATTTACTGATCTACTAGGATCAATTAAGAATGTAGAAATTCCTGTGAGTCAGTTGCAGAAGGCTGTAGATAACCTAATGATGTTCGACGGATCTTCCATTGAAGGTTATGCGCGGATTGAAGAATCAGATATGTATTTATATCCGGATCTTGATACTTGGGTGGTATTCCCGTGGGTAGCAGAAGAGCGTGTAGCTCGTTTAATTTGTGATATCTATATGCCTGACGGAACTCCATTTGCTGGGGATCCACGTGGTATCTTGAAACGTTGTTTGAGAGAAGCGGAAGAAATGGGTTATTCGTCCATGAAAGTGGGTCCTGAACCTGAATTTTTCTTGTTCAAAACAGATGCACAAGGGAACCCAACAATGGAGCTAAATGACAAAGCAGGATATTTCGATCTTGCACCTTTGGATCTTGGTGAGAACTGCCGACGTGAGATTGTTCTGACTCTTGAAGAAATGGGCTTCGAAGTTGAGGCGTCACATCATGAAGTTGCACCTGGACAACATGAGATTGACTTTAAATACGAAGATGCCATTAAAGCGGCTGATCAGATTCAGACGTTTAAATTGGTTGTCAAAACGATCGCACGTGAACACGGGCTTCATGCAACCTTTATGCCTAAGCCGCTTTATGGAGTAAGTGGTTCAGGTATGCACTGTCACCAATCTCTATTCAAAGGCAAAGAGAATGCATTCTACGATGAGAGTGATGAATTAGGATTGAGCAGTACGGCACGTTTCTATATGGCTGGTATTCTGAAGCATGCACGTGCTTTTGCAGCCATTACAAACTCAACTGTGAACTCATATAAACGCCTTGTGCCTGGATACGAAGCTCCATGTTATGTAGCTTGGTCTGGTAGCAATCGTAGCCCAATGATTCGTATTCCTGCATCTCGTGGTCTTAGTACACGTGTGGAAGTGCGTAACCCGGATCCAGCAGCTAACCCATATCTAGCTCTTGCTGTTATGTTGAAAGCTGGACTGGACGGAATCAAGAATGAGCTTGAATTGCCGGCTCCTGTTGACCGCAATATATACGTTATGTCAGAAGAAGAGCGGATTGAAGCGGGAATTCCAAGCCTGCCTGCAGATTTGAAGGAAGCTTTGAATGAGATGCTCCGCAGTGAAGTAATTACCTCGGCGCTCGGAGATCATGCCCTCGCTTACTTCTATGAGTTGAAAGAAATTGAGTGGGATATGTACCGCACGCGAGTTCACCAGTGGGAACTTGATCAATATATGACGATGTACTAGAACATCCAAACCCTTGACGCTATAGGCGTCGGGGGTTTTCTTTGTTATGGTATAACCTTCCGGGAATTCCTCTTGTACAGTCTTTTTATGGTGAAAAAAAAGCCCATAAGGGCGAAATTTCATTTGAACGTGGTTAATCTCAGGTTTAACTACTTATCTATTCTTTAGGTTCTCCAGATCGGCTTCAAGTTTGAGCTGCCGGCGATTCAGAATATCGATGCTATGAGAATGAGTATTTAGATCTACAGTAGCTTTCCGCTCAAAACTATTCTGAGATGAATCAATTTGCTTCGTCATATTCAATGTATCAAGCACGGCTTGTCTGATCATCGGGATATCTGCAGTATAGGATTTAATGAATTCCATATCTGTTCCAAGAGATTGCTGGTTTTTCTCAATGCTACCTACCCGAGAATTCATTTGTTTAAATTCTGCATCAAGAGATTGTTGGCCTTTCTCAATACTTCCTATTTGTGAATTCATTTGTTGGAGTTCCTCTAATACTTGAGTTAAAATTTGATCGCTCATTGTGTACCTCCTGAAATAAGTGATCCCCATCGGCTAGGGTATTTGCTAGCTCATGCTAAATAGCTTATTAATATAGTATCATATTATAGATTTATAAAGTTATTAAATGGACAGTGAGGGTGTGAACAAATTGAGAATTTGACTTCAAAGGAACTCGTGAGGTAACAAAAAAATCGCCTTTATTTATGTTCTCCTCTTTCTCTTATACTTCATAAGCGTCAATATTCATTTGAGATTGACAGTGAATATGCTTATCGCACCTTGCAATTGGATTTCAACCTCTATAGCGGAATCAAATCAAGAAATCGGAGGGCAACAGTGATCGTAAGGACAATCCGTCATCGTACACCAATGTGTGTGGACTTTTTCTACGGTCTCATCTGATCTTACCGCCTAATCTCACTCCTTAATCACCAATCCCAATAAACCTGCAAATACATAAGCTTGCTCTTTAGAAATAATGCAACTCTTTAAATCCTCTAGGTTAATACTTAAGGAAGAAAATTCACAGGTACTGAAGTCTATACCTTTATGCTTCGAGCCAGAGAATTGAGATTGATCGAGATTAGATCTGAGGAAATTCACATGGTCCAAAGTGGAATAACAATAATCTGAGCTAGAAAGGGAGCAGTCTTCCATGTTAACTAGTTTCATATTAGAAAATCGAAAATTTGTGAAGTCCCCTAAACAGTGATGAAACAGAACATTTCTAAGTGTAGCTTCTGATAAATCCAACCCAATAAGTTTACAATTCCGAAATTCTGTTCTGTGTATGCTTGCATTGCTGAAATCCGTATTCGAAAGATCACATTTATCAAAGATGACATCGGTAAGTTCAAGATTCAGGAATGTCGATTGAGAAAAGTCTACATTTCTAAAAACAACCTCATCGAAGGTGACGCGTTCCAGCGTTCTACTATCTATCGAGCAATCTTGAAATAATCCCCGCTCAATACAATCCTCTGATTGGATATCCAAAGTTGAAGAAGAGTTATCTGTCATCGCTTGAGAGATTTTAGGTGATTCGATTTTTATAGTTTTCTTCTTAGACTTCAGAAGTTCAGCCTCTTTCTTAAGCATCTTACTCATATGTTAAATTCTCCTTATACAAAGAAAAGGATACAGTTCATAGTAAGCAACCGTATCCTTTTCTAAATAGTTATCATAATTAATAATGGCAATAAATGAGTCTAGTGAATGTCACGGAAGAGACCAACGACTTTACCAAGGATCGTAACATGATTCAATCGTAAAGGTGGATATGTCGGATTCTCTGGTTGTAGCCTGATATGGTCTTTCTCTTTGTAAAAGGTCTTGACCGTTGCTTCATCCTCTTCTGTCATGGCAACGACGATATCACCATTATTAGCCGTCTGTTGTTGGCGAACAATGACCATGTCTCCGTCATGTATTCCGACTTCAATCATGCTATCTCCCATCACGTTGAGCATGAATACCTTCTCATCGCCTACAAAATGTTGTGGTAGAGGGAAATAATCTTCTATATTCTCTGTTGCGGTAATCGGTACGCCAGCAGTAACCTTTCCAACAATGGGAACACGAGCTACTGTATGACTGAATTGATGTTGATTCTCTGAATCATCATGACCTAATATCTCAATTGCGCGTGGTTTAGTCGGATCTCTTCGAATGAGACCCTTCTTCTCAAGACGATCCAAGTGTCCATGAACAGTTGAACTAGAAGCTAATCCAACCGCTTCGCCGATCTCCCGCACAGATGGTGGATATCCCTTAGTGCGTACTTCGCTACGTATGAATTCTAATATTGCTTGTTGTCGGCTAGATACCTTAGACATATTGTACCACCTCATTAAAGTTACTTTGTGAAATTATAACATAGAACTACCGTTCGTACAAACATGAGTTCTAAACATTTCAGAACGTTTGTTCTAAAAACTGTTGAACAAAACAAGTGTTCGTGTTATAGTGAATTCAATAACAAGAACAAACGTTTGGGAGATGAGGTTATTATGTTGAGATACAGTACTTATGAGAGTATTTACAAAACTACGAGCGAGAGAAACACATATACATACTTATGGAGAGATCGAGTGAAATCGATGGTACCGCGTTCATTTGTCAAGATATCTATTTGGATGTTCTTATTAATAATTATAGGTTCTTCTGGAATGCTTCACGCCATTGCTAATTCTGCTGGGGAAGAGCGAGTCGAGAAGAATGTTATCGTACTGTATGGAGATACACTTTGGAGTATTGCTGTTCAAGAGAAGCCTACTAATGTAGATACCCGAGTTTATATTAAGAAACTGAAACAATTAAATGGATTAACGAGTGGTAATATTATGGCTGGAGAGGTACTAAAGCTACCCGTAAATTAAATATCAATACATCTATAGAGCTTGATGGGGTGAACTCCTTGACAAGCTCTTTTTATCATGTCAAAGTTAGTACTGATATTTATGATTGGAGGACAGTTTTATGGATATTGACAACGTGATAGAACGTATTAACGAACTTGCCCGTAAAAAGAAAATCGAGGCTTTAACGGAGGATGAAATACAAGAACGTGTTACTCTTCGTGAAATGTACCTTAAGAACATTCGTAGAAATGTTCGTGATCAATTGGATTCCATTGAATTCATAGACGAAGATACGGAATCTGTAAAGGATAGAATTTAATAATCCACATTATTAGGAGGCTAAAGCATGTCACGTTCTTGGGAAAGAATGGTTCAAAAGAATCGAACAGATCTAAATAAGCAACGTAAAAAACAAGGTCAATCAGGTATAATAAAACATGGTGTAATCGTGAATGGTGATACATATAAGGGGCGTAAATATGTGTTTCCTATTGTTCTGATCATGTTAGCGGTATTATACGGACTTCTTGGATGGGCTTCGAGTACGATACCAGATCAAGAGAGTCCAACGAGTCCTGTAATGACATGGGTTGTTACGATCGCTTATATTGCACTCGCGGTCATGCTGTTTTTGCGACGTCCATACTTACAAGTAAATAAAGATAATGTACAAACGACGAAGCTAAGTCGGGTTCGTACATTAACTGCTTCCAATATAGCTAAAATTAAAGTTAATAGTGGGTCGGTGGTCATTGAACCGAAGGCCAAGGGTGCTAATTGGGTGTTTACTCGTCTGATTAACCGGTACGATATTACAGCAATGGGTGAAGGTTTAGAACGATTTGCGAAGAATAACAATATTCCTATTGAAAAGTAATGGGTGAGGGAGAGAGCTAGGATATGTCGATAAAAGCTGTCATTTTTGATTTGGATGATACCCTACTGTGGGATGAACGCAGTGTGTTGGAGTCCTTTGAAGCTACATGCAAGAGAGCTGCTGAAGTTACGGGAATAGATCATGTTGCACTTGAAGAAGCAGTTAGAAGTGAAGCGCGGGCATTATATGAATCGTATGATACATTTCCGTTCACAACGAAGATTGGTATCAATCCTTTTGAAGGTTTGTGGGCAAATTTTACTGCAGGTGAACAATCGGAATTTCGTCAGTTAGAACAGATCGCTAAGGTGTACCGTAAAGACGCATGGCAACATGGTCTAATGAAAATGGGTATAGATGATGTGAATTTAGCTCTTGAACTATCTGAACAATTCGCTGCAGAAAGACGTTCTCGTCCGCATCTGTATGATGAAACGTTTCTTGTGCTTAAGGAATTACAGGGACATGTGAAATTGCTTCTACTAACGAATGGTTGTCCGGCATTACAACAAGAGAAGTTAGATGGAGTTCCGGAATTGGCTCCATATTTCGATGGAATCGTGATTTCTGGAAGCTTTGGTATAGGTAAACCCGATGTTTCTATATTTAATCACGCACTATCCATACTTGATGTTAACAATGACGAGGCACTCATGGTTGGCGATAAGTTAACGACAGATATCCGTGGTGGCCTTGCAGCTGGAATCCAGACAGTGTGGATCAATCGAACAGAGAAACCGACTAATCCTGAAATTACACCAGATTTTGAGATTGAACATTTATCACAGTTACACGATATTATAGCGAGACTTTCATAAATCGACACGAAAAGCCTATTCACTGCTTGAAGAGCAGACGAAGAGGCTTTTTTGTGCTAGTATGATTAATGTCACAGTATCCAAGAATACAGTGAAATGAACTTATTTAATTGTATTTAGAAAGGTTGGGAGAATATGAGATTGAGAAATCAAATCGGATTGGTGTTGGTGATGATATCTTTATTTGTCATGATTGGCTGCAATAATGATCAAAGTACTCATAAGGGAATGAATATGGGGAATGAGGAATCATTTATGCCTATTATGGTTGAATTAAGCATTCAAGCTGAACAAGTTAAAGTGAATGATAAGGTTATGATTGAGGTTCTAGTGACGCAAAACAATAAAAATGTAACGGATGCAAATAAAGTGTTAATTGAGTTTGTTCCTTCAACTGAGGGTGGTAAACATGTTGAACTCGAAGCTGCACATGCGGGTGAAGGTAAATATGTATTGGAGACAAGCTTAGATCAAGCGGATACATATAACGTCATCTCTCATGTCACTGTTGGGGCGATGCATTCGATGCCAAAGAAAGAATTAGTGGTTACCGAATAAAGTAGCAATACTTTAAATCGATATTAAATAACCCTGTTCTCCATCATTGGGGAATGGGGTTTTGCATAAATTATAGTGATCAATTATGGTTAGGTAAAGCGGCATGAATCGATGTGTGAACACGGACGTTATTGGTAGTTCTGATACATTCATTCGTGTTTAGATAAATGATGATGTTTGATAAGGATGATAGTTTTATTAGATTTTTTGTCGATAACATAGGCTAATACTCTGTGTTTTCCTTTTATAATGATAGGTATTCTGTTAAACTAATAATTAATGTTTTAGTGGGGGGATTCGAGTTGAATATAAAGAACTTAGAAGAATCATTGAAAGAACGGATATTCATTATGGACGGTGCTATGGGAACCATGATCCAGCAACTTGATCTTTCACCACAGGATTTCGGTGGAGAAGAGTTGGATGGTTGTAACGAGATGCTGGTTCTTACAAGACCGGATGCCATTCAAGAAATCCATGAATCATATTTAGATGCCGGTGCGGATATGATCTCTACCAATACATTTGGTGCAACATCGGTTGTACTTGCTGATTATGATATACCTGAGAAGTCTCGTGAGATCAATTTAAAGGCAGCTGAACTCGCTCGCCGAGCAGCTGATAAATATAGTACAGATCTTAAACCACGCTATGTCATAGGGGCTATGGGTCCTACAACGAAGACGTTGTCTGTCACAGGTGGAGTTACATTTAAGGAATTGGTAGCAACGTATGAGGAACAAGCACTCGCCTTGATTGAAGGTGGTGTGGACTTACTTCTATTGGAGACGAGTCAAGACACATTGAACGTGAAGGCAGGGAGTATTGGTATCCGCCAAGCTTTTGAACAGAGTGGTGTGACACTTCCTATCATGATTTCAGGTACGATTGAACCTATGGGAACGACATTAGCTGGACAGAATATTGAGTCGTTCTACATATCATTGGAGCATCTAAAACCGATATCGGTTGGACTTAATTGTGCGACTGGACCAGAATTTATGAGAGATCATATTCGATCATTAGCTGCAATCTCTAAGTCAGCTGTTAGCTGTTATCCAAATGCTGGACTGCCAGATGAAGATGGGAATTATCATGAATCACCAGAATCCCTATCCAAGAAAATGGTAGCTTTTGCTGAACAGGGATGGTTAAATATCGCAGGCGGATGCTGTGGTACGACACCGGAACATATTCGCGTTATGGCGGAGGCCCTTTCAAAGTATGAGCCTCGTCGTGAATATGGAGATCACCCACCTGCAATATCTGGGGTTGATGCTGTATTTATAGAACCAGAAAACCGTCCAATCATGATTGGAGAGCGTACCAATATTTCTGGATCGCGTAAATTCAAACGTTTAATTAAAGAAGGGAAATTTGATGAGGCATCTGAAATCGCTCGTTCTCAGGTCAAGGGAGCGGCTCAGATTATTGACATTAACCTTCAAGATACGGATATCGATGAAGAGTATGCTGTGCATAACTTCTTACCTATGGTTGCTAAGAAAGTCAAAGTCCCTCTAATGATTGACTCAACGTATGATCATATTATCGAGTTGGGACTTCAATATTCTCAGGGTAAAGCGATAATTAACTCTATTAACCTTGAAGATGGTGAATCAAAATTCGAGAGCATAGTGCCACTTATACATCGTTATGGTGCCGCTGTGGTGTGTATCCTAATTGATGAGACTGGTCAAGCGGTCACTCGTGAAGCCAAGCTTGAAGTGGCTAGCCGTTCTTATGATCTTCTTGTAAATAAATATGGTTTAAATCCAGAAGATATTATATTCGACCCTAATATGTTCCCAGTCGGTTCGGGTGATCCTCAGTATATTGGTTCCGCGGTGGAGACGCTTGAAGGGATCAAGTTGATTAAGGAAAAGTTCCCCAAGGCGAAAACCATTCTAGGGCTTAGTAATATTTCCTTCGGATTGCCTGAGTCGGGCCGAGAAGTGCTAAATTCAGTTTATTTATATGAATGTACGAAAGCTGGGCTTGATTACGCCATCGTGAATACGGAAAAGCTAGAGAGATATGCATCCATCCCAGCGGAAGAGCGTCGCCTTGCTGAAGCCCTTATATTTAATACAAATGATCAGACGCTGGCTGAATTTGTAGCGGCTTTTCGTGAGAAGAAAGTTGTAAAGAAGGAGTACCTATCTAGTCTATCACTAGAAGAACGTCTCTCTTCTTATGTAGTTGAAGGAACCAAAGAAGGACTCATTCCTGATCTTGTTGAGGCTCTGAAGAAATACTCCGCACTTGAGGTCATCAATGGTCCGCTAATGGTAGGTATGGCTGAGGTCGGTAGGCTCTTTAATAATAATGAGCTCATCGTAGCGGAGGTGCTACAGAGTGCTGAAGTTATGAAAGCCTCCGTCACCTATCTTGAAGGTTTCATGGAGAAGAACGAGAGCAGTATAAAAGGGAAAATCCTGTTAGCAACCGTAAAAGGTGATGTACATGACATCGGAAAGAACTTAGTAGAGATTATACTGTCTAACAATGGCTACCAGATTATTAACTTAGGAATAAAGGTGCCGCCAGAAAAAATTATTGAAGCTTTCCGTGAAGAGAAGGCAGATATCATTGGTTTGTCAGGTCTTCTCGTGAAATCCGCGCAGCAAATGGTCATCACTGCACAGGATTTGAAAACATCAGGAATTGATGTTCCAATCATGGTGGGAGGGGCAGCACTTACTCGTAAATTTACGAAGACACGAATCAAACCAGAGTATGAAGGTATGGTTGTGTATGCTAAGGATGCCATGGATGGACTTGATATAGCGAATAGGCTCATGGATCCAATACAACGTGAAGAAATGCGAGTGAAAATGGAAGAAGAGCTTGAGGCTTTTCTTGAATCCAAACTCGTGGAGAAGGCTTTACCAGTTTTGACACGGGCTATGAAGTCGAACATTGCGACCGATAATCCAGTGTTACTTCCGCCAGATACCGATCGACACGTTCTACGTAACTATCCAATATCTCATATCATGCCTTATGTGAATATGCAGATGTTGATGGGTCACCATCTAGGATTGCGCGGATCAGTGGAACAATTACTTTCTGAGGGTAATGAGAAGGCGGTCGCATTAAAAGAAACAGTGGATACGATAATGAATGAAGCCATTCAAGATGCTATTATTCAGGCACATGCGATATACCGCTTCTTCCCAGCACAATCTCAAGGAGATGATATCTTAATCTATGATCCAAAGGATCACACAAAGGTGCTACAAAAATTCTCATTCCCTCGTCAGAGAGTGGAACCATATTTATGTCTCGCGGATTTCCTTAAATCGGTGGATAGTGGTGTTATGGATTATGTAGGCTTCCTTATTGTAACCGCGGGGCATGGAGTGTCGGAATTATCTTCACAATGGAAGGATAATGGGGACTATCTAAGATCGCATGTGTTGCAGTCGGTTGCTCTTGAGACAGCTGAAGGATTAGCTGAACGTATTCACCATATGATGCGTGATTCATGGGGATTCCCTGATCCAGATGATATGACAATGAAAAAGAGACATGGTGCTCGATATCAAGGAATCAGAGTATCATTTGGTTACCCTGCTTGCCCTGACCTAGAAGACCAAGGACCATTATTTAAACTATTACAACCTGAGGATATTGGAATTGAATTGACAGAAGGCTTTATGATGGAACCAGAAGCGTCTGTATCAGCGATGGTATTTAGTCATCCACAAGCCCAATACTTCAATGTTGAAAAAGCTTAGAATGCGAGTTTGAAAAGTCGACTTTTCAGCACCGAGAAGATTGGATGAAGGTAGGGAGTGAGGAGCGTAGCGTAGGCAGTATCTACGAGAGCACCGGAAAGACCGGCTGAATTCAATATTCGATGTCGAGTAAGCTTCTTGATATACATCGTGATCAAAAGTTGACTTTTTAACACCCCCTTAGAGTTGGATTAGATACCCCAGCTCATACTAGTAATAAGATCCTTCGATGTTACGAAGGATCTTATGCTGAGTTGTTGGAAGGAGATCGTGGGCAGTATGGAATTATTATTTCTAGGTACGAATGCGGGGGTCCCAACACTGCAGCGGAATGTGACTTCGATTGCCCTACGTCTATTCGAGGAAAGAGGTTGCTTCTGGCTATTTGATTGTGGTGAGGCTACCCAGCATCAGATTCTGAGATCATCGTTAAAGCTCAGTAAGCTTGAGAAAATTTTTATTACTCATTTACATGGTGATCATATATTCGGTCTGCCTGGACTGCTCGCAAGTCGGAGTAATCAAGGTGGAGTATCTCCTTTAACGGTGTATGGGCCTCGTGGAATAAAGGAGTTTATTGAAACCACGATGAAGCTGAGTCAATCTCGGATGGATTATATATTAGAAGTCGTGGAGCATGATGGTGGGTTGATCTTTGAAGATGAGACCTTTGCTGTTAATTCTGAACTATTAGCGCATCGGATTGATAGCTACGGATACAGAGTGACTGAGAAGGATCGAACAGGTACACTTAATCTGGCCTTACTTAAATCATACGGAGTCAGACCAGGACCTATATATGGTAAGATTAAACGTGGAGAGAGTATTGAACTTGAGAATGGTCAAGTTATTAGATCAGAAGATGTGTTGGGACTTCCTAAAAAGGGTAGGATTGTAACCATTCTAGGAGACACGAGACCTTGTTCTGCCGTTGTTACTCTTGCTAAGGATGCGGATATGCTTGTTCATGAATCTACATACCTGCATGAGATGGCAGAGACTGCTTATGATTATTACCATAGCACCGCAGTTCAAGCTGCTGAAGCTGCACAGCAAGCGTTAGCGAAGCGGATGATTCTAACGCATTTCAGCTCACGTTATAAAGATATGGAGCAGTTGGGTCAGTTGCTAGATGAGGCCCGGTCTATTTTTCCAAATACGTTATTGGCAGAGGAATTTACCATTGTTCCTATCCATCATGTTCAATAATTTCGGTGAGGAAATAAGCGATTAGAATCAAATTATTTTCCGGGAAAGCGCAGGAAATGACACAGGGTTCCATAATAATGTTAAAATATTTAACGTCCCTTCGATCAAATGTGACGAATGACGAGTGGATATGATTACAAATGATGGTTTGTAAAGCGAAGTGCGACAGGGCTAGACAAACCGTCATATGATATAAAATGAATTTACTCTCTGTTTTGAAAGGAAGTGCATGGGCAATGACAATCTCTAAAGGTCTATTAATAGATTTAGATGGGACGTTGTATCATGGACAACATATGATCTCGGGTGCTGACGTTCTAATTAGTCAATTAAAAGCCAACCATATTCCTTATTTGTTTGTAACCAATAACTCGACTCGTACACCAGAAGATGTGGCGGCCTTATTAAATGGCATGGGTATTCAAGCTGAGCCTAGCGAAGTATGTACGTCATCACAAGCTACCGCGAAGTATATAGCTGAACGATCTCCAGGTGCGAGAGTTGCTGTTATAGGAGAAGATGGATTGCGTCAGGCAATCAGGCAGGCGGGGTTACTTGAAGTTGATCAGAATCCAGAATATGTGGTGCAAGGCATAGATAGAGCTTTCTCGTATGCGACCTTGTCATCAGCGGTTCAATGGATTAGTGATGGTGCCCAGTTTATCCTAACGAACCCAGATCTACTTCTACCTTCCGATTCTGGAGTTATTCCAGGTGCAGGAACGATTGCCGCCGCTATTGAGGCAGGAACGGGTGTGAAGCCACTTGTTATTGGCAAGCCAGCTAGTCATTTGATGACCTATGCGATGGATATACTGGATATGGAACCTTCTGAAGTTGCAGTGATTGGTGACAGTATGCGCACTGATATTTCCGCTGGAGCAGCAGCTGGTTGTGAAACGATACTTGTTTTAACAGGGATTACAACAGAAGCGAGCTTACAGGCGGATATTCGTATGGCCGGAATCGAACCTAATATGATATGTAAAGATCTTCATGAACTTCTTCATCAATTATGTAGTGTACACAATTCTCATTAGAAAGAGGCGAATGTCAGATGCCTGAAATGCCTGAATTAGAAAACTATCGGAAGTTAATTTCTGAAAAAATATTGGATGCTCCTATCACTAATGTGAAAGTGAATAAGGAGAATACTGTTAATCTGGATGGAGATACTCTTGCTTCGGAACTCGAGAATATTAAGGTTATTTTTGTGGAACGACGTGGGAAATTTTTGAACTTTCATTTGGATAATGGCCGGAGATTGTTAGTTAATCTTATGGTAGGTGGATATATACAGTATGGTAAGCAAGAGGATTACCCAGATCACAATGCGCAGGTAGAAATAAGTTTTGGTGAATTCACACTGTATTTCATGTTACCTCGCTCAGGTTATGTTCATTTGTTATGTGCGAAGGAAGCAGGCGAAGTGTTGAGTCAACTCGGTCGTGAGCTGAGTGATCGTAGAATGGGAATGGATCGCTTCGTCAACATGGTAAAAGTTCGTCGTGGAGCTTTGAAAACATTATTGGTGAACCAAAGTGTGATTGCAGGAATCGGCAATCGTTATGCAGATGAGATTTCTTTTGAAGCGAAATTACTTCCATCAACTAAAGTTCAAGATCTTGAGACAGAGGCAATCGAGAGATTGTACCACAGTATGAAATTAATATTGAATCAAGCTGCGGAATCTGGTGGATCTATAAACAAGCCATTTACGAATGAAGATTTACACACGGGAAGTTACAAACTACAGGTATACGACCGTGAAGGCGAACGATGCGTACAATGTAATGGAGTCATAGATAAAGTGGAGTTGAATGGACGAAGAGCTTTCTTTTGTCCGACTTGTCAGCATGAACAATGACGGTGAAATTCACTTGTTCTTAGATGATGTTCGTCGCTGTCCCAAAGGATTCTCATTAGCTCGTACTGGTGAAGATTGTTTGGTGATGCTTCGTGAATGTAAAGTCAATATTCTGTCTCTTGACTATGAACTTGGGTTACATAGTAAGATGTGCGGTAAAGATGTAGTGACGGCTATGATTCGTGAAGGGTTGTTTCCGCGGGAAGTTTATTTACATACATCGAGTATCATCGGAAAACGTGAGATGTATCACTTACTATATGAACATAAACCTGCTGAAATGATTCTTCATAATGGTCCTATGAGCGAAGAGACGCTACACGATATAGCAATGGATGCTGACCGGGTATGAGAGAGCTTAATGAACAAGAAGTACGCTCACAAATGGACAGTGGAGGTAAGCCCGTCGCTTTGTTCCTATACACACCTTTATGTGGAACCTGTGCAGCAACCAAGCGAATGCTTACGGTTGCAGAACATTTACTTCCTGAGGGTACGATATCAGCGGCGAATGTGAATATGATGCCTTTATTGGCTCAAGATTACAAGATAAGAAGTGTACCTGCCATGCTACTGATGGATGCAGATCGTAACGATCCGCCCAATATCCTTTACCGTATGGGTTCAGTGGAAGAATTGTTAGTAGCTATTAGGAGTGTGATGAAATGATATCTATGCAGCATATTTCGCTACGAAGAGAGAATGATATCATTCTGAATGATGTATCTCTCGAGATAAAAAGTGGTGAGAACTGGGTTATCCTAGGTCGCAACGGCTCTGGAAAGACTACATTACTTGAGATGATGACGGGTTATCTTTTTCCTAGTCAAGGTCGAGTTGAAGTTATGGGAAATGTATATGGACAGTGTGATATTCGTGAAATACGGAAAAGTATTGGCTATATAAGCCCATCACTGTTGGAAAGAATGTCTCTGACAGATCCTGTATGGGAAGTTGTGGCAACGGGTGCGTATGCTTACTTGCGTTTCTATGAAGCGATACCTCAAGCGGTAAAAGAGAAAGCTTATCGTCTATTAGAAGAGATGAATATAGCTCGGTTAGCAGAGCATACACTAGGAACCTTATCTCAAGGCGAACGTAAGAAGGTGTTGCTGGCACGTTGTTTAATGGGTGATCCAAAGCTTCTCGTTATGGACGAGCCTTGTGCAGGTCTAGATCTATATGAACGGGAAAAGATGTTAGTAGAAGTGGATAGATTACGGCAACGTGATATAACGGTCGTCTACGTCACTCATCATGTGGAGGAAATTGTTCCACTGTTCACCCATGTTGCGCTCATAAAAGATGGCAAGTTGGTTGGAGCAGGACCCAAAGAACAAGTTCTAAATAAAGAAATGATTATGCGTACCTATGAAATTCCAGTTGAACTGGAATGGGATGATGGACGTCCCTGGATCAAGGTAACTTCTGGAGGTTAATCCAACTTGGATGAATTTAATGTAAATGAAGAAGAAATACAAGAACAACAAACACGGTTTATTTGTACGGCTAATCATGGATTTGCCCCATTTGCGCAGGAAGAATTACGACGTTTATTCGGTAGCGTCAAGAGTACCGTCCTCGTTTCGGGTGAGGTATTTCTAGTTAGCGTAGCCTATACATGGAATGAAGTTGCAGCCATGATCGCCAAACAACCTCCAATCTTCGTGCGTCATATACAGCCTGTTGATATCGAGATATCTGCCGAAGAATTGAGTAGTGGGCTGAATGAGTTGAAGCTCTATGTATTGGATAAGAAAGAGCTTCAGGGTGCAACTGTTTCACTACAAGTTCGTAAATCTGAACAAAGTTTAAGTGAAGTAAGTGCAGGTGCTCTACGAGAACAAATTTTGGTGGAGTTACAAGACCTTCAGGCTGAGTTCATAGTTCAGAATGCGGATTGGATTCTTTCAGTGTTTGTATCGTCAGATCATATCTATGCAGGGGTATCTCTTCCTCAGGATAATCTTTCTGATTGGAGTGGTGGAGCGGTTCGCTTTCAGCGGGAAGAAGGACAGATTTCTCGTGCTAAATTCAAATTGCTGGAGGCGGAGAAGTCCTTCGGGATTGATTTCACTGCTTTTCGTCATGCGCTTGATATTGGGGCTGCACCTGGGGGCTGGACTTCGTTCTTGCTTCAACGTGGTATCCATGTGACCGCTGTGGATCCAGCGAAGATGCATGAATCATTAGTCGGTCATCCGCAACTCAAGATTATGCGCAAGAATGCTTCAGGAGTACGTTTTCGTGATAACCAATTCGATCTGTTAGTATGTGATATGAGCTGGAGCCCTAAACAAATGGTCAAGCTAGTAAAAGACCTGCTGTATTGTCTGTCCCCAGGAGGTACGGCAATAGTAACCGTTAAGCTGATGCATAAAAAGCCGATGGCTTTAATCAAGGAAGTGATTGCTTCGCTTGAAGAAGATCAGATGCAATTACAATATGCTAAGCAACTGTTTCATAATCGTGATGAAATAACACTTCATATGATTAAATATTAATGATGTGAATTCGTAGAAATTAGCTCAGGATGATGGAGAATAAATGAATCGAAATGCTAATTCCTACGTAATGTAAAAATAGCGCTTTACAAGTCTATATGATTTATATTATGCTAGTTCCAAATTTAACCATGCAATATGAATAGGGAAAGTATCCCGAAGAGTTCAAAGATAATCGGTTTTGACCGAGTCTTTACTTTTCTGGGTGCTTTCCTTTTTTTGTTGCGGTTGCGAAATGGAGGTGAAATGATGAATGAGCGATCCGTACTACGTCAGGGTCATATTATTGGAGGAAGATATCTAATCCAGCAGATTATCGGATCTGGAGGAATGAGCCATGTTTATTTGGCTGATGATCTAAAACTATCAGGTAAGCAATGGGCAGTGAAAGAGTGCTTCTCATCACCACAACAATATAGCAACATCGGGGACGAGGCAGAGCTACTGACCACCTTGGGTCATCCTCGACTCCCGCGAATTGTAGACTTTTTCGCACCTAATGAACAAGGAAATGCCTATTTGGTAATGGATTATATTCACGGGGTGACATTAGAGAAATATTTCAGTAGTCATAATAGAAAACTGAAGAGTGACTTCATTCTACAATTAGCTGATCAAGCTCTGGATGTACTGGAATATCTACATAATCATCAACCACCCATTGTATTCCGTGATCTAAAGCCATCTAATATTATGCTGACATCGCAACTGGAATTACGTCTGATTGATTTTGGAATAGCTAGAAATTACAAACAGGAACAAGATCAGGATACTGTGAAACTGGGGACCGTTGGTTTTGCAGCTCCAGAACAATATGGTAGTGGTCAAAGTGATGCAAGATCTGATTTATATGGATTAGGAGCGTTGCTCTTATATCTGGCAACAGAAGGAGTTCGAAGTGAATGGACTGACGGGGTAGAGTCTTGTATACGATCTGACTTCCCTAGGGAAAAGATTCCGGTATTACGTAAATTGCTGCAAACATATCCTGAGGATCGTTATCCATCCGTAAGTGAAGTCAGAAAGGCACTGATGGTACAAGATCCATCACGAAATGAAGAGCAAAGGCATAAATCACAAGTGATGGGTAGTGAGCATATGGGAACCTATGTTATCGCTGTAATGGGAGCAAGTAGCGGTGCAGGGACCACGCATACAGCGATCAGCATCGTTCATTATTTGGCTAGAAACTTCAATAAGGTTGCTATTGTTGAGCTGAATAGATATGCATCTACATTTGGTAGAATCCAGCAAATTGTTGAAGGAAAGATTCATTTCGAGAATAAGAAGGAACATCGATTCTCCGTAGAAGGTGTTGATTATTATCGGCAGAGTACAAGCATTAATATCATTGAATTACTTGGTGGAAATTATAATTATATAATTTTAGATTTGGGATCTTTTCAAGAGAATGATGGATTGGAAGAATTTCTACGCGCTGATATCCCTATTCTTGTTGGTTGGGGTTCAGAGTGGCGAATGCAGGATATGGAGGTGGCTATTAGCAGTCTAAGACGACATCAACAGAACAAATGGATTTATTGCATGCCTCTAGCTTCATTAGATGCAGTGAAACGTCTTCGTAAACAGATGGGTTCCATGAAAGTATATAGTTTGCCATTGCATATTGATCCCTTTGATGTACATGATGAAATGGATGAGATGCTATCTCAAATATTACATGGGTACGTTCCCAAGTTAAAGAAACATAAAAGATTTCGTTTTGGGGTACGGTCCCGGTGACGTTGGTAACATGCATCTTGTTTGTAGAACATCCAATACAATATAAGGCGTGCGTCGTAGGCGCGGAAAGGAAACAATATGGGTACAGTTGCATTTTGGAGTCCTCTTCAGGGAGGAAGTGGGAGCACAGCACATACCGTTTCTGTTACTTCAATGATTGGTTTGGAATATCGAGCAAGATTATTACTCGGTCATGGAGGGGCAGCAGGAGAACGTATTGAGGGAGCATTCCAGACAGGGAAAGAAGCGTTAAATTGTTCATTCGTATCAAGACAAGATTATGGGATGGATGCATTAGAACGATTAAGTTTGAATCGGCGGCTGAATAAGGAGAATATTCGTGATTATACCGTTCCTTTAATGTTTGATAGATTGGATTTTGTTGCTGGAAATGAGAAGAGGGAAGGGACTCTACCTGGTTATCGATCTTCATTATTACCATCTATCTTATCCTGTGCTAATGAATATTATGATCTAGTCCTTATGGATGCTGGATGTGGATGCGAAGAACTGGATCTGAGAGGAGATGGAGCACTGTTGTCTGCTGCCGACCTAATTGTTGTCAGTCTTACACAAAACATTCAATCATTGGAGAACTTTTTCTCAGGTAGCCAACTTCCAGTAGCATTACAGCATAAACCTTACATTGTTGTGATAGGAAGATATGACAGTGATTCTTATTGTACGATTCAGAATGTTAAGAAAAGATTTGGATTTAACGGATCGATTCATGGTATTCCGTACTCCACTGATTTTCTTGATGCGTGGAACATGAAGTCCGTATTGTCATTTATTCATAGAAGTCGACATATGAACAAACATCATCCGGCATTCTCTTTCTATGAAAGTGTTAGATCCTTATCTGGAGATATTATAGGGCAACTAAATCTGAGTGCTTCAGTCAAAAAGATGGATTGGGGTGCTTAAATATTCATGGGAATAACTTAGTTAGTTGCGAAAGTTGAATCATTAAGTAAGGGGGCATATCAGTGTCGAAGATAAGGCAGCGTACAAAGAATCTTATAGTTGCCGGGCTTGTCGGGGCAATCTCTATGGGGATTGTAGCTTCCGGTGGCGCAATTTACATGATCAATCAACAAGCAAACGATCAAAGGTTACTGAGGGTAGACTATGAAAGTAAATTGAAGGAGGCTGAGAAGTTACTTCAGGATCAACAAGCGATAATGGAAAAAGTAGTAGTCACTTCGAAAGAGTTACCTGCTGGCGTGGAGTTGACTGAAGAGGATTTGAAGATTATTCAAATACCTGAAACAGAAGCGCCAGCAAACATGGTGCATTCAAAGAATGACTTGATCGGTAAAATATTGAAAATAGATGTTGGAGTAAATACACCTGTCATGAACTCCATCGTATTTGAAGAAGGTGTAACTCCAAATGATCTACGTGCACAAGAATACAACGTAATGGAATTACCAACACAAATACGAAAAGGACAGTTTGTAGATGTACGTATATCTTTTCCTACAGGCGAGGACTTCATTGTGTTATCGAAGAAAAAAGTTAATGACGTGTCTGTAACAACCGTATGGTATAACGTCAACGAGTCCGAAATATTAGCCATGTCCAGTGCAACGGTAGACGCCTACCTCAATAGTGCAAAGATTTATGCGACCACTTACGTTGACCCATTTATGCAGGATAAGGCAATTGAGAATTATCCAGTGAATTTACAAGTGATTGACTTGATTGAATCAGATCCTAACGTGTTGGTAAAAGCAAGTGAGCAACTGAAAAAATCAGTTAGAAGAAACTTAGAATTAAACCTTTCTGAAATGAATGAAACTGACAAAGTCAGGATTGAAAATGGCGATGTGATATTACAGCAAAGGGTCGCTAACAACCAATTAACGAACCAAAAGAACAATAATACTAATCAGGTTCCAATAGAAGAGATCGATGTATTTGAGCAATCATTAGTTAAATAGGGAAAGGAGACTTTAGGTGAAATATGCTTTATTTGTAGGTGTCTCAGATATTAGTGACTTACTTCAATATATTAGTAAAGTCATTACGAGTTCAGGTCGAAAGACTCTCCTTGTCGATGCAACGGTTGAAAGATTCATCTATTACGGTACACCAATCCCAGACCCGAAGATGAAATTAATCGAGTTCGAAGGGTTTGATGTAACTGGGGACTATTCAATTCTTAGTGATTTAGAAACATCGATTTCTGCTAACAACCGATACGATCATGTCATTATACATTGTAGCACTCCTAATTTTCTAAATAGAGATGATCTTACAAAGATTGAGAACAAATATGTTGCTGCAACTACTGAGAAATGGAGCATTGAGAAAACTGTTGAGGTATTGGAATCATTTTTTAATGAAGAGGGAAAATCAAGTATCGAGTTTTTTTCAAAAATCATTGTGAATAGTGTTGATTCCAATATCGCAGATGACTACTTAGAAACTGTGTTATCTAATTTACCATTAGGATGGTCTGACGAACCTTTCGAACTTATTTTTGACGAAATAGATTATGCGATGAAAATCAATAACCAACATAACGGTACAATAAACATTCGAAAACTCTCTAAGAATTATAAACGTGTTGTACATCGTATTAGTAAAGAAATTACTGGTCTTGATGATAAGGACATGAAAACAGCTATGAAGCTTGCAATGAGGAGGTCATAGGTATGGGACAAGTAGCATTTTGGAGCAATCGTCACGGTCAAACAGGAAACACTGCAAATATGATCGCTGTGTCCATGTTGATAGGCATCGAATATTTAACAAAAATATTGATAAGTCATACTCATTGGGAAATGTCTACATTAGAAAGTACGCTATTAAAGGAAAGAAAGCTACACTATGGTTTTAACCAGAATTATACCAATATAGGAATGGATGCTCTTGAGAGATTAGCTAAGAGTAATCGACTTGATCCTACTAATGTAAAAGACTATGCTATTCCAATTCTAAGAGACAGATTGGATCTAATCGTAGGAACATCAAAACCTTACGAGGAGATGTATGTTGCTGTAAATGGGGTCTTAGGTTCTATTCTTAATGCTGCTAAATCGTACTACGACATATCTTTTATTGACGTGAACAGCGGGACGAAAAACATATTGACCAATTCAGTTTTGTCTACGTCAGATCTGGTGGTAGTAAACCTTAACCAGAATATCAATGTATTGAACGAGTTCTTCAATGAAACCCCTGATTGTCTAACAGATAAGAAATATCTGATCGTTCTTGGGCAATATGATGGGCATTCCAAATACACTGCAGCAAACATCCAAAGAATGTTTAAATGTGAAGTGCCGATCTTCACGATTCCTCATTCTGCCGGCTTCATGGATGCTTGTAATGACAAATCGGTAGTCGAGTTCTTCTTGAGAAATAAGAACGTGAGAACCAATCATGACAATAACTTATTTATGGTTGAAGTGAGAAAACTGGCTAAGGGAATCATGGAAGCTGTCGATATTGATACGAGGATTTTTAGCGAGAAGGGGGCCTAAACAAGAAATGAGTCTAGGCTATTTAATCAACATTGCTTTCATAGTCATTATTGTGCTTCTTGTAGGGATTGTCGTGTTTTTTAAGCTTACGGATAAACGACAATTACGAATTGATCCCCACCAGCTAGACAAGAAATACACGATTGGTGGAATGATAGACTACATGAGAGCAGCCTTTGACGATCTGACAAAGACGAACCTCGAACATTTAGGTTTATCTGAGGAAGAGTATATCCGTCGTACTAACCAAATGCTACTACTCAAAAAGTCACTAAAAGGAAGTACGCACGGCGACCTACAGGACAAGCTCTACGTGAAAGAAACAATGTTTGATTTATTTCTTAAAAACTATAGCTTAAATGATGAGAATATTAACTGGGTTATTCCCTTTGATAATAAAAGGGATTTGTCTCACCAAGACAAATTCGAGATTATGTTGTATCACTACAAGAAAAAACATAGATTTAATGCACTTACCGAATGGATTGACACACATAGACTGGCGGAACTTAAAAGAGTCATTGAAGATGTTGAGTCGGAATCATACATCATTACTCGTGAGGAGATTGATGAGGTATTCAAAAAGGAATCTATTCTTCTTAATTTCGAAGACAAGCTCTATATTATCGTTCAAAGGATATATCAGCAATTCAAAGGATTTAGTGTGATTGATGAGATTCGTGATATGCGGATTGATGGTGTTTCTGGAGGAGTATCAGGAACGCCAATGAATCAACTTGAGCCTGATGATGGCATGATCCATTTTGCAAATCAGATCAATAATAATGTGAATTTGATGGCACATGATAGTGTTTGGATATTTTTCAAAGGAAAGTCTATTCATCTATCCTTCCTAACCTTTGGTTCTGAAAGTGAATTAATCCGTGTATGTCAGAATATTTACAAGTACAAAAACCCTGGTCAACTTTCTGAACATAACGGATTTAAGGTGAATGAAATGAAAGATGGTTCTAGAATTGTCGTTGTTCGTCCACCATTCTCTGAGTCATGGGCCTTCTTTGTCAGAAAGTTCGATACTCAAAGTGCGACATTAGATCAATTGATTAACAATAACATCAGAAATCGGAAACTGGTCATCAACCTGCTTACCTTTCTGATCAAAGGTGGGAGAGTAACTGCGATTACGGGATCTCAGGGTAGCGGGAAAACGACCTTATTAATGGCTCTCGTCAAGTATATTAACGCAACTTACACATTGCGCGTTCAAGAAATGTCCTTTGAATTACATCTTCGGAAGATTTATAAGCGGCGAAATATTCTGACCTTTAGAGAAACGGATACGATCTCTGGTCAAGAAGGGCTTGATCTTCAAAAGAAAACGGATGGAACTGTAAATATACTAGGGGAAGTTGCAACAGATCGAGTGGCTGCTTGGATGATTCAAATGACTCAAGTAGCAAGCTTATTTACAATCTTCACTCATCACGCGAAGACTTTCCAGAATCTGATTTATTCTCTACGTAATTCATTGTTAAAAACGAATGTGTTTAATGATGAGAAGATTGCGGAGGAGGAAGTCGTACGAGTGATCAACTTTAACGTTCATCTATCCAAAGAACTGGACGGAAGCAGATATATTTCTCGCATCACAGAGTGTATTCCTTTAGAACAAGAGAAGAAACCAATCAACTTTGCCAAAATCAACAATGCTGAAGAACGAATTCAAGCTTTTTTTCAAGCCACAACCGAATATTATGACCGTAGTACGGATCGTAAAGTATTTGATGAATCCAATATCATCGAGTACAAGAACGGTGAGTATATCGCTGGAAATTCTATTTCAGAGAGAAATAGGAACGAAATGATGGAACTGATGTCATCCACAGATCAAGCAGAATTTCAACAGTTTATTGAAGAATTCTGGGGGTAAGCAGATATGGATATTAAAGCTATCGCGTTAATCATATTAATGGTTTCTTTTTCCCTCAGTCTCATTTTGTTTATCGTTATAAAAATTTTAGCGAGAAGAGCAGAAAGAAATGGGTCTAGTGAAGTTTTTAAAAGTTATGAGGATCTTGTCGGTTCAAATAAACTGAATTGGAAAAACAAGTATAACAATGTAATGCAAGATTCTTATTTTGCCTACTATAAGGTACCCATACTCCGTGCATATGTCCTAAAAATAAGACGCAGATTGCAATCCATTCATTCCTACGATGAAATGACTATGCGCAGAGAGACAATGAAAATCGTTTTCTTCACATTAGGTATTATGTCAACATCAGTATTGGTTCTATTATTTCTGAATCAAGACCTTACTTTTGTCTTTATGTTGTTATTGAGTGCCTTAGTTGTAAACGGCATGTTGATTGATACCTTTATTCATAGAGTAGAGGACCGTTTGCTTGTGCAGCTGAGAGATCTTAATAAAGATATTAGATACCATTATCACCAATACGGGATGATCGAGGAAGCTCTGATTGAAGTAGCTGATGCGACAAACTCCGAAGCTGGTCTGCATGCAAGGAAAGTCCATGAGATCATAAAAGATGATGGTGAAAACCCTGAGGAAAAACTTGAAAAGTACTATCAAGCCGCACCGAACCGATTCTTGAAATCTTTCGCTGGTTTATCCTACTTGGTTAAAGAGTTTGGAGATAAAGAAGTTGATGGTGGTTCTCTTTATTTGAATAATTTAAACAAACTAAACGAAGAAATTAATTTAGAAATTCTAAAACGATCAAAGCTGAATTACCTGTTTTCGGGTCTCACGATGATTGCCCTAGTGCCGATCATTTTTACTAAGCCGATCCAATTATGGGCAGGTAAAATGTTCCCAGCGATGCAAGAGTTCTATATAAGTAAAGCGGGATTTGTTATCCAGATCACTTGTTTCACAGTAGTATTTCTCTCTTATATTTTACTTAAAAAAATGCAAGATCAACAAGAAGGTACATATGTTGCAGTGGTGAGAAAGCGACCTTGGGAGAAGGTGATTCTACGAATACCTGTTGTTGATTGGTTAGTATTTCGACTAACACCTACTAGGAGTTCATCAGAACATTTCAAAATAAGTAGGCTATTGAAAGATGCAAATGCTGGGTATCCGATGAACTGGCATATTCTTCACCGTATGTTACTTAGCCTTGTGCTCACGCTTGGGTTACTCATTTCATTTGTAACTATGCACTCGATCGCAGTCAGAAACGTAATGGAGGCACCCACTACGAACGGTACCTTATTCGGTAAAATGTCAGATAAAGATCTACTGGATGCTCAATCTCTCACTGAATTTGATAGAAATATCATTGTGCAGGTGAAGGGGGTAAACAAAGATCAGTTACAGGAACGTATTGTGCAGGGAGTTAAGTATGATGAGAATGTTGCATCGAACGACACACTTCTAAATTCTTCGGTGGAGAGAATATCTCAAAAGATTCATAAGATTGATTCCGAGTTCTTGAAGTGGTGGGAGATTCTGATTTGTGTATTGATGGGTTGGGTTGGATACCAGATACCTTATTGGATACTACTCTTCCAAAAGAAAATGAGAGCCATGGATATGCAGAACGAAGTGGATCAGTTCCATACGATTATTGCGATGTTGTCTGAAATTGACCGCGTATCCGTTGAGATCATTCTGGAATGGATGGAGCGATTCTCGTCCATATTCAAGGGACCGCTTCACACTTGCGTTATTAACTTCGAGAGTGGTGCTGATGTTGCTCTTGAAAAATTGAAGATGGATGCACCCTTTATACCTTTGGTAAGGACTGTGGAAAGTCTTCAGTTAGCTGTTGAACGAATTCCAATTAAACTAGCGTTCGATGATCTCGAATCCGAGAGAAATTATAATTATGAGCAACGCAAGCAGAATTACGAACGCATATTGGACTCAAAAGCTAACTGGGGTAGGATGATTGGATTTGCACCCATGTATTCTGTTATTTTTCTATACTTAGTAATACCTTTGATTTACATGAGTTTCACCCAAATGGGAGTGTACTATGATCAAATCAACAAATTATAAACGGTTATATAAATTTAACAATACTTAGGAGGAAATAGAATGAATAACGCATCAACAGCTTTAAAAGTATCCGCTGGTATCTTTCTAACCATTGCTCTAATCACAATTGTAGTTGTACTGTTTATCTCTGCACAGGAGGCAACCAAATCAGCTCAAAATAACTTTGCTGATATTCAAACTGAGATGTCCCAAGCCTCTTTTACTGTTTATGACAACACCACGGTATCGGGTAGCCAAGTTTTGAATGCTCTTCGGAAGTTCCAAGATAAAGGTGAATTCGGTGTTGAAGTCAGAACTGGAAAAAATACAAATGGTTCTTGGTACTTTAAAACCATTGACACTTTAGTACCAATAGGAACGACTGGATACGGATCTGTTATTGGTACAGTTCCAGCGGGTACCATTGCTAATGCTAGCCTTGAATCCAACAATGAATATGTGAATCCATCAGGTAAGTTTGAAGCAAATGTAGTTAAAGATAACAGCAACGTCATCCGCGCCATAACCTTTAGACAGAAATAATGTAACTCGTTCAATAGCATGAAAGGGGATGCGTACGTTTCATCTCCTTTCTAACCAAAAGAGAAGGTGACGATTATCGCTTTTGAAAATAATGCTTCCGAAGCCATAGGTCTTAGCTTTGCTGTATCTGCGTTTATTGTTTCTCTTTCCTTATCCTTATATTTATTTACAACGACTGGAGATACGATACAGAGGGCCTACGAGATGAATACGCAATCTGATAAAAGTATATATTCTACACTCAAGGTACCTTCGGATTATTCTGTTAGCGGAGCTGAAGTAAGACAGTCACTTTATACAATAAGAGAAATTGGAGTAGATATTGAAGTAGACGGGTTGATTTATTCTAATTTATTAGATCCTACAGCACTGAATGTATCAGCTATTAATCTAAATAAGAAATATACCCCTACATATATAAGAGATACTAACGGCGTATTAACCATGTTACGTTTTAAATAAAGGGGATGTTAAGTATTGTCCAATTCTGTTGCAAAAGTATTTGCTGCGATTATAGCGATTGTTCTCCTCTTAATATGGCCTGTATCTAGTGCGTTGAACAAACAAGATGACATTTCTGAGGTTGTCGTTTTAAACTCAGTCACCCGTTTTGTAGATTCTGTCCGCGATAAGGGATATATCACCCCTACGATGTACAAAGAGTTTGTAGACCAAATTGCTTTGACGGGGAATACCTATGATATCCAAATGGTTCATCGACATAAGAGATATGATCCTCTGTACAGTGATGATGGTGCATTCCAAGATGGATTCAACGTCAATTACGAGGAATTCTTTAATGCTCACATTAATGAGAAAATATTTCCTGGAAATTCAAGTGAGCCTGTAGATTCACCTACCCGAATTTACAAATTAAAAACCGGCGACTTCTTCGATGTAACCGTCAAAAATACGAACCGAACGATGGGAACATTGATGAATGACTTCCTTACAGCGGGTATCAATAGCCCGAATGAAAAAATAGTAATTCCGTATGGAGGCATGGTCCTCAATGAAGACTATTACTAAACTTGCGATATTTTCTGTCCTGATCCTTTTACCTTACTTTGTGTTCAACAATATTAATCTTGACCATTATCGCCAAGACCTTATGATTGAGATGCGATATAACCGGGCTATTGATACGGCTACACAAGATGCTGCAAAAGCTTTGTTAAGCAATGGTAATCATCGAGATGAGACAGAGTATGAAACACTAAAAAACGTGAAGATCAATAAAGATGAAGCAGTACAAACCTTCTTTAACACGCTGTATTTGAATTTCGGTATTTTTAATGATCGAGATGGACAAGGTGTCCTGAAAAACTATGTTCCAGCATTAATGATTGTTGGATACGATGGCTACTATATGTACTCCTGGGATGAATATACGAATGCTTCGGGAGAGAAAGAAATCCAACATGTATGGAGCCCTAAAAAGCCATACTCTTATTCGGACCAAAACGGAAATACATTCGCCTTTACACTCGATGATTATGTCATTGTTAATCGGAATGGGGATCAAAAGTGGTTTGAGGGTTTTCGGAGTGAAATAGCTTCAGAGTCTTCTATATCCCTATTATATGATGCCGATACGTTCGATCAAGTACGGAGAACTTCGATTGTGAACTTGCTTCAACAAGACCTTGAATTTTATATCAATCAATACAACAATTACTCCAAGCGCCTCGGAGTAGCATATACCTTTACTATTCCCCTAATAAGCCAAGAAGAATGGAATAACACGATTGATGATGTAGGTGTGTTGGCATTCGTACAAGGAATTCCAATGGGAGAGAAGTATTATAACAATTACGCTTTAGGAGGTAGCCGTGTCGTGAAGCAACCGATATACAACGGGATTATCGCAAACGGACGTAAATACTATTACTATCGAAATGCTTGTGTTTCTTCTTTTAGAACAGAGGAGATGTTCACCTCTGAAAGGGACGCAGCAGCAAATGGATATATTCCATTGGATTGTACAGTCGGATATCGGAATTAGTAGATTCCAAATTACCCCAAATGCAACAGGTTAATCTATAATGAATATTAGGTTAATTCTAATACTTTTAGGAGGAATACATGATGAAAAAAGGACTTATTGTTATTTTTACTAGTTTGTTAGTTAGCGTAGGAAGTTTCGGTACGTATGCTTCACCAGCTTTGGCAGCGGAAAATGTCAATCCGTCTACTAATGTACAAGTTAGTACGGTGAATACGGTAAGTGGATTCAAGGATGTAAAAGCGGATCACTGGGCTAAAAGTTCGATCGATGCTGCAGTGGGTAAAGGGTATTTCAAAGGTTACTCGGATGGGACTTTCAAACCGAATGTAACAGTAAGTCGTTCAGAGTTCGCAGCGCTTCTGGCACGCGTATCTAAGGCGGATGTGAAAGAAGAGAAGGATATATTTCAGGATCTCAAAGAGCATTGGAGTGAAGCTGAGGTCAATCGTGCTGTTTCACTTGGGTTCATCGATCCGAATGATTATAAAGGAGGATTTGAACCGAAGACAGCCATTACCCGTGCAGAAATCGCTAAATGGATGACATCCGGATTGGCAGCTGCTGATACGGATTATAAACAGGCATTGGAGGATACCAAGAAAACTGTTATTCCTGTAAAGGAGTATTTCAATCCAGGCATTCCAGAATCGAAATCATCACATATTGCCGTGGCACTCGGCACTAAGCTAATGAATGGTTATCCTGACGGATCCTTTGGTTTGGACAAACATGCTACCCGTGCTGAAGCATCAGCCATTCTACTCAACTTGGAACGTGTTAGTGAGAAGACAGCGGATAGTTTTATCGGTTTAAGGGAACTACGCGAAGTCGGTACGAAACGTACCAATATGGAGGTAATCAGTCCCTTTACGACAGGGGGAACGAGTTTAAACGATGTCGCGGAAAAAACGCTAACGTTTCGAAATTATGCTGGAAGTGTGCAGTTACATCATTATATTGTCGTAGACACGCAGGATTTGAAAAATATAAAAGGAATTTATGCGCCATTGTTTGTTGATGAAAGTGAATATAAAAACAGGTTAAACGAACCTGGAATCTATAGAGCCTTTATTCAAATAACAATCTATCCGAAGGCGAAAGATTTTGCAGTAGCTCATTATAAGAATGGTCTTAACGCAGGCGTGGTTTCAGGGAGTGCAATTATCAATGATTTGCCACAAAAGTTTGGCTATATTGGCTTACCGAATCTTGAAACAAAGAAATTTTTCGAAAAGTATAATAATGAAAAGGGAGTTACATTGTGGGTTTTGAGATTAGTGAATGTAGCTCATCCCCAAGCTCAAATAACAACAGATGATGGTTCTTTTGCCAGCATACGAAATAATTAATCATTAGGGGAGATATAGAATGAGAAAGTGGTCTAAAGTATCGATACTTACCATTTTACTGTTTGTTAACCTTTCTAGTCTCTCATATGCAGACTTTTCAAAAGGATATCCTACGGAAAATATTACTGTTACACCTGCAGGTCCAGCTAATATTCAAACGATTAAAGTACAAGTTAATGGTTCAGCAGATGCCCAACCCAAGGTGGTATGGGTACAATCGGATACAGAAATATGGAAGGCGACCTTCGATGGTGGGCATAGTGAGGAGACGGGGACATATAGAAGTGGAGGGGATCCAAAAAGTGCCTTACCATTGAAGAAGCGAACGGACTTTTCACTAGATATGGGAGTATATGCCCCCGCCTCAATGCAAGATAAGTTAGGAAATCGTTTCGAAAAACAATTTATTAAAGAACTTGGAATTGAGGATATGGATTGGACAGATGATTATAGCTATGAAAAGGTCGGATCAAAGCCTGGATTTGTAAAGGGTGCATTAAATGCAAACATAAAGGTCAGTACCGGATATGGAAAGCTCAGTAATGGAAATGACTTGATAGTGAGTGAAAAATATAAATACGGTACTCGATATGATGGCGCAGATAAGCATATGGCGGAATATTATATTCCCATGCTTGTGAACTATAGCGGATACGTTACAGAAAAAAAGCAGATGCGTGTGCTTGAAAATGCTAATTTAGCGGTGAATGTAACGAAAAGCATGAAAGCGGAAATACGAACGATGTATTACAATATGGCGGATTTCAACAATACATGGTTCGATGTGAGCACCAATCCAGAAACGACATGGTCCTCTGATAATAGTGCTGTTGCAGTGGTAGATCCATCCACAGGTAAAGTTACAGCGAAAAAAGAAGGTACTGCAACTATCACGGCAAAGTGGGACAAGGATCCTTACTGGTTGTATGCGACAGCGAAGATTACAGTCGGAAGTGGAACGGGAACACCGGATCCTGACCCTGACCCAGATCCTGATCCGGGCGAACCGGGCGAACCCAACTCAGTAGAATGTACTGCGCCATCGCCCGGATCCAATATGAACGGCGTTGATCTTAACCCTAGCGTGAGTGCAGTCATTAAAGCGGATTCCCGTGGCAATGAACCATTCGATGTTCTACAAGGGATTCCAACGTCAGAAAGTCTCTACGGCAATGTATGGTCTAAAGATTATCTACATAAATATGGGTATCAACAAATGACTGGAACATGTACGTACACGGTGAACGTTACGATGCCCGCAGAAGAGCCGGACCCTGATGCGCCAGCATTACCAGAACCACCGGCACCCGATCCTGACGCACCACCGGAAGAACCTTCGGCACCTTCTTCAGAACAAGTTACGGTAGTACGTGAATATTCATTCTGGACGATCATCAACGTGGAAGTTCATAAGATCGATGAAGCTACACTCATGAATTATGCCTTTAATGGCAATGGGATTCGGATATCACCGAGTGGATATCATTCACCATATTATGCTACAGCTCAGAGTAGTGGATATGAACCGGCATCGGTTCCTGAAACCGTTGAAGCCATGCCAAATCAAGATTCTCAAGACGCTGCAGAAATGGCCGTTGGCGAGGTTCGGGTGAAGAATGATACATTTACTTTCTATACGCAGACATTGATGAATGGATCTGAAACAGGTGGGCATGGCTCAACCCCTTCAGCAATTCCAATAGCACCCATGACCGGTGATAATGTGCTATATAGTCCTGGGAATATGATACCTAGTAGTAAGACGAACAAGGCGAACCAACCCAGTTCAGGAACGATTTATTATAGCCAGGTTAATGGATCCGCGAAGTTGAATTACCCGATCAATGGTATCAATACGGTGACTGTGCATACGCCGACCGTTATTTATGCGAATGCTTCGGATGATGCAGCACATAACCAGAAAACGACTCCAAATTATAGCCGTAGAGCTTTTATACTTGATCGTAATATTAAAGTCTATATGCCTACGAGTGGGCAACACCGGAATATTCCTGGGTATGGAGACCGTGATTACGCAAAGTATATTAAGACCAAGCAGGTGCGCTTTGAATTTGATGTCTATACGGCTGATAAATCCATATTCCATCCGAAAGATACTTGGATTACCGTACCTGTTTCAGAATTAGAAACGACGTTTTTCTTACCCGTCTGGGTAGATGAGGGAAATTATACCGTTTACTTCAGATCCTTTGCTGAAAATTCACCTTCATCCGGATTCACGACCGAATCGGAAGCGAATCTGAACTTAGTCAACCATGTAGCAACGGATACCGTACCTGTAGAAGTGATTGGGAGATTATATAACTTTCGTATAACGGATATCGCTGATCCGAACTGGGAAACGGTGTTTCGAACAGCTGTAGGTAGCCCTACACCAAGAGGTAATTCATACTGGGTAGGAACGAAAGGGATCGATGGAAGCGCAAATGGTTCATATGCCCCGTATGTCCTTCCTATACTCAGAGGAAGTCATCCTGTAGCTGCTTTCAAGACAATGTCTGTTAAGACAGGTTATCATTTCAAATTCGATCTGAAGAGTAAGGGCAATATGTTCGAAGATAAGGATGCCGTTCGTATCACTCCAACTTTTTACTTCCAGGATAACGTTGCTTCAACGCCTGCGAAACGAGTGGAAGTTGATCTTTACTATCATTCGGACACTGCAAAGTTCGTGAAGATCGGATCGCCTTCAGATCTAGATCGTCGAAATATCATTCTTGATAAACGCTTACGGAATGTTCCCGTTGCAGACATCGTGAACACTGCAGAATCGATATACGATATGAATACAGGTTGGTCGATCACAAGACCACAGTATCTAGCAGCATTCCAAAAAAGAGCAAAAGAACCGACGTATGTAGGTGGATATGGATTTGAAATACTTCCATCCCCATTACGTACATTCATTAACACATTTAACAGACCAGACAATGCAAGCGCAAGTCCAGCTCGAACGAACGCTTCCATTCAACAGTGGTACGGTGAATACAGCTTGCCGGCTGCCGTCTATGTCGTTGCCAAAGGCACAGACTTACCTGCGTATGGCAGATCGAATAGACTAGATGAAGCTTCACCCATCTTTTTACGTAACGGATATATCTCTGTCAATTTCAATATTGAAACGATTCGAAACGCAGATTTAAAGAAACCCCATCTGCAATATATCCATGGACCATTAAATAACCAATGGTGGGACATGGAAGGTTTTGATGGTGCAGATGGAGTGCGAGACCGAATCATGACTGATCCATATGGTGTTCAATTCATCTTGCGAGATGGCGATGTCATTTTCTATGATGCCAATCAATCTTCTTATGATGATTACGCGCCAAACGGAACACATTAATAAGGTGTTGAAACGGAAAGGGGCCTTTAAATGGCCTCTTTCTCTTCCTGAACAGTAAGGTAGTGGTCAAATTGATAAGAGGTCATTGTCTAGGTGCCTTACTCTGATATCTTGCACAGAAGGTTTACGAAGCGAATAGACATAATAACGATATCGTCTCATATCGGTCTCTTACGCATAAGTGGAAGATTGGATCGACCCGTTATGGGAATCCTAAGTTCACACAGTCAGTAGATCTATAAAGGTACTATTATTAACAAACCTAAACTAACGGTCATCCCACTATAGGGATGACCTTTTTTTCTATTCTATTAGACAGTCTTTCTTTTCCTTCTTGGACATTATACATCGATACTGAATGGCTTTTAAATGCGTAGCAAATTGCTCGGCTATACCACCATAAAACTCCTTATCTTGTGAATCACAGTTTGTCATACGATTAGCCAATTCATATAGATCCTTCTTGATTAACAGTATTCTTTCCATATATCCACTAATATCTGACATACTAAAAGACTCCTCTCGACTAATTCATATAGTTATTAAAGTGAGTAAAAGAGATATGGACACAACCATAAAAATTGAGATATTAATTAAGTTCCTAACTTTGTAAAAAAATCCGATAATTATTAAAAATGGTTGTGCTATGGTTAATATAAATCACTTTAATAGGTAGAAGATGAAAAATAAAGGAGTGATATAAATTGACCGCTTTATTACTAAATCAAGCAACTTACATCGATAGAGAACATGAAGCATTTCAAGACTATCGTTTAAGGAATAAGAGACTTTTTGAGAACAAAGTGATTAGCAGTTTTTTCGGAAATCCCTACCACGTATATTTGTTTGTGAATATGATTTGTGAACCATCAATTGATAAAAAAATGGAACTTGAAATGACCTTTCGCAAATTTTACTTCTGTATACGGTTCACAAAATATCTATGCTCTCTAATTAAATTTGCTGATGTTGACTATCACAGAAAGCGTAAAAAGCAAGAGGATAGGAACCCATTGGTTTTTGATACTCCAATGGGCGAAGAGGGGGACATGACTCTTGGGGAGCTTTTATTATTTATATCTGTTCAGCCAGAGTTAGGATTGCCGCAGCGCAATCCTGACATCTTCCAGTCTGCTATTGAAGATCCTAAACTATTCACAGTTTTTAGTAGGCTAACATCGAAACAAAAACAAGTTATTACCCTTGCTTATGATGCTGGTGTGTTAGATACCGAGATTGCAAGTGTCTTAATGGTCTCGCAACAAGCGATTACTAAAACTAGAAGGACTGCACTAGAAAAGATGAAGAGAGAGTTAGTAGTATTGTTAAATCTAAACTGTCAGGGGGATGGTTGATATGGATACTCCGACATTGATTTCAATCGTGACTACATCAATTTCAACGCTAGGGTTTCCAATCGTGCTAACAGGTTACCTCCTACTTCGGTTTGAAAAGAAAATTGAAAAGCTGAACAATACAATTATGGAAATGCTTCAGATCATTCGAGATGAGGTGCTAAAAAAGAAATGACTGATATAGACTTGTTCATTCTAGTTCAAAGGGCAAAGGCAGGGGATAAAGAAGCGATGAATCAAATTATCGTCATGTTTCGCCCTCTAATCATTAAGGTTAGTCAACGCGCGAAACCTAATGAACGAAGTGATCTGCAACAGGATATTATTGAAAAGGTCATTCGATCTGTTCTTAGCTATGACATGAATTCCCTCCCAGACTACACTGAGTACATTGAGCAAATTAAACTATAGCGATTTGAGTTTTATATCGTACTCTTCATAGCTATTTCTAATATACTTCTATTTTACTAGGAAGATTTGGCCGGCGATGTATGCTGGCCTTTTTTCTGCCTGTTAAAGGTGGCATCATGTTGCAAAGGTTTAAAGATCGTATATTACATAAATAAAAACATGTATTCAATAGAAACTAGCATTATTCTATATTTACCCCATTTTCTTGTCACAAGATGGGTGCTATTTGATACTTACAACTTTATTAATTTATTTTATGGGGAAGGTTGTATTTTCATTAAGTAGTGACACTTTACTTAGTATGAGAACGAGAGATCGAAGATGATCAGTACGGGATGAACTGATTACAACGACATCCACTAGTCTCTGTGCTCATAGAAAAATAATTGGAGGAATTACAATGGCAGGAGCATGTTTGACAGACCAAACAGGTTTTACTGAATTTGATGGGCTTGATAGTGTTGATATTTTGGCACGTCTTATCTATTCTGAGGCTAGAGGGGAATCTGTTGAAGGTAAGAGAGGGGTTTACCACGTTGTAGTAAACCGAAAGGCAAAGAATACAACTGAATTCGGTGGTAATACGATTGTGGGGATCGCTCTTAAAACTGGAGCATTCGATGGAATGACGAATAACAATGCGCGTTGCCCAGATACTTCCGCCAGTAGTGGTTGGACAGAATCTTTGAGTGTGGCGACCAACGGAGGGACAAATCCAATTGGTAAGTGCCTGTGGTTTAACGGAACAAGCACGTATACAAGTAAAACGAAGGTTATAGATGGTGTACTAAAGTATACCTTTAATGGCTCTACTTATACGGAAGTCGTGGAAAGCGTAGTCCTCGGTAAACATACTTTCTTCCGGTTGAGTGGGTATTAAAAAAATCGGATAAAACACCTACGAAAAATAAGAATCAGCCTCTAAGGAAGCTGATTCTTATTTTTTATATTTCATTCCTTAATATCTGATATTACGAGGTCAATCGCTTTTAAATTTTGGTCATAATCGACTTTGACGGAAACTACAACTAGAGATGGAGATGCTGTCCCTAAAAGAGTAGCTGTTATTTTATTTTCTACGAGTTCATATTTTATATGGTTATTAAAACTTACTTCGTCAAACCATAAACCGGCATCTTCCTCCTTGAATACTTTATCCAGTTTTTGTGAATTTGTCTGAATAAGGATTTTCACTGTTCCATGTGATTTAGATATACTTGATTTAATGTTTTTATTTATATAAGTAAGTGGATCATCAATTTGCAACTCCATTAAATCCTTAGAACGTAGTACATGTAATTCTTGTATATTTATATCGCTTCCTGTGCTAGGGGTGGTAATAATAACAATCTCTTTAGTACCATCACCATTAATGTCAGCTGTTTTGATAGTCGGATAGTATGTGGGATTGGAGTCCGTTATCCAAGAGAATGTCTTATTTTGATCTAATGTTTTTACGGTGACTTCGTTAAAGACCCCATCCTTTTCATCTTTAGCAAGCAAAAATATATCATCAAAATTTGCTATTTCAATACCTTGGTTGTTATTCGCATCTTCCACATTGTACGCTTTAGATAAATTTGTTTCTACGACTCCGCTTCCGCACCTAGATAATGCCAATACCATTAACAGAATAAATAGACTGTTTTTAACCATTAATCCTTCACCTCTTATATATATTTTTATGACAAATTATCAAGCCAAGTGCGACAGGTTTTTTTGTGAATGTTTCGTGAGGGATTTTTCAACCGAGGCAGTTCCTTGGTTATCTGTGATGTGGTGCCAGGGCTATTCTTAGCTCATCATCGGAGATAAGCTATTTTCATTTCTTAGCAACTGTCGCACTTAATATTTGCAATCCGTTATATATTAAACGGAACATATCCTATTTAGTTACATATTAATTAATTTTTATAGCATAAAGAGGTTGGTGTAATCTTGTAGTAACAGCGATCGTAAGAACAATCCGTCAACGTAGCGGTCATTTTATTAGTTGATTGATAAAGTGAAATAAATAAAGGGGAAGTTTATAGGAAATGATAGTTTCGTCACACCTCCTATTTATGTTATAATGAAATCTTGACGGTCAAACATATGAGATCAAATGATTTTTAATATAGATAGGGGTTAAAGAGTAGAAATGAGTTTATTAACTGTAGAGGATTTATCCCATAATTTTGGTGGGCGTACGTTGTTTAAAGATGTTTCTTTTCGTTTGTTAGATGGGGAGCATGTAGGTTTTGTTGGTGCCAATGGGGTAGGTAAATCTACTTTGATGAATATTCTAACGGGTACACTGCTCAAAGATAGCGGAAAAGTTGAATGGACTCCGCGAGTTCAATTTGGTTATTTGGATCAACATACGAAGTTAACACCAGGTAAAACGGTTCGTGATGTTCTCAAAGATGCTTTCTTACCTCTTTTGGTGCTTGAAGAGGAAATGATAGAGATTACGAACAAAATGGGTGATGCTACTCCAGAAGAGCTGGAAATACTTCTAGAGCAAATGGGTGACATTCAAGAACAGTTAGAAATTGGCGATTTCTATTTGCTTGACGTTAAAGTTGAAGAAATGAGCCAAGGTCTTGGGCTTACCGCCATTGGTTTGGATCGGGATGTAGCTTCTTTAAGTGGTGGACAGCGGACGAAGGTATTACTTGCAAAGTTATTGCTTGAGAAACCGACAGTGCTACTGCTTGATGAGCCTACGAACTATTTGGACGTGGAGCATATTGAATGGTTGACACAGTATTTGAAGAACTACCCGCATGCCTTTATGCTGATTTCACATGATACAGACTTCATGAATCAAATTGTGGATATTATTTATCATTTGGAATTTACCAAATTAACAAGATACACTGCGAATTATGAGAAATTCCTTGAGATGGCTGATATGAATAAGAATCAACATTTCGATGCTTATGAGAAACAGCAGGATTACATTAAGAAACAGGAAGATTTTATTAATCGTAATAAGGCGCGTGCTTCAACTTCCACTCGGGCGAAGAGTCGTGAGAAACAATTGGACCGGATGGATCGCATTGAGAAACCAGAGGAAGCTACTAAGCCGACATTCCATTTTAAAGAATCTAGAGCAAGTGCTAAAACCGTATTCGAAGGTATTGATTTCGAGATTGGATATAGTCACGCTCTACTTCCTAAGATGAGTATGTTGATCGAACGTGGAGATAAGATAGCTATCGTTGGTTGTAATGGTGTAGGTAAGTCTACATTACTCAAAACAATTCTCGGTAAAATACCTACTCTAAGCGGTAGAACATACCTAGGTGAATATCTGCAACCAGCATACTTCGAGCAGGAAGCGATTGCTGGCAAAATCACGCCTCTTGATGACGTGTGGAATGAATTTTCATCACTCACTCAAAGTGAAGTGCGTTCACATCTAGCGCGTGTTGGTCTCAAGAATGACCATATTACACGTCCATTAGCTATGTTGAGTGGTGGAGAGCAAGCTAAAGTTCGGATATGTAAGTTAATGATGCGTGAAGCGAACTGGATTCTATTCGATGAGCCTACGAACCATTTAGATATCCTTGCTAAAGCTGAACTGAAGCGGGCGCTTACGGAATTTAAAGGAACAGTAGTTCTAGTATCCCATGAACCCGAATTTTATGCAGACTGGGTAACGAAAGAATGGAATGTAGAAGAGTGGGCATCCAAGACGGTATAATATTGATCGGCTAATGAAATGAATATATTCGTTATGATCCATCCCTCATGTTGAGGGATGGATTTTTATTTTTGGAGAAAGCTAAAGGAATAGTGTCATATACATTGTCATTTTAGTGGGAAATGGGTGGGAGTCTGTGAATAAAACGATCCTTTATGTGAATTATGAAGGCGAATCTGCTGTACCCATAATTGAAGCGTTGAGAATAGAGGAATATGAAGTGATCGAGGTTGGTCATGACATAGAGGCAGTAGAATATGTTGAAAGCCATAAGATTGATATGTTAATACTGGATTATGGAAGTAAAGGGAATGAGTTTGAGGTGATAAGCCAGTTGCGAACAAGGATGGGATTTTTCCTAATCCTGATCCTGTCCGATATCATGATGAGCGAGAAGATTATTAAGGGGTTCGCTGCAGGAGCAAATGAATATATCACGAAGCCTGTTCAGATCGAGATCGTATTAGTTCGAATACGTAACCTATTCAACCTGATAGAGATTGAAAATACTGAGAATAATCTTCCTATCACGATAGGGGAACTCTATATCGATCCTAGAAGTCGTATGGTTAGGCGTAATACTCAGAGTATTGAGTTAACGCCCAAAGAGTACGATCTATTGTTGTATTTAGCAAGACATGTGAATCAGGTATGTAGTAGAGAGCGGATTCTGAAATTAGTATGGAAATATGATTATTCGCTTGGTACGAATGTGGTTGATGTGTATATACGTTATTTAAGATTAAAGATTGATAAGGGCCATCGTCATAAAATGATTCATACCTCACGTGGGGTTGGCTATATATTAATAGGGGAGTAAAGATTGGAAGATAACAAAACTGACAGTTTACTAAACTGTCAGCATGTGAGAATACTTATAAAGTTTTGAGAGATTCAACGACGTACTAAAGAACGCGACGTGCTTTTAGATACGTATTCTTCCAATGTGCTTTATTAATATCTGTGTACATTACACCAGGTGATCCATAAGTATGAAGCATTTTACCATTTCCGACATACATACCAACATGAGTTACATTCTTTCCATTCGCTCTACTTCCAGTTGAGAAGAATAATAAATCTCCCGTTTTAAGATTAGCTTTGGAAACGGCAACCCCCATCTTGGATTGAGCAACAGATGTGCGAGGTAGATTCACTCCGAATTTACCGTAAATACGTTTCATTAAAGATGAGCAATCAAAGTATCTAGTTGTTGTAGTAGCAGCGCCGAACTTGTATGGAGTTTTCAAAAAGGTTTTACCGTAGTTAGCGATTTTGTTCGCTTTGGATATTGATGCCGTTGATGTGGTTGCTGCTTCGGCTACTGGACTAGCGACCGTTGCCGCTGCTGTGAGAGCTAATGATGAGCAAATTCCTACGACTGCGAATCTATGAGTCCATGTTTGTTTTTTCATATTGTAATACCTCCGTTAGTTGGTTTCTAATGTTGTAATGTTCTGGGCTTGTGACCAAGTATAACAGTTTTGTAACCACCTAAAAGTTGGTATTTGATATAAGAGTCTACTATAGCAGTAGTTAGAGCCCCTTTATTAAAATTCAATTAGAATTTAATATACGAAATCAAAAAGTCATTTAAAAACAAAAAAAAGCCGATATACCCAGTTGTAGTAGGTGTTATCGGCTTTTATTTCATAAGTTGAAACTAGTTACAAAAATGTAGTTGTTAATCTTTACTTTGAATAACAAGTAGCGATCCAGATTCGACAGTAATGTTTCCTATATTGCTAGAAAGCCGATTGCTGATCCCGAGGGATTGCCCCTGACGTAAAGTGGCGTGATCTAAAGGATAGACAAAACCCTGTAATGTAATTCCTGTTACTTCGGATGTCATGGGTAGTAGAGATACAAAGGTATAACCTAGATCTTTGACTTCAAGTGTAGAATCGGTCATTGTAATATAATTATGGTTGTCTAATATAGCGAATGAGATATGATGCTGTAATGCTCTGTTTAACAAGTGAATATTGGCTAGAGTATGATCAAGACGTGTACCTGTACCCCCGACAAGTAAAATACAAGTAGGCTGTTGTTCGAGAGCTAAATCGAAGGCCAATTCAGTGTCCGTAAGATTTTTGTCAAAAGCATCGCAGGAAATCATTGTAACGCTTGATGAAGAAACGATTTCTTTTTCTTGTGGTGTGATGGAGTCGAAATCACCGACAGATAAATGTGGGTGAATATGATTATGTATTAGAAATAATGCGCCTTTATCGGCACCTATAATGAAGTCATCTTCTTGGATCTCTTTCAAGTACTCTGAATAGAGTTGGCCTCCTGAAAAAATAATTACCCGTTTCTGTGTCATATATGTTATTGATCCTCCAGTGTAGTTATCTTCTAAATGAAGTGAGAAACCTAGGAATAAGTATAATTGAGATTGCATGGTTGTACAAATGTTAAGTATTGTTGGTACAATTGAAGTTGTATTGTCAGGTGTTATGCAGCAATGGAAGAAGCAGAATTCAAAAAAAGGATGAGGATTGTATGATTAACGTTCTATTTGTTTGTTTGGGTAACATATGTCGTTCACCAATGGCTGAAGCTGTACTGCGCGATAAAATTAAGATCAATGAATTAGAGGGACAGATTACGGTTGATTCTGCTGGAACAGGGGATTGGCATCTAGGTCATCCTCCACATGAAGGAACTAGGAAACTGTTAGATGAGCGCAGTATTAGTTACGAAGGAATGATCGCAAGACAAGTATTAAGCGAAGACTTTACAAATTTCGACTACATTATATGTATGGATCAATCCAATCTGTCTAATCTTCGGAAAATAAAAGGAGGAGAAGACGCTCAGATTATTAGTTATATGGATTTATTGCCTAATGAAACTTTACGCGAAGTGCCTGATCCATATTTTACAGGGAATTTTGAAGAGGTATATGGGTTAATGGACGCTGGCTGTTCGGTATTACTAGACAAGATAAAGAAAGAAAAGTTATAATTTCACTTATAGAGGAAGTTCGGAAAGTCATTTTTTGAACTTTTATCAAATGGCATGTCACAACATGCCGTTTTTTGAAGAATGGTTGAAAGCGCAATCATTACGGGGTGAAAAATGAATCCTAATTCTCCTACTATAAAGAGAAGGATATTAGGATTCGCAGTTGGGGGAGATAAACCTTATTCTTTTAAAAAATATAAAAGTGCCTCTGGTAGTTCTTTCTGCCAGAAACCCCAAAGATGTCGACCGTCTTTCTCTTCATAATGGACTTGCGCTCCACGGGATTGTAGCAGGTTCTGTGTGTCCTTGTTAAGTTGAACGAAATCATATACACCGGTATCTGTTTGGAACTCATTCTCCTGTAGACCTACAATCATGTAGATGTTCAACCAAGATAAATCTTGTTGAGAAGCAATAATCTCTTGTGACGCTTCATAGTATGCACCGGACAGACTAAGAACTCTTGTGAATAGATGTGGATATTGAAGTGCTATATGAAGAGATACGCTTCCTCCAAGGGAATCACCCGCGATCACGATGTCAGCTGGGTTTGTTCTTACAGGATATTTGCCACTTACATAGGGAATAATTTCTTCAGCGAAGCATTTCATATAGTTGTGAAATCTGTCCCCAAATGGTGCATATTCTGCCGTTCGGACAGATGTATCCACTTCGACACCTACAATAATGAAGGGTTCTGCACCTTCATCGAGAATGAGGCGATTGGCAATCGTGGCAATTCTGCCGAAATTGAAAAATTCTTCCCCATCTTGACAATAAACAACAGGATAGCTAACAAGCTCATTATAACCAGGGGGGAAGTAAATACGGAGGTTACGTGTTTCATTTAAAAATTTACTGGTTATATGATCCTTAATTATGGTTCGTTTCAAATAACGTGAATCTGTCATGAGTGATCACCTTTTCTTAGAGTGTATTTTTGCAATAAGTATAGTAATGAGATAAAATTGTTGAGAGTTGTTTAAGTGAATAAGGTTGAACTGTTATACTAATTATATTGCCCTGTTATACATACAAAAATCAATAATCATGAAATTAACTGGCATTTGCCTTTGACGAACGTATAGAACAGGTGTATAATAATTCTATAACAGGTGCACATGATAAATCAAATTATTTTGTCGAGGTGAAGAAAATGAGTAAGGTTCCTTATGAAGTGTATGCAGAGGAAGTTGAGGCATTATCGGTACTTTCTCCAGATGGTGAAATTGTTAATAAAGATATGATGCCGGATCTTACCGATGATCAATTGAAAGAAATTATGTATCGCATGGTATTTACTCGTACATGGGATGATCGTGCAGTTAATTTAGGACGTCAGGGCCGACTTGGTTTCTACGCTCCTGTATCTGGTCAAGAAGCAACTATGGTTGGTAGTGAGTTCGCTCTTCAGAAAGAAGACTTTATATGTCCAGGATATCGTGACATTCCACAACTAGTGTGGCATGGTCTACCGCTTTATCAAGCATTCCTGTACTCCCGTGGTCACCAACATGGAGGTCAAATTCCAGAAGGTGTTAACGTATTAATGCCACAAATTATTATTGGTGCGCAAATCCTTCACGGAATGGGTATTGCGATGGGATTCAAATTGAAGAAACAAAAACAAGTAGCAATCGCTTATACGGGTGACGGTGGTTCATCTGAAGGTGACTTCTATGAAGGTTTGAACTTTGCAGGTGTCTATAAACTTCCTGTTATTTTCTTTGTACAGAACAATGGTTATGCAATCACTACACCATTCTCTAAACAAACCGCTGCACTTTCAATTGCACATAAAGCAATTGCCGCAGGCATTAGAGGAATTAAAATTGATGGTATGGATATCTTCGCAGTCATAAGTGCTGTTCAACAAGCTGCTGAACGTGGCCGTAATGGAGAAGGCGCAACATTGATCGAAGCAGTAACCTATCGTTTCCGTCCGCATTCTTTGTCTGATGACACTTCTAAATATCGGACTAAAGAAGAGGAAGCTGAATGGAGCTTGAAGGATCCAATTGTACGCTTTGCTAAATACTTGGATAAAAAGGGTCTTTGGAATGAAGAAGACACAGCTCGTGTGAGAGAAGAAGCTAAAGCAAAAGTTAACGAACAGATCAAAAAAGCAGAGCAAGTTGAAAAAATGACGATCTCAGGCTTGATTGACAGTATGTATGAACATACACCGCAACATCTTGAAGAACAAAAAGCCGATTTCGAATAAAAATAGATTTATTTCGTTTTGATGACATTTTAATGAATGACTTTTATTTGACTGTGAATGTTTAAGGAGGATAAAGAAGCGATGGCACAAATGAACATGAAAGAAGCGATTCGCGATGCGATGCGCGTTGAATTAGAACGTGATCCGAATGTACTAATCTTCGGTGAAGACGTAGGGAATGTTGGTGGTGTTTTCCGTGTAACAGAAGGTTTGCAAAAAGAATTCGGAGAAGATCGTGTATTTGATACACCACTCGCTGAATCGGCAATCGGTGGTATGGCGGTTGGACTAGGGATTCAAGGATTCCGTCCTATTGCAGAGATTCAATTCATTGGTTTTATCTTTGAAGCACTAGATCAAATGTTAATTCAAGCTGCTCGTATGCGTTATCGTTCAGGAGGACGTTTCAATTCTCCAATCGTATTCCGCACACCATTTGGTGGTGGCGTAAAAGCAGCTGAACTTCACACAGATTCCTTAGAAGGTTTGATTGCTCAAACTCCGGGTATAAAGGTAGTAGTACCTTCCAATCCTTATGACGCAAAAGGTCTTTTGATTGCTGCAATTCGCGATAATGATCCAGTATTCTTCATGGAGCACTTGAATTTGTATCATGCATTCCGTGCGGAAGTACCAGAAGGTGAGTATACCGTTGAACTAGGCAAGGCTAACATCGTTCGTGAAGGTTCGGATGTAACGATTATTTCTTATGGTATGACAGTTCATACTGCTACCAAAGCAGCTGATGAACTAGAGAAGAGTGGAATTAAAGCTGAAATCATTGATCTTCGTACATTGAGTCCGCTTGATATCGATACGATCATTACATCTATTAAGAAAACAAACCGTGCAATTGTTGTACAAGAAGCTCAAAAGAGCGCGGGTATCGCAGCGGAAGTTATTGCACAAATTAATGAGAAGGCTCTTCTTCACCTTGAAGCTCCAGTTCTTCGTGTAGCGGGTCCAGATACTATTTATCCATTTGCGCAAATCGAAGATTCTTGGCTCCCAACACCGGCCCGTATTATTACTGCAGTAAACAAAGTAATGGAATTCTAAAATGGTTCATGCACAAACAAGGAGGTAAACACATTGGCTAAATTTGAATATCGTTTCCCAGAACTAGGCGAAGGCTTACATGAAGGTGAAATTATTAAAATGCATATTAAACAAGGCGATGTCATTACGGATGATGATATCGTTATGGAAGTACAGAACGACAAAGCGGTCGTTGAAGTTCCGAGTCCAGTGAATGGTACAGTACTTGAAGTGCTAACTAAGGACGGACAAGTATGTCGTGTAGGCGATGTCGTTGCAATTATTGATGCTGTAGGCGATGTTCCTCATCAAGAAGAAGCGCCTGCAGAAGCACACTCTACACAAGAAGCAGATGTTGCGAAAGGTAGTGCGGATACGACTTCTACACCAGCCCCAGCTGCTGATGTAGCTGCTCCAGTCGCTCCTAACAAAGATATCCTTGCTACACCTAGCGTTCGTAAATTGGCTCGTGAGCAAGGGATTGATATCTCTAACGTAACGGGTACGGGTACGAATGGTAAAATTACGAAGGAAGATGTTGAATCCTTCAAGAATGGTGGTCAAGCAACTTCTGTACCGGTAGCTGCTAGCGCATCTGCAGAAGCTGCACCAAAAGCATCCTCAACTACAAGTACTACGGGTAATACTAGTCTTGAAGAAGAACGTGTTCCATTCAAGGGTATCCGTAAGGCAATTGCAAATGCAATGGTTAAATCAGCGTATACCGCTCCACATGTTACTATTATGGACGAAGTAGACGTAACTGATCTGGTTGATTTCCGTACTCGTATGAAACCAATCGCAGAGAAAAAAGGCATCAAAGTTACTTATCTACCATTTATCGTAAAAGCATTGGTTGCCGCAAGTCGTCAATTCCCTGCTCTTAACGCGATGATTGATGAAGAAAGCAATGAGATTGTATACAAGAAATACTACAACATCGGTATTGCAACAGATACACCTACCGGCTTGATCGTTCCAGTTATTAAAGATGCTGATCGTAAAAGCGTTTGGATGATTGCTGAAGCTATTACTGATCTTGCAGTTCGTGGACGCGATGGTAAATTGAGTGCGAGCGAAATGAAGGGTAGCACGATTTCGATTTCCAACATTGGTTCTGCTGGTGGTATGTTCTTTACTCCAATTATTAACTTCCCTGAAGTTGCTATCTTGGGTGTAGGCCGTATTTCTGACAAGCCAGTAATTAAGAACGGTGAAATTGTGGCAGCCAAAGTAATGGCATTGTCCTTAAGCTTCGACCATCGTATTATTGATGGTGCTACTGCACAACATTTCATGAACTATATTAAATCGCTACTCAATAATCCTGAGTCGCTAGTAATGGAGGTTTAATCATGGTAGTAGGAGACGCTTCTCTAGATATCGATTTATTGGTTATAGGTGCAGGTCCTGGTGGTTATGTAGCAGCTATTCGTGCTGCTCAACTAGGCCAAAAAGTTCTAATTGTAGATAAATCAGAAGTCGGCGGTGTATGTCTTAACCGTGGATGTATTCCATCCAAAGCTTTGATTGCTGCAGCTCATCAATATGAGTCTGCACAACATGGTGAAGCATTTGGTGTTATGACTGAGAATGTGAAAGTAGACTTTACCAAAACACAAGAATTCAAAAACAATGTTGTGAAGAAAATGACTGGTGGCGTAGCTGGTCTACTTAAAGGGAATAAAGTGGAAGTATTCAATGGTGAATGTATGTTCATCAATGAGAACGAAGCTCGTGTCTTTAATGATCACGAATCTCCACGTTACCGTTTCAAGAACTGTATTATTGCTACAGGTTCTCGTCCAATTGAACTTAAACCATTTCCTTTCGGTGGACGTATCATGTCTTCGACGGAAGCGTTGGAAATTCCTGAAATTCCAAAGAGCATGATCGTTATCGGTGGTGGATATATTGGTGCTGAACTTGGCCAAATGTTCTCGAAGTTTGGGACTAAGGTTACGATCATTGAAGGATTGGAATCCGTTCTAAACGGCTTCGATTCGGATATGACTAAGCTAGTTGTGAAGAGCATGGAGAAAACAGGTATTGAGATTATTACAAGTGCGAAGGCAGAGAGTGCTGCACAAACAGATAAAGATGTTACAGTCAAATATTCTGTTGGTGGAGAAACGAAGGAAGTTACTGCTGATTACTTGCTTGTAACGGTTGGACGTCGTCCTAATACGGATGGTGAACTTGGTCTTGATCTTGTAGGTATCGAAATGGATGATCGAGGTTTAGTGAAGGTAGATCATCAAGGACGTACGAACTACCCACATATCTTTGCCATCGGTGATATCGTTGCGGGCCCTGCCCTTGCACATAAAGCTTCATATGAAGGTAAAGTAGCTGCTGAAGTTATTGCTGGTCAAACATCTGTAGTAGATTACAAATGTATTCCTGCAGTAGCATTTACAGATCCTGAATGTGCAAGCGTTGGTTATACAGAGAAAGAAGCGAAGGAAAAAGGCTATAAAGTTGTTGTAGCTAAATTCCCATATGCCGGTAACGGTCGTGCAGTGTCTCTGAATAGTACAGATGGATTTGTGAAATTGATTTCTGAAGAAGGTACAGATCTTCTACTAGGATGTCATATTGCAGGTATTGAAGCTTCTAACTTAATTGCTGAACTTGGTTTGGCTATTGAAATGGGTGCTACACTTGAAGATATCGCTTTGACAATTCATGCACATCCAACCTTGGGTGAAATCGTGATGGATGCTGCTGAGTTAGGCCTTGGTTTTCCAATTCACGCGATGGCTCCACGTAAAAAGTAATAGGCATAATTATTATCGGAAGGGAGGAACGTAACTACGTTCCTTCCTTTTTTTATGTTGTTGTACACATTGCGATGTTTGATATGGATAGATGCAACGTTTTGATTGATCTGAGTTTGATGTATTTACGCAAATAAATAGCAAGGAGAGTACAACTATTAAATATTATCAGGAACTAATAAGTTGCGCTACGAATAAAGAACAAGCGCCAATTACCAACAAAACAATAACCATGATAGTAACAAATATTTTACCATTCATTTTTTTCACCTCGGAAACATTATACCAAATATATATACCAAAAGGAGTGATAACGGATGAATCAATGCCCTCATTGAATTGTCTGGGGAAGAGGTGGGGTCATGATACAGTTACAGAGTGTACAATCAACGGATCAACCTAATGGCTAGCGGTTGTATTATAGGCGAATGTATTATTTGTGGGGATTGGGTATTCGAGAGTTAGAAGATTATAAAAGATGGATTAGTGCGAAGAAGACACATAATACATATTAAAAAAAGAACATCAAAAGATGTTCGTTAAGAGCAATTATTTTTCAGTTGCTGTATTACCCATTGCAATAGAAATTCTATTCCAACTGTTGATTTGATTGATGATAAGAACAAGGTCAACATATTGTTTCTCGTCATATTGTTCACGTACTCGTTTATATAGGTCTTCAGGAACTCTTTTGGTAGGGATTAGAGTAATATGCTCAGATAGTTCGAGAGCAACCCTCTCTTCAGGTGTATAAAAAGTACATTCACTCCAAGCGTTTAAACAATAAATTCGTTGTTCGGTTTCACCCATTTTACGAGCATCGGATGTATGCATATCTATGCAGAAGGCACAACCGTTAATTTGAGAGACTCTAATTTTGATAAGTTCTCTTGTGGTTCGACTAATTGTAGACTTTTTGGTGTACATCTCCATATCCATCATGATTTTCATACCATCAGGTGCAACATCATTGTAGGGAACTCTTTGACTCATTAGGCAAGACTCCTTTGGCTTTAATATACCTCTAGTATACCTTTATACGAACGTTTGTACTAATTTTTTTGTTTGACATTCAAATCAAGAGAAATATCACTTGTAAAGGGTAGTTAGTAGCTTCGTAGTTCGAAGAAAAAGCGATATATTCAGATTAAAACAACTCTCCCAGCCAGTAATGTTGGGGAACGGTCAGCTGGGAGATTACATCAACTATTCTGAGTTTCTGGGTCATTAAAAGTTTCTAAGGCTGCATTACCTTGCCCTTGATCGCCTGGATATTCACGTTCCGTTCCTGCATGTAACTCTCGATTTTCGTAATCAAATCGATTAGGAGGTCGCTGATCAATACGCCATGGCGTACTTTTGCCCAACGATTCCGCATTAATGGGTGAACCATATGGTCCGTCTGAGAATTCTTCTGCAACTAAGTCGTTGCGTTGGGATTCTACGGTTGCAAGATCAGTGTACTGTCTTCGTTGTTCATTGATAAAACCATCGTCTTTAGACATAGAGAACCTCCTACAATTTTTCAATAGTATGCCCATTACATTAAGTAATGATGAAATGGAAATGCCTTGGAGAATCTACGGATATTTAATCGGACTAAAAATAGTGTCTGAACATTTAAAGTCTGAAGCTGTTGTTGCGTAGTACGAAGATAAAGCGAAGTATCAAGAGGAGGAATTGGATATGAGAAGCACGCTAGGTGCTTTGAACAACTCGAACGTTTAGGGGACGATGAATTGACTGGTGAAAAGCTAGTAGAGGAAATGAATAGAGCTAAATCCATAACAGGTGTAGCTTCCCAAATCATAGCGAATGGATCATTGGTGCTGGAAGTGAAAAAACTCGTTGATGTCAGAATGAATGCTAATACTGAATTTCCTAAGATGCTGGAGGGCTAAAGACCAAAAAGTGTGCTGATACGAGCAGGAGAATTGAGTGGTATTGAGTGCATCGAAACGGAAGAATTTTAGGTTACGTTATTTTAGCTTATACCCTGTATTGAATATATAAGTATGAGGGTACAAAAAAAGAGCTGATTTCACAGCTCTTCTGATTAGCAATCTATTCAGGCATTATCCAGACAATTTCGCAAATACGTACAAGGAATTTCCTACCTCTAGTTTCTAAAACAACATGGTCTGGTTTGACCTCAACAACACATCCGTTGAGGGCTCCGCGTGTGGTTTCAAGCACAACAGGATTTCCTAGGTGACACTTTAAAGCTTCAACGACATATGGATCGACCGGGTGGACCGTTATAGCGTGGTGCATTTGTGACGGGTGGTGCATTGGGTGGTGCATTTGATGCGTTGGATGTAATGGATAATTCAAAATAAAACCTCCTAATTAATTTATACAGCATCCTATGCAGAAGCCCATGAAATGAATTGGGCTTCTGCCTAAAAGTAAAAAAAATAACCGGAATAACTATTTTGAATATATAAGCACTCAAGGAGTGACAACACATGACAACCAAACCGTTAACCTGGCGTCAAACCGAGGCACTAGCCTTCATAAAGTCATTCATCATTAATAATACGTACCCACCAACTGTCCGGGAGATCGCTGAGCATCTTAATTTAAAGTCGCATTCGACAGCGTTCTGTCTCTTGTAGCAGCTGGTTAGTAAAGGGCATATCAAAAAGGGTGTGGGTCCGAGAATGATTCAGGTCGTTACCAAGCAAGACTCACCTGATTTTTCTGGATGGACAGAGGAACAACTAGAGAAACATATCATTGAGATTTTACAAAAGCATGGGATTGACGCTCAAGCGGAAGTAACGGATATCAAGGATGAGGTCGTTGATAACCGGCGGGCTGGACGAATTGAACTGATCTTCGATGTGATTGTTCCCAAGGAGGAAAATAAAATATGAAAGCTATAACCATCATTCAACCATGGGCGACATTGATAGCACTTGGTGAGAAGAAGTTTGAAACGCGTAGCTGGGCGACTAAGCACAGGGGACCTTTGGCGATCCATGCTGGGAAGAAAGTCGATAAGGATGCTTGGATGAACGAAGTGATTTACATGACTCTGCGAAAGCATGGAATCCTGACCATTAATGATTTACCTACGGGTGCAATCCTAGCAACATGTAACTTATCAGGTTGTTACATGGTTGAAAGGAAGGCATCTGAACAAGAAGATAGGATACCTGTATGGCTCAAGAGTACGACTGCTGAGGGTATAACGTTAGGGTGGGCTGGGAAGTTCCCTGATGAGTACTATTTTGGTGATTACAGTGATGGTCGTTATGCCTGGAAGCTTGCTGATGTAAAACCGCTAGAGGATCCGATCTCAGTTAAAGGTCAGCAAGGACTTTGGAATTGGGAATTACAGACATGAACTATTTTAAATGTGATCTTATAAAGGCAACTACCGCCATAAATAATGCGACATAAGCAGAGTTAAGTTTTAATTTAGCAAGTTTAGTTATATCTGTTTGTAAATCAAAGATGATGATTTTGTAAAGGAAATATAGATAAAAGACCACGCTTAAAAGAAGAACATAATTTATTATCTTTTTAAACATCGTTACTCTCCCTTCTTGGGCGAGATTTGTAAAAGACCCCCAATACCTGGCCGGTCGTGGGGGTAAATTGGTAAATGTTACCTCTCATGAATTATAACATATGAGGAGATGAGGGGAATGGGAGCTGAACAATTATCATTTGATATCCACCGAATAGATGAGGAAGCCACAAAAGATGCTGTTGAAAAATATCTTAAACAAGCTAGAGAATATATAGTTACAGAATACATTCCGGATGAACCAACTATGACGGCAGTATATAGTGACATGCCTCGAGGGGACACAGGTACCACAAGTGATCAGACAGGCAATATTGCCACTCGTAATGTGGATGAACCGGAGCGAAGACGGAAGCATATTGAGCGTGCGGAGAAAGCGATTGGGCAATCTATCGTTTAGCCGGAATGCTTGGACTGGTTATGCTGCAGAACACAAGGAGGAGATGCAGATGGAAAAATCCGCATTGAAAAAGATACAGTTTCGTTCATCCGTAAATGAAACCATCTGGTCTTTGGGAAACAGCGTAACCGCAAGTTATATCCTGTCCCTGTGAGTAAACAAGTGACATTTGACCGTTGGTATTAATGACTGACGGTTCTTTATAGAATAAAGAACATGCGGGTTTAATAATGTATTAATGATAAAAAAGACTCTACCGGTATATAAACTGGTAGAGCCTTTTTTAACGTTTAGGTAAGGATAAAACCTGAATCTTTGCTAGCACCTGTTTATTCTGTTCGGTGTGTATCGTTGTCATTATCGTTATCTTCAACAGCTTTACCCACTTTATTGCCCAATGTTGCGCCTACGATGCCACCTACGATGGTTCCAACAGGACCCAAAGCGGAACCCATGACAGCGCCCACAGCAACACCACCCACGGTTCCAACAGCTTTTCCAGTGTCAACGCCATCATTATTGGTCGTGGTGCGATCAGAACCATCGTTTCGATTACGTGCATTGTTTTTAGTCATCTAATCTCACTCCTCGTTTTTATGAACGCTGCTACTTATGGCGCAGTCTCAAAATATATCTTGCCCTAACCATTCTGAAAGAATTCTTATTTACAAATCCAATTTAATTAGGGGACTTTATCATTTATCAATCCGAAGCTTTCATTTTAAATCCTTCGAGTGAATCCAAAGATGACTTACTGTTACCTATTGGCTTTCGTTGTTGAGTCGGTGGTGTATCAACGCGCGTTCTACGGATAAGTTCCCCCAACATTGCATTGTTAGCTACTAGATATTCCAACATCATCCCAGCATTAAATACGTCCTTACAGAGTTAGAGAAGAAAGGCTACATTAAATGGGAAGATAAAGGGGATATTGACAGCATAATGATTTTGCAAGCCTCGGAACAAGAGAGTATCCGTCATTCGACCACTTCAAGAAATGCACAATACTGGAGTAGTTATTAATGTGACAGCGGATTCGGTTTGTAGTTATAATAGAAGTAAGTATATAATGATAAAGAAAAAGAATAGAAGCATTGTTGATTTTAGTGACGTGATTCCATCTAAAAAAATCACTAGAAAATCACATTATATGCAAACAAGAATGAATGCATTCGTATATAGCTGAATCATAAAAAAAGATTACAGATATAGAATAATAGTGAGGTGCTCATGAACAATGAAAAACTATTTAGAATTGTTACAGGATATATTAGACAATGGTACACCGAAAGAAGATCGGACAGGTACCGGAACGCTATCCGTTTTCGGTCGCCAGCTTCGCTTCGACCTATCTAAGGGATTTCCATTATTGACAACAAAAAGAGTCCATCTTAAGTCGGTCATCCATGAGTTGTTATGGTTTATTAGTGGGGATACGAATACAAAGTATTTGAAAGAAAATGGCGTCTCTATATGGGACGAGTGGGCAGATGAGAATGGTGAATTAGGCCCCGTGTATGGCTCGCAATGGAGAGCTTGGGAATCGGCTAGCGGTGAGAGAATTGATCAACTTGCTAACGTTATTGAAGCGATTAAGAATAACCCTGATTCTCGGCGTCATATTGTCAGTGCGTGGAATGTGGGAGAAATTGATAATATGAAGTTACCTCCATGTCACTTTGTATTCCAATTTTACGTGGCTGGTGGGAAGCTATCCTGTATGCTCACCATGCGTTCTGTAGACACGTTCTTAGGGCTTCCGTTTAATATTGCGAGCTATGCATTACTTACCCATATGGTGGCTCAGCAGTGCGGATTAGAGGTTGGAGAGTTTATTTGGTCTGGTGGCGATGTGCATATCTATTCGAATCATATGGAGCAGGTTGGAACACAGCTACAACGTGAGACCTATGATCTTCCTGTATTAGAAATTAAACGTAAACCAGATTCTATCTTTGATTATTGCTTCGAAGATTTCGAGTTCATTAATTACGAGCATCATCCTGGAATAAAAGCTCCAGTCGCTATATAGAAGGGGTAGGGGAACAGACATGACAGTTACTATGATTTGGGCAATGGGACGAAATGGTGTAGTGGGGAAAGATAACGGAATGCCTTGGCACCTACCACATGATATGGCTTTCTTCAAACGACAAACGATTGGGAAACCAGTTGTCATGGGTAGGAAAACATGGGAATCCTTCGGCGGTAAGCCATTAAAGGATCGGATGAATATCATCATGACACGTGACCCGAAATATACAGCACAAGGAGCTCATGTTGTTCGTACTGTAGAAGAGGTGTTAGACTTGGTACAAGATCAGGAGTTAATGGTCATTGGTGGGTCTCAGATTTATGCAGAATGGATGCCGGTTGCGGATCGACTACTTGTGACAAGAATAGATGCTGACTTTGAAGGTGAAACTGTATTTCCTGAGACAGATTGGTCTGTTTGGACTTTAACTGAGGAAACACGTGGAATTCGAGATGACAAGAATCTCTATGATCATCATTTCTGTACGTATATTCGAAAGTAATATGAAATAGGGCTGTCTCCCCGAGAACCGGAATATGGTCTTGGGGAGCAGCCCTATTGTTATTTATTCGATTCTATTATATTTCCACTGAAAAGGGTGCCGTCTTTGAAAAAAGGATGGCACAGCCGTTTCTATTTGGAGAAATTCTGATTATATACTTCTATCATTTCTTCAAGAGCAGTTTTACTAATCATTTTACCTTTGAAATAAACAAGGTTCTCTGCATCTCCTGTAAAGATACAAGAAGGCTCATATTTCTTTAGTACAATACGATCTCCATCTACATAAATTTCTAACCCGTCTTTAATTTCAATTCCTAGAGTTCTACGTAATTCTATGGGTAAAACAATACGACCTAGTTCATCTACTTTTCTTACTATCCCTGTTGCTTTTAACATATTAATTTCCCCCTTTATAGTAAATCAAAAAATTCGACAAATAAAATTGTTATTCGACTTTTTATGATGTTCTTCATTTGAATTTTATTCCTAATTATAGTCTGTTGTCAACTAAAAAGTAATATAACACCACTTATTTCTTTTTTTATAGAAGTATAAATGGAATAAAGACTAGTTAATTACTATATTCCCAGTATATTAATCGACATTATTCGCTAAAATAATCAAAATCATATACAGGAAAAATGTTGTACGTATTGATAGATTAACACAGGTTACCAAAAACTCGGATTTCATAGATTGAGAAATAACATAGTTTACATAACTTTTATATGATACGATATATTAAAAGTGTGAGTTCAAAAAGTCTTCTTGGTAACCTTCGTGATCAAATGATGACCTTTTGAACAACCTCTAAAATGACATTGAATTAGTATGTAAGGAGTGACAATCTATTGAAGACACTCATTATTGCGGAAAAACCCGATATGGGTCGAAATATAGCTGCCGCAATTGAGCCCAAGGCTAAGAATTATCGATCTTATTTAGAAGGTGAACAATATATTATTACGTGGGCAATCGGTCATTTAATTGGGCTGGCAGAGCCGGATGCATATGATGAAAAATATAAGAGATGGAACATCAAAGATCTCCCCATTATTCCTGATCCATTTATGCTGGTGCCTAATACAAGAACACTTGATCAACTTAAGGTCATTGATGAATTAGCTAAACGTAGCAATTTGCTTATTAACTCATGTGATGCTGGACGAGAAGGTCAGCATATATTCTCACTCATCCAGCGGCACTTGAAATTAACTCAGCCTGTCAAAAGACTCTGGATATCGGATTTAACTCCTGAAACGATCAGAAAAGGATTTGCAGAGTTAAAGGAAGGATCCGAATACGAGAACTTAACCAAAGCAGCAAGGGCACGAAGTGAAGCAGACTGGCTGATTGGGATGAATGGTTCTCGGGCCTTTACAACGAAACATAATGTATTGCTATCGGTAGGGAGGGTGCAGACTCCTGTTCTAGCGCTCATTTACGATAGGCAGAAGCAAATTGAAGCCTTCTCGTCATTAAAGTTCTTTGATTTGGAAGCCCATTTCACGCAAAACGAAGTTACGTACAAAGGAATGTGGCAAGGAGAACGAATGACTGATCAGCCTAAAATGGAGGCCTTGGCAGCTAAAGTTAAGGGACAGCATGGACGAATAGCATCTTATGAAGTGAAAGAAACAAAAGAGCATCCCAATAAATTGTACGATTTGACTCTTCTGCAACGTGAGGCTAACGGGAAATATTCTTTCTCAGCAAAGAAGACATTGGATATTGCGCAGGCACTTTATGAGAAGCACAAAGTGATTTCGTATCCGAGGACGAATTCAAACTACGTGACGGAACAGAATATTCCGGAAATGCATAAAACATTGTCTGTTCTACAAAGCACAGCGTACTCCGATTTGGTAGCGGGAGCAGATCGTAGCTTAGTTCATATAGGTAATAAATCGATTTGTAATCCTTCGAAAGTAGAGGATCATCATGCGATTATGCCTACTCATCGTAAGGCTACCAATCTTAGTCCTGATGAACAGAAGTTATATGATCTCATCGTGCGTCGTTTTCTATCACAATTCTATCCAGCGGCTGAATACAAAGTTCATACCGTTATGACGGAAGTGGAAAGCGAGATGTTCAAAACAACGGTTAAAGAGCTTTTAAGTTTAGGTTGGAAGATCATTATTGCGGACCAAAAGAAAGAAGCTGTTAAGAAGCCGAACGCGAAGGATAAGGATGAAGAGGACGAAGAGGAAAATGAAGTAAATGAACCATTCTCGATTCTACGAAATGATAGTGTTACATGTACAGATGCAATCGTAAAAGAGAAGGATACTCAGCCGCCCAAACACTTTACAGAAGGAACTCTTCTCAAAGCTATGGAAAGTGCGGGTAAGCAGATTGAGAACGAAGAGTTACGTGATGCCATGAAAGACTCTGGTCTAGGAACACCGGCAACTCGAGCAGCTACCATTGAGCGCTTGAAAGGTGTGGGCTATGTAGAGATGCAAGGTAAGAGAATTGAACTCACGCAAAAAGGTCGCATGGTTATCGAATTAATTCGTGGTGCGGGTATTGAACTCCTAACCTCGCCTGAAATGACAGGGCAGTGGGAACGGCGATTGAACGAGATATCACGTGGTACCGCGTCTGATGAGCAATTCATGGGCAATGTGAAGAAATTCGCTACGATGATCGTGGACAAGGTGCGCGTGCAATCTAGGGCGGATAAGACCTCTTTTGAGAGTGGGCCTTCAACACAGAGAGCAGTTACGAAGACTCAAGCAGCTAGTGGGAAATCAGCAGCTCCGAAGAAAAGCAAGGTTGCTGGCAAAGCAAGCTCATCCTCGGATTCTGAATCTGCTTCAGCTGCTCCCCAAATGATTGGCAAGTGTCCGCGACCTGATTGCGGTGGAATGATATTCATGGGGCGTAAAGGGTATGGTTGTTCCCATTATAAAGAAGGTTGTAAATTTGTTATATGGAAAGAGAACTTCGGACGGTTATTAAGTGATACTCAAGTGAAGGCTCTCATTGAGAAAGGTAAGACCGGAAAGCTGAAGATCTCCTTGCAGGATGGTACACCAAGTGAAGGTAGACTTCTTGTTAAAAGCCTAGATACAGGCGAACTTATGATAGAGCAATAGCAAAAAAACAACGGATCCCTTTAATTTAGGGTCCGTTGTTTCATTTCAAGATCTATTTTATGTGCAATGAATTCAGGGACTTCATCAATGGAGGTAGCGGTATACAGGATATGATCAGGAGTTCTATTCAGTTCAACAATATTATATTCCCATTCATTTGAAATTTGAATATAAATGCTACAGATTCCTGCAGTTAATGCGGGCATGACGTCGGTTCTAAGGGAATTCCCAATCATCCAAGTGGATGAACGATCGAATTGCCCACTTCGTAAAATTTGCTCAAGACTGTCTGTATTTTTATGTTCACGAATATAAATTCGTTCATCGAAGTACATTCTCAAGTTCATTTGATCAATCTTCCGCTGTTGAATGGCTGCCTCTCCACCTGTATAGAGATGCAGTTGATGACCGTTGCTCTTAAGCAATTCAAGTGTCTCAACCATTCCTGGATAAGGCTCTACTTCTAGATCGTATACGCTAAGGCCCAGTTGTAAGAGTTGATCTTCCTCATGGGGATGAATTAGACGCTGGAATTTAGAACTAAAGTAACGGTAAGTATTAATGAGTGATTGAGGAAAGTTACCACTTTTAAATCCAACGTTCTGCACCGAAGCGATATCAATCTGAATTTGTTTCTGACGAATTTCAACGGTTGTTAGTTCATAATCACTGAACCAGTCATGTGTTAACTCAAGAAATCGATCGAGAATAAGTCCGAAATATTTGTTGCAATGAATGAGTGTATCATCTAGGTCAAAAAGAATTTGTTGACGCGTGTTCAATAGGTTTCACTCCTAAAGCTGTATATATGATTCTAAGAACATTCGAAGTTCTGCTACGCCATCGGGACGGATACTGAATTTATCATTGTTCCGATCGCTGAGATGAATACGTAGAAACCCGGCCACTCTAAGAATCATGAGATGGTGCATCAGGGTCTCCATCGGTTGATTCAGATCACGATGCATATCAGCAAGCGACTTGGGTTGATCTGCGACAAATCGAAGTAAACGAAGACGATTGTGATCAGCAAGTGCATGGGTCATACGAGTAAGACACATAGGCGGCTCATCTTCATTATCTTCAGGCACATCTACAGGATATTGAATAAGTAGCATATTGGTATAGAAACAAAATGTATTAATTGGACGATTATGAACGGTAGGGAAGAGCACAACGGTTTCTAAATCCTGCATGTCTTCAACTATAAGACCTCCAGAAGCGTATTCAATTAAATTTTCGGGATCCATTTTGGTCAAAAGAGTTTTCTTTTCTAAAGCATCTTCTTCGAGAAGAGGTTTAATCTCGTGTTCAATGGTTTTGAAATAGTGAAGATACCATAGCTTTAACAAAGGTCCATAGTCGTCACGGATACGTCTTGTCTCGTCTAGGGACAGGTTAGGCAGATAAGGAGACGCTATATTGAATAGGGAATCGTCACTGCAATGATGTAAATGTTCAAGAAAAGGATCGACATCATCACCTGTTTGTCTATGAATGATCCAGATATACAACACATCAAAATCAGAGAATGGCCAAGAAGATGCTGGAGCCAATGTGGTGCGTACGCTTGATGAAAGCTGATTATCTACTTGTTGAACCCAATCAGGACCCATATCCATGTTGTCAGTCCACTTTTTCGAAGTATATACCATAAAACTTGCCATAAGTTCGTAGATCGATGATACATCAACATTCACTTTATAGTTCATGTAATTCATACCTTTCCATCATTTCTTACACTTCTTTTATTATGGCTTGTTCTGATCGTTATTGTCCACTATAATGTGGAATAGTCTAAGGGGGCAACAGCGTGTCGATCGATACTAACATGACTAAACTGACGCATCATAATGTAACACGTTCTCATTATCTCATACTCATCGCTGTCATTGTAGTCACTGGAATGACGCAAGGGATGCTTCTTCCTTTATTAGCCATTCTATTGGACCAGATGGGTATCTCAGAAATGATGAACGGTTTGAATTCAGCCGCACTTTACATAGGATCCTTTGCGATGATGATCGTGGCAGAAAAAGTATTAGGGGCTTTAGGCTTCAAGAAGTTAATTGTCAGTGGGCTGGTGCTTGTACTGCTTAGTCTGCTTGTTTTCCCATGGATTCCGAATTTGAAGGTATGAATTGTGGGTTATGATGTTCTCACCTTCGAATCAAAGAGGTAGAAATCTCTCCATCTATGGCATGTCATATGGGCTTGGATTTAGTCTAGGTCCACTTGGAATTCAACTGCTTCCATTTGGGGAGGAAGTCCCTTTTATCATATTGAGTATATGTATATTCCTCGTATTGATATTCGTTCTTGTTAAACTTCCAAATGAGCGCCCTGAGAAAGTTGCAGGAAGCGCGAATGAGAAACACCGTTTTCGACGTAGCTATATGATAGCTTGGTATGCTCTCATTCCAGCATTGCTGTATGGATATATGGAAGCGAGTATGAATAGCAGCTTCCCATTGTACGGGCTACAAATTGGTTATAATGAGAATCAAATTTCTTCATTATTACCGGCGATAGGAATTGGTGGGTTACTACTTCAGCTCCCTTTGGGAATTTGGAGTGATCGTTTCGGACGTAAGAAAATACTAATGTTCTGCGGGATATCAGGCGGTCTTATTTTTTCAATCATACCTATGGTAGGTTATCATTTCTGGTGGAGTATGGTACTTATGATGTTTGCTGGGGGATTGGTCGGTTCTTTCTTCTCATTGGGACTTGCATATGCGGCAGATGTATTACCACGCAAACTGCTCCCGGCAGCCAACGTTGTGGCGTCTTTTCAATTTAATATTGGCAGTGTGGTTGGCCCGAGTATAAGTGGAATTATGATATTCTATCATTGGGAGGAAGGCATGTTTATTGTGCTTGGTCTTTCTTATTTATTGTTTGGATTAGCAGGGTTTCGGTATCGTCCGTCGAAATAGTATTTATGTAGAACGTTTGTTTGCATGGAAATCCAACGTCTTTTCCAATACACTAATAGGAAAGAATTAAGAGGAGTGTCATATTAATGATTACTGTGGAACGTCTGAGTAAATTTATTGGGGTACAAAAAGATGTTGTTCTTCATGATGTGAATATCCAATTCCATAAAGGGGAATTGATTACGATAGTGGGCTCTAGCGGAAGCGGGAAAAGCATGCTACTTCGCTGTCTATCATTAAATATGAAATGGGATCAAGGAACTTTCGATGTAGATGGGGTTGATGTACTAAATCTCGGGATTGTTGGCAAAATGAAATTCAAAAAAGAATGGGCATACTTGGAACAAAGCCCGGAGTTTAATCCTAAACGCACGGCTCTAAAAAATGTGCTCATTGGTCAATCAAATCAGACGCCATGGTGGCGTATGCTGACAGGTATGGTTCGTTCAGATGACTATATGGGTGCAATGGATGTCATTGAGAGTATGGGTCTTTTGGAAAAGGCTCATTTAAAGATGGGGCAATTAAGCGGTGGTGAGCGTCAGCGGGTTGCTATTGCACGCGCTCTTGTGCATGGGGCGAAGGTCATTCTTGCAGACGAGCCCGTCGTCGGTCTGGATCCCAAATCCGTTGAAAGCGTACTTGAACAGTTAAGAACGTTGTGTAAAGAAGAGAGGGTGACGGTATTAACTGTGATTCCTCTTGAACTGGCTGAGAGATATGGAAGTAGAATTATTGGTCTCTCTAAGGGTGGAATAATGTTTGATGTTAAAGGACGTCGTCTCACACAGCAAGAGAAGAACATGATATAAATGAATAAGTGTCAATATAGAAAAGAGTGATATGGGTGTACAAATCAAGCTTAATTCGAGCATGTGCTGCTTGCTTGACCCTTTTTATTCTTGGAGGTTGCAGCATTATAAGTGATCCGGTTTCTCTGATGAAGATACCACAAATTTCTGCAGAGAATGAGTCATTGCGTTCTTTTATTACATCACAACTACCCAAAGGAGCGGAACTAATTCGTGCTCGTAAGAACGATAATACAAGCCTTATTCGTTTCGTTGATTTGAATAATGATGGCAAAAAGGAAGTTGTTGTATTCTATAAGACAAATGACCAGGCAATTCCATTACATGGTTCTATATTTGAGGAGCAGAATGGAACTTGGGTACAACAATTAACGTTTGATGGTGAAGGTAAAGTACTTGAATCATTGGAGTTTTTGGACATGACGAATGATGGGAGTATTGATATTATTGCTGGGTTCTCCAGAGGGGGAGAGGAGCAGCACAATGGACTCGTTATATATAGTTATAATGCTGGCACTCTTGAAAAGGTGCATGACTTCTCATATACCCACTATGTCATCGATGATCTGAATGGAGACGGTCTGAATGACCTTACGATCGTGTCGTTGAAACGAAATGAGTATGCTAGAATGACCGTTTTTCAATATTCTAATGATGATTTTGTTGAGATAGATAAATTGGAAATGGAATCTTTGCTTAACAATTATTACAATGTTGTCGCAGGAATGGTGTCCAAGGACAAGAAAGGAATCATATTAGATGCAGCGAGTGGATCAGGCTCGGGGTACTTTTATTCTGAAGTTATTGTCATGGAAGATAATAAGTTAATTCCTGTTCTCAATATGGATCAGACGTATAAAGATATCCAGATTTACAGCGAAGACGTCAATTCTGATGGTATTATTGATGTCGGTATATTAGAGACGCCCAAAGGATGGGAACACTATAGTTTTGAAGAAATACCTTGGTTCTTCTCTTACTATCAATGGGATGGGAAAGAGGGAATGAGCTTTGTTAGGCAGCAATATCATGATCATAAGAATAGATTTATGCTTAATTTCTTCTCACCAGAATGGCATGATAACATTACGATTGATACCGTATCCAATAAAGATGAGTATTTAAGATTTAAGATGTTGGATACAGATAAGACGGTAGCTGAGATCAAATTCTTCACGAAACAAGAATGGGAAAAGGATCATAGCAGTTGGGAACTATTGGTTCGTGCTAGCGATAAAGTGATTGCATATAAAGGTTATGACATAAATCTCGAGCTTAATAAAAATAAAAAGGTGGAGACGGATGTAGCTCCAATCGAAAGGAAAGGAAGCCAGAAATGAGTAAAGTATTAATTTTGGAAGATGAAGAATCCATTCGTAGTTTTATTGTCATCAATTTAAAGCGCAATGGGTTTGAAGTTGTTGAGGCAGCGGATGGTTTTGAAGCGATTGACAAATTAACAACGATACCAGATATCGATATTGCGCTTCTAGATGTTATGGTTCCTGGGATTGATGGTTTTGAAGTGTGTCGAAGAATTAGAGAGACGAATGAGCGAATTGGGATTATTTTCTTGACAGCCAAAGTACAGGAGCAAGATAAGGTGTACGCATTATCGGTGGGCGCTGACGACCATATCAGTAAACCATTCAGCCCAACGGAGCTTATTGCCCGTATTCAATCTTTATTAAGGCGTGTCAGTGTCCATCGGGAGAATTCAGCAAAGGTTAGTTTTAACTCGGGCCCTTTCTCGTTGGATTTAATTTCGAAACAGTTTAAGAAGAACGGTGTTGTTATTGAACTAACACCAACTGAATTTTCACTGATTCAATTTTTCCTAGAGAAAGAAACCACTCCGCTAAGTCGTGATGTACTGTTAGATCATGTCTGGGGAAGAGAATATATGGGGGATCCGAAGATTGTGGATGTGAACATTCGTCGCTTACGTCAAAAAATCGAAGAAAATCCTTCAGAACCAGAATATCTACAAACGGTATGGGGTCATGGTTATAAATGGAAGGGTCAGATCCAATGAGTAAGAAAGGTATACGCAGACAGATTGTCTTACACTATTTCATTGTAGTGTTCACGGCGCTGCTTCTTGTGGAAGTTATCTTTCTGTTAGCGATAAGAACGTATTATTATGATAGTGTATATAGCCATATATCCAACTCTGCCGAAACATCAGAAAGATACTATCAGATGTTTCGGCTCTATGAGGAAGAAAATATTAATTTACTATCAGACATGCTAGCCAACTTTAAGTTGGACTTTACTGAACTTCAAATTTTGGATACAAAAGGTAAGGTACTCATAAATACAACGGAATTTAATCCAGATACAACGATAACAACTAGTGATATCCCTCAAGCCATTTCAGGAAATACGGGTAGATGGGTAGGACGTCAACTATCTACGAATGAAGATGTCATGTCCGTGTCGAAACTGATACAAATTGGCGGAGAAGATACGTTTATTCTACGGTATACAACATCATTAAAGACTGTGAATGATAAGTTATTGAATGTTACTATGCTTTCGCTTGGGATTGGCATGTCAGTATTAGCTGTCGTACTTGCCTTTAGCTTAGGACTTGCGAATTCGATCGTTAAACCGCTGAATAATATTACTGCGGTATCTGCACAAATGGCCAAGGGGAAGTATAAGGTACGTGTTAAAGGTGATTACAAATATGAGTTGGGTGAATTGGCAAGCACTCTTAATCATATGGCTGAAGAGATTATTAGAAGTAATCAGATCAAAGATGATTTCATCTCATCCATTTCTCACGAGCTAAGAACACCTTTAACGAGCATTAAGGGATGGAGCGAGACTGTAAGTTCGGGTGGGTATGATCCTGAAGAGACTGAGATTGGGATGCAGATTATATCCAAAGAGACGGAACGGTTGATTGGTTTAGTCGAAGAAATATTGGATTTCTCCAAACTTCAGCAAAATGAGATGAAACTTGTCGTTGGCGAAGTAATCCTCAAAGAGTTGCTTCAGGAAATTATGCTAAATTTGTGGACAAAAGCGGAGAAGAAATATATTAAACTTGTTCTAGAATCGGATGAGAACCCGATTGTATTCGCGGATGGTAACCGTCTCAAACAGGTCTTTTTGAACCTTGTTGACAATGCTATTAAATTCTCGGAAGAGAACAGCATTATCCGTATCGTGTTAAATTGCTATCCTGAGCAAGTAGAAGTTGATGTTCAAGATAATGGATTAGGGATTAGTGAGGAGCATCTGAACAGAGTGCGAGATCGTTTCTTCCAAGTGAATCCTTTAAATGGAGGAACCGGCTTGGGGCTTGCAATTTCACAACAACTTGTGGAACAGCATCAAGGAACCATGGAAATCCTCAGTTCTTTAGGAGAGGGAACCATCGTAAGGGTTATGTTACCGCTAGTAGCTGAACCTGTTTAGACTGAATACGAATGAACTAAAGAACAACAATAAGAGCGACATCCTCATAATAGAGGATGTCGCTCTTATTTGTATTTATTGAACTACAATCGTGTTTAGATTACAACATTTCAGCACGAAGAAGCGCAGAGTTCTCATAAGCTTCCTTAAGTAACCGGACTGGTTGTGTTCGTAATGTTGGCAAAGACGGCTTCTGAAATATGATCTCACGGGGTCCAACGACAAATAAATGGTTTGCGGAGCCTTGAATGACAGACCCATCCTTAATGACTGCCCCTTCGCCAATAATCGCATGCTCTATAATAACATTACGACCAATCTTAACATTGGGCATAATGACGCTATTTCTAACTTCTGAATTTTTTCCGATTTCAACCCCACCAAAAACGACTGATTTCTCAGCACTTCCATCTAAAGTGCAAGAGTCAGACATCATGCAGTTTGAAATGTTACCTGATTTATTCTTCTGAGGGCTTATCTTTGTGTTCCACGAACGGCTGTACATAGGCCAGTTGGTCTTATGTAGTTCCCAATCAACATTATCATCCAAGAGATCCATGTGGGCTTCCCAGAGGCTCTCAATCGTGCCTACATCTCTCCAGTATCCATTGAATTTATAAGCATAAAGAGGATCATGTTTGGATAACATGGTTGGAATGATATCTTTCCCAAAGTCGTGGGAAGAAGTGAGGTTAGAAGCATCGTCTATCAACAGTTGCTTTAAGTATTCCCAATTGAAAATGTAAATTCCCATAGATGCCAAATTACTATCAGGTTGCACTGGTTTTTCTTTAAAAGCATTGATCTGCATGTCGCTATCTATGCCTAAAATACCGAACCGACTAGCTTCCTTCAAAGGAACCTCCATAGCAGAAATGGTTACTTTTGCATTCTTACTCTTGTGTTGATGTAACATTTCACCGTAATCCATGTGATAAATATGATCTCCAGAAAGAATGAGTACATGTTCTGGATTGTGACGATCGACATAATCAATGTTCTTGTAAATAGCATCTGCTGTACCTGAATAATCAGTCCCCGTTCTATAAGATGGCAGAAGTGAGACACCACCGCCCTCGTTGTTGTGTAATCCCCAAGGTTCACCAATGCCAATATGATCATGTAATGAGTTTGCCTCGTACTGGGTAAGAACACCAACCGTTTCAATTCCGGAGTTAACGCAGTTACTAAGAGGAAAATCAATAATACGATAATGACCGCCAAATGGCACCGCTGGTTTGGCCATCTCTGATGTAAAAGGTGCTAATCTGCGGCCTTCTCCTCCTGCAAGCAACATAGCAATACATTCTTTTCTAATCAAGTTGTTCCCTCCTAATTGTTGTGCAATGTAGTGACACGTAGAGCTCTTTATTTCCACATGAAAGGAGTATATTGAAAAAATCATGAAATATTACATTGATTATTAATAAATATCATTCATATTTTCAGTCTGGTTGGAATAGGCTACAGGTAGAGATGACTATAATTGAATTAAGAAGGTGATAAGTTGATGGATCAGAACAGTACGTCGGAAGTAATTTCAGCAAAAAATAGTTTCTTATTTCATGAAGGAACTTTCAATCATAGTTACCGTTTCCTTGGGGCACATCCAACAATGGAAAATGGACTTCATGGTGTACGGTTTACCGTATGGGCGCCGCACGCATCTCATGTGGGATTGGCATTAGATATGAATGCATGGGATGGGTTGAATCATTCATTAAATAGAATGCCCAAATCCGGATTATGGAGTCGCTTTTTCTCAGATGTAACCGTTGGAACATTATACAAATATCAAATCACGGGTCCTGAAGGGGAAATTTTTCTCAAGGCAGATCCTTATGCATTTCAAGCAGAAGTTAGACCCGCCACAGCATCCGTAGTGTCTTCATTAGATGGTTACCAGTGGAATGACTCCGCATGGCGTCAACAATCAGGACAACCTTTCCAACAACCCCTTAACATATATGAAGTTCATTTAGGAACTTGGAGACAGAAGGAGGATGGTACGTTATATTCTTACTCCGAATTGGTGAACTTACTCATTCCATATGTAAAAGAAATGGGATATACGCATATTGAATTTATGCCTTTGAGCGAACATCCTTACGATCTGTCATGGGGCTATCAAGGAACTGGATTTTTTGCAGTAAGTAGTCGCTTTGGATCTCCCCATGAATTTATGTTATTAGTTGATGAATGCCATCAAGCAGGGATTGGTGTCATTATGGATTGGGTACCAGCTCATTTCGCTAAAGATGCCCATGGTTTACGAATGTTTGATGGTACGCCATGTTTCGAATATGAAGATTCCTTTAAAGCTGAGAAACTGGGTTGGGGAACATTATCCTTTGATTATGGGAAGCCAGAGGTCATATCATTCCTTATTTCCAATGCCTTATTTTGGCTTGATATGTATCATATTGACGGGCTTCGCGTAGATGCAGTCACGAGTATGATCCGGCTTGATTTCGATAAACAAGTAGAGCAACATCAATTGAATGAGGCTGGTGGAATTGAGAACTTGGAAGCGATCGCTTTCTTGAAGCAGCTGAATACGACTGTCTTTCGTTACCACCCACATGCATTAATGATGGCGGAAGAATCTAGTGCATGGCCAGGAGTCACTTCTCCCGTGGACCTCGAAGGATTAGGATTCAATTACAAGTGGAATATGGGCTGGATGAACGATACGTTGGAATACATAGAACAACCTTACTGGGATAGACCTTCCAAACATCATTTACTGACATTTCCCATTTGTTATGCATATGCAGAGAATTTCGCTTTACCTCTATCACATGATGAAGTTGTTCATGGTAAGAAGTCGCTTTTGAATAAAATGCCTGGAAGCTATGAGGAGAAATTTGCCGGGCTACGCTGTTTGCTTGGATATCAAATGACTCAACCAGGCAAGAAACTACTCTTCATGGGTGGTGAATTTGGACAATTTATAGAATGGAGAGATCAAGAACAATTAGACTGGCTGTTGTTGGCGTATGATAAACATCGTCAAACCCAGACCTATACGAAGGCATTGAACCATTTCTATTTGAATGAAAAGGCACTTTGGGAGCTGGATCATGTGATGGAGGGGCATCAGTGGATTAGTGCAGATGATTCATCACAGAGTGTGCTTTCGTATATACGAAAAGGAAAAAATATGGTAGACGAGCTCATCATTATCATTAACTTCCAACCTATTGTAAGACGGAAATATCGCATAGGTGTTTTGAAAAAAGGTGCATATAAGTGTGTATTTAATAGTGACGAAGTCGAGTTCGGAGGAGAAGGGGAAGGGATTGAACTTTCTGTGAAATCGGAGAATGTCTCTTGGCATCATCAGAAACAGAGTCTTGAGGTTACGATCCCGCCGCTCAGTATGCTTATTTATAAGAGAGAAGTTAGAAGGAGAGATGAATCGTGAAAGTGTTATTCGCTGCAGCTGAAGTTGTACCTTTTATCAAAACAGGAGGATTGGCAGATGTCATTGGCTCTCTACCCAAAGCACTCCATCAAGAGGGGATTGAGGTTGCTGTTATTCTGCCCAAATACCGAGGAATCTCTGAAGAATATCGTGATAGCATGACATATGTGTCTGAAATTGTTGTGCAGATGGGTTGGAGAAATCAGTATTGTGGGATTGAAGTTATTATTCAGGATGGAATTCCAATTTATTTTATCGATAATGAATATTATTTTGGACGAGATGCGGTTTATGGATATATGGATGATGGAGAGCGCTTTGCCTTTTTCAATCGAGCCGTTCTTGAGGTGATTGGTGAGGTCGGCTTTCAAGCAGACGTCTTGCATTGTCACGATTGGCACACAGCGATGATCCCATTGTTACTTCAAGCTCAGTATCGACATGATCCTTTTTATTCACATATGCGAACCGTATTCACCATTCATAATTTACTGTATCAAGGGATATTTCCATACGAGATGTTGGGAGAGCTTCTAGAGCTGGACAATCAGTACTATCTTGGTGTCGAGTATTTCGGACAAGCTAGCTTTATGAAAGCTGGCATTCAATTCTCTGATCATGTGACGACCGTCAGCCCAACGTATGCCAAAGAAATTCAGACCTCTCAATACGGATATGGACTGGAAGGGTTACTAACTTCATTAGGGGATAAATTGACAGGGATCGTAAATGGGATTGACACACAGAGCTATAATCCAGCTAATGATCCAAACATTTACTCCAACTATCAGTTGGACTTTGATCTGAAGAGAGAGAATAAAATCGAACTTCAGAAGGAATTAAATCTGCCAATAGCGCCTAAGGTTCCTCTCATCGTAATGGTTACTCGGCTTGTGGATTCTAAGGGGCTGGAGTTAGTCATAAGGATTCTAGACGAAATGTTGTATTATGATGACGTTCAGCTGGTAGTTATGGGTACGGGAGATCCTTATTACGAACGTTGGTTTAAGGAAGCGGCCCAGAGATATCCACTTAAATGTGCAGCACTAATTACCTTTAATGAGGGATTAGCACGTAAGTGTTATGCCGCTAGTGATCTATTCCTTATGCCATCTAAGTTTGAACCATGTGGAATAAGTCAACTTTTAGCTTTACGGTATGGCAGCATCCCCGTGGTTCGTGAGACAGGAGGTTTGAATGACACCGTTCATGCCTATAACGAGTTCACGGGAGAAGGGAATGGATTTACTTTCAGTGCGTATAATGCGCATGATATGATGCATACGATTCGTCGTGCCGTATCGTTCTATCATAAGCCGGAACCGTGGGGACGAATAATGAAGAATGCATTTCATGGCGATTATAGCTGGAACGTCTCAGCCCGTGAGTATATCACTATTTACGAACAAGTGACGAGTCAATGAGGGTATGACTCGCTGTGAATATCCGGAAGTTTACTTAATCAATACGTTATTCGAATACAGGAGAAATCGCTCTTTCGTTTAGATGATGGTAAGTCATCGCAAATAAACGAAGGGGCGATTTTTTTGATTATGTTCAAAAGGTCATGAGTATGAAGCGGAAAGTTATATAGGGATGAATTACTGGACAACATAAGGAAATATTCACAAGAACCATCGTGATATGGTTATAGACAGTATGGTATTCCTTTTAAAGGATACCTATTTATCATTTTAACGATTTAATGAATGTCATTGCATAATAATACATTTTCACTTATGATTGTTCAGTTGTAAAATACTTTATTATGACGGGTTAACAATCTGTCATATTTATAAATGGTAAGGAGAGAACAGAAAGTTGAAGAAAATTACTCGATTCATCGTGTTTTTACTGAGTGCTGTCATCCTGCTAACTACGGGTTTGCAGACTACAGAAATCGTGAGTGCAGAACAAGAAACTACGAAAATAACCAAAAAGCTGGTTCTCGGAACAAGCGCCGAGTTTCCGCCCTATGAATTTCACAAAACGATAGATGGAAAAGATCAAATCGTTGGGTTCGATATCGAGATTGCGAAGGAAATTGCAAAGGATCTTGAAGCTGAACTTGTCATTGAGGATATGGGCTTTGATAGTCTACTGTCTGCATTACAAAGTGGTAGAGTGGATTTTGTTATTTCGGGCTTAACGCCTACGGAAGAACGTCGTAAAAGTATTGATTTCTCAAATGATTATTATTTGGCACAACAAGTAGTCGTGGTGAGGGCGGAAGATCAAGAGCATTTCCCGACGATGAAAGAACTTGAGAATGAGAAAATTGGTGTACAAAAAGGTTCGATTCAAGAAGAAATTGCAATGGATATTCCTAATGCCCATCTGACTTCATTGGATAAAATTCCAGATTTGGTATTGCAGTTACAAACGAAGCGAATCAACGCCATTATTATTGAAGATACAGTGGCTCAAGGTTACCTTGATTCGGAGATTGTTCTTGCTGATGCTGTGCCAGAAGATGCTGATTCGTTGGCAGCCATTGGAATTCAGAAAGGGAATGTTGAACTACTGAATTCCATCAATGAGACACTTGCTCGATTACAGAGTAATGGTGACATTGATCGAATGGTTAAAGAAGCGAGTATTCTAGCGGCTGATAGGCAAGAATCAGGGAATATATTTAATATTGCTTGGAAATACAGAAGCTATTATGCACAAGGAATCGGATATACGCTCCTGCTGTCGGCATTAGGTGTATTATTTGGATTCATTATTGGTCTGTTCATCTCGTTACTACGTATGACTAATATTGGTTTGTTGAGGTGGTTAGCTTCAGCGTATGTTGAAGTATTACGAGGCACGCCAATGCTTGTACAGCTTATGATTATTCATTACGGTATGGCCTTAACATTTGGTATTAACTTCTCACCACTACAATCCGGAATTATAACGTTATCGATTAACAGTTCAGCTTATCTTGCAGAAATATTTAGAGCAGGTATTCAGGGCGTGGACCGGGGACAAATGGAGGCAGCTCGCTCATTAGGGATGAAACGAAGCACAGCGATGCGTCATATTATATTGCCTCAAGCATTAAAGGCTGTTCTTCCGGCAATTGGTAATGAATTCATTACGATTATTAAAGAATCGTCGATCATCTCGGTTATTGGAATGGCAGATATCATGTATCAGGCCGGAGTCGTTAAGAATATTACTTATCAAGGGCTGAGCCCATTTATTATTGCAGCGGTTATTTATTTCTGTATGACGTTTGCATTGTCCAAGGTACTGAGAGTTGTAGAAAGGAGGTTGAGTGCTAGTGATAACCGTTAAAGATCTTCATAAATCATACGGGGAATTAGACATACTTAAAGGAATTGATATAGAAATATCAAAGGGTGAGGTCGTCGTAGTGATCGGCCCTTCAGGTTCAGGGAAAAGTACATTTCTACGTTGTCTCAACCTGCTTGAGCAGCCCACCTCTGGAGAAATATTATTTCAAGGGAAATCAATAACATCACCTAATCATGACATCAATGCTACGCGTGAGAAAATGGGAATGGTATTTCAGAATTTCAATCTGTTCCCACATAAAACAGTAGGTCAGAACATTATGTTAGCTCCACTTACAGTTCAGAGAAAGTCTGCCAATGAAGCTGAGTTGATCGCGAACAATCTGCTGCAAACTGTTGGGTTATCTGATAAAAAGGATGTCTATCCGAATCAATTGTCGGGAGGACAGAAGCAACGTGTCGCTATTGCTCGCGCATTGGCTATGCAGCCACACGTTATGTTATTCGATGAGCCTACTTCAGCACTAGATCCTGAAATGGTAGGAGAGGTTCTTGAAGTTATGAAGAAATTGGCTGTGCAAGGGATGACGATGGTTATTGTTACTCATGAAATGGGGTTTGCCCGTGAAGTGGGTGATCGTATTCTATTTATAGATGAAGGTCGTATTATGGAGCAGGGTTCACCAGAAGAGGTATTTAATCATCCGAAGAATATCCGTACGAAAGAATTCCTTAGCAAAGTGTTGTGAAAATAATGTGATAAGCGAATTGAAATATAGAGCAACACGGAGGGAATAATGACGAAAAAGTCATTGTTATCTCCGTGTTTTTTTACGTGAAAAGGCGCCGTAATCATGTTAATTAAGTGAGATGGGAAACATTACATATCTAAAGGTTACAAAGTTGTGATATATTAGTTGAGCCGAAACTTTGAGGCTTTAATACAAGGAGGAGCACAAAAACAATGAATATTAAATTTAAATCCATTAAAATGTTTGCAGCAGCAATAGGAATCGCTATGGTGGTACAGAGTACACCGGTTCATGCAGAATCCGTTCACGTAACGAAAGATGGCGATACTTTCTTCAAACTATCCCAACAATATGGTGTGGATCTCAATAAATTGATCAATGCCAATTCTAATACGAATGAAAACAATATCTATGCAGGAATAAATTTAACCATACCAACGGCTAAGAATACAGTATCAGCGGCAACTGTGAATTCAACAGCTTCAATTCTGAATGTTTCAGATAATCAAAAAGTAGTGGAAGCATGGGGTAAAACATTTAACTATAGCAAAACTTTAAATGTCAAAGCATCAGCCTATTCTGCTGCTGCAAGTGAGAATGGTAAATGGGGGGCCGTTGATTATTTCGGAAATCCACTCAAATTGGGCACCATTGCTGTAGACCCAAAGATTATACCAATGGGGACAAAAGTGTTAGTGACTGGACATAGTCATGATGGTCTTCCCAAGGATGCATTTGTTGCAACGGCAACGGACGCAGGCTCGGCTATAAAGGGCAATCGAATAGATATATTCATCCCGGGAAGTCAGCAAAGTGTAAGAGTATTTGGATATCAAGAGATTGAGTTGTATTTCATAAACTAAGTGAAATATGAAATAGAATCGTTAAAGGGTTGTCCTATATGCCAACGATAATGGCATATAGGACAACCCTTCTTTTTGTAAAAGATGTTCTTAAAGGGTGGTTCGCTCGGTTGATGAATACGCCATCGTTATTTAGGGGTAGGAATTTTCTCTACACTTATTTGGAGTAATTCGGGAACGGTTACGAAAGTGTATCCTTTCTTCCTTAGATTCAAAATAATTTCAGGAAGAGCTTCTATCGTTCCTGTTAGATCCGATCCGATTCCCCCGCCAGCATGTTGGAGAATGATGGAACCTGGTCCTACATGGGAAAGAATGTTCTTCTTCACTTCGTCCTTACTAATCCCTTTCCAATCTAGAGAGTCTACATTCCAGTTGATAATCTTATACCCTTGCTTCTTAGCCCATTTCAGCTGCTCTTCCGTAATTTCTCCGTAAGGAGGACGTATGAGCCGTGGTTTATAGTGAATTAAATCGTTAAGAATTTGCTCGGTTGTGTTAATTTGGCTTTGAAAATGTTCCAAGGAGATCTTGGTGAATTGGGGATGATCATAGGAGTGATTACCTATGGCATGCCCCTCACGCTGAATTCTTCTTACGATATCAGGATGATCCTTGGCACGTTTGCCAACGATAAAGAACGTAGCCTTTACATGATGTTTAGCTAGTATATCTAGCACGGCTGGTGTAAATCGAGAATCTGGAACATCATCGAAGGTGAGAGCGATTTTTTTCCCCCTCGGACCTCTAGTCTTCATGGTTTCAGGAAATTTCCGATAAAGCTCAGATAATGTAGCTGAGGATTTCTTTTGTTGTTGCTCTTTTGAATTTTTCGAAGAAGTATGATCATTCTGTGAATGAACTACAGGCTCCGACACTGGGTTTGGTATAATCGGGGTGGAAGATAACGCTGCCTGGACATCATGTGATGAAACGATAGAGAGGCTTCCAGCTAAGACTAGAAAGAACAAAAATCTTAGAATACTTTTTCTGAACATATGTACAACCTCCGAACTATTAGTATGTGTGGAATTCAACTATGTTGTTATGTCCTGAATGTGTTAATATTATTCTTAGAGAAGTTAGTGAAAAAAGTCACTTAATCATACTGTTGTGATTATAAGAATGGATTGTGGTAGATAGGAGGCGTTTTTGGATGGGGAAAGTGATAACAAATGAACAGGTATCTGAACATGTGTATCTGATGAACGTAGAGGGACATTATGAGGGTACGATGGGTCAATTTTATATGTTACGAGCATGGGGGAACTATCCTTTACTCTCCCGACCGATTAGTATATTTAATAGAACAGATGGAGGGATAGAATTCCTGTATCAGGTCGTTGGGGAGGGAACGGCACTACTTGCCGGACTTCGCTCAGGCGATTCGTTATCTCTTGAGGGACCATATGGTAATGGATTTCCCGATGTAAAAGGGAGAGTTGCACTTGTTGGTGGTGGGATTGGAATTGCACCGCTCTACTATTGTGCACAACAGATCCCAAATACGGACATCTATCTCGGTTTCAGCAAAGAGCCATATTTATTGGATCACTTCAATACTGTAGCGGGAAATCTGTATACGAATGTGGGTGGATATATTGTTGAAGACATCGATTTCCATCAATATGATGCGATACTATCCTGTGGGCCGCATGGCATGATGAAGGCTATTCAATCGAAACAACAACAATCGCAATGTTCAGCAGATGTCTATATCTCACTAGAGAACCGAATGGCATGTGGTATTGGGGCATGTCTAGTATGTAGTGTATCGTGTAAAGATGGTCGTAAAAAGGCATGTACAGATGGACCCGTGTTTGCTGCAGAGGAGGTATGTTTACATGATTGATTTATCATGCGAAGTTGCTGGAATTCCTTTTAAAAATCCAGTTGTGATGGCTTCAGGAACATTCGGATTCGGCAGAGAGTACGGTAAGTTATATGATCTTTCTAAGATCGGTGGCATTAGTGGGAAAGGACTCACACTACATCCTAAAGCGGGTAATGAAGGGCTTCGTGTATTTGAGACTCCTTCAGGGATGTTAAATAGTGTAGGGCTGGAGAATCCGGGCGTACCCTATTTCCTAGAGCATGAATGTAGCTATTGGGAGACGCTGGACACCGTCAGAATTGCTAATCTAGGCGGTAATTGTTTAGATGACTATATACAGGGTGCCATTCTGATCCAAGAAGATCACGATAAAAGAAAAGCGCTAGGTCGAGTAGCCGTAGATATGATCGAATTGAATATTTCATGTCCTAATGTAAAAGAAGGCGGAATAGCCTATGGAGTGAAGACATTGGCTGCGCAGGAAGTCGTTCGACAAGTAAGAAGTGCAACAAGCTTACCGTTGACGGTCAAGTTGTCCCCAGGTGCGGAGAATTTGGTGGAAATGGCTTTGATGTGTGAGAACGAAGGCGCGGATGCCCTATCTCTGATTAATACGATTTCAGGGATGAAGATCGATGTGCGTCGTCGTTCAAGTGTTTTTCGTAATGCCTATGCCGGGCTGTCGGGCCCCGCGATTAAACCGATCGCATTACGTATGGTGCACCAAGTAGCACAGCATGTGAATATTCCTATTATGGGGATGGGTGGTATTGTGTCTGCGACGGATATCATTGAGTTTATTATGGCGGGTGCTGCTGTGGTGCAGGTAGGAACGTATAACTTCATGAATTTACGTGCAGGTCAAGATTTGATTGAGGGATTGGAGCAATTCATGCAGGAAGAGAATATTAAGTCTTTGGACGAAATCCGTGGAATCTTATAGAATAGATGATAGATTCATATATCTTTTGAAAGGCGGATGTACATGATTGAGTTCAATCCAGATGACATTCAAATCATTGAAGTTCCAGTGGGTCGGGATATGATGCTGATTATTACAGGTGGAGCTGCTCACATTGGCGCTGTATCAACCGCATATCGAACTCCCGATGGGATTGAGGTACAAACCTCGAATGTACCAGGACATAAAGAGTATACAATTAGTGAGGATCTGGCGCGTAAAGCTGTGGAAGTACTAGATAGGACAGTAACCGTGGCTGCGGGTATACATTATGATCAACTTACGAAAGAGGAGATCCAATCGATTGTGGCCATCGTGAATGAGAGAATGGATAATTATTTGAAAAAAATGAAACGTTCTATGTCCTTACTGCGTACACCTTAATATGAAGAAAAAACATACTCTTGGGAGGAATAAAAATTATGTCCATGTTCAAAAGATTACGTGATGTAACGATGTCCAATATTAACAGCCTTATTGATAAAGCAGAAGACCCTATTAAAATGACAGACCAATATATTAGAGATATGCATGAGGATCTTGAAGATGCTGAAAAAGCTGTAGCTGCACAAATTGCTATCGAGAAGAAATTCAAACAACTCTATGAAGAGCAAGAAGCGCTTTTGAACAAACGTGCTCAACAGGCCCAAGTAGCTGCTCAAGCTCAGAATATTGATCTTGCCCGTCGCGCTTTGGAAGAGAAGAACGCAGCCGAGCTGAAGATGAATGAATACAAAGTGAACTATGATCAGAATAAAGCTTCTGCTGATAATCTTCGTGGGAAACTTGAAGAAATGCGTAAGCAATTGACATTAATGAAGAATAAAAGAGAAACATTAGTAGCACGTTACAATGCTGCCAAAGCACAAACGGAGATTAACAAGGCTATGACAGGCTTCAGTACGGATTCTGCGGCAAGCGGTCTCAAACGTATGGAAGATAAGATGTTACACATGGAAGCGCAGGCTGAAGCAAGTAACGAAATGTCTTCTAGTGAGAAATCTTTGGACGACGAGTTTGCGAGTTTAAATAAAGACCAAGCGGTTGAAGATGAACTAGCAGCACTTATGAAACAATTCGAGAAAAAAGAATAGTAGAGGAAGTTCCGAAAGTCATCTTTTGAACACGAACTAATAAGAAAAAATAGTTATCATATGTAATATGACAGGCGAAGGAGCTGATTTGTAACAATATCTCCTTCGCTTTTATGTGAAAACAATGTGAAATTTATCGCCGAATGGGGTTGAAGTTGCCATGGATTTTGAATATGTATTAAGAGTGTTGGTCTGGACGGGTGTAGGTTCGGTGTTACTGTTCATTCTGCTATATGTGGACTCATTATTTACAAAGTATAAGGATTTCGAAGAAGTTAAAGCGGGAAATATGGCGGTAACGACAAGGATGATACTGAAGCTTGTTGCACAAGGATACATTCTTTCCGTATCTATATCGACCTCAAATGTATTACTAGAAGCGATAGTTGTTTCAATTATATCCTTTATTGTACTGCTCATTCTGGAAAGTGTTGTTCGTATATTACTTAGAGGATGGGCTAAGCTGGACCTTGATCTAGGAACACAACAAGGTAAATTAGGTTATGGTCTATTTGCTGGATCGCTGCATATTGTAGGTGCACTAATCATTACAGCTTGTCTGTAAGTTGAACTAACGTGGATAAGGGGTCGCAGAATATGAGTATATGGAAAAGAGTAGGGAATCTATTTGCTAAACCAGAACCGCCCATTCGAGAGAAGAATGTGTTGGGACTTGCACCAGGTGATATATGCGAAGTATCGCTAGTTACGTACGAAGTGGTGGGAAGAGTCCATAATCGTAGTCGGAACGCGGTTGTACTTACGTTACAAGATGGTCAGGATATCGCTTATTTTCATATTGAGGAACGGGAAAATATACAGTATTCGTTGTATAAGCCGATTGATGGAAGGTTGGACAATCCAAATGAGGTTCCGAGCATCGTGGATTTGGACGACGTAGCCTTTCATTTGGAGGAGGAGTACGACGGGAATGTGCTTGTAACTGGAAAAGCACCATTCATGCAAGGTGGGGAGCAGCATGTGTGGCAGTATCAATCTGACGATAATCAGCTGCTGAGGATTGAATGGCAAAATGGACGATTTATGATGTATGAAGGCGAAAGTGTGATACCGGCAGATGTAAAAATCATTCGGGCAAGCTAGGAGTGGATCAAGTGAAGAAACATTCAGTTCTCTCAATAAAGTGTTTGATCGTTCTTGGTTTATTAGTATCTCTACTGAGTGGTTGTGGTGCGGGTGGTTGGGGTGATTTAGGGACAACAATTAAGTCGTATCCGCTTGAATCCGTGAATAAAGATGGAAAAGCAACATCTTATGTATATCGGGCAGAAGGTCAGACTGTACCTGAGGTTGCTGCTGGACTATCTGAGGAGCGTCAGCCGGATCAGATTTCGGCAGAAGATTCGGAGCGAATGTTCCTTGTTTATAATGATGAATGGTACCATTTACAACAGGATCCAGATAACTCTGAGGATACGCTGATTGAAGTTGACTCAAAGGAATATGTCCAGAAGAATTATGACTCGAGCTTCCTTGAGGGATACATCGCTGCAAGTATTATAGGTAACATGTTCGATTCATTAGGGCGAAGTGGTACTTATCGTGGATATTCTAGTAAAGATGTATACAAACCGAATCAAGGAACCTATTCTAAACCAACGACCAGTGATAAGAAAATGACACCTCCACTCACCGTGGAGAAAAAAGGGCTCATCACGCGACGTGGAAATACTAGCAATTCATCTAGTAGCAAGCGATCTGACGACACTATATTCAACCGAGGTACCACTCCAAGTAAAGGGAGTATTAGTAAAGGAAGCGATAGTGGCAGTGGCTCTAGTATTTTTGGTTCTTCTAAGAAATCGATTAGTAAACCGAAAACAAGAATAGGTTCGGGTAAAATTAGCAGAAGAGGTCGAAGGTAGTTCACATATTTTCTTTGGTAAAGGCGATTTCCCATTCAATTCCGAATGAGAAGTCACCTTTATTTATGTTTTTTTATTTTTAGGTTCAAAACCAAAACTAGCGCTTGAGATCAGAGGGCAAAGCATATGGTTCCGAGGTAGCTTTCCGTAGGAAAGCTTGTAGGCGAACGTATCGCTTCTTTAATGGTAATTCAGTCCAGTTACGAATGCGGCTGCCACAAAAGCTAATGTAATATTAAATGGTCAACAAATGACTTTCAACCCTGATGCTTATGTCGTTATGGCAGAACGAGGGTACCTTTTCGGCAGATTTTTGAGCAATTAGGTGTTGTAGTTTCATATGAAGAAAAAACAGGATCTATCATTGCTACTTCTAAGGAGACGGAAATTCAGTTGACTGTAAATTCATTAAAAGCATCTGTGAATGGAAAAGAGTATACACTTACCCAATCGCCAAGTATAGATGAAAATGGAGTACTATATGTTAATTTTCGTTTAATGAATTTCAATCAAAGAAGGGCGGCTTCCCATTCAATTATGAATGAGAAGCCGTCCTTCTTTATAGCAACCTTCTTTCAAAGGGCATCGCGTGCACTTTTTAATATGGGTACTTATGTTTACTCCACACGTCGTTCAATCGCTTCGGACATCGTTTTATCTGTTAGATGAGCATATACTTCTGTCGTCTCTGTGGAGGCATGCCCCAACTGCTCCTTCGTCTTGTAAATATCATTCTGAAGATAATAATCGGTTGCGAAAGAATGTCGTAGTTTGTGCACCGTCAGGAAGGGCTTGCCGAATCTCGTAGCGTATTTAATGATCATAGCCTGAACAGCACGCTTCGTCATCCGCTTTCCATCTTTTTGACCATTTGGGATAGTGAGGAAAAGGGCCTTTTCTTTCTTGGGTGCATGATAACGAGTTTGCCTTAGACTAAGGTATAATGCCAAATCATCCTGGGCTTGTTCACGGAAATAGACCGGTGTTTTGAATGTTTCGTCATTATGTCCTTTTCGGAATATGTATATTAGTTTATTGTTGAAGTCTAGGTCATCAATATTCAAATTAATGATCTCTGAAACACGAAGTCCTGAGTTCAGAATCAGGCTAGCGATACAAGCATCTCGTTCTTTATTAAGCTCATAGGAGTAGATGGCTTGTTTGTTATCAGCGACATCAATCCCGTATCCCACAAGAATATATGCTATGAATTCCAGCAATTCTTCTTCTTCAAGGATCTTACCTTTTAACTTAGCGGCGGTATCCTTCGGTTTGTGTATGCGTTTGACTTCTACTTTGGCCATAATATTACGCTTTAATAAAGGATAGAAATCCTCATCCTCGGCGATCTGGCTTAAATAATGAAATAATGAACGCAGGGATGATAACTTGCGAGAGATGGTTACTTTGGAATTAGCACCCTCACGACGGGTCGTGAGATAGAGTCTATAACTCACAACATTCTCCATACGTAGCATTTCCAGTTCGGTTAAGCTCACTTTTGAGTTATGGTCGGCTTCTGAGAGTAATTCGCCACGTAACCAGTTAAAGAATGTTTCGTAATCCCGTATGTACTCTAGTAGCGTTGATGGAGAAAGGTCAGGTAATTTATAATCGATGAATTGTTGCACGAACCAAGGCATGCCGAGAACCTTTTCATCGAGCCGTTTGCGATCAATATCTTTTTGTATATTCACGGATGCACCTCCTTGATGGATAGAGTCTAACTGTTATTTTACCATAGGTATGGATAGAAGTCTTAGAGAGGGCATGGGAGAGTACAAGAAAGAGTATAATTGCGAAGTTGCAGGACAAAGTTATATAGTAGGTTCAGATAAGATACGATGGGGTGAAACTATGGAAATGAAGCTAGAAAGGGTTCCGATTGAGCATAAAGACGTTATTCATCATTTAATGCAATTTTATTTATATGATTTCACAGAGTTTTTGGATATTGAGCTTGAGGAGACAGGGAAATTTGAAACGTATCCAGACTTGGATACATTTTGGGAACAGGGAGAAGGGAAATTTGCTATATTGATATCATTTTATAACAAGCCCGCAGGATTCGCTTTGGTGGAACGACTACATCATTCGCTAGAGGCCGATTATTATATGACTGAATTTTTTATTATGAAGAAGTATCGTCGCAGTGGTCTAGGAAGTTGGGCAGCGAAAGAGCTTTTTCAACAATATAAAGGGAAATGGAAAGTCACGCAGCTGAGAAATAATAAGCCAGCACAGAAATTCTGGCAGAAGGTAATCGGTGACTATACCGGAGGGGAATATATCGAGAAGACACTTCCAGATAGCGGAAATGTAAGCCAGTATTTCAAGTTATAAAGATCTAATCTTGGGAATGTTTCACGCCGATATAGAATAAGTAATGGAATTAGGAATTCGTATCGGTTATCGTGATAAGTAATATCCTGATTGGGGGCGATAGTAAATGGAATGGTATTTGAAAGTGTTAAAGAACTACGTAGGATTTGAAGGTAGGGCGAGACGTACGGAATACTGGATGTTTACTCTTTTTAATTATATCGCTCTCATGTTACTTTTAATATTGGAGTTTATTGCGAATCTGAATTCAGTATTAATAGTAATTTACTCTGTTGCGGTAATGTTACCGTCTTTAGCTGTTGCCGTTCGTAGACTACATGACACTGGGAGAAGTGGATGGTGGTATTTAATAACGTTTATTCCCCTAATTGGCGGTATTATACTACTCATATTTATGTGCGAAGATAGTGAAGAAAGTAATCAATATGGACCAAATCCTAAAGTTTTTGATTGAGATTTACCTAGAACCTCTTTCGTTAGTTATAAAATGAAATGGAGATCTCATCAGAGGTCTCTTTTTTTGTTTGTTTTTGTGAACAACGGAAACTATAACAATAGAGAACGTCTACTGTTATTGAAATGATTATTTCACCATATGAAAAATTCACAATAGAAAATTAAAATTGATCTAGATCATATTCACATATGCGTCATCTCGTTGTATCTATTCGAAAAAAGGTAAATCTACATGATTACGAGTGTCATTACAACACTTTTTTTCTCAGAATCCTTAGGGGCACATAGCTTAACCTATCATCTGAGCAAATGATTATGGAATTTATCGTTTGTAAGCGTTTTAATTAATGGGTCAGATGACAATTACTTATGGTAACGAGAGGGGAATTTTGTTAATGGGAAAACGAAAGCGGTTATTAGCATGCTTGATGTCGTTCGTCTTGTTATTACCTGCGATATCTATTCCGGTGGTTGCTTCAGATCCGCCTGCAGGAATGATTGACATTACCAGTGATTGGCAAGGGAGTGTATTTGGCGATGTAGGGGGAGCAGACAAGATTACACCAGCAAACTTTGGGATTACGGAAAATGGAAGCGGGACGGTTACGCTAAAAAGTGCCGATAACAGAGGTAAGATTTCAGAAAGCACGGATGGGATTGCTTATTATTATAAAGACGTCCCTGTTGATGCCGATTTTGAATTAACGGCAAAGGCTACGGTTGATGCTTGGACAGCGAACAACCAAGTCGCTTTTGGTATTATGCTGCGAGATGAAATATTTATGAACGTCCATGGCGGGGTGTATGGAGTAGGAGACTATGTAGCAGTGGGTGCGCTTGATCAAGATATAAAAGGATTCACTAGACTGGGCGGTGCACAAGGGAAACTCACTTTCGATAACCCGATCGAAGCTCCTACCTCAAACAATGTATATGATTTAAGTATTAAGAAATCCGGAAATAACTACACCTTAAAGGTTGGTAACGAAATAAAAGTTTTGGAGAATTATTCGGGAAGTATTCAATATGCAGGGCTTTTTACGGCAAGGAATACAACGGTAACATTTAGTAATGTAAATTTAAACATTGAAACACCAGTGGATGTAGGAGTTTGGGATTTTAGTGCATTTGGAGGGAATACAAGTGCGATTAAAAATCCCGTTCCGACCGTTCATCCAGATGGATCAATCACCTTGTCAGCAGCAAATGGCGGGAAAATTTCCGGTACAGAAGAAGGCATGTCTTTCTATTATAAAGAAATGCCTGCTGACGCCAACTTTGAAATCGTCGCTAAAGCAACGGTAAAAAGCTTTAATGATACAAGTCTTAATAATGAAAACCAAAAATCATTTGGGCTTATGCTTAAAGATCAGATTGGTGTGAATGGAGTTACAACACTTCATACTTCCAATTATGTAGCAGTCGGAGGTTTTGGTGCTAAATCACCAGCTCTTAATGATATGAGAGGATTTTATAAACTAGGTACTCAAACCAAGCTGAGTCCATTTAGTGGAATCAATATGCCAGCACATAATGAAGTTTATGATTTGAGAATCAAAAAAACCGGAAACGCATACGTAGTAACAGTAAACGGAACGAGCGAAAAAATTGTGCTTAACCAAAACCTATCTAACGATAAGATCTATGCGGGTTTATACGTGGCAAGAGAAGCTGAGATTACTTTCAGTAGCTTGGACATCAAAATGGATACTAGAGTACCTTCCGATCTACGTATAGATACCACGTCCATGAAAAAAACCTATTTAGTTGGAGAAGACTTGGATTTAAACGGGATGACCGTAACCGCAGTGTACGCTGGTGGGGCTGAAGAAGTTCTAACAAAGTTAGATTATCTTGATTCAGGATTTGACAGCAGCAATGTTGGAACAAACCAAGTTACTATACATTTTAACGGAGTAACGGAGACGATTGAGCTAGACATTATTGCTTTAGAAGTCACAGATTTAACGATTAAATATTTCCCGGCTAAGACGGATTATTATGTAGGTGACTCGTTTGATCCGGAAGGTTTTGTTGTTGAAGCTAACTATAACAATGGTTATATGTTAAAAGAATTAACGAACGATCTATACACATTCTCCATTTCCGGTATGGAGATCACTCCTGCTCATGTATTTGATAGTCCAGGAACGATAACGATGGCCGTTACATCAACAGAAACGCCGGCGGCATCTACAACTTTTAACATTGAAGTAAAAAGTGCAGCCATTTCTGAATTGCTAATTAAGAAAAAACCAGAAAAAGAGACTTACTTTATTGGAGACGATCTAAATCTGAACGGTTTGATAGTCTATGCTCAATACGATGACAATACGGAAGTTAGACTCATGAAAGGTGAGTATACCGTATCACCACTTGATTCTACGACTGCTGGTTCCAAATCACTTACAATTACGCATAAAGGGAAGACGGCTGTCTTTACTGTTACTGTGAAAGTAAAAGCTCTCGTCGGGATTGAGGTTACGAAATATCCTCAGACTCTTTATTATATCCTAGAAGATTTCGATAGCACAGGATTAGAAATATCCAAAGTGTACGATAATGCGGACAAAGTACTTTTACCAGTAGGGGAATATACCGTTGACTCGACAACTCACTATGACAACACAAAGCCCGGAGTTTACGAGATCCATATTGCTCCAACGGATACGAACCTACAACCAATTGTCATACATGTCACTGTAAGGGAAAAGACGGAAGTCGAGTGGAAATCAATCCGCTTCGGCCAATCTACATCCGATGCCAACAATAAAGTGATGATTAACACGGACACATCGGTTACGGTTGAAGCGATTGCTGGCAGTGCGGGGAAGGTTACGGGGGATCATGATGGAATCTCTTTCTACTATACGGAGATTGATGCCTCTGAAGATAACTTTGTATTATCTGCTGATATTAAAGTCATTGATTATGCGAAGAATCCGCATGATGGTCAAGAATCTTTCGGAATAATGGCTAGAGATGCGATCGGAACAGCTGGTGATTCCAGTGTGTTCGCTTCAAATATAGCAGCCATAGGTGGATTTAGCGGTTCAACAACGAATGCGAACGGTACTCAATTATTCGTCAGAACAGGTGTGACAACACCGGACGGTGCAGGGAGCCAAGGTATTCAAACGAGAATGATAGAAAATGTAAGACCTGCGTCTAGCAATACGTATCCAGCTCAGCCTTATAGGCTAACGCTTGCGAAAACCAATAGTGGCTACACCGGGAAATTAAATAATGGGACAGAAGCGATATTTTTTACCCCAGATATTTTAAACGTGCAAGATTCCAAAATTTATGTTGGATTCTATGCAGCTCGTCTGGCAACGATTGAAGTCAGCAATATTCAATTTACTGTAACTGCAACACAGACCGATCCACCGAGAATTGAACCGCCTCTGCAGGCCGTTACTCCTGGATTTGAGATTGTGTCGCTCGACAAGACATCTGAGACAGATTACGATTTAATGGTCAAATCAAATGTTGATGGGACGATCACGGTAAAAGAGGGACAAAGGGTCATCGCACAGGACCAAGCAATCGAATCGGGACAACTATTTACAATACCCGCTTCGCTTACCGCAAATGGCCAAACAAACTTCAGTATCACATATTTACCTAACGACACCCAGTTATTAACTTCATACGATAAAATAGTGCGCAACTTTACGGTAACAACGAAATCCTATCTTGGAGATATCTATGTATCCCCATCGGGTACAGTAGGTGGTTTAGGTTCGGTAAGTAGTCCTCTTGACTTGGATACAGCGATCCAATTTGTGGCACCTGGTCAGAAGATCATGATGCTTGACGGAAGATACGTACGTAATTCAAGTATCCACATCAAGAAATATAATGATGGTAAGGCAGCAGCGATGAAATCACTCATTGCGGCTCCGGGTGCACAACCGATCATTGATTTCGATAAGAAATCCGAAGGGGTCGTACTTGGAGGCAACTACTGGCATGTGAAAGGCATTGATTTCACACGTACAGCAGGAAATACGAAAGGCTTTACGGTAGGTGGAAGCTATAACATTATTGAAAGTAGTCATTTTTATGAGAATGGTGACACAGGGTTGCAAATTAGCCGTACAGACATCTCGGAAAATGATAGAGCCCATTGGCCTTCCTACAACCTTATTCTAAACAGCACATCACATGACAATCGTGATCCGTCTGACAACAATGCAGATGGATTTGCGGCAAAGCTTACATCGGGTGAAGGCAATATTTTTAGAGGCTGTATTGCACATAACAACATCGATGATGGCTGGGATTTATACACCAAAGCAGGAACAGGCGCGATCGGCGCTGTTATTATTGAAGACAGCATCGCTTATAATAATGGCTTCTTATCGAATGGTACTACAGGTGCTGGCGATAAGAACGGCTTTAAACTTGGAGGAGAAGGGATCCACGTTCCGCATATAATCAGAAACAGCATCGCTATCGGCAATGGTGCTTATGGATTTACTAGCAATAGCAATCCAGGCGTAATCGCGAGAAATAACATCTCATTTAATAATGCTAAAGGAAATATAAGTTTTACTACGTACGCCAATATCCAAACTGATTTTACAATTGACGGCTTTGTTTCCTATCAGAAAGATTTCACGGCTAAAGACATTTACCCATCAGCATTAAGCTCTGATAAGAACTTTATGTTTAATGGTACTGCATCCGTCAATAAATCAGGTGTACAACTTACGGATGCTGACTTTGTAAGTGTGGTACCTGTTATTCCTTACACAAGAGATGTTACTGGCCAAATCATCTTAGGGGACTTCATGAAATGGAGTACGTCACAGCCCAATCCTGACGGAGGATCAGATGGAGACATACCGGATCAAGGTGGTCCCGGAGGCAGTGGACTTGGGGGTATTATCGGTTCTTCTAGTAGCGGTTCGAGCGATAATAAACTAGGTACACTCATTAAAGCTCTAACTACAATAAAGGGAAATACAGTACAAAGTACAATAACTCAGACGCAATTAAACGGCGCATTAGCTCAAGCGAAAGCAGACGTTACTGGTGTGAAGCAAGTGCAAGTAGATATACCTACAGTAGCAGGTGCCCACAGTTATGAGTTGACATTACCTTCGGCGTCCGTATCGACGGCTGGAAAATTGCAGCAGATTGCCGTTTCTACGGAAATAGCCGATGTTGTGTTGGCTGGTAATATGCTAAGCGGTGTTCTCTTGGCAGATTCACGGACAATCACGTTGAAGATGACGAGGGTAGATCCCGCTACAATACCTACGGACGTTCGCAACGCAATTGGCAACCGGCCTGTGATCGAGTTAAGCATCACAACGGCGGATGGTAAAAAAGTGGGATTCAACAATCCGGATGCTCCTGTTAAAGTATCCATTCCATATCAGCCAACTGCAGAGGAACTCAAATTTCCAGAACATATTTCGATCTGGTATCTTGATGCTTCTGGAAAGGCAATTGCTGTGCCAACCGGCAAATATGATGCAGCAACTGGAAAGGTAACATTCATTACGAATCATTTCAGCCAATTTGCCGTCGTACATGTACAGAAGTCGTTCAAGGATCTGGAAAAGGTTGCATGGGCGAAAAGTGAAATTGAAGTGTTGGCTTCCAAAGGTGTGGTCAAGGGAACAACTACGACAACTTTCTCTCCAAGTGAGAATGTTACACGAGCTGACTTTATCATTATGCTTGTAAGGGCTTTGGGTCTCTCGGCATCCATGGACATGGATTCGAACTTCTCTGATGTCAAGCCAACGGCATACTATTACGATGAAGTCGGTATGGCTAAGAAGTTGGGCATTGTAAATGGGAAGGCTGACGGACAGTTCTATCCGTCAGAGAATATATCAAGACAGGATATGTTCATGATCACAGCCAAAGCGCTTCGAGCTGCGGGGGTATGGGGAGCTAGCGAAGCAGCTTTAACTGAATTGAATGCATTCACTGACCGTACTAACATTTCCGCGTATGCGGTGAGTGCGATTGCTGAGTTGGTTAAGACGGGAATAGTTAAAGGTGATGCGAAATTACAACTGAATCCTCTATCCCAATCAACTCGAGCAGAGGCAGCGATCATCATTTACAAAATGTATAACTTGAACTAAATAAATGGAATCAACGTAAAGTGATTCTATCGTTTACCAGTTAAGTAGGAGTTTGATTGAAATATAAGAAAGCATAAGTTTCACTGATACTGCGATAGAGTCCAATCTGAATGTCTGTCGAGTACCACATACAAAGGGAGCACCCTCTCGATCTTCACGAGCTCCGGGATTATCCAGAACAATCAGTATGGGTGCCATCGTGTTCCCTTCACCGTCATGATGAAAGTCTCCTTTCTGTTCAAATAGATTGTGTTATTAGAAGTGAATTATGCAGTTCATCTATATTTTCATCGCATAGGTAACAAATGATCTGCATACTCATAGGGATAGATACTTCAATTTCACGAACGAGGAGGTGGGACTATGCCCTATACTGATCATTATGAAAGGGACATCTATGGAATTATCGGCTTTTGGGTGGAGAACAATTATGATCATGGTCGATTCTTTGACAGGGAAATAAGCCATCATGAAATGGAACTAGCCCGTGCGAACCAGCATATGATTCAACGTTTGGGAACAATATATGAAAAAACAAGATTGAAAACAGAAGATCCTGGAAAGTTAATTCATGAGGCTCAGCATGCGACACATGAATTCCAATGTTTACTCACGCATACGTTGGATAAAGCTTTACGATGTGAAGTCATCATTTCAACGCCACAAGCACTTCTTGATCATATGATTCGTGAAGCAGAAGAGACGGTGTCAGTCTTTAAATTGTTGCAATCGGGTAATCGAGTTTCACCAGCTGACGCAACGATACATGAGAATTACTTTTGGTTGAGGCAAATGGCCGATCATCTTAGCTTCATAAGCCATTATTTAGATACATCGAATTATGAATTACATGATCAAGTCAGAGCCATGACCAAGAAATTTGAAAATCTATTTCTCCAAGCCAATGCACTCAGAACGATGATCCGTCATCCACGTAAAGAGATACTGCCAGTTCTTAACCAATTTAACCTAATGGTCATTAAAGAAACGAAAGCCCTTGAAGCATTCAAATTGGAGCTAGATGATTTAATCAAACAATGTGCTGCAGTGACAACATCACCGCCAGATTTATTAGAACATGTCGCTAGAGAAGCACATCACTTATGGAGGAACCTAGAGGATAAGGTTATATTGTAATATTTATTAATGGATGCAAAAAATCACTAAGGAGCGCTCTCCATAGTGATTTTTTCTATTTGATATGTGTTGTAAAGATCTCTTCCTATTGCGAGGATGCAGCAACAGGCTGCTTTTCTTTCGTTAATTCTGTGATGAAATATTGCTGTAACTCAGTGAACTTTCTTGGATCTTCAAGCGCCACCTTTTCTTTAAGGTAGCGTTCATGGAGATTCTCCCAAGTGAGAGGGATCTTCTGAAGTGTCATCGAACGAATCGCATTCTTCACCATTCTTCGTTCTTTCGCATTGGAGTAAACATCTTTAAATTGTTGTGTATGTGAGAAGTCTAACTTATCGAAAATAGCTCTGAATACCTCTGACGTCATTCTTGCATCGTCTAATGCCCGATGAGCAGAGCCAGACGGAATAATATTAAGATCTAGCAGAGCGCCTTCGACACTAACATCATTTATAACATTCTTATAGCGTGTGAAACCCTTCAATAAATCAAAATAGTCGGCTGCCATCCAGTAGGCATCATCAAGCTTGTGCATCCGCGTATCATATATAATTCTTTTTAAATCTTCGCCACCCCAGGTGAAAAGGAGATATGACTCGCTTTGATTTAACCAGCTAATGAAATCACTAATGACTTTTACGAATCCGGCAGCTTGATCTATATCTTCCTGCGGAATTCCAGTTTTCTTTTTAATAAAAGAGTTTAGCTTTGAGAAATAAACTGGTTTGATTAATGCTGAGAATTCATCCATATGTCGTAAACCCGAGTCCAATCGGACAGCTCCGATCTCGATTACCTCCATAGGTAGGTCGCTTGCAAATTTGCGACCGTTAAATTCAATATCTAAAATAACATAATCCACGATGGTGCCCCCGTTCTTTAACTTGTTCTATTTTATCAGGGACCATTGTTAGTGTCCATGGTTAAATCAGTTAGAATGATGTTTGCATCATTTTAGTATATGCAGTTGTAATTTAAAAGGATATATGATATTTTAATAATGTAATATGTGTAACCGGTTACACAATCTTATTTTTCGCGTTTACTTGATGCTTATAAGATAAGATTCAGCAATAGGGTTACGGGTTAATATTTAAGAACAGCAATGAAATAGCAGATAAAGAGTTTAATGACATTCGCCCACTGACATCTGACATGGGACGTGAAGAAATTGGTTTACTTATTAAGCTAAATGAACAAGATAAGGTTAACTATAAGAAACAAAAGAAAGGTTGATCATTATGGCTAAGATTTGTGTCATTGGAAGTTGTTCAATGGATTTAGTAGTAACTTCATCGAAGCGTCCTAACGCTGGAGAAACCGTTCTAGGAGAAAGCTTCGCAACCGTTCCGGGAGGTAAGGGAGCGAATCAGGCTGTTGCAGCGGCTCGTTTAGGAGCAGAAGTAACAATGATCGGTCGTATCGGAGACGATCATTATGGGGAAGCGATTACGAATAATTTCCAAATTAACAACGTTCATATGGAGCATCTGAAACCGGTTACAGGTATGGAAACAGGAACGGCTCATATCATATTAGCTGAAGGCGATAATAGCATTATCGTAGTGAAAGGCGCTAATGATCAAGTCACTCCGGATTGTATAGAACAAGCATTAGATACTATTCGTAGTTCTGACATGGTGCTTATACAGCAAGAGATACCAGAAGAGACGGTAACTTATGTGAGTGACATTTGCCATAAATTCAATGTTCCGTTATTGCTCAATCCGGCACCTGCACGTCCAATCAGTGAATCCATTATAGAGAATGCTACGTATTTGACTCCAAATGAACATGAATGTACGGTTTTGTTTGCTGGAATGAGTACGGCTGAAGCTTTAAGAAAATATCCGAACAAGCTATTCATTACAGAAGGTAGTCATGGCGTGCGTTATTACGATGGTAATCAAGAAGTCGTTGTTCCCACTTATAAAGTAGAAGTGATAGATACAACTGGCGCAGGAGATACTTTTAATGCCGCATTTGCTGTTGCTCTGGCTGAAGGGAAATCATTACAAGATAGTGTGAGATTTGCTAACCGAGCGGCTTCTTTATCTGTTACCAAATTTGGTGCTCAAGGCGGTATGCCAACACGAGCAGAAGTAGAGGAGAGCCTTTAGATCATGAAGAGACACGGAACATTGAATAGTCATATTTCCAAAATACTTGCCGACTTAGGGCATACGGATACCATTGTTATTGCAGATGTTGGACTTCCTATTCCAGCAGGCGTTGCCAAGATTGATTTGGCGCTTACACTAGGCGTTCCTAGCTTTCAAGATGTTGTTGATATGATCGTAGAGGATATGGTCATTGAAAAGGTGATTGTAGCGGAAGAGTTAGCTACAGCTAATCAAGCAACATCAGATTACTTAAATCACAAATTTATGGAAATACCTATAGAGAAGTATTCACATGAACAATTCAAGCTGCTCACCCAGAAGGCAAAGGTTATTATTCGCACAGGCGAGGCTAAACCTTATGCTAACTGTATTTTACAAGCCGGTGTCTTTTTCGGTTAAAGAGGGGGTCTACGATTATGCACATTACAATGAAAGGTATCCATAAGGCCTTCGGTGCGAACCGTGTACTGACGGGTGTGGATTTCGATCTTCAGGATGGCGAAGTTCATGCCCTCATGGGTGAGAATGGTGCGGGTAAGTCTACTCTTATGAACATTCTGATCGGACTCCATCAGCGCGACCAAGGAACCATTGTTATAGATGGTCAGGAAACGTACTTCGCGAATCCCAAAGAGGCGGAACGAAGTGGAATCGCCTTTATCCATCAAGAGCTGAATGTCTGGTCGGATATGACCGTACTAGACAATTTATTCATAGGGAAGGAACGGACAACGAAATGGGGTCTATTGAATACGAATGAAATGAAGGCTCTAGCAGATGAGCAGTTCCGCAAACTCTCTGTGACGATTCCGTTGAACCGTGATGCGGGGGAATGTTCAGTAGGTGAGAAACAAATGATTGAGATTGCCAAAGCTTTGATGACCCACGCTAAAGTGATCGTGATGGACGAGCCCACTGCTGCATTAACAGAGAGGGAAATACAGAAGCTGTTTGAAGTCATCGCATCACTGAAAAAAGACGGGGTCTCTATCGTCTATATCTCGCATCGGATGGAAGAAATTTTTGCGATATGTGATCGAATCACAGTCATGCGTGATGGCAAAACGGTTGATACGAAGGCTATTCCTGATACCAATTTTGATGAAGTAGTCAAAAAGATGGTTGGTCGAGAATTAACAGACCGTTTCCCTGAGCGTACTTCCAATCCCGGAGAAGTCGTGCTCGAGGTTAAAAATGCTTCGAAGAAGGGGCAATTCAAAGACGTGAATTTCTCGCTACGTTCTGGTGAAATTATTGGATTCTCAGGATTAATGGGTTCGGGACGTACCGAAATGATGAGAACGTTATTCGGATTAGATAGATTAGATCAAGGTGAGATCTGGATTCGGGGAGAAAAGATCACGATCCGAAACCCTGACGATGCAATGAAAGCAGGTATAGGATTTGTTACGGAAGACCGAAAAGACGAAGGATTAGTTCTTGATTTCTCCATTCGAGAGAATATGGTACTTACGAACCTATATAGTTTTGCACCCAAAGGATTGATTAACGAAAAGAAAGAACAAGAATTTGTAGACATTCTCATTCAACGTTTGCAGATCAAAACACAGTCCTCAGCAACACTAGTCCGTAATCTATCTGGAGGAAATCAACAGAAAGTGGTTATCGCGAAATGGATTGGCATTGGTTTAAGTGTCCTCATCTTGGATGAACCTACACGTGGGGTTGATGTTGGAGCTAAACGAGAAATATATCAACTCATGAACGAATTAACGGAACGTGGTGTAGCCATTATTATGGTCTCATCAGAGTTGCCGGAAGTGCTAGGAATGAGTGATAGAATACTGGTCGTTCATGAAGGTGAAATCAGTGGCGAACTTACGAAACAGGAAGCTACGCAAGAGAATATTATGACGCTAGCTACAGGGGGGCAATAGAGATGACCACTAATGATGGAAGTATAAAAAAGGGATTTCAAATCGGACAAATCACACAAAAACTAGGTCCCTTACTAGGACTACTCATCCTGATTATTATCGTAACCGTGTTAAACCCGAGCTTTTTAGAGCCGCTTAATATTCTGAACCTACTTAGACAGGTCGCCATTAATGCGCTGATTGCATTCGGAATGACCTTTGTTATATTGACAGGAGGCATTGATTTATCCGTTGGTTCAATTCTCGCATTATCCAGTGCCCTAATGGCCAACCTGATGCTCTCAGGACTAGATCCGATCTTAGCTATTATCGTTGGTTGTTTGCTAGGTGGCGTGATGGGTATGGTTAACGGACTCATGATTACAAAAGGTAGAATGGCTCCATTTATCGCAACATTAGCGACCATGACTATTTTCCGTGGATTAACGCTTGTATATACGAATGGTAATCCGATTACAGGTCTTGGTGACAGCATGATGTTCCAATTATTTGGCCGTGGTTACTTTCTAGGTATTCCTGTTCCAGCAATCACGATGATTGTCGTATTCGTTGTCTTGTGGGTCGTCTTACACAAAACACCATTTGGTCGCAAAACGTATGCGATTGGTGGTAACGAGAAGGCATCCATTATTTCCGGTATCAAAGTCGATCGCATCAAAATTATGATTTATTCGTTAATTGGGATGTTATCCGCATTAGCAGGTGCGATTCTAACTTCTAGACTGAATTCAGCGCAACCGACAGCAGGTACCTCTTATGAGCTAGATGCCATTGCAGCTGTTGTATTAGGGGGCACGAGCTTAACAGGTGGGCGCGGACGAATTGTAGGTACTCTGATTGGTGCGCTTATTATCGGTATATTGAACAATGGATTAAACTTGCTCGGAGTATCCTCATTCTACCAGATGGTAGTCAAAGGGATTGTCATTGCGATTGCAGTATTATTAGACCGTAAGAAAGCGGCATAAGAGGGGGGATTCTAACATGAAAAAGGGTACATTAATCATTATTTCCATGCTATTAATATTGATGACAGGATGTTCATTGGAACCACCAGAGTGGGCAAAGTCGAACAAGAGTGGCAACTTGGACAATATGAAAATCGGGCTATCGATTTCAACGTTGAATAACCCTTTCTTCGTATCATTAAAAGATGGTGTTATGGCAGAGGCGAATAAGCAAGGATTGAAAGTTATCGTGATCGATGCGCAAAATGATTCTGCTAAACAAAGTAATGACGTAGAGGATTTAATGCAACAAGGTGTGAATGCCCTATTAATCAATCCAGTGGATTCATCTGCGATCTCTACGGTGGTGCAGACAGCCAATAGCTTAGATATTCCTGTGATTGCTCTGGATCGATCTTCTGATAAAGGGGAGATTAAAGCACTTGTGGCTTCGGACAATGTCAAAGGGGGAACCATGGCGGCAGAGTACATCATCGAACAACTCGGTAAAGGTGCCAAGGTGATTGAATTGGAAGGCTCACCAGGAGCATCAGCCACTCGTGAACGTGGGAAAGGATTCCATGAAGTGGCTGATACTCAGCTCGATGTCATTGCGAAGCAGTCTGCTGACTTTGACCGTACCAAGGGCTTAACGGTGATGGAGAACTTATTGCAAGGGAACCGCGGTGTCCAAGCTGTGTTCGCTCACAATGACGAAATGGCACTGGGTGCGATTGAAGCGATTCAAAGTTCAGGTAAAAAGATTCCCGTTATTGGATTTGATGGCAATGAAGATGCTTTGAAATCAATTCAAGCGGGTAAATTAACGGCAACGGTTGCTCAACAACCTGAATTAATCGGGGAACTATCTGTTCAAGCAGCTAAAGATGTTCTAGAGGGCAAGACCGTGGAAAGTTTGATTGCTGCACCACTTAAGTTGGTAGTAAAAGAGTAATAGAGGACACGGTTACAATGATCGTTCCACATTGTTAACACTGCTCTTAGCCATATCTGGCTAGGGCAGTGTTTTTGATATCAACAATTATGAATTTTTACGATATTATACATACCAAGGTAGTGCTGATTTAGCTATTTAACTGCGATAATGGCGAACATTGGACGATGCTGATTCAGAATCTGCTCGGTTTCACTGTGAACCGCTGAGTCAAAGCCCTGCAATACAGTAACAGATTGAAATCCGATGTAGGTCAGCATATCGACATCCCAGGCTGGCCGTTTCACATAACTCAGTGGCAATGTTAAGGCGATTTGATCACCTTCTGAGATTTCCTCCTCTGTTCGATAAGGGACATATCCTGCTGTAATAGCCTCTTTCTGAGCAATGTTGAAGAGTGCTGCTTCCTTCGGATCAGTTAAGAACAAGTTCCAATTCCCGTCGAATATAATCGTTTCTCCATCTTCATTTAGCCATTCATGCCACTTCTGATAGACGCCTACAGGATTCGGTAGAAACCAAGTTACATTGCGGGAAATGATCAGATCGAATGTCTGCAGTGGAGCGAATTCTAAAATATCTGTTTGAATAATGTTGATCGTGCAGTCGTACTTTTCGGCGTTCTTTTGAGCTTTCTGAATCATTTCAGGAGAGGAATCAATAGCTGTTACATGGTGCCCCATACGAGATAACAGAATACCGAAGAAGCAAGGGCCGGTTCCGACGTCGAGTACCTTTAGCTCTTTTTTATCCTTTAGCAGCTTACTTATTATCGCTTCCCATTTACCATAAGACTCATTCATGATTTCATTTTCTACGATCCCATCATAAATATCGGCACCTTTATCCCAATAGGCTTGATGTTCCTTTTGCTGCTCTTTGCTGACAGTCATATTATCTCTCCTTTTATTTAGCTTGTAAAAAATACTTGCTAATAGTAATCTTTACGATTATCATTTAACCTTAGTTAGATGTTTACGTCAAGCTAAATTATGATGGTCACGTACCATACATCAGGAGGAGTATACATGTTTAGGAGATTTAGTATCATTATGATCGTTAGTTTTTGTATTATGATTGTTGGAATAACAGGCTGTACACCTAGTTCTGCCCCCGAAGTAACCGGAAAAGACGAGGCGACAAAGCGAGTCACGGTTGCGATTACCCAAGATCTAAAGGGAGATAAAATCGATGCCACAACGTATAATGGTGCTCGAGCAGTCCAAACCGCCATTTATGATGCTTTAGTCGAATTTGGGGAGGGCGGTAAAATAGAGCCTAGTCTTGCGGAATCATGGGATGTTGCTAAAGATGGGAAGACATATACCTTTCATTTAAGAAAGGACGTGTTATTCTCAGATGGAACGGCATTCAACTCTGCTGCAGTAAAATTCTCATTGGAACGTACTGTAGCTAATGAGGAGACGGCTTCATTGGAAATAGCCCGTAAGTTGGAAAAGATTGAAACGCCAGATGAGTATACCGTTGTACTAACATTCAAAGAAATGGCATCTCAGACCTTACTAGAGCTTAGCCAAGCTCGTCCATTTCGAATCATGAGTCCCAATGCAGTTGTTCCCAACGGTGCAATAGGGGGCGAATTCACGGAGCCAATCGGTACAGGTCCATGGAAGCTCGATAGCTACAAGGAAGGCCAAGACACGGTATTAGTGGCGAATGAGCATTATTGGAAAGAAGCGGTGGCTAACTATTCGCTTGTATTCAAAGTGATTACCGATCCCCAAGCTCGCGTATTAGCGCTTCAGAATGGCGAGATTGATATGGCTGGCGGTGAGGTAGGCAATATTCCTTATGAGAATATCGCATTATTCGAGAATAACGATAAATACACAATCGAGACGAATGCCAGTACGATGTCCTATTTCGTAGTGATTAACCAGAGTAATGAGTTGCTAGCTGATAAGAATATACGACAGGCGATCAACTATGGAACAGATACGAGCAAAATGATGAGTGGAAAAGGTGCTGAAGTATCGGGTTTATTCCAAAGCACCGTCGCTTTTGTTACATCCGACAACCAGCCCTCCTATGAATATAACGTAGATAAAGCGAAGCAATTAATAGAAGCCTCAGGCTATCAATTAAACGCAAGTAGTAAGTTATACGAAAAAGATGGTCAGGTAATCAAGTTCAGACTTGTCATTCAAACAGAAGAATACCCTGAGTGGAAAGAAATGGCCGAAATTTTTCAGGATCAGATGAAGGATATCGGAGTGAAGGTAGATATTCTAAATCAGGAGAGAGCAGCTTATTACGATGCGCTTTGGACGAACAAACAATATGATCTTCTGTTGTATCGCACGTACACGGATGCGCAATTACCCTATCGTTTCTTGAGCTCCTTGTTCTATAACACGCTTGAAACGCCAGCTGTTGCTTATCAAGATGATATATTAACCGCTGAATTGGACCAGATTGCAAATACCATTTCACAATCGGAGCAGCAGGCTATATTTGACCGCGTATTTGATCGCATTCACGAAGAAGCCATGACGGTACCGATTTATTACACGAAGCAAACCTTTATTCATAACAGTAAGATCTCTGATTTTACCTTTGGAAATATTGAAGACAACCCCGTGAAATGGCATCAACTACACATTGGGGATAAGTAATGCTGAGATATATATCTAGTCGCTTAGGTATGCTCATCCTAACGCTTTTTGTGTTAACGGTGTTTGTGTTTATACTTATGCATTTGGCTCCCGGGGACCCAGCAGCGCTGTTGCTGCAGGGACTTGGAGCTGTTCCTGATGCCAATCAGATTGCAAACATGCAACATAAATGGGGACTGGATCAATCGCTTGTCGTTCAATATATGTCGTGGATGCTTGAGCTAGTTCAAGGTAACCTGGGTTATTCTTTTATTTCAAATGCACCTGTAACAGAAGAGATCTTCTCAAGATTAGGGCCTACCCTTCTTCTTATGATTAGCTCTTTTTTGGTAACCTTTGTTCTATCTGTTCCGCTAGGCGTGATGACTGCACTTCGCGAGAAGAGCTTGTTCGATCGAATAACGTACACAGTTACGGTGTTAGGCTTGTCGATTCCAATGTATTGGTTGGCTATCATTTTTATGTTTTGTTTTGGTGTGTTCTGGCCGTTATTTCCGATTATAGGAAGCGGATCGGTACGCCACTATGTTCTTCCTGTAGCGACCATTAGCATCGTGGAAAGCATGTACTTTATCCGAATGATCCGATCCTTTACGCTTGAATATAAACAAGCCTCCTATATCGAAGCGGCAAGGGCTCGCGGGTTGAAAGGGTGGATCCTTTATCCTTCTTACTTATTTCGAGCGATGCTCATTCCCGTAATAACGATTGTCGGAACGAGTTTCCCGAGTTTTTTTGGTGCAACTATTATTATTGAGAATATATTCAGCTTCCCGGGTATTGGTAAATACATGCTAGATATGATCTATAGCCGCGACTTCCCGGTTATACAAGGGTGTGCCTTATTGCTAGCGGCTACGATCTTCATTTTAAATTTTATAACAGATCTTTGCTATTATTTTGCAGACCCTCGCATCCAGATGGAGAAACAGAGGTGGGAGAATTGATCATCTTTATGAAGACAAATAAAATGGTATCGGCCGCGTTGCTATTTATTATTGTATTAATACTAGCGGGCATTTTTGCGCCATGGCTACAGCCGTATGATCCTTTCCAACCGGACTATGATGCCAAGTTGCTAAAGCCTCATTTCCATCACATTTTTGGAACGGATTATTTAGGAAGAGATATTTTCAGCAGGATACTGTCCGGAATTAAACAATCCATTTTTCCTGCATTTGTCGTTTTGGGTATAGTTATGATTATAAGTTTGGCACTTGGCACGCTTAGCGGTTATTATGGACGCCGCCTAGATATGCTGATTATGAGTATAACGGATATTTTTGTTGCGGTACCCAATATTCTGCTTACTATTGTCATTATTGGATTTTTGGGTTTCGGTATGGAAAACGTCTATTTAGCAATTCTGTTATCATGGTGGGCCAAATATGTCCGCATTATACGAGGTCTTGTCCACGATGTGAAGAAAGAGCCATATATCCTCTCAAGTCGAGTAAGCGGTTCTTTTGGTTTAAATACGATTATCCATCATATTGTCCCAAATATGATTCCACAGGTATTAACGCTTGTGATTCTAGATGTGAGTAAGGTCATTCTGACATTATCAGGCTTATCCTTTCTCGGAATCGGTGCGCAACCTCCCTCGCCAGAGTGGGGAGTTATGCTGCTAGATGGGAAAAGTTATTTGCAAATTGCCCCATGGATGGGATTCTTTCCAGGATTCATGATTTTTGTTACAGCATGCGCATTTCAGTTATGCGGAGAGAAATTGCGAAGCCGATATAAGCTGAAATAGGTGAAAGGGGAGGTGGCCAATGACCATTATAGCCGAAGTAAAGGAGTTAACTATTAGGAGCCGCGACAATCAAGATCTAGTATTGAATAGTAATTTCTCCTTACATGCCGGAAAGACACTTTGTTTGATTGGCGAAAGTGGAAGCGGCAAAACATTGACGATTAAAGCGATGCTAGGCATGCTCCCTAATCAACTGAAAATGACGGGAGAGCTTCTTTTTAAAGGAAATAATACGGTTCATTTCAATCCACGTGAGTGGCAAAAGGTGCGCGGTAGCCAGATCGGCGTAATTTCTCAGCATCCCGAACAAGCTCTTCACCCAGCCATACCGATCGGACGACAGCTTTGTGATCTACTTCGAAGTCATATCTCAGTTAGTAAGCTGGAAGCGGAGCGAAAAGTAAGAAGGATGCTGGAAAAGGTCTCTCTTAAAACAGTAGATAAGTTAATGAAACAGTACCCCTTCGAATTGAGCGGAGGTATGAATCAGCGAGTTATGATCGCAATGGCACTCTTGCTGGAACCTGAACTTCTGATTGCAGATGAACCTACAAGCGCACTGGATGTGACTACTCAAGCTGATATTCTAGCCCTGCTCCGGGATTTAACGGCGGAGAGTGGTATGAGCTCGTTATTTATTACACATGATTTACTTATTGCAAGTTACATGGCAGATACCATTGCAGTCATGTATCAAGGTGAAATAATCGAACAAGACAGTAAAATGGCTGTGGTAAAGTATCCCAAACATTCCTATACGAAGGAGCTATGGCAATGTCGCTCTCAATATATATTATCTTAAGGAGACCGTTGAATTAACTATGCTAGAAATAACGAAACTATCGAAAATGATTGGAAAAAGACTCATTCTTGAACGTATTGATCTGACCGTACAGGCAGGTCGTTCATTGGCGATTGTTGGCGAGAGCGGAAGTGGAAAATCAACGCTTGCGAGGCTCATTATGGCGTTGGAGCGTCCGACCTCCGGTCAAATTCTACTTGACGGCATTCCTCCACCTACGACCAAGACATCTGGTTATAGAAGCTGGTATAGGCAAATTCAATTCGTATTTCAGAACACAACGGCTTCGCTTGATCCACGTATGACCATTTCACAAAGCATAGAGGAGCCACTATATCATTTCACGAAGCTGAACAAAAGCGAGAGAAAAGAACTTGTGATAGAATATGCCACGAAAATGGGGTTACCTCTAACGTTATTGAACGCGGTGCCTAGTCATTTGAGTGGAGGGCAGTATCAACGTGCATGTATTGCAAAAGCACTGATCGTAAAGCCTAAGCTTCTTGTATGCGATGAGATTGTCTCTAATCTGGATATTATTCATCAGCATACAATCATTGAGTTACTACAGCAGCTTAAAGTCGAGCAGCAGCTATCGCTTATATTTATTACGCATGATCTCTCGCTCGTTTCTAACTTATGCGAGGATATCTTAGTAATGAAAGATGGCAGAATGGTTGAGCTTTTCGATTCGGATTGTATGCAATCCGGGAGCCATCATGCATACACAGAATCGCTATTGCATGCGGTTGAAATTCTTAGAAAACTGGATAACGCATTAATTTAAAAGTTGAATGACGTGAAGGAACGTTCTCGTTGGGAGGAACTGGGAAATCTATGTTCCTCTCTATTTGCGCACCGCTTAAATAACTAAAGGATAGCTATTGACAACCAACTGTATTACGTGGATAATACATCTAAAGTGTATGAACCACTCAGTACACACACTGAAAAAAGAATGAGAGGTAGCAGCATGAAAACAAATGAAGGCTGGACGGAAGTCGCTTTCAATGGCCGGGACCCGGTGTATTTGCAAGTAGTACGTCATTTCAAAGAACAACTTGCAACCGGTCGGCTGGAAGCTGGGCAGATTATTCCTTCGCGGAGGGAACTAGGAGCAATGCTGAAGATTAACCCTAACACGGCGCAGAAGGCGTACAAGGAAATGGAGGAACAGCAGTTGATTGTAACTGAAGGAAATTCACCAAGCCGAATTACAGGTGATGAACATGTGCTGCGAACGATCCGGTCCGAATTAATTAGTGATGCTGTCGATGCTTTTGTGGCATCTGTCCGCAAAATTGACGTTCCGGTAGAAGAGTTGTTGGATATCGTCAAACAGAAATATGTTGAAGGAACAAGAGTAGTGAATTCAGAACAGACGGGAGGTGACGAGCGTGATTGAAGTTGTTGATATTCAAAAGCGTTATCGTGGTCGCCAAGTACTTAATGGAGTTACCTTTACGGCTGAGAAGGGACAGATTACTTGTCTTATTGGTAACAATGGGGCTGGAAAGTCAACCATTCTGAAAGCAATCATGGGCCTGACACCTCTTAAATCAGGTACGATCCGAATCGCTGGTCAGCCCATGAACCAAAGTATGTATGAGAAGGTGGCATTCATTCCCGATCATTTAACGATGCCACTTGGAATGAAGCTTTCTGAGGCACTTCAGTTCATGGAGGACTTCTATGAGAGCTGGAACACGGATCGAGCCGAAGAGCTTATGAAGTTTTTCGGATTGGATCGGAAAGAGCGAATTGGTAACCTTTCTAAGGGAACAGCAGCTAAATTTAATCTCATGCTTGGTCTTGCACAGGATACAGAATACGTGCTAATGGATGAACCCTTCTCTGGAATTGATATGTTCAGTCGCGGTTTGATTGTGGATGTATTCTCCAGCCACTTAATCGAAGATCGAGGCGTACTTCTGACAACGCATGAGATCGGAGAGATGGAGCATTTGATTGATAAAGCTGTACTGATGGAGGATGGGATCATCGTTAGGGATTTCAATTGTGAAGAAATGCGTAGCGAAGAAGGGAAGTCCGTCGTTGACGTCATGAGGGAGGTGTACCAAGGGTGAACAGATATTTAAAACTCGTACATATGGAGATCAATCGCTTCAAATTCGTATTGGCAGGACTAATGGGTCTAACCGTATTATGTCAATTTGGAGCCATGATCTGGTGGAATATGAATGAACTATCCCGAAGGGAAGCAACGATTTTGCAGTTTGGGAGTTCAGTGATGTTTGCTAGCAATTCTTTTGCGGATATGATCTCTAGTACACAATTGCTCTTTTTCATTCCGATGCTGCTCAGTATTGGGGTGCTAGTTATTTATGTGTTTCTCATTTGGTACCGGGATTGGTTCGGTAGAAATACATTTATATATCGGTTGCTGATGCTACCAACAGCTAGAATCCACATTTATTATGCGAAAATAACGGCAATACTTATGTTCGTATTCGGACTTATTTCCTTTCAACTCGCGTTACTTTCAGTTGAAAAGTTGGTTTTTAATCTTATCGTACCATCGGATATGAGAGAGCCTTCCCACTTCTTGGATACTATTAATGCGAACCAAGCACTGGCGCTGCTTACACCTGGGAACTTCGATCAGTTTCTGATCACTTACGGATTAGGAATGATAGCAGTACTGGCTATTTGTACAGCTATTCTAATCGAAAGAAGCTATCGCCGTGTGGGCATTGTGTATGCCATTCTTTATCTAGCCATTTGTTGTTGGGCTATTCTATTCCCTTTGATCGGTTTGGGACGGAATAATGACCATGGATACCTGTATCCGAACGAAATCTTTATCATCGAGATAGTCGCGTGTGTAGGGGTTATAGCTATGTCGGTATGGCTTGCAAGTCGACTTCTTTCTAAAAAGATAACAGTGTAAGGAGGAGCATAATGAGACGTTATTGGTTATCTATTCTATTAAGTGTGTTTATCGTTGTTGGAATGAGTACGTATTATGTATTCGGTGCTGCAGATCATCTGCCGGAGTATAAGCTTTCGATCGTTGAGGGTGATATTACTGAAGGTGCAAAGATCCAAGTTATAGGCTCTTATATAGGCTCTTATATAGGAGGGAAAGGATCTGGAGTCTTAAGCGTTACTACAGATGGTAGCGATTATCAGAGTAGGCACTCTATTTATCGTAAAGAATTCTCGAATACAGAACGATCAGTGATGACTCAAGCGCCTGATATTCGTCAGATCACCAAAGATCATCGTTCCTTTATGCGAGGCAAAGGTTCCGCTGATAGCCTTTATAAGGATGAGGAATGGATTATTTATGCGGAAGCTTATGCCAATAACACTGATGATGACAAGTCGGGGATTGTACTAAGTATAGAACTTCTTAATCAGACGACGGATAAAGTTAGTCATTATGAAACGTTCGTAAATGAACAAACTTCCTATGCCTATAGCTATGTGATGGATGTGCAGTTGATCGAAGATGAGATTCATATACTGACTTACCAACGTCCAGCACGTATCGAAGGGAAAATGATTGTGGATATGTCTGATTCAGACGAGTATCATAATTATGTTGTGGATATGAACAATGGAGTATTAATGAACAAGGAGATACTGAACTTTGGAATTACTGCTAAAGATAATGTTGAATTGCATCAAAATATAATTACGAATGCTACCTATTCTGCTTCCAGTGATCATACCCTATTTAAAGTCCGCGAGATGAAACGAACAACAATAGATGAAGAACGTTCTCGAGAAGTTGTAGGGAATCATTTCTACTCCTATAAGTATAAGACAGGCAAGCTAACAGATCTGTCCGATATACTGGAGGCAGTAGGAATGGCTGATGACGTATCATATCGTTTAAATGGTAGCAATCTTTCTATTCTGAACTCTGAACCCGATATGATCACAATATCAAATTATAACCTAGACACAGGAAAGATGGAAAATAAAGTAGTCACCTTAACGTCCGAACAACTCGGTGCTGACACATTGGGTAATGGAATACTGAAGAATGACAGAATTTATATTCTGTTCTACAAAAACGATATTCCCATGACTGCCGTAGTGGATGCATCGAATGGAGACATTGTATACAAAGGTGAAGTTGTCTTTGATGGTGCAGCATCAGAAAGTAAGGAGCATATGATGAACGTACAACTTCTAAATATAGGAATTACTGAATAGTAGGTATTATAAATCCATTGAAAAATAGAGTTTTTTGTCATTATTTATAATGTGAGGTAATCAATATGAAATCAACAGATTACTTTAATCAGACGATAGAAGCATTGAGAAGATTGGAAACGTATGGTTATCAATTGGCTTATTATATTTTACAAGATGAGGATCTCGCGATGGATGCAACGAAGATGACATTGCTAGCCTTAGCTCAAGTAGATGAATTCTATAATATGCCGGCTGCTGTCCAACGTGACCTGATGAAAAAAAGTGCTATAAGACAATCGATGGTAATCAAATACGAAAACCTAACTGCATAGTCTAGCAAAACAGGTCTGTTATTTTACCATAGGCTTCGTAATATCCTATCACATAAACAGAGGCTTCCCCTCTCAGCATAATCAACTATGCTGAGAGGGGAAGCCTCGTTCTGTTTATTCAGCTTTTACTGGATTCAGTACAGTTATACGACCTTCGAGCTCAGGTGCAATAGATTTATTCTTTTGCAGATATTCGTAAAATGCATCTCGCAGGTAGCTCTTCGTTTTGGATAAAAGCTTCGTCTCGTCCTTGAGCATCGTGAACAGGTCTCCTCCCCCCGTCAAGAAGTCATTGGCAACGACTTTGTATTTCTTCGTTTTATCGATTGGCTTGCCATCGATCGTGACTTCAACGATACGTGAACCAACCTCCTTCGAAGCGTCAAACGTATACTTAAGCCCGGATACTTGCAGGAATCCACCCGCTGCACTTGGATACCAAGAGACACCGTGCTCTAATGCATCCCAGACCGTCTGGCCGCTTGCTTCAACCATAACGACCGTGTTATCGAACGGCAGTGCGGCGTATATTTCTTCAAGCGTAATATCTCCAGCGTCGATGCTAGCCCGTACTCCACCACCATTCTGTAGAGCGATGTCGGCACCCGTCATCGAGCGTAAGCTGTCTGCAACAGCGTTGCCGAGATTGGATTCTTTGAGACGCAATGTACTACGTTCACCATCTAGTGCAACTGTCGTTTTGCCTACGATTTCTTTCATTTTATCTCCAAGCTGATCGTTGTAATCTTTAATGATGTTCGCGACTACAGGGTCTTCCTCTAAGTTCTCTGTCAAGAATATGTGCGCGAAGTTGAGTCCGACCATTTCTCCATCTAGAATGTTCAGGTTCATTTGATTCAGCACTTCCGCATGCTTGCCGGGAGAAATAAGCCATGTGTCCTCGATAATTTGCGGGAATTCGACCACATCTTGTCCACCGCCGATCTCGACGTCAATGCCTTGTACTTTGGTCGGTAGAACCGGGTTGTCCCCATGCAGATGCGCCAGCGCGATCACGACATCCGTCTGATCTTTAATCGCATCGACCGTCTCTTGTGTCGACTCAAATTCATCCTCGAAGCTGATGCCTTCCACGTTCTTCGGGTGTGTGTAGAAATGACTCTCGTCGTCTGTTACACCGATGATGCCGATTTTGACACCGTCGACTTCTTTAATGATATATGGCTCCAAAAATTCAGGATGCTCGTTCTGATAAAGTGTATTCGCTGACAGGAATGGGAACGTAGCGCGTTCTGCATTGCTCTGCATAACATCAACAGGGAAATCAAAATCGTGGTTGCCAAGCACCATTGCGTCGTAATTCATAGCGTTCATGACGTCGATCGATGATCGACCTTCGAACAGGTTTCCAATGTTCATGTTGTAAGGAGCGTCACCGCCGTCAACTAGCAATGTGTTCGGTTGAATTTCACGTGTATCGTTAATAATTTTGTTCATCCGCGCGAGTCCGCCGATATTACGATTCGCATTCGCTGGCTTATAGGGCTCGAGATGCGAATGAATGTCAGACGTAGCGAACACCGTGATAACTTTGAAGTCCGGGTTGGCTATCAATTTCGCTAAGATAGCAGCAGCTTCTTCACGGGTAACCAGGTCGGTACTAATAGCCTCTTCTTTTGTAGCGATGCCGAGCTCGACGGCTTTATCAGCAGTGTCAACAACTTGATCAGCGCCATAAACCGTGCGAACGATCATATCAACCCATTTCGCCTTGGTTACTGCACTGTTTGGCATGTATTGCCCACCGCTCACCTCGTCGGCACGGACTTTCAATACGCCTTCTATGTAATAGTAGCTCCAGTGACTTGTGATGTCAGTGGCTGACGGTACTGTGAAGGATTCATCGATAACACCAAGGGGATCTTTATAGCGCACTGATTTCTGCACATTAGGGTCCTCTGATGGCTGTGGCTGAATTGTTGGTAGCTTGAACGATTTGACGAGCAACGTTGCTGCTTCTGCTTTGGTCAAATGACGCTGTGGATTGAACTTGCCGTCAATCGGGGTACTCACTATATTTTTGTCATTCAGCATGAGGATCGCTTGACGATAGGGTGAGGTTTGAATATCTTTGAAAATTCCATTTTCTGCGGCAGCATGTGCCGGTAAAGCGATACTCGTTGTGAGCGCCAGACTGACGGCGATACTAATAATTTCCTTCTTCATCATTGTTTACTCCACTCCCTTAATGTATTGGACTATGTACGTACCTTTTGATCATAACTTCGCTATGTTATGTGTGTGTCATGTGTGTGTTAAATCAAGAATGATATTCCTATCGTTCATATACGCTTCAAATGTAACCCCGCCTATTAGCCCTTATTTGTTCGCAATGATGAATGATCTCAATCTTTTATTTCTTTGGCGTTTCGTCCTTGAGACTTCGTCAGTAGTAACTTCCGAAAGGTAAATTATAACTTTTTAGCGAATACAATATATAAGACTAAATTCGTGTAGATATTGGAGGTCGCTTGCTTGAAATTAAAAGAACTTGTTGAGCAGTTAACTATCGTTACAGTTCAGGGTGAGTTGGACATTGAAATAACGGGTATCAACATGAATTCACAGGAAGTGAGGCAGGGTGATATATTCGTATGTATATCAGGCATTCCAGGCCTGCAAGAGGATCGTCACCAATATATTGATAATGCCATAGAAGCGGGAGCAGTAGCTCTAATTGTTGAAAGGGATGTCATCGCCAATGTCCCTACTATAAAAGTGCCCAATGCACGATTTGCGTTGGCAGTGCTGTCTACACATTTCTATGGTTATCCAAGTCATCATCTGAAGTTAATAGGCGTGACAGGGACCAATGGTAAGACAACGACCAGTCACATGCTTGAATCGATCTTGGCTCATGCTAGTTTTCGGACAGGACTGATGGGCAATATCGGGACGAAAATCGGCAACACAATTCGTAAAAGTAACATCAATACACAAGATCCACACAAGCTACAGGCCAATCTATCAAAGATGAAGGAATGTTTGACAGACTATTGTGTGATGGAGGTAACTTCTCAGGGATTACATATGGGTCGAGTGATGGGATGCGATTTTCGAACAGCCGTTTTTACGAATTTGACTGGTGATCATCTCGATTATCATGGAACGATGGACAACTATCTTATGGCAAAAGGGACTCTTTTCGCGAGAATGGGTAATTCTTTCTTACCTGAGCCAGCCAAACACAAATTTGCTATTCTCAACGCGGATGATCCAGCATCCGAAGTATTTCAAAGTCTAACAACAGCACAAGTCATTACATATGGAATGAACCAACCAGCAGACGTGATGGCAGAGGATATTCAATTAACGACAAAAGGAATAAAGTTTAGACTCGTTTCTTTTGCGGGAACGATCACTATCGAATGTAGAATGGTTGGTGCTTTTAATGTCTATAATGCTCTTGCCGCTATTGCAACTGCCCTAGCTGAACAAATCCCGCTTCATGTCATACAACAAGCATTATCTGAATTCATTAATGTTACTGGGAGAATGGAGATGATGGAAGGTGAGCGGGACTTTCTCGTCATTGTAGATTATGCTCATTCACCTGATGCGTTAGAGAACGCTCTGTCTACTTTACGCGAGCTTGGCGATCAGAGAATAATCACCGTGTTTAGTTGTGGAGAAGATGGTGATGATACTAAACATTCTCAGATGCGTGATATAGCTACTAAGCACAGTAATGTTGTCATCGTATCTACGGAACATTCATCAATTGAATCGAATAACACTTATGAGTTGATTGCTGATCAGAAACAAGCACTAACTAGAGCCATTGAACTAGCTACACCGGGAGATATCGTGTTCATTGCTGGGAAGGACCATAAGATAGAAGTCCAACAAATTCTAAAAGACTACAAAGACCATCGTCGTGAAGAAGAAGGGGGCAATGTGTATGCAAGAACTTGTTGGCCATTGTAAAGAATGTAAAAGTGAAATTTACTGCAATGATGGATTTCTTAACGGCATAGTATTGGAAGACAAATCCTTACTATGCTTCGATTGTTCCGATAAGGAGGTCCTTCATTGAAATTAAAACACCCTCATTATGGTTCTATGATTGCTTCAGTGGGTTGCATCATTCTGTGTGTCATTTTATTATTTTGGAATCCATATACAAGAACGCCATCGGGTAATGATACGATTCTTATTATATTTATAATGTTAGTTCTACCTGCAATTATAGGCATCATTTCTTCGTATCTAAGAATTCCTATTTTAATGTATATTGTATTTATATGGTCGTTGCCTTATGGCCTTTATTTATCTGTCGCATCAATACCGAGTGTTTGGAATCTATTTGGTGTAGTCCTCATACTATATCTCGCTTCCGCCATACAGATGAGTCAAAGCAAAGGTCATTAAGACCGATGTCTCCTTCTGATTCCGCGATCTTAAGCCCCTGATAAAAGGGATTGGTCAGATGAAATGAAGAAGCACGAAGTAGCCCAGGTGACGGAATTGTCCAGAAGAAGCGATAGCGTCCGCCTACAAGATTTCCGTAGGAAAGCTACTTCGAAAGCTTATGCTTTGCCCTCTGATTTTAACCGCTATAAGCGGAATCAAATCAAGAAATCAGAGGGCAAAAGCGAACGTAAGGACAATCCGTCATCGCAGCGGTTTCCTACACGAATTTTTACCAAGCACTTATTATGTTATATTATTAACATAGGCATCAATCATTTGTTGTCCAATCAGCAAGAAGAGGTGTGAAGAGATGAGAGATAATCGAAATCGTGTAGGCATCGTAGATATTGGTTCTAACTCCATCCGTCTGGTCATCTATGATACAACGGCCGATGGAGGATACAAGGTTATTAAAGAATGTAAACAATCCGCTCGCTTGAGTGAGAAATTGAATGAACAGGGACGAATTGAAGAGAAAGAGGTGAATACGATTGTTCCTATTCTCAAACAATTCAAACAAGTCTGCACTACATTTGGGGTGGACAGAATCCGTGCAGGTGCAACGGCAGCCATTCGTAATGCTAGCAACTCTAACGAGATTATCGAATACTTATCACAGAAATCCGCTATCGATATTCAACTTATTACTGGAAAAGAAGAAGCCTATTTCGGTTTTCTTGGGGTTATTAATTCTTTTGACATACAGGATGGTTTCGTCATAGATATCGGGGGAGGGAGTACAGAGATTACACTGTTTGAGAACCGGAGTTACCAGACAAGTGTTTCTTTACCTTTCGGTGCGGTTAACACGAATGTCACGTTCGGAGACCATGGGAATTGGAATGAAGAACGGATACAGAATCTTCGTACATACGTGCTTGATAAGCTTCAGGAACATGATTGGTTGCAGTCAAGACCACAATTGCCGCTGTATGGTCTAGGTGGAACGCTACGGTCCCTTGGTAAAATAGATCAGAAGGAGCGTCATTACTCGATGCCGACCTCACATCATTATGCTTTGGAGACGGACACCGTAAATCGATTATATGATACACTTCCAATTATTCCCTTAGAGAAACGTAAAAATGTCAATGGACTATCCAAAAGTCGTGCCGATATCATTGTGTCAGGGCTCATTATTTTCCACACCATCTATCACTATATTCAATCTAAACAATGTCTTATCAGTGGGGAAGGGCTCCGTGAAGGTCTTCTACATGATCTAATAGATCCCGTTAATCCGGTTAAACCGAGTACATTGGAATGCAGCATTAGTAGACTATTATCTTTTGAAACTGAGATATCTCCGGCGCATTTAGAACATCTTCAGAAATTGTCTAATAGTTTGTATGAAACCTTACAGGGGGATGGGGATTCTAAGGAACATAAGAAGCTTCTTTACGCTTCAATCATGTTATATCGTATTGGTGGCCATATCAATTATAATCAATATAATCAGCATACACGTTATTGGATCATGAATTCGACTATTCGAGGGCTCACCCATAGAGAGATCATTCTTTGTGCCTTAATATCCTCCTATAATACAAAAAGCCGGAAACAGAAATTGTCCGCAGATCATAAGGACATTTTGCTGTCTTCCGACGAAGAATGGATTCATAAGTTAGGATCCCTTGTACAACTCTGTATCGCTCTAGATCAAAGTGAAACACAGGCTGTTAAATTCATTTCCACAGAGGTTCGAGATGAAATACTATATCTCACCGTTCATAGTGATGTTGAAACCTATGTTGAACAGGAAGAGATGGATAATGCAATCAAGGTATTTAATGGGGCATGGGATCTTAAGATAAAGGTGGATTTCCCTTCCACTTCTTAACATTCAAAGCCTCAGTCTGGCTCCTAAATGGAGCCTTGTTGTCGTTGGCAAACTCATAATTACCATTGGACTGCAGGAATCTAGCTTTGATATTATCTTCAAGTGATAAATTTAATATTTTGAATACTAGATCTTGAATGTGAGGGTCATACACGGGACACATCAGTTCAATGCGTCTAGTTAAGTTACGAGTCATCCAATCCGCACTAGAGATCCATACCTCTGAGCTACCACCATTTTCGAAATAATATATGCGCGAATGCTCTAGAAAGCGGTCAACGATACTACGCACGGTAATGTTTTCACTTAGACCTGGAACACCTGGACGAAGGCAGCACACGCCTCTTATGATAAGGTCAATCTGAACTCCGGCGGTTGAAGCGTCATATAACTCGTCAATCATGTCTTGATTGGATAAGGAATTCATTTTGGCGATGATTCTTGCGGGTCTGCCGGCAGCAGCGTGTTCCGCTTCCCTACGAATAAGGTCGAAGAGGGTACTGCTCATATTGGTTGGTGCAACTGTAATGGCATCCCAATCATAGTTCGTTGAATAACCAGTCATTTGATTGAACAGCTCTGATGCGTCTAAGCCAATATTGTGATTGGATGTAAACAGGCTTAAATCAGTATATATTTTGGCGGTGCTATCATTGTAATTACCTGTTCCTACGTGAACATAGCGCTGTAACTCATGACCTTCTTGGCGGACGATCAAGGTGATTTTGGCATGTGTCTTGAGACCAATTAATCCATATACGACATGACATCCTGATTTCTCAAGCTTACGAGCCCAGGCAATATTACGTTCCTCATCAAACCTAGCCTTCAATTCCACTACAACAGTCACTTGTTTACCCGACTCTGCCGCAGTTGCTAATGCTTGTATGAGTGGAGAATTCCCACTTACTCGATATAATGTCATCTTAATCGCCATCACATGATCATCTTCAGCAGCTTGGGTAATGAAATCAGTAACAGCCTCAAAAGACTCATAAGGGTGATATACAAGGACATCGCGTTCTCTTAACACCTCGAAGAAATCCTCGTTCTCATCAAATTCCATAGGATATACTGGTTCAATGGAACGGTGACTCAGATGGGAATAACCTTTCAAAGATCCGGCGAAGTCCATCAGAAAATTAAGGTCAAGAGGTCCATCTATTTCAAAAATAGAATCTGTAATTTCAAATTCATCCTGCAACTGACTGAGTGCAAATGGGTGTATCCCTTTTTCAACCTCTAAGCATACTGGCGATCCCCATCTTCTTTTACGTAATTCCTTCTCGATCTCTTCCAAAAGATCTTCAGCACCATCCTCGTTGATGCTTAGATCAGAATTACGAGTAATGCGGAATTCATGAACTGCGATAGGGATATACCCGCTAAACAAGGTGTGAATATGGTGTTTAATTAACTCTTCAATAAATATAAACTGGCGTTTCTTACTATTGGAACGGTGAGGTAGTGGAATACAACGAGCAAGATTATAAGGAATTTGTAAAATAGCAAAATAAGGTTCTTCTTCAATGTCATCTTCTTTCGTAAGGACGACAGATAAGTATACAAATTGGCTATGAACTAAGGGGAAAGGTCTACTCTGATCTACCGCCATAGGAGTAAGAACAGGGAAGATAATATCTTGATAATATTGTTCCATGGCTTGCTTCTGTGCGATATTCAAATCTTCGTAATCCGAGAAATATAACCCTTCTTTATTTAACTGCCTGGAGATATCACGGAATGTGCGATATTGCTCAGTAATGATTTTAGATACTTTTTTTAATAGACGTTTATAGAGCCCAGAAGGGGTGTAACCGGTAAAATCCTTTCTAGAATATCCAGCCCTAATCTGATCTTGAATACCTGCTACGCGAACACTCATGAATTCATCTAAATTGCTAGATACAATAGCAAGAAAGCGAGCTCTCTCGAGGAGAAGGTTATTAGGATCTTGCGCTTCCTGAAGTACGCGCTGATTGAATTCAATCCAACTTAAATCACGGTTCAGATATCCTGATGGTAATGTACGATTTATTGTCGTTTTCTCTTCTGAGTTCATCATGTTCCCACCATACTTTGCTGAATTTTAGTTTGTACTATTTCATTTTACTATTAACTCGCGGGAGAAATGTAAAATCTGTGTAAAATATGAGTTAATATTATGGATAAATGATGTGAAATCACTATAATCTCGTGACTTGTCACCAGAAGTGATGCATGTTTCTCAATAAATTAAATAAATACAATATTTTTTCATACAAATCTAAATCTCTCACTATTTCATATTAGTTTACATAATAAATATTATGTAAACTAATATTTCGTAAATGAAAAAGAATGGACCAAGAAAAAACAATAAAATGGGTCCTTTACAACATTTGGATAAATAGTTATTATGATATAAAAACATAAGAGGTGTACTTATGGTAATAGAATACCAAATTAATACTCCGCTTTGCTCCAAAGATGTTTCGGACGTTTTTATAAGCTCTGGAATTAAACGTCCCGCGGATGACCTTGAACGTATACAAAGAATGATTGAAAATGCTGATATTCATGTTTCTGCTTGGGATGGAGTAAAATTAGTAGGAATTGCAAGAGCGATTAGTGATTTTTCTTATTGTTGTTATTTATCAGATTTAGCGGTAAGTAATGAATATCAAAAGTTGGGTATTGGGACAGAACTTGTTGAACGTTTGCGGCAACACTTAGGAGATGAAGTTTCTTTATTATTACTTTCTGCACCGACTGCAATGGAATTTTATCCACGTATTGGTTTTGAGAAGACAGAGAAAGCATTTGTTATCCCAAGAGTAAAATAACGAATATCTAATCCTTATATTTTTCGAAAAACCGGCTGCGCCATCCTTGAAAAGGGACGTCACAGCCGGTTCTTCGTGTTGTATCAATAATATTTATATTGTTCATCTAACGAGTAAATTATGCGGAAATATCTTTATCTTTAGGTAATAAGATGGCCAAAATTCCGAGTAACGGTAAATAAGAGGAGAGGTTCATGATAAAAGCTATGCTTGTATGATCTGCAATGTTTCCCATTACAGCAGAACCTAGTCCTCCTAAACCGAAAGCCACTCCGAAGAATAATCCGGAAATTAAACCAATCTTACCTGGGACTAATTCTTGTGCATAAACAACGATGATTGAGAATGCTGACGAAAGGATAAAGCCTGCAAATATGCTTACGACAGCTGCCCAGTACAAGGATACATGCGGCATCAGAATGGAGAAGGGCGCTGTACCTAGAATAGAGAGCCAGATGATGTTTTTCCGTCCAAATCTGTCTGACAAGGGACCGCCAAAGAATGTGCCAACGGCTGCAGCCGCAAGGAAAGCGAATAAAAAGTATTGCGCTTGTTGTACCGTGACCCCGTGAGTTTCAATTAAGAAGAATGTGTAATAGGAAGTGATACTAGACATGTACACATGTTTTGAGAACACGAGAAATACTAATACAATAATTGTACCGATGACTTGCGCGCGACTTAGCCCAGTATGATGAGTGACACTTGGAGATGTCTTTTTCTTAATGGGTGCAACGTGTAGCGATTGTTTACTATACCATTGAGCCACTTTGAATTGAATTACAATGGCAGTGAGTGCAGCGATCGTAAACCAGATGACCCCGAATTGGCCGATTTTCACAAATACGAGTGCGGTCATGATGGGCCCAAGAGAACTCCCGATGTTTCCACCAACTTGGAATATAGACTGTGAAAGACCTCGTCTACCTCCGCTAGCTAAGTATGCAACTCTTGAGGATTCTGGGTGAAATACGGCAGAACCTATTCCAACAGAAATGACAGCGAGCAGTACTATAGCGAAAGTTGGAGCTATGGATAGTGTGATGATTCCTATCAAAGTGAAACAAACACCCAATGGAAGTATGTACGGTCGTGGTCGAACATCGGCATACAAGCCAACTAAAGGTTGTAGTAAGGATGCCGTAATATTCATGGCGAATGCGATCAGACCAATCTGACTAAAGGTCAGATTCATGGAATCTTTTAATATTGGAAAAAGAGCGGAAACCGTTGATTGCATCGTGTCATTTAATAAATGGACAATACTGATCGCAAACAGTATAGGATATACAGTCGTTGCAGTTGATGCGCTGGGTGACGTTTGAGTCTTGGATCCTGTCAAAGAGCATACCTCCTATGTATAATGCGAATTTATGAACAACGTGAGCTACGCAAATAGCCACTACATCATTATCAACAATATCGTTTAGTTTGTCACGAAGTATATGAAATAACTCAACCAATAGACAATATTTATTTGACAACGTAGGATTACACATGTAATATACTCAGTGTATTACATGTGTAATCAATTTGAAGTCAGGAGGCAATCCTATGGAAAGTATCCCCAATATTTCCGATGCGGAATGGGAAGTGATGAAAGTTCTTTGGACCAAGACATCATGTACGGCGAATGAAGTTATTGATGATTTAGCAGATCATACAGATTGGAAACCAAAAACAGTAAGAACGCTTTTAAACAGATTAGTCCAAAAACAAGCCATTTCGTATTCACAAGAAAACAGGGTGTATACCTATTTCCCATTAGTATCTGAAGATGAATGTGTGAAGTACGAAACCCAATCTTTTCTGAAGAGAATTTACGGCGGTGCTTTTAAGCCGATGTTAGTTAACTTTCTGAAAGAAGAACAGCTATCTTCGGAAGATATTAAAGAGTTGAGAGACATTCTTGATGACAAGAAAGGTTGAAGATGATGTGGTAAGGAAAGGGGAGGGTGAATGTGAATCGAATAACAGAACACCTTATTAACCTCTTTGATTGGGTTTGGTCTGTCTCGATTATGGCTAGTGTACTTGTAGTGCTGATTGTAGTGATGCAACAGATTCTACAACATCGTTTGAAACCGAGATGGCTTTACTTGATGTGGCTGTTGGTTATTGCACGATTAATTCTGCCATGGGGTCCAGAGAGTGAATTCAGTATTTATAATTGGGTAGGTAATACGGACTCAGTTAACTCAGTTGTACAAGTTAATCTGGAAGGAATCATTTCAAGAGCAAATGTAGCAGAGACTACTGTCCCATCACTTAACCGATACTTTCTTATAATATGGCTGGTCGGAGTATGTTCGCTAGGCATATACACCATTTGGATCAACAGGAAATTTTCGAAAGAGGTAAGAAATGAGACAGTTCCAATAACCGATGTACGTGTGCTTGAGCTATTTAATCAATGCAAAAGAATGATGTCGATCAACAGGACCATTACTCTTGTTGAGTCTTGTAATTTGGCAACACCGACTCTTTTTGGTTTTGTGAAGCCTCAATTGATTATGCCCCATACCGTTTTAAATCGTTTGAACGATGATCAATTGCAGCATGTGTTGCTACATGAACTGGCTCACAGCAAGCGAAATGACATTGGAGTTAATTGGTTTATGCATGTTCTTTTAATAATTCATTGGTTTAATCCGATTCTTTGGTTTGCTTATCGTCGAATGCGGGAAGATCAGGAAATTGCGAGCGATGCACTTGCGCTCAGTTGCCTAGCTCCAGATAAGAACCAGGAATATGGATATACTCTTATAAAATTATTGGAAGGCTTCTCACAACCTATACAAGTTGCAGGAAATGTAAATCTTATAGGAAGCAAAAAACAATTACAAAGGAGAATTACAATGATCAAACAATTTAAATCGAATTCATATCGTTTATCGTTGCTTGGAATGGTGACCTTAGTCTTTATAAGTGGGTGTGCTCTAACCAATCCTAAGGTCAATCAGACAACTACACCATCATCGAGTGTAACAACTTCTGAAGAAAAGGAGGAAGTGATAGTTGCTGAAGAAGCGAATAAGACCGCGCTTGCAACCGAAGGTTCAAAATCGATGTCCTCGGAAGAGAAATCCGAAGTGAACACTACGTTAGGATCAGAACCAACAGTATTGGATAACGATGCGAGTGTGACATCTTCCGCAGAGCCAAAACTAATCGCAACTCCTTCGGAGAGCAAAGGAAAAGCGACACCGGAAGTAATGGAAATGGCTTCGGAGAGCAAAGCGAATACGACATCTTCTGCTGAACCCAAAGTAATCGCAGCGCCATCAGAGAGCAAAGGAAAAGCGACACCTTCTGTAGAACCCGGAGTAATCGCAACGCCATCAGAGAACAAAAGAAAAGCGACACCTACTGTAGAACCCGGAGTAATCGCAACGCCATCAAAGAACAAAAGAAAAGCGACACCTACTGTAGAACCAAAAGTAATAGCAATGCCTTCGGAGAGCAAAGCGGTCGGGGTGCTCTCAACAGAAGCAGAGCCGACGTTATCCGCGGGCGACTAAACTGATATAGCCTAATTGTAATAATAGATATGACAAAAGAGGTTCCCCAGTACATTCTGGTGAACCTCTTTTGTCGTCGTCATATACGATTCTACATAGGGGTATCTTCTTTTTAGGGTATATAATTACGCTGTAAGAAGAATATGATGTTTGGTCTTTATATGTAGAAATATTGCCAATTTACCTCTCTAAAAAACAGCGTATAACTTAAATTATACGCTGTTTCAATTGTGGATCGTTTTATATAAGGGTGATGGGTTCTTGGTAAGTGTAATAGATTTAAAAACTGCATAAATATTGCAAAAATATCCTATAAATACTCAATTGATAAATATATAATGAAAGCGCATACAAGTTTTTGCTTCCTAAAGTGACTTTTCGGTTGGATTTGCTACTATTAAAAAGGAGGACAATGAGATGTTAAAAAAAGTGATTAGCTTCTCGCTCGTGGTCGTACTTAGTTTTTCAGTAGTATTCTCAGTATATTTCTTAAATCCTGAGAAAGTCGAAGCGGCACCATCATTCGCTAAGGGGGCAGATATCAGTTGGGTAGCAGCGATGGAAGCTCAAGGTTACCAATGGAAGGATAAGACAGGGGTTACTCGGGATATTCTGCAAATTCTGAAGCAAGATTATCAAATGAATTCTGTTCGAATTAGAGTATTCGTTAATCCTTCTAACGACTATGGCAATGGTTACATGAATAAGGATAGGGCGGCGGACCTGGCTCTACGTGCTAAGAATGCTGGACTAAGTGTGATGTTGACTTTGCACTACAGTGATTCATGGGCAGACCCTGGCAAGCAGAATAAACCTGCTGCGTGGAGCAATTATACTTTTCAACAGCTGATGGATGCGGTATGGAACCATACAAGTGATGTCATGAATACGATGAAAAGTAAAGGAGTAACACCAGACTGGGTACAGATTGGTAATGAAACTAACAATGGGATGCTATGGAATGATGGGAAGGCATCTCTTAGCATGAAAAATTACGCTTGGCTCGTGAATTCCGGTCATAATGCAGTGAAATCAATTAGTAGTAGCACGCAGACAATAGTCCATCTTGCTAATGGCTATGATAATGACGTTTTCGTATGGAATATCGGTGGTCTCGTAAGCAATGGGGCGAATTTTGACATTATTGGAATGTCCTTGTACCCATCGAATACAGATTGGTCTACTAAGGTTACACAAACGATAAGTAATGCCAATAATATGATAACTAGATATAATAAGCCAATTATGATAACGGAGATAGGTATGGATTATAATCAGCCGGCTGCGGCCAAGAGTTTTATCACTGATATCAAGACGAAGATTCGGAACATCCCTGGAGGAAAGGGACTAGGTGTATTCTATTGGGAACCTCAAGCTACTCCAAGTTACAACGGCGGCTACAGTAAAGGCGCTTGGCAAGCAGATATGAAACCTACTATCGCTTTGGATGGCTTTATAAACTAATGATTAAGATTCATATCATAAGATCATAAGACAACTATTAAACTTCGTAGCGTAGAACTTGCATAATGTAACTCATAATAAACGGACACCGATGAAGTATCGGTGTCCGTTTATTATATGGACTTAAACAATCAGAATCCTTCTTTAATCCACGTTGTCGCTAATTTAATTGCGGCTTTTTTTGCGTTAGTATCTGCGAGAGCATTCAGCATGACGAAATCATGAATAATGCCCTGAAAGCGAACCGCCGTTACGGTGACTCCTGCCTCGCGTAACTTATTGGCATATGCTTCGCCCTCATCGCGCAGCACATCAGCTTCACCTGTAATAATCAGAGCTTCGGGTAGATCCCGTAGCTGTTCGATCGTTGCCCGAAGTGGAGAGGCTGTAATCTGTTCGCGATCGTTAGGGTCGTCAGTGTATTGCTCCCAGAACCATTTCATACCGTCGCGTTGAAGGAAGTAACCTTCAGCGAATTGATGGTAGGAGTCCGTATCAAAGGATGCATCGGTGACAGGATAGAAGAGCAATTGTTTGCTAATCTTCGGACCTCCGCGCTCCTTGCACATTAGCGTAATGGCCGCGGTCATATTTCCACCAACGCTGTCACCAGCTACAATGAATGAATTCAGATCAAAGCCTTGTTCGGAGGCTTCTTCAGCTACCCACTTCACAACGGCATAAACTTCTTCAATTGCGGTCGGATATTTCGATTCAGGAGCCAGGCTATAATTCGGAAAAACAACGGCCGCTTGTGCGCCGACGGATATTTCTCGGATCAGTCTGTCATGGGTATGTTGATTGCCGAACACCCAGCCGGCGCCGTGAATGTACACGATGACAGGCAATATAGCTGGAGCATTTATAGGTCGTATTATTCTTACAGAAACAGGGCCATTGGGACCGCCAGGAACTTCAAGATCGGCTAATAGTACTTTGGGCTTTTCGACGTCCCCCGATTGAACTTTATCTACGGTTGCACGTCCCTTTTCTGGACCAAGATCAGAAAGAAATGGGGGCTTAGCATTATCATCAGCGAATTTCTGTGCAGCGGGCTCAAGGACTATCCTTTTCACTTCGTTCATGATCAATCGTCTCCTTTTTCATATCATACTCAAGTTCACTCTCTTTAATACTTAACCATCTAATAGTACCCTGAAACTAATCATATGGAATTAATGGAAATAAAAGTATTTAAAAAGACTGATAAAGAGTCCGTATGATAACAAGAACCTGAGTACATGGAGGAGGACCCAGATACCGTTTTGGGATTCACTTTTAATAAAAGTCTACTTCCTCCACAGCTATTCTATGGTAGAATAGGTTGTTGTAAAGAAGTGGAGGTGGCGAAGGCGTGAACGATTACAGCGAAGACTACGAAGAAGCGCTGGATGCCTTTCTAATCTGGATGAAAGATGCAGGGTATACAGCTAACACACAGAAATCCTATCTCGGTGATGTGCATGAATTTTTGAATTCCCTCGGTGATAAGTCACTAGAGAGTGTAAAGAAGTTTCATGTTATCTCTTATTTATCATCCGTTCGTGAACGAGGTGTAAGTGATGCGACACGTAATCGTAAGCATGCTTCAGTAACCTGCTTTTTTAAAGCATTGATAGATTTGGAGTTACATCGTGTAAATCCAGCTTTGGATATTAAAAAATCGAAGACGGATAAGAATCGAGCACCGGTATATCTTGATGAATCTGAGATGCTGAGATTCTTCAGTGTAGTAGAAGGGAAGTACCGGAATCGTAATCTTGCGATTTTCTTACTAATGGCCTATATGGGGCTTCGTGTTGGGGAAGTTCATACATTGGATATCGCAGATTTCAACGCTGAACGACGGTTGCTAAGTGTATTTGGAAAAGGGCGTAAGTGGAGAACCATCCCTGTCCCTGAACCAGTCTGCCCTGTGCTAGCGTTGGCGATCGAGGAACGTCTTCTACCCAAACGAAACAAAGAGACAGCGATGTTTATTTCGCAAAAAGGTAGAAGGTTGTCCATTCGCACCATCCAACAAGCCGCATCAGATACGTTCGATCGATTTCAAAATGACATTTTGCCTATGCACCGAATACCGTATTCTAGTCATAAGTTACGCCATTCCTTTGCGACTATGCTTCTACGTAAAGGGGCTGATTTACGTACAGTACAGGAGTTATTAGGACATTCCTCCATTCAGACAACTACGGTTTACACACATATTACTAGTCGTGAGAAAGAGGAAGCCATGTCTAGACTCACATTGGAGCTGCCAGTACTCTCCATGAACGAGCTTATTATTGAATAAGAAATAAATAGTGATTCGCCAACTATCAAGTCTAACCTAGTTAACATAATATTAGTTATGTTAACCGAATGCAGCTGATCAAACAGTCTGTTCCTACATTTATGTATTATTCACTAACAAATAACATTTACTTATAAAAGGAGTTCGACATGCGATTTAGCGTACAACACTTATCTTTCTTTGTCATACAGGTCGAAGGCCGTGATGGTCAGACCGTCAAGAGCTATAAACATTATCAAACGCTGGACGGTCAAGAATACGTAGATAGCGAAATCAGTAAATTCCTCGATGGAGAATTCACTCGAACAGCCAAGCGCAAAGTGGAGAAGAATCCGAGCAGCGAGCAACCACCTACCAAAATCGGTCGTTTTATTGTAGAACCTGGGCACGATCTAGATAGTAATCCGAACTTCAATCTGTTTCTGCGACTTCGCACGACGGATAATAAAGAAGATTATAAAAATGCATGTGATGATCTTATTCGTAGTTATTTGGATACTAGTGCTGTTCGAGGTGGGGCGCTGATTATCGTTCAGGCTGTATTATCGACGCATTTGGATGATCCTTTTATTTTCGTCCTCAAATGTGATTTCGAACAGAAAATCGCGCGGATTTCAGATGAAAAAAGCTTGGTAAGTCAAGTTGAGATGGCTATAAATGCACGAAATATGAAATCAATCCAATATCCATACATGCCTGAAGAAGGTATCGTGGAGGATTGGGAGCTCAAAATTCATCAATCCTCACATGCACGATATTTCGAGGATTTCTTGAAGTTCGTTACTTATGAGCAATCGATTCCAGAGATTGTGAATGAGCATGTTATGGAATTTGTTCAGACTTATGTAGAGAACAAATGGCCTGATGCAAGCCATGAAGAACGTCATCAAGAAGAGCGTGAATTAGAGCTGTGGGCAGCGAGTGACAAGCGTAGTTTGCAAGAGAAATGGGATCCAGAGCAAGTCGTGGAAGCTGCATCCCGAATTGTGGAGATTAAGCCAGAGATAGAGATTAAGTTCAAGCTTGGTGAGACTTTTATAAAAGGCTTGTTAGCCGATTACGGAGATAAAATCCATCTTACGAAGCTAAATGATGGATATGCTGTTATTATTGAAGGAGATGCCTTCACCTTTGATAAAGGTTACTCTCCCGTTGAATTGTTACAGCCAGAAAGTTTCCGATTGGTCGCCGATCGACTGCTACAATCTCGAAATGAGTTAGACGGTGATGACGAAGAATAAGCTTCTTGGTAACCTTTGTGATCAAAATATGTCTTTTCGAACAACCTCTATAAGAAAGGATAAAACATGTTTACATTATCATCTATTATTCTATTTGTTGGTGCATCCATTGTATTAATATTAATCCCAGGACCTGATCTCATCTTTGCCATCACACAGGGGATCACGAATGGAAGGAAAGCAGGGGTCTATACAGCTGTTGGACTAAGTCTTGGCAATGTAGTTCATACATTAGCGGCTGCGCTCGGTCTTTCTCTTATTATTACGCAATCAGCGATGGCATTCAGTATTTTCAAATGGGCAGGTGCTCTATATCTATTCTATCTGGCTTATAAATCTATTAAATATCGAAAGAATCACATCCAATTAAATGTAGATCAACCCAAGGACCAGCGAAGTTTGTTACTTAAAGGGCTTACAATGAATATATTAAATCCAAAAGTGGCTATATTCTTTCTTACATTTCTGCCGCAGTTTGTGCAGTATTCAAATGGACGAGTTCCGCTTCAAATGATCATTCTAGGGCTTATTTTTCTTGTGCTTTCAGGAATCATATTTGCTTTACTTGCCTATTTTGCGGGAACATTTAGTCAACGATTACTTGCTAAACCTAAGTTTAGTGAGGTTGCGAATGTGACAGCTGCCGCCATTTATGTAGGATTAGGACTCAAATTATTGACTACTAAGCTGTGATCTTAATTTAATCAATACTATTAGAAACGACAACTAAGCATAATGGTTGTCGTTTCTTTGATGTTATTCCATCCAATATTTTGTTATAAATCTCTGAATAATGTATAATTATTTCTTGATGCTATTAAAATCATATTTTTATAAGGAGAAGATGTTGTAGTGGAAAGTGATAGGCCGGGGTTAAATTTATTAATGATCGCTATTTTAATTGGATTAACAGCTTTTTTCGTAGCGGTAGAATTTGCAATGGTGCGTCTTCGACCGAGTCGAGTGGACCAAATGGTCAGTGAAGGTAGAAAGAATTCACTAGCTGTAAAAAAAGTGCTAGATAATTTAGATGGGTATTTGTCTGCTTGTCAATTGGGGATTACGATTACCTCACTAGGATTAGGATGGCTGGGAGAACCTACAGTTGAAAGTATTTTACATCCTGTGTTTGTGAAAATGCAATTAAATCAAGGTATTACTGATCTCCTTTCTTTCATAATTGCATTCGTCATGATTACGTACTTACATGTCGTTGTAGGTGAATTGGCACCTAAGACGATTGCTATTCGCAAGACTGAGACCGTAGCCTTATTAACTGCACACCCAATCATTTGGTTTGACAAAGTAATGAGACCCTTTATATGGTCCTTGAACGGATCAGCTAACCAGTTAGTAAAAATGATGGGGATCAAACCTGCATCAGAACATGAAGAAGCGCATTCCGAGGAAGAGCTTCAGATTATAATAAATGAAAGTTACGAGAACGGAAAGATTAACAAGAATGAATACGGCTATGTGAATCGAATATTCGCTTTTGACAATATGCAGGCTAAGGATATCCTTGTGCCGCGTACAGATATGGTGTGCTTATATACAGATAAAACGCAGCAAGAGAATATGGATATCATCACTACTGAACAATATACTCGCTTTCCCGTTGCGCAAGAAAATAAAGATAATATTATTGGTATTATTAATACCAAACAATTCTTTTTAGCTTATAATAGCAATCCTGACATTGAAGTTGCAACTTTAATCCAATCTGTGATGTCTGTTCCAGAAACGACTTCTATCGATGCCTTGTTAAAGAAGATGCAAAGAGAGAGTACTCATATAGCTATCCTTGTAGACGAGTATGGAGGCACTTCTGGAATGGTAACCATTGAAGATATATTAGAACAAATCGTTGGTGAGATTCGTGATGAATTTGACTCTGATGAAGAACAAGAAATTACGAAGATCGATGATAATCATATTATTGCCGATGGCAAAGTATCCTTGGTACTTATCAACAATCTTCTTTCAACTGAATTTGAAACGGAAGAATGGGATTCGATTGGTGGATGGTTATATGGTCATCAGTCTGAATTAGAAGAAGGCGATCTATGGCAGCACGAGAATATAACATTTACTCTGCTAGAGAAAGATAAGCATCGATACTGTAAAGTTGAACTTATGGTTCAAGTATAAATAGGTAAGAACAAAAGAGTAGCCGATAAGGCTGCTCTTTTGTTCTTTTTAGAAATAGATCAAGAGTGTATCGAGATGAATTACTGTTTATTATCATTGACATAGAGCATACTAAATTACAATAATAAACATCGCTATAAGAACCTACAAGGAGAGAAACCATGGATTTATTTCGCAAAAAGTCAGCTTTAAGTTATATAGAAGAAGGAGACGCTAAAGACCAAACAACCAAGTTAAGAAAATCGCTAGGGGCTATGGATTTAACCATTCTGGGTGTTGGAGCTATTGTGGGAACGGGTATCTTCGTGCTTACTGGTGTGGCAGCGGCTGAGCATGCAGGCCCAGGTCTTGTTCTTTCATTTGTAGTAGCGGCTATTGCGTGTGTGCTAGCAGCACTTTGCTATTCCGAATTTGCCTCATCAGTACCTGTATCAGGTAGCGCGTATGCGTATAGTTATACCGCTTTTGGTGAGATGTTTGCGTGGATTCTAGGTTGGGATCTCGCACTCGAGTATGGTGTTGCAGGTGCTGCAGTGGCCAGTGGTTGGTCGGGTTATTTAAAAGGTTTACTGGATGGATTCGGAATCCATCTCCCATTGGCCATTTCCGGATCCTTTAATATGTCCAAAGGGACTTACATAGATTTGCCAGCGGTCCTCATTATTCTTTTAATCTGCTATTTGTTGACTAGAGGGATTAAAGAAACGGCACGCTTCAATACGATTATGGTAGTAATAAAGATTACGGTTATCTTGTTATTTATAGGTGTTGGTATTTTTTATGTGAAACCGTCAAACTGGTCTCCATTTTTACCATTCGGAATGACAGGGGTGTTGAATGGTGCAGCTGCTGTATTTTTTGCATATATAGGATTCGATGCTTTATCTACTGCTGCGGAGGAAGTGAAAAATCCTCAACGAGATTTACCTATTGGGATCATATCGTCCCTCGCCATTTGTACTATTCTTTATATCATCGTATCGTTAGTCATCACTGGAATTGTACCATTCGAACTTCTAAATGTGACAGATCCGGTAGCATTCGCTCTTCGATTTATCAATCAGAATATAGTGGCAGGGCTCATATCATTAGGAGCGATTGCAGGTATGACCACGGTCCTGCTAGTGTTGATATATGGGCAATCCCGATTGATATATGCCATTTCTCGTGATGGAATGTTGCCTAAGCTCCTTTCAAACATTAACGTGAAGACACAAGTTCCCGTCATCGGTACATGGATCACGGGAATTCTCATAGCCATCTTGGCAGGGTTAATTCCATTGGACAAGTTAGCGAGTCTAACGAGTATTGGCACACTGTTCGCATTTGCAGTCGTTTCATTAGGTATTATCGTCATGCGGATCACAAGCCCGGATTTACCTAGGGGATTTCGCGTTCCATGGGTTCCATATATTCCGTTGTTGAGTGCGGGTATCTGTATTTACTTGATGTTCAGTCTAAGTAAAGAGACATGGCAAGGTTTTATTATATGGTTACTGATCGGTTTGGTTATATACTTCTGTTACGGATACAGACATAGTAAGTTGAATAAATAGAATAACCTTTCAAACAAGCAGATTTGTATGAAGATTTGCTTGGTTTTATATTTATAATTTATATTAGTTAACATAATATATATTACGTTAACCATATTATTGTTAATTGCATTAATAATATATGTAATTAATTATGGTGAAGTGGTACCCTTTTTCAATCATTCGACTTTTACTAGTTCAAAAAGACGAAGTACTTCATATATTATGTTATAATATTTACTTAGAATAACGTTGTTACTAATTTATAATCATATTATTTGTAATATATTTATATCAACTAGAAATCGGTATCCACGGAGGCAGGTATGATGAAGTCACGACGACATATAGTTCCAATACTTGTAATTATATTAGGTTTAGTACTTACGGCATGCTCTAAAGATAACGTCGAGTTACCATCTCAGCCACCTGAGGAGCAAGAGGATTTAACTGAACAAGGGCAAACATTGAATGTAGTTGTACCTGAAAAAATGAACGAGACTACTGAAGAAAACGGGAAATATCAAATTCAGACTCGATTGGTGGACTTCAATTTACTTGACGAGAATGCTGGACTAGCATGGGGAGTAACAAAGAAAACTCTCCGGTTATATCGAACTGAGGATAATGGTGTAACCTGGCTTAACATTTCACCAGCAGCAAATATTAAGTTTGATTCTAATCCCAAATATGGAATAGATATGTTCTTCTTAGAAAAGAATAATGGTTGGATTATCCGAAATGGACAAGGTGTAAATGAAACGGTTGTTCTTCGTACGACGAATGGGGGGAATCAATGGAAGATATCCTCTTTACCTAAGTCAGATCATATTAAGGGAATTTCCTTCTCATCTCCCGCACGTGGATGGATTATGACATCATCCGCTACTTCAATGGGAAAAGAGGAGAAATACTTATATAGAACAGATGACGGTGGAGCCACTTGGACAAAGATTATGCAGAATACAGGGACGCTAACCTTGGAAAATGATACGATGGGTTCCATATCTAATACTGGATATTTAAATAATATGACTTTTGTTGATGGTTTGAATGGCTTTGTCACCCTACAGGATAAAGAAGTCTCAGAATTATATATGACAGAAGATGGCGGTAACACATGGAACACAATACCCGATTTCATTGATCTGAATAAAATGAGTGCATGCAGTACACTGTCTCTAGGTAAGCCCCAATTTGTTACACAATCGAAAAGACATGGTTTTATGCCTTTAAGTTGTACTAAGGGTACAGAAACTAAATTTAATGGATATTTTACGATAGATAAAGGACAAAGTTGGGTGTTAGCTCCCTTTCATTTGAATTGGACTTCAGGGTTGAACCAAGGACTGAGCCCTGTATTTGTAAGTAATTCAGAAGGATGGCATCTTCAGGGATCAAATCTGTATCATACGGTAGATCAAGGGAAGAACTGGAAGGCTCTACCGATTAGTCTACTATTGCAAGACTACATGGACAAGTATCCGATCGTAGTAAAAATGGATTTTATCTCTTCAGATGTAGGATGGATTTTATTAGAGAACAGTGATAAAAAGCGTTCGCTACTGTTGCAAACAATGAATGGTGGTGTTAGTTGGAAAGTATTATAATCAGTACTTGCAGAAAACATATACTAACCCTCAGATTTCAATCGCCATAAGCGGTATACAATCAAGAAATCTGAGGGAAACAAAATATTATTTTAATTTTTATGTATAATGTGAAATAAATCACAATCAAATGAGGATTCTTATGATATATTAAGGATGTACAGAAGATAGACAAGACGATGGGAGTGGGAACGATGACAACATTCAATAACACGACAGATGAAACAAGCAAAAACTTACTACAATTCTGCTATACATGTGAAGATGCTCATTTATGTACTACTGAAGAGAAATGCAGAGCATGTTGGGCTGAACAAGCAATCCTAGTGGAACAAGATGCATTAAACGAAACTCAGTTATTTTTACAAATGATGCATGCATAACTAAAATATGATACTCTACAAAGAGATAGGGAATTAATTCCTTATCTCTTTATTTGATTTGAATAAATGATCAATTTCTCGTGGATGTGGCATATACATGTTAAGGAAGAGTGTATTGAAATGAAATCATAGCTGCTCTACATAGGGGGGAGAAGAATAGGGATGAACTCATTCTGGATGTTCGATTTCGTAGGAACAGTCATGCCGATCTTCATCATTGTGTTTGTAGGCATACTGTTATTAAGTATTGGAAATGGTATTGTTCGATGGAATAATAATAATAAACAGCCTTTACTTACCGTTGGATCCTGTATTGTGAGTAAGCGTAACGAAGTGAGCCACCATCAGAACCATCAGAATGATCAAATATCAAGCTTCACTCGTACTTGTTACTATATAACCTTCGAGGTAGATAGTGGAGATCGAATAGAGTTCGTTGTAAATGGGGAAGAATATGGTCTCTGTGCAGAAGGAGATTCAGGGCAATTAACGTTTAAGGGAACTCGCTACATGGGATTTCATCGTAATCCCCGTTTCACCACCCAAGAAGATAGCCGATCTATTCGACGGGGATATGAATAGCTTAATGGAGGATCAACATGTCATTTACCAATAAAGTTGTTGTTATAACAGGTGCTGCCCAAGGCATTGGACAAGGAATAGCTACGATGTTTGCATCCCAAGGTGCATATGTGGTGTTGGGAGACATTGATTCTGACAAAGGTCACGCTACGGCTGCTAGCATCCATGAAATGGGTGGAACAGCCCTTTTTATTCCATGTGATGTGAGGTCAGAAGAAGAGATACAGCATCTTATGGCAACCACTGTTAAGGAATTTGGAAGGATGGATATTCTGATTAATAACGCGGGCGTATCCCGCTTCAAGTCCATTTTTGAATTATCTGTGGATGATTGGGACGATGTATTGAATACGAATGCTCGTAGTTGCTTCTTAGCTACACGTGAAGCCGCTAAGATCATGAAGAGTCAAGGTATCCAAGGTTCAGTGGTGAATATTTCATCCACACGGTCGACTATGTCTGAGCCTAATTCAGAAGCATATGCAGCGTCCAAGGGAGCGATCCTTGCTTTGACTCATGCGCTGGCAGTTTCGCTTGGAACATACGGAATACGAGTGAATAGCATCAGTCCTGGATGGATTGAGACGAATGATTATGATGCTCTTAGCAAAAGAGACCATGAACAGCATCCTGCAGGCCGCGTGGGGATCCCGGAGGACGTTGCTCGAGCCTGTCTTTATCTAACTCATCCAGATAATTCTTTCATTACAGGGACGGACATTGTGCTTGACGGTGGAATGACTCGTAAAATGATCTATGAAGAGTAGTAGCAATAGTTATTAATTAAAAAGGGGCTTGATCGAAACTATACCAGTTTCGATCAAGCCCCTTTTTGAAAGGTATTATGCTACGAATATTTGACTATGAATGGATTAAGTTATTTTTTTACAGTCAGATTATATTCTTGTATCTTACCCGTAATTGATTTGGCAGCGTCATCCAGTGCCTGTTGAGGAGATTTACTATTGTTTAACACTTCTTCTATTGCTGTTTCTGTCAATTGTCTTGCTTCAGGGAATACACCCATCACTGCTCCTTGTGTTGCTAGATTCAGCTTCGTTTGATGAAGTTGATCTACCGCCGTTTGAAATTGAGGATATGCCACTAGATTATCTTTAACTATTTGCTCATCATATGCTTTTTGAGTGATAGGGAAGTAACCTGTGTTTACATGCCAATACGCTTGTATTGCTGGTTCTGCTAAGAATTTAATGAATTCCCAAGCCCCTTGCTGTTCTTCTTGCGATTTATTGTTCATAATCCATAAGCTCGCTCCTCCTACAACTACACCGCCATCAGCAGAAGCTTCTGGTTTAGGTAAGAAACCTGTACCTACTTCGAATTTACCATCTGCTGAACTAACGATTCCACGAAGGGAAGCCGTAGAATCAAGAGTCATAGCAATCTGTCCTGCAGCGAATGCTTTCTTGGTATCATCTGTTTTACGACCAAGATTCATTAGAGTTTGTTCATCTAGCATTTGCTTCCACCAAGTTAGGGTTGCAACACTCGCTTCACTATTCAATAAGGATGATGTAGCAGGTGAGGTTCGTCCGTTTCCATTATCAATAAATTCTACCCCTTGATTCGCTAGTAATTGCTCAATAAACCAACCGTAGATTGCAAAGGAAGCACCTGATCGGCCTTCACTTGTTAATGCTTTGGCAGCCTTTGCTAGCTCCTCATAGGTCTTAGGAGGGTTCTCAGGATCTAATCCCGCTGCTTTGAAGGCATCTTTATTGTAATAAAGAATGGGATTGGATGTATTAAAAGGCATCGAATACAACTGATTGTCGAATGTATAATAACCCAAAATATTAGGCTCAAGTGATGTGATATCGTATTGTTCCTTATCAATAAATGTCTGAACGGGAGTTACTGCTTCGGTGTCGATCATGAATCGACTTCCAATTTCATATACCTGCATTAAAGCAGGGCTACTATTAGAGTCCATCGCAGCTTTCAATTTATTCAAGCTCTCATCATAGGCTCCTTGAAAGACAGCTTCTACCTGAACATCATCTTGTGAGCTATTGAAATCAGATACAAGCTTATCCACAGTTTCTCCAAGTCCACCACTCATGGAATGCCACCATACCACTTTTACAGGCTCCACTTTCTTTATAGTCTCAGCAGACACTTCACTACCGGAGGTAGCCACAGCTGTTTCACTCGCTGCATTATTACTGACCGTCGATCCACAAGCAGTGATCATAAACATCATACAAAACATAATAAATAGTACATTGGACTTGCTACGGAATGCTTTTGAATTCATGGTCTCATGTTCTCTCCCTTATTAAATCTATATTTTATCTAAAATTAGAAATATTCCTGTTAGGAACTCTCTAATGTCGGATCGCAATTTGAAATAATATTAAGGTTAAAGTGCTCACCATTAGCCCTTAAGAGCTCCAGCAGTTATTCCTTTTACAAGTGGCTTTAGACCAAGAATAAGCAATAGGAGAGAAGGAAGTAGAACAAGTACTACCCCTGCTAAGACTAAATTCCAAGAAGTCATCTCCTCGAATTGCAGCATACTGATCCCAATTTGAACGGTACGCATTTCTTTCTTGTTGGTAATAAGAAGTGGCCATAAATAATTGTTCCAGTGATTCAAGAATGTATAGACGCCTAGCGTCGCAATAGCAGGTGTAGATAAGGGTACAACAAGGGAGAGGAAAATACGGATATGTCCACATCCATCGATCCTCGCGGCTTCAAATAATTCGTAGGGTAACTGTAGATAAGCCTGTCTTAGTAGGAATGTCCCAAATGCCGAAGCGAGAAAAGGTAAGATCAAGCCTGGGTAGCTATCAAGTAAATTCCAATTCTTAACCGTCATATAGTTAGGGATCATCGTTACTTCCCAAGGAATCATCATGGTTGCAAGGAATAAGGCAAATAGAAAAGCTTTGCCCGGAAATCGAAGAAAGGCGAAAGCATATGCAGCTGTACTTGCAGTTATAATCTGTCCGAGCATGATTAATGTAGATACTATGAAGCTATTTCCGATAAAACGCATGATCGGAATAGTCTGGATGACTTCTATATAGTTATCCCAACGGAGTTGACTAGGTATCCATCGAGGGGGATATACAGCTGATTCTGCATTTGTCATAAATGATGAGGATAGGGTGTAGAGTAGAGGGAAAAGGATCAGACATGAAACTAATAATAATGTGACAATTAAAAAGCTTCGATTCATGGTGTTCATAATCATTGATAATGCACCTTCTTCTCAAGGAACTTGAATTGGATCAATGTAAGTATAAGAATGATAAAAAACAGAATTAAGGCTTGTGCACTGCCAACTCCAAATCTAAAATTCACAAATGCATCTTGATATATATTGAACACCATGACGTTGGTACTGTTCATTGGACCACCCTTGGTCAGAATGTTGATCTGCCCAAATGACTGAAAGGCACCAATCATGGATACAACTCCTACAAAGAATAAGGAAGGAGTAATCAGTGGCAATGTAAGTTTAAAAAAAGTACGGAATGATCCTGCTCCATCTATCTTAGCGCTATCGTAAATATCTTCCGGGACACTTTGCATACCACTGAGCAATACAATGAATTGAAAACCTAAGTTCATCCATACGGTCATCAATGAAATAGATATTAGCGCCCATTTAGGGTCGGTGAGCCAATGAATTGGTGCGATATTCATCAGAGTGAGGGAGTAGTTCAACACTCCTAGAGTAGGATGATATAGAATCATCCAGATAATAGAGCCAGTACCTACTGAGATCGCCATGGGTAAGGAGAAGATAAAGCGAAATAGAAACATGCCGCGCCCTTTATTTTGCACCAGAGCTGCGAGCAATAGTGCCAAGGCAATACCTGTGGGAATTGTCATTAGAATGAAACTTAAGGTAACGGTAATACTTTTGTAGAAAAGTTCTGAGGTCAATAAATCTGTGAAGTTACGTAGTCCTACATACTGTGCTACACGCCCCCTCGGATCGGTTAGATACATGCTCAAATATACTGATTTAATGAGGGGGTAGAAGAGAAAAATACTAAACAACAATAATGAAGGAGCCAGAAATGTAAATGCCAGCACGCGTTCTAACAAACGATTTGTTCGTAAAGAACGTGTAGAGAACGAATGTAAAAAGGATCGTGATAAGACTTTGGGTAGGATGATTTCTTTTTCCATAAACGTGTGAACCTCACTCTCTGCTATTCAACTACCATCTGATCATAAAGCTTGGATATTCGCGGAATATTAACCAAATGTAAAATTACAAAATGATTTAAAACAGGCACCATCTGGGCTGCTGTACATAAGATAAGGTGAAGTTAGAGAGTTCACACAACAAGGAGGTGTTAGGGTGCCCGCTGTTAAAGCAACTACAGAACATACGAAGCTGTTAGCACGATTAATGAGAGCTGAAGCTGAAGAGGATGGAGAACCAGGCATGCTAATGGTCGGTAATGTAGGCGTAAATCGCGTCTTAGGTGATTGTCTGGATTTCAATGCTATTCGCAACTTGAATGACATGGTTTTTCAAAGTCCAGGTGGATTTGAAGCTACGCAAAAAGGATATTTCTATCAAAGAGCTCGTGAAAAAGATATTCGACTCGCTAAAAGAGCCATTAATGGTGAACGTAGATGGCCTGCAAGTAATGCTCTTTGGTTCTTCAGACCAGAAGGAAACTGCCCAGCTACTTGGTATAATCAGGTGAATACAGGAAGATATAAAGCGCACTGCTTCTTTACTCCGACTTCGGCAGATTGCCCGACAGTCTATTAAATGAAATATGACTGAAAATAAAAATGAAGTTATGATTTGTAAACATAAGGAGGAATTGTGATCATGATGATGCAACCTTTTCAACCGGTATCTTATAATTTTGGAAATGAGCGGGGGCTCTATAATGCTCCTATGGGCCAAGGAATGGGAGTAGGGGGTTCATATATGAAACCACCACAAGTATCAAGTGGAAATCCGATGACACCAACAGGGAACGTTGTACAGACGAATGCGCCTGTTTTTGAACAATCCTATATTGAGAATATCTTACGTGCCAATTTAGGGAAGACAGGAACATTTTATATGACTTATGAGAATAATAAGGAATGGAATGCCAAAATATTCCAAGGAGTTGTGGAGGCAGCAGGTCGTGATCACATCATTATTAGTGAAAAGACTACTGGACGCAGAGTTGTATTGTTAACGATTTACTTAGATTATATTACCTTTGATGAGCCGATTAATTATCAATATCCTGGAGTTATTGGAAATCCAGTACAACCGAGATGATAAAATTGATCTAAATACCCTAAAAGGGGTGCATTTCGTCTGAATTGACGAAGGCACCCCTTTTAGACCGTTAAACCGCTGTTTTCTCATTAAAACACAATGTTTCTGTTAAATACAGTCATACCTTAGTGTTTGACTGTGTATTGTATAACTATATAATTAAATATAAGGATTACTTTTGGATGGAATGGAGATGAGTTACTTGGGGTATTGATGCTGCATGGAGTAGAACTGTTCATTGATTGTCATACCATTTTTAAAAAACGAAGGAGGTGTACCTATTCGTCAGTGAAGGATTACGACGAGTAGGAATGAGATTGGACCCATTACCGAGTGAACTAAATTTATTTATTGTTTTTGCATTAATAGCGTTAAATGGTTTTTTTGTTTCAGCTGAGTATGCCATGGTAAAAGCAAGGAGTAGCCGGATGGATACACTTGTAGCAGACGGACGTAAAGGTGCTATATTAGCAAGAAATATTACGAGTAACCTAGATTCATACTTATTAGCTTGTCAACTAGGAATTACAATATCATCATTAGGTCTTGGATGGATTGGTGCACCAGCGATTGCACGATGGTTACATCCTCTTTTTGGCATATTCGGATATAGTGAAACTGTAGTGTATGGTATTTCATTAACCATATCATTCATTATCATTACGATACTTCATTCTGTCTTAGGTGAAATCGCACCCAAGACGTTTGCTCTGCGGAAAGCAGATACGGTAACATTGCTATCTGCGGCACCGATGACGTTATTTTACAAGGTGATGTCTCCGTTTATATGGATATTGAATGGATTGGCTAATCTAATATTGAGGATTTTACACATTACACCTGACACTGAACTAGATTCCGCTCATACAGAGCAAGAAATACGTATTCTTATGCAGGAAAGTAATAAAAGTGGGCTAATTAACAATACAGAACTCGCACTTGTAGATAATATCTTTGGATTTGCGGAGACGACCGCACGCGAGATCATGATCCCTCGAACGGAAATGATCTGCCTTTATAAACACGTTCCAAGAGAAGAGAACCTTGAAATCGCATATGATGCTATGAGAACACGTTATCCTTTTTGCGAAGGAGACAAAGATAATATTATAGGATTCATTCATATCAAGGACTTAATTAGAGCGAATGATATTGAATACCCATCGATTGTTCGTCCTATCATTACCGTTCCTGAGTCTATCCACATCAGTACATTACTGAAGTTGATGCAACGTGGTAAGTCTCAAATCGCCATATTAATTGATGAGTATGGCGGTACTTCAGGTCTTGTAACCATGGAAGATATTATGGAGGAAATCGTAGGTGAAATTCAGGATGAATTTGATGAAGAACGACCTGTAATTGAGAAAATAAATGATGATGAATTCTCTATTGATGGATTAATGTTGATTGATGAGATTAATGAACGTTTCGAGTTGGATATGGATACTACTGATTATGATACAATTGGTGGCTGGCTTTATTCGCGGCTTGAGACGATTCCACCTCAGAAGGGGCAATCCGTAGAATTTGACGATCATATATATATAGTGGAAGAAACGGATAACAAGCGTATTTCACGAATACTATTGCACAAGATGGAGTTTCAAACTAAGTACGAAGGGGCTTGAGATACTGTCTGAAAAATAATTTGTTAAAACCTGTAACTACTCTCTGGTTATCTGCGTTTATATTATATCCCAGGATAATCCAGAGAGGAAGATTAGCTAATGATAAGTAAAATCTCCAAGAAATGTTTAACCTTAACACTATTAGTCGCATTAATGAGTATGATGTTTGCCATTGAGGTGAGTGCAGATGAATCTAAAGTACCGGGGGCACTTACAACACCTCCACCGCAGGAGGAGGTGTCGTCCTTAGCCTTAAATCCGAGTTTCAAATATCTGTATGATGGACAACTAACCATCTCGGCTCTAGGTAACTTGAAGGCAAGACTCAGAGCAACAACGGTAGCATACGAAATAGTGAACTCTCTAGGAGCTGATGTGTCCATTCAGCGTTGGACAGGTACTGAATGGGTAACCGTTCAGACCACAACACTATCGACCACATCAAGTGACAGTTACGTTGGTATGGCTGATTGGAGCGTAACTGCGGGTTATTATTATCGTGGAATGGGTAACCATTGGATTAAGAAGGGTTCTATTAAAGAAGAATACGTGATTCATACCTCGTCGCTACTTATTACACAATAGAAGAGTGCAACATCAAAGGGTGGTACCAGCGAAGCTGATACCACCCTTTGACTATTTATGAAGACAATTGTCGGAAAAAGGAGATAAAATTGAAAAAGAGTATGACGATATTTGAAGCTGTTTACCCTCATTTTTATCAACCCTCGTTATCTTCTACGAATTCCTTTAAATGGTTCAGCTTGTCGTCATCGAGGCTATAGCCTTACTTATGGTTCTGGCAGGAGTTTGGCGGTACTTCCGTAATGGCACTTACCTCACTTTGGCCAGCCACGTATCCAACTGTTTCTGCACTTCTTCCCGGACCTCATTGATGCCTGCTTGGTTTAGCTCCTCGTTAAACTTGGTGAGGATCGTGTCAACATCGACGGTTCCAGTCATGAGGCTTGAATAGTATTTCTTCCAAACCATCTCGATGTTATCGGTTTGGGCGGTCAGCTTGGATAGATCAGGAGTAAAACCGAGAACGGTGGACTTGATTACTTCAGCGTTGTAATTGCGGAATTGATCCCATTTATCGAGGGGTTCCGGGTTATCACCGCCCATGGTTTTCAGGATAAACCAGTTACCCTGTGTGTATTGTACTCCTGAATAGCTTGCTGATGCATCAGGGATCGGGTCACCATAGCTATCTTTGCTAGGAATTGGGACCGCCTGCCCATATTCATTCAGCGTGTAATGCAGTCCTTCAATACCATAATTAAATAAGTTTCGTATTTCAGGGTCGGTATTGAGTAGATTCAGAAACTGAATACACTCAACGGGATGGTTGGTGTTGGCATTAACAGCCATGATTCCTGCCCGGACTGATTCCGTGGTGACGATGCTCGCGGTTACGGGATTCGATACAACCTTGTAGCCGCGATCCTTACTCCAAGTAGTCTCCGGGAGTGGGCCACTACCGGAGGACTTCCAGAACACTTTAGCACCACGCTTAAGTCCGCCGGGCTCCCGTAGCGCTGCGTCCATGTTAATGAAGCCTTCCTTATAATAACGCCGTAATGTGTCTAATACTTGCCGTGCTTCCTTTGTTTCGAAGATATTTACGACCATCGCGTTAGGGTCTAGCGATTTCACCATCAAGGGAACTTTATGATTCAAAATATATTCGTAGCCATAGAGAGCGAAGAAATTGTGTGAATCCTGATCCAATTCCATGGGTATGTATGCAGGCTCATCCTGTTGAATCATCCGGAGTAACGGTTCTAGCGATTCTAGCGTATTGTACTTGGTAATGTCGATATTGTACTTGTTCACTATTGAAGCAGGGTACATCCAATGATCACGTACGGCCAGCTCTTTATTGGTAGGTACACCATAAATGCTTCCATCATTCATTCGTACCCCTTGCCAAAAGGTTGGGTCAATGGTGTCGTACAAATCCTTACCCAGACTCGTAAGATCGTCATCAAGTCTTAGCCATGAACCGCGCATAGCGGTGGTTGCATAATTGGGTGCAAAAGCAATATCGAAAGGACTTCCTGCGGAAATAAGTGTGTTCAGCCGATCTTCATACTCCTGCCAACCTACCTTGATATAGGTGATAGTCACGCCAATTTTACGAGCCATAATTTCATTGATTTTATCATTTACGAGTTGGAGGTCCTTGTCAGGATCTCCAATTGTATAATAAATCAGATTTACAGTGTCACCATGATATTTAGCGTCGTTGTTTATACTAGGCTGCAGGGAACAACCGGTCGTATACGCTGTGAGTAGTAGTAAAATACTGATTGTCATGAAGATATACCTGTGTCTAGAGCGCTTTAGCATCGATATTCTCCTTTCAGCCGAGTTCGTTATTAACCTTTAACACGCAGATCAGAGGGAGACTTTCCGAAAAAGCTTTGAAAGTGTGTATAGAAATAATTGAGATTGTTGTAGCCGACAGAAAGCGCGATATAAGAAATCTTCTCATCTGAAGATTGAATTCGTTCTTGTGCGAGGATCATTCGGTAAGCCATTAGGTATTCTGAAAATTTCATTTCGGATTCTTTGAGAAATAATTGTCCAAGATAGGTACTGTTCATCTGGAAGCGATCTGCCACTAATTTCAAGGTAATATTCTGGGCATATTCTGTCTTGATCATCAGCAGAATGCGGTTGACCAGCTTGGATAAGCTGTCATAGCTTACACCCAGTACCGGATCCTTGTTCAAACTCTCGCAGCTAATATTACCTATCGTGCCATTAAGATCTTCAACAATAATTTTCTCAATAACTTGCTGTAGCTTTGTTCGTTCTATAGGCTTGAGTAGATAGTCTTTGACGCCACAGCGAATGGCTTCTTGGGCATACTTGAATTCACTATAGCCACTCATAATAATATATTTCGTAGGGATTTGGAGCTCGTTGAGTCTATAGATAGTTTCATATCCAAGATTCTTGCCAACGCAGACATCAAAAATTGCGATATCTGGTAGCAGGTCTACAACCTTGGATAGGGCCACCTCCGTAGATTCGCAGGTATCGATCCGAGTGAAGCCGTATCGTTTCCAGTCCAGAATTCGCTTCATCCCCTCCAAAATCTGAGGTTCGTCATCCATAATCAGCAGCTTGTACATGTTCAATCACCTCTTTTGGAATCCGTATATAAATCTTAACTCCAGCTTCCTCATTATTCTCAATTTCTATAGTAAAGCTGTTCCCATAGAAGAAATGAAGTCGTGTGTATACGTTGCGTAAACCGATACTATTGGATGAAGTATCATCATTGTTGGTCATTGTGTTTCGAACTGCATTTAAATGCTCCGCATGAATACCAAGCCCATTATCTACAAATTCTAATACATAATCGTATTCAGCTTCCCAACCATTAACTACATAAAGGTTAAGCTCATTACTAGCGATAAAGCCATGGATGAAAAAATTCTCAGCCAAAGGCTGCATCCAGAATTTCACGGTGGGGATTGAGAGTAACGTCGGTTCTACATTGACTTGATAATAAAAACGCCCGGGATACTTAAACTCCATAATCACCAAGTACTTCTGCAGCAATTCCAACTCGCTCGCAAGCGATATGATATTTTCCTTTTTGACAATTTCACGATAGAGAGACCCCAAAGTAGCAATTGCGTCAGCGGTCTCCCTGTCCTGATTAACAAGGGCAGTGGAACGGATAACCTCTAACGTGTTGTATAAAAAATGAGGATTAATCTGATGCTGAAGCGCCTTCATCTCCGTTTCTTGCTGCTTCAGCTTAAGCAAATATTCATTACGGATATGCTTATCTAATTGCTGAATCATATCGTCTAATTCTCGGGCGATCATGCCGTATTCATTTCGACGATAACGGGAAGGGCGATGAAGTGTAAAATTGGCTGTTTTCACGCGTCCAATCGATTGAATAATGCGGTGCAGGAAGCGGGCGTCATCCCGCATATTGTACACAATGAGCATAAGTACACTAATCATGGTCGTTAACACGATTAGAAAGATGGTGATGAGCATCCTGGCATGTTCTCGAATCAGCATAAATAAATCAATGAAACTAACGAATTTGAAATTGAACTTGGTGGATGGATAGGTGACAAAAAATATATGCTTAAAAAAACCTTTCGAAATAAACCCATGACTGCGTTCATTCGCCGCCGCCAGAAGGGATAGTTCCTTCAATCCGTCTTGGTCCTGTCCGTTACCGATAATGTATACTTCACCAGAAGCACTGACTGCAGCACCTTGCCCAAATCGATAATTTTGTATAGATTTAAAGATTTGATCACTGTTGATCAAGAAGCGAAGCTCCCCGAATTCCTGTGAGCCCAGTGTTGGATCCGATAGTTTCTTACGATATACGAATCCCTTTAGAATTGTATCCTGAAAAGCATCATCTGTATTTGGAAGACCGAACATGAAGCTCGAAATTCCGTTATCGTTAAAGCTTACGACATTGCCATACTGATTGGTATGTAGACTAATCTGCGTTATTTCACCTTGCGCCCAGCTGTACAGGTAGGTTTTAATATCCTCTGGGAAGGATACCAGCGGTTGTGAGAATTGGCTGTTTTGCAGTCTAAAAGTTAAGTATTCTTCAGTACTACTGCTTAAAAAGCTGCGAACATCATCCATCAGACTAATATTGGAGTAAATACGCTGCATGTAAGCCTGAATTCGGTCGTCATCATACTGCAACTCATTCTCTACACCAGCGAAAGCATTAGCAGCCTCTATACGGGCATCACCAACCCATTGATTCAGCAGCATTGCGCAGGTCAGAATGCCAAGCGTGAGTCCAATGGTCACAACGAAGATAACATAGGCAATAAACTTGTGACGATAAATTTTAATTTGTAAAAAGGAGCTCATAGGACACCTCAATTGCAGTAGATCGTTAAAAGTAAGCGCTTACCACACTATTCTAACATGATTAAGCAAAGCATCATAGATAGTAAGAAAAAAGGCATCCCTTACAGAATGTCTCGATAAGGGATGCTACTGAATTTATACTTACTTGAAGTAATTATTAATTTGTTCTTGAGCAGCTTTCATAATCGTGTCCATACCAGCGGACTTTAATTCAGCTGTAATCTTGGGCACCATTTTCTCCGGATCGGATGCGCCTGTAATTAGTTCATATCTGTATTTATCCCATACAGCTTGGCAATTCGCCACTTCTGTCTGAATACTGCTGACGTCCAATCCGAAGCCGAGTAGAGTGGAAGAGGTCGCTGCATCATTTAGCTTTTTAACCTGTTCCCATTGATCTACTGGAGCACCTTTTGTAACCGCTAGATTAAAGAATGTACCTTGAGAGTAAGCAGCTAACGGCCAAGTATCGGACATACGCTCGATGACCTTTTCACCATCGACATTTTGGTAGTCTACGCCTAACTCACCGAATGCCAGCATATTGCGCAGCTTTGGATCTGTATTGACTAATTCGAGGTACTTCATAGCTTCTTTCTTATATTTCGAATTTGCGGAAATCGCGTTTAGAGACCCTTGAATCGTACTCGTTGTATAAATAGGTCCATAGTTCTGGAACATATCATACTTTTGAACAGCATCATTGATTTGCCAGTTCACTTCTGCTCCTGGGAATGCCTGAGCTGCAAAGAATGGTCTGCCTTTGTCGTTCTCCGTTTTAGTCGGAGCATCGGGATTGATGATGCCATCCTGATACCATTGATGGAAGAGATTCAAACCGGCCATAATATCAGGTTGCTCGAGAACAGAGACAACAGTACGTGATGCATCGTCAGCTTTTACGCCTATTGGAGTGAAGCCTAGTGTTAAATCGTCATAACCGTTAAAGAAACCGTTCAAGCCTTCTCCTTGCGTCATTGGCAATGGGTAGAAGCTCTTACCTTCGCCAGCCTTCATATCGCGCAGAGGCTTATCAAGATCCTGTAGTGTTTTGATATTGTTGATATCAATATTATACTTTTGCACATATTTATCATCTAATACCCAATACTGCGTTAGTGCTGAATCCTTATAGGTAGGAACGGAATAATACTTGCCACCAATTTTTGTACCCTCCCATACCTTTTCTGGAATCAATTTGTATAAGTCAGGAGTTTCACTTTGAACAAGATCAGTAATATCGGCAAAAGCGCCCATAGCCACTTGCTTGCTGTATTTACCGCTGTTCGTAAACATAATGTCGAATGGTTCGCCAGTATTCACAATGGTGTTTATTTTTGTATCCCAGTCACCCCAGCTGGCTACCTTGATGTCAATTTTCACACCAATCTTCTCAGCTGTGTATGCATTCATGGCATCAATACCTTTGCTGAAGGTATCAGGCACTTGGCCACCGATGATCCACCAGACCAAAGTCGGAATATCCTTATTGGTAGTTGCGGTGTCCTTTGGTGTGTCTGTTGTCGTCGTAGATCCATCTGTTGTAGGGGCAGTTTTCGAACCGCCACAGGCTGCGAAGAGAGTTAACATTAGTGTTAGAACACAGAGTGTAGAGATGAACTTCAATGATTTCTTCATTTCATTTCCCCCTTTTTGAAATTATTTCACCGTAATAGTTACACAGTGAACTATCATAAACCAAGCTTGCTTGGCTTATTTCGTTATTATCCTTTGACAGCGCCGATCGTTAGTCCAGATATAAAATACTTCTGGAAGAATGGGTAGGCGAAGGCTACAGGCAGAACAATGAGAATGGCCACAGCCATGCGGGCAGATTCCTTCGGCATCGTTGCGACGAGAATGGCGTAGCTAACGCCCATACTTGCGGCATTCTTGGCGAGTGCATCTACATTGCTCATCAAGCTGTTAAGTAGTGCTTGCAGAGAATATAGGTTCTGGTTGTCGATGTATAGCATCGATTGGAACCAGTCATTCCAGTAAGAGAAGCAGAGAAACAGTCCAATTGTTGCAATTACCGGGAGGGAGATCGGTAGGATGATTGAGAAAAAGATTCGTAGCTGGCTCGCGCCATCAATTTCAGCAGATTCAATCAGCCCATCGGGAATCGTACTTTTGAAAAAAGTTTTACAAATGATAACGTTGAACGAGGAGACAGCCAGTGGTAGAATAAGTGCCCAAACGCTGTCCTTTAGTCCCAATAAATTTGAATTAATGAAGTAGCTGGAAACCAAACCGCCATTGAACACCATTGGGATGAATACTACCCAAGTCAGAAAGCCCTTTAGCTTGTATGTTGGGCGAGAAATGACATAGCCCATGGAGGTGGTAAGAAATACACCGAGCACAGTACCAACCACTGTAACAAGTACGGATACGCCAAGCGCCCGCAGAATCATCGTTCCCTGACTGACAATATAGGTGTAAGCCTCTCCTGACAAAGCAATCGGTAACAGATGATATCCTGTCTCACGTATGGAGGCCTCACTGGAAAATGAAATGGATAGAACAACAACTACAGGTATGACACAGATCAGCGACAAGATGATAAAAATCAGGTTGAAAAAGATGTTCACGATTCCGTTTGTACGGTTAAATTTCTCAAGGCCCGTGTCGTAAACTGTTCTCGTTGCCATCGTATTACCTCCTTACATCATCGCGCTATCAGGATCAATTTTGCGAACAATCCAGTTAGCGATTAGAATAGTTGCACAACCCAGAACGGATTGTAGGAATGCGGCAGCAGATGCCATCCCCACTGTAGCGGTTTTCAGTTGTTTATACACCATGACATCGATAGTGGTAGCTACGTTGAACAGAGAATTGGAATCTCGCGTGACCTGATAGAACAAGCCAAAATCAGTGTAAAATATGCGTCCAACTGACAAAATGAACATCATGACGATAACCAGTTTGAGCATTGGCAATGTAATAAATCTCGTCTGCTGCCAAATGGAAGCACCATCGATAACAGCTGCTTCATAATACGTGCTGTCAAGGCTTGTGATGGTTGCCAGATAAATGACCATACCGTAACCTAATCCTTTCCAGATATTTAAGAAAATAAGGATGTATGGCCAGTATGCCGGCTCCATATACCAGTTAACTGGATCGCTGCCCATATTGACGAGCATTTGATTGACAATCCCTTTATCAAAACTTAGGAACGCCCAGCCTACAGCAGATACGACAACCCAGGATAGGAAATAGGGCAGGAACATCATCGTCTGATAAACTTTACTTGCTTTGCGGCTGTGAAGGAGTCCAATCAAAATAGCGAATAGGACGGGCAGAACAATGCCTAGAATGATAAAAACAATATTGTATCCAACGGTGTTTCGAATAATGATCCATGCATCATTCGATTTGAATAAGAACTCGAAGTTTTTGAAGCCTACCCATGGACTATTAAACACATTACTCAAGAAGCCGCCACTAATTCTGAAATTTTTGAATGCAATAATAATCCCGAACATCGGTAAGAAACTAAACAGGATGTACCAAATCGTTGTCGGCAATGCCAAGAGGGTTAGTTCCGTATCCTGCCTGTGCCAGCGCATCCGTATATGTAAGCGCTTTCCTTTATCTTTGTGTTCGGCTTTAGAGTTCATGTCTGTCACTCCTTCCGGAATTATCTCACTTGTATTGCACTTGTTAACTTCATTGTAAACTAGAAACATTCGATACTTCTAGATAACAAACATGATACTGTAGTCAACAAACGTTAGTTTCGAAAATTCTATTGCTATTGAAGCTAGATTGAAGAAGAGAAGGGTAAGGCGAATCAATTAAAGGTTTATGATCTGAATAATACCCAAGACTTGAAAAAAAGCAGTCCGCTCCTCATTCGAGGACAGACTGCTTTTTCTTTTTTCGCTACACCATTTGCTTCACATTCACGACAAATGCTGTAAAATAGTATGGACTTTTTCAGTGGCACTCATCTACTGTGGAAGGCTCTCCGTCATATCAATAAGTTCTTCTTTGGTTAGATTCCCGTAGATACGTATTGATAATCCATTATATATAAATTGAATATCATTAAACCTACCTGGTGTGTAGAAGACTTCAATATCATTGTTTAGGGTGAGAACTTCGGTATCTACCGAGGCAGAGGAAGTATTTACCTGACGTTCGCTGATGGAATGCAATATAATCCGCATAGTTTCATCATTAGATGATTTATAAGTCATTGTGATTGAATTCGTCTTCTGTCCAGGGGCTAAGTCGGCCAATTCAGAACTTATTAATTGAAAGCGTTCTGGAATCCTTTGCAAATCGGGATAAGGAAAGGATAGCTTACTCTTGGCTTCTTCCAGTGTATACACGAACGATTTATCTTCAGATATAGTATCCAAAACAGCTGTTGGATGATTCGGATCTTCAGGATAATACCCAGGGGGCGAGGATGTTAAGGCACCTTCCTGATCAGGTTGACTGTAGGTCTCAACAATAATACTAATAACACCGTTACCTAAATCTTTGATCGACTGGTACACAGGTGAGATAGCTTGAGTTACAGCTGGCGGGTTAAATATAGTAGCACCTGCTGTGACGGATGCAGCTACGACAGCAGCAAGCTGGAAATGACGCTTTCTTTTTTTCCACTTATCTAATTTATAGATCTCAGCTTGAACTTTCTGCCAGGATTGTTTCTTTGAATCATCGGATGATAGGGAGGAAGAGGATACCGTTTTTTCATAGGCATCATCAAACCATTGGTCAAATTTTCCGTTGTTCATCAATAACACCCCATTCTTTGTGCATCTTTTTCCTTACGCTCTCTCGCGCCCGGAATAGTCGTTGTTTAATGACTTCTTCCCTAATATCGAGTATTTCAGATATTTCTTTATAGGATAAACCTTGTTTCCAACGGTATTCAATGAGTACGCGATACTCTGGTTTCAAAGAATTCACAAGAGATTGAATCGAATCCTTCATCATCTTACTCTCCACATAATGCTCTACAGAGATAGGGGACTGCAATGCTTCATCTATATATGTATAAACACTATCAATATCAACTTGGTTACGGTGTTTTTTATTTTTTCTTAAATAATTAATGGATGAGTTCCGCGACACGACTTTTAACCAGGCCCTCAGTTTTATTTCATTCTCAAAGATCGGTTTCTTCTTAATCACCTGAATAAAAGCATCCTGTATAATATCTTCAGTAGTTGAATGATCTTTAACGATGTAATAAACCAATCCATATACATAATCATAATATTCATAATAAACCTTTTCTTGAAGTTGTTTATTTAATTGACTGAAATCTGTTGAAACCAACAGATCCAAATGGTTTGACATGGTACTTCCCTCCCTAACAACAAACCGTCTAAGGAAATTACGGCATTTATTCTTTCATCTCTTATATTTTACATTATTTACGCTGTATCTGCCTACTATTTTCATGTCATAGTTACTTTTTGGATAACGTATAAGAACATGATATAATAACCATTATTATTAAATATTCATCTATAGCTTATCCTTCTGATGAAAGTAATTATGAAGCATATCCGGAAGTAACGCTACAATAACCTTTAGGAGGAAATAATGAATACTCAACATTCCGCATTTGAAACAAATTTCCAAGGTGAGAAAGCAATATGGTTAACACATGGTCGTTTTGAAGCAGCTATATTACCAGAGATTGGTGGAAACTTGATCCTATTCCGTGATACAGAAAAGGGTTACCGTTTCCTACGTGAGCCAAAAGAAGATGAGATGGAACATTTTAAGGCCAATCCTGGTATTTATGGTATTCCCGTATTGTTCCCACCGAACCGTTTCGAAGATGGTAAATTCCCGTGGGAGGGAAAGGTATATGAGCTTCCAGTCAACGAGCCGGCCACAGGGAATCATCTGCATGGGTATATGCATACCATCCCGTGGGATGTCGTTCATTTCTCATCAGATGCTTATGAAAGTAAGGTAATTATTTCACAAAAAGTAAGTGAAGGACATCTATATAAGAAATATTTCCCTTTCGAATTTACGATTACACTACGTTATACGCTCAGTGATGCAGGGCTTCAGCAACAAGTAACAGTGAAGAATGAAGGTAGCGAACGGATGCCGAATTTACTCGCTTTCCATACGGCAATTAATGCTCCTTTTGTACCCGAGAGTTCAGCTTCCGATTATATTGTGAAGGTAAGTATAGGAGAACGTCAGGAACTCAATGAACGCATGTTACCAACAGGACGTATTCAACCACTAACAGCAGATGAGCAATTGATGAAGAGTGAGGGTGTTAATCCTTATTTGGCAAGCATGGATAATCACTATACATCGAGTCCCCAGAATGGTCGTAATATGATGGAGCTTACAGATACTAGAACAGGAGATAAGCTAATCTATGATGTCGGTACAGCTTATAAGCATTGGATGATTTGGAATAATGTTGCGTGTGGACAATACTTTTGTGCTGAGCCGCAGATGAGCCTTGTGAATGCACCTAATATTGAGGGCAGAGATGCTGAAGAGATCGGTCTTATCGGTCTGGAACCAAACGAAATTTGGGAAGAGACAAGTCGTATATATTTCATTCAAGCATAACAAACAACAACCAGTCAAAAACACAAAAATAAGTGTTAGACTGGTTTTTTTTATTGTACAGTAGTAAATGTAGCGTTTCATCCCATAGTCAAATCATGTCCACAACCCCTACAGAAGCGATCTGAGTATGTAACAGAAGCACCACATTGATTACAATGAATTGAACTAGAGGATTTATGTTTATTCGATGGAACGGTTTTCACCTTCACAGTATGAAACTGCTGTCCGCAAAAAGGGCAATAGGTTGCATCGGCAGGCAACATTTTTCCACAACCACATTCCTTTTGACTCTGAATCTGTTGCATCTTCCGTTGCATATGGGCTATTTCATGTTCAAGCTTCACGATGATTTGTTGATATTTCTGAATATCAGCAATGGGAATCATGCTTTCTTTACGCGCGATACATTGATGGATAATACGTCCAATGACGGTGTAATTCTTATCTATTTCTTTTTCCTTCGATGATATTTGCATTTTCAATGTTGCCGATTCAACCGTGTTCTGAGCCTTTTTTCCCACATCAGAGACACCTTGTTTCATCTTATTGAAGAAGTAGGACATCTTTTTCCTCCTTTAAAGGGGCTATGACTATAGCATCCCCTCAACAAATGGTTCATAGTTCTATTCTATGGTCTATGTTTATCTTGTATGACCTTGGAGACTCCATTAGATTTCCGTCGTATGAATATATAAGGAGATGATTAAATATGAAGTTAGAACTTGAACAAGAAATGATTCATACATACGAAGAAGCCACACAGCTTATCCAGCGTGTTGGTATATTGCCGCTGGCAACAATCATCCCGAGTCATCCCTCACTAGGAAGCGTGACAGATCCGAATCAATGGCATACAAGTTCAGAGTTGGATCCTCGGTTGTGGAGAGCTCGTTTCCCTGGAGATGGTACAGCTGCTTATGGGAAAATACTGAAAAAGAAAGTTGTTCTAGTATCACGTGATTGGTATCCACATGTACTTAAGGTTCATGGGCATATCGATAAGCCTGATACCCGTTATAAAAATGGTTTATTATCCAAAGCAGCATTGGATGTATACCAATGTATTGAGAATAATGAAGGTATTGATACTCGCGAACTTCGAGGACGAGCTGGTATGAAGGCTAAAGAAATGAAGTCGACTCGAGAATAATGTTCCAGTAATTCCTTATAATGAAACTTTTCCCTCTATCTTTGCGTTTACATGAGTAGTAACGTAAATGATAGAGTAGGGGGCAGCAGAATGAAATCGGGAACATTAGCTAGCCAGAAATCCGCTAACAAGCGAAAGATGACTGATAGACGGCGGAAGAAGAATCGATTGTTGCGTATCTTGGTATCTATATTGATGGTAATGCTAGTTGTAGTATCGCTTGCTGGCATATGGCTCTTCTTTACACCCTCTGGTAACAATATGCGTTTTCTTATGGCCGATACATTGATCACAACACAACATCGTCACTGGGCAAAGTATGTGATTGGACAAGAAGAATTAGATAAACGGGTTGCTGGTTATCAGGCACAATTCGATCAAATGGGTACGGAGAAGGACATACATACGATCGCAATAAATACGAATAAAAATTCAAATGAAAATACAGAATCGAAAGAAGAGAACAAGGAAAAGCCTCTGATCGAAATAGAAGGAATATCGGGTAGTGGCTACCGTGGTTACGTACTGACCGTAAATGATCCTACCAAGATTCGTCTTGGAGTTCCTGCTAAAAGCGGTAAGGGAGAAAAGGTATCGAGTATGGTGGAACGAACTGGAGCCATTGCTGGCGTCAATGGAGGGGGATTCGCAGATCCTAATTGGAAAGGTAATGGATTTAAACCTATTGGACTTGTCATTTCCCAAGGACAGTTATATTACGATGGCTTGGGATCGAAACTGACTACCCAAATTGTCGGTCTCGATAAGCAGGGAAAAATGATCGCTGGCAACTACTCGATTGAAGAACTAGCGGATCTTGATATACAAGAGGCGGTAACTTTCCAACCGCGGATTATCGTTAACGGGAAAGGGCAAATCAAGAGCCAGAAGGATGGATGGGGGATTGCGCCACGTACTGCGATGGGACAGAGAGAAGATGGGGCAATTCTATTCGTAGTTATCGACGGGCGACAGACCACAAGCATTGGCGCTAGTCTCTATGATGTCCAGCAAATCATGCTAGACCGTGGTGCCGTAATCGCTGCCAATCTTGACGGGGGTTCGTCAACTGTTCTTGTTAGCAAAGGTGGCGAGATCTTAAATAAGCCCTCATCAGAGTATGGCGAGCGCTACTTACCGACAGCCTTTCTGGTATTTGAGCATCCGGACGAGGTAGACATTCCGAATATTTGGAAAGGCTTGCGTGCACAAGATATTGATGCTGGGAAGAAATAAGGAAGATTTGCAATAAACCGTCAATATAATCAATTTTCATGTTGCTCGACTCCTCGCAATCCTCCAAGAGTACGTTATTGTATCAGAAAATGCGTATTTAAAAAGCTCTCCATGGACGATGCGATATCGTTTATGGAGAGCCGATTTTATATTGCAGGCATCACATTCCCACCACTTACGGGGATATATGCACCTGTGATAAAGCTTGCTAGATCTGAAGCTACGAAAGCTACGACATTGGCAATTTCCTGATCTGTTCCCCGCCGTTTCAACGGAACGGATTTGTTGTAATCCTCACTGATTTCGGTGTTATTGTCTCTATCGTTCTCACTAATGGTCCAACCAGGAGCAATTTGGTTGACGGTAATCTGATGTTCACCAATTTCTTTGGCGAGGACACGGTAAACGCCGTCCATACCTCTTTTACCAGCAACATAGGCAGATTGTCCAGGTGTATTTTGCATAGAACATTCTGTATTGATACCAATGAATCTTCCTGACTTTTGTTCGATCATGGAAGGAACGAATGCTTTGGCTAAATACACACTTTGCATCACGCAAGTATCGTATTGACTCGCATAATCTTCAAGAGGTTGTTCGAGGACCGATTTCCACTCGTACTGTACAACCGCATTGGCAACGACGATATCTACATGACCCAAATGCTCAGCTATACTATTCTTCATCTTGATGATGTCATCAAATTGTGTAACATCGGCACGGACGATCATGGAACGTCTACCCATGGACTCTATTTCTTGATTCAATTCGTTCGCTTTGACCTCATTCCCATGATAATGAATAATGATATTCGCTCCACATTTCGCCAGCGTACGTGCCATAACTCTTCCAAGTTGTCCCGTAGCACCTGTAATCAGAGCTGTTTTCCCGGTTAGATCTACTTGTAACATCGCTAGTATTCTCCTCTCAAAGAGACGATCTATATTTCATTGTATTAAAATGCCCAGTTCCCATCAGCGAAGATTTGTTCTTTCTTCCCATCATCAGTTAAGCCATAAATGTTCATTTGGGCAGAGCCCATCATGAAATCTACGTGGGTAATACTTTGATTCATGCCTTTAGAAGCAAGCTCTTCAGGAGTCATCGTCTTTCCGCCTTCCAGGTTGAATGCATATGAGCTACCGATGGCTAGATGACAAGACGCATTCTCATCAAACAAGGTGGTGTAATATAAAATATTACTTTGTGAAATAGGCGAGTGGAAGGGTACTAAAGCTACCTCACCTAAATAATGTGAACCTTCATCCATATTGACTAAGCGTTCTAGTGTATCGTATCCTTCTTCAGCGCTGAAATCGATAATACGTCCATTCTCAAACGTGATGGAGAAGCGATCAATAATATTCCCTCCGTAGCTGAGTGGTTTGGTGCTGCTAACTTTACCATTTACACCGGTCTTGAGTGGAGCAGTGAACACTTCTTCCGTAGGAATGTTAGCTACGAATGAGATTCCTTGCTCGTTCAGGCTACCTGCCTGTGCCCAAATATGACCTTCAGGTAGTTCAATCGTCAGGTCTGTACCTGGAGCAACAAAATGAAGACTATGATACTTTTTGCTATTGAGCTCATTCGATTTGGCTTGAAGCTTATCGATATGATCATGCCATGCTTGGATAGGATCTGGTTGATCGGCACGAACAGCTGCAAAAATCGCGTTCCACAGCATATTCACTTGATCTTTAGGTGCTGCATCCGGGAATACTTTGGCTGCCCATGAAGGTGAGGGAGCGGCTAGACCATTCCAGCTCATTTTGTCTGCCTGTTGATATTGGCGGTACTTATACATCGCTTGACCGTACGTGCGTTGATGATTAGCAATACGCTCAGGATCAATTCCTTTTAGCAGATCAGGACTTGAAGAAATAACGGTCAGGAATGCTGCGGCATTCTCAGCGAGCTCCACCATCTCACCTGCAAACCATGTTGGAGGTTCAAGAAAGGATTCATCTGAAGCCAATTCATAACGCATCCGAGATACGGCCTCATCGCTATAATTCACCTTAACCAATTTCGCACCCGCTTCATATGCTTTACGAGTAATAAGTCTTACCAATTCGGCAGATTCAATCATGGCGTTAATCACAAGAGTCTGTCCCGGTTGGATATTGACGCCAATGTTCACAGCCAATGTCGCATAATTCTCTAATTTCTGTTCAAAACTTAACATAATGTTATTCCTCCATTTATATTGATATTTTAAATTGCCCAGTTCCCATTACGGAATACTGGTTCTTCACGTCCGTCATCTGTTATTCCGTTGATATCCATCTGTGATGATCCGATCATGAAATCTACATGCGTTACACTTGTGTTCAAGCCGTGTTCGGACAGTTGCTCCTGAGTCATATCCTTGCCACCCTCAAGACAGAAGGCATAAGCACTTCCAATCGCCAGATGATTCGAGGCATTCTCATCAAACAATGTATTATAGTAGAGAATGTTAGATTCCGAGATAGGGGACTGATGGGGTACGAGGGCGACTTCACCTAAGTAGTGAGCTCCTTCATCCATAGATATCAGACGTTCTAATGTTTCTTGACCTTGTTCAGCAGAAACATCTACGATACGTCCATTCTCAAAGGTCACTGAGAAGTTATCAATAATATTGCCACCGTAGCTTAGGGGCTTCGTGCTTCGAACAGTACCGTTTACACCCGTTTTAAGCGGAGCAGTAAATACTTCTTCAGTAGGCATATTAGCGACGAAACGATGACCTTGCTCATTCGTACTATCACCCGCAGCCCAGATATGTCCTTGTGGTAATTCAATCGTAAGATCTGTGCCTGGCGCAGTGTAGTGAAGTTTTTTGTATTTTTTCGCATTAAGGAAGGCGGATTTGGTCGCTAAAGTTTCTAGATGGCCTTGCCAAGCTTCCACAGGTTTCTCTTGGTCTACACGGACGGTATGGAATATCGCTTCCCACAGCTTATGAACTTGTTCTGTCGGGTCGAGGTCAGGGAATACTTTAGCTGCCCATTCATCTGTAGGTACAGCGACTAGACACCAGCTGAATTTATCCGATTGGACGTATTCACGGTATTTAGCTAACGCTTGACCCCTTGTCTTTTGCGCGGTTGCGATCCTATCTTGTGATATTCCCTTTAGAAGATCAGGATTCTCTGCGAGAACGGATAGTACAGCAGCGCCATTCTCCACGAGTTCAATGATTTCACCAGCATACCATGTAGGAGGTTGGCTAAAGGTCTCATCTGCAGCTAATTCATACTGTAGACGAGTAATAACTTCATCACTCCAGTTCACTTTCACTAGCTTGGCTCCGGCATCGTAAGCCTTCTCCACGATCATTCGAACAAATTCAGCTGAAGTAATAGGCGCATTCACAACTAAAGTCTGGCCTTGCTGTATGTTTACTCCAACGCGTACTGCTAAATCTGCGTATTTCATTAATTGTTGTTTGAAATCCGTCATATGTAACCCTCCATATCAAATAGTCTATACATTTTATATTGTACTAAATTGGAATCAATAATGAAAACAGACATGTATTTGAGCTAGACATGGTATACTATATATATATTTATTTGAGATTAAAGGAGATCATTATAGATGAACGTACATATTGAACATGTAGATATGAAACGAAATGAGGATCAACATTTCGTAGGTCACACAGTATTCAGTATAGAAGGCCAAAAGGATGTTTTCGAATTAACCTTCTTTAGTAAAAGAGGTAAAGAGTGGGATTATAGTCTCAACTTTGCCAAGGAACCAGGAAGTGAAGAAGATTTATTCCGACTGGATCAACTCCTTGAGGAAGATGATGATTTGTACAATCAATTGTTAGATGCAGCGATTGATTCTCAAGAATTAGAGGCTTCAGATGAACCAGAGCGTCAGAAAATTGATAAGTATTAACCTTATTGCTTACCTAGCCGTGTATAGACACGGTTTTTTCATATTTTCAAAATAGATGCCATCGATATATAATGATCATCTGTTACAATTTGATTGACAGTTAAATTTCCATCTTTTATAATACCTAAGTGAGGTTATAGTTCGATAAAATGGATCGCGATAGGAGATAAAGAGATGTGGTGGGTCATCGTTGTGATTTTCATTGTGACCGCAGTTGTCATTACTATATGGTGGCCTTCAGAAGAACTACAGGAACTTCCGTGTAGTACTTTACCGCCTAAGAACACATGTTATAAGTTACTCGACATCAGAGATGCACTAGATTTCGAAGCAGGTCATGTGCCAGGTGCTGTTAATATATCGCTGGGTAGACTACCCTATGTTGCTAACAAGGACTTAGAACTTGAACATCCCATCATTATTGTCGGGAAGAAAGATAGGAAAAGTAAGAAAGCTGCTCGTATTCTGAAGAAAAAGGGATTCCATCATATTTATGTCTGTGTAGATGCTTGCTCATGACCGTTGAATAATTCATCCTGAGATGTGGAAAGGCTATAGATTGTGTGAATAGAAAAGTTATTGCACATAATCTATGATAAAGGGGTGTTTCTTCGATGGCTAAGCCAGATGACAGAACTGATAATGTTCAAAGACTTCGGGAGAGTATTCAGAATACGATTGAAAATTCTCGTGAAGCAGAGGATTATTTAAATGAATTTGGGGATGAAATACCCGGAGAAAAAAAAGAAGCAATAAAAGAAAAGAATGAAAGACGTAAAGACAGTATTCAAGGTTTCAAAGCTGAGATAATAGATGAAGCTGAGGATGCACAAAATCGATAGACATTAAGCCGTATAGTTTGAATCGGTGCAGGGGGTCCATGGACTTCCTGCTTTTTATCTTTTATCATGGTATATGAAGTAACACATCAAGAATGGTTAGGAGAATGTTCATGAGAACCAAATACATAGCAAGCTCATCCTTGATCGTGATGGGGATCGGCTTCTTAATTACATTATTTTTGCCACAAAATATAGCAGTTCGTCTGCTACAAGGGGGATTTGAAGCTGGGCTAGTCGGAGGATTTGCCGATTGGTTCGCAGTAACGGCATTATTCCGTCATCCTATGGGGATTCCAATTCCACATACGTCTTTACTTCTCAATAATCGGGATAAAATCGTCAATTCATTAATATCAGCGATGGAGACCGAACTTCTGAATAAGGAAAGTATTAAACTTAAGTTGAGTCAGATGAAAATATCTAAGGTACTTACGTCTAGTGTGTTCAAATTAATTCGTAAACGGAAGATTAGAATGGCTATCATCCATTCAGTGAAATCAACTGTGGAGACACTACCTCTTGATCATGTAGCTACCTTCGTTCAGAACGCACTTGTCGGTTATGTTAGAAACAAACAATTAGAGCCGCTTGTAGCTCAAACCGCTATATCCATTGTGGAGAGTCGGTATGATGAGAAAGTGCTAGATTATGTTTTGGATTATGGCAAGACGTGGGCTAATCAGGCTGAAACGGAAGTGTTACTTGGCAATTTGGTCCATAGTAAGTTACAAGAGATACAGCTAGGTGGGATGAAAGGGTTCGCGGTTCAGGCTTTTCTAGGGTTTATGAGTGAAGAGAAACTAGGTTCACTACTTACAGGGGTGATGATTTCATCGATAGATGATCTTTCCAAGCCTGATAGTTCTTATCGGGAGCGTATCCTACGGGAAATAAGAATGCAGATCACTACGGCTGCTTTGAACCCTGCTGTATCGGATCAGATTCAGTCTTGGCTAGACGCGAAGCTTTCAGATGCAAGTACGCATACATTTATTCTGAACCTTTTGGAAGAGCTAAAAGATCAATTCGTTCTCACAATGGATAGTGAATATAATAATGGGGGTCGTATTATCATAACCTCATTTCGTTGGATCACGACTACGCTTAGTAAGCAAGAACAATTGGTGCAGAAATGGGAGCAGGGTATCTTATCCTTTATTGGTGAGCTTGTGGAACGTAATTACTATCGACTAGGTCTGTTGGTTAAAGATAACCTGGATCAAATGGATAATGAGACGTTGGTACACATGTTAGAGGATAAAGTAGGGAATGACTTACAGTGGATTCGAGTGAATGGTGCTTTATGTGGATTTATTATTGGGGTTTTCCTCGCAGTACTCCATATCTTCGTTTAAGAGGAAGTTCAAAAAGTCATTTTCTAATTATGAAAAGAGGAGGAATTTCAATGAGAAAATCAAAACTAGGATCATCTGATTTGTGGGTAAGTGAAATTGGGTTGGGTTGTATGTCCCTAGGTACGGATGAGAGTTCAGCAATTCCTTTAGTTCATGAAGCATTAGAAATGGGAGTTAACTTCCTAGATACGTCAGATCTGTATGATGGGGGTCGTAACGAAGAAATTGTAGGGAAGGCCATTCAAGGGCGTCGTGATGAAGTGATCGTTGCAACGAAGGTAGGAAATCGCCGTGTTCCTGGTCAAGATGGCTGGGTATGGGATCCCACGAAGGAATATATTATTGCGGCTGTAAAAGAGAGCCTAAAACGTCTTAAGACGGATTATATTGATCTTTATCAGTTACACGGGGGCACATTGGAAGATCCCATTGATGAAACGATTGAAGCTTTTGAACAGCTGAAGCGGGAGGGTCTCATAAGATACTATGGCATATCCTCGATTCGCCCCAATGTAATTAGAGAATATATGTCACATTCAAATATGGTTAGTGTCATGAGTCAATATAGTATTCTAGATCGCCGACCAGAAGAAGAGGTACTATCATTATTAGCTGAGAATGACATGAGTATGATTGTTCGCGGACCTGTAGCCAAGGGTATTTTAACCGAGCGTGGTGACGGGAAGTTGAATAAAGGATATTTAAATCACACCTCAGATGAACTACGCATGATGCATGTAAAGCTTCAATCATTGGTTCTTGAAGATAGAAGTATGGCGCAAATTGCGCTACGCTATGTGTTGTCTGACCCAGCCGTCGCTGTTACGATTCCTGGGGCGAGTTCATTGGATCAATTGCGTCATAACATTGGGGCTAGCGATGTAACTCCACTGACAGAAGAAGAACTAACTCTCATTCGTGAGTTTAGTAAGGCTAATCTTTACACAGAACATAGGTAAAAATAAGAGATGAATTGTAAATGGCAATTGAAGGCTTGCATTTTGGCAGGCCTTTTCCATTTTCATGAATACAGTAAACTAAAGAGGTTGAGTAAATGGAATTAGAAATTCACCCTAGAGTAGGGCAACAGGAAGATCGTTTTTGGCAAGGAGTAAAAGATTGTGTTCCTACGCTACTTGGATACTTAAGCATAGGATTTGCCGCTGGTGTTGTAGGGAATACATCGGGTTTAAGCCTGACTGAAATTGCGTTAATGAGTGCATTGCTCTATGCTGGATCGGGGCAATTTATTGCTGCAGGGATGATTGCGGCGAGTTCACCCATATCTGCTATTATCTTTACTATTTTTTTCATTAATCTTAGACATCTATTACTTAGTGCGGCCATTGCTCCACATTTCAGAGGACAACCATTGAGGAACAATCTGCTAATTGGTGCACAATTGACGGATGAGACCTTTGGTGTAGCTATGAATCAGGTCGCGAAGGGTAAGCCATTAGGATATCGCTGGATGCTAGGGCTTAACATTACCGCCTATTTGAACTGGTTACTTGCAACGGTCGCTGGAGGATTACTTGGCAAATGGATTCCTAATCCTGAGGTATGGGGGCTTGATTTTGCCTTGCCAGCGATGTTTATTGGTTTACTCGTATTACAAATGAATAATAGTAAGAAATTCGCCATTCAAATCATCGTGGCATTAAGTTCTGTACTGATCGTGATCGGGGCTAGTTATCTCATACCTGGAAGTATGGGCATTATCGTGGCTGCTGTACTAAGTGCTACAATAGGAGTTGTGTTTGAACGATGGACATCAGATGGAACATCCTCATAATCATATTGGGATCTGCACTTGTGACATTCATTCCGCGTGTTCTCCCGCTTGCTCTACTTAGTCGTATGAATATACCTAATGGACTTATCCGTTGGTTACAACATATTCCAATTGCAGTCATGGCTGCATTAATTGCACAAGAATTATTCATTTCAGAAGGACGGTTCTCATTATATGATACCCGTCTTGAATGGTTAACCGCGATACCTACATTTGCAGTCGCTATATTTACCCGCAGTTTACTGGGTACCGTTCTGGTTGGTCTTGTTTGTATGATGTTGCTTAGGTGGGCGTTTTAACGATGATCTGACGTGAATATACATATTGAAATCGACTTAACCCTCTATCTTTCTAGTAGAGGGTTTTTCGTTTAGCAAGCAGACATAAGAATTTCATACCGTTACAAATCAACAAAACTTCAACTGTATTTTAACTTGAGTTGATAAGATAAGAATATTGATGAGAGCGCTTGCGCAATAAGGGAGGTAAGTGGTCTTAGAGATATGTTATGTCGTTACCAGTTTTAAACAATCTGTTCAAGGGGGGTTACAAGTTGAAGAAATGGTGTGGATTTATATTATGTTTAGCATTCTTCATTTCAATATTCGGGGGAGCACTCGTCCCGCTTCCACAATCTGTAGCATCTTCTGGAGAGGTTACAACAAGCACAGCAACAGTCTACTACTACACGCCGTATAAAAATTAGAGTACAGTTAATATTCATCACAATGGTAACGGTAGTTGGACAGAATTACCAGGCCTCCGGATGGATAATAGCTGTTCGAATTGGACAAGTACAACAATTGACCTCGGCAGCGCTGCTAATTTTCAGGCTATCTTTAACAATGGTTCCGGAGCCTGGGATAATAATGGGGGTAATAATTACACCATGAGTGAAGGTGTTCATCAGGTTAAGAACGGTAGTTTGGTAACGGGAGCTGGTAATCCTTGTGACGTTGATGAACCGTTACCTACCGAGAACACAGCTACTGTATACTACAAACCGAATACGAGCTGGTCCTTAGTCAATATTCACTATTCTCCAAACGGTGGTGCTTGGACATCGGTGCCAGGAATTGCAATGGATCAATCTTGTTCTGGTTGGAGAAAGAAGGATATTGCGCTAGGGACAGCAAGTGGATTAAACGTAACCTTTAACAATGGATCAGCCTGGGATAATGATAGTGGCAGGAACTATTCATTAGGCACTGGCAATAGCAAGGTAGAGAATGGTGTTATATCCTCAGGTAGCCCCTGCGCTGTAGAAAGTAACGACATTACAGCGCCGAGTGTACCAACTGCTCTTAACTCGACAAATGTAACGAGTTCATCAGCAACGATAGCTTGGACTGCATCCACTGATAACGCAGGAGGAAGTGGTATGGCTGGTTATGATATCTATCGTAACGGAGTCGTTATTAAAACAAGTCATTTAGATGCAACCGGATCTTAGCCCATCAACAACGGCTTACTTCGGTGATCATATCGAAGGAAGTGTGGTTGTGAACGACTTTGGTAAGGTATCGTCTGCTACCGGTACAGTTGCTGACACACTGAATAAACCACTCGTTAAGCATTTGCAACGTCTTAATCAGATCCGACGACAGGTTCCGGCATTACAGAAAGGGCAGTATTCAACCGAAAATATTAGCGGGAATATGGCCTATAAACGTCGCTTTACAGATACTGTTAAAGGTGTCGATAGTTTTGCACTTATTGCGGTTAGCGGGGCGGCAACCTTCAATAGTATTCCAAACGGAACGTATAAAGATGTGATCACTGGTGACGTGAAGAACGTAACCAATGGCACACTGACTGCAAGCATGTCAGGCAAAGGAAACCTACGTGTCTATGTCCTTGATCTTCCAGGGAATCCTGCCCCAGGCAAGATTGGCACGGAAGGGCCTTACTTGAAGTAGCGACGAATGTAAACCCTTCTGATCATAGAAAAAAGCTGTCGAGAAATCTTCGACGGCTTTTTTCTATTTATTAATGGAGTATGACCATATCCCTGTATTCCATTATATTAGGTGCTTCCTTTCGATTCTCGCTCTTATGTATGACCATGTTATACTAGAATTATTGTTTTCATTGATTACAGAATGTGACTTTAAAGAATTACTAACAATGATACGATTCAAATAATAGAAAGGAGTGGGGGGATGAATGTCATACAATTAGGACCATTGATACTGAATTTCGAAATGCTCATATTTATATTGTCTGCATTTACAGGTTATTTGGCATTGAAATACCGTTTGGGTAAGGCTGCAGTTGAGGGGAATATTAGTGATAAATTTGGTAATGCACTCATTCTAGGCTTTGTGACATGGAAATGTAGCATCATTATTTTTGATCCCGTTTCAGTCATTCAATATCCGATGTCTTTGGTTTACTTCAATGGCGGGGACAAGGGGCTATGGTTGGCTGTAATCATTTCGTTATTATACCTATGGATTCGTACACGAAAAGACGGCACCTCCATCATGATGAATTTGGATGTATTGTGCGCAGGCTGGATCGTCGGCAGTAGTATGTATCATCTCTTACTTTTAATAGTAGATCGAGAGAGTTTGCTATTCCATATATTATATGTGGTTGTGAATGTCGTTCTCGGATTATTCTTTTACTCGAAAAAGGAGTCCGTTGGAAGTCCAGTCGTTATTAACCGATTGGTGATCTGGTATAGCCTGGGTATGATCGCAATAACCTTCTTTGAGAAGGGGAGAACGTTGTTTGTGTATGGTTTTACCAAGGAACAATTGATATTTATGATCCTTTTTATCTTATTCTTATTTATGGATAGTGCTTTGGATAAGGGGAAAAGGAAGTTTTAGCTCCATTTCGAAAATTAACAGCTGGATATATTGAGATAGGGGTGCATGATGAGAAGAAATGGGATTGCAATCATAATCGTACTGATTTTGGTCATTTGGGGAATATATGATTACACGAAAAATAATACAGATCAAACAAAAGCCAATAATCTGCAGCAAACTGCAGAGAATATAGGCATAAAAAAAGGAAATAAAGCACCAGATTTTGAATTATTAAATTTAGATGAGCAGCCAGTGAAACTGTCAGATTTCCTAGGTAAAAAGGTGATTTTGAACTTCTGGGCTACTTGGTGCCCACCATGCAGAGTTGAAATGCCACATATGGAGAAAATCTCTAATAACCATGAGGAAGATGTGGTGGTACTATCAGTGAATTTAACACACACAGAAAAAAGTCAAATTGGTGTTGATGAATTTATTGAGAAACTCGGTCTAACTTTTCCTGTTCTACTGGATACAAAGGGCGATGTGGCCAACCAATACCAAATCATAGCTTACCCAACGTCTTATATTATTGATTCACAAGGTATTATTCAGGAAATATTTCAAGGTGCGATAAATGATGATATCATGGAAAAGGAAATATCCAAAATAAACTAGCGTTAAACTATAAGTGCGAGTTCAAAAAGTCGACTTTTCAGCACCAAGAAGATTGGATGAAGCTAGGGAGTGAGGAGCGGAGCGTAGGCAGTACCTACGTGAGCACCGGAAGGACCGGCTGAATTCAATCTTCGATGTCGAATAAACCTCTTGATATACTTCGTGATCAAAAGATGGCTTTTTGAACAACCTCTATTAGAATATTAAGGAGTGTGAATGATGGATCACATGAATCCGAAGGGATATGCATCTGCTACAGTTCAATCTACTGCTTCTAACTTTATTATGAATCGTACAGAGTCATTTACTCATACCTACCGCACTTATATTAAACTAAGAGAAAATGGAGCACAGACTCTTAAATTTTGGCATAGCAACGCTGTTGACTCAACATGGGACGATGGTTCAATTGCTTCTGCTAGTGATTTAGGTAGTATGTGGACAATAGAAGCGGCTTTTGTGGGCGATGGTGGGGAACTGCCGAATGGTGATGTGGTTGAGGGAATGCAAGTACCGCTAACTTTTGAGGGGGGTACTAGCAAAATAGTCCAACCGGGCGAGAAATTTTGGAGTGATGAAGTTCAAATTGAACTTCCAAAAGGACATTATCTGTCCTTTACATGGACGATATCAACTTGTTCATCGGGCACAACAGTACCGTATAACACAGAACAAATGCTAATGACAGCTTATGACGCTCCCGGAAATCTAGCTCAGCAAGAGTCATCTGCTTCTTTTCAGCAATCAGAGAATCTATTGGTATTACCTAGCTTTATAGGTTACAAGAAACATGTGGACAAGCAGCTTATTTTCTTCGGTGATTCTATTACTCAGGGTGTCCGTACTGCAATAGATCAATATGAATACTGGGTGGCCCGTATTGCGGATGATCTCCCCGCATCGATCGGCATTTGGAATATTGGTTCTGGATGGGCGAGAGCCTATGATGCAGCAGATGATGGTTCTTGGCTATATAAGGCACAACAAGGAGATGAGGTCGTGATCGCACTTGGTGTCAATGATCTTGATATAGGTAAACGGAATGCTATACAACTCATGGCTGATTTAACAACGATTATCTCTAAACTTAAAGAACGTAATCCTTCGACACACATTAAATTGTGTACCGTTCCTCCATTTAATTTCACTGGAGAAGCAGAGATAAATTGGCGTCAAGTGAATGAACAGATTCGAGTGAATCCGCCATTTGGGGTAGATCGTGTATTCGATATTGCTAAAGTGTTGTCACTAGAAACACCTAATGATCATTTAGTGAATCCGGAATATATGAGTTCAATCTATGACCCTCATCCTAATGGTGTAGCAGGTAAAGCGGTATCGGAAGCGTTTTTGGAGTGGTATTAATGTGATTAATGTTTAATGACGTTAATTAAATTTATTGATTACATATACTTCGAAACTGTATAAGGAGTGATAAGAAATGGAGAGCTGTTGTCAAACGTCTACTGAGAATAAAGTATCGCTTACTCAATGCCCCGCTTGTCATCAAAAGGGCAAAAGCGTTCAATTGATTACGCTCAAATCATTGCTACAGCCAACAGCGTTAGAAACCATTCATTCTGAATCGTCATACGCATTTTGTTTAAATCCATCTTGTGAAGTGGTCTATTTTAGTAACTTGCAGACCTATGGCAAAGATGCGCTGAAAGTTTCGGTATTTCAGAAAGACGGTTCATTGGATGTGCCTGTTTGCTACTGTTTTGGATGGACGAGAGAACGCTTAATACAAGCAAATCAAGAAAATCAACGTCCAACTGAACATATTCGTGAACAAGTTCAAGCGAATCGCTGTGGTTGTGAGGTAAATAACCCACAGGGAGCCTGTTGTTTGGGTAATGTTACGACGTTCATTCGAAATCTCGACAAGAGTTAGTCTCTTATCAGCTTATTTAGCAACAATACCTACGAAAAGAACTTGTATTTAATTATAATAACGTTAAATTAAAAACCCAGTTGCAGCATAACCTTGCTGTAACTGGGTTTTTATAATAAACACTAGTAGGGCTTTGAGCAGGAGAAAGGATTTGTTGTTTCGTATATTCGTATGGCATAGTGATAGTCCCAAAGAAATATTAGTAATCCTCTTCGTGTTTGTATCGGATATGTCCTACGTCTACACCGTTTAAAGGTGCTCTGCTGTATTGATATATACGGCCATTTTCTTTGCGATAAAAATATCTAGAACGTCGTTCATCGTTAAAAATGACGGTGGTGCTTACGAGAGGCGCCTTACCGACTTGTGTATATATTTTATAGATATCCACCTCTGTATATTCTTTTTCCTCTAATAGATAAGATTTGACCTCTCTATTCATGTTGTTTTTGAATAACTGGAGACCTATGCCAGCTACCATAAGAAAAATAATCATAGTGATCATAACGTCTTTCTTTCCCAAAAGAATACCTCCCAGTCAAGTAGAAACGGCTATGCCGTCCTTTTTCAAAGACGCATCTGTTTCAGCGGAAATATAAGGAATAGAGTATCAAGTGAAACTTATACTTTCTTATATTTTTAAAAATGTGAAAAAACGACTCACCACTGAAATAAGCGCTTGACGATTTAGATAAGATCCGACTGAAGTTGTACTCAACTAAACCATATCGAATATGGTTTAAGCCTGCAACCGTACATCCTTTTTCTGCTTGATCTATCGATTCACTGCAGATTCCTGCGATCATACATCCTTTATCCTGTTAAAGGGACAAACCCTTCTATTTATGATTAAATACCTGCGTGATTGTAGGTATCTTCATGATATCATTGGTTTCGAAAGATAACCCTGCACTTTCGCAGGAATATGACATTCATCTGAACAAGTAGGTAGGATGAGTGTCTTCTTCTGATTCCACGGTCTTAAGCTCCTAATCATAGGGGAGTGGTCAGATGAAGTGGAGAAATACGAAGTAGCGCAGGTGACGGAATTGTCCTGAAGAAGCGGTAGCGTTCGGAAGGACAATCCGTCATCATAGCGACCTTTTACAAAATAAGTATAATGATTTCAGTCCTTTTATTCGATGGGTTTCTTTATTTTTACATTTGCCAATACTTCATAATGAGGTGATGAGATGGATCAAGCGGATTTTGAAGAAGCTCGTAAGGCGGAGGCTATCTACCATAATGAGCTTTACAGTGATCACGAAATCTTCGAATCGGGTACGTGGATGTCCAAGCCCAATCCCATGGTCATGGCGTTGCTGGATCGTTTACTAGAATACAAGGATCAAGTGAATGTTCTGGATCTTGGCTGTGGTGCCGGCCGTAACGCGATTCCGCTTGCAGTACGTCTTAAGGACACGCTAAGTCGAGTAATTGGTATTGATCTATTGGGTGAAGCTGTAGATAAGCTACGTGAGAATGCCGAAAAATATGGCGTACCTGAGGTCATCCAAGTCGAAGAGGGCGATGTCGAGCATACAAGTATAGCAGGTAACTTTTACGATTATATTGTGGCATGTGGCTGCCTAGAGCATGTCAGTTCAGAAGAGGCATTGGTTAAGGTACTAGAACGAATGAAGATAGGTACTGTGATGGGCGGCATTCATTGTATCACGATCAATACGGAGGTATCGGAGGTGGAGCCGGATTCAGGTCGGAAGCGGGAACCGTTAATTGAACTAAATCTATCGAAAAAGAGGGCTACAGCACTTCTTGAGGAAATGTATGCTGACTGGAACATACTTGAGCATAAAACGGTCATTCGTTCGATTGACGAACAAAAATATGATGTACCGACACAATTTCGAAGTCATTGCATATCGTTTGCAGCGCAGAAAGTATAAAGATCGCTAGTTCGTCATAACAATATGTTAAACACGCCGATTGAAAAGATCTAGTCGGCGTGTTTGTTTGCAATGATAAGGTTACTTCAATAATTTTCTTACCCATTTTAGTTTATCACCATAAGGAGGGAAGATGAGCTTGATGTCTAATTTGGTGCTTTTCTTCAGAATGCTTTTAGCGTGGGAGAAGGTATCGAAGCTGTATTTGCCATGATAAGCACCGATCCCAGCATTCCCGACACCTCCAAAAGGAAGATTCGTATTAGCAACATGGGATATTGTATCGTTAACACAGCCACCACCAAAGGAAACTCGGCTCAACACTTCTTTCTCGACAACTCCATGCTCCGTAAATAAATATAAGGATAACGGTTTTGGACGACTATTTATCATATTGATAGCATCATCTAATTCGCGGTACTCCATGATAGGTAAGATTGGACCGAATATTTCATCTTGCATAGCAGCATCTGACCAAGATTCTGTAGTTAGAAGAGTTGGCTCAATATACAGATCTTCCTGAACGGATCTACCTCCAAACACAATATTTCCACGATCCTTATCTAGTATAGAAGTCAAACGATCAAATTGACGGTCATTGACAATTCTTCCATAATCGCTACTTAATTTCGCGTCCTCACCATAGAAATTCGTAATAACTGCTTTCATTTCATTTATCAACGCTTGTTTGATGTCTGCATGCACGAGAACATAATCAGGGGCAATACATGTCTGACCTGTATTCATCAGCTTACCCCAAATAATACGCTTTGCCGCCAACTTAATATTTGCTGTGTGATCCACAATAACCGGACTTTTCCCACCCAGTTCTAACGTTACGGGGATGAGGTTCTTAGCCGCAGCCTGCATGACAATTTTACCAACAGCCACACTTCCTGTGAAAAATATGTAATCAAAAGAGGTATGGATCAGGATAGATGTCGTATCTTTATCACCCTCAATCACCCGAATGTACGACTTATTAAATGTGTCTTCCATCATCTTTTTAATGACAGCAGAGACGGTAGGGGTATTCTCAGATGGCTTCAGTACGACACAATTTCCAGTAGCGATAGCGCCGATCAGTGGTTCAATAAGGAGTTGAAAGGGATAGTTAAACGGCCCAACAATTAATACGGTCCCATAGGGTTCTTTCATAATATAGCTCTTGGACGGGAACTGATGTAGCGGCGTCTTTACTTTCTTGGGTTTCATCCATTTCTTCAAATGCTTCATCGTATGACCAATACTGCTCAAGGCAAAGCCAATTTCCGTTGCATAAGCTTCAAACTCACTCTTCCTCAGATCCTGATATAGCGCGGAAATGATCAGCTTTTCATTGGCTTTAATTGCTTCTTTCAGTTTGCTTAATTGTTGTAGTCGAAATTGAATATCTCGGGTCTGATCACTATGGAAAAACTGATGATGCTCATGCAAATATACCTCCATACGGTCAGTTGTTAGAACCTCCACCTAAAACGCCTCCATATTATATTTACTTATTTACAATTTACATCCATATTTACTTATAGTAAGGTGAATTTAAAAAGGAAGATGAAGAAGTGATGGTATCATTATAGGCGAAAGGAGAACCTATGGAAATCCGTAGAACACAAAAGATTGAAAAAATATTCAATAAAGCCACAAGTTCGAAACAGATCCATGAAGGAGTTTTATTTGTAGAAAACACAGATGGAGATTTCTCATACAGCAGGGGTTACGGTGGTAAGGAATTAGACTCCCCTCTGCTTATGGCGAGCATTACAAAGTTGTTCACAACCACCTGCATTTTCGCTTTACAAGAACAGGGAAAGCTGTCACTTGATGATAAGATCACAAAGTATTTTGACAATACGATGTTAAGTGGGCTTCATGTCTATCGTAGTAAGGAATATTCCTTTGACTTGACTATATCCGATTTGCTGTTTCAGATAAGCGGGTTGCCAGATGTGTTTGAAGAAGGAAATGATAGTGTTAAGAACCGTGCCATTGATGAGGATTTTCACACTCCCTTCGACGAGATGGTGGGGTCGGTAAAGAAGTTAAAGCCTCACTTTTCACCTCGTACCCTGCAGAAATCTTACTATGCTGATATCAATTTTGACATGCTTGGTGAAATCATTGAGAAGGTAACAAATTCAACGTTGGCAGAAGCATATAAGCAATTTATAATTGAACCATTAGAACTGAAAAGAACATATCTACCTGAATGCGAAAATGACTTTGTTCCGAATATCTATTATAGAGATAAAGTAATTTATCGCCCTAAATTTATTATGAGTAGCCGTGCAAGTGGAGGATGTATCACCAGCGCCCGTGAATTGATGATATTTATGAAGGCATTCTTTGGAGGTACGCTGTTTAATAAAGCTATTTTCGATATGCTGCCATTATGTAATAAGCTTCAAGCTTCCATGGGACCTATTTATTATGGTAGCGGATATATGAGGATTCCGTTAAATGGCGTTATCACGCTTTTTACGGGAAAAGGTGAGCTAATGGGACATTCTGGTTCAACAGGTTCGTTTGCTTTTTACTATCCCATCAAAGATTTGTTTTTTGTAGGAGATCTAAACCAGTTGGGAAATGCTTCACTTCCTATTAGACTATCCATAAAACTTGCAGTGATGACGAAATAAATATAGCTCCTCGCCTAAACTTTATATGGACCCAACAAGAAAAGGCTACCGATGATCATCGGTAGCCTTTTCGAACCTGTATTAGTTCTTGTAAGTAAAGTAATCGAAGTCAGCATGAAGGTTCTGGCCCGATGTATCCTGGCACTGCATCCCTACGAAAGCACCCGTAAAGAATCCTCCACCTTGAATATAATCATCCGATAGTTTATATGATTCGAATTGAACAGGAATGGCTGTCCAGTTCATTCCGTCAAAAGAATAATGGTATTGGTACATATTTGTACTCACGTTAACACGTAGATACACGTACTCAACATGATCAGGAATAACAATTTCCTGGCCTTGAAGAGGTTGAGCAAAGGAGAAGTTATCGCATGTCATCAATTCAAGGATTCTTCCTTTGTCTTCATTCCAAGTAATCTGGCAAGATGTCCAGTTCCGAGTATTATAGTAATTTACTAATCCTGCAGATTGTTGGAAAGTAGTAGGGTTGAACGCAACCTTTGTCTCAGCTGTGAAAGTAAAGTCCTGCCAACGTCTAGCTACAAAAGCTTGTGTGAATTTGGAAGTTAATGATTCCTTTCCATATAGACGTAAATGTCCTGGGTTATCTTTCAGAGAGAGGATATGCTCTCCTAATGGAATACGTAAATTTTGAAAGTGTAGATTTAGAACTTCGTCGTCAAAGTCGTCTTTTACTGGGAAATCTCTATCCCATTTCACTTCTGCGATCTTCGGACCTTCAATTTGATCAGAAGGTTGGTTACCTCCTACGACATATGGCCAATCATTGTTCCATTCAAGTCTTTGAATCGCTGTCTCACGGCCTAGTGGACAGAAACCACGAGGATCTAGTAGAGGTTGACCCTCTCTTGGCAATGGTCTTCCTGTTAAATGTACCAAGAACCATTCGTCGGTTTGCGTTTGAACAATCGATGCATGTCCTGCTTTTTGCAGAGCAATACGTGGATGTGCAAAAGAAGAGATCAATGGATTCTCTGGATGTACTTCGTAAGGACCTCTTAAATCCTTCGAACGTGCAATCGTCGCTTGATGCTCATACTTTGTACCACCTTCTGCGGTCAGAAGATAGTAATAACCATTTATTTGGTACAAATGAGGTGCTTCCGTCAGCATGATATCGGTACCTTTAAATATAATCTCTGCCTTACCCACAAGTTTACGCTCAGTAGCACTGTATTCTTGTAAAGCAATACCATAGAAATTATGATGACCGATGCGGTGATCCCAATTCATGTTGACCAAGTATTTCTTTCCGTCTTCATCATGGAATAGGGAGGGATCGAATCCAGAACTATTCAAGTAAATCGGATCTGACCAGTCGCCATCAATGGTATCGCAATTCGCTAAATAATTATGACAATCTTTCCAATGACCCTCGACAACTTTCACATCGGTATAGATAAGCCAGAACTGTCCATCACTATAAGATAATTGTGGTGCCCAGATCCCACCTGAATCCGGATTCCCCATCATATTCAATTGACTCAAACGAGTCAATGGTCTTGAAACTAAACGCCAATTCTTAAGGTCTTTGGAATGATAGATACCAACCCCAGGGAACCATTCGAACGTGGATACCGCAATATAATAATCTTCTCCTACACGACAAATGCTGGGATCGGCATTAAATCCCGTTAAAATCGGATTTTGAATAGTAGTCATAAATTTTCTCCTTTTACCCATCCTAATAACCTCCCACAATATGAGGTTTCGGGTTATAATGACTATATTATATCAATACTGTTACTACGTTCATATATCCATAACAAGCATGAATTTACCCAAATCAATCATAGAAACTTAACGGTAGGAAATACATATATAGGGGGGATCGAAGTGACATACGAGCGAGAACAAAAAGAGTATATGCTACCAGATATGGATTCCACCTTTAAGGTATTTGCCGCGCATTGGCGCACCGTAGAACATAATTGGACATTTCCATGTCATACACATCCGATGTTTGAGGTGAATCTCGTATTATCAGGGACACAAGAGATGATTGTTAATCGAAAGACTTACGTGCAGAAGACTGGTGATCTTCTACTTTTAAATCCGGGAGATATTCATGAGAGCCGGGTGATCGGAGGGGAGGAGATGACGTATTATTGCCTTCATTTTGACGTGGACGAGAGAGCGTTTCGAGAGCTTTTATGTCGAAATACAATATGCTTTCATACGTCAAATAGTGATCTAGCACATGCGATCCGACCTGCACTCGACAAGTTGATTGCATTAACATTAGAGGAGGCTAGCGTGCGCGTGGAAGCTAGGATGAGAGCTTTATCTACTTTATTCGAGCTGTTTGCTGCGGTCAGTGGGCATCTATCCCAACAGGGAAGCGACAGCACATCAGGTTCACGAATGTCGCAAACGGCGTCGAATATAGCCGCGAGATTGGAGCGTACTGTGAATGAAACAGCTGACGGGATCAAGGAGAGAAGTGACACGGAGTCTGTGGCATCCATTGCTAAGGAAATGGGTTATAGCATGTCATCTGTGAACCGGATGTTTAATCATGTTTTCGGTATGTCCCCACGCCAATACTTATCAACGTTAATGTTGAAGAAAGCCAAACTATTACTGATGGAACCAGAACTAACAATAGAATCCATATCCACCAAGTTAGGGTATAAAGATATTGCGCATTTCAGCAGACAGTTCAAACGATGGACGGGAGAATCACCAGGCAAGTTTCGTGACCGTTTCTATAAATAGTTGATCAGCATTCTACAACGAAAAAAGACACTTCTTATATGCTACAATAAGCTCATAAGTGTTGCAGTATATTTGCATAACTATTGGTTTGTTATTTTGTGTTTCAGCAGGCGTTTATAGGATCTTTAATAAAGCTTCAAGCAGAAGCAATGACTATTGAATGGAGCTAAACAATCATGTACCGTAATTTAGAGGATTGCATCATCGATTTAGAGAAGAATGGACATTTAGTCAGGATTAAAGAAGAAGTGGATCCCTACCTTGAAATGGCGGCCATTCATATGAAGGTATATGAGGCTGGCGGTCCTGCATTGTTATTTGAAAATGTAAAAGGTTCGAAGTTTCGGGCGGCATCCAACCTATTTGGCACATTAGAGCGTAGTAAATTTATGTTCCGAGATACTTGGACATCCGTGCAGAACGTTATGGCTCTACGCGATGATCCAATGAAAGCTCTTAAACATCCTTTTAGAAATATTGGAAATGGATTGGCAGCATTAAAAGCCCTTCCTTTGAAGAAATCTGGGAGGAGTCCTGTTACTGCACAAGAAATTCAAATTTCCGACCTTCCCCTCATACAACATTGGCCAATGGATGGAGGAGCTTTCATCACGTTGCCCCAAGTGTATACGGAAGATCCAGAAAAACCAGGGATTATGAATTCCAATCTAGGTATGTATCGCGTACAACTCAATGGTAATGATTATGAATTGAATAAAGACATTGGCATGCATTATCAGATCCACCGAGGTATCGGAATACATCAAGACAAAGCAAACAAACTAGGAATCCCTTTGAAAGTGAGTTGTTTCGTAGGTGGTCCTCCTGCACACACATTGTCAGCGATCATGCCTTTGCCTGAAGGGCTGAGTGAGATGACAGTGGCTGGTCTGCTAGCAGGACGTAATTTTCGCTACAGCTATGTCGATGGCTTCTGTATTAGTAATGATGCTGATTTTGTGATAACTGGAGAAATTCATCCTGGAGAGACGAAGCCGGAGGGTCCGTTTGGTGATCATTTGGGTTACTATAGCCTGACCCATCCTTTTCCTGTTATGAAAGTACATAAAGTGTATGCCAAGCCCAATGCGATATGGCCATTCACCGTTGTGGGTCGTCCGCCACAGGAGGATACTGCATTTGGCGAACTCATTCATGAGTTAACCGGGGATGCGATCAAACAAGAAGTTCCAGGTGTCAAAGAAGTTCACGCGATAGACGCTGCGGGAGTGCACCCATTACTTTTTGCGATTGGGAGTGAACGATATACACCTTACCAGAAAGTTAAACAACCGGCTGAGCTACTCACGATAGCCAATCGTATATTAGGAACAGGTCAATTGAGCTTAGCGAAGTATTTATTTATAACGGCTGAAGAGAATCAACCGTTAGATACGCATCATGAAGTGGATTTTTTGACCTATATTTTGGAACGGATCGATCTGCAGCGAGATATTCACTTTTATACCAACACGACGATCGATACCCTTGATTATTCAGGTACGGGTTTAAATAGTGGCAGTAAAGTAGTCTTCGCAGCTTATGGGGATAAGAAAAGGGATTTGTGTATTGAGGTACCCGACAGCTTGAAAGGAATCCGTGGCTTTGATAATGCACAATTAGTGATGCCGGGGATTGTCGTGATTCAAGGGCCTGCATTTATTGATTATGCTGAAGCACAACAACAGTTACAAGGTTTAACTAATGCTATTCAAGCGCAAGGGCCGATGCCATCTTGTCCGATGATCATTCTGAGTGACGACAGTTCATTCATAAGCGCGTCAATCAAAAATTTCCTGTGGGCAACATTCACACGTAGCAATCCTTCACATGACATTTATGGTGTGAATGGGCATTATGAGAACAAGCATTGGGCTTGTGATAATCTCATCATTGATGCACGGATCAAGCCACATCAAGCACCGCCATTAATACCTGATCCTACTGTAGAGAAGAACATCGAACGTTTATTTGCAAAAGGGGCAAGTTTGGGTGGATTAAAGATTAATTAAACAGGAGGGCATTCTTTGGCCAATGGCTGGAGGATGCCCTCCTTAGTTACAGTCATCCTAAGGTAATGGATAGATCATTAGAGAATAGTATCCCTTGATTAGTAGATTATTGTTCTTTCAAGAAAGGTCTTCGTACTTTAGAATGAAGTGATAGAGGAGTAATAAATTAGGGGAGGGGGGCAAGTAATGAAGACGAAGAAAAGTTTAATGTTATTCATGTCATTTTGTTGTGTAATAACGCTAACTTTATCTGGTTGTGGAAGCGATAACAAGTCTTCAGCAGACGGTAAGACAGAGACTAAACAAGTTGAACCTCTTGAAATGACACTTCGTCATACACAAGTAGGTACGGATAAGCAGAAACGTTTTGCAATTCTCACCGATGTTATTTCAAAGGTTGAAGGCGATGTGGCAGGTCTAAAGTTTAGAATTGACGGAGTAGAGTCGGACGTGAACCGTAAAGAGAAACTTCGCGGTGAAATGGCTGCAGGTAATCCGCCGGATATCTTCGATTTGTTTGGTAGCCCTGATTCCAAAGTTTATGCTAAAGAAGGTAAATTGCTTGATCTTACCCCGATCCTCGAAGAACTCGGGATTAAAGATAAATTTAGCTCCTTGGAACCATTTACGTATGAGGGTAAAATCTATGGACTTCCGATCGGTGGTTCAGGCGAAGGATTCTTCTATAACAAAGGATACTTTAAGGAAAAAGGCTTGGAAATACCTACTACGATGCCTGAATTTGATCAATTACTAGCAACGATCAAAGCAGATGGAAAAGTCCCAATGGCTGGTGCTTCCAAAGGAGGATGGGTTCCTCTGATGCTTGCCAATCACCTGTGGTCCCGTTATGCAGGTACAGATGTAACTTCTAAATTCACTACAGGTGAAGCGAAGTGGAGCGATCCAAATGTCGTTCAAGGGTTTGCTAAGTATAAAGAATGGGTAGACAATGGCTACTTCAAAAAAGGTGAACTCGGATTTGAATATGCTGATTATACAACGCAATTCACAAGTGGTGAGGCCATTCTATTGTATGACGGAACATGGAAATCCTCCGTATTCAAAGTAGGTGAGTCTGGTGAAGGCTTATTTGGTAAAGTGGGCTTCTTCAATCTTCCTCCAGTTGAAAATGGGGTTGGAGACCAAACGTCTCTCATGCGTGACGTGAATAATGGTTATGGCTTCTCATCAAATACAGAGAAAGATCCTCGTAAGATGGAAGCAGTAAAGTCTTTTATCAAAAATTTGTTTAATGAAGAAATGCAACTTCGAGGTTTGGTAGAAGATGGGGTACTACCTGCTATGAAGATTGATGCGGATGTTCTTTCAGCAAGTATAACGGATGATTTAATGATACAAATTGTAGACGTGCTGAATGCATCTGCAACTTCATTCCCTGCATTCGACTCTCTAGTACAAGCCGATGTCACTGGTGAAATCAGTAACATCCAAATTCAGAAGTTGATCGGTCAACAAACCACTCCCGAGCAAATGGGAGCAGAACTACAAAAGGTTCAAGAAGAGGCTAACGCATCTGAATAATGATGAATTGACATCTCCTGTAAAGGGATAAACCTCCTACAGAATGGAAGAATTAGCGTATGAATTTACGTGTCAAACTTTTACTAGCATTTGTGATACTCATTATCGTTCCTTTGTGTATCTTGGGTGTCGTCACCTTTATGGTTACTTCTAACTCAATAGAAGAGAAGTATAGCCGCCAGACTGAATATTCACTTAAAGCGGTCAGTTACAGTATTTCAAGCGTCTTTAAACAGATGGATAATGTGACTGACAGTGGCATTGGTACTTCTGTTTTTCATATGGCATTAAGTGAGAAAGACCCAAGCAAACAGGATTTGAGCGCTACCGAACAATTAGATTTGAATGCAAGTCAGCGTAGCTTCCGGAATTTACTGTATAACCATCCATCCATGAGCTATGCCTTCCTTTATAATTTACATGGGGATAATAGTACCGTTTCTATTTTTACCAAAGAGAATTTCAATGCTATGAAATTTGATGAATTCAAGAAGCAACCTCTATTCCAGGAAGTTATGGATCTAAATGCTGTCCCGAAATGGATTGCACCACATGAGTATCCGGAAATTACGGGACCTGATCCTGTATTTACACAGATTAGACTCATCAAGGAGTTAAGTACGTTTAAGAACATAGGTATCCTTGTTGTGCAAATAAAGAGTTGGGATATTGAATCGATCTTTCGTAATCTGTCCTTAGACCAAACGAGTGGTTCCACGCATTTCATGTTAGTCAATGATGACGGGCTAATTTTATTCGATCCGATGCAGTCGTTAGATGGTCAAAAAGTTCAGTCTCTCATGGACTATCCCGTACAATTTAAAGAAGGCTATCAAAGTTTTAAAGCTTCCTTTAATAGTCACAATAGTATCGTTTCCATGTACCACCTCAAGGAATACCCTTGGAGTATCGTTTCTGTCACTTCTTGGGATTCATTGTCCGAGGAAACGAAGGTTTTCGCCCAATGGTTTATAGGTATCACTTTATTGTGTCTTTTCGGTGCACTCACGTTTAATGTCGTGTTTATGAATCGGATAACGGGTTCTATTGCCATGATTGTCCGGTTTATGCGCAGGGTAGAGGGTGGCGATTTCAAAGTACGTGTTGATGATAAAGGTAATGATGAACTGCATGTTCTTTCCAAAGGTTTTAATGATCTTGTAGATAAAATCAACCTTCTATTTACACAGGTTAAGAAGGAACAGAAACAGAAGAACCAGGCAGAACTACGTGTTCTGCAAGCTCAAATCAAACCTCACTTTCTATTTAATACGCTTGAATCTATCAATGTTCTAGCGATGCAGAATGAGGGAGCCAAAGTCAGTGAAATGGTTTATCGCTTGGGCAACATACTTAGAATCAGCATCGAGAGTAATGAAGTGATTCCTTTAGAGAAAGAAATTGATCATTTGCGAAGCTATTTAGAAATTCAAAAATTCCGCTTCGAGGATATTTTTGATTATGAAATAGATGTTCCCAATGAACTTTTAAAAAGAAGTATACTGAAATTAACGCTTCAACCATTAGTAGAAAACAGCATTCAGCATGGCTTTGAAGGCATTACCTATAAAGGTATCATTCGCATTAGCTGCTGGAGTGAACAAGGGAAAATGATTTTGCAAATTGAGGATAATGGAATTGGGATAGGACCTGAACAGCTTCTTGCCTTTGAATATATGCGATCTGATCAGAATGACGATCATGAAGTGGTAAGTAATCGAAACTCGGTTAATCATGAACGCAGAGGACTCGGTGTGAGAAGTGTTGCAGATCGAATTAGAATTCATTACGGTGATTTTTATGGATTATTTATTTGTTCTTCAAACACGACGGGTACAATCATTCGATGTATTATACCAGATGATGAGTGGGGGGATTTTGATGCTTAAAGTACTGCTAGTGGATGATGAAGCTCCAATTCTGAATAACTTGAAGAAGGTCATTCCTTGGGAAGAGTTAGGTATGGAAGTCATGGGCCTTGCCCGGAGCGGGCAGGAAGCATTGGCTCTCTATGAGCAGCAAATTCCTGATATCGTCTTGAGCGATATTCGTATGCCTGTTATGGATGGTCTATCTTTTATTGCAGAGTTGAGAAGAAGGGGCTGTACGGCAGAGGTACTGCTTCTTACTGGATATCAGGAGTTTGAATATGCAAGACTTGCCATTAAATATAAAGTGCGTGATTATATCTGTAAGCCCATACATTACAAGGAATTGGAAAATACGCTTCGTCTTATTGGTAAGCAACTGATCCGAAGTCGGAAGTTAGATCCGCTCCAATTCGTGGCCACTCAGATGCAGACGCAAGACATAACTGAGCAATCCAAGAAATCTCCGCATCAACTGATGGAAGAAGCCGTTTCTTATATTATGGGTCGGTTGGATAAAGATTTAGGCATTGATGAACTTGCTGGACATTTGGGAATCAGCTGTAGCTATTTCAGCCTACTATTCAAAAACCACTTGGGCATCACATTCGTTGAGTATTTAACGAATCAGCGAATTGAAGCTGCGAAATATTTATTAACACATAGTGATAAAAGTGTTTCTCAGATAGGAATAAGTATCGGTTATCAAGAAAGACGGTATTTCACGAAAGTATTCCAGCGTTCTACGGGCATGACTCCTTCAGAATTTCGTGAACAAGTGAAGGATCTTGTTAGATAATTTAGTTCCACACAATTCAAGATAAAGGTGCGTGACCATGAATGAAAGTGTCAAATCTTACTTTAGAGCAAAAAATCGGTCAAATGTTTATTTGTGGATTTCATGATTTAGTTCCAAACGATCATATTAAACAGCTAATTGAGGAATATCATATTGGTGGTGTTATTTATTTCCGTCGAAATATCGATGAGTTGGAGCAAGTAGCTAAACTATCCTCTTCGCTACAGGTGATCGCTAAGGATAGTCAGAACTTGCCCCTATGGATTTCCATTGATCAAGAAGGCGGAATGGTTACACGTATTGACCATAAGCAAATGAGCCGTGTACCGGGAAATATGGCGTTAGGTGCAACAGCTAATCCGGAATATAGCTACAAAGTATCTACCATTAGTGCTGAGGAAATGATTGCTCTAGGTCTTAATGTGAACTTTGCGCCTTGCCTAGATGTAAATAATAATGCACGGAATCCGGTTATTGGCGTTCGCTCATTCGGTGAGAATGCAGACCATGTCGCTGAGCATGGTGCGGCAGTCATTAAAGCATTTCAAGACAACAATCTTTCGGCAGCAGCTAAACACTTCCCAGGACATGGAGATACGAGCGTCGATTCACATTTGGGGCTATCAGAAGTTGCACATGATAGAAGTCGTCTGGATGCCATTGAACTGAAGCCGTTCGTAAGAGCCATTGAAGAAGGTGTAGATATGATCATGACTGCACATGTTATATTCCCAGCGATTGAATCAAAGCCTATCCCGGCGACATTGTCTCGTGCTGTACTGACTGGCTTACTACGTGAGGAATTGGGATTTGAGGGTATCATCGTTACTGACTGTCTAGAAATGTATGCCATTGCAAAATCATTTGGAATTGCTGAAGGTGCTATTCAAGCGATAGAGGCAGGTGCAGATTGCGTGCTCGTAAGCCATACGTTAAGTGATCAGATTAGTGCGATTGAGGCAGTCACAGCCGCAGTGCTTAGTGGCAGAGTTTCCGAAAGTGTCATTGATACTGCGGTTGAGCGCATATTGAACTTGAAAGGGAAACGCTTGGAAGCTTTAGCAATGGTTGATTCCCCTGCGTTCTGGGATAAAGATAGAAATCCAGAAATTGACGATTTACTGAAAGAAGTAGCTTGCAAGAGTATTACCCTCGTCAAAGACGAAGGTCAGCTTCCATTGAATACAAATGAAGCCGTTCTTGTTATCTGGCCAGAGGTACGACAAGAGACACAAGTGGATGAACCATGGACGGATGTTGCAACGCTAGGACAGACGCTTTCACAGTACATGGGGCACGTAGAGGAAATCCGGATTAGTGCAGAGCCATCACAGGAGGAGATTAACAAAGTCGTTCAAGCAGCGGAGTCTGTCGATCAGGTGGTCATCGTAACGTACACATCTGGAAGTGACTTGCCAGAAGGTCAGCGTCTGATTGCAGAACAATTGATGAAGCAATCGCATGGACACTTGATCGTGGCATCTACACGCAATCCATATGATCTGAATGATATCCCTAATATTCCAGCGTATCTATGTTGCTACGAGAACACACCATACTTTATGGAAGCTCTAGCTAGCATTCTGGTAGGACAGAGTACGGCAGAGGGGACTCTTCCAGTTCGTTTGAATGAGAGTCTTCATGCATAGTAGTAGAGCTTATGTAGAATTGTAATAAAATACAATCCAAGAGGTGGACACTTTGAATAAGTTGTCTACCTTCTGGATTGTTTGCGTTAATAATGACGTGTATCCTTATCCCTACCAATTGGATGGTATCATTTATAACCAATTGGTAGGTTACAGAATCCAAATTACCCTATATGATCAATATCAGATTTACTGTTTATCTAAAGAGAGAACAAGATGGAATCAGGGGGGCTTGAATATTGTTATACATCATTGTTATTTTGGTGGCTGTCATCGGAGGCATAGCAACATTTCTAGTCGGGATGTCTAATGAGAATAAAACATCTAATCCGAATTATGACAAAAGAACAAAAGGAAACATCTCTAAGCTAGTTATTTTTTATATCATCGCAATTCTTATTTTTGTATTCATTTGGATCATGGTTTAGTAGAGTTAAGGATGAACAAGTGAACGAAGAGCATCTGCAAATTTTGCTATGCCAGTTACAATTTCATCCTCTTTCGCTCTTGCAAATGTAAACCTTACATACTCCGAATCAGAACCATAAACGCTTCCTGGTACATAAATGACACCCCTTCGGATGCATTCCTCTAATAATCGGCTTTCATGAACTTCCGGCTTGATCTTGCACCATAAATGCAAGCCACCTTGGGGAATATCAAAGCTAACCATATCACCCAGTTCGTCACGTAGAGACTTAACAATCAGATCTCTTTTATATTGAAGACGCATGCGCAATCGCTCTAAATGAGGTTGGAACAAAGGGGAATTCAGAAACTGGGCAGCCACACGCTGTGGTACAACACTGAGTCCATAATCCATCTGTTGCCTGGCATCGGCCAGTCTTTCAATGACCGAATGCGGAGCAACCATCCAGCCAACTCGAAGACCAGAAGCAGCAATTTTAGAAAAAGAACCGATATACAACACTGAGCCCAGCGTATCCATAGATTTAATGGGTGGTATTGGCGAACCATTATACGCGGTTAGGCTAAACGGATCATCTTCCACAATAGGAAGACCCAGCTCGCTGGTTACGTTTAGAAGCTGAATGCGTCGTTCTGGAGAAAGGACTACCCCTGTAGGATTTTGATGATTAGGATTGATAAACACCATTTTGATTCGGTGCTTTTTATATAAAGTACGTACATCTTCAGGGTTAATCCCTTGAGAATCAACAGGGAGACGAAATAGACGTATACCCGCGGACTGAAACATCGGCAAAGAGTAATAATACGAAGGATCTTCAATGGCGACCGCGTCACCCGGGGCCAGTAAACATTGGGTAATTAAATAAAGTGACTGTTGAGAACCGGATGTAATCAAAATAGATGATTCCGTCGTGGCAATATTGCGATACGTACTCAAATATGTAACTAAAGATTGCCGCAATGGAAGGAATCCTTGTGGATTATCGTAGCCGAGATACTCTGTATAGTAATCCTGACCTATGAGCTGGTTAATTTCAGCTACAGGAGAAATATCAGCACCTAATTCCCCGCTGGCAAAATCCACTAAGGATGGGTTCTGTTCGAGAGCTCCACGGATTCTGCGCAGGAAGGGGAGATTAGGTAAGAAGTGTCCTCCTTCCACATACCTGTGCCAATTGGGCGTATGCTTCGGGGTGAGTCCCCATTTATGTTTGCTCACCCGGGTTCCACTACCGGAGCGGCTTTCAATAATCCCTAGTGCCCGTAGTTCTGCATACGCTAGAATGACCGTACTTCGATTTACGCCTAACTTCTCCGCCAACTTTCGTTCGGAAGGAAGAAGACTGTCCGGTGGAAATTCACCGAATGAAATTCTTTGCTCCAAGTGATCAGCAATTTGCTGGTAGAGAGGCTGCTCACTTAAGCGATCAATATTCCACAATTAATCCACCTACGTTTTCGTTGAGAGTAAAGGTTATTTAACTTAATAAAACACAATGTTTTTATCATAACATGCAATTGGCATATATAGTTACAACTTAGATACTATTCTCTTTACATATACTATTATACTAAACCTAGTAAATTACTTTGGAGGTAAATCAATGAAAAAGCTTAGAAATACATATAGCGTTGTGCTAGTAGGCTCCCTTATCATTTCACAGATGTCCGGATACACGGCATCTGCTGCTTCTGGGGTCTCCGGCTATCCCAGTCCGGCAATTGCGGCTGTGACAGCTAGTCCAATTAGCAACTTGGGCTCGATTCAACTAGGTTCCAAGTTCCAAGCTACACTCGAGGATGTCAATATATGGCCACAAGCGGGGGGAAACATTCTGACCTACACGCTTAACTATACTAACGGAAGTAATAGTAATGCGAATCTGCTCCATTATTTCTCAAGAGTTATAACCCCCGCTGGATCCGTTATTCCAGGCAATCCGATTACCGGAGATGTGCTCAAGAAGAAGGTGGTTCCCAAAGGGAATCTACGCGTAACGTACTATGTCAATATCGGCACGACGAATTCACTCAAAGGCTTGAAAATCCCAATGTATGTCTGGGACGCCAAAGTCAAAGGTTATCTGAGACAGGTGGGTACCTTTAAGTTACCAGCTAATTATTCCCCAACAGTTGCCATTGGTAAGAGTCTAAATACCACGATGAATGATATTCCCGTTACAGCGTACACTGAGTCGTTGCAACTCTATGAATATAGCGGAAAAGTATATGCTAAGGTTGGCGTTAGTCTGACCAATAAAGGTGATAAAGTACTTGGAGATCCAGGATATAAGGTATATCTGGTGTCAGCAGGAGGTACTTCATTTGAATTGGCGTTGGATAGCTCTCAAGTAGACTACAAGATTCAGCCTCAGGAGAAAAAGGTGGTCTACTATATGACAGAGATCCCCGGCTATCTAAATACTAATAATATGAAGCTACAATTTGTTCAAAAGGATGAGACATTGAAGCTTGATCTTCCAAAGTCCTCTTATAACCTGCCCGTGGCAACGACTCCTGATTTAATCGTTGAGAAGGATGTTGTCAAAAAAATCATGATCAACAACAATATGATCGAAACGCAATTGAACAATGCAACAGTATTTAAAGAAGATAATAAGGGCATGTGGTCTTTCCAGCTCCGATTGAAAAATACCGGCAATAAGGCAGTGAAAATGCCTTCTTATGAACTTGCTGTGAAATCCCCGAAAGGGAAGTCCTTTCCAGTCAATGCCAAAGATTTAAACGGAATTATTATAAATCCGTTGGAAGAAAAGATCATCCAGTTCACGGCACAGGTACCGCTTGAGGTGGAGCAAGATAAGTTGCAACTTCAAATGATTGAGACCGTGAGTGCAGACACAATAAGCCCAACAGCTGAAAGTGCGGGAGTCAAAACTAAACTAAATTTGCCTGTTGCTTATTATAATATCCCTTATATTCTTCGTACCAATACTCTCACAGGATTTGAGTACAACGCTACGAATTCATATGGCTCTTTCGCTTATAATCTCCTGTCTCTTCAGCGTTTCCCTTGGATGGAAGATGATATTGTTGTAGCTAAATTACGTATTACTAACACACAATTAGTGACACTTTCCCTCCCTGAATTGAAGGGGGCATTAAAGGTGGATTATGACGACTTGATGTCTTCAACGGAGCTGTTTATGGATAAGCAATCTGTTGTGTTAGCACCGGGCAAATCTGTGGATATTAATGTCCTTGCTAAAGTTCCTTACACAACGGATTTCAATAATATGCAAGTCAGCCTATATTCTACAGTAGATAAGGAGTCCATTCCGTTTCTTACACTGAGCACGAATAGCACAATGGATGCTGTCAACACCATTCAGCGTGGAGGGAACTTTAGGATTACTGATAAAGGCAAGAACGCAACCATTCAGGAGAAAAAGACCGTCGTTTATCAAGGAATTAGCTCAAATATCGTATCTACGGAATTACTCATAAGCAATGAAGAGAGTAGACAAAGCAAGATGGTACGGCTTCAAGCGTATTATAAAACGGCAAATGGCGAGTTTTATGAAGCTACTTCCAATCAACCTGAAGCTGCAGTTAGTCCTGGTGGCAAACAATTAATTACTTTCTGGTCGAAGCTTCCTAAGTCGGTGAAGACCTCTGATCTCTCGCTTTATATGGGTTCTGGCATTACAGGTAACAAGTTAAGTGAACCGGGTCAAGAAGCAACTGGCTTTATCAACATAGCTTCTCTAGCACTTAATTCATATACACCATCGACCAATTTGGCAGAAGTTACTCTCTATCCGTATACCTTATCTATTCAAAGTTCCAACGGTAGGCTTAAAGAAGGTAGTGAAAGTATAAGTATTGATGTGAACTATAATCTGTTCAGAGATGGCAGCTACGATACGGGAACCTTCAACCACAAACTTATGCTCAAAATGACGGACCCTTACGGCCAGTCGCAAGAGAAAGCCCTAGCCCTTGGTACAGATCTAACAGAAGGAAATAATAATACGTTTACTTTGTCCTTCAGTAATGATCGATATAAGTCTCTGAACGGTGGTACTTACAGATTAACGTTATATGATGAATTTCAAGGTGAGCGGATCGAATTGGCTAGCCAAGAATACTCGTTAACTTATGAACAACTACCTGAAATGGAGCAATAGAACTTCATCATATTATAGTAAAAGCGAGGAGCAGTACCCATGTTGCGAGTCGAAAATATTACACACTCATTTAAGAACGGTAATGAATGGACGCCGGTGCTTCATAACATTAACTTTGAAGTGAAGCAGGGAGAGATGGTGGCCCTGCTGGGTAGCTCCGGCTCCGGTAAATCCACGCTACTGAATCTGATGGCTGGCTTAATGAAACCAACAGAAGGCGAAATTCACATTGCCGATCACAATATCGTTAAGATGAGTGAGAACAAGCTTTCTATGTTTCGGAGAAAGCATATAGGGTTTATCTTTCAAGCCTATGAGCTAATCACTAGTCTGACTGTCCGAGAGAATGTGGAATTGCCACTGGTGTTCCAATCTGTTTCTCCGTCCATACGCAAGCAGAAATCTCTCGCATTGCTGGAGAGGGTGGGTATCCCAGACAAAGCTGATCTATTTCCTTCACAATTGTCGGGCGGACAGCAGCAGCGTGTCAGTATCGCACGTTCCCTGATTACAGAGCCGTCCGTCATCTTCGCAGATGAACCTACTGGTAATTTGGATTCAAAGACAGAAGAAGAGATCATTGACATATTGCTTCAATTGAATAAGACAATGAACACTACTTTTATTATTGTAACGCATGAAATGGATGTTGCAGAGCAAATGCAACGCATTTTTGCACTTCGTGACGGTTATTTAGTAAACGAAAAGGGTGCTTCTGTAGAAATGCAAACCCAGGGGGTGACAAGCATTGAGGATTAGTGATATTTCACGCTTGGCTTGGGATCAGGTCAGACGCCGGAAGGTTGTCACAGGTCTGTGCATGGCTGGCATATCCATTGGCTGTGCGGCAATCATTGTTGCCTTAAGCCTTGGTGAATCCGCGCAGAGTTATTCAGAGAAAACAATGAACCAATATTTAAAAATGGACGAAATCACAGTGATGCCCAATAGCGGAATGCCTTCACATGGGGCTAATGGCGGAGGCGGGGCAGGTGAGGGAAACGAAATGCTGGACCCTGGGAAGCTGACCCGTCAGAAGCTAGAAATAATCCAAGGACTGAACCATGTGGAAGCAGCTACTCCTTTTCAAGAAATAGGATATATGCAGATGTACACCATCGATAACAGAAAAGCCTATGTCCAGGTCATCGGAACGGATCTCCGTCTGCTGGAGAAATATGATAAGACCTTTAAGCAAGGGGGAGGATCTCATTTACCCGGAATGGCAGTCCTCAACTATGGTGCCACATTGGGTTTGATCGATGATGAGACCCAAAAGAAGATGAACGATGCATTCGCAAATGATCCCTTCAATTTCGAACTAAGGGAGCAGTATGAACGCCTAAACATGCTGCCATCGGAAATGTATCAGCAACAAATTCAACTACAAATGCAAATGGAGTATTCCACGTTGAATAGCTCACCGCTACGAGTCAATGGCATTCTTAACAAAGCTTCTGGATCAAATGATCAGATGGAAAGCTGGAACAAGATTATCTATGTGTCACTTGAAACCGCTGAGCGGCTGGCCGAAGAATTGAATCTCAACAATGGAGCCTCTGGACAAGCAGGAGTCTATAACTCTGTTATTGTGAAGGTGGATAGCACAGATAATATTGTGCAGCTGGAGCAACTTATACAGAAGCTGACATTAAATACGAGCACCAATTTATATCAACAAGAGATGTTGGCGGAACAATTCGATATGGTCAAAAAAGCAGCTTTGGGTGTTGGGGTATTTATTCTAATCATAGCTTCGATTTCCATCATCGTTGCGATGACCATGTCTACACATCAGCGACGACGCCAGATCGGCATTATGAAGGTGCTGGGAGCTAATATGGGGCAAATCCGGAATATGTTTATTACAGAGGCTGCTTTGCTCGGATTGCTGGGTGGGATTTTGGGTGTACTGATATCCTACCTCATTGTATTTGGCATTAATCAACTCATTGGCACATCAGCAGGACCAGATCCAAGTGCTGGCATTATTATATTTATTCCGATCATGACGCTCCCAGTGGGTATATCTTTTGCTATAATGACGGGAGTATTATCAGGAATTTATCCGGCAATTAGTGCATCCAGAACCGATGCGCTGACGGCAATTAAGCGAGATTAGCAATTTCAAGTTGAGAGGAAGCCGAAGTGATGAAGAGAACCATAAAGTGGATCATAATCGTATTGATCGTTTTAGGGATTGGTTTTACTGTGTTTTTCAAAATGAATAAATCAAATGAGCAGATGGAACCGATGGATATTCCACAAGCCATTCCCTTTGAAGTGATCCAAGAAACGATAACCAATTCCGTACAGGTAAAAGGGAAGTCAAAGTATGAGCAGGAAACGCTCGTATACGCCCCATTTGCTTCCAAGGTAACGGAATGGAAAGTTGAAAATGGAGGTCAGGTAAAAGAAGGGGATGTGCTGTATATACTCGATCAATCGACACTAAAGAATGAAATTGCATTGCAAGAAGCAACGAACCGCAAAGCGAAGCTGGAAGCCGAGCTGAATGAATTCGTAAGCCAACAAGAAAATGAGGATACAGTTCTTGGAGCGACAGAAGCGGAACGTTTAAAAGCACTTGCAGCCCAAGAGACAGGGCGGTTAAGTGATGAGCTGAATAAACTGAACGCCGATATCCAGAAGCAGGAGCTTGCAGAGAAGAAAACCAAGCTGAAAACAGCGGTCTATAAAGCCCCGGCAACCGGTATTTTCCTTTATGACAGCACGAGTGAGCGACCGCAATCTGTTACAGATAACCAATATATTGGTAAAATTGTAGATATGAACAAGCTTGAATTCATTGCACTTGTGGGGGAACAGGATATTTTCCGTATTAAAGAAGGTATGAAGGTTATTGTGAAGCTGACTGCATTGAAAGAATTACAGCTATCTGGAGAGGTAACCAAGGTATCTAAATTTGCTGTGACCGCTGCAGGCGAGAACAACACGAACCAAGTGCCTCAATTTGAAGTAGTCATCTCATTACAGCCCGACGAGCATTTGATTGGCGGGCTCAGTCTGAATGGTGAGATTGAGACCGTCCGCAAAGAGAAGGCCACCGTTGTATCAAGTATTGCAGTTATACACGAGGGAGATATCTCCTATGTTATGTTGGACATGGGCAATGGACAATATGAGCGAAGAGATATTGAGGTTGGAATGGAAACTGCTGACAAGACAGAGATACTCTCGGGACTTAATGTTGGAGATACGGTTGTGCTTCAGTAAGCATTATTACATTAAACTAGGTTCCTTGCCATATTAACTAATCAAAATTACCAAATAAGAAGAATCTGCATTTATTGCGGGTTCTTCTTTGTTCGATAAGTACAAGTCACATGATATGATACAATTAATTAATATCATTAGTTTCGTCGAAGTAAAATAAAGTTAGGATGATTATCAATGAAAATTTTGCTTGTGGAAGACGATAAAACGATCGCTTCTGGACTTGAATATTCGCTACAACAAGATCAATACCTCACGGTTCTTTGCTATGATGTTGCATCTGCCAAAAAGGTGTTAGCAGAACAGTTAGATGAATTCACTTTATGTTTATTTGATTTATCACTTCCGGATGGTAGTGGCTATGAACTCTGTAAAATAGTGAAGGAGCGAAGTGATATTCCGGTCATTTTCCTAACGGCGATTGATGATGAGGTCAATGTTGTCATGGGGCTAGACATGGGAGCAGACGATTATATTACAAAGCCCTTTCGTATTCGAGAACTCCTCTCGCGAATCAAATCAGTCTTGCGGCGATATCATAATCAGACTCAGACGAAATCGATCATTGAAATAGACAATGTCAGAATTAATACTTTGGAAGGAAAGGTGTTCAAGAATGGGAATGAGGTTCCATTGACTGCCTTGGAGTATCGTTTATTACTAATCTTTGCTAATCATATTGGACAAGTTCTTTCAAGAAGTCAGCTACTAGAGCGGATTTGGGATGTAGCAGGGGACTTCGTGAATGACAATACATTAACTGTTTACATAAAAAGATTACGGGAAAAGTTAGAGGACCATCCACAAGATCCAACGATTATTAAAACAGTGCGTGGTTTAGGTTATAAGGTAGGTGATTAGCATGTTACGTAATAGAGAGATTCAAATATTTGTACTAACGATGTGCTCGATTAGTTTAGCGGCAATATGGATTGCAGCTGCTATTATTTCGTTCGTTGCCGCATGGCTCATTTTAATCACGGCAGCTTTACTTATGGGATGTATCTTAGTATTTACTAGATGGAGATATCGTGAAATAGAAAAGCTCTCTGGCTATTTGCGTCAAATTAGTGGTGGGGATTATTCACTTGATGTTCGTGATAATCAGGAAGGTGAGCTTAGTATTCTAAAGAATGATATTTATAAAGTGACGCTAATGCTCTCCGAACAGAGCTCACTTTTACAACAAGATAAAATCCAACTTACCAATGCTATTTCTGATATATCTCATCAGCTCAAAACCCCACTTACCTCCATGACCGTGATGGCAGATTTGTTAAGTAATGCCGAATTGCCTACTGAGAAAAGAAAGGAATTCACTCACAATATTATTATCCAGCTCGAACGGATCGGGTGGCTTGTCTCTTCGTTATTAAAGTTCTCGAAGATTGATGCAGGAACGGCACATTTTAAACACGATCAAATTACAGTGGACAAGCTTTTTCAAAAAGCGTTAGAGCCTGTACTGATTCCTATGGATATTAAGGAACAAACGGTCTCGATAAAGGGTGAATCTACGGTCACATTTCTTGGTGATCTGAATTGGACAGCTGAAGCAGTTATGAATATTCTTAAAAATGCTGTGGAGCACACTTCTGTAGGTGGGGAGATCACCATTTCTTTTTCAGAAAATGCACTATTTACGGAAATTATGATTGCTGATAACGGTAAGGGAATCCCGAGAGGAGATATACCCTATATTTTTCAACGTTTTTATAAAGGAAAGAATGCAAGCGAAGATAGTATCGGTATTGGGCTTGCCCTAGCTCATAGCATTATTACAAGCCAAAATGGAGACATTGATGTGAAGAGCGATGAAGAGAAAGGCACACAGTTTCGTATTAAGTTTTACAAACAAGTTAATCAAATGGCTGTTAAGTGACTAGATAGTCATTTTGCAGTCACTTGATAGTCATCTTAGCTAGTTATACTGATCCCATTAGCATAAATGGAGGTCTTACAATGGATATTTTAAAAATTGAACATCTTTCTAAAACATATGGGAAAGGTGAAACGGCGGTAAAGGCACTTGATGATGTTTCTTTTTCAGTGAAAAAAGGGGAGTTCGTCGCCATTATTGGTCCGTCTGGTTCTGGGAAATCAACGATACTACATATGCTTGGTGGTGTAGATAGACCTACAAGTGGAAAAGTGTTCGTTGATAACACGGATATTTATAACCTGAATGAAACACAGCTAGCGATCTTTAGACGTAGACAAATTGGCTTGATTTATCAGTTTTATAATCTTATTCCGGTCCTAACCGTTGAGGAGAATATCACACTACCCTTATTACTTGATGGGCATAAGGTGGATAAGAAACAGTTTGCTGATATTATAAAGACTTTAAATTTGGAGAATCGCTTAAACCATCTGCCGAATCAGCTCTCTGGTGGACAGCAGCAACGGGTCTCTATTGGCCGAGCGTTGATTAGTAATCCTGCGATAATGTTAGCTGATGAGCCAACCGGTAATCTGGATAGTAAAAATGGTAATGAAATCATTGATTTGTTGAAAATGTTTAATAAAACCTTTAATCAAACGTTGATTATCATTACTCATGATGAACGGATTGCATTGCAAGCAGATCGAGTGATTACCATTGAAGATGGAAGGATTGCCAAGGATGAGGTGATTCGTCCATGAATATTGTTAATAAATTAACAATTCGACATTTAAAGCAAAACAAACGACGAACATTAGTTACAATGATAGGCGTCATTATTTCAGTCGCTATGGTGACGGCTGTTGCAACTCTTGCCGTATCTTTTATGGGATTATTGCAAAAGCAAACGATCGCAAGTGAAGGAGAATGGCATGTCCTTTACAAAGATGTGAACCAAACTCAGCTTGAAGCGATTAAAACCGATGAAGCAACCAAAGCACTAGTCATTTCGAGAGATCGTGGTTATGCGCATTTAGAAGGTAGCCAAAATGAAAACAAGCCGTATTTGTTCATCAAGGAATATAATGTACAAGGCTTCAAACAGTTTCCGATTGAATTGAGTACTGGGCGGCTACCGCTAGCAGCCAATGAAGTGGCTATTTCTGAGGCCATTGCTATGAATGCCAAGGTAGAATACAAGATTGGAGATACATTAACCCTTGATGTTGGTGAACGATTCGTTATTGAAGATGAGGGTAGTGATCGAGTCCTAACACAGACTGATTCATTCCAAATGAACAATGATGGGATTAACGAAGTCTTAAAAAACAATACAACGATAAGTTATACTGTTGTAGGCTTCATCAAACGTCCCACATGGGAACCTACCTGGGCACCAGGGTATACAATCCTCAGTTATGTGGACGAAAGTATGATTGGTGCAGACGATACTGTTCATGCGACGGTTGTATTAAAAAAGGTTAAAAGCTCTTTATTCACTCATGCAGAGGATTTAGCCAAGAAAAACAACATAGAATCCGTTGGTTTCAATCATGATTTATTGCGCTATTATGGTGTGACGAATAACGATGGCATGGGAAGAACGCTTTTCTCATTGTCAGCGATCATTATGGCGGTCATTATTATTGGCTCCGTTTCATTAATATATAATGCGTTCGCTATTTCCGTCTCAGAACGTTCTCGTCATTTAGGTATGCTCTCGAGCGTGGGGGCAACGAATCGACAGAAGAAAAACTCGGTATTTTTTGAGGGAGCGATCATTGGACTGATCAGTATCCCCATTGGAATCATTTGCGGTATCGTGGGAATCGGTATTACCTTTTGGTTCATTAATTCGATAATCCAAGATGCATTAGGGATGACAGAAAGGTTAACGGTGATCGTCACACCATTATCGATATTTGTTGCCTGTGGCGTTTCAATACTGACGATTTTCATTTCAACGTATCTTCCGGCAAGAAAAGCTTCTAAGATTACCGCTATTGATGCGATTCGTCAAACAACCGATGTTAAGCTGACTGGTAAAGCAGTGAAAACGTCCAAGTTCGTTCGCAAGCTATTCGGTATCGAAGCAGAATTGGGCCTGAAAAACTTAAAGAGAAATAAGCGTAGGTATCAAGCGACGGTGTTCTCGCTCGTCATTAGTATTGTGTTGTTCTTAGCAGTATCATTTTTCACCTCTAATTTGCAGAAATCTCTTGATCTCTCACAGGACGGCGTGAATTATGATATTCAAGTATCCATATACAGTGATACAACGGATACAGAAGATAGGATAATGAAATCATTTGTTTCCCTTAAGGATGTAACGGAGTATAGTGTGATGAAAGAAATGAGTGTAACCTCTTGGATTGAAGAATCATCGATCGCAAATGAGTTGCATGATTTGGTGAAGCTTGATGAGAGTATGCTTAAGAATGGGAAATTCCCTTATTATATTAAGATAAATGCACTTAATGAGGAGAGCCTTCGAGCTTATACTCAAGCGATGGGTACAAATTACGAACAGCTCGTAGACCTGGAACAATTATCCGCCATTGTGATTGATAAGACCACTTACGAAGATGAGGAAGCAGGGAAATATGTTGAAACGAAGGCCATATATACGGAAGTTGGTCATAGTATTGATTTAACCTATACAGATAGGGATACAGAAGAAACGAAGAATTTAATCAAGGTGAAGATCGCCGCTTTGACAGATCAACTCCTTATGGGTATTTTTCCAGCAGGAATAGGTGGATTAAATATCATTGTCTCTGAACAAGTTTTTGATCAACTGATGAATGATAAGGTTAAGGATGATATTCAATCAAAGCTCCTACTCAAAAGTACAGATCCAATGAAAACACAACAGGAAATCGAGGAAAAGAAAGAGAGTAATATGTATATTTTTAATATGTATCAAAATAGACAACAAGAAGAACAGATGATCTTGTTAATGTCCGTATTTACTTATGGCTTTATCGTGTTAATTACGTTAATATCGATTGCGAATATTTTCAATACGATCTCGACGAGCATATCCCTTCGCAAACGTGAATTTGCGATGCTGAAATCTGTGGGGATGACACCTAAAGGCTTTAACAAAATGATGAATTATGAAAGTATATTTTATGGAATAAAGTCGTTGCTCTATGGACTTCCGATCAGTATAGCGGTCATGTATTTGATCCACAGAGCATTGATGAATAGCTTTAGCTATCGGTTCACACTTCCATGGACGAGTATCGTGTATGTCATTATTGCTGTATTTGTCATCGTGGGTTCAGCCATGCTATATTCCAGCTCAAAAGTAAAAAGAGAAAATATTATTGATGCATTAAAGCAGGAGAGTATATAACACTCCTTCGAAATAGCAGAAGTTACATCATTCGTGAGACCTCTGCATGAGTATCTAATTCACTCGAAAAAACCAGTCAGAACACTTTAATTTCGTGTTCTGGCTGGTTTTTCGATGTCAATTGCAACTAGTGTAGTGCAGGAACAACTAACTCGGCATAATATTGTTAAGTTATTTATTATATAATACATACGAGGTGTTATATGCAAATAAGTAGGCTTTTTGAGATTGTATATATTTTACTTGATAAAAGAACGACAACTGCTAAAGAACTAGCAGAACATTTTGAAGTGTCTACTAGAACGATCTTTAGAGATATCGACGCGCTGAGCTCAGCAGGAATTCCAGTCTATTCCAGACAAGGTAAAGGTGGCGGTTTATCTCTGCTAGATAATTTTGTTCTCAATAAATCCTTGCTTTCAGAACATGAACAAAATGAGATATTGATTGCATTGCAAAGTCTAACTGCAACAGAATATCCTGACATTAAGATCGTACTTTCAAAACTTAGCAGTATGTTTAACAAAGATAAATCTAACTGGATTGAAGTAGACTTCTCACCTTGGGGTAGTAACATATCTGAAAAGGAAAAATTCAACACTCTAAAAAGCGCCATTATAAATAGTTGGATTATTACTTTTGAGTATTATAACTCTTCTGGGGTAAAGAGCAGTCGAATTGTTGAACCCGCAAAGCTTACTTTCAAGGATAAGTCATGGTACTTGCAAGGATTTTGTTTAACTATCAAGAAATATCGAACATTCAAGATTAATAGAATCATCGGTATCCAAGTAACAGGGGATAATTTCATCCAGAAGTTTACAGATGAGTTAAGCATTGATATCAAAGAAGAACCCAGTATGTTAATCGATATTCAATTGAAGATCTCTTCCGAAGGAGCTTACAGAGTATATGATGAATTTGATGAAAGAGATGTTGTAGGATGCGAAGATGGCTCCTTCATGATTGCGACTTCTATTCCGAAGGGAGATTGGCTGTATCACTATATTTTATCATTTGGCACAGCTATTGAAGTTATAGAGCCTGAAAGTTTGAGGAATATCATTCTAGTAAAGTTAGAAACCATGATAAATAATATAAAACCAAAATCATAACTTGACGTGATGTCGTCAAGTTATGATTGCTATGATATATATATGGTTAACTGGATGGAGATAGAAAGCGATGATACGCGTGCATAGTTGCGCTGTAATTATCATCAGGAGGAGATAAAGAATGGCTGAACCTTTAAAAGATATGTACCACGAAGCATTCCTGCGTCAATTTGGCGAAAAGGTACATGGCGTGTATGAGGCATTTGACACAGAAACATTTATTAACGCTACTATAGATAATAGCTGGGATGGGCTTAAGTTAAAGGAACGCATTCGGAGAATTTCCGAGACACTTGGAAGGTATCTACCCACTCGGTATGAAGAGGCGTTGGACGTATTATATGCAATAGACGAGACATGCATCGGCTTCCCATATCTATTCTTTCCTGATTTCGTGGAAGTGTACGGTCAGGCAGAAGAACATTGGGCGCTATCCATGAATGCTTTGGAACGATTTACTTCAAAGTCGTCTGCAGAATTTGCTGTAAGATCTTTTCTCTTGCGCTCCCCAGATCGAATGATGCGCCAAATGGTAGCTTGGGCAGAGCATCCAAATGAGCATGTCCGGCGTCTTGCAAGCGAAGGATGCCGTCCCCGATTGCCGTGGGGACAGGCTCTTTCCATTTTCAAAGCTGACCCAACTCCTATACTACCAGTGCTCGAGTTACTAAAGGCGGATCCTTCGCTTTATGTTCGTAAGAGCATTGCTAACAACCTAAACGACATTGCCAAAGATCATCCTTTGGTTGTACTCGATACCGCTCGTCGCTGGATCGGCAACCACCCGCATACAGATTGGATCGTCCGGCATGCCTGTCGAACCTTGATACGCAAGGCGAATCCGGAAGTACTCGCGTTGTTCGGTTATGCGAAAGCGAGTGAAGGGGAGTCTCTGGCGACCTTTGCTTCCTTATCAGCAGAACCATCTGTACTGTCGATTGGCGAGACCTGTGAGCTTCGTTACGAACTACATATCCGTGAAGGCGATCCGGTGCGAATTCGTATGGAATACGGGATTGACTTCGTGAAGGCGAGAGGGCAAACCTCACGAAAGCTATTTATGCTTGCAGATAAGATAGTCCCAGGTGGTACGCGCCTGAATGGCACCAGAACGCATCGCTGGGCAGATCTATCAACGCGTCGTCATTATCCAGGAGAGCATCGTATCACAATTACAGTGAATGGTGTTGATGCCGCACACGCAGTGATTCAGCTGTCGGATGGTACCGTCTAGGTCAACCCAAAGTTAGAGGGAAAATTGGTATAGGAAATAACGGGTGGATACACTAGTATTCTTAGGAATCTCCCACTTCAATCTGATCGAAAGGTTGATAAGTGGGAGTATTTCAAAGTATAATGTTTACTTCAATATGGAATGGAAAACAAGGAAAGAGGGAACGAATGCCTACTATACTGGTTGCTGACGATGATGTGAACATTCGCGAACTTGTCTGTTTGTTTCTACGTAATGACGGATTCGAAACAGCCGAAGCGGCGGACGGCAAGGAAGCACTGACCGTGTATGCCTCGATGCATGTCGATCTTGTCGTACTCGATATTATGATGCCGATTATGGATGGTTGGACGTTATGTAAGGAGCTCCGAAGAAGCAATCCTGATCTTCCGTTGCTTATGCTGACTGCAAGAGGCGAAACATGGGAGAAAGTGAAAGGTTTCCAACTTGGGGCTGATGATTATTTGACGAAACCATTCGATCCGTTGGAGTTGACGGCTCGTGTTGGGGCACTACTGAAACGATTCCGGATTGGATCGACACAGACGATCCATTTGGGAAACGTCGTTCTTGATCGGCAGACTTATAAGGTGATGAGAGGGACAGAGTCGCTCACGTTGCCACTCAAGGAGTTTGAATTGCTTTATAAGCTCGCTGGAACACCCGGACAAATCTATACGCGTGAGCAGTTGATCGATCAAATTTGGGGGATCGATTACGCTGGAGATGATCGAACGATAGATGTACATATTAAACGCCTGCGCGAACGATTCGCGACCACGCCCGATTTTCGCATAGAAACGGTGCGTGGGCTGGGGTACCGGCTTGAGGTTTACGAATGATCAAATCCTTATATATACGTGTTGTCCTGACATTTCTAGTCTCCGTCATTGGGGGCACGATCATTTCTTTTTTTGTGTCGACTTGGATATTCGAAGAAAAATTAAACGAAAACGCGCAAATTAACTTACGTAACTTTGGCCAAGACATCGTCCAGATTTACAAGACCCTTTCGTTAAGTGAAGCGGACTCGTTCGTAAGTGAAATGAAGCAACTCGATTCCTATTATATTCGAATTTACGAAGCAACGGGTCAGTTCCAGTCTTACGGAAAACCTAACGGACAAAAACCTGCCACTGTGACGATGGAACAACTAAAGAAAGTATTAGATGGAGGAGTTGTTCAAGATACTCCGAATGGTATTGCTATGGTTCTCTTAGGGTTGCCGTTGAAAACGGAAATGGGAACGAAAGCGATGTTTTTGGAAACGCTCGCTCCCCCTTCTGCATCTTTTGTTATACAGTGGGGATTGATCTTTGCAACCTGTTCGTTGATTGCAGGAAGCTTATTGATTCTAGTTGCCTCTGTATTTCTGGTAAGACCGATCAAAAAGCTGACAAAAGCGACCAAGCGTATAGCATCTGGGGATTTCAACGTCAAGCTGAATATTAAGCAAACGAGTGAGCTGGGTACTTTGGCTCGCAGCTTCGAAGAAATGATGCACGATCTGCAGCAACTTGAGCAGATGCGCAGGGAATTCGTAACGAACGTGTCGCACGAGGTTCAGTCTCCGCTCACCTCGATATCAGGTTATGCTCTAGCACTCAAGCAAGTAAACCTCGCAGATCACGAACGAGGCCGTTATCTTGATATTATCATCGCTGAAGCGAAGCGGATGTCCAAGATGAGCGATAGCCTGCTCAAGCTGAGTTTGCTTGAATCGCAGTCACAGCAACTTCGTTTGGTCACACTCAGCTTAGATGAACAGATCAGACGGGTAATCGTGGCGCTCCAGCCGCAATGGTCTGCCCGCAACATTCGTTTCGAGCTCAATTTGAAGGCCGTTCGCCTAACGGCTGATCATGATCTATTAGGCCAGGTATGGACGAACATAATCGGAAATAGCATCAAATTTTCCATGGATAGCGGCGTTATTAACGTCAGCATCAAACAAGATATCAAAAACGTGACAGTTCGAATATCCGACTCTGGCATTGGTATTTCCTTAGAGGATCAGAAGCGTATATTCGAGCGATTTTTTAAGGCTGATCGTTCCCACAGTCGTAAGTATGGCGGTAGCGGTATGGGACTCGCCATCGTTAAACAGATCGTATTGCTTCATCAAGGCGACATCCAAGTGGAAAGTGAAACTGGCCAAGGAACGACCTTCATTGTCACCTTGCCATTAACTACGCCAACAGATTAGTTAGATTCATGAGGGATCAATCGGATCGACTAACCACATTCTCCATGCTATGGCATTATGTGCAAGCTTCCTTGCATGTGACGCGTAGCATTTTTTTGCTTGTTCATACTTCGTACATATTGTCGTCATAGGGAGTACATATTCGTCGTATAAGCTATGTTTAACGGCTAGTATACAGTAGCCCAATAAACAGATGAGGACAGGAGAAGATGAGAGTGAAAGCAAAAGAAGAGGTAATAAAAAAGAGGATGGGCAAACCGCTTACCATTATACTTAAATCCTTAGGAGTTATAGCGATAGCCATAGTATTTTTTCTAGCCATTGTTTTTATCGTGAATGTGATCTGCAACAAATCGGAGCAAGGTAAAATAGAATCCTATGGTCAGTCTGTAACCGTCGATGGAAAAAATATGAATGTTTTGATTCAAGGGAAAGGCGAAGAAACCGTCGTGCTCCTACCTGGTTTTGGAACAGCAGCACCAGCACTGGATTTTAAGCCGTTAGTAGAAGAGTTATCACCATTTTACAAAGTCGTCGTGATTGAGCCTTTTGGTTATGGATTAAGTGATCTAACCGAAAAGGAACGAAGCACAGAGAATATTGTAAGTGAAATTCATGAAGCTTTACAGAGTCTTCATATTGACCGTTATATTCTAATGGGCCACTCCATTTCAGGCATTTACGGACTAGATTATGTGAATAAATATGAAAACGAAGTGAGTGCATTTGTCGGGCTCGATAGCAGTGTTCCAACGATAAGCGAGAGGAAGATTGAATCTTCAGAAATAGAAACTGTTAAACTACTCAAAAAATCAGGTTTCTCTAGATTGGTCATGAAACTGGGTACTGACCCATTGGCTGCACTGCCATATGATGATAAAACGAAAGATCAAATGAGAATGCTTATGCATAAAAACATGTATAATCCCAACCAATTAAATGAAATTGAAAATGTGTATTCTAATTTTAAAGCAGCTGAAAATTTAACATTCCCGAAAAATCTTCCCGTTATTTTCTTTATACAAGCGAATCACCCAGCAACTGATCGATGGATACCAGAGCATAAAGAGCAAATAAAAGATTCTGTATATGGAAAAGTGATGCTATTGGAAGAAGGACATTATTTATATCGTACCAAAGCAAAAGAAATTGTAGAAAACTTTAGAGGATTTATGCATGAAATAAAATAATTCGCATTATCTCAACGCCGTCCCCGCATTCTTCATGCTATGGCATCATGTGCTAGCTTCCTTGCATGTGACGCCGCAGCATTTTTTTCTTGTTCATATTCCGTTCATATTGACGTCACGGGGAGTACATCTTCGTGGTATAAGCTATGTTTAACGGCTAGTTTAAAGTAGCCTAATAAACAGACGAAGACAGGAGAAGATGAGAGTGAAACCAAAAGAAGAGGTAATAAAAAAGAGGATGGGCAAACCGCTTACCATTATACTTAAATCCTTAGGAGTTATAGCGATAGCCATAGTACTTTTTCTAGCCATTGTTTTTATCGTGAATATGATCTCCAACAAATCGGAGCAAGGAAAAATAGTGTCCTATGGTCAGCACGTAGCGGTAGATGGGAAAAATATGAATGTGTTGATTCAAGGAAACGGCGAAGAAATCGTCGTGCTCCTTCCTGGTTATGGAACAGCTACACCAGCGCTTGATTTTAAGTTGCTCATCGATGAATTATCTCCATTTTACAAAGTTGTCGCGATTGAGCCATTCGGTTATGGATTAAGTGATGAAACTGAAAAAGAGCGAACTACGGAGAATATGGTAAGTGAAGTTCATGAAGCTTTACAGCAGCTTAATATTAACCGATACACGCTAATGGGCCACTCCATTGCAGGTATTTACGGATTAGATTATGTGAACAAATATCCAAACGAGGTGACTGCATTTGTCGGAATCGATAGTAGTGTTCCAACACAACCAGGAATGGATGTTAAATTCCCGTTAAAAACGTTTGCATTTCTCGAAAAATCAGGTCTCATGAGAGTGCTTAAGAAAGTGAGTGGTGACCCTTATGCTGGACTAGCATTTGAGGATCAAACCAAAGAACAAATGAGAATGATTTCGAATAAAAACTCGAATACTGCCACAAGCTTGAATGAAATGGAACATATTTCTTCTAATTTTAAAGGGGCTCAAGATTTAACATTTCCTAAGGATCTACCCCTTATTTTCTTTATACAAGCGAATAATACAGATGTGAAAGGATGGATACCCCTGCATGAAGAGCAAGCCAAAGATTCTGTACTTGGAAAAGTGATGACACTTGAAGGAGGACATTATCTACACCATACGAAATCAAAAGAAATCGTTGATAACTTCAGGGCGTATATGGAAGTTATTAAATAAGAAAAATTGTATCATTCGGATTGTCTAAACGCTGTCACGTATTCTCCATGCTACGGCATTATGTGCAAGCTTCCCTGCATGTGATGCCATAGCATTTTTTTCTTGTTCATACTCAGTTCATATTGTCGTCATAGGGAGTACATCTTTGTCGTATAAGCTTTACTTATCGGATCGTTAAGACAGCCGGAATGAACCGATGAGGATAGGAGAAGATACGAGTGGAACAAAAAGAGGTAATGAAAAGGAGGGGAGGCACGAGTACAGAGTAGAGAACGAGCTTCAATTGTCGCTCCAACCCTTCGTGCCTCGTGCATAAATGATGAAAAAAATGCTTATCTTTATACTTAAATCAATAGGAGTTATAGCTATTGCAATAGGACTTTTTCTAGCCATTGTTTTTATAGTTAATATTATAAGCAACAAATCGGAGGAAGGTAAAATAGAACCCTATGGGCAGTTAGTACCTGTAGATGGGAAAAATATGAATGTTACGATTCAAGGAAAAGGCGAAGAAACAGTCGTGCTACTACCAGGTTATGGAACGGCAGCACCAGCTCTTGATTATAAGCCGCTAGTGGAAGAGCTATCTCCATTTTACAAAGTCGTCGTGATTGAGCCTTTTGGTTATGGATTAAGTGATGTAACAGAAAAAGAACGAAGCATAGAAAATATTGTAAGTGAAACTCATGAAGCTTTACAGAGTCTTCATATTAACCGATATATTCTAATGGCTCACTCCATTTCAGGCATTTACGGACTAGATTATGTGAACAAATATGAAAACGAAGTGAGTGCATTTGTCGGGATCGATAGCAGTGTTCCAACGCAAGGCGGTACGGATGATGTATTTCCAACAGAAACGTATAAACTACTCAAAAAATCAGGTTTCTTCAGATTGCTAATGAAACTAAGTCCTGACCAACTTGTTACACCAACAATTGATGATGAAACAAGAGAACAAATTAGAATTCTTTCTCTTAAAAACATGTTTAATCCCAATATCTTAAGTGAAGGCGAAAATTTTAATCATAATTTTAAAGCAGCTCAAAATTTAACATTCCCAAGTAATCTTCCTGTTATTTTCTTTTTACAAGCGAATGATACAGAAACTGAAGGATGGATACCTCTGCATGAAGAGCAAGTCAAAGATTCTGTACATGGAAAAGTGATGACATTTGAAGGAGGACATTATTTACACCATACCAGATCAAAAGAAATCGTCGAGAATTTCAGGGGATTTATGGAAGGTATTAAATAAGAAAAATTGTATCATTTGGATTGTCTAAACGCTATTCCCATATTCTCCATGCTACGGCTTACATGCAAGCTTCCTTGCATGTAAGCCGTAGCATTTTTTTTGCTTGTTCATATCTCTTTAAAAGAGCTAAAGGGCATAGGCAAGGATAAAGTCGCTTATGATCTTATACGGGAGAAAATAGAATATTTTGAGTATAGGTTGGAAGAGAATATTGAACTGTACATAAATACAAAAACATATTAAACTGCTGGCAGTCTGTATCATAATCGCTGGTTCTGTTATCACTTATGCAATCATCAAAGACATAGGTGCTGAATTGCTTGTTACTAATAAAGCGGAGGTCAAATAAAAGTTTAATGATGAAGAGAATCCAGACAACTGACAAAGGGTTAAACATGAAAATTGATGTGCAATACTATTTACTGTAATACTTATTCACAAAACCCGTATTTTGTACATATGTATATGTATCTTAATTTAGGCCCTTTCTCGGACATATGTGTCCAATGACATTAAAGTGCCCACATTAATGTCATTAATCTGCCTACAATGTGTCTCTTCTCACTTTATCACAGTACAATAAAAAGTTGATCTTCAAAAAATAAATAGATCAACTATTTTATGCAGATTGTAAGTGAATATCTCCAATAATCAATATAAGTTCCCATCGGATGGTATTCTTATTTATCGCATGAACTAATAGTTCCAGACTCTCTACAACCTGTTTTCGTTTGTTCTCCAGAATATCATTCATTACACCCCCGAAATACGAATGAAGTACGGAATTTATATACTCATGGTTTATCAAATGATTAATTAATGATAATCCACAAAAAATAGACTATTTCCTGATGGAAATAGTCTCAGTAGTCATTTGCATAATACTCAGATTAATTTCATTAGTTCAAACTATTGTGATTCTTCATAAACATCTCTTCTGCTACGTCCAAATGAATCCTAAAAAAGTCTAATATGCATAAGCACTGTTAGTAACACGATCTATTCATTAATTTGCTACGTATCCGATCCACCACACAGACTCAGAAACGTCCCTAACTTCTTTGGTTGCTCATTATCGCTGGAAGGGGTATGAGCATGTGAGGGCGTCGTATAGACCACCTGTGGCTTATATAGTTCCTCTACGGTGTCAATTACGGTACGGGACTCCTGCAAGGGGTGAGACTGACCCTTATGTTTATCGAATTGCAGATAAAACGCGTAAGTTTCTAAGATATTTTTCAGCTGCCTATTTGTCTTCTTCATTACCATTCGTAATTGCTAATCTCATTGGTAGATGTGAAATTTCCTCAATATCTCTTTTTTTGTTAAGTACATAAGGGCATTCTAATTCTCGCCAAGTTAATGCATTAACAGAGTGCTTTTCAAGCCTGTTACTTCTCCTTGGAAAAATCACTATTGAATTGTAATCGTAGTCAAAATCAAAGTTTGGCTTTGGTTTAATCTTTTTCTTAGCGTATATATTCGCAATGTTTAACCAATTATCAAAATGATATGTCGCTAGTTCCCAAACTAAATGACTCATATACCATCTTGTTTCCCTATAATCATTATTATTCATATATATTAATAATTCCTTCAGAGCATCCTCTTGATAATATACTGGTAGTTCGAACTGCACTATATTGTTCTTTTTAGCGACGTTTATATTATTTTGAAAAGGGTTAATGTTATAAAAACTCTCTTTCCAAAAGACATATGAGTAAGCATAGGGACATATTTCAGGAAAGGGCTCCCCTTTTCTTTTAAATAATCCAGTGAAACGTTTAATACAGTGTTTGTGGTCCTTCAATACAGTTTTAAACAAGTATGCCTCAAATGATTTCGTTATTTGACAAATTGATTCAAACAACTCCTTGTGTCTCTCATTCGTATCTAGCTTGTTCCATTGATTACTATTTTTCTCTGAATAGTAAACCAGGTTTTTTTGTTTAGTTATGTTCAATAAATGATGTATAACTAATGGATTATTTTCTATAAATGGCTTAAACATTGGTGTGCTTCGAAGTACACTAGCTTCATCTTCATTCATCTCTATCCAGGAACGAACAAAGCTATCCTTTAGGGAAAGATTCTGATGATGATTACTATCATATTTTTTAATATTTGACTCGAGGAGTGATTCACCACACGAGCATAAAAATCCATTTTCATACTTATGCGAAGATAATAAATATGGGATAGGATTTCTGCATTCATTGCATATATACTCCAAATCAATCTGATGTATAGGACATTTATGTAACAACTTAAATTGATGTAGCAGATTGTGATACCCACATTCCAAACATTCTCTACAATAATATACAGTATCTCGGAACAGTAATTCGGGATTAATATTGCTTGGGAACATATGAGTTAGCACTCTTTTATAATGATTTATATGCTGTATTAATGAGAACCCTAGTGCTGTTTCCAAGTTTAAATGGTCGAATCCTTCCAAAGTCCAAAGATTCAGATGTCGTTTACCAACAATCGCTGACTTGTGAACATTTGAATTTTCGTGCCCGTATACTTCTAATAATTGTTTTGAACTCACAAAATTTTCAGCTTTCATTTTTTCCATAATGGACCATGATGATTCGAACTCTTTAAGCTGATTCCCCCTTTCCATCCAATTTAATCTCACTTTCATCCCCTCCTCCATTTATTAAGTTTAATGCATTACGAATTTCAAGGTATTTATCTAGCTTAGCTTTCAGTATTTCAACTTGTCTTAGTCTACCTGCCTTATTTCCATCATCCATTTGTAAACGAATATCTGAAATTTGTTTGTTATAATAATCAACAAAAGTTGAATCTACATAGAAACTTGAACATTTAAAGATAATACAAGGCTGCTCTACTGCTTGGTTAAGGAATTGACAGTGTGTTCTTGGTGACTTTAAACAGTACCCTTGATCCAATCGAACTTCATTAAGGTTTCTCTTTAACCATTCGATTTGGATGTCGTTTTCATAGGCTTGCTCAAGCAAGTTCGATTTAATTACTTGTCCAGTCATAGGATTAAGGCGAATAGCGCCTAGTGTTGCAGATTCTTCCCATTGATTTAACAAGGTATTTTCGTGAATTTTAGCGTACATTACTGCCATTTCTGGAATTACATAGAATACATATAATTAAAGTAACTCCCCTGGAGTGAAAAAAATTGATTATTTATAATTAAGTTTGATTAAAATCATTTCTCTTCTTTATGTAATACGTTTTAGCCGAGGTATGTCCATGACTCAATATTACATCCAGTGTTGCCCCACAATCGCGCCCGATTGTGGAGTTTGATAATTGAATTATTGCCCCTATACTTTGATGTATTTTAATTCATAAATCCATATATTTAATAGCCCTCTTCTCCATGCTTATTATTATAATTAATAAAGTAATTATCTTTATTTTATAAGAAAAATTTGACCCTGTTAGTGCTACTCAATATTTTCTTTCAATAGTTATTAGAACGATGACAGTTCTATATTAGTTCGTTATTAAAAATTTACTAGATATAGCGAGTTGACGATAGTCTAATTAGACTCTATAATATTGAAGTCTAATTAGACCATTGAGTAAAGGAGTTGAAATTAAATGATAAAATCTTTTTTAATGTTAGGGCAATCAAATATGGCAGGTCGTGGATTCTTGCATGAAGTAGATCCTATCTATAATGAAAAAATAAAAATGCTTCGCAACGGTCAGTGGCAAATGATAACAGAGCCGATTAATTATGACCGCCCTGTTGCTGGTGTAAGTCTAACAGCATCTTTTGCAGAAGCATGGTCGAAAGCCAACCCGGATGAAGAAATTGGTTTGATTCCTTGTGCAGAAGGTGGCAGTTCCTTGAACGATTGGCATCCGCAAGGTACCCTTTTTCAACATGCTTTGTCTGAAGCTCGATTTGCCCTTGAAACTAGTGAAATTTGTGGCATACTTTGGCATCAAGGTGAAAGTGATAGCAATAATTCTCTACATGAAACGTATTATGAAAAGTTATCTCTAATCATTGAGACTTTACGAAAAGAATTAAACCTTCAAAATGTCCCATTAATCATTGGTGAGCTTGGTGATTTTCTAGGAAAAACAGGTTTCGGAAAGTACTCTTCAGAGTTCCAAGAAATCAACGAACAATTACGTCGATTTGCTCATGAGCAGCAAAATTGTTATTTTGTATCGGCAGAAGGTCTAACTGCCAATCCGGATGGTATTCATTTTAACGCCGTTTCCCAACGAAAATTCGGTTATCGCTACTTCGAAGCATTTTCGAAAAAGTGTCATATCTTAGAGCCTCTTTCGGATGAAGATCGATCACTAAAAATAAACAATAACTATTCGAAAACTGAACAAATTTATATTCACAGTATGAATTTGGCTCTAGGTAAAATCACATACGCTGAATTTGAAGCACAAATGGCGAAGGTGATGCAACTTTGATTCCCTTACTTATCCTTGGCTTACTTATTCAAAACCCTGGCGCTCATGGATACGAACTATTAAGTTTAATGGAAAAACGACATTATAAATATATCGTTAACTTCACTAAAGGATCATTTTATTACAATTTGCAACAACTTGAAGAAAAAGGTTTGATTGAACAAACACATCAAATACGTCCAAACAATAGTCGTGAAATTCACACCTTTAAAATCACGTCTTTAGGAATGGAAGAATTCGAAAAATTAATGGCCAAATATGGGACTAAATCCGAGTATGTAAACTTACAATTCTATGGGGCATTACTCTTTGCAGAGGAATTTGATAAAAATAAATTATTAGAATTAATCCAATCACAAATTGATCAAACTGAAGCTAGAATTGCTCTTCTCGATGAATACCTAGCTAACACAAAAGAGTTACCTGGTAAAATTGATTATTTTCGTCGCATGAACGAAAATTCTCGTTCTCACCACCTAGTAAACTTAAAATGGTTTAAAGAATTGAAGGCAGCCATAGAAGAAGCTACGTATTCCGCAATATGGCCCTATAACGAATAGTGGAATGGCGCAAGCGCATGTCTTATGGAGTAATACGTACAAACGTTCGATATGTACTCATATTATTCAATATGTTGCATCCGAAATTTCAACGCCCTAATCTTTCGCTATCTCCTTTATATTTGTTATTGTCGGTTGACAAGAATGTGTTCCGCTAAATGACAAGAATCTATTCCGATTTCCAGTATGTGTGTTCTCTTCCTCTCTTTACTCAGAGTACAATAAAAGGCTGATCTTTAACAAGAAAAGATCAACCTTTATTAGCGTTCCAAGTAGGTTCGAATCAATTGTACTCCACAACACGGCATCTGTCGGATGACAGAATATCAGAAAACAAGAAAAGACACTTTGCTAATTAGCTCAAATCATATGCCTATTTAGTTCAGATTTATTAAATTTTCTCGTCGATCATCTCCAATTGCGCTTCTATCGGTTTCTTCAACGTTTTTGAATTAAAAAATCATCAGCTTCTTAAAAATAAGTTTTAGACTGGGTCCAATAAATAAAGCAGCGACAGAACAAGACTTGATAAATAAAGTCTTAGACTGCCGCTGTTGTTGTTCAATTATCGTTTCCCGTTAGTTTAGTCAAGGATGCTACGAAAAAACTATATATTTCGATTTTCATATTCAGATTAATGCCCAATTGAAGGATTTAATGAAAATAAATTAAAAATTACCATAATATTTTAACAAAAAAATTACTGAACATGTATTTCCGATTTGATATCATTTTGACTTAAAAATTTCATTAAATCATTACTTAGCTGTACAATCTCATTGTTAGCATTATTCGCATAATCCGGCAACATCATATCCCTAACCATTTTAGTTCGTAGCCATGTCATAAAGAAAAGATCCAAAAATAAGTTTGGAAATTTAAGCACTATTTTAAGCATTGGTGGATCAATTGAAACGCCAGCTTTTTGTATTGCCCTTAGATACGCTTTTAAAGTGACTGTTATTTTGCGTGCCGTCTTTCTGGTTCTGGCTGTTTTTTTGTCAATTATCTTATTCTCAGAATGCAAAACGCTCAACATGGCAATGTCTGATACGGAATGTGTGATTAGATACGCTTGCATATCCTTTTTAATAACGTAGGGAAGCTTTGCTGTTTTAAATAATTTTGCGAGGTTTTCTATGCGTTCTGTCACTACACCATTAATTTCTCCAAATGCAGTTGCAGCTATAATCTTTGGTAGAAATCGAGCATGCAATACTCCATCTTTAATCTGTCCGCCGAAGCCGGGAAAAGCTGGTAAAAGTCTATCCCCTACGATATCCAGCCACGAAGAAAATCCAATTGAATTACTAGTCATCGTAACTATATTTTTGCTTTGATTATCTTTTAGCGCTAACAACGCTGATTCGGACCGATCATAACGAACAGTAACGAAAATAAAATCGTATACGTCGTCATTTTCGAGCGTATTAATGACATTCACTTGTATCGATCTAACTGTACCTTTTTCTTTATATTGCAGGCCATTTTCTCTTAATGATTTAAATCTATTAGAATGTGCAAACAGGCTAACATCAAACCCTGCTTCAATAAGCTTAATTGCGTACATGCTCCCGATGACACCTGCACCAAAAATTAAAATTCTATCGTGTTTTGCTGACATTAAAACCACCCCTACTTATTAAAATTTCCTTTTGATTATAAGACAACATGTTGTATGATGTTATTGTAAATCTTTATTATTCCTTGATCAACCATCAGTTTTTTATTATTTGTCGGATGATATTCTTATTCGCTAGTAGGAGAGAAACATGAAAAAGCAACCCCAAATAACGGAGAAAACAAGACAAAAGTTTGTAGAAGTTTTTTGTGAGTTATATAGCCAAAAGCCGATTGAGAAAATTTCGGTTCAGGAAATTGCGAATAAGTCAGGATATAACCGCAGCACCTTTTATCAATACTTTACTGACATTTACGAATTGTTAGACTCTGTTGAAAATGACTTATTGAATGACATAAAAAAAGAATTGGCGAATAAAGAGCTATCGATGCATACGGTTCAAGAAACGCTCTATTGTCTGGACAAAAGAGAACATCTCCTGGTTCTTAATGCCCTTTTGGGTGATTATGGAAGTACCCGTTTTTTAAAACGCTTAAAAAAAGAAATCACTTTGGGTCAAATAGAATTAAACGTTCCGCAAAACCATTCCTTAACGCCATACTTAATTGAGTTTTACCTGACAACTTCCCTTTCTTTATTTCGTCTTTGGCTCCAGCGTCAAAAGGATTTATCGTCAGAAGAATTTTTCAAGTTAGTGGAGAACCTATATTCAAGAGGGATTACGCCCTATTCTAAAGAATGAGTCTGTCATTCAAACCAAATCCATATGTTGTATAACAATAAAAAAGCGCGCATAAGCTTGTTTACACAATATACTCCATAAAGACTGACCTAACCTACTCTTAAGGGTCCGCATTCTGTAAATACAGACTTCTGCAAGTTTTTCTTCAGAGAAATTGCCTCTATTTGTGATACGGTTCACCGAGATTGATCTTAAACCTCCTACCCGTTAGCTTAATGAAGCTTCGTCAGTCTAATACTTTATTTTTCAGTCTAGAACTTTATTTTTCAGTCTAGAACTTTATTTTCTCCTTACAAATGGCGTAAATATTGGTTCATATGTTGCTTTCATAATATGCTTTTCCTCCTTTAGTAATTTTTAAATGCTTTCTATAGTAAAAGTCGAAATTCCATCAATGAACACTCTCGCATGATTAATTGCTTTTATTGCTGTTGGGGCAGAAAAAGCAGCATTCATACTTTTTTTGTCCTTGAACCAAGAACGTTACTATTCTCAATATAACCGGCTATAAAGTCTCTTTAGATACTTTGTAAGCATCAGTAAGTAAAATAATGGTCACAATGTAGGTAATTTTATGTCAAAATTTTATAATGTAGGCAGTTTAGTGCATTTTAGCGTGACATTAATTTGCCTACATAAAAATAAAAAAGCCTGATTTATCAGGCTTTTACAGATACTGCTTATGTAGGCACATTAGTGTCCTTGGACATACGGACATATGAACTGGTTTATTTGATGATCAGAATATAGTCCGATTACCGCTATATCTCTTCTCTCAGCGTATAAAAAAGGCTGATCTGCTGTGCGACTTTTTTAGCCGTAACATTCCCTTTTAAAAAGTAAAGCAACCGATCATAATATCCGGTTGCCTTTGTGTCTTGATTGTACTAACGTTCTCCGTTAGTGCAATGATTAGCTTTTATTCAAGCTTAAAGGTTATTCATATTAATTAGGCAGATTTAGTTGCCATGAAACTCCGAAGCGGTCATTTAACCAACCGAATTTTTTACTGAAACCATAATTGCCTAAAGGCATAAGTGCTTGTCCACCTTCATTGAGTTTTTGAAAAAGATTGTTCAATTCTTCTTCAGTATTACAAGAAACATATATCGAGAACGAAGGTGTAAAGGAAAACTGATGTTTTACATTACTGTCAATACACATAAATTCTTGCCCATTTAAGTTAAAAGTTGCCTGCATTACAGTCCCTTCGTCCCCAGATTCATTAGCTCCATATCGAACAATTCCTGTAATTTGAGAATCCTCAATGAGTGATGTGTAATAATTCATCGCTTCTTCTGCCTTGCCATCTTGAAACATTAAGAATGGTATGACCTTTTCCATTATAAATCTACTCCTTTTCATATTTATTTTCTAAAGTATAATTCATTCCTATTAGTATATCCGTTTTTCAACTAAACTGCCCATTAGCGAAAAAGACCTGCCGATCCATTGCTGTCGGCAAGTCTTCTCCTGATGCTTATTGAGCTATTGTTACCCGTTAGTTCAGTAACTTCAGCGAAGTTATTCTGTGATCTCCCACTGTGGATTCCAGACTATTTCCCACAAATGTCCATCGGGGTCTTGAAAATAGCCTGAATATCCACCCCAAAAAGTATCATGCGCCGGGACTGTTATAGTAGCACCAACCTTCTTTGCCTCTGCCATAACCTTATCAACTTCTTCTTTACTGCTTACATTGTGCCCAATAGTAAATTCCGTAGGACTTGGCATGGTTTGATTAAGCTTTGTATCATGGGCGATATCCTTACGGTTCCAAATTGCGAGCCTTAAGCCTGCTTGTAAGTCGAAAAAGGCAACGGCGCCATGCTCAAATTCTGTGCCAACTATACCTTCCGTCGATAGCCCCAGTCCATCGCGATAGAACTGCAAAGACCTTTCCAAATCATCTACGCCCAATGTAATTACCGTAATTCGTGGTTTCATACGAATGCCTCCTGATACAATTTATCATCTGCCTATAATTATGGAACACACACGTCATAATAACAAATAATTCCTACAGAATAATTACTTCAACAAAATTCCGCCATTTTTTATTACGTTAAACTGCCCATTAGATTATTACAAGAACGAAGACAAAGTAAGAAGACTGTCGGTAAACTTCGCCGACAGTCCTTCTCTTCCAAGCAGTATACCCCTCATCCTATTCGCTGGACAATTCCTTGAGCGATTTGATTTTACCATGGGGATGCTGTTCTTGCTTTCGTGACTTCCAGGCAGCTTCTTTCCTTCTCTTCTGGTGAGCCATAACAGATATCCTCCTTTGGAAATTGAGATGTATACCACTTTCTTATTCTGTCATTCCTCGTCTCTGTTCATTCATATAATTAATTTGTTGGATTTTTGGTATTGCTTAGTGTAATCACTGTTCCTCTTTTCAGTCCAAAAGATGCTGGAGGTGCCGTTCGCTTCCACCTGCTTTGGACTTTCGAACTTGAGCCCTTTTATCCATGACAGGTTACATTTAATGCCGTCCATTATGACAGAGGCTCTTACTTGACGTATTCAGCCATTACAATATTTCGATATAGCCTTCTGTTCCATGCACGCGTATTCTTTGCCCATCTTTAATCAGTTTGGTAGCATTCTCCACTCCGACAACTGCTGGTAAGCCATATTCACGCGCGATAACTGCTCCATGGGTCATCAGTCCACCAACTTCGGTGACCAGGCCTTTAATAGATACAAACAATGTTGTCCAACCAGGGTCAGTAAATACGGTGACTAATATATCTCCATCTTCTAGATCAGCATCATCCATGTTTAAGATGACACGTGCGCGTCCCTCTATAACTCCAGAAGAAACAGGTAGACCTACAATAGATCCGGCTGGGAGATTTTCTCGTTTGTACTCACCCGTAATGATTTCACCATCAGACGTGATAACACGTGGTGGAGTTAGTCTTTCATATAATTTGTACTCGTCTTTTCGTTTGCTAATGATCTGTCTGGTCGCAAGCTCTGCTTGCTGCTCGACCAAGCAACCCGGGTAATCTAGTTTATTTGTGCTTACGACTTCGCGAACTTCTTCAAAAGTGAGATAGTATATATCTTCTTTTTCATGAATAACGCCCGCTTGCACAAGTTGTTCGGCTTCTTTTAGTAAAGACTGCTTATAAACGAAGTAGCGATTAACCATGCCGTATTTTGGATATTCTCGATAACCGATGAAATTCCGGATTAGGTCGATCATTTTTTTTGTTTCTTTGGCTTTTTGCTCACCATCCGGTAATTGCTTCAATCGATCTAATAACTCTTGTTCTTTTATAAAAGCTTCCTGTCGCCCTTGCTCAAATTTCCGATTGCTAGCATTAGGCTCAAAGTTTTTGATATTACTAAGAATCATGGGGACAAGTGTAGTTGGTTTTTCGCTCCAACGAGTTTTAGTAATATCGATTTCTCCGCTACATCGCATTCCGTATTTGCTGAGATAATCATAGAAAGCGTCTTGGGTTTCCTGTCCACCATCAAATTTAACCAGTTCTTCCAAAAAGTTATCATCTTTTACATGTTGTAAATAATCAATTACTTCTGGATAGGGACGAATCACATCTGCGACATCCAATAGCGCCAGACCCATTTCCGAAGTAATATTGTTGGGTACAGATTGAGAAAGCGTATCTGCTACGTTTTTTTCACCTAACCACTTGTTCATTTGTTCATTGATCCATAATGAAGCATCCATAGCAGCCATAATCACACCAAGACTTTGTGGGTTAAATAACATCTTCTTTAATTGCTGAATATCTTCAAGAATAAAATCAACTAAATCTGATCCTGATTTCGTTAGGATGTTTTGTTGTAACTCTTCTATCGATGTTTGACTACTCTTAATCAAATCAGTAACGATTGTCGGATCGTTGTCGATTGGTGCTTGTGAACCCGCAGACGATATACCCTTATTGCTTTTACTGGGACTCGGTACTTTTTTATCATTTGGTGACGATTTTATAAAATCTTCTCGCTCTACAATGGTCATGAGTGCGTCTTTGATGAGCGGATCGGATTTTCCCAAGGCATCAATTATCATTGTACTGCTGACAGGTGAAGCAAGCATTTGTGTGACATCAACAAACAACCTCCCACCAGCTTTACGCATGGGTGCAGGAGTCGTTAACAGGTAAAAAGACAATCCCAATGGTTTCATGGGGTCGGTCATCATTTGTTGATGACCGACAGATACATAAACATGATTCTCTTGATCATTCGCTTCAGGGATTGGGTATAATGTAGTGATTGGCCGACTCTGGACAATATAAAATGTATCATCAACCAAACACCATTCGATGTCCTGGGGGGAACCAAAATAAGCTTCGATCTGTCTTCCTATACGTGCCAATTGTAAAATTTGTTGTTCAGGGAGTGTTTGAGCCTTTTGCTGTTCGAGATCGAGCTGCCGGGTCTCTGTTCCGCCTTCTTTAAGTCCATAGATAGCCAATTCTTTGGTTGCTATCCTCTTATCGACGATTACCTCTTCCTGCACTTTATAACAATCGGGAGATACCAAACCGGAGACCAGCGCTTCTCCAAGTCCATAACTGGCATCGATGGATAGCAACTTTCGGTTATTAGTAATCGGATCAGCGGTAAATACAACCCCTGACGCCTGTGGGAAAACCATCCTTTGAACGATAACGGATAAATAAACTTGACTGTGGTCAAATTCATTTTGCATACGGTAGATTACAGCGCGATCCGTAAATAGAGAAGCCCAACATTTGCTGATATGCTGTAGGATGGCATCGACGCCGATGATATTCAAATAGCTGTCTTGTTGACCAGCAAAAGAGGCATGTGGTAAATCTTCAGCAGTCGCACTAGAACGCACTGCATAAGCATGTTCATCACCTAACTGGGAGAGATAGTGAGTAACGGCTTCCACAACATCCGAAGGAATTTCTACTTCCATAATGATCTGCCTGATCTTCCTACTGATCTCACCAATTTGATCTCGATCTTCTACTGTTAGCATTGATAGTCTACCCAACAAAGCATGATACGTTTCGTTTTGTTCGATGGCTTTTTGATATCCGAATGTTGTAACACAAAATCCTTCGGGTACGTGTATTCCTTCTATTTTTGATAATCTCCCTAAATTCAACCCTTTTCCGCCAACGAGCAAAAGCTGCGTATTGTCCAATTCCTGAAAACCGAGAACCAAAGAACTCATTCAATATCGCTCCTAACCTTCAAATATCATATAACATTGCTGTCTTTTTCAAGTATACTATAACAAGATTGACTATCTAAACAAATATAGAGGAGTAACTTCACATCATGATTAAACGGCTCACTGCACTATTTTCGATTCCCTCTTATGGCTTACTCTTTTTATGTATGTTACTGCAGGGAATGGCTATTTCACTCAGCGCACCTTTTTTATCCATTTACTTCACGGAACAGCTTGGAGTATCTATCGGGATGTTTGGTGTTTTTCTATCCGTCACGTTAATTGCGGGGGTATGGATCAGTACGCTAATCGGGAGACGGTCTGACCTCGGCTTGAATCGAAAAAGCATTTACCTTGTCGCCACACTTTGTAATGCGCTAGCTTATAGTGGATACTTACTCATTCAGGATTTTACGATCTTATTTATCTACATGATTGTGTTCACTGGTCTTGGTGCACCAGCGATGGCTCAATTGTTCGCCATTTCTAGAGAAGCAGTGAATAAGAGTAATTTTACTGAGCATGCGTTTGCTAACACCACCTTACGTTCTGCTTTCTCTCTCGGCTTTATTTCAGGTCCTTTAATCGGTACTCTGCTTATCGCTACTATTGGGTTTAAGGGGATCTTCTCGGGTACGATCGTAGTTTTCCTGCTTATTGCTTTACTTGTGTTCCTATTTCTTAAATCAAATACAGCACTGAAAGGAAATGCTAAAGTAAAAGTTAAAAATTTCCGGCTGAGTCAGAACCTTAGTATTCTGATTCCTTGTCTGATTCTAGTGCTCATGTATATCGCTCACTGGACGAGCACCGTCAATACCGCCCTCTTTATTACACACAATCTAGGGGGATCGACAAGCGATGTCGGTCTAATCAGCAGTATTTGTGCTGCGCTGGAAATTCCTTTTATGATTATGCTCGGTCTACTCAGTGCAAAGTACAGTAACCGAGTCTTAATGATGTGGGGGGGCATTCTAGGAGCAGTTTATTTTCTCGTTGTTATTTTCTCAGGTGCGATGTGGCAGATGATTGCAGCCCAAGTTCTGCTCGCCGTTTTTGTTGCCGTTATTACAGCGATTGGCATTAGTTACATCCAGGATCTTCTTCCAAGCATGCCTGGGTATGCATCCACGCTCTACTCTAATTCATCCACGATCGGTAGACTGATTGGCAGTCTTGTTGGCGGGGGATTAGCCAGTATTGTAGGGTACAGGTATTCATTTGTGTTCTGTTTCATACTTATCATTATTTCTGTAATCATGCTTGCGGTAAGCGGACGCCACTCTGTAAATGAACCATCAAAATTAGCGGTTTAATCCGCCTTTTTTTGCTTCATACATAATTTTCTAGCTCGTCCTATTCTAATGTGAAGATAATGGGTTTATGCGTATTAATAGAAGACTGTCGGTAAATTCCGCCGACAGTCCTTCTCTTCTGGTGAGCCATGACAGTTATCCTCCTTATGAAAAATGAGATGTACACCACTTTCTAGTTTATACAGTACACATTGTTTTAAAAGGTCACAATCACTTTTCCCTGGGAGTGACCCGTTGAGACCTTAACTAACGCCTTATTGATGTCATCGAACGTATATGTTGAATCTATAGAGGGCTTAATATTTTCATTTTCAACAAGTTTAGTGATTTCTTGTAATTGACTTCCATTGGCGTGCACGAATAAAAAATGATATTCATTTTGATTCTTACGTGCTAATGAATCTAAGCGAGCACCCACTAAACCAAACAATGCTTTTTTCCACATCGGAAAATGATTGTCAACCGCAAAGCGATAATTAGGTCCAGCTTTCAATGACACCAATTTTCCTTGTGGTTTTAAAATACCCAGTTCAGCTTTAATCTCTTTGGTACCCAAGGTGTCGATCACATAATCGATATCGGATAGTATGTCGGCATAGTTCTCTGCCTTATAATTTATGAATTGATCAGCCCCGATGGACAGTGTACGTGATCTGCCTCTTTCACTGCCACTTGTAATTACATATAACCCCATTGATTTGGCAATGGGGATTGCCATAGCACCGAAGCCGCCGGTTCCTCCAGGAATGAATAGTTTCTTATTCGGCTGGGCATCGAGTACGACGTGTAAGGCTTGATAAGCAGTCAAGGCAGTAAGGGGCACCGCAGCAGCTTCAATGAAAGTTAAATTTTCAGGAATGATAGATAAGGCATCTTCATTCACGGCCGCATATTCTGCAAAAGCACCGATTTTAGCAAGTGGTAACCTCGTATACACAGGGTCACCAACCTTGAAATTCAAAACCTCATCGCCAACAGCTTCAATAACACCAGATAGTTCATTTCCTAAAGTTAATGGCAACTTATAGTCGGCAATCAATCGAACGCTACCATTCAAATTAAGAATGTCGAGTGGGTTTACACCTGCAGCTTTTACTTTTACAAGTACTTCGTGGCTATTGATCTCTGGTATTTTAACATCATTCAGTTCCACTTGGATTATCTTAGAATATTTCTGTATTTGTGCTGCTCTCATGTTTCATCCTCTTCCTTTGTTAATTTTGGGGCAGAACACTATGAATGCAATCATTGAGTATTTGTAGATAAATAATGGCGCACAACTTTTCCGTTGTACGCCATTATTTAGTGTCTCTATTACTACCTTATTGGGATTCTAATTCTACCATTGTGGGATAATCCGTATAACCTTTGCTTCCCAGACCATAGATTGTTGTGGGATCTGCTTCATTCAATGGCGCACCTTTTTGAAGTCGTTCCACTAAATCTGGATTAGCTAATGACCATACACCAACAGGCACCAGATCAGCAAGGCCATTATCAATATCCACGCTGAGATCCTCCAGAGATCGTCCAGCACGATTGACTAACAATGGCTTCGTCCAGATTGAGCGAATGTCTTGGAGCAGTTCTTCGTTTCCAAGATGCATGATATGGAGGTAAGCTAAATCCAATTTAGCTAATTCTTTTACAAGATAACGATAAAGTTCAGGACCTTGTTCACCATCTTGTATCCCACCAAGAGGTGTCCCTGGCGAGATCCGGAAACCTGTTCTTTCTGCTCCAATTTCTTCAACGATGGCTTTCGTTACTTCAATCGCGAAGCGAGTACGATTTTCTATAGATCCCCCATATTCATCCGTCCGTGTATTCGAATTTTCTCCGATAAATTGATTAATCAGATAACCATTTGCTCCATGAATTTCAACGCCATCCGCACCTGCTTTAATAGCCGCAGCAGCTGCTTTTCGGAAGTCGGCAATGGTCGTTTGAATATCCTCTTTACTTAACTCACGCGGAATGGGGATGGCCTGCTTACCTTTAGCGGTAAATATTTCTTCACCTGGCGCGATTGCAGATGGTGCAACAGGTTGACGATGATGTGGTGTATTGTCTGGGTGCGAAATGCGACCGGCATGCATTAATTGGATATATATATATCCACCTGCTTCATGCACTGCATTGGTAACCTTTTTCCATCCTTCAATATGCTTATCCGTATATATTCCAGGTGACAATAAGTACCCTTGACCATCATCAGAAGGTTGTGTACCTTCTGTAATAATGAGTCCCATTGACGCTCGTTGAGCATAGTAAAGGGCTGTTAATTCTCCCGGTGTACCATCTTCATTCGATCTACTACGTGTCATTGGTGCCATTGCTAAACGATGAGGTAATTCCAAATTCCCAATTTTTGTTTTGCTCCATAATTTATCCATTTTTAACACTCCTCTTTAAAATTCGTTAACATTTTGTATTAGGACAGATGTGGATATATCGCAGATACTCCACCGGAAAGAATACTTTGGATATGTCTGCTCGTGTCATCCGCAACAATTTCAAAGCTGTCGGATTCTATACCGTCAATAGCAATTTTTGCGATGTCCGCAGGGTTGGACTTGGGAACTTCTAAGCCAGACGTCATGTCTGTTTCCATAAAGCCCACATGTAATCCAGACACTCGCACATTTTGAGAATACAGATTTATTCGCAGGTCGTTCGTCAATGCCCACTCCGCTGCCTTTGCAGCCGTATAAGCGCCGGCAGTTCCTGAACTAACCCAAGATAATGCAGAAAGAATATTCAGAATCGTGCCGCCGTTGTTATTTGCTAGAATCGGTGCAAAAGTTCGAACCATTGAAAGTGTGCCAAAGAAATGAGTATTAAACTCCAATTGTATTTGGTCAAGATCACCGTCAAGCAAAGAAGCGCCTGTAGACGATCCTGCATTGTTGATTAAAAGTGTAATATCTTTAGCAACCTTAGCGGCTGCAGCTACCTCTTGAGGGTTCGTAATATCAAGCTTCACAGGTATTACACCGGGAATATCAATGGACTCTGGATTTCTTGCCCCAGCATAAACCTTAGCCCCTCTCGATAGAAGTTCAAGCGTCAGATGCCGGCCAAGACCTCTATTCGCACCGGTGACAAATACGATTTGTTCAGAAATTTTCATTTTTAGATTTCTCCTTTTGTTATTTGGTATAGGTACAACAAATTCCTTAAAGTATTGGGCGGAGGGAAATCCAAGCATATGGGAATGATCATTCTAGAATGGTCATAAGAAAGATCCCTTCATGAAGAGGAATTTGTTGTCTCACCATTCTAGAACGATCGTTCTAGAAACCATATAAGGAATATTATCCTCTTAGGGGTAAGCTTCACATCAGAGCTTATACTTACACCTATAAGAACAATCATTCTAAAGATATTCAACTATTTAATTAAAAGTTTGATGGATATGTTGGCTATACGGAGTAGTTTTTCTTTGGCAATGGAGGTTCTTGTCATTACCCTCAATCCAACACATACTGCATGCATATGCTCCGCCAGCTCTGCAACATCGTAAGCTGAGGCGAATTCTCCATTCCGCTGCCCCCACAGAATTATATCCTTAAACATTTGCTCTGATAGTGTAAACGATTCAGTGGATTTGGAATCTACTTCGGCATCGCGCATTGCCAATTCCACCGCCGAATTCACCATTAAACAACCAGAAGGTGAGTCTTCTTCACCATATATCATGAAATTAATAATCAACTGAAGAGCTTCCTCGGCAGTCTCGGAGCGTTTAATTACTCCTGTAAGTTCCGTATTAATTTTAGCACGAAAACGATCCATTGCTTTAAGAAAGAGCATATGTTTGTCGCCAAACGTGTCATACAAGCTTCTACGATGGATCCCCATATGCTCCACCAGATCAGTCAAGGATGTCTTCTCATAACCTTGTTCCCAAAAGAGCTTCATCGCCTTATCCAGTACTATGCTCTCATCGAATTCTTTGCTTCTTGCCATATCATTTCCCTCCTGCCATTGTCAATATAACATATTGAGAACGATCAGTAAAGAATGAATAAATCATAATGCTCATTCAAATTATGATCATATGCAGTGAAACGACCTATAGTTCAAGTAAGTAAGCTCCGCATTCTCTTCTTCACTTTATCTGTCATTATCCCCTTAAATAATGTCAGGGGAACAATACAGGTTCTTGTCCTATATCGTTAAAATAAAAAAAGTCGCTGTTATGTTGAAAGGGTCTTGTGCAGGCTTGAGCGCCTATTCGACTGACTTCAATGCCAAGTAAGCTCAGTAAAATATTCTCCCGGTAAATATACATCGTTACTTCCTTGTCATAAAAGACCAGCACCTTGATTGTAGACAGCTCTCGAATCCGTTCGGACACATTGATATTGGTCATGGGCTCAAGACCGTACAGTTGGCCAGCTTCTCCGTGACTATAGCTTCCTCGTCCGTAAGCGTCCGTCCGTGTCCACTCTTTCGGTCCCGCATTAAGATATCGGTGCTCCAATCATCCATTTACTTGGAGTTCTCCCTCAAGCTGTGAAAATCTTCTATAAACTCAACCTCTGTTGAAGTATAACTGCTAGATCTTCAGCCGTTTCCCAAACAATTGAACGGATATCTTTTATTTGTACAAAAAGCTTATCCGCATCTCTACTGTGCACAGTCCATATCACCGGGATGTTCATACCGAGAGCATATCCCGCTGTAAAATACACTTCAGGGGATTGTCCGGTTAAATCCGCGATAATCAGTTTACTGTCGGCGATAAGCTCTAAGGAATACTTTTCGCGATTATGAGTATTCGTATGTGTAAGCAAGCGCGGTTGATAACCGCATTGCTCGATTTTAGGCAACAGCTTGTCCAGCCAGACTGTGCGCAAATCCTCTTCATCTGAGATGAGAACGAAGCAAGGCTTTAATTTTTTTCTTCCGGCGCTTGCGGAAGCTTCACGCCATCCCTTTTCCGTAAGTTTAAAGGTCATACCTTCCCTGATGAGCAGTTGCTCGTTACTCAGTTTATCAATGATATATACCAGCTCTTGCAGATTGAGAGAATACGTCAGGTTATAACTTCTGGAGAGTGGTTTAATAACAACCGGTTCCCCAGAGCCTTCGGAATGTCTGTACAAATATTGCAGTAGACGGTTTCCCTTATCTTCAATGGTCATAGGAATGTTCGGAGAATTTGTAATGGATTCCAAATCGTCAGCCGATAGGGTGACCTTTTCATCACAATCTGTCAACTCCCGAATATAAGCCGATACTAAATGAAACATGTTACGTTTCTTTTGGTGCGGGAAAGAATGAATAGGTTCGTAGCTGTCTCTCAGTAGGCAATAGAACCCTTCGGGAGAACAGGAACAGCCTATATATCTATCGTAATCGCCTTCCGATTGAATGGAGACAATCTCATCGCAGAACAAACAATGTTTCTTAATCATGACAACTCATCACCTCTTAATCAATTGATATCACTACCTTAACAATATTTTTTTGAAAAGTAGACAAGAAGATATTTCCTTGTGATTCCATTGCTAATGTAAAAGATGTCGGTCCTGTAATGCCAATTACAGTGTGAAAGATGAAAATCAGAATGACTAACATCTTCAACGGTCCATGTAAAAAGACATCTATTAAGACAACCGTCCCAGATATTAGAGCTAATACAACACCAATATAAAGAATATTTTCTTCTTTCAATCGCCCTGATAAAACTTTACAACTTGAGCCCCTAAGATTAAACCTATGCCATTTAAAGAAAATAGCATGAAAAAAACTTGTATAAAACGTAAAAGAATAAATACTGTGATGTTCGGAGCGAATGCACAAGCGAAAGAGGAGAGAGTATACACGATTTTACATATCAATGGTAAACGGGCCAATTGCAGAAAATACTGCAAAAAGTAAAGCGAAAGCAAGTGGATATTTAACAGTATTTCGATAAGATCCTATTGCAGTTTTGTGCTCAATTAAACCTTATACCGGTCTTAATCTGTTGTGAAGTAAATTAAGAACCACTTTACTACCGTTCCATAGAGCCAACACTAACCACCGTATGGTATAAAGCCTGCAACGGCTTTTCGCAGGAATATGACACTCATCTGAACAAGTAGGTAGGAAGAATGTCTTCTTCTGATTCCACAGTCTTAAGCTCCTAATAAGAGGGATTGGATCGGATGAAGTGGAGAAGTACGAAGCAGCGCAGATGACGGAATTGTCCTGAAGAAGCGATAGCGTTCGCCTTTACCCTCTGATTTCAACCGCTATGCGGTATATAATCAAGAAATCGGAGGGGAACAGTGATCGTAAGGACAATCCGTCATCGTAGCGTTCTCCTACACAAGCCTTTGTCAAGCACTAGTTCTGGTTTTGAACCTTTTTAGAATTCCTTCTAATAGTTTTTCTAACTTTTCTTTTTCGCTGGTAGTTAAATGCCCATAAATGACAGTGTTTATTTTTTCTGAGATAGCATTGAAAATTGGTTCCAGTTGAAGCCCTTTATATGTAAGGTGAATTAGAGTTACTCTGATGTCTATGTATTTTCAAGGAGAAATTTTATCTAAGTCTCCCCCTCCTATCTTGTTCACTTAGCGACTTATTCTGTTTATACAGAATAAGTCGCTAAGTAGTCCAATATCTGGCGCACATTCGAATCCATACTGTTCATGTGCGTATGTATCGTGATTTCTGGATGCACCGGCGGCTCATAGACATCAGAAATACCAGTAAATGCTGCGATCTCCCCTTTTATTGCTTTTGCATATAAGCCCTTCACATCTCTGCGTACACACTCCTCCAATGGACAATGCACATACACTTCGACATATGACTCCAGCGCTACTCGTGCATAGTCCCTCATTTCCAAATAAGGCGTAATCATAGAAATGATCGTCGTAACGCCATTGCGGTTCAGCAGCTTACTAATATAGACAGCACGACGAATGTTTTCTAGTCGATCTTCTTTGCTGAATCCAAGCTCTCGTCCTATTTCGCGTCTAAGGTCATCGCCATCCAAACATTCGACCTTAAAGCCACTTTCTCGAAGAGCCGCTGTCAGAGCTAATGCTGTCGTCGTTTTCCCAGAGCTTGGAAGTCCTGTTAACCATATTGCGGTTCCGACCAATGTGCTCAATGCGCTGTTCCCCCTTTACTACATAAATGCGATTCGTTCGAGTAATCGTTCTCCATAAATAGGGTCTAACTGCTGCCCCTCCATATGGATGTAGCCGATATAACAATCACATTGCTTCATACGGCACGGGCGTTCTTTAGAGATTTCTTCCAGCCCATCCCTATACAGATTTCCAATCACTTGGCGATCCTTATAGCAGCGCTTAACGCGCCCGTCTCCCTGGACATAAAACACACTTTGCCCGGCACGACACGGCATCCCCATACTGTCATAATCTTTAGCATTAAGGACAAAATGAGGGTCCATTTGGGTCAAAAACGCTATTTCCTCGTCAGAATAGTAATTTGGTCTATCTTTATAAGCGTTAACCCACATATAAACATCTTTAGGCAATGCCTTCCTTATGGAAGAAATGGAGTCGAACGCACGCTTAACACCAACACAGCCTACACTGAACGGAATTTTTTGGGTATAGAGCTTGCCGCATTGCAGTATAAATCGCTCTTCCTTCGTCTGTCCAGGATGGTAGGTTGCCCAGAAGGCAGCCGTCACTGGATTTAAATCGCGTGTCCAATCGAGCTTAACGGATAAATTAGTTTGTATAGCTACTTTAAGTACATGCGGCATGTGGGACAGCTCAACCAAGGCTTCTCTGTACCAACGATGCGTAAGTCCTTCACCATAAGGATTAAAAAACACGGACAGCTGATGTCCGCTGTCCACTTGATTCCTTACCCAATCGACAAATGTCTGCACCTGCAGTCGATCCTTAGCTAATGTCTCTTGGCTATCCGTGTTCTTGCTGAATGGACAGTAGGGGCAGTCGTAATTGCATGAGCTTAAGCTCCCACGAAAATAAATCGTCGTCTTCATGAGAGCACACAGCTGTCCATGTGAGCCCGTATTTCTGGAGAGATGAACCAATCCCCAATAGCATCGGAGTACATAAGACCTTCTTTCGTCAGCCGCAGCACCTCATGCTCGATAACAGCAAGCTCTGAATGTAGTAGCAAGTTCAACTCAGGATAATCATCGAGAGCTGACGTTGTGAATCGTTCCGCATAGTTGCCTAGTGCCAAGCCTTCCGTATGAAGCAATGATTGTAGTATTAAGCGGCGCTGCTGGTCGTCCTTGCTCAACACAATGCCGTAATCTGCCAGCGTGTAATCGGTTGTGGCTACATAGTCGGCGATAATGCTTGCTGTTGCTGAACGCCCTACGCTGTAACGCGAGGAATAATGGACGGAGTTTGTGTAAGAACGTGCGCCGCAGCCGAGTCCGATCATGCCTTCATCGTGACAGCCATAAGGAAGCAATGGTTTCTCCGAACCCGCTTCCGCTTTAGCAAATCTGCGCATAGAATACTGAGTATACCCATGTTCAAACAAACGTTCCTGCGCTGCGTTATAGAATCTTAATCTCTGATCCTCGCCACTTTGCCTTATCTGCTCTGGCTTTATAATCGTGAGTTCACGTGTGTATAGCGGGTAAATAAATATCTCCTCTGGCTCATAAGACAGCGCCCTATCCAGCGAATACATCCATGACTCAATGGTTTGACCAGGAAGACCGTAAATCAAATCCAAATTAAGGATCGGAAATTGGTATAGCTTGAGCTGTTCCAGAGCTCTCTCGACTTCCTGCGGCTTTTGTGGACGGTAGATAGCTTCCGCTTCCGCTTCTACGAAGCTTTGAATACCCATGCTGATCCGATCCACCTGCCAGCTTTTTAAAATGTCTAGGCGTTCGGAGGTTACTGTTTCAGGAGAGGTCTCTACCGAGATTGAAGCTTGGGTCGGATCCATGCCTATCACATTCTTCGCAATTTGAAACAACCGATCAAGCTGGGCAGGTGCAAGTAAAGTCGGCGTTCCACCTCCGATAGCAAATCTAGCAATCGGCTTATTCTGAATGAACGGAGCCCACTGTTCAGCTTGTCTTTCCAAAGCATCCACATATTCGGCATGTACATCAGCTCTCTTGTCAGGCAACGTGAACAAATTGCAAAAGCCGCAGCGAGCCCCACAAAACGGGATGTGCATATATAAAAAGAATGTGTCTGCCAATTCCTTGTTCCACAGCTCGGAAAGCGGCAGCTTCGTCTCCAATTTTCGATAGGAAGTTTTGTGCGGATAAGAATACAGATAGGATCGGTAAGGATCTGATGCCAGGCTGTTCTTCCAGCTACGCAGAGTATCCGGATTCTGAATGATGTCCAAATAATTAGGGTAGGCCGTATGACTCATAATCATTTCCTCCTTTCATCTTACACAATAAATTCGTGATAAGGCACGTTCCATACGACCTCGTGTGCAAGTCTATGGCCGTTGTAGCCATCTTCACCGAAGGCGGTGCCATGATCAGAGAACGCCATACAAAATACGGGTCTTTCCCGTTCTCTGAATGCCTCAAACAATCGCCCAAGCTCGCCGTCTACATATCGGAGTGCCGCACGCTGCGTCTCTACCGAGTCTTTCTTTGCCCCTGGTACATAATAATGATTCGGTCCATGAATCGCTGAAATATTCATAAACATAAACAGGCGTTCTGCCTTATCCGAATTTTGCAGCAGCTTGATTGCATGGTTTACCTGATGCTCAGTAGAGCGTTGATTCGTCACCCCAAAGGTCATCCTCCAATAGCTTTCCTGAAAATAGCTGGGCAGCACTTTTGCTAGAGGATTTTTTTTCGTAAAAAAGATAACTCCGCCAATACAAATAGTACGGTAGCCCTCTACCTGAAGTCCAGATACGATATCTGTTGAATCGAATTGCCATGTATACGGATGTGTCTTTAATCCCGTATTCTTCGAGTGAAATAATCGAACATGCTCTGATTTGTCTGTTGTAGCCGGAGTCGGAAGAAATCCGCCAAAGAAAGCATGATGCGCCGCATAAGTGAAGCTACCCGGCGTGTGCCGCAATTCCCAATGGCCGCGACCGCACAAATTCGGACAGTTTTCTTCCTCCATTACAGCGACATCATAGCGCAGCGTATCTAGTGTAATCATGAGAATATCATGACTTCCTACAATTTCATTCATGTTAAACATCGTGGTGTTCCCCTTCCATTTAGATAGTCGGAGGGAGTTAGATCATTCTCATCTCCCATTCATAAGGGGTATATCCTTCATAATGACTATCATATAATAAATCTCCGAATGGATTAACATCCAATACATGAGGGCGATTGGAACCGCTGCTCAATAATACATCAATTCCAGCAACGGTAGAACGTGGAAAAACCGATAACGTTTTTTCAGCACATTGTCGCACGGTAGCTTGAAGCTTATCAGGCAGACCAATCTCCTTCAAGCTCAAGCGGTCGCTATCGAGATGCAGATTCGTTATCGGTGTTCTGCTTGCTCTGGCAATGCTATGACAAGCCTTGCCTGCTACGACAAGTTGCCGAATATCGAAAGTGCGATTCTCATAAGAAGCTTTCGGAATCCATTGCTCCACATGAGCGCCATGTCCTAATAACCAGTTGATGATTTGGCGTATCGTACGGTGTTCTTTGTAGTTCACCAGTTTTTTTACGTTATAAAATAACGGAGGTCTGGCTTGGTAGTTCTCCACACCTATTGTAGTTACCGCCGATTCTGCTCCTGTAACGGGGTTTACTTGATACGCAATGACACCGCATGCGCCAGAACCTGCTGCTAGCTTAATAAATAAACGGTATGTTCGTTCGCTAGCCATAGCATCACGCAGCGTATCATAATCTGGAATGGCTTCCGGTGAGGCTAATCTTCTAGGCACTGGTAATCCCGCTGCTGATAATATCTCGTGTGTATACCTTTTATCGAACATTGCCGCTATATCCTCAGGAGCATTCATCCATCGTGGTGTATTCCACAGTTGTATTGCCTCCCTGTCCAGTCTCGACAATAGCCTGCAATATCCGCGAAACCACTGTGAAGGATGATACAGCTTACCCTTAATTTCCTTCATGCTTCGGGCCATCTTTGCCGAAAAAGGCGAAACAGCGTTCTTGTTGTACCTAAGCCAACGGTCGTCTATATCGGGGATTTCCGCATCAGGTGTGCCAAGTGCAATAAGCTCGCGTTCTACTTCAAAATGCTCCCCTGGTGCGTCGATCCGCAGCAAGGGCGGTTCGTCCATTGTTTGTCCCAAAATTTGTGCAATCGAACTCAAAGATACTCTTCCCTGCAGCACATCGATATAATTCAAAACAAGGGCTGGGGGCAACCCCAGCCCAGCTCTTGCCGCTTGCAGTCCAGCTGTTCTTCTGTTATCGGAATTGCCAATGATAATCATCGATTTCATCGTTATTCCGTCAAGGAAGGATAGCGATAATCCTCGTCGTCATCATCCTGCTGATCGCTGATATCTACCTTCAGGCTTGACTGCTTCCAACGAATCATCATCTCATCCGACATATAATGATAGCTTAAATCAAGCAGCTCAAGCTTCTTTACCTTCTCACTTTGGATAAGTGCTTCAGCCCCCTTATCCGTCAACGTTCCCATAGAAAGATCCAACGTATGTAATTGATCAACAATCGGTGCATTAGCTACAGCAATAGCAATTTCATCTTGAATTTCACTATCTTTTAGACCAAGATAGGTAAGCTTAGGGAATTTTCCAGGCTCGATCAGCGAGAGTACATCTTCCAGGCTGGCATCAAATCCATACTCGTCAACCCCTAGATAAAGCTCCAGCTTCTTCAAGTTTTTAAAGCTTCCTTCGCTGATACTAGTAATGATGTCTTTTCCAAGTCCACCGCAAATAATAGTAAGCTCCTCCAGCTTATCATGGTGAGCTGGATCAAGACTAAGCTCTGTGCTTCCTTTAATAGTAAATGATCTAAGCTCGGGATAAGCAGATAGAATCGGTCCAAGGTTGGATTGATTAATCCAAGAGACTTCACATTCTTCAAAGGACATATCGCCAATAAACAAGCTGCGCAGCTGCGGAAAACGGTCTTTCAACCGAACAAGCGCTTCAACAATGTCACTTGAATCATTCTCGTATGCGCCGCCCCAGTCACCGATGATGAGGCTCTCAAGCTGTAAGCTCTCATCCTTGCCGGCAAGCTCCTCTATTAAATCTACTATTTTGATTCCTTTCTCGAATTGATCATAATCGACAGATAGTTTACATTCGGACATAAAAATACCTCCCAAAAACTTTTTTGTTGCTTCCTTCGGAATCACGATCATACCTGTACTCTACTACGTCTAATTGAATAATAATGACTTGTAAAGTATATCATAAAAAAGCCATTTCTCTAATATGAGCAATGGCCTATATTTAGTTACATCCATTTTGAAATTAGTTAAACGGAATATTTTGCGATGCTGTTACATTTCGTTTGCTTAGAGACCATATAACGATTGGAATAAGTAACAGTGCAAGTCCACCCCCAGCAAGTGAAAGGGTTGCATAACTTGAATATGATACAACCATACCGGACAGTGCTCCACCTGAGGCCCCAGCAAGTGCAATTAACACATCGATGGTACCTTGAGTTTTTGCACGAGTTGTTGGATCAGTTGCATCTACAATGATTGCGGTACCGCTGATTAAGCCGAAATTCCAACCGATTCCCAGTAAAGAAAGAGCGACGATGAGTACCAGCATCGAATCTGGAGGAGCAATTGCCGCCACAATACCTGCAAGTAATAGAACTACCCCAGAAGTAATTGACATGGCAGTACGACCAAACTTATCTACTAAAACACCAGTTATAAGTGAGGGTAAATACATCGAACCTATATGGATGCCGATAACTAGTCCGATGTCTCCTAGGCTATGACCATGATGTTTCATATGTATCGGCGTCATTGTCATAATCGCGACCATGACGATTTGAGTCAATACCATTACTGCTGCCCCTACAACCAGTCCTCTGTTATTAATAGGCGTTTTCTTATTGTCGACTGCCGGTGCACGTTGTACGTTATCTTTGGCTAGCTCTCTGGCGACAAGTAATGGATCGGGACGGAGAAAGAATAATAAAACTAACCCCGCCAAGATGAAAGCTAAGGCAGCTAAAAAAAACGGGCCAGTAAGTGCTGGAAAACCAATTGCTGTGGCAAATCGGCCAGTAACTTCAACTGTATTTGGACCCGCAACTGCGCCGAATGTAGTCGAAACCATCGCAATACTAATTGCTTTGGCGCGTTGGTTCGGCATTGCCAAATCTGTTCCTGCATATCGCGATTGTAAGTTCGCTGCCGTCCCTGCTCCATAGATAAGCAACGATACGAACAAAAGCGCTACACTATTCACTTGTGCGGCCGCTATGACGCCGATCGCTCCAAGTCCTCCGGTTATAAAACCTCCGGCAAGTCCCAACCGGCGCCCATGTCGTTGTGACAGTCGTCCTACCAGCAAAGAAGCTACAGCAGAACCAAGCGTAAGCAATGCGGTAGGAATACCTGCATAGCTTTCTGAGCCTAACATATCCTGCGCAAGCAGCGCTCCTACCGTAACCCCGGCTGCAAGTCCTGCACCTCCAAAGATTTGTGAAAGGACAATGATGAGTAAGGATCTTTTATATAGCTTCCGTTGCATATCTGTGGAATCGACGTAAGTACGATTACTACTGTTTGTTGTACTCTGGGGTTCATGCGTCATCGCTTAGAACCACCTTTCTAGTTATTGTTAATATCTTACTATGTAAGTTCTTAGATCATTATAACAGCTTATCTAGATGGTTAAAGTCAATCATTTGTAACTGAATTAAGTATGTGTAAAAAGTTTTAATGGTCGTATACAATTTTGTCAGCAATTATTGTTAGATGGTATGAATTCCGGAGAGTTTAAGCAACGTGATTGTTTAAGCTTGGCTAAAGTATTAGTTTGAATCAGGTCAGGAGGATATTCAATCATCGCATCTAAAATTCGCCGAGTAATTTCTGCCTTGCATTCAATCGGTTGATATGGAAGTATGGGGGATTAATTACAAAAGTGAAATACTTTCCGCTGAAGTTTCGGAGAGTGGATCTTAGTTGAACAAAACACAAAGCTGTCTCTTAGATAACAATGAGGCAGCTTTATGTTTTGCCTCATAGTTTGGATTTGACTTGTGCTCAAGGCATCGCTGTACGACATGTAATTTTACTTTTAATGAAGTAGGACTTCGTTTAGACATTAGAAAAACTCCCATCATGTAGTAGTAGAAGTTTTTGTTTTTTCTACTGTCTACTATGATGGGAGCATATCATGTCACACTCGCATGTAGTATTTAAAATTAACCAATAAGTTGTAATAGGAACCTACCTGAAATCAAAACAGCGATAATAAATAAAAGTAATACAAATTTAATCTTTTGATTTTCAACAAATTTAAGTACCATTCCTACAACTACAAGATAACTAAGAAAATAAACGATTCCTCTGACTCCACTCATGAAGAACATCATCACAATCATGGTTCCACAAATATCAAAGTGAACGATCTTTTACCCACTGTCACTTCCCTTTTTTTGTTATATACCAATACCTTTTTTCGATAGTAATAGGACCGTTTGTAACAACTACCAGATTGCTGATTTGACCCGTGGCTGTACTTGTTCTCCAAATGATATGTCTTTCATCACCTACATCGGAGTGACAATCCATCCGCTGCTCTCAATTCCTGTCTGGATTGCTTCGGAAAATGCAACTCCTCCAGCGTATTCAAGCGTTTTCTTTATAACTTCATTTGAACCTTTAGTTATCAAATTAAATGCATAGCCTGCACTTAAATCCAAACTGGCTTTCCCAAAAATTTGTTGTCCCTTATCTGAAGGACTGTACTTATTAGACTGAGTATAATATTCATATCCAGACTGCATTTCATACAGTACATCTCCATTCCCTTTAATTCTAACTTCATGAATCTTTGTCTTATCAGAACTTTCAACATAAGAAACATATTGATAAGGGGCACTTGCTTGCAATATTCCGCTTACATGTGAATATTGCTTTCTAATTCGCTCTGCTTCTGCATTCGCGGCTTTCATCCCTGCTTTATTATTGGAGTCATTGGCTAACATCCATTTTGCTTTTTGATCATTTATTAGCCCATTCACTCTCCACATTTCTGAATCCACTCCTATTGCTACATGTCCACTTGGATCAATATACTTTAACGGATTATTAAACACATACGAATAAAGATTCAACGTAAGCGGATTATTCCATTCCCCTTCATACGTATCCTCATTCAAAAACCGCCCTACACTAGGATCATAATACCTCGCCCGCAGGTAGTAAAGCCCTGATTCCTCATCGTAGATTTCTCCGGCATACTTAAATGAATTAGTTACACCTTCTGTTTGGTTCGTAATACTACCCCATACATCATAAGCGTATGAGTTGACAACTGTACCGGTAGTATCGACAATTTGCACGACATCGCCATGTCCATTATACAAATAATAATAGTCCTTCGCTGTGGTACGATCCTTCTTAACTAACAAGCGGTCTCCCCGTATATAGGTTGCCTTCTGCCCGTTACTCTTGGATTCAGAGACCACTTCTCCATTTCCATTATAGTTATATTGTGTTTTTACGGTACCCGTCATTTTTTCGTATCTTAATCCATTAGGAAGATAGTTTATTGAAGTTAATATATTATCATTGGTAACCCCGGTTAATGTATTTTCCAGGTCATTGGTATAACTTGTATTTGTAAACTCTGAAAGATTTATAGATGTGTCTGATACACTCTGCCGATTTCCTTGCAGGTCATAGGTATAGCTTGCAATGCCACCTCCGTCAGGACGTGTAATACTGGAAAGTCGATTTAATGCATCATACACATAGTTTGTCGTCTTTCCTGCTCCATTATTTAGAGCTTCAGTCACAGAAGTTATATTTCCGTTGTTATCATAGAGATATGTGTACGAGGAAAGAACTCCTGATCCTTTTTTATTTTGTATTGTCCATAAACGATTTAAACCATCATACGTATACTCTGTTTTCAAAGCTCTTCCGTCAGTCAACGTAGGGTAGGTGATACTTTTTACTTGTCCTGTTGGATAATACTCATAGATAGCATTTACCGTTGCAGCACTATTAAGAGCTGAGTTCCCATCCGTTTGGACTCTATCCAGGCGCTACATGCTGTATTGATAATTAATATATAAACTACCTATCCCGCTATGTGTTAGCGTCAACCTAGTGGCTCTATTCGCTTTATCATAGATGTATGCTGTTGAAGCGGAGTACCCTGTTGCTTGAGAAGAGAGTGTTGTTATTCTCTTCAAGGTTGAGAGACGTCGACCGTTTAATAAACGAAAATCTGGGGTGGAGCAGTATGGGACTAGCCATGGGGGATACCGGAGTAGACGTCAAGGTGAAGAGGATCGGACATCTCGTTAGTGTCGGCATGTTTGAGCAGGGCCTTGATAAGAAATTCACTCATTTCGAGGTGAGTTACTATGGTTATGGAGAGAGTGTAGCTGTCACCTATGATATCGCGGGTAAACAAGGTATGTTTATTGAAATTCCTGAGGAAGTGATATATGGAGAAATGGTATTTTACGGGAATGATGAGTACATATTCGAAACGTACTTCTATTGAGTACAATAAAAGGCTGATCTTTAATAAATAAAAGATCAGCCTTTTTCTAATTAATGAACTTGGCCCATATTTAAATACTGTCGTAGTGAATGAGGTAATGTCACTTGTGGCAAAGCAAACGTTTAACACCTTACATGTTTGCGTTTGAAACCAATTTTCCCTTTATCTACTGCCTTTTGAATATTTTCGGAAGCGAGTAGAAACTTGCTTTTTGTCTTGTCCTGTTGGACTTCTACTGGACCAACTGCCTTTGCGGTCTCGTCCGCCTTATCATGAAGAGGCAAATAGGATACCCCCACTGTGTAAAGATAATTATTCATAGCATATTTTGTTCGTTCGGGAGAATCGTGAATCGTATTTTGTACAATTTCAAGCATATTGGCAAGTTTGCTTTCGGAAAATTCACCATCCGGTCGGCTACCCAAAAGCCAACAGTAACAACTCCAGCCCGCTGACATTTTCAGTTCTTCGCCGCTTGCGATCCATTTATCGGCAACTTCTTGTGCAATATCTGTTTCTGCCAAAGTTATTGCCACTACAAAATCGGAAAGCATATAAAAATAAGCCGAATCTATCCATCGATTAAAATCAGATTCAGTCATTGCTTTTGGGTCTGCAATTACGCCAGCAAAGTACATGGCGTCATAATTCCCCGTGCTGTAAAGCTGCTCAGCCAAAGGTTGGTTTTTTTTAATTTTCTTGGCAATGGGCTTCATTTGGCCTGTAGCCACACCAAAAAGCGGTTCGTGCGCGCCATTGGATACGTATATCTTCTTGGTTCGTTCCTTGCTAAGTCCTTCAAGCTCCTGCATAACTATTTCGAAATTCATTGTTAACACTTCCTTATTTTTTGAAGGATCTCATCCATTTTATCATAACCACATACTCGAGAGCGATAGTGAACTGTATTTGCCATTTTTCCAGCCAATAACAACTAGTTGTATCCTAATGAAGATGAGAGGAATGTTATAGAACCTTACGTCTGTAAGCTACGTTAACCATTTCAGAAGATACCAACATGATACTAAAAAGGATGAGCAGAATAATAGGTATCATAAACATTCCAAATTGGCTTGCAATAATCCCCATAAATAATGGAATTAGTGTTGAACCCGTATAAGCGCTTGCCATTTCAAGCCCAATGACACTTGAAGAAGCTTTTTCGCCAAAACGTTCCGGAGTTGAATGTACAATACTTGGATAGATTGGTGCTCCGCCCAAACCCACAATCAATAGGGCTCCCGCAGAAATCCAATACGGAACTGGCAAAACAAGAATCAAAAGTCCAAAACAACCAACGATTCCACCATATCTTATCAAGTTTTTACTAGATATGTTAGTCGAAAGAAATCCTGATATAATTCGTCCGATGATGATTCCAATAAAGAATAAGGAAGATAATGCTGCTGCTGTGCCTGGAGAAACCCCTTTATTCCCTATAAAGAAGGATGCCATCCATAGACCAGCGGCTGTTTCCGAACCATTGTAACAGAGCATGGTAACCATGGACATCTTAACGCCTGGGATTCGTAAAGCCTCCCTGTTGCTGATCAGTTTCTTTTCGTCGCTTCCTTCTTCCATTCTCCCCTTCTCGAAGATCTTCCATAAGGACAACGACGCCAATAATATCACCGCTATAGTAAGCATAAGTAATCCTACAGTAACGTATCCTGCACGCCAGTTGTTATCTTTGTTCAGCCAAAATGACATTACAATTGGACCCGTAACTGCTCCCACTCCCCAGAAACAATGCAACCAACTCATATGTTTGGCTTTGAAATGCAGAGCTACATAGTTGCTCAATGCAGCATCCACGGAACCTGCACCTAAGCCCAAAGGAATAGCAAGAAGAATTAAAAATATGAAATCTTCTGAAATAGAGAATCCAAACAAAGCAATCGCCGTAGAGAGTATACTGAACAATGTTACCTTTCCCGTGCCGTATCTGTGCAACAATTTGCTAGCAAATAAACTCGATATTACCGTACAGAATGAGACTATTAACGATATGTAACCTGCCATTTCTGTTGTGGCACCAATGTCGTGTTGCATAATGGGCCAAGCGCTGCCTAGCAAAGCGTCTGGCAATCCTAGACCTACAAATGCGAGATAAATAATTAGTAGTAGTAACGTAACCATCTTGGTTCTCTCCTCAACTTATGTAACTTTATTACATTATTTATGTTATCTATTGGAATTCACCTCTGATTCCAACTTCGAATCGAATCACAAATATAATAATATTGATATTTTCTTATTGAATCTTGCTATATTTTGATTGAATACAACAATATTATGATATTCTTGATTGACTCCAATTTGTTGTTGTGTTCCTTCCTACCGCGGCAATGATACCAAGTTCTTGTCCTGAGGAAAGGATAAGAACTTGGTATCTTAAGTATGAGAAGTGTTATGGGTATGATCCTAGGACTACTTGAGCTTTCGTTAATCTTCTTATAGAGGTAAATCCTTTTCCTTAAAGACACGTATGCCAATGACATAAAGTACAATACCTACAACACCAAGGATAATTAATTGGATCAGATAATTGCCATTGTTTATGATTGCATTTGTATCAAATAGTGAATTCAGTGACAGATACTTAAATCCCTCCAGGCTGCTATCGACCTTCCCCATCATTTCAAAGAGAAAGAAAGCAAGTGGTATACCTGCACCAAAAGCCAATGAGTTTTTTGACAAATTGAATATACAAGAAGACAAGAAAGATATACTGCTAGTTGCAAACATTAAGAGAAATAAGCCTACATTTAACATAATGAAATCCGAAATATTAAAATCAATAACACTCTGGAAAATGTGAATAGATGAAACACCAATGATTGTTATGATCGAAAACATGGCCACCAACGATGTGATTAGGTAGAATGCCTGCGTTCCGACTACTACGCTTCTTTTTGTAGGCGTTGATAGCAGATAAGCCATGGAGCCTCTATCCACCTGCGCTGCGATAAGACTGTTAGCGGTCATAATAACAAATATTAATGGTAAAATAACACCATGTATCGAATAAAAAGTTTGAGCGAGCATGCCAAGGAATGAAGTTGATCCTAAAAGACTAGCAAGTGGCGTGTCCATCACCATCTCCGACATGCTAGATAGCGTACTTGGATCGAAAACGGCAATGAGTACGGCACATAAAACACTCATGATTATCGTAAAAATAAGCCACAACTTAACATTGGCTTTCAATGTTTGTTTAAAGATGGTTTTACTAAACATTAGTATTCTCCTCCTTTAGTATAGACTTCTAAAGTATTTTTCAAGTGTATACTTGTCTTCGGTAATAAACTTGATGCTATACCCTTTGAGCACTTTGAGAAGCGTATTGATATGACGATCATGTATCTTTACAACAACTTGATTATTAGTTTCACGTTTATCAGAAAAATCAAATGACTCTAATAAAAAACGTTGGTAATCCTCATGCGAAGTAAACTCCACTTTATAAGTCTTTTCTTCATTATGCTTAACCTCGATGGTTGATTTCACAGCGATCATTTTTCCATCTTTGATAAGAGCAACCTTGTCACAAGTATTTTCGACTTCTTCAAACATATGACTCGACATAAATATCGTTTTGCCTTTCTTCTTTTCTTCGTTTAATATATCAACAAATTCAGCTCTCATCAGAGGGTCAAGTCCCGTTGTTGGTTCATCCAGAATCAAAATATCAGGATCAGCCATTAAGGTAGCGACAATAGCAGTCTTCTGCTTCATTCCCTTTGACATTCTTTTTAAGTTAGCCGTTGGATCAAGTTGTAGTTTCTCTATGATTGTGTTCGCATAGGACATATCTTTGAGTCCTAACAACTCAGCTTGCCGTTTTAGGAATTCCGTTCCAGTTGGAGCATCGGGAAACGCGATCTCACCAGGAGTATAGCCTATCATTTTCTTTATCTCAGCCGAGTCTTTCCAGCAGTCCATTCCGTTTATTGTTACACTTCCGCTTTGCGGTTTTAAGAATCCCATCAAGTGACGAATCACCGTGGTTTTACCTGCTCCGTTCGTGCCGACAAAACCAAACACCTCGCCTTTTTCAATTGAGAGGTTGATGTTAAAAACGCCTCGTCCTTGGCCATAATCTTTTGTCATATTATTAATTTCTATTAATGACATTATTGTTGGTACCTCCCTCTGTATTAGAGTTCCGGTCATAAAACTTCATAAAGTAATCTTCAAGCGTAAACTTGATCTCAGCGAAGAACTTCAAATCAAAGTCTGATATGATGCTTATGCAACTGTTGATGTCTTTATCATTTACTCGTATTTCCGCTTGATTTTTGTGGCTTTTTAGAGAAATAACTTCAATACTATTAAAAAACTGAATTTCTCTACTGAAACGTTCAAACTCTTCTGTGGTAGTGAATTCGAATTCAAAAGATTTACTCTCATTGTGACGTAGTTCATCTGCAATAAAGGTTGAAATGATCCGTCCATCTTTAATAATTGATATTTTGTCACAGGTAGCGTCAATTTCATTGAAAATATGGCTCGATAGTAAAATCGTTTTGCCCTTCTCTTTTTCCTCTTTGATGAATTCAATAAACACATCCTGCATAATAGGATCAAGGCCACTTGTAGGCTCATCTAGAACAAGAACGGCGGGATTATGCATAAAAGCCGTTACAATAGCGAGTTTCCGCTTCATACCAAGCGACATGCGTTTTAAACTACTGGACGGATCAAGCTCAAATTTTGAAATTAAATAATTGGTGTGGGCCATATCATGTATCCCACGCAAATCGGCCATCATTTTAATAAACTGCGTACCCGTCAGTGATTCAGGTAATGCTATTTCGCCTGGCAAATACCCTAAATTCTTTTGAATATCACTGGCGCTCTCCCAGCTATTCAGTCCATTTACGAAGGTGTGCCCCATCTGAGGGCGAGAAAATCCCATGATATGACGAATCGTGGTCGTTTTCCCAGCTCCGTTTGGTCCTAAAAATCCGTAGACTTCACCTTTTTCAACTTGGAAAGAAACATCGAACACTCCCCGATTATGACCATAATCTTTGGTTAAATGCTCAATCTGCAATACTGACATAGTAAGACTCCTTTCAGACTATAGGATTTCTTATTCCATCCATTACAAAACGTACAACATTTTCAATTTCTTCTTCACTTATTGTATAGTCCTCAAACAAAGCAAACCTAGACACAAAGAAACCTCCTAAAACAGTCGCTAATAAAATTAAAACTTGATCTGTAGGCTTATCAATTAACTCCCCACTTTGCTTAAATTCTGTTACCATACGATTAAAAACCGGAGTTATATTTTTGATCAAATGTGGAAATATTTCTTTTTTGAGTTCATCCTTATAAATGACCTCCTTAACAAGAACACGAAATATCTCCTTATTCCCGTCAATAAAATCAATCCTATTCTTAAGGAATGCTCTTAAAAATTGCTCGAACGTCGTCGTATTCTCTGTTAAGATTTCACTAAAAACTTCATTGGCCATAGAGGGCAAAGAATCTTTAACAAACGGAAGAATAATCGAGAGTAAAAGCTTATCTTTTGTTCCGTAATGTTTAAAGATCGTACCTTCTGAGACTTCTGCCATTTTAGCGATCTCGGCCGTTGATGTATTCGCAAAGCCTTTTTCAGCGAACAACTTAATGGCTGTTTCAATAATTTTTCGCTGTTTTACTGTCTTCGTCTTTTGTGCAGCAATAAGCGTGTCAAAAAGATCATGCGTCATTTTACCACTCCTTTTTAAGGGTTAATTCACAAGGTGAGTGATTACTCACTCAAATGTATAACGCAAGATATGGAAAGTCAATTTTACCTGCATTCATCCTCCGATTCGTTCCGGTAAATTGCGGCAGAATATGTTCTATCGAGTGGCAAATACCCCCTCTCAATGTTACTGGTAGAGTCTGCAGATGTAGCTTTCAGAGTAGGATATGAAAGCACATCGCAGTTTAGCCGTGAATATTCCCGAATGTTTGGTTGTCCACCTAAGGCAGATATGAAACGACTAAGAGAGAAATTTGTTCCGCAATTATCTGATGAAGAAACCGTCACGGAATCAAATTTACAAATTTCACGCTAATGTCTATAGAATATGAAATTATAGGAAACATAAGCAGAAAGACCCGAACCTTTGCATGGTCGGGTCTTTCTGCAGAATCTTTAGTTTTTCATTACTGAACGTCCTTGTCAGTGAAGAGCGATACTCTTGCTTTGACCAATTCGGAATATTCGCTTTCCATTTTTTCTGCTCCAGCTTTGTTCAACTCATCAATAAAAGCATCATAAATTCTATCAAAATCAGCCGGTTTGGACATTATTGCTTCTGGAATCCGTTTGCGGATAATATCTTGTGTTTTCTGAAAAATAACTTGATAGTCTCCCTCTGTTGGAACCTGCATATTGTATAATGCTCCCCACTCTTTGACAGGAAATTCATCTTCGCTTGGGAACAAATCTTTCCAGGTTGTCGCGTTATAAGCTGCTAAAGTTTCTTTCTCGACATCAGAGTAACTGGCGATGATTTGTTCCGGGAAGTTGGTTGTATAATAGTTATCCGTGGAATCTTTAACGCCGTCTCCATAGCGCGCTCCAAAGAGGGAGTATAGACCGATACCACTTTCTTTCGTGAAATTGGCCGCATCATTTACTTTTTGGTCAAGAATATCATCAGGTATTACACGATTCCCATTCTCAACATGATATTGCTTGCCTTCAATTCCCCAGTTTCTCAGCACTTGACCTTCTTCGGAGGATAACCAGTCAAGGAACTTGATCGCGCGGATTGGATCTTTAGCAGCGGTTGTAATGCTGATGCCGTACCCGTCAACACCGACGGACTGCAAAGAGTGATCTTTATACTGCTCATTCAATGTCACTGGGAAGTGCCCATAAGTGTACTCGTCTTTACCTTCGGCTTTCAAGGCATTTTCAGCGTCCTGGTATTCCCATTCCACAGAGGAGAGACCCAGTACACGTCCACTAGCAATTTTAGATTTATACTGATCTTCTTTTTGGACAAAAGAATCTTTGTCAAGCAGACCTGTATCATACATATGATTTAACCAGCGGAAGTAATCTTTTTCTTCCGGACGTTTAAAGTGAAGCATAGCTTCATAAGTATCCGGGTTTACATAGTACTCTCCGTCATTTGTTCCACCCGTTGTCACATCGGCCTGATTGGTTACGGTAATCATGATCTTCCAGTCATCGGCGTTTAGTAAAAATGGAATGGTAGGTAATCCATTCGTTGTCGGATGTTTGCTCATATATTCTTTGAGTACGTTTTCAAAATCTTGTACCGTTCTAATTTCTGGATACCCCAATTCTTTTAATACCCGAAGCTGGACCTCAAAACCGTTGGTAACATCAAAGTTCTGTTGATCTACACCAATGTTGGTCGGAATAGAGTAAATTGCTGGATCATCCAAGCTGTATTTCATGCGATTCATATTATTACTCATCACTTTTTTAATATTGGGAGCATGCTTATCGATAAGATCTGTCAGATCAATTATCGCTTCGGCATCAACTAGTTTGTTTAGTTCGCCTTTGCCGTATACCATATCCGGGTAATCGCCGCTAGCCGCCATCAAAGCAATTTTGGTTTGTCCACCGCCGCTACCTACATCATATTCCGCATTTATAGTAACACCAGTTTTTGCAGTAATTTCTTGACCAACATCATCCTGCATATTGTTCCAGCTAGGACTGGCATCAGCGCCAAAGAAAGAAAACGTAATCGGACTTGTATCGTCTGCGCTACTGTCAGACTCGCTACTCACGGAATTCTTTCCCGAACTACTGCAACCTGCCGAAACAAGCATTGCACCCGTTAGAAACAGCATTCCAAATCTTTTGGATAAGCTTTTCTTCATCTCATTTTTCCCCCTTATTTTTAGTGGAATATGACTTTACTACTCCCAATGAAGAGCATCATATTCATTTGATGTTACGCTATTACCTTGTTCATTTTATCTATAAATTTGATGGATAACCTTGATTTTTAGGTCATTAAATAGCATGATATAGACATAATACAATTTTCTTGAAGGTGGGAATTGATTGAGTAATGTATATTTGAACTGGTTTACGAGGGATGAGGATTTCCCCTTTTTCATTCAATATGGAGGGCATGAGGAGGACATTTCTTTTCACAAACATGTAGACTTTTCTGAACTGGTCATTGTGCTTAATGGACATGCAACTCATATCGTCAATAACGAAGAATCATTTATAAAAAAGGGAAATGTTTTTGTCATTAATGGCGGAACTCCACATGCTTATAAGTCCCCATATGAATTCAAAATTTGTAATATTATGTACAAACCTGAAATGCTCAATTCTGCCGGTTCAGATCTACGAACGTTAAATGGTTTTCAGGCTCTTTTTATTTTGGAGCCGTTTTATCGCAGTATTAATCCTTATAAAAGTAAACTTAACATGTCGATCATAAGCCTGGAGTATGTCTCATCCCTCATTTCATACATGATTAAAGAATACGAAGAAAAAGTTCACGGTTATAAAACGATGCTCGCTTCCCGGTTTATGGAGCTTGTCGTTTATTTATCAAGACAATATGACTATCAGGAGAAAGGTGCAGATAGCAGTCTGATGCACCTAGCAAATGCGATTTCTTTCATTGAGGATCACTATCTTGATCAAGTAACACTGGATGAAATCGCGGCCAAATCAGATATATCCGTTAGACATTTAAACCGAATATTCCGAGCATACTATCTGACAACGCCGATTGCTTATCTTCAACGTCTTCGTTTAGAACGGGCCTGCACGTTGTTAAATCAAACTAGTCTTTCAATTACGGAAATCTCATACGAGTGTGGATTTAATGACAGCAATTACTTCACACGTCAATTCAAAAAAACGTATGACATGTCTCCTAAATCCTTTAGAAATAAAAAGTAAATACGTTAATCTCCCACTCCTCATAAAAAAAGCAGCTGGCTCTACTGAGCCGCTGCAGCGATCGCTTTAAATTTGTTGTTTATTGCTCCATTAATTCAACCGGCTCATAATCGAACCAATCAAATAACGCAGGCGTGGATTGTTCCGTTTCAGAGGTTGCATACATGGCGACAAATACCCCAGTAAAACCTCCTGCCATTTCTGTGCTAAGAAAATGAGTTTCTCCCCACCCCATTTCGATCGGTTCAATTTCTGGAGTGCAGATTGAAGCTATAATCTTATCGGGGAGAGCTTGAATTTGAAGTACAATAGGTCCCTCCGGACAATCACGGATTTCTTCTACTTTCAGAGAACCGACAGTTCGCCGAAAGACTATCATTTTACGTCCTTGTATAGACCTTACCGCAAGGTCATAATGGTGTTTTTGGTTCATATATACGGTTAATCCTGCCTCTTCCCCATCATTCAGCGGTTCAAAATCCATCTTCGCTTCCATCTTGCATGTGAAGTGACTAAGACGTCTGCCCACAAAAGCGGGAGAACCAATCTCATTCAAAGACGTTTGTTGCCCATGCAGTACTAGGTATCCTGGTCGTTCCTGCAATGACCAGCTGCTCTGAACCGGGTTTCTTAAAAAAGTCCAATCCAAGCCTAGCTTTGAATCGTCAAAGTTGTCTCTGATCGGCTTCTCAGGCCACTGCACCTCGGGTAGATTCGGTGCCTCCATGACTGTTTCGATATGCGTGTTATTGCCGATTACCGGCCAACCATCAGATGTCCAGCTTACAGGAGCAAGATATACCTCTCTGCCCAAATGATGAGCCATAGGATATGAGACCGGTCTGATTCCCAAGCAGACAGCCCACCAGCTCCCGTCCTGAGTCTCGATCAAATCTGCATGACCTGTTGCATGTATGCTACTTTCCATGCTTCTGTTCGAGAGAATAGGATTATTTGCATAAGATTCATAGGGTCCAAATGGATGTTTGCTTCTTGCGATTGTCTCCATATGTCCATATTCTGTGCCACCTTCAGCGATCATCAAATAATAGTAACCGTTTATTTTGTACACGTGAGGGGCTTCAGGATAAGCGCCGCCACTTCCTTTCCATAACAGGCGGCTCTCTGTCAGCATGCTGCCGGTTTCAATATCGATTTCACACTGATAAATAGCATGACCCTGATCGCCGGTGCGGGAAGACTGAAAGTATACGCGTCCGTCATCATCAAATGTTAGCGATGGATCTATTCCGTCCTGTGCAACAAGTATCGGATTTGACCATGTTTCTGCTGGGTTTTTCGTTTTAACAAAGAAATTCCCGACTCCGCTTACGTTCGTTGTCGCCATATAAAACCAGCCGTTATGATAACGGATTGTCGGTGCGAAGATCCCTCCTGAACTCCATGAGTTAGCTAATGGCAACTGCTCCTCTGTTGTAAGGCAATGACCGATCTGACGCCAGTGGACAAGATCTTTGCTATGAAAAATGGGTACTCCAGGAAAATATTCAAATGTACTTGTGACCAAATAATAATCGTCACCAGCTCGGCAAATGCTGGGGTCCGGATGAAAGCCCGGTATTACGGGATTAGTATACTGCATATAACCGCACTCCTGTCTATTTTATCGTTAGACTACAAAAACATTAGATAAACTCATGTTTAAAACCACATTCATTGTAATTCAAACTAAGATAGTAAACCTTCATTTTCAAGTCTCATAAGTAGCATTATTTAGACATAGGATCGCCTGAGGCGGTTGTCCGTTAAGAGTGCTTTGTATCGGTTATGATTTATTCCTTAATGTATACACGAATTTTAATATCCTGATCATGATTACCGAATCCAGCCCCATAGAGCGTCAATCCACCAACGTTTTCTGAATTCTCGTCAACCGCGAAACGAAGCGACCAGAATTGTTCCTTTAGCTGGATATCCTCAACAGTTACGTCCGACATCCACTCACCATCTATAAATGTTCCCAAGGCATCAATGCGAATTGTCTTCAATAATCCGTATTGATTCACATTTCGATGCCACCATTCCGGCGTATATTTGCCGCGCGCCGCTCTTCCGAAATCTGCTGGGCTTGTCCAGGTTCCAAGCAATACACCGTTAAACGTGAATTGGATATCCGAAGGCCAGTAATCTCGGAGGCCGGGCGCCTCAGAAGCAATTTCCATTGAAATTTCAATAGCATTAGCGGTTTGATTGGGAAGAATATAGTTAGGCGTTTTGTACTCGACATAGCCTCTCCCAAACCACAGGATGGAAGCGTGAACCCGCTCGGGATCGAGAAAATAGCGCGGGTCGTCCCAAATCCCGATTTCCTTCTCACGGGTTCCGAGCCCGCAAGTAGGGTAAACTTCAAAAGCGGTATAATGACCGACTGAAATCGTCTGCTCTGCTAACCTCGCAGTCCGGCTGGCGGTTGGGAGCTCAATTTCGACACTCTTATGTTTAAGGAAACACATTTTGTGCGTACCTCCATTTTTACGTACCCTGCGGCTTCCAATTAGTTCGGCTACCTCTAGCTTTCGGATGTGCATGGTAACGATAGATGGGCTAAGCTCTAACTTTGCCGCAATTTCCTTTACATTCATTTCGTTATCGGCAATGAGGTTCATAATTCTCCATCTAATTTCACTTGCCAACGCTTCGTATAAAGCAATGAATTTTGGTTCATCGTTCGCTTTTATCATAAACATAATCACCTGACTCATAGTTATTGAATTCACATATATATTATTTTAATAAATATAAAGAAAACTATCAACCTAGTTGCATTGAAAGTTTTTGCTCAATAGTGTTTAATTTTCTTAGATTGTAATCACAATGAATTCTTATTTATATAAATTTAAAGAAGAGGTGGACAAATGAACTACAATAACCCAATCATTAAAGGCTTCTACCCCGACCCAAGCGTTTGCAAAGTGGACGACACCTATTATTTGGTCTGCAGTTCCTTTCAGTATTTCCCTGGTGTTCCGATTTTTGAAAGCAAAGATCTGATAAATTGGACTCAAATCGGTCATTGTCTAACTCGAAAAAGCCAGATTCAGTTGGGCACCGTAGACAGTTCCGGAGGTGTATTTGCCCCCACTCTGCGTTATAACAATGGTCGATTCTATATGACGACCACAAATGCCACAATACAACAAAACTTCTATGTCTGGACTGACGATATTTACGGCGAATGGTCTGAACCAATCTACGTCGACCAGGGCGGGATCGATCCGGATATATATTTTGAAGATGGAACAACATATTTCATGAGCAATGGGACAGACGATTACGGAGTTGGCGGTATCATCCAATGCGAAATTGAAATTGAATCTGGCAGGAAGTTAACGCCAAGTCGTTCGGTCTGGCAAGGTACAGGAGGACGTTATTTGGAAAGTCCTCATCTTTACAAAATAAATGGAATATATTACTTGATGGTATCTGAAGGTGGAACGGAGTATGGCCATATGGTCACTTATGCGCGTGGAAATTCACCTTCCGGCCCCTTCGAAGCCTATGCGAATAATCCCGTGCTGACCAATCGTAATTTAGGCGGGTACGAGCTGCAAGGAGTCGGCCACGGCGATCTGACTCAAGACCAGGAAGGTAATTGGTGGATCATTCATCTCGGATTCCGCCAGACCGGAAAGTATCTAACGTTTCATCACTTGGGACGCGAAGTTTTCCTGACTCCAGTTATTTTTGGCGAAGACGACTGGTTTACGGCAGGTCATGAAGGTACCACTCTTATGAGTTTCGAGACAGATCGTATCTCTAGAACAATCATTCAACAAGAGAAAAAAGTCTATACGTTCGAAAACACGGATTGGAATCTGGACTGGTGTTATCTTCGTCATCCGGTTGCAGAACATTATCTGTTGGAATCCGATAAGCTAAAGCTTAAAGGAACCGGAGTAACAATAGATGTTCCGGCATCCCCGACATTTATAGGTATTCGTCAAAAAGATTTCAACGCGGTCATTTCATGCGAGATCAGTCTTACCAGTGGTGAAGCTGGCATTACTCTTTATATGGATGAAAACCACCATTATGATTTAGCCTTGCGTAACCATCAACATGGATACGAAGTCATCGAACGCCTTAATATCGGAGAAATCAAATCAACTGAAAAAGCTATAGATCTGGGCCATTGCAATCATGCTACATTGGTTATTAAAGCCACTCCTACTCTTTATCACTTCTATGTTCAGATTGGAGATACTGAAACGTTACTTGGATCTGCGCAAACGAAATATCTCTCTTCAGAAGTAGCGGGAGGATTTACAGGTGTACTTATTGGTTTATATGCCACTGGAGAAAGCCCTGATTATAATGCAGTGTTTTCACGTTTTAGCTGCGAGTATTATTAATACTCCTATTCGAGCACTCCAGAAGTTTCATTTAATCATTTACCAACAAATCCCACCTCATAATAGCATAAAAACTCATTTGCAATTTAGTATTGCAAATGAGTTTTCTTCACTAACTGACATCTAGCTCTGTATTAAAATATTGTTTGTTTCAATCATTCTAATTTAATTATTTCCCTCAAGGAATTGGTGAATCGCCATCATTTCTTGTTTATTCAACTCACGAATACGCTTGAAAATCGGAATATCTGCAACAGCCTCAAGATTTAAGCTTTCAGCAACAACATCACTTACATTGCCAGTTAGCCATGTTTGCACGTCTATGCCATCAACGATTTCCTTACGACCTTCATCATTGATGCCACTTGCATAACAACTAACACATGGTATCGTTAATTTATATACACCATCATGGAGCCCATCTTCTGATATGACTTTCTTTCCTTTACAGAATGGACATGGATGACTTGCTTTAACCTTATTGATTAGGGTGACAATTTTTTTGTAACCAAACGCTTCATACACATAGGTCAGTTTTTTGTATTTTCCATTGGTGAAATACTTATCAATGATGTTTTCTCTCGTTTCGGTGATATTAGCAAAATCACAGATGGTGATCACATTATTCATGCTGATGGATTCGATACTGCTGCTAATACTGCCCCAGAATGGCAGTGCGTTTTGTAGAACCATTTCATAGTGAGCAAAGCTTGCCAGCTCTAGTTCAAGTATTTTCAGCGCGCCTTGTGTTTCTCTAGGCAATAGAGAAACATCTTCCGTCAGAACCATATCGCCGCCGACAATGGCTTTTATTTTTTCTATTCCCTGTACCTTCCCAACGGTTTTCATCACTTGGTCAATCGGCATTTGAATAATATCGCGAATATCCGTGTCGCCAAATTTTAGCTTTTTATGATGATTTAGCACCGTTCCTTGACAAATTGGACAGGTAATCATTTCTTTGGATTCTTTCATTTGCTCTTTAATAATCGATTTCGATATGAAGATATAACGCCCAAGGATGAGATTAAATCCTTCCCAAGTTCTTGATGCCTTGCCTGCTTTATCATAGAATGACTTTTCCCAATACCCGTATAAATAGGTATGCTTTTCGGCTTCTGTCATCTCGTTATAACTTTTGCTCATATCATGACCGAGCTCATTCTTAATCTCATCAAAGATGAATTCTAATTTTGAAAATTGATAGAACTTTAATACCTCCATCACATCTGGATGCAATTGACCATCCCAGAATGGTACCGTTTTGTCCTGCATAACAACATCATAATCAAATTTTTCAATCACCTGGCGGCCCGAGCAGCATGGACAATGATTGTCTTGGCGATAGAAATCGAAGCTATTCGTATCTTTATTCGTTGGATGTGTCGCCACAATATGGTTGATCAAGCCACCCATTTCATAGAGAAAACTATATTGACTGTACAAGTGCCGCTCCAGATCAATAGCGATGACGGGTACAATGGTTTCGGATTCGTATTCACCATAAATCAGTCGGGCCATGGATGATAAGCTTTTTAAGATGCCACCCTTATAGACGTTTTCTGCATTTTTGAAATAGGAAATTTGATTTTCCTTTAAGTAGTTAATTCCATTTTGTTGATTGAGAGTTGAAGAAATTTGCAACGGAGCCACACTATCCGTACTGTTTTGTTGACGAACATAATCATCATGACTGACAACATCAAGATGCTCCACAGGTGCAAGCTGTCTCTTACCAAAATCAACGATGAAATCAGAGTTTTCTAGCATATACGAATGATGTTCTATCATTATTATGGAGACAGATTCATCCTGCAGAATGACCCTAATGCTATCAATGAATTGATTTAAAATATTTTGTGATAAACCTTTGGATGGTTCGTCAAAAATAAATAGGGTACGTGGGTTTCTTGAGCCCGCAAACAGCTCAGAAACTAAATGGACACATTGAAATTCACCAGTCGATAAAGACTGTGTTTTTCTTTCCAAAGTCAAATAACCAAGTCCAAGTTTGATTAATAAGCTTAAGCGTTTATGAGCGATATCTTCATTTGGCAGTTCACCAATAATATCTTCAATAGAACGCTCGAAAATATCATCAATATCTTCACTATATTTTGTGAGCTTCCTTTTAATATCAAGAAATGTTGCAACGGTTGACCGACTGGTAATTGATTGGTTTCGATCTTGCCCTACTATTACTAGTTTATCTTTAGGATATCGCTTCAGAAAATCGTTGGCCATACATTCATTGACCAGTGTAGATTTACCACATCCAGACTCACCCGTAAACGTTACAAGTCTATTTTGGGGCATCTGAATTTCGGCCATTTGAATATTACGACAGTAAAGATTATGAAATTGATAGTATTCAGTTGGCATTTCCTGATTTCGTTCCCAAGTGATTGGTTGTGGACGTGGTGATTCATCCACAATTTTCCCGCCGTATTTACCACTACCAGGTCCAAAGAACAAGTGCTCGTCCGTGATGTCGAGCACCGTATCAGAATGATCAATCAGCCAAATTTGATTCTTATATCCCAATTGTTTAATCTCCGCTAAAATTTTCAATAGGGTTTGGTGATCAAGACCCACAGAGATTTCATCAATAATAATAACCGTATTTTCACTTGTTGCCATGAACTCTGCCAAGTAAAGCCGTGTTAACTCTCCACCTGACAATGTCCCCATAATACGATTTAATGTTAAGTAACCAATATTCATATTGATTATATTGTTGAGAATATTCTGCTTCGCTTCACTAATATGTAAAACTTCAGCTAATGAAAGAATGGATTCAATACTAAAGTCGTTGATATCGGAAATACTTTGTGCTTGATCAAATAATTCCATTTTATATTGTTCAACTTCTTGATTATATCGCTTCCCCTTACACTTTTTACATTCGACATTTTTAGTCGTTCCGCGACCTTTACAATCAGGACACCAGCCTAATTCATTATTAAATGAAAACACTTCAGGAGAAAGATTATATTTGTCAGCAAGAGTAACACGAATCTCTGTAAACACGCCCGTATGTGTGCCAATGGTTGAACGTGGATTTGAAGAAATAGATGCTCTACCTAGAAAAAGTACAAGTGGCATTTCTTCCATCTGTATAGCACTGAAATTGGTTTCCATAATATTAGGAAATAAATACTGATATTCAGCCTTTGGCAATAAGGAAACGAGACGCTTCTTGGATTCTTCACCAATGGTTTGACAAAAAGTTGTTTTACCCGATCCAGACAACCCAGCAATTCCTAACGATTTATCTACTGGTAGTACTGCATCTAATTTATTAATATTGTTCGCAATTAATTGATTTATTTTCAAAGTGATGTCCTCTCCATTCTCAAAATATAGTATTGCCATGTTAGTAAAACTTCAAATGAATTTGTTATTTAACTCAATCCTTTATTCCATTAAAAATGACGCTTTTCGTGTTCCGGAAAAGCGCCCTTATCATAAAGAAAGAGCACAATTCTTGCTTCGGAATTGCGCCCTATTGTTGCAGAATGGTTTTTTTGTATAAAACGATTAATATTATTACAAAGCCAGAGAAGGGATTACCTCCGTCCGGGCGTTGACAGCTATCCATTTATGCTTGAATTAAAGTGTGACAATAATCGGACCATTTTTAGTAAGGATAATCGTATGTTCCAATTGAGCTACATAGCTTTTTTCTGTAGCATAGGTCCAGCCGTCTTCCTTTTGGAATACTTCTTCTTCAAAGGTTGAGATAAATGGTTCGAATGCGATAACCATGCCTTCCTTTAATAATTCATCATCCGATGTATCATTATAGTTATAAATATGGTCAGGTGCTTCATGTATTGCACGTCCAACGCCATGTCCTGTAAGGTTTTTGATAACAGTTAATCCATGCTGTCTGGCTGTTTGGAATACTACTTTTCCGATCCCACTTTTTTTGGAACCGGGTTTTGCTTTCTTAAGACCTGCTTCAAAAGCCTGTTTAACAACGTCGCATATTTTCGTTAATATTTCTTCTCCTTCGCCTACTACAAACGAGATTCCCGTATCTGCGAAATAACCGTTCTTGGAGCCAGAAACATCTATATTTACTAGATCCCCTTCATGAATAACCCTTTGACCCGGAATACCATGTGCCACTTCTTCATTAACACTAATGCAAGTATAGCCTGGAAAATCATATTCACCTTTTGGAGCTGAAACTGCCCCTGCTTTCTCTAACATCTCTCCAGCTATTTCATCAAGTTCTTTGGTAGTTATGCCAGGAGTTGTTCTTTGTACCAATTCATCTCTAATAGAGGCAACAATTTTTCCGATTTCCTTCAAACCAATAAAATCTTCTTCTGTTTTTGCAATCATTTTACAGTCCTGCTAACACTGTTTCGAGCTGATCGCCCATGTTCGTCCAAGCATATTTAGCTCCCTCGATCGCTCCAGGGCGAGCTTTTGTTGCTTCACTAAATCCAAATTGATCGAGATGTAGATGGACAGCTCCATCTAAGCCTTCTTTCACAGTCCACGTAATAGTAGTACTTTCTCCGGCACTTAACCAAGTATAAGATAATGTATGAGGCTCATCCACTACGAGTACCTCGGAATCTACAATTCCATCCCACCATTCATTTGGCTCAGCTCGGAATTGAAATTTATGTCCTACGACTGGTTTAAAGTCATTTTTCCATATCCATCTCGCAAGAGTATCCGAATCTGTTAAAGCGTTCCATACCTGCTCGATTGAACTTGTAAATTGAAAATCTAATGATACATCTGGTTTCATTGTTTTTCCTCCAATATAAGTTTTAATTTAACCATTCTTTCTTTCCAGAAACCTTCGTAAAAAGATACCCAATCTTGAATTTCTTGGAGCGGAGTGGCATTCAATCGATACCTTGTTTCCCTACCGACCTTTCGAGCGATTACAAGATTGGCATCTTTAAGGATAGCCAAATGCTTAGAAACTGCTGTACGACCCATTTGAAAATGAACCGTTATCTCATATAGTGGTAATTCTTCAACATCTGCCAACATTTGAAGTAATTGTCGTCTTGTTGGATCGGCAACAGCGTCATAAACATCCCTCACCTGACTCTTTTCGTTCAAAATCCCCCCCACCTATTCATTAATATTTCCTGTATGTCACCGATTAAACTTCATAATAACCTAATAAGACACCTTTTGTTGTCTTAACGATTATAGGACACCAAAAGGTGACGTGTCAAGTTCTCTTGCTATCCCATTATCTGGCCCTTTATAGGTTTTTATTCAAGACAAGACAGCTTAGCTACAGCCTTACGTGAGATGGGACGAATAGAAAAAACAATCTTTATTCTTAATTACATTTCAGATGAATCTTTAAGGATAAAAATACAAGAAGGATTTCCTCCCAGTCCGTAAATCAAAAAGTCCTGATGTATCAAAGATATCTTGATCATCAGGACTAAGCTTTCATCTTCGTTAAACGTTCTACCCTTTTCTGACAAGCGTGCGGTACATTAGAAACAGGAAATATGGAGCTCCAATCAGCATAATAATTAGACCTGATGGAATCTCTTTTGGGGCCATTATGGTTCTTCCGACCGTATCCGCAATGACGAGCAGCAATCCGCCAAGCAGTCCTGACAAAATAATGGACCGTCTCGTGTTATGCCCGATCATCATCCGCACCACATGCGGCGCCATGAGCCCTAGAAACCCAATCGTGCCTACGCTTGCAACGGCTCCCGATGCAAGCAAAACACCGAGAATCATCGCAGAAAGCCGCGTTCCCCGGACCGACAAGCCAAAACCAGTGGAACTCTCATCGCCAAACGCCAGCAAATCTAATCTTCGTCCCAAATAGTAAGCAATCGGCACAAGTACAAGCAGAAATATAAACAGGCTATAAAACTGGTCCCAGCCTCGTCCATAGGTCGAACCCGTAAGCCAAATTAAGGAACTGCTGCTATAGAGACTTGCCTTCACAATCATGACCTGTATGCCCGCAGAGCCGATTGCCGATACGGCAATTCCGAGCAGGATGAGAACGGATGGATTCAAGGATCTGCGCCATGCCAGAAAAAACACAATGGCTGCTGCGACAACCCCACCCGCAATGGCCGCAAAGGGAAGAGCAACTATCGTCAATGCGGGCCATGCGACCAGCACGATCATCGCGCCAAGCCCGGCACCAGAGGTCACTCCGATAATGGAGGCGTCAGCCAGCGGATTCCGGACAGCGCTTTGAATTAAGACACCGCTAATGGCAAGCGCGATACCACCTACAGCCGCTACGAGTGTACGCGGAAGCCGTAAATTCAGCAGGACGGAATACGATTGATCTCCCCCGCCAACAAGACTGCCCAGCAAATCACTGACCGGTATTCTCGTTCCCCCAAGCGACAAGCTCACGAGGATGATAACGAGGAGCAGCACGGTCATGAATATCGCAGTCAGAGAAAAACGCATACGCAACGATGCTCCTCCTATACTCATGGATGACTGCCCGGAACCTGAGCCGGATATATTTTTCATCTTGGTGAGTACCAGCCAAATAAGCCAAGGCGCTCCAATAATAGCCATGACCGCACCGACTGGCAACTCTCCCACATTGCTCCGCACCATACGTGCAATCGTATCCGCTGCTGTAATGAGCAGCGCTCCCCACAAGGCGCTTGCTGGAATAAGCAGGCGATGCTTACGGATACCGCTAAGCCGGACAAGATGGGGTGCGACCAGACCGACAAAGCCGATCGGTCCGACGACACTAACCACGACCGCAGCCATTAACACCGATATGCCGAGGCCCACTGCCCGTGTTAACCCCACACGCTGTCCGAGTGAGCGGGCGGTTGATTCATCGAGCTCAAGCGCATCGAATTGTCTGCCTGCGAACACCCCTACCCCAAGCAGTACAAGGATAAAAGGCCAGGCATATCGGACACCGTCCCAGTTCAGCTGAATCAGGGAACCCGAGCCCCATAAAAATAAATTTTGCGTTTCCGTCTTATTGAAAATATGTATACCCGATGTAAACGCTCCAAGCACCATGGAGACAATCATACCTGATAATGCTAGTCTAACAGGCGTAGCTGTCTTGCCTCCGCTTAGGATATAGGCAGCAAGTGCCGCCAGCAGTCCCCCTGCAACTGCCAGCAAAAATGGGAACTGCTGCTGTGTAGCCGGGAATGCAACCATACCAAGGACAACCATAAAGTAAGCACCGGCATTAATCCCGAGTGTATCTGAGGAAGCGAGCGGGTTCTTCGTTATGGTTTGCAATAAAGCGCCGGCCGCAGCAAGGGCTGCCCCAGCTAGAATGCCAATAACCGTACGCGGCATCCGGATATCCCAGAGCAGATTATGCTCCATCACATCTCGGCGGTTCAGTAATCCCTCCAATACGGCTGCTGCTGGGATGTTGGCCTCTCCGAATCCGAGGCTTAGAACGAACAGAACGAAAAGGACGGCAATGCCGCCCCCAAATATTCCAATTACCCGCCAAGTCATTCCGATTGAGGTTTCTTTGCTGCTGTTCTCGTTCATCAAAGTACTCATTTCGTTAATATATTTACGACTTCATCCACGATAACTTTGGAGGAAATCGGACCGCCGAACACCCAGGTCGCGCTGTCTAATCCGAAGGTGCGTTTTTCCTTAACGAAGGTAAGGCCCTTCCAAACGGAATTATCCTTCAGTTCGTTCGAGAAAATATCATCATCCTTTTGGACGATATAGATCAGATTAGTATCCTGAACTGCAGGCAACGCTTCAATCGTCGATGTGCTGAATCCGTACATCTCGAAATTTTCGGGTGTCCAGTCATTCTTCAGGCCAATCCGATCCAACGTTTGTACAGCAAGTGAGTTATTGGTAAAAAGACGCATCGTCGCTGCATTCTGATAGCTGTATGCCTGCGTCAGCACATAATTCAAGCCTTCCTTACCTGCAGCGGCCAGCTTCGCCTTTGCATCCTCATAATGCGCATCCAAATCAGCGAGGACCTTGTCGCCTTCCGCAGTTTTGCCGACAGCCGCTGCTATCGTTTTGAAGGTATCTTCCATCTGCGTGTATTGATCGCCCTGTCCTTCGAGCGGGTACAGACTGAAAATCAGTGTTGGTGCAATACCTTTCAATTGTTCATAAATCGCTTCGTGACCACCGGTATTAGCAATAATCAAATCCGGTTTTAACGCAGCAATCGTCTCCAGATTCGGCTCGTCGCGCGAACCGACATCCGTCACCCCTGCATCCAACGGTGCTTCAGAAGTCACATAGAGCTTATAATTTTCGTTATCGGCATTCCCCGCCGGCTGCACGCCGAGCGCAATAATATCTTCCGTAAATGTCCACTCTAGTACTACAACTTTTTGCGCGGGCTTATCCAGCTTAAGCTCGCCTTTAGCATCTTTCAGTATAATAGGATCGCCTGAAGCTTCACTGCCAGCATTTGCAGCGGTGGCAGTGCCGGTTGCTCCTTCGTCAGTTGCCGGACTATTTGTTTGGTTAGATCCGCATCCCGCTGCAACCAGCGTGAAAACGATAACCATTAGTAAACTCAATAACTTTTTGTACATTGTTATTTCCCCCTGATATTTAGATAATAGTTTTCAATGATAATCACTATCGCCATGTTGATAATGATTATCATTATTAATGATATTAGCTATCTTATATTCCATTTCCCGGAAAGTCAAATTAAAATTAAAATGAGGAGGATATTTTAGCAAGATGCGCTGGGCTAGAGGCTCACCTAGAGAACGTAGTGGCTTGTATCTTGTATGGCGAAATAGAGCGTAAACCGAAGCAAGAAATCCGTACAACTTCTACAACTACATAAGGGGTGTTGGCGCTCCACGAATGACTCAGCATCTGGAAGTGCGCACATGTTACAGTGGAAAGAGCAGAATATGAAAACAGGAAGCCGGTAAACGGCCTCCTGTAAAATTAAACCTATGATTTTAGAAAGTTTCCTCAATGATGCCCTTGTGAACAGGTCGGTGTGTAGCACCGAGCACCTGCGACAGCATTCATTCATCTTCTCTCGCATGTCTAAAATTCCGATCGTTCAAAATAACTGAACTCTCGCTAATGATTTTCTCTTATACTGGTGGCCTGCAGCATTGGATTATTGGATAATCTGAAGAAGCTCTGCTGTGCTCGCTTCGTACTGGGGCTTGAATTCCTTGGATACCATATAACCGGCCAAGCTGGACAGGAACTGCCTGCCTTCCGGCGTTTCGCTTGCTTTGCCGGCGTCCAAGGCGCAAATCAGCAGTTTGCCTGCGCCTACGCGGCATTCAAACAGGAGACCCAGCTTGTGGTTGCGCTCAAAGTTGTCGATCGTCTGCACAATAGGGCTCCATTCCCGGTCGGTTCCGTCCATGATGAGCGACTTCGAATGCTGAACGATACTCCACCAGGGGTAGGTGGAATATTCTTCGCACGGGAAGTCACGGAACACAGGATGGCTGTTGTCGATCAGAAGCCCCATTGTGCCGACGGGTACCGCCCGGTTCATACTCTCGGAAATGGACCTAAACATCGGGTAGCACCAGAAATCCGTACAATAAAAACCTTCGACAGCGTTGTGAAGAGACTCCGGTTTCGGCATAAGTAGCACATTTCCACCTTGCTCCAGCAGCGCAATCGCCTCATCTGAAAGCTCTTCAAATATGCGGATCCCGTCAAGCCCGTCGCCGCTCTTCTCCGGATAAATCCATAGGTTGTAGGTCTTGCGGATATCTGTCCCCGCGATCCGAAGGTTGAGTACGCCTTTGGTCATTCGCCCGACCGCAGGAAGATCAATGATCAGGTGGCAGATATCGATGTAATTCGCCCCTACCGGGACTTCCGCTTCAGCTGATCCGTCCGCCAGCGTTCCACCGTCTGCGGTCAACTCCCAGTGCAGCACAAGGTTATCGGGGGTCCCACTCCGGAACCAGCTCAGCTCGATGCTGGCACTGAAGCGTTCCCCGGAGACATAGTTATATTTCGGAAATCTTGCCATAAGGACGGCATCGCTACAGAAAGTGCGCCATTCCTCCGGCGTTATCAATCCCTTGGAATCCATAAAGGCATCTAGGATGCCGACTAGCGCTGTTCCTTGCCCGCTGAAATCCTGCAGATCCAGCAGTTGGAAGCCGGCAAGTCTCCGAGAGCGGAAGGCGGCCTCCAGTTCCTCTTTGTAGCAGGCTACAGCCAGCTGTCCCGAGCACTCGAAGTATTTGGCAGCTAGGTGGCCCAGCCCTTTACTTTCCAGCCGCTCCCGGAAGATCTTAAAGTTCTCAGCCTTGAGCGGGCCTTTGTATTTTTCAATTTCATCATAATTTGGATAGGTCGCGTATTGCCCAATCTCATGTGAGACAACAGGAATCCGCGGAATCCATTCACCAGAAGCGTCGCTGAGCTGTACGGTCTTGGCTTCAGTGCCGTACTGTATCTGGATCGTGCCTTCAATCTCCGCGACCTCTCCGTTCCGCAGATACGGAGGAACGATCTGGTCGTCATAATCCTTCATCGTGCCCGGCAGATCGGTCTGTATATGACCGAGAGGAGCATCACACATCGCATATGAGCCCCTGAACAGACGGTCCCTGGAAAAGCGTACCCCGCAGAAAAAATCGTCATGCTCCAGAATAGCTGGAACAAACTGATGGTTATTGGAGCCCTGTGTATACAGATGCCTGTCATCGAATCCCTTATAATCTTTCAGAATGGAATCGATCTTGGTTCTACTGCCCCATAGCTCGTTGCCGAGCGACATCATCACGAAGGATGGGTGATTTCCGAATGCTTGCAGAATGGAATATCCCTCGCTTACCAGATAGTCTTGTTCCGCTTGGTTATGGCCCTCGTCGGTCTCTTCCGTAATCGTTCCCCAGAAAGGCAGTTCCGGCTCCATGTAGATACCGAGCATGTCCGCAGCGGTAAAGGCAGCTTCCGGCGGGCAGCAGGTGTGGAAACGGTAATGATTGATGCCGTAGGACTTGGAAACCCCAAGAATTCGCAGCCACTCCTCTACGTCAGTCGGGGCATAACCTGTCAACGGAAAAATAAGGCCGTCATGTTTGCCCCGGAGAAAAGTCTTCTCCCCGTTGATCGTAAATTTGTCCCCGTCCGCCTTGAATTCTCGCAAGCCGAAGAACAGCTCGTGCCGGTCTGCTATTCCGCCTTCTCCATCTATCAGGACGATGTTAATGTTATAGAGATTGGGTGCGGCGTCGCTCCAAAGCAGCGCTTCCGGATCCAACTTGTAGTCGATAGTAAACTCCCCTGATGAGATTGCGAACTCCCGCTCGGCCACCGAATGTGCTGTCAGGCTGTTAATGCTTGAGGCCGAAATTGCCACCGTTCCTTCAGCCGTTCCTTCTAGGTTTGCTGTGATTCGGACCGACCGGGCGGACAGATCCGGATCGAGTCGGATTCCGCTCAAATACGACTCGCCGTAAAACTGAAGCTCGATGCGGCCGGTGATACCGTTCCAGTTGGTCTGAGTATCCGACGAAGTTAAATGTCCGCCTTTGGTCGGATAATCGGTATTGTTGACCAAGACGGTGATCGTCTGACTGCCTGCCCGAAGCTGACCGGTCAATTCGTAAATATGGGGGGTGTTCAAGCTGTTACGGCTGCCAATCTCTTGGCCGTCCAGCCAGACTGTCGTCAGCCGGGTTCGTTCCAGATATAGAAAACATACCTTTCCAGCGAGCTCGTCCGGAATGACTACCTCCTTCGAATACCAGGCCTGCCCTTCGAACATGTATTCATCCGTCAGGGCGCCGACTAAAATATTCTCATTCTTCGGTCCCTTGCGGGAGTGCGAAGTCGTGCCCGGCAATATAATGACATCTGAAAAAGGCAGCTGCCTTCCCTGTTTACCCTCATCCAATTGCAATTTCCATTCGCCTTCTAGGCTGATCTTTGTCTGCAAAAATATCTCTCCTAATCATGGTAATCTCTGAAATCCTACTAGTTCCTCTACTGCTCTTTTAGGATAATGTAGCTCGGCACTGTGAATCCAACCTTCGTTGAGATCTTTAACGAAACGTTCCAGCAGCACATCGTGACTCCCGGTTACCTTCTCCCTGATCATAGCAGTTTCCTGCTCAATCCGGTCTTTTTTTTCAGTGGCCTCCCGGAACAGGGCCAGCTTCACTTCCAGCTCTTCCGTCTCGATTAGCTCAAACGGTCATTGGAGGTAGTATTATGAGGGCTTGGCCCTAAAAGCCTTACGTTTTCCCGGCTACCGCTATTTTTAAAGCTCTAAGAAAAAAGATCAACCAGAAATCTCTGGCTGACCTAATAATACGGAAAGCCACAAAAGCCGCCTCTTCAGTTTTTGTGGATTCCAATACTGTTTATTTATGGAATCTGCATTCCCTACTTATGTAGTCTTTTGTCCATCCTAATTTTCTAGAAGGATCTACTGCTACTGCATACGTTTTTCTCCATGGTAATCCTGCCACAAATCCATGCTTTACATCCGTAACAATCTTGGATACTCCTGGTGTTGAAATCACTTTAATAGCCGATACGACTCCCACCAAACTCTATCCATATTCCATGAAAGATCTTAAATGCCTAATGTAATTCAGTGGAATATGTATAGAGTGGCGACGTTAGAGCGACGAATAATGCTTCGCGCATGAAGGTAGTGAAGGTAAGGCTAGAATAGATGCAAAAAGTACATTTAATTAGCTGGAAAAGTAGGGGAAGAGAGAATTAGTTGTACAAAGGACAGTTAAAAATGGCGATAACGCTGATAAGTAGAATTTCCAGTAATTTAGATGTACTCCATGCAACTAAAGTTAGCTTCAGAGGGAATGGGTTGAATTTAGATGTACTTATTGCACCTAATGGTGAATGCTGGAGGCAGAAGGTGATTATTGCTGTTGGTGTTGCAGCTTATACCTGCTAGCGATACAATGTATCACTGGCATCGGAAACGTAAACTTCTTCACTATATGAACCCTTTCACCAAGTACGCCGAAAGGCTTTTTCTAAAGCGCTATATTATTTTCTGACAATTATCTCTTGAGATGTAGACGAATTCATATTCTTAACGCGAAGATTTGAATTTGTTACATTGCGGGTTTTATTAACTGCAATTCTTCTTGTACTCCTGAACCGATACCCCCATCACCTTTTTAAAACAATTACTGAAATAATAAGGATCCTTTATCCCGACCTTTTCAGCAATCTGATAGGCATTCAAGTCGGTCTCCTTCAGCAGATTCACCGCTTTTTCCATTCTGCACTTAAGTAGATAATCCGTAAAGCTGATAATTGTGTCCTGCTTGAAAATTCGGCTGAAGTAACTCGAATTCATGTGAAATTTATTTGATACGTATGACAACGATATAAAGAACCACTGGTACAGTGATCCTTGTTTCATTAGATATGATTCTGATATCACAGACCTGTCCTTTTCTCTAACTCTTCAGGTGTCAGTTCACCATTAGCTACTCCCAAGTTTTCTTCTAAATACCGTCTCTTTGTGTTTGAGCTATCGTTCCTAAAGGTCAATTTTGCCTACAATAATATTTATAGTAGGCATAGAATTTTTCATTAATCTACCTTGGCTCCATGAGATAGAGAAAACAATACCGTTTGCTCTCTATCCATTCTCATACCTGAAATGGTGAATGTTTTAAAATCTACTCCTTCCATTTTAGCCCCTCTTACATCAGTGCCCTGTAACTTTGCTTTTGCCAATGATGCCATTGTCAGATCAGAATCTCTTAAATCGGCTTTTTCTAAATTGGTTCCTGATAAATCTGCTTCATAAAATTTAATCCCACGTAAGTCCTGCTTAACTAATCTGGTATGTCTTAAATTTGTATATGACCAATCGCCTTGAAAAATTGTGATCCCATCCATATTTGAGCCAGAAAAGTCCGAACCCGTCATTTTGCATATCTCAAATTTCGAAACAAAAAGATTAGCTCCGTTAAAGTTGCAATTCACAAATGCGGATTCTTTATGAATGGAGCCATTGAGCAATGCTCCGCGAAAATCACACTCAATGAAACGGCAGTTGTCGGTGGTAATCTCCTCTAGTGATCCGTTAGAAAATGAGCAACGATTAAATGTACAACTAATTAGATCGCTGTACCTTAAATCTTGTGTGCCAAAGTTTACTTCTGAAAAATTCTGATTACTATGCTGAAACATTAGTTGCCTCCTAGGTATGGTTAGTAAGTTATTATTTTGAAGAGAATCTAGCAACTACTTTCCTACTCTATCCTCGCGAAATCACTTTTTTAATATACCACACGGGTGTCAAGTGCCTGCATGGTCTCGACAAAAAGTCAATCTCTATATTTTAATTAATCCTTTTCTTTTTCATCCAAGTCTACCTCTGTTTGATGTGCTGTAACCTAAAAAACAGATAACGTGTTGACATCCATCCCTCTTAAACTTTTTTATACGTTACAATTCAATACGAGACCTATTGTGTAACATAATTATAAAAAGCGACCCTATGGGCCGCTTTCTCTTATCTTGAATTATTCTCGAGCATACTTATCTCTATCTGATTCCGTAATTTCCCGGAGTACTCTACAGGGATTACCTACTGCAATAACACCAGAAGGAATATCTTTGGTAACAACACTTCCTGCCCCAATAACGGCATCATTTCCAATCGTAATACCTGGAAGAATCGATACACCCCCTCCAATCCATACATTGTTTCCTATAGTTATTGGGTAAGCAATTTCCAATCCTTTATTCCTTTGCTCTCTATCAAGTGGGTGACCGGCAGTATAAAATCCACAATTAGGTGCAATAAAAACATTATCTCCAAACGTTATTTTTGCAGCATCAAGCATGACACTATTATGGTTGCAGTAAAAATTCTCTCCAATTTCAATATTATATCCTTGATCACATACAAACGGCTGTTCAATAAGAAAGTTACTCTTGGTTTTACCAAGTAGCTCTTTTAGGATCTCGTTCCGTTCAACAATTTGGCTAGGACGAAGATGGTTATAATCGAAACATAATTCTTTTGCCCGCATTCGTTCTGCTAAAAGCTCTTTGTCATGATTATTATCATAAAGTAACCCTTTTCTAGCTTTTTCTTTTTCAGTCAATTTCATGGGCTCAAATCTCCTTGATTGTCTATAATTTCACAAACTCTGGGCTATCATTCTATACGACCATAATTATCAAGTTTGTAATGTATGAGTGACTTTTTAGTATATCACTGTGCACCGGAAATATGAACGCTGAGCAATACCTGGCTGTTCCTCAAATTTTCCGAAATATGCGGCCTAAAGCCAGCAAATTCTTTACTTTTTGGTGACCCGCGATCTGGATATAATGTTATTTCAGTCAAAAAAAAGCGCTCACTTAAGCGCTTTTGTCCTCAATCAATTGCATTGTTGTAATGCAAGTATTGTCGTCTTTGAACGTGGAAATCTCGGATTCTGCTGTCTTCCCATCGTGCTCGACCGTTATGCGGTACGTTTTATCACGGGGTAGCCATAAATCGATAAATCCGTTAGATTGGGATTTCATTGTTTGATCCAATATCATGTTGCCTTCCATATCGGCGATGTATACGTCGAACTCTTCTTCTACCATTTCTCCTTGACAGCCCGTCAAGCTGTGGATTGCACAAGGATGGGTTTCCTTAACATACGGTGCGATGGAAATAAAAAACTCATTTTCAGGTAAGTTATAGGTTAACTCCTTGATGTTGCCCTCAGTCACGATAAGTTGCTGCGATGTAATTGAAGCGGATAGGTTTTTTATGTTGCTAGCACTGTATTCATGCACCAATTGTTTAATGTCTTGCGTATCCGTTTCGTTAGACGCTTTCCTGTCGACGCCTCCAGCAAACATATACGCCCCTAGCGCAATGACTACCAATCCAGTAGCCACCAATACTTTCTTTCTCAATTTCTACTCATCCCCTTGTATCTTCCATTTTCATTAGTATAACTATTATAGCTAATCTAGCACAAGTCTAGTTAACTCTCTCGACTAACCATATAATTCAACAAATGTTTCAGAAACGCGATATTTCGGGGCATCTCTTGCAATACTTCCATAGCAAGGCAGTAGTGCTCCCACATTTCTTTCTTGGCACCCTCCTGCCCTAGAATGGATACAAAAGTCGAGTTATTGTTCTCAACATCTTTGCCAGCGGGCTTACCCAGTGTAAGCAGGTCCCCTTCCATATCAAGCAAATCATCTTTAATCTGAAAGGCAATACCTGCATGATAGGCGAATTTCTTCAAAGCCGTGATTTCCGGCGCCTTAACCTCAGCGAGAATAGCAGGCATAATCAGAGAAGCTTCAAATGCAATTCCCGTTTTATAAAAGCACATCATATTCAATTGTTCTAGTGTTAGTGCTTTTCCTTTCGATTGCAAATCCATCTCTTGTCCCATACACATCTCTGCTGTCTTGTCGGCTGAATATTGCATTAAGGCAAGCACGCTTTGGGCATTGAAATGATCAAGTGACGCTTGTTCTTTAATGGCCTTCTGCATTAGAAACAACCCGGTTAATTCTGCAGTGGCTATATTATACACCTGATGTAGGGTTGGGCGCCCTCTACGGGTAGAAGCATTATCCTGGGATGGCAGATCATCGAAGATCAAGGAAGCGGTATGCATATATTCCAATGATCTCAGAAGTGGGGCGATTTCCGAAGGCTGTAATCCATATTCGTTCACACCCATGACCCAGGTCAATATAGGTCGGAGACGCTTCCCATCCCCTTCCAGACTGTAATTCGCAGCATTAGTAAGCGGTTCTTTCATCGGTGAGATCCCATTATCTTTAGGGATCTGCAACATGCTGTTTATCTGCTGGCGGACCGTTTTGATCGTATCGTAAAAGTCTTCTTTTTCTTTACGGTTGTTTTGTAGAGTGATAACCATCTGATCCCGAAGCAATTTATCGAAGAAATCCACATCATCCACTTTTCGAACCATATATTGGACGAGATGATTAAATTCTGGATTTCCAGAAGCAAAGATGTTCATAATTTCATTATACTTTTCAGTACCTAAGCGTTGTTTACAACGTTTAAGTCCATTAATTGCACGTTCCAGTATGACCTCACGGGTCTTGGCATCTGAATGATGCACGTTATGGATCAAATGGGAGATGACCGTCCAGTATAATTCAAAAGGGTTTATTAGATCAGGACGACGATCATGGTATTGCAAATAATAGGTATAAGGTGTTACCACGCCATCTTTCATATCATCAAACATATCCGCGAAATCATCAGCCAACTGATTGTAGATGCCATAATAGAAAGTTCGCTGATCAATATCCTCATCTACAGGAGCACTAATGACGGAACGGACGATCAAGCGGGATGATGATGATTTTAAAATGATGGGGATATACAACTCTTCATTAGAGTAATCCGCATGAGACATATCCTTATTACGGTCCATTTCCTGAGAATGAAAGAACACATAGGACTGCTCGAAGAATGCACTCTGTGTATCGGATCGTTGATGGTTATTAATATATTCAAAGGCTTCCCCTAACTCTGCATGTATATATTGAATCAATTCCATGTTGCTTCCATCCCACTTACCTAATTCCGGCACAGATCCCGTCAGAAGCGCGACACGTATCATATGGGAATATTGTTCTTTCTCTTGTGCGGTCAAGACTTGTGAATCCAGAAGATCGTCAATGAATGGATAGGACAGACCATAGGAATAGCCAAGCCTAATGGCTTCACCAAGTCTTTGAGCACGCTCGGGAGGCGTGATGTTAGCGTCCATCTCTTCAACTACGTGTAACATAACCCCAATAATGATCTTGATCAGCTTACGCTGGGCATGCTCGGCATTCATTTCCTTCGGTATATTGGAGGATACGGTTCTGAGTTTGTTAATGACCCAGATCATGTCAGTTTCTATGCCTTCCTTCTGAGCCATCCGATACAACGCGGCCAGACTCATAACATCCAGTGTATTCCCCTCATTTGTTACTGTGGAATGTATCAAGTGACTTTTGATATCGGCAACTACACGCTGAATCCTGCTCTGTGTATCAGGTGAATCGAGTGCTTTTCCCAGATCCCTCATGTACATATAGGAAACGCTTCGATCCAAGTAATTATCTAATCTTCCTGTATAATTCAGCCACCTTATATATCTATGATAATCCGTAGAATCCGGTTTTCTCTTTCCCTTCGAAAAAATGGATAGCCATGAATGTTGATGAATATGGCTCTTTTTCCACAATTGGATATCTTCAGTCAAAGTAGACACATTAGTCTTTTCTCTGACCTGCTCATACAGTGTTGCAAAATACTGAGCTGCCTTCTGCTCAGCTAGTCGGTACACTGTATCGGCAAGGTCTATCATTTCCTCATTCATACGATACATTACCTCAACTTCTTCTTTTAGTTATTCTCCGTATCATGTTCATATCTTATACGGGAAAGAATCAGTTTGGTTACGAAATCGTTATGAGGGTACTATTTATAAAGCTCCCCATTTTCCGCGGATCATCTCTGCCTCTTTGACCATTCTGTCGATCAAATCGGCGACTGTTGGGATATCATGGATCATGCCGGTCACTTGCCCTGCCCAACCGAAACCTTCTTCTTTAATGTCATCGTGAATCCAACGCTTATTGGCTTCACCACTAATATAACCTTGTAACGCCTCATAGGTTGGTGATACGCGTTCAATTTCGAGAATTTGTTCGATGTAGTCACTTCGCAATACCCTGGCAGGAGAATGGATTGAACGTTTGATCACAGCTGTGTCACACTCAGAACTCTCAATCAAAGCTCTTTTATAAGAAGCAGAGGCGTCGACACATTCCTCCGTGGCGATAAAACGCGTACCCATTTCGATGCCCTCCGCTCCAAGTGCATGGGCAGCCATCCATCCACGGCCATCCCCAATACCACCTGAGGCAACGACGGGAATTTTAACAGCATCGACCACCTGAGGTACAAGCACCATGGTTCCCACATCATCACGTCCTAAGTGTCCACCACCCTCTTGCCCAACTACAATAACAGCAGATGCACCGAGTTGTTCAGCTTTTTGCGCTTGTCTGCGTGAGGAAACGAGCACCAAGGTTTTTATATCCGTGGGCCGCAACATCTCTAGAATTTCCGTAGGATTTCCGCCAGTAATGGTCACAACAGGTACTTGCTCATCGATTGCGATCTGGACCCGATCCTTATAATCAACACCGTGCATGCCAATGGCAAAATTGATACCAAACGGCTTGTTTGATAGGGTACGTGCACGCTGAATTTCTTGGCGCAGGGCATCCGCATTTGAGAGACTCATAGCTGTGATTTGTCCAAGTCCACCTGCATTTGAAACAGCTGCAGCGAGATCTGCATAGGCTAAATAGGCAAGTCCCCCTTGAATAATAGGAACCTTTATTTGCAATAATTCAGTGATACGTGTATTCCACTTCATCATCATCACCTCCTGTTATTCTTCATTAGCAGCATGTTCAAAATAAATAGGATAATGTAAGGCGCATCTCTCATTAAAGCTAGCCCGGCAATGTGGGCAGCTAGCTGTATGCATATACTGTTGAATCGTCAACTCCGTGTGACAACTTCCGCAGAGGATGGCCAATTCGTCAAATTGCTCTTGCGGCCAACGCTCGATGCTGTGATCTGCGTGCTCCTCATGGCATTTGTAGCAAGGATAGTAGCGATTGCAGCATTTAAACTTCATAGCGATAATATCCTTTTCAGTATGATAATGAACACATCGTGTTTCATTGTCCACAACAGCCCCATAAATATCCACCTAAACTCCCCCAATCCTTAATACTAGCAGGGTCACCGTCATTAGAATGACGATTCCCCCTACTTGAGCATCGATTTGCTGAAATTTCAATTGTCTATAGGTAGTTCTCCCTTTACCATCACCATAAGCACGCGCATCAATCGCGTAAGTCAACTGCTCGGCACGCTGAATGATCGTGAAGAGTAAAGGAATGAGAATAGGAATATAAGCGAAAATACGTTTTGGTAACGTTAAAGCCGTAATATCATAACCTCTAGCCTTTTGTGCCAGGAGAATACGATCAAGCTCCTGTAGGATGGTCGGAATAAATCGAATCGCAATGACGATCATTAATGAAAACTGCTCCACTGGCACATGTAATTTGGATAACGGTGCTAATAACTTTTCTAGACCATGGGCTAAGGTTAGCGGTTTTGTAGTTAACGTTAAAATAGAAGCAAGCAAGATGAGTAAAACAATACGCCAGACGTAACGTATCCCGTTCTGCAACCCATCTACTGTCACCTCAATGAATGACCAGGACCAAATGACATTTCCTTTCGTGAATAAGGCATGATATACAAAGGTAAACATCAAAATAAACAAGACAGGCTTCAACCCTCTACCAAATACGTGAAATGGGATTTTGGATAGCAACAAAATGCCAATAACGAAGATGGTTGCGACTGCGTAGCTGATGAACGAATCTAGCATTAGGAAGCTCAATATGATGATAATAATGCTTACAATCTTTATCCGTGGATCTAGACGGTGAAATAAGGAATAGGTCTCCAAATACTGTCCTATTAATACGGTATTAGACATTAGTAGCTCCTTGTGTGCCATATTGGCCACACTTTTTCGAATATATCCTGCTCTCTGCAGCTTGCGACTTCAATTTTCTGACCGGATAATTCCTCCACTAAATGTAAGAGTTGCACCGGTTCTGGCAGTGATAATCCGAGTTTTGCAAGCAATTGCGTCTGTTCCAGAAATAAAGTACTGGTATCAAAATGCCCCATTAGCTGTCCTGCGTGAAGTACCATGACTTCATCCGAGTATTCGGCAACATCATTCATTTGGTGTGATACGAAGAGAATGGTGCGTTTTTCTTGTTGTTGCCATTCTTTTAGTAACCGCAACAAAGCGACACGGCTTACTGGGTCAAGACCTGCTGTGGGTTCGTCCAAAATAAGTAGCTTCGGATCCATCATCAATACTGAGGCGATCGCTACGCGGCGTTTCTGACCCCCGCTTAATTGGAACGGAACCAATGGAAGAATCTCCTCCGACAAACCTACTTGCGGTAAAATGGTTTCTATAGCTTTCGTTATCTGCTGAGGTGAATAACCGTGCAGCTTCGGGGCAAAGGCAAGCTCCTTGTAAACGCTCGTTTCAAATAATTGATGCTCCGGATATTGAAATACGTAGCCTATGCCAGGAACGACCTTTAGTTGTCCTTTGGTATCTCTTTGAATGGGCTGCTGATCAATCGAATAGTCTCCATCGACGGTAGGAATCAGCCCCTTCAGCACTTTGATGAATGTAGACTTGCCAGCACCCGTTTGTCCAATGACGGAAATCCATTTGCCTTCTTGGATTGTGCAACTGACATGCTGCAAAGCCACTCGATTGGCATAGTTGACGCTCACATTGTTTAGTTGATAGACCATTGTAAGCGAATCATCTCCTTCCAATCTGCCGTAAATGGCGTTGATTGATGGAACAGTTTATTTAATCGTACCGCAAAGGGCGGTTCTAATTGATAGTCCGCGACGGGCACGGTTTCAAAAAAGGTTAAAGGATCGCCATCAAATTCCAATCGGCCTTGATGTATGAGTAAAATACGATCTACAGATAGCACTTCCTCCATATGATGGGTGATATGAACCATGGTCATGCCTTGGGAGTGTAGCGCATGCATAATCGAAATCACTTGCTCCCTTCCCTGTGGATCAAGCATGGAGGTAGCTTCGTCAAAAATAATGATCTGAGGGCGCATGGCCACAATCGCCGCAATCGCTACACGTTGCTTCTGCCCGCCGGATAGCTGGTGTGGCATCGATTCTAAGTAATCCTCCATCTGAACAGCTTGTATTGCATGGTCCAATCGGCTTCGTATTTCCTCCCTTGGTACGCGAATATTTTCCAATCCGAATACTACCTCATCCATAACCGTTGTGGTGATGAATTGGTCCTCTGGATTTTGGAATACAAAGCCTATTTGCTCATGGATCTTATCTAGATCTTCAGGTCTTGACGTGTCTAGACTCTTAAATGTCACTTGACCTTCCTTAGGAAGCAGTAATCCATCCATTAACTTGGCAATCGTAGACTTGCCGCATCCATTGGCTCCGACAATCGCCACAAACTCACCTGTTTCAATCGTAAAGCTCATATTCTCTATGACCGGCTGCCCCTTTTTATAATAAAAATGAACGTGATCGAATGTAAGCATTTATGTACTTCCCTTCTGAGACTGCCATGTTGTGAAAAATGCCTCTACGCTATTTTCGGAAAAGGCAGGTGCAGGCTTGTGCCACTTCGTCACCTTTGAACCGTTTACACCAAATATTTCACCCGTTAAATCTGCATCCGATTGTGCCAGTAATGCGACCACGAAGCGAGCAACATCATCTGCTTCACCCACCTTCCAGAAATCTGGAAACGGCTCATTCCGGCTGGCGTACTTTTCCTTGATGTGCTCGATGACAGGTCTAGTCATATCCGTTAAGGCAGCTGGTGAAATGGCATTCACTCGAATACGATTGCGCTTAAGTTCGGCTGCGAGCGTCCATACGATACCGAGTATTCCAGCTTTGGCCGCGCTGTAATTCACCTGACCCATAGAACCCATCAATCCAGCAGTAGAGGTCATTAAAAGAATGTCACCGCCATTCTCAATCATATGAGTTAGTACTCGCTGAATGCTATAAAAGGCACCATTCAAATGAACATCTACCACAGATTTCCACTCTTCATCCGTCATACGTAAACAGGATTGGTCATGCAAATTTCCAGCATTATGGATCAATACATCAATACGGCCATATTTAGCTATGACTGCATCCACCATGGCACTAACCTCGAGCGAATCTGCGACATTCGCACAGTACCCGATCGCCTCACCGCTTGTTCGATGAATCTCTTGCACCACTTCGTTGATTAACACAATCTTCGTACCATTGACAACCACTTGATAACCGGATTGTCCAAGATGAAGGGCGATGCTGCGCCCAATACCCCTAGTCGCTCCTGTAATTACAGCTACTTTATTCATCATTACCTCTCTTTCACTGAAAAAGTGCCCGAAGCAATTACGTCGCCAGATTCAACTGCAACGTTCACATGGATATGGTCGTCACAGACCTCAAAGTCGAAGTTCGCAACAGTATCTACTAAAAGTGGCTTTTGAAATTTCATATGATATGTTGTGATCCATTGCGATGGGTGCTTGGTTAAATACAATGATTGTGCCAACCCCATGATATACATGCCATGCGCGACAGGTCGCTTATATCCAGCTTTTACGGCAGCTTCAACATTCAGATGAATGGCAGCCGTATCTTTAGATGCAATCGCATATTGCTGGATAGCATCAGCTGTAATTTGTTTCTTCATACTTCATCACCTACTGAGATTAATACGGTTTCCGCTGTGACGATGAGAGCGCCGTCGCACGTACATTCAAGGGTATGGGTATAAAAGGTCAGTCGCCCTTGTCTACCTTCCTTTTTCTCTACATTCGTTAAACATAATTCACAATCTAAGTTCATGCCTGCAGTAATCGGGGTCTTGTATGAGAATTGCTGCGAACCGTGAATCAAAGGGGCCTCTATGTGCAACCAAGGAATATCGAATGCTTGCCAGAAAATAATAGGCATTGTCGCAGGTGCGATGAGATCACCATGTATCGTTTGCAAAGGAGCTTCGATACTTGCAGCATAGTCCGTAATCCATTCAGTGGTTATATGAAGCCGATGTTGGACTCTGTTCATTCGATAGCCTCCACTAGGGTAGCTAGACCTATCCCACCACCAATACCTAGTGTAGCAAGACCCCTTTGGTATGGTTTACGCAGCATTTCTGCACATAAGCGTGTCATTAAGATAGCTCCTGACGCACCGTAAGGATGACCAATGGCTAGTGCTCCACCTCCACGATTGACCTTTTCCTGTGGAATCTGAAGCTCCTTCAGTGAAGCCAATACTTGCGAGGCAAACGCCTCATTAAACTCTACTAAATCTAAATCAGCAACCGTAAGCTGCTGACGGTTTAGCACTTTTTGAACAGCTGAAACAGGGCCAATCCCTAAATAATTCGGATCTACACCTACTGCTTGAGCATCCACCACGCGCAAAATAGGCTTTAAATTAAGCTCATGGCATTTTTCGCGGGACATGATGAGTACAAGCGCCGCACCGTCATTGAGAGGACAGGCATTACCAGCTGTTACCGTACCCTGTTCCAGAAAGATTGGTGACAGTTGTTGCAACTTTTCTAGGCTCGTATTGGATCTTGGACATTCATCAGTGGTAACCCACTCACCATTTACTTGAATAGGGACAATCTCTTGCAGAAACCGACCAGTTTGCTGCGAATGAATGGCTTTTTGATGGCTATTTAAGGAGTAACGGTCCTGTTCTTCCCTAGAAATCGCATATTGTTTGGCAACATTCTCCGCAGCAATACCCATATCTGGGTCGCCGTAGGAGCTTGGAGTGAAGTGAGCACGCGTGTATAGCTGCGGTACACCCATGAGTGTTTGTGGCTTGGCCATTTTCCATGGTGCACGGCTCGTGCTTTCAACACCACCTGCTAAATAAACCTCACCCGCTCCACTCTGAATTAAACGTACTGCTATATTGATAGCTTCTAACCCCGAACCGCACTGTCGATCTACGGTGACACCTGGGACCGTGACTGGAAGTCCTGCTTCTAGAGCAGCAACCCGTGCTATATTACCACCCGGTCCTACTACATTGCCAATGATGACATCATCGATTACATCTTTTGGTAATTTCGTTTCTGCTACTATGTGCTGAATAAGCGGTGCTAATAATAACTCCGGCTCAAGAGCGCTTAATATGCCGCCCATCTTGCCAATTGGCGTACGTTTAGCCATGACAATTACAGCCTCTGTCATATCATCACTCTTTTCGTATAGTCCTTCATCGCTTGACGAGCCATTTTCCCGCTACTTGTATAAATGAACTGATCTACAGTGATGAGCTGTTTGGGGGCTTTGTAGCTCGCTAAATGCTGGCGACAGTAATTCTTTATTTCCTCTATAGATAAGCGTTGTTGTCCGCTCCACTTTACGAGTGCCGTCACCTGTTCACCCCAGTAGTCATCTGGCACGCCAAGTACCATCACTTCTTGAATTGCTGGAATCTGCTGTAAGACAGACTCTACTTCCTCAGGAAAAACATTAAGGCCACCGGATACGATCATATTTTTGGAGCGACCGGCCATATATAAGTAGCCATCCTGATCCATATACACAAGGTCTCCAATGATGAGCCATCCGTCTCGAAAGACTTCTGCCGTTTCTTCAGGTAACTGATAATAGCCTTTAAAGATCATGTTACTTCGAATGTAAAGCTGCCCAATACTCCCAAAGGGTACCTCTTGAAAATCTTCATCCCTAATAGATATCTCTACGCCCGAAAAGGGCTTTCCTACCGAATTGGGCTTGTTTTCGGCATAAATGTCCAAATAACTGATATAGCTTGCTTCAGATGAACCGTAAAATTCATATAACTTCGTCCTGCCAAATACTTCCCTGCACCTATTCTTAGACGTCTCTGACCACTTCCCACCTGAGCTAATCAACGCTTGGATTTGCGTCTGATCTGGGATGGCCTGCTGCAATATTGATTCAATCATCGTTGGCACGAGAAAGAGAATGACATCGGGAATCTGTTTACACAACTGTAGAACCTTCCTGGCATTAAATTCTTTTACAATATGAAAGGTTGCACCACTATATAGGCTCTGCATGATAGCGAATAACGACAAGGAGTGAACGAATGGACCTGGGGCCAACATATGTTCCATGTTGTTCAGTTGGAAAGCTTCACTCGTCGCCTCAAAGCTATTCATCCATGACAAATGTGTGCGCATATACCCCTTAGGCATTCCTGTTGTGCCTGAAGTGAAACCGATAAATAATAATTCATTGGTGTCATCCATTTCAGCTTCTGGCTTTAAAGAATCTAACCAGTTGTCATAGGAGCCGATCCCTTCCGCTGAAAAGGTTAGAAGTTGGATTTTTCTGTTCTGTAAGATTAGATTCTTTTCGAACGCAGTCTCTGTAAACATCATCTTCGGCTGACACTGCTGTACAATGGCGTTCACTTCGCTAGTACTCCATTTTGGATCCACAGGAATGGGCACACACCCTGCATAGATGGCTCCGAGAAAAACCTCCACAAATTCGATACGATTCGTAGATAAAATGGCAACCTTGTCGTGGTTGAGACCATTCTGCTTAAAACCTTGAGCAATTTTCTTCATCGTTTGTACCAATGTCAAATAAGTACGGCTCTCATGACCGTCGGATAAAGCGATTTTGTCTGGTTGCTGCATTGCATAGTGTAGTAATGGTTCTACTAGATTCATTGCTCATCACACCTATTCCAATTTCATTAACTATGAGTTCTGCACATTTTCTTCAATCGGACTTACTGCTTTTAATTGTATCGCAATCAAGGCTGCAATAACGGCTTTAATACAATCTCCAGGTAAAAATGCGGTAGCACTCACAAGTCCTGCCCACACAGATGTATGTGTAATGATAGCCATGATTGGCGCACCGATTAAACTAACAAGTACAACACCACCAACAACATTAATGACGATAACTTTCCATGTTTTTAATGTGGACCACACCTTTTCTGTCATATATCCGATACAGAATACGGCCACTGGCCAGCTTAGAATGTATCCAGCAGACGGTCCTACTAATACAGAAAGACCTCCACGTCCCCCAGATAATAAAGGTAAACCTAAAGCGACTAATACGATAAATAAAATCAAGCTAAGCGTACCCGTTTTCTTGCCTAAAAAGCATCCTGCTAGCATGACCCCAAGTGTTTGTACGGTGATGGGTACAGGGATAAAACCTAGTGGAATGGGTGGAATCATGCCTAATACCCCTATTAATGCAGCGAATAAAGCAGCAAATACCATCTCTTTTGTTTTCATTTTGCGACCTCCGTTGTTATGATTGAAATTTGAATTCCTACTAGAGTCGACATCTATGTATTAGCTAAATCATAACTGGATATCACACTATTGTAAACCTAAATTTTAATACAGGTTAACAATAGGCATTACTTTAGGTGCCATGAATATTTGCTCTTGTCTTTTGGTTTGGATAAGAGCTTATATCCTTAATGCAAAAAAAGCCGCAATTTATGCAGCTCTTTCATTTTCTCCGGCCTTTAGCAAACATTCATTTAAAGCTACATTAATATTTTTCGGTTTAATATATTTTCTAACAAGGACCAAGCTTCATAACAGCTTGGTCCAGTGATGAAAGGCTCAAACCCATAGTTTAAATACATATTGATAGCTTGATAACTTGTAGTTTGAGATGTAAGATAGGCTTTTGAATGACGATCGGCCAAAATATTCATAGCTGCACTAAGTAAAGGTTTTGAAAGTTTCTTCCCTTGATATTCAGGAGCAACACCTACCCAATGTATTCTACCTGATATTTCTCCATCGCCATTTAAGCCGCCATACCATCCTGTTGTTGTTCCGATCACTTCTCCATTTTTATTCTCAATGAAAATACACCGCGTGGACATCTCATCAATATAGGGTCCAAATTCTTTATTGAAGTGTTCTAGCGCAGCTTCCTCGTTTTTAAATTCATCTACACTTGCTTCAACCTTAGCCCAATGATGTTCGTCACCTTTTTCAAATAACCTAATTCGAAATCCAGTTGGAAGCGAATACTCAGGAATATCCAACAAATCTTTTCTTACCATTTTAACTGAAATCCTTTTCATTAAAATCATCTCCTTGTTGATCATCAAAAACGGTAATATTTTCTATTTCATTTCTGAATAGCATTCACAGCTCTAACATTTGGTTCAATACTATCCCAACGATTGGTACGAAGCGGGGCTTAAGTAGCTGCTCAGCAAAGGGCTATTCCCCCGTAGATACCAAGGGAATAGCCCTGTAAAGAGGTCTTGCAAACTAACTAACTTACTTCTCGTTAATGGGAATTAATCATATTTTATTAACAAAAGGCGATCTCTTCCCTCTATTCTACAGGGAGAGATCGCCATATTCCATTAAAGGTATACAATCGCATACCCCATATACTAATTATACTTTCAGGGAATGCTTCGCACGTGCAATCTCTGTCGCTTCAACCATGTTGCGTAAGGAATCGACCGTTTCCTCAAATCCACGTGTTTTCAGTCCGCAGTCTGGATTGATCCAGAAAAGCTCCGGATCCAGCACACGTAAGGCACGTTCGATCATACTTGTCATTTCCTCCACTCGCGGAATACGCGGACTATGGATATCATATACACCTAGACCAATACCTAGTTTATACGTATTCAACTCGAAGCTATGAATCAACTCACCATGACTACGAGAAGTTTCAATTGAGATGACATCAGCATCCATCGCTTCAATCGAATCAATCATGTCATGGAACTCACAATAACACATATGCGTGTGAATTTGAGTTGTATCTTGAACCGTACATGTTGTCATGCGGAACGCTTTGACAGCCCATGCTAAGTAGTTCGCTTGCTCCTCTTCCTTCAGTGGCAGCCCTTCACGAACCGCAGGCTCATCCACTTGAATCATTCCGATACCGGCATTCTCTAACGCTTCTACTTCTTGTCTAAGTGCATAGGCCAATTGGTAGGCGATTTGTTCACGGCTAATATCATCACGAACGAAAGACCAGTTCATGATCGTAATAGGCCCAGTAAGCATTCCCTTAACAGGGCGATCTGTCTTCGACTGAGCATACTTCGTTTCTTCCACAGTCATTGCCTTCTCAAATGCTACATCACCAAAAATAATAGGTGGTTTCACACAACGAGAACCGTAAGATTGTACCCATCCGAACTGTGTGAATGCGAAGCCGGCAAGCTTCTCACCGAAGAATTCAACCATATCTGTACGTTCAAATTCACCATGGACAAGAACATCCAATCCGATCTCTTCCTGCAGCTTGATCCAAATATCGATCTGATCTTGGATAAAACCAACATACTTCTCGTTATTCCATTCACCCTTACGCCATGATTGACGGGCTTTACGTACTTCAGCCGATTGCGGGAAGCTTCCGATCGTCGTTGTTGGGAACAATGGTAATTGCCATTTCTTCTGCTGTGCAACATGACGCTCTGCAAAAGGAAGATGACGTTCAGGATGCTTCGAGCTAATCGTAGCAACCGCGCTCTGAATATCATTACGATTACGCTCGCCGGATTGTTTAAGTGCCTGTAGGTCAAGTTCACATTGTGCCAATTCGTCTGCAATATTAGCTTTACCTGAAGTCACTGCTTTCGCTAGAAGAACAAGTTCATCTAACTTCTCATCAGCGAATGCGAGGGCACCTTTAAGCTCAGTTGATAGCTTCTTCTCACTAGCCACCGTAACAGGAACATGAAGTAGGCTACATGATGACTGTACGATAAGTTGGTCAGCTGTTACGAGTCCAGATAGTTGTTCCAATAATGTTAATTTCTCTTGAAGTGACGCTTTCCAAATACTACGGCCATCGATCACGCCCGCTCCTAGAATCTTGTCTGCTGGGAAGCCAAATTCCTTAATGGATGACAAGTTACCTGACAATCCATGTACGAAATCAAGACCCAATCCTTGGATTGGCAACTGGATGATATCATTATAGTTCTCTACTGATTCGAAATAAGTTTGCAACATGATGTTCAAGTTAGGCACAGACTTGGCAATAGTCTCATAGATTGTCTTCAATCTTTGAAGATCCTCTGCGCTTAATTTCTGAACAAGAATCGGCTCATCTATTTGTACCCATTGCACCCCTTCATTCGCAAGTTCCTGAAGTATTTGCACATACAGTGGTAGCAAACGATCTAGCCATACATCTGTTTCTGCTACATTATATCCTTTGGATAGTTTCAAGAATGTTAATGGTCCTACGATAACTGGTTTTCCTTCGATTCCGAGCTTTTCCTTAGCTTCACGATAAGCTATAAGAGGTTTATTCTCCGTAAGTACTGGTGTAGCATCATCCAACTCAGGAACGATATAATGGTAATTCGTGTTGAACCACTTCGTCATCTCACTTGCTGTCGCTTCCTTCGTTCCACGGGCGATACCATAATATACAGACAATGGAACAACACCACCAGCATAAGGAAAACGCTTCGGAACAATCCCGAACATAGTAGCTGTATCCAGAATATGGTCATAATAACTAAAATCATTTACTGCAATGATGTCAATGCCCTTCTCCTGTTGTTTACGTAAATGATTCAAACGAATCTCTTGTAATTTACTATGAAACTCTGTTTCTTCAATTTTGCCAGACCAGAATGCTTCTAGCGCTTTCTTCCATTCACGATCTGCACCAATACGCGGATATCCCAATACACTACTCTTTACCATTCTATATCTCTCCTATGCAAATTACTTGTTAATAGAAAGATACCATGTATTAGCTGGTATAGTGTAACCGTATTAAACTATATCTAGTTATAGCTTTTAGCTATATCAGCATTTTTGTTGAAATATCACACCAAGCTAAGACTAGTCTTGAAGCTTATTTATAGTAACGATCTCTAATCAGAAAAAAAGCTGCTCGGATTAATCGAGACCACTGAAAAAGTCCACACATTGGTGCAGGATACTGCTACGATAACGTCTTCGCTGGAATACCTCTGCGGGTGTATTTATCCTTGAACATTTGACAGGGCAAAAGAATAGAGAGATACTGTTCGCCGGTCAAGCCGTTTACCGCAATAGATGAAATACCTGTCATGACAACAATACAGCTGTGACGTTTCGTTGGTGATCGTGCTCTTGTTTCGCTTTTAATAGAAAGATCGATACATATAGAAGCGCCAGAATAAAAACGATGAGGATGATACTTTTTTGAGAAACTAAGGTGTCTTTGTTGTTTTTTAGCATTGAAGTACTGAGGTACTATAAACGATAAATATAAGTAGAATCAATGTTATTAATATACAACGAAAGAAATCCTTGAGGCAGGACTAACGAGAAACTATGATGCAATAAACGTTTACGGACACAACGATCTCGATATCGAATTATTTATTGATGCTGCAGGCGCACCTGTTCTATTTGATCAAGTTATGAACAAACTTAAGCCTCATGCAAGAATTTCTATTAAACTCTCCCATTTTTTTCTTTCCCCATTCAAACCATTAAACCTATTAATATTTAATGTGATTAAACTAATGTTTTCACTCCAAACCCTATTAACATTACGCCAGTAGATTTTTGAAAGACTTTTTGAAATTTAGGTTTTTTCAGCCATTGTTTCACATGATCTAATAGATACACCACGATCAAAAACCATCCCACGGCTATTACAGTTAGGATTAATCCTAATACAATCAACTGTTGATTTGTATTTCCATTAAGATCAATAAATTGAGGCATGAACGTAATGTAGACTAAGATGGTCTTAGGGTTAAGAATATTACTGAGTACTCCTTGTAGATAGGATTCCTTACAATGGTTGTCCGATGCCTTTTCATTAGAGCCCTGACTATCTTCTGCTTGAACATCCTCTAACGAAAGTGTGCTTTTACTAAAAAATGCCCTTATACCTAAGTAGAACAAGTAGGCAGCTCCCAAATACTTGATTGTATTGAATAGCATTACCGACTGGCTAATAACTACTGACAAACCGAGAACGACAATAAAAGTCCAGAAAGTAAGACCTGTCGCCATCCCAAGAATCGTATAACGTCCAGCTTTTGCTCCATGCATAAGCGTGTTTTTCATAATAAGAACCGTATCTGTACCAGGTAGCATAGACATCATAAGGGCCATCAGCATAAATGCAATTAAGTTATTCATTCTATTCCTCCTCATAAATATCTATCGGCTATCGATTAAGTATTGAGGTAAATTCTCATATATTGTTTTGGTGTTAACCCAATCTGTCTTTTAAAGAATTTAGTCAAATGACTTTGATCGCTAAATCCAGTTAAAAAAGACACTTCAATGGGTTTAACACCTTGTTCCAAAAGCCTTTTTGCATGATTGACTCGAATAGTTTCCAAGTAACTGTATGGAGAGAGTCCCTTTTGTTTCGTGAAAGATCTTAGTAAGTGATACTTGCTCCATCCTGTAAGGACACTTAAATCATTAAGCGTAATCGTTTTTATGTAATTTTCTTCTAAATAGCTACACACTGTTGTGATTTCAAGAGGGGATTCTGATGCTGGTGGAAGAATTGTAAGGTCAGAATGTGTCAGAATGAGTTCTTCCATAAAGTATAAGAATAACTCTTCTTTCTTGAACCCACTTTCATCTTGCGAAATCATTAAATGTAGTTCTTTTAAATTGGCAATAAGATCGCTTTGGTATACAACGCTTGGTTTGAAGCATGGGATGTTGTTGTTACCATTAATCTCTAAAACAAGCTTTTTCATGACCTCTGATGAAACATTGATGCATCGATAATCTAGTGTTTTGCCGTCTATCTGCTCGCAACTGTGAGTATCATAAGGGTTGAACAAAAGTAAATCCCCAGGATTAATAATGTATTCTTCACCTTTGCAGACTAAATAACGCTGGCCTTCTTCAATAAATCCAATCACATAATATTCATGGAAGTGAGCAGGAAACTTTTGCATGATTCCTTTAAATCGATATGCTTCTATATTTAAATCAGAATCCAGATAAATCGTTCGAATTTCATTTAGCATATAGCAATCCTCCTAATCTTGATGATTATTATAGAGTAACTTTTATTAATAAACTTTTCTAGTATGATATTGCTCTTGAGATTAAATAAAGAAAGAACACCGGTAATATTGAGCAAGCTCAAAATAACCGTGTTCTTTCTTTAAACTAACCATTGTTAGAATGACACTACTTCTCCAGCGTAATTCCGAATGAAGAACCAGCCTTGGCAGCAAATACAATCGTTCCGTTCTCAGGGAGCACAACTTCATTAATACCGCTGATTACGGTGTAGTTCACGCATGTTCCATTTCCATCGTATACCGCATAAGCTCCTTGTTCAGGCATCGATACTATCATCTTCTTACCAGCAACTTCTTGGGATACACTATACCATCTGGCGTTACCATCCGTTTGGACAGTAACCTTAGAATGCCTCCCTTTATAGAGAGGTGTTACTTTATCCTCACTGACATACAAACTTCCAGCCGACTCAAAATATTCGATACCTTCTTTCGTATAAAAACGAAATTCAGCCGTATCCCGGCTTCCCGTACCAGGTACTTGATGTTGGCTCACTGCAGTATTCGGTCCAGTAATTTTCTTATCCCCGAGATAATCCTTTAATTCTGCGGTACGGGAAATCTTGAGGGCTGAATTAAGCATGTAAACAAGAGAACTATACTTCTCACTCACAGGGTAATATGTTTTGCCTTCTCTTTTTGCCCATACATCTTCCGTCTCTTTAGACAGGGCCTGAGTTTCCAGCTTTTCGGCTACATACTGAGATATTGCCAATTGTCCCAACCCCGGAACGGTTGCATATTCTCTGTTCCACAGGTAAGTGCGTCCATTTTCGGTTACAATACTGACCTTTGAACTTCCTTCTTGGTTAACAAATGACCCTTCCGATGTATATACATATTTCTGCTCTGGATACTCGGGGACACTCGGCACTGATAATGATAGCTCTCCATCCTTTATAGCAACTTTAATTTGTTGACCGGTAGCACCATAATAGCCCGAGTACTTTGTGATGCTGCTTGGCATGTCAGCCTTAACAGGCGTGCCGAATGATTTCTCCGGTTTAATGTCTGTGATTGTACCCTTCTCTTTCAACGCCTGAAGAAGAAGTTCGTGCGCCAGAAGCTCGTTTGTCGAACTGCTTCCGCCTGAGGATAGCACTGCAGCAGCCATGTTCTGCTCAGGAAGCACCACGAGAGAAGCATGATACAAAATTGTGTCTCCGCCCTTACTGAGACCCTTTATTTTATAATCGCTGAACGGAAATAATCTTACACTATCCCAACCAAGCCCGTAGTCAATTATATTATCCGCTTCTTTGGGCCAGATTCCCTTGTTATACTCCTTTTGCTCCATTGCTAGTACCGCGCTGTTCGAGAGAATACCTTTTTCGCGTCCCATAAATATTTGCGAAAACTGTACCATGTCCTCTGCTGTAGAATAGATTCCGCCAGTTCCAATCACGTTGACAGTTTCATTTGGAAGCTGCTTTGGATATGTTGGATAATAAAGACCAGGAAGTTTGCTTAAATCTAATTCGTCTTGCGATGTCTTCGTATGCTTCATTTCTAACGGTTCGATAATATATTTATGAATGAATGCGGTAAATTTCATACCACTGACTCTTTCTACAAGAATCTCAGCCAGTGTAAATCCATCGTTGCAATATACTGAGAATGCCCCCGGAGCAGCTTTCAAACGCTGTGTAGACAATTGCTCTAGCAGGTTATCATGCGCATACGTGTCATTATCATTGAACAGAAATGAACTACCCAGGCTCGACCCTTGAAGTCCAGAAGAATGGTTCAGTAGCATACGTGGCGTAATTTGCTTATAACGTTCATCTATCATTTCGAAATCAGCTAAGTACTCCACTAAAGGGGTATCTAGATTTATTTTCCCTTCATCTACCAATTTCATGACGGCAACTGTCGTAAACATTTTACTCGTTGATCCGATACCATACATGGTTTCTGTGGTCAAAGGGATTTTCCCTTCTATATCGTTTAATCCCTTCTGTCCTGATACTGTAATCTTGCCGTTGTCGATCAGTGCATACTGTACGCTGGTTGTACCGTATTGTTCGGTAAGCAGCGCCGCTTTCTCAGAAGCGGTAATCGCCAGTGCCTGATTTGAAGTTGCAACATTCTGGTTAGACGCTAGTGCGGCAGTCGGGACAAGCGGTGTTAGTGCAATAGCAGCACTCAGAATCCATAGCAGCCTTTTTTTCATTAAAAAACCTCCTTAGTTTTCAAACTATCATATATTACGGTTCAATAGATAAAACGGTTCAAATTTCCATATAAAATATCTCAGATACTATTTAAATAAGCCCGCGAGTTACGCGGACTTATTGATAAACTTATGTTTACTCAAATCTTACAATCCCAACTTATGACCTTTCTCCAGACGCAGAATCTGCTTCTCACCGCTATCAGCCAATTCTCGGAACTGATTGATCGTTTCACGCATTTTAGGCAGGGCTTCTTGCTTGTAAGTGCTGATAGAATCCAGAGCCGACAATACATCAGTAAATGCTTCTTTCATGGTGTCTACCGATATACTAGCTTCAAGGGATTGCTTCTGGATCTCAACGCCTTGATTCTTCAACATTCTAGACGTGCCAGCGATCAGATCATTCGTCGTTTGGTTTAAGAGTTCAATCTTTTTCAAGACAATCTTCTGATTATAGAGAGCACTTGCTACAGTTACGGAAATCTTCAACGCCGAAATCGTAACATTTTTGGCTCTGTCTACCCCGCGAATCAATTCTTTGTTGTTCCTGATGACCACTTCGATTGCCATAATCCCTTGTTGGTTGACTACCAACATCTGCTGCAAGTCCATCACCCGCTGACGCAGTGGGAACAGTACTTCTTCGGTGATGAAACGGACCTTCTCAGGATCTTCATTACGCAGTTTCGCTGCTTCAATTTGCGACTCGATGGATTCGTCCATCAATACGCCAAGTTGAATTTCCTTTTGAAGTTTTTTGGTCAATTCCCGGAGCGTCTGTTGTTCAATCTCTAGTGTCGTGTTGTCGTTCTTGAGGGTCGATTTCCCCTTGTCTAAAGAGATAACAATATCCGCAATGACAACATCGGCTTTTTGATACTTGAGAAAGTAAGCACGCAGCGGATTGAATAGCTTGCCGAGGAACCCGCTTTTAGCAAAGTCTATTGCGCTCGGATCCAAGTCCTTCAGTTGAGTATGCAGCTCTGATAGACCTTTGGCTACTTGACCACCCTCATCACCAGTTTTTGAGAGATTCCCTACTGAAACCTGAAGCAAAGTATTTTTATCTGAGGATGATTTCATTGTATTGATACCGAATGTGTCAATGGATTGCAGTATTTCTTTCCGTTTCTCAAGAGACTCGAAATCTAGTGCCATGATCGTTGCGACATTAGCTTCAGCTACCTCTTTAAGCTTTGCTATTTCCTCGGGAACGGGCTTAACCTGCTCTTCGATAGCAACTTGGATCTCTTCTTGACTTGGTATTTCCATTGTGAATGACATTTTGACCCTCCCCTGGTTTTAGTTACATTTGAACGTTAAACAAGTTACCAATCTTGTAGACAACATCATCTGTATCTGCATTAATACTTGCGGCCTCATTGATTTTCGAAATACTTTGTAAGGCCTCTATATTGGCATTATATCCGATCGTATAAATTGGAATCTTATAGGTCTCAATTAATCCCTTAATGTCCTTGAGCGAATGACCCTCATTTGTCTCGCCATCACTTAAGAGAAAGATGATAGGCTTCACATTGGGATTAAGAGCTAATTCATCTTGAAGCAATTTCAAAGCTACAATGATACCGTCAAAAGTAGCCGTACCTCCACTAGCTTGAAGGCTGTTCACGGTACCGACAAACATGGACTGTTGGTTCGTGTCGTACTTCCCAATAGGGAGATTAATGGTTACACCACTTGAATAAGATACAAGGCCGATACTGTTATCTTTTCCTAAATACTTTTGACCCTTCATTAGGGACTCTTTCAAGCGATTCAAAGGTTCACCTGCCATACTACCGGAAACATCGGTTACGAACACAGCCGTAATCGGTTTACTTCCGTCTTTCTTTTCTTTCCATAACTTCTGCGCAGATGATAGTAGACTACCATCGACTACTGCAAGTTCTGATTTGTAGTCATCGAGATTATTGAAGCCATTTTCTTTGGCCAACTTCTGATATTGTGCTTGCTCGACGAATTCAGCAAATTTATGAATGATATCTAACTTATCTTTGGGTACATCACCTAATGCATATAACGGACTGTCATGTCTTACACCAAAAGGAGTGAAAACATAACCACTTTTTAGGTCTGAGGCATTTATATAGGTTTGATACTCTAAAACAAATCCGTCAAGCATACCGGACTTTGCCGCATCACGCATTTGTATCGTTGTAGATGCAATGAAAGGCACATTGACTTGAAATTTTTCAAAACCCTGAACAGCTTTCTCCCCTAAAATATCAGTACTATCAAACGTATTAAGGGCTGTTACAAGAAAGTTTAAACCCGTGGAGCTAGCGAACGGATCCGTGTATCCCATAGAGAACTCATTATTCGATATCGCCTCGGTAATGGTTTTGACATTCACCGACCCATACGTATCTATTAAGGCATCGTATTTCGCCTTGGCAATGACTATACCAGGAACGTTTCCAACGAGACGCTCAGAAACAAGTTCAGTCTTAACACCACTCGCCTTGACCATTTCACCCCAGAATTCGTTAGAAGGTGTGAAAGCGTCAGGTACATATTTGCCGGATTTGATGTAATCTGTAGCTGTACCGGAAGCAATATTTCGTATCTTAACAGAGGCAGGTTTCCCGTTTATGGAAATATTAGCTTTATTGAACTCTGTCGCTACCCCAGTCAACCATCCATCAACACCCGTGCCTCCCTTCTCAGGAGAAGAGAAAATTTCTACATAATAATCACTCGTGTTATCTACGGTTATGGGGAACTTCGAGATATCCGGTAACGACTCCCCAACATCAGCGGGATTAAGATCAATCTGCCCCTTTACTGGCGTTTCCGTAGTTACTGAGATGTTGGAGTATAGCTTACTTAATCGCTTACCTGCATCTTCCGAAGATACTTCAGTTTTTGTTTTCCCTAAATTAGAGGTCAAATTTACCCCTACATACACAATGCCGAATACTAATATCACTAGAATACCTGATAATAGGAAAAATTTACTTTTCTTTGTCATTCTTTACACCTCTCACTGTTTATAATATTTGGTTTGCTTAATCAACATGTCTATTTCTTGCATGCAAGGCATATTTTCAATATCCCCTGGCTCAAAACTATCTAAGCGGGATATTTCTAACAGCAACTTATCTAGCTTCAGCAAGATTTCCTCGTTAGTACCTAGAGAACTTTTCATGAAAGACAGATATTCGTTATACACGTTTGTCTTTTCTTGAAGAAGCTCCTGAGAAAACTGTGTTGATTTCTGATTCATAACCCTCTCGAACTCCGACTCGTCAAATACATTGAGCCTATTCAGGATACTTCTGACATTAAGATAAAATAGCTTTTCTACCTCCTGAGTTACGGAAGCAAACTTTTTATAACTTAACTCCGTTGGTTCAAACCTCTGATTTAGAACATTTAATAAGGTATCCTTCTTCTTTGTCATTCGTTCCAACTGCTCTAAGGCAAGCACGATATCATTCGCCAGCGTTTTTACATGTCGGTAGTGTGTCAAAGCCTCCACGTAGTCCTCATGTGTTTTGATTTGTTGTACAGGTAAAGCAACGGGCTGCTTAAACAATAAGTTATAACTCCAGTAAAGCACCACTAGTGCACTTACGAACAGCAATGTTACTCCAAATGCTGTTGCGAGAGCGCTTCCTCCGATCTCTATCCCTAAAAACCCGGGTGAGAGCACTAGGATATTCAGAATCACCACACCGACAATTATTCCTAGTAGTTTTATGTATTTTGTATTAGTCAATTGTTGTACCTCCTCTACCCCCATTAGGAACACGTAGATGTTAAATATGCGACACCCATAATATCCATCATCTTTATCCCATCTACTGACACTGTGACAGGGAAATTGTACCACAAGTTACGATTTCGTGACAATAATCTATTAAGACATCACCTTCGAGAACTTGTAAAACAAATGAAAGACCCCGCAGCAAGCTACAGGGTCTTTCATTACGCTCTTATTATTGAAGAAACGAATGATTCATCCAAACAATAAATCAAGAATTTTCTCGTCCGCTTTTCGATTTTCCCCTTTATAAGGGTAGCAGTGAATGTGAATGGCTGGATTAAAATTGATTTCAATAATGCTGTAATTGGCATCCGTTGCCTCTTCACTAATATCATGAATCATCATGTCCACACCACAGATCGTTGCCCCTGCAGCTTTAGCAGATTGAATGGCCAGTGTTTTATAGCTATCAGGAATATCATCGGTAAAATCAATACTGTCACCACCTGTACTAATATTCGAATTCTCACGTAGATAGATGATCTCACCTAATTGAGGTATATCACCCCAGCTTTTCGATTGATTTCTCAAAAACATCTCTTCTGCATCACCAATCTGAATTCTTTCAAGGGGTGTCTTGTATCCCTTACCTCTGAGCGGATCTTTGTTCTTCTCATGAACTAACTGCTCAATCGTGTGAACCCCATCTCCGACTACATTGGCCGGAACGCGATGCAATATCCCCACAACTTCATCCCCCATGACAAGGAAACGATATTCTTTACCAGTAATGAACTCTTCCAGCAGGACCGTCTGATCATGTTCAAATGCCATTTCGAATGCTTTTTGATAATCATCTTTCGTAAAATGACCATTAAAGATCGTAATCCCCAACCCGAAGTTTGTTGATTTGGGTTTAATCACAATGGCATTGTCACGATATATTTCATATGCTACCATAGCTTCTTCAAGATTCCGAAATGCTTCGCCAGTTGGAACTTGAATTCCGTGTTGCTTGAGAACTCTTTTCGTAACTACTTTATTTTCCATAATTAATACAGTGCTATAAGAATCTAATGATGTTTTCGTAGCTTGCTTAACATATTCTTGGTGATCGCCTTGTGTAAGTAATACGAAATGTTCATCTCGGTCAATCAATTGAAATTTAATGCCACGTTTAACCGCTGCCTTCAGAAGTAACTGTGTGGATAGTTCAAGGTCCTCATATCCTACGAATCGGTATCCATTATTAAGACTCTCCTGTGCAAATTGTTTAGCTTTATCCAAGTGATACGTCAGATAGGATGATTGTTGAATTTCTGACTTTACAATAGAAGCAAAGCTCATATTTGTTTGAACAATCTTTTGCTTCTCTCCATTCAATATGTGTAAGAACTCCTTATCATCAGGCAGCAAGAGTTGTACCATTTCTTGCATCTCATGGATACAAGTTAATGCCATCTCCTCCATCGTCATACAACTATCTTCATGATCGTGTAAATATCCCTTTATACCTTCCATGATAAGTTGATCATGATTCAAGTCTGCCCTCTTTTGATCTTCTACACCGAAGGGTTCATCATTCTTCAACAGCATGTAAACAATAAACAAATGAATAAATTGCATTGTTTCTTTACTGATCCCAATTTTATGAAGTGGATTCAAATCCAGGAAACGAAGCTCCAAATAAGCGATTCCATCTTGCATTAGTTCCTGTAATGGATCTTCACCTTTTGCTGTTTTCACTCTAACGGGGCTGTAGAATTCTTTTACACTTAATAATTCCTCGGATCGAATCAACTCATTCAGATCACGAACATAGTCATTCATCGAATGATAGGACACATATAAAGGTTGTTCATTGCGATAACCGCATTCGCTATTACGAAGTGAATTCATGTTCGGGAAATAATAGCTTTTCTCGTCATCGGATTTCCCTCGGGCAACGCATTTCTCAATATATGTCTTATCGAAGACAGGACTTGCTCCGGTTAAATAGATGAGCAACCATCGATACCTCAATAAATTACGGGTTATTTTTAAATAAGTGGCATCTTTGAAATCTTTGAAGTCTTCATGGTGAGCTATTAGTTGATGTAGCTTTCGTAGAAATCTATCATTGAAGGAGAAGTTATAATGAATACCACTCAATAATTGTCTTTTGCGACCATACTTATCTGCTAATTGATTTCTATAGTTGTCTTCTATCGGATCGTTCATCTTTGCAATTGGAATATCTTTATCATTGGGTAAAACAGGCGGATTGCTACTCGGCCATAAATATTCCTCGTTCAATTCTATCGAAACAATATCTTGCAGTGCTTCCATGAAACGATATGTCTCATCAATCGAGTTGAAAGTTGGAGTAATCATTTCGATTTGACTCTCTGAGAAATCCGTTTGAATATATGGATTTTCCATTTTATTCCCAAAAGATTTCGGATGCGGTGTCACCGCAAGTTTCCCATCTCGATCGACCCTAATATTTTCTTTTTCCAGACCAAATTGACCTCGTAGAAGATCTATATTTAACTTTTTATCGACCAGAAGCTGTATGAGTTCACGATTTAACAAAGCCATTATAACTACCACCCTTTATTTAAATGTTTCACTTGTGGACCAATCATTCTGCGCAACGATCCCCTAAACCAGAAGACCAGAATGACTCCCTTGAAGACACTACTCAGAGCAATCGCCAGCCACACACCGTTTAGGCCAAATGGTTCGGATAATATCAAGGCCAATGGTATCCTGAGCGCGGTAAATGTAATACTGAATATCGGTGGGATATGTGTTTTACCCATTCCATTAAAAGCACCGACGGTCATCAGTTCCATGCACATGAACATTTGTGAAAAACCGAGGATACGCATGTAATCAGTACCTAACTCTACAATGGCCACATCAGACAGAAACAGTGAAAAGAGTTGCTGTGGGAATGTGATGAATACAAGTGATATGATAATACCAAAAATTGAGGTTAACACCAGAGCATGATGATAGCCCTGTTTAATGCGATCTAATCGGTGCGCTCCATAATTTTGGCCAAAGAAAGCAGCGATCGCTCCTTGGAGCCCCCCGATTGTCATGTAAGAAATAGATTCAATTTGAATCCCAACTTTCTGAACTGCAATAGCATCAGCTCCAAAGCGTATGATAATCTTGGCAATGATGATCGATATGATCGTAAATGTGACACGCTGGATTGTAATCGGAAGCCCCATGCGGATAACTTCTTTCATTTGACGACTATCCCATCGGGACGATCTAGAGATCAATTCTGAATTTCTTGTCTTTATTATAAATAAACTTGTCACTAATATATTGGCGGCTAATGTTGCAATGGCTGCCCCTGCAACTCCCCAACCTTCAAATCTGCCCACACCAAAGATTAAGAATGGATCGAGGACGATATTAAAAATAAGACCAATCGAGAAGATTTGAAACGGCTGCTTACTATTACCCATTGCGTTCAAAATGGTAACAAAAAACGTATTTGTAATAGAAAATATCGCTCCAATAATTGAAATCATTAAAAATTGTTTCGCCATCAGCTCAACTTCTTCACTCCCAAGATCAAAGAACGCAATGAGTTGATTCTTGGTCAACATGACAAAACCCATATAGAGAAGTCCCAATAAGATAGACATCATAAATCCGTTCTTAATATACGTTCTAGCCTTATCTTTCTGACCGGATCCCATACAATGTGAAACTTTGATCCCAGTACCGATCGTTATCATCGTGGATAAAGCAATAGCTAAATTAATGAAGAAGCTTGCCGTGCCAATCGCTGCTACAGGACCACTTCCTAGCCTTCCAACCCATAGCATATCGACAAGCCCATATGTAGTTGATATGAAATTTGTTGCAATAATTGGAAGCGTTAATTTCATTAATGTAGGCATAATTGGACCTTGGGTCAAATCATTTGTGCCCTTCATATTTAGTAACACCCTCTTGATCTAATTTAAAAACCGACCACTAAGGTCGGCTCACAACATTTTTATATGCCTTCACTTAAGAACTTTTCAATTCTTGACTTGATAGAGTCCCTTACAGCTCGGAATTGAACGATAATTTCTTCTTCTGTTCCCGTTGCTTTTGCTGGATCATCAAATCCCCAATGCCATTTCACAACATTTGGATTCATAACCACTGGACAATGCTCATCTGCATGCCCACAAAGCGTAATCACATAGTCAGCACGATTCAGAATCTCAGGATCGATTACATCGGATGTATGTTTTGTAATATCAATACCTACTTCATTCATCACTTGAATCGCTCTTGGATTTAATCCATGGGCTTCTAACCCAGCACTCTTCACTTCATATTTATCTCCACCGAGCATTTTCATAAATCCATCAGCAATCTGACTTCGACAAGAGTTTCCTGTGCAAAGAAAATAAATGAATGGTTTATTCATCTGTTATCTCTCCCTTCTATTTTCTAAAATTATTATATAACCATCCACTTATATAATCAAGTGATTATATGTTTGACGTCATCCACTCTGAACAAATTGACACTATAACTACTAATATTCCAGATTCAAATGTTATGTGAAAATACTACTTTTTACTGTAACCATTGTACATGTTAAAGTGTTATATATAATGAATGGTTACATTATATACCGTAACGCGGTTGAAATCCGAGAGTAAAGGCAACGCTACTTCGATATTGGGAGGAGAGATTATGATTAGAATTTTTAACCCTTTTTTGTTAATACTAATTTTTGTGTTTATCATCGGATGTAATAACAAAGAACAAACTACAAGCACTTCGAATTCCTGGGCCTTTAATTTTATTAAGTGGAATAACATCTTCTACAAAGAAACTGACAAGTGGATTGAAAAAGTTGATATTAAAATAGGTAGTGTAGAAACGCTAGTTACTGATGTAGTTGGTAAACATGATGGAACATACTCAAACAAATTTAAGGTGGGTACAGAAATTTATTCCATTGTAGGGATAGATACGGATCAAGCTATCGCAGTCGAAATATCCGAAGGTATTTTTTTTATGTTAATTGAATCGTCTTTGAATAAGGAGGAGATATAAGGATTTTTCTATTTAAATCTCCTCCATCCAATATCCAATCTTCATTTAGAAATCATATTCCGCATCTTTCGCTTGACGAATGTTTGAATATGCATCAACTAGTTGCACGGTGTCTTCTACTAAACGCTCCATACGGAAAAGAACATCGTCGTTGATTATTTCTTTTCTGAGGAAATCTTTCTCTTCGATAAATACATATGTTGGCACGATATGCGCCTTCATATAGGATAGAATTGGTTTCAACTGCTGCTCCGCCATTAAATAATGCTTCGCTGTTCCAGCTGTAACAACCATACTCACCACTCTATCTAGGAAAGCATTGACGGGTAATAAATCGAAAATATTTTTTAACGTCGCTGGAATAGAGGCTTGGAATGTGGGTGTACCGATAATAATGGCATCTGCCTCCATGATCGCCTCCGTTACCACCTTGGTGTCCCCTTCGTATTCCCAATAGTTTCGTCCATCACTAAACACCATTTCATACTCTGCTAGGTCTAGTAACGTAACTTCTGCATCCGGATATTTTTCACGTGCCATTTTGAGTGTATAATCCATCGCTGTTCTTGTTTTGGACCCTACTTTTGAGCCTGCAATTCCTACAATCTTCACCCTAATCACCCCTTATTTCTTAAAATATAAGAAAGTATAAGTTTCACTTAATACTCTTTTCCTTATATTTCCGCTGAAACGGGTGCCGTCCTTGAAAAAAGACGCCGAAGCCGTTTCTACTTGGCTGTATGTTTCTTAATCGCAGGCATAATTTCCGTTGCAATCAGCTCAATATTTTTCGCAATCTTATCGAATGGTACGCCACCGAAATCAATTTGCGCCATAAAGCGCTGTTGACCAAATAATTCGTATTGGTAGAGCATCTTTTCGATAATTTGTTGCGGACTACCAATCATTAACGCATCTCGATAATCTGTCGATTGTGCGAATTGTTGCTTAGGATAGCCACTGCCACGTAATGCCTGCATACCAGAATTAGCATGTGGATAGTATTCACGAAGTGCATCCTGTGAAGTGGCCGCTGTATAAAATAAACTCGTGGTTGCAATGGGTAGCGTTGCTGGGTCAAAACCACTACTCTTTGCTGCTTCACGATACGCATCCGCCGAGACCTTAAAGTTAATAGCAGGACCGCCAAGCGTTGTCAGCATCATCGGTATACCTGCATATCCAGCCTTAATTGCACTAGCAGGCGGACCACCTACTGCACGCCAAATGGGCATATGACCATTTTGAGGTTGCGGAAGTATCGATGCATTTTTTAGCGGTGCACGGAATTGTCCTTCCCAAGTTACCTTATCCTCGTTATTTAACTTCATCAGAAGCTCCAATTTCTCTTCAAACAATTCCTCATAATCATGTACATCATAACCAAGTAAGCTATATGCCCCTATCCGTGAACCTCTCCCAGCGACAATTTCAGCTCGCCCTTGTGAGATCAAATCTATTGTTGCGAAATCTTCATACACACGAACAGGATCGGATGTACTTAACACCGTTGCCGAGCTAGCAATTTTAATGTTTTTGGTAGCCTGCGCGATCGCTCCTAGAATGACCGTATGCGCCTGTGTTGTAAAATGTGTCTGATGACTTTCACCAACAGCAAATACATCAAGTCCTGCCTCATCTGCTAACTTACTTGCCTCAATTAATTCGCGAATACGTTGTTCAGGGCTAATCATCGAGCCTGTATGTGGGTTCGGCAAATGATCTCCTATCGAATATAAACCAAATTCAAGCCCTTTATTTATATCAATACGATATTTTTCCATGTGAATTGCTCCTCTTAAGTCAAATTATCAATCAAGTGGTACGAGCTTTGCTTCTATTGCTGCACGTTGCCCTTCTAGAAATGGTGGCAAATCTAATTCCTTACCAAGCGCTTCGATCGTTGAATCTACGGTGAATCCAGGACCATCTGTTGCAATTTCAAATAAAACACCGTTTGATTCACGGAAATATAAGCTTTGGAAGTAAAAACGATCCACGATCCCTGATGAGTGAAAGCCACGTTCTTTAACAACTTGATCCCAATAGCGTAACTCCTCTTCGTTCTTAACACGGATTGCTAAATGATGAATGCTTCCTCTGCCGGGCTTCTCACTAGGTCCTTCCTCCTGTTTGACGACAATCTCACCTAATGACTGTCCAGCAACAGACTGATAAATCCCTTCATTATCGGAGCGGGATGCCTCTACATAACCAAACATGCCCATTAATGTTTTGGCCAGACGATCTAAGTGACGCACCGTTATTTCGACTGTACCCATTCCCAGAATACGATGCTGTTGCTCGACAATGGACTCTTCCCACATGGACCAATTGTCAGGAACCTTTTCGTCGTTATTATTTAATAGAATCATTCGTAATCCTTCGGCATCTTCAAAATGTAGAGCATCTCGGCCAGCATAACTTGTAATTTCACCATGCTTTACATCTAAAACTTCAAAACGATTTTTCCAAAATACCAGACTTTCAAATGATGGAACAAGCAAGCCAATTTGTGTGATGGCATTGGTACCACGAACCGTTCTTCCTACCATGGGCATTTCAAAAAACGAAAGCTCAGTTCCCGCACTACCCGTTAAATCCCCATAAAATAAATGATACATACTAGGATCATCTTGGTTGACTGTCTTTTTCACTCTACGTAGTCCTAATATATTAAGATAAAATTCATTGTTCATTTTAGCGTTTTTTGTAATCATAGAAATATGATGATGTCCAGTAATGGTATACATAGTAGTTCCTCCTCGTTTTAACTTGATTAGTCAAATGATATAGTAAAAAAAAATTACTCAGGCGGCAATTCTTTCTTTTGGCTATGTTTGTGTACCCGTGTCATTAATGTGTATAGTATCTTTTGTTCTTCTTCATTTAATGCATCATCAAAAAATGATGTTTGAAATGCCAATTGTTCCGGCATGGCTTGGTCCAAAATAGCTTCTGCTTTCTCTGTGAGACTGATCGTTTTCGTTTTCCAATCTTGCTTACGTACAATATAGCGTTCTTTTTCAAGACGTACGAGCATACGCGAAATACCACCTTGTGTAACCGTCACTTTCTCCGCTAACTCCATTTGCGTGAGTGGCTGATAAATGCGAATTTGCATAAGTACATCAAACTGGGCTGTCGTTAAATCAAATCGTTTCAGAAAGTCATTCGACATCTGGTTACTTTGGTTCGTAAAACGCATTAAACGTAACCAGATTAATGAGCCTATCGTATTATTACGCATGTCGTTTTCCTCCCCATCGCTAACCTTAATATCACTTTACTACGCAATTGATAAAAAAGCAAGTTAATTCAACCATGATTTTATATTCTGCAGTAGTCAAAAAAGACACGAACCTTCTTTAGGTCGTGTCCAGATGTTAGACTTTATTGTTTGTTCCGACCCGTTTCGCCAATTCGAATAGGTCATGGCCTTTTAGTGCCCCGGCAACTAATTCAGGAAGCAAGGCAGGTGTACATGCGAAGCAAGGGGTTCCATCACGAGATAGAAGCTTGGCAATGTGCTCATTGTAGAATGGCTGACCTTGATCGGATAATGCGAGCAAGCACATCGTTTGCACACCTGCTTCTCGCATTTCACGCATACGACGAATCAATCCGGCTTGATTGCCTCCTTCATATAGATCAGAAACAATAATAAATAACGTCTTCTTCGGCTCCTCGATAAACTGCTCACAGTAGGCAACCAATTTATGAATATCAGTGCCGCCACCAAGCTGTATACCGAAGAGCATATCGACAGGATCATTCGTACATTGCTCCGGACTTCCGTATCGAACACAACGACACGGAAGTCGTTAATGATGGGATACTGGCGAAGATCGATCCGATCACAGAAGCCCATATGACCGAATCAGCCATCGAGCCGCTCTGGTCAATATCAAGGATGACCGTCCATTCTTTATTTCTCTGCGCACGATCGAAGAAATAAAATTTCTCCGGAATGATTTGACGACGCCCCGTATAATAATGTTTTAAATTACGTTGTATCGTTCGCGTCCAATCAATTCCCCTCACAGACGGCAATGGAGAATGCTGCCTTCGATTCGAAGCACCTGTTACCGCACGACTAATGTCTTGCTCTAGCCGTTTCACCAGATCATCGACTACTTCCTGCACGAGCATTCGTGCTGTGTCTTTCGTTTTCTCAGGAATTTTTCCTTTCAAAGATAAAAGCGTTCCAATAAGCTGAATATCCGGCTTTACTTTGGCCAAAATTTCAGGCTCAAACAAAAGCTGCTTCCAACCCTTTCTTTCCATCGCATCGTTTTGAATGATCGAAACGACGTCATCCGGAAAAAAAGTGCGGACATCTCCAAGCCACTTCGCTAAACGAGGTGCTGAGCTCCCCAGCCCAGCTCCCCTCGCCGGATTGGCTGCACTACCACCTTTGCCATCCATGATTTCGCTTGTGTCATCATAAATCGCAGCTAGCGCCAGATCCATAATCAGTTCTTCTTCAGTTAAGCCAATGCTTCCATATTAAGCAGTCTTGAATAAGCACACTAAGCGATCAATCTTGACTGGGTCGCTTAGTGTAATTATAATTCATTGATCTTACTAGCTCCTTAATGATATAACTCATCAGCCAAATAAAGATGGATAAGCTTACATACAAAAAATATGTGTTCCAATTAAAAAATTGGTTGTTAATATGAATTGAAAATCCTGTCGTAATACTATTAATATATTGCCAATCAACATTACCCAAATTATCGGCATTTACTTCTGCCAAGAAGTCTCGATATTTCCGGTAACTTATCGTTTGATAATAACCCCCAACTATAAAATGAATCACAATCAATACAAATGTGGTTGTTAAAATCTTACCACTGAATTTTTTATTCTTTAATAAATTGATCCATTGTATTATCAAAACAATAAATAATAAGAACAAAGGTATTAGTAATAGGATAGCTGGATTGCCATTACCTGAACTACGTCCTGGAGTTGTCGTCATTGAATTTCCGAACATAATTAGTAAAGAAATAGAAACTAAATTTACCAAAAGAAATACCTTGGTTTTCAAAACACCACTCCTCGAGTTACTTACATAACAACTATGCAGTTGTTTCAGATAATGTTTGGCATTCCTTCTTAACGATCAAGGGCAAATGCCCGCAGTAGGAATGCTGTGTTTATCGGTTGCTAATGCCTTCCTGTAAAACTTTCAAATTCTTGAAATATATTAATTTTTCATCAATGAAATCGTCATCATAATCAATACTTCCATTTATATGAGGATCTTTAAGACATAATCCCATCAACCATAATTGTCTTATTCCAACAAATACAGGTATAACCCGTAGATCATTGTCTGATAATGGTCTAATAGATTTATAACCTTTCATAAAGGCATTCCATATCTCTTCTAATTTTTCATTGTCATGACCCAACCGAATTTCTCTAGCCAATCGAAACTCTGCAATATCATAAGCACGCCAACCATATCCGCATAAATCAAAATCATAATGTGTCATTGATAAATCATCTTTAAAACTAACATTGGTATTTCCATGAAGGTCGCCGTGACATATCCCCCAATCTAATCCATGCTGCTCCTCTATTATCTTTTCTAGTTGATTTGCTGCATTTTCAAGTATTTTAAAATCTTCTTTACGGTGCTGCATAGCAGATTCTATTGTCAAAAGTGATTGCTTTATTAAATAATCGAGATTTATGTCTGGTCTTAAATAATTACTTTGAAAGTTATCGCCTTTCAAATGAATATCGGCAACAGCTCTTCCAAATATATTGCTGATTTCATTATCATCAATTGCCTTTTCGGATCCCTCAGCAAAGGTGAAAAGAACACCAAATCTATTCCCTTCAGGAGCACGAATAACTTGGATTAATTCCCCTTCCGCATCGGGGATCGGAAGTGAAACTGAAATGCCTTGCTCACTTAAATATTGCAAAAGATCAATTTCAAAACCAACTTCTGAATAATTCTTTCTCCAATCTCCTCGGTATACTCTGAAAATATACTTTTGCTCAGATGCCGTAACTAGGTATGTATCATTCATTCCACGTAAGTAATAAGTAGTCTTGATTATATCTGTGATTTCGTATTTCTTAATCAGATATTCTGTTAGAGCATTGTCTGATAGAGTTGAATATGTTACAGGGAAATACATTATAACGTTCACTTCCTTTGTTTGTAGTTTTTTTTGTATTGTAGTAGTTTCCTATCACGTTCTGGTATTCACAATGCCCTACAAGCCTTAAGCGATCGTAGCGACTGACCAGAACGCGGTTGGGTGTGCCGCCTGAATACACTTCTCCGATAAATCTGACTTCATAGACTATAATTGAAATGCCTCCTTGATGATCTCTGCAACTACTTCTGGACTCATTTCTGTATTATTGATTTTAATATAGTTTTCCTTATTGATTTCTCCTTTATTAGAGTTTAATCTATATTTTTCCATTGTGCTTCTTAAATCCTGTTCAGAACGCTCTATATTTCTTTTTGTTGGTTTATGATTTAATCTGTGTGGGCTTTTGTTGCGCTCAAGTCTTTCTTCTAAATTCGCTTCTAGTTCAACAAAATAAACAACTCCACCTTTTGATTCAAAAATATTACAAATTTTATCAACATAATCCCAGTCAGCTTTCATGTCAAGGGCCCATACATAAGTGAAAATTAACCCATCCAGATTACTCTTGGATACTTCTTCGAATATCTCCTGGCGAAATAAATTAACCAATCTTTTTCCTGCTTCAGTGCCATAGCTAAAAAAGGGTGTCACTAATTCAATAGTCATATGATTATGAAAAAGTTTCAAATCCGTTATTTTCTCCAGCTCATGCCCAACTGTCATTTTACCAACTGCCTGTGGTCCAAAAATTATAATGAATTTCATAAGTCCTCCCTTTTAATTTTATGGATACATCTTTCATATTTCGCCTGATTCCACTTCGTAGAAGATCTGCCTCGGTGATCAAGGAGCGGCAGCGACGATGCAGAAAAACATTATTATCCGATGGAACTGCCTTCATTGAACTTACCTACAAAATCGCTCTTTAGTATTGAATAAAGCCTTTGGTCCATGAATGTTCCCTTGATCTTTAATTGTTCTCGTAATATTCCTTCTAGTTTCATACCGAGCTTCTCCATCACCCGAGCAGAACCTGCATTTTTGTAATTACATCTTCCTTCTATTCGGTTTAATTCGAGTTTCTCGAATCCATAACTAACTACTTCCTTAGTCGCTTCCGAAATAATGTCTTTGTTCCAGTACTGACTAGCCAGAGCAAAACCAATTTCCGCTCTGCTATGCATCACATCCCAATTCATTAAGCCGGTTCTTCCAATCAATTTATTACTTGGTTTATATATAATCCCCCAACGAAATGCCTGCTTGGAATCGTATTTATCCATCACTTTTTGTAAGTAATCTTTTGTATCTTCAATTGTCTCATGTTTATTCCATAGAGTGCTAACTGACACAATCGGATCCGAAGCAAATTCATAATAATCATCTAGGTCATTCATACTTAATTTTCTTAGTATTAATCGCTCCGTTTCAAAAACTGGCGACTCAGAGAATAATATATCTATTTTCATGATATTCATCCTTCCTCAATCATCTTTAATAATTGCTCCGTCCCGTAATATATGTACATTAGATGGTTTTACTTTTCTTACTATTGAATGCGTATGTTGCCGCACTAACGCATACTTTGGTAAGCAAGAGAAACACCTTGTTCTGATATATGAGGCTTTCCCAACTATGTACACTTAAGAATTTAGGGAAATTATACCATGTTCGCATACTACTTACCATGCATTTTTGCTGTCCATATCTGAAATTCATTCACTAATTAATTGTCGAATAATGTTTAGAATATTACTTCCCCAATCTATTCATAAGCGATCCCTTCCCCCCCCCCATTTTGATCTTATAGGTCCGAGACAGAAGACAATCCAACCTGATAAAGGTGTGGGATACCTTTAATGAATAAGTAGAGGGCATGCAGGAAACCCTAAATCCGGTAACTTCATTAATTAACGAACCGAGGAGGTTGGCTTATGGTAAAGTTTATCGTATTAGCAGTATTATTATTGGTAACAGGCTGTTCGACCAATAACAATATGACGCAAAAGCAAGTGACTCCTAAGCAAACACGAATTACAACTCATGCTCATACTGCTGCGCCAAACTCTGTCATAACACAGGCATCATCAACAGCTACGCCTGGGACAGAGAGATCATCTATTAGAACAAAAGAAGCACAAAATGGAATTACTTCGGATTGGTTAGATCTGATTCAAACACCGGGTCGTAATCCAGCAAACCAAGCACAGACTGGAAATCCTGAAAAAAAGGAACCGACAGGTTCAACAGGACAAGCACAGGATGGTACAAAGGATACTAATGATAATAAGGAGTCCTCCCCATTCGGGCAGCAGGTTCTGGATCTAGTAAATCAAGAAAGGTCCAAAGCAGGATTAAGTTCCCTAAGTATGAGTGAAGAATTGTCAAATATGGCTATGGTCAAGGCACAGGACATGTACAACAACAATTACTTTGATCATAATTCTCCAACACATGGATCCCCTTTCGATATGATGAAGGAATTCGGGATTACATACAATTCCGCTGGAGAAAACATCGCAAAAGGGCAAACCACCCCTACCCAGGTTATGAAGGATTGGATGAATAGCCCAGGCCACAAAGCAAATATACTGAATAATAGTTATACCCAAATTGGCATTGCTTATTATAACAATGCCTGGGTCCAGGAATTTAAAGGATAACGCCATTCATCCCCCCGACAATAATGCATCAAAAAAACCGCGATTCATGCGAGTTTTTTTGATGCTTATTTAGGCGGTGAGTCATATGCCAATTTATATGAACCTGATTCTCAATACCGTAACGATTTAACCGCTACTTGAATATCAATAATGGGTTTTGCATCAAGTACTTCAACAGACGTTGGACCGATATGATCTATTCGAGTAACTATCTCTCCTAGAGATTCTTCAATCGAATGTGTCGCCATGAACTACTCACAATATACTTTATTATTACTTCCCTCCGTTTTTTCCTTTATCTTCAGCTTATATATATATCTTCTTCTGTTTGTATAGCGATATATTCAGAGGTTTTCACTTTTTTTATCTTGAATAGCTTTGTTCCAACAGGATATTTATTTGAAAAGCAATTTCCATAGGTCCCTTCAATTCGTCATCTTCTTTCCCTATGGGTTTTCTTCTTTGGCGGTTTCGTCTAACGTTGCGTATTTCTTACGTCCAAACGGCTTAAGTTGTCGGATTGAACAAGCGAAGCGATCAATCTTAACCGGGTGGCTCTGCCACTTGGCCCCTGATTCCACTTCTTCGAATAGAGAAAAGACGTCGATCCACACTATTTCTTTAATCTTATTTGTAATTTTTCTTTAATCTCTTGCCTATATTCGCCTTGCATTTCATCAATTCGTGCTGCTAAAGTTGGTATCATCCATCGTTCAAGGAATCCGTCATTCGTATTGGTAAGCTTAATATACTCGGTTAAATATTCCTTGTTAAAAAACTCTCGTAATTCTCTATGAATTAACCAACTTGGAGCATTAGCCGGCAGCGAATGTGATTGTATCATCATTGAAGTTCTAGTAACATCAGCTTCTTGGTTTCCTACTAATAGATTCAACCAATCAATTATTATTGGACCATTAGGTGAAATAATAATGTTATCTGGATGAAAATCATAATGACATATCGTATTTCCATCAGGTAGTGAATTCAACATATCTATAATAATTTGCTTCTCATCATTTGATATCTCTTGAGAATTATTAACTTTATTGGTTATTTCCGGTTTGAGATTTGGAAGCATCTTATTCTCAACGTTATGAATCTCATATTGAAGATTTGCCATTAGCTCTGCATTATAAGAAATGCTCCGTTCAGTCGGTTCGATATGCCACAACATCGTGGGACCATCAATTCTCTCATACACGATACCAATCTTGCCTTCACATTCTACTAGTCCAGAATAATTAGGTGATCTCAACTTTAAGTTATTTATTAATTCTGCGTTTTTCGCTTCATTCAGCGCAGAACTTTGATCATTAAATATCTTTATTGCTTCAGTCTTTCCCCATCGATAAACTCTTGCAGTGTTGCCAATACCAAGTAATTCGCCGATTTTCATATTTTGCTCCTCTCTTCGAGCAACAGAACGTTGCGCATTCCTGACGTCGATTCCTCCTAAACAGTTCTTATCTCAAGGGCGTCGATGTGTCTGCCTGAATCTGCTTCCTTGAAATTCTTCTGGCAGATCGAGCGGCGACAGCCGCGAAGCTGGAACAAAGTGTTATATGCTGTTGGGCCATCTTCAAATATCGTACAACAGAACTATTACATTAGGTTATACCAGAATATCTTATAGTTAAAACAAAGAGACATTCCAACACTCTTCGCCAACCGAATCGAGCCCGTGTTTTCAGGAGAACAATCCCAGTAAGGGTTTATCCCATTGAGTTTACATTCTTCTACAAATGCCCTAGCTACTGATGCACCATAATTTCTTCTTCTATATCCTTCTAACGTTTCTATATCAATGGCATGTGTTTGATCAGCAACAAATGCAGAAATACACAAACTCACTACGTCATTGTTATGGCTAGCAATATACCCAAAACCATGTTGTGCGAAATCATCTATGGTATCCCAGAAATGAGAAATCTTATCCTCTAAAAACGATTGGTTTCCAAATCTTCTAGACTTCAATAGTTCCCTATCTATTCTTTGAATAGTTATATTCTCATCTTGGAATTCACTTGATTCCATATCCCCCTTAAGTTTAAACACATGTTGTATATCATTCGAAATATTACGCTTATTAAATATCGCTTGGATCGTCTCAGCCCAACTTTCATTTTCTCCGCTAATTTCAACCCAATTTATATTTAGTTTCTTTAGTTTGGGTTCTATATAATTTGTCATGTATGCTTCCAACCCATTCAGAAAATGTTTGTTCTGAGAATCTCCAACAACTTGAAAACCTGCCTGACCACGAGTCCAGATTAAAGCTGCTGTAATCTCTGTTGGATGATCTACATAGACCCAACCAGGGTTAATTCCATTTATCACCGCTCTTACCTCAATATTATTACACTGATCAGTGATATGCCTTACCTTATAAAATTCTTGTTTGTTTAACTCTGTTATCATATTTACACCTCCAAATTGACTATACATTCACTGTTGTATCTGTTGCCCAATTGCAAATAACGTTGCGTATTTCTGACGTCCAATCGGCTTAAGGACCGAAGGTCCGGGTGGCTTCGCCATTTAGCTGATTGGTTGTGTCGCTTGATATCACTTCTCCGAAAAACCACTCTAGACGACCAAGGAGCGAATGCGACGATGCTGAAGAACATTGTTATACGAAGGAACCTCTACTTTGAACATCCTGCAATGTCTTTAATCACTACTTAATATTCCTTTTACTTTTTCTATCCATGTTCCATTCTTATCTGCTAGGAGTGTACTCCAAAATAAATCTTGTGCAGGTTTGAAGTTTTTATCCTGATCATCTACAAACAAAACTTGTTGTGTAACTTCTAGTTTTGTTTGTACCATCTCATATATTTGAGGATTGGGTTTACACACTCCAACGGAACTTGAGATTGTTATGCTCTTTACATATTTCTTTATTGGAACTAACAGAGGCTCTAACCATTCTTTACGATGATTACTAAGCAGGTGAATATCAGCTACTTTACTCCAGGTAGGTATATAATTAATTGCAGGAAGGTAACTAAGATGTTTCAACATGATTGATTGTGCAGTGTGTATTTCTGTTGCTGGGCATTGTTTATTTAGCCAATTCCAAAACTCTTTTTCACTTATCTTGCCTGTCCAGAGGTTTTCACGCATTTCTTGTTTGAATTGTGATCTTAAGGTTTCATAAGGGACAGATGTTAATTCAGCGATTTCATGCCAAAATGTTGGGGAAAGGTTTGTTATTATTACACCCGCTACATCAAGAATTAATTGATGTTTGACCATGGAAGATCTCCCCCTGTTCTTTATTTTTCATAGGTTCTTACGTATAACGTTTGGCAGAGCGGCTTAAGTGACTAAAGGAAACGGGTCGATAGACTTAGCCGGTTGAATGTATCACCTGAATCCGCTACTTTGATATTCTTCTTGGTTATCAAGGGTGAATCCCAGCAGTATGAATGCTCTGTTAGACGAAGCTATGGTGAAATAATCACAATCTTCTCCTTGATGTTAGTACCATAATTCAAGTGTATATCTAAGACATGACTAGATTATATATATAAAAGTAGTTAATTCCTAAGATCATATTTCTAAGTACTTATTAATAAAAGCATGCAATGCTTCTTTTGTCTGAAAACCATTCAATTTGTCGATGGGTTTACCATTTAAAACTTACAATATTTATTTGATCTTCTTTATCTAGTTCTTCGATCACAGGTTTAAGTATTTTACACACACTGCACTGAGGTCCCCAAAAATAAACTAAATTCAGACTATTACCAATATCTTCTTTAAAGCTTTGACCTGTTGAATATATCACACATACCCCTCCATACTATCTAAAAATATATAGTTCGATACGTATTATTCCATTTTATGTTGTTATAACATCTTGATCCATTCCTCATAAACAGTACTCTTCAGTAGTTTCGTCTAACGTTTGACAATCCTGACGTTCAAGCGGTTTAAGTGACAAAGGGAACGGATCGTCAGACTTAGTCGCTTGAATGTGTCACTTGAATTAACTTCTCCGAAATCCCTCTCGGCGACCAAAGAGCGAACGCGACGAAGCAAGAATGTATTGTTAGACGAAGTGACCTTTGCCATTGAATTACATTTAGACGTTCTTATAATCCTTCTTCAAGTTTGAAAAGATTACAGCATCAACAAACCTTTGCTTCTCATAAAAATATTCCATTAATAATCCCTCTTCATTGAATCCTGATTTCTCTAATAGCTTTCTTGAATTGACATTGTCACGATGTATTACTGCTTCTATTCGGTTTAATTCAAGTTCATCAAATCCATATTTGATTACAGCACCTATCACTTCGGTCATTATTCCCTTATGCCAGTATTCAGGTGTTAATTCATATCCGATTTCAGCCTTAAAATGCTTCTTTGAACATTTATGAAATCCACAACTTCCGATAATTCGATCTTCAGTTTTAAGAGTTATTCCCCATCTGTATCCTTGTAAGTTTATATATCTCTCATTCCAAATCTTTATTAGGTCTTCTGCTTGTTTCAGTTCTGAGAAACTATCTAAATCGTAGAACTCTGTTACTTCATCATTTGAAAAATAGTCATATAAATCAACTGCATCTTCTAGACGCAATTGTCGGAGAATCAACCTTTCGGTTTCAAGTACTGGAAAAGTCATTGGTCCATTCCTCTCTTTAAGGTCATTTCGTCTAACGTACCCATATTACCGACGTCCAAACGGCTAAAGGACCATAGGTCCGGGTGGCTCTGCCACGTAAACTCTTGCCTTTTTCCATTCCATATAAAATTCTAAAACAGATGAATAACGTTTTTCTCTCTCATTTTCAACTGCACGAAGTGCGACATTATATAATTGGTCTCCAGCATCCCATAAAGAAAATGAACGATCAAGTTCTCCACCAAATAATCCAAATGCAATTGCTCCCATGTTGAATACATTTGTGCGTTCATCAATAGCTGCATGTAATTGATATTCTTCTGGTGACTTCGAACGTGAGGAACCCCAAAAGTTCTGACCAATATCATTAAATGTTGGTCGCTTTCTATAAAAATCAATATCACATATTTTTGTTGTATTGTCTTTAAAATTATAAAGAATACTTCCATCATAAAAATCAATTGCAACATATCCTTTTGATTCTATAAGCTGATGAAATGCTAAGATAATTTCAAATGATTCTAATCGTCTTTGAAGTGGCAAACTCTTATAACGATAAAATGGAGAATCGGGATGATTATATTTATTCCATCCTGCGAACGACCAATGAGAGTGTAGACATTCTCCATCAAACCATTCAAAAATTGCTACATAACCAGATTTAACTTCAAAGTGACCTATTAATTCAATTAGACCAGGATGATGAAGTTCCTTATAAAGTGGAATTGCTTGTATAAGGCGTTCAATTGCCTTTTTTGGATCTCCATTATACTCCTTTGTAGGTGCACCAGCGTATTTAACGAATTTCTTCTTTCCATCACATTCTACACCAAAACAAATATTACCAGAATCTTGTTCGCTGAAAACAGTAAAGACGTTTCCAAGATTTCTTAACCATTGAAAATCATGATAACGCTTCAGCTGAAACTTTACTTCATCAATTGATATTGTTATTGTTTTTTCTTTCATTAAATCCTCCAGATTTATATTTTATTGTTTCAGTCAATACAGAGGTTTCGTCTAACGTTAATGTATTCCTGACGTTCAAGCGGCTTAAGGTAAGAGTATTGCTGCTACTTTTCTATTTTACCATGACTGTATGTACAAACCATTTCCATTTTCTCATACCCATAACGATCTCAATCATCTCCTATTGTTCTTGCAGTAGATGAAGTAAGCCATACATAAACCCAACGTTGTTTTATCGGCTCCAACGGGTCCCATAATACCGATAAATTCACCTGCTTGGATCTCAAGTTTAATATCTTGTAATGCTGCAAACACATTTCTAGATTGTAAGATGATTTCCATGATGATTCCGATATTCATTGGGAAAGGGACGTCAACATGTCACAAGAGGCTCACTATTTCTCATTAAGAGTAAGTGTTTGGGTGAAATTTTGATACACTGGCTTCCAAAATAGTTATAGATCGTCACTTGCGAAACTTTAGCCATCTTGGAAATATTGGCGAAAAGATCGATTGGTTGAGATACATCTCCGTCATCGGATTGGTATCGTTCGGCCTAGCCATTGTTCTATTTCGCAAACGTGACCTGCCATTATAGTATCCGTACATTCCGTACAAACGCAAAAACTCCAAGCCCACAAGTGGCTTGGAGTTTTTATTTCTCATGGCATCGACGGACGTGCACATTCAACCTTTAAACCTGATGTCGTCAATTGTGGGAAGCAGTACACCAACAGATCCAACGACTCCAACTTCGCCTAAAAAAACCAAACGAGTGTGGATGTACTCATTAGTGCCTTATCTAAAATAGCCTGCGAGCCGTCACAAAACGTTTCATCCATGTGGCATCTAACGTTTCATAATGAACTCCAAGTTCCTTTGAATACGTATGTAATATCCGATTATTCCCCACATAGATCGCAACGTGGCCAATGTCGAGCCCGCGTGCACTGAAGAACAACAAGTCCCCTTTACGCAGTTCGTTAATCCCAACTTTCTTGCCCTCTTTGGCTTGGTTATAGGATACACGTGGAAGATCGATCGACAGCTTGTCCTTAAACAGGCGACTGACAAAAGAAGAACAGTCAAATGTAAGGGTCTGATCCGTTGAAGCGCCGAATTCATATGGTCTTTTCAGGAACTTCTCTCCATAAGCGATCAGCTCATCCGCTTGTCGATCAACAAGTGACGCGCTAGTATAATCGCTATATTTGGGCTTCGCCGATATGTATCCAGTCTTGTTGTCACGAGTTCGCACTTCTAACCACAAAGCACTAACTTCCTGAATAACATGAATCTTCTCGCCTGCGGGCAGCATTTCTCGGATGATGGAATCATTTGTGGAATCCGGCTGACTTCGCAGATTGACCCCATAAAGAATCTTCGTATCGAATTCGATTGTAGAGGAGAAGATACGGACCGTCCGCGTATTAGCGTCCCACTTCACAGTGCTACCTAGAGCATCACTTACAAAGCGAAGCGGCATCATCGTATAACCGCCACTAATTTGGCCAGGAACGGTCAGCCTTAGCGGTTGACCATTTTTATAGGCTGTCCGCTCCCCAATGTGGTAGGTTAGCACCATATCTCCCTTGGTTGCCTTCACTGTGTTGGTTTCGCTATTCCAGGAAATCTTGGCTCCCTGATCTTCAAATACCTTGCGCATCGGCACGAGCACCGTATCGTTTATGAGCAACGGTTGGACTTCAAATTGAAGCTTACGGTCATCCAGATAGATGGCCGTAACCGGCGTCTGAGGTGTCGTTTTCGCATGAACTGGGGCTGAATAGAGCATAGATGTAAGTATTAGAAGTAGCATTGCGCCCTTCTTTTTCGTCATGTTGTCATCACCTCGTTGGTTGATAAGTTCATGTATTGGTACGACAACAAGGTTGATTAGTTTTGTTTCAATTATTGGTTATTATGTAAATAAGCAAGATAAAGTTACACCTGACCTTGATTCCTCAAGCAGAGACCTTCGCATTGTGAAGTCGGTGACTTCGTCTCTGGGATGTGAATAGTAAGAAATAACCCAACGTTACGAGGATACAGATAACGACGTCAACAGCGTGAAGAATCATTTAACGTATGAATGGCTCCGAATTCACGAGCCGATAAGTTGGAAAAAAAGCTGTTGTCGAATAGCGACAACAGCTTTCTTACATTATACCTTTCGTATAGCTTCAAACGTTATGATCTAACCTGCATTCAATGGTTCTCCGATAAGCTTATTATTTTGTCGTTGCATACCATTCATTGGCAGCACGCACCATATCAGTACCACCCTCAGCATGCCATTGAGCCAGAAACTGCTCATAGGAGGCCAGCGGCTCCGATCCAGCAATAAACTTCAATACGTTATCATCTAGCAGCTTGTTTAGTTTCAGCGTGTTTTTGGACACCGCCTCGATAGGTGGCGCCAATGACATAGGGTCCACTATAATGATTCCTTCCGAATTTTTCTGAAACTCCTCATAATAGGCTTGAAGCACAGGATCTTTACGTACACGTGCTTGCCAATACGTAGGATATTTCTCTTCATCAACACCCGTCATGAAGGCACTAGCATTATTCAGTTCATCATTGAATTTGGGCAATATAGGATAATACTTCCCATCCTTCACCTCATGATGTATCCCTTCTGTACCGATCGCCATCCCTTTGAACGTCTCTAGCTCCAACTTTGCGTTCAATAGCTTCATGGCATCCTCTTTGTGCTTGGAGGCTTTAGGAATCGCGATGAACCAGGTCGTATTAGCCACCGCGCCAATAGTCGCTTTACCATCCTTACCTCTTAAGTAAGGAATGACAGATACTTTCGCATCGGGGAAATTTTTGCTGAGTGCACTAATCGTACTGCCCGCATTCCACCATGCTAATTTGTAGATTGCAGCTTTGCCACTAGAGAATTTCTCGATCGCTTTGGGTGCTGTATTGATAGGCATTTCTGTATCCAGTAAACCCTCACTATACAGTTTGATCATATATTCCAGAAACGCCTTCATCTCCGGCTGCTCAGCTTTGTGTACAAGCTTTCCGTCTACTTCCTTCCAATCCGTAAGCACCCCGAAGGCAGCAGCAATATCCCCATAGATGGAATCTCTACTACCTGTAAGCGGGATAATGCCTTTCTTCTCCTTGATTATCTTGAGAACGGAATAAAGCTCATCAGGATTAGTAGGTATCTTGAGCCCAAGTTCATCCAACCAATCTTGTCTGACAACCAGTTCCTCCCCTATACTGACACCTGCTCCTGTCTCCGGTAACGCGTAGACCTTCCCGTCAATCGTTGCGCTGCCCCATGAATCGGGCTTGATCGCCTGATTGATATTGTCCCCATGCGCTTTAAGCAGTTCGTCGATCGGTTCAAGGGCACCCGCTGTGGCGAGGTTGTAGAACTGTGCCGCATTAAGCTTCATCAGATCAAAGCTTTCTTTGTTGGCAACCAGCAAGTTCAGTTTTTCATCAGCATTTTCAGCGGGTAGCATCTCATATTTGATTTCATACCCAGTTTTTTCTTGAATATATTTGCTCGTGAATTCTTTGTTCGGGTCGAACAGACCGTACTGCATAATCATGCGGAGAGCTGGTTTGGTACCTTCATCCTGGCTTTCATTGCCTCCTTGATTATTTGAGCCTGTATTCGCAGTCCCGCTGCTACAGCCACCAACGGCTAAGCTTAATCCCAGAGCAAGGGCAATGCGCGCTATTTTCTTCATCATGCTCGACCTCCTAGAATGAATAGATTGAATTACAAACGGATTCAAGAAAAAAATAATAAGAGCGGACTTACCTCACAATTACGAAAAAATTGAGAGCATCACCATCCTTTAAGCTATCTGAATCAACCCTTGACTGACCCCACCAGAACACCTTTTACGAAATACTTCTGTAGAAAAGGATAGACACACAGTATGGGAATCGTGGCCAGCAGAATAGAAGACGCCTGAATAGATTGGGGAGTCGTATTCAGTGCAGCGTCCACATTATCCTTGAGAAATTCTCCACCTGAAGCCACAAATAACTCCTTCAGATACAGCTGCAACGGCTTCAATCCCGGATCCGTAATGTAGATCATTGAGGCAAAGTAATCATTCCAGAAGGCTACAGCAAAGAATAATGCAATAGTAGCAAGCACTGGCATCGACAGCGGTAAGACGATTGAGATCAAGATCCGGATGTTACCGGCTCCGTCCAGCTTAGCTGATTCCTCCAGCGAATCAGGCAGTCCTTCAAAATAGTTTTTGAGAATTAGCATATTAAATACATTCACCATACCGGGCAGAAACAATACCGGGAGCGTGTTGACCAGATTCAAGTTGCTCATCAGCAAATAGGTAGGAATTAACCCTCCGCTGAACAACATAGTGAAGATAAACATCAGAAGCAGCCCTTTTCTCCCCCTGAGCCTGACCTTCGATAACGGATAAGCTGTCATCGTTGTCAGCAGAAGACTAAGCAACGTTCCGATAAAGGTCAAAAGGATAGATATCTTCAATGAATTAAGAAACATCGCATCCTGCAGCACATATCCGTAGGTACCAAACTGGAATCCTACAGGCAGCAATCCCACCCTACCCGATATTACGGCCTCTTCGCTGCTGAAGGACTTGGCAATCAGATTGATGAAGGGAAACAGCGTAGTGATCCCCATCAAGGTAAAAAAAGTATAGTTAAAGACGGTGTATACCTTTTCTCCCACTGAACTTTTAAACTCTCCTTTAGTGCCCGCTGCCCACTTCTGTTTAACTGCTAGATGAATACTCATGTGAATTCCTCCTTCCTATTACCAGATTCCACGTTGCAGATATTTTCTACTCAAGGCATTACCCGTGATGACGAGCGTGAATGAAATAACAGCTTCAAACATGCCAACTGCCGTTGTGAAGCTGTAATCCTGATTACCAAGCCCCATCCGATATACGTAGGTGCCTATAACATCTGAAACTTTATACACGACTGGATTGTACATCACGAGAATTTGCTCGGTACCAGCCTCCAGAATGCTTCCCAACCGTAGAATGAACATCAGGATAATAATTGGTGCGATCCCCGGTAGCGTGATATGCCATAACTGCTTCAACCTGCCAGCTCCATCGATTTTGGATGCCTCAAAGAGCGCAGGGTCAATGGTCGTAAAGGCCGCCAGATAGACTATAGTGCTCCATCCGGTCTCCTTCCACCCTGCTGAAGTAATTAGAACACTGCGGAAGACGCTGTTATCGAGGAAAAATGAGACCGACTCTAGATTCATAGCAATCAAGAACTTGTTTACAAGTCCGTCATTCGTTGATAGAAGATCGATGAATAGTCCGCTAACAATAACCCATGATAAGAAATGCGGGAGATAGATGACCGTCTGAATCGTTCGTTTAAAGAGCATGTGCCGCATTTCATTTAACATTAATGCGATGATGATAGGCAATGGGAACAAAATAGCTATTTTCAGAAAACTGATGATGACTGTATTCATGAAGACAAGCGCAAAATCAGGCGAGGTAAATAATTTCGCAAAATGCTTACCACCTACCCAAGGACTATCTGCAAAACCAGTAAAAATATTAAAATCCTTAAAAGCAATAATAATGCCGTACATGGGCGTGTACTTAAACAGCAGGATAAACAAAATGCCAGGAACTAGTAGTAAATATAAATCCCATTCCCGCCATATATCCGACCAAAGCTGCTTCATATAGCTTTGGCGGGGATTGGATGGTGGCAGCTTATTCATCGCAGGCTTCATATCGTTCCCCCTCTAAAAGTAGTAGTGTCATATTTATTACTTAAAATATTAGACTCAAATCATATCGATGAGTAGGTGAGTGTCATTACTATTTCTGGTATTTTGATGTTTAGTTTCTGAGATATGAACTGTCGCTGAGTGTCAGAAAGCAAAAAAAACCTGAAGCTCTCTATTGAAGAGTAGCTCAGGTTGAGAGTTATGCGATTATGGCTTGCATTCACCAGGGTTCACACCCCAATATTTTCGAAATACTTTGGTGAAATAACTGACATCACGGTAACCAACCATGCGAGCAGCGTCATATACCTTTAAGCCCTCCAGTAATATCGTTTTGGCCCGTTCCATCTTACGATCCAACACATAAGCGGAGAAGGCGACCCCCATCTCCTGCTTGAACAGCCGACTCAAATAAGACGAATTGACATATAAGCGGTCTGCAACAGTGTGAAGCGTTATCTCCTGATCCATCTCCAAATCCAATATCGTCAGAATCTCTTTGACCACCTGGTTGCTGGTCGTTCGCCGCTGGTTCTGCATGAAGGTGGTAATATGCTTGACCGTTCGCATCAGCCATGACCAAGTTTGCACCTGAGTATTGAGCAGTTTCACATTCTGAAAATAAATAATGTCCTCCTCAACTACATTCTTGACCATCCAGCCTTGTTTCTGAATGATTCGAATAAATAGACTACTCAGATACAGCACCACTTCATGAACTTCATCTGCCGATTCGGACTGCTTAACCCCTTCCTCCCACAATCCAGACAACGCCTCCAGCGCCTTCTCCTCATCTGCGGTTTCCAGAGCGATCTCAAGCATCTTCTCCAATCTTTGCTGGGCAAATAAATGTTGCTGACTTTGCTTAGGTACCTCCCGATAAGGAATGGCAATGTCAGGCCCGTATACCATCCGCTCTTGCAGCGCTCTGTAAGCTTGCACGTATAGCCGACCCATTTCCTCCAGGTTCCCTGTGGAAGAGCAGATCCCGGCACTTGCTGTAAGCTTGAGCACCAACTTCGTCTGGGACAAGAGCTTGACCACTAGCGAATTGATGAAGAGCATCGATTCCTTAGGAGGCTGTCCTGCCTCCATGATGAATACAAGCATTAGCTGTTGATTGGCATCCGTACTAACCCAACAGGAGGGGTGGAATAATAATTCTTTAGCCATGCATTGCATCGTGAATTGCAACAGTAGCATGTCTTGGGAGCTGAATCGGTTGTCGTTATCCGGAATCGGATCAAGACCCACAACGGCTACTGCGATCTGGTCATCCTCTTTTAGATCGATGTAGAGATCTTTACTAATTTTCAATACTTCCCAGTTGTTAAACTTCTCATTGACCCAATGTTGAAAAAAGTTATTCTGCAGATTAGGTAGATGATCCTTCCATTTCTGCTCCAATGCCGCCTTGCTCTGCCACTGCTCCAGTTCTTTTCTAAGCTGCTGTCTAGCTTCAAGGACCGCCTCCACAATCTCTTCTTCACCTGCCGGCTTGAGCAAATATCGAAAAACCCCATGCTCCATCGCATCCTGCGCAAAGGTGAAATTATCGTGCCCGCTCAATATAATCATCTTCATAAAAGACTTCATTTCCTGCTGTTCATGGAGCTTACGAACGAGGGTTAGTCCATCCATCTCCGGCATCTGCACATCAATAATCATGATATCAGGCTTCTTGTGCTCTATCAGTTGCAACGCCTCCAGCCCGTTGGATGCTAATCCTATCAACTCAATCCCATGATCCTCCCATGGTATGTTATGTCCCAGTGCATTACGCAAACGCGGTTCATCCTCAACGATCATCAAATTCATTTCGGTTTTCCCCTTTCCGTTAGCTCGTGATATGGCCTAGCTGATGCTGCAAGTTCTCCCTGCAATGATCAAGAGGTATGGACAGCGTGACCATGGTCCCTTCTCCCTGTACACTGCTGATTGTCATATCCGACTGCTTGCCATAATACAGTCTCATTCTGGTATACACATTGCGCAGACCGAACAAATCCTTGACGATTTCCTCATCCTGAGAGAGGGAGGGAAAGCTACGCATCCCCATCTGTTTCAATTCATTCTGGATATAATGAAGCCTCTCCCCCTCCATCCCTAGCCCATTATCCTTTACGCGGATATGAACCATTTGATTGTTGTCGATCCAACTCGAGATGCTCAGTAGACCGCCACTGATCCGTCCCTCCATGCCGTGTAATATAGCATTTTCTACCAGAGGTTGAAGCATCAGCTTTAGTATGAGAACCGGTTTACTCTCTTCCGTAATCTGATATTCCACCATGAAATTGTCAAGGAAACGCAGCTGCTGTATCCGAATGTAGTAATGCAGATGGGCAAGACTTTCCTGGATGGGAAATACTTCCTCGCCCTTATTCAAGCTCAAGCGGAAAAACTTTGATAAGTTCATCACCATCTCGCTGATTTCCTCAGCATCGTAATTTTTAGCCATCCAGTAGATGGAATCTAGTGTATTATACAAAAAGTGTGGGTTAATCTGAGATTGCAAAAATTTAAGCTCCGTGGTGGTCATTCGCAGCTGCTGCTCATAATGATCCTCGATCAGATGCTTCTGATACATGGCCATCTGGTTGAATGAATCAATCAGAAATCCAAATTCATCCTTCCGTTTATTCTCCAGCCTAGTATTCAATTTACCGTTGCTGAGCTGCTTCATTCCGCGGGAAAGCTTGTGTACGGGTGATGCTATTCCGCTGTAGACTACCCATGAGGTACCAACAGCCAGCAGTATGCTAATAGCAATAATCGTATAGGTAAACATGCGCAACTGATCGGTCTCCTCGTACAGTTCTTTCTTCGGCTGGACCAGGGTAAGTCTCCAGAGTGAGTACTCCGAGTCAATTGTGACCGCCATTTCATTATCAGATATAGGCTGCTCCTCCGTATTACCTCTTGGATCTGTTCCCACCACTACCTCGCCCCTCTCATTAAGCAACGTTATCCGAGTGCTTGCTGATGGGAGCAGAGTCTTGATTACGCTCAGCAACTTATTCTTATTAAAGGTCATAATCAATAGATTGGATTGGCGGTCTGTATTGTATAAATCCATAGCACGCGCCAGGGATAAACTATCCGTATTCAGCATGGTACCAAGCGTTGTCCCCCCGGCAACCTGTGTATCAGCCAGCATATAGCGTAGCCCTGTCCCGTTGGCTCGGGAGGCCTCAACTAGCCATTCCTGTTGCGGTTCTGAGGTAATCCGACGTCCTCCAAAATCGGTGGATATGAGCATATGGGTGGATTGGTGATAGACAGAAATTTGGGACAGAAATCGATTGACGGAATTCAAATTCGATAACTGCTTGAGAATAAGGGAGAAATCGACGATAGCTTCCGGTGGCAGGTTCGAACCATTCTTATTCAACAGATCAATGATACTGGGATCCGCAGCAATCACTGTCGAGATTTCCTCCACGTTCTGAAGTGCCAAATCAATATAATCCATCGTTGAGGATAGTGCCACCTGCGTCCGCTCGACCGCTAGTTCATAGAGAATATCCCGAGATTTCTCAATCGCAAACAAACTGACGACAACCAGCGGGAGAAGTATGAGCAGGAAATAGCCAGTAAGCCGAATCTGAATATTTTTGGAGAAGCGTTCTGAAATCCAGCGCAGTAGCTTACTCATATGAACCCCCTCCACCATCCTTATGCTTGCTGTACCACTCGTTCACCTCTTTAGTTATTTCATCTCCTCCCTGCTGCTTCCACTCCTCCACATATTGGTCAAAGGCATCCAAAGGCTCGATTCCCATAATGATTTTGGTCAGCACATTCTGCAGGTCGCTCAGCTGTTTGTCATATTGACTCATGGCAGGCGTGGGAACACCGTAAAACTCATTTATTATGAGATTCTCTCCAATCGTCTGCAGGTTATCAAATAGATGAAAATCACCCAGCGAGTTCAGCCGCTCCTTAAACAACACAGGGTCCGGTACGTCCACTAAAGATTGATAAATGCCTCTGTACAGGTGCTTGTCATGCATATCGAAATCTGTTACCATGCGCCCATTCTTCATCGTCCAGATTTCATTCTCGAAGCCCAACTTCAAGTTCTTATAATCAGCAGCTATGAAATCCAACATTTTGATAACCCGTTCCGGATACTGCGTTCCAACAGGTATCACGTTATAACCACGTATAACATCCACGTTTTTCACACCCTTTTCACCATTGGGACCTGTAGGATACGCTAGAGAAATCCATTCCGCGTTTGGATCTTTCTTCCGATTCGCAGCAATAGGACCACGGGTGTCAAACCAGGTTGCTGAGAACAGCCCCACCTTTCCGTTCTCAACCTTCTCATACAGATTGTTATGCAGATTCAGTGGGAATTCACGATCGAGCAGATGCTCCTGATATAATCGGGCCAAGTAAGTAAGCGCCTTCTTTGTTTCCGGCATGATGCTCCCGTTTATCAACCGTCCATCCCTCTCGAACCAGGTATCCAACTGTGTTCCGAAAGCACCGAAAAATGGAGCAGAACGACCCATGTTCGTCATCAGGATAAGCCCCAAGGTATCATCTTTTCCGTTACCGTCAGGATCATCCAAGGTAAAAGCCTTGATGACTTCGTAATATTCTTCCAGTGTAACTGGGGGCTTCAAACCCAATCGATCCAGCCAATCCTTACGGGCGTACATAATTTCATTGCCAACGACCTCATTCAAGCTGGGGATGGCATAGACTTTGCCGTTATATCGCACTCTGTCCCACACCTCATCTGGAATTTTCTCCATGAGATGCGGACCGAATTGACTAATCAGATCGTCTAGAGGAATAAAAGCTTTCTGCTTCGTATACTGGTCAAACCATACAGGGTCATACGTATGAAGCAAATCAGGCAAATTACCAGACGTCATGATGACATCCAGCTTCTCCTCATACACTTCCGGAGACGGTGTGTTCACCTTAATTTCTAATCCGTTCATGTTCTCAATATAATTCAGATAGGGATTGTCGTTCTCATCCATCCCCGAAGGAAAGGTCATTCCGAGGTTATTTATTACAATGGATATCTCAGGCCTGTCCGATGTAATACTGTTATTCACTTCCCTATGGCTAGATAACTCGCAGCCTGTACACAAATAGAATAAGGTGGCTGTGAGAATGGAAGACAATAAGATTTTCCACTGCATTGGCTTGATTCCAGGTCTCCTTACTCCTGTAGCCGAGTTACTAGTTCGAACCTTATTTTTTTGCATATTCTTCTCTCCTTCCAAATGGTGAGCTGCAAACAGCCGATCTGAATACCTCGCTTTCTTAAACACGATAATTCGACGTAAGGAATCTATCCCCTTCTTCCATTCAATAACATCAATCCTATGAGGTCGTTCTAGCCGGTCCTTAACGGATGAATGATATCAAAATGTAAGACCAGTCTTTCATAATAGCGCATCATTTTACCATAAATGGTCATCCCTCTACCCTACCCTTACCTCCTGGCAGCTTCTACAATGAGGATAGTTAAAAAGATCCTAATCATGATTTGAATCTGAAATGGAGGAATGACAGCATGGAATTATCATTGAGCATGTGGAGCGTTCATCGAACAGTAAGGGAGAAGGACTGGACCGTTATGAATTTCCTATCCTTCTGTACAGAGGAAGAAATTAAACATGTGGAGCTGTTAGACGTGTTCTGGAAAGATGTGGAGCTGGAACTCCCACAAGTGATAAGTTACATCCAAGAACATAAAATAACGGTTGTAAGCTACGCCGTCGCCAATGATTTTGTGAACGAATCGGCCCAAGAGCGTTCAGCCGCCTTGACTCGAATCACCGAGGCTTACCCGATTGCCAAGGCACTCGGCACCACGATCATTCGAGTATTTTCCGGTGATCTGAGTGGAAACATCACCTATGAGATGGCGTTGAATTGGATTGTGGACGGGTTATCAGAGGCTGCCAGGCAAGCAGAGCCTTGCGGCATCTTGCTTGGTTTAGAGAATCATGGCAAGCTTGCCGGCAGCGGTGTGCAGATACAGACCATCATCGACCGTATCGGTTCTGCCAATCTTCGTTCTACCTTCGATACTGGCAACTTTCTCTTGGTTGATGAGCACCCGACACAAGCTCTGGCAGTACTGCTTCCTGTTATCGGTCATGTCCATCTCAAGGATTTCTATCTTGAACCGAATGGACGGTATAAGTCCCTTTCTGGAAAGGCGTACGAAGGAATTGCATTGGGTAGTGGCGATGTGGAGATCAAGAAAATAGTAGACCGCTTACTTGAATATGGTTATCAGGGGGCTTATGTCCTCGAATATGAAGGCGTGGGCAGTGAGGCTCAAGGGATACGCGATAGCTTCACGTATTTCAACTCCATTAAATAATCAAAAGAAAACTATAAGGAGATTTGCGGGATGAAACGAGAACTGCACGCAGATATTATCATTCTCGGAGGAGGTACTGGTGGCGCTGCGGCTGCATTAGCAGCGGTAAAATCGGGGAAAATCGTTATCATGACGGAAGAGACCCTATGGATTGGTGGTCAATTGACGAGTCAGGCCGTGCCACCTGATGAACATCCCTGGATCGAGTCATTTGGCTGCACTGCTAGCTACAGGCAATTCCGTGAGGGAGTGCGTCAATATTATCGGCAGCATTTCCCTCTAACCCATGAAGCAAGGGCCATCTCTCATCTGAATCCTGGAAGCGGTATCGTCAGTCGTATCTCTCATGAGCCACGAACAGCTTTAGCCGTCCTGCATGGCATGCTAGCTCCCTATATTCACAGTGGCCAGTTGCAGATTTTGCATCGTCATGTGATTAAGAAAGCGGAGACTGTAGGCGATCAGATCAGCTCAGTTACAGTGAAGTGCTTGGATACAGATGAGCAACAGATCCTGCTCGCTCCCTTCTATATCGATGCCACGGAGTGCGGTGATTTGCTTCCCTTGGCTGGAATCGAGTATGTGACAGGGGCGGAATCGACCTCCCAGACCGGCGAGCCTCATGCGTTAGAGGGTCCTGCCCAACCTATGAACATGCAGGGTTTCACCTACTGCTTTGCCATGGATTACCTTGGTGGCGAAGATCACACGATTACCAAACCGGAGAATTATGAATTTTGGCGGAATTATAAGCCTGACTTCTGGCCGGACCAGTTGCTCAGTCTAAGTGGAATAAAGCCTTCTACTATGGAACCAACTCAATATGAGCTATTTGCGGATACCGACAAATTCTCCTTGTATCTATACCGTCAAATAGTGGATCATCAGCACTTTCGTCCAGGTACGTTCCCAAGCTCCATATCGTTAGTGAATTGGCCGCAAAATGATTATTGGCTCGGTTCTATCATTGATGTCAGTGAAGAAGAGCGGGCATCTCATCTGTATCAGGCCAAGCAACTCAGCCTTTCCCTGCTGTACTGGTTGCAGACCGCGGCACCACGACCGGACGGCAGAGAGGGCTATCCCGGATTGCGACTGCGACCCGACGTAGTAGGTACAACCGATGGCATGGCAATGTATCCCTATATCCGTGAATCTAGGAGAATTCAGGCTGAATTTACGGTTCTTGAACAGCATGTGGCCACTGCCTGCCGCATCGATGGCCATGCCGAAACCTTCCACGATTCTGTTGGTATTGGCTGTTACCGCATTGATCTTCACCCAAGTACGGGCGGGCAATCCTACATTGATATCTCTTCTCTTCCCTTCCAAATCCCACTTGGTAGCCTAATACCCAAACGGATGAGCAATGTACTCGCGGCAGCCAAGAACATTGGTGTGACCCATATTACCAATGGCTGCTACAGGTTGCATCCGGTGGAATGGAACATTGGAGAGGCAGCAGGTTATTGTGCCAGCTATTGCCTCGACCGTGGTATCACACCAAGTGATGTTCGCAGTAGCGAGACAGAACTCGTCAGCTTTCAGAACAGATTGATTCAAGAAGGCATCGAACTCTCATGGCCTTCCATTCACGCCGTCTAAACAATTACATTTATGAGGTGATAACGATGAGTAAAAGTATACGAATAGGAGTTATTGGTGCCGGGAGCATCTCGGAGCTGCATCTACAATCCTATCATAATCATCCTGAGGCTATCCTGCATGCCGTCTGTGATCTACAGGTTGAACGTGCTCAGGCCAAAGCCGAGAAATACAATATTCCTCACGTCTATTCCGACTATAACGATCTGCTACTGAATCCCGAGATTGATGCTATCAGTATCTGTACTTGGAATAATTCGCATGCGGAGATTAGTATCGCTGCCCTGCAAGCGGGCAAACATGTATTGGTGGAAAAACCGCTCTGTAAAAACGTGGAGGAGGCGCTTGCCGTGGAGGAAGCAGTTCATGCTTCTGGCAAGACGCTCCAGGTCGGATTCGTCCGCAGATACGCATCAAATACACGCATCGTCAAAGCCTTCATTGAAGGCGGCGATATCGGTCCCATCTACTATGCCAAGGCCTCTTGCATTCGAAAATTGGGCAATCCGGGAGGCTGGTTCTCGGACGTCGAGCGTTCCGGTGGCGGTCCTCTGATTGATGTTGGCGTGCATGTCATTGATCTATGCTGGTACCTCATGGGTCGGCCCAAAGTAGCATCCATTAGCGGTAATACGTACAAGAAGCTCGGAAACCGTTCTAATGTCCAAAACCTGAAGTTCTACAAAGCGACAGATTACAACGCGGAGCACAATACCGTGGAGGACATGGCCAATGCGCTCATCCGGTTTGATAACGGAGCTTCCCTCCTAGTAGACGTCAGCTTCACCCTTCATGCCAAGCAGGATGAATTAACGGTCAAGCTGTATGGGGAGCAAGGCGGCGTGGAACTGGAGCCTGAACTGACGATCATCACAGAGAAGCATGACACCATTCTCAATAGCACGCCTCAGATTAATGACCTATCCTTTGACTTTACAGCAGGATTCCAGGATGAGATCAATTATTTCATTGAAGTCTGCCAGGGCACAAAGACTACGCTTAGTCCCGTGGAGGACGGTGTGGAAATGATGAAGATTTTATGTGGGATTTACGAGTCGAGCAAGCTAGGCAAAGAGATCCACTTCTCTTAGACAATTTTAAAATCCATTCAAAAAGGGATGCCATCATTGGCATCCCTTTTTGAATAGTTCACCTTCTAATCTTCACTTTGGATTTCATTTATGCTATGATAGCCTAGTTGAGGTTTTATTACTGTACTTTATGGGGAAAGTTTAATTAACGGGCTTTAAGCGAAATTATATAAATAATCTTTATATTTTTCAAATCAAGGACCCTCCTTTCTCTTTCGAATGGAGGGTCCTTGTCGTTTCTATTTTTATAGGGGGATTTAACTATGCATTTATTGCCGCGAGAAATCGACAAGCTTATGATCGTAGTCGCAGCCGATCTAGCTAGGCGCCGGAAAGATAGGGGCTTAAAATTAAATCATCCCGAAGCTGTCGCTCTTATCACTTATGAAATAATAGAAGGTGCGCGCGACGGGAAAAGAGTTGCCGAATTGATGGAGTACGGAGCCTCCATTCTGACTCGAGATGATGTCATGGAAGGGATACCCGAAATGATTGATGATATTCAAGTGGAAGCCACCTTTCCAGACGGAACAAAATTAGTGACCGTTCATAGCCCAATACGCTAACTAGAAAGGAGCCTTATATGATACCGGGAGAATATATTTTAAAAGACGAAGACATTATTTGTAACGAGGGACGCGAAATATTTACAATTTCCGTCACTAACACAGGGGATCGCCCCATTCAAGTCGGATCACATTTTCATTTTTATGAAGTAAATGAAGCGCTTCAATTCAATCGAAAAGAAGCTTACGGCAAACGGCTCAATGTCCCTGCTGGTGCTGCCGTTCGTTTTGAACCCGGAGACGGGAAGGAAATACAGCTTATTAACTTTTCAGGAGAACGCCGTGTTTACGGGTTCAATAATAAAGTCGATGGAAAATTAGAAAGCGAGGTTTCCGTATGAGTTTTAGAATGTCCCGAAAGCAGTATGCTGATATGTATGGTCCAACGACAGGTGATTCGATTCGCCTTGCCGATACAGATTTGTTTATTCAAATTGAGAAAGACTACACTTCTTATGGTGAAGAAGTTGTCTTTGGCGGAGGCAAAGTGATCCGAGACGGCATGGGTCAGCACCCTCTTGCAACCCGTAAAGATGGTGTAGCGGATACCGTCATAACCAATGTCATTATTTTAGATTACACAGGAATTTGCAAAGCGGATCTCGCGATTCGAGATGGTAAAATTTTTGGAATTGGTAAAAGTGGAAACCCTCTCATTACAGATAATGTCGATATTATCATCGGTACTTCCACGGAAATCATCTCTGGAGAAGGTTTAATTGTAACCGCAGGTGCCATCGATACCCATGTACATTTCATTAACCCTAAACAAGTAGAAATCGCATTATCGTCGGGTACAACGACATTAATCGGCGGTGGTACAGGCCCTGCTGCAGGATCGAAAGCTACGACGGTTACCCCGGGTGAATGGAACATACACCGAATGCTTGAAGCCGCTGAAGGCCTACCCATTAATATTGGATTTACAGGTAAAGGACATGCTGCATCCATCGAACCATTAGCCGAGCAAGTCCGAGCTGGAGTGATCGGTTTAAAAGTCCATGAAGACTGGGGCGCTACCGGTTCATCCCTAGATTACGCTCTGCAAGTAGCAGATGAGTACGACATTCAAGTAGCCCTTCACGCAGATACTTTAAATGAAAGTGGCTTTATGGAAAATACGATGGCTGCTATAAAAGATCGAGTTATTCACATGTATCATACGGAAGGCGCAGGCGGTGGCCATGCACCTGATTTAATCAAATCAGCTGGTTACATGAACATTCTACCTTCTTCAACGAACCCTACTCTACCCTATACGATTAATACGATCGACGAACACCTCGATATGGTCATGGTTTGCCATAATTTAAATCCTTCTGTACCCGAAGATATCGCTTTTGCAGACTCTAGAATTAGAAAAGAAACGATCGCAGCTGAAGATATCCTTCACGATATGGGTGTATTTAGTATGGTAAGCTCGGATTCCCAAGCCATGGGCCGTGTAGGCGAAGTCGTTCTGCGCACATGGCAAGTAGCTGACAAAATGAAAAAACAACGTGGGCTCCTAGAAGGAGATAGCCAATATGCAGATAATAACCGAGCGAAGCGCTATATCGCCAAATACACTATAAACCCAGCCATCACACATGGCATTTCAGAACATGTAGGTTCTATAGAAGTTGGAAAAATGGCCGATTTAGTTTTATGGAACCCAAAGTTTTTCGGCGTAAAACCAGAAATGGTGCTTAAAAATGGTCTTGCCGTTATTGGGTTAATGGGAGATGGTAATGCCTCGATCCCAACACCACAGCCATATATTTATCGTCCTATGTATGCTCAATTCGGCAAAGCGCTAGCAAGCAGTTCCGTAACCTTCATATCGCAAGCAGCTTATGATGCTGGGGTACACCACAAACTTGGACTCGAAAAAATAATCCTGCCTGTTGTTGGAATTCGTACACTAACGAAGAAAAGTATGAAGTTAAATTCAGAAACACCTGATATTACAGTTGATCCACAAACTTATGAAGTAAAAGTAAATGGTGAATTGCTGACATGTGATCCGGTCGATATCGTACCGATGGGTCAGCGATATTTCCTATTCTGAGGTGAAAGAAAATGATCATTGAAAAAATTATAACCAACCTAGAAAAAATGGATACGAGTGAAATTGAAAAACGCCATATTGAAAAAGTGTACTTAGAAAGCGCGCATTTAATGAAGCGCATCCAACGAGTAACAACAGATCATGGCAACGAACTTGGTATACGCTTAAGTGATCCTCGTGATCTCGTAGCAGGTGATGTATTATTCATGGACGATCACAACATGATCGTCATTGATGTCATGTCAGATGATCTTCTGATCATCCAACCAAGAAGCATCAAAGAAATGGGAACCATCGCTCACCAGCTTGGTAATCGCCATCTTCCAGCGCAATTTGAAGACAATGATATGTTGGTTCAATATGACTATTTAGTTGAAGAATTACTTCAACAGCTTGGAATCCCTTTTAAAAGAGAGGATCGAAAAGTTAAACAGGCATTCCGTCATATAGGCCACAGTCATGAATAACAATCTCCTCTCTTTATTTCAGCTATGCGACTCTAACTTTCCTATAGGATCCTTCAGCCATTCTTTTGGCTTGGAGAGTTATATCCAGGAAGATAAAGTTCATAATCAGGAGACATTTCTTGGTTGGTTGAAAGTGTATTTACATGAGCAGCTCGTCTATTCAGATGGGCTCGCCTCACGTCTCGTGTATGAAGCTCTAATAGACGAGAATATACAGGAGACTTGGCGACTGGATCACCTATTAACGGTCCAGAACTTACCGAGGGAAACACGAGAAGGAACTCAAATGATTGGGGATCGGATGCTTAAATTGACAGAGTCCCTATACGGTCTACCCATACTCTCTCAATATAGAGAACAAGTGAAAAGTAAGAAAGCTTTTGGCCACCCTGCTGTTGTTTTTTCGATGGTAGCTCATGGGCTTAATGTAAGTAAACAAGATACGATCCTCTACTATTTGTACTCTGCTATTTCCAGTCAAGTCCAAAATGCAGTACGCGCCATTCCTCTTGGACAAACGGCAGGTCAAACCATTACTCATCAGTCTATACCCGAATTAACCCAAGCTGTAGATAGAATCATGGAACTTGCGAATGATGATTTCGGAATGGTGTCTCCAGGTATTGAACTATCTCAAATGAAACACGAACGTGTTCATTTACGAATATTTATGTCTTAATTTTCAGAAATTTTATAAAGGAAGTGTTTACATGAATCCCATCAGAATCGGTGTTGGAGGACCTGTTGGCGCAGGTAAAACGATGCTTGTAGAAAAATTGACTCGCCATCTTGAGAATGAAATAAAAATGGCAGTTGTTACAAACGATATTTACACGAAAGAAGACGCGAAATTTTTAGTTCAAAACGGGGTTCTTCCTGAGGATCGGATCATCGGTGTAGAAACAGGTGGTTGTCCTCACACGGCCATCCGTGAAGATGCTTCCATGAACTTTGCTGCCATTGATCAATTGATTGAGCGTCACCCTGATGTTGAACTTATTTTTGTTGAAAGTGGTGGCGACAATCTTGCAGCTACGTTCAGCCCTGAGCTTGTTGACTTCTCCATTTATATTATTGATGTTGCGCAAGGGGAGAAAATCCCTCGTAAAGGTGGACAAGGTATGATTAAATCTGACTTGTTCATCATTAATAAAACCGACCTTGCTCCATATGTTGGTGCCAGCCTCGAAGTCATGGCGGAGGACACAAAAATATTCCGTGGTGACAAACCTTTCTTCTTCACAAACTTGAAAAATGAATCCGGCCTGCCTGAAGTCATGAACTGGCTTAGGCAGCATGTTTTATTAAAAGGTTTAGAGTAATATGACAGATTGGACTGGATCTTTATCTTTAGACTTAGTAGAACGACTAGGGAAAACCGTTGCAAAACGCGTGTACTTTCAAGGTGCATTCAAAGTGATGCGGCCGATATACGCTGACGATTCGGGACAGGTCTGCTATTACCTCCTTAATCCTGGTGGCGGTTATTTAGATGGCGATCGATACAAAATGGAAATCTCAGCGGATGTAGGATCTAAAGTTACTTTAACTACACAATCGGCGACAAAAGTATATAAAACACCAAAAAGTTATGCGTATCAAGAAGCCGAAATCAACTTGAAAAAAGGTAGCTATTTGGAATACCTTCCCGATCCGTTGATTGCTTATGAAAATGCTCACTATAAGCAGAAAAATATCGTTCATATGGAGCGTGGAGCAACGTTCCTGTATACAGATATTATCACGCCTGGCTGGTCTCCGAGTGGAGAAAAATTCAGTTACGATACCATTCAGTTAGTGACAGAAATTTACTGGGACGGTAAACTTGGCGTATTTGACCACATCAAGTTAGTACCGAAGCAGCAGAATATATCTGGCCTCGGATTCATGGAAGGCTATACACATCTAGGCTCTATGATTGCAGTTAGTGAACAAATGGATAATGCACTCCTCGATGCGTTGTATGAAACGATTCAATCTGAAGAATCAGATTTCTCATTTGGGATTTCAAATTTAGCGATACCCGGATTTAGCCTACGAATCCAAGCGAACGCTACCCAAACCATCGAGCGAATCTTAAACCAATGTCATACAATCATCAGCGAAAAGTGGAATAATCGTCCTCCAAGCTCTTTACGTAAATATTAATACAACGTTCATATTGTCCTATTATGCAAAGAAAGACCGAATTCCCACCTGTTATGACCATATAATTGGACAATCCGAAATAAAAACCTATATAATAGGCAATTAATAGATGACTCCATTATTGTACTGATTTTGTAAATCAGGATGGTACGATAACAGGAAAATTGGTTAAATATAAACTTTCATAAGAGGAGATACAATATGACTGAAGATAAGAATGCTGAACCTTTACTTGAGGATTTCGAGGTTGAAACATTGTTTGAGAATCGTGTGCATGAACGACTTGCGTTCACTTTTAAAGTCGACGGTGAGGAATTCAAGGGACATTTTCATAATGATGAGATTCTGTGGCTTAACCCTCACCCGAAACAAATGATTGGTGTGAGTAAAGTAGATAAAATTGAATCTACCATACACTCATTAATGAGGCATTATGGAATTTCGAAAGAAATTCAAGGCCTTAAAATAAAACCAATGTTTGAAGACACTGCACATGAGCGTCAGCAATTCTCTCTGCAAGTGCAGGGAGAGGAATACAAAGGGTTTGTTCACAAGGGAGACATCCAATGGTTCCATCCTCAACCTCAGCAAAAGCTTGAAGTCGATCTTGTACAAGTCATGGAATCCGAAATCCATGAAAAATTAGCGCTACATGAACTAAATAATAAAGACGATCAAGAGTAGAATTTAGTATTATAGCAATAGAGTAACTCTCAGAAAAAACAAAGAAGGCCGTTCGAGGATTCATTCTCGGAGGGCCTTCTTGTTATCCACTAAAGTCAATTATACGATGACAAAGCCTTTGCATAAGCTTCACCTCATGCGTGACAACGATGATCCCCATTTCTCTCTTCTTAGCAATTTCAGTGACAGCATGCCAGATTTGAGCTTGTGTGATTGCATCAAGCATGGTTGTCATTTCATCTGCAATTAGAAATCGAGTATTGGATCCCAATGCCCGGGCAACACAAATTCGTTGCAGCTCTCCCCCAGATAGTTCGTGGGGCCAGCGTGTTAACCATTCTTGTTCAATCCCTAGTAATGCTAACAATTCTTCATCAGGATGATATCCTTCATTAAGTATTTTATGCATTTTCCACCTTGCATTAATCGCTTTTTCCGGATGCTGAAGGACCATTTGGACAGGATGATACCCTTTCTTAGGGAACGGGATACCATTATAAGTCACTGTTCCCTCAATAGGCGTCTCATAACTCGCTAGAATTCGACAAAAGGTTGTTTTCCCTCGTCCACTTGGGCCGGTAATACCCACAACTTCTCCTGGTTCTACCGATAAATTAATGCCACGAAATAACCAAGGTCCATCCTCATATCGAAATCCGATATTCTTTGCTTCAAGTTGCATGTATACACCTCACCATTCCATCCCTCAGATTCCGCATTTCAGGTTGTGCTTGAAGGCATTCAGGTGTGGCCATGCCACAACGTGGTGCGAACAAGCAGCCAGGTGGCAATGAGCTCGGATGAGGTTGAGAACCTGGAATAGGGATAAAATCATTCTGGGGCAATGCTCGCCACAAAGCCTTACTATATGGATGCCTTATGGCTTCACCCTGACCTATGAAATCCTCCACCCTTGCGATCTCAACGGTCGTTCCTGCATAAAATACAGCAATTTTATCTGCAATTTGTAGCGCCGATTCAATATCATGCGTGATCAACATGACTGCACAACCCAGGTTTGCGAACTCTCTAAAATGATCTAGCGCTTCCTTGATGACAACGGGATCAAGTCCTGGCGTTGGCTCATCCGCAATAATGAGCTTCGCTCCACTTACCATAGCCGTCGAGAGTAGTGTCCTTCTCGCCATACCTCCAGAGAGTTGAAATGGATACATGTGTTCAACCTCTTGTTTCAGGTGGAGGCGTTCAAAAACAGCTCGTTGTGCCTCCACAGCATCCCCTTTTTTCACAGACGTACGGACTTGACTACCAACGCGCATCAGTGGATCTAGAAAGTTTACGGATTGAGGGACAAGTGCAATTTCCTTCCCTCTCACAGCCTTTTGCCGAGCAGGAGTAAGCTCTTCCCCCTCAAATTTAATCACACCACTTACACTTGCGTTGCTTGGGAGTATTCCTAGAATAGCATGCGCAAGTAAACTTTTCCCCGATCCACTTGCACCCACAACGGCAAGAATCTCACCTGCTTCAAGGGTTACATTTAAACTAGATATCACCTTATGATTAATCTGTTTAAGTCCAGCTGTATATTGTTTAAATGATATGGATAAATTTTCAACTTCAAGAATAGACATTCGTTAACTCCTCTTCCAATTAAAGGAAGTACCTCACCTTACTCACGATTCCCATTAGGATCCATGAGCGATCCGAGATTTTCTCCAATCTGATCAAACATTCTCACGATAATTAGCAAACAAAGTCCTGGGAAGAAAGCTAGCCACCACATACCTGAAGATAAGTATTTCATCGATTCGGATAAAATAATTCCGATTGCAGGCTCATGTGGAGACAGCCCTAAACCTATAAACGTAACTGCCGCCTCATGCAAAATAACATGGGGAAACAGTAGCATAAATCCAATTAGAAATTGCGGTGCGATATGCGGAAGAATATGATGCACAGCAATCCAACGCCTGGGTTTCCCCATCTTCTGAGAAACCTGAACAAATTCAGCAGATCGAATTTGCATCACTTCTGCCCGAATGAGTCTAGCAAGCGCTGGCCAATGGGTTAAAGTTAATCCTATGACGATCCCTTTAAAACCTCCCCCTAATGTAAAAGCAATTAAAATCAGGGTTACTAGATGGGGGACGCTCAGAAACAAATCAATAAGCCATGAAATAAGACGATCCGCCGTTTTTCCCATCGTTGCAGCCGCCATCCCTAGGATCAGAGCAATGGACGCACTTCCAATAGCTCCAATTAATCCGACGCCTATACTTAAAGTAAGCCCCATGACCGTGCGTGTGAACATATCTCGTCCTAACCAATCCGTACCAAAGAGGTTGTCTATGGACGGTGGAGAATTTCGATTCGTAAGATTCGTTACAATTCTACCCTCATCAAGAAATAAACCACCTAATATGACAATGACAATAACAACAACGGAGATTAGCAATTTCATAAGTGCCCATTGCTTTCGATTCAGAGGGAATTTCTTTAGGATTGGTGTCATACCTTCCTCACCTCCCTCGTTCTCGGATCTAATACACGATAGCTAATATCAGCAAGTAAATTCCCTACAAACACAAACATTGTAGTAAAGATTACGATTCCTAATAAAAGAGGAACATCCCCTCTTAGTCCTGCATCAACCGTAGCCTGTCCTAGACCAGGGTACGAAAAAATTTGCTCAGCCAATATCGCTCCACCAAACAATTCACTGAATGCTGCAAACTGCAACGTAATTGCTGGCAATGCAACATTGCGTAATCCATGTCTCCAAAACAACACAAATCCTTGCTCCCCTCTTGCTCTAGCGAATAAAACATAGTCACTGGCAAGAACATCAATCATTTTTTGACGTGTATGGAGAGCCACATTGGCAACGCCAACAATACTAAGTGTCAGGGCGGGCAGAATAAGATGCTGAATTCGATCCATGAGCGTAACATCTTCGGCCAAGACGCCAGCTGGAACCCCCATTCCAACAGGGAACCACCGTAGCCACACAGCAAAAACAATGAGAATAAGGAGCCCCATCCAGAAGGTAGGCATGGAAGCTAACGTGAAGCAGTACCATTTGATAATACGATCTACCCAGGTCCCTTTTTTCATGGCTGCTACAACACCCATCACAAAGCCAATCACACCTGATAGTAGCCAAGCGGATAACATGAGTACCAGAGAATTCAAGAATCGCTCACCAATAACATCAATGACCGGGCGGCGATAGATCATGGAGGTTCCTAAATCACCGGACAGGACAGCAGAACCCCAATGAATGAACTGCACCATGATGGGCTTATCTACTCCCCAATATTCAGCGATTTTGGCCCGTTGCTCTGGACCTACCTTCAACATATCCGCACCGATGTAGGCTTGAATTGGATCAATCGGAGAGTTTTTCACTAACAAAAAGGATATGAAACAGATGGCAACTAATAAAGTAGCCATCCGGAATCCTTTCCACAATATAAATAATCCAAGTTTGCTATCTATCAATTTACGCACATTATTTCGCCCATTTCCATTCCACGATATTATCTGTTGCAGGCCAACCATGCCCATGAACGTGGATTCTTTGATCTCCGATATCAAGTCCATCTTTCACGAAATACAAATGATTAATATTGACTAACCAAGCCCATGCTGCATCACCTTTTGCGCTGAGACCTGTTACCCCATCCCATTGGGCTTTTTTCCAAAATTCAATGGCGTCTGCTTCAGTCGTAGCATGAAGGGCTTTTTCAAAATATTCATCCACCGTCTTATTCGAATAAAAACCTGTGTTATAGTACTCAATCCCAGCCGTCTCCGTACTATATATATTATATATTTCATGAGGATCATGGCTTCCCCAACCTAAAAGAACGGGATTTGAATGCATTTTCTTAGAAAGAATGTCCCAGCTTCCACCTTCTATTTTGATATTTATTCCTAACGGTTTCATCATATCAGCAACAGAAATGGCAAGGGATTGTCTTATCGCATCATTCGCTAAATAATACAGGGTGAACTCCGCCTTCAAGGTGCCTTTCTCAACGATTCCATCCCCATCGTTATCCTTCCAACCAGCTTCCTCTAATAGCTTCCTTGCACCTTCCAAATCACCATCTTTAATGACGGTCTCTGGATTCCACCAAGGAAGACCATCTACAGAAGTATAAGCTTTCGTTCCCTGTCCTTCTAAAATACCATCGACAAGTGCTTGTCGGTCTACGGCCATATTAATGGCATGACGAATCGCTGGATCTGCTGTTACATCGTTACCCTTAGGTAAGCCATCTTTCGTAACACTTCCTGATTTCACAAATGGAAATGCTATTCCTCTGTTATCCACGGTTTGAATAGATTCTAACCTCATACCAGATACTTTCAAGTTACTAAATGCAGCTGGTATATAGGCAAGGTCAACGGTTCCTGCTTGTGCCGCAGCAAACGATGCATCCTCGTTTAAGAAAAGAAAAGTTATCTTTTTGAAATACGACTGTTTATCATAATATTCCGGATTCGCTTTTATAATCAGCTGTTGGCCCTTGTCCCATTGTACGAGTTGATAAGGTCCCGAACCTATTGGATTTTCAGCGTAATCTTTACCATATGCATGTTTAGGGACTATACCCGTTCCTATAATTGTATTAACAAAGGTGGATTGGGGTTCTTTTAACGTAAATCTGACGGTGTACTCATCCACGGCTTCTACTTTACTCATACTGTTAAGATCTACAACCGACCCATTGTTAGTAGCTGTTTCAAATGTAAAGACAACATCCGCTGCCGTTAATGGTTGCCCATCCGAAAACTTCACATCATCACGGAGTTTCACTGTCCAAACCATGCCTTCTTTATTTACTTCATAACTTGTTGCAAGATCATTTACAATGTTAAGCTTGTCATCTCTTTTTAAAAGAGTACTTTGGAACAGTGGTGAGCCATAACGCCCCCAGCCTGTTGTTGGGTCAAAACCTGTTTCTGGTTCAGAACCTATAGCTAACACCAGCTCGTCCTTTTTCTCTTGACTACCCGGGCTATTCCCAACATCAGACGGACCCAGTTTGGATGAATTACAACCTACTAACATAAAAGTGGATATTAAAGCAACGAATGCGATAATTCCAATAAACTTCTTTCTCATCTGTCTCACCTCATCATCAAAATCCCACTCAAAAAAACCTTATTTACTAAAGTAAGGAATAAATTGGAAGGTTTGTAACAACCTAAACAAACTCGATTCTCACAAAAAAAAGTTATTCCATTCATCAATTTACATATAACAAGGATGTCCTTAAAGTCTCTCTGAAGGAGTTGTTATAGGAGATATTACAAATTGCGCCTACATAGAAGGTAGAGCATTTCACGGAGTGAAATGGGCGGAAGAAATAGAACAATACATAAATATAAGGTAGCATAGAGCGATATTCCTTAACCTATCTTAATAGCTTATCTAGTAATTGGCAACTTTTATCCTAGCGTATGGCTCTTCTTGTGTATACAATACCTTTTATAGTGCACGATAATGATAAGTTTGATCTGGTAAATGAAAAAGTGTGTATCATTCAGAAACTTATGTAAAGCAGAAAATAAAAAAACTATTTTTTCAAATATTGAGTATATTTCAACGTTCTTAACATGCTCTGACAACGTTGCGTATTTCTGACGCCCAGTCGGCTTAAGGACTGTAGGTTCGGGTCGTCAGACTCAGCCGATTGAATGTATCGCCTGAATAATGTTCTTGGAAATCCTTCTAAGCGATCAAGGACGAATGCCCGCAGTAGGAATGCGTTGTTTATCGGATGTCAGTGCCTTCCATGAAAAACAAAAATGCATTTCCGATACTTGAACATTATTTATCCGCAAGTATAGTAAATTCCCAAGGAATATTTTCATTATTCCATCCACGATGTTCTTCAAATTTCTTCAATTTAAAACCTGCTGATAGGACAGAATTAATAATCTCACTCAATGTATATAATCGAATGGAGACATCAGGAAAGTCCAGCTGTTCCTGTTCATCAAAGAAACCTTTGTATGCCACGTCTCCGCTTCTTAATTCCGCATCAAAATAGTCAACTTCTCCTTGGCTAATAATACATTTTCTTAAGGGATGGAAGTCACTAAGAATCATTTCCCCTCCATCTTTCAATAATCCATATAGAATAGACATAAACTTATTAATATCATCAAAATAATGTAATATCCCTCCTTCTAAATATAGAATATCGAAATATCCTCCGTACTTCTCCAGATCAATGTTATAGATATCAGTAACGATATACTCAATTAAGGTATTCGCACTTTCAGCTAATTCTAAGGCATATTTTTTATTTTCCTCGGAAATATCAAATACGGTCACATCTGCTCCTAATAGAGCTAACGGAACCGCTTTCCTTCCATTTGATCCGCAAAGATTAGCAACTTTTTTTCCTTCAACATGCTCGAAATAATGTTGATGCTTTTTAAGATTTGCTATTGGATTTTCTAATATTTGAATTGCTTTCTCCTTAGGTGAACCATCTCTTTTATGCCAAAATTCATATGCTCGATATTCCCATGCCTTTTTATTTTTTTCACTTTGTTCATTCAATTTGATTTCCCCCTGGATGTCAGCGCCTTCTTCGAAATACTAGCGTCATCATTTACTTAACTTTCGTACTATGTTAGTTCAAATCATGGTTCATTTAAGCTAACATGTCACCGTTTGTAGAACGACCCTCACTTTTCGGATCTGAATGTTGGTTTTTTAAAGAATGACTACGCTTTTTCCTGGAGCTCCTGCAACCTGCTAGAAATTGACTCGTTGTCAGGAAATATTGCGGCTGCACAGGTCAGAATGCGGAAAGCGTCCTCTTTGTGGCCATTCCACATTAATGCTTCGGTGATGCGCATAAATTCAAAATCCACTAGATAATGCTTGTCTTGTTCCATTCTATTGATGCGATGATACTCTTCCATCGCCTTCTCCACTCCATTAGATACGGCTAAGTCTGCAACTATGTGTGCCATTGATCGCTTTATTTCGTGAATGTTCGAACCAAGCAATAGATCAAGTATTGGATAGGTTACGCTACCCAGCCAGACGTAGTCACAATTGGTCATCACAGAAATAGCGATTTTTTCATCGGGAAGTAGAATTAGATCACTTAGAAAACCGGTATCCCATCCGGAATGTGAGACGATCCTGGAACCCTTATATTCTCCCAAAAACCAGCCCAGACCGATCTGCGCATTTTCTTGTCCGTATCCAGTAGCTGCATGAGGCTTCCACATTTCATCATAGCTGCCGGACTGCAAGCAATTATATCCATCCTTTGCAATTCCCTGGGTAAGATGCATTAGCATATATTGGCACATGTCTTCAACATTGGTATATAGAGTGGAACTGGGTCCATGCGCCCTGTTGTAAGGAAAAACATCACTGATATAGCCACCATATCCATCGGAAGTCCTGAGCACATGAGGTGCGGCAAGATGAGCTTCCACCTCCTGTTTCAAAAAGGAACTGGACTGCATTCCTGCCGGTTCAAGAATATGCTTTTTCATATACTGCTCGAAGCTCATTCCGCTAACCTTTGCTATTAAGTCTCCCAAAATCTCGTATGCTATATTACTATAAGAAAAATTAATACCAGGCTCGCTCAGAAGCTTGTGACGACGGATACTTTTTACGTATCTTTCAAGACTTTGCTCGTCGTATTCGGGCCGGTCCCATGCATAATCTTCTTCATCCGGCATGCCAGAAGTATGGTTCAACAGCTGCCTTATAGTAATATGTTGATACCGCTCGTCCTCCATCTTAAAGTAAGAAATATATTTTGTGATCTGTGAATCCAGATCTACTTTTCCATGCTCAACCAATTGCATAATGGCCGTTACAACGAATGTTTTTGAGACGGAGGCTTGGTGAAACAAAGTGCTACGACCAACAGGTTCACCAGTCGATAAATTGGCTGTTCCATATTCACCAGCAAATAAAATTTGGTTGTCCTTCACTATCCCGACGGCTAATGCCGGAAACTGTCCATTTTCAACAAATTCGGTTAACATTACGTGCAACGGACTCTCAGTCTTCTGATATTTGTACATTTTGTCCTCCCTAATATCTAGCATCAGCATTCCATATGTTCACTATATCATTTCCTATATTAACATAAAGTGGATAAGTTAATTTATTGCGCTGATTTCCTATTACGTTTGGCATTCCTGACGTTCAAGCTGCTTAATTGACCAAAGGGAACGGGTCGTCAGACTTAGCCGGTTGGATATATCTGACGACCCGATCTCCGAAAACCCTCTTGGCGACCAAAGATCTTCGGCGACGATGTAGGATTGTTATGTTGGTATTCTCAGTTCATACCCGACTGGCTCGGGGATGGACTTTATGTGATGTCTGTGCCTTCTTCGGGTTTCTATTCAAACATCTCTTATTACCAATGTACTTGTAACTTATTTCCGCTAGGATCAAAGAAGTGAAAATAGTAATGACCATCATCTTCTTTTCTTATTCGCAATTTCAGTCCCAAACATGTTGTATACCAATTTACTGAATCCTCTAGATTGGTTACTGGTATTCTGAAATAGTGAATCTCACCGATAAACGTCATATACACTTTCTCCCCTCATTTTGTTTGATTTTTAGGGTTTCAAAAAATATTTGCACCGGTTACACATAACGTTTGTGTGTTCACGAACCCGAGAGGCTTAAGACAGCTTGCTGTCGGGGGGCATCTTCGATTTACTTCAAAATGTTTTCATGATCTTACTTCATTTAAAAACCTTGTTATTACAGGTAGGTCTGGAGGACTTATTTGGTTTGGTATCTTGTTCAAATCAAAAAATTGTATATCTTGTACTTCATCTCCATCGCCTTTAATTGTTCCACTGTAGTCTTTACATATATAAGCTGCAACTACGTTATATACCTCATCTCCATGTGGATACTGATAATAAAGTTCCGGTCCTGAAAATATATCAAGTAATTCTAATCCTCTAGCCTTTAATCCTACCTCTTCAAAAAGTTCCCGTCTTGCAACTTCTTTCATTTCTTCCCCAGGCTCCATTGAACCTCCCGGTAATCCCCATAAACCATTATCAGTTCTTTGTTGTAATAATAATCGACCTTCTCCATCTATAAGAATGACACATGCTCCTGCCATAATTATAGGTCGGGTACCTACTAACTCTCTTAATTGTCTTATGTAATTCAATATTTTCACGCCCCTTTTGGTCTTGACTTGTCTTAAATGGTTTTATTAATACCTCACGTTCAAGCAGCTTAAGGACCGTAGGCCCGGGTCGTCAGACGTAGCTGGTTGAATGTATCGCCTGACTAATCTCATTGAAAATTCTTCTAAGCAATCAAGGGCGAATACCCGCAGTAGGAATGCTGTGTTATCTGCTGTTCCTCACTTCTTCGGCTAAACCATCAAAATATCTTTCATTAACCAATCATTATAATTCCCATCTTTTGAAACGAACCATACGTTTCTAAAATTGCTCGGTTTGTATATCAGTTCCTTATCTCTTAATAGGTCACTCATACCAAAAATAGGGGAAGCATTTCTAATCACTAATGATGTTGGATACGTACTTTCATACTTCAATATCTTTGTTTCTTTTTGTTTTAGTAAACTATTTAATGCATTCATCAGATCACCAAATCTTTCTATTCCATGCATCTTATTATCAGATCTACCTAGTAACATTCTAGCTTCTTCAGGATCATAAAATAAGTGTGCTACTTCAAGTCCGAGTAATTCACCTTCCAAGCTTTTCAAGACGAAATCTGGACTTTCTCTTCATTAGCTTCTGGCGGACCGAGGGGCGTATGCCCCGATGCGTGAACATATTGTTATATGATGTCAGCGCCTTCTTCGAAACACCTTCAACTATATATTCTCTTCATTCTTTAGTCGCATTGCACCCAATACAAGACTATAACCATCGATATCTTGAATATGAGCATTTTTAAACTCCCACTTACCATGTGCTCCAGTAAATGGCTCAATGGCAATTATTCCACCCTTACTACGTACTTCTTCTACGTATTGATCTAAATTTTCCCATGAGATGTGGATAAATGAATCCCATCCATGGTTAGGTCCTTCCCATTCTGTCGGATAATTGGGGCGCTTTTGCGAGATTACATTGGGTCTTACATCATCTTGTGAAGTTGCTTGCTGTAAAATAAACAACATCTCGTCTCTTTCAGCATGCCCCCAGTCATCTACCTTACAACCAAGTACATCTCGATAATATTCTTGAGATTTCTTTAAATCTGAAACAAGTCTTACTTGAATTGTACGTCCCAGCTTTACTTCTGTTTTATTGTTTACAGCCTTTTGGTTAATTTCCACAATAAATTGCTCCTCTCAAAATATAAATTCATGATTTATGTAGTTTTCCTTGATGGTTTGCGCTGATTTCCTATAACGTTTGGCATTCTTGACGTTCAAACGAAGGGAACGGGTCGTCAGACTTAGCCGGTTGGATGCGTCGTCTGAATCCACTTCTCAGAAAGTTCCCCTTGGCGACCAAGGAGCGGTAGCGACGATGCTGAAAAACATTGTTATACGATGCCAAGGACTTCTTCGATTAAACTATATTGTTTCATACTCACTTCGAAGGATACTCATACAAATTATGTCCCAGTATTTCCCGTTCTTATATAGTTTTTTTCGTAGTCTTCCTTCTTCTATTCTTCTATTCTTCTATTCTTCTAATCAATCTTATGTAAATCGATTTGACCAATATATTCTTTAGTGTCTTTTTTAGCAATGATGAATCCTTTACTTGCAGAATTACCCTCTACCATCATATTCAAATACGATTCTGTTTCATAAGTTGAATGCGGGTACAGAAATAAATCTGATAAATAGTTTGTTATCTCTGGGTCATTTACCCATTCCCTCATATAAGATAAATCATTCAATTGATATTCACGTAGTACAATTCTTTCTCCAATTATATGAGGCATGTAATAATCGTCCTTTCTTGGTTTTATTAGATTTCGTCGGTTTCATATAACTCCTTCGCATCTTCGTTGAATAATCTAGTGCCTTCTCTATACTCTTAATTTATCAAGCGGATCTGTTTTATTTGTGTTTTTATCTTGTCATATTTCTTTCTAAAGGTCCCTCTGTTGTCAGGCAACAGATTAATATTCGATAAAGATGCTATTTGTATTACAACATCCTCAATAGTCAGTTTATTTGTATCAATATATTGCTCGAATATGCTATTGGAAAGCCCTTCGACGCATCTATCAATTTGTTGCTCAGCCCACGAGTTCTTTCTTTCACCTCTACTTCTTAATCTCTTTTGTAAGACTTCTTTCGTTGCACATAATACAAAATGATTTATAGAAATTCTGTCACTTCTTAATCTACCTACGATTTTTTCAAAATACTGAGGATTCACTATGGTCATGGGTACTATAATCGTTCCTTCATAATGATTGTTTATGTGCTTTAACATAGTGTAATTAATCTCACTCCACATTGGATAATCTTGAAAATCATTCTTTTTAACTTCCTTAGGAATATTCTTTCGGATAAAAAAACCAACATTTTCAGGATCATAAATAAATGAATCGGAAATTCTTCTTTGTAATTCATACGCAGTTTGGGTCTTTCCAGATCCAAACGCACCATTGACCCATATAATCACATAATTCACCTCACGTGGTTCCAAGTATTGTTCATGCAATGATTTCAGCTAACGTTTGGATCTTCGCGACGTCCATTTCCCTTAGATAGCTCTTAAGGTATTACGTATATTAATTCGTTTCAAAAACGCTAAATCCTTTATCTATGCGGTTTTCGGATTCTCAGGAGAGTTGTGAAGAGTTCTCGAGTTGTTATGTTTTGTGGGCAAGTTGTGGGCATGTACCTATTAAATAAAAAAAACACCCCGCCGACCAATTAAGGTTAGCGGGGTGTTTTACCGATGCTTTCGGATCCTCTTGTCGGTGCTTCCAACGTGTAACACCATTATAATTCATTTGGGATAAGATGTAGGAATGGTATTCACTAATTAATTTCCTTGTTTTCTGCTTTCATGTCTAATTCCAACTGTTCAACACGAGCGAGATCAGTTTTGTTCCGTTCCACAATTTTATCGACATTCTCATCAAAACAGTTAATATGTACTAAATAGTTACTTATCAGGAGGGTTTAAATCGAAGTAAACGAAGCACTACATATAGCTGCAGAACGTAATCAGAGGGTTACATTAAAGCTTCGTAGTAGCGAGAAGATAACCGGGATGGCAGAGGTATCTACAGACCCCGAACGCACGAATGTCCGAACGTCGGACGGTCCATTGTGGGTGCCATATACAGATGTTAATCATGTGTCGCGAGTGATAAATATGTTTAAAAAATAAGACCACTTTGGCGAAATGCCTTAGTGGTCTTTCGTATAGCAGGGATCTATCAAAAAATAAATAAAGTCCCTGCCAAAAGGGGTTATTACAAGAATAAATATTAGTTTATATACAGAACGCTTTGGTGATTATAACAAGCAAAATGAACAATACTAATATCGCCCCTACACCAAAACCACCAACACCACCAATTCCGCCAACTCCATCAACTCCATAACCCATAGTAATTCCTCCTTTTCAATTGGATACACCTTACTATATGTGAGAATATAATAAGAAGATTGGGTTTAATGGAGAGGAAGTGTTAGACCTTGAATCATCACAGGTTTATATACCGGTAGAGCCCCTTTTATTATTAAATGGGAGTAATTTTGAGGTTTGAAATAGATAAAGTCCCCTAATTAAACTGGATTTGTAATTAAGAATTCTTTCAGACTGGTTAGGGCAAGATATATTTTGGGACTGCGCTATTAGTAGTTGCGTTCATAAAAAAGAGGAGTGAGATTAGATGACTAAAAACAATGAAGGTAATCGAAATGATGATTCTGATCGCACCATGACCAATAATGATGACGTTGACACTGGAAACGCTGTAGGAATCGTGGGTGGTGGTGCTGTGGGTGCTGTTATGGGTTCCGCTTTGGGTCCTGTTGGAACCATTGTAGGTGGAATTGTTGGCGCAACGTTGGGCAATAAAGTGGGTAAAGCTGTTGAAGATAACGACAACGACACACACCGAACAGAATGAACAAGTGCTAGCAAAGATTCAGGTTTTATCCTTACCTAAACGTTAAAAAATGCTCTACCAGTTTATACCGGTAGAGCATTTTTTATGTTGTTGAAGGGGTGTCTTTTTAATAGAGGCTAAGCCTTAAGGGGGGTTATATTGAGGTTAGACCTTGATACAACTCTGTTAACTTATTATATAGAAAACAAATAAGACCACTTTGGCGTTATGCCTCTGTGGTCTCTATTTTTCAGTATCGTGTCCAGTCTATTGACAGAAGTCCAGCTCTTAGAGGCAGATCATGAGGAGATCATTTCGTTACTTCATTCCAATCGTAAAGGTCGGGCTTGGAATGAATCTAAACTACAACAACTGCTTACCATTGCTAACCATAGTCTTCCTGATCTCTTGGTAACCATGAAGTCGATGGCTGCCTACCACCTACTACAAACGATTCCAGGGGTGGGACCATTAACAGCTGCCATGCTGATCGCTGAAATTGGAGATATAAAAAAGTTTACGTCCGTTAAACAGCTAACAGCTTTTGCCTATAAAAATATAATTAGTGATAGAGTTGACTTTGATTAGCTGGTTTATACGAAGGAACCGACTTCGTCGAATTACTTAATCAAACCTTTGATGTTATTAAATAATAATTCGTAATATTTATTTTAATTTGGTGTTAAATCATGTCCTTGTATCTTTCTTCTTTCATGTATCTGTTGATCTAATTCATCTATTACAACTCCATCAACCCAGAAGAAATCAACATCTCCAGATAATAACCTTTTGAAATCTTTAATATTCGCGAAGAATAGTCCGGATATCTCATCTTTCTGAAAGTTATACTCTTCTAATGGTTTATTATTCTCATGTATAAATACATGATTAAACTCTCTATCAATTAATTCATTCGATATTACATTCTCCTGCGCTACCATCCCGCAATAGAATAATTCACTAAGTGATGCTGAAATCCCTAGTTCTTCTTCCAACTCACGAACTCCATCTTCTATAGTTTCACCAGATTGAAGATGCCCAGCACATGATATATCCAGTAACCCAGGAAATGTATCTTTGTCTTTATGTCGCAACTGTAGGAGCACACTCCCTCCTTCACTGACTGAATTATTGATAACCCAGCAATGAAACGTTTGATGCCATAGTCCTCTGGAATGTACATTCTCTCTTGTTTCTACTCCTATCTTAATCATCTCATAATCGAAGATATCGAATTGTTCAATCTGTGACATTAATTTTTCCTCCATTAGAAGTAGCATTTGATGTTTAATATCACTGTCGGTTCTTTCGTATAACGTTTCAGCATTACCGACGTCCAATCGGCTTAAGGACCGTAGGTCCGGGTGGCTCTGCAACTTAGCTGGTTGGATGTGTCACTTGAATCACCTTCTAAGAATCTTCTTCCTGGTGACCAAGGGAGCGTAGCGACTGCTGTGGTAATGCAATGTTATATGATGCCATCGTCTTCTTCGTTGAGCCTACAATATTGTTTTGATTTCTTATATCATTTAAATATTGTCATTATTAATTTGATGGTATGTGATTAGGCTAATCGGAATATGTCCAATTGCTAATATCAAACTACTAAGAAATAATAAAGATGAATGCAAAACTATCGAAGCACTAATAAAATATAGGATTGGTGTAATAGCTAAGGGTACCGGAATTCCAATCATTGGTGAGAAAAGTAATTTATATTCCCTATCCCTTCTAAAATATCGTATCCATCCAATATAATATAGCAGTAGAAAAATGAACATTCCAAGTAATGATAGAACTTCATATTGTTTATCATTGTGTATTGATGAAAAAATGGGTAGAACGAATACCCCAAGCCTCCCAATTCCTTCAGCTATTTTTAAAATCAGACTTTCTTTAACCTCAATATTAGCAGGCGAATTTCTAGGTGGTATTCCGAAGAAAAATAGATTAGGTAATAACACAGCAATCGGAATGATAATACTAATAAAATGAAACAATTCAATCACTCCTTACTTAGAATTTACAGTTTGAATAATAATTCTTTGCTTTCTTGCTTTGTACTGTATTTACAATGGTGTCATATAACGTTGTCGTATTCGCGACGCCCAATCCCCTTAGATAGCTCTTATCTTAGGGGATTGGATGTATCTTCCTTCTTCGACTGTACAACAGTTCTTTTCTTTTTAAATTTAAGGTCTTCTATAATTTCCTTATGTGTTGGCAATATATCAATCGGTACTAATTCTATATCAAAAAATCTAGTTTCTATTGACTCTTCACTCTCTGTTATAGTTCCGTAAAAATCATTACAACTAAACATAATTTATACTAATACAACTTCATCCCCATTAGAATAGGCCACCTCATACCCCGGGCCCGAGTATACTGAAAATAGCTCCACTGAATTCAATTTTAAGCCTGTTTCCTCAAACACTTCTCTCTTAGCTGTTTCTTCAACTGTTTCACCCATTTCCATATATCCTCCTGGGAAACCCCAAAGACCATTATCTGACCGCCTCTGAAACTACCATTATGACCTTAGTTTTACCAACAAATGATCTTAAATATTGGATATATTCTTTATCCATTAATAATCTCCTCAAGTTTCATTCTTTTTAGAGTTTTGTGTTTAACATGGTTTTACAATAAAGTAGATATTTCAGGTAACGTTTGGCATGCCTGACGTTCAAGCAGCTTAAATGACCATCGTCAGACTTAGCTGGTTGAATGTATCGCCTGAATCCACTTTTTAGAAATACTTTTTAGAGATCCAGGGCGAGTACCCGCAGTAGGAATGTAGTGTTACCTGATGTATCTGACTCTTCTGAATTCACTTTCAAATTCCTTGTGTCATTTAATTTTATTTAATGTCTTTCATGTCTTTCATGTTCTTAACGTATTTAATCTCACTTAGTTTTGTTTTAATTTTCATTATGTATTTCTATCTCTTCTTCGAAATGCCAGTATGATGTTTTATAAACTAGTTTTCTTTAGATCTTTCGCTTCTATTCTTTTACCTTTTGTTCATTATTCCTTCAATCATCATAAGACAATCAAAGTCAATAGACTCTGTTGTAGATGTCATCCTTGCAGGGAAGTTATCCTTTTCAAAGAATATTATCCGCTACGAGACGATTGATGAAATTCACCATTATGTCGAGCATATCTTACTGTCGATCACCCATGAAATCGGGCAAAGAAATGAGCATTTCCCAGTAAAAAGAAGCCTCTCTGACATTTGACTGTCACTGAGGCTTTAAGGCTTTAAGTCTTTAAGTCTTTAAGTCTTTTCTGGCGTACGTACTTATTTCAAATTATAGATGCCGCTCTCGTACGTCAACGTGTACGCTACGCCATCCTCTTTCACGATCATAGCCCGAATATTTCCTGTTACAAGGCGTGTAGAGCTACCATCCGGATTTATGCGATACAAACCCGGTTCGTAGCCATCAAGCGTGTAATACGTCCCTGAACTTCCAACGTAGTAAGTGCTAACAGAATGTTTAGAACGTTTTGTATTCCGACCGGATGCAATCTGGTACTCATATAACACACCCGCTTCATATGCATTGGATTTTACATTCACCGTATAGTAGAAACTGCCCTGATGCAGACGCACGTTCAATACTTTTTGGTCTACGACCGTCTTCACATCACCTTGAACGGGGTCCAACATTTTTAATGCACCTGAAGCAGCATCGATATAATAGATTTTATCTTCGATCAACCAGAACTGCTTCGTCGCATCCGTCAGCTTCGTCTGGCTTTGATCTTTCAGATTTATTTTATACACCGCAGCCATGTCCTTCGGATCACTATCCTGGTATCCGATCGTATACAGATAATCATCCTTCATATAGAACGACGACTGGCTATAGTTATAACTTGTGCTTTCTTCCGTGATCTCACGATAGACGCCATACGTGTAATCGGGTTGACCGATCGCCGTGGCTTGACCTGTCTTGATGTCGATCATCTCAATATTGCGGGTACTTCCTGACATAAAGTTAAAATCCTCTACGTATAAAGATGTCTCATATTTCTCAAACGTAATGAAATTTTTCCCGTTTGCTAACTCTCTTAACACACCATTCTCTACGGTATAGATCGTCTCGCCGCCCATGGTCAAATCCCCTGTATGCAAAATGACGTACCATTGCTTATCGATGTAACGAACATCGCCGAGCCATCCTTCTCGACTATCCCAAGGCCCGATGGGGGCTATTTTGCTAATGAGGTTCTTTGCCAAATCATAGGCATATAACGTGCCTTCACCTTTCTCTAACGATATAAAAATAAGCTGATCGTCAACCACTTTCGCATACGATAAGATCGGCTTGCCTGGCAATGAAATCTGCGTCTCCTTGCTTTCCCCTTCCATGCGTAGGAATAGTGTATACGTCGTGTCCATTTCACCATACGCTGTGCGCACGAAGTACAATTTGATCCCCGATTTAGCCAATAAATCGATCGACTTATTCGGATAAGAAATCGGCTTGCGCGGGTCTTCCAATTCAGCTAGAATACGCCCTTTTATCGCGGTTGTCTGCGGATGTTGCAGATTAATCGCTTCCTGACTGATCACGATTAGTCCATCCAACCAATCAATATGTGCATCGAGTGCCTCGGCTGCGCTTCGGAGTGGCAATACGATCTGTCCATTCACCCGTTGCGGTGCAACGTCCATTACTTTAGGTTTATTGTTCACCAACATCGTTTTATTGTTTACAGTAAATTGAATTATTTTATGTAACTTATCATTTTTGAGTAATACTTCATTCGGTTTTTGAGCATTCCAAATGGCTTCCCATTGGGTGCCATCACCTTCGACCTCTGAAGCCAAATAACTCATCAAACGAATCGGTACCATGATACGAGAATTGCGTTTTACGATATGTTGATCTTCATACACATCTCTTTTGACCCCTTTAATAAACGCTTTCCCTTGATAGGGATAAGGAACGATAACCGCTTCATCGAACGCTTCAACCAATGACTTTTTAATTACAGTATCTCCAGCGAATGCTAATGTCCCATTAAAATGAAAGGCTAGCACGACCGCCACAATAAACAGCACAATTCTATTTTTCTTACGCATCCTAAATACATCCTCTCCCACTGAGTAGTGATTAATTACTTTAAGTTCGATTTAGCTTAACTCGTAGATGTTACATTATTAACATCAATTTTCGGGTTTTCACTCTACAGTTATAGACGTTCTAATTCCATAATAGTTTCTTACAAACCAAGGCCGAAAGATCGCAGCGTAGATACGTTGTTATCAGTAAGACTTGCCTTCTATGAAATTGCTCTCAATGTTTTCAAACTATCTTCTGTTCTCATTCATCCACTCTAAGGCGAAATCAACCATTTCTTTCTGTGGTATTAAATACCTGACCGCTTCCCCTATCAAGCCCTCTTTTACCAGAGTAGTCTTGGATTTGAACTCATCAAAAATCATGTTAAAATCGTCAGATTCATTATTGATATCATCATAAGTAGTCCATTGCTCTTTTCCATCTACACTCATTTTCACTTCCCAAACTTTAGGCTTAATATAAGAGTTTTTCTGGCTATACTCAGCCAAATGTAATGAAGTATTACTTTTCGTAGAAGCTCCAAGCAATAGAATATATCCTTCTAAATCATAGATTTTCCCCAAAGGAGAATCCTCGCCTAACGCATATTCTAGTCTATGATTCTCCGTTATACTCTTAGCATCTTTCCCCCACGCAGCAAATGACATATGAGGATGTGAACTTCTTAACACTCCATTTTGTTTTCGAAATGTTTCAGGAATGAATCCCATATACGAAGTTGGTGTTATGTCAGGGTAATATATTGGCATATTTTCTTTTATTATTTTTATTTCCTCTAAGGTTAAGTCATCTTTCTTTTCCGTCGGAGCACACAAATGTTCAGATTGAGTCGGCATAATGATATTTCCATTCATCCCGACCGCCTCTTCCAATGCTAATATAACAGTAACAGGCCCCCCTACAACTTTTCCTAAAGATTTCAGAGAGGAGTGAACGATCAAAGTCATTCCCTCTTTTACGCCAAGTAGTTTTAAATCATCAATCATTGTCTTTCTGATGACGTTGCGCATTCCTGACGTCCAAGCGGCTTAAGGTAACGAAGTTGCCGAGTCGTCAGACTTAGCCGGTTGGAAGTGTCGCCTGATTTACTTCTCCGAATATCCTCTTGGTGACCGATGAGCGTTAGCGACGACGCAGGAATTAATGTTAGCTGATGCCACTAGCACAAGATCTTTATAGTTTATTTTAACTTTAGTTTATATATAATCTCTCCATCTTGGTTCTCTTTATCTTGATTAACAAATCCTAATTTCTCGTAAAGCTTTCTAGCATGATCGTTACTTTTTTCGATTGTTAGAGAGATTACTTCGCATTGTCTGTGTATGTCCTGAATGAATTCTAATATTCTTTTAAGAGATTGTGTTCCTAATCTCATCCCTTGATATTCCTTGTCTATTTGAAAGCCACCGACCCAATAATTTTCTGTACTATTAGGTGTATAGGAAAGATAGAAAAATCCAAATGTTTTATCACCCTGGCACAATATATATGGATCGAAAGCCTCATCCCACGGTTTAATGTAAGCATATGCAAGAGATTCGATGACAGTTGGTACAAGATTCACTTGATTCTCCAGTAAAGATATCGAGAGCGCTTCTTCCCAATTATTTTTATCGATTGGTTCTATGCGGATTAGATTCATTTTTAATATTCCTTTCGTTTTTCCATCACTATTTCGTTAATTTCAGCTGACCGATGCGTGAATGCGGTGTTTATCTGTTGGACTCTCACTTCTTCGAATTCACCCCAACCAATAAATAACTTAACGGTAAATGAATTTCTTCTGACTCTAAATGACCCGAAACGCATGAGATATCTTTTGATAACTCTTCAAACCATTCAATATTAATTCCTTGTTTAATAAGCCCTTGAATTATATTCGACATAGTATGTGGAAACCAATATTTTGTTTTTGATTTATAGTCTACTTCGCCTACATAATCCAAGCTAGTATTATCAATGACTGGTGTATCTTTAAAATATGAATATTTTATTTCTTTAACATTCTCATCGAAGATATCTATTATCGGATGCATTTCGTATATGAACACTATTCCGTTCTCTCTCAAAAGATTATAGACCTTTTGGAAAAACAACTCTAAATCTGGCATCCATCCTAAAGTACCCACTGATATGTATACAATATCAAACTGCCTTTCAAAATGGCTGGGTATTTCATATATATCTGTTCTTACAAATGTTACTGGAATATTAACATTTTCGGATAACTGATTAGCCTCTTCGATAGCCTCATCTGAAATATCAAATCCAACACAATATTCTGCTCCAAGTTTTTTCAGTGATATTGTTTCAACACCATTGTTGCAACATATCTGAGCAACATTTTTTCCTAAAATTCCATACTCCTTCAATTTATTAATTGCGATATCATCTATTCCGTAATATTTGGGGTTTTTAAAATTGCTAATAATTGAATTACCTCTTGCTTGTTGATGTAAAGGTGTCACTTCATTCCAAGCTTCTCTGTTTGATTCTGTATAATATTTAATATCCATTATAGTCACTCCCAAATATGTTTTTAGAAAGCCATTCAGATAACGTTTGGCATTCCTGACGTTCAAGCGGCTTAATTCACCAAGGGGAACGGGTCGTCAGACTTAGCCGGTTGGATGTGTCACCTGAATATACTTCCTGGAAATTCTTCTTAGCAATCAAGGGCGAATGCCCGCAGTAGGAATGTGGTGTTATATGATGTCCTTGACTCCTTAGAATTGCCACCATAGTTCGCCCTTTCCTTTATCTCTCTTACCATTAAATAATATGTTTCCATTCTTTTCAGATTTAATATCAAATGTTATGTCATAAATTTTTCTGAATTTTTCTTTATTCTTAATTTGGCTCTCAAATGAATCAATAAATTCTCCAACTATTTTTTTAGCCTCTTCATTATTCATAGTATCTTTGGTCATTATTCTGAATTTTATATATTCATTTGATTGTGAACTACTAACAGCTGTAACTCCTTTTTTAACCATTAATTTCTCAGCATATAACTCAGCTTTTGTAACTTCATCATAATCTATATCGTTATAACTACAAGAAGTTAAAACCACGGTGAGTATACAAATCAACAAAATCCTCATTATTAACACCCTCATTTATTTGTAATATCTGACAAGGATTTCATATAACGTTTGGCATTCCTGACGTTCAAGCGGCTTAATTCACCAAGGGGAACGGATCGTCAGACTTAGCCGGTTGGATGTGCCGCCTGAATCCGCTTCTTCGATATCCCTCTGGCGATCAAGTAGCGTCAGCGGCGACGCAGCAATGTACTGTTATGAGATGTAGACACCTTCCCTGAGTCATCAACCAATTTACCCTATTCAATATTAAATTATCGTTACACATATGCGTAAGAATTGACGATGCTTCCTCGGATGTCTTTGGCAACTCACCATATAATAAAACAGTGTCCTATAAATGACACAAATATATTTAAGCAGTACTAAATATACAAAGTATGAACAACCTTAATCCATGATTGAAATATCAGATGTTATGCCAATAGAAAGTATAATGTGAATGCTGTTGAAAGCCTAATGACTTATAAAAAGAATTGTCAGAAATAACATATGCTTTTTCAGCACCTAAGGAACGGCCTCTTTTCAAGGCTTCTAAAACCACTGCTTTTCCAAGTCCCTTATGCCGATACTCCGGAATCGTACATACAGGTTCAACATAAACATAATCAGTTTTCTGACTATACCATAAGCCGCAGTATGCAACATATTCCCCATCTGCATTTTCAGCAACAATATGTAGGAATGAATTCAAATTTCTTGCTGACAACATTTTTTTTTGCTTACGAATAGTGATTTCATCAACAGGCACTGGACCTTCGTGGTCAAATGCTTTCCATAGTAATTTCTGATGCTTATATAAATCATTTTTTATATCAATATTTTTTACTATTATGCCTTCAGGAGTTATAGAATCAAGGCTAACATTCTCTAGTGTAAGTTCAAGTATATTTTCAGTCAGATCATTCTCCATAAATTTCTTACTTCGCAATAACTCTAGAGTGTGAGTATCCTTGTCATTCACTGCAATCCCAAGGCCATTTTCATTACTGAAAGTCGTAGTGGCATATTCTAATATATCTTTTTCTAATTCTCCAAACCCTTGTTTAGTTGCAAAAAATGCTTCGCCGAAATAGTGGTCATAAGTTGCTATACCTACTAACTCGTCATTACAATACCATAAGCCAATCTTATCCATTAAGTCTCTATTAAATTGAGGATGAAAAAACATCCACTCCCACCTTGCCCAATTCCAATTTATATGTATACGATCATCATTTGATAATTCAATCAAAAATTCACAAACTTTATCATAATAAGAATTATCGAAATTTCTAAAAATAATTTTCATTTCAATCCCCCATAAAATACAAATAATTTTTTACGGCACAATAAAATAATGATGCGCCTCAAAAGCCTTAAATAAATTATACTCCTCTTTCTAATATTTAGGTGGTAAAGATCAATTATGAAGGGCTTTTCTCCGTTAGCTAGAGTAGATACTATTTTGATAAAGTCTTTTATGTCTTGCGGTTATTTCTTATAACGTTGCGCATTCTTGACGTTCAAGCGGCTTAAGTGACCGAAGGGCACGGGTCGTTAGGCTTAGCCAGTTAGATGTGTCGCCTGATTCCGCTTCTCCGAAATTCCTCTTGGTGACCTAGAGCGTATGCGACGACGTAGGAATATTATGTTATAAGATGTCCCTGCCTTCAAAGATCAGATCACAAATTCGTGAATCACTTTGTTTATTCATTCAATGTTTCAATTACATTTATTTCATATTTCTTTGCTAATACCCATCCGCTTAATCCATACGAAGAAGAAATTACACAGTACTTATATTGTTCTATCATCAACTTTTCTTCTAATTCATTGATTGTTTTATATTCCATAGGCCAACAATAGTTCTTTTGTTTTTCAAGGATTTCTTTATTTTCTTCTATAAAATGATGGATTTCATAGTTATCTATATCGAAAATAATACTACCTGGTAATTGGGTTTCAAATAAATGAGCAAGAACATCATAAAAGATAATATTTGTATTTTCAATTTTGTTGGAATTTTGATACTCGGTATGTATTACTATTTTGTTTTGCTTTAAATTAATCTCATATGAGAGTATTTCATTATCATGAACTATTGACATTTTCCGGATCAGTCCTTTCTTAAATTTTATCGCGGGGATTTCTTATAACGTTTGGCATTCCTGACGTTCAATCGGCTTAAGGACCGTAGGTCCGGGTCGTCAGACTTAGCCGGTTGAATGTGTCGCCTGAATAAGCTTCTTCGATATTCCTCTTGGCGACCCAAGGAGTGCAGCGACGAAGCAGAAATGTATTGCTAGACGTAGTTCATGACATCATAGGCTACTTACTATGTTGTTGTAGTTATATTATAATTAAATAATCCTTTTACTTATCTTACGGTATATATAAACGATAGGGAACCAAAACATTACTCCATGACCCGCCCCGATAATTGCCATAATTAACGGCACAAATAATATTGATATTAATCCAGCTTTGTATCCCTGAATTTCTTTATCTCCTATATTAAATGTAAAATCACTTGAACTTAATGAGTATAAATACATTCCTAATCCTAGAATTAATCCTAGAATTCCATAAACTATTATCGATTTCTTGACTATGGATCTCATTTTTTCCCCTTCCTTGTTCAGGTTGAAAATAGGTATTATATATAATTTTAGTAAGAACTTGCATTTTCTTATTTATATTTTTATGATTGATGGATATCGTCTGACGTTCAATCGGCTTAAGGACCATAGGTCCGGGTCGTCAGACTTAGCTGGTTGAATGTGTCACCTGAATTAACTTCTACGTATCTTCCTCCTAGTAACCAAGGGCACGTAGCGACCGCTGTGATAATGCAATGTTATCGGATGTCGGATGTCGGGGTCTTCCTTGAAATTCACAGAGAGTTTTTCAAAAACTCATCTTCGATTTCATAATCAAATTTAGGAAAATCTTTAGGATGTAGTTCTTCAGGTGGGTTATTAAGTTCCCATGTAATTGTTCTTTCTAATCCCTCCTCTAATGTAATATGCTCATTGAAATCTAATTCTTGTCTGATCTTTGATGTATCCAACGCCCAGTCTTGATGAAGATTTAATGTTTCATAAATAAGTTCTCTGGGAAGCCGTTCTCTGGGGATTGACAATATCTTTCCGTGCCAATTCATTATTCTTGTTATATTGTTTAGCCATTCATACTCTGTTTGTGTATTTTCTTCACCGATATTATAGATACCATACTTAGCTCTTTTATCACTTGCAGCTACAGTTATAGCATGTGCGATATTCTCAACATACCCATGTGAAGCTCTCCAGTTTGCGAAGAGTTCATCTAGAATGATTGCATTACGATTATCAGATACACGTTTTACATATTTATAAAGTCTATGAGATGGATCTCCAGGACCATAGACCATAGGTAATCTTAAAATGGTACCTGCTAAACGAGGACTATTCATAATGATTTCCTCTACTAGTATCTTCTCATAGTCACCTCCGTACGGATGTAACTTCGATCGTAAAAGTGAATTCTCCTTAAGAGGAGTGGGTGTAAATCCTTCTTCTAATCCAATTAAGATGCCATAGGCATAATATACATCCATACTACTAAGGACGATAATACGTTCTGCAATCCCTTCAAATGTACTCATTGCCATTTCAGCATCTTGTTTTGTGTAAGCTCCCATATGTATAACAACTTCCGGTGCAAATTCAATGAATTCTTGTCTATAACTATTAAGGAATTGTCTGTCACCTGTAATAAAGGTTACTGTATCCTGTGAAATAAGCCTATTGTTAGTACCTCTATTAAAAATAGCTACTTCATGACCTAATTCAATAAGTTCCTCTACAACATATGGTCCAATAAATCCAGTTCCTCCGATTATCAAAATCTTCATTGAATTCACCGCCTTTATGGTTTTTAATGATCTGCCCCGATTTCTGATAACGTTCGCACATTTCTGTCGTTCAAGCGGCTGATTCCACTTCTTGTCATCCCTCTTGGCGACCAAGGAGCGTAAGCGACGATGCTGAAATGTAATGTTATCTGATGGATCAATCTCCTTGAATAACTTACAATTTTTTTTAGTCCAATTGTATTACACTGATAGCGTTTCCATTAATATCAATGAAGTCGAATCTTATTGGTTCACTCGTCTTTATTGCTGATACTTTTACTTTTTTCTCTTTAAGTTTGATTCTAATTTCTTCAACGTCTCTAACAACAAAATTAAATGGGGTATAGCCTTTCTGTGGTTCATAATTTTTTACTTCTACTATATGAAATCAACAATTTGGTGCTATGGCTAGACCTGCCATCCTCTTATTTTTCCAACGAAGCGGAAACCCAAAAATATCAGTGTACCATTTCAATGACTCCTCAAGGTTTTTCACTGGCAAAAAAACAGCATCGATTCTTTCAATAAACTTTTCACTCATTAGTTATTCTCCTCATCCAAGGTTATAAGATTAATAAATCATTTATGGTCTAATCCTTTGCTGATCTTTCAGATAACGTTCGCGCATTACCGAAGTCCAAACGGCTTAAGGACCGTAGGTCCGGGTGGCTCAGCCACTTAGCTGGTTGGATGTGTCACCTGAATGAAACTTCCTCTTGGTGACCAAGGGAGCGTAGGACCGCTGTGGTAATGTTATGTTATCCGATGCTGCTTTCTTCTCCGAGTTACTTACTATCTTTATTTTTTCTTGCATCTTGAAAATGCATCTTAGAATTTATCTTATTAATTTCTATCTTTAAATATCATCTTGATCATTGGTGTAACTTCTATTTCCTCTAGTTCCTTTAATTCTATCCACCTTGCACCTAATGAATCTTCCTGATCTCCATCTGTTTTCAATTCATAATTATGATTAATTATTTCTACATCGTAGATTATTCCTATATGATGCAACTCTTCTAATTGATTTTCCTGATACGGATAGATCATTTTATAAGATTCCGCCGTTCTTATTCTTCCCTTGATCTCACCTATTCCCGTTTCTTCTTTCATTTCCCTTCTCAAAGTCTCATATGGCTCTTCTCCGAATTCTATTGTTCCACCAGGCAAATCCCACTTTCCTGTATGTGGACCTCTAGCTTTCTTAATTAAGAGTATTTTATTGTCATGTATTAGTACTCCGTAAACTCCTAGATGGGTATACTTCTCCATGAAAATCCCCCAATCTGTATCTATATTGATCTTTTAAAAGCTCTTTCAGATAACGTTGCGCATACCTGACGTTCAAGCGGCTTAAGTGACCAATGGGAACGGGTCGTTAGACTTAGCCGATTGAATGTGTCGTCTGAACCTGCTTCCTTGAAATCCCTCTTGGCGGCCAAGGAGCGAACGCGACGATGTAGGAATGCATTGTTATATGATGTCAGCATCTTCTTTGAAATATCCCTCAAATCTAGTTCTCTTTAACTATCGTGTTCCGTTAGTTCATAGGCTGCTAACATTATGCTAGCAGCCTACTAGGGATATCTTATTATTTCCTACCTACAACCAATCCTAAAGACAACCAACGTCCTTCATCTTGTAGTATAAAGTCCTTTTCTCCATCATAATAGCGAAAGTTATCAATCATCCACTGGTAACTATCCTCAAAATAATAGTTTTCTTCTATTGTCAGTCCATATTGTTCAAACAAGTTGGAGTTCCATTTAACACTCCGAAGCCACTTCTTGTAACTTTCAAAAATTTCATACTGTTCCAATTCAATTGGTATAGGATTCTGAGTACACATAGGTTCCCCTATACCTATATAACCTTCTTTTCGTGTGACTCGAATAATCTCTTTCAATGCCAATTCTCTTTCTTCAATCATAAAAAAGGAACCTATTGAGAGAACAGCATCAAATGATTCGTCTGCAAATGGCATGCATTTCGCATTAATATTAAGTGGAAGAACCTGATTTTCTACACCTTGTTCTGATGAATATTCTTGTATATCTTTTAAGCTTTCCCAAGGTTCTAGAGTGATTACCGACACTCCCCAAAATTTAGCCAATGTCGCTGCTACTTGACCAGTTCCAGCCCCGACCTCCAATACACGCATTCCAGCAGTTATATTTAATGCATTTACTAAAGGTAATGCCATTTCATAAGAACCTGCACCTAATGGTTTTGGGTTTTCAATTTCTAAAAACGGATTATTTTTCAATATGATACCCCTCTCACTATTGAGGGGGAAGCACGCAGTTTATAGGGCTATTAATGCGTTATCCCCTTTAAAAACATGCCCAATAAAAATGTTATATGTACTTTTCATTGTCATCGCCACCTTTTCCATAATTTTATAATACTATAACATTGAAAGTCCCTCATACGAAAGGTGTATAAATTATATAATAATTCTTGATCTCCATTAATTCCGTTGCTGAAGAACATCTACGTAGATAGAAGTTTCTATAACGTTTGCGCATCTGCGACGCGACCCGGCCTTAGATAGCTCTTATCTTAGGCCGGGTCGTGTGTTGTCTGACTTACCTCTATGTTAAACACCTGACGAATGCCCCGCAGCGCAGATGCTTTGTTATGTGAAGTGCCACTGAGTTGCTTACGAATAGATTGTTTCTCCTGTTGGGAGCACCCTTATGTATTCTTCATTCATATCCATTTCTGGTGTTAAAATAACTACCTTTTTTGTGAACTTTGAGACCTCCTTCATGAACTCAATTACTTTATGTACTTCTTCAAGACTTACAATTGCCTTTGGCGTTATATCAAATTCGATATAGTCAGTTTCAAGGAAGTAACCAAATATTGATACACCATTATATATAATCTGAATGGACATTGAGTAGTCTTTTTTAAGGTTTTTAATGCTATCAATACTTAGTCTTTCATTTACTTCCTCCCCATCTTTAATAAGAATAAACTCAAATTTAGGACTCGAGTCGAAAAAATTAAACAGCAGATCCCAATCAAATAAATGGGATTGAAGTATATAAATATCTCGAAAGCTTCCATCTTGATAAAAGTATTTGGATATTATTTCGTCGTTCATATTCGCATCCTTTCTCCTCGCATTTCACATAACGTATGCGTATTCCTGAATCCGAAAGGCTTAAAGGAGCGAGAGCGACTGGGTGGCTTTGCCACTTAGCCTTGCAGGGTTGTCTGCCCTGTTTCACTTCTTCGATATGCCTCGGGCAGACCAAGGTGCGACGCGACGCAGCAGGAAAACAGTGTTATATGATATGGGGGGCTTCATGAAATACCTTCAGGAATTGTTTACTCTGTCTTGTCCGAAATAGAAGCCTTTAAGTTGTTCATCAAAAAAAATTTTTAAGTTTTCTTGGTAAATCGAATACTTCACTTGCGTACTCTTTATATCGGTTCTTGTAATGAATATACTTTCAAGGTCGTATTGAATTCGGATTTCTTTTTTTGACTTTAATCGAAATACTATTCCTGCACTAATATTAGATGGTATATGATTCAACTCTTTAATTGATGAAGTAGGTACAGCATTGATCCAATCAGCAATATTCCTTATTTGTTCTTCTGTCAATTCAACTTCAATAAACTTAATATTCGGGATCGTTTCATGTGAATAGACTACCTTCGACATTTGTGTACTGGAAATTTTCTCTGTAGATATCTTTTTGTTCAGGTTTGAGTTGTTCGTCAGTCCACTTCCGTTATATTGAAAAATAAAAAATACTACTCCAACTAATAAGATGACGATTATCATTGTTCTCTTGCTCATTAATTTGTTATTAATATCTCTTCCCCCATTTCACATAACGTTTGGCATTCCTGACGTTCAAGCGGCTTAAGGACCGTAGGTCCGGGTCGTCAGACTTATCCGGTTGAATGTGTCGCCTGATTCCGCTTCTCCGAAATTCCTCTTGGTGACCTAGAGCGTATGCGACGACGTAGGAATGTTATGTGATGTTATCGCCTTCTATGAATACTCTTTCAAAATCTATTAATACGTATCGTCAATTCTTATATATCCATTTATTTGTTCTCTAGTCCTTTGAAATATTCCTGATTTATTATAATAATTCCCTTCTGCTGTTATTATTTTATCCTGTTCTATTCTTACTACCACTCCGATATGATCGTTTAGTCCATTTCCTAAAATGTTATCAAATATTATAAGATCCCCTTGATCTGGAATGAACGACTGATCACTTATATGATGATAAAAACTATATAATTGTCCCCATTCTAACCAAGCTTCTACCCATGCAAAATTACGTGAAACCGGCTCTGGATATCGTACTGGTAACTTCACGCCTGCCTCAGTACAACAATGATATACAAATGCAGCACACCAATCGAAACCAATATTCGGGTTATCTCTTGGAAAACATCTAAGAATTGGTTCTAAATCTGGACCGTATTTATCTTTATTTCCTATCAATGGTCTTGAAGCTAATTCTTCTGCTATTTTAGCTATAATTTGTCTTCTACTCACCGTTTATTCCTCCTTGGTTTTAACATTAGCGATAATTTCACATAACGTTTGGGTATTCGCGACGTCCAACCCCCTTAGATAGCTCTTATCTTAGGGGATTGGATGTGTCTGCCTGAATCTTCTCCTCGAAAATCTTTCTGGCAGATCAAGGGCCGATTGGCCCGCAGTGCGAATATTGTGTTAGGTGATGTTTCCTCTTCCTGAGTTACCTCCAAATCCGCTCTATAGATGATTTATTATCTTGTATTTCTAATTTATATATATCTGGGTTAGATAGGGTCTTCCAATCTTCAAACCCGAATTCCTTATTATAATGTCTAATTATTAAAGACATCAATGCTCCATGAGTCACTATCAAAATTGTCCCTTCAGGTCTTGCAATCATATCTTGGATCACTTTCATTCCTCTTTTTACCGCTTCATTTGAAGACTCTCCGCCTTCAAACTTCAAATCGTAATCTGAATAAGTTCTTTCAAGAAGTTCCATCCAATTCTCTAATAGTGTTGTGCTCAGAATTCGTTCTTGTAATCGATATTCAATATATATATTTTGTTTTATTAACACACTTAATGGTTTTATAGTGTTAATTGTTCTAATGAATGGACTTGAAATGATATATTCTATATTCTCATTCTGAAAAAAGTCAGCCAAATCCTCAGCTTGTTGATTTCCTTCTTCTGTTAGAACTGCTTGAGGGTCTTGACCAACGGCCTTACAATGTCTCACAAGATATATTCGCTTCATGAATCCTCCTCGATAAATAATCTTTCAGGAAATTTCACCTAACGATGCGGTTAGGTGGTGCAGGTGTGTCCGCTGAATCCACTCCTCCGAAATGCCTCGGTGGACCAAGGGCCGAATGGACCGATGCGTGAATATAGTGTTAGGTGATGTCCACTGCCCCCTTAAATCATGTCAAAATCTCTTTATATTTTCTGAAATATAGGTCTTGTCTTGAAAAATCAAACAATTTAATTGCATACCATATGCGCATCCTCCATCAATTCCTATTTTGTCATCATTGAACCAAATATCCGGTGTTCCATGGATATCTATTGTCCTCGTATGTCCAAATACGATTCGTTTGTTTAGATTGAAATTGGATCCAATGAATTCATCCTTAATATACATAAAGTCATGATCAGGCTGGTTCTTCCAATCCTTATAATTGGGATTCAATCCCGCATGTACATAAATGTGTTCATTGTCTTCGTGATATAAAGGTAATTGACCTAAAAAATCAATGTGATGACCAAACCGCGTCTTAATTGTTTCTCTCGCCTGATCCAAGATCTCATTAGAAATTTCGTTGTCTATATTACAATAACTTTGGAGGGTTTGAATTCCCCCATGTTCTATGAACTTTGATCTAACTAAAAAACTATCATTGTTTATCAAATCTACTAAACGTTGATCATGATTCCCTCGCAAGGCAATTACGTTATGTCTCTTAACCAGTTCAATTATTCTATCAACTACTTCTTTGCTGTTAGGTCCTCTATCCACATAATCGCCAAGCAAAATTAACTGATCATATTCCGAGTTGTATTTAATATGATGCAATATCTGATTCAATTGATCGATACAGCCATGTATATCACTAATCATAATTGTTCTCTTCATAGAATCTCCTATCGTACTAATGATATTAGATCTTGGGGGATTTCACCTAACGTTTTCGTGTTCACGACGTCCATTCCCCTTAGATAGCTCTTATCTTAGAGGAATGGATGTGTCCGACTGATTATCTTCCATGCAACTGAAATACTTCTAACACATTCACTCTTTAAAACTTCGGTCGGACCAAGAGCTTTATCCCGCGGCGTGAAAACTTTGTTAGATGATGTTACATTGATTTACCTACATAATTCTTTTTGCCTTAATTAATATAAAAGATGGTCTCTTTCTTTCGTTTATTAATTTGGGCATCTTCTCAAGACCTTCTGGAATTGATTCAGGTTCAACAATTTCTTGAACAACTAGCCCATTTTGTATCAATACATTAAGTAAAGTTGAAAGTTTTCTGTGGTATTTTATTACTCCATCTATCCCCCAAAACTGTGTTCTGAGTCCTTCTTCTCCATAATTATCAATAGGCCAATGAAGTATATTGTTATCGGAATCTTTAATCCATCCTTCTTTACTCTTATTTGACAATACAATGGGATGCTCTGTAGAAAACACCAAGTAACCATTTGGTTTAATCCATTTTGCAATCCTACTAATTAATAAATTATAATCCTCAATATAATGAAAGGCTAATGAACTGACTACCAAATCAAATTCATTATTATTGAAATCAATTTCTTCCATCGAACTATGGAGATAATGAATTTGAGAACGTTTTCTTGCCATATCTAACATCTTCTCTGAAATATCTACACCTGTAACATGAGTTGCTCCGTTATCGATAATGTAATTTGCCTGTTCTCCAAAGCCGCATCCCAGATCTAGTACTTGTAAATCCTTAAGGACTGGAAATAATTTTCTTATTGCAGGCTGTTCAATAAAGTCATTGTATGTGATTCTCGTTTCTCTTAAGTTCTTATACATTTTAAAGAACTCTGGGTTGTCATAAAGGTTCTGCATCATGTTTTACCTCCACAATTATCTTCGTAGTTTCCTCTAACGTTGCGCATTCTTGACGTTCCAAGCGGCTTAAGTGACCCAAGGGAACGGGTCGTCAGACTTAGCCGTTTGAATGTGTCGCCTGAATTCACTTCTTTAAAATCCCTCTCGGCGACCGTGGAGTAAAAACGACGATGTAGGAATGTTATGTTAGATGATGTCACTACCTTCTTGATTTACCGGCGTCTATTAACTCTTCCATCTTGAATAGTGAATGTACCTTTAGTCCGATCTCTTCTAGCATTCTTCTTCCTTCTGGATTTCGTTCAATCACACATATCACATCTTCTACTATTGCTCCCGCTGCTCGTAAGTCATTCGTACTTAATATTACTTGTCCACCCGTAGTTACTACATCTTCAATAATACATATTCTCTTGCCTTCTATGCTTGTCCCCTCCGCTAGTTTACATGTTCCATATTCCTTTGCTCTCTTTCTTACAAACGCAGCAGGAATATTTGATTTTAGCGAAAGTGCAGTAGCTATTGGAATTCCTCCCATTTCGAGCCCAGCTAGAACTTCTATCCCATTAGGTATTAATGGAACTAATTCCTCGGCTACTTTAGCTAATACTATCGGATTGGATTCAAATAGATACTTATCAAAATATTCATTAGAAACTTGACCTGATCTTAGAGTAAACGTCCCCGTTAAATGTGCTATTTCGTAGATCTCTCTTGCTAAATTATTTATCATATTGATCTCCTCTAGTGTACTTTAATTATAGTAGTGTAGTGATTTCATCTAACGTTTTGCATTCCTGACGTTCGAGTCGCTTAAGGGCCGTAGGTCCGGGTCGTCAGACTTAGCTGGTTGAATGTATCCCTGAATAAACCCCTTGGAAATCCTTCTTAGCGATCAGGGGCGAATACCCGTAATAGGAATGCTGTGTTTATCCGATGTTAACGACCCCTTTAATTCACAAAAAAATGTTTCTTCGCCTTTCTAAGGTCGTATAATATATTCTGTTAATATTTTCGGCTTATAATTTCTTTTGAAGTAATACTTCTTCCTGTCTATAATATCTTGATCTTTCATATGTCTTTATAGCAATCTCATTTTTTTTGCCTGTTAGAACCTTTACATTGGTAACACCTCGTGCTCTAAGTTCTTCCTCTAAAAAAGTAATTAATAAAGTTCCCAATCCTCTTCCCCGAGCAACTTCTGTAATATACAATTCTGTAATTTCCCCTTGGAGACCACGATAACAAAATGATTTAAAATATTGGGCACAAGCAAATCCAACTGGCATATCGTCAATGACAGCCAAAGCAATCAGTTCATTAGTTAAAGTAAGATTATCTTTTACTTCATCTATGGACATTCCTACTCCATTAAAAGCATAATTGAGCATAACAAGATCGGCTGTATCATTTGTGTTCACCCATCGGATATGAATATTCATTTCTTTCATAGCATGACCTCCAATAATACTAGAGTTACAGATCTACTAAGTCTTTAATGGATTTATTTTCGTTAATTTCGGATAACATTCCGTGTTCACGACGTCCATTCCTCTAAGCTGTTAGAGTCATGCGACCAGCACGATCTCGGCCGGCCGCGATGCAGTTGGGTGAATCGATGTGTCCTGGCATCAACTTCTCCGACTTTTCTACCGGGACCGAGGCAGCTTGTCCGCCGATGCGTGAACACATTGTTTATATGATGCCGACGACTTCTTCGAAAGACCTACGTATGGTACCAATACATTGGATGTTCATCTATCTTCTCAAAACATAATTTTACTGCTAAATTATTCGATTCAATATTATCTGAATGACAACACCAATTAGGTGTTATTTTCCTGCTAAGACATTCTCTAATAAAAGCAAGCCCAAGTTTAGTCGCAAGTCCTTGCCTCTTATAGCTTTCGATCGTAATAATATCGATCTCCGCATAGCTCCCACCTATATATGGTGAGGTACAAACACTAATCAAAACATTGTTTCTCTTCAAAAAATGTCCAACCCCAAATTCACAAAAATGATGGTTAGTTTCCCAAACCATCTTGTAATATGGGTAGAATTTCTCGCGATAATCATTTGATATCTCTTCGTCCAAGATAATATATTCGTATCCATTATCAAATTCTAACGCTATATCTGCAAAATCTTCTATAAATCTATTTTGATTAAATTGATAGTAAGATCGCTGTATTTTCCTAGAAGAATCAATATGATACTTATTGAATTCCAAATCCCATTACTTGGAAAATAATCCCAATGCGAAAAAACCATTATGATTAGACTTTTCATTCATATATCGCGCAACAGATTCATTGAAGTGATCATCATCTTCTTGCCCTGCTAAGCAATAAAACCCTCCAGAACTTGTGATAAACGTTGTTGTAGGCTGTTGCATGTCATTGACAAATATCCTTCCTTTTTGAATTTGTTCAATAACTGAGAGTGTATATACAGCTCGATTTTGAATGTCATCTAGCAGCGGCATTACCGCTGTAAACTGTTCTTTATTTAATTCATACATATTTCACCTTCTAAATATAGTATTCTTACTTTCGTCGGTTTCATATAACTACCCTCATTCCTGACGTTCAAACGGCTTAAGTGACAAAAGGGAACGGGTCGTGAGACTTAGCCGGTTGGATGTGTCGCCTGAGTCTGCTTCATTGATATTCCCCTTGGCGACCGAGGAGTGTCAGCGACGATGCTTGAATACATTTTTAGACGAGGTTATTGATTCTTTGAATTGCTAACATATCCTTTAGTCCTTCTTGAGTAATTCTTCGTTCCATAGTGAAATAAATACGGATGCCTTCACTAAATATCTAATTTTGCGAAGATAGGCCAAAGTTTTCCATTTTTTTAAATGTAGCCCGAAAAGGAGAAAATGGATTGTATGGAACTTTCTATACTTTCGGAACGGTCTTCTGGTTAAAAATGTATAAATATTAAGTCGATATCATCACTTTAAGTTTTCAGGGTTTAATCCTTTTAAAATATCAAGAATAAACATTCCATCTTTGCGGATTAATATATCATCAAACCATATCTCTCCTCCGCCGTATTCAGGCCTTTGGATATTAACAATATCCCAGTGAAGCTCGGACCAATTCTCATTTCCAGGTGAACTAACTGGAACACATCCAGGTGTAAAGTGAAAGCTTCCCCATATTTTTTCATCAAATAAAGTATCTTTCATTACATTCTCAATATATGGATTAAGACCAATTCCAAATTCACCAAAATACCTCGAGCCTTGATCCGTATTCAGTAATTTATTAATTCTTTCTGAATCATTTCCGGTAGCATGTATAATTTTACCGTCCTTAATTTCAAAACGAATGTTCTCGTAAGTAAAGCCCTCTTTTAAAGAAGGTGTATTATACGAGATAACTCCGTTGACGGAATCTTTAACTGGCATTGTATAAACTTCTCCATCTGGAATGTTCATAATTCCTGCGTCTTTAATAGAGGGCATGCCTTTAATCGAAAATGTTAAATCTGTTCCTACTCCCAAAATTCTTACTTTATCTGTTTGATCCATTAACTCAACTAGATTATCCATAGCTATATCCATTTTTGAATAGTCCAGATTACATACATTAAAATATAAATCCTCAAAATCCTCCGTTGACATGTTCGCCAGCTGTGCCATGGCATGATTGGGATAACGAAGAATACACCATTTCGTATGGTTGTAACGTCTGCCATTGATCTGTTGAGAGTAATACTTTCTATACAACCCCATTTTCTCAGGAGAAACACCACTTAATTCACTCATATTCTCCCCAGCTCTAATAAGTATGTAGGCTTGCATATCGTTTACTCTATTAAGGTCGTAAGATGCCATTGCTATTAATTGTTCCTCAGTACAACCGATTAATATCTCTCTTAATATCTCATGATTATTTATTAATAGAAATGGGACTCCACCAACGAGATAAGCCTGTCTTACCAATTCTTTGGCCAAGGGGATTTCCAAACCATCAACCTCAATTAATACTTTTTCCCCTCGTTGTAGCTTCACCGAATATTGAATAAGATTTTTAGCAAGTTGTTCAATTCTTGGGTCTTTCATAGTTAGTCTCCTTCAGTACTTCATTATATTTGTTGTTCATATCATTGCTGATAGCATTTGGATACTTGTAGATGTTTATCAAACAATAATTTCATCTAACGTTCCCGCATTACCGACGTCCAAACGGCTTAAGTGACCGTAGGTCCGGGTGGCTTTGCCACTTAGCTGGTTGGATGTGTCGCCTGACTCCACTTCTATGAAATCCCTCTTCGCGACCAAGGAGCGTTAGCGACGATGCTGAAAAACATTGTTATGTGATGCCTATTCCCTCGTTGAAACACCTCCAAATATTATTCCTTTACTATCTTTATTTCTTTGGCATCTGCTTGTGAGGGGTATGATTCGTCGATTCCACCCTTAATTTTGTAATGTATTTTTTGACCAGGCTTTAAATTTCTTGTATTGGTTCTTAACCATATTGCTTCTCCGACATACTCACCCATAATATCCTTCCAAGTCTTGTTCATATATTTCTTGTCAACCACTAAAATACGATTTTCTGTTACTTCTATAATAAATCCTCCACCTTCATTTGGATACCGGTTTATTGCAGACCCTTCCTTGGAACTGCAACCAGCAAGTAACATCACCATCATAGCCAATACCATAATTCTCTTCATTGCGTCACTCCCTTGAGAATTTACATAGCATAGGTTTCACATAACGTTCGCACATTCCTGACGTTAAAGCAGCTTAAGTGACCAAAGGGAACGGGTCGTCAGACTTAGCTGGTTGAATGTATCGCATGAATAAACCCCTTGGAAATCCTTCTTGGCGATCAAGCGCGAATGCCCGCAGTAGAAATGCTGTGTTATACGTAGTTTCTTCTTCTTCGTATTATCTAATCGTTCTTATTGCATTATCAAATTTATGTATTCCAAAATCGTTTATTGAAGATTTCAATAACTCATCTCGAATCGTGTTTATATTTGGTGTAAATCTTACTTCGACATTCATACTCATTAGTCTTTCTAATCCATTATTAATTATTGTCTTACCAATTGGTTCTACTTCCTCATAAGAAATATGGTAGCCTGCTGTTTCATCGAACAGTGAAAAGGTATCGTTTGGCATTTCATATCTAATTAAAGGTGTATTCAATATTTTCTTATACCAACTTGTCTCCACTGTTACGACCACATCAGCATTCGTCGTTCCAAAGAATCTTATTTGATCTTGTTCCGTTATATTAACACTCCTCGTATATACAATGCGTGGGCAGCTTCGAGGGAAGAAAAAAGTGAATTGATGTTCGTCATCAATAGCCCAAACAACTGGCGGCATATCTTTTCTATTTTCTTTAACTCTTGGCTTGAAGATAGATATTTTCTCTTCTTCGCTAAAATGATATAACTTCATTGAGTTCCCCCCATTCATACTGAACTAAGCAATTGCGTATAACGTTTTGCATTCCTGATGTTCGAGCAGCTTAAGTGACCAAAGGGAACGGGTCGTCAGACTTAGCTGGTTGAATGTATCTCCTGAATTCACTTCTCTAATATCCCTCTTGGCGATCAAGGGCGAAAGCCCGCAGTAGGAATGTTCTGTTATATGATGCACCCTCTCCCCTGGATCTACTTACGGATTTTATTTATTTCTTCTACAAGTATTGTATATCTTTCTGAACGTAATAATAATTCGTTATACATAAACATGTATTGAAAAGTAAATTTCGGATCTAAATCCTCCTTCTTATATCTTTTCAAAGTGTTTAAATAATCAATGAAAAAGTCCAATTGCTTTTCTGTTCTCTTATTAATATTTGCTTTCACTAAATAGTCAGATAACTTATTCAGTTTATCTGTAATGTAACTAAAAATCGGATTAATCACTTCAGTTTGAATATTAATATTTTCACTACCCGATTGTACTAATCTCCACTTTTCATCAAAACATTCTTTATTGTGATTAAGTAATACAAATATTGGTCTTAGTAAGTCTACTTCCTGTTCCATCTTCTTAATTTTCCTATTAATCAAAAAAGATATTATCTTAATCATCCTTTCAAATAGAATTTAAAATATCTTTTTTGATTTGGGGAGTTTCATATAACGTTCGCAAATTCCTGACGTTCAATCGTCTTAAGTACCATAGGTCCGAGTCGTCAGACTTAGCTGGTTGAACGTATCGCTTGAATAAACCCCTTGGAAATCCTTCTTAGCGATTAAGGGCTAGGAATGCTCTGTTAGATGAAGCACCTGTCATCTTTGCGATACCTACACTTCAATAATCCCTTGTACTTCATATGGATAGTCAATTTGTTTCTTTATGATTTCAACTGCATCCTTGTTTACAAAAAGCTCAACTATATATAATGCGAGGTCAATTGATGCCGATACTCCCCCGGCTGTTATTAGGTTACCATCTCTTACAATTCTAGTTTTAATAACTTCTTTGCAATAGGGTTCTAGTAATTTATAAGCATTTGGATGGGTTGTTGATTTCTTATTCTTTAAAAACCCCGCAGCTCCCAGTAAAAGTGAACCTGTACAAACAGAAACTATGTAATTAACATTCTCAGCTTGTCGTAACCATGAAATAAATTCCTCATCAAATCTAAGCTCTCTTGTTCCCATTCCTCCGGGGACAAATAATAAGTCATATTCTGATAGATCTGGCTTGATCTTGTTTACTTTAATTGTTAATCCTAATTCATCGGATATTTCTTCTGAAAGACCACAAATATCCCAGGTTGTTCCTTTTGTTTCTTCAAACAAATTCAAGCGATAGATAACATCATAAAATCCAATAAAGTCTAAAAACGTAACCCCGTTAAAGAGAACAATACCAATCTTCAAATGAATAACCTCCCATATTTAATCGCACTTACAGGTATTTCATCTAACGTTGCGTGTTTCTGACGTCCAAGCGGCTTAAGGACCGTAGGTCCGGGTGGCTCTGCCACTTAGCCGGTTGGATGTGTCACCTGCATTAGCCTCTCTGAAATTCCTTCTAAGCGATCAAGGGCGAATTCCGCAGTAGGAATGTAGTGTTATCGGATGGATACGTCCTCTTTGATATACTTCGAAATGCTTGTGGACATTATTAATCTATCACTTCAACTTCTTCTTCAAAAAAAATTGTCTTATTCCATCTGGGTATTCATCATTAACTCCAAAGATCTCATAACCCATATTTTTATAAAATTCCGGAGATTGATATGAAAAAGTACAAGTATGAGCAAATGTACATCCGAGTTCTTTCCCCAGTCTTTCAGCTTCAGTTATCATGACTTTTCCATATCCTTTATGTCTATATTCATCAGCTATCCAAAAAACATCAAGATACAAGCCATATAACCAAGTTTCACAAAATAAACCTCCCATAGCTTTTCCTGATTCATCTTTCAAATATAAATTTATATCCTTGCCAGGTTTTTTTAGGAATTCATTGGTTGCACGAACATTATATTGATATAAATTATTACAAACCTCTTCATAATCAGTATCATTCGAATCTAATGTGATCTTAATATTCTCTAAAATGATATCGGACATATTAGTCTCCCTCATCAAACATAAGTGATTTTATTAATAATTTCCTTTCGTATCTTTCCAATAACGTTTGGTATTCCTGACGTTCAAGCAGCTTAAATGACCGAACGTCAGACTTAGCTGGTTGTATGTGTCGCTTGAATCTGCTTCTTGAAATCCTACTTGGTGACCAAGGAGCGACAGCGACGACGTAGGAATGTAATGTTATAAGATGTCTCCGCCTTCGAAGCTAAACTATGGTTTATATTTTTCTTTTCTTTAACGTATTTATTAGTGACTCTTCCCAATTTTTACGATTCAAATAATAATATATCAATTTCTCTCTAAGCTCGGACTCTCTTTTGAAACCAAGTCTATTCATCAGTACATTAGACCTTTCATTCTCGGGTTCAACAGTTGCATCAATCACTTCTAGTTTCACCACAGTAAATCCATATTCAATAACAGCTGCCATCACTTCACTCATTAATCCTTTTCCCCAGTAGGGTCTCGATAAATCAAAGCCAACCTCTGCTGTAAGATCTACTTCTCTAATAAAATGAAAACCGCATGTACCAACTAATTCATTATCTTCTTTACTAAACAGACCCCAACGACAACCCGAATCTTCTAGATGATATTTAATAATTTCTTCAGCTTCTTTAATGTTTTTACATGGTTCAATATCCATAAATTTTGTAACATTATCATCTGAAAAATGTCTAAATACTTTTTCAGTATCACCAAGTGTTAAAATTCTAAGGTGTAATCTGTCTGTCTCTATAGCTCTATACTCAAATTTCATTGTGTCACCCTAGCCTCTCAAATTCATTGTTTTACCACTAAAGCAGTTCTAACACTAAGTAGTTTAGTATTTGCTCTAATACTTTTTGTTTTTACGGAGACTTCTTATAACGTTGCGTATTTCTGACGTCCAAGCGGCTTAATGACCGAAGGTTCGGGTGGCTTTGCCACTTAGCCGATTGGATGTGTCACCTGACTTCACTTCTTCGAAAATCCCTCTTGGCGACCAAGGAGCGTCAGCGACGATGCTGAAAAACTTTGTTATATGATGCCGACGACTTCTTCGAAATACCTACGTATGGTACCAATACATTGGATATTCATCTATCTTCTCAAAACCTAATTTTACTGCTAAATTATTCGATTCAATATTATCTGAATCACAACACCAATTAGGTGTTAATTGCCTTCTAAGACATTCTCTAATAAAGGCAACCCCAAGTTTAGTCGCAAGTCCTTGCCTTTTATAGCCTTCAATTGTAATAATATCGATTTCCGCATAGTTTCCGCCAATATATGGCGAAGTACAGACGCTAATCAAATCATTGTTTCTTTTCAAAAAGTGTCCAACTCCAAATTCACAGAAATGATGGGTGGTGTCCCACACCATCTTGTAATATGGATAGAATTTCTCGCGATAGTCATTTGAAATCTCTTCGTTCAAGATAATATATTCAAATCCATCATCAAATTTCAAAGCTACATCTGTAAACTCTTCGTTAAATCTATCTTGATTAAATCGGTAGTAAGATCGTTGTATTTTCTTAGAGGTATCAATAGAATACTTATTTAATTCCAAATTCCATTTTTCAGAAAATAATCCCAATGCGAAGAAACCATTATGATTGGACTTTTGATTCATATAACGCACAACAAATTTATTGAAGTTATCATCGTCTTCTTGTCCTGCTAAGCAATAAAATCCACCGGAACTTGTAATGAACGTTGCTGTCGGATTTAGCATGTCATTGACAAATATCCTACCTCTTTGTATTTGTTCAATAACTGAGAGTGTATACACAGCTCGATTTTGAATATCATCTAGCAGCGGCAATGCCAATGTAAACTGTTCTTTACTCAATTCGTGCATATTTCACCTTCTAAAATAGCATTTTAATTTCGTTGGTTTCATATAACGTATCCGCATTCCTGACGTTCAAGCGGCTTAAGAACCGTAGGTTCGGGTGGCTTGGCCACTTAGCCGGTTGGATGTGTCGCCTGATTCTACTTCTCAGAAATCGCTCTTGGCGACCAAAAAGCGCATGCGACGATGCATGATTGTTTTGTTATCTGATGGATTGGACCCACTTCATTGATTAGAGACATGGACGTCGGCCCACATTCTTGTAGTTCTTATCGATAATTTACAGTCTATTTATTTCTTTATCTTTATAGATCTATAATACTTATATATACTTTAAAATCGGTTATATCTACCAACCCTGAATATCGATACTGTAGGGTTGCTCAAGTATATAAATCGTTCCTGCCTGAATCCCAATCCCAACTAAAATTATTAATATTGCAAATAAAACATGGGAAAATCCAACTTCTTTGAAGAACTTATTAATAATAACAAATATCAATGCGTAAATTAGTAAAGAAAAAAATGAAATAAGTCCGCTAAATAAACCTCCTAAAAATTGTACCTTATAATGTTCTGGATAGGTAATTAAAAAAAATCTATTTACAGCGTACGAAATCGTTACAGATAAAATGAACTCGAAAGTTATTAGAATTAACTTTTGGATTCCCCCTAATTTTTTGGGCATTATGGATTGGGTGATTAGAAAAATCATAATCACAAACATTAATATTAAAATAGCAACAAAATCCATCACACTAATCTCCATTCTTGTCCATGAGATAGACCTAAACTTATTCTATTTAATCTGTTTTGACCTTATTCTACAAGTTTCTTTTGAAAGAATTATTCAACCTCAAGCAACAGGATGTTGCGGATGAAATACTTTTTAGTCCAAAGGCCGATCTTTCAGATAACGTTCGCGCATTACCGACGTTGATTTCCCTTAGATAGCTCTTATCTTAGGGAAATCAATGTGTCGCCTGAATCCTCATCCTCGATACGCCCCTTGCGATCAAGGGGCGAACGCCTCGCAGTAGGAATGTCATGTTAGCTGATGTAGTTGCCATCTTCGACATAACTGTAAAATCAGGTTTCTCTTATATGTACTTCTTTCTCCCCGTCTTCCCAAACTACATGAATTTCAAATGTCCCATCTTTGAAAAAGTAGGGAAGCCTTCTTCTGATAGATTGTTGCATTGGCAAATGTTCTAAATCTGAGATCTTAACCCATTCCGGTTTACCTTCTTTGGAATCCAGCAATAATTCTCCTGAAAACTCATTTGTTAAGTAATTTAAAATAATGTATCTATCATTAGCTTCTTCATTTACATACTCATAAATCCCTTTAAACTTAAGGTTCTTAACGCTAAGTCCAGTTTCTTCCTTTACTTCTCTTATCGCACCTTCATAGGACTTTCAGGAAATTCCAATTTACCTCCTGGAGCAATGTATCCCTTAAATTTATCATGGGTTCTATTAAGCATTAAAACCTTATCCCCATCTTGCACCATACATAAAGTCCACATCTTATAATTTATGTCTTTCATAAGTAGTTCACCTCATCGATATATCTTCATTGAAAAATACTGCAACTATTTCAGCTAACGTTTCCGTGTTCACGATGTCGCCTCTTCCTGAGATACTTAAGCTTATTTTTTTGCATTCAGGTTTCTTCTTATTTCTTGAATTAATAGGTTCTTTTCACTATCTGAAATTGCATCAGCTGATAATTTCCGCGCTGCAACAGGTGTGATCCAAGGAAGAACTTCATCATAGGTAATACCAGTTAATTTAGTATATTCATCCATAAAAATATTAATTATAGGCTCTCTTATTGAATCAAAGAATTCCGAAATACTATTTGGGAGATACGATGGTAATATCGCATATGTTATCATAATAATATATTCAGCTAAGTCTGCTTCAGGATTCCCTATTGAAGCATTCATCCAATCAATAATTACAGCCTTGCCATCGTTTTTAATTAGAATATTCCCTGGATTTGGATCCCCATGACATAATAATTGTTTGGAAGGTAAGGTATCTAGGATGGAGATAACTGCCTCTTTCTCCGCTAATGATAAATATCCAACATTACGTATTGAGTGCTCTATATTATTTCTTTGAGATGATGGTAAACTGACATCAGATTTATTATGTATTTCATTTAGTATACGAGCAGTTATACAGATGTCCTCTCCATTAGTATCTGTTGTGCTTGTATTGGGAGTTAGTACTTGTTTCAAAAATCGCTCCATTATTGTTTCTCCATAAATCCTTTCAAAAACAATACCAGGTCGACCATCAATCTCCAACAACTCATATGGTCGAGCTACAGGAAGCCTATTATCCCATGCAATAAGATTATTATGAAATTCTCTTCGCATAGCCTCATAGTCTGTATTATGCTTTGCTAATTTTATTATTTTTCCGCTGTCCTCCCACTCAAAAACTTCGGAGCAACCACCTTCACCAATCTTACTTCCAAGTAATATACTCATACTTGATACCTCCCTTTCTTTTGGCGATTTCAGATAACGTTGTTGTATTCACGACGTCCATTCCCCTTAGATAGCTCTTATCTTAGGGGAATGGATGTGTCCGCAGTTTATGCTTCTTGAATTTGCTACTGCGGACCAAGGGGCGAATGCCCCAAAGCGTGAATACTATGTTGGTATTCTCAGTTCATACCCGACTGGCTCGGGGATGAACTTTTTCTTTATACTGGAGGAAACACTGGGCTGAAAAACGCATGCTTTGTTGGGACATAGATCCCGTCGCATAAAGTGTTTTACGCCCTCGCCTTTTGTTCATACCCCGATTCAGCTGGTTGGGCCTTTGAGCCCGTATCACCGTGCCAACCTGTGGAGATCAAAAGTGCTGGCCCCAGTGAAACTAAGGAGGTTATATGAATACACCTGTTCTAAGTATCGATGTTGCTAAAGGTAAGAGTGTTGCTGCTGCTTTTCTTTCTTACCATGACTGTATGTACAAACCATTTCCATTCTCTCATACTCATGACGACCTCAATCATCTCCTATCGATCTTGCTGCAGATGAAGGAAGCCACAGGCCATGAACCCAACGTTGTTCTAGAAGCTACTGGAAATTATTCCAAACCCCTTGTATCTTTCTTTACTTCACATGGCTATTCTGTCATTGTTCTCAATCCATTACTTACTCATCAGCTGAAGCAAAAGGCGGTACGGAAGGTCAAGACCGACCCGATCGATGCCATACGTATTGCTCATGTCTTCTACCTCCAATCTCCTGAACCTCAAGTAGAACTAAGCGATTCTGTTCAACAGCTTCGTGTCATTTGTCGACAATACCAGCATTGGACAGGCCTCTATGGCGAGACACAGCTTCATTTCCGTGCCGTTCTTGATCTTATCTTTCCGGGGTATGACAAGGCCTTTCACAAAGTCTGTAACCGTACTTCTCTTGAACTGTTATCTCGTTATCCAACTCCCAAAGAACTCTTAGAGGCAGATCATGAGGAGGTCATTGAGTTACTCCTCTCCAATCGCAGAGGTCGGGATTGGAATGAATCGAAACTAGTACAACTGCTTGCCATTGCTAACAACAGTCTTCCTGATCTCCATGCCATTCAGGCCCAGAAGATTGTTCTTATGCACTATATTCAACTGCTAAAGACCTATCAGGACTGTATGAAAGATCTCTTGGTAACCATGCAGTCGATGGCTGAGTCTATAGAAACCTACCACCTTCTACGAACGATTCCAGGAGTGGGTCCGTTAACTGCTGCCATGTTCATCGCTGAAATTGGAGATATTAAAAGGTTCCCGTCCGTTAAACAGCTAACAGCTTTTGCCGGGCTAGACTCAGCTGTTCACGAATCAGGAACCTTCAAATCCAAGAAGAATCGAATATCTAAACGGGGCTCTTCTTACCTTCGAACGGCTCTTTATCAGGCTACCGTTGCCGCCATTTCCAAGCAAATTCATGGCCCAAGAAATTCGATTCTCTTCCAATTCTATCAGCAAAAACGGACAGAAGGCAAACCGGCAAAAGTCGCAATTGTCGCTACTTCTCACAAGCTTTTACGCATTGTTTTTGGAATGTGGAAGTCTGGTCAGGCATTTAACTGTGGTTAAGACTGAAATTAGTAATTAAATTCCAGAAAAACTTACTCTTGTGGGTAGGTTTATTTAAGTATGTCTATCTTATTCCTATGAAAATATTATTAATGATAGGGTTGACTTTGATTAGCTGGTTTAGATGATGCCTGCGGCCTCTTGAGATACCTTTTAAATATTCTTCTTATCAATAAACTCAACACAAAAAGGGTGCATTTCAGGTTTTAAACAATACTCTATTCTTTGTCTAAAGTCCTTCCATTCAACTTTGTTTAGTCCATCTTCAATCGGGAAGAATCCTGACTCCAAGCTTTCTAATGATTGAGTCAATTCTCCACCTATTGGCTTCGCTAGAAATAGAGTGTTACAAATTGAATTTCCTACGTTCTGAAATATTCCGCAGAATTTGATAATTTCTATATCTATTCCCGATTCTTCTTTTGTTTCTCTTATAGCTGCTTGACTCAAGGATTCTCCTTCTTCTACTTGACCACCAGGCATCTCCCATCCTCTTCTTGGCCCTTTAATAAGTAATATTTCATTCTTTTCATTTATTACAATTGCTGCTGCAGAGACGATATGTTTTGGTGGGGTCATTTTAATGCTCCTTTTAATGAGTATTATATTTTTTAGATCTTGAGGTTTTTTTATTTGTTTTCGTAGATTTCATCTAACGTTTGGCATTCCTGACGTTCAAGCAGCTTAAGTGACCACCGGGAACGGGTCGTCAGACTTAGCTGGTTGAATGTGTCGCCTGAATAAGCTTCACCGAAATCCCCCTTGGCGATCAAGGGCGAATGCCCACAGTAGGAATGCGGTGTTATAAGATGTCAGCGCCTTCTTCGAAATACATACTCAATTCCACTATCGCTCCCGTTTGTTTAAGCACATCTTTCACAATTCTGCTTTTATCTTTCCTATTATAAAACCAACCGTAAACACCAACAACATCGAAAGATATGAAATAATAGTTATGGTTGTACCATGAATTACATCCGTAAACAGTAATGACAATTTAGTACCAGACCAAATAAATGGTAGCATATAATATTGACTAATAAGTGCTAAAAACATATTTCTGCTTTCATCATCTAAAAGTACAAATTGCCATAAATATAATAAAAATGAAAGTAACCAAATACTATTACCTATAAAGAAACTCTTCACTGTGTTGGCGCTTAAACAAGAAAACTTCATTCCTATCCAGAACCAAAAGACCGCAAAGACAAGTTGGCTCAAAAGTGGGGGTATTATTAGCATAAAGGTGTTGGATACTAATCCATATATAAGTGGAACTAGTATCCATATAGGCATTTTTTTATTTTCTGTCACTTTGTCATCTCCCTATCTTTTTATTTCACTAACCTGCCCATCAGTATAAATCTACAAAGAATGAATGGCTTTTGATTTTTCTGTTTTTGCGCTGATTTCTTATAACGTTACCGTATTCACGACGTCCTACCACCTAAAGCCCGAAGGGCGGCCGCCACGCGGTTAGGTGGTGGGATGTGTCCGGCTGAATCTGCTTCCTCGATACTGAAAATCCACCCCGAATCCACTTCTAACTTCTGCCGGAACAAGGGCCGAATGGCCCGATGCGTGAATATATGGTTATAAGATGTCGGCGACTTCTTGAATTACTACCAAACTCATCTTCTTTCAAACCATGCTTTATCAATAAATTTTTCCCATTCAATAATTAATTTCTTGTACTTTATGATCCAGTAGCCAAAATCAGAATTATTTTTCAGTGAAGTTGATCCATCAAATCTATGAATACAATAACTATCTATCGTCTGTAATTCTTCATTCTTGAGCACTTCAAAATCAACCAATAATTCAGCAATTTCAAGTTCAATCTTCTGCGCATCTTCTTCTACAATAATTCTATTCTTACCTTTAATACCTGAAGTATCATATAAAATCGATTCTAAGATCTCAAAATCAACAAAGGTAAATAGAGCCTGATCTGTATACATTGCTTTGCCTGTATTATTAAGAGGATGTTCTGACTCTACATCTATGTGCTCAAAGATTATTAATAAATTCTGCCCTACGGTTGAAACTTCTTCTACAATGCAATCGTGTAATGAAATAAGGTTTAATGTATCTTCTGAAATGAATTTAATGAGAAGCCCCCCTCTCTTTAGATTTGAATCTGATTGGTCTTCGCCGATTTCTTATAACGTTTCCGCATTACCGACGTCCAAGCTGCTTAAGGACCGTAGGTCCGGGTGGCACTGCCACTTAGCTGGTTGGATGTGCCACCAGAATTAACTTCTTCGGAACTTCCTCCTGGTGACCAAGGGAGCGTAGCGACCGCTGTGGTAATGCATTGTTATACGACGGTCTCTCTTCTATGAGATGCTTTCAAATCATGTATTAAATATATTTTCTTACTAAGTAGTTCTTATATGTTTAATAATACTCATTTCCTCAATGTTTTTGTTTGATAGTAATTCTAACAATCCATCCGGCACAAGCTTTTCAGTTGGATTATTGATAAAATCTATTATGGGTTTCCATACTGCCTTGTATTTAACTTCTCCTTCTATTCCATCAATTTCATGTTTGTTATACAAATTTGCATCAGTTAATTCTGCTTCATATATAAAATCAATTTCATGGCCGATTTGATCCATGTACTTAAAAATGTTCTCAATCACAAATATTAATTTTGGTGCTGTTATTTCTGCATTAATTTCTTCTCTTACTTCTCTTATTACAGTTTCTTTAGTATTTTCTCCGTACTCCACCGTACCGCCAACAGGTCTATAAAATGTCTTCATTACATCTTTATCAAATGTTTCTTCAACTAAAATCTGATCGCCTCTTCGAATTAGACATAAAGAAACTGTTCTTATTTTCATTTAAGCTCTCCTTAACTTATGAGATAAAGCCAAAAACAAAAATGCATTTAGAGACTGTCGTATAACGTTTGTGCATTCCTGACGTTGATTTCCCTTAGATAGCTCTTATCTTAGGGAAATCAATGTGTCGCCTGAATTCTCTTCCTCGAAATGCCTCCGGCGACCAAGGGGCGAATGCCCCTCAGTTGGAATGTGATGTTAGGTGATGTCCTGCTCTTCTGCGAATTTTCTAACGTCATTTCTTAGCTATAAATGCATAGATCAATATCAATTTCTGCCCCAAGATCATGAAGAAATTTTATGATTTCTTTGTTTAAATATATTGCTGGTTTTACATTATTCTCAATATTAATAACAACATCAAATTTACATTCTAGTTTATTCTGTCTAATTAATTTTACTATTTCGTCTTCTTGATTCTTAATAAGTTCCTTAATCTCATCTATTTGATCATTTATATCTAATGATTCTTCATACTCTGTGGCAAGTTCCCAACACGTTTCCTTACGAAATAAATTTCCTCTAATATTATCGCCCTTGAACCAAGTTCTAGTTGGAGTAATTAATAGAGTATCAGTTATTATTCCTGGATCAAACTCATCTCCGAATATACTAAATTCGACTTTTATATTTGTTTTATCCATCTTTGAGTTCTCCTTAAATAATATGTCTTTAGCAGGATTTCACCTAACTACTAATCTACGAACTCGTTTATCCCTCTTGTACAGCTGTATATACGAGTTCGCTTATCCATCCTCCACAGGATGATAGACGAAGCTATTCATGATTACCCCAAATTATACCATCTAATTGGCTTTGAAAGCAGTAAATATCTTTCAGATTGATACTGTTGTGGATTTCGGTTGTTTTAGAGTGTGTGTGTAATGTAACTAGCTTAGATATTCATAAAACAAATACAAGCCCATGGATGCGTAACGTATTCGTTAGCATTCCATAGGCTTGTTCATCAAGTAGAAACGGCTTCGTCATCCTTTGTCAAGGAATTTATGCTTGCGATGCTTGCGATACTTCGTATCGCTTTGAGGCACCCGTTTCAGCGGAAATATAAGAATTAGAGTATCAAGAATCAATTTCATAATTACGCAACTCGATTTAGCTGCACCGGCGATTATGAAATTGATTCAAGTGAAACTTATACTTTCTTATATTTTAAAATACTTTCGTAGTCCAAGATTCGCAATTCCATATATCTGTTGCGACGTCTTGGTAAAACTCGGGTTCGTGAGAAATCAGTAGTATACTACCTTTGTACGCTTTCAGTGCACGCTTAAGTTCTTCTTTCGCATCCACATCCAGGTGGTTCGTCGGCTCATCTAGTACGAGTATATTCGACTCACGATTAATGAGCTTGCATAGACGCACTTTTGCTTTTTCTCCACCGCTCAGAACAGTGATCTTGCTCTCAATATGTTTTGTGGTTAGTCCGCATTTCGCAAGCGCAGCACGCACTTCGTATTGTGAAAGTGAAGGGAAGGTCTCCCATATTTCCTCGATACATGTATTATAGTTGCCTTCCTTCATCTCTTGCTCGAAATAGCCAATCTCTTGGTTATACCCAAGCTCTATTGAACCAGACAATGCAGGGATTTCACCTAGAATACTGCGTAATAAAGTCGTTTTTCCGATTCCATTCGCACCGACAAGTGCTATTTTCTGTCCACGCTCCATCAGCAAATCCAGCGGTCGAGATAACGGACTATCATAACCAATGACAAGTCCTTTTGCTTCAAATATAGCTTTCCCGGCCGTTTTTCCATCTTTGAAGTTAAATTGTGGCTTTGGCTTGTCCTTTGAAAGTTCGATGACATCCATCTTGTCGAGCTTCTTTTGTCTAGACATCGCCATATTACGAGTAGCTACACTAGCTTTATTGCGAGCAACGAAGTCTTTCAGTTCTGAAATCTCTTGCTGTTGCCGAGTATAAGCGGATTCAAGCTGCTGTTTCCGCATCTCATACACTTGTTGGAATTGATCATAATCACCAACATAACGGGTCAGCTTAAGATTCTCCATATGGTAGATTAAGTTAATAACGCTGTTCAGGAACGGCATATCATGTGAGATCAGAATAAAAGCATTCTCATACTCTTGTAGATAGCGTCTCAGCCATTCAATATGCTGCTCATCCAGATAGTTCGTCGGCTCATCGAGGAGCAGAATATCTGGCTTTTCTAGTAATAGCTTGGCAAGCAATATTTTCGTACGTTGACCACCGCTAAGGTCATTCACATCGCGATCCAGTCCAATGTCTGTGATTCCCAAACCTCGTGCCGTCTCCTGTACCTTCGCATCGATCATATAGAAATCTTGACTTGTTAAAGTATCTTGGATTGTACCTACTTCTTCAAGCAGCTTCTCTAGCTCTTCTGGTGTAACATCGCCCATTCTGCCATACATATCGTTCATCTCTTGCTCAAGATCGAATAAGTATTGGAATGCACCTCGTAATACATCTTGAATCGTTAACCCTTTGGTCAGATCAGCATGCTGATCGAGGTAGCCGACCCTCACTCTTTTGGACCATTCTACCTTACCTTCATCAGGTTGTAACTTATCTGTAACAATGTTCATAAAAGTGGATTTACCTTCGCCATTCGCGCCGATTAATCCGATGTGCTCGCCTTTAAGCAGGCGGAATGATACATCCTTGAAGATTGCACGATCTCCAAAGCCATGACTTAATCCTTCAACATTTAATATGCTCATGAATAGACACCTTTTTCATATATTTTTCTCGTTATATTATAATCATGATTAAGATAAAACTCAATGGAGAAGTAAATATTCATCCTATTAATATCAGCGGCTTGTTTCCCTCCGCACAACTGGAGCAACCTCGGTTGCCAATAATTCTATGCTCTTAGCAACTTTAGCGAAAGGAATACCTCCAATATCAAGTTGCATCATAAAGCGTTGATGTCCAAATAACTCATATTGGTGTAGGATTTTCTCGATAATTTGTTGTGGACTACCCACAAATAATGCCGTATCAGGACTGGCCATTTGCTCGAACTCAGCACGAGACATTTTTAACACAGCTTTACCAAGTTGATGGTCAACATGTTTGCGATAATTTGAATAATAAGGATAGTACTCCTGTTTGGCTTGCTGGGTAGTCGTAGATATGTAGCCATGCCCTGTAATACCCACCTTAAGATTCAATAGATCGTGACCACTTTCGATTCCCGCTGAACGATAAGTATCAACAAGCGGTTTAAAGCGGATAGGGTCGCCACCAAGGATGGCCAAAGCCATACCAGTTCCCATTCTTCCTGCTCGTTCAGCGCTTTCAAGTGTACCACCCACACCAATCCAGATCGGTATTTGCGCTTGGAGTGGTCGAGGTGCGATTTCAACTTCACTTAGTGTAGATCGGAATTGACCCTGCCAAGATATTGTCTCATGATTATTTAATTGTTGAAATAACTCAAAGTTCTCATTAAATAGCTCATTGTAGTCATTTAAACTATACCCGAAAAGCGGAAAGGATTCCAAGAAAGCCCCACGACCAGCGATAATTTCTGCTCGTCCATTCGATAGCAAATCCAACGTTGCAAATTCCTCGAACAATCGTACAGGATCTACCGTGCTTAACACGGTTGTAGCACTAGTTAGTCTGATTCTCTTCGTTATTTGAGCAATAGCAGCTAAGACCACTGAAGTCGCGGACACTGCATAATCTAACCGATGATGTTCACCGATTCCCAAGACATCTAGCCCTGCCTCATCAGCTAGCTTGGAAGCTTCCAGAATCTCTTGAAGTCGTTGTTGGGTACTAATGGTTTTACCACTTAGTGGATCGGGTACGATATCTCCTAGAGTGTAAATCCCAATTTCAATACCTGTATGTTTCTTTCGTGTGATTCCGTCCATCGCAGCTTTCCTCCAATTATAATAACTTCTCGTTATATTCTAATTGTAACATGCTCCTCATGATGGTCTACATAGAATATATGATTCATATACATAGACAAGCTGATATACATATTCTGAATGGCTGAAAACTTTCCGAAAGGATGTGATTGTCCCCATATGACTCACCTATTACCGCTGAAAGTAGAATATCTTCTTATGTTTGGGATAGCCCTATTCTGGACTATCGCCTATATTCTCATTATTTATAAAGGGTTTAAGGATCAATCCTGCGGAATGCCTCTAGCCGCTATTTGTGCAAACATTACTTGGGAGTTTCTATTAACCTTTATTATGCCGTTTCATCCGATTCAGCAAATCATAACTTTGGTGTGGTTTCTATTAGACTGCATTATTCTGCTCCAATTTCTCTACTATTCTAAAAGAACCTATCCAAAACGTACGCTTCATATTTCTGTCTTCTCATTAATGGTCATAGCTTTTCTGTTGCAGTATGGAATGGCAGTTGAATTTCATGATACAATGGGACTTTATTCGGCCTTTGGCATCAATCTACTGATGTCCATCTTTTTCATAAAAATGCTGTTGACCAAAGATCTACAAGGCCAATCCCTATCTATCGCTTACTTCAAAATGATAGGCACCTTATGCGCTTCGATCCTCTGCTATTCTTTCTACCCGCAATCACTTTTATTAACGATGATGTATATTCTAATCTTTATACTGGACGTTGTGTACACAATACTGATCTATAATAAATCAATCACAATTGTTCACAAGTCGGCTATCTACATAGAATGAACTACAGACGAGAAGTGTAAACTTTAATTCAATCTATCTATAGATAGCCACTTATTCCTTTTTTCTAAAATACTCAAAAAAAGAAATCATTCATTGCTCCTTTGTTAGAAGCTTAAGCAGAAATGATTTTAAATCAATGATCCGCAAATATTGCGGCTTTTGATCAGTTCCACTCACGATAAGTGGAACCAGGGATTCCATTTGGCCAAGAGCTCCATGACCTCCGCCACCTTTGTGCGTTGGTGAGCTTCTGTCTGCTAATTCATAACCAGCCTTTGCCGTGACTACCAAAAACTCTCCAGCATGAGAATGTAAAGCTCCTGATAACCGTTGCAGTGCATCCGGATATTGACCATAGATCAATGTATGACGCTGAGCGTTTATTTTCAAATCCAACACCTCCACATCTTGTTCGACCGCCCATCTTTGTTGATAAGGATCGATCAACTTTCCATTGGCTTTAAATCTGAGCTCTTTGGAGGTTTCACCTTGAATTGCGTAAATCCACCCCTTTTCTTTCCATGAAATGATATCGATGCGTGGATCAGCTTTTAATAAATAGGCAATGTCTCTAAGCTTGTCCGCTTTAAGATGATAGACATAAGCCATGGTTTCATTTACGGCAAGCACGGTTTCTGTTTCGTCCGTTACTGATTCACCCTGACGCAACACTTTATAGTCTTTTAAAATGGAAGGCAAATCAACAACCGGGTTATCTTCGGCAGACAATATTGGGGTCATTCCACTATCTCCAACGATAACAAAAATCGCTTTGTTCAAAGCTTCTTCTGGTGAACCAAAGCTTTGCAATAAAGATTGAAGCTGTCTATCTACTTCCTTTACTCCATTAAGCTCTGAAGGGCCATTCTTATGAATCTTTTGATCTAAATCAGGTAGATAAATATATAAAAAATCGGGTAATTTATTTTCCTTTATTAAATAACTGGCGGTTTCAATGGAATATTGGTTATTCAATCCCATCCGATGGGTTAACCCATCAGGCAGTTTTTCAATCCCTTTAAGTGGATCAGACAATGCACCCAACGCTAAATAATCCGGTCCTTTTACAGGAATTGATGGTGGTAAAGATGTTGGACCTTGAATCCAGGGGGGAATGGATAACGTATGATCAACGGTGCCCCGATAAATCAAACCGTTTATACTGCCGGATTTCTTCCCAATTCGGGCTAAGTCTTCGTAAATGGTAGGTAGTTGCCGATTTAAGTGGCTACCGTTCAAGTTAACTAACGCATCAACTAATACCGGGTCAACTCCATGTTTGATAATCTCCATCGGTCCAGTTCCATAATTAATGAGCTTCTTTTCTTTCGTCGAATACCATGTCAAACCAGGCACACGATGACCATCCGGATATGCTCCTGTAACCAGAGAACTATCAATCGTCACAGACATGGTAGGAAAAGAACTGACTACATCCTTATAATATTGGCCATGTTCGATCAAAAATTGTATGGTGGGAAGTTCATTTTGTGCTCTGCCTTTATCAATGGCTTGAGCCATTAATGAATCGACCACCAATAGGATAACTTTCTTTGTATTCAAACTGTCTATGGATTTTACTCGGACTAAATCTTGTTCTTTCTGTGCTAAATTCGATTTTTGGCATCCAGAAGCTACAATCAATATAAAGATCAGCAGCAGAAACAGACTCATTTTTTTCGCATGAATAAAGATCACCAACCTATCTATCAATATGCTTATTATGTATATGCTGTTCCATAAGCCAACTTTTATACATGCCCATGCTCCCTGCTTGCTGATTACTCTATTCAGCATAGGCAGGGACTCGGCTCAGTTTGTGTTCTTTATTGTGTCGATATCTTTCAATTACGTGCTGATTTGTCCTCGAATTTCACCATCTGGATGCTCTACGTTATGCACGTTAACATAAGTGTTCCCAGCTCTGATCTCACGGATTAAATCAGTGAGAGTTTTGCCTTGTAGAGGACCGACCAGATCACGGCTGTTCAGAACACCTCTCACAACACCTCGTCTAACTGAAATGCCAAATTTACTCGGACCGAACAAAAAAGCGACAACAGGGCCGTTTCGCCCCCTCCGTCCAAGATGGATATGAGCTTGAGTAACTTGGGAGATATTATTGATGACAAGGTGGAATCTTAGTTGAGTAGCATTAGCATTAAGCCGAAAAACCGCATTTCCTGTAGCAATAGTTCTGACAGGTGGTACCTGGTTCCGTCCAGATAAGAAAGCTCTAAAGATTCTGATAAGTCTTCACTCCCCTCTTTTTACGATACTCTAATGTATTCGAAAAGGAGAAGAATCGATTGTTTATTAGCCTATCCGGCAACAATAAATACATCAAGTTCAACTCCAATCACATCTTATAAAATCCCGCTCCAACAACCGTAAAAGCAATGTGAGAATGGTCTTTAAATGTAGTAAACTGCGCAACAAAAAGACACAGCGGCAGCCTGGACGTAACAATAAGTCCTAGACTGCCGCTGTGTTTTATATAACTATCATTTCCATACAGACATATACTTCTTTCGATATTTGCTATCTTCTTCTGACTCGATCAATTCCATTGCTATTTGCTTGATAGTTTCATCTTGTAATTTATCGTACAAATTTTTAAGTCCTTGAATCATATCGAATCGAATCAAAGTATAATGTTTCTCATTGGCACCGTTGTGATAGCGATCGATGATATGATTGACAACCAACTCTTTCTGCTCTTGTCCAGCTAAGCCGACTTTCCAAATCGATTGCAAGGTATGTCTAGCTGTAACAAACTTCGGATCCTTAGTCACTTCCCATAAACCTGCAAAGTCGTTGAGCATTCGTTGCTCAGGATCGCTGATCGCTAGATTGGAAAGAAATTGAGCAGCCCTGGCTCTTCGGTGATTATCGGCATCCGTTAACCATCCCTTTAATCGATCCCAAACTTCATAAGCCCAGTCCACTTCTACTTGTGTAGCTTTTATAATATGATTGAATGCTTCAAATTGAGCATCCTTATCCTCAACTTCCAAGTTTTCAAAATAAGATTGGGTTATACTGTCCATTTATTTCACCTTCTATCTATATTGACTTTCAAAGTGTATGGTCCGAAATAGCCTTAATAATATGATCCCAATCATCGAAGTGAACTTCGTGCCCCGTTCCTTCAAGGGTTAGTAACAATGCATGCGGAATTTCTTTGGCCAGAGCTAGACCATGTTCATATGGAAGCACAGTATCTTCTGTGCCGTGGATAACCAACGCAGGTACCTTGATTCCTGTTAACGTCCCCTCATAGGAAGCATCACCTTTAAGAAGCGCATGATTGAACATGCTGAGTAGATTATTAGCTCGTTTGATTTCTTGTCTCACCTGTTCATAAGCTCTCTTCTCGTCGAATACATGCTTCGAACCACAGAGCAAGCTTGACCCTGCGACCAAGTAATTTGCAACCGATTCTTCATCTGACCAATTCAATGTGCCCCCATTAGCATGGTAAGCGAGTATCTTCTCATCCATTGGAGGCAAATCACGATCGTTGTCGTCAGATCCGAAAATACTGGACATCATCAGAGTAATCGTTAGAACCCGTTCAGGATGCCTCGATACTATGATTTGTGCGATCATACCGCCTAATGACATTCCAACAATATGTGCTTGGTTAATACCGTATGCATCGAGTACCCCAACAGCATCATCTACCATATCTACCACCGTATATTGAGATTTCCCTGGTTCATAGGCAATCGAACGTCCGACATCTCGGTTATCATATCGAATAACATATCGTCCTGTGTCAGCTAATCGTTGACAGAATTCTTCATGCCAATAAACCATCGAACACATCGCGCCCATAATCAGTAAGACCGCTGGATTCTCGGGATTCCCGAAACTTTCCGTGCATATATCAATTCCGTTAATTTTATTGATCTTTTCACTCATAGTTAATTCCTCGCTTCATTCGAATTTGGTTAAATGTAAAAAAGCACACACAAATAAAACCCATCACATTTCTAAAAAATGGATGGACATCATTGAACTGTACCTCACATTAACGTAAACGAATGAATTTGATAATCACGATAAGCACTCTCCTATGAATAATTGAATACGGGTTTCAACCCATTTCCCATTATAACATATATACGACAGCCAAGTTTTACATCACTTCTTCACAAACTCTACATCAATTACTGATAACCATTCTATACAAACAGGAATGAAATTAGCATAGTTATGAATAGCTTGTATTGTTTTGATTACTTCGCTCGTTCCAAGTTCTTGTTCCGTATCATCCGTACATTCCAGTCTAAGAGAGCGTCTAATATTATAGGCTAACCATGCTAGTTTCCCACTAAAACCATAGTTCAGCACATCATCCAAGTGATCTGAAAACTCTCCGCCATGATTCCTATAGGAACGAATTAGAGTACTGAAAGCATCTTTACTTACATTACCCTCTTCAAATCCTGACCAATTCAATGCCACATCAATCAGTTCTTGTGTTGGATTGGTAGTTCCTGCTGCTTCCCAGTCAATAATAATGGGGAGATGATTCTCGTCCCATAATACATTCTTTTGATCTAAATCCCTATGGCTGATAACACTATTGTTCATCAATGATTCCCCAGAGGAATTAGCTAGACCCTCCCAATGGTAGAACTTATCCAGGTTATCTAATAGCAAGGATGACCACTCCAAGCCATCATGTTTTCCTTTGTGGGCATAATCATTCCAATCTACTGATAATGTATCCAATTTTTCATCTTGCTTATCCATCATAAGTTGAGAAAAATCGATTTTGTGTATCTTTGCAAGGATTTCCCCCATCATTTTGCAGCACTCAATATCAATACTCCCAGAGGGTAATGTCTTTCCTTGAACCCATGGGAACAACAAATAATATTGACCATCCACTTCATGCATAGAGCTTCCATTTGATACCATTGCCGGAAGTGCATTTATGCCATTTTCGTACGCCATGTTTGCAACCTTTTCAGAAAAAATATAATTGTTCATGGCTGTTTTACGTTGCATAATTTGCGGGTTTAAAGCTTTCACTGCATACTGATCCTTGTCTGTTTTCAACAGATACATTCTATGAAGGAATCCGCCAAATACTTGTTCTGGTTCAGTTGTTAACTGCCCTAGATTGAATTTTGCACATAGCTCTCCGAAATTTAATCTATAATTCAAGTTATCCATAGTTATATGCTCCTCTCGGTAAGAATTCTTCTGATTTTTCTTTTAGCCTTATCCAGTTTAATCTCTCCTCTTTTTTGAAATGATCATAAATCGTTTTGAATTTGTCTTAATTCCTTTTTCAGTTTGATTATTTGCTATAAATTGTTGGAGTATTTCAAAATCATCATTACACTTCCCAAAGTTCGGAATAATCGGTGTGTGTTTCAGCAAGAATACTAAATCTTCATATGTTTCAAAATATTCTGTTGCATCATATTCAAAAGACTGGATATCAGTAAACCCAGCTACGTTCAATTCCTCAATATATCTATTTTTTAATGTTCCATCCAGATTGGTATGCTGTCCTCTTCCAAATGCTTGTGTCATATTCAGCTTATCATTTTCACTTACTTGTTGAGTAACGAATATCCCGTCTGGCACTAACACTTTTGCTACTTCTTTAGCATGAAATGGTGCGTGTCTACACGATACCACATTAAAAAAGTTCTGAGGAAAATCGAGTTTCTCAGCATCCATTTGTAAAAATCGTACATTTGTTTTATTGGAACTTTCTAAATGTTGATTTGCAGTTTGGATCATTCCTGATGAGAGATCAATGCCCACTAAAAGTGAAGCAGTATGAGCTATGGATAATAAAAATTCCCCTCCACCTGTACCAATATCGAGCAATTGATCAGGCTGTTTACATCTTTGGGTTACTTCATTATAGAATTCCCACTGAACTCCTTCAGCTGTAACCTTTACTTTACTGAAATCCCAACCGTTCAATGGTCCGACTTCATCGTAGAATTTCATATAATCAAATTTGCTCATATCTCATATCCACCTTTCAAATCGTTACAATGAAACAGTAAAAACCAGGATCGATAGAGACCATAGGTCCCTGTGTCCTGGCTTACAAAAAAGATGTGCCCGACACTTTATCTGAAGTAATTCTTCTCGTAGGTTAAATGGACAGACTTCCCCCTTAACAGCTGGTACGCGTTTTACCCAGCCCGTGAACTAGTTACTTCGAACAAAGTGGAGAACCATCCCATTTCACCTCAATTGAAAGTTTCATTTACTATAATGGATATTTGGGTGAAGATACAAGTAAAACTCTTATAATTCTCAGAACAATAGTAAACAAATTTAAATTCCCTAAACATTTCTAGGTCATTTCTCTATAGGCTATATCGATTGTCCCCCAACTCTACGCCGGTACAAGAAGTTAGGCGAATCACGCTTTCTTCAGTAGGTACTTGTTGTGAACGATTGATCGTATTGCCAACAAACGATAGCTCACCCGTATGCCGAGCGTCTAGGGTGATCGCTTCTTCAAGAAGGAATTCGTTACCTTCAATTCGGAGATGACGAACATGGTCTGTTTACAGTGAAAGACAAATAAAGCCCCTTTACCATCCAACGTGATGTTGCGCATACCGCGGAACAGTAGCCCGATCGTTTTCGTAATATCCGGATTTTCTATTTCACTCGCAGTATTCGTAATAAAACAAGGTGCTCGAATCGCTTCATCCATATAAAAATCATAGCGTCCTGGAGCACATTCAATCAAGGTCAGGCACTGTAACGAAGCAGCCGCCTTAATCGCACGCTGCATTGCTTTCTAAGTATCTTTGCCTGTAATAGGGACAGCCCCATAATCTGCGAGGCGAATGACTGTAGGAACTGAGATGGAACCTTTGTTTGTCTACATACATAACACCTTTCTTATCTATCAATCTCAATTCTGTTTGCAAATCCCTTGGATGATCGCTCATGGTATATTAACAAACTCATTCCGAACCTCGTCCTGCAATGTCAAAGAAAATGATCCAGACGAGTTCGTCACCTCTGAAGCAACATACCCTACGTAACCCGTATTCGTAACTTTAACGTCCAAATCAATTGTCCCATTGCCCTTTCATAACCTTCAACTGGAATTCTTTAAAATTGCCAAAGAATTGAGGAAATCTTTTTAGAAAAATAAAACCCAACTGAATATGACAGTTGGGCGTATAAATATTTAAATATTCTATTCAATTCTATTACTTGAAAACATTAGAAACAGTAAGTCTTTATTAAGTTGTTTTATTTGTTTTTCAGTCTGTCTTGTTTCTTTAAGAATTTGAAAAATAGGCAGATGTAGCAAAAATACTCACATTGATGGAATCAATTGTTGCTTTGACAGCATTAGAAATAGGTAAGTCTTTATTAAGTTGCTTTATCTGTTTCTCAGCCTCCCTTGCTTCTTTACTATCAGGGAAAACGATACGTAGCAAGCTGCTAGCATAAATTAATGACATTAACACAACAGTCCGTTCTTCTTCGACTAAAGATTTCTGTTTTTTATTTTTTTGAATAACTATATGAAAGCTTTTATGTGCTTCTTTAACAAAATGATCTGGATTGAATTTGTAAAAATAAGCAGGAACAGCTCCCAATATTTGTTTCTTTTCCATTGTTATGACACCATCATCATCCAATTTAGCAGCAATTTTATATTGAATATTTTTGTGAGAAGTTCGTAAAGTAGAAATCCACTGTTTTGGTGTTTTTAAAGGTTTGGCTTTTATGATGTCTAATGTTTCTTTAAGCAATGTGTCTTCTGTACTCGAATCAACAACCTCAATTTTAGAATTACGTAACTCAATATGTCCATTAAGTGCCAGTTCTGCCAACAAAGCGCCGTTTAAACTATAGGACAATGCTGACCCTGCACGGCCATATGGTCGACTAGTTTTTGGATCAACGGATAATAAAAAAAGTTGTTCTGCTAACAATAGCATGTAATTACTCCTTTCAAGGATATTTATTAAATGTGATGTGAGTTGTTAAATTAAATTTAGAACACCTTCCGCTGATAAATAAATTGACTGACCATCCAGGAAATCAGATAGAGACTAATAGAGATAGCGGCGCCACTAAGGTAAAGGGTTGTTGTCGACAAGCTTGTAAGAAAATCTGTAATTGTTGTGAGATGTTCTGCTAGGAATCGGAAAATGGGTGGCAGAACAACTGCAAAGAATATCAACCCAATTAAAATTGCCATACCTATATAACCAGGTTTTAATATATAAAATAACGGAAAGGCAAAAGCAACAAAGATGAAGAATAGTCCTACAGCGATGGCTATATCCCTTATCGTATAGTCATAATTAAATACATATAGAATGATACCAGCTATACCTATTGATAAAATCATATATGCAATGGCACCGATGTATTTTGCGTCAACAATCTCTTTTCTCGTATATGGCAATGAATTAAGAAAGATATTAGATTCTACCTGTTCATCATAAATATATCCATTCATCGGTATATACGTGCTGACCAACAGAAAAACAAAGGCTGGGTTCATATGATGGGCAAAAATCGCAAAGAACATAATAAACGGAATAAAAAGTAGTATTTGTGTCTTTTGTATAACGAAATCTTTTTTTATCAAGTTAAACATATTGCTGACTAGCTCCTTTCGCGTAAAACATAATATCCTCCAAGGTGGCTTCTTCCATAACCACTTGATCTCCTAATGATCTCCTTACTTCCTCTGCATTATTTGTTAGTGCTTGAAATTCAGTCGAAGAACGTTCAATGCTTATAAAACTTTTTACTGTGTCGTGATTGAGTAAATTGACCTTTCCTTTGACTAACGCATAACGCTCCTGCACATCCCTTATCGAATCGTTGAAAAGAATCTTTCCTTTTTGAATGAAAATAATATTGTCTGCAATCCGCTCTAAATCACTGGTTATATGAGTGGAGAAGAAGATAGTCCGCCTGCCATCTGCCATCATCTCTTTTAAAATATCCAACAGTTCTCTTCGAAAAACAGGGTCTAAACCAGCTGTCGGCTCATCCATCATAATAAATTCAGCTTCATGAGATAAAGCCATGGCCAAAGAGGTTTTCATCTGCATCCCTTTGGAAAAGGTTTTAATCGACTTGTTTAACGGGAGTTCAAATTTCTTTAAATAATCATAAAATTTCCTGTCGCTCCAATTTTTATAGGCAGGGGCAATGATTTTACGAATATCTTTTAAATTTAGACCTTCATAAAAGACATTACTATCATAGACAAATCCTATGCGCTCCTTGATTTCCTTCTCATGGTTGGCATAATCCTTTCCAAATACCTTTATTTCGCCCGTATCTGCTTGTAAAAGATTCATCATTAACTTCATCGTGGTCGATTTTCCTGCCCCGTTAGCCCCGACAAACCCTGTTATTTGGCCTTGTTTTACTTGCAAATTGATATTCTCTAAGGAGAAATCTTTAAAACGTTTGCTTACAGCTTTGAATTCTACTATATTTTCCATTTTTCTCACTCCTAAAATAAATTCCAAATAAAATTTGTCGTTTTAGATTTATGTCTTGAAAAAATCGATATGTTTTAACCTAATTTATTTTGTAACTAGAACCCCTTCCTTTTCTAAACATATATAATCAATATCACACATAGTATATACATTACATATACAATATACACTCTATTTACAATATGTACAATACTTAATTTTCCTTTTCTCAGTTTCAACAAAAAAAGACCTTAATATTTCATTAAGATCTTTAAAGCCTAATACTTTTTCCGTACGTATTATTTCTTTTTATAGTTTTAATCATTTAGTCCGTGCCTGTGTGCAGCTTTCATATAAAACATGATTTCGTCTAAAGAAGCTTTCTCTATCACAATATGATTGTCAAAGACTGTTTGTACTTTTGCTACATCTTTTGTTAAAGCTTGAAACACACCTTGAGAACGTTCTATGTTAATGAAATGTGCTTCCGTATCCCGATCAAGCAAATCGGTACTGCCTTTCACCAAGGCATACTGTTCCTGCAACTCATCCGAACGTCGATTAAAAAGAATTTCCCCTTTATCAACTAATACAATATAATCGGCAAAACGATCCAAATCGCTTGTAGTATGCGTTGAAAAAAATATACTCCTGTCCTCATTTACCATAACTTCTTGAAAAATGTCCAATAATTCTCTACGGAACGTTGGATCTAATCCTGCTGTTGGCTCATCCATAATAATTAATTCTGCATTATGAGATAAGGCAATTGCTATAGAAGCCTTCATTTGCATCCCTTTAGAAAAATTTTTAATAGATTTATTTAAAGGTAGCTCAAATTGATTAACATATTCATTAAATTGCTTATTATCCCATTGTTTATAAGCTGGAGCAACGATTTTACTAATATCCTTTAAGTTCAGGGATCCGTAAAATATATTGCTGTCGTAAACAAAGCCTATACGGTCTTTTATTTCTTTTTCATGACTGGCATAATCCAGTCCAAATATGCTTACCTTCCCCTTATCTGGCTGTAAAAGATTCATCATTAACTTGATCATGGTTGACTTACCAGATCCGTTTGAACCAATAAATCCTGTTGTGTACCCTTGTTTTATCTCTAAATCAATATTATCTATAGAGAATGCCTTAAATTCTTTGGAAACGTCATGAAACTCTATCACATTTTCCATTCCTATCACTCCTCGTACAACAACTTTAACAAACCTTGTAATTCTTCATAAGATAACCCAATTTCCTTACTATTAGAGATAACTGCACTTAATTGCTCTTCAATCACTCTCAGCCTTTTCTCTCGAATAACATCTAAATTTTGCTCCGCTACAAATGAACCTTTCCCAACAATTAAGTAGATGAATCCCGACTTTTCCAATTCTTCATATGCCCGTTTAGTAGTGATAACACTAATTCTTAAATCTTTGGCCAATTGCCTTATAGAAGGCAAAGCAGCTCCTTCTGTCAGCTCACCTGACAATATTTTCGTTTGAATTTGTTTTAAAATCTGCTCATAAATAGGGTCTTTTGAACTATTAGAAATAATGATTTGCATGCAGATACCTCCTTTTCATCGTTATGTATATCTATTGTACACAGCATGGAAAACTTTGAATAATCTAGTCAAAATAAATTAATAGGACAGAGATAACATTTTGTAGAATAAATATAATTGCAAACTAAAAAAGAGTTCTTAACCAATTCCTTTAAGTGACACTAATATATGTCTTGACACAAACGTAATTTAGTTGAACAATCCATCTTTATCTTTCTCGCAAACAACTTAACTCATATATCATCCAAGTATTTCTCTTTACATATTATATATATAATACATAATCACTATATACACTAGTTAAGCATTATTATCTTTATATTTCAAGCGTTTTAACAAGTGGGTTTGACATAAATCCAGGTTGTTATTTAGATTCATTGGTGTTACCGAAACAGTTCATGGAAAAAGTGATGATATAATCGAAATAAATTCTTTCCATTAGTGTAGCGTGCCTGTGCAGCATTGAATAAATATTTGGAAAGTTTTAGTGATGAAAGTATTGAAACTACGGATCCACAAATTCAAGCTCAATCCATTACTGAGTCTTTTCTGGGGGGCAATGGAATTTAGACGCATGATGCTGAAATCCTGATTGTTCTTTTCTATTGCGGTTATGGCACTCTTCTTAAAATTCCAATATCATATGATCTCACTGAATCCGAACTGAATACTGATGCATTGTGCCTGGAAGCCCTTTGAATATCAGAATACCATCACTAATTAAAGTCCAAATCCTATACTCAATAAATGAGTCCCCGACAAGCTGAAGTGCATTCTTTAATACTTCGGACACTACACTACCCGTCTTGACAAACCCATCCCCACTCTCTTCTTCTTGGAGTTTAGTTACCTCTGCTAAGATGATGCCGTCCAGTTCATCCTCCTCCTTGCCCTTGATCTCTCCATCCTGCCATAAGCGCAACATATGCCCCTGATTCGATATTTCCACCCATTCTGATTCAAGGCACCGCCTCCGGTCAGCGTCCAAAGGCATAACGTCATTACATCCTTTTACAATCTCTGTATACAACTCTTTTTCAATTAAGCTCTGTATATAGGGTGTCAACTTCTCTTGCATGTGTGCCGAAATTCGCCCGTAAGCCTCCGATACATTCACAACCCTAATCGGCTGCTTCCGTTCCTTCAGAAGATATAGTGCAAAACGTAGACCCGTCTGATCATGGGCGTTATCACCGCACCAAATAGTGACGGACTTATCTTCCGGAATTGTTGCAAGCACTTCTATCATGCGCTCTATTTGATGATCGTGGTTAATAACCCCATATAATCTATAATCAGGAATCCGCTCCATCATCCAATGCAACCTGTTTTGCTGTCCTTCCTCCTTATCCAAATGCATAATGGGGCCGATAGAGAACAGGTCCCTAAACGCCAGAACTTTATTCTCTTGTCGTTTACCTATCTCGCTAAGTGTTACTTTCAATGAACCGGCATTGGACTGACTGAACACAATATGAACGCCACTTTGAAGTTTTCCAGCGTCCATCCGACGTTTGCGTGCTTCTTCCAGACGATTGTCCCACAATTTCATTATCCCGTCTGCAAGCTTCTTCTCCTCCCCTTCTCCATTAGAGGAGGTAAGTGCCGTCATATTCAATACATCATTAAGAATTCCCCTCATTTCCCATTCCTGAAACTCTTCCATTCGGTCTATGTACTTGTCCATTAATCCCCCTCCTTCTGTAGGAAAACTACACCTTTTTCATTCCTAAACTATCACGGCTTACTTAGTAATATAAGTATTCTCCATCATTGTCACTCTTCCAGCACATCTGCGCCTAATTCGCCTGCCACTTCAACCACCATGGGGATGACTGCTTTATTGGTGCCAGATACGTATATATCTCCATCATAATGCCTGAATGGGATCTGAGTATCGTTATAGCTCCACATGAAGAAATCTCCATCAATGGACATGCTAGTAGCGCCTATCACCGTAAATACGGATGAATAAGAAAAATCAGGTTTGGACGTGAAATACTGTTTGCACTCCTCCAAAGATATGGTTTGCGCCGAAGCACCATTCTCCTGAAATGCTCTTGTAATTCGATAACGTTGACTCATTAAGATACCTCCAATATATTAGCTGCCCCAGAGGCAACCTGTATTCACTTCATAGATTACATCGAAAAGTATATCATTTCCCTATTTCAAATTACAGCCATGTGGTTCTACTCATTCACAATGAAAACCTTCTGCCAGTGTGATAAAGTATAGCAAGCGTGATTAATATTTATATTTCCGGAGGTTCATGATGATTGATATTAATAAAGAATTAGTAAGTCGACTTATACAAGCTCAATTTCCTCAATGGTCATATTTACCGATTGTTCCTGTAAAGAACTCGGGTCATGACAATAGAACCTTTCATTTAGGTGATGAAATGAGCGTCAGGTTACCAAGTAAAGAATGTTATGTTCCACAAGTAGAAAAAGAAATGTTTTGGTTACCGAAGCTAAACTTCCATCTATCTTTGCCCATATCAACTCCATTAGTACAAGGAGTGCCAGCTGAAGGGTACCCCTGGCCTTGGACTGTTAATAAATGGATCGAGGGCGAAACAGTAAGCTATGATAATGTGGGTGATCTACATCAATTTGCTATTGATTTAGCGCGTTTTCTAAAAGAACTTCAGGCTATAGATTCTACTGGTGGACCTTTCTCCGGAGCACATAATTTTCATCGGGGTGGCTCATTATCCGTATACAATGAAGAAACGAAGGCTGCCCTAAGGAATCTAAATTCATTGGTAGAATCAGATCTATTTCATGATATTTGGGAGACAGCGTTACAGTCCGAATGGACAAAGAAGCCCGTTTGGGTTCATGGGGATGTTGCACCTGGAAATCTGTTGGTGAATGGCGGGAAACTTTGTGCTGTCATTGACTTTGGAATACTAGGTATCGGAGATCCTGCCTGTGATTTGGCGATGGCATGGACTTTTTTTGACGATGAAAGCAGAAAGTCGTTATTCACCGAAATGGAATGTGATGAAGGAACTTGGAATCGGGCGCGTGGTTGGGCATTGTGGAAGGCTCTTATTACATATGATAAACACACACTCAATATCATTGTGAAAGAGTATCAATAATCGAAACTTACTTTCTTATATTTCGAAAAACCCTCCTAAGTAACCTATTAAATCTAGGTTTTCACGAAATAGGAGGGTTTAATCTCTTAATAGGAACTTATTCAGAGAAGACGCTTGGATATTCAACAACTCCTGAAACATGTGCGAGTGTATTCTCTTTCAACTCTAATGCCATAAATGCTTCTTCTGGTACTTCAAAAGGTGCCTTTATTCCCCATAAAGATGCCTTTTTAAAGCCGAATTTCGGATAATATTCTGCATGCCCCAGTACAACAATAGATTGATATCCAAGTTCTTTTGCTCTTCGTAATGCTTCGAGAATCAACATCTTTCCTATACCTTTATTTTGGTAGTTTGGTAAGACTGCAACAGGAGCAAGAGCAAGTGATTCTACGCTTTGATTATCATTAACAATTTTTATTTTAGATACAAGAATATGTCCAACGATTTCTTCAGTATCATTACTAATGGCTACTACAGATAGTTCAGGGATAAATTCATCGGCTTTTCTAATACGAGACACCAATTCATGTTCTTTTTGATCGCTAAACTCCATATTAGCAAATGCACTCTTTACGACTTGTTCTGTCAGTTTATAATCTTCGAATACTTCTTGTCTAATACTTATACTCATAAGTAACATCTCCTAAATTTAATATAGCTTGTGTTACCCGTATTTTATCACATACTCACATGGAGGATTTGAATAGATGGATGAAAAAAATAGAACCTTCTCAGAAGTACGCCCTAACGATCACAATGGTTGGGCACCCTCTGACTCAATCCATAGTGATCTACTTGCTACCAAGAATCTTGTATATAACCCGTGTAGGTTGGATTGCTCCCGCCCACTCCCAGAAACACACAATGCTGAATATGGGGCGCATCTATTTAATTTGAATGCTCTCACCATTAGATTTCGTGTCGCAAAAATCACTCCTACAAAGATCGGGCAATTTGTGACTTTATGGGAGAGAATTGGGGATGGACCGATCCAACCCTATGACGCATCAGATCCAGTCGATTTCTTCGTTATTAGTACACGTAAAGGTAATCACTTTGGTCAGTTTATATTTCCAAGATCTGTTCTATGTGATCGAGATATCTTATCCAATGAAGGTAATGGCGGTAAAAGGGCAATACGCGTTTACCCACCTTGGGACAAGCCTACAAGTCGTCAGGCTCAAAAAACTCAAACATGGCAATTGGAATACTTCCTAGATATACCTGTGAATACACCAACAGACTTTGTTCGTGCTCAAATGCTTTACAGTCCTAAATCATGACCTAAACGGCATGCCGATCAGCTCGATCTTATTTCATACAGATTGTTTTGAAGCGAAATTCTCATGGAATCCGTACCTTCAATGGTGACCCTAGTGTTGAATACAGCTGGAGTTCGTCCGTCAGGAAACCAAGGACGGTGCTTGTCCACCACAATCAAAGCTCCTTCCGCATCACCTATCGGTGCGAATTGCCGTCCGTCCCCGCCCCACTGGCTAAGTTGGAACGTTTCGATGAGCTTGTTCGCGGTCTCCGGAACATTGTCGACAGGAAGGCCAATCTCACTGATGCGAAGTATCTGCTTCGATTCGAATGCTTCGTCAGTCGCATTGTTGAGTGTATGGTGGGCAATAAATTCGATTAAGTTGCCGTCTGGATCGTAGAAGTAAAGTGCCGTTGCGTTCCAACTCTCGAATGAAAATTCATCCTGTCCATCCTTGGAGAATAACGGGATTCCTCGTTCACTCACCCATTGCTTCGCTTCGCTGAACTTATTAGTCGGAATCGCAAATGCAATATGATAATATGGTTTTTCCTTAGGGTCCGCTTCACAGAAACCGAGAATTGTACTCCCGACCTGAAACGATAACTGAGACGGTTGATCCACTACAATGTCTAGCCCCAACAGAGATCCGTAAAACACTTTTAACGTTTCGAATTGATGCGTACTTAATATGACTTCTGTTAATTTCATTTAAATGACCTCCCTGATTGTTCTTTCCTAACTCTTGCACTCATTATAGATTTGCACCTATAATAGTTCAATACTATTTATTCTATATAAACAATAGTATGGCGCTATAGTAAAAGGAGACTTTTTATATGGAAATCAGACAATTACGATATTTTCTTATGTTATGTAATGAATTACATTTTTCTGAAGCTGCAAATAAATTAGGAATTTCACAACCAACATTAAGTCAGCAAATACGAGTGGTAGAAGACGAGTTAGGAGTACCTCTGTTCGATCGAATTGGGAAAAAGACAGTTAAGACCGAAGCAGGAGAACTCCTAGAAAGCTATGCTTTACAGATTATCCAACAATTAGAAAACGCTAAAAATGCTATAGCTGATCTTGCAAATTTGGACTCCGGTCACCTACGTGTAGCGGTATTACCATCGGATCTGGATTATCGATTAACATCCTTACTCATCGATTTCCACAAGGATTTACCTAATACGAAAGTTCAAGTGATTCCATCGATCGATATTTTGAATAAAGTGTTGGACAATGAAGTCGATATTGGCGTTGGTTTAGCCATTCAAGCCGATCCCCGACTGAATCACATCCCCTTTTTCACTGAAACATATAGTCTTTATATAAATGAAGAACATGACTTAGCAATGCAGGATATCATTTCACCTGAAGATTTGACTATGATTCCTCTAGTTATGTACCCTAAGGGCTTTTACGGTCGTGATTTAATTGATGATTGGTGCAAGAAGCAAGAAATAACTATCCATACCATCATGGAGACGGGCTCTGCTACTTCCTTGCTTCAATTGGTCAAAGAAGCCGTTGGAGCTACCATTCAACCAAGTCAATTGATTGAAAGTCTAAACTTCCCAGGTATCCGAGCCATTCCAATCAAGGATTCTCCGATCAGAGAATTAGAGATATTTTATCGTAATGATAAATATTTGAGTCGAGCTGCAAAAACATTTATGAAAAGGTTGGAAGTGTCTTTTTAACGACGCTGCTTCTCTTGTTGCTCCATATACTTACGCATATTATGCATATATTCCGGTGCATCCATGGGATCGCTGGCGATCATTTCAATGATACATAACTTGTTATTACATTCTGTTTCTGCACGTGTGATTGCAGTATCCAGCTCCTCATTAGTTCGGATGGTTACCGTAAATGCATCGCCCCCGAAAGCCTCTGCTAGCTTCGTGTAAGACCAGTTAGGTACCTGATTATACTGCTGATCTTCAGTCTTCACATTCAAATACTTCTCGATCGTATACCCGTAGTTGTTTAATATAAAGATAATCGGTTTGCAGTGGTAATACAGCATAGAACTGATCTCCTGAACAGTAAGTTGCAAAGAACCATCCCCTGTAAAGAGTAATACTCGCCTAATAGGTGCCGCTATACAGGCACCGTAGGTCGATGGCGTTGCATAACCAATAGACTGCCATCCGCCTTGAGCGATATACGTCACATCTTGCGGAAGTTTCACCTGTGCCATCCCGTAATAAAATGTACCCGATTCTGCGACCACGATATCACCTGCTTTCAGCATTTGCTGAAAACGGGGATAATAGGCTGCTGCTGAGATCAAGTCATCAGGCTTAGCTGTCATCGTATCATAAGGGAACTGCCCTTTTATCACCTTATTTTGCTGCCTGTATCCTATACTCTGCAGGGCGAGCAGCATATCCGTCGCTTGGACATTTGGATACTCCGCTTCGCCGATCTTCACCATATTCGGCTGGATCTCCACCATCTGTAGAGGATTCAGCTTAGCCGTAAAATTAGCCATATTCGTGTCAGCCCACACCAATCCCACTGCAATAACACAATCCGCGCTCTCTACTGTGCTGCGTACTGCTGAACTGCCAAACAAGCCTCCATACATTCCGATGAACATAGGATGGCTTTCGTCGAAAGCGCCTTTCCCAAATAGAGTGGAGGCCACCGGCACATTCATTGACTCTGCCAGCTTGCGTACATATTCTTGCAGACCAAAACGGATAGTTAGGACATCTGCCAGAAGAACCGTGTTCTGAGCTTGACCCAGCATTTGACGTACGTGATCTACTGCTGCTTGTAGCGTTTTCTGATTCGATTTAGCTTGTGGAGAATTAGCTTCATTGTGAGTCAGGACCGGTTTCATGACCAAGTCATCGGCCACTACCAAATAAACAGGCTTCTTCTTCTGCTTCGCAATACGAATTGCGTTTGGAATCTCAATCCCAGCATTTTCAGGCGTAAGAACAACGGTATACGCTGTAATGGACTCATATACTTTGCGAAACACATCATAATTCCCATCCATCAATGTATGATGCATAAGCTTGTGTTTCTTCTGATCCATGTCTGGTGGAGAACCAACGATATGAATAATGGGTATATTTTCACTGTTAGCCCCAGCTATCGCGTTACAGGCACTCATTTCCCCTACACCAAACGTCGTAATGAGCGCCGATATTCCCTTAATTCTAGCGTAACCATCTGCAGCATATCCTGAGTTCAGTTCGTTCCGTCCATTTATGAAATGAATGCCGGTGTATCTCTCAAGACTATCAAGTAAAGTGAAATTATAATCACCAGGCACGCCAAAGATTTCTGTAATTCCCTCTTGCTTTAGGCAATCGAACAAGTATATTCCTATCGATTTATCCATCCAAGCTCACTCCTTATCCGATTCCTTGGGTATGTTCTCTATAACATTACCCTTTCACGGAAAGGTTATTCTTTTACTGAGCAGTAGATATGTTTTCAGTTATTTTCCCCTGCTCCTTGAATTCGAATGATTTGTTTCATTAATTTTACAGCATTCGTGTAAATGATAAGGTTTTTTGTGAATCCCCGTGGGTGAGAAGCAAAAAGTCTATCATATTACTTTAATCTTTTTATTTAATGTTTGTTTAACACAAGCCTGTTTGGTATAGTGGAAATCTACTTAAGGGGGAACTGGAAATGGAATATTACAAGCCGATTGAGATTGCTAGAGAGCTTGGCATTAGTACAAGTGCTTTGCGACATTATGAATCGTGGGGAGTCGTTCCAACGCCTGCTCGTGCTACGAATGGTTATCGCCTGTATACAGATCTGCACTTAGCTTACTTTCGCTGCCTCCGAGCAATGTTTCCTGGATTTGGTGTCGCGATCACTTGTGACGTACTTCGCCACATTCAGAACGGTGATATGGACATCGCCTTCTGGCTTATCAACAAAGAACAATCCAATCTACAACAGGAAAAAGTTGTTGCCGACCAGACGCTTGAGTTGCTTCAACATACTGGAATGCCACTCTTTCCAAATAAAAAGATGAACAACGATATGACCATCGGTGAAGTCGCTCAGATAACAGATGTACAAGAGTCAGCCATTCGACATTGGGAAAAAGAAGGATTACTATCACCAGGACGAAATCCTGAGAATGGATACCGCATCTTCACTCCCCTACATATACGACAAATTTTACTCATTCGCACATTGCGTAGAACTGTTTATTTTTTAGAGAATATGAAGGAAATTGTTCAGGCTGTAGAACATCAGAGCATCCAACAAGCCAAAAAAGTTACTGAAGAAGCGCTGTTAAGTATCCATCAGCGTAATCGTCAGCAACTTTATGGCGTTCATCAATTGGTCGAGCTATGCAAAGTGGTCGAGTTAAATCGTTAATAACGTTTAATCAATCTGTTTGATGACCCTCGCTGGGTTCCCACCTACTACAACGTTATCTGGGACATCTTTTGTAACGACGGCGCCGGAAGCAATCACGACATTATTACCTATTGTAACTCCAGGGTTGATGACGGCTCTCCCGCCAATCCAGACATTGTGACCGATCGTTACCGGTTTCCCGTATTCTACACCCGATATTCTCTCTTGCGCATTCAATGGATGAGTTGCCGTATAAATATGTACACCTGGCGCAATGAAACAATTGTCGCCTATCCGAATTTCACAGACATCCAGGAGCACACAATCAAAATTAGCATAGAAGTTCTCACCGACATAAATGTTGTAGCCATAGTCACAACGCAGTGTCGGTTCGATGTATAGACTTTCCCCCGTGGAACCGAACAATTCTTTAAGCAATTCAGTTCTATGGTCACTATCCGTTTCAAGTGTTTGATTGTATAATCTGACGAGTCTGCGAGCATTTAGCCTATCATTCACTAATACCACATCGCCTGCATTATATAGTTCACCATTCAGCATTTTCTCTTTTTCTGTTTTCATTTCTCAACAACTCCTATTGTTTCATACTATATTCTTGTTCCAGTGATCATAAGGTCTAGTGCGAGACGCTGTAATCCATATAAATAATCTTGCTTCCAATCACTTATCACAAGTTCTGGCAGATGTTCTTTGGGGATATATGTTGCGCTATTGGTTGCTATTTGGTTGATCATTGTTTGGTTTACTTCATCGTTACAAAAAATAACCGTGTGTGGGTTTATGATGGCTGTAAACGAAGCTACCAACCGACTAACAGCATCAACCTCTTCTTCCCTATGAAGGTTTGCTGTTTCTGTTCCGCTACCACTGTTTAAAGCTTGTAGGAAATTCTTATCATCATATTGAGGGACGAATGAAACTTCTCCTGAGAAGAACGTGCTTCCTCTGACCACTTCCTTATTGATCATAATGCCTGCACCAGGACCATTCTGACCAAAATACAAGTAGACCAGAGTTACATTGTCTTTATTGCGTCTATTATCGTTGTATCCAAGTACAGCAGCATTCATATCATTCTCTACCACGACAGCTATAGATAATCGATCTTCGAAGTAGCCCTTCATATCAAAATGATGATACTGTTCGTAATTGGGTATATAAATAATTCGACCATGATTGACTGAACCAGGTACACCGATTGCTATGGAATGAATCTTCGGAAACCGATCCATGATGTGTTCAATATGTTTTGTTAAGCTTTGAACATCATCCATAAGGAAACTCGAAGTATTCCCTTGTTCTTTCACTTCCCCGAAGCAATTAAATACCGTATAGTTCGTTTCTTCTTTTTCCAAAAAAATAGCCAACCCCAGCATATACTCCGGATTGTACGCATATCGTTTCGCTCTTCTTCCTCCACTGGAATCATCAAGGCCAACTATAATGAGCTCCCCATCCTTCTCCATTTGCGTTAGAAACTTCGTAATTGTTGGAAAGCTTATTCCTAATTTGTGACTCAGTTCAACTTTCGTTGCACTTCCGAGTTCTAGAAGAGCTGCGCGTATACTACGTACAATAACTTTCTTCATCTCTTTAGGAGTTGTAAGTAACTCATTCACAATGATCACCACCTCATAGAGCAATACTTATTAAACATGTTTAATAAGTTACAGTAATAATAGCATAGTTTATAAGCAATGAAAATGAAGCTTTATTGCTTATAAACTATGCTGCACAAATAGCGACAACAGCTTTTCACATCATACCTTTCGTACAGCTTCAAAAGTCACAATCTGACCAGCAGTCGACGGTTGCCTCTCGTATACATAATCAGCAGAACATGTTATTTGAGAGAAACCTACACTTTCTAAAATAAGTTTAAATTCTTCGACTCCATACCAACGCAATGCAAAACGTTGCAACTCACTCTCGATCAGCTTTCCTTGGCGCCATTTCTCATATTTCAAATAGGATACTGTATATTGATTAAGCCAATCCATCTCAATTGATTTGCTCTCCATCGTAATCCCATCCCCATTAGGTAGAGAAAAAGTTGAAGTAGAAATTTCTCCTGCTTTCCAAGCATGGGGCAATACAAGATCAACAATCAATCGTCCACCTGGAACAAGGTGTTCATAGAAGCATTTCAATGCTTGTAGAGAGTCTTCTCTTTTTTCGATCAAACAAAAAGAACCCGTAGGAATAATAATCGCTTCATACTTAAAGGGCAATGAAAAATCCTGTAATTTATCTTCATATAAATTAGGGGTTAACCCTCTCTCGTCACAACGTTTACGACAAGAATCCAACATTTCAGGAGAATAATCAATTCCATCAACGGTATATCCAGCTTCAAGAAGTGGAATTATAAAACGCCCTGAGCCAACTGCTGCTTCAAGAATACGTCCCTGACAAGTTTTTAACCGTTCTTGATAATATTCAATATCACCGTCTAAAGAATACCCCACCGGTTTTGTGAAATCATAGACTTCCGTACAAAGCGCACTGTAATAACTAAACATATTTTTCACTCCATTTTTTATGATTGGTTGTTTTTATGGGTACTAACATGATCAGCTTGTACCTCGCGGAAATAACAATAGAATACCAAGTGAGATAATAATAATAAATAAGTAACGTTCGAATTTTGCAGCAGGAATTCGCTTGTTCAAAAAAACACCGAGTGCCGTAGCTATGAGAATAGCCGGCAGTGAATACGCATAAAAAATGAATGATTCAAACGTCCATAACCCTCCGAGTGCATGCCCTGCAACAACGAGAACGCCGGATATCAGAAAATGAGCTTGTAATGTTCCCCGAAAACGATCTGGGTTCCATCTTCGTAAGGTACCGTAGACAACGACCGGCACACCATTGAAATTATAAGCACTGCCAAGCACCCCTGAGGCAAATCCGAACGGCAATACCCAGCCCCGATGATTAAGTAACGGACGTTCGATTGCCCGAGAAAGAGCCTTCTTAATCAAGGAGTAACATCCAAAAACAATCAGAAAAATGCCGAGTCCAGACGTAATCACGATTGCAGGAGCAACATGAAGCAGAACAAGTCCAGCAGGAATTCCGATTACGGTGGAAATTGCTAATCGGATCAGAACAGGGCGTTCAACATGACGCCATCCGCTGAACACGGTTAGTAAAGCAACGGTTAGTCCAGCTAAGCCAATGAGAGATACCGAAGTTTGCAGGGGGATCGGTAATAGTGCAAGCAAAGGCATGCTTACTATCGCCTCCCCGAAGCCAAACATCGATCTCATCAAGGCGCCAACAAAAACCGCAACGACCACCAACACGATAAGTGTGATACTCATTGCACCTCCCCCTCAAAGAAATCAGTTAGCTGTTTTAATAACTTTGTATCGAAATGATAATAACGCAAAAAAACCCTCCTCTTTATTCTATTTATAGAATAGCATATGGAAGGTTGGTATAAAACAAAGATTTTAACGCGCCCAACACGCTATACAGATGATTTAATCCTTGCAATCAAGGAGATATACACAAATATCAAACAAATTCGTTAGAGTTCAATTTAAAGGTCGTGGAAAGATTCTTAATCCAAACAATTTCCGAGCACTTTACAGATATACCCTTATTGGGTCCACTCCATATTACTACTGTTTTCTTTCGCATTGCTAATTACCCTCCTGTCACCCATAACAGAATTCCACTCGTTCGTTAAAGGACAATTCGACGTCAAAAGATTTCAGTTACTATCGTGCTTTTATCGATGTTTTCTAAACTATAGCTTTGCATTTCCCACTTGTTTTCTTCGAAATAATAATTGGATTCCAATACAGCAAGGGAATTCAGTTGCAAGTCTCCAAACCAGATTAATCTTTTCGTCGTTAAAGTATTGTTGTGCACATCAATGGATGATATTGGATCGACATTTACGGGATTCGATTGATTTAGTACATTTGAATTCAAATGTTTCAACTGTTCTGCACCTAATTGTACAGTCCATCTTCGGTTATCCTGCGTAGAGATCACAATGAAATCTTTGCTAGATGAACGGAACGTTACTGTATAATCTGAATTTATCTCTTCTGATAATGGCGCTTCAGTATACTGCCCTTTGTTTTCCACATATACATGCAGAGCATGAACTCCTAAACCTCCATTAACATGTTCATCCGTCTCCACAACAATATCTGAGTTCCCGTCTCCCGTTATATCCTGCACATGGATTTGAACTGGATTCATAATATGATAGCCTTTAACAACAAACTTTTGGACCAGTTTTCCGTTAGAGTCCCATATGCCTACATATCCTGCATAATCTTGCTCAGGTATAAGAGGTAGATTAATAAGTGCGATTGTCGCTTCCTTCATGGAACCAAACAGATCTGCGTTCTTCCTTATTTTAATCTGAGCACCTTCTTCAATGGTTAATCCATCTACTACATGGAATTTCTCTAGAGAATTGTTAGAATTGACGGATAAGAATGGACTGGCTACGAACATGATTAATGCTACAACTATCGCAATTAGACCTACAGCCAAAATAGGATAACGTTTCAATATCTTCTTTTTCTTCATTAACTGTTTCTCCACGAGTGCCATCCCTTCTATGTTCGAACTTCCACTTAAAAGTGGAGTTTATTAAATCTATCTCCCAATAATATACGGAATTAGATATCTTGCATCACGTCCAACACCACATATCAAGGCTGACCCACGTTGATACTGCCAAGGCAGACCAATAAAATAGAGACCTTTAATCGGACTTACCCCTCTTTCATGAACCGGTTTCCCATTGGATGAAGTGGCACCTTCTATAAGAATCCAATCATAAGAAGGAATAAAACCGGTTGACCATACAATACTTTCGAATGAATGGACACTATTATCTTCAAATAAAACTTCATTCCCATCGACACTAACTACCCTAGGCTTCATATTAATTGTACGATCAGCTATTAATGTCTTTAATTTATAACCAAAGATAGGGTCACTTTGCTTTCTAAACCAACTCCCCTTTATTGTATCGACTCCAGAATACAATAATCCGAAAAGATCTAACCAGTAAAATATATTTTTCCCTAAAAAATGAAGTGGCAGAAACTTAAATGAACGACTTACAGCTAAGGTTACATTTCTTTCGTGTGCTAATTCAACCGCAATTTGCGCTCCAGAATTACCACCTCCCACTACTAATACCGAACCTTTCAGAATTTGCTTAGGGGAAAGATATGAGGAAGAGTGAATTTGAAACGACCTTTCCCCCTTATTCACTATTACTGGTGGAACAAAAGGTTTTTGAAAAGCACCTGATGCAATCACAACTTGTTCTGCTTCAATTATTTCTTGATTTGTTTCTACCTCAAACGTTTCACCGTTCTTTTTTATATTTATAACGTTGGTATTGAGCATCACAGGTAAATCAAAATGAGTCGCATATTGCTCTAAATAATCGGCCATTTCATCTTTTGTCGGAAATCCATCTAATGAACCATTCATCTGTAATTCTGGTAGGGAACTGTACCTTCGGGAGGTAAATAATTTTAATGAATCGTATCGATGTCTCCATGAATCTCCAATTTTCACATTAGAATCTAATAGAATAAATGAAAGTCCTTGTTGCTTTAAATGATACCCCATAGCAATTCCCGCTTGCCCTGCTCCTACTATAACCACATCATAGTACTCCATTTATTTTGCCCCCTAGATTTAGCATCTAACACTTACATTCAAACATCCATTTGAATGTAAGTATATAAAAATGCATCCAAACAAGCAATAGGTTTGGATGCACTTTTCTCTTTTCTCTTGGCGGTTAATACTTTCATAGGCCCACGCATTGACAGAGAAAATATTCAGTAATACTATATAAGAATCGAATAAAATTCCATTTTTTATATTATAGTAAAGGAGGGTCACCCATTGTCTGAGAATCACGAACATTCAGAATCTTCCTCTGACAGGAGTCGCTCTAGTCTGCGATCTGAATGCGAGAACTGCTTCGGCTTGTGCTGTGCCGCACTGCCATTTGCAGCTTCAGTAGACTTCGCGATCGACAAAGACGCTGGACAGCCCTGCATTAATCTGCAATCAAACTTCCGCTGTGGCGTTCACATAAACCTTAGGCAGTTGGGATTTCGAGGTTGCACTGTTTATGAGTGCTTCGGAGCGGGACAAAAGGTTTCCCACAACACCTTCAGCGGACACGACTGGCGGCAAGCACCAGAATCCGCCAAGCAAATGTTCAAAGTGTTCCCGATCATGCGGCAACTCCATGAACTGCTCTGGTATTTGACCGAAGCGCTGACGTTGCAACCGGCTCATTCCATCCAAGATGCGCTTAGCTCCGCGCTCGATGAGACGGAACGCCTTACCCATCTCAGCCCCGATGATCTCATGGAGCTAGACGTGGTAGCGCATCGGGCAGATGTCAATGCGCTACTCATGCGGACCAGTGAACTCGTGCGCTCTGATAAGAATGATCTGCCTGGACGTAAGAAGTTCCAAGGTCGAGGTTCCGACCTCATTGGGGCCAAACTAAAAGGTACTGACCTAAGAGGGGCTAGCTTAAGAGGCGCCTACCTTATTGCCGCTGACCTCAGAAACGCCGACCTAAGAGAGGCTGATCTTATTGGGGCTGATTTCCGAGATGCTGACCTCAGGGGTGCCGACCTTACTACCAGTATCTTTCTCACCCAATCCCAGCTCAATGCTGCGAAGGGCAATAACGACACCAAATTACCACCTTCGCTCACTCGTCCGACGCACTGGTCCACGATTGGGGTCTAGGATAGCTGCCGGCATTGACTACATACGACGCAATATACTAGATTCGACCAACACTCCTGATAAGAGTGCGTAAAATATGCTATCATGAGTAAACTCATAGTAGATAGATTGGTAGGTAGATTAATTTGGAACATAATATGAGCATCATTGCTCAAGGTTTAGCCGAAGTACTTCAACGCGGAAAGGTATGTCATTTAGAGAACGGTTCTATGACAGATGCGGAACGTGGGTGGTCTGGTGCAGAGGTACGTCGTATAGAGGTTACTTACGACAATGGCAAAAAGGAGAGCGTGATATTTAAAGAAGCTGCTCTAAAAGAACGCATGACCATGAAAACGTTAACCGACCAGGGCCATCGGAACACGCCCGCCGCTTTTTCACTAGATATAGAAACAGATGAGCCTAAATGGATGGCGATAGAAGATTTGGGAAGTATTAAATCTCCTCCGCTTGGCGTAGATTGGTCGCCAAAGGTTGCGGAGGCACTAGCCAGAATCCATGCCCGTAATATGCATAGAGGTTCGGAGATGCTGTGGCTCCCCCATGCTGACCGTCATTATTGGGAAGATTATTTAGTTAAGCAAGTGTCGGTGGACCATTTTGAAACGCTTATGGAGCAAAATCCCGAATTCCGCAGGGAATTTGGCGCGTATTTGCCATCGTTGCGTGATAAAGCCAACGCTTTTGCACATGATATGGCGGCTTTGTACGATGAGAAGGAAAGCCTGACTCTCACGCATGGAGATTTGCAGTCGGTAGATGGTTCCCACATCCATTATTATAATGGAAAACCATATTTTATTGATTTCGGATGGTGCTATTATGCACCTTTTTATATTGACCTCGCCAGTTATTGTAACCTTGAGGATGCCAAACTTTATTACAACGAATTAATTGCAAACGGTATATCACTTAGCTATGATGATTTTTATGAAAGATTGAGGGCAGCATTTCGTTACTCTGGGTTGATATACCTATGTCCCAGTATTATACAATGGTCTCACGGGTCCACAGAACTAACAGGTAAACGTCTGCTTCATATGTTGAAGATTGTACTTACAGGCGAATTTCCTGAGCGTAGGATTGATTACTCTAGTGAGCTTTTCGCAAAGCTACTTGAGGAACATAAGAACGGTACACTTCATAAGCTCAATTAGAACGAAGAAGGCTACTGATCTCAATGAGAACGGTAGCCTTCTTTTATATTTTTCTTCAATTCATTAATAACAACATCAACTTCAGCCATCGTCGTATATCTACCCAGACTGAATCGAATCGCACCCTGTCCAATTTCATCTGAAACCTTCATGGCTTTTAGTACTGGCGAGATCGATGTTTCTCCAGAATGACAAGCAGAACCAGTAGATGCGGCCACATTTTCAAGGGATGCTATCACTTCGTGACCAACTGTCCCTAGGAAACTGATATTGAGCGTGTTGGGCAATCGCTTGTGCGGATGACCATTTAACGTGATCTTATCTCCAAAAGTATCCTGTAGTCTTCTATAGAAATAGTCTGTCACTTGCTTAACTTGATTTCTAGTAGCTGGGTCTGAAGCGAGCTCGCATGCTTTTCCTAATCCAATCATATAGGCTGTATTTTCCGTTCCGGCACGTCTCCCATTCTCATGTCCGGCGCCATGAATCAAAGGTTCAATGTTAATTCCATCTCGAATATACAATGCACCAATGCCTTTCGGAGCATATAATTTATGTCCCGCAATGGTTAAGAAGTCCACTCCTAAATCATCCACATCCAAAGGTACCTTTCCTGCAGACTGTGAAGCGTCTGTATGGAACAGTACATCATATTCACGACACAAATCGGATATTTCTCTGATCGGTTGGATCGTTCCAGTCTCGTTATTAGAATGCATGACGGATACTAGAATCGTCTGGTCCGTAAGCTGCTGTCTAACGTCGTCTACGTTAACCATCCCATACTGATCAACAGGTAAATAAGTGATTTTATAACCCATCTGTTCTAGAAACTGACAAGGTTGTATAACTGCCGGATGCTCAACTGCGGATATGATGATGTGATTACCCTTTTCCCTGTAGGTATGAGCCACACCTTTAATCACTGTGTTATTCGATTCACTTCCTCCGCCAGTAAAAAGTACCTCCGTCGGTTCACAATGAAGAAAATCAGCAACCTGCATCCTTGCTTGTTCGATCTTTAATTTCACTTGCTTCCCTAATATATGGCTACTTGAAGGGTTTCCAAAATGACCATAAATATATGGAATCATAGCATCTGCGACTTCTTTATCGACAGGTGTTGTAGCATTATAGTCTAAATAGATCATGTCTTCGCCCCCCTTTAGAGGTTGTTCAAAAAGTTATCTTTCGTTCATTTTTTCTAAATAAGAGATAACCGCAGCCTCGGCTTCATCCACATTATTTACTGAGAAGGTGATTCTGTCGATTTCCTCGGAATGATTGGACGAATGGTCGTATCTAGGATCATAATAATGCTCCAGTAGTAGCGCCACAGCCTCACCGAACATATTAGCGTGCAAGTTCCGTTCGATCTCCGCTGCAACCGGAACGTGGATACGAGATTTGATACCCAGAAACGCTGTAATATATTGCTCTTTGAATTGTTCTGGTCTGTAATCCTCAAGAATTTGCTGAACTCTAGATTGCATCGGCATCTCTATCCAAATCTGTGTTCCGATATCTTTCTGCTGAGCCATGAACTGCGGCAGAGCGATCTTTCCAATCCTTTTACTCTCCGCTTCAAACAGAACATAAGGGGATTTCTCTAGTGCAATCAACTCCTCGAATAAAAGACTATCGAAGGTTTTCTGATTATTCGCATGAAGTCCGATCTGTCCGAATATCGAACCGCGATGACCTGCCATTCCCTCTAAATCTAATACCGGATGACCTAGACCCTTCAGGCGGTGCAACAGATTTGTTTTACCCGTACCCGTATTCCCATGAATAGCATAAGACTTCAACTTGAAGTCGTAGTTCTCCAGTCCGTCTAATACCCATTTACGGTAAGCTTTGAAGCCACCGATCAGCCGGTAAACGTGAATATCCATTAAAGAAAGCACCGTTGCCGTCGTTCGGCTTCGCATGCCTCCCCTCCAACAGAATACGGCCTTATCCCCTTGAATCGCTCCAAACTCTTTAATGAAGGCAGGCAGCTTAGCCGAGATAATCTCCAAACCGCGTTCCTTCGCAGCATGAACACTTACCTGTTTGTACAGTGTACCTATTTCAGCCCGCTCCTGATCATCGAAGAAAGGGATATTCAGACTGTCAGGCAATGTTGAGTCTTTATATTCAGAAGGAGAGCGGACATCAATGGTTGTCATCTGCTTCTTATTCTTTAGCGCTCTTAACTCTTCTAGCGTAATGTCTTGAAACATCAGTCTCTCACCTCGTATATCTAACAGTCATCCATAGCGTTTGATTAGTTTCCGATTCTTATTGTGCAGCTATAACCGCAATCTGACCCGGGTGATCATTCGTTACTTCTCCGATTAATGCAGCTTCAACACCCGCATCCACAAGCTCTTTAAGTAATTGTTCGCTTTGTTCAGGTGCGATGGCAATCAATAATCCGCCTGATGTCACTGCATCACATAATATGTAGCGGCTAAGCTGGTCCATCTCTTCTGGATAAAGAATGGAGCCTTCTAAATAAGCATAGTTGTTCTTTGTCCCCCCTGGAACAAAGCCTTTCTCAGCAAGCTCTCTTACTCTAGGCAACATAGGTACATCGTTTTCACGGATAATTAGCCCCATCCCGCTTCCTTTCGCCATTTCTGAGGCATGTCCCAATAATCCGAAGCCAGTAACATCCGTACAAGCATGTACTTCATACGGCGCCATAATTTCAGCAGCAGTCTTATTAAGCGTAGACATGACAGAAGTAAGGCGTGCTGTTTCTTCCAAGGATAACTGATCTTTCTTTATAGAAGTAGTTAAGATGCCAACACCGATTGGTTTCGTCAAAATCAGCTTGTCACCGGCGCGCGCAGCCGCGTTCGTCCTTACTTTATCTGGATGCACAAGTCCTGTAACTGCTAAACCAAACTTCGGCTCTTTATCGTCAATGGAATGACCACCTACAAGCGTAGCTCCTGCTTCCTGCACTTTGTCCGCTGCTCCACGCAAAATATCTGCAAGGATGCTTTTGTCCAGAACAGAAATAGGAAATGCTACAATATTAAGAACTGTAAGTGGCTTTCCACCCATGGCGTAAATATCACTCAAAGCATTGGCCGCTGCAATTTGACCAAATGAATAGGGATCATCTACAATCGGTGTGAAAAAATCGACCGTTTGCACTAATGCGAGTTCATCACTTAAACGATATACTCCCGCATCGTCACTTGTATCTAGTCCAACTAGCAAATCGGGATTTGGGACGGTAGGTGGCAGACTGCGAAGTACTTCCATCAGATCTGCAGGACCTATTTTACAACCGCAACCCCCTTTAGTAGATAATGAGGTCAACTTTATAGTTTCAGCTTGAGACATCATGACTCAGCTCCTTTAGTATTAAATGAACAACATTTTTAATTTTACACGATGTAACTAGCATTGTACAAAATATATACATACTTCATTAGCGTCTTATACTGCTTGGATTACTTTTCTTAAACTAAAAAGGAGCCTTAAGGCTCCTTTTTAGTTTATTAATCCCATACCCCAACAGCTTCCAAGTTGAGCGGACTTTCTGAACTGACACCAGCCTCATCACGCAGAGCAGACAACGCATGTTGCAAATCCTCTTTGTCCACGTAAACATAGGGGCTTTCCCAACGGGACCCCAATTGTAATGAACGAATATGATCCGGTTTGATTTTCGGGAAGTTGAAGACCCATTGTTGAAGATCGGATTCAGGAATATCTGACTTCACATTGTCACCGATGATGTCCAATACATTTCCCCATTGGGAAACCCCTTGGAAAGTCCCCAATTTATCAATAATCTGCTTGATCACTTGCTGCTGGCGATCGTTGCGTTCGAAATCGGAAGACTCCCGGGTTCCTTGATTCGATTTGCGATACCGTACGTAGTCAAGCACTTGTTTACCAGTAAGAGTCTGTAAGCCTTTTTTTAATTTGATTTGAGTCCCGTCTGTGGAATCGTTATATTTCATATCCATATCGACATCCATTTGTAGCCCGCCAAGCGCATCAACCATCTGCCGTAACGCGTCAAAATTCACCACAACCATATGATCAATCGGAAGATCTAGCAAATCGCAGAAAAAACGCTTTGTATTCGGAATAACTTCTGACTTATCCTTTATATAATAGTAGGCATAATAATAATTGGCTTTGCGGGAAGGCAATGATTTAGGTTTTAGTAGCAAATCACGCGGCAGGGACAAGAGACTCGCAGAATGGGTTTGCGGATTAAAACTGATTAGCATAAGAACATCCGTATTCATCAACCCGCCACCACCTTCCCGACTATCTGTACCCGCAAGAAGAATTATCATAGGTTTGATCGATTCCTTATTTACATTACTGGATGGTTTATCAGCTAGATCGTTAGCAGGCTGAAGGCTTTCTGAAGCCGCAATACGTTGAATCGCAGCATCCGCTTTATAATATATATACCCAGCATAGATTCCAGCTCCAAGTATGAGCGATAATATGACAAGGTACATGATCATCAGAACTTTACGTATTGTTATTCTTTTGCGTTTAACAGACATGATTTCCTCCACTCAATCCGATTAATATTCCATTTCAGAAATTAGATGACTGACCCTTTTTATAACGGATTCCCATCTTTTTCTCGACTTTTTCATACAGATGGATGCTAGCGTTCAAACATCTATGTGCTACAGACCATCGCTTAAACATCTGATAACATATGACCGCGCTGATGGCACCTATGAATGCCCCCGCAATGACATCGCCAGGATAATGAACACCATTCCAAATGCGCGAGAATGCAATTAAACTTGCCAATACAAGCCAAATGGATCCCTCCTTTTTACGAAATAACCATATGCCTGTTGCAATGACAAAAGCCCCAATCGAATGATCACTTGGAAATGAAGCATTTGCGGAATGTTCAATCAACTGGTTAACCGTATGATGGACAAAAGGTCTGTCCCTATAGAAAAAGTGAGAAAGGATACTCCCCAGTCCAAATCCAATACAAGCTGCAAACAGCGTTGTTATGACCATCTTCCTATTCTTATGAATGAGAGTAAACCAATACACAATAACACCCAAGTAAAATAGGTATTCAGCTTTTTCCGATAAAAATCTCATCAATGGATTTAATGCAGATAGAGTTACTGCTCCTTGATTAATAAATTGAAATACGAGTTCATCTATTTGCGATATGCCCAATTGCACAGCCTTCTTTCTATTTCTATATTTATTCTAATATTGCGAGTTCAAAAAGTCAGATTTTCAGCACCAAGAAGATTGGATGAAGCAAGGGAGTGAGGAGCGGAGCGTAGGCAGTACCTACGTGAGCACCGGAAGGACCGGCTGAATTCAATATTTGATGTCGAATACGCCCCCCGCAATACTTCGTGATCAAAAGATGACTTTTTGAACTTCCTCTAATAGATCTCATCTTTATGAATGTTGACACTTAACACCAAGCCCATCGCAATCATATTGCTAAGTAATGAGCTTCCTCCATAACTTATGAAGGGTAAGGAAATACCCGTCAGGGGTACCAAACCGATATGCATGCCAATATTAACGATAATTTGAAAGACTAACATTCCGATAAGCCCGATAACAAGATATGATCCTGCAAGTTCCCTACTTTCCATGACGATATGAACCATACGATACACGAGTAGGAAATATAGCAGCAACAGCAACGAAGAACCGATAAAACCATATTTCTCGCCTATAACCACAAAGATCGAATCGGAATATGCATAAGGAACGAACCCTCTACCTACTAAAGATCCTTCACTTCCAGTCAATCCTCCCGAACCTATCGCATACATCGCGTTTTTAACATGCCATGATTTATCTGGATCGCTAGTTGGGTCAAGAAAACTCTGAATTCTTGATATTTGATGTGGCTCTACAATCTTAGATAACAATTCGAAGTTGGCATAGTAGAGCCATAATATGCTACCAATCGTTATGATCATCATACTGATGAACAGAATCATATATAATGAACGGATGTTACCAATCCACAACATACTAAGTAGCACGCCCACAAAGACGAGAGAAGTTCCTAAATCTGGTTGCTGCATGATTAAGATGATTGGAATCATGAAAATGATACAAATGGGTAATAGATCTTGAAAAAGACGGAGTTTCTCTCCCGCTCGCTTACCCAATAAATGAGCAATGAGCAGTATGGTAAATATTTTAACCAATTCAGAGGGTTGAAGCTGAAAGTGCCCAATCGCTAGCCAACGAACCGCACCGTTAATGTTCTCTCCGGTAACCTTAACAAGAACTAGCATCCCTATGCCGATTCCATAGAAAAGGTAGGACAGCTTCCCTATCAAAATTGTATAATCTAGCAAAGAGAGAACCAACATCGGAATGAAAAATGCACCGAATAGATATAAATTACTAATATGAAGACCTTCTAAATGGGTATCCATTGTGGCTCCATAAATAGCAATGGTACCCATGGCAACAAGACAGAACATAATAAACAGCGTTAACTTATCCAGTTTCGCGATTTTGCGGATGTTAATCATATGACAACCTCTATTTTGTAGAATTTCCATACTTTTCTTGACGTTTTTTATTGTTATCTCGTGAAATACTGAGTAGAATTCCAGTACTCGCTAAACACAGAATGAGCGAAGATCCCCCATAACTAATAAAGGGCAGCGGCACTCCCGTAATGGGCAGGCTGCCAGTTACAGCTCCAATATTCAACAAGAATTGAATAAATATCATCATAACGATGCCCATCCCTAGCATGACTCCGAATGGATCACTACTCCTTATTGCTGCAATAAAGCCTCTCCAAATAAAAAGGAAAAATACGATCATGAGCAGTAATGTGCCCACGAACCCGAATTCCTCGCCAATGACAGCAAAGATAAAATCGGTATGTGCTTCCGGTAAATAAAATAGCTTCTGTACACTTTGACCGATTCCTGTCCCTGTAAGGCCTCCATGCCCTAATGCATAGAGCGACTGAATGAGTTGATACCCGGAGTCTTCTGGACTATCAAGTGGATTTAGAAAAGAGCTGATTCGTTGGAGTCGATAGCTCTTACTAAGCGCAAGATAAACAAAAATAGGGATCATCACCAAACTAAGGATCAGAAAATGGCGCAGATCAACACCACCAATAAAAAGGATCGTTACTGCAATAAAGAACAAGATTAATACAGTACCGAAATCTGGTTGTTTCATGACAAGCAGCAGAATGATGCCGATCATCATCATAATAGGGAGTAAGCCTCTCTGGAAATTTCGGATGTGATCTCCTTTTCTACTGACTAATGCCGATAAATATACGATGATGGATAACTTGGTAAACTCAGCTGGCTGCAAATTAACACCACCCAGAACAAACCACCGTCTCGCGCCATTTATGTTCGTTCCCCCTATTAAGACGAGAACAAGTGCCAGTATTGAGCACAGGAGCAAGGTCGGCGCCGTTTTCTTCCACCATGAAAAAGGAATACCCATAAAAATAAACATCACAAATAATCCGATGAGCGCAAATACGCCTTGCTTCATGACGTAGTGCCACGGACTATTGTGTTTAATCATGCCCATCGGAGAGCTTGCGCTAAAAATCATAACCAAGCCAAAACCAACAAGCAATATAGTTAAAAAAAGAAGTAAAAAATCAGGGCGCCCTCTAATTTTACCGTTCAAATCAAGGAACACCTCCATTGCTCTCACTACAATCCAAGTGAATGATTACTCAAGTTCGAACTTGCCCTGATAATCTTTCTTGGATAACAGCTCCAACATATCTTCACTTAACCCATAAATATCCAGTCCATTTCCTGCCGCACCCAATGACCAACCAAGTATGAGTTCGGATCGCCCATCATCATTGATATCTTGAAATCCAGCATACTCCAAGCCATAACCAAATCCCTTGACTTCCGAGATCATTCGCCACTCCTCAAGATGCTGCTTAAACAGCGCCGCTTTTAACATTTTACCTGTCGCATTATTTTCTTCATATACAACGACAGCTTCATTGATACCGTCTCCATCCATATCTCCGAATGAGATGTCATTGCCCTCTTCTCCTTGCTTGGGGGTTAACAATTGGACTTCGTCGGGCAGTAATTTAATGAGTTCATGACTCATTTCGTATCGCTGAATGCTCGCTTCCGATAATGGCGGCTTAATCATGTCTATAGGTGTTGCGGGAATCCCACATCCTCCGACCAAGATTAACATAGTCAACATGATAACTATTCTAATTAGTTTGTTGAGCATTCTGAGTACCTTCCCCTCGCTTCTCAAGGTTACTTACTATTCTAACTCTGGATGGGAACGAAGTGGTTATGAAATAGTTAAATTTGAACTTCTTTTTGAACTTCCCCTTATAGTGGTAGATAGATATGGACTATCGTTCCCTTGCCTACCTTACTCGTTATTCGTAATTCACCATGATGTAGCTTAATGATCTGATCGGATATGGACAGACCCAATCCGCTGCCAGAAGCATGTTGATCACCTTTGTAGAATTTGTGCAGGACATTCTCTAGATCTTCCTCAACGATTCCTGAGCCTGTGTCCTCAACAGTAATAACAACTTGTCCCAGAGCTGTGTGTGCCTGAACAAGGATTCGACCAGAGGAGTCTGTAAATTTGAGTGAATTATCAATTAGATTAATGAATACTTGCTTTAAACGATTCTCATCTGCTTGAATAGTGGGTATTGTTTCGTCTACTTGCATTTCGAGTGAGATCCCTTGTCGCGCAGCTCTTGGGGCAAGTTGTCTGCCAATATGATGAAGTAATTCCGATAGATGGACAGGTGCGTATTGTAAGACAATTCTTCCGTTATCCAATTTAGAGAAATCTAACAGTTCATCCACCATACGTGTTAACCTGTCACTTTCAGATTCAATAATCTCAAGACCTTCGTGAAAAAGATGTTTATTGGCGCCCCCATTCGATTTCAACGTAATCACCCAGCCTTTAATCGACGTTAGTGGCGTACGCAGTTCATGAGATACGGAAGAAATGAAATCATTTTTAAGCTGCTCGCTCTTTAATATTCTACTTGCCATCATATTTAACGTATCTGCCAAGGAACCCAACTCATCTTGGTAGCGCTTATGTACTTTTATGCTAAAGTCCCCTTCTGTCATCCGGTCTGCTGCCAGTTTAAGGTCCTTAATTGATCTCGTAATGGTCCAGGACAGCAATAGACCAAGAACGGTAACAATCACAATAACAAGCATACCGACACAGATCAGAACAACTGTAATTTGATTAACCGTATTTAGTGTTTCAGTCAAGGATGTGACGAACCTGACTGCCCCCACGGTAATATCATTGGCTTGTAAGGGAAAAGATACCGCTAATATAGCCTCTTGGGTTGAAGGGTCCTTCCCTTTCCAAATAGCAGGTTGTCCCTCAATAGCCGCTTGCACATCTACATACTTGATCATGATGTTGTCACCTTGAAGTCCATTAGAGTCCTGCAGAAGTCGACCCGCTGGATTAATAATCTGCACTTGCGCATCGGAATTGTGTGCAAACCCTTTCAATAATCGATCCGATTGTTTCTCTAGATCCTCATCGGCGAAATATTGCTGATAAAAAGAAGCGGATAGCTCCGCTTGATTCATCAGGATTCGTTCAACATTATGAAGGTAATAAAATCTCACGGAAACGATGAGAAAGATCTCAAGAATGAGAACAGTCAGGAAAATGACGACAACATAACTTCCCACTAATCTTTTCTGAATACCCATATCTTCAACCGTCCTTCCTGAAGCGGTATCCGAGTCCCCATACCGTCTCGATCCAATGTGGCTTGGAGCCATCATCTTCAATCTTCTCTCTTAACTTTCGCACATGGACATCAACCGTTTTAGGATCTCCAATATAATCCTCTCCCCATACGAGGTTCAATAATTCATTCCTGGATAGTGCTGTATCGGGATGTTCTAGAAAGGTTCTAATCATTTGGAATTCCTTCGGCGTTAATTCAATCACGACGTCATGTTTGAACACCTTATTCGCATTCAAATCTATCCGAATTGGACCGGATTGCAGTACAAGTCTTTGCGGTTTGAAGGAAATCTCTGTACGCCGCAATATCGCTTTAATTCGTGCTATAAGCTCTAACGGATTAAATGGTTTGACAATATAATCGTCAGCACCAATTTCAAGTCCCTTAATTTTATCCAGATCTTGTCCGCGTGCAGTTAAAAAAACGATGATGATCGCAGGGTCCATCTCTCTTAGCTTCCTGCAGATTTCAAATCCATCGGCATCCGGCAACATAATGTCTAGAACAACAACGTCGGGTCGATTCGTTGTGAAGCTCTGTAACGCCACTCCCCCACATGCAGCCTCACTCACCACAAATCCGTTATTGATTAGATTTATCGATATAAAACGTCTGATATTATTATCATCTTCAACAATAAGTACTTGATTTCGATTCATAGTATCCACGATTCTCACCCCCATATCTGTATTCCTAGCAAGTGAAATGCAAAAAAAGGTTCTCCCTGTAAAGAGAGAGCCTTGAGTTCAGAACCATAAACGATGGCATTTATCACATGTGGGGATATTACTCTAAATTGATCCGCTTGTCAAAAAAGGGTAGGTTCGTGTCATATATATTTATTTTTATCCACTGATTTTTCTTTCTCTATACGAACTTTATCCGGTGTAACATCATTTCCCAGTGGATCGAGCACAGTCAATCCTGAAATGGTATTGAGAACTTGTCCTCGAATTTCACGTAAGTAGTCTTCACGCAATCCTTGTTGCTCAACTCGCTCACTAAGAGTCAGACCTTCTCCACGCTGTTTTCTTGCTAATTCATTAATTCGATCTAAACTTTTAATCATCTTAGTCCCTCATTCCTTTATATGATTTTCTCTATTTCTTTATCGAGACTTACAACAGTTCACGCGCCAATAAACGATAAACTTCCAATCGTTTCTCTTGTGAATGTGGAATGCTGCATATCATGGCCTCATCAAATCCATACTGCTCTTGTTCTTCTTGTAACCTCGTTGCTATTTCTTTCACTGATCCCACAAGATGCAGTTTTCGACTTTCTTTCATTTGCATGCGATCCATTTCGGTCAACTGATACTTCTGAGCTTCCTCTGGGGTTAATAATTGTTTGATTTGGCCCTTCATCATCATTAAGCGAAAAAGATCCTGCGGTAGCGCTTCGAACTCCGCTTCTTCTTTCGTTTCAGCGGTTGTCACCATGTAAGTCACATTAATTTCAGGTTTATCCATAAATGCTGAAGGTTGAAAGTTATTTTTGTAGGTATCTAGAATCTCTTTGGTCATAGCACCATTGAAGAACTGTGCAAAAGAATACCCAACGCCCATCTCCGCTGCTTTCAGCGCACTACTGCCGCTCGAACCCAACAGCCAAGCCTCTGGCAGAACAATTTGGGACGGTATCGCGATCGTTTTATTGTATAAGTCATCTTGTGGTACTTCGTCATTGATCAACTTCAATGTAGTATCAAATTTAGTATACATGTTGTTCAACATGAGTTGACGTCCTTCAGATAAACTGTACATAGCGTTGGTATCCCCACCTGGAGCTCGACCCACACCGAAATCAATCCGACCAGGGGAAAAGGCGCTGAGTGTTTTGAACACTTCGGCAAGTTTCAATGGGGAATAATGCATCATCATAACTCCCCCAGTACCGATACGGATATTTCTGGTTTTAGCGGCCAAATGAGCTGCTGTCACTTCAGGCGCGGAGCTTGCAAACGAATTTGCACCATGGTGTTCTGCCATCCACATACGAGCGTATCCTAACTCATCTGCCAATATAGCCAGTTCTTCCGCCTTTTTCAATGCGCCCTCTGCCGTGTTCCCGATGGTTATAGGTGCTTGATCCAATACACTTAATTTCATATATTTAACTTCCCTTCCTTATCAAATCTACTTCCTATCCCTTTTACAAAACCATTTTTTCGTTAACCCATGATTGTAAAGATTCCATCTTTGATTTAAAGCGGTCCTTGTGATTATCATCGAACATCGATGCAACCGTTTCCCTTTTCAGTACAGATTTCCAAGAAGATTCAGCTTCTTCCATTAATTCAGTTAACAAGCAACATTGATCCTCTGCTTGTAGCTCAAGCATATCGTTAAAAATACCACTAGCAGAATAAAGCGTCTGCTGTCCTTCAATAGCAATATATATATCGTATATCCGAATTTCTTCAGGTTTTTTCTTTAATTTGAACCCTCCCTTTACTCCAGGGACAGAAGTAATTAGATCCGCACTGACTAACTTTCTTAACAGTTTTTGAAAATAGGTTGCTGAAGCTCCCAATTGTTGACTAATCGCCTCTCCAGGTAATACTGCTTTATCTGGCAGCATATTCAATAAAATAATGGCATATACAGACTGTTCAACGCCTGTTTTCATATGCATGTATATCACCTCTATTACCTTTTGTAATGTGCGGATTATCAACGTCTGCTCCTAACGCGGACAATGCTTATCCCCTTTGTGAAATACTATATTAGTTTCTTTCAAAAGTAAACTAAATATAAAAAGACAGCATATCACTACACTGGTACCCATAGACTGGACAATTGAAAAAAAGGTGTTCAAGCTATGAGGCCACTGAAAAAGTCCCTACTAATTTGAGACCTATACACCTAAGGAATCAGTTGTAACTACGAGGAATATTTGGACTTCCGGCCGCTGTTGTCTCCATATTTCTTGAATTGTACCGCTGTTAGCAGATGAAATCCGGAGACAAAGGCGGTCGCTATCGCTCCTACAGTTCCAAATTCCCCCTTCGCTACGCTCCTCTAATGTTTTTTAGATTCAAATTATACAGGCGTCTTTTAGAAGGCCTTGAGAACTCCATTTCAGGACACCCTTCCTCGATCTTTTCGAGGAAGAGTGTCCTGTTTTGCTGTATAATAATTGTATTAATTCTAGGTGGTGACTCGGATGATTCCAAACCAACAATCCCTCAACCTCAGTCCATTTATGGCTATTTACGATATCGTCGTACCTAAAGATAATATGCTACGACAAATAAATGACCTCGTAGATTTTTCCTTTGTGCATGAAGAATTACAGAATAACTATTGCCTCGATAATGGTCTTAACGCCGTGCCTCTGATTCGTATGTTTAAATATTTATTACTCAAGTCGATCTTCGACCTATTCGAGGTGGATGTCGTGGAACGATCTAAATATGACATGTCCTTTAAATATTTCTTAGATATGGCGCCAGAAGATGGCGTCATCAATCCGAGCTCTTTAACGAAGTTTCGTAACTTCGATTGAAAGATGTAAACTTGCTCGACATACTTATTCAAAAAACAGTGGGAATCGCATTGGAAAAAGAAATCATAAAAAGCAGCGCGATTATTGTGGACGCTACACATTCCAAAGCACGTTACAATCAGAAATCTCCCAAAGAAATTTTAATGCAAAAGTCCAAACTGCTACGAAAATCCGTTTATCAAATCGATGAAAAAATGAAAGATAAATTCCCATCAAAAATAACAACTAACGAATTAGAAGATGAACTGAAGTATTGCCGAAAGGTCATTCATATCGTGGAAAAAGAAGAATCAATTCGCGAATATCCCAAGGTAAAAGAAAAGCTAAACTATTTAAAAGAGATTGTAGAAGATCATCAAGAGCAGCTTCAACTCTCAAATGATCCAGATGCACGTGTGGGTCATAAAACAGCCGATTCCTCTTTCTTTGACTATAAAACATATCTTGCTATGAATGAAGAACGTATAATTACAGTAGCGGTGATTACGACGGGTGAAAAAAATGATGGAAAACAACTTCAAACACTGATTGAAAAAAGCCGTGAAACGGGTATGAAGATTGACACCGTCAATGGAGATACTGCCCATTCTGAGAAAGATAATATCCAATATGCCAACCACAACGAATTACAATTAGTGTAAAAATTAAATCCTAATATTACACACGGAATTCGTAAAAAAGAAGATGAATTTGAGTTTAATAAAGATGCAGGTATAGAACATAAAGAACAAGAGGTATTTCAGAATAGCGATGATTCCAAAGAGAAATCAAAAGAGCGTTATAAAATCGATGCAAAAAATAGTGAACTTAAACACAGACACGGGTATGATGTGGCGTCCTCCTCGGGTCTAATTAGCATGCAAATGCAAGGTGCCATGGCAATATTTTCTGTTAATCTCAAGCGAATCATTACACTCATGAAAGAATCAAAGTAAAAGAATAAAGAGAATGGCGATATTCCGTTCAAATTCGAACGGAATATCGCCTTTTTAATTTAAAACATATCTTCAACAAATTAAAAACGTAAGTTTTTTAGTGGCCTCGTTCAATACAGGAATCACCTATTGTTAACTGCCTAATCATTCTTAACCGCTCTTTTTTTAGTGTCCTTGAGGTGGGGTCCAGATTATTACTTACTGCACCTGTTTTTGGTTTATAAAATTTATTTCTCAGTGGTTATTTCATTAATTAATTGATCAAGACTAGTTCCACTTATACTGTCAACAATGTAACCTTCCGTCTCATTAACAATGTTTACATTTTTTTTGTCTGTTTTAAAAGACTTTGTACTTGTTGCGCTATTTCCAATTAGATTGGATTGCAATGTTGCAGTATCATTTTTATCGAGCTTGATTGAAAAAGGTTCAATTGCTCCATAGTAGTTGCCAAAATCAGAATCCACATTCAAAAATAGAATGTATTTACTGCCTATATCAGGTTCTATGTAAAGGAAATCCTTATTATCAAAGTTGTATTCTTTTGATGATGTTGCTTCTTTAACAACTAAACCTTCATTATTAATGATCTCATTATTCTCTTCGTAAACCATGCGTGTTGAATATTTATGATTTACTAAGATACTTGTATCTTTAAGATCACCTTTCAAAATTTCATTAACTTCGAAATTATACAAATGTCCTTCCATATAACTATCTTTAGCTTCTAACTCAACATTGTTTGGATCTCTTAACATATTCCATTTTGAATCAAAATTCTTGTACTCACCAATAACAACGAATTGAGCTTCTCTTGTCATTTCCCCTAAGTTGCTAGCCACCGGAAAATCGTAATGGGTGATTATGGTTTCGTCATTTTTTGTTATTGCAGCAGTGGTCGGCGTTCCAGTGGGACTTTTTGTGGATTTATTGTCAATAGTCTGATAAATAATTGAGGCAAAAACAATGGCAGGAAGGGCAATCGATATAATTAAAGTTTTCTTTTTCATTTTTTTAAACTCCTTTCACATAATTTTAATAACCAATTGCTGAAATGCCGTTTTTATCATCAGTCTGAGGTGTGTCACGAGTGGTATTCCCGTTGGAATATTTAAATCTGCTATACCGTCTGAGGGGATGTTATCGAGGTATTGAACAAGTCCTCGAATGGTATTTCCATGAGCAGATATAATAATTTTTTGGTTAGAGAGTATCGAAGATTTAATGACTTGTTGCCAGTAATTTAGTACTCTTTTCTCTGTGTCCTCCAAGTTTTCAGTTAAGGGAATTTGCCCGTCTATCTCTTTGTATCGTGGGTCAAGTCCATCGTATCTCGTATCACTAAGTCCAAGTGCAGGTGGTCTTACATCGACCGACCTTCTCCAAAGATGAACTTGCTCTTCACCATATTTTATAGCTGTTTCAGCTTTATTCAATCCTTGGAGTGCACCATAGTGCCTCTCATTCAACATCCATGACTTATGTACTGGAATCCACATCAAATTCATTTGATCAAGTATGATCCATAAAGTTCTTATGGCTCGTTTAAGAACAGAAGTATAAGCCACATCGAATGAGTAACCATTATCTCTCAATATTTCTCCAGCTCTTCTTGCTTCAACAAGACCATTTTCCGATAAATCAACATCGGTCCAACCCGTAAATCTATTTTCCAGATTCCATTCACTTTGACCATGACGAACGAGCACAATTTTTCGCATTTAAACACTCCTTTATTCGATTTTTCATTCGCAAACCTCTTAATGATTCGAAATTCAGGTTGTATATATGATTAATACTGAATCTGATCTAACTCATTGTAAAAAAAAGTCTTCTTCTAAAGATAATAACATATGGAGCTAGTATAACGTAGTGGACACAATAGATCATATATACCAAAAAGCAGGTCAAGGTAGTTTACCCCGGACCTGCTTTTTGGTTGAACATATTCTTAGAGCTGTTGCTCCTCCTGGTATAGCACCGTTGACAGGTAGCGCTCTCCGTTGCTCGGAATAATCACGACGATACGCTTGCCCACACCTAACCTACTGGCGAGTTGCAAAGCGGCATATATGGCTGCCCCAGAGGAAATTCCACCCAGTATACCCTCTTCCCTCGCTACGCGTCTAGCTGTTTCGAACGCCTGCTCATTGCTTATTTGAATAATCTCATCATAAATATCCGTATTCAAAATGGAAGGAACGAATCCTGCTCCAATCCCTTGAATCTTATGCGGTCCTGATGATCCACCCGATAGCACCGGTGAAGCTTCTGGCTCAACTGCAGAAATGTGAATATTAGGAAACCTTTGGCGTAATACTTCTCCCGCTCCAGTAATCGTTCCACCCGTTCCAATTCCCGCTACGAAACCATCCAGCTCACCACCTAACGATTCAATGGCCGCTACAATTTCAGGGCCTGTCGTTTCACGATGAATTTTCACGTTTGCCGGATTATCGAATTGCAGAGCAGGGAAATATTCTGGGTGCTTGATGGAGAGCTCATTTGCTACCCGAATAGCTCCGTTCATCCCTTCCGATCCAGGCGTCAATACAAGTTCAGCCCCGTATGCGCGAAGCAGGTTGCGACGCTCAAGACTCATCGATTCCGGCATAACCAGAATGGCTTTATATCCTCTAGCAGCTGCGACAAGCGCTATACCAATTCCTGTATTGCCACTCGTAGCTTCAAGAATCGTGTCGCCCTTCTTCAGCTTTCCTTCACGCTCCGCCTCTTCAATAATACTGATTGCGATACGATCTTTCACGCTACTACCGGGATTGAAGAACTCCAACTTCAAATAAATGTCCGCACTTCCTTCAGGTACCACATGGTTTAATCGAACTAGAGGTGTTCGACCAATTAAATCCGTAATATTATTTACTACAAGCGTCATTTCCTTCTACCTCCCATATATTATTTCCCCTTCAACAAATTCTGGGGCCGTCACTACCTTATATCGATTGCCAAATGTCCTATAGAATGTTGATAGAGCTCTTCATAATGGCCTTTTTGATCCAGTAGCTCCTGATGATTGCCCTGCTCGACAATTTCTCCTTGACTCATGACAATGATCCGATCTGCCTGCATGATGGTGGACAATCGATGTGCAATAACAATCGTCGTTCTGTCTTTCGAAACAATTTGTAGTGCATTCTGAATTAATTGCTCCGTTTGTGAATCCAAATTCGCACTAGCCTCATCCAAAATGAGAATTTTCGGTTTAAATACAATGATACGAGCAAAGGAGATCAACTGTCTTTCACCAGCAGACAAGCTGCTACCGCGCTCAGAAAGCTTCGTCTCATATCCGTTACTCATTTTTCTGATAATGGTGTCTGCTCCGACGAATTCACAAGCGTGTATAACCTCCTCTGTGGTAATGGTATCGTCGAACATTCGCACATTATCTATAATGCTTCCTGAGTAAAGATAAGGCTCTTGCTGCACCAAGCCCACTAATCGATGTAAAGTTGCCTGTGGAATATGTCTCACATCCGTCTCATCAATCCGAACGTTACCTTCATTCACATCATAGAAGCGGCACAATAAGCTAATCAGTGAGCTTTTTCCAGCCCCCGTCGTCCCAACAACACCAAGGAGTTCACCAGCTTGAATATGCAAATCCAGATTGCGGATGATAGGATTACCTTCTTCGTACGAGAATGAGATATGATCGAAATCAATTTTTCCCTTCACATGCTCAGAAATTAAATGGTTTAACTCACTGTTACCGCTACCGGCTTCTTTCTGATAGTCTATGGGTTGCTTCTCAGTTCTCAATGTTTCACTATCCGTAATTTCCGGATTGATGGCGAAGATAGACCAAATACGACTGATGGCAACGGTAGCTGATTGGAGCGTGTTCCACTGCTGTGTAATCGTATTGATAGGCTGGAAAAACTGACGAATATACGTAATAAATGCATATAGAACACCAAATTCAAGATTGTGCCCTAACACAGCATTACCGCCAATCCATGTCACTAACGCAATGGACAGATTACTCAAAATATCAAAGGTACGACCAAAGACGACATTCGTTCTTATTTCACGAATATTTGTACGGAAGTAGGATTCATTCCGTTCATCGAATTGCTTCAGTTGCTCCTTCTCCTGATGAAACACCTGTACCAAATTCATCCCCGATAAGTTCTCTGCTACAAATGCCACCATACGAGACAATCTCGTTCTAGCAAGTTGATACGTCTTACGCATAAACGGGCGAAAAGCCATGGCAATTAAGAAAATAATCGGTAGTAAAATTAAACAATAAAGTGCCAGTGTTGTATCCAGTTGGAACATCAATATGATAATGAACAGTAGCGTCAGGCCATCTCGGAACAAGCTCAATAACACTTGATTGAAAAACTGATTGAGCGCCTCCGTATCGCTCGATACGTGAGTAATCAAACTGCCGCTAGACATACGGTCGAAATACCCCATAGATTGCTTTAAAATATGTCCGAATAGCTGCTTGCGGATCTTGGCTACAATACTCTGACCGATATGCTGAAGCAAATTGCTTTGCAAATACGTAAATAGAAAACTTGACAAGGTTAATCCCAAATAAAATGCACCTATCTTTAGAAGTCCTGCGAAATCATTTTTGCCTGCCAATAAATTATCATCTATAGCGATCTTCATTAAATACGGTTGCAGCAATTCCGAGGATATCGCAATTAATGTACAGATGAAGACACCAATAAATTTCCAGAGATGCGGTTTCACATATCCGGATAATGCACGAAAGGCTGAAACATACTGTGGCTTCTGCTCTGGCATATTAGGATCAGCCTTCTGATCCTGTTGCCAGTTATGAATTGCCTGCTGCATCCGCATGTTGATGTTGACTCCCCTCCTCCTGAATAGAATGAAGTGTTGCATAGAGTCCATTCTGTGCGAGCAACTCCTGATGAGTACCGCGTTGCACAATAACGCCTTCATCTAACACAATAATTTCGTCTGCATGCTTAATCGCACTAAGGCGGTGTGCAATGATAATTGTTGTTTTTCCAATTCTCTCTTTCTGTATTGATTCAATAATATCTGTCTCGGTTACAGCATCCACTGCGCTGACACTATCATCAAGTATCATGATCGGCGCTTCCTTAATGAGTCCGCGAGCTAAGCTCGTTCGCTGCCGTTGACCACCTGATAACGTTAATCCGCGTTCACCAAGCCTTGTTTCAAATTGATACGGAAGATCAATAATATTATCGTAAATTTGAGCTTGTTGCGCAGCAGTCACTACTGCCTTGAATTCTGCATCTCGTTTGTAAAAAGATATATTTTCCCTGATTGTCGTACTGAACAAGAACCCATCCTGAGGAACGTAACCAATCTGCCCTCGCAGGCTTTCAAGCGTCATCTCTCGGATATCCGTATCGCCATAAAAAATAGTTCCTGGCGGTGGATCATAGGTACGTAGCAATAACTTCATTAGCGTAGTCTTACCACTACCTGTACGTCCGACAATACCTAGCGTCGTTCCGGGATGAATGTCCAATTGGATATCCACTAGCACTTTATTAGATGATTCTCCATACGAGAATGATAGGTTTCTTATGGATATACCTGCACTATTCATATCGATCGATCTTGCATTCTCTATTTCTTCAATATCCGATTTCTTAGAAAGTAGATCATTTAACCGCTCGACCGAAGCACGTGAACGCTGAATCGTATTAATGACATTACCGATCTGCTGCAAAGGATTCATAAGCATCCGAATATAAAGCGTCAACGCTATAAAATTCCCGAATGTAATTTCATTCTTAATGGTTAAGTAGCCGCCGAAAGCAAGTGCAATAATTAATGAGAAGGCACCTAATGAAGGAATTATTGCTTGAAAGAATGAGGATACGCGCACTAAACGTAATTGGTGGTGGCGAATTTGATCAACCGTTTCACCGAATCGATGATTCATAATATCCTCTACTGCAAATTTTTTTGTTACGCGAATGCCGCCAAACTGCTCTTCCGCCGTTTCTGTCATTGTTCCAAGTGCTTCCTGTACCTTATATGATCGCTGCCTTATGATTGGACCTAGACTAGTAACGATCCATGGAATAATGAGGAGTGGAATGATAGAAGCCAGAATTAAATAGTACGGAATACCGCTTAATAGCATCATTGTTACTGCCGAAATCAATAAAATGATCGCATTCGCTGATGCATTTACCCCCATCGCTATCGCTTCTCTCACGGAAGTCACATCATTCATAAAGTAACTCAGCAGCTTGCCAACACCGTTCGACGAATAAAAATTCTCACTTAATTGTGTGAAATGCTTAAATAATCGGCCTCTAGCCATGAACTCGAATTTTCTACCCACATACATCACTAAGTACATGGCTAAGCCATTAAATAGAACATGACCTACACCAATGTAGAGAAGCTGTAAACTGTACTTTTCAATCAATTCAATCGTCAACCCGCCTATACTTAACTTGTCAGTAAATTCTCCTAGAACCTTCGGGTAATTAACATTAATGACATTTGAGCACAGATGGAAAAAAATAGACAATAGATATACATACCACGTCTTTCTGAAAAAGTCTGACAGTATTCGCTGTGATTTCAATAAAACGATCACTTCCTAATCTTGAAGTTTATTCTTCATACCAAAATCCAGTAAATAGTCGTTCTTTTACTGGATCCTAGTTATATTTTCAAGCAGAATGTTATTGCCCCGCTCTAGGAAGAACGCCCAGATAAAATAGGCTCATTATCAATGATCGAAGCAATATATTGTAGCGTAGGCTCATTCAACACAACATCGGATGCAGCTGCATTCTCTACAACCTGCTCTGGACGACTTGCGCCGATTAAAGCACTAGAGACATTAGGTTGGCGCAGGATCCAGGCTAATGCTAGCTGACTAACTGTAATATCAAGTTCTTGTGCAATATCCGTAAGCTGTCTAACCTTCTCCAACTTATCGGCAGTAATATGTTTACGGAAGTTCTCATGAAGAGCTGCACGCGATTCATCTGGAACCTGGTCAACGGAAGTGTATTTACCCGTTAGAAGTCCTTGAGCAAGAGGAGAGAAAACAACCTGTCCGAAGCCCTTCGTCGTACCTAAAGGAATGATTTCTTTCTCAATATAGCGTTCAAACAAATTATAGATGGGTTGATTAACTACGATTCGATCTAACAAAGACTTATCTGCAATGGCGAAGGCTTCGGTAATTTGTGCTGCAGACCATTCGCTCACGCCTACATAAAGTACCTTTCCTTGGCGTACTAAATCATCGAATGCGCGCAAGGTTTCCTCAAGGGGAGTCTGCGGATCAAAACGGTGACTGTAATACACATCCACATAATCGACACCCAAGCGTTTCAAACTGGCATTGGCTTGCTCAATAACATGTTTTCTAGATAATCCGCGATCGTTAGGTCCGTCACCAATTCGCCCATGTACCTTCGTAGCCAACACATAGGATTCACGAGGATAAGCTCGCAATGTCTCACCGACTACTCTCTCTGCCTCGCCTTTCGCGTAAACATTAGCTGTATCAAAGAAATTAATACCAAGATCATATGCTGCTTGTATCGATTTAACTGCATTCTCACGTTCAACATAACCACCGTAGGTTAACCAACTTCCTAGACTGATTTCACTTACTTTCAGGCCGCTAGCTCCTAAATTACGATATTGTATAGACATATTAACTTCCTCCTTCGATTTATAAGTATTCAATGATTTGACAACTATACTTGCTCGACTTGCCTACCCAATGCCCATATTGCCTTATTGATATTATCAGGGCGTGCCAAACCAAGATTTTCACGAAGCGTAGTTCCCTCATATGAGGTACGGAATAGACCTCGGTTTTGCAATTCAGGGATAACCTTATCTACAAACGTTTCAAAGCCGCTGAAATAAATATGAGGCAAAATGTTAAAGCCGTCTGCTCCTCTCTCCTTGAACCATTTCTCTATAAAGTCGGCTGTCTGTATGACAGAGCCTGTGAACGATACATGTCCATGACCTGCAGCACTTCGAGCAAGAAATTGACGAATCGTCATATTGTCTCTTCGCGCGGCATCAACTACAACTTCTTGTCTACTTGTTATGCCGGTCGTGATCGATCCGTATGGCTTTACTTTGTCAACTGGCACGAGGTCATCGAGCGAATACTCCGATAAATCAACCTCAAAATAGTTGGATAATCGCTGCAGAGATTGCTTCGGATTAAGCAGTGCATTAAATTCATCCTCAATATCTCGTGCTTCAGCCTCCGTATCTGCGACAATTGGACTAAGCCCAGGCATAATAAGCATTTGCTCTGGCGTCCTGGCATATTTCTTCAACCGTGCCTTAACATCTGTGTAAAACTCCTGTGCAGCTCCGAGCGTTTGCTGCGCTGTGAATATCACCTCCGCTGCTTTCGCAGCTAATTCCTTTCCTCTATCCGACGATCCGGCTTGAACGAGCACTGGATGACCTTGGGGTGGACGTGGAATGTTCAGCGGCCCTTTGACTGAATGATATTTCCCTTGAAAGTTTATTTCGTACACTTTGCTCGTATCAATCGCGACTTCGTTCTTCCTATCGTAAATAAGCGCATCCTCTTCCCAGCTGTCCCATAATTGCTTTACAACCTCTACGAACTCATCACCCATTTCGTAGCGCTGTGCTACATCAGGATGCACGGACTTGTTGAAGTTGCTAGCGTCTGTTTGCGAATGACCCGTAACAATATTCCATGCAGCCCGTCCCTTGCTTATGTGGTCAAGCGAAGCGAATTTGCGTGCAACGTGATAAGGATCATTGTAGGTTGTGCTGACTGTCGCAATGAGACCCACATGCTTCGTTAATGCCGCTAAACCAGACAACAGAGTAAACGGTTCTAGTCTTCTTCCGAGACCTGAATAGTTATCTGCCATGAATAACGAATCCAACAGACCTCGCTCTGCTATTCTGGCGATTGTCGCATAATACTCTAGATCAAGATCTTCTTTCGGATTCGATTCGGGATGTTTCCATGCACCGGAATGATGACCAGCCCCTCTTAAGAAAACATTCAAGTGCACCTTCCTGTCCAGCGGCTCTTCACTCATTTCCCACACCTCAATTCATCGTTTTAACAAAAAAAAAGGAGACTTAGCCTATTTGGCTAAATCTCCGGTTGTCCGGTCAATCTATTCTTACTATATACAGTTGAATACTATGTTTTAATTTTATTACGATACATCTTTATTGTCAATAGTATAAATCTATAAGCTTCTTGAGTAAATTCACTTCAATTCGAACCCTTGACCAAGCAAGTAACCGTGTAAATGATCGCGAAGACGCTCTTGATTGAATCTTTTTAGCATTTCTTTTGACCATATTGTATCTTGATCCCCGCCCTTTCCACCAGCCCTACGAGTCGCATAATATTCATGAGTAATTGCATCATACTCCTCAATATCTCCGAGCTGACCTTCTTCATGGTATACCTCTTTATGGTAAACCGCCGTTAGCGGCAATCTTGGACGAATATCAGGCTCTTGATCGGGAACCCCTATACATAGACCAAAGACTGGATATACAAGAGGTGGCAACTCCAATAGTTCGGATACTTCCTTTGGATTAAGGCGAATACCTCCGATATATACGATACCGTATCCAAGCGATTCAGCCGCGATTACTGCGTTTTGAGCAGCCAATGTAGCGTCAATGGTGCCTAGTAGAAATAATTCTACATTTTGATGCATCTTTGTATCTTCATGGAGCTCAATTGCAACTTTAATTCTGTTTAAATCCGCACACCATACGAGGAAAACACTACTTTCAATGATATGTTTCTGATTCCCAGCAAGCTCCGCAAGAAGCTTCTTCCTCTCAGGATCCCTAATGGCTACTACACTGTAGGCTTGAATGTTCGACGAAGTAGAAGCAGCCTGCGCGGAGAGTAGAATTTGTTCCAATTCATTATCCGAAATAGGATCCGGTTTGTACTTACGAATCGAACGATGATTCTTCAATAATTGAATAGTTTCATTCATTTCTAATATTCCTCCCATTCTATGTCTAAACGTTCTACAGAGTCGAACTCAGTTGATAGCGAGTATTAGCTGGTCTTGCAAGTCCAAGGTTCTCTCTTAGCGTGGTACCTTCGTATTCGGTACGGAATAAGCCACGATTCTGCAATTCAGGAATGACCTTGTCAACGAATATGTTCAATCCGCTAGGATATATTTGTGGCATTACATTAAATCCATCAGCTGCTCCATTCAGGAACCATTTCTCAATCACATCTGCCAGCCCAAGCGGTGTCCCCGTAAACGTAAAGTGGCCTCTAGCACCAGCCAAACGATTAATTAATTGACGTAGGGACAAGTTTTCCTTACGAATCAAATCTAATATAAGTTGATGTCTGCTTTTATTTCCGTTGACCTCTTCCGTTTCACGCACGCCTTCAAGAGTTAATGGTTGATCCAACGGATACTCCGACAAATCAATGCCTAAACGTTCAGACAAACTCTTAACTGCGCCGTCTTTGTTAACCAGTTCGAATAATTGATTCTCGATTTCTTTAGCCTCTGCTTCCGTTCCAGCAATAATCGGGCTAATTCCAGGTAATATTTTCAGTTGATCGGCTGTACGTCCATATTTGACAAGACGTGATTTCACATTCGTGTAAAAAGCCTGTGCATCCTCAAAGTTCTGATGCGCTGTAAAAATAACTTCAGCAGATTTCGCAGCAAATTCCTTACCACTCTCCGATGAACCAGCCTGAACCAATACCGGATATCCTTGCGGTGGTCGTGCAATGTTAAGTGGACCTTTCACAGCGTAATATTTGCCCTTAAAATCGATTTCATGTACTTTTCCTTTGACGGTGCGAATACCCGCTACCTTGTCATTAATAATCGCATCATCTTCCCAGCTATCCCATAATTGCTTTACAACATCTACAAATTCATCGGCTTCTTCATATCGCAACGAGTGCTCGGGATGCTCCTCTCTGCTGAAATTCAATGCAGCCGATCCACCCCCGGTTACAATATTCCAGCCGGCTCTCCCCCTGCTAATATGATCCAACGAAGCGAACTTGCGCGCTACATGGAAGGGCTCATTATAAGTAGTGCCGACCGTGGCAATCAGTCCGATATGCTTCGTTCTGCTCGCAAGTGCTGCCAGTTCAGTAAATGGCTCCAATTTGTTGGATCGCCCTGCATACCCATCGGCTAGAAAAACGGAATCTAACAACCCACGCTCAGCAGTCTGTACGATTTCAAGTACATGCTGAAAATCAAGATTCCGTTCCGGCTGCGCTTCCGGAAGCCTCCAGGAAGCCTCATGATGACCTGTTCCGAACAAAAATGCATTAAGATTCAACTTACGTTGCTGGCTACTCATTTCTTATCCCCCTTGTTTCATTCATTATTGTCCTATCGTCGTTTTTAATGTTTCAACATCCTTATTGATTGCTTCCGTTGCTTTACGTATCGCCGAGTTCACGTCAAGCCCATGAATGGCAATATCCTCTGCTGCTTCTGTAAGTCTTATCGTTATTTCCGACTCATATGGATGCTGATAATGCTCTTGAATCGGTTCACCGATAAATACATTTTGAACCGTTTTTCCTTGCAACACTGGAATTTCTGCACCGTATTCTTTCTCAAGCTCCGGATTAATAACAGACGGAACTCTACCATTTCTAGCGATAATCCGTTGTCCTTCATCCGATAATATCTCAGCAATAACCTGGAAAGCCTCATCCTGATGAGGGCTTTGACTATTGATAGAAATAGAATGAATTTGTGCCTCTCTTGTTTTGCCAAGCTGATCATCGAAATTCGGAACCGGTGCAATATCCCAGTTGAATTCAACACCCTGCTGCCGTAGCTCTTCCAATGGACCAACCATATTCGCCAGCCAAGAAACACGCATTGCGATGTTCTGATCTTTCATGAAATGATCACGTGTCCAATTCCAAGTTCCATCGGTAGTTACATACCCTGGAATATCCACGATTTCCTTGTATAGCTCAAATATTCGCAACCATTCTGGGGTGTCAAGTGCTGCCTGACCCGTTTCCCGATCCACATACGGCGAGCCAAGTGATTTATTTAAACCTGTTAAATTATCTACAACAAGACCGATATAATTAACGCCATTTTCCGTTCTAGTTAGTTGCTTTCCAATTTCGATCGCTTGATCCCATGTCAATTGCTCTGCTGTCGGATAGGGAACACCGAATTTATCGAAAATATCCTTATTGTAGTACAGAACGTGCTGATTAATATTGAAAGGAAGCGCAAGTACGGCATCGCCCTGTCCTTTCGTAATTTCCTTAATATAGTCATAACCAATCGGCTTAAGACGGCTTTCATCCAATTTATGTTTTTTGATTAGTTCTCTTAAATCCTGATAAACTCCCGTACGAATGACTCGCTGCGTCACAGCTCCGAATATAATATCTGGAACATGCGTAGACAGCACTTCTTCCGGAGTCGTTGTCGCCGCAGGCGTAATCCGTTCAATCGTCACATTCGGGTACTTAGTATGAATCGGACCCGCAATCATGACTTCGAATTCTACATCCGTGAAAGTAGCTCCCACGCTGTAAAAGGTTAAGTTAAGAGGCTCATCGCCGAGTTTTTTGAAATGGGCAACTTCCGCAGTTTCATTAACCTTATTAGAACCATTTATATTTACTGTCGTCTGACTTTCTGGAACTGTTTTACTGTTTCCACAAGCTACTAGCGCTATAATAAGCAAACTGATACTAATGGTGTACATCATTTTTTTCATGTCGATCCCTCTCATCCCTTTAGTAAATGATATTTATACTTTCAACGAGCGAAAACGTGTGTTCTCAGGGCGTTGTAACCCTAAGCTATCACGCAGCGTTCTCCCCTCATACTCGGTACGGAACAAGCCGCGATTTTGCAATTCGGGAATCACTTTATCCACGAAGATCTCAAGACCTGAAGGGAACAACTGCGGCAATACATTGAATCCATCCGCTGCATGATTCTTAAACCATTTCTCGATAAAGTCAGCGGTCTGTAGGACCGATCCAGTGAAGGTAACGTGGCCATGCCCCCCATTGCTGCGGTAGAGGAGCTGGCGAATGGTGAAGTTCTCTCGTCGTGCAGCATCTATAACAACTTCTTGACGACTACGAATACCATTGAACTCCTCCGAAGCCTTCGCCTGATCTAGCGGTACTAGAGCATCGAGCGGATAATCAGATAGATCAACATTGAATCGCTCCGACAGACTTCGAAGAGCTTCCTTCGTGTCTACTAACGAATGCAATTCTTCCTCGATGTCTCTTGCCTCCGCTTCCGTATCCGCAACGATTGGAGCAAGGCCTGGCAGTATAACGAGTTCATCATGTGTTCTTCCATACTTAGCCAGTCTTGATTTCACATCGCTGTAAAATTCACGACCTGCATCAAAAGTTTGCTGCGCGGTAAAGATGACTTCAGCGGTCTTCGCAGCCAATTCCTTGCCTCTCTCGGAGGAGCCCGCCTGTACCAGTACGGGGTAGCCTTGGGGCGGACGTGGTATATTCAATGGACCTTTGACGGCGTATGTCTTACCCTTAAAGTTAATCTCGTAAACCTTATTCGGATCAACCAATTTGCCAGCCTGCTTATCGAATATAAGCGCATCGTCCTCCCAGCTGTCCCACAGCTGCTTCACGACCTCGACGAATTCCTCACCCGTTTCATAGCGCTCTGCATGCTCAGGGTGTTCATTCCTGCTGAAGTTATGGGCAGCTGATCCTGCGCCCGTTACAATATTCCATCCAGCTCTACCTCCGCTAATATGATCCAAGGAGGCGAATTGTCTAGCCACATGGAATGGCTCATTATATACCGTTCCTACCGTAGCGATTAATCCGATATGCTCCGTCACTGACGCTAGCGCCGATAGGAGGGTGAACGGCTCAAATTTACTTTGACCTCCTGCATAGCCGTCTGCAAGGAAAATGGAGTCAAGCTTACCGCGTTCTGCGATTGTAGCTAGATTTGTCAAAAAATCAATATCTAACTCATGCTCGGGGCTAGACGAAGGATGACGCCAAGAACCTGCATGGTGCCCTGTTGCCCGCAGAAATACATTTAAATGTAACTTGCGATCATTTATAGTCATTTTTAGTTTCCCCTTTTCTATTGCTTCATTTTTTAGAACCATACATCTCTCTTAACTCAGATGTCAGAAATAACTCCTCTTACGCCCCTCTCTTTTGAATTAGTATTTTGGTTACAAAAAAATAACCGGAGATGCCTCAAAGGCAGTCTCCGGTTATCCGGTCGATTAATCCATAGTATTCTGATGTGTTTATTTAAAAACTTAGAGTGATGTAAATTTAACACCACTACTTTAGTTTGTCAACAACTTATTCCACCAGTCCAGTCCGTTCCACACCTTCTATAAACCAACGCTGAGCGAACAAATAGATGACCAGTAGCGGCATAATAATGAGGAAGGATGCTGCCATTTTTATCGCTTCCGCATATACCGTTAATTGACCTGCACCTTCTGCCAGCTTCATTTCACCCGCCATCCTCGCTAACGTAATGGATAATGGAACATTCTCAGCCGTAAACATATATAACGATGGGAAGTAGAAATCATTCCAATTCCATACGAATGAGAATAGAACAACGACAATGGTCGCCGATCTCGAAAGTGGAAACATCACGCGGAAGAACAACCGAAAAACACCTGCCCCATCTATTCTGGCCGCTTCATCCAGTTCCTTTGGCAACGTGGAATAGAATGATCGATATATGATTACAAACATAGCACCCTTTAGTCCATGTCCAAATAACGCAGGTACAACCATGGGCAAAAAGGTGTTCAACCAGCCAAACTCTTTGAACAGCATGATTGACGGCAATATTGTGATTTGTGGAGGCATAATAAACGTAAATAACAGTAAGGCTCCCCATAGTTTTTTCAGAGGGAAATCAAGACGAGCAAAGGCATATCCGGCAATTGCGCAAGAAAACACCTGTAGCACTGCTACCGAAGCGGCAAGCGATATACTGATCGCAAAGCTTTTTCCATATTTCAGCATTTCTGCTGCTTCTTTGAGATGTCCAAGGAATATCGTTTTCGGCACCCAAATGACAGACGGATCTAGTATGTTCTTAGCATCCTTAACCATCGTAGTTACCATGTAGAGAATGGGTTTAAGGTAAATAAAGGCTACGTTGATCAAAATGATATATATAATCACTTTAAAAAGAATGCCTTTGTCGATTTCGCTACCGATTACTCGATGTTTAAGCAAATCCAATCCTTTACGCAACGTATCATCGGAATATAGCTTCACCGGTAGGTGTCCCCTTTTTATTAGTTTCACTATGATCTCACCTCTCTCCTATTTATCGTTTTCCTGAAAATGACTTGTTCACCCTGCTGTACAGAAATAAGGTGAGCAGCACGACGGTTAGAATAATCGAAAAATAAATCCAAGCCAATGCACTGGAGCTACCGTAATTGCTAGTGTTGACTCGACTCACGATTGGATTCGATGGGAATGTGAATAAATCGACAACGGTGTACATCAAGTTCAAGAAGACATATGGAATCAGACCTGGCAGGGTTATTCTCCAAAAGGTATTCCAGGGTCCTGAGCCATCGATACGTGATGCCTCATAGACCGCTGCCGGTAGTGTTTGTCGACCTGCTAAGAAGATCAGAATTTGCACACCTGAATACCACAGTACGAGTACAAATGATCCCATAACATTCTGGATCGGTGATATCCAAGAACCCGGAACGTACTCTCGCAAATAAGAATCAATTCTAAGCGATTCCATGATACTCAGCGATCCCTCACCCTGAGCGATAAATTCCTGCACAATTTGACCCGAGGAAAAAATAACAGGAAGAAAGAATATCACTCTAAACAATGTTCGTCCTGGAAACTTCATGTTAAGCAAGATCGCGATGAGTAGGGAAAACACCAGAATGATAGGTATCATCATCGCTGACTCTTGTAGAAAAGGAAATAGCTCTTCATAGAGCAGACTCCCGTTCGCAACGAGTATTTCCCGGTAATGCTGAAAGCCAATAAATGTGTAATTGACTTTGTCCACTGTAATTCTCACCTGATGAAAGCTCATATATAGCGAATAGAATAAGGGGAATGCCACGAATGTTACAAATCCGAATACCCAAGGCGCTATAAATAAAGAGCCTTCAAGTTTGCGGATCGTGGTAGACTCTAGCTTACGTTTTAGTTTCACTTCGCTGTTCCCCCTTTAATGACGACAAAGTCCTTCGCAGGAACAACAAGTCCATCCTTACTGTAGTCAGTCAAATTGTAATTCACGATAATGCGATATTGATCACCATAAACCGTTTCTTTCACATTGGGCGCTAAAGTATGATGACCTGTAATAAACTGATCCTGCACAGCTGCTAAAGCTTCGTTCACTCTCGTATATTCATGAGTCAGCTGGTCAATCCAAACCTTATAGTTCAGGCTGTAGTACCATAATGAATAAGCGTTCTTGAAGTCAGCAGCTGCATCACCCGTGAATACATAAGTTGGGTATGCCCCATACTCAATATTTCGTAAAAATTCATTGTCGAATTCATTCCGTAAGTTTGAATATTCCAATGTGTAAGTGCGAAGTCCATGCAGGACAATTTGTGCAAAAGGAATCTCTTCGGAAATAAATACATCATATGAATAATCGCCAGTCAATCGATGAACATGATCAACTTGGTCAAGCGCATAGAAGTTAACATTATTAGCTGTAACAGATCCGAGCGTATCGATTGTTTGCTTGAATATGCTTCGTTGCACATCCACGATATCAACACGGCTTGATACATAACGGCTGTTGAAATCGGTATTCACCTGCTGACCAATCCCATCCTCGAAATAGATACCGTCTGCCCCAAGTTTCTTGTAACTGTCCAAATCCGAGGTAACTACCTTTTCGTAAAACTTTGGACTTACAAATGAACTTGCTTCTTGATCGGAATCCTTTACATCTTCTAGAACCGTACCAGCCAAATTACGCAGCCCATCACGTCTCCACCAGAAATGATCATCGCCATTATTATTCAACGTATAATTTGCTGTCAAATAGACGGGTATATCCAAGGAATGAGCAAACGATATGAAATCTTTCATCCCACTGGTTCCACCAATCCGTCTATCTACAGGGAAATATCCGCCATGCGTGCTATAGCCATCCTGCTGCCAGCCTATAAAATTAACGGACAAACGCTTCATGCCAAGCTTGTAAATGTCGTTTACGAGGGTAGTTGCTTCATCCGTCGTCGTTCCTTTTAAGTAAGAATCAAGAAATAATCCCTTCTCAATATCTCCTCCTACAATATCAATATAAAGCGGTACATCCTCTTTAGTCGCTTCTAGTGGTTTCACGCCTTGTACATCGATCAAGTATCTTCGATAGGCTGCAGCCATACCAACGTAATCACTCTCTTCTGGTGCAAGCGGATAGTAACGTGTAGCTCGCTTATCTGTAACGAATTTACCTCCACTATAGGTATAGAAGCCTTCTCCCGTACTCTTACTCACGCTTTGGAAGAAACGCTTGCGATATTGCCATTCAGTTGTTACCCAGTTGGACGCTCCGACCGCACCCGATGGGGCTGCATAAATATTGGCGAATGGCTCCCCTTCGGCCACCACAGCCAGAAATGCCTGATCACCTGACTTCAACCCAAATACCGGCATTGAAATTCGCTGTCTATCTGTATTCTCGTTATAAAAGGATAGATCATTGCCATATACGCTTTCGTTATAGGTTAATTGCTGCATGATTCTTTCAGAATCAAAACGTATCAGCGCACCTAAACCATCTGGTAGCATAATATAGCCATCTTGCCCAACCGAAGGTTGCGCACCGAACAAAGGATAGAGCTTAACATTGAGTAAGCTTAATTTCCCCTCGATAATGCCGGAGTCAACGATTCTCGTCTCAACATAATCATCCTTCAGACTTACTTCAATTGGGATTTTAAATTGTACCTTCGGTAAGACGAACGTTACAGTAAAGCCATTCTCGGTTGTCTTAAAGTTTTCTAGATAGCCCTTATCTTCGATTAGGCTGGTCGTAATGGATAATGATTTGTAGTTCTCCACATTCACATATTCAACCATTACTGGGGAGGACAAGTTATTCTTCCAAACAGTAGGGACAGTTTCCTTATCCCAATACTGCGGATCAGGATAAGAACGCCATACTTTACCAGTCGATTTATTAATGACCTGAAAGTGTGCTGTTGTGCTGTCGATGAGCAACTTCAATGATTCTGTTTCAGCTACCTGCTTGAAACGCTCCTCAACGGGTAATCCCTGTTCCACAGGGATTACCCCAACTGAATCGAACAATATCTCTGCATCGACCGCTAAGTCAGTGTCCTCGCTCGATGGATTCCAAACCCATATGAGCATCCATACTAACCCGACCAGCACAATTGTAATACAAACGAGCTTTGTAATTAATCTGTATTTGAATTTAACACTGGTCATCGTATGATCACCTCCTGATACAAGGAATAAATAAAGTTAATGAGTTCTGCACTTAAGCTAATAAATATGAAGATTAAAATAACCATAATGATAAGAGTAATAACGGATAAGAGGATGTTAAAGAGTGCCTCAATAAACGTATAGTTGTGTATCCCTTGAACCATCCATACGAACAGTAGCCCCGTCCATAACACGACAGACCATTCCAAAAAGTTAAAAATAGCTAACTCATTAAGTGTCATGACATTCGATAAGAGAGTCAATGGTAATCCTATAAGAATAATGGGGATTAGGGCATAGGAACTACCATACAACACATCTCTAAACCTTCCCTCTCCGCGAAGAAGGGAGCTTATCAAATAGTTAGAGATAACCCATCCGAACCATATCGCGCTAAACTGTACCACAATCGGCCATATATCCACACCTACAAAAACCGCGGGATTAAATACAAAGCTGATACCTGCCTCCATGAAGCCGAACGATGTAAGTGCAACGATAAGTATAATCAAGCTACTCCATAAACCTGCCTTATTCTCATATCTAATGGCGTAAAACCCATCAACTGGATGTTTGATTACATAACCAGCATGCTTTAATTGCAGCAACAATTTATTATTCACCTGAAAATGATTCTTCCATCGTTTCTGTAAACCTAGTCGCTTGGTGATCTGATTCCCAAATAAATAGAGTAGTCCGATAATGAGTGCAATGTTCATAATCAGGCCAAAGTTCCTCTGAAACCATTCCAACCGATTTTGCCAGAACGATTCTGAATATCCTCCAACTACACCTGATTGATAAAATAGTTGTTCAGCACTCTCATAATCTTCATGCTTGTATGCCGCCTTAGCTAGCCCAATCAAAGCGGGCGTATACTGAGCATTCAAGCGATGTACCTCTTGCCATAAAGGTTCACTTTCCTCATAGCGTCCCTCTTGAGTTAATTGATTCGCTTTATGTACCAACTCGCCAAACTCTGATAAACGCAGCACTTGAATTAGATTATTAACACTGTCGAGCACGAGAAGGTCGCCTTTGGAATTATTTGCAATCGCGGCAGGCGTTTTCACTACTCCTGATTTAGAAGTCGCATTAATGATGTCTCCGCCCCAAAAGAATAGCAAATTTCCATTTCTATCATACTGGCTAATCATATTGATCACCGTATCGGTAACCGTAATGTTGCCAGCTACATCGACTGTAATATCGCTTAATTGAGGACTTGGTGCATCGTGTCTACGTTCAAGTACTTCACCATAGGACCTATCCGCTTGCAAGGATGCAAATTCACCTTTACCTATTAATTGATTCAAGCCGGCAATGTTCAGTTTTTTAATTTGATCGGTCTCTATTTCTTTTGTAACGGTATAGATAAACCCGTCCTTGTCTATTGCGGAATTAGCAATAGCTCCAGGAAGCTTACTAAGCTCTCTTTGATACATCTCTCTCGTGTAAACAAAACGCTTGAAAGCATCAAATAAAGAGAATGCAACCCTATTGGAGCCAAAGAAGCTCTGAAACTCTCCGTCTGGATTAAGTTGAAGTAAGCCTTGGTAAGCACCAAGCGTCGTTACATAAATAAATCCGCGCTTATCCACGATGAGATTAACTGGATCGTATTTGAATGCTTCCGGTAAAAAGCTCGAAACGGGACGCCCGAACTCCTTCAGCAGTTTCCCTTCGTCATCCAGTCTAACGACCCGATTATTCCCTGTATCGGCGACATATATTTCACCCAGCTTATCGATGAACAGACCGCTAGGACCTTTAAGTGGACTTTCGTTTACTGTCATTTCACGAATGAACCGACCGTCTTGATCAAGATGAACAATTCGGTTATTGCCTGTATCAGCTATATAAATGTGATCCTTCTCATCCACAAATATATCTTTAGGCCGGTTAAGTGTTAGTACTGGCGCTTCCTTAGAGTTCGCCGATTCCTCTCCCAATATGGTTTGGTCCCTGCCGATTATACCGGCCGGAATATACGCCGCCTGAGTTTTCACCAATTGCCCGAATCCGTCCTTGTAATACGTTTCATACGGAAGTTGTGAGGCTGAAGCCTGCAAGCCGGGCCACGATATGTAAACCACAGCAATTAGAATGATAAATACCGGATGAATGCGCAGCCTCCTGTTCTTCAATCGTTTCACCCCCTATTTAATACCGGAATGTGCCATCGTAGAAATGACCTTCCCTTGCAAAATGACGAAGAAAATTAAATTAGGAATAAGCATGATAAGTGCCGCTACCGCAGCTGCACCTTGCCGCGCTACATTATTGGCAAGATTACTTGTCAATGTGGACAAGAAGAACGGGAAGTTCTTCATTTCGTCATCCTGCATAAATAACGAAGAGGTTTCTAGATTCCCCCATGAGTTTTGGAAGGCAAGAATGGCAACCGTCGCAATGGCTGGCATACACATTGGAATGACGATCCGAAAGAAAACGACGATTTCTTTTGCTCCATCTATTCGTGACGCTTCGATCAATGCGTCAGGTATTTGATCAATGAATTGCTTCAATAGAAAGACACCTACAGGTAGTGCAAGCACGGGGAGCAAATGTCCCCAATACGTATTCATTATGCCTAAATTGCTGACGACCAAATAACGAGGAATCTGAATAACCTCAGGCGTGAACATAAGCATTAATATAATGGTCGAAAAAATAAATTTACGTCCCGGAAAGGGATGCTTCGATAATGGATAGGCGCATAATGCACTCACGATTGTAACGCCAACGACACTCAGAACTGAAATAAAAAAACTATTGAATAAATACCGAGATACCGGAACAATTGAATTAGAAGATACCCATAGCAGTTCAACAAAGTTTTGAATATTCGGCTCACGAACAAAAAAGGTTGGAGGATATACAAACAACTCGTGATATGGCTTAAATGCATGATTAAATATATATATAATTGGAAAAATCATAATGATCGACAACAAAACCATGAATACATGAAACAGAATCTTTGATGTCAGGGCCGATTTTTTCACAAGTTATTCCTCCTTCGAACCGAACAATCCCCAACTTAGCTTGTTCGCAAAATACATGATTAATAGAAGAAACACGGATACTGCTGCTGCATAACCCATTTCGAATCGGATAAATCCATAATCATTAATATGATTAACGATCAAATGCCCCGCATATTCCGGTGTTGGGTTCTGGCCAGATAACTCTACACCAATCGATCCGGTCTTAAAGGTTGTGACGATAGCCATAACGGCTCCGAATAGCATTTGTGGTTTCATAGAAGGAATCGTAATAAACCAAAGTTCCTGCAGACTATTTCTGATCCCATCAATTCTACCGGCTTCATAGAGTACCGTATCAACATTTAAAATACCGGCTAGCATCGCTAGAAATCCTACGCCCATACTAGACCATAACGTCACTGCAATCATGGAATTCATTAATAGCTCGGGGCTGGTTATCCATAGCATCGGAACGTCAATGATTCCTAAATTCAACAGCACACTATTCAAATATCCAATTCGATCTCCAGTAAGCATCGGTAGCCAAATAATCGTCATGGCAATACCGATCGTAAGCGATGGTGTATACATGGCTAAAGCAATCCATTTACGAAAACCGCCACGAAGCCTCGAAATCAGCCAAGCGAGTAGAAATGCCGCTACATAGCCACCAGGTCCAACAATAATTGCGAATTTGAACGTATTCGGCAAAGCATGCTTCAGAAATAGCAGATCCTGCGCAATTAAGTATTGAAAGTTACTCCAACCGATAAAGCGCGGTGGCTCGACTGCATTATAATACGTGAAACTTAAACCAACTGCTGCTAAGATTGGAGTGACAATAAAAGCTATAAAACATAATAAAAAAGGCGCAATGAACAAATACGAAATTCGGAAAGACCATATTTTACTCCACATAGCGGTCAATTCCTTCCCACGGAGTATCTACAGCCTGGATGTCTAATGTTTTCAATCTATTGCCCACTGAATCAATAAACCCGAATTCTTCTTGCTTTCTATGCAACTCTCGATTAATATCCCTTACGGTTTGCTCAAGCGAGGACATATAATTAGTTGTTCCTACGACAGACCGAACCCAAGCATTATTCGTCTCTCGTTCCAGAAAATATCCGCCAGGCACGTTAGGAATATCCTTATACCACTTCCACTGATTCAGAATGACATTGGCATCCTCCTTTTTCCACGGAAGTTGCATGAAGGCTTCAACATTGGACGTATTCCAGCGGAAAGCTACACCGTTGACCGCTTCTAAATCCGATCCATATTGCTCCTGCACTTCGGTCGAAAGCCACCATTTCAAAAATTGCCAAGCTTCATCCTTCTTCTCCGACTTTTCAAAAATCACACCTGTCCGTTGTCCCCCTCCTGCCCAGCGGCTAATCGTACCGTCGACTTGCTTCGTCCCAGGAATAAGGGCAATACCCCAACGGCCATTTAATTCTGGCGCTGCTGCGGAGAGCTGTACATACATGTTGTAATCCGAAATGCCAATAGGCATTGTTCCTTTGCGGAAATGCTGATAAAAGCTCGGAACCTCTCGTTCTATCGCGTACGTATTAAACAAGTCGGTCCATTGCTTAAAGGCTTGATATGCCTCAGGCGTATCCAATCCTGAATTCACACCATCAGCTTCATAGAACTCAACACCATTTTGATAAAAGAAATGAGTAAACTCTTTAGGATTTACGTAAAAGTTCATGAAGTTTTGCTGCAGTGTCGGTAGCAAATCATACACATCATCCCATGTTTCCGGAATGTCTAGTCCCAGTCGCTGCAAAATATCCTTTCTATAATATAGAACCTGGAACGATTGTGTCTCCGGCACACCGTAGTAACCGCCATTATAATGAAGCGGAAGCCAAGAACCTGGACTAAACCTAGGGTACAGTTCTTCAAAATCATCAAATTGCGATAAATCCACTGTACTGCCACGTATGGCATAATCAACAGGCAAATCCTGCGTCAGCCCAAGGGCAACATCAGGCTGAACCCCTGCAGCATTAGACATAAGCAACAATTCAGGGTTTGGTAGCAGATTCACCTTCACTTCAATGCCCGTTTCTGGCGTAAAGGATTCATCCGCTAGCTGTTGCAATTGATCGACATAATCTCTGCCTCGTTGAACCCAAATATTTAATTTAGTTGTATCAAGCTCGCTCAAATTATCTCTCGTATCGAAGGAGTAGGAAAAGTTTTGTAGACTTCCCTTTACATTATTAAAGAAGGCCGACTCCATACGAGGTGTTTTTGCATTCTTTGGAATAATGTAAATCTCGTCAAGCTGTAAGGACTGCTTCACCAGCGAATCGATAAAAGTACCGAGTTTCTCCCTCATCGACGAAATCTCATCAATATGGTATGGAATCTCTTCCGGCTTCTCATTCAGCTCTCTAATATCCTTGGCTGATGTAACGAGGCCTTGACTTATGGAATCCTTATTTCCGTTCACCTTCACAAGCTGCGACGATAGGGCCTCCATAGCATCGGCAGCTAGCAATAGCCTGTCTGTTAATCCAGGTGAATCCTGCTCCATGTTCCAAGTGCGGTTCCGATCCAACACCGTCTTCGTCGATCCTGTCGTTGTTCCTGTTAACGTACGCAAGTCCCAATCAATGGAATCGAGATGTGCGTTCAGAGCCTCAATATCCACAATGATCGATTTGACGGGTGAATGGGTAACGGCCAGTGATAATGAATGCTTTCCCTCTTCAAGATAGAAGAGATAAGGGCTTTCGTCATCTGCACCAATCACCCTACCCTTCCAACCTGTCGAATATGGGAAACTGTAAGCCAATAGCTCCTTGAACGGTACTACTCCATCAATTCGGATCGTACGAAAGGATGTCTTCTGAGCTATCGTGTTTTGCAAGGCTCGAAATGCAATTTTATACATTCCCGTCTCCGGCACCTCAACAGTCCAAGTAATCTCTTGGTTCTGTTCAATCCAGCGGAGTCCACCTACGGTGTTGTATAGAGTTCTACCTTTATAACGAGGAACGGTACGTGAATTTTTATCAGAATACAGCTTGATCGCAGTATCGTTTTTGGAAGTAAAATCTTCAGCTTGCAGGGTTAAGGTTTCACCCTCAGTGACATGAACATTGTCGTAGCTAGCAGCCAACTCCTCGTAGGTAGCTATCGCTTCACTCGGAACGATTTGAATGGATTCAAGCGCTATTGGTCCATAACCTTCCAATCGAATCGTATGTGTACCTTCCTCGAAATGCCATTGTAACGGCTGTGAATAAGCTCCTCCGGAATCAATGAACGGATCTTGGCTCCACTCTGATACGTCAAGCGACCTTGGTCGAATTTCGTCACCATCCGAATTAGTTAATATAGGACGAACATCCTCCCATGAGCGATATAAAGATACGGAAGATGCTTCATGATACGGTCTATTACCATCTATCGTAACCCCGAACTGAATGGCGCCCTTCCCTCCAATACCTTTTAGCGCATGGTAGGATACTTGAATCTCGTACAATGCATCATTGGGAACGTCGATTTGATATTCCACCCAACTCAGACCGGTGGTATTCCAAATGAGCACATTTGATTTCCCTTCATAGTCTCCAGTTACTATCCCCTCGTCACCTGAACCTTTTGAGGGTTTCCCTGCATCAACGGTGACGGAGGCTGTTGCGTTTGGTAGATCCTGCTCCTTCCAGCCCGCCAGCACTTCTCCGAAATAAGGATCAATCTCGTAATTAAATGATGAATGAAGTTCAGGCACTACCTTCGTCTCAGAGGTTTCGCCTGATGCCAATTGGATTGCTGCTCTAGAAGAGAGTAACAAAACCACCAACAGTATGCCTCCGCTAAATCTAATCCATATCCTTGTTTTTTTCATAGCTAGAGCCTCCTCCCTCATAAGCATCCTTTACTCTGCGAAACGTTCTCCAGTATCTCTATGGAAAAAGTGTGCCTTAGACATATCAAGCTCCACTTTCACTTTTTCATTTTCATTCAAGCGAACGAGTGGGTCGACACGTGCAATCAGCATCTTTTCCTGTCCGATATCTAGGTAAAGAAAGCGATCCGCGCCCATAAGCTCATTGTAATGATAGGTTCCGGTAATAACCGTTTCCGAGAACAAGCTTTCGAGATTAACACCTTCAGGTCGAATGCCCATAATAATCTTTTTATTGACTTGGTTATGTTTTCGTAATACTTCCTCTACTGTCTCATGTACTTTAAGCTTGAAACGATTCGTCTGGAACTCCAAATCACCTTGCGGATTTTCCTGGATAAGTCCATTAATAAAATTGATTTGTGGGGAGCCTATAAAGCTAGCCACGAACGTATTAGCTGGTTTCGAATAAATGAGCTCAGGCGTGTCACACTGTTGTATGATTCCATCTCGCATGACGACAATGCGATCTGCCATCGTCATAGCCTCAACCTGGTCATGAGTAACAAATATGAAGGTTGTACCCAGCTTTTGGTGTAACTTTTTAATTTCCATTCGCATCGTTGCCCGAAGCTTAGCGTCGAGATTGGAGAGCGGCTCATCCATTAGGAAAAGCTTCGGATCACGTACAATAGCTCTGCCTAGCGCTACCCGTTGTCTTTGTCCGCCTGACAGATCCTTCGGTTTACGATTTAGGAAGCTTTCTATTTCAAGAATACGACTCGCATTCTTAACCGCTAAATCAATTTCATGCTTCGGCATTTTGCGCATTCTAAGACCAAAGGCAATATTTTCATACACGCTCATGTTTGGATATAAGGCATAGTTTTGGAATACCATGGAAATATCGCGATCCTTCGGAGCAAGCTTATTCACTAATTGGTCTCCAATATAGATTTCACCCTCGGTAATGTCCTCAAGCCCGGCAATCATTCTGAGAGTTGTCGACTTTCCGCAACCAGAGGGACCTACGAACACAACGAATTCTTTGTCGTGTATTTCCATATTGAAATCCTTCACTACCTCATGCTTATCTTTGCCATACCTTTTGTATAAGTGATTGATTCGTATTCCAGCCATACATTTTCCTCCCGACATAACCTAACTATTTCTAAAATAAAAGGAGGATATCAACTAGGATCTGATATCCTCGATAACTACGCAGAATGGTTAAATTTATTGCTTAGTGAAGCACGGTCTCGATTGGACGCTGTAGATTATTCGTAATTTCATCTACCTTTGTCAATTCCACTTCGTTCAATCGTTCATGCCAGCTTTTAGCTGCCTCTGTAATATGATCTGGCTTTGAAGCACCCAAAATCGCTGATGTAATACCAGGACGGCTAAGCACCCATGATAACGCATATTGGGCAGAAGTAAGTCCGCGTTGTTCTGCTAATGGTCTAATCGCGTCAGCCAGCTCAATTGCATTTTTCTGAAGGAGGTCCTCCAACCTTTTCTCTCCTGCTGCAAGACGTGAACCAATAGGCGGAATCTCACCGACTTTATACTTGCCAGACAATATCCCACGTCCTAGCGGACTGTAGACGATAACTCCAACTTCCTCCGATTGTACAAATGGAATAATCTCCTTCTCGATATTGCGGGTTATAATACTGTATTCCGGCTGCAAGCTTTCAAAGCGATGTAAGCTATGTACTGCGCTTATACCATGGGCCTTAGCAAGCTGCCATGCAGCAAAATTAGAAGCACCGATATATCTTACCTTACCTTGGCGAATTAGATCATCGAGCGCACGTAATGTTTCCTCAAGCGGCGTATCCGGATCAAAACGGTGTACCTGATACAAATCGATATAATCCGTTTTTAAACGTTTCAAGCTATTCTCTACGGCACGAATAATATGGTAGCGGCTTTGTCCTGCGTCATTCACCCCATCTCCCACACGTCCATGAACCTTCGTAGCTAGAACGATATCATTTCTTCTCTCTTTCAAGAGATTTCCGAGAATACGCTCCGAATCGCCAGGCTGGTCTTTTCCGTACACGTCTGCCGTATCAAACAGGTTGATCCCATGATCAAGTGCCAAATCAATAATATTGGCTGATGCATCCTCATCAATCCAACGTCCAAAGGCCATGGTACCAAGACTTACTTCTGAAACCTTCAAGCCCGTTCTCCCTAATTTACGATATTGCATGTTTATTTCCTCCTAGATATCTTGGTTTTTTGTACAAAAAAACCGGAGACAAAGTTCAAAAAAATTGTCTCCGGTTATCCGGTGGATAAATACAAGTAATATGATGTGAATACTAATTTAATGATCATAATGTTCCCATACCTTTATGTCAATACTATTTAACTATCTGTGTTACTACATCGCATTGCGATACATAACTACTCAATAAGGTCATTAAATTTCCTTTTCCAAAAGATAAATACTTGTAATGTTCGTTCACATGCACAATTGACGTACATTCCAGAAACTCAATAATCACCATACGTCTTTGTTGTATTTCAGGATAGCCATTATCGTGAAACCATTGATCCATCGTATTATAAATACCTCGATTTAAGCGATACCTCTTTAGACAGTGATGATAGAAAGCAAGATCAGGCCATTGATAGATATAAAAATCTTGTTCATTTATCATAATATTCCTTCAACGAGTATCATTTGCGCTTATTGGCTATCGAGGTGGATTTATCCACGTCGAAACGCTTGCGTTCCGTTCGATCAATTTGGACGATTTGACTGTCATGAATTGTGATTTGAATAACACCATACTCTACACCAATGACCTGCTCTCTGATACGCTTCAACCATTCTTCCGTAACTATTATCGATTGACTCATGTTCAGCATCCTCTCAATATCAATTATTGTCCAACAGTCTTCGATGAACTACTCCCTCTCTTTTGTTGAAATAAAATAAGACGCACGACACCCGAATTGTAAACTCGGTTGGCGTACGCCTCTAGTTAACTAGCGAGCGCTACATCTTATCTGACTTAATATCATACTAAAACGATTGGAATACATTAAATTTAGCACAATGAACATTTATCGTCAATACCCCGCACGAGAAATTAATGATGCTAATCGTTCTTAGAGTTTGTCCTAACCTTCTCAAGGATAAGCCCCGCTGTCTTCTCCCCGTTTGCAATACAATCCGGAATACCTACACCGTAGTATGAACATCCAGCGAGGATGACATTAGGATAGCTATCAGCCATCTTTTTCTCAAGAGACTCTACAATCTGATGATGACGAATGTGGTAATTCGGCATCACATTATGCCATTTCATCACATCGTAGGTTATAGGTTGCCCCGTAATACCAAGGCTGTTCTGAATGTCTTGCAGAGCCACCTGCTGCAGTTCTTCCTCTGAAAGCTTGATCAGCGTATCATAATGAGGGCCTGAACTCTTGTAAAAGAGTCTAACGAGTAATCGCTGATGTTCTGATGTATGCTCCCACTTGCGGCTTGTCCAAGTACAGGCATGACATTTCACATCATCGCTGTTGGCTGTGATAAATCCTGTGCCATCTGCTGGAAGTTGACTGTCAGGGATATCGAATCCTAGATAGACACTGATTAGAGAACTGCTCAATAACTGATTGAAATCTTCATTCAGTTGCTCATCTTGAAGCAGAGCTTGTGCTGTAGAATGCATTGTTCCTAGTACAACCATGTCGGCATCCAAGATACGACCATCAGCAAGAGTTACACGATACTGATCTCCGTTCTTCTCAACCCGTTCCGCTTGAATACCCTTGATAATCTCAGTATCAGATAAATGCTGCTCCATAGAGTCAATCAATGTAGATACTCCATCCTTGAAAGACATGAACTTCTTATCGCCATTTCCTTGGAAAGTCGCCTTATTGGCTGATAGACCTTGAATAATACTTCCATATTCATTCTTATAATCGATTAAATAAGGAAGCGTTGATGCAATCGTTAGATCTTCCAATTTTCCAGAGTAGACTCCTGAGAGGACCGGCGATATTTGCTTCTCCACAAGTTCTTTACCTAAGAAAGCTTCTAGAAATTCACCAACAGAGTCATCCTTCGTGAACGTGTCATTCGGAGTGTACAAATCTTTCAGAGCTTCGACCTTTCCTTCGGCTGAGATCAGTTCTGTCTTGGCAAGTGACTCGATACTTAGCGGTATTCCAAAGACACAATCCCTCGGAATTTGTTTCAGCTTACCTTCGGTATAGATATAAGATGTCCCTGTTGCGTTATATACAACCTCATCCTGAAGACCCAGCTCTTCAATCAGAGGAGCGACATTCGTCTTGCGAGTTACAATGGAATCAGCACCCGACTCCATTATGAATTCTCCCTCATGCAATGTTCTGATCTTTCCGCCTAGTCTGTCATTGGATTCAACCAGTACAATGTTCACGTCCAAGTTGTTATTTTGTATAGATTTCTGTAAATAGTAAGCGGTGGATAAGCCTGTCACTCCCCCACCAATCACGACGACTGTTTTCAATGCGATGACACCTGCTTCCATAGTTAGTAGCTGTTTCAATACAATTGATTACATTATAACATAGGGACTTCACGTTTGTTTCGTGCCAAGCACTGACTCGAAAACCCAAGAGAGTAGACTAATATCTATACCATTAGTATAGTGAATAAAGAAATATACAGAGATGAATATAGGAGATGCATACCTAATGAAACAAAACAAATATGATGATCCAAATTTCTTTTCTTCATATAAGCAAATGGCTCGTTCAACCAAAGGACTTGAAGGTGCGGGAGAATGGCATGTATTAAAAGCATTAATGCCAGAGTTAAGGAATAAAATTGTACTGGATTTAGGATGTGGTTTCGGCTGGCATTGTCTATTTGCTCGGGAACAACATGCAAGTTCAGTGATTGGAGTAGATATATCTGAAAAAATGCTTCAACAGGCACGCGAAAAAACAGATGATCCTGCCATTTCATATGTACAAATGCCCATTGAAGACATCGAATTTTCAAATTCACAATTCGATGTCGTGATCAGTTCATTAGCTTTTCACTATATCGAATCATTTGAGGTCATTTGCAAAAAGGTGCATGATTATCTGAAGCCAGGAGGTTCCTTCATTTTTTCAGTGGAACATCCTATATTTACCTCTCGAAATGAACAAGATTGGCATGTTGATAATCAAGGAAATCGCCTCCATTGGCCCGTCGATCATTATCAATCCGAAGGATTACGAGAAACTTCATTCTTAGGCGAAGATGTTACGAAATATCATCGGACAATCTCTACTTATATGAATGACTTAATTGGGGCTGGATTTGTAATAAAAGCCGTTAAGGAACCTATGCCTTCAGATGAACTGTTGAATAGTGATCCACTGATGCAAGATGAGAATCGAAGACCTATGTTCTTAATTATTTCTGCAGAGAAGGAAAGTTCCTCGAACTAACAGGGATCATATTAAATCTTGAAATGAACATCTAATAGACCAAGCGTTATATCACTTGGTCTATTAGATGTTCATTTACTTTTTTCTAACGAATTAGTTAAATCCAGGAAAATTGCTAAGGTCGGATAAGCGAATGAAGAATACTACAAAAGATAAAACGCCGAAAAGTATGATTGGAAACGTTTGTTTCAGCGAATCCTTAACACGAACGTGAGTCAAGATTCCTCCAATAGATGTCACGCCAAGCAACAACGCACCTGCAGCTGTCCAACTTGGATCCCAGTAGCCAATGATCAGTGCAACCGCTCCGATCAATTCAACAAGACCTGTTACAACTCGGAACCACTGAGGTAGTCCCCAATGATTAAAGCCATCGACATGCATCTTGGACCCCGTTATTTTACCAAAAGCGGCCATCAGAAATATAAGTGCCAGTAAACCTTGCAAAATGAATGTTACAATATCCACTTTGAATCTCTCCTTTGTCGCTATATATGCAACTGAACAAGGCACATATTAGCTTAAAATAAAAGCGCAGTCTGAACTGCAACTTCTTTAAGCACATCATAATTGATTACTAGGCGTTTGACTAGTACCTTGCAGTAATTATTTAAATCATGAAAAATTCGACACGATTCATGACGTCCGCAATAGTAAATTTACGTAAGTAATCAATCGTTTGTTGTTCAGCTTCAATGAGGATCTTCTCTAATTCCACATCCAGCTGTTCAGCTGCTACTCCACAATCAACGTCAACTTCAGGCTCCACTTGCTCTGCACTAACAGCGGAGTAAATTTCACCTAACGTAATCTGATCTGCAGGTTTCCGTAAGGAATAGCCACCCTCTCTTCCACCCTTGGACTCAACGATATCTGCGACCGCTAATGCTTGCATCACTCTACGCATAAAGGTTGCGTGCGAATCAACCTGATCTGCGATCATGGCACTCGATAAAATGCTACCGCTTTTAGCTAACCAAACGATCGAGTGAACGGCTATTTTAAAACGAGGAGGCCCAATGTTTACTCCACGATTTGCTGTACTCATACAATACCACTCCTTTAGAACAGTTATGCTGTTTCTTGATCTCTATTACTTCCGTCTTTTAATGCAACTATATCAAGCACATTATATAGTAAAATAAATTTATGTTCAAGTGGGCTTCATCCCCAACCCAGTATTAAATAAAACTAGAGATGAATCAATACATCTCTAGTTTTATAATGACGCAATAATGGTAGTATAGCTGCTCCAATAGCCTCCACATTCACATCGTTCTCTGCATAGACGGGAACACGTGTAACCTCTGCGATTTCATCAACACCTTACCTTACTTCGCATCCTGTAGAGCTGATACATATTGCGCCGTAATTAACTGCGGGCGCGTGATAGCAGATCCAACCACAACGAAATGCGCTCCAGATTGTAAGGCTTCTCCAGCTTCTTCTGGTGTGCTAATCCCACCTTCTGCAACTGTCGGTACGGTAAGGACCTGTGAAAGTCGACTTACGAGCTCTAGATTCGGAAGCCTAGTTAGACTATAAGGGGTGTACCCAGATAATGTAGTGGAAATGTAATCCGCGCCCCATTCCGCAGCCATCAATCCTTCTTCATAGGTTGATATATCTGCCATAACTGGGATGCCCATATTTTTAAGAACAGCAATCGTCTGCTGCAGATCCACTCCATCTGGACGAGCACGATTTGTCGCATCAATTGCAACAATACTCGCCCCGGCTTCATAAACAGCAACGGCATCTTCCACTGTAGGCGTAATGTATACATCAAAACCGTCGTAATCTTTTTTCCATAAACCTATAATTGGCAGATCTACCTCACTTCGGATCGCAGCGATATCTTCCGGACTATTGGCCCTAATTCCTATCGCTCCGCCTTCCTTAGCTGCTCTAGCCATGGCTACCATATGTTGACAACCGTGTAAAGGCTCATGAGATAATGCTTGGCAAGATACAACAAGACCATTCTTAGCGATTAGACTATTCATAGATGACTATCCCTTCTTTCTTATAGTAACTGTTCAAAAAATGACTTTTTGAACTTCCTCTTATACGGCATGAGTCTGTGGCCATTCTAATTCGATACCTTTAGCTACCAAATAATTTTGAAACTCCTTTAGCTTCACCTGGTCGTTACGTACATCCCTCGGGGTAAGCTGTTGATCCACACAATAGGCGGCCAAATAGCCAGCAGCTTCTCCAATATTCCATTCCACGGGATGAAGACGATAACAGCCGTTCGTGATATGGGTTGTGCCAATATTTTTGCAAGCTGCAAGTAAATTATTCATTCGAATCGGAATCAAGCTACCCATTGGAATCTGAAAGGGCATACTGGATACGTCAACATAGGTACGTAACGCTGTACTCGGGTGAAGATCGATTCGATAACAGCCAATACCAACCGAATCCTCATAGCGCTCTGGTTTTCCATCTGGACGACAACTTGGGCTAATATGTTGCTCCAATACGGTGAACTCCGCCTTGATTCGGCGTGATTCTCTTATATACGGTTTTTTCGCCAAACCATCCAAGGTACCCGTCACATCTGATCTCAATCGAATACCGGGGTATCCCACTTTACCGTCCGGACGAGGTGCTTCCGTCTGCATCCAATACAACAAGGACAAACTTAACTGACGGGCGTTCTCCAAATGTTTAGCACGTTCTTCCGCAGGTACGTCGATAATTGGGCCTAGCCAATAATCATTTTGCGGCCAATTCACGACCGTGATGTCACTGTCAAAGGCACCTTCAGCGAATTGTGTATGATCGATCAACCTTCTATATTTCCACAACGAGAAGGATTTACCATCTGGAAAAAAGCTATAGCGCACAGGTTCCAACGTGTGAGGAACGAGCCCCATCCAACTGAGTTGCTTATCCGGCCAGAAATCCGCTTGATACTCCCTCCAGAAATCATACTGATCAGGCTTCTGGATCGTGAAGTCCTCTCCTTCTATATGATCAATAGCGAAACACCAAGTGATCGCCTGCATATCGGAAGGATCAGCGGGCCCTTGCAACGCACTCGGTTCTCCTGTCTGTGAGATAGATTCAGAGCCCGTAACATATTCCACCTTCGCTAGAGGTAACAGATCGCCTTCTTCCGTCGCATCTAGGAAATAATCCCCTGTTAGAACAATGAATTCACCTGTATCTACATTACGTAGCGTAACCGCACGTATTTGATCACCTTCGGTATCTGCACTCTCAGGTAGATACTTCTCGAGTAACGTAAGACTTCCGTTATGAACGTATGGAGCGATCATGTCACGCAGAACCGCGAGTGCCGCTCTTGGTTCATGAGAGATGCTGCTAACGAGTGCGTTTCCGGGATTGAAATGAGCCTTTGACCTTGCAGCTGGAAGTACAGGGAAATGCTGCTTGTAATATTCCCTTACCCTATGTCGGAACTCTCGGTAGCTAGCTGTACAGCCGAACTGTTCTATCCAAGGATGTTCATCAGGTGGAACAGCCTGACTTGTTAATTGTCCGCCAATCCAATCTGTCTCTTCCGTCAATATGACGTGTTTCCCCGCCTTTGCTGCGGCTAACGCAGCTGCAACGCCTCCTGTACTTCCCCCAATCACGACAATATCTGCATGTAGATGTCTCGTCATTAAATAATCCCCTTCCTATTCAAATATAGATTCATTTAATAGGCCTAATAATAAGCCGGATGTCGTTATCGCATTCGTCCATCCACTTTCCATGCAATACGGCCCCCAACCAGTGTCTCCGTTATTCCCGAAATATTCACCGTTTCGAAGATCGTATGCCCTCATCCAACCTCCGCTATATCGACTTTCTTGACTGATCATTTGGATCCGACACATATAGTCCGATAGAGAATCATAGAGTTCACGGTGAACGTTGTCACCATTAGATTTCCATAGCTCCCATACATTCATAAGCAGAAAATTATTCGTATATAATTGATCGGCAATGCCCTCTCCATTATGGATGAATACGCCCGCATCCTCTTTACCGAAACGTTCGGGATCCGGGTTATCCGTTTCCTCGATACCCCCAAGCGGGCTTTGGCAAGAAAGTAAATAATCGACAATCCGTTCAATACCTTGATCGATCTCACCTGAATCGTCATATCGGCTGAGAAATCCTAATGGAAGTAGAAATCGACTAAGTCCTGATGTTCGGCTATACATAAATTCGAGTTCGTCCCACTGCTTCAGTAGATATAACGAGCCTTTCATGGCCACATCCAAAAATTCCTTCCGCTGGGTAACCAGATAAGTCTGAATAAATGCCGCATGAGTAATACTCTGGAAGTGCGGATTTTTATTTTCTGGAAGCTTCTTAGCTCCTTCACGACCAAATTCAATCAATTGTTCACGTTTCAGTACTTCCGGTCGCAAACCATCTTTATTTTGAGTTGCCAAAAGAGCTTCTGCTAATGGAAGTGCATGTTCTAGATATGATTCATTGTTTGTTTGTCGATACAAATACAACAAGACAAAACAAACCCATGCGTTATCATCCGTGAACATCTGATCTGGGTACTCGCCTGGATTGTCATACCACTTAAAGAATCCATACGAAGGAGATTCCAATTCCAAGTCCTGATAGCCATGATCGAATAAATACTGGAGCATTCGATCAGATGACTCCAAATAATTGTCATCTTGTTGCCATTTCCCGTATAGATACAGCATCAGCGCTGTGTGCGCATGACAATCCGGTCTTAGATCCTTAGATAGCTTCGTTGTGATCGAATGAATATTCTCGTAAACTCCTTCGCCTCCATCGAGAGCAGGAAGGATCCCAGAATTCAGGAACCAACTTATATTATTAACAACAGCCTCCCGAGGGATAGTGGATCCAGAAGTCTCGATCACCTTCGACCAAATAACAAAAGGTATGCCTGTTTTTTGACTTAAAGTCAATATGACATTTTCCCAAAGAGAGTAAGGTCTTAGCGTTTCAGGCTTCTCATTAGAGAATAGGGAAAAAGCCGCGTAGGCTACCCTACCGGCTCCAATCTCATGGAAATGTAATCCCGGATAGACGGAGGCTTGTTCATCCAAGCTTATATGCGTATCTTGAAATAAGCCGAAATCCAAGATCGCTTCGGTATTTATTGGAAACCCATGAGCAACTGCACCAGACCATTCCAACAATGCGCCCTTGGTGAGTTGTTCACCTTCCAGGCTTACGCGAAGCTTCTCCACCGTACGTCGTGTCTTAGCGAAATCTTGCTTCCAGCCCAGTAGACGCGAGCTAGAGAAATCGAAGGCTTCAATAAGTTCTGTGTATAACACGCCACCCCGATTAACATATTCCCATAAGTTCACTAGTGTATGTGTAGAGAGAGTCGTTTCTTCATCGATGAGATTAGATCCAATAATAAGAATGGCATCCCATTGATTCATTTCGCACTGTTCAAGCTCCGTCATTGAGAATATCTTTGCATTCGTTGCAGGTGAGTATGACATCGAATGCACTGTAAATACAGCAATTTTCAAATTTGACCGCTCCCTAGTATTTAATGAGTGTTGCTATCGTTGTCGTAGGTTTCTCGTAATTGGCATAGGCTTCTGCCGCACGCTCTAGTGGATATATATCTGTAATAAGTGGTTTGACAGAAATACGCCCTTCCGCTAACAGTCGAATATATTCTCCAATATTTCTACCTTCCGTCCAACGCACGTAACCAATTGGATAATCATGATTCTCTTGCTCGTACCCCTTATCATACCTACCTGGACCACCCGCACGAGAGATAAGCATTTGGGCTTCCTTTCCAAACATAAGCCCTCTGGAATACTCCATGGTGATGTCTCCCACGATGACTATTTTCCCACGAAGCCTAATCCATTCTAGTGCCGGATTAATCAACTGTTCGCCTGGCCCGCTTGCACAGAGAATAACGGCATCAGCACCAACACCGCCGGTCACTTCGTCCAGTCGTTCTGCTAACTGTGACGCCTCATCATACATATGAGTCAGCCCTTGTTTCCTTAACATGGCAGTACGCTCACTATTCAGATCTGTACCCGACGTTCTGTACGCCGAAGCATTCGAAATCTGGGCTATAATATTCCCTAGTATGCCTAGACCTACGATGATCGCAGATTCCCCAAATTTAAGATCGGCAACCCGTAGCGCATGAATCGCAATAGCACCCAAACCCGCGAATGCAGCCTCTTCAGGCGATACGTGGTCAGGGACGACAGCAGTCAAATTGGTTGGGACAGCTAACCACTCCGCGTGATGGACATATGGAACACCATAACAAGCCACGCGTTGACCAAGCAGTAGTTCATCAACACCTTCGCCCACTTCTTCTACAATTCCAACTGCGCTGTACCCAATGGTGACCGCTTTTTCAGAAGCCTTTCTAACATAACTCATTTCTGTACCTGGACTGATTGCCGAATATTCTGTGCGAATAAGTACATGTCCAGATGGAAGTTGCGGTTTATCCTTTTCCGCTATAATAATTTTCCCTGATTGTGTTGTGATGTATCGCATTAATAATTCCTCCCAACAATTTTAATTATCGCTCTGTGTTTCTATACACGCTTGGAGATACGCCTAGATATTTCTTAAAGGTGGTCGTGAAGGTGGAGGCGTTTAGATAACCTATCTTTTCTCCAATTTCAGCGATCGTGAGATTCGTATCTTTCAATAACTCTCTGGCGTGTGACAGTCTTACTTTATTGACATATTCGACATAATTAACGCCAAACGTCTTTTTGAAATAACTCGAGAAATACTTCGGAGAAGTTCCCATCACTTCAGCTATGTAATCTAAATACATATTCTCCATGTAATGAATTTCAATATATTGAGAAATAAACACAGGATTTAATTTACTCGTTTGCTCTTGTTTACTTTGGGTCGCAAAGTGTCTCACTACTTCTACTAAGGCAGTCTCTACATCCTGATAATTTTGAGCATGATCAACCTTTCGATAGAAATCGCTCTCCAGCTCATATAGCTCATGGAGTGTATTCCCAGAACCACCGACATATTTCAGCAGGTAGAAAAAAATAGTTTTGGCAATATGAACGAACTGATGATGATGAATATTACGATCGATATTTTCCTTCATGATTTCTTTAATAATTTGAATGCATTCCGTATCTTTCCCACTTAGTACGTAATTGGATAGCTTCTCCATATCCTCGAAAGGTAAATGGATACTCCATACGTAACGTATTTCTTCAGCATCCATCACTTTAACTTTATCGTTCACATTTCGGTAAATCGATCCGTTAATGATATCTCGATGAGCACGTCTGAAATTCTTGATCTCAGAGGTATACATCTTGCTCACGCAAGTCCATAACGTATAACCCATAAATTCTTCTTTCTCAGCACGCATAATAAAAGAATTTAAGCGCTTCATTAACTGATCCCTCTGTCTCGGATCATTTTCTCCGATGACTACAATAAACTGAGCGTTAGCAACATAAAACACATGTCCCTCAATCAACTCTCGCTTCATGCTACTTTGTAGGTTTTCTGCAATCATTTCTACAGGTAAGGAAAAGCCATAATCACGTTCTTTTTCGCTAACTTGAATCATCGCCATAATAAAATGCTTATCTCGAAAGAAATCAAGATCATATTTTTGTAGTAAAATATCGTGTTCCTTGAAGTGTGTATACTCATCTAAAGATTGCAAGAATACCCCTCTACGTAATTCTGCTTCGGCGTACGAAAGCTGATCTTTATACGACTCATTCTCCGATTGGATCTTCATAACACCGCTATAAATTTTACGGAAATCATTTCCCTTACTGGTTCCACCACCGAGCAAGCGAAGAATATTCTTCACAGGTCGATTTAAATAGATACTTAGAAAAAAGGATAATATGATAGCGGAAATAATAGCTGATAGCATAATCAAAGAGTTGGCTTCTGCTACTGAATCCAAATTCTGAAATTGATATGGAACCTTATCAATATAAATATAATCATTATATTCAGACTTATGGAAATTGTATTCATAATCCCCCCGAGTTAAAGAAGCTTCTTGAGTGGAATTGAAGTAGACATCGTTCAATACTTCAACAAGATCCCAATTCGGTTCCGTACTAAGGATAACATTCTTATTTTGGTCTAGTACGATAAGAGAAGCACCAGGTATCATTGACTTTTGATTCGCGTGGCTCATTAATGCTGCCACGTCGACGATGATCATCACATTTTTTTTGGACATTTGGAACTTGTTTCCACCTATCGCGACTAACAGTTTCTTACTCCTGGGTTTCTTCGAATCTCCCGATTGAGTCAGATAGTTTTCCGCAGGAAACACTTTTAAACTATGCTTGGTAAGTGAATATGTCCTCCAATAATTGGCGTTGTATATCTCATGTTTATACTTGTTCTCGAACAATAAATCAAAACTACTAGTCCCCTTAGACGTGATAGCCAAGTTCGTATCTTCGTAAAATACGATGACTTCTTCAATGAAATCGATCGACGAAACAAGCCCAGAAATATTATCTACTAGCGTGTACACCTTACTCATATCCATACGACCGTCCGCGGATGCTCCCAAATTGTTAAAAGGTTGCATGTTATCGATCGTTGTAATGATATTATTGATAGTGGTGAAATCATTATCAAACGATTGAACAACGGACTTCACTACTAAAGCATTGTTCTCGCTGACCTTCTCATAAATGCCAGAAATAGAGTTGCGATAGACGAAATAAGTGGATACAAACATAATAGAAATGACAAACAGTAACGAGAAAAAAATTTGCAATACACCTAAGTTCGTAATTAGTCGTTTCATAAGTTAGTCATCTCCTGCTGCTCATAATGCGTATCCACATATTCTACGTCTAACTACTCAACTCCTCAACCTTTCTCTGATCCCAACATAACCCCTTTAGCGAAATACTTCTGCGCAAACGGATAAATCATCAACACGGGTATCATAGCCAGAACAATGGTAGCGTTCTTCTTCGCTTGCGGAGCCAGCGCTGCTGCATCGACAAGACCAGAACCGTTGCCATCACTGAATATCAACATACCTCTTAATACGACCTGTAATGGATACATCGTTTGGTCGTTCAAATAAATCATCGGAATGAAGAAACTGTTCCAGTGTCCAATGAAGTAGAATAGTCCAATGGATGCCAAAGCTGGTTTGGAAAGCGGGATAACAATATTGAATAAGATTCTGAGTTCGGATGCACCGTCAATAACCGCTGCTTCTCGAATCTGATCAGACATGTTCTCGTAAAAACTCTTCAGAATAATGAGTTCAAATGTCCAAATCGCATTAGGGAGTACCAATGCCCATACAGAATCAATTAGACCGAGCTGTTGTACAATTAGAAAGTTCGGAATGATACCTGGTTGTAGGAACATAGTAATGACAATGGCGAACATCCAGAACTTACGACCAAAAAAGTTAGGTCGGGACAATGGATAGGCAGCTATTGAAGTGAAAAACAAGTTAATAACAGTACCTAATGCCGTATAATAGATCGTGTTAAAATAGGCTCTCGGAATTTTTTTATCCATTAGAACGTCTTTATAAGCATCGAGGTTGATCCCCTTTGGCCATAGAAACACTTTACCCTGTATAACGCTAGCCGTATCGCTCAAAGATACTGCAGTAATATAAATAATAGGGTAAATGGTTGCAATGGCTACACAAATGAGTATTACGGTGTTAAATATTCCGAATAAGGATAATTTACGTTCTCCTACCATAGTCCTTTACCCCCAAGCTTTTTACTAATTTGGTTAGCTGATAATAGCATTACCATAGCGACCAATGCTTCGAACAATCCAACTGCGGCCCCATAGCTGAAATTCGATTCAAGTAAACCTTTTCGATATACGAATGTAGAGAAAACATCGGCTACATCGTAGGTCATCGAGTTATAAAGTAGTAATACCTTTTCATAACCTATACGCATCATAGATCCTGTTTTCAGGATGAACATAATAAGAATCGTCGGTAGAAGACCTGGAAGCGTAATATGCCACATCATACGGAACCTACTAGCTCCATCCACTCTGGCTGCCTCATATAATGTCGGGCTAATTCCAGCGATTGCTGCTAGGAATATGATTGCTTCATAACCTGTATTTGTCCATATTTCGGAAATTATATAAATGGGTCTGAACCAATTGGAATCAATTAGGAAGTATTTACTCTCAAATCCAAGTAAAGTAATAGCTTGATTGATCAATCCATTGTTTGGTGAGAGGAAATCAATGATCATACTACTGATAATAACAACAGATAAGAAAGTCGGAAGATAACTGGCCGTTTGTATTGCTTTCTTTAATCTGAGCATTCTTACTTCATTAAGTAAAACTGCTAATATGATCGGGAATGGAAAACTGAATATCAATGAAAAGAAACCAAGAGAAAGTGTGTTTTTAAATAATTTCCAAAAATCAGGACTCTCGAAAAATTTAATAAAATGCTTTAGTCCTACCCATTCACTTGCCATAATACCTGCGAATACATTGTAATCTTTAAAGGCAATAATCAAACCGTACAATGGACCATAGCGAAAGACTGCATAAAAAATAATACATGGGATAAAAAGAAGTAAAAGTTGTCTATCACGAATAATGTGTTTTATTATTCCTTTGAAATAGGATTGAATAGTAATTCTCTCTTTTTTTTGACTTACTTCTACAATAGGGTTTTGCACGAGTCTTTTCCTCCTATCTATAATGAATGGCACCCGGACTACAATCGTCCGAGTGCCGCCACAACTATATTATTGTGACTTTTGTTTACTGTGCTGCATCAAAGCGTTTTTGAGCATCATTGAAGATTTTAGCGAGTTCGGATGCGCCTAGTTTATCAGCGCTAGCCTTCCAAGCTTCCCACTGGGCATCCCCATAAGACTTATCTAATACATATTTGGTATTGAATTCTTCAGCTGCTTTTTGAAGTGTCGTTTGCATTTCGGCAATTGTAGACGTTTCTTCATCTGTAAAGTTCAGTACTGGATCTACAGGTTCGAATTTATTAGCTGAAACCATCATGTCTTGAGCTTCTTGTTCTTTTTCAGTGTAGTTATAGTAAACACTTCTTCTGTCTGGAGCAAGGTATGCACCTTCAAGCCATAAACCGTATTTATCTTCTAATACTCCAATATCAACCAATGGAAGATCAGTCAATTCTGGATACACTGGTTTGCCGTCCGCATCGAAATTGAAAGTCTCTCCCTCAACACCCAATGTCATTAGAGCAGCACCAGATGGACTAGTCAGATAATCAAGCAATTTCAATGCTGCTTCTTTGTTATCTTTGTTTGCTACTGCGATCCCAAAGTTCGTATCGATCTTCGGTAATGTTCTAATGTTGCCCGTTGGTCCTACAGGATTTCCGTAACGCAAGTTATATTCAGGATTTACAGAACTGATTTGGTTATAGAACAAATCTAAGCGGCCAATCCAATCGTAAGTAACGAAAGATTTATCCGTTGTCATCTTAACCGTCCATGAATCTGATGTGTCTGTAATAAATTCAGGATCAATTAATCCTTCGCTATACAGTTTCTTGATGAAATCTAACATTTCTTTATTCTCTGGTTGTGTAGAAGCGAATTTCCAATCCTTTGAGTTCTCATCAAAATAGATTGGGTAGTTCGTTCCACCAATTCCCCATCCATAAGCTAAGTCTTTAAAGATGTTCACAGTATTTTTTGAAGCAAAAGGATAAGATTTAGGATAAACTTCTTTCAACTTCTTAAGTGCTTGATAGAAGCTTTCTGTATCTGTCCACTCAGGGATATTGTTTTTCTCGAAAATATCTTTTCTATACATGAAACCATGGTTTACATCACGGTTCATGTTATAGATAGGCCAAGTGTACATTTTTCCTTCTTCATCACCGTATGATTTAGTAACCCAATCATTTTCTTCTACATACAATCTTTTAAAGTTAGGTAGTTGATCCACGTAATCATTAATAGCAACTACTGCATTTTGTTGACCCATCTTCTTTAGTTCAGAAGCTTTCAGACCGCTGAAAATGTCTGGAAGTTTACCGGAGGCAACCGTTACTCTTAACTTGTCTTGGAAGTTCGACGAAGAATGAGTTTGGAAATCAACAGTAATCCCTGTACGCTTTTCAATTTCTTTAGCAATCATTTTGTCATTCACTGGATTCTCAGTTGCGATCATCCATGTTACCGTTGTTGGCTTATCTACTAATGGAAGCGTCAAGCCTCCCGTATCACCGTAATCTGGAGCTGCTACGGTTTCTTCTACTGGTGGTGGAGTAGTAGTATTGGCTGGTGTATTGTTCGTGCCAGCGCTCTTATTGTTGCCCCCTCCACAAGCAGCTAATACGGAAATCATTAGTGCTAAAACGAGTGTCATACTAAGCATTTTTCTTGACATTTTATTTCCTCCCCTTTTGTTGTTATCAGCTATTCGCCTGACAATTCATATTGTATGGATGATAATGATTTACGTAAATAAAGCGTTTTCATTTTAGTTGTAATATCACATCTGTTGATATCTAAATTTCAACAAAATTCAATGGTACCAACGGTTTAACTAGTGTGGGATTTGCTAAAGTGGAGGGAATTAATGAATAGTTCATAGAAATTACTAAACATTTCTATCCAACTTCCCTTTCCATTCCTCAGCCAATTCACCTGAAACCATCAGGAGATGGGTGAAGTATTTCTTAAAGGCAAATTCCTCTTTAAATTTTAAGGATTCCATATCAGAAACAACCGATTGTAAATAGATATTTAACTCTTCAAGAATCGGTATAATGGATTCAGACTCATCCAACCTAGCTACATGAACATCAACTACTCTCGATGGAAATAGAGGAATGTTGAAATAAGAAATTCGTGAAAGTATCTCTCCTACTTTTTCCATAGTCTGTCTGATATAGGCACGTTCTTCTTCCGGGGTATAACACCAATAATCTTCCATAATGGTTGTTAATGGATCTCCCCAAGCAGATCTTGCGAAAACATAACTATTATATCCTTGCGCCCATTTCCACGAGTAAGTATCGCCAGCTTGCGGATAAGGGACGACTAGATTTACGATGGATTTGATCCCTAATGATCGATATTGAGTCAGATCATGATATATTCTCTCAGGCATGCTAGGAAAAAGATGGCTTAACATATAATGATCACTGTAATATTCGAAAATGGCTAGGTCTTTATTACTCTTCTTCGTTCCTTCTACCCAGCTCTCTAACATTTGATATGCCCGCTGTTCTTCTTTACGTTTACACTCAGGGAAACCTTGACTATAGTCCCTTCCCCAATAGGCGAATAACGTATCCACTTCTGAAGAAGTTTCCATACCTTCCTGCAGCTCAAGCATATCCCAAGAAAGACCTGCATTATAAGCAATATGTTCCGCTTTCACTTCAGATTCAGCATTAGTGAAGGCCTCTTGCAAACGTTCCGTGAACCGTAAATATAAAGCGATGAATGGATCCTTCTTCATTTGAATTTGATCATCGGAAACTGCCGTATCCTCAGGCCATAACGAAATTCTTGTGAGCATAGGTATCGTTTGGCAATAAGTTAATATATCAGAGATTACAATTTGCTGCCAACTCTCATCTTCATAGTTCAGTTGCTTATACCCGGCAAATGCGGGTGCAGAACCGTCATGATTCATCCCAATTGCATGCAATCCCTCGGTGAAGAACTTCATGCTGTGACCTCCGAGAGTTAAACTTATTCCTCTTTTTTGCAACTCTGGTTGTAGCGCATGCCTTAAATGCTGCCATAATGGAAAAGTTAAGAATAACTCGTTGATCTTATTCTTAGCTAGCCAATCCACTACATCAATTAAATAGTCTTCATCTTTCAGATTCTCATATACAAATCCTCTACGTTCAAATACAGGCTGATCAATGTTAACTTCCACGCCTTGAGACGCCAATCTTGGAACGAAAACGGAGGATTCTCCTGGATAAATCCATTCCATTTGCCAATGTTTCTTACAATACTCATAAACTGCGTATAAAGTGGATCGTTCGCTTTTCCCTGTCAGTATCCATTGATGCCCCTTGCGAATAATGGAATAGGTATCGTGATCATAAGCACTGTAACCTAGCGTTGTCCATGGCCACACACTTACAGATTCATCTAAAGATAATTGATTCTCGCAATCCTTCCATGTACCGATCACCCATTGTTCTGCTTTCTCATCCATCTCATCATGACTGTTCGCACTCTGAGATGCTGCAATTTCACATAATTCTTCGTAGGCGAAATCAAGTACAGAGTGATCTCTTAGTTTGATTATGTTATACATTTAGCTGTCACCTCGGCTATTTTCAGTCATCATCAACTATGATTGTTCATTCAAGCTGACGATACTCTGTTGTTCCTTACTTTCTTCCGCTGCTTCCAGAAAACGAATGATTTCAACCGTTTCCGACCATTCAATCGGAGAATCCCCCGTTTGAAAAAAGGTCATAACCTGCTCTAATAAGCTTGCATAGAATGGTTTGGTTCCTTCTTGGATATCTACAACAGATGTTCCCTCTTCTCTGTGGATACTTGCACCAAAGTTGCTATCCCCATTACGATTGCATCGAACAGTTCCAACACGTCCGTCTTTCCAGTGACCGGTTATTAGGTCGTATTGTTCATGACTGCTGACGCTTACATGATCACATCCGGGTCCCATTATTGCATATAACATTTCGACGGAATGGATGCCATACCAGAAATAATAGGATTGTGTCGGCTCCACATTCAACGGACCGTATACTTCCGCTCCGGTAATGTTAGATTGATCCTTACGTTCTAAATCACGTGTCAATTGTTCCGCATATCGTAAAGAAGAACAACTCATGATTGGAATCTGCGATTTCTCAGCGATATTCATGATCTCAAGAGCAGCCTTAGAAGTTAACGCAAGCGGCTTGTCGATAAATATGGGCTTCCCGTAAGAGATAATTCGTCGAAATTGCTCAAGATGAATTCTGCCATCGGCAGATTCCAATAATATGACATCACAACTCGCGGCAACCTCTTCCGGTGTTTCCATTCTGCGAACACTATACTTCTTGCTTAACGTCTCCATAAATCCTTCCACGCGGGAAATACTTAGCGGGAAATCGGGAGACCCTCCAGGGAATGCAGCTACAACCTTTCCCCCAGGAATATGATACATATCGTTAACGTCATTCAATAATTGAGTGAAGGCAACGACATGAGATGTATCTGTGCCTACGATACCAATCTTTAGTTCCTTCATTTCACCACACACCTATCCCTTTACTTTTAGAGGAGTGTAAACTTCAGTTCATTCTATCTTGATAAATCAGATAATCGCTGAGTTGCAATTTCTGCTAGTAATGAAGCTCCCAATGGAATACAGTCTTCATTAAGAGTGAATTTGGGATGATGCAGTCCGAAAGCCTGTTCTGCGTTATCGATAGGTCCTGATCCAAGCCAGAAGAAACAACCTGAAATTTGACGTAAATAAATTGAGAAATCTTCTCCGGCCATCGTAGGCTTCGCCGTAATTCGGCGTTCTTCACCGATCATACGATCAATGATAGAATCCACATGTCGCACATTCGCCTCATGGTTTACTAATACCGGTACTTGATGGATATATTTCACAACGCCTTGGCATCGATAAGCATCGGCAATTTGTTTGACGATCCGCTCGACCCGCTCGGGCATAAATTGTTGAACCAACGGGTCGAAGGTGCGAATTGTTCCGGTCATCACAGCATTCTTGGGAATAACGTTGTTAGCGTCACCAGATACAATACTTCCGATCGTTATTACTACTGGATCAAATGGTGACACTTCCCTGCTGACGATACTTTGGAGCGCCATGACGATTGCTGATGCGCACACAACAGGGTCGATGCTCTGATCAGGCATCGCTCCGTGTCCCCCTTTTCCTTCCAAGCTGATCTCAATTCTATCGACAGAACCCATCAACGATCCATAGCGTGTAGCAGTCATACCAGCAGATAATGTCGGGAGATTATGCAACCCATAAATCTCATCCACTCCATTCAAGACACCTTCAGCAATCATTGCTTTGGCACCGGCATTTACTTCCTCAGCAGCTTGAAAGATGAACCTCACAGATCCCTTCAATTTCTGATCTACAAGTAGCTTTGCAGCGCCTACCAATATCGCCGTATGAGCATCATGTCCACATGCATGCATAATACCAGGACGGGTCGAGGAATAGGATAGATCGGTTTCTTCCTGAATTGGAAGTGCATCCATATCAGCGCGTAGCGCTATTACTGGACCTGGACATTCTCCTTGTAATTCAGCTACTATACCATGCCCTCCGACTCCCATTCGGTACGGAATACCTAATTGCTCAAGTTGCTGTGCAACCTTGGCCGCTGTCTCCGATTCTTGTAAACTAAGTTCAGGGAAACGATGTAACGTTCTTCGAAAGGCAATCAACTCTGGCGCTAGTCTACTACCCGAATCAAGGAAGCTCATGACGGCTTTACGCCACCCTTCCCATAGAGTTCCTTCATAATTTTGCGACCTGTAGGCGTCTGAGCTAAGCCGCCTTTCGCAGTTTCCCTATGCTTCGCAGGCATGTTCGTCCCCACCTCTAACATGACGCTAATGACTTCATCGGATGGAATAACACTTCGAATTCCAGCAAGCGCCATATCCGAAGCTGTTAATGCTGTCACTGCTCCGAAGCCATTCCTTACGATACATGGTATTTCCACCAACCCAGCTACCGGGTCGCAAATGAGACCTAACGAATTTTTAAGTGCAAGCCCAACGGAGTGTACAGCTTGCTCTGGTGTTCCGCCACGAAGTTCGGTTAATGCTCCAGCAGCCATTCCTATCGCTGATCCTATCTCGGCTTGACATCCACCTTCTGCTCCCGAGACGAAAGAATTGTTAGCAATAACATAACCTATGGCACCAGCAGTGAATAACCCATTCACTAACATCTCGTCTTCCCATCCGAATCTTTCCTGTGAACTAACGAATACACCTGGAATAATTCCACAGGAGCCTGCTGTCGGTGTCGCGATGATTCGACCCATTGAAGCGTTAACCTCTGACACAGCTAACGCATAAGCTAAAGCTGTACATGCTTCCGTACCTAAAGCAGATACATTATTTCGAAAATAAGTTTGTACACGCTGTGCATCGCCACCCGTAAGACCGCTACGTGATTTCGTATTTTCTTCTAATCCTTTGCGTACAGCTTCTTTCATGATCTGATAGTATTCAGCCATTTGGGCTATTACGTACGATTCGCTTTTCCCCGATTCCTGAGCTTGCTCCATAATCATCAGTTGACCGATCGACAATGACTCTAACTCACATAATTCAATCAGTTGTGCCAGATTCGAGAATCTCATATTCCGCCTCCTTACTGGTAAGATCAATGACACAAACTTGAGTAACATTCGCTAAGGAACTTATTTGAGCAATCACTTCTGGATGTATCGCTTCATCGCTCTCAATCACGGTCAACACATCTCCGCTCCTCGATTTGCGATCCACCTCCATAAATCCGATATTTGTATTCGAAACTTTGAGTATATCTGTCATCTCGGCAATCATGCCGGGCTTATCGTCGTGAAAAATTAATAAAGTGGGGTATATCGCCGTAAACTTCACATCGAAATGGTTGACGCTTACAATTTCGACATTGCCACCACCGATCGAACAGCCCATTACCCGCGTTATCTGATCCCCGCATTGTAGGATCAACATCGCCGTATTCGGATGAACACCCGGTTTCGGCTTTTCCCCAGTGTGAAAATTCACGACTAAACCGGATTCCTCGGCTAGCGTAATGGCATCTTTAATTCTATAATCATCCGTATCGTAATCTAACAGCCCCGCTACAATTGCCAGATCTGTGCCATGACCACGATACGTATCGGCGAATGATCCGTAGAAATGGATATCCGCTTTCTCAGGCAAGCTTCCTGCAATTTGCCGTGCAGTTCTTCCTAGTCGAACAGCGCCTGCGGTATGGGAACTGGAAGGTCCGATCATGCTCGGACCGATAATAGAGAACACATCTTTAAACCTCACGATTGTACCTCCTATTCATATTCCCGGAATGTACATTAATTTTATGAAAGCCAATCCTTAAGATGTGTAGCAACAAATTCATCATCATGAAGATGTGGATATTGGTCGTAGACACGATCGATTTCCTCTGATTGCCCCGGTGATAACGTCTCATTAGGATTTAGGCACCAAGTACCTTTCAACAGACCTTGTCTGCGGAGTACCTCATGAATTCCAGGAATACAGCCTTCGAACTGATGTGCAGGGTCAAAGAATGCAGCATTCGAATCTGTCACTTGGATGTTCAGGGTTAACCATTCCCGTGGAATTTCAGCGTTATCGCGAATATCTTTAATATCTTCGAGTTGCTTCACTGCTTTGTTTGTCCATACCGCCCAGTGACCAAGTAAACCTCCAACTATGCTCTTTTCCACAGTCACTCCGTCTACATTAAACCGGAATGTCGTGAGCAGATCATTCACGATGTTATCGTCATTACCAGTGTATAGGGCAATTTCATCTCGTCTACTGGAGTGACAAACGGCACGTGCGACGTCGATTGACTGATACCTATTGAATGGAGCCATCTTAATGGCTACAACATTCGGAATTTCTGAGAACTGTAGCCAGAAATCATAGGTAAAGATTCTGCCGCCTACGGATGGTTGCATATAGAATCCGATGACTGGCATCAATGCTGCAACTTCTTCCGTGCGTTTGAGAATTTCTTGTTCACTCCAACCGTTAAGTCCTCCCATACTAAGAAGCGCTGCATCATATCCAAGGTCAAGTGCGATGCGTGTTTCTGCTAATGCTTGCTTAGTAGGACCACATATTCCCGCCACTTTAATAAACGGACGCTCAAGCTTGGCTTTGTCAATTTCTTCGGCCGCCATTCTCAGAACGGGTTCAAAGAGATTATACTGCTCATCGCGAATTTCGAATTGTGTTGAATGGACGCCAATAGCAATTCCTCCAGCGCCCGATGCCATGTAATAACGGGTTAAAGCCCGCTGATGGCGTTCGTCCAGCTTGCGGTTCTCATCCAATGCTAAGGGATGCGCAGGAATAACAAGACCGTCATGAAGCGCTTGCATTAACTCAGGTGATAAAGTTGATTTCGTTATCATTAGAATTTCCCCTTCCGTTCTTGGAAATGAGTCGGTTTGTTCCAAGTCGCTCCACCAAGCTGTACCCATTCAGACATCCAATCCATAATTTGAAGTAAAGGTACCGTTGGATAGCCAAATAACTGATGTGAACGTGATGCATTATTTAATAGTGCTGTTGCTGACTCTGTACCTTCAAATATGACATCTTTACCAAGACGTTTCCCAAATTCTGTTGCAGCCCAGCGAATGGACATCGTTTCAGGTCCCGTAATATTTACAATCGTTGGAGGACTGGTACATTCTGTTAAGCAACGTAGTGCCATTGAGTTAGCATCCCCTTGCCAAATCACGTTAGCATAGCCTGTTGATAGATCAATCGAACGACCCTCATTAATGGCTTTAGCCAGTTCCAAAAGTACGCCATAACGCATATCATTGGCATAATTCAAGCGATACATGGCCATAGGAGTTCCATTCTTATGCGAATGATATTCGAAGATTCGTTCCCGACCAAGACAGGATTGCGCATACTCTCCAATCGGTTCCGGCGCCACAGTCTCATCTGAACCTCCACTACTAACAGGAGAGAATGGATAGATGTTTCCTGAAGAAAAGACAACGATACGAGAATCTTTGTACTTTTCTGCAACTCTTCCTGGTAAATAGGTATTCATCGCCCAAGTAAAATGCTCTTTTCCAGTCGTACCAAATTTATTACCCGCCATATAGATCACATTCTCCGCGTTCGGCAGAGCATTCAATTCATCATCGTTTAGAAGATCACAGGATATCGTCTCAACACCCGCTTCCTCCAACTCACGTCTTGCTTCCTCATTGGAGAAGCGTGAGACACCTATGACACGCTTGGAAAGACCACCCTCACGGATAGCATTTACTGCCAATCTTGCTAAACTAGGCCCCATCTTGCCCCCTACCCCTAGTAAGACAATATCCCCATCGACCTTCGATAGATCTTTAATCAATGCTTCTGATGGTTCGGCTAATTTGGCCTCTAAATCCGCAACTGTTTTCATACTTTCATTCTCCTCCTTGTATGTTTATATCTATAGCATACTGAATATACCGATATAAAGACAGGTCTTTAAATTGTCCTTAAATGGCGGGAGAAAGAAGCTATTAACGGCCTTGGCTCAGAGTGATTTATCAGTCAAAAAAGAGAATCGAAATATTTGTCTGGGTCTGCCCTTCGGCATCTTCTCCAAACCAGCGATCTCAACCAAACCATTGTCAATCCAAAGCAATAGTAACCGATGTGCACTTCTCACTGTCACTTCTAGTAGAGCGGCCAGATCGTGAACTTTATATTCACATTTACCGAAACGAGCCATTTGACTCAAAAGCTTGCTAAGGTAGGCACTCGTCATTCCAGCATCCTCTGCTCTTTTGACGAGCTCTGCATTCATAGGCGATAGAACAGTCTGAACAGGATCAGCCATCTCTAACGGTCCAATTAGTGTCTGGTCTTCTCTAACGATAAAACAAGTATTGCCTCCGGCTTCCTTAGATTTACGTAGCGCTACTCTGGCATTCATACCTGCTACATTCGCCGAGATTCCGAATCCAATCCCCATACTTAGAGATATTCCGAATGATTTATTCGCATCCTTGGCGAGAGGAATCGTCTTATAGCCCCCTGTTTCCCTCTCAAAGATCCCACGTGTTGTAAAAAAGAGATACTCATCTCCACCCAATGACGTCAAATAACCATCTAACGATTCCACATATCCCAGCACTGTCCGATGGATGTCCAGCTTCAACTTCTGTACCTCATGCTCACTATTTCGTTTCATGACCAGTTTACCGAAGTCATCGACATTAATCATCCCGACAACAATCTGTGATTCCTTTCCACGTCGTGATTCCGAAGATAGTAACGCACGCTCCAGAGATACAATAATATCCTGTTCGGACGGTACCAACCACTCATTCGACACTTGTAGATTCGTTAGTTGTTGGGCTACTTGCTCCACCCCGGTTAAGGCGATGGAGCAAGTTCCTGATTCAGCTTGTTTTTGATGAAAAGCGACGAGACTATCAGGTGAAGAATACGCAGGACCATCATAAACAACCACTTTTGTCCCATCTAGCTCGAGATCATGTAATGTTCGAATAACGATTGTCCTTGTAAGGGTATCAACGGATATCCCCCCCTCCAGTTTACCCGATTGCATAGAATGAAATAGCGCCTTGTACAAACCCGCTCCTGTAAGAGGAACATAGTGTACTGGAACCGATAAGGGCACAATCTCTTTCACCTTCCGATGTGAGAGTGGTCCAGATAGAAGGAGTAGTTCTACATCCTTACTAAGCTGCTCAGCAATATGTACCGTCTCTTCCTCATCATTCACGATTCGTATAACCGGAACGAAAGTCGGAAAAGATTGAATCACACTAGCTATTTTTTCAACAACCGTTCGCGTTCCGATAATTCCAATTTTAATCTGCATGACAATATCATTCCTTTGCAAGCAAGTAAGTTTAATTCGGTTTTTTGGGGTCTACTCGAACGGGTCTTTCTACCCAATTTTTGCGATCCATTCGTCGTACACTATTTAATGGTTCTTTAGAAAATCCATCACTATCTTCAAGTGACACCGGTTCTACCGGTTTCGCCAGCACTTTACTTTTATCTACTCTCGACGCTCCACCATTATGTTTCCCTTTGTTCCACACTCTATCTTTACTCATCTAGACACTCCATTTCTAAGGTTGAATATTTCATCAATAACACACTTTACTTTCAAATACCAATTCATTGTAAGAACAAGAAAACTGCCATCCGCTTACTATTGTATACCCGTCTCTATGAATTACACAAATGGCATATTTAGATTCCCCTTTTACGTTCAGAGGTTTGTGCCTACAATATAGATTTGTCATGGCTCACATTCCAACAGATGATGTTATGGAAAATAAATTAGTACTAGACAATTTCAACGGTCTTCATTTTTTTCTTCTTCTTATCAAGCGCAACCGCCAATACAATCATACTTATTAGCCCGACAGCTGCAAAGATAGTTGCTGTTACGAATGATGTATTAATGCCATGGAGTAATCCGTTTGCTGAAATTCCGATCAACTGTTCCGATGTAGGATTAACTTGGCCAGTTATCGCTATTTCTTTCGTTATAAACAGATTTGTTTGAGTTGTCATGATTGTGGTCATAACGGCAGTTCCTATAGCGCCAGCAATCGATTGGAGCGTATTCTGCATAGCCGTACCATGACCTTGTAATTCAGGTCGTAATGAATTTAATCCAGCTGTCATCAGTGGCATCGTTAGAAAAGTTACTCCAAAGGAACGCACCATATAGATAACACTCATCAATACAATCCCTGTCGTATACGTTAGATTAGTATATAATGCGGTTGATATAACAAGTAAACTCACACCCATAATTCCAATCCATTTCATTCCGTGACGATCATATAGTTTCCCTGCAATGGGTGACATGATGGCCATGACAATACTACCTGGTAAGAGAAACAACCCTGATTCTAATGCAGTCATGCCCCGACTGCTTTGCAGATAGATTGGCAATAAAATCATTGCTGAGTAAATGACACCATTTACGAAAAAGCTTATGATAATTGATAAAGTATATTCTAATGATTTGAATATTCTTAAATCAATCATGGGTGTTTCCGTCGTGAGTTGACGGTAGACAAATAATGTAAGTGAGATCACACCTATCAATAAAGCACTCATGACGGGAATGCTTCCCCAACCTAGTTTACCTGCTACACCAAAACCATATAAAATTCCGCCAAATCCAAATGTGGAGGTAATGACACTTACAATATCCAGCTTCGCTGGTCTCGGCTCAGAAACATTTTTCAGTATAAAAAATGAAGATATTAATGCAATGAGTGAAAATGGCAAAACAGCAAAAAAAACATATCTCCATGATAATTGTGTAATCAATAGCCCTGATAACGTAGGGCCTACTGCTGGTGCAAACATAATAGCTACTCCAACAATCCCCATTGCAGCCCCGCGCTTCTCCTTTGGAAAGAGTCGGAAAACGACATTAATCAATAAAGGCATCACGATACCTGCCCCGATCGCTTGGACTACTCGGCCTAGCAAAAGTATCACAAAGGTTGGTGCTACTCCACAAATTACCGTTCCCAATGAAAAAGTAATCATCGATGTGAAAAATAACTGACGTGTAGAAAAACGATCCATTAGAAATGCTGTAATGGGAATGAACACGCCACTTACGAGCATATAAAGCGTAATTAACCATTGTGCTGTTGAAGTTGGAACATCAAACTCCTTCGATAATGTCGGTAGCGCCACGTTGAGCACCGTTTGATTTAAAACTGCTGCAATGGCACCAATTAAAAGTACCGTTAAGATGGGTCCAGTTCTATGTTTGTTCTCTAGCTGAATTGACATGATAGTCTCCTTATTCTTCTTTAAGTTAATGTTTACTAGATTTGTTGCTCTTTAGATTAGCATGCTAATCAATAGGTCATTCAGAAATCATTCATTCAAGTTATCAATCAATTGTTGTAGTAGACGTCTTAACAATAATTTCTCCTCTGGGTATACGCCATTCAACAATTTCTCTTGATGTCTGAACCATATTTCCTCTAGAGGTTGTTCAAGTGCCCTACCTTTCTCTGTTAGGTATACACGGCTAATACGAGCATCATTTGCATCCTGTATTCTAGTAACTAGACCGTATTCTTCTAATTTTTTTAACATATTACTCAATGTTGGTGGCTCACAACCCATTCTCGCACTCAACTGGGACTGAGCAATACCATCTTCCTGCCATAATTGATATAAGGCATGTTCCTGTCCAACGTGGATATGTAGATTTCCGAGTGCATCGGAATAACTTTTTCTCGACTTAGCACCTAACTTACTTAATAATATGCGAATATCTTCGTTTACCATCTTCTTTACTCCTTCCAAAACTAATTACTTAGCTTGCTAATGATATCTCCATACTAATAGAAACTCCTCCGCCTGTCTAGCTAGGGGAGGAGTTATACCATTTTATTGTATCACGTTAGACTTTTAGAAGTAATGAATCAATAATACATATTGACTTCTATTTCCTGGTCGTAATTACCAAATCCCTTACCAAACAACGTTACTCCACCGCAATTATTTGCCGTTGTCAGCGATGCTATCCGTAGCGTCACCTCCTTGCTAAATTCGATACCGAGCATTCGTGTCGTCACGTCCGATATCCTAACACCATCCATGTAAGTGCCCTCTTCCATTACGGCCACCGTCTTGAGCAGACCATGCTGCGTACCGTGATACCACCAGTCTGGCGTAAATATGCCTTGTTTACTGCCGAAATCTCCCGGTGACGTCCACATTCCTACTTCGACTCCATTGATGAAGAAACTAATATCAGAAGGCCAATGTTCGTTGAATCCCGGCGCTTCCGAGCATATCTCGAGTGATATCTCCAGCCGTTTAAGCACCTGATTGCTCAGCAGGAAATTCGGAATACGGTACTCGACCCACCCGCTACCGAACCACAGATGCTTCGCTTGCACATGCTCGGGATCGGCAAAATAGCGCGGATCATCGACCATGCCGATCATTTTCAACTCGGAGGCAAGACCGCATGTCGGATTCACCTCGGAGGCGGCATATTGACCGACTGGCATCGAGACGGTGTAGCTTTTCTTAGGCTGTGGCTTACCCGATTTGAATTGAAGGTTAATGGATTCGAGCTTAAGCGAACACAACTTCTGCATCCCCCGCTTGCCGACAGCACTCTCGCACGCGATAATACCCACACGCTCCATCTTCTGAATATGCTTCGTAATAATGGCGGAAGAAACGTCAATCGCCTCGGCCAGCTCCCCGATATTCATCGGTCTGTCATTCAATAACTCAATAATTCTGATTCGAGTTCCTGACGATAAACATTCCAGAAACGGCAGGTTACCGCTGTTCACTTCTATGGTTTGCATGATGCCGATCCTCCTTTTAATCTAAGCCATTCCAATCATTATATAACCAATAAGTTAACCAATCAACTAAATCATATGATTCCAGGATAATCTTCAATAATAAAGAATATAACATATTGACAGATGAAGGAAATAGCACTATTATGATCGTGTATCATACTTATTTGTTATTTAATTAACTTTTAGATTAACTAAATGGAGGGTTCTTATGCCAGCAAACAAGTTACCGCGTCCCGAATATCCAAGACCTCAGTTTGTTCGTGAACAGTGGCTGAATTTGAACGGAGAATGGCAGTTTGAGATCGATCATGGGCGTAGTGGAAAGGCTCGCGGTTTACAGATGGATGACATCCGGTTGAACCAGTCGATTGTTGTACCTTTCTGTCCCGAGAGCAGATTATCCGGCATCGGCAACACTGACTTTATGGATGCCGTCTGGTACAAGCGTAGCTTCACAACGCCTGAAGTATGGTCCGGCAGTACAACTCTGCTTCATTTCGGGGCTGTCGATTACAAAACAGAGGTCTGGATTAATGGGCAGTTTGTTGGATCGCACCGCGGAGGCTACTCGTCGTTCATGTTTGATATTACAAATGCCTTGAAACAAGGTGACAATACGATTACGGTTTATGCTCAGGACGACGTTAGGTCCGGTCTCCAACCACGCGGCAAACAATCTGCTGCTTATCATTCCCATGGCTGCGATTATACGCGGACAACCGGCATTTGGCAGACAGTATGGCTCGAATCCGTACCTGATACTTATATCTCTTCCTTCCGTATAACGCCGGACCCTGAGAATGCCTGCATCCATTTGGAGGCGAAATTAAGCGGTGCAGTGAAAGGACTTCAACTTGCATGTGATGCTTCCTTTGATAACAAGCCAGCTGGCGCGGCATCCGTGAACATCGGTGGCTCGTCGGCGAAGTTGACGCTACCTTTATCAGATATTCATCTGTGGCAAGCAGGTTCACCCAACCTATATGATTTGAATTTAAAAATTGTCAGCGACGATACGATCATTGATTCAGCTGTCTCCTATTTCGGTCTTCGTACAATCCAGCTCGACGGAATGGCTTTCCGAATTAACGGCAAATCGGTCTTTCAGCGACTCGTCCTCGACCAAGGCTTCTATCCGGAGGGCATCTATACCGCTCCAACCGATGATGATTTGAAACGCGACATTGAAATATCGATGGGGCTTGGCTTTAATGGCGCACGACTCCACGAAAAGATGTTCGAGCCCCGTTTCCTGTATTGGGCCGATAAGCTCGGATACCTTGTATGGGGCGAGCATGCCAACTGGGGACTGGATATATCTACTGCGCAAGGGCTCATGCAATTCCTCCCAGAGTGGATTGAAGGCGTTGAGCGCGACTTTAACCACCCAAGCCTGATCGGCTGGTGCCCGTTCAATGAAACATGGGATTCTGACAACGGCGCACGTCAGGATAACGAAGTACTACGAATCGTGTACGAAACGACCAAAGCGATCGATCCGACCCGTCCTGTGATCGATACGAGCGGAAATTTCCACGTTGTGACCGATATATACGATGTGCACGACTACGATCAGAATCCGGAATCATTCCGGGCTCGGTATGCGCCTATGGCTGATGGTGGCGAAATGTTCAACACATTCCCCGACCGCCAAACGTATGATGGTCAGCCTTATTTCGTCAGCGAATACGGCGGCATCTGGTGGAATCCTGGCCAGCAGGACCAGAACTCGTGGGGCTACGGAGACCGCCCGAAGAGCATTGAAGAATTCATCGCTCGCTATGATGGTCTCACCACAACATTGCTCGATAACCCGAGTATGTTCGGCTTCTGCTACACACAGCTGTATGATGTAGAGCAGGAAGTTAACGGCTTATATACCTACGACAGAAAATCTAAACTCGATCCAGAGATCATCCGCGCGATTAATACGAAAAAGGCAGCCATCGAGGATTAGGAACGTTCACGATAGAAGCCAGAGAAAGAGTATCACTGCTCTTTCTCCGGCTTCTTTATCCTTATTCATTAGACTGCTACCAGAAAAGTCTAGTTTTTAAACAATATTTTGTCATCTCACATCTTTTTTCTTGAGGAAAAAAGTCATCATAAATATGATAACAGCCAATATAGAAGTCACAAGAAAAGCATCTTGCATTCCAAGAATGCTTGCCTCTTTCATCGCTACAGATTCTGACAACCCATTTGATAATTCAGGTAAATAACGTTTCGTTTGTGTTGACATAATGGTTGTCAGTAACGCTGTACCAATTGAACCAGAAACCATTCGAACTGTATTGGCAGCAGCTGCACCGTGTCTACTTAGGGACATTGGAAGTTGATTTAATCCATGTGTCATGACGGTCATCATGATTAACGAGATTCCTAACATAAAAATAGAGTACAGAACGGTTACATATAACAAACTAGAATCTAAACTCAAAGTCGTATATAGCCAAGACGTCACGACAAGTAGAGACATTCCAATGAAAGTTAATGGGCGTATGCCATAACGGTCTAAAATGATCCCAGCTATAGGTGACATGATCCCCATAATAATGGCACCAGGTAGTAGAATTAAACCCGTGCGAAATGTCGTATGTCCTAAAATATTTTGAATATAGACAGGGGTTAAAAGCTCCACACTATACATAGCAAGTGCAACAAATGCAATAATGGCAATGGTGATCGAAAACTGTTTATTTTTAAACACGGCTAAGTTAAGCATAGGTTGTTCAGCCACCGACTCACGCCATATGAATAAGCTTATAAAAACAACACCTACGATGATTGTTATGATCACTTGTGCTGCATCCCAACCTACACTTCCTGCCATCGAGAATCCGTATAATAACGATCCTAATCCGATTGTCGAGGTAATGACACCTAGGAAATCAAATCTTGGATTACTTTTTTCTGTAACGTTCCGTAGGAAGAAGTAGGCTAGAATGATGTTTGTAACCCCTATTGGAATGACAATGTAAAATAAAACTCTCCAAGAATAGTGCTGTAGAACCCAGCCAGATAAGGTCGGACCAATGGCAGGGGCGAATGTCATGGCAATACCAACCATGCCCATCGCTTTCCCTCTTTTCTCAGGAGGAAATAAACTAAAAATGACTGTTTGTACAAGTGGCATCATCACGCCAGCTGCAGCTGCTTGAAGTAATCGTCCTGTTAGCAAAAAAGAAAAGCTAGGTGCTGCAGCGCTTACTATCGTACCGATTGTAAAAAGTCCAATGGCACTTATAAATAGTTGTCTGGTAGAGAATTTCCCTATGAGATAGGCCGTGATAGGAATGACTATACCATTCACCATAATAAATCCTGTACTTAACCACTGAACGGTACTCACTTCTAAATTAAAAACCTTACTCAATTCTGGAATGGCGACATTCAATAGAGTTTGATTTAATAGAGCTGAGAATGATCCAAGAATTAAAATGGCTAACATTATAAATCTTGCCTTACTACTCATATTAAGAGGGTTCACTTTATGTCTAATCGTCTCTATGATCATCATCTCTCTATCCTAATTATTTCGAATCAATATGTTTGACCCCGTCATTCAATATGACATATAATTGCTAAGACAACCAATATAAATCATATTTAATAGCATATAAATTAGTTATATATGAATATGGTTGTCTATGCAACTAATAATACACTATGACTCTTCATGAATCAATCCTTCTACTTGTTTGTTTAAACGAGGAAATATAGCTTACAATGAGAATAATAGAATTAGGATGTTAACCTCTGAAAGGGGACTACAAATGGATATAACTAAATCAGAGTCAATTGGCCGTTGGATTTCATTGCTACATCGATACGGAAATGTTTATATGAATGAACAATTAAAAGAATACCAACTAGGTGCAGGTCAATATCAATTCCTTGCAGTGTTATATGAACATGAAGGTATATCTCAGGACGAAATAGCTCAGCTATTAAAGATGGACAAGGGTACCACCGCTAGAGCAATTGCAAAATTAGAGAAAGAAGGATATGTAGAAAGGAAAACGTTCAGTGTTGATAAACGAATAAAGAAATTGTATCTGACAGATAAAGCGCACGCCTTCAAATCAAAACTTACGTCCATTTTGTCAGGATGGAGCAGTATTACAACGAAGGATTTATCTGTGGATGAACAAGCATATGCTTTGAAACTCCTTAATAAAATGTCTTTAAATGCTGAAGATTATCTGGATACTCCGAAATAACTTAAGGCTCGGATTAATTTAGAAAAAGAAAAACCGATTTCTACAGTGGTGTAGAAAATCGGTTTATTTACGTTTCATACTACGAATCATCTGTTTAGTTTCTTGATCCACCCGTAGAGACTCTGTAATCTTTTGTAGAGCTTTATTATATGTGAAGTTATCGAGTGTATTGTTTTTTAAGTAGGCCATCGTTGGTTCAGGCAACTTCACATAACATATGGAAATCGCCCATGCCACAGCCATTTTCACATAATAACCTTCATGTTTCGCCTCATCCAACTGTTGCAACACGCGGATAATATACTCTTCTCCGATATAGTAATCAAGAAGCATCACTACACCAAAGCGTATCTCGTACTCTTCGTTAGATGATAGATACGATTGTAGAAACTCCCATACTTTTTCCTTATTCGTTTTCGTGAACTTAAGTCCTGCACAGAAACTATCACATACTGACCAATTATCAATTTTAGGGACAAAAACTGCGACATATGACAGTCTTTCTACTATATCCATTTCTACATAGCCGATTACCATGCCTTGCAACATCTTTTCCTCGAAGTACTCATTTTCGGCATGTTCCAGATAAGTACGCCAATCTCCTTTAGCTATTTTTGCGGCCAACTTACGAAGCTCCGGAATACGCACACCCATCACATTACTGATATTTGGAATAAGCGCTGCAGAGAATTTCTGATATTTCTCTTCAGCTAGTTCTAATAATTGTACCCTAATCGTTGTTTCCATTTCATAACTCCTTGTCCCCATTAATCTGGTTCAAAACCAAAACTAGCGCTTGACAAAAGCTTGTGTATGAGACCACTACGATGACGGATTGTCCTTACGATCGCTGTTGCCCTCCGATTTCTTGATTCTATACCGCGTAGCGGTTGAAACCCGAGGGCAGCATATGCTTTCGAAGTAGCTTTCCTATGGAAAGCCTGTAGGCGAGCGCTATCGCTTCTTCAGAACAATTCCGTCATCTTCGCTGCTTTGTACTTCTCCATTTCATCCAATCCAATCTCTCTTATTAGGAGCTTAAGACCACGGAATCAGAAAGAGACATTGGTCCTACCTAATTATTCAAATGAAATAGCCCACAAGTATATAGAGGCAATTGACCCTAGTGGAGAATATCTGAGGCGGCATTCATCGAACTGCTCTTTTGTAATTGAATTAAGGCCATATAACTTCATCAAACCGCGACGTATGGCTATATCGCCCCAACTGACTACGTCTCGACGTTCCATTGAATTGATGAGCATCATTTCGGCTGTCCATTGGCCAACCCCATTTAAAGTCATCAGTTTTTTGATGACCTCATTATCTGTTAATTCGTGTAGATCATCCAAAATAAATTCGCCTTGTACAATGTTGTGAGCGATAGTATGAATATAGACCGCCTTCTTCATCGTTATCCCACACCCTTGAATATCATCAGCGGTCTGCATGGCGATATTATGCGGAGAGATCTCTCCAAATCGATCCTGCATTCTATTCCAGATGGTATGGACTGCCTTTACAGATATAAGCTGCCCCACAATCGCATACACAAGCGCTGTGAATAAATCAGGAATAATGACACGCTCTACCTTCCCGAGTCGCGATATCGCTTCACCAAGGGTTGGATCTACGCTCTTCAAGTAATCTATTTCTTCTGATCCAAAGTCAAAACACTTTATTTCCACGGTTTCCAAGGACCTATCCTCCATTATGCAACTATAAATATAATTTAAAAATTCAGGGTTCAAACCCTTTTTGACTAATGAATATCTGTTCTTCAGGAAAAACACGCTTGAAACGATCATACACAATTTTATAAGCAGAAGGATGATACCATTCTTCCATTCCCAATGTCTTATATAAAGAATCTATTTTTAAATTTCGAGTCCGCTTGCCACCGCTGCCATCTCCCATGAAATAATCATCTATGCAAATCCGATTGACGAGAGGCAAGAGCTTGTCGGCGAAATCTCCACTACTCGGTAATATCGGAGCGATCGCTACTTGTGTTGGTACGCCTGCGTCTTTTAATAATCGTAGTGTCTCTAATCTAGCTTGGATCGGAGGTGCATAGGGCGAGAAATATTTACGAATATCCTCGCGGTCTGTTTCTACAGTCATACTTACGCGGACTCGATCTTTCAGGAGTAGCAATAAGTCGATATCCCTACGAATGAGAGCACTTCGAGTCTGTACGAGTAGGAATTCAGGCGGATCTTCCACCATGACCTCAAGAAGGGATCGGGTTACCCTTTCATGATGTTCAATGGGCTGATAAGGATCCGTACTAGACGACATAAATATAGATACGTTTCCTTTGGTCTTGGCTCTCTTAAGCTCTTTACGGAATATTTCAGCCGCACCTTGTTTGATATCTACCCAATTTCCCCACTCACCCTCTCGAAATGTAGATACCGGCATTTGACGCACATAGCAGTATGAGCAACCAAATGTGCAACCTGTATAAGGGTTTAAAGAATGACTATATCCGGACAGAAATCCTGTCCCTTTATTAAGTAGCGTCTTCGGTTGTTTGAATAGATACTCTGTTTTCATATGTTAGTCTCATTTACTTCTTTGCAGAATATTTCGGTTTGTTCTGTAAGTTGCTTAGGCATGTCGGTTCGTGCTCCCTTCGAGCGTAACGCAACCACGTTCAAGCTGTAGTAACTTGGTTTTCATATCTAATCCACCACGATAACCGGTAAGTGATCCGTCTTTTCCAACGACACGATGACAAGGAATGGTGACCAACACTGGATTTGCTCCGATTGCCGTACCTACCGCACGTACAGCGGATGGCTTTTGAATAATATTTGCTATATCTGAGTAGGTTTGAGTCTGCCCATAAGGAATTTCACAAAGTGCTTTCCATACGGCTAGTTGAAATGGCGTACCACGGAAATCAAAGGGGACAGTAAAGCTTTGAAGGTTGCCCTCGAAATACTCGATGAGTTCTGCTGCATATACACGTAACTTCTCATCGTTCTGAATCAAGTCGCTACCAGGAAATTTCTTTTTCGCCCAAGAAGCTAGTTCTTCAAAAGGTTTATCTTGCGAACCAACATAACATAAACCTATCTTTGTTGCTGCAATATATATATTCCAATCCTTATGAGTTAAGAGTGTCCAATAAATGGTTAGATTAGATTCGTCCTTCATGATGCTCTACCTCCGAATGGTTGTTATTGACTTGACGATAATTTAAAGGCGTGAATCCTGTCACTTTTTTGAATAAAGTAATGAAATAAGGGGTGTTATTCATACCAATGCGCTGCCCCACTTCTGCAATAGCTTTGTTTGTCTGAACCAAGTACTCCTTAGCTTTATCAATTCTAATATTCTGAATATATTCTACTGGTGTAATCTCTTTAATACGTTTAAAAGTGCGATGCAAATGATACGGACTTCCATGACAAATCTCTGCTAGGATCTCAAGTGTTAAAGGTTCTGCGTAATTTGTATCGATATAATCGGTAACGATCGCCACCCATTCATGATCAGGTAAACGTTGTCCCGTAGGTTTACACCGTTTGCACGGGCGGAAATGTCCTACTAGCGCTTGATCGGCAGTTTGAAAAATTAGGATATTTTCTTTATTGGGAGGTCTCGATTTACAGGATGGACGACAAAAGATTCCAGTAGTCTTAACGGCGTAAAAAAACTGACCATCATAAGACTTGTCATTGCTAATAACGGCATTCCATTGTTCCTCGGATAACTGATTCTTTTGATCCACCAAATGCTTCACCTCCGCTGTCTTAATTATAACCACATCGATGAACGTATGTACGTATTTTAGAGTATAATAGCAAGATAACGAAATAAACAAGCAGAAACGGCAATGCCGTCTCTGCCGAAATATAAGATATAGAGTATCAAGTGAAACCTATGCTTCCTTATATTTAAATAAAAAACGCCTAGCGGCGTCCTTGGTAAAAAAGTTGCTATGGAGGAGTTGTCTGAACTAATATTTTCTTAAAAAAACATAATCCTTACCTAGCCATTCTTGACGAAGGATCGTTTGACATTCCGTAAATACCCTTTCTATTTTTTGCGTAGATGTTCCAAATACTCGTAAAATAAAACCAGGAACCGAAAGCTGCGAAATACCGATTCTACATCCATCTATATTTTCCTTGATTCTTAGATATAACTCATCAATAAACGGAATATCGGCTTGTTCATGGATCGCAATCATCGAGCCTAAATGGGTGAAACCTTCCATGTAGCCAATGTCTTGTATTTGTTGAGAACCTGGTGCTAACCGAACATGATCAAAAACGACAAGTCGGTTATTCATATAAATTTCAGTTTTCAACTGCAAGAGTCGATAACTAAAAGCGACACCATCGGGAGACCAACCGGGCGTAATAATATCTGTACAAATCAATGTCGCCCCTGGTTCCATGCGAATGATATTCGTTTGTTTATACTCCGCATCCCGATAAGCAATAAGAGGATCTGGTATATATTCGAGAACACTCCCTGCTTTTAATAAAATATCTGTCTCTTGAATAACCGCTTGGTTCGGCGTTTTATATATCTTTGTAGCGGATTGCGTCGTTAAAAGTAAATCAGCTTTCTCCTCCAACACAATTTCCATCTTATAACGGTCACCGTCTAAATAACCGCCACCTGGATTCATGATGTAGTAACAAGCCTGCCCAGTATCATCATGATATGTTGGACGTGTCACTTTAAAGGCACCTTCATAATAGACATCTTTCGCGACTGTCCGACCTCTTTTATTTTCAGTTACCAATCGTAAAGTTCCCGTACAATTGTTCATATTAGGCCAATCCTGTTAAAAATGCATTCTTCTTAATCCAATCAATAATCTGATCAAGGCCGGTATGATCCTTCAAATTTGTGAAGAAAAAAGGCTTTTCCCCGCGGAAAATTTTTGAATCTGATTCCATAACTTTAAGATTTGCTCCTACATAGGGTGCCAAATCAGTTTTGTTGATAATAAATAAATCCGATTTGATCATTCCTTGACCTCCCTTACGCGGAATTTTCTCCCCCTGTGCAACATCGATAATATATATGGAGAAATCGACTAGTTCAGGGCTGAATGTTGCTGATAGATTATCGCCACCGCTTTCCACGAATATAAGTTCTACATCAGGATGTCGCTTTATTAATTCTTTGATCGCCGATGTATTCATGGAAACGTCCTCCCTAATCGCCGTATGGGGACAACCTCCTGTCTCCACTCCGATAATTCGGTCAGCGGGTAGCACACCGTTTGTGATTAGAAATTTTGCATCTTCTTTTGTATATATATCATTCGTTACGACCGCCATTCGGATCTCATCATTCATAAAGCGGGTCAATTTCTCGATCAACAACGTTTTTCCAGCACCCACTGGACCGCCAACTCCAATTTTGATTGGTTCCAATGTCCACACCTCCTTTTCAAAGTACACTCTTAAGACATAAAAATCCGAATATGTAATCGTTCATGATTCATTTGTGCCATTTCGAGACCCGGTGCAACCGCACCAAAGTCATCTTCAGATAAATTCTCAATTCCCCTCACCACATCATATAATAACGGTTGAAAATCACGTAAAATTTGTTGCCCCGCCGTCTGACCTAAAGGAATACCCCGCACCACATTTTGAACAAGACTTGAAATCGAAGAGTACAAATAATATAAAATCATAGTTGACTTTGAAACAGCCAGGTAATGAGCAATGATGGCAAATACAATCGCCGAGTGACCAAATGCATTTTTCTTGTCGATCTCTTGCTGATATGTAGAAAGAAGTGGAGCATCATACAATGACTTCACCATATCTACCATGCATTCACCCATTCGATAGGTGCCTTCTCTCGTTTCACGCGGCAAAATCTGAACGATTAATTTCCGATCAAGCTCCCATACCGTATCGATATCCTTTTTCTCAAGTGCTTCATAAGCCAAGCGGCAGGCAAGTCCATCCGTGTACAATAACTGTTCGCTCAAATAGACTTTTAGCCACTTGGCAAATGTTTCTTTATTCGTTATCTTGTCTTCCTGAATGTAAGTCTCCAATCCAAAGGAGTGACTAAACGCCCCCGTGGGGAAATTGGAATCACATAGTTGAAATAACGCCAATTCCTGTTTATCCATGGCTATGTCCGATATGACGAAATGCCTGATTCACTTTTCTATTCTCACGCGTATAAGGAATCTGAAGGTCCTGCAACAATTCCTCGACCAAGTAATCATACTGAACAAGCATCTCATGATCTTCAAATTGAGCAGGAAGATGGCGATTTCCCAGTTGATGGGCAATGGTTCCCATTTCTTTGAAGTCTCGAGGGCTAATCAGCAACAAATCATCCGCTATGACATCTATTACAATCAGACTTTCATCATCCATATATAAAACATCACCCGCAATCAGGTCGCGCGCTTCTTTTAAATGAATACCCATTTCTCTGCCATGGTCCGTTTTAACCCGTTGAATTCGTTTAACTAAATGAGCACTTTCAAGGTATACCTTCTCAACATGGCGTTTCTCTATCTCTTCGGATTTCATTTCTGTTATGTTGCTTATCACTGTTTCAATAACCATGTTTTCTCACCTCAAAATAAAAAATATCGTTGCGTCATCGGCAGCGTTTCAGATGGTTCACAAGTAATGACTTCTCCGTCTACTTTTACTTCATAAGTCTGCGGGTCAACCGTTATTTCGGGTGTTTCCGAATTTAATTTCATATCTTTTTTTGTTAGTTTACGGATACTATGAACCGGCAATATCATCTTTTGTAACCCCAGTTTGTCATGAACTTTGTCATCAAATGCGGCTTGAGATACAAATGTGATCGAACTCTTCGATAGTGCTTTACCATAAGCAGCGTACATTGGTCGATAGAGAATAGGCTGTGGTGTTGGTATAGAAGCATTGGCATCTCCCATCAAACTATTCACGATAAATCCATTTTTAAGAATCATCTCCGGTTTTACACCGAAAAATGCCGGGTTCCAGAGAACTAAGTCCGCAATTTTACCTTCTTCAACGGAGCCGATATATTCGGATACTCCATGAGTAATCGCTGGATTGATCGTATATTTAGCAACATAACGTTTCGCCCGGTTATTATCACCAATGCCATGATCCCCTTTTAATTTCCCTCTTTGTTTTTTCATTTTATCGGCCACTTGCCATGTACGCAGGATCACCTCACCTACACGACCCATCGCTTGCGCATCTGAGCTAGTCATGCTGAACACCCCCATATCTTGTAAGATATCTTCAGCTGCAATCGTCTCTTTACGAATACGTGAATCTGCAAAAGCAATATCTTCTGGAACCGCCGGATTTAAATGATGACAAACCATCAACATATCAAGATGCTCATCCAACGTATTCACTGTATAAGGAAGTGTAGGGTTCGTAGATGCGGGAAGCACGTTTAAATAGCTGGCAGCTTTGATCATGTCGGGTGCATGTCCACCACCTGCTCCTTCTGTATGATACGTATGGATAACTCGATCTTTAATCGCCTTCATCGTATGTTCCAAAAAGCCACATTCATTTAATGTATCTGCATGAAGTGCGACTTGAACATCATATTGGTCAGCTACCTGTAATGAATAGTCGATGGATGATGCTGTAGCCCCCCAATCTTCATGAACCTTTAATCCAATGGCACCTGCCCGTACTTGTTCTGCCAATGGTTCTATGGCTGCGGCATGTCCTTTCCCTGTAAAGCCAACATTAATCGGCAACCCTTCTGCGGCTTCAAGCATACGGTGAATATTCCATTCCCCAGCGGTGCAAGTTGTAGCTCTCGACCCAGCTGTTGGACCTGCTCCCCCTCCAATTAATGTGGTCAATCCGGAGGTAAGTGCCGTTTCTACTTGAGCAGGATTTATAAAGTGAACATGGGTATCAATTCCACCAGCGGTAACAATCATGCCCTCACCAGCAATGATATCGGTAGAGGCACCGATAACGATATTCACACCATGCATCGTTAATGGATTCCCACTTTTTCCTATTTTAGATATTTTCCCGTCGCGAATACCAATATCCGCCTTATAGATTCCGGTATAATCAAGAATGACCACGTTCGTGATCACAACATCAGGAATATCATTGCCGCGAGTGACTAATGGATGCTGACCCATTCCATCACGTGCTACTTTTCCACCTCCAAAGACCAATTCATCTCCATAAGTGGTGTAATCCTTCTCGATTTCAATAAATAAATCGGTATCCGCTAGGCGAATAGCATCACCGGTTGTCGGTCCATACATTTGAGCATATTGTTTGCGTGACATATAGAAACTCAAGCTTCACACCCTCTTTCTACCGAACCATCCGTAAGGTTGTTAAAACCATAAACTTGGCGTTCTCCAGCAAAACAAATCAATTCTACTTCTTTTTCATCCCCCGGTTCAAAGCGTACCGCTGCCCCTGCAGGAATACTCAATCTTTGACCAAACGCTGCATCACGATCAAATTTGAGAGCTTCATTTGCCTCGAATAAATGAAAATGAGATCCTACTTGTATTGGGCGATCTCCGGTGTTGAGTATTGAAATTCTTTTGGTCTTTCTGCCAACATTACAAAGAATCTCTTCATCTCTTAAAATCAATTCTCCAGGTTGCACTGATGAACTCCTCTTTTCTACTAACGAATTGGACTATGAACGGTCACCAGTTTTGTTCCATCTGGAAAAGTGGCTTCAACTTGGATATCGTCTATGATTTCCGAGATACCTTCCATGACATCTTCGATTGTCAAAATTTTTGTGCCATATTGCATTAGCTCTGCAACGGTTCTCCCATCGCGAGCACCTTCCAATATTTCATATGTAATAAGAGCAACCGATTCAGGGTAATTCAACTTTAATCCCCTGTCTTTCCTTCTCTTTGCGAGGTCTGCGGCTACAACAATCATCAGCTTTTCTTGCTCTCTTGGCTGCAAATACATCTTTGATCCCTCCTCAATATCTTAAATTTGCCCATATAGTGAAATTAGTAAACATTCGATAGAGAGCGAAGTATCCATCTTATTTAAAAAGAGTGATCTTGCATTCTTCTATGGATTTCAGCCTCGACTAGTACGATAAGCTGTTCTTCAAGGATGTGTTGGGGTTGTGGATTAAACCAAGAAATTTCCCCTTCATGATAAAGACCATTATAATCACTTCCTTCAAGGTATACAGAAAATTGATGGCGCTCATGAATTTGATCCTCAAATAAAGGTTTCACTTCAAAATGTTGAAACATATAACAACCTCCCTCATTTATGCTTTCAATATAATTATGACCCGATCTACATAACGCTAACCGTCAAATGTATAACCTCTGAAGGTTAAAGCATAATACATTAGAAATCTGTTCCAACATCCATTGGATTAAACAGAAGGAGTTATCAAACTCATGAGTAAAAATAGTGGCTTTTCACCTTTAATTCCATCATCTCTTAAAGGAATCTCTCAAGTGATATTGATAGAAAATGCTGTTACAGGATTATTCGTACTTGTTGCTATAACACTTTCATCCTATCTGTTAGGTATAGTTACTTTGGCATCAGCCTTAATAGGGACTTGGATTGCCCGTGTTTGTGGTGCAAATGAAACAACTGTGAAGCAAGGACTATTCAGTTTTAATTCTGTGTTAACTGGGATCGCATTAACTCTAAATCTGAATGGCAGCAACCGCTGGATCCTCGCCCTGGCAGGTGCAGCTGTTACCGTTCTCGTTACAGCTGCTTTGATGTATGTTATGAGAAACTCGGGGCTACCCGTACTGACCTTCCCTTACATCATCCTTACATGGTTCATATTGCTTGCTCCCTATAAATTGGAGAATATGAAGTTAAATCCCGATCTCGTACCGCAGAATCTGTCGGCTTGGAAGCTAAGTGAAACGGATGTAGTCGACTGGAAATATGGGTTAATTCGTGGAATTGGGCAAGTGTATTTCCTAGACAACGTTTGGTGTGGAATTCTAATTCTATTTGCGATATTTTGGGCGAGCAGGAGACTCGGACTCTATGCTATCCTAGGGAATTTCATTGCTTGGTTAACAGCTTATGGGTTAGGAGCAGAAGTTGAGCTCCTTAATATGGGGCTTTATGGATACAATGCTGTATTAACTATTTTTGCTGTCGAATACTACTGTGGTATCAATCATCGCTCAACATTATTAATGGGAATTTTCGGCGCCATGATCTCAGTACCGATAACAGCAAGCGTAGGCACATTCCTTTCGCCTTATGGTCTCCCATCCTTGACGATGCCTTTTCTTCTCAGCACATGGCTTATTCTCAGCGCAAGGAAAATATTAACGAAACTCACAGTCAAAAACTTCTGAGTCCATGTTGGATAAGAATTATGATATATTTGTATTCATACATACACTTAAAGGAGATCGATGATTTGCAGTTACTATTTCAACAATTGACCGACAATCATGAAGTAACAGTTTATGATACTAGCGAATTATATGGTGAGAAAGGGAATTTCCGAGTCCTTCAATTCTCAAATAATGCTATTCAAGGTGCACTGGATTTAGATCATCCGGAGCGTGTGATGTTTGAATATCCGAGGGCTATCATACATCTTATGGAGTTCAATGACCCATCATTCAAAGACGTATTCCTCATCGGCCACGGTATCGGGACGATTGCAAGCTATTGTTCAGAGAAACGTTTTAAGGTAGCTGAACTGGATCCGACAGTAGTAGAGCTTAGCAAAAGATACTTTGGATACAATAAGGATAATGTACTCATCGGAGATGGACGCTATATGGTTGAACATGAAGAATCAGATAGCTTTGACTATATTGTTGTGGATGCCTTTACTGATAAGGGAACTCCTCAACAATTCATATCTAAGGAGTTCTTCAGAATTACGACAGACAAACTCCATTCCCATGGAGCTATCATCCTGAATCTAATGGGAAGAGCGGATAATGATAACCTCATAAATGCTATCCATTCGACACTTAGAGAAGAGTTTAACTATTCCCAAGCCTTTGCCTTACCAGCAGATGGTATGACGGACATACAGAATATTATTATTGTTGGTAGCCAAGAACCTATTCAATTTCAAGCGCGTAATATGGCGGGTTTCCATGAGATCAACCTCGAGAAGGGGCATATTATTTGGGATAAAGTATAATACAAGCAGAAACGGCTGTAAGAGTATCAAGTGATACTTACAATTTCTTATATTTCAAATGAATCAAAAGGTAGCCCCGCAGACATCTTCTCATCTGCGGGGCTACCTTTTTGCTATCTTCTATAGCCAAATAACATTATTCTTGAATGGCAGCGCAAGCTATCCGATTACCGGAATTACCGGATGGGTCCGTCACATAATCATCCGCCTTCTCATGGATCACGATCGCTGATCCGCCAGGCTTCAGCAAGGAGTTGGATACGCCTTTTATAAGCGTGACCGTTTTGCTCTCCAAATCAGCGGTTACGGTTCCATCTTCTTTGACTTTAATATTCAGCAGATCGCCAGCATGAAATCCCTTCGGATTGTTAAATCCATGTTGCTTAAGTTCAGGGTTCAAATGTGCACCTGCTGATTTAAAGTCAGGCACTTCGCATTTCCCTATTTCATGAAAATGCACGCCATGTTCGCCTGGTGTAAGATTCTTCGCTTCGATATGTAGCTGTACGCTGTCAGCTTGTTGTGTTATTACAGCAGATCCTATCTTCTCGCCCTTTGTATTTATGATATTCGTTTTTACCTGTGTCACTTTCTCATTGGCGAATGCTGCCGGGATCACAAAGGTAGCGACCACTAATAGAATACTAAGCACGCTAAGATGGACAAACACCATATTTCTTTTCATTTCTTTTTTCGACCTCCTGTAGTTGGTATGGCTTCTCTATTTAGGGTAACCTATTTCCACCAAAAGAAAACATGAATCAATATAAGAGAATTGTAGCAACTTAAGTCGACAGACAAAAAATCAATATGGAGGCTCTTTCAATGACTGAACTCGTTAAATCCATTACTTCACCCAGTAAATTCATCTCTGGACGCCATCTGCTCTCCAAGATGAATGATTACATCAAAAATTATGGTGATCACGCTTATATCATTTGTGATGAATTCATTCTAGATCGCGCCACAAAAGAAGCTGGATCATCGATAGAATCAGCTGGAGGTAAAGTGAAATTCGAGAAGTTTAACTACGAATGCACGAAAGAAGAAATTGAACACCACCGTGAGTTAGCTCGCACGTCAGGTTGTAACATCATTGTAGGAATTGGTGGCGGTAAAACTTTGGACACAGCCAAAGCAACTGCCTATTATGAGAAGCTACCTGTCGTTATCTTCCCTACTATTGCATCTACTGATGCGCCGTGTACTGCCCTAGCTGTTATCTATAAAAAAGATGGTTCGTTTGACGAATATTTATTCTTACCAAAAAACCCGGATATCGTCCTTGCTGACATTGAAATATTGGCAGCAGCACCATCACGCTTCTTTGCCGCTGGAATTGGTGATGCTCTTGCAACCTATTTCGAAGCACGCGCTTGCTACCAATCCAATGGGGATAACCTAGCTTTAATGAAACCTTCTGCAACCGGCCTTGGTCTAGCTCGCTTGTGTTATGATACTTTGCTAGATAATGCGGTCAATGCCAAAAAAGCCGTTGATCATAAGGTGGTAACCAAAGCGGTTGAAAATACGATTGATGCAACGATATATCTAAGTGGTGTTGGAGCAGAATCAGGTGGACTTGCAGCTGCTCATGCTATTCATAACGGTATGACTGCCGTTCATTCCCTTCATAAAGCCCAACACGGTGAGAAGGTCACATTTGGACTACTGGTGCAACTCGTACTTGAAAATGCTCCGAAAGAAGAATTGGAGACGGTAATTAAGCTTATTAAAGATGTTCAACTACCATTAACCTTGGAGGATCTTGGTGTTAATAAATTTGTGGAAGCCGAGTGGCGCCAAGTGGCTGAATTATCTTGTGCAGCTAATGACACGATGATCAATATGCCGTTCCCTGTATCGCCAGATGATGTGTATAATGCCATTGTTGCGGCTAATGCCATCGCAGAGTCGTATAAAGACTAACAAATTGCAGAGTCAACAATCATCCTAAATTGAATTCAAAATAAACCTTCAGGATTTCCTGAAGGTTTATTATTCATATCCCATTGAGTACATTTTAGACTATAAGTGCGCTCAATCTTATATTCAGTTCGTTGTATTAGCAATATACTTTTCCAAATGTAATACTGAATCAACTAGATACATTTCTTTCGGGGCAGGATCTATATCTGGATAACCTAAGCCAATTATAGCAACTACACGGAGATGCTCAGGGATCTCTAACAAATGACGGACATAGTCCTCACGTTTAATAGATTCTTCATGATCCTCCGAATGATAAATAGCACCCCAAGCAGCTCCCAAGTCCGATGATACCGAAGCTAACCACAGATAACCTCCTGCGATCGAAGCATCTTGCAACCAGTATTTGCTTACGTCTGGATTCCCAATGATTACGACAGCCGCAGTAGCTTGCTCAAGCCATTTTACATATGGTGTTGCTGTACTCAATTGTGTAAGTGTATCTTTGTTGGTCAATAGAACGAATTCTCTAGAAGGTAGGTTGTTACCCGTTGGAGACAAATAAAGGGCTTGTGTAAGCTTCTCCAACAAATCCTGTGGTATGGGAGTATTCTTAAATCGTGTAATTTCTCTCCGTTTATTAATGGCGGTAAGAACGTCCATCAATACTACACCCCTTCCCAAGCTTTCTTAAAGAACCTCGAATACACTTTAGATATCACAATTTTTATAACTACATACATTGGAATAATAACAATGACACCTACGATTCCAAATAAATCAGCACCTGCTAATACGAGTATGATTGTCGTCAATGGATGAATGTCAAGTTGTTTGCCGAAAATATAAGGTGCAACAATATTGTCCTGAATTTGCTGCGCTACCAAAATGACAATAAGCGACCATATGGCTACAGCAGGTGATTGCACCAATCCGATAATGACGATAGGTACAGAGGACAGTATCGCTCCTACAAATGGGATGAAATTCAAAATCACCGCGATGACCGTCAGTAAAAGTGCATAAGGTAGACCAATAATGAGAAATCCGATGTACATTAGAACACCAAGAGCTACATTTACAGTGACTCTTCCTACGATAAATCCGCTTAACGCATGGTCGATCTCACCCATGACTTCATTACCATCTTCCCGAAATCGTAAAGGTAAGAAGCTAACCATTTTCTTTCCGAACTTCTCACCTTCTTTCAGCATATAGAACAGAAAGATTGGAAATGTGAATAGGATAATAGCGAAATTCGAGAAGAACGAGAACATACCTGTAACGTAATTGGTTAAGACTGTAAACCCCTTGTTAAGATAGTCTGTTACTTGTGACATGAGGTCGGCATTCTCTGGAATAATGACAGCTAGGATACCATTCTGTTCAAGTTTTCCTAGTTGATAACCTAAAGCATTAAATAGGCTTGGTGCGTTAACTACTAAGTTCGTCAATTGAGTAACCAATGATGGCCATACACCAATTATAAATCCTACAACGCAAATGGCGATGACAACATATATGATCAGAATCGCTAAAGGACGAATAATTTTCTTACGTTCCATTAGATCTACCAAGGGGCGAAGCAAATAATAAAAGAAGCCTGCCATTAAAAAAGGTACAATAATCATCATACTAAATAATGATAGTATGGGTTGGAATATGAAATCGACAAGTGAAGCCAAATAAATAATAAGCAGTATTAAGATTATTCCGATACATAATTTAATGAGTTTATTCAATTTCGTCAAATGGTCTCCTCCAAATTAATCTACTAAAATGCTAACCCAATCCCGCCTTCACCTGCATATGTACCCATTATTGGACCCATATTCGAAAATAATACTTCTTTGAAAGGATATTTCTCAAGAATCCGTTCTTTAATTTCAAGTGCCCGACTCTCACAATTACTGTGAACGATGGCTAAAACTGCATTCTCATAATCATGCTGCTTCTCATCTAATCGTGATAACAGACTCGTAATTGCTTTTTGAATACCACGTGTCTTTTCCACTACTTCCACAGTACCCTCTTCGCTGATTTTGAGTAAAAGCTTGATATTAAGCATCGAAGCGACTGCACCGGACAATCGATTTAGCCGTCCCCCTTTGATGACGTTCTCTAAGGTCTCCAAAGTAAAGTAGACTTTTAAATCCTTTATTTGATGAACAACCTTCTCTTTTAATTCGTATAAACTTGTACAAGATTCAGACCATTTCGCTGCCAATCCAACAACAAGTGACAAACCACCCGAGAAGGTCTTAGAGTCTATAACCTCAATGCCATTACTATGCCCTTCTTCAACATACATTTCTTTAGCAATCATCGCAGCCTGATAAGTACTACTGATGTTAGAGGACATGCAAATGACCAAAATATCCGTTCCCTCATCCACTTCTTTGAACTTTTCGAGAAAATCTTGCGGACTAGGACTAGCCGTAGTCGGTAATTCCCGGGATTCTCTCATTTTAGCGTAAAAAGTTTCAGCATTCATATCTCCAGGCATACTCTCATTCTGAAAATGAACTGATAAATTGACGATGGAAATATTAAATTTCTTAATATAATCTAGGGGTAAGTCAGAACCGCTGTCTGTAATAATCTTGATCGGCATAACAACCATTACGCTCCTTATGATTTCATTTATAATTTCTTATCATTCACATGTGTTACATGGTCCAATCCTATTATATCTTTGACATCAGAGAGAATCAATTTAACTATTCAATTTATATTAATGTTATGCTACAGATAACATAATGAATGGGTAAAGGAGTCGTTTGTATGAGTACATTACTATTACTCGGCAGTATATTGATGTTTTTGGCGGTAGCATTAGGAGCTTTTGGTGCACATGCATTAAAGAAGAAATTATCCCCGGATACAATGAAGGTCTACGAAACAGGTATACAATATCATATCGCTCACGCACTTGGGTTATTGTTACTTGGTCTACTGGCAGACAGTTCATCTAACTCTTCTCTTATTGTCATGGCAGGATGGTTCCTTTTCGCTGGAGTTATTTTATTCTCTGGAAGTTTGTACGCCTTAAGTCTCAGCGGAATAAAAAAATTAGGGGCGATTACACCACTTGGTGGTGTAGCCTTCTTGATTGGCTGGGTCATGGTTATCATAACTTTAGTCTAAGAACAAGAAAAGCCGCACTCGAAGGTGTGGCTTTTTATCACGAGATTAACTAGAATCTCCCTTATACTCCCCAACGTATCAAATTCGCGCCCACACATCTTTGGCGTAACGACCCTCTTTTTGGAGCTGATTCAACCATTCTTTCGCTTCTTCTTCATTTTTCCCATTTAATAACTGATACGCATTTTCTAATGAACTCTCTACATCCGGAGCCATTTTACTACCATCCCCGCATACATACAACATTCCTCCACGGTTTAGAATGTCAATCATTGCAGTTTCATTCTGCTTCAGCAAGTCTTGTACATACGTTTTAGGTATTCCTTCCGTACGAGAAAAAGCTGTATGAAGTGTAACTACTCCTTCTTTCTCATATTGCTCCAGCTCTTCACGATAAATATAATCGCAATGGTTCCTACAGCCGAAATAGAGATGCGCTTCTCCCAGTATCTTTCCTTCTTGCATTAGTATTCGACGTGTCTGAAGGAAACCACGGAATGGGGCTACTCCCGTTCCTGGACCTACCATAATGATAGGTGTTTCAGGATCTTCAGGAAGTCGAAATCCGGAATCTGGTGTTCGTACGAACATAATGATATCTTCTCCCGGATGACGTTCAGCCAAGTAATTCGATGCTACCCCATAGTATTCACCGAGACCACTCCAAGCAGAATCTTTAACAACACCTACAGTAATAGCTGCAATATCCGGGTTGACACGTGGAGAGCTCGAAATAGAATAGTACCTAGGTTTAAGTGGCGGCAACAGTTCTAAGAATCGCGCAAACGGTATTTCGCAGGCTTCGTACTTCTCAAGAAGATCCAGCATAGTTATGCGTTTCAATAATATCTCGTCTTTATAAGCCGTTTCTTCTGTCATTGCTTCTAATTCACGTTTATGCGGAGGACAAGTTGTGTAAGCTGCAAGCTCTCGCAGTTGCGCTCTTGACGCTGGATCCTGTACTTCAACACTATGGCTTAACAACTCATATAGACTAACAGGACGATCTAATGGAAGATGAGCCGCGCTACGTCCACTGGCAGTCAGGATTAGTTGGTCACTCTTGTTCAATCCGAATCGTAGTAGGATTCGATTGACGTTGATACTGCTATTGCTTGGTAGAACCCCAAGGTGATCCCCCTCCTGATAGCCAACCCCTTCCGGCATGACCACCTCGATATGTCGTGTTTGACGCTCGCTGTCTGAGGATTGAAGCTCATGATTATCTACCACAGTAGCGTGAACAGCATCGTAAGATTGGGCTAGAGGGGCACCAGCAATACCACTGACGAACTGAACGTCAAGTGAATTTCGTTCTTTCTCCACCTTATGATCGAATTTCAAATCAAATGCTTCCATCAAGTCTACCCACATATGTTCCCGCCATTGTTCTAGATGCATCTCAAAGTCTCCGCTGGCATCACCCTCTCCCCGTTCAGAGAGCCTTGTAGCCCCCTTAAGAGACAGTTGCTCATCTATGAATCTGGGCACATCCTGATAGGTACTTGCCCATGTGCGATCCCCACAACCAAATACGGCATAATTCACGCCTTGAAGTGCACCTTCTTCCATCTGCTCCAACCATTGTACGAATTCACGCGCATTGCTAGAAGGCTTTCCATTATAAGAAGCAGCCACGATCAACACAGCACCTTCTGTTGGTAATTTACCAATACGGGAGTTCAGTGAAGCTACTTCACATTGTACGCTGTGTAATCGTGCGATATCTGCTAACTCACGTGCAATACTTTCTGCGGTACCTAAATTTGAACCATATAGAACTAATAAGGGGTGATTATTAACCCCAATGATGGAGGGACGCTGTGTTTGATCCGTCTTTTTATCCGTTGAAGTTGCAACAGCATTAGATGGCGTCATGTTTATAGAGGGCTTAACCGCTAGTTGTTCTCGCTTTCGGACATGGATTTTGAAATCATCCGGTTTCAGAGTCAATGTTTCCTTTACTTTGAGCTGATAGTCCGTATAATCTATTAGTTCAAAATGCTTAAGTACCATACCAAGTACTAAAACAGCTTCGTGTAATGCAAACTGTTGCCCAATACATGCACGCTGCCCGTTACCGAACGGTTTATAGGCATTAATCGGCACTTTACTCTGATCCTCAAATCGTTCTGGACGGAACTCCTCTACATCATCCCCCCAAGCTTTTGTATCACGATGAAGTTTAGGGATCAGAACATTAACACTGTCCCCCTTCTTCATGGGATATTTACCTCCCAGCAAGGTATCTTCCTTAGCGAAGAGAGAAAAAGCCGGAGCCGTTGGCCAAAGACGTAATGATTCATTCAAAATCATTCGTATGTATTTCAGGTCAAGCACCTGCTTATAGGTTGGTGTTGGATCTGTTAAAATATGATCTACCTCATCATAAGCCTGTTCTAACTTCTCCGGATTCTTTAATAGATAGTAGATGGCGAAAGAAAGTAAACCGCTGGTTGTCTCATGACCGGCAATCAAGAACGTAATCATCTGATATCGAATATTCTCATCATCCAACCGCTCACCTGTCTCAGGGTCTTTACTAGTTAACATGCGAGATAGTAAGTCCTCAGCTTCCTGCTCCCCACTCGATTTTCGTTCTGAAATAATCTTATCCACTAAGGAAAACAGTGATTCTATATCCTTCTTGTACTGGCGCTTCGTCATGATCTTCAGCTTATCCTGAATCTCAAATCGTGTAAGCTGGGCCATTGCCTCATCTAGCGCCCGTACCATACTTACGATAAACGGATGCGGTTGATCACGATAGAAGCTGTTAAACCGATAATTGAATCCGCACAAACCTATGGTATCTAGTGTAAGACGGGTCATATCTTCTGGGACATTGACACTCTCATCGGGATTTAGCCGCATCCACTTCTGAACAAGTTGTACAGCGATATCAACCATCATACCGTGGTAACCCTGCATGGCTCTCTGACTGAAGCTTGGGATCAGGATATTATGAGCCTTTTGCCAATTGGGTTCATCTGTCTCACTAGTGAACAACCCATCTCCAGTGAAAGCACGAACTTTCTGTAAAGGTGCCCACACACGTTTATCAAAACGAGACTCATCACACACCTCAGCCACTAATTCCTCGCTTGATATGTAAACATTGCTCTTTCCTCCAGGTAAAACATTTCTAAAAATGGGGCCGAACTCATATGAAAGTTTGAGTAATGACTGAATTGGCTGTTCAATGTTTAAGAGCGGAAGATTACCTAGCGGACCATATGTTTTCGGTTGGGGGATTTGGGATTCCATATTATCCATATTATCATTCTCCGATTCCTATCAATTTTGTGAAATAGGTATGTTTTAAACAAGGCATATGATTGCCCTTATCTATATACTCATTTTCAAGTATGTCAATAACATAGGATTAGCATATGGGAACAAGGCTATACATCCTCACATCTTCATTCACCAATTATACTTTCTGTACGGTCAAGAAATAAACCAATGATAGCCGATAGGCTGTCATTGGTTTATGAAGTAATGGATGAAATGCAACTGTAACCATCTATTTCTATATCTCTAATTAAACAAGCGTACTCCACCAAGGGATCATTTCATAAACACATAACCCATCGTGTTCTCCAATAACTTTCATATCCTTCGCTTCTTCTGCCGTATAGCTTTGCACTTTTTCAGTTGATTCAACGTGGTATGTTTTCCTCGATAAGTTTGATACACAAATAAAACAATCTTCGTAGCTTTGAGCATCCACCACCAGCAAATTGGCTGGGATCCCGGTTACAATAACTACTGCATTTTGGGCCCGTTCTTCTGTCAAGATGATATTCCCCTTCTGTACCTATTTATAATATCATAGCGGTGTAAAGAAATTCTGTGTGTAATAAATATTATAATCACTCGAACTAATACCGAATGCAACACCTACACCCAACGTTTCAAAAGAAGACTTAAGTATGTTGCTTCGGTGTCCTGAAGAATTCAACCAACCAGAGTACGCATATATCGCGTTCTTATATCCTGCTGAAATATTCTCTCCGTATGCGCGGTATTTTCCCGCTCCACTTGCCGCAAGGCGATCTCCAGTCGATTTCCCATCTGGACTGTCATGGCTGAAATAGTTCCGTAACGCCATGTCTTGGCTGTGTTTTCTGGCTGCATTCGCCGCAGTGTTATTCCATTCTAGAGCATTCAGCCCTTTTCGTATACGTACAACATTCGTTAGATCAAATATCTGCCTTTCAAATGCCGTAAGAACTTCACCAGTTGAAGAGCGCTTGTCTTGCGCAGAGGAATTCATCTTAGTTGTATTTACTAGTAAACTCTCAGACTTCCCATTTCCCAACGTGTCCATAAATAAGGTGACTTCATAGTTAGTAGCTTCATAACTCTTCCATCGACCTTTTGAGTCAACACTAACTGTATCTCCCCATAACTTCTTCGCTTCTGCTTCCAAGTTATTTAGGCCCATCTTAGTATCTATAGACCAGCCATCTGCATTGGAATAAAGCGCAATGACCTTCCCATCTTGAACGCCTATCTGAGCATACTTCGAATAATCCTGATTATAGATGTACCAGATCATATTTGTTTCTGTGGCATCTTTTCGCTTGGGTTGGCCCAGCTTTGTAATCACTCTGGTCTCAGTATCTCCGAGGCTAATGCCATTCAAACTGAGACCAGTACTCTGAATCTCTGAATCCTTCAACGTCGGGTGAACCTGTTTCAGCCTGTAAATGAACGTCTGCGCTTCTGCCCTTGACAGGACATCATTTGGGGCGAAACTTTCCAGCGAACTTCCTCCTTGCTTCCCTTGAGCAATGCCCTTATCTAGTAGAAGCTGGATAGATTTCTTCTGGGAGAGGGGTTGCCCCATAACGGCTGCAAACAACTCAGCGACTTGTCCCCGTTTCATGTTCTGATTAACCTCTCCAGATATCGGCCATTCGAGTCCTTTGGCTACGTCATAATACGGTTCATACCATGAAGTATGCGGAACTGAATCCCTGATTGCCACCTGTGGATATGCCCGTAGGACCATGACTAGAAATTCTGTTTCCGTAACGATTTGAGAAGGACGGAATGTCCCATCATCATACCCATTACTAATTCCATTGCTTTGTGACCATTTCACCATTTCGTAAGCCCAATGCGATTCTGGGACATCCACATAGGTGAGCGATTCGGCCTTAATGGCTGTACCTGTTCCTACGATCCCCAAGATGACAAGTAAGGATAGATAAACTATCCATTTCAGCTGCTTTACCCGTCTTTTTATTCCAAACCTAGTTTCTGTCATCCTATCCCTCCTCTTCTACAGTAACCTGCCTATTCTTATGTCGGAATAAGAGTGAATAATCTGAATAGTCTCATTTATAAATGACGCTTCCACCCTCTTTAAATTCGTTCGCTTTATTCAACAGACCATTTCTTATGGAATCCTGTTCCTCTTGTTCCTTCTGTCTAGTTGAATCCCGAATATCATGAGAAATCCGCATGCTACAGAACTTGGGTCCACACATGGAACAGAAATGTGCCGTCTTAGCTCCTTCCGCAGGTAGCGTCTCATCATGATACTCCAGCGCTCTCTCAGGATCGAGCGACAGGTGGAACTGATCACGCCAACGGAATTCGAACCGGGCTTTGGACAGTGCATTATCACGGTCCTGTGCTCCCTTATGCCCTTTAGCTAAATCAGCGGCATGGGCAGCTATTTTATAAGTTATAACCCCTTCCCGCACATCATTCTTGTTCGGTAATCCTAAATGTTCTTTAGGAGTAACATAGCAAAGCATGGCCGTACCAAACCAACCGATCATCGCTGCTCCTATCGCTGAAGTGATATGATCATATCCTGGTGCAATATCCGTCGTAAGAGGGCCCAATGTATAAAAGGGCGCTTCGTTACAGATTTCAAGTTGCTTATCCATATTCTCCTTGATTAAATGCATCGGTACATGTCCTGGGCCCTCAACCATCACCTGAACATCATGTTTCCAGGCAATCTTCGTCAATTCACCCAACGTTTCCAGTTCTGCAAATTGCGCTTCATCATTCGCATCGGCGATAGAACCTGGACGTAAACCATCTCCTAAGGAGAAGGAAACGTCATACATTTTCATGATTTCACAGATATCTTCGAAATGCGTATAGAGAAAGTTCTCTTGGTGATGAGCAAGACACCACGCTGCCATAATGGAGCCACCACGTGATACAATTCCAGTCATTCGATTGGCAGTCAGTGGGATGTATCGAAGCAAGACTCCTGCATGGATAGTGAAATAATCCACACCCTGCTCTGCCTGCTCAATGAGTGTATCTCGATACACTTCCCATGTTAAATCCTCTGCTTTGCCCTTTACCTTCTCTAAAGCTTGATAGATGGGTACAGTACCTATTGGAACGGGGGAATTACGAATAATCCATTCTCTCGTTGTATGAATATTGTTGCCGGTAGATAAATCCATAATATTATCCGCACCCCAACGTGTAGCCCATCTCATCTTCTCAACCTCTTCATCTATGGAGGATGACACAGCTGAGTTTCCAATATTGGCATTAATCTTCACTAAGAAATTCCGTCCAATAATCATAGGTTCACTTTCAGGATGATTAATGTTCGCAGGAATGATTGCACGACCGAGAGCTACTTCATCTCTGACAAATTCCGGTGTTACGTTTTCTCGAATCGCAATATATTCCATCTCTGCTGTAATCACGCCTTTACGAGCATAATGCATTTGGCTTACATTTCTTCCTTTTCTAGCTCGTAAGGGATCCCTCTGCAAAGCTGGAAACACCTCTTCTCGTGAGGCTTCTTTCACATTACCGTTATCTTCTGGCTTGATTGTTCGCCCTACATAAGATTCAGAATCTCCACGTTCTTTAATCCACGATAAACGATTGGGATGCAATCCAACACGAATATCGGTATGCACTTCGCTGTCGGTATAAGAACCACTAGTATCATAGACCCGAACAGGTGCATTCTCCTCTATTCCAGATATACCCGAAGTGTTGCTAAGTGTAATTTCGCGCATTGGAACGCGAATGTCTGGACGAGACCCCGTTACATACACTTTTTTACTTCCTGGAAAAGCTGATAGATTAACAGATTCTTTCTTCATTTCGCTTGTCATTTCATTTCCTCCTATAAGTAAGATGATTTGATCAAGCGGAGCAAATTCTATTCAACAAATAGAAACGGATAAGCCGTCCCTTTTCAAGGAGCTTATGTTTCCGATACCAGCGATACTTCGTATCGCCTTAAGGTCTCCGTCTCTACCGAAATATAAGAAATAGAGTATCAAGTGATACTTATACTCCCTTATATTTAGAAAAAGACTGCCTCTGAGAAAGAGGCAGTCTTAAATAGACAAATAGAACTCCATTTCCTCCGCTGGCATTACCCAGATCAGGTTTGACGGTCGATAGTTGATCACTATCCTCTCAGCCTGGCATACCAAGCTCCCGTTACGATGTAATTGTTAGTTAAAGTATAACGAAGTAACCAGATAAAGCAATAGTAATTCCCAAATAACTATCTATATCCTTACAAAAGCGGAGTTACCTCCCAAATCATCACTGTTGTTAAAATTCAAGCTGTAAATCTGCGATTTCATCAATCTGTGCGGATTCCGTAGGATCAGCCGCAATCAGAAGGTCATAAACGACCTGATCTGGGACACTGTTATTCTTCTTTAGTGCAGCCAAATACCAACGAGCAATTTCACGGTTAGTTGCATTGGTATAATCTTCGCTCAAACCAATCTGTAGCGTAGCTATAGCTGCTTCCAATTTTTCAGACATAAATTGTATTTTTCCTGTATTCAGTGCTACAGCCGGAGCAACCGTAAGCGACCTTCCTTGCAGTTCTTGAGAAGACAGAGTCTTCAAATATTCCAAATCCGCCAGTACATGCCTGTAGGCCTCAAGCCCGATATTGAAATTCGCTTGCTTGTTAACACTGTCTTGCTGTGTGTGAGCCACCTGCCCCAGATCATAAGAGCGACTGATGAGAGCGCTGTACCACTCCATCTCCCAGAGGTCTTCGCTGTTTATGATATCTGTGTAATTCTCATTGAAACCAAGCTTTAGGGTAACCGCGGCCACCACAGGCTCTCCTAACATCAGCTGTATTTTACCCGTATTCAGAGCGATGGTCGGAGTGATGGAGAACGGACGTCCCTGCATCTGCTCCGGAGGGAGTGTCTTCAAATACTCCACACCGACCACAACCTGTTCGTATGTCTCGAGCCCTGTCTTGAAATACTCCTGTTTCAGAACATCATCCTTGAGGGTATGTGCCTGGTCTCCCATCGCAAGTGAGCGTCTAATCAATATATCATACCATTCAATATCCCAGATGAACTTATTGGCATTGTCACGGTAGACCGCGTGAGCAAGGTCGCTTTGCCCTTTAAGATCGTAGTAAGCTGCTAACTGCGTCAGTAATTGCTTGTTGTAAGGCTCGTCCTTGAGGGCGCGTGTCAGCACATGAAAGGACTCTTCAAGGAACTGCTCGTCTTGAGTCTGGTTAAACACCTGCTGATTAATCGAGGATAGGTACATCGCCGACTCCGGGTGGCTCGGACGCTTATCCAAAGCTTTAACCAACGGTACCTTCAGCTCTTCGTAGGACTCACTGATACCAAACAGGTTCTTGGCTTTCACAGCGGCATTACTCGACCCGATATAGCCGATCAAGATGAACACCAGAGAGACAGTGCCGATTCCTACTACAGAGAAATATCCAAGGCGTAGCCACGTCTTATTCCAGTTCCAACTCAGTGGCTTACTATCCATGACCACCGTCATCCCAGCCAGACCGATAAAGACAAGTATTCCCATGAAGGCATAGCTCATATTGAAGTCCAGTAAGCTATGAACCAGAATCGACAAGGCTATAATCAGATAAAAGAATCCATTATCGAAATCATCCTTATCTCTTTTTACATATCCACGAATATATTTATAAAAAATAAAAAGGATAAAACTCATAAACACGATAAATCCTAGAATCCCTACTTCAATCAAGTATTGTAAGAAGAAGTTATGTACCTGCCGGCTAGTATATGGGTTGTTCTGATATTGCTCATACAGTGAGGCCCAACCTCCTCCTCCGGCACCAAGGATCGGATAATCTTTAACGACTTTTAATGCATCCTTATAAAAAGTAATCCGCTCCAACACGCTATGCTGTTGGAAGTTAATGTTCTCCAGACGTGTTCCCATGTTCGCAGGCAATATGTTTCTCATGCTTGTTCCGATAAACAGGAAAGCTATCACGCCGACCAGCGCTACCGAGCCAAGTGGAATCCATAGTCCAGTTAGCTTGCCTGACGCAAGCTGACCCAGCTTCTTGTGCAGCCATGGTGTCGCAAAACGCTGGATGACCCAGCCAAGTACAGCAACAATCACAGAGCCTCCAAGTAAATATCCCCAGCCCATCCATGCTGCGGATGATGTGTAAGTGGTGTTCAGTTCAAGGCCCAATTCGGTCACAGGTGCTGATATTAATAACGAGACAACACCAGCGATTCCGAGCTGTACGATCCATAATATCTGTTGTACAGGCTTTAGGAATAGGAGTAGCAAAATGAATACAACTGGTAGCATGACTAGCCCTCCGCGCGAAAGCGTCAGCAGAATAGATACAATAATCGGAACTAACATGAACCCATGCATCAACTGGCTATACCATTTCTGAGAGCGCACTAGCGCGAACAGGGCCACGAATAGAAAAGCCATCAGGAAGGCTGCATATGTATTGGCATACTGGAAGATCGATGTTAGCCGCAGTCCGTTGGAGTCGATCATCACCGCTTCTGTATATTTCCCTTCACGCACTGTGCTGGAGAACCAGCCTACCAGCGCACCGGCAAATTTCCAGCTTCCAAGCCAATTCAGCAATCCGAAGGATACAATGAAATATGCAATCGTGAGAATAGCATTCTGCATGACAATATTTAGTTGTTTTTGCTTTAGCAAATATAACGCTACAATGAATATTGTCGCATACATGCTCTGGATGAACATCATATTCATCGCCATATAATGCGACACAGCGACAAACACCGACAAGATATAAGTGATCGGTAGCAATACTGCCGCCACTGTCATTAGATCCCGTTGTTCGGTCAATTTAAACTTGGTGAAATCTAGACCGATCCAAACTAACAACATCAGGCCACTAAGCAGAGCAGCAATATACAGAGGCTTCTCGAAATCTACCGACTGGCCATTAAACAATCCCGCCTGAAATGGAGTCCAACCTAAAAATAAAATAATTGCAACAAACAACGCCCACACCGGGCCTGATATCTTCTCAGCATTTTTCGACTGTACCGTATTTTTACCGTATAGCGGTTTCGACATGTTAGACTCTCCTTTTCTTGTAGGTACTAGAATATTCTAGCATAAACATATTTATATAGTCTTGTACTAAATTACTCTAATGTGAAATGATGGATATGATAGTTAATATATTTAAAGATTTCGGCAACAAAAAGAACCTCTTATCCTCAATCAAATTGGGGATAGGAGGCTCCTTTTTTCATACGGACTGTTTCGATAGTCTCAACTCATCTGTTATTCCGCAGGGGGCGTGAATGAACGCGTTGCGAATTCAGCGTCTAGCATGTAGAATGCGTTGCTGTCTCTTTCAATACGCTTCAGCTTCTGAATGATGTTATCAAAGAGTGCTTCTTCTTCAACCTGTTCGTCAATGAACCACTTCAGAAAGTATATCGTTGCATGTTCGCGTTCATCGGTAGCTAAATCAGCCAAGTCATAGAACCTACTCGTGTTCTGTTTCTCATGTGCATAGCCATGTTCAAAAACATCAAGCATGGAATCATACTCATTCTTCGGTTCTGGTAATGCTTCCAATGTCGCACGCTTTCCGCGATCATTGAGGAATTTATATATCTTCATTCCATGAAACCGTTCTTCTTCGGCCTGAACTGTATAGAAGTTCGCAAATCCATCCAGACTTTTACCCGAACAATATGCAGCCATAGCGAGATAGACATGCGCCGAATAAAATTCAAAATTCATCTGTTTATTTAGAGCTTCCACTAATCCGTCTTTCATTGAACAAGTCACCTCTGCTTCTTCTAATTTGTGATCATTAATAACATGCCATCTCATTAGGAAAAGATCACCATGCTTATCCATCGTAACATGCTAACAATTCATCGGCAAGTATTGATTCGATTACTTTTGGACTGTTGTGTCCATAGCAGACTTAACCGTTTTGGCAAGAGATTCAAGATCGCCAGTACCCTGAAAATGTAGATATAGAACCTGTGGTTGCTGGTCAATCCAATGGTTGTGCAAGGCGGACACTTCTAAATGCCCTTTTCGAAGGGCATCGATAACAGGATTCACTTGCCTTTCTAAAAGCGCAAACTCTCCCGTAACAACCGTTGTACTTCCAACCTTTGCAAAGTTAGCTTCTAACGATAGTCCGATCATTTCTGGAGATACCTTTAAACCCATAAAGGAGCCATTAAGATCTTGTCGAGGAATCGCCACTATACAGATCTTGTCCTCCTGTTTAACGTCTACATTAAATACGCTTTTAAGCGTATTACAATCGTTCTTTTCTGCTCCGAATGTTGTAGTAGCTGGCATAATCATCATTAAACTCAAAATCAAGAACGGTAATATCTTTTTCATGAACTAGACCTCCTCGGTAATCATACTGGTTTAGTATGTTGCCGGATATTGATGTCTATTCATCTTCTATTACTTTAGCTACATTTCCCACAGAACACATTGTTTAACGTCATCTCCCTATTAAACATTCTAGTCAAAAGGTACCCAAATTGCTCTTGTCCATGCCATTTGCAACCCGATACGTTCCATATTATGTTGGCTGGTACTTCCGAAGCCCGCTTGGGCGACCACGAGGTCACAGTTCCCTTTATAAGCTTCGTGCATCCGTTTATGTAATAGCGCTGTTTGCAACCCTTGTTGTCTATATTGAGGAACCGTTGTTGCCAGCGTGAGGGAAGTCGTCTCATTATTCAGGTGCATGACCGCCACAGCTGCCGGTATATCATTCAAATAGGCCAAATAAATCTTCCAACCCGGTCTATTCAACAAACCTATATTATTATTCACAAAATGAGGTTTGTCAGCTATAGACATGCCCGAGCCAATGCAATGTATCTCAGCATACTCGTCGAATTCCTGTTCATTAACAACCTCTATGATCCTAATATTTGAAGGTGCAATGGGTAATTCTGTACTAGGTAACCCATAAAGAACAGAGTGAAAACTATGTTGATATAAACCAAGCTCCGCACATTTGTGTAATAACTGCGGACTACTGTGGATCGGGTCTATTTCTAATTGAAAGATTCGTTTCCTGACACGATAGAATTCAACAATTTCTTCCACATGGTCGATATCCTCAGTCGTTATTCCTTTAACAGCATTAAATAATCCCCACGGCATTGTCTTAATATAGGACGCTGTGGCATGACCAAACTTTTTTATTTCAACACCTTCAGGATTACCCTCACGTTCACCAATCGAGTTCATTCTAGATGTAAAAAAGTCGACCTCCGATTGATGTATTCTTATGGCCATTTCTCCGTTAATTACGGGAAGTTTCATCTTATTCACTCCTTCCTTACATATTAACACTATTTACCTATCTTCTATATTAAACAAAAAAAGCCTCGAAATTCGAGGCTTTCTTCTCTTAACTATAAACCACACTTTTTTTCTCCACAAGAATACCATCTTGTAAATAAAGTACACGATCACACCATTCCAGCATCCGCTCATCATGCGTAACCATGACAGCTGCTTTACCATCTCTCTTTACTTCTTCCGCTAACATTTGAACGACTTCCTTGCCACGATTGAAATCTAGGCTTGCTGTAGGCTCATCTGCGAAGATAATGGCCGGATTGTTCATCCATGCTCGGGCAATCGCTACACGTTGCTTCTCGCCACCAGATAGCTTCTCAGGATAATGACCTCGACGTTCCCAGATGCCTAACCGTTTCAGTAAATAAGATGAGCGCTTCTTGGCCTCACTTGATCCTAGTTTCGCAATTTTACCCACATATAGTAACTGTTCCTCCACCTTCATGTAAGGAATGAGCTGCGCATTTTGAAACATAAATCCTATTTTATCCAATCGGAATTGCGTCAGTTGCGCTTTATCTTTCGCTGCAAGAGATTCCCCATCAATAAGTATTTCTCCACTAGTCGGACTCAAAAGCGCTCCCGCCGTTGAAAGAAACGTACTTTTCCCAGAACCCGATGGTCCTAGAACAGCAACGAATTCTCCTTCATTAACTTGAAGATTTAAATTGTTCAATACGGACAGCGTTGAATCTCCATCACCATAGGTTTTCGTTACATGTGTCATTACTAATTTTGCCGTCATGCTCCAACCCTCCCAATCGCTTCTAAAGCATCAACTTTAGCTACCTTCAGTACTGAAATAAGTGATCCTATCAACGACATTCCTACAAATAAACAACTGGTTGTAATCATCGTAGGAATACTTAATTGGAATGGCATAGATTCGGGTAGAACCATCTTCATTCCGCTTATTAGAATAAGACTGATGCCAAGACTCACTACAGATAACATTAACACTTGCCCAAGAACACTCCACGCAAGGTACGTCGTCTTCGTTCCCATAGCTTTGAGGATCCCGAACTGACTCGTCTTTTGAATGGTAATAACATAAAAGAAGACAGCTAGTACCACTGCAGCAATCGCGAATAAAAAGACAATCATCATCGTTAGTGAACCCTGTTCCTCTGCATAACCAGGAATACTGGCTATAGCTTCTTTTTGCGAAATGACATCTGCGCCAACAAGTTTGTCTTGTAAGCTACTCACTTGATCTGCTGTTGCATGAAGGGCAATCACGTTGAATAGTTGAGCATCCACAGCGTCACCTGTTGGATCAGCACCTAAGGTCATTTCATTCCATTCCTGCTGATTCACATAGATGACGGGAGTGTGACTGTACGAGTTATCTTCAACAAATCCCGCTACGCTCCATGTCATTCCTGTCTGCTGATCGCGAATTTCGCTTCCAATCTTTATTCCTGACTCCTCTAGCTTCCGATCTACAATGACTTGACCTTTCGTATCATTGGTAATCGCTTCTCCTTGAACAACCGAAGGCGCTATTGGACCTGCCATGTCGACTGCAAAGAATGTTACATCAGCCTTCGCATCAAGATCGATTGCCGTAATAGTACTCATTTGAATACTTAATGGCGTTGCATTATCATTTCCAACGATGGCACGAACATCTTGTAATTTCGATTCATCCAGCTGAGAACGTCTAAATTTATGTTCAGCATCATCCTGAACGACGTAGTAATTAGTCGGCAGATTCTCTATCGCTGATATGTTTGCATATGCCAACCCTTTTGCTAGGCCTGTTACAAACAGGACAAGAAAAGAGACCAACAACATAATAACTACAATCAGTGCGTATCTAGCTTTCGAATGTCGTAACTCTCTTAGTGCTAAGAACATGGTATCACTCCTTCTAATCTGTATACACTCAGTTTAGAAGATGAATATGAACGGAGAATGAATAACAAATTACAAATAAGGAAGAGTGATCGTGAATATCGTTCCTTGCCCTAATTCACTTGTGACTTCAACCGATCCTTTATGTGAATGAATAATCTTTTGGACAATGGAAAGCCCTAGACCGGTACTATGCGTTTCTCGAGTCCGTGCACGATCCACTTTGTAGAACCTATCGAATATCATTGGGAGTTCTTCGGCAGTCATGCCTTCGCCTGTATCAGATACACTGATTATGCAATGTTCACCTTCAACTTTTGCAGAAATGGTAACAGTCCCACCTTCAGCTGTATATTTAATAGCATTCGATATTAGATTCACCCACACCTGATATAGCATGTTTGCATCACCATGAATAGTCATATCCGGCAAGGTTAAACGCAAAGCCAATTGTTTATCCGTCAGCTTCCACTCCATCATTTGAATGACTTGCCGTAGTTGCGAGCGGAGATTGATAGATTTCATTTGTAGCGCATTGTCATCATAATCCAACATAGATAAGGTCAGTAATTGTTTACTAAGCATAGACAGACGCTGGCTTTCCTCTTCAATGATGGAAAGATAATGATTACGTTGTTCATCAGATAGCGATGTTTCCTTAAGCGTATGTGCAAACCCCTGTATTGAGGTCAGCGGAGATTCAATTTCATGAGATACATTAGCGACAAATTCCTGCCTTGAGCGATTCGTCCGCTCTAATTCTTGAGTCATCGTCATGAAATGTGTCGCTAACTGCCCAATTTCGTCCCTCCGCCACGTATTCAGTTTAATATCATATTGACCTTTTACAATACTCTTGGTGGCCATCGTAAGTCGCGATATAGGTCTAACAATATGAAGTGACGTAATTAATACGAAACCTAAGCACAGCAGTATAGTAATTCCAATTAGCAGAACAATAAAGACACGGAATTCACCGAATTGTATCTGTGCATCTGGACGAAGAAATAACGCATAACGTTGATCATTTATTTGGAGTGGCACACCTATACTATTCCTTAATTCATTATCAAAAAAACCAGTGATAAACAGCCCACTCGGAAACTCAGCAACGCCATGGTAGACTTCACCGTTTAGAACCCATTGCAAATCATCCTCTTTTAAATCCATTTTTTTAAAGGGTTTGCCATAGAACCACTCTTCCCCTTGAACATTTCTCAAATATACTTTGTACCCTAATGAAGCTACGCTCTCTAGATAATCATCAAGCGTATCCGGATGAGATTCGTTGAATTGTTGTAATTGAAGAGCCATTTCTGTTAACTTCGCATCATTTAAAGACTTAAGCTTTTTTTGATAAAAGATATTTGTTGCCAGGAATCCGAGAACACTACTCACGATAATAACCGAACAAAAAATGAGGCACATTCGTACATACAATGATTTCATGAGGTGATCACCTCCAACTTATACCCTATTCCCCGAACCGTTCGAATCATAAAGTCATCTTGATAATCCAGAAATCTCTCGCGCAGTCGCTTGATATGAACATCTACGGTACGTTCGTCTCCTTCATAATCCGCTCCCCACACGAGTTCAATCAATTCACTACGAGAGAATAAGCGTCCCGGATATTGAGCTAATTGTGCTAGCAACTCAAATTCTTTCACTGGCAATAGAAGCGTTTCTTCTCCAAATGTAATTTCATAATTCTTTCGATCAATCATAAGCCGATTCAAGCGAATCATGTCCTGTGAAGCCACTGAATAACGACGAAATAACGCCGTAATCCGAAATAGCAACTCCTCTGGTTCAAACGGTTTCGTTACATAGTCATCCGTACCTTTTAAATAACCTTGTTCCTTGTCACTTAGCTGTTGGAGTGCTGTAAGTAATATAATCGGGATATCATAGGTTTCACGTATGTATTCACACAGTTCTAGACCATCCACATGTGGCATCATGACATCTACAATCGCCAAATCTACCGTGGTTTCCTTCATCTTATCTATCGCTTCTCTACCATCGCTAACTTCTATCACTTGATACCCTTCTCTTGTCAGAACATGTCTCAATAACGTGCGAATATTCGGATCATCATCCGCGACTAATAGCTTTCTCATCATTTCACTCTCCTGTATCATTCCACATCAAAATCGAAATATTGTTTCGGAAAAGGCTCATTAATTAACGTATAATGCCACCATTCCTTGCTATAAGCCTTGAAGCCATATTTGATCATCGTGTTCTTTAGTAAATTTCGGTTGGATGTCTGCTGCTTGTTGATAAGCTTCGTACCATGCATGGATATATCTCCGAAGAAATCAAAGTTACTTCCCATATCCACTACTTTTCCCGTTGTCTTGTGCACTAATGTTAAATCTAAGGTACTCCCTCTCGTATGTCCTGATTTCATAGAAATGAAGCCAAGCTTAAATAAGTTACGCTTATCCAGCAGCGGATAATATTGTTTCTTCATCTTTATATCTTTGGGATCCTGTGACCATCTCACGAAATGATTGACCGCTTTCTGTGGTCGATAAGCATCCAGAATGAGAAGCTCATAACCCTTCTTACCCAGCTCATCGCCTACTTTCTTTAAAGCTGTTGCCCCTTGAAGGGACATAATAGCATGTGGTGCTTTGTAGCCATCTATTCGTTTACCTATAAAATTATTATTACTATAATACCTCAAGTCGTATCGTGCAGTAGGAATCATCTCGTCTAAATAGACAAATCCCTTTGGCAAGGGCAAGATGTCTTGCTCCGTGACCTTCTCCTGCGTTACTATCTGTGATTGAGCACTCATGGGTTGTCCGAAGGTTAATGAGGCTACGAATAGAATAATCGCCAATGCACCTACAGATAACTTCCATCCCCAAGTCAATGGTCTCATAATTTATAATCCTCCTATATATTCTTCTCACTTATCGTAGGTAATATAGCTATTGTAACATTCATTTAATCTCCTTGAATGCATTGATAAATTCTCTTGGATCAGTCCTTATCGAATAAGGGTACACTCCTTGCTTCGTGTGTAGATATAGAAATCCTCCCTCGCCTCCCATTTTTCGATAAGACATATCAAATACATCTTCAATGGGAAAAGATCGATATTGTGTCATCACTTTATGCTCATACAAATACATGGAACGTTCGTGAACGACCGTTGTTTGTTCAGTGCTGGTTACTTTTCTATGAATTTTGTAATACGATTGTTTGGCTATCCAGGTCATCTTCATTCTCCTTCATTCAAAATTACTGGAATATGTTTCTTCAAATTATGATAGAATAATTATAATCTAATTCGGGGTGGTGTTCAGATGCCTTACTCAATACTGTATATTCTTATAATCGTTGTCGCTTTAATCGGTGGTGTTAGCACATTCATGGTAGGCTACTCCAAGGCAAATAAACAAGCAGACTCTGATTATAGTAAAAAAACAAAAAGAAACCTAACGAGTCTATCCATTTTTTATCTATTCGCATCCATTGCTTCCATTGTAGCTTTTCTGTTATACCTATATCTGAAGGATTAATACATAGATAGAGCAAAGACCCTGACGGATCAATGATCGTCAGGGTCTTTATTATGGTAACTTACATCATACTTTTAGTTCTTTGGAGCATTAACCCAGTCAGCTGCGAATTTCTCCATACCTTGATCTGTTAGAGGATGTTTCGTTAGCTGCTCAATGACACTATAAGGAACCGTCGCAATATGAGCACCCGCCATAGCTACACGTGTTACGTGATCTGGGTGACGTACAGACGCGGCAATGATTTGTGCATCCAAGTTATGAATACGGAACAATTCAGCAATCTTAGCTACCAATAACACACCGTCTTCAGATATATCATCCAAACGACCCAAGAAAGGTGATACATAAGTAGCACCCGCACGAGCTGCTAGAAGAGCTTGGTTCACAGTAAATACTAGGGTAACGTTCGTTTTAACACCTTTTTTAGCTAGGTAACGACAAGTTTCAAGACCTGCAATATTCATAGGAACTTTGATCGTAATGTTCTTATCTCCACCATTGATCTTGATCAACTCATTGGCTTCAGCAATCATTTCTTCAGCAGTTAGAGCATTAGGTGTTACTTCCGCAGATACAGATTCAACGTCAGGTACTAAATTCAAGATTTCTTCAATACGATCTTCAAATTTCACGCCTTCTTTGGCTACTAGAGAAGGATTGGTTGTAACTCCAGATAAAACACCAATCTTATATGCCTTTTTTATATCCTCTACATTTGCTGTATCGATAAAGAACTTCATGAACAATGACCTCCTAGTTTTTAATAACTATTTTATTATAGTATTAAACACGGTTGATTTCTAGGGAATGACCTCTAAGTTACTATCAAACTTATTGATACATATTCTTAGTATCGTTAATAATAACACGCTTGATGAAGAAAGAAACAATCAGACCTATAATAGCGACTATCATAGCGAAGATGAATGCACCTTGTACACCTTGTGTAAATGCCGGTAACATATTTAATGGATCATCAGGATTACTTACACTACTCATGTAACTCTTCTGTCCTGCTGCCATAATACTAACAGCAAGAGCTGTACCGATTGCACCAGCCACTTGTTGTAATGTATTCATAATAGCCGTGCCATCTGGGTAGAGTTCTCTAGGAAGTTGATTAATCCCATTCGTCTGGGATGGCATGAAAATCATAGAAACTCCTATCATTAGTGTGCTATGCAACACAACGACAAAAGCGATAGTTGAGGTTGCTGAAATACTTGAGAAGAACCACAGTGTAACTGTAACAATGGCTAGACCAGGAATCACAAGCCACTTCGGACCATATTTATCGAATAACCGTCCCATGATGGGTGACATAATCCCGTTAATAATTCCCCCAGGTAGAAGGATTAGACCTGCTTTGAACGCAGAATACCCTAGTCCCTTTATCAAATACATCGGAAGAATCAACATAGAAGACAATATAATCATCATACATAGAAACACCATTAATACTCCAATAGAGAACATTGGGAATCTAAATGCACGTAGGTTAATCATCGGCTCCTTCATCGTTATTTGACGAATACCAAACAGGACAAGCGAGACTATCCCCACAGCGATCGTGATGATCACCTTCGGACTAGCCCATCCTGCACTTTCACCAGCACTACTGAAACCGAAGACAATACCACCGAATCCAACAGAAGATAAGAGAATCGATAACGCATCAATTCTAGGCTTTGTAATCTTCGTTACATTTTGCATAAATACAATTCCAAAGATAAGTGCAAATATAAGGACTGGCAAAGCCAACCAAAAGATCCAGTGCCAGCTTAAATTCTCAATTAAAAGTCCTGCAATGGTCGGTCCGATCGCTGGCGCAACCATAATAACAAGACCAATCATTCCCATGGCAGCGCCACGCTTCTCAACCGGAATAATAATCAGTATCGTATTGAACATAAGTGGCAATAACAATGCAGTCCCAATCGCTTGTACGACCCTTGCCATTAGCAAGATCTCAAATGATGGAGCTAACGCTGCCAATAATGTACCTAGAATGGAGAAAATTAGTGATGTAACAAATAGCTGTCTTGTTGTAAACCATTGAAGTAAAAGTCCTGATACTGGAACAAGTATACCTAGCGTTAGCAGGTAACCTGTCGTTAACCATTGTGCCGTTGGCGGTGTAATACTAAGTATTTGCATTAAGTCACTCAAAGCGACGTTTAATGCTGTCTCACTAAACATGCCAATAAATCCACTAAGTAATAATGCGATTAGTATTGGTAAAGCCCTAATAGGCTTATTGTCTGTCTTTGTTGTTCCTTGCATCGTTGCTTCCAAACTTCCCATCCTCCTAATAATCTTGCTCTATATATTGATTTGGTTTGTAATGCTTATAGTACTTTAGCCGATTGAATAAAATGTGTTACGTATTTAGAAGCAGTTACAAGAGGGCTCTTATCTCGCTTGGTTAGGGTAATAATAAGAGCCCCTTCCAGCAGGGATATCACAATGGAAGCTACCTCGGATGACTTCACCATATCCATCTCTTCCTCTTGTAGTTTCTTAGCAATCAGATCTTCCCAGTCTTTAAAAACCGATTGACAAGTTACTCTCAGCTTTTCGCTAATACATGAAGTTTCAACAGACATCCAAAAACCAAACGGTATCAATCCCTCGAACTCGAACTGAACTGCATCTTCACCTACGCTCAATATGAACGCTTGTATTGCTGTGGCTGCATTGCTCTCATTTGTAAAACAGTCATTTAATTTCTGCAAGACTAATACACGCGTACGCTCAATACATTCAGACACAAGCTCCTCTTTCCCATCAGGGAAATAATAATAAAGAGATCCTTTGGGAGACTCACTTTCCTTAATAATCTGATTCAATCCCGTGGCGTGATAACCTTGTGTGAAAAAAAGCCTAGTAGCGGTGTCCACAATCGTTTCGCGTGAATTTGATTTTCCGGACATATTCCTCCCACCTTCTCAATTATAACAAATGGTCTACATAATATAAACATAATGAAGGAAGTGGAGTCAATCATTATTTAATTCAATTTTTTTAATATTACATTGTGAAAATAGAACCCCTGATCATGATAAACCTCTATACACTCCAGTTCTGAGCTCTCTCTTGTATTCACCAAGATGGGGCATATCCGTTTCCATGGCTTGTCGAATAGCTAGTTCAATATCATAAGGCACTCTAATAAACTGAATATTAAATGGAGCTATTGCAGTACTATGCATTTCGCCTTCCATGATGACATAAGATGCTTGCGTCATATCGAGCGGATTCCCTACACTTCCGACATTTATTAGTGTTTTCCCATTAAGATGCTGCATATAGGCATTGTGAATATCCCCGTAGGCTACGACATCTGCTATCTTCTCTTGCACGCAACGATCAGAACTCTCAAATAAAGATTCCCTTTGTTCTTGATCGTCCCAAGGTTGGACTCGTTCATATAGGCTTCTAGGTGAGGCATGGAATAATCTTATGAATTTCCCGCTCATGACAAACTCAATAGAGAATGGGAGTTGATTTAAGTATTGAAGGCGCTCTTCTCCCAGTATAGCTTGATGCCAATGTACAACGTCTAATTCACTTTCCTTTGAAATAAAATCATCCCAATTGCCACTGACAACTTGTTCACAATGGGTTCTGACAGTATCCACAGCTAGGTCCGAACTGGGTCCTTTACCAATCAAATCCCCTAGACAATAAATGCTAGTTATTTGGCGCTCCGCAATGTCTTTCAACACAGCTTCTAAAGCTGGCATATTGCCATGTATATCAGAAATGATTGCAATTCGCTTCACGAAGCCATCTCCATCCTTAGTTTCATTCGGTCTGAACAGAATCATCCGAGAATAAAGGGAAAACACCCTCATTAGAGAGCATTTCCCCTTTGTCGACTTAGAAATTAAAATTATCAGGATCTGAACCTACTCTACGATCCTCATTTAGTCCGTCGATCTGCTTCATATCATCTGATGTTAGTTCGAAGTTAAATATGTCTGCATTTTCTTTAATACGCTGTTCACTAGTGGACTTGGGAATCGTGACAACGCCATTCTGTAGATCCCAACGCAAGATAACTTGAGCCACTGATTTTCCATGTTTATCTGCGATCTCTTGTAGTGTTGAGTTATCCAAAAGTTTACCTTGCATAAGTGGAGACCATGCTTCTAATTGAATGCCTTGTTCCTTACAGAATGTACGTAATTCGATCTGAGTTAGACGTGGATGATACTCGACTTGATTGACCATCGGTTTGATTTGAGCATCTTGCAGCAGATCATTCAGATGATGCACTTGGAAGTTACTTACTCCAATGGCACGAACACGTCCATCATTATAAAGTTTCTCAAGCGCTCTCCAAGTTTCTTTATATTTACCTTTTACTGGCCAATGTACAAGATATAAATCCAATTGCTCTAAACCTAGTTTACTCATCGTCTTCTCAAAAGCAGCTAAAGTCGATTCATATCCTTGCTCAGAGTTCCATACTTTGGACGTAATATATAGATCATCTCGTGATAGTCCCGTTTCTTCCAAAGCTTCATGTACCGCTTGACCTACACCTTCTTCATTATTATATGCAGCCGCCGTATCAATACTACGGTAACCATTCTTAATCGCTATTTTAACTGCTTGAATAACTTCGGCACCCTCTGTTGCTTTGTATACACCTAATCCGAACCATGGCATCTTTACACCATTGGAAAGTGTCGTTGTCGCTTGTAAGTTAGTAATCATATGAATGAACCTCCTAAAAGTTTGGTAGCTATTGCTCCAAGTAATACTTCGTAAAACTACTTCGGAAGCATCAACTAGTAATTATACTCCTATTTATATTACACTTAATTTGATGAACATACCCAATGTTTGCTAAGGTTCATAATAATAACGTTATAAGGCGGTGTACAATATTGACTTCTATTATTTCGAAACAGTGGTTGCTTGCACGATTGTATGAACCAGATCTTATCATTGTAGATTGCCGATTTGTCATGGGGCAACCTCAAGCAGGACGTATGGCTTATGAGGAAGAACATATTCCCGGAGCAGTATACTTCGATCTAGATATAGATCTCGCAAGTAAAGTATCAGATCATGGGGGCCGGCATCCCCTACCTGATATGGAGGAATTCAGAAGAACTCTTGAACGAGTAGGAATTAATAACGATACACGGATCGTAGCCTACGATGATCAAGGGGGTGCCATGGCATCTCGCTTCTGGTGGCTACTTCAATACATCGGACATTCCTCTACATATATTATGAATGAAGGATTTACGAATTGGAAAGGGTCCGGCTATCCTCTTAGTGATAAGCAACCTATTCGAATACCTCAGTCCTTCACCCCACATATTCAACATAACATGGTTGTAACTATGGAAGGTGTGAGTAAGGCTTCGGTTGATCACACCTCCCTCTTGATCGATTCCAGAGAACCTAACCGCTACCTCGGTCTGGAAGAGCCTATTGATTCTGTCGCAGGTCACATACCCAGAGCTATCAATAGATTCTGGAAAGAACTTAAGATGGATAACGGCACTTGGAAATCAACCGAAGAACTACGGAACCATTTCAAAGATATTCCGAGAGATCAAGATATCATCGTCTATTGTGGCTCTGGAGTGACTGCCTGCCCTAACATTCTAGGACTATATGAAGCAGGTTACACCCAAGTGAAGTTGTATGCGGGGAGTTGGAGTGATTGGATTTCTTACAGTGAAAATCCGATTGCTACTGAAGAAGAATAAGTGATGATAACCAGCACAAAGGATTCCGAATACGCGTTCCTGTCTTTCTCTAGTACGTACAAAAGTTCAGTGACCTATTGATCTGAGGTGCTTGATCTTAAGGAAGTCCAATGAGAAAAAAAGGATGGATGAAGGTTTCCATCTTTCAATTGGGTATATTTACAAAGGAATATTTTTGATATTACCCCAGTTTTACACAACGGATATCATGAACTACCTGGATCTCTTCTCCGGAAAACCCTATCTTCATTGGGGGAAGAATAATCGAGTACGAAGGGGCGGTTAGCCCCTAATCCTCTAGCTCATCCAACTTCGCTTCCAGTTCAGCCAGCTGTCGATTTGCTTGATCCAATATTTCCTGAAGCTCTGCGGCTTCTGCTCGTTTTATTTCTTTTTTGACGGCCTTAATCTGCTGTTCCAAATAGAGAATATCGGATTCATTTCCTGAGTTGTTCCAGATCTGTGAATAAGTCATAGCCAGCCTCCTTTTTTCTCTACACATGGGTTTCAAGTCCACGATTCAAGCAAAATCAAGTTTCCACTTATCCAGATTAATCGATGTTACTCTTGGAGTCTAGCTAATCTGCTGTCATGCGATTTAGACCGGTAGCTTTGCGTCTTCCGTCTTTCCAACGGAGTTGCCTTTGTTCATCAACTGGCGCCTCAGAATGAGTTTGTATATAGTGGTTTTATTATATATGAAAAAAGCCCGCATCCGCGGGCTTTTTGTTCTGGATTTATGATGTATCACTGTTCTTGAGGTTCAATCACTTCAGGCGTTACTGTCCGAATCCGTTGTTTCTCCAACTCCTCTTTCAGATCATCCTGCCCACTGTGATTCCATAACGGAACACCGGAGCGATACGCTGCTCTGCCAGTCAGGTGGGAAGATAGTGGCACAGTTATAAATACGAAAAGAATACCTAGTAGCAGCTTGGTGCTAACATGATCGAGAAAAAAGGCAAAGTAGAGAAAGACGCCACTAAGAACACATAACACACCGAGACTAGCACTTTTGGAGGAGGCATGCAATCTCAGATATACATCGGGCAGCCGAATCAGTCCATAAGCACTAACGGCACTGAGCAGTGCGCCAAATAGAATCAACAACGCCAACAGCAGTTCACCGACTGTCTTGATCATTTCCATGTTCAAGTACGACCCCCCTCTCGATATATCTGGCAAAGGCTGTCGTTCCGATAAAGGAAAGAATCCCCATCAGCAAAATAATTTCTATAAAGGCCTGCGTTTGGAGTAAGACAGAGAGAACAGCCACCATTGCTAGCAGATTAATTCCCATCGCATCCAACGCTGCGACCCGGTCCAGTAAGGAAGGTCCCTTCACCAAACGCCAGGCACATATACCAATGGCCAGTGACATGATCGTGAGCGATACTATAAGAATAAAATGGATCATTAGCGGGTCACCTCCAGTATCGCACGTTCAAAGGTATCACGGATATTCGCTCTGAACTGTGCTGGATCATCAACATCCATCGCATGAATATACATTGTCCTCTTATCATCCGACAACTCAAGCACCACCGATCCAGGAGTAAGGCAGACCAACGTCATCAACGTAGCCACTTCCCAATCCGAAGTTAACTCTGTCGTATATTTCAGTATAGTTGGATGTATATTAAGCTCCGGTCTTAGCACGACTTTTACCACTACATAACTAGAAACGACCAGTTCCCGTAGCAGCAAAAGAATAAGTTTAATAAGCGCCCACACTTTTTCAAGATACAACCTAGTCCAGATGCGCCGCATCCCGAGCAGTACAAGAATACCTAGCAGGAAACCAATGACGAAGCGGGACCCAGTCCAGTCATTGTGCAGGAACATCCACAGAAAAGCTATCATGAAATTCAATAATAATTGAAAAGCCATATTCATCTACTCCTTCATGACAGCGTTAATGTATAGTGCTGGATCAGCCAATACGGCTCCGGCTTGCCCGACATATCCGTTTACCTTCTCAGCACCTACACCCAGCAGAATCACAATAACGAACAGGACAGCTGCCGGTGCCATCATAGCTTTATAACGAAGAGGTCGGACTTGCTCCTCCCCCTTTTCGCCCCCCCAGAATACCTGCTGGAAAACCTTTATCAGCGAGTAGAGTACAATCAAGCTGGATGCCAGCGCGATCAGAGCTAGAGCAACGTGATGCTCCCCGAGGCCACTGCGTACCATCATCACTTTTCCAGCGAAACCACTGAGCGGTGGTACACCAACGAGCGCCAGAGTCAATATGAAAAACATCCAGCCGGTCCAAGGGTAACGGCGGATCAAACCACCCATATCCTTTAAGCGTTCGGTACCTGCGGCAGAGATAATTAAACCACCGAGAAAGAACAGTAATGCTTTGGCTACCATGTCATGCATTAAATAAAACACTACACCACTCAATGCATCCTGAGTAGCGATGGAAATACCAAAGGCAATAAAACCCACGCTGATAATGATATTATAATTAAAAATTCGACTGAGATCGTTGTAAGCCATCGCACCGATTGCACCGAGAACCATCGTCGCTCCGGCCATCCAACCAATCAGTGTATGGGTCAGCCCAGGATCGTGAATAAAAATGAGTGTAAAAGTACGCGTAATGGCATACAACCCCACCTTGGTTAGCAATGCACCAAACAATGCTCTGACCGCCAGAGGAGGCGCGCTGTAAGAGTCTGGTAGCCAGAAAAAGAGGAGTAGCCCCGCTTTGATCGAGAATACAAGCAGTAGCAGCACCGCAATGACGTTCAGTACACCGCCCTGCCCTATCTCGGCCACACGCATGGCTAGATGTGCCATGTTCAATGTTCCGGTCGCTGCATACAAATAAGCGATTGTTGCCACAAACAAGGTTGAGGAAATCACGTTGATTAAAATGTACTTTAAGGTTTCCCGCAGTTGAACCTTCGTACCGCCGAGCACAATCATCGCGTAAGAGGCTACCAGCAACACCTCGAAGCATACAAACAAGTTAAAGAGGTCCCCGGTAAGAAAGGAGCCAAATACGCCGGTCAATAGGAAATGGAAAAACGTATAGTAGTAGAAGCGTTCCCGTTCTTCGCCGATGCTCGCGAAGGAGAAAAACAGGCAAGCTCCACCAACAACGGAGGCGGTCAGCACGAGCAGCGCCGAAAACATGTCGGCAACTAATACGATGCCATACGGCGGAAGCCAGCCGCCCATATATAGGGTCTGAATGCCATACGTACTCACTTGGTACACAATGATTCCGGAAACAGCAATATTTAAAAATACGCTGATTGCGCTGATGAAACGTTGCAGTTCAATCCGTTCTTTCAGAAAAATCAGTATAACTGCCGTAATGGCCGGAATCAGCAGAGGCAGCACTAACAAGTTGTTCATTGTCTCTCCTCCTTGATTCCTTCCACATCATCCGTACCCGTCGAGCGGTAAGCTCGGTAAGCCAGAACAATGAAGAAAGCGGTAACCCCAAAGCTTATAACAATGGAGGTCAAGATGAGCGCCTGAGGCAAAGGATCGACATAGGCCTCTGCTTCCTCTCCAAGTAACGGTGCGGCTCCGGTCTTGAGACCCGCCATTGTCAACAGCAGCAGATGAACACCATGGGTTAGCAAAGTAGTTCCTAAAAGGATGCGCAGCAAGCTTTTGGAAAGAACCAGATAAACACCGATGGTAAACAATAGACCAATCGCCAGAGCTATAAGGAGTTCCATTAGTTATCCCTCCCGATCGTAAAGATTATATTCATGGTGACACCAATGACGGCAAGGTATACGCCAAGATCGAATAACATGGCTGTCGTAAGTTCCGTTATGCCAAAAAGGGGCAGATAGAAATAACCGAATGCCTGGCTGAGAAATGGAGCACCGAACAAAAATGAACCCAGCCCTGTAAGAAAAGCTATCGAAACACCAATCGCTATTAGCTTACGATAATTGATAGGCAATACCTTCTCAACCATGTCCATCCCAAAAGTAATGGCGAGTATTACCAGCGCAGCGGAAGCCATTAAAGCCCCGATAAAGCCGCCTCCAGGATTGTTGTGACCGGCAAAAAACAGGTAAATCGAAAATATAAGAATGACAACGAATGCCACTTTGACTACTGATTCCAGCAGTACATCGTTGCCTCGGGAATAACGTGGCTTATTATCGTTAATTGCTCTCTTCAGCGGAGCGGGCGCTTCACCCGTCTCCAACTTCAGCTTGATCATGGAATAAATAGCAAGCGAAGCAAGACCGAGCACAGTAATTTCAAACATAGTATCAAAACCGCGGAAATCAACGAGTAAAACATTTACAATATTTTTACCGCCGCCTAGAGTATAACTATTCTCCACGTAATAATTCGAGATGGATTCAAACGGGCTACTGCCTAGAGCAGCAAGTGCAACAAGTGTCATTGTTACGCCGAATCCGATGGAAATGAGTAGTTTCGGTAAGCTGGTCCGAAGTTTGAACCGTTCTCTCTTCAGCTTAGGTAAATGCCGGAAACAAAGCAGGTACAATGCGACGGAAACTACTTCAACAATCATCTGCGTAAGCGCCAGATCAGGCGCCCGAAACAGAACAAATAACAAGGTAACCATGTAACCTACCATTCCTGTTAACAGAATCGCAGTTATTCTGGAGTGTACAAACGGGATTGCCAAGGCACCCACCAGCATAACCATAACAACAACTACTTCAAAGAAAGAAATTGGGGCATATTGACTCATTCCAAAACTGATTCCGTCTGTGTACAGCATTGTTCCGCCAAGCACAACAATCATGAAAGTGAAAATGTACATTAAATAATGACGCATGGAACCTGTCATATAAGCCCCAGTCAACCCTCTGGACAACTTCTCAACCAGCCGGATTCCTCCGTCATAGACTTGAGTTAAAGTGTAGCCTTCGCCCCATTCTTTATCGACAAGATTCCAGCGACCATAGATTCGGTAAACAACTATTCCGATGACCACGACACCCAGAGTCATAAATATCTCAGGTGTCCAGCCGTGCCAGAAATGAATGTTCACATCAAATGGTTCTCCCGTTTGCATGACAGGGTGAATTGCATTCATTGCAGGGATAATGATCGTATTGGACAACACGTTCGGGAAAAATCCGATTAAAATCGACAGCAGCGCCAGCAGGCATGGAGCTAACAAAAGGCCAATCGGCGCTTCATGTGGTTTTTTATCCAGTTTCTCAGGCTGATATTTGCCGAAAAAGGTTTGGAACACCAAAATCATACTGTATGCAAAGGTAAATATACTGGCAATCCAGGCTAAAATCGGAAAGAGTATAAATAACGAAGGTATAGAAAGTATATCCAGCTGTCTGATATTCAGCACAGCCGTAAAGAACATCTCCTTACTCAAAAAACCAGAAAATGGAGGCAAACCCGCCATCGAGAAACTGCCGATCATTGCTATCGTAAAGGTAATCGGCATAAAGGAAATTAGCCCCCCCAACTTGCGCAGGTCGCGGGTACCCGTTCCATGATCGACTATACCAACCATCATAAACAAGGAACCTTTAAATATGGCATGGTTAATAAGATGAAAGATAGCTGCCGTTGTTGCAGCGGTATAGAAAACCGACTCTTCACCCGTATAAAAGGCGGCCGCTGAACCCATTCCAAGCAATCCCATAATCAGTCCAAGCTGACTGATCGTTGAATAGGCTAACAGAGCCTTCAGATCCGTCTGCTTCATCGCCTGGATAGAACCATAGATCAAGGTGATCAAACCGACGACTGAAACAATCCAAAACCACTCATGTTGCCCCGCAAAAATAGGACTGAAACGAGCGACCAGATAAAGGCCCGCCTTAACCATAGTTGCCGAATGAAGATAAGCGCTGACCGGTGTAGGTGCTTCCATAGCATCCGGCAGCCATATATGAAATGGAAACTGGGCCGATTTGGTGAATGCACCCAGCAGAATCAGCAGCATTGCCGGAATAAACAGCGTTTGTCCACTAATATCGCCAACCTCACTCCAAATTTCACGAATGCTGAAAGTGCCTGTCATCACATAGAGCATCAGAAAGCCGGCAAACATCGCCAGACCGCCGAATACGGTAATCAGCATGGATTTCTGCGCACCATAACGAGACTTCTGCCTCCGATGCCAGAAACCGATCAGTAGAAACGACGAAACGCTTGTCAATTCCCAGAAAGCGTAGAGCACCATCAAGTTATCCGAGAGCACAACACCAAGCATCGCTCCCATAAACAACATCAGATAAATATAAAAAGGGGTTAGTTCTTCTTTGCGCTTGTCCAGATAATAAATAGAATAGATTATTACAAGACTCCCCATTCCAGTAATTAACAAGGCGAACAATAAACTTAATCCATCTAAATGGAAAACCAGATCAATTCCGAGTGAAGGAATCCATGATATGGTTTCATACCCCAAATCCCCTCCCTTAATAAGCGGAATCCGGGTCAAGAAATAAACGAACAGAACCAGTGGACCGAGAAAAACAAGCCAACCTCTATGTAGGTTGGGTGCCCTCTTTCTTAAAAGCGCTATTATTAAGGCCAGTAGAAAAGGGACAAGTATAATTATATGCAGCAAAAGCAAGCCTCCTTTCCCATTTAAACATATCAATTTGTGAACATTAGTACATACTTTTTCACCAAAAGCCAAAAGCCAAAAACATATGGCTTTGGAGAGGTCTTAAGTAATAGGACCTCTTCTAGATAAGGGCACACCCGATTATAAAGAATCGGTCAATGTACCATCGCAAATATGCAAATATCTTAGCTTTCCATCTTCTTGCTCAATTCTGAATAAACCATTCTCAAATTCTGTATGCAGTTCGTGAAAAAACTTTCCTTTAAGCGAATACTCTCCCTTTGGTTCATCACTGAGCTGATATTCATCCCCGTTTTTGACCAGGTAGGAGATAACGCCTTCCTCATGTGTTTCTTCCAGCTCGGCGCGCATCCGTTGAACAGCCACTACATGCAGGTCGATCATATTCATTTTGCCGATAAGTTCATTGATGAAATTACGTTTTGTAAGCTCCTGCCATCGCGTCTGGGCAGATTGTCCAATTATAATCTGTGTAACTTCCTTCTCTTCAGCAGCTTTGACAATAACATCTGTTGTTTTTCGGCCTTCGCGTTTCCGAATCATAAACTCCGCGCCAACTTCCTCAGCAAGACGTTTCCAGACCGTCATATACATTTCTTTGCTCTCATTATATTCATCGCTGTCCGAACTATCGACGTTTAATATAAACAATGGCGCCCCTATCAATTCCGACAACCGGACACCACGCTGGATTAAACGCTCCCCATGTGGACCATAATGAACACAAACCATAATTATTTCATTGTGAATGACTTTCACCCTCCTGTAACATGGCCAAGAAACACAAAAGGAGCCCACTGGCATTAGGCCCCTTATGTATTGCTAAACCGATAAGTATACTTAATTATATCTATTCTTATATTCCTTGTAAAGTTTACTGGTTATCATGGAACATCATTCTTCGTAATACTTGTAACATGCCCTTCTCTTGAAGTTATCATTCAGAGCACTACGGACGCGGGATACTGCTTAAGATATTCAATAAAATATTGCTTACTTACGACTTTCATTTTATTAATGGCTCAGTTCTCCAGAACAAGAACAATATACTTCGTATTATCTGTAACTTTAGGGGATCCCTATAGGTGTATTTGTGAGAATCTAAATTCGGTTAACGACCAAAGTGCATAGGAGAAGATTTTGGAAGCTTTTCTGAGCAGCAGCCTACTCTGGACAGAAGATGATAGATCCATGAACGTGAAGTTGTATGCCGGTAGTTGGAGTGATTGGATTAGTTTGAGTCACTGAACCAAAGTCCTTGCATTTGTCCCATGCAGCAAGTTTATCTTTGGTTAGTAGGACCTTTATCATTTCATATCTTCAATGGTCAGTTTTTTCATGAGCCGAAACCTAAGGCTGGAATACGAATGATAGCTATGCCCCAAATACCCCTTCTCTGCCCACGCATACCAATGATTCACTATTATTTAATTTTGGTTCGTTCTAACCATAATACTTCAATATTTTCAATCTTGTTTTCTATTAAGTAACTTTGTGTGCTATTCTCAATATTTTCAATTAATTCTAGCCATGAAGGAGTTGTTAGTCTGTAATTAAGGTTTTTATCAAATAAGCCTATAGCAGAGTTCCATTCTGAGTTCAATTCTTGAACTTTACTTATGACATGTTCTTTTTCAAGATTAAATATAGCTTCATCCCATTCTAGAAATAAGAGTGCTAACTTTTGTGCATTTAACGTAGTCTGATTATACTGGAAACCTTCTTTTCGCATGTTGAACTCAACTGCAAGGGTTGCATATTTTTGGATTGTACTGCTTATTAACTCATTATTAGTCATTAATGAATTTATCTGAGATTTTGATATTGTTCCTGTATTCAAAATTTCACCATATGAAATATTATTATCTGAAATAGAAGTGACGAGTTCTTGGAAATCCGTGGTCAGTTCTCGGGAGATATGGTCCTCATACATTTTCCTAGTATTATATTGTGAAAAGCTTACTATTATAAGGATAATTATGAAAAGGAGACTAAGTGTTTTACCATAATATTCAATAAGAATCGACTTTAATCTCATCGAAGCACCTCGATTATGAATTGATCTAACCTACGAAAAAATGATTATGTGTCAACTATAAAATATAGACTAAATATTATTCTTTATGAAAAAATCGGCGACCAAATAATCGCTGCTTAAATCATTTTTGTTAGAATAACATTATTTAGAAACGTTATATTGGAATGTGATATCTTTGCTACCGGAATTCATACTTTCAACTACTGTAGGGCTTGAATTCAGTTTAATATTTGAACTACCAAGAATTACAGTTTTAGAGCTTCCCGCATCAACAATCGCATTGATCCATCCTGTAATATCACTAATTGAAGGTGTGGCAGGTAGAGCCAGAGACCATGCCTTTTCTGCAATTTTCAATGTCAAATCGGTACCCGTACTAGCACCTGATATCCTACCATCAGAAATAGCATTTATAATCGTTGACTTAGCTCCAACCCCTACACTAAGTCTTACATTTCTGTACTTAAAGGATTATCAACACTTCTGTTAGTAGTCCTATTTACATCAACATGCTCAGCAATTTTAAAACTGTTTATCCAATTTGATTGATTAGTAACATTTAAAGCTTTCCAAGAACCATATGCTAGAGACTAAGCTTGAACGTAATCGTTACCAACGTAAAATGATACGTTGTACGTTGTACATTGTACTATTTACTCAATAGGAACTGCCGGAACCTTATGTAGTTACATACCAAGGCAATCAATTTTAAGCGAAGAACCTTCATAAATAAGTGGCAGTCAATTTCCTCTCCATATGTGCTCCAAGTATAGGTGAAATTACGTATGAGTTTTGACTTTATCCCACTCCTGATCCATATCACGGATTAACCAGTTTAGAGCACGGTGCCTCTCATATACGACCCCATGATCTAACTGACTTGGAGTCTCCCTGCTATGAATACGACTATCCACACAGACCCAATGATAGCGGTAGATCAGATCGGCAGCGTCCAATATTTCAACTTTACTTCGTAGCTGTGCATTGGTCATAAATCCTTCGTAGCTGTCAAACTGGTTCAGAAGAGAGACCACCTTAGGGACATCACAAAGACCAACCGGGTCCTCCAATTCATCCACGTATCCTAGAGCCCACAGCATAGTAAGGAGCCCTTCATAACACCAGGAAAATGTTGCCCCCTCCTCTTCCTCAGCCTCATCATCTTCAATAAATGCTTTCTCGGCAGGAGAAAAGAACTCCGTTGCTCCATATTGTTGGATCACCCGTTCAACCAGGGACTTTGTCTCCTCTACGCTTTCGTTAGTGCAGATACATTCTCCCTTCAGCGCCACAATGCACAAAGCCACCGATCTCTGCGCGATCTCGTTAAGAATACGAATGCTAGTCCCTTCGTCTCCAATTCTCGCAGGTAATCCTTTGTTATACGGAATTTCTTTTGCAAATAAAATAGTCTCCGAGCGTTCTTTACGACTAATGGCTGATTCCGTGGGGTTCTGATCTCCGTGCAGGAAGCTCGCATGTGCAGTAACAGTGTAATCCTTAACCTCGGAAGCCCCGTTCAAATCCATGAGCAGTTTCCCTCTGGCATCAAGCAGTTGATCACTTCCCCAAAAGATCAGTCCATCCAATGGATCAACGACTCTCAAGAGTTCAGCGAAAAATGTATCGGAGATTTCATCCTCGGTCTCAATACCGATCACCATGTTCAATGTGGAAATCTTGATCAGTATCTTTTCCAGAATCTCTCTGTTCTCCGCTGGAATCTGACTGAAAAAATTGCCCATGCCGTTCATCATCACCGCGAACTCTTCCGGATGGGTATGGCTCGTCATGAGTTTAAAGCCCTTGATCTTTTTGCTGAACCATTTCTTGGTGATCACTTGAATGTATGTCTTGTCATCATTCACTTTAACATGATCTTTCGGATAAATAGATTTCAAGATACTTACGACCTGATCTAGGTCAAAATAAGAGCTATACAACGCACAATTTCTCACAAGGGAACCTTCTTTCATTTATAAATTCAAGTTATGTATCAACATAAGTCCATATTTTATTATCGGTTTTTTATGAAATGAACTTTAATCTTACATTTATTCTATTATCTTCTTTACATTCACAGCCGTCCCATCACTTTTTCTTCTTGGATAGATCACGTGTTCTGGCTGATCGGATGGGAAGATAACCCTATTCCCACTGGATATGAATGATCGAGTAGCCCCATGAATATATTCATGGGGCTACTCGTATACGTCTCCTCCACATTTATCACCTTTGGGGATTAGATCGATGACTTCGTTCTAATGCATTTAACTCACTCTGCCGCTTCTATAGATGTAATTTCAGAATCATTATGAGCTCGGTTGAAGTAGCACTACAATCGATTTATTTCACTCGGAATGTGTGGCTTCCGTGTTTTCGAACGAGAATAAGGGAAATAAGTAAGTAAACCAGCGTAAGAGTAACCACAATGGCAGTAAAAATATCTGCTGGCGCTCGTACGATAATGCTAATACCGCTTGCGAACGATACTAACATGTTTATAACATAATACAGCGGATTCTTCACATTCAATTCGGTAGCATAAGGCTGAAAGATATAATACATGAATAGATGATGAATGGAAAAAAAGACGGACAGTGAGAGTATGCACACCCACATCATGAGTAGCTCTTTGCTTAACCATTCTCCGCTCGCAGCTATCGTAATAGCTGTTAATGCCGTAGCCAGAGTTGTTGCAATTTTTAGATTCAGGACCGTTATTTTAATAAGCCGAATCCGAAAATGCTCGAAGGACGAAGCTCGATAGAAGCTATACCGTAACAAACTGAGATCACAGTTATAGAACATAGCTCTGCACATTTTTTCTCCCACGGACAAAAAATACATAGCCATAACTAGGAAGGGAAAAATAACTCCCAGATTCGGTACTAGGAATTCATCTCTCTGTGATAGCATCATTACGACTGCCATTGCCACCGCTCCAAATGCGCCTAAAATGGCCATCCTCATGTATACCGGCTTGTTAATAAGACTGCGATGCCTGGAGAAGAACAGAACGTTCAGATAGCCGTAGCCTTCCTTTTTTTCGATATTTTCCTGATTCTTCCCATTCAAGGTATAGTCGCTTTCTTTCGATTTCACACTCGTTTTCTGCGCCTCCGACATCATACGCCCTAAATCCAACAAGGGATCATCCCTCTTGGTTGCGGCATCGACGGCCCCTCTGTAGTTGGAATACCGGATAAGTCGAACAACTGCGAAGGTGCCTCCGCCCAAGAGGACGAGACAGACAGGCAGGCTCAGCAAAAGCGTCGAGGTTACCGGTACCAGGTCGAACTGCAGCGGTAGATAAGCGGCTGCATAGCCAAGCCCGATGACGATCCAGACGATCACGTTATTTTTTATCAAGACCATACCTGTTTTGTCAAAGAGCTTAAGATGCAGGTACTCCGTTAGAATCCTCCAGAAGGTGACCGACGCCACTAACAAGATAGTCTCTGTGATGGAGGCTCCTAGCAATGAGGCGAATAGAAGCATCGCAGGCAATAAATAGACCATGAACGTAACATAACGGTAACCAAGAGAAGCCTTCATATATCTTGTAGGAGACTGCCTCATTAGCTTCACAGCTACGTACTTTTCCCTTTTCGGCTCCAATATGGTGGCGTTACTGACACCTGCGACCACAAAGCTGAGTAAAAAATAAATATGTACAAAATGCTGAAGCTGATCTTCCGCAGAGAGTTCCTTACCTAATCCGACTACAGGCAAGTAGATAAGCAGACCTACATAGGCTAGCCTAATTACAAATCCCCATAGTAGACTTATAAGAAATACGGTAACGGTAATGGCCTTTTTCAAGTTTAAATTGGCGTAGATACTATCCGTTACATGCTTGCCAATCACCGGTAGCTTCTGGATGTAATAAATGAACAGATTTGCTAAAGTGGATGTCCTAATGGCAAGAAGCGTACTAAGAGTTCTCAGCATGGCTCTCATCTTTCAGCAAGTTAATAATGTTCTGTTCAAATTCCGCGCTGTGCAACAGCTCTGTCGGTACGGCAGACAACCGTCCATTGTTCAAAACGACCAACTCATCGCATAGATCGGAGGCCAACTGCAGAATGTGCGTGGAGAACACCAGAATATGATTCTGCTTCATCTCCCGCAACATCTCCTTCATCTCTAGCGCTACGATGATGTCAAAAGAGGTAAGCGGCTCATCGAGTAAAATCACGAGTGGTTTCGTAATGAGGAACAATAGCATCTGTAGCTTGTTCTTCATCCCGTGAGAGTAACCCTTAATGAGCCGGTGCCTATCCTCCTCTGACATACTCATCATGTCAAAATAATCGTCTATGCTTTGATCCATTCGCAGCTTATCACGGTTAATATCCATAAAAAACTTTACGAATTCATAGCCAGTCAGGAACTCAGGCAGAATCGGCAGTGAATAGACATACCCAATATCCTGCTCGCTCAACTCCCGAACATGCCCATTCTCCTCTAATAGCGCTTTCCCTCCGTCCATGGCCATCTCTCCGCTCAAGCAGTTGAACAACGTCGTTTTGCCTGCGCCGTTCCGGCCCAGCAGACCGTAAATCTTTCCTTTCTCAAAGGTATATCCAGCTCCCTTGAGTACCTTTTTTCCGTCAAATTCTTTGACAATATCTTCTATGATCAGACGCAATTACAAATCCCCCCATTCGTCTAAAATACCATTTGATTTTTACTTCTATACGTAATAGGAGACAGTATAGTTTCATTAACACATTGACTCAACAACGGAAATAGAGAGGTAGACTTACCAGATGGACTGTGGCTATTGGGGAAGAGTACATACGTAAATAAGTACAGTGGTTTATAAACTCTGAATACAGAGTATGGCGGATTGTTATTGTTAGGCTCAGATTTTCGGATCTACTCTCCATATTTCGGGTTGTTCACCGAAAATGGTAGTCATGTGCTATATTTTGTGAGAACGGTAGCTGAAGTTGCCGATACAAACTTAGAGGGAGGGCATCCGATTATGAGCATACATATGGGCAACATTGACGTAAGCGGATTCATTAGAGCCGATGGGAACAAGATTATCAATGGAGATGGTAAAGAAATTATTCTCAGAGGTGTAGGCTTCGGTAGTTGGTTGCTACCTGAAGGATATATGTGGAAGTTTCCAATAGGCGGAGACCGACCGCGAAAGATCGAAGCGATGGTAAAAGATCTAATCGGGGAAGAGAAAGCAACTTTGTTCTGGGATACTTATGTGGAACGTTATATAGATGAGATTGATATTCGTGAAGTGGCGCAACAGGGCTATAATTCGGTACGGCTTCCAATCAATGCTCGCGACATACTCGTTGAAGGAGACGATATTACCTTTAATGAAAAACGCCTCGCACGGATTCACCAAGTTATCGAATGGTGCAGACAATACAAGATATATGTCATTTTGGATCTACATGGAGCATCTGGTGGGCAGACAGGGGCCAACATCGATGATTCCGAGAATGACTTGCCAGAGCTATTTACCAACCGTCATAACCAAGAGCTAACGATCGCGATTTGGCGAATGTTTGCAGAACGTTATAAGGACGATTGGATTATCGCCGGATACGATCTTTTGAATGAACCCCTTCCCGACTATTTCAGCCAGTACAATGATCTGGTGCTTCCACTCTACAAGGAAATTACGGCAGCTATTCGTGAAGTGGACAAGCAGCATATGATCATTATTGAAGGGGTCCATTGGTCGACAGACTGGAGTATTTTCACAGAAAAATTCGATCATAATCTGATGCTGCAATTCCATAAATATTGGAACAATCCTGATACAGAGAGCATTCAGAAATATTTGGATAAGCGAGATGAGTGGAATGTGCCTATCTTCATGGGTGAAGGTGGAGAGAATAACGCGCAGTGGTACACCGGAGCATTCCAAATGTTCGAAGACCATCTCATATCCTGGAATTTCTGGACATGGAAGAAGATGAATACATCGAATTCCCCCTACTCTATTCGCATGCCAGAAGGCTGGGATCTGCTGACAGCTTATTTGGAAGGTGGCGCTAAGCCAGATGCCGTGACTTCAGAAACTATATTGAATCAATTTCTCGATAATATCAGACTGGAGCAGTGTGATGCTTTTCCTGAAATATCTCGTTCACTACTGCGTCATCTTCCACTCCAGATACCCGCTGAATTTTACGGACAGGGTGAGAATGTCGGCTTCGGTATAGTGCAGAAGAAAGAGAACAAGGTCGGGTTCCGAGCAAGTGACCATGTTCCTATGAGAATGATAACGGGTGAGACTGAAAAGCCAAGCTATCACTCAGAGGGCGGCAAACGATGGGCTGAGAATAATACAGTCTGTGTAGAGCTACACCAGGGTGATTGGCTTGCATACGATGCCTTATGTGTTGAAGCACATCGGTTCGACCTCCATGCTCGATTGCATGTGGCTTCGGAGCAGGCAATACTATCCATAGAATTGGAAGGTCATGAGCCAGTGAATTGTAAGGTAAGCGGTGAGAAATGGCATGAAAGCTTGCTTATGGGGAACATCAATGTAGCAAAGGGAGCCGTTCAAATGATCATTCGCGTCCTTCAGGGTCAAGTAGATTTAGATTGGATTGAATTTTCCTTTATTGAATAAAATGATCAACTGAAACAAGTAGGCAACACGCATTCGTTAAAATCCATTGAGAATTTTGCCTTCCTCTGTTATGATGATGTCATAAATTGACTGTGTGTGACTGGCGGAGCATGGATAACCATGAGGAAGCACATAGATAACTGGCCGTACGCCTGGGCGAAGGTAAGGGGAGATTGATCCCCTTGCCTCTTTATGTTTCTATCAAACTAAAAGGTGATGATGAGATGACAGCAACAACATTAATCTTGGATGGAAATCAAGTCGCAACTAGAATTAAGGAATCTTTGATAGGAAGAATCAATCGTCTGTCTGAAAAAGGTATTGTCCCATGTTTGGCGACCATATTAGTCGGCGATGACCCGTCATCAGCCACCTATGTAAGAATGAAGGGTAACGCTTGTAAGCGTCTTGGGATTCAATCCATTCGTATTGATCTTCCTAAGAACACCTCAACGGATGAATTAATTGAAGTTATTAATCAACTGAATGCTGACACTAATGTGCACGGAATATTGCTACAACATCCCGTTCCAAATCAAATAAACGAAAGGGCAGCATTTGATGCCATAAGTATTAATAAGGACGTAGATGGAGTAACAACATTGGGATTTGCCCAAAACGCTTTTGATTTTGCTAACTTCCCTTCTTGTACACCAGCAGCAATCATTGCAATTTGTGAATATTACAATATACCTATCGAAGGTAAACACGCTGTTGTGATTGGGAGAAGTCCTATCCTTGGAAAACCTGTATCCCTTATGCTGTTAAACAAAAATGCAACAGTAACAGTATGCCATTCCAAAACAACTAATTTAGCAGATTTGGTTCGTTTAGGTGATATTGTTGTGGCAGCGGTTGGTAAGCCGAAATTTGTTCAAGGTGATTGGATAAAACCAGGCGCTGTTGTATTGGATGCTGGTTACAATGAGGGAAACATTGGGGATATTGACTATGATCATTGTATAAAGAATGCCTCCGCGATTACTCCAGTTCCAGCAGGGGTCGGACCAGTAACAATAGCTACATTACTAAAACACACTGTTGAAGCCGCAGAGAAATTAGCTTAATAACCATATCCACCACTCCCATCACATACTTCTAGCCATTACACTTCCTAGATCGGTAGCCCATAAGGTGTACGGGATAGCCAATTCCTTATCTGAGACTCTAACATTGATTATTACAATACCGATGTACCCTGTCTTTTAATAGCATGGAATAACAGGAACAGCGAACGTCAGCATGATAGTATGAAATCAAGAGGAGATGGCAAACATGGAATGGCTTATCCGAATGAAGGAAGCTCTAGATTATATGGAGAGCAAGATGGAGGAACCCTTTAATATTGATGATATCGCAAAGGTTGCTTATTCCTCCCCTTTCCACTTCCAGCGCATGTTCTACATGCTGACCGGAGTATCGGTTGCAGACTATATTCGCAGACGTAGATTGACTTTGGCAGCACAGGAACTGGCAGTATCTAAAGTTAAAGTGCTGGATGTAGCTCTGAAATACGGATATGAGTCTCCTGAATCTTTTGCCAAGGCGTTCCGCAAAGCACATGGTATTGCACCTTCTACAGCGCGAGAGCCAGGGATACAGCTCAAAGCTTTCCCCCGCCTCTCCTTCCATCTATCATTGAAGGGAGATAAGGAAATGGAATACAGAATCGTGGAAAAAGAAGAATTTATCGTTATCGGCAAATCCACTGAGGTTACAACAAGAGAGGGTGAGAATTCTAAGGAAATCCCCCTCCTCTGGAAGGAAGCAAACGAAGACGGAACCTCACACAAGCTTGCCGAAATTGGAGTAAATAAGGATGTACTAGGTATCTGCACAGGGATAGATTATGCCAAAGAAACATTTGCTTATTGGATCGCCGTAGAAGGAAACCTTGAAACCGACCTGCAAGGTTTTGCATCCACCGTTATCCCTGCTGCGAACTGGGCTGTATTCACCTCAGTAGGACCCATGCCGCACGCCATTCAGACGGTGTGGGAACGGATATTCCAAGAATGGTTCCCTGGAACAGGTTACGAGCATACGGGTGGACCCGAGTTTGAACTATACCCGCCGGGTAATCCGAGTGCTGAGGATTATCGCTGTGAAGTATGGGTTCCTATTAAGAAAAAGTAATATGTATTTTTATAGAAAAAGGCAGGCCAAGGATAACCCTTGAGCCTGCCATTCTATTATTCGGTCTAATAACGACGTTTCCACCATACCGATCACTTCTGAGCTGAAATATTAGAGCAGTCATCCGATTACGCGTTATACTAATTTCAGTTCATCCAAACGCACTGCACGATGCTCACGAGCTGAAATATTCGATGCTTCCATCAGCTTCGTTAGCTCAATGGCACATGCAATGTTCTCATCTGCCGATGTATCCTGCTGAATATGGGTAATCCATTGTTCGAAAGCACTCACGCGATTGTCGAATACAGGAATTTCCACCCAATCATCGTTATATTCCTCTCTTTGAGATGTTCGAATGAGCAATTTGTTATCAGGCGTACCGAACAGAAGAGTCCCATCCGTACCATGAACTTCAATCGTAAATGGAGAGAAATTATTCACGAATCCCGCTTCCACCACGCCAACGGCACCAGACGCCGTTGATAACATTGCTACAGCATTATCTTCCACATCTTTGCCCGTGATATAACCAAATTGTGCATTAACCTCAATCGGTTCCTGTCCTAAGAACAAACGTGTCAAATACATAGGGTGACATCCAAGATCAATGAGCGCCCCACCAAGGCATTCTTCCAAATTGTAAAAGTGCTCTGGCAACCAGCCTGCTGTCGCTCCATTATGAGATAAACGAACACGAACGTACGTCACCTCTCCAAGTAGTCCTTGCTTCAATACATCTTGTATTGCAAGTGTGTACCCATCATTTAATCTTGGAAGGGAAACCGTCAATTTCACTTTGTTGTGCTCAATTGATTTGATAATTTCTGTGACTTCACTCAGCGTAGAGGCAATGACCTTCTCTGTGAAAATATGTTTGCCCGCCTCAGCCGCTTTAATCATTACCTCCTTGTGCATGGACGTAGGCGCATCTACAATAACAGCATCGATATCATCACGCTTCAGCATCTCATCCAATGAATCGTAAAAAGGCACCCCTTGTTTATCCGCTGCTTCTTTCCCCCGCGTCGAATTCTCGTCCCAGACCGCAACGATTTCTGCCTCCGGATGCTCTTGAGCTTGCTTGGTGTAATCCCACGCATGCACATGCCAATAACTAATTTTTCCAATTCTTATCATATTCAGTCCACCTCAAGTCTATTAATCAAAATTAATTAAAATATACCGTTTTGCCAGTACGTGCCGATTCGTAAATCGCCTCAAGTACTTCAGTAACAACTAGCGCCTGCTCCGGCTTAACCATTGGCTCAGTGTCATTGATAATACTTTCGAGCCACAATCTGCATTCTCTACCCGCTTGGCTCTCGGATTTCCCGTCGAAATAAGCAACTCCACCTGTATTTAATTCAGGTTTTTTCGTATACAAATGACCCAAATCTTCCCCGTTGATCCGCAGACCATCTTTCATATCTGCTCCACCTTCAGTACCACATAGTGTAGCTTGTGCTTCACCTACATCTAACGTGTTCAGCGCCCAGCTTGCTTCAAGCGTAACGGTTGCTCCATTGTCCATCGTAATAAATCCGAAGGCAGAATCCTCTACTGTGAATAATGCTGGATCCCAAGGTCCAAAAGCATTGGCTGCATCTTTCTTGCTACCTAATTTGTGGTACACATTACCTTTAACACTCTTCACTTTATAATTGTCCATTAACCATAAAGTCAGATCCAACGCATGGGTTCCGATATCGATCAACGGTCCTCCGCCCTGCTCATCCTCGTTTAAGAATACGCCCCATGTTGGCACAGCACGTCTACGAATCGCATGGGCTTTAGCGTAATAAATTTCGCCTAGCTCTCCTCTTTCACATATCTTTTTAAGTAACAAGGAGTCTGGACGATAACGGTTATCGTAACCAACAGATAGTTTTTTGCCCGTACGTTTAGCAGCTTCAAGCATTAATCTCGCTTCAGCAGCTGTCTTAGCCATAGGCTTCTCACACAGAACATGCTTTCCTGCTTCTAATGCATCAATCGTAATGAAGGAGTGCGATTTGTTCGGCGTACAGACATGAATCACATCGATACTAGTGTCCTTCAACAACTCTTTGTAATCCGCGTATATTTGTGCACTCTCAAGACCAAATTTCTTAGCCGTATCTATTGCACGATCTTCGATGACATCGCATAAAGCTACTATTTCTGCATTGGACTGTTCAACCAAATTAGGGATGTGCTTACCATTCGCAATTCCTCCACAACCGATAATACCTATTTTTAGTTTTTTAGTAATATTTGATGTCATATCATAATCCCCTTTTATAAGTTATAGAATTTGTCTTAAATATTGTAGACTCTTCTCAATACTTTGCAGTTGTGGAAGATCGAACTCTTCTTGCTCTACCGTATACCAATCCACATTGTATTGCTTCGCTGCAGCAGTAATCTTATTGAAATCCATTATTCCTGAACCAATCTCAATATTCCGCTTGTCTTCTTCACTCTTCATATCTTTAATGTGCAGAATCCTGCAACGTTCCTTATATCTATGAATAAAATCTATCGATTGAAGACCCGTATGTTCTACCCAGTATGTATCCAACTCCACAAACAAATGATCTGATTGTGTATGATTCACCAGTAGATCGAGCCCATATTCACCCTCAAATTTATTAAATTCAATACCGTGATTATGGTAACCGAATTGGATTCCATTCTCTTTACAGCGTTCACCAATACGATTGAATCCTTCAGCCGTTCGCTTATATGCATCCGCACTATCACGCATCTCTTCTGGAAGACCTGGACAAATGATATACGGGCTCTGAATTTCCAGCGAATACTCTATCGTCTGTTCCAGATTCTCTTCAAGCTCAGAAATGCCAATGTGGCTACCCGCCGCCTGTAATCCCAAATCATCCAACGCTTTTCTCAAATCTTTGGCAGAAGTACCGAAGTATCCAGCGAATTCCACTCCGTCGTAACCGATTCTAGCCACCTTGTCCAGTGTGCCAAGAAAATCTACATTCGTTAATTCTTTAATTGAATACAGTTGCAAAGCGATCTTATTCATATCTTTGCACTCCTTTCTTGTTACCAATAAAGTTACCAAACTTAGTGTAAAAGTAATACAATGAAGCTATCGTATAATATTAAATATTTGTCATTGGAGTGTATTGTCATGTCTGAAGCCTACTTTGAATCCAACCGGTCACCTATAGGAACAATTCATTATCCATATGAATGCATGATTCATTCGTTTGTTGGTAGCCATTGGGTCGTAAATCCCCATTGGCATGTCTATATTGAAATTCTATATTTCTTATCAGGACAGGCGAAAGTATTTCTAGGTGGAGAATCCCATATCCTCAATAAAGGGGATCTGATCCTTATTCATTCGCATGAGACGCATTCTATTTATTCTACGGACGTGGAACAAGTCTCTTATGTCGTGATTAAGTTCGATCCAGAGATTCTATATTCCACCTCAAGAACCATTTTTGAATCTAAATATGTGTTACCATTCACCATGGCGAAATCGACCAATCAACGAGTGTTCACTGAACAAGAGATTATAGGCAGTCCCATCCCTTCTCTCGTTACAGAAATCTATGAAGAATATACTACGCGAAACTATGGGTTCGAACTCGCTGTTCGGACATTAATATGTAGAGTATTTCTATGGTTTTTGCGTAAGTCGCAGGACACTCAGCCGAATTGGGACGTTGCGCATTCACTGAAACAAATTGATTTTCAAATGTTGCAGAATGTGTTCGAATATATTGATGACCATTATATGGAGGACATCAATGCTAATACCGCTGCAAGTATGTGTAACCTGAGTTACAGTTACTTCTCACGAAAGTTCAAAGCGATTATGGGCAAGACGTTTACGAACTACTTGAACTACATTCGAATTACAGAAGCTGAAAAGTTACTACTGACGAGCGATTCAAGTATGACGGAAATCGCTTTGGAAGTTGGATTCTCCAATTCTAGCTATTTCATCCAACAATTTAAGCAATACAAAAACATTTCACCCAATCAATTTCGCAAAAAGAGTACTCAAGAAAATTCAGAATCCGCTGTCCAGTACTCTCAATCTTAACCTATTACGTTTAATTGCGAGTTCAAAAAGTTAAATTTTCAGCACCGAGAAGATTGGATGAAGTAAGGGAGTGAGGAGCGGAGCGTAGGCAGTACCTACGTGAGCACCGGAGGGACCGGCTGAATTCAATCTTCGATGTCGAATACGCTCCTTGCTATACTTCGTGATCAAAAGATGACTTTTTGAACAACCTCTTTAAAGGGAAAAAATAGAGAAAAGCTTAATCTAATGTCTATTACATTAGATTAAGCTTGTTTTTAATACGTATCATGGCTTCTCTCGTTACTACTTCCCCAGCAGCAATACAAATTTTCGAATCGTTGAAGCTAATTTGATTGAATCCAAGGTCAGGACGTAAAACGACATCCGCAAGCTGCAATTCCTCCTTCACCATCTTTGCACTCATCATATCGATGGTATTCATTAGTGAATCCACAAAATGTCTAGCTGTTCCTTTAGCAAATGACTCTGCACATACATTGACAGCAATGACAATATCCGCTCCCATACTTTTCACTAGTGCAGCTGGTACCGGATGGACAACCGCTCCGTCCATAAGTGTCTTCTCCTGATAGTAGACAGGACGCATAATAGCGGGGATTGCTGTACTTGCACTGATCGCATGTGCAAGTGATCCTTCTCGCATAATGTGAGCCTCTCCTGTCGAGGTATCTGAAGCTACAGCAGCAAAGGGGATAGGTAGATCCTCAATAAGCTTTTTACCTAGATACTGTTCGATAAATCCAATCATCGGTGTATTATGTACGAATGAGCGTTTCGGTATGGTTGGTCGGACTAATTGACTCCAGCGAATCGTTGAGAGAACACGAACACAGTCCTCCACAGGCATTCCGGCCGCATAGGCACCACCAACTAATGATCCAACACTCGTACCCGCTATCATATCGATAGGTATGCCCTCTTCCTCCAACACTCGTAATACTCCAAGATGAGCCATTCCTCTAATAGAGCCACTACCTAACGCTAACCCAATCGTGGGTCGATCTCCTGCTTTACGTGCTCGACCAAAACGTAAATGATTGCTATAGATCATACGACCCTGACTTAAAATATAGGCTTCCTTAATTACCCCTTGTAACTCCTCAACATTATTAGTTAAGTATGGAAAAAGACTAAGTAGACGTAGTCCATCTTGCGAGATCGCCATTTCAACATCCTCAGCCCCTTCCTTTCCTACAAAGTATTGCGCTAATAAGGGTATATCCTCCAACCGTTCGCGAAGAGGTGGTACTGATAGCGTTGTTACGTTGGGTAAGTTTATGGATTCTGAGGCGATGATAACGATTCGAGTCTGAACATCCGTTTCTATGATTTGTTTCAGAATATGAGTAGGGAATTGTTCGACTTGTTCAACGACAATCGTACCGCCTTTAGCCGCACGTACTCTCGTATCCCAAGTTAGTAAGTCGAAGTCATAGCCACTGATAGTAAGTATCGGATAATGGCCTTGTGTCGTTATGAAATGAAGCTTTCTAGCGATGCTTCTCTTTCCTGTACCAGCTTCACCTACAATGACAACGTGCTCTTGTCTTGTAGACAGGCGTTCTACATTCTCTAGTAACTCTTGCATGGCTGGACTTGCCCCGATGAGCTCGCCATATCGCTCCTGCTCCTCCGTCTCATGCTGCTTCAAAATAAACAGACTCTTAGTATGCTCTTCTAACACGCGCTCATTGGAATTCTGAATTCGTTTGATCATGGCTTCAATAATCTGCCTGCGGAAATCAGCGTTTCTATCCATCAATAGCAACATGCCTGTACGAGAAACGCTTATCGTATGAACATCATCAACCGCTTCAACATAAGCACTGACAGGGTCTCCAGTCAAACAAGACATTTCTCCAAAAAAGTGTCCTCTTTGCAGTGTAGCTAATTCAACTTTCTTTTCATGCTGTATAAATACTCTTGCTTGACCTGACACGATAATGTGGACGCGCTGGCTAACCTCACCTTGCTCCATGATAAGTTGATCGGACAAATATTGTTGTTCCTGTATTTCTAAGTTCAACTGCTGCAGTTCTTCGGCGGATAGTTGATCCATCAGCGGATATGACTCGTAGGGATGTTGCAATCAAATTCCTCCTTTTATATGTATGATTGTAATGTGCTTTTATATTGTTGTTACTAGTTTCCTCTAACCACTATATTCTACAGGTTCTTTACAACATTTCAAACCACTTCATGCGAATTCATGCGAAATACTTTGATATATCTTCCACTCGCTTCATATTTCTTATTCTATTCATTTATAGAATAAATCTCATTAACAACAAAGACCGAGTCCCTCCTATTTTGGAGAAAACCCGGTCTTGTGATCTGTATTTAATTCTCGATAATGATTCTGTCTAACTTAAGATTAACCGGATGTGCGAGTGAGTCTCCAACGGGGCACTTACTCTCTAAAAATTTCACGAATTCCTCAACCTTTTCTTTAGGTGAATCGGTTTTGATTCGGAATGTATATCGGATATCAGAGTAGCCAGGACGAACATCAGATTTATTGAAAAATCCATCGAGATCAAGGTCACCTTCAACATCCACGCTGAAACCATCTAGTTTAACATCAAACTTTGGCGCATAGATTCTTGCAACAATAGACTGACAAGCTCCTAGGGAGGCAAGCAACACTTCGACTGGATTCATTCCAGTATCTGTTCCGCCCAAGCTCTTTGGCTCGTCAATTGTTAATTCGAAATCTCTAGAGGTAGCTTTTACTTGAACTCCATCTTGTAACTGTGCAGTTGCTTTGAACGTTTGAATAGCCATTGTATAATCCCCTTTAATTATGTAGTTCGTTGCCTGTGTGCAACACTTAAACCAACTATCTTAATGGGTATTATATGAATAATATTTAATATTGTCAATACTATTGAAGTAGTGGCTCTACAATTTCTAATTTTTGATTACGGATTTGAAAAACCTGATCACACAGTAGATCAATATCTTCCTGATTATGGCTTGTCAGGATGATCGTTTTCCCTTCTTGCTTATAATTCAGGAGCAGCTCGCGAATAATCTTCACACTATCGATATCTAACGCATTAAAAGGCTCGTCCAGAATCAGCACTTCCTGATTCTCCATAATCGCTTGGGCAAGCGCAATTTTTTGCTTCATTCCTAACGAATAGCTTTTCATCTTTTGGCGAGCAGTAGGATCTAATCCAACAAGACGCATCGTACTCTCAATATCCTGATCAGTAATCTTGTGCTGAATTTCTGCCCATCTCTTTAAATTCTCAAAACCAGTTTGCCCCGCTAAGTAACCAGGACGATCGATTATAATTCCAAAGTTACTTGGGAAATCAGCGTGCTTACTGCGATATTGGGGATGAATATACACTTCCCCCTGATCCGGATTGATAAATCCACAGATTAGCTTAAACAAAACGGATTTCCCCGAACCATTCGGACCTGTAATTCCATATATTTTCCCTTGTTCAAAAGTTGCATTTGCCTGATTTAGCAATAGGTTTCCTTTGAATGATTTACTAACATTCACAACCTCGATCAACTTCATCTCATCGTCCCCTGTCCTTAGAAATTTCCTATCTCCGCATTTCTCTTACTAAACAAATACAGTATCACGCCTAATTCGATTAGAAGATATACGACAAGCAATCCTGTAATCCGAAGTAAATCCTCCCACTGTCCACTAACGTATCCCATACTATTGAGTCCTGCCGGTAGCCAGCTCCCGACATTGATCATCGGTAAAATGATAAGTACCAACACAGCCTGCGCAATAAGACTATAGGACGCATCCTTGGACAGCCAGGCAGTGATAAATACAATCATGATCCCATTCATGATTTGCAACCAGCCATTGAACAGAAAATGATACAATACTTGATTGAAATTCACATCAGGTTGTACCGTGATTTTCAGATCAAGGGTTTGCCCAGAAGTTAGACCGACGACTATGGTCAGAACAATTAATCCAATAAGCAATGTAACGGCACCCAGTGCAATTCGGCTTCCTAGACGAGCGAACCAATGGCGAAGTGATCGATGTCGGATCGCAATGTAATAGAAACGACCAGACAAATATTCCGTAATGTACACCTGGAACAGATACACAAAGCCCATAAATACAACAACATAGAACATAAAAGATAATAAAGAAAACCCACCTTCGGGCGAAACACCATAGAAACGAAGATATAGAGTATCCCACACCGTAACCGATTTCTCCCACGGATTAAGATATGGACTGGTGATGCCTAGCAGACATAACAATGCATAACCTACATAAGGATAGCGTGCTTTAATCCATATTTCGATCGACAACAACCGCCATTTTTTTAGCAGAGGTACAACATAGATACTAGTTATTAGAATTCCAATTAAGATTACAAATGCTGGATAAACAGCACGGTACGCACCGTAAGTTGAATGAACTGTCATATAGTTAAAGGCATTCAGCTTCGGAAACTCACGTAAATATCTAAAAGCTGCCAAAATATAAAATAAAATAATAAAACTACTAATCCCTAAATACAACAGATTGGAGAAATAAAGATACATAGCCGCAATGAAAGCGTGTACGGATAGAAGAAAAATAATAAGTAAGCACAGTTGAAGCATCAGAACTACGTAAGGTGGCAAACCGGATTGCTTGGAAAACGAACTTATATAATTAAAAGTAGAAAGATCTGCTGAACTATAAGAGCTCCAATTCGTATCATAAGGTAGCCCTGCAGTCAGTAAAATTGAGATAATCAACAACAACGTTATACAGACCAGAACGAATGGACTATAACTTTTTACCGAATACATAACCCATTTCCACCAGCTTTGCACACGTACCAGGTAGTTTAACTTCCAGGTCTCCCTAATCGTAAGACAAGATAAGAGAAGCATACTAGGCAGAATCAGATAAAGTAACAAAAAAGGATCACCAGTAATGCCGATTATAATATCCCACTGATTTAATCTCGATTGAATGAATAGGGAAGAATCAATGATATGTTGCCGCTGGCTTCGGGCAAAAATAAACATAACAATAAAAAGAATTGACCATTTCCAAGTTAGCAATTCATCAAGAATCTTTTTGCAATACCTCATGTGATGCTGTCTACTTTAGACGAATTTCGCTTTACATATATGATTAGCCCAACAAGAACAACAGTAAGAACTAGAAACGGAACAAACGCAGTCCATATCGGATTTTGCACACGATCGAAAGGGAAGATAACATAGTTGGGTCGATAATCTTCTATCCCCCATGCAGAGAGCGTGAAGCTACCAATTAAATAAATGATAAAAGGCAGCGTCAATGCCAAAAAACGATTTCTTATAAGTAGTACTAGGACAAGGCTTATTGCTGAATATAAGGCTGCATTCATTCCAACCCAAAGCGAGTATAGGATGCTGTATGTAAAAGTGCCGTATTGGAGGAGTTGTGTGAATGTGTGACGGGTGTAGGTGTCTGCTGCGATATTATCTTTTGTCAATCCAAACCCTTCTGGATCATATTTAGCAATTCCCAAATGAGGTTCAATATAATAAGCAAACAGGAAGGGAATAAAAATGAGCATAAAAAAGAATAAACAAGTTAGTACTATATTAGCAGTAAGTTTGATATATAACGTTTCCATTATTGGTCTACGCATACGAGTATAGGTCAGATAACGATTGCTAACTTCTCCCGAAAAGGAAGTTGCGTACACCAAAACGGCAATAATCGGAAAAGTAATGGGCAATACTCCATTCAATGTAAATGTAAAATAATCCTGTGAATCTCTTAATTGATATCCCTGACTTCTATATACGGCAACAGAAATCAGAGCTACAGTCGTAAAAATCCAAAGAAATAGAAACATTGGTGTTAACTTACATCTGACTTCCTGAATTACTTCTCTGAGCATTTTTTTCATCCTTTCTTTTTCTATTAATATAACATAAAAAGGATTTTGTTCCCTTCTTTTGTAATCTATAGTAATGGAGGTGGATAAAGTGAAATAAATCAAAATTAATAAAGGCGACAATCCATTTGATTCTAAATGAAAAGTCGCCTTTATTTATGTTATTCACTATCTTTTTTTAGATGGAACCTGTTCATACACTCTGCTCACTTACTCCCAAATTAGGGTCAAAGGTTAGCATCTTTGTCGCGATTTTGTCTATGAAGAATCGATCATGGCTGACCGTAACTACTGCACCAGGGAAATGAATCAGTGCCTGTTCCATAACCTGTATACTTGTCAGATCAAGATGATTGGTCGGCTCGTCCAATATAATGACAGCAGCCCCCGAGAGTAAGCACTTAGCCAGTGCTACTCTAGCCTGTTGTCCACCAGACAGATTACCTATCACTTTACTCAGATCCATTTCCGAGAATTGCAGCATCGATAGAAATTTATTCACTTTTTTTCTAGTAGCATTTAAACCAAGTCCAGAAATATTAACCGCATGGCTAACGGTATCCTTAAGATCAAGCTCATCCCACATTCGGTTGAAATAAGCGTAACTAACGCCTCTCTCCCAAATGACCTCGCCTGATTCTGGTTGCTCCTGGCCAGTAAGCACTTTAATAAGCGTAGACTTCCCACTTCCATTTGGACCGACGATAGCTATCCGATCTTCCTTCTGAATATCGAAGCTTATGTTTTGGAATATCGATCGGTCGTCATACGTCTGTCCGATTCCCTTCACTTGGCATAGATTGTCTGGGAAACGTAAATTCTCATAAATATCGGTGATAAGCACGTTCACAGGATGAGGCTCAACCCGCTTCTTCATATCAGCCAACTTCCGCGAAAGTCGGTCTTTTGAGGTTTTCTTGTTTGCGCGGCTATCAATGACTTCAGACTCCATAATGAGAAGTTCTTCCTCCCATTCGAACTGGCGATCTAATACTTTTTTACGCATCTTCTTCTTCCGTATGTAATCAGTATAATTACCTTCGTATTCTTGAAAATGATAATTCTCAATTTCAATCGTTCGCGTAACGACTCTATCGATAAACTGCCGATCATGGGACACCAGAATCATTGCTCCATTGAAGCGGTTTAACCACTGCTCTAACCACACCAGTCCTTCCAAATCCAAAAAGTTTGTTGGTTCATCGAGCAATACAACATCGGGTAACTCAATTAAGATTTTGGCGAGCGCGGCACGATTTCTCCAACCACCAGATAACTCATCAACGGGCTGATTCCGCGATCTATCATCGAAACCCAACTTGGTTAGTACCGTATCGATCTCGATGGATACATTCCATCCATCCAAATGTTCCATTTGTTCAAAAAGCTCTGCTTGCCGCTCTAATAGTCTATCCATCTCAACATCATCGGTTACTCGGCCTAGCTTCTCCCCTAATTCTTTGAGTTCCTGCTCTATAAGTCCAACCTGCTCGAAGCACAATTCTAACTCTTGCTGAACAGATAACCCTCCACTCAGTTCTGAGAATTGAGAGAAGTAACTGATCTTAACCTGGGGATCTACCTCCACTTTTCCAGACGTAGGTTCTTCTTTACCCATAATCAGCTTAAAAATAGTCGATTTACCCGCACCATTTCGTCCGATTAGACCAATACGTTCCCCTTTGCTTACACGAAAATAAATATCGCGAAAAATCAGTGTATCCTCATATTTCTTAGTTACATTCTCCATACGAATAACGCTCAACTCTATCACTCCTCAAACGTGATTATAACACTGGATCGCTATTGGTACATCACTACCCTAACTAGATACTAACGGACATTCATGAAATGGATCAGCAAAAGGTAATGATCCTAGTCTTTTAGTGTAGCGTATGCTGCTCCATAAGTTGCTTTAACTTGGATTCAGTATTCGAATCCCCAGCTGGAGTATAGATGCTACAACGTAAATCTGCAGTGCCATGAACCTGTAACGAGGTTAAGTGAAAAAGCATTTTCCCCGCCTTGGCATGTCTGAACTCGAGCAACACGTCCGGAGCAGAGCTTACCTGGCTTTGCTCCCATAGCTCGTTAAAATCAGGATGTAGTGTCTTAAGTTCTCCGATAAAGTCGTCGTACCAGCGATCCTCCACATACTGCCCGTAATAAGCCCGAAAAATGGATAAATAGCCTCCGACGAACTGTTCCCAGTTAACCGCCAGCCGTTGAAATTCCTTACGCACAAATAGTAATCGAATCATGTTTCGTTCCTCTATCGGCAGCTGGGCAAAGTTCAGGAAAACATGCGCTGCGGCTTCATTCCAGCCAACAATCCCACAGCGCCGGTCCGATATAATCGTAGGACAATATTTGAGTTCCAGTAAAATTTTCTGTAGCGCTGGGCTGATTACAGAGAACTCTTCCTGTTCGAACGGAGCACTTCCAGAACCGGTCTCTAGTGCCAAAGCGAAGAGATAATTACGCTCATCCTTCGTCAGTTGCAATGCCGCTGCTATACAATCCAGAACGGATGACGATACTTTGATATCTCGTCCTTGCTCAAGCCATGTGTACCATGTATTGCTAACCCCTGCGAGCTGAGCGACCTCTTCTCTTCTTAACCCAGGAGTCCTTCTGCGCGTGCCTTCCGGCAGCCCTACGGACGCAGGTGATATAGCAGCACGACGTGCCTTTAAGAAATACGATAATGCCTGAAGCCTCGTCTGATTAGACATCTATTCTATCCCACCTTCCTGATTGAGGCCTTAGTATAGTACTGTTTATACTAGTATAAACTATAACTTGTAATAGGATAAGTAAAGTGAAAAGATACCTGTATACATTATTCTGAGGAGGAACATCTATGGAACGAGTAGTCATTACTGGCATGGGATTGATATCACCGCTTGGAAATACTGTAGAACAATTTTGGGATCGTCTACTTAAAGGTGAATCGGGCATTGCTCCGATTACTTCATTTGATACATCAGGGTTTAAGACTAAGATTGCTGGGGTTGTTCATGATTTTGATCCCGAAGCCAGATTTGGTCGCAAAGAAGCACGCCGGATGGACCGTTTCAGCCAGTTTGCGCTGGCTGCAGCCGAAGAGGCATGGGATCATTCCGGGCTACAGCTCAATAAGATTGACAGAGAGAGACTCGGTGTATACGTTGGTTCCGGTGTAGGGGGAATCCAGACCTTGATGGATCAAGGTGCACTGCTTAGCGCACGAGGTTCCGAAAGAGTGAGCCCGACCTTAATTCCAATGCTCATATCTAACATGGCCGCAGCGATGATTAGCATTAAACTGGGAGCATTAGGACCCTCTATGTCACCGGTTACGGCATGCTCTATCGGTAATACAGCCATTGGCGAAGCATTCCGGCTGATCCGCTATGGTGGTGCCGATATTATGATTGCCGGAGGTTCTGAAGCTGCGATTACCGAAATCTCATTGGCCAGCTTTGGGAATGCGACCTCTTTATCTACTCGAAATGAAGAACCGGCTAAAGCGAGCCGTCCTTTTGACGGTAAGCGGGATGGGTTTGTAATCGGTGAAGGTGGCGGCATTATTATCCTTGAGTCACTTTCTCACGCTCTGCGTAGAAACGCCCTAATTCATGGCGAAGTGATCGGCTATGGAGCTAGTTCCGATGCTTATCATATGGTTGCCACTCATCCCGAGGGTATTGGTGCTTATCAAGCTATGAAGCTCTCCCTACGTGAGGCCGGAATTCAGCCGGAGGATGTGGACGTAATCAGCGCACATGCCACGAGTACCCTAGTCGGTGACCGCTCTGAAACGCTGGCGATTAAAAAACTATTTGGTGAAGATGCCTACCGCGTTCCCGTTACAGCGAATAAATCTATGACCGGACACGCACTTGGAGCTGCTGGCGGTTTAGAAGCCATTGCCTTGGTCAAAAGTATTCAAGATGGCATTATTCCTCCTACCATCAATCAGTACGAGCTTGATTCCATCTGTGATCTAGATTACGTACCCAATACCGCTCGTAAAGCTGATCTTAATATTGGGATTTCTAATTCCTTTGGTTTTGGGGGACATAATGCTGTGATTGTAATCCGCAAATATGAGAATTAACATATCATGTTTAAACACATCATATAAGCTTTGAAGTTTTCCCTACATCTAACGAAGAACAATAGATGAATAATGACGGAAGTAGCGACTCTGACTCTCCGTCTTCCAATGCATTAAAAAGAGCCCAGTTTCCGAGAAACTGAGCTCTTTTCATTACGGAACCTTTACAACGAATGGAACAGTAAACACTTTACCATTTCGCTGGAATTGTCCCCAAATCTTATACACACCACTTTGCGGGAAAGTCGTCATAAATTCGGCATCTGCTCCCGAAGTTTGTTCATCTGTAGGATGCACGTGCAAATAATTTTCTGCATCTGCACTTAGGATGACAACATGTCCTACTGCCCCAAGATAAGGCTGTAAGTCTGTTACAGGCTTATTTGACTGAGCATGTTTAATATTGAAGTTCAACTTAAGTTCCATGTTCGCCATAAGGTGATCTATCGAGAGTGTAATATGGTTACCGTCCACCACTTGAGACAATGTAGCTTCCGGTTCAATCAATTGTTGGGCAACCGGCTCACCATGTACCGTAATCCATTGACTCTTATTCATCGCATTCATACCCGTAGGTGTAATATCCGCAATGATCTTGAACTCACCAGATGTTGGAAATTGCGTAGTAACCATAAACTGGCCTTTTCCTTTATACTCAGGGTGGATATGATTGAAATAAGACAAATCCTTACTCACAATAATAACGTGCATCTGCTGTTCATGGACGGTATCAAATTCATTAATCGTCTTACCTTCTTTGTCCTGTATTGAAATCTTCATCGTCGTATCTTGGTTCGGTACTGTCTTATCCCCAGATAGCTTGAATATGGCTTTAACATTCTCTCTTTCAGTTGAACCCGCCTCTTCTGCCATCCCACTATGATCCATTCCGACCATATCGACATGCTTAGCATTGTTCGCTGATCCTAAGATTCCGCAACCTGTTAAGAGCACAACTGTAAGTACAATTGAAATGGTGACTTTTTTCATGGTGTCCTCCTGTATGTATTTCATAACTATATGTAGCTTCGCCATTTCAGTTCGTTTTATTCAATTAAGGAATCGGATCAATCCGTACAAGTAGAAACGGCTTCGCCGTCCTTTTTCAAGGACAGCACCCGTTTCAGCGGAAATATAAGGATTAGAGTATCAAGAATCAATTTCATAATTACGCAACTCGATTTAGCTGCATCGGCGATTATGAAATTGATTCTTGTGAATCTTATACTTTCTTATATTTCAAAAAGACGCTCATCAATGAGCGCCTCCAAAATCAATTTATCACTTGTTTAATTCAGTACATCACAATTTAACTCGCAGATTCAGCGATCTGACCTCTTTTTGCCCTCATGGATAAAAAGAAACATAACACTAGAATGATGGCTGCCGATATATATGGATAATTAATATCAATATCAAATAAAAAGCCCGCAACGATTGGTCCAGCGATATTCCCCAGACTTGTGTAAGCTGAGTTCAGGCCTGCAACATACCCTTGCTGATGTGGGGCCACCTTAGACATCTGAGTGCTAATGGCCGGACGCAATACATCCATCGCTAAGAATACAATAAAAGTGACTACTAGAATCAACCAGTATTTGTGTACAAAAAGAGTTAGAAATATGAATACACCCGCCATGATCAGACTAAAAGAGATGACATTCCTCTCTCCAAACTTGTTCAATATCCATCCGAATATCGTTGCTTGCACAACAGCACCGGCTATAGATCCGAACGTAATAATATAAGCAATATCTTTCGGTGTAAAACCGAACTTATGATCAACAAACAAACCGAAAACAGTCTCATAATTGGCAAGACCAAAAGATGAAACAAACACGATAATCAGACTTAAAAAGTAAGGCTCACGGTATGAACGCAATAACTGAACCGTCAGGCTTTGTTTCACAGCGGGCTTACGGGCTTTACGCTTGTCTGATGGTAATGATTCAGGTAGAATCAATGCGGTAATTATTGCCGCTATCCCCCCAGCTATTGCCGCCGCGTAGAAGGGTACACGAATACCATATTCGGCTAGAATTCCCCCGATCCCAGGACCGATGATGAATCCCGTTGTGATCGCCGCAGTAATGAACCCCATACCTTTCGCTCTCTCTTCGGTAGAGGTAACATCTGCCGTATAAGCCATAACTGAAGGCATGATGAGCGCGGCACCGATCCCCCCTAGAAATCTAGCTACAAAAAGAAGATACGTCGTACTAACAGCTCCAAAGAGCCCTTCTCCGAGTGCAAAAACAACCATCCCTGCAACAATAATCTTTTTCCGTCCCATAGAATCCGACAATCTTCCAGCTAAAGGTGAAAACAGTAGCTGCGTTAATGAAAAAGCAGCTACTAGCATACCTACAGTACTTCCGCTTATATGAAGTTCCGTCATGTAAGTAGGCATGATTGGAACAACGAGACCTATTCCTGTAAAGACCAGAAATATATTAAACATAAGGAGCAAGAGTGCTCCCCTATTTCTTAATAATAATGACATGAAAAATCCCCCGAAATACCCATTCTTCTGGATGTAATGTAGTGTAAATCTATTTAATCAGAATCAGATGGGGTCTTTGCAATCCCGTACAGGAACACTTTAATTGCTAAATGATATAATGCTAGTGCGTCCTTTTGGTTTGATTTTCGAGACATCTGACTGAGCCCTACTGTTAAACTTTCAAAAATAACGGAAAGGCTCTCCACATCACTTTGCTTGAATTCTCCATCATCAATACCTTGTTGTATTAACATTTGATAGAATTTAAGATGCCCAGTCACCATCTCGGCTATTCGTTCTTCAACATCGTTTGCCTTCTCCTCGTTATTGAAGAACTCATTCGCGGCTTTGGTCAGTGGATGGTTTAAATCTTCAAGAACCATTTGCTCAGCAACCCCGTACATCTTATCTGTCGTTGTTTTGTATAGCGGCTCCTTTTCTCTCCATTGTCGTTCCCATTCTTGATCCCATTCGTTAAGCAAAAAAAGAAACAACCCTTCTTTGCTTTTAAAATGATAATAAATATTTCCCTTACTACTACCTGTTGCACTTACTATATCTTCAATGGAAGTTGCCTTGTACCCCTTTTGAACAAACAGACCTCTAGCAGCGTCCGCGACTCTCTTTTTGGTACTTTCGCTTTGCAACTGCTTCTTGTTCACATACTTCCACTCCGATTCAATGTATTATTTATCAAATTGGCATTGATCTATACTGAACGTTCATTCAGTATAGTAACATGAATAGCAGTCACTTTCAAGAAGATTGATTAATAAATCCATACAAAAGACAGCCGATCTCAATTGAGATCGGCTGTCTTGGCTTGATACAGTTACAATCACACTATCATTATTTAGGCGCTACTATACTTTCATCATGAGTAATAACTACGATTTCTGCATTCGTGATGCCTGGTAGTGATTTCGTCATCATTGGGGAATGGTAAGCCGTAACTTTCATGCCTGCTTTCAATTCTGCTGCTCCCCCGAACATGGAGATCACTTTCGTATCTTTCGTGATGTTCAGAATGACATCCTTATATGGTGATTGGCTAGAGCCCATTTTTACATATACTTGACCTTCGGTCAAATCATCCGAAGCAACGATTGTACCCTCAACTTTATTCGTTTCTGTTGCTTTCACAACAATTTTATCAGCATGTGTCTGCGCTGGGAAGATCATTGTCATTACTGGACCATAATATGCATCAACACGAACATCAGCTTTCAATGCATCTAGCGTTAATGATTTGCCGTCTTCGTCGACGATTTCAGTCTTCTCGTCTGCCGTTAGGATGACATAATCAATACCGCCTTGCTCCATCGGGCTCCCAATAACAGTGAACTTGTTATCTGCTACATTTGTAATGATACCATCTGTGCCTGGATTCGTTTCTTGTACTGATTCTTCCATTGTCGTATTCACTACGACATAGTTCGTTGTAGATTGAGGTGGAAGGCTCATTGTAACTGCTGGACCGTAGAATGCTTTGACGCTCATCCCTTTTTGGATCTCACTTGCTTTGATAACTTTGCCATTCTGGTCTAAGATCTGAGTTTTGTCAGCAAAGTGTAACACAACCGTATCCTCGAATGCAGAGTAAATATCTTTACCATGCACGACAATTCCAGTGTCAGTCAATTCGGATACAGTACCGTTAATCGCAGTAAAACTTTGATCTTGAACTACAAGTGTTAGTGCCGTTCCACGTGCTGGAATACTCTTCGTCAACATGGGACCGTAGAATGCTTTAATAACCTTTTTCTCATCCATGATCGTTTTCAAAGGAACTCTCTTCCCTTTGGAATCTACAATTTTAGTATCTTTAGTGATAGATAATACGATTTCGCTTTGATCCGTCGTAGCAAGACCGCGGCCTGTTACTGTAATGAATTTACCCGTTTTATCGTTCACCAGATTTGTGATCTGACCCATTGTACCTAGAACTATTCTCTCTTGCTTCTGAATAAGTGCTTGTCCATCTTTATTAGATACCGATGTAGTGTCTTGTGCACTTACGGCCAACGGCATAACTGCCATCGCTAGAATAGTTGCTGTCGTCAATACTTTGAACATGTTTTTATTTGTCATCTGTAATTCCTCCAATAGTTCGTATGTGTTTTTTGTTTGTCGTCTACCAATTCTTGCTTACATAGTTCTAGACGGTGTAGTTTCTGAAATGTTGCAAGATTTGGAAAAAAGATTACGAACTTTCACAATTCTACTATATTACGTGAACTGAAAGTACTCAATAATACTGATGTATGAGGGGATTTTGCTAATATGGATTCTCTAAATCTACAAGTAATGAAGCGATATATTTTTCGCTTATACTCAACTGCTCGAGTTCCTTGATACTTCTTTTATTTTTTTTATCCTGTGCTTCAACAACGATGTTCCTTATTATTCTTCTATTAGATTGTCAGATAAATTCACACACTCCAAATGAGGCATTTGCGCTAAAAATGTAGGCTTTTTCCTTATCAAGCTATTACTCACATTCAAATAGCGAAGCTGAGTTAACTTTTCCAGTTCAGGAGGCAATTCTTTAATACCTGTGTAACTGATATTCAAGCATTCTAACTTCTTTAATTGACCCAACTCAGGGGGAATACGATTTAACAACAAATCGAACTTGGCTTTCGGAGCCCACCCTTGTACTGTGCGATCTGAGCTACCGCAATATATCGTTAAATCTTTCAACTGCTGAAGATTGGCAATTTCCTTCGGAATACATTCCAGATCGGCTGTCATAATCTGCAGTGTCGTAAGCGTGCGCAACTCAAATAGTGCGGGAGGAAGTCTGGTGATATCCTGTTCGAATATTTCTAAGTATTTGAGTTGCTTCAATTCACGAATGCGATCTGGAATTTCCACAAGTCGATATGAAGAGATCGACAAGGAGTCCGTTTGATGTTTAATGGCGTCGTCTAAGAATCGTTCGAAGTCATGATGAGATTCTAGCTCAATGAACAACCCTGGAATAAGATCCGTCAGTTTTTTCGCTTCCTCTTCGTTCAAATGGATTCCACACATTTGTTCATGGGCAATACTGTACAGATAGTCCGCTCCATTCTCATCCACAAAACACAAGTCTTCAGGCATTTCCGGATGGCACCAGTCAAATAAGCCATTAACCGCCTCTTTCAACACATTTCCTGCTTCCTTGCAGCATCGATATATATAATATGTACCTTCGGAATAGTTGGCCCCAATCTTTGCTTGCATTTCCTCCATACTGCATTGTTCCAACAAAAAAGGCTTTAATTTATTCATGACCTCTTCGTAACTTTTCCCGTCTCCAAAAGAGGCTTCTACAAGAACGAATTTAACTGTCCGCTCAATTACATAATCAATGAGGCGTTCGTAAGCCTCTCCCTTGGGGTCAGTATAAAATCTCATTTACAATCCATCTCCTTGACATAAAATCCCTTGCATGTTATTTTGACCATAACCCAATTCTAGTCGACATTTGGAAATAAATCACACCGAATCTTAGGTGAACTCATTATTCTTAGCGTAGGCTTTCATACAGAAAGAGGTAAATAAGTGTATTCAACAATAAAACTTCTAATTATTCAATTAAGACCGAAGCAGTGGACCAAAAATCTACTCATTTTTGCAGCCCTTCTATTTTCCTTCGAAAAGATCAACATCACAACGTTTTTGGATACGTTATTAGGATTTTTTCTCTTTAGCTTCATATCTGGATGTGTCTATATATTAAACGATTATGTAGATAGAGAAGCAGATCGGAATCATCCTACTAAGAAGAATCGACCGATGGCATCTGGTGCACTTAACCCTTATGTGGCTTTAACATTTGGTGGATTTCTTTTATTTGCTTCATTGATTATATCGTATTTTCAGAATCCACTGTTCACCGTGCTATTAATAGTCTACTTCGCATTGAATGTTGCTTATTCCTTCATTCTTAAGCATGTGGTCATTATTGATATCATGGTCATTGCTGCTGGATTCGTGCTACGTGCCATTGCAGGCGGACTCGTTATTCATGTACCTTTTACACCTTGGTTTTTAATTTGTACGATGCTACTCTCCTTGTTCCTGGCCATAGGTAAGAGAAGACATGAATTATTTCTACTTGAAAATGATAAAGGCACACACCGGAAAGTACTAGAAAAGTATTCATTTCCGTTGCTAGACCAGCTCAACAGCATCGTTACCACGGCCACTATTATCAGTTATTCCTTATTTACCTTCACTTCAGGACGCACGATCCACTTAATGTGGACCATACCACTAGTGATTTACGGCATTTTTAGATATCTCTACTTAATTCATATTGAGAATAAGGGTGGTTCTCCAGACAAAGTATTATTCGAGGATAAGCCCATTTTGGTTACCGTTATCTTGTATGTCGTCAGCGTCGTTTTTATTTTAGCATTTTTCGAATAAACTTTTTAAAGCATAGAGGGATTAATCATGCACACCAAAATTGCAATTTTTGATATCGACAAAACGATTATTAGAAAAGATTCGATGTTTCTGTTCGTATGGTATGGAATCAAGAAAAGACCTTTAGCATTTGTAAAACTGTTTGAAATCGGGTTAAAAACATTGTTGTACAAACTTAGGCTTATACAAGTAGAAAAAGTTAAATCATCCTATTTTCATGCCATCTCTTTTTTGGAAGAAACCGATCTGGAACACTTCTATGATTCTGTACTAGTACCCTATATCTATCAAGATGCCTTGATGGAATTGAAGAAGAGAAAAGAGAACGGTTACCACGTGCTACTCGTGTCTGCCTCCCCACATGCTTATTTGAAATACTTCAAGAAGTTGCCCTATGTAGACGAAGTTATCGGAACCGAACTCATCCGAAATAATGGGCGTTATACCCATGTAATCGAAGGTAACAACTGCAAGGGAGAAGAGAAAACGATACGCATTAGCCATTATTTAAAAGACTCAGGACTCCAAATTGATTATGAGAATTCCTGTGCGTATTCTGATTCGTTGTCGGATTTACCGATGTTTCGGTTAGTAAAGAATAGATACTTGATTAACCTACATAGTCCGGACTTGGAGGTGCTTAGATGGAACAAATAGGTAACCGCCATGCTGGTAAAGTCTTGATGATCATCTCCGCATTTCTCACAGCCACAGGGCAGCTTTTCTGGAAATGGGGTCACACCCACCTCCTATACATGGCAATCGGATTTCTGTGTTACGGATTAGGTGCTGTATTCATGCTCAAAGCCTTTTCTTTGGAAAAACTGTCTGTAGCCTACCCTTTAATGTGCATTAGTTATATCTTTGCTTTGATTTATGGACAACTGTTTCTTGGTGAGGATATTACCTTGAAGAACACAGCGGCTATTGCATTATTAGGGATAGGAGTGACATTGACATCCTATGATAAATAATTGGCTTGTCGGCTTACTACTTATGATGACATTGATGGGGTCACTAGGTAGCGTTTTTTTCAAATATTTCACACTCCGAAGAAAAGTCTTCTATCTTTTAACCGGTTTTATGTTCTATGGTATCGGTGCGCTGCTCAATATTTACCTCTTAAAAGAGCTTCCCCTTACCTTTGTACTTCCGGCCAATGCCTTCACATTTATCTGGACTTTGATATTTGCCAAATGGATATTTAAAGAAACCATTGGAATTTATAAAATCGCTGGTGTTGCTTTTATCATTTCTGGTTTAATCTTATTGATTTTGTAACAGCTTTTCCAAAAATAAACATGATCGGTGGAAACTTATGGTATTTTCGAGTTATTTATTGAAGAACAAGAAGGATAATTACAAAGCCTGTTGGTTGTTTATCGGCTTTCTTCTTTTTTATTTGGGAAACAATGTTCCGTTTTTGATGTATATGAAACAGAACATAGCTGATCTCGCAGGCTATAGCCCTTTTTATGGTGCACCCTTCGTATTTAATATTTTTAATTTCGATCCTTCTATGTATTACGGTTCGGGTAATTCTTCCATTATCCATCCATTAATGAACTTTTTATCCGGTCCACTATTGTATTTTTCTAAATTTTTATTCGGAAATCTATTCTTTTTGGTGATCCAATCCGTTATCAATGCGCTCAGCGTTATCATGATTTATTATTACTTACGTAAAAGCGGATCTGACAATGTATTGGCTGTGCTCTTCGCAGCTTTTTTCGGCGTAAGTTCATACAATATTTTCACGGCCATGATTCCAGACTCTTATTCTTATGTCCAATTTATCATCATCTTGTCCGTACTGTATTTGCAATACAGCAGAGTTCTTGCCAAGACGAATGTTCTACCAAACGCTTCATTCGCACTCGTTAACTTTGCCGCAACTTCGACCAACATCGTCCCATTTATAGGAGCTTTGTTCTTTAACATGATCGACAAGCGCGATAACAAGACGATCAAAAAGTTCATCTCTATACTTTTAACATTCCTGCTTTTGGTTGTCCTATTTACTTTATTGCAGTCTGTATTATTCGGTGGAAATACATGGATTAATAACTGGATAACGGGTCTCAATAACGGTGGATTTAGCTATGCTGCCCCTTTTTCATTCAGTCAACATTGGAAAGCCATATATATGTTAGTGATCAGTCCTATACTGTCACCCGACATGATGCTAGTTGATCAGGGAATCATGGCATTCGTGACCGACCTAACGCGTCCTTATCCATTCTATGTAACTATTATTGGCTTCACTCTTATTATTCTGGCAGGACTTGGATTTATCAAGGGAATCAAATCTAGAGAAACATGGACGCTGGTCCCTTACATCTTCTTCGCCATTCTTCTTCATATTATTGTGGGCTTCGGTCTTGCTGTGTTTAAGTTTGACTTGTACTTATATGCCGGTCATTATTTATTCGCCTTTTTCCTGCTCGCTGCAAGGTTCATCATGCAGATCAATCACGACTTTATAAAAAAAGGATTGATAGCGATTATTTTAATATTTGTTCTTACAACACTGGGTAACAACGTCATCAAACATATCGAAACTCTGAATTATATTGAAGACACCTATTCGGGTTTGAATAATACAGGTGCAGTGAAATGATGATGAACGCAAATGTGACAGCGGCAAGTCCAACGTTAAATTTAATATAATGGGATAAAGTGATTCAGTCATGAATACTTATAAGGCTTATCCAGAGGCTGGGCAGACCCAACTCGCAACGATCCAGTATTGGTTGCACATGATCGGATTACCGCTTCTTATCATCAGCATGTTCATCTTCACTACAGACAATAAATCAATCGGAATTCCTATTGCATCAGTGGGTGGATTAATGATCATTGCATCAGCACTGTTGTTAACGATTAATGTATATAAACGGATAAAATAGAACACTCCTCTCACAAAAAAAGAGATGTATATTGTCATTTAATCGTGACATATGCATCTCTTTTTATTTTAGTCGGTTAAGAAATTGTAGTGCGCGGGTGCTTTTCGGATGCTCAAGTACATCCTCCGGAGTTCCTCTTTCTAATATAAGACCATCGTCCATCAAAATAATTTTATCCGCCACGTCAGCTGCAAATTTCATCTCATGGGTGACAATAACCATAGTCATGCCTTCTGCTGCCAACTGCTTGATGACCTTTAGTACTTCCCCGACCAGTTCAGGGTCAAGTGCGGACGTTGGCTCATCGAATAGTAGTACCTCCGGATCAACAGCCATCGCCCTAGCAATCGCTACCCGTTGCTGCTGTCCACCAGATAGTTGGTGTGGATAGAAATCCGTCTTTTCAGCAAGGCCTACCTTATCTAATAGCGCCAAAGCTCGTTTTCGAGCATCCCCCTTAGATCGCTTCTGTACTGTGACCTGTCCTTCCATCACGTTACCGAGCGCGGTCATGTGCGGAAACAGGTTGTACGACTGAAAGACCATGCCTGTTCTTTTACGCAGTGCCAGAACGTTATGTTCCGACACTTTCTTCGTATCTGTGAAGTTCAACTTAGTATCACCGAATACAATACATCCCCGGTCAGGAACCTCTAGTAGGTTGAAACAACGTAATAACGTTGTTTTCCCTGAACCTGAGGGACCAATAATGACAAGTACCTTACCATGCTCAAGCTTCAGATCAATCCCCTTTAATACAGCAAGTGGACCATAGGATTTATGCAAATCAAGTATCTCAATCAAGCGTATCCCCTCCTTTAATTCGCAGAGTATCTAGCAAGCCTTCTCTCCAGGTAATTTTGAAAAGTAGACAGTACGGAGCAGAATAGCAGATAGATAACGCCAACTTCGCAATACAGCAGCAGGGGTTCGTAGGTTGTAGCTACGATTTGTTGTGCAGTTCTGAACATTTCCATATAAGTAATACTTGCGGCAAGCGATGTGTCTTTAACCAGACTAATGAAGGTGTTCGTCAGCGGTGGAACCGACACTCGTGTGGCTTGCGGCAGTATAACACGGCGTAGTGCTTGTCCACGAGTCATACCGACTGAGAAGGCAGCTTCCCATTGGCCTTTAGGTATCGAAAGAATTGCAGCACGTAGTATTTCTGAGGAATAGGCTCCGACACTTAGCGAGAATCCAATGATGGCAGCCGTTAACGGCTCTAGAATAATTCCAATGGCAGGTAATCCATAAAAAATGATAAATAACTGTACCAATAGCGGAGTTCCCCGAATGACCCATACATAAAAGCGGGCGATCATCTTTGGAATAGTCCACGGGGAAATACGAACAAGTGCGGTTAATACAGCCAGCAATAATCCAATTGCAAATGAAATCAAAGTTAGTGGAATGGTAAAAGCCACCCCCGCTTTAAGAAGAGGTAGCAACGAATCGATTACTATCTGTATTTTACGCTCATCCATTCATCAGACATCCTTCTTGGACCTTTTGGCAAACATTCACCGATAGTCCCCTGTTATTTGGAAACGTCCGCACCAAAGTATTTATCAGAAATTTGTAGATATGTTCCGTCACTCTTCATTTCGGCAAGTGCTTTGTTGACCGCTTTGATCAGCTCATCATTGCCTTTTAGGAATACCGCTGCACTGTGAGAGCCATTTTCTATTTCGTCAACCTTTTTGATCTTCACGTCCGGCTTTTGTTTCTTCAAGTCCAAATAAGATAAGCCGTCATTAATGGTTGCATCAATACGTCCTGAGGTGAGTAGATCAATCGACTGATTGAATCCATCCGTAGCTACAATCTCCGCACCATTCTCACGAGCTATACCAGATAGATTACTTGTAAGCGATTGACCAGACTTTTTACCCTTCAGATCAGCAAAGGACTTAATATCTTCGTTGTCTGATCCTACGACCAGAACAGCCTTAGAGACAATATAAGGGTCTGAGAAGTCATATTTGACTTTCCGTTCGTCAGTAATGGATACCTCATTAAAAATAACATCAAATCTATTAGCATCCATACCTGCAAAAAGCCCGTCCCATTGTGCCTCAATAAACTCAGGTTGTACGTCCATACGCTTGGCTATCGCCATTGCAATTTCAACGTCGAAACCCGTCAACTTGCCATTTGCATCATGATAGGAGAATGGCGCGTAAGTCCCTTCTGTCCCGATACGAAGCTTACCGCTTGCTTTGATGGTATCCAAGCTGTTATGTTCCTTCTCAGAAGTCTTATTATTATTGACATTGTTCCCGCAAGCAACTACTAACACCACAATCAGTACTAGCAGAAAATTTATGTATCGTTTGTTCATCATTATTATCCTCTCTATATGTCCTAGTTATGAATTGCCGGTAAGTAAATGGTAAACAGTGGTTGTACAAAAAGTCACTTCATTACACCTCTTGTTTTGTCCTTCTAGGAACAAAAATATCCCCGAACTATGAATTCATAGTTCGGGGATATAACATAGAACAAGCAATGAACGATTATTTACGTGAGCAAAACACAGCGAATTCATTATATTCGTAAACACAATCTGCTTCCGCGAACCCGGCGTCGAGCAACCATTTCAGCTGATCTTCTACAGATGCATTTATATCTAGTTTTCTTCGTTCTATTGCAGATTCAACCATTTGGATGGATAGTCCACTCTCGCGAATCGTAGCTTCCCATTCTGCTTTATAACGATGGTCGAGATCGAATGACGCACCAGCTGCCTGATCGGCGTTAACGAAAATTCCACCATCTGTTAAGAGATGATATACGGTGTGAAAAAGAGTTCTTTTATCTTGATGAGATAAATGGTGAATAGATAGCGATGAAATAACAGCATCATAGCTCTGCTCGTCGAAAAGATACGTCCTATAATCCGCTGAAATATATTGCACCTGAGGATCATCTCGGAATCTTAGCCGTGCCTCCTTAAGCATCTCCTCACTTAAATCTATCAATGTCAATTTTGCTTCTGGGTATCGTTGTCGAACATAAGATGCGAATAGTCCTGTTCCTGCACCTAAATCCAAAATTCTAGGAGTCTTCTTGTCAACATGAACGCATCCCGTAGCCACGCTATAGAACTCATCGAAACAAGGAATTAATTTCCTGCGTTGTAAGTCATAGTCCTTTGCCACTTCATCAAATTTCTTTTTAACTGAATCGCTCATCTTAGAACCCCCCTTTTTCGAACAATCCGTCAAATTCCGCTTGTAGTTATCCTGCATGTTACAGTTATTTTATGACAAATGGAAATATATAAAACAGATCATTCTAATAGGTTTTTCCTATGCGGTATTCTCATGATCATTAAGAACAGACATACATGCTTCCGCAAAGCTTTTTCCAAATTCGCGACAAAGGACTTTTTCGTCCTTGTTCGGACCATACTCAATTTTAAGGCTTTCCTGAAGCAACATTGCACCACAGGTTCTTAGCTTCTCCTCCAATTGATCCACAGCTCCACAATAGATATCGTAACCAGAATCTCCGCTTCCGAATACAGCTGCTCGGCTTCCCTGTAAGTCAACCTCATCCATTTCATCACAGAAATCTAAGAATTCATCTGGCAATTCACCATCACCCCACGTATAAGCACCTAATAAATACCCTTTATATTGAAGCAGTTGTTCCGCATGACTATTCTCAACAGTTTTCAAATCAACTTCTGCACCTGATGCACGAATTCCATCAGCGATCAGTTCGGCGATTTCTTCCGTATTTCCTGATACACTTGCATAGATAATTGCGAACTTATTTATCATTTCTGTTCACCTCATGAATCAATCGTTTCACTTATTATAACTGATAATGATTATCATTGTCAATTAAGGCAACTGTTTTACTTTTTACTCATAAGGACTCACAACTATAATTATTACCTATCTAATGATAGAATAGATAAATATAAACTTACTTGTAAAGGAAACATTATAATGAAATTACATTTTCTGCGGAAATTAAAATATAACTGTTTGAAATTGTTACGAATTAAACAATCGGATCATCAAGTAGTCGTTGGTTTTATAGCGGGATTCTTTCACTGCTGGTTTCCTACATTCGGTCTAGGGCTGTTGATTTCTGTTGGGCTTGCTAAATTACTACGTGGCAATCTCGTTGCAGCTCTTATAGCGGGGACATTTGGAACTGTCATATGGCCTTTATTGTTCTACCTAAATTATGTAACTGGTACTATCGTGATGAGTTTATTCTCATCCCCATTGATTCAACTTGATGAAGTCATTGAGATACCGATTACGGAACTCGGTTATTCTGAATCAGCCCATCAATATAGTAAACTTGGCAACATGAGTCTTTATTTCATTGAAGGATCTATCATAAACAGTATCCTATTCTCAGTAATATCATATTTTATACTACGTTTTATCTTAAAGCGGTATCGTAGACCGTTACTTAAATTAATAAGAAGTACATAATTACTATTTTCAAAAACAAGATATAACTATCTATAGAAGACTTATTCTATTTGAGGAGGAAATGATGAAGCATGCAAAAGTGACCCCATCCATTGGCTTCCTCAAACAATTATATAGCAAAATTAAAGAAAATGATGTGCAATCAGTCAGCGCGCAATTAACCTTTTATCTCATCTTATCCTTTTTTCCTTTCATGATATTTATTATGACACTGGTTGGTTATGCCAATATTTCCGTGGAAGATAGAATCAATGATCTGAGAGAGATTATGCCTGCTGAAGCAATAACAATCATAGAAGAAATTCTAAAAGAGGTCTCAGTGGGAAGAAGTCAATCGTTGCTTTCTTTCGGTATGTTAGCTACGTTGTGGGCAGCTTCTAGAGGTATCAATGGGATTATTAAAGCTTTGAATAAAGCCTATGATATTGAGGAGAATAGAGCTCTTTGGAAAGTAAAAGGTATTTCATTTCTTGCAACACTGGTCATCGGAATTGTTGTGTTACTCAGTATCCTTTTGCTTGTATTTGGTAGTTGGGTAGGAGACCAACTGTTCCTTCTATTCCATTTGCCTGAAGGTCTTCATCAACTCTGGAATCTACTTCAATATATGGTGCCATTACTAGTTATGGTTATTGTTTTCACTTTAGTTTATTGGATTGCTCCAAATCGAAAGATGTCTTATAAAGAAGCACTTCCAGGGGCAATATTCACAACCTTTGGTTGGATTGCTACATCCATGCTCTTCTCTATTTATGTCAGTCGATTTGGAGAATTCACCAAAACTTATGGAAGTCTTGGTGGAGTTATTGTCCTTCTTATTTGGTTATATATTAGTTCCATGATCATTCTGATTGGGGGAGTTATGAACGCCACCCTAGCATTTCGCCGAGGGAAATAGGTTGTGCTATTGATTATTAAATGCTTTCCCACGCTTGATCTTCTTCGTCTCATACATACTCACTGATGAGCTTATTATATACTCAGGCGTAACATTCCCTTTCTTTTGGCGATGACCTTGGATATGGACATCACTTTTCTCCCAATTCTTCCATGCTTCCTCTGATTCCCAGCGAATCATGACCATAACCTCTTCATTTTCTTTACTTCTTTTTTTCACAAGAATACTAATATCTATTAGCCCATCCATACCTTCTACTGGACTTTCTTGGCTAAATCTTTCAACAACCTTCTCTGAGTTACCCTTCTCTACCACGATCGTTCTAGTCTGAATAAGTACATGAATCCCTCCATAATTATATTTTATTCACTATATAAGATTGTTCAAAAAGTCATCTTTTGATCACGAAGTATATCCAGAAGCTTACTCGAACTCGAACTATATAAGTGGTTCAAATCGTCATACATCAAAATTGAATTGAGCATCATGCAATCTACTATACGTACCGCCAGCTGCTACCAGCTCTTTGTGATTCCCTTGTTCCGAAATTCCTTCTTCTGTAACGACAACAATACGGTCTGCATTCTTAATCGTCGCCAGACGATGCGCGATGACTAATGTAGTACGACCAACTGATAATTCAGCAAGGGATTGTTGAATCGCTGCTTCGGTCTCCGTATCAAGCGCTGAAGTGGCTTCATCCAGAATGAGAATAGGCGGGTTTTTAAGGAACATTCGTGCAATCGAAAGTCTTTGCTTCTGTCCACCAGATAATTTCACACCACGTTCACCAATCAGTGTATCTAGCCCTTCACTCTGTGACAGAATAATCTCTTCCAATTGCGCTCGTTTAGCTGCAGCCCAAATCTCTGTTTCAGTTGCATCAAGCTTTCCATAGGCAATGTTCTCCCGTATGCTTCCATCAAATAAGAATACATCTTGCTGGACAATCCCAATCTGCTTACGCAACGATTCAAGTTTCATTTCTCTTATATCCAACCCATCTACTGTGATACTTCCAGACTTCACTTCATAAAAGCGGGGCAATAGACTGCATATCGTAGTCTTACCCGCTCCAGATGGTCCAACAAATGCTACCGTTTGTCCAGCAACAATGTTTAAACTAATATCATTCAGAACATTCTTCTTGTTCTCATAGCCGAATGTCACATGCTTAAATTGAATGTCACCTTTTAGATGATCAACATGGACTGCACTCGGACGATCAGCTACATCTGGCTCTGTATCAAGTAAATCGGTGTATCGTCTGAAGCCTGCAATCCCTTTGGGATACGTTTCGATCACTTGGTTAATCATCTTAATAGGATCTAAGAACACATTGGACAACAATACAAAAGCAATAAATTCACCATGTGTCATCTGTCCTTCAATGACAAACCAGGTACCACATCCGAGGACAAACAATGAAACCGAACGCATAAGTATGTAACTTACGGATGAATTCAAAGCCATAATGCGATACGCAATCAACTTCGTCTGACGGAATCGCCCGTTATTTACTGCAAACCGACTTTTCTCATGAGCTTCATTCGAGAATGCTTGTACGACACGAATACCACTTACATTGTTCTCAACACGAGCATTAAAGTCAGCAATATCTGCAAACATACGATTAAAAGCTCGTGTCATTTTTTTACTGAAATAGATAGACAGATAAATAAGAAATGGAACAATCACGAATGTAAGCACTGCTAATTGCCAATTGATAGAGAGCATTAAGAGGAACGCACCCACCAATGTCATGACAGCAATAAATAAATCCTCAGGACCGTGGTGAGCAATCTCCCCAATATCCATCAAATCATTCGTCATTCTGGATACGAGATGGCCTGTCTTCGTGTTATCGAAGAACCGAAAAGAAAGCTTCTGGACATGATCAAATAATTTTTTTCTCATATCAGTTTCAATGTTGATACCCAACATATGACCCCAATAGGAAACAACATAGCGTAGTGCAGAACTCAGGATATAAATTCCTAACAAGACGGCACACGCCCAAATGATAGTATTCCAATTCCCCCCTGGAAGATAATCATCTAACACCTTATTCACAGCAAGTGGAAAAACTAATTCCAGCAACGCTGCAAAGACTGCACAGCCAAAGTCCAATATGAAAAGTCCTTTATATGGCTGATAATATGAAAAAAATCGACGTAACACTGAGAACCACCTTTCTTTACATGATATTGATTATCATTCTCGTAAGTATCTATACTATATTCAATTTCACATTTTGGCAATGACCAAATCCAACTTAATAACTAACCTTCCTCCATCTGTCTACATATTAATTGAAATTACGGGTATTCTAACCAGCAGGAATAAGATGCTATGTATGAAGGGGATACAGAAGTGAATTCTTCAATCGGTAAAATAAGTTTTATACAAGTAGCTATGATCTTGTTGTTAATGAATGGACTAATGACCCACATCATTCTCAATCCAATGCTCTTAGATGTATCGGGAAGAGATGCATGGATTACCGTGTTACTGTCCTCTCTTGTTTGTCTGCCATGGTGTGTAATTATTGTCATCATCATGAAGAAATCAGGACAACAGAAATTGCTTCCATGGCTTATTCAACGTACGAATCCCATCATAGCCTGGATTAGCGTGATTCCTATCTGTATACAACTATATTTAATTGGTGGAACGACAGTAATTCACACCGTGACATGGATCTTTGTTGGCTATTTGCCTGCTACTCCAAGACTTGTACTCATTGTCCCATTAGTTCTTACGTGCTTTTACTGTGCTAAATTAGGAATCCAGACGATTGCCATAGGAGCTGGAATCTTACTACCGTTTGTCATGGCTCTCGGGATATTTGTATCCGTAGCAAATACGCCCCGGAAAAACTACGCTTTATTGAAGCCTTTCGTAGAACATGGATGGGGACCTGTATTCGAAGGTATGGTGTATATGGGAGGAGCATTCACAGAATTAATTGTCCTCGTAGTGTTACAACATCATTTAAAAACAAAGATTCGTTACTGGCAGCTCATGATACTCGCAGTTCTCCTACTTGGCATAACCCTTGGACCAATCATTGGAGCCCTCACAGAATTTGGACCTATCGAGGCAGCCAAACAATTTGCGTCACCTTATGAACAATGGCGTCTCGTCAAATTAGGTGAGTATATCGAACATATAGACTTTCTTTCCATATTCCAATGGTTAGCGGGTGCCACCATTCGAATTAGTCTTGTTCAATTTCTACTGTCTGATCTACTTCCCTTTAAAAATCAGGTCATTCGAACTCGTTTCCTTCTTCTCATTGCGACAAGTTATATACTACTAAGCCTTTTACCCATTAATCAGGAAACATTTTATCAGTGGGCCTATAAAGTATATGTTCCTGTTTCCTTATGGATAAATGTGATTCTCTCGATCATATGGCTCTATATTGCGTTATTTACTAAACCACCAAAGGGGGAAGTAACTTGAATTTCTCTAAGGAAGAAGAAGCAGAATTGAATTGGTCTGAACAGAAATTGAGAGATTTATTTGAAAAATCAAAAGATATTATTACTTTCACACATCAATTTGATGAGTCTGAATCATCTACTGTCGTATTGATATATAGTGAGGGCACGGTAGAATCTAGTCTTATAAGCCGTACTGTCCTGCCAGAACTACAGTCGTTGTATCGAGAAAATAATGAGTTTGTAGTTCATAAAGGTAAAATGTTTGGAGAGTTACAACTTGAACCACTTGAGAACAATGCTTCAGAGGATACCCTCTGCGGGTTATTATTTGAAGGAAATCTGATCATTCTAGTTCCACATGTTAATTCATTCTTCACTTTCAATATGAGTAAACTTCCACAAAGATCTCCTGAGGAATCAAGCACAGAAATATCAATTAAAGGTCCTAAAGATGGTTTTGTAGAAAGTATTGTTGTCAATATTGCCCTTATTCGCAAGCGAATACGGAGTAAGTCTCTATGCTACGAAGGATATGTTCTGGGAACAAGAACTAAAACCAAAGTTGGTTTACTGTATTTCGATGATATTATCTCTCCCAAGATTCTGAAGGAAGTCAAACGAAGATTAGACAATATTGATGTCGATGGAATATATAGTATTGGTCAGCTTGAAGAAATGTTATCTGATTCCAAATATTCTCTCTTTCCATTACTTGACTTTACCGGTCGTCCAGACTTCACGGTTAATTGTTTACTGAATGGGAGATTTGTCATTATTATTGATGGCAGTCCTATGGTTTTAATTGGGCCCGGAACATTCACATTGCTATTAAAATCGCCAGAAGATATCCATTTCAATTTTTATTATGTCTCTTTTGTTCGGATAATCCGTGCGATTAGTTTCTTCTTGTCGATTCTACTTCCAGGGTTTTGGGTAGCTTTAACAGCATCACATCAGGATCAGATTCCTTTCTATTTAATGGCGACTATAGCCACTGCAAGGTTAGGAATCCCTTTCCCAGTAGCCTTAGAAATGTTCTTACTTATCATCCTCCTAGAGATTTTTCGTGAAGCAGGCGTCCGTTTACCTAGTTCAATTGGACAGACCCTGACTGTCATTGGTGGGTTAATTATTGGTGATGCTTCTATTCGAGCTGGTCTAGTGTCGCCATCTGTCGTTGTCGTTGGGGCGATTACAGCCGTGTCAGGTGTAGCCTTAGTTAATCAAACTTTAAGTTCCATGGTTAGTATTGTGCGATTGGGATTATTCTTTTTAGCAGCTTTACTAGGTTTATATGGACTGATCTTAGGATCTATCCTTCTCGTAATTTATATGTCTAGGCTAAAGAGCTTCGGAGTCCCATATTTGTCTCCTCTTTCACCTCCAATTTATAAAGATATGATAGCCACTTTGTTTCGTTTACCATGGATTAAAACTAAGGACAGACCCACTGATTTACACACGATAGACTCTGATCATCAAGGAGATGATCCCGTATGATTTATTGTAGAAGGATTGTATGGCTAATTACGATGATGGCATTGTTACCAGGATGCTGGGACTCCTATCAAATTCAGAATATGGCCTATGTCACAGCTATTGGTTATGACTACGTCGATGGGCAGTATGTCTCTTATGTACAAGTTCTTAACTTCAGCAATGTTGCCAAGACGGAAGGAGCAGAACTGGGGAAGAATATACCTGTTTGGATTGGAAAAGGGGAAGGAAAGACCGTCACAGATTCCTTAATCTCACTCTATCAAACATCACAGAAGAGATTGTACTGGGGTCATGTCAAAGCCATTGTCTTTTCGGAGAATGTATTAAAACATGGCATTAAAGACGTGGAGGATTCTATGCTCCGCTATCGAGAATTCAGGTATAACGTTCTGATATATGGTACAAAAGAGCCCATTCAGGATATCCTTACTCAGAAATCCATTCTCAACCATTCCCCGATCGAGACGATCATGAGTACCCCAGAGGAAGTCTACTCCCAGTGGTCGTTTATTAAACCAATCTATATTAATACATTGATTGCTAGCTTAAACGAACATAACCTATCTTCAAAGATACCATCACTTTCTATAGATAAAAGTGCATGGCATGAGGATACCAAGGATAAACCAATGTTGAGAATTAACGGAATATATTTTATAAATAATTATAAATTATCAGGTTGGCTGCATGAAGATGATCTAAAGGGATACCGTTGGCTACAAAAAGGACTTATAAGAACGCCCATTAGTATTCCTTCTGAAGGTCCTCCAACGGCAACGATCATATTACGCAAACCCCGTTTCCAAATTACTCCACAAATTGTAGGTGAAAAAGTTAAATACAACATTAAGGTTACAACAAAAGCCTATATTGAAGACATGCAAGAACCACTCACGGATCAAAATTTGGATAAAGAAGTGGAAAAGGCGATTGTATCCGAAATAAAAGACACCTATAAAAAGGGTCTGAAGCAACAATGTGATGTATTTAGATTGGAAGAATCTCTTTTTCGTTCAAATCCTCAAAAATTTAAGGAGATATATCAAAATACGGATAATAAATCCTTGTTGACAGAAGATAGTCTCCAAAATATCGATGTTAAAGTTCATTTACTCAGTTCTGGGCTATATAAACAAAGACCTTGATATTCATTTTCCTTCTGGGATCTTCAACGGAGGGATCTTAGATACACCGATCATTTGAGAAGTATATATCCCAGAATGGCCGGAGAATAAGTAACTTACCAAGCATGCGATAAACATAAATAGGGCACCCTCAGAACCAAATAACTCGATCCCCATTAGAAAACAAGCAAGTGGTGTGTTCGTTGCTCCGCAAAATACAGCAATGAATCCTAATGCAGCTAGAAAAGGGGCATATAGTTGAAGCACCCCTGCTAATGAATTCCCAAGTGTGGCACCAATCGCGAATAATGGTGTCACTTCACCACCTTGGAATCCTGCTCCGAGAGTAACCGAAGTGAAGACTAGCTTCCCAAGGAATGCGAAAGGTGGAACGTTTCCCTCGAAAGATTGAGATATTAATGGAACTCCTAATCCCAAATAATCTCGAGATCCAATCGCATAAACCATGAGGATAATGATTATTCCACCAACAGCAGTTTTGAGCATCGGATTATGAAAGAAGAAAGCAAAGGTTTTTTTGAAAAAGTGAGTTAACTCGCTGAAGATCATACTGGTTAAGCCAAAACAGACAGAAGCAACAATAACTTTCAGTAGTACCATTAATGTAAGTGAAGGAACAGTGCCCATTTGAAATGGTACATGTGTGACTCCCCATAAATTCATCGCGACCCAATTTCCTGTGAAACTTGCTATAAAACAAGGAATTAACGCATCATATCGCATCATGCCTAAGACGATCACCTCTAATGCGAAGACCGCACCTGCTATCGGTGTTCCGAATATCGATCCAAAGCCCCCACTAATACCGCACATAAGCAGGATTTTCCGATCCAAGGGTCCTACCTTTATCCATTTGCCGAACTGCTCTGCTAAGCTCCCACCCATCTGGATTGCTGTACCTTCTCGCCCTGCCGAACCACCCAAAAGATGTGTTACTAACGTTCCAAATAAGACAAGCGGAGTCAGTCGTAAAGGGACAGTCTCATAATCCTTCTCTTGGATTTGTTCAATGATCAGATTGTTGCCTTTAGCGCTATTCTTGCCATATTTATAATACAAGTAACTTACGAACGCTCCACCTAATGGGAGTAAGAATAACAACCATGGATTTGTTATTCTTACATTGCTTACATATTCAAGGCTCTTCAGAAATATCGCTGAAGCACTACCTGTTAATAAACCAACTACACCACCAAAGAATATCCATTTAAGGAAGGAACGTAACAACGACACCTGAATAAATCGTTCCGAGCCATTCAACCCAATCTTCCGTATCCAATTCATTCCAGTATGACCTACCTTCTCACGTCCAAATAAGCTCTATTCCCGAAATTTTAGATCATATAGAATTGCATGTCAATTATATTTAGCCATATCTTGGTGAAGGTTGATTTATTGATCTGTAATCATTATGATGATAGATAGAAAGTATAGAGGAGGCTACGTTATGACAATGAAAGTAGAGTTCTGGTCTGATATTGCATGTCCATGGTGTTATATAGGAAAAAGAAGGTTTGAAAAAGCATTATCTCAATTCGAACATCGCGATGAGATCGAGGTAATCTGGCGTAGTTTCGAGCTTGACCCTTCCACACCACGTCAAGGTAAGGATCTTATTGACTCCTTATCTAAGAAGATGGGTAGATCGGTAGATGAGGTGAAACAAATGATGGCTCAAATTACAACGCTTGCTGCGAAAGATGGACTTGAGTATCGATTTGATCTCATGAAATCCAGTAATACCTTTGATGCCCATCGGTTAATCCACTATGCTGCCACTCAAGGGCTTGTGGACGAAGTTAGCGAACAACTGTATCATGCCTATTTCACTGAAGGTTTGCTGGTTAGTGACATCAACGCTCTTCTTCAAGTGGCTGTGAAGGCGGGTCTTAAGGAGACTGAAACTCGACAAATGTTAGAGAGCGACAAGTATTCTGATGAAGTGCGATCCGATGAGAGTCGGGCACAATCTCTACAAGTGAGTGGTGTTCCGTTTGTACTTGCTAATGAAAAATATGAAATATCTGGAGCACAACCAACCGAAGTATTCCTCGATGCCCTTCGTCAAGCATGGAATGATGCTCACCCAATTACCGTTGTAGGCGGTGCTGGGAATAGTTGTGATGATGGGAATTGTCTTATATAACATACGCTTACCAAAAAAGTTCCTCATGTTTCTCTACGAGGAACTTTTTTTGGTTACGCTATTTGGGATCGTTAGATCAATACAACACACTAGGTTGCCGGAGATTAGAAACGGCAGTCTTTATTGAAGTATTCGGCAAGTTAACTCGTTATTTTGCGTTTTTCATAATCCAATCGCGGACACGATTGCTTTTAACCGGATGAACAAACATAAACTCTCCTTTTTTCAGCGCCTTTTTCACATCTTTTTTTCTAAGCTCAGGCTTCCAATGATTATATTGTTTGAAAGATATGGGATATGTGCGTGTTTTAGCACCACATTTATTTGCTAATGTTGGATAGATCATCTCGCCCAATGATTCTACCGGACTTTTGGCTAATAATTTTTCTAAGTTCTCTCCATCAACTATCTTCAGGATCTTCTGGATTATTGTATAACTATAGGTTTGAAATGGGTTCGATGTTTTGCAGAAATATTTTTCTTTAAAATATTTCTCCCACCGCTTCCAATCTTTAAACATAGACTTCGTTCCCGGAGATCTTGGGTAATCTTTTTTAGGATTATATTTTCTCCAATGCTGCCCCATAAAGTCGTACCCTTTCATTTTTTTATAAAGATATCTACTAAACCCATCTTTTATAAACATCGTATCTGATTCCAAGTAGACCAGATAGTCATAAGAAATATTCAGAGACTTCAGCCATCTGGTGACATCATATAAGACTCTCCCGGTTTTTCTGTATTTTAAGGGACTGCTATAAGAACATAACTTTACTTCCTTGTACTTTAGGCAGACCTCATTGCCGAATTCTTTATTCGGGCCCCCGTTATATAATACAATAAAGTAGTCTCCTTTAATAAAACGACGAATATTTTCTATTTGATCCATCACAGCCTTCTCGTTTTCATGTGCTACCAATGAAAAACAGATCATGAGTTTCATCCTCCTAATTATACTTTTTGTTAACAACCATTATCATGAAGCCATGAAATTAAATGCTCTTTTCTGCTATTTGTTTATACAGTGTTAACGCCCGTGCTACAGCCTGATCCATATTGTAGTATTTATAATCTGCCAGCCGCCCTGCAAAAAGCACTTTATCTTTGATTTGTTCCGCTTCCTTTACATATTCGCTATAGAGCTGACGGTTCTCTGCGCGCGGAATGGGGTAGTAGGGTTCGTTATTTGGATTGTCTTCCATCGGATAAACAGTGGTTATTGTTGTATGCGGCGAGATTTGACCAGTGAGGTGCTTTGTTTCAAGAATGCGTGTAAATTCATACTCATTAGTGTAATTGATAGTTCCGGCCTCCTGATAATATTCTTGATTTAAGGTCTCGAACTCGAAGCGAAGACTACGGTAAGGCAGGCGCCCATGCTTGTAATTAAAGAAGGCATCTATAGGTCCGGTATAGATCATACGATTAAACTTGATATCTTCTATGACTTCACGATAGTCCGTGTTCAAGAGAACGCTAATATTAGGATGTTTTAGCATTCGACTAAAGAGATCTGCGTAGCTATGCTTCGGAATGCCTTGATAGGTGTCTTGGAAATAGCGGTTATCCCTGCTGATATAAACCGGTACTCGCGCAGTGACTGAAGGATCCAACTCATCCGGCTTCAACTGCCAATGTTTAAGGGTATAGTGATAAAATACTTTTTTATAAATATATTCAGCCAATAAGATGAGGTCTCCGCTTGCGCTTTCCCGAAGTTTTAGTATGGGTACCTTCACGCCGTAACCGTAATGTTGGATAAGCAAATCCTCAAGCTTTTCCGCGTACTTGGGGGGGAAAAGAGCATAGATGGAGTTTAGATTAAATGGAACAGGAACTTTCTTGCCATCCACTACGGCTAACACATGATGAAAATAAGGTCTCCACTCCGTAAATTTCGAAAGATAGTTCCATACCATATGGGAGTTGGTGTGAAACGTGTGCGAACCATATTTGTGGATCAAGATGCCGTCCTGATTATAGCAGTCGTAAGAGTTTCCCCCGATATGATCTCTCTGCTCTATCAATAATACTTTTTGATTCAGTTCAGAAGCGATCCTCTCAGCCAATGTAGCTCCAGTAAATCCAGCACCGACAATCACCCAATCTACTTTCACGTATATCACCCCTCTATATCAATTAGTCTGGTACATCTACAATTTAATATATTCAAAATAATATAAGAGGTGCTGTGCAATAGTTTGTTTTTACAAAACTATGTAATATCTGATTTTCCCCCACAATGGTTGAAGTCATTTAGTTGGATAAAACCATTGCCCGAAAGGAAGTAAATATTTGAAAACGCAATATCATACGAAAATCGAAGAAGCTGGAAACAAGCCGGACTTCCAAATTGCCCATAGGATTCACAACGTATCCTCGTCTGAATATGATACTATTAATAGTTTGTTTTTCAGAAAGGATGGTAGCAATGAGTGAGAATTATATAAAACCAAGTGATCTGGATGTCATTGTGAAGTGGATCAAAAAAGTAGAGGAAATGGATGCTATTCAGAAGAAATTCAGTATTAGACATGCCACTCGTAAATTAAAGCTTTCATATAAAGTCATTGGTACAGGAAAAAGCAGGATTGTATTTGACCTAAAAAGCGGATTTGTATTGAAAATTGGCTATTCGGTAAAAGGTATAAAAGATAATGCATCAGAAGCCGTATTATATGAATCCTCAATACCGACGATCAAAGATTATCTTTCTAAAGTAGTTGACCATGGTCATGGCTGGTGCGTAATGGAGAAGATTAATATGTCGGTAGTTTCAGATACGAAAAAAAACAGGGATTTAGTTTACAAATTGCGAGATGAATTTTTAAGAGAGGGGATAACACCAAATGATTTAACTAACAGAAGAAATGATGAACCAAGATGGAAAAATTTCAACATCGATAAAAATGGTCGAATTGTTGTTATTGATTATGCAAACTTTAAAAATAGTAGGTAACTCCATCAGGGAAAGGGGCATCTATTACCTTAACTAGAAGCACAACAAAAAAACTGTCCGTGATGAGACAGCCCTGCCCCTTGCCATATAGGTGTGAAATATAGTTTTAATAAATTAGAGGCTCAGTAAGTCTGATACTTTAAGGACACCGCTAAGTTTTCCTTGCTTTGTCATCATGATATATTCCCCAAGACTATGTTCCTGACGTCTATCTAACTCCTCGCGTATGGATTGAACATGAGTTCCCTCCTCTACAATGAGTGGGTTCCGATTCATCAGCTTGGTTACAGGTTCCATATACAGACTATCCATTCCCATAGGACCGATTAATCGCAAATAAAATTTACTGCAGTTCACAAGTCCTACAGGCTGATCTGCTTCGTTACAGACCACAATGCATTCCGCTTCTGGATGAGCGAACAAAACGCGTAATGTATCTTTACATTTCTGATTCGTATAAACGTGGGGACTATCTTGAATGAACTTGGAGAGTAGATAAAAGGAGAGGCTTTGATCATCCTTAGTCACTAACTGTGGACGTTTATAAAGAACAATGGCTGTCATGGTGAATCACCCTTTCCTTTTTATGCTTACAGCTCTATTTTAAACTTGAATTATCAAATCTAATACTAGTATTGATTAACTTCATATTAAATCTTATCTCAGCAAATAAAACAAACTACAGAGGAAATGATTTGATGGAACAAGAAGATATCGATCAGGTCCACTTTAAGATATCTCAAATCAATATTAGGTATTCTGAGGAATCTAATCTTGATGAAGTCTCACTAAATACAGCTAGAGCTGAATACATCGTGTCTTTGGAATAAAGCCTACAATAATCAAATGAGTATGTCCGGATCATCTTAGAAATTGCACCCCAAAGAAGCTACCGAAATTTCGATAGCTTCTTTGGTATACATCTATTCCGGTATGAATCATGTTGACTCATTATTTAAGTGAGTTCAATATTATTCTTCACCAATAAACTTAACTTCTGTTTCCAAATCGATATCAAATTTAGCTTTAACGGTGTCTCTCACATGATGAACTAGACCAATATAATCGCTTGCAGTAGCGTTATCTACATTAACTATAAATCCAGCATGCTTCGTTGATACCTCTGCTCCACCGATTCTTACACCTTGTAAGCCGCTCTCTTGGATCAACTGACCTGCAAACCGATTAGGAGGACGCTTAAATACGCTCCCGCACGAAGGGTACTCTAAAGGTTGCTTCGACTCTCTCAAGTGTGTTAATTCATCCATCTTTTCTTTTATTGAGGTATAATCACCGGATTGCAAGGCAAATCTTGCTTCTAGTATGGTATACAGTCCACCCGCAAAAATACTCTTTCTATAACCCAGTGCCATGTCCTCTCGCTTTATGGTCAATAAGTTCCCGCTGGAATCCACCACAAGAGCGTCTATGAGCACATCAGCAACTTCTCCTCCATAAGCTCCAGCATTCATATAAAGTGCCCCACCTACGGTACCCGGTATGCCACAAGCAAATTCTAGTCCAGTCAAGTGCTCACCCAAAGCCATTCGTGATGCTTGTATAATAGATGCCCCACTTTGAGCACATAATATATGTTCAGAAACCGTCATTTCCTCTAACTTTGTCATCTGAAGAACAATCCCTCGAATGCCTCCATCGCGAATAATGACATTCGATCCATTTCCAAGGGTTGTCATCGTAAGATTACGCTCTGCTGCATATTTAATGATACATTGAACTTCGTCATATGTAGATGGTTGAACACGAATATCCGCATTCCCACCCATTTGGGTATATACATGATCCTTTAAAGTTTCATGACACTGAATTTCCGCTAACGGGATTAGTGACTTCAATTCCTTGTAAACCTGACTTATCTCCATTTCTGTACTCCTCTTCCAAGTTATAAGATCTTTTGCCTATGTTATATCTTATTTTAACATAACATGATAAATGACGTTAATCTATGCCCGCTTTCACAGCTTCTTGATTCTAACCAAATACATTCATAATAGACAGCCCCTTCTTTCAAACTACATAGATAGCTTTTTTCGCATAAAATAGTCCCCACCTATTGACAGGCTGGGGACCTAAGTATGAATAACTATCACTGTTCATTCCGATTCAACGGCACTAAATACAATCGCTCTATTTCACTGGCAGGTATCGGCTTGCTGAAATAATACCCTTGAATTTCATCACATCCGTTCTCCATTAACAATTGCAGCTGTTCCTTCGTCTCAACGCCCTCCGCAATAACATTCATCTTGAGATTATGCGCCATAGCAATAATCGTTGCTACGATCGCCCGATCATCATCATTTATCGTGATATCCTTAATGAAAGAACGGTCAATTTTGAGCTTATGAATAGGAAACATTTTTAAGTAGCTAAGTGAGCTGTAGCCGGTTCCGAAATCATCCATACTAAGTCGTATGCCAAGACCCGACAGCTCACGCAAAATTTGACTAGATCGAACAACATCCATCATCATACTTTCCGTTATTTCAAGTTCCAGGAACTCCGGCGATAATCCGGTCTCGGTCAATATGTTCTTTACCTCTCTTACGAGATGCTTCTGATGGAATTGCTGAGTGGAGAGATTTACCGATACAGGAATCTTCCAACTATATTGCTGCTCCCACCGCTTCATTTGCAGGCATGCTTCTCGCAATACCCAAGCACCAATTTCATCGATTAATCCCGTCTCTTCAGCAATAGGAATAAATATTCCCGGCGCAATGATTCCTTTCTCAGGATGATTCCATCTTAATAAGGCTTCTATTCCGATAATTTGCATCGTTCTTTGGTTCATCTGAGGCTGATAATGGATTAGGAGCTCATTATGTTTAATCGCTTTGCGTAGATCTGCTTCAAGCTCTACTTTCGCCATCATATGCTCATCCAATTGACTAGAATAAAACTGATAACCATTTTTTCCGTTTCGCTTCACTTCATACATTGCCGTATCTGCATTTCGGATTAATTGCTCCGCATCCTCCCCATGCTCAGGGTATATCGCGATGCCTATGCTAGCAGATACGTAGAAGTCATTGTCTTTTAGGCGATAAGGAATTTGAATGACCTCGATTAATCGCTGTGCAATCTGGGCAGGCGTATCCGCGCTCGAATCTCCATGGCAGATCAGAGTAAACTCATCTCCCCCCATCCTAGCAATCGTAACATGCATACCTATCATCGCTTGCTGCAAACGCTCTGATACCATCAGTAGAAATTGATCGCCGTAAGCATGCCCCAGCGAGTCATTAATGATTTTGAAACGATCAATATCCATGAATAGCAGAGCAAACGGAGAGTTCTCAAGACGGCATTGATGGATCGTTTCCACGAGTGTTACTTTCAAAAGCCTACGATTGGGTAAGCCGGTCAATTCATCGTGATAGGCCATCTGCTGAATCTTTTCCTTCGACCGTTTCTCCTCGCTGATGTCCCTGAATATAAGGTAAGTTCCTTTAACGTCTCCATCGACAATAACTGGAACGCTTAACGAACTCAGATGAACATGATGACCCTCACGATGAATGATTACGGTCTCCATCGTCTGTAATTCCCCTTGTTGCAAAGACGACAAGAATAATCGCCTAGCTTGCTCACGATACTGCTCAGCATGAAGCTCCAATAGAAAAGCAGCAGGCTTATTGAGATAATCGTTCAAATTGATTCCCATAATTCGATGTGCCGATGGATTGGCATCAATAATATGACTGTGAATATCAATAGTAATAATCCCATCCTGATGATTATCGTATAGCGACTTATACCAATTCTCATGATTGGTGATCTCGTCGTCCTTGCTAGTAAGGCGCTTATCAAGATATATACCGAACAAGACAAAAGCCAGAATAATTAACGTGCCTAAAGCGATTATGTAGGCAAGAACCTCTTGTTCCATCTTTATGCTCGATATTTCTACGCTCTTCCCATGACGGTACCGGGCTGCTGCCATTCCCGTATAGTGCATACCAGCAATTGCTGCCCCCATCACTAACCCGCTGCCAAGCTTATAAAGTACACCTTTCCAGGATTGTTCTTTACGAAAATAAAACGAGAGCCATAAAGCCGCAACTGAAGCAATAAACGCGATAGCTATCGACAAAGAAAACAACCAAGGTTCATAATAAATACGTACACTCATTGCTGTCATTCCGATATAATGCATCGTAGCAATACCGATTGCCATTAGTGTTCCGCCTATTAATAATCTCTTGAGACCCAGTTGATCTCGTCCAACAATATGCAGTGCAATGAACGATGCCATAACCGCAATAACGATGGATATAACGACCCATACCAAGTCATAAGAGACTGGTGCAGATAATTTGAAAGCGAGCATCCCAACAAAGTGCATCGACCAAATTCCAAATCCCATAAAAAATGCGCCGCTAATGAGCCATAGCATTCGGTTATTTCTACTTTTGGCTGCACTCACTCGTCCAGCTAAATCAAGCGCTACATATGAGGCCGCGACCGCAATAATGTAGGACAACGCTACAATCGACATATTATAGGTGCCCTGTAAATGATCCATTGAATGATCCATCGACTGTTCCCTTCCTTCGGGTCTAAGATGTGAAACTTACCTGTGAAAGCCTATACTAATTATCGGCCATAGATGAACGAAAATGAATGAAAATTTCTGAACGGATCGACGTGATTCAATTCAAAAAAAGGAAAACCACATGTAATAACCTGACGGTCATATCCAAGTGGCTTTCTTATATTTTTATATCTAGCTTATTTGTAGGTTTTTTCACCATTGTAGTTAACTTATTTCCTGAATAATCTTCAGTTAATTTATTATAGGCTTCTGACAATAACACTGTGTATTCTTCATCCTTACTGGAAAAGGCTTGATACACCTCGACTCTTGCATTTGAAATAATTTCTCTTGCTTCCTGTTTACTTCTAGCACTTTTCAATCTTAAGGCTACTTCCATTCTTCTCGTATTTGCTATCTCCGCTTTTTGTAGCTTTTCTGGATTATGTTGTATTAATAAAGACTTATCTTTCCCACTTACAAAATCACCACGAGCAATCCTTCTTGCAATACTATCTAACCTATATCCGAGGCTGGTATCTTCCATTTCTTTTAACTTAGCACTCCAAATATTTTCTGTGGAATTTTCATCTTTGGATTTAAACATTTGATTTGAATTTTTAAGCGCTTCCAATAAAACGGCCATTTCAGAACTATTATTAACTTTCATGATGATCACCTCATAAGTTATATTCTTATCCTCATTATCGGCATTATAAGGTAATGAATTGAGTGTCATCTATCTTTACGTCCTTGAAACATTAATTATCGCATCTCCATTCGATTGCTGTAACAGGAGCAGGAGGACATCTAATCTCCTGTTTACAAATCGTTGTCGGACACTTAATACACGCACTCTCGTGAGAGTGCGACTAAGTATCGCGAGGTTAAACGTAAGGCCAACGTAGGCATTTCAATCCACGCACTCTCGTGAGAGTGCGACCATCAAACTATCAACAACATAAACTCCTGCAGAAATTTCAATCCACGCACTCTCGTGAGAGTGCGACGTGGCTTTTGAGAAGGCTATGATGCAGGATGTAATTTCAATCCACGCACTCTCGTGAGAGTGCGACTTTATCGATGGGATGAATTATGTTGAAGCCATGAAAATTTCAATCCACGCACTCTCGTGAGAGTGCGACTTTTAAGCGGCCAATATTCGAACATCATCCCATTATTTCAATCCACGCACTCTCGTGAGAGTGCGACGGACGGATATCCATTACGTAGCCGATCGGTATTTCATTTCAATCCACGCACTCTCGTGAGAGTGCGACGACCCCGGCAAACGGACAATGGACACCGATTATAAATTTCAATCCACGCACTCTCGTGAGAGTGCGACCTACACCGGATCCGGTAACAGGATTTAACGCACAATGATTTCAATCCACGCACTCTCGTGAGAGTGCGACAGGATTATGCAGAACGAGATACTTATGTATCTACGATTTCAATCCACGCACTCTCGTGAGAGTGCGACAATACCGTACCCTTCTTGGCGAACTTGAATTGAAATTTCAATCCACGCACTCTCGTGAGAGTGCGACGTAGGATTGCATATCACCTCCGTTTTGTGGAATGCATTTCAATCCACGCACTCTCGTGAGAGTGCGACTGCGAAAAAGCAATATAAAAGCGTGTTTTCAACGATTTTTTAGTGTAAATAAACAAATCAACACCTTTTTATTTGCACTAAATTACAAATTCAACTTCAAAATGGTTATTTTTTTAATAATTTTTGGTGCGAACCTCCCAGGGAATTCATGTGTGCTTCGGGTTCGCACTAGAAAATCAACGACCATTAAACATGTAAACTCGGCTTTATACCTAGATGCTTGCTCTTATGTCTTTCATTGTTTCCTAGTATATCATACCTACCTATTAACCAAAATAAGGTATTGATGATGTGGAGCAAATCATTAATAGATTGGGCTATAAAGCTAATAGTATTACTAAGAAGGCTCAACACCAAGGCCGTATGGTATAAAGCCTGCAATCGCTTCCGCAGTATTATGGGCGCAAAATAAAAAATCACGCCAATAGACGTGACTTTTCTCAATATTATGGTGGAGCCGCATATGTGAGATTTTGAAAATCCGAACTCCTATGCTACTCAGAAGAAAAAGAGCTGAAGAGCACCCAATACCACTGATGCGGCTACGAATACTTTTGCGATCATCTCTTTTTTCATATACTTCAGAATAATTCCAATCACTAACAATACTCCAAAAGACGCTGCCACAATTCGCGGAATAACGAAGTTGCTCGCAAGAGCAGTAACATTCATATAGCTGATAAGAACCCCTATTACCGCTGTAATTGCAAATATCATATTACTTCTCTTGGGGTCTTGTACTAGAAACAACAACGCAATACTGGTAATACTGACAACCGCAATAACAATAAACATGATGAATAAAACTCCAAGTGCCATGATGTCGTCCCCCCCTTCGGGATTTAATCCATTATAAGAATAATTGGGCAGTGATCACTTCCCATAATTTCAAAATCGATTTGAGCATCCGTTAAGGATGACCCCATTCTAGAAGAGACTAGGAAATAATCAATTCTCCAGCCAATATTCCGCTCTCTTACCTTTGACATATAGGACCACCAAGTATAGGCATCTGTCTGATCCGGATAAAAGTATCTGAATGTATCTATAAATCCAGATCCCAACAATTCAGTCATTTTACCACGTTCTTCTGTGGTGAAGCCAGAGTTACCCCGATTGGATTGTGCATTCTTAAGATCAATCTCATGATGGGCAACATTCAGATCACCACATATAATAACAGGCTTGAGCGCGTCCAATTGCTGAATGTAGCTACGGAATCGTTCTTCCCAGCCTAGTCTCAACTCGAGTCGTGACAGATCACGCCTTGAATTGGGAGTGTATACATTCACAAGATAGAAGCTTTCGAACTCCAGCGTAATGATTCGTCCCTCAGGCTCCTCATCCTCTTCTAGACCATAGCGTACAGTAAGTGGCTTGATCTTCGTAAAAATAGCAGTGCCAGAATACCCCTTCTTAACAGCGTAATTCCAATACTGCGAATATTCATCGCCCAATTCCAGTGCAATTTGATCTTCTTGTAATTTTATTTCTTGAACACAGAATATATCCGCGTTCACTTCCCGGAAATAATCGTCAAACCCTTTTTTCACACAGGCTCTAAGCCCATTTACATTCCAAGATACCAACTTCATGACAATCTATCTCCTTACATTTCTCATTAAAGTTCACGAATTGTCTATCCCAATCCAACAGAATCTGACAAATACCAACTCGGTACGTATGTACGAAACTCATCATACCACTCCAACACACTTCCAGCTTGTTTGAGCATAATATCAATTTCTTCCTGTCCAAATGGAATCGCCCAGTGAATGGTTGAAAGTTGGTTGCTAGCAATATATAAAGCCATCACTCTGAAAAACTCATCAGGTACCTCATGATTAAAATATCCGTTGATACGACCCGATGCGAAATATCCACTTAGGCTTGCATCCCACGTAATACGATTGAACTCCTCCCATGGATCACCATCATCAACTCTATTGAAATCAATAATTCCAAGTTCACCAGAAGTAGTAACAATCATGTTTCCCACGTGATAGTCACCATGTTGAAATGACATAGTGCGCTGCTCCAATAGATATCGATTGTGTTCAATAAAATTGAATATTAATTCTACTCCATTTAAAGGAATACCACAGGCTTTATAATTGGTTATATATTTGTCTATTTTGATATTATAATATTCAGCCCATGACATTTGATTGTTCTCCGCAGGAATATCATGCATTTCTCTTAAAATCGCTCCCGCTTTTACTCCGAGTTCATATTGCTCTCTATTACTCATTGTAGGGATGACAACTGCTGCATCTTCACCAGCGACCCAAGTCAGCAAGGAATACACGGACTGGCCATGATTACATATTCCAAAATCAATCGGTCTGGACATTAAAGCATCGATATGATCAAGCTTTTTGATCGATTCATATTCCTTCTTTTTTCTCTCATATTGAGTGATATCCGACGTTCTAAGCAGCAATTTCCTACCTTCATTCGTTTTAATATAATATTTTTTGTCTTTGGACCAACCTTTATTGACCTCTTCCACCACATCCCATGTACTGGATTCCGGTATTTCACTAAAGACTTCGTTCATCATGTTACACCTCCAGATTAGACGATTCTTCCATAATTACTCTCATAAACATGTTAACTTTAGTATAGCATTGTTCGGAAAATGGATCATTGACGCTTACTCTAAATTTTTTTTTGGTTGGTCTTTTAAGTAACTCCATTTATTGTCATTTTGAGCATTGCTTTCATATCGCAGATTTCGACAAGGAGAACTTTAGCGAGTAGCTTTATTTAGGTGGGCTACAAATGATTCCCGACGATCATCACATAGAAACGAACAAAACTCCCCATCCATCATCGGATAGTGAGTTTCGTTTAACCATTATGCTGTTCACAAGTACTCACTTCTTTATGAAAAATTGAGCTCCACCTTGCCGTTATCCAAGGCTACCATTTCATTTTTGGTCGATGCAACATGCTTGTACAATTGATGATTGTCCTTATTTGTCATCCTTTCGTCCCGCCTTGTAGACCGAATCCTTTAGACATATACTGCTGCGAGAGAATATACATTACAACCGAAGGAATCGCATAAAGCACAGAAAACGCTGCTAATTTACCATAGTCCACCATACCGTATTGTCCGAAAAACTGATACAGTTTCAAAGAAGCTGGGAATTTCTCAGGTGTCTGCAATAAGATATAGGGTACAAAAAAGTTACCCCAACTTCCAGAGAATGTGAATATAGCTACCGTACAAATGCCAGGAACCATTAAAGGTGCAATCACCATACGAATACCCATTAAGACAGACGCCCCATCGATCCATGCTGCTTCTTCCAAGTCAATCGGCACCGAATCCATAAAATTCTTCAGCATCCAAATTCCATACGGCAAGGATGATGCGATAAAGAATAAAATAACCCCAACAATATTGTCATATAAGTTTAAGCTTAAGAACAATTGATATACGGGTACCATAACGGCAGTAATCGGCAAAGAAGTCATAAATAATATGGTCAGCATGAACGACTTCTTATATTTCAATTGATAACGTGACAAAGGATAGGCCGCAAGCAATGCCAATATAACGACAAATATAGCTTGGCTACCTGACATAATAAGGCCGATGATGTACGCACGCTGATTTACACTATTGGTGATCACATCGACATAGTTTGTCCCAGTTATATGATTAGGCATTTTAAGTGATTGCATCGCATTGGGATCGATCGACGCAACAACAACCCACAGAAGAGGCAGGATGAAACAGATTCCGATCAAGATAAGAATTGTATACGGCATGACTTTATAAATCATTTTACGCTGTTTCCCATTCATATGGATTCTCCTTAAAGTTTTGTGAGCATCGCTACTATTGATATACTTCGATCAAAACTCACTTCGAAAGCACTCACTTAAGTTTTGTGAGCATCGCTACTATTGATATACTTCGATCAAAACTCACTTCGAAAGCATTCGCTCGTATTTGAATTTATTCTTTCATCGATCGAATATAGAACAAACTCAACACAACACCAATAAACAGTAGTAATAAAGATATCGCAGTTCCGTATCCAAGCTGATAATTGACAAAAGCTTGATTATACATAAAGATAGGCAACGTTGTTGTCGAAGTTCCCGGTCCTCCGCCTGTCATCGCATAGATAAGTCCGAATACCCCCAGCGTCTGTAGTGTAACAAGCATCATATTCGTTGTAATGGTATCTTTAATATATGGAAGTGTAATTCTTGTCAAAATTTGCAATGTTGTCGCTCCGTCCACGACTGCCGCTTCTTCAATCTCATTCGGCACATCATCTAACGCTGCTTGAAACACAAGCATAGAGAATGCCGTACCGTGCCAGATGTTCGCGAGTATGATGGTGACCATGGGAACGGTATACAGCCAAGTGACTGCTGGAATACCGAAGAATGTAATGATTGAATTGAGTGTACCTTCATCCCCGAAAAAGCTATATAGACATAGAGCACACACAATTTCAGGGGTTACCCAGCCGGCTAGCACTATCGTTCCGATGATGCGTCGAAACATCTTCTTTTTATGTTTCATCAAGAGAGCAATCAGAAATCCTAACACTTGCTGACCAATAACAGCAGAACCAATCAAGAAGATCAGCGTATTCCATATGCTAACTCTGACCGTAGGGTCTTCAAACATGCGAACATAGTTATCAAACCCGATAAATTTCAGTTGCTTGGCAGCTTCTCCTGTTAATGCTAGATTCGTGAAGGAATAAAAAATTGTTAACAAAATTGGATATATAAAAAAAACCAACATAATGGCTATGGAAGGAAGTAAAAAATAGAGCCACGTGTATGTTTTCTTTTTCTTATATAGAACATTAGCCGTCAAACTGCTCATGCATAACTCTCCTCCCTCACGCTAGAAAACAAAAAGGTTGTTTGCCCAAGCACTCCTCAACTCACTAGGATATGCTTGAGCATTCTTCATGCCTTTATTTTTCCGTCACATGATCCTTACTAACAATTCTTGTTACATCTTGCGCATATTTGTTCATCGCGTCTGCAGGAGACGTACCCGTTGTCACTGATTCAACCATAGTTTGTATTTGTGCGGACACTTCAGGGTATTTATCCTGTGCTGGTCTAAATTCAGCATTTTTTAAATATTCCGTCGCAATTTCATTGAACGGCATTTCGGTATATCCAGGATCCTTCGCAACATCTGCACGAACAGTTATATTACCTGATGCAACAACAAGCTTTTGGGTATTCTCTTTATTGAGTGCATATTGGATAAAGTCCCATGCCTCATCTTTGTTTTGCGAATTACTTGGAATGGATAATGCCCAGCCTCCGGCAAGTGTGATCGATCCAGGTTCCTGACCTTTGCTTGTCGGCATTGGCGCGAAACCCAACACGTCTTTATATTCCGGCCAAGGTGAGGCTCCATCCGCAAAATAATTGCCTGTTATCCAAGAACCATCTAGCGAGATGGCAAGCTTACCTTTCGGTAAATATTCACGTGAAGATGTATTTCCTGCTTGACCATTCAATACTTTAGACAGTGGTGGACCGAGTTTCTCTTTATTAACTGTCTCGATAAAGGTCAGCGCATCCAAAATTCCCTGGCTCTTAATCGTCCATTTTCCACTCTCATCATCATAGAGTCTATCCCCTGTTCCAAAGAGTAGCATTTCATAGGTCTGCATGGATGTAGCTTCCCCTGTGGCCTTGCCCATGTTCATCCAAATAGGAACAACATCCTTAGCTGCCTTTTCTTTGATCGTTCTCGCTGCATTTAAAACGTCATCCCAGGATTTCGGTTGCCAATCTTCCGGAAGACCTGCTTGTTTGAAGATCTCCTTGTTATACCAGAGTCCTCTAGAATCGGTATTATAAGGAACGCCGTATACTTTGCCATCACTCGCTGTGACCCCTTTTTTCATAGCCTCAATAAAGGAACCATTGGTCCAATCTTCCCAACCTTTTAATTTGTCATCCAGGGGTTCAAGGTAGCCTGCGCTTGCATCCGAATTCAATATAAAGGTGTCTTCCGTTACAATATCAGGCGCCGTATCCTTGGATTTCAGCGCTAGAGCAATCTTGGCAAAATAATCTCCTTCGGATGCTTGAATAGGCGTTGGCTTAATTTCCACATTTTTATTAGGATAATTAGCAGAGATTTCCTTAATCCATTTATAGAATGTTCCCTCTTCCCCAACCCCATCATCTCTATAGGTAATCGTGATCGTTTTCTTTGCAGTCTGGGTTTTCCCCTCTCCTGTCCCTGTATTATTGGAACCGGTTGTGCTTTCCTTACTGCTAGTACAACCAAATAACAAAGAAACGCACAATATTGTAGTTGTGATGAGTAAAGTTTTTCTTTTACTGGTTGCCATTCTTTCCCCTCCTCTTTTGTTTGTTGCTAATTGCCCATGAAGTCAACATTTTTGTATGCGCTTACATAGATGTTGGTGTTATTAATACATATTTTAACGACCAAATATTTATTCCAACTTTTCATCTACCAAACTACAAGCTTGCATCAAAAAAGACCTCGACTTCTCGAGGGTTTACCACTGTTTATTGGGTAAATGAAACCTTTTTCTAATTTCGTTTTTAAACTTCCATAATGCCTTGTAGTTATACAAGATCCTTTTGACAATATCATATCTTTAACAGCTACAAATGTGTATACAAGTCCGGTCGTCATGATCGCTGACCGCAAGTACGGAGTAAATTTCACCGTGAACATTGGAAATCTATCGAATACCGTATCGGCGGCGCGTTGCAGCACATCAGCATCTATCCGATTTTTCACTACGGCCGAAATACGATAAACAGACGTATTTTTTGTATTTGTAAAGGATGGAATTACTCCGGTTATCGGCTACCCCCTCTTCATGTAACCCTTATTTAGTAACCTTTCGTAGTACATTACGTCTAATACATATAATAGAAATCCCCAAAGGAGGAGAAATGCAGAAATGAAAAAGTGGATACTTACGTTCGGAATTCTCTTCACTGCTTTCACCCTTAGCTCAAGCTCAGTGCCGGTGTCGGCTACGAAAGAAAAATCAATTTTGTTAAATTACAAAGATACAGGACTGAGCGTCAATCAGGTCATTCTAGAAGGCACAACTTTGGTTCCACTGAGGTCGCTTGCGCCCTCCATGGGTTATACACTAACCTGGAACCAGACAACCAAGATAGCCAAACTGATTCGTCCAGAACGGGAGGTTATCTTCACGATGGGTTCTACTGTCGCGAAAGTGAATGGCTCAGCGGTATCCTTAACGAAGACACCTCGCATCCTCAATGGCGCTATGTACGTTCCTTTGGTCTCTGCTGTAGGTGCTTTAGGTGGAAAGATAGGGTACAACAATAGCGATGGTAATTTGCATATTGTGGATAAGCCAAGATTTATCGTTTCCTCTACGCAGGGGCGAACCTATTGGGTTTCACAGAAGAATGGTGACGTGTATTACCTCGCATCCGTTCCGGGAACACCTGAGCTAATCGGGGAACTGCCACTGAGTGAATCTCCATATAGCCATCAGCTTGAAATCAAAGAGGCAGGGAATGGAACAGATCTATTGCTTTTGAACGACAATCATTATGCCATGTTCAATGATTTCACTAATAGCTACCAGGCGTTGATCCAACACAAAGAAATTCAGAAGAAAATGGAGTATCACTTCGTTACCTCTTCCTATATGCATACCCCCCAACTGAAAACAACGCAACTCTACATGACCGATGGGCGTAATGTTCAATATATTACTCAGAATGGCAGTCTAGGGAAACTATTTGAGTTGGAGAAAATCACCGGTCACACGGGGGATTTCATGGTGGAATATGTCGCGGATGATGTAGTTCTAGTTCGTGCAGTGGATACAACTCAGCTGTTTGCGATTAATGCCACAACAGGAGAAAGTACCAATCTTAGCTTAAAACTGATCAGGTTAGATGACCAAAAGGAATGGAATCAGGCCGACTCTAGGGATCCAAATGTTTTATCCAAAATGTTGATTTTAAAGAAACGCACAGGGAATGACTTCACGTTCACCTATACTCCCCTACCAGAAGGCAAGGTACAAACAGTGATCTACACGCTCATCTCCAATTAAATTCATTATGTTTCATAACATTTCGAAATTTAATAACCCTCCAATTCATGGTATAATAATAAAGTTGTCTTTCAGCAAATCGTACAATCACGATACACTAGCAAGACAATAACCCAAAATTTGAATATACTTAATGTAAGAAAGATATTTTCAAATGATAAAATGAAATGCTGTATGAAAGAGAGGATATGATAACCCCATGATTATTAAACCGAGAACACGTGGCTTTATTTGTACGACATCGCATCCAATAGGATGTGCCACTCAAGTACAACAGCAAATAGAATATGTACAAGCACATCCAGAAATAAAAGGTCCTTCTAATGTATTAGTGATTGGAGCTTCCACCGGATATGGACTGGCATCTCGTATTGTCGCAGCCTTTGGATCACAGGCAAATACAGTTGGCGTCTATCGCCCTAGCAGCGGAAGCGAGAAACGTACAGCTTCAGCAGGCTGGTATAATTCCGCAGCATTTGAGCAAGCGGCTGATGATGCTGGTCTTAAATCATTCAGTGTAACGGGTGATGCCTTCTCTTCAGAGACAAAAGCGAAAACAATCGAAGTTATTCGCACTGAACTGGGCCAAGTTGATCTAGTCATCTATAGCGTTGCTTCCGCACGAAGAACAGATCCTCAGACAGGTGAAATGGTCAATTCCGTGCTTAAACCCATTGGTAAACCATTTACGAACAAAACCGTCAACTTCCATAGCGGCGAAGTAAGTGAAATCACGATTGAGCCTGCCACGGAAGATGAAATTCGTGATACGGTTACGGTCATGGGTGGTGACGATTGGGAACTGTGGATCACTGAGCTTCGCCAAGCGGGCGTACTAGCCGATACCGCTAAGACGATTGCTTACTCCTATATCGGTTCAGAAATCACACAAGCTGTCTATAGAGAAGGTTCTATTGGTCGTGCGAAAGATCACCTTGAGGCAACTGCCATACGAATGAACGACCAACTTGCTATATCTGGTGGTTCAGCATATGTCTGTGTAAGCAAAGCCCTTGTGACACAGTCCAGTTCAGCTATTCCTGTTGTACCATTATACGTATCCGCTCTATATAAAGTCATGAAAGAGAAAGGTCTCCACGAAGGTTGTATTGAGCAGACCTATCGTCTGTTTACAGAACGCTTATACACAAATGATGGCACAGGAACACCAGTAGATGAAAAAGGACGCATTCGCATCGATGATTGGGAACTACGCGAAGATGTACAAGCTGAGGTTACACAGATATGGAATCAGGTAACGACAGAGAACATCCACGCACTTACGGATCTTGATGGCTATCGGCGCGAGTTTTTCCAACTATTTGGTTTTGAATTCGATGGTGTTGATTATGAGGCTGACGTTAATCCCGATGTTCAGGTCTCTCACCTCCTGTAATCGATATTCCTAAGTATAAGGTTCGTCATTGACGAACCTTATTTCTGTATATATGATTACTAAATTCTGAATCACAACAGGAGCTACAATCCGCCTTCTTTGAAACTTTAGCTAGCTTGTTATTTGGGAGAAAAGGATTATATTTGTTTGCCTCATAGGAACAACGTATAATGGTATCGAGTCCAATAATTCATAAGGTTTTCGCTAGGTCTACATGTCCGATTTCACACTAGGAGGAATGAATGTTATGCGTTTGGAAAAAGACTTTCTTGGTACCAAAGAAGTTCCATCCAATGCTTATTATGGCATCAATACCATTAGGGCAGCGGAGAATTTCCCGATTACAGGAGAACGAATCCATCCCGAATTGATCCGTTCGATAGCTATGGTCAAGAAAGGTGCAGCTATAGCTAATATGGAGATTGACCAGTTACAAGCTACCGAAGGTGATGCCATTGTTAAAGCTGCAGATGAAATTATTAGAGGTAAATGGTTCGAACAATTCATTGTCGATCCTATTCAAGGTGGTGCTGGTACTTCTATTAATATGAATGCCAACGAGGTCATTGCTAATCGTGCACTTGAACTAATAGGTAAGGAAAAAGGAAATTATGAAGACATCAATCCGAATAATCATGTCAATATGGCCCAGTCCACGAATGATGCTTTCCCAACTGCAGTACATTTAGCAGTACTGACGATGATTGAGAAACTACTTGGGACTATGAAGGACTTACATAAAGCATTTAACGATAAATCTACGGAGTTTGACGGTGTTATCAAAATGGGTCGAACTCACCTGCAAGACGCCGTACCTATCCGCCTTGGTCAAGAGTTCCAAGCATACGCACGCGTGCTTGATAGAGACATAAAACGTCTTTACGCCACGAAGAATAACTTACTTCATATTAATATTGGAGCAACAGCCGTCGGCACTGGACTTAATGCCAATATACATTATATTAAGCGAGTTGCAGAAATCCTCGCAGATTTAAGTGGCTTTCCATTAGAACCTGCCGAAGATCTGGTAGATGCAACACAGAACACGGATGCCTATACAGAAGTCTCCGCCGCTCTGAAAATTTGCATGATGAATATGTCCAAAGTAGCTAATGACATCCGTCTAATGGCCTCTGGTCCAAGAGCAGGATTAGGCGAAATCACACTTCCCTCCCGCCAACCAGGTTCATCCATTATGCCAGGTAAAGTGAACCCTGTGATGTGCGAAGTGATCAATCAGATTGCGTTCCAGGTCATCGGAAATGACCACACTATTTGTCTTGCGTCAGAAGCCGGTCAATTGGAACTGAACGTTATGGAACCAGTCATGGTATACAACTTACTACAGTCATTGGAAATTATGAATCAGGGCTTCCGTGTCTTTAGAGAGCATTGTATCGAGGGCATTCAAGCGAACGTCGAGCGATGCCTTGATTATGTCGAGAATAGCGTAGGTATTATTACTGCACTAAGTCCACACTTGGGCTATGAGGTGGTAACGAAGATCGCCCGTGAAGCTATTACAACGGGTCAATCGGTGCGTAGTCTATGTCTATTTTACAATGTGCTGTCAGAAGAGCAATTGAACATTATCCTCGACCCGTATCAAATGACGAACCCGGGCATTGCAGGTGAAGCATTACTACACAAGGAGCCACATACTTAATTAAATAAAATAAAAACGAAGAGCAACTTTGATGTTGCTCTTTATTTTTTCATATGGTGTAACCTTTTAACATTCATAGGCGTTTGAATATAGATTAAAGAGTAAAGGAGAGATTCAGAAGTCTATGAATATGCAGAATCGTAATCCAAAAAATAAAATACTGCTGACAGCCATTGCTGTTATTACTGTACTAGGAACATATGAGGGACAAGTAAATTCACAGGCTGCCATCATTAGTACATCTTCAGCTGTAACGACAACACAAACTGTGCCCATTGTGCCTTCAGTTGGGATTTCACCTGATATTTGGACATTTGATACAAAGCACACTGACACTGACTTTTTTGTCCAGAATGGAACGACTTATTTATCCTATGAACATGCTTCTGAGATATTCCGGGACTTGGTTTGGTCCTATGATCAGAAGTCGGATCCGAAATGCCTCATAACATTGGCCAGTCCGCTGTTAGAGCGAATCAATATGTAGGAATGTCTGTAATACATGCGGATGTTCATTCTGTCGTCTTGCAAGTCAAACATAACTACGGGGAGCCAAGTCTCGGGAATGACATATATAAGTTGTATATATATAACGGGAAGCTTGGAGGCCTTGATGAAGCCTATACAGTCGAATATGTTTCCGCAACGGAAGGTATACTGCTTATCCGACCTTTTGAATCACGAACTCTACTACTTGTCGATCCAAATCTTGATGCTCCAATCCTGCTGTACAAGGCACTTCTGTCCAAGGAAGAACAGATATCTTTTGAAAAGTGGGAAAAGAATCCGACCATTCCGCCTGAGGATGGACTCCAATTAGTAAAAAGAGCAGGGAATACGTTCATTTTCAAACATTCAGCGTTATCAGGCACAGTTGATGAGCTGACATACACGTTAACACGTTAATGAAGGAACTCATTTAACTCCGGTCTAATTATTTAAATGAATTCGATCAAAAAACGAATGGCTATCCTATATCTATCGTTTACCATTCGTTCAACAAACTCAGTTAAAGCTTTTTATGTTGTCTTTATTGTACAAAAGGTCTAGACTTCTTCATTTATCAAATAATAGATACATGGATATGATGCATTTATGATAAGGTATCTAGAAATATTTATTCATTGTTATGAATTTTTCATATGGTGAAATTTTATAATATAATTAAATTGCTTCTATGGCTTCAGGGCAAAGTGTAAAGCCCTACTAATTAACGCGGGCAATACCGACACATGGCCTCCGCCCGCTAGCTCTATGAACTCTACTTTTACTCCAAGATCCGAGAGAATCGAGAGTCTATCTGACAGATCCTTCGCATGAGCACTATGTTAGATGATTCTATCCCACGATAGACCGCTTCGAGCCTCAGATCCTGATAGAGCACGTCTTCTATCCCACGGTTCCAGTACACATGGATGCTTTGTCCATAGATACGTAACACCAGATTCTTATCATTTCCCAGCACATGACCAATCTGCTTTCTAGCTGACTGGACCCTGAGATCATATCATTGTATCCATTGCTCTGCCTTTTCCTTCCTATCCAAAAATTGAGCAATCATCTTCAATTGATCTCTCCAACCGATGTTCTCTGTCGGCACAAAATAAGATGGTGCGATATCTATCAGTTCCGCCTTCTCAGAGGAATCAAGCTGGTCCGTTCCGATAATGGCGTCAGGACGATCAATATACCCGCAATAACTCATCGGATTCTGCCAAATAACGTTTGGGCTGATTGATTCTAAGACCTGTCAAATAATTCATCGCGCTCTGCCCAAATGTTATTTGAACGCAAAAAAACGCATCTCATCCACTAAAGGACGAGTGCGTTCAGTTCATATGTTCATTCTGAAGAAGATTGAAGAGCTGTAGAACCTAATGCGAACCTCAGTGCTCTGTTGATCAGAACTGGTAGCACCGAAATATGACCTTCCTCCTCAAATTCTTTGAACTCCACGTGTACTCCACGACTTGCTAAAGTTGCTAGCCGTTCTGAAAGCTCCTTAGCGTTCTCGTACAAACGACTTTTATGGTTCTTCTCCAATTCCCCCACTCCAATTAGAACATCAACATGGAGTTGTTCATTCTTCAAGCGGGACTCGAAATGCTTCTCCTCTTCAATAATGAATCGCTCGTTCCAATGAATAGACGGGCTACCAGCGACATATGTCTGGAATGCTTCTGGCTTAGTAAAAAGAACATGCAGCACGAACAGCCCCCCAAGGGAATGACCAAAGATCGTTTGCCTAGCGCTGTCAATCTTAAATTCACGCTCGATTTCCGGTTTTATATCTTCCTCTATACACTTCAGGAACGCTTCTGCCCCACCTTGTTTCGGCCAATGGGTTCCGTCAGGGCTTATAGGCAACTCTGCATTAGGCATATACTGCGTATAATCATAATGACGGGCAGGATCGAACGGCTCTTCCGTCGGATAACCAATACCGACGATAACCGCTGGAACAACACCTGTCTTCTCGGGCCTACGTCCTTGCACACGTAGTGCTTCAACCATCGTTCCGAAGACGGCATTCGCATCCAATAAATAGATAACCGGATATCCTGTGGGAGGCGGTTCTTCAGAAGGTCTTGCCACAAAGATTCGGTATTCACGATTTCCAGCACGCGAGTACAGCACACGCTGTTCTGTACGGGGTATTATAACTTCTCTGCTATGGCTACCCTGATCTTTTATTACTTTCAACTCGATTAGTTTGGGTTCCACCGTATCACATTCCTTTCTACTTCTTATCATCTAGCTCACAGATCAATCCCATATCAGCTCCGAACTTTATTCCTGTAAAGCAAATAAATGAAATAGGGAACACCGATAATGGCTACTACTATACCCACAGGTAATTCAGCCGGGGCAAAGAGCACTCTACCTATATAATCGGAGATCATGACTAGCAATGCGCCAACGACACCACATGCCGGAATAATTCGTTTATGTGTTCCACCGACAAGCCGTCGCGCGATATGCGGAGCCATTAGTCCGATAAATCCGATTCCTCCAGATACAGATACGCATGCACTCACAATACCAATGCTACATAATAGGAGTATGGCCTTTTCTTTCTCAACAATCACCCCTACACTTATGGCACTATCCTCATCCAACTGGAATAGATCAAGAATATAAGATTTCCTAACAATAAGAGGGATTAATAACAACATCCACGGTAGTATAGAAACGATATATCTCCAATTGGCATTGTAAATGCTGCCCGAAGTCCATACAGCCGCCATCTCGAAATCATTCACATTCATTTTCAAAGTCAAGAAAAGTGAAATCGCTCCCAGGCCTGAACCTATTGCTAGACCCGTCAACAGAAGACGCTGAGATTCCAATCTTCCATTCTTCATTGCAAAAAGATAGATCAACAGTGCTGCGGTCAATCCACCAACCAATCCAAACATAGGCATGGCAAGAATGGATAGCCATCCTGTTCCTTTCATTTGTCCTTGATAAAAGAACATAAATATAACCATAGCCACACCGGCTCCAGCATTAATTCCCAGAATACCAGGATCGGCCAGCCCATTTCTCGTTATACCCTGAATTACCGCACCTGCGATGCCTAAACCCATTCCGACAAGTACTGCAATAATGATTCGTGGTAAGCGAAACTCAAAAATAACAAGATCCTGGTCTGGGTTCCTATCTATTCGTAATAGGGTCCGAATTACTTCTTGGACCGTTATGTCGAAGGTCCCACTCGTTAGACTCATATACATCGTAATCAGTATAATTCCTATGCCAATAGCCATTACTGTGAGAAAACGTCTCTGAGAAACACTATTCACGCTTCCCGCCTCCCTTCATTCTGATTAAATAGAGAAAGAAAGGAACTCCAAGGATCGAAGTGACGACACCAATTGGCATCTCGAACGGGTAATTGAGGAAACGACTGAGTACATCACACAGTGCAAGGAATATCCCGCCGATCACACCGGAACATGGAATAATCCATTTATAATCTTGACCTACTAAATAACGAGCGATATGAGGAATAATAAGTCCTACAAATCCGATTTTGCCTGCTAAAGCTACGGATATACCTGTCAGAATAACGACGCTTAATGTAGCCATAAGCTTAATAAGAAGTGTCTTTTGCCCCAATCCAACGGCTATTTCTTCTCCTAAAGATAAAATCGAGATGGATCTAGATATCAAGACTGCAATCAGAATACCAATGACTGCAAAGGGAATTGCTAGTTTAATAAGGCTTGGATCCATCTGGTGCAAGCGAGCATTGTACCAAAAGCTGATATTCTGAGATATTTGGAAATAGGTGGATAGTGCTGCAGAAACACTACTCAGAAACGTACCCATAATCGTTCCTAGAATGGCCATTCTAACGGGTGATAGCCCTCCAGGTAGAAGAAATGATAACCCGAAAACAATGACAATGCTGAACGCCGAGCCTATGAAAGAGTATAAAATCATGTCCATAGAGGAAGAATTCGGCATGAAAATCATACAGAGCGTGATCGCAAAAGCCGAGCCATCAGAAACTCCCATAATAGAAGGGGATGCAAGATAATTTCTTGTCATCCCCTGCATAAGAGCCCCCGAGATTGCCAGAAAGGCACCTATTAGTAGCGCCCCGATGACTCTTGGAAAACGGGAGTGCATAATAATCTGATGATTTACATTTCCCGGATCAAAATGAAACAGTGCATCGCCAATAGTGTTAATCTCTATATGTTTGGCGCCATAGAGGATTGACAGTAGTATCGTAAACACAATGAGCACAGGTGAGCTCCATAAGATCAGGGCACTTGTATAAATTCTTAATCGCATATTACTCGACTCACTTTTCTTGAATAAATTCTATATTTCCCACGGCCTTCAGAAAGGCAATTTTACTATAAGCCGTACCGCCCTGAGCGATCGGATCTACTAAATTGATATACAAGTTATTGTTCTTCACCGCATTAATACTTTGCCATATTGGATTACTTTGCAGGTCTTCAAGAGCTTTTGGATTATCTGCATTCTCATCCTCAGCAAATTGAACGAAAAGATAATCTGGATTAATCTCTGATAATTTCTCCAAGGAAACAATTTGTTGAGCCTTAGCCAGTTTCACTTCTTCAGGGACTATGGCTCCTAATTCGGCATAAATGGATGGATTAAAAAAGACATCCTCAGGATAAATGGCAATATTTCCTGCTCGAACTCTAACAAAGAGAACATTTTTATCTTTAAAGGTTGTACCTATCTTTTCTTTGAATAATTTGACATCATCCTTGTACTTTAGCAGTACCTGCTTCGCTTCTTCCTGCCTTCCTGTAAGCTCAGCAAGTAAATTCAAGTTCGCTTCCCAATCCGTTGATATATGGGATACTGGGATTGTCGTCGCGACCTTTTTGAACTTCTCGATCGACTCAGCTGGGAACTTTGTGCTACCAAGTATAATATCAGGCTTCAGATTTAACATGGTTTCAACATTGGGTTGCGTCTTTTCCCCGATCCCTTCTACGCCATCAGTAATATCTGCAAACATCGAAGGGAAGTCTCCTCCCACAGTTGTAGCTCCAATCGGTTTAACTCCAAGCACCAACGCATCCTCCATCGACTCCTGTGATCCTGCGAAGATGATTCTTTCCGTAATAGCTGGTACCGTATATTCTTCACCTAGATAAGTTATTGTTCTTGCTTCTACTGAAGTACTTGCTGGACTATTAGAGGAACTATTACTAGTGGCAGTCTCATTTTGACTCACCGCTACACTGTTTGTAGATTTAGCCTCCTCCTTATTTCCACAAGCTACTACAACCAACATCATGATAGATGCCATTACTAATACGCATACTCTCTTATTCACGTCTTTATTAAACCCCTCTCATTTAGTCTTTCTGAATTATTCAATCAAAAACGACTCTTCTAATTGATAACAATTCTCATTAAAAGTATAAACTACATTCTTTTCTTATAACATGGATAATATCTAGAATCATTATGGACGATCTCCATCCATGATTCTCAGCATGTCATCAACTATACGCTCACAAGCATATGCAGAATATTCTCGCCATGGATCTGATGAAATGTAATACACGTGATTTCTCCTTACTGCTTTTAAGTTCTGCCATAATGAAGAAGTTTGAAGCGATCGCCAATGATCCAATGATTCCGGCTCTTGACAAATATTCAATAGAATCCGATCCGCATCTAATTCTACAAGTTGATCTATTGTTAGGGGCTGCTTGCATTCGAATGGATGTACCTGGGGCACTAATTTCAATTGTAAATCATCATACAATACCTCTTTCATCCCTCGAGCAGGACACAGAAAATAGGTTTGCTTATAAATACTCATAATCAGAATAGTATCATCTCTCAATTCCCTATTCAGACGCTCACGTGCAAACTTCACCTTCTTGTCATAGTTAAGTATCCATGCTTCTGCTTCTTGAGATACTCCTAGGTATTCGGCCGTTAGTTGTAATTGTTCTCGCCAATTTTTGTCGATCCAGGGAATGTAGATTACAGGTGCAACACTTTCCAACCTTTCCTTTTCCACAGGTTGTAAAATATCTATGCTTATAATCATATCTGGTTCAGCATGGGTAATCGCTTCAATATTAGATTCCCAATCCTCATCATATCGATATGCACTAAGATGTAATTGAATATCTGCTCGGTACATCTTATAATAATAGCCTGACCATTTCGGGTGAAGCGGTGCACCATACGGAATGATATCAAGTGCTAGTAACTGACCGAGAACACCAGATGAATAAGCTACGATTTTACGACGGCGATTTTTCATATAAGCCTTGGGCGATACACCGACCACCTTCTTAAATATACGACTGAAATAAAACTCATCATTATATCCAACTTGATGAGCAATATCTCTCAATCTGACATCTGAATGAACCATCAATTTCTTTGCATTGTTGATCCTAACTTCCGTAACATAATCAATCGTGCTTTTATAGTAAATCTTTTTAAATAGATTCACATAATACTTAGGGCTAATCTCGGCCATACGAGCTAAGAGCTGAATCGTTAGGCTCTCATGATAGTGACTTTCAATATAGGCCTTGGTGCGATCCATAGCTCCTCGTGAGTCTAAATCAGGCAATTGTCGAATATTTTTAATAATCAAATATAACAATTCCTGAAAAACCGACTGTCCTCGGAATCGCTCTAGTGATTGTTCACTACGGTAACAGCTGTTCATTAATTCACATAGAATAACCATCTCTGTTTGGGGATAAATTAAGAGTTCCCCCTTCATCGGAAATATTTCAACCGACATTCTATCCCTAAATACATCGAACTTAATGACGTAAAGATCCAATTCATCCGCTTCTGCTCTAGAAACTCCAATCGTTTGACCAGGCACAGCGATATGAACAGCATCTTGTTTTAATATGTACTCATTAATCCCCATCATTAACCGTCCCATGCCGCTCTTTACTATGATCAGGACATGTGATTCAACAAGTTGTTGCTCCAGCCATCCATCGTGTAGTAACTCGATACTTCGAACATTTATCAATAGATTGTCCAGAGAGACATATACAGTTTCATTATGAATATATGTATTAGGCAAGAAGAACACCCCTTCGCTTCATGAAAATGATAATCATTATCAATAGAACTTATCACAGTGTCCGAACTATGGTCAAGATCATTTATAGTAATCATAACCCTCAAATTAACGTATCCCGATTGGAATTGGATCCCTCTTACGCTAAATCATACAAAAAAAGAATGACATTCGCCCATAGATGGGATTGTCATTCTCTTGGATCACTTTCCTAATAATTATATGGAAACTAAATTCATCCATTCCCACAAATTCAACAGGTTCAACCAATCTGTATTTGGATTTCTCCATTCACCATATCAATCAGTTCTGTTACACTTTTAATACCCAAATCACCTTCGCCGCGTTTTCGAACGGATACGCTAGTTGACATCTTCTCATTCTCACCAAGAATGAGCATGTAAGGTGCCTTCTCTAGCTGTGCCTCGCGAATCTTGTATCCAAGTTTCTCATTACGTACATCAACCTCTACTCTAATTCCTGCCTTTTGTAACGTTCTCTTCACCTCATAAGCGTAGTCGTTATAGTTCTCGGACACCGGCAAGATCTTCGCCTGCACTGGCGCGAGCCATAATGGAAATGCCCCACTATAATGCTCCGTTAGAATACCGATAAATCGTTCCACGGAACCAAATATAGCTCGGTGGATGACAACCGGTCGATGCTTCTGGTTGTACTCTCCCACGTATGTCAGATCGAATTTCTCCGGCATCTGAAAGTCCAACTGAATTGTCCCACACTGCCAACTTCGTTTGAGCGCATCCTGAATGTGAAAGTCAATTTTAGGACCGTAGAACGCACCATCACCTTCATTCACACGATAATGTATGCCACGCTGATCTAGCACATTTCGTAAAGATTGCTCAGCTGTATCCCACAGTTCCTCTGATCCCATGTAATCTTCAGGGCGAGTTGATAACTCAATCTTATATTCAAATCCGAAGACCTTGTAAATATGATCAATCAAAGCAATTGCACGACTAATCTCTTCTTCAATCTGATCCGGACGTGCAAAAATGTGGGCATCATCTTGGCAAAAAGTACGAACTCGCATCATGCCATTCAATGCTCCTGAATATTCGTGGCGGTGTACTTGACCAAATTCAGACAGACGAATCGGCAAATCCCGATAGGAGTGCAGACTATTTTTATAAATAAGCATATGCCCTGGACAATTCATCGGTTTGAGCGCAAATGTTGGGTAGGTAAAATGGCATTCCAGGTGCCTCTTCTGAGAACATGAACAATTCGAGTTCTTTACCCAGCTTTCGGTGATCACGTTTCCTGGCTTCCTCCAACATATAAAGATGTTGCTCGAGATCTGCCTTTTTTGGAAAAGAAGTGCCATAGATGCGCTGTAGCATTTTATTATTGGAGTTCCCGCGCCAGTAAGCCCCCGCTACGCTTAATAACTTGAACACTTTGATTCGTCCAGTAGACGGTAAGTGGGGTCCACGGCACAAATCTACAAACTCCCCTTGCTCATAAATCGAAATGACCACATCCACGGGTAGATCGGCGATAAGCTCTAGCTTCAACGGATCTTCCAACTCCCTAAAAATCTGAATAGCTTCCACTCGGCTTACCTCTCGACGCAGAATAGGCAGATTCTCTTGAATAACTCTCTCCATCTCCTTCTCAATCGCTACAAGATCATCGATAGATAAGGGGTGCTCCATATCAATATCGTAATAGAATCCATCATCGATGACAGGCCCAATCCCAAGCTTAACGGCTTTCGAACCGTATAGGCGTTTAATCGCTTGCGCCATCACATGTGCAGTAGTATGTCTATATATACTCAATCCTTCTCGGCTATCAAGTGTGACCAGCTCAACGAGGCAATCATCCTCAATCGAGTGATTGAGATCAACGAGTGTACCGTTCGTTGTTCCAGCCACCGCATTCTTTTTCAAACCTGTACTGATTGATTCTGCCACTTCTAATATTGTGGTCCCTTGCGGATACCTCCTAACTGTTCCTTCTTGCAGCGTTACGTTAATCTCATTCATCTTGATTAGCCTCCATTTCTTATAAGTTATTGTATTATCTATTTTTTGAACGCAAAAAAACGCATCACATCCCCAAAGGGACGAGTGCGTTCAGCTCGTGGTTCCACCCTAATTCAACCCGTCACATCACATGCTAAAGCTTTCGCCACAACGTGTTAGAAACAAGGTCCTTCATTAATAATTAGTATCCTGTAACGTAGATAAGACGGTGATACGTACAACCGAAAGTCCATCTTCAGATCAACGGGTTCAGTACAACAGCTACAAAGGGGTAATTTCACAATCGGCACAGTAGAAGCTTGCAGCAATCACTTCTCTCTCTGGGCAGTCCGTAAAAGGAAATCTTGTCTTTGGTCAGAGCCTAACTTTTATTAGATTGCTCCAATCTATCTTTATGATCCAGCTATATACGCATACATCCATTACTCCCATGAATACAACGTTATATAGATTTCTTTTATTAATAACTTCCGCTCACATCCACGTTTGTACGCAGAGATTGTGATTTTTCCGTGATTTTCTTTTAGTGAAATCGCTCCACTAAGATCAATCAGACTCCTTTACTTTTCGTCCTTTATATTATAGTTACTTCTATAGTAAGAATAATTTGATTAGTCTGTAATTATTCTGGTCCACTTTAATAACTACTCCAGTATTCTGTACCCCGTGAAGGCGGTGCATGGCGACTGCTCTCTTGTTCCCAGGCTTGCAAAATTATTATGCTGTCTATACCACTTTTATCTTCCCAGCTAATGTAGCCTTTCTTCTCTAACTCTGTAAGGACGTGTTTAATGCGTCCTTCATTCTTACCGGTCTTTATTTGCAACTCTCTAAGTGTTGGCAACGCATTATGCATCGAATAAAAATTACAAAGTATCCTCAATATCTTACGCTCTAGATCCTCAAGCATTTCCTCACCTCTAAGCTGTTTTATTAGTAGGCTGCCATGCCAGCACATTGTTCAGGCTAAATGTCCGTGGCGATCCAGTCTTAAAACAGGTCGCTTTAATCAAGCCATTACGGATAGCGTTGACCTGGATCCTACGCTGCGTAATCTTTCCTGATTGGTCCATATAGATAATTTCGACTACTTGACCGATGTATTTAGCTGGCATGACATTCACTCCATTCAGAACATTTGTTCTTATTATATGCAAACAAATGTTCTTTATTCAAGTGGGAAATCAAACAATATCGCATGTATGTGGTAGTATATACCTAAGGGTAATAGACTCTAAATGTCCTTTATTATAAAAATATAGAAGGGATTAGTGCATGTTGATGTTTGTGAGAATAATGAGATTTTTTACTTTCATTGTATTGTTTGTACTGGGAATAGTTTCTTTGGCTAGGAGAAGGGAAACTCTAAACGGATGTTTCTAGGTTCAGTAGCAAGCTTTGTCTTAATTATAGTAGCATCGTCAAGATCATTTTTTCGCCAAGTTCTTGGGGATCAAGCAAGAAGAAAATTCGGATTTCACTTTTGTTTATTGGAGGTTGAATAACGCCATGGAAGATATGAACAGGTTTATAGACACATTCTTAATTCACCTACACAGACGTCTCGAACGTTATGAGACCAACGATTCCGACATACTCGACGAGATAAGCCAAATTTTGCAGGTGTGGCCTGTGGTGCCAAGCTCCGGAAAACTTCCTAGTCCACAAGGATCACCCGTCGCTAAGTATCTCGATATTGCATTGACACTTGGTGATACCGGCGCCGAGTCAAGCCTTGTGGCAGCTATCAGGCCCTTGGCACCATTCCTCCACTGGGCCTTCGGTTATCCACCACATCCGCTACATCCAAACCTAGAATCACATGTATCTTTCGCGCAATTTATCGGACCGGAAGATCTGGGAAGGGCTGACCACTTACTCATGGGGCTTACCTTATTAGCTCCTGAAACGCTTTATCCAGCACATGTGCATCCTGCTAATGAAATATACATACCCATTGGTGGGACAGGGGTTTGGATAAAAGGCAGCGAACAGCCAACGCCAAGAGCACCCGGATCTATTATTCTTCATCAGAGTGGGATTGTTCACACAACTGAATCGAAGTTCGATCCAGTCTTGGCGCTCTATATCTGGCGAGGTGACCTTATAACGTCATCAAAATTCTTAACAAATCCAGAAAAGTCATCTGGATAATGGATTACTCGTTGCAAGCCATTTTTGTTCGTATCGATAATTCAAGCGATGAACAACTACCTCCTACTTCGCCATGAAGCCAAATATATTCGGCATTGTCATCCGCTTATAATGCTCTCTTGGAATTATTAAACATTAGTTTTTTACTTCCAATTGATAGAAGATGTGCTCTGACAAATTATGAAGAACGAATTACAGATAGTCGTATCAATCAAAGAATGCCCGCAACATTCCATAGCGGTGAGGTAATAAACGGAGTGGCGGAAGTGTCAACCGACACTAAACGCGCTAAGATACGAACAATTAAGGGTCCAGTGTGGGTAGCGCACAAAGATATAGAAAAGGTATCGAGGGTAATAGATATGTTTCATTAAACGCAAAAAAGCCCACCGACCAATTGAAGGTTAGTAGAATATGATTTTCACTATTGGCAAATGTTTCATGTTAAGATATTTAATACTGTGCTAGTATCCAATTGAGGGGTATCTCCCCTTCACAATACCCACTCAACTAAACGTCTCCGCGTCCGGATGAGTGGGTATTTGTTTATTTCTAGGCAATAGAGTAATAAATATGTTTCATTAACGCACTAAGGCCCCGCCAGTGATTATCCTGCTCATATTATTCACTGATAAAAAATGAGGAGGCATAAAAGGTGGACTTATTATTTTGGATATCTGTTGGTTTCATCGTAATCGGATTTGTCGTTCTCGTTTCTATGAAAAAAAGTATGGAAAGGAAGGTAGCTTTAATAATAGAAAACGAGGAAAGTATGGAGAGTAAACAGATTTCAAATAAACCCGTTATCTGGTGGATAGTGGGAGCCACGGTATGGGGACTAGCAAGTATGTTTTTAATCGTACGGTCTTTTTCTGTTTATATGTAAAATGGATTTAGGACGAAGTAATTCATTTAGGAAAATTAAGAGTGGCTGCGGCTAACATCATAAATAAGAGGTACCTTTATAGTAGGTGATGAACCTTAAAGGGATATTATATTGAGGTTAGAAAGAGATAAAAGCTTCGTTAGCTTATTATATAGAAATCAAATAAGACCACTTTGGCGAAATGCCTTAGTGGTCTTTCGTATAGCAGGGATATATCAAAAAAATAAATAAAGGCCCTGCCAATAGGGGTTATTACAAGAATAAATATCTCTTTAAATTAAGAACGCTTTGGAGATTATAACTAGCAAAATGAACAATACTAATATTGCTCCTACACCCATACCACCAACACCACAACAACTGCCAATTCCACCAATTCCACCAATTCCACCAATTCCACCAACTCCACCAACTCCACCAACTCCATCAATTCCATAACCCATAGTAATTCCTCCTTTTAATTGAGTACACCATACTATATGGGGAATTATTAAATGAAGATTGGGTTTAATGGCAAGTAAGAGTTAGACCTTGAATCATACCCTATGTTTTTTTCTTGCTCAGGAAATGTTTCCTTACCGAAACAAGAAGACCACTATGGCGTTATGCCTTTGTGGTATCTTTTTCACTATCGTGTCCGGTTAGCTGAATACCGTTTTTATTATAACTTCAGTAAATCCATTAAAGCCTTCGTATTATTGCTTGTCAAAACGGGAATAAATTCAGTTATTTTTTCAATATCCCAATCCCACCACTCCATAGTATTGAGAATATCAATCGTTTCCTCTTCAAATCTATAACGTATTAATTTAGCTGGGTTCCCTCCTACAATTGAATAAGGTGGAACATCTTTGGTCACTACAGCATTTGTTGCGATAATCGCACCATCACCTATATGAATTCCAGGCATAATTGTAGCATTATAGCCTATCCATACATCGTTTCCTATTACGGTATCACCTTTGAAACCACCACTTAAATTCTCTAAACCGATTTCCCATTTTCCCCCAAAAGCCCCAAAAGGAAAAGTTGTAAAAGAATTTGTATTATGATTCGCACCATTCATAATAAATTTAGCATTGGATGCAATAGCACAGAATTTTCCTATTTTTAGTTTATCCCCTATAAAGTCAAAATGATAAAGGACGTTTTTCTCAAACCCTAATGGATCATTATTATCGTCATAATATGTGTAATCCCCAATTTCAATATTGGGGTTAACCACTATATTTTTCAAAAAACATAGGCTTCTGACATTTTTCATTGGAAAAACACTTTTTTTATCTGGACCAATCATTTAGCAACACTCCTAACTAGTTCCTTTTTATATTAAAATTTATTCTTTAATTAATCTGCCCGTTAGCTTAATCTATAACATAAACTACGCTGCCAATACTGGCAAGGTACGACGTTTACATTATAACATCAACAAGGTGCCATTGTGATGGGAGTTATGTCTCCCATTACAGGTAAATTATTCGATAAGTTCGGACCTCGTATTCTTGGGTTTGTCGGTTAATCCCCTAATATAAAGGTACCTCTTCTAAGAAATATAAGGTAAGGCCCCGCAGGATAATCACTGGCGGGGCCTTAGTGTGTTAATAAAATATATTTATTACTCTATTGCCTAGAAATAACAAATACCCACTCAACCGGACGCGGAGACGTTTAGCTGAATGGGTATTTATTGTGAGGGGGAGATATAAACGGTTCTTTACTTCACGAATTTTAAAATTAGATTTTTCTTTGACTTATAATAGTCCAAATATGTTATTTTTCCACAGATATGAAAACTATTGATATACTACCACTTAAAGGATGTTAAATTACAGACGTTACAGAAATCATTAGCCTGTAAAACTAATTCTGCTTTTTGATACTTATCAAAGACTGATTAAACTTGACTGACTCTTCCCACTGGGGAAAATGACTTGAATTTTCGAACCAAATGAGTTTTTTTGTCGTTTTTATTGTGTGATAGTAATCCTCTACTAATGAAGAAGAAACATGCCTATCATGACGCCCCTCAAAAAACGTAATAGGGACATCGAAACTCTTGTATTCACTAAAATCAATTTCCATGAGCTCTTGCCACAAATATTGTATAGATTGTAGACTCCCTTTTTCACGATTGATTAAATCTTTAAATGTGTACTTTGATGAAAAAATGAAATCCCATACCAGTTGGTTGTAATTGCTTTTTCCATATAAAGAATGTCTGTATCGAACCACTAATTTAGTAACAAATAATAAATCGTTTAACCAATCTTTTTGAGTCAATGAAAGGTCAATATTTTTCAATCGCTGAACAATCTTTTTTTGATTTTGTTCTTGACTTTCTTTCAGAACAAATTCATATTGACACTTCAACCCTTTTTTCATGTTAACTACTTGACCACATCCAAAATAACTATGTACTAGCTGTGGATATTTTTTAATGAAAATTAAGCCTAGGACACTTCCCCACGAGTGCCCTAAAAGGTAAACTTTTTCTTGTTTAAACGTTTCTAACAAATAATGAATTAAACTGTATAGGTCTTCTATATAAGTTTCAATAGATATTTGTTCCTCTTTCGAAAAAGTATAGTAAGATTTTCCAGCCCCTCTTTGTTCCCAGACTACAACATTAAACGTTTTTCCAAGTTCTGAGTTATATTTATAAATCAGTGGTAAAGCGGCATCACCTGGACCACCATGCAAATACACTAAAAGAGGAAGATTGTTATTTTCACCAAAAATAGAAATATATTGTTTTGAAGAGCCTATTTTTATATAGTTTGACAATTGAGTTTTCATTTTCTTCTCCTACCTTACTATCGTTTTTGAGATTCAAGATAACATCTTTATATTTGTTCCACTAATTGTAATTACCTCGTTGTTTGAAATAAGGAACAATTTCCTTCGTTAATTGATTAGCCTGACACCAAGCAGACATGGTAAGACCGTTAGCTTTGTAGTCTGCGATACGCATATTCCATTCTTGATGTTTCTGTTCTTTCTTAGTCATATGAGACAGCCCCTTATTCATTAGGTTGACTGTATCTTCTCATGAATAGGTTAGGAGATGAAGGTGGGCTGTATTTGACGCTTACGTAGAAAACCCTACTGGCCCTATCCCAGCAAGGTATCATATGTATTAAAAGGGGGTTTTGATATATTAGAGAATGAACCTTAAAGGAGATTATATCGAGGTTAGACCTTGATATAACTCTGTTAGCTTATTATATAGAAAACAAATAAGACCACGTTGGCATTATGCCTCTGTGGTCTTTATTATGCACTATCATGTCCCGTTAGTTCAATCCTTGGTACGCTATTCCGTCAATCATCATAAGACAATCTGAATCGATGAACTCTGTTGTGGATGTCATTCTTGCAGGGAAATTGTCCTTCTCAAAATACTCACAAAAAACTTGTTCCATTTCGGGTAAGTCCTTAATATTTTTGAGGTAAACATTAACTTTTACAACGTTTTGAAGTGGTAAGTCGAGTTGATTGAGTGTGTCTTTTAAGTGTGAAAAAGTATTGTGAATCTGCTCGGTAAAGTTTACTCCAAAACCTCTATGTAATCCTAGAAACACATAATCTCCAGCCTCAACAGCAGACGAATAGCTAAACGGCGTTGAAATTCGATTTATCATTTCCATGAGCCTCCTATGTAATAAGTTCGCTCTTCTACAGTAGAACATTTGTTCCTAATTGTAAATATTTTCTTTTAATTAAACTCCACGCTATTCTACCCGTTAGCTGAACAAAGGGCTACACTCGACAGCCCTTCGTTTATCGAACTATCGCGTTCCGTTAGTACAATAAGTTAGGAATTTATCTTCATCTAAAAACACCTTATAGCTTATTTCCATTCTTCTTCCAAAATAGCGTAATAGTATTCATCCCACCATTCAACACCATCTGGTATACATTTTTTAAAATATCCTTCTCTCCTCATTCCAATTTTCTCCATTACTCGATATGATGAAATATTCTGAGGCTGACATGTAGCAATAATCCTATGTAATTTCATTTTCTCAAAACCGTATTTTAATATAGCTTGTGCTGCTTCATAAGCATACCCTTTTTTGTGATATTTAGGATTAAACACCCACCCGATCTCATAAGTATGATCACCAAAATACTTATAAAAAACAATGTGACCAATGAGAAGATTTTCTTCCATTAATATAACAGGAAAATTCCCGGCGTTATCACCCGTGTTTTTATTTATAAACTCCTTAGCATCTTCTTCAGAAAAAATCCCAGTAGGTAAATATTTCATAACGTTAATGTCTGATGTATACTCATGTACAGCCTGCCAATCTATAACTTCAAATTTGCGTATCAATAATCTATCTGTTTTTATATACATTCTTCACTCTTCCCCTATCAAAATTATTAATCCATTTATATTTGTTTCGATAATAGATGTTAAATACCCTCTAAAATAAACAGTCCTTCTTCAACTATCCTGTCTAATGGTTCATTCTTATAACGTAAAATACCCTGCCAGCACTCTAGCCAGCAAGGTATCATATGTAGTGATGGCTATATTAGAGGTTAAGTATATGTTACAAGAATAATTTAGTTGTCTACTATAACTACACATAAACGTTTATCTAGCTTTTAAGGGGTAGGATCTAATGGCTTTTCAGGCTTATTCCTTTCAACCATATATTCTTCATTTATCTGATCATATCTCTCTTTAAATTTTAGATATTCGCTGAAATCAGTATCGTCGTTTCCTTGTGAGTATAACAGTAGATCCTTCAGCAAATTAATTAATTTGCTGATATTTCGTTTCTCTTGCTGTGACCGCTCATGGTAATTTACAAATGCATCCCATGTATTCAGTCCTGTTAATGCTGCACTTAGCAGAATAGCAGTATATTTACCAGCATCTCCAAGAAAACTCCAACCGAGGACCACTGCTATTGAGGAGGAAAATACTATTATCACAATTTTTAGAATGGTTGATTTTCGGGTTAATCTTGATCCAGAAGTAACCCCTTCCTCAATATCAATAGTGATAAAATCCGTTAGTGCCTTCAACTTTTCATTAACTTCGGTATTCGTTGGCCCACTCATCTCTCTCACCTACTAGCTCCGCATAAAACGAGCAAAATTTCTAAGTATTTTATTATTCAATTCCGAAGCACTTTCCGCATGCGAATTAGATTCAAGAATACTTTTCAAAGTAACTGAAGGCTCCTCCCCCTTATCTATCTCTATATCATCTAAAGGTAAAGGGGAGTCTGGCTTTAAACTATCAGGTAACTCCATTAGCACTTGAAAGGTTGAATTAGGATCTCTTCTTTTATTCGTTTGAGCCTTTGTGACTGGTGTTAAGAATATCTCTGGACGAACGGTAGAATTAAATATCCTAAATCACTAACCAATTCCCCTACCTCCGTCAATATAAATCCCCTCTCATTCATTTGGTTTAGTAAAAATGAACCGATTAGGGCGCTCTATCAATTACTTCTTTTTAGGAAGAGACTTCCATGCGCTTTCTAACCATGAATCGAATCGTGATTCCTTGTCACCTTCATAAGTATCGTATTCAACGGGTCGATTTTTCTGAAATGCTTCTTTGAACTCTGCGTATGAATGCTCTTCTGGAAGACTATTCTTAACTGATCCAAGGTATTTATGTATAGCTTTTATCAAATTACCTCTTTTTTTTCTCGGAATTCTAGCCCTTTCACCAAATGCCTGAAGACCAAGGAATGCTGCGTGCTGAACTTTATAAACGTCGTCACTCATCATCCTTTTCCACAGAATGTCAATCGACTGACGACACTTCCATCCACTCAATTCTCGAACAGCTTCTATCCGAACTTTCCAGCTGCTCTTGTTATTTGCATCGTTTTTCAATTGTTCATAGTTCGTAGGAATTCCTTCTTTAAAATTACTAGCCATCTATATCCCTCCCCTCGACATCACAATTCGACATCAAAAGAGATTTCCCTTTATAAGAGCAAAAGAAAAAGCACCGGTTAAGGTGCTGCGCTGAATCCTATTTGCCCCTTAGGTTCTTCGGGTTCTCTTCTTTGCACTGCCATCAGCAAAAAGCTAATTTGCGAGACATGTTGAACTAGATTTACTGGATCGCCATTTTCCAAATAACCACTGAACATTATTAAACTTGGGTCGTCATAGCTGACATCAGTAATATGAAATGTTACCGTTTGTCCAAAAGAAACCAATCTAACTCCTACTTCTTTGGTTTCATCCAAGCTTTGATCAAATTTATTGATCATTTTAACAATTTTCTTGTAAAACTCACTTGCGGTGTTTTGAGCCGGTGAGTTCACAATTTCAGGAATTTTAAACTCTGGCATTCTGATATTCGGAAATTGAAAGTCCATCCTCATCCCCCCTAACATCACAATATTCGACATCAAGAGAGACTTACCTCCTACACCCTTCGCCACCACTTAACACAACGTTCATACCATCCCAGCGACCCCAATCGCATCCCTTGCACTTAACCGGCTGCTTATACACCGGTGGATCCTTAACCCTCTTTAACTTCATCACTATTCCTCCTAAATTCTAAAATATAAAATAGAAAAAGCCGCTCCATAAGGAACGACTTCGTCTGAATATGTACGTTATTTCATGATTTTATTACGATAATTGATACTTTTGTTACGAATCTAAAGATTGGCGTCCGTAACGTCCGCAGCAAAAATGCTTTGCTCTTTGCTTTAAAGCATGCGTACTTTGTTACAAAGAAGGACAAGACCATTTTAACAAGCTCCTGAAATCAGAGTCAACCGATACAAACGTTATGAACGTTCATTTTTGTTAGTATTTATTAGTTTTCCTCACTAATTCTATATTTGTCGACGTCCTATATACCATTAAATAAAACCTTACTGTAATATTAGATAAAAATGAGAGGTGATTTATCTTGTCAAAATCATTACATCAGAGTTCTATTATTATTTATATTGGTGTGTCTGTTTTCGTCTTCCTATTTATAGTTATTGGTACAGACGATATGAGTAAACTAAGCAATATTTTCGAAAAAATGGCAACTGTTAATTTTACAATCTCCATTGGTTACGGAGCATTACTGGCTGCTATAGCGGCTCTTGCTTCCCATAACACTAGTCAAGACAATAAAATCAAAAATGAACTTGTGACATTTGTACACGTAACGATTTTTTATGTTTTATTAAATATCATAATTTTTCTTATCTCATTTCTTTTAGATGATAATTATATTGCAGTAGTTGGTCGATTACTTATTGGTTTCCTTGTAGTAATATTAACTCTTTATTCACATTTACTTTTGAAGCTTTCAGTTAAATTAATCTACTAATTGTAAAACGGCGAGAAGATTTACGCCCCAGTTTAACGCTGCATGAGCAGCTGTGCGTGTCATTCTCGCCTATTTCTATGTTCCTAATATACCATGGAAAAACTGTCATGTGGTGCTCAACTTAGGGTCAGCTTACGTTCAGGTTGTGCTCACTTTACAGTCAAATAATAATTAGAAATCGTTAACACTTTAAATCCTCGAACTGTACCGATAAAACTTATTGCGTACATATTCAAACGCTTGTCTCAAATTCATATGAGTAGTTAACCTAGTCTGTTTAACTTGTTTTATAAATTCAGCCGCATCAAAGGTTAACCCGTGTATTTTGTATTCCTTTTCTCTTTTCATCGCATATCTTTCAATCTCTTTCATGATCTCTATAGCAGGATTATTATATTTCACTTTAAATCTCTCCCTTTACTTCGCTTAATTTTCGTACTGCGACATTAATCTTCTTCCTCACAATAACTGTGAGTTTGACGAACAGATAATTCGTTTGTTACAATCTCAACAACAAATAGGAAAAGGATGAGGACGATGGTTCGTCGTTTGAAACGGTTTAAGAATGTTGCTACCGCATTAAGCTTCTAAGTAAAAAATGATCTATACTACTTAGAAGCGAGGGAAAATAATGAAAAAACATCGATTTGAACACTGGTCTGAAATTAAGTATCTAAAGGATATTGTCACCAACCCAATGATTAAAGTAGGGGAATACTCTTACTATTCTGGTTATTACGATAACCATGATTTTGAAGATGGGTGCGTTAGATACCTATGGGGGGATGAAAAATCTAGAAAGCTATTTAACCCCATTGAAGATCACGGTTGGCATATAGATAAGTTGATTATTGGAAATTACGTATGCATTGCAAGTGGTGTAATTATTTTAATGGGTGGAAATCACAATCATCATCCTGAATGGATTACTGTGTATCCGTTTGTGGAGAAGATTGAAACTTCTTATGAACCAAAAGGGGATACCATCATCGAAAGTGATGCCTGGATTGGCATGAATGCAATGATTATGCCAGGTGTGACAATAGGTGAAGGTTCCATTGTTGCGGCTGGATCGGTTGTAGCAAAAGATGTCCCACCATATACGATAGTGGGCGGTAACCCTGCTAAAGAGATAAAGAAACGCTTTACAGACAAAGAAATCGAAAAGTTAAAGGAAATGCGTTGGTTCGATTGGGAACGCGAGAAAATTGAACGGGCCAGTCATATCTTGTCAAGTTCTTCTATTAATCAATTATATGACTTTTATCAAAGGGAAATAAAACCATAACTTTTAATTCTAGATCACCTCATTGAATAAAAAAATAAGTTTAATAAGCCATAAGCCCTTCTTAATTAGCTAATTAAGAAGGGCTATTTTTTTAGAGATAATTACAATTCTTTGAAACTCATCCTGCACAGTTTGTGTCTAATACCTACCTAAAACTGCGCATCGTCTTGCTGGAAAAACCCCATAAGCTTAAGTGTATTAGCCATACTCTCTTCACCCTCAGCAATCTTCCTGCGGATCGTGCTGTCGCTCAAGCCATGTCTCTTTATATGAATATCCCTGGATATATCGATAATCAATAGCCTTCTTTGAATCGTCATCTCGTATGATCCCCCACGCTCTCCTTAGTTGATGAGTATAGAAGTTATATTGTTGATACACCCAGCGTTGCTTTTCGATTAGAATGGCTGCATTTGCTGTCTTGTCAGCATGCATGTCCTCCTGACCGATCCGTCTTGCCGATTCCCCATCTATGGCAACTTGTTTCAGTTCTTGTCCGAAATTTTCAAAGTCGCTCATAAGTGAAATCATGCTTTTATATTTACCGAGCAAGAATTTTGTTCGCTGGATCTCTGTTTTGTTCGCTTCTGGAAAGAGCTCCCCTTATCCCCATGCCATCGCCATTCCCCTCATTCCCCTTTGTGTTATAATTGGATGAGGATGAAGGAAACATTTACCGATTGACCCCCGCGCCGGCCAGGTATTGGGGGTCTTTGATTTCAAACTACTTTTCATTCACTTTATCCGTGAGTTCGTTGACCTTATCAACTAGTTCGTTGCAAAACTTTGCTAAGGCAGCCACGTCCTCACGAGTATTGTGAAATAAGCCTCCACCATTAGATGGTCTGAAACGTTTTATTATTTTCTTGATCATGTTTTTCTTCCTCTCTCCCCTTATCAACTTTGCGAAGAGCTACAACCGCCTGTTTATATGCATGAATTTCATCATTAGCCTCTGCTAGCTTGGTCTGAGTGCTTTCGTCCTTTATATAGCACCAGTTACCGTCTACCTTAATCTGAGGATGTAGCACCTTTAGAGTTGATGGCGGTTTTGATGGTATCAAGTAGGTGTTTTCTTTGAGTCTGATTCTAGTATTCAATTCATTCCCTCCTTTTTATTGCGCTATATCTTCGAACTGTGACATAACCAAAATCTTTAAACTTTCTTGTTTTATCCTTTTTAACTTGTATAATAATATTATCTTGAACCATGAAGGGACTGGACTATGCGCAGATATCAATATCTTGACCCCAAAATAAAAACATAAATGGAGGTAAAATATTGATTACAAAACTACAAACCCAAAGATTAGTTTTAAGAAAAATGAAAGCATCAGACTCGGCTAGCTTGTTTACAATTTGGTCTGATCCAGAAGTTACAAAGTTTATGAATATCAATAGTTTCACTGATGAAAGCCAAGCAGTAGATATGATTGAAATACTTGATAAGTTATATCGGGAAAACCGAGCTATTCGTTATTCAATAATTGAATTAGAATCAAATGAAATTATCGGTTCTTGTGGTTATAACTCCTTAGATTTCTCAAACGCCAAAGCAGAAATCGGTTACGATATTAGTAAAGATTTTTGGGGCAAGGGATATGCGAAGGAAGCCATTCTCTCTCTAATGGATTATGCGTTTAGCGCTTTAGAATTCAATAGAATAGAAGCAAAAGTTGAACCTGAAAACATCAATTCCATAAAAGTCTTACAAAAGTTAAACTTTACATTCGAAGGAACAATGAGAAAGTGCGAAAAATCAAAAGAAAAGTTTATTGATCTAAGTACTTATTCGAAATTAATAACAGATTAACTTATATTGCTTAGCCTACATTTTAATGAATGTAGGCTATTTTCTATCCTGTATTTCAACGTTTAAATAATTTAATAAGTTGAACAGTTTGTGTCTACTGCGCATTTGTACTTGCTACGTCATGACTGTGCCTCCCAATTCCAAAGACCTTGCTGCCCTTTGCTTGGGATCGGATCCTTTAAAGGTTTTATATCAGCGAGTTCCCAGGCATAGCGGCCATCGGTGTAATCTCCAAAATAGTACTCATCAGGGAACTTCCCAGCCCAACCTAACGTTATACCCCCAGCAGTCGTACTCTTAAGCCATACAGGTCCACTATCTTCTTGTTCAGATGCCTTCCTTTCAACCTTGTAACAATCTGATAAGTTACATGTTGCTAGGATTGCACCCGTAGGCAAATCATTAATGGTCAGGATTCCATGCTTTCGTAATGCATCGTAGATTTCAGGTTCCATCCATGCATCCTTATCCACTTTCTTCCCGGCATGAATTGCCAATGGTCCGCGGTGTTTTGTTACCCAGCTACGCGTTTCAAATTTCTTTTATCCGAGCGCAATCAGCGTTGCCCATGGCTGAATGATGGTTATAGCTTTCATATTTGATCTACCTCCTTCAGAACAATCACATCAAAGATCAGTTCAATTCGTCCGGCCCGCCGGTTATCAACGACCTCATCCTCGATATCCGTTACTTCCGCTTGAGCGTCAATCCCATGCTTTTGTAAAATCCCAATGATATGCTTCTCTAGTTGGTCCTCGGTCCATTTAGAGAAATCAGGCGTGTCTTGCTTAGTAACGACCTGAATCATTCGCGGACCTACACCCTTTTTGACGTACCCCTTGCTAACTAGCTGCTCAAGTAAACAAAACGCTATGGAATGTGACTCCAAATCAAGATGCTCTGCAATCTCCCGGACAGTTTGCGGATACGTATTTTTAATAATGAATGACTTTATGAAGTCCATTGCCTCAGTTTGACGCCAGGTTAACGGTTTGGTTGTCATGTATTTCCCCCTTTGGTTTGCGCTTAATCTTCAAATTACGCAGCATTGAGTTTATCCGCAATTAAATCACACCATCCTGTCTACTTATTAAGTAAGTATTATTCCACCTTTGTTTATCCGCCTATATTTCAGGTGATAATTAGCTATATATGAAAGGAGGGGTTTTTTGAAGATTTTATTAGTTATTGCCAGCGTTTCTTTTCCAATTGTTATGTTTTATATACAGAATAAAAGTAAGAAATTCCAAATTATTTTTAATATTATAGCTGTTATGTCAGCAATTATTTTCGGGATTATTGCATCAACTTCCATATTTCAAATCCTAATCGACAATACTGTATTTATGACTGCAATTCACGGCATTTTTCTTAATCCTTTTTTTCTGATAACTGGAGCTTATCTTGGTGTATTCATCGTTTATAGACTACTGATTCTGACAATGGATGAAAGATAGCATCATACTCCATTGTCTCAGCTTCCCTTTACTACACATATAAGCCCTAACGGCTTTTATTTTTACCGTCACACCAAACATACATTCTACCTTTAGCAAATACCTCAACCGATGGGGATAGATAAGGTGATCAATATGAGCGACCTTCTTAAAAGATTAAGAGTGCAATTAATTAAAGATAATAAGCCACCCTCAAGATTAATCATTACTTCTCAAATATCGAAGTTAACAGAAGAAGATCTAGCGCTATTACAAAAGGCAGTACAAGTGGTTCTAAAGGCGAAGAACGCTTCCGTTTCTATTCTTCAAAGACAAATGAGACTTGGATATACTGAATGTGCAGGGTTAATTGACACGATGGAGCAGATAGGGATAGTTGGTCCATATGAAGGAAGCGCACCACGAGAAATATACGTGGAACCGCTATCGACTTTGGTAGAATCACCTTCTGAAATTACGGTAGAACAAACACTTTGTACAACAACTACCAATAATATAAGCCCTCCTCCCGACAAATATAGGAGATCTACCGGAGGTGGTTTTATGAGTCTATTCGATATTTTTAAGATTACAAAGTTTAAAGATAAAATATTAACTCTTCAAAATGAAAATGCTGAACTTAAATCGCTTTTACAACCTGAACATTACGAATTACTTGATTTAAAAAAGGAAATCGCATCTTCAATCAGTGAGAAAGAAAAAATTGAATATGATACCCAGACGGCAAATTCGATTCTTTTAACTCTAACCACTCAATACGAAGCCCAAAAACAAAAACTATTAGTTATAGATGAACAACTATTGCTAGAATCCTTTGCACATTATGAGCCGAAATATGAGTTACAAAATAGTTCTGACTACAATATCAAGCTGGATTCGATTAGAGTACAGCAAAAAAATATGATTAAAGCCGGAACCGCTTGTACAGGAAATATGGGTTGGACCGTCAACAATAAAGCTTCTGAAGGCAAAAAGATGGTTAACGATATGATTAAGCTCGTACTACGGTCCTTCAATAATGAATGTGATGTATGTGTCTCTAATGTCAAATTTAATAATATTGAAACTCATGAAAAGAGAATTAACAGTTCATATGATGCACTAGAAAAACTCGGGAAAATCATGCAGGTATCTATCTCCTTCGAATATAAAAAATTGAAATTTGAAGAACTCTACTTGGCCCATGAATTTCAATTAAAAAAACAGGAAGAGAAAGAGGAACAAAAACAGATTCGAGATCAAATACGTGAAGAAGCCAAACTTCAAAAGGAAATTGAGGAAACTCGCAAGACAGTCGATAAAGAAAAGAAACATCACTCTAATGCACTTGATAAAGCAAAAAAACAACTGGAAGCATGCGACTCTATAGAAGAACGTACCTCCATTCAAGAAAAAATTGACGAACTAAATCTAAACTTAATAGAAATTGATCGTCAACTTAAAGATATTGATTATCGCGAAGCGAATCAGAGAGCTGGCTATGTTTATGTTATTTCTAATATCGGTGCGTTTGGCGAGAATATATTTAAAATCGGGATGACTAGAAGACTTGATCCATATGATCGTGTATATGAACTAAGTGATGCCTCTGTTCCTTTCAATTTCGATGTGCATGCCATGATATTCTCAGATGACGCACCGAAACTTGAAAATGCGTTACATAATATGTTTGAAGACAGAAAAGTAAATGCAATTAATTATAGAAGGGAGTTTTTTAGAGTCACCCTTGATGAAATCGAAGACGTTATTAAGAAGAATCACGATAAAACCGTAGAATTCATCAAAACTGCAGAAGCAGAACAATATAGAGAATCCTTGTTAATTAGACAACGAAAGTCAGCTGCTACTTTTGAAATAGAACAAGCATATAAGGAAGCGGCTGTTACAGTAGAAAATTATTAAATTAATCCCCCAAGCCAGAAATGGCTTTTCTTTTCACCACAAAACAGAACATACATTCGAAAATCAGAGGTTTTCACCATATATAAGCACTATAAAATGACTGCACTAGAAGAGTTTCTGGAGGATATATATCTTCAATGCAACATTATCGAACCCCATCAAATTACGGTTGATGAGATTTCCCATCGCTTAAATGTTTGGGTTCATTATATGGACATTAGAAGTCGAGCTTTAGAGTCAGTTGCAGGTATGCACAGCATGTTCCTAGATGGTCGAATACCGTCAGAAGAACAACATCTAGAATTCCTGCACGAGCTGTGCCATCTTCTACGTCATGCTGGTAATCAAACGGTACTCCCGGAATTGTTTACTCAAGCTCAAGAGGATGAGGCGAATCTGTTTGTTATGTATGCAGCTATCCCCTTCTCGATGTTTGCAAAACTATCAATTCCAGATCAGCGAGGGGAAGCGATAAACTATATAGCCCGCAAGTTTCAGGTCACTCATGAATTCGCAGAGCAGCGACTGGATCAGATTCAACGTCGCGAATTACAGGGGCTCTTTGATGCCGTAATGAATGAACATGCCCTACACAACGAAGTGGCAGCCACAAGCGAGAATCTTAACAATGGATTGGCTATCTATGCCTACTATGATCCAAACGGAAATTATGATGCACCATCACAAATCATCGTGAATGTTGACCATGATTTGTTAATTAATCAAGAAGAGTTACTCTTCTCTCCTAATGGACCGTTTATACAAATAGAAAAGGGTAATATCCATGACTTCATTGGAAAGCCTATCTTTTCAGATGATATCGAATTTAGAGAGAATCATATCGTTCTAAATCTACGCGGTATCGCTGAACGATACAGGTACAATGCTCGGAGATTAGTGCTCCAATTTAGCGATATAGAAAATGTCATGGATTTTGAAAAGTCATATTTTTAGGAGGAGATCAATGTGGCTAGCTACACTAAAATCCCTGCAAACAACAAGCAGGGGTATAAATGGATATGTACAATTGATGGTCCCCCCGATCCGGTCACGGGCAAGCGCAATCAGATACCTCGCCGAGGGGATACAAAGAAAGAAGCAGAGCAACGCTGTCAGGATGTTTCAAATAAATTGTTAGGACACGGAATCGACAATAAGAAATTTAAGAAGATGACATTCGAAGATGTCGCATGGGATTGGCTTAAAACTTATTCAAAGGGGAACGTGAAGGACAGTACGGTAGACGCAAGGACAACGGAGATAAAGATACTATTACGATACTTTGCTAAAGTTACTATAGATAAGATCACGCATAGACAATATCAAAATTTTATTAATAATTTGGACGATGAGGAATACTCCAGGAATACTATTCTAGGCGTGCACAGTACCGCGAACATGATAATGAAACATGCCATCAAACATAAGATGAGATTAGATAACCCTTGTATCGATGTTGTGATTCCTGTTAAAATGCTAACCGTCGAAGAAATTGAGAGTGCCACTATTGAAGAAGGTTACCTTGAGAAATCAGAGTTGGCTGAGTTTTTATCTGCAACGCTAGAACATGGGGAGCCTCAAGACGTGGAGATATTCTTCACGCTCGCTTTTAGCGGAATGCGCTCGGGAGAACTTTGCGCCTGGAGATGGCCCGATCTGAGTTTTATAACCAATATAGTGCGAATCACCAAGACGATATATAGTCGCACAAATAATATGCGAAAATACAAGTTGACTCCCCCGAAAACCACCGCATCGATTCGTGATTTTGATTTAGATGATAGTATTATGAGACGGCTTGAAAAACACAAGAAGAATCAAGCTGAAGCTAAGCTAATAAATAAAACCTTGTTCTTAGATTACCACGATAATGACTTTGTATTTGCCCGTAAAAATGGGTACCCGTTTTTTCAAGGAAATATACTATCTAAAATGGAGAAAATACTCAAGAAAACAAATATAAAGAAGAGAGCAACCCCTCATATCTTTCGGCATACCCACATTAGTATGCTTGCGGAAGCAGGAGTAGATCTAAAGACCATCATGAAACGGGTTGGACATGACGATGCAAAAACCACCCTAAAGATCTATACACATGTCTCCGATAAAATGAAAAAGAGTACCACAGAAAAGATCAAAACTCACTTTGCAGATATTCTTAATTTTGATTTCTAGCAGAGAATGTGATTTTTATGTGATTTAATCAAATAAGGCTACCTCTCGGAAACCTTATAAACACTGGCATTTCAAGGGTTTTGATGTATTACTTATAAGATTGGTCCAATCTTACAGAAATAAATAGACGATTGTCAAGTTAATCTCTAACCCAGCCATCCTCAATAATTAGTTCTCGAATCACTTTCGCTGGACTTCCTCCCGCCAATACATTGTTAGGAATATCCTTATTCACGGTACTCTTCGCGGCAATGACAGCGTTATCTCCGATCGTAACGCCCGGAAGTATAGTACAATCCGCTCCAATCCAAACATTATTGCCGATGACTATTTTTTTGCTGAGTTCACCTTTGTCCGTAGAATCCAAACGATGGTAATTGCTATCAAAAATGCTCGTTCTTGGACCAATCTTGACATGATCTCCAATGATAATTTCTTTATTAGCCGCGATTCCTACTCCTGCATTAACGTATACATGATCCCCGATGGTTAAGGTAGCACCCTTGGTACTCGTTATTTGAACCGCCCATGGATGTCCTACTATGGAGAGATTCTTTCCAACTCGGATTTCTCCCATTTTATTAACGAATACTTTCCCTCGTATCTTTGACGATATATCACCGAATTTGTAAAACCCTTTAAATTTGTACATTACTCCCTTTAATCCCATATAAACATCTAACCCTTCCAAATAGTTCGCTTTACGAACAGTATAACAGATATTACATAGATTTTCGCATTAATATTATTCGTTTTGAATAACTTTTCAAGAGGAAACGTAGTAGAATACCACAAACATCTGCAAGGTGCACAAGGTCTTGTACGTTGAATTATTTATACACTTACAACACTTTCTTATGTCTATACCAGTATGTATATTGCTCTTTATAGTTTAGTTTGTTATATAATTGGATTGCAGAAATGTTATTCTTAACGACTAATAAATAACTTTTAGTTGCACCGATCGATTTGGCCCAATGTAAAATGTGTAGTATCAATTGTTCTCCATACCCTTTATTTCTGTATTGTTTATCCGTGACAACGTCATATAATCCTACATAATCCCCTTCTACTACACCTAGTCCACAGGCTACTGGAATTGAATTATTATACAATGTAAAATAACCTCCTCTCAACTGAGAACCGGCTATTATCTTCTGAGTAATTAACTTGTTACACTTTGAGAGTCCATTCATTTCTGACATGATTCCGAGCCACTTATCGTTCAATCATTCAGCAATCTCAACATCTTTAACAGATGGCTCTTTAATATCAGTTAAGCTTTCTAATGTTTGTACACTTGAGGGGTCTAGAACGCCATATCCCCTATCCTCCAACGCTTTATCTAACGATTCTGGTACAAAGGGTGTTATCTTAAAAATGACATCTAAGTTAGATCTTGAATAGATCTCTTCACAGTTCATGATTTTCTTCTTTAGATTATCATCGATTCCGTTATATATTGCATTTATGGAATTGGATCTTTTCGTATATACATCAGCAAACCGCAATAGCCAGCCATCTTGAATAAGTGTCTGTAATGCTGGCCAGGCGTTTAATGAGTATTCTTCAATTGTTTTGTTCATTCAAACAAATCTCCCTTAACTTTAATATGCATAAATATACAATATATTTAATATATATTCAATATCTAAATAAAAATATTCATCCTATTCTGCAACTCTTTATAGGAAATTTGGCGACGAATACGTGGTCTTTTTTTTCTCAAAACGGAGATCTAATTTCGAAAAACAAATCCAACTATATTCTTTTGTTTCTAGTTATAATGTTGCTATTCTCAAATAAAAAAGGTGGCCCTTTCTAAAGAGGCCACCTCACTTTGCTTATCATTTCATATTTTTAGGTATTAGCAAATCTTGCACTGTTGTATTGTCGTTGAGCCAATTAGATATAAGATTTTTTGTATACTCCAAATCTTCTGGATCAATATCATAATACCAACACGTAGTACCCCTCACCATGTAACATATAACTTTCAAATGTCGGCTGGTTATCTTTTAAATAGATATTCTCTGAAAGATTAATAATAAAATCCGAGTCCATGTAAGTTGCACAGTTTTCTTGGGAGACATCTCCGTTTACCTTTATATGTTTCCTAATTGTTATAATCCCACAACATGTACAAGATCCATAAGATTTGAAATGTTATATTTCGGCTTAATCCCTTCAGGTAACATGACATTGTGGCGATTGTAAAAACAAAAATCGATTCCTGAATTAAGAGCACCATGATAGTCATCTTGTAGTGAATCCCCTATAAAAAGGACTTCTTTGTTACCAAGTTGGAAGTCATTTAAGGAAATATCAAAAATTTCTTTGTGTGGTTTTCTAATCCCTACTTCATCAGATATGACTAGGCTACTAAACAAATGATCGATATTCCCTGCTTTAAGCCTTTTTCTTTGAGATACACTTATACCATTTGTAATGATCCCTAGAGGATATCTATCTTTAAATATGGACAATATTTGTTCTGCCCCATCCTCGAAATAACAGGTATTGCAGAAATAGTTCCAGTACGTGTCTGATAATTTATTATGTAGTAACTCCTCTAGATTGAGAGAATCTCTAAATGAAAACCTTAATACATCCTCGATGGATTTTATCTCACCACCATTGACAAAATCCACCCAATAACGAAAATTATGACCTGAGAAATCATTCCAAAACAAATCCCATGCCATTACATCATCCATAAAAAGCTGGTGATCATTGCACGTTTTTTTCATGGAATCAACTTCACATGAACTAAAATTTAATAGGGTATTATCCAAGTCAAATATAATGGCCTTATACATCGTTGTTCGCCCACTTTCTTCGTTCATTTCCACAATCTCGTTACATTAGATAATTCCAGTCCTTCAAAATCCATCTTATATATATCCGGCATCGTGGTGGATCCCCAGAAAAAATAATCGTATTCTGCATCGAAGTGGTTCATCATTAAGGTCATGATGTCTCCATGTGTGCCAATTGCAATCCGCTTTCCTTGATAATAATTAAGTATCTTCTCAATAATTTCTACCCCTCTTTTTTGGGCCTGTTGACTTGATTCTCCATTTGGGAAGGTATAGTTGAAGTCTTCGTACACTTTTCTTTTCGCTTCTTTAAAACCCCAATTCGAGAAATCTCCTATCACTCTTTCTCTCAAGTCCTCTTCGATTAAGATATCCGCAAAAAGTTCATCAGCTAGGTTTTGAATCGTTTGTATAGCTCTTTCATATGGGCTTGAGACCCATACGTCAATTCCTTCGTTGATCAACAACTCTTTAACCTTCATTGAATCGAGCATGCCTTTATCGGATAATCCTCTCGAACGCTCTTCCCCCTCAATAAAGGGTGATTCTGCATGTCTTACGAAGTAAATCCTAGTCTGATTCACCATTTCTTAGATCACTACTTTCTTAAATACTAGACTCTCATAAGAATGCCTTTGTTCCGTCTAAGCCCTTTCTTATCTTGAGCATATCAAATAATCGGCCCTCATTATCGATAGCACGTATTTCCAAATCATCGGATACCTTTACATATTGACAATAAATGATCCGGTTTGCGATAGTTGCCTTGATATCCGCTATGTATTCTTTCTGCTATATACACTTCCACTTTGGAGACCGCTTGCTCTGATGTCTCCCACATGAATGTCATACTGTTCTCAGTTGGCCATTGCAAATAGGGTCCCTTCATGATTGTAAACACATTAATCCCTCCGTTCAGGTAAAATATCTCAATCATTGGCATAGTGTGCACTACGGAAGTTAGGGGACTTTGCCATCTATGTATGAAATGGATCCATCCCTTTCTTCAATCCGTGTTTAATTTCCTTTGAGATGTTTAGCCGTATTGGCTACGCCAGTAATAGCAAATAATAACGCGACGAATCCAAAACCATAGGTGAATTTCCAATTACTATGATCTGAGATTACCACGGTAACAACAAAAGCAATTGCCGCCAAAAAATTAAAAATAGCAATGGTCAAATAGTTAATTCCTTTCAAACTAGGCCCCTCCTTTCATAATTATAAAGACAACAATTATTTAGAAACTTCTATTATTATTTAATTGGTAGTTCTATTATATCAATTAGTACAGCAACTGTAATCTCAATTGACAAGTAGAAACGGCTATGCCGTCCTTTTTCAAAGACGGCACCCGTTTCAGCGGAAATATAAGGAATAGAGTATCAAGAATCAATTTCATAATTACGCAACCCGATTTAGCTGCATCGGCGATTATGAAATTGATTCTAGTGAAACTTATACTTTCTTATATTTTAAATAAGAGGACTATTCCCTCGCAGAAGAAACTCTTCTCGTGGGATAGTCCTCTTTTCGTTGTGACACCGCTCACTCAGCGGGTTAGCAAGTACAGAAAGTAAGGAACACTTAGCATCGTCACAATGATGCCCGCTGGAATATCCGCGCCAAAGCTGACTGTGCGAGCAATTGTATCAGCCGCTAGCATGATCAAAGCACCAATAAGAGCCGAAGCTGGAAGAAGAAGCTTATGGTCAGGCCCAACCAACTTGCGTGCTACATGCGGACTGATTAATCCTAAGAAAAAGATGGAACCCCCCACTGCCACACTGCCTGATGCAATAGCGACAGCGGCGATCGCCAACCCAAGAAACTCTTTTTTTACATGAGTACCTACTCCTTTAGCCATTTCGTTGCCAAGGTTTAATACATTAAGGACCAACGATTTGTTCCATATATACAAAAAAAGAAGCAATACCCATGGAGCAAGGAGTGCAATATACCTCCATTCATCTCCCCATAAATAACCAGCTTGCCATTTCTGCGCAAATGAATACTGATCTTCATCCAGCTTTAACGTTAGAAACAAAGTTAATGCGCTAAGACCCACATTCATTGCTGCACCTGTTAGCACTAGCCGTGTTGGAGAAGGGCCGCTTCGTTTCCTGTAGGCAAGAACGTAGATCAGTAATGCCGCCAGCAAGCCACCTATAAAAGCCATAAGTGGGAGAATAAATGCAGAGGATAACCCAGATAGTCCATGAAGTGATATAAATAAAAGGACCATTAGCCCTGAGCCAGCATTTATGCCGAGAATACCTGGATCAGCCAGATCGTTACGAACAAGTCCTTGCAAAACAGTTCCCGAGAGTGCCATTCCCATTCCTACGAGTATGGCAAGCATGATACGTGGTAACCGAAACTCGAACACAACAAGATTTTGCTTATCTGTTCCTTGTCCTAGAAGTACATTCAACACTTCATAGGGGTGAAGGGCCATCTTCCCTATATTCATGCTAAGAAGAACACTAACGGACAGAAGTAGCAGCAAACCCACCAACAATAGCCATCTTTTCCTTCTTATTATTTCATAATTCATTCAAATGCTCTCCCTTCCCTGCGAGAAATGAACAGAAAGAAGGGTACGCCGATGATTGCAAAAATAATGCCAAGTGCCATTTCATTCGGACGATTAATCAGGCGTCCCGTCAGATCCGCGATCAGCATAAAAACGCCACCGTATACAGCCGAGGCTGGAATGATATACCTATAGTCCACTCCAACCATAAACCGCATCATATGCGGTACGATCAAACCAACGAACCCAATGGGACCAACGAGCACAACAGATAGACCTGCCAATATGAGCACAGCAAGCATAGACAGAAGCTTGACGAGTAAGGTTCGCTGTCCTACACCTCTTGCGATCTCCTCACCCAGGCTCAGAATTGTAATCGAGCCAGCCAATCCGATGGATAGTACTAGCCCAGCTAGAAACCAAGGAGCTACCAATGCAAGCTCCTTCCATGTCGCTCCCGCAACACTTCCTGATGTCCAGTAAGCCAACGCTTGTCCAACCTTATATTTAATCGAGATAAATGTACCGATTGCTCCAAAAAGCATCGTAATAGACATACCTGCAAGTACTAAGCGCTGCGGCGTCATGCCCTTTCGGCTAAGAGATGCCGTCAAGATTGTCAGAGTTGCTCCAAATCCGGCTCCGATAAAACATACGAGTAGCAAAGTCGTATACGAGCTCCCAGGGATAAATGCCAAAGCGATCGCCATGGCCAGTGCAGCTCCCGTTGTGATCCCCATGAGTCCAGAATCTGCTAGTGGATTGCGGGTGCTTCCTTGCATAATAGCACCTGCTATCGAAAGGCTTGAGCCAACAATAATATCAGCAATCGTTCGTGGGAATCTCAGAAAGCGAATAATTTGATGTTCGATGAGATTCGAATCAAATGAAAAGATGGCTGTCCATGCCGTTGCTATTTCCATACGTGCTGCGCCGAATGATATGGATGCTGCAGCCGTCAGTAATAGAAGTACGAATCCCACCAGCAGAAAAGTAACAAAATACAGTTTTGGATGCTTGTTTTCTGATGATAAGGGCTGTTTTTTTATACCAATCATGTCGGACTAGCTTTTCGTTGCTGTGGCCAGCAATTGCTCTACGATAAAGTCGAGTTGTTTATCAAGAGAGTAGATGTCACTGTAATAAGATAAGCTAAAGCTGAGTTCAATCATTCTACCTTCTTTTACAGCTGGAATGCTGTTCCAAATCGGATTTCCTGTTAAATCATCCATACCTTCATAAGAAGAACGGAATACATAATCTCCGATATATTCCGGAAGCACCTCCATAGATACGCCATTTCCTGATCCATCTGTTGCTACATCAATTTTTTTCTGAATGATCTCTGGCGCCTGCATACCTAAATATTCATAAATGATCTGGGACCCGCGTCCATATTGCTTGCTAGCTATGACGGTCATTTCTTTTTTGCCGCCTTCGATAATGGTTACCGTTTTGTCCTTCAGACCTGCTGCTGCCAGCTTCTCTTTACTTTCTTCAATCTTCATATTGAAGTTATCGAGAAGTGTCTGCGTTTCCTGCTCTTTATCGAAGGTTTTACCCAGCAAAGAAAGTCTTTCTTCCGTTGTCATTTTTTCATAGGGAACGTAAATGGTTGGTGCAATCTGTTTCAGTGCATTATACGTATCCTCAGAAGGAACAATAATGAGATCTGGATCCAGTGCCATGATTGCTTCTGGATTCGGTTCAAACCAAGTTCCCAACCTCACTATGCTCGCAAGCTCCTTTTCAAATGCAGCTCCTTCGTACACATCGGAGACACCAACAGGCTGAATTCCCATAGCAACGACATCACCTAGCAAGTAGAGTACAACCACCCGTTTAGGATTAGCAGGCACTTCTATGTCCCCTTTGACAGTAGATACGATTCGCGTTTGCGATTCGCTTGCTTGATTATTATCAGCTACGGACGTTGCAGTCACGTTCCCCGATGAAGTTGTAGTGCTTCCATTTGAACTACTGCTATTCGTTCCTCCAGTTGAACAAGCTCCCAAAAGAAGTGTCAAGCTCAGTATTAAGCTCACGGCTAAACCAGATCTAGTATTACTTCTCATTCGTATAGTACCTCCACGTTTATATTGATAATGATTATCATCGTCATTAACAATATAACATCCCATTTCTCCCGTTCCAATGGATAATCCCGATATTCTGAATGGATGATCTTCTGATAGCCGCCGTTGTCGCTCCGCCTTCTGGAAGCGAACCGGTGATAATCCCGTATATTTTTTAAAAATACGACTGAAATAATAGACGTCCGAATAGCCAACCGCCTTTGCTATATCTTGCAGGGTTGCATCCGTACCGACCAGCAATTCAATGGCTTGATTTACTCGTACCTGGATCAAATAATAAATTGGACTAGCTCCAGTCTGCTCCTTAAACCGCATAGACAAATGTCGGGGGCTATAATTCAGCTTATCCGCAATTGATTCTAGCGTGATACTCTCCTGGTAGAACGTATCCATATAACGGATAGCCTGAGATACAAGATCCGGCTTAAGTGTTACGATCTGCTGGGCCTCAAGCTGCCGTAGCAGCTCATAAATAAACTGGTAAAAGAGCCCCTTGATATGAAGTTTATCCAGATTATTTGAACCTTCCCATATCTGTCCCATCGAGGTCAAGTAGCGAATTAGCAGAACCGGCTCATCGGGTCGGAAGCCGTATTGTAGCGAGAATGGATTGTACTGATGCATTAGCCTCGCAAGCTCCTTCCTACTAGGAAAGACATACACTGCTCTGTAGAATAAAAGATAGTATTCGAATTCTTCCTTCGCCTCTATATCTAATCGCATTCCCTTGCCTCCATGTAGCACATGAAACTGCCTTGCTTCATGCCTAACCCCATCCAATTGGAGGCTGGCCGAGCCGCGTACACCATAAATAAAGCTACTAGCCGGCAAAAGATATGTATCCAGAAGTTCACCCTGATTCATGATGTTGTGACGTATATCCAGTATTTTTATAGCTGCATGATTCCATAATAATATATGATCTTCCAATTTCATTGCTATATCATCTCCTATCCGTCTTCCCGAAACAGTTCAATCGTACAAACGGGCAAAAGTAAGTAAAGGCTATACGATCCACTCATTATAAATGATAACCATTCTCATTGACAGTTAAATATATTAACTACATAATTAGACCTAGACAAAGTAACTTTATATAGAAAGCGGCTATAGAGATTCATATTTTCGCTATAAGCCTGATCATCACTTAGGATAATTGAAGAACGCCCATGAAGATCTGACGTTAAGTTTCCCGCAGTAAAGAATGACCATGTGTACATATGGCCAGAGGACCGTTCGTGGTATTATGACCCCATCGCTGTTCTGTCCCAGACGGAGGAACTGGTAGACTGGCTTACACACGAGAAGTAAGGTACACAAAGATATTCATGAATTAGAACTTGAAAGAGAAACAAAGAACCATCAGGGTGGTCCTGACGGTTCTTTGTCCTCTTCTATTCTATAATCCGGACTCAATTCCCTTATTCTTCTCAACAAAGCGCTCATTATGAGAAGATACATATGCCACCTTAGGAGCCTCAGGATCAATATATAATTTAGCACTATTCAAAGCCAATGCTCCATCGACGAAAGTTCCAGCAATCAGTCTTACTTTACTAGCATGACTAACAAAGTCTCCTGCAGCAAATATTCCCGGAATGTTCGTCTCCATCTTCTCATTTACCACAAGTACATCATCTTTAATATGAAGTCCCCATTCAAGAATTGGACCGTAATCACATCTCATCCCATGATTGATAATGACGTGATCAACATCAAGTCTGACGGTTTCCTCTGTCTCCATATGCGTAACTGTAACCTGATCAATCGATGTTCCATTCCCATGTAACTGAGTCAATGCGTATGGTGTACGTACATCTACAGAGGACTGCTTCATCTTATGTACATTCATTTCATGCCCACCGAATTTATCCCGACGATGTACTACCACGACGCTTGCAGCGATTGGTTCTAATTCATTCGCCCAGTCAACAGCTGAATTTCCCCCTCCTGAAATAAGAACACGTTTCCCACGAAACATCTCTAGCTCTTGGACTGTATAGTGTAAATTTGTTACCTCATACCGATCCGAACCTTCGATATCTAACTTCTGCATTGTCAGAATACCATAACCAACCGTTAGAATAACCGTTCGAGTCAGATGTGTCTCCCCAGTTGCGGCAGTCAACAGAAAATTCCCATCAGCTTGCTTATGGAGTTTCGTTATCTGCTGGTTTAAGCATACTGTTGGGTCAAAAGTTCTTGCTTGCGCATCCAGCTGTGAGATCAACTTTTCACCTTTAATAGGTGTAATCCCTCCAACGTCCCAGATGATTTTCTCAGGATATATAAGTATACGTCCCCCGAGCTCAGACCCGTAATCAATCAATTTTGTTTTTAAATCGCGCATTCCGCTATAGAAAGCGGTATACATTCCTGCGGGACCACCACCAATAATGGTAACATCAAATATCTCTAATTCGCTTGTCATGACATCTCCTCCAGTATGAATAAATGATCTATAAGCTTTTTTACTATACCTTCCTGCTAAATAATCATCTAAACTGCGAGAACTCAACTAGTTCACTTTTTTTATTGAGTAACCGCATCAATGTCTTCTTATCCAATCATCATGATACTGATAATCATTATCATTATCATTATCAATGTTACCTATATTATCTTTAATTCACAGTCTTGGCAATGGACTATCTCGCACATTTTCTTTTTCATGTTGCAGGTCATTCCATTTACATATTACAAACTAAAAAAGCCACTAATGTGGCTTTCCTTTTACTTAATTGGATAGATATATAGCGTTATTCTGGCCATCCCATACGACTTCAATTCCGGACAATTCTAGTATATTCCGCAGCGGAAGCATCACTGTCGTACCTTGATATCTTGATGGCGTAATCGTGATATCGTTTCCGTTAACCGTTGCTTTGTCTGTGAGTGGCTTATGGGTAATCGTGCGATCTCCAATAGAGATCGTTGCCATCTGATTCTGATTATTCCACTGTACAGTGGCTCCCAACAATTCTAAACACTCTCGCAGCGGAATGTAAATACGAGAATCTACCATCTCAAGCGAGTTCTTTAATTTCTGTTCCACACCATTAATAATCACTTTTCCCTCAAATACCTTAGAACCTAATGGGTATCCGTTCTTCACAGCTATTTCTTCGAACGTTAAGTCAGATGTAGTGATAATAGCATAAGAGTTTACTTTCACTTGAGTAAATAGCCAATGAACCTCATCATTGTGCATCCGAATACAACCGGCACTTACATACTTTCCGATTGAGTTCTCATTACTATTGCCATGAATCGCATACGTCGTTCCTTGTGTCCCATTCACCTCAAGCCCAATCCATCGATCCCCTAGTGGATTCCGAGGATCTCCACCCGCAATTTTTTCCTTGTAATAAGGTCTATTCTTGATTTTGTTCACAATTCTGAATTTACCTTCAGGGGTTAGACTTGGGCTTTTACCCGTACCAACAGCAAATTCCTTTACCAATTTCCCATCTTTGAAATAAGCCAATTTGTTCGTCTTCTTGTTCACCACGATCAAGTCCGTATTTACCTGATCGGCATTCGCCTGCTCAGCAAATAAGGGCATCGCAATGAGTAGAAATACAACCGTGAGTACAATATAGCGTTGAATAGAATGAAGCAGTTTGCAAAACCTCCTTTATAACAAATATATTAATGAGATGAATGTCCTACGACATATAAATGAACGAACAATCTTTTTTTATATAAGCCCTTTCCTACTTTATCGTCATAACCTCAATATAAATGGAGATACTACTTCCATATTTTCAAATGGAGGTGTCAAGATTGACTACAAAGGAAAATACGCTGTCTATTGTTGCTCTGGGCGGCGTGAATGAAATCGGGAAAAATATGTACATGCTTCAATATGGTGACGATATCATCGTTATTGACTGTGGCTCCAAGTTTCCTGATGAGAGCTTATTGGGTATTGACCTAATCATTCCTGATATCTCTTATTTACTGGAGAATAGCGACAAAGTTAAAGCCCTCATTGTCACCCACGGACACGAAGATCACATCGGGGGAATTCCTTATATTCTCAAACAGTTGAATATCCCTATCTATGGAACACGCTTAACTCTGGGATTAATTCAAATTAAACTCAAAGAACATGGTCTTCTCAAGAGTACAAAACTAATCACAATCGATTCTGAATCAAGCTTTAATTTAGGCAAGATAGGTTTAAGTTTCTTTAGAATAAATCACAGCATCCCTGATTGTGTCGGTATCGTATTCAATACCCCAGAAGGCACTGTTGTACATACAGGAGATTTCAAATTCGATTTAACACCTGTAAATGAACAGCATCCAGATCTATACAGGTTGGCAAGCATTGGTAACAATGGTGTCTTGGCTCTTTTGTCTGAGAGCACCAATGCGGAACGTCCCGGGTTTACCCCATCTGAACGTCTCGTAGGCGCACACATCGAAGAGGCATTTATGAAAGCCCAGCAGAAAATATTCATTTCCACCTTTGCTTCCAACGTTCACCGTCTACAGCAAGTCATTGATGCGGCGGTAAAAACAAATAGGAAAGTAGCATTACTGGGTAGAAGCATGATTAATGTCGTAACCATTGCTACAGAACTAGATTATTTACAAATTCCTGAAGGTATGTTAGTTGATGCCAATGAAGTTAGCAAAATGCCTCCACATGAAATAGTTATACTCTGTACTGGAAGCCAAGGGGAACCCATGGCCGCTTTATCGCGTATAGCCAGTTCCAACCATAGACAAGTAGAAATTCTGCCTGGTGATACGGTTATTCTAGCTGCTACATCCATCCCTGGTAATGAACGCAATGTATCAAGAATCGTAGATAATCTATTTCAACTGAAAGCCAACGTCATTTATGGATCAGGAGCGGCAACGGGAATGCATGTATCCGGTCATGCTAGTCAGGAAGAAATGAAGTTAATGCTTGCTTTTATGAAGCCGAAATACTTTATTCCTATTCATGGTGAATTCCGCATGCTTCATCAGCACCGTTTATTAGCTGAAACGATGGGTGTAGCCAAGGATAACATCTTTATTGTTAATAATGGTGATGTTGTCGATATTCGAAACCAAGAAGCTCATCAATCTCGAAAAATTACGAACGGGAATACCCTTGTTGACGGGTTAGGTATCGGTGATGTAGGGACTATCGTCTTACGTGATCGAAAGTTACTATCCGAAGATGGCATTCTTATTGTGGTCATCACACTCAGTAAAATGGACGGTAAAATCTTATCTGGTCCTGATGTTATTTCGCGGGGTTTCGTGTACGTTCGTGAATCAGAGAAATTGCTAGACGAAGTAAGTCGCATTACAGTAACAACCATCAATCAATTACAAGAAAAGAACATTACGCAATGGGGTATTTATAAACACACCATTAAAGAATCGGTTGGAAATTACTTGTATACTCATACTAAAAGGAGACCCATCATCCTTCCCCTTATTATGCAGGTCTGAGTGGGGTGGTATCGGGAGATCATTGAATTAGGGAGGTGAATGAATTGGATTTATTCAAGAGTCAAGAATCGTTGACAACTGTTGAATGGGTTTTGAGAGCCATCGTTAGCTTTGTCTTTTTGCTACTTGTAACGAAAGTAATGGGACAACGTTCCATTTCTCAATTAAGGTTCCTCGACTTCATCATTGCCCTGACACTCGGCAATATTATCGCCCATCCACTTTCAGATGAGAGATTAGGTGTAAAAGGTTCTATGCTCACTACCGTCACTCTCATCATTTTATATGTTGCAGCGACGTGGTTGAGCTTAAAATGGCCGTTATTCAGACGATATCTCGATCCGCTGCCGATTACACTCATTAGAAATGGACAAATCCAATTTCATAACCTTTCAAAAGCAAGAATTTCTATTGATTTTCTGTTTTGTGAGCTCCGAAAAGAAAAAGTAGTGAATATAGAATATGTATCCCTCGCAGTATGGGAACCGGGAGGAACCATTTCCGTGTTCATGGATACCCAATACCAACCGCTTACCCCAGCAGATATGAAGCTTGAGACCCAACCGTTTACCCTCGCAAGACCGATTATCATTGAAGGAAAAGCCAATGCATCCCTTCTTAAAGAAATCGGGAAAGACCATAACTGGCTCACAAAGAAGATATCACCTGCTTATTCAGAAATCCGAGATGTCATATTAGCGACTGTTGACGACAACGAAAATGTGCAGGTATACACTATCCCTAATGAGTCATGAAGTTTTATCGAAAATGACCACTTCCCTATCTATTCTAGGGAAATGGTCATTTTCACTTACTTTAAATCAATTGTTTCCCTTCTCATTGTGGATACATCAACTCAAGTAATCTCGCAATGATAACAGCACCCTGAGCTCTTGTAGTTGTTTCCTTCGGCTCGAAGTACCCATCTTGCATACCGACGATAAGACCTCTACGTTGCATGAAGGCAACAGCTTCTACCGCATAAGAAGAGATCTGTCCTTGATCCGTGAATGGTGTTATCTTCTTCTGTTGCTCTGGAAGTTCTAGATCCAAATGCAGAATGACTTGATGAAGCATAACAGCCATATCTTCTCTAGTGATACGCTCGTTGATACCGAAGCTTCCGTCCGACTTGCCCTGCACAATATTTAGCTGCTGAGCACTTGCTACGGCTTCGTTATACCATGCTCCTACCTTTACATCACTAAATTGATTTACTGCTTCCGTATCTATTAAATCCGTAGCTTTGATTAGCATTTGAACGAATTCTACTCTGGATAGGTCGTTCTGGGGATGGAAGAGTTCACCACCTACTCCTTGTACGATTCCCTTAGATGCCAACTGTTCAATCGCATCCACTGCCCATAATAAATGTCCAGTATCGCTGAACGAACGTTGCACATAGGCTGCAGCATATTTACTGAAATGCTTCGCTTGGAAGGAAATGCTGTTAGATACAGCATCATATTTAGCGCTCTTCACCACTTCTAACTGCCCGTTATCATTGATGAAATATACGATAACATGGTTTGTATTCTGTCCAGACTGCAATTTAAAGGGTAAGTTCACCTTAACTTTGGTCCCTTGCCATTCTAATGCTTTCCCATCCAAACTCATGCGGAAATCATAGACAGGCTGATCTCCAATAGCCTCTCTAACGGATTGGGATAGCTTACTTAATTCAGTCTTTTCAACGGATAATTGAAGCTTTGATGACGCTCCTACTGATAATCCTCCAACGAGTACGTCTGCTGAAATGATCACAATTACTCCGTTTATTTCCAGACTGATCATCTCTACCTTATGCAGCTGTAACTCTGCTAACCATTGGGCTGGAAGTTGAACAGTAACCTGATTAGCTTCTGCTGGCGATTCGACACGAATACCCACTTGCTGTTCAGTTGTACTCTTCATTAACTTCCGCAACATATCTAAGCTCAATGAAATATTCAACTTCCCATTTTTCACTTGGTTTGCTTTTACTATTAACGTTGATCCTTCTATCGACTCCACTATCGTTTCAAGCGTCTTAGCTGGAACCGATTCCGTTGGTGTTAATATAACCGTTGGGACTGATGGTGATGGTGTCGGATCTGGGTTAGGTTCTGGATTAGGTTCTGGAACACCATTTACACTCAGGCTAAACTGAGCTGAAGCCCCACCATCTACAGCGATCGCACTAATAATCGCCCGTCCCGGCCCTATTGCATTCACCGTAACTGAAGTGATACCCGTATCTTGTTCATATACGACATCCGTTACTGTTGCAATTTGCTTATTATCAGATTCAAAAATAATTGTTTTATCAATCGACGCATCAGGTTGTACCCATGCATTTAGGATGATGGACTGACCAACTTCTAGCACACCCGCAGATTTGTCTAACTCAACAATCGTTGGAGACACGCCTACAATTAGATTACTGAGCGCAGCTTCTAAATCTGATATTAAAGTGTATACTTCGTCCTGTGTAGCTTCTTTGTTATTGTTCACGCTCATTGCAGCTGTTAACGTAGCCTCCACGCGCGACCAGCTTAATTGAGTATACGGTGTATAATCCATCATCTGCACGGTCGCTACCATGGTAGCAAGCTTCGTTTTATCTGCCATATATACACCATAAGCTGCGAACTCACTAATTCCAACCCAATCGGTTGGACCGTCAGTAATCGTCACTTTGATATATCTAGCTTCTGTATAATCCGATAGATTATGAGCCGGTGTTGTCGTCGTAATGACATCACTTGTCGTATCTATGATGGTAGAATAATTCACATCATCATCGGATATTGCAATCGTATACTTAATTCCTCCGCCCCAGAGTAGCATCTCTATTTTCTTCAAATAAACCGGGACTCCCATATCTAACTTCCACCAACTCATATGCCCTTGATCTGTTCCCCATGAGGTTGTTGTGTTATGATCAATAGCTCCTTCTGGAGCGTTCGATTTACCCCCGCCATTTCCAGCATTACTTGAAGCTGACGTGGTCTTCCCCAGTGATAGCTCTGTCAATAGCACCAATCTATTCACTGCGGATTGTAGCTCAGCTAAGGCTTTATCCACTTGAGATTGTATAGCGTTTGGGTTCTCGTTAACTACGCTCGCTTCAGCAAGCGCAGCAATTAATTTAGACCAGCTAGTTGCAGTATATCCCGAAGACTTATACGTCTTTACGGTTGATATAAACTCCGCTAGCCTAGATTTATCGACGTTAGATACCCCTTGTATCGCTGTCTGTAACGCTCCAATAGCAAGGTTCACATCGGTCTGAGTCGCTCTAGAATTGTCATTCATAGCCCTTGCAGCTACTAATGCTTTCTCCACCACCGCCCATGTCACCGCTGTCCAATCATTCGGATTAAGCTGTTCGGCTTCGGCTATTACCGCTATGAGCTGCGTTTTATCCGCTGCAATAACTTCCAATTGGTCAATGACCGCCTGAAGAATATCCGCTGCACTGTCAACTTCAGATTGCGTTACTCCATTAACTCCGTATGCCTTGGAATATACTTGTTCTGCTGTAATGATGCTTGGTTGGAGTGTTGCCCAACTATCTGGAGTGAAATCTGTCGCAATCAACCCCTTGGCATTTCCGATCACTGCGGCGAGCTCCATCCGATCCGTCGGTATAGCTGCCAATCCTAGTTTAAATACATCCAACGAATCTAAAGCATATCCCTTATATCCATAGCCTCCATTCGCAGGATATTCATCATAATCAAACATCGATTGATTCTCCCATGCATCTCCTTCCTCATCAATCCAGCCTACATTTGCTGGAATCCAAGCTGGTTCCCAGTAGAAGAATCCTGCACCTTTTCCATTTGGAACATGACGTAGTGCATCCATAACGGCTTTCATAGCATCATATTGCCCTTGCACGGTCGCTGGAAATGTCGCACCGCCAATTAATTTAGAGTCGTCGTTAAGCACATTCTCATGGGCATCCCCATTCTTATAAGAAAACGGATAGGATGTTTCTGCGATGACGACGTCTTTGTCGAATTCCGCCGAAATTCGGTCCATCGTATTCTGAACATCGGCATACGTTCCATGCCAGAAAGGATAATAGGATAAACCAATCACATCGTAGTCCACATTCCGACTCTTCAGTTCACTGAAATACCAGTGGAACAGATCATATTTACCACCTTCAGCTAAATGAATCATAATTTGGATCTGATCACCACCAGGAACCTGTCTGACTCCTGCCACACCACTCTTAAGAAGCCTTGCGTTCTCATCAAAGTTAGGAGTTGACTTCAAGCCATTTAATAGACCGCTATTAATTTCATTCCCTATCTGAACCATGTCCGGCATAGCACCTTCAGCTTGCAACTCGCTGATTATTTCATAGGTATAATCATGAACCGCCTGATTCAATTGATCTTGAGTATAATCTGCCCAAGCTACCGGTCGAATCTGCTGTCCAGGGTGCGCCCATTCATCTGAGTAATGAAAGTCCAGAAGAAGCTTCATCCCTTTTTCTTTGACACGCTTGGATAGCCTTATAACATCCTCTTTATTGCTATAATATTGATCTTGATAATAATTCGTCTTGGTAGGATTATTCCAAAGACGTACGCGAACATAATTCACTCCACGGTCTTTTAGAATATCCAGCAGATCCCTTTCGGCTCCATTACCATCATAGTACTTACCACCGTTGTCTTCGATCGCTGTTAGCGTTGATATGTCCACTCCACGGATCATTTCGTCATCGAAAGCATCCACTGTAACTTGAGCAGAAGGCTGTATGGAAGCCCCTGTTACCGTTCCTGCCACAAGAAATGTCCCCGCAGAAATAATCTGATCCAATGAAATAGTTTCCCAAATCACATGTACCACCCCGTCAGTACCATCGTTATAATGTGCCGTGATCTCACTCGGAAGAGTCGGTTCTGCACCTATTAAAGTCAAAATGTTGACCGCATCATAACTAATAATATCGGTTGGGTCTTTCAACCTCGCTTCTTTCCAAATTTTCCATTCATTTATTCCCGCCCAGTATCCAGTCCCACTGTAACTATCGATGGTTACCCGAACATAACGAGCCTGATTAGCGGATGCAGTATGGCTCACTTTCATATTCTGTGTGCTATTTGCTGTCTGATCCACCCATGTTGTCCATGTTGTATTATCGGGCGATGTCTCGATATGGTACTTCACAAGAACATCATCCTTCCACTCAATATCTGTTCCAGATAGATCATACGATTGACCGAAATCAACCATAAGCCAGTGACCATCATCCGAATTCGTTACACTCCATTTGCTATATATATCTCCATCTACAGCATTCTCTTTCAATCCGCCCCACTGCGTATCCTCATCACTTGCTGTAATGAACGCGCCCAACGCAACATTCGTCTTTGCTTCTGCTGCTTCGACACGAGGTTGAATGACAAATTGCGATAATAATAGAACGATCACTAATAGCAAACTTACTCTTCTGCTCGCATCCCTCATTGAACGATATTCCCCCTTAATGGTTATATACATGTTATCTCTCATACATTGTAGGCGTTATCAGTCCGGGGTTGGAAGAATACAAACACAACATAATTGCTGTTTATTTAACCTTTTTGGCCTAGAAGATCTTTTAGGATATTTACAAATTAATAGGTAATGCTAACTACATCCAATTATGGATAACTCCATAAGATGTTTGCCTTGATTATGGACATTCAAATAATTAGTCTATACTTAAGATTGCTAGTTCTTTTCCAATCATAAATACTTTAAAATCCATAAATAATAGGGGCAGATAGCAATTATGATCTTTCACATCACTTACTTATCCGATGGATTGAAGGTAAAAGGTTACCTTAGCTTACCGCATGGGTATGACCTACCTACCTCAGAGTTGGAGTCCTTCATTGCTCAATCATATGGTTCAATGAAGCTTCCAGTAACAGAATTGGCTAGCTCTATTCATCCAGCACTTCAAGATCTTCGTTCTCGACAATGGCCTGTCTTGATTTATTGTCGTGGAGGCGTCGGTAAAGTCGGACGAGTCAAGACAGACTGGCTTGAGCAATTCTCAAATTACGGACATATCATATTTGCTCCTACCTATCGAGGAAATGAGGGTGGAGATGGTCGTGACGAATTCGGCGGCAGCGATCAAGAGGATGTTCTATCCGCTTATCGTCTTCTAGAGGGTCTTCCTTTTGTAGATGAGAATCGAATTTCTGTGATGGGCTTCTCTCGTGGCTCAATTAATGCTACACATACCGCAACACAAATACCTAAAGTACATAAATTAATCCATTGGGGCGGTGTATCCGACCTTACCCAAACCTATGAAGAACGAGTAGATCTCCGTAAAATGTTGAAACGCGTCGTTGGTGGCTCCCCCAATAAAATACCTGAATCCTATCAATTGCGCTCTCCTATCTTCATGGCGGACAAAATTCAGTGTCCCGTGCTTATTATGCATGGCACCCAAGATACCCAAGTCGATTTCAGTCACGGGCTCAATATGTACAACAAGCTTGTAGAGGCAGGAGTACCCACTGAGTTCCATCCATATGACGGGCACGACCACCATCTTCCACTCGATACACATTTAGTCGCCATTAAACGAATGTTTCAGTGGATTGAACAGTAGGTTTGCTATATGAAAACATACGTTCGATTATCTGTTGACATTTTCCATATTAAAGGATAGACTAAGTTTAAATTTAACATGTTAGCGAGCGAAGCACCTCGCAAGATTAGGCGTATTAGCCTTTCTTGGAGGTGCTTTTTCTGCGCTATAAATTTTATGGAATGGAGTTGAATTTATTTATGAATAACGCAATGGTTAGAGGAATTCGAAGTTCAATATTAATCATTCTTGGTCTATTGGTTATGTTCCAAAGTAATGTCTCACAAGTGAGTGCAGCAGATCATTGGGATAATGCATTGAGTCATGTTAACAATATTTACGATGATTTGACAGTTCTTAAGGTGGATATTTCGTCTAAAAAAAAACTTATTCAAGAGCAACGTGCAATGAATAATGATGCATTGAAGCAAGTGAACGTAAAGATCAATAACATCGACCTAGAATTAATAAACAGACTGCAAATCCAATATGATCAGACTTTACGTAAGCATTCTCCTGTTTTAGAACAATACACAGCATTAAGTAAACAAGCTACTGCAGCTAAGCAGAATAAAGATAAGAAACTCGCTGATATACTGGATCTAAAGCGCAATAAGATGCTAACTTCTGTGTTAGTTGCTCGTTCCGACGTGAAAGCTACCAAAGATACACTTGCTTCCGCCAAAAAGCAGCGTTCCATAAAGTTGAAGAAGATTAAGGAGGTACTTGCTCCTGTACAGAATTACAAAAAAATGATTACTGCGGAGAACAAAACAATAGCTACTACAAAACAATCTTATTCAGCAGCAGAGAAACGTTATAAAGCAAGTGTCAAGCAAGGCAATGCCATTACAGCCGCTGAAGATATCACGCTTATGTATAATGAAATGCAAGTCATTCAAACTTCTCAACAACATATATACGTCTGGGAGAAGCAAATTTCACAGATCATACTACTGATCGAGTCCCAGATTCCCAAGTAACGATTATCGTTAAGAGGTTGTTCAAAAATCCGACTTTTTGAACTCTCACATTAGGTACAAATGTACAAACAAAGAAAAGGACCACTTCTGTGGTCTTTTCTAATTAATTCGATATATTAATGGAATTATTTCTGTATAATATAATAATAACTAATACAATGTACATAAAAATTGGAGTGAATAGGAATGAAATCAATATGTATTTTTGCTGGATCTAATCTTGGAGAGCGTCCGGACTATCAAATCAAGGCTGCTGAGCTTGGTAATTACATGGCTCAAGAGCAATATCGTTTAATCTATGGTGGATCCAATATGGGGCTGATGGGTGTGATTGCGAATACCGTTATGGCACAAGGTGGCGAAGTGATTGGCGTCATGCCCAAAGGATTATTTAAGGGAGAAATCGTGCATCAACAACTAACTGAATTCATTGAAGTTGAAGGTATGCACGAGCGCAAAGCTATGATGGGTAAATTAGCAGATGGGTTTATTGCTTTGCCTGGTGGATTCGGAACGTATGAAGAGCTATTCGAGGTTCTATGCTGGTCACAGATTGGAATACACCATAAGCCGATTGGGATATTAAATATTTGCGGTTACTTCGATCCACTGTTGAACATGATTAATTATGGTGTTCAGGAGGGTTTCGCTAACCAATCAAATCTGAGTCTAATTAACGTATCTAGTGATCCAATTGACCTTATCCAACGTATGGAGAGTTATGTTCCACAAGTGATGGAGAATAAATGGAAACAGCTTGATTAAACAGCAAGCTCATTAAATCGTCGATCTAATACGGGCTTCATCCAGTCTGCATATATGACTTTCACTCTTTAGTTGATACGTTGCTCATCGCACAAAGATAAGAGGTACCCGCTAGGGTACCTCTTATCTCGCTCTTGCTTCAACTGTTCGGATATTAGCAGTAAGATGATTACTTATTTTGTTTGCTATTGCATCAGCAATTTCAACAAAACCGTAACAGCCTCAGCTCTAGTTGTATTGCCATTCGGGACAAATTTGTTTGTAGCTCTGCCTTCTATAAGACCAAGCTTCTTCAGTTCTGCCGCTGCGCCTTTTGCCCACAACGGAATGTCTTTGTCGTCCGCGAAGCCGGTTACAGCATCCATTTCTTTCGATAGACCGAGAACATTTGCCACCATAGTCGCCATCTCCGTACGGGTAATGGTCATATCCGGGCGGAAGCTACCATCGGCGTAGCCTTTAATAATGCCTGTTTTTACAGCTTGCGCTACTTCTTTTTTCGCCCAATTCCCGATCTTTGTTGTATCTGTGAAAGTCAACTCCGCTCCCGTTTCTTGAAGCTTCAGCGTATTGATCAGCATGACCGTAAATTCAGCACGAGTCACGGCAGCACCAGGATTAAACGTTCCATCCGGATATCCAGTAACAATTCCATTTTCAATCGCCTTTTTGATGTTTGCCTCAGCCCAGTGTCCAGAGATGTCACTTAAGTTAATCTCCGGTCCCGTGCCTGTAGATACATCGGGAGCTTGACCTACAGCGAATACTGCATATTTTGTAAAATGATTTGTCTCAATCGTAATGTAATGACCATTTATCTTGCCACCGATTTCCACCCATTCCTTCTTCATTTCGTCAAAGTAAAATACTACTGCCCTTTGGTTGTCCTTCAAGGCTGACGGATTGAAAGCAAAAGTCAGCGTGACGGGTTTACTGAAATTCTCCGAGAAATTTTTCATAATCTCAAAGACCGGGCTGGCTAAAACATCCTGATCCGATAAAAGATTTTGTATCTCCAGCAATTTTTCTATCGTTAATTTCAATTCTTTATTTGTTGCATTGGCCGGAATAGAAATCGTGACTTCTTCTCCCAAACTAACCTTTCCAGTTTTACCTGAAGGAAGAGTCAGTTTACCATTCGTTGAGGTAATTATACTATTCGTCAAACCGCCTCCATTATTTGAACCTGAACCTGAACTTGATCCCGAGCCTGAGCCTGAATCACCACTTTTATTGCGCGTCACTTTAATCATATACGTCTTCGAATTTCCCGCTTCTGTAACAACTATCGTGATTATCCTCTCTGTTCCTGCTGTTAGTGCAATGGCCTCTGAGGCTGTACCACTAACGACTACCGTTCCGTCTATCGTTATTGTTCCACTTCCTGTAGGTGTAACAGTGATGCTAGTTACTCCATTTTCCACCGTTATTCCGTTGTAAGTATAAGTTCCTCCTTCAAAGGTATAGTTAGCAGCGTATCCGCTTATCACTATATTCTGCAAGTCGGCGGTTACTGGTGGATTTGGAGTGATTACTACCAGTAATTCCAGTAATTCATTTAATGCTGTCACTGCAGTATCTACGTCATCTTGTGTTGCATTGTTGTTGTCTAATACTGCTTGTGCTATTACAATTTCAGCATTCAATAATGCGATAGATTCAGCTGAGTAAACATCGATTTTTGCTGCTTCATCAATCGCTAATGTAATTGTAGTTTCTAATGCAGTTTTATTCACTTGATTCCCATCTGAAGAATTTGGTACATCTGCTTTATACATTGTTAAATGGTCCAAGTTCACATTACCAATGCTGTCATTATCAATACGATAACTGATTACATTTGCACCTGCTATTAATTCCAAACGTTCAGAAGCCGTAAACCATTCATCCCAGTTGATTTCTGTTTTATCTGGTGCAATGGTTTTTACATATATCCCATTTACGAATACATTGATTTTTGCTCTTCCAGGCAATTGCACCTTAGAATTATCTGTATATTCGCCACCGACTTTCACACCATAAGCATATCTCACACCTATGATATAATCACCGCCTTCTTCTGCATCAACAACAAAACTTGCTTCAGTACCAGATTTGTTTGGCAAGTTAATATAACCAGTTCCTTGATAGCCTTTAGCAGTTGCACCTTTTGTAATACCACCATAATGAATAGCATCTTCTGCTTGATACATATCTCCCTGTCCCAAATCACCAGAAGGATAACTCTGCCATTCACCTGGAGAAACAGGACTGCCAAAGTTAGGCGTTCCATCTTCATTCCAATCAAATTTCTTAATATTTACTTGACGCCACGAGTTACGTTCAGTCCCTTTATATACACGTGAATGATAAATCATCCAGTCTTCCTTACCATCTGCTGATTTTACAAAACCTGCTCTAGCAGGACCAGACACATCACGGGTAGAAACGAAAACATCATCTGTACGAGTCCAAGAATCTTCGTTCAAGAAATCTCCATCTGTATTCATAAAATAAGATAAACGATAACCATCTGATTGATAGTCACCTTCTGACATTGTGACAAACACTTTTCCATCTTTTTGTAATACACGTGGACCTTCCCCACCACCGACTTTATTTAAGAAAGAACGATCATTTGTAATCGTATAAGGGTTATCCATTTTAACAATTGCCGGACCGATTGGTTCTCCAGAGCCTAGAGTACCCCAAATAGCATATATTTCTTCGTTATATTCGAATACTGTAAAGTCGTTTGCTTGTTTGTACTCACCATTTTCACCAGCATATAAGACACCTTTATACACATATTCCCCTTGCGGATCATCAGTGACACCTTCCAGTACCACTGGCATATGTCTATACCCATACTCATCTACGTCAGCACAGTAATAAATATACCATTTGCCCTGCAAGAAGAAGATCTCCGGAGCAAAGATGCGTGTTTGTGTTCCTTGCGAATCAAATACCATTACCTTTTCACCTTGGTCTGTCAGGGTACGGGATTTGGATACATACACTTTATTGTTAGAATCTAAATTACTTGAAGATACATAGTAATAAAATCCGTCTTGATAAGCTACAAATGGGTCTTGTCCTTGATATAGTGGATTGTTAAATTTTTCGGACACTGAAGAACTTGTGACTCCCATTTCTTTCATAAACTCGGCACGAGCAATAGATAAAGGCTCAACCGCAACTGTTAATTCATCTACTTTTTCTTGCTCACTAACCTCTTTGTCGTCAATCGTGGCAAGTAAGTCCTCTGCAACTCGTTGTATTTCTTTGAAGTTGTTCAAAACGCTTTCTGTTACTTTGTCAGCAAAGTTTTCTGTTAAATAATTTATTTTTTGCAGCTCTGCCTTTACATCAAACTTTTTATTTTGAATAATACGTTTGAATGACGGATAAAGTGCTGATTCTGGAACGACTTCTCTGTTCTGGTTTGCACTTTCCCATTCCAAACGGAGCCATGCACCGCCCCAGCCTTGTAAATATTCTATTTCGATCTCATATGGCACTCCTGCTTCCAATGAGATAATTTCACTGGATTTTGGAATTTCATACTTTAGCTCCCAAAAATCAAGAATCATTTTCCCGTCAACCCATAGCCTGAATCCATCATCACCTTCCATATGGAAAGTATAATCCTCTGTAAATTCTGGTACTATAGTACCTGTAAATCGTGCCGTATTATAATCGCCTGTACCTGAAAATTGATTGAAAATCCCTAAAAAACCATCACCATTTAAATTTCCAACCATTTTTGCCCCTTTAAATTTAGCCTCGTCGAAATCAAATATACTAATATCATTTCGATCACCGCTCGGTTTCATTTTAAAGAATTCGCCCATCAATCCGTGACCATCCATCGTTGGATCTGCTGCATGCACATCCATAGGTATGTTAATCATGCCTGCAAAGAGGATGATTGCCATAAGTATTCCTAATACTCTTTTCATAATGTTTCCTCCTTATCTTACTGTCTGCTTCAAGGTTAACAGCTTTTATAAATTATATATTTGTAATATCCCGATCTTTTTTATAACTTTCTATCCTTTTTTTCTGGCTTGTGGGAATAGTACACACCACATATGTGATGTACTGTGATGACCAAACTTATATATTATAATCAAAACACTAAAGAGACCTTACTAATGTAAGGTCTCTAAGCGCGTAATTGTTCGGTTGGGTAGCGAATTTCATGAATCTCACGATATCATTCTATCCGTGGTCAGATATTCTATCTGTAGCAACAGTACTGCTACAATGCCAATGAAGCTATGGAGACTAACGAATGTAGATCTAATTGCTAATATAGCTAACCGCATGGAACTCCGGCCTGCTGATCTACATAGAAAGAACCCAACAACATATTTAAATCTTGAAAGTAAAGCTTCACATTATTCGACATAATCTCCATCGCATTGTGATTCAGATCAATCACTTGTTCTTTCATCGAACTGGATGTAGATTGATACGCAATAAGATTAGATAATACAAATGGAACCACGGTTGCGAACAGCATACCGATCAGCAATTTGCTAAATATACTCCGTTTAAGCCAACCCATATACTCCTCCTAAATTAGAAAGACATCTGCTACTCCTGTTATTGTTGTAAATCCTACACAACAACACACGGTATAAACAGATGCAAACATCACCATTGATATGTTCTATAGAATCAACATCATAACTTCAAACTCTAGGTGATCTACCTTCATTTGTGCTCTCATCTGTTCTTTAATAGTATCACTAATTTTGCTTATATATCCTGTCTTGTGTAAAGGGCGGATCAACGAGAAAGATTCTAGCTCATTATGTATCAACTTCTTGGGAAATATCAATGTCGATCCTTAAATATATTTAATCTTACTGCCAACCTCCAGTTGCTACATACGTCAACGCGTTAAAACAAGTACTTGCATCACTTCACATCTCATGCATATAATGATCTAAATTTCATGTACATTACAGACCATGATGGAGATAAGTAATCGAATGCAACCTAACAGGGACGGTACGCCACAGATTGAGAGCGAACCGACAGGAATTGCACAGATGAATTCACTCCAGAGTCGATTTCCTGAACCGCACCCGGGTTGCAGTAAGGAAGTCCGGCACACGCCGTTATCGTGTTGAGTGAGAACCAGAACATTTTGGCTGTCTAACGAGGGTGGTACCGCGGATTTATTTCCGTCCCTCGAGAGACAGCCTTTTACTATTTTATATGGAGGTTATGGAGAAATGAATGAACAATTAGAGCAATTAAGAAATGAGCTAAACGAGGTAAATAGTGAACTATTGGAGTTATTGAATAAAAGAGCACGTATTAGTCAAGAGATTGGACTTATTAAGGAAAAACAAGGGGTACCCAAGTTTAATCCAATTCGTGAGAAAGAAATGCTAGAGCAAATTGTGACCAATAATCAGGGTCCATTCAACAACAGTACGATTAAACACTTGTTCAAAGAAATATTTAAAGCTTCGCTTGGCGTCCAAGAGACAGAACATAAGCGTACGTTACTGGTCAGCCGTAAACAACACCAATCCAATACGGTTATCCCCCTAAAAGGAAATACCATTGTCGGAAATGGCTCCCCAATTATGGTGGCTGGTCCCTGCTCTGTTGAATCGATGGAACAATTACGCACTGTTGCAGCCGCCCTCAAAGCGGCAGGTGTTACGGTCATGCGTGGGGGTGCGTTTAAACCCCGTACTTCTCCGTACGATTTCCAAGGTCTAGGTATAGATGGACTAAGAATGCTTAAGGAAGTTGGCGATGAGTTCGGACTTTCTATTATTAGTGAGATTGTCCACCCTGCCCATATGGAGATCGCAGCCGAGACGATTGATGTTATTCAGATTGGTGCTCGTAATATGCATAATTTCGAGCTATTGAAAGCCGCTGGGGAAGCCAAAATTCCCGTTCTACTGAAACGTGGACTTGCCGCAACGCTTGATGAATTCATTCATGCTGCAGAATATATTCTTTACCATGGTAACTCACAAGTGATGCTCATCGAACGAGGAATTCGGACCTATGAGAGAGCGACACGTAACACCCTGGATATTTCAGCAGTGCCATTGTTGAAACAAGAAACACACTTACCTGTCTTAGTAGATGTAACACACTCTACAGGTCGTAAAGATATTTTCCTTCCTTGCGCCAAGGCAGCTCTTGCTGCAGGGGCCGATGGAATTATGGTCGAAGTACATCCCGATCCGCAAACTGCTCTATCTGATGCGGATCAACAGTTAGATATTCCACAATTCAACGACTTCTGGAGTGGACTTCTAGGATCAGGTTTGTTTAATCCATCTAAATAATAAATAACCAGGCGTCCTAACGGACTGCCTGGTATGTTCATTCAGAACTATAATTCAATCTTCTCACTCATCATCCGAGAACAACATATCGAAATATCGTTCACGATGATTCAGGAAATCTCGAGTCAAACTGTAGTGTTCCGTCTCTTCGTATTCAATAGGATCAATAGAGCTTTCCGAAAAATGTAGAATTTGAGCATTCGGGTACGCCATAAGCATCGGGGAATGCGTCGCAATAATGAATTGAGCCTGTCCATTCTGTTCCATCTCCCGAATCAACCTCATAAAGGCTAACTGACTCTGCGGCGACAAGGCCGACTCTGGCTCATCTAACAAGTATAGCCCCTTCTTATCGAGCCGATTGTTAAAAAACGTTAGAAATGCTTGACCGTGAGATCGTTCATTTAAGGACTTCCCACCGTACGGACCATAAGCAGACTCACCAATAAAAGGATCATCTGCTAGCTCATCGATATAGTTCGCAAACGCATCAAATGTCTCAGCACGGAAGTAAAAGCCGCTATTCACCTTAGGCATCCAGCTTAATTTCATGATAGATGCGAGCGATACATTATCCTTTTCCTTCTGGATAACAAGATCTTTTCCCCCAATAATACTGAAACCACAACAAAGTCCAATGGATTCCAACAATGTGGATTTACCTGAACCATTCTCTCCTGTTAGAAAGGTCACGTTACTCTCTAAGTTTAAGCTTCTCAAGCTACGTAGCGCAGGGATCTGAAATGGAAATTGGTGTTCATCTTCATGCGATAAGTTATCCCAATCTAGATTTATCTTCTTTAGAAAAGGCATAGTACCTCCCCTTTCAAGTTCAAATAAAGAATCCCCCCACAAAAGTAGGAGGAATGTCATCATGTACAGTCAAGTAGAAACGGCTTCGCCGTCCTTTTTCAAGGACGATGCCCGTTTCAGCGGAAATATAAGGATTAGAGTATCAAGTGAAACTTATACTTCCTTATATTTTTAAATATAAAATTCGTCCGGAATTCTCCCGAATTTCCTTTTATGATATAGGAGCGGTTCTTTATTGTCACTTTGAATATCTATGATTTCACCTATCAAAATAGTGTGATCTCCCGCTTCAATCGTTTTAAACGTCTTACATTGCATCACGCCAGAAGCTCCGGCAATAATCGGAAGATTATGTTCGGATAGCTTCCATTCACAACTTCCGAATCGATCAATATCTCTACTTGCAAATAGGGAACAAATATCGCCTTGATCACCAGATAGTACGTGTACAGCGAATTTGTCTGTCTTTATAAAAGTCTCGTAAGTTGAAACTCTTTTGTCGATTGACCATAAGATAAGTAGTGGATCTAACGATACAGATGCAAATGAATTAACTGTAAGTCCTAGAGGAACTCCTTGTTCATTCACTGTTGTTACGACGGTCACTCCGGTAGGGTAATTCCCCATTACTTCTTTGAAGCGTGATACATTCGTGCTGTTATCCATATTTAAATCCACCTTTCAACGTATAGAGGTAGTTCAAAAAGTCATCTTTTGATCACGAAGATTACCAAGAAGCTTACTCGACATCGAATATTGAATTCAGCCGATCCTTCCGGTGCTGAAAATCCGACTTTTTGAACTCGAACTTATATACAATAGTCATTTATTTATCAATTATAACTCAAACAACAAATAAAGACTCGAAATTTTAACAAAACATTAAAATAGGAAAATCAACCGACAACAACCTGGGCTCAAAACCATCATAAGCGCTTGACAAAAACTTATGTAGGAAATCGCTGCGATGACAGATTGTTCTTACGATCGCGGTTGAAATCCGAGGGTAAAGCATATGCTTCCGAAGTAGCTTTCCTTAGGAAATCTTGTTGGCGAACGCTACCGCTTCTTCAGAACAATTCCGTCACCCGTGCTACTTCGTGCTTGATCCAATCCCTCTTATTAGGGGCTTAAGATCACGGAATCAGAAGGAGACAATCGTCTTATCTACTTGTTTAGATTAGTGTCATCTTCCTGCGAAAGCGCAGGTTTTTCTTTCGAAACCAATGATATAGTGAAGATGCCTGCAATCATGCAGATATTTAATCATAAATAGTTGGGTTTGTCCCTTTAATAGGCTATAAGATGTATTATCGTAGGAATATGGAGTGAATCGATAGATAAAGCAGAAAAAGGATGTGCAATTGCAGGCTTTATACCTTTCGACGTTAGCTCTAGAGAACAGCACTGGTTTTGAGGCTGAGTCATAATCTTACCGTTTGATTTTTCTTTGAAAAGGCATCCACCAATTCATTCGCCCGAGAAGTGTCATTAATGAAGGAACAAGGATCAATCGAATGATCGTAGCATCGATGAATATAGCTGCTGCAATTCCGATTCCGAGTTGCTTCACCCCTACGACATCTGCGAAGGCGAATGGCAAGGTGACAGCAATCATAATAGCAGCAGCCGAAGTGATGATCCGACCGGTTGAAGTTAATCCTGACGTAACGGCAACGAGGTGATCACTCGTACGTTCGTATACTTCTGACATTCGGGATAACAGGAACACACCATAGTCCATACTGATTCCAAATACGAGACCAAATACAAAGACCGGAATCATAACCGCAATAGGACTAGCCTCTAATCCAAGTCTTCCTTTTTCAAATATAAAGACAAGAATACCGAACGCTGCACCTAGACTTAATAGATTCATCACAATGGCTTTAAGTGGAATAAGAATGGACCGGAACGCAATGCATAGAACAATAAAGTTCGTCACTCCAATAAATAATAGAATAGAACCAATATGACTTGAGATCTCATCGAATATCTCCTGCTGATACTTTGCCTCTCCCCCAACGATCAGTGGTAGTTCCGCCGAAGCACCTTCCTCCTCTAAATTCCGTAACCAATCCGAAGCGATCTTCGAACCGACCGCACCCTGTATAGTCATCCGAAAGAGCATTCTATTATCCCTTAGCACGGATTGTAATTCCGGTTCCATCTTGTTCATAAAAAAGGGATTCTGAAGTATACGAAGTGATTGTTGCTCCGATAACTTCGGAAGGTGATCAAACACAGATTCAATCTTAATCACTCCCGGATCTTGGTTCAGATGCTTCACCCATTGATAGGCATGGAGCCAATCTTCGGTTGTGAATGTGGGATTCCTTCCTTCTGCGATCACAACAACCTCTGAACTGGAAGTCGAAGTAAATTGAGCTTTATACACTTCCATCGCTGTTCGTGACTCATATCCCCTAGGGAGTGAGGTAGCATCCGGTATGCTTATGACCATATGACGTAATGGTAAGAGACAACTCAACAACACGATAGAAGCAAGCAGTACCGATAAGAAAGGTCTTTTCATAATGGCGAGTGACCAACGATCCCAGAAGCCTAGTGTTTTGAACTTCTCGGATTTCTGTTTTTTAGGAACTATTCTTTTAGCAACAATAAATGGAGCGAGGATACTAAGTAGCGCCGGGAGTAACGTTAAGTTAAGTAAGAGAGATATGATTAGAACAACCATTGCACCCCATGCGACGGTTGTAAAGATGGGTAAATGAATGAACTGAATCGCTACTAGCCCTAGAAATACACATGCTCCCGAGAATACCACGGCTCGTCCGGCTGTACTCATCGACGTTATTAATGTCTGCTCTACATTGCTTCCATGAAGTTCCTCCTGAAATCGACTGATGATCATAAGTGCAAAATCAATACTCAGCGCCAATCCAACCATAGGAATCACACTTAACACAAAATTGGAGAGATCCATCACTGTGCCGAATAAAGCCATGATCCCTAGTGTGCCTACAACACCAATAATCCCTATCACAAGCGGAAGCAATGCAAATAAGACTCCTCTGAACGCAAATAACAGTATCACGAATGCTATCGGCAAGCCGATCAATTCCGCTGTCTGCAATCCTTGGCGACTCGCTTGATTCACATCGTATTGAATAACGGATTTCCCTGTCACACCCACCGAAATATGCGATGAAATAGGAGTTTTCTGTCTAATCTGTTCTATTACAGGTCCGATCTGGTAGGCGTGCTGACGAAATCCAATAAGTGCATAAGCTACATTCTCTTCGAGCATCCCTTCCCTTTCAAACGGAGATACTTGTGAAGAAAGACCATCGATGTTCCCCATACTCAATAGGACACTCTCAATATACTGATGAAACTGCTGTGTTGTTACCGATGTTTCTTTTTCAAAAACAAGCATAATAGGCTCATCAGGTATTCCAAATTCTGAAGATAGTATTTTTTGAACATATGTAGAACTCCCGTCAGATACTAACCCATGGCCTCTGAGTACCGCTGGTAGTTCAGCAGCATAAGTACCAAAGACGACAAAGAATACCGTCCACAACACAATGATCCATGTTGAGAAGCGATGTGAAAGAATAGCAAGCATGCGGTATCCCATAAGCAAGCCTCTCCTATATGAAAATAGTTAACCTTTATAAAGGAAGTTCAAAATGTCATCTTTTGAACTCTCACGTATATGATTTCAATCGGGTAGCCTTAACGAGATACTTTCCAATGGGCGGGCAGATCCTTACTACGGTTGGGAACCAGCGCGTAATCCTAGGCATCGAACACAATACATGCGCAATCCTTCCACGTCTGATAAGACCACTAAATTCATGCTCAATCGCTTGAGTATATTCTTCTTGCCATCGAGAGAGTGATATCTCTCCACGCAGATAACGATCAGCGAAAGCACAACAAAGGATGGACGAACGCAATGCAATCGACATGCCATCTCCGCAGAGCGGCGGAATCACCACTGCTGCATCCCCTAGATGTGGAATGACATGCCATGCTAGCGGATGATGTGACAGATGGACTGGAGCGATAGACACTTGTGTACCCTCAACTGGGACAGCATGTTTCATTCTCTCAACCAACTGATGATTCTCTTTTGAAGCTGATTCAAGTATGACAGGTATTGTCGTTCCCGCGCCCTTGACGACTCCTTTTTCCAATAACGCAGCCACATTCGAATAACCATTCTCAACAGGAGAAATCCCAATATACCCACCTTTCACGAAATATAACTCCGTAACGGATTCAGGTTGTATTCCCGAATAATGGGATTTGATTCCGACGTAGGAAGGCTTACTCGAATCCAATGGATAAGGTTCATTGAACATATTAGAATGACGATGTGAGCCCCAAGCAGCATAAACTGTGCGAGCTTGAATGACCTCAACTTCGCCATGCCGCTTCATTTTGACCTCATATCCCTCTTCATTTTGCTTGATAGATGTCACTGTAACTCCTGTCCGTACGTTTGCACCTGCATGAATAATCGCTTCATGGAGTGCAGAGTCCAGTGTATAGCGACTTATTCCCCATGCCGTACCTGGTAAAGGAACTTCTACTGAACCTCCATGTTCGAATATAAGTCTCGCTTTCGATATCAGCTGCGGCTGTAATGATTCCATAACGGCATCCAATCCAAGCTTACTAAGCATCTCTTGAGATTCTGGAGATAGAAATTCACCACAAGTTTTGTGGCGGGGGAACGATTGCCGATCTAACAAGACCGTTCTCCATCCCAGATCCGCTAATTGTTTGGCAAGACTGCATCCAGCAATTCCTCCGCCTATAACGACAGCATCCATTATTTGTTTCATCCACTCTCACTCCGATCTTCATTCTGTATAGAACCCTGAGGAATGACAACAGCATATCGAAATAAAGGTCGCCATGAATAGATAAGTTGTGGGATACCTATGGCTTCTCTTAACACAATCCAATCCGTAGCACGAAACCCTTTAGCTACAGATAGAGGGGCATCATGTCTAATATAACGGTTCGTGGATACCACCCGACTGACTATCCATACAGCTAACCATGCTATCCATTGCCTGTGAATATCGTTAATAACAACGCCAAGCTTGGACGCTTTATGCATATAGGATACGACTTTATGTAGCTCATCTCCCGTAAAATGATGGATAAATTGTGATCCAGTCACAATATCAGCACAGGCCTCGGATAAGTGCTTCACATCAACTAATCGTACCGATACCCGCGGTTCATCGTGAAAGAATTGACGTGCCTCTTCACACGCTTCTTCCGTAACATCGACTAATTGGATCGTAATATCAATGCCATTCTTATCTGCCCATCTAAGAATGTGTCTGTTCACATCTCCTGAACCCGCACCCACGTCAAGAATAGATAAGTCGCTCGGACGATCCGCGAGAATCCATAACTTCTTAATACCATAGATTGTAGGACTCGCAGCTCCAAAAATCTGATTCAACATCCTTAAATCACGTAGTGCTTCATGCAGATCTTCTCCACCCATACTGAAATCATCCATTAGTTCTGGGTCTTCCGCTCTCTTCTGTAACTTCTTAGGAATGGACATGTTCTATCATCCGTTCTTGTAGAATGGTCGCAGGAATATACGTAAACTTTAGTAGTTCTGCCGTTAACCCGGGACCGAAGGCTAACGCTACGCCACTTGAAGATTCTACTTGGCGAGTTAGCAGATCCTCACGCATCGCTTTTAGTACGAATAGAATTGTAGCAGAAGACAAATTACCATAGTCATGTAGAATACTTCGACTAAACTGAACCTGAGCATCGCTTAATTCGAACATCTGTTGTACGATATCAACAATTCCTCTGCCCCCAGGGTGTATCGCCCATAAGCTAGGAGCCTTGTCTCCATCTAAGAGTGATTCCATTTCCGAAGTTAGATAACGACCTAACAATTTAGGGATATTCGTTGATAAATAGAGATCGAATCCGTAATTGCCAACCTCCCATATCATTTCTTCACTACAGTCAGGTAAAAGAACCGAATGGCCGTCTTTCAATTGAAACAAACCTTTACTGTTCTTATCAGCGCTTCCAATAATGCATGCAGAAGCCCCATCCCCGAAGAACGACGCACCAAATAAAGCCTCTCGATCGCTTGAAGGCTGGAAATGAAGTGTACACAATTCCACACAGACTATTAATATTTGAGCGTTTGATTGTCCTTCCACCAATGTTCTAGCCAGTTGGATCGCTTTCAATCCCGCTGCACATCCTTGAAACGTTAATGGAATTCGCTGCACACGAGGAGACAGCCCCATTTCCTTGACAAGAACAGCATCCAGCCCGGGAAGGAATTGTCCCGTACAACTTACCGTTATGAGATGGGTGATCTGTGAACCATCGACCTCTCCATCAAGCATGGCATCCTTCGCCGCTTGTAGGCCTAAGGGAATGGATTCTCTTTTATATATTGCCATCCGTTCTGCGGTGGAAGGAACATCATCCAGTCCTTCAGATGGTAAATAGCGGCTTCTTGATCCATGTCCAATGAGATTAGGTTCACATGTATACCGGGTGGCGACACCACATTGTTTAAATATTCTCCTAGCCCACCGCACTGAATTAGGAGAATCTTGTAATGCTTCCTCTAGTTTATCTAGTACTTCGCCTTGTTCAATTCTGTTAGCTGGGAGAGCCGTACCTATCCCAAGTATAGATATGTTAGGAAATATTGAATCCATCATTAGTTCCATCAACCCCTTGTCCAAATTTTGTGCCGACATTACGTAATGGAACAAGTCTATTCTTCAAACAGCCTGTATATGCATGATTCTCCCAGTATCATCAATAATGATCGCAACATACAGCATGTTTCTAACCATTAAACACCCACTCCCCTTTACAACCCTTTCCTTTCACGGTAACTTTATATAAAGGCGAGAAGCCTAATCGTAACTGCACATGTTATATAGATTGAAGAAATAATAAGCGAGCGAGGGGATAACTTTGAAGCACAATATCAATACAGAACCACTCGAGATCGCGATAAAAACTCTTGAGTCTGGCAAACGTATACTGATCATGACTGCTGTTCAAGCAGAAAAGGATGCTGTCGTACGTGGTCTTCGGGATTCTAGTCAATTCGATGTACGAATCGCAGGAGTCGGCTCAGCCGTTGCTGCTGCAAATACAGCTACTGCGCTTGCCTTAGCCGACTATAGTCTCGTCATTAGCGCTGGCATTGGTGGTGGGTTTGTTGGACAAGCAGAGCTTGGCTCTATTGTTGTAGCAAGTGAGATTATAGCTGCAGATTTAGGCGCAGAGACAGCTGAAGGTTTCTGTAGCGTTGATGAACTAGGCTTTGGGTCTTCTCGAGTACAAGTAGAATCTAATCTAGTCAACCTAGTAACCAATGCTCTTCATCGAGCAGGTCTTTCCGTTCATACGGGACCGATTCTTACCGTTTCCACAGTGACAGGTACCTCTGAGAGTGCAGTTGCACTAGACAAGCGTGTACCTGGAGCTACCGCAGAAGCTATGGAAGGTTATGGTGTAGCTGTAGCAGCACAAATTCATAACGTGCCTGTTCTCGAACTAAGAACGATATCCAATGTTGTGGGTCCACGTGATCGAGCAGCGTGGAAGATGAAAGAAGCATTTGAGGCTCTTGAAGCCGCAAGTTCAATTTTACTGGAGGTGTTAACATGAAGATTGCCTTTTCACCGTGTCCTAATGACACTTTTATATACCACGCTTGGGTTCATGGTTTACTCCCCGGTGCACCCGAGTTGGAAGTTACATACGCGGATATTGATATTACGAACAAGCTTGCGCAAGGAAGCGACGGACCTGACATTCTCAAAATATCATACGGAGCTTTACCATGGGTGTCCGATGAATATGCGTTACTTCCATGTGGTGGGGCGCTTGGACGCGGTTGTGGTCCATTAGTACTCACATCGGGCCGTAATGATATCACGAATAATCCTGCCTCACTAGCAGGTCGACGTGTTGCTGTGCCTAGTGAGCGTTCAACCGCTTATTTATTGTTCCGTCTATGGGCAGCGCAGAACATACCCGGTGGAATCGGCGAGATTGTTGTCATGCCATTTGACCAGATCATGCCTGCCGTGCGAGATGGCTTGATCGATGCCGGACTCGTCATTCATGAAGCACGCTTTACCTATCCAGAGTATGGTTTGTCGCTAATGACCGATTTAGGCAGTTGGTGGGAAGAAGATACACAGCTCCCCATCCCATTAGGAGCGATTATTGCTCGTAAATCATTGGATTTAACGCGAATTTCACAGTGGATTCGTGATTCGATTGAATATGCTTGGGCTCATCCCAATGTATCGCAACAATACATTCTTCAGCACTCTCAGGAGCTATCTCCTGAAGTCGCACAAGCCCATATTGATTTGTATGTGAATGAATTCAGTGCAAATCTAGGTAATGATGGTTACAATGCCATCAAAGCATTACTTAACCGAGCTTATGAAGAAGGTATTATACCCAAGACTGATTTCGATTCCCTTCTTTGGCAGGGCTAACCGCCTATTACATCGGTGATTCGCCATTCTTGAGTAAGGAATACATATAGAGGCCGAGGGGAATCCCCTCGGCCTCTATTTTATTTATTTACTGTATTCAGTAGCAGATACTATTTTCCGATTCATTCATTCAATGCCTTTACCAACGCTTCAAGATTCTTCTTCATAACTGAAATGTAATCCATATTATTCTGAGTCTCTTCTTTCGTTAACCCTTCTAACGGGTTCAATACGTCTGTTGTAGCACCAATCTCTTTAGCAATTGTTTCCGCTACTTTAGGATCTGCTAGCGTTTCGAAGAATATCGTTGTCACATTATGTTCTTTAGCAAATTTCACGATACCCACCATCTCATCTGGGGACGGTTCTTGTTCAGGAGAAAGGCCAGAAATCGCAACTTGAGTTAAATGATACTCTTTGGCTAAGTATCCAAATGCAGCGTGTTGAGTTACAAAGTCTTTTGTCTTAATGTCCTTTAAACCCATTTTGAATTCTTCATCCAATTGTTGTAGTTGTGCTATATATACTGCTGCATTTTTCTTGTAATCTTCTTCATTTGCAGGATCAGCTTTTACAAAACCTTCAAGAATAGCAGTTACTTCTTTCTGAGCAAGAACCGGACTCAACCAAACATGCGGGTCCAGTCCATTCCCGTGATCATGAGCTTCCTCTTCTGCGTGGACTTCCCCTTCCTCATGCTCATGAGCACCCTCTTCTGCATGAACTTCTCCTTCCTCATGTTCATGAGCTTCCCCTTCTCCGTGATCATGTGCATGTGCCTCGCCTTCCATGAGATCAATACCATGACTCGCCTCAATCACAATACGCTTTTCATTAGAAGCACTTTCAATTGCCTTTGCTGCCCACTCCTCAACGATACCGTTATATACGAATATATCCGCATCTGATACTAATGCCATATCTTTCGCACTTGGCTCCCAATCATGGGGCTCCGTTCCAGCAGGGACAAGAAGAACAACCTCGGCATGATCCCCTGCGACTTGCTTACTGAATTCATACATCGGATAAAATGAAGTTACGACCTTCAATTTCTGTTCCGATTGAGTGGTTTCCTTAGGTGTTGATGCATTATTAGCTACATTGGTCGACACCACATCATTTTTTCCACACCCTGTTATGATTATTGCTGATACGGCTACGAATGCTAGAGACTTTTTAAACCATGAATTCATTTTATTTTCCCCTTTATAATCAATTTATTTGTATTACAATCTTTCTTTAATGAATTGCGGCATTGATTTACTTCCGAGTTTCATAACTAGTTTCTTCACCATTATCCCTGCAATAAGTATCAATAATAGCAATAGCGCAATGGTTCCTCCTGGTGGTGTGCCCAGTTCATAAGATGCGGTTAAACCTGAGAATACCCCTACCAATCCTATCGCCATCGAGATGAGGATCGCTGCATGGAAGCTAGGTGCAATCCGAATAGCTAAGGAAGCGGGAAGAACAATTAAAGATGACACTAGAAGAACCCCAACAATTGGCATAGCTGCTGCAACAACCATTCCCGTCAGCACACTAAATCCTAATGATATCCAATGAACCGGCAGACCTGCTGACTGCGCCGTCTCTTCATTAAAAGTGATTTGGTATAGTGGTCGACGAAACAGATAAAAGAAAGCTCCACCGATCAATGCTACGAATAACATAAGCCATAGTTCTGTTTGATTTACCGCAACTACTGAACCAAACAAATAGGATGTGAAGCTTTTATTTACACCTGGATTGAGACTCATAAGTACTACAGCCGCGGATAATCCGCCGATCATAATGATAGCTATCGAAATTTCACTATATGTCTTGTAGAATTTCCTGACATATTCCACAGCAACAGCGCCAATGACTGCAACGAAGAAACCAGTCAAGGTAGGATTGATATTCAGATAAGCACCCGCTGCAACACCTGCTAATGAAACATGTGAGAGCATATCCGCCATCAATGCCTGACGCCTTAACATAAGGTATACACCCAATACAGAAGCTATCAAGGCAATGAGCCCACCGGCACAAAATGCCCGCTGCATGAAGTCATAGTGCAGCATTTCCATCCCCCTTCCTCCTTTCGCTCAAGCTCTATGATTCGATCCAAATAATCCTTCACTTCTGACAATCCATGAGTAACCATAACAACGGTCTTGCCATGTTCTTTCACCTCATGGTGCATCAACTCATAGAATCCGAATCGGCTCTCCTGATCCATTCCGGTTGTTGGCTCATCCAGAATGAGTATGTCAGATTCTTGAGCGAGTGCTCTTGCGATACAAATGCGCTGCTTCTGTCCACCAGATAGCTCGCCGATTTTACGATACCGAAGTTCCCACATGCCTACTTGGCGTAGTGCCTTTTCAGTCCATTCATGGTCTTCTGCATTTAACCTTTTCAACCAAGAACCTCTGACATATCTTCCAGATCCGACAAACTCCAATATTGTACTAGGAAAGCCAGCATTAAAAGCAGCAATTTGTTGTGGCACGTACCCAACAACAAGCTTCTTCCCTTCAGAATTTTTAGAAGAAAGGTGAACTTTCCCTTTCCATGGCTCCAATAATCCAAGTACAAGTTTAAGCAATGTTGTTTTGGCCGCACCATTGGGACCCGTTACAGCGACAAATTCTCCGGAATACAACTCAATACTTGCTTCCTCTAGGCAAGGAACATCACTATATCCAAATTCAACATGTTCTAAAGAAGCTAATAGCATAACTAAGTCTTCCTTTCTAATAGATTCTGAATAGCCCTCTTTATAAAGAGTAATTATTACGATTATAAAAGAAATAAAAAAACGAATTAAAAACCCTTCTCTACTAATCGTAATTATTACACTTAGTGAAGTTTATCAGGAACCCTCTTATTAGTCAATACAAAATTCCTTATTCGTTGAAGCTTACATGTATGAATAAGTACATTTCAAAACGGAATCACATCATCACACAAAAAAAAGAAGCCCCTTTAAAAAGAGCTTCTTCGTAATTACAATATGAATCAACCATTGACGGTTTCTTTTTGACATTCCTCACATAATCCATAAACTTCGAATCGATGGTTAACAATTTTGAAAGAACCAGGTAACTTCAGCGATTGCTCCATTGGACAATAATCGAACGTTAATGTCTTCTCACAATTGACACAGATTAAATGATGGTGATGATGTGTTGAACAGCTTGCTTTAAATTTCAAACCGCCATCCATAGAGTAGAATTGCTCCAACGCGCCCATTTCGCTCAATAAACGTAAATTACGATAAACCGTATCGAAGCTTACACTTGGATATGGAATCGTCATCTGATCATATACCTCTTTTGGAGATAAATATCCATTAGCATCGGTAAATATTTCGGCTAATTTTCTACGTTGTTCCGTAATCCGCCAGCCGCTTGTCGCCATCACATCGATCATTTGTTTAACTCTCGATGCTTTAGTATCCTCATGCACTGTCATGACATTCATTCCTTTCTTAAGTGAATCTCTTCCGATAGCCACATTTCCTGCATAATTCCTCCACAACTTCTCTCCGCGAGAAGCCATCATAAAGATTGTTCGCTCTCTCGCTCTCCACAATCTCAGAGAATGGCGTTTGATTGATATTCCCTAGATTGATTACACCTTCACCATCCAAACAACAAGGTATGACCGTTCCATCTACAAGAATACCCGCTTGATTACGCAGACCATGGCAGAATCCTTTCCCGTGGTCTTCCTCTTCTTTCAAATCAGGCCACTTAAATTCATGATCTTGATTGAGATAGATTTGTTTGGCAATTTTCACACCACTACCCGGAGCGACCTTTTCTTCAATTTTAAAATCAAGATTGAATTCCGTCTCAATCCATTCGAGAATTTGGCGATTTCTGTTCCGTTCAAGGTTAGTGATGTTATCTTCTGTTAAATTCCAAAGTCTGAGTGATACCAGAACATCTGATTTCTCCACAGCTTCTTTGGCAAAAGTAAGGACTGACGCTACATACTCTTCCTTATTCGTCGAACCTTCATGACCATCAAAGCTATGTAACGAGAAATTCAGCTGACGTAGGGCTGGTTTCATCATAATTTTATGCTTCGCCTTATGGAGAAGTGTTCCGTTCGTCGTAATATTAACTTTGAATCCTCTCTCATGACTTAAATCCAAGAGCTGATCAATTTTGGGATGAAGCAGCGGCTCACCCTTTACATGGAAATATATATAATCCGTATGAGGCTTGATTTCATCTAATATTTTGGTAAACGCATCAATTTTAATAAAATTAGCTTGTCGCTTCGTCTGAGGACAAAAGGTACACGCCAAATTACACACACTAGTAATCTCAATATAAAACTTCTTGAATTTCTTCATGTTGAGGCGCTCCATCCTATTCTATAAGTAACACACACCAAAAATTCTAACGTAGAAGCTTAGGATAAGCAACCTTGAACTAGTATCTCTTATACATTCCAACAGACTTAGGTTGAGTGTATTCAAACCCAAACTTCTTATATAATCGATCGGCCGGGACTTCTGCAATCAAACTTACATAGGAATCCTTAAATGCGTTCCGGTCTAAATATTTCATAATTTCGAACATAATTAGCTTACCCAGACCTTTTCCTTGATGAGTAGGATCCACTGCAATATCTACAATTTGATAAAAGCACCCACCATCGCCGATAATTCTTCCCATCCCAATAAGTTCATTCGACTGTCTCAACGTAATGTTAAAGATCGAATTGGTCAATGCTATCACTGCTCCTGCTTTATCTCTAGCGCTCAAACCTGCTATCACCCTTAATTCATTATACTCATCAGGCATGGGTGGTTCATATACTATATCTATCGTGGTATTCATATCATTTCTTCCTCTTCTTCAATTATTTCTGGAATAGGATCATACCATTCTGTCGTGTTCTTAAACCACTCAAATAGATTCATAACGATAACTTTCAGGATAGCGTAACCAGGAACTGCTAGTATAACACCAAGAATTCCGAATAATTTACCAAATACAATAATAACAAAAATAATCGTAATTGGATGGATTTTCAATGTCTTTCCCATGATTTGTGGAGATATGAATTTCCCTTCGATTAATTGAACGATAGTCCATACCGCGACCATTTTGATCACCATGATCGGTGACGTTACTAATGCAATGATGATGGCAGGTGTGATGGCAATCGTAGGTCCTAAATAAGGTACCATACTTGTAAAAGCCGCAATAATAGCAAGCACCACAGGATAATCAATTCCAATAATAAGATAACCGAAATACAGTAGAATCCCAATGCAGAAACTAACAATAATCTGTCCACGAATATATGAACTAATCTGATGGCTCATTTCGCTTAGAACTTTGGATGTGTGTGGGCGTACTTTCGTTGGTAGAAACTTAAGCATATACTGTGGCAGTTTCTTTCCATCCTTCAATAAGTACACCAGAATAAATGGGGCAATAATAAATGCTAATATAAATTCCGTTACTGCTCCTACAACTGTGCCAATCCCTTTAAACGTATTATTGAATAATGAAGCAGCTTTCGATGAGATCTCACCCATGAGATCGGGTAGATTGAATCCAGAGTTGTTCTGAATCTGAGAGAATAAGTCACTGCCAATCCAGTTCTCAAATATGAGCTGAATTTCTTCACTGTACAAAGGTACATTTTCAACAAATCCCGTTACTTGATTACGAATGACAGGAATAATCTCAACAATCAGAATCGTCAATAGACCAATTATGAGTGCGTAGAGGATAAGTATTGAATAACTACGCTTAATCTTTCTACGTTCCATAAAATCTACGAGTGGGTTGAGTAAATAATATGCTATTGTAGCTAGTATTATAGGTACAGCCACGGTACTCAGTATTGTTGTAATCGGCGTAAATATATAGGTTATCTTACTAAATACCAAGATGATTAACCCAATCATTAGTGTTATGAAAAGAAACATCAACTTTTTTTGTTGGAGCAGTATAACAGATCGTTTCTTTATCCCATTCGGTATTTGTTTCATATGATTTATCATTTCCTTTATTTATGGATTGAAAGTAAGATCATTATCTTCTGACTCAGAATCAAACTAGTTCTTGACAATAACGTGTGTAGGAAAACGCTGCGCTGACGGATTGTCCTTACGATCGCTGTTACCCTCCGATTTCTTGATTATATACCGCTTTAGCGGTTGAAATCAGAGGGCAAGCATATGCTTTCGAAGTAGCTTTCCTACGGAAAGCTTGTAGCCGAACGCTACCGCTTCTTCAGGACAATTCCGTCATCTGTGCTGCTTCGTACTTCTCCATTTCATTCGACTCAATCCCGTTGCAGGCTTTATACCATACGGCGGTTGTGTTGAGCCTATCTTCTTTTACGATTCATCTCTATTAACATCAACTATACTTTTCTGCTTTTCTCACATCATTATATACTTACTTCTATTATAACCACAATCTCAATCATCCGCAGTTGTCGCTGCACCTAGTAATCAACAGATCACTGAGGCATAACAAAAATGTACCCTATAGAATAGACGTTTCTAAAATGTCTATTCTATAGGGCACATATTAAAAATCACCCGGTTCATAAAGCATCCACATACTATTTAGCTTCTAAATAATGATGACTAACAAGATTCATACGGAAAGGTTGGAAGTAGAATGAATGAATTTGAAAATTGGCATAATGCTAGAGCTGTTGCCGTTCAACATACCTATTCTCCTTGATTAATCGATTTCCTTATATTTGCCTGGTGTTATGCCTTCATACTTTTTAAATACGCGGATAAAGGTTGCTACATCATTATACCCTGCAAGTTTAGACGTTTCTACAATTGTCTCGTTGCTTATTTTAAATAATCGCTTTGCCTTTTCGATTCTGAACTTATGAATACAATCCAGCAGTCCATCACCCGTATGGGTTTTGAACAACTTGGACAAGTAGCTTCCCTTTAATTCAAAGTGCTCACCGATAGCATTCACATTCAAGTTCGGATCACTATAGTTTTGCTCGATATATTCAGTCACTTTGGCTGTTAGGACCCGCAGTGACAATTCTCGATCCTGCATCACGTTGGCTGAACGCTTAGACTCAGCGGCCTCGCATACTTCCTGGAGCAACGCCTTGAGTCGCTCTTGCATACCATAAACCGTATCGCAAGCCATAATCTCTTCCATCCATTTGGCATTACGCTCCATCATGCCATTCTCCTGACCGTCTAGTTCATTCATCGTCTTGAGCATGGTGGCCGCTACGTTGAATAACAGGGTTTTAGTCAGTGCTAAAGATTTGATCTGCTGATTGAAATTTCGTTCAAAGATTTCATCCATATTGGACGTTGCATGCTCGAAATGACCCGCTTTCATAAAATTAATCAGTTGTTGCTCCGCCTGTAGTGGATAATAGAAATCCGTAGGCACATCTTCCGACTTAACTATATCCTCATAGGAAATAATCCCCTGCTTGCCAAGCACCATTTTGTACTCCATAGCATCTATCGCTTCCTGATAGCACTTCGATATACCATGCCAAGAAGAATGCTTGCCGCTGAGCGAGACCGTCAGCTCCATTTCATATCGCACTAGAAACTCCTGAGCCTCTGCAGCAATGGCATTTAAATCATGCGTAACATCCTCACTATTAAGATTAATGTTAATAAGACATACCATCATATCATTGGTTTCGGTAACATAACCGATATGCCCATGCTTATCTGCAAGCTCCTCTAGCACGTTATAGATAATAAACTGAATGAGTTTTTCGCGCTCATTAATATCAATACCGGGTAGTTTGGCGTAGAGGCTGTCCTCATTCTCGACCATGAACAGCATGACAGCAAACATATCGGAATGCAGCTTCATCTGGAACGATTCGAAGGCCTCCTCATATGAAATCAGGGAATCCTGTCTTCCCTTCATCAAACGATTGAGCAGATTGGAGCGAAGCACCTGCTGATGCTTCTGCAGCTGCATCACGACCTCATCCTTCTCATTTCGAGTGTTCATAACAGCTTGCTTTATGAGTCGGAGCTCATTCCACTCCAGTCGATCCTGGGGCGATTTCTTGTCCATTAGGGTTTGCACCAGTTCCTGAATAGGAGAATAGTTGCGACGCAAGAAAAACCAGGTCAGAATCGTTGCGCTAACTAGACTGATAATAATACTGATATAAGCAAAGCTTCTAACGAATTCTGCCTTTTTCCAGTACACGCTATTAGGAATAATTACAGCATACTTTAGATCCGATATTTCAGAACGTACAAAAAGCAACTTCGAATTACCTCGATCAGGTAAATCCAAGCTTACATGACCCTCCTTTAAAAAAGGGTTCAGCATCTTGTTTACTTCAGGATCAACTGATCGATTGGATACAAGAATATCATTCTCTTCATTCAAAATAAGAAGCTGTCCTTCACTTAGTCCAGAAATGTTTTCTATAGCATTCTGAAATCGATCTATATCGATCATGACAATTGACATCCCTGCCTCATTGCCGTCGAGACGCTTTGGAAGCCTTGTTACATAGGCGATAGATGTCTGTGCCTGCCCATCATTCATACGGGGCCAGACAATAAACTTATTCGTTCCCATCCCATTTACAGCTTGTTCCCACTCGCTGTATGTCATGCTGCCTGTGTCGTGCAATGTACTAAAGGCAGTCTCCATATCACGTATATTGCCCGGACGAATAACCGATTTCTCTTGCTGCCAATACACATAACATTCGTCTATTGTTGCATAGGAAGTTTTAAACATTGCAAAATCCTTGGCAACCTTATAAGCCAAAAAAGGAATCTCATTAGCCGGGTTATTGGAATACAACAGTGTCTGAAGCTGCATATTCCAGCTCATTTCCGTATTCAAACGCTTCATCAGATCAACTTGATTATCTATCGTATATCTCATTTGCTTTAACAGAGAGTCGTTGGCACGATGAATCTCACTAGCTAATGTAGAACTTGCTTGGGAATATATCATTAAACTGATCATGATGGGAATAATTAGAACAACACTGTAAGAAACGATCCATGTTACAATAATACTCTTTCGCTTTTGCCACAAATACTGAAAGTTCCTCACAATCCCATCACCTGTGTACTTGACATGATTTTCAATACAGATATTGTAACAATTAATAACGAAATAGTGAAGTATACAAAATCTCTACTTACATTAAAAAATTCGACGTGTCCATCCATTCAGCTTAGCAAAAGCTTCGGCGAAATAATAATCACCATAGATCAAAGATACGTTCACATTCTGACCTGCAGGCTTATGTCCGGTACCTTCACGTAAAATTGCCTCATGCTGAGAGTTATCCCATGTACCGCAATGATCAGACAAAGCATACAGCATCTCAACAGCTACCGTTTTGTATTGACGTGCTTCATGCTCCGGCAGCAATGCAGCAAGCTCTAGTAAACCGGAAGCAGCGATAGCACCTGCTGACGTATCCCGCGGCTCTTGCTCAGGAGAGCCTTGTGTACGGAAATCCCATAGCGGAATACGATCTGCTGGCAAGTGCGCAATAAAGAAATGTGCCACACGCTGTGCCGCCTTTAAGTATTTATTATCTTTTGTAATACGATACGTATTGGCCATGCCATACAGTGCCCATGCGGCGCCTCTGCTCCATGCAGAATCCGGTGCTTCACCTTGACCACCTAACACCTCAATAACCTCACCTGTCAATGGATCAAAGGATACGATATGGTTGACAGAACCATCCTCACGTATGAATTTATCAACAATTGTATCGGCATGTAGCTTTGCTAACTCCGAAAATCTTGGATCTCCCACTTCTTCTGCTGCCCAGAACAGCAATGAAATGTTCATTGCTGAATCAACGATCGACCAACCGTGCTTATCGCCATTCCATGCTCGAATATAACGTCCATTCACGTTGAAGCGTCCCGCTAGGAAGTTAGCGGCAGCCAAGCCTTTGCGTCGACCATCTTGATCACCAGTCAGCATATATTTGAACACAGCTGTTGGTAAAAACTGAAAGCCTACATCGTGATCGAAAGAGTTGATTTCAAGCATTTTACGTTCTAGGCGATCATCCCATTCCCATGCGCTTTTCTTAAAGGTTTCGTCGCCAGTCATATCATAAGCCAGCCAGAGCATGCCCGGCCAAAAGCCAGAAGTCCACCAGTCGATACGCATATCGTCATACTTTCCGTCCGCACCAGCGACATGCGGAGACTTCTCCCCGATTTGTGCATTCATGCTTTTAATTTTTCCAGCAATTTTCTCCCACATTACCGCATCTTTTTCCAGTATATCTGCCATGTGGTTTCCCCTCTTTCTCATCTATTTCAAGTCTGATCTTAACCTTTTACAGAACCTACCATAACACCTTTTACGAAGAAACGTTGTACAAATGGATATACGCACAAGATTGGAATCGTCGCAACCATAATCGTTGCATACTTAATCGTTTCACCAATCTGGTGACGTTCTCCCGCTGCTGCTCCTGCTGACAAGCTGTCTGTAGAGTTGGATATCAAAATTTCACGTAAAATCAACTGCAATGGGAATAGACTTCTGTCCTTAAGGAAGATGGAAGCATAGAACCAGCCATTCCATTTATCTACGGCATAGTAAAGAATCATTACCGCAATGACTGGCATGGATAGTGGAATGATGATTCGGAACATAATTGTAAAGTGGTTTGCACCATCAATTTTTGCCGATTCCTCCAAACTTTCTGGGATACCCGCAAATGAAGTACGCATAATAATCAGGTTAAAGGTACTCATCGCAAACGGAAGGATCGTTGCCCATAGAGAATCTAGCAAACCTACCCCTTTTACAACAAGGAATAGCGGAATAAGTCCACCACCGAAGAACATTGTGAAGACAATCAGGAACATGATCAAGTTATTCCACATGACATTTTTTCTGGATAGAACATACGCACCAAGTGCTGTCATGAACAGATTGACAATAACGCCGAACACAACGATAAAGATCGTGTTTTTGTAGCCTATCGCAATACTTGGATATTTCAAAACAGTCTTATAAGCTTCCAAGCTGAAACCAAGCGGCCTCCACAAAAACTGCTTATTAACAATCAATTTTCCCGCATCACTAAGTGAAGCGAGAAATACATAAAGCAACGGGTATAACGTGACAACAACAAGACCAGCTAAAATAGCATAGATGACTACCATAACCACTTTATCTACGAAGTTTGTTTTAATATTCATATTCCCTCACCTCACCACAAGCTATTTTTACTCAATTTTTTGCTGACATAGTTCGCTGTAATTAGTAAACATAAGTTAATGACAGAGTTAAATAAACCTACTGCGGCACTGTAGCTCCACCCGAACTCTAGGAGACCTTTACGATATACGAATGACGAAATAACATCAGCGGTTTCATAAGTAACCGAGTTGTATAGCAAAATTATTTTTTCAAAGCCAACATTCATCATGTTACCCATTCTTAGAATGAACATGATAGTAATGGTAGGAAGAATTCCTGGAATTGTAATGAAGAACATCTGCTTAAATCTTCCGGCACCATCTATACGTGCCGCCTCATATTGGTCAAGATCAATACTCATAAGTGCAGCAATATAAATGATGGATTCCCATCCTATTCTTTGCCAAATTTCAGATATTACGTAAATGGTTCGGAATAGCTCCGGCCTTTGAAGCATTGCCTGACCATCGTATCCAAGCGAAACAAGCATTCCATTAATCAAACCGTCCGAATTTGTAAAGTCGGTAATGATCCCACAGATGACAACTAATGAAATAAAGTATGGCATGTATGTAATCGTCTGTACTACACGTTTGAACATGCGATGACGTACTTCATTAATCAGCAAAGCCAAAATAATAGGTGCAGGGAACTCAAAGACTAGTGTATACAAGCTAATCAAAAGTGTGTTTTTCAAAATACGTACAAAATAATAACTGTCAAAGAAATCGATAAAGTGTTTTAAGCCTACCCAGTCACTTCCCATAATCCCTTTAATCGGGCTGTAATCTTTAAAAGCAATAATGGCTCCATACATGGGTGCATAATGGAATACCGCATAATAAATTAAAACGGGAAGAATCATGATATAAAGATATTTGTTTAACAAAAAGTCACGTGCTATACGACGGCTTAAAGATGGACGAATCGCCTTCATGTTAGAACTCACCTCTTCTTATTAAGAGAGGGCTGTTCGCCCTCTCAACAATCAGTTATTACCGGTTCTTGAAGCGCTCTAGTGCAGCATTTTGAATTTCAATTGCTCGATCAAGCTTTAATTGCTTCATTTTTTGAACGTAGCTATCAACTTGATCAATCTGTTCAACACCTAGAATAATCTTCAGGGTCATTTCATCAACCAATGTATTGATATCATTCATAATCGTTGCATACTCCGAACTTTCATCTGGTGTAGGCGTAATTGGAGGCATGCTGTATTTCGCTGCATCTGTATTTTTCCATATATCCACAGCATCTTTTTGTGTATCTAGCGCAAAGAATTGTTCAGCATAACGTTTGTCTTGAACGAATGGACCATTGTAGCTTGCACGAGTATACATTGAAATTGCTTGCGCAGGTGCCAAATTATCAGGGTTATTCAAAAGAAGATCTGTGTATTTCGGATAACCATTTTCCATGTTGTAGCTTGTGCCTTCAGTACCAAAGTTGAAGAACATGTGACCTTCTTCGCTATAGCCATAATCAAGCATTTTAACTGCAAGAACTGGATCGGTAGCTTTCGTTGTAATTGCAACTGTACCTTCTGATGCATAAGCTTGGTTCATCTGGCCAAATTTAGGTTTGTCACCTTTATTCAATACAGGGTATGGAGCTGCAACAAGAACAGCGTTTGGATCATTTGATTCTACAAGCGGCTGCCATTTACCAATACCCCCGCCAGCGTTACCAACTGTAGCACCAGTTGCTCCAGCTGCCATGTTGCTATCCATTGATTTTGTGTCCGCAGTTGCAGCGTTTTTATCAATTAGACCTTCTGCATACCATTCACGCATTTGTCTCAGATAATCCTTATAGCCAGCCTCAGCAGGACCGAATTTAACGTTTCCCTCTTCTTGATAGAAGCCCCGGGTAACACCGAATGCACCACTAATTGCACCGTTTCCAGAATCATTGAAGAATCTCGGTTTACTATTAAATGCAAGAGCTGCAGTTGCGCCTTTCTTCTCTTTAAATGCTCTTAGCATCGTTGTCCAGTCATCAATTGTTTCTGGAACGGGTAGACCCAGCTCATCCAGCCAATCTTTACGAACGATTGGACCCTGGAATACACGAAGGTACTCGTCATAACGAACGAATGGGAATACATAGTAGTTACCTTCATCGGTTTTCACCATCTTATCAATCTCCGGATTATCTTGAAGGAATTTCTTAAGGTTGGGTGCGTGCTTATCAATCAAATCGTTCAATTTGATAATATAGCCGTCCTTAATCGCTCTTTCAGGACCACCAGGAAAATCTCCAATAAAGTTATACTCAATCAGGTCAGGCAGTTCTCCGCCTGCAAGAAGCATATTCATTGACTCTTTAACTTGACCAGTTGGAGGGGCAGTAAACTCCAGGTCTACGCCAGTTACCTTTTGCCACTCTTCGAAAAATGGAACATCTTCATGTGAAGCTTTCACGCCAACTAGGTTACCGTTTATTTCCCCCCAGTAAGATATCGTTTTATCCGTCTTAATAGGATATGTCGTTGCTTCATTAGTTTCTGTCTCGTTTGAAGCTCCTTCTTGATTCGTTGGCGCAGGTTTATTGTCACCTCCGGATGAGCATCCTGCAAGCAGTGAGCTTACAAGCACAATCGTTATTAAAGAAGTCCAAATCCTCTTCATTGCCTAACCCCCATTTTATAGTTTGTTTGAGATTCATTTCTCTACTGTAGCTTAATGGACATTTGACTAGGCGGATATAAGCAATAGCTCCAAATTGATGTTGATTTCCTAATCGTACATTGGCTTTTTCTACAACAACATAGATAAAAAAATTAAATAGACAAAAAAAAGACCGTAACAACGGGCTTTTTCAAAGTATCCTTTAATCAATACCTTAATCCTCATTAAGACAGCACGTGGGCTCTAACCCAGCTATCAAGGCCATTGCTTACGATTTTGGAAGCACGGCGTTTGCCTCTAGGCTGCAATTCAACCCGTCTAGAATAATGCTTGCTAGATTTGATCTTCGTCTATAATCTTCCAGCATGATTTTTTGAACATCCTCTATAAGGAGGCCATACGTAAATCTTTCGTGAACCACAGTCGATAGCTCAACAAACCTAGTATAATACTAGTAATCGCTGCTGATGCAGTAAAGGCAAACACAATTAAGATCTGATAACGTACAGCTTCTACTGGATCAGCACCCGCCACGATCATTCCGGTCATCATCCCAGGTAATTGGACAATTCCAACCGTCTTCATCCCATCAATGGTTGGAATCATGCTAGATTTGATCGATCTCTTGAGTGAATCTTGAATGGCTTGTCTCGCACTTGCACCCAAACATAATAAGGTCTCCACTTCACCTTTGTTAGACTCAACCTCGCGCTTCATATGATTTAGGAATAGACCCGATACAACCATCGCATTACCAATCGTCATACCACTGATTGGGATAATATATTGTGGTGTTGCTTCTATTATATGTAACCCTAAGAGTAAGACCATCATTAGAACTTCTGTACAACCAATAGAAAGCGCTATGCGCCAGCGTATTCCAGGTAATCCTTTACCGCGTTTACCAGCATTCCAGGCTGCGACCGTTATCATGACTGAAATAATCAATAGCATAAACATAGGATGTTTAGATTGAAAAACAAACATTAAGACATATCCTACTATTAGTAGTTGAATTGCCGATCGGATCGTCCCAATCGCAATATCCTTCTCTAAATCGAGCTTCTGCCACATGGAGACTAGCATTGTGATCATGACAAATATAAGCGTGAAGCTAAGAGCTATATAGGACATTAACTTTCCTCCTGTGGAACTAGTTGTAAATAACTTCGTGCGCTATCTGTGATTGGATTGTCGAAGAAGTCACGGCAATCGCTATCCTCCAACAGAGATCCTCCCGCAATATACCATACCCTTTGATTTAGTCTCTGCGCTTGTTGAAGATCATGCGTTATCCAAATACAGGCTACCCCTTCTTGCTCTCGCCAATCTTGCAACAGCTTTTCTACCGCTAGCTTACTCTGCATATCTAACGAAGCCGTAACCTCATCTAGCAGTAGAATTTCCGATCTTAGCATCAGTGAACGAACAAGGGCAACTCTTTGTTTCTCTCCTCCCGATAATTCAGACGATTTCTTTCCCCAATCAAGATCATCTAGATTTAGAGACGACATAAGCTGCTTTGCCAAGTTATAATCAAAGTCTATTTTGTGAAGTTTACTCACGGTTCTCAGATTATCTTCTACACTTCCAGGAAGCATATAAGACTGTTGGGACACATAGCTGATTTTCTTCCTCCATTCTATAGGTCCAACCTCTAAACATGAACGTCCGTGGAGTCGGACCTCACCATCATCCTGTGCCTCCATGCGGCATAAAATCCGTAGAAGCGTACTTTTACCTTGTCCAGATCCGCCAAGAAGTGTGATGGTTTCCGGATTGCAAATTTGCGATGTAAATGCATTTAAAATGGGTTGATCTCCGTATCTTTTACTCAATTGATCCATTTCCAATATGCTCGTCAAAGTCAATTACCCTCCATATGTATACAGTAATATACTATTGTACCGACATAAATGGAAAGAAGCCAAAATCCTCTCTTGAAGGGTTTGGCTTCTTTCCATTATATTAATATGACTTATTTCTTAGATTTAAATATTTCCCCGATAGCACCAAGACTGCCAAGAATCTCAACAGCATTCGAAGGAATAAATACTTTATTAGCAGGTCCTTTAGAAATCTCAGTCAGAGCTTCGAAAGAACGATACGCAAGAACATTCTCGTCAAGACCAGCTTCACGAATCAATTCTATACGGTTCTTCTCTGCCTGTGCAACTGCTAAAATAGCCTTTGCTTGACCAATAGCTTCTAGCTCCTGAGCCTGACCTAATCCTTCAGCTTCACGGATACGCGCTTCTTTATCCCCTTCAGCTTTCAGGATTTTACTTTGCTTATCACCTTCGGCACGTAGAATCATGTCCTGCTTAGCAGCTTCTGCTTCAAGAACGATGGCACGTTTACTACGTTCAGCCTTCATCTGTTTATCCATCGCTTCTTGGATATCTCTTGGCGGCTGAATATCAATAACTTCAACCCGCTCAATCCGTACGCCCCACTTCTCTGTCGCTTCATCCAAGGCTACACGGATCTCCAACGATATCTTCTCACGTCCAGATAACGTTTCATCCAATTCCATCTTACCGATAATCTGCCGCATCGTTGCAGTAGATATGTTACGTACACCATACACATAGTCTGATATCCCGTATGTAGCTTGATCCGGTCCAACGACTTGATAGAATATTATGGTATCAATTTCCACTTGCACGTTATCTTTGGTAATGACCGTTTGCGGAGGCACATTCGCCTGTTGAATACGCAAATCGTGATATACCCGTACATGATCAATAACTGGAATAAGAATATTTAGTCCCGGGTTTAACAAACGATGAAACTTACCCAGTCGTTCTACTACACCAACTCGTTGTTGTGGTACGATTTTGATAGTCAATGAGATAAACACAACGACAATAACTAGAATAATAAGAGCAACTACATAACCATAACCCATTAAGAAACCCCTTCCCATTTTTGGACTTCTAAGACGGTGGTACCACGGTGTACAATAATGACAATTTCATCTTTGTGCAACGGCTGATCTGAGGAAGCACTCCAAGTTTCGTTGCCGATCTTAACGATGCCATTCTTACCTACGTCGATGCCTTCAATCACAATTCCTTGCTTGCCGACTAATTCGTCAATAATATCTGTGAATCCATCGGATTTACGCATGAATCTTGTCAAAGGTTTCGTGAAGAAAGTCAACACCAAAGCTACAATACAACCAGCTAATACTTGAACGAAGAATAAGTCAGGTACTACCAAAGCAATAAGCGCTGCCGCAATCGCCCCGATCCCAACCCATAACAGGTAAAAAGTTAATGTCAGCATCTCGATGACAAACAGTATGATTCCGATGACGAGCCAGATTGCCCATAGTTCCATTGATCTCACCACCTTTTGCTGGATTATATGGAACCCAACAAACAATTATTACCCGCATTTGTAAGAAAACGCGCTTTCAATAGTTGTTATTACCTCTTATTGGTTCCTATCCTTAGTATACCTTATGTTTACAGTCCGTTGTGTTTATTTATTGTGAAATTAATAACTCATAGAGGTTGTTCAAAAAGTCATCTTTTGATCACGAAGTATTCCAAGATGCGTATTCGACATCGAAGATTGAATTCAGCCAGTCCAAGCGTATGCTTTCGAAGTATGTTTCCTTCGGAAACATTTCAGGTGCTCACGTAGGTACTGCCTACGCTCCGCTCCTCACTCCCTTGCTTCATTCAATCTTCTCGGTGCTGAAAATCTGACTTTTTGAACTCGAACTCATAAATAAAAGGGCTTAACACACACGGGTTTAGATACCGTTACGCTTTCCCCTGTATATTGTAATCTACCCGACTCTTGATTCACTCGGAATACAGTAAGATTGTCCGTATCTCGATTGGCTACAATAAGATAGTCACCTTTAGGAGTGAATTCGAAATGACGAGGATGTGCTCCTTCTACGGATACATGCTCTACGAGTGTCAGCTTGCCCGTCACTTCATCAAATGCATACACCACCATACTATCATGACCACGATTGGAACCATATACAAATTTGCCATCTTGAGAAATCAATATTTCTGCACAACCATTGTCCCCTACAAAATCTACTGGTAGTGTCGGTACAGTCTCTTGTTCACTTAATCTACCATTCTCAGCATCATAATTGAAAGACGTAATCGTCGAGTCAATCTCGTTAATAACGAAAGCATATGCTCCATTCGGATGAAATGTTAGATGTCTTGGTCCAGCAGCTGGTTGAAGATTCACAATTCCTTGCTTAATCAACTGTTGCTTGTCCTCATTTATACTATAAGCTTGAATAAGATCCAATCCAAGATCCTGTACGAATAAGAATCTTCCATCTGGACTAAAGAAGGAGGAATGCGGATGTGGCCGATCCTGACGTTCAGGGAGTACACCTTTTCCTACATGCTGCGCAACATCCAATAATTCTCCCAAACTACCATCTTCTTTAAGAGAGAGTAGACCGATCATCCCGCCGTGGTAGCTAGTAACTGTAAGATACTTCCCTTCTGAATCCCGTTGGATATGGCATGTGGTCGATTGTACACTATTCATGCGATTAATCAACTTCAATCCTCCTGAAGTCGGATCAACTGCAAATTCAACGACCTCACCAATCTTGGTTCCTTCCGCCGATTTCGTTTCTGAAATGGCATATAGCTTATCTCGATTAATATCTACATTTAAAAAAGTCGGATTCTCAAGTCCAGCAACCTCATCAACGAGTGTTAATTTCCCTGTTCCTTCATCGAAAGAATACACATAAATACCGCTATCTGCCGATTTAGCATATGAGCCTACAAATACGAACAACTTCCCATCATGAACTACCATTAATAATTCCTCCTAATTGTCTTCATCATTTATTTATTTACTTGTCCAACCTCATTAACTATCTTTCGTATGTCCGTATTCAGTGACTGAACATCTGGACCTTTGGCAAGTTCATTGCTCAATCCGTACTTTTCTTTAAGCTTCAATATAGTATACACTCGATTATTTAGCAGCTCTTCTGAGATTTTACCGTTCTTCACAGCATCTGTCAAAGCTTGTATGACGGCTATCCCCTTCTCCACATCATGTCCGACGAGCACAATATTGGTGCCTGCAATGACAGATTGGATGGAGGATTGTTGCAGGTCATAATTCTCCACGATAGCGCCCATAGTCATATCATCCGTAATGACAACACCATTGAACCCCAACTCATTACGGAGAATATCTGAAATAACGATCTTAGATAATGAAGCTGGATAATCTGGGTCTACTTTCGGAAGTAGAATATGGGCGATCATAACTACTTCTGCCTCTTGGTTAATGGCATCTTGGAATGGTAGAAATTCAAGTTTGCGTAACCGATCCAGACTATTATCGACAATAGGTAAGCCGATATGGGAGTCAACTGACGTATCTCCATGACCTGGAAAATGCTTAACTACGGGTACAACTCCTTGAGATTGGATTCCATGCATAGTAGCAATACCAAGCGAGCTAACCACCGTTGCCTGATTCCCAAAAGAACGATCTCCAATGACGGGGTTATTGGGATTACTATGAATATCAAGCACTGGAGCAAAGTCCATATTCAGACCAAACCCCTTTAATTCGCGACCAAGGATCTGTCCGATTTCATTGGAAAGCTTGGCATCATTCTTCTTCCCGATCGCTTCATTCGTAGGTAACTTAAGAAATTCCTTCGGCATCCGCGTCACCCGGCCACCCTCTTCATCCACACTCATCCAGAGCGGAACTTTATTGACCTCATTACTGAGCTTAAGATCATTAAACAGACGTAACGCTTGCTGAGTTGACTCCATATTATCTTTATAAAAGATAAACCCTCCAACATGGTATTCTTCAATAAATCTCCGACTATCCTCATTATTAATCGTCCCATCTATTCCAACAACAACCAATTGACCTATCTTTTCATCCGTACTCATGCGATTCAATAGTTCTTCTACAGAGTCAGTTGGCTCGATTTGGACATCTTCCTGATTATCGGGTAAGGTACCTTCATCATTTGGAGGCAGCTGATTCGTATTCGTTGAAGAATCGCTTTGTCCCGCGTCCTGACTATTATTCGAACTACAACCACCAAGAGCTAGCATTACACACATGATCATTACAACAATATTCAATTTGATATTCAGCCTCATGTACATATCATCACCAATTTCTTATAGTATTGTTCACTACCTCTCTATATTGTACCATGTGACTAGTTTCAAACGAAGAATGACCGTAACGTAAAAAAGACGAACCTCCCATCATAGGGAGTCCGTCTAGTGTTTCAAAAGGGATATTCAACTTCCCACACAACTAATATTTATTCAAAAGAATAGGTCCAGAATCGCTCTGTTCCGAATCTTTCCTTCATTTCTTCACTTTCTACTACTAGAGGATCTACAGGCAACTGCCACTGAGAACGATGTGATTGTATAGAATATAATTTTTGCTTCAGAAAAGGAATTACATCGTTCTTAACATCTGGCTCACCTAATATTTTCTCGCAGCCCTTGGTGAATGCTAAGCAATGGACAACGGGTCTTTGTTCCTTAGGCATCTTAGCAATCGTTCGAATAACAGCCGCACCAGTAGCATCATGATCTGGATGAACGCTATACTTCGGATGAAAGGTTATGACAAGGGATGGTTTCAATTCCGTTATTAAAGCCCCTATTCTCTCACTCATTTGCTCATGATCTTCAAATTCAATCGTTTTATCATGATAACCCATCATCCGAATATCAGTTATTCCTATATGCTGACAAGATTCCTCCAGCTCTAATTTGCGAATCTGAGGAAGCGTGACCCGATTTGCAAATAGTGGATTCCCCATATTCCGAGCCATCTCTCCTAAAGTTAGACAAGCATACGTTACAGGTGTTCCTTCACTAATATACTTCGCTAATGATCCTGAAAGACCAAAACATTCATCATCAGGATGAGGTAGTACTACTAATATATGACGTTCCATCTGGGTTTACCTTCTTTCTCTTGACGAATGGTCAATCTCTATTGTACTTGGCTTAACTAACCGTCTCTAGTTAAAATGGTTCTTTACTTAATTGCAGCGATACGACCAATTTCCCATCATTATCGTGACCGGCAAGTATCAGACGCTCTTCATCATTTTCTTCCCAGTGAGTTAAACCTTGTGAGTATACCCATCCTTGGTCTATCTTGAGTCCGACACGAAAAGGACCGCTTCCTTCAATTGAACCTAAAGAATATCGAATCATTCCGTTACTGATAAATGTCGATGCGGTGAACTTTGACTGATCGTTATGAGAAGCATAAGCTCCCGTTGTCATCTCCAGATGAATATAAAGATCTTGGTCTTTGAATTTCTCAATGACTCGTTGAACGCTAGCCTGATCTATGAGTTGCATCTCTTCTACTCCTCCGTTTATGGATCTATAGTAAAACTATTATAATCCACATCATATCCTATTACCAAACAGTAAAAAAAAGCCAAACCCCATTCTATGTAGTTGAATATCAAACCAAGTGAGACATGGCATGAACATTCCACCATAAAAGAACAGAAAATTGGCTTCTTTATTTATGTGACAACTTCCAATTTAATTAAATACTAACACGCGATCTTCTAGTGGTTGGAATTCTTTCTCACCTGCAGCAGCAAGTGGTTTACCAAATGGCATTTCAGCAAGTAGCTTCCATGATGCTGGAATATTCCATGTTTCTTTCACTTCATCATCAATAAGTGGGTTGTAATGCTGCAAAGATGCACCCATTCCTTCAAGTTCTAGAGCTGTCCATACAACCAATTGGTGCATACCTGAAGATTGTAGAGACCAGATTGGGAAGTTATCTGCATAAGCTGCGAATGAAGTTTGGAGCCCTTCAACAACAGCTTGATCCTCAAAGAATAATACCGTACCATATCCATTACGGAACATCGTCATCTTCTCAGCGGTAGGGGCAAATTGCTCTTCTGGAACAATCTTTTTAAGAGTATTCTCCGTGATATTCCACAATTTATCATGTTGTTCACCTAGAAGTATAACCACTCTAGCACTTTGTGAGTTAAAAGAAGATGGTGTATGTTTTACAGCTTCATTAACGATTTCGTGAATTCTTTCATCGGACACAACGGATTCTTTACTAATTGCATAGATCGAACGTCTATTCTTAATGGCTTCCAAAAATTCTAATGACATTATTTAAGTACCCTCCCAAATGTTATCTACTTACTTTTATATCATATCTTATTCCTTACCAAAATACAACAACATTACTATTCCTCTAATATTAGTTTATATTCACATGAGTGAATCATCACCTCGAAGAGGAGCCGTAATCTGTAATTTTCACATCAACATCGTAGGTGATATTAGACTGACTAAAAGTCTCATCCCACTTCTTTTCAACCTTTTTCCAAACCTTAGGGTGCTGTATGCGAAGCTGATTACGGAATCCAGCAATATCCACATGATAAACCTCTTGCATCTTATGAATAACTTTATATAACGTATCTTTTAATTCTTGTTCGAAATAACCCTCTGCTTCTTTCAAAAATTTGTTATCCGTAGGAACTTCTGATGTATTCCAGTTCTCAATTAACCGACCCTCAGTTTTTATACTCACATGAAAAGAAATATCGTCCCCTTGCACCTTTGATTTAATCTTGACATTTCCAGACCTGATTTCATAAGCAAGAACTTCACCCGACTTATCATACGTTTTGATTAAGCCACCCTTTGCTTCTCCAGTAATCCAAGTTAGCCCTTCAACATCTTGTTCATCTAATGTTCCGATCCATCTATTCGTCTTTCCATGAATAATCCCAGCCCCCGCAAATTTAACTTCCCCTTTGACAGCAATCACATTTTGCAAAACAAAACTTGATCCTGAGTTCATAATCCCATCTAATTTTGTAAGGATCATAGGTGGCAATATTTTATTGGTTCTAAATTGATTTTGTACCATATTTCTGAGATGAAATGAAGGAATATCTCCTGCTTGATTGGAGATAAGTGTATCGCTAGCTTTCCCCTTACTTATTAATACAAGACAACTGGGTCTGATATCATTATCTCGCATAATGAACTTTAAAAGCACGTCTAAATTCATTCTACGAACAAGTTCTGAAGAAACCACAATCACTTTCAAATGTTGTCCCATGATGGCTCTATCTCTTTTAAGTGAGTACTGACGCATTATTTGAAAAATCGAGTCTCCGGTCTCCTGTATGTTCAAATACAACGTTGATGGAGATTTATCACCCATGGGTTGCGACTGTTGGCTTTTCTGAAGAGGTGTGATCTGAATAGTTGAGGTAATGAGATTCTTTTTAGGGTAATAATCTCCTTGTTTAGCTAACTCTTTATCTTCTTCCGATCCCTCGGAAACATCAAGTGCTAGTCCTACATAGAGACTATGGTCTTCGATTTGCTTTTGATCCCAGCATCCTGTTAGACAGAGTACTAATAGAATAAGAAGTGCAAATAGGATATAGCGTTTCATGCTATTCATCTTGCATCACAGCTCCCTTTTTGAAGACTTTTGTGATCAGGAGAAGGAGTATGGGCAATAACCCGAACAAATAGATAGAAACATTTCCAATGAAATCACCAAAATCAAATACCTCATTCATATTTTTGGGAAGCAGTGCAACGATGAATATGATCGGTAACAAACCATACATGATAAATTTAATATTTTTTTTGAACAATTGAGACAGACCCAGTGATGCTGCATAATGAGAAATCGTAACTAACGAGAATATTTGCATGATCCAGATCACAAGTAAAAAGAACTCAAATCTTTCAAAAAGGAGACCTGTAATTTCAAAACTGCGCATAAGATCAAGTGTCGGCCAAGTACTTCTTACAACCCCATCAATAGACAGGGCACCGATAACCATAACGATTGTAACCAAATAAAGAAATAAAGGTATTGCCGTACCTATAATCACCACCTTCACACCCTTTTTAGGATATTTCATAACCGCCGTGAGAATAAACATGATCTCATAACCTGAAAAAACGAGCACTGTTGATTTCAATCCCCTAATGACAGGTAGGGTTCCCTCTCCTAGGACTGGACGTAAATTATTAATATCAAATAATTTGCTGCTTAATAACATGGAAATCAATAAAACCACAACCGTAATCGGTAATATAATCGCAAATAATCGAGCAATTGGATTGATTCCAGTCGTAATTAAATACAATCCAATCCACATGAAGGACATAATAATCACCCACTGAGGTGTACCTTCAAGTAAATATAAGATGGTCACTTCAGCCATTACTCTGATCTCAAACGCAGATATAGTAACAAAATAAAGGATCATTAGTATACCTAAACAACTACCAAGCCAACTCCCTACAATTTCTTTCCCAAATTGGAAAATGGTTTGACCCGGAAATTGCTGACATAGTTTCACTATACATATCCCCGCGAGCATGACAATTAATCCACCTACAATAATAGCAATCCAACCATCAGGAGTCTTCATAGTTTCAGCTAAATTTCTTGGGAGAGTAAGAAGACCAGCTCCAAACATATAGTTACTAACTATTATTGATGCTTGTGAATTTGTAATTTTATCATCTTTACGGACAAACAACACAGCATCCTTCTCCTTTACGCTCCCAATTATTTTTTACGATCAGAATCCTTGGTCTTCATCATGAGAGGTCGACGTTTCATCATGCTAATAGGTAAACGGAATAGAAAGTCTTTCATATCACTTAATCTATAGGGTGCTGCGGGACTAATGTAAGGTACTCCAAAGCTTTTTAGCTTCGCTAAATGGCTACATAATAACAAGAGAAACAAAATCGTTCCATATATTCCTAATATAGCAGCACAAAACATAGCCACAAAACGTAATAAACGTAGCGTTATTCCTGCACTATACATCGGAATTGTAAATGAAGAAATGGCAGTTATAGCTACCACAATAACTAGAAATGGACTGACTATACCCGCATTTACGGCAGCATCACCAATAATTAAACCGCCAACGATTCCCATTGCTGGACCAATTGGTTTCGGTAAACGGACTCCTGCTTCCCTGAGTATTTCAATGGATATTTCCATAATTAATGCCTCTATAAGAGATGGAAAGGGTACACCTTGTCTTGCCTCAATGATCGTTATAACCAACTTTGTGGGGATAAGCCCAGGATGATAAGAAATAAAGGATATATACAATGCAGGAGCAAGTAAGGCAAGAAACGCAGCTACAATTCGTAATGTCCGCAAGAGTGTACCTGGTATCCACCTTTCATAATAATCCTCGGGCGACTGTAATAACATACTAAAGGTTACGGGTACAATCAGTGCAAATGGACTCCCATCCAGTAAAATAGCAACTCGACCTTCTAACAATGAGCTAATGACTCGATCAGGTCGTTCCGTATTTTGAACTTGTGGAAACGGACTTAAACTATCATCTTCAATTAATTGTTCCACATAGCCAGACTCCGGTAAGTAATCCATATTTATCGCTTCTATTCGATGTTTAACTTCTTCCACTAATTCCGAATTCGCGATATCATTCATATAAGCAATAACAAGATCCTTTTTGGCACGTGTCCCTACTTGAAATTTAGTCATTTGTAAGCTTTCATTCTTACCATGACGCCTTAATAAAGCGGTGTTATCACTCAATATTTCTGTAAAACCTACCCGTGGACCTCTCAATAGCCCCTCAGATACAGGGTCCTCTATACTTCGTGTTTTTCCTGTTGCAGAACCTAGAAGTAATACTTCTACTATTCCATCAATCAATAGTGCTGTAGATCCCATCAATATCTCTGAGACTAATTCCTGTAGATTGAGAGCCTCCCTTATTTCACTAATAGGAAGCATATTATTCGTAAGATACGTTTTTGTAATCTTAGTATCATCCGATAACTTCTCTTTTTCTTCCATATCATCGATCATTAATGACCTCATCACTTGAATCTCAATAAGATCTTTATCATAAAGTCCTTCAATATAAATAATAGCCGCCCTCTTAACTGTACCACCAAGCGTAAACTCTCTAAAATGAACGTCACAATTTTGAGCTATCCTCTGCTTTATGGACGCTAAGTCTGCTTCATATTCACCTGTAAACGAGGGATCAGCTTCTGTCTCCCCCATGTTATTTCCAGATGTGTATTCTTCAGTTTTATTCTCTGTCGAAGTAGCCTTCGAAGCTTGAGAACCCAAAGTAGATTGAAGCCATTTGGAGATTACATAAATAATGATAGGAACGACCAAAACCACTATAGCTTGAGCAAAAACCTTCCAATCCGGAATATAAGAAACCATCATTTTCCACATGTTCATCATCCCAACAGCTACAAGGCCAGAATTGACAAAAACGAGTTCTGTCATTAGTACAATGTAGTGTTACCATAAGTCTCCAAATAAATTCGAAATAATATAACTCTATTTTGAACAAGTGTTGATTCTTTGGTTTAGCATTTATTTGTTCTTCATAACATTAAGTATTATTAGTATATTGTGCGTTATAGTACGTGTTCAATTAGGAAAAGCAAACATTCGGGGTGCTGATCTTCGAGGGGCCACTCTTGATGGCATTGATTTTAAATCATTAGATGTAACAGAACATAAATAAAAGCGGTTTTTCATTCAGAATGGAATGGAAAACCGCCTTTATTTAAAATATAAGAATGCATTCGTTTCACTTGATACTCCGTTTCTGCGTGTTAAAATTCATTTCACAAAATTAGGCTCAACATCAGTGTTTGACTGTCTAACTGAAATCCAATTGCGATTCCACTATACTAAAATACTAGCTTAAACGAGGTGGATGTATACAGTAGATTGATCTTCCGGAACTATTCCTCAAATCTTACATCCATGAAAATTCTAACGTATATCCCATTTCTCGAAAGAAACAACTCGGCTAGTTCCCTCAGAAAAAACGTTAATTCCCTGAGAATCTGCACTTGGATAGATGCGTCCAGTCATCACAACTTCACCATCATTCGCAAACACTTCAACAGAACATTTATCTACAAAGATACGTAGAGATAACCGTCCATCTTGAAGCGGAACAAATGCTTTACGCTCACCTCCCGGTCCGATCCCGGAAAGATCTCGGTTGAATATCAGCAACCCCGTCTTTATGTCATAAGAGAGAACCGTCTCTTCTAATCCATTCTTACCCGCTCCTGTTCGTAGTTTCACCCCGAACTCTGACGCCTGATCTGCCTCGAATACGACTTGTAATTCATAGCTGTCACCACGAGTATCCATTTCCTGTGTTCCATCAAGAATGAAGTCATGGATACTGTATACTTCAGAGCGGTAACGTTCGATCTCCTTCAGAGGACGATATACAATTCGCCCATCTATCAGCAACACTTCTCGCGGTAAACTCATCGCTCCTGCCCAACCGTGGTCTTCTTGGGTTGGCATCTCTGATTCCCACATATCCATCCAAGCGATAACAATACGGCGTCCATTATCATCTTGCGTTGTCTGCGGAGCGTAATAATCAAACCCGTGATCAATCGGTGCGTACTGTTCAGCGTGGAAGAGTCCTGTTGCTAAATCTAATTTACCTATAATAGACATTGTGGAGTGAAGGTTACGATAAGCTTCTCCCTGTGCAGGCATTCGCTGTGGAGATAACATCAATACATCTTTATCATCAAGTTGGAATAGATCCGGACATTCCCAGTTATCACCTAATTGTCCACCACTAGCCGCAATCACATTTACATAGGTCCATTGTTTTAAATTATCCGAACGGTATAGTATTATAAGCCCATTACCCTTTGCATCGTTAGAACCCAACACTATATAATATTGACCATTACGAACAAACATCTTAGGATCACGGAAATCCTTCTTGCTAATCTCTTCCGGAATGTCATCATAACCGATAACAGGATTATTCCCCCACTTGGTGAAATTCACACCATCATCAGATATGGCAATTCCTTGGGATTGTTTATAATCTTGATCGGTATCAGGTCCAGTAACTACATGTCCGGTGTACATCAGTACCAACTTACCATCTTTCTCAATAGCGCTTCCCGAGAAGCACCCATCCCGATCGAAGGCTTCATCCGGAGCTAAAGCAATCGGCAGAAACTCCCACTTCACCAGATCCCGGCTTACGGCATGCCCCCAATGCATCGGTCCCCAAACAGGTTTATAAGGATAATGTTGATAGAATAAATGAAACTCGCCATTATATTGTATAAATCCATTGGGATCGTTCATCCAACCTACTTCTGCCATCAGATGATAATTTAATCGGTAATCCATCCGTACGTTTTGTTTCGTTTGTTGAATGAACAAGTCAGCGTTCTCTCTAGTATAGTTTCTCGTCTGTTTGATAAGTCATCCTACCCCTTACAATTTTATTTAATAGAACCCTGCATGACACCTTGAATGATATATTTCTGAGCGAATAAATAAACAACAACTATCGGAAGTATGGTCAGTACAAGACTAGCCATAAGGGGACCGTAATCAACAGTATAGGTACCATAGAAGCTAAAGGTTGATAATGGAAGTGTTCTCGCTTCAGGATTAATCAATACTAGCGATGGAAGTAAGAAGTCATTCCAAATCCATAATACGTTTAGAATAGCAATTGTAGCAGTGGTAGGCATTAATACAGGAAACACAATACGAAAGAATGTTTGTACTGGTGTACATCCATCGATCATCGCTGCTTCTTCTAACTCTGCTGGTATAGCCTTTACAAAACCGTGATAAATAAACACTGCCAGAGAACTACCAAAACCAATGTACATATAGATCAATGACCACTTACTATTCAACATATCAAGAGAACCATAAATTTTGACAAGAGGGATCATGATCGCCTGAAAAGGAATAATCATCGATGCTACCATCAGCAAAAAAGTATATTGGTTAAATTTCGTATTATTTCTCACAAAGTAATGAGCCGTCATGGCAGCAAAAAGTGCAATTAATAACACACTACAAACGGTAATAATCAAAGAATTTGAAAATGCTGATAAGTAACCCATTTTATCAAATGCCAATTTATAATTCGAAAAGTCAAGACTAGAAGGGAGAGCTAATGGATTGGAAGTAATATCTTTATTCTCTTTGAATGAATTCAATATTAAAAATATAAAAGGAATAATAAAGAGAATGAGACCGACTGCCATCAAGATGAACTTTATCCACTGAGACATAAATTTATTTCGTGCCATTATGCCTCCACCTCCAATTTCTTACTAAAGTACACCTGAAGCAATGTGATCACTGCAACAAGGATAAATAGAACAAGTGCCTCAGCTTGACCGACCCCATAATCTCGTGATAGAAATGCCTTCTCATATACATGCATGGAGACAAACTCTGTGCTTTTGAAGGGTCCACCTTTGGTTAAAGAAATGTTCACATCATAGACCATGAATGTACGTTGCAAGGATAAGAATATACACACGATAAAGGAAGGAACCATGAGTGGAAGAATCATCTTGCGAAGCTTCGTCCAATTATTGGCTCCGTCGATGCTAGAAGCTTCTAAAATATCATTAGGAACACCTGATAGACCTGCAATGTAAATAACCATCATATAACCGGCATATTGCCAAACAGAGACAATCACAAGAGTCCAAAAGGCCTTGTTCGGATCAGACAACCACGAAGTACTAAATATGGCTATTCCAGCTTTTTGACCTAAATAAACAACAACATTGTTAAATATAAACTGCCACGTGAACCCTAGAACAATTCCACCTACGAGGTTAGGAAGAAAAAAGCCAGCGCGAAAAATAGTTTGTCCTTTTATTCCCTTTGTTAATATATAGGCGAGTCCAAATGCGATAATATTCGTTATGATGACGGTGAAGAACACATATTTGAGCGTAAGTGCGAATGACTTCCAGAAGACAATATCCGCAAATACCGATACATAATTCTGAAATCCGACTAATGAATGGCTCGTTGCGATACCATCCCAGTTCGTAAAGGTCAAATAAATACCATATATAAAAGGGACAATCATTACTGTTATAAAGGCAAACAAGGTAGGCCCCGTAAAAATTAATCGTAAGCGCAGTCGTTTCCCCACTCCTTTTTCCACTTTCATAATGTTCCCTCTCTCTTGTCTTAGATATAATGCAAAAACACTCTCCGTTGATTAGATTAAACCAAGGGATAAGACACAGAGTCCTTATCCCTTTCTTTTTCAGATTATCATCTACAGTTCTATTTAACGCCTTTCCAATATCCTTGAATTTCCTTAGCAAGTGAAGCACGATCGCTTGCTTTGGCAAGATACTTCTGCATCGATGCCCCTACATTAGACCAGTGATCGGCAGGAAGTAAGCTCATGGACTGCTCAGATTTACCATCTGCAATATAATCCTGAATGGACTGTGCAAGTGGATCAACGGCAGGCAATGTAATATTCTTAAAAGCTGGAATAATATTTGCTTTATTAACTAAGAAATCTTGACCCTTTTGTTCATAAACGATCCAATCAAGAAATTTCTTTGCTGCTTCTTGTTGCTCAGGTGAGCTCTTCTCTTTATCTAGAACGATACGTTTGGAAACGGCAGAAGAAATCTCTTGGTTACCATAATCGTCGACATTATTACTAATCGGTACTGGAAGGAAGCCATATTGCTGATCCGTAGATGTATCGAAGCTACTAATTTGCGGCCATGCCCAGTTACCCATGAACCAGATCCCAACCTCACCTTTACCAAGAAGCTCTGCATCACGTTCGTAAATACCAGATAACGGAGAAGCCTCATCCATGTTGTATTTCATCATGACATCAAAGGTATCCATTAAACCATTAAATACTTTATTGTCCGCAAGATCGACTTCTCCTGCTCTCAAAGCGTCAACGAATTTGTCCACTTCACCGATATCTTTGTCCTGACCTGCGTAAGCCAATGGGAAGAAGTGAGCACCTAGTGACCAATCTACTGATGAAACTTTGAGTGCTTTCTTGCCAGAAGCTTCTATTTGTTTAAATAGATTCTCAAGCGACTCTGTCGTGTTAATCGTAGTCGGATCGAATGTTCCTCCTACCGCCTTATCAACGACGGCTTTGTTATAGATAAATCCATAACCTTCAATCGCCAGTGGGAAAGCGAAATTCTTATCCTCGAATGTTGTTAAAGACGTTGCATTCTCAACAGCATCCTCATTCCACTTCTCACCACTCAAATCAAGAATACGATCCTTAAATTTCTCAACATCACCCGTATCAAGCATAATCATCGCTGGTGGATTACCGGATGCATACAATGTTGATGCACGTTCAAAAGGTGAACCACCGGCAGGTACTAATTGTACATCTAAAGTTATGTTGGGATTATCTTCATGAAACGCTTTAGCTGCATCTTCAAGTTGTGTTTGAATTTCTCCCTTGGAGTTCAGTAACGTAATTTTCACTTCTTTATCTTTGCTACCCTTTGCTGAACCCTCTGAAGTTTGTGATGAATCATTGTTAGTTGCGTTACCACATGCTGAGAGGATCATCACCACAACTAATGATAAAATCAATAATTGAACTCCTTTGTAACTCTTCATACTTTTTCCCCCATTGTAGTTTTATGTTGTATCGGCTGCATATCAACCGCTTACATTTCGAATTATATGTTAAACGTTTAGCATATGTCAATCGTTTAGCATATCCTTTTTTTAAAAAAGTCATTGCATCGATATTATTTATCGGATGGAATGACTTTCAGGGATATATTGAGTCTCTTTTAAGTTGTGCCACGCTCCATTAATTCAACAGACAGAAGATTCTCAGTAAGAAAAGGCTCTCCCTCAAGCTGTTTACCTATCAATTCTACAGCTAATCTCCCTATATCCGCGATCGGTTGCCTTATGGATGTGATTTCGGGTGTAACCCACATAGCTGCACTTACATCATCATATCCAACGATTCGAACATCCCTTGGTACTTGTTTACCTGCTTTGATGAAGCCCTTCAGTGCAAATGCTGCAATAATATCGCTAGTAGCAAATATCCCATCCACATCTGGATGTTCTATAATCAACTTTTGAATGATCTGCTCATACTGCATTTGATCAAATACATTCATGTCTGTCTGAATAATAACATGTTCTATGCCATACCTATTCACTACGTTCTGAAATGCATCGCTACGCTTGTTGGCAAGAAGATCCAACTTCAGATTCCCACAAATGTGTGCAATTTTCTTACAACCTTTACTAACGAGTAATTCTGTGGCAAGCTCCCCTCCGCGATAATTATCTGAGGAGATCCACGGAATATCGATATCAATTTGGCGATCAATGGTTACTATAGGTGACTTCAAATTTCTATATTCATCCACTTCTAGTGTGTGGCTACCCATAATAATACCGTCCACCCGATTGCGTTTGAGCATTTCTATATAATCTCTTTCCTTCACAGGATCCAAGCGAGAGTTACATAGGAGTACTTTACAACCATTTTGATAAGCATAAAATTCGACATGATCTGCAAGTTCTGCAAAAAAGGGATGAGATACACTCGGAACGATAAGTCCTATAATGTTCGATTGCTTACGCACAAGCGATCTTGCAATTTCATTGGGCTGATAATTGAGTTGTTCCATTGTACTGTATACTTTTTTACGCATTGCTTCGCTTATGTAACCTCTATTATTAAGCACTCTTGAGACTGTAGTAACGGACACGCCCGCTTTTAATGCCACATCATGTATAGTCGCCATAATCTCCCTCTCATCACACTCTCACTTTATAAGGTTGTTCAAAAAGTCATCTTTTGATCACGAAGGTTACCAAGATGCCTATTCGACATCGAATATTGAATTCACCCGGTCCTAGCATATGCTTTCGAGGTATGTTTCCTTCGGAAACATTTCAGGTGCTCACGTAGGTACTGCCAGCGTAGGCTTCCGAAGTCGTTTTCTACGAAAACGTGTAGCTCCGCTCCTCACTCCCTATCTTCATTCAATCTTCTCGGTGCTGAAAATCCGACTTTTTGAACTCTCACTTTATGAAACTATACCTAATATTTCGTTGGTAGACAAACTAGATAAATTCTTTCTTTGCTTATCTTTTATAAAAGACCCGTTGGATATCATGCGTCATATTCTTCTCACGATAAGATCCTGGGGATATTCCCTTATGCTTCCTAAACATTTCCCCAAAGTAATTAGCACATGAGAATCCCGTTTGCTCAGCAATACTCTCTAAGTTATCCGTTGTAGATAGTAAAAGCTTCACAGCATGAAACCGATCATCCAAAGCCATCTCATACATATTCCATGCTTTAGCCATCAGATCAGACTGAGCAGACAATTGGAATACGGGCTCTGACAGCGTAAGCAACTGTCTCCAGAAAGGTAATGCATCTTTGGAAAATTCAATATATAACACTTCCCACTCCGAAGATGTAACGGGGAGATAATACCGATGATCACCCGGAATATCCACGATGAAGGCAGTTTTCGGACTTAAGGAATAGTTCATACTAGAGAATATGACGATTCGTAACATATCATATCAATATTATACCTAATCCATATGTTTCTACACAAATCTTAGGAGGTAGATTATGAGTATCCACTTTGATACTGAAAGACAATTTTTTCATCTACAAAGTAAAAATACGAGCTATGTCATGCAGGTCATTAACGGTGACTACTTAACCCATCTGTATTGGGGAGCGAAAATCAAATCCTATAACCACAGTAATCCGTTGCTCTTTATTGATCGAGGTTTCTCATCCAATCCTACTCCGCTAGACCTGTAATTCTCACTGGATACGATACCACATGAATACTCAGCCTATGGCAATGGTGACTTCAGATGACTCGACCACTATGCTACAGTTCTGAGCATAGCGGCCTCTTCTCGCTTCTTAATTATTAGTAGTATAATAAGCAATATAGGAGATGATCATCATGTTTCTGCACGTAGATAAGAACTACACCAACATTGACTTCAGCAACTCTGACCTACGCTATGGAGAACTTCGTAACTGTACTTTCGATGAGTGTATTTTCCGCGGTACACCACTAGAGGAGGTGTTAACCTCAGGTTGTTTATTCATTAATTGTGACTTTACGAATGCCACTCTGAACTCCTCTCAACATCGTGGTTCGGCATTTACCAATTGTAAATTTCACGAGAGCAACTTATTTGTGTCTAAATTCGTAAATTGTAAGATGACTGGATCGGATTTCTTCAAGGCAAGAATGGATGGAATAACTATTGAAGAAGGTGATTGGTCTTACACTAACCTTCGACATGTTAATTTAGGCAAACAGGATTTACGTAAAGTTCGATTCTTCGAGGCTGATATGTACGAAGCTAACTTAGAAAAGGTTGATTTCAGAGAAGCTGATTTAACACGAGTTCAATTGGGGAAAGCAAACATTCGAGGTGCTGATCTTCGAGGGGCCATCCTAGATGGCATTGATTTTAAATCATTAGATATAACGGGAGTTAGAATGGATCTCATCCAAGCCGTTGCTTTCACGCGATCTTTTGGTGCGAAAATTGATTAGTTTATGATGCCGCTACGATGACGGATTGTCCTTCCGATCGCTGTTGCCCTCCGATTTCTTGATTTGATTCCGCCCTATAGCGGGTGAAATCTGATGGCAAAGGCGAACGCTTACGCTTCTTCAGGGCAATTCCGTCACCTTCGCTACTTCGAATATTAATCCTTATTTTCTGCAAGTATGAGAGCAGTCTCCTCAGAATGATATACTTTCCAATAGAGAAATAAAAGCGACCTTCCATTCAGATTAGAATGGAAAATCGCCTATATTTATAAAAATCATTTCACAAAATCAAAAACATAAGTTGTAAATCTACTTAAACACCTTGATCAGTCAGTATAATAGGACCGTCTGCCGTAATCGCTATCGTATGTTCATATTGTGCAGATAATCCACCATCAAGAGTTCTTGCTGTCCAACCATCATCATCTAATTTACTACGATAAGTCCCTGTGTTTATCATGGGCTCGATTGTAATAACCATGCCTTCTTTAAGTCTTGGACCTAGATTAGGCGGACCGTAATGGGGAACTTGGGGATCTTCATGCATATCCATACCAATTCCATGTCCAATGAATTCTCTAACGACAGAGAAGCCCTCTGCTTCAGCATAGACTTGAATGCTATGTGAGATATCTCCGATTCGATTACCAATGACAGCCTTCTCGATCCCTCTGTACAGAGATTCCTTCGTTACGTCCATAAGCTTCTGGGATTGCTCAGATACTTGACCTACGGCGTAAGTCCAAGCAGAATCTGCTAACCATCCATTGAGATTCACAACCATATCAATGGTCACGATGTCCCCTTCTTTTAACTTCGTATGGGAAGGAAATCCATGACAAATAACGTCATTTACGGATGCACAGGTTGCAAAACGATATCCATTGTAACCCTTTTGTTCAGGAGTAGCCCCATTTTTAATAATAAATTGCTCAGCGAATCGATCGATCTCCAATGTTCCTATTCCAGGAACGATCATCTTGCTAATTTCTCGATGACACGCCGCTAATATTTCACCAGCAAGCTTCATCTTCTGAATCTGTTCTTTCGTCTTAATTGTAATCATGTTCTGATCCCTCATTCTATTATTATCTTCTTATTATAACCAAACTTTCCACCTTCGTGAAAAAAAATTAAGTCGCTAGAATGAAATTATACATCTTATCCTCATAGTATTCAAAAATTCAGGAAAAATTGCATCTTTCAGATCCCTTGGAAAAATAACATTACGAATCCAGCAATGATTCATGATTGTTATTAGAATGGGTTACTTTCATGAATAAAATCATGCCCGCAATCGCGAGCAACCCGCCGCTCATTTGCACAGCACTGATCTTCTCCTGCAATAAGAAGACAGCTAGTAAGCTCGCTCCTACTGGTTCTCCAAGAATACTCATGGATACCGTTGTTGCCGATATGTATTGAAGAAGCCAGTTAAACAACATATGCCCGAATACAGTTGGAACGATGGCTAATAGAAAGAATATTCCCCACTCTTTGTTATCGTAATTCGTAAATGATACTCCAAGCGACAAATTATAGAGGGCAAACACGACAATAGCCGAAGAAAAGACGGATAGATTATACACATAAGGCGATACTTGCGAAAGTAGCTTTTGACCAAGTAACATATGAACTGCAACGGCCACTGTACCGATGAAAGACAATAAATCTCCATATAGATTAGTACTAGAAACACCGATATCTCCCCAACCTATAAGACCGGCGCCGACGATGGCAATCAACATACCTAGCTTGGCGAATACAGATATTCTCTCCTTGAATACAAAATACGCTCCAAACCAAATAAATACAGGCTCTAACGCCAATATAATCGTCGAACTGGCCACCGTCGTATACTTCAATGAACCCATCCATAATAAGAAATGTAGCGCAAGAAAGAACCCGGACAGTCCGAGAAGGAGCCAATTCTTGATAGAAATCCTCCGAAATTCAGAGATACGCCGAATTCCAAAGGGTAACATGAGGAGTACTGTGAATAAGAGTCTATACATTCCTTGGACCGATGCAGGTGAAGTAGACCATTTAATAAATATGGAAGAGAACGAGAGTGCAATCACTCCGATGATAAGTGGAATAATAATAGGAATAGGCGATGATGACTTTTGCATTTATGTTTCCTTTCCATTCGTATGTCTAGTAATATATATGATTTGAAATTCAGTAGGATGAAAATTTGCTAACATTCCTCAGGGCAGACCAAATATCACGCGTCTCTGAGCCGATATACCAAAAGGCATACCCTGCAACACCCTTATTAGCAGCCATTTGAGCTTTAAGCGAGAGCGAACGACTGTCTTCAACCCATATGCTATGCTTCGTTTCCTGTTTCGTATATGTTGCTATATACTGACCTATCAAATCGTTCCATACAAGCTTAGCTTTTGAAGTACGGATAAGTTGTCCCTGCCGCTCCAATGTTAATTCTTCAGACAAGACCCCTTGTTTAGATGTAGACCAATCACGTGTATACAAGGGTAACGCCGCAATAATTTTATTCGATGGAACAGCATTCAGCAATGTATTCAATGCTTTCTCCAGCCATGGCAATGAAGATACCGACCCAGCTACCGGAGATTGGCCCCAATGCTCATCATAACCCATAAGAACGACATAATCAGCAGCAGCACCGAGTTTCGCATAATCAAAAGCTTCTGTCCAATCACTCCCCAAATCAGGGGATACATCTATGGATAGAACTGCTCCAGTCCTATGTAGTTCATGAGTTAACTCAACTATAAAAGAAGTTAAATATCCACGATCTACAGGTTTCACATTTTCAAAGTCAACATTAATCCCATCTAGGGCATACTTCTTAACATACGTGGTCAATTGCTGTATAACGCTTCTTCTCTTTGTAGAATCAGACAATATAGCATGTGTTAATTCGGCATCCGAACGATTTCCAAACATGGCCCATATTTTCTTATCATGTTGTTTCGCATAGGTTATGAGTTGGGAGTCCGTCTTATCCGATACCAGCCCATTATCTGTTAAGAAAAACCATCTTGGCGTCAACGTATTGATATTGGAATCATTAATCTGATCTATAAACTCCGCTGTTGTACTATCATACTGCCAGCCCATTTGAATAGTAGTATCTTGTAGTCCTCCCATAACCTTCACTCCGAATGAACTGCTCAGAACCCGATCTAATACGACTGCCGTTTCTTGCCTAGTCATGTTATCATTTGGACGAAACTTGTTATCTTGCCCGATCATAAGTGTGTTCTTCTGAATCATTGTTACATAAGGAATGGCCCATTTAGCGATATCACCAGCATCAGAAAATGTAGGATAACTTTGATTTTCTGCTGACTTTAGCTTAATAGCTCTAGCTATAATCGTCGCAACCTCTTGACGGCTAATCGACTTTTGAGGTTCAAATCTTCCAAGACGAGTCCCATCCACTATACCCAAGTTGAATCCAGCTTGTACCCAACCAACATACCAGTCCCCCTTACGAACATCCGTAAATGGAGCAATATCATTATCTACCGGTTCTAATCGTAAAAGACGAGCGATCATCGTTATAAATTCAGCCCGAGTGACAGGTTGTTGTGGCTCAAATGTACGCTCAGCCTTACCATTAATAATATTTAGCTTAGCTAACCGAATAATCTCCTTCTGAGCATAACTATTTGTAATATCATCAAAAGGTAATGGGTTACTTACAGGTTTCGCCATGGCTGCGGGTATCGTGGTAAACCCTGCAAATATCATTACAATCAGCATTAGCGTCAACATCTTATATAATCGGTTCATTCTCATGAGAAAAGCCTCGCTTTTTTAATAGAATAGACAACTTGTCTATTCTATCAAATTTAAGCAAAGGCCTTTACGATCAAATAATGGAAGACTTATGGTCGGAACTACAACAACTTAACCATCTTTTTTAAGATTCAGCTATATGCGCACGTAATCATTACCCTAGTAAGACATTGTTTTATGGATCATTTTCATTTGTAAGTTTCGTTCATATTAAAGTTTATATGCAGAGAATGTGATTTCCCAGTAATGTTCCATGATGAAATCATACCACTAAAATCATGCTACTATTCTTTTTCTTCAACATTATGTACTTACTTATATTATAACTACAATCTGAATCCAGTGTCACATTAATAACTACTCCAGTATTCCGTATCTCTCGAAGGAGTTGAAAAATGACTACCTTCTTGCTCCCAGGCTTGCAAAATTATAATGCCGTCTTATCTTCCCAACTAATGTAGCCTTTATTTGCAACTCTCTAATTAGTAGGCTGCCATGCCAGCACATTGTCCATGAGAAATGTCCGTGATGATCCAGTCCCGAGATCGGTAGCTTTAATCAGACCATTGCGGATAGCGTTGTTCATCACTCAATGCCGAAATTTGCAACATGTTGTATTATGATGAGGGTTAAGATACATATTATACCATTGGTGGGAAAATGAATTTGAAAATAAAAATGAAGAAAACAACACTTATTGGATCGGCACTTGTTTTGTTATTAACATTTTCAGCAGGAGCTTCAGCAGCGTCGACATTGGAGAAAATCCAAGCAACTTGAATCATGGAATATCCTTTTTGTTAGATGGTGAGGCTTGGACTCCGAAGGATCCAACCGGGAAAAAGTTAACTCCTATCAGCTACAAAGGAGCTACGTACGTCCCGCTTAAATCCGTAGCTGAAGCAACCGGAGTCGATGTTGATTGGGATGCGAAGAAACAACAAATTTCATTAACTACTAAAACGTCTAGCGCTTCAAATATAGGGGGAGGGCACCTTTCGGAGTAGGTAATGTCTCTCATCTTAAATGGGATGTTACTACTAACGGAATCACACGTAATAAGGACGATTTATTGTTTGGAGAAACACAATACAGTACAGCCTTTATGGTTAGTGGTGTGAATAGTGCTGGTCAAGGTGTAGCCTTTAAAGTTAAAGCAGGCACAACTAAAGTAGGTGTGCTTATCGGATTTAAAAGCTCTGCCATTGATAAAGTAGTTACTGGATCTTATACTATTACCGACAAAGAGGGGCAAGCCTTATCAACTGGACAGATAAATGACAATGCAGTAGTTGATAATGTCCTGGTGTTGCCGAAAAATACGACAGAGCTACAAGTGACTTTCAAGGGACCGGCTGGAGAAAAATCGAATGGCTTTATCATTTGGGATGAAAGCTAGTTAGAAAATTAATTAACTAAAGCGCCTTCGGGTGCTTTTCTTTTAAACATTTATTTGAAGTATAACTAATAGAGGTGTAATAAATGATCGTTAAAAGGGGATTTTATTGAGGTTAGAAATAGGCTATTCCTGCTTTTACAATCTTACGGTACTTAGCTTTTGATTCTAGGATACCGGACATAACTTCGATCTCATACTGTAACATTAAATTATTTTCGTTTGGTGTTCCCATTTAAGTATCCCTCGGCTTCCGTGTAGGATTGGAGACGAGATAGAGGATGTCTGCAAAATGCCACGCGTGGCGCGCCGCTATCTCAGCCGGGGGATACCCTGGATGATTGGGAGGACGTTAGCGCGTCCTCCTTTATTTTTGGGCATAAGAAAAACCGCCCAACATCAGGCGGTTGATTGTAAACCATCGTTTTCCTTACCTAGCAAGTTCAGAAGAGTAGAAGAGTGAATTTGAAACCTCACGACCTGTTATCCGTAGTAAACAAAATCAAAGGAGGAATGAAGAAATGCTCAAGCGCTTACTACAAAAAATATTAGGATCCTTCCAACAATCTAATCATAGAAGTCATCGCTACAGCTCCAGCAGTCGGAAGCAACATTATGGTCGCCGGAATTCGTCCGACCAAGGTTACGGACACAAAAAGCAAGGCCATGGTTACTACAAAAATAAATATAGAAGCTCTAGCTAATCAACAAAGCCGCGTAAAGCGGCTCTTTTTTATATACTCATCAATCCAACCACTGTTCCAAGTCCCGCACAAATTGTTGTGTATCCATATAAGGAGGATCGATCTGGAGCAACTTGCGAAGAATATGCTTGGTCATCGGTGATACAGTCAGCTCGTCCTCCCATCCTGAATTTAATTCAACTTCTAAAGTGCACGAATCATAACCGGAATACAGCATAAAAAGAATAAAGTGGCCAATAGCATATAGATCGTTTGGAGCCTCCACGGTTCTACTTAGCGTTGTCTCCTCATCCGCTCCGAAATCCGTGCAAATCGGCTCCCCCAAGCGACATGCCAAGCCGAAATCAATAAGGTGGATCTGATCTCCATCCAATATGACGTTCGGTATCCGGATATCGAAATGAACGAATCCTTGTTCATGGACATAACTTAAAATCTCCATCAATCTGTGAACGAAACATAGCGTCTCTTTTTCAGAAAACACTGCTCCTCGCTCGAAAATCAAATCTTCCACTGTCTGTCCATTCACGTACTCGGTTACCATATACAACTGGTTCTTATATTCGAATGACGCTAAGCATCTCTGAATCGAAGGATGCCGCAGCCGACCCAGAACGTAAATCTCCCGGCACAACAAATCTCGACTGACTGTCCCCTTACTTGGCTTGGCTTGCTTCAGAACTACCTCTTGGCCGGTATCCATATCCAGGCATATGTAGGTCAAACCGTAGCTGCCAATACCAAGGAAATGTTGAATTCGGTATTTGTTAGTGATAACGGTGCCCTCTCTTTTGGGGTAGTCGATCCAAGCCTCGTACACCCCTTTCAAATACTCGATCAAATCCATGGTACCTCCTGAAATCTTAAATTTTATAACCACCTAGAGTTATTACCTTCATATCCATATGTTTTTTTAATTATATCATTTAATTGAACTATTCTTCCCCTTAAGTTTAATAAGAGAATCAAAGGAAATATACTAGCCAAGATGGAGAGAATACTTCAGAAAACAAACATAAAAAAGAAGACCACAGAAATGATCAAAACTCACTTCACAGATATTCTTAATTTTGATTTCTAGCAGAGAATGTGATTTTTATGTGATTTAATCAGAAAAGGCTACCTCTCGGAAGCCTTTTAAACACTGGTTTTTCGGGGGGTGGGTTGATGTATGACTTACAACATCTTAACCATATGATAGTATAAGTGACCGTTAATCGGGATCTCCTTGTCTACTTTAAAACCTGATCTTTGGTACAACGAATAGGCTCCGATATTATCTTTAATGACGGCAAGTGCAATTTTGGAGAAATGTCGCTTTCTCGCTTCACTCTCTACAGCAAGCATTAATTCTGTACCAATGCCTTGCCTCCCGTATGCGGAAGATACGGATAGGGTATCTATATAATATTCATCCTCATCAGCTTCTTTATCTAGCATGATGCTTGAGTCGTTCTTTAAGGTACGTAAGTAATCAACAATTGGTTGATCCAATGCTGTAGCATCCGATCCTGCGTAGGATACGACGGCTCCTCCTACCCTACCTTTCACTTCTTTAACTAAAATCTGCTTATAACTTAAACGTCCATCTTCTTGAACAAAAAAATTCTCTAGAACATCTAGGGCATCCATTTCATGGTCTTGACCTGTCAATTGGTGGGCTATATCATGCAGGGCATCATAAAGTAGTCGTGATACAAATGGTGCATCTTCTTTTTTTGCGGGTCTTAACATCTTTTATCCCTCCATACTTTCCGTGTTGAACTTAAATTATAACTCATCAGAAAAATTTATGGGAGTCAAGGACTGTTTTATCAAACGTGGGTACACTATAATAAAAAGAATGACATTCTAGAAAGTGAGTTTTGCAATGAATATATTGACAAAAAGGAAGCTATTCCGCTACCTTTTAACACCTCCAAAAATTTTAGTATTCGGCTTCGCGATAATAATATTCATAGGAGCCATTCTGCTGTCATTACCTATCGCCTCTTCCACAGGAGTAGCATTATCCTTTGTAGATGCTTTGTTTATGGCCACATCTGCCACATGTGTAACAGGGCTTGCTGTTATTGATCCCGGAACACAGCTATCTTTATTTGGAGAAATTGTGATGCTCAGTCTTTTTCAAATTGGTGGCTTAGGCTTTACGACCATGGCTACGTTGATTGCTTTAGTATTTAACAAGCGCATTTCGATCAAAGAACGCTTAATTTTGCAACAAGCCATGAATCACGGAAGTATGGAAGGTATCGTGCGATTAATGCGCAAAGTGATCTTCTACTCCCTCACAATTGAACTGATCGGAGCTGCACTTTTAGCCATACGTTTTTCTTTGGACATGCCTATCATTCAAGCCATGTATTATGGGGTGTTTCATAGCATTTCTTCGTTCACAAACGTAGGATTTGATATCCTTGGAACCATTCATGGACCTTTCAGTAGCTTTAATCCTTATGTTAATGATCCGTTTGTTAATCTAATTCTTATGCTACTCATATTTCTAGGTGGTATTGGTTTTATTGTTATATCCGATCTCCTCGGATTTCGCAAATCAAGAAAACTATTACTACATAGTAAAGTCGTTCTCACAGTGTCCGTAGCCCTTATTGTGGTGGGAACTATCGTTATTTATATTTTTGAATACACAAACGTACATACCCTACAAGCTTTAAGTCACCCTGACAAAATCATTGCATCTGCCTTACAATCGGTCACGACACGTTCTGGTGGAATCAGTACACTTGATATCCCTATGTTACGTCAATCTACACAGTTTTTTATGATTATATGGATGTTCATTGGTGCAGCACCGGGTTCAACGGGTGGTGGGATTAAAGTTACTACCTTTGCAATTCTTATTGGTGCAGTGTATACCATGGCCCGAGGTAGAGAGGACGTTGTATTTTTCCGTAACCGTATTGCGAAGGAAGTCGTATATAAGGCCATTACACTTACACTATTGTCATTCCTGCTTGTCATCGCCTTTACCATGGTATTGTCTATCACAGAAGACCGTCAATTTCTAACACTTCTATTCGAGACAACCTCAGCCTTTGGAACATGCGGTCTTTCTATGGGGATCACGCCCGATCTTTCTCCCTTTGGAAAGGGTTCGATTACCTTCCTTATGTTCTTAGGTCGACTTGGACCTCTGACATTAGCTTATGCTCTAACTCCAAAGGCAAAAAAAGAATCCTTCCGATATCCTGAAGGTAAAATTACGATAGGATAAATCAAAGAACGCAAAAGAACTTCAAGCCCCCTCATGGGATCTTGAAGTTCTTTTTTCGGAAAATTCAAGTACGTTTGCGCTTGGGGAACAATCCTTGCTTACGACTAACCAACCCTTTTTCAAGCGCGTAACGAGTTAATTGCACACGATTCTCAAGATGTAGTTTGTGTAGAATATTCTTCAGATGATTCTTAACCGTAAGATCTGATATACCTAGCTGCGTCCCAATCTCCTTATTCGTCATACCAGAGGCAACCCAATTTAATATTTCTCTTTCTCTAGCAGTCAGCGGAATATGCTCCTCACTTTCCAAGGATGTCGGGAACTCCTTCAATATTTGAAAAGCCAGTTCTCGGCTAAGTGGGGCATCATCTCTCATAATGGCATGTAAATATTCCAACCACGTTGATGGAGATAGATTCTTCAGTAAATATCCTTGTGCGCCCTGCTTCAAAGCTTCAAATAAATGTGCTATGTCATCAGAGACGGTGATCATGACTATTTTGACATAAGGATATTGTAATTTGATAATCCGAGTTGCCTCAAGCCCACCCATTTCCTTCAGATGAATATCCATTAAGATGAGATCAGGCATAAGTCGCTCCGTTAAGGCTATCGCTTCTTCAGCACTTGGCACCACTCCTACGACTTCAAAATCGCTATCTACAGCTAAAATTTCGATGATCGCTTCCCTCGCATGTTGTGAGTCATCGACAACGATGACACGGTATATACTCACTAGGTGGTCATCTCCTTTCTAATCTCAATGATCGTTCCGTTAGAAACCTCGGGTAAGGAAACCGTCCAATCCAATTCCTGTGCTCTTTCCTTCATAATCCGCATGCCATAACGATCTTTATGTACACCGGGGTCTTCCTTGATCCCTACACCATTATCTTGTATTCGAACATGCCATGACTGATCTGATCCTTCACCACGAATAGAAACGGTTGTAGCTTTTGCATGCTTCGTAATATTAAGGAGTGCTTCTCGAATGCAAGCTAACATCTCAATCTTATGCTTTGTATCTAAACAAGAATCGGGAATGGTCCATTCAATAACAGGTTGTAATGTTAACGTCTCTTCCGCGATCTGCATGATCCGTGCTTTCACGGTGTCTTCATACATATTGTCCTCTATTGTCGCTGGATAACGTAAATTTGCAATAGCTTGACGAGCATATCGATTGACTTCGTGTACCGTTTTTCGAATTTCTTGTATTTCTTCAATGTCCTCTGCTTTCGTTCTTTTAGAATGAGCAGTATCTAATTGCACCGATAACAAGAATAATGACTGTGCAATCCCATCATGTAACTCTCTAGCCAAATGATCTCTCGCTTCAAATGCCGTCTTCTCCGCACGCTCACGGTTCAATTCCTCTTGGTTATGTTCTAGCATCCGAAATAGAGGCATTAATAATGTTAAACTAATAAGATACACAAAAACAGGGCTTAGAATATTTCCAAGTTCCATAGAGATGTATGGTAACAAGAAGCTATGTCTCAAGTATTCCCATAAGCCCACGGTTAACGTAGGCAGAAAAAGGATTAACCACTTTATCTGTTTGTACGACATCTTGCCCTCCCAAGTAGAAACGGCTTCGCCATCCTTTTTCAAGGACGGCACCCGTTTCAGCAGAAATATAAGGAATAGAGTATCAAGTGAAACTTATGCTTTCTTATATTTTAACCATTCGCATAAAGTAAACACAAATATAATACCACTGACTTCTGTCATGAGCTGTTGACTCATTATATCGAATAAGCTTCGTAAATACATCTAATGTTCTTCCATCCAGTTTCTAGCTTCCTTTAACAATCCACTCAAACAACCTCACTACGGGTTAAAAGCCGTAGTGAGGTTGTTAATAACTTTATTTATGATAACTTTATTTATGATATCTTAGTCAATGTATACTCACAACCCGATAAGGCTGTCCATTGAATTAGACCGTCCTCCAACTTGGTCAATTCTACCTTATGATCCCCTTCAGACACGATCACTTCACAAGTTGTTCTAACGGTACACACATGATCGAACTGGGAACGAATATGAGCTGTCTGTAGTTCCCCATCGGACCACAATACATTTACTTCACAACCACCTCTGGCCCGTAATCCCGTAATCTCACCTGCGCTCCATGCATTAGGCAATGCCGGAAGAAAATGTAGATAGCCCATATGACTTTGAAGTAGCATTTCAGATATCCCCGCCGTCGTTCCAAAGTTACCATCAATCTGGAACGGAGGGTGATTATCAAGTAGGTTCGGAAGAGTAGATTTAGCAAGCAGTGCTTGTATATTGCTATAAGCATTCTCACCATCTTCTAACCTTGCCCAGAAGTTGATAATCCATGCTCTACTCCAACCCGTATGTCCCCCACCATTGGCGATTCGTCGATCTAACGTAACTCTGGCAGCCGTTGCCCATTCCGGCGTCTCCTTCACACTAATGCGCTTACCTGGATGAAGAGCGAACAAGTGAGAGATATGGCGGTGCCCAGGTTCTGCTTCTTCATAATCCTCTATCCACTCTTGGATCTGACCGTATTTCCCTATGGTCGGTTGAGGTAGACGGTTTCGAATGCTTATCCAACTTTCTCTTAATTCCTTATCCGTTCCGAGCGTTTCAGCCGCATCAATAAGTGCCGTAAACAACTCATGCAATATTTGATTATCCATCGATGCTCCAATGCTTAACGTTCCTGACTCACCGTTAGGGAGAATGTATGTATTCTCTGGAGATACCGATGGATTAGTAACTAATAATCCGTCTTTCGTCTCAGACAGGAAATCAACAAAGAATGTTGCTGACTCCTTTATCGTTGGATACACTCGTTCTAGGAAGGCTATATCCATTCCGAATTCGTAATGCTCCCACAGATGGAGACATAGCCAGGCAGCTCCCATGGGCCAATAGGATGCTGGAATGTACACATCTTGAGGTGCTGTATCTGCCCATATATCCGTATTATGATGTGCGACGAAACCTCCACAGTCATACATGACTTTGGCTGTCACTCTTCCAGGTTCGCGCATACGTTCAATTAATTCAAAAAGTGGTTCATGGCATTCCGCTAAATTTCCAGACTCTGCCAACCAGTAGTTCATCTGTGCATTAATATTAATTGTATATTTGCTATCCCAAGGTGGTAACATATGTTCATTCCATATTCCTTGAAGATTTGCAGGTAACGAACCTGGGCGGCTACTGGATATTAACAAATAGCGACCGTATTGATAATAGAGTGAGATCAAAGCTAAATCTTCTTGTTGCTCGTGAATTCGAGCTAATCGCTCATTGATCGGAAGCATGTCATAGGATTCCTTCGTTGATAAATGAAAACTAACTCTCTCCGAAAGGGATCGGAAATCCTGAATATGTCTTTCTTTCAATATTTCATAGTCTAGCAAGGATGCCTTTACAGCAGTTTGAACAGTATAAGCCACATGATCTTCATGACGAAAAGTTGTTGCAGCCGTTAGGAAGAGTGTTACTGCATCGGCGCACTCTACAACAAGATGTTCACCGATAATAGATATTCTTCCGCCCTCAATCTGTGCTCGAAGAGCCGTGCTGAAATCCATGCCTCCACTGCCTCCAGCATTCCCCTTCATCACAATCGTGACATCATCTGCTTTCACAAATTCATCCATATAACGATTACGCCCACGCTTTAATCGTGCGGTAAAACTTATACTTCCCGGACGATCTGCAGTTAATCTAATAGCCATGACTTGATCTGGAAAGCTTGCGAATATCTCGCGTTTATAACCCGTTCTTCCTACCTTATAAATAACAGCCGCTACTCCATCCAACACATTCAGATCTCTTACATACTCTTGCACACTCTCTTTCTCATGACGAAAAGATAGTTGCAAATCACCCAATGGCAAATAATGACGTTGGGTTTCAGGAACACCGGATAGAGCCATCCTTGATAGATCTTCTGCTTCTTTCAACTGTCCGTCCTCTAGTAATTGACGAATTCTACTTAGGTTAGCTAGCGCATCTGGATTATTTCGATCACGAGGCCCCCCGTACCATAGGCTATCTTCATTAAGTCCGATTCGCTCTTCTAAGGGATGTCCAAATACCATTCCACCTAATATTCCGTTACCAATCGGTAAAGCTTCATCCCATACATTTGCAGGCTGATTGAACCATAATCGATGATTCTGTTGAATATCCGTTCCTATCTGTGTATTCATGAATTAACCTCCCTAGATATTTGCCATCATACCTATTCTCGAATAAAATATGGTTATACGCTTCTATACCAATTAACTGAATGCAGGTGTCCACATGATGATCAGCAATGAAGAAAAAGCTCTATCAGATCTCCTTCAATCACTTCAAATTCAATTACTAGCCGCTTATAAAAGTCAGGTAACGACCGAATGGGGAGAGATAAACTCGATTCCTCCGTTCAACAAACTTTATTTCATTCAAGACGGTGAAGGATGGATTAGAATTGGAGATCAAGACTTTTATCCAAAGCCTGGTCAGCTATGCCTTCTTCCTGCACATGTTCAGCATTCATTCGCCGCTATTAACGGCAATCCCTTTTTAAAATTTTGGTGCCATTTCTCGATTACAGTCGGACCGTTTGATTTGTTTCAATGGATTGGGGTTCCACTATGTATTGATACTAAAGATACGGCTAGACTGATCTATTTATTTCAAGAAATGGTTACATTATTTAATCTGGATTCCCTAATGGCACGTATTCGAGAGAAGGCTCTCTTATTAGAGATCGTATCCCATTTCCTAGATCATGTCCCAGTTCATATACTTCAGCACCGAACCGAAGAGATGAAGCGTTTAAATGTTATTCAGAACTTTGTTGAACAAAATCTCCATCATGGATTAACGGTAGATCAATTGGCAGGCGAAGTTCATCTGCATCCCAACTATTTCATTTCTTATTTCAAGAAGCATTTTGGATTATCTCCACTGAAATATGTGAATCGCAAACGTACAGATCGGGCCAAGTTACTGCTTAGTACAACCGCGCTTAGCATCAAAGAAGTTGCGGACCAGTCTGGGTTTAAAGAAACCAATCATTTCACGAAATTTTTCAAGAAAGAGACTGGTTTATCCCCAACAGATTATCGTACCTCCTTCACTCAAACACCTAATAACTAGGGAGATGTCTCTTCTATGTATTCATTATAAAACTGCCTTCCATACAATACGAGGTATGAAACTAAGATATATATGTATAATACTCACTATAGGTATAAGCAAGTAGAAATATAAGGAATAGAGTATCAAGTGAAACTTATGCTTTCTTATATTTTTAAAAAGACAATAACCTGACGATGTTCTTTCGTCAGGTTATTGTCTTTTATATTCGATTAGTTATCTAATGTAAAAGGTGCGAGATCTTTCTGCATAGGGCGTGGTCTAGTACATGTACTATGCATGTCATAATGCTTCTGTTCATCTGAAGAATCATGGAATGCCCACATCGCTTCTAACACATGATATGCTAATTCACCACTCGCCCGATGTGGCCGTCCGCTAAGGATTGCATATGCCATATCCGCTGCGGCTATACCTCTCGTATTCTCTTCATAACCGAATAGAAGCGGTTGTTCAATCCATTCCGACTCGCCCATTAGGCGATATTTCACCACTCCACTGAAGTTATTGGGATCAGGCACTTGAAGTGTACCCTTTGTACCATAAATCTCAATTGGAGGCAGGGTGCTTCCACCAAATATGTCAAAACTCATAATAAGGGTCCCAATGGCTCCTTCTTCAAATTCCATGACACCTGCTACATGGGTAGGAATTTCAACTGGAATGACTGTACCATTCTTCTTCTCACTAGTAATAACTCTCTCATTCAAAGCCTTTCCTGTCATGCCTGTGATTCGTTTAATTGGACCTAACAATTGAACAAGTGCCGTCAGATAATAAGGGCCCATATCGAACATTGGCCCTCCTCCTGCTTGATAATAAAACTCAGGATCAGGATGCCAGCCTTCATGACCACGACTCATCATAAATGCTGTCGCTGCAATGGGTTTGCCAATCAATCCATCGTTCACAAGTTGGAGGGCTGTCTGAATGCCTGCTCCATAGAACGTTTCTGGTGCACATCCAACAAGCAGCCCCTTCTCCTTGGCGACTTGCAACACCTTCTGTCCTTCTTCTCGTGTGACAGCAAGTGGTTTCTCTACGTAAACATGCTTGCCTGCCTCCAATGCTTGCAGACATACCGAAGCATGAACAGCAGGGATTGTGAGATTAATAACCAATTGAATATCTGGATCTGCCAACAGCTCTTCGGGAGTATATGCTTTAGGAATATCATACTCCGAAGCTTTTTCCTGAGCTCTTTGAATATCTATATCAGCACATGCAACTAGATCAATAACCTCGAATTTCTTACAATTCTCCATATAAATACTACTTATCTTCCCGCACCCGATGATTCCCACTCTTACTTTTCCCACAATTATGATTCCTCCCGTTTACATTAATAATGGTTGTTCAAAACTCACATTAATAGTTATTATCTACCATTCCAGTATAAGAATTTTGTTGCGCCGAAGCGCCATTCTTTTGTTCAGATACTAATTTACCATCAGCAGCCCAGATGAACCCACGGCGCATAATTTCTGTCACCGCTGGCATCTCAACAATATCGGCATGATGTCCTAATGAATTATAGAATACTCTGCCACTACCCCATCGTTTCGTCCAAACGACTGGCATTTCAACCGCTCCATTCGCAGAATGAGGTCCTGGAACAATGGGAAACATCGTGGAAGCCAATACTTCTACCGCTGGATCTACATGAAGATAATATTGCTCACTCTTCACTTGGAAATCCTCAATGCCCTCAAGCAGCATACTAGAGCTATACTTCAAATGAACAGTGTATTCAACGCCATCATTTCCCGGATGCGCTACCCACTGACCACCCGTCATGAACTGCCAATCCACGTTAGTGCGGAAAGAATCACACATTCCCCCATGACAACCCGCAATACCCACACCATTCTGTACCGCTGTAAGAACATTCTTTGCATACTCACTCTTAATCTCACCCATCGTCCATACAGGAACAATGAGATCCAATCCAAGAAGCTTCTCTTGATCAGCAAATGATTCCAATGTATCCGAAATCTCTACATCGAAATGTTCTTTCTCTAGAATACCTTTGAATACGTGAGCAACTTGTTCAGGTTCATGACCATCCCAGCCACCCCAGACGATTAGCGCTTTTCTCATATTGAAACACCCCTATTGTTTAGTTTACATTTCTGAAATAGATACCCAACGCCGCTCTTCGACTGAACGTTCAACCGCTTCCAACACAGCTTGACATTTCACTCCATCATTAAAATTCGGTAAAGGTTGTCTATCTTCATCTATAGCATTCATAAGCTCCAACATTTCATGTGTAAACGTGTGTTCAAATCCGATTGTATGCCCCGCTGGCCACCAAGCTTCCGAATAAGCATGTGCGGGATCCGTTGCCAGTACACGTCGGAACCCTTGTACGTCCTCGTCATCATCCGTGAAATATACTTCCAGTTCATTCATCCGCTCGAAATCGAACTTCACGCTTCCTTTACTACCATTAATCTCGAATGAATTGGTACTTCGATGGCCCGCAGCAAATCTCGTCGACTCGAAAGACCCGATGGCACCGTTCTCAAAACGAGTCATGAACAACGTTGCATCATCCACCGTGACCTCCCCCATTGGGCCATCACTACTTCCTTTGGCGCTTAACCCTGTCATTTCACTAGCCAGTGGTCGTTCTCGAATGAACGTCTCGCTCATGCCGATAACCTCCTGCATGTCGCCTACTAGGTAATGTGCGAAATCAATAAGATGTGCTCCTAGATCACCATGCGAACCCGAACCGGCAATCTCTTTCTGCAGTCGCCATACTAATGGAAATGTTGGATCTAGAATCCAGTCCTGAAGAAACCACGCCCGGAAATGATAGATCTCTCCTAATCTCCCGCTTTCAATTAACTTCTTTGCTAGTTGAATAGCTGGTGTGAAGCGATAGTTAAAGCCGACCATATGTTTAATTCCAGCTTTCTCTGCAGCAGCCAACATTTCTCGAGAATCTGCTAGAGTTAAAGCTAATGGCTTTTCACAGAAAATATGTTTACCCGCTTGTACAGCAGCCAGCGCAATTTCCTTATGAACATTACTAGGTGCATTAATGTCGATTAGATCAATATCATCTCGCTCAATCAATTTCCGCCAGTCCGTCTCAACCTCAGCCCATCCAAATTGCTCTGCAGCCTGTTTGACTGCGACCTCATCACGCCCACAGATGACCGACATTTTCGGCTTCAGTTTAGCATTTGGGAAGAACATCGGAAGTGCACGATAAGCATTACTATGTGCTTTACCCATAAATTTGTATCCTACCATACCAATACGAAGTTGCTTCATTCCAATTCCTCCTTTGATTTGGTACTACTAGATTCTCTAACGATTAACTCCGTAGGCAGTTGAATACGGAAGTAATCCTGCATTCCCTCAGACGATTGTTGTAGACGGTTCAATAGATTCTCAGTAGCGAGTTGGCCCATTTTGTAAAAAGGTACCTTCACACTACTCAATGAAGGCGCTGTCACTTCTGCCGAGTCTGAATTATCATACCCTACCATCCCCGGAAGTTGATTCCACGGTATACCTAGTTCTCTTAATCCCTGTTGTAAACCAATAGCCATTCGATCATTAGATGCAAATATAGCATCAACGTTATTCAATATCTCATGAACGGATGATGCAGCTACATAACCGCTCTTGCGACTAAAGTTACCTGTGAACAATAATGACTCTTTAACCTCTAATCCATGATCCTGCAATGCCCTCTGATATCCTTCATAACGATCACGACTGTTGGAATATGCTATGGGTCCATTTATAAAGGCAATCTTCTTATAACCCTGATGAATCAGATGTGTGACTGCATCATAACTTCCCTTCATATGAGTGGCATCCACTTCACTGAAAGTCTCTCCATCATAATGCTGGTTAATTAAGCAGAAATGTCTATTGTCCTCTTTCAACCGCTGTAATGCTTCTATTTCTACTTCATCATCTTTAGCACCCAGTATAATCAGCGCATCAACCTTACGAGTATGAAATAGTTGTGAATAGTTCATCACATCATCTATTGGTCTGAACAATAATAATAGATCATATCCATATTCGTGAGACTTACTCCCAATTCCACTAAGTATTTCCGATAAGAAATAGGTTGAGAACAAATTGACCTTAGGCACATAAGGAAGGATGACACCTATATTCCCACTTCTACTCGTAGCAAAGTTTCGAGCGAGCGAACTAGGAGTATAATTCAATTCCTTTGCTGCAGCGAGAACCCTTTGTCTTGTCTCATCCTTTATAGGACCCACGTTGTTAAGCACTCTTGATACGGTTGCTTCGGACACCATGGCTAGCTTAGCTACCTCCTTACGGGATGCGATAACAAGCCCTCCTTCCGCAATAATGTACACGCGTACATTTTCTCATGTGATGGTCCAGATGTCAATAGTACTTCAAGGATCATCATCCACTTGATACGATCTGCTACTTCCTATTCTTCACGCTCTTTATCCATTCATTGGCGATAAGTTGGTGACCTGCTGGCGTTGGATGAATACCATCCCATATCCAATACGATTCGTCTGCTTGGCGACACGCATCATTGAAGGGCTCTTGTAGCGGAACATAAATGGTGCCATAGGCTTCAGAGACTCTCTTCGCAGCTTCTTGTCTTTGGCAAACTTCATCATTCCATTCTTTCCAATTATCCTTTACTTTCCCCGTCGCTGGTAGAATGAATGGCTCACAAATAACAAATTCAATATCCGGCAATTGGGATTTGGTTTCTTCGATTAATGACTCATACACCTTCTCATACTTAGCTGCGGATACTCCACATTTTCGCGAGAACTCCATACCTACATCATTTACACCAACTAGTATACTTAACACATCTGGTTTAAGGTTTAATGTATCTTCTTGCCAACGTCCGAATAAATCAACAATCCTATTTCCACTTATACCTCGATTAAAGAACTGATATTGTTGTTCTGGTTGTTCATAACCTAAGAGACTTGCAATAAGAAAAGCATACCCGTGACCCATATCATGATTAATATCTCGTTCACGACCGCGGCCTCCATCCGTGATCGAATCCCCTTGAAATAATATCCTTGCATCTTTATTAAACATAACTTCACTCCTAGCTCATAAGTTGATATCGTTTATAATATATCACATAATCTATCTTCCCAAAAAGTAACTCTCTCCCGATCTCATAACCGTGAGAGAGTTATAGCTCATCAATTAACCGAGTACAAGACGGTCGTCAGACAATTTATGTCCACTAATTTGTTCGAATTCACCAAGCAACCGCTCGACAGTTAAATCTTTCTTTCTTTCCTCATCAATATCCAATATGATTCGTCCACTATCCATCATAATAAGTCGATTTCCCAGACGAATAGCCTGCTCCATATTATGAGTAACCATCAGTGTTGTTAGCTTCATCTCTCGAACAATACTGTCCGTCAATCGGGTAATCAATTCTGCCCGAGAGGGGTCTAGTGCTGCGGTGTGTTCATCAAGCAGTAGTATTTGAGGGCTCGTGAATGTGGCCATAAGCAGACTTAACGCCTGTCGTTCTCCACCTGAGAGCATTCCCACCTTCGCATGAAGACGCTCTTCTAGACCAATACCAAGACGTGACAACTCTTCGCGGAACAAAGTTCGTTTACTTGCCTTCACTCCAAGAGCAAGTCCGCGTTTCTTGCCCCGTGCATAGGCCATGGCGAGGTTCTCCTCAATGGTCATATAAGGAGCCGTCCCTGCCATCGGATCTTGAAATACTCGGCCGATCCAACGACTCCGCCGGTACTCTGGTAAATGCGTAATGTCTTGATTCTCAATCTTCACATTTCCTGTATCTGGCTTCATTACACCGGAAATAATATTCATTAAGGTAGATTTACCTGCACCATTACTTCCAATAACCGTGACGAAGTCACCTGGTTTCAAATGCAACTGTATATCAAAAAGAGCAATTTTCTCATCAGGTGTGGCTGGGTTAAATAATTTAGCTACATGGTTTAGCTGAAGCATTATAGCTCACCTCCCCTTGATTTCTCTTGACCCATAGTCAATATTTCAGCTGATCGCTTCTTGGCCATCTTCTTCTGCTTCATCACACGACGAGTTGACGGGAGCACGAGTGCCACGATAACGATAATAGCGGTAATAAGCTTCATATCCGAAGCTTCTAACCATTCAACTCGAAGTGCGAGTGCAACTACCACACGGTAAATGATGGAACCAAGAACGACGGAAATGATATGGTGAATGACATTTTTAGCTCCAAACACCGCTTCTCCAATAATAACAGAGGCTAGTCCAATGACGATCATTCCTACGCCTCCGGATAAGTCTGCAAAAGAAGAATGTTGGGCGATCAGGGCCCCGGAAAGTGCTACTAATCCATTCGCTAGACTAATACCGATAATTTTGGTCAGATCAGTATTCGCACCGAAGCTTCGAATCATCCGATCATTATCACCAGTAGCTCTTAATGCTAGTCCCAGATCTGAATACAGAAAGCGACCCAATAAAGCTAACACGATGATGACAACAATCGGTATAAGCACGAGCGGCTTTACTGAAGTAAATATCGTATTCAATCCATAGACCGAGACATTAGGTTTGCCCAGAATTCTCACATTAATGGAATACAGGGCAATCATCATCAGAATACCAGACATTAACCCATTGATTTTACCTTTGGTATGTAATAGACCTGTACAAGTTCCTGCTGCAACTCCTCCAGCAAAACCCGAAAGACTAGCCAAAACAGGTGAATATCCATGAGTAATCATTACTGCCGCAATGGCAGCCCCTGTTGTAAAGCTTCCATCTACCGTTAAATCTGGAAAATCCAAAATTCGAAATGTAATATATACCCCGAGTGCCATAAATGCATATAACATCCCGGATTCGACAGCACCCCATAATGAGTCGATCATTATGATTACCTCCTCTTAGACATAAAGGGAGTGGTCGATTCACATCGGCCACTCCATAACAATAATTTCTGAGTAGTACCTATTCAAGCTATCATTACTGGATAATATTTTCCTCTGCATTTTCTACTTCTGCCTTCATTGCATCCGTTACTTCGATCCCTTGTGCACTCGCAGCTTTTAGATTCAATATCAGATCCAACTTTTCTTGCATACCCACTGGCATATCTCCAGGTTTCTTACCATTCTTTAGAATCTCCACAGCCATCTGACCCACTTGATAACCATGGTCGAAATATTTGAAACCAACCGTTGCAAATGCACCCTTCTCCACCGTATCACGATCACTGGAGAAGAATGGAATATGCTTCTCATTAGCTACTTTGATAATCGCTTCTGCACCACTTACTACCCTATTATCTAATGTAATATAAAAGGCATCTGCACGACCGATCAACGATTCTGCAGCCTGTTTCACTTCCGATGTATTCGTAACCGCAGCCTTAACTAGCTTTATATCGTGCTTAGCTAACGCTTCCTCTGCGAATTTAGACATTATGACAGCGTTTGCTTCACCTTCATTAATAACGATTCCCACGCTCTTTACATTAGGGAAATTTCCGGCAATGAAATCCATCAACTTAACAGTTGCTTCAGGATTAGTATCGGCAATTCCCGTTACAAGCCCACCAGGATTCTCTAAATTAGTGACAATCTTAGCATCCAGAGGATCTGTAACAGCAGCAAACAATATATTCTTATTCTTCACTTGCTGTATAACAGCTTGTGCGGATGGTGTTGCAATGGCAAGAACGAGATCAGCATCACCTGAATTAATCTTCTGCGCGATGGTCATATTATTCGTCTGATCATCCTGCGCATTATTATAATCTACCTTTAGGTTATCGCCCTCAGTAATTCCGCCATCTTTCAAGGCTTGCAAGAATCCTTCGCGGGTTGCATCCAAAGATGAATGCTCTACGATCTGGGAAATCGCAATTTTGTACGTTTTCTTATCCGTATTTTCTTTGCTTCCAGAGTCCGTACCAGCGGTGCCATTCGTTCCCTTATCTCCGTTATTTCCGCAAGCCACTGCTAGAATCATAATTGCAGACAACATAAGTGAGACCCATAGTTTCTTTTTCATTAAAAATCCCCTTTTCTAATGTTCATTTTTCATTACAAACCGCTCAGTAATCAATTAAAACAGACAAGTATCACCGCTGTTATGATATGACGCACTAAAGCTCTGACTCAAGCAGAAACGGTTATACCGTCCTTTTTCAAGGAAGTTATCCGTCTCTGCCGAAATATAAGGAATAAAGTATCAAGTGAAACTTATACCTTCTTATATTTCAAAAAAATAACCTTAGTTATTCCTTATAATATATGTCTCTACTATATCCGTCAATTGCTATATAACTCTCGCCCCTATGTACAGTTCATCTATTCGTAAGCGTTCTCTTTTGATGAATAATAATAGTCATAATTCAAATAATACATCTAATGCACGAAATAAGGAGGGTGTCCTATGAACACAATTCAGAAAATCGTTACAACCATTATACTAAGCGTGACAATCACAATGTCAATGACTGTCTTTACCTCGGATATAATACCCGTAGAACCATCCTATGCTAAGTGGGGCACTATTGCAGTGAAAGAGACGAATAAGAAGTACAATGCAGCTGTTGTAGACTATCTCCACATAGGTAGCAAGAAGATCTCCGATAACACAACCGAAGAAAAATTTAAACTTATTATTAATCGCAACAATAAAGACATTGGAGTCATCGTGACCATACTCTACAATACCAACAACAATCAATTGTTGACAATACATTTCCAAGAAACAAATCCATAAGATTCATCTTCCTAAATTTATATTTATTGACATCAAGTCAAAAATTATATATGATTTCGCTATATTGTTCTTTCTTTTATCTTCATAATTAAATATCTTCCACCTGTAAAGGGGAGTAGCTGTACAATAAAGTCGTCAATACGAGAGATCTTTCTCCGGCTTTATTGACAATTCACAATTGTTAGCGAGACCTTTACTAAGAAATAATTCCTTTATTTGTAAAGGTTCTATTTCTTAGTAAAGGTCTTTTTTGATGTTATCTGCATGGAGGGATGGTTATACTTCATGAATAGATATAAATAAGGGGGAAGCAACATTGGATATCGGTTTATTATTAGAGTATGGATGGGTACTGCTTATACTGGTTGGATTAGAGGGGTTACTCGCAGCAGATAACGCGCTTGTGTTAGCGATTATGGTGAAGCATCTACCGGATCAAGAACGAAAAAGAGCACTTTTCTACGGATTGGCAGGCGCATTTGTATTCCGCTTCGGTTCATTATTTGTTATCTCATACTTAGTAGATATTTGGCAGGTACAGGCCATTGGTGCCCTTTATCTATTGTTCATCGCCGCAAATCATATTGTAAGAAAAGTTATCTTCAGAAAAAGGGGACATGGAGAAGTCATTCCTGGCAGTTCAGCACAACCTAAAAAGAATTCTGGGTTCTGGCTCACGGTTATTAAAGTTGAGGTAGCTGACATTGCTTTCGCCGTAGACTCTATTCTAGCAGCTGTAGCATTGGCAGTAACATTGCCGAAAACTTCACTTCCGCAAATTGGAGGATTGGATGGTGGACAATTTTTAATTGTTCTTGCTGGAGGTTTAATCGGAATGATCATTATGCGTTTCGCAGCATCCTTCTTCGTGAAGTTACTACAATCTCGTCCCGGTCTAGAAGTTGCCGCCTTCATCATTGTTGGTTGGGTAGGCGTTAAGCTCGCTGTGATCACCCTTGCTCACCCATCACTGGCAATTCTCTCTGAGTCATTTGCACATAGCACCGCTTGGGAAATTACCTTCTATGTCGTGCTTATCTCCATCGCAGTCTTAGGTTGGTTCCTCAGTAGCAAGAATGAAGAACATCATGAGAATCGTAATTAGGAGGATCATTCCTACGATAGATATTACGATACGTAGCATTTTTAAGGTTTTATCTCTTTTTCTCTTCGTTGGAAGAATTGGTAGCGTTGCTACAATTTCTTCTGTTATTACTTTATTATTTCTTATATGTGCTCTGTAAGATGCATACAATAGAATTCCACAATGATCACAGAATTTCGCTGTATCGCTGTTCTCAAAGTTACATTGTAGACATTTCAATGTTCATTCTCCTTTCATGGATTATGTTAGGGAAAAATCGTAGAACAATCATATTGAGCCATTGAATAATGACCATTAAAGTAATTGTACACCAAATGAAACTAACAGTAAACATATTGAAACCAACAGTACGTTAAATTTTTGTTAACCTTTCACTACTGTTTAGGGTGGAGGGTGATGAACGATGGATTATATGCAATTAGGATCACGGTTGCGTCAAGAACGACTTAAACATAATCTAACGCAAGAAAGATTGGCGGAGAAGATCGACGTTTCTCATGCCTACATAGGACAGATTGAACGAGGAGAACGAAGCCTCACTCTGGAGACTCTAATCAAACTAGCCAATCAATTAGAAGTCACGGCTGATGAACTACTTCTCGAGTCCCTCAAGATGAATGACAACCATTTTATTCATAAGATCACAAAATTGCTTCAAGAACGCCCATTAAATGAGCAACAAATGGCATTGAATATGCTTGAGGTTATGTTTACTCATCTTGATCAAATGGACTCTACGAAGTAATGGAACAACAAAGAGGGGCTGTCCCAAAAGTCATGAAAATGACCTTTGAGGCAGCCCCTTATTATTATAGCTATCCATTAGTTCGAAATTTGTACATGCATTATTTCTGTTGTCCATCTATTGATCAAGCGTTCCCTATTCTTACCAGCCCATTCCGAATTATAAGAGATCACATTAAGATTATGAAGCGAAAAGGCCTCTTCAGGAGACTCCGCATCTCTATGCGTGAGCAATTGGTAATTCCCTACTTGCTTGCCTAACTCTTGTGCATCTTTAGTCAGAGCCCAGTCTACGAACTGCTGCGCCTCTTTCGTATTGGGTCCTCCTTTAATGATGCCAACCGCTCCGATCTCATAACCTGTTCCTTCGATCGGGAAACTGATCACCAGATTCTGAAACCCTTCTTTGTAGAACTTGAGGGCATCATGAGAGAACATGACCGCTGTTCCAACTTCACCCATACCTACCGTACGTCCTGGTACACTACCAGATGTGGTATAGATAATATTCTGTTTATGAAGTGCTTTCAAATATGTAAAAGCCTCATCCTCACCGAATAACTGTACCCATGTTGCAAGTGTCGTATAGGCTGTGCCAGATGAACGTGGATCGGGCAAGGAGATCATCCCTCGATAAGCAGACTTCAGCAAATCGTTCCACGATTCGGGAGCTGTCATCCCTACCTCTTGCAACCAGGTCTTGTTAGATACAAAGGCGATAGATCCAATATAGATTCCCGTCCAGAATCCATCAGGGTCACGATACGTCGGATCTATCATTGAAACGTTAGGTGATATATAGGGTTCTAACAACCCTTCGGACTTAGCTTGAATAAACGTATCCGCAGGTCCACCGAACCATACACTTGCTTTGGGATTATCGTGCTCAGCACGTATTCGTGACAGAATCTCGCCGCTAGACATCCGAACGTAAGACACTTTAATGCCCGTCTGTTTCTGAAAGGTCTCAATCGCTTTGATGGCATGATCTTCATACAGTCCAGCATAAACCGTGAGTGTACCCTTAGTATCTTTGCCACAGGATGAACATAATAACAAAAGAATGATCAAGAGGGATAGCCGTAGCATAATACTTACCGAACGTTTCATCCGTCCCCCTCTTTTCACTTGAAGTATTAAATAATATGCAATGAGTCTTCAGAGAATTGTAAAGATACTTCTTGGTTCACTTGAAATATATGCTCATAAATCGGATTGTGCACTGTAATTTGAAGTAGTTGACCATTATATTCTACCTCGTATTCTTGTGTCTGTCCCATAAATATACTTTTGGTAATGACCCCCATATGTGCTGTACCCTTCGTAAGCGTCACAGCTTCTGGACGAATAAGAACTGTGACCATGTCACCTACCTTATATCCATCACGTCGAACCTTCAGAATTCCGGATTGAGTCTCAATCAATAATACCCCATCCTCTATCCTTTTAACTGAACCCTCTACAAAATTGGCTGTACCAATGAAATCAGCTACAAACCTCGTCTTAGGTCTCTGGTAGATTTCCATTGGACTTCCTACCTGCTCTATCCTCCCCTTATTCATGACAATGATCTTATCACTCATACTCATGGCTTCACTCTGATCATGAGTGACATATACGGTTGTGATCCCAACCCGTTGCTGGATATTACGAATTTCATCCCGCATGACAACCCGAAGTTTGGCATCGAGATTTGAAAGCGGTTCATCAAATAGGAGCACGCCTGGTTCCATCACTAGCGCTCTTGCCAAGGCAACACGTTGCTGTTGTCCACCTGATAATTGTGATGGCATGCGCTCCAAATAATCATTTAAGTTCATGATGTTCGTGACGGAATCTACTTTTCTCCGAATATCTTCTTTCGATAATTTCTTAATCCGAAGACCATAGGCTATATTCTCGAACACATTGATATGTGGAAATAAAGCATAGGACTGAAAGACCATCGTACAGTCTCTCTTATTCGGAGAAATTTGATTGACATTCTCATCTCCGAAATAAATATCACCTGATGTAATCTCTTCAAAGCCCGCTATCATCCGAAGTGTCGTCGTTTTCCCACAACCGGAAGGACCGAGAAGGGTCACGAATTGACCCGCTTCGATTTCTAAACTCACTTCCTCAACAGCATAGGTTTGTTTTCCTTTATCATCCGTGAACGCTTTGGATATTTGTTGTAAGCTAACCGACTTAGCCATGACTTTGCCCCCTATCTTATAAAGTATCTGTTGTATTAAGCTGTACGTCTAGGTCCACTCATCCACTTCACCAGTAGGTTTAACACAATCATCGCAATAATCATGATAATGATCAGAATGGTACAGTATGCACTTGCCACACCAATTCGACCCGCTTCCACTTGAGCAAGAATAGATGCTGTAATAAGGTTGAACTTCGCAGAAATCAGGAAAATAACAGCGCTCATTGCGGTCATACTTTTCACAAAGCTATTCACTAGCCCACTGAAAAGAGCAGATTTAATGAGTGGTATGACGACACTCGTGAACACTTTGGTTTGCTTCGCACCTAGATTAGTAGCTGCTTCCTCTATACTAGGATCTATCTGCTGTAATGCAGCTATTCCTGAGCGAATGCCTACAGGCATCGCCCGAACAACAAATGCAGCGATGATGATAATAGCCGTCCCTGTTAATGCTAACGGAGCCTTGTTGAAAGAAAGAATGTATCCTATACCGATAACTGTCCCAGGTACCGCAATCGACAGCATACTGATGATTTCAAGTGCCTTTTTGCCAAGAAACTTCTTCCGTACAATTAAGAATGCAATAATGATCCCCAGTAATCCGGATATCGGTGTTGCGATCAAGGCTAGCATTAGCGTATCTTTCATCGCCTTTTGTCCAATAGAGAACACATATTTATAATGGTCTAATGTGAAGCTATTGTTAATTCCCCACAATTTAATAAATGAACCTATGGGTACTAAAGCGTAAAAAGCCATAACGATGACGGACATGATCATACAGAATGCGAATAACATCGTTTTCGTTGGACCTGAGTTAATCAATCTTCTCTGTCCTGTCGGTTTACCTGTAACAGTGACATAGCTTTTCTTACCTACCCAGAATTTCTGCAGCACATATACGATCAATGTAACCGTTAGTAATACCATCGCAAGCGCAGCACCCGACTGCATATTATAACTACCTACAGCCTGCAAATAAATTTCTCGTGCCACAGTAGAGTAATTCCCACCAATGGTCATCGGATTACCAAAATCAGCTAGAGATTGAACAAAAACAAGCAAGAATGCATTCGCTATCCCTGGTACAGACAACGGAAGGGTTACTGTTAAGAATGTCTTTAGTTTATTGGCACCCATGTTCTGACTGGCTTCCTCAAGGGAAGGGCTGATGGAACGAAGCAGCCCCGAAAGAGTTAGGAAAGCAATCGGAAAGAACGATAGCGTTTGGACGAGCACCAAACCGTGAAGCCCGTAAATATTAGCGTTATCCAGGCCCAGTAAATTTTTAGTAATTAGACCTTGTTTACCAAGTAGTAACATCGCTGATAGAGCAATAACGAATGGCGGTGAAATAATCGGTAGGATGGCAATACCGTTAAATAATCGTTTGAATGGTACCTTTACATACGCGAACGTGTAGGCGAACATATATGCTATGACGGTTGAGATTGTAGCCGACAAGAAGGCAAGGACCAATGAATTGGTCAAGGCGGTGAATAATCCACCACCCGACAGCACTCTCTTGTATCCATTGAAGTTAAATATACCATCCGTAGTTACAAAGCTTGATTTGAAAATTTGAAGTAACGGATAAACAATAAACACAAGTAAGCAGAGCATTACTAATACGATTAGTATTGGCAGGAGCGGCTCACGCTTGAATCTTTGGAACTTAGCGCCCATTTAAGCTCTCCCCTCTCAAGATGATGTTATTTCTTAACTTCTGCACTCCATTTATCGAGAAGCCGTTGGCGCTGTGCACCTGCTTCAGAAACATCATAGTCAATTGTATTGATCTCATCTAATTTAACCGCCTGTTCCGGACCAACGGCATCAGAGTTCGTAATATTCTGGAAGCTACCTACAGTCTTACCTAATTCCTGTCCAGCAGGAGATAATGCCCAATCAACAAATTTCTGTGCAAGTTCTTGTTTCTTTGAACCTTTAATGATAGCAATAGATCCGGTTTCATAACCTGTTCCATCTTCAGGAATCGTCATAACAAGATTATCGAAACCTTCTTCTTGATATTTGATAATATCATGTGCGAACAGAATACCTACCCCAGCTTCGCCCATACCAACCATTCGTCCTGGTGCTGCACCACTTGTCGTATATTGTTGCACTTGAGGATGAAGTTTCTTTAGAAATTCAAATCCTTTCTCTTCACTACCCATAACTTTCAATACAGTGTAAAGCGCTGTATATGCCGTACCGGAAGATGCAGGATCAGCCATAACCACTTCGCCTTTAAAAGCTGGGTTCAACAGGTCATCCCATTTCTTCGGAGCTTCCAGACCTTTCTTGGCTAGGAACTCTTTATTGGATGCGAATCCGACAGCTCCAACATATACGCCAGTCCAAAAGCCATCAGGATCTTTATACTTCGCATCAATTTTATCCGCAATCGGGGATTTATAAGGTTCAAGCAAATCTTCGGATACTGCTTGAACAAACGTATCTGCAGGACCTCCATACCATACATCCGCTTTAGGGTTATCCTTCTCAGCACGAACTTTAGCTAATATTTCTCCAGCTGACATACGAATCATTTCAGCTTCTATACCCGTGTCCTCCGTGAACTTCTTAACTGCTGCAACCGCATGATCTTCCTGGAAACCGATATATACGGTAACTTTCCCAGCCGGTTTGTCGTTGCTTCCAGAGCCGCAACCTGCGATCATTGATGCCGCTAGTGCAAGTGCTGTAAAAGTGCTAATCCATTTTTTCTTCATATTCATTTCCCCTTTTCTCTTGATGTTTTTATTATAATGGCTACGCTTACATAGTTGTTAGTCCAAGGTTCTGCCGTTTAGATCGGCAGGAAATTGGGCGTTCTATTCTAACGCAAAGAGTCTACCTCAAGCTTCTACTTGAGATAGACTCTTTTTCTTTTATAAGATGACCCAGTTAGATCCAACTGAATAACGCATGTACGATGATTCCAATGATGGAGAAATCACTGTCAGCAAAGGTTGTACGCAAATAACCCAGGTTAGATAATAACGGAATGAGAAACATCGGTAGAAAAGTGATCACAAATCCATGGACGAGAGAAGACGTAACTAATCCCCGTAGCCCCCCTATTTTATAAGCGATAACCCCAGCGGCACCGCCCGAGAAGAAATGAGGAATAACCCCAGGAATAATGACGGTGTATTGTATCTTCATCATGATAATCATAGCCATAATCCCACCTGTAAAACTAAGTAAGAATCCGATCATCGCAGCAAATGGTGAATATTTGAATAGCACTGGACAATCGAATGCAGGAATGGCACCTGGTACAACACGATCAGCAATCCCTTTAAAAGCGGGCACAATCTCAGATAACATCATCCTAACACCCGCAAGTATGACATAACACCCTCCTGCGAACCATGTTGCCTGCAGGAGTGAGACGCTAATGAAATGACGTCCAGAGAACATCTCTTCTATACCACGTGTGGGTGCAAACATGCTTGAGACTAGAAATAAGACAAATGTAAACACCGTAATAACCACCATATTGTCTTGAAAAAAAGAACGCATCTTCTTCATCGTATACGGTTCTTTGGGCTCTTCTTTCGTCTTAAACCAAGATGCAATAAAGCCGCTTAAAAGGTATCCTACACTATTAAAATGCCCTATAGCAATTCTTTCGTCTCCTGTTACTCTACGAATATACGGTTGTGAGATTAAAGGCGCAAATGACATGCATATGGCTAACACTATCCCGCCAATCACCATGACCTGCCACGTTGACATGGATAAGGACATGAGCGTCCCCGCTAATAATGAAGCCATGAACAACATGTGATGTCCTGTAAGAAAGATGAATTTAACTGGCGTAAATCGTGCGATCCCCAGATGTACAATCATCCCAATGAGCATAATAATTGCGATCTCTTTGCCATAATTAATTTGTGCTAAGGCGGTAATCGTCTCATTATGAGGAATAATACCAATGACATGAAATCCATTTTGAATGATGGCGGATAAATTAGATAAAGATGTACCTGCAGCATTTGCTCCGATCTGAAGGAGTGTGTACCCAAGCATGGTCCTAATGGTCCCATTGAGTAGTCGTTGTAACGGCTCCCTCTGAAGTAACAAACCTATAAACGCAATAAAACCAAGAAGTAGCGCAGGTTCCCCGAGTAATCCTTTACTAATTAATTGTGTTGCATTCATATTCATTCACCTTTACCCGGCTAACCAACCCACCGTTGAAATATGATACTTTCAGTTAGCCTCGTTCTAAGATATTTCCGATCAATGACATCCTCCAACCCGATCATTTCAATGCCTGTGATGGAGTCTAGCGAGTCCATTATATAGCTTGATCCAATAATTAAATCTGCATCATGCGCATCCATCGAGGTGACGTCCGTATGTTCAACCCAAGCCTTTACTCCGAATTCCTTCAGTAACGCTTCCACATTTAAACGGATCATCATGCTTGTTCCCAGTCCACTATTGCATACCACGATGATTTTCCTCATAACTCCTCCTTCTCACGGAATGATCGCCAGATATGATACGAATTAGCAGATTCCCGTAAGTCTTTCATAAATGTCTCATCGTTGAGTACATCGAGTAGCGTACTAAGCGCGCCTATATGTTGCACTTTGTCAACGGCCGCAAGCGTAATCATCAGCCAGACAGGATGAGCTAACGGACCGAAAGAAATAGGCTCTCGGAAAGTAGCGAGGCTGAAACCAGTCTTTCCAATTTCACCGGGCATATTCGCATGAGGAAAAGCGACCCCATGATGGATGATAAAAGAATGATTATTTGAATGAATCATCTCTACTAACTTCTCTTCATAACGGAGCCCTGTTAAACATTTATTGTTTAACAGTAGGCATCCTTCATGAATAGCTGATTGCCAATCCATAGGCTCTAATTGTAACCTTATTGATGTCGTTGGCATCAATTCACTTAATCGGTTCGCATCCATTGCTCCATGCAAATGTCCACCTTGGATTAACAATAATAACTCCTCTAAAAGTTTATTCCGGTTATGTATATCCGCATGACGTTCCACGACTCGAAAGATGTTATTGACCGTCTGAATAGTCGTCGATGTCGCAATTTCCTCCATCATCGTCACACCAAGAAAAGAGGAAATCTCTCGCTGATCCTGGATAGTTAATAAAGGTGATACCTTTAACCAAGGAACAGCGATGGGATGGCTAATATCAATGGTTGTTAACACAGCGTCAGCATCTTGAAAAGTAATATCCCTGGACTCTTTGTACGAATAGTTGTTGACCACCTCCACTTGCGGACAAATATCCGTAAGGCGACGTTTAATAATCGCGGAAGTACCGATGCCTGAACCACATACGATAGCAACTCGCTTACGAATCTGAGCGACATGAGGAACTATTCCACTACCTATATGAAGCATAATATATCCAACCTCATCCAGGTCGAAGATAACCGAGATGGGTTCCATGACATCATTAACGATTTGTTCAAGCATTGTGAGAAACGACCCATATTGAATTTTCAATTGTTCCAATAGCGGATTTTTAGATTGTAAATCAAATTTGGCACGATAGATAGCAGGTTTTAAATGAATCACCAATCCTTGGACAATCTGATCCGTCATTTGCAGACGATGCCCCAATGCCTGTTCTGTCCGTGTAATGATTTGTTTAGCCAACCCGACGTATAACTCTTCATCTACTGGCGCATTCTGTTTCTGCGCACCAAGAATATGTTGTGTCATATATCCGATCTCAGATGCTGGAAGTTTCACCTGAAAGTGATGCTCAACAGCGGGAATCACCTCTGCTTGGATCACTTTATATACATGTTGTATTTCCAACTCACGAAGTAGTTCTTCATCCATTTCGATGGCATGCGCATGCTTCAATCGTTCCATCGCCATCAACAAATGTAAGGTTAGCGTTGAGTAACCCGCATCCGTTAATTGTAACCCTAGTAGTTGCTCTACATGCTGTATTGAATCAAACAACATCATAGCATCACTAGATTTAAACCACATATTCCATGGACCAATCGTCAGCTTCTCCTCTGATGGTTGACTAAGCATATAGCCCAATAGTTTATCATCCGTCACCTCGGCACGAAGTAACTCCAAATAGGCGCTTCGCTTTAATTGTTCGCTTCCAGTGATACTCAAATTTCCCCGATCTTTCAGTAATGTAAGCCTTCTCTCTTCAAGCCAAGCCTTAATATCACTCAAATCGAGAAGAAGCGTATTCTTACTGATCTCAAATTCTACTAACAGATTCCTCATGGTTATGCTTTTCTCTTGTAGTAATTTCTTCATTAATATCGTCGTACGCTGTTTAGCATCCATGTAGATTGGTCGTTCACTCATCACCAAAGCCAGACTTTCAGATTGCTGTGAATTCAGTTGCAAATACATACCTAATGAACGATTACGCTCAAGTACAACACCATGTTTCCGCAGAAAGTCCTCTAATTGTAATAGATCATTTCGAGCTGTACGTAATGAAATAGCGTATTCATCCGCCAATTGCTGCAAAGGAATATAATGTCTTGCTTCTATCAGTTGTTTGAGTATCCGTTGTTGTCGACTAGATATCATAGAGGTCACCTATCCAATTGGATTGTATTCGCTTTCATCATGATTATATACAAGAAGTTAGAAAAGGAACATCTTTACCTCTTATTCATGTTTTCATGTATACACTCCCTGCCCGCCCACGATAGTTACTCTCTCACCAAGGGCACCAAAAGACGCCTTTCTTATTTAATGAGATCGTAATTCTCAATCCTCGGCCATATTAACCCTATTCCTACAGCCATGCTGAAAGAAAAGTGATAAGCATAACATACTAAAGAAACAATATCATACTATTTGTGAATACATTTGCGTTTATAAAATATATATATACTTGGCATAACCATGTTCGTGTTATTTGCGTCTATACAAATGTACGCTGGATTAATATCTAAAATTTAACTTTGAGAGGATGAGATGTTTTGTTAAAAAGATCTACTCGTTCGATTCACCGTACTTCTAAAGTCGCCCTGCTTGGTGCGATAACCTGTACTTTACTCATACCACAAGGCTTTGTTTTTGCCGATTCTGTGACTTCATCTAAATCATCTGTATCTGTATCTGAAACTTCGTCTACCTCTGATGCGGTCATGACAGATCGTATGAGACTAGCCATTGCTGCTGGAGAAATGGTCATTTCTGAAGCTGCAACACCCGATCTTGCTAAGGTAAAGTTTTCAAAAGAAAAGGCAATTGCAAAGGTTAGAGAGTTATTTCCAACACTAAAGAATGCTGAATCAACGAATGTCACCTTAGGTAATAACAATACCTACCCTGCCCCTGAGAACCAGATGGTCTGGGACATTCAATGGAATTATCAGGTAGGCACTTCCGGTTATGGGTTCAATAGTCAAGTGGATGCTATTACAGGGGATTTAATCAGTACATACATTTCATTTCCTCTTGAGAGTGAAGAAGCGTACTACCCCCCAAAGTTGTCTAAAGAACAAGCTTTAATTGAAGCCAAAAAGTTTATTACTAAAGCTGCTCCATCGATTTCAGTCGAGGATCTCCAAGTGAATGATGTAGATTATGGATATGCGAATCAAGCCTTATTCGGACCCGTTCAGTATTCATTCTATTTCACAATAAAGAAGAACGGAATTCCTTCTCAAGCGGATGCTCTGAATATAACTATTAATTCCAACGGTCATGTCGTGCAATTCTCTAAACCTTCTGAATCTATGAGTTATCCATCATCTGTCGCAAAGATTAGTGAAGCTGAAGCTAATAAGCAATTCAAAGATGAATTGGAAGTTGGATTATACTATATTCCAATTCGTAAAAACAATCTGAAAACAGACTGGATACTAGGCTATCGACCAGACCCTAGCTCGATCTACTCCATGGATGCTTCAACAGGTAAGAGATTATCCGTTGAGGGTACTACGGTGCCTTCGACACCTGTTATGTATTCAGACATAGCTCAGACCAAAGACAAATTTATTGCACGAAGCAATAAGACCCAGCTCAGTGGTGAAGAAGCAGCCCAACTGGTTCAGAAACTTGTTGCGCTACCTGCAGACTACACACTACAGCATCAATCACTAGTACCTTATTATTACAACCCTGAACAGAAGACATGGAACCTAAGTTGGACAAAAAAAGGTGTATATTTGGGTAACCAGACTCATTATAACGCCGAGGTTGATGCAGATACTGGTGAAATAATTGGATTCCGGACCAGTGATTTCGGTGAAACTGAATCAAAGCAGAATGTCACTATCCCCAAAGGACTCACAAAGCTATCCAATGAATCCGCTAAGCAAAGATCTATCGACTTAATCAACCAGTTATATGCTAATGCTAGCCTAGATTTAAAGATCATTAACCATGAAGATAGCTGGAACTTCTTAGCTGAAAGCAATCAATACCGTTACGAGTTTCAACGCTTCTATAAAGGAACTCCAGTGGGTGATAGCACGGTAACCATCATCTTTGATATCTTCGGAAGGCTGCAATCCTATTCAGCATATCGAAACGCTGGACTGGAAAAGGTCATAGATAATCCGGTCATTAAGGTAACTAAAGAAGGAGCTTTAGAGTCTTATCGAAACCTTTATACAATGAAGTTACAATACACACGATTTAATGCCTACAACTACAACTATAGTAGTGCAAATACGAAAACAGAGCTAAAACTAGTCTATACTCCTGAACCTGCCGATCCCATTAGATCCTATCAAGTCCTAGATGCTGTCACTGGTAAATGGGTAACTCAATATGAGAACATTGGGAAAGCGAACGGTACAATCACGCCAACAGATTTGCTAGGGCATGAAGCAGAAAAGGCACTTACCACTCTCGTTGACTACGGTATCCTGATGCCTGATCAAGATGGGAAGATAAAACCAGATGAAGTGATTACCATAGGCGATTGGCTATCCATGATCGTTAAATCTATAACACCTTATTATGAGAGCTACAATTATAGTGCAGAACAAAAGCCAGTTGCCGGTGTAGATCCAGACCATTCTATTTATGGCATTGTAAAATATGCCGTGGAGCGTCAATGGATTAAGAACGACAGTACTTTACAACCGGATACCGAACTAACTAAAGAACAGCTAGCCGTTCTATTGACATCCATTGTAAACTATAAAAAATTAGCCTTGCATCTACAGAATGATACGTCGGTTAGCCAATTCAGTGATGCCAACGTCATCACTAACAAAGGTGCCGTTGCTGTTGCCATTAAGCTAGGTCTATTGCAAGGTGAGAATGGTAAATTTAATCCACAACAAACGGTAACCAGAGCACAAGCTGCTATAGTTATTATGAAACTCGTCGAGATCCAAGGTAAGACTGACCAAACAATTGGTCAGCGTTAATACCTGATTGTATTCTACACATAGTAAAGCCACGGAGTACGGAATCATCGTACTTCGTGGCTTTTGTCGATATTCACAGAGGTTTTCTCAATAGCTGACTATTCTTTCATCTCTTCGAATGAAGCATCATAGATTCTAAACATCGTCTTATAGCCAGATTCATCGATCTTTATGCCTGTGTCCAGTCGTCCCGTGATTTGTAACGGTCCAGATTTGTATCTTAGCTTTACATCATCAGGTACAAATACAATCATGATCTTGTTCCAATACGTCTCATCACCATTATCAAATGGACATTCAGCACCAGGCTCTGGAATAAGCAGAAACCAATGCTTGTCAAAAGAAAGCACTTCACCCATGAACCCTTTGATCGTAACTGTCGATCCTTTCAAGTCCCAGAATCGGTTAGAAGGCGTCGTCTGGTCCTCCCCATCGAAAAATTCCGACCACCCTATACTAGTAATACCGGATGATGTACTCTTAGCTGAGACGGCTTGCTTCACTTCACTCTTCGCTGTGAGTGAACTATCATTTGATGTTGATTCAGTGTCTATTTTCTGAATGACGTCCTTACTAGTTTTAGCCACTGGCGATTCTTTCTTCACAACATCTTTCTCTTTGTCTATTTCCTTTTCTGTTTCTGTTTCTATTTCTTTCACTTCAACTTGATCTTCCGTTATGATCTCAATCTCACTATCCTTTATGGGTGCTGGCTCCGAGTCAGAGACGGTATTATCCTCCGTATTTCCCAAACTATTATTTTCTATCGAAATGGATTCCGCTTGTTCAGCCTCTTCTCCGGCTTCAACCTCTTCAACTTCAGATTCTTCCTGAGATAAGGTAGAGAACGACTGCGCTGTTTCTTCCACTTTAATGGATTGACCACAAGCCTGAAGAAGTAACGTAAGTAATAACAATATTAAGATTCCTAATCTCTTCATCTCTACCCCCTACGCTTTAAACAATGTGAGTGGATTCATACGATATGTCTTATAAGCAGGTCCAATAGAAGCCATTAAACCGATAATCAGGGTTCCTAACACAATGTATATATGGCTTGTTGTCCACATTAGCGGATTTATTTGAATTCCTCCATAAGCAAATAGTGCATCCTTCAGCACAAATCCACCCACATGTCCAAGAATCAATCCTATAACTAACCCTGTTGCGGTCAAGAGTAATCCTTCACCAATGAGAGTCATCCAGACATAACTCTTTGATTTCCCTAATAGCCTTAACAAGCCAACATCCTTCGTCCGTTCATTCACAGCCGCAACTAGCGATAGTAAGACGGATATAGCAGCTAGTACAATGCAAAGACCTGTCACTACATTTAGAATCTGTGCCCCACTATCCACTAAATTCACAACATCTGCTACAGCCTTACTCGTGTAGACGGCTTGAACTTTGGCGAATTTATCTAGCTCTTGTTTAAGAGATTGTGCGCCGAGAAGCGATTTAGGTTTTACGAGAATAGCCGTTATTTCTTTGGCATCTTCCGCCGTTTCATGAACGGCCCAAGCATAATCTACGGTAGTAAATACCGCACGATCATCTGGCGTATTTAATGAAGGGAGAATACCAACTACGGTGTATCTAAGATTAGCGTGACTATCATGCTCCTCTTCATGCTCTATTCCATCGTGCTCTCCATCATGTTCTTCATCCACATGATGGACTTCCTGATCAATCAGACCATGCGCTCCAGCAAATGTTTCTCCTAATTCAAGTCCAAGAGTTCTCGCCACATAAGATCCAATAACAACTTCCCCAGTCTGCTTGTATAGTCCGCCTTCATGAAGTTGTTGATCACCGTAGCGTGTTAGGAAGTACTCAGCATCGATTCCGACGATAGGATACCCATTGTAATTATCGCCCGTAGTCATGGGATAAGCCTTTTCTACTTGTGAATCATTCTTTACGATCTGAAGAACAGATTCGGGAATATTACCTGTAGGTATTCCCACGTGATAGAACGTATTTAACACCAATTGCGTTTGACTACCGTCTGCACCGATAACCACGTCAAATGGTCCATACCCCTTCTTCGCACCCTGCTCTACACTTTCTTTAGAAAGACTAAGAAGCACGATAAACGCAATCGTTATAGCGATAGAACAAACTGTGAGCAAGGATAGAAATTTGCGGTGAACGATATTCCGAATCAGTAGACGGAATAAACTCATTGTGTGACTTCCTCCTTTATTTGATAGATGGTCGAACCGCTGTCGCACTCGGTTTGATCATCTATCATATATAAAGGATCTTCATTCTTTCGCATAGGAGAGTGAACAACATTTAGCTCATGAATATGCTGACATCGAGGGAACCGATTAGCCATGTTTAAATCATGTGTTACAACGATTAATGTATGCTTGTCACTAGCACACAGATCCATCAATAAAGCTGTGATCTCATCCGCTGTTTCCCAGTCCAAGCTACCGGTAGGCTCGTCAGCTAGCACAAGTAATGGCTCATTGATTAATGCCCTAACCATCGCAACTCGTTGCTGTTGACCCCTGGACAGTTGGGATGGAAGATGATTCATTCGATCTTGTAACCCTACCTTTTCAAACCAATCATCAAGCAATGCATGCGATTCCTTCTTCGATTTCTTAACGGACATAATGATCTCCACATTCTGCCTCGCAGACAAGGATGGTATTAGGTGGAAATCTTGCAAAATGTACCCCATTCTTCTCCCCCTGAACTCATCTCTTGCAGATTCCTTTAATAGATGTAAAGGTTGATGATCTACGATTAATTCTCCTTCATCCACACTCAGAATCCCACTGATTAAGTGCAACAATGTGCTTTTTCCCGAGCCACTCGGGCCGATCAATGCTACTTTCTCTCCCTTCGTAACACTCCAATGAGGGATGTTCAGAATGGGTATATTCTGACCGGCTACTTTGAATTGTTTCTTAATGCCATTCATTGTAAGCAATTTATCGCCGCCCCTCGCAAAAAAATAAGAGAAACAGGAGAATGAAATCCCCCTGTTCCTTCTCTTCAACTCACGTTATTTATTTCAATAAAAGCCGTTCGGATAAGGTGTCCCACTTCATATCCTTTCCAGTAAGTTGATTAAAAGCTGTGAGCGGAAGATAAAGAGTATTATTATCGACATCAACCGTATAAATTTTAGTTTTTCCATTGAATTGGATTGCATTTGTTTTCAAATTAATATCCATTGTATTCTTTTTGGAGACGATCTTAACCACTCCATTACCAGATGTGTATGTGCCTCCAAGTGCCTCAACTAACGCCTTCGCCGGATAGAGCACTTCTTTCTCACGACTCACTTTAAACTTAGGGTACAAGTATTTCGATTGCAGTTCAGCTGTTGCCTTTTTCAAATCAACACCAATGATATTGGCACTTGCTAATGCAATCTGTGTATTGTCAATTTGACCTTTCACTTGGTCAGCAATCGGACCGTAAGCCCAGACTCCCACATCAACTGCCGAATGTCCGTGCCCTGACCAGCCAACCAGTAGCCGTTTGGAGACGACAGCATTGTAAGCTCCCTCACGTTTGTACGAAGAACCGTCCCCATCCATAATAATTTGTGCTTCTTCATCTGAAAGATCGGTTATCCAGGTATTCCCGGATACAATGGTTTTGATTTCTGCGATAGATTGGGCAGCTTCTAATTTACTAGCAATGCTCTCTGAGGAATGCTTCTGTTTATCCCACAAGTCGATATTCACTTCATAGATGTTGTCACGAGACAATGACAAGCCACCTGTTTCATGATCGGCTGTTACAACTACGGATGTATTCCCGTCTTTCTTAGCGAAATCAATAGCAACTTTGAACGCTGCATCGAAATCAAGTGTCTCCTGAATCATCGTCGGCAGATCATTTGCATGACCCGCATGATCGATTCGTCCACCCTCAATCATGACGGCGAACCCCTCCTTATTGGTTGACAAAATTTCAATTGCTTTAGATGTCATCGCTGCTAAGCTAGGAGTATCTTGCGTGCGGTCTGGGACATAATCAACATGCGAACTTCCGAATAATCCAAGTACTTTCGAGTTCTTCGCAGTTAATGCGTTCAAATCTGCCGCCTTTTGGACTACCTTGTAGCCTTTAGCTTGAAAATCAGGAATGATATTCTTATCTGTACGTTTGCCCTTTTCATCTTTGGTTACAAAGAAAGATTGGCCTCCACCTAGCAATACGTCTATTCCACTTGTTAAGTATTGTGAAGCAATAGCGGATTCATTATCCCGACTGCGAACATGTGTAGCGTATACTGCTGGAGTAGCATGGGTAATACGGGCGGTTGTTACTAGTCCAGTAGACTTTCCACTTAATTCGGCAGCTTCAAGTACAGATGCGAATGGTTTGGCTACATCTTCGTTAGATACACTGATTGCCGCATTGTAAGTTTTGTTACCCGTTGCGAATGCAGTTCCAGCAGAAGCCGAGTCCGTAACAATCCCCGAAACAATAACTCCGCCATCTTCTCCTCTGTCAGCAAATGTAGTTGCTTGACCCACATAGTAAGGATCTATATTCAAACTTTTTTTACCAGCCTCATGTTGTTGATAATATCGTGTTGCAGCCACTTGTGCAGGTCCCATACCATCTCCAATCAGTACGATTAGATTCTTGGAGGTGGAACTTTTGGCTGCACTAACTGAAGATTTCTGATTCTCCATGACGATAGTACCTGTAGCAACGATCGAAAGTGCTAATCCACCCACTGCAAGACGTTTGAATATCTTATTCATTCATTAATCCCCTCTCAAGCTATGTTTCTGATAGATTATCAAAGCATGTCGTTCTTGATTTGATAATCTGTCATCTAAGACAATCTTAATAGTAAAATATGTTCGAAATATCAAATGAACTGATGAATTTGATTAAATATAAAAAAAAACCAACCTTATATGGTCAGTTTCAATTGAAAACATTTATTAGCGCTTTGGCGACTCGCTTTTGTTTCATCTTATTGGAGAATTCTCCAATCCTTTAATTTCCAAGAAAATAGGACGCTCATCAGGTGTATTATTCGGTGTATGCAATGCTAATAGAAGCTTTCCTTCAAAAGTACGGAATACCATTCCGTGACCACCATCATTTCGATATAGGGCTTCATTAGCTTGTACCCACGGTCCCTTTATTTCACCCGTAACAGATTCCGCAAGGCCAAGCGCATACGTGTTATCGATAAAGCTCGCCCATAGCATACGTAGTTGCCCTTTGTTAGTACGGAATACATAAGGACCATCGGTAACATAGTTTTTAGTATCCGGATAACGTGGTGAAATATATGGTGTCGTCCATGCGGCCTCAGAAGCTGTAAACAAAAGAATGGGTTCTCCTAAAGTAGAGTACAAATCTTCACTTAACCGAACCGCACATACTTCTCCATCGCCCACTTGCTGCCATTCATGACAGAAAATCATCCAAGGAATCCCCTGCTCGTCTACATGTAAAGAACCATCTAAAGAACTCCATTCTTTCGGTGTGACAGGTCCATCACTATGTAGAGTGAACGGCCCAAGCAACTGATCACTTACTAATATAGCAGTACCTAGCAAGTTATTATCTCTTCTGCGAAAAGTTGCAAACATATAGTACTTATCCTTGTAAGCATAAACTTCTGGAGCCCAAAAGTTATTGTCTGCGAAGAAGTTTTCACCAGGACGAAATACAGGATATGGTCCCTCCCAGTTACTTAAATCGGTACTTACGTAAGCATCAAAGCCAGTACCTTTTCCCCAAATATTAGCGTCTGTACTTCCGTACATATAATATTTGCCTTCTTCCTCTCTTGGTACGATAAAAGGATCACGAATTTGAATATCTTTTATAGTGAGTAGACTCATAAGTAACTCCCCTCCTTATTCATAGGTTGGATGAACAATACCAATATCTCGAACAGTCACAAGCTGACCATCCCTATAATCAAGCTGCTCATTACCCTTCACTGTAAATGAAATCTCAAGTCCATCAAATTTCAACTCACCACTAATCGGTTGAAGAGTCATCCCAATGATGCTCAGCAATTGACCATTACGGTCGGTAACCACTCGAATTCCTGCTGGGAATACTAGCTTTAGCTCTCCATTACGATAAATTTGACATCCATCGCTTGTATTAACAAATTCAAAGGTTTGTTCATCTACCTTCCTACGATAAGCAAGATCACCTGTAATCTGCTCACCATGATCCACATCATATGGAAGTACACCTGTGAACCATAGTGTCTCATCTCTTGTCGGTAGAATACCTGATAGACGCTCAATATAATCTAATACAGCAAGAATGGCCGGAGAATAAACTTCAGTAAAGCCCTCCTCACCCGTCCACGGACTTAATGCTTGAGAGAATCTCGTCATTCTCGCCATTGCGGCCAAAATAGGGAACATGACCCATGTTAATTCAACATAGCGATGATGATGCTCAAACGCATGAGCAGTACGGATAATACTCAAGAAGTTACTTGGGCCTGCCCAGCTATTGTAGCTATTATGTGAATCGTATCTCGGATCATCTAATGCAATAGACGGATATGGATATTTAGCAAAGAATTTTCTTGTATTCAATAAATATTTACTTAGCATTTCCTCGAAAAATTTTGAATTCCCAACTTCGCAAGCCATCACTCGCAAGAGTACATCAGATTGTACGCGCACAAATTGATCATTTCGATCACGGTCATAGAAGAAATAATCTTCCTCGTCAAAGCAATACTGGAATAGGCTCTTTAAGCTTTGCTGTGCTTTCTCGTCCCACTGACTTCCATCTTCCCCTAACTCCTCAGCCATTTTTGCTATGTAAAGTCGCTGACAATATACATTTGCCGTTAAATCTGGTGCCAGGAAAGGAAGGATTGGTGAATTGGGATTACATTGCGTTGGATCATTTAGATGCGGAGTATCTGCAACATGCCAGAAGCGTGGAGACAAATCATGCCCTGTATCAAAAGCGCTAAACGCTTCTACACAGCCTGTTTCTCTCGTATTTCTATATTGCACTAACCAATCATCGTATTTAATCATTGCATCGTACATCGTTCGTAGAAATAGTTTGTTCTTACCATGCAGCTGATAGTGATTCCACACACAGCGAGCAAGTGGAGTCACTAGCTGAATTTGACGATACGAGGGCCCGTCCTTTGTAATTTTATAAGGGAGCATTCCATCTTCTCGTTGATATTTCGCAAAGGATAAATAAGTTTCCTCAGACACAGAAGGCAGAAAGCGTGATAATAGCTCCGCATTAATTGTACCTGTACTTTCAAGCCAACATCCGAAATAGATTCCACCTTCATGCAAAATAGGCTCTTTATCCAATGTTGGTACAATACAATCTAATAGCTTACGAATCGCTTGGTAATAGACGAGTTCAAGCTTATCGCTTTCTGCAACGAAAGAAACATTGAATGCTCCCCATTTCTTCATAACATCATGATCCGAATCTTTTCCAAGCTCTCCTATTTGACTTTCTACAGATAATGACCGTAGCCTTTCTAATAAAGCACTCTTTTGCATTTGTCCTATTCTCCTTTATCTCTACTCTTAATAGGTAATAAAGCAGGCTGCCGTCCGGTAGCCTGCTTTATAAGGATATGAACGATCTAATTATTCACTCACATTACTAGAGAAAATTTTAATTGTTCCTTCATAGAAATCTTTAACCGCTTGTTCAACTGTCTTGCGGCCAAAACCAATTTCTTGAATGGTTGTTTTTCCAAGCTTGGTGAATTCAGCAGATCCTGGAGGGTTATAGCTTACTCCGAAAGGTTCTGTTTTCGTTGCTTCTGATACACGGCTAGTATATTCGTATACGATTTTATCTACATCATTAGCAGCCGCTACTAGTACATCACGATTTTTGCTTGTAACGGGTACACCACGATTATTACGAAGAATTTGCGCTGCTTCACTATCATTTATAAAGAAATTAATAAACATTGCTACTTCCTCTGGGTGTTCCGTTTTAGAAAAACCAGATAAGCCTTGGCTTGATTCAAATATAACACCCGTTCCTTTGTCACCGCGCGGTAGTTGTACCATCGATAATTTGTCAGTCGTTAGACTTTGTAACGCAGATAACTGATTAGAAGCAAGTAGATTCATTGCCACTTGGCTAGTAACCATTAGTGATTTACTAATATCGTCTCCAGGGTTAGAAACGGCTAGTTCAGGTGTCACTACACCGCCATTTGCTGCAGTATCCGCCCAGTACTGAAACCATTTCAAAGCGGTCGCTTCATCAAATCCAAGTGTTTCTTTTTCCATATCATATATTTGCTTTCCATTTTGTTTGAAGAATATATCTAATCCTTCAAATGTAAAATCATAAGTACCAAATGCATTAGGACCTAGCTTATCGCTAATTTCTTTACTAATTCGTGCATAGTCTTCCCAGTTCCAACCATCCTGGGGAATAGCAATACCCGCTGTTTCGAACATTGTTTCGTTAATCACGATACCCCGAGCATTCGCTCCAGAAGAGATGTGAAGCAATTCGCCGTTGATCGTGCCATATTCAATCATTGCGTCATCCATATCTGATAAATCTAGCTGATTTCCAACATATGCATCTAATGGAAGCAACACATCTTTAATCGCGTAGTCTACTACGTTACCACCAAGGAAGAAGATATCTGGCGCCGTTCCTGATGCTAGCTGAGTATTAATTTTATCCCAGTAACCTGAAGATGGAGCGAATTCGCCAACAATAGTAATGTTTGGGTATTTGGCTTCAAATAACTCGACAACCTGGTTCGTTATATCGGCACGTTCCTGATCTCCCCACCACATAAGCCTAAGTTCCACTTTCTTTTCAGTTGAAGTGTCTTTCCCTGGTGAAGTATTCGTATTTCCGCTACTGGTATTACTATTACTAGAACATGCTGCAGTAAAAATCATTAATGCTGACATCAATACGATTAGCCATCCTTTTTTCATTTCGATCTCCCCTTATTTACGTTATGAAAATGCTTACATAGGTAATGGTAACGTTTATTCCCAAAAAATTAATTTCATTATTTCGGGTCTTTAGACATGTTTTTTTCAGGACCACTCATTTCTCACTTAAATCCTGTTGTCGCAATTCCCTCAAGGAAGTACTTCTGGAATATAAGGAAGATCGCTGTAATTGGCACTAATGACAATGCTGACATGGCTAGCAATGCTCCCCAATCCGAAGATCCAGATGGGTCAAATAATGAACGGATCGCTAACTGAACAGTGAACAAATCAATTTTGCTAATGTAAATCATTTGACTAAAGAAATCATCCCATGTCCAGATGAAAGTGAAAATAGCTGTTGTAATAAGCGCAGGTAAAAGTAAAGGAATCATGATTTTAGCATAAATTTGTTTTTGACTACATCCATCAATTGTTGCACTCTCATCTAATTCACTAGGAATGCCACGAATGAACTGTACCATCAATAAAATAAAGAACGAATCTGTTGCTAGCCACTTAGGAACAATAAGGGGTAAGTAAGTATTGAGCCAATTCAATTCACTGAAAACGATATACTGGGGAATTAATGTTACATGGTAAGGCAACATAATCGTTACAAGCATCATAGCAAACCAAAGTTTACTAAATTTAAATTTTAATCGAGCAAAAGCAAAGGCTGCCAGTGAACATGTAATTATGTTACCCAGCACACTCATAATAGAAATAAACGCGGAGTTTAGAAAGAATCTACTAAAAGATATACCTTGAAATCCTTTCCAACCTTTGATGTAATTATCCAATGTAAACTCACTTGGCCATAATCCTGGTTGAGAGAAAATGAATTGATTCGGTTTAAAGGAACTACTGATTAACCAAAGAACAGGATAAAGCATCAGAACGCCTAATCCGATAACAAATATATGTCGAATCCAATGAGTTGAAGTTGTCTTAGTCAATGATTATTTCCCTCCCTTATCGTCGCCGTAGAATACCCAATATCTCGATGTGGCAAAGACGACCGCTGTTAAAGCACCGATCATAATAACCATAACCCAGGCTAGTGCGGATGCATAACCCATATCAAAGAAAGAGAATCCTTTCAAATAAAGGTAAAGCGTGTAGAACATCGTAGCATTAAGCGGACCACCACGCCCATCACCAATAACAAATGCTGGTGTAAATGCTTGGAAGGAATTAATTAAACCCATAATGAGATTAAAGAAAATAACAGGTGACAATAAAGGAAGTGTCATTGTGAAAAACTGACGAACCTTACTCGCTCCATCAATAGAAGAAGCTTCATAAATTTCAGCAGGTACCTGCTTTAATCCAGCTAGAAAGATAACCATTGCTGAACCAAACTGCCATACTGATAAAGTGATTATCGTATATATAATATAATCAGGATGAGCTATCCAAGAAGGACCGGTAATACCGAATAGCGATAGAAAACCATTAACAATCCCATTACCATCAAAGATTTGACGCCATACGATAGCAATGGCAATACTACCTCCAAGTAGCGAAGGAAGATAATAGACTGTTCGATAAATGCCTAGACCTCGCATTCCTTTGTTCAAGGCCATGGCTACTAACAAAGCAAAAATCAGCTTGAATGGAACAGATAGAAAGACATATTTGAAGGTTAACCACAAGGAGCTCGTAAAGGTCGGGTCATTGGTAAAGATTTCAACATAGTTGTCAAGACCGATCCATTTGGGGGAATTGAAAAGATTATATTTCGTTAAAGAGAAATATAATGATGCTATCATTGGACCTACCGTTAAACAGATAAAACCAATGAACCATGGTAACAAGAACAAATATGCTGTTCTATTCTGTTCTCGTGCTATATTTCCGCGTGAAAAGCGCATGAATAACAATCCTCCCTAATCTACATAGTCGAAAGCATAACTCTTGACTTAATAGTAGAGAGAATTGCTATTAACTTGAATTCTATTTTTTCGGGGAAGTGCTATCATTTTTTCTAGGTAATCTTTGCCGATAATCGGTAGGTGAGATTCCAAAAACCTTTTTAAACTTAGAACTGAAATAGCTGGGGTTAGAAAATCCCGTTAATTCAGCGATATCCCATAGTCCCAAATTTGATTCCTCCAATAGCTTACAAGCATGTTTCATTCTAACCTCAGTAATATATTGGACATATGTCTTTCCTACCTTACTTTTAAATAACTCAGAGAAGTACGAGGGATTGTAATTATACTTTTCGGCCAACATTGGTAAAGTGATTTCATACATATAATTATCATCTATGAAGCTCTGAGCCTTTTTAATAACAGATTGCTCATCTGTCACTTCAGCATTCACTACATGTTGATGAATGTGATTAGCGATTTCCATCAGGAATACATTCGCCTTTTCAATGGTGTCCAGACTTAACGCGAATTCAGGTCTAAGCCATATTTGTTGGGCGCTACTTAGTGATGCATTCGTTTCATGAGCGATACCTTCAATCACAAGAAACAACTGAAAAATTGACTTCACAAAGCTACTTTTAGATTGCCTATATGCTTCTTGTAATTGAATCTCAATAATGTCCTTAAAGGAGGACATTTCACCCCGAAGATGCATTCGTTTCAATGCTTGTATATCACTGCCCTGCAAGTTCAATTGTCCTTCTTCTAGCTTAATCTCACTATTTTGGACATGACTTACTTCCATATTCCAGGATAGAAGCGCACCCATATAACCTTCATTCCACTCGCTGTAGCCACAAACTGGTAAACTGCTTCCAATAACAAGCTCAAATCGCAGTTTAGAACTTACTATTTCTCTCAACTTATCTGTTAATGCAACCTTATTCATCTCATTATCTAATGAAATAATATGGAGTAAATTGGGATAGTTATTATCTTTAAACAGAATACTTGATTCCGTTGTTAATTCAATGATTTCTCTGCAAATCAATTCAAACGGAAACTGATATAGCTGTGGTACTCGGTCAATACCAGTCTCATCGTTAATAGATTGCCTCAAACCAAGCGTTAGAAAACTAACGGACTGATGTTCCCAGTTGTTCATATGAAAGAGCTCTGCTCGATTTTGAATATTGAAATTAGTTTCCCCTTTAGCTATACGCAGTACAAAATTTTCACACATCTCCATAAGAAACATGGACAGCTTCCATTCAGTAGCTGTCGTTTTTTTATATTTTTCACGTTCATTATCTAGCTCAAGCTTCACTCGTTGTAGAACTTCCGTTAATTCCTCAGACATGATAGGCTTCAATAAATAATCACGCGCATTTCCACGAACAGCAGCTCTGGCATATTCAAAATCATCGTATCCAGTCAATACGATCACCTTAATACCTGGATATTGCTCCTTACAATAATCAAGAAAAGCAGATCCATTCATTACAGGCATGTTCATATCTGTCAGTACAATATCTACAGCATGATTCTCCAAAAATTCTAATGCCGCCACTCCATTACCTGCTTCTCCAACAATTTGTAGCCCTATGGAATCCCATTCCACCTTTAATTTCAAACCATTTATGATCTCTTGTTCATCATCTACAATTAGCACTCTAAACATTATTCTCTCTCTCCTTAACCGGTAAAATCAACTTTATTCTTACACCACCGAGTTCACTTTTATCTATCTCATACTGGAATAGCTCTCCATAATAAAGTTTACAACGAACAAGTACATTACCTAGTCCTATCTGATTCGTAACACCCGTCAGTAATTGATTAGATTCAGCAATGTCAAAATATGCTGTAACCTTATCTAGCTGCTCTTGTGCAATACCAGGACCATTATCGTCAATAACGATGACTAGTATCTCTTCTGATCTGGTAATGTGAAGATTGACTCTAGCAATCTCCTGGGTCTGGAAGCTATATTTGACTGCATTTTCTAATAACGGCTGGATAATAAACTTCGTAATCATTACGCCATCTAGTTCCCCTTGTTTGCTTACTGCAATTTCAGCACGATCCTTATAACGAAGATTAATAATAGCGAAATAGTGCTCCACATACTTCAACTCATCCGTCAATAATACAAGATCATTACTAATCTTCAATGAATAACGCATCATTTGCCCTAATGAATGTATAATTCTTTCGGTGTCCCTTCCCCTATTTTGTAGAGCAAGACTACTAATTAACTCCAAAGTATTGAACAAAAAATGTGGATTAATCTGCATTAATAAAGCTTTATATTCAGCCTGCTGTCGCAGTAACTTTAATTCAAATTCATTTTTAATATGTTGTCTTAATTGTCCCACCATTTTACGGAAAATTTCCGATACAAACCCCATTTCCGTTCGAATGACTGACTCTGGTTGAATACGGAGTTCAGCTTGATTAAATTCTCCCCGCTGTACGTGTCGCATAGCAGCCACAAGAGAAGTTAACGGTTTTGATATACTATGAGATAGTACAATAGCGACAATGACTGATAGTACAAGCAGGAATGAAGCAATAATAATAATGCTTTTACGAAGACTAAAAAGCTCTGCATATAAATCATTTTCTGATACTATTCCTATTAATACCCACTTCGTCTTCGGTAATTTTTTATATACTAATATCTCTTTTGCGCTACCTTTACTATCTAAATAAATCGTCCCTTGAGTCTGACCGTTAGCAATGATGTTCTGTACATGATTAGCTAATTCTATATCATCTGGAAATTCCGACTGTGTTAACAATGGTGTTCCATACCGATCTAGCAAAAAAATCGTTCCATCCTGACCTAGATGAATACGATTTAAAGGCTCTAAAAAATAACTTTCATTAACATTCACCTTTAGTAAGCTTTTGGCAAGTTTCGGTTGAAAAGTGTCTATAGGCATAACCATACCAATTACTGCATGATTATTATTTTTCATTACTTCAACTGCATCCACATGCGCACTAGACCAATAAAAACTTTGATCTTTAAAGTTTTTATACCATGTCTTACTAGTAATAAGATCGTTCTTTCCTATTAAGTTTTCACCGTTTATCCATAAATTATGATCTCGATATATGGTTACACTCGACACGCTAGAGTAGCTATTCGTCGTTTTGGTTAAGTAATCACCTAATTCCAAATTGGAAAGCATCTTGTCTCCTTCTGTTGAAGAAGAATCAGATAAGACTTTATCCCAGTCATGAACGACATCACTATTAAATACAAGTGAGGCCAAATCATAAACTTGCATTTGCACCATTTCAATATACGCACCGTACTCCACCATTTTTTCTAAAGCAGAAGATTCAATATAGGAACGAATAATTGTGCGTGATTCATTAAATAAAAATAATGCAATTGTAGTGAATGATACAAATATTAATATCACAAACGAAGTAATTAATTTATTCCTTAATGAATATACTATAATATAGCCCCTCTCTTTTATAAGTCACTATTTTTCACCAAATAATTGAGAGCGCTTCCACGCTATCGTGGAATAACTTTATATCTCACAATACGGATTATCGTTGATTACTCGTGGTCTGTTTATTGATAGTGTAATACCAAGACTATACATGGTTTCTAGCAAGATATCACCTTTCCACTAAGTGTCGTTACAAGTATCTTATTCATTTCAATTTGCACATTCAATATTTCACTGGGGTTATCTAACCTATGATCTTCCGTTCCCCTTCCTCCTGGTTCACCGTATACCGCCGAAATTAGCCAGTGTGTACCCGGAGCTATGCTCGTCTTCAACGTTGGAATAACAGTACGTGGTTGCAGTATATTCGTATTCGCTTGCGGAAAAATAAGTTCCGCCACATCATAACCACGTAAACCTACAATCCCGCTGCTCCCTAGATAACATGATGCAGTAATACCGACTCTATCGTCGTCGTCATTCACCTGAAGGTCAAGCTCATTCCCTAACGCAAACCCGCCCTCAGCAACATCTAGACTTCTTTGTGTGCATACTTGATGAATACGAATATGCCAAGGGAGACCAGCCACAATCCAGGTCTGTATCTCTACGTCTCTCCATGGTTTCCACCTTGAATATAATACATTGTCATCGATCTGAGATTCCTCATTCATCCTTCTGACTCTATACAAATTATCTCCTTCGCTTAGAGCGAGCATTGAATCGAACGCACCTTGCCCAAGTCCCCATTCTGACCTAGGAACACTAAAACCGAATGCATTGGAGTAAGCAAATTTCTCATACTTGGCCGAGGTATGAGTATGTTCATTGGTGCTAAGATGACCACTGTTAAAAGCTGTAATATGATCCGTCTCCTCTTGCCGACAAATAACAAGATGAGCAGGCGACTGCACGGATAAAGCACTCAACTTCGGTAATGGCAGCTCATCCGTATGCCAGAATGGATGATCATCAGGAAGTGCTAATGGTAGAAACGTCTTCAGTGCCCAATAAGGTGATCCTGGTGAATTATAATTCTCCGCCATGATGATGTTAGGATATGTATAACCGATCGTAAGCAGTCCAACATCACAGAATATAGGTTGCTTAAACCACCATCGTAAATTTCTTAGAATAAGCCCCTTTAATACGCCTAGAGGAATTGCATCTACTTCTGCGTACACCATGGCACTCCAGAATGCCGAATGAGCGAATCGATATGCCAAGCTTCTACCATAAGGAACTGCCGAACCATCCGCTGCAAACCATTGAATGAAGTCCTCGGCGAATACTACCGCTCTTTGCTTATATCTAGCCGACCGCTCAGAATCTTCATCTATCATCAGTCGTGAATACAACAACCCATAAAAGTGAAAGGCAAAGGGAACGTAATAGTCGCTATGTCCACCGATCCCATCGCTATACCAACCTTCAGTTAAATAGAAATCATCTATCCGAGCCAGATTCGTATTAACCTGTTCACTATCGTAAGGAAGTCCCACTTTACGAAACCCTATATTAACTAGTACATGGAAGAACAACCAGTTACAGTCATAACAAGGATGGCTATTGATCTGGTTCAGCCATTCATATAAATTAGATTTCTCCCGCTCATTAAAGGGGTCCCAGATTCTGTTCGGAATCAGCGCGAAGGCATAACCGAACACAGCCATCTCCACAAGCCGTTGATCATAGTCGCTCACAGCCCCCCAGTACTCTACATGCTCAGGATTCGTACCGTTACGAATCCCTTCAAGGCATGTCTCCCAAAGCTCGTTATCCCCTCCACCTGCTAGCAACGGAACCATTCCCCATAACACTCTGGAGAAACCCTCCATCTCTGTTACAAAGGGATGATTACCAGCTCCGGTTACTCCAAGTTTCAACCTAGAGCTCCCTTCGCTATAAAATGGCTTAAGAGGATCTACAATTTGTCGCAATACCTCCTGCAAATCCTCCTTACTTTGTAGTGGATTCTCGCTAATTATACCCCATTGATTGTTCATGATCAGACCCCCTTTCCATCGTTTTATTCCCAGTAAAATGGTCCTTTCTCTTTCAATCGTGCAAGTCCTTCGACATAGAAATAATCACCGTAAATTAGCGGAACATCAATGTTGGTTCCTTGAGGATAGTTGCTCGTTCCGTGAAGAATCAATCCTTCCTCATTCATATCATCCCAAGTGCCATAGTTCTCGTATAACGATTTCAGTATCCGAATGGCTGAATCCCGGTAGACCGCAGCTTCAACCTCATCCACTTTCTCAGCAAGCAACAACAATCCACTTGCTGCGCACGCCCCAGCAGATGAATCCCGATATTGACGTTCTTCCATAGGTGCTCGGAAATCCCAATGCGGCACATGATCCTGTGGCAGACGAGTCAAGAAGAAGTGAGATACACGCTTAGCGGCTTCGAGATAATCCGTCTTCCCCGTATGATGATAAGCTAATGTTAATCCGTATATTGCCCATGCTGATCCCCGAGACCAAGCGGATTCAGCTGCATAACCCTGACCACCAATTCCCTCGATGACCTCTCCTGTGTGTGGATCGAATCGCACAATATGATATACGGAGCCATCTGGACGGATGAAATGTTCCATGACCATATCCATATGAGCTTCTGCGATATGACGATAACGCGGATCACCGCTAATCTCCGAAGCCCAGAATAGTAAAGGCATATTCATAACACAATCAATGATGGCATATCCTGAATTGTCTTCACCTTCATACCATGGATTCCAGGCACGAATGAAACTACCTTTTATATTAAATCTTGCAGCAAGGAAATTAGCAGCTTTCAGTGCTCTAACCTTTGAATCTTCATTGCCTGATAGTTTATAGGAAGCAACACTCGTTAATGTCCACATAAATCCTAGATCATGATCCAGACGAACATAATCGTTCAATACAGAATCAAGACGTCCCTCACATGCCTCAGCGATTAATTTCAACGATTCATCTCCGCTGTCATTGTATAGAAGCCATAACATCCCTGGCCAGAACCCTGCTGTCCACCAATATGGCTCAGCCGAATCATACATTCCTCCTTGGCTCGCATGGGGAAACCCTGAGCCAATTCTCACACTGTTATGCTGAGTCTTCTTCAATGCTTTATGCCACGCTTCTTCTACCCATTCCTGCTTCATCATATCCATTTCCATTCTCTCCACCAACCAATCTATCATTTATTTAAGTCTTATCCCCGATACTCGACCGGTGTAACACCTGCATGAGTTTTAAATGTCTTGATGAAATAACTTTGGTTGTCATATCCCAACAGCTCGCATATTCCCCCAACCGTATAATTCGTCTGATCCAGTAGTTCTTTAGCCCGTTCCATCTTTAATCTTGTTACATATTCGATAAAGGTGATTCCAGATTCTTTCTTAAATAACCTACTGAAATAGCTTGCATTCAAATGGAGATGATCTGCTACTTCGTCCAAGCTAATTCTAACATTCAAGCGAAGGGAAACATATCTACAAGCTTCCATCACTTCTGCCCGTTTGCTAGTTCCGGGACCATTAACTGTCGCAACAAATTCCAAATGTTCACTTAACCATAGACGCAACTCTGATAATGTATCCATATCGACGATTTCCTTATGCAGTGAATCGGCAGAATATGAAGGCTTAATCGATTGCAACGAGTGGAGCTTTAACTTAAGATCGAGTAGCAACTTCAGCATCCAATCCTTGACATTCTCAGGAGCATACATCTCAGTCTGAATAAGGCTGACCCATTTCTCGGTTACTTCACGGGCTTTATCTGAATTCTTACCTAGAAACACTTCACGCAGTTCTGAACTAGCCTGATCATAATAGTCAAAAATGTTCTGCTGTAGTCCAGATACCGCTATAGCTTGTATCTTCGTGATTTCCCCAGGCTCTAAGTAGAAGCGCTGCTTCTCGCATCCTAACATGTCATTCAAGCTGATTTTCAGGCTTTCTGGGGTAGCACAACCGTGACCAGTAATGAAAGAAAACCGGATCTTAAGTACTTTCAGTAAAGTAGCTTGGATCGCCTCTAGATTTAGGAATACTTCATCATAAATGTTCGTTTTCAATGTTGGTTTATAAGTGAATAATAGGAACGATGTTTTAAAATTGTATTTAACATGTAGCACCCTCGTCTCTAAACTATTTAGAACTTCATTAATCACATTAATAACTGCAAAATTCAATGTTTGTTCTGACAAGAAACGATACTTGATCCGTCGATAATCTTCTAAATAAGTAATGACTGGCAAACAGAACTCACAATCCGCGAACAGCCCATATTCGGATGCTTCCTTCTTCCATTCTTGCGGCGAAAGTAGCGGCTGATGAATGAAATTTTTGATATATTGCTCTTTACGGAGTTCCCTCGTCTCACTATACAAATACTTCATTCGGGATTGCTCCCAGCCTGCTTGCGACACCTCATCTAATCCAGTTTTGAATCGGCGAAGTAATTGCACCAAGTCCTCCGGATTCAAGCTATCCTTTAAGAGATAGTCCTGCACATTCAACCTCATCGCTTGCTGAGCAAATTGAAATTCATTATGACATGAAAGTATAACAATCCGTATATCCGGTTTCACTTCTCTGATTCGGGTAATCAATTCTAACCCATTCATCTTCGGCATACCGATATCTGTGATTAGAATATCTGGCATTTCTTCCTGTGCCTGCTCCCATGCGCTTACACCATTCTCATGAGTTCCAATCAGATTAAGTTCCAATTCATCCCACTTGATTGTCTCGGATAGTAGCTCGATGACGGGATAATCATCATCTACTAACATGATTTTATACATCCCGTTCCCCTCCTCTTTGCGGAATCATCATCTCAATAACCGTTCCTACTCCACCTTTGCTTTGGATTGTTATTTCGAACTCTTGCCCGAATAGAATTCTCATACGTTCAACAACATTTTGGAGACCCATTCCAGAGAATGAACCCACAGCCTCTCCCTTGTTAAGAACCTCTGATTCAACAACTGTTAATTTATCGACAAGACGAGCTAATGCGATGGAGTCCATTCCCATTCCATTATCCTCAACGGTTAGAATCAGATTCTGTTGATCCATCGTTGCAGAAATACGGATCGTTCCTGCTTGCTGATTCAGCCCATGAATCATAGCATTCTCGACAATCGGTTGAAGGAAGAGACGGGGTACTTTGATCAAAAAAGCCTCAGGGGCAATATTTAGCTCAATCTTCACTTCTTCCTTCTGTCTCATATTCATTAGAGCCATATAATGTGTGACCAGATCGACCTCTTCATGTAGATGAATTTCATCTTCCTCACGGCTAATGGTCATTCTAAGAAGCATGGATAATGAACCTATCATCTGTGCACTCTCAGGGTCACCCCGTTTCATGACCTTCATCCGAATAGAATTAAGCACATTGAACAGAAAGTGAGGGTTAATTTGAGCCTGAAGCATTTTTAGCTCCGCTTTTCTTTTACGCGCTTGCGTATCTGAAACTTCTGTAATCATTTCTTGAACTACATTCAGCATCTGATCGAACATAATTCCAAGATGTCCGATCTCATCATTGCCGCGAACACCTGAGCGTAACTGCAAATTGCCCCTCTGCACCGCCGATGTAACCTTTCCTAATCGAACTAGTGGCTTCGTAAATGCTCTAACGAGCGCAATAAGCAATACTAGAAAAACTACGAATGAAGATATCTGAAAGATAAATACTCGGTTAAAAATCGAACTGATGTTTACAGTAGCTTCATTATAGGGTTGCAACAGCACAAGCGACCAACCAGCATATGAGATCTGCTGCTGTGATAATAGGTAGTTATTGTTGTTGACCTTAATCATCGATGATGACTCGTTAAGATTAGATTGGTCCAAATAAGTGAATTTAGTTCCAATCTCCTTATCATTCAGTTTCGAAACGATGACCCCAGCATCGTCTACCAGCTGGATCTCACTCCCCGCAGATAAACTACCCAGAATTGAACTAATCTGATCCTCCATTACTGTAACCACGACATATCCATAAATCTCGGAATTAGCAAGTCTCAGTGTCCGAGCAACGGAAACCTGATAGGGATGATCGAACTTATCGTATTTAAAAGAGGTCGGTTCAGCACCAATCCAATACGATTGTAAACCTGTCAATTCCTGGAGATGATTGAACCATGATTCGTTTACAATATCCACTGGGTTGTAATCGCTTACGGGATAATTCATGTAATATGAACCATTCGTCAGCAATACCGTTACGTAACTTTTCACACCACCAACAGTTAAGCTGTCCAGCTGCTCCAAGATCCGGTTCGCTTCCATAAATTTAGTGTAAGGACTTCCATCCATATGGCCTGATACTACCTGCTTAAAGTAAGTTGTCATTCCTGAGTTCACTTGGATATAGTTCACTGTCTTCAACATATTATCAAACAGGTTACTTACCGATTTATTTACAAGTTGCAGGGAATCCTCCGCATTAGCCAGAGCCTGCTGTTTCACAGCTTCTTGTGTTAAGGAATTGTAGATCAATAGTGTGAACACAGCGGGAACAACAATACAAGTAATAGAAGCTATAATTAGCTTATGACGAATAGATTTAGGAGCCCATCTTCTGATCCAATGAATCATTGTTATTCCGCCCCCCCTATACGAAAAAATGGGGGCGGGAACTCCGCCCCCATTGATGGGTCCATTATACCAAATTATTTTTTGTTAGCGTCAATAATTTGTTGCACACGTTCTTGAGAAGCTTTCACAGTGGCATCAATATCTTGATTCCCCAGAATTAGTTTCTCATATTCATCATTCACAGCTTTGAATACTTCATTTTGATAGGAGGATGGTGGAACGATTGCCGATGCTTTCGAAACAACCAATGTGTCTACCAATGTTTTCTTATCGACTTTCTCTGGGTTCTTAGTACCCGCTAGAATGGTATCGATGATACCTTCCACTTGCTCCGTCTTCACTTGGCTCCATGCTGGAATATTCTTACCTTGTACAATCTGTCCTTCCGTTGTATACCAACGAACGAATTTATAAGCTTCTTCTTTATGTTTGGATTTCGCACCGACTGCGACATAATCCGTTGTAACTGGCGTTAAGCCTGTTGGATCTCCCGGTTTATTCTTAGGGAAAGGAGCAACGGCTATATTAAAGTTAAGTGGAACCTTTTCCGTACCCCCAATTTCGGTATTCATCCAGCTTCCGATCGTGAGCATACTAGCAGATTCATTGAAGAATTGTGTCCGATAAGCTAACTTTTGCGAGATCATATCTGAATAAGGAACCGAAGATTGATCTTCCTTCTCCATTCTTACTCTTAATTCAAGTGTTTCTTTGAACAGGGGATTATCTAGATTAGATGAACCATCCGCTTTGAGATAATCTGCATCCTGAGGTTGGTTCTCCATTTTCAACTTTAAGAATTCCATCCAGCCACCTGCTTGTGGACCATGGAAGTAAGTACCGTACCGTTTCGCAGCTCCTTCTCCCTTGGTTAATGCTTTGGCATAGTCTGCATACTCATCCCATGTCCAATCGGTTGGAACGGCAAGCCCTACTTCGTCGAGATGATTCTTATTGAGCAATACATACCATGGATTGAATTTACCAGGGAGTGCATACACTTTTCCATCCAGACTAGTGTCTACTTTATATTCTTCCGCTTCTTTGTAGCCATCCTTAGCAATGAAATCATCCAAAGGTTCCGCCATACCTAGCGCTACACGTTGTGCATAACCCGCTGGGTCACTGAACATGAGCACATCTATAGCTGCACCAGATGCTGCCTCAAGATCCAGTTTCTTTAATGCTTCCTGTGTATCCCCTTTGTCACTAAGTTGTATGAGTTCAACCGTAACGCCTGGCGTTGCATCTTCATATGCTTTCAATGTATGCTTCCAATTGTAAGCTTCCTCTGTTCCATAAGTATACAAACGAAGATTTACTTTTTCCACACTTTCGCTTGGGGCTTTAGGTGTATTGGTAGCAGTACCTTTAGCTTCTTTGTTACCATTATTCGACCCACCACAGCCCGATAACAAACCAATCATTAGAACACCAGCGATTGCCCCTGTCAACACTTTTCTTTTCTTCATTCTATAACCCTCCCTGGTATGTTTAATGTCTACACTTCACATTATATAGAGCGCTTTCAATTTACTGATAAAACTATATTTACTTATCTCGAATTATTTTTACCATTCATGGATCTCTAGCCTTTTACTCCACCGAGAGCAATTCCCTCAATAACACTTTTCTGACCGATAATAAATACGATAACGAGCGGAAGAATCGCGGATACAGCTCCAGCCATAATCAGTGAATAGAATTCCCCACTCATCGAAGTGAACTTCTGCAATGCTAACGGCAGTGTATACAGATTGTCGGTTCTAAGAAAAATAAGCGGATTCTGATAATCATTCCAAGTCCAGATAAATCTTAGAATAGCATAAGTCGCCACTGCAGGCTTTACAAGTGGTAATCCAATGGAATAAAAGATTCGAAAATGCCCGGCACCATCTAATTTTGCAGACTCTATAAATTCTTGATGAATGCCTATAAAAAACTGTCTGAGCATAAATGTCCCTAGCACACTAAAGCTTCCAATAATGATCAAACCGAGATGACTATCAAACAATCCAATATTACGATACAGAATGAACTGTGGTACTAGAATCGCCTGGCTTGGAATCATGTAGGTAACAAGTACAATCATAAACAACCCATTACTTGCGGCGAAATGAATTTTCGAGAAACCGTATGCCGCCAAAGCGGATACAAGACAAGAGGTTATCGTCGTAAGGATACTTATTTTAATAGAGTTCCAATAATATAGGTAGAATGGATAATCTCCAAACCATACTTCTTTATAGTTCTCGATCGCATTCCAAGTCTGTGGAATCCATTGAATAGGATAAGTGAATACATCTGTCTCCATTTTGAATGAAGTCATTAACATCCAAATGAAAGGTAACAGGAATAATATACTGATAACAAACATGATAGCTGTCATGACTGCTTTGCGCCAATCAATTCCAGATTGTACATTCATGCTTTTCTCTCCTTCCTCTGTGGTCTGTTAATAGTTGACCCATTTCTTCTGAGCAATCCATTGTAATAACGTAATTAACATGACGAATCCGAACAGGACTGTCGCAATAGACGACGCATATCCAATCTTCAAATTTACAAAAGCGGTATCGTACAAGTACCACACCATCATCGTAGTCGAACCGATCGGTCCACCCTGTGTCATAATAGCAATCAGGTCGAATACTTTAAACGTTGATATAATCCCAGTCACCATAAGGAAGAATGACGTTGGGGATAACAACGGGAATGTAATCCGTATAAACTTTGTCCAGCCGTTCGCCCCATCAATATCAGCAGCTTCATATAAATCCTTCGGAATAGACTGCAGACCCGCGATGTAGATGATCAAATTAAATCCGATCGATATCCACACGGAGATCATCATGATGGAGATCAACGCAAAGTTTGGATCAGCAATCCATTTCGGCGGATTAGCAATCCCAATGGACTTTAGCATCTCGTTAATAGGGCCATAGGAAGGCTGGAATAACACTTGCCACACAACCCCTACTGCTACAACCATGGAGATATAAGGCATAAAGTAAGCTACTTTAAAATACGACTTAAAATATACTTGCTTATCAATTAATATCGCAAGCACCATAGAAATGATCATATACGTAGGCACGGTCAGCAGAAATAGAAACGTGTTACGAACTGATTTAATAAACAGTGGATCATCAAGCAATTTACTGAAGTTCCCGAACCCAACCCATTTGATTCCATTCCAACCCTGTACGAAGTTCCAGTCAGCGAACCCTAGAATCATCGTAGCAATAATCGGCAAGAGCACCAGTATGGACACCCCGATTAACATAGGACTTACGAATAGGAATCCCGCCAGGGTTTCTCCTCGTTGCAGCGAATAAACTTTACGTTTTCTCCCTGCAGGTGGCTTCTTCGTTATAACTTCAATATCCTGCGCCATGTCAAACACCTCGCTTGTTTTGAATTAGCATCCTGTAATATATCTTTATTATAAAAAAAATACCGTCAAATGAATGACGGTATTTTGATCATATTAACGTTAATTTTTACTTGTTAGCATGTAAGTTCGAGTTCAAAAAGTCAGATTTTCAGCACTAAAGTGTATGCTTACGATGCTGCGTTTCTTCCAAACGCCTCAGAAGATGGGATGAAGCAAGGGAGTGAGGAGCGGAGCTACACGTTTTCGTAGAAAACGACTTCGGAAGCCTACACCTGCAGTACCTACGTGAGCACCGGAAAGACCGGCTGAATTCAATCTTCGATGTCGAATAGGCCTCTTGCTATTCTTCGTGATCAAAAGATGACTTTTTGAACTTCCTCTTTATGTAGATTGCTTACTCGATGTAGAAATCTTGCTCTGGTCGTAACTTGGATCTTAATTGTTTCAGGTTAAGTTCCATTTGCAATACGATATCCTCTATTTGAGTCGGATCAATCTTAGGCATCGTCACCGTTTCATGTGCAGCTCCCGCTTTTATATCACGCATAACGATCTGCTGCTCCTGCCACTTATCCATTAAATCAGCAATCGTAGCATAGAAACGTTCATAATCTTTAATCACAAGGTCCAGGAATGTATCGACTTCATCCGGATCATATCCTCTAAGCTTATTACTGAATGCTTTTTCATGAATCGAAAGGGCATCCAAATGAATCCCTAATTGATTAAACAGTTTTTTTTGTTTGTCTAATCTACGCTGCATATGCTCGTCCAATTCCAATACCTCCTACAAAAATTAATAATTATCCTTTACAGCTTTGTTTAATATTCCAAGACAACGATCAAGATCCGTCTTGATCTGTTTCTTGTATAGATCAGCTTTCTCTCTACCCTCATCTGTAAAATGATATAAGACAATCTCCTGAAAATCAACTTTGGGATCATTCCCCTTCAATTGCTTCTTCCGATATAATACCCCTTCTTGCACTAGTTCATGAAGCGCACGATATATTTCACTTTGTGGAGGAGAGTAACCATAATCGCTGAAATCTCTCCGGAGTTCTTCTAGCATTTGATACCCATAACCCCGTTGCTGCTCCACCATCGTGATCAGGTAGACTTTAATAAATGCTCGCTGTGCGATCATGAATGCCATAGGTAGAACCTCCTTAATTATGATGGAATTTCAAAACAAGTCCTTAAAAAGGAAAACCTTAAAAACCAAGCCCTTAAAACCAAGATCTTAAAACTTTCGTGTAGGCTCACCGCTTCTGCGATATCCATAACTTCATTATAAACAACTACTTCTCAAATTGCACAGCATGGTTTATTCATAGAGGTCCATTTTAACCGATAATGTGAATGTAATAAAAAGCTTCATAGTTTGATTACGTAGGTATGAACTAGGAACATTTTTTTGAATTTACTGTTATGAATTTTTCATATGATGAAATAATTACTATATAAAAAAATTAATGGTCAACATTTTAAAGAGACAAAAAAAACTGAAAGCTTTATGCCTTCAGTTTTTCTAAGAACAACTCAAATTTCACACATGACCAGTTATACTTACAAAAAACAGCACAAAATCACTTGTTACAAATAGAATTAATATGATAGTGAATTGTTTTGATGACGCGGTCACTATTCAACCGCTCTGGATCAAGTAGAGCATGCATGGCAATACCATCAATCAATGCATAGAGCCGCTCAACTTCAAGATCGAGATTAAGATCTATCTTTAATAAATCCATCGTATGCAAATAGCTAATGAGTTTTTGCATACCTTCTAATAATCCATCATTAGGAGCATCCAATGTAGAGTTGCGATGCTTTATATGTGCTTTGAATGCAAACCATACTGACATTTCTGCAAGCGATTCTGTATCCACGGGTACACATTCCAGCAATGTAGCGATAACTCTTTCCTTTGGCGGTAAATCTCGTTGTATGACAACCTTAATTCGAGCATTCGCCCGATTGATTACGAGCTCCATTGCATAGACCAGCAAATCATCTTGGGTTTGAAAATAATAACGCAGTGCCCCAAGGGAGAGCCCTGCTTCCTCCGCTATATTTCGTACAGTCGCCCCTTCCATTCCTTTATCCAAGATGACTCGCCACATTGCCTCTGCAATGCGCTTTTTACGTTCTTCATGATCTACAATTTTAGGCATACTGTTAGTTTATCAAATAATTCTCTTTATGCAATTAAAAAATACACTTGTATTAAATAAAATTAATATGCTATTGTTGTTTTAAGTAAGTTGAATGTATTAAAAATCCAATGATTATTAATACACTTTTGGAAAGGGGATACACATGACACCTGAAAAATTCGGATCTAAACATGCGCAATCCGAAAGGCAGTATGTATATATTCATTTGAGCATTTTCATCTTTGCTCATGCAGTATGTATCTTTATCTTCGGCTTAGTCCCCAGATCGGAATTGCCTAGTGGTTCCTACTTAGCGCACATAATGGATTGGGTTTTGCGTAAAGATATTAGTTTCTATAAGAATGAATTGGTAAATTCGATTAGTGCCATTTGGATTACGGTCCTTTTCGTTCATGTCATTTGGGGATTTTCCTATACTTTATTTCCAAGGAAAGAGAAGGTCTCTAAAATAAAAGAGGATGCAATAGTATCTGAAAAGGTTTCAAATCACGATAGTCCTTCTACGAAGAAACAGAAAAAAGAAATCTCAGAAGGCATGGCGTGGATCTTTTTGATTATTGCGGGTCTCATTGAAATTTACTGGGCAACAGGGCTTAAAACTAACTCGATGGGGATTCTTACTTTGCTTGCAATTTTTCTTAGCTTCGACTTACTTATCCGGGCAACTAAAAAAGTTCCGATTGGAACTGCATATGCTATCTTTACAGGGATTGGGACAATCGGGACAATACTCGTTGATATGTTCTATTTCCAGGAACCGTTTAAGTTGATAAAAATCTTATTAATTCTATTATTAGCTGGGTTTATCATCGGGTTGAAGTTTTCGGACGGCACCGTAAAGAAAGGGGACGCTTAAATGGCATGGGGTTATCTTATTATCGCAGGGCTCTTTGAAATCATAGGCGTCATTGGCGTCAAAAAGGTTTCCGAAAAAAACAATTTTAAAAACAATGCCATTTTAATAGGCGGATTTATCGTCAGTTTCACTTTTTTGAGTTATGCAATGGAAGTTATTCCTTTGTCGACAGCTTACGCAATTTGGACGGGAATTGGAACGTTAGGCTCTACGATAGTCGGTATTCTATTTTATAAAGAGCCTAAAAATGCATTAAGAATCTTTTGCATCCTTGGAATTATTTTTATGATTATTGGTTTAAAGGTAGTAAGTTAGTTTCCGTGCATAAATACTATCAAGTCAAAGGCAGGGTTCTCGTATGAATACAGGAAGAAATCGGATTTTATATCTTTTATTAGGTTGGTTGGTTTTTACAATCGCTGTCCCTGTTGCGATATGGGTAGGTGAACTTATTCCTACTGAATATGCTAACGGTGAAAAGCTTGTTCAGGCCATTGTTACCTCTGCTATTGTCATTCCGATAGTTTATCTACTGGGTAAAAGACGTTGGGATAAAGAAATATTTAAGAAAATGAGGATTTCCACTACTATACGTGGAGTAAGTACCATGTTTTTTGTTTTCTTTGTGGTCATTTGTATATCATTAATAGGTTTTTTTCTCCTTGTGAAAATGAATGACATTGATAATGTCACCATTCATTGGAGTAAGGATGTTTTAGGGATGATTTTGTTTACCTTTGTAGTTGCTTTCTTTTATGAAGCCTTACCAGAAGAAATTGTTTTTAGAGGGTTTCTTTCAAAAGTACTTGAAGAGAAATGGACGAATTGGATCGTTTTATTTGGATCTGCTTTCCTCTTCCTTGCATCACCAGTAACCATGTTCTATATACAGAAAATGTTTGGTATGCCCACTAATGAAATCACGACCAGTTACGTGATTTTGATATTCTCCTTTGGAATTGCACTTTTGCTAATCACATGGTATTTCCAAAACCTTTGGGCCAGTATAGGGTTTCATATGGGATATCTTATGTCATCTCGATTTATTATGAACAATGATGAACGTGCTATTTTTAACTTTACGGAAGAGGAAAACGGACTTGCTTTCATTTCTGTTCAATATTTGTTAGTCGTAGTTGGGTCTATTATTATCTTGACAATCCTGTTGCTGATAAAAAAAAGAAAGATACGTTCAAGGGACTTTCTTCAATAAGATTGGATTAATCCTCTTCCATAAATTCTTAGCAGAAGGTAATCGATGCGCTGTGATTGTTCATAAGAAGCAACAAACATCTAGCTAAATTTAATCTCACCGATATATCATTACCACGCATTCCACATAGCTTAACTACTGATCAATAGAAAACTTGCCAAGATTATGACGGTGGCGGAAAGAATAATTATAGAGGTAAAATATATTGATACAAGTAATAGGGTGTGATAACGTAAATGGTAATAACAGTTAAAGGAGGAGTTTGTTGTGAGCCAATCATCCATTGAGATTTCAATCCGTCATTTCCAAAAGGAAGACATGCCATTGCTTGGCGAGTTATATCAGTCAGTTAGAGCAAAAGAAAATGCAACTTTTTGGTGGGTCGGCGACGAAGATAATTGGAGTAACGTCTATTGTGCATTTGAAAATGGAAAAATCGTCGCCAAGGGTCAAATAAGCATCATTAATATTGTCCCTTCCGGTCGTTCAAAAGAAAGCAATCATTCCATATACGTCAATCTTAAAACGATACCTGAAAGAGAAAATGACGTTGATCTACTTGACAAAGTTTATCAATACCTTTTCTTAAGAGCCAACCAATTAAAAGAATCTCTGCCTAAAGAATACGGAACAATACTTTGTGTCGGTAATGATTCGACAGAAACAGCTAACAATCAATTTTTTATCCAACATGGATATAGCCATTTAAATAGTCTGTATTGCATGAATCGCGACTTGAATGAACCTATAGCTGCAAGAAGGATTTCATTTTTCGTATTCGAAGATGGAAACTTCACTTGAGGAAAGTGAATATCTAGATGTAGAGACCTAAATATGGTCTGGCGAGAGGAAAACCATGGTGTAATAGAAGATGTTTTTGTTTGTGAATTATGGAGGAAGCGTACTCATCTCTCCCCGCGCGAGCGAACCCATCGGGGTTCATCTTCCCCTAGCCAATCCGACAAAATAAAAATCCCTCGAAACTAATCGTGGACTTGAATGGTATATAGACTCCATGGATTTACATCCCTGTCATTTGAGAAATGCCAATTCATTTATTAAATCCGATTCTTTCCTTATCTGAAGGAACTCCTTTATATACTGTTTTCCATTTCCCGTCTTGAAATACATCATACCTCTCAAAAGCACATGGGATACCCTTTGCTGAGAGTAAATTACTACTGTCCATAAGCTGGAAGTGCAGATGTGGCGCAGTTGAATTACCGGAATGCCCTACTTTTCCTAAAATATGGCCCTTTTTCACGCTTTGACCAACTGAAACAGCAATTGACCCCATTTTCAAATGTGCAAATGCGGCATATACATTATTTTTGCATTTCATAATAATATAATTGCCAGCAACAGTCTGTATTCCATCTTTTACAGGATTAAATGTATAAGCATTCTTTAGAGCAATAAACAAATCAGATACCACATGAACTCTTGCCCTTTCCCGATAACCATCTTCGGATTTTATAATTTCTCCATCACAAGGCGCATACACTTCTTCACCCCAGCCATAAGTCTTATTTAGAGGAACACCAAAGAAGAGATACCGTAACGAATTTGTATTATAAAAAGGCCTCCCTTTTCGTTCATGATCAACCTGTAAAAAATCAAAAGCATATCTCTCTCCTAATTGGTCAGTTCCATGACTTGGAACCTTCTTCCCTGGAGTATTTGGTGCCATCCACTCTCCTCTTAAAGGGAATTCGACGATCACAGGATCTTCAAATCCTTTCACGTTATCACTCCTTAATTTGGTGTTTAGGTCATTATGTTTTCCCTTTCACATTTAATATGCCGATAATTAATTTCTATTTATAATAGGTTTTCCTGAGTTCATTAAGGTAACCATCAAGTTCTGCAAGAATATTATCATAATCCAATTCAGTGATTTCTGAGTTTCTAATATCCTCCAGTATCTGATTTGTAAAACCAATATTCGCCCAAAAAATAAGCTGTTTGCATCTTTCAACGTTCAGCCCTTCTCTGAATTTAGATTCATCAACTATATCAAACATTGATACATGGCATGTTGATTGTTTCTCGTTAATTCTTTCCTCTAACTCCTTATTGATTTCATCAGATTTAGTGCTGGCAGTAATTTTATTAAATTCAAAAATCCAAGGATGCTTTTGCAGTAACTCAATCTGGAGAAGATATGATTGCCGCAGCCTTTCAAAAATATCCTTTTCGTTAAAGTTCATTAGATCAAGATATTCTTTATTAATCATGTCAGTGCAATAATCATAAAGGAATAGAAAAAGATCCTTTTTGTTATTTACATAGTGGAACATTAACCCTTTTGAAATTCCAGACTCTTTTGCAATAACATTTGTCGAGGCATCATCAAATCCCTTCGTGGCAAATTCCTTTAATGCTGCATTTAAAATAGCTTCTCTTCTTTTGGATTCCAGATTCAAAATTTTTGAAATCGTGATAACCACCTTTATATATTTTTATATTTTACCCCCTAGGTCAATCATATTATAATTTCATTTACCTTTAAGATCAATACGCATCATCCCGTTCAGCATTTTCACATGCTTCACATTGAAGCCTTATGAAGCATTCATATCCAAACTGGATTTGGACATCACGAAACGATTCACCAGTTTTCAATAACAAAAAGCCCCTCAAATCAAAGTCTCTACAGGATTGAAAGATCTGTTAAGCAAAAAATACCAAATGTGAAAGGAATTAATTCAATTTACTTCCTGACCTGTCTACAACATCGAGTAAGTTCCAGATCGCTTCGATCACTTTGTCTGGACAATCCGTGTGGATCGTAGTATGTCCAGCATTTTCGAGAATACGATGCTCCCCACGTGGAACTGAATTTGCTAATTTTGTATAGATCGTACTTTTTACATTATTGAATGGATCAATAGTCTCACGCAGGAATGATTTACTCATGAGCGGAGTCATGAATGGGTCGATCCCCATCGCTGTAAACACAATCAACGGAATATCCGGCATGTTTCCTCCTTTACGGACTTCGTTATAGAGCTCGCTGTTCAAGTTTTTCCTTTCGGTAATCGTTTTCGATAATGTCCTGACATGATATTCAATCAGCGGTTCACGTATCGAATCTGGCCACTTTGCAAACATCTGCTCGAATAAACCACGAAAGAGCTGCTTGTAAGTTAGGAGTGTCCGAAGGATTGCAAAACCCTGCTGAAGAAGGTATCGCTTCTTTAACTTTGGTGTATTGGTGAGAAAGTCCTCATGAGCTGGTTCTAGCAGAAGCATTCCGGCTACCTCATCTGGAAATCGTTGGGCGTACAGCCGTGAGTATATTCCACCCAACGAGTGGCCGACGAACAGAAAGGGAGCAGGTACACCAGCGGTATGCAAAAGACTCCGCAATTCATCAGTGACCTCGAGGGCACTTCGAGGTAGCTTAACTTGATCGCTCCAGCCCGTTCCCGCTCGATCATAGATCACTGATGTTGTACGCTGACTAATTTTATTGTGGATATTTAAATAATCAAGTCCGACCATGCCGGATGCCGGTATAAATACTACTGCTGGACTTCCAGTCCCAGAACAGTCGAGTAACAAGTCACGTCCTTCCACGTTGTAGAAACTTCCAATCGGCGATCCACTGTCTAGGGAATTATTACCTTGGTGTTTGTTTGTATAATCTTTCATCGCTGTATCAAGACCTCCAGTAGTTATTTTTCTCATGCTCTGGAATCATCAGTGTAGATAGCAGCCCAAAAGAATCAGGTGAGGCCTGCAACAACCTCTCAACTATCACAGGAAAAAGCTTGGGATCTCCGAAAGATGGTCTCATGGGACCACATATAGACTCCTTGCCCTTCTTTTGGATTTCAGATTCAAAACTTTTGAAATCATGATAATAACCTTTATTTATATTTACACTTTACCTATTAGGTCAATTTTATTATAACTATGTTTACCTAAAAGGTCAATATGCATGATCCCGTTCGGAATTTTCACATGCTTTACATTGAAGCCGTATGAAGTAAACATATCCGAACTGGATTTGGAAGTCACATTGATATACAGGATGGTCACCTTTGAACTGTGGCTCAGAATAATGAAATCGCGTATTCTTGTGAGTAGAAAACCGTGTGTACGTCAATATATTCCCGATCATGCGTACACTCTCCCTGAAACTACTTGCTCCTGAATATTAAGGCCGTTTCCCTGCTGACCGTGATGAACACTCCCGACTTCATTTATAGATGGATTTTTGGAAATCTCGTGACCAAAATCCTATTCCGGAGCACCTTACGCAAGATAGGAATACGGAAGAACCTCGATTGGTAAATTATACAAGTATATCAGATCATAGCTTAGAGGAGCGGATAAAGTAGTTCGATAAGACAGAACAATGATTCACTCAGCTATAGTTTGCTTCTCATTTCAATATAAGAATACTCAATGCAAATAAATGAGCTCTACTGTTAAAGCTCATTTATTTTGAACTATCAATATTAGATACTCTACATGTGTTAGTTGCTGACTGTTTAGATACCTTTCGACAATTTCAAGCAAAAATAAGAAGGGAGCGTGACTACTACTCCCTTCTTATTTAACAAGTACACATTTGTACGATGATGACTACTTGCTTGCTCATATGTGCCAAGATGTTCAGCAGAACCGTTATGGTCTCTGCTCTTGTAGCGTGGTGTTGAGGAGCGAATTAGTTATTGCCTTTACCTTGTACAATCCCTGCTTGCTTCACGAAAGCAACACTATTTTTCGCCCACGCTGGTATATCCTTGTCATCTGGACGGAAAGTACCATCAGATTCCACCATTTACTGCTTGCATGATATTTGTCCTGCCAATATGACGGCTCACTGCAAGCTAGTATATTGCTTGAATACGTATGGGGAAGTCATAGCAGAAAGCAATGCCCCGTAGTTGAGAGAGAATCTTACCTCGTCCCCTACTTTCAAATCTGTCCTTTTCAAATCAAGAATGGTATGATCGCTACTGGAGCCAAGAATGTCAATGTCATCTTCCGGCTGCAATCCGGTTACGAGCACATCCTGAGAACCAACGCCAAGGATACCACGTCTCATCAGTCCGCGATTCTGAAATTTGGGACGATTTCCGAAAGCGTCCTGACCTAGTTCCCCATAAGGCTCGGATGGCTTTATTTTCACTTCTATTACTTCAGCGACGAATGTAAACGCATCTGTATATAACCCTGGAATAACCTTTCTTTCAAGTGGCTCGCATCCCAGAAATATCGATTCGCCTAATCTTACATTATTGATGTTGCCAGTGCTTTCAGTAGCTATAAACCAATCGAAATTAGCCGAATTCCCCCCCGAAACAAAAGAAAGAGGCAGTGAAAACTTATTTTCAATTTCGATCGAAAGCAACGAAAGCTGCTTCATATTCTGCTCGCTTGGTTTGACACCTCCAAAACATGCAAAGCTGGCTCCAATACCAACGATCTCAATTCCCGGAAGTCCCAATACTTTCCGAATGAATTCCTCTATATCATCCGGCATAATTCCTTCCCGCAAATCTCCCAATTCAATCATCAGAATGATTTTATGTAGGGTATCGTATTTTGTCGCAGATACTGAAAGGGCTTTGATGACAGACAACTCCGTATTCATACTGATATCAGCATATTGAATGACCATGTCTATTTCACTTAAAGCCGGTGTTCTCAACAATACCAGCTGTGCTCTGATCTTTGCTTCACGCAAGATCTTCAAATTTTGTATCTTAGAGTCAGCAAGCGTATGAATACCATTGTTGACCAGAACTTCCGCAATCGTATAACTGCCGCAAACAACCTTGGTTACTCCCATGATTCCGATGCCTTTTGAATTGTATAATTGTTTCAGTTCGGTTGCATTATGTGCAATTTTCGCAAGATCAATCTCAATTCTAGGGGTAACCGGCTCAATCATTCTACAGTTACCTGATTCGCTTTCTTGCTCAATTCCGGATATCTTTCCACAATGCTTGCGATTAGCTTGTCGCAGCCATGCTTAAGGACGTCCGTCGCCGGAATCTTGAATTGTTGTTCATATTCGGCAACAGCAGCATCTATCTCATTATCCGACATATTCTCATGGTTAATTGTAATCGCGATGACCTGTGACTTTGAGAACATTTCGATCAGTTCGATTTCATCTTCCAGCTTAGGCATTTTCATAAAGTCGAAGTCGCCCAGGTTTTCCCGCTTGGGAGCATGCTGAACGATGATGGCCCCAGGCCGCGCCCCCCTAATAATGCCGCAGGAGCTAATATATGCCGGATGGCTCATCGCACCTTGTCCTTCAATAACGATGATGTCAGGGTGCTCATTTTCGTAAGCTTTGACAACCTCTTTTTCAATTTCACCGATCATAAACTGAAACGGGATTGCGTCAATGGCAACACCATATTTCGCCCCTTGTATGAGTCCCGTTTGCCCTGTTGCCACGAAGGCAGCGTTATATCCTTGATCAATGAGTGCCTTTACCAGTAGAACCGATGTTGTTCTTTTACCAATTGCGCCATCCGTACCGAGTACTGCAACAACTGGCGTTGGAACATTGAAAATTTGTCCTGAAAATATGCCCATATCCTCTTTCTCAGGCGGTTTTCTGATATCAAGCATTTGAACATTATTTTCAGCAGCAGACTTGACAAAGTCCTCATCATCAGTGAAAAACTGCTGCAAAGGATTAACAATATTCATTCCTTGTTCCATCGCTTCAAAGATGATAGCCCTTTCATCTTCTTTCAAAAAAGCGTCCGCGGGAGCAATTCCATAAATAAAATGTTCCGGTACTTTGCCTAACAATTTAATCGCATGAACGAGGCTTGAAAAAACCAGAATTCCGTTCTTTTGTCCTTCAATATATTCACCGGCATCGATACCAGCCTTTTTGCTGTCAATCACGCCGACAATCTGATATTTCTTTGAATTTCTAACTAGTCCGTTTGCCGTCTTTCCATCCATCGTACCAAAGTTGCCTTCACAATAAATAATCGCCGTTTCTCTCATAACGAACTTCCCTCCCATAATCAATTCCCCTTAATTACTTGAAGATTATTGTAAGTAAGTGTTATTAACTTACCACATTTTGGAGAAAATATATACTTTTGTACAAAATACGATCAGCAATGATATTTGGTATACCAAAGAAGCTCTATCCATCTATCGCGAGAAAGATGTGCTTGGAAAAGGATTGTAGAGGGAGATTACCATAAAAACCTGTTGATGATTTTGTCAAATTTGCGTGCACAAGAGATTAATGGAGAAGTATAGCAATATCAGGCTTTACTTAGATACGGCTAGGGTACCGAAAACGGTATCAGCCCTCTTGCCGATTGAAACTGATCGAAACCGATTTTGAATTCGAGCAAGTTGGCATCAATCATGAAGTAGTAAATATTTGAAAAGGAGTATGTGTCCTCCTCCTATTTGTATCACTTAGTGAAGCGCGGTTTCATAATACAGTTCCAATTATATTGATTTATAATAAAAACCCAGTTCTTTTTACGTTTTTATAAAAGCAACAATATTTAAGAAAAGAGTTTAAACAAAAGAAAAACCGCCCATGATAAGAGCAGTTAATTGAACTAATGTACCAAGGGAGTTTAACGGTAGAAACCACAGTTCATACACCGGTTGGAGAAGTGTGGAATTATTGGACGGAGCCACAGCATATAACAAAATGGTGTTATGCTTCTGATGATTGGCATGCGCCAAATGCCGAAAATGATTTAAGGGTTGGCGGGAGATTTCTTACAAGAATGGAAGCTAAGGATGGTAGCTTTGGATTTGATTTTGGTGGTGTTTATGATGAAGTGAGAATAAATGAGTTTTTTATGATAAGGCTTTTTGGATTTAAAAAACAAAGCTTTCAACCGGTTCCCTTACTTTTGCTCCTCTTGCTACTGCATTTTCAAATACCTCATCAACATTAATTACTTAAATTCCTAAAGAATAACACGCATTGTCTTCATCTGGCGGCAAGGCCAATTTATATGCCGGATTCGCTGCTCCCAGCTGCAAAAAACCATTTCCAAAATCTAATTCCGCATGAACAATTATTTCATTGCCATTTCCATCAGGATATTCAGTAATATCCTTACCTTCATTGGATTGAATTCATCAACTCATAGAAATATTTGGATTCATGAGTCTTATTAAGACTATACCAGGCATCTAATGTTTTTGAAGAAAATACATCCAAAGCTTTCAAGACGTGGACAGAAAATTCCAACGGAGCTATTCCAGATGCAGTGATCAAATTTCCATCAGTTACAACAGACTCCATTTTATAATACTCTTCGCCCTTGTAAGTGGGACAGATCATTTTAAGATATTCCAGATCATTGCTTGTATGCTGACGTGAATTCAGCAATCCTGTCTGGGCAAGTGCCATTGTAGCACCACAAATCGCCGCAACCAATATACCTTCCTTTAAACACCTCTCAACGATTTTTAAGATCGGTTGGTGAATTATTTCTGTCCATGTATCTCCACCGGGTAAAATCAATGCATCTGTGCTTTTAATGCTACACTCATCCAGTTTGATGTCAGGCAGTATTTTCAATCCGCCCATTGTAGTTACAGTAGTCTTTTCAATTCCCACGGTAACTATTTTTGATGGAGCCAGCCCCTTTTTATAATATCTCCCCGAGTTCAGTTCGGCAGTTAAGTAACCTATTTCCCAGTCTGCCATTGTGTCAAACACATAAAGATATACTGTATTATTCATTTGCAAATTCTCCTTATTTTACAATTCATCAAGTTATACCAACGATTTATCGGTAATCAATGATTATCATCATTATAAAATAGCTTCACTGACATCTGCTGTCAGTGAAGCTATCAACATTGATAATATTCTATTAACTCCGACGCAACAGCAACAAGTTTTTCCTTCAAACTCTGTGGTTCGATTACTTGAATCGATTTCCCGTAGGATAGGAGAAGATAAGGGACATATGTATGAATTGATTGTTCCTCAAGTAAAAAGATTGCTTGGTTTGATGTCCGCTCTTTCAGATGATGCCCCAAAAACCAATGCAGGCATAAGTCATCCAATGCCCCTGACGTGCCTCCGATAATTAAAGAAACTAAATCGTCCTTGCCCACTAAATCAGGTAACTGGTTTTTCATAAAAAATTCACGGGTCGAAAAAGCTTCGGAACGCTTAAATATGAGTTGAGTTCGCTTGATTTGTAGAATCCGTTCTACCCGAAAACTGCGGACCTCATTCCTTAGGTGGCAAAATGCAACTGTATACCATTTATTGTTCCAGTAAACCATTCCATAGGGGTCTATCACCCTATTCTTATGTTGTTCTTCACGGCTTGTGCGATAATCAATTTCTACAGAGAATTCGTTTGCTACAGCCTGCTCCAATTCCGCCAATACCGGCTGAACAGAAGGGTCTCCCATGCGGTTTATAACTTCAAATCCGGCTAAATGACGGCTAAGTATAGTTTCCTGCTCCTGATTCGAATACATTTTCAATTTTGATGTTGCATTGCCTAATGCATCACTCAAAGGGTATCCGGCTTCTTTTGCAAAAACAGCAGCATGAAGGAGTGCCTTTTTTTCTTCAATATCAAATAGCAGAGGTGCTCTGATAAAATTATTCAGCAAGCTATACCCGCCATTATGACCTGTGTCGGATATTATAGGCACTCCACTGGTACATAGTGCATCAATATACCGATAAACTGTCCTTATATTTATTTCTAACTTTTCAGATATTTGTTTTGCAGTCAATTTTACGCCCGAATTCAGCATCCATAGAATTGCCAACATATTATCGTTTTTTGGCATAACATAAACCCTCACCTTTTATTAAACCTCAATATTTTAATAATATCTTTTTTATCTTCTCAAGGATCGCACTAAATTATTAGCTTTGCAAATCGCCTGCATCCTTTTATTCATCAATCTTTCAGCCTTTCAATCCTCACGCAGCAGTCAAAGTGACTCGTCTGCCTATCTTTCAACTTCCTTGAGCGGTACTGTCACATCTCTTTTCGTACCATCAATATTAGACACTCCACATGTGTGGTGTGCTGTAACAAAATCAAAAAACGAGATCTCTTCCGTTCTAATTTAAGCTATTGATGGAATATCGCCAATGAAACCGTTGTTTGCGCTCCTTCATGAATTTCCATTGGGGAATGTTCACCACCCATATCTGTTTTTACTCAACCTGGATGACGGGCTTTCACCTTCACCTTTGTTCCCTTAGTCTGATCGGTAATTGTACAGTTCATGTATAAAGCACCCGTATCGTTGCTTTATGCAAATTTTCAACACGACATCTCCGATCAATACTTACCTAAACAATAATTTTTCTACTTCAAACTTCATTTGGTCATATTGTTATATTCCACCTCTTTACGTATTTCCGAAGTCTAAGAACTCATACATATAGGCCTTTAACGGATCTATCAACATCAATGTGGAATATAGCGAAGTAAATGAAAGCCCTTTCTTTACAAACTCCCCCCCCTTCTTTATGTTCATTATGCAGGGTAATTTACCATAACGGATACGTTCATGGTTGGATTATTAACATGAGAAATGGGAGGTCTTTCATTTTGAAAAAATGTTCATGGGTAGCTTGTGTATTGATTTTATCATTAGTAGTAGGATTGTTTGGTGCTGCTCCAGTTGCATCGGCAGCGACCGACCTAACTACAGGACAGTCCAATGAGCCGGTTGATTTAGGTGCACCCGTTCAAACAGCACAGTCACTTGACGTTGAATTCGGTCAAGAGGATGGAGTTAATGTCGCGTATACAACTGTAACAGGTAGCGCTTCAGCAGGCGATTATGCAACCTTCAGTGTGCTTGATATTGACAATGAGGTACTACTTCGCTCCTTTAAACTTGAGGGTACATCAAATGCTTGGACCCATGTCATGACACCGGATGGTCGAGTGTTTATTGGCGCCTCCAATAAAATGTTTGTTTACTCTCCTAATACGAAACAAGTAACTGACCTAGGGGTGCCGCTCGCAGGTTCCAGCTCCGTCTGGTCCCTTACAGCCGATGAGCATGGCAATGTTTATGGCGGTATTTACTCCGAGAGCGCCAAGAGTCGTATTTTTCGCATTGATGCACAGACGTTGAAAATAACGGATTTTCTAAATGGGCCGCTCGATAATATGGAGGCTTATGTTCGCAGTATGGCCTATCATGATGGCTACATCTATGCGGGTACAGGCTCAACCAATGGTCGCGTGTGGAAAATCAGTACAACATCGCCGCTAAATGATAAGACGAGACTAGAGCTTCCGGGTACGCCAACGGACGAAATATATGCAGGCAAATATAATGCTATGGGCTTCGTATATAGCATTAATATTCACGAGAACTATTTATTCGCATTCTACAACGGACCATCGATTATGCAGGTGTATGACCTGGATAATGATAAGTGGACAAGTGCAGCTTTTAAGGATATTCGTGGTGTAGAAGCTGCTACTGGCTATAAAGACGGTAAAGTATACACAAGCAAGAAAGATGCGATGATGTGGGAAATTGATTTGGCTACATTGACTGAACGGGCTATTATGCCGTTTGATGGAAGTATTCGTCATAGCCAATGGATTAATTTACCGAATCAACCTGATTTCCCGGACGGTGTAATGGCCTCTATTTCATTTAATGCTAAAGTGATACTGTTCGATCCCCAGACTCAGAAAAATAGATCAATGAAGCTATTGGTGGACGGTCAGGGCATCAATCTTCAGGCACTTGAAACAGGACCTGACGGCAAGCTATATCTGAGTACTTACCTTAATTCCGAAGGCGCTCAGTATGATCCTGCTACGGGGAACTTCACAGTATTCCCATTGGGTCAAGCTGAAGGTATTGGACATGTAGGCGACAAAGTATACTTTGGCTTGTATCCGAAGGCCGAAATTGCCGAATATGATACAACTAAGCCGCTTTCGAAGACAGTAGCACCACCCATCAAATTTAACATCGGTGAGGATCAGGACCGTCCATTTATTGTTACAGAAGCTGACGGCAAGCTGTTGCTTGGCACGATTCCTGGATATTCCCAGAACGGCGGCGCATTAACCATTTATGATCCGGTTGCATCTGCCGAAAATGGGAAACCGCAGTTTGAAGTATTCCGCCATATTGTACAGGATCAAAGTATTACCGGGTTGCTTTACAAAGACGGCTTGATCTTCGGATCGACGTCAATTGCAGGCGGTCTCGGAGAAGCACCTGCCGGCGCTCGCGCCAAACTGTTCGTATGGGACATGGCAACGAAGACGAAGCTACACGAATGGGAACCAAATATTGAAGGAATCTCAAGTCTACAGATGATCAGCGGACTGGTGCTCGGACCAGACGGTCTGATCTGGGCGGCTGCTAATGGTATAGTATTCGCTTTTGATCCTGAGACACGTGAGATTGTGAAATCGAGAAATATTCATCCAGATGTAAGAGTGTATGGCAAATGGCGTCCAGTTCATCAACGTTTCAGCAAAGACGGCCTACTTTACTCCGATGCGGCTGGCAAGCTGGTCGTCATTGATCCAGAGACAATGGGCTTTACGCTAATTCGCGAAAAGGCAAGTCTGTTTACATTGGATGAGAACGACAATCTCTATGTCGCAGATGCAACAAAGTTGCTTCGTTATGGTCCATTTGTGAAGCCCGATGCTCCTGCCGGAGAACCGGAAGGTCCATCTAGAAAGTATCTGGACATTAAAAATGCTAGTTTCGAAGAGGTCAATAAGGATGGTTCCATCCCCGGCTGGCAAATTACAAGCTTCAAGGAAGGCTTAGCAGAAGTAATCGTAACGAATGAGAAAAGAGTTGAAGGCAATACAAGCGTTAAAATTGTGGATTCAAGTACTACAGATACTGTCGAGCTGAAATCCGATCCTATTCAGGTGAAACCAGGCAGAGCATATACAGTAAACTTTAATATGTATCTCGACGGTTCATTCCCAAAACCGGGTTCTGACACTCCGTTCAGTATGAGCCGCGCATCTGTAGGCGTTCGTTTCTATGATGTAGCCGGCAAAGAATTAAAGGTCACAGCGACTGAGAATAAACATATTGAAGGACCCCAGAAAAGCTGGATTCCTATTGAAGCGAATATAACTGTTCCTGAGAATGCTGTAGAGATGCGACTTGTCTTGTTCTGCTCACCATTGTGGGTAGCTACCGTCTATTACGATGACATTTCTGCATATACGATTATTAATCCTTCAGAAGTGCCTGTTGTGAGCGCACAAGCTACTGCAGCAGACATTAAAGAAGGCGATGATGTGACGCTTTCTGTGAAAGCAACGGAGAACACCGTCATCATCGTGACTGAGGAGGACACAATAGTCGCACAAGCAATTGGTACAGGAGAGACGCCTGTTACCATTACGATCCCAGCTCCTGAGGCAGGACCACATCATTACACGGTAATAGCTGATGTACCATTAGTGGCTTCGAGCACACCCGTGCAATTACCAACGATAAACGTTCATAGCTTCACGAAGCTTGCGTTAAACACAGACAACATTCGCATACAAGTTGGCGATAGCCATACGGTCGTTACCCAATCCGTTTATGGACCACTCGTTGAAGATGTATCGTCCATGGTGGTATTGAGTGCAGAACCACAGGATATTGTGAAGATTGAAGGCAACCAAGTATTCGCTCTCCAAGAAGGTAGCGCAACGGTTACCGTAGCGTATAGCGGCAAGACCGCTCAATTGAACGTTGAGGTTACTTCAGATCCTGTAGATCCTGTAGATCCTGTAGATCCTGTAGATCCTGTAGACCCTGTAGACCCTGTAGACCCTGTAGACCCTACAGACCCTGTAGACCCTACAGACCCTGTAGACCCTGTAGACCCTGTAGACCCTGTAGACCCTGTAGACCCTACAGATCCTGTAGGCCCTATTGATCCCGTGGGTCCGGTAGACCCTCCATCTCCAGGTGGCTTTAATACAGAACCGGTGAAGCCAGTAGTTAAAGATGGTCAACAAATCATTACTGGTGAACAATTGAAACCGACTAACGGCAAAGTAAACGTATCCTTGTCACATGGTAATAAGGAGCTTCTACTTCCGACTAATGCTGCAAAACTATTAGCAAATAGTATTCTAGCAGTCAATGCTAGTGGCGCTACACTTCAGTTTACTGCTAATGCCCTACTTGAAATTGCCGCTGGCAATACTGGCGCACAAGTCTCTATTACGCTAGAAAAGCTTAATGAAGCAAAAAGCAGCAGTCAGATGGATCGAGTGTCTCCTGGTGCAGGAGTTTCCGTAACTCTTGCAGGTGACATCGCTTTCGTTGATCTTGCAGCAGTAACTAAAGATGGAAAGAAATTACCTTATAGTAAGTTGATTAATCCCATTAAGCTGGAGCTGAATGTAGATAAAGACGCAGATACAAGATTTATAGGTATCTACCGCATTCTTACAGATGGTACGTTGGAATATGTAGGTGGAAAAGTAGTGAATGGCAAAATCCAAGCGGATCTGTATCAAACAGGAAACTATGCCGTCCTGGAGTGGAATCAATCGTACTCGGATGTACCGAGCAACCATTGGGCCGATGCAGCCATTCGCACTCTTAGCGCGAAGCATGTTGTGAACGGTGTATCCGCTGAACAATTCAAACCGAATGATATTGTAACACGAGCACAATTCGTATCTATGATTGTTCGTGCATTCGACTTCACAGACAACAAAGGAGAGGCACAGCATTTTGTAGATGTCGCCGACGATACATGGTATAGCGATTCAATAGCAATCGCTTCCGCAGCAGGTATTATCAATGGTAGCGATGCCGAACACTTTAACCCAAACCAAGAAATTACACGCGAACAAATGATCCTTATTCTTGTGCGTGCATGGGAGACAAATAAGAATACTCTACCTCAGACTTCAAATGAGCTGACTTTCGCAGATAAGTCTCAAGTAAGTGATTGGGCGAAAGAAGCTGTACAAATCGCGCTAAGCCTAGGCTGGATCCAAGGAAAGGACGCGAATATCTTCGCTCCTGGTGATTCGGCAACACGCGCAGAAAGCGCAAGGTTAATGTACAATATACTCTTTGAGCAATAGTAATAAAATAACCAAAACCGGAGAAAGCATCGAGTGCTTTCTCCGGTTCTTTTGTTAGTCAACCTTTCGGGTAGGCATAACTATGATCTTTCACTTTCTCTACCAATGCTTTATTTGCTTGATTTAGTTCATCTAGACAATGTAAAATTAACAAATATGATACTTGCATGCCATTTCTTCCTCGCAGAATAAAGGCACAATATGAAGTGGTAATTCATTTGATTGAATTGTACATTTAGCAATTAGATTAACTCAAGGAGACATAGATGATCATGGACATAAAAGCATTATCCAGTTACTGTTTGTCAAAAAAGAGCAGCCTAGAGGATTACCCTTTCGGTCACGATGTTCTTGTAATAAAAGTTACCTCAAAAATGTTTGCTTTAATTGCCTACCATAATAATCAGCTAACTATCAGTTTAAAATGCGATCCATTTATAGCTGAAAACTTAAGACAACAATACTCTTCGATCACTCCAGGATATCACTTAAACAAAAACCACTGGAACACCATCTTGATCGATGATTCCATTCCAGAACTAGAATTATTCACAATGATTGATCATTCTTATGATTTGGTGTTCAAAGGATTAAAGAAATCGGAGAAAGACGCCATTAACCAACAGTAATCCGTTACAGATAGGCAAACAGCATATATTCGGAAGGTACTACCAAGGTAATACCTCCCCTTTATGAAAGAAACCTCCTGTGGACGTACATGCTCAGCACATCTTAGTCCATACCATGTTCTTTTCGGATCTTGTACAAGCCTTGAACTAGCAGCTCTGCAGGGTCCCGATTTAATTGTAAATGTGTGAACAATAGATGTAATGGGAATGCGCACACGTTATTTCCTTCTTTTATCGCTGGGAATCCAGCTTCGAAGATCGGACCTTGCTCTTGGTTCCAAGCTAAACCCGCATGAACTTCCTCCGGAGCAAATTCCTCACGTACTTCTGCAATACATTTGGGAACTAACACCTTGTCTATGATTGCTTTCGCTTCGTCTTCGCTTGAAGCTGGTTGTGGAAGGGCTTTGCCTCCCTTATTCTTCATCAGTTCAAAGAAGTAAGAAGCCATCCAAATTGCAGGATCATTGCCCGACTGGAACCTTGCAACTAACTCTCGCAGAAAAAAACCACAGGAATAAATATCATTCGAGTCATCCTTCACATGATAAACAAAAACCGGACCATAAGCTTCCAGATTCAAAACTTGTCCTTGGACTTCGTTGAAATGCTTTTTCAAAGAAACGATGCCGTTATGATGAACAGCCTTTAGGAGCTCAACCATGTTTTCTTCAGAAATGGTTTCTTGATTATTGTTTACTTCCTCATTGGTTGTCTTATTGTTGATTTTCATATTCATATTCACCCCGCTTTCTATCATACCATTCAGTAGTTTTACTGAAAAGATAGATTCCCTTAGCCACGTTACGATATCGCACACAAGCACACAAGTAATCTTTTATTAATACGAAACAACAGTATGATAGACAAGTTAAATTTACAATTTTTACGTAACCGTGAAGGTCTTAACATCGTTTATTTCAAACATAAGAGAATTTTCATTATCAACAAGGTATGTAAAGATCAATGTAGCGTTAAGATCAGGATTGAAAAAAGTTGGAGAAAGACACCTAATCTATATTTGAATCGCGATTTGAATGACATACTTATCTGGATCCCCAACAGCTATATAACTAAGTAAATCATATTCGTATGCGTTGCCAGTAATGGTCAGATTACTAGCGGTAATATATGACTTTAGCTTCTCATAGGACGCAGGTAAACTTTCGTAAGATCCCTTATGATTCATGATCACATATTTACCCTTTGGCTTGATATATTGTAACTCTCCGTTATGTTCATAGCTGATTTTATTGCAATAATAATCGGGATCATAGACCCCTTCCTCCAGATTAGATTTACAAATAATCGCACCGATATAAAAGTCATATTCGATAAGGTGTTCGTCGCAATAATCAAAAATATCATATATTTTTCGAACATGATCCTTTTCGCCTTTTTCCTTCGAAAGTCTCACTGCAATGAAATACTCTTCCTCACATTCTTCGATCCAAGGCTCTCCACATTTAGCATGAAGTCCACGATCCGTATTATCAATGGCTCCCTGTAAAAGTCTCTGCATTCGCTCTAACTTTTTTTGTTCTGCAACCAACTGCAGCTGTTTTTGCTTGAGCATTGTTAAAAAATGCGCTGTGTTTTGATTGTTTATATACGCTTTTATCTCATTCAATGGGGTTCCAGTCTCTTTCAAAGCTGCAATAATATCGAAGGTATAAAACTGCTTGTACGAATAATAACGATATCCGTTGTCCTTAACGATCTCCGGTTTTAATATACCAATGTCATCATAATGAAATAACGTATGTTTCGTTACCCCGCATACCTTGGCAAATTCACTCGTCGTAAAGTATTGATCAACATCCGTAGACATTTAAATTCACTCCTCTTGACTATCGGGTTACCCTATAGTTCATCATCATACCTTACAAGACACAAAACTTGAATAGTTAACTAAGGAGTATTACTAATGTCTACATTTCATTTGTCCAAACTTCAACGTTGGATTGTGCTGGCGATTGTGTCCAGCGCCCTATTACTAATCGTCATCGACATGACGGTACTTTACACAGCTCTCCCGCAGCTAACGCATGATCTTTCTGCTTCCGCTTCGGAGAAACTTTGGATTGTTAACATTTATCCACTCGTCATGGCTGGGCTATTGCCCGGTCTAGGTACACTAGGAGATCGTCTTGGGCATAAGAAGCTCTTCGTTATCGGACTTGCCATCTTTGGGATCGCTTCGCTGATGGCAGCCTTCGCGCCGATACCATCCGTACTTATTGCTGCGCGTACCCTGCTTGCTGTTGGTGCAGCGATGATGATGCCTGCAACACTCTCCATCATTCGTACTACTTTTACAGATGCGCGCGAGCTCTCTCTGGCCATAGGCGTTTGGGCATCCGTCTCATCTGCTGGAGCTGGGATCGGACCACTCATTGGCGGCTTATTACTGGAACATTTCTGGTGGGGCTCGGTTTTTCTCATCAATATTCCAATCGTGATTATCGCGATAATCTTTGCAGTCTGGCTAATCCCGAACCGTAAAGGGCATGTGCCCAAAACATGGGATTTCATAGGTTCTGTCCAGATTATGATCGGTCTAGTTGGCCTCGTATATGCAATTAAGGAAATCAGCAGACGCGAAGGTTCAACTGTCATCGCTTTGATTTCTGCCATACTTGGAATCATAGCGATGATCATATTTGTGCGCCGTCAACGCAAAAGTGCTAATCCATTAATCGATTTCAGCCTATTCAAAGATTCACGCTTTACGACAGGTGTAATCACAGCTCTACTATCCTGTTTCGCACTTATTGGAATGGAATTAATCGTCACCCAGCGGCTTCAGCTTGTTCTTGGATATTCTCCCCTAGAGGCGGGTCTGTTCATTATATTTACCCCGATAGCTTCCTTTATCTCAGGTATACTCATCGGTATGGTATTGCATCGAGTTGATACGATGAAAGTACAATGGATCTGTTTATTTGTCTCTGGATTGGGAATGGGTGCCCTTCTGCTCTTCCATAACGGAAATATAATCATACAGATCATCGCCTTAATGGTTCTGGGAGCAGGTCTTGGGGGAGCGATGACTGCCGCCTCTAATTCGATTATGGTTAATGTCCCAATCGAGAAAGCAGGAATGGCCGCATCCATTGAAGAAGTATCATTCGAGCTCGGTAGTGCCCTAAGCATTACGCTTCTGGGAAGTCTTTCATCGCTCGTCTATACCGCTTCATTCGTTCTTCCTGAAGGACTATCCGTCTCGCCGATCGTACGGGACAGCCTGGACGAAGCACTTATTGTAGCAGAAAACCTGCCAGCTACAGCTGGAGCCACTCTCATTGAAATGGCACAAACCGCTTTTGATAAGTCTTTTGTTGTTGTCCTGGCAACTGCAACCATCATCCTTTTTATAGCTGCATTTATGATTCGGGTGGCAGCACATCGTACTAAGGTTCGAAACCATAAGTAATGTTCATATTACCGTTTCGAGTATCCATATTGATTACTTTCTTATATCTAAAAAGGCTGACCATTTGGTCAGCCTTTTTAGATAAAACAAGATCATATTACTAGATGACTCATATCTGATTTATGATTCCGATATTTTTCAAGGTTATCACATTTTCAATCGTTATTATTCCTACAAAATCCTAAAAATTAATCTTCTCCAAGTAAAGCCCACTTGCATCCGCCATGCCACCCGTTTGGACTCGTTCCTTGGAGAGTAAAATGGTTGGTAATTCTTCCGCTTCTATCTCTCCCAAACCAATCTCGATCAGCGTTCCAATCATCTTGCGAACCATATTATAAAGAAATCCATTACCGGACACACGCAATTCGAGAAAGCCTGCAACCTCTTCTAGTTCTAGAGAATAAATTTCACGCACCATAGTCTTTTTATTAGACTTGGCATTCGAATAAGCAGTAAAATCATGTTCACCAATGAAATACTGACATGCTCTTTTCATTTTTTCGATATCCAGCTTCTTCCTAACATGCATACTGTATTTCCTCATAAAGGGATGGCTATATGCCTCGTTCCATATTTTATACAAATAAGTTTTATCTTTTGCATGATAGCGAGCGTGAAAACGATCATCCACTAGAATAACCTCACGAATGCTAATATCTTGGGGTAAATAACTATTCAAAATACTCATCATTTTAGATTCAGTCATATTTTCACTCATCTTAAAATTAGCTACTTGAGCAAGAGCATGTACCCCCGCATCCGTCCTGCTTGATCCAATGATTTCAATCGGTCGACCTATCATTTCTGATATGGCCTTTTCAATTTTCCCTTGAACCGTATTTTCATTATCTCCCAGACGTTGCCAACCCTTATACCGTCCACCATCATATTGAATGGTTAGTTTGTAATTATTCATTGTTTATCCCTTATCCCTTTCAAATCATAGTTGCGATTGCGTTCATTATATTATCTCATGGAAAAATATAATAGTAAAAGTTTATCTGTCTTCTATTCCCACCGATTCAGCCCATTATAATTCCCAATTTTGGTTATCACTAATTTACATATGATTTCCTTACAAATTAGCATGGTATTTTTGGAAAATATTCTATGTTAATCTTAATTGGATAGCGCTTTCATAACTTTCAATTTTTTTATGAAAACGTTATCGAAACAGCCCGTTCCGAATCAAGGCCATATTTATGTATTCAAAATTTATCTACCAAAGGAGAACTCAATGACTACGAAAATGCACAAATCTTTCTTATCACTCACCATTGTCACTGCCCTTCTACTCTCTCTATTCTCATCTGTTACTGCCGCTGCTCCCACAGATGAGCAACAAGCTAAGGTAGCGCCCAAAAGTAAGATGCAATCCTATGTAGACAACATGCAGCCTGGATGGAATCTCGGCAATACATTAGACGCAACAGGTGACGATGAAACATCCTGGGGTAATCCGCGTGTAACCAAAGAGCTTATTAATCAAATATCCGCACAAGGCTATAAAAGTATTCGACTTCCCATCACATGGGATAATCACATCGGTGAGGCACCAGATTATACTATTGAAAAAGCCTACCTCGATCGTGTAGAAGAAGTGGTTGGCTGGGCGCTAGATGCAGACCTGTATGTGATGATTAATATCCATCATGACTCTTGGTTGTGGGTAAGCCACATGGAAGAGAAACATGATGAAGTGCTTGCACGTTATAACGCTGCCTGGACCCAAATTGCTGATCGCTTCAAGGATCAATCGGACAAGCTGATGTTCGAGAGCATTAATGAGCCACGCTTCACTGATGGAGGAAGCACGGATGAGACAAAGATGGAAGAAATGCTAGTCGAACTTAATACTTCCTTCCATACCATTGTCCGTAAATCCGGTGGCAACAATGCAGAGAGACCACTGGTCCTGCCTTCATTGGAAACTACTCCTTCGGAAGAAAGAATGAATGCGCTTTACAAAACCATCACAGCTCTGAACGATCCAAACCTAATCGCAACCGTCCATTACTATGGCTTCTGGCCATTTAGCGTGAATATTGCGGGTCACACCACATTTGATAAAGATACAAAGAACGATATTACCCAAACTTTTAATAACGTATACAGCACATTTATTGCTAAGGGTATTCCGGTAATTGTCGGCGAATTCGGCCTACTTGGATTCGATACAGATACAGGCGTTATTGAACAAGGTGAGAAGCTGAAATTCTTCGAGTACCTAACCTATTATTCCAAAGAGAAAAAGATTGCGACCATGCTTTGGGATAACGGTCAGCATTTAAATCGCACGACTCATAAGTGGTCAGATCCTGAGCTACATAACATCTTGATGTCAGGTTTGAAGGAACGTTCATCAACGCTTGAATCTGACCTAATCTTCCTTAACAAAAATTCTAAAATGAAAGACACGAACGTTAATCTCAATCTGAACGGTAATAAATTCAAAACGATTAGTGCTAATAATAAATATTTGATTGAAGGAAAAGACTACACCTTGAAAGGCGAAGTACTTACCTTAAAGGCAAGCAAGCTTTCTGCACTCACCGCTTCCAAGAAAATAGGTGAAGAGGTCGGTTTCACTGTCAAATTCAACAAAGGCGTAACTTGGAAGCTGAAACTGACAGTGTCAGACATAGTTAAATTCAGCAACGCAAAAGGTACAACCGAGGCTTTTGCCATTCCAACTACCTTTAACGGCAATCAGCTTGCCACTATGGAAGCCGTATATCCAGATGGAAGCAATGCAGGTCCACAGGACTGGACTTCATTCAAAGAATTCGGTTATACATTCACACCTTCTTATGATACTAAAGAGATCAAGCTGCTTCCGAACTTCTTTAAAGATGTAAAAGACAGCGATGTGACTTTGAAATTCCACTTCTGGAATGGTGATGTTATTTCCTATAAGATCACGAAGAATGGAACGAACGTTGTAGGTACAGCTTTGTAATAACTATTCATGCGAACAAGTAGAAACGGCTATGCCGTCCTTTTTCAAAGACGGGACCCGTTTCAGCGGGAATATAAGGAATAGAGTATCAAATGAAACTTATACTTCCTTATATTTTAAATAAAAAGCGTTCTCCAGAGAGGTTTCTGGAGAACGCTTTTTGATCAAGTAACATTATTATCGTTAATACTATCCCTATTAATTCACTAGAGCTGCCTCTGTTTCCTCGGCTTTACCCTTACGCAGCAACAAAGTAAGCGGCATAGTAACAATAATAATTATCGTTCCAATCAGGAACACATCTTGGATACTGAGCGAAAGTGCGACGTTTGGTGACACCTCGCCTGACTTCAAATGTGCTAGCGTCTGTGATGACAGAATCGAACTAAACAAACTGATCGATAATGCCGCTGTTCCTTGTCTGACCCAGTTCATTACAGCAGACGCATGACCTGAACTTTCTCTAGGAACCGCTGACATCGTTGCGTTGGTCACCGGCATGTTGCAGAAACCTATCCCCGCATAACGAATGACAAGCCATACGGTAAGGAACAATACACTGGAAGTCATGCCAACATGGGTAAGCGCCCAAGTAGCAACTCCCATCAGAATCAATCCTGTAAATATGAGCCGCGCAGGGCCAATTTTAGTGTAGAGCTGTCCAACAACTAGAGAAACTAGCACCATGACTAGCGTACCTGGAAACATAACCAGTCCCGTTGTAAAACTAGATGCGCCCTTAATATTTTGCATATAGATCGGTACCAATAATGTAGCAGCATATAAAGATATAGTAACAGCACAGTTAATAATCAGCCCATAGGTGAATCGAGGTATTGTCAATACGCGTAAATTCAGAAGCGGATTGCTTATATGCAGTGTTCTTATCACGAAGAGGGCAAGCATAATCAATCCAAAAGAAACAAGTCCGAGCGTTCTCCAGCCTGCCCAGCCCCAACTATGAGCCTCACTAAAGGCTACGAGCAGTGAGGTGGTTCCAATCAACACAGCTCCAAATCCGATCCAATCAAGCTTGCTACTACGGCTTAACTTATAGCTTGGAATGTAACGCAACGCGACAATAACTGCGACAATCCCGATCGGTATGTTCATTAGAAACAAGGATTTCCATCCGAATAACTCGGTTAACCATCCGCCAATGGATGGACCAAGTGCAGGAGCCAGCATGGCCGATATACTCCAGTAGCTGATCGCAACCGCCTGCTTCTCCTTCGAAATCGTCTGATAAATGATCGTCATCGTGGTTGGCATTATCATCCCACTGAATAGCCCCTGCAATATCCGAAAAGCAATGAGCGATTCAATGCTCCAAGCAAATGAACATAGTGCAGAGAAAATAGTGAAACCAGCTAAAGCAAACACGTACAAACGCTTATAGCTCCATTTATCTCCCATAAAACCTATAATTGGTGCAATAATACCGGTAGCCATTATAAACCCGGATAACATCCATTGTACTGTATTTAAGCTAGCGTCGAAATCATCCATAAACACAGGTAAAGCCACATTAATTGTTGTTGTACTGAGCGCCGCCATAAAATTACCGAAAAATACAGCAACAAGGATCGTCCAGAAGGTTGATCTTTGTTTATTTGATGTCTCCATACATTACTCCTACCCCTTTAATTTCTCTAATCCGTCCAGCACACGTTTCTCCATACTGTTCAGCTCCTCTTTGAAATCCTCCATACGCTTGATCTTTTCATCGATCATCGTTTTTTCTTTTCGCAGGCTTGATAAAATATTCTCAAGTTTCACTTTTCTTTCTTCCCGATCAGCAGTTGATCGGTATTCACTTCGTTGCTGATCAAGCGTCGTACGATATTCAAGAAACTGCTGCAACTCTGCAAGTGAGAAACCAAGCGCTTCTTTCACGAGAAGTATCTTCTTGAGTGTCTCCACATCTTCTTCTGAATAGATGCGTATGCCACCCGACGTTCTCTCTGGAGCCCGAATCAGCCCAATATCCTCGTAATAGCGAATGGCTCGTTTCGTCAGACCCGTTTGGTTCGCCACATCTTCAATCTTTAATATGTTCAAATCACCGCACCTCCATCATCTTCTTATCAATTATATTCCTCGAATACAGTTAACGTCAACGTTAACTTTATGGTATTATATGGGCAATTAAAAAAGAAAGGACTTCAAAGAGTCCTCCCTCCATGTTCATAAAATTGAAGTTATATCCGGGATTCGACCCGTAACTACTTCGTGAAGTCATACATGCATTGGATCAGCTATTACCTTGTTCAGAATCCCTTCTGCTAACTTGCCATGTGTTTAAATCATAGTACAGAATACATTAGTCCTCATCTTCTTGAACAGCTGGCGATTAAAACATATCAAAAGTGAAAAGAAAAAAGCGAGAACTCCTTAGTATAATAAGGGTTTATCGCTTTTTTATTGTTTTCTATGAATAATGTGGGATTTATTCAGATCTCTCCCTCGCTTTTCATTTCGATTCAATTATCCCGCCTATTTGGTTGAGTAAGGAAATCGCTATACATCAACAAAACGATGGTTCCTCTGCTATTTCTTACTTCTTCTGTATATTACTCATATCCATATACAACACATTCCACCGATGACCATCCAAATCAGTAAAACCACATCCGTACATCCAACCTTCGTGCTCTCTGGGCTCGGCAAAGATTGTACCACCTGCCTGTACCGCTTTCTTTGCCATTTCATCTACTTCATCCCTGCTTCCCGCGTCAACGGAAAACAATACTTCGGTGGATTGCTTTGTGTCCGTAATTTCATTCCTTGTTAATTTTTGGAATTCGGACTCCGCAAAAAGCATAACAACAACATTCTGATCTCCGATAATTAATCCAGCCGCTTCGTTACTATTGCCATGCTCCGTAGTAAAAGAAAACCCAAGTTTTGCAAAAAATGATTTTGATTTAGTAATGTCTTTCACCGGCAGATTGACCCAAAATTGTTTTACCATTGCTAATTCTCCTTAGATTTTATTCTACCTGCGTTGATTCAAATAGATCAACGTTAACACTTTTAAGGGAAAAGTACACACTTAACCTTATCAATTTCACCCCAAATTATTCACAGGTCAGATTTTTAAGGAACCCTCTTTCTTTTTGTTTTTTTGTGGTGATTAAAGCATACCAAAAGTGAAAAGAGTGATTTCATAATAAAATCTTCGCTTTACTCTTGATAAGACCCTACCCCTTCTCAAGAAGACATTGAATTAACAAAAGGGTTGGTGAATGCAAGCTCCTCCGCTTGTAATCGCTGTTCTGCCTGCTATTTCAATAGCTTTATCGCTCAAGCTTCCACCTTCTTTCATTGAAAGATTTCCAGCCTCACTTTCCTATACGACGAACAAATTTATAAATGAAATAGTTTCAGATAGTACTAAATACTGCGATATTTTGCTGCAATCGGCATATAAATATCCATCCAAAAGGTATGCTAATCAATATATAAGCGGCTATCATACGGATTCCTCCAATTTTGATCTGGTAGCCACTTGTTGTTTGGGTAATCTTCATAAACTGTATGCGGCTGCAGTTGCCAGTCTTATTATGATAAGGAATCATTGTAACGATTCAAATTCACTTTACTGGAGAACTAAGGGATCGAACCCCTGACCTCATCACGGCCAGTGATAGAGATGAGATAGGATTAAGTATGCTAAATTACGAACATTCCTAATTCTATAAGGGTTTGTAGCAACCCTCGTATGATCCTTTTGGTTCTTTTGTGATACTTGGTGACTGTTTTGGTCCCCAATTCGTCCCCATAATATAATGGACTATGTTTCTGCAGACCACATTTGTCGAGTGTTCAGTGTGAACAAATCTTATACGATGTGCCCCCATCCAATGACTGTGAAATACCAATTGCCTTCAAGAAGACTTTTCAGAAAACAAAATTTTGTTAAGCAACAAACAGGCCCACCCGTGATGGGTGGGTTTTATACACACTTTTTCTGGTATCTCCCCTTTGATTTCCTGCATTATTTTCTGCACTTCCAATTCGCGGTCAAACAATACCTCTAACAATGGTCCGTTATCTGAGGCAATCTCAATCGTTTCATCCTCAGTAAAACTCTATTACCTATGTCGCTAAAGCGCTCGCACGCTACAACCTCAATAGTAATCTAAATATATTGAGTGTCATTCTTTCCATTTAGTCCTTATTACTCACTTTTAAAACGATCTATCCCGTGTTTAGTAAAAATTCAGCAAGGAAGACGATACTTGTGTAGATCACGAAATAGGACAATTGCCAGTTACCCAGGTACCGTCCTTTATAATGCAGTTTTCTTGTTGCTCAACTAACGATTCTCAGGGTTGTGTGGAGCCAGTCGAAGATGGTCTGATGAAGTAGACGCATTGCGCCCATATGGCAGTAATCGCCTGCACCATCAGCGTTCCGCATCACAACATGCTTGTGCGGAGCTTTTAGCTCGGACGCAAGCTTGCTTGCCTGGCCCTTTTTTGGTCCCTGTCTCACAAACGGGGTGCAGTCCTTGAATACGTTAGTTTTTTTTCATGTAACCTTCTAGCTACCAACCCGATCAAATATATAAGTAACGTTACGAACATTCTAATACTTCTAGTCAAGAAAACAGGTGAACCCTTGCAGTTGGTTTTTTTTCCATGTAACCTTTTAGCTACCTACCCGATCTAATATATGTAACGTTACGAACATTCTAATACTTCTAGTCAAGAAAGCAGGTGAACCCTTGCATACAGATCCTATTGTCGTCAAAGCCCAAGCTGGGGACCCTGAAGCATTCATGCAGTTGATGCAAGAGATAGAGTTACCTTTATATAGAACTGCACGGTCCATCGTCAACAAAGACGAAGATTGCGCAGATGCCCTCCAGGAGACGATACTTAAAGCCTTTAAGTCCATCCATACACTCAGAGAGCCCGCTTTTTTCAAAACGTGGATCTTCCGGATTCTGATTAATGAATGCAACAAAATGGTCAAAAGCAGCTCAAGAACCCTCCCTTACGGAGAGCTTCCCGACGTCCCTTCCACTTCCAAGGATTATGAGAAAATCGAATTATGGGATGCCGTTCAACATCTTGAGGAGAACCTACGGATTGTCATTCTCCTTCATTACCTACAGGACATGCCGATCAGTCAAATTTCCGACATTCTCGAAATTTCTACGGTAGCCGTGAAGACCCGGCTTCATCGCGCCCGCAAAAAGCTAAAGCATTCATCTCAAATCAATCAAGAAAAGGGAGTTGCCACATGGTGAACACTAAGTTAGAGGAACAATTAAAGAACTGCCAAAGCCTACTTCCCGATCAGTTATCTGATATTGCCCGCTCCAAGCTGAATGAGACTTACCAAATCATCAGGGAAACCGATAATTCCATTTCCCCCATTCAGAGAAAGATAGATGTATCAAGAACTTTTAATAAATGGTGGGTTTCCACTGCAGCCGCTTCAATCCTTGGAGTTACACTCATTGCTTCCGGCTTTGTATCGCCCGTAATGGCTGATGCACTCAAGCAAATTCCGGTTCTAGGACAAATCTATTCATTATGGGGCGAAAATAACGGAGATCCCGGTGTTCAACAAGCCGAGGATTTCATCACAAACGTAAACCAAAGCGTGACCCATGGCAATGTGACTATGAATATTCCAACGTTGTTATTTGACGGGACCCGAATTCTTATGAACATAACCACTCCTGGAAACACTCTAGCTTCGGAGCCCAATTCGCCGCCTTCCGATGCCAATAAAGGGGCGATAGATGCAAATAAGTTTGAGGTCCTCTATAAAGGCCAGCCTCTGATCTGGAGTTACGAACACATGGACGGTGAGACTGCTTCCAGCATAATGGTTCAGGTTACCAGCACTTATTATGAGCCGAGCACAACAACACAGACTATCCAGTTCCCTGAGCAGTTTGACTTGACTGTAAATGTCCCGTTAAAGGGTTACGATGTCCCGTTCCAATTCGTTGTGCCTGTTACAAGATCAACGCCCGTTACCGTTCTAACTTCAGAGGAGACCAAGCATCACGATAACATTAACTTGCAGAACAGTAAGCTGGAAATCACCCCAATCACAACGCAGTTATCCGTTGAGTACAAAACCAAACCGGGCCAGAGCGTAGAAGAAATGCTCGCTTCTATCCCTTCGAAATACAAGGGTGCTAACGGGGGCGTCATCGCTCTTCAGTATGACATTGTGGATGAACATGGCGTTCAACTGAAGCCCATCGGTGCTCACCCCTTAAGCGAATCTTATAATGTTCTCTTTGAACCCTTCAAGACTCTACCGCGTACCGTAACCATCAAACCGTACTTAATCGTATCCGAAGGTCAAGCACCAGCTGGGGCTAAAGGACTGGTGGAACTCAAAAATATGGTCAAGGAATATATCCCTGAGCTAGAGACTGTACTTTCGGTGCAATAGTTCAGCTGTAAAAAGGACCTTATTATCTAGGATTAAAAGGGTATGCAAACCTACTAAAGACGGAGCCATAATTGGCTTCGTCTTTTTATTTAAATGACTTTAACCCTTGTCTGGCCTAACTCAAGTCATCTTGTTCTCTAGTGTTTTGATGAATATCTATTCCGCCTTTACTCCCGTTTCAAAATACATAAACATATTAAGTATAAATTAGTTTCCCGGGTACAGTTCATGGATTATGGACACCAATTTTTCTGAATTAGAACGGAACACTTGGTTTGAATCCGTCCACTCCAATTTCATAAAATACGCAGCATGAAACTTCCATCCCTGATGAGCTGGATTAAATTCCATTTGAATTTCGCGCCCCGGCCTTCCTATGTACATCCTAGAACCCGTCTTGGGTGATCCTGTCCGGATTCTGGCCTGTGATATATGTAAACCTGTCATTGTATGGAATGTCCCTCAAATGAAACTTTGGACACCCTACAGCAAATAGTTGAACTTGCTGAAATCCGTACTTTCCCTCCCAATAAAGCCCTGTCCGATAAGGATTAAGTGATCCGAAACTTCTACATGCTCACGGATGATTTGCGATACGCTTGTTACCCGCTTGGACTGGTCATGGTGTAGATCATAGCCAACTTGAGTAAGCTGCCTTGCCAAGAGACGGATTAAAGAGAAACCCGTAGTGCGGTTTGCAATCTCATAGGGAAAGATCATCACAAATTTGACATTTCGATATCTTTTGGCAATCTCACTTGCAGCGGCTTCAAAATTATTTCGATAAGTCAGTACACCGGCAAAAAACAGACCACCGTGCGGTACTTTATTGTACATGTGCTATTGGAGGATACGAACGACTCTATCATGATTTCACAACTACCTCCTTATGAGGTGCAAATTTATTCATTAGTAATCAGCTATCAATATGTACCATGCACCTATCTTTCTCTTCAACGCAAGGTAACGAAGCTTAGTAAATATTCAGTAAGGAAGACGATACTTGGCAAAACACAAAAAAGGACGGTTGCCTGTTGACCAAGTACTATCCCTTTTAATGTGCATCTCTATTCACTTGGATTCTTTCCACTCTAAACTGTTCATCAATCGAAAAGGGTCCCACCAAGTCGGTATAGGTTTCATAAATATTCGTAATTTGAAGAGATACATTCACATACTCCTGCATCCGAGGTTTTACGATAATCAGGTTAGGGCATTTTACAAGTGACTCCCTCAGACTTTCCGTAGACTGCACGCCAAAAGATTTAGCAAGTGGACAGGCCGCTAATATAATCCCTCTTCGACGTTCAGGATCACCAGCAACCACTAATGGCTTATTCCTATACTCGGGATGCGATGCTTTTTCAACCGATGCATAACAATTACTGACAATCCACAAGAAATATGACCCTTTTTCTTTTCTTCATGTTGTTCAGTTCCCATCAGATGTAAGATCAATATTCAAATATCTACTCAAATGATGGATACATATAGGTATATCTCCACTTTGGCTTCGTTTCAAAGTAATATACACAATCTCTGGTGTTCTCTACTAACTCGAACAATCGTCTTTCATTCGTGGAAATCTGCTCCTGTTCGGTTTTCGAGTTCATTTTTTTGTACTTAGTAATGCCATATGTAATCATTATGCCTACTACTATGCCAATCACAAACCAAATCACAGTTCGATCTCCTTCTTTCATCAGCTTATGTAACCACTTAATTATCATGATCTTACCATGACCTTAGAACTATCTAAAGGGGATTTAAGGAAATGAATTCAGTTTGCCGCCCTTTCTCATTTAAACAATTAAATGTGTATGGTTAAGAGAGTCGGAGGTATGGATCGGGAATGGCACTAATAGTCAAATAAATCCAGGAATAGAGTGTTTAGAACGTTACTAAATTCCTAAAACACATCTGAATTTAAACAAAGGTTATCCCGAGAACAGCCCATTCGACTGTCCCCAGAATAACCTCCCATTATTACGTTACTTGCTTCCCTCTTCAAAATGATACATTCCTTGCTAGTAGCTCTATTCCCCATCCAATACACTGAGTGCTTTATTTTTCTCCTTGAACCGCTCGTTATGCGAGGAGACATAAGCTACCTTTGGTGCTTCGGGATCAAGATACAGTTTGGCGCTGTTCAAGGCAAGCACACCGTCAGTGAAGGTACCAGCTATCAATTTCACTTTGCTATCATAGGTAACGAAATCTCCGGCGGCATAAATGCCAGGAATGTTCGTCTCCATCTTGGCACCCACTTCCATTTCCCACTCACCCATATTCAGCCCCCATTGAACAAGCTTACCAAAATGAGGCTCCATTCCATGATTCACAATAACGGCATCTACCTCAACTAACTTAATCTCACCGGTCTCTGTATGAGTAATCTCGACTGTCTCAATCTCTGTCCCATTAGTACTGTGAAGCGCTTTAATGACATACGGTGCAGCAATCGTAACTGACGATTGTTGCATAAGTGCGATGCTTTTCTCATGTGCAGTGAACTCCTCGCGGCGATGTACTATCGTTACGCTTGCGGCTAAAGGCTCAAGCTCGTTAGCCCAGTCAATTGCCGAATCCCCTCCACCTGATATAAGCACATTTTTGTTACGGAATACATTCAATTCCTGTACGGTGTAATGCAGATTGCTCAATTCATAACGATCAGCACCTTCTATATCGAGCTTAACCGGCTTATTAAACCCATACCCTACTGTTAATATAATCGTCCGCGTATAATGTTGCTCACCTGTTGCTGCCGTTAGCAAGAAGGTACCGTCGATTAGCCTTTCCATGTCGGCGATCTCCTGTTCAAGCACAATCGTGGGATCAAACGTTCTTGCTTGTTGTTCCAGTTGGCGGATTAACTCCTCGCATCGAATTGGTGTTACCCCTCCAACATCCCAGATCATTTTCTCTGGATAAATGAGCATTCTTCCACCCAACTGATCTCTGGCCTCGATTAGCTTCGTCTTCAAATCGCGCATTCCGCTATAAAAGGTTGTGTACATGCCTGCGGGTCCACCACCAATTATCGTTACGTCATATATGTCCCTAGACTCAATCATCTCTATTCCTCCGTTTTACGTGTCCTGTCTCGTAATCAAGCTTCGTACTGTGCACGATGCAACCGACTATATGCACCGCCAATACTCAGTAGCTCCTCGTGCTTGCCTTGCTCGGCAACGCCTTGATCCGCTATGACGATTATTCGATCAGCATTTCTAATAGTCGCTAAACGATGCGCAATAATAAGGGTCGTACGCCCTTTCGACAGCTCGGATAAAGCAAGCTGAATGGCTGCCTCGGTTTCGGTATCTAGCGCAGAAGTCGCTTCATCTAGAATTAGAATAGAAGGATTTTTCAGAAACATCCTGGCAATAGACAGACGCTGCTTCTGTCCGCCCGAAAGCTTAACGCCCCTCTCCCCAATCCACGTATCCAATCCTTTCTTCTGCTGTAAAATCAGCCCCTCCAATTGTGCCCGGCGAGCGGCCTCCCAGATTTCTTCTTCTGAAGCATCCAGCCTACCATAAGCGATATTCTCACGAATGGTTCCATCGAACAGAAATACATCCTGTTGGACAATTCCGATATGAGACCGCAGCGAATCCAGCGTCATATGGCGAATATCGTGACCATCAATCGTAATTGAGCCTTCTTCTACATCATAGAAACGCGGTAGCAGGCTACATAACGTTGTCTTCCCTGCTCCGGAAGGACCCACTAGAGCTACCGTTTCCTCCGCATAGATTTGTAGGTGGATATTCTGCAAAACCGGTTCCTTATTTTCATAGCCGAAGCATACTCCGTTAAAGCGAATATCTCCTTTTACTTGTTTAAAAGGCTTTGCATCCGGTGCATCCTGTACATCTGGCTTGGTTTCCAAAAGCTCGATAAACCTCTTAAATCCGGCAACACCCTTCGGATATGTCTCGATAATCGAACTTATTTGCTGCATTGGAGCAATAAACACAGCCGACAGCATAATAAATGCAAAGAATTCTCCCGCGGTCATTTGCTTCTGCAAAACAAACCACGTTCCACAAGCAAGAATAAACAACGACACAAATTTCATCATGATAAAGCTTAACGACGAATTCCACGCCATAATTCGATAAGTACTCAGCTTAGTTAGACGGAAGCGTTCATTGTTATGAGCAAAACGATTGATTTCAAAGCTCTCATTAGAGAATGCCTGTACAACCCGAATACCGCTTACATTATTCTCAACACGCGCATTATAATCAGCAATATCCTTGAACATAATGTCAAATGCACGTGACATTTTCCTACTGAAATACAAGGACAAATAAACAATTAAAGGTACAATAATGAACGTAAGAACAGCCAGCTTCCAGTTAATACTGAGCATGATGACAAATGCTCCAGTAAGTGTCATGACCGCGATAAACAAATCTTCCGGCGCATGATGAGCAATTTCACCAATATCCATTAGGTCATTCGTCATACGAGACACCAAATGACCGGTTTTGTTGTTATCGAAAAAACGAAAGGAAAGCTTTTGCACACGTTCAAAAAGCTGTTTACGCATATCGGATTCAATACTAATACCCAGCTTATGCCCCCAATAGGTGACTATATAATGAAGCACGGAGCTGATCATATATATACCGAGTAGTCCTAGACAAACATATAAGATTTGGGTCCAGTTACCACTAGGCAACAGCTCATCGACCACCCAATTAATCGCAAGCGGAAATATCAACTCAAGCAGAGCAGCAAATATTGCACAAGTAAAAGTGACAATAAACAACTTTTTATAGGGGCGGTAATAGGCATAAAAGCGCCTCAATAAGTCCAACTTTTCCCCTCCATTCTACCAATATAACATTTGTTTTTTACACCTTCGTCCTGCTAAGTAAATATAGAAAATACGGTGCACCAATAACCGCAATGACGATTCCTGTAGGAATCTCGACGGGCTGAACGATCCACCTCCCGATGGTATCCGCTACAATGACAAGCAGAGAACCAATTAATGCAGATATCGGGAGCAGAAATTGATGCATGGAACCAACAAGCCTTCGTCCTAGATGAGGTGCAATCAAACCAACGAAACCGATACCGCCGCTCACCGCTACACAGGAAGCGGCGAGACCTACAGCTGCTGCCAGTAATAACTTCTGCTCTCTAGTTACTGAGGTTCCGAGTCCCCTTGCCAGTTGATCGCCTAAACTCAGCACATTCATCGTACTTGCTTTGAAAAAAACGAAAGGTAGAAGCACAACAATCCAAGGCAACAAGGATAACACAAACGTCCAGTCCGTTCCCCATATACTTCCCGCTAGCCAAGACGCAACGAACCGAAACTTTTGTGGACTTAGTCTAATGGTGAGTACAATCATCGCCGAACTGACTGCTGAAGCAACAGCGATTCCAGACATCAGTAAACGGATGGGGATCAAGCCTTCAGACCGTTTATAGGCAAGTCCATAGATTAAAGCAGCAATCAATGAGCCGCCAACAAACGCCAGTATAGGAAGAAGAGCTACAGGCGCAGCACTCGTATTCGGATAGAAAGAAATAAAGAGCATAACCACTAGCCCCGCTCCAGCATTAATGCCAAGAATACCTGGATCGGCTAACGCATTACGTGATATTCCCTGCAAAACGCAGCCAGATACGGCTAGACCTGCGCCAATTAGAACTGAAATCACGATTCTCGGTAGCCGGAATTCAAACAAAATCAAATTTTGTTCGGCACTGCCTTGACCCAATATGACTTTTAATAAATCTATCGGTGGCACTCGTGTATATCCTGTGTTCATGCTTACGACAAATGAAATCATAATCAACAGACCAAGAATCACCATAGCTTTCATTGCCTGTTTCCGCTTACTCTTACTTGGCTCCTCTTTAGATAACACCATACGATTCATAACTCACAGTTCCCTCCTTTGCTTGCGCGCCAAATAGAGGAAGAATGGTACACCAATTAACGCAATAACCGCGCTGACTGGAGCCTCATGAGGAGGATTGACCATTCTGGCCGCCAGATCGGATAGTACGACCAGCAAGCTGCCAAGTACCGCCGAGCAAGGAATAATCCAACGGTAATCGACACCAACCACATATCTTGCAAGATGAGGTATGATGAGTCCAACAAATCCTATCGCACCAATGACCGAAACTGCCGCCCCAGCAAGAATGAGTACGACAATCGCACTAAAAAGTTTGACTAAAGTTGTGTGCTGTCCAAGACCTTTTGCAATATCGTTACCGAGGCTCAGCAAGGTAATGGAATGGGATAGCGCAAGAGCTCCAGTCAGAGCAACTGCAATCCAAGGAAATACAATCTTAATATGAATCCATTTGGTTCCGGCGGTACCTCCAGCATTCCAGAATGCTATGTCTTGATCAACATTATAATGAAAAGCTAATGCTTCGCTTAAAGCATATAATAGCGAGCTAAGCGCAGCCCCTGCGAGTACAAGGCGAATCGGTGTCAACCCGCCTCTCGTTAAAGAACCAATTCCATAAACAAGTCCGGCGCCAAGTCCGGCACCTACAAACGAAAACAACATTAAATATATAAATGAAAGTCCCGGATAGAACGCAAAGCTGAGTGCCATAACAAAACCCGCTCCTGCATTGATTCCAAGCAATCCGGAGTCAGCTAGAGGATTACGTGTTATCCCTTGCATGATTGCACCTGCAACGGCAAAGCACGCTCCTACCAGGGCGCCTCCTATTACACGAGGCAAACGGATGGTCTGAATAATTTGATGCTCCAGTATTTCGGGATTAAAGTGAACAATTGCATCCCAAACCGTTGCCAAGCTGATGTTGGCTGCTCCGAAAGCTGTAGACCATCCGATGCTTAGCAACAAGGCAGCGCTGCTGAAGATCAGTAGCAGAACTGCCGCTTGAGGTCTGGAATGATTCTTCTTTTCCTTGACGCTAGTATATGAATGACTTGTTTGGTGAAGACTCATTTCTACCACCTTGTACCTTTTCTTATTTAATAGACATTAGCTTTTCTACCACTTCATCCAGCTGCTTATTTAACGCATAAGCGTCGGAGAAATAGTAGTTCTTAACATCATAGCTAAAGACATTACCGGCTTTAACCGCAGGAACGCTATACCAAACTGGACTCTCTAGCACATCCTTCTTATCCTGCTCCTCGCCTCGGCTGAAGCCTTGGAATATATAATTTGCCTCTCCAAGATATTGCGGAATGGCTTCGAGCGATATTTGTGACCAGCCCTCTTTAGCAACCGCTTCTTCTACGATCATCGGCGCATGTAACCCAAGAGCGTTGTATATAATTTCTCCTCCTCGTCCATACGACGTCCCATAAAGATATAAATCTTTGCCTGCAATTTCAAAAATGACGACTTTTTTGTCTGCATTAATAATATCAGCCAGCAGCTTCTTCTTTTCTTCGATCTTCACATCAAAGTCAACCAGCCACTTCTCCGCTTCTTGCTCCTTGTTCAGTATTTTTCCGAACTCTACCAGTCGCTCTCTATAATTGTATTTACCCCAAGGAATAAAAACTGTTGGGGCTATTTTGGATAGTTGATCATAAACCTCTTCTTGAAAAGTAAGAATCAGATCTGGCTTCAAGCTCGTAATCATCTCGAAATTCACAGTCGTATTATCGCCCACAACCTCCGAATTACCAAGCTCTTCCTTAAAATATGGATGTTCCTTGATATCGTTACCTGCAACTGCGAGCGGTGTTACTCCTAAGCTCAACACGTCACCAATAAAATCCTCTACCGCTACAACGACCCGCTTAGGATTAACAGGAATCTGAATTGTTCCTTTATCGCTCTCGTAATCTCTAGTCTCTTTCTCGGTGGATTTGACATCACTATTGATCGGCGCGGTCGTTTTAGAACTGACGTCATTCTGATTTACGTTAGCCCCACATGCGCTCACGATAGAAATAATAACTATCAACAATGTATAACGTAACAACTTCCAACCTTTATGATTAAACAAACGAAACACCCCTATAGAATATTTTGCTCATCAATTGAATTAATGATAATGATAATCATAATCAATTGTGCAGCTTTGTTTAATATACTCTTTATTGGATTTCGTGTATATCCACAGAAGGACATCCCTTTATGTATGGACAATTGTCAGATGCTGTCGTTACGAGTGAGCATGTTTGTCTGAACTTCCAATTGTCTCTCCAGAGACAATCCTTCGCTATGCCAAAACGCTTCAAGCTTTAGGAAATAAATCTTTTTATTATTAAAGGCTGGTAAACCATTCCATATCGGACTATTTTCTAACCAATTCTTCGTCTGCTCCATCAATCCGTCTGATGCCACAACAAACATATGATCCGCTGCATATTCAACCAATAACGATTCGTGTAAGTACAAATGCTCATCCTGCTCCAACATATCCTTTTTCACCCGTTCCGGTGGGCGCATATCGAGCATATCGTACAAATTATATACGCCCCTTGTCGTCCGGTTCCATATATAAAGATAGTCATTACCACGCATCTCGTAGACGGCAATCGTTTCATCAGAACGGATTAGTGGCATTAATTTCCGCTTGGCTATAGCAGCCTTTCTACGGTATCCCTCAATCCAGTCTTCGACACGCTCTTCTTCGCCAAAGAGCCGTCCAAATAGCCTGATTTCCTCTAAACGGTCCATTTTATCACATTGTATCGTAACGACCGGAGCAACCTTCTCTAATACTTTCATCAGCTTTGGATCGGGATAAGTAGAGGCGATGACCATATCCGCTTCAAGCATTGTCAATCCCTCCAAAGAAGCTTTATCATCAATATCTAGCGAGTATACGTCATCAAGTTCTTGGGATAACAACATCGAATGGTGCAGTAAATTCGTTTCTACGGCTATCGGTTTTATCCCAAGCACCAGCAAATTCCCTACAAATTGTAGGGCTATGATGCGCTTCGGCTTTGGTCTAGAACGAAATTCGCTTGGCGTCATTCCACAGATTTGTTTGAACTTTCTGCTGAGATACAACCCGTCCGAATAACCAACCTTATTTGCAATTTCATCTAACGTTCCTCCACTAGAAAGCAGAAGTTGTTTAGCTTCATTTACACGAATACGAGTCACATACTTAGTGAAGGTCCAGCCCGTCTGTATTCGAAACCATTCCGAGAAATAACGAGGATTAAAGCCTGTTAGATGCGCTATCGTTGAACGATCAAGACTTTCGGCATAATGTTCATGAATATATGAAAGTAGCTTTTGAGAAGAGCCATCAAATATACCTCGCCCGGATAGGATTCCATTCTTGAATGCGAGATGAAGTAATTGAGCTAGCAAATCATGGGCACTTCCCGTCTCCTTCTTTCCCTCCCAGCAGTCGGCAAGTTCTTGAATGAGATTCACTGTCTTTTTGATTAATTGGCCTTCGGTAATGCCAGTAAATAGTGAATCACGAGACAGCGTATAAATGATGTCCTGTTCCGTTCGCTGCCGCATTTCATAAATCTCGTAAGCAACTAGATAGATCTGCAATGGTTTAGCACTATGATTATGAAATTCGAAAGTCGTGTCCGGTCGTATAAACACAATATTCCCCTGTTGAAGGTCTATTGATTTGTCATTAATTAAGAGTTCTGCCCTTCCGTTACCAACTGATAGCAACGTTGGTGAATTCACATGCTTAATGAACGGCCCTTGTCCAATCTCATTACGAAATATGGACGCTTCTTTCAATACATTAATTCTCTGAATAAATTTATCGTTATAGCTACTAGAATCGCCCTGTTTCTCCATATAACCTCCAACTTACTTTTATTTTTAAGAGACTAATTGCCTACACCCAAGTGATAACCATTCTCAATAACCATTATAACTAAGGAATATGATTAAAAATAGAGGCGGAGAGGACATAAGTAGCCTATCACAGCATTTCCTCCGCTTTGTGGAAGCTCCGAGCTCCGGGTTTCGCCCTCTGGGCATTCCACCATATAAAGCTGTTATGCCATCGACTCCACCGCTTCCTTTATTCTTCTTCACGGACAGCCATGCTTCGTACAAGTTGTTCATTTGGTATACTTTGACGAAGCACATCCCCTTTGTCTCTGTCTTCCCTCTTTTAGAGTGAAAGCAGGTTATACGACTGTGAGACGCACCAAAAAACCACATCCCGAAGGATGTGGTTGGAATTTCGTATATGGCGAATCCAAGAAGGATCGAAACTTTGACCTAATCACTTCCAGCAATGCGCTCTACCACCTTGGGGTATTACAATACCTAAAAAAAAATTTTAACATAAATAATAATGTATAGTATCTATCCGTCAAGCGCTTCAATTCTTTGATTATTTTTTTTCAACACGAATGACAATTTTACCAAACGCGCCGCGAGATAAATGTTTGTATGCTTCAATAGCCTCCTCAAATGAATATATGGTATCAATAACAGGTTTGATTTGATATTTGTCAAAAGCTTGATTCATCTCATCAAATGCTTTACGATGTCCTACATAAATCCCTTGTATGCGAGCTTGTTTTGCCATGCTTTCATCTTTCAAACTCCTCCCTAGGATGTTTTCATTTTTAAATCGAAGTATAAGCAGCATTACGCTTCTTTGCCGCCTTCCTTAACTCTGTATACACAATTCCTCCCCCCCGCCAAAATATACTCTTCCCGTTCGATAAGAACAGTATCCCCCAGAATGGTTTGAAATAGATTTAACTCATTCTTGCATAATCCGGTACAGGCAATAGCAACCTCACAGATCGGACAATGCTTCTCAATAAACAAGAGACTCCCATCACCTTGATCCTTAACTTCGGCCATATAGCCTTCATTAGTTCGAATATCGGCTAGTTTATCCAGTTTTTCTCTTACTCCCGATGCATCACCAAGGTGCTGAAGATATTCATCTTGCATATTCTTATTCCGGACAGCCAACAGCTTGTCTAACCCCTCGGTTCCGAAAGCCTCTTTCATAGAATTAATCAGGCTGACTGACAACTCCGAATACCCGCTTGGGAAGAACCGATTAGCCTCAGGAGTTAACCTCCATAGCTTGGCTGGTCGACCCATTGGGCGAGCTTCTTCTTCATGAGTAACTAATCCATCTTCTTTCATGGTATTTAAATGCTGACGAACAGCCATTCCAGATAGCATAAATTCGGAGGATAGTGCCATAACATCCATCCCACCCTCCTGCTTTAGCAGATCAATAATCCTTCTTCGAGTTCTAATTGAGGAATCCTTATTCGTTTTATTCTGGCTCATGGGGCCCTCCTTTAAAGCAACTAGATCTACATCACTCCCTACATTTTAAGTAAAAATGTTGACAAAGTCAAAGTCAAACTGTAACTTATACTTTATAAAGAAATACGTTTACTAAGTACCTGAGTTTGGTGTATACATAAAAATTTTCTTGGAGGTCACTTCTATTGTCTAATCATCAAAGTATTTTTAGCCCGCGTTATTTTGCACAAACGATAGGAATTATTCTGTCAGTCATGGCGGTTGGATTCGAAGGCTTAGCTGTAACCACGATCGCTCCTTCTATCGCTAGCGACTTGAACGGCATCGACCTATTTGGTTGGATATTCAGTACATATCTGCTTTCCCAGATTATTGGCACCTTGGTCGTCGGACGTATCATTGATAGACAAGGACTTGCTGCACCCTTTACTTTCGCACTTCTATTGTTTGTCGTAGGACTGATCGTTGCTGCGACTGCAAGCGACATGTATATGATGATATTGGCACGAGCGATGCAGGGTCTAGGTGCCGGTGCTATGATGACTTGCGTGTACACTGCAATATCCCTAAGTTACCCCGATGAATTGCGTGCCAAGATACTCGGAGCATTCGGTACTGCCTATGTTCTTCCGTCCATGCTCGGTCCATACGTGGCCGGTATTATCGCAGAACAGTGGTCTTGGCGGTTTGTTTTCTGGGGAATACTACCTATATTAATTCTGTCAGCACTGCTTAGCTTACCGGCCTTTAGGAAATTAAAGCCACAGGGTGTGCAAGAGGGAAGCGGAACTGCCGCTACATGGATGGCGATATTATTAACGATGGGTACCGGGATCTTCTTGATTGGTCTTGGTATGCTGCCGCAAATTACGGGGATTATCTTAGTCATTGCCGGCTTAGCGTTAATGGCATATCCACTACGCAAGCTGCTACCTGAGGGAACTCTTGCATTTCGAAGAGGCATGCCAGCCATTCTAGCAACACGCGGGTTGTTCTTTGCCGCATATGTCAGTACACAGAATTTCTTAGTATTAGCTCTGATAGATGTGAAAGGTATGACTCCTGATCAAGCCGGACTAATTGTGGCCAGCGCCGCACTGAGTTGGTGTATCTTTGCTTATCTGCAAGGACGATGGGATTCAGCAGATCAGGGTAGTGGGCGTAATAGAAGAATTAGCCTGGGTGTGCTGCTGCTTACACTTGGAATCGCAAGCGTGTTATGGATTCCAAACGTGACGACTGCTTTAGCAGTTATTGGGCAAATCATTGCGGGCATCGGAATGGGATTGGCACATCCGACGAGCGGTGCAGTAGCATTTGCTCATGCGGGAGAAGAAGGGGCTGGCGAGACTTCTGCGAATCTGCAATTTGCGGATTCTTTTACACCGGGTGTGGTCATCGGTATAGGGGGTGCCATCCTTGTTGTTTGTCAGGTTGCAGGAATGACGATGCAATCCGGATTGATTGTAACGATGGGATTTCATCTCTTGTTAACAGTAATGAGTTTATTCGCTAGTGCTCGGATTAAACCAGCCAACTAAAGAAATAAAAACCAATAGTCAGATGAGTTTATAATCTTTAATGCTTTAAAAGCTACGATTGACAAGAATCTTATTTCACCAGAGGAAGAAAGGCATAACGAGAATAATTGGTTTGTGCCTTCGCCATGATTGAATCCCTTACTGAATCAACTGAAATAAGTCATTTAATGATTCACTCATTGTTGGATGTGTAAAGATGTGATCTCTTAAGAAGGTATAATCCTGCCCTGTTTCCATAGCTATTTGAACGATATTAATCATTTCATGAGATTCCGCACAGAATAGGGAACATCCTATTATCTTATTCGTTTTCGCATCGACAATAGCTTTCAGCATTCCTTCGGATTCTTCCATCAATTTGGCGCGAGGAATAACTGCTGCTTGCATGACCGCAATTTTTGTTTCGTAGCCTTTTGCAAGTGCTTCGGCTTCACTGAGCCCTACTCGGGATAATGGCGGGTCCATAAAGACAGAGTAGGGAACATTTATTCGATCCCTTGTTGTTCTTTTCTTTTTACCTAGCATATTATCTACAATAATACGTTGATCATCAAGTGAGATATAAGTGAATTGGAGTCCTCCAACGACATCACCCATGGCATAAATATGGGGAACGGTGGTTTGTAATCTTTCATCCACTTGTACAGCGCCTCTTTCGGTAACCGCAACACCAGCATTTTGTAGTTGAAGACCTTCCGTATTCGGCTTTCTTCCTGTGGCTAGCAGGACAGCATCTGCATATAGTTCATGTACGGTATTATCAGTATCATGGTAGGTTACAACAACACCTTGCTCTGTGTCATGAATAGATTGAACTTTTGCACCTAGACAGAATTCGATTCCCTTTTTCTCTAACGTGTCTTGGACTACTTGGGCAATATCACGATCTTCACGCGAGATCAGCTCAAGATTCGCATCTAAAACGATAATCTCCGAGCCGAATCCCGCATACATGGAAGCGAACTCTAATCCAATATATCCAGCACCGAGAATTAGCATCCGTTTGGGGAGAACAGATAATTCCATAAGTGTGGTACTCGTGTAAACATACTCACTATCGTGAATACCTTCAATGTTAGGAATAATCGGTGTAGCCCCTGTGTTAATATAGATATTTTCACCATAAATCACTTTTATTTCTTCATCTATATTAATAGAAATCTCGTGTGGAGATACAAAAGAAGCTTTCCCCGTATAAACGGTAACATTTTCTTTACTATCAAGGTTATCAAAGTTCTTATGACGTAGAGCTGAGGTCAAGTTTGTTTTCTTTTCAATCGCTATGCGATATTCTACTGCTTTATCCTCATGTGTCACCAAGTCCTTTAACTGTGAAAGTTTGGAATAATGAACTAGCGCCTTAGTCGGGATACAGCCAATATTGGGGCAGGTACCTCCGTACATCATCTTCGACTGTTCAATGATTGCTACCTCATGACCTTGATTAGCCAATGCTGCAGCCAACGTCTTACCACCTTTTCCGAATCCAATAATGATAGTCTTATAATGTTTCATGTCCACTCTTCCTTCTAGTTAATGACATAGTATACAGTTCAACATCTTAGAACTATAAGCATTCATGCTAGGATCTGCATTAGCATCATCAATTACAGCTACATCAAAACTCTACTAAACAAGTGTAACCCTTTTTCCAATTCCCCCACAACCCCAAACTATCAAGTCGTTGCGGTATATATTAGATTTAAAATTAGCGAAAGTCCGCAAGCTAGTTCATTGCTTCCGGACTTTACGCTTTTTTAGAAAAGCATGTTTCATTCGAATTAATATTTTACATTTTATTACTTATTCAACATATTCGCAATCGATTGGAGCGCTTCTGCACGAGTGAGTTCCCCTTTGGGAGCAAACTCATCATTGCCACGACCTTGAACTAGGCCGAGATCGAATGCCGTGTTCACAGCTTCCATTGCCCACGCACTAATTCTTGCTTGATCAACAAAGCCGGCTGTTTGTGATGCTTCGGATAGCACCCCTTGCTGCATGTTGTATGCACGAACGAGCATGACCACCATTTCTTCTCTAGTGATGGAGCTTGTCGGTACAAACAATGTCTCACTCTGCCCGTTGACAATGCCTGCTTCATACGCTGCTGCTACATCGGAGGCGTACCAGTATTCTGCACTGATGTCAGCAAACTGATTCACACCCTTCGCTTCGATACCCAATACACGCACGATTAATGCTGCAAATTCTGCTCTACTAATATCATTTTCAGGAGCAAAATCTGTTTCATTCACGCCCTTAGCAATGAGCTTTGCAGCCATCTTCTTGAGCATCTTTGCAGCCCAATGTTGTTCTGGAACGTCTGCAAATGATTTGTTAAACTCTAGCACAACATACTTACCAGCAGACATGACACCCGCCGTGATATGACCATCAGCAATGGTTCCACCTACATAAGAAAAGGTGCCATCATCGTTGATCTTATAAATACCAACAAGATCTAATTCTACATCATCATTAATGTCGAACGATAAAGTGAGCGGTGCATCGAATGTCGTTAGCTTTTCTCCTACGCCACCTTTACCTATGACTGATAGGCTTATTTCATGAATCTCACTTAATCCTTGAATGTTAGCATGATGACTACTCATTGCTTTATCAAGCAATGCTTCTTCTGCTGCATCTCCAATGCCAGCAAAGGAGAAAACAATTTGTGCATTGCCTAATTGCTTATCTAATGCTAATTGTTGCAATTGGATCAATGTTTCGATAGGAATTTCTGCACTGTAGCCATCGCTCTCAATGACAACAGGATGACCGTCAAGTATCGTTACAACATTCATAGGAAGACGGACTGCCGTTTTACCTTTCTTAACCTTAATCACGACATTACCTGCGGCATTTGCTTGCAATTCACTTGCACTAACTTGTTGCGTAGCCACCTCTACTGGATCCGTTGGTGTAACTGGAGCTGTTGGGCCTGTTGGGCCTGTTGGACCAGTAGGTCCAGTAGGTCCAGTAGGTCCAGTAGGTCCAGTAGGATCTACCGGATCTGTTGGATCTGTTGGACCAGTAGGATCTTCTGGATCTGTAGGAACTAATGGAGGGACTATTGTAAATGTAACATCATCCCAGTAGGCTTCTGTTTCACTTATTCCCCCTGAATATAGCCCAATTTTCGCATAGGCTGCTTCTGCTGGGGCAATTGTCGACAATGTCATCTCAGACCAGGTGTTCAATCCTAGTGAATCGCCAGAGAACAATGCCTGTTTGACCTCTAATTCAACATTTTCAGCGTCAAAATAATTAACTTCTAATACAATGACATCTGATTGATTCACAACGTTCACATAGCCTGAAGCAATGTATGCTTCATTCGGAGTCACAGCAATCTTATTGCTGAATATGCGTAGCCCTGTGCTATCAGCATCTGCTACCGACTCTTTAAAATGAAGACTATTCGTTCCATTGCGTGCTTCATCTGTACTTATTTCGAGTAAACCTTCAGTAGTCGGATCAATGTTCCAGTAAGGAATTTGCCCTTCTGCTAGTGGCAACTCGAAGCCTGGATTGAGTACTCTTGCATCTGCAGGGTCATTCTCATATCCTAATGCTATTTTGTACAGATTTGCATCTTGTGTATAATACAAATTATTGTAATCATCTAATGTCATTAAGTTGATATTACTTACTAACGTTTTGTATGCCATTGTTTTAGTATTAATAGCCGTCACATGACGCCCTACTGTTGAGAAGAGAATACCTTCCTTACCCCAGCGCAGATGGAATGGTTTCCACGTGCTACCTGTAGCTGAACCAGAGTGAAGCAAAGTGCTTTTAATAACCTTCAAATTATCCTTCGGATCTAAAGCAAATATAGTATAAATATTACGGTCTGTTGGTGTTTTACCAAATGATGCTCCCCATAGTAGGCCATCTGGTCCGATTGATAGTTCCCCAATCATTTCATGATGATCTACACCAGGAATAATTAATTCAAACTCTGACTTCTTAACTTTTCCGTTTACATCCCACACGAACATTTTGGCTTCTGACGCTACAGGGTCAATACCATTGCCTCCGCGTATTGTTGTTCCACCATAAACGAGCCCATCCTGATACGCTAATCCAATAATGCCTTGATCTTCCACGATCCCTTTATGAACAGCCCATTGTTTCGTCTTGTTATCGTAAATTGTCATAGCACCATCTAACAGGCCATAATCGGCAACTGTAGCAATAAAGAGCTTATTATCTCCCGTTTCGAAAGCGAATGGTCTGCTTTGCCCATCGGCAATGCTTTTAGCAAGAGAAGGATTTTCACCTAATTTAAAAGCACCCGAAGGTTGGGTCGTATCATATTCATATATGACGGCACCCCCATAAGTACCAAAGTACATCGTGTCACCCAAAAAGCCCATGCCTTCAATTTGAGCAAATTTTTGTTCTTGGAGTATAACCTCATCGTTTATTAGATCGTACATCGTTAGGCTTCTTTGAAACCCACCAAGGTACAGGTTGTGATCTGGACCCATCTCCATACTTTGAATATTGATGGCCTGAGCCTTTAACGCTGATGAATAGGTAGTGATGGTATTATCTTCAGGATTATACAACTTGTAATCTAAATGCTGTGTCACCATGCCAAGTAATGTCTTTCCCTCTTTCTCAATCCAATCATAAGCGAGTACGCGAACCTCATCACTTATTAACACATCACCAGGTACGAATGATGTTTTATGATTATTCTTATCAGTCATGTCATACGTGGCTAACTTGCCTGTTAATGCATCTCGAAAATAAAGTATATTTTCATTGGCTGGCGAAGGTGCAGACATCGCTCCATCAGGTCGGAGGGGATGAGCAGGCCAATACATTTCATTAACAACAGCATCCGTCTTTTCATCAAATACTACGAAGCTTGAGACGCCAATTCTCATGAATACATTGCCACCATACTCCCAAATCTTAGATACCCCACCATCCTTCGGTGCATTAGGCGGAAGCACTATTTCCCTTTTAGAACTCACACCACTCTCTTCATTTTTATCACGGTCAAATTTGTAGAGGTGGTTCATATTTCCTGTGCCCATATAAACGTAATCATCTGTTACGCCAATACCTTGGACGTACTTTTGACCTTCAAGGAGAGGGCCTAAATTAGTAAATTTCTTGGCTTCAATATCGTATACAAATGCCGATCCACTTGTTTTCGAATCGAAGGTACCCCCATAAATAAGACCGTCGTCCGTTGCATCAAATCCATAGACCTCTTTATGTCCTGCAGGATTAAAGCCCAGATCTTCAATCTTCTTTTTCTCTGGGAGATAGCGGTATAGTTTCCCATTATCCGGACCAATAAAGTAAACATTGTCGTCGTAGCCGATTGTTATCGACAAGACGTTCGTCAATCCGATCAAGTCCTCAGAAAATTTAACTTCTCCAGTCAGGGCATCCAACACATAGAACGTTGCTGGCGAGCCATAGCTAGCAAAATATACTTCATCATTCCCAATGACCGCACCAACAGCTCGGGAAGCAACGACTGGCTGCCCCAAATTTATGGCTTTTCCAAAAGTAACAGGGAACACTGGAGCTACCTCAAGTGACACATTGTCGAAGTAAACCTCTGTACGACTTACATCCCCTGAATAAAAGGCAATTTTGGCGTAAGCCGCGTTTGCTGGGGCTGTCGATTCATTCTCCAACTCAGTCCAAACGTTCAGTTCTAAGCCACCTGGTACATAGAATGGAACATGTTCAAAGACTTTCTTACCTGCTTCATCGAAGTATTGTACTTCAAAGATCAGTCGATGCGTTTGTTGCAAAATAAAGGCTTGAGCTTGCGCAATATACGTCTCTCCTGGCGTAATCGCTATGTTATCACTGACCACACGGAACACCGCATCCGAGTTATCATAGAAATGAAGACTGTTTGCTCCACTCTTTTTTATTGTGCTATCAAGCTCTATATTTCCCGATCCAGTCATAATGCTCCAACTAGGGATCTTTCCTTCCACTAGATCTTCTTCAAACCCTGGGTTTGCGATCTCTAATAGTGCAGGTGGGTCTACGGGTTCTTCAGGTGATACATCATCGGAAGCTAATACAATAGATACATCATCGAAATATGCTTCTGTTATTGCAATCTTTCCAGAATTAATACGTAGATGAACTTGTGTCGCGCCAGCTGGAACAACAAAAGGCACTTCAATTTCAGTCCATTTTTTCACACCTAATGCTGCTGCTGGAAAGTTAATAGCCGTCACTGTCTCTGTTGGTTTATCTGGATTCACAGCTACTCCTACGCCTTCGTCATTATAAAAGTAGACTTGATAACCAATGCTATGCGATTGACTTACGACGTTAACAAATGCTATCGCAATATATGATTCTCCCGGCATAACTGCAATCATGTCACTTTTCACTGTCAATTGTTCTTCTGCACTGGAGTTGTTAAAGTGTAAGCTCTTAGATCCTTTCCTAACATAATCTTGATCATCGTTAATAGTGAGCGTACTATAAGTACTGGTCGTTACTGAACTCCAACCTGGAATCTTCCCACCTATTAAATCATCTTCAAACCCCGGGTTTACAATAACTATGTCCCCTGCCTCTGCTGATGCTGAGGCCACGTCTGCATACATCGGAAATGTTCCAAAAATCATTGCAAAACTTAATATAATGGCAAATAAACGTTTATACCTACTTCTTTTCATGATGTCACTCCTATTTTATTATTTGTATGAAAGCCACCATTTCAGCGCATGGTATTTGCGTTTCTTTGCAACATAATCCCCATCTGCTTTTCCAATTCTCTTTACATATCGAATTATTTCTTCTAATCTCCTTCTACCCAAGCATCACTCCTTAAAAGTAATATTAGAGCGCTTTCACTACGCTTGCTCTAACCTAACTATTAACGATGAAACTAACTCACATATTGGGAGCGCTCCCAAATTAGGTTTTACACTTTGGTTACTATTGTGACTCTGTTATGTATGCTCCAACCAACACTAAGGGTGAATATCGTCTACTTGATATGATAAAAGATGATACTAGCTTTCTGTAGGGAGCGCTCCCATTGATCGTAAGTATAGTGAAAGCCCTTTCATTTGTCAAAGCTGATATCTATATAGTACTGTCGTAAAGCAAGCAAAAGCCCTCAAGTGAAAGTATAACTTGAGAGCTTTTTGTTATTCAAACATACCGATCTAAATAAATCTTTTACATAGTTAATGTGATCATCAGCCCGATATAAGGAGATTTGACTCTGGGAATGTCCTGGCGTATGGAGCACTTGCCATTCAGGAAAATGGGACAGCGTCTGCCCGTGCCTTAAGTATTCATCAATCTGGCACTTTTCGGAAAATGGCTTTGTCCGATTGTGGTATTTATCAATAATGGTAAGGGACTCCTCTGGAACTCCGCTTGAGGATGGGCGAACGTACGGGCACTGGAGAATTTCCGTACACGCTCCAGCAAGCCGCAATGATCGACGTGATGATGAGTCAGCACAAAATGCGAAAATAACGTTCTAGACTGACACGTTTATTGAACTACCATCATCCGTTCACATCCCTAGCATTGACCACATACTTAGGCATTGTTAGTTTTTTTATTATATATGGTCAGTAGCTTAGCTTGGGGACGATGATGGAGCAGATAGTAGACAACAACAGAAAACAAAGTAATGAAACCTGCAACAACATACATCATGCGGTAATCCGTTAAGGAAGCGATCAGACCCATAAAATAAGATCCCACTCCATAGCCTAAGTCAAACAACAAGAAAAATGTCCCCAAAGCGGCCCCTCTACGATGTCCAGAGGCCAGTTTCATGGCAAGAGTCTGGAAGCAAGGTACGAGGGCTCCATAGCCTACTCCCATGATGACGCCCGCCATCAGAATCACCGTTCCGGAATGAGCTTGGCTTAATAAGAGCATGCCTATGGCAAACAACAAAATGCCGGGATAAACCAGCAAATGTTCATTATATTTATCGAATACTTTGCCAATAACGGGACGGGATAATACAATCATAACTGCAAAAACAATAAAAAAATAACCCGTGACATGAGATTGATGGATCTCAGCAGTGAAAGGAGCAATAAATCCGGTTATCGAGCTATAAGAGAAAGCAAGAATAAACGCCACCAACGAAATCGGCAACGCCTTCGGTTCAATAAAGTCACTCCAACGAAGGCCTTTTCTTTTCTTAATAGGCTTTATGTTCAGAATAGGTTCTGAGGTGTTCTGCATTTGCTTTGGCATCCGCATTCCAATCGTAAACAGTAGAGAGAGTGCCGCAATAGCACAAACGGCCAACAGCAATACATTGATATTCTTGTCTTTCCATAGAAAAAGCCCAAGAGCAGGTCCGACAACCATGGCAATACTCATAAACATGCTGAAGTAGCCCATTCCTTCACCTTGGCGTGATTCAGGAACCAGCGTAGAAGCAACAGTGCTCGTAGCCGTTGAGGCTATCGCATAGCTCATTCCATGAATAAGACGAATGACTAAGAATAGAAAGATTCCCTTGGTGCCGAAATAACATACACAGGCGATTAGAAAAATAACCATCCCTATAACAGCCATTTTCTTTTTTCCGAATCGATCTACCCATAGACCTGAAAAGGGCCTGATCAAAACACCTCCGATAACATAGATGGTAATGGCTAACCCCATCTGCTGTTGATTCCCATCCAAACTATCTTTCACATATAACGGAAATGCTGTAGCCAGAATATAAAAAGTAAGAAACATGAAAAAGCTACTCATACAAACAACAATGAAATCCTTCGTCCAGATTCTCTCTCTAATCAACTAACTCTCTCCGTTCTCCATAAAAACAACATCTGTATGTTACAATATTATAAAGTTCAAAATTGATAATGTATAATACATATTTGATTATTAAATCATCACATTAAAGCTATGTATGAAAAGAGGGCTTGTTATGGAATTTCTACAACTCAAATATTTCCAAGTAGTTGCACGCCTAGAACACATCACGAAGGCAGCTAAGGAGTTAAATGTATCACAACCTTCGATTAGTAACTCGATCCAGCGTTTAGAGAAAAAACTGGGTATTCCCTTATTCGACCGTCAAGGCAGGCAAATTAAATTGAACGCATTCGGGAAAACTTATCTTCGCCGAGTCGAACAAGCCTTTTTAGCACTAGATGAAGGTAGACGCGAACTCACGGATATGGCCGGGCTTGATCATGGAGTAATATCCTTAGCGGTGTTGCTTCCGAATGTATTGCCAAATCTCCTCAAAGATTTTCTAACTATCCATCCTCACGTACGAATCATACAACGTCAGGCTGGCTCTACTGTAGAGATGAGAAACGAACTAGAGAATGCCACTATTGATTTTTGCATATCCACAACTCCGCTTACCGGACCAGACATCGAATGGCTAACATTGGTGGAAGAGGAAATGTGTTTGACTGTGCCCAAGGGACATCGTTTTGCTTCCAGAGAAAGCATCGATTTAATTGAAGTAGCCCACGAACCTTTTATCTCCTTATCCTCCAGATATAACTATCGAGAAATTACAGATGGGTTTTGCCAGCAAGCTGGGTTTGAACCTCATATCGCATTCGAGCTTGAAGAAGTCAGTGCCATACAGACTTTGGTCGAAATGGGATTAGGTGTCACCTTCACCCTCCCTCTCTCTTTAGGGAGCAGAACCTCGGAAACTGTTCAATTAAAAATAACGAACCCGCTTTGTCAGCGTACATTTGGGATTGCATGGAACAGAAAACACTATTTATCCCAGGCCGCCATTCATTTTCGCCAATTTATTATTGAATATTTCAGTAAATCTTAACAACCTGAAAAAACCGCAAGACTTGAAAGCCCGAACGACTTAGAAATCCCTGCATTTCGTAGACATTTACCGAACCAACAATCCGTGTCTGAACAGTCTCGTTTTTCTATAATTTTCACAACACTTCAAGGGGATGAAGAGAGAAGAAATTTTGAAGGTCCATGGGTACATAAATATAACGGTTATTATTATCTATCTTATTCCACTGGTACTACCCACAATATTGTATACGCTATCAGTAAAAATCCGCTGGGCCCTTATGTATATCAAGGTAAACTACTTACGCCGGTGATTGGTTGGACATAACAGGCTAATTCCGGTGAGATTCGCATGCAGTTATCTTGGAAGAGCATCGTACAGAAACAGCACAAACAACTGTGCCGCCTTTCAAGGTCGACACAGCTGTTTTTGTAGGGATACCCGGGAACCATTCTCTTTCATTGCTGATAGGCAGCGTAATGGGAGATAAGTTCAGTGCCGAGGGGTTGCGAGTGCTTGGGTTGGTTATTCTCACGTTGCTAGCATTGTCCTTGGTATTCATGAGTCGGTGGCGCTGGGAGTCAGGGCAATTCGGGGAGTCGTAGGTTATACTCGCAAGTTAGGATAAGCAATGCAATTACCTAGTACTCATGTCTAAGTTCTCGCGAATTCCTCCAGAAACATCGATCGCGGTAATAATTCCTGTCATATAAACTCTCCTAAGGAAAACTGAATATCAATGCTTGGTCTGTCTTGTTCCCGTTTACTCGCCGCGGCTCACACGAAAACCTTGATCGGGGCCAATGCCATTCGCCTCGAACTTGCCCCGAAAAGATATCTCGCTGTTGGTGACTTTGCCGATCCAACCGCCGCCCTTCACAACCCGGAAAGAACCGCTATTACTATCCAAGTCTTCGTACCAGTTCCAACACCATTCCCTTACATTCCCTGACATATCGTAAAGGCCTAACTCGTTGGGTTTCTTGATACCGATAGATTTTGTTTTAGTATTGTTGTTTTCTATGATAGGCCAGTTCCATTCTCCTGATAAGGACTTATCTCCAGCATTTTTCCAATACCATGCTACTTCATCTGTATTATTACTTCCACTGTATGTGTAACTCTTGCTCATCTGACCTCCACCTGCAGCATATTCCCACTCCGCTTCTGTCGGCAATCGGTAACCATTAGCTCCCTCATTGATCGTTACTGTCCATTTTATATTATCGTTATCACTCTTATTATTCGTGTCTTCTTTATTCTTGTCTATATTGTAATAGGGTTCTAAACCCTCTTTTGTACTCCTTTTATTACAGTACTCAACAACGTCATACCAACTTACCATTTCTACCGGAAAATTGTCGCCTTTGAATTCTGAGGGATTGCTTCCCATTACCTCAACCCACTCTTTTTGAGTTACCTCATATTTGCCGATATAAAAGTTCGATATTGTTACATTTTTATAGTTGGACTTTGTGTTCATAAAAGGCCCGCCTTGGACTAATACAAAGTTATCATTCTTTCCAGGATTTTCTTGCGAACAAGCGCTAACAACAACTGTTATTGCTATTAAAAGAAAAATTAATAGTTTTCTCATTGATATATCTCCTTTAAACTGATAGGAAAAGTTATAGACCGTTCGTCTTGCGGGGAACAAACATCGGGCTGTCTCGTATTCTTAGGGATGGGTTTCTTCCATACTATATTTGGTTATTCAGATAAGCTCAAAACCCGGTTACCCGCGACGACGGTCCCATCCGTGCCCTTCACTTTTCTGAAAGGTAATATTCCAGTAGTATGTAGGTAATTATCTTTTGTTGGAATAAATAAGGCCGCCGGCTGTGAGACCGGCAGTCCTTAGCAATATCAATGATTAAAAGTCTTTCTCAATATTCTGTAAATGGTCTGGCGCCTGTCAGTTGACCTGTTACCACACCGTTACGTTAGAGCTCCCACTACTTTGATATCCCTCTGTCGCTAACACCTGGTAAGACCAACTACTCCCCAGATTCATTCCGTAATTCTTCCATGCGTTAACGTGGTTGCTAAAAGTGATAGCAACGTTGCCCCCAGTCGCTCTCTTTGACTGTCGGACACTCCAAAACTGGGTGAAAGTTGCAGTGCCGTCAATTGAAGGTGCGTTTACTCGCTGAGTCGTATATATGTCATAGGTGCCCCCATCACTGGTCACGGTACCTTTATACGTTCCAGTAGGTCTATAAGTACCCCAGCTGTCAACGACGTAATATTCTATGAGTGAGTTTCTCGTCCACCCATAGAGAGTCAAATACCCATTGCCGGATGGCGCCCAGACGCCGGCATTGTAGTTTATTGTCCTAGATGGTGATCCGACATTCCAACCTTTACCGACAACGAAATTCCCAGTATTTGACCATGTAACACTGTAATTTCCACCAGATCCGTTGGTAGCATTTACTGTCCCTCCACCATCGGTCCAATTTTGCCAATAGTCTGTCGCTGCATTTGAGGTTGCTGCAAACATGCTAAAACTCATTGAAGCTGCAATAAATACAGTCAAGATTTTCTTATTAAACTTAAACATAATTTACCTCCTAAAATATTTTTATTTGTCACTACTTACCTACATACTACTTGTCTGTACCTCTGGTAATCCGAGCATTTCGTTGATAGACTGGAGTGACATCTGTCATTTCCTATTGTTGTTTGGTAGGAATTACAACAATACAATGTTTACAGATGATTTCCGTTTTCAGCTGCTCCCCACTTTAACTGCATTCCTCAACGGGGAGATCAAGATCACCACATCCTTCCATAAATATAATTGTAAGCGGTTTCATAAAGTATCTTATCATAAACCTTTAATATGTAACTCATACAAATTAAAGGTTTTACCCGGAAAAATCTAGTTTTTTTGTGGATGGAAATGGAGAATTATACAAATCCATGTCAGCGCTTATCCCAACCGTGCATAGCTATCCAGCCGTGCTCCGCGGAACAATTGGATCGGTACTGATACAGATTTAGATACATGCGCATTTTTATTTTGATGACTATTCAAATACGACTTAGCAGAGGGAAATGTTGTACCTATTTTGTCCCCAGTGCAGCAGGAACACAATAGTTCTCATAAGCCTGAGTGTAAAGATTGAACGCGCCTGGTAAATAGGACCCATTAAATTTTGCACGGTGATAAATAGCTTCTATATTCATATTCGCATCATTCTCCTTCTTCGTACCCTTCCGTCTGCAATCCAGTATGGAGACGGACGCGAAGCAACCCCATGCCGCTAACCCCATCCCAAACACCAATCCCAAATTCCTGATTCGGCTCCTTATGCTGAGGGCTAATACAAGCCATCTACGAATTTCAATTACATATTCAAGTCTCTTTTATTATAAAAAGCATAAGTCACCCCTATTAATACGGCAATGATCACAACAGAAATGATTACGAACACAGGACTCAAGCCGCCGTCACTCAGCAAACGATCCGCCTTGTAATACGAAAATGGGGTGACGTATTGGAGAAACTCCAGTTTATCGTTCAAGTCAGCGGCTGTAGCGAGCACATAGGTAGCGAGAAGTACCGCACCGGAGATAGACGAGGCCGATTTCGGCCGTCTGCCTGCTGAGGCTGTTACCGTTCCGACCAACAAAAAGATGAGCTGCAGCATAAACATACCGGTCATCAGAATGACAATATCTCGACCAATCGACTCACCTTTGCTATATAAACCGAGATATCCAAAGGTGCTGATTGTCGTGATGCCGTTGAAGATCGCGATATTCACCACGGCTGATAGCAGCTTGGATGTGATGACCGCATTTCTTGAAACCGGCTTGGCCATGAGAAACTCCGTTGTCTTGTCCTGCTCCTCTTTGGAGATGATCCCCGATCCGAGCATGACCGCGTGAATCGTAGCCATAAGCACCACATAGAGAAACAAGAAGCCGAAATATCCACTCACTTTCGATAAATCGAGCGAACCCATTCCCATAATCGTTTGCAGTGATTTCGGCATCTTAGACATCATTTCGTTCAACGATTGTCCCGATGCAGATATCGTTTCAAATTTGCTCATACCGCTTGCGATCAGCGCAAATACGCCGATGCACCAAATAATTAATGATTTACGATATGCTTTCATTTCTCTGAGGAATATATTCAATTTAGACGGACCTCCCTCTCAAACGGCATGGATATCTTTTTTTGCATAAACATAGTAACTAGTGCAGACAGTAGCGATGATGATCACGATACTCAGAATAACAAAAGAAACCTCATAGGCGGAGTGCGCAATGATATACGCGGTATCGAAATATTTAAACGGTGTTATATACCGGATGGCCTTGTCGCCGATAACCGACCCAAGCATGCCAATCGCATAAAAACCGAACACAGTACCAAGTGAAATGGAGATAACGGATTTAATCTTCGCTGCAAATACGGAGACTACCATCCCTAATGACATGAAGATCAACTGCACAAACAATGCCGTGATGGATATCATGAAGAACACATGCCATTGAAAGGAAGCCTCCCTCACAGAGAATGCCATCAGGCTGGCAGCGGCCACATATACGGCATTCGACACTAGCAGTGATAACACGCCAGCAGTCAGTTTGGCTGTTATGATTTGGGTTCGTGTCACCGGCTTGGTCAGCAGAAAATCCGCCGTCTTATCACGTACTTCCCGCGACAGCATTCCGAGGCCCAAATTCATCGCCTGAATGGCCGCAACCAACACGACAAATCCGAAAACAAACGAGTAGAATCCGATCAGCGACGCGATCGAATCAAGCGACACACCAATCGCCTCCCGAAACGATTCTGGATAAGTCGCGAACAGCTCTCTAAACTGCTCCGCATCTTGGGATAATGAGGGGAATATAGACAAATATAAAGCCATCACACCAATCATGGAACATGCCCATATCAGCGTTGATCGCCGAATCATTTGCCATTCGTGCAGAAACATATTCATGGCTGTTCATCCGCCTTTTCGTAATAATGCATAAAGATCTCTTCCAAGTCTGGCTCCCCAATCCACAGATTGGTCAGATGAAGCGCGGAGAGCTTATGCATCATGACATTAATATTGCCCCGGAACAAAAAGCTGGTCTCGTGCACGCCTACCTTAATATCGCTAACCCCTTCCATGGCAAAATATCCACTGTCAACTGCATCTGTCGTCTCTAGCTTAAAACGTTTATAATTGTTTTCCTTAAGCGTGCTAATCTTCTCCAACTTGATCAATTTACCTTCTTTAATAATCGCAACGCGATCGCACATTTTCTGAACTTCGCTTAGGATGTGGGAAGACAACAGAATGGTCGTTCCCTTCTTATTCTCCTCTTTCAATAAATCAAAAAATGTTTGCTGCATCAGCGGATCGAGTCCGCTAGTAGGCTCATCGAGAATAAGCAACTTTGGCTCGTGGAGCATGCCTTGGACGATGCCGACTTTCTTCTTGTTTCCGAAGGACAAGTCATCGATTTTCTTATTCAAATCGAGATCCATCCGTTCAGACAGTTCCTTGATCCGTTTACGACAATCTTTCTTGTAAAAGCTAGCCGAATAGTTCAATAGGTCGATCACTTTCATTTTGTCATAATAGAACACTTCGGACGGCAAATAGCCGATCTCCTTCTTAATCTCAGGACCATGCTGGATGCAGTCCTTTCCAAAAATGGTTGCGCTCCCGCTCGTCGGGTATATGAGTGATAACATCGTCCGTATCGTCGTTGACTTTCCAGCTCCGTTGGGTCCGATAAATCCGAATATTTCACCCTCCTCCACGTTGAAGCTGATGTCCGTAATTCCTCTCGCCTTGCCGTATGTTTTGGTCAGATTACGAATTTCAATCGCATTCATAGATCACGCCTCCTATTCTCATTTGTAGAAACATTGTTTAAACAACTCGATATAATCTTCCGTTTCCGCAAATATCTTGTCGTAATCAAGCGGTGTCGACTGCTTTCTCGCCTTTTCCAATTCCTCCTTACCGAAGCCCTCAAACGTCCAAAGAATGACTTTCAATACTTTGTTGAAGTCCGCCCCCTCCTTGAACTTCGAAAGATCAATCCCTGCGAAAATCTTGGCAATACTGATGTTGCTAAGTTCCAGATTCCTTGCTTCTATCTCGTTTCTAACTTCAGTCGAAGTTTCCACATAAACAGATTCGAAATATTGGAACAAGGGTGGATATTGATGTTGAATGTTTAGTTTCAATTGGGACGTTTGCTGTAATCGATTAAAAAAGTCTGGATCGTCCATATCCAGTTTGGCGAAAGTCTCATTCATGAGGAGCTCGATACAGTGGTCGTACAGAAATAAATAGAGATGCTTCTTACTTGTGAAATAGTGAAATAGTAGCCCTTTGGATATGTCTGCCTCCTTGACAATTTCGTTCGTAGAAGCGCGGTCAAATCCACTCCGAGCAAACTCATGCATGGCCGCATTGAGGATACGATCCTGCTTTTCCGAGTCCAGATTTAAAAACTTGGTGAACATGTTGTTAGCCTTCTTTCCGTGCGGATCATTTGATCAAACGAGTCGTTAACTACTCCAGTTAATTCCATTGTAATTCCGTTGACCAATCTGGTCAACACCCAAATTAGGTGATCGAAAACTACCAGTATTCCCTGGTTTGTCCGCCCATCTTGTTGTGAAAACAAAAAGAGGTTATCCCTTAGGCGGTCGTTTTGACCACCATCGGAATAACCCTTTTTTTTCTTATGCTGTTCACTATAATCACTTAATTGTTCAACAGTTTGAATGGCTTCCACTCGTGAGTTTGCATACTTCTTTTATTTTCATAAGATCCCCCCTCCGTATGCTAGGATCGTAGCATCTTACGTAAGGGAAGTGTCGACCATTTTTATTCTAATTGATTGTGAAACTACTATTCTATTGCGTAATTTATGTTTCACTTCGTGCTAATACGGAACAACCCGTTCAAGTCATTGAAACCAAGGGTAAAGTCCATGATGGCCCATTGGCGAAAAACTTGCTGATCAGAATTACATTCTTGTTCAAGATCGTTCTTATGGAAATATCAAACGATTTGATCAATATGCAATCATGGTTAGTTCACAAGTTTTCTGCTCCGATGACTCGATTACGACCTGAAGCAACACCAAAAATAAGCATCAAAACTGATATGACAAGCAACACGATAAGTGGTACATTCCATCCGTTGGTCAAATCGTGCAGATAACCGAATAATATAGGTCCTACCGCGGCCAATAAATATCCTACTGATTGAGCCATCCCGGATAACTCGGCAGCGTCATGCGCATTTGTAGTTCGTAGCCCAAATAGTATCATCGCAAGACTGAATGAACAACCCGCGCCGATCCCAATAAAGATTGCCCACAGAAGAACCAATTGATTTCCAGATAGTAGTCCCCCAATACCTATGAAGAAAAAGAGCGCCGTCAGGATCATAAGGACAATTTGATTTTTCATGCGTCCAGCTAAAATAGGTACGATAAAAGTAACTGGAAGTATAGCGAGTTGCATCAGCGAAAGTATCCATCCTGAGGAATCCGAACTCATCCCTTGAGTCTTCAAAATATCTGGGAGCCAAGAAACAATAACATAAAAAAGCATCGACTGTAGACCCATAAATAGGGTCACATGCCAAGCAAGAGAGGACTTCCACAAATTCGTTCGCTTTTCGTTCAACGTTACTGTCTTCGCTGTTTGTTGTTGACGTCTTAGTTGAGGAATCCAAACGAGAAAGGCTATAAATGCTAACAGGCCCCACAGACCCAAGGCCCCCTTCCAGCCTAATCCTGTTTGATTGGCCAGTGGCACACTGATTCCAGATGCAATAGCACCACTTAGATTCATTGCAACCGAATAAATGCCGATCATTAATCCGATTTTCAAGGGATACTTTTCTTTAATTAGACTTGGCATCAATACATTACAAATGGATATCGCAAGACCCAAAATGACCGTCCCGATCAGCAATGATCCGATATTCCACGCTGAACGCAATACAATGCCGATAACCAGCAGGAATAATGCTCCAAACAGAACAGAGGACATTCCATATCTGCGAGCCAACTTCGGCGCAATCGGCGACAGCAAAGCAAACGCAATTAAAGGAAGCGTAGTAATCAGGCCTGCTAATGTATTCGATATGCCCAAATCATCCCGGATACTCCCAATCAAAGGGCCTACTGAAGTTAAAGGGGCTCGTAAATTGGCTGCGATCAGAATAATTCCCAAGAGAAGTAACCAGCCTGTAAAATTTGAACCCGCTTTTATTGAATTGACTTTATGTTGTTTGGACTCCATTTATACTTCCTCCACCTCTATTGCGCGTTTTATTTCATTTATTGACTGCTCTACAATTTGGGCTGCCGAATCGGGATCTTGCGCGACTATAGCATTCACCAGTTGATCATGCATATTTTTCGGTAGGTTTATAGAAAATTGTTCTTTTAAAATAACTGTAATCGAATTCTGAATTGCTTCAGTTATATGTGTATATAAATCAATCAATATCCGATTTCCAGTCGATTCGACAATGGTCTGATGCAACTTGATGTCTGCGTCCACATATCTCTTTAAATCCCCTATTATGCTAAACGAGTTGCATTCCTGTTGATAAAATCGGATTTTCTCTAAATCCTCTTCGGTCCTTCTTACAGCGGATAGCTTTGCAGCCTCTTGTTCAAGAGCATTTCGTACTTCAAGTGTATCCAATAGACTAGATTTTTGAACACGTCGTTGAATAGCCACGCCAAGTGTGCTGTTAGAAGATACATAAGTACCATCTCCCTGCTTTGTCGTTAGTACTCCGGCATGACATAACGCTCTGATCCCTTCACGCAATGTATTGCGGCTGACATTCAAATCATTGACTAAGTCAGGTTCCGGCGGAATTTTCTTTCCTATCGGCCATGTGCCGGATTCAATCAAAGATTCAATTTGAATAATGACTTGATCGACAAGGCTAAGATGTTTAATTTTTTGTAGCACTTCTTAAACCTCCAAACATAGGATGATTAGACAAGATCGATTTTAACATATTTTAATTATTTTGAAAACTATATCTGGATAGGCTGGATGGTGATAAAGAGCTTCTACATTCATATTCGAAGCATTACCATTGGACCAACATAGCCTAATTCAACAAAAAAAGTGACAGGAAAAAAGCTCAAACATGATGTTTGAGCTTTATCAATTACTCCGGCTACTCAAAGGATTCATCCGCAATCTCTCGCTTCATCTCATCGAAGAACCAGGTGACACCCTTCCACCAATTCGGGTCCTCGGCATAGGTATGATTTAGCCATTGGATTGGGTCACTCGCTCCTGGGCGGCGACCACTAATATTAAATACCGTCCTCGCTGCAATAGTAGCTGAACCTTCAATCGAAGTGTTGTAGCTCTCCCAGCTGCCAAATACGTTAAAAGGATTGTTCGCTATTTCTTCTACCCTTTTATGATCTTTTGGAACGAATCCCTGCTCTTGTCCAGTTATAGCAAACAGCAGGAGTGGATGAATATTGAATTCCTTGCTCGCTTTCACAATCGCAGACAAATACGGTTCCTCAGCTAACATTGAGTTTTTATCCCGCAAATATTGCTGCAAACGTTTCGTATCTATAGAAACATATTCGAACTCCTTAGGGATTCCATCAACGGGTTCCTTCTTCACATTCTCATTCAATATGGGTTGCGAAATATCTATAGGTTCTGCATGAAGTGCGGGTGCAGACGACTGTAGATCCAATGGAAGGGTCAGTATGAATAAGAGAACAACCGCACACAAACAAGCAATCAGAATCGATTTCCTTCGATTGAACCATTCTTTGTTCCATACTGGAACAACAGACTCACTAGCAGCGGCAATCTCCCTATATACACTCGGGTTCAGTTGATCCCATTCCCGCTCCAATGCTTGAAGTGAGACTCCGACTCCAGGCATTAGTTGCTGAGACCATCGAAGAAGAATGTCCTGAGCCACCTCTTCCTGTACAGGTACAGCAGTTCTGCTGGACACCCATGCAGCTAAGGAGGATAACAGACCCTCTTTGCCCAAATCCAGAGACATACAATGTTGGAGCACATCATCTGTATGAATAACGAGGGATTCTCTCTGCTTCATAAGAAGCTCATAGCAAATCTGCTTCTTCACCGCTTCTGGAAAAGAAGGTAGACGGCTCTCAATAATCCGATGCACCGCATCAGCTAATATGGGTGCCCGTTGCTTCGGCTCAAGACTGCGATGCTTGTCTTCAATATATTGCTTCAACCGTACAATTTCCCCACCAGATAAAATATACTCTTGCATCCTCAAGATCCCAGCCCATCCTCATGTCCAGTTAGGGTTCGATCCCCTTTGAAAGTGATTCCACGTTCAGGCTGGAATATCCTTCTTGGATGTATAAACAAAATCGTATGAGATTTGTAAATATCATCAGCTCGACAGTTCCATCCACAATTCCAGAAGGTGATCTAGCTGTAATTGTCCCTTTTCTCGCTCATGCCACCTTGCCTCAAGTTGGTGCGTATCGCCCATAAGATCTAGATGGTGAAGATCTTCGTCGGCACGAGATAGCTCCGCTTCAAGTACAGCAATTTCAAGTTCCAACTGCTCACGTCTCCGCTCGTTTGTACGTGCCAAGTCGCTTCTTTCGGTCCCTTTGGCTCCTTGTTGCTGCCGACCCGTTGCGAAAGTTTTCCCTTCGGTCATACGTGATGCACCACTCACCGATTTGCTCTCTTGCGACAACCGTTCTTCACTCTTCCCCTTAAAATCATCATAATTACCGAGATACTTAGCAATCTTACCTTGCTTCAGCTCCCACACGCTCTTCGCTAGACGATTAATAAAATAACGATCATGGGAAATCGCCAATACCGTTCCCGGATAATCTTCTAACGCCTCCTCCAATGCTTCTCGTGAAGCCATATCGAGATGATTCGTCGGTTCATCCAACAGAAGTAGGTTCGGCTTACGTCTTACAAGTACTGCTAGACGCAAGCGGGACCATTCACCGCCAGAGAGCATTTGCAGCGGCTTGAAAACGTCAGCACCAAAGAACAAATATTTCGCCAGCACATTTCGTGCTTCGCCTTCCTCCAAACTTCCCTCGGTCTGAAAATATTCCAATACCGTCAGCTTATTGTCGCTCACCGGTTCTTGCTGAGCCAAGTAACCAATTTCCACACGTGCCCCTCGCTCGACCTCACCTGCATCCGCCTCAAACGAACCTAGAAGCAGGTTGAACAGCGTCGTTTTTCCCGATCCATTATCCCCCAATAACACGACCTTCTCACCGTAAAGCAGACTCCCCTCCGCTCCATTCAAAATCACCTGTGTCCCGAATTTCTTCGTCAAACCCTCGAATGTGATCACCTTACGGCCAGAACGATCAAGTGGGGACAGATCGAAATCCGCCGTTTTCTGCTCCAGGACGGGACGTTTTACAGCCTCCATCCTTTCTAAAGCTTTACGAATCGACGCTGCCCGTTTGAAGAACTTTTCATTCCCTCCAACTCGCCCCCAATCCTCTAACTGACGAATCGTTTCTTTCATTTTTTTCATCACCTTCTGCTGCTCTTGAAACTGCGCGAACTGTTGCAATACGCGCTCTTCCTTCTCCTTCATATATCCGCTGTAGTTAGTGAGATACGTATAAGCCTCCCCATCCTCCAATTCAATCATCTTCGTACCGATTGCATCGAGGAAATAACGATCATGCGATACGATAATACATGCGCCATCATAACGTTGAAGAAACTGCTCCAGCCACTCTATCCCCTTGAGGTCGAGGTGATTCGTTGGCTCATCCAATAGCAATAAATCTGGACGAACAACTAATTGGGACGCTAGAACAATACGTGTCTTCTCCCCACCCGACAAACTTCCAAACATCCGCTCATCGTTGCTTCGATCAATCTGCAATCCACTTGCTACTTGATCAATGGCCGTATCCATCTCATAACCGCCACTTCGTTCAAAGCGTTCTTGAACTACCGCATACGCCTTGAGTAGAGCCTCCATCAGTTCAGGATTGTCAGCAGTCCCAGAGCTGGACATCTGCTGCTCGATAACGAGCATTTCCTGCTTAGTGACCATCAGTTCCCGATAACCATAAGCTAGTACCTTATATACGTTCATTTTCTCAAACTCGGCAGGAATTTGTGGCAAATAACCAATTCGCAATCCTTTCTTGATAGTTAGCATACCTTCATCTACCCGCTCATGGCCCGAAATTAACCGGAGAAGAGTTGATTTACCGCTGCCGTTACGGCCTATCAGACCGACTTTCTCACCGGTTTGGAGTTGAAGCATCACCCCGTCCAAAACAAGGTTTGCAGCATGGTATTTTTTTATCTGTTGAGCGTTAACTATTATCATTTCAAAAGCCTCCTATTAGATGAAGACCCTAACTTGAATACACATAAAATAAAGAGCCGCAGCAACAAGCCCGCGACCCTCAGGATGGTAAAATATCCGTTGTGGTTAAGGTAGGCGTCTTCTCACGAATGGTTCAAACGTATGTTCATAATTGGACAGACTGATCCCGTTCGTGAAAAATGCATGAACAATGCCAGCCATAGAAATCGGCAGCTGGCTAATACGGTTGTTGACCATTTCGTGATTCACCTACCTCACCCCCTTTACATTAGTTCTTCAATATTAACATAAATGATGATGTCCGGCAATGCGTTCCATATGTCGTTGCCACTAATTAAGCGGATGTCATTGGATTGAAATGAATAGTATTCAACATATTTAATGATGCCGTGTTGTGTTTAATTAATAGGAAGGAGCTGTCCCCTTTTGCCATTTCAGTGCAGCATTAAGGCGTTTACGTATTTTACTACTCTATTGATCATATCGTTGTACGTTGCTTTGCTTCTGCAGTGACCGGAACCTGAAAGTGGACTGGAATTATATGGTAACAAAATAAGAACAGCCCGTGAGATCCTTTACAAAGCGTACACATTAATCTCGACTTAGGCTCATACAGGTTATACAATTAGGTAAATGTGACGTTATATCAATCCTTTTGATTAAGTTTCGTGATTAGCTTATCACCTTCGACATCTAAGTTCGGTAGAATACGATCTAACCACTTTGGTAACCACCAAGCTTTACTATCAAAAACAGCCATAACAGCAGGAACCAATGTCATTCGCACAATAAATGCATCAATGAAGATACCTATAGTTAATGCAAAGCCTATTTGTTTGATAATGATATCATCGGTAAATATAAATCCAGCAAATACCGATACCATAATCACTGCAGCTGCTAGGACCACGCGGCTCGCTTGATTGTATCCATGAATAATGGGCTCTTTACCCCGATGTCCATGAACGTATGACTCACGCATGGAACTGACAAGAAAAACTTGATAATCCATTGCTAATCCGTAAAGGATACCCGTGATGATAATCGGCATAAAGCTAAGCAGCGGTCCGCTAGTATCAAAGCCAAAAACAGAGTTCAGCCACCCCCATTGAAACACTGCTGTGGTCATCCCAAATGTTGCCAATATACTAAGAAGGAAGCCAACGGTCGCTTTGATCGGAATAACAACAGAACGAAATACCAACATGAGAATAATCAAAGAAAAGATAACAATGATGCCGATATAAATCGGGAAAACATCTGCCAGTTTAGCTGACATATCAATATTTACTGCTGTAAATCCGGTAACTCCAAGCTTAATCCCATTTGACTGTAAAATACTTAGATCAGGATCACGTAATTGTGTTACCAATTCTTTTGTTTCTGTATCAGAAGGTCCCGTTTCGGGGATTAGACTGAATATAGCCAAGTTACCATTCTCATTGATTCCGAGTGGTGACACTTGATCAACGTTGTCCTGATTTTTGAGTTCCTGGACAAGATTCATGATTAATTCAGGAGTAAACTTTGAAGAAGAATTCTCTTGCTCTGCAACCAAAACAAACGGCCCGTTAAATCCTTCACCGAATCCCTCTGTAATCGCATCATAACTTTGCCTTGCCGCCGTATCCAAATTCGCTGTGGCTGCTCCAGGAATACCCATATCCATTTTCAATATCGGCGTTGATGCTACTCCAAGTACAACAATAATGCATATAATCACTGGCCAACGAAACTTGATAACACCTCTGATCCATCTGTCAGAGAACCCGCTGTGCGCCGTGTTTGCTGCTTTGTCTGTATTCTTTTGGCGAGCTTTCTGAGAACAGATCCGTTCTCCTAATAACCCAAGCATAGCTGGTAATAACGTCAAAGCAAGTAACACGTTAATAAGTACGGTTGCCGCAGCTACCAATGCCATGGTCGATAAGAAAGAAATCTCTATCACAAGCATACCGCATAATGCAATGATGACTGTCAACCCTGCAAAGAATACCGCACTTCCAGCTGTGCCAATCGCTCTGCTTGCGGCTTCCTGTGATCCTAACTTCTGATCAAATATCAAACGGCGCTGGCGATTGACAATGAATAATGCATAATCGATTCCTACCGCCAGACCAATCATAAGCCCCAACATGGCAGAGACACTTGACATCTCAATAAAGCTTGAAAGTGAAAAAGCTCCCCCAACGCCGATACCAACACCTAAAAGTGCAGTAAGAAGCGGAAGCCCTGCAGCTACCATTGATCCTAAAGTCATCAATAGAACCATCGCAGCAACAATTACACCAATAATTTCTCCGGTTCCAATCCCAAGTTGAAGAGGTAACAGCGATTCGCTTGGCAATACGGTGATGCCAGCTTCATTCTCAACAACTTTAGTGGCTTCAATAATCGAATCCTTAACTTCTTGTGGAATAGAATTCACATCTTTTGTGAATTGAAATTGGAATAATGCAATTGTACCATCGGAAGAGAGTAACACTCCTGGCAATGGAATACCGTCCATGATCATATACCCATAAGGGGGTAGTTGATCAGCAGAGGCATTCTGCATCATAAGTAATGTTAACTCACTTGCGCCTGTATCGAAATCTGCAGGGTTTAACACACCTTCTAAAACATATACTTCATTAATTGCTTTGCTAATCGCAGACATTCGCTCTGGTGTATCCATTCGCGTATCATTGGAGGTCTTGAATACAATACTGCCTTGCCCGCCAGAAGCCAGCGGAAGCTCTTGTGATAATTGGTCCAGTATCCTCTGTGATTCGGTACCTTCAATTTTCATCTCGCTACTTACATGAATACCATTTACTCCTATTAATGAAACAACAATTGCTAATATGATCAGCCAGCCCGTTATAAAGTGCCAAGGTTTGCGGTAAGCTGTATTTCCGATTTTATATAAAAATGTAGACATATTTCAGCTACTCCCTTCGACTATCTAGTTTAGTAATTGAACCCATTTCGCAAATATTCGTATATCTTATCTAAGTATTGATGAAACGAAGTATCTGACAACGTTTGCTCTGGAAGCAGTACATTGAGACTTCCATTCAGCACCGGCAAGATGGCTCCATAAACCGCGCCTACAAGAAGATGAATATATACTTCATCATATTTCTCATTGGAGATTTCCATTAAAGTGTAATATGCTCCATTTTGCATATGGCTCATTTGGTCAAGGAAATAAGGCTTAAGAGATGGATGTTTTTCGCAGAGAATCACGAGTTTACTCACTTTTCTAAAAAGTTCTAATGTAAGCTGCATTTTGATTAATTGAAAAAGCACATCAAGCAGGGGGGTATCTTCGGACAAATCCGCAAGTAAGTTCTCAACTTCGATCGTGTCATTAAACATATAAGCTCCTGTAACCACGGCTTCTTCCTTACAAAAGAAATGATTTGCGAAGGTTCTTCTGGAATAGCCAGCTCTTTGAACCACATCTTCAACTACAAAATCATCAAGCCCGCGTTCCAGTGCAAGCTCGAAGGCTGCATCAGCAAGTGCTTTGATAGTTGCTTCTTTTTTTGTATAGCGTAAGTTTCTTTTTATCATTCGTCTACTCCTTTCCATACATATCTTTTAGTAGTATATATAATAATTACCCAAAGTGCAACATTGCACTTTGGGCAATTATATTCTCGTAGACGACAATCTGTATGAGCATTATATCCATACACGATCAACATACCTGTACCTATTATATTTACCTTTATATGGGAAAAGGATGCTATGCCGAATTCATTACAAAGGGATCTTCTTTTGTCGGGAAGATCCCTTTGTTGAGAATATATCTAATGCACCATCAATATTGAGCACTCCACATGTGTAGAGTACACAGAGTCCACATATATAAAAAAAGCAAAAAAATACGGTAGGTACTGTTTACCAGTACCTACCGTATGAGTGATAAGTGTTTGCTACTCTATGTCTAGTGAATCGCCAAGACTTGCGTTCAACATCCGCAGAATCATAACTAAAGACTCCGATCTCGTAGCATTCGCATTAGGTTTGAATGAACCATCGGCTGAACCTTTTACGATCCCCATATCAGATAACGTAGCAATCTCAGCCTCTGCCCAGTTACCTGAAACATCATTAAACTTATCATTTTTTACTATTGTCGTGTTCATTACTTTGGATAGCATAGCCACGATTTCCGCTCTTGTGATGGTCTGATTCGGTTTGAACGTTCCATCCGCATAACCGTTGATAATACCACTAGCTTTTAACGTTGCAATTGTATCTGCCGCCCAATGTCCTTTGATGTCCTTAAAGCTGGAATCACCTTCAGACGTTAATCCAAGTGCTCTTACTAACATAGTCGCAAATTCTGCCCTAGTTATCGTAGCATTGGCATGGAATGAGCCATCCGCATTTCCCTTAATGATCCCAAGCTTAGCTGCTAACTCGATCGCTTTAGCATTTGGAGCATTTGCAGGTACATCCTTAAATGTTACTGCTGGTGCAGTATTTACTTTTTCTACTAGCGCCTTGATTACATCGATATTAACCTTTTCGTTAAAGAACGGTTTAGTTGTTGGTGTTACTGGTGCTACTGGTGTTACTGGTGGTGTAGGTGTTGCAGTAGGCGTTGAACCCGAGCCCGTTGATGGGTTACCAGTTGGAGGGGTAACTACAACTGGTGGTTCATCAACCACTGGTGGTGCAAGATTAACAGTAACTTTGTAATCTTGGTACGATTCATCTTCGGCATAAACTGTGTAGGTAACAGGATGTGTAAAGTTATTCAATGTTACACCAGACTCCTGTGTAATATCTCCTACCTTGACAGATGCTCCTGTAGTAGTGAAGTGCGATGCTAATGCAGTTAAATCTGCATCAGAAGGTACTAGTACATCTACTGTTTTATCAGCCTGATTGATTATCCCATATTTATTCAGAACTGAGAAAGTGCCTAAGTCCTTCGATGAGTTTGGTATCGGTATGACTGCTGCACGACTTACACTAACCAAGTAATCTTGGTACGATTCATCTTCTGCGTAAACAGTGTAAGTAACTGAACTCGTAAAATTATTAGGTGTAGTTCCTGAAACTTGTTCAGTTGTTCCTACCTTGACAGATGCACCATCAGAAACACTGAATTGTGATGCTACATCATCTAAGTCGGTATCAAAAGGTACCAGTACATCTACCGTTCTATCATCCTGATTAATTGATCCCTCATTTCCAAGCAATGAAAATTGGGTTATTTGCTTCTCCGAACTTGGTGCCACTACTTTAACCAAGGTATTAACAATAATAGGTGACTCACCTATATAATCATTACCTGCTTTGACAGTACCAATATAGATGTTTAGCGAAGCATCATAACTACCTAAAGTGTCTAGAGAATCTAAAGTTACTTGATATACAGGTCCATCCTTAAAAGGAATCTCTGAATGCAAGTCTAAGATTAAATACTTCGCACTAGGCGATGACATTTTAAGTATATATGGAGTATTCATATACGCATCTTCTCTAGCTACAAGCGGTTTGTAGTACCCCTCTGTATACTCATCATCCTCGTCAATGTAAGACTCCACAGAGAACTCCGTTGGATTAAACTCCAAAGTGGTTTTAATCCTATTGACGCCATTTTCGTTGATATTGGTAGTACCACTAGCTGATACAGTAACTACAACAGGCTCTCCAGGTTTGTATGAAGTTTTGTCCGTAGTTAACGTTAATGTCATATTGGGAAGTACGTTGACAGTCACCAAGTAATCGTGAGTACTCGCATCGGATACACTGTGTATTTTATAAAGTACGGGCGAAGAAAAATCAACAGCATCAACATTAGATTTCTGAGCAACCCCATTAATCTCAGCGTAAAATCCGTTGTGACTGAATTGAGGCTTAATGTTGGTTAAGTCTGTACCGTATGGGACAGTAACCTCAACACTATCGGTATCATTATTAATTTTCCCAGCAATCCCATTAATACTGAAACTCGTGAGATCATTTGAAGTAGGTAATTCTGAAGCGTACCCCTTTAACGTGTAATTCCGGTATGTCCCATCCCCAGAGGCTACTTTGAATATGTTAGGATTGTAAACATACCAGGGATATGACCCAGGGACTGGCCAGTCCTTGACCCCATTATTATAAGAAATCGAGGACCCATCTGAAATGCCAAGATTAATATAATAGGGTGTTTGCCCCAAATTAGTACCAGGCGGTAGATAGAAATCTACAGTACCAGTATTATCACTGTAGTTTACAATCTTACCTGCGTATGTGCCAAAGTTAATATAATTAATTACGTTTGTCAAAGCAGGTGTTTCATCGCCCCCGTCCGCTGAAACCAAACTGCCAAACATTGAAAAAACTAAAATAAGTGCCATAAAAACTGATACTAAACGCTTTGAACCATTTCTTATCATGTAGTTACCTCCGCTGAATCTATTTATATTGTCGCTATGCTGTAGTTAAAGCATGCGTTAACATACGAGATGTTCCATTTAAAAATTTTGTCGCATCCACTACCTTCCGCCTTGAAAAGTTTTTTCATACTAACACTGCATCTACAAATAACATATCCCCGATTTTGGGGGGGAGGTGTGAAATTTTAAGATATACCTCGTAATACTATAATCTTTATTTTTCAGCATGCTGCTGCACATCGAAGCCACCCGCAGCAAATGCTTTGACACCTCCAACAAACAACCCATTCAATCCACCTACTACCATCAACATCACTAAGATGATGGAAATTCCTTTTTTATACACACTACGCACACCATTTCCCCCTTCTAATTTTCATACTATCCGTAACAAAGACAAGCATAACAAACCCCAATGACAGCAGAATGACAAACTTCGGCAAAAAAGGCTAAGGAGCCAATGGTCAAGTCCCCGCTTCGAAAAGTACTCTTAACACAGTTTGGTGAAGTCTGCCCTGCTCAACGGGCTTCACGATGTAATCATAGGCATTCACCTCGAATGCAGCCGATGCGTATTCTTTATAGGACGTGACAAATACTAGCTTCACTCGCCTGTGGCTCCCTCTTAATCGCTTGGCAAACTCGATACCATTCTCTCGTGGCAGCTTAATATCTAGAAATACCAAGTCCACCTCATGATTCACCAAATACGAGAATGCAGTCGAGGTATCCTGGAAGCTCCCCACAATCTCGATCTCATCCACCTTAGCGAGTATTCGTCTCATGATTAAATGCATGGCCTTCTCATCATCGATAATGACGACCTTCAAATTACATCCCTCCTCACTTGCTGCAAGAACTAAAGTATAACCAACCCCAATGACAGCAGAATGACAAACTTTCACACCAAAAAGAGCCCTTCATGTGAAGGGCTCTTCATAATAAGCGTATTCTATGAATCTAGCTCTGACATCAGATGGCTATATAGTGCAGATACTTCGGAGGAAGGGGTTATTCCAAGCTCTCTATACAATGTTTCTTCGAATTGAATATATTGTCGGTTCAATGCTTCTTTGTTCTTCGTTAGAGCCAAGGCCCTCAGATATAGCATAATTGTTCCTTCTTCTAGCTCGTTACGGGTGATTAGCTTCATTAATAGTCGGATTGCTGTTTGCGTATCACCTCTGATTAATAAAGCCTCGCATAACCGCTGGGTAAAGGATGTATACATTAACGATAGGTGTTCGACCTCACTCCGAGCCCAAGGGTAAACACGATCCCCGAATAAATCCCCGGTGTAGCGCTGTTCAAGCTCCAGTGCCTGTTCGATACAGGTATCATCCACTACAGCCATCTGCTTGCAGCCTTCTTCAAAACGAAGGAAATCGACATCAACCTGGTTATGATCTAACGCATAATAGCTACTGTAGGAATGTACGATCTCCTTGAGTCCATAATTATCCAACAATTTACGAAGCTGATAGACTGTTGTGTTTAGGTAGGTTTCGCCGTTCTTTAGAGGCATCTCGCCAAACATATCTTCAATGATTCTCGCTCGGGACACATGTCTGCCTTTATGCATTAACAAATAGCCAAAAAGCTCCGCACTTTTGCTAGTCTTCCACTTGACTAACACGTTCTGAGCACTTCGAATCTCCATACCGCCTAGACAATTAAACAGGACTCGTGTAGAGGACGAGTCCTGTTCCACCGAACCTATTGGTGACGGCATTTCGGAAAGCGCCCGTTGGACAGTATGATAAAGCCTTTCTTGATTAACCGGCTTCACTATGTAATCAAATGCATATACATCAAATGCATGAAGTGAATATTCTTTATGTGAGGTAACGAACACGATTTTCATTTGTCTGCCACTCTCTCTTAACCGCCCAGCGAACTCAAGACCGCTTTCCTTCGGCATATTAATATCCATAAAGATCAAATCTACATCTTGAATTGTCAGAAACAAATAGGCCGCCGACGTTTCTTGGAAGCTCCCCACGATCTCGACTTCATCAACCTTGCCGAGCATTCGCTTCATAACGATATGCATGCCCTTCTCGTCATCGATAATAACAACCTTCATACGACTTCCCACCTTCCATCCTGATGTTCAGATTGATCTGAAGCTTCTGGAGGCGTCGGGAGGGAGAAATAGAAGGTGCTACCTTGCGCAAGCGCACTGTCAAACCAAATTTCTCCTCCGTTCAAGCGAACAAATTCCTTGCATAGGGTGAGTCCAAGCCCAACACCTCGTTCTCCAGCTGTTCCCAGAGATGAGACCGGATAGGCTTCCTGTAATAAGGTTTCGGCTTGGTCGGCCGGTATGCCTGAGCCGGTATCGCTTACAGAGATAATTATTTTACCATCCGCTTGATCCGCTTTTAATCGAATACTCCCACCATATTCCGTAAATTTAATGGCATTAGATAGAAGATTACGGATAATTAAATCTAGCATTTCTTTATCTGCGAACACATAGAGACTATCCGATATTTCGGATATGATATTAATATTCTTGCCCGCGCTCCGAACTTGTAACAATCGTACATTCGTCTGAACCGTGTGGGCTAAATCCCTTATTACCGGGTTAAACACCATGCCGCCTCTCTGACTCTGAAACCATTCCAGCAAGCTTTCTACTAATGTAAATGTATTCTGAATTTGATTCCCCATTTCATGGACGATTTCATCATGATTCTCACCACAAGTCTGCATCTCTTCCTCCATTAGCTCCATCAGGTTGATGAGTACGGCAAGAGGATCGCGGATATCGTGGGCGACTACATTAAACATCTTGTCCTTGAAAGTATTCAGCTCTGCCAACTGTCTTGATTTATATAGCAGCGCTTCCTCGTTGCGAACTGTTTCCGTTACATCACTTAACAAAAGCATCTTACCTACGATTCTTTGCTTGTTGTCGATAATAAGCGATAAATGAACATTATAGAATTTTGCATCCACTTTTCCAGTAATTTGTATTTGATTATCAGAAGATGGCTCTTGCTGAATAAGCCTCTCCACAAGCTTGGGATACGAGGAGAAGATCTGTACAGCAGGCTGTCCAATCACATGATTACGATTCAAACCTTCAATTGCCTGACTTGCCGACTGATTAAAACTCGCAATGCAATGATCCATATCCATTACAATGACCGCATCCTGCATCGATTCAAATACCTTTTGCATAGCAAAGGGCGCAAGCCTCAGCATATTAAACTGATAAATCCCCCACATATAGCACACACCTGAGAAAAGAAATCCAAATGGAGTGAAATCAATAGATATGTTGGTAACACCGCTTAAATAGATAAGTGTACCTCCATAGGGTCCGCAGGAGCCTATCATCATAAAGGCAATTTGCTTCTTCATTCGAGGTGTCGCTTTACGATACATTTGGATCAATAACCCCATACCTATTATAAAAAGGATATATGAATTCGTCACATGCACCCAATATAATGGCCCTTTAATCAAGGAAACCAGCGGGAAGCTCTCTGAACTATCTAGCGTCATACTCTTATAAAATAAATGATGCGACTCATTCGTATAATGAGCCACAAGCGTAGTGATGGGAATGACCATCAGCAATGTAACAAACCATTTGCGTATAAACGCCTGTCGGCCTGTATATTGCAATATCATAATAATCCATATCATAGATCCAAAGGGTATCCCAATATATTGTACACGAAGCCAGACACGCATTAGATCCAAAGTAGGGCTAACAATCTCAAAAGCATATCCGAAGGTGTAGAATGCGCCTGCCAACATACCCAAGCCGTAACTAATTGCAATCGGTAGCTCTCTTCTTTTCCATGAGAGAAAGACCATACTTAAGGTGCCGCAGGTAGAAATTATTAGTAGAGCTGATAAATACAGGTTGTATTTCATTGTTACACTAGCCCCACTTGTCATATTTTGTTATTCTTGTCCCACTATAAGACTATCTACTCAAAAAATAATCTCCCCTAATGTGATTATTATCACTTATTTTACCACCATTCTATGAAATTCGACAATTTTTTTCTTTAAGAGACTTAAGTCCAATTCCGCCCTTTGGATTGGTTTGTATGAGATGTCACAATATTCAAAGGTCTGACAAAATCCCATAGATTTTTACAATTGTAAACTACTTCAAGCCGTAAAATACAGTCAGCACAATCAGGAGACATTATTGCGCTGAAGCGCCGTCTTGAGCGCATAAGTCTATCATTCAAAATATGCCACGTTTTTAAGAAGACGACACACGGCATGCGTGCGTTTAATTTTCACATAAAAAAAGAGGACGTCTGCTTAAAGACGCCCTCTTGAATTCGCCTCCTATATCCACATCAAAAACGGACTTCTTCATGAGAAGTCCGTTTTTATTTATCTTATAGAAATATGCTTTGCTAAACACATGGTTCTTAACCTTTATTTTTTGGCAGAAGCAGAGTCGATAATAATCGCTAGATGCTATTTTTTGTATAACATCACAAAGTGCAAGACGACCTATCCAATTCTTCCAATTGTACGTCAAACAATGCCATTTTGTAGTTGATTCTTCCTAAGGTTTTAATTAAAAGAAGCATTTGTTCCTCGACTTTTACTTTGTGATTGTTTATTATCTCTTTTCGCTTATGTAGAGTACTATCCCCATCTTTATATAAATCTACGTATAGTTTTAAATCAGCTAAAGGTATTCCAGTCGAACGCAGCGCTAAAATTGTTTCTATCCACTCAACACTTGACTCGTCATACATTCGGATTCCTTGTTCAGTTCGTTCTGCATAAGGCAGGACCCCCTGTTTTTCATAGAAGCGCAGTGTATGAGCTGTTATCCCTGTTTTTGTTGAAATATCCTTGACGGTATAGTCCATTTATTTATCACACTCCATAGTAGTTAGAGTTACTCTAACATATTGTACATTTTTATAACTGTTTACTCAACAATAACGGCCTATTTGACTTAGACAATACTTTAACAAGTATGATAATAATGTACCCAAAACAAGGATCAGGAAAGGGATGTGAAGAACAAGGATCAGGAATGGGATTGACACTTGTCAGAAAGCTATTAGAGCAAGGATATAAAGTAGCTGCAACTTCAAGAACCAAAGCTGACTTGGAATAAGCAGTCGGAAGCCATGATATCTTTCTTGCTATAAACCTCGACTTATCAGATGAAAAAGACGTCCAAAAAGCCATTTCTGCAACAATTAAACATTTTGGCGGAATTGATGTCGTCGTCAATAACGCCGGTTATGGTCAATTAGGATTTATTGAGGAGGTTTCGGATGAATTAGTCCGTAAAAAATTTGAGATTAATGTGTTTGGTACACTTAACGTTTTGCGGCAAGCACTCCCTCTATTGCGAAAGCAAAGATCTGGGCATATTATCAACTTCTCTTCCGTAGGTGGTTTTTATGGTTTTGCGGGAGGCGGTATTTATAAATGTTCAAAAAGATTTGACTGAATGGGAAACACTTGGTACATCCACAGATTTTATTTAATTACTAAATTAATATTTCTAGGAGGTAGAATGGATGAAGTCGGAAGTTATACAAAAAAGGACGCTTGGACGTGAAGGATTAGAAGTTTCAGCATTAGGTCTTGGCACCATGATGATGCCGAATAACGAGGAATCGGTTCGCGTGATTCATGAGGCGCTGGATATCGGCGTCACTATGTTTGACACAGCGGATATTTATGGTGAATTTGCGCAGCAACGGTTTGGAGAAAACGAGAAGTTGGTAGGGCGGGCGCTTAAGCATAGACGGGATAAAGCGGTGATTGCCACTAAATTTGGTGTAACACATACCCAGGGGCCCAAAGGTGATCGGGCGTATATCAAAAAATCCGTGGATGCTAGCTTGTATCATCTCGGATTGGATTACATTGACCTCTATTATCAACACCGCTACGATCCGAATACCCCTATTGAAGAAACCATTGGAACGATGGCCGACTTGGTCAAAGATGGGAAAATCCGTTTTATCGGTCTATCCGAAGCACCTGCAGATATCATCCGTCGTGCGCACGCCATTCATCCCATTACTGCAGTGGAAACGGAGTATTCTTTATGGAGTAGAGAAGTGGAAGATGAAGTACTTCCGGTTCTCAAAGAATTGGGAATTGGTTTTGTACCTTATAGCCCGCTGGGACGGGGATTCCTGACAGGACAAATTAAAAAGTTCGAGGATTTGGCAGAGGATGATTATAGACGAAATTATGAACGGTTCCAAGGCGATAACTTCATTAAAAATATGGAAGTCGCGGCGCTGATTGAAGAGATGGCTTCAAAAAAAATGTGTACATCTGCTCAACTTGCATTGGCGTGGCTTCTCGCCCAGGGAGACTTCATTGTGCCAATCCCTGGTACAAAACGAATAGACCGGGTGAAGGAGAATCTTGGCGCTCTGCAGGTTCAACTTACTCCAGCGGATTTCGAAGAAATTGAACGTATCTCTCCAAAAGGCTTCGCTGCCGGGGGGCGTTTCTAAATTTAAAGTAGCCCTTCACGCGCTGACATTGCTTATGAATAAAACTCCTTTATAGGAGTTTTATTCATTTTTACAAACACGTTCAAGATGAGTCGCCAATTACTGTAGAAGCAGGTCCGAATTACTGATAATAGCATCCTCTCCACCTTGTAATGTTTCCATTTGAATAAATTATCTTTCAATCCCATACTGTTTTCCCATCCGTTGATTTCCAATCCATTATCGCTTCCTTAGCAATCAAGGAGTTGATAATCTCACATAGCCCACTTCCTCTACCAGTTGTTGGCCTTGAGGTCCTTGCATCCACTCTAGAAATGGAGTAATCATTGGCTTAGTATTATCCTTCTTCAATGTAATAGCATATAAATGAGCGGAAAATGGATAAGTACCATTTGAAATATTATCTTCATTGGGTTCCACCCCGTTGATAGCAAGAAGTTTAATACCCGTGCTTTGATTCATACCTGTTGCAAAAAAACGAAATGAAAACCCAATTGAATTTTCATAATTCCGATAATCAGCTACTTGCTCTAAAATCCCGCCCATACCGCGTGGTACTTCTTCTTTTAAAGGTTTAATTATAGGTGTGTCTGCCATAATCTTTTCCAAAAGGGTCTGGCTTCCCGAATTTTCAGGACGTTGGAAGGCAACGATCTTCTTGTTCTTCCCTCCAACTTCTTTCCAGTTCTGAGTCTTACCGGAGTAAATGTCTGTAATCTCAGACACCGTCAACCCCTTGATTACATTATTTTCGTTTACAAAGAAAACGAATGCTTCCTTACCAATGGGTGTCATGACTAGTTCACGCCCACTCTCTTTTGCCATTTCCAGCTGATGCGCAGACGGTTCTGCCCCAAAGTAAATATCAACTTCTCCATTCAATAGCCGTTCATAAGCATTAATAGTGTTTGTGAAGCTGACGAATGCCGCCTTAGAATCCCCTAAGCCCGTCAGGTCGTATGTGGCCTGAGCAAAAGCAGAGTAGACGGGAAAAGCAGCTTCCGCTCCATCTAAAATAAGCATATCCTTGGAATCTTCAATTCTAAATTGTGCTTCTTCTGCCAGCCGTGGCAATCGGTTACTAGGATTTGAAACTTCATATGGCCATAAATCAGTACTCGAGTAACCTCCCCCATGCTCAAATCCATAAGAAGGTAGAACCGTTTGGCTACGCTGCCACTGCACCGTACTGCCAACTCCAACTGCTAGGAATATAACAATTGCAGCCGAGACTAGCTGTTTTCTATGTACTACGATTCTCGGCTGCCGTGTTCTCTCTTTAAAGAAATAACCTAGCAGAAAAGCCGAATAATAAGATAAAGGCGCTAATAAATATATGATTCCTACACCTTCAAATGAGGTCATAAAACTAATCGGGAGAAACGGTATTTGCAACAAGGTATGAACGCCCCATATAGAGCTTCCATAAAAACCTCCACTGATTAACATACATACAGCCCACAGCACAACGGTATATCCAAGTGGAAAAACAACCGGTAAATATCTTTTGCCAAAATGCTCAGGAAGTTGTCTGTCCATAGCGGCCAGTACACCCGCTGCTATCCCACTTACGAGCATCATCGTAATAGCAATAACCGCCAAACTCAAATTTGTGCTCAGCAATACCAATGTCATTATGGAAAAAGAAAATGGTATCACACCACAATATAATAGAAATATCCGTAATACATATCCCATCGTACTCACTCCTTCAGATTGGTATAAGATCAAGCTAAGGTTCCATTCTTAGTATTTGAAGTGTCGCACTTACCTGGGGATGCTATCCGCTGCTTGTAAATTCATTCTGTCATTTATTCCAATTCATCAAAAGTGAGTTAATCGAATCACTGTTTCCTGAACGATTAACCAAATCATTATACCATGGCAGTTGAATATATGACTGCCCTGAATAGATATATACCGAAGCTGTGGTAGTAGCTCCTGCTGTAATATGACCTGATTCTCTCACCGCTGAAGCTTCCAACCGTATCATATCTAAACGGAGTTACCTTTCTTTGTTTTTCATTTTTAATTAGATCGCTCATGAGGTTATACCTAAAGCTATATCGTAGAGGATAGAGGTAGGATTGACGGAGATATCAGCATATGTGCGGATCGATAGCGGCTAGGAGTCATCCCAGATAAACGTTTAAAGGTATGACAAAAGTGAGAAAGATCTTGAAAACCAACAGTCGCTGCGACTTCCGTGATCGGCAGTTCAGTTCCTTGTAAGAAGTCCTTTGCCTTATTAATTCGAATAGTAATCAAAGATTCATTAATAGATACTCCTGTATTCTGCTTAAATATCCTGAATAAGTAGGAACGCGACAAATGGAACTGTCCACATAAAGTCTCCGCGCTAAGTGGCTCGTGGTGATGCTCCATAATATAACAGAGAATGTTCTCGACCAGTCGTTTCTGTTCATAGCTCCCTCTCTGATCTTCACCCGTTTCAAATTGATAACGTCCTAGTTGGGCAAATAATTGTAGGATGAGGCTTTTGACAATCAAAGGATAGCAAGGCTGTTTCTTGTTAATTTCCCTTTCTAGTTGAGCCAACGTATCCTGTAAATTCAATAACTGTCGGCCATTTAATTGAAAATGAATCGAATCATTATCTGGTTCTGGAAGCCATTGTCTAATTATGAAAGAAGAAGCCCTATCTTCTACATATAAATTTTCCAAATAACTTCTTTGGACCGCAAGGATATAGCGATGAAAGGGCACACTCCTATCTGGCCTCGATAGATGCAACGCCATTGGACTGACAACGGTGAACGTTCCCATTCCCAGAGCATGTATCTGTTCACTGGCAATGAAATTACCATTTCCCTGTACACATAAATAAAGCTCAAATCCATTATGGGAGTGAAAAGTTGGCTGTTCTAAGCTCGTTGTCCGATACGAGCAGTGAACTGGGAAATCCGATAGTATCGCATTCGTGAATTCATCCACTACGAATTCTGGCATATGAGACTTATCTTGCCCATCGTACTTTTTAATAAGCTCCTCACTCTCCACTGTTTGTTCCCCTCTCCACTTATTTCTAATATGAAAGACAATATCCCAAATCAATAAGACGATAGACCAAGATTCACTTCATTCTACAATGTATATTGAATGCATACCTTTACACATCTATGGAGGAATGAATCTAATGCCAAATACGATTTCAAGCCTTACTTTAAATCAAACTGCAGACCAGGTTTATCAATTTATGCTATTGGATCATCTGGGTAATTGGGGGATGGATATCCATCATTGGGACTGGGTTCCCGGCGTCGGTGTCATATCAATGCTGGCCTACTATGAAAGCACACAAAAAAGGGAAGTATTGGATGATCTCGTCATGTGGGCACGCAGAAACATGCAACAATCGGAACATGTGAAAGTCATTAATTCCATGGCTCCTTTTACTATTTTCCCCGCCCTCTACACACACACACAGGATCCTATATTTCTCGAGCAAGCGGAATACATCGGACGTTGGATGCTTACTGAAGCACCCCGCACCCGAGAAGGGGCGTTCGAACATACGGTCACTGAAAATGTTAGCTTTCCAGAACAGGTGTGGGCCGACACTATCTTTATGGCGGTGCTATTCTTAGCACGTCTTGCTCACCTAACTGGCGAAGCCATCTATGCTAGGGAAGCCATTAAACAGTTGGAACTTCATTTGAGTCTGCTTGAAGACAAAGAAACCGGTGTATTGTTCCATGGTTGGAATTGCATCGCACAGGATCATATGTCCGCTGCTCGTTGGACTCGCGCTAATGCCTGGATTGCCGTTGGAACTCCTATGATTGTGCAGGAGTTGAAAGGGTTAGCCTCTTTATCAGAGCAGGCTATAGAACGTTATCGCGCTATGATGCATGGACTAATTCACTTTCAGCAGTCTGAAGGTTTGTGGACTACCGTCATGGATCGATCCGATTTCTATCCGGAAGTCTCGGGAAGTGCCGGCATTGCCTGCGGAATCCTAAAAGCAGTTCGTCAAGGCTTATTAGACAACTCTTGCCAAGATTCGGCCTTTAGGGCTTTGAATGCCATTATGATTAAGATACTTCCAAGTGGAGAGGTAACTTGCGTTTCTGGTGGTACGCCAGTTATGCCTTCCATTGAAGCCTATAATGAAATTCCTTGTCATCCTACGCTTTATGGGCAAGGGCTTGTTCTAATGCTACTCTCTGAGTTGTATGTTAAGTAACTACACTTCAAACTCAATATCGTATAAAGAGCCTCAATGCTTACACCATTGAGGCTCTCTTTGTAACATAACCTAACTGTTCATCATACGGGATGATGATCATTTGGTTGTAAAGGAATAGACAACTCATGCGGTGAACCATTCTGATTGCAAGTTGTAACCTGTGCTATCACATGACCGGCTTCTTCTACGACCGTAATAAGTGGCAATCTCTCAACCACCTCGCCTATAGCTAACGAGATTAGAAATGCGGATTTTTTGAGCGTATGAAAATCTATTACTTTTCGTTGACCCGCATAGATAACTAAATCTAAACCAACACTTTCTCCTTGTCCTTGCTTACTCACTTCCCAGCTCCATCCCTGCTGCTCTTTCTCTGCGCTATCTGCAGCCATTCCCTCTTCAAAAGCTGCATATATGCTGTCGAACCGCAAAGGCAATCCGTTAATGACTACTTGTGCCTTCGTTCCTTCCGTTTCAATACTCACATCATCAAGTAATCCTCCAAATTCCATACGAAGCCGGAAATCCGATGCCTCTATACTACCCTGAATTCGGTCCAACATCGGGTGGGTATCCCCACCATTCGTGAGGAACCGTACACCGAGAAGAAGATGTCCATGTTCCGCCGTAACACTGAGTACCCCCGAGCAATAGTCATATCCATCATGCAAGCAGCGCATCTGTAAATAAGTAGATGACCCGTTATTCTCGAAATAAGCGACCAATCCCCGTGTTTGGTTCCACATAATTTCATCTCTGAACATCCCTATTGTATACCGCGGTGTCATGTGTGTTTCCGCCCATTTCACGAAACCAGTATCCTCATTTCGATAATAGGCCTGTTCAAGTACCTTGGTATCTACCTCAGTCATGAACAAATCTATATAAGTATCAGGGCATCGGCTGCCAGTGCCGAACCATTCGGCGTCATATTCGAGTTCATCATCAGAGAAGAAAGATAGCTTGTTATCGGTAGCCATTTGTAGAAAGGATTTAATCTTGTTGGTCAGAAGTGTACTATAACTGCGACTATGTGGACCTGCCCACTGCTGGGAAATAGGATGATAATGCTCTGCGACCATCCGCCAAACCATGTCTAGTAGCCCAGAGACGATTTCCTTAGCCCTTTGATTAACCGAATAGGTATGAATTTTGGATAACTCTACGATAGCAATGACGGAATAATGAGGACTGTTGAATTCTTGGAAGGTCCCTAAGACCTCCGTATAATGTTTTAACTTTTCCAGTCTTTGTAGCGAATAATCCATATAATCTTGACGTCCATAGAGCTCTCCAGCAATCAAAGTCACAAAAGCCCCCATAATACAAATATTCGTATAATGAGGTCCCACATCCCTTATGATGATCGCATCACACGCACAGGTTATCCCTTGTCTAATCTGATCTCTCAGCTCTTCGGGAAGTCGATGACCGTGAATCAATACTGCAAGTACAAGCTCTTTACCACAGAAGTCGGCCCAGTTCCAGTCCGGTGGATCCATCTTTTTAAGCGGTTCCTCATAGAACCACGGCCATATGCCGTAAGTGTCCCGTTCTGGGTCACGATCTTGTAAAGTAAGTAAGCATTTTATGACATCACAAGCCCTCTGTACATATTCGGGTACCTCTGTATTTAATAAGCCAACGGCATACAGCAAAGATGGATGTGTCGGATGTACTAATGGATAAGACTCGGTGGTTAATGTCGTGTGATACCCTGGCGTGTGGAATGGCCTCAGTAGCATGTTAACAAGTGGGTCGAAGTCGTCTTCCTGAGAAACGATTTTTTTCAATAAAAGTTCTTTGTGATCGAACGATTGTGAATATCGGCTCATGTTTGAATCCTCACTTTCTGTTCCCGGCTTCTTGATTGTGAATGAGGAGAGAGGCAATAGCATGCCCCACTGCATCTCTCTCACTATCAAAGCTTTAAATTACCGTTACGATCATGACTTCACTTTCCTTTACACCCGAAGCATTCACCAGCTCTGCGCGATATTCATATGCACCCGAAGTTCGCCTAGTAATTTCAGTGATAACAGATTGAGCATTAGGAGTGGCCGCAGTCAACTGCTTTGTATCGATGAGCTGTCCGTTCTCGTAAAGATGATAATACGTGGCGTTAGTCCCCCACCACATATTCATAGTTATCTTATACGCTCCGTCTTGATCCCAATTATCATTAGAGAGTATAGGCTTACCTGGTTCCACATTTGTCACGTCTACAATCATCGGTTCACATTCGGTCGTGCCTTTATCATTAATCAACTCGCAGGTGTATTCATAAGTTCCATTAGACTTGCCTACGACTTGAACAGCAGTCTTCTGAGCATTAGGCGTGGCATTCTCCATCGGTTGCGAATGGATCAACACACCGTTCTCATAGAGCTTATATATCCTTCCGTTCTCACCCCACCACATATCCATCGTAATTGTATAACCCCCGTCAAGGAGCCCGTTATCATAATTGTTGTTGGATAAGATAGGTTTACCTGGTACATTAAATGCAGACTCGTATAAAGTAAGCTTCCCGATTTCTTCGCTCCCGCGTAAGAATACGTCGTCGTTCTGAGCATATATGGCTCTAACTTCTTTAATACCGCTGTCCGTATTGATCGGAATTACATACATGAAATTTGCCTTACCCGTTGCATCCGTGGTGGCTTCCCCCACTGAAAGGCCGTTTACATGGAAAGTAATAGATTGCCCTTCAATAGAGTCCCCATCACGATTCCTAAGCGTAGCCTGTAGTATTGCTTCACCTTCAATTGATGCTTCCGTATCGGCTACCTCGAGCGTTGTCCTGTAATAAATTGTGAATTGAACAGTCTCCGTTGCCATGTTCCCTGCATAATCCTCTGCCGTCACGATCAGCGTATGAATTCCATTACCCGTTATGGGGGTATTTATTGTCCATTCCACTCCGTCGAGCCATGCTTTACTTTCCTTCAGTCCATTTCCCGTATCCCTTACACTTATTATAGGAGTCACCTGATCGGTATAGTTCTCTCCACTTTCAACTCCAGATATCGTAATCATGGGATTCGCCAGGTCCGCCTTCTGTAATAGAATCGGCTTGAACAAAGAGGACTGCTTGCTTGAACCAATACCACTACCCCACTCCACATAGCCTTTACGAACATTACTGTCGTTCTCGTTGACGACGATAGACAGACTAAGAATACCGTCACTCGGAACGATCGGCGCCAGTTCACCCCATGGGAGAGCCAACTGGTAGATTGTATCTTTCGTCTCCTCATCTCTAGTTATTTGTAGATCAGGATTTGCTATGGAACCCGTCTCAACCCCTTGTGGCGCCATCCACCGATAGAGCTCCGGCCCTTGCGATGTTAAGGCCATACCATACTCATACCATTGTAAATTCTCCCCCGGCATTCCTGCAGACACGGCAAACTGGATACTATCCCCTGCCCAGATCTCATCACCCTGCTTCGACTGTGAGAACACATCGTCATGAACGCGTGCAACCATGTACAGATGCTCACTATCATAAGTGGACCAGAGATTTCCACTAAAATCCTCTGGACCCTTATGGGAACCGATTCTCGAATTCACATCTGCTATAAGATCAATACCCATCAAATCCTGCAGATCCTCCAATGAATCGACCGTTCGAAATATCAGTGGAACTCTTGATTCGGATGGAACAAGTTTAACGTTGCCTTCGATTAGCAACACCGCACCATCTTCCATAAATAACTTAAATTGATAGGCTTGCAGTGGTCCTTCCGCCAATCCTGACAGCGGGAAGTCGACCGTCTGCAAGGTATTTCCGGGAATAACTACGTCATAGACTTCCGAACCCGTAGATGACCCAAAGCTCCAATCAATCTGCGTTAATTGACGTTCTGTAGGCCTTTCATTCACGATCGTTACTTCCATCACGTCAGCACCATTCTTAATCACATGCTTTGACGATACTTGCTCGGCCTGTTGGATCTCAACTGTTTCAGATAACCCGACAAACATCCTCTCGGTAGTAAGTAAGGTAGCGGTCGCCTTCTTGTATCCAATCTTATCAATTTCCGGAAACTCAACAGTGTAATCTCCGGGTGCTTTCACGGAAATTTCCTGTGTTATACCTTCGAAGCTTACCCTTGCGACAAGCTCCTCTTGCTGTGCAAGATCGCTGACTTGGAGCACGAGTGTTACGGGATCGTTAGTATAAACGGAATCACTATGCAAGGAAAACGGGCTTGATTGAACCAAGCTGTCCATGTCACCTTGAATAAACAGAGGCTCACCCGTCAATGTCAAATACACTTTCCCTTGAATAGGTGTATATGTGATCTTCCGCCCCATCATATCTGTCACGAGAAGGGGTGCCTGCGTATTCAACGTTATATCTTTTTTATCCAATGACCACAGAACATTAATCTTTTCGCTATTTTTATCGAAAGTATAGTAATAAATACCATCCTCTATGTCTTGACTCACAGGATTCGCACCCGTTAGCTGTCTGGTAAGTGTAGCTAGAGCAACATAGGCAGGCTTAGGCGTATAGGCCCCTAACGCATCACCTGTATTATGGATGACTCCGAAATTATGCTCATTGTTGAGCTTATCCGTTCCAGTATCCATCAAGTTGTACCAGAATATTTTCTCAACACCCGCCGCGATACTCAGCACATAAGTGCGGATCAAATAGGCAGCCTGAGTCGTTTCATCCACACCCGTTGGGTTCAAATGGGTTGGCCAGCCAATCTCCGAGAACCACAGGGGGATGGTCTTGCCATCATTGTGATCGCGCACAAGTTGGTTCAACGCGTCAATCTCTTCTAGCAACCCTTCCGGTGTTTGGGGATAGCGGTAAGGGTGGACTGAAAGTGCATCCATATAATCCAACCCACCAAGCTCGAATAAGTCTTCCAACCAATCTTCTGGAATTCCTGCCGTTGCGCCACCTACGACGTTAAGTTCCGGATGAACCGATTTGGATGCCTCGTAACCCTTCTTCAGCATATTGAAGTAAATATCCGCCCTCGAGTCAGCAGGACCATTGCCACCAAAGTACGGCAGGTTGAACTCATTCCATATTTCACCTGACTTGATCTGACTGCCGAACTTTCCCAGCATGGCTTTCACATAATTCCCGTATGCGAGATGAGCTTCCTCTGTATAAGGTGTTTTACCTTCATCGTAATACTTATTACTGAACGCGAAGGAGAGGAATGGATCGATGCCGAACTCGTTAAAAGATTGCATAGGAAGCGTGACCTTCGGATTAAAAGAATATTGTCCTTTATTGACCTCTACTTCTGACCAATAGAAGGAGTCTCGTACGTTCTTGGTACCGGCATATTTAAGAAGTGGAATCATTTCCTTGTTCCAACTAATTCCATAATGGGTCTGTACACCGAATGGAGACTCCGTTACCGCCGCTAGATCAAACTCAGGAAGCGTGGCAAATGTCGTTTCCTTTGTATTGATTACGGCACCCCCTAAAGAAGCTACTACCTTCAATCTATAATATCCATCTTCAGCCACCGGTACGTTAAGACGAAGCTTACTTCCAGTGACTGGGGCAGTTCCGGTCGACACTGGCTCTCCCCATGCATTGAAGGTACTCCATTGAATAGCATCACCCGTTGTCACAATGTCAAAATGGGCTGATTGGCTCCCTGCAAAGACGTTACCAACTTGAACCTGAGCAATGGCTAGCTCGGGAACTTCGACCTTAACTCGAATATTATCAATCCATATGGAGCCAATGGTTTTGCCTGCTTTCATCGATGCTTTAGTCAGCTTAAAGTGCATTTTCTTTAGCGGGCCATGCCATACTCCATCATTACTCCCACCCCACTTTGTATAATTAACCCCCGATGTGAAAGAACTCACTGTAATCTTCTGCCATTCTGTTGTCTGATCTAGTATGATCGTCTGTTGATGATTCTGATTCGAGTTGTCGACCAATATCAGATCGAATTTAGCCATATCCGCTGTCTTCACCCACAAGCTAAGCTCCACAGCATCCGTAGGTAGTACGCGTTTAAACAAGTACTTCTCCAAGGAAACATAACTGTTTGTATATCCCGAATTGCTACTGAAATTAAGCTGTAGTTTTCCAGAGGAACTCCCAGACTGAGCGTTCGTAGAATCCCTACTAAATTCACCATTTCCAAGCGCTCCACTGCTTCCAATCAAGAAGTCCCAAGCCTCATCAGTACTTTCAAAATCTCCAATCGTCAACTCAGGGGTATTCACATCGGCATAAGCATGGGATTCAGGTAATCCCATTAGGAATAGAGCTACAAATAAAGAAAAAAGGAAAGTAGCGACAAATTTAATTACATCCGATTTCTTCGATCTGATCATGTTCATACCACTCCTTTGTTTATAAGAAGTTTATTAGCAGAGGGACGGGTTCTATTGAAGCTTAACCCTTAGAATCCGCCCTCTCGCTTATGATCACAACTCTTTATTTGCTAACTTATTTCAAGAATTCCTTATTTTTTTCGTACCATTCCTGAGCTAATTTCTCTACATTTTCTCCTCCAAGACGTTTCCATTCCTTTCGAACCTGCTCCATACCCGCTTCAGGACTTAATGCCTTACCCCCAGTCACAATCTTAACCTCAATTTGTGTTGCAATCGGAGCGAAGGTAGCAATCAATTGACTCACTTCCGGTAAATCCGGACTAAACGCGATATCCCTACGATATTCATTTTTGAGTGCTACTTCTAAGGCTTGAGATTTAGCCTGAGCGATTTCTTGGGAAAGAGGATCTTGAGCAGCCATGACCGGAATCCATTCCGCTTTCGTATTCCATTGACTCAGAATTGCATATTCGTTAGCATAGGCTACTTCCTGGCGATATTGATCTGAATCGAGCCGCTGCGGAACTTCACCATTCACCAACTTGTAATGTACATTCTCCTCGCCGAACTTCAAGCTCATCCAACCCTTTTCCAACATCCAATCGAGAAATTTGATGGCCGTTTCGATTCTATCCTCATCCATAGTGCTGTTGAATGCGACTAGAACATTGGAAGGCAATTCTTGGTACAGACCATTTTTCCCATATTTGCTCGCCACAGATTCTAATGGAGCCAACTTGGCATCAGGAACATTCACCTTTAGATCCCGGATTTCATTATCCATACTCCAGTTAGCAAAGTAGATCCCTGCCTTACCTGTCGTCCATAGTTGAGTTGCACGTTGGAAGTTACTGTCGGTAATATACTCTCTATCAATCAGTCCTTGGTCGAATAATGACTTCTGAAAGGCAAGTGAATCAGTGAAGCGATCTAATGTTCTGCCATACTTCATTTGACCGTCTTCTAAATACCATTGATTCTCATTGGTAAAAAAGAAGGCGCGCATAATTTGGACAGCATTACCGTTAAATACAATGGGTACCGTATCGTTTTGCCCATTACCATCGGGGTCTTCGTCCTTAAATTTCTGAGCCACCTCAATTAGTTCTTCTACTGTTGTAGGCGCCTTAAGTTGTAGCTTATCCAGCCAATCCTGTCGAATCCACATGCCATTGTTAGCAATAGATTCAATACTCCTCTTACTTGTAATCGCATACATCTTGCCGTTGATTGTCATAGCAGACTTCAATTCAGGATTATCCTCTAAATACTTTTTTAAGGTTGTACTGTACTTTTCAATGAAAGTATCAATGGGCTGAATAGCCCCCTGATTCGCTAATTGAGCGATATAATTTCGATCATATTCCCATATTAGGTCTGGTGCGCTACCAGCAGCGATAAGTGTACTTAACTTTTGTTGAGCTTGACCCCGATCAACCGGAATCCACTCAACCGTAGCCGGTGAATTTTCATTGATCCATTTCGTCCAACGATTGCTTTCGTAGCTACCTTCCTCCGTAGCCACACTCCCACGGTCAAAGGCTGAAATACTAATTTCCTTCTTCGTTTCTGCTGAAGTAGTCTCTGAGGTTGTAGCCGCTGGTGTAGTTGTTACGGGCGGTGCCGATGGATTCTCCGATGTAGTTTTATTGCTGCAAGCTACCAACATCATAAGTGATACGCTTACCACTAGGACCGATTTCCACAAATAATTTGATTTTCTCAAGTGCTTCATCCCCTTATTAGATAGTTATAATTATGCCTATATCAAGGACATATAGTCCGACGATATCATCCTTTTACAGATCCGATTAGTACCCCTTTGACAAAATGCTTCTGCAAGAACGGATATACGATCAGAATAGGGGTGACTGCTATCACGATAGCTGCGGCTTTGATCCCTTCCGGTGTTAGCATCACTTGCCCGATCCCTTCGCTACCAGAAACATTATTCAATAAACTTTGATTCACTTGAAGGATCATTTGATAGAGCTTAAGTGTTAAAGTCTGCTGAGTACTCTTCGTAATATATAGCAACACATTGAAATAGGAGTTCCACCAACCCACGGCATAAAACAATGAGAGTGCGGCCATTATCGGCTTACATAAAGGAAGAATAATCTGGACTAGAATTCTCCAGTCTCCGGCACCGTCGATGGCCGCTGATTCTTCAATTTCCTCGGGTAAGCCTTCCATAAATGTCTTCATGACAAACATGTTATAGGTGCTAATTAATGCCGGTAGCCACAATGACCAATAAGAATCCATAAGTCCCAGTGATTTAACAAGGATGAAATTGGGGATGACCCCCGTGGTTAACAACATCGTGAATATGATAAACATAAGCAGCAGACTACGTCCCTTAAGTCTTCGTCTAGAAAGAGGATAGGCCGCTAATGTCGTTAATACCATATTTAGCAGTGTACCTACAAAAGTTACTACAATCGTGTTCCCCATGGCACCAAAAAGCTGACCGTCATCGAAGAGTCGTATATAGGCATTTACGTTAAATTCAACTGGCCATAAAGACACTTCACCCGCCGTTATAGCCCTACTACTGCTAAAGGAAGATACAATGACATACCATAACGGGTATAAAGCCAGAAGTGAAAAGCACCCGAGTATGGTGTAATTTATAGTCGTCCACAACCGAGACACGACGGATACGTTGTTTCTTCGAGATAGCATCATTTACCATAGCCCCCTCTCCCCAAACATTCGGGTTAATCGATTTACACCTACCACCAGAGTCAAGCTGACCAGTGATTGGAACAAGCCTAATGCAGTCGTATAGCTATAATTCATATTTTGCAAGCCAACCCTGTATACATACGTACTAATAACATCCGCAACATCCAGTACGGATTGATTCTGTAGGATCAATGTTTGCTCTAGTCCAACGTCCATCATATTACCCATGCGTAGAACTAGCAGAATAGCAACGGTACTACGAATCCCCGGAAGTGTAATATGCCAGGTTTGGCGTAATTTACTCGCTCCGTCGATCTTAGCGGCCTCGTAGAGTTGAGGGTCGATCGAAGCCATTGCTGCTAAATATAGAATCGTACCCCATCCTGCTTCACGCCATATACCTGACAGCGTATAAGCTACTGGCCACCATCTAGAATTAGCCATAAAGTAAATCGGTTCAATACCGAATACATGCTCAAGTACTGTATTAACAACACCAGTACTTGGCGAAAGGATAGCGATAAAGATACCACCCAAGACAACCCAAGATATAAAATGGGGCAAATACAGTAAGTTCTGTACTGTCCTCTTATACCATTCTTTGCGAACTTCATTTAGTAAAAGAGCCAGTATGATGGGTACCGGAAAACCAAAGACAAGACTGTACAGGTTCAATACTAGCGTATTTCGAAGAACTCTCCAGAAATCAATACTCCCGAATAAACTTTCAAAATGCTTGAGTCCAACCCATTGACTACCGAATATCCCATCCCCTAAGCGATAATCTTTGAACGCTATAATCTCGCCTACCATAGGAGAGTATTTAAATAAAAGATAAAACCCGATAACAGGCAGCAGCATCAGGTACAAATGTCGGTCCCTCTTTAATCGGTTGAATACATTGGGAATCCTTGGCTTCGTTCTCATCCATATCGACTCTGAATCGGCCAGTGCAGTTTCGAGTTCGGGTCGTTTATGCTTCATTGGGTTCATCCTTTCTTGGTTTGGAGGCCTAAGTATGTCTGGGCAATTCGATCGTACCTTGGGATAGAATCTTTGGATATAGACACGATCTGAACACGATGACTATTCTTGCTATATGTACAGTCACCATTCTTAAACAGGGTTCATTTTCTTATGATATTACATGAAAATACCTATAGGGACGCGGGTTTCTAATCACATGACATACCAACAAGTAGAAACGGCTATGCCGTCCTTTTCAAAAAAAAGACATGTACGGGACTATTCCACCATAAGTGAAAAAGATCTCCCATACATGTCTGTGCTCTTAATAATATTAAATAGCTAGATTATTGTTCATTATCAGTCCGTGACTTGGCTCGGTACTCTAACGGAGTCATCCCTGTATACTTCTTAAATGTTCGTAGGAAACTTCGCGCGTTCAGATAACCAACAGCTTCGGCAATCTCGTTCACTTTCATGTCCTTCCCTGCTAGAAATTTCTGAGAAGCAGTAATCCGGATTCCGATCAAATAATCAATAAAGTTACTTTCGGTATATTCTTTAAACTGTTTGCTTATATAAGTAGGACTCAAATGGAATTCTTGTGCAAGCTTTTCCAAAGATAGATCACTTTCCTGAAAATGTCCTCCGATATAGATGAGCATACGTTCAATAGTATCGTTACTTCCCCTTTGACTTCGCTTAGCTTTGATTCTGCCAGCCATCTCTTCTAGAAACGAGAAGACAATCCTCTCCATTTCCTTCAAGTTTCCACTACGGTTAATCAGCTCATAGATGTTATCCAGTTGGCTCATCGATTCCTTCAGGTCGATTCCTATGGAACCAACGGACTGTACCGATTTCATAATGAGATCAAAAGAAAGCTGACGGATCAGATCTGGGGGCAAATTGCTGTCTATCGCCTCTCGAAATGTCTCCTTCACATAATTCTTCAGCTTCACCGTATCCGTCAACTTCAGTGCGTCCGTAATTCGGTCCGCTGTACGAATCAACCGATAATAATCTTGGCTGTCAAGAGGCTGTAGGTCTTCAATGGAGATAACTGAATGCTGGCCGAACACCATCTTATAATGAAGCGCCTTCTGTGATTCATCGTATGATTTAGGAATTTCCCTCATCTCACTGTAGCCTCGGCCCACGCCAACAGTCACGATCAGATCGAATTGCTTCTTCATAATATCGAGGATTAGCTCCATAATCGCAAGCGAACGTAAGTGATTCTGCTCTGCATCCCCTTCTGCAAAGCTGAAAATGACTGCCGCACGTCCCCCTCCTAAGTCAATAGCAATCCCAGCGTTCTCTAGATTAATCATTTCCTCCGCAACATTACAGAATGCATAAGTATAAAGGGTCTCATCCTGAGCCCTTAAGTCTATTCCCTCTTTGCTAATCTCCGCCGTACATACAAGATATCGATCCGGATATAAATGAACACCCACGAACTCAAGATGGTGGAGGACAGCCAGATAATCCGTTCGATACCCCACAAGCATATCCATCATGATTCTCCACTTCAGTACCGGCTTCGAGTCCCGCACATGTCGCTGAAGATGTTCTCTGTCCAGCATTAATTGGTCGAATACCCTTTCCAGATAAGGAAGTCCAGCATCTGTGTGTTCATGGTTCTCGCTGAATTTATATGTACCCGACATTTTGCCCACCAATTGATTAAGCGGTTTAAATGTCCAACGGTTTACGTAAAACAGCACGATCAACGCTAGCAGAATCATGCCCACCGCCAGAGCAATCAGCAGATTCCGCGTAACTTTGAGCGGCTCATAGATCTGTGACTCTGGAAGGATGCTGATCAATTTCCAACCTGTATAATTGGAATCAAGGTAAAATATCGATTGACGGTCACCATTAATCTGCTCTGTAAATGACCCGCTTCCTTTTTTAGTGAGCACATTTTTAATATAAGGAAGTTCCTTTAAATTACGATAGATTTGACTCTTGTCATCGTGAGTCACCACATTTCCATCGTTATCCATAATAAACATATGACCCATTTTGCTATCCTCGTAGACTACTTTAACCATATCGTATAAGACCTTTTCATTAATATTGACGGCTACAATTCCCTTGCGATATCCCGGACTACTGATTGTTGGATAAGTCCTCACTAAAGTGACCACATCTTTATTCCCGTTGCCATCCCATACCTGATGGGTCGTTAACCACTTGAAATATACTGGCATATCCAAATAATCATCCAACCAATTATCCATCAAGGGGGCATCCTTCATATACACTTTGTCCGTCAGAATGTGACCGCTTACAGAAGAATAAACAAAAATGGATGAGAACTGCGGATTAGCATCAATAAAATTCCTCAGCTTCGTGTTTAATCCGTAAAAATTACTATATCTCTGACCATCATCCGAATAGCTATCGAGCATAAAGTAAACGAATTCAAGCTCGTTCATAAGTGCAAGCAGATCTTTTTCTGTCTGACGAAACGCCGCCTCGATCTTCTGATCGACTTGTTTCAATAAAGCAAGGTTCGTATCATTCAGATCACTCTCTAGCTTACCTACTGTTCCTATATACGATAACCCAAAGGTCAGCGTGATGATTACTAAGAATACGATCCCATAAACCAGCATAATCTTAGTCGATATGCTTATCTTCATCATGCTATAGCCTCCAAATGGGATTTCTTGCGGGTTAGACCCCACTCTTTCATTGATAAACCCTTACGTCAACGATCTCCGCTCGTTCTGAGTCGTTGGTGGAATGAATAACAACTCGAATCCGATCCGTGGATACCCTAATAGCCCGGTATTGATTCTCAACAAGCAGTTCAACCGATTATATATATGCAGCACTTCTGATCTCGATGCCCAAATCCATAAGAAGGTAGAACGGTTTGGCTACGATTCTCGACTCCCGTGTTCTCTCTTTAAAGAAATAACCTAGCAGAAAATACGAGTAATAAGATAATGGTGCTAATTCATGAGATATTATCCTCATAAATACAATTACAACATAATCAGGATCATCATTATCACATACTCCACACCACGGACACTAATTTATCAACAAGCGTATTTCCGTATGAAAAAGCCCCCCATTTGAACAGGAGGCTAGATTATCAGGTTACCGTCTATTTGTCTTGCAATTTGTATAGTTCAATCCCATCCTTCTTTACTGGAACTCCCCCTAGCCATTTCCCCCATGTGAATCTGGATAGTAGCAACATTAGGAGATACGATAACAGGACACAAATTGTAAAGGAGATCATCATGCGCAGAATGATAGGCCATTGTACAAACCATGCCATATCAAATATATAGCTAACTCTTAACATGAGTGCATGTACTAAATAGGCTCCATATGAATATTTTCCAATTGAAAGAATGAATGTATTATAGCGCCTTTCACCCTTCCCCTTCATCCATGAAGCTAGCATGTATACCACACAAATAGAACTGAGTAGAAAAACCACCATCATGGGTCGTATTAAAGATACCGCATGGAATCCAATTTGTAGTCCCGTGGGCGTTCGGAAGCTCCCTGTAACGAGGATCAGATAGTAGACGGTTAAGATTATAAAACAAGATATATACATCCAGCGCCCTCTACGGATCCATGCTTTCCAAATGTCAGGTCTTATCCCCGCACATGCTCCAAGTACGAAATAAAAGAAGAAATACAAGAAATTACGATCCGCATATTTCGTGAACATAGCCGTAATCACAGGGATCTCTACAGTAGACATCATCTTCCCTATCGCTGAGACTTGACCTGTAAGCCATACATATAACAATCCAACACCCACGATACTAGCGATGCAAGCCCATAGAGAGAGCTTGATTCTCACTTTGTTGATCACGTAGCGGAATACTGGAAATAACAGATAGAACTGAAGTATCATGACGATATACCACAGATGAGAGCTTGTCTTGCCCGTAAACAGCATGGTAAACCATTTCCATGATTGCCCCATCCACCCTTGTTGCCAACCATAATTCAAGGAAAAGTATACGAATGACCACAATATATATGGAATGATAATATCCTTCGCTCTTTTTTTCAGAAAAGAAAGATAGTTGAATTGACCATCATAATTGTAAAATAACACCATCCCAGTAATGAAAATAAACACTGGTACTGCGAATTTAGCAAGCACTAATAAAAGTGTCATGATGACACCATCACCGAAGCTTACCCCCTCCACATAGGCGAAATGGGCAATGCTATGCTGTAATGCTACAGCCAGGAAGGCCAGACCTCGTAATAACTCTATTTCAATAATTCTTTCTTTACGTGACATTGAAATCTCCCGTCAGCATATCATTTTTCTTTCATCCAAAATATGAATCATAGTTCCCATTTACTCTAGTCTCTAAATCACTCTACTTCTGTGGCTTCACACGTCGGGTTGCCACGGCATCTAATGGTTCATCAGGCCAGTAATGTTTAGGATAGCGAACTTTCAATTCCTTCTTCACCTCGAAATAAGTACCTCGCCAGAAACTAGATAGATCTGATGTGACTTGTACTGGACGTTGTGCTGGCGACAATAAATGAAGGGTTAAAGGCACTCGACCTCCACCAATACGAGGCGTATCTTGTAAGCCGAACATTTCTTGCAGTCTCACAGCAACAATCGGTTGAAGTGGAGCACTGTAATCGATCGGAATACGTGAACCACTGGGAACCGTCATATGAGTTGGAGCCTTATGATCTAAATCTCGTCGTTGATCCCACGATAGCAGGTTCTGTTCAATGATACTAGTTAACTGTAAACGTTGTAGATCATTTCGATTCTTCATGCCATAAATAGATAACAGCAACCAATCTTTGAGTGTAGCAAGCAGTGCGTCATCTGTCACCTCTGGCCATTCGGATGGCGTTAAAGTATGCATGAATTGCAAACGTTGCCGGAATTGGATCGACACTTTATTCCATGGCAATAGCTGCAATCCTTCCTGCTTAATCCCTTCAAGTAAGGCATTTGCGATGTCTTCCTCTGGTGGCTTAGCATATGGCTGTTCCTTAATCAAAAGGCTACCCAACATCCATCTGCGCCGAGCTTTCACACCCTGTAAATCACGATCCCACGCTACGATATGTTCCTCTTGCATCCATTCCTCTTGATAGCGGTACAACATGGATTCGCTTAAACTTGCTGCAAGTTGCAACCTACCTTCTGTTCCTCGGTCGTCTACTACTGCCGCTACGATATATGCTGACCGACTTAATGGCTGAATCGTGGACATTTCCACACCGCGACCACTACTTAATAGATATCTACCGTCGCCTCTTCCCTGTCCAATTCGATCTGGATATGCAAAAGATAAGAGCACACCACACCATTCCGTTCCGTCACTAGATCTTTCCGAAATATGAACCTGCTTCTGGATATTTCGTGTCTCTTGAATAATCCGATGCATCGCTGCGATATCTAAGGAGGAATCATCTAAGTTCGGCAATCCTTGGCTCTCCCACAATATCAACTGATCTATTCTATTGGAGATATCACAACTATCGCTAGATCTTTTTCCTTTGAAAATGTCCCGCTCCTGTAGAAGGGCTGCGATCATACAGGCTAAATATCCACAATGAAGCGGAATCGCCTTCAATATCATATGAGCCAACCTAGGGTGCATCCCCAAATCGACCATTTGGCGCCCATGTGAAGTCATCCTCCCATGTTCATCTAAAGCACCAAGTGACCGAAGCAAATCAACCGCTTGATCAAATCCCGTAGCATTAGGTGTATCAAGCCAACGCAACTCCGTCGGATCCTGAACTCCCCATGCAGAAATCTCTAGCGTAAGTGACGTTAGATCAGTACTCATAATCTCAGGTGTGCTATCATTCTGAAGAGCATCTTGCTCCTGCTGACTCCACAATCTGTAGCAAGTACCTGGCTGCGTGCGCCCAGCTCTACCTCTACGCTGATCTGCCGATGCCTTCGATACTTTCATGGTCGTTAAATGAGACATCCCACTCCGCAAAGATAATACTTGCGTCCTCATAAGACCGCTATCCACAACAATAGCAACACCTTCGATCGTTAAGCTAGTTTCAGCAATGGAAGTCGCCAGAACGATTTTCCGTTTACCATCAGGTTCAGGCCGAATCGCTGCATCCTGTTCCGGCAATGACAACTGTCCATATAAAGTTCTAATGACAATTTGATCTGATAAAGACATCATTTCTAATTCACGCTTAACCTTGCGGATTTCCCCGACACCCGGAAGAAACGCTAGAACATTCCCTTCGTGACGGAATAAAGCTTGGCCAATTACGGATGCTACACCCTTTTCCATTGAAGCATTAACTAATTGAGGGGCATATACCGTTTCTACTGGGAACTGCCGCCCTATACAATGGATGATGGGTGCATCTTCAAGCAATGAAGCTACAGGCTCTGCCGCAAGCGTAGCTGACATCACTAGAATTCTTAGATCTTCCCTCAACATGGATTGCGATTCCAAGGCTAATGCTAGTCCAAGATCCCCCTGTATATTGCGTTCATGGAACTCATCAAAGATAAGAATCCCCACTTCAGCTAGCTCCTGATCATTCTGTAGCATACGGGTCAGAATCCCTTCAGTCACAACCTCAATCCTTGTTGACTTTCCCACCTTACTATCCATTCTAACGCGATAGCCTACCGTTTCACCCACTCGCTCTCCGAGTTGAGCAGCCATGAAGTGAGCAGCCGAACGTGCAGCTAATCTTCGAGGCTCTAACATCATAATCTTCTTGCCTTGAAGCCAAGGCTCATCAAGTAATGCCAACGGGACACAAGTTGTCTTCCCTGCACCTGGCTCTGCTATAAGAACAGCTGATGAATTTTGACTTAATCGTTCTTTTAACTGTGGTATGACATCATATATAGGTAAATCATGCATTATATCTTCTCCATGTGAATTCTATTATTACGTTCTTGCCTATTATATAGCCATTCCTCATCCAATATCTAGGGAGATATAAGAAAAGAGTATCATCCATTGAAGGACGATACTCCCGTATACAAGGTTTACAATATGACTTTTTGAACTTCCTCTATAAGTTCGAGTTCAAAAAGTCAGGTTTTCAGCACCAAGAAGATTGGATGAAGCAAGGGAGTGAGGAGCAGAGCTACACGCTTTCGTAGAAAGCGACTTCGGAAGCCTATGCTTGCAGTACCTACGTGAGCACCTAAAATGTTTCCGAAGGAAAAATACCTCGTAAGCATATGCTAGGACCGGCTGAATTCAATCTTCGATGTGGAATACGCCTCCTGCTATACTTCGTGATCAAAAGATGACTTTTTGAACTTCCTCTTACAATAGCGATTCGGCGCCATCAATATAGATTTGCGATCCAGTGATATGAGAAGATTCTTTGGACGCTAGAAAACTCACCAAATTTGCCACTTGTTCCGGTTCTCCGGGACCATCTTCTAATGGTTGTCTTCCTTCAGGAAATTCAACAGGAATGACAATCTCCTTAAGCTCATCTGTCTTTTTCGTGCTTTGATCAATGTTGGTTGATATCGCCCCAGGACAAATGACATTTACGCGAATTTTGAACTTAGCAAGCTCAAGTGCCGCCATTTTGGCAAAAGCAACCTGACCCGCCTTCGATGTACTATAGGCTGACATACCAAAGCTAGAAAATGTACGGTTACCATTAACGGAGCTCGTAATAATGACACTCCCACCATTCTTTTTGAGGTGCGGTATCGTATACTTCAATGTTAAAAAGGTTCCATTCAAATTGACACTAAGCGTCTGCTGCCAATCCTCAAGCTTCAATTCCTCGATCGGTGAAACAACACCATTGATACCTGCATTTGCAAATACAATGTCAACTCCTCCAAATAACTCAACCGTTTCTAGAACAGCTTTCTCCACTCTCTCTGCATCCGCAATATCTACATCAAATGCACGTGCTGCACCTTGCCGAATACGATTTATCTCTGTTTCCACTTCGGTTGTGCGTTCATCTAGTAGGTCGAATAGGGCCACATTGGCACCTTGCTGAGCCAATTTTTTGGCCGTAGCTCTTCCGATACCAGACCCAGCCCCTGTTACAATTGCTGTCTTCCCAGTAAAATATTGTGAGTTAATTTGATCCTGTGCCATACGAACATCTCCTTTAGTCTATATATATCTCAGACTGCCCAAATAGGAGGGATATTTAATCATTTGCTTTCAAGAAATCGGAGGGCACAGCCAAAGATCACCATTTAAACTCTAGAAATCCCGCATCTTCTCTTAATCCATCCGTATGTGGTGCATCAAATAGAATCTGAATTTGTTCATCGGGAAGCCAATCACGAATTGAATCTAGATCACTAAGACCTTCTGTATACAACTGCAGTCTCATCGGCTTTCCATATTCTAAGCGACTTTGATATACATGTGGCACACCACCAACCGGACCCTCGGAAGCAGACCACCATTCATCCATAGTCATCGTTTTCTTAAAATATTGGCTTACTTCAAGCTCGTCTCTCCAAAATTTCAAACGAGAGTCACCTTGCCAAGCCATCCATATTCTTCCGATAGGGCGTTCTAACGTAGGTAGCTCTAACCGACCACATATATACATCGCATCGAGGCTTTGAAGCTGCAGTTCTTCGAATACTTTCCCCATAAATGCTAGGTTTTCCTCTTGTGTAGCCCCAGTATTCAAATCCTCTAAAGACAATGGCGGAGTATTCTTCAAAAAGGATAGGAAACCTACAGAAGACCAGTCTTCCGTTGTATCTAACCAATTCATTAACATGTTCCCTAAATTGCGCGAAGCCAAACTTTTTTGATCGTTCTTACCGATCCCCTTACATAAAGTAAAGTTACAAATATCATCCTTAAGATAGACTCCCAGAAAATCCTGACCCATTTCACCTTGCATAACCTTCTCAATTGCTCTTCCATAGCCATATCGGCAAGTCATTAAACCTTGATAAGAAGATATCTTTTGTTCTTTAGCCTGCGAACTTATGTAACGAAACTTTTCAACTATTTCAGGATTCATAAGCATTATAACCCCCTACCCCCTTATCGGCGATACGCCGTCATAAATGAATCAAATAGAATTATTATCATCTTAATTATGTACGCTTGTTACATCATTCTACATTTATCACATGGATTGTTAATAACTATACTACGGACTTCTATGAATCACAAAAGAGGATAGTCCTGGGTATATTACCCTATTACGAAATAAATGAACCATAGAGTTGTACTCTGTCACAACTTGGACTAATTCGTGTCTAGATTGGATTATTTAACTAGTTATAATCTATTTTTAAGGTAATCTTAAGAATCATTTACTAGTATATAAATATGACATACCCCGAATGGAGTGATTTCAATGACAATGTTAATCAGTTTTCAAAACAAATTAGTACCCGTTTATTTCAGTGATGATAACAAACAACCTGTACAAAAAACGATGAGACTTCTTATCAAGACGCTTGAGCTTAAAATTCAAAGCGGCAAAGCAGCAATACAAAAATGTCTGGAATCTCTCATAAGTATCGAAATCGAAGGTTCTGAAGCAATACTGCACAGCAAGAGTGAAGATGACACGTTAGCGTTATCTCTTTATTAATAATATAGCTTTGACCTTAGATAGGCTAGGCACTTTCCGTTTTACGGGAGGTGCTTTTTCTATTTCCGGTATGTTGCATTAATCAGTACTGAGTATTATACTTCACTCATACACTAATATCTAATGTTCAGTACACTTTATAACTTACTACGCAATCAAGAATTGAGGGAATAACCTATGAACGTTAGTATTCAGTTTAAAAAAGGAGTATTGGAACTCTGCGTACTTGTCCTCATCCAGCGTAAAGATCAATACGGTTACGAGCTAGCTCAATCCGTCTCTAAGCACATTAATGTTGCCGAGGGTGCTCTTTATCCCCTGTTACGCAGACTTGTGAACGATAAATATTGCACAACCTATTTACAAGAATCTACAGAGGGCCCACCACGCAAATATTATCGAATTACAGCACTTGGTAAATCTTATTTGACCGATATGGTCATTGAATGGAAGGATTTCGTTCAGAATGTATCCCATTTAATTGAGGAAGGAACTGCCCATGAATAAACAACAATTTTTATTTATTTTACAGAATCATCTGACCCCCATTTCTGAGGATGAAAGAAAAGATTTAATAGCCGATTATGAATCGCACTTCATTCATGGTCTGCAAAATGGAAAGACCGAAGAACAAATAGCCCAAGAGCTTGGTGACCCTTTCGAATTAGTTAAGGAAATACTAGGTGACCGTTTTACGATACAAGACCCACAAATACAGGTATATCATAAAAAGTCCATATCGATTACTCGTAATATTTTTGTCTATATAGGCCTCTTCTTTATCAATATTATTATCATTCCATTATTAATTGGACTTTGGTCTGGATGGATAGGATTATGTGCCGGGACATTAGGAGCCTTACTGAGCCCCCTTCTACTCATTCCCGAATATCTTATTAATCATGAATTTTCCGTTGCGAAGCTATTTGCCTCTATTGTAGGTATTGGAATCGGCATTTGGTTGTTTATAGCAGTCAAGTTCACTTACACATGGCTTGTAAACATCAGTAGATCTTACCTTCAATGGAATATTAAGATCACTAAAGGGGAGTATTCATAATGAAAAAAAACGTTATCCGTCTAGCATCACTCGGATTAATTCTGATCATTATAGGATTCGTAGGTATGTCATTTAATAAATTCAACTTTGGTAATGATCTTACAGAATATCAAAAGAAATGGACGATTGAGGACAACATATTAAGTCAACTTATGGTGAATAGTGATTACAATACTGAGGTTACATTTGTTCAAAGTACCGACGGAACTCAAACCATTGAATTGAAAGGATCATTTGAGGATAAAGTGATCGCCAAATTGAATCAAATTCATCCTCAGGATGGACAATTTGAAATCAACATCGTTGATGATTCCATTCATTTCTTTAGTATATCGTTCAAATCTCATAAGGTCACTCTAACGGTGTCTTTAGCTGATTTGAATCAGCTTCAAGAGGTTGGAATTCATTTCAAATCAAGCAATGGAAAGATTATCAATCTGAACGCTAAAGATGTTGAAATCACAGCGAAATCCGGTAATTTAGTGCTCCAATCCATTATCGCAGAGCAACTTAGAATCGAATCAAGTTCTGGTAATTTGGCTGGATCTGACATACAAGCTAATACAAATGTCTCTATTATATCAGGAAATATGAATATAACAGATTACTCAGGCATAGGTGCATTTAGTGCCCGATCTGGCAATATTAAATTAACGCAAAAGGGTCCTTCATCATTAGATATTTCAGCTAGATCAGGCAATGTAGCGCTAACTGTAGACCCTGATTTCAAGGGTACCTATGATCTGGATGCTAGATCAGGTAATATCAATTCGCCAGAATCACTAAGATTATCCGATGATCTAATCAAGATTCGTACCCACTCTGGGAATATCCGCATTAACTAAGCACTAATAATACCTCCCTTTTATAAGGGAGGTATTATTTTTCACTGTAATTTTGACAAACATATAAAAAGTATTGTACTATATTAAAGAAAGTAAATAATATATATAGAGTGGATAGGAGATTAATCATTATGTTGAAAGTCTTAATTGTTAAAGCCAACAATCGCCCAGCGTCAGAAGCAATCTCAAGTAAAATGTACGAAACCTTCAAGGCAGAATTAGAAGGTAAAGACGTAAATGTAACCACTTACGATGTTTTTGAAGAAGATACACCTTACTTCGGTCAAGAACTCTTCAACGCTTTCGGCAAAGTTCAAAACGGTGGCGAATTAACAGACGTTGAATCACGCCTTTTAGCTGCAAAGCAAAAAGCAATGGACGTAATCTCAGCTGCAGACGTAATCGTATTCGCATTCCCATTATGGAACTTAACAATCCCAGCTAAATTACAAACATTCATCGATTATGTATACGCTGCAGGATTCGCATTCAAATATGATGCTTCAGGTAACATGATTCAATTAATGACAGATAAAAAAGCAATCTTCTTAAGCGCTCGTGGCGGTTTTTACTCAACGCCTGAAGCAGCTCCAATGGAAATGGCTGTTAACTACATGCGTAACGTATTTGGTGGCGTATTCGGCATGCAAATCATTGATGAAGTAATCATCGAAGGTCACAATGCAGCTCCTGATAAAGCACAAGAAATCATTTCAGCAGGTATGGAAGAAGTTAAAGCCTCTGCACAACGTTTAGTAGATTTAACTGTTAAAGCTTAACTTTTTTCTTAATCATACGTTATCAAGTAGTAACTCCCTTATTTTACGGATTGTACCGGAAATAGGGGAGTTTCTTATTGCTGAAGAGGGCCAACCAATTCCCTACAACACTTGCCTGATTAAGATCCTTGTTATCATTATCTAGCGTTGTTCAGTGGGTGGAGCGCACTTCATGTTCAAATGATCTCCATCAACTCATTCAATTGATCAATCATCTTCCATGGCTTCATTCCAAGCGAATCATCCCATAAATGGTTCCGCCGCAACCAAATCCCACGAATCCCTACCTGATTGGCTCCCCAAATATCATTCACAGGATGGTCTCCAACAAAGACCGTGTTCTCTGCCGACACTTGAAGCTTATCTAATGCCATTTGATAAATTCGTTGATCTGGTTTCTTCATACCTGCATCTTCAGATACAATCACCGTATGGAATAACTCACGGAGTTGTAAAACATCCATCTTCCTATACTGATTATAGTGTGGACCATTCGTCATGATCCCCATGCGATAACCACGATACTTACAATATGCCAATACCTCTTCTACATAGTCCATTCGACATGCGTGTGTCATATAGTGTTTGTTGTAATACGCTTCAATCTCAGATGCTGTGACTAGATTATTCCAAGGAAGTACCTCCACCATCTCTGCAAAAAAACCTTGTTTATTCCGGTATCCATCTGCATCTCTCACTTTCAGATCCGATACGATTTCATCCTGTATATGTTGGTCCAAATGTCCCAAATGTTCACCTACAAATTGTTCCGTGAATTTGCGAAATGTCATATCCCGGTCCATTAATGTATTATCCAAATCAAAAATAACAGCTTTTATATGCAAGACTATTCTCTCCCCTCACTTTAAAAAGCATATCACATACCCCAAACCACTTCTATATGTTCACAAACTATGATGACATTCTGTTTCATTCCATTGAGTTTCTGGCATTCAACTTATTTTTAGGGTAGGATTATAATGTTTGAACTACACATACTGGTACATCACTAAGGAGGTTCATTATGCAAGACGTCATCATTATTGGAGCTGGTCCCTGCGGGCTGTCGGCAGCGATAGAATGCAACCGCCGTGGACTAACCACACATATTATTGAGAAGCACCATATTGTTCGTTCTATATTTCTATATCCTACATATATGCAATTCTTCAGTACAGCTGAAATGCTAGAGATTGGGGATATTCCTTTTACTACACCGAATGATAAACCTTACCGTCACGAGGCCCTTTCCTATTATCGTAAAGTAGCCTCTCATTTCGATCTAAATATTACTTCTTATGAGGAAGCTATTTCTATTGAACGACATGAGAATGGATGTTTCACAGTTCATACGAAAGATAGACGCGGGCAAGAAAAGCATCATGATGGTAAGCATGTTGTTATTGCAACAGGTTATTTCGATCATCCTAACTATATTGGTATTCCAGGAGAAGACCTACCCAAAGTAACTCACTATTTCCGTGAAGCACATCCTTATACGGGCACAAAGGTAGCTATTATTGGGGGAAGTAATTCTGCTGTTGACGCAGCAATGGAGCTATGTCGTGTTGGAGCTGAAATCACCATGGTATATCGTGGAGAGACCATTTCGAACAATATCAAACCTTGGGTGCGCCCCCTTTTCGAAGGACTAGTCCAAAAGGGGAGTATACGCCTTCACATGAATTCGAGAGTAACTGAGATTCGGGAAGATGCAGTCATTGTTACTCCAAAAGAAGGTCAAGAAACGATCGTGGACAATGATTTTGTACTTGCACTAACGGGGTTTCACCCTGATCGGCAGTTACTTGCTTCCTCGGGCGTGCAATTAGGTGGAGATATGGATAAACCTGTCTTTGAACCTGATACGATGGAAAGCTCTGTGCCTGGGCTTTATGTCGCTGGCGTTATCGCATCTGGTAGTAATGCCAACGAAGTATTTATTGAGACGGGTCGCGTGCATGGACGATTAATCGCTGAACATATTCGTCCCACTCACAATTAATATGAAGGCAGGGATCGACATATGGATATCACATCACTCATCTTATTGGGGATGGCTGGCTTAGGAATAGTAAGTAACAATACTTCCATATCCGTAGCTATGGTCATCTTACTTCTGATTCGGGTTACTCGCCTTACGCAAGTATTTCCTTGGTTAGAGAAATACGGATTAACCATCGGGATTATTATCCTAACTATTGGCGTTATGTCACCCTTGGCAAGCGGAACAATTAGCCTCTCTACCATTACTTCATCTTTTCTACACTGGCAATCGTTACTCGCCATAGCCATTGGCATGCTAGTCGCTTATCTCGGTGGCCGTGGTGTTACCCTCATGGGTAATAACCCAACCATTGTAGCAGGATTGCTTGTAGGCACTGTATTGGGCGTTGCCCTATTTCGTGGAGTTCCTGTCGGTCCGCTCATTGCCGCTGGCATTCTGTCTCTGTTGATTGGTAAAAGCTAGAGCATAGAAAATGTATATATTTTAGGGTTCGGTAAAATTTGGGTATGGGTTTTGTAATCCGTTATTAAAGACGGATCACAAACCCCATACCTTTTTTGTTCTACTCTGAGGAGGATGCTAACACCGCCACCTCCTAGCTTAACCCCTCCTCCACCTTACCTTTCCTTCTAAATAAGTGTACATCGTGAACAGCCTGCTGGATTTGATACTTTTATTGACACGAAAAAAGGCATCTTTCACACAAATAGATTGCGCAAAAGATGCCTTTAAACCAAAATCCATACTTGCAGAAAACAAGGTATCATGTTCGAAGTAGTGAAGTTGACGAAATTGTTCTGAAGAAGCGGTAGCGTTCGCCTGCAAGCTTTCCTACGGAAAGCTACTTCGAAAGCATATGCTTTGCCCTCTAATTTCAACCGCTATGCGGTATACAATCAAGAAATCAGAGGGCAACAGCGATCGTAAGGATATCCGTTAAATATCCAAATGCTGAACGTTATACAATCGAGCATAACTTCCATTCAGCTCCATCAATTCTTGATGACTTCCGCTCTCGGTGATGCTTCCGTTCTCAAGAACAACAATGGTATCTGCATGCGTGATGGTCGACAATCGATGAGCCACAATTAACGTCGTCCGGTTGGATGATAAGGACTGTAAGGACTGCTGAATAAGATGCTCAGATTCCAAGTCCAAAGCCGAGGTCGCCTCATCCAGTATAAGAATATCAGGGTCCTTCAGAAAGACACGAGCGATAGCTAAACGTTGCTTCTGACCACCCGATAATTTAACTCCGCGTTCTCCAACTTCTGTATCATAACCTTTTGGCAAATTCATAATAAACTCATGAGCATTCGCTGCGATGGAAGCCGCCACAATATCATCGTATCCCGCATCCGGATTGCCTAGTAGAATGTTCTCCTTCACGGATCCGCTGAATAGGAAGTTATCTTGAAGTACCATTCCGATCTTACTTCGCAGACTTTCCTGGGTTAGATCCCGAATATCCTGGCCATTGACCAATATTCCACCTTTTTGAATATCGTAGAATCGAGCAATCAAGCTAATCAGTGAAGATTTCCCTCCACCGCTCATCCCAACGAAAGCCACGGTCTCTCCTGCCCTAATATCCAAATTTATATCTTGTAGAATCCAGTCATTCTTCTCATTATATTTGAACCATACATGGTTAAACGTAATTTGTTTAGCCTGACCTTCCAATTTCTTAGCATGTGGGGCATCCACAATATCATAAGGCTCGTCCATCAATTCCATGACTCTTTCTAATGATGCAGATGCTTGAGTTAGTACGGTAGATGAACTGATTAAACGTCTCAACGGAGCATACAAACGATCTAAGTAACCAAAGAAAGCCACAAAGGTACCTAATGTCAGATTCCCCTGAATCACTTGATATCCCCCATATCCAATAACTAGAATCGGTGAAATATCCGTTATCGTATTAATGACGGCAAATGTGATCGCATTCCAACGCGTCTGTGCCAAAGCCTTATTGAGAAAGTTACCATTGATACCTTCAAATTTATTCTGATCGTATTTCTCTAGAGTGAAGCTACGTATTACAGAGATCCCATGAATTCTTTCATGTAAATAGGATTGAATACCAGCTAATGCTTGAGAACGATCTTTTGTAAGACTTTTCAACCTTTTATAAAGGATCTTTACAGCAATAGCATACAGAGGAAGCATCGAAATTGCGACCAAAGCTAACGTAGGGTCCAGATAGAATATGACAATTAGTACGAATACAAGCGTAAACATATCTAACCAAATATTCATCATACCAACTTCTACAATATTCTTGGTCTGCTCCACATCGTTAATGAAACGCGATATGACTTCGCCCGCTTTCGTATTCTGATAATACCGAAGAGATAATTTTTGTAAGTGGGAATACAATCGATTTCGTAAATCGAATAGAACCTTATTGGTAATAAGTTGGGCGAAATACTGGCGGAAATATTCAACAGGCCCTCTGATTATGACGAACAATACTAGCGCTCCACCAAGAACCTTCATCAATTGCGACACTTTTTCTTGCATCGTAAGTGGTGAATTCCCTGTCAACAAATCATCGACTACATATTTCATGATCATCGGTAAAGTTAACGGAATAGTGAACTTAATCATCCCAATAATCAGCGTAATAATAATTAATTTCATATATGGCTTAATAAATTTAAAATAGGATTTCCATTGATTCAATGACTATACTTCCCCTTTCGAAAGGATAACGATATCACGTTATTATTCCTTCACTTCTCTAATAGAATGCAGCTCACCATTTATGCGCAACCAAAAACTCCTTTCCTTGTCGAAAAGGAGCTTTGTATATAACTTCCAAAGACTATTATTTAATCTCTTTATAAACATAATCAATATCATCATCAGGCTCTACATAATTAACAATCAAATCATAACCTTTAAGGTACCACAAATCCTGCTCTTCCAAATAAAAGCGAATTCCTTCTACATCTTGAAATAACGTACCATTGGTAGGTTTCTCAACAGAGATGCCCAGAGAGAATCCTGGATGTAGCCCTCCTCCGGAACTATAACGTGGAAAGAACCTTACGGAATCACCATCGTTTAAATTTAATTCTCTCACATACCAACGGGCTGCGTCGGCACTCACTACAATGTTCATGAAGTCCAACTCCTTTACGATCTGTATTCCAATGTGTGTGTCTCTATCATACCTGAACCCGCATCAAAAATACATACATCGCCCTGTCTTCCTTATTATAAATACGAACAAATACTCTTACTAAAATAAAAATTGACAAATTTGATGTCATGATGATAAAATTCTCACGATACCAGATACACAAAAATTTACAAAGGAAGGGTGAGTAACATGTTCAATCAGATGATTAGAGCTTTTCAATACAATACGGCTTATAAACTACAATTGAATATTGGAGTAACCCTGCTGGTGGATTGATTCTAAAGAAGTCATATGTGCTTCTTAGAATTTCTGAATTGAATATCCTACGTTGGCGGCGGTTGCTCAATCAACCGTACGCATGATAACTTTAGCATTTCAAAAGGCATATCGTCCGTTCACGGATGGTATGTCTTTTTTTGTGTCCAACTTGGGAATTAAATTCATCAGCAGTTTCAACTTGAGAGGATGTGATTGTTTTGTTTTCTGTTTTAAAAAAGCTAGGTTGGTTTTTTCGCCAAGAGAAAAAGCGCTACATCATTGGTTTAATTACGCTAATTTTATGTGGCGTAGGTGAGTTGTTACCACCTCGTTTACTTGGAAATGCGATTGATGATATCGTTACAGGCACTATTACAGGTCCTTCACTTTTTCGCTATATCGCATTGATTATTGTCATTCTAATTGTTATCTACCTGATCACTTACATATGGATGCATAGATTGTTTGGTGGTGCTAACCTTGTCGAGCGAATTCTCCGTACGCGGTATATGAATCATTTACTTGGCATGACCCCTCCTTTCTTCGAACGAAATCGTACAGGTGATTTGATGGCCAGAGCAACGAACGATCTTCGTTCCGTCGCTGCAACAGCTGGTTTCGGAATATTAGTCATGACAGATTCAACCGTATATTTACTCGTTATCCTGTTCGCCATGGGATTTCTCATTAGCTGGCAGTTAACGTTAGCAGCGATTATCCCCCTCCCCTTTATCGCCCTTGCGATGAAGATTTATGGAAAAATCGTACATGAACGTTACTCTTTAGCACAGGATGCCTTTGGAGATATGAATGACCAAGTTCTCGAATCTGTTGCCGGTGTGCGTGTTATTCGTGCTTATGTTCAAGAAAGATCAGATCAACAACAATTTCAGAACATAACGGATGATGTGTATCGCAAAAATATGAGTGTAGCTAAGGTAGATGCCTTTTTCGAGCCTACGATTCGACTCTGTGTCGGACTAAGCTATGTAATTGGTCTTACCTATGGTATTTATCTTGTGTTCAGAAATCAGATTACCCTTGGGGATCTCGTGTCATTTAATATGTACCTTGGGATGATGATCTGGCCGATGTTCGCTATTGGTGAATTAATTAATATCATGCAACGAGGTAGTGCCTCACTCGATCGTGTGGATCAAATTCTATCCGTCATACCGGATGTGGATGACGTTGCTCATCCTACGACTGTAAGTGATCCACAGCGTATTGAGCTACGGGATATCACCTTCCGTTATCCAACTTCAACGGTGGATAATTTGAAGAATATTCAGTTAACACTCCAAAAGGGGCAGACTCTAGGCGTAGTTGGACGTACCGGAAGCGGTAAATCCACCTTACTGAAGCAACTTCTGCATGAATACCCTATGGGAACTGGTGAACTTCTTATCTCAGGTATCTGCATACAAGAACTGGCTAAGGACGAACTTCATAGTTGGATCGGATATGTACCGCAGGAACAAATATTGTTCTCCAGATCTGTACGTGAGAACATTCAATACGGTTTAAAGGACGCGAATGATTCCTTAATTATGGAGGCCATCGCAACCGCTGCCTTCGAGAATGACCTTACCACCCTGTCAGATGGTCTAGATACCCTTGTCGGTGAGAAAGGGGTCTCCCTTTCTGGGGGGCAGAAACAACGTGTCGCATTAGCGAGAGCATTTATTGGAAATCCTGAGATTCTCATTCTAGATGACGCACTATCTGCCGTTGATGCAAGAACAGAAGCACGAATTATTGAGAACATCAGACTCAAACGCGCGGGTAAGACCACTCTCATATCCACACATCGCTTATCAGCTGTGGAGCATGCCGATTGGATTGTCGTGCTTGAGGAAGGTAGCATCATTGAAGAAGGAACTCACGAAGAGCTATTAGCTCTAGGAGGTTGGTATCTTGAACAATTTGAACGTCAACAAGTGGAAAACAAACTCACCACTGAGGAGGTGACTTAATTGAACATAGGAAAACGGTTGTTCCAGTATGCTCTAACGGCTAAAGTGATGTTCATAGCCGCTATATTCACATTATGTATAGGCGTTGCCGCAGAACTTGCGGGACCTTTTATAGCTAAAGCTATGATTGATGACCATATGCTCGGTATTGAACAACCTTTCTTTGAGACGGATTCACCAACATCGGAAGGTTCTGTTCTATATGAAGGTCATTATTACAAGCGCGGCGATCGATTCGCCGAGAACGAGAATAAAGGTCAAGAAGTCCGTATTCTCCAAAAAGGTAAGACCTTCTATTTTATCAATCAGGCGGTTGAAGTTACTAATGGAAAAAGAGTCGTTGTCGATGGCCAGATGACCATTTCAAATGGAACATTAGAGTCAACTTATCCAGTCACAGCATTAACAGCCGACCAACTTTTCACCTTTTACACGCCAGAAATACCTGGCATTATGAAGCTCGTGGGATTATATCTCTTACTACTATTGGTCACAATATTCACGGAATTTGGTAAGACCTACTGGCTACAGTCTTCAGCCAACAAAGTTATTCAGAAATTGCGGACAGATGTATACGCCCATATTCAACGACTTCCAGTCCATTTCTTTGATAACTTACCTGCTGGGAAGGTCGTTTCTAGAATTACCAACGATACGGAGGCAGTAAAGGATTTGTTCGTGGCTGTACTTGCCAACTTCAGCTCGGGTATCGTCTATATTACAGGCGTGTATATTGCTCTATTCATACTTGATGTGCGACTTGGGCTTGTATGCTTATTCGTTATTCCGATATTAATTATTTGGATTATTCTCTATCGTAAATACGCAACTAAATTCAATACGATTATTCGATCTCGCCTAAGTGAGATCAATGCGATCATCAATGAGTCTATTCAAGGAATGTCCATCATTCGTATATTCCGACGTCAGCAACAGACTAGGGATGAATTCGAGACACTGAATCAAGATTACATGAAGTATCAGAATAAGATGCTGAACCTCAATGCATTTACAACCCATAACTTGGTCAATGTGTTACGTAGCTTCTCATTTGCCGTATTGCTAGCGTATTTCGGATTCGGCTCACTCAGTGGTACCAATGTTGTATCACTTGGTGTACTGTATGCCTTCGTTGATGTCCTTGGTCGGTTATTTCAACCCATCACGGGTATGGTGAACCAGCTTGCTGCGCTCGATTCTTCTATGGTATCTGCTGGGAGAGTGTTCGAGCTGATGGATGAGCCAGGGGAAGATGTTACAGATGGTACTATGCCACGCTACAAAGGAAATGTAGAATTCAAGGATGTCTCATTCGCTTATAAAAAAGATTATGTTCTCAAAAACATTTCCTTTGAAGCGAAGCAAGGCCAGACGGTTGCTCTGGTAGGTCATACTGGTTCAGGGAAAAGTTCCATCATTAATCTATTATTCCGCTTCTATGATCCACAGAAAGGGAGCATTACGATTGATGGTCAGGAAGTGACTGATATCCCTAAACAATGGCTACGCCATCATATGGGAATTGTATTGCAGGATCCTTATCTCTTCACTGGTACGGTGGCATCGAATGTCAGCCTAGGTGACGAGAGAATATCCCGTGAACAAATCGAGAAGGCCTTGTGTGATGTGGGTGCTGAGCGTATCCTTGCCCACTTACCAAAAGGATTTGATGAGCCCGTTGTGGAGAAAGGAAGTACGTTGTCCGCTGGGCAGCGCCAACTGATTTCCTTCGCACGCGCGCTTGCATTCGATCCAGCAATCCTTATTCTTGATGAAGCCACCGCCAACATTGATACAGAGACGGAAAGCCTGATTCAATCGGCCCTGGAGGTTCTGAAGAGAGGTCGCACGACGTTCATTATCGCTCACCGTCTTTCTACCATCCGCAGTGCTGATCAAATTCTGGTGTTGCACCGTGGAGAGATCGTTGAACGAGGTAGTCATGAAGAACTTCTGGAGCTGGGTGGTCGTTACTTCCAATTGTATCAACTACAACTGGGAAGTATCTTACCTCAACCTACTGGATCTGAGCATGTAGAAGAATCTTCTAGGCAACCTATTCAATCCGTGCCTGGTGTATAAAATAACTGATGATTCCAAAGGACGGTAGCACGCCCTTTAAAGAATAAAGTAAAGAGCCTCACTGCGATATTGCAGTGAGGCTCTTTACTTTTCAAGCATCCTTGTTCGAAACTATGATTTATCAGAATAAGAAGCAATAGAATCATTATCTAGACCAAGCGTACGATAGAATTCCCGAGAATATCCTTGGAGCTTCTTCTCCAACATTTGTGCTTGGTCACTAAACTTCGTAAACTCACGAATCATACGAGAACGACCGCCAGGACTGAACGTCTCTTGGATTCGCTCCTTAAAGTAATCATGGACAATATAATTACGTTGTTTCCATATTCTTGTCAATTGAATCGTTTCTTCTTCTGAGAAAGGGAAATGATGCTGAATTTCCTGTACTAACTGGCCTAACGAACTACTTAACTTACGTTGATAAAGTTCAGTGAAGTCTTCTTCTGTTGGAATCTTGCCCTCTGATAGCTTCATGAGCATTAATAAGTTAACGAGTTGCTGCTCCAAAGATTGTGAAGAATATACGGCAAGTCCAAAATAGGTAAAGACATCTCTTGAATGATCACTGTCGAGCAATCTTTCTTTTACCATACTTCCGCTCCATTCACTATCAACACATTCACACGATGTGCTAGTTGATCTGCTTTGCTATTCCTTATGTTAAAGGAATCCGCAGAATCTATCAACATGAGATTGTTAAATGAATCTATTACGCCCCTTTTTACATACGTACAGGAGTACCTAGACCCAGAATATGCATTGTTCTTTGTAAAGATTGTCCTGTTAGCATCGTTAGAGACACTCGAATTTTTCTTAACTTCTCTTCTTCACACAGTATTCTTTCCTGGTTGTAGAAGTGATTGAACACCTGCGCTACATCTAGAACATACCTAGCTAATACGGAAGGTTCATTATTATGTACCCCACGTTTCAACTGTTCAGGGAAGCGAATAAGGAGTTTAAGGAGGGCCCATCCCGAATCACCTAAAGCTTCAATATACTTATCCTCCTGCATTCCTTGTAGATCCTCCGCGTCCACTTGTTCTATCATCATGCTCTTAGAAAGAATACTTTGGGTTCTAGTATATGTGTACTGCAAGTAAGGACCTGTCTCCCCTTCGAAATTCAACGCATCATCCAATGAGAAATCCACTTCATTACTCCGATTATTCTTGAGATCTCCAAAAATAACTGCTCCAATTCCTACATCCTGTGCCACCTTATATTTATCCGGCAACTCTGGATTTTTCTCTTCAATGACCCGCAGCGCTCTTGTAATAGCTTCATCTAACACATCGTCAAGATACACAATTTTACCGCGACGGGTAGACATCTTCTTACCCTCGAATTTCATTAATCCAAAGTGAACATGACTACAATCTTGAACCCACTCGGCCCCCATTTTATTCAATACAGCAAATACTTGTTGGAAATGTAACTTCTGTTCTCCCCCGACCACATACAGAATTTGATCAGCTTTCATGACATGATGGCGATAGAATGCTGTTGCCAAATCCCGTGTAGGATAAATCGTCGTCCCGTCGGACTTCATAATTAAGCAGGGTGGCATCCCCTCATCATCCAACTGAACAACGAGTGCACCCTCACTTTTCACTAATAAGTCTTTATCTTTTAGCTCTTGAACAACAGCACCCATCTTATCGTTGTAAAAGCTTTCTCCGAGCACATAATCGAACGTAACATTTAGTCTTTCATACATTCTGTTGAACTCCTGCATACTAACTTCGACGAAATATTCCCAAAGTCTGTTCGCTTCTTCATCACCAGACTCCAACAGACGGAACCAATTTCGCGCCTCGGGTTCCAATGTAGCATCTTGCTCTGCTTCCTCATGAAACTGAACATATAAACGTAAAGACTCCTGAATTGGGTTCTCTTGTAATGCTTCATCATTACCCCAACGCTTATATGCTGCAATTTGTTTACCAAATTGTGTGCCCCAATCCCCCAGATGATTGACACTAACAGGTTCGTATCCTGCGGTTTGATACATTTTGTACAAGGCGGCTCCGATCATCGTCGATCGAAGATGTCCGATACCAAAAGGTTTCGCTATATTTGGGGATGACATATCGATAATCACCTTTTTCCCCTGACCTATATTGGTTTGGGGATCATTACTTTGCTGCAATTGCTCCATCAAGTACCCAGCATAATAGCTTCTGTCAAAAGTTAAATTAACATAAGGTCCAACAGTTTCTGCTTTGATTCCCTTCATTTGGATAAGGTTTACTAAATGTAGTGCTATCTGTGGCGGTGATTGTCTGTATTGCTTTGCTAATACGTAACACGGAAATGCAATGTCACCCATCACTGCTGAGGGTGGTGTTTCTAACAAGGCCTCTACTTCTTCTACTGATAGGGATACATGTGGCTGTATCGCCTCTACGGCCCATTTATTTAACATGATTAACCATCCTCCTTATTCTACTCAAATGACCGTTTATTTCATCAAAAAAAGCCCTCATCTCTATGAATAAGAGACGAGAGCTTTAGTTCCCGTGGTACCACTCTAGTTGAACCCTCAGACAGAGGTGTAATCCTCTCTAGAGTTGTTCCGCTTGATGACCTATAACGAAGATCAATCGGACTATTCTACTGATCATAAAAAAGCGATCTTCATGACGTTGGAATAGCCATCTCCCGGGTGCGCTTCATCAGAGTCCAATATACCGGCTTTCACCACTTCCGGCTCGCTACAATATCAGTTACTCTCATTACTCTCCCGTTCAAAGACGTTCAATATACAACAGTATACATCGGTCACCATTAGGTTGCAACACGATTTAACTGGCATACTCACTTATAATTTTCAGTTAGCATTAACCTCTCTTCTCAAGCTCTTCCAAGGCATCCTTCAATTCAGCTTGAGAGAAATGCTCACCTATGAATACAACGACATCGGGTACGACTCCTTGAGGATTAATCTTCAAGAAGTCCGATTCTCTAAATGCATATTGAAATAAGAATCGACTGGTGGTATCACTAAATGTCATAATTCCTTTCGCACGATATACTTCACGTGGTAAATGATTCACTAATTGTTCAAAACCCTGACTATCAATTGGACCCGTGAAATAATGCGTATATACCATAACATGATCATGTGAGTGATGTGAGTGATCATGTCCAACCTGACTATGATCATGATCCTCAGCTTGATCAACTTCATATGAATGGTCGCTCTTCCACTGTCTAGGTTGAACATCTTGTCCGAACAAAGGAACCCAGTCCACATCACAACGTACAGCTGGGATAATCGGAGCATACTCGTTCCAACTAGATAGTATCGTCGTAAGCGAAGCTTGATCTCCTTCACTTACACGGTCAATTTTATTAAGAATCAAATAAGATGCACAGCGAATCTGCTCTTGCATAAGGCGATAAGTCTTGCCTTTCTGGATCTCATATAGTTCCAATAAATGTACCGCATCAACGACGGTTATGACGCTCTTAAGATCTATTTTCATATACAGCGCAGCTTCCGTTACACCATCCAAGATTTCCATCGGATTCGCAATTCCTGTCGCCTCTATGACGATTACATCAGGTGATTCTTGCTTAATCAGATTAGATATTTCTAAACTTAAATCACCTCGAATGGTACAGCAGATGCATCCACTGAGCATTTCAGTCATGGGGACGGTCTCTTCAATCAACGCACCTTCCAAGTTCACATCGCCAATCTCATTCATGATCACAGCGGGTCGAAGCCCCTGCTCCTGCCAATATGTTACCATGCGCTGCAACAATGTCGTTTTCCCGCTTCCTAGGAATCCAGACAATATGTATATAGGTGTAACTCGATCTGTTACTTGATTCAGATTCATACTTCTTTCTCCTCCAACTCATTTCCATCTCTATCAGCCGAGTTTACTATATGTAAAGCCCCCCATGCAAGTGGCTACATTTAATTACATTAACTATCCGGAACACTGCTTTTCTTTCGTGCTCAAATAGTGCTGCTATTGTACGCTATTCACTACTTCCTTTCGAGTTTCATTTGATAATTCTAATGAAATCTTCCCCTCTTTATTGGACACTACACCACCAATAATATGTTCGAAGCCCAGTTGCGCAATTTTATTATCTTCATCAATGCTACCACTTGTTTTTGCACTACTATCTCCTGAAATACCATAGTTATAATATAATAGCTTTTTATTTATTGTGATTTCCGTTCCCCTTGTATCGAACAATTTGTGATCTAAGAAATTTTGTAAGTTATCCCCTTTTTGAATATGCGCTTGCCAAGTCACCATTGGGAAATCCTCTTTAAATTCATACAACAAAGCTGTATCACCTTTAAGGACATAGAATCGAAGGGCTTCACCCTCGGGAAATAAAAAGGTACTGCTATAATCATCATCTTCACGAGTTACCTCCAATGGCCTTTGCTCATAATGTACGATTGAGGTGTAGGTCTTGTCCATAGCTAGCTTTCGAGCTTGTTGTAGCGAACCTTCATAGAGGATCTTCCGTTCTTTGTCATTTAAGGGTGAACTAATCGTAACCGCTTTACCATCCCAATTTATTCTATACCCATATAGTTCTGATAGAAATCGTAAAGGGACAAACACTCGATTATTCTCTAATTTAGCAGAAACATCTAATGAAATCACACCGGATTCAGCAAACTTCCCATCGACGGAAGCTGTATTCTTACCGATCGTAAGTATGACACTTTCAGCCCATTTACGAACAGTCACTTTGTTCTCTTTTTTATCCCATTCTACCTTTGCACCTAATGCCTCTGATACAACTCGAATCGGAACAAGTACTCTCCCTTGTTCTACTATTGGTGCCAAATTGTTTTGAATCTTATCATTGTATATATATATAGGTATTGAATCAGCGGCATTTGCTATTGAACTAACACTTAACATGCTTGCAACAGCAAGTGCGGTTAGAATTTTTCTCATGAATTCCTCTCCTCTGCACATTGTTTTTTTCAACTTCAAGCCCGAGCAACGACTTAAGCTTATTCTCTCATTACCACTAAAACGTTCATTAGACTCTAAATGTTCCAATTATATTGAAATTTTTTATTTATCAAGTGAGAATACCTGTTCACATGTAACGATTATTCAACGGCAAAAACAGAGTGTAGAAACTATTATCAGTCCCCACACTCTATTTTTATGATTCCTATTCCCCAAAGCTAACCTACTTCAATAAATATCCTAATCTAGCTTCACCACGGTACGTCCGACTGCTCCACCTTGCAATATGTTCTCTAGTACATCAGGTAATTCATGTAATGAAATCTCCGTTATTCCACCCTCAAGCACCTTAACGGGCTTCCACGCTGCGCCTAATTTAGTCCAAATCGCCTGTCTATGTTCCATAGGACAATAGACAGAATCGATACCGAGCAATTGTATTCCACGAAGTATAAATGGGTAGACTGTACTCTCGAAAGATCCCCCGCCAGTTAATCCTGAAAGTGCAACCCCTCCACCGTATTGGACTGTCTTCAGAAGCCCTGCTAAATGAGATCCTCCAACAGGATCAACTACACCTGCCCATCGTTCTTTCGCAAGAACTCCTTTGGGAGGAGCTATAATTTCTTCGCGGCTAACGACTAAGGTCGCACCTAATTGTTGTAACCACTCACTCTGAGTATCAACTTTCCCTGTACTCGCCACAACTTCGAATCCAAGCTGAGCTAATATATTCACAGCAACACTACCCACACCACCCGTTGCTCCTGTAACTAGCACAGGCCCACGCTCTGGTGTAAGACCATTAAGAATAAGCCGTTCCACAGATAATGCCGCCGTAAACCCAGCTGTACCAATCCCCATGGCCTCTTTGGAATTCAATCCCTGCGGTAACGAGACGAGCCAATCACCACTTACCCTTGCCAAGCGACTATACCCACCGAAGTGTACTTCGCCAAGTCCAAATCCTGTACACAGAACAACATCACCTGACTGAAAGCGAGGGTGATTTGATTCAACAACTGTTCCTGCTAGATCAATTCCTGGAATAAAAGGATACGATTTGACTATCCTCCCCTCCGATGAATTGGCTAAACCATCCTTATAGTTAACACTGGAATACTCTACCTCAACGGTTACGTCACCTTCTGGTAGTTGGTCTATATTCAATGTCTCTACACCACTACGAAACCCTTGATCATCTTTACGAATCATAAATGCTTGAAAACTGTTCATATAAGTCACCATTTCCTTTCTTAACCATCTAAAACATTAATCATATTTCCTAGTCTCTTCATTCTCTGCCGAAATATAAGAAATAGAGTATCAAGTGAAACGTATACTTTCTTATATTTCAAAAAAGGACCTCCTCCCTGCTAAGGAAAGACGCCTTCTTCATTTCTAAATGAGCTTATAAATAAGGATTCTCATGCTTAGCCTTCAATACATTCCAACGCCGATTGACCTCATTTTGAAAACTCTCATACGTGGCTTCATTTTCCGGCTTAAGCAAATGACGTGTTTTCCCCATCCACTTCAGCCATTCGCGAAGTTCAACTTTCTTATTCTTATCTTCTGGATTATATGTGATGTTTGTACATCCATGCTCTACTTCATACAATGGGAAGAAACAAGTATCTACAGCTTCGTTCACAATGATAGCACCCTCATTGTCATTAGATAACCAATTCAAAGGACATGCAATCAGTATTTTACCATATACTAATCCTTCGTTCTGCGCATAATATTGGGCTTTCGCCGCTTTCTTCACCAAATCTTGAGGGAATGCCTCGGAACCGGTGAATACGTACGGAATATTCGTTGCTGCCATGATTTGAGCTGTATCTTTATGTTGCGTTGTTTTCCCTTGTTGCTCCGTTCCTAGATTGGATGTCGAGGTTCGGTTTCCAAGAGGCGTTGAATAGGATTGTTGCGCCCCGGTATTCATATAACCTTCATTATCATACTCGATAATGATCATCTTATGATTCCTCATTGCTGCGCCAATAGCAGGTCCCATACCAATATCCATACCACCATCACCCGTTACCATAACAAACGTGAAGTCCTCTTGCAAACCTAGATGATCCAATTCACCACGCCGCTTGCGTTCCCAGAACATTTCCACAACACCTGATAATGTGGCAGCCCCATTCTGGAATAGATTGTGGATATACGTTGCTTTATGTGCAGAATAGGGGAAGCCCGTAGTCGTAACCATCGCACAACCTGTATGATACAGTGCAACAATATCTCCTTCAATTCCCTTGAAGAACGTCTCAAGCCCTGAGAATATCCCACACCCTGGACAAGCACCATGACCTGGAGCTAATCGTTTCGGCTTCTTCGTAAGCGCGCGTAGCGGTGGAATACGTACACTTAATTTCCCTGTCACTTCGTCCTTCTTCACCGTAATTAGACCTGTCTTCAAGTCTTCGAACCTCATCGGCTTCAGAACACGTTTAGGGGCTTTAGATGCTTCTCCAACGGTATGTCCATAGTAGTCAAAAGGTACTTCTACCATACCCTTCGCAACCGCTTCAATAGCTAGTTCAAATAAATGATGCCCATCTTCTGCATAGAATTCTTTACCGCCCAAACCATATATCCTACTGATGACTTGCGTTGTCGTGTTACCATCTGTGAACAGAGCCGCTTTAATCTCAAGCACCATATTACCGCCATGTGCTCCATATGAATCTGCACGGTCACCCACCGTAATGGCCTTAACATGTTGCAAAGCCTCAGCAATTTGCTTCTGAGGAAACGGTCGGATCATATTGGGAGCGATGGAACCCGCCTTGATCCCTTGACTACGAAGTTGATCAACCACATCTTTTATAATTTCAGAGGCCGAATTCATAAGGAATACCGCTACTTCTGCATCCTCCATACGGTACATATCTAGCATTTCGTAATTTCGACCTGTTAATTCCTTGTATTCACTAGCAATAGCCTCAAATACATCTCCAGCATTGTACATCGCTTGGGACTGCTGATATTTGTTATTAATATAATCTGGTTCATTCATATAAGGTCCGACCGTAATGGGATTATCTCGATCTAACGTGTTAGGGAAGCCTTCAGGCGGCTTTTCCCCTACGAACTTATGAACGTCCTGCTGATGTGCCAACACTTGAACACGACGCTTCTGATGTGATGTGAAGTATCCATCAGAAGCAATCAGCACTGGCAGACGTACATCTTTGTGTTCAGCTAGTTTGAGGGCAATTAGGTTCATATCATAGACAGACTGGGGATCACGACACATCAAGATAGGCCAGCCTGTATTCAAAGCGAAATATAGATCCGAATGATCACCATGGATATTCAATGGACCTGAGACCGATCTACACACCAAATTCATAACCATAGGGAATCGTGTGCCAGACTGCACAGGCATCTGTTCTAACATAAACATATAGCCATTTGCACTTGTTGCGTTAAATACACGACCACCTGCCGTTGAGGCTCCGAAACATATACCTGCGGAGCTATGCTCACCATCCGATGGGATCAACTTGATATCATGTTGCCCATTAGCTTTCATCAAGTCTAAATACTGTGCCACCTCGGTTGAGGGGGAGATCGGAAAATAACCCATCACATGATAATTAATTTGATGTGCAGCATAAGCAGCCATTTCATTCCCAGATTCATAGACATATATTTGTTCAACCTTGGAAGTGTCTACTTCTTTTTCATCAATAACAGCCATTAGAGCTTCCCACCTTTCACCAATAATCTATACTAAGTCAAAAATATGTTTAACCGTCTGAGCATCTGCTGCACCGTCTTCTTCAAGAACACTTGAGAGAGCATCTGTCGGACAAGCCTCAATACATTTCAAACAACCTTTGCAATACTGATAATCGATCCCATTCAGGAACATTTGTGGTCTTCCTTTTTTATCAAGTTGCTCTTCCCATACAAAGCATAAATCCGGGCATACGGTGTCACACTGAGCACAATGAATACAATCTTCCACTACGAAATGAGGCATCATTCCAGCACGGGAAATACTAAGATTTTTCAAAAAGCTATTGCCCGGATTGGTAATAAGTCCTCCGATCGGTTGTGTCTCATATCCAAGCACAGAGATATCTGAACGTACGAATTCCGGCATCGACTTCCCTTCTTCTAAAGGAAATTCCTGAATGATTACTTCATTAAATCCACGCTCGAACGTATTTAAGGCTGATGCCACACTCTGAGGATATTTCGTCCCAAGGGATTTGCGAATGACTTCTTTCATCGTATCGGGATCAAGAAAAGGACATAGACGAAACATTGCTCCAAGCATCGCCATATTGACACGATTCTTCTCCGATAGTGCAATGCCTGTGGCGTCGATAACAGCAACCGTGCCTCCAAGCATATTCATAGCATTCTTTAATTGCTCAGGTGTTTTCTGAGAATTAACAAGGACGGTACTATCTGCATAAATTCCACTAATCACATTGACCGTTTTAGCCAGAGCTTCATGAAATATACTCAAGACATGTGGTCGTTCAACGGGTGACGTATCACGGATAGGTGTATTCAGATCACAAAAACGGATATGTGCTTTAACATGTGATCCCTTCTTCTCAGAACCATAGGACGAGAAACTCACCCCATTCAGACCAGCACCTTCAACACCAGCTTCAGCCAGCATTTTACCAGCCAAATTTGCCCCAAGGCCCCCAATGGACTCCAATCTTATTTCAAAGAAACCCAATTCATTTACTTTTGGCAGATGTACCACCGACATCACCCCTTTTACGGATATTTTCTCTAATGTGATATTTCCTCTATTGTTATCCTTTCATTTTAACGAGATATTACAAATTTTAGATATGAAAAAAATCATATCCAATTGAATATGTTGTATGCGGTTTCATTCCACAACATGTCGAACAGCGATACATTTTGCCAACTCCTGCGCTTTCCCGAGAAATAATTGAGGTCATCCGCATGATTTCAATGGCTTCTTCACAATAAAAAAGACGCCTTTCGGCGTCCTTGGTCGGGGAGTTTATGTAGTGGGTGGGAAGCGACTGGCTATGGGCTACATCCGCTGTTAAAGTCATGTTCCTTGATTATTATCAAAGGATGGAACACGACTTTAAAGGCGGAACGTGAACTTTTCGCTCCATATCCATTCCCTTCTCTTGTTCTATTACGAGTGCTCTGTTATTTCCATATTTGTGGCTATCCGATCTTCGATTAGGTATATATACCATAAACGACAAAACATCCCCTCCATTAGCACGATTAGCATCGCCAACAGTCATCTTCACCTCCATAATCAGTCCTAGCACCAGCATGACTAACATTCCACCTTCTCCTTGTCCAACAGTTGTACCGAGTACACTTAAATCCCCTCCGTATCCTGATGTGCTCATATTAGCTGCATAGAGTGCATCTAGTTACTGGAAAACCCCTAATTTTCACTATTATCCGTATTTTAACTGTATGTTTTGTATCTGTTTCTCTTCAGCCTAGCTTTCCTCCTAAATAAGTGTAACTTCTGCAGTTACTTCACTCACTTCTGCCTCACATTATGGGTCAAGCCCCCTTCGTGAGTCTAACCTTGCCTCTTTATCTACTTTAAGATGGGTTACATCCGGAATATATCATCATAAATTACAATTTATTAAACTTCCTACTATGTAAACCTAAAAATCCTACTAAAACTCTATACATCCTTATATGTAAAAAAAGCATGTCAGAGATCCTGTAGAATCTCTAACATGCTATCGGTTAGTCTTATAGTACGAGTTCAAAAATTCAGCTTTTCAGCACTAAAAACGTATGCTTATGATGCTATGTTTTTCAAAACGCTTCAGAAGTTTGGATGAAGCTAGGGACTGAGGAGCAGAGCTACACGCTTTCGTAGAAAGCGACTTCGGAAGCCTATGCTTGCAGTACCTACGTGAGCACCTGAAATGTTTCCGAAGGAAACATACCTCGAAAGCATATGCTAGGACCGGCTGAATTCAATATTCGATGTCGAATAAGCTTCTCGCGAACCTTCGTGATCAAAAGATGACTTTTTGAACTTCCTCTTATATATCCTCTTCTTGCATATGTTCAGCCATAATGGCTTTTTTTAACTCCCATACGGTCTCACTAATGTTCGTACGATATATTTCCGGGTTCATTTTCCGCAAATATTCCGGCCAGAAGAGATTTAACTGTTCCTTATGGTGGATGCGAATCATATCAAGCGTCGGTAATTCATATACCTGAATACCATCCACAAATACGGGCTCTAGCATAGGAATGGCCTCATAGTTCCGTATCTTCTTTTGTAGATAAGAATGCTGTGGATTGAACAACTTGATTGGTCCGCCATCACGCGGTTGTTCCTCTTCTGGGAAACAAATATAATCTGCTAGAGCCTTACCGCTTGTGCGGTCAATAATACGATATACGTCTTTCTTGCCAGGTGTAGATACCTTCTCAGGGTTAGCTGAGATTTTGAGAGTTGGTTTCATTACGCCATTCACATTACGCTCGACGAGTTTGTATACACCACCTAATGCCGGTTGATCCGCCGCAGTAATCAGTTGTGTTCCAACACCCCAAATATCAATCCGTGCTCCCTGTGCTTTCAGATTGAGAATCGTATTCTCATCTAGATCGTTCGAAGCAACAATCTTGACTTCAGGCAAGCCGGCTTCATCTAACATTTTGCGTGCTTGAATCGAGAGATACGCTAAATCACCACTATCTAGACGAATGGCAGACAATTTTTTTCCAATGGATGCTAAATACTTACCCGTCTGAATCGCATGCGGAACTCCACTTTTTAGCGTATCGTAAGTATCTACTAGTAAGGTTACTAAATCCGGCATGACCTTGGCATAGGCGTCAAAAGACTCTTGTTCACTTTCAAAGCTCTGCACCCATGAATGTGCATGAGTACCTTTGGTAGGAATTCCAAACTTTTTGCCTGCCAGCATATTGGATGTTGCATCAAAACCTCCAACATACGCAGCTCGAGCACCCCAGACCGCAGCATCCGCCTCCTGTGCACGACGTGTACCGAATTCAAGTAAAGTATCCTGACCCGCAATCTGTTTAATTCGTGATGCTTTGGTTGCGATGAGTGTCTGAAAGTTCATGAAATTAAGGAGAGCCGTTTCTACTAATTGCGCCTCCATCATTCTACCTTCAACACGAATCAGCGGTTCATCAGGAAATACTAATGTCCCTTCTTTCATAGAATGAATCGTTCCTTGGAAACGGAACTTACGCAATTCATCCAGAAAAGCAGGATCGTAATTCTCTTCTTGCTCTGCAAGATATTCTATATCCTCTTCCGTAAATCGAAGATGGTTAACATATTGAACAATTCGTTCTAAACCTGCAAATACAGCATATCCATTTCCAAATGGAAGCTTTCGGAAATAGGCTTCAAATACGGCTCTATTCTCATGTGTACCCAAGTGCCAATGCGCATACATCATATTAATCTGATATTTATCGGTATGCAGCGCAAGATCTTCCGTATGCATGATGTATTCCCCCTTGTTGTCCTGCAGCTCGTCAACTTCAATGTCAGAAGAAAACCTCTATTTCGAACTTCTAATCACTTGAGCTCCCAGACTACCTTTAAAATGCTCTAGTGCCCATTCATGCCCGTGCGGATTAAAGCTGGCTACAGCATCCTCAAACACGGTAATTCCATATCCCTTGTTGTATGCATCTACAGCGGTATGAAGAATACAAATATCCGTACATACACCTACCAGATGGACTTCCGTAATTCCACGTTCTTTAAGTGCTATGTCGAGATTCGTTCCACAAAAAGCACTGTATCTACTCTTATCCACCCAATAGATAGATTGTTGGTTTCTGTTATAGACATCCGCCAAATCACCGTACAATTCACGTCCGTGCGTACCACGAATATTATGTGGAGGGAATAAAGCCGTCTCCGGATGATAAGAATCATTCTCCTCATGAAGATCAACAGCCATCACGACGAAGTCATCCTGATCTACATACTTTTGGGTGAGGGCGACAATAGTCTCTTGAATATCAATGGCAGGCTGCCCCACCGGAAGATTACCTTCTACGAAATCATAGGTATAATCAATGACGATTAATGCTTTCATCATTCTCACTCCCCATTCATTGCATATTGGAACTACGTGTAGATCGATAATAAAGGAACATCATCCATAAACATGTACAATTGTGCGGAACGCTGTGAATATTGATTAGAACTAAGTTTCTTGCCCGTCTCATCTTTCACTTCTTCCAAGAGACCCTGTCTGCTTCGTGTTGAAGTGATTTTCCGAATGAAATTGGGTTCCTTGAACTCTGGCACAACCGTCTGAATCACTTGATATAGTTCACTCAGGGTGAAGTGCTTCGGCAGAAACTGCCTAGCAATCGTCGTCTGCAACATCTTCTGCTGAATTCTTATATACGCATCTCTAATAATCTCGCGATGATCGAATGCTAACTCCAACTGTTCGAGCGCTTCTTGAATCCCGAACATCCCCACTTCTTCCGCATCGTCCGCTGCTTGTTTCTGCTCCAGCATCCATTCTTCTACGAGTGCAAAAAAGGCATTGCTGATAATCCAACCACGCGGATCTCTACCAGGCTTGCTATAGACACCTAAATACTCTAGATGGCCTCCGTCCACACCGGTCTCTTCCTTCAACTCTCGCTTTGCCGCATCATAGATGGATTCACTTTCTCTGCAAAATCCCCCAGGTAGCGCCCATTTACCCGCAAATGGCCAAGACTTACGACGAATTAACATCACCTTGAGTTCGCGAATAGGTAAAGTCTTCGTAACCGTCTTACGTTCCCGCTTCGTTAGTGTAAACATGACAATATCAGCAGGCACTCCATCTGGCGTGCGGTATTTCTTAGCATTGTACGTTTCTTGTTTATTATTATCATTATTATCTTCATTCATCGTCATCACCACATAATATTCTATTTGATATTATCATTATGATTCATTAATATTATTTGTCAAGTGTTATGACTTGTTTCCACTTTATTTCTTAATGCCAACGACTCTGAAGCTAGCTGTCGATACACATCCTAATGTTCCTTCACTATCATGAACACGCGCTTCAGTCGTTAAGCTACGTCCTGCTTCATGAATAACTACGGCAGTTACTGTTAGAAGTCCCTGCTTCATCGGAGCTACAAAATGTATATTCATATTTGTCGTCACACAAGCATCTACATTTTTGGCAGCTGTTGCAACCATACCCATGGCCTGATCCATCAATGAGCTGAGCACTCCTCCATGGACAATACCAAGAGAATTCGTATGGTGTTCCTTAGCATCCAATGCAATCTTCACTTCCTTATTATCTCCAGAAACAAATTCACAACCAAGAAATCCCCAAAAGGTATCTTTCCCCTTGGCAATCATGCTGTCTAATCCCTCCATGATAATCCTCCTATATTATGTCTTTCTATCTATTTAATCAGATAAAGAAGAAACGGAATTTCCATCCTATACTCAGGTGGTATCCGTTTCGCACGTCTTATACTTTCTTATCATTTAGCAAAAAGGCGCGGATAATCATCCGCAGCCCTGTCCACTCTTAACCACAATTTGTTGGAGGAGAATCTGTCCCCACTTCGACATTCACCTTTTCGGATACCGTATCTCGTATAACAGAAATCACCAGCTGTAGTAAATAGTTTATATCACTTTGACTCTGCTGGAATTCCACAACAACGGGTATACCGTCGATCTCATCTTGGAGAACTTCAATTTCAGCTTCAATCTTTGCAACCATCTCTTTATTTCTAAAAGATTCAAAGGCAACAATTTCTTTTTGCTTCTTCTTGATTACAGTGATCAGATCTTGTACACGTTCATGGTTATTAATTTTCATTTCTGCTTGTTGGAAGTGCTGAACTTCTTCACTATTAGATATCAAGTTCGCTAATTCTTTCGCCTTAACCATAACCTCTTCTTGGATAACCAAATCTCGCGTATCATAGGTCATCATTCCATACTCATTAAGCTTACCTTGTTCTTCTGCCACATGGACCACTCCTTATCTATAAATTCACAGCTACAGACTCTGTTACAATCTCGCCTTTAATATACCATGTCTTTACTTCGCTGATTTCCACATTCACTAGCGTCCCAATCAGGTCTTTACCACCTTCAAAATGTACTAGCCTATTAGTCCGTGTTCTTCCTGCTAGAACCGCCTCATTATTCTTACTTTCACCTTCAACGAGCACTTCCACGGTCTTCCCTTGTAGCTTCTCGTTGCTCATAAGACTGTTATCGACAATAGCCTGATTAAGACGTTGTAAGCGTTCCTTCTTGACTTCCATAGGAATATTATCCTCCATTATAGCTGCAGGTGTCCCTTCCCGGGGAGAATAAATAAAGGTGTAGGCTGAATCGAAGCCAATATCATTGACTAACGTCATTGTTTCCTCAAATTGCTCATCGGTCTCTCCTGGGAAGCCAACAATAATATCCGTCGTTAATCCTACATTTGGAATCGCCTTTTTTATCTTGTGTGCTAACTCGATATATCGATCACGGGAATATTTACGACTCATTTTCTTCAGAATTTCCGTGCTTCCAGATTGAACAGGTAGATGAATATGCTCTACCAGATTACCACCCTTAGCAAGCACGTCCACCAACTCATCATCGAAGTCTCTTGGGTGAGAAGTTGTGAACCGAACACGTGGAATATCAATCAAACGCATATCATCCATTAGATTAGCGAAGCTGTAAGTAATATCCGTGAAATCTTTACCATAGGCATTCACATTCTGTCCAAGCAATGTCACTTCTTTGAATCCTTGACGTGCTAGGTCTCTTACCTCTGCGATAACATCTTCCGGTCGGCGACTACGCTCTTTACCACGGGTGAATGGAACGATGCAATAGGTACAGAACTTATCACAACCGTACATAATGTTTACCCATGCTTTCATACCTTCCCGCTTCTTCGGTAGGTTCTCAATAATGTCGCCTTCCTTAGACCATACATCGACAACTAACTCTTTACTGAATAGTGCTTCCTTAATCAAATGCGGCAATCTATGAATATTGTGTGTTCCGAAGATCAAATCGACGAAACCATGCTTTTGCAAAATACGATTGACCACATTCTCTTCTTGGGCCATGCAACCACAGACACCAAGTAAGAGATCTGGTTTCTCTGTCTTCAGATGCATGAGATGACCGAGTTCACCGAATACTTTATCCTCAGCGTTCTCCCGAATAGCACATGTATTAAGTAGAATAATATCTGCGACCTTCCGATCCTCTGTACTACTATAACCCATCTGTTCTAAGAGTCCTTTAATGGTCTCTGTATCGTGTTCATTCATTTGGCAGCCAAATGTATAGACAATATAATGTTTGCCTTCTCCTATGCCTCTCAGCTCGTCTGGAACGGCATTACCATACAACACCTGAACATCTTCTTTACCACGTTGTTTCTCTTGTCTATGGTTCGGCTCTGACAATATATTGATTTCTCGACCTCTAATTCGAATTCTCTTTCCAAACTCATCTTCTGATAACACTTTCGCATCAGAGAAATCGAAGTATTTGGAGTAATCTTTCGAACCCTTGCCGGATTTTAAGTCCGGTGAGTTTTGGTTATCCTTAGTCAATTATTTCACGTCCTTTATATTTACAATAAAAATCATTTTATTTACTATGCAATTTTAAATTATATCATAACAATCCTCTAAAGCGTAAATCAAAAAACTCCTTCTATGAAAAAAGGAGGAAAATTAGCAATAAATTATTTCTCATAATCGATGTCTTTTAACTACACACTTGGAACGTCCATTTATTTAATCAATTGCGACTCGAGAATCTCTAAGTCAACAGCTTCCTTCAGAGATGGATTAGAGCGCAATTGGCATTCCCGGAATGCATAATGTTGACAGCCTAAACAATGAGATTTATTTAATTTGGTCAATGAATAGGTGATGGCCTCTCCTGTATTTCCAAAGAAATTCTCAGGTCCGATAAACTGATCTAAGTGTGTATTTCGAATGACTTGTTGAGGTTGGTTTTGAATTTCTGAGACTACAACCGTCCCCCCCTGTTTAATAAAACGCTTCGTTACATTTGCAAAGTTTGCCTCACCTGTTGAATCCAAATAAGGGACATTATTCATTTTTAAAATAAGGACTTTAGGTTCGTGATCAATTTCATCCATAATAGACTTTTCAAATTGATTCGCCACCCCGAAGAATAACGCCCCCTCAACCGTATAAATACTAATATAAGGGCAATCATGCTCATCATTCACGATATGTGCTGCTACCTGATCGTTCTTTGCAGAATGGTCAGGCAACACTTTGGAAACAATGAGTAACTCACTCATATGTTTAATAAAGACAATGGCTGACAAGAGTAATCCCACTTCCACGGCCATAGTAAGGTCTGTGAATACGGTCAGAATAAATGTTGTAAGAAGCACCAGCGCTTCCCCCGACTTTGTTTTGAGTATATGCACAAACTCTTTACGCTCACTCATATTCCACGCAACAACCATTAGAATCGGAGCCATACTAGCTAACGGAATTCTAGAAGCATAAGGTGCAAAAAGAACTAGCACCAACAAAACAACAATCCCATGAATGACCCCAGATATAGGGGAAACAGCACCGTTCTTGATATTCGTTGCCGTTCTAGCGATTGCACCTGTTGCAGGAATCCCTCCGAATAAAGGTGTGATCATATTAGCAATCCCTTGCCCCATGAGCTCTCTATTACTATTATGTCTACTTCCACCCATTCCATCTGCCACCACAGCAGATAGTAGGGATTCAATGCCACCCAACATGGCAATAATGAATGCCGGTTTAATTAAACTCTGAATATTATCGATCGTGAAGGTAGGAAAGTGTACGCTAGGTAAGCTACTCGAGATAGCCCCATACGTACTACCAATCGTTGCCACCTTATCCGGGAACAATGTTGCTGCAACAGCCGTTGAAACTAACAAGCCCACCAACGAACCTGGTAATTTAGATAATAATTTAGGAGTTACAATGATCGTAATGAGACAAATCGCTGCGACTAGAATACTGTACATATTCGTTGTTCCAATATGCTTGGCTATTTCCTTCATATTTGAAAAGAAATATTCGTGCTTCTCAAGATTCTCCAATCCAAAGAAATTGGCTAATTGACCTCCAAAGATCGTCACCGCAATCCCGGTAGTAAAACCAATCGTAACGGGGCGTGGGATGAACTTAATGACAGCTCCAAGCTTAAATAATCCCATCAAGAATAGTAATACCCCAGCCATAAATCCAGCAATTAATAAATTCTCATACCCATATTGCATAACGATTGCAAAGATGATAGGAATAAATGCTCCCGTCGGACCGCCAATTTGAAATTTTGATCCTCCTAATAAAGAGACTAATATACCAGCAATGATCGTCGTATATAACCCGTATTCAGGTTTAACACCTGCTGCAATTGCAAACGCCATCCCTAATGGAATAGCGACGATTCCTACAATAAGACCTGAAATAATGTCCTTCTGAAATGACTTTCTATTATAGCCTACATATCTGCCACTAAATGAGAACTTCATAGTTAACCCCACAATCAATATATTTGATTATTTGAATATATATAAAATCATATATCTGATACAGAGTAGTGTCAATTTCGCATTTCGTAGATAAACACTCCATTGGAACAAAAAGAAGAGCAAATCGATTAATTACACTCGATTTGCTCTTCTTTTGAAGAAATTCACTGATTTTTTATGTTTTCTAAAATTGAAATCGTATTCACAAGATGATTATCAAAAATTTGTTTCGCCACGATTAGCAGTTCCTTAATCTTTGGATCGGTTAAAGAGTAGATCACTGAGGTTCCATCCTTTTTTCCATATACAACGTTCTTACTTCTGAGAACAGATAATTGTTGTGAAACAGCCGATCCTTCACTACCTAATATCGTCTGTAACTCATTAACATTCTTATCGCCCTCTACCAAGGTTTCAAGTATCCTTATTCGCAGTGGGTGTGCTAATGCCTTGAAAAAGTCAGATTTGAAATGTTGTATTTCTTGATACATAACTTTCTCTCCTAAATGTTCAATAATTTGAATATATAGATATATTAGCATACTTGTTAGGCATTGATCAAAATTCGAACAAGCAGAAACGGTTATACCGTCCTTTTTCAAGGACGGTATAACCGTTTCTGCCGAAATATAAGGAATAGAGTATCAAGTAAAACTTATACTTTCTTATATTTAGAAAAAGGCAGGAGAATCAATCTCCTACCTTCCATTATTTCAGGTCTCACGAAAAGCGTGGTTATTGTTTATGTCAAGTTTAGTCAATAATTTCAGCTGTATCTCCATTATTGGCACCTGCAGCGTTAGCTTCGTCTGTATCAATATGCATGTCCAAAGCGAAAGAATCAGAAACACGAGCTACCACATTCTCAAGAACCAATCCACGTTCTCCACCTAAACGTACCTTTAGCATTTGCTTATCTTGAATTCCCCAAGCCTGTGCATCGGAAGTGTGAAAATGGATATGACGTGCAGCAACAATTACACCTTCTTCAAGTGTTACTTCTCCAGCAGGACCTTTGAGTGTTACTCCTGGTGTACCATCAATATTGCCAGACTCACGAACAGGTGCTTTTACACCGATTGCGAAAGAGTCCGTACGAGAAATTTCCAATTGTGAGGCTGGACGTGCTGGTCCCAGAATTCTCACTTTATCAAATTGACCCTTAGATCCAATGACAGCTACCGTTTCATTTGCTGCAAATTGCCCTGGTTGCGACAACGGCTTGAACTCGGTTAATTGGTATCCTTGTCCAAATAATACTTCAACATGTTCTTGTGTAAGGTGAATATGTCTTGCAGACACACCTACAGGTACTGATTTACTCATAAAAAATCCACTCCTTATTTTTTCTCTCTCATTTCTATACACCAACATCAACGTCCATTATACAACCTTTGTGTTCAAAATAAAAAGGTGCCCGTCTAAATTGTGATACTACATTCGACATTATTCCAGTTTTCGAAACAAGTTCGCCATAATGTTCAAGCTTATTTGTATGTCTAACCCTATTCGCTTCGCTATTCAGCAGATTTACCCGGTAGATACGTCTCCAAGTAACTTAAAGCATTCCCTGATAACCATGAATTAACTTGTTCTTCCGTGTAATACTTCAACAGTAACTCAATCAGATTAGGATACTTGCCTGGATGCTCCAAATCTGAGATCCAAGTATCAATCCCATCGAAATCAGACCCGAACATCAGATGCTTCTCTGCTCCAAGCTCGCACATATGCTCTATGTGAGGAATGATGTCCCTAGGAGTTACTTCACCATTTCCACTCTTAACGAACCAAGGTACAAAAGTTAAGCCAATTCTGCCATCCATAGAAACCATCCCTTTGATCTGTTCGTCATCCAGATTTCGCACATTTGAACATATAGCATAAGCATTAGAATGCGATGCAATGAATGGTCTCTCCGTTAATTCAGCCAACTCCCAGAACCCCGCCTGTGACAAATGGGAAACATCCAATAGCAACCCAATCTCATTGCATAATTCAACAAGCTGTCTTCCTTTCTTCGTAAATCCGCCATTTCTCGTCTCAAGTACGCCATCAGCTGCCCAATTCGCATAATTCCATGTCAATCCGAGGAATCTCACCCCTAGCTCATATGCTGTTCTCACATTGAACATATTTCCCTCAAGCCCATCTGCTCCCTCGATAGATAGCATTCCCCATGACTTGGAATTCGCCAATTGATTTACTTCTTCTTTAAAGCGGAGCCATTGCATACCATTACCCGTTGTAAGAACTTTATTTCGAAATACATCTATACCTTTCAGTATATATTCAAATCGAGGCTGTCCCCACTTTTCCAGTAAGTAAATAGCGAAACACTGAAGAACAACTCCCCCAGTTTGTAATCGTTCATAGGTAACATCCAATCGACTATCATTCATAAAAATAATCGAAGCATCATCTGTCATTTTACTAAGTACATCACAATGAAAATCTATCACTGATCTCATATATGTACTAATCCCCTTCCTAACAAAAAAAACTGTTTACCTCAGCTAAAGATAGACTTCACCACTTGGGTAAGTTCAACCTTCTACACAGGTAAACAGGTTTAAGACATATGAAAATAGAAACTCATCTTGGCTCAACAATTAATTTCATCGCCGTGCGGTCTTCCCCATCAATCACAATATCTGTAAAGGCTGGAATACAGATTAAATCAACTCCACTAGGTGCAACAAATCCCCGGGCAATAGCTACTGCTTTTACAGCTTGGTTCAAAGCACCGGCTCCAATCGCCTGTAGTTCAGCAACTCCTCGTTCACGAAGAACACCAGCAAGCGCTCCCGCAACCGAGTTAGGATTGGACTTAGCTGAAACTTTTAATACATCCATAAGTTGATCCTCCCCTGGGAATGATGATGGCTCATATCCACATACTAATTATTATTCAGGAAAGTAGAAATCATGACTTATTTTATCAATACCCATTTATTTTTTATCGTATTAACTCATAATCCATTCGTCTTCTTGCAAACGAATCTTCTCAATTTTTAGAGCACTTCCCGTAGACTCATCTATTTCGACAAAGACGCCATGGAAATGCCACTTCCCTGTATCTACTACGAACCGCACTGGAAGCTGTGTTTCAAATTTACGAAGTACGGCTTCTCGTTCCATTCCAAGAATCCCTTCCCTCGGTCCAACCATCCCTGCATCCGTGAGATAAGCCGTTCCACCTGGAAGAATGGTATCATCATTACTCTGAACATGCGTATGTGTACCCACTACAAGAGACACACGACCATCTAGATTCCATCCCATAGCTATTTTCTCAGAAGTCGCTTCAGCATGGAAATCGACCAAGATACATTTATGCTGTTTGCGTAGCTCTTCGACAATTTCATCACTTTTACGAAAAGGGCAATCAATTGCTGGTAAAAACGTACGCCCTTGCAAATTAACGATCGCCAATTCTTTTCCGTTTGCTTTAATAACCGTATATCCACGTCCGGGTGTCCCCGGTGGAAAATTAGCTGGACGTATTATTCTTGGTTCATCGTCAATAAATTCAAATATATCTTTATTGTCCCACGTATGATTTCCCATGGTAATTCCATGAACACCCCAATTATAAAATTCATTCGCAATAGACTCTGTAATCCCACGACCTGCAGCAGAATTCTCACCATTCACAATAATAATATGTGGGTTGTATTTCGCTTTCAATACGGGCAACATAGCTTTAAGTGCTTTTCTACCAACTTCTCCTACAATATCTCCAATAAATAAAACGTTAATATCATTTCTCCTCCTTCAATATAAACAATATGAAAAGTGGCCCCAATGTGGCCACTTTTCATATTTACTATTATTTGGCGTATTCAACCGCACGAGTTTCTCGAATGACCGTTACCTTGATATGTCCTGGATAATCCAGTTCATTCTCAATCATCTTCGTAATATCACGTGCTAATCGGAATGATTCCGCGTCATCAATTTTCTCTGGGTGAACCATCACGCGCACTTCACGACCTGCTTGAATGGCAAATGATTTCTCCACACCTTCAAAGGACTCAGCAATTTCTTCCAACTTCTCAAGACGCTTAATGTAAGTCTCCAATGTCTCTCTACGCGCTCCAGGTCTCGCAGCTGACAAAGCATCTGCTGCACCAACCAACATAGCAATGACCGAAGTTGCTTCGACATCTCCATGGTGAGAAGCGATACTGTTGATAACCACTGGATGTTCCTTGTATTTCTTCGCTAGTTCCACGCCAATTTCAACGTGTGATCCTTCCACTTCATGATCCAGCGCTTTACCGATGTCATGCAATAATCCAGCACGTTTCGCCAATACAATATCTACCCCAAGTTCTCCTGCCATTAATCCTGTTAAATAAGCGACCTCCATAGAGTGCTTCAGAACGTTCTGACCATAGCTTGTACGGAATTTCAACCTACCCATAATCTTAATAAGATCAGGATGCAGTCCATGAACACCTACCTCGAAGGTTGCTTGTTCACCATACTCACGAATCCGTTCATCCACTTCTTTACGAGATTTCTCCACCATTTCCTCAATACGTGCAGGATGAATTCGTCCATCAGCAACCAATTTCTCTAGTGCTGTACGGGCAATTTCTCGACGGATTGGATCAAATCCTGACAGAATAACAGCTTCCGGCGTATCATCGATAATAAGATCAATACCAGTAAGAGTTTCAAGAGCACGAATATTCCGACCTTCTCGTCCGATAATTCGTCCCTTCATTTCCTCATTTGGAAGTGTTACAACAGAAACTGTTGTTTCCGCTACGTGATCAGCGGCACAGCGTTGGATAGCTAGAGTAATAATCTCACGCGATTTCTTATCTGCTTCTTCCTTCGCTTGGCTCTCAATATCTTTAATCATCTGTGCAGTTTCGTGACGTACCTCATGCTCTACATTGGTTAGAATAATTCCCTTCGCTTCCTCAGTAGTTAAATTCGAGATGCGTTCTAATTCCGTTACTTGACTCATGTAAATCATATCAATTTGTTGTTGAGTTTCTTCAATTCGTTTCTCTTTGTTAGCCACTTGCTCTTCTTTACGTTCTAATGCTTCCATTTTTTTATCCAGCGATTCTTCTTTTTGCAACAATCTACGTTCCTGCCGTTGAGTTTCATTACGGCGTTCACGAGTTTCCTTTTCAGCTTCGGACCGAATTCTATGGACTTCATCCTTAGCTTCTAGTACCGTTTCTTTCTTCACTGCTTCTGCTTCCTTCTTCGCGTTCTCCACGATTTGAACGGCAGCTTCTTCAGCACTGGAAATCTTAGCTTCTGCAATAGACTTTCGAATAAAAAAACCTACGAACCCAAAGATTACGGCTACAAAGAGAATGATCAAGACCCAAATCCAGGTATCCATCATCCCGTTCACCCTCCTCGTTTGTTCCTCCAAGGTATCCTTGGAATTTTCTACAGTTGTTCATTCATTAACTCATAACAATACTACCAACCTGCTATTACTACCGACATGCTGTGCGTACTAACCATGTACAATGTCCGCCAACCACTGGCGTTAAATTCATTCATAGGAACTAGCAGAATCAATATCTTTCATAGAAAGAACCTCTTTTGGAAGGAAAAAGATTCACTCTGCGAATATAGATTCTTTTTCATTTTAGTATTTGTGAAAAGATATTGTCAAGGGAATGCGTCGTAATCCCATATATTCTTATTTATTCGAACTCATAATCATCATCCACATCTTGTAAATCATCTTCTTGTATCACTTGATTCAGCACCCGTCTAACTTGCTCACCCGGGAATCCACGCCGCATAAGATAAGATCCTACCTTTCGTTTCTTATCTAACGTTTCACCTTTGGTGTGACTCCACTTCTTTCTACCAATGATAAGTGCACTCTCATATTCTTGTTCTGGGCTTACCCCATCAAGTGCTTCCGCAATAAGCGTTTTATCTACACCCTTTTGCCTTAACTCTTGTCTCACCCACGCCTTACCCTTGCGCTGGCTCCTAATTCGCTGCTCTGCCCACTGTTGAGCATACATAGCATCATTTACTAATCCTTCGCGACTTAAGCGCTCTAGCACGTCCCCAATGACCTCCAGCGAGGTTTCCTTCTCTTGAAGTCTTATCTGTATTTCTTTGCGAGTACGTGACTTTCTCTCTAAATATTTCAATGCATGAACATAAGCTATTTGCTTCTCATTAGACAATACAATTTCTTCTAATTCATGTTTCCAAAAGGTATTCCCTTTCACCATTCTATACTTGATCATCACATCTTCATGAACAGAGAGCACATAAGATTCGAAAGATATTAAATACCTATATTTCTGCTTTGGTTCCCGCTCCACTCCCGTAATAACCAATTCTTGATCCGCAGGAAAATGGGAAGTAGCACTTGTTACATCTTCTTCAAGATAATAGTCATTATTCAATTCATCCATGAGTTCAATCACTCACCTTTCCTTAAGAAATTTATCCACAAACAAGCCAAAAGGCACCCCATGTAATTATATTACGGGCGCCCTCCATGTCATAACAACTTAGATCACTACAATACCAAGCCTATTCCATTTCCAACAGTTCTTTCTCTTCCAACTCATCTTCCTCTTTCTCTTTCGCGTCTGGAGGAGTGACTACACTCGTCAAATTGCTAGCTTCCCGAATTCTCTTCTCAATAGTATTTGATATCTCAGAATGATCCTTCAGGAATTGCTTCGCATTCTCTCGACCTTGGCCTAAGCGTTCACCTTCATAGGAGAACCAAGCCCCGCTCTTGTTTATGATATCCATATCCACACCGATATCAACAATGCCGCCTTCCTTGGAAATACCTAAACCATACATCATATCAACGTCAGCCTGTTTAAAAGGTGGGGCTACCTTGTTCTTAACGACTTTAATCTTAGTACGGTTACCAATAATGTCGTTTCCGTTCTTAATACTCTCTACTCGACGTACATCCAAACGGATCGTGGCATAGAACTTCAAGGCCCGTCCACCTGGAGTGGTCTCAGGATTACCAAACATAACCCCGATCTTCTCGCGCAACTGGTTGATAAAGATCGCAGTGGTATTAGATTTACTAATTACCCCTGATAACTTCCGCAAAGCCTGAGACATCAGACGGGCTTGTAAACCCATGTGGGAATCCCCCATGTCTCCTTCAATTTCTGCCTTTGGTACTAAGGCCGCAACAGAGTCAATGACAATGATGTCCACTGCACCACTCCGTACCAATGCTTCTACAATTTCTAATGCTTGCTCACCCGTATCTGGCTGCGATAGAAGCAGTTCATCAATATTAACACCTAGATTAGCAGCATATTTAGGATCTAACGCATGTTCCGCATCAATGAAAGCCGCGGTTCCACCAACCTTCTGAGCCTCAGCGATCGCATGTAGAGCTACAGTCGTCTTACCAGACGATTCTGGACCGTATACTTCAATAATACGACCTTTTGGAAATCCACCCACGCCAAGGGCAATATCCAGAGCTAAAGAGCCACTGGAAGTAACTCCCACTTGCATGTGTGTTGATTCGCCTAACTTCATAATGGAACCCTTACCGAATTGTTTCTCTATTTGACGAAGCGCTACATCCAGCGCCGCACGACGATCTGACAATTGACTCACATCCTTCAATATTTATAATATTATGATACCTTGTTTTAGAACGTTTGCCAAGCATTTTTTCGAACATACATTCGTTTTTTTATCAGATCAATGCTCCTTCCTTTTTGATACGGGTCCGATACAATAGAAAAAGAACCGTAGCAAAATACTTGTTTCGCTACGGTTCTTCCGTTATAAGAGTAGTATACTACTACCTATATCAATCATTCAACTGTCTTGCTGAAGTTTATCGCTTTGCATGATTTTCAACCACAACCGATACAACAGACTTTTAACCGTACGAATCCGAATAGACTCTCGATTCCCACCTAAACGTAGCTCATGAACCTCTGTCTTCTTTCCTCGTTCAGCAATTGCAATATATACAAGACCTACTGGTTTGCGCTCGGAGTACCCTGGACCCGCAACCCCCGTAATCGATAGACCAAAGTCTGTATCCGCAATCATTCTAACTTGTTCCGCAAGCACCTGTGCGACCTCCGCACTCACAGCACCAGGCGCCTCGTCTCCCTCCAATAAATCATGGGGAACGTTCAGCAGTTTTTCTTTTAACTGATTAGAGTAGCATACAATGCCACCTAAGAACATGGTCGCACTACCAGGTACGGATGTAATTCTCTCCATCAAAAGCCCACCAGTACAGCTCTCGGCTACACCTAATGTCATCCCGTGATCCGCCATCAGATCAACAATAGCTTTCTCAATAGGAATATCTTCAGTAGCATACAAATGATTAGGAAGTAACAACCGAATTTGTTCTTCTGTTGCATCCAGCTTGATCATCGCTTCCTTCTCACTATGTGCCTTCGTTGAAATCCGAACCGTGACCTCGCCCTCTTTGGCATAGGGAGCAATCGTTGGATCACTTTGATTCTGAATTAATTCCAATAGCCGTTCCTCTAGCGCAGACTCACCAATACCAGCAAACTTTAACATGGTAGAATAAATGGGCATTTCATTCGTAAGAGCGTGTTGCAATAACCATGGCTTAGCCTCTTCATGGAACATTGGGGCCATTTCTTTCGGTGGTCCGGGAAGAATAATATAATACTTCCCCTCATGCGATAACGCATTGCCGACAGCAAGTCCTGTGGGATTAGCAAGAGGCGTACTTCCTTCGACTACCGTCGCTTGTCGCCGATTATTCTCAGTCATGTGCGCACCACGACTATTGAAGAAGTTCTCAACATGATCCATAGCAAGCCGATCTATATGTAATTCTCGTCCCAGTAATGCTGCAAGTGCATCCTTAGTTAGGTCATCTTGTGTGGGGCCAATACCACCCGTTAATACAATAATATCCGCCCGCTGACTCGCCAATGCAATGGATTCTTGTAGCCTATTTAGATTATCACCTACGACGGTTTGGAAATACACATCAATTCCTAATGTAGCTAGTTCCTGAGACAAGAACTGAGCATTTGTATTTACAATCTGTCCCAACAACAATTCTGTTCCCACTGCAATGATCTCTGCTTTCATTTCTAAAAAACCTCCACTTCGTGTCGAATCAACCTGAACCCCTTTTTAAAAATCTGAAAGAAAAGACAATAGGATAATCTCCTACTGCCCCCAATAAAGTGCTTATTCTATACGCTATTAGCTATTAGTCAAATTTAATACACTTTTATTCTTAACGAAATAATCAATCCCAGAATATAGTGTGATCAGACCAGCAGCCCAAGTCGCAATGACGTCAAAAGGAAGTGATATAAAGACAAAAGGAAAATTGTTAATTAGCATAGCTATGATCGCTATGATCTGAACAACCGTTTTAATCTTCCCCCAACTACTAGCTGCAACGACCTTACCCTGGAGCAGAGCAATCTGACGAAGTCCTGTCACTGCAAATTCCCTACTGATAATAATAATGACAATCCAGCTCTCACATTTTCCCATTTGTACCAATGAAATCAGAATAGCTGCTACCAGTAATTTATCTGCTAATGGATCAAGCAACTTCCCTAGATCCGTCACCAAATTATTCTTGCGTGCGAGATAGCCATCAATCCCATCTGTGCTAGCAGCAATAATAAAGATGATCGCAGCAACCAGTTGGTTAAAGGGCAATTCATAAGAACCCCAAACGATTGGATTTGGATAAAAACTAAAATCAACTAATAAAAATACCATCATAACGGGAATTAGACAAATTCTAGCTACCGTAATACGATTGGGTAAATTCACAGGATGACCTCCCTGTAAATCATATTAAAATCCATCAAAAATAAATCACAGTTCAATAGTATACTCTGGACTCTCTCTGTCATTATCCATGCTCCCCCAGTGATATAACCCATTATTACTAAATGAATCTTTTCAAGTATAATATATGGATTATTCAGTGTCAAAAAGTAGCACTCCTCTTACTTGACGTTCGTAAACTGAAGATCTAAGGAAAGATCTGCTTTGAGTAATAGTTGCATGATCGCTTGCAAATCATTTTTACTCTTACCCGTTACACGAATTTGATCTCCTTGAATCTGACTTTTCACTTTTAATTTCGAATCGCGAATCAGAACATTGATCTTTTTAGCGTTATCCTGATCGATACCCTGTTTTAAAGTCAGCTTCTGCCGAACAGTCCCCAAAGAAGCAGGTTCAATTTTACCATAATCCACATTCTTTAGTGTTAATCCTCGTTTAACCATCTTTGATTGCAGAATATCGATAACCGCATTCAATTTATATTCATCGTCCGAGGCAATAACAAGAGCATCTTTATCTAATTTAAGACTACTCTTACTCCCTTTGAAATCGAACCTCGATGCAATTTCCTTCTCCGCTTGGGTGATGGCATTATTCATTTCTTGCAAATCAAATTTGGATACAATGTCAAAAGAATTTTCTGAACTCATCATTCCACGTCCTTTCTAGAAACGTTCTATCATAATATATAATTCTATCATTGAAACTTATTTTCACAAGAAGAAACGGCTTTGCCGCCCTTAGATAAGGACGGTATCCGTTTCTGCGAGAAAACACATGAGAGTTGAGACACACAAACTATCTACTACTGGAAGGTTGTCGTAACATATCTAGAACCCCCAGTACAATATGGGCAATTCCAAAGCCCAAAATACCATAACCCCATGCATTTGGAGTTAAATAATACCCGAGTAAACTCACAATAATACCTAATCCGGTCACAATCCAGCTGACTGTCACAGTAAACACCACTCTTTAACGGAGATTTTCAGACTACAACATGGTATAGCTAGTCTTATTATTTCCGCCAAAGTTGTTACTTATTCACCTGTAGTTGTATCCGTAACTGCATCCGTATCCGTGGTATCCATCTCAAGAATGATTCTTGTTGTCGTTTTCCCATCCGTAATAGGCTGACCCGCTACAGTAATAATCGTTGCAGGTGAATAACCCGATTTGATCAGCATATTTTGGCCATCCAATTCTAAATTAAGAACATCACCATCTTTTGTGTTACCGAACGATAGCTTCTCTCCAGTAGAATCTTTACCTCTGTAGACTTCAAGCCAGCTCTCGCCGCTAGCCTTAATCTCAACTGGAACCTTCGCACCCTTAGGGCCTGATACTTTAAAGATGGTATTCTTCCCCTTCTTACCATCTTCCGTCACCGTTACGGTTTGTGGTTCCACCGGTGGAATCTCCTCTACTGGTGGTTCCACCGGTGTATCCGTTCCCCCATTGACCTCTCCAGTGTTATTACCCGGTGTTGGTTCTCCTTCAATTCCCTCTGGATCTACTACAGGATCATCGGTTATCGACGGATCCTTAATATCCCCAGTTATTTTTTGCCCGGAATCCACTTGCTTATTACTCGGCTTCTCTTCTAGAGAAGATACATACAAATAAATAACGACAATAATTAATATGGGAAAAGTCCACATTAATACGGTTGATAACCATTTCACATTTCGCTCTTTAGGAACTCGATTGCTCGAACGTTTCTGGATGATCGGCTCCATAGTCCCTTCAATCTGAGAGGACGACACTTCCGTATCCCCTTCTAAGAGTTCATCAGGATTAAGACCTACGGTTTCTGCATATGTCTTTATAAACGCCCGCACATAGAAATTCCCGGGAAGAACTTTATAGTCACCCGCCTCGATGGCTTCTAAATATCGTTTGCGAATTTTCGTCATTTCCTGTACATCATCAAGACTCATTCCCTTTTCGAGTCTTGCTTCCCTTAACTGTTGACCCAGTTCAGACATACCATCACCTCCTGATTTTATCATTATATACAATGTTCATTCATTAATCTTCCATGTAGGTATTCGTAAAGGTATCGTAAACGATCTCTTCATCCCAAGTGTTTCTCAGCTCAATAATAATATCAAAAACATCGAATGAACCATTGGTCTCCTGTACAAATACATCTGGATGTTCAATCACTTTGGTACAGGGCATATCCATAATATCCTGTAATAATTTATAGTGTTTCTCACTAGACCTCATCGTACTAACAATTCCATCAATTATAAAAACATTATTAGCATTCATCTCATCCTCTGACAGCTGACTACGAATCGTTTGACGTAGTAGTGTAGATGAGATAAACGTCCAGTGCTTCATCGCGCAAACACTACCTGCAATAATAGACTCCGTTTTACCTACACGTGGCATACCTCTTAATCCAATGACCTGATGGCCTTCTTTCTTAAATACTTCACCTAAGAAATCGACAAGCAGTCCAAGCTCATCACGTGTAAAACGAAACGTCTTACCATCCTCAGAATCTCGGTCAACATATCGTCCATGACGTACAGCAAGCTTATCAACAAGTTTTGAAGGTCTTAGTGCTGAGAGCGTTATATTATCCACCTTTTTGAGCATTGATCCCATAAGCTGTATTTTCTCTACATCATCCGTTTCAAGCAACATTCCCCGAGTCTCGCCTTCAACGCCATTAATAGTTAGTATATTAACTTCCAGCATCCCAAGTAAAGATGCAATATCTCCCAATAAACCTGGTCTATTCTTATGTATCTTATATTCCATATACCATTGTTTTGGCTCCAATTCAACACCTCATCTAACACGTTTCCCATACATTCGACACGACTTGCTCGAAACCCCATCTTGAGTCATGTTATTTCTACATCGGTTTCAGTCATGGGTCATGTTAATGATATATAAAAAAAAACCGAAAGGCAAGGTCAACTCTGTAATGATTGTAGAAAAGCTCCCATGAAGGGAGCTTTTCTCGCAGAACTATGCATTTTTCTTGGCTAGTTTAACCATCAAGCGTGCAATAGTTTGCCGTTCTTCTTTATTTCCAACATCCCACAATTCCTTAAGTGTTCGGTTGGAGGCATTCTGGGGATCGACCTTCTCATCTAGAAAATCGCCGATTTCGTAAGCCAATTTCGAGATGGTATCTTCACTCATCCCCATCTTTTGAGCCTGCACTACACGTTCACCCAAAAACTTTTTCCAACTATCAAAATTTCTGACAACTGTTGATGACATATTAAATCCTCCTTTGCCTGACACATGAGATTTAAAATCAACAGTTATAATATGAGCTTATTTGGACTTCATTATGCGAGATATTATCGGAAAATTCTGACTTAAGTGACCCACCCACCATTCGGACTAATGACTTGGCCATTAATATATCCCGATTCTGGCAGGGCCAGGAAATAAACAAGTGACGATATCTCATCAGGCTGAGCCAGCCTTCCTGCTGGTATTTCTTCCTCAAGCATTCGAACTTCATCCTCTTGTAAATGATCCAGCATAGATGTATCGACGGCACCAGGAGCCACGGCATTGACTGATATTCCCGAGGGTGCCAGCTCTTTCGCCAATGCTTTAGTAAAGGCGTTCACTCCGCCTTTACTTGCTGAGTATAATACCTCACATGATGCTCCTGAAATTCCCCATACCGAAGATATATTAATGATACGCCCCCAACGCTCTGATATCATATAAGGCATAAAGGCTTGTGTACATAAAAACATGCTCTTCAAGTTGGTTGACATCACATCATCCCAAATCTCTTCTGTCACATCTGAGAGCAATCCATAATGAGATATCCCCGCATTATTCACCAGAATATCTGGCATCATTCCATGACTCTGAAGTTTGTCACGCATCCGAATTATTTCTTCACGATTCTTCAAGTTCGCGGTTATCGTTAGAACGTTAGCTCCATGAATCATACAGCGACGTGCGACTTCATTAGCCTCTTCATGGGACTTTCCATAATGAATAACAACATTCATCCCCACAGTTGCGAAACGCTCTGCTATCGCCGCTCCAATGCCCCTGCTAGCCCCTGTAATTAGAACTGTCGTTTCCCCGAACGGCTTGCTCCATTCCGCTCCCATGTTATTACTCAAGGATTAATCACAACCGACACAGCAACTTGGCTCGAATCAATGTGCTCATTTAATCGTTCATTCACATCTTTTAATGTAATCGACTCATATACCTTTAGGATGGAGAAAAAGTCACTCCCGCGAAATTGATATTTGGTAAATTCATGGGCAATATTCTCGGGAGAATTCAGCATACGTAAATATCCACCCATTTTCTTTTTACGTGACCGCTCGAAATCAGTCTCCTTAAAGCCTTCCTTCACAAGTTGTTCCACTTCTTCTTGAATTCTACTCAGCAGTAGATCAGGATCCCTTGTATCTCCACCAATAATGGAAAATCCATAGTGAGGGGAACTGTTATATTCATATCCGAAGCTATCTGAAATGAGCTCCTCATCATAAAGTTTCTGATATAATTGGGTACTTGAACCAAACAGTAAATCGAGCATGAGTTTAGTCGTCAGATCACGCTTCAGCAATGCCTCCCCTTCGAGTCCAACATGCCTATCCTTGTATCCAAATAAACACTTTGGCATCGAAACGGTTAGGTTATTTACGCGTTTTTTCTCTGCCACTCCCACTGGTTCTTGTTCAAATAATCGTTCTATGACACCTTGAGGTTCATATGATTTCTTCGCTTGGTTATTCCTAACAAGTTCGAACACTTCCTCAGGCTTAACCCCACCCACCACGAACAGAAGCATATTGCTTGGATGATAAAAAGCATTATAACAAGAATATAACGTCTCCTTCGTAATCGTACTAATAGATTCCACCGTACCCGCGATGTCGATATGAACGGGGTGAACTTTAAACATGGCTTCAATTAGACCGAAATAGACACGCCAATCCGCATTATCCTGATACATCCCAATTTCTTGAGCGATAATCCCCTTTTCCTTATCTACATTCTGATCTGTGAAATATGGATTTTGTACAAAGTTGATTAACGTCTCCAAATTATCTTCAATATTCTCAGTCGCTGAGAATAGATACACCGTTTGATCAAAGCTTGTGAATGCATTCGCAGAAGCTCCTTGCGAAGCGAAGGTTGCAAAAATATCGCCTTGCTGTTCCTCAAACATTTTATGTTCAAGAAAATGAGCAATTCCATCAGGCACAGCTACCTCTTCCTGCCCTTCCACACGGAAGCGATTATCCACTGATCCATATTTGGTCGCAAATGAGGCATACGTCTTGTTAAATCCTGGTTTAGGAAGAACATAAACACGTAGCCCATTATCCATGACTTCGTAGTATAGCGTTTCTTGTAAATGCTCATATTGTATACTATCCATGTGCTATTCCTCCTTTTGCCCCGTTAAGAAATAGATGGTATCCAGCTCGAAGGTTGCTGCTGCAGCGTGTACATCATCCACTGTAATATTCTTCACCTGTTGAAGAAGTTGCTCGGCTGTGCGATCTTTTCCAGACAACTGCGAATTGAAATCAAATGAAATCATTTCAAATGCAGAGTCATCCATTTCAAGCAATAAATTTCGAATCATGGCCTTTGTTTGTGACATCTCCAACTCACTGATCTGACCTGTTCGCATTTCCTCCAACTGATTGCGAATAATCGTGACCGCTTTCTCGTAATTCTGAACCTCAATGCCAGATTGAATCGTCCCGATTCCTTTATGACCATCGTAACGAGAGGAGGCATAATAAGCTAAGCTTTCCTTCTCACGCACATTCAAGAAAAGCTTCGAATGAGGATATCCACCAAGTATTCCGTTATACACTAATGCAGAGGCGTAAGCGTCATCCCCATAAGTAATCGTTGTACGAAGCCCCATATTCAGCTTCCCTTGATTGACATCCAATTTCTCAACAATGGTTCGAACATCGCTCACATCGCGAGTCGACTGATGCGACTCATAAGATACAGGAGTTGAAGAATCTAGATGAAAGTGCTGTTCTACCATCTTCTGTACTTCCTCAATGGTTGTATCTCCGACCACATATAGATCTATACTCGATTCATTCAACCACTTGATGTATGAGTTATAGAGGGATTCTGAAGTTATAGAGTCCAAATCCTTACGCTGTCCGAGCGGATGTAAGCGATATGGCTCATTCCGACACATTTCTTCCAAGCAACGCTCAGCGGCATAACGAATTTTATCATTTACGATAGACTCCAATTTTTTACGGACATTCTCTTTCTCAGCCTGTACATAAGCATTTCTGAAATGCCCATCTTCTAATACCGGACGAGTAACGACCTCACCTAGAAATGCAAAGGAGGATTCAAGTAGACTTTCTTCGCTCTGAACAAAAGAATCGTTAATCGTATCCATACGAAACTGAACGATCTGGTAATCCCCTCTTTTATATACATCGAACCCAAATCCAGCTCCATATAATTGTTCCAATCTTTCACGGAACTGTGTAGTCTCTGGAAAGGACTCCGTCCCTCGCCGCAGTACAAAGGGAGTTAGTGCTGTAGAAGTCACCGTCTCTTCGGAAAGCGGGGTACCCACATACAAAGAAATCGCGAACGTTTTGAAGCGCTTGGTAGGCATGACATGTATCCGTAGGCGACCTGCACTACCGTGTTCAAATCTCATTTTATTCAAGGTCCCAATCTCCTTTAATTGATGAATTGTTTATTTAGGTTGAAGCATTGTAATATTATCCATTCTAACCCACCTGAAAGTGAAGAAGCAATCGAAGACAAGCCTTCGATTGCCCATTCATCTTACAGAGGTTGTTCAAAAGTCACCTTTTGATCACGTATTTACATGCAGAAAATATGCGCACCAATCGTTTTCACTTGAGGACGTGACCAAATCCACTTTGAAGTAGCCGTCTTCGGATTAAAGTAATATAGGCATCCTCCTGAAGGATCCCAACCGTTCAGCGCTTGCTGTACAGCCTGTCTCGCCCCTTCATTAGGTTCTAAATATATTTGGCCATCAGCAACTGCTGTAAAGGCTAAAGGCTGAAATATAACGCCTGAGGGGGTGTTAGGAAATTCAGATGACCTCACACGGTTCAAAATAACAGCTGCAACAGCTACCTGTCCCTCAAATGGTTCACCGCGAGCTTCACCATAAACAGCATTGGCCATTATTTTTAGGTCATTCTCAGATAGACCCATCGTATTAGAGGTTGCCAGTGATGGATTCTTCGTAGGTGTTGTCGGTTTTTGGACTGCCGCTGAATTCCCAGTATTTTTCGGTACAGTCGGTTTCCAATTCTTCGTCGCATTATAAAGCTTCAGCTTCATTTTGGGGCCGACGACCCCATCTACCTTCAAACCAAACTCATATTGAAACCATTTAACTGATTTCAGTGTATTCGTACCAAAGGTACTGTCAATCTTCCCAGTGTAATAACCAAGATGCTTAAGCCGACCCTGCAGCTCATACACATCGTCTCCTGATGAACCATATTGAAAGACATTCGTGCTAAATACCTCTTGAGAAGGAGCCTCTGGCTCATTCAAGGTATCCATCTTCGCTTCAGATTTATCTTGTGAAAAGGCGACTACAGAAAATGACAAAGTAAGCACCAACCCAATTACGATCCAACTTCTCGGTTTTTTCATATGCTTTGATCTACCTTTCTTTTGTGTTTTGACAGGTTGCTTGACATTATTATGACAAGACTTATAGCTTCCTATGCATGCATCACAAAAGTGTAGTGGATCTGACATTGGTGTAGGAACAGAAAGAGCCTCCCTCAAAATACAAGGGAGACTCTTTATTAATCTAAGAACTAATTCTACTCTGCTGATATTCCTCCATCGATATAAGAACTTCCCTTGGCTTACTTCCTTCATATGGTCCAATGATTCCACGTGCCTCCATTGAATCAATAAGTCGAGCTGCGCGGGTATATCCTACTCGCATTCTACGCTGTAGGAGGGATACCGACGCCTGTTTGGCTTCAAGTATAATTTGCACAGCCTGATCATATAGTTCATCAAGCATCTCATCCCCATTGGATGATGGTTCTTCTATTTCAGGTACAAGCGATTCATCATATTCAGCTTGTCCTTGATCACGCGCATAATCAACAATGTTCTCTACTTCTTGGTCTGTCAAATATGCACCTTGAACCCGAACCGGTTTGGATGAGCCCATTGGCATGAACAGCATATCTCCACGCCCAAGAAGCTTCTCAGCTCCTGCCATATCAAGTATCGTTCTAGAATCCACATTAGAAGAAACGCCAAATGCAATTCTCGAAGGAATATTCGCTTTGATCACTCCCGTTATAACGTCCACTGAAGGACGTTGGGTAGCGATAATGAGATGGATACCAGCTGCTCGTGCCATTTGGGCGAGTCGCATAATCGCTTCTTCCACATCATTGGCTGCGACCATCATTAGATCTGCAAGCTCGTCAACGATGACAACGATATAAGGTAATACAGCAGGTAAATTATCTTTCATTAACTTGTTATATCCTTCGATATTACGAGTCCCTGATTTGGAGAAAAGTTCATAGCGCTTCTCCATTTCGACTACAATCTTCTTCAATGCTAAAGATGCTCGTTTCGGATCTGTCACGACTGGCGCCAACAGATGAGGAATACCATTGTACATATTCAATTCGACCATCTTTGGGTCAATCATTAGAAACTTCACTTCATCCGGCTTAGCTTTATAAAGAATACTCGTAATAATTCCGTTAATACAGACGGATTTCCCTGAACCCGTAGCACCTGCGACAAGAAGATGCGGCATCTTCGCCAGATTACCAACAATCGTCTGACCTGAAATATCTCTACCAAATGCAATAGTTAACTTGGACTCTGCCTCCTGAAAGACAGTTGTCTCCATCACTTCACGCATCGTAACGATAGATACTTCGTTATTAGGCACTTCAATACCAATCGCTGATTTACCGGGGATCGGAGCTTCCATTCGGATATCCTTAGCAGCAAGTGCCAGCGCTATATCATCAGTTAAGGCCACAATCCGGCTAACCTTAACCCCAATATCTGGTTGAATTTCATAGCGGGTAACGGCAGGACCACGAACAACTTCCAATACTTTGGCCCGAACGCCAAAGCTTTCTAAAGTAGCTTCAAGCTTACGCGCTGTCTGCATGTAATCGTTCTGATCACTAGCCTTCCCAGGGCTAGGCTTAGCTAACAGACGGAATGGCGGTAAAACATATGGCTTCGGAGGGGGTGCTGGAGCGATGATCTCCGGTGAGAGCACTCCCCCATCGTCTCTCATCTCACTAGTACCCAAACCACTCGATATAGTTCCTACATTACTGTCTGTTTGGTCTACCGCTTGTTGTCCAGAAATTTCCCCTTGGCTCTTCATAACAGCTTCCTTCAGATCAGCCACTTCCTGACCGGTAAAAGCCTCTTCCAAGTCATCTTCCACAGCAATCCCTTCCGATATCACATGCTCAAAGAAATCACGTATGATTGGAGTTCTCAATCGAAGTTCATCCTCTGGCACGACATGTTCAGAATTCAATGCTACTTCATCCTCATGATGAACAGGAGTGGCATCTTTTCTTCGTTTTCCATTACGCTTATCAGGCTCAGCTACTGCCAAGTCACCAGTCATGTTATCTACATCATCATCACTGAGGGATAGTTCCTCTTTGGCACTCTTCCCACCAAACAACTGAAAAAATACAGGTGTATTCCGTTTAACTTTCGGAAGAATTTCTTCATCGAAATCATCATCTTCATCACCTGGAAGGAGTTGTCTGCTTCTATTTGAAATAGATTTTGTCTTTAATGGCGCACTACTCGCTGGTAGCTGCCGCATACTAATTTGCTTATGTACGTAAGAACCGACTTTCATCACCCTAGTTCGAACAATTCGTACCAGATCAACATAGGATAAGTTCGTAATCAACATGAAACTGATAATAAACATAACGATTCTCAATAACTTAGCGCCTATACTTCCAAACAGCCAGAAAAGAGCAGTGTACTGAATAGCGCCTATATATCCGCCACCGATATCTTTATCCATCATAGAGTTTTCTTTTCCAACGGAGGGAGTCAATAGCTCTACATGCAAATCAGACTTCGCCTGATCAAAAATGGTGCTACTACTCAAAATGGATGTAGGAGCTAATTTCTTTTCAATACTTGATATGCTAGCCATCAATGAAAAGGCAAGCACTAAAAGTAGCACGCCACTTTTACGTGAATTCCATCGGTTAGGCCACTTTCTATTGATCATTGCCATTAATCCATAATAAATTCCTACAAGTGGAACAACGAAATAAAATTTACCTAACATAAGTCCAAATATTTTGGATAGTGACCAACCAACCGTAGCTTCACCAGATAGAGCGATGACGGATAGCGTAATGAGAATAATCCCATATATTTCATATTTGAGTACGTTACTAAATATAGCCTTTTTCTTTTTTCTTCTTTTGGCCAAAAGATTCACCCCCGGAACAATATTATACCATAATTCTCCGTGGGCACCTATGTTCTATTTATCAATTCATAGGCTAATTCTGTAATAAAGGAATATAACGAATAATTTTCCCAGGTGAATATTCTGGATTTAAATAATAGTCTAACGGGCAACTTATCAATCTAACAATCTGCGCGCTACTATGGTCTATTGGCATCACTTGCATAAGACCACTTCCAATGACGATATCAACCGTTCTCTCAGGCTCCTTGAAACTCCCTTCCCATATCACATCCATGGGTATTATTGTATATAAGGTCATTATTGTAACCTCCCTGGCTGTAGCATCTCTTGTTGTTCCTTAATGAGTGAATTCAGTTTAGCTAATGCGAGACCAATGCCACCAACCTCATCCATCAATCCATATTTCACAGCATCTTTCCCACCTACTGCCGTTCCAATATCCCGATTCAGTTCACCTGTTCTAAACATTAGTTCTTTGAATCTCTCTACGGAAATTCTGGAATGGGAAGTTACAAATTGAACGACTCTTTCTTGCATTTTCTCCATATATTCAAATGTCTGTGGAACTCCTATAACTAAACCGTTTAAACGTATTGGATGTATGGTCATCGTAGCACTTTCAGCAATGATCGAATAACTGGATGCCACTGCAATAGGAACCCCAATACTATGGCCGCCACCGATCACGACAGTCACTGTTGGCTTCGTTAAAGAAGAGATCATCTCTGCAATGGCAAGTCCCGCTTCAACATCACCCCCGACTGTATTCAGAACGATAACGACACCTTTAATATCCTCACTTTGTTCTGTAGCAACCAACTGTGGGATGATATGTTCATATTTGGTCGTTTTGTTCTGTGGGGGCAACATCATATGTCCTTCAATCTGACCAATAATCGTCATACAAAATATATTCGACTCACCATTGGGAACCGATGTTTGTCCGAGTTGTTGAATGTTATTGACCACCTGAGCATCGGTTTTCACATCCGGTTGTTGATCTGGGTCTTGTGTCTCTAAACGTATTTTGGGATTGTGTCCACCCGTATTATCATTAAATGCCTTCACCATATTGGGTTCATCTTCCTTTCACCATACGCATCATAAGCTTGCCTTGCTAGTATGGGAGAAAAGATACCCTAATTATACTAAGAAAGCATAAAATGCCCCTATTCCGCAGGGAACCGTCCAATATTACCTGCAGAGTAGGGGCGACTGTGTGCTTACTTAATTATATAGTCGTCTATTAAATTTAAAATTACACTTCCATAATAATGGGAAGAATCATAGGTCTACGACGTGTTTGTTCATACAAGAAGCGTCCCAACGCATCCTTAACACCCGTTTTTAGCGATGCCCATTCATTAACTTTCTCACTCATTAGCTTCTGAAGAGTACTGGATACAATCCGGTTCGCTTCATCTAGGAGACCTTCAGATTCACGAACATATACGAATCCTCTAGAGATAATGTCAGGTCCTGACATGATATTGCCATCCTGTTTGCTTAATGTGACAACTACTACCAATATACCATCTTGTGAGAGTAATTTACGATCGCGAAGAACGATATTTCCAACGTCTCCAACACCTAATCCATCAATTAACACGTTTCCTGCCGTTACTTTTCCAGCTTTACGGGCTGAACCATTCACGATTTCAACGATCTCTCCAAGCTCTGTAATAAATATATTCTCGCGTGCAATACCTACAGATTCTGCTAATAATGCGTGACGACGTTGCATACGGAATTCCCCATGAATCGGTATGAAAAACTTCGGTTTCATCAGATTAAGCATTAATTTCAATTCTTCCTGACTACCATGACCCGAGACGTGAACACCTGGATTGGAACCACTGTAAATGACATCCGCTCCAAGTTTGAATAACTCGTCAATCGTGCGACCCACATATTTCTCATTACCAGGAACTGGAGTAGCGGCAATAATAACCGTATCACCAGGTAAAATATCTACTTTACGATGGGTAGATCGAGCCATCCGTGTTAGAGCGGACATCGGCTCCCCTTGACTTCCTGTACATAGAATAACAACTCTATCAGCAGCCATCTTGTTTACTTCTTCAGGTTCAATCAGCATACCCTCGGGTATAATCAAGTAACCTAGATCCGAAGCAATGGAAACTACATTTACCATACTGCGACCAATGACTGTTATTTTGCGACCTGTTGCTTCAGCAGCATTAACCACTTGTTGAATACGATGCACATTAGATGCGAAGGTTGCAATGACCACTCTTTGCGACGCTTTACGGAAAATATCCTCAAGTACTACACCAACATTACGTTCTGATGGTGTAAAACCAGGTTTCTCAGCATTGGTACTATCTGAGAGAAGTGCAAGCACTCCTTCTTGTCCAATAGCAGCCATCTTCTGTAAATCAGCAAATTGTCCATTCACAGGTGAATGATCAAATTTAAAATCTCCTGTATGAACTACATTTCCCTCTGGTGTAGCGACACAAACGCCTACAGAATCAGGAATACTATGGTTCGTTCTGAAGAACGTAGCTTTCATAGTCGTTCCGATCTGGACCTCTGAATTTTCATCAATCAGAATTCGCTTCGTTTCACCAAGCAAATTAGCTTCTTTTAATTTATTCTCAACCAATCCTAATGTAAGCTTTGTTCCGTATACAGGAACATTCAGATGTTTCAACACGTAAGGCAATCCGCCTATATGATCTTCGTGACCATGCGTCAGCAAAATTCCTCTAACTTTATCACGATTCTCTGTTAAATAAGAAATATCTGGAATAACAATATCGATTCCTAGCATATCCTCTTCTGGAAACTTTAATCCAGAATCCACTACAATAATGTCATTTGCATATTGAATGACATACATATTTTTTCCGATTTCACCGACGCCGCCCAAAGCAAATATCGTCAATTTATCGTTATTTAGTTTCTTAGACAATTGAATCTTACCCTCCTTGTATGGTTTTGGACGTGCACCATTATTTATATTGTATTTCAAAAACATACCGCACCCAGTCACTTATTTTCATTATACATGATTAAAAAGCGAAAAAACAAGTCATCGTACTGTTAAGTATTAAGCTTCCCTATCTAATATGTCTTTATTTCAAAAAAATGAGCACCTCCAACAGGAGGTGCTCATTTTACCGCAAGTAATTAATTAACCATTTAGATTAATGCGATCAAACCTTTAATAAACTCAACCTCATCCTCGTTGGGTGGGAGAATTGGCAGTCGAGGTTCACCAACATCATACCCCACCAATTGAAGGGCATACTTAACAGCTGACGGATTCGGTAGCGGTTCTGGGCATTCGAACATTCCTTTAAAAATAGGGAATAACTGTTGATGAAGTAATGTTGCTTGTCTTACATCACCCTCAATAAAGGAATCAATCATATTCTTCATTGTAGCACCTACAATATGTGAGGCTACACTAATGACTCCATAGGCCCCTACAGCAAGTGCTGGAAGCGCTGCTGAGTCATCACCAGTATAAACCTTGAAATGCTCTGGAGCAGACGTAGCAATCTGCGTGACGTGCTCCAATGAGGCACATTCCTTAGTCCCAACAATATTAGGTATCTCCGCCAAGCGAAGGGTTGTCTTAGCCGTAAGGCTGGACATCGTGCGACTTGGTACATTATACAAAATGATTGGTAATTCAGTACTATGCGCAATAGCTTCGAAATGACGGAACATACCCTCTTGACTCGGTTTGTTATAGTACGGGACAACTAGCAAGAGAGCATCAACACCAAGCTTTTCAGCCTCTTGTGACATATAAATAGAATTCGCTGTATTATTGCTCCCCGTACCGGCAATGATCTTGCAACGATCTCCTGCTTTTTCCACGCAAAATCGGAATAATTCAAGTTTCTCATCATCGCTCAACGTTGGAGATTCTCCTGTTGTGCCTCCGATAACCAGTGAATCTGATTTTTGCTCATGAATTAAATAATCTATTAGTCTGGAAGTTTCATCCCAGTTAATCTGACCACGATCATCAAATGGGGTTACCATAGCTGTCATTAACCTTCCAAATCTCATACATTTCCTCCTAAAAGTTTCCGTAGAAAACTATCTTCGTAAGCATGAACTAGAACATCTACATATTATCTATTTAACTCAAATGTGCTGTGAAGGGAACGCAAAGATTGAACCATATCTTCCTTCTTAACGAGCACCCAGATCGTCGTATTCGAATCAGCTGATTGCAATATTTGTATATGCTGTTCACTTAATGATTCTACGATTTTGGCCATAATTCCAGGAACACCATTAATTCCTCCACCAATGATAGACACCTTAGCACATCCTGATATGCTCTTCGGTCTAAATCCCAGCTGTTGAAGAATCGAAAGTGCCCGCTCCGAATGATGATCAAACACCGTATATACCGCACCTGTGGTGGTAACATTAATAAAATCAACACTTATTGAATTCTCTGCCATTGATTTAAATACCTTTAACTGTAGATTACTAGATCCATCTCCGCAATCTACTGTTATTTGGGTGACATTGCTGACATACGCGATCCCAGTTACCAAACGATCAACAACACCAGACTGAACGTCACGAAATCCCTCAGGATTAGTAACTAACGTTCCTTCATCCTCGGAGAATGTTGAACGAATACGTACAGGAATTTGAGCTTGCATAGCAATCTCAACTGCACGCGGATGAATAACCTTGGCTCCTTGATATGCCATGTTACAAATTTCAGTGTAACTGACATGTGATATGGGTCTAGCATCTTCGACAATTCGCGGATCTGCTGTCAACACACCATTTACATCGGTATAAATATCAACCATCTCCGCTTGAAGAGCCGCACCCAATGCTGTAGCCGTAGTATCACTACCCCCTCTTCCAAGAGTAGTGATATCTCCAGTGATCGTCTGACCCTGAAATCCAGTTACTATGACTACCTTATGTTTCTTGAATTCCTCTATAATCCGTGCTGGATGAATGTCTACAATACGAGCATTACCGTAATGATCATTCGTTTCAAAGCCTGCCTGAGCACCTGTAAGAACCGTTGATGCGATCCCATTACTCTCCAACAAGCTACATAATGTCGTTGCAGATATAATTTCACCGCAGGATAGCAGCAAATCTTTTTCACGTGCTGGTAATGCATCGCCATTCTGGGCAATCCACTCAAGTAACGTATCGGTCGCATAAGGTTCTCCACGACGCCCCATAGCCGAAACAACAACAACTAGATTATAGTCCTCATTCAATTCTCTTCTAATATGTGAAATCACATATTCTCTTGCCTGAGGAGATGACAAGGATGTACCACCGAATTTCTGAACTAATATTCGCATTCCTATTCCTCCACATAACTTTAACCTACTAGCGTACGGAATGATTAGATGCGACTATTTCAGCAATCTGTACAGCATTCCATGCTGCACCTTTGATAAGATTGTCAGATACAATCCACATATTTAGACCCCGTTGATGTCCATAGTCCCGACGTAAACGTCCAACAAATATATCTGGTTTTCCAGTAGATTCAGTAGCCAGTGGGTACGCTTGCGTCGAAGGATCATCTACTACAGTAATTCCAGGAGAGTTCTCAAGAAGTTTTCTCACCGCATCTAGGTCATAGTCTTCTTTCAATTCTACATATACGGACTCAGAATGACCATAGATAACTGGAACTCGAACACAAGTTGCTGTTACTGCTATCGTCTCATCGCCCATTATTTTTTTAGTTTCATTAACCATTTTCATTTCTTCTAAAGTAAATCCATTATCTTCAAATTTATCAATTTGAGGGATCACATTAAAAGCAATCTGATGTTTCACCGGAAGTGATCCAACAGGTAGAATGTCAGGTTCAACCTTTTTACCATCTAGAACTTCCTTAGTTTGACGCAGGAGTTCATCAATTGCTTTGCTTCCTGCGCCAGACACTGCCTGATAAGTCGAAACGATAACTCGTGAAATGCCGTAAGCATCTTGCAAAGGCTTTAATGCAGCAACCATTTGAATCGTAGAACAATTCGGATTCGCAATAATACCGACATGCTCCTTGATCTTCTCGGAATTAACTTCAGGAACAACCAAAGGAGTAGTTGGATCCATTCTATAAGCGTTCGTGTTATCAATGCATACTGCACCATGACGAATAGCATGTGGAGCAAACTGCTTGCTTATGTCGCCACCAGCGCTAAACAACGCAATATCAATTCCTTCAAAACTATCAGGGGTAGCTTCTTCTACTATTATATCTTGGCCTTTAAACTTAATGACGGTACCCGCAGAACGTGCAGATGAAAGCAGCTTCAGCTTTGATATTGGGAAATCACGCTTCTCCAATAATCCTATGATCTGTTCTCCAACTGCTCCTGTAGCTCCTAGAACAGCGACATTAAATTTCTGATTGTTCATTTGCTGTATCTCCCCTTATTCTAATTATGACATCCTCTAGTAAAAATATAAGTTCCTATGCTGAATGAAACCGTTCGATAATCATAGGCTGTAACTGAGATCCACTAAGTGCCGCATAACATGTTTCTGGAATCAGTTCCATCTTGGCAACGAGAGAATTAGGCTTTTGCAGTGGGTTATCCTGACCATATGGAACGAAATAAATATTCTTCGTTACCATCAGCTTCGCAATATTAGCTGCGTTCAACCCTAATCCGTCGTTTGTGGAAATAGCCAGCACCAAAGGACGACAATTACGCATTTGGGCTTTCGCTGCCATTAAGACCGGAGTGTCAGTCATAGCATTTGCCAACTTACTTGTTGTAGTCCCGGTACATGGTCCAATAACTAGAACATCCAGTAATTTAGACGGTCCTAGTGGTTCCGCTCCAACAATTGTAGAAATAATATCATTCCCTGTAATATCTTTCAACTGTTTCAACCAATTTTCTGACGATCCAAAGCGTGTATCTGTATTTTGTACCGTATTTGAAACAATTGGCACCACGTTAGCACCTTCATTAACAAATCGTAATACTTGAGGCATAACTTCTTCTAACGTACAATGAGATCCAGTGATCGCATACCCTACCGTTTTGCCCTGCCACTTCATTTCTCATCCCCCCGAATCTTGATTTCATCTGAAATCAACTGTACCAATGCGTTCGCAATGATAATACCAGCTGTTTTGGGAGCAACGATACCAGGCAGTCCAGGTGCAAGCAGCGCCTTAATTCCCCGCTTCTCCGCAAAGCGGAAATCGCACCCACCTGGTGCTGAAGCAAGGTCAATAATGACTGCATTTGTGGGCATTTGAGACAGGATTTGCGCTGTGACTATCATAGTCGGTATCGTATTAAAAAGCAAGTTGACATCAACTATTTTCCGCCCCAAATCCCTTATTAGAAAAGGCTCCCAGCCCATTTCACTCGCCCTTGCAAAGTGCACTTCAGATCGTACTCCCATCGATACTTTCGCTCCCAAACCTTGCAAGCTTTTGGCCATTGTAAATCCTGTTCGACCCATCCCTAGGACCATACAATTCGATCCATGTATCGTGAAATCAGTATGCTGAATAGCCATCATTATGGCCCCTTCTGCTGTCGGTATAGAATTATAGATCGCCACATCATCTCGTTCCAGCAATTCCACAAGATGAATCTTACGTTCGAAACACATATTACTTAAATATGGCTTTGCAATACCTGTATATACCGTACATTCATGCGGTAATACAGCAAAATGTTCCTCCAGTAACTGTAATGGTTCGGATGAGAATAGCGTCATAATCTTGCCCTCATTGTCACAACCCATGACCGGTAGTACAAGTACATCCGTTTGCTCTAATAGTTCAATAGAAAGCCGCTCTCTTGCAATGTCCTCTAACTGATCTGTGAGCCCATCGAATCCAACAATAGAGACTAACGCATCCTTCTCAGAGAACTTTCGAATCACTTCGATCTGTCTTGCATCCCCGCCTATGAACAAAACTCTCACGCCAGTCAGCATCAGGATGTGGCTCCTTTCCCAATTCCATGTACTATATCGCATAATATGCGAATGCCTAAACAGGGGTGAAAGATGTAGATACAAATGAAGAAATAAAAAGAGCTTACGGATGCCTTCAGAAGGCCTTCGTAAGCTCAAACTTATCTATTTACCTGTATGACCAAATCCACCAGAACCACGCACAGTCTCCGAGAGCTCATTCACGATCTCCCATTCCACATGAGGAACGGTCTGGAACACCATTTGAGCAATCCGTTCATTCCTTACGATAGTAAATGGCTCAGCTCCAAGATTAATTAAGAGCACTCTGATTTCCCCGCGATAATCGGCATCAATCGTTCCAGGTGTATTCAGACAAGTAATACCATGCTTTAATGCAAGTCCACTACGCGGACGAATTTGCGCTTCAAGACCTTCTGGCATTGCAATAGCATATCCAGTAGGTATTAACTTCCGTTCCCTAGGTTGTAGAATAACCTCTTCTTCAACTGCTGCATACAAATCATAACCTGAAGCTAGAGAAGACATTTTCTCTGGAAGCTTAATGTCTTCATTCCCAGATAACCTATTTATTTGAACGTAATGTAACAAAGTCATCGCCCCTTATTCCTGAAATACTTCGATCAGACGTCCCAACCATCGCAACAGAGAATGGCTCGCTGAACATAAGATCAAGTACGGATTCCACATCATCCATCGAAATTTTATCAATATTCGTGATCATTTCATCTAGTGTATAATGTTTACCTAACATCAACTCATTTTTGCCAAGACGATTCATACGACTGCCCGTACCTTCTAGACTAAGAATGAGACTGCCCTTCAATTGTTCTTTTCCTTTACGCAACTCATCATCACTTAAACCCTTTGTAGCGAGATCGAACAATACTTCTTTCGTAAGGTCCATAACCTCTTTCGTTTGTTTAGGTGCAGTTCCCGCATATATCGTGAACAACCCATTGTCCGCATGGGCACTATGATAAGAATATACAGCATAAGCCAATCCACGTTTCTCACGGATTTCCTGGAATAGACGAGAACTCATTCCTCCACCGATTGCATTATTCAACAATACCATGGCATATTGTCTTTTATCATCAATTGCACATCCCGGAAACGACAAGCAAATATGATTTTGCTCCGTTTTCTTTTTGTGAAACAGAACATTACTATGAAATTCGGGTACAGTAATACCACTCTCATTTCCATGATTCTTAAATCCGCCGAAATGACGTTCCAATAGCTCTACCAAATGCTCATCAATATTTCCCGCTACACTGATCACCGTGTTCTCAATCGTATAATGTTCGGCCATGTATGCTTTAAGATCTTTCGATTTCATTTCTTCCAATTGCTCTTTCGTCCCCAAGATAGGGTAGGCTAGTGGATGCTCTCCATAGACGGCTTTTGCCATTAAATCATGAACGATATCATCCGGAGTGTCCTCATACATAGAGATTTCCTCGAGAATAACATTTCTCTCTTTCGACAACTCACCATCATCCATATTAGATCGGAAGAACATATCCGCAAGCACATCAACGGCGATCGGAAGATGCTCATCAAGCACTTTAGCATAATAACATGTATATTCCTTCGACGTGAACGCGTTCAAATTGCCTCCAATAGCATCGAATTGTTCAGCAATATCTTTCGCATCGAATCGTTCTGTTCCCTTGAAAAGCATATGCTCAATAAAATGAGAAACGCCATTGTTTTGAACATCCTCATATCTCGAACCTGTTTTCACCCAAATACCGAAGGAAACGGAACGGCAAGTTGGAATTTTCTCCATCACTACTCTTAGGCCGTTACTTAGTTTTATTTTTTCCATACGAAGGCCCTCCTATTATGAAACACTAGATAATCACTACAAATACGAGTTCAAAAAGTCAGATTTTCAGCACCGAGAAGATTGAATAAAGCTAGGGACTGAGGAGCGGAGCGTAGGTAATACCTACGTGAGCACCGGAAGGCCCGGCTGAATTCAATCTTCGATGTCGAATACACCTCTTGCTATACTTCGTGATCAAAAGATGACTTTTTGAACTTCCTCTACAAGATAATCCATTCCTTATCCTACCAAAGAAACAGAATTCACTCAACTACTGGCTCCACTATGCGCTCTGTAGACAGTGTTTGACTTACCGTTCCCAGATATAACCCTTTTGCTTTAATGGCTTGAATCATCCCCTGCAGAGCCTCTGAGGAAGATGATGTAGGGTGCATCAATATTAGAAATCCGGGTTCGACTTTTTCGGATATTTTATTCACAATCGACTGCGGGGATGGTTTCCGCCAATCTACCGTATCCAAAGTCCATAGTACGGTATACATTCCTTGCCCTTTCGCAATTCTAACCGTATCACTATCGAAATCACCTGATGGAGGAGCGAACCATTTCGGCTCTTGATCCAATTCATCCTTCAATAATTTCTGCGTTTTACTTATTTCAGATATAGCCTTTTCCTCACTTAGCTGACTCATATTAAGATGAGAATAAGCATGGTTCGATAGTTCATGACCTCTTTTTTGAATTTCTTTCGCAAGTTCAACATTACTATTTAGCCATTTACCATCAAAAAAGAAAGTAGCCTTTACATTTTCCTGATCCAATGTATTTAACATTGGAATAATATATTCGTTTCCCCAAGCCACATTGATCATTAAAGATACCATAGGTTTCAGGGGATTTCCACGATAAATAGGTTGCACTTCAAGATCATGAAGCCCCACCTTTGGATGTAGTTGACGAAATACATATGTAATGGAAGATCCGTTCTCCTTGGCTTTGGCATGCTTATAAGTTTCATCTATATCCACTTCCAACCCATTATATCCTGGAATGGCTTTCCAGATACGATCTATCTTTGCATTAATTGGCTCAATCCTTGTATGAATAGCCTTGTCCTTAATTTCTTGGTATAAGGGGTCTTCCTCTTTATTATCACTCAACCACTGTATAACATCTTGTGAGTGTATTTCATTCCGACCCATCCCAATAAATTGCTTAACGCTATTGGATTGACCTATTCCCAATACTACGGTAAAACAGGCAAGTAGAATGGCAACTTTTCTCGTATTCATGAAATATTTCATCTCCCTTGTTACCTTTGTCCCATCATATGTGAAGAACATTTGGAATATGAATAGGGAGATGAAGTCAATCAAATTAAAAAAAGAGCCAGATGATGAAGCTCTCTGTCTCTTTTCTAATTCTTTCATGTCTACTTCATTGAACCGACAATTACACGGTCAATGTTGCTTTGCGAGACAAATTAATTCGTCCCTGTTGGTCAATCTCAGTTACTTTAACCGTAATGGAGTCTCCAATGGCAATAATATCCTCCACTTTGGCGACACGTTCTGTTGACAGTTGTGAAATATGAACTAGCCCTTCCTTATTTGGAAGGATTTCCACAAATGCACCGAATTTCTCAATACGCTTCACAGTACCCACAAAAATCTCGCCCACTTCAACTTGGCGAACAATTCCTTCAATAATGGCACGTGCCTTTTGATTCATTTCTTCATTCGTTGAAGCAATAAACACACGTCCATCTTGTTCGATATCAATCTTAACGCCTGTTTCTTCAATGATCTTGTTAATTATTTTACCACCCGCACCAATAACATCACGGATACGATCTGGATTAATATTTAGAGTCATAATTTTCGGTGCGTAAGGAGATAGAGTTGTTCTTGGTTGAGCGATCGCTTCATTCATTTTGCTTAAGATGAACATACGTCCTTCTTTAGCTTGACTTAAAGCATCCTGCAAAATTTGACGACTAATTCCATCGATCTTAATATCCATTTGGATAGCTGTAACACCTACAGCTGTACCCGCAACTTTAAAGTCCATATCCCCAAGATGATCTTCCATACCTTGAATATCAGTCAAGATCGATACATGCTCACCATCTTTAATAAGTCCCATAGCTACACCAGCTACCGGCGCCTTAATAGGTACCCCTGCATCCATCATAGCGAGAATTCCTGCACATATACTAGCTTGTGAGGATGATCCATTGGACTCCAACACTTCAGATACGAGGCGAATGGCATATGGAAAATCAACTTCTGAAGGAAGAACTTTAGCCATTGCTCGTTCACCCAGTGCACCATGTCCGATTTCTCGGCGACCTGGTGGACGTAGTGGACGTGCTTCACCAACGCTGAATGGAGGGAAGTTATAATGATGCATGAAGCGTTTCGATTCTTGTGAATCGACCCCGTCGAGAATTTGAACGTCTCCAAGTGCACCTAAAGTACATACACTAAGCGCTTGTGTTTGCCCACGTGTAAACAACCCTGTTCCATGCGTACGCGGTAAAATACCTGTATCACATTCGATCGGGCGAATTTCATCCAATTTCCGTCCATCCGGACGTACTTTATCATGTGTAATTAAGCGTCTTACTTCTTCCTTGACGATATCATGCAGTATTTCCTTGACATCTTTCATGAGTTCCGGTGTCTCTATGTACTTCTGTTCAAACAAAGTAACCGTCGCCTCATTAATACTGTCAATCGCATCCTGGCGTGCATGTTTTTCCTGAGTTTTAACTGCCGCTTTCAGTTTAGCTTCTGCAAATTCACGAACAGCAACATTTACGTCAGCATCTACTGTATGAAGTTTGACTGCCATCTTAGGTTTTCCAGCCTGTGCAACCAATTCTTCGATCGTCGCCACAATGTTCTTAATCTCATTATGACCAAACATGATAGCTTCAAGCATAGCTTCTTCCGGCACTTCATCGCCTTCTGCTTCTACCATCATAATCGCATCTTTCGTTCCAGCAACAACTAGGTATAGATCACTCGTTTCTTGATCTGCCATGTTCGGATTAATGATGAACTGCCCATCTTTCCGACCCACAGCAACAGCACCAATAGGACCACTAAATGGAACATCAGAAATGCTTAGTGCAGCAGAGGTACCAATCATCGCAGCAATGTCAGGCGCACAATCTTGATCCACACTCATGACTAGATTGGCAATTTGTACATCATTACGGAAACCTTCAGGGAACAATGGACGTATAGGCCGATCCGTTAGACGACTAGAAAGAATAGCCTTCTCGCTTGGTCGACCTTCACGTTTAATAAATCCTCCAGGGATTTTACCAACTGCATACATTCTTTCCTCATAGTTAACCGTAAGTGGGAAAAAATCCAGATCCTTCGGCTCATTTGAAGCTGTTACTGTACACAGTACGACCGTTTCTCCATAACGAACCATGACTGCAGCATTCGCTTGCTTGGCGAAACGTCCAGTTTCCAAAATTAGGGTTCTTCCACCTAATTGCATTTCAACACGTTTTTCCATGAAATCCCTCCTTCTTCAATTCGTATTTCTTATTATTGTAAAAAGAAACCCGATTGCCCCCGCTGTCACTCCTGAAAGGACATACGGTGAACAACCAGGCTGCATTTGTTAAGGCTATTGGATTATTAACGACGCAATCCGAGTTTCACAATCAAAGTACTATAACGTCTTACATCCTTATTCTTCAGGTACTTCAACAACTTACGACGTTGTCCAACCATCTTCAACAATCCACGACGAGAATGATGATCCTTCTTGTGTGCTTGGAAATGGGTAATCAGATTCGTAATGTTCTCCGTAAGGATAGCTATTTGCACTTCTGGTGATCCAGTATCGGACTCATGCGTTTTGTGCTCAGCAATCAATTCATGTTTACGTTCTTGAGTTAATGCCATCCTATTCACCTCCTTCAATTATAATCGCCATTAGCCTCGTTACCGTTGGTGAGATCGTGTAACCAAGCTAAGGTTATCTTGTCTTTGTCTCCAATGACGTTTATCAGTATAGCATATCTACATATATAAAGTAAACTCGAACTTCTATGACTCCAATAACTGTTCTGCTAACTGTGCATCCGCCTTGATTTGCGTAACCAATTCCTGTATAGATGGGAAGCGGCGCTCTTCACGTAAATAGTGTACAAGTTCTACTGCTAAATGCTCACCATATAAACATTCATCGAAATGAAAAAGATGGGCTTCAAAACTTGGAGCTATAACGTCCTCATGAAACGTTGGTTTGACCCCTATATTCATTACACCCATAATCCATTTCTCTTTATACAATACACGGATAGCGTATACGCCTTTGGCTGGAACGACATACCGATCATCCAGTTTCAAATTCGCTGTAGGGAAACCGATCGTACGACCTCGTTTTTCCCCTTCAACAACCATTCCGCGTAACTTGTAATTGCGTCCGAACAGATTATTGGCTAGCTTCAAGTTTCCAGACTGAAGTGCCTTACGAATAACTGAGCTACTCACCTTTTCACTATCAAGCAGGAAAGGAGGAGTAATTTCCACATCCATATTACCTTGACCCATTTCACGAAGCATTTCAACATCCCCTGCTCCCTGATATCCAAACCGGAAGTCGAAACCAACAACGACCGTATCGATATTTAGCGGGAGAAGTACACCTGCGAAGAAATCATGTGGACTAACTCGAGAAAACTCTTCATCAAATTGAGCAACATATAACGTATCAATTCCCATGCCTGCAAGCAATTCCTGTTTGTCCCGCAGAGGGGTTAAGTACCCTTCATAGTCCCCCTTACCCATCACCTCTTTAGGATGCGGATTAAAGGTCACTACTGCCGATGGAATTCCTTTTCGCTTCGCCAATTGAATAGCGGAAGAGATCACACTTACGTGCCCCAAATGAATTCCATCAAACTGCCCTATAGCTACAACTTGAGATTCTTCCCTCCCAAGAAGCATTTCGGGCGAAAGGGGATAAGATAACATAACAGTCTTCAAGACTTTCTCACCTGCAATTCCATTAGATAACCTGATTCATAATGATTCTTCTGAAGAATCATTATTCCTACAAGAACACTTTTATAGGAGCAATTGCTCCTGTCTCTAGTTGTCGTTGAAATATTCCTAGAAATCGTTGTTCAGTATCATATAGTCGTATCGGTGCTTCTCCAGTCACTTCCGGGCTAACTGATTTATATGATAGCCTTTGGCCTTGGATCGCCGCAGTTGTTTTCTCCTCGGATACCGTATGTGCAGGTAAATGAGGTATCGCTTCATCTACAGGGATCAAATGCGAATGGAGTGTCCCTTCATCCATATAACGTTGAATGTCATCAAAGTTCAAGCAATGTTCTGCATCAATCCCTGCTGACTTCGTTCGCGTAAGCTTCGCCATGACTGAAGGGAGCCCTAAAGCCCGTCCAATATCAACGCAAAGCGTTCGGATATAAGTTCCTTTTGAACACAATGCTCGGAAGGTTATTTCAGGATAAGATCCATCCCAAGAGATATCGGTCATTTCGATCTCATAAATGGTAACCTCGCGACTTTTACGCTCCACTATTTTACCTTCTCGAGCTAATTCATACAATCTTTTTCCATCTACTTTCACAGCGGAGTACATAGGAGGAACCTGAGATATAACGCCTTGAAAGGAATTCAGTACCTCCAGAACATCTTCCTTAGTAACCGAGACGGATTCAACTTGTTCTATAATCTGACCCGTTAAGTCCTCTGTGTCCGTAGCTAGTCCAAGTCGCATCGTAGCATAGTACTCCTTCGGAAGCTCTTGCATGTATTCAACTACACGCGTAGCACGTCCCAAGCATAATGGGAGCACACCGGTAACTTGAGGGTCAAGCGTCCCTGTATGTCCGATCCGCTTCATCTTTAATATACCTCGGACCTTCGCTACGACATCATGTGATGTGAATCCCGCTGGTTTATATACAGCTAGTATTCCTTCAAGATCGCTCATAATAATTGTCTCACCCGTTCCAGCACTTGCGGAATAATGTTATCCAAGGTTCCTTCTATCCTACAACCCGCTGCCCGAACATGCCCTCCGCCGCCAAACATTTGTGCTAATGCTGCAACATCCACCGTTCCGGAGGATCGAAGGCTCACTTTCACAGCAGAGTCATCGATGGCTTTAAATAGAATCCCTACTTCCACACCACTTATATTGCGTGGGTAGTTCACAATCCCTTCTAAATCTTCATTGATTGCTCCACATTCCGCCATAAATTCAGGTGTGATGTGAACCCAACTAATGAGACCATCAGATGACATTTCCAGCGTACTTAGTGCCTTTATTAGTATTTTCATTTGTGAAGGAGTCATTTCTTCTAATAGATTCTCAGACAGCATTGGACCATTAACTCCATAACCAAGTAATTCAGAAGCCATACTCATCACTTTTGGAGTCGTATTGGAATATCGAAATCCACCCGTATCCGTAAGGATCCCTGTATAAATAGCTGTGGCAGATTCTTGTGTCCATTCAATAGGAAATTCCCCTATCAAATCATATAATATTTCCGTTGTGGCAGCTGCATCGCTCTTAATTAGATTCACTTGTCCATAACCGTCATTGGTAGGATGATGATCCAAATTAAGGATTATCGCATCCTCAGCAAAGAACTGATTCGTTAATCCCACACGCTTAAAGTCAGCACAATCCACACAAATCACATGCTTAAACATCCGATCAGGAGGATTACTCTCCATGTTGAGTATTTCTTCACTAAGCATAAGGAATTGCATGCGCTTTGGGATAGGTCCTTCATTCATTAGAGTGAATTTCTTCCCTAGACATGAGAGAAGCCAGCCCACAACTACCGTGGAACTGACTGCATCTCCGTCTGGCTGAACATGCGACACTACAAGAAAATCATCATGCTGGAGTAAATACTCCTTTGCAATTTCAAGCGATTGTTCATAGGTCTGCATCGCTGTCTCCTTTTAAACCGTTATTCAAGTTTATTGATTCTTCTCAATATCGCTTAACAACTTCTCAATATGACTACCGTATGCAATAGATTCGTCAAATTTGAAAATAAGTTCCGGCGTATGTCGTAGACGAATCCGTTTTCCTAGCTCTGACCGAAGATATCCATTCGCCTTTTCGAGCGCAATAAGCGTATTCTTCTTTTGTTCTTCATCACCAAGTACACTGAGATATACTTTTGCTTGTGCAAGGTCATTCGGAACTTCGACCCCAGTTACGGTTACGAAGCCTATCCGAGGATCCTTTAGTTCGCTTTGAATAAGCACACTCAATTCCTTCTTAATCTGCTCACCAACACGTCCCACGCGAATTTTAGCCATGTTTAATCACCTCTCTACTTGCGTTCCACCGTTTCCATAATGAAGGCTTCAATAACGTCGCCTTCTTTGAGTTCACTATAGCTTTCCAAAGTTATACCACATTCATACCCTTGTGCTACTTCTTTGGCATCATCCTTAAATCTCTTCAAGGAGTCAATCTTTCCTTCATGAATAACAATGCTATTACGAATTAGGCGTATTTCCGCATTACGCACCATTTTACCTGAAGTAACCATACTACCTGCGATCGTACCAATCTTGCCGATTGAGAATACATTACGTACCTCAGCATGACCGATAACCTTCTCTTTAAATATTGGATCAAGCATACCCTTCATCGCTTGCTCGATCTCTTCAATCACCTTGTAGATAACGCGGTGTAAACGGATGTCAACTTTTTCTTCTTGTGCTGTAGCAGCCGCTTGATGATCTGGGCGAACGTTGTATCCAATAACAATAGCGCTAGAAGCAGCGGCTAGAATGATATCAGACTCAGTAATCGCACCTGCACCACTATGAAGTATTTTGACACGAACGCCCTCTACTTCAATCTTCTCAAGTGAGCTCTTCAGTGCTTCAACTGTACCTTGAACATCACCCTTGATGATGACATTAAGACCTTTGATCTCACCATCTTTAATATGTTGGAACAGATCATCCAATGTCACGCGTACATTACTACCCATCTCGCTTTGGCGTTGAGTAATGGAACGTTTCTCAGCGATGGAGCGTGCTTTACGTTCATCTTCGAACACCATGAATGGATCGCCTGCTTGTGGCACTTCAGTCAACCCAGTAATTTCGATAGGTGTAGATGGACCTGCTTCCTTCACACGGCGACCCTTATCGTTCACCATTGTACGAATACGACCAAAGCAGTTACCCGCTACGAAAGCATCTCCAACACGAAGAGTACCATGTTGAACCAACACTCGAGCTACTGGACCCCGACCTTTATCAAGCTCAGCTTCAATAACCGCAGCACGAGCGCGTTTATTTGGATTAGCTTTATATTCATTCATTTCTGCAACAAGTAGAATCATTTCAAGCAATTCTTCAAGTCCCAATTTTTGTTTGGCAGATACATTAGCATAGATTGTATCCCCGCCCCATTCTTCTGGAACTAAGCCGTATTCAGTCAATTCCTGCTTCACTTTGTCAGGATCAGCACCAGGCTTATCAATTTTGTTAACCGCTACGATAATCGGTAATTCCGCTGCTTTAGCATGGTTAATGGCTTCCACAGTTTGTGGCATAACACCATCATCTGCTGCAACAACGATAATTGCTATATCCGTAATTGAAGATCCACGAGCACGCATAGCTGTAAAAGCTTCGTGACCAGGTGTATCCAAGAACGTAATCTTCTTATTATTAATTTCAACTTGGTAAGCACCGATATGCTGGGTAATTCCACCCGCTTCGCCACTTGATACATTCGCTGAACGAATAGCATCTAGCAATGTAGTCTTACCATGATCGACGTGACCCATAATAGTGACTACAGGAGGACGTGTTTGCAAATCAGTCTCATCATCAACTTCTTCAACCGTCTCGAACCGATCGTCTTCTACTGCAATTTTCACTTCAACTTCTACACCGAATTCAGCAGCTAGGAGAAGTACAGTTTCAAGATCTAGTTCTTGGTTAATCGTAGCCATAACACCCATTGTGATCAATTTCTTAATCACTTCAGATGCATCCTTATGAAGCAATTTAGCTGCTTCTCCAACAGTCATCGCGCCACGAACGATAATCTTTTTAGGGGTATTGTCAATTTTTTCGCGAGCCGGGTACGAGGCTTTTCCTCTACCATTTTTTCCACCACGATTGTTTCTGAAGTTACCACCCTTGTTATCATCGAAACGTCTAGCCCCATTATTGCCAGGTCTAGCCTTGTTAGCACCTCTGTTATCGCCTTGTGTAGGGCTACTTGAGCGATTCGCAGTTTGACTTCCTTGTTGAGGAGTACTCGGTCTTTGACCACCTTGAGATGATGCTGGTCTTGATGCGCCACCTGTACTTTGAGGTCTAGGAGAACTCGTATTACTTTGTGGTCTTGGTGTAGCATTATTTGTACCTTGAGTTCTTGGAGCGCTTGTACTACTTTGAGATCTTGGAGCAGATGTACTGCTTTGTGGCCTTGACGTTACTGTAGCATTAGTGTTATTCGTATTATTATTCATACCTACCTGCTTTTCCTGTTGTTTTTTTATGTCACTTTGTTCCGTTACAGTGCTACTCTCTTGAGGAGATTCAGGCACTACGGTTGGTTTTACCGCAACTTCATCCTTCTTGACAGATGAGATTGCTGCCACTACATTTTTATCTCCGCCTTCTCTTTTGGCGGCTGCATTGGACTTAATATTATTAAAAAACTGCTCTACCTTCGAGACAGTTTCACCCTCCATTACACTCATATGGTTATTGACAGGGATTTCTAAACGCTTCAATATCGTAATTATTTCTTTACTACTCATGTTTAGCGACTTTGCATACTCATATACACGTAACTTTTCACTTTTATTATCTTGATTAGTCAATATACTCCACCTCCGTCATAGTCTCCATTGATTTAGAGATCATCTTCGCGAATCCTTGATCCGTAATTGCCAGCACAACACGATGTGGTTTCCCAATACTTGTGCCCAGACTTTCCCGGTCATATCCGATCACCAGAGGGATTTTGTATGTTCCGCATTTATCACGAAACTTTTTTTGTGTATTTGGTGATGCATCGCAAGCTAGAATGACCAGCTTAGCTTCTGAAGAACGAATAGTTTTGAGCACGATTTCATCACCTGTAACTACTTTTCCTGCACGCATCGCAAGACCCAGACGAGAAAGCGTATTATCCATCATTGGAATTCTCCTTCATCACTAAAAATTGTTCTTCAACAACGACAAAGTCATCTGCCAACTGTTCATAAATCTCCGGTTTCACATGATGTTTCAATGCGCGATCCAATGACTTATTCTTTTGTGCCAACTTAAAGCAGGAAGCCTTACCACACAGATAAGCCCCTCGACCTGACCTCTTACCTGACAGATCAATAAGAACTTCATCATCTGGCGTTTTCACAATACGAATGAGTTGTTTCTTCGGCATCATTTCTTGGCATGCCACACATTTACGCAAAGGTATTTTTCTTGACTTCATAATTGTCCCTCCGTCCTATTTCAGGAAATTAATCGACGGAGACAGAATCTTGAGGTAAATCATCCGTGTATGTTTTCGGTCTCCCGAATTCCTGCTCCGCTTGAGTCTCACTCTTGATATCAATTTTCCATCCAGTCAACTTAGCAGCGAGTCGCGCATTCTGTCCCTTAATACCAATGGCAAGAGATAATTGATAATCCGGCACGATAACCCGGGCCATCTTTTCCTCTTCAAACACATCTACTTCAATAACTTTTGAAGGGCTTAGTGCATTTGCAACATACTCTTCAACCTGATCGGAATAACGAACAATATCAATCTTTTCTCCGCGTAATTCACCCACAATCGTCTGTACCCGAATCCCCTTAGGTCCAACACAAGAACCCACTGGATCAACTTCTTCGTTACGAGAATACACAGCAATCTTTGAACGGAAGCCGGCTTCACGCGCAACCGAGCGAATTTCTACTACACCGTCAAAAATTTCTGGAACCTCCAATTCGAAAAGTCGTTTGAGTAGACCAGGATGAGTACGTGATAACATGATCTGTGGACCTTTAGTCGTATTCTCGACTTTAGTAATGTACGCTTTGACCCGTTCACCATGCTTAAACTTTTCATTAGGCATAAGCTCATTCAAAGGAAGCAAAGCTTCAACCTTACCCAAGTCGATATAGACATTACGTGGATCTTGACGTTGAACCGTCCCAGTCACGATATCTTCCTCTTTGTCCACATAAGCGTTGTAGATCAATCCACGCTCCGCTTCGCGTATACGCTGAGTAACGACTTGTTTCGCCGTTTGTGCAGCAATACGACCGAAGTCACGAGGAGTAACTTCAATCTCTGCAATATCCTCCAATTGAAAATGGGGATTTATTTCTCTTGCTGCGGGAAGTGAGATCTCTGTACGAGGGTCCAACACTTCTTCAATGATCAGCTTACGGGCATAAACTTTAATAACTCCCGTATTACGATTCATGTCTACTCTTACATTCTGGGCTGTATTAAAGTTACGTTTATAACTCGAGATTAAAGCAGCCTCTATTGCTTCAAATAATACATCTTTACTAATCCCTTTTTCTCTTTCTAACTCATTCATTGCTTCAATAAAATCCATACTCATTGGGATTTAGTTCCCCCTTTCTCAACCTTACTTCTAAAAAATAATAGCTAACCTAGCACTAGCTACTTTTTCATACGGAATTTGATGTTGCTTCTTACCCACTTCAATCACAAGTACATCGTCCTCAAACGAAAGAAGCCGGCCTTCAAATTCCTTGAGACCGTCCAGCGCTTCGTATACAGTAACCAACACATCTTTACCTACGGCTTTCACAACATCAGCACTTTTCTTTAACGGTCGTTCCGCTCCAGGAGACGATACTTCCAGGAAGTAAACATCAGTAATTGGATCATTCTGATCCAACTGCAGACTCAAATATTCACTAACTAAGCCGCAGTCATCAATATCAATACCGCCTTCTTTGTCAACGTAAATACGTAAAAACCAATTCTTTCCTTCTTTGACGTATTCCACATCAACAAGTTCGAAGTCATGTTCTTCCATAAAGGGTTGGATCATTTCTTCTACGATACTTTTTATCTTAGGTGTGCTCAAAGACTATAACCTCCAAGACTTTCATAATCCTATATACCAAAGAGTAAAGAGTGGGTTGCCCCACTCTTTACACAACGGTTTTATCTCCATGATTGCTACTAAAAATTATAACATAGTCTGGCAACACTGACAAGTATCCGCCCTTGACTCCCCTTTCAATCACGAAGGTTCACCCTTGCCATAAAAGCCTTAAAACAAAGAAAGTTGGTTGCTTTCAGGCAATCCACGGAAGCAACCCATTTGAGTGAGTAGCTCAACAACGGTTTTACTCGCTTTAGATTTCTGTTGGAAATCCTCGATTGACAAGTACTCTACACCTTCACGCGCTAGCGCTATGTTGCGTGCTGCGTTGTCACCAATACCTGGCATAGCAGAGAAAGGTGGAATCAGTGAATCCCCATCCACAGTAAACTTTGTAGCGTCAGAACGGTATATATCAATACTCTGGAAGGTGAATCCACGTGCCGTCATTTCTAACGCCATCTCATAAATAGCCAACATACTCTTCTCTTTCGTAGTTGCTTGAAATCCCTTCTGTTCAATCTCCTCGATCTGACGATATATAGCCTCATACCCTTGGCAACATAGTTCGATGTCGAAATCCTCGGCCCGCACTGTAAAGTATGTCGCGTAATAAGAAATAGGATAATACAGTTTGAAATAAGCAGTCCGCACAGCGGATATAACGTAAGCGGCGGCATGTGCCTTTGGAAACATATATTGTATTTTGAGACATGAATCGATGTACCACATCGGCACCTTACACTTCTTCATCTCTTCAATCCATTCTGGATTCAGACCCTTCCCTTTACGTACACTTTCCGTAATGGTGAAAGCCAGTCCTGCATCCATGCCTGCTTTATAAATCAGATAGAGCATAATATCATCACGGCAACCAATAACCGTCTTAATGTTACATGTTCCATTCTTAATTAAATCTTGTGCATTTCCAAGCCACACGCCTGTTCCGTGAGACAAACCAGAAATCTGCAATAAATCGGCAAAGGATGTAGGTAGCGACTCAATCAACATTTGACGCACGAATTTAGTTCCCATTTCAGGTACACCGTAGGTGGCTACTGGAGTTCGGATTTTCTGAGGTGTAACTCCTAGCGCTTCGGTTGAGTGAAATAAGCTCATCACTTTAGGATCATTCATCGGTATCGATGTTGGATCAACACCTGTTAAATCTTGCAGCATACGCATCATCGTCGGGTCATCATGACCTAATATATCGAGTTTAAGTAAATTTGACTCAAAAGCATGATAATCAAAGTGCGTAGTCTTCCATTCTGCTTTGGTATCATCTGCTGGGAACTGAATCGGCGTAATATCTTCAACGTCCATATAATCCGGTACGACGACAATCCCCCCTGGATGCTGACCCGTACCTCTCTTCACACCTGTAAAACCAGCCGCAAGACGACTCACCTCGGCTCCTCGCCATTTCTTCTGATTTTCCTCTTCATACTTTTTGGTATATCCGAAAGCTGTCTTATCCGCAATGGTACCAATCGTGCCTGCACGGAATACATTTTCCGGACCAAAAAGTTCCTTCGTATAATTATGAGCTATCGCTTGGTATTCCCCAGAAAAGTTAAGGTCAATATCCGGGACTTTATCTCCTTTAAATCCAAGGAATGTCTCAAACGGAATATCCTGCCCTTCACCTTTCAGCATTCCCCCACAGCTAGGGCATTCTTTCCCAGGAAGGTCGAATCCACTTGGAATACTACCATCTAGAAACCATTCATTATGCTTACAGTCAGAGTTCTTACAAACATAATGTGCCGGTAAAGGATTAACCTCTGATATTCCCAAAAAGGTTGCAACAACTGATGATCCTACCGACCCCCGTGAACCGACCAGATACCCATCCTTGTTCGATTTCTTCACAAGCCGTTCAGAGATCAAATAGTTCGCCGAGAATCCGTACTTGATAATAGGCTCTAGTTCTTTCTCAAGTCGCTTGATGACAACATCAGGCAGTTCTTCACCATATATACCCTTAGCCGTGTCATAACAAGTCTTCCGAATCTCTTCGTCAGCACCTTCCATGATCGGTGTGAACAGTTTAGATGGGAATAACTCTATTTCTTCGAACCGATCTGCTAGTTCAATCGTATTGGTAACTACTACTTCATTTGCTTTCCCTTTACCTAAGAATTCAAATTCCTCAAGCATATCGTCTGTTGTACGGAAATGCGCATCTGGTTTTTGCATACCTTTCAATGGGCTGAAACCTGTAATTCCATTAATAGCAATATCACGGAACAGCTTTTCACGAGGTTCGAGATAATGTACATTCCCAGTTGCAATAACTGGCTTATTTAATTTTTCACCAATCTCACACACGGTTTTCAAAGCTGCCTTTATCTCAAGTGGGCTGGCAACAAATCCCTTATCAACTAAATGCATATACATCGTTAATGGTTGGATTTCAAGAATGTCATAGAACTGCGCGACATCCTCCGCCTCATCCAACGACTTATTTAACACAGCTTCAAAGAATTCGCCCTTCTCACAACCCGAAATAATAAGTAAACCTTCACGTAATTCTTCAAGCTTCGATCTTGGGATGCAGGGCACTCGTTTAAAGTATTCTGTATGGGATAAGGATATCAGTTTGAATAGATTCTTCTTTCCGACCATATTCAAAGCATAGATTCCACAATGAAACGGTCGGATGTTTGATAAATCTTTGCCTACGTAGTCATTGAGGCGATCTAGCATCGTAATGCCTTTCATCTTCTCTGTGTCGACCAGAAGTCCATTCAATATACCTGCTAATGCGATTGTATCGTCAATCGCTCGGTGATGGCTTTCTAATAACACTTTATATTTGTCTGCCATCGTGTTTAGTCTATGATTCTTCATTCCTGGATATATTAATCGTGCTAATTCCAGCGTATCCAGTACCGGATTTAGCATCTCAGGTAATCCATATTCTTTCAGTGATGCTTGAATAAAGCCCATATCAAATCTTGCATTATGAGCTACTAGAATCCCATCTTCAGCAAACTTCACAAATTCCTGTAAGACTGGTTCTAGATCCGGTGCATCCTTTACCATCTCGTCTGTAATATTCGTAAGCTGTTGAATATGGAACGGAATCTTCTCATGCGGATTAACAAAAGTGGCATAACGATCAATTTCTTTACCCTCTTTTATTTTCACAGCGGCAAGTTCTGTGATATTACTATGAGTAATAGAGAGACCTGTCGTCTCTATATCAAAAACGATATAAGTAGCAGTCTTGAGGTCGATTGGCTGCGGATGTAGAACAATAGGAATGGCGTCGTTCAATACATTAGCCTCTACTCCATAAATCATTTTTAATCCGTTCCTTTTTGCAGATTTTGCAGCTTCTGGATAACTTTGAACACCACCATGATCCGTAATTGCAATCGCTGTATGTCCCCATCGGGCCGCAGTCTTTATATATTTATCGATAGGTGTGATGGCATCCATCGTACTCATCGTTGTATGCAAATGGAATTCCACCCGTTTCAAGGGTGCGTTATCTTTACGTTCAGGAGGTGCTTGTACCTCATTCAAATCTGTTGGCATCATCACCAGTTCAGGAATGGTCATGAATCGGTCAAACTCTATCCGACCCCGCGCTTTTACCCATTTACCATTTTCCAATTGATTTAACACTTTGACATCATCTTTTGTTTTGGCAAACATCTTCATTTGCATCGAATCACCGAAATCAGTCAAGTTAAACATAAACAACGTCATACCATTTCGTAACTCTTTGCGATCAAGGCCAAATACTGCTCCTTGGATCGTAACTTTCTTCTCTTCATCCTGGATATCTTGAATAGAAACAGGCTGTTCTTTGATATCATATCCAACATGAAGTCGAACATCATCAGAATTCTCATCAAAGCTACGGCTCTCAGCCTCAATACTATTCATCATATGCTGTACAACTTCCCGCTCTTCTTGAATCTTCTTTTGTTCAAACTCCTTGATCGCTTCCTTACCGGTATCCCCAACCGCTAATTTAATACGAAGGGGAAGAGCGAAATAGGTAGTAAAGAAACGTGTAATAGCCTGATCAATTTGTTTCTTCTTAGCTAGTTCCAGCGAAGTAGCATCAGACATGGTCAACAACAACTGACCACCTTCCATTTCGTGAGTCGCTCGATTCAACCATCCATTCACAGAAGGGATCTCTCGATGTACCCACTCTACAAATAAACTCCAATACGTATTTACAATGTCCTCCAACGCAACCATATCCGTATATTTAAAAACAAATGAAATTTTAGCAATATGTTGCATTTTTTCTTGAATTTTGAGACAAAATGCACGGTATACTTCCCCAGGAACCACCGTATCCTTCACAATAGTAATGATCCATTCTTGGCTACTACGGCTTGTTTCAACCTGTTCAATATATCCATCCAAGAAATATGGATTCATTAGACTTGCTGGAACTGCGCCTTGTTTCATTAGAAGCTCAAGCCGAATTCTTTTCTCTTCCACATTGCTCATTCTTTCTTCCCCCTTAACCACCTATCCTTACCTTAACACTATATAGACGAAAAGCCCCTGTCTACAAAATGTACTCGATCTCTTACTCACCGACTCATTTCTGCCAGAAGCTCTTCCGCATGATTTCTTGAAGTCTTAACAAGGTCTAACTCTAATGATCTCTTAGTATGCTCTAGCAAATACAACTGTATGTTTGGATGGCTGTCCACACACGATACAGGTTTCTTTACTTTCAGCAGGTTCGAATGGAATATTACGGCTTGTAGCTCCCGTCTCTTCTTTCACCTTACTCTCACATTCTTTAGAGCCACACCATCCGGCCAATGTGAAACCACGTGACTCTTCCATTCTCATCTTCATTTCTTCCAGACTATCTACGGAATAGAAATGGTCACTCATGAATTGTTTCGCTCTATCTAACATTTCCTGATGCACTTGTACAAGCATCAACTTCACTTCTTCGACCAATTGGTTCTGTTGAACAATTTTCTTCTCACCTGTTACCCGAGATACTAACACACAGACACCGTTCTCCATGTCTCGAGGACCAATCTCCAATCGTACCGGTACACCGCGCAGTTCATATTCGTTGAACTTCCAGCCTGGAGTTACATCACTGCGGTCATCCACTTTAACGCGAACTCCTGCCTTCTTCAGTTCAGCAAACAATTCGTCTGTACGTCCGACAACCGCCTCACGGGTCTTAGCAGGCCCGATTGGAATCATGATGACTTGCGTAGGAGCAACTTTAGGAGGTAGTACAAGACCTCGATCGTCTCCATGTACCATAATCAAGGAACCAATCAATCTAGTAGTCGTTCCCCAAGATGTCGTGTGTACATATTCTTGTGTATTCTCACGACTTAAATACTGTATGTCAAAAGCTTCTGCAAATTTAGTTCCCAAATAATGAGACGTCCCAGCCTGTACAGCTCGTCCATCCTTCATCATTGCTTCAATAGAGAAAGTATCCACCGCTCCAGCGAAACGCTCCGATGGAGTCTTCTGTCCAGTAATAACTGGGATAGCAAGATATTCCTCCAAGAAAGAACGATACACTTCTAACATTCTCATCGTTTCTTCGCGTGCCTCTTCTTCCGTTTCATGGGCAGTATGACCTTCTTGCCATAGAAATTCACTTGTTCTAATGAATGGTAATGTCCGCTTTTCCCAACGAACCACATTTGCCCATTGATTAATCAAGACAGGCAAGTCACGGTAAGACTGTATCCATTTAGAGTACATATGACCAAACATCGTTTCCGATGTAGGACGAATCGCCAGACGCTCTTCCAGCTTCTCTCCAGCAGCCTCAGTTACCCAAGGCAACTCTGGGTTAAAACCTTCGATATGATCCTTTTCTTTTTCAAAGAAGCTTTCCGGAATCAAAAGTGGGAAATAAGCATTGCGATGTCCAGTCTCCTTAAATCGTCGATCCAATTCTGCTTGAATGTGCTCCCAAATTTCATATCCATCAGGGCGAAATACGATGCAGCCCCGAACAGGTGAATAATCCATCAATTCAGCTTTCTTGATTACATCTATATACCAACGGGAGAAATCTTCCCCTTGCGGTGTAATTTCCGTCACAAACTGCTTATCTTTTGACATAAGAAATAATATCCTCCTAAAAGTTTATGAGCAATACTTCTAGCTATACTTCGAGTAAACTCACATCGGAAGCATTGCCCAAAGTTTATGAGCTATTGAGATTAACCGTTAATCAATCTTAATATATCGTTATAGGTTACAGCAATCATAAGAAGAAAGAGCATGGCAAACCCAACAAAGTGAACCATCCCTTCTCGATTCGGATCAATTGGCTTTCCTCGAATCCATTCTACACCAAGAAATATAAGACGACTTCCATCGAGCGCAGGAATAGGAAATAGATTAAAGATACCTAAGTATAGACTTAATATGGCAGTCCAATAGGTTAGTTGCACAATTCCTTGTTTCGCAATTTGGCCTGTCACTTCAAATGTACGCACGGGCCCACCAATATCATCCATAGAGAATTGAGAAATCAATTGACTGAATCCTTTAAAGATCATTTCAGTAGTACTCACCATCGTTTTCCCCGAATGGGTAATGGTCTCACCGATCGAAGCTGATCTGGTTGGTAATTCCGGTGTAATCCCAATCTTACCACCTTCTTGACCTTCCATCGCACGAGGAATAAGGGTTACATTGAACGTTTCATCGCCACGGCGAATACTCCATTCCATGGATTTACCTTCTGATGTTGCTGTTAACTCAATCATCTTCTGATAATCAGCACCGATCGCTGTACCATTGATAGATTCAATGATATCCCCTTTTTTCAAATTAGCTTCCGAAGCAGGCATACCTGCAGAAACATTCCCAATCTGAACATACGTAGGATTATCCAATGGAATACCGGCCATCTGGATGTGAAGACCGAATAATATAAACGCAAGAATAAAATTCATCACGGGTCCTGCGAAGATAGACAATGCCCGTTGACCTACTGTTTTACTACCAAATCGGCGATTTTTGGGGGCAATCTGTATCTCTTGACCCTTTTTGACCATCATCGCTTGAGGATCAACGCGATATTGCTGGATATCCCCATCAACGTCTAATTGTAAAGTTAATGCTTCATCCAAATCAATGGATTGAACCTCACCACGAACAATATTTTTACGATTATCCAATTGATCCAGATAAATCTTCTTCACTTCATCATTCGTAATACGAATACCAACGGTCTGTCCCACTTGAATCTCTACAAGTTCCGGATCTTCACCTGCCATACGTGCATAGCCACCAAAGGGCAGTAACCGCAGAGTAAATTGAGTTTCATTACGTTTATAAGAAAACAGTTTCGGACCGAAACCGATTGCAAATTCACGAACCAATATACCGGCACGTTTGGCGAAATAGTAATGACCCCATTCATGAACCGTTACAATAAGAAAAAACATTAATATCGTCAGAAAAACTACCTGAACCATTTCCAAGCGCCTCATCCCCCTTTATCGTCTAAGATCGAAGTTTGTCCTTCTAGATTATCATTATTCTCAGACCGAACACAAGAGAATCACTTTTGAAGGATTTTTAAAAAAAAAAGGATAGATGATATCGTTAGGCTAAATTGTTGATGCTATTTCTCGCGAGCGCTGATCACATTCTTCAATGGAGCCTAAATCAGGATTCGTCATATTAACATGCTGTTCAAGCACTCTCTCAATGACCTCTTCGATGTGTAGAAACGAGATTTCTCGCTTTAAGAATCGTGCAACGGCAACTTCATTCGCAGCGTTGAAGGCCGTTGTTGCGGTCCCGCCCATTCTTCCACATTCAAAAGCAAGACGCAAACATGGGAATCTAACATAATCCATCTCTTTAAAATGAAGACGACCCGCTTCCGCAAGTGACAATCTACCGGTAGGAGATGGCCAACGCTCTGGATAGGTTAAGGCGTATTGAATCGGAACACGCATGTCTGGGTTACCTAATTGAGCAATAATACTGCTATCACAGAACTCCACGTAAGAATGGATAATACTCTCAGGATGAAGAAGCACATTGATCTGATCATACGGTAAATCAAAAAGCCAATGAGCTTCAATCACTTCTAGACCCTTATTCACCATCGTCGCAGAATCAATGGTGATCTTCGAGCCCATCGACCAGTTAGGATGTTTCAACGCGTCTTCTACCGTAACGTTGACTAACTCATTACGCGATAAATCTCGAAATGAGCCTCCTGATGCTGTTATTGTAATTCCCGCAACATCTTTCCGACGTTCCCCATTTAAACATTGAAAGATCGCAGAATGTTCACTATCGATTGGAAGTATCTTTACTCCTTTTTCTTTGGCAAGAGACATTACTAAATGACCCGCAGTCACTAATGATTCTTTATTAGCTAATCCAATATGTTTCCCTGCTTCGATTGCAGCCATCGTGGAGCGGAGCCCTACACTCCCCATGACAGCTGTAACAACCATTTCAGCTTCTGTGCCCGCAGCAACCTCTACAAGACCACTATCACCATAAAATATTTGCGTAGACGAAGGGATTTGTGACTTTATGCGGTCTGCTAGTTCTTTCGTTGCAACTGAAACCTTACGTGGTCTATATTCAAGTACCTGCTGGATCAGCAGATCCGTATTGGTTCCTGCAGCAAGTCCTTCGACTTGAAATTGATCCCTGTGGGCAGACACTACGTCCAATGTTTGTGTCCCAATAGATCCCGTAGATCCCAGAATACTAATTTTCTTCATAATGCACCATCTCTCATCTTAGTAAGGCAATAGCATCACGATATGTACAAATGGGAACACAATAATCCAACTGTCACAGCGATCTAATATCCCACCATGACCTGGTAGTAATTTACCTGAATCTTTAATGTTATATGCTCGTTTGTAAGCAGATTGTATCAAGTCCCCAAGTTGTCCAATTACAGCACATGTAAGTCCAATAAGCACTGCTCTGCCGTATCCTAATAATCCCCCAGAACAAGCAGCAAAAATAAGTGCAATCAGTATAGCAATTATAATTCCTCCAAGCGCACCTTCCACCGTCTTATTGGGACTGATCGCAGGCCAAAGCTTGTTACGTCCCCATTGTTTACCTACAAAATAGGCACCCGCATCGCTTGCCCAAATCGAAAAGAGCAATAAGAAGGTCCAAAATAATCCATAGCCATCCGCAGCATGTCGTGATTCTGCAATGAAGTAAAACCCACTTCCAATATATAGTACACCTAGTAAAAGCAGTGATATTTGCGCGATATTAATGCGATTCTTGGACAATACGGTCATTAACATCAGCAAAAACAGCAGGATCCAAATCAGTTCCCATTGTGGCGTATATGTTATCTTTAATAGCTTCCAAGGAAACATAATCATAAAAACACCTAAAAATCCCAGCGTAGCTATTCCACTGAAAGGACGCACTTTGATCATTCTTACAAATTCATAATATCCTATCAGGGACATACCAAGAACAAGAAGATGAAATGGCATGTTTCCAATCACACAAAATCCCAGAAAAATAATTCCTGCAATAATACCGGTAATTAGTCGTTGTTTCAACAGTTTTCATCCTCTACTTGAGTTATGACAGCCCGCCGTAACGTCTTGTTCTTCGCTGATATTCAGCAACAGCATCATGTAAATGATTCTTATTGAACTCCGGCCAGTAAATATCGGTAAACCATAATTCGCTGTATGCCAACTGCCACAACATAAAGTTACTAACTCTCATTTCACCACTTGTTCGGATCAAGAGATCAGGATCTGGTAGACCTGTTGATTGCAAATGATCTTCGACCCATTGAGAGTTAATTTCTTCTGCTCTCAATCTACCTGCTTCAATCTCTCGTCCAATCATTGACATACAATCTGTTATTTCTTTACGACCACCATAATTCAGCGCAAAATTAAGCACAAGACCATCGTTATTTTCCGTAAGTTTGATCGCTTTTTCCATAGCATCCAAAGTATGTTTAGGTAATCCTTCTTTATCGCCCATCATACGGATTTGCACATTTTTTTGTATTAATTCATCCAGCTCAATAGCGAGAAACTCCTGGGGAAGTCGCATCAGGAAATCAACCTCATCTTTGGGTCGTTTCCAGTTCTCCGTTGAGAAAGCGTACATCGTCAAATATTTAATGCCTAGCTCGTCTGCAGCAATTGTAGCACGTTTCACAGCTTTCATTCCGCTTTGATGCCCAACAATCCTTGGTAAACCAAGACGTTTCGCCCAGCGACCGTTTCCATCCATAATGATCGCGACATGCTGAGGAATATTTTCCGAGGTAATTTCCACCACGTTAGGATTATCTTTGTGCCTCCACCATGATCGAATTCGTTTGATCATTCCATTTCCTCCAAGCCACTTTCTGCAAGTTGAAGACATTATTTTATAAATAGACAAACCCCACCATAATAGGAGGGGCCATAAGTCTCTTATACGTCCATGATCTCTTTTTCTTTTGCCAAGAGAACTTTGTCGACTTCGGCAATATATTTATCCGTCATCTTTTGAATATCTTCTTGATGTCTGTGAGACTCATCTTCGGATATATCAGTCTTCTCTAATTTCTTGATGTCATCATTAGCATCGCGGCGTATATTACGAACGGCTACCTTTGCCTCTTCACCAAACTTTTTTGTCGTTTTAACAAGCTCAACACGACGTTCTTCTGTTAGAACTGGTATAGATAGACGAATTAATGAACCATCATTAGATGGCGTTATTCCAAGATCCGACTTTGAAATAGCTCGTTCTATATCAGATAATGACGTTTTATCCCAAGGTTGAATCATTAGTGTACGAGGATCTGGCGTACTAATGTTAGCTAATTGACTAAGAGGCGTCGGAGCCCCATAATATTCCACTTGAATGCGATCAAGCAATGCTGGTGTAGCACGACCTGCACGTAATGAAGAAAGATCACGCTTTAGAGCGCCAATCGCTTTCTCCATACGATCTTCACCGCTTTTTTTAATAGTTTGTGGCATTAGTCTACACTCCCTTTAACAATGGTTCCTATTTTCTCACCTAATACGACACGTTTTATGTTCCCAAGTTCCGTAATTGCAAATACGATAAGTGGGATATTATTGTCCATACATAGAGATGATGCGGTAGAGTCCATGACACCCAAATTTTTGTTAAGCATGTCCATATAGGTCAACTGCTCAAATTTCTCGGCTGTACTGTCTTTAAAAGGATCTGCTGTATATACGCCATCCACTTTGTTCTTCGCCATCAAGATGACTTCCGCTTCAATCTCTGCTGCACGTAAAGCAGCCGTTGTATCTGTAGAGAAGAATGGATTTCCTGTACCTGCAGCAAATATAACAACGCGACCTTTTTCTAAATGACGTATAGCTCTACGTCGGATATAAGGTTCAGCAATTTGTTGCATCGCGATAGAGGTCTGAACTCTTGTAGGGACATTAATTTGCTCTAATGCATCCTGAAGTGCCAATGAATTCATTACTGTTGCTAGCATCCCCATATAATCGGCAGTCGCTCGATCGATGCCATTAGCGCTTCCAGCGATTCCACGCCAGATGTTGCCGCCACCACATACGATTGCGACTTCAACACCAAGTTCCACTACTTCTTTAATTTGTTCTGCGATAGAAACGATGGTTACAGCATCAATGCCATACCCATTTGGACCTGCGAGAGACTCTCCACTGACTTTTAAGACCACTCTTTTAAATACTGGCTTTTCCAATGTTAACCTCCCACTTTGAGAAAGCGCTATAAAGTCGGCGCCGCACTGCAAATCTATTGTTAAAAAAGAAGGAACACTACGTGTTCCATTCTTCATTATGACTATTATTATAACATCAAATGAGACTGTTTATTATTGTTTAACTTGTGCCATTACTTCTTCTACAAAGTTGTCTACTTTCTTTTCCAAACCTTCACCAAGTTCGAAACGAGCAAAACGACGGATCGAAATGTTTTCACCAATTGTATTGATTTTTTCATTTAAGACAGCTGCGATCGTTTTGTCAGGATCTTTAATGTAAGATTGTTCCATCAAGCAGAACTCTTCATAGTATTTACTAATACGGCCTTCAACCATTTTATCAACGATTTTCTCTGGCTTGCCTTCATTCAAAGCTTGTGCCTTCAAAATTTCCTTTTCTTTCTCAACATCTTCTTGCGGCACTTCTTCACGACGAACATAACGTGGGTTTGTAGCAGCAATTTGCATAGCAATATCGCGAGCGAATTCTCTGAACTGATCCGTTTTACCTACGAAATCCGTTTCACAGTTAATTTCTACAAGAACACCGATTTTACCACCAGCATGGATATATGATTCTACAGTACCTTCAGTAGCAATACGTCCTGCTTTATTAGCACTAGCTGCTAATCCTTTTTCACGAAGAAACTCAATCGCTTTTGTAACATCTCCATTTGTTTCATCGAGAGCCTTTTTACAATCCAAAATTCCTGAGCCTGTTCTTTCACGAAGTTCTTTCACTGCACTAGCATTAACTGCCATTGATTACACCCTCCAATATAATATTGTTATTATCGCATATCGTTTGTATTCATCATTATTTTAAAAAAAGGGCAGTGAGAGGTTATCCACCTGCCAACCACCCTTTTCATTTTAATTCACTTTTTATGAATTACCTAATCAAATATTAGGCTGTTGTTTCTTCGCCTTGATGAGCTTCAACAATGGCATCAGCCATTTTACCAGTCAAGAGTTTAACAGCACGAATAGCGTCGTCATTACCAGGAATGACATAGTCAATTTCGTCTGGATCACAGTTAGTATCTACGATACCTACGATTGGAATACCCAATTTGCGAGCTTCTGCAACCGCAATACGTTCTTTACGAGGATCAATAATGAATAGGGCACTAGGAAGGCCTTTCATGTTCTTGATACCGCCTAGGAATTTATCAAGACGATCTTTCTCTTTGCGGAGAAGGATAACTTCTTTTTTAGGTAGAACATCAAATGTTCCGTCTTCTTCCCATTTCTCAAGTTCCTTCAAACGATTAATACGTTTTTGAATCGTTTCGAAGTTGGTAAGAGTTCCGCCCAACCAACGTTGATTAATGTAGTACATTCCACAACGTTCAGCTTCTTCTTTCACGGAATCTTGTGCTTGTTTCTTTGTTCCTACGAATAGAATAGTCCCATTCTCTTCGCCAATACTTTTAACGAAGTTGTAAGCCTCTTCTACCTTTTTAACCGTTTTTTGCAAGTCAATGATGTAAATTCCGTTTCTTTCTGTGAAGATATAACGATCCATCTTTGGGTTCCAGCGGCGAGTTTGGTGACCAAAATGTACCCCTGCTTCCAAAAGTTGCTTCATGGATATTACTCCCATCTTCACGCACCTCCTATTATTGGTTTTTTTTCCTCCGCCAACGATCATTTCCCTTTAAGACTTTCTATTCAAATAAGAAAGCACCCTCATAGGAATCACTTAGCGTGTGTTTTTAACACCGTCAATTAATATACCATAAGTTCTATATCGATGCAATAGTTCATCCATCAAGAAGATTCCAATATCGCATTAAAAAAATCGCCTGCTACTTTATACACATTAGCGAGACGATTCTATTCGGATTTTAGATATGATAGATTCATAGCTTTCCCCTTTGGTGAAAGTGTAATGCCCCTCTAGAATCTTTGTATTTATTTTTTGTTTAGAAGCCTCTTTAATAAACTGGTCTCTATTAGATATCACGCCTACCTTTTCTAGACCCACTGCTACATCTGTCAGACTCTTTCCCTTTTCAATCTTATACTTGATGATCTCCGTATTCGTAGGTTCTACGATTGGTTCCTTTGGTGATTGCGTATCGGAAGTCGTATTCTTTCCCTTTGGTTCTATTGGAGCAGAAGGTTCAACAGGTGTGGCCGCTGGTTCACCCTGATTAGGTGTCTCAATACCCTTCCCCTGTAAATTGGAACTTTCCTCAAGCTTTAGTTGCTTCCATTCTTCCTCTGTCAATAATTGTTCAGATAATTCGACAACCTTTAAATCTAACGCTTCCGCCTTCTCTTCTAATTGTTCTTTAGTTAAGATCGCGTCAGATTGTGTATTCACTAATGAGGCCTGCCCCTCACCAATGATCATCAACTGAAGCAGAGCTGCACCAATGATAAGGCCAACGCCTAACCCGCTCATGAATGAACGACTCCTCATCATAGTGTTCCCTCCTGTTTCGCCAGTTGTAGAATAAGCTGAACCTCACCACGCTGTATTCCTATCAACTTACCAATGACATCAATTGATTTCCCTTGCTCATGTAATTCAAAGACTTCAGAATAACGTTGTTTGATAGAGTTCACTGGTTCAGAATCTGCAGCAGATTCTTCTAATTCTGGCAAGGTAATGACTTCCGTAGCAGCGGTTTGCATTTCAGCTAGTGTAGACGCATGAAGGATCTTGTCCTGCTTGATCTCTGCGAGACGTAATTCATACTCCGCTGACTGTTTCTCTACAAGTAATAATCTCTGTTGCATTTCAATTAGACTCTCTTCCAATATCGTCTGCCTAGTCGTGGTTTCTTTTTTCATTTGACCAACTAGTTCAACCAACGTATCGTTTTCCGCTTCGATATCCGCCATATATTGTTCTAAAGTCGACTCTACTTCTTTTACCATAAGTTCCGAAGATGTCTTGTCTATTTTCTTTCTAGGAAGCATTACTGCATAAATCAATGCCGCAGCCCCTAACATGATAATAATAATCCATGGTTCCAAAGCTTCTAGTCTCCTTATGATCTATTCAATCCAACATTTAAAGGGACAAGTCGATATGATGTCCCTTGTACGGGTGCTCCGCTGGATGTTGTTCAGATTGTAGTTCTGTTTGATTCGATTGGGAATGAGCATTTTCTTGTGATGTTTGTTGCTCTTTCCCTCCATCCCGTAAGATGGAATTCTCAGTCTGATCAACGCCATTACTCCGTTGTTGCATAGCACGACTTTCTTTTATTTGTTGATTTGTCAAAAAAGATTGGTCTTGGCCAGATCGTTGTTGCATCTCGTTTTGTATTTTCCCTGCTTCTTGGGTTCTCGGCACAGCAATTTGCAATTCCACCGATTTCATACTCACGATATCCACCTCATTCTATAATAATAGAATACAACTTTCTCACTTCCATTGAAAGTCCACTATACGTAGGGAATCATTGAAATATCTCCATCGGTATAATAAAAGGAGACTCTTTCAGAAGTATCCTTTACGAACCGGGTATATCTTCCAATCACAATTTTTGAACCCCCATAAATGGTTCTGATAATATCCACTCGAGCTTTATTCGTATCTTCAAGAGACTTTTCAATCTCAAGAATCCGTTCTTTTGTTTGGGATAGCTCATTGATCTGAGATTTCTGAGTTACATTCAGTTTAACACGCATAGCTACTCTGTCAGGTGTTAATTGCCCTTGTGAGGCTAGTAAATTTAACAGGTTCAATGCCTTTTCCGTTTTTTCTGAATGATCAATTTGTAATTTGAGTTGATTCCGCAGATCTGCAAGTTCATTTCTTAATGTAGGCACAACACCTACCTCAATACCAGTAACCGTAGACATGGAATTCCCCACAGTCCGAGCGATGACTTTCTCACCTGCCTGAATATTTCCACCCACTATCAGCCCTTTGGTTCCATTACAGATTACATTTCTCCCGGCTCTTATATTAGAATGCATAATACTTTGAGATACAATCACATCTTCTCCTGCAGTAACATGACCTTCCTGAATAAATGAGCTTTTCACATTGTGTCCAGCCTTCACATATCCTTTGTTGTAGCCAATAATCCCACTTGAAATATCAATGGATCCTTCAGCATCAAGTTCAGCACCTTCAACGCCACCAATTACCCGAATATCTCCAGCTGCTTTAACTCTAAATCCACTTAATACGTTACCACGAATGATAACGCTACCAACAAAATCGATATTCCCAATACTATAATCCACATCCCCATTCACTTCGTATATAGGGAACACGTTAATTTTTTTCTTCTCAGTAATAGTAATCATTCCATCAAGAGCGGCATACAATGCCGTTTGTTCTCCATTCACAATGACATTCTTACCTGCTTTAAATTTAACATCCTTACCTGGTTTAAATGCAATGACTTCACCTGTAACTGAAGTCCCATTTTCACCAGGTTCAGGAGCTGTTCGTTTGGCGATAATCTGGCCTTTACGTACGTTGTTAAGATTGTTTACTTCCTTATGATCCACTTTCTCTTGACTTGTTTCCGAATCTTTAAGGTTTTTATCATCAGATACTTTTAATAGAACCTCAATTTGTCCATCGACACCATCAATAGGTTTCTGGCCATAAGCAACAGGAGTTCTAGCTATATAAAATCGCTCAGGATGATCTGCAATTTGTTGGAGTATATTACGGTCAATGCCGTACTTAACACGCTGATGTTGAATGAACTGTTCAAGTTCTTCTATTGTACATTTGAATTTATCATCTTCTTTTGAGAACTGAAGGTATGCCACAGTTTTATCGTCAGAAATAGAAACAGTTAAATACGATCCAAGCGAAATACGATCCGTCAAACTTAACTCCTCCTTTAATGCACTAATCTATTGCAATTAACAAGAACTCTTTAGCTGCTACCCATTAATAATTCTCTATTCTTCTCCAAGGTCCCTCTCAGTCTAAGTATTGCTTTAGAGTGAAGTTGCGAAATTCGGGAAGGTGAAAGAGACATCACTTCTGCGATCTCACTAAGTGATAGATCATCAAAGTATAGAAGTGATACCACTGTACGTTCTTTTTCTGTGAGTTTATCAATACCTTTTACTAATGCTTCTTGCAAATAAAATTCGTTAACCTTATACTCAGGATTCTTCGCATTCTCATCAATCAGCATGCTTAAACGAGTCTCTGATTCTTCCTCTCGGATTGGATCTTCTAGTGAACATAACGTCATAACGGCTACTTCCTGCAGCATATTATGATATTCTTTTTCAGTTAACCCTAGGTATTCGCTCATCTCCGAATCATTTACAGAACGAAGATTACTTTGCTCCAAGTGTTGAAAAGCTTCTTCAATTTTCTTAGCTTTTTCACGGACGGAACGTGGCACCCAATCACCCTGACGTAACGAATCCAGAATAGCCCCACGAACACGCCATGAACCGTAGGTTTCAAATTGAAAACCCCGTTTATAATCAAATTTATCGATAGCATCTATGAGACCCATAACCCCATTACTAGCCAAATCGTCTTTAGAAATATTTTTGGGAAGACCAATAGCCAATCGACTTGAAACATAATCTACAATATGCAAATGATTTTCAATTAACTTCTTTTTAGCTTCAATATCGCCATGCTCTTTCCATAACTCCCATAATTCTAGATGATTCAATTTAGAAATTTTCTGCTCGTTCAAGTGATCTCACCCCCCTTATTTTTCTGTCAGGTGACGAACCGCCTTAGCTAATTGTTCAGGATCTTGCGCAGAAACCAATTTTGGTGGATTCAGCGGCATAAATCCAAGGTCGCCCCCATTAGATGATTCAGGTTTCGGTTTTAACAGATCATTTAATTCTTCAGTATCATTGGGTAAGGTTAAATCAAATCGAGTTCCCCGTTGATCACTCACTAATTCTGATTCTGCTTCTTTCTCTCCCCATGACTCATCATTAGGCTGTGAAGTCATAATACTTAATACCCATTTGCACACTATCGCTAATACAAACCATATAGCAAAAGCACCCAAAGCTCTTATAACACTTGTCATAAAAAGATTATTTATGGATGAAGTTAGAAATGTAATTATAAATCCCAACGCACCTATTAATAAATTAATTCGTAATTTCCCTATCATCGCTACAATTCCTTTGCACCCATTTGTACACTACGGATGTATAATATTCCTGTACTACAATCAAGTTCAATGGTCCTGCCATAGTTCCCTCCAGTATCCTCACCAATAAGTGGAATGCCTAGTTCCTTCAATTTAGCTTTGCACGATTCTGTATTTCTTGGTCCAATTCTCATCGTATCGTTATTTCCACCAAAGGCAAACATTTGTGAACCACCAGCCATTTTAGCAACAAGATTGGATTTTCTTGAGCCTAGTTTAAGTAACTCCCCTAATAAGGTGGGTAATGCCGTATCTGCATATTTAGCAACATTCAGTTCGCCATCCCGCGCAATGGAAGAGGTAGGTAACATAACATGTGCCATTCCTGCAATATGAAGGACTGGATCATACATTGTAAGCCCTACACAAGAACCTAAACCAGAAGTTCGGATAAGTCCATTTTGTTGAATCACGTTTAAATCAGCCATAGATACTTTCACAATTTTTTGATCAATCATTTCCAAGAGGCACTCCTAGTGATTTGAATATTTTTGAAAAGGAATCCGGATCAGGGATCAGAAAGAATTGACCGTCAACCTCTTCATTTCCTTCTACAAATTTTGTGTCAATGAGAAGTGCATCGTCACCCATTTCACCGTACTGCAGAAGTCCATAACTCAATATAGCTCCAGCCATATCAATGGCTAACGAAGGCACTGTCGGATACATCGATAACTTCGTGAAATCAGCAAGAGAAGAAAGATAAGAACCCGTCAATATATTCCCAATTTCATTTAGTGCAGATATTTCCATTTCATTAAAGGTACCATCTTCAGCAACATCAATTCCTGCCAGACGTCTCAACAAGCTTTTCGCCGATTCAATAGTTAGGATGAAGAATAAGTTTCCAGGCACATCACCTTCAACCCTGAAAAAAATGGCCACGACGACTTGTTCCGCCCCTCCAACAACATCGGATACCTCTTCAAATCTCAGAATCTTAACTTTAGGAACCGCCATATCAATCGGCTTATTAAGCAAACAGGAAAGTGCAGTAGCGGCATTACCTGCACCAATATTTCCTATTTCCTTAAGGACATCCATTTTAAATTCTTTAAAATGCTTAAAGGCATCCATCACTATTCCTCTATGCTTTCCAATTGAATAATCTCACTTTTATTCAGTACTTCAGGAAGGTTAAGCATAATCAAAAGACGCTCATCATTGATTTTTGCAACGCCTTGAAGATATTTAGCTTTAATCCCTCCTACAACCTCAGGTGGATTCGCAATTTGATCTGTATTCAGATCGATAACATCATTTGCCGAATCGACAATAAATCCTACTTCCATATCATTGACAGCTACTATAATGATACGTGTATTTTCATTATATTCGACTAGTGGAAGACTGAATCGTCCACGCAAGTCAATAACAGGAATAATAACACCACGTAAATTAATGACACCTCTTACAAAAGTGAATGTTTTGGGGACACGTGTGATAGGTAGCATACGTTCAATAGTCTGAACCTTTTCTACTTCGATACCGTACTCTTCGTTTCCTAATTTAAATACGATAACTTTAATATCTTCTCCCATATCAATAACCTCCTAATAAATTCCTATTCCTTGTATCCAGTGGGTTCGCAGCTCATTCGTTATTTAATGAATGCGTTTGGATCTATAATTAAAGCAACCTGTCCATCTCCGAGAATAGTTGCACCTGAAACACCTTTAATCTGCGGTAGATATTTACCTAGACTCTTCAGCACGATCTCATTTTGTCCTATAAATTCTTCAATCGTTAAAGCAGCCATCCGATCTCCTTTTCGAATAACGATGATCTCAGTCTCATCTTCTTGACTCTCATCGAAATCAGTTATATCAAATAACTTACTTAGAGAAATCAATGGAATATGGCTACCACGGAACTCTATCATCTTGTTTCCATGAACTGTTCGAATTTGATTCTTTTTAATAATGCCGGTCTCTACAATGGATGTAAGAGGAATAGCATATTTCTCTGATCCTAATTGAACAAGCATTGCAGAAATGATAGATAACGTTAGCGGCAATTGAACTGAGAAGTTAGTTCCTTTTCCTGGAATTGAATGAATAGTGACATTCCCACCAAGAGCTGTAATTTTCGATTTGACAACATCCAGACCAACGCCACGCCCCGAAACATCGGAAATAACCTCAGCCGTGCTAAATCCAGCAGCAAACAGAAGCTGATAAACTTCTTCATCTGTCATAGCCGCTCCTTGCTCTACAGTTACGACACCTTTCTTAATGGCCGATTTGAGAACATTCTCACGATAAATACCTCGCCCATCTTCTTCAATCTCAATAAACACATGATTCCCACTATGAAAAGCACGTAAGTTCACCGTTCCAGTCTCAGCTTTACCTGCGGCAAGCCGATCTGAAATCGGCTCAATTCCATGGTCAACCGCATTTCGAAGCAAATGGACCAATGGATCTCCAATTTCATCAATAACTGTACGATCTAATTCTGTCTCAGCCCCTGTGATCACTAAATCAATCTTCTTATCTAGTGATTTAGCTAAATCACGAATCATCCTTGGAAAGCGATTAAACACAGTGTCCACAGGTACCATTCTAAGCTTCAATACAATATTCTGAAGGTCGGAACTCACACGACTCACATGTTCAACGGTTTCTGTTAACTCATGATTATTTGCTTCACTGGCTAATTGCTCCAACCGGACACGGTCAATCAGTAACTCACTAAATAAATTCATAAGAACATCAAGACGTTCTATATCAACACGTATTGTGCGTGAGGGAGTACCATTACCTATTTTAGTAGCCTCTTTAGCAACAGTTTTGATAGGTTCTACTGATGTTTGCGTAGATAGAGTTACCGTTTCAATGACAGGGGTCTCTTTCAGTTCAACAGTTGCGGCAATATCTCTAGCAGAATGATTGACATCTCCCATTAACTTCAAAGACTCTTGATCCAGTTCAATAACGCTGGCCTTATCAATCTCCGACAGGTTCAATACCATTCTTTCTATTTCTTCTGCGCTTTTTTGTGTTATGTAATAAAGTGAAAAGCTGCGATCGAATTTCTCTTGTTCAATATCTTGTACGGAAGGCTGTGATTTAATAACTTCACCATGCCCCTCCAATAAATCAAATGCCATATAGGCCCGTACAGCTTTTAATTGGCAATCTTCACGAATGAACACTTCCAAATAAAGTACACGATGACCTTCTGCGATAGATTGATCCAATACAGAGTACTGATACTCATCCAACTGAACAGATTGAACTGTATTGGATGTTGATCCGACTAGCTCCACACTCGATTGGTCTAGCGTCTCTCCACGTACAATAGCCTGTAATGAAGTCACTATGGCAGATACATCAGATTTACCCGTACCCCCATTTGTAATATCCTCAACCATAGATTCAAGAGCATCCAAACTTTTGAAAAGGGTATCAAATATAAAATCTTGCATTGCGAGTTTTTCATTACGAACTAAATCGAGAACATTTTCCATTTGATGTGTAAGAGACGCTAGGTCCTCGTATCCCATGGTTGCCGCCATTCCTTTAAGCGTATGTGCCGATCTAAAAATAACTTGAACAATACTCAAATCATTTGGACTAGTTTCCAATTCAAGCATCTTTTCATTTAACGATTGTAGATGATCATTCGACTCATCAATAAACATTGATAAATATTGATTCATGTCCATTGAGATGCACCTCCCTTATGAGTTCGCTTGCCTTTATTTCAGTGTTTGAATAAGCTGAAGCGGAATTTCTTGGAGCGGTAAAATATGTTTCACACAATTCAGTTCCACTGCTGACCGTGGCATACCATAGACAACACAAGTTTCTTCACTTTCAGCATAGGTATCGGTCACACCTGATTCATACAGACGTTTCATTGCTTGTGCACCATCACTTCCCATACCCGTCAATAGAACCAGATGACGTTTCAGCAGTGTGAATGGTAGCAATGAGTCAAACATCACTTCTACAGAAGGTCGATGCCCATTGCGAGGCTCTTCCTCTGTTAAACATATCTCATAATGACCAACAGACGATTGTTCAATCTTCATTTGATAACCACCAGGTGCAATATAAGCATACCCCCTATTCAAGACCATGCCATGCTCTCCTTCCACTACTTCAAGAGCACTAAATGTATTGAGTCTCTGTGCAAGTGATTTCGTGAATTTAGGTGGCATATGCTGTACGATCACTACGGGTCCTGGTAAATCTCCAGGCATTCTCTCCAACACTTCCTTTAATGCTCTAGGTCCACCGGTAGAACAACCAATGGCAATTAAATGTTGGAATTGACTTGTTTCGCTGCCCATTGCCCATAAAGGTTTAGTAGGAGCAGGTATCTTCGCAGTTGGCTTTTTCTGCTTTGTTGAGTTCGTTGGCTTTTCATCTGTAACCTTATCATTTATTATACCATTTCGAGTTACTTGTTTAGTGTTCATATTCGCTTTCGGCAAAACTTCTTTCTTGCGAGATACTATATTCGCAGGTAGGGCATCTGTCCTATTTATTGGTTCTAATTTCCTTTTTGGCTCTACCTTTTTCTCGGATCTCGCAAGTTCTTCTGCTTTCCTAGCAATTCTTCTTTCTTTAGCATGCATAGCTGCCTTCATTTTTTCAAGAAGTACTTCCCCAACTTGAACAATATCATTTGAAACAACTGCAGAAGGCTTTCGAATAAAGTCGAATGCTCCTGACTCCAGCGCTAGTATGGTCTCTCGTAACCCATCCTCATTAATACCGGATAGCATAATAACTGGGATCGGATTGTCCTTCATAATGATTTTCAATGCTTCCAAACCATTCATTTCAGGCATTTCCACATCCATTGTGACAATATCTGGTTTGAGCTTCTTCACTAACGTTAAAGCTTCCAAGCCATTAGTGGCTGTACCCACAACTTTAAATAATGGATCTCTTTCAATAAGATCAGATATGATCTTTCGCATAAAAGGAGAATCGTCCACAACAACGACCTTATATTGCATTATATTCATACCTCCCACTCCGTATTTACAGGAAAATCATCTTGTTCGTTGCAGCCACTTATGCATAAATCCTTTGATTCCCGTCAAAGTTTCTACTTCTGAAGCAGAAGAAGTATTGGTATAAAGCTTTGTAAGACGTTGAATATCCTTTGAAGCAATACTATTAGGAAATGCTAGGGAATAAGGTATTTGTTTCTTCACTGCTTGAACAACATGTGAGTCATCCCTTATATACCCAAGCATTGGAATTTCGATATCCAGAAACCTTTTTGCTGCTAATTTGATTTTGCTAGCTGTAAATGTAGCCTCTATTTCATCGTCCACTCGATTAATAACCATCTGATAAGCGACATTAGGGTCAATACCATGAACAACTTTAATCAATGCATAGGCATCTGTAATCGATGTAGGTTCTGGCGTAGTCACAATAATACATTCATCAGCAGCCGTAATAAATTGTATATTGGCTTTGGATAGACCTGCACCTGTATCAAAAATAATGTAATCCATCTGATTCGCTACCTGTTCAATCTGACTTGTGAAGTAATGAATATCATGCTCAGATAATGATATGAGATCAGACATACCAGAACCACCTGAAATATAGCTCAACTCATTAGGTCCTTTCGCAATAATCTCATGAATACTTTTTTCGCGTCGGATCAGATGATGTAAGTTATATTTAGTAGAAGTCCCCATTAACACATCGATATTAGCCATGCCTATATCAGCATCGAAGATTAATACCTTTTTGCCATATGACAGTAATGTAAGTGCAAAGTTCAATGTGAAATTAGACTTCCCTACGCCACCCTTACCGCTGGAAACCGTAATGAATTTTGCTGTTGATACATCTTTATTTATCGGTTTCCCTTGGGATCGTGCCTTCTCTCGTATTGAAATAAGTTTTCTTAAAGAGTGAGCTTGGTCATTCATAACTCCTCTTCTCCCTCATCCAACAAAAGGTTACAAAGCATTTGATCATTAGGCATTATCAAGTCCTCTGGGACATTCTGCCCATTTGTCAAATAAGAAAGATGAATTGGAAAGTCATAAATCAAATTAAATATAGCTCCGTAACTGCCTGTCTCATCTAGCTTGGTGAATATTACTTTATCAAGCCCATATTCACTGAAATGCTCCGTAATTTTTTTCATATCTTGAGCTTTAGAAGTTAGACTCAATACTAAGTAAGTTTCGCTATCACTCTCGTGTGTAAGTAAACTTTGAAGTTCTGAAACCAATAATTCGTTCCGATAATTCCTTCCAGCTGTATCCATTAAAATCAGATCGCAATAGTCAAGTTGTTTCATTGCTCTTTTGAGATCAGCGGGTGATTGGACCACCTCTAACGGTACATTTAAAATCGACGCATAGGTTCTAAGTTGTTCTACAGCAGATATTCGGTAAGTATCTGCTGTGATGAATCCAACCTTGCGATGATGTCGAAACAACTGCTCTGCCGCAAGCTTGGCAATTGTGGTTGTCTTACCAACACCAGTCGGACCTGCAACATAAACAATCTTCGTATTTATGCCTATTCCACCACCTAATCGGTTTGAGAGGAATGATGTAACCTTTGCGCGAATGAAATCCTCTAGTTCTACATCACTTCGTGAACGTCCGCTTTCCTCCCAATAATCGAATGCAGCATTCATCCACTCTTCTCTCAATTGCTCGTCAACTTCTTGCTGCAGTAATCGATTTTGTAGTTTCTCCAATGATGGTGGCAGTTCTTGTTTCATCATAGATTGTCGCGATATTTTGGCCATCCATAATTTCATCTCTCTTATTTCCTTGAGGAGATGTTCTTCCGTATCCCGTTTTCGCTGTACTAGCTCCGCTTCATGGTGTCGCGCTGGGAATGATGGATTCGTATCACTCACAACATCCAGCTTTTCCTCTGGTTCCACTAAATATTTCCCGGGTAAATCAATATCAGCATCTTGCTGTACATGATTGGCCTTCATACTCGATTTGAGAATATCATTCGTTCTTTGATACGCCTCTGGAACTGCTCTCACGGGAATATTCAATGTTGGTGCAACAGAATGATTTGAACTCACTTTTTTGCTTAACTTCACTTGTGAGTCCTTTTCAACTGCAGCGATAACTTCGATCTTCTTCTTCTGAAACATTCCAAGAAATCCGCCAACCTTTAATTCTTTTGTACTAAGAATGACCGCATCACTTCCTAATTCCACGCGGATTCGTTGCATGGCCTCCGGCATATGATCGACGATGTAACGTTTCACTCTCATAGATTCACCACTCCGACACTTTGTATTTCTACATTTGGTTCTAATTCACTATACGAAAGGACGGGTATATCCTGCATAGTTCGATCGATCACTTGTCGCAAGTACATTCTTATCGTTGGCGAAGTTAAGAATATAGGCTGTTGTCCAGATTGCAGCAATCGATTGATTTGTTCATTTATTTTCTGATAAACCGATTGTGCAGACACCGGATCCAAAGCAAGGTAACTTCCTTGCTCCGTTTGTTGCACACTATCTGAGATCTTCTTCTCTAACGTAGGTCCAACAGTGATGACTTTTAGTGTCTCACCTTTTTGTGAATACTGTTGCGTAATTTGTCGAGATAGGGACTGCCTCACATACTCTGTAAGGACATCAGGATCCTTTGAGTATGTTCCACAGTCAGCTAAGGTTTCAAAGATCGTAACTAAATCACGTACAGAGATTTTCTCACGAAGTAACTTAGCCAACACTTTTTGAATATCACCGACGGATAAAACGGAAGGAATAAGTTCATCCACAAGTACAGGATAACTTTCTCTTAAATTGTCGATTAGTGTCCGTGTCTCTTGACGACCAATTAATTCATGAGCATGCTTCTTGATTAATTCAGTCAAATGAGTTGCTACTACAGAGGGTGGGTCTACCACTGTATACCCTGCTAACTCAGCACGTTCCTTAGTAATTTCATCAATCCATAATGCTGGAAGTCCAAATGCTGGTTCCAAAGTTTCGATTCCAGAAATAGATTCATCATCATAACCAGGACTCATAGCCAAGTAGTGATTAAGTAATAATTCACCACCACCGACGGTATTACCTTTAATTTTTATGATGTATTCATTCGGTTTTAGTTGAATATTGTCGCGTATACGAATAACAGGTACCACCAAACCCAGTTCGAGTGCACATTGTCGACGAATCATAATGATCCGATCTAGCAAATCTCCCCCTTGTTGAGCGTCCGCCAAGGGTATAAGCCCGTATCCAAATTCGAATTCAATAGGGTCTACCTGAAGTAGATTGATAACACTCTCTGGGCTTCTAACCTCTTCAATCTGTTGTTCTTCTTCCATCTGTTCCTCAGATAACTGTTTCTTAGTCACATTCTGTTCCATCTTCCTTGCAGCTAGTATCAATAAAATCGCTACAGGTAATGTCGTAATCCAATCGATTGGCGTGAAGAAACCAAGCATGGCAATCGTTCCGCCTACAATGTAGATCAACTTAGGATAAGCGAATAATTGATTCGTTAAATCTGATGCTAGATTTCCATCCGATGAAGCACGAGTCACAATTAAACCAGCAGCTGTTGAAATTAGAAGAGCAGGAATTTGGCTAACAAGTCCATCACCAATCGTTAGAATAGAGTATGTAGAAAGAGATTCGGGGAATGACATTCCATGAATGGTCATCCCAATAATAAATCCGCCAACTAAGTTAATAATCAAAATAATAATACTTGCAATGGCATCCCCTTTGACAAATTTACTGGCTCCGTCCATAGAACCATAGAAATCTGCCTCACGTTCAACCTTACTGCGTCGTTCCCTTGCCTGCTTCTCATTAATTAGCCCAGAATTCAAATCCGCATCAATACTCATTTGCTTTCCTGGCATTGCATCTAGCGTAAATCGAGCACCAACCTCGGCTACACGCTCAGAACCTTTAGTGATAACAATAAATTGAACCACAACTAAAATTAAGAATACAATAAATCCAATAGCAATTTGTCCACCTGCAATCCAACTACCGAATGTTGCAACAACTTTACCAGCCTCACCATGAGTAAGAATTAACTTGGTTGTTGACACGTTCAATGCAAGTCGGAATAACGTTGTAATCAATAGAACCGAAGGGAAGATGGAAAACTCTAGCGCTTCCTTAGTATTCATAGAGATCAATAAGATCATGAGTGCAAGTGAAATATTGATTACGAGTAAAATATCAAGTAACCACGCCGGGATTGGAAGAATCATCATAAGTACAATACCGATGACTCCTGTCAGGACAGTGATATCTTTAATTTTCAAGGGCCTCTTTCCTCCAATCCCACATTTATTAGGTTTTACCTTTTAATTTATATACATAGGCCAATATTTCAGCCACGGCCTGAAACAAATCTGCAGGAATCGAATCTCCGATCTCTGCCCTTTGATACAGCGCGCGAGCCAGAGGCTTATTTTCCATAGTAATGATGCCGTGATCCTTGGCAATTTCTTTAATTCTTAGAGCTACATAATCCTGACCTTTAGCAATAATAGTTGGAGCTTCCATATTACTTGCATCATATTTCAATGCGATCGCAAAGTGTGTTGGGTTCGTTATAATAACATCTGCTTTCGGAATTTCTTGCATCATACGTTGCATAGCCATCCTACGCTGACGTTCTCTAATTTTACCTTTAATCAATGGATCTCCTTCTATGTTCTTGTACTCATCTTTAATATCTTGCTTCGACATTTTTATACTTTTTTCATGTTCATATCGTTTAAAGATATAGTCCATAATAGCTAGTACAAATAATGCAATGGCTACTTTTATGCCTAAATTCACTGTGAGTTTAGACATAAATATCAACGTAGTCTCAATGTTAATTTGCGAAAGCGAGGCAATTTCTACTTTACTAGCCCATAAAGTACTGTAAACTAGATAACCAATAATCGTTAATTTGAATATGGATTTAGCAAATTCAACTAATGATTTCATGGAGAATATATTTTTGAGCCCTTTGAGCGGATTCAATTTATTGAACTGCACTTTAAGCCCTTCACCAGATAGCAAAAAACCGACCTGTAGAAGATTAGCTGCCAAAGCCATTATAAAAACCGTAAAAAAAAGCGGAGCCAGTAGTATCAATATTTGTATACCGTATTCTCTAAATATCATCATCACATTATCAATGGTCACATCCGTAGATAAGCGATTCATGAATACATCCGTATACAAATGTACAAATTTGTCTTTGAAATATCCAGCAAATATAAGAAGACAGAGAACTGCTGATAAAAGCGTTACAGAACCGGCAACTTCAGGGCTTTTTGCAACCTGTCCCTTTTTACGCGTATCCTGACGTTTTTTGGGAGTTGCTTTTTCTGTTTTCTCTCCAGCAAACAACTGTAAATCTAGAGGATACCTAAAGGACACGTTACTTTCCTCCATACTACTCATTTTGGCTGACTCCCAATGATCCCTAGCAAATTGTGCAATGATTCGAACATGATCTCAAACAAGCTGCTGAATATATATGAAAAACTAGGAACAATCAGCAATAACATAGCCAATCCAAGAAATATCTTCACTGGTATTCCAATGACAAAAATATTAAATTGAGGGGCAGATCTTGCCAAAAATCCAAGACCGATATCCGTCAAAAAAAGTGCTACGACTAATGGAGCAGCCATTTGAAAAGCTAACACAAAAGATTGACTAAATGTTCTAATTAAAAATTCTGAAATGTTGCCATTATATATCTTTGAAAAAAAATCATTAGATATGGGCACCCACTCATAACTTTGAGTAATAGCATCAATCAATTGCAAATGACCATTCATACTCAAAAAGAGTAGCATTGCGATCATATATTTGAAATTACCTAGCATAGGTACGGACACACCTGTCATCGGATCTAGCACATTGGCCATTCCGAATCCAATCTGTATATCTATAAATGAACCAGCTGTCTGAATAACTGTAATTAACAAATATGCGACAAAACCAAGTAGCAATCCTACCATAACCTCACTAACAATGAGTAAAACATAAGTCATGTCTTGTACAACAGTCTGATTTATGCCGTAAGTCAGATAGATCAATATACTGATAAAAAATGCTATCCCTATCTTAAATGTATTAGGTACTCCTTTGGATGAAAACACGGGAGCTACAACAAAAAATGATGTAATTCGACAAAAAATAAGCAGAAAAACCGGGAAACCTTGCGTAATTAGTTCCATTGACATTCAGCCTAACCGATAAATTTATACAAATTGTCTAATATATTGAAGGTGAAATCTACAAGCGTCGTTAAAATCCAAGGGCCAAACAACAATAACGCTAGCAATACAGCAACTATCTTTGGAACAAAAGCAAGCGTTTGCTCCTGAATCTGTGTAGTTGCTTGAAATATACTCACTATCAAGCCCACACCCAATCCCAGAAGCAACATAGGCGCACTCACTTTAAGCGCGGTAAATACCGCTTGTCCAGCCAGCCCAATAATAAAATCCGAGTTCATGACTGACCTCCCTCACTTGCCTATACTTCTCTTCTGTAGTTCTATCAGTTAAAACTAAGTAGTAATGATTTGACAACTAAATACCAGCCATCTACTAGAACAAATAATAGAATCTTAAACGGGAGTGAAATCATGACGGGCGGTAACATCATCATCCCCATTGCCATCAATGTACTTGCAACAACGATATCAATAATTAGAAACGGAATAAAAATTAAGAATCCCATTTGAAATGCCGACTTAAGCTCACTAATTGCAAATGAAGGAACCAATACTGTTAAAGGAATATCACTATATGTAGCCGGTTTTTCCATCTTTGTATAATTCATAAACAATAACAAGTCTTTTTCACGTGTATATTTGAACATGAACTTTTTAATAGGATCTGCAGCTTCCTTTAAAGCTTCCGTCTGCGTAATCTCCGCTTTTAAATAAGGCTGGAGTGCAACTTCATTGATTGATGAAAATGTTGGTGCCATAACAAATAATGTCATGAATAGTGCTAAACCAACCAATACCTGGTTCGGTGGCATTTGCTGTGTTCCAAGTGATGTTCTGACAAAGCCAAGAACAATAACAATACGAGTAAAACTTGTCATTAAGACCAATATAGCCGGAGCAATACTGATAACTGTAATTAGAAGGAGTATTGATAAAGAACTTGTATTAGGCGCTCCGTCAGAATTGCCAATTTGAATATCAAAATTGATAGGATCAGCAAATGCCGCTGAAACCGATATTAGACTAACGATCCCCATTAACAAACAAAGTAAGATGACTTTTTTTTTCATGGATCCCTCAACCGATCTGTATTATTGTCCTCACGGAGCAGTTCTTCCATTTTCTCTTTTCGGTTAGACATCCGACGAATCTTAGAGTCAAACACTTCATGAAAGGAAATGTCATTCTCATGTTCCATTTCTTGCGGAGTTTCATCCCTTCTCGCTTTACTAATTAGTCTACTTAAAAATGGAGGCAGTAAGTTACTTTTCCCTACTGCCTCTTCCTCAAGTGCCGCTAATATAGTTGCAACCTCATTTGGGTCAGAAATTTTATCGATGAGGCTTATATCTTCGCCAACACCGACTAAGTACACGCTATTTCCCAACTCGATAACTTGGAGAGTTTTGTTAGGTCCAATACCTACACCACCGAGAATTCGAATCATTGGATTACTGAACCAAGATTTATTCTTAGACCCCAAGAACCGAATTAAGAAAACAATAAGTACAACAATAACTGCCAAAACAACGATCACATAAACAAGATTCAAACCATAGTTCACATCATTAACAGTTTCAATGGTTTCATTCGAACTAGCCATAACTCAACCTATATTCCTAAAGTTTTATTAATAGCCTCAACAACACGATCTGATTGAAATGGTTTAACAATAAAGTCTTTCGCGCCTGCTTGAATAGCATCAATAACCATGGCTTGCTGACCCATTGCAGAACACATAATAACCTTCGCACTCGGGTCTATAATTTTGATTTCTTTAAGAGCTGTAATACCATCCATTTCTGGCATCGTAATATCCATAGTGATTAGATCAGGACGTACTTCCTTAAATTTCTCAATTGCTTGCGCACCATCTGCTGCTTCTCCGACAACCTCAAAACCATTTTTCGTCAAAATATCACGGATCATCATCCTCATAAAAGCTGCGTCATCCACGATAAGAATTCTATTTGCCATTTGTTAAAAATCCTCCCTATATACACCTTATTGTAATTTCTGTAGACGGTCCCATTGACTAACTATTTCTATTACTCTCACACCGAAGTTTTCATCGATGACAACCACTTCACCTTTAGCTACCATTTTGTTATTCACAAGAATATCAACTGGCTCACCTGCAAGTTTGTCAAGTTCGATGATAGAACCTTGCGATAATTCAAGAATATCTTTTATTTGTTTATGGGTCCTGCCTAATTCTACGGTAACCTTGAGTGGTACGTCCATTAATAATTCTAAATTGTTTTGATCCACCTGTTGATATGGGGTAGACTGCAGATTAGCAAACTGCACTGGCTGAACATTTAGATTACGATTGGGTGCTCCGTAATGCTGTGGCTGTGGTGGTGCATAATAGTTTTGTTGATTCTGATCGTACCCAGGCATCGCCCCAGGAGCGCCAGGATAAGGCATACTCTGCTGCTGTCCATATCCAGGCGTTTCCATGCCTGGTTGATGGCTAGGACTAGCCTGCATATGATTTGGTGCCATAGGGGCTGCAGCTGGTTGAATAGGTGCAGGAGCCGTTGCGGCTACTGTCTCTACCTCTGCAGTTTCATCTGTTCCATTAAGTAAAATACTCACCATATCTTTAGAGAACTGAACTGGAAGTAACTGCATAATCGTCGAATCTATTAACTCACCAATTGTTAATCGAAATGATATTTTAATCAACGTTTCCTCGGAAGGAAGATTATTTACTCCATCACCGCTAGTTATATTTAATATATCAATTCCAGGAGGAGAAATATTAACAAAGCGGTTGAATAGTGTTGACATCGATGTTGCCGATGAACCCATCATCTGATTCATAGCTTCCTGAACCGCACTAATATGAATCTCATTCAATTCTTCGTCTTTCGGATCTCCTTCACCACCAAGCATTAGATCTGCAATGACTTGTGCATCTCTCGTCTTAATAACAAGCGAATTAATCCCTTCAAATCCATCCACATACGTCACATGAACAGCGACGTGCGGTTTCGGGAATTCATCTTCAAATTGAGAACGGGTAATGATTGAAACTGTCGGTGTCGTAATATCCACTTTTTTACCTAGCAATGTCGACAGAGCAGTCGCGGCACTTCCAAAAGTAATATTTCCAATCTCACCCAAAGCATCTTGTTCAAGCGGTGTTAAATAGTCATCTACCGTCTCTTTGGTATTCCCCTTAGAATCATCTGAGTCTGACTGCCTTAGTAATGCATCAATTTCCTCTTGGGTTAAATAATCTTTACTAGTCATGTTCTTCAACTCCTTCACTAACAATTTCATCAATCTGTACGGCTATGCGATCCTTTATCGTTCCTGGACTGCCAGTAAACTTCAATATGTCTCCAATTTTAATCGCTAATCCTGAATTAACTGAATTATTTAGATTAATGACATCTCCTACTGCTAATCCTAGAAATTCAGATACAGACAATTTCGATTCTCCAAGCTCAGCAACAATCTTTAACTTCGTATGCTTAACATGTTGCTGTAAAGCTTTCACTTCAAGTGGCTCACTTTCTTTCTTCTCAGAAACGAACCATTGATGTGCCGATAGCTTAGACATAATGGGCTCTAGAACGACATGTGGTATACAGATGTTTATCATCCCTGTCGTATCTCCAATTTTAGTACTTAAAGAGATCAAAGCAATCGTTTCATTCGGTGAAACAATTTGCATAAATTGTGGATTGGTCTCCATAGCCTCCATACGAGGTGAAATATCTAAGACTGTCTTCCATGCTTCTTGCAAACTTTCAAATGCTCTACCAAAAATCCGCTCCATAATCGTCGTTTCTATCTCTGTGAGTGAATTCATCTTAGCTGGTGCATTCCCTATACCGCCGAGCAATCGATCTAACATAGCATAAGCAACGTTTGGATGCACTTCCATGACCATTCTACCTTTAAGTGGTTCTGCTTCAAAAATATTAAGTATCGTCATTTTAGGTATAGAGCGGATAAATTCATCATATGGAAGCTGTTCTACCTGAACGACGCTTATTTGCACAAAGGTTCTTAGTTGCGCTGAGAAATACGTTGTTAGATATCTGGCAAAATTCTCATGGATCCGAGTTAAGCTTCGGATATGATCTTTAGAAAAACGTACGGCTCGTTTAAAGTCGTAAGATCGAATTTTCTTTTGAGATTCTTCCTTTTTGAGTTCTTCCGCATCCATTTCTCCAGAAGATAGTGCAGCGAGTAGGGCGTCAATCTCGTTTTGTGATAATACATCTACCAATCATCTCACCCCCTAACAAATTAGTCCATTTTTACTATTTACATCGGTGCTAGCAGAAACTCTGTGATCTCAATTTGAGTCAATTGTCCTTTAGTTAAGCTTTGATTAATCAAATTGATCAATTTTGCGCTCAATTGATCTTTACCATTGGCACCTTTAAGATCATCTGGTTTCGTATCCGCAAGTGTTTTGAGAATGATCGGCTTGATTTTAATTTCTTTGATTTTGTCAAATTCCTCTTTAGACTTCTTACTTTCCAATTGAAACGCAAAATTCATCATTACGATATAATCAAGATCCTCTAGGTTTGTCTTTATACCTGTTATTTCTGAAGTCATTTCGACCATTTGATCCGCTGTCAAACCTTTCATCTCAACAGCATTTACAGTGTTGCTAACATTGTCATTTGGACTACTAAACAATTTATCAAATAGTAAGAAAGCGGCTAATACAATCAATGTTATAGCTAATAGAATAGTAATCAGCCAAGGCATCATCTTTTTCATGGGGATTCCTCCGTATGTACCACTTTAATAGTTGCATTATTCATTCCGATCTCTTGACTATATTGTTTCACAAGCGAGATTACTACAGCTGCCTTTTCAAGCACAATTAATCTTTTCCCTGTAACTAGCGTGATGTAGGTATCAGGTGTTTCTTCTACCATTTCAATGAGAAGAGCATTTAACCACATTTCGGAACCGTTTATTCTTGTTAGTGAGATCATCGTAAGCCTCCTATGAAAATTCGGGAGAAGAGATCCCCTCCCCTCCCGCTAAATCATTAGCGTTTCAAATTCACAACTTCTTGAAGGATCTCATCTGATGTAGTTATAATACGCGAGTTAGCTTGGAAACCACGTTGTGCAACAATCATTTCTGTGAACTCACTCGTGAGATCAACGTTTGACATTTCCAACTGTCCAGATATAATAGCTCCTGTTCCTTCCTCTGCATCATTAGCAGCAAATATTTCATATTCACCCTCTGGAGTTGCATTTAAGGTCACTCTATATAAGTTTCCACCAATTTTCTCAAGACCCTCCGGGTTAAGTATCTTAGCTACCCCAAGTTGTGCCCCTGGCTCTGTCGTTCCATCAGCCATTTTCTGAACAATGGTTCCATCCTGTGCAATTGAGAACGAAGTAACGTCATCCCCAAGTTGAATAATGCCACCACCAATGTCTGTCACATATAATCCATCTGATGTGACCAAATTTCGATTTGCGTCAACATGGAAATCACCCGCTCTAGTCAGAAAAGGTACCTCTTGATCTTCGGTCATTATCACAGTAAAGAATCCATCTCCATCAATCCGTAAATCTGTTGGTTGATTTGTTGTCATCGCGCTACCAGCCAAATGTATCGTATCAATGGATCCCACAGATACACCTAGACCGATCTGCTTAGCATTCACTCCACCTTGAGTTCCCTCATTGGGAGGTGTTACACCTGAAGTCGTTTGGCTCATAATATCTTTGAACATCACGCGACCTGACTTAAATCCAATCGTATTGACGTTGGCAATATTGTTACCAATAACGTCTAGTTTCGTTTGAAACCCCTTCATACCTGAAACCCCTGAGTACATAGATCTTAACATCCACTATTCCCCCTTATTAATTACATGGACTATATCAATCGATCAATAGTCCACTGGCTTCCGGTTCGGGCCAGCCAGTTATGAAATAATTACAGCACTATCAATATTCGTAAATACATTATCCTTCATTGATCCACCGTCCATTGCTGTTACAACAGTACGATTCTTAATATTCACAATCAATGCCATATCGTTCAACATTATTAGCGATTCTTTACTTCCTTTTGCTGCGGCCTGATCAACTGCATCTGATATGCGTGCTAACTGTTCTTCAGGAATAACAATACCTCTTTGCTCTAAGCGTTTTACAGCATGATTGCTGAACTTGAGCATATTTTGCTGTAACAATTGATCAAATGAGGTACTATTCACTGCCCCCTGTGAATGACGTACATTTCTAGCAATGGAAGTAGAATTTACTGGGGTAGGAAACATCTGTCCAATCATTAGCCGTTCATTCATATGATTTCCTCATTTACTTCTGGTTCTGGTTCTGGCTCAGTTACAGGAGGTTCCTCACTCTCATCCGGTTCAGTTACAGGTGGACTTTCATTCTCAACTGGATTTCCAATCTCAAGAATTAGATTTACCGGAACAGCTGTCTTTCCAACGGTTGCATACTGAACACCATCACGAATAACAATAGAATTCACAATACCTTTTAAGATTTCTGACTTACTATTATCCGATGAATCAATCCAACTTATTTCTTTACCAATCAGCCCTGAAACACTGCCTAATGATTGATTCAATGTATTTAATTGACCCGAGATATTCATCAACTGCTCAACGGACGTAAACTGCGCCATCTGAGCTATGAACTCCTTATCTTGTAAAGGTTGCATCGGATCTTGATTCTGAAGTTGCGTAATCATGATCTTAAGGAATTGGTCCTTCCCCATTGTTGTAGTATCTTTCTTACTTGCCTCTTTAACATTATTGGTAGAATAATTAGGCCAAATGTTATTGGTTCCCTTAATTTCCGAAGCCACAAGTTAACCCCCATTCTTTACGCTTTTGCTGTAAACGTATTTCCTTGTTCACCATTAACTTGTTCTGATAACCAATCGTTCATTTCCTCAGTGAGTTCAGCCACCGCTAATGAATCATCCGTTTGGTCTTCCCGTTCTTTAGATCTTTGATTCGATTGTTGCTGACCTGCACTTGGTTGACGACCTTCATTGTACATATGTGATTGAAGGGATTGGTTTTGCGTCACCTCCAGCCTCTCAACCTGTAATCCTTGAGATTGTAGTGCTGTGCGGAGTTGTGACATTTGTTGTTCAAGTAACCCCTTAGCTCCAGCATGTTCTGTCATAAAGGTAGCTATCAATTGGCCATTCGACATCGTAATTTTAATATCAACTTGCCCCAAATGTTCTGGATAAAGAGATATTTTCGCTTCAGTCATGCCATTCAGCTTCACAATATCCAATTTACTAACTAAAAGCTTTGCCACTTCTTCAGGGAATTTCTCAACAGGGACTGGCGCTGCCTTTAATGGATTCTTGATTCCTTCTCTCATCAATAGCTCTCCAGCTGTTAATATCCCTTGGTCTGGCGTAAGTTCAGTACTCTCTGTAGCTACAGATTTCTGCACCGTAATCGCAACATCTTCATCGCTTGGAATCGATGCTGTTCCTTGTAAAACTCGAATAAGTTGATCTAATTTCATTGGTGTCAACACCTGAGAACCATTAGAATTAACAACCATTTCGGTTTTATTTGGAATAGTTGTACCGTCAGCTTGTGCTAACTTATTTACATTAGACTGTAATAGCACTGATCCCTTTGCACCTTCCTTATCCGTAACTTCAACAGGAATAACGGCTGTTTGCGGTTCATCCTTATCGACTTGTTGCAATAAGTTATGAACTGAAGCCAACAATTGAATAGCTTGCGAACTGGAATTACTCGTAAGATCATTCTTCGGTAGCATAGATAACAATTGACTTACTGCATCTTGCACTGCAAATCTGATCGTTTCTGGTTGTTCTGCAAGCATGTTAGATAACAGTGCGCTCTGATCCGCTCCACCGTCCTCAGTCTCATGGGAAATTAACAATGTATTCACTTGTTGCAACCAACCCTTAAGCAACAACATAAGTGACGGATCTGCCTCGATCGCCTCATCCACTTTGGTGATTTCATCGGTAAATCCTTGTAAAAGTTGATTAAGCAAGTCCGATTCCGTCGACGTAGTCCCTTGCACAGGTACATTCTGAAGAAGACCTTCTAATAGTGAAGCTACATCTGAGGAGGTGAGTATCGTTGTCGGAGCTGACCCCTCTCCCATCATTTGCGAGAAGGTATGCTCTGCTAGCACATTAGAACCTTCAATCACATTTACAGTAGAATCACTAGACACTTTTCCACTTGTCGTTCCGCTTTTACTTGAACTCGCATTATTCATAGCCATGTTTTGAAATATTAACGTCATTTATTTTCACCTCCCTTCAAGTCATATCTATTTAAATTCACTCTACTTGCTCATGAGCTTATTAAGTATTATGGCTGTTGTAGATGGATCAATGGATGACATCTGTCCAAGTAATGACGAACGCGTGGCATCAGTAACTGATCTTAGAATCTCTAACGTCTTATCTGGACTAATCTTGTAAGTCTGAAAGAGAAGGTCAGCAGCACTTTTTGGTGTCATATTGGCAAAGGTCTGACTCAACTGGCTCTTATTCAAGTTAGTTGGAGTTGGAACTGACGTTGTATCATTCTTCTTCAAACGCGATTGCAGTGCTGCAATCTGCAAATCAAGAGCTGATTTTGTATCTTTCATCAACATAGTTACTTCAGCCGCAACTTTGGGATCCATTTTTTCAAGTATTGCCATTCTACTATCATTTTTCATTGAATTAAATAATAGAACTGTTTCTTCCAACGTCATATTTTGCAAAATTGGCGCTGCTTTACTAGGACTCATGTTGGCATACATTTTCGCAAGATCATCGATCTGTTTCTGGTACTCAACATCGATATTTTCTTCAGGAACTTCCTCAACACTTTCCTGTTTCAAGGCTTCCAACTTAGACGCTAAATCGTTCAATTGGGCTTCCTGTTGAGCATTACTCTCACGTTCTTGCTCTAATTCTGTTTCTTTAGCAACCAGCTGGTTCTTTAGTTCCTTTACTGTAGCTTCCACACTTTTCATCTCTTCTTTGCTCTCTTGCAGCTTGGTCTTTTCCGGATCGAGATTAGGTTCAGGCACCCAATTCTGTACGATTGGAACTTTTTTAGCGAATCCAAGAACTGAATTACGTATATCCATATTAAAAAGAATAAGTAATACACCTACGAGAACAATGGTGAAAATAATAGGGATAATTAACACTAAAAACCGTTCAAAGCCCCCTGCTGATTCCTTTTCGTCCTCAAAGTCTTTATCATTACGTGCCACTTTTATTCCCTCCCTAAGGGGCAAGACATTTGTACATTCTCCCGATTAAGTTTCTATCGAAGATTCATAGCAAACCTTACAGTTGCTATTTCATCAAGTTCATTTTGTTCCCGGAGTAGCGTTTCATGTTGAAATTTGTTCTTTGCTTTCTCACGAGATTTCGTCCATACTTTTTCATCCAACATCTTATCTGTTAAATGACTTTGACTCTTTCGCACAGCCACATTAGCTTTTCGAACATCCGCATGCTTTCTGATAATACATTGTTCTAGATGCTCTACATACGTTTGAATAGCTTGGACTTTCACGGCAGGAGCTGAATTCTCAATTTCCAATTGAAGTTGATTCGTCATTTCATGCCTCATATTCTCGAATTCTTGTAAGGAGTTCTCTTCTTCCTGCAACTTAGCAATGGCATTAGACAATATCCATTCTGCTTGTGTCTTCTCGTTCCCCTTTAAATTCACGATATTCTGGAATGCATAATGAAATCTCATGCTTTATCATTCATCTCCTCGAAAATTCAGAAATCAAGCGTTCCTTCACTTCTTCAAATGTTACCTTCTCATCTACCTTTTGCCTACTAAAGTCCCAGATATTCTGAATGAAATCAATAGATTCGTCGATACTATCATTTGATCCACGATGGTATGCACCTATGTTAATTAAATCCTCAGATTCCGTATATACAGCGAGCAGTCGTTTTAAATTCTCAGCAGCCTCAGTATGTTCATCTGATGAAATATCCTTCATAACTCTACTGATGCTCGCCAGAATATCAATAGCTGGAAAATGACCTTTGTTAGCAATATTTCTATTTAGCACGATGTGTCCATCAAGAATACCTCGGACCGCATCCGCAATAGGCTCATTCATGTCATCACCATCAACCAACACGGTATAAAAGGCTGTTATCGAACCCGTAGGTCCCGTTCCTGCCCTCTCTAACAATTTAGGTAGATTAGCGAACACAGATGGTGTATAACCCCTCATAGCTGGTGGTTCACCAATGGCAAGCCCCACCTCACGTTGCGCCATCGCATAACGAGTAACTGAATCCATCATTAACATGACGTTCATCCCACGATCACGAAAATACTCTGCAATCGTTGTTGCGATAAGTGCACCCTTGATACGAATTAATGCAGGCTGATCAGATGTAGCTACAATGACCACGGAACGTTTCAACCCTTCTGGACCTAGATCACGTTCTATGAAATCCAATACTTCACGACCACGTTCACCAATTAGAGCAATGACATTGACATCAGCAGAAGTATTGCGAGCAATCATTCCCATTAACGTACTTTTACCAACACCTGAACCAGCGAAGATACCCACTCTTTGCCCTTTCCCAATTGAAAGCAATCCATCAATAGCTCTTACACCAATACTAATCGGTTCAAGTACTCTGGGGCGATTCAATGGATTTGAAGGTGGTCTAAACGTTGAACTGAATGCCATTCTCGTTGGGATCAGTGACCCATCTAGGGGTTGACCTAATCCGTCCAATACTTTCCCTAGTAATTCAGACCCCACTTGTACGCTTAGTGGCTTACCTGTACCTACCACATCACAACCTGGTCCAATAGACTGAAGGTCACCAAGTGGCATTAGAAGCACCCTGTTATCGCGAAAACCTACTACTTCAGCTTGGAGTGGCTTTGTGCTTTTACTAGGATAGATATAGCAGACATCACCGATGTTCGCATCCGGACCTTCGGACTCAACCATCAATCCGATAACTTGTGTCACTTTTCCGTTGACTCTCACGGGATCTAAATGATCCAGATGATCCAAATAACGCTGACTATCAAGCACTTTCATCCTGATTTCTCCGATCGTCATTATCTAGAGCTATACGAATCAGTTCTTTCTTAATCTCGACAAGCTGTGTATCGATTCGTGCGTCAATACTTCCGAGTGATGATCGGATGACACATCCACCATCATTCACAGTAGCATCAGGTAATATTTTCAGTTCTGCCTGTGAATCAATGGCTAGACAAAGCTCTTCTCTAGCTGCTTGTACAAACTCGTAATGAACTGGAGAAACACATAAAGTGATAACTCCTTGTTCTCTCTTCCTCGCTAAATTCTTTCTGATCAAATCAATCATAAACCCACTCTCGATTGTCAATTGCTTCTCAATAATTTTTTCAGCGATTGCAGTGCTTAGTTCTACTAAGAAAGGCTCTGCTTCTTGAATAATCTCATTCTTAACACGGTATGCTTCTTCTAGAACAACCTGAGCTTCAAGCATCATTTCTTCTATCTTCTTCTGAAGCTCTTCTTCTGCCTTTATCCGACCCTCATTATGACCTTGTTCATAAGCTTCAGACTTGATAGCTTCTACCAAATGCTCATCTTGTTCTCGACGTTCATTCCACCATTGGTCGATGGACTCTGTAGCTTTAGATAACATTTGTTCAGATTCCTGAGATGACTCACGAATCTGCCGTTCTGCAAATTCTTTAGCGTCTTGAAGTATTTCTGTCTTCAGTCTTTCTGTTTCTTCATCCATCTGAATAATGACCTCTACTTGCTCAGTGGTTACTTCTTCTATGTCCAACTCCATCTCACTGGTGTTGTAATGTTTAGACAAATCCAATTCCTTCAGCACTTCCACAGGTATATACTGGGAATGCTTAATCAAATTAGACAATGATGTCATCTCCTCCACCGCGTGCAATTATTATTTCACCGGCTTCTTCCAATCTGCGTATCGTACCAACAATACGGGTCTGGGCTTCTTCTACATCACGTAGCCTTACAGGACCCATGAATTCCATTTCTTCTTTGAATGATTCGGACATACGTTTGGACATATTCCGGAATACAACATCACGAACTTCTTCACTAGCCACTTTGAGTGCAAGTTGAAGATCTACATTCTCAATATCTCTAATAATTCGTTGAATGGATCTATTATCTATATTCACGATATCCTCAAACACAAACATACGTTTCTTGATATCCTCTGCCAATTCTGGATCCTGAATTTCTAGCGCATCGAGAATTGTACGCTCAGTACCCCGGTCAACTCCATTAAGGATTTGAACGATAGACTCAAGACCACCCGCATTGGTGAAATCCTGTGTCACTGTTGATGAAAGCTTCTGTTCAAGAACTCTCTCTACCTGATAGAGAACTTCAGGAGATGTACTATCCATAACTGCAATTCTTCGAGCTACATCTGCTTGTTTCTCCTGAGGTAATGAAGATAGGATTGCCGCTGCTTGCTCGAATTGCAAATATGAAAGTACCAAAGCTATCGTCTGTGCATTTTCATTTTGGATAAAGTTCAATATCTGACTTGGATCCGCTTTTCGCGCAAAATCAAAAGGTCTTACTTGAAGGGTTGCCGTTAAGCGACCAATAACCTCAAGCGCTTTTTGTGGTCCAAGAGCCTTTTCCAAAATCTCTCTTGCGTAATTAATACCACCCTGAGAGATATACTCTTGTGCTATACAGATTTGGTGAAATTCTGCCATAATCGTATCTTTTTCTAAACTGTCTACTGTTCGCACATTGGCAATTTCAAGAGTTAATTGTTCAATCTCTTCATCGCGTAAATGTTTGAATATTTGTGCAGAAACTTCAGGTCCCAAGGTGATGAGTAAGATCGCCGCTTTCTGACGACCACTCAACCCTTGTTGATTAGTTGACTTTGCCAATATACCCACCTCTATTCGTCAGCCAGCCATGTACGCAGCAAGTTGACGAATTCGTCTGGTTTCTTTTTCGCCAGAGTTTCGAGCTGTTTACGCACTTGACTTTCATTAGTCATACTCTCCAAATTAATGGAAGGGAATTCCGTAGGAACTTGTAATGGAACATCCTCATCAAATTCTTTGCTTTGTTTACGACGACGGAATATGAAATACCCACCTACTCCTAACAGAGCTAAAACTGCTAACCCGATCCCCCACAAAAGACCGCTAGAAAGACTTATTCCTGACTTGCTAGTATCGATAGCATTATAATTTTGAGAATAAACCGAAACTTTTTTGTCCAAGTCAGCGTCTGTATATGTAATACCGGAATCTGCAACGGAAGCTCTTACAATGTTAACCAGAACATTCTTTATCGCATCTTGCGTCGCTTCATCCAAACTATTCTGTCCAGTAGGTGGTTCAACTGCCACATTAATAGTCAAATCCTTAACAGAGTAGGGACTTGATATTATATCTCTTGTAATCCGGTTAACGTCATAATTAACTGTTTCTGACAGTTCTTCAGAAGTTGTATTGCCTGAATTAGTATCACTCGGATAATTCACAATCTCTTCCGGTCCAGTTCCAACCACACCACTATCTGGAGCACTGGTACCTGAATAATTTTTCGATATCTTCTGAACGCTGATTTCTATACCTTTCATGTCTTCTTCATTTACAGGCGTAATCATTTTTTCATTACTTTGAATTTTATCGAAATTGAGCTTGGATGCTACAAGAACTTCTACCTTACCCTCACCAGTAAATTGGGTTAGAAATTTCTTCACATTCTGGCGAACTTCATTTTCAAACCTTTTTTGCAGAGCGAAGTTAGCTTCCAATGCTGATGTTAGACCACCCTGTCCACCCTTTACCGTTGATACTAGCTCAACTTCATCATTTGTAATTGTGATATTCTCAATCGGGAGATTTGGGATGGCTGTCTTCATTAGATTGTAGTAACCGTCAATGGCTTCTTGTTTGGGATGATACCCCATCTTGAACTCCAATACGGCTGAAGCTGAAGCCTTATCTTCATTTCCTGTACTCGCAAAAACACTTTCTTCTGGTAAACTGATGAGCACTTTAGCATCCCTAATACCATTCATTCTTTTTAAGAGTTGTTCTACTTCACCGTTCAAAGCGTTATTATACTTTACATTGAATTCACTGTCTGTCATTCCGATTGCAGATGAGCTCTGCTCAAAAATCTTGTAACCAATTGAACCATTCTCGATAATACCTTGAGACCCGACATCTACTTTCGCACGTGCTGCCTGAGTGCTTGGAACGGATACACTTTTTCCATCAGGACTCAATTTATAAGGAATATTGCTTTCGTCCAAATAAGTCATTATCCCTGCTGCATCCGTTGCGTTCAAATCTTTAAATGCTACTTCATATTCAGTCTTTGATAGCATCATCGTTATAATAATGATAGAAACAAAGATAAGTGATAGCGTTGAAATAAAAACTATTTTCTGATTTTTACTGAATTGATTCCAATACTGGATAATTTTATCCTTAAATCCGGAAATTCTCTCATTCACAATGTCACCCCACCCGAAGCTTAACTAAAATGCTCTATAATTGTATTCTCATAATCTCTTGATACGCCTCAATCACTTTATTTCGGACCTGTGCAGTCAACTGCAAACTTAATAAAGCTTGTTCAGCAGTGATCATGACTTCATCAACATTCGCTTGTCCAAGTAACAGTTTCTCACTCATGACACTTCCATTAATCTCTTGATTTGACACTTGTTGAATTGCATCTTCCAAGTATGCGCCGAAATTACTAAGTGATTCTATTGGAGTAGTAGAGTCTTCCCCTTTATTGCTTTGCATCTGCAGTGGTTTAACTACTTCAGTATTGAACATCATGTTTTGAATCATTCATTTCCCTCCTCTACATATCTAATAAGCCTTATTTACTACTTTCCAATCTCCAATGCTTTCATAATCATGGATTTGGATGCGTTAAGAGCTGTAATGTTAGCTTCATAAGAACGCGAGGCTGAGATCATATCGACCATTTCCTTAGTCATATCGACATTTGGCATCATAACATACCCTTCAGCATTAGCATCTTGATGCGTAGGGTTATATACAGGCTTTAATGGAGCACTATCTTCTTCAATAGACTTCACTCTAACACCAGAACCAATACCTTTTGAAGAGTTTCCGCTCATTTGAGATTGAAGCATTTTAGAAAAGTTCGTTTCATTCGGTGAAAACACAACCATTTTTCGTCGATAAGGGACTGTTTCCCCATTGACCACACTTGCTCTTGTTGTTCCTGCATTCGCAATATTAGATGAAATAATATCCATCCGCAATCTTTGTGCAGTTAACGCAGATGCACTTATTCCAAAGCTATTACTTAAGGTCATTGTCTATTAGCTCCCTTGCACTGCTGTACGCATCATTTTTATTTTATGATTAACTAGTGCTATGTAAGAATTGTAACGAAGTTGGTTATCTGCTAAAAGTGACATTTCCTGTTCTATATCGACATTATTCAAATTGTTATTCATTACCGTTGAAGAATCCAAAGTAACAACTGACGATGGCATTTCCGTTATAGGTCCAATGGCAAAATGGCGCAGGTCAGTCCTATTCCCTTTAAGAACGGGCATATCCCCATTCATTTCTTGTTGCAGTAGACTCTCAAACGAAACTACAGAACGCTTGAAATAGGGCGTCTCAGCGTTAGCTATATTATTAGAAATCACTTGTTGCCTTGTATTTGCTGCATCCAATCCACCTTGTAACTTTTGAAAAGTTGCACCATTTAACAGATTCAATTCTGTCCCCCCTCTTTCAAAATCTTTATTTTTTAATTTCCCTTTTATTTCCAGTTTTTTTTGATCATCAAGATAGTATTTCTACAAAGAAATATGAAATCCTCTTTTTTCGACAAAATTCCTTAAAATTCAATGGTTTATTACTACTTGTTGTTTGTTGGGTAATTTTGTCGCTAAGGCTAAGTTTCTTAAATTTCGAGTATTATTACAATAAGAAAAAAGCCCTATCTTTCTTTAAAAGAGGGACTATTATCTCATTTAACATTTATACATAAGTTTTGACATCAATATAGGCATATGTAAGGGGTTTCAAAATGTATTCTCGCTTATTCAGATTCTATTTCGCAACATTTTCATGACCTAATAACGCTTTACTGCCGTTATAATTAGAACCTTTGACCTATATACTATCGATATTAATAATGTTTTCACCATAGTATTAACGAATATATTTCCAACAATAGATATTTTGCAAAGTTACCTTTGATAAGATTGATGCTCACACTCTAATTCAACAAGGTTTAAAAATCTGCTTAAATGTAAAAATATACCATCATATACACTTGATCGGGGAGTCCATGTGGTAGATCGGAAGAAATACACTGCGGATAGAATATGTATCTAATCATGATAAAAAGGTACTAGCGTTCTATTACTTCCAGAATATACAATCCCAAATGAGTGTTACAACGTGCAAAGCTACGAATTCTCGAAATATCAGCGTACTAACGTTCTTTCAAAAAGACAATCTGCTTTTGAAATTAAAAAAAAAGAGCAAGACTCGTAAAAAAGAACGAGTCTTGCTCTTCGAAAACACACGCTAGCACTGGCTGAATTCAATCTTCGATGTCGAATAGGTCTTTTGATATACTCGGTAATCAAAAGATGACTTTTTGAACATCCCCTATAATATATACTGGCTCAAGTCACGATCTTGAGCTATATTAGCCAACTTCTCACGTACATATTCAGCGGTGATCGTCATGCTCTCTAGAGTTAGTTCAGGAGCCTCAAAGGATAGATCCTCCAATAACTTCTCTAGAATAGTATGAAGTCTTCTTGCACCAATATTCTCCGTATTCTGATTGACGGTTGCTGCCATCTCCGCAATAACACGAATAGCAGCTGGATCAAATTGAAGATCTATATCCTCTGTCTTTAGCAAATGAATATATTGCTTCGTCAGAGCATTCTCTGGTTCCGTTAGAATAGATACGAAATCTTCTAACGTCAAGCTATTCAATTCAACACGTATTGGAAAGCGACCTTGTAACTCTGGGATTAAATCTGAAGGTTTAGCCATGTGGAAGGCACCTGCCGCAATAAACAAAACAAAATCCGTTTTTACAGGACCATACTTTGTCATGATTGTAGATCCTTCTACTATCGGAAGAATATCTCGCTGGACACCTTCTCGAGATACATCTGGTCCACTTCCCTTACCTGTACTGGCCACTTTATCAATTTCATCAATAAATATAATCCCCGATTGCTCAGCACGTTGAATCGATTCTGATACCATATCATCCATGTCGATAAGTTTGGTTGCCTCTTCTTGAATAAGAACATCGCGCGCATCTTTAATCGGAAGTTTCCTCTTCTTTGTTTTCCGTGGAAGCAGATTACCAAACATTTCTTGCATATTCATACCCATCTGCTCATTACCTTGTCCAGCGAATAGATCCATCATAGGCGAATTAGCATCTTCGACATCAATTTCAATGTTATCGTTCTCCAGATTACCTGATAACAAATCAAACTTAACTTTTCTCCTGCGCTCAACAATGCTACTATCCTGTTCTTTCTCTTCCGGAGGAGTCTGTTGATTACTGTTATTCCCACCAAAAAGCATTTCAAACGGATTTCGCTGATTCTTAGTACCTGTAGTGCTGGATGGAACAATAATCTCTATAATACGTTCATTAGCCAATTCTACTGCTTGTTCATGGACTTTTTCCGTACGTTCCAACTTAACCATGCGAATCGATATTTCGACTAAATCCCGTACCATAGACTCGACGTCACGCCCAACGTATCCAACTTCTGTGAACTTCGTTGCTTCAATCTTCACAAAGGGAGCATTCACCAATTTTGCAAGTCGTCTAGCAATTTCTGTCTTACCCACACCCGTAGGACCTATCATCAGGATGTTCTTTGGGACAATCTCATCTCGTACATGTTCTGGAAGCTTATTACGTCTATATCGGTTACGAAGTGCTACAGCTACTGATTTCTTAGCTTGCTTTTGTCCAATAATGTATTTATCCAACTCTGCTACAATTTGTCTGGGCGTCAAAGATTGATTAATCATCATGGTTTCCTCCACCCTATAGTGTATTAACACTTACGACCTTACAATTCTTCCACCAAAATATTCCCATTGGTATACACACAAATTTCCGATGCAATTTGTAAAGCTTCTCTCGCAATATCCTTAGCTTCAAGTTGAGGTGAATGTCTTTTAAGGGCCCTACCTGCAGCTAGTGCAAAATTCCCACCCGATCCAATAGCAATCACATCATCATCTGGTTCAATGATTTCACCGCCACCAGAAATGAGTAACATCCCATCCTTGTTCAGAACAATCATAAGAGCTTCTAGTTTACGGAGAATTCGATCTTGACGCCAATCCTTAGCCAGTTCAACAGCCGCTCGTTGAAGATTCCCGTGATGTTCTTCAAGCTTACTTTCAAACTTTTCAAACAATGTAATTGCATCAGCTACTGAGCCAGCAAACCCTGCAATTACCTGACCACGATATAGTCGCCGAACTTTTTTAGCTGTCGTCTTCATAATGACACTCTCACCGAAGGTAACCTGGCCGTCACCGGCTATGGCTGCTTTACCATCATGTCGCACTGCGCAAATCGTTGTCGCGTGAAATGATAGATCCATCCTTTGACCTCCTAATTAACTACATTCGTCTCTGCCTTGAAAGTTCGAATACTCTCGAGAGCTCTTTCAGCTAAAGCCTCATTCTTCTCTTTCTTGTTACGGTACTTCTTCTCTAGGTTAGGCAAAAGTCCAAAATTAGCATTCATCGGTTGAAAATGATTAGGATCCGCAGTCGTAATATACTGTGACATACTACCTAGTGTACTCAATCGTGGGAATACTAGACATTCCTCACCAAGGGCCATTCTCGCGGCGTTAATGCCCGCTATAAGACCCGATGCAGCTGATTCAACATAACCCTCCACTCCTGTCATCTGACCGGCAAAGAAGAGATTCTCATTGTTCTTCAGTTGATAGGTAGGCTGAAGTAGTCTAGGTGAATTTATAAATGTATTACGATGCATGACACCGTAGCGAACAATTTCTAAGTTCTCAAGCCCAGGGATCATACCAAACACGCGCTTCTGCTCGCCCCATTTAAGGTGCGTCTGAAATCCAACCAAATTGTATAGGGTGCCTGCTGCATTATCCTGTCGCAGTTGAACAACCGCATATGGAAGACTGCCTGTGTGTGGATTCACCAATCCGACAGGCTTCATCGGGCCAAACAAAGCCGTTTGTCTACCGCGTGCCATCATCACTTCAATGGGCATACAACCATCAAAATATATTTCTTTCTCGAATTCTTTGAGTTCAGCAACTTCCGCCGTTACCAAAGCATCATAGAATGCATTGAACTCCTCTTCATTCATAGGACAATTTAAGTATGCCGCTTCTCCTTTATCATAACGAGAGGCCAAATATACTTTATCCATATTAATGGAATCTTTCTCTATGATCGGAGCAGCTGCATCATAGAAATAGAAATATTCCTCACCCATTAACTCTCGGATCTTAGTAGATAATGCAGGAGATGTGAGTGGACCTGTCGCAATAACAACAATCTCTGATTCAGGTATATGTGTAATTTCCTCATTAATAACTTCTATTAAAGGATGATTATGAAGGGTCCTCGTTATTTCACCTGAGAAACCATCACGATCTACAGCCAGTGCTCCGCCTGCGGGTACCGCATTTCTATCCGCTGAGCTCAAGATCAGTGAATTCAACATTCTCATTTCCTCTTTCAAGACACCTACAGCGTTACTCAAACCATTCGCCCGTAAAGAGTTACTACATACTAATTCAGCGAATTGATTCGTGTGATGGGCCGGCGTCTTTACCACAGGCCGCATTTCATACAACTTTACAGATACACCACGGCTAGCTATTTGCCAAGCGGCTTCACTGCCCGCAAGCCCTGCACCTATCACAGTTACTCTTTGTGCTTCTGTCAACTTCACTACCTCCTGCAATTGATCATTCTGTTATATCATCATCATCATCTTCAACCAATTCAACATGGTCACATGCTGTACATTGAAGCTTATCCCCTTGTTTATTACGTTTCACAATCATTAAGGACTCACAAGTAGGACACGGCTTCAATGATGGACGATCCCATGACACATAGTCACACTCTGGATATTTATCACACCCGAAGAAAATCCGTCCTTTCTTGCTGCGTCTTTCTACGACATGACCTTCCTTACATTTAGGGCAACTAACCCCAATATCCTTAATAATAGGTTTCGTATTTCGACAATCGGGAAACCCGGAGCAAGCTAGAAATTTACCAAATCTACCTATCTTATATACTAGAAACTTCCCGCACTTCTCGCAGATCTCATCAGAAACTTCATCTTCAATTTCAATCTCTTTCATTTCTTCTTCAGCTACGATGAGACGTTTCTCGAAAGACTCATAGAAATCAGCAAGTACTTTAACCCATTCTTTCGACCCTTCACCTACGTGATCTAGGTCATCCTCCATATGAGCGGTAAATTCTACATCCAGAATCTCAGGGAAAAATTGCTCCATTTGCTCGATAATGAGTTCACCGAGCTCAGTTGGCATAAATTTCTTTTCTTCCATCGCGATGTAACCACGCTTTTGAATCGTCTCCAACGTAGGCGCATATGTACTCGGACGCCCTATACCAAGCTCTTCAAGCGTCTTGACTAGACGAGCTTCCGTATATCGTGGTGGTGGTTGCGTGAAATGTTGTTTGGGTTCGACATCTTTCTTAGTTAACTTATCTCCAGGTTCAAGCGCTGGTAAGAACTTATCATCATCCGTTGTCCCATCGTCATTACCTTCTACGTACACCTTCATAAACCCAGGGAAGCGCACCTTGGAACCAACGGCTCGGAATGTCGCTTTACCTACAGTAATATCTACAGAAAGCGTATCCAGTATTGCGGATGCCATCTGGCTTGCAATAGCCCGCTCCCAGACTAGCTTGTAAAGTCGTAATTGATCACGACTTAAAAACGGCTTTACACTTTCTGGTTCTCTTAGAATAGATGTAGGACGAACAGCTTCGTGAGCATCTTGCGCATTAGCCGCTTTCTTAGAGAATTGACGTGGCGCTTCTGGTACAAAAGCTTCCCCATATTTATTCCCGATAAGTTCTTTAATTTCTTCAGCTGCGGAAGCAGCAATACGTGTTGAATCTGTACGCATATATGTGATAAGACCAACTGTACCCTCTTTGCCTAATTCAACGCCCTCATAGAGTTGCTGAGCTACTGACATTGTCTTCGCTGCGCGAAAATTAAGCTTTCTTGCTGCCTCTTGTTGCAATGAACTAGTCGTAAAGGGAGCGGACGGATGACGCTGACGCTCTTTCTCCTTAACCTCACTGACCTTATAAGAAGCACCCTTAATTTCTTTTAATACTTCCTCCACATCTGCCGCACAGGATAGATCCTTCTTCTCCCCATGGAGGCGATGGAATTTCGCTTCAAAAGTTGCGTCTCCCTTAGCCAACTGTGCAGTAATACTCCAGTATTCTTCAGGAACAAAGGCATCAATCTCATTCTCACGATCCATAATAATCTTAACTGCAACAGATTGAACACGTCCTGCAGATAAACCCTTTTTGACTTTCTTCCATAATAGGGGGCTTATTTTGTAACCTACTAATCGATCTAGAATTCTCCGAGCTTGTTGCGCATTGACGAGATCCATATTAATTTTACGCGGCGTTTTAAAAGCATCTTTAACAGCCTGCTTCGTAATCTCATTAAACACTACGCGGCAATCTCCTGTTAGATCAACATCAAGTGCCTGTGCCAAATGCCAAGCAATAGCTTCACCTTCGCGATCCGGATCGGCTGCAAGATAGACGTATTTCACTTTTTTTCTAGCATCTTTCAATTCCTTCAATATAGAACCTTTTCCACGAATCGTAATATATTTGGGATTAAAGTTATTCTCAACCTCAACGCCAATTTGGCTCTTAGGTAAATCTCTTACGTGACCCATGGATGCTTTCACAATATATTTGCTTCCTAAATATTTACCAATCGTCTTCGCCTTTGCCGGCGACTCTACGATGACTAGTGAATCTGCTGCCATTAGTTCATCCCCTTTCAAACAATCGAACCTTCAAATTCTCAAATAACCTCATTATATAATCTTATATATAGCACCAGGCAATTGGATAATCTGCTTTTTTATGATTAAAGATAACAGAACTGAATGCAAATGTCCAAAAACCCAGTGGCTTTGCAGTAATAATTCATCCACTGTAAATGGACCCTGCTCGAGTATATGGTATAGTTCAACCTCATCAGTTGTCAAATTCTCATTTATTAAACGAAGACTTTTCACTTCGCCAAGTCTCCTTAATTCCGTGTCATCGTTTCTTTCTTTGGACAGACGAGATTCATACTCCTCCAGTATATCTTTTCCACACGTGACCATCTTTGCACCTTGCTTTATCAAATTGAGAGTGCCCTTACTCTTAGGTGAAGTTACCGGTCCAGGAACAGCATAAACATCACGTCCTGCATCCATTGCAGCATCTGCAGTAATTAATGATCCACTTCGAGCATCCGCCTCAACAACTAACGTACCCACACTCAGACCAGCAATAATTCGATTACGCTGCGGAAATAGACCCGGATGCGACGGGGTGCCCAGAGGATATTCTGTCACAATTAATCCACGCTTAACAATTTGCTCAAATAATGACCGATTCTCCGCAGGATAAATAATGTCCATTCCCGTCCCCATGACTGCAATGGTTTGTCCACCACATTTCAATGCCGCTTCATGACATACAGTGTCTATTCCTTTAGCCATGCCACTTATAACCGTTATACCTGCAACGCACAGTTCTTCAGCTAAAACCGAACCTACCCTTCGTCCATAAGCTGTCGGAATACGCGTTCCCACCATAGATACAGCAAGCGTATGAAGTAACTTCTGTTCGCCGAGACAGTATAACACCCAAGGGGGTTGATGAGTTTCTTTTAATAAATAGGGATACTGCTCATCAAATATCGTTAAAACTTCAATTCCTCGTTCTACAAGCTGTACCCTACGTTGTTCAATCCGTTCTTTCGACAATTGTCTAGTAACGGTTTGGGCTTTATCTCGCGTTAATCCAGCTTTCTCCCAATCTAAGTTACTATAATCCAACATTTGAACCGAGAAATCACCATTTTTCAACAATCGTTCAATGCTCTTCCACCCAATACCATCCAATTCGTGTAACGCTATAAGCATCATTCTTTCTTCCTCAGTTCTCATAATTGCCTCCTCAAAAATAGGTTAGAATACTCTTTAACCGAATCACAAATGATTAGTACGCAAAAAAAGCAACCTTCTATTCCTCAAAAGGGAATAAAAGGTTGCTTACCTTGTGGAGCTATTATACATGAATCTATATTACTGTGTCATGCACTTATCTAGAATACCTTGTTCTTCTAAGACACTTACTAAAGTAGAGCCCATTTCTGATGGGGTAGGAGCAACCTTGATACCACATTCTTCAAGCTTAGAAATCTTCTCCGCAGCCGTCCCCTTACCACCAGAGATGATCGCACCTGCGTGTCCCATACGTTTGCCTGGAGGTGCAGTTACACCACCAATAAAGCCAACTACAGGTTTCGTCATATGCTCACGGATCCACTCTGCAGCTTCTTCTTCTGCCGATCCACCAATTTCACCAATCATGATGACAGCGTACGTATTAGGATCCTCATTAAATAGGTTCAAAATATCAATGAATTCAGATCCCTTCACGGGATCTCCACCGATTCCTACTGCAGAGGATTGACCAATACCACGAGTCGTAAGTTGATGAACCGCTTCATAAGTCAATGTTCCACTTCTTGAAACGACACCTACATGTCCTGGAAGATGAATATAACCTGGCATGATACCGATTTTGCATTCACCAGGTGTAATGACACCCGGACAGTTAGGTCCAATCAATACCGTCTTCTTACCTTCTAAATAGCGAGAGACTTTGACCATATCTAGCACTGGAATACCTTCTGTAATACAGATCACGAGTTCTAATTCCGCATCTATCGCTTCAAGGATCGAATCTGCTGCAAAAGCTGGGGGAACATAAATCACGCTTGCTGTCGCTCCCGTTGCTTGTTGCGCCTCAATCACGGTATTAAATACCGGTAAGCTAACAGTCTCTCCATTCTCCAATGTAATATCTACATTCGTACCACCCTTACCTGGAGTTACTCCACCCACCATTTGGGTACCATAATCCAACGCGCCTTTGGTATGGAATAGACCTGTTGCACCCGTAATACCTTGGGTAATAACTTTGGTATGTTTATCGACTAAAATGCTCACGATTACTTCACATCCCCTATCGATTTAAAAGTGGTTATTGTACGAGCGCGACAATCTTTTGTGCGCCATCTGCCATTGAATCTGCAGTAACGATATTAAGTCCCGACTCTGCTAAAATTTTCTTTCCAAGATCAACATTGGTTCCTTCTAATCGAACAACGAGTGGACGTGTTAAGCCAAGCTGTTTCGCAGCTTCGACGACACCATTAGCAATGACATCACAACGCATAATACCACCAAAAATATTAATAAATATCCCTTTAACTTTTTCATCGGATATAATAATTTTGAATGCTTCTGTTACCTTTTCTGTCGTTGCACCGCCCCCAACATCGAGGAAGTTAGCCGGGTCCCCACCATAATACTTAATGATATCCATCGTTGCCATGGCTAGACCAGCACCATTAACCATACAACCGATATTACCATCCAAAGCAATATAGCTAAGGTCGTATTTGGAGGCTTCGATTTCCTTCATATCTTCTTCATCTAAATCACGAAGTTCCTGAATGTCTTTATGGCGATATAATGCATTTGGATCGAAATTCAGCTTCGCGTCCAAAGCGATAATATCACCATCGCCTGTAACTACCAATGGGTTTATTTCAGCTGTGGAACAGTCCTTATCTACAAAGGCGCTGTATAACGCCGTCATAAATTTAGCGGTTTTATTCACTAGCTCATTTGGAATGTTAATAGCGTATGCTAATTTGCGGGCTTGGAACATTTGCAGCCCAATAGCAGGATCAATTAATTCTTTAAAAATCTTCTCAGGAGTGTTCGCAGCTACTTCTTCAATTTCAGTGCCGCCCTCCTCAGATGCCATCATGATAACTCGTCCTGTTGCACTATCTACAACAACACCGACGTAATATTCTTTGCGAATATCACAGCCTTCTTCAATTAGGAGTCGTTTAACCTCTTTACCAACTGGTCCTGTTTGATGAGTAACTAATACCTTCCCGAGAATTTCCTCTGCATAAGTACGTACTTCATCCAGGTTCTTGGCTACTTTAACACCGCCAGCTTTCCCTCGACCTCCAGCATGAATTTGTGCCTTAACAACCACTACTGGGCTACCCAAAGATATAGCAGCTTCTACAGCTTCTTCCACTGAGTAGGCCACTTTTCCATTTGGAACGGAAATGCCATACTGTTTCAACACTTGCTTTCCTTGATATTCATGGATATTCATTAACAAATCCTCCTATCAACATTGCTGAAAAAAGTCGAGACTCCCGAGTATAAATGATACGCTTTCTTCATTAAAAAGAGCGTATACATTTCTACAAGAAATATAAGATAAGTATTCTCTTACATGATTACTTCTTATATTTTATTGGTAATATTTATACACCAAACTCATTGTACCATGTTTTTAAAACGCTTTCCTTAATATAGCCATTTCCAATAGACACTCTTTTGATATCGGTTTAATCCCTTATTGCGAATGGTTAGAAAAATATAGGAGATTAGTCTTCAATATATGAGCTTAACTCCTTCTTAAGGCTCAAAACCAAAACTAGTGCTTGACAAAAGCTTGTGTAGGAAACCGCTGCGATGACGAATTGTCCTTACGATCGCTGTTGCACTCTGATTAGGAGATTAAGATCGCAAAATCAGAAGCAGACATTCGTCCTACCTACTTATTCAGATAAGTGTCATATTCCTGCGAAAGTGCAGGATTTTTACCATACGGTGGTTGGTGTTGGCTCTATAGAACGATAGTAAGGTGGTTCTTAGTTTACTTCACAACTGATCAAGATCAGTATAAGGTTTAGTTGAGTACAACCGTTATCGGATCTTATCGAAATAGTTAAGCGCTGATTTCAGTGTTCATCCCTTCTTAATATTGACAATAACTTCTATTCATTCTAAGATTAAAGTAACTATTCACTCAAGCAGAATTGGCTTTGCCGTCTCTGCCCAGATATAAGAAATAGAGTATCGAATGAAACTTATAATTTCATGTATTTATAAAAGGAAGCACCTTTTTTCTAATGCGGTATACAGTCTACAACGTATCCATTAATAGAAGAGAGGTGTTTTTGGGTTATGTACGGAAAAATGCATAGTGCTTGTTTATATGGAATTGATGGTGTGATCATTCAAGTTGAAGTTGATATCTCCAATGGACTACCGCAAACTGCCATTATTGGTCTTCCAGACTCAGCTATTCGAGAAGCTGTCGAGCGAGTTCGTGCGTCCATCAAGAACTGTGGATTCCGATTTCCTATGCAAAGAGTTACTATTAATCTAGCTCCAGCAGACCTGCGAAAAGAAGGCTCAGCATTCGATCTGGCCATTGCATTAACTATTCTAGTTACTAGTCGTCAGATTATTCTTCCTTCTGAACTCCGGTTACTTATGATTGGAGAGCTTGCATTGGACGGATCATTAAGACCTGTGTCCGGCGTTCTATCAATGGTAGATCGTGCGAGGCATGAAGGGTTTAATGCTGTTCTATTACCACTGGAGAATGCTGCTGAGGCAGCTTTGATTACAGATATCCAAATCTTTAGATTAGGACACTTAAATGAACTACTATATCCTAATGCCATTCAACCTAAGACTGGGAGGAAAGAAACCGATCCTCCTGTCATCCTTCATTCGTTGGACTTTCTTCTCTATTCTCCTCCCCTTGCGCCGATATCCTCAGATTCTGAGGGGGATACTGCCGGTCATGAAGATTATAGTGATGTGTTGGGTCAACAACATGTGAAACGAGCACTGACTATTGCAGCCGCTGGCATGCATAACATTCTGTTGATTGGTCCTCCTGGTACCGGCAAAACGATGTTGATCAAACGTTTACCTACGATTCTGCCTGCTTTAACAGAACAAGAAGCTCTTGAGACGACCAAAATTTTCAGTGCAGCCGGCAAGCTAAAAGAACCTTCAACAGGATTATTGAAACGGCGTCCCTTCCGCTCACCACACCATACTATTTCTGCAGGAGGACTCATTGGTGGGGGAACGATCCCAAAGCCAGGAGAAGTTAGTCTAGCTCACCGCGGGATATTATTTCTTGACGAGCTCCCTGAATTCTCCCGTAACGTCTTAGAAGTATTAAGGCAGCCTTTAGAAGACCGCGCTGTAACGATTAGTCGTGCAAGAGCTGTTCATACTTTTCCAGCACATTTCATGCTAGCAGCTTCGATGAATCCATGTCACTGCGGTTATCTTGGAAGTGATCACCCTGAGCAACGTTGTACATGTAGTAGTGCTCGTATTGCCCAATATCGCGCAAAAATATCAGGGCCTTTACTGGATAGGATCGACCTACAAGTCGATGTTCCCAGACCTAAAGAGTGGACCAAAGAAACCAAGAGCTTGTCTTCACAGAAAATGAAAGAGCAAGTGATGAAGGCTCATCGGATACAGTTACAGCGTTACAAGCATTTGCCCTTCTCTTGGAATAGTGAGCTATCTGGAAGATATCTTCGCAACTTTACTACTCTTTCCCCAGCAACGGCCACGATGCTACAAGAGACAATCGAGGCGCTTGGACTCAGCATGCGAGCCTATGACAGAATATTGAAATTAGCAAGAACCATTGCTGATCTTGAAGGTGATAGTACTATTGGAGCTTCTCACGTCGCAGAAGCGATTCAGTATCGAAATTTGGATAGGCAACAGAGTGATATGTTGTGAACTCAACTTACTAATAGCTTCTTTATTTAATAGGCTCCGTTAATGTTTAATATTGATATACAGACAAACAAAAAAACACCCAAGTAAAGGTGTTTTTTTGTTCCTTCTTCAACTAATTTTTCATTAGTTTAACTTCAAACTTTACTTATTTCTTAGAATAAAACTTTCACTTTTATGTTTCGCGATATCAAGAAAAGAATAGTAATAAGCCCTGTGCTTGAAATTTATATGTACTGATATGAGAGCTAAAATGCATCTGTGATATGTTCCAAGCTAGATACAGTCAAGTCAGCATTCAGGATTACCGCAACAACGTCAAAACGCATCATTATGGATGCGATATCTATCTGTTTATACAATAAATAAACTTCAGCCGTTTTGCGCACCTGATTCATCTTACGTACATTTACTGACTCAGCAGGTGTTCCATATCTTGGGCTTCCACTACGGCTTCGCACTTCAACAAAGACTAAGCATTCATCCGTACGGGCCACAATGTCTATCTCTCCACTGCGGCATCGCCAATTACGATCGATGATTTCATATCCATGCTGAGCTAAGTAAATGGCAGCATGCTCCTCCGCAACGACTCCCTTTTGTTTACGTGTATCCTTCTTACCACCCTCTATATCCATCAAGGAAGCCTTCTTTCCTTGGCTAGACTATCTGTACGATAAATATATGAGAGCACTTCAGCCACAAGCTGATAGAGTTCTGTAGGAATCTGTTGATCAAGATCCAATTGAGATAGAACTTCTACTAATGCTGCGTCTTCTTGGACAGGAACGCCATGTTCTTTGGCTCGCTCTAGAATAGTCTCTGCCAGTCTACCGCTCCCTTTAGCTACAACAACTGGAGCGTCAGAATCGCCTGGCATATATTTAAGCGCAACGGCCTTTTTCTTCGAGAGAGCAAGCTCCTCCTTAGACATTTCACTCATATCCGCATATCCACCCCTTTATATGATGGAGGTGTGTACTCAGACGTCACGCTACCTTGTTTGTTGTCCACGTCTGCGACGGTTGGTATAGGTAGTGGCTCTGTTTTGAGACTTAATAACTGATATCCGATGGAGTGTATCGCTTCGGATATTTCGTCACGTCGATCTTCAATAAGAGAAGTCATCCATTCATGGTCATTGTGAACTTTGAGGCTGACAATTTTGTCGACCACCTGTACATCTATAAGTGTCGTTCCGAGATGCTTCATATCTAAATCAAACCACAGATGGCAGTTCGATGCGTCTAGCTCACCTTTTTTACCACGACGAGATTGTATGTGCACAGAAGCCGTCTCTTCACCATCCTGTCCATTCAAGGGAATAAACATCGTTACTTGTGCAAAAGGGGCCGTGCGATCTGTATTCAATAATAACTGTTGCCCTGTCATATGCTGGACTAGCTGTTGAGCAACCTCTTTCAATGCTGGCGGAAGATCACTTATATCCAACATTTGAAGTAGAATACCTTTTAAAGAGTCATGATTCATGCCTAACGCTTCCGGGCTCGCGATATTCCCGACCAATGCGGGTGAGGACATCGCCGAACGGAGCATTCCTTCCGGTCCATTTATTGTTGCTTGCGGCTGCGCTACAGCCGGAATATTAGTTGCTTGCGCTGCCTGAGCCTGCGCTGCAGTTGGAGGATTAGCTGTTTGCGCTGCAGCACTAGACTGAGCTGGCGCGCCACCGTTTGCAGCTGAAGGCTGCTGTAGCACCGGCAACGCGGTGGCTGCGCTACTTTGCTGCGCGTTCCCCGCCGCAGCTTGCGCCTGCGCTGCTTGCGGCGTGGCACCGCCGCGCACGGCATGCTGCTCATGCTCCGCACCGAGCAGCTTCAACATCTGCCCCACCCACGGTGCTTCGCCGTGGGTGGGGGCAGGGCGTAGCGAAGCCCCTGCGGGCACTTCGCCCAAAGATGCCGCCACTTGCGTTGCTGGCGGCACTACAACTACTCCTGCGCTCCCTACGGGTGCAGCAGCAGTTGCACTTGCACTTGCCGGCGGCGTTGCACCGCCGGCTTGTGGGGGCACCGGCTGCGACGCTAAGCCGGTGGGATTCCCGCCACTTGGCGTAGGCGTGGCGGGTTGCCCTGTTGCCGTCGCGCTCTGCGACGGCGGGTTCACAGGCAGCTGCGTGCCGCGCAGCTGCTGTAGCACGTCCTGCAACTTCGCCAGAAGCGGCTGCAGGGATGAAGCAACTGTGGCGACGATAGGAGCCGTAGTTGCTCCCAGCGTTACAGCTCCTTTACCACCATTTTCAACCGTTATTCCTGTCGTCGTTTGCGCTCCTGCAGAACCTTGCGCCAATTGGGATCCCACTATCGCCCCAGTCTTCCCAGAGGTATCTTGACCAGCTTGTATCGCTGTCGTTCCTGATCCGCCAGTTAAGTCTTGTCCCCCTTGTAATCCTGCCGCTATTTGCGATCCTGTCATACCTTTCGCAGGTACTGCCCCCCCTGCATTCATAGCTAAGAGGCTGAGCTGTTCAGTAAGACCAGACAACAACTGATGTAGTGGCGGTCCAAAAACAGCTTGTTGTAAGCCTCTCACACTCTCAGCTGTCATAGGTAGACCACGTTGAAAGGCAATTGCAGCCGACTGAAGCCATTGCTCCGCCGGGACACCTACTGGCTTATCCATAAGAACAGCCTTAAACAAGGCTGCATTCTCTTTCGTCAAAGGCACACCACTCGCCTGAAGTGTTTGAATCATTTCACGATTAGCTTTGGTATCCGCTAAACCAACCGATTTCAATACATCTCCCACAGAATTTGGTGAGATAGATGTATAGGGAGATTCAGTAAGTGGTTTTAGAACCATCAAACCTCCCTCTTCAGGTGCTTGTACTTGCAATAAGGTCGCTTGTCCCTGCTGTAACGGTGTTTCGAGCTTTGCATGCACCTTAACACCCTGTATTTGGATTTCAGCTTCCTTCCCATCGTCAGAGACACTAAGAACTACACCACGAACAACCTGTCCTGTCTTTACATCTAATTGTTTGATATCCCCTGCTTTTTGTTCACCAAGCAGTCCGCGGATTAATGATCCGATATTCACATGGGTTCCTCCGTTTTCAAATCGCTCTTTCTATCTATATCGGTGCCAATCCCGCTTACCTTAACATTTTCTGTTCAGAGGTTATTCAAAAAGTCATCTTTTGATTACGAAGGATACCAAGAAGATTATTCGACATCGAATATTGAATTCAGCCTGTCCTAGCATATGCTTTCGAGGTATGTTTCCTTCGGAAACATTTCAGGTGCTCACGTAGGTACTGCAAGCGTAGGCTTCCGAAGTCGTTTTCTACGAAAACGTGTAGCTCCGCTCCTCACTCCCTACCTTCATCCAATCTTCTGAAGCGTTTTAAAAAAACGCAGCATCGTAAGCATATACTTTAGTACTGAAAACCTGACTTTTTGAACTCCAACTGTTCAGAATAACATTTGCTGCTCTACTTCAATATTTCTCAAGAAGCTCCGTCGATGCATCGATGTAGCACCCAATTCTGTAATTTGTCCTCTGTGTAACTTCGTTGCATATCCCTTATGAATCGCTATTCCATATTCAGGATACTTGTCATCCCATGCTCCTTCACAGAGACGGTCGCGTGTCACCTTCGCTATAATCGATGCCGCGGCGATAGATAGACTATTGGCATCACCTTTAACAATAGCAAGTTGAGGAATTTCTGAATCTACCTTTTCTGCGTCCACAAGTAGAAAATCAGGCTGCAATGACAATCCTTCCAACGCCCTTTTCATAGCAAGGCGTGAAGCCTGTTTTATATTAATGTTATCAATAGTTATAGCATCCACATATCCCACACTAACAGCCAAAGCCTTCTCCATAATGATATCATATAGAACGTCACGCTTCTTAGCGCTTAATTTCTTAGAATCATTCACACCATCCATTTGAAGCCCTTGAGGAAGGATGACCGCCGCTGCGACCACATCTCCAAATAGACAACCTCGCCCAACTTCATCTATCCCTGCAATATGTTGATAGGATTGCTCCCAGTAGCATGTCTCATATTTAAGCATATCTATGCTATTTCCCTCTTCGTTACTTATCTTATTCACAGTATTCCTCCATCTATAGGTATATATCACGATCTTATTAGACAAGCTATCAATCTAGCTTACCATGTCTATTTATAACTTCACATCATTAATATCAATACGACCGCTACCCCCACTGCCTTTCCACTTCTGTCTTCATATTTCGATGGATTTCATAGGGAGTTTGAGATCGCAAATGGGTGTGTCTTATCGCCTTATACAACAAAAAGCCACCAAGAGATCGGTAGCTTCAAACTTCTTACTTCCTATTTTAATAAGGTGCTTCCATCGAGATTCGCCCTAATTTACCAGCACGAAGTTCTCGAAGTATAATTCGGCAGGATTTCTCTAGATCGACCCGTCCGCCACTGACAATACAGCCACGTTTACGGCCGATTTCTTCCATGATCGCGACAATTTCATCAGGACCATCGAAATCTGTTGGCTGCACACTTTCTAGCTCAAAGCGCTCTTTAAAAGGAGCCCAATAGTATTTAGTAATATATTTCAGACCAAAAAATGCAACATCCTCAACATTGAGAGTTTCCTCTTTAATGGCTCCAGTAACTGCTAGACGATAACCCACATTCATATCTTCAAACTTAGGCCATAGAATCCCTGGTGTGTCCAATAATTCCATCTCGTTGCCTACTTTAATCCATTGTTGGCCTTTCGTTACCCCAGGACGATCGCCCGTTAATGCGATACTTCGTCCAGCAAGACGATTGATCAATGTCGACTTCCCAACATTCGGAATCCCCACAATCAACGCACGAATCGCTCGCGGATTAATTCCTTTGGAGATCTGCTTATCAATTTTGGCCTTCAACAATATTTTGAGCTGTGTAGGAATTTCTTTTATCCCCGTACCTGTGGATGCATCGACTGGAAAAGCCACATGCCCCTGTTTTTTAAAGAAGTCTAACCACTCTCTTGTTACTTCAGCATCTGCTAAATCCGCTTTATTCAAAATAATGAGTCTCGGTTTTCCCTGAAGAATCTCATCAATCATAGGATTGCGACTAGAGAGCGGAAGACGTGCATCTACCAACTCAATAACGGCATCTATCAACTTTAGTTTGTCTTGAATTTGGCGGCGAGCTCTGGTCATATGACCTGGGAACCACTGAATCGACACCGTCATCACCTCATCTTCTTTACTACAACTATTCCATCAATTTCATGGGTTTAATGGTTGATCCATTCTATATCTTTCACTGGCCAAAAGATTAGATCTGCACGACCTATAATGTCACCAAGTGGAACATAGCCAATCATCCGACTATCCGTACTGTCCGAACGATTATCTCCCATGACAAATATATGGCCTTCAGGCACTTTACCATCTGAAAAGTTAGCGTTCGGGAAATCTTTATTATTATAATTCAGGTTCTGTTCATGTCTACTATCAATTTCAGCTTGTATGTAAGGTTCGTCAATAGGTTCCCCATTAACATAAACGGTATCCCCTTCCACCTTAACTGTATCTCCAGCAACAGCAATAACTCGCTTAATAAAGTCTCTTCCTTCAGAAGGAACATGAAAAACAATGACCTCGCTCTTCTTCGGTGCGCGAATATCATACAGAATCTCATTTACAATTAAACGTTCCCCAGTGTGGAAATTAGGCTTCATCGAAGGTCCATCTACAATAAATGGTTTGAAAAGAAGCCAGCGAATAAGAAACACGAGAATCACAGCAATAACAATAGCCTTAAGCCACTCCATTACTTCTTTATTGCCTTGTTTCGATGATTTATCACCACGCTTATTAAATTCAGTTGAATCCTGCTGAATTTCCAAGTCCTGCTGCATCATCCACCGACCCTCTCTTGTACCTAATTTGATGAAATACAATTGGGTTGAGGAAATTTCGTTGTATTTCCGAAAAAGAAAAGCTCCTTAGCGGAGCTTTAAAGCCTGACAAGTAGTAACCTTAGTACCATTCTTTTACTTTCTAACATTGTAAATGTAGGCATCCATCATCCGTATGCCCTATTTATCCTAAAACGAAAGGGACTTGAAATCAAGCCCCTTAACGTTGTCCGTTTATTAACGGCGCTTTTCTTTAATTCTTGCAGCTTTACCGCGTAGTTCACGAAGATAAAAGAGTTTAGCACGACGAACTTTACCACGACGAGCCACTTCAATTTTCTCGAGTTTAGGCGAGTTAAGTGGGAATGTTCTTTCCACACCAACACCGTAAGAAATTTTACGTACTGTAAAAGTTTCTCCGATTCCACCACCACGACGTTGAATTACAACGCCTTCGAACAATTGGACACGCTCACGTGCTCCCTCGATAACTTTTACATGTACTTTCAAAGTATCTCCAGGGCGAAAGTTTGGCAAATCTGTGCGAAGTTGTTCTTGAGTAATTTCTTGTAGGATATTCATTTTAGAATTCCCTCCTTCCATACAGGTGTTCTTGCTTCTTCTGGAGAATTATTATTCTCCTTCATTATTGACAGAGGACCACCGTAGTCATACACAACAGCACTTATTATAGCATAGGTTTCTATCACCTTGCAAGATTTTTTGCATTCCTTTTAAGAGGCAGTTTAAATAGCTAGCTTTTGAACTTGCAGTTTTATACCTGTTTTAGAAATTCAACAATCGTTAGAAGTCCCTTATCAAAGTTATCCAAATTAAAATGTTCATTTGGTGCATGAAGATTCTCATCTGGAAGCCCAAAGCCCATCAATACAACCGGAACGGATAATAACCGTCCAAAAGTTTCGACGATCGGGATAGAGCCCCCGTCCTTAGTGAACACTGGGCGAACCCCATAGACATCATTAAATGCATCTGCTGCCTTCTGCAACATCGGTGTCGATGGATCAATCGTGAACGGATTTCCCTTTTCACGTTGAATAACCGTAACCTTAGCGCCCACGGGAACATGGGCATGAATATGACGTTCAATTTTGTCTAGAATATCTTGTGGATTCTGATATCCTACAAGACGACATGTAATCTTAGCATGAGCTTCTTTCGGAATAACGGTCTTCGATCCTTCCCCTTGGAAGCCACCATAGACCCCGTTAAGCTCCAATGTTGGACGAGCTCCTGTTCTTTCTACAAAGGAGTAGCCTTCCTCTCCATAGAGCGCTTCAAGTCCAAGACTATGTTGTAATTTATTCTCGTCAATATCTTGTTTCACAAATTCAGCTTTCATTGCAGGTGTGAGCGCAGGTACATCCTCATAGAATCCTTCTACATTTACACGACCTTGATCATCATGAAGTGTAGACAGTAGAGAAACGATCGCATGTAGTGCATTTGGTACCCCTCCGCCAAAGGAGCCGGAATGTAGATCCGTATTTGCTGTCGTAACTTGAACATCTAATGAGCATAATCCACGTAGCCCTACACAAATCGCCGGTTTACCTTTTTCAAGAAGCGACGTATCTGAGATTAGCACGACATCTGCTGCCAATTCCTCGCGATGTAATTCTAGAAAAGAAGGTAAATTCGGACTAGACACTTCTTCCTCACCTTCGATACAGAACTTAATATTAACGGGAAGACCCTTTTCTTGTTTAAGCATCGCTTCAACGGCCTTAATATGTAGGAAAACCTGACCTTTATCATCCGTTGCTCCACGAGCATAAATCTTATCTTCTCGGATCGTCGGTTCAAACGGAGGTGTCTCCCACAAATGAAGTGGATCAACAGGTTGTACATCATAATGCCCATATACGAGCACTGTTGGTCTACCTGGCGCATGTAAATGATCGGCATATACAATGGGATGACCTTTCGTTTGGTGAATCTTCACATTCTCAAGACCAGCTTGGGATAGCGAATCTGCGAGCCAATCGGCTGCGCGCAATACATCTGGTTTATGTTCAGATAAGGCAGATATACTCGGAATGGATAACCATTCTTTTAATTCAGTTAAATGTTGCTCTTTCAGGTTTTCAAAGTAGATTTTATAATCCATTTTGTTCCTCCCCTTTCATTCTGTATATCCATATAGTATGTGTTCAAAAAGTCGACTTTTCAGCACCGAGAAGATTGGATGAAGCAAGGGAGTGAGGAGCGGAGCGTAGGCAATACCTACGTGAGCACCGGAAGGACTGGCTGAATTCAATCTTCGATGTCGAGTAGCCCTCTTGATATGCTTCGTGATCAAAAGATGACTTTTTGAACAACCTCTATTAGAGGTTATTCTGAAGCTCCTGAATATATTTCATATCCTGATCCGTGAGTGCCAGCTTGTCTAGAAGATCAGGTCGTCTTGTGAAGGTACGTTTCAATGCTTGTTGTCTGCGCCAAACCTCTATATTAGCATGATGCCCACTCAGCAACATTTCAGGCACTTTCCAACCACGAAATTCTGCAGGTCGTGTATAATGCGGATACTCAAGTAGCCCTGTGCTGAATGAGTCTGTCACTGCTGACATCTCATTTCCTAGTACACCTGGCAATAACCTTACAACAGCATCGATGACAGTCATAGCTGGTATTTCTCCACCAGTTAGTACGTAGTCTCCTACGGACAGCTCATCTGTGACCAGATGTTCACGAATTCGTTCATCATATCCTTCATAATGTCCGCATATAAAGATGAGGTGCTCCTCTTGAGATAACTCTTCTGCTTTCTTTTGGGTGAACGTTTCTCCTTGCGGGCACATCAAGATCACGCGTGGAGGGTTAGTAATAGAAGTCAACACATGCTCCACCGCAGCAAAAATAGGTTCAGGCTTAAGCACCATCCCCCCACCTCCACCATAAGGCGTATCATCGACGGTATGATGTTTATTAAAAGCGAAGTCTCTGAAATTAATCGCGTTTAAAGACACAATCCCTTTCGCGTTCGCTTTCCCTAAGATACTGCTCTCAAACACGCCCTTGAACATCTCAGGAAATAGGGTAAGCACATCTACCTTCATATTTATAACAATCCTTCCATGAGGTGAATCTTAACCTTCTTGCTATTCACATCCACATCTAATACGACGTCATCAATGACTGGAATTAAAATATCTGCGCCCGAGGTAGGTTTAACTACCCACACATCATTCGCGCCTGGCTTAATAATTTCAGTAATAACGCCTAGTGGCTTATCTTCATTCTCATCCGTAAATACACTACATCCAATAATATCGTGATAGTAATACTCGTTATCCGGCAATTCAATAAGATCATCCTGAGATACTTTGAGCATACTTCCCTTGTATTTCTCTACTTCATTGATATTCGTAAATCCTTCTATTTTCAAAATATACGTATTCTTATGGAAGCGTGTAGATATTATTGTAATCCAGAACGATGGCGTGCCGTCTCCTGGAATCAAAAATAAACGTTTCCCTGAGGCGAAACGCTCTTCCGGAAAATCTGTAATCGCTAATACTTTAATCTCACCTTTAATACCATGTGTGTTCACCAATTTACCAACTGTTAATAATTGTTCAGACATATTCTCCTCCTACAAACAAAGCGCTCTTAGCGCAGAATACGACACCATCTGTCACTCTTATGTCTTTTAGCATGTACGAAAAAGAGTTAGGACATGCATCCTAACCCCCTTTTGTAAATCTTTAAGAAATGATATCCACGGTTACACGTTTGTCCATTTTGACTGCTGCAGATGTGACAACCGTGCGTAACGCTTTAGCTATCCTACCCTGTTTGCCGATTACCTTGCCCACATCTTCTGGATGAACAGACAATTCATAGACAACAAGATGATCCTTCTCTACCGTCTTCACGGTCACATCTTCCGGATGATCCACCAAAGCCTTAGCAATAACACCAACTAATTCTTCCATAGATACTCCTCACCATCAGTCATTATTTCTGTAACTTAAGTTCATGGAACTTCTTCATTACGCCTGCTTTACTAAGCAAGTTACGAACTGTATCAGATGCTTGTGCACCTTTTTGAAGCCATGCCAAAGCTTTATCTTCATCAATCTTAACTACTGCCGGTTCTTCAATCGGATTGTAGTAACCAATTTCTTCGATAAAACGACCATCACGCGGGGAACGGGAATCCGAAACCACGATACGGTAGAATGGCGCTTTATGGGCACCAATGCGTTTAAGACGAATACGTACTGCCACAAAATTCACCTCCTTCAATAAATAAACGTTATATTTTTAACGAAAAGGAAACTTCATGCCGCCTTTTCCTGTCAAACCTTTTAACTGTTTCATAGCTTTTCCTTTAGGCCCTTTAGGTCCCATCATGTCCGAGAATTGCTTCATCATACGACGCATTTCATCGAATTGCTTGATAAGGCGATTTACTTCAGCGATATTCGTTCCACTACCAGTAGCAATCCGCTTACGCCGTTTGTGATCAATAATTTCAGGGCGTTGTTTCTCTTCCTTCGTCATCGAGAATACAATAGCCTCAATGCGACCCATCTGTTTATCATCCACTTTAATGTCCTTGGCTTGCTTCATCTTACCCATACCTGGAATCATATCCATAATCTGATCAAGAGGACCTAGCTTTTTCACTTGATCCATTTGCTCTAGGAAATCGTCAAACGTAAATTCTGCATTACGCATCTTACGTTCCATTTCTTTAGCCTTATCCACATCAATGTTTAACTGTGCCTTCTCAATCAGAGAGAGCATATCACCCATTCCAAGAATCCGAGAAGCCATACGCTCTGGATGGAAAGGCTCTAACGCATCGATCTTCTCACCTAAAGCTACGAATTTAATCGGACAACCTGTTACAGCTTTAACCGAAAGCGCTGCTCCACCACGCGTGTCTCCATCTAACTTGGTCAACACTACGCCTGTCAATCCCAGTTGTTCATTAAAATTACTAGCAACGTTAACAGCATCTTGACCCGTCATCGCATCAACGACTAGTAATACTTCATCTGGTTTGATTTCAGCATGGATCTGACTTAATTCTTCCATCAGTACTTCATCAATATGAAGACGACCTGCAGTATCTACAATCAGATAATCATTTCCGTTATCCTTAGCATGCTGTAAAGCAGCTTTTGCAATTTCTACAGGGCTCACTTTATCACCGAGTGAAAATACAGGTACTTTGATCTGTTCTCCCAACACTTCCAATTGCTTGATCGCAGCAGGACGATAAATATCACCCGCAACGAGCAACGGTCGACTATTCTGCTTCTGAAGTAGCTTGGCTAGTTTCGCAGAGGTTGTTGTCTTACCAGCACCTTGGAGACCGACCATCATTATCACAGTAGGAGGCTTATTGGCTTTTGCAAGCTTTGCCTGACTTCCGCCCATCAATTCTGATAACTCTTTATTAACAATATCAATAATGACCATGCCTGGAGTAAAGCTGTCCATCACTTCTTTACCAATGGACTTTTCTTTCACTTTGGCAACGAATTCCTTGACTACTTTGAAATTAACGTCTGCTTCCAAAAGAGCAAGACGTACTTCCCGCATCGCTTCGTTAACATCCTCTTCGGATACTTTACCTTTACCACGGAGCTTACTAAATACGTTCTGCAACCTGCCTGTTAATCCCTCAAATGCCATTCGCCGCCACCTCCTTGCCTTTATTCATACACCTGTAAACGTTCCAATACTGTGATCATCTTGTCCCTATCCACTATTGACACATCGGACGTGTCAATTAACAGTCGTAACTGCTCTAATTCATGTTTGCGTCGTTCGTATTTTTGTAGTAAGCAAAGTTTCTCTTCATAAATGTCAAGAACTTGCTCAGCTCGCTTAATATGTTCATAGATAGCTTGCCGACTAATATTGAACTCTGTCGCAATTTCCCCAAGGGAAAAATCATCATGGAAATAATATTTAAGGAACATCTGCTGCTTTTCAGTTAGCAAGTGTTCATAGAAATCGAACAATTGATTAATTCTGTTTGTTTTCTCAAGTTTATCTTCCTGAGTCATTGAGGGCACCCCCTTCGTCAAGGAAAAACACTTTACACTCAACGGATTTAATAATACATAAATCCAATAAAGATGTCAAGCGAATATCCTTGTCATCTCTACTGGATATTATCCCCTTTTCCAACTACCTCTTTAATATCTATTAGTTGGGTAGTAGATATAGAAATACGGAGAAGAAATGTAGTATGCTTCCCGCTAATACGAACAGATGCCAAATGGCATGATGATAAGGGAAGGCTCTCCATACATAGAATATAGTTCCAAGTGTATACATCAATCCACCTAAGGCGAGAAGAATCATCCCTCCCGCTGGTACCGCCTCAGTCAATGGATTCCAAGCGATAACAATCATCCAACCCATCAGGATATAGAAGATCGTGGACATGAATAGAAACTTTTTAACGAAGAACGCCTTGAACAAACAACCTAGAACTGCAAATCCCCAGACAATACCGAATAAAGTCCAACCTAGCGGTCCGCGAATAGCAACGAGCATAAATGGAGTATAGGAGCCTGCAATATAAAGATAAATAGAAGAATGGTCAAAAAATTCAAATAAATCCTTCACTTTACCTTCATTAAAACTATGTACCAATGTCGAATTCAAATATAAAATAAGCATCGTTACACCGTAAATGGTAAAGCTCACAATATGCCAAGATGTTCCCTTCAAACTAGAGAACACGATGAGCAATACAAGTGCCGCGACACTTAGAACCGCTCCGATCCCATGTGTAATAGCATTAGCTACTTCCTCACGACGGGTATAGGTATGCGTATTTGCCATAAATACATTACTCCTCTTGTACAGCTGTTTCAATATGTTCTTCGTCTTCTTGTATTAATCCTGCAAATAATGCGTGCACGAACTGTTGTGAATCGAAGGGTTGTAAGTCTTCTACCTTCTCTCCCAAACCAACTAATTTCACTGGAATATTCATTTCCTGACGAATAGCTACAACGATTCCACCCTTGGCTGTCCCATCTAGCTTCGTAAGTACTAAACCCGTCACTCCACTCTTCTCACCAAAGAGTTTTGCTTGACTTAACGCGTTCTGTCCAGTCGTAGCATCCAACACCATTAATACTTCATGCGGTGCGCTTGGTATTTCACGTTGAATAACACGGAAAATTTTGTTCAACTCTTCCATCAAGTTAGATTTACTCTGTAAACGTCCAGCCGTATCACAAATCAACACATCCACTTGACGTTGTTTGGCTGCCTGTATTGCATCGAACATCACGGCTGCTGGATCTGAACCTGCCTGTTGTTTGATCACTTCCACGCCAGCGCGCTCTCCCCAAACTTCAAGTTGCTCAATCGCTCCAGCACGGAACGTATCTCCTGCTGCTAGTAGCACTTTTTTACCTTCTTGTTTAAATCGATGCGCCAATTTACCAATTGTCGTCGTTTTTCCTACACCATTTACGCCTACGAACAGAATAACAGTTATACCATCCTTATTCATGTTTAAGGCATTATCATCATCCCCGCGAAGGAGCTCCATTAGCTTTTGTGACAAGATAGGTTGTAATTCTAAGGCATTCTCAATCTTCTGCTTCTTCACTTCAACTCGTAAATCGTCGATTAAGGTCATCACGGTGTTAACCCCTACGTCTGCACCGATGAGTATTTCTTCAAGCTCTTCGTAGAATTCCTCATCAATTTTCTTACGGCGAATCATGAGGTCGGATACTTTCTCCACAAAACCCTTCCTTGTTTTTTCTAGGCCATCACGAAATTGTTTCGTCACCACTTCGGTTTTACTTGAAATACTTTCTTTCAATTTTTTAAAGAAACTCATATGATTCCTCCATCTCTATATCTAACATACTCCGTACTAAGCAATTTCCGCTTCTTCATTCTCTAATTTAACAGAAACCAGCTTGGATACGCCGCCCTCTTCCATTGTAACACCATATAGCACATCAGCTTCCTCCATAGTTCCTTTGCGATGAGTAACCACAATGAACTGAGTCTGTTCAGAGAATTCACGTAAATATTGGGCAAATCGAACGACATTGGCTTCATCAAGTGCAGCTTCCACTTCATCCAACACACAGAAAGGAACTGGCTTCACTTGAAGTATAGCAAATAAAAGCGCCATAGCGGTCAGAGCTCGTTCTCCGCCTGAAAGAAGTTGTAGGTTCTGAAGCTTCTTACCCGGTGGCTGTGCAACGATATCAATTCCCGTATCCAACATATGCTCAGGATCAATGAGAATGAGATCAGCTCTTCCTCCCCCGAACAGCTTCATAAATACGGTACCGAATTCACGACGGATAGCATCGAAAGTCGTTTTGAAACGTTTGGACATTTCTACATCCATTTCATGAATCACTTCATACAATGTTGTCTTTGCACCAATCAAGTCTTCCTTCTGTTCATTCAAGAATTGATAGCGTTCGTTCACTCGCTCGTATTCCTCAATTGCCCCAAGGTTAACCTCTCCAAGTGATGATATGCCACGTTTCAGTTCTCGAACCTCATTCTGAACTGCTGGGACATCATCCGGAATTGGATAGCGCTGTTTAGCCAATTCATAACTAAGTTCGTAATCCTCACTAAGTTTCTTAAGGATATTATCCAGCTCTACATCCAATCGGTTTACGCTAATTTCTGTCTGACGAAGCTGCTCATCAACGCTCCGAAGTTCCGAACGCTGCTCTTTCGTTTCATTTTCCTCTAGCTCCAGTTTTTTTGAAAGCTGCATGCGAGAGGCTCTTCTGAAATCGAGCTGTTGAGATGATTCTTCCTTCTTCAACTTATACTCATTCAGACTTTCAATTTGTTCATTCGCTTCCTTAGCATTCGTGCTTAAGTCTGCTTCAATCGAAGCTAGCATTCTTTTAGTCTGATTCAAATCTCGATCCTGCGAATTGAAGTCAGTCTGCAATCGACGAAGTTGCTCTTCAAGAGAGAAGCATACTTGATCTAGCTTGCCTTCTTTTACTTTTAGCTGTGTTAACTGGATTTGAAGTTCGTCTTTAGCCGACTCACTCGCTTTACGAGCAAACTCAGCTGCTTGGAGTGCTTGGTGCACGGACTGCTCTTGTTGTTCCAACTCAGCCAGCTTCTTCACAGCTTGACCACGGCTTTGTTCAAATCCTTTATTCTCTTCTGTAAATCCACTTTTCTCCTGCCCAGAAACTTCAACCTGTTCCATCACATGTCGTAGCTCATGCTGAAGTTGTTTCAAATCTCCTGCCGCTTGCTGCTCTTCAATGCGCTTCTCGTCACCCGCTTGCCGAAGTGCATCGAGTTTGGTCTGCGTTTGATTAAGTTGACTCTTCAACTTCTGGATACCTTCTTGAAGCTTAATAAGCTGCGTCTCAGTTTCCGCAATCTCTTGATCTAAGGAATCCAACTGGCGTTTGCGACTAAGTAGACTATTATTCTTCTTATGCTGGCTACCACCTGTCATTGAACCGCCCGCATTGACGATATCCCCTTCAAGTGTCACCACACGGTATCTATATTGACACTTAGCAGCAATTCTATTGGCATATTCTAGCGTTTCCGCTATAATAACATTCCCCAAAAGGCTGCCTACTACAGGAGCATACATTGCATCATACTGAACTAAATCTGCTCCAATCCCTACAAATCCGCCAACCCCTTCAATAACAGAGCGATCACTTGCCGATACATTTCTTGCCCGCATAACATCCAATGGCAAGAAAGTTGCACGTCCTAATTGACGCTGTTTCAGAAATGTTATGGCTTGACGGGATAACGTTTCATTATCCATTACGATATGTTGTAGAGATGCACCCATCGCCGTTTCCACAGCAAGTTCTAGCTTCTCGGGTACGGTAATAAGCTCCGCTACCGCTCCATGTACACCTTGAAGTACAGATTTACGGGAAGCCTTAAGGACTTCCTTAACACCTACCATAAATCCATCGAAATCGTCCTGCATTTCTTTCATGGTATCACGCCGAGAAATCTGTGCTTCTCGCTTCTGTTCCCATTTGCGATGTGTTCCTTGGCTTTCTTCTAATAACTTCTGCACGGATTGATATCGTTCACTCTCGGTAATATATCCGCCACGAAGTTCCTTTAGCTCAGTTGCGAATGTCTCCAAAGCAATATCTAGTTCTGATTTACGCTTCGTTAGTTCTTCTTTCTGGCTCTCCCACTTACCTGTCTCTTCTTCAGCTCGATTCATTCGACGGGACAACGTCTCTTGCTGCTGGTCTGCATAACGGATTTCATTACGAGCCTGCGCCATTTCATTCATAAGTTCAAGCAATGAACTCTTCAGGGTTTCTTCCTGTTGTTGGCTAATGCCACCCGTGACTCCTAAGAGCTTTGCTTCTTCGCCAGACAGATGATGACGTAGTTCTTTCAGTTCTTCTTGTAATGCCTCAAGCTTGCTCTTCGTGAGGGACAATTCTGTCTTTCTGTCCTCGACCCGCTCGTCACCAGTAGTCAACGTCTCCGTCAGTTGCTCACGATGACCTTCAAGGTTCCTCTTCCGCTCTCTGAGCACTTCACCGTAACCTTCACTTTTCTCATAGGCTTCGCTATATTGTAGCAGTGCATCCTGCAACGACTCTACTTCTTGCTCAAGCTTACGCAGATTGGAACGATCGCTTTCTAGCTTAGCATCATGTGCTGATACGACGGTTGATAGTTTAAGTTGTTGTTCTTGTAGAACAGTAAGCTTCGCCGTGGCTTCACTCCAATGACTATGAATCTGTTCAATTTGATGAACATACATGGAAATTTCTTTGCTTTTCAACTGTTCACGAAGTTGCTTGAAATGCACCGCCTTCTCAGACTGCTCCTTCAACGGACCGATCTGAACTTCCAGTTCGCTCACCAAATCATGAATTCGCAACAAATTCTGCTCCGTCTCATCAAGCTTACGCATGGCTTCCTTCTTACGAGATTTATACTTCACAATCCCTGACGCCTCTTCAAATATGCCTCGCCGATCCTCTGAACGTGTACTAAGGATTTCCTCAATACGTCCTTGTCCGATGATCGAGTAAGCTTCCTTCCCTATCCCTGTGTCCATAAATAATTCCGTGATGTCTTTAAGACGGCAGGGTTGCTTATTTATCAAATACTCACTTTCTCCACTACGATGAACTCGGCGTGTAACCGTTACTTCGTTGAAATCAAGCGGAAGTACGTGATCTTCATTATCCAAAGTTAGTGAAACCTCGCCGAAATTAACGGCTTTACGTGTATCACTGCCGGCAAATATAATATCTTCCATCTTGCCTCCACGCAGTGATTTGGCGCTTTGCTCTCCTAAGACCCAACGTATACCGTCGGAGATATTACTTTTACCGCTACCATTAGGACCGACAACAGCTGTTATGCCTCTGACGAATTCCATTTCAGTTTTATCGGCAAAAGATTTGAACCCTGCTAATTCAATCCGTTTCAAAAACATAGTTCCCAAATCACCTCTAACCCTAATGATACCACAACACTTCTAGTGAAAATACTCAAGTAGAAACGGCTATGCCGTCTTTTTTCAAGGACGGCACCCGTTTCAGCGGAAATATAAGAATTAGAGTATCAAGTGAAACTTATACTCTCTTATATTTAAATAAATAAAGAACAAAAAGCAGTCTATGACTCATACTTAAGCCCATTATACATGACTGCTCTTTGCTCTTTAATTATGATTTATTCAAGCTTTTAAACTTTATAGTTCGAGTTCAACAGATGACTTTTTGAACTTTCTCTTATAATTTACCTAGTTTCAACTGACTAAGTGCAACCGATGCCGCTTGCTGTTCGGCTTCTTTCTTAGATCGACCATTACCTTTGCCAATACATTCACTGCCCATATAAACTTCAGAAACAAATTCACGTTCATGTGCCGGCCCACGTTCTTCTACGATCCGATATTCTAACAACTCCATATTATGGTGTTGAGTCAACTCCTGTAGTTCGGTCTTATAATCGCTCATTTGGAGCTTTCCGTTCTCCGATACTTGCGGAAATACAAATCGATCCAAGAATGAACGAGCCGCTTCAATCCCTTGATCCAAATATAGGGCACCGATAAACGCTTCAAATACATCAGCGAGTAAAGCAGGACGACTACGACCACCGGTTAGCTCCTCACCTTTGCCCAGTAATACATACTGTCCAAAATTTAGAGCTTCTGCGAACTTAACAAGTGAAGGTTCACACACAATGGCTGCACGAAGCTTCGTAAGTTCACCTTCAGGTCGTGTTGGAAAAAGATTGTACAAATATTCTGATACCGTAAGCTCCAGTACAGCATCCCCTAAAAATTCTAGACGTTCATTATCTTGATGCTGACTGAAACGGTGCTCATTGACATAAGAAGCGTGGGTAAAGGCCTGCTTCAAGAGAAGCTGATTGTGAAATTGGATATGAAGTTGTTGCTGTATCTGCTTCAGATCTCCACTCAACACAACGTCTCCTTACAAGTCAAATTTTTTCAAAATAATAGAAGCATTATGTCCACCGAAACCGAATGAATTGGACATCACTACACTTAAATCAGCTTGTCTAGCAACATTAGGAACATAATCCAAATCACAATCCGGATCAGGTTCATCCAAATTAATCGTTGGCGCCAATGCTTGATGTTGCAACGAGAGCGCGCATATAACCGCTTCAACACCACCAGCCGCACCTAGTAGGTGACCTGTCATCGATTTAGTAGAACTCACAGCTACCTTATAGGCATGATCTCCCAATGCCAACTTGATCGCCTTCGTCTCTGATTTGTCACCTACACCCGTTGATGTTCCATGGGCATTGATATAATCAATATCTTCCGGTTTAATCCCTGCTGTTCTAATGGCCATCTTCATACAACGAGCAGGTCCATCAGGATCTGGATCCGTCATATGGTGAGCATCTGCACTCAGACCATATCCAATAACTTCAGCAATGATATTCGCACCACGCTTCTGCGCATGTTCCAACGATTCCAATACTAGAACACCCGCTCCTTCTCCCATAACGAATCCATCTCGCCCAGAATCGAACGGACGACTTGCCTTCTCAGGCTCATCATTACGTGTAGACATTGCGCGCATAGCACAGAATCCCGCTACGCCCGTAGGACGTATTGTCGCTTCTGCACCACCACAGATCATCACATCTGCTTCACCGTTCTGGATCCATCTGAACGAGTCACCAATCGCATGCGAACCTGATGCACAGGCAGACACGGAAGCTGAATTCGGACCCTTAGCACCTAATAGAATAGATAAGTGACCTGAGGCCATGTTAGCAATCATCATCGGGATGAAGAATGGACTTACCCGTTTGGGGCCCTTCGTAAGCAATATATTATGCTGATCTTCCCATGTTCCCAATCCCCCGATACCTGAACCAATAATCACGCCTACACGCTCTGGATCGGAATCTTTGCCAATATCTAGACCACTATTCTGCAATGCCTTCTTTCCAGCTACCGCGGCAAACTGAACGAATCGATCCATCTTACGTACTTCTTTGCGTTCAATATACTCCTCGGGATCAAACTCTTTCACCGAAGCTGCTATTCGCGTATTGTATTCACTTACATCAAAGGACTCAATCTGTGATACACCAGATTTCCCGGCCATCAGATTACTCCATAGACTTTCTAAATCGTTACCTAAGGAAGTTACAACACCCATACCCGTTATTACTACTCTTTGATTCAACCGCTTTCACCTCTATATAGACTGCATATGCCATAATTTTCGTTATTATAAGCTTGAATTATCATCTGTCATTTTATAACCGTTAAATATGGATAAGTCCCGCCTACTAGCAGGATCGGGACTCACCATTGATTCATTTAGGTATGAGATTGTATGTAGTTAACAACTTCTCCCACACTTGTAATTTTTTCTGCATCTTCATCAGAAATTTCAATATCAAATTCATCTTCCAATTCCATAACTAATTCAACAACGTCAAGAGAATCAGCACCAAGATCATCTTTAAAAGATGATTCTAGCGTAACCTCGGCTTCATCAGCACCTAAGCGATCGACGACGATGCGTTTTACACGTTCTAATACATCGGACATCCGGTTCACCTCCTCCTCTTTGGTATTATACGAGAATTTTTTTCAAAATGCTACATTACCATTCCGCCATCTACATGCAATGTCTGTCCGGTCATATATGACGCACCATCTGAAGCTAAGAATGCAACCACTTTGGCAATCTCTTCAGGCTGTCCAAGGCGAGCTAGCGGGATGTCAGCGATAAGCTTACCTCGCAAGTCCTCTGATAACTCCTTAGTCATATCTGTATCAATAAAACCAGGGGCTATACAGTTGACTGTAATCCCACGTGAAGCAAGTTCACGAGCAGCTGATTTAGTAAGGCCAATAACGCCTGCCTTTGCTGCAACATAATTGGCTTGCCCTGCATTACCAAGAACACCAACAACAGATGAAATATTAATAATCCGTCCATAACGTTGCTTCATCATGGGACGGGTTACCGCTTTTAAACAGTTAAACACACCTTTGAGGTTCGTTTCAATCACAAGATCAAATTCTTCCTCTTTCATACGCATAATTAGATTATCTCTAGTAATTCCGGCATTATTCACCAAAATATCGATACGTCCCAATGTGTTAATAGCTTCCTTAACCAAAAGTTCTGCCTGTTCGCTACTTCCGACATTCGCTTTCAGAGCCACTGCTTCTGCTCCTAGCGCTTGAATCTCGGCAACAACTTCCTGAGCTGCAGTCTCATTACCTGAATAATTGACCACAATATTTGCACCTAAGCCAGCTAAGGTTAGAGCGATACTACGCCCTATCCCGCGTGAAGCTCCTGTTACAAGTGCAACTTGTCCACTCAAAGGTTTGATCATTTCAAATTCCTCCTTTCCCCAAGTATACGCTTGTAGCACTCATAGGTAACTGAAACTTTTATAATGCCACCTCAAGGCTTTCTAAGCTATTAATGTTGATTAGCTTCACTGTCTTATCAATCTTCTTAATTAGACCTGTCAACACAGAACCCGGTCCAATCTCAATAAATGTATCCACCCCTTGTGCGATAAGATAGCGAATACTATCCTCCCACAGAACCGGTGAGTACACTTGTTCAACTAGAAGCTGACGAATGTCATCCCCAGAAGTAACGATCTCTGCAGTTACGTTAGCTACAACAGAAATCTTAGGTTCCTGAAAAGAAATGGAATTCAATTCAACTTCAAGCTGTTCAGCTGCTACTTTCATCATGGAAGAATGAAAAGGGCCGCTAACCACAAGCGAAATCGCTCTTTTACCGCCTGCTTCCTTCACTCGCTCACTTACTGCAGCAACACCAGACTGAGAACCCGAAATGACAATTTGCCCAGGACAGTTGATATTAGCTAACTCAACGATATGTCCGCTTTCACTCACCTCTACACATAGTTGCGACAGTGCTTGCGCATCAGCCCCCAACACCGCTGCCATGGCTCCTTGCCCACCAGGTACTGCCTTCTCCATAAAGTTACCCCGTGCTCGCACGATGGCTACAGCATCCTCCAGTGAAAGAACCCCTGCAGCTACAAGCGCACTATACTCGCCCAAGCTGTGCCCAGCAACATAGTCTGCTTGTATCCCTTTAGCACGTAATGCTTCTAAATAAGCAACACTTGTAGCTAATAAAGCTGGTTGTGTATTAAATGTCTGCTTCAACTCTGCATCCGGACCTTCAAAAATCATAGTGGATAAGTCGAAACCTAACACTTTATCGGCTGTTTCAAAGATTTCTCTAGAAGCAGGAACCGCATCATATATATCTTTCCCCATACCAACTGCTTGAGCCCCTTGCCCCGGAAACACAAATGCAACTTTCCCCATGTTACAACTCCTGACCTATTCATCTTTATTATGCTACCAGACAAGTACCGAAGCACCCCAGGTCAATCCGCCACCGAAGCCAACCATCAAGACGGTATCGCCTTCCTTCATCCGACCCTGCTCAGCTGCTTCCACAAGTGCAAGTGGAATCGAAGCTGCTGATGTATTCGCATATTTATCCACGTTAATCACAACTTTTTCTGGTGGTAAATCTAATCGATTCATCGCAGATTGAATAATCCGAATGTTCGCTTGATGAGGCACGAAGAGATCGATATCCTCCTTCGTCTTCCCAGCTTTAGCTAGAACTGCTTCTGTAGCTGAACCCATAATTCGTACAGCGAACTTAAATACTTCACTACCACTCATTTGAATGAAATGCCTCTTAGCTGATACCGTATCACATGATGCAGGTTCACGTGAACCTCCAGCTGCAATCGTAAGCAGATGACCACCTGCACCTTCTGCTCCCAAATCAAAGGATAAGAAGCCACGTCCTTGCGGAACTTCACCAATCACAACTGCACCAGCACCATCTCCAAACAATATGCAGGTATTACGGTCCGTATAATCGGTAATTCTAGAAAGGCAATCTGCGCCAATAATAAGTGCGTTATTATACATTCCTGTCTTTATAAAATTCGTTGCTGTTGCTAAGCTATAGACGAATCCAGAGCAAGCCGCTGACAAGTCAAAGGCAGCCGCTTTCTTAGCTCCTAACTTATCTTGAAGAATACATGCTGTAGATGGAAACATCGAATCCGGTGTAACGGTAGCCACGATGATCAAATCAAGTTCTTCTGCCTTCATCCCTGCGGATTCCAAAGCTTTAATTGCTGCTTCATAAGCAAGATCAGATGTCGCTTGATCTGATGCGGCAATATGCCGTTCTTTAATTCCTGTTCGGCTAACAATCCACTCATCATTAGTATCGACCATTTTCTCCAAATCACTATTCGTCAGAATCTTCTCTGGAACATACATACCTGTCCCTATAATCCCTACTGGACGTAAATTATTCATTATTTCACTCACTTCCCGCTAATTTCCTTCGATATACTAGAAACCAATTCATTCTTTAATGCGATCCTAGTTTGTCCGACCGCATTTTTGATGGCGTTCCCATTAGAAGAACCATGACTTTTCATAACTAGACTGCGTAGTCCAAGCAATGGTGCTCCTCCAGTTTCAGAATAATCCAACTTTTTCTTTATCCCTTTTAACTGAGGCATTAATATCGCTGCGCCAATCTTGCTCTTCAATGATTGACTAAACTGTTCTTTCAGTAAAGTAAACATCGCCCCTGCTGTTCCTTCGATCGACTTAAGCAATATATTCCCAGCAAAGCCATCGCACACAAGTACATCGCAGTTGCCTACCATAATATCCCTAGCTTCAACATTTCCTATAAAGTGAATGGGCATCTCTTGTAAAAGAGGATACGCCTCTTTGGTTAGTTCATTACCTTTACCCGGCTCAACTCCAACATTTAAAAGCCCCACTCGTGGTTTAGCTATCCCTTGAACCTTTTGACGGTACAAGCTACCCATCAAACCAAATTGGGCCAAATGCTGTGGCTTAGAGTCCATATTGGCACCCAGATCAAGCGCAAGCACCCCAACATCATCCAATGTAGGAATGATCGGTGCAAGGGCCGGACGTTCAATCCCCGCCATACGGCCCACAATAAGTAGACCTGTAGCCATAAGCGCACCTGTATTGCCAGCGGAAATCATAGCGTCAGCCTTACCTTCTTTTAATAACCGTCCTGCTACAACCATTGAAGCATCCTTTTTATGGCGCACAGCTTTAACCGGTTCATCCTCAGAAGTGACTACTTCGCTCGCATGCTGGATACTTAGATTGGAAGGAACATCCTTGCCACTTAGCAATAGTTCTATTTGAGCTTGATCCCCCACAAGTATAATCTCTACATCTTTCCACTCGGCGGTAGCTGCTAGCGCCCCATCTACATTAGATTGAGGAGCATGGTCCCCACCCATAGCATCAATGACGATTCTCATGTTGCATTCCTCCTTCGTTGATCTCTTCCCCAGTGGATCTGTAAATGAGAAAATTACCTTGAAAGACCATTTCTTCACCCACGTAGGTAAACACTTCAACTTTAGCTTTCCCTTTTTGCTCAGGCATTGATCTAACATATGCTTTAGCTATACATTTCTCACCTAGATGAACGGAACGCAAGAATCGAATATCCGATGAAGCTGTCAGTGCTATCTCATCATTAATCACAGCGACAGCTAATGAGTTTGCTTGTCCGAATATATAATGTCCACGGGCAATATGTGTTCGCGAGAATACATGCTCTTCTCGTATTTCAAAGATGGAAATACCACTCTTATCCAGCTGTAAGTCTACGATATCTCCCACAACTTCATTTAATGGCAAGGAGCGAACCTGATCATATGAATGCTCCGCCATCTGCTTCATCCGCTCACGCAATTCAGGAATCCCAAGTTCCATTCGGTCTAGACGGATCGTCTGAATGCTAACTTTCAATTGTCTAGTCAGTTCCCTGTCCGTGACGAATGGATTCGCCTCAATCAACCCCATCAAATTCTGATGACGCATCTTCTTAGGTAAACGTTCGATGACGGTACACCCCCTTGCATTTTCATACATCTTTCATAAATGAGCTATCCTACTATGATCTTATGTATTGTCAATTCATCTCACCCGTTAGAACCAGGTACTAATATCTAGTATAAATCATGCTGTCTTAAAAAGAAAGTAGTCAAAAAAAATAGTACCTCACCAAAGATGAAGTACTACTTGTTTGAAAATTATTGCGAAATGATTTCTCTTGATTTATACGTTCCGCACACTTTACATACGTGATGAGCAAGCTTCAATTCTCCGCATTGTTCACATTTCACCATACCCGGCACTGCCAGTTTAAAGTGAGTACGACGTTTGTCACGACGTGTTTTGGACGTTCTTCTTTGAGGTACTGCCATGTTCCCACCTCCTTATTTCAATCAACCCGTCACTAACGAGATGAATGTTACATGATTATTCAAATAAACCTTTCAGCGCAGCAAGCCGTGGGTCGACTACTCTCGTGTCGCAGTTGCATGTGCTTACATTCAAGTCTGTTCCGCATTTCTGGCAAAGCCCTTTGCAGGATGCTTTACATATCGGAATCTGGGGTAAATACAGCAGAAAAGCTTCTTCCACAAATGGGATTAGATCTACTACATCATTATCCACGTAAATGATATCGTCATCTTCATCCTGAATCTTCTCAGACTGCTTCACCAACTTGAAGCGTTCGTGAAACGGAATGTTCAAATGCTTATGAACTTCTGTCAAACAGCGTGAACACGCCATTTCAACTTGTCCATTAAGCTTACCTTGAACCTCTACTGTGTCGCCGCCAACATATGATGCCTGTAAATCAACAAGTACCGATTCAGCAGTAATAATATCTTTGCGATCTTTAACGACACGATCTACATTCACTTGTTCTTGAAACTGCATGGCGCCTTCTAACTTTACAATTCTGCGAAATTCAAATTGCACTATAATCACTCCAAACAAACAAAAATTATTATACCGAGTTTTGTGTAGGTTTGTCAACATGAATCACATTACATCCCATTATTATTTCTTATTATGATGACATTTATGCTATATTCTAAAGACGAGAATACATTGTTTGTGTCTCAAAAGATCAAAATTATCATACTAGGAGGTTGAACTCAAAGTTGAGTACAGTCGTTGGCATCATAGTTGAATATAATCCACTACATAACGGTCATGTACACCATTATAGCAGAGCGAAGGAACTTTCGGGTGCTAAACATTGTATAGCCATCATCAGTGGCCCTTTTTTGCAACGTGGGGAGCCTGCTCTACTAAGCAAACATGCTCGAGCAGAGATGGCTCTTGAGATGGGCGTAGACCTCGTAATCGAGCTTCCAATTCATTATGCCGTTCAGCCTGCTGAATGGTTCGCATACGGTGCTGTTTCTCTTCTAGAGGCTACTGGCATTGTCGATTACCTTTGTTTCGGAACCGAAAGTGGGTCCCTTCATCTGCTTACCCCACTAGCCAAGCAACTGGCTACAGAGAATAACATGATGCAACAGGAGCTAGCCCGGTTATTAGATCAAGGAATCAATTATCCTACGGCATATAGCGCTGCAGCTAGCACCCTATTTTCTAATGTTGATGAAAAAGAAGAAATTCTCCGTCTATTGCTACAGCCAAATCATACACTGGGTCTGCACTACCTTATAGCTTTAGAACGATTAGGAAGTTCCATTATTCCATTAACGATCCCGCGCGAGAGCGCTGCTTATCATGATACATCACCATCACCATCTCTATCAAACATAGCGAGCGCTACCGCCGTAAGAAAACTTATCTTCGAAGGGCATATTGAAGCTGCTGCCCCCTACATCCCCCGCTACACACAAGAAATCATGAAACGGGAATTCTCCGCCGGAAAAGGTCCGATTCACTGGGAATCATTCAGACAGCCTCTGATGCATCTTTTAATGACGCAAACTTTGTCACAGCTATCTCTATTGAGTGAGGTCACAGAGGGCTTAGAGTATCGTATAAAGAAGCTTCTGCCTATACTCTCACATGCCACTGTAGCAGAACTACTTCATAGCCTAAAAACAAAGCGTTACACCCATACAAAATTACAACGTATGCTAACCCATATTCTCCTTAGCCATACCAAAGAGGAAATGTCCCCCGATGAACTAGCAAAGGGGCCCGGATATCTACGAATCCTTGGCTTCAACAGTCACGGGCAACAACTCCTGAAGCAAATGAAGAAAACTTCCACATTACCTATCGTCGTGAAAGCTTCTGCTCTTACACATGATCATCTAGAGCGAGATCTACAAGCCGCTGCCGCATACGCGAATAGCTATAACCAACCACAAGCTAGGGAATTATTTCGAGATTATTATGAACCACCTATCAGGATTTGTTCAAAAAGTCAGGTTTTCAGCACTAAAGCGTATGCTTCCGATGCTGCGTTTCTACGAAACGCTTCAGAAGATTGAATGAAGATAGGGAGTGAGGAGCGGAGCGGAGCGTAGGCAGTTCCTACGTGAGCACCGGAAGGACCGGCTGAATTCAATCTTCGATGTCGAATACGCCCCCTGCTATACTTCGTGATCAAAAGATGACTTTTTGAACTACCTCTATCAGGATGCAGTATGGAGCTTCTCCATATATTTCAAGGCTTCCTCCAAAGTAGATACTGGGATTAGCTTCATAGTCGTCCCAATTTTATCTGCTTTTATTTTGGCTTCTTGATAATTATCCTTTGGTACGAAGAATAATTGCGCCTTTTCACGATCAGCAGCAACAATTTTGTGCTTGACTCCACCAATTGGACCCACTTTTCCATCCACAGCAATGGTCCCTGTACCTGCAACTCGAAAGCCTTTAGTCAGATCTCCGGGGGTCAACTGATTATAAATCTCCATCGTGAACATTAGCCCTGCGGAGGGTCCGCCTACATTCGTATTCTTGAATTCCACTTGTTTACTTGGGTCATTGGCAGTCACCTTCTGAACGGTCCCGATGACGATACCAAATCCGACTCGCATCTCATTGGTCTCGCTATCACGAATAGATACCAAGGGAACCTTTTCTTCGAGAAGATGACCCGCTCTCTCTAACTTCACGGATATAACATCTCCTACATTCCTACTCTTTAACCGGGACGCTAGATCTATTTGATCTATGATCGGATCATGATCCACTTCCATTATTTTATCGCCTGCCTGAAAGTATTGACCTCTACTAGCATCTTTAGGAGTGGAGAATACAAAGAGATATTGTGGCAATATCTGATAAGGTATATTTGCTTTCTTATATGCCGCCTCCACCGCAGAAGATTGTGAATTACTCATATAAAACAATTGTTCTGCTGCATATTCCTTTTTACTTTTATCGCCAAGTCGCGACTGCTTCTTATCCACTTCTGCATTCGAGTTAAAAGAAGAAATAGCCAGTAGTGCGATATTAGCATAGCTCGCAGATACTGTGGTCATCATAAACGTGCCTGACTCCGTTTCATCCCCACCCTTCACCGTGAGCATTGGCTTGACCTCTTCTGCACTTCCTGGCTGGTATATGATGTACGGTGTTGGCATATATACGACAACGTAACAAAGCAGGGTGATCATCAAGAGATACTTGATTCCTTGTTTCCCCCGTGATTTATTGGATACCTTCATCTTCTTAGCCTCCCCTGAATCTTACAGTACACAGCTGGTCTTATGTCTCTGCACCCAGCATAAATTGAGTATTACATAGCTTGTTCCTTCGTATTTCAGCTATGTTTACTCAATGAGGTGATTGTATGTTTAGTCGTAGTAAATATCTATTTCGTGGACCCGTAACCACTCTGATGTTAGGGCTTCTTTCATTCCTACTCGTTATTGGTATCGTTAGTTCTCCTGAACAAACTTTTCAGACATCACTTCAAGGATTATCCTTGTGGTGGCACATTGTGTTCCCCTCACTGCTTCCCTTTCTAGTATTATCCGAAATGCTTATAGCCTATGGATGGGTTCATGGGATCGGAGTCCTGTTAGAACCGCTCATGAGAAGAGTGTTCGGTCTACCTGGAGTCAGTGGATGGGCACTTACAATGGGGATGACAATCGGCTTCCCTGGAGGGGCTCAGTCCACATTGCAAATGGTGCAGCAAGGTGACCTCACCTCCCGCGAGGCAGAACGAATGACATGGTTATCTCATTTCTGTAACCCCATGACAATCATCATTGTCATCGGAATTGGTCTATTAGATCAGCCATCTTCAGGCTACTGGTTACTAGGTATCCATTGGCTATCTGGCATTCTTGCTTTCCTTACCTCAATACCATTCAGCAGGCTAATTAGAAATAAGCAGGCTGGAACGCAAGAACTTACTAGACAACTTAACATTTCTAAATTACCTTTATTTAGAAAAGTATGGTCGGCTATCAACAAGGCACATGTTCGTGATGGACGAAGCTTCGGTAAACTCCTAGGTGAATCCGTAAGTCATTCGGTTCAGACACTGATGGTCATAGGTGGATATATTATTATGATGGCTGTCTTGATTCATCTTGTCAGTTATTACATCATCCCCGGAGTACCTACCTATTATTTAGCTGGCGTATTCGAACTACATTTAGGAGCAAAGGCTATCACTTCAGCTTCTGCCCTAACACCCATTATACAATGGTCCTTGCTATCAGCCATGCTAGGTTGGAGTGGACTATGTGCAATACTCCAATCGATCTCGCCACTCATTAAAAGCGGCGTACGATGGTTTCCTTTTATAATGATGAGATTGTTACACGGTTCCTATGCCTTTGTACTAACACTGTTCCTATGGAAACCAATGAAACTTTTAGGACTTGAGGCTCAACCCGCATTCTTCTATTGGCCAAATTACGCTACAGACTTGTCACCCATTTCTGGAATGTGGTCTCGTATCCTACTCATGCTCGGATGGCAAGGAATCATATTGATCATTTTACTTCTACTATCTTGGAGTATCGTCCTTACTTCTTCCCGCCGTTCTCCTTAACTTTCTGATGCAGGGCTTGTCCCACTTCTGGAGACACCCAGTCACTCAAATCTCCATGAAAATGTGCAACTTCCTTGACTAGACTAGAACTTAAATAGGAGTATTTGGGATTGGTCATCATAAAAATTGTCTCCACATCAGGATTCAACTTATGATTCGTAGAAGCCATTTGTAGCTCATATTCGAAATCCGTAATCGTCCGAACGCCACGTACTATGACATGCGCATTCTTATCTCTCATATAATTAGCTAGTAGATCACGGAAGCTGTCCACTTCTACATTAGGGATGTCTGCTGTCATTTTTCTCAATAAATCTTTACGCTCCTCAACTGTAAACAGGGCGTTCTTACTAAGATTGTTCAGCACAGCAACAATCAGATGATCAAACTGTTTAGATGCTCGTAAAATAATATCCATATGTCCCATAGTAACTGGGTCGAAACTTCCTGGATATACGCCGATACGTGGTACGCTAATGTATTGTTCCATGATGATCCTCCTCAACCGTAACCATTTCTGTTACCATCTTATCTGACTGATATTCATAAATTGTAATGGCCGATTCACCGTATAATGCTTTACGAATACATGTAAAAAAACTGAACTCATCCGGATACTCATATTTAGAATCATGCTCAATCACAATCGTTGCATCTTCTTGAAGCAGCGACTTTTCATGCATCTGCTGAAGTAGTTCATCAGCATTCGTCAACCGATATGGAGGATCTAGAAATACAACATCAGCAAGAATTCCCCTCTTAGCTAGCAGTTTAAGTGCCTTTTCAGCATCATTGCGGAAAACTTCTCCCTGACTCTCCAGTCGGGTTGCCTTTAAGTTTGCACGTATCGTCTCAATACTCTTCGGCTCCAGATCTATAAAAATGGCATGTTCCATTCCGCGACTTAAAGCCTCGATGCCCAAACCTCCCGTTCCAGCAAATAAATCCAATACGATCCCGCCTTCGAAATAAGGACCAATCATGCTAAATATCGCTTCTTTGACTTTATCTGTGGTCGGTCTTGTCCCTGTTCCTGGGACACTCTTTAAGGGTCTCCCCTTTGCGCTTCCCGATACAACTCTCACTGATTCTATTCACCCATTCTATTTCTAAGGATCAATGCTCTAATTCGCATTTTTATGACGATATCGTACCACACTCTTGTACATTTTGAAAAACGAACGGTTCAGAAAGTACTGATTAATCATTCAATATGTATAAAAAAGGTCGTTGAGGGAATGCTTAGTTTATCGACATCAAAAGAATGTCGTAGACAACCGCGGAGATTACTTACGTTTCCCCATAAGCTCTTCGTCTGGTTTCTCCTCTCCCATGAGGACGCCCTGTAAGGGGCGTCCAATTTTTTGTGTTTACATGTAGGAACTAGTGCTTGAACAAGTAGTGAAGGGTTACAACTACAATGACGGATTATTCTTACTACTTCGTGCATGCATTAATATCAACCTCCGTTCATATTCTAGATTCTCTTAATCTATCAAACGCTTGTGTTTCCTTTTTTATAATTACCCTATAATATAGGAATAATGATAGAATAATACTGGATTTATTTAACAAAGAAATCTAATTACATGAAGTGGGGGTTCCTACAATTGACTACTACAATATATTTTTCTTCTAATAAATTAGGTGACATCACGAATCAACAATTACAATTCATGCTTGACAGATTCAATCTAGGCAAGTTTATTTCTTCAGATAGAACAGCATATGGTGTGATGCAACAGACGATGTTTGTTTCTTCCACCAAGGGTGATTTTGTTCTAAAAGGAAATCCCCTTTTCGATGCACAATTCATAGAGGAAAAGTACTTTGTAGACCAATTGCACCAACATACGAAATTAAATGTTCCTTCGCCCTATCTGATCGACAAATCAGACGATATTTTCGGTTGGCGTTATTCCCTAATGCCTCGTCTACCTGGCAGTCATATTAATGCATCTGACATTCAAGCCCAACTTACAACCATGACAGACAAAGAAAGAATAGCTGAATTAATGGCCCAAACATTAGTCGAATTACATAGCTGGAAAGTCAAACAATATGGAGAGTTCGATCCTAAGAGTTACAGAGTACGTCCTTTCGAAGGCTCGTACAGAATTTGGTTATACAACACCATTAGATATTGGATCCATGATGCAACCAAGTACTCATCTATTACCTCTCAGGACATGGATTGGGTTGAACATATACTGCAAAGTTCACAACATGTCTTTGATAGCCTTCATTCACCAAATTTCGTAATGGGTGATTTCAAACCAGAGAATTTCCTTATCAACAAGCAGAACAATGAATGGAAAATCAGTGGCGTGTTTGACTTTACCACATCCTATTTCGGAGACGGAGTCGCAGACCTACCTAAGATGACTGCTATATATTGGATGAACGGCGAAAAAAATGTAGCACAACATTTCCTATCCCGATATATGATATTATCCGAGCAACAATCCTTCAAAGAGCGATTCAAAGTCCACATGCTTCATCATTGCGTATTACTATGGGGATGCGCCAAAGCAACGAATACCGTAACATGGGAGAAAGACCTTTCTTTTGCACAGTGGGCTGAACGCTTTACCGATTCACTCATTTAGTACAGACAACAAAATGACCTGGGAGCATTCCTCTCCCAAGCCACCTATATTATATATTAATTAACACATACCTAATCCCATTGTGATGATGACCAATAAAATAAAGAGTACAAGAATCGCTCCTGACGAATTACAAGGTGCAGGTCCAATGCCAACTCCTCCAACACATCCGCTCATGAATTTTCCTCCCTTCTAAAGGAAGTCTCGTTATACTTACAGAATAAACGCACGTGTAATAATAACTAATAAGATGAATAGAACCAAAATCGCTCCTGTTGATGTGAAAGGACTCGAGCCAACACCATAGCCAATTCCGCTCATTCCAATTCCTCCCTTCCCTTTAACATATTGTAGGATATGTTTCGATGCGTTTCATTGGTCTAGTCATTCCCCCATTTAATGTATTAATCATGCCCAATTCGCATAAAAAAAGAAGCCCTATTCAGAGCTTCCAAGTGAATCTTTAATGTTGCCACTTCTCTTTTCGTCATGCCTTGAAGACGCATATCAATCACTTTCTTCTTTGTCTCCAGACTGTATGAACTGAAAATTTGCCCTTTCTTGGCCAATATGATCACGAAAGGTTAATTCATTAGCGACTTATAAGGATGTGTTGGTTGTCCTTTAATGCCCATTCTAATACGAAAAAGATTACCCGATAACGGTTGCGCTTTCAAACCCTCAGCGTTCATCCCAACACATGCCGTCGTGATATAAAGGTCTTCCAAATCTTTGCCGCCAAATACACAGGATGTCACATGACCTGAAGGTACCGAAACCACATTTAGCAACTGACCCGTGTAAGGATTCCATCGAGCCACCCGTCCCCCATTCCACTCCGCAATCCAGAGCATACCTTCTGCATCCACTGTCATTCCATCTGGATAACCTGCATCTTCCGGCATTGTAAATACTGTCCGCCGATTACGGATGGTCCCAGTAGCCAGATCATAATCAAATGCATCGACTTGACGAGTAGGAGTATCTATAAAGTACATGATCGTACCATCTGGACTCCATCCTAATCCATTTGACGTGGAGACATTCTCTACTATTTTACGGACAGATAAATCATGGTCTAGACAGTAAAGTGACCCGCAATCCGCTTGACCTTTAAGGCTCATCGTTCCAGCCCAGAATCGCCCACTTGGATCACATTTACCATCATTAAAACGATTGTTAGGGATGTCTTGTTCAGGATTGGAGATAAGCGTAAGTTCCCCTGTAGATAAATGATATTTATGAAAACCTTCAAATAAAGCTACAATAACTTCTTCTTCCCGATAAGGAACAACAGCACCAATCAATTGTCCTATATTATAAACAACATCGTTACCCGAATCAGGATAGTAAATATGCAATAGATGACCTTCAATATCTACCCACAAAAGTCTATTGTAATTCGCGTCCCAACTTGGACCTTCACCTAATGTTGCATTAGCATGAACTACCACTTTCAATGACTGCATCTATAAGAACCTCCTAAAGGTTTTTGAGCCTATGATTACCATCCTTGATTCTTAAGCCAGCTAATACATAGACTTGTCCATTTGCCTACATCTGAAAGTTCCTTTGCGAGTCCCAACCCATGTCTTCCCTCTGGAAAAACATGCAGTTCATAAGGTATATCATGTCGGCTTAAGGAAAGTGCAAATTGGAGACTATTCTCAACCGGTACAGACTGATCATTAGCCGTATGCCATATAAAAGCTGGTGGCGTATCTAATGATACACAGGTTTCTGCACTGTACTGATTCACTATCTGTTCATCAGGTGAATGACCTATTAGTTGTTCACGTGATCCTGCATGCCCAAATGACTTCATGGTAATAACAGGGTAACATAGAATCATTAAGTCAGGTCTCGAACTTACACGTTCTACTACATGATCACTTTGCGGGTTCCCCAAATCATATGTCGTTCCTGTCATAGCGGCTACATGTCCACCTGCAGAGAATCCAAGTATCCCTATTCTCTTAGGATCGATACCGTATTCATCAGCATGTGCCCTCACATATCGCACAGCCTGACGACCGTCCATTTGTGGTGCAGGTCCATGATGAGGTGCAATTCGATATTTGAGTACAAAAGCAGAAATACCATGTTCATTAAGCCATCTTGCCACAGGCTCCCCTTCATGCTCTGCTAAATGGTGGTACCCTCCCCCAGGACAAATAATGATCGCACTCGAGCTACCTTTATGTATATAAGGAACAAGATGAGGCATATCCTCTTCTCGACCTTGGACCGCAAAAGGTGCTTGCTCTTGCCAAAGAGAAATATTCATGATGCTTACACTACCTTTCTATTCCTTCATCATCGTGAAGTTTATGAAATCATTATCATTCTAAACATATGAGTCTTTACAGTCTATAGCCAAATTAATAAATGCACAGGTTAATATAATATACGATATTGCTCTGGGGTCACCCCTTCAATCCGACGGAATGTAGCTACAAAGTGGCTGACATCGCGAAAGCCCACATGATGAGCAGTATCTTTGACTGTAATACTAGAATCACCTGTCATCCTTTCCTTCGCCTTACGGATTCGAAACATAATTAAATACGCATATGCAGTCATTCTGAAAGTCTGCTTGAACATCGTATTCAAATGACGTGGACTAATCCCAATCTCTGACGCCATCAACTCAAGACCCAAATTTGGATCACCATAGCTCTTTTCCATTAAAATAAGAACGGGTTCTAGCCGCTCTATGGCGTGTGAGATAGATGGTAGATTATTAACACGACCATGTTTCTTTAACAATATAAGGAATCGATACGTATCTCCTGACACATCAAGCTCGGATACATCCCGATCACTGCTAATTGAATCTAATACCCGTGCTGCATAGTTCTGCAACTGACTTTCCAGATCCCACTGATACAATGAAGATTGATTCAGTCCAAGTGAAGAAAGAATAGCATTCGCTTGAGTTCCCATAAATGTAATATACATAGTCTCCCATATATCCGAAGTGGGTTTATATTCATGCGGCTCATTGGGGAGTAATAGAACTCCTGAATTCTCTTTTAACAGTACAGTGTTGCCTCCGAATGTGAATTCTCCTTCTCCACGTATCGTTTGTAGCCAATGGTAGCAGGGATAACCACTAGGTCTATTAAAGTTCTCTTGCGCTTGATTAAATCCAATACTTTCCATATAGAGAGGGAGTTGTCGCTCTCCCATATTGGTAAAAAATCGACGGTGTTGTGCATGCATTGAAGTCCTTCCCCCATCCATCCAAATATCGACTAATTAGTTCCGTATTATTATATACTCATTAATTATTATTATATTTTAAAGGATATATAAATGATATATCATAGTATTATTCTTATATGAAGAGGTGAAGAACATGATTAGCAGTAAACTTCCAAAAATGTTCTACGGTGGAGACTATAATCCAGAGCAATACGATCATGCAACGCATGTAGAGGATTTGCGCATGTTTAAATTAGCTGGCATCGATATGGCCACTATTAACGTTTTTGCTTGGGCACTTAATCAACCTGATGAAGATACGTATAACTTCGAGAGACTCGATCAATTGATCGACAGCTTGTATGATAGCGGCGTGTATATATGCTTGGGTACAAGTACTGCAGCGCATCCTGCTTGGATGGCAACCAAATATCCAGATGTTCTACGTGTAGACACCAATGGACAAAAACGTAAATTCGGTGGACGTCATAATTCCTGTCCAAACAGTCCTACGTATCGCAAATATTCCGAGCGTATGGCTCTTAAGCTAGCAGAGCGTTACAAAGACCACCCTGCTATTCTTGTATGGCACGTCTCCAATGAGTACGGTGGAGATTGCTACTGTGATAACTGCGCGGCCGGTTTCCGTGTGTGGCTAAAAGAACAATACGGTACAATGGATAACCTTAACCGAGCTTGGAACACGAATTTTTGGGGACATACTTTCTATGATTGGGAGGAAATTGTGCCAGCCTCCAACCTTAGTGAGCATTGGGGCAATAATAGCTCCACATTCCAAGGTATTTCACTAGACTATGCTAGATTTAATTCAGATGGGATGCTGGATTGCTACCGTCTGGAGTACGATGCCATTAAATCGGTTATTCCAGAATCATTGATTACTACAAATATGATGGGATTCTATAAACCACTTGATTACTTCAAATGGGCTAAATATATGGACATCATCTCTTGGGACAGTTATCCAGGCCTTGATACACCGATCAGCTTCACAGCGATGGCTCACGACCTGATGCGTGGACTTAAAGGTGGACAACCTTTCATGTTGATGGAACAGACACCAAGTCAACAGAACTGGCAAGCTTACAACTCCCTGAAACGTCCAGGCGTAATGCGTCTATGGAGTTATCAAGCTATAGCCCATGGTGCGGATACCGTCTTGTTCTTCCAAATGCGTCGTTCTGCTGGAGCTTGTGAGAAGTACCATGGTGCTGTCATTGAACATGTTGGCCATGAGAACACACGGGTATTCCGTGAAGTAGCCGAATTAGGTAGAGAACTACAATTGTTGGGAGATACAACATTAGATACTGTGACTGAATCCAAAGTAGGTATTCTATTCGATTGGGATAACTGGTGGGCTGCAGAGAAGTCAAGCGGGCCAACCATTGCCCTCAATTATGTAGACCAAGTTCACAAATATTATGCTGCGTTATTCCGTCGTAACATTTCTACGGATATCATCAGTATAGATAGTGACTTCAGCAAATATGATATTGTCATTGCACCTGTCCTCTATATGGTGAAAACAGGTGTTGCCAAGAAGCTAGAAGATTTCGTTCAAGCAGGTGGAACGTTCTTAACGACATTCTTCAGCGGAATCGTTAATGAGACCGATATGGTTACATTAGGTGGATACCCAGGCGAGCTTCGTAAAATGCTTGGAATCTGGGTAGAAGAAGTTGATGCACTCTACCCAGATAAGTACAACAAAATTGTTATGAAAAACACTCTTGGCGATCTTCAAGGAGAATACAACTGTGGATTGCTATGCGATCTATTGCACAGCGAAGGTGCAGAAGTATTAGCTGAATATGGCGAGGATTTCTATCAAGGCATGCCAGTATTGACTCGCAACAAATTCGGTAAGGGTGAAGCTTGGTATGTAGCATCCGATCCAGATGATAAGTTCATCGATGGTCTCTTGAAATCCATTTGTGACGCTAAAGGAATCGAACCTTTGCTTGAAACACCAACAGGTGTTGAAGTAAGCCGTCGCTCCAAGGATGGTCAAGACTTCCTATTCATCATGAATCATAATGCAACAGAGCAAGCCGTTGAATTAGGACAACTTCAAGTTCGTGACCTCCTAACAGAAACTGACCTTACAGGTTCCGTACAAATCGCTGGCCAAGGCGTTCAAATTCTAAAGATGAAGTAAATAGAACTCAAAACCAAAACTAGTGTTTGACAAACATTGGTGTAGGATGCCGCTACAATGACGGATTGTCCTTACGATCGCTGTTACCCTCTGATTTTTTTGATTATATACCGCTTTAGCGGATGAAATCAGAGGGCAAAGGCGAACGCTACCGCTTCTTCAGGACAATTCCGTTACCTGCGCTACTTCGTGCTTCTTCATATCATCCGACCCAATCCCTTTTAGTTAGGAACTTAAGAACACGGAATCAGATGGAGACATTCGTCTTATCCTCTTGTTTAAATAAGTGTCATATTCCTGTGAAAGCGCAAGTTTTTCATTCGAAACTAATGATATCGTGAAGATATCTGCATTCATGCAGGTATTTAATCATAAGTAATTGAATTTGACCCATTAATAGGAAAAAAGATATACCATTGTAGGCTTTATACCTTATGACGTTGGTGTTGACTCTATAAAACTGTAGTAGGGTGGTTTTTAAATTACTTCTCAACGGATCAAGACCAGTGTAAGCTTTAATCGAGTCCAACCGTAATCATATTTCATCGAAATAGTCGAGCGGTAATTTCCGTATTGGGCCGTAAATAGATTGACGGATTGTCAGTTATAATAATATTTAGACCATAACAAGCTAGAGCCCACCTTTGTGTATAGGAGCTCTGGCTTGTTTTCGATGACAGCATTGATAATACCACCATTCTGTTCACCCATTGATGACCCTGTGATATAATAGACTGGTTCAACCACAAAATCAGCGATTGACTATTTAGCTGAAATCAGATGGCAAAAGATCCTATCTGATTTCGTGATCTTAAGTAATATGGCTTGAAAGAAGTACGTAGCAGCGAAGGTGACGGAATTGTCCTGAAGAAGCGGTAGCGTTCGCCTTTGCCCTCTGTTTTCAACCGCTATGCGGTATACAATCAAGAAATCAGAGGGCAACAGCGATCGGAGGGACAATCCATCATCGTAGCGGCATCCTACACCAATGTTTGTCAAACACTAGTTATGGTATTGAGCAAATAGACTTAACTATAATTTGTAATCAACGGGGTTGTTTAGATGGTAGTGAAATCAATAAGAAACGTCGGTATTTTTGCACATGTGGATGCAGGAAAGACAACAACAACAGAGCATATGCTATTTGAAAGTGGTACGATACGAAGTCTGGGCAGTGTGGATGATGGAACTTCTCAGACGGATCATTTGGAGATTGAAAGACAGCGGGGAATTTCAGTCAGAGCGGCCAACATTTCGATGGTTTGGAGAGACGTCCATGTCAATCTTGTAGATACTCCAGGCCATGTTGATTTTCTATCGGAGGTGGAGCGCTCTTTAAGAGTCATGGATGGGGCTGTCTTGATCATCTCCGCCGCTGAAGGCATACAATCCCAGACAGAAACCATCTGGCATGCGCTAGCTTCACTTGGCATCCCCACGATTATATATGTGAATAAGATGGATAGAGTTGGAGTCTCCGTAGACGGTATAATGGAACAGATTGAACGCCTACTCACACCTTTGGCTGTTCCATTACAAATTCCTCAAGGTGAAGGAGAACAATTCTCTGGAATCCTTCCCGTATGGAATACACAACAAGACGATCAGAACTTTGGAATAGATCTATCCAACGTAGTAGCTTCTATTGCAGATCAGGATGATGAGATCATGTTGCGATATATTGAAGGTGAACACATCCCAGAGGATGAACTCAAGCAACGATTTCAACGTCTCGCGAAGAGTGGGCAGTTATTCCCCATCTGCTTCGGTTCGTCCCAAAAGAACATTGGTGTGATCGAGTTAATGGATACGATTGTCGAGTATTTACCGTACCCTAAAGGTGAGTATGATGCTCCTCTGTCCGGTATTATTTTCAAAATTGAACGTGATAAAACGATGGGACGCACCGCTTACGTTCGACTGTATCAAGGCAGTCTGCGAAATAGAGATCTAATCCACAATGTAACTCGAGATATTCATGAGAAAATCACACAAATTCGTAAACTCGATGGAAGAAAGTTCATCGATCTAGGACAAGTATCCACTGGAGATATAGCTGCAGTCTATGGATTAAACCAGAGTAAGATCGGTGATATTCTTGGCAGTTCTGTTGGAATACCCCCTTTGGCAAATATCGCTGTCCCTCTACTTACAGTTCAAGTACATATTCAAGATGACCATCGATATTCGGACTTAGTCGAAGCATTACAGGAGTTAACAGACGAAGACCCACTACTTGATTTACAATGGCTTCAAGATGAGCGAGAGCTTCACCTTAAGGTTATGGGAGCAATACAGTTAGAGATTCTATCGAGTTTGCTAAAAAATCGGTTCGATCTCGATGTAACATTCGATAAACCTTCAGTCATATACAAAGAAACGCCCTCACTTGCTGGAGAAGGATTTATTGCGTATACGATGCCTAAACCATGTTGGGCCGTTCTGCGCTTCCATATCGAGCCCCTTCCACGCGGAAGCGGACTCATATACCAGTCTCAAGTACGGAGTGATGATCTTCTTATGCGATACCAGAATGAAGTGGCTCGACGTGTTCCCGAAGCATTACAACAAGGACTTCACGGCTTCGAAGTTACTGATCTCAAGGTGACGCTAACTGAAGGTGAACATCATGTATGGCACACGCACCCACTTGATTTCGTAGTGGCAACACCCATGGGCATTATGAATGGTCTTGCCAACACAGGTACGACGTTGCTAGAGCCTATTCTACGATTCAGAATAACGACACCAGAGGATTACGGCGGCAAAGTTCTTAGTGATCTCGTGCAGATGAGAGCTGAATTCACTCCCCCATCTATTCTAGCAGGTAGATTTATGGTGGAAGGTATTCTCCCCGTAGCGACTTCGCTTGAATATCCTGTGAAGCTTCGCTCGATGACGAGTGGAAAAGGTGTGATGTCTTCTTCCTTTGCTGGATATCAGGAGTGCCCGGCAAACGTCCAAGTGGATCGCCCAAGACGCGGCGTGGATCCTCTCAATCAAGCCAAATATATTCTAAGTGTAAGAAATGCGCTATCGCAGTTTTAATCGATATGATTGATTATGATTTTTCTTAATCAATAATGAGGAGGATATTATGGGTAAGTTTATTGGTTTTATGCTGTTGTGGAGGTTAGTTGGAAACCCGATCATTGCTATACTTATTCTTGTTGCAGTCATCTACTTTCTAGATCGGCGGTATGTAGGAGTATTCCCTAGCTTAACGAAACCTTTCAAAAGAATGAAGAAGATTTCCAAACTGCGCTCACAAATTCTAATGAATCCAAACGATGTCTCTTCCAAACACGAGCTAGCTTGCCTCCTTATTGAACGGAAGAAATACCAAGAAGCATTTGAGATACTCAGCAGCATTCAGGTCCAATTCGAACATTCAGCAGAATATTGGGATGATTTAGGTACGGCTAACCTGATGTTAGGTCACATCGAAGATGGCGAAGGTTATATTCTTAAGGCGCTCTCCATTAATCCACGAGTTAAATACGGCCAGCCTTACCTAAGGTTAGCATCCATATATCAGCGCTCCGATCACGGAAGAGTAGAGAAATATGTTCGACAGTATCAAGATATCCATTCTTCTTCATGCGAAGCCTGCTATCTATTAGGAATGATGTACAAGGAAATGGGACTCAAGGAAGAAGCACAGACTGCCTTCTCTGATTCCATTGATATCTATCGATCTTTGCCTAAATACAAGAAACGACAAGAACGGAAATGGGCTGTTCTAAGTATTGTGAAAAGAATGGGATAGGTCAATCATAATATGCACCCATCCCCCTTTTAATTGAGGAGGATGGGTGATTTATATTCCGCAACCCCTTGATGTCGATGATAAACAAAAGAACCCTACGCAAGCGGTCTAAATCCTAACCTATTTAGTTGTTCAGCAATGATTCGATAGCCATGGCCATTGGGATGGACTTGATCCAGAGAGAGCAGTTCCCTCTCCCTTCCCCTGAAAGAACCATATATATTGGCTACGGCAAATGTTCCGCTTGTATAGCTTTCTAAATATCGATTATATTGCTGAACATAATAGGATGCCGTCTCTACTTGCGGAAAAGGATTATATAACCCCACCGCTCGGATGATGAAAGGTCGTTTCGAGTTCGTCTTCAACTGATAAATAGATTCCATTATTCGTGAGAAGTTTATTTTACAATCTCTAAGTGTTTGATTGAAATTAAATTCCGATCCCGTCCCTCTAATCGAATTCGCCGCCCGAATCAAATCGTTCCCACCAATAGAGATCGTAATGATGTCTGCCTGACTCAGTAGATGTCTAAAGGTAGTACTCTGGGATATATACCCATACAATCCATGTGAAGTTAAACCATTAATCCCTAAATTATCATGGGCGACAAAAACCTGCAGTTTATGCTCCGCTAGCCTTTTGTATACGGGTACAAATCCGTTTCCAGGCATAGCCCCAAAACCAACCGTCAATGAATCTCCAATCGCAGTGTAATGGATGACCACAATACTCAACCTCCTGAATAGATCACTTAAATCTGAATATCTAATTACCATAGTTTATGAGTGTCGACTTCCATTGGCAACGGGAGAATGTACATTGAATTTATAAAAATGTGCATAGAGTACAACTCTATAGTTTAAAAAGAAACAGAAGTGCATCCCTTTTATGGATGCACTTCTGTTTCTACGATATATATCTTCTTTATTCCATTCCCATTATTTCCTGCGAATCCAAACACTCATCTCACCCGCTTCACGGTTTCCCCAGCTATTATAAGGTATAGCGCGTAACTTTACAGGTCTAGTTACAGTCTTTAAAGGACGATATAATTCATTTCCCCAATCGCCTTGTTCATCTAGCAGAGCATCTCCTTCAATAATCATCATTCCACCTAGAAGATCAGAATCAAACCTTGCTGACAATGGCTGATCAGTCAATACAGTAATCGAGGCTAACGGAGCATCATTATCAAATTCCTCCACACAATATACCAAGGGCCCACGCTGAATCGCGACTTTTCCTGCATTAACCCGTAACTGAGGATGGGACTGTATCAGTTGGACATCCATGGCCAGATCAAGTTGTACTATATCTCCTGCTTTCCAAGTTCTCTCTACTCTTGCATAACCATCGCGCATGATATCAGAGAGTGGACATTCTTCATCATTAATACGGAGTGTTGCATGCTGACACCAATCTGGAATACGAAGACCTAGTGTGAAAGTATGCTCATTCTCTGGAGTAAGCTCAATCTTGATCCTTCCATCCCAAGGATAATTGGTCTCTTGACGTATCTCTAAGTTTTGCCCGCCAATCGTTGCGCTTGCAACTCCACCGATATATTGGTTAACAACCAGTTCAGTGTCACTGACGGAATATATATATTCTCCTAAAGATGCTACAAGCCGAGCTACATTGGGCGGGCAACAGGAACAACCGAACCATTTCTGACGTACCGATTTAACATGATGCTTACCAGGATTGCCTTCCGATGCTTTAGGCCATACCTCTAATGGATTTACATAGAAATAGTGTTTACCATCAAGCGACATGCTTCCAATGACATTGTTGTACAGTGCTCTCTCAATAACGTCAGCATACTTACTATTCGATTCTATCTGTAACATCCGTTGTGCAAAAAATATTAACCCTATCGAAGCACATGTCTCTGCATAAATCGTATCATTCGGAAGATCATAATCAAAAGTAAATGCTTCTCCATGATGCGTTGAACCAATTCCACCCGTAATGTACATTTGTTTATCTACGATGTTATCCCATAATGTACGACAGGCTTGGAGTAAACCCTCATCTCCAGTCTGCGCTGCTACATCGGCCATCGCAGTGTACATATATACAGCACGAACTGCATGTCCATGCGCTTCCTTCTGTTCTCGAACAGGGGTATAACTCTGATTGTACTTCAAGTTAGGCCGGGAAGCGGGTCCTACAGACTGGCCTGGCCAGAATGGTATTTGCCCTCTTGCCTCCCACTCTTCCACGAAGAAATTCGGTTCTTGCCCTCGCTGGTCAAGAAAGTACTGACTGAGCCTTAAATATTTTTCTTGTCCTGTTACTTTATACAACTTCACCAAGGCAAGCTCAATCTCTTGATGTCCATCATAACCTTTAATTTTCCCATCTTCTATTCCGAATACAGTATCAATATAATCTGCGAAACAACTGACGACATCGAGGAATTTCCGCTTACCCGTCGCTTCATAATAAGCAACAGCCGCCTCAATCATATGTCCAGCTACATATAGCTCATGACAATCCGCCAGATTACTCCACCTTTTATCAGGTGCTTTTATTGTAAAATAAGTATTAATATACCCATCTTCCTGTTGCGCATCTGCAATCAGATCAATAGCTTCATCTGCTATCCTCTCTAGTGACGGATCTTTAAGCGTCGTTAGCGAGTAAGCTACAGCTTCCAACCACTTCGCTAAATCACTATCCTGAAAAACAAATCCTCCAAACTGACCTACTTCTTGTCCTGCAGCAATACGAAAATTACGAATAGCATAGCTTGGTTCTGCATCAGCTATCCGATCGTTCAATGCATCCCATTGATACGGAATAACAACATCACGAATAAGCTCGCCATACTTTGACCAGAACTGGTCTTCAATTCGTACATTTCTTAAAGGTAGTACTCGATAAGTTGACTTCATAATCTATTACACTCCCCTAGTTATGGCTATTTGAACTGATATTAACATAGGAGCATTGACATTGTCGGTAGACTCAATGATACTTTAGGTGTATAAAACTGACTTTATTTATTAATGTATAGGATGGTGCTTTTCCTTGGAATATATGAAATTCAATATTTCATCCCCCCTTCAATTCACATTAGGAGGGCAGTTCGAATCCATTCACCCATGGACCCACGCCAAACGAATCATAGATACATATGAGTTAATGATTGGAAAGAAAGAAACACTCTATATGCAACAAGAGGATCAACGTCATGAAGTAAATCCAGGAGATATTATGCTACTCGAACCATATCGTCTCCACGAAGGATATGATGAATGTTGTCCAGGAATAGCCTTTGATTGGCTACATTTCCGTTCTGAACATGAGGTTGAGCTTGTCGATGAAGAAACAATACTCAGGGAAATCGCTGTGATTCCCTCTTCACCAGATTCACACTCCTCACCTAAGATTGGATTTATTTACATCCCGCTCTTCTTTTCACCGCCAATTATTGACCGTGTCAACATTCAGTTCCGCCAGCTAATGCATGTGGCCAACTCACCTGAATATAACGCCTATGCCGCTCATTACTTACTGACATCACTACTAATCGAAGTTTCAGAACAGGCTTTGCAACATGCGAAAGGAATACATAGGGGAGGTAAGGCGGATAATCAAATATCTAACATCATGGAGTGGACTCGTGTACATGCGACTGGAAAGTTAAGTGCTCATGACGTAGCTCAACATTTCAACTATAACCGTGACTATCTCTCACGCTTCTTCAAACAAAATACAGGCATCAATCTGCAAGAGTATATTCATCACCAAAAACTATTAAAAGCAAAAGAACTTCTTTCACGTAGTCACTTAACGGTACAGCAAATATCTCACGAAGTTGGTATCCCTGATGAGAAGTACTTTATGAAATTATTCAAAATGTACGAAGGAATAACGGCGACAGAGTTTCGTAGAGCCTATTATCAGACATTTATGAATAAAGAATGATCTTAATTCCACGATTACCAGCTTCTAAGACGACTCTATCCATAAATATGTCCGAACGGATTATCCGTTCGGACATATGAAATCTCTAATAAACTTTATGGTTGGACTCCCCATACTAGAGTGTCACTTTGGTGCAGCGTTACTTTGTTCCAGTTTGTATAGTTTGTTAACGTACCATTAAATGAGTAATCATTAGTGAAGTCAAAATTAGACCAATTGTTCTTTGCCACACGAATTTGAATATCACCACTTTGTCCTCCAGCTGGAATACTTCCTGCCGAAGAGCCAAATGAAATCTCTAAATACGTATCCGCACCTGCTTGATTTGGATTAATTGTTGCAAAAGAACCACTTACATGACTTGTACCCATCTGTGCCCAATCACACCAAAAGCTTAAGTCAGAACTTCCTTCATTCGTGAAGTAATATCGAAGCTTTAGATTGCTCAGGTTCACAGCCGTGGCACCTGAGTTCACAACATTAAAGCTCGCTTGTATTGTGTTACCTGTCGTGTTGGAACTGTTTGTTTTATATTGTACATTCAGATCACTTATAACTAAAACGTTTTCAGGTGTTGCAGCCGTTTGATCGGAATTCAAGCTTTCACCCTCCGAATTAACTGCACTTACTACATAATAATAAGTAATTCCATTGGTTAATCCTGAGTTCACATAATTCAGATCTGTTATACCCATTGCAATATTCGTATACGGTCCACCATTTGCCGTTGCTCTTTTTACGGTATAACTGGTTGCTCCAGTAGAGGTTGTCCAACTTAAGCCTACTTGAGTGTCTCCAGCTGTTGCAATCAATCCTATCGGTGATGTTGGTACAGTAGGATTAGTTGGACCTGCTATTGGTATAGCAGTCACTTCTGCAGAATTTGCACTTGACCCTACACCATTCGTAGCACTTACTACATAGTAGTAGGTCGTCTCATTAACCACTCCACTATCCACATAATCTGTACTAGTTACATTGGTTGCTATATCCGTATACGGCCCACTACTTATCGTAGCACGTTTCACCGTATAGCTGCTCGCTCCAGTGACCACACTCCAACTCAAACTAACTTTAGCATTGTCTGAAGTCGCTATCAATGCAGTCGGTTTGGCAGGAACTTGTGGTGTCGTACCTCCACCGCTACCTGGGATGACCGGGAAAGCATTGGTTACCAGTTGTACAAATTGATCATGAAACCAGTGACCCGACACAGGTGCATTAGGCAGTGCGTCTGTCAAAGTCCCATTTACATTGGTATACGTAGGATCACACATTCTATCAAAACCTTTGCCTTCATTATTCGGAATGGCAGAGCTTGATCCATCGGATTCTCCCGGTGGTTTCACCCATACGAACGCATCAAGATGTGATTCAGCGTAACCTGAAGGAGCTACTGTTGGAGGTATACCCATACCCGCTCCACTTGCATTACACCAGTTACCGCGATGTAAACGTTGGTCAATCCGTCCAGAATCCGCGTATGTCGTTGGTGTAGACCCACTAGCACTTGTTGGTCTTGTTGTTCCACCCCATCCGTTGCGAGATGTATCAATTAAGAAGCCCGTAGTCGTTGGCCAGCCTTTAGCAACAAAAGCAGAATACAACGCTGCAGTAAAGTCTACTTCATCAAAATACGGATTCCATTCATAGTAGTCGGCAGATCTTAGTGGCTGTCCCCCTATACTCAAATCTGCGTTTGGCAAGTTTGGCTCTTCTGTTGGAGTTGTATTGGCAGTATTAGTAATGAATCCGTCCACACTATTCAAACCAGCGGTTGTTCCATTAACGACAGTCGTGAACAGATCGACAGCAGGTTGTAGATTAGTACTCCAACCTAACCAACCAGAATGACCAATATCCATATAAGTGTACACATTTGGAATCGCATGTAATTGATCAAGTGCATATTGCGTAGCATCACGATAAATATTCGTTGAATTAGCAGCTGCGCAAGCAGGAGTATTTAAATTCGTCACAAGATTCGGTAATGAATCCGGTTCAATAATGCTAACAATCCGAATTCCATCATATTTAGGTTTGGAAAATATATCCGCAATGACGTCAATGTAATCTGTTTTGTAAGTTTGCAAACCTTCTTGGGTCAATGGAAGTTCACCATTGGATGCCAATGCGTGACAATCCCGACCAGGTAAATCATAAATTACAAACATCGCTGCGATTGGTGTATTCCCTTGTTTTTGAGTGAGTATATGATCCAAAGTTTGTTCTAAGCTTTTACGACCTCCGTTTGCCTCGCCACCGTAGATCGCTGCTATGCGATCTAACCAAATCGCTGTTGGGTATGTTTTTACAGTATTCATTTGGGCGATTAAGTTACTATCGTTCAATTGAGCAATCGAAGTGTCGATGAGGTCCGCATAATCAGGATTCACATATTGCGTTGCGCCAACGAAGGGGTTATTCACATGGGCTTCAGCGGCGAAAGTGTTACTGCCTCCTAATGGTATCCACGTAGTGATAAGAAATGTTAAGAGAACAAACAATTTAAAAGACTTCTTCCTAAATATATTTGTCATTTCTTCAGCTCCTTAAATTTTTTTTAAGATAACCCACCCAGAGAAAAGTAAACGCTTACAATTCGGTTTTTTATTCCCTTTCTCTCTTTATACACATACCAACTAAAATCATTTCAACGTATCACCTCCCTATGAATGAACTACGCCAATTCACCTCCTTTCAAGTTTCCGAGAATGCACAAAGATATAATGAAGTAACATATATACAAATTATAGTAAATACTGTCATTATCTATACTAACATGGTTTTATATTGATTTAAAGATAAATTTTAAAAAATAATAGCTTTGCTCCATACTTCAAATGATATTGTTGATTGAATGAAGTGGAGAATGATAGACCTTTCAATTCAAGTGCGTTCTCACTGAGTTTTGATTAGTAGAGTTAGTATAGAAGTTCTAGAGGAGGCGTAAATGTATGGCAAGGTTTAGCGAAGAATTTAAATACTCAATTGGAAAAGGAATGCTAAATCAAAGGAATGGCTGTAACAACCACGAAGAGATAGCCGCAGAGATACAGATTTCCAGATTTATCCTATTCCTGAGTATTTGGGGAATAATCAGTGCGATTAGCAAGGTATAGAGTGAAGTATTAAGTGCAGGTAGGAACTCTAATACCAGTAAATAGGGAATGGATTGACTCCCTACTTGCCCACGGTTTTTTTCTGACATCATACTTATCGCATATACCTCTTTCCGTTAACCCAAAGCCAATGATCCCTTTGAAGAACGAGCGGGAGTCACTACTTACCCTTTTTGAGAAGGACATGCTGATAAAAAAGTATCTTAAATTGATAATCAAGGTGAGCAGAAGAATAATGGGTGCCGCAGTCCCGCCCACTAACAGTTGGGCACCAATAAACTGACTTGCTCCGGCGTAAACTAACGCTGATAACAGAAATACTTCTAAGTTCCCCAACGATAGCGCTTTACCAACGAGCCCGAATGTGACACATGCTGGGATATATCCTATTACGATGGGAGTGAGCTCTCTCTACATTATCAGCATAGATGATCTCACCTGGTGCTGGATTCTCATATTCATCAACCTTACCGATTGGCAAATAACGTTCGTTCCCTTCCGCTCTTCGAATGACCAATTCTTGCATATCACAGATGTCACATGAAGCAATCGGAGTGCGACATTTCAGTGATATCGCATTACATAAATCCTTCGCCCAGCAGCAATAGTAGGAAGTTCACTGATCGAATCCCTTTGAAGACCAGAATTCATTATTTCTTGTTCCATATGTGTAAGTAACGCATCCACCTCAGGATCCTTGTCCACGTTTGTAACTTTGGGAGTGGCAATCAATCCAACATATAAGTCTGGTGCTATGGAAAAACATCCTTTGAAAATTCAACTTTCAACTCTCTACTGTTCCCACCATGATAACTACGCACTTGATTCATACAGCGTCCTCCTTAACTCAAATATATGTCAAATTATACCTCAATTATATTATATTTATAAATAACCAATTTCAAATGAATACACCATACCACTTTTTGTGACTACATTACCTTAATGATGTTATCGTGTTACATATGAAATCCACCACCAATCTTAATTTCTATAAATGAATACATCATGCTATTCTGTGACTATAATTAATATGATCAATGAGAAGGATATGGAGAGGAAGGATCACATGAAATTTATGCCTTCTACAAAAAGTAGACACTGGTTCCTCTGGATGGTCACTTACGGATTCATCTTGTGGCTGCTACTAGGATTGCATCGATTCGCCTTTCTAGGACAACAACTAGATATTATCATTCTCCTGCGTCTTGCTCTGTCTTCCTTCATTATCTCCGGTATACTTAATGGATTCGGTTGGCTAGGCGCGCGTCTTGTATGGCTCATTACCACTTTCGGAATTATAATCGGTCTAGTGCTTATGTTCCTGTACACGAATAGAGATATGTCGGGCTGGGAGGATCTCGCCGGATTTCTGACTTTCGCGGTGTTTATGTTGGGCGGGTTTATCCTTGGCTTATTAACAGAAGGGATATATCTCTTCATAAGAAGAACCTGAAGGAGAATTCTCCCTCAGGTTCTTTGTCTTAAGTAATTAAATTATTAATCTTCCTCATCCTCTACTTCATATACACATCGGAAGCGTTCGACTCCTGGGTGAATCTCACCTAGACTATACACAACAAATCCAATATTTCGATAAAAGTCTACTGCTTCTTCATCTGTCTCCGTGATAATTTGGGATGGATTTTGAGCTTGGATCAACTCAAGGAATATTCCCCGACCGTACCCCTTTAAGCGATTCTCAGGCAAAATAGCCAAATGATGAACTGTAAGGATTTTTTTATCATCCATCACATAACCGATCAACCCTACCAATAACTTCTCGTCTTCAAACCCATAAAGCTGTAACGACTCTGTCTCCTCATACTTCTGTATGGCAGCCTTCAAAGACTTTTCATCTGGAAAAACAGCATAAGAAAGTAGTTCTGCCACTTCCTGCTTGTGAATATAAGATTTAATGTTTAGCAACATGTTGCATACCTCCAGCCCATTTGTTCAAGTGAATTGCTCATACGTAACTGTAATAGGTTTAAAGAATAATATCAACTTTCCCTCATGATGTGAGATTGAACAAATCTCTGAAGGGATGAGAACACGTTGGTTGATTGTTCCAACCCTACTTCTTTTAACGCGTGAATAACTGCCCCTACAACCGGCACAACCTGTGCATCGCTGTAAACATAGTTTCTTCCAGTAGTATTAGAAATACTTAGTTGTTGCAATACAGCTTTTTTCATATATGTACTTAAAAGAACACTCCCTATAAATGACACTCGGATATCCGATGCATGGAACGTAGAGCCCACGAGAGAAATACCCATAACCACCGATTCTGCAGCACGATCACAGACTTCACATGCTAAGGGAACACCACCTTCTGCCGCTAAAGTCACTAGAGGCGCAAGATGTCCAAAGATACGATTCCTTACCTTAGCGTCCTCATAGAATCCTATTGCACCCATCTGAGCAAGATGATCTGCATCATCCAACTGAAAGAAATCTAATACTTCTCTTACGAAGGATAGATCCGCCTGAACATACCTGCCCGCAATGATTCGGTAAACAGCGTCGTATCCTATAAATCTGGCAGCAGCAGGTGCATAATGTTCAAATTGATAATTACGTTGTTCCTTCCCCTGCTCGTTCCGTCCATAAATAATTGAACCCGTACCACAAATCGCGACAATCCCTGATTCTCCGAGAAAAGCCCCCATCTGTGCAGGGTACGCATCATTTACTGCACTTATTGTTCCCATTATGCCAGTAGCCGCAAGTTGCTGATTCGCCCACAAATAACCCTTCTCATCATCAAGACCAGCTAAGCCCGCTGTTAGAGATACAACATCACCTGCTGTACGCCCGGCAACTTCAAGAGCTTCACGAATACCATCTTGAAGATGACGATCCGCATCTTGGTGATGATAAGGATTGGATCCCCCTGTCTCGATATAAGAAAGCGCTTGTCCACGCTGATCCACGACAAGAATTCGTGTGTGGCTTCCCCCACCGTCAATTCCAACAGCGACTTTTGTTTTCAACGCATGCATCTCCTTGTAATTATGATGTTCTCTAACATCCACCAACCATTAATATGTTGAAACAATTATTATTATACTCCATGAGAAGGACACAAGTAATACTCTTATTATCTTGATTCTGGTCGACTTACCTTCCCTTCATGTATAATGAATACTAATAACTCGATAGGGAAGATTGATAGAGATGGCTTTTGGTATCAACAGGGAAGAATTATCGAAATGGAAAGCTGCGGTGAACAGAGGTGAGATTGCTTACCTTACTCATTACTGGATCGATCCTCGATTCCCCAAATTCAACACAGTGACTAAAGTAGGTTGCGCTGATGTGACACGTTTATCTGAATGGTGTATCGCTAACGGTTTGCCACCTAAATATATTCATCATCGCACTATGTTTCCTCATTTTGATCTCCTCGGTCCTAAGCAGAAGGAAATATTAATTCAAGAGATGTTGTGGGAGCAATTGGAACGTTTCAGGATGATGTAACGAATCATAAGTAACAACAGGCACATAACAAAGGCAGCATTGAACTTTATTACCAAGTTCAATGCTGCCTTTAACTTTTTGAGGTTGTTCATAAGTATTCACCCATTACGGAACTTATTTCTGGATAATATGCTGTACACGGCCAACCTGTCCACTGGTTAAACGAACTTTAATACCGTGAGGATGCTTCGGCGAATTCGTCAATATATCCTTGACGGTTCCTCGAGTTAGCTTACCTGTTGCTTGATCTTGCTTCAGTACAATATCTACCTCAAGTCCTGCAGTTATTGTAGATCGTAGTTGACCATTCATGTATTCACTTCCCAATTCATCATTTACTTTCTGCTGAAAGTCCTAATTTCTTCAAAAGCCCAATGGCTTGCTTCTTCTCTTCCTCATCTAAACCTTCCACAGAATCAACAATAACGTTCTTATGTTGAGGAAATACGTCATCCATGAAGGCTCTTCCTTCTTCCGTTAGATCTGCAAATATAACGCGTCTATCATCTGGAGAAGCGATTCTAACAAGTAGGTTCTTATTCTGTAGTTTATCCGCTACATAAGTAATGTTCCCGCTGGAAATGAGGACCTTCTCTCCTATCTTCTGCAACGGTTGAGGGCCCTTATGATACAACAAATCTAGCACACCAAATTCTGTGGAGTTCAATCCATAACTTTGAATACTGCGAGTGGAATGAGCTATTACTGAATTATATGCCCGCACTAGCACAATAAACAAATCGAGCGAAAGCTCATTATTACTTTTGGTCTTATTAATCTCTACCACAAATTCTACCTCCAAATATATTATCTTAGTTTAAAGATAATGCAAAGTGGAGCTATTGTCAATCTTAATACGTCTTTTTCACTAACTCAGTAAGGCTCTTGAATACATAGCCCTGCTTTCTAGCATCATCAACAATCCGTCCCATCGCCTCTGCATTATCTTTAGAAACCGAATGAAGTAATATAACCGCGCCGGGATGCAGTTGATTCATCACTTGAGTATAGGCATACTCCGATCCTTTTTGGATTTGGGTATCCCAATCTTTATATGCAGCAGACCAGAATACATTGGTATAACCTTCATTTCGACTAGATTCTAACATAGCTTCATTAAAGATACCACGAGGAGCACGGAGATATTCCATCTCCTTCTGACTCGTTAAATTCGCTACTGCATCCTTCACCTTGGACAGCTCATCCTTCAATTGAGCGCTAGAAATCTGAGTAACGTCGGGATGACTCCATGAATGGTTCCCTACAAGATGACCCTCTGAGACCATTCTTAGGACCAATTCCGGCTGGCTTTTCACATAATGTCCCGTCACGAAAAAGATCGAGGGTACTTTCTTTTCTTGTAGAACATCTAATATTTTCGCTGTATACCCGTTCTCATAACCATTATCAAAGGTCAAATAAATCTCTTTTTGATTCGTATCCCCAAGAAAGATCGCTTCATGTTTTTGTAAAATAGATTTGAACCCTTCTTCATTAATGGATGGAAGTTGTCCGTCTTTACTTTTCTTGAATCCAAAGTGATAGGGACGTTGATCAGCAGTACCTGCATCTGCTCTTGTCTGTGTATATCCGAAAGCCAATATCAGGCATGCAATAAAAAGAAGAACTGGACGTTTCATTACAAATATTCCACCTCTGCACAAGATTTCAAGGTCATGAACCAAGTTAGAGGTAATATTCCACGTTCTCTCCTAAGATATGTAACGTTTAAATAATCGTCGTAAGATGCCGTAACCTATCCATACTCCGATAACATTTAAGATCACATCATCAATATCACAGCTCCCTACACGTAACAACATCTGGGATAGTTCTAGAAGCATCACGACAGGTACAAACGTCAACATTAATCTCCAGTAGGATCTCATTCTTTTGGAGATAATAGGAAGTATCAGTCCAAAAGGTACAAACACACCCATATTTCCGAATAAATTAATGATCCAAGTACGATTGGGCAAGTGATTGATATTCCGAATATAGAGCCGAATTGTCTCGAATGGTACTACGTTATAACTAAGTGGTCCACCGGAATGTCTAACCCGTCCAAAACCAATAAACATCCAGTACAAGAGACAGCCACTATAACAGATAATCAGAATCGTCAAAATGATATTTCTAGTTCTTTTTTTCAATCTCAATACCCTCATTTACGCTCCAATACTTCCACACTACCATCCCTGTGACCAATAATGGCAAGATCAGCTTGTCCGATAAATAACCCATTGTCCACGATACCTGGAATACCTAGAATTTTATTATGTAGTTCAAGGGGTAATGCAATAGATCCAAAACGGCAATCTGCGATGTAATTCCCGTTATCCGTAATGAACAAACGTTCATCATCAGTGCGCAACTGAGCACGGCAACCAAGCCCCTCTAGAGCTTTAAGCGTCCAATCTACTGCAAAGGGAATAACCTCAATCGGTAGAGGAAATTGACCTAATGTTTGTACCCTTTTACTCTCATCAGCAATAATAATAAGTCTTGCGCTATGATAAGCCACAATCTTCTCTCTAAGGAGCGCACCACCGCCACCTTTTATCAAGTGTAGATCTGTATTGATTTCATCTGCTCCATCAATCGTTACATCCAAACCATCCAATTTAGTAAAAGGTATGATGGGGATTCCAAGTTCAATGGCCAGTTTCTCAGATGCTTTAGAGGTCGCGACAGTCTGTATAGATAGACCTTCTTTCACTCGTTCTCCTAACTTCTGAATAGCCCAATAGGCTGTTGACCCCGTTCCCAATCCAACTTTCATCCCATCTTTGATATATTGTACAGCGTGTTCAGCAGCAATTCTCTTCATATTCATCCCAGTTCACACTCCCAAGAATAGTAAACATCCATTCGGTTAAACTTATCGGTCTTTCACATCTGGTTGCTCCATTAAGTCCCGTTCTAATCGAGTCAAAACTTCTTTCTCATCCTCATTCATCGCCAAGTCGAACATAGCCATACCGGACAATAAACTTCCTTTTAGCTTAGCGTGCCTAATATTATGAAGCATAACATTCTCAGCCTCGTACAGTTTCAATTCACCACGTATGCCAGTAACCCGGCAAAGATGGGCCTGAGATTCCCGTTCTTCCACGACATAGGAGGTGTGGAACAACGAAATAAGTGATAATGAATCCTGATCTTCCCATTTATCAGTCATATGAACCGTATATTGCAATGAGGATGAGCTTGGTCCTTGATCCTCATTCTTCTCTGCAATGATCTGCGAATTCTTCCATGCTAATACTCCAGCTGCAACCAAAAGCATAATACCAAGTACTAATGCAATATATATCACGCCGTACTCCCCTTTTTCATCATGTTGTCTATACAGTTTAACACGAGAGTACGCAATTAGAAGATTAATCCACTTAAAGCGAACAGTATATTCATTATAAAATGAAGGATGATTACGGGGATCAACCCTTTTGAACGGATGGCGATTCCTCCTAATAACATACCAAATATAGAGAATAAAACACATATACTCCATGGGAACCCTATAGAATAATGATACATTCCAAAACCAATACTAACGATGATGAGTCCCCATCCTTCACCTAACATATCAACGAATCGACTGAGAATGAGCCCACGCCATAATATTTCCTCTAGTACAGAATTAATCAACGCAAATAGGATGCTAGCCCACAGGAGAGATTTGATATTTGCCGGGCTAACATCAATGACAAAACTAAATGATAAAATAACAACACATGAAGCAATCAGTAGAAATCTCCAAATTGGATCCTTCACTCCATGCCATATCAAAGGAAAATGAATACTTTCTGTAAAACTCCCCTTGGCCATATAATCTGTCGTAGTCTTGTCCATCTTCTTAAAGAGAATGAATGGAACAACAAATCCAATGAGACTCAATCGCGAGCATGCAATGATTAATTCCCTAGGAAGTTCTAGATAAATAAGATAGTCGGTTATATAAGAATTCAAACTGACGGTAATCCAGTATCCCAAGGCATAAAGAGCACTCAAGAATGAAACATCACGAATACGACGAGTTACAGGTTTATACAAGTGAATCCCACATAGGATGATTATCCATCCCAAACTCATATAAACCGTTGTTATTTGAATCGAGATTACTGTTCCAACAAAAATAACAAACATAGCCATCAAAGAAATACTTGAATTATTCTTTCCATATGTAGACGTCAACATTAACCCCTAATTTCTCTTCGATTGAAGGTTTATTCAAGTGCCGATGGTAAGCCTTTCCATCTTAAAATTAGGAATCACGATTGTCAAGGCAATAAAGCTCGCATTCGAACAGTCCATATTCATCCGATTCTTTCACATACAGGAGAATACCGACCTTGACAATAAATGATCAATATCACTAAACAGAAGGAAACGGATATCAACTTAAATAGCTGGTATCTGTTTCCTTCTACTATATTAGATCCTCTCTAATCCCCAAATTTCAGAAGCATACTTACGAATCGTGCAATCACTGGAGAACTTACCGGAATGAGCGATATTTATGATGGATTTCCTTTGCCACTTCTTCGGACTACGATAGGAGCGATCAATCTGTTGGTGAGCTTCAATGTAACTTGCGAAATCCTTAAGTACAAAATACTCATCATTAGTGCTCATAATAGAATGAAATATGTCCTCGAATTCATACCCATTTAGACCGAAGTAACCTGGAGACACTAATTGATCCATCACTTCCCGCACACGCGCATCACTGTGATATACATTCTGCACCGCATAACCACCATGCTGATAATATTCAAGTACTTGATCGGATTGTAAACCGAAGATAAACATGTTGGCGTCCCCCACCATGTCATGCATCTCCACGTTAGCCCCATCCATCGTTCCAATCGTCAGTGCGCCGTTCATCATAAATTTCATATTCCCTGTACCTGAGGCTTCTTTACTAGCCGTCGAAATCTGTTCGCTGACATCTGCCGCTGGAATAATCTTCTCTGCTAAGGAAACAGAGTAGTTCTCTAAGAATATGACCTTCAACTTCTGATTCACTTTTCGGTCTCGATTAACTTGGTGAGCTACCACATTGATAAGTTTAATAATTCTTTTAGCCAACCAATAGCTCGGTGCAGCTTTGGCTCCAAAAATAAACGTGCGAGGGATCCTATCCATCGATGGATTTTGTTTCAATTGATTATACAAATACATGATGTGCAAGATGTTCATCAACTGCCGCTTATAGCCATGTAGCCTCTTCACGTGGATATCGAAGATAGAGTATGGATCAACGATGATTCCCTGTTTTTCATGAATAAAAGATGCGAGTTTCAATTTGTTATGCTGTTTAATCGCCCGAGTTCGATCTTGGAAGCCACTATCCTCACTGTATTTCAATATTCCGACCATCTCTTCAGGAGAATCTATCCATCGTGTGCCTATGGACTCATTAATCAGGTTAGAAAGTGCTGGATTAGCATGCAGCAGCCAACGGCGATGTGTAATTCCATTCGTCTTATTATTGAAGCGGTTTGGATACAGATCATAGAATAACTTCATTTCGCGTTTCATCAAAATATCAGTATGAAGTGCAGCCACGCCATTCACGCTGTAGCTACCTACAATAGCCAAGTTCGCCATTTTTAATTGATGACCATCAATAATCGACATCTGTGGCACGATTTCCGGTTGGTCTGGGTATTTCTTCATCAGCATGCCGCAGAACCTTGTATTGATCTCCTCAATAATCATGTAAATACGTGGGAGTAGTTCCTTCAGCATAGAAACAGGCCACTTCTCCAGTGCCTCACTTAAAGTTGTATGATTCGTGTAAGAGACTGTTCTCGTAGTTAACTCCCATGCTTCAGCCCAACCCAACCCTTTTACATCAATTAATATCCTCATCAATTCTGGGATGACAAGTGTAGGATGTGTATCATTAATATGGATAGCTACCTTTTCAGGCAAATGCTCAATGGATAACCCAAGCTTTTCAAATGTACGCACAATACTTTGTACACCTGCTGAACACAAGAAGTATTGTTGCTTAAGCCGGAGTAGCTTTCCTTCATACTGGGAATCGTCAGGATATAGAAATTCAGAGATAGAATCAACAGAACAATCACTCCATATCCGTAAAGTATTGACATGTTCTCCTTCATATCCAATGACAGGCATATCATAAGGTATGGCCGTGACCGCGTCATAGTTATGTGTTTCAAATACTAATTCTCCATTTTCCTTACTAATTTCAACATTTCCTTTGAAGCGTACCTCAACTTTTTTATCCGGTCTACGTACTTCCCATTCATTTCCCTTCTGAAGCCAATAATCAGGTAGCTCCACCTGGTTGCCTTCAACAATTTTCTGCTCAAATAAACCATATTTATAACGAATACCACATCCATGACCTGCGTACTGGAGAGTAGCTAGAGAATCTAAAAAGCAGGCTGCAAGTCGACCCAACCCTCCATTACCTAGACCCGCATCTGATTCTTCCTCCTCAATTTCCTCAAGGTCCCATCCCAATTCCTTTAGACCGTCCCTAACAAGCTCAAGCATACCTAAATTAAGCAGATTGTTACCAAGAAGACGACCTATGAGAAACTCCATCGAGAAATAATACACTTGCTTTTCCTGATGGGCTTGGTAATTTTGATTTGTCTTTATCCAATTCTTACTGGCATATTCACGGATCATACTACTCAGAACTTTATAAACATCTGCTTTCTGAGCTTCCATCTTTGGCTTTCCCAACTTACTGACCAGTTTCTCCTGAAAGAGTTGCTTAAACGCTTCCTTGTTGTTAAACATATTGGCATCCCTCCTGGGGGGTGATCAATCAGATGATGCTGTTCTAACTGCATGATATCACTTATGGGAATATGCAGTAATATTCAGTTTATGGCGGATATTCTATATTCATGTCTTAATCTATATATATACGTTTGAATGATCTTTTTCGTGATGAATATGTAATATCAAAAGGTTAAAACTAATAACAGGAGTCCTTATTAATCAAGATCTCCCGCCTATTAAATATATAGATTCTCATAGCTACAAGTTCCGCTAAAGGATCATGCACTTCAATAAATTCACTCTTTTTCGGCTAGCAACTCCTTAAGATAAGTGTAAAAGGGACCTCGTATTTCTTTATCTTTTAAACACCATTCTATAGATACTTTCAAATAGCCGAGTTTGTTACCGACATCATAAAGCTTACCTTCATGTAAATATGCATAAAGCGATTGTTCGCGAGCTAGTGTTTGAAGAGCATCCGTTAATTGAATCTCTTTACCTAGTCCAGGTTTTGTATTACTAAGAATTTCAAAGATCCTTGGCTCTAATATATAACGTCCCATGATTGCCATATTCGAAGAAATCTCAGTTTGGGGTTTCTCCACAAGTGTGTGAACACGATACAGTCGATCATCCATTTGTTGTCCGAGTACGATACCATAATTCCCAATTTCCGAACGATCAACTTGTTCTACTGCAATGACAGGCGCCTTCTGTTTCTGATAAACATTGATTAATTGCTTCGTGCTCGGTTGCGAATCATCCATAATCATATCTCCAAGTAGCACAGCAAATGGTTCATTTCCAATAAAGCTCCGAGCAGTCAAGATCGCATCTCCCAGCCCCAAAGCTTCTTTTTGTCTTACGTAATAAATATTAGCTATATTCGTAACGTCCTTGATTAGCTTTAATTTATCGAGCTTCCCAGTAGATTGTAAATATAATTCCAGTTCGGCATTCTTATCAAAATGATCTTCTATCGAACGTTTATTTTTCCCCGTCACGATAATTATATCTTCTATTCCTGAAGCAACCGCTTCTTCGACAATATATTGAATCGCCGGTTTGTCCAAAACAGGTAGCATTTCTTTGGGCACTGCTTTGGAAAACGGAAGAAACCGAGTGCCTAATCCTGCGGCGGGAATTATAGCTTTTCTCACCTTCATCCACAATCATCCTCCTATTAGGCACATTACTGCAGATAATTATTCTATTTGGCGAATTGCCAAACCCTGTCGCATTTAACTTAACATTCCGTCATTAATTTATAATATTGTTATATATTGATAATCAGCCATCTGCCATCTTCTCTTTCGTAAATCGTTCAGATACATACTGTCGCAACTCCTTAAGATGGTGAATCGTTTCACTCATAATCATTTTGAATAAACTTAACCATATATTCGTTATCTTCCGCCCCATTTATATTTCGAGTTAACCCGCCTATTTCGTCAAACACGCTTCCGCGAAAAAGAGCTGTAGGATGTGAGACGCAATGTTCTCCTTGCGCATATTGAATGTGGATATCATCCCCGTAACTAAGTCAGTTCGATACTATCTGTTTATCAACATCGTCATCCTCAAAAGCCATATAGTTGGTGCCAATAAGATCGATATTAGAATGTGTCTGCCGAAGTGCAAATCGCGAAATATCTGTGCACGATCTCCAATTCTGGATCCGCATTATAACAAGGTATTACCACGCTCACTAAGCGATCGATCCTTTTGTAAGCCAACGGGCACACTTCCTTTCATAATCTTGCTGTGCTCCATATTATGATCATAGCCCTCCTATTGATAGGTACACTCGTACATTTATTTGAGCAATCTATTTCCGCTAACGCCCAATCGTTTAATACATTTCATCATATAATACCACCAGAGGTTGAACGCCTTGGCAGAGTACAGCAAGTACACTGAGAGTACAGACAGTACGTACAACACGGAGAGTACTGAGAGCACCAGTTATAAAATAGATAGACACAAGAGAATTTGTTTCGCTATTCTGGTACACAGCCAAAGGTATGTCGTCATCAATTTACTCGACAACATCCGATGCTATTGTCCAGATAGCTCTGGCGTATTATTCAACGGAGGTAACGACTCCGAACTGTGTGAGGGATTGGGCTATCCCGTTTGCCCAACCAGCAGGAAATTGTCTTATGGTGTCACCTCTATCTTTACGCTAGAAGTGATGCGATGGCTTGAAGATATCAATAAATCCTATGATTATTTGGGAGTCGAAACAAAAATTCCTGATGACGATTTTTATTGCCTCATTCAACTGAGACAAGAACCCTATTATGAATCATTTAACGTAGGACAGGTCTACAGCAAAAGATTAGTAAAGTACTTGCTAACTTCTGATAAATATGACTTATTTCATAAAACCCTGCAGGAAACTCAAGCCTTTGGCGTCGACGAGCTCGTGTTCGTGACTATCGCAGATCGGCTTGGAATTGAGGTGCATCCATATCAGAAAGAAGTTTCATATATAATCCGTTATCGAACAGGAATTTAAACTAGGCTGGCACAAATTCGATCCGATGAGCTGTCTTCGTCTTGAAAAGACTTTTGATTATAATGAATTAGGCAATTCAGTGTTACGAGTTGAGGCGAAAGGCGATTTCAATGTCGATCATAATCGGAGGATTGCTTGAACTCAGCAGTGTTGTAGGATTCTTCTATGGCGTAGCAATGGCTGAACTTGCCAACGTTCCAGCCGATGTAGTTGCTAATCTTCAAACTTCCTGGATTCCATATAATGGTCTTACTACAGCTGATGCTGCAACCTTTATCCCCTATGGCGATTATATCGTTGTCAAAGATGATTCAGATTCAAATTCAGATTCAAGTTCAAGTTCTAGCGACTAGTACTAATACGATTACCAAACGATATTCAGCCTCTTTCTCCTTGAAAGGGGCTGAATATCGTTAAATATCCAAGTCTTTCTATCAACTATTGTTTAGAAAGGTGGTTATCATAACATGCTTGACCCTCTACTGAAAGCCGCTTCCTCATATTATGGTATTATCATCGAAAACTACGAGATTCTTCATAAGACCGATAGAACCTTCGTTTCATTCTAGAAGTTGAGCACTATTTAAGATCCAGAGAAACGGCCATTCCAATCAATTTCCCTACCCTAGCCGGAGAACCCTATCTAGAATGGAAAGATCATCATTATGTCCTACAGGAAAAGATACAAGGTACCTCATCCCACACATTTTCTCCAGATGCTATCGCAAGTAAAGCCACCTTATTTGGTAATATGCATGCCGCTTCTCTCGGACTTCACTCATCATTCGGTCCTGATTATGCTAACGAACACTACTGGGAACACAAATACGAAAGAAAGCTCACTGTGATCTCCAACTGGAAAGAACGATATTCGACAACACGGGCTACTAAGAAAAAGATCATTTCAGAGTATCTCGATTATTTCCATGAATCAGGAAGTTTGATGGTGCAACATCTTAGAGATCATCGCCAGTTCTAAGAGTGGAAAGATAGTCCTGTATATGAACATTATATTTCCCATGGGTATTTTCACAGCGAGAATATACTGCATGCAGCGGATCTGCTTTATATCATTGACTGGGAATTCGTTCGTTATGACCATCCATCTAAAGACATCGGACGTCTTTTATCCAGCATAATGAAACGCCATCACACCTGGGATCATACTATTTTTCAAAATATTCTACTTCATTATATTCGGGAAAACTCTTTAAACGATTGGCAATTGAAGCTGCTATTTGTGGATCTATCCTTCCCTCACACCTTTTGCCGCTTTCTAGAAAAGCGTTTGTATAAATACATGTCTGTCGAGGAATTATACAGTTTCTTAGAAAAGGAGTACGGCAAAACATGCTATTTGCTAGAACATTTGCGTGTATAGAAAATGCTCCTCCCCATCCCGCCATACTAACGATACTACGGAACCAGTATCCACGTCTTAGACGCCGTCTTTTAAGCTAAGAGAAGAGTGATCAACACTGGAAGTCTGCTACCGATGGACTCTGTGTTCTCACCCCGACTCGCGAATGACTCTGATAGAAGAAAACGGGAGAAACAGTTTCAGGGGCACACTGAAAAAAAGACACCATATTGGTGTCTTAAAATGAATATAGCAATATTCTCTTACGAAATTGTAAAGCCGGCGCTAGCATACCCAGTGATTGTATTAACAAGAGTACTCGAGGCTGAGAATACCAGTAGTAAACGTGTCTGAGGAGTTACAGGAATACTCAAACCCGTCGTAATCCCCTTCGTAATATCCCCTAAACTTATAAGTCCTGTGAGGCTTGGAGAAAGTGTTACTGTAGCCCCCGGTACTGGACTGAATACGTTATTAGGTAACACAGACTGAAACAATGAAGCAGTAATAGTTACAGTTCCAAGAACGCTTAAACCTATCGTCGTACTGAAGTAAGCAGCAATGGATGTTATCGTTCCTGCACGTGGAACTGAAAATGCAAGGTTGATAAGTGGGCCGGCAATACCACCCGTCAGATCTATATTACCACCAAGAAGAGATATACCTGTGGCAGAACTTCCAAATCCTACAAGACTCGTTGTTCCGACTAATCCGCCTAAAACTGTGGTCATAATAATAGGTCCTCCAGATGCGAGAGGTATGATTGCACCTGCACCTGCTATTCCCGTAGCTCCCCGGTCTCCTTGTGCTCCTGTTGCTCCCGGATCGCCTTGAGCTCCTGTTGCACCTGGATCTCCTTGCGCACCTGTCGCTCCTGGATCGCCTTGAGCTCCTGTTGCACCCGGATCGCCTTGTGCTCCTGTTGCTCCCGGATCGCCTTGAGCTCCTGTTGCACCTGGATCTCCTTGCGCACCTGTCGCTCCTGGATCGCCTTGAGCTCCTGTTGCACCCGGATCGCCTTGTGCTCCTGTTGCTCCCGGGTCACCTTGTGCTCCTGTTGCACCTGGATCTCCTTGCGCTCCTGTCGCTCCCGGGTCACCTTGCGCTCCTGTTGCTCCCGGATCTCCTTGTGCTCCCGTTGCTCCTGGATCGCCTTGCGCTCCTGTTGCTCCCGTTGCTCCTGGATCTCCTTGCGCACCTGTCGCTCCTGGATCGCCTTGAGCTCCTGTTGCACCTGCATCTCCTTGTGCTCCTGTTGCACCTGCATCTCCTTGTGCTCCTGTTGCACCTGGATCTCCTTGCGCTCCTGTCGCTCCCGGGTCACCTTGCGCTCCTGTTGCTCCCGGATCTCCTTGTGCTCCCGTTGCTCCTGGATCGCCTTGCGCTCCTGTTGCTCCTGGATCTCCTTGCGCACCTGTCGCTCCTGGATCGCCTTGAGCTCCTGTTGCACCTGCATCTCCTTGTGCTCCTGTTGCTCCTGGATCTCCTTGCGCTCCTGTTGCTCCTGGATCGCCTTGAGCTCCTGTTGCTCCTGGATCGCCTTGAGCTCCTGTTGCTCCCGGATCTCCTTGTGCACCTGTTGCACCCGGATCGCCTTGCGCCCCTGTTGCTCCTGCATCTCCTTGTGCTCCTGTTGCACCTGGATCTCCTTGCGCACCTGTCGCTCCTGGATCGCCTTGTGCTCCTGTTGCTCCCGGGTCACCTTGCGCTCCGGTTACTCCCGGGTCTCCCTGTGCTCCTGTTGCTCCCGGGTCACCTTGCGCTCCTGTTACTCCCGGGTCACCTTGCGCTCCTGTTGCTCCTGGATCTCCTTGCGCTCCTGTTGCTCCTGGATCGCCTTGAGCTCCTGTTGCACCTGCATCTCCTTGTGCTCCTGTTGCTCCCGGGTCACCTTGCGCTCCTGTTGCTCCCGGATCTCCTTGCGCTCCTGTTGCTCCTGGATCTCCTTGCGCACCTGTCGCTCCCGGATCTCCTTGCGCTCCTGTTGCTCCTGGATCTCCTTGCGCACCTGTCGCTCCTGGATCGCCTTGAGCTCCTGTTGCACCTGCATCTCCTTGTGCTCCTGTTGCTCCTGGATCTCCTTGCGCTCCTGTTGCTCCTGGATCGCCTTGAGCTCCTGTTGCTCCTGGATCGCCTTGAGCTCCTGTTGCTCCTGGATCTCCTTGTGCACCTGTTGCACCCGGATCGCCTTGCGCCCCTGTTGCTCCTGCATCTCCTTGTGCTCCTGTTGCACCTGGATCTCCTTGCGCACCTGTCGCTCCTGGATCGCCTTGTGCTCCTGTTGCTCCCGGGTCACCTTGCGCTCCGGTTACTCCCGGGTCTCCCTGTGCTCCTGTTGCTCCCGGGTCACCTTGCGCTCCTGTTACTCCCGGGTCACCTTGCGCTCCTGTTACTCCCGGGTCACCTTGCGCTCCGGTTACTCCCGGGTCTCCTTGTGCTCCTGTTGCACCTGCATCTCCTTGTGCTCCTGTTGCACCTGCATCTCCTTGTGCTCCTGTTGCTCCCGGATCTCCCTGCGCACCTGTCGCTCCTGGATCTCCTTGTGCTCCTGTTGCTCCTGCATCTCCTTGTGCTCCTGTTGCTCCCGGATCTCCTTGGGCTCCTGTTGCACCTGCATCTCCCTGGGCTCCTGCTACACCCTGATCTCCTTGCGCTCCTGTTGCACCTGGATCTCCTTGCGCTCCTGTTGCACCTGGATCTCCTTGCGCTCCTGTTGCACCTGGATCGCCTTGGGCTCCTGATACACCCGGATCTCCTTGCGCTCCTGTTGCACCTGGATCGCCTTGGGCTCCTGATACACCTGGATCTCCTTGCGCTCCTGTTGCACCTGGATCGCCTTGAGCTCCTGTCGCTCCTGGTACACCCGGATCTCCCTGTGCTCCTGGCATCCCTGGTACTCCTGGTACTCCTTGTACACCTGGTACTCCTTGTACACCTGGCGCTCCTGGTGCTCCTGGTGCTCCCGTTGGACCTTGTGGACCTGGTGTCCCAATAATCGGTAATCCAAGAGCTAGTGAAATAGAAACCTGAATACGTTTAATTTGAATAACCAAGTCATCCTTGCAGCAAGTGTCTACATGCATGACAAGAACAATTGCTAATAAATCTGCTAACAATTGTTGCAAGTTTGTTCCAACACTTATAACTGAGAAAGGTGTTACTTCAGTTGATACGATAGTTAATTCCAATATGGCTTGAAGCTCAGCTCGTTCTGATTTACATAACTTTGTTTTTTTCAAAAACTTCATAAGTTGTCTCAACACTCTTTGTAAATTAGCAATATGAAGTGTTGTTGGAGTTGTAAGTACTCGGGAGACCGCTTCAGAAAGCTCAATTAATATTTTCAACAATTTTTTACATTCTTTATTTTTACTTCCACCTTTTTCCCCGTGGTTGCCATCGCCTTTACTCGGTTTATCATCGCTCATCTGACTTTATCTCCTCCTTAATCTTTTAACCTGAATAACTATAAAAACCGAGAAACTGCCCCATTCGCAGATATTAACAACATATTCCGAGGAATAGCATATGTTACAACTTAACGGAAAATTTTGTCGGGAATATTTTTTTTTTGAAAAACATACAGTCTAAATATGCCTATATTCGGAGGGGTTTTATGATAACGATAAGTCTCTGCTTAATTGTGAAAAATGAAGAACAAACCCTTGATCGGTGTTTATCTTCAGTAGCAAATATAGTGGATGAAATCATCATTGTGGACACGGGTTCGACAGATCTCACCAAGATGATTGCACAGAAATACACAAAACAACTTTATGATTTCAAATGGATTGATGATTTTGCAGCTGCACGTAATTATGCGTTCAGCCAAGCTACAAAAGACTATATTCTATGGCTAGATGCAGATGATGTAGTAAAAAAAGAAGATAACCTTCGTTTGAACACTTTAAAACAAACACTGGACACATCTGTTGACTCCGTTACCATGGAATATCATTTGGGCTTCGATTCTTATGGGAATGTCACATCCAGTAACAGACGTAATCGACTTGTTAAACGAAGTAACCAATTCCGTTGGATTGGTGCGGTTCACGAATACCTCGAAGTACGTGGAAACATCATCAATAGCGATATTGCTGTAACTCATAGTAGCGTTCATCATGACAGTGATCGAAACCTTAGCATCTATGAGCAACGCCTCTCTCTTGGCGAACAATTCTCTCCTCGTGACCTTTATTATTTCGCTAACGAATTGTTAGACCATCAAATGTACGAACGCGCTATTACTTTCTACGAGAAATTTCTTAATACGAAAGAAGGCTGGATCGAAGATAATATTTCAGCTTGTGGGAAATTATCCGATTGCTACCATGGCCTAAATAATGAACAGAAAGCATTAGAATCGGCCTTAAGATCACTCCAATATGATTCTCCACGTGCTGAATTTTGTTGCAGAATAGGCTATCACTTTCTACAGCACAACCAAATTAATAACGCCATATTCTGGTACGATACAGCTACTAGACTTGAACCGGTTACTGATCATTGGGGTTTCAGAAACCTCGCTTGCTCGACTTGGCTTCCTCAACTACAGTTATGTGTTTGCTACGATCGAATTGGAAATTATGTGCTTGCTTACGAACATAACGAAAAAGCTCGACAATATCGTAATGACGACCCAAAAATTCATCAGAATAAAACCTATTTAGAATCCATTCTTCACAAAGTAGAGGTAACGACTATCCCTGGTGATGTACTATGAGTCCTCCTAAGAAACGTATATTAATTGGTAGCCCTATTCATCAAAAACCTGCCATTCTGCTGGAATTTCTCTCTTCTCTGCTTCATTTGAAACAACATCAAGTTGAACTGTACTATTATTTCATCGACGACAATATAGATCAGAAATCAAGTGATATTCTTCAACAATTCTCCCAACAATCCGAGCTCGTACTCCTACAATCTTCTGGATATTCTGACGAATATGTTCGAGATAACACTACACATTTATGGAACTCTAGTTTGATTTGGAAAGTAGCCAACTTCAAGAACATGATGATTCAGCATGCCGCTCAATTACAATATGATTACTTATTTCTCATCGACTCTGACCTCATTCTCCACCCAGATACAATTGAGCATTTGGTTGCGGCCGATAAAGATATTATATCTGAAATATTCTGGACTCAGTGGCAGCCGAACAAGATGTTCCAACCTCAAGTATGGATGCGAGACGAATACGACCAATGGGAACAACAACTTGGGGAGCAACTTTCTGCACAAGAAATCGCAATTCGATTCGAACAATTCATTACGAAACTCAAGAACCCCGGAATATATGAAGTGGGTGGCTTAGGAGCCTGTACTTTAATTAGTCAGCATGCCATTCAATCAGGTGTCAACTTCAATCCAATTCGTAATATCTCCTTCTGGGGAGAAGATCGCCATTTCTGTATCCGTGCGGCAGCATTAGACATCCCATTATATGTAGACACACATTATCCTGCACTCCATTTATACCGAGATTCTGAACTAGATAAAGTAGCTTCTTTCAAAAAGGAATCTGGAATCCTTCCTATTGACGAAATACTGTCGCCAGCAGAAATTCAAGATACACCCCATGTAGAAGTCATTCATGAGAACCACAAATTGACTCTAACGATGGTCGTAAAGAATGAGAGTTCTCGCTTTCTCAGACAAGTGCTTGAGGAACACCGTAAATACATTGATGAAGCCGTTATTATTGACGATGGCAGTAGCGATACAACCATTGATTTATGTCGTGAAGTTCTTGAAGGCATTCCTGTACGCATCATCCACAACATTGTCTCTAAGTTCTCAAATGAGATCGATCTGCGCAAGCAACAGTGGGAAGAAGTCCTGAAGAGCAACCCGGATTGGATCCTTAATTTAAATGCTGATGAAATGTTCGAACCTCGATTTGCACAAGACATCCGCCCAATGCTTCGAAATACCGAAGTAGATCTAATCTGCTTTCGTCTTTACGACTTTTGGAACAAAGATCATTACAGGGAAGATCTCTATTGGCAGGCTCACTTTCATTACCGTCCTTTTCTCATTCGATATAAACCAGACTTTGTATTCCAATGGAAAGAAACCGCTCAGCATTGTGGCAGATTTCCAGAGAATATCTTCGCATTACCATACTTCTTATCTGGCCTTCGTCTGAAGCATCTTGGATGGTCACGACCTGAATACCGTCTTGAGAAATATTTAAGATATAACGCACTGGATCCTAATGCCGAATTCGGCTGGAAGGAGCAATACGCCTCGATTCTAGACGAACATCCAAATTTAGTGCCCTGGGTAGAATGAGTACGAATCATCGATTGGAAAGGAGTTCCCAATGAGAATCATTCATACAATGCCTCTTCTTATTCGTAACGAACCTTTACATGTAGAAGATTTAACGATGGTATCCGCATGTTTTGAAAGCTTGGCCTTATCAGATGATGCTCTGGTCATTATTTATAATCAAGGTGGATTGAGTAATGACCAATTGAACCAGCTATGCGCATCCTTTAAACTACCTGCAGTCATACTCGGTCATGGGCAGAACATTGGGATTGTACGCGCAAGACAAAGCTGCTTCGAATATATTTGGAAACACTATACCGATACAGAATACATATCGGAAATTCATGTAGATATGGTGTTTCCACCGAACTGGTATGTACCTCTAATAGAATATTTAGATATCACGGATGAGCCCATGCTTTCTCCTGGAATTATTACAATGAATGGGGAATTACAGCCTATCGGACAAAATACGACCATACCTTCATCAGTCAGTGAATTAATTGCTCAATTGGAGAGTTTAAGCATAGATCTGGTCCATCCGGGATTTGTCCATCCTGTTGTACACAAAGCGACCGCCTTACGATCTATTGGTGGTTACGACATACAATTTCTTCAAGGTAAACAAGGTTATGAGGATGACAGTTTACTTCTTGGTTACTCATACTATATGGGAACGAGAAACAACTGGCGCCCCAAATGTTATTTGAAATCTTGGGTATATCATGCCACTATGGCACAGCGTATGTCCCTTCACGACAAACATATCGATTTCGCCTTAAATGCAAAGGGACTATTCCAACAATATGGTGCTTATGGTCTGAAGAGACTATCAGATATTCACTCTGATTACATTAGATTCGAACAGATCATTCAACGATTTATTAGTGAGGAGGACTAACATGGTCGATCAACAAAAAGAAGTATGGGATAAATTATGGTCACATAAGGTTTCATATCGTTGGGATTCGCTCAGTCAAGTCATTTATGATACGATCCGCAAATGGATCAACCCCATTCAAAATTTAAACATTCTGGAGGCAGGCTCTGGTACCGGTAAAATTTCATTACGACTCGCCGCTGAAGGTGCTCAAGTAACGCTTGTAGATTATTCTGCGAAAGCACTAGATAATAGTCGGGAGGCGTTCGGACACGAAAATTGCCAAGGAACATTTATTTTGTCCGACATACGCAACATACAAGTAACGGATAACAAATATGATCTTACTTGGAACGCAGGAGTATTAGAGCATTTTACATTCGAAGAGAAAGTGAACATACTAAAGGAAATGGATCGAATCACCAAACCAGGAGGAATCATTCTCATCTTAACACCCTTTGCAAAGTGTCTGCCCTATCGAGTAGGTAAAGCATATGCTGAGAAACAAGGTGTCTGGATGTATGGTGTGGAGGAGCCAGTCACAACACTAGTGAATGAATTTGAAAGTAGTGGCATTCCTCTACTTAGTGAGACAGACATTGGTTTTGTGAACAGTTTAGATTTTCTTGACTTTATTCCCCAATCAGACATCATCAAACAATCGATTATTCAATGGTATCAAGAGCTTTCAGCTGAGGATCAAAACTTCTTTCCAGGGTACTTACTCGTAAGTGTCGGTAAAAAAGAAGAGTAGCGTATACTATTTTCATATTCATTTATATGTGAAAAAAGGACCGAATCGATGACATATCATCGGAAACGGTCCTTCTCTTCGTAAAGTATTTATGGTGCTTCTACGGAATATATTGTTGAACAATTCGAACCACAACGCCATCTTCTATCGTCAAATGATAAGGAAATTGACTTAAATCCATGAACTCGTTATTCTCGAATAGCGATTGAAACTTATTTAGAGTAATAGACTCATTCCAGATGATATCCATTCCTTCATACGTACCGTCACGGTCATAAATTTGCATTAGCACTTCAACGTTGTCTGAAACTTTATATGTTGCCAGTTCTTCGCTGTCATTTAGGATATAGTATCCATCTGGTGGGCCATCTAAATCACCTGTTTCTTGTTCGCGTTCCAGAAATACCTTACTCGCAACTTCACCTTCATACCATTGTATAGCGTCTGCCTCGATAAACAACTGACCCTCTTTATGTTCAAGCATTGTAATATAAGCTGTGATTGTATCCTGCTTCACCTGTATTGGCTCATATCCAACTGCACTTACCGATGTGATAAAAGGTAAAAAGACAACCATCATAATCATCATGATTAGAGTAGATTTTTTTCTCATGGAAATTCTCCTTTGGTTACGTAATCATTACGTAACAATCAACTTCTATACTAAACCTTTACCCTATTAAAAATATTTCGAACCACTTTTTTCCTATGGATGACCCTTCTTATAATATAGACGATTCATCATGGCCAAACGTTGCAATATAGTTACATATTTATTTAAATATTGTTCTTTTCAAACTCGCTATTATTTATCACAAATACCCCTCTGTAATACAGAGGGGTATTTAAGATTTCTCATCTACCATTTCGAAACATATCGGTTTATCAAGCCGTTCGAAAGTACTGAGCAAGCACCCCATGCTTTGGTGAACATAAGAAACTAATCATAAACACTAGACCTGTTGCAAAAGCCATTGAACCTGAAATTGAAGTATCAAGGAACACCGCTATATAATACCCACCAATGGCAGATAGAACACCGAATGTTCCACTCAGAACTAACATGATCGACAGCCGATCTGTCCATAAATAGGCGGCAGCCGCGGGTGTAATAAGCATAGCAACAACCATAATGGCTCCCACAGCATCAAAAGCCGCGACAGTTGTAACGGATACTAATGTCATGAACAGATAATGCATCAGCGCCACTGGAATACCAATACTTGCTGCAAGCATTGGATCAAAGGACGTGATCTTCCACTCCTTATAAAAGGCCAGGATCGCAACAAGTACGATAATTAATACAATAATAAGGATTAGGGTAGCCTCAGGTATGTCACCTATCCAAGGCAATTGTACAACATTCCAAGGAACGAACGTGATTTCCCCCATGAGTGCGTGTTTTACATCAAGATGTGCATTCCCAGCCTGTGTCGCAATCATAATGACTCCAATGGCAAATAACGTAGTAAATACAACACCAATCGAGGCATCTTGCTGCACCCCACGTGAATTAAACCATTGAACTAACACCGCTGTTAGAAGACCCGCAATAATCCCCCCAACCATCATGTGCCAACCACTCAGTTCACGTGTAATCAAATATGCGCTGACAATACCAATTAATACAGAATGACTAATTGCATCTGCCATCATAGCCATTCTTCGAAGGATAAGAAAGACACCCATCAATCCACAAGATAATCCAACAAGGGATGCAGTGAGTAAAATCCATGCGGTATACGACATGTTATTCCCCCCCTTGCTTAATATTAAATTGTGAAGATACATGCGCTTTTCTCTGCGTGCGAAGCTGTAACGCTTGAATCAATAGCCCCTTCTGGGCACCAAATACGAGCGATATGACAAATAATGTAGATGAAGTCACTATTATAAATGGTCCCGTGGGCCATCCCTTACCCAGTGTACTAATGATCGTTCCGATCATTCCAGCTCCACCCCCAAATAGCGCCGATAAAATAAGCATCCATTTGAAGGATTGTGTCCAATACCGTGCGCTGACTGCTGGTATAATAAGTAGTGCTGACATGAGAATGACGCCAACAACCTGAATTCCTGTAATAATAACAAGTACTAGCACCGTTAAATAAATGGCGTTCATCAGTCGACCTGAAAGTCCGAGTCCTCTCGCGAAATCAGGATCAAACAAGAATATCTTCCATTCCTTAAATCCAATAAATAAGACCAATATCACCAGTACTGCAAGCAAGAGCATCGTATACACATCTTTCCGAACCATCGAAGCCGCTTGCCCAAAAATAAAACTGTCTAACCCACTCTGATTCCCACCTGGCATCCGATTTACCATCGTAAGGAGCATAATCCCAAGTCCGAAGAACACAGACAGAATGATACCCATTGCTGTATCCTCTTTAATTCGGGTTGAGGAACGGATCCATTGAATGAGGAAAGCCGCAATAACCGCACTGATCGCTGCACCTGCCATCATCACCGGTAAACTCTTCACACCGACCAACGCAAAGCCTATAACAACGCCTGGGAGGGCGGCATGGGATAAGGCATCACTCATCAGACTTTGCCGCTTCCAATAGGAAAGACACCCCATCATACCTGATGCCATACCTAGAATTAATGTACTAAAAATAACCCATTGTGCATTATGTGACAGTATAATATTCATGTTGCTGCCTCCATCATCCAACGGAGTGTTCCTCCATACGTTTGGTAGACATTATCCTTTGTAAAAACTTCCTTTGTTGTGCCATGGGCTACAACTGTACGGTTTAACAACAGCACATGATCGAAATAATCCTCGACTGTTTGCAAGTCATGATGTACGACCATCACTGTTTTCCCCTTCATTTTTAACTCATTAAGAATCGTCATGATCGCCTGCTCTGTAGCCGCATCTACTCCAGCCAATGGCTCATCCATGAAGTATAGGTCGGCTTCCTGCACAAGGGCCCGAGCCAAGAATACACGCTGTTGCTGTCCGCCAGAGAGCTGACTAATTTGACGACCAGCATAATCAGCCATCCCCATTTTCTCAAGCGACTCCATCGCCTTTTCCCGATGCTCGCGCTTCGGCCATTTCAGCCAACCAACCTTTCCGTACAATCCCATTAACACAACATCAAGTGCGTCCGTTGGGAAGTCCCAGTCGACAGATCCACGCTGTGGTACATATCCCACTCTTGTTTTCATCTTGTTCAACGTTGAACCGAAGAAAGCAACTTCCCCAGAAAGCTTAGGATGTAGTTCTAGCATTACTTTCAACAGTGTGGATTTCCCAGCTCCATTTGGGCCTACAATACTCGTTAACGAACCAGGTTGCACATTGAAGGATACATCATTCAACACTTTGTTCTTCCGATATGAAGCTGTTAGATCATTTACATTTAATACGTCCATAGTCACTCACCTTTTCCTGTTAAAGCTTGATAGATAACTTCTACATTATGTCTATTCATTCCGATATAAGTTCCCTCCGCTGTTCCATCAGCACCCATTGCATCCGAGAACAACTCGCCCCCTAATTTCACCTTGAGCCCAGCGCTTGAAGCACCCTCTATTACTGCCGTAATAGAACTCTTATTAATGCTACTTTCCACGAAGACAGCAGGGATCTGATACTCAATTAGCAGATCAATCGTCGATTGAATGTCAGATATTCCGATTTCAGCCTCCGTGCTCAAGCCTTGAAGACCCACTACCTTCATATCGTACATCCGTCCAAAGTATCCGAACGCATCATGTGCAGTAACGAGTACCCGTTGTTCGACGGGAATCTGTGATAGCTTATCTTCCGTTTCTTTCTTCAATGCATCTAATTGCTCGAAGTAGGCCGTCTTATTCGTTTCAAAATATACTGCATCCTCGGGAGAAATCTTCTTCAATTCTTCCGTTGCAGCTTGTAATCCTTGCTTCCAAAGATCAATATCGAACCATATATGGGGGTCGATCGCTCCTGCTACGTCCTTAAGTAACTCTTCCTCAGGAATACCTTCCGTAATTCCTAAAACAGGCTTAGTCTTGTTTATTTGTTCGAAAATCTCTCCCATCTTCCCCTCAAGATGATGTCCACTGTAAAAAATAACATCTCCGTTTGCAAGCTTCTTAATATCCCCTTGCGTGGCATTATACAGATGGGGGTCAACCCCCGGTCCCATTAAGCTCACCACATGTACACGATCTCCACCGATGATCGATATCGGTTCAGCGATCTGACCAATCGTGGTCACGACTTTAATTTTATTACCATCTACAGAGTTCTCAGCAGTAGAACTACATGCCGATAACAAAAGTGACAATCCTAAACCCATCAAGAATACAAACTTCAACTTCCTCATTCTTCCCAGCATTCTCTTCCACCCCTAACTTTTCTTAGTATGTAATTTATATTTCAGCTTACGAAAGTTTCACCTCAGCCACAAGTGTTGCACCAGTGCAAAATTTGTTGTCATATACAAAAGTAATTCCAAACGGTCATTTTGTCAAGACTTTTTTATTATTTCTCTTGCTCTTTTTTTATAAAGCTAGGTCCATATTACGTTATCTATACATTGGGCTTCGGTTTGGGTTTGAGCAAAAAGAATAGAAGACCCTTGGCTTTGAAGTAAGCCAAAAGTCTTCTATTCTCCTTCTATATGTACTAAATAAACCAGGAACTAAGATGGTCTGTCATCTTATAGTAAAATAGAGCTATACAAATTCTAATAATCCATTTTACTCTAATAACTTCCTGCTGGTATTTTGTATAGAATATAATCTCCAGTCCACATCGTTCCCGTTATAATAATCCGTTCGTTATTTTCAAAAAATATCCCAGCACCCTCATAAGAGTCATACTTTAATCCCCGATCTTCCATTTCCTTTATGAGATTGTCTCTTCCTTCATGTTGGTTCCCTCTAAAACCTAGCCAATAAAAACCATCAACTTTTGCTAATTCAACTAGTTCATTCATACTCTTATCCAGCTTTTCAACAACTTCTTTCTTTGATCCCCCTTCAAAAGGAAGCGCTGGATAATAAGTTTTACTAGAGTAAAGCCAAACACTTATTAAGACAAATACAACTAATATAGAGACAATTAGTAACAAAAGATTCTTATTTGCTTTCACGATGTCGTTACTCCTTATCTAAAATAATGATGTCCTTCAAATAGGTAAAACAATATACAACGGAATAGCTTAACAATGTAACAGCGAATATCAACCCCGTAAAAGGAATGATACGTTGTAATTGTTCTTGGTCCGTTAGCATTAGAATCGTATCACGATAGATCACATACGGATTCAAAAATACATCCCAGCTATTCCAACGGACAAATCTCCCGATATAAATTCCAAAACTACTTAGCAATAAGATAATTACAGTAAACATCCACCCTGTGATCCTACCGAATGTTCTCCTCACCAACCCTTGCACCATAAATAAGGAATAAATACTTAGGAACAATCCTATGATTGCCGAAGAGAAAAAAAGGATCAGATGGTACCAAAATTCAATGTCATGTGTAAACCGAGTACCTGGTTCAGGTTTATAATGAACGAAAGGATGCAACATATCCGTAATCAAGTATGCTGAGTTAGGATAGAAGAATAACCAAGCAACACCTATCGATATTATTAATATCCATCTCCATGTACGATTCTTGTTCACGTATACATATACGATGTTCATTAACAACGTAAATCCAATAGGTACCCAGGCTAAAAACATATCCCAGTTCAAAAATAAATATATGTTCCTTTGCGTATAGCCTCTTATATACTCTGCCAATGACAGACATCCTATCGTCGAAATCAATAGCAGTCCCAGAATGATGATATTACCTTGCACATTTTTTCGCCTTAAACTCTTCAACTTGATACCTCCATATTATTAATTCTAGGCTATATCTACTCATCCCCACCTAACGTGGTAAATATCTCACTTACATATAAAAACTCCAAAAACATTAAAATAGCGCCTACAGTAACCGTTAGTAATAATAATATGCCATGATATCTATGTCTCTTAAAATCACTTACAAAGAGGATACTTGCAATAAATCCACAACATCGTCAGATATATTGTTGCAACCTCACCATATCTCTACACTGTAATCCATTCTCAATTATCAGCTCATCATAATGATGCGTGAAATAATCCTTATCGATACTTACGATTCTAAAACCGCATTTCTGATATAGATATAACTGTGCGATGCTAGAGTTACCCGTTCCAATCTCCATACATGTATACCCTAATTCCTTGGAAGTCTGTATAGCATGATGAATTAATTGTTGACCGATCCCCTTACCTTGTGAAGACTCCTCTACAGCTATATTCATAATCTCCATCGTGTGCGGTCTTGTCGGTAGTAAGACATAGGTTCCTACCATGTTCCCATCTACCTCTTTTACAAAACACTTACTTCTTGTGATATAAGCTTGTATGGCTTGCTCTTCTGGATCGGCCAGTAATAATAGCTCCATCGGATACTTATCCGGATTAGTTACTTCAACTATCGTCATGCTAATCTCTCCTCACCTCTTCACCAAAGATATCCTTTAATTTCTCAACCGTATTCACAATATATGTCGGCTCACACTCCAGCAATTCCTCACGACTACCATAACCATATTCAACAGCAATCGAGGCAATGCCATTATGATTAGCCCCAATAATATCGTACTTACGGTCTCCAATCATGATCATGCGCGATTTATCCAGGTCGTTCTCATCAATAATCGACCGAATGATGTCACTCTTATCAGACCGAGTATTATCTAGATTACTTCCATAGATTTGTTGAAAAAACGAGTCCATCCCGAAGTGTCGAATGATCTTCTCCGCGTATACCGTTGGTTTCGACGTTGCTACAATTAACGTCTTCTTCTGATCGACCAATGTTTGCAGCAATTCAGGAATACCTGCATATACTTCATTCTCATATAAACCTTGATCTGCGAAATATTCTCTATAATATCCAATAGCCTTTTGGCAATCCAATTCCGAGAATCCATAAAACTCAGCAAAAGAATACGATAAGGGCGGACCTATGAATGGTTCTAAACTATCCAAATCATCTTCCACAATGTCAAATCTGTTCAGAGCATATTGGACACCCTGCGTAATACCCATCTTAGGGTCTGTAAGCGTGCCGTCCAAGTCGAATAGTATATATTGAAATTGCATTTTAACACCCCTTCAAATTAACATTTTGGTCCTTCTATTATTCCCTAAACCTTCAACCCATAATGAACATAAACTTCATCTTTATTTATTCCATTCTCTACTAACAATCTATTATATACATAATATCTCATTTCGTAGATATATCTCCATTAGATTTTCATCCAATCACTTCCCAATCTATCAACATATATTGTTATTAGAAAGGTGGTTGATCAAATGATAGATTCCAAACAAGTAAGTATATCTCAGACTTTTCCCCGTCTCACCGTTTATTCTGAAGAGAATTTTCTTGGATCACAACGAATTCTCAGGGGGAATTTAGGCATTCGTGATCTTGATAACATTCTAGGCGGAATTGAAAGTCTCAAATTCTTCTCTACAAGTTCTAATGCAACTTTAGTTTTGTTTACAAACACGAGATTTCGTGGAAACTTCCGCGTTATTCGTGGAAACCGCATCATCCGAGATTTAGATGATTTAATCGCTGGGAATGATGTAGAATCGTTAATTTCAAGTAATCAAAGATTAACTTTAGCCCAAATCCGAATTATTCGTAATAGTGGCAACTTACCAAGTGGATACCGTTTAATCTAGCCAATATTTCACCGATCCAAAAAGGCTGTTTCTCTGTCAGATTTGACAGGAAAACAGCCTTTTTGTGTCATTTAAACAAGTAGAAACGGCTATGCTGTCTTTTTTCAAAGACGGCACCCGTTTCAGCGGAAATATAAGGAGTAAAGTATTAAGTGAAACTTATGCCTTCTTATATTTTTAAAATCACCTTTATTCATTCATTCTCGCAGCTTCCTTCAAAAATGTCAGATCTCTCTCTTTAATAAACTTTCCAGCATAATTTCTAGGCTGGTCATTCTCCAATAAAGAAATAGCCTCCGCCAAATCCACCCATTTCAATACAAATCCTTTACTTCTCTCGTCTTTCGTTAAAGATGGTTCTACTAATTCACCTATCATTTCAGTGGCATAACAATTCGATATTTGAAGGAGTCGATGATCCTTCCTATACTCAATAATCATACCTATTTCACCGAGCACAGTAACTTCTACACCTGCTTCTTCCATCAATTCCCGATTCAAGGCGCTCATGTAATTCTCGCCCTTCTCAATTCCACCACCTGGCAGCTTGTGATACTTATCCTTTGATACATAAATGATAGCAATTTGCTTTGATGAATTTGAGACAATTGCCCTCGATGATTTTCTTACATTAAATGTAATGTCCTGCATATTCATCTCTTCTCGGGTAATAACAGTATCGTCTATCTCTCGGATTAATCTCATTCTATGTTCTCCTCCTTTTCGTAATGTTCCAATCGCCGCTTCGAAAAAATACTTATCCCATAATATTATATGACTTACTCTTTTGAATTAGTCACTTTTACACTAACATTACATTTAATAATTCGTTAGAATTGTATAAATATCCTTTATTTATTATTCAAAATAAATGAAGGATCAAAAAAATAAATAACCCACAAGATGTTCACCTTCTTTTCAGAGTGTCCATCTTATGGGTTTTTCCAAATCCAGAATTACAACAATCGAAGTGCTAATATACCAATTAACGATATCGCCATGCCCGTTACTTCTAATCTACTGAATTTCACTTTCACAAATACTCGGGTATATAGAAGAATCATGAGTACGTTAATGGCCACAACGGCTGAGACAAGACTAGTAACGCCGTACTTAAATGCAGTAATAATTAATATCATTCCGAAGAAATTGGTTAGACCAATCAACATCCCCCATAAGAACGTTCGCTTCTCAGACCAACCACCTTGCTTCACTTGAACAACTTCAGTGGTAGTAACAGTCTTACTCTTCTTATTCTTGTCAACAAGCCACCATACTGCGAAAAAGAATGAACCAATCGTAAACATATAAGATAGCGTTGGGAATAGCTCTGCTTCCAATTTAGTGGAGTATTTGCCTGCCATATCATTCATTCCAAAGAACAACATAGCCAGCAGTCCCCACTGAGCACCTTGAAGATTACCTATCCGCAGGTCATTTGAATAACGCACTGTCAAAATACCAACAACGATGAGAACAAAAGCAAACAGTTGCCCTAATGTTAATGTTTCTCCCCATAATACATATGCTAGAACTACAACAACCACCGGCGGAAGTCCTGTTAAAATCGCAATGAGTGATGACTTCCCTACAGCGAATCCCTGAAACATACATGCGTTAGCAACAAATGAGAATGTCCCCATAAACAGACCTGTTAACGCACTAGCTGTCCAATCCTGACCAAAGATAAAACTAGCTGATACACTAGCTACAGCGCCTGTGAAAAACACGCCGAACAGCATCAAATTCCGATCTATTCCTTGCTGTGAAGACCAATGATAGAAAATACCCCTTAGCCCGAAACAAAGGGCTGAAAGGGCCGCGAGTAACAGCCACATGATAGATTATTCTCCTTCAACTTGTTGTTCAATTCATACATTTCTACTTATATCGTCCATTCATCATGGATAATGCCTACCAAAACCCATGTATCAGCTTCGCTCTCAAATACAAGACGTAAGCTCTGCCAGTCCATTCCTTCATACTGTGGATCAAATCCATCGTAATAATATTCAACAACGATGGCGTTAGGATAGATAACTCGGACATTATTCAATGTATTACCAGTACCAAGCGTCTGGTTGTAACTAATCTGCGGCGCTTTAGCGAAATCACCACTGTACACAAATCGTTTATAATAGGAATCAAATGTCCTCGAAATTGGAGTTCCAGTCCCATCTTCCAATCCCCAAATATACTTCTTATTGTCGTCAAATCCTTCGGCGATCCCCTCATGAGTTAATACTCTATCTTCCTTCAGATTAACATGACCATAGGGAGAGAATCGAATACCCTTGTTCAGACTGCTCATATTCGACAATGTTATCAAATCTTTATTCTTTAAAGCTTGAATCGCCTTTTCCGCTGTATCCGCAATCACTGACTTGGCTTGGGCTGATGAAAGGGTTGACTCAATAGCAGCTGTGCGTGTCGCTGCATCCCATTTAATTCTAGCGCCGAAGCTTTCAATAGAGAATCGAAGGGGTATGAATACTCTTCCTTCTCTAATCTCTGCCGCTTCCTTCAATATAGCTTCTTTATCATTGACGAAAGCTTGCTTACTCCCTACGGTAAGATGTACCTTGTGCTCAGCATTGCTGACATTGACCTTCCGTTCTGCGGGCAGCCAGCTCACCGTTGAACCTAACGCTTCGGTTACAACTCGAATAGGTACCATGATCGTTCCGTTCCGTTGGAATGGAATCACTTCGCTCTGCATCGTTGCACCATCTATCGTTATTTGAAATGGTTGGTCGTTCGTATCCGCATGAATGACTCCAACACCTGAACCCGCACTAACAAGTAACAGTAATCCTATAACGCCAATTTTCCCCAGGGATTTCCTAAGCTTGATTATCTTTTTCATAAATAATCCCCTCCTACTCCTATAATACCCTATTTCAATATATTAGGTCAGTCTATCTACGATGACACATACAAAACAAGCCACAGAATATATTCTGGGCTCGTTATCCTCTAATAGTACACTCTATATTTTAGGAAACCGATTTACATGTCTCACTAATATGATTGGCTTTACAGGAATGGCATATCCCTTGAAAATCAAGACGGTGATCGGTTACTGTGAAGCCAAATTCACGTTCAACCCGTATCTCTAACGGTAACAACCAATCTTCCAAGATTTCTTGCACAGCTCCACATTCCGTACAAATGATATGATGATGGAAATGAGGCTGATCCTTATTACGCAAATCAAAACGTGCAATACCGTCACCAAAGTTAACTTTCTCAACTACACGAAGTTCTTTCAATAACTCCAAGGTTCGATATACTGTGGCAATGCCCACTTCCGGAACGATACTTTTAACAATCATATAGATCTCTTCCGTCGTTAAATGGTTTTCTTCATTCTCTAACAAGACTTTTACCGTTGCTTCCCGTTGCGTTGTGAGCTTAAACCCTTTAGCAGTCAATTGTTTTCTGATATCCTCGATGCGCTCTTTAATCATGGATCAACGACACCTCCTCAATCTTTTCTCATAATATGTTAGTTCTCGATTTTATTTATAATTATTATTATCTGATAATAACATGAATCTAGTTGTATATCAAGATCAATGGTTACAGCTTGCAATCCAAATCAATATATCGTAATATTACGTTATAACGTTATTAAGAAGAGGTGAGCCTTTTATATGGATAATAATTTTCAAGCTTACAACGAAACCGCCGATATATTGAAAGCCTTAGCGCACCCTGTTCGCCTCTGTATTGTTCGAGGACTATTAGAGAAAGGAACATGTAACGTCTCTCATATGCAAGAATGTTTAGATCTACCGCAATCAACAGTCTCTCAACATCTTCAGAAGCTACGCAGTATGGGAATCGTACGAACAGATCGGAACGGTCTCGAAGTGAACTACAGCGTAGTTGACCCTAGAATCAAGATCATAATAAGCACTTTTTTGGGAGGAGAAATGAATAATGAGTAATAAAGTTCTGATCGTAGGTGGCGTCGCTGGTGGGGCTTCCGCTGCTGCAAGGCTTCGTCGTTTGGACGAAGACGCACATATCGTTATGTTCGAAAGAGATTCCTACATTTCCTTCGCTAATTGTGGACTCCCTTACTATATCGGAGACTCCATCAAAGAACGCTCGAAATTATTAATTCAGACGCCAGAAGCCATGTATAACCGATTTAACATTGATGTTCGAATTAACAGTGAAGTTATTTCAATCGATCCAGCTAAAAAAACGGTAACTGTGCGAAGCAAGGAACTTGGCGTATATGAAGAAAGTTATGATAGCCTTATTCTGTCACCTGGAGCCAAGCCAATCCAACCTAACTTACCCGGTATTGAGAGCTCTAGAATATATAAAGTTCGTAATATTCCAGATACTGACCGAATTAAAGAAAAGGTAACTGCAGATAGAACTCGTTCAGCTATAGTGATCGGCGGAGGATTTATCGGTGTAGAAATGGCTGAGAATTTGAAAGAGATTGGACTACATGTCACTTTAATAGAAGCAGGATCACATATCCTAGCTCCATTTGACGCTGAGATGTCCAATAATCTAATGAAGGAACTGGAAGATCATCAAGTGAATCTAGTCCTCTCCAACAGTGTTCAATCCTTTCGTGAAACAGAGGAGCAGATTGAAGTCCATTTAGCTAGTGGTGATGTACTATCCAGTGATATGGTGATTCTAGCCATCGGTGTAACGCCTGACACAAACTTTTTAAAGACAAGCGGATTAGAGTTGGGACCTCGCGGCCATATTATTGTGAATGAAAAACTTGAAACGAACTTAGAGAATATTTATGCCGTCGGGGATGCCATTGAAGTTGTGGATTACGTGAACGGGACCAAAACAGCTATTCCATTAGCTGGTCCTGCTAACAAACAAGGAAGAATTGCTGCTGATAATGTGTGTGGATTAGGCACCGTATACAAGGGTACTCAAGGAACTTCCATTATAAAAGTATTCGGTTTAACGGGAGCTGCTACCGGGAATAACGAGAAGACATTGCAACGTTTGAATATTCCTTACCATGTAATATATGTTCACCCAAGTTCTCATGCTACTTACTACCCTGGAGCTACCCCGATGACGATTAAACTTCTGTTCAACGATGACGGAACGGTTCTCGGAGCACAAGCCGTCGGGTTCAACGGGGTTGATAAAAGAATCGACGATATCGCCACTGTCATCCATTTTCATGGAACGGTCACAGATCTAACTGAGCTTGAACTAACGTATGCCCCACCCTATTCTTCCGCTAAAGATCCCGTCAATATGGCAGGATATACGGCTGAGAATCTGTTAAGTAACAGAACCTCCGTCTTTGTTCCAAGCGATTTAGAAACCCGGGATATGGAGAATACACTTCTAGTAGATGTTAGATCCGAGATTGAGCACAATAATGGTCACATCCCTGGTTCATCGCTAATTCCAGTAGATGAGCTTCGAGGTCGCCTACAAGAATTGGATCCTAACAAAGAAATTTGGGTTTACTGTCAAGTAGGACTACGTGGATATACGGCTTCACGAATTTTAACTCAACGGGGGTTCAAGGTACGTAATCTCACAGGGGGTTACAAAACTTATCAAATGTCGAAGTACAAGCCGACGTCGAAAGAATATGAACCGCCTATTCATAATGACATAGCAGTACATGAAGAAATAGCCACCACCATTGAGACCATTATTCATGCAGATGTGGTACTAGATGCCTGTGGATTAAGCTGCCCAGGACCTCTTATTCAGCTAAAAATAAAGATGGAGCAACTTAAACACGATGAAGTGCTGCGAGTGACTGCTTCTGATCCTGGATTTTATGAAGATGTGAAGGCTTGGGCACAGATGTCTTCACAGCATATACTTCAGGTCAATAAGACCTCGAATGGATTGATCGAAGCCTATCTAAGAAAGCAAGAAGCAACATTACCAACACAACCTTCTTCTGAAGCAGGTTCCCCTACCTCTGCAGGTACATCAATGGTCGTATTCAGCGGGGATCTTGATAAAGCCATCGCTTCCTTTATTATTGCCAATGGTGCTGCAGCGAGCGGTAAAAAGGTCACCATGTTCTTCACATTCTGGGGTCTCAATATTATCCGTAATCCTGATAAAATAAAGGTCGACAAAACCTTCATTGGACGGATGTTCGGAGCCATGTTGCCCCGCGGAAGTCGTAAATTATCGATGTCCAAAATGAATATGATGGGCATCGGCCCAAAAATGATTCGTGGCATTATGAAAAAAAATAACGTTTTTTCTCTAGAGGAATTAATTGAAACGGCCATCGAGCAAGGTGTGGAAATTGTAGCCTGCCAAATGTCTATGGACATCATGGGAATCACACGAGAAGAATTAATCGATCACGTTCAGATCGGTGGAGTTGGTTATTACTTAGGAAAAGCAGACCAATCTGGCATTAATCTGTTTATCTAAGTAGAGGCAGCTATGCTGCCCTTGGCGAAAGAGTTCATGTGGTGGGTAGGAAGGGATAGATATGGGCTACATCCGCTGTTAAATCCGGAACGTAAACTTCATACCTATCCCCTTCTTTTGTTCTATTTCGAAGGGATTATTACTTCTGGATTTGCTTCTAACCGGTCATCACTATTTAATCCCCTTAAACAGGAAATAGCGATACTTTACTCCAACCTTTAGGGCCCAGCCACTTCAAGATAAAAGAATCTATTGAATGATCATACTTATCTAGACTATAAGCAGAAGTCATGTCGAATCGTTTTAAATATATGTTACCATTCATATCATTCACAACCATATAATAATCAGTCTCGATCACTTTACCTTCACTCTCATAGGCCAGCTGTAATGTCCAAATCTGTTGGATCTGATGAACAAGAGGCATCCCAGCGGGATCACCGCTATCTAACCAGTTCTCTATCTTTTTTAATTCTTCAGAACTATAAAGAACATTGACCAGTTCAGGCTGAGGTTTATTGGAATCATCACGATAAAGAGACATATTTACTGATGTAATCTCACTACTCGTTGAGGTATTAAAAGTATTCACTACAATATAAGTCGTCAATGTGATAACACATACGCTTATGAATAGGAGTAGCCTTTTCAAGACTTGTCACATCCTAATCTAACAAAATCTCTTTATTTGGATCTCTGAGAAATTTAAACAATTCTTTTATTTGCTTCTCGGTAACTCGTTCTTCTGACAGGACTGGTAATTGATTCTCCTTAAAGAAATTCACTTCAGAAGTTTCTACTCCGCCAGAGGCATCCCCACCGGTAATCTCACACAGAATATATATTTTGTACACATGTAGCGCAGACGGTGGATGATCATGAAATTTCGTATCCAATATTCCTAGTAATCGAATGGTTCTAACATCATAGCCAGATTCTTCTTTTATTTCTTTAATAACGACCTCACGTGGTGAGAGTCCTATATCTGCCCATCCCCCAGGTAATGCCCACGCCCCATCAAGCCGTTCTTTCACAAGTAAGATTTCATCATTCTGAAAAACAACTCCTCGTACATCCACTTTAGGTGTTGCATATCCCTTCTCACTCGCAAACAGTGTTCTGATCTTATCAATCTCCACATCTGTATATTCATTCAATATCGTAATACTAAGATCCCTTAATTGTTCGAAACGTTCAAGATCATAGACATCCTTGGAATATGCAAGCCCATTCTGACTAATTGCCTGAATTTGCTTCGCCCATTCGAGCCATTTCAGGTTCACATCAATCACTCTCCTTGATTTCTTCAATTAATTCCTTCGAATCATTCTTCACATTTCCTACAGCAGTTGACACCGGATAGGCATGCATCTTATCGGTCTCATATGGACGAAGTAACGCCATTAGTGACGATTCATCATGATTATCTCGACTCAACCATTCCGCCTCGTCGTCGCGCCGCAAAATAACTGGCATGCGATCATGTATGTCTGCGATGAGACTATTAGGTGTTGTCGTGATGATCGTACAGGTACTTAGTTTCTTACCATCGGAATCTATCCAAATATCATATAACCCTGCCATTGAGAAAATGTCTTCATCACGCATGACGATTCTCATCGGTTGTTTGCTACTGCCTTGCTTCTTCCATTCGTAGAACCCATCTGCAGGGATAATGCAGCGTCGGGTACTAACAAGACGCTTGAACGAGGCTTTCTCTAATAACGTTTCTGCTCTTGCATTGATCATTTTACTGCCCAACTTCTGATCCTTCGCCCAGGACGGGACAAGACCCCAGCGGAGTTCTCCTAATCTATTCTCTGAGCCATTATGTATGACAGCTGGGATGAATTGCATTGGGGCTGCATTATATTTCGGAGTGTAGTGGAGCATGGTTGAATCTTTCGTTAAGTATCTGATCAACAGCTTTTCCATAGAGTTCGTTATCGTATAGCGACCACACATGTCAACACCTCCACAATATATTAAATTACCCGCGTATCAGAATTTTTCATTCTTCTGCTCCGATATTTCCTTCATTCGCTGCTTTACTTGCAAAAAGTTCTTGAACCTCCCGATATGCCTCATGAGTCCCTATATCATAGCTATCCCCATCGGCATCGTATGCCCGAATCTCTTTTCGAGAATGTAACCATTCCGGGAAATAGCTAGGAGCGTCTGGATTATGACCTTCACTTAAATACTGATCGAATAAAGGTAATGTATCTTTCCTATAGATATAAATAGCAAACACACCTATATTCGTTTTCGGATGAACAGGCTTCTCCTCAAAGGATAGTACTCTTTGTTCGTTATCTAGCTCCACAACACCCACTCGTTGCAGGTCTTCTAGTTTATCTAATTGCTGTACTAGAATACTGTCCCTATATTCCTTATAAAAGAATTGGATATAATCTCGAAGATCGAATGTGAAGATATTATCACCCGCTAGCACCATGAGATCATCTTGGATTTGCTCTTTCTCAATCACATAGTGAATATCTCCAACTGCCCCTAATTTATTCTCCACTGTTGTGGTGCCATCGTTAATGATATGAAGCCTTGTATTCGTCGTTCTTGAGTCGGCCCAGTCTACGAATGCTTGGTAAAATTTATCGTTACTCACGATATAGATTTGTGATATCTCGTCAAGTTGTTCTAACTCATCTATCATATAGTCCAAGATCGTCTGATTGCCAATAGGCAGCAACGATTTAGGCTGATTTAATGTGAGTGGATACAGTCTCGTTGCATACCCAGCAGCTAGGATTAATGCGATCATGATATTCTCCTTCCGGATAGCTCTCCTATTGTATCAATAATGCTTCTCTCAACATTAGCTCCCAGCGGTATACTTTCCGTGGCATACTCGCCCAGTTCAGGATGATTACCAATTCTAACGGAATGCAGCGCCTCTTTAAACATACTAATATCATTGGCATCATTCCCAAAAGCTATAAATTGTTTCTCTTCAACTCCTATGGTTTGTAAAGCACTCCACTTATGAATGTTTCTAGGACTAATATCGAGCACGTTCTCGTCTTTATGTTTATGCACAACCACATCAAGCTCCACTAACTTTTCCGATAATTGCTCCATATCGGTCGCCGATAATATAAGTATTTTAACGATCTTTTCAAGTGATTCGACGGAAACTCTCTTAGCCAATTTCATGGAATCTACATTATTTAAAATAGGATGGTCCATTGCTCCAGTATACGCGTAATCCCAGTCACTATCGATCAAATAGGTAGCCTCATGTTCTTGAATAAGATCCATGATCAGCCCTATTTGTTCCACCATAAATGAGTTTATGTGGATCACTTTTCCTTCTTTTGATATAAGAGAACCATTACCACCTATTAAAATATGATTATGGAGCCTTTCATGAACAACGGGAAGCATATCGCGAATGGGTCGAGCTGAGGCGAAGATCACCTCATGACCTTCTTCTATTAGCAATTCTAAACGCTGTACTATCCCTTCTGAAATCGGTTGCCCTTTGAAACAAATCGTTCCATCCAAATCAAATACAAATTTCAAAATTTCATCTCCTGATGTACTTCTTTTTATTTTATCGCGACCACTCGTATTCTCTTATAATCCGCATTCCAAGTCGTACCGTCAAATAATGACTTTCTAGCGGTAGCAGCTATTTTTTCGAAAACACTTTTCTTGTCTGACTCCGTAAAACCTTTAAAAAACACATCGGCAGCAAGTCCATTTAACCAATGCGCTAGCCCATTCTCTCCATCTTCCAGTTGTGTAGGACGGTCAAAGTGAACAGCGTAGGTTACTCGGAAGCCCTGTTGTTCTAACAATTGGCTATATACTCCTATACTCGGAAAATACCAAGGGTTAAGCTCGTTCGCATCAATACCATAATCTTGTGCTAACACATCGGTAATAGACTTTACGATCATCTCTATATTACCCTTCCCACCAAATTCTGCAACAAAACGGCCACCTTCTTCTAAAGCATTCCAGACACATGATACAACGTTCTCTGCATTCTTGATCCAATGTAAAGCAGCGTTCGAGAATACAGCATTCACAGGTTCATCCAATGAGAAATTTTCAGCATTACCACTCATAAATTTGATGTCAGGGTACTTTCTTCTCGCTCTTCCCATCATTTCTTCAGACAAATCCATCCCTGTGACTGAAGCCCCTAATTGTGAAATTTCATAACTTAAATCTCCCGTTCCACACCCCAAATCAAGAATTCTCTCTCCCTGCTGAACATTTAATATCTCCAATATTCCTTTTCCGTACTGTGAAACAAACCCCAATTTATCATCGTATAATTCCGGTTTCCATTCATGAATTGATCCCATATCATATTTCCTCCTCCATAACAATAATGTTATTGAAGGTATTATTACATAAAAATAGTTATTGGTGAAATATATAAAACAAATAGTGCTTATAGTTTAATCGTATAAGCACTCTTACCAGATAAGCTCGAAACTAACATGATTTCATTATTCAAACCATCCATGTGTAGGTATCTCAATCAGCACTTTTCCAATCAACTTTCCCTTTTCAATAAAAGGGTAATCCCATGCATGAGAGTCGAAACTATCGTTGCGATTATCTCCTAAGAAGAAGTACTCATTTACAGGTACTACTACAGGTCCAAAATTGTAGTTCATTCTTTCTTGAATATAGGGTTCGCTAATTAACAGTTTGTTTCGATAAAGTTCTCCATCTTTTATTTCCACTTCATCTCCGGGTAATCCAATTAATCTTTTTACATATCTTTTGTCTTCGGCTGGAGCCTGAAATACAATGATGTCTCCATGATTTAAACTTGTCATCCACATTAATTTTTCTACAAGAAGATGATCATTGATTTGAATCGTAGGAATCATAGAACCGGTGGGTACCTTCATAGCTTCTGCAACATACGTTCTAATAAATATGGACAAGATGAACGCGATTATAATCGTAGGCAAATATTGCTTCAATATTTTCATCATCATAATTCCTCCTAATTAAATTCATATGTACCTTACTTCATTCGTTAAAACGACCGATGTTTGGATTTGTTTATCCGGGACATTCCAGTATTTACGTAATAGCTCCTCTTTAGATTCATTAGATACGACCTGGAACCCATATTTCTCATAGAATCCAATTGCCCAGAATGCTGACTCCCAGGTGCCGATGAGTAAAGGCTTCTTTGTTAAAGAAACCAAATAAACTAATAACTTACCACCCAAACCGTAGTTACGTTGATTGGTCCTCACATAAGCATGGCGTATAAGGGAAACATCACCTTTTTCTTGCAATCCCATCACGCCAACAACCTCGTTATCCACTTCATACCCCCAGAATAGTACACCATTATTAATTTCTTCATTTAACTCTTCTAGAGACATATAAGGTTCGTGGTATCTATCTTCTGGGATGATCCCTTTATATGCTTGAGCAGCATCATTTATGATGTCATATATGGACTTCACATCTTGTTCATTACATAACCGAATCATGGACACAACACCTCCGTTTATAAAAAACCTCTTTAATTACTAAATTTGAAATATAATACATTATGTATTACATTATATAGAATAAATTGTATATCAGTCTAGTTAATCAATAATGAATTCGATAGACTTATCCAAATTATATAAAAAATTCATTTACGCTATTGACTATAACACTAGTGTCATAGTTTAGAGTAGAAAGGTGGAGATATATGAACTTACTGCGTTGATACTACCCATTACAAAGAAGCCCAGGCTGACATTACATTAGCCTCTGGACTTCTTTCCCTATCTCGTCTATAACAGGTTCAACCTAAATATCGATGATACAAGCTTTTAGCTTCAGCAATATCATTCGTTCCGTGTACCAACACTCTTCCATCTTGAAAAATAGCCAACCGATGATTACCCGTATACAACGATACTAGGTAAGGATTATGCTCCACTCGGTGTCCTTGTTGAGCGAAGATTGCAACGAGTTCCACTAAATTTCGCTTCATCGGTACGGGTGGTCGAATCTGAACCGTATCTCTCCCACATAAAACAGCCGTTCTCGTATGATTCGACGCAGAAAGATAAGGATAGGTCCGGTCATCGCCGCAGGAAAGACACGATAGCCTCTTCATGCTATGTACATTTATGGAAGAGTGCTGATTACTCCACAGATCGAAAGAAGTAAGTCTATTACGCAATGAAGATCGATCACCTACCAATAATTTCAAAGCTTCTGCCGACTGATAAGCGATAACCATTTGTACAGCTGGACTAATAATACCAACCGTGTCACAGGTAGCTCCAGCTAACGGTACCGTTTCGAGTAAGCAGTTCAGGCAAGGAGTATCCCCTGGAATAATGGTGTATGTGATCCCATAACTACCAACGCATGCCCCATAAATCCAAGGTACTCGGACCTTTTGAGAAACATCGTTCATTAGCAACCGAGTATCGAAGTTATCTGTCGCGTCAATGATCAGATCGACACCCGAGACCATATCTTCGATCTCGCTTGTCGTTACATCCATCACATATGCGCTCACTTCCACCGTGGAATTAATCTCCATGAGTCTTTTCTTTGCTGCAATAGCCTTCGGTATGCGTAACTCTGCATCCGCTTCACAGTATAGTTGTTGGCGCTGCAGGTTACTCCACTCTACATAATCTCGATCCACAATCGTTAACTTGCCCACACCTGCTCTTGCAAGTGCCTCAGCATTTCCTGTACCTAATGCCCCTGCGCCGATAATAAGGACATGCATCGTTCCAAGCTTAAGCTGTCCCGCTTCTCCTATGGGTGTAAATAACTTCTGTCGTGAATATCGCTCATTCAAGTGCTAATCCATCCTTCCATCGGACTACTAGCAGAAGCATAGCGCTTCTTCGGAATTCGACCCGCTTCAAATCCTAATCTCCCCGCTTCAATCGCGAGCTTCATTGCTAAAGCCATCTTCACGGGATTCTGCGCCCCTGAAACAGCGGAATTCAGCAATACGGCATCGGCTCCAAGCTCCATAGCGAAAGCCGCATCAGCAGGACTACCTATGCCTGCATCTACAATGATGGGTACCGTTGCTTGCTCGATAATAAAACTAAGATTCAATGGATTAATAATACCCTGACCCGAACCAATCGGGGACGCACCTGGCATGATGGCATGAACACCCAGTTCCTGTAATCTCTTGGCCAACAACACATCATCAGATGTATAGGGAAGAACGATAAACCCTTCCTCTAGAAGCATTTCAGAAGCTTTTAACGTCTCCAGTGGATCTGGCAACAGCGTCTTCCAATCACCAATCACTTCGACTTTAATCATATCGCACAGCCCAGATGCTCTCGCTAATTTAGCGATGCGAACAGCTTCTTCTGCCGTTGAAGCACCTGCTGTATTCGGGAGTAATGTATATCTACTAACATCTAGCATTTCCAGAAAATTAGGCTGAGTCGCCTCAAATATGTTCATCCGTCTAACCGCAAACGTTAAGATTTCTGTCTCAGATACATCAACGGCTTCCTTTTGAATCTCAAAGCTTGGGAATTTCCCTGTTCCTAATAACAATCTTGAACTAAATTCATGTGTTCCTATCTTCAACAAATTAGCCACCCCCTACAAAATGTACAATCTCAATTCGGTCTCCATCCGTCAAGCATGTTGTCTCATGATCTGATTTCTCCAAAATATGCTGGTTCCACTCAACAATAACAACTTTGCTCTCTAGCCCGAAATATACAAGTAAATCGACGACCGTCTTGCAGTTATTTGATACTTCAACCTGTTCACCATTAATTTGTAACTTCATAATAGGACACCTGCCCTTTCATTAGGAACATTCTGATGCCGATCTACCCGAAAAGCTTCTAGTGAAAGAACCTTCTCCGTCTTACCTTCGGCCCAATCTGCAACTAGCTTCCCAGTCATTGGACTAAGTAGAATACCATTACGATAATGCCCTGCCGCCACATATAGTCCCTTCAGCGACGGATGTTCACCCAAATAAGGTAAGCCATCTAATGTCTGTGGACGTAGCCCACTCCAAGCTCGCTCCCACTCTGTTTCGACGATACCCGGTAACAGTTGCTTCGCTGACTCTAATAACTTGGATATTCCCTTCAAAGTGACCTTGCGATCATAGCTATGTGCAGTTGCAGTTGCTCCAACAACGAGTCGCCCGCCTTTCTTCGGAACTAAATAACAACCATGGCTAAATATCGTAGATTGTAGCAACGGTGTGTGACTTAGAACAGAGAAACATTCCCCTTTGACCGGATAAATTGGGCATGTCAATCCAGCCTGCTCAAGAAGTGGCCCACTCCACGTTCCTGAAGCAATGATGACCTGATCAGCATGAACTGTTCCTTCACTTGTAACCACTCCAGTCATACGCCCATGTGCATAAATAAGAGATTTCACCTCAGTAAACTCCTTAATTTGTGCTCCAAGTGCTGCCGCTGCTTTGGCAAATGCGAGACATAACTCAGGCGCATCCACTTGACCATCTTCTTCAACTAGCATTGCTCCAAGCAGATCTGAAGAAATGCCCGGCTCCCGTTGCTTCACTTGCTCCAATGACAACCACTCAGCTTGTTCCCCTACTGTCTTTTGAAAAGCTAATGTACGTTGAATTTCGGTCACATCCGCTTCTGTTACTGCTACACGGAGTAGACCTTTACGCTTTAGACCAATATCTATCCCTGTTAACTCTCTTAGATCCGTAGCGAGCTTTGGGAATAACGCACGACTTGCCCGCGCCAAATCGAACATCGGTCCAACTTCGGTCATTTCAGCTTGTGCCGCAAGCATTCCCGCTGCCGCATTCGAAGCTTGACTTCCCAGACGATCACGCTCCAAGAGAATCACATTCATGCCTCTTGCGGACATATGGTAAGCAATCGAACTTCCAATCACTCCCCCACCTATAATAATGGCATCTAATTGCTTCATTCTGGTCATTGACCTCCTAAAGGTTTTTGGGTATAAACTTTAATTCCGTGTTCAAAAAGTTGACTTTTTGAACTTCCTCTAAACTATCTAATGCCTCTCGGTAGTCCTTCACCGACCTTAATGGATCATCTGCTGCGGTAATTCCCGATAGTATTGCAATTCCTGCTGCTCCAGTTGCGACAATCTGCTGCACATGGTCGGGCTTAATGCCCCCGATCGCGATAACTGGAATAGGGACTCTTTTCACAACTTCCCCTAATGCCTTCGTTCCTCTAGCTTGCTGTCCTGGCTTAGAAGCTGTTGGGAAGATATGTCCGTACACTAGATAATCAGCTCCTTGCTCACTCATCTCCACTGCCTCTTGAACATCGTGAACAGAACGTCCTATTCGCAATCTAGAAAAAGCTCTCCTCACTGCCTGCACCTCTAGGCTACGGTAGCTTAACTGGACTCCCCCAGTTCCAGCGGCATAAGCGACATCAACTCGGTCGTTTATGATCACTTTACTAAGAGGTACTCCAACTGTTCTTAAAGCCAATATCCCTGCCCAAAGGTCGGCCGCATGACTTGAGTTCTCCCTTATATGAAATGCTGTTACAAAAGGATGAATAAGTGCCGCTATCCTTGCAAAGCGTTCCAGCTCAGACTGACCATTCGAGATCACATGTAATTCTCGCGCTGACATTGTACTCCCTCCCTATTTTCCCTCAAGTCGAATCTCGGATATGATAGAACACCAAATAGGCCACCTTCTGCAATAGAAGGTGGCCTATAACTATAGTCAAAAGAATGCAGACGTATACACGCATACAAAACGATCTTAACCAAAGCTCAAGCTCACTTCCCTACGCTGGTATAATCCAGATCAGGTTCAAAGGGTTTGGAATCACACATTCCGTCTCAGCCAAATAGCACCCCTAGTGATCTAACGTATTCAATTGGATACATACTAACACAAATATTGGAATAATAGAATAACTTTTATTTATTAATTGCGTATCACTAGCTTACCTACCTTATGTCCTAGTAACACTAAAGGGAGCACGATTAACCCTGAAGGAGCGTATAACAATATTTCTTTTAGAGTAACAATGTCTTCGATTATTAATCTATAAAACAAATATCCTGAGTATGGCAAAATCACAATTAGTGCTGTTAATACCCCTGGGGTGTACAATTTCAAATATAAGGATTGTGCTAGATGAGTAAACACATGTACAAACATCAAGGCATTACAGCCTATGAATAGAACATAATGATGTTGCTCCACAGCCAGATAGGTAATGGGTATAAAAACAATGAACTCCATGAATACCGCTACCGCGAACTGAGATGATTTCACTTCTGACATGTTCTTAACTAGTTTCCGCGCAACCTTTGGTATGATCTTGTCGATTGTAGCATAATTCCTCTTCATCCAGGACTCCACAAATATGATTTCTTCAAAGTCATGGATCATAAAAACCGCTAGAAACAACCACATGAAAGATTCTATGGTTATAAATGAGTCAAGAAGTATCATTTAAAATCAACTCCCTACTACGGTATCTCTCTGCTAGCTTTCCGCCCATTCCTTAAAGATCTGTATCATCTCTTCTAAATTTCTCAATCCACCTGCACCTTCGAAATATCCATCTTTGATCCAACATCTCACCCAATCATGATCATTCCGATCAATGATAATTTCATCTAACGTTTTCCCCTCTAATTCAGTCTCAAGTAAAGGTACCGTTAATCTCCATCCGGGAGTGTCTATCGATTCAATCTTCAAAATATGAGTCTGCTCCCACTCATCATCACAATGATTCTCATACCAACCTTCTAACCATTTCAGGTTACTCATCTTCTTCCTCCTCGGTTAAACAAGTAATAATCCATAATACAAGAACAAGTAATCCCTACCACATATCGGATTAAATCAATGACTAAGAAACCTTTTCCTAATATTAATGCTCCCAATAGTGTTGATCGTATTCCAATAATCCAATCCGCCTGATACAACTGGCTGAATTCAATCGTAAAGCTAAATATTAAACTTAAATAAACAGAGATAAGCAATTTTTGCTGTACGAACAATATCCGACAACCGAAATAAATCATACTTGCCCACAAAGCATCTCCGAAATGTCGTGATACAAACAAGGGTAATACATCTGAAAATGCCCTCGAACAAATTCCTAAAGTCATTACTATAAAGAATAGGAATACGTATACTATTCTATTCTTCACTAACTTATCCAAATAACTGCTGCATATGCTCGTTTAATGGTTCATTGTCCGAGAATAAATCGGGATACTCACGCAGCATTTCTGTAAGAACCTCGGTCATCTTGACCGTGTCACATACACGTACAACCGCATCACCCAATTGTCCTAAATACATCGCACCATGCTTCACCATCACGTCCTCAACCTTCCAGAAATACTCTGACCATGACTGTCCACAATGCCTACGGGATGGTACTTCAATCACGGTTCCATCAGCCAAGACGGTTTGCAACGGTTCAGGATCATCGGTCATTCTACCTGGAATATCAACCCATTCCTCTACCCCATGCATGAAAGTATTCCTGCGCAAATCTACCCCAACAAGTAGTATGGTCGCTTGTCGATCCAACAATTTGCCCCATGCTGAACCTCTAGCACATGGTGTATCAAACACTTCATCACCCGTAGTGAATGATTCCGCTCCCTCTCCTAGGGCCGCCACGGAATGTGTGGGATGCCAAGACCGTACGACACCCGGTCGCTTACGGAATATTTCAGGAAGGATACCAATACAAGAAGGTGATTCTTCCACATAATATACAGGATTGCTCGCGTTGATATTAGCCCATGTATGAGTAGGGAAAACTAGTAGTCCGTCTTCCATAAATTCTGACAACATGTTGATGACCGTATCAGCCCCACCTTCTACTTCACCTAAGCTTTTCATGGACGAGTGTACAAGTACGACACCTTGTTGGTTAATTCTCATTTGTTGCATTTGTTCCAAAAGACTAGCGTGTGTATGCATAGTTGAATAGTCTCCTTTATGTCGTTTATGATATATGATGAGCTTACATTACTCTATTATATCCCATCTCTAATAAGGTAGGGAGTCCACTACATACCATTCGACAAGTTCAACTTCATTCCTTCTGTTTCTTCTTACCCATTGCCTCCATATACACACGTGTCTCAGATACTACAACACCCGATAGACCTAGTAGTGCAATCAAGTTAGGGAATGCCATCAATGCATTCATAATATCTGCAATAATCCATATGGCATCAAGCTTAATAAATGCTCCACCAGCTACTAATGCTATAAACAAGAAACGATATGGTTTAATCCCCTTTACCCCTATTAAATATTCAACACATCGTTCCCCATAGTAATTCCATCCTAGAATAGTTGTAAATGCGAACAATATCAAACAGATCGTCAGTAAATCTGCTCCAAATGCAGGGAAAGCGCTGGCGAATGCTGCCTGTGTCATAAGCGCACCTTCGTTATTTCCATTCCATACTCCTGTTACCAATAAAGTCAGTCCGGTCAGATTACAAATAATAATCGTATCGATAAAGGTACCTGTCATCGAAATCAATCCCTGCTCAGCTGCCCATTTCGTTTTGGCTGCAGCTGCAGCGATTGGTGCACTTCCCAGTCCAGACTCGTTGGAAAAGATCCCTCTTGCTACACCACTGCGTATTGCAAGCATAATCGTCGCCCCGACGAAACCACCTGTTGCCGCAGTCGTTGAGAAAGCAGATGTGAACACTAGAGCAATTGCGCTTGGGACCTCTTCAGCGAAGGTGATTAGAACTCCAAGAGCAGCAAGAATATACAAGACGGACATGAATGGAACCACCTTCGTGGACACTTGGGCAATACTCTTGATCCCTCCAATGGTCACGATCCCTGTCAGCACCGCTAGAATAACAGCCGTTACAACGACCGGAATTCCAAAGCTTGCTTCTGTTGAGGATACAATCGCATTCACCTGTGGAAACGTTCCTATACCGAACAATGCTACTAATATACCACTAGCAGCGAACATGATTGCTAGCGGTTTGAAGCGAGGACCGAGACCCTTTTCTATATAGTACATCGGTCCCCCCGAGTAATTTCCATTCTTATCTAACGTGCGATACTTAACAGCCAATAATCCTTCTGCATATTTCGTTGCCATCCCCAGAAAGGCTGCAACGATCATCCAGAACAACGCTCCTGGACCACCCATCTTAATAGCTGTGGCTACACCAACAATATTACCCGTACCGACGGTTGCGGCAAGAGCTGTGCTTAATGCCCCAAAGCTGCTAACATCACCATCCCCCTCATTAGGTGCTTTACCAATCAACTTGAGTGCCATCGGTAGACGAAGCACCTGAAGTAAATTTAATCGAATCGTCAGCCAAATCCCTGTTCCCATTACTAGAATAAGCAAGGGCGGTCCCCATACCCAACTATTAATATTTCCCAATACTTCTACCATCACAACCCACTCCCTCATCAATATTAATAAAAAAAGAGCCAAATCGACTGATTTGGACTCTTAGAGAGGTACAGGATATGAGATACACAAATACTCCGCCAATTAGTGAAATTAATCACAAATTATAGGTGATATCTACCATATTTTAATCCTGTCTCTGTCCTTTTGCCTGAGAGTTTAAGCAGATCTTCATCTGCCTTGCACCTTCGGCGCCCATAAAGGGTCTCTCCAGAGTTCTGTCCGTTTACGGTCCCGCTTCTACTAACTAAGCACCTGAGAGCTTTGCCCCTTCGGTCGGAACTTGCATTCCATCTCCCGCAAACTTCATCCAGCTATATGAATTTTCACTATTATACATAGTTAGCAAGCTACTTCACAAGTGGACAATCTGTGAAGTAGCTGGATGCCCTCTATTTCTATACCACTAATCGCCCCCGCTTCTCCGCTAAACTGATCGTCGCTTGCACACCTGAATTAAATTCTAGAAAGTCGCTTTCCACTCCATCGCTAAAGATCACACCGTTCTCCGGCATTTGCGATGTAATCTGCAGCGGGGTACCTCCATTAATCTGCCCAAAGACGAGCTCCGCAGAAGTTGTCCGGCTTGGAAATGGTTCTCTCACCGTGAAATACAAGTGGGGGCAGTTCCAATCCACCCGATAATCAGTAATGCTATGAGTATATTCCTCTGGAGCTGTTACATTTTGCATTTGTGCCGCATTTCTGGCGATTCCAGCAGCTCCAGCAAATACACTCTTCAGCCAGCCAGTTGATCCCATTCCGGTAGAGATAATAATTCCACTGGACGATTGCTGCTCAACGGCGCCATTCAGTTGAAGGAGATAACGCGCGGACACATGCGTTTTACGTCCCACGAATAGATCATTAACACCGTATAGACACTGACCATCATTCAGCTGAGCCTTCGCTAGAGTTACTTCCTTGATCGGTCGCCGCTTCTGGAACACATCCTGCACAATGAGCCTCAAATCCTTAACTACAAACGGTAATAGGACTCCATCCCATCGAAGTGGATCGGGATTAACACCAATTAAAGGCTGTTCCCCCAAATATTTCAACGTATTAGCCACTAGTCCATCCTGCCCTAGAACAACTACTGTATCCTCAGCACCAAAGATAAAATTCGGTACATGTTCCCTCTCCACCATTTGAACCCGCCCCATGGCGCTAAGCTCAACTAGCGCCATCTCCACCGCTGTCCGGTAATTATAATCTTCGCTGATATAATCACTGAAGTCCGCACCAAGCCTTTCGATATGGAACTGTGCCTGCTGTATCGTATTGTAGCGTACAACTAATTCTTCTAGCCTTGTTTTACGCTTAATCAGAACAATTTTATTTTCTGTCATTCGGTCACTCATCTTGACCCAGATCCTTTCACAACCGAACGCTCAGGAGCAGTACCCGACATCAATCCCTGCAATAGATCCGGTGTAATATTAAGCTGTCCAATCTTTTCGGCATTCTCTGCAAGCTCTTGGAATGCGATCGCAATCAATTGATCTGGGTTCATGCCTATGTTGGTCAACGACTGTAACACCTTCGGCTCAATTCCCTCCAACGACTTCATTACAGCAGCAAGCTCGTAAGCTTTGGCATCAGCTTGAGCTTTTTTATTGGCGACAGCTAACTCAATTAATTCCCGCTTCTTCTGTTCATGTATGGTATCAAAGCGAAGTTGTTCATCTTTCATTTCATTTTGCTTCTGCTTCACCGAGCGTTCCGCGTCAAGTTGTGTCTCACGGATTTGTTTTTTCTTCGTTTCAACCGCGATCTCTGTGTTTAACTCATTCTCCTTCACACGTCTTTCCTGTTCAATCGAAGCATTTCGGCGTATATAAAGAGCATCATCCGCACTACGTAGAATTTCCTCTCTCGCTTGGGCTTCTAGTGCACGTAACGTCTCTTTATTGGGTAGGATCGCAAGAATCGACATGCCCATCAGATCGATGCCAAGCTTCTCTAGCTCTTCATTGTTGCCAATCTCCCTCGTGATACTTTCTACTAACCGTTCACTAGATTGAATGGCTTCCTTAATCGGCATTTTCTCTAGATATTTTTTAGTTAGCACCTTGGCGATATGAATAACCCGTTGAGCTAACTTGCTTGGATCATCGGAAAGGTAATTATTCTTTCTCAAGTTATACGTGTAATTCAAAATTTGCGTTGTTTTGGAATAATCGATGATTCGATACGTCAATTGACCCTGCACTGTCACCATCTGATAATCCTTCGTGATTTCTTCAAATATGAACGGTACATCGATGGAAGTGACAGGTACGACAATAACCGAAGTTGTAGGAGCAAAGTAATAGAATGAGATACCGATCCCTTCTTGAACTACTTTTCCATTCTTCACCTTCATGACATAATCACTGGGTTGAAACTTCACAAATTTCAGTCCAAACATAATGATAACCTCACTCTCTTGTTAAACCAATTTTGTTGATATCCACATTCTATCATATCGTTTCGATATTATCAATACGACATTATAATTAAATTGGTGAATTTTCGCTCACGAAAGTCACCTTATCTAGGTTAGAAAATAGTGGGAGTGGTAAGGCATTCTTTTTATTTTTCTTCATTCAAACTTAAAGAGCCATCAGGATCATTGATCCTGATGGCTCTTTAACTTCGTGGATCATTTTAGAATGACCCATCCATTTATACACGTTTTTTTCTCGATCCAGACCATCCATCCAATGCATGGCGAAGTGATTCTAACGGATGGCTCCATAGCATTCGTGGTCCAGCATACTTCATAACAGCCTTGATCTGAAAACGTCGGTCTGCCTTGTAACAGTGGACAGGACAACGTCCGCACGTCGTCTTACCCTCACCGAAGCGGCAAAGCTCAAGACGAGTATGCGCGTAACGAACTAGATCCTTGCAGTCAGTGCACATTCCGTCTGAACCATTCTCCGTGTTCTCATTTCGAATATGTCCATGCCCCTTACAATATTTATAGATCATAATTGCTACGATATCTTTCTCCCTAACAATGCGATGACCCACATTTCCTGGTTGTTTTGCCAGCCGCTTCATACTCGTTTCTTCTGATATGGTCACGCACCTCACTTTCAAGTAACCATATCATTATAATTCCAAATGGCATCACTCTAATATTAACTATATCTCACCTCTGATATCCGCATCCTTGTCCTCCGATGGCTTGACCGCAAATAGGGTCAGCAACCCACCAACTGCTGCGACTGCCGCCATTATACCGAAGACAATCCAGTGATCTATATTATGTAACAGGGATATAATAGGTGGTCCGAGAGATACCCCGATAAATCTCATACTGCTATATAAAGAGGTAATGGTTCCTCGCTGTTCTTTCTCGATCCCCTCCGTAATTAATGCATCCATACAAGGAAGTGCGAGCCCAATCCCTGCACCGCAAAGCGAAAATAGACTTATCACGAAAATAATTTGGCTGCTGAATCCTATAATAACTAGGCAAACTGTTAATAAAGCCATTCCTGCAAATCCGGTCCATTTCATTATTTTCTTATTCTGACCAATGACCTTCCCACTAATGTATGAGCACAGACAAAGCACTGCAAGTGGGATCGCCAGCACCAACCCTTTAATAACGCCATCCAGTTTATATTTCGACTCCAGAGTCTCAGACAAATAGAACAATACCCCAAATAGAATAAACATACATATGCAACCCACAGCAAAAATCGCATATATCCAACGACCCTTTTCCTTCAAAATATCTTTCGTTCCCATCAAGAATTTCTTCAAAGAAACGTTAGACTCACCTTTATGAGGGGATTGGACTAGAAATATAACCAACATCAGGGAAATGAAACAGAGGACTGGTATACTAATGAAGGGTAAATACCATAGGATCATCCCGAGCGCTGCACCCAGAATCGGGCTAATAACCTTGCCGAATGTGTTGGACGTTTCAATAATGCCAAGACCGTGACTGACATCTTCTTCTTTCTCAAACATATCTCCAACTAACGGAATGACGATCGGAAATGCACCCGCTGCACCTATTCCCTGTAAAAGTCTACCTACTAAGATGATCCAGTATGCAGACATATCCGTTAATAACCAAGAAGCAGCCGCAGAGACCGCACCCCCTACAGCTGCTATGATTAGACTTGGAATAATGATTTTCTTTCTACCGTACCGATCTGAAAGATATCCTGCAATAGGAATGAATAGAATAGCCACAATCGCATACACCGTAATCAACATACTTACTTCAAAGGAACTGATGTGAAGTTCACGTGAAATTTGCGGCAATATAGGAATCAGCATGGAGTTACCCAGCGTCATGATGAGCGGAATGGAAGCGAGTGCTACTAAGTCCCATTTCTTATTCTCCATTGAATTAAACCACCTTTAAGGTTCTGTAGACATATCTATTGTGGTTTAATTGATCCCTTCATATTCACATACCAGTTAATACATTTCTTTCAAGCGATCACGAAAGGGATTATTCCTCCATAGTCTCTACTACCCTGAGTGAATCAAATACTTCCATATCAGCCGGCTCGTCTGATTCGACATACCTCTTAAGCATAGAAAGTTTATTGTCCCAGAAGCGCTCGTAGTATGCGAGCCACCGCTTCAATTCAAGCAGTGGCTCAGGATCTAGACGATAACGCGTTTCTCGACCTACCTTCCGAGCCTCTACCAATCCAGCATCCGCCAACACCCGTAGATGCTTGGATACAGCCGTGCGGCTCATCGTAAAATGCTCGCATAAGTTGTTTACCGGCATCTCCTGATCACCGAGTAAGTGTAACAGCCTACGGCGCGTTGGATCGGCGATTGCTTGAAAAACATCATGTTTAGACGCTGATTCAGCCATCTTAGGCCTGGACAAACTTTCTAAGCGACTCCACCATGCCAATCCAACCGTTTGCCATTCTCTCACGTACAAGTGCATGTGCTTCGCCGAATTCGGTAACACTATCCGCATCCCAGCCGGAATGAATGAGCGTAAATTCTGTTGTACCCTCTAATTCGACCAACTCAAATGTTAATGTCCAATCCTTGCCCCAATTGAAGGAAAGCTGGCGTGGTGGATCAATGACCGTCACTTTGCAAGGCGATTTGCCGAAAGGTCCTGCATCCAAATGAAAACCATAACCCTCTATCGGCTGAAAGTCATTCGGCATAAACCATATAGAAATCCCTTCGGAAGTTGCAACAGCATCCCATACCCTTTGAATGGGAGCGTTAAGTACTAGCGTTTTCCTAATCTCCTGAATCTCTCCTTGAGATTGCTTATCAATATTCCCCATTTGTTAGCCTCCATTAAGTATATTTCTATCTAACCGACATGAAACCATTTGGTTTCATGTTATTATATGGCTCCTTTTAGTTTCATGTCAAACACATATGTACGCTTATTAGGATATCCAAGAGCTTGTCGAGCATACTGCATACTAATACATACAGAAAAGACGGCCCCGCAGGACCGCCTAAACCCTATTCTAAGTTCGCGTGATTGCCGTACATCACCTTACCGCTCAATGACTGCTTCTCCATCAGTCGCAAAACAACGGCATCGCATACGAGTAATAGCATTTGCTCAAAGAGTGAACCCATCGGTTGAATCGTGCTTGATTCATCGTCTAGCTGATCCTTAGGCGCACCAGGCAGCTGAATAATAATATCTGCTAGCTCACCAATCGTAGTAGCTTGCGATAGCGTCAAAGCCGCGACACTTGCCCCCAAGCTTCGCGCCTTCTCTGCCATCGGCACAATCGACTTCGTCTCTCCCGAGCCCGACCCGATAATAAGCAGGTCTCCCTGAGCAAGACTTCTCGTTACCGTCTCACCTACAACGTATACATCCAGTCCGAGGTGCATCAGCCGCATCGCAAAGGCGCGCATCATGAGTCCAGAGCGGCCAGCCCCAGCTACGAACACTCTCCCCGCCTCACCTATTCGCTCAACGAGTAGCTCCAACTGTTCATCCGCGAGCTGACTAGAAGAGTTGTCCAACTCGCTCAATATCGCAGCAACGTATGACTTCGTTTCCATGATCATAATTACCCTAGCGTGATAAGTTGCTTCATCTCAGATGCAGCTGCTGCCATATCTTCTTGTCCTGTAATACCGCCACCTACGATAATTAGATCCGGCTTCACCGCAATAACTTCTGGTAATGTGCTGAGTTTAATACCACCAGCAACTGCTATTTTTGCATTTTTGACTACCGCTTTGATCGTGCGAAGATCATCGAAGGAGTTTTGACCTTCTGCTTGAAGATCATAACCCGTGTGAACACAAATATAATCCACACCTAGAGCATCAACCTCTGCTGCGCGCACAGCAAGATTTTTCACGGCAATCATATCAACCAATATCTGCTTACCATGTTTTTTAGCCTCTTCAACTGCACCCATAATACTTGCATCCTCCGCCACACCAAGAATGGTGACGATGTCTGCACCAGCCTCAACTGCTTTCATAACTTCGTATCCGCCTGCGTCCATAATTTTCAAGTCAGCGAGTACAGTCATATTAGGAAATGCTTCCTTTAACGCTTTTACCGCGTGTAAACCTTCGTTAATAACTATCGGTGTACCAATTTCAACAATATCAACAAAAGATTCGACTTGCTTCACAACTTCAATTGCTCCTGGAATATCGACAAGGTCTAACGCTAATTGTAATTTCATATATGATAATCTCCTTTAAAATGTACTAGACTTACTAATCCTTATTCTAGACACACCTTGTCAAAATGAAAAGTACGCACCTTTATGTAACGTAGTTACCAAATGGATACTATGAAGAGCCATTTCATTCATATTTCGCGGTGCGGTTCAGGCCTTTCCTGATGCTTCTCGCCCCAGTTCGATAGTGTATTAAGTAACTCCTTAACAGTTAAACCATACTCCGTCAGGGAATACTCTACCTTAGGCGGCACTTGTGAATACGCCTTCCGATTGATAATCCCATCTTCCTCTAGCTCCCTCAATTGCTGTGTCAACATTTTTTGCGTAATAGGCATCTCTCGCTTCAGCTCGCCAAACCGATGCGTACCCTCCGTCAAATGACATAGAATAACCGGCTTCCACTTTCCTCCAATGACCTTCAAGGTTAACTCAACCGTTTCTTTAAAATGCTGATCTCCCAATTCCAATCCCCCTTCAGTTCTATCTAATTCCGCAATACGCAGAACATAGTCATGCCCTCTTTGAACGAGTATACATCATTCTGATCTGCTTCACCTTTGTATTGGGGCCGAATGTATCGGTCACCTTCCATTTACTAGTATATAAAATGAACCGAGCCATATCAGACGCGCACAGCTGCACGTCTTCATGACTCGGTTCATGTGTATTATCAAACCCACTTATTCATGTTTCAAATTTCTTCTCATTCATGAAGGAGTTATCTTAACTTATACCAATGTAATCTTCACAGAAGTTGCACCCGCTGCTGGTGTAATTACGACACCGTCTGCACCGGATTCTGACTTACCGCCATCAACGGAAGCCACTTCATTAATACCTCTAAGTACAACAGACCAAGCTTTACCAACACCTGTTGTTGTTACTTCGATTACGGAACCAGAACGTGTAGCTGTAACATCAAGTTCCTTCTCCGCTTGTAGGTTAACAACCTCAGCTTGCGCTGTTGCACCATCAGCCAATTGGAATACATGTAGACTAACACCATCAGCAAAATCATAATCTGTCTTGTTATCTTGTTGACCCACTGCAATGATGCTGTTGGATTTAATCATCATAGGAAGCGTCATGAAATCATGATTCTCGCTATACCAACGTCCACCTTCAAGTACATCACCTGTCAGATAGTTCGTCCAAGTGCCTTCTGGAAGGTAATACGTCACATCGCCTTCTTTATTGAAGATTGGAGCAACCAAGATGGAATCACCGAACATATATTGCGTATCCAACGGAGCACAAGTTGGATCTTCAGGATATTCAAGCACCATCGCTCTCATCATCGGTATACCCATGACTGTAGATTCTACAGCAGAGTTAAATAGATACGGCATAAGTCTGCATTTCATCTTCGTGAACTCGCGAACGACATCAACTGCTTCGTCGCCGAATAACCAAGGAACTCGGTATGAAGTACTTCCGTGTAGACGGCTATGCGAAGACAACAGACCGAATTGTACCCAACGTTTGTATACGTCTGGTGCAGCTGTCTTTTCGAAACCACTAATATCATGACTCCAGAATCCGAATCCAGATAGACCTAGTGACAATCCACCACGAACGGTTTCCGCCATCGATTCATAACTTGCGGAACAATCTCCACCCCAGTGTACAGGGAACTGTTGTCCGCCAACCGTTGCAGAACGTGCGAATAGAGCAGCTTCACCTTTACCTAAGTTTTCTTCCAACACTTCAAATACAGCTTTGTTGTATAAGAAAGTATAGTAGTTATGCATTTTGACTGGATCAGATCCATCATAATAAACTACATCTGTAGGAATTCTTTCACCAAAGTCTGTTTTAAAGCTATCGACACCTTGTCCAATAAGGGTTTTCAACTTATCTTTGTACCATTGAACCGCATCTGGATTGGTGAAATCAACAAGACCCATACCTGCTTGCCATTTATCCCATTGCCATACGCCGCCATCAGCTGTCTTAACCAAGTATCCATTGTCCATACCTTCGTCGAACAAGTGGGATTTCTCTGCGATGTAAGGGTTAATCCATGCACAAATTTTTAGACCTTTATCTTTCAGACGTTTAAGCATGCCTTCTGGATCTGGGAACATATCTTTATCCCATTCAAAGTCACACCATTGATATTCTTTCATCCAGAAACAGTCAAAGTGGAATACAGATAGCGGAATATCACGATCTGCCATACCATCAATGAAATGATTTACAGTATCTTCATCATAATCTGTTGTGAATGACGTTGTAAGCCATAGACCAAATGTCCATGCTGGAGGAAGTGCAGGTTTACCTGTCAATTTCGTGTAATTATTCAACACTTCTTTCGGAGTGCCACCACCAATGATGAAGTATTCAAGCGATTCACCTTCGACGCTGAACTGTACTCTTGATACGTTCTCGGAGGCAATTTCGTAAGATACTTTCTCTGGATGATTAACGAACACGCCATAGCCTTTGTTGGATAGATAGAAAGGAATATTCTTATAGGATTGCTCAGAACTTGTCCCGCCATCCTCATTCCACATATCAACAATTTGACCATTCTTCACAAACGGTGTGAAGCGTTCGCCAAGACCGTAAATATATTCTCCAACGCCAAGATCAAGCTGTTCACGGTAATAAGTACTCTTGTCAGCAATATCTTCGATGTAAGCTGGTGCTCTCCAACCGCTACCTGTTACACGTTTACCTGAAAAGTTGAAATCAACATTCCAACCTTCCTTTCTGTTCACTTTGACGCTAAGACTTCCGCTCGTAAGCTCAGCCACTTCTTCGCCAATAGCGATTTGTACATCTGTATTTTCAGTGAATAATTCGAACTCAGGACCCTTTTTCACTTTACCTTTATGATGGTTATGCTGAACGCGAATAACATTAGGCATTGGAGAGCTATAAGTAGTTTTCAACAATGCACCATTTAGCGTATCACCTTTTGATTTAATCTCTTTCGTAGCTGCATACACGGTCATCGAATCACCGTTCTGCGTGATGTCACGGATATCCGCTGGACTCTGAATTTCATAACCTTCTCGGATTTGCCAATATCCATCCGTAAATTTCATGTATCTTACCTCCTTTGGTTTATACTATGATTATATTGATATAAAATAGACTTATCTTACGATATTTTGACCAAATGTATTAATATATTGATGTTTATCAGCAATTTACCTTATAATTAACCTAAAGGTGGAATCCAATACTATGAATCGGGAATTATTAAAAGAAAATCGGGCGCATGGCAACCCCCTGTATCCTGTTAGCATCTATCCTAATGTTGAGCAACTAAACGGTCAAAGCATCTTAGATTGCCATTGGCATGACGAAATGGAGTTTATCGTTGTCAGGCAAGGCAGTGCCATTTTCCAAATTAATACATCCTATTATGAAGTCCACGCAGGCGAGGCTATCTTCGTAAATAGTGGTGAGCTCCATGCTGGCTATGTGGAAAATGAAGATGATATTCCTTGTATTTTCTCAGCGGTCGTGTTTAGTCCTGACCTGCTTCTTAGTCAAGCCTTCGATATTGTACAAGAAAAGTTTATTACGCCAATACTTAAGAAACAAATACTCCCACCACCGCATATCAAGAATAACGAGCGATGGGAAATTGATATTCTTCATTACTTGGATAACATCCTTGCAGAGAATGAAGAAAATTCAGTAACATGTGAGTTAACGACCAAAGCTCAGCTTTACCTTATTTTTGCTAAGATGTTCAATCATATGCACACGACGACAAGGAATGAAAGCCGTTCTACTGGAAGCCATGAGAAGGTGGAGCGGATCAAAAATGTGCTGAATTATATTCATGAGCATTATCCAGAGCCGCTTAAGTTAAACGACCTCGCTTCAGAAATCAATATGAGCGAGGGCCATTTCTGCCGATTCTTCAAGCAAATGGTCCAGAAAACACCAATAGACTACATGAACAATTACCGCATTCAGAAAGCCTCTAAACTACTTGAGAACACGGATAAGAAAATCGTCGATATTGCCATGGATGTTGGCTTCGATAATCTGAGCTACTTCATCACGGTGTTTAAAAAACAAAAGAATTGCACTCCGTCTCACTACCGGAGGCAATTCTATGAAGGATTAAACTAAATGATACTTATCTGAATCAACATCTGTAATGAAATGACTCGGTTCCCCTAAGCTGAATATATGGAGGAGATGCATCGCGCGCGTACAAACGGTATAGAACAGCTTCCGTTCACTCTCACGCGCATACACCTCGTTAGAGGCGTTGTAGATGATCACCGCATCGAACTCAACCCCCTTGGCCAAGTACGATGGAATGACCAGCGTCCCCAACACATAGGAAGGCGTTGTTTTGGTTACTTTTTTCAATGTCAAATGACCCTTCAAAGCTTCATATACTAGCTCGCTCTCCTCAAGCGTCTTACAAATAATTGCTGTATGTTCAAATCCTTGAGCATTCAGCGATTCAATATCTGCAATGATCTTCTGGTGCAGCTCGTCAAGATCACTTTCAATGACAACCATCGGCTTCTCCCCTTGCCGATTAAAGGCAATGATCTTCTCCCCACCTGGCATCATGCTGCGGGTGAAATCCACAATCTCATAGGTTGAACGATAGCTTCTAATCAGATTGATCATTTCAGTATTCTCTGGACCATACAGCTGTTGCAGCGATTCCATGCTACCAAGAACGGATGCATGTGTATAAATCCCCTGATTCAAGTCACCAAGTGCCGTCATTCGAGCGCGAGGAAATAGTCTTTTTAAATAATGCAACTGGAATGGTGAGTAGTCCTGCACCTCATCTATGAATACATAACGTATGAGATTATTAGTTTGAAAACCTTGAACTAATTCCTGTAAAAATAAATACGGCGTTGCATCTTCATAAGATAGCTTGCCATTCTTCAAGTCACTTAACGTACTCTCACTAATTTCATTCCAATAATCAGGTAATTCGTTAGCTCCACTAATCGAATTGAGAAGTTCTTCACTCCGAAATAATTCCCGATATAGTCCTTTCGCATCCACGAACCTCTTCCGTCTAATCCACTTGCGAACTGGCTTCAGCCATTCATTCACAATCATACGAGCTAATAAATTCCGCTCTTGATCATAGCCATCAAAGCTGTCCTTCTTCGCATGCTGTTTACGCCGAATATGCGTGTAAGCTTTCTGATACTCATCAGGACTTAGTAGATCAATCTGACTATCTACCCAAGGGGCCTCCCTTTCCTTCCGAGCAAATAGCGTGAGTTCCTTCAACATCCATTCCACCATCAGCTCAATACGATTAGCTAACTTCACTCCAGGATCGAAGCTATAGAACTTTTCGCTCATCTTTTCTGACGAAATGATCAATCTTCCTTGGAATCGAATCGGTCGGAACATCATACCCTGGGTTTCTAAATATTCTTTATACTGGATAATAACTTCTAAGAATGCAGGTGATGATTTGTAATTAATAGCTGCCCGCTTCACATCAAGTGAATGCCCTTCTTCGGACTTCAATAAAGTCTCCATTTGCGAGAAGATATCTTCAAGTTCAAAGTCTTTAGCTAATCGGTAATCTAAATATGCCTGAAAGGTCGTCTGCTGCATATTCTCTTCCCCTAGTTCAGGAAGAACCGATGAAACGTAACTATTGAACAAGGGATTAGGTGAGAACAGAAGAACCTGATCGGCTCTCAAGGTTGCACGGTGTTTGTATAGTAAATAAGCGATACGCTGCAGAGCAGCAGATGTCTTACCACTACCGGCCGAGCCCTGAACAACCAACATGCGGCTCTTCTCATTACGAATAACGGCATTCTGTTCCTTCTGAATGGTTGCAACGATACTCTTCATTTGATTATCAGCGCTGTGGCTAAGCACTTGTTGTAGCAACTCATCACCAATCGTCACACCTGTATCGAATAAAACATCAATTTGGGAATTGCGTATAACGAATTGACGCTTAAGCTTCATTTCTCCTTTAATCTCTCCGCTGGGAGTCTCATAGTTAGCTGGGCCTGGCGCACCATCATAATACAGGCTTGATACGGGCGCACGCCAATCATAAACAAGGAATGTCTTATCATCATCATCTAGGAAAGAAGCGATACCCAGATAAATCGTTTCATTCTGATTCGAACCGTCTTCTTCAAAGTCTATCCGCCCGAAATATGGAGATCTAACAAGCAATCTCATTTTTTTCAATGATTCAGACGAATGAAGATGTCTTCGTTCACGCTCTGATAATACTTGAGACTGTTGGCGTAGACTGGTAGATGTTTCACCTAAGTCATCTGAGCTACTAAAGTTCACTCTTACTTCATCCCAGAACTCCTTACGTAAATCTACAACATCACCGCGTACCGCTCCCACTTCTTGTTCAAGCTTATCTATTCTTCTAGTCACTTTCGTGGTTACTTCATCAACTCGTTGCTGCTCGTCACGCCATTCTTGATCACTCGTGCTCATGAATGTTTCATCCCCTTACTCTCTATCTATTCGTTCACACCCTATTCGTTCACACCAACAGCATCAAATAAAGGAATAATTTCAATCCCATCGGCCGATATTCGCACCAGTCCCTTATCCGACAGACGAACTTCTGGAATGACTACAAGTGATAGTAGTGATAACGTCATGAACACGTTATTAAGACTACAACCTGCTCGTAACAAAGCCTGGCTTATCGCCTCAGATTGATGCGCTACCGTCTCGAATGGTTCTGGGGACATCAATCCACCAACCGGCAGTGGGAATAATGTTGTCTCACCTTCCGTCACCATGACCACACCTCCCTGCATTTCAGCAGCAAGGTTTCCTGCCTTAGCCATCAGAACATCATCATTCCCAATCACAGTCAAATTATGACTATCATGTGCTACCGTCATAGCGATTGCCGCCGGAACTTGCAATCCAATACCCATCAGAATCCCGATGGATTGACCACCATTCAATCCGTGGCGCTCAAATACAGCCATTTTGCACAGATCATCCGAATTCTCTAGATTCACATGGTCATCTTCTACTTTAACTTGAACTTTCCTTTCACGCGTATCCACGTGATTCTCGATCACTTCGATTGCTGTAGCGGATACCATCCCCTCAGCTATTGGAGCTACGATGTTGAAATCCTCTTCAGTCAATTGTCTGCCAATATGAACGGTCTCGAATGCTTCCTCAGGAATACGATATCCATCCCAAGTCATCTTCATCTGACCATTCTCAGCCACAACTTGACCCGCAGCAATCGTCATCACCACATCTACATCGGCTAAATTGCCATCAAGTAATATGATATCTGCACATGAACCCGGTGTTATGGAGCCAATATCTCTTGATACCCCAAACCGTTCAGCCGTATTGATCGTTGCCATTTGGAAGGCAGTCACAGGCTTTACCCCTTGCGAAATCGCATGTCTAACTACAAAATTGATATGCCCTTCCCGAAGTAGTGATTCAGAACTTCGATCGTCTGTGACCAACATCATACGTCTTGTATCAATTCCGTCTTCTGTATGAGCCTTAATGGTCTCTGCCACATCATGCCAAGCAGATCCTTGACGCATCTTCGCATACATTCCAAGTCGAATACGTTCGATAACATCTTCCTTCGTCACACATTCATGATCCCCACTTATACCACTCGCAGCATATACTGGCAAGCGCCAGTCATCCGATTTCCATGTGAAGTGCCCATCAGCATATTTCCCTGCACGTAGCGTTTCTTGAATCTCACGAATCATCTTGTCATCACCATATACAACACCTGGAAAGTTCATCACTTCGCCTAGTCCAATCATATCTGGTCCCCAACTTAATGCTTCGGCAACTTCCTCAGGTCCAATAAAGGCCCCTGTTGTCTCAATATCTGGATGTGTTGAGGGAACGCAAGATGGAGCCTGCATATATGCTGCCAGAGGTGTGGTTCTTGCCTCATCTAACATGAAACGCAGACCCTTTAGGCCCATGACATTTGATATTTCATGTGCATCGAAGAACCCACCTGTTGTTCCCAGGGGGAGTACCGCTTTGGCGAACTCGGTTACCGTAAGCTGTGTGCTCTCAATATGACAGTGACCATCCAGAAGTCCTGGAGCAGCATATTTACCTTGCGCATCAACTACAACCGTATTCTCATCTATAGTATGACTAATATCTTTGCCTACATATGCTATTCTTGAGCCCTGTACTGCAATCGACATTCCAGGTAGGATTTCACCTGAGATGACGTTCACTAACTTAACATTTATCACTGCTAGTGAAGCCTTAAGGTCCCCACGCGCTGTTGCAACAAGTTCGGGCATACAATCTGCTAATGTTGATCTGTTCCATTTGTATAACTCTGTCATTATATATTCTCCTTATCCTCTTCATTCTTGAGATAATTATCCACTAATCGATTAAGGCGATTCAATTGGTGACCATAGTCGTACATCGATGCGGCTACAATCGTTAATCGGAATGAACGACCACCTTCTTGTTCGATGTAATGCTTAATATTTCTTTTAATAAACTCATCGCTAGTTTCTTCCGTCAGTAGTGCTTCTGTTGTGTTCGGCTTTAACTTATGATCGAGTTTCAGCAGAATATGTTCGTGAAATTTCGTTAGCATTTCAATTTCATCAGTGAATTCCTGATCTGTATCCGCAAGACGTTCCGATTGGAAATAATGCTCCCCTATCGCATCTAACACTTCCTGACCCTTTCGTAGCGTATTCAGCATTTGCTTATACACAACTAAGTGCCTACTCTCACTGAGTGAACTCCTCTTAAGCTTCTTAAATTCTTCCTCAAATAACGAATACTTGTCGGAAAGAATATTAATATCCTTCTCCAAGTTATTCTTCTCATCCCTAAATATATGTTCCTTCAATTCATCGGTAATCGACGTCCGTAGCAATAACGACATTTGATCAAATATCCTTTGAATTTGCCCCGTTAATTGCTGTCTTGGTTTCGGTGGCATAACCAGAATATTAATTAAAAATGCTGAGATGATCCCAATAATACTTAGCGAGAATCGATTCAACGCAAATTCCCATTGACCTGAAGCTTCCATGACAGAAATGACTGTTACAAGAGTCAAACCAATCGTATCACCCATTTTGAATTTCAGACAGATCATTATAACAACGATACATACGAGTCCAACAGCAATAGGTTCATTTGAGAAGTAGTAACCGGCCAGCATTGCAACGACTGCTCCCAAAGTATTCGTCTGTATTTGGTCAAGAAAATACCGCCATGAACGATATATAGAAGGCTGCATAGCAAATATAGCTGCAACAGCCGCAATGACAGGAGGCGAGAGTTGAAGCCATGAACTAAGATATAAAGCGAGAGTAACCGCGATCCCTGTTTTAAGCATACGTGCACCAAAAGTCACAGTCATCTGTCCCCCTCTATAATTGGTTATTATGCATGAAATCCTACATATGGTTCATACTAATTCTGGAAAGCAAAAGAAACCAGAGGTGAAATAAAACATGAGTCACAAGCGAATCCTAACTAAATTAGCTATAACAACATTGATGACAGGTCTTCTATTCAGTGGGGCACAGATAAGAGAGTCCACCGTATATGCTCATTCGGAATCTCCAATAACGGAAACACCCCATCATAACAGGCAACACAAACATCAACATCGTCATGGTGGCATCACAAGAAATGCAGCTCATTTGCTAGGTATGGAAAGTCAGGAGTTATTGAAAGAATGGCAGAAAGGAAAGACCCTAATTCAAATCGCCAAAGATCGAAAGGGGTGGGACGAAGAAACGTTCACCAAGAAACTAAGTGAGATACAACTCAAAAAAATAGACACCGCCATCAAGTCTGGTAAGATAAGTAAAGAACAAGGTGATATGATCAAGCGGAAATTACCAGAAAAACTAAAGAACGCTCTAAATCATAAGCATGGAAATCACCATGAAATACAGCGTGGTACGTTCTCGCATCTTTAACTTAATTACTTTTCTATATGACGGATTAGCGAACTCTCTTTCACTTGACTTGGCAATTCGTCATATTCATTCAACTTTGAAATCCTAACTTTGCGGTTAGGATTTCATTCACTCCATATCATTCAATTCATTATATCTTCTTATCCGGTTCCGACACGGGAACCTCCAATAAATCTAAAATAAACATGAATATCGGTACTCCAAGAATCAGCCCCCATACCCCTAAGAAATGTTCGAATACGATGAGAACGGTAAACGTATAAAAGATAGGCAAATGAGTTTTAGAAGACATAAACTTCGGATTCATGAAATAAGCCTCAAAAGCATGTAATGCTGCTACCATCGCCAGCACATAGACAACACTGATCATTCCACCAATTTTGAATGCAATAGCGCATAATGGGACTAATGAGACAAACACACCTACAACAGGAACCAGACCTAGAAGAAAGATCATAATTGCAAGCGCGAATAAATTAGGAAATCCCATCATCCACAGGAACAACGTTGAAACAATACAATTAATGAGAGAGATTAGAAATTGAACTTCAATTACTTTTCCGAATGAGAAAATAAACTTCTTACCATAGTAAGTTAATTCATCGTAGAAATAAGCAAATTTACTTTCCTTAAATTTCGCGGTGAAGTGAGTAACTTTCTCCTTCTCTAACATGAAGAACAAACTCATAATAAGGGCTATTCCAATATTGAAGCTCCACTTACCAATATCAGATATCGTCTTCATTATGATACTTACACCTTGATCCACGTAACTAACCACATCAATCTTACGAATAGACTCCATTAAATAGTTCATTATTTTGTTATCTGTAGGCTCAAAGGGTTTACTGTAAAAAGAAATCACTTGCTGTACGAGATCATTGAGCTGCGATATCAGCTTAGGGGCATATTTGTATGTACCAATCGTTAAAATACCCAGGGCAATAACATAGAGAATAATAACTAACAAAATTCCATTAATCTTTAACCGTTTAGTGACCTTTTTAGTAAGAAATGAATGCAACCGATTAACCAAGTAGGTGATAATAAACGTGATTAACAATAGATTCATCATACTTCTAAATAAATAAAGTGACATAATAAGTGTTGCCAGAACAATGATTCTTTTAACAGCCGGGATTTGAAGAGTTTCTTTAAATGATGTCATCACGTAAGGCTAGGCTCCCTATGTTCAAGGTATTTTTGTTCGTACTGGACTCTATTGTATCATTAGATTCATACTGTTGAAAAGTGTGACCTCCAATGATCCATATGTTAAAGAATGATTCCCTTTTTATACTTCAATTATGATTCGTCATTTTTTCCAAAAAGGGTTATATTTGCTGAGATGCTCACGGAGTAATGGACAAAAATTAAAATTCCCTTAAAGAAAATTAAAATAATTTTATAAACTCTTAAGGAATGGAACTCCAACTTCTGTTAAACTAAAGTCTAGTAAACGTGCATCTAATATTAAGGGGGATTACAAAGTAATGACTGACAAAGAACTAGGAAATCCAGAGAATGAATCTTTTGAAGAAAAGCCTGAGGAAACAAACTCAGAAAAAAATGAGAGTATTGAAAATGAAGTGGTTGAAGATGAACTGATTGTAGACGAGCCCATCCTTTCCACTACAGAATCATTAAACTCGGATGAGACGGCTGTTCTTTTTCAAAATCAAGACAATCAGAATCCATCAAATCAAGTATCCGCAATTGCTCCACCATCTAACAGTAGCCCTAAGCTATGGATGGGTCTTTCTCTTCTGCTTGCTATTGTTCTAGTGATTGTTCTTATTAAACCACCTTTTGGTGGCAATGGAGGAACTACCGCCGTAGCTACTGTGAATGGTGTTGATATTACTAAGGAGACGCTTTATAACGAATTGGTTACTCTTGGTGGTACTCAGACACTCGACAATCTTATTACAGAACAACTTATTGAACAAGAAGTGACCAAAGCAAAAGTTACTGTATCGGAAGAAGACGTAACCAAAGAATTGGATACGATTAAGAAAAACTTCGGAACGGAAGAAGAGTTCACAGCAGCTCTTACCCAAATGGGTATGACATTGGACAACCTAAAGAAAGAAATGCAAATTCAAGTAAAAATACGTAAATTAGTAGAACCACAAGTAAAGGTAACTGATGAGGATATCAAGGCATTCTTCGAAAGCAATGCAGATACATTTGGCACAGCAACACTCGAAGAGTCATCTGCTGATATTAAAGAAATGTTGACCGGTCAACAACTTTCAACTTTATCTTCGGAATGGATCGCTGGACTTAAATCAAAAGCAGACATCAAGAATACACTAGTTACAGATGTGAAGACACCTGAGACAACTACTGATGAGCCTACTACTGATGAGCCAGTTACTGAACCCGTAAAATAACATTTAACTAATTTCAGCAAACAGACCACATGAGATCAACTCATGTGGTCTGTTTGTTAGTTCTTATTGGTTATTAGGCGGCTAGACGTTTAGCAAATCCAAGTGTTTGCCAATATGCGACTTGAGCGACTGCTCATAAGCCTCTTCTTTCTTCTCAAGCGTATCGAAGAACTCGTCACTAAATAGATTCTGACCAGATTCATCTTGTGCCTTTAGTAATATACCATACGTAATATGGAGTAATTGACGTGCATTATCTTCTTCCATATACTCTGGTAACTGCTCGTCAGACACTTGATCCAAAGGCTTAATTCTGGAAATGTTTGTAGTCACATGATAGTAGGCTTTGGCTTCTTCGAAGTGCTCCAGTGCGTAAGCATGCATTCTACGATACAATGAAGGGTTCTCCTTCGCTACTGTTCTTATCGCTTCGAGCCAATTCGTTCCTGCTGTTTTCACATGGAAGCGTCCCTTCGTATACTTAGCAATCACCGGAAATACGCTTAACTTATCGCTTCCAGAATGGATACTGAGTTTAAATCCAAAGTGATCAGCAATCGCTGCATGAATACGTAGTTCTTTCTCAAATTGTTCGAGATCTCCGATGTAATCTATTCCTTTTTGGAATTCTCCACAAAATCTTGGGGCCATACTAAATATACTAACATGGTTACGTTCTAGTTCCGCTGCTACGAAATAATGAGCTTCCGGAGATGTTGGAGTCACCGTTTCGTCTATGGAAATTTCAAAGTCAATCTCGCGATCCACCGATTTAATATATTTTTCATAAATGTAGACCATGAATGGAATAGCTTCATTATAAATAAGGACACATTTCATAAATTCTTTATGATCAAAGAATACTTTCTCTTCACCCACCTGGAATGATTGATCTAGGTATCTTCCTTCATAATCCTTACGTATCTCTTCTGACAGTAGCCCATAACGTTCATTTAATTCAAGATCATTGAGATCCTGAATATCACTTGGAATCTTCTCTGAACAATCTAGCGTCAGCATGGTAAATCCTAGATCGAGAGACATCTGAATGTCTGCTTCTTCTTTCAAATGATCCCCATCAGCTCCGTATCCATCTCTGAATCCCTCTTGAAATGCTGCAAAACTAGCTGCATCAAGCACATCAAGATAAGTTCTGCCAGTCAAGGCAAGTTCACGGATACTTTGTTGTGCTAGAACCGGTGAGACAGGACGACCTCTGAGTGTCGCTAAATGCCCCGGCCCTGCAAGTCCCAAGCGATCCCCTAAACCAAATGTTGTTGACTGTCTTCCAAAAGCTTTCGGTGATAAATGCGAGAAGTATCTGGCAAGAATGATACGATTCTCATGGGATAAAGGACATAATTTAAACCCATCTTGCACTTCACCAGCCAGTTCATTAAACAATTCACCGTCGCCAACCACCATGATTGCTTTCTTACCTTCCACTTTAAGCATAAGAAGGTGATCTGTATTATGGGTATGTAGAGAACGTTCATAAATTTTCACCTGTTGTGGTGATGCGGATTCAACGCGACCTTCTTTTAAAGATTGGGCAATTTGTTTCATAATAATAAACCTCCATATAATAGTATTTTATTATTGCTAACGAGTTAATTGTGCTGAAACCTCGTCATACACCCACTTAATGGGGATCTGATGTTCTCTAGCCGCCTTAGCGGCATCTTCGTACTCGGGGCCTTGGTGGATAACCTTCTGATCTTGCCACGCTTGCTTCACTCTAATCGTTCCATATTTCGTATCCACAGAGATCCATTTACGATCTAGTATTTTGCGAGACCATTCGCTTTTACGAACCCCAAAGGTTGTCGTTTCTCTTAATAGCGTCTCTTCACATTGATCCACATGATCGGGTAAAGATAATACAGTCACTAATACACCAGGTCTGTTCTTCTTCATATAAATGGATGTGTAAAATACATCCAGTGCTCCTGCTTCCAACAAACGCTCCATCGCGAAAGCCATCATCTCACCTGTACAGTCATCTAATTGAGCCTCCAGAACTTGAATCGTCTCTCGCTGGCTATGCTCATCGTGTTCAATTAGACATACACGTAACACGTTGGGATGGGCGAAATCCTTCGTCCCTGCTCCATAACCCATTCTTTCGATTTGTGCTGCAGGGAGTAATCCAAAGCGTGTCGCAAGAGCCTTTAGAATTCCGGCTCCAGTAGGAGTTGTCAATTCGCTCTCTACAGCAAAGTCATCCAATGGGATGCCCTTTAGAATCTCCAATGTAGCGGGTGCCGGAATAGGGTACAGACCATGCGCCATTCGCATTCTTCCTCTTCCCGTCGGAACAGGCGATGATTCGATAGTATCAATATCGAGGTTCTCGAGTGCCAGACACACGCCGATAATATCAATGATAGAATCCATGGCACCTACTTCATGAAAATGAACATCTTCTGGACTCATGCCATGAATTTTACCTTCCGCAACAGCGATCGCTTGAAAAATCCGAACACTTCTAAGCTTGACACGTTCCGGTAATGAGGATTGTTGAATATCCTTTATAATTCCCGAAGCTTTACGATGGACATGATCTTGGCTATGTCCGTGATCATGACTATGATCGTGACTGTGTCCGTGATCATGACTATGATCGTGACTGTGTCCGTGATCATCATTATGATCGTGGCTGTGTCCGTGATCATGACTATGATCGTGACTGTGTCCGTGATCATCATTATGATCGTGGCTGTGTCCGTGATCATGACTATGATCGTGGCTGTGCCCGTGATCATGACTATGATCGTGACTGTGGCCATGATCATGGCTATGATCGTGACTGTGGCCATCAGCCTCTTTTTCAAATCGGAGGACTAGTTTCTTGGCTGACATCCCTTGCTTCACGACAGTTTCAACATGCATTTCGAAAGGATCAAAGGGAAGTAGCTTCAGGTGATCTCGGATATAATCGATATCCGCTCCTAGATCAATTAAGGCTGATAAGGCCATATCTCCAGCAATCCCTGCGAAACAATCGAAATATAATACTCTACTCATTTGTCATTCGCCTCCGCTACCAATTGTTGAATAATGGCTGCGTTGTACCCCGCACCGAAACCGTTATCAATGTTAACTACTGAAATCCCTGCTGCACAGGATGTCATCATCGATAATAGAGGCGTTAGACCTTCGAAATGGCAACCATATCCTACGGAAGTAGGCACTGCGATAACAGGTCTTCGCACAAGACCACCTACAACACTAGCCAATGCCCCTTCCATGCCGGCAACTACTATGACAACATTGGCACTTTGGATATTCTCGCGATATGCTAGTAATCTGTCAATTCCTGCCACACCCACATCATAGATTCGCTCTACTTTACAACCCATCCACTCCGCAGTGATGGCCGCCTCTTCTGCAACAGGCATATCCGAGGTCCCCCCGCTTAGCACAGTAACTTTCCCTAAGAAAAGACGCTTCGCTGTTCCATAGGTGAAGATTTGCGGAATGGCTTGATAGACTCCCTCAGGAAATAACACCATCAATTCAGCGCCTATACTTGGCGCTAACCTAGTAACCATAACGCGACCATGTTTCTCAATGAGACGTGAAACTATGATTGTAATTTGTTCCTTAGTCTTCCCAGCACCAAACACAACTTCGGGGAATCCCGTTCTTTGTTCACGGTCCGTATCCAACTTACAGAATCCCAATTCCTCAAACGAGCTCATGACTGCCTCCTCGTTCCAATACGCGATTCATACTGCCACTTTTATAACCGGAAAGATCCATCGTTACAAATTCATAGCCTATCTTACGCAATTGGTTCGTAATTTCAGTTCCCATCTCGAGCAGATGGGTCATTTCATTGGGTTCAACTTCAATTCGGGCAATACTATTATGCGTTCGAACTCGAACTTGACGAAACCCTATTGACAGAAGATAATCTTCTGCTTGATCTACTTTGCTTATATTCTTAAGTGTAATCGTCTCCCCATAGGCAATCCGTGAAGACAAGCATGCGAAGGATGGTTTATCCCAGTTCGATATTCCGAGCTGCTTCCCAAGCTCTCTAATCTCAGGTTTGAATAAACCCACTTCTTGTAGCGGTCCGCGAACTCCATATTCTCGAGCTGCTTTCACGCCTGGTCTATGTTCACTCATATCATCTGCTATGAGGCCAAATACTAAGTGGTCATATCCTTCTACACTGTCATTAATATAGGGAAGTAACTCTTCGAACAGATTTTTTTTGCAGAAATAACAACGATTCTGTGTGTTCTCCACATATCCCGGTATTGCTAGCTCAGATGTATATACTACTTTATGCGGCGCACCTAACTCTATAGCAATTCGCTTCGCATCTTTCAACTCGCGAGAAGGGTATGTTTCCGAATCTGTTGTGACAGCCAATACATTGTCCGCCCCAAGTGTATCCAATGCCACTTTTAGTAAAAGTGTGCTATCCACACCACCGGAGAATGCCACCACTACTCGCTTCATTTCAGCTAATGTCTCTTTTAGTTGGTCATATTTATGCTGTAGTTCAGACATTTCCTCACACCTTTCATTCCATTAAAGAATCCACGAAGTTTTAAGTTGTCATTTCCTTAATACTAGTAGCATCCGGTATTTGGAATTTGGCAATTTCCTTATAGCTATCTTTCAATTGGCTATAGACTTTCAGATATATAGGCAGTAGTTGTTGGTAAAGTTGATGATTCTGTTCATTGGGTTCATAGCGCTCATTAGAGGACGCCTTAGTAGACCCAGTAGGATCTACCAGCTTATCAATCACTCCCATAGCGTATAGACCTAACTTAGCAGCACCAAGACCTGAGCTCTCAATAACTTCAGGTACTTCAACTGGAATCCCCAGAACATCCGCCATAATCTGACAGATAAGTTCAGATTGTAGTACTCCACCAGAAGCTCTTATAACTGTTGGCTTCACAGCAAGCCCCTCCATCAAGGATACAATCGATCCAATTTGAAAGATTATTCCTTCCATTGCTGCTCTTAGCATATGAGATTTGTGATGGCCCATTGATAACCCGAAGTATACTCCTCTTGCCTTAGCATCCCAAAACGGCGCTCTCTCACCTGTTAATAGTGGTAGAAACAAAAGCCCATTAGCCCCAGGAGGTGCCTGTCTAGCTACTTCTAGAAAAGAAGTATATTGTGCAAACTGATGTTGCCCTAGCGGTGCTAATCCATCCGAGAATAATTGTTCAACCGTCCAGCGAAGTACAACCCCACCGTTATTCGAAGCGCCACCAATCACCCAGTAGTCCTCTGCTAGCGCATAGCAGAACAATCGACCTTCAGGATCAAGTGTTGGTTGGCGTACAACCGCACGAACGGCACTACTCGTTCCAATCGATACAGCAGCTTCACTTGAATCCATCACACCGATTCCAAGGTTAGCTAGCACACCATCTGATGCTCCAATGACAAATGGCGTATCCTGATTAATCCCAATCTTAGAAGCGTATTCAGGATCTATTCCTTTTATCACATGTGTTGTGGGCACGGGATCAGATAACTGTTGCTTACTTATCCCAGTCACTTGAAGAGCCTGCTCATCCCAATCTAACTGATGAATATTGAACATTCCTGTGGCACTTGCAATCGAATAATCAATCGTGTATTCCTTAAACAAACGATAGAATATATATTCTTTTATACCGATAAATTTAGAAGCCTGTTGATATATCTCTGGTCGATGCTCACGTAACCAAATCAGCTTCGTCAAAGGAGACATCGGATGGATCGGGGTTCCCGTATTCTGATAAATGGATTGACCCTTCCCATTTCTGATCAATTCTTCGGCCGCTTCAACACTTCTCTGGTCTGCCCATATAATGCTCGCGGTCAATGGTTGATGTTGCTCATCCATAACGATAAGACTGTGCATAGCTGAACTGAATGACACACACAAAATATCATCCGGATGAACTCCCGATGTTACAATTACTGCATTCATACCATCAATAACTGCTTGAAAAATTTGCTCAGGATCTTGTTCTGCCATATCTGATTGCGGAACATGAAGTGGATACGCAATGGAATGGACACCTGTGACCTTCCCTGCACGATCAATCAATAATGTCTTTGCGCTTGTCGTACCGATATCCACAGCAACTACAAAATTGGGTTCATTCTTCATTTACTTAGATACCCCTCCTGATCAAATTGCCATTCAAAGGGTTCACTAATAACTTTGATTCGAGAATTTCCCTTCACTTCTTCAAGTAAATTCTCAGAAATCTCAATCTCACCCAAATGTAATGTATCTTTGATTCTTACTAATCTGCATGTGGTGAAATCAAGAATATTGCAAGTTTTGACCGCTGCTTTAATCGCATCTCGGTCATTACTAAGTGTTGTTGCCTGTTTCGTAGGAGCACATACCGTGGAAGTCAGACCATTGGCATAAGTAGCTATCCAATCAGCCTTACTAACCAACCGTTGCGTCGTGAAATCTGCTGTACCTACACCATTAACATTCCCCTGAGACTCTTCCGTTAAATCCAAAACAACCATCTTGTTGATCTCAGGTCCTCCATGTGCATAAGGCGTTGGATAACGGCCCGTCACATTTGGATCCATACCATCTCCACTAATATTTTTACCGATATAATCTATCACTAATACATCCAGATTAGAGAACATGATTTGTGGTAAACGTCTTTTCGCTTCAAGAAGAAGTTCTGGTTCCCGCTCCTCCATTTCCGCTGCTGGAACGACCTCTATTCTACATGTCTGATCATAAGCATTCTCTATCAAGGCAACTCCGAATACGATCGGTAGCTTGTCAATCATTCTTGCAGCCATAGCCGGAACATTCTCCGCCATATATTTAAATCCCAATTGATGGGTTGCTTCTGCACCTTTTTGTTTACCCAGACCAATCGCGATCATCTTCAGCAATCCACTTTCAATGGAACCACGGAATGCTGTATGCGGCTTCACGCGATTAATAACGACAATGGCATCTGCCTCTGTTGCAGCAATTCTATCCACATAGACAGGTAATCCATTAGGAAGAGTATCTATCAACACAACATCCATAGATGATCGAACCGGAACGCCCATGCTCTTCTCATCTATTCCTAAATGCGCAAGTACATCACTCTGTCCTTGATCAGTCGCGCCACCGTGGCTACCCATGCAAGGGACGATAAAAGGTTCTGTTCCTGCACGTTTCAATTCATCAATCACGCATTTTGTTATTTCATCAATCTTATATATTCCACGGCTTCCTACAGCAACGGCTACTCTACTCCCCTTAGCAATGGTAGGAATACATCCCGATTCTTCGAGCTTCAACTTTAATTCAGCAATGGGATCATCCAGCTTCGTATCATCGAAATGTTGACGGATCTTCACCATGCGAGGCACGGGGATATCCTTCAGCATTTGACTTAATAGATCGTTACTCATATGGTCATCGCTCCAAATCCGCCATCTACACGAATTAATGCTCCCGTTACGAATGAGGACGCTTTCTTAGATGCTAAGTAAATTGTAGTTCCTTGTAATTCCTCTGGATTACCAAAGCGATTCATTGGTGTATGAGTCATAATAGATGCTGTCCGTTCTGGTGATAGAATCTTCTTATTCTGTTCAGCTGGGAAGAACCCAGGAATTATCGCATTAACTCTAATATTATGCGGTGCTAACTCACGAGCAAGAAATTTCGTTACACTGTTCACGCCTGCTTTGGAAGCAGAGTACGTAAACACTTTGGATAACGGTGGATCAGAGGAAACAGAAGATATATTAATGATCGAGCCACCCCGGCCTTGATCAATCATTTGCTTACCAAATATTTGACTTGCTAATACAACGCTCTTCAAGTTGACATCCATAATCTTATCCCACTCGTCCATCTTAAGTTCAAAGAATGGCGTTGAACTATTCGTTCCAGAACAGTTCACCAAAGTATCAATGCTACCCGTCCATGCCAAGACCTGCTTCAGCACTTCTTTTAATTCATCTTCCACTGTCACATCTGCTTGGAATACTTCAGCTTCTCCACCAGCTTCTTCAATCCGTTTCTTCACGTCATTTGCCTTATCAAGATTACGTCCAACGATAGCTACTCGTGAACCTTGAGATGCTAAAGCCTCAGACATCGCTCCTCCAAGTACGCCGTTCCCACCTATAACTACTGAAGTTGTATCAGTTAGATCAAATAAATTCATAATAATAGTCCCTCCTAATGGTATATTGCTATATTAACGCAAATAACAACGTTGTTATTAATCATAATAACCCACTTTATATGTACTGTCTACCTCTTTACAACAAATAAATTCCTTATCGTTTTGAATGGTCTATGCTATAATAACAACGTTGTTAATTGTAGGAGGGATCAATGAAGTGTCCGTTACGATTAAAGATATAGCCGAACGTGCAGGTGTAAGTTTCTCCACTGTTAGTAAGGCACTTAACGACAGTCCGCTTGTGCACATGGATACGAAACAGAGAATATTAGATATCTCTCTCGAGTTAGGATACCAACCTAATACTGCCGCTCGCAGACTCGTATCGAATAAAAGCTGGACAATTGGCGTAGTATGGCCTTCAGTAGAACGATTCGCTCCATCAGCGTTAATTACTCGGATCAATAATGAAATGGCCAAGCATAATTATACAACACTGTTGTCAATCAATCAGACCGAATTAGCAATTGAAACCTTCCTTCGCTTACAGTGTGATGCCATTCTTGTGTTCTATGACCGAGAAGGTGAAGAATTACAGAACTTTACTAAACAGTCAGTCATTCCTATTCTTTATTATGGTGTGAATGGATTAACACCATTCACAACAATTGACGCTACTCGAAGTAAAGCTATTGAACTTGCCATTGAGCATTTGGTTTCACTAGGTCATGAGCGAATTGCCTATGTAGGAAATACGAATTCGAAGGACCCCTTACAATCTGAGAAGGTAGCTGCTTTTACCGAGCAATTGGCCAAATATCACCTGCCTATCACGATAGAATCCCTTATTCCCGTGAATAGTCTAGACACTTATGACGGTTATATGATCACGAAACAATTACTTGTCTCTTCCAATCAACCAACTGCCATCATCAGCGGAAGCTACGATCTTACTAAGGGAATCTTGCGTGCTGCGACCGAATTACAAATCCAGGTGCCGGAACAATTGTCCATCATTAGCTATGATAATATTCAACAAATGGAAGAACTTGAAGTGCCTATGACAGCAGTAGGTGTATCGCTGGAGGAAATTGTTAGCACGACGGTGCGAACCTTACTTACGATGATTGAGCAAAAGGATCCTGTACCCTCCATTTATTTGGTACCAGAGCTAGTTATCCGCTCATCCACATCAATACCTGCAAGGATTTGATTCTTATCGGCTACCGGGACAAAAATAACGGATTCCACACGTATTTTCTACGTTAAAATCCGTTATTTTTCATATACTAAGGCAGCTCTGTTAGACCATTAGGCTTACTTGTTATTCCTCTATGCATTCCCTTGAAGAATTCCTGCAACTGGGGTGACACCGAAAGTCTTTGCTAAATCAATCAATTGCTGGTCCGTTATTTGCTGTTTAATCGGATGTTGAGCTACTAACATATATATTTGCGCAGCCTTTTCTACCGTTTCAATCAGTCCAAATGTTTCATCCAACGTAGATCCTGTACCGAATATGCCATGTTGCGGCCAAATGACAATTCGATGATCCTTCATCTTCTTCGCTGTTTCTCGCCCAATCTCATTACTCCCTGGCACCATCCAAGGAATCACACTAACACCATCAGGGAAGACAACGATACATTCCGTACACATCTCCCATAAGGTCCGAGTAAACATCAATTCATCCAAATCATGAATAAAAGTCATCGCTAGTGTGTTAGTCGAGTGCGTATGCATGACTACCCGATGCGTGGGATCCACTCGTAACCGTTCAATATGACTCATGAAATGAGATGCCAGCTCACTTGTTGGAACTGCTCCATCATTCAATCCCCACAAAATATCGATGCTCTTCCCCGTAGACGATACCCGAATAACACCCAGGTTCGACTCAGGATCTGAGATCATATTTTTGAAATACTTACCCGAACCGGTCACAATGAAATACTTACTTGCTAATGGCTCGACTGGAAAGGTCAAATCAATCGTCCTAATCACTTTCTGTGTATCGATATATTTGCTAACTTCGGACTCATCTAACAAATAACTGATATTCCCTCCGTTACGTTCGTCCCAACCCAATTTCCACATATGATAAGTAATATCCGCCATTTCACGTATAAAAGGTACTTCGATTGCTGACAAATTACTCCTTGCTGGCTCATCAACCTTAAATACTAAAGTCACAGTAGCTCTCTCCTTTATAGTCAGTCTAGTTTAAGATTATTGGGGTCTATACATTTATCCTACGTTCACTATTCTTTATTGTCAACATAACAATCATATTTAATGTTGTTTTATGTTTTGTTTGTGTATTTTTAATGACAAGTAAAGAAATAATGTATCGGTAATCACTTAAAGTTGCTAATATTAAGATGGTTGTCTTATTGTAATATAAGATTAATTTGTTAATGAAAGAGTGGTGTCCTAATGTTAGCAGCTGAGAGAAGGCAACGAACGATTGACCTTATTCATCAAGATAAGCGCGTATTGGTCGCGGACTTAAGTAAAATGTTTGATGTCACAGAAGAGACCATTCGTCGTGATTTAGAGAAGTTAGAGAAAGAAGGAATTGTAACTCGTACTTACGGTGGAGCTATGCTCAATCGACACACGAACGAGGATCTTCCCTATTCGACTAGGAATACGATTAATATGGATATGAAAAGAGATATTGCCTTGAAGGCTCTACATTTAATTCAAGATGGCGATACCCTAATGGTGGATCCCAGTTCAACGGCATTCGAATTTGTGAAAACGTTAACTAATAAAAGTAATCTCACAATGATCACAAATTCTATTAATATTCTTTCTGAATTTGCAAATTCCAACTTGAATATCATTTCAACTGGAGGCTCTCTGCGCTACCGTTCACTTTCATTAGTAGGTCCGATCTCTCTAGAAACAGTTCAGAAATATAACGTGGATACGGTTATTATCGGTTGTAAGGGACTTTCGCTCGATAAGGGGATTACAGATTCCAATGAACCAGAATGTGAATTGAAGAAAACGATGCTCAAACAAGCTAACAAAGTTATTCTGCTAGCTGACCATACGAAATTTGATAAGGTTGCCTTTGTAAAGCTAACCGAACTGAATTTTATCCATTATATCATTACAGATCAGAAGCCCTCCAATCAGTGGTTAGAGCGATTAGCGGAGGTTGATATTGAAGTTATTTATTAAACTGTGAGGAGGATGAGTATTATCCTCCTCTCTACAGATGTTTCCCCAAATTACACTTGCATGTAATACATCCAACTATTATTGTTTATTGACAAGATAGGTAACCACTGGTTATAATGTTACCATCGGTTACTAACCGTTGGTTATCTTATTTTATTATCCCAATAGGAGTGCTTATCAGAAATGTTAACTAAACAGGAACTTCGTTCACAAGAGACGAAGAAAGAGATTATTAAGGCGGCTGGACAGCTGTTCTCTACTCGAGGGTTCGATTCGGTTACGATGCGAGAAATTGCCAAAGTGGCAGGTTGTTCCCATACTACGATTTACATTTATTTCAAGGATAAAGAAGCACTACTTCACCAGCTCTCTATGCCCCCACTCGAAGCATTAAAAACACAGCTTAAGAGTATCTCCCTACAGATAAATTTATCCCCTGAAGAAAAGCTTAAAACCGTCAGCCTTGAATTTATTCGTTTTTGCTTGCTTCATCGGAATATATACACGACCTTTATAGCCGTAAAGTCATCGCGTGTGGATCAAGAAGACTCAGCGAATGAAATTAATAAAATGCGGATTTCTTTGTTTACATTTCTGGAGGAGACACTTCAATATTGCTTTGTCATTGAGGGGAATGATGAACTTCTCTTGATGTACACGCGCATCTATTTCTTCACCTTGCATGGCATCGTAAGTACTTATACCCATTCTGAAGAATCCCTCGAGAGCCTGATGGACAGATTGTTACCTACTTTTGAAGAGGCGATTGAGGTGCTATTGATCGGTATACATGGAAAATTAAAAGGAGTGAAATAAAATGAAAATAACACAAATTTCAGATCATATTTGGAGTTTGAAGATATGGATAGTGATTCCGATTCACGTGTGGATTGTTGTTAATGAGGAAGGAGTAACCTTGGTCGATGCAGGGATACCCTTCATGGCCAAAGGTATTCTTACATTTATAGAAAAACTGGATGCAGGACCACTGACAACCATTCTCTTAACCCATGGTCATGGCGATCATACCGGAGCCATCCAACGAATACTAGAAGATACCCAGGTCCCTGTATTCGCCCATCCGATTGAAATCCCTTATATAGAAGGAGAACTTCCCTATCCTCGTAGAAAAAAGGCAGCGATCACCGTTGCTAAGCAACTCACGCATGCCCTTCCCGAGAACGAACACGGGGTACTTCAATCCATTGGGGGATTAACACCTTACCACACCCCGGGTCACTCACCCGGTCATGTCGTCTATTACCATCAGGAGGATCAAGTGCTGTTGGTTGGAGATCTTTTCACTGCTAAAAAAGGTAAACTCCGTAAACCAATGGCGATATTTACCGCTGATATGGCTGAAGCCATCCGAAGCAGTTCCATTGTCCGTCAATTGAAACCACTCCGACTTGAAGTCTGTCATGGATCATCCGTTCTCCGACCTGCGGATCAGTTAGACAATTACTTGAAGTCATAACAAGTGTCAATTTCTACCCGACATCATACTCAACAAGCCAACAGTCCCTTAATTCTCCTTCATGCCATTCGTGTTTCTCAAGCAGCTTCTTTTTCTCAAACCCATTCTTTTCGTATACCCTCAGAGCTCTTGTATTCCAAGTTTGAGGGTCCATAACAATTTTGCCCGCTTCTTTATTCGTGATTAGATAATGAACGATCTCTTTTATCAAAAGTGAACCGATACCTTGGTTCCAATATTCAACTTCCCCTATGAATTGATCCAATCCATATATATTACCTGCAAATCCTTCGTATCCATATTCCTTCTTTTCTTGATCATCAATGAAGTAGAACTGAATATACCCTATCTCTACTTCTTTGTATTGAATGATGCATTGCGTGATACCTTCTCTATTGTCATAGAAATTCTCTCTAATTAATTTCATATCGTGTGGACGATCACGACCTTCGTAGTATTCCAGCACCATTGGATCAGACAGCCATTTCAACAATAAGGTAGCATCTTCCGCTCTAAGTTGCCTAAGCCTCATTTCATCTTTTCTAAATAAAAACATCAAATTTAATCTCCTGTCTTAGAGCGGGTTAGACGCCTCAGCGTATTCTTCTATGAAAATCGATTGATTCTAAGTTGTCCGATTTCTAAATTGATCTAACAGGCTTTTCACTTCCCTAAATGATCTAAGGATGATAATATTCTTATCCTTTTCATGAATCTTTAGTTTATCGAGAATGGCTGGTCTTTTATGTTTTCTGAAATTCCATACCCATCTAATGAATTCCCAATCTAACTGTTCAGGGCATCCTTCATTTAAATCTGGCCTAGTTCTTCCATGGTACTTAATTCTTCGTTTAATAACTCTAAATGTAGTTATCCATGGGGATAAATCAAAGAAAATGATTGTATCTGCTCTCGCAATTCTAATATCTAATGTTCTACTATAGTTTCCATCGATGATCCATTCATTGTTTAGAATAAGCTCTTGTTGGAAAGTATCCCACTCCTCATTTGGAGTCGCAATCCATCCAGGTTGCCAATAATACGCATCCAAATGATATAAAGGCAATCTAGTAATATTCGATAGTTTTCTAGCAAGTGTTGATTTTCCCGATCCACCTGATCCAATGATCATGACTCTTTCCATTCGTATTCTCCTATTCAGTCGATCTGAGCCGTCCAGCCAAACAAATGTCGCATGCAAACAATGAACGATGGATGAAACAGACCCTCAGATCGATGAGCTGGGGTGATACATCCAACTCTTCCCTGCCCGTAAGTATGAATCCAACCAGCTGGTGCCTCTCCATCTTTCGAGCTGGAACGCAAGAATACATGTGTATTGGCTTCGTCGCATTTCACAAAATAATGTTCATCGAGGAATGAGAATGATCCCCTGTTCATGCCAAGCTCTGATACCAGATCTGAACTCTCTGTCCATGGAATAGACTTGTCCAATACTGGATGATATGTAACTTCAGCATTTTCTGATGGATGGTAAAGAAAGGATCCACGTAACATTTGTACATATTCGCAATCCTCATCATAAGATGCCATTCCGGCATGCCACGCAATCCAAGCTCCATCTTGTTCTACATACTGTTCAATCTGCTTTGAGACTTCTGATGTCATCCAACGCAGTTCAGGTTCGTTCTGTGGATCTACTCTATTTTCTGCAAATAGAATAGTTATATCCGGCTTGTCATTCAGCCGTTCACTTATCCAACTGGGTTCACAAAATTCAAGCTGAACCTTCCCCTCCGCGATGTGCGGAGAGAGAATTTCAGTCAACGATTGTTGGATCAGGGCAAGGTCATGGTAAAAGTCCCCAACTATGGCTAGTACCTTTTTCATATCGGCAAATCTCCTTTCTGTGCTTAAATCTATATGTTAGAAAGGCATCGGTTGACCTTTATGATCAACCATCCAAGCATCATCTGGCAACTTCACTTTCCCCTCGATCATATCTAATATTCCTCTGGCTGTATCCTCTGGATCCCCCGGAGCTTGGTCTCCACCCATTGGCGTGCGTATCCATCCTGGATGAATTGAGATGACACTGAAACCTTCCGGTTTTAATGCATTCTTTAACTGAGCCGAGAAGAAAGTCAGAGCATTCTTAGATATCGCATACGGATAATCCCCACCGTAAGCGCTAGTGAAGCATCCTGATTCGGAGCTTACATTGATAATACAAGCATTTTCACTCCGACGAAGTAATGGCAAGAAATGCTTAATCATCTTCATCGGACCGTAGACATTGGTCTCCATCGTCTGTTCCATATCACCAAAGTCTAAAGATTCAATAGTCTCATTACGGGCGATTAGAATGCCTGCGTTATTCAGAATTACATCAATATAGTCCATCTCAGACTCAATCGTTTCTTTTGCCTGGAATATCGAATTCTCTTTCGTTACATCTAATGGAACAATAGTAAGTTTCCCTGTGCCAGAATGTAATTCGCGTAGTCGTTCCTCATCCCGCTCCGGGTTTCTACTTCCCGCTATGACATCATGTCCACGTAACAATCCTTCTCTAACCGCGGCGTAGCCCAATCCTTGTCCAGCACCTGTTATCAATATTCTCATGGCGTTCAATCAGTCTCCTTCAATCTATCAATTTCGTTACACTGGGTGTTTAGTTATTATCATTCTCAAGCAATTCAATAAGTACCTTCAAATGATCAGAGCTGTCTATGTAAGCGTAGCGCCCACCTGTATATTCACCTTTCTGAATCAACGGCATGCCATTCTTCTCGAGCAACATCACCTTTTCCTTCATTCCATGGATCATGAATGCGATATGATGAACTCCTTCGCCCTGTTCATCAAGGAATTCACGCCATGTACTCGGATTCTCATCGGGCTCAATTAATTCAATTTGCAGTTGGCCACAATCGATAAAAGCGAGCTTTGCCCGTGCTTCTGCAGGTTGACCTTTATATTCAGTCTGTGACATTTCAAGCGGATCAGTCATAGACCACTTTGGTTTCTCAATGCCGAAGAAATCAGCATAAGCTTGTGATACCTTTTCAATATCTTTTACGATGATCCCGATTTGTGTCACGACTTGAGTTCCCAATATGTTCTTTTCCATCGTTATCAGTCTCCTTTAGTAGTAGTAGTCACAACGAAAGCGCTTGCACAGATTTCCATTGATAGAGGCGATCACAGGATGACTCGATTCTACCAAATAATCTACACCTTGTCACATCCCACGAACTCTTCACCAATGAATCCCACGCCAAGCGATGTGTCATCCGTACCACAAATACCGATACGTTGGAAGATGAAAGGGTATCGGCATGCGATGACCCTACATCTTCTATTCAAGAAGGCAGCAGTAAGCTCTTCACACTGAATGACTCACATTCTCTTTTTTTGTCTATACCAATAGGAGTATATTTCCTGATATCCGAGTCTCTCATAGAGCTTTACAGCTGGTGTATTACTTTTCACTACCAACAAGTAACTGTGGCTTGCCCCATTCAACTTGGCCCACTTCCCAATGTGTAAAATGAGTTCTCTAGCATATCCTCTATTTCTATATTTAGGATCTGTCACAATATCATACAGTCCAACATGGTTTTGTTCGATCACACCAATCCCACAAGCAACAGGAATTGTATCATAATAGAGTGTAAAGAATCCTTTCCTTAGAAACGACTCAGACAGTAATTTCTGGGTAATTCCAGCATTAGATTTGGAGAGTTCATTCATATCCGCCAAAGTGTGTAGCCACTCGTTCGTCATTTCATAACTAACATGTACATGGTTTGTTCGAGGTTCTTCAAGCTCTGACAAATCAAGTATTTGAACACTTGAAAGGTCCACTACATCATAACTCAAGCCGTTCAATATATTGTCTATATTCCCTGGAGTAACAAAAGGAGTTATTTTAAAGATGGTATCCAATCCAACGCTTGAATAAACATCTTCACAATACTGGATTTTATCTAGAGTGTTCTGCTCATTCTCATTGTAAATGGGGCTAATGGAATTCGATCTTTTCGTATATCCGTTAGCGAAACGTAAGAGCCACCCATCATAAACAAAACTCTGTAATGCCGGCCAAGCGTTAAGGGCGTATTCCTCAATCTTTCTATTCATGCCATTCACCACCATATATTCACTTTGAATAAATATACATGTGAACGAATGTTAATTCAATGGTTTAAGATCACTTTTCTTAAATATACTCTGCCTTGAATGAACTAGAACCACACTAATACTTTATTCTATTCATCCTGAAAGTAATAAAACATAGCAGATATATAAGATTTGCCACACCAAACAGTAAAAAAACACTTGGGGTTAAGAACATATATAGACTGTACGGTAAACTCCACAAAAAAGCGATTAATACAACCAAACTCCTCAATTGCCTTAATCCGATTATGAATACACCTGCCGGGATAACTAACATGGTAAAAGTAATTAAAGGACTACTCCTGTTCATCCCTTCAAAATATGGATTGCTCCACACTAAAATAATCCAAAGAATTATTGTAGATATACTTGCTACATATCCAAGTACTTTCATACATTTAATAACGCCTTCATTTTTCATTTTGAATCCTCTATTCTTTATTGTGTTTTGTCCGTGGTGTTTTATCAATAGTACATGATTATCGTTTCAGGCTCTCCGCTAAGTGACTTAGGCAATAAAAGCTATAGGGTCTGCGTCTTTTTGTAGCTTGGTAAACAAACTTCTCGTTTCTGTTACGCCACTTCTCATATTTTAAATATGAATCTTTATACTGCTAGAGAAAAATATCAAGAAGGACTCATCCACCTCGGATCAGCACCTGTCCAATGTCGAACACCTTGCGTAAAAAGTTCTTCTTCATTTTCATCAAAAGCTATTAGAAAACGAATGACAGTATTTCTTGCATATACCCAGTTTGATCTAGAAATATCATTTTGAAGTAATTCTTGTTCCACACAGACTATTCACTCGACAACTTATAAACTTTACCACTTACCGGATTAACAATGTACTCTACTTGTGTTTCATTTTCATTGAGTTTAAATAAATACCCGTGCTTGATAAAAATATTTCCAGAGTTAACCAAACCAAACGTTCGTTCTTCAGTCTCTTCAATTTTATAATCGGTAGTGTTTTGCTTTTGTTCATGAATTAACATTTTGGCTTCTTCATACGAGTAATTAGGAAAGAATGCCCACAGCATGGTCGGTGCCAATAAGAGTATAAATATTTGTAACCCATATACAATTTTTAGTTTGGCTGGAGATACTCGTTTGGTTCTAAAACAGCCCAAGATTCCTGACAAAGGTAAAGTAATTAGGAAACTACCATTCATCACTCTACTATAATAATTATTGAGACCTACGAGAATGAAAATCCCACCGATGATCTCGATAAGAAAAACAGCTGCAATAGCCAAGTTCATATATTTAAAGAAATCAGTGTTTAACTTTCCCACTCAATCACCTCTTCCTTGAAATATATTCGTTTTTCTACATTAATTTCAATCTTTCGTTTGCGTAAGTTGCCGCACCTATCATTCCTGCTCTTCCACCTAGTTGGGCCTGCTGAATCTTACATGCCTGATTGGATAGCTTTAATGCGTGTTTAGCAGTTGTTTCTCGAACGATGTTTAATAATCTATCACCAGCAGCAGACATACCTCCACCTACAATAATGACTTCAGGGTTCAATAAATTGATCACGTTAGAAAGTCCATAACCTAATATCCTTCCCGTTTCATGCATCACTTCAATAGCGAGATGATCTCCTTGATCATATGCTTCGGAAATCATTTTTGCTGATATTTCACTTTGATCTTGCCCGACCCATTCTTGAATAATACTTCTTTGACCCCCATTGAGTCTTTCAATACATGTGTTTACCATACCTACAGCAGAAACGTATCTTCCTAAGCATCCTGAACTTCCGCATTTACAAGGACGCCCTTCTCTGTACATATTCATATGTCCAATTTCCCCAGCACTTGAAGTTGTACCATAAATGACTTTTCCATCATTGACTATTCCCGACCCTAATCCTGTTCCTAAAGTAATTAATACCAGGTTTTGATAACCCATTCCAGAACCATATCGCCATTCACCGTAGAGATTTACACGAACATCATTATCAATAAAAGTGGGAAAATCAAAAAAAGTCTTCATACGATTAACAACATGAATGTTGCTCCAGTCAGGGAAATTAGGTGAAAAAATCGAAAGCCCTTCATGAGGATCTAAAAGACCTGGAATACCCATCCCCATACATTTGATATCGGTTAGAGATACATTTGTTATATGAATCATTTCCATTATCGTTTCTCTAATTCTATCCATTACATGGTCAGGCCCCATGGCTGCTTCTGTAGGAATAATTTTTTCTGTTAGCGTCTTAAAATCATTATTAAATATAGCCGCTTTAATGTTGGTACCACCAAGATCAATTCCTATAGTAAACTGATTCATATACTTCCTCCCATTCTGTATGTATTTAAATTTATTATTGCTAATGCACCTCCAAGCAACTTAAGACTCGTAGGGTCAGGTGGGCTTCGCCGGTTGGATGTGTCGCCTGCATCGACTTAAATCAGTCTTCCCGATTGAGGTCTTCTTACCATAAATCTTTCAGTGTTTTTTACAAATCCATATTGTTCGTACAATCCGTGAGCATCAGCTGTTCCTAAGAATCCAGATAAATCTTTTAAATCTTCGCTCTGTATAATGACTTTTACTAGTTTTTTGCCAATGCCTCTACCTCTATACTCATCATCAATTACGACATCACACAACCAGTATGTGGTTGCCCAATCAGTGATAACTCGTGCAAATCCAATCTGTCTACTTCCATGATAAACGCCATAACATAGTGAAGTTTCAATCGATCTATTCATTATTTCAACTGGCCTTTTATTCGCCCAATAAGACGCAGCTAAAAACATATAGATAGTTTCATGGTTTAAGAGTGTTTTGTCTGTGCTAATCAAATATTCCTCGAATCTAACTTCCATAAATACATCCTCCATTTTGCTTCATGATAGAACTGGATACCTTTCTTGAATCACTTAGTTGCCCTTCAGATTATTAAATGTTTGAGAAATTACATTAAGTTTTCCAGGCAATCCTTCAACTTCAACACTCTCTTCCTTTTCAACATAATTAATTCCATTTTCCTTATAGTACTTTTTCCAAAATAAAACTGCCAGTTTATTGTTCATTAATTGATCTACTTTAAATTTGCCATAGAACCGCTCTAGTACCAAACTGACTCCTTGAGCTGCTATTTTCATTCCTCGGTATTTTTTTATAATAAACAACTCTTGCACAATAAAATCTATCCCTTCCGGTACAAAAGGAGTTGAGCACACTAATACAAATCCTATGATTTTGTCATTATATATGATAAAAAATGGGTTTAATTCTTCTCTCTCAAGATATAAGTATGTATTCGTCGGATCGAAACTACCATCATCTTTTAATTCGTCACCACTAAATTCTGATAGATCATACAAATATAAATTATAAAGGTTTAAAAATGTTTCCTTCTGTACTTTGGTTATTTTAGTAATTTGAACTTTCATCTCATCACTCCATATCTTTATATTTATATACCTTTCACATAACGTTACACATTCCTGACGTTCAAGTGGCTTAACGCAACAAAGTTACCGGATCATCAGACTTAGCCAGTTGGATGTGTCACCTGAATAATCTCCATGAAAATTCTTCTAAGCGATCAAGGGCGAATCTGTCGCCTGAATTCACCTCTCCGATATCCCTCTTGGCGACCGAGGAGCATCAGAGACGATGCCGAAAAATATTGTTAGATGATGCTAAGGTAACCATACTTCCAGCAGTGTTTTCCTAAACAATTCATCCAACTTAGTCGTTGGGTTTGATGTTGCAAAATTCACGGTTTTTATATATGCTTCAAGATATTTAATTTCTAAATCGATATATTCATTGATTACGTTGACTCTCGGTTCTAAATCAAGTTCTTCTCCTTGAATTTTACGAGATAAGAGTATATTTATCTGAGTTTTCAAATCTCCCTCTAACAATATACTTTCTACTAAATCCTTAAATAATATAGGAGGCATAGTGTTATGTTGTTCAATCCATCTGCAAGCTAATACTGGGCGTAATACGTAAAAATACTTCTTGATTTTAACTTGATCACCTTGTAGATATTCACGGTAATTATTGCGTGCCATATTTAGATAATGATAAAAACACGATATAGGCGAGAAAACCTCACTACTCAAATCTCCCAAATCATTAATAAAGTCATATTTCTGATAATAAACTATATTGGAAAGTAACCATTCTTGTAATGGAGGATTAGATTTTCTAAGTAGTTTAAGTGCTTTTCTGATATCCCACCCGTTAATATCTAATAGATCATTAATTGGTAATTCAATAACATCCCTCTTATCATCAATAGATAAGTACCAATCAGGTTGATTAATATAGATGAATCTTACGTCATAATCACTATCTTTAGAAGGAAACCCCCATGCCCTACTTCCAGATTCACAGGCATATAATATTTTTACATTATGCTTTTCTTCAATGGTTTTTAATTCTTCTTTGATAATTTCCTCCATTATTTTCCCTCCAGTAGTTTCGTCTAACTTTCGGCATTCCTGACAATCAAGCAGCTTAAGTGACCGAAGGGAACGGGCCATCAGACTTAGCTGGTTGATTGTGTCGCCTGAATTCACTTCTCAGCCCCCGCCTAGGCTACCGGGAAGTGGCAGCGACGACGTAGGTTTACTTTGTTAGACGAAGATCCCTGCATCTAAGCGTTACCTTCACGGTTCCATTGTTCTATCATTCCTTCAAGTTCTAATAAATCTCTTACAATTCCATCTGATTCAAATCGTTCTGTATAATAAGTGTCTTCCTTCCATATCCCTCTCATACCAGCATTTCTACTCGCAATTACATCATTTGTCGGATGATCTCCAACGTAGACACATTCTGTAGGTTGTACGTTCATCCTTTCAGCTGCTCTAAGGAATATAGATGGATCCGGTTTTCGAATTCCCTCTAATTCAGATATCAATATGACTTCAAAGTAGTCTTGTATTCCTAATGCTTGAATATTACTGGATTGAAAATCACCATACCATTTGTAATCATTCCGAGCTTGTATCCCTGATTTTTGAGATTATTTAGTGTTTCAATTGTATTGGGGAAAGACACTGCAAAAGATGAGAATCCAGTTTTGTAGTCAGACAGTAAGTCATTCCAATCCAAAGGTAACTCAAATTCCTTGATGAGGTCTTGGTAGACTTTATCCTTCCAGACATACCCACGATTATCAAGTTCAATGAAACGGTTAATATAGTCTTCTTTATTAATATCCTTAGAGTGCTTAATAAGCCTTTCATACTGATCAACAATAAAAAGGTATAACGAATGATTACGATCCAAGAGAGTTCCATCAAGATCAAAAATAATTGATCGAATCATATAGTTTCCATCCTTTAATGGTTTAAGTGATTTTCGTCTAACGTTCGCGCATTACCGACGGTCAAACGGATTAAAAGTGTTCTTCAATATGTTTAAATATCTCTTGATTCTTTTTTACTATTATTCTTTTAACTTCAAATTTATTTGTAATCTCAAGTATTTGGCATATACCTTCCTGATCGTATTCGCGATTCCATATAAATAGCATTTGGTATAAATTCTTTAAAGATTGCTTGTAATTCCATTGTTCTAAACCCACTCTTGTCTTTATAAACCTTTGAATTACTCTAAGATCACGAAAAAGTCTATTAGGTTGAAGAAAAAATATTAAGTCAGCTTCCCCAAAACTCTCCTGTCCCCATTTATAATGTACGCCTTCAAGTATCCAACTTTCTTTATGAAGGATTTCATCCAACATTGAATCTCTTACTTCTATTGGATATCGTAAATTTTCAGCACTTCGATCCCATACTAGATTATCTAGCTCATAGTAATTTACTCCATACTTGTTTGATAGCTCTTTTGCAATATAAGACTTGCCACTACCACAAGCTCCAATTATACGAATTTTGATTTTCACTCACCACCTGGATTCACATTCAAAAAACACTTGCAAAATCCCTTAAACCATCTTTTAATATTTCAATTCCTTCAATATCGATTCCCAATAATCGCCTTTGTTCATGCCTTATCTTATGTATTAAAGAGATATATTCCATTTGTTCTTCAACCGTTAACTCATCCATGCTGTAAAAATGTCTTTTCGAGGCTAGTATCACTAGACCTGTAATCGGGTAAGCAACATCTTGATGTACATGAAAATTGGAACTTTCATAAATTGTTCCACCCGTTGGTGTGATTAATCCACTTGTTAAAGCGCAGCTTAAGCATTCTACTTCTATTGATCTCTCGTCAGCCAATGTAATATGTTTTGGCATACTTCATCTCCTGATTTTAAATAAAAGCTGACTTCGTAATTTCATCTGACGTTCTTGTATTCGCGATGTCCATCCCCCTTAGATAGCTCTTATCTTAGGAGAATGGATGTATCTTCCTGATTCTTCTTCCTCGAAAATGCTTCTAGCAGATCAAAGGCAGAATGGGCCGTAGCGCAAATATGATGCTATCGAAAGTTATTGTTTTTTATTGAATATTAAAACTATTGATTATTTTTTCATATTCTTTAAAATCAGCTTCTTTGAACCTTGTTTTATCAACAAAAAAGTCTAAGGTAACAAAATCAGAGCCTTTATGAATTACTGCGAGTTTACCCACACTATCATTAGTTGTATAATCTATGACTTTTGCTTCGGTATTATAAATTTTAGTATTAACTTCATTTGTTACTTTGATATATTCATAATCATTCTTTAGTAAGCTTTTATAATATTCATCTAATGTAGTCTCACTTTGAATAACCAAATTAATGTCAATACCCATGTAGTAGTTACTTATCATTTGCCTTGAATTAGTTTGTATAGAAGAATTCCAATTTCCGTTTACTATAACTTGATAGAAGTTTTGAGATTCGGGGTCGTAGATATTTACATATTTAGGCCCGCCAATGGTTACTTTGTTATTCTTACTATCATATTTCAGGGTGGAGTTTAATCCAAAATACTCAGACATACTTCTAACCGATAAATAAAGTGATCCCTCATACTTTAGAGCTTTAATAGAATTAGCTTCTTGACCATTCAATTCAACATTTACTGCAGGATAGAATAATGCCTTTACTTCTTTGTACTGTGTTGCTGCAAAAACTCCAGCGGCATTACCTATTAAAAAAATAAATACAATCAATGAAATACTGATCTTTTTTTTCAATTAGTTCTCCTCCAATATTAATAATAATTTCCTATTACGTTGTGGTATTCACGACGCGCCATTATCCTAAGGTCCGAAAGAGCGGCGGCGACGCGGTTTGATATGTACGGGTGTTTTCGCCCGAATCAGCTTCCATCTTTTCCTCACCAGACGAGCCTACGGGCGAATGCTCCGAAGTAGAAATCCTCTGGTTTATAGGGGGGGTGTCAGTGCCTCCTTTGTAATACCCTCAACTTCAGTTATCTTTGACTATCGTGTTCCGCTAGATTAATTAATTCTGGGGATGTTTATATTATTATATGTACTTTTAACTTATCGGCCTCTAGTGCCATCTCCTGATGAATATTGATAATTTGCTCAAGCTGAACAACACGATCTTGAAGCTTTGAGTTTAGAGGATCATCTTTTAACTGAGCCGCTAATGATAAAAACTGGGGTACTTCCCAGACGCTTCGTAAAGCAGTACTTAAACAGTAACCATACCTAGCTAGTCGCTCGTCCCCCTGCCATCCCATATCCCTCAATCCTTTGATGTAGGCTTTGAATAAAGATTCTTGAAAAGCTTCGTATTCAATTGTAGGGATAATGCCCAGGCTCATGTTTACGCCAAACATCTTGCCAAGGTCCTCACCAATACCTGATATACTCATGAATTGCCAGTCTATCAGCACTAATTGATCGCTCTCTGAATCATTTTTGTTTATTAGCATATTCATTTGACTCAAGTCTTGATGTGCTAGCACACGTGGCAAGCACTCAAGGGAAGTTAAGTTTTCTTCAATATCTTTAGTAAAGCCTTGAAACCACGTCCAAATGCTCAGTTCATTTTTCCTTTGTAATCGATTTAAGTAGACTTCCGGATTAGGAGCATACATTCGACTTGATGTTGTCCACGACTTAAGCCAGCCTCTGCATATCCATTCCTCATTGGGTATTTCTTTTCCCGTAATATAACTCCCATTAAAACGTCCTAGCTGACGAGCGATAAAGTCAAACTGTTCCAGTGAGTGTGCATAGTTACCTTCTACCCGTTCCATCGATAACCATATCGTACCATCCCGCTGTTCTTCAACAAGATAACTCCTTGCAGCTTTAATTACCTTGGGCAGATCTTCCAACAGCTTTGATTCAAACACAAGTGCTTCCCGGCGCCAGTAATTGTGATGATGAGGTTCTTCTTTCTCTGCACTATCCGCTTTAATAACTTTTAATATAATAGACCATGGTTGCTGCTCATTATTAATTCTTACGAAACCATGCAGATGAAAGATTCCCGCTGTTGTAAAATTTGGTGTTTTATAATCTAAATCGTCGCATGTGATCGTTATAAGTTCTAATGTAACTTCACCAAATATTTTTTGGATACAAGCATAGATTTGATCAATTTTGTTGCCTATAGGTAAACTTGTATTATTATATACCAACAGATTCAAACCCATAGAACCCCCTTATTTATCACCAGTATTTTTCGCACTTTATTATTTTCATCAATCCGAGAATTATATTCGTTCAAAATTTTACTACCCTGCCTGTTCGCTGATTTCCTATAACGTTTCAGTATTCACGATATGACCCAGCCTTAGATAGCTCTCTTATCTTAGCCTGGGTCATTTGTTGTCTGAGCTTCTTCCATGATTATACATCTGACAACTAAGGGATGATAGCCCTGCAGCGTGAATATGGTGCTATACGGCGTGCTTGACGAAATAATTCAAGGTTGAGCCATAACATAAATATTTTTTACAAAAACACCTAAACTCCTTTAAACATCAGATATAAAAGGAGGAATGACAAGACCCTTTTAAACACTTATCCGGGAGGTGAACGGGGATTTACTTCGCGGATTGTCGAAGGCAAGTAGCGAAGCTAGGTGGCTTTCGCTTACCCACAATCCGCTTAAGCAACCATAAACAATGGCGGTCCAGAAATATCTCCCTGGACCGCCATCGTTCACATCAATTTTAATAAAACATCCAAACTAGACATTGCCTGGCTTATGGCTTTCAAAAACGACCGACGCCCCGCTCTTCATTCGCACTGTGTAGTACGAAGGGCCCAGCGGTGAAGGATGAATCTCTTCGCCGGTTATTTTGCATGCTCCCGACCATTCAGGCATCTTGACAGTTGTATCGGTATCTCTATCCGCTGTAAGTTCTGCTCGGAACGACCCCGTATCGATGTTCCACACAACTGTCGCTTTGCCCGTATGGAATCTCCAATCGGCGAACCGTCCTCGCTTCCAGCGGCCCGGCAGAGCCGGTAGCAATTTAATGAGGTTAGCCGATACTTGAAGCAATTGCTCCTGAACGGCGTTCACCCAGCCCATATTGGCGTCCAATTGTACCGGAGCCGTAGGCATGAGCATCGAAACACCCATCCCTCGCCAGTCATTATGAAGCGTAAATAGATTTGGCAACAGACTCGATCTAGAGAGAATATCCAAACAATTTAAGGAAGCGTCTCCATCACCTAGCCGCGCATAAATAGCTGCCATATGCGCAAGCGACCAGCCGCTTTGCGCCCCGATCTCGCGCTTCTGCACCGCCGTTTCGAACGCCCTGAACAAGTTCGGATCGCTCTCTCTCGTTACTTCCTGCCCCGGGAATACTGGGTATAGATGCGAGAGATGGCGATGTGCGTAACGGTCCTCGAAAGTTGAATGAATCCACTCACTGACCGCACCGTCCTTATTCAGCCTATAAGCTGGCAAGCGGGTCAGCATGAGGCTCCATTCTTTTGCTACCTCCGGATCTCCGCCCGCTTTCTGATTCACTTCTATTAAATGCTGAAGAAGCTCTTTCAGAATGGCGATATCCATCGTTGCATTAATCGCCGTAGGCATAGGGTGCGCAAGCGGCTTACCATCCGTCGGCATAAAGTTAAGCGGAGTATTCTCAGGTGATACGGAGGGATACATTTTGTAAAGCCCATCCGTATCACTAACCAAGAAGTCTTCGTAAAACCACAATGTCTCAAGCATGAATGGCAACGCCGTCTCCTGTAGAAATTGGAGATCACCAGTATAACGGAAATGTTCATAATAGTGACGGGCAAGCCACCCAGCCGCACCGATCCAGTTCATAATGACGGGTACGATCTGATTCGGAACGCCGATGCCCGGCGTAGAGCCTGCAGGAATATAGATACCGCGACAGCCGTACAGCTTACTTGCATTTTCGCGAAAATCATCCATCAACCCATCATAGTAACGGAATAACGAAGGGACCAATTCGCCCAGACCGCCAACATGCGCATGCCAGTACATCATCTGAATGTTCTCGTTCGCCATGTTGTGGCTCCATACCAGCCTGTAATCTCCACCCCACAGTCCATACAGACCGAAAGGCTCCGCATCTCCCGCAGTTGAAGTACCGCTCAAGAACAAATAGCGACCATATGCCCACATTTTACGCACTAGCGCAGGTGGCGCCTCTCCCTCATAGGCGTCCAACAGCAGTCGTTCATTAGTTCGTGAATCGTGATCTGCATCATCCAATTCCAACGAGACGGAATGGTACAACGGCCGATGCAGGGCAAGATGGCGATTAAGCAGCTTGTCGTAGGAGGTATCCACAGCAAGCTGAGCCAATTCCTCTTTCAATCGCTCCCAATCCTTAGACCGCTTACCTAGGACGAACACCTTCACCAACACCAGCATTCGCCGAACTCCCTCGAAGCGGATTACGCTCCCAATCGTTTCGATGCGTCCGTCCTGTGGAATGACCTGCATAACTGCACCGAAATCCGTTCCATCATCATTTGTTCCGGCAAACCAAGCGTAAGTACCGCTGGCTCCGACTTCAATCGACTGTTCGAGCTCCTTGAATTCCGGCGTATCCGCCCAACGGTCACTCGGATGTAGAGCAAGACTAATTTCTCCCGATATAGAGGCTTCCTCATCCCCTCCGAGTTCATAGACAACTGTATCGTCAGCACGCGAGACAAATAGCCGCCGATTGTACTGGCTCGGTCCATCTGTCCAGCCGACTGTTACTTCGCCGCTGTCCATCGCAAGCGTTCGGCTGTAGCCGCGAAAAGCATTGCGACAAGGCATGACAAGGTTTATCGCAGCCAGTGGAAATCTGGAGGCTAGCTTCGTTCTATAACCGCTCTCATGCAATGCATTCGTAAGCTGCCAGCTAGCCTCGGCATATCGCTCTTCATCCATCAGCTTGCGCGTCTGAGCAAGTGTATCGCTTACATCCGGCAGCTCATCCTTGCTCCCCCAATGCCAGAGGCGAGCATGATTAAGAAGTACCGTCTCCTCCTGAACGCCTCCAAACACGGATGCGCCAATCACGCCATTGCCAGAGGGTAGCGCTTCCCGCCACATATTTCTCCACCAAGAGGCGGGATAACTCATGATGAGTTTATCTGCGCTTCGCTTGTCTTCTTGCTCCTGCATCCATATCATCCTTCTTTCAGCTGCTCGCGAAGTCGCTCCAACTCAATACTGGCAAGCAACAGCGGTGCAACCCCCATCAGAACGTCGCTCACAATCTTCTCACTCATATAATAAGTATAGGAACCGTCGCGGTATTTGCGCCCGCCTAGTCCAGCCCCATTGCAGATGCGATGGAGATGAACCCCTTGCTCATCCTCAGTTACGAATTGGGTAAGTATTCCTTCATAGGCCTTTTCTACAGCCTTCCTGTCAATCTCCGCTAAATAACCAAGCCGAATGCCTTTCGCCATCGCATACGTTAACATGCAGGAGCCTGACGCCTCCAAATAGTTCCCTTGGCGACCATTGCAGTCCATAAGCTGATACCAGACGCCGCTCTCTTGATCCTGCACCCGCAGAACCGCATTCGCCATTCGCTCAAAAATCCCCATCAACTGCCCTCGCTTCGGATGATGAACGGGAAAATGCTCAAGCGAGTCAACGAGCGCCATGGCATACCAGCCCATTGCCCGTCCCCAAACATGTCGAGAGCGGCCAGTTTTGCCATCGCACCAAAGCTGTTCCCGACTCTCATCCCAAGCATGATGTAGCAATCCCGTTTGCGGGTCACGTGTGCGCTTTTCGATAAGTAGCAATTGATGCGCTGCTTCATCGAACCAGTTGTCCTCACCGAAGGTCCGAGCAAATTCGGCCATGAATGGCGATGACATATACAGACCATCCAACCACATTTGGTAAGGGTATATTTTCTTATGCCAATATCCGCCCTCATCCGTACGAGGCTGACCCATCAGCTGAGTAATTAGAAGTCGAGCCGCCTGCTCATACTTAGGTTCGCCAGTCTCTCTCCATAATCTCAGCAAGTTTTTCCCTTTGTTAATATGATCAAGATTGTATTCCTCCAGCGTATAGCCGCGAATAGAACCGTCTTCTTGGATGAACACGTCCATATGCCGCTTCACAGTCGCTTGGTATTCCGGTTCTCCTGTCCAATTACCCAGTTGTCCGATCGCCGTCAGCGTCATACCAGACACATAGCCCCATTTGTTAGCAATATTCGGGTGATAACCGTTCTGGCTATGAGATAAGATCGTCCTAGCAATCTTAATCGATAAGTGTTGGGTGCTAATGATTTCAGTTGCCGTGTTCACTCGCCTTCTCCTCCTTCATTACGTTGCCATTAGCGGCAAAGAAGTGAAATTCTCTGGAATGTTTACTAGATACAGATTCCCATAACCGTTCTTATCACTTGTGAACAGTAGCTGCTTCCCGTTCGCGTTAAAGCGCGGGTGGGCATGCACCTTTTGTGAATGAAAGCTGCAGCGAAGCTCGCAAAGAGTGCGCGGGCCTTCATACACACCGTCAATCTTACGCCAAAGACTAAGTGACTTGACCGCACCCTTACCATCCACGATTACCTGACCCAATCCATCCGAATATCCATGCCAAGTATCGAAATCGAACTCCGTCTCTTCCATTTCCGTATTGTCATAACGAATACTGCCGAAAAAGTTAGTACCGTTCGCACGAAATCCGTGATAGCCAACCGTCACTCCATCCGGATAAAAAAATTCATGCCCGACCTTTTCCCCATTCTCTAGCCGCTCCCTGATTTTCCAGGCCTCTCCGGTACGCAGATCCAGTCCCCATATCCGATGGTCAACGAGATGCCATGGCCCTTCATGACAGAAGGTCATTAACCATGGCTCCTTCGGCGATGTATTGATATGAGTAATGAACTTGTTCGCTTCATATACTTTCTCTCCGCCGCCGACCTGTGCATCAATGCGTATAATCATACTGTGAGGTGCAGCATCCATCAGCTCTCGATGGCCGACATAGCCATTGCCTAGATCGAGTCGAATTCGATGCGACAGATCCTCTTGCACGCAGGTCATAACGAATCGGCCGTCAGCTGTTGCGTTCGCATTGCCCAGATGATACCCCTCTGGTGCTTCATAGATTAGCTTCTCTTCAAGCGATACCAGATCCAGTCGGATAAGCTGCCTTCCGATCTTAATGAACGCTGCACTTCCATCGGGCAATAAGCAAGCATCCATTTGACCAACATCCTTGTAATCCGTCAACTGGGTTATCAGACCGCTTTCCACATGAAGACTGTACAGATTCGTGTTATTTCCCCTGTCTGAGATCATGAGTAGCCTTTGTTCTCCGTCATACCAGCCGTTCTCTGTAAAATATAAATGATAGCTATGCGCCTTATAATTGGTCAATTGTGTGACTTCCAGCCCTGTTAGCCGATCAATTTCCGTTTTTCGCTCCGAGGGCCACACTGTTCCTTTTGCAGACATGCTCTCGCCTCCTGTATATACGAACTTTGGTAACCTCTATAACCAGGGCTTCAGCCCTTCCCATTTCACCGACCAACTGCCATCTTGCGGGAATCCGGGATTGCGGACAGCCGAATTCGCCTCTGACTCTATGACTGCACCGTCGCCTTCCTTCCAGCCAGAAGCCATCATTGCAACAGCGGCTAGCAGGCCTCCGTTACCCGGCAGATAAGCGGATAAGCCAGGGCGCTGGTAGTTATGCCCATTAGTTAAATACGTATTCTTGGATGCATCCATCAGTAGGAAATCCACCGCAAGATCCGGTTCCCCGAGCCTTGCCGCTGTCATGGCGCACATCGGGAAATCCCAGCCCCATGCCGATTCCCAGATCCAAACCTCCTTCACCTTCAGCAAAGTGGCCAGCATGACCTTACGGTCAATTAATGTGCCCGGCAGAATGCCCAATGCTCCTAGCATAGACGGATGGTCGCGATTTTTCGTCTGAAACGTTTCCGGACACAGCTCATGGGCCAGATAGACGCCTTCCGCTTGCGGAGGCTGTGCTAACGATTGGGCAACCTCTGCCCAAAGCGGATTGGCCGACTGCTGCATGCGTTCCGCCCAGCGAATCGCAATTTCCAAACCATACTTCCAATACTCCAGTTCATATGGAGGGTTTTTGCTGCCTTCCAAAGGATGACATTCTTGCGCAGGGATAAGGGGCGGTCCTAGATCATAAACTCGCGTCTCTTCATTCCAGTGAGCGAAGGATACCATGAAATCGGCAGCTTCGAACACGATATTACGGAACCGCTCCAGCATAGCGCTTGAGGGATCAGCCTGATAACACAGCTCAGCTAGTGTCATCGGATGAGGCTGCTGCCAGATTAGGCCGTTCGCAACCGGCGATGGGCAAGGCTTGCCGGCGAAGCCGACCATCTTAGGCCAACGCGCCCCCTCATAGCCTTGAGACTGCGCTAATTCACGCGCCACAGGTAAGATTTGTTCATACCAGTCCATGCTATTGAGCAAATAATTTTCTCTGCCCCACAATGGAAAATGAGCCGCATGCCACCAATGCATCTCTAGATGCATCTTTCCGAACCAGCTATTGTACATCAGGCCAGTCTCTTGCGGTGGCAACGATCCGCCGCTATGCAGCGCAAGCAAAAACTGCGACAGTACGACACGCCTTTCCAGCTCATACGCTCTTGGATCAGCGCTTCCTGAAAAGTCGATCGCTGCACCACTCATCCAGAACGACTCCCAATGACGCTCGCTCGCAGTCTCGATAGCGGAAACCTCTGCCGTTTGCGGCGATTCTTTTGCGAAGCCAATCGAGAATTCCAGTGATTTACTGTTTGCATCCGGCAGCAGAGTGAACTCATGCACGCCGGTCCGCTCCAGACTTCCCGCATTCCACGACCAACTGACCTCATAACGATCCTCGTCCATACTTCTTACAATGCTTGCTCTGTTAACGTCTAACTCACCTAATTCCGTCCGATGCCTATCGTCATTATCAAGATCCGGGAATACAGCTTTGGCCCATGTAGTTGAGGTCATATCCGGCCTAGGAAAACGCATGAACACCTGCAGCCTTCCCTGCTCGATTAATGGAGACATGACTCTCACGCCGATGGCGTCAATCGTTGGATCACAAGCCGTCATGACATGAACCGGCACATCTCGCACCGTAAATTCACTTGTCAGAATGCCTGACCATAAATTCATTTTTTGACTAATGTTCGTTATGTCCTCTGCTGGCGCCTCTCCACCCGATTCACTTATGAAACGAAACGAAATGCGGCCCAGTTGAAGGCGATGCGGATTCTGACGCAGCCAGTGATAAGCTTCGACTTTATCGCCCGGCTTCATCGCATATCCGACCGACCTGCCGTACGTATCGTAGCTCTGGTATGCTGCATCACGCTCGGTGAACCGTTCGGGACCGTCTGTATAATGCCATCCCCAATTGGATTGCGTACCAAGAGGTACCTCATATTCATTCGGAAAACTTTGCAGACCTGTAATGTCAGCGCTGAAGGCAAACTCTCCGTTGCCTACAGAAAACGGGGATACAGGGTCCCATTTGTTCAACTCTGGTTGATGGCGTTCCACAATCTGTCGTCTGTCCATTTGGATCCTCCTATTTGCTTGAACCCGGGACCGCGCCCAATCTTTATCTATTCGAGCTGGTACCGGCTTCTCATCATATCCCGATACTTGCCGGGGGTAATATCTTTGAACTTACGAAAACTACGAATAAAGCTGTTCTCATGCTGATAGCCTACCATTAACGCAATATCCGAAATACGATCATTCGTCTTCAACAGCAACTCACTCGCCCGCTCAATACGAAGTCGGGTCAAATAGTTATAAATGGTCTCACCCGTTTCTTGTTTGAACAACTGACTGGCTAGACTGCTACTAATACCAATCGCTTCAGATATTTCAGGTATGCCAATCGGCTCGTTTAGATGCTGCTTCAAATAGTCAATCATGCGATGACACATGATAAAATCTTTACTCTCAGTTAGTCGCAGGAAACGTTGCGTCATTACGATAGCCCGACTCTCCAATTCCCCTTTGATATCCTCAAGATGAAGAGTGTCGAATCCGATATAGGTTTGACATGAAGAGCCATCTGTAGCAGGACGGAGCCCCTCGATTCTCTCGATAGCCGACTGCAGGAAAGTTACCGTTGCCGATGGATACCCATATTGACTGCGGATATTATCAACCATTCTCCCGATTGCTTCCAGAGAGTCCAGCTCGTTGCCTGCTTCTATGGCACCAATCAATTCATCAAGTGTATTTTCATACTGCGGCTGCTCATTCACTTCGTGTCCAGACACCTCTTGAAATGGGATTACTTGTTCATAGCCTTGATATAACCGGTAAGTAAGCGCATTCTCAGATTCCAGCATCACTTGCTTCAGCCTGGTAATATCCGTCTGTGTGTGGCTAATCCCTGCCGATACACTAAATTTCAACAAGCGCGACACAATTTCTAGTGATTCCGCAAGTAATTTCTCGCATCGCAGCCCTTCAACACGAGGCTGCAGCAAAATGGCTGTCTTGTCCTTGCCGAAATCAGCACATACAATTCGCCATTGCGGCTCGAACAGCTCTGCCACAATATTGGCCAAAGCGAATTTCAACAGCGAATGATCACCACCAGTGAAAGTCCGCGACCATTCCTCGTAACGATCTATCGACAGAATAGCTACCGTTACTGGCGCTACCGTCCATTCACCTAAGTAACGGCTCCATTTCTCCTCAATATCCCGCTTCCCGCTCAGGTTACCGGAATAAATATCAGTAAGCAGCTTAGAGGAAGCATCCGACATCGACTCTCGGACGAGCTGTGCCAGATGCGCATGGTTGGTGAACAATTCTCCGGCAAGTCTCTCAAGATCGATTCCGTCCGGACTGTTTGTCTTACGATCATAATTGCTGAATAACTGTTTGAGTCGACGTACTGGGCGGAAAGCCGCCGCATTAATATAGTAAATTGTAGCTCCGCCAAGGCCGAGAGCCGCAATAGATACCAACAGAACGACATTAGCCACCCGCTTGGACTTCGCTAGCAAGCTGTCTTGCTCAACAATAGACACATACCTCCACCCCGTTACTGGCGATTCGAGTTGATTAATGAGCAGTTGGCTATTCTGGATCGTGATGTCTCCGCCATCATCCTTTCTCTGCGCATCCATCGCACGACTCACTGCCTCTCTATCAAAGTCATAGTTCGAAACAGAGTAGAGTATCTCGTCATGTTCGTCAATAATGTAGCGCATTCGGTTCAAGTTGTTCATGATTGGCGGATTTAGCTTAGCGAACAATGTATCGTTTTTTAGATTGACAGCAACAATCCCTTTGAACTCTCCTTGAATCATAATCTTACGAAACAACGTAACGCTCGAACCCTTTGCTCCCGCCCCTTCAGGCACCATTCGTTTCTTAATGAGCGTCGTTCTCTTTCCGAATTCAGAAGCTACACCGGTCCAGTCAGAATCGTCAAATGTCAGCTTTCTAGAGCTGAAACCTTGCGGAATGGCTAGAAAACTTTCTCGGGTAAGATCATAGACATAAATGCTTTTGATATACTTAGAGTTGCTAATTAATGTCGACAGCAATTGATAGGTCTCCGTAATATTCGTATAAGAGTTCTGTACTTTACTAGTCAAAAACTTGTTCACATTATCGCTCAGGGCGACTTGAATCGCGACCTTGTCAGTCTCACTGATCAATCCGTCGATCACGTTCATATCCAGCATCAGCATCTGACGTTGCAATTCGCTGAGCTCTTCTTGCATCACCGACTTCGACGTGTGATACGAAGTCAGACTTACAGCCAAAATAATGAGAAAGACTGATACGGTCAAAATGAGCACAAGCCTAATCTGAGTATTCGCCAGATTATATTTCAAAAATTTCTTAATAGACTGAGTCATGGGAAATTCCACCTTATACCGAAGATCCTTTTATTATAACGTGATCTTCTCCTCGTAACATACCCCGTCTGACCTAATTATTCGTCCTCCAGCACCACTTAAGCTTTCTCTCTCAACCATTCTTTCATTAGTTGAGTTTCAATACCGGCCAGCAATACGATGCCGATACCATGTGTATCGTTCAAATTCCAGCCTAGTTCATGCTTATAGTAAGCGTGGGAATAGGACCAACTGGAGCCTTTGCACACGCCGAACAAATTCCCTCGTTTATCAACAGCCCGTTCGCATATTCCCTGCCAGCCGTTCAGCGTCGCCCGGACGTATGGAGCAGGATTTTCCAGCCAGCTATGACGAACTCCAAGTGCGAAGCCATATATGAACATCGAGGTGCATGAGGATTCCTCATACGATTCCAAATCAGTCAATACTTGATGCCACAGACCATGCTTGCCCTGTAATCTGCGGTACCCTTCCGCCAACTCCCTATAGAAAGCGAGTATAGACGGATAGCTGTCATGCGTCTTCGGCAATACTTCAAGCAACACGGCCAGCGAGAAGAATACCCAGCCATTCCCTCTGCCCCAGGCCGTCCGAGAAGGCTTTCCATTACGAACATCGTACACATGAGACATAATCTGTTGCTCCGCTATATACAAATATTTCTTATAAAGTAGCAGTTGCTTAGCGGCTTCGTCGATGTAACGCGAATCGCCGGTAATCTCGGAATACCTGCATAGGAATGGAACACTCATATACATATCGTCACACCACATCGTGTTATGCATGCTTGGTGAGACACCGATCTTGCGGTAAAGCGCCCCGTCCTCTAATCGGTCCTGTACGTTCATAATGTAATCCGCAATGTCATCGGCGACCATACTCGATCCTTTGAGGGGGCGGTGGCGTTCAACCATAATCGCAAGTGCCCCGAAGGAGCCGCAGTCGTCGAGGCTATCGATATGAGAAAGCTGATTGTTCAAACCTGCTGCTCCGAAACGCTCGCGGTCCCACAGCGAGTATTCATAAGTCGATGTTGCAAATTCAACATGATCTGCGACGTAATTCGCTAGCTCTTCATGCTGCAGCAGCCTACTCGTACCCAACAGTCCAGACAACGTAACACCAAGCGGATAATTCCAACGGCCGTATAGCTCATTCTCAAGAAAGGGACGTACATATGCTTCCGGCTGATCCGTCGTCCAGAATACTCTCGTATGCCGGTCAACCGCCACCTTATCAAGCGCCAAATAATCGACCGGATCGATATTCGCTTCCGCTGAGAACGGGCCCAAATACAACCATTGACCGTGATAGCCATGTATGCGTCGAGGGGCAACGAGTTCCACTTCCGGATTGGCGATATCTCGAAGCTGGAAGCCCCATCCTTGACCATCGCAATGGCAACAGGCAATCAGGTCGCCGCTCCCCGGTGCTGCTTCGAGTGTGAATGAGAAGTCACCTGGTTGCTGCTCTGCGTACATTTCCTTCCCCTGCCATATGAATCGTATTGGACCATAGGCGGTTCCAGCGATCGTTACATGCTGTCTCGAAGCAGAACGATTGACGATCGTCGCCCATCCAAAGGCAGAATAACCCGGTTGCATGTCATATATAAGATCCAGACGACCTTTCCCCTCTTCACTTGCAGGAAACCATGCTACACCCGTCGCTGCTTCCGTCTGATTCGTTCCCGGGATGTCAACCATCGACTGATCCAACGGTCTCGTATAAATCCAGCCTTCCTCCCCGTCTCGTTCAACGGTGGGCGCCAAGAAGTGAAACGGTTTATTTTTGCGACTACCTGTACCAAAGGTTGCTCCGCAGTTCCCTTCCCGGCCCTTTCCCAGCTCCAATACGAAGTGATTCCATCCACGCACTAAATTAATCTTTAGTTTGATCGGCACCGCCTTTGACGATGACGCTGATTCCTCCTCAGAGATCTCCTCCTCTGGGGAGGATCCGAAACGCTGATTCCCATTGTGATACAACTTCACTTGCCCGAAGCAGCGAAGATGGAAAATGAACTCATGCGGCTGATCGATCCACAGCTTTGCCCAAGCGTACACCCGCTGGCCGTCTTGCATATCGGCAAACATGTGCTGCAACGGAAACTGATAGGAATGATCCTCTCCCTTACGAATTTCGCTGGTCCGCGTCACCCGATAAACCGGCTCATGCGGCGGATTATCACCGACATACCGCTGCGCGATAATCTTTAGCACATGCGGTATACTGTCGCCCTTCGTCTGCGTAGCTATACTATCCATCGAATCGAAATATCGGCTTAAATTTGCTATCACTATACTCCGCCTCTCTGGCCGGTTAGGCTCTCTTCTCGTTCCTGCGCTCCATTGCTATCATTATCGGTTCCGTTGCCGAGTACCTCCTCTATCGTAATCGGCCGATGCTCCTTCACCGAACGCCATACCGCTTCGCCCGTCGCCACTGAATAAGCGCCATCCACTGCACCCGACAAAATACGATACGGCCGTCTCGGATCCTCCCCCATGAACAGGTCTTCAAGCAGCAATGGATCTCCCCCTCCATGTCCGCCTTCACGATGTACGACATGAATCGTTTCCTTCGAGCCGAACAATGGAAAGTAGTCGATCGTTTGCACAGACGTGGGGAAAGGTGTTCTACCTGGCATATGATATTCCACTGTCTCAATTCTCCCTTTCGTCCCGTTGATGGCAAGCCGATAGCCCTCATAAGGTAGCGAGAAGTTAACCGAATAACTGAGGAGCGCTCCGCCGCTATATTTCACCGTCGCCGTATACGTATCTTCAATTTCGATATCCGAATCGAAGATACATCGGTCCGGACGGTAATCTGAATAAGGGAAGGACTTGCCTGCTTCAAGTGAGCCCAGATGATCATCCGGAACTTTAAGATTCCGGCTGCGAGCATTCCAACGCGAGTAATACGAGCAATTCTCCGTATACTCGCATGTACTGCAGAATCGGCCGTCTTCCTTCTTCGGATTCGCCTCTCCATCAGCACCATAATAATTCAAAGCGCCATATGCGAACACCTCGACCGGCTTCTGATTAATCCACCAGTTGACCAGATCGAAATGATGCGTACACTTGTGCACAGACAAGCCGCCCGACAGCTCACGTTCTCGGTTCCACCTTTTGAAGTAACTGGAGCCGTGATAGGTATCCAAGTACCAATTCAAGTCAATCGACGTAATTCTGCCAAGCTTTCCTTCCTGTACCATTTCTTTAATCTTCGTATGAATCGGAGTATAGCGATAATTGAATGTCACAATAACCGAGCCCTTGCTCGCCTTCTCCGCTTCCATGACACGCCTGCTGTCCGCTCCAGTCGTTACCATTGGTTTCTCCGTAATGACATCCAAATCACGCTCAAGGGCGGCAATCAAGTACTGTGCATGCGTATCATCGCGGCCGGCGACAATAATCACATCCGGCTTCGTCTCATCTACCATTCGATCAAATTCGTTTTCGCCATACGTCCCTATGTCGGCATGCTCCGGGTATCTCGAACGGTACAGTTCAAAGCGCATCGGATCACGGTCGAGCAGTCCAACAACCTCACAGCTTCCAGCGAAGGTGCTCAGAATAGGCTTGGCGAACATGCCCAGCGCACGTCCGCTCACTCCGCAAATTGCGTATCGTTTTCTCATCTGAACCAATCCTTTCGAGCAATTAGGCTATCATATAGACAGCAGCAGGACCGGCAAGAACACTGACCCTGCTGCTAACCACCTATTTCTTAACTTTGGCATACCATTCTTGTGCCCGTTTGGTGACGGTCTCGCCGCCAGCTTTATTCCAACGGTCCACGTACTCGTCAAATTTCTCCAGCGGCCATTCACCAATGACGATCTTCGTCAAATATTCTTGAAAAAGTTTATGTGATTGAATATCCGGGAAGCCTTCGTACACCGTATTCGGCAATCCATCGCCGGCAATTCGGCGTGCGTCAGCCGTACTGACAGTGAAGACATCCTGAACCATCTGCTGCATATCTTCCGGAATCGTCTCTTTAATCCGAATATCCATATCTTCTTTTGTCGTCAAATTGCGCATCCCCAGCGCGATAGGACGGCTATCCTCTGGCGGCAGTATGACCTTCTTGCCATTCACAACTTCATGCTGTTGTCCTTCGATGCCAAAACGAATGAACTCTTCGTTGCTATTATCGTAGAAGAAATCGAGCAGCTTAAGGGAATACTCCGCTTTATCCTTTGCGACAGTCGGGATCATCCACTCCGGCTCACCCATGCTCTTCTGCGTAACGAAGCCTTCAAAACCTTCTGCCTTCGGTATCGGCATGCCAACAACATAAGCATCCGGCGCACCTTTGAGCATTGCAGTATAACGATCACGGAGGTTAGCAGGGAGGTGATACCAGCTACCAACTAAGTTATTGTTAATTTTGGCCTGCCAAACATCACCTTTGTTCAAGAACGTCTCATTGTCCAACAGCTTTTCTTCATAAAGCTCACGATTATAAACAATAGAGGCCTTCATATTTTTCGTAACACCCGCATATTGAATCTCGCCTTCATAGACATCCCACTCCGGAACGCCCTCCCACATTGCAACACCATACATGCCGAACAGGTGGTCCATCCACTTGCCGAATTCACGTCCCGAAGTAGGTAATTCATCCGCTTTGCCATTGCCATTAGGGTCCTTATCACGGAATGCCATCAACACCTCTTTATACTCCTCTGTTGTTGTCGGCATCGATAGTCCTACCTTATCAAGCCAGTCCTGACGAATCAACGGCGCTCGCTCAGGAACGAGAAACACTTTAGGTATGTAGTAAATCTTACCGTCTGGGGATGCTGATCGTACGATATCCCAAGCTTCTTCCGGAATGTTCTTCCAAACATTAGGCGCATACTTAGGAAGTAAATCATCGAGCGGCAAAGCTCCGCCTTGCTTAATTAACGTCTGTTCGACACCGCCAATTGGCCGTAGAATGTCCGGCAAGTCATCGGACGCAATCATCAAGTTCAGAAATTCTGTCGGCTCCGAACCTGGAGCCGTCGTTATCAGTTCATATACGACGCCTGTATTCTCTTGCACATACTTCACATGCTCATTATTTTTGTCAGGTATGGTCCCTACGCCCATATGGCTTTTGAATACTTTTACCGTAACAGGCTTATTCCCCTCCGCGTCATTCTCCGAAGCCTTCGGCTTCTCTCCACTGTTAGAGCAACCGGTTAGGATGGAAACTACCAGCACCATTGCCATAGCGGATACTTTGGCCGACTTTCTAAACACATGTTTCTTCATACGTTCAGCCTCCCTTTTTAGTGTATAAAAGCTATATATTAAGCCAGTAAATCGGCTTCATACCCTTTTTCCATCCACGATAAAACCAACTACTCCTTCAAGGAGCCGAGCATAGATCCCTTCACAAAATATTTTTGCAAATATGGATATACGAGAACAATCGGAATGGTAGCGAATAAGATTGTTGCCGCTTTCAACGTGGTCGTGTTGAAATCATAGTCACCTAGAACCAGATTGACTGCTGCTAGCTCCTCGGGCGAAGTCAGATAAGCGCGAAGCTTCGTTTGCAGCGGCCATTTCTCCGGGTCACGAATGAACAGAATCGCTCGTTGAAAGGTGTTCCAATAGCCTACTGCATAAAACAAGCTCACGGTAGCGATCACCGGCTTCGAGAGCGGCAAATAGATTCGGAACAATATCCCCGCCTCATTGCAGCCATCGATTCGGGCAGAATCATCCAGCTCTTTCGGAATACCTGCAAAGAAGGTACGGATAATGATCATATTAAATGTACCAATTAACCCTGGCAAAATTAGTGACCACAACGAGTTCATCATGCCAAGCTCGCGCACCGTCAGAAAGAACGGAATCATCGGAGCATTGAAGATCATCGTAATGATAATGCCAAGCATGATCGGCTTACGCAGAAGAAACTGCTTATGCGACAACGGATAGGCCGTCAGCACCGAGAAGATCATACTCAGCAAAGTTCCCACCACCGTTATGTACAGCGTGACACCGAATGACGTCCACAGCCCCTTATTCTGCAAAATATGTGACCAGGATGCCGTCGTGAATTCAACAGGGAACAGGAACACCAGCTTGGAATCCGCTGCGGCGGGCGAACTGAAGGATACAGCCAGTAACTGAATGAGCGGCAGCAGCATCGTCGCAGCAGCAGTGATTAGAAACACATAATTAAAAAACTGAAATAGATGTTCTCCTTTAGTCCGTTTCATCACCACAACCCCTGTTCTGTTTTTCGAGCCATCCGGTTAAATACCCACAATAAAACAAAGCCAATGACCGATTGGAATAAGCCGATCGCAGTCGTTACGCTATATTGCCCTTGCAATACCCCTGCTCGATATACATATGTTTCGATAATATCTCCGACCGAGTACGTCATCGGTGTCAATAAGTTGTAGATTTGATCAAATCCAAGTTCCAAGAAGTTACCAATATTCAGTAGGAACAGTACCAGGATGGTTGGGAACATAGTAGGCAGCGTAATAAAGATCGTCTGCTTCCACCGATTTGCTCCATCCATGACCGCCGCTTCATATAAGCTCGGATTAATGCCAGCGATTGCGGCCAAGTAAATGATCGTTCCCCAACCGACATCTTTCCAAATACTAGATATGACGACAATGGTACGGAAATATCGCTGCTCCTGCATGAATAGAATCGTATCTGCTCCGAACCAGCCGCCCACCATATTGATAGCACCCTTACTCGACAATAACTCGAATACGATTCCCCCAACAACGACCCAAGATAAAAAGTGGGGAAGATAGAATAAACTTTGCACCACCCGTTTGGCTAGCATCAACCTAACTTCATTAAATAGAAGTGCGAGGATGATCGGAGCTGGGAAACCAAAAACGAGTTGATAAAGGGCGATTGTCGCCGTATTCCTTAATACGATATAAAAGTCTTGATACGTGAAGATAAATTTGAAGTTGTCCAATCCAACCCATGAACTTGATAACATTCCTTTAAAAATCTGGTAGTCTTGAAACGCGATCACACTGCCTGCCAGCGGTAAATATTTAAATACGAGATAATAGATGATGCCGGGCAATATCATGACATAGAGCATCCAGTACTTTCGCATATTAACGAGGTACCGATTCCCCATCAAGTTAAATCCTCTGCTCGATGTACGGCTGGAGACGGGCTCCAATTGATCTTGCGTTTGTGCCATCTTGAACCCCCTTCGCTTATTGTTCCGCCATCATAACTGCTCAAGAGCTTCATAAACAATCGCTCATTCCTCCATTGCATACACAAATCCATGATCTAGGATTATTTGGACGATTCGCATACTCCAACCGTGATACGTTGATAAACAAATGAGACTATCTCACTGTTCAAAAGTTCATCAAACCGATTGTGAAAAGACCGCAGCAGCAAGGCCGCAGTGGATTTGTTGATGCCGTAGTGGATTCGTTTGTTGACGCGCGACGCGTCTTTCTCATTCATTTTTTTCTCTTATTGCATGCTTCGCAAATCCTCCCATAAAGAAGACTGCCGAAGGCTTCCGCTCCTGGGTTAGTAGGTGGCAAAAAAATGAGGGCACCTCATCTAGGCACCCTCTTGTTTATTCCGTATTGTATGTCTACATTTAGAATCTGAAATATTGCTTCTCATTATAATTAAGATACGTTACGGACAATTTCGTCATGGTGTTTTTGATCTCCAAGACAAAGGATCCGCCACGGCGGACCCTTCTGCTGTTTTATTGAACTATCGCGCGTTAGATCCACTCCAACGATCACGGTGCATCACAGATTGTCGTCTGTTAACACGTAAAGAAATGTATGTGGACCTAGACGAGGATTATTTTAACAAACAGAAACAGCAATCTATTGTAATGTACGCGGTTCGACGACTAGAAAACTTAGGTTATTCTGTAACTATTGCAGAAGTCTCTTAATTCATTAATATACCAATATTCCTTATTTCGGGTGCTGTGACTTTCTCGAATAAGTTGGCTAAACTGTATGTACCTTATCTCACTATTGTGAAGTCTTCCTCACCCTCACTAATAGGCAGATCAATTATAGTCGTTTTCTTTACAGATGCCCGTTTCAATGACTGCATGCAATTGACCAGAAGAGAAATTTGCAACTCTTCCCCTTGTATTTCTACTTCCACACTTCCATCTTTTAAATTTTTTACCCATCCCGTTAATTTCATTCTTTGAGCAATACAATATATTTCCAAGCGGAAACCTACGTTTTGTACCCTTCCAGAAAAAGTAATCTTTTTTCTGACTATAGTGCTTGATACAAGTTTTGGAAACTTAATGCGATTTGCATGCCAAATGACATATTCATCTCTTAATTTCTTGAAAACATTCATTCTTTCATGTACTCCTTTTTATGGCTGTTTTATTTTTCGGATTGCTTAACACTCTTCAACTAAGTTGCCCTTTAGTTTAAGTAGATACTAAGCCTCGGCCGGTCTACTCCTTGTTTGATTGATACTCTAGCTTGTAAACAATTTCCCCATCTATCACTCGACCATCTGCTTCAAAACCTAATTTTTCATATAAATGCTTTGCCCAAGTATTATCTGGTTCAAAGCTTATATAAATTACCTGATGCTCTTTATCTTTTTTAATCCTGCCAATAAGTTTCTCCATTGCAGCTTTCCCATAGCCTTTTGACTGATATTTAGCATCTATCATTAAACGATAAATCCAATATTCATTATCCTCTATATCGATACAATACATCGTGAATCCCACTAAAACGTCATCGTGATATATAGACAAGCAAATACACTCTGGAAATGCCTTTGCCTGTGCAATAGAAAACAAATTAGTCGCTACAAACTTTTTTTGTTCATCTATCACACCCAACTTAATAACATCAAAAAAATTATTTCTATCTATCTCCCTAAATGCTATCATAACTACTCCCTCCCTAAATAATTATTTATCCCTTTATTATTACTTACTTATGATACGGTTCCCTTCGATTGATCTTAAACAATCCTGTAAAAAGCCCATTAATATTCCTGCGAATTTAGACTTAATAGAAAGTTTTAATAACACTCTATCAGCACGATTAGATATTTGAGTTGGAAACTGTCAATTACTCTCTAATGCTACTATGATCACAATTAGTTCCTTCGTTGTAAAGCCCTTCGGGTCAACTCTTTGATTCAACTATCGAAATTATTTTAAAATGTTCTACTACAATTATTGTTTCGTCTGTTAAACATAAACCTTCATTTAACATAGATTGTTCCCAGCAATTATTATGATCTTTATAAAATTCTTGTATGGAAGTATAATTTTCTCCCTGTGCTATTCTGTCATCCACTAATCCATATGGAATCTCATAGTTCTCTGTGATTTCTATTGTACATTTATAATTTCCTCTTCTATCGAATACAGCTACTAAATCACCAACATTAGTTGGCTCTTCTTCTGGATCGTCATAATACCAGATCTTTGGTGTACAAGTAACTGTTTTCACCTCTGAAATAACCTCATTTAAAAGTCTATCGTCATTCTCGTCCTTACCCCAAAATACTAATTTTTTCATTTCTCTTCTCCTCATATCCCAAATACAATAATTACTTCGCTTTACAAATTTCCAAAAAACACATTTTTCACTTCCGCTTTTGCTTCGGGCGAACCGAGTAGCCGTCAGACGTCGATGCATAAAAATGGTGTTATCCGATGCTACTCCTTCATTCTTCATATATAAGGTTTTCACCCTCATGAATTGCTACAACGGACGTGCCTTCTGTGTTTATAAAGTTTAATGTTACTTCACCAAACTTGTGTGGATGGTATTTCTCAGGTTCTTTCTTGGACTTCTCAATCATTAATTCAAAATTTTCATCTATGGGCAAACCTCTAAGTTGCAGTAGATATATCGTATGTAAGGATATGTGCGCTATTGGTATCTTTAACCCACTTCACTTTTGAGCCAAGCATCTCACTAACAAAACGTAGCGGAACATAAGTAACTCCATCTTTGATATTCGGACTAGTATCAAGTGAATATGTTTTCTCATTAACCTTAATTTGATTAGATCCAGACTTCATCATAATATAGATGTTATCTTTCGTTATCTCTATAATAAATTCGGCAGGCATCCATTTAACCACGGCACCTAGCTCTTCAAAAACTCCTCTTAACGGAATAAGCATACGACCATCTTGGATAATTGGTTTAGCTGATAACGATAACGGATTACCATTAATATATACGTGTATGCTTTCACTATTGTTTTCGTAAATTAAATGATGGTTTACACCGAAAAAAATAATGTAATTAAAAACAACTTGAGTATGGTTTTCATTTTTTAAATCCTTTGAATTAGTAGTTTCGGATAACGTCTCCGTGTTCACGACGTCCTACCACCTAAAGCCCCATAGGAGCGTCCTCGATTCGTTTGGGTGGTAGGATGTCTCCTGGCCTGGAACCACTTACTTCCAGGACCGAGGCAGCTTGTCTGTCGATGCGAGAACAGAATGTTACCAGATGTCAAATATCTTCTTGAACTACTTACTTTACCTCCTATTTTTTCTTTCTTGATATTCCATAATCGCTGAAACTAATAATTCCTTATTGAAATCTGGCCATAAAGTTTCCGTAAACCAAAGTTCAGATCGTTCTGACTGCCACAATAAAAAATTGCTTAATCTTTTCTCTCCGCTTGTTCTAATTATTAAATCCGGAGTCGGACATCCTTTCGTGTATAAATAAGATTCAAAAAGTTCTTCAGTTACTTCACTTCGATTATGATTATCATTTATGCAGTTCTGAATTGCTTGAATAATATCTGCTCTCCCGCCATAGTTCATTGCAAAATTAATGATCATCCCAGTATTCATTTGGGTCATTTCTTTACTTTCTTCCATAATATTTTGAATGGATTTTGGAAATTTAGTAATATCACCAATATATCGAATTTGAATATTCTCTCTTTGGAGTTCATCAAGTATTTCGCCTTAAAAAAAGAGCTTTGGTAGGTTTATCAAATAATTCACTTCTTCTTCAGGCCTAGTCCAATTTTCTGTAGAAAAAGCGTAAAGCGTGAGATATTTAATTCTCAGTTGGTGACAATTCCGAATAATCTCACGCATTGTCGTCATTCCTGCATAATGACCTGAGGTTCTTGGTAATCCTCTCTTCTTTGCCCACCTCCCATTGCCATCCATCATAATCGCAATATGGTCTGGTACAATATAATTTAACTCCTGTCCAGAGTTAGTTTCAGTTTTTTTAAATAACATCTTGAATCGCCTCCAAATTACTGCAAATGATTTTTAAAACAGTAATTTATAAATTACATACCCTATAATCAATATTAAAATTAAAGTTCCAGTGCCTTTCCATCCCAAACCGCCAACTAAATCAGCTAAATTTCCATATTCAGCACGATTTACTCCATCATTAAACGCACCAAAAGGGTTATTTTTTAATTCTTCTTGTCTTAAACGTTCTCTTTTTTTTTCAGGTGTTTCTGTTTGAGAATCCATTTAACCACCTCCTGATAAAAACCTGCCCTTTTCTTCACCAATTGCTCTATATTCAATGGATTCTAACTATTCTCATGTTCAATCAATTGACATTCATTTAAGCAATGATATGAATTTTATGGTCTTCGACTGCTCTTAGAGATAACTCCATATAAATCAGTCCTTTGATCGAAGAGTCTTTGCTTTCGCCCTTACAATATTTACTAAGGACTTAGCCTCGCAGGGTTGTTCTTTAATTATTCGGTACTTTTCAGAGGTTGACACTCGTAGATACTTCAAATCATTATTGATTTGTATCGTTGCTGATAGACAGTAACTCAAGCTTAATTTTGTCCGTCACTTGTTCATCTTGCTTATTCCGAGGATCTAATACGATTTTATCAGCAATAATAATTAATCCCTGATCATAATAAACATTCTTATCGAATACTTCCATAATAACTCTCAGTGGCACAAAAATACGGTCATTTTTCTTCTCGATCGTTGTATTCATTACATCTTTAAATCCATTGATTGAAATATTAGATTTATTTTCATTAAATACAATCTTTTGATTACGATATTGAATAGTAACCTCATACTTTTTTTGATCATAGTTAACTTGGGCACCAAACGCACTTGATATAAAACGTAGTGGCACCATCGTTTTACCATCCCTGACATACGGGGTGATGTTAGTGTCCGCATAATCTATCGTTGTTTTTGTTCCTTTGACAAGAACAGTGGCGTGTCCAACCGAAAGCACGACAGCATTCCGAATGACATCATTCACCATGGAATCAGTCACTATTGGCTGCTGAACTTTGTTTTGACATGGACTACCCTTGTACAACTCCATGTACCTAACTATAATGTCGAGTGCATCTTGCCTAATATCCATATGCAAATTCTGATCAGTAAGAATTTGTTCTATATAATTCCAACTGCACATCATATCTTGTTGGGATAAGGCAATCGTATACACAAGTGCAACAGTCATACTATCTGGTATATCCTTCCTAGCTTGAGATAACCAATTCACATCTGGATCCATATAATGATCCAGGACCCTCATATATCCAAGAACAAAAACCTCATCCGCCCTAAGTGCCCCTATATCTAACGAATCGAAAGTCATTCCATATACTTGAATCGCATACTCGTCTGTAAAGTTTCTTTCGTTCCATATTTGATCGGAATATAATGCATTAATAACTGCTGCTCTCTCGTCTAATGGGGAATCTTTCGCTGATAAGAAATCTGCAACTTTCTCACTTAATCCGTTGTTTTTGGACTCTGTAACCATCTTTACGTCAAGGTACGCTTGATAAATAGCAGTAGAAGTAATAGGTGAGTCAGCATACACGATGCCTTGTTGACTTACAAAGAAGATACATAAAAGGAGTAATAGTTTCGATTGAAACAATTTACGAATTTTCACCGATTTGTTCATTAACCTTTCCTCCTTGTGCTTAATGAAATAGTATATTCTATGATTTGTGCTAAGCATCTTAAGTGACCGCAGGGAACGGGTCTTCAGACTTAGCTGATTGAATGTGTCGCCTGAACATACTTCTTGGAAATCCTTCTTAGCGATCAAGGGCGAATGCCCGAAGTAGGAATGCTGTGTTAGCAGATGTCAGTACCTTCTTCGAATAACGTTCGATGGCTGTTTATATTTGTTTGGTCAAAATTACTTCAAGAGGCTCGTTCTCTTGTAACAAACATCCAACATCACGATATCCAAGCTTCCTATAAAAGTGCTGTGCTCCTTCATTAGATTGAGTAGACGTCATAACGGTTGTAAATCCTCTTTCGCTCATTAATTCTTCCCAATAAAGTACTACTTCCTTGCCAAAACTTTGTCCTCTATATCCTTCATCAATCCATATCATATTCATAAAGGGAGTATTATCCCAAAAGTATCCATACCTCATCCAACCAATTTCTTGGCTCTCATCTCTAAGTATAAATATCTCTTTTTCGTTAATTTTTGATCTGATCAGTGTTTCGACTATATGCTTATCTCTTTCTAAAATGTACATATAATCTGTATCTTTTGCAAAATCAATCTTCATAGCTAACCCTCCGATTTTTTTTCTGAGCTTTCTTCCTTCTTGATGATAATCTGTACTGATTTCTGCTAATGTTTCCGCATCTGCGACCCGGATTTAGATAGCTCTTATCTTAGGTAGGGTCGTGTGTTGTCTGAGCTACTCCTAAGTTTATACACCAACAACCTAGGGGGCGAATGCCCCACAGCTCAGATGCTTTGTTAGGTGATGTCAGTTGACCTCTTCGATTAATCCCAATCCCTCTGTGACTACTCTTAGGAAATATTCTTTATGCTCTGGGTGACATGCAATTAAATATGGCTCTTCATTCATTCCATTAAAGGGGTTGCCTTCAAAATCTATGACAATCCCTCCTGCTTCTTTAACCATTAATATCCCAGAGTATAAATCATCTCCCTCGGAGTTATATAATACAATTCCATCTATATCTCCTTTAGCCAACATGCACCATTGCAACGTTGGAGCCCATAATCTTATCATTCTTTTAAAATGAAGGTCTAAATGCTGGCGCAATTTGACAGCATTCTCATCGTTCTGTACCTTATGACCCTGAATCCAAGCAATTGTACCTTTTTTTATCTCCTCTTTCTTCTTAACTTGCAACTGTTCATTATTACAGAATGATCCTTCTTCTTTACTGGTTATATAGAGTCGGTTTACTAGCGGTTCATAAACGACACCTAGAACCGGTTCTGATCTATACATCAATGTTATCGATGTTGAAAAAATCGGCAGACCAATCGCGAAATTATTCGTTCCATCCAATGGGTCAATCATCCAAAGCCAGTCACTTGTTTTGCCGTTATTGCCACTCTCTTCACTATCGATTTGATGTTCTGGAAACACATCCATGATTTCATCCAATATAATTTTCTCTGCTTTATGGTCAACATCAGTAACAATATCACCATAAATATCCTTTTCCTGTAGATCAATACCTTTATCAAAGTAATCTTTTGCTACTTGACCAGCTTTCAATATTGCTGTAATTGAGATCTTTTTTGCAACTCGTATGATATCTTCTTCCATGATTCACCTCAACAATAAATTTTACAACTGATTTCACCAAACGTTTCCGTGTTCACGACGTCCCACCACCTTAAGGTCAGTAGGACCGGCCGCGATGCGGTTAGGTAGTTTATGCGATGCTTCCGACTTCTTGATATGCTTACAATACGCTTTATACGTTCTTAAATTTGTGCTTTAAAAAGCTTTTTCAAATCTTATTACCGTTCTCAAAATCCAATTTTAATAATGACAAGTTCTTAACCTATTAATTTCCCCACTCTTCTAATGATAATTTTTCGGTCACACCTTTCAGTTCTTCAGGTGCATTAACAAAACACATTAATTCTAAGCTATTTCCGTCTGGATCATTAAAATATACCGACGCATTTTCTTGATATGGGCGAATAAAGGGTTCTATACTTTTCCTCGTTCCAAAAGGAACAGGCTTTATATTAATTGAAGATAACCATTCTAAACTCTTTTTAAGATCTTCAAAAGATACTCTAAAAGCTATGTGTCTTAAGGAAGGATGGTACGGTGTTTTATATTCATCTCCTTCCCACAACCCCAACCAACTTCTGCCTTCTTCAATCCAAAAAAAAGCCGTTTCTTCATCACGCCATGCTAATTTCAATCCTAATTTATTATAGAAATCTATTGAAATCCCCAGGTTTTTAACAGGTAAATGTGCCTCATATAAACCTATTATCATAATTACCACTCCTTGGTGTAAAAATATATTGCTACTAGTACTTCGAAAGTAATTGATTTCATGTATTTATGAGAATCTTTAATATGTTCTTCACACTTCAGTAGTTTCGCATAATATTATTGTGTTCCTGAACCTGAAAGGCTTAAAGGAGCGTATCCACTTAGCCTTGCAGGGTTGTCTTCCTGATTCCACTTCCTCGGAATTCCTCGGGCAGACCAAGGAGCGTCAGCGTCGATGCTGAAAAACATTGTTATGCGTAGTACCCTCTTCTTGAATATCCACTCAAAAGGTTTAGTTGCCTCCTAATAATTCTAATGCTTTTCTGTATTTCTCAAGTCTTTTATAATCAATTTCTGTCGGTTCTTTAATTCTTGTAAGATTCATATTTTCTTTAATATCAGCTATCTTTACATTTCTTGAGATTCGATTTTTAATAGTCTTTTCAATAAATTTTTCATAACTATCTTTTTCTGATCTCGTTAATAAATGAATTGCTTCGATTATCTCTTCAGAAAAGCCTTGCTCCCTTAATTGTTCAAATGTTACCTGAGTATCTTCAATTACATCATGTAATACTGCCACAATCTTCTCTTCAATTGTTTCTACCCTGTTCATAACTGCGATTGGATGTAATATATATGGATTTCCGCCTTTATCATGTTGCCCCTTATGTGCCTTTAAGGCTATTAATATTGCTAACTCAATATCATCCAAGCTGATCATCTCCGATCTTGGGTTTAATTACACTCAGGGTATTACACATAACGTTTCCGTGTTCACGACGTCCTTTCCCCTTAGATAGCTCTTATCTTAGGGCGATGGATATGTCTGGTTGAACAAGCTTCTCTACTACTGAATGACTTCATATGAATCCGCTTCTTCCACTTCGGTCCAGACCAAGGGCGAATGCCCGCTGTGTGAAAACATTGTTCGATGATGCTTGCAGACTTCTTTGAATTAACTTACATAATCTTTTTGGCTACAAAGGTTATACAATCAGTTGTCAGTTTTACGGGTTTTCCATTCCTGTCAATGTCATATTCTAATTGCTTTACAAATCGCTTTTGAATTTCCCATGTAGCATACTGATGATCTAATAATTCCAACATTCTTTCTTTAGTTATGTTCACTTCAAACATTGGATCCAACTCTAGTCCATTTTCGAGATTTACTTCTTGTATATTTGATCCGATTATTATGCAGTTGGATCCATTTCTTTTCGTTCCAAAAGTCATTTCATTAAGTTTTCTTTCCAATGCTCTTTCCGAACTTACATGTTCTAAGGCAGATACAGCTACAATAACGTCATATTCTTCTTGTTCGATATTAAATTGTTCAATATCTGATAGTCTTGTTACAATTTATTGTTCGACCCCAGATTTCTGACTATAATCATGTAATTTATCTATAGCGGACTCCAATAAATCAACGCAAACTACTTTTCCATTTCTATTCTTCATTGATTCGGCTATGGGAATGCTATTCCTACCAACCCCAGATCCTAAATCAAGAACACTTAAGTATTCTTTATCTTTATATTCTTCTAAAAGATCGATTACCGTTTTTACTGGTTTATGCAGCCAAGTGCCTGGCTCAAATAAACTATAATTATTGTAACAAAAGTCATGATATTTCTTCTCTTCTTTCCTTATATTTGCTACTCTGTTCATACCCTCACCTCAAGCTTTCTGCAAGTTTCATCTAACGTTTGGTATTCCTGATGTTTAAGCAGCTTAAGTGACCATAGGGAATGGGTCGTCAGACTTAGCTGGTTAAATGTGCGCCTGATTCTACTTCTCTGAAAATCACCTTGGCGACCAAGGTGCGAATGCGACGATGTAGGAATGTTTTGTTATCAGAAGTGATTTCCTTCTTGAATTAGCGAAAAAATGACTTATATATTCTTAATGCGTTTTAGTATCAATTGAGCGGTTTCATTAACTTCTTCAAGCTCTTCACCACTAGTTGGATCATACACTATTCTTGTTAGTTCGCCTTTAAATTCAATAATTAAATGTTCTGATAACTCTTCAACAAAATATCTTAAGCACCATTCTTTCCATATATCATCTTTGGCACTTAAAACCTCTTTAACGTGTGGAATTGTTTCTTCTGGGTATCTGAGTAATAATTTAGCTATCTCTGTAGATATGGGCCAATTTATATCTTGAAGCCATTCTAGTAGGTTTGGGATCAGTATAATAACATTTGAATATTCCAACTTATTCAATTCAGTTACACTATCAAAATCATGTTTGTCTTTGGGTAAATAAATTCTTAAATTCTCCATGAATACCCCCAAATAGGTTCATCTTTTATATGTTTAATAAAACTTTGCAATCATTTCTGATAACGTTTGTGCATTACTGACGTTCAAGCGGCTTAAGTGATCGTAGGGAACGGGTCACCTGATTTCACTTCTCCGAAAATCATCTTGGTGACCGAGGAGTGAACGCGACGATGTAGGAATGTCTAGCTGATGTCTGTCACTTCTTTGAGATACAATCAGCAGCTTTTAATATTTATATAACCCCGAATATTTTTAAAGCGTACGAAATACCACCTTCACTTGCTCTTCTTGTAACAAAGTTCGCTTTCTTTTTTAATAGATTCTCACCATTTCCCATTGCAATTCCCAAGCCAACATACTCCAACATATCTAAGTCGTTTCCTCCGTCACCGAAAGCAATAGCTTCAAATTTGTCAATTTCTAAATAATCAAGAACCTTTTTAATCGCTGTTGACTTGGAAACTTCCGCTTCTTCAAGCACATTCATGACATATCTGTGAAACCTCACGAACCTGAGCTTGGGGAAGTTAACAATATATTTTTGAGCTTCGCTGCCGTCTGCATACAGGCACATGCAATAAACTTCCTCTGCCGTAGAACTCATTTTTGGGGGATATTGAGTAATACTTAACGTCTCTTTCAGTGCCTCCATGACTCGTTTATTATCTGAGCCAATTCCGTTCATCGCGAATGCCTCCGTAAAATAAGAAACGCTATGTCCGTTTAATTCAGCAAATGCCGTGACGTCTCGAAGGGTTTCTGTCGAAAGCGCTGATTTATAAATAACGTTTCCATCACATTTTATAAGTGCACCGTTTGCAGAAATAATTGTGTCAATACCCATTAACACCAACTCTTCACACAAACTGTACGGTCTCCCTGTCGCAACCACAACTTTTATTCCTTTGTTAATCAACAGATTAATTGCTTCTTTCGTACTTTGCGGTATGCTCCTATCAATCTCACTTAATAGGGTACCGTCAACATCGAAAAATACAACCTTGTACATAATATATTGATCCTCTCTCTAACTTTATTACTTGAATGTTAACTGTTCACAAGACATAAACGCAATTAGTATGTTCGTAGTTCACATGATCCTGACCGATTTCTGCTAACGTTGCGCATTCCTGACGTCCAAGCAGCTTAAGGACCGTAGGTCCGGGTGGCTCTGCCACTTAGCCGGTTGGATGTGTCGACTGAAAACACTACTCAGAAAATCTTCCCGGCGACCAAGGAACGTTAGCGACGTAGCAAGAATGTTGTGTTATACGATGTTGGCGTCTTCTTTGATTTACAATAATATATCGTGAGGTAAACAAGCATGTACTCCTTTGACTCCATTAACAATTTGAGTGATTCGTAAATCAATAATGGAACTTCCTAATGCGATAGCTTCTACCCTATTCAATCCATATTGTTCTCCAATTAGATCTAACATTTGATCCAAAGCTTGAACAGTCGCCTTATTCAAATCTTCATCAAAACCAAACGTAAGCCATCCCGAAGGTGTGTTAGCTCGAGGCAGAGAAATCACCATATCTTCAAGTACCTCGATTGTTACATCTACTAATTCCATTGGACATTCAATTGCCTGACAACTCACTTCTCCATCCCCTTGCATTGCATGCCCTTCTCCTATTACGAGATATGCCCCATCAACAGATATTGGCAGATACAAGGTACTACCTTTCACTATTTCCTTACAATCTATATTACCACCACAAAATCTAGGAGGCCAAGTGGAATGATCTCCACTTTGTTCCGGTGGCATCCCGACTACACCCATAAAGGGCTTTAATGGAACTGTAAAATCACGTTCATTAATATGACATGAACCCTTCATCATCTGATTATCAAGTTTCCAATCAAGTATAATTTCTTTATAATCTAACAAAAATAATTGTTCATTTTGCCAATTTGGATACTCTCCTGCTGCAGTAAAGCCATATTGGCCAGGTTTTATTTCATTAAAATGTATTTTAATCGTCATCCCCTTTTTAGCTTCTTCAATAAAGATAGGACCAACTAACGCATGGCCTGAGCCTTTTCTTGCAAAAGGCTTAATACGTTCCTTGTAACTTTTACCTGTCCCCCACCCAGCATCAAGTGTTTCAAAACGAAGGGTGTCCCCTGACTTAATTGAAACACATGGCTTAACTTCTGTTGTTAATAAGCCAATCAAGGATTCATTACTTAATTGGATATTATATACTGCCATGATTACACCTCCAATTATTCGCTTTTACGCCAATTTCTTATAACGTTTAGAGGTTCACGACGAAAACCCACCTGCTTCTTGCTCTTGCTTTCATCAGGTGGGTTTCTGTGTTAGTGTAATTGCTTCTCCCAATCAAGGGCGTATGCCCGCAGCGTGAAGCTTTTGTTAGACCAAGTCCCTTGAATTATCTTCACAAGCCTTATCTATTAATATTTCTTTATAAGTTTTTACAATGAAAATTAAAATAGAAAGGTTTTCTTCCACATTTCCAGTTTCTAATCCATGATCTGCATTTGGTATTTCAATAATTCTTTGACTACTTTCTATTTGTCTTACACTTTCAACTATAAATAAGGGATCTTTACTACCAAATATCACAATTCCATTTGTAGTATTAATGAATTCAATTGTTTCAACCAATGGTGTCAGAAATATATGGTTTATTTGAACTTGCAATCTTCTATGAACTTCACCAGCTATAATGGTACCTAAGCTTTTACTAATAAAAATGACTTGATCATAATTGTTAGCAATTATTTTAATTGATTCAAAACATTCATCTATTACTTTAGGTAAATCATTAAGATCAAGACTCATTCTTGCGGCTTGATACCCGTACTCTAAAATTAATAAATCATAGTCAAGTTGAAGTGCAGTATTACCAGCATAATAAAGAAGTGGAAGTTCACAGGAATAGTTTCTACCTGGGAAAAGTACGACTAACTTTCTATTTCGTTCTTGAACTGAGATATGTTTTTGGTTTAATTCAGTTCCCCAAAACGAGGGGACACGAATTAGTTCAAATTTCATTTTACATCATCCTTCCAATCTTCAAGTGATTTCGTCTAACGTTTGGCATTCCTGTCGTTCATTCAGCTTAAGGACCGTAGGTATGGGTCGTCAGACTTCGCTGGTTGAATGTATCGCCTGAATATACTTCTTAGAAATCCTTCTTAGCGATCAAGGGCGAATGCCCGCAGTAGGAATGCTGTGTTATCGGATGTCAGTCTCTACTCTGAATCTCAATCATTCATTATCTATATATCCAAAGTTCTATGACATAATTTGACCTTGGTAGATATGTTGCTTCTACTTCTTTATCAAGATCTTCTTCTGGGATGATATATGTACTTTTGAGTTCAATATTATTAACTTCAAATGTTTCAAAAAGACTACGTGCAGTGACATGGCCGCTTGAAAATCCTTTTACTGTTTTATAATCTTTTGAAAAATAAGCTCCAATATCCAAATAACTAGTAGCCCAAATGTAACTAAAAAACACTACCATTCCGATCCCACCTAAAAAAGTAAAAGCTCTAATAAAATATCTTTTCAGTTTCTTCTCTATTGTCTCTAACTTGTTAAACAGACTTAAAGTAGTTAATAATATACCAATCAGTAAAATATATATACCAAATAATAACCAGAATAAAAAATGATTAATACAAAATATACTAATAAAAAACGGAAAAATAAGCAGTCCCCAAAGGAAGTTCTTTAATAGATTATTCACTATAGATCTCCGATCTTTTTGTGATTTTTGCATTTACACTGATTTCCAATAACGTTGCGCATTCCTGACGTTCAAGCGGCTTAAGTGACCAATGGGAACGGGTCGTCAGACTTAGCTGGTTGAATGGGTCGCCTGAATTAACTTCACTGATATCCCTCATAGCGATCAAGAGCGAATGCCCGCAGTAGGAATGTTGTGTTAGACGATGTTCATGCCATCTGCGAGTTGCTTAAACCTATACTTCGTGAGCATTATATACTATCGCAATGATTTTCTTGTATTTTCTCTATAATCTCTCTTACACAATGATCTATATCCTTATTTGAGCAATCAAGAGTTTTATCACTATACTTAATGTATAGAGGAACTCTTTCCTCGTAAACGTTCTTAAGGCTATTTCCTTTCTTTATTACAATACCTCTGGTTGTTATGTTTATTAGTCTCCTTTTAATTTCCTCATATGGGACATGTAAATAAATAATCTGTCCACCCTGTTTAAGGACATTCATAGCTTTATCTGAATATATAACACTTCCACCTGTAGATATAATGCAATTTTTAAGTTGCAATTCAGACACTATTTTTTCTTCGACCTCCATAAATTTCTCTATACCATCATTATCAATGATATCTTGTAATAACCTACCTTCATGTTGTTGTATAATAATATCTGAATCCGCGTAATCCATTCCTAAAGCTTTTGCAAGTAACACACCTAAAGTGCTTTTACCAGCTCCAGACATACCTATGAGAACTATATTCATATTCTCCCTCCAATTATTTCTAACAGTTCTGATTATTTATATATTGTATGAATTTCGTCTAACGTTAAGCATTCCTGACGTTCAAGCGGCTTAAGTGACCGAAGAGAACGGGTCGTAAGACTTAGCTGGTTAAATGTGTCGCCTGAATCTGCTTCTCAGAAAATCCTCTTGGCGATCAAGGGCGAATGCCCGCAGTAGGAATGCTGTGTTATCGGATGGCCCTGTCTTCTTCGATATCACTCACGAAATTTACTATGTAGTTTACCGCATCCTCGAAATCCCTCGCAATATAATCAACTTCTGTATTTGACCATTTATGTTTATATTTATTTACTGCTTCATTTCCAGCACCTGTTAATACTAAAACCTTCATACATCCAGCATTATATCCGGCTACAATATCTGACCATCTATCTCCGATTACAATACATCTAGTTAAATCTAGTTTATTCTCTTCTGCTGCTTTGAATAGCATCCCTGGATTAGGTTTACGACAGTTACATCCTTCAGTATGTTGATGTGGGCAAATGTATACTGCATCAAAGCCAAAATCTATCATTTCATTTCTAAAGGATTCCTCTGTGGCTTCTCCTCTTGAAATGCCCGGTTGATTTGTAAATCCAAATAGTTTTATCCCTTCTTTTTTCAGCCTATTTAAAGCTTCATCAGTATAAGTAAACAATTCAAACGAACCCGGATAAAGTATTTCATCGGTTCCTCCAATTGTTCCATCCCGATCAATAAACACTGCTTGTATCTTATTCTCTTCCATGATCTTCATCCTCTGCTGTTTCTTTGATTAGTTTTGTTATTCATATGATTCACAGTCCTTTCACATAACGTTGTGCATTTCTGACGTCCATACGACTTAAGGACCGTAGGTCCGGGTGGCTCTGCCACTTAGCCGGTTGGATGTGTCACCTGAATCAGCTTTCTACGAAAACTCTTCTTGGTGACCAAGGGAGCGTAGTGACCGATGTGGTAATGCAATGTTATCGGATGTAACATGACCCCTTGAATCAACTAATAAAATCTTGTATTCTTCTTCCATTCTCTATCCGCTCTTTAAATTGCCCTTTTGTATATTCATCAATGGCTTTGTTCCAAAATATCTGCGCCGATTTGTTTCCTTCGATCTGATAGACTTCCCATTGTCCTTTATGTAAATCAAAAATACGAGCAGCTACAGCTTTGCCAATCCCTTCTCGTCTATATTTCTTTAATATAAAGAACTCAGCAATTGAATAATAATCACGTTCAGCTGTTTCAATTAACCTTACCAATACAAACCCTACATACTTATTATCTTGTTTAATTACATACGCAAATCTATGATTCTCTTCTTTCCAGTAATCTTCTAATGGATACGCTCCATATAGTCCGCCTTTTTCTACATCGCATTTTATAAATTCGGAAAAATCATAAATATAAAACTGCATTAAATTAGCCAGTACTTCCTTATATTCTTTGTTTACTTGAATTAATTCAAATTTCATTTGAATTTCTCCGCCCTAATTTATATATAATACTCATGTTATTTCCGATAACATTGTTGTATTCACGACGTCGATCCCCCTTAAATAGCTCTTATCTTAGGGGGATCGATGTGTCCGGCTGAATCCACTTCTTGCTGCTGAAATGCCTCTTCGATTCGACTACTAACTTCAGACTGGACCGAGGGGCGAATGCCCCGAAGCATGAATATCGTGTTATATGATGCCAGTGCCATCTTCGAAATGCTCACAAAACTTTTACTTAGTCTTTAACAATTCTTCAATCAGTATCCCGTTTATCTTTAGTCCAGTGATATTACAATCATTAATCTCCATATTGGTTAGGTCACAGTTGTTAAATATTATGGGCTTATAGTTTCCATGCGGATCATAATCCCAGTCAGATTCTTGTGGTAATACAACATCGACAAATTCCGTTCCGAAAAGGTGAACATGCTCGATCTTCATATGACTCATATTTGCATGTTGAATTGAAGTGCCTGTCAGGTTAGCATCTGTAATTCTAAGTTCAGATGCATTGATGTCATTTACTGCCATTCCACTCATATTTGCGTTATTAATCTTAGTCTTTGATAGATTAACATTATCAAAATCTAGTCCCTCCGCATTAACTTCCTTAAATGTAGATCCAGAAATGTTTTTCATCTTTAATTCCATCTTTGCGACTTCTAATCCCATGTTCATTCTCCTGTTTGATTATATTGTTAAATGTAAATTTCAATGGTGTTTAAAATAGGGTTGAACTGGTTTCATATAACGTTTTTGTATCTACAAACCCGAGAGGCTTAAGGCGCAGAGCGCCGGGTCCGACGGACTAAGCCTCGCAGGGTTGTTCGCTGATTCAGCTTCTTGGCTTATCGCTTCTCGCGAACCAAGGGCGTAGCCCGCAGCGTAGATACGATGGAACATTGAATTACTTGCATTATTTATTATTTATTACTATTCTGAAATCTATAAATTATCTTGTTACCATCATTTCTTGTTTCAGCAGTTTCCTCTTTGTAATTTCCAACAGTATAATTATGAATTATTCTTCTCCAAAAAGTCTGTGCTCTTTTATTAGTTTCTCTTGGGTTTGTCTGCAACTCCCAAGTACCTTGATGATTATCAAACACTTTAACCGCAGCAGTTTCAGCCACACCTCTACCACGAAATGACCGTAAAATAAAAAACTCATTTATGTAAAAATCACTACCATGAGGTGTGTATGGGGGTGTACCCACGAGAGCAAATCCTGCAGGAACTTCATCTACTTTTATCAGGTATGGAAATAGTATTGATGGTTTAGTCCACCATACATCAAATACTGTATTTTGCTCAAACAAAGTCAATGTCTCATCGTCTTCAAAAACTCCGTATTTATTGGGTTTCCATCCCCATATCTCAGATAAATCATGCAAATATAATGGGTATAAATTATTGATAATAAATTTAGTGTTTTGGTCTGTTAGAGTTATAGTTACTTGCATTTATCTATCTCCGTTCTGTCGTATAACGTTTGTGTATTCACGACGAGCCCCGGCCTTAGATAGCTCTTAAGGTATAACGTGTGTTTAATTCGACTTAAAACCGTGAAATCCTTTATCTATGCGGTTTTCACGGTTTCAGAAGAGTTGTGAAGTGTTATCAAGTTGTTATGCTTTGTGGGCAAGTTGTGGGCATGTATAATCAAAATAATAAAAGAATACCCTGCCGACCACAATTAAGGTTAGCGGGGTATTCTTTACCCACGCTATCAGCTTGGAAGGCTGATACTTGCGATTAGCAACGTGTTTCTGTGCTATGCAAAACCGCGTAAAGTAAGGGATATTATTTTTTTGCGATGTACTATAGAGCACTCAGAATCTAAATAACAACATATGGACTGCCCCATTTGGGGGCAGTCTTTTTTTTTTGCTTCATTATATATACTCTTTTATTTCTAAAGTGAATTTGTCTTTCTATATAAAAAAAACCACCGACCAATAAAGGTTAGCGGAAGATTATTTGCTTTCTCGTCTTCGTTAAATAAATCCGAAACTCAAATCTTTCTCTCATGTAATACTTATCGGTGATCTTGACAGTTTCAGGCGTATATTTCTGGACTGGTCCACCATAATCAACTATGCAATCCGGTTGATCCTCGCTGATCTGTACGACATATACCCTTACTTGAGCGAGTGCTGCAGCAAATAGTTCAGTGTCCGTGCTAAGGACTTTGTATGTAGTATTCATAAGGTTTCTCCAACTTACTTATTATTAGTATTCGAATTTTTTTTCAAAACAAACTTAAGTTTTAATAATTTCCATGTCGAAATTATTAAATCATCTTCTCGTTGTCTGGAATCATTCGCTGTCTTTTTATAAAACATATATGAGTAGGCCAGTGAGCTCAGATAAAGCGGAAAAATAAACCCTACAGTAGCTACTAATGTATAAAATGTCACTTGAATGGAAAGAAGGTTTAATTTAAGTGAATAGTCCAAAAGGATAATATACAATACAACACAACAAAAACTCATCACCAAAGTAGATAATTTCTTGATTGTCCCAATGAATTCAATGTATAGAGCTTTTACTGGTTTAAAATTTTGATCCTTATGTCTAAAGTGTTCTTTATATATTATATCGTGGGCATCCCAAAATTCTGTTTCCAATAAAGTATGGAAATCAATTAGTTTTTCAGTAATAATAGATTCAAGTGAACTTTTGTTTTTATGAGTATTGAACAATGCATTTAAATCTATGTATTTTTTTAATAAAACTGAGGAGCCTAAAAGCTGTGCTTTCGAGCTAAAATCTTTAAAGAACGCATCGATTAATCCTTGCTTCTCGTTATCGTCTGTTGATTGATTAATTTCTTTAAGCCTAAAAAACATGGGTCCATACACTTCATTATAGCTTTTTGATAGTTCAGAATATGATGAATCTTTCCTTTTCTCTCTTATTCTAAATTGATAACCAATAAAAGCAGTGAATACAGCAATTATAATTACAGAAATCTGAATTCCAAACATTATACTCCCCCATTTTAAGTGATAAGCTAAATAAAAAAAATTCCTCATTGGCTTCGGCTTATATGACATTTTCCCGATGTTCGGATTAAACTGTCGGTACTTCCGAACTGTGTAACATCAATATAGTTCATTGGGGACATTATGTATACGGAAACTAAACTTCCATTAAGGAAAGATTCCCTTAGCTTAACGCAAAAAAAAGGCCCTACCAGTTTATATACCGGTAGGGCCTTTTGTATGTTGTTAAAGGGCTTTTGTTTATCTTATTAAGGGATGAACCTTAAAGGGAGATTATATTGAGGTTAGAAACAAATAAAAGCTTCGTTAGCATATAGCCAACGAAGCTTTTATCATTCTTTCATGTATATTTATTTTATTGGACCAGAGATTCAACCCGGTAAAGGGATGAATCTCTGGTCCATAAGCTCACTTTTTATTAAATTTTCAAAATGACTACTAGAAATAAAAATACCACGATCATAACAATTAAAACCCAAGTTAGGATGTAACGGGCATCTATATTCATTTAGTACTCACCTCCTTAACTGCTTAATAAGCAAATCAAGGAGCTATGGAAAGTGTTTTCTAGTTTTATCATATGCAATCATTCAAAGAAATATTCCAGATAATTTGAGGTTAGAAATAGATGGAATCTCCGATAGCGAATGCCAAAACAGCTTTTAAAAGTTGCTTTCACATTCTGTTATGATACTTTTTGTGTATTCAGTGTAGTGTATATTTACTCTTGTTTCTTATTAAGATTACCAATAATACACTATAACAATTCTACTTTAGAGGAGAATGACAATTAAAAGAGAAATACCTAAGGTAGGCGACTCTTAGTCTTCTATAAAAAAATTAGGAGAATGATAATGATCTTTAAAAATCTAAAAATTGAAAAGTGGAACCAATTTGAGATGGTTGACATCACCCTCAACCCCAGGTTGACAGTTATTACTGGTGCAAATGGTGCTGGGAAAAGCACCTTACTTAGACTTTTAGGTAGATTGGTCGGTTGGGGATATTCCGAAACTGCGACACCTTCCAACATAAAAGGTAGAAAGGGGTCAATATATAAGCTAGGACGAAGAAAATTAACAGATAGTCCCTCTGATGCTCATAGCAGTATCGGAAGCATCACTTTACAAAATGGACAGAAAATTAATATTAACGCTCCAAGCCTATCCCAGCAAGTCAACTACAATATCACTCTAGAACCACATATGCAATTAAAGGGTCTTAATATACCTTCACACAGAACTGCTTATTCTTATAAACAGATTACTTCAATCCCTGTAAAAGCACAAACAAAAAACGAAGCCTACAACATGTTTAATTCATCTTTAATGAGTAGTTTCTTTGGACAGTATTCAAATCCGCCAATTATTCAAATGAAATCAACAATAATTAGTCTTGCCTTATTTGGGAAAGGAAATGAATACGTCCAATCTGATGATGACGCATTAGAATTATTTTTGGGTTTTATAGAAATACTCAGAAAATTACTCCCTCCCACCTTAGGCTTTAATGACCTAAGCGTCAGAAACGGCGAAGTCATTCTTGAAACAAACAGTGGGGACTTTTTATTAGATGCCGTTTCGGGTGGTATTGGAGCAATTTTAGATTTAGCATGGCAAATTTATATGTTTGAAGCTGGAAAGGATGAACCCTTTTTCGTGCTGATTGATGAGGCCGAAAATCACCTTCACGCGTCAATGCAAAGGCAACTTCTCCCTAATTTACTTTCTTCATTTCCTAAGGCACAATTTATTGTGACTACTCATAGCCCTTTAATGGTGAACTCGGTAAGAGAGTCAACCGTTTACGCACTTAAATACAACGATGAAAATGCTGTTATTAGTGAAGTACTCGACTTCGAAAACAAAGCTGCTAATGCATCCCAAATACTACGAGAAGTACTTGGAGTACCTGTAACAATGCCTATATGGGTTGAAGACAGCTTGAATGAAATCTTAAATAAATATAAAACATCGGAATTAACACCTGAGGGGTATTTAGGTTTAAAAAGTGAACTAGCAAACGTTGGATTAGCAGATCATTTGCCTCAAGCTTTGGGTTTACTTCAAGGAGGCGAATAGTCATTGAGGTCTTTAATAAAAGGGAGTAAACCCGCTATTCTTGTTGAAAAAGAAGATGAGTGGACTAATGAACTTATGGCTTTTGTATTAAATGATGATAAAATCCCAAAAACGGTCAATGGAAGATATGGACACCCAGAAATAAAGGCGGCTCTACTATTAGAAACTTCTAATAAATGTGTTTACTGTGAATCCAAAATCACTCATATAGATCATGGAGATATAGAACATATTGAACCCAAATCAGAAGTTCGAAATAAAACCTTTTTGTGGGATAACTTAACTATTGGTTGCTCTAAGTGTAATCAGAACAAAAAAATATATTATGATCCACTCCTACCTTTGTTGAACCCATATATTGATATTCCTGAAGAAAAAATAATTTTTTGCGGTCCACTTCCGTTCCCTGCTAAAGGAAACAGGAATGCTGAAATGACTATACGGCTCCTAAAGCTAGATCGCCCTGAATTGATAGAACGCCGAACAGAATGCATAAAATCAATAGATCCACTAATAATTGCATATGAGCAGACAGATAACCATACGTTAAAAGGGCTTATTTGGGATGATATTCATGATAGAACGTTACCGGATAAAGAATTTTCATTAATGATTGAACAAATGATCAAAGTGAGATTACCAGTTACAGCCTAATCAATAAAACAGCATGGAAGAGTTAGTAGACTCCTACATGCTGTTTTATTCTAAATTCAGGTTTCACTATTAAGTCGTGTGAGTTGACCATCTTTTTTATACAATTAAAACAAACGAATTTCCCATTTTCACCGATTCCATGTTCTCCACTATCACACATAATACATTTGAAGTTAATATTCAACTCCCGCTTATTACTGTATTCCATATTCAACACTCCCTCTATTAGAATTTTATGTCTAATTTTTCTTCCCTAGAACGAAATAAATATGCCCCACCGACCGAAGTCAGCAGGGCATAATCCCAAGCGCTTGCGAATTTACTTATCCGTTTTGTTTAGCCTGTCCTGAAGCTTCACGCACAGTGTCGGTCAACCTTCCGATTTTCTTTTTCTCTTCCTGTGTCTTAGCGGCTCCATATGCCAGTTTCATATAGGAGATAATACCATCGGCATCTTCTTTTTTCAATTCAATCTCCCCCTTTGCATAGTAATCTTGAAGATACTTCGTAGGCTCCACAACACCGGATTCAGACTCTGTAAACCCATAACTAGGTGTGGATTTCTTCCGGATCTCGTAATGTAGATGCGGTCCAGTTGAAACCCCTGTACTACCTTGAAGCCCCACCTTCTGCCCTCTCTTGACCTTATCCCCCACCTTTACCGATGCGACGGATAGATGAGCGTAAACATGAAGGAATCCTTTGTCATCCTTGACTGCCACTACGATACCGTACCCACCGAATCCCGAACCTTTGGCACCTTCCTTTGCATGGGTGACTTCACCAGCTACAAATGCGTACAACGGGCCCAATGAGGGCGTGGTGACTAAATCAACGCCCTTGTGGAACTTTGCTGTTTTATAAACAGGGTGAATTCTCATTCCGAAAGGACTTGTCAATCTAAGAGTTTCAAATGGATTCATTATTGATTGCCACCCTTCTGTTTAAAAATAGCTATGACATCTTTGATCTTATTTGGTAGAGGTAAACCCAACCGTCCGTAATTTTCCGTAACAGAAATAAGTTCATTAGCCAGATAAAAGTAAATGGCACCGATCATAATTACGTCAGTTCCCATCAGGACATCTAGCCTGTGAGCCAATATAACAACGAGTAGCATAAGTCCCTTCTTGGCTATCCCCCAAAATCCAACGCTACTACTTAATCCGTGACCCTCTTTGATCGATGCCAGCATGCCAGTTACATAATCGATCACAATCGCAATCAGAAAAAATGATATCAACTCAGACCAGCCTCCCCATAAATACGTGCCTACTGATCCAAATAACGCTATGCCCCACTTTAACGCTAAATCCAATCTCTCCACTTCATTTCCCCCTATTCAATAAAAAATAGCCCTCATAGTTATGAGGGCAAAATAAAAACGCCTTACTGGGCGCTGTGTCTAAACTGTCTCTATCGGCTGACCATTCTCATCGTAACCGAGTACAACCAATCTTGCTCTTACTGCAACCTTTGACTTATCCGGTACTTGAGAAAAAGTAATGTCGCCATAAACAATCAGTGCTGCCATAACTACTATCATATTGATTCCACCTCCCTTCGATACCTTTAGTAAAGCCCATAATAAAAGGCGGGTCATGACTGTCAAGGTCATTCACCGCCTAATAGCATGCTGTATATTTCGAACAATGCTGTTTTGTTCTCCCTATCTTTTTCTTCCATTTTCATATCAAGATCTTTCATTTGTTCGCTTAAAGGTTTCTGATATACAGGCACTTCCGGTTCAGGATCACTTGGATCGGGATACGAAAACTCTAATGTCAATGTATCGGGATTAACTCGCCCTAATATCTGCGTGTTAAATTCTTCGGAATATTGCCCAATTTCCAATTCTATCACTATCACACTTTGTGGGTCGCGACCTTGTAAGGCAGTGAAAGACTCGAAATCTGACTCGATAGATGGTCTATCAAAGCCTTCCATAACTCTCGGTTCTCCTGTGTTCACCAGTATAATACCTGTTGATTTATCAGCGTAAATTCTTCTATTTAATGTTTTCATATTATCCCCTCCTACTTTCTCTCATAGACATAAATTCTATATACTCCACCTGGTCCATAAGGTTGGAGACTAAAACTCGTATTTGTAACATTGTATAGTGCTGGCGAATAACTCCCGCCTGAGTTATAGCTAAATTTCCCAGTCGGTGGGTCATATCTATATACCGTATATGCACCATCAAGAAGAGAGGACTGTATTTGTATTATTTGCCAGTTGAATCCAATATTAATATCAACCATTGTATCGCCTGTATATTCCCCGTAAAAAAACTTTTTACCCTCTATCAACGTCCCGACCAATTGACCGTTAAACATCGGTACGCCAGCTCTAACATTGTTAGGGTTTAGATTAGGTTCACTCAGATATGCCCAATTGATACCATTAAGATAATGCGCATTGGGGATACCCATATATAAACTGCCAGGACCATATACAACACTACTCGCATAAATTTGATCGGCCATATCCGGATTTCGAACAGGCATAGTTCCCTGTTTACCAAACATCTTTACATCTGATCGCCAATAAGCAGGGTGGAAATTAGGATCTGATATTCCACCATAAGTAGCACCGTCCCAATATCCTTTATAAGGCATAACGTCAATAACTCCTTGTGTCACCGACGCAACCCCAATCATAGTTGTACCTTGATATGCTCCGACACGTTTAGCCATTGTTCCAACAAATGGTCCATTTTTATTTGATGCAGTAACGCCCGCCAATACATCAGCGGCTGTTGCTGCTCCTGTTGCCCTAATAACTGCCGCAATCTTGGGGATGAGTTGCGCCCATGTCTCGTTCGTGGTTGATGGTATCCCAATGGAATTGAGCGCGGCAACCGTTTCATTTTTACGCTCAATTCCAGCTTGCTTTCCCGCTGTAGCTTCTTTCATAACCAGCCCTAAAGCTTTTTCTGTTGGAGCTACGTTCTCCCTTGATCCGTTTGTGGCGTTGGAGAGCATCACTTTACCTGCAACGATTAAACTGGCATCAGGAATCGTTATGCCCTCTACCTTTTCACTTACGAGTTTCAATTGAGTGTCTATGATATCCATATTCCCATTTGACACTTCAACGTCATAGAATTCAGTTTCATCAGGTTTTACAAGCCCGTAATTCGGCGTATTAATTGGCATTAACTTAACACCTCACTTCTTAATTGATCATGCGTATATGCCGCAAGTTGAGCATGTGTATACCTTGCAAGTGTGCTGTGCTGGTTATAGCGTAGCTCGACAGTGATAACCATGTTTTGAGGAACAATACGTCCAAGCATTTCACCCACTGCATCAAACATTCCTTTTACAGTCAGCTCAATCTTTACTTTCAGAGTCTTGTCAGCTCCATTAATCGTTAATTCGTACCCTTCATCACCAAGTAATGAATTTAACAAATTACGCAACACAGATCGGGTATATGGCACCTGCTCATTATATCGAGTCAACAGTCTGAATCGTCTTGTTTCAAGATCATCTGTTGCCATCACGTTCATGTGCAGCATGTCTTCATAACGTTTAATCCCGCGATTAGTAGCTGATAAAAGGAATTGGTCTAGCAAACCATTTTCAATCTCCTGCCACAAAGCTTCAAGCACGGGGTTCTCAACTTTTGCAATCTCAATCATCTCTTTAACCTCATGAAAAATAGGTGGTAGGTAATCAAGAACGCTAACTGATCTAGCCAACGACAACACCCCGGATCGGTATAGCATCATTGTCTAGTACCGCGTTTTGCTGAATACCGTTTAATTTGGTATTAGCAATATCAATAATGCCGGGCATACCAAGGAAACGAGTCTCGATTTGAGAGATCCGGACTACAATAGCATCTGATTCAGCCCATTCTTCACTCAGCTCAGTGAAGTAAGTGTCGATTACAGTTTGAACATTAGGTTCAATGGCTGCCCAATCCCAGCCACTTTGATAGGTGATGGTAGTCTCAATGTCGATCGTATCCTCTGTTACACCAAATACAGTAACGGTATGATCGATAGGAGCAATCCCCAAGCCATCCCCTTGCTGACCTACTGGATCAACCTCTTCCTGTAAGGTCTCTATGAGGGTTGGTGAAGGCTTCTGAAACCGCGAATCTATAATCACTAGCTTTACAGTCCCGCCACCGTTCCAAGCACGATACACTTTCACGCCACCCACACCCTGCAGCGCACCAACTTTTTCTTTATAGTCAGCCCTGTTACCCCCGAAGGCTTGAGATTCGAAAGTGTTAAAATATCGGGCACGAAACACTTCGGTATCTTCTTCATCTTCACCAGGGATCAGTATTTCTGTTAGCTCTGCACCGGTTAATCCATTGATATAATCAATTGGAGTCAGTGCGCCTAGATATAGGTTTCCTATGTTCCCAGAGGTCTCACATTCCAGCATGTATTCATGCTCAGCTATTTTTTCAATCACGATATAGTTTAAATCGTCAAGAGAAAACCGATCGGCTAAGCCAACATTAATGTTGAACACACCTTTTATTTGGGCTTTGGTCGCTTCATAGGGTTTTAGTCCTCTTTCAGCTGCACGCTTGATTAAGTTTTCTCGTGACATTGTATCTGCAAAGGTCTCTAACAAGATTCCCTTCAGGGCTACCAAGGCTTGCACCATTTCCACTGAGTTTGCCGCAATAGCATTAAATACAATAGAGCCCACTCGCTTGTCTAATTTGTTATCAATGCCATTCAACTTCTGTTGCATTAAATCTTCATAGGTCATATCCAGCATTAGATACTCACCTCTTTCTCTGACTCGAAATTACCGTAAATGGAATGTACCGTGAAGACCACATGCACCTTACCTCTTTTTACATCAAAAGAAAAAGCATCAACACTTTCGATACGTTCATCTTGTGTCAATGCTTCCGATATTCTTCTCTTTATCTCTGGTAATACAAAATTCGTGGGTTTACCAAAGAGATCCTTCAGCTCCACTCCGTAATCCCACGGATATATTAAATAATCATAGCGCTCAATGCTCAACATTAAGAAGATTGATTGTTTCAATGCTTCAATCTCATCGATGAATCCTATAATTCGATCAGCATCGATATTAAGCTTGTACGTCTTGGTAGACTGTGCTTCTATCTCAAAGTCAGCTTCTAGATCGTCGTTGATTAAAGGGATCATACTTTCACTTCCTTGTCTAAGACAATGTACTTCTGTCCACCCTGAGTCCTCACAAGTATCACCCCATCGCCTATCTCCAACCCATTATGAACCGTCACCTTTGATGTCCCTCCGCCATCGGCCGTCATATTCACATCGTAATCCACCACGTTATGCGTCAATATCAAATGTACAGATGTCAGGGTAAGCTTTTGTTCAACAAGAATCTTCAATGGTATTACACTTGTCACTTGTCCGTACCGAATAGCCATTGGATCGGCTGCGGCTACCGCTTCAGTTGCAGCACGTTTAATAGCTCTTACGATATCATCCATATTACGCAATGAACTCACCTCCCCTAAGTGTCAGATTCATAAGGTGCTCGTCTTGCTTGAAGGTGTGCTTAACACTTTCCACTATCATGTAGTTTGCTATGTTAATGTCTCCAAGGTTCAACTTCACGACTAGACTACTACCAGCACGCACCCGGACATCACCAAAGGCATTCGTAATACTCAAGTTACGTGTTTTACGGTTATACATTTCTAATAACGTGTTCGCTTTCAACTTACCGTTAGTAGTTTCATTGATTTCTTCAAAGTATTGAAGCGTGCCCCAGTTGTTCATATTATTGCTATCCATAGCGATATAGATTTCTCGTTTTTTTGTTTTCTCATTATCGTAGGAAAGCTTAATCTTGTTGTACGTGTTCGAGTCGATTGAAGTCGTATAGTCGAAGTTCTCTCCAGTTTCTTCATCGATTAGCAAGTCTAGTTTCATTGATTCAATATCTTTTAGCGTTAATTTACCAAAGTCATCATATAAGACATACAGCTTCTTTTTGTTGTCTAACGTTAGATCGAGGGAGCTTTGAATCATGTCGAACAAGGTTTTATTCTCTTCTAGCCTATATGCAATCTTATAAACCGTATTCTCGATCATGCCAGTATTCAGATTAAAATCAGTAGCAAGCATTTTCAAAAATTCACTAGCAGTTTTATTCGTATAGTCCTTGGTGTCTTTATTTTTAAGGTAACGTAACTGGTCGTAAGCAGTGACAGTAATCGAATTATCTCTTGATCTCTTTTTGGCAAATACAAATCCATAGAATACGTTTTGGTCGTCAATCTTCAGGCGAACTGCATTACCCTCCTGAAAGTTTAACCCCGCATCTTTAAGCACCGAAAATGTTAATTTACCAGGAGAACCTTTCCTTGCTGTTTCCCATACGATCCCTTCTTCAACTACGGGATATAGGATAGTCGAGCCATTCTGAATACTTAGTTCGATATTACTCAAATTTAATCACCTGCCCTACAGAAATTAGATTAGGATTCTTGATTCCATTCAGCTTGGCTATTTGAGTATACTTCGAACCATCACCTAGAGACTTTTTACAGATTGCCCAAAGAGTATCGCCACTTACAACGATATGTGATTTGACTGCTTGCTTTGTGACCTCTCGTCCCTTAGTCGTCGTTAGTGCAGTTGTCTTTAGATCTGTATCCTTTTTCAAGGTGACTATCTTTGTTCCGTATACCCGATACTGCTTCAAGTTCAATGCAACCGTTATGTCAGATCCGTTATTCGCATCCTCAGTGATGCTGTAGTCTTCTAACGTCACTTTGAGGTTGGTATCGAATAACAGTACCCCACCAGGAGATACACGGGATACGATAAACTGGAATGGCTTCAAGCTAGTCTTTAACTTCTCGAATTTATCTAAATAATACGCAGCTTCTTGAAATCCATCCGGATAAATAGCAAATGGATACTTAACTTGCGGAATTATTATGCTGAGTGAAACTTCTGTTAGCCCTGCCTTTTTCAAAAGGTTTACTTCGCCTTCATTAATAAGAGTGATGGTTTTATTATTATTACTGATTTTGATTTGCAACTTTGAAGGAGCGATCGGTAACTGTACGCTATCCATGTAAAAACTATATGCCATTATCCTTACGCCCCTTCCGCTACAGCATCAATGGTTTCTTCTAACTTTTCACCGAAATAATCAACCATACCGTCCAGATCCATATCCGAACTAACCGTGTTATGGTTTGTTAACTCTACCTTGATCTCTGCAGTAGTGAATCGGTTAACAACATCTCGCTCTGCAGCATCGCGTAGGTATTTCAAATCCTCTTCTGATGCTTCCATGGATTTTGCCATCTTTGCTGTATTTGCAGCAGTGTCCGCTATTTTATCGCCAGTATCCATTTTGTTAGCATAGTCTCCAGCGTTAATCGCACTTGTAGCGGCATCCGAACCTGGGATGTTAATTGAGTCCATTAAGTTACTCAGGCTAAACTTATCAGCAACATTTTCCCCAAATTTATATCCGGAATCATAAGCTTCTCCGTAATCAAAACTGTCATAATGTAACGCACTAGCATCCATACGTGGAATTTTGATTTCAGCCTCCCCTACTAGATCCGTAACGGCACCTTTAAGAGATCCACGCCAACCACTTACCGCACTTGCAAGGTTAGACCCGAATATAGTATCTATTGCTGATGCTATGCCTTCCAAGATCCCCAGAATCGTATCTCCCATATCGGCGAACAATCGAACAATTGAACCTACCGGATCGTTGAATACATTTGCAAAGAATTCAGCAAAACTTGCGATGAAGTTCCAAATGATCGCTACCACATCAATAACTAGATTTCCAGCTGCTACAAATAGATTTCCTATAAAGGCTAGGGTTGTCATGAATACACCTGCAATGATTCCAGTCGCCGATACACTTGTACCCGCGAACTTATTTACAGCTGCCACTACTGCATAAAACACCACAATCAATCCAACGATAGCTAGTACGATCCAAGTAATGGGGCAGGCATATATAGCGGCATTTAGACCGTGTTGGGCGACTGTGGTCATAAATGTGGCACTAGATTGGGCGATCGATGCTGCCCAATCAACCCACTTAGCTGCTGCCTGAGCCATTATTATTCCTTTGGTTATTAATGCGACTACATTATAGGCAAGGAACGCACCAACAACTCCATAAACAACAGGAGAGATCCAAGACCAGTTATCTACAAAAAAATTAGTTATACTCGATATGATATTAAACAGATCCATAGCAACACTGGAGAGAATAACAATACCTGCGATAATATTATTGGTAAGTTCTTCGAAACGACTACTGTTTGCTATCTCATTTATTTTTACGAGTATAGGTTGAAAGGCCATTAGAGCATTATTCTTAACGCTCGTCCACACCTGACCTAGTGTCTTAGGCATAGATTCAAAACTAGCGTTAATCTCATCTGTAGCAGATAACATGGCATTTTTAACAATGTCGGCTGTAATCTCTCCATCGGAAGCCATATCTCGAATCTTGCCTATTGGGACATCTAGATAATCAGCTATCGTCTGGATAACGTTTGGAGCAGCTTCAAATACTGCGTTTAACTCTTCTCCACGTAAAACCCCAGATCCTAGAGCTTGTGTTAACTGTAGACTTGCAGAGGATACTTCCTGCTGTGAAGCTCCCGCAATAACAAACATCTTATTTAGATTTTCCGCAAATGCTATCGTCTCCTGGTTGGATTTAAACGCATCTTTTGCCCTTTGACCTAGTTTTGCAACAACATCAGCAGTACCTAAATAAGATGCCCTTGCACGTTCCGCTGATTGAAATATCATATTTTGCAATTGTTCTGTCGTTTGCAGTCCGTCATTCATTAAATTTAGCCTGGCTGTCGTCTGTGCTACGCTATCAGATAATTCAATAATTTTCTTCGCACCTATCACGGAACCAATAACTGCGGCAACTTGCATGAATTTACTAGCTAATCCACTCGCTGCGTCTTGCCCGTTATGAATGTCTTTATTCAATTGTTGTTGTGCTGCATCTGCGTCCCGTATTTCTTGTTCGACACTATTAAATGCTATCTCAGCCTTTGCAAGTTCTTGACGAGCGGTCTGAATACTAGCTGTATCAATAGCCTGGCTAGAAGCGGATTGTAAGGACTCGAAGCTATTTAATACGACATTCATAGCTGTGTTCATAGAACGAAAAGCAGGGGACATACCATCTTGGATTTGAATCGCTGTTCGGATTGTGGCCATCTATTTCACCTCTCTTTCAGGCAAAACAAAAAGCACTCTTATTGAGTGCTCAAGGAATTGTCATATTTAATTACCCATCTTAAAAATAATTGAGATTATATGTTATTTTCGCTAGATCGAATTTGCCGTCCAATATATTATTAATCCAAAAGTCTGCCACTTTATCAGAAACAGGGCTATACCTCAAAGTCAAAGTATTGTCCTCAATTTTCTTCAAATGTTCTCCTTTTTCTATCCCAAACATTTGAAATAAGGAATCTTTACTTTCGAAGCTGAATTTATCATCGCTATACCCCATGTAAGACCCAGAGTATACATTTAATCTAGCCACTGAATCATCAAAAAGAATAAATTCATATTTATTTTTTTCGTAAACATACAATTTCCCTACTATGGATTCTCCACTTTTGGGAACTTTCCATCCATAATCCTCGATCTTCTCCGGTTCACCCAAATTAGCTATAAGTTCCTGAGAGCTTAATCTACTAAATTCAGATGCGTTTATGATCATAGATTCAGCATTGCCTAAAGGTGCACTACTATCACCGTTATCGTTGCTAGTTGCAGAGCATCCCGTAATACCGATAACGGCTATTAACAGTATCCACAACAGACTGAAACTTCTAATCTTTAATATATTCAATACAGATCCCCCTCTGTTATATGTTACCAATATAATACAACAGAGTGGTCTATTATTCTAGCATTCTACTTTTTGTTCCCAGCCTTCTTCGCTTCTTCTTTATCCTTCTTGATCTTAAATTGAACGGACCCAATCACAAAGGCCCGCTCCTCTTTAGGTAAACCCATGTATGTGCTTGGAAGCATGTTTAATTGGTGAAGGCAATAATGAGCCATATTAGCGTCAAAATCACCTTCACTTATTAGTTTTTTGCTTCGTCGACCAAGTCGTCCATACCTACATCAAAGCCGTTTACCTCTTGGATCTTCTTCATGTACTCCTGATATTCACCAGGCTTCAACATCACCTTCAGTAAGGCTTCGGCACCCATAACACCATAGGAGTCTTGCAACTCTTGGCTATTAAGGTTAGGGAATACTGTACACTTTGTTCCTAACGATCCCAGATACCCATTTGCGTCAAAGTCTTGCGTGTACTGCCCACGCTTTCCCGGAACTGCCACCTTTTTTGTGTACTGCTTACGAATCGCTTCATCATCAACACTGGTAACGGCTGTGATCTCCCATTCAACAGGTTTGCCTTCTGCATCGATGAATCGTTTTGAAGCTGCGAACTTCACATTATCTTCTTGTATTGCATTTTGACTTAAAAAAGCACTTAAATTACTCATATCTATCACCTTATCCTTTTCTAATTGAATTTCAAAAGGCCGCTATGTAAGCGACCATCCTCTTATTGCATACCAGGTAACAATTTGAATTTCTCAGGCATTTCGAAGTCATCAAACGTGCCATCAATCGGCTCGTCCAGATACTCTCCATCTGCATCGAATTTAGAGAGTACTCCACCATCCAAGTTACAATCCTTATGGATAATCGTTTGACGACCAACACTAGATGTCGGATCTTCATTGGTTACCTGGATGTCGAAATAAATATCCTCACCCGTTTCTTTAAATCTGTACAGTAATTCACGAAAAATAGATTGATTGTAATGAGCTGTCCCGCTGAATGTACCTTCCCATCCAGTAGATTTATTACCCTTACCTGTTTTCCCTAGAATGGGAACCTTTGTTTTAGTCTTATCGAAAGTAGATTCAAAATCTATAATTTGCATGAAGTTATAGCGATTACCCTCGACTGTTATAAAACATTCAGCAAGTGCCGCGCTGACAGAATCCTTCGCTTTCATAGTTTGAGCAAAGTGTTGTAAATTCAATTTGATCATTACTTTTCATCTCCCCTCTCTTAAGATACTTTCACGGTCATGTATAGTTGGGCCATCGCATTGGTTGGTGTCACCCCATCGGATACAACTACAGACTTCTTGGTTTCGCCTTTCGTAACCACAACATCATCCGCTTTAAAGTCCTCAATAGCTCTAATCTGCTCTAATTCCTGATGATGTTTTACTACGTCATTCCAAAATGAGATTCGACCGGCGGGATCGTTCGGTACGTTACCCAAATACTTCGTATTGAATAGGACTGCGATATCATTACCGATCTGATCGAGTACGCGAATCGTTTGATTGCTGGAGAAGTCCTCATTTTTATCAACTGTGAATGTCGTAAAGCTATTGATATCCTCAAGCACTCGGACATCTTCACCAACTTTATGCAGGATGAACTTCCCTGCCTTTAATGCGGCTTCTAGTTCGCTTTGCTTGTAACTTACGTTCACCGCATACTCACCATCGTATTTCTTGTTCGTGTTAGATTTATTCACTGCAACGCCTGCAGCAATACCTGTCACCCAATAGATGAGAGCCGCAACGTTCGTATCATCTGTTACATCGTTCTGAAGGTTGATTACCCCTTCATAATCAGCTTCAGAACGATAAACAGCCACTTGGAACTTAACCCCTACCTGATCACGTAATCGCTTCGTAAACTGTACGTACAGGTCCGCGATTGTCGGAACGGTAGATACACAACCAAGAGTATTGAATGAATACGGTTCTAGCTTGTCCAGTGCGTCCTGGTGCTCTGCACCTTCTATATCATCGCCATTAGCCCCTAACGTCATAGAAAGTCCACCTAGCACCGTTGCCGTTAGAACGACATTGGATTTCCACGTAACATAATCTGTATCCAGTAGGTTGTCCGTGTTAGGCAATACGGTTTGACTATCGACTAGATTAGATCCAAGATACGTTAATACATCCATCTCGGTAATATCATCTACGTTAATTTCGATAACCGTTTTTAAATCATTACCACGCACACCCTTGTGTTTTGCAGTAGCGAAAGTATTCGATGCAGTCACACCATCTTTCATGAGCTTATAAAAATATCCGGTTTGAATGTTCTTGAATAGATCACGCAGACCTTTCAATTTTGCATGAGTGTAATCATATCCAAAAATCTTCAGTGAATCCTTTTGGAAGTCCTCGGCTGTTACGGTGAACACCTCACCATCCACTCCCCAATCAAGCGGGATAGGAATCGCTGCGTAACCCCGATCACTCAATGAAGCGGTAGCCCGGGCAGCACTCACAAAGTTAATATAACTACCGGGCAGTTTTTTGTTCTGTGTTAAGAAAGTACCTCCACCTAATGCCATCTATTTCACCTTTCCTTCCATAAAATCTGTGATTAAGCTACCTACTTCATCGAAGCTGTACCTCGTATCGTCTTTCAGCAAGGTGTTCAGAAGGTCCCTCTGTCCGGCATACTTCTGACTTTGAACTAACTGCTTCTTACTGAATTTATAGGATTCAATCAATCCATCTGTTGATGTCTTGTTCTCATCTGCATTTTTAATAATCTTTGGTGCCATCTTGTCACCCCTTCAATCCGTTCTTTATTTTCAAATCTTCCATCTTATCTAGTGGATCCGTAATCTTATATATGTGGTAATTGTAGTTCACGAAGAAATGAAGCACTCCGTCCACGACTTCACTGTTGATGTTGGTACCCCGTAGGAGATCACCTGATATCGTCGTAATGTATTCCAGTGCATCATTCAGCCGATCAACTATCTCGTGCATCTCGGTCTTCTGATCCGTTGTGCTTGGGAAGTAATGAATGTCGAATGGTTGTTCTCGAAAATATCGCTTCCCTATCACTTGTGTTTGCCTGGATGTTAAAAGGACAATAAAAAAACAAGGTTCCTCTAGACCTTGTTTAACTGATTCAGTGTAGATCGTATAATCCTCACCAAATACTTGGTTCAGCTTTATAGCGATAGCATTAACAACATCATTTATCATTGAAAGCCTCCCCTAAGTATTTCATGAGTTTCTTCTCCAACAATTTAGGCGCTTGAGCATTCAGCTCTTCTTCGGAAATGGTTAGCATAAACTTGCCGCTCACCCAACCCTTATGATTAGCTGTACGGTGTCCATACTCAACGTAGGAAGCGTAGTTAACTGGATTGATGATCTCAACCTGGTACACACTACCGACCTTTGTAACTACAAGTGATTCCGCATAAGCCTTGGCATTGCTTTTCCCGCCACTCTCCGCTTCCTCATGAGTTTTGGCAGTCCAGCCACGTCTCAAGGTACCGCCTTTTTTTCCTGACGAAGTTGGATACTGACCTACTGTCGTTCGCTTAATCACCTTTGCGAGTAACCTTGCGGCTAGTTCCTTGGCACATTCTTCTGAAAACTTGCCTATATCAGCACGCTGAAGCTTATCCAGTTTCTTTTGAAGGTTCTGGAGCTGTCTGAAGTCAACCTTACCCCATTTAGCCATTACGCCCACCCATTAAACAAAATAAGCGTTATTTCTTGATGAGAACTGTATATTGCAGGCTCTCCACTATCTCGATAAGCTGTTGATCGACCATTCTGAGTTATGAAGATCTTGGACCCCGGCTTCACCATTAATTCAGGTGCGATAAAGAGCTTTATCGTCTGAGTGACTACCCCAGCTGTATCCGTTTGGTTTACAGAAGTTACACGCTCAAACGATAGGCGGCAAGGTTGATTCTCAAGCACAGGCACTTCTTGCTGTTTCGTTATCTTAGTAATAGGATCTTTAAGGGATTGATACTCATAGATGGTACATGTCCCTTTGTAGAGTGATTCTATAGCCTTACGTTTAGCACTCACCATTTGATCACCCTGTAAAACGCATAATCCCCCTCACGCATCAAGAAGTTAATCAGTGCATTCAGCCTAGCTTCTGGTGTCATGCTTCCGGAATCTAATGCGAACGTGATATTGGTATCGCCTTCCTGGATGCTCTTAACAGCTGTGTCCAAATCCCAGCCTGTCAATTGGCCCACGCTCTTCTTGCTTAATAGAAATTCCCCTACTACCATATCAACTGCATTCTGGTGTAGAGGAATCGGTATTTCATTTAGATTGGTTTGTGACTTGATGTGATTCTCAATCTTTTGAATAATGAAGCCAAGAACCCATGCATCGCCATCAACGATTACGTAACCGAAGGTTTCAAGCCTTTTCTTCACATCATCAAGCATGAAACTCACATCCTATTCTTTTTCAACCTCAAGTATCTTCTTCAAGATACCGTTACGGCTTGTTGCTTGGCCGATGTCGATTCCTTTTTCTTCAACGTAAGCCTTGATCTCTTCATCGCTCATACTGTCAAATTCAGAATCGCCATCATTTGAATTATCAGCATCCTCCTGAACTTTGCCTGATTCGTCAGTTTTAGGTCCACCGTCACCTTGACCAGCGTCTGGTTCCATATCCTCAACCTCATAGCCACGGCTTCCAAACCAAGACAATAAATAAGGATCGGAACATTCTCCGACCCCCATCACGAATGTAACACCTGCTGAAACCCCACTGTATTGCTTATTAGGCGCATTTACCTTTGCCATATAGAATTTCTCCTCCCTATTACTGAACTTTGATCTTACGCATAACTCCGGCAGCCTTAGTAGCCTTGAGCGCCACACCCGCAACCATTTCAACCTCGCCTGTCTTCACAGCTCCGGCAGTTGTATAATCCGGTACCCACGTTTGAATAGGTGCCACACCCGCCATAGAAATAGCATGGAAAGCATCTAGTCCCAATCTAGCGGCATATAAGGATGTCTCACCAGTTGTTCCGTCAACAGCCACAACAGGTGTGTTAGAACCTGCCTTTGCTCCAAAATCAACGAATGGAATACCGTTGTAAGATTCTACATTTTGACCGAAGTCATTTTTAGTTACTTGGTAAGCTCCAGCACGTCGAGCAGCTGCGCGAATCTTAGCGATTAACTTCAAGTTACCACCAATGAATCCAGGCGTCCCATCAAGACCCATTAAAAATTCATCTAGATCATCTAGGAAGGCGGCGTAATTAGCCGTAACCAAAGCTGAAGTAGATAAGTCTATTACATCTGTTGGCATATATTCAGTTGAGGACCCTGTGAGTGCTTTTTCTAATCCATCGAAAGCAATAGATTCAGTAGCCGTATCACCATTAATGACCGTATCGTTAAACAATGCAGAAGCTGCCTTGATCTTTTGTGCCATTTGAAGTGTTACTTCATCAATGATACCGCCCATATTAGCAATAATACGGTCGATTTTGAACGCTCCACCGAATACGGCTAAGTCTGTCGTGATCCGTTCTTTTGTCACTTCCTGTGATGTGTACTCACTATTCACGGCACGGAATGCAGCGGTAGGTTGCGTTTTTAATCGAGTATACCCATAGGTTAATGTTGCACCTCCACCCGTGGGAGATACCACATCATCGAACGTTAAGTTGTTGAATAGGAAGTTTGATTTTGCGAACTCATCAATAACCCCCATTTGAAGTGCATCTTGAACATTTAATTTTGCTTCTGCTAAAGTAACTGCCATGGTACATTACCACCTTTTCTAATTGTTTTGTTCACTACTTGTAAAATGCATCTTTACTGCTTCAGCAAGTGAAGATGGTTGTGTTCCTCCGCCAGGCTGCCCTTCACCTGATTCACCGGGTTTGATTCCCTTGAACTTAGGTTGTTGTGTTGTAGATTGCGCATCAAAAAGGAACTTGGAATCTTCACCCTCTTGTAGCTTTTTAAGCTGGTCTTCTAAACCCTTAATTGTTTCGCCATCAAGTTCAGCCTTATCAAGGTCAAGCAAAGCCTTTACCGCTTTGATATTCTTTGCCTTCGCACCTGTTAGGGCTCGATCAACTGCACCATCAATTTGGATTTTCTTGATCTGTGCCTCATGCTGCTCTTTTGCCGTTGTATTTTCACCTTGAAGCTTCTCGATTTGAGCTTGTAAACCTTCTGCATCTACCTTCTTCAAATCCTCCAACTGCTTATCACGAGCTACCAAATCAGTTTCGAGTTTCTTTTTAGCGTCGTTCACTTCGTCGAATCGACTCTTTGGAATCGTTGTTCCGATACCCGCTAAAACCTTATCTGCTTGCTCCTCAGTTAGACCCATTGCCATTAATTGTTCTTTATTCATCTATATCATCCTTTCAAATTACGCTTTTTAGCGTGGGTTTCGTCCACGGATTTGTCTTTATAGTTAACGTCCAAAATACCAAAATGACGAAAATAGGCATAATAAAAGCACCTCCTACCAGTTACGGTCGAAAGTGCTTCTACATGCAACGAATTACTATGTCTTGCCAAATGTCTTTGATTGGCTTACCCTCAATTTGAAACTCCAACATATCTTCAAGTGAATCGAAGAATTCTCCATCTCCATCAGGGCATAGCGCAATAACTCTTTTCCCTTCAGACCATCCGATATAGTATCTGCTACCATAGATGAAGCACTCGATATCTAGTCTCATTTCAATTGATTCTTTAAATTCTTCCAAATTATTAAACTTATCATCACTCATACCTACCACTCCTCTCTATAGCATCCTTATTCGCTATTCGTTCGCCCTTAGTAAGTTCCCTACCGTCCTCCTCATCTCTCTTAACTTTGTTCGAACCTTCTATTTCTCTCCAATCATGAGAATGAGGTACAATCTTATGCGTTTTGGCGTTCCCGTGATCAGTTAAGTGTATATCTAATTTTACTTTCCCTGTACGCCCGTAATATCTTCTAGAGTCAAGTTTGCCATCTACGTAGTTATCGTAGGCGCTGTTAGGTGGACCATTTACATCGATTTTATGAAGAGTGCCTTTTACAAGGTTCTTCTGAGCAGTAACTTGCCAATTAACATCTCGATACAAGCTTTTCATACTCGACCATTCTTCAGGTTTATTATACTTCATGTCCTGGTACGTAGCAAAGGATTTCGGTGCATATTTACCTAATACTTCCTTGTATTGAGTAAACTGATTTTTGTCAGAAGTTAGGTTCTTACGTTTCTTCTCTTCAAGAACAGCAGCTGGATTGCTCTTGATCGTCTTATCATACCAATCCTCATACTTCATGTTACTTGGAACGTAGTATGTTTTACCGTCAATGCCACGTGCTGCACGCTCACCCTCGTTATCGTCAAAGTATGGAACGGTACATGTGCGACACCAAGGATGGAATGGTGGAGCGGTCACCCCTACCTCATAGTCCTTCATATCAAATACCTTACCGTCGAGTGCTTGGCATGTTGCGCTAGTGTGGTTGTCCAACGTTGCTACAATCTCAAATCTCTCAACATCGAGTGCTTTGAAGCAATCCTCTTGAGCAGCTGAAGCGAAAAAAGCCGATTCCGTCATAATCAAACGGCCAGCTTTGTTCTTGCTCACATTGAATTGATCCGATATAGCTTTGATAGCCTTATCCGGTGTATCACCTCTGATGATGCCTTGCGTAAGCTGGGTGTGTACTGAATTAACCAATGTTTGCTTTGCAGTCCAGCTTTTATCCTTAAAGGTCGAACCATCAGCAGTCCAGGGCTTTGATATGACCTGTGATAGCTGCTTCTCATTCAAGCCATGTAGATCATACCCAACATTAAAACCCCTCTGAATCTCAAAGGCTGTGTGATAATAACCATCTGAATAGATACCTCGAGCTAGCTTATCAATTCCGTCAGTCTGGTTACCGTATAGAACTTCGGCCTGTTGTTGGGTCTGAATCTTCAATGCTTCCAGCCTCGATATATGAACCCTCGCTGATGCATTCTCAAGTTCTTTCATCCATTGTGGATCCAGCGCATTCTCTTCACCATATTTGACGTATTCCATGACATCCCACTGAAATTCTTTAAGCTCATTAGTATTCAGGAGCCGTTTAGCTTCGACCAGGGATATCTCATTATTATCAGCGAAACGTTGATACCATCTTGCAATGTCCTTCTCAACGCTAGCTTCAGCAATCTTGTACTGCTGCTCTAATTCAAAGTAATAAGCCTGTCCTTTATTCAGCTGGGCTTCCTGTAGTTTGATGAACCTCTTCTGCCAGTAACTACTCTTCGGTGCCATCTAGATCACCGCCTGTAGCCCCTTTGGGAAAAGCATTTTCGTATTCGTCCATTGCACTTTGCTTTTCTTTTTCAATTCGAGCCAGTTCGATCTTAATATCAGATGTCCAAGGATGCTGTCCAACAATCGTCTCCATCGAAATAACACCAACAGATTTAGATGCATTCTCGATACTCTCAGTTTCGTTAATGAGGATGTCTCGGTTAAAGATAACCTTTACCTGTTCCTTCTCAAAATCACCTTGTCCGGTATTGGCTAAGTGCACATTAACGAACCAAAGCAACTCTTCGAAGGAAGCTTGATACTCTGTCTCCATACCGTTTGCATCAAGATCTATATCGCTATACATCGACTGGATATTCATCTGATTAGGCGAACCTGACATTCTATCATCCTTGGCATCATAACCACGGCCATTCTCGATCAGAGCTTTCTTAAATATCTCCAGGATGACCTTGTAGTTCTCTGAGTTGACTGTCACTTCTAGTGTCTTCAAATCACCGGCTGCACCGTCTACCGTTTTGACTTTAACCGCACCGTACTGAGCTAAATTCCTTCTGAATTCACCTAAATTTTGACCGTCATAGTTTTGTAGGACCAGTATCGTATTACGAGCATCTTCCTGCATGTTGTTCTGGAAGTCTGATAGGATCGTGTTGATACCGTCCTGTAACGATCGCACCCTCTTAATCAGTGGAATCTCTTTGTTGTTGTACTTGAACGGAATGAGCGGCACTTTTGACCAGTTCCAGCCTACCTCATTTCCTTCACCATCCTCTACCTTAAGGTATGTGGTTGATGGGTTCTCCACATCATCTAGCAGAGCGTTATTCTGCCATACAAACCGATGGATTCCGTCGGTGGTATAAACCTCAACCTTTTCAATGACGACTTCCTTTGTACCCTCATAGGCTTCAACCGTATACATACGAATTGCGAAATCCAGCTCCGTATGATCAGCATCTTTCCAGAAGGGAAGAACCTCATGGGGTTGAAACTTCTTAAAGCGAAATTCACCTATCTCATTGTAGTAGGGATGTAACCAAGAAATTCCGGCATTCATTGAATCTTCGCCCAGGTTCTTGAACGTTCTGAGGAATCGATTGTTGAATACTCCCTTTAGCAATTCACTATAGGGTACATTCTCCGTTTCAAACGTTAGTGGCTTGGCCAACAAGTAATTCACCTTTTGATCAACCAGTTTTGCATACTGGTTATCAATGATCTTATTGTTCGGTAGGTTCTCGACTTCTTCCAGCAGACCATCAGCCCCTATCACCGTTCTCCTGCGTTTTAAGATTGGATGGTCACCCTGGTAGTACATCTCACCCTCTATCATATGCTTACGCTTTGGTGAGTTCTTAAACTTTACAATCTCACGTTCTAATATTTGTTTATCAGTCATGGCCGATTTTGCACCATCTGTGATTATCTTCTTGATCCTTGCCATTTTACTTCCAAGGTTTAATAGGTTAATCATTTAGGCCCTCCTTTCTCAATCGAAGCTGAATGTATCACCTTGACCAATCTTTTCAGCTATTCCTGTTGTAGCATCCGGGGCATCATCATGCTTGTTTTTACCTTCTTTTTGATAACTCGTCATAGCCTTATAGTATTCAGGCCATCGATCTCTCCAGTTAGCTGGGTAGTATACATGACCCATCACCCATGTAGCATTAGAAAGTATTCTTGCAACCTTATTCTTCGATTGGTGGAAGGTGTTGATCTGAGCTCTGTTACTCTTGAACTTCTGCAACAGTATCCGCTCAACCGATCTCCCAAACCCTCTACCACCGTTATTGGATTCTATGTCAGCTACATTCACTTTGCCTTCATGGATCATCTTAGCGGTACCAGGCTCCGTTTCTTCCATTGGCTCTTTCGTGTATAGGACATCCAACACGTAAGCTTCGTTGTTATACACACCATAGTTGATGCTGCATAAGAAGTCGGCTCCTGTATCCGCTGTATCTGTATAGTTTCGGATAGAGGTAAACAACGGATTCCCTGAAGCATCCGATGGAATTTTGTCATATGTCTTGAATGAGCTGTACAACTTACCTTTAATATCGATTGGCTCCTGCTGATAGTTAGCAGATGCTATATCCTCACCCATGGCTCTTACCTTCATGTCGTATGATTCACGAGATAAGACTTCATCACATAGCATCGTTCCGTCATCCTGCAAGGCCTTCATACTAAGGTGACGGACTTTCTTTTTCTCCTCTGTGAAGTGTTCTAACGCCTTGCCTGCTAAATCACCTGTCGCCCACCTAGTCATGATAATGATGATCTTGCCGCCTTCTTCAAGACGTGACAGCATCGTATTAGTAAACCAGTCCCAGTGCTTCTCTAGCACATCTGCGTTGTTTGCTTCAAGCGCTGATTTGATTAGATCATCGATAATCAGGATCGTAGCACCGAAGCCTGTAGCCGTACCCGTAGGAGACGTTGCCAGGTAGTTGTTATATCCACCTTCTAAACTCCATAGATTCATAGCACCATCACCCCGCTGGATCTTAACTTGCGGGAATATATCACTGTACACGATCATGCCTTCATCAGCCTTAACGGTGCTGATCCCGTTACGCACAGCCTTACTGAACGTGGTAGATAGTGTCTCGTTGTATGATCCCGTCATGATCTTAGCAGACTGGTCTTGCCCGAATACCCATTGTGCGAACATGGACGCTGTACGACTCTTTCCATGCCGCGGTGGCTCATTGACTATCAGTATGTCGTCCTCAGACTCATAGAACTCCTGCATCTCATTACAGAGGTTAACCAGGTACTCTCGTTCAGACTTATAGAAGTCTGGGGCCATAGCCTGACAAAAAGAAAAGAACTCGCGGTTAGCAAGTTCTATACGTGCGTATCTTTTGATTAATTCGAAATCAACCATCACGGATCAACCTCCTAAGTTCCTCGACGGTCAGATCCTTGAGTGGATTGTTCATATCAACCGTATCCCTGTTTGGTACCTTGGAATTTAAAACAGCAACGTTCGCTTTGATCTGTTCAATCCGCTGTTTATATTCTTCTTTCGCTTGCCCAGGAGTAGCAAGGCGTAGAGCATCATCATACTGCTTAATAGTCCGAGTGAGGGATGTCCATGCAGCAGCCATTGACTTTAGTCCAGTAGCAGATCGATCCCAAGCGAACTGGAATTCAAACTCTTCCTTTATAGCCACTTGCTTGATATCAGGATCTCTCTTAGTGCCAGTATTGACGAGCTCGTATTCTGCCCTTTTTAATTCCTTGATCATTTCATCTTTTCCTGTTACATGCTGAATGCTCAAGGCACGGATGATGTTTGTGAGTTGTATGCGAATGCTTTCCCACAATATATCTAGTGGTGTTAGATCAGCGGTCAGGTCATAAATCTCCTGTGTTTCCTTATCATCTGGAAGGAATTTACGGAACAATCCATGTGTAACAGCCTTATCATTTCCTATAGGACCACCAGGACCGCCCTTATTACCTTTAGCATTGCGGTTGCCATGTGGCGCACCTGGACGCGGATCCGGCAGCTCTTCCCACTTATCAAGACTCTTCCATTTACGGACCATACCCGAATTGATACCAAGCTTGGCCGCTATCTCTGCAGGCTTCATTTCCTTGCCACTCTCAAACCATAGGGAGAGTGCTTTCTTACGATCTGGACTTCTCTCTCTTGCCATTACATGTTGCACCTCACCCCCGACATAGTGTATACACGACTTATGCAAGTACATGTGCACAAAATGCTGATTTTGAACATAAGTACTTCTCCAAAATAACAGCAAGAGGAGCATAGTATCAAGGTTTAACTGATTTGCTTATCAGTAGTTTTATCAGTAGTCCATTCATCCTTTATGCATAACCGTGCAAACCCGCGTCATTGCTCATTTTTTTGAAATTGATATTTTCGATTATTTCCCAGCCATTTTGCATAAATCCGAAATTATTCATCGTTTATACACCTAGATTGGACTGGAATTGAGTTGGTTTTCTTAGAATCATTCTAAATAAGGAATTCACTCTCTTTTTCCCTCTCTCAAAACCAACTTTTCCAACCAATTTTTGAACCTGATTTCCCCTAATAAATGTAACTAGAGAGAAACATAACTCTATTTCTGTTGCACTCATGAATTTGTATCTTTACGATCACATCAAGCTTTGTGTCAATTCTCTTTTTGAGTGCAACATTAGCCTGATTGTGTAAAACTCAAACGCCTAATTGCATCGTCCATGGAGTCCTGGGTATTGCCTATATAAAGCAAAGTTGTAGCTATATCTTCATGACCAAACATCTCCATTAGTAACGCTAGGTTGCGTGGATCGTCATTATAAAGGTGATATCCCCACGTCTTCCGGAGTGAATGAACACCGATGCCAGTAAGCCCAAATCTCTTTGCTACACCGCTAATCATCTTGTAGGCTGTTACTCTATGAATCGGTTCTCCTACAGCTCCAGTGAGCTTCTTACGTTGCCTGCTAGGGAATAAATAATCCTCATCATCCATATCCTCAATGTAAATCATCAAGTCTTCGTAAAGATCTGGGTGAATGATAAACTTTTTACGCTTTTTCTTCTTCCGTTTTCGATTCTTGGTTTTCTCAGCCACATAATTGATGTGCAGCTGATCTCTGACAGATGAAACTTTGAGCTGCAGCAAATCCGATACCCGAAGACCGCTATGAATACCCATTGAGAAGAAGATATAATTTCTGAAACTCGTAACCTTAAGATAGTTTTTGATTTGGACAATTACCGACTTGTCCCGGATCGGTTGGACCTCATTCATATCACCACCTCATTGTGCAGTTTTTTTCATAACAAAAGAGCCACTCCTATAATTAAGAGTGACTCCTTCTTTATCTACATTTAGCCATTTCACTATTATCAAATGAAAGAGCATCCGTTAAGGTGCTTAGATTTTAATTTGATATTCAGGAGAGTCTTTCCTACAACACGCAATTCGTTATTCCATTAGAGTAAAATAACCCTAATCAACATAACAGAATATTCTACTAGCTCTACCGAGTTAATAAAGAAGGGGCGTTGGGCATTATGTTGTAAACTCAAAAGATCATAAATATGCTCATGAACACAAATGTTAATATGAACTTTCTTTAGTTTTTTTTACAGATCTTTTATCCTCTTCAATGATATTAATTATTACATCTGAAAGCCAGGAACTAGATAATGATATTCCCAAAGCTATAACAGCAAAGCCATCACTTAAAGATGTTGAGACAATTTTGAAATATGCAAGCAACCCAAAACCTACAATCACTGCAACTATTAGAGCCATAATCACTGATAATAAGTTTGATAAGTATAACTTTCTATTAGGGGGAATGTATAAATCCTCCACTTTTTCTTTAGCTAAATATAAGAGTGAAAGAATCGAAAGAAAAAATGAGGTAATATTAAAAAAGACTATAAAGGGAAAATCACTATCAAATATACGAATTATACCTAACCCAGTAAAGGTTAAGAAGACACCTATCTGTAAGTATTTATACGTTAAGCCCATTCGTATATTCCCTCTCAAGATCCTCTAGTTTTTTAATTGTTAAGGGAATCAAATAACTTATATAGTCTATATACTCTTTTAATTCCCTTTGACTCAAAGCGGTTCCCTCTCCACGTTCCAATGCGACGGCGTAGATATAGCTAAGATGAAATTCATCATCATCATCATCCTTCGAAATGAATAAAGCACCGAAAAAAATATCGGAATTAATTAAATTTATTTCTTCTAAAGCAGATGGAAGTAACGCCCTATATATTTCAGTTATTCGGGGTGATAATATCCTTAAACAATTGACGTTCTCTTCAAAATATAGGTATATACTGGAATAATCAAAATCTATAGCATATAGATTGTAATTATCTGAACCAGTCACATTTCGGTACTCATAATCAGCAAGTAATTTTTCAAGCTCATCATTTTTCAATATTAACACTCCTTTATATCAATACCATATTCTTTTCTGAATTTAGATTTGTATAAAGATCATCTATATCAGGTGTATACCATTTCACTCCCACTATTTGATCAGAAAAATACAGGGTCACAAAATTCTTTATTTCATTTACCAATGTTACCTTTTCTTCTCTGGTCATTGGACTTAAAAGGATAAAATGAATTTTGTTTTGAGTGATATCCACCAAATACCTTTTAGCTTGGTGAACACCATTGACATTTTTCTTATTAATAACTTTTGTCTCAAAACCAAAGAAATCTTCAAAACAATTTACGTTGTCTGAGAATTCAAAAGTCTTATTCATAAGAAGGGCGAAAGATACACTCATTTCCCACCGCCTCCTAATAATATTTTGAATATCTTTTGACTAATAGAACCACTGTAATCTTTATGCTCCACTGATTGAACATTAGTATCATATGTAGCAAATATTAATATGTCGGAATATGTCAAATTCGAACTACCCCATTTATTACTACATTCAATTAATTCAGGTACTGCCCAGTTCTTATCTTCATCATTCTTTACCAAAAGTATTATCTGCTCACGTATTTCCTTTGTGTAATGTCTTTCCCCCCATTGCTTTATTTCCTTATGCTTCAATTCCTCTTTTATACGATGTGCTGTGAGATGTCTTTCAATCTCGGCTAGCTCATATTTATGACGTAATAACTCTTTCATAAACGTTGTCCTAATATCAAAGAATATGCTTCTATAATATTACCCCTCACTGAAGCACCCCTCCATTCTACATATGTAGTTATTCAACATCAAATCCAATGTTAAACGTTGAATGCATTTAAATCTCCAGACAAAACAAAGATATAATAGTTAAAGTGTAATTAGTATATTCACTTTTAGCTTACTGCACAACCTAATTACATTAACTATCAAGCATAAGGTCATTACTATCAATAACCATAAAGGTTCATATAATTTAATTGAATTATAAATTTTTAGCCCTTCGCAATCTAACTTAGATTATATTCGTTATATATTACAGATTTCCTGCCTTTTCATAAAAGTATATCTCGCCAGGAATGTGTCTTTTCTATATTTCAGTATCGTTTGGAGTTCAATTATTGTCAAATCCTTTAGGGCTTCCTTAATAGGTAAAGAAAAGTCTCCAGACATATATACGTAAGCGCTTGTTAATTTGAATCTATTCATCTGTATAAATAATGTCATTAGCATATTGCGGTATCACTACCGCATAACGAGCTAAAGGGTGAGGTTCACAATGAACCTCACCCTTTAAAACCTATGTTCACCTTAGAGAACAGTTCCTTCTCGCTTAATTACCACGTTATCAATATACCACGGGAATAAGTTCATGTGGTGCTCAACTTAGGGTCAAGTTACGTTCATGTTACGGTCAAAATTCCGTATCGTCCTGTTCAAAGAATCCCATGAGCTTGAGGGTGTTGGCCATGCTCTCCTCACCGTCCGTAATCTTCCGTCTAATCGTGCTATCACTTAAGCCATGTCGGAAGAATAAGAGCGTCTCTTTATATGAATATCCCTGCATGTATCTATAATCAATAGCCTTTTTGGAATCCTCATCCTGGACTATACCCCATGCTCTTCGTAGTTGATGTGTATAGAAATGATACTTTTGGTATACCCATCGTTGCTTTTCGATTAGAATTGCTGCATTCGCGGTCTTATCTGCGTGCATATCCTCCTGATCGATCCGTCTTGCTGATTCACCATCTATGGCCACTTGCTTTAGTTCTTGTCCAAATTTCTCAAAATCACTCATAAGTGAAGTCATACTTTTATATTTACCAAGCAAGAATTTTGTTCGCTGGATCTCCATCTTGTCTGCCTTTGGAAAGAGTTCTCCTTGTCCCCATGCCATCGCCATTCCCCTCATTCCCCTTTGTATGGTAATATAGTGAGAGGAATTACTATTAGTAGAGACCACTTGCGCCCGACCAAGGAATGCAAGGGGTCTCGTTTTGTTTACTCATTCGCACAGTTCTTCTCTATTTTTATTGTTATTGCTCTGCTCAAATTGCTCCTGCAGATCAGTTCGGATCCTAGATGTATACTTTCGCTTACCTTGATTTTTGCTAATGTCTTGAACAACTTGGTGGAGTCTGCTTAATTCTCCGGTCATTCCTTTCTGACGGTTCAGGTAGTCATACAATGGTTGTAGCCGTTCAATCTCATCCTTAGCCCTCCGGCGTCTACGTCTGTTCACCTGCATCTGACGTACCAACTCATAACCTCCCAAATCGTCCACGTCCAGAAACTCCAACGCATGAGTTAGGTCAAGATACTCATCATTGCAATGAGCCAGGTCTTTCGTATGCTGATCGTAGGTGGTCTTAATTCCCTTGAAGACTCCTAACATTTGTCGAGAAGCATCCTCTGCAGTTAACTCCATAATCTGATTTCCCCTCACTGACCGGATGCGAGTTTCATGTCCAATTGAATGTAATGTACGTCTGTCGTCTCGTCATGTTGTATCACATACCGTTTCCTTTCTACGCTCCTTTGATCAAGCCAATCTACCAATCGTTTATTTATAATAGCGACAGAACCCGTACCACCAAATGCCTTTCGCAATTTTATTCCAGATGTATCCTTAACCACGATCAAGCACGTTTTATCTGCACTGAATCCGACTCTTACATAGTTGCCTACTTCGCATTTTAGTAGTTGAGCTGCCATCGTGTTCAAATGGAGTCCTCCTGCATTTAGACCGATCGTTGGGTTACTGGGTAAGTTACCGTCTACAAACCACTCAATGCCTTCGAGCATCGTTTTAACACCATGCCTTTTGGCTTCTTCTAAATTCACTTTTCTTGTAGTCACTTCATGCTTCATTTTGATATCCTCGCTCTCTGTAATTTCCATATATTTTATAAGCTTTTCACCAATCCGGACTAATAGTCTACTTACTTGAACCTGTGAGATACCAACCACTTCGGCAATCTCATTTTGTGACTTATCTTCCAACCGCATTTCTGTAATCTCACGTTCTCTGTCCTCGAGCGTAAAGATGAACTCATTCACCACGACACCGGACAGGTCAGTTTTACTCGCCATCATATCAAGTAGTGAAACAGATTGTGATTCATTTTCAGAAGCACCTAGACTTTGATCCAATGATGATACACGTGAGTTTCTAATGTGCTTAGAAGCTTCTTTCGCTTCCTTTAAGCTACATTCCAACCTCTCTGATATATCAACCGGTGAAGCATCTACTAAGTTGTTTTTATAAATTTTATTTACTAGAGAGTATATGGATCGTGGAACCCTAACGCTCGATCCCTTATCCCTCATGAAGCGTTGTATTTCCCATTTGATCATAGGGAACGCATACGTGGAGAATGCTGTTACCTCACCATTAAATTTGGTGGGGTCATAGGCGTGAAATGCCTTTATAAGCCCAATGGTTCCTTCTCCCACCAAATCTTCGTAATCCACACCCTGATTTATAAATTTCCGGTGCGCATTCGCTATGGAGTGAACCATCCCCATATTTTTAGGGATCACTTCATCACAGTAACCAAGATGAGGGTTGTAATAATTATTCATCTCTCCCTCTCCTTACTCTCCTGCAGCTGTTGGCAAAGAGTTTCATATTTTCTTAATGCCGCTCGGTAATGCGGGTGTTTCGTTCCTATTGACTCTATATATTCCGCACCTTTGATGATTTGGGCCTGCAATCGTTCCTGGTGATAGGTCATGAGTTTTATAAATAATTGCTGGAAGTAATCATAAATTCCTTCTGTCGTCTCAGCTTCACAACGTTCAGACATGAACTTCCAATAGGTTACCTCATCCATTTCCTTGGATTCATAGGCTGAGTTAACTTGCCGTATGAACATTTTTTCGTAACAGACGATGATTCTGTTATTCTCTTGTACCGTTAGCTTGGGACTATACATCGTGATATTCACGCCCCTTTATTTTGTACCTACTCGTTGTCAGTAGCGATATCTATCAATATCAGAAAATTTACTGATATTTTTGAAATAGAACATTTCTACTAATCCCGTTCCTGTATTACGACCTTTCGCAACGATGATTTCAACGATATTCTTCTTCGGGGTATCAGCGTTGTAATAATCATCTCGGTAAAGAAAATCTATCTCATCTGCATCCTGCTCAATGGATCCGGACTCCCGCAAATCACTCATCATAGGACGCTTATCCTGCCGTTGTTCTACACCTCGGCTGAGTTGAGAAAGAGCAACTACCGGACAATCATTATCTCTCGCTATTTGCTTAAGAGTGCGACTGATGTAACTGATTTCCTGTTCACGGCTTTGAAATTTTCTGCCAGGGTTAATCAACTGCAGGTAATCTATCTGAACTAGTAGATCCTTATATTTCTTTTTCAGCAGCTTCACTTTGGATGCTATCTCTTGGATCGTGATGCCTGGCGTATCGTCAATGTATATCGGCAAGGTACTCAACACCGAACGAGCTCCTGTGTATTTAGGCCAGTCATCTGGGCTTAAGTGTCCAGTTCTCAGGATAGTTCCGTCTAGCATCCCAATATTAGCTATCAGCCGTTCACCTAACTTTTTAGCAGGCATTTCCAAGCTGAATATAGCAACTGCATATCCACCCTTAGCAGCTGCCAAGGCTTCGTTTAGCATAAAGGCTGTCTTACCTACCGAAGGACGAGCAGCGAGTATGATCAAATCCTGCTTCTGACGACCTCCTGTGAGTTTGTTCAGATCGATCCCGCATGTTGGTGCCCCGGTTATTCCCTTCGACTCTCCACGGGCCTCCACTTCGTCCTCATGGTCCTTCATCACGTCATCGATGCTGATTAAGCTTCGTTCCGATCTGATTTGACCACTTAATTCCTCAACGTCTTTTTGCATGTCAGCAATTACTTTACGAGGATCGCTTTCTGCATCCAGTGCCATAAGTTGTTCTTCTAAAGCCCTTCGTGCTTTTTGCTTAAGACCATTGGTTTCAAGAATCGAAATATACTGCTTTAAATTTACGGTTGTTGGAACGGCGTCAGCCAAGTCAGATAAATACCCTATTCCTCCGATGTCCTCGAGCGCTCCCCGCTCTCTTAACGCTGTACTTAAGGTGATTAGGTCAATAGGCTTGCCTAAGTCATGTAACTCACATACCGCTTCAAAGATCACTCGGTGATTAGGAGAGAATGCTTCTGGATATAACCTCTCTGTGATGAGATCGCTTGTTTCGGTGCTCCGATCCAGTAGCAAACTCCCTAACACTGCTTGTTCAGCATCAAGGTGATATAAGTCATTCATCTGCTTCACCACCTGTTAAGAGAAGTCGTCCGGCATTCTTCTCCCATTCGTCCATCAGGAGAAATCGTTGTTGGGTTTCAAGTCTCAGCCTTTCAACGTCCGTTCCTGATACATTCCCACGAATCTCCGAAACGGTTGGTGCGAACCTAACCGTCTTGATGTGATGATCCAAATTCTGTATCGCTCGAGAAAATGGAATATCTGACATCATGCTTGTCCAAAGGATTATGGCTTCCTTGCTAAGTTGGAATGTTGAGTAAGCCGTGGAGATCAGGGTAAGTACCTTGAGCGTGTCCTCCTTGTTCATTCTGTAATTCCTCCATTTCCCTTTGCAGTAGTGATTTATTTTGATCAAAACGGCTATTACCGATCTTGTCGTTTGATTGGGTTCCATTCCTGAGCGCTGTAAGTTTACGGTTCGCTTCTTCGTCCGTTGTATTTTTTACAATCGCGAAAGTGTATTCTTCCTTGGCGCTTGATTTTTCTGGCAATCCCATATGAGTTCTGATAGCGTACTCCACTCGTTCAAGGGTGTACTTATCGAAATATTTCATGATCTTAAGAATAATGCTGTCGGATATATTCTTACCCTTCCTGGTCTCTCTCACGAAATCTAGGTATTCATCGATAATTTTTATAAGGTCAGGAAAATAGCGTGAGCGGAAATTATTAATTTCGGCGGAAGAATCTTTAATATCCTTTTTTATTAATTCTTTATTAATTCTTCTTAGTTCTTTATTCTTTATATCCGCTTGCTGTTCCCTAGCTTCTCCGTCATGTGTTACTTCACTGTTATCAGTAACAGCTTGAGGTTGATAATTCCCCCAGTTCACAAGGGTTATTAGCGTGTATTCCCTGTTACCCTTACCACGTTCTATTGTGATCATGTCTCTTTTGACCATCCATTCGAGAATTGAGGCAATTGTCTTCGGATTTGGCTCCTTTTTCTGTACTCCTTCATACCAGGAAATACCCTGTGCTAACCCTCGAACAGAGGTCAAATGTTGTCCTTTTTTGATCAAGAATACACCGCCATCAGTTTTCGGTATTTCCCCATCTTCGTAGTTAACTTTGTATTTGAGATACTGCCAAAGCCGATGATAGAGCGGCGGCATGGCCCATATATCGCTCTGGAGTTCTCTTCGGTGATCCCTGATATACCCATTTACAGCCATACTTCACCTACCCCTACTCGTCATCAGATAATTTAAAATCACTCACCAAATGCCGCTTCAAATAATTGCTCTAGGGCGTCGTCAGGCAATGCTACACACCGGATGACCTGTGCTACGAATTCTCTCCGTTCTTCCCAACTAACGACTTCCAGTACATTCAGCATGTCATCAAATAGCTGTTTCTTATTATCAAGAAGAGGGCGCCACTCAAACTTGATATGGTGATATTTTCCGTAAAAATCACTTAATGGTCTACGATCATATTTATTAATGAAGTCAACAAGCTCACGCTCATCAGGTGGTAAATCTTCATATTGTAATTTCCCAACTAGAACGCTCATGAGACGACCTCCTTCTTGGAATCAGCAAGAAGGGTTCTGACATACTCCGTGTATTCAACTTGGAGTCCATTCAACTCAATAAAATTTGCCTGGTAACTAGCAACGCTTCTCAAATGCTCAAAGTATTCAATTCTATCTGACTTAAAATCTTTGAGTCTAGTATTTGCCTGTTCAGCTCGTACATTTGCAATGCCCAACTGTATTTCCAAATAAGCTTTATGAGCAAGAAGACGCTTATTGTGTATAAAAACTTTTCTAATAGACCATAATTTTGATAGTAGCTTTTTCATTCTAAGCACTCTCCTATTTGATAGGCAGCCCTTGCGCAAATCAAAATAATGATGCTATAATGTGCGCAAGGAAACCTATATTGAATTTTGCGATCGTCTTAACGCCCCGCCAAGGTATTGTTAAGGCGATCTTGACTTTTTATGACCTCAGTCCAGCCTATCAAACCAATTCCCTCTACAATGGATTCACTCAACTTCTCAATATCCCGTTCAAGCGTTTCAGGACTTGAACCGAGAGCCATCATATCCTTTGTGATTTCATTAATCGACCTTGGTTTCATTGCCATCCTCCCCTAGGAACACCTCTGAGCGATAATCATTGATTGCCATGCCTAACAATAGAGATAATTGTTTCAATCTGCTCACTCTTTCCTTGAAGCCCTTAACCGCATACGGAAGACATCTAGATGATTTAGTTTCGGCAAATTCAGCTTCCTTATTTATTGCGGTTGTCGCATCTAATACGTCATCAAAATCTAGAGTACGTATGAACTCAACCAGTCTTAGTTCGTGCTCTGTACCGATCCCAAGTTCGAAATCATTAACTTCCTCGTATTCCTTATAATCATTAGCTTCTGCAATGCCTTTCTGAGAAATGACACCGCTACTGAACCAGGCTGAATATTCGTCATTAGCAATACACATAGTTATTTGAAAGTCCGTGATATATTTAGATACCGATATATTAAGATTAAAACAGAACTCTGATTCCCCTAGAATGACCACAAGTGAATCCCCTTCATTACCTTCGATATATTCGATCCTAACAGATTCACCTACGATGCTAACCAATGGATCCGACCATTCACTGAGCTTTAATTCCAAACTACAAGGCACAGAAAACTTATTCATTACTCCAAACAAATGTATTGCTTCATCCACACCCGATTTGATCATTTGAATAGTTGACATATTTATTTCGCTCCTTTAGATTTCTTTTTAATATTTCGCACGATAATAGCGTGCTGAATGGGATTGTTGAACCATAGACGAGCTAAGTGTTCTAAGGTCATTCTTCTACCCTCTCCCTACTATCATCCGAATCTTAATTGAAGTGCTTCAAACACCAGTTCCTTGTTGTTTGGATCCAGTGAATCCATATCGGACAAATTAACTTTGTTAGATTCATTAAAAAGATGCAGGGCCAAACAAAGAATAAACTTTTCGGACTGGCTCCATGGCTTTGAAATTCGTTTCAGACCTGTTATATCAATCGTACATTCTGCAAAGTCAATATGTGTCGCAATGTAACGTTGCAACAGTGAATGCTCCGTAAATAGATATAGTGTTCCACGCCAGTAGCGGTCTTTCATTAATTCCTCTGGGATCGTCATTGTTCAATCTCCTTTCAATAATTTTCTTATCTGATAGAATAGAAATTGTCGATATTTACAATTAAATTAGAAAGGTTGATACTTTTGTTGACTCATTTATTTACACTTTCAAACGGGATAGTCAGTTGGCTTGGAATTTGGGCCGGAGTCTTTATAAGTGGTATCCTTATTTTTTATGGATACAGATACCAGTTCTCCAAAGCTCCGCTAGAAAATCAATTAAAACTTGTCTACTTACCTATGTTTGTATTGCTTGAACCTGATTTATACAAGCCATCTAATGAAATTGGTATAACTAGACTGAGAATAGTAGCCGCAGAAATTTCAACGATTGTCCAAAATCACTATGAGCTTGTTGATCCATCTATAGTTCATTGGTCAAGACTCTTCAGATGTGCCGTTGATAAAGATGGTTTCTCACACGAGGAAATAACTGAGCATTACATTCATCTTTGTCAGTTAGTTGACCGAGAATTCGAAAGAACAAGAAAGAAAATGCATTTGCCAACAAGAGATATATATTACCGTATAAACAACGATCAATTTACTTCAAAATCAAGACTTTACTTGAGTGTAATATTTGTAGCCATTCCTCCGATTCTCGGATTTATAGGTGTCGGATTTTTGTTAGGTTTATTTATGGTCACAATCGACAAATTAATAAAGTAATCAATGTTGATGCACCTAAAACTATCATTAAATCCCCATTATTTATCTTTCTGAACATATTTACCTCCCCTTAGGTATATTTTTTTCATTACACTCTCTTTAATAGCGAGGGTGTTTTTATTTATTCATTTCATTCTCCTTTCTCCACTTCAGAACAGTTATCAAGTTCCTGCTCTCAAAAGAATTGCCTTGATCCTCGGCTCACTCGACTTGGAATTTTCGAACTCCCTCACCCAATCGGTACGGGAATACCATTTGCGTGCTTCCTTAAACCCATTAAGCTCGCCGGATAACAACCAATCCTGCACAGTACGAACAGTGACGCCAAACCGTTTAGCTACTTCTTCATCGGTCATAATTTGGTACTCCTCTTTTTCCAGCCAGCCAAAACGACTGAATAAATCGCTCAGAATCAAACGCTGGTTGTCTGCTGACTGCATAGTAATTATTTGATTGATAATCGTTATAGCCATTTGAATCTGTTCAGACATAAATAACACCTCACTTTCTGTCTAATAACTCCATCTCCTTTTACCTCACCCCCCTTCGATTAATTCATACATCTTTCTAGTCCGAAAAAACTCGGATTCACATCCAAAAAAAATATTATCACCATTAACTCCATATAACCTTTGGATGTTTACTAATAAACTTCTTGGTATGTCAGCTGAATCTCTTTCATATCTAGAAAGCGTGTCTTTGTTAATACCTAAGCTGCTTGATGCTCGCATTAAAGTCATACCTGAATTAACCCTAGCTGCTCGTAAAGTGATTACCACTTGATCACCTTCTTTCTGATCTTGTACCCATAATATCCGAATAAATTCGGAATGTCAAACGAATTTATTCGGATAAAAAATAATATTTCCGAAAATATACGGAAAATATCTTGCATATAATGAAGTTATGATTTAAAATGATGTCAAGAATAGTTAATGACTTTAAGGGGGCATTGATGTGATAGACAGGGACTTAGCACTAAAAAATGAAATCGCCAAAAATTTAAGAGGGTTAATAAAAACGCGGGGTCTGACTCAAATAAGGCTCGCTGAACTATCGGGAATTTCTAAAAGTACTTTATCTGATTATTTAAATTCGAACACTCTTATTAATGTAGGAAACGTAGAAAAAATAGCCGAAGTATTAGGTGTAGATAAGTCAGAGATCGACCCTTCTTTCGCAACTACTAAAAGCTTATCAAAAAAAGAAAAACAAATCGAAACTATCGCAGCCCACATAGATGACAACGTCACCGAGGATGAAATGGAAGATATTAAAAAATACATAGAGTTTATTAAGTCACAACGGAAATGAGTTGACGCTATGTCTTATGAGGCGTTGGTATCGCAGTACCCACAACTAACCATTAAGGAAACAGACTTACCACGAGGGCTTTCGGGGTTATATTTTGATAATGTTATCCTTATAGACAGAAGAGTAAATAGGTATGAGAAGCGTTGCATCCTTGCAGAAGAATTGGGTCACTATGAAACTACATACGGAGATATTACTGATCAATCCAAGGTCCAGAACCGAAAGCAAGAGCTACGAGCAAGGGCCTGGGGATATCAAAAACTTATCCCCCTACACCGAATCATTGAAGCAGGACGAGCTGGTATAGAGGGTAGACACGATGTCGCTGAGCATCTAGGCGTGACTGAGGATTTTTTACAGAGCACCATCGAGCACTACCAGCGAAAATACGGACTATATGTGGTCGTAGGACCTGATCTTATATATTTTGAACCTTTAACATTAACACCGCTCTGCTGAATTCTTGCGCTTCCTCGCCGCGAGGCGGTTTCCTATAGCATTAAGTAGAACGTACGTTCCCGAAAGGAGGTAAAATTGTGGCAAGAAGAAAAAAAGATGTGCTGCCGCCTAATGTGCGTAAGCGCGGAAAGGGATATACCTATAGATACGATATCCCTATTATTAATGAGGAAGGTAAAAAGGATAGGAAACAAACGGATACGCCATCCTATCCGACTCCAGAAGAAGCGTATAAAGCGGGTATTCTCATCGAAGCGGAACTGGCGAAAGGAACTTTTATCGATGAGGATAAAACAATATTTAATCTTTGGGCCCCGCAAATGCTTGTATATCATATCAAGCTTAATAAGTTGAGTCTAAACACTATCCACTCATACAATAACCTTATAAAGCACCCCGCCTTATATTTTAACGGTCAGCGTATTAAGGACATTACTACAGGACAATATCAGGACTTTTTAATATGGATGCAAACGGAACGTAAACTTGCTGTAAAGTCGATCGAGAGCATACACGGATTGATGAACGCCTTATTTAGACATGCTGTTCAGCGTGGCCAAATAGGTTCATCGCCAAGCGTTGGAGCAACAATCCCTAAAGAGGAGCACGAAATAGACTTCGATCGTGACGAAGAAGAAGAAGTTCCTAACTTTTTGGAAAAAGTGCAACTCATCGCCGTTATAGCTGCGGCAAAACAAAGAGCTGAGCAAGCGGAATTTCCCAGGATAGCTTTTGCTTGGAGACAGTTTACCCGCGTACTTTTAATCATGGCTCATACAGGGGTGCGCGTCGGAGAACTTAGCGTGCTCGAACCAAGAAAATTTGACAAGGATAAGTTGAAGATAAAGATTAGCGCGACTCTGTACGACAAAGACGGACTCGGAAGATATCAGATCGGACCACCCAAAAACAAAACATCCAAACGAGCAATTGATATTAGCGCTAGAATCGCTACGGTTGTCGACGCACAAATAAAGGATCTAAAAAGCTTCCGCTTTATGGTCGGACCAAAATACCATGTAAATAAAGACGGCAGAGATTTTATTTTTGTAATGCATACCGATCAGTTACCTGGATATCCACTACGACCAGCAACAGTCAATGAGATGTTGGTAAAAGTTTTAGAGGATGTAGGGTTACCTGGCAAATATATTACTATTCACGGCTTGCGTCATACCTATACGAGCTTATCTGCAGAAGCTAATGTTACACTCGAAGACATAATAAAACAGCTGGGGCATTCTACTGATAAGGTGACTAAGCGCGTTTACCTGCATGTGACTGAGGCGAGACGTAAAGCAAACGTAGATAAGTTGGATGCCCTAATCGGTGATATCTTTTGAGTTTGTGGGCAAGTTGTGGGCAACACCCCTTATAAACCCTGTTAGATCAAGGGGTTATCCTTAGATAGCTCTTATCTTAGGTCGGGACGTGTGTTGTCTGAGCTACTTCCTTAATTTACTCCTTACAACCAAGGGGCGTAAGCCCCGCAGCGTGAATACGGTGTTGGCGAAAGTTATTGGCTTCCTGAACTACTTAAACATCACTTGGCAATCGCATTGAAATTATATGTCTGTAAATTTTGCTTTTGGTCAACTATTACTACATAATCTAAACCTGTTACATCCACTGCAATATCTGTAGGATAAATTTCATCTACTGGCACTACTGCTGATAGGATTGGATTGCCAATCGGCTCTCCGTCTTTCGTGGATTCACATAAAATGCTCGCCCCCTCCGAACCGCTGCCCGTTATAATCGCCTTATTATAAACGGAGTATTTCAGAGTTAAGAATTGTTTATTTAAATGAATAACAATGCTGTTTGCTGTATCATCCGGTTGATTAAAGATTTCATAGCTATGACCGTCCGCGTCCATAAAACTATCTGTGACCGCCACTACTGAATATGCTAATTTCGCTTTAGCGATATCTACTATATCTCCAGAATTGTATTCACTGCTCGGAAGATTCCCGCTTTCAGTAGTTGCTATTGGTGTCGAGCTTTCGTTAACAGCTGGTGTTTTTGCTGTAGGTGCTGAGCTTTCGTTAACTACTGGTGTTGTTGAAACTACCGTATCCTTCTCCTTGGACACCTTGGCAATTAACGTACCTCCAATAACACCGATCACGAGAATAACAATAGCAATTATTACAACATTACCTTTATCTTTCATTGAATCACTCCACTCAATATCATGTTAATAATAATATCGCTCACCAGTTTCATATAGTCACGTATTATCTTCTATTTTGTTTCCAGTAATTTCAGCTAACGTTTGGCATTCCTGACGTTCAAGCAGCTTAAGTGACCGTAGGGCACGGGTCGTCAGTCTTAGCTGGTTGAATGTATCGCCTGAATTAACTTCTCTGAAATTCCTCTTGGCGATCAAGGGCGAATGCCCACAGTAGAAATGCAGTGTTATCGGATGTCTTCGTCTTCCTGAGTCATCTACAAAATATTATTGTAATCTTTCATAACTGTGTTTACAAAATGTGTTTTTCCTTCCGTATATGCTATACGGTTATTTTTGAATTTCTTTGCAAGTTCTTTCTTTAATGCTGAGTATGCAGTTACTAATTCAGGGCGTTTTCTTAATATGTCTCTAAATATTATGTGCTTTATTAATGCGTCACTTTCTTTATTACAGACATAAAGATGATGTTCCTGTTTTGGATTCATCTCGTTATTATAAGGTACTTTATCATCAATTCTTGAAAATGCTTCCCTGTTCTCAATCCCTAAATTCCCCTCATGAAAGTAACCCAATTCACTTAGCTTTCCAATTACCTGTGGAAGTAACATCATTGAGTCTATTACGATATCAATATCTATAATGGGTTTAGCTGCTAGGCCAGGAACAGATGTGCTTCCAACATGTTCTATGGTTAAAGCCAATTCTCCTAAATTGTGTCTTAATAAATCTTGTAATTTATTAAACGTGTTAGGCCATTCCTCATCATAACCTTCAATAATCACTGGTCTAGAACCCATCCTGAAAAGCCCTCCTTAATAATATGTATTTATGAAGATTTTCGATAACGTTTTGTATTCGCGACGTCCCACCGACTAACTGCGCTAGCGCAGTTAGTCGGTGCGGATGTGTCCGCTGAATCCACATCTCTGCCGATTGCTTCTAGCGGACCGAGGAGCCGTCAGGCTCCGATTCGCGAATATGATGTTATCGGATGTGACCGACTTCATGGATATACCTACTAATTGACCTTATATTCCTCAAAATTTAGCAATCTAAATCTTCCTTCATCATACTCTTCTTCCGGAAATCGTGAAGAATCAAGAGCATGAAGTGTTCTGGCAATATTTATACATTCTTGTAATTCATTATCGATTTCATTTTTTCTTATTAGAATTTGCTTTAATCGATCAATTGTTGCCTCATCTACGTTTTTAATATCAATTAAAATACTTAAAAACAGCCACCGTGTGTCTTGGTTGCTTAGAATATTTGAGCCATCAATTGTTGGATTATATCCAGAAAATATCTCAAAGAGACTGACTACACTGCTTGCTGCAATTGATCCTAATTTTTTTATTTCATCTTCAATATCATACTTGTTACGATTCATTTGTTTATACGAACTTGTTTCATCTGTATCCTTCTCAATTAAAATATCACTTAATAAATCACACCAATGGGAAACTTGATGGTCTATTGGTAATGAATATATTCTGTCTAAATAAAGATCATATTCTTTAATTTCAGGGAATGCCTTATAGTAGTCTTGAATCGTTACTGTCTTTTTTATGTAATGAAAATAATCAGAATCATGTTCGACGATAAATGCAATAAAACTGTCAACCTTATTTAGTTGTGAAAAAGTTGGTTCAAGCTCGTTAATTATTTCAATTAGAATATTAATAAATTTTCGAGTTAATTCATTTAATGATTCTTCATTTTGAATATCGAAATATTCGGAAAGTTTAGCTTCGTACAAGGAGTTAAATGTTTTTATTTCTTTCGGTTGGATAGAATCTTCGTAATAAAAATCGCCAACATTGTATTTCACTCCCGAAAAGCCGTATAACTTGTCCTCAGTGTATGAACTATAATGTTTTCTTACATGATTTTCAAACGAGTCTAATGTGTTCCACTTCATATTAACAGTCCCGTAGGTGGCATAGCAGTCCAAAATCACTGCGTATACTTCTTGATTTTCAGTTGTACTTGCAAAGGTCTCCAGATTACTTCGAAAATGATCAAATAATAAATTCTTAAACAAATTGAAATCAGGGTTCTTCATACTTTTTTCTCCTTTTTCGGTCATTTCCGATAACGTCTGGCATTCCTGACGTTCAAGCAGCTTAAGTGACCATAGTGAACGGGTCGTCAGACTTAGCTGCTTGAATGTATCGCCTGAATATACTTCTTCGAAATCCTTCTTAGCGATCAAGGGCGAATGCCCGCAGTAGGTATGCAGTGTTAACTGATGTCAACGGCTTCCTCGAATTACTCTCAATCTATTACCTTTTTACAGGGGTAAGTCTACTCGGTAGTTCTTTGTCATTAATCCAAGCATCAACAATCTTGTTAAATAACTCAGGTTGGGCAAGGGATACTCCATGACCAACCTTCTGTATAATAATACCTTTACCATTTGAGGTTTTGTCTAATATGTCTAATACAGATTTCTTCATTATTTTTTTCTCTTTCTCTCCAACAGTAATTAAAATTTTTGATTTAGACATACTGAAGTCTTTGGGTATACTAAAAGACATATTTTCTTCTAGAATCTTAATAAGAGTGTTAAGATTCATATTATAGGTTTCCTTATAATACGTCTCAAACATTTGCTTTCCAATGTATAACTGTTTTGCTTGAATCTTCGAAAAGGTTCGATTTTTTGTTAGCCTATAAGTTAACCGGATAGTAGGTTTAATTATTTTATTAGCTAATGGAATAGGTCTAACAAGTGCACTATTTAATATTGAATAATCTACTATATCTGGGTTCATACTTAGTATTTTAATAGCTACTTGTGCACCTAAAGAAAATCCGATTAGAATAACTTTTTTACCTTGTACTTTAGTTAGAATCAAACTTAATATTTCTTCAGCACAATCATTAATAGAAAAGTCCGTGCTAGAACTCAAGCCATGTCCAGGTAAGTCCGGAACTAAACAATGGTAATCATTAAAGTATTCAATTTGTTTCTCCCACATCCAACCACTTACTCCTCCCCCATGTAAAAAAACAATAAGAGAAGCTTCTGTATTTCCCGACTCTTTATAATATAACTTCAATGGAATTCACACCTTTACTTCTTCGATTATTCTTACCTTATTATGTCTCTCCGTTGATTTCAGTTAACGTTTCTGTATTCACGAACCCGAGAGGCTTAAAGGAGCGTATGCGACTGGGTGGCTTAGCCACTTAGCCTCGCAGGGTTGTCTGCCTGCTCATACTTCTCCGAATTGCTTCGGGGCAGACCAAGGGGGCTTGTCCCCCGCAGCGTGAATACTCTGTTGGTATTCTCAGTTCATACCCGACTGGCTCGGGGATGAACTTTTTCTTTATACTGGAGGAAACACTGGGCTGAAAAACGCATGCTTTGTTGGGACATAGATCCCGTCGCATAAAGTGTTTTACGCCCTCGCCTTTTGTTCATACCCCGATTCAGCTGGTTGGGCCTTTGAGCCCGTATCACCGTGCCAACCTGTGGAGATCAAAAGTGCTGGCCCCAGTGAAACTAAGGAGGTTATATGAATACACCTGTTCTAAGTATCGATGTTGCTAAAGGTAAGAGTGTTGCTGCTGCTTTTCTTTCTTACCATGACTGTATGTACAAACCATTTCCATTCTCTCATACTCATGACGACCTCAATCATCTCCTATCGATCTTGCTGCAGATGAAGGAAGCCACAGGCCATGAACCCAACGTTGTTCTAGAAGCTACTGGAAATTATTCCAAACCCCTTGTATCTTTCTTTACTTCACATGGCTATTCTGTCATTGTTCTCAATCCATTACTTACTCATCAGCTGAAGCAAAAGGCGGTACGGAAGGTCAAGACCGACCCGATCGATGCCATACGTATTGCTCATGTCTTCTACCTCCAATCTCCTGAACCTCAAGTAGAACTAAGCGATTCTGTTCAACAGCTTCGTGTCATTTGTCGACAATACCAGCATTGGACAGGCCTCTATGGCGAGACACAGCTTCATTTCCGTGCCGTTCTTGATCTTATCTTTCCGGGGTATGACAAGGCCTTTCACAAAGTCTGTAACCGTACTTCTCTTGAACTGTTATCTCGTTATCCAACTCCCAAAGAACTCTTAGAGGCAGATCATGAGGAGGTCATTGAGTTACTCCTCTCCAATCGCAGAGGTCGGGATTGGAATGAATCGAAACTAGTACAACTGCTTGCCATTGCTAACAACAGTCTTCCTGATCTCCATGCCATTCAGGCCCAGAAGATTGTTCTTATGCACTATATTCAACTGCTAAAGACCTATCAGGACTGTATGAAAGATCTCTTGGTAACCATGCAGTCGATGGCTGAGTCTATAGAAACCTACCACCTTCTACGAACGATTCCAGGAGTGGGTCCGTTAACTGCTGCCATGTTCATCGCTGAAATTGGAGATATTAAAAGGTTCCCGTCCGTTAAACAGCTAACAGCTTTTGCCGGGCTAGACTCAGCTGTTCACGAATCAGGAACCTTCAAATCCAAGAAGAATCGAATATCTAAACGGGGCTCTTCTTACCTTCGAACGGCTCTTTATCAGGCTACCGTTGCCGCCATTTCCAAGCAAATTCATGGCCCAAGAAATTCGATTCTCTTCCAATTCTATCAGCAAAAACGGACAGAAGGCAAACCGGCAAAAGTCGCAATTGTCGCTACTTCTCACAAGCTTTTACGCATTGTTTTTGGAATGTGGAAGTCTGGTCAGGCATTTAACTGTGGTTAAGACTGAAATTAGTAATTAAATTCCAGAAAAACTTACTCTTGTGGGTAGGTTTATTTAAGTATGTCTATCTTATTCCTATGAAAATATTATTAATGATAGGGTTGACTTTGATTAGCTGGTTTATGTGATGTCATAGTCCTCTTCGATAAACCTTAGGAAAAATCTAATCATTCCACATTCTTGTTACTTCTTCTAATTCTAAGTCCTCGAATTGCATTTTATAGATATCTGGTTTCTTTAATTGATTCAAAAACTCCAAGCCAAAAGATGGATCAAAATGATTCATCATCAAAGTCATTACAAGACCATGAGTCCCGATTGCTATTTTCTTCCCTCTGTGCTCTTTTAATGTGGGTTTTAGAACTGAGATTGCTCTTTTCTGACAATCAGCATTAGACTCTCCACCCGGCAAGGTATAATCAGGGTCATTAAAACTCTCTCTGATACTAGACATTAACTCTGCATTTTCAATAAAATAAGATGCAAAATGACGTTCTCTAAGATCTTCAAATACTTTAAAATCTAATTTTAAGTGCTCCGCTAATCCCTCAACACTAAGAATTGCTCGAGTATAAGGACTTGATATAATCATGTCTATTCCTTCACCTATAAGTAACTTCGTTACTTTTTCAATATCATTCTTTCCTTTTGGGGTAAGCCCTCTTGTTCTTTCATTTCCTTCATTGTATGGTGATTCTCCATGCCTAATCATATAGATAATTGTCTTCATACAGGCCTCCTTTAAATGCTTTCATTAAATGTCACACTGTGATTTCACATAACGTTTGGGTATCTACGAATCCTCTCCACCTTAAAGGAGCAAAGCGACTGGCTGCAACGCGGTTAGGTGGTGCAGGGTTGTCTGCTGAATCCGCATCCTAGAAATCCCTCTTGCAGACCAAGGCCGATAGGCCGCAGCGTAGATACGATGTTATCTGATGGAATCGGCTTCTTCGATTTATCTAGCATATCTATTCGACCTCATGATAAGCATGCAGAGGATTTCTACCTTTATATTTTGTAGCTTAATATTGGGTCACCACAGTCCTCTACTTCTCCGGTTTCTTGAAAACCACAACTCTTATAAATTGAGTTCGCTACAATATTATGTGAGACATGAGATACTCTAATTTCTTTGCAATCGTTTCTATTCTTAAGTTTAGTAATGACTTGCTGTATAGCTGATTTCCCATAGCCCTTACCTTGAAATCTCTCATCAATCATAAATCTAAGTATCCAATAATACCCATCAGAATATATTTCATTATCAAATAGGATAAAGCCTACCATTGAATCTTCTGCGTATATTCCATATGGCTTTGAAGTAATTTCTTTGGTTGCATGTATTAGTGAATCTGCATTAGATGCTACTAAGCTTAATTGGTCTTCTCGTGGTTTAAGACTAATACATTCTATTTCGTTTTCTTTGCTAATTGGTATTAGGGCTACATTGGTTTGAGACATGTACTTCCTCCGTTTTTTAATTTACTTACCGATTCTTTCAGATAACTACTAATCTACGAACTCGTTTATCCCTCTCACACAGCCAGATAAACGAATTCGCTTATTCCCCCTTCGTCGGGGTGATAGACGAAGCTATTCTTCATCACTCCAGATTATACCATCTCGTGAACGCTGATTGCAGTAAATATCTGTATTGCTGACTAAAATTACATAGATTCTGCTTTCAACTCATGATTCTCCCAGACTATTATATTCTCTTATGAAAATATATAGATTTTAATCCTCTTTCGATTCCCAAAAAAAAGAACCGTTCAGCATCTCCATCGAACGGTTCTTAAATGTTCCCCCTCCACCTTCACCCCACAATCAGTGCAAACACCACACCAGGTCCATGCACGCCAATGGTTAGATCGTTCTCAATGTCTGCCGATCGGCTAGGACCGGAGATGAAATGAATACCAGCTGGGAGCTGCTCCCTTCCCGCTTCATCGAAATCAATTAACACCTCTCCTAAGCGAGTCTTAAATCGTTCCAATGGTATGATCGCGATAAGTGCGGTAGGTAATAGACTAACGGATCTTCCTTTGTCCTTGGAAGATACCACAACGATCGAGCCCGTATGTGATACGGCATAGTCCGCCATCACAATCCCAATGTCCGCTTCTGCGGCTCGAGCTATCCAATCTTCATCGGACTCGCTATTCCACTGCGATACTACGACATCCTCTAAGTTTTCTTTCAGTTGAAGATTATTCAGTTCAACCTCATTCTGATGAATCATATATCGTGCAGATAATTCAGTAGCTTTGCTGCAAATAAAGGACTGCACTTCTCGCATATCAGATATTCTGTGTACATGTCCACCGGCAGCCTCGAAATTATCTGTGAAATGTTGAACTTGTTCTTCAGAAGACCATTCGAAGGATTGCCAGAAATCTGGTGCGCCTCGAAAAGGATGTGGTGGAGCATTCGTGAGGCGTGGATGCCCTAATCGTCCGGCAATCCCCTTCATGAATTGCTCCTGTTTCGCACGGGATTCTGATTCCATTTGTGCCAACCACTCTTGATGTGTCTCAGCCATGGTCTTTCCCTCCCGCTTCCCTATTTCTTACGATCTCTTCCATTCGATTGGTGACCGATGGATCCATCTCTTGTAATCCGTAGCGAATCTCTTCTTCCATCGTGCCCCATTGATCACGAAATGATTGCTTAGCAAGGCTTGGAGCGACACGATAGTTATTCCAGCCTTTTAATGGACCAAGCTTCGAGGTGATTTCTCCATCTTTTACGACAAGTCTCTGCGCTAGCCTCCCAAATTTTAAAGCGTTCTCATAACGTTTCGAATTAGCCATAATAGCAGCGAAGCCACGCATTCCTATGGACTCTATTTTATCTCCGAGTCCTCGTTCAACCTTGCGCCTCCGCAAGTAGATTAACATATCATGCAATGGTATTTTCACCGGACAGGCTTCATAACAAGCCCCACAAAGGGTCGATGCACTAGCAATGTCATCCCATTCGTCGATATTCTTATTCAGTGCAGGTGTCAGCACTGCTCCGATCGGACCGCTGTACGTTCCACCGTATGCATGCCCGCCAATATGACGGTACACAGGACAGGCATTTAGACAAGCACCACAGCGAATACAGTTAAGTAGTTCCTGAAATTCAGGGTCACCCAGTTGCAAAGAACGGCCATTATCTAGAATAATAATATGCATCTCATCCGGTCCATCCCCATCTTCCTGTCTACGAGGTCCCGTAATGCCAGACATGTACACCGTTAACTTCTGCCCTGTAGCGGAGCGCGGAAGCAGTGTTGCCATAACTTCTAGATCACTCCATGATGGAATAATCCGTTCCATTCCCATTAATGTAATTTGTATTGAAGGTACGGTGGACACCATTCGTGCATTACCTTCATTTTCAAATAAAACCATAGAACCTGTCTCTGCAATTGCGAAATTACATCCCGTCATCCCAATATCTGCTTCGAGGAACTTCTCTCGTAATTTCTTCCGTACAAATCCAGCCAGTATGGCGGTGTCGGGCGGTAACGTCTCCCCAGCTTCCTTTGATAAAAGATCAGCAATCTGATAACGATTCTTATGAATGGCAGGAATGATAATATGAGAAGGCGTCTCTCCAGCCAATTGAATAATATATTCACCCAGATCACTCTCCACGACATCCACACCAATGGATTCAAGCGCCTGATTCAAATGGAGTTCTTCCGTGACCATCGACTTGGACTTCACGACGGATGATGCTTGTTTCCGCTCAGCAATAGCCAGTGTAATCTTCACGGCATCTTCAGCAGTATCTGCAAAATGTACATGAACCCCATTCGATCTTGCCTGATTCGCAAATTGATTCAGATAATAATCTAGATGAGCAATGGTATGTAGTCTGATCTGTCTACCACGTTCCCGCCATTCCTCCCAATTCCCAAGATCATCTGAAGCTTTCCTTTTGCCATCACGTAATCGTTCGGTCGTGAATTTAACAGCCTTACGCAGAAAATCATCATTTAAAGCAAGCTCTGCACGCCCTTTGACAGTCGTTCCTTTGATGTCTGTCTTACTCATGCATGCTCCACCCCTTCATATAGCAACTCAGCTAAATGCATCACACGGATTGGCTTATTCCGATAACGTAGATTTCCTGCGATGTTCATAAGACAGGCCATATCTAGACCGACAAGCACTTCTGCTTCACTTTCTAACACATGATCCGCCTTCTCTACCACCATAGCTCCAGATATATCCGACATTTTAACAGCAAAGGTTCCCCCGAACCCACAACAATCCTCGGCAAAAGGAAGTGGAATGAGTTCCATTCCTTTGACATTGCTCATGAGCATCATCGGTTCTTCTTTAATCCCTAAAATCCGGCTTCCATGACATGATGGATGATAAGTCACTTTATGCGGGAAAGTTGCCCCTACATCAGTAACCCCTAACACTTGCACAAGAAACTGTGTGAACTCATAGGATTTTTTCTGTAATCCCACCGCTGTTGCAAACAAGATAGGATCATCTTCAAATAATTTCGGATAATGATGAATCATGCCTATACAGGAGCCTGATGGTGCGATGACGAAATCACTATCCTCAAACGCTTCCAGAATCGTCTTAGCCGATGCTCTCGCTTCTTCCCAATAGCCGCTGTTGAAAGCAGGTTGTCCGCAACAAGTCTGAATAGAGGGAAAGTGAAGTGCAACACCATATTTAGCCAACAATCGAGCCATTGCCTCTCCAATTCGAGGATACACAGCATCACTTATACAAGTTATGAACATACTTACCTTCATCATCCCACCTCACTTTCAAACCTTCTACTTTTATGCTCTTTGGTTGCAATCCATCTCATTGTTCTCTATGTTAAACCGCTGTTACTACGATAGACCGTTCAAGTAACTGCTGCTGTGTTGTTTGATCAAGATTCTGATCCGTAATGATCTCACTAACGCCATCAAGCTCTCCTACATGTGTAAAAGACTGCACACCGAACTTACTAGAATCAGCTAATAAGAAAACATGATCCGATATTCCAATCATTCGCTGTTTCACTTGTGCTTGCAATTCATTAGATTCGCTAATGCCGCGCTCCAAATGAACGCCCTTGCAGGAAAAGAAACATTTGTCCACATGATAAGTGTCCAACGTTCGCTCAGCCAACGGCCCCACGAATGACAAAGATCTTTGAGACAGCAAACCACCTGTCGAAATGACCTGAATCTTTTCTTTTCCACTTAGCTCCAATGCGACCTTGATCGAATTGGTAAGAACCGTTAGTGGAATATCCGGTACAATGGCAGCCATGTACCAAGCCGTTGTACTCGCATCAAGCAGGATTCGATCATTCGGTTGAATTCGTTTAACCGCTTCCTTAGCGATTCTTCGCTTCTCGTCCGCATGCATGATCTCCCGTTCCCCATAAGGTGTCTCGGGATGATGATCCTTTATATTCACCGCACCTCCGTGAGAACGCCGCAAACGACCAGACTTCTCCAATCGATCAAGATCTCGACGAATCGTCTCCTCCGTCACTTGACATAACTCACTCAGCTCCGTTACACGGATGCTTCCTCTATCGTTCACCAATCCAACAATCATCTCGTATCGCTCTGCAACTAGCATAACTTACCTCTTTCTACAACTTTTTTTGTACGATGGACCCGTCATTTATTCTAGACCCACCACTCTTCGAAACTGGCCATATGCTTCTTCCCACATCGCTGCCTGTTCCGGCTCATAAATAGTGATTAGGAAGGAATCTCTAATGACTTGTCTTGCTTCCCATACATCACTCAGGTCCCCTTGAGCAATCCATTGAACAGCCAAATTACCGATGGCGCTTCCTTCTGCTGGTCCTGCCCACACCGGCTTTCCGATGGCGTTCGCCGTCCATTGACATAGAAGCGTATTATGAATACCGCCTCCTACCATATGAAGTCCTTGAAAAGCTTGCCCAGACAATCGTTCTGTCCATTCCAGCACAACCCTATATTTTAAAGCAAGACTCTCCAAAATGCACCTTACTACCGCGCCAATCCCTTCAGGTGGTTTCTGTCCAGTCTGCAGAGCATATTTCCGAATTCGTTCAGGCATATTTCCAGGAGGCAAGAAGAGTGGATCGTCCGGATCTATCATCGTAAAGAATGAAGGTGCCTGTTGCGCAAGCTGAATTAGCTCTGGAAAAGAATACACATCACCCGCTCGTTCCCATTCCCTTCTGCACTCTTGTAAAATCCATAATCCCATAATGTTCTTCAGCAACCGGAAGGTACCGTATGCACCACCCTCATTCGTGAAATTCAGATCTAGTGCCATATCACTTAGGACAGGTTCCTGCACTTCCGTTCCCATCAATGACCATGTACCACATATTAAATAAGCGAAAGATCGTTCAGTAGCCGGAACAGCCACAACAGCAGAAGCAGTATCATGCTCAGCTGCAGTGAAGATAGGGATGGATGCCATACCAAGTTCATGCTGTAACGCTGAGCTTAGTTTACCAACATTCGTCCCCGGCTGAACAACTTGGCCGAACCATGACTCCTTGAATCCCAACTTCCTTATTAACGTTGCATCCCATTGTCCTTCAACCGGATTGTACAGCTGTGTCGTTGTGGCATTCGTAAATTCATGGACCATTTCACCGCATAAGAAATAACGAAGGAGATCAGGAATCATTAGCAAATTCTTACCGGCTTGTAATATAGGAGAACCGGCTTGTTGCAGGGCTGCCAATTGGTATACCGTATTAAATGGTAAAAACTGAATACCCGTTCGACCGAATATCTCCTTGGCTGGAATGTTCGAAAGTACCTGCTCCATAATCCCGTCCGTATGATGATCACGATAATGATATGGATTACCAATGAGCTCTCCTCCATTGCCAATCATACCGAAATCCACCGCCCAAGAATCGATCGCCAAACTCTTAATCGTCACCTTCTGATGCTTCGCCTTCAGTAATCCTTGCTTCATCTCATGGAGTAAACGAAGGATATCCCAGTGCAGGCGATTTCCCACCTGTACTGGGTCGTTAGAGAAGCGATGAAGCTCCTCTACTTCCATCGTTGTATCCTTCAAACGCCCAATCACTGCTCTCCCGCTACTTGCTCCAAGATCATACGCTAGCACACTCACCAGCTTGCACCACCCTTACCCCTTACCTGAATATCTTGTTCATAACTGCTATCCATATAAGCTTTCATCGGATTCAGTGGCAAATTCTGTTCTTCCCGAATCGCATGAAGTAATGGAGTTACGTCGAATTCGAATGCTTTGCGAACAGCATCCTCTGCGGCTAGAACATCATTACGAACTTGTGCATCCTCTACTTCCGCATGATTGACTAGAAGCGCCTTAGCGAATTGCGTCTGTACATTAAGGACAGAACGGATCATCGCTGGAATTTTCTGTTCAATATTATGACATTGATCAATCATATAGGCGATATTATTCACAGACTGCACAATGTCCGCATCCTGATCTTCTGAAGCACTAATAATTTGATAAAATATGAGGAATAGTTCATACGGATTAACCGAACCTACGATCAGATCATCATCTGCATATTTGCGAGCATTAAAGTGAAAACCACCCAATCTTTTCTCATCAATCAGATACGCAACTATGTGCTCCACATTCGTGCCCTGCGCATGATGCCCCGTATCCACGAGTACCTCTGCTTGCGGCCCAAGCTTCATAGCCATATTATAGGCCATTCCCCAATCAGCTAAATCGGTATGATAGAAAGCTGGCTCGAATGATTTATATTCAATGAGCATCCGCATCTGTGGGGTCAACTTCTTATAGAGTTCAGCCAAAGCTTCGTACATCCAAGCTTTACGCTTTCGAATATGTCCCTGTCCCGGGTAGTTAGTACCATCTGCGAACCACAGACTAATGTCACGAGATCCTGTTTCTTTGGCAATATCAACACATTCTAATAGATGATCTGTCGCTTTACGGCGAACCATCGCATCAGAGTTCGTAACACTACCCAGCATATAATCCTCTTCTTGAAAAAGATTAGGGTTCACAGCACCGATGCTGAGTCCTAGACCTTCTGCATGAGCACGTAGCTTACCGTAATCCTCGACTTTATCCCAAGGAATATGAATCGCCACCGAAGGAGCCAATCCGGTCACTGCATGGACCTGGGCTGCATCTTCCATTTTCTCAAATGGATTACGTGGGACACCATTCTTCTGATACACTTTGAAACGTGTTCCTGAGTCTCCATACCCCCAAGAAGGGGTCTCAATACGTAGTTCCTTCAATTTCTGTTTCACTTGATCAAGGTCAATCCCTCTAGCCTGCTGTTGTTCCTCAAATAATGCATAAGCGCGATCTATCATTGTTCGCATCCTCTCTTCATTCACATTAATATGATTATCTAGTAAAAGCTGCCGGAACCCCGCCATCGATAGTCATCATACAGCCGGTTGTCTTCTCAGATTTGGAAGATGCGAAGAACGCGATACCCTCAGCGATATCCTTCGGATAAATATTGACCAATAATGTCGTCCGTTTGCGATAATACTCTTCGAGCTCATTTGGTTCGATTCCGTAAGCAGCTGCACGTTCATTGCGCCAATTGGAATTCCAGATCGCTGATCCTTGTAATATGGCGTCAGGAAGAATCGTATTCACACGGATTCCGAATTCTCCACCCTCCGCTGCAATGCAACGCGCAAGATGTGCTTCGAGTGCCTTAGCAGAACTATAAGCGGCTGCATTTTTACCAGCATAAACGGAGTTTTTAGATCCAATAAACACCATGTTTCCTCCTATAGCCTGCTCTTTCATAAGTTTAAATGCTTCACGAGCTACTAAGAAGTAACCAGTACCGAGCACTGAAATATTCAGATTCCATTCATGTAAAGACGTCTCCGCAAACGGACTGGATGTGGCAAGCCCCGCATTATTTATTATAATGTCTATGCCACCATATTCCACTGCTGCTTCTGCATAGGCATTCACAACGTCCTCTTCTTTCGTTACATCCATTTGCACAGCAATCGCTCGGTTCTCACCATATTGCGCATTAATCTCTGCTGCAACTTTTTGTGCACCTTCTAGATTGAGGTCTGCAAGTACAACATGTGCTCCTTCGGACACTAATCTCCGAGCAGTTTCACTACCTATACCACCCGCGCCACCTGTAATAAAAGCTATCTTCCGAGAGAATTCTGTTTCCACTGGAGCTAGAGACAACTTATATAATTCAAGTGGCCAATACTCTACGTTATAGGATTCATTCTCGCTGAGAGAGACGAAATCACCAAGAGTTGTAGCTCCCCTCATCACTGCAATTGCACGATGGTACAGGGCACCACTCACTTTAGAATTAGACCAGCTCTTACCAGTATTGATCATCCCAATGCCAGGTATGAGAATGACACGAGGTGCAGGTTCAAACATGACATCTCCTTCATGCTTGTTCCGCTCGAAATAAGATTTATATTGCTCTGTATATGCGGTAATCCCTTGTATTAACTTGTTCTTCAGACCATCGACATCATCAGCATTAGGCGTCCAATCAATGAAGAGTGGGACAACCTTCGTATGAACTAAATGGTCTGGGCAAGCGGCTCCAACTTGAGATAATTTAGAAGAGTCTCTACTATTTACAAATTGCAATATATCTTCCTTATCATCAAAAGTCAAAATCATTTTCTTCTCATGACTCACCAGTCCTCTTATAAGAGGAGCAATCTGTGCGACGATACTTCTACGATCCACTGAAGATTGCGCTTTCGAAACAAGTCCACCAAAAAGTTTCTCTTCATTCAATTGATTCTCAATATATTGTTCCGCTTCATTAATAACTTCGATTGTCTTGGCATAACATGCTTCTGAAGTATCCCCCCAAGTTACAAGGCCATGCTTCTCCATCAATACCAATTCAGCGTTCGGATTAGCTAATACGCCTCTAGCAATCATTTGAGAGAGCGTGAACCCCGGTCTGATATATGGAACCCATACGAAACGATCTCCATATATTTCTCGGGCAATAATCTGTCCGTTATCCGCACAACATATGCTAATAATCGCATCCGGATGTGTATGATCGACATGGTTAAATGGTAGAAAGGCATGTAATAATGTCTCAATGGATGCCCGTGGATGTTGTGCATCTATCATGCAGTGATTCAAATACTGAACCATTTCATCGTCTGTCATATCTGACCTTTCATATAAGGGACGGATATCTTCCAATCGCAGACCCGTGAAATTACGTGCTTTCATGGTTGCGAGATCTGAGCCACTCCCCTTCACCCACATCACTTCAACTTCACGACCTCGGAAATCATTAACGATGGTCTTCATCGATGTGTTACCGCCACCCCAATTGCATACTTGCCGATCTTCTCCAATAATATTCGAACGATACACAAGCTCTTCTAACCCATTTGAACATTTAACCGCTTCCAGTTGATCCCAATTTTTCTGCACCATTAGAAATAATTACCTCCAATAAATAATGTGTTTTTTATATTGTATTACATTTGTTTGTGTTTGAAAACAACTATTTCAAACATAAACAAAGATAAATAAGAAAATCCTTCCTCTTTATGGAGATGTGCCACTTTTATTCTCTTATATTAATGCAATTTAATTTTTGATGATCATGTTGTTTTAGTAATATTTTGAGGATAATCGCCGATTTGAATATCAACGTTTTCATTTTTCTGATGAATATAGTTCTTTTATCCTGAGTTCCACAATTAATAGGTCTATTTATATAGACTATATCTCCTATAAGGTGGTATTATGTGTGTTAGTAGTTTCCAAATAATAAGGAGGATACATAACATGTCATGGTTCATTAATCTTCAACTTTCCCAAAAGGTTATCGCTGGGTGCTACCTCGTAGCCGCATTATTCTCAATTCCTGTCATTGTAACCTTTATTGTAATCGGAAAGATTCTCATTGGAATCGTACTCATTCTATTACTACTTGGTCTGACCTACCCTTTATCTCGCTTCATTGAGAGAACGCTTACATCTACTTTTGATGAGATATCCATCGTCACTGCTCGTATTGCCCAAGGTGACTTTACCGAACGCGCTAGCGAAACAGGTTCCATGATCAAATTAAACCAGTCCTTCAACAGCATGATTGATAAACTCACCAAAATACTTAATGAAGCTTCTGTAATTACGAAGCAAGTTATGGGGACTAGCCGTGGAATTGCAGACAAGAACCAAGAGCTTAAACAAGTGATGACCCAAGTAGCCTTTTCATCGAATGAATTGGCCGTTGGAGCAAGTGAAATATCTCAGGATATTGCTGGCATGACCGAGTCCATTCAAGATATCGAGGAAAAAGTATCTAATTATACTATTTCAACGAAGAACATGAATGAACGTTCTATACATACACTCAAGCTCGTCGAAAGCGGTCGTCAGTCCGTCGAGAAACAAGCCGAAGGAATGAAGAAGAACATTCATGCTACACAACAAGTTGCCAGTACTATACAGGCCCTATCTATTAACGCACAAGGAATATCAAAGATAACAAAGTCCATTTCCGAATTAGCAGAACAGACAAATTTATTGTCCTTAAACGCTTCAATTGAGGCAGCCCGTGCTGGAGAGCATGGCAGAGGCTTTGCCGTCGTAGCGGCAGAAGTACGGAAATTAGCTGAAGAGTCAGCGGCATCCACACAGGGTGTATTCAGCTTAGTGAAAAGTATAGAACAAGATGTAAAACAAGCGATCGAACATATTCATGTCAACGAAGAAATCGTTACACAGCAGAATGAAATGATCCATGAAGCCGAACAGATCTTTACCCAAATTGTGCAAAGTGTGCAGTATATCACTGAACAAATTTCTTCCTTCTCCAATGAAAGTGATGTAATGTTGGAAAGTGCTCTTAAAATATCTTCTGCAATTCAGAATATTTCAGCTATAACTGAACAATCCGCAGCGGGTACGCAGCAGGTCTCTGCCTCTATGAATGAGCAGATTTCTTCTATATCGGCTGTTGCCGAAGAGGCTGAAACGATGAATAGAGCGGTCTTTCAGCTTCAGAAGACCATTCATATTTTCAAATTCTAATTCAGCATAAAGTTCAACGCAAAGAGGCCCTTTACCTAAAAGGGCCTCTTTGTCTGCTGTATTATTATCCCATAAAAAACTCATGTAGGATACCGCTACGATCACGGATCATCCTTCCGATCGCTGTTGCCCTCTGATTTCTTGATTGTATAAAGCTTTAGCGGATGAAATAAGAGGGCAAAGGCAAAGGCGAACGCTATCGCTTCTTCAGGACAATTCCGTTACCTTCGCTACTTCGAGCATAATCATTCTTTCCTGCATGTACTAATTATAGTTTAAAGCCTATTTTGTAACGTGCTTTGGAGTACGTAGCACCCACAATAATCGAACTGCTTTTTATGATTTCTTTTCCAAGGCTATCTCTACTGTTTTATGAATATGCATGTCTAGTAGATTTACATCTTTCAACCGAAGTTTACGTAACTTTGTTAAAGAGTTCGGATCAATGATGTCATCTTCTGGACCATATGTAACAAGTATCTGGGCAATTACCATATTTCAGGTTCTACGACATCCGTATCGGATTCACGGAAAATCAATTTCAGCAATAAATATTTGAATTTATGAAAAAAGCATCCTTCGCACGAATAGATTGCGTAAAGGATGCCTCTTAACAGAACTCATACTTGCAGAAAACAAGGATTAATGTTCGAAGCAGCGAAGGTAACGGAATTGTCCTGTAGAAGCGCTAGCGTTCGCCTACAAGCTTTCCGTAGGAAAGCTACTTCGAAAGCATATACTTTGCCCTCGGATTTCAACCGCAATAGGCGGTATATAATCAAGAAATCTGAGGGCAACAGCGATCGTAAGGACAATCCGTTATCGCAGCGGCATCCCACACCGGTCTATGCGGACTTTATCAGTAGCCTCTATCTAAATGTGCCTCTTTGATCGTCATATCACTTCTGATCTTCCGTCGGATCCTGATAATCATTATGATTAGCCTTTGGTTTTACTTTATTCCTCCGTGTCAACCACAGTGATAACCATATAACACCCCCAACAAGTATGACAGGCAAAGCCCCGAAGAGAATAACGACTATCCACTGGAATAACAGTGTCAGAACATTTATCGTACCTTTAAGTGCGTCATTCGCCCGTTCGAACAAAGGTGCCTGCTCTTTATCAACTAAAGCTGGATCCACGATGCCATCTTGCTGATACAAGCGAATTTCTACCGTTGAATAGGATACATTGTTATTGATGTAACGTATTCTCCCCTTGATCAATTCGATATCCTCCTGAATTTTACCTAGTTCATTCGCAAAGGTTACCAACTCAGTCGTCTTTGTCGCCTTTTTCATAAACTCTGTATATTGAGTCTCCATTAGCTCCTTCACTTTAAGTCGGGATTCCAAATCCACATACTCCTCAGATACATCCTGACCTTTAATACTTTGCTGAAATGATTCATGTTTTATTTGCTCTATCCCACCTAGTAAAGAGGAGAAACCATTCGCTGGAACTTTAATGATAAAAGTTCCTCCAACCTCATGTGTCGATTGATTCTCTGAGAACTCCACAATATACCCACCTGAGAGTGACACCAAATCTCTCACTTCTGACTGAGCCACTGAATAATCTTTGATGCGCATCACCAGATTGGCTGTGTAAATGAGTTTCTTGTTCAATGCCTCCGCAGTTGAAGCACTATTAAACCCCTTTAGTTGCTCAACAGGTACAACAGGCGTTGATATCGTTCCCGTCTGCAATTCCTGCTCTGTTATATTCATTTGGTCCGCTAGGGCCGTGGTTGGCTTTGCTGCTGAATTTAATTCCGCAGAAAACCCTGTTGATGTTGCCACATTTTCCAAACTACTCTCAGACTTTACTTCTGCGTTCGCTGACGAATAGTTAGCATCTCCAGCATTATCCGAACTTGATGACCCACAGCCACTTAACAATATTGATAATAGCAGAATGCAAATAAACCCCCGTTTACCCATACTCATTCCCCCCGCTTCATTTGTTAATTTAGATCTACCTTATAGAAATTGTTCAAAAGGTCAGCTTTTGAACACCTACTTATATGTATGACGTTTACAATACTTGGAAGGTTGCACGATAACAACAATATTTCTTGTCTGCATATATGAACTATGTGTATAATAGTAACACAAACATACATTCGTATTTATTTATCAATCAACTTTGTCAGTCACAGGAGGCTATTATGAAAGGTTCCACGCATCTCGCCATTGGAACGGTTATCGGAATTGCTGCAGCTATGTATCATCCCTTTTCCGTTCATAACACAGCTCTTTATATCGCAGTGTCTGCCTTTTCTGCCTTAAGTGCAGATCTTGATGGAAACAGCATTCTTAGCTCTAGAATAGGTAAATTTTCTAAACAAATACGCCAACTTCTTGTCTGGGGTAGCCTTATACTCACTTCGGTACTCACATTCTTATTTCTGTACGACCAGTCATTTCACGCCGAATATTCTATCGTCTGTCTGATCGCTTTACTATTTGGTTTCATCACCAAAGAAGGAATGATACGCAATGCACTAATTAGTGCTATCGGAGGATTACTGATGTATGGTGGCTGGCATTTCAATATGAATTGGCTCATTGGGCTGGGTCTATTCATCGCTTGGGCACCCTGGCTGAAGCATCGAGGAATGACGCACACGGTGTGGGCTCTATGTATATGGGGAATGATAAGCTATAGCATGGAACAACAGCTACAAGTCGATGGATTAATGGCTGTAGCCACGACCAGCTATCTCTCTCATCTACTCGCGGATACATTAACACCGCAAGGTGTGAAATGGTTGTACCCTCTTTATAAAAGATCCATAAAGCTGCGACTCTAATAGTCGCAGCTTTATTTTATAGGTAATGGATAGGTAAGTCGAAACTGGTTAGGTGTCATCTCCTCTAGACGACGAAAGTTATAAATGAAATAACTAGCATTGGAAAATCCACACTGTAACCCTATTTGTTTAACGGAAAGGCTACTCGTTGCGAGTAGTCTCTTAGCAAGCGTGATCCGGGCCTCCAGCATATATTGAACAGGAGTTGTACCCATAATCTGACGAAACATTCGATTGAAGTAATAGATACTATAACCCGAAACGGCCGCCATATCCGATAAGGAAAGTGACTCGTGACAGTGATTCTGAATATAATCTGCCGTTGTACGTATTTTATCATGATGAGTCAGTAGCGAATGTCCCTGCAAATGAACAGCATTCAGCGCAAGCTCCGCTAATATTTCATACACAATCGCGGAAATTCTCGCTTCATACATATTCTCAAATGACTCACCAAGCTTTAGGAGTTCATCTGTCAGCATTAGGAATCTCTCTTTACGAGCGAATGTGAATAACCACACCTCTCCTATACTTCTTCCATTTAACAATGACGTCAAATCATGGCCGCTGAAGTGAATCCAACGAATGTCCCATGGATGTTCTGGGTCTGCACGATACTGCTGTACTTGTCCCGGACCGTAAAGAAAACCATTCCCTTCACTCAATTCCACCCACTCTTGCTTATCATGAACAAATACAAATCCCTTCCCCTGAAAAACCATATGAAGATTGAATTGTTGCAGTTGTCCACTTGGACGATTCTCTGCATGCAACGGATCCATATAATGCCCACATGCATCTGGATAACAGGTATAACCTTTAAATCCTGGATTCGGCAAAAAATACTGAACTCTCATTTGATTCACCCCTTATAATATCGCAAGATCCTGATACGATTCGCAATATCATTCTATATTATCTTCTGTTTCATTGATTTACAATGAATTTAGGGATTCATCTACTTTTTCAAAATAACACTATTAGTGAGAGTTCAAAAAGTTATTTTTTTGAACTACCTTTATACATGAAAGGATGTCATATAGAATGAATAACTTCTCTAAGATACAAATGGGTGTGGACTATTACCCAGAGCATTGGGATCCTTCCCTATGGGAACAGGATGCTATTCAGATGAAGGAAGTTGGCGTTAAAATTGTCCGTGTTGGCGAATTCGCATGGAGTCGATTTGAACCTGAGGAGGGCCAATTTAACTTTGAGTGGCTAGACCGTGCTATTCACCTCTTTCACCGTCAAGGTATTCAGATTGTTATAGGTACTCCCACCCATACTCCCCCTAGATGGCTTACGGAGAAATGTCCGGATATTCTACCTATCCAAGCAAATGGACACACGTACCATGCCGGTGTTCGTGGGCATCGTTGTTTCAACAGTGTTTCATTACATTCTTATGGATCACGTATCATTGAGAAGCTAACACTTCATTACAAGGATCACCCTGCAATCATTGGATGGCAGACTGATAATGAATTTAGCCTAGTGTATTGTCATTGTGAATCCTGTAACGAACAATTTCGTGTATGGCTTCAAGCCAAATACGGTACTCTTGAACAGTTAAATCAGGAATGGGGAACCGTGGTTTGGAGTGGCGAATACAACGATTGGAGCCAAGTAACGACACCTTTCGGTGGATCACCTCATCAGAATCCATCCTATCAACTGGACTTCTACCGCTTCCAATCTGCTTGCGTTGAACAATATCAACAGACTCAGATTGAGATCATTCGTAGAAATTGCCCAGAACACTTCATCACACATAACTTTCATAGTTATCCACAAAAGCTGGACCTATATCCTTTAGGAGAGCAACTAGATGTGGCCGCTTTCGATTACTATCCGAATACATCACCAGATAAAACATCTACAGGTCCATATAGCGGTGCGTTGTCTCTAGATGTCACGCGAGGTATCAAACGACGTAATTTCTGGATCATGGAGCAACTAAGTGGGCCTCCTGGTGGGTGGGGACCGATGTGGCGCACACCATATCCTGGCTTCATTCGCGCCTATATATGGCAGACAATTGCTAGAGGTGCAGACACGGTTGTTCAATTTCGTTGGAGAAGTGCAACCATGGGGGCTGAACAATTCTGGCATGGATTGATCGATCACAGCAATGTACCTGGTCGTCGATTTGAAGAATTCTCACAAGTATGTACAGAGGTGAATACACTCTCACGTTTATTAGAAGGAAGCATTGTCCGTAATGATGTTGCTATCCTTCACTCTCATGACCAGCTCGTAGCTCTAGATATCCAACCGCAAGTCGAAGGGCTAGATTATTACGAGAATATCAAACAATGGCACCGAGCCTTAACGAAATTAGGTATCGGTACTGACGTCATCAATTGGACAGAGAACCTGTCTGGATACAAACTTATTATTGCACCAAGTCTATATTTAATGGACTCAACGGTTGCTACTTCTCTAGAGGCTTTCGCGGCAGCTGGAGGAACACTAATTATTACTCACCGAAGTGGTGTGAAGAATCTGAATAATGTATGCCTTATGGAACCTTTTCCTGGCATGCTATCCCATTGTGCGGGAGTTCAAGTAAGTGAGTATGATCCGATTGCAAACAGCCTCCATCACATCATTACAGCGGATGAACAGACCTATTCCTCCACACAGTGGTGCGATATATTGCACCCGACTACAGCAGAGGTAGTAGCTTCGTATCATGATGATTTCTATGCAGGGAAAGCGGCGATTACCGTTAATAGCTTTGGCAAGGGAAAAGTATATTATTTGGGTACCCATCCCGAGGAAAATTATATGAAATCACTACTTCATCAGTTAGCAGTAGCGCATGATATTCCACATTTCCCCGATCTACCAGAAGGTGTTCAAATATCAGTACGAATGCGTGATTCTCAAGCATTCTTCTTCCTATTAAATTTAAGTAGGGAATCTCGAAGTATTGTCTTAGATCATCCGTATAAGAGTGTTCTCTATGATGGGCTAACACATGAAGGAACACTAACTTTAGAACCTTATGGGGTAGATATTTGTACGATAGAACTATATTAAATAATTTAGGCCATGGTGGTCGTTATTGCGGTCAATACCGCAGGCGACCACTTTGGTGTACCTTTTATTTAAAATGTCTGAAATGCTTGCAAACGGTTTCCAATTTGATTACTGTTAATATACAGTTTGTCAAAAAGATAATATCGAGGAGGACAATAGATGAAATACCGTTTACTAGGGGATACAGAACTGAAGGTTAGTGAAGTTAGCTTTGGAACTTGGGCCATTGGAGGAGATTGGGGAAATTCTAATGATCAGGAAGCCATTTCCGGTCTTCAGCGTGCTATGGATGAAGGTGTTAATTTCTTTGACACGGCAGATGTTTACGGTTCGGGGCATGCAGAGGAGTTACTAGCTACAGCTACGAAAGGTAAAGAGGATAATGTACATATTGCCACCAAATTTTGCCGTGCAGGCGATGTTCAGGATCCAGCCAATTATTCAGAAGAAGCGATTCGCCAATATTGTGAGAATAGTCTAAAGCGTCTGCAACGCGAAAGAATCGATTTGTATCAGATTCACTGTCCACCACTTGCCATTCTAAAGGATGGTCGAGTGTTTGAAGTACTAGAGAAGCTACAACAAGAAGGAAAGATCCGTCATTTCGGTGTGAGTGTAGAGACAATCGAGGAAGGTTTATTCTGTCTGGACGTTCCGGGTCTTAAAGCACTTCAGGTTATATTTAATTTGCTACGCCAAAAGCCAGCTAATGAGCTGTTCCCGAAGGCAAATACAGCTGGTGTTGGGATTCTTGTCAGATTGCCACTTGCGAGTGGACTGCTTACAGGTAAATTCAATGAGAACAGTACATTTGCTGCAGATGACCATCGCAACTTTAACGCAAATGGTGAACATTTCAATGTGGGTGAAACATTCGCCGGGTTGCCTTTCACCAAGGGAGTAGAGCTTGCAAGAGAACTTGCATGGATCGCGGAAGGTCGGGGAGATATGGCACGCGCATCTATGCGCTGGATTCTTGAGAATCCGAATATCACCTGTGTGATTCCTGGATTCAAAAACGTCCGACAAGTAGAGGACAATCTCGGTACCGTTGACGTGCCTGCATTTAGCACAGAAGAATTGGACCGACTACGCTCATTCTATGAGAATCAAGTGGAAACACATATTCGGGGAGCTTATTAGGGTCAACAACATAAAACGTCCTGTCATTCCTAATTGGAGATGACAGGACGTTTTACTATCGCAATGAGTGCTAATTTCACTAAGATATAACTTGATAGGAATGGCTATTGAATTTAGATTCCTGAAGTATCTGGCTGGATGTCTCATGAAGAAAGACAATTTTCCCACAGAGCCCCTTTTGCATCAGCTCGAAGGCTTCCTCGTAGCGATCCAATGTAAAAGTGTGTGTCACAAGACCATCCAAATGAATAAGATTATTATCGAGAAGCCCCCTCATTTGGTACCATGTTTGATACATGCGACGCCCTGTAATACCTTCCACACGAATGCCTTTGAAAATAATGTTCCCCATATCCAGCAAGACATCTTTCGTCGGAATACCTAATAACGATACACGAGCTGCATTCGCTGCTCCTTCAAATCCTTCACGAATGGCATCAGGATTACCTGACATTTCCAAGACAACCTCCGCACCTTCACCATCTGTATGTTTTTTAATCGCTCTCGATAACTTCTCCGTTGAACTATTAATAAGTACATCCGCACCCATTTTATGCGCCATATCTAATCGATATGGATTAATATCCGCTGCAATAATTTTGCCAGCTCCGCAAGCCTTAGCCACGGCTATGGACATTAATCCGATTAACCCTGCACCAATGACCGCTACAGACTTACCAACGATATCTCCAGATAGTACCGTCTGGACAGCATTACCAAGCGGGTCCTGAAGACATGCCAATTCAAAAGGCATATCCGGACGATTATGGATGATATTGCTTGCCCTAACGACCGCATATTTCGCAAAACACCCCGGCGCTGTAATACCGAAGCTACGTGTGTTCAGACATACATGCGAATTCCCCGTTCTACATGGCTTGCAATAGCCGCAAACCATATGCCCTTCAGCCGATACACTTTCCCCTACATTCACATTCATGACCTGACTTCCAATAGCTTCAACAATGCCAGCGAATTCATGTCCGAATACATTTGGCGTCACCACACTTTTCTCCGCCCAAGCATCCCAATTGTAAATATGTACGTCCGTTCCGCAGATAGAGCTCGCTTTGACGCGAACCAACACTTCGTCTGGACCAATATCAGGTACAGGAACCTCTTTGAGCACTGCACCCGGCTCACGTTTCTCTTTAACTAGCCCCATCATCGTTCTCTCCACGAGATCCCCACCTTTAGTCGCTAAAGCGATATTATTAACAATCATGAAATTATTTCGATTTCTTAATGATTGATTTAATCATCTTCTTGTTCATTTGAATTAGTGTATAAGCTTTCAATAGCTTCGTTCTCTTCGTGTTGTTAATGATGCGAATCTGATAATTGAGTTTAACTCGATCTGACCAGAAGAACTTATATTCTTGAAGCCCACTCATTAAATCAATTTCTGTCACATCACTCTGTAAATAATGCTCCATCACACGATTTAAAAGAACGACTCCCACACCGTATTCAGCGAATTCAGTCGAAAATGTCGAGATATACAAATAAACTTTATTATGATAAGCAAACGTAAGCATAGCAGAAGCAATATTCCCATCAATCTCTATGTAAGAAAAATGAGCACCATGATTACCCTCAAAGAGCGGAATAATTTCTTTGTAAAAAGAATCTACTCGCGGTTCGTTAAATAAGCTTTGTTGCCACCTCTTTTTGTGTAGCTCAGTGAAACTGTTCCAAATTGGTTCATTACATGGTTCATTCAACTTAATACTAACTTCGTGCTCACGGCATAACTTTCGTTCTTTGCGTTCTATTGCTTTAATTCGGTTGATATCTACTTTTTGGTCATTGTAAATTTCCATATTCACATATGGGGATAAGGACAGCTGCCTAGTGAACACTTCAAACTGCTCCCCGAAGCATTGTTGAACTAAGGATGTCGTAGCATTGTGAGACTGAAAGCTAATGAGGTCGATCCAATCCCATTCTTCTTGATGCAGAACTAAGGTCTCAGAAATTTGCTTCATTAATTTGATATTATGATATCGTTTATGTAAGTAGAATGTGTTGGATTCCCCCGTACCTGAAATAATGCATTGTAACGACTTTACGGTGCGCCATTTCACTTTACATGTAGTTATACATAAAGGAGCTATGGCTACGCACTGAGATTGATCCGTTACTACGATGACAAATAATTGCTTATGATCCTCAAACATGTATTTTAAATAGGATTGCAGCCATTCCCATGTATCGAATATTTCTGCTTGTTCTACATGATGAATTAAATCCCGCCATTGTTCTTCCAGCTGTGACAACGCTTCTACGCTACGAATGATTGTGGTCTTCATATTACGATTAGGTAACTCCTTTCCTAAGCAAAAAAAAGGGTCCCAGCAGCAGGCCCATTCACAACATATTGTATTAAATATCGATGGGGAAATTACGGGATAACTCTATGATTTTAGAGCCATACACTAACAAAGTCATACTAGAATCAACTGGAAATTTCACGGACTGTGCTTTTCCCTTTAGTTGAACATTCGGAATAGATCTTGAGATGGTTAAATTACTCGTGTATGAGTAAATCGTTACTATTCTAGGTAAAGATTTCGTTAAGTCCTCTTTCGTGAGCTTTGTTACTAACGTCAGTTTATTATAAGCAAATACAGCAAGTGATAGATTTGAAATATCAACTTCTGCGGCATTATTCGTAAACGCTATGAACTCCTCATTCAATATCCCTTTTAAAGCAGTACTTGTCTTCCCTTCACTATTACTGCTAAGATAGTTCGTTGTCATGACAGGACTAGTGAGATAGAACTCCTGCAATGATTGAGCGTAATTAGTGAACTGGTTGGATGTCATACTCACTCCGGTGCAAGTGGTTGGGCTATCTATTTTCACAGCTTGATTGTTACCATACTGACTACGTGCATTGTTGCCAGTAATATTCACAAGTGAGCTATCTTTAATGTGAATGCCATACATACCAGGAAAGAAAATATTGTTGTTTGATATATTGCCTATGAAATAGGGGCTTTTCTCGATATAAACACCCGTTGCCACATTATCAACACCTGACTTCCAGGTGAGATTGTTAGCGTTGACAATTCCTCCTACAATTTCAGATAAATAAACCCCATATTTCTGAGCCCAAGCGATATTATTGTTAGAAATAACAACATTAAAGCCTTTCTTACATACAATAGCACTGTCTCCCGATTCAAATATATTGTTTCCTTCGATCACAACCCAATTGAAGATCTCAATATAAATATTCGATTGTTCCGATCCCGTATGAGCGAAGAATAGAACATTTCCTTTACAGATTAGACCGTCTAAACCTTTTGCCCAAATATGAAATTTGTTACCGAAAGCCCCTCGAGTATTCGCTCTTGATTCATACATATTGTTAGTGAAATTCACATCCCCCACACCGCAATTCCCGCCATCCGTTGGAGGAAGATAATCAACATAGAGTCCATAATTACAATCGATGATTTGATTATCTGTAATGGAGAAACGTGAGCAATGCTGTGTCTGATTCACAGGTTCGAAATTAATCGCTTTTAGACAATGGATAAATCTAACATTCGTAATCAATACGCCAAACACCCATTTACAATTAATCCCGTTTCTTTTCTTCTCGCCATTGATCGTTATCCCATCAATTCGAATATTCCCAGTGCCTGAGAATCGATCCGTATTACTTGTCACTTTCCCACTTAGATTAATTGTGCCATTCAATGTCCCAGACCCTGTAATATTGATATTAGAGGTGTTAATTGTAAAGTTCGCTTTGTACACACCTTCAGGAATGAGGATAACTCCACCAGTAACGCTTATACTATTAACTGCTTGTTGTATAGCTACCGAATCATCTGTCATTCCATCACCTTTGGCTCCAAAATCTCTGACATTCGTAGCACCTAACTGTGACATATGATCATCCCTCCATTGACATTATCATCTCCTATTTCTAGTTTATTATATTAACAATCTATCTTTTTGGTTCTGACATTGCACCTAGTATAAACATCCACTCTCTTATCACTTGAAAATAGCAATCCTAACACCACAATTAAAAATGTGTAGATACATATACTATAGTACTGATTCGGGTTGAAATTAACGACGACAAGATTCCCTACAAACAAAGAAACCGGTAACCACAATTCATCTTTAAATTTCCGCAAACTCCAAATAAATAATACAATATACATGGTCATAAATAAGATGAAGCTTACGAGACCTTGTTCCACAAGAATGTTAATAAATTGAGAATGTATAACAATGTCTTTGATCCCAAAGTTCGCTTGCTGATATGGAATATATTGACCCGCGCCCACCCCAAACCAAATGTGATCTTTGAATATGTTAAACGCTGCAGCAAACTGGGTAAATCGATTCGATTGGGTATCCCCTCTATCCACAATGAATGTCTGATAAAGATCTTCTCCGAACACTTGATAGGCTACGATCACTACAGTAATGCTTACTAAACCTATGACATATCTTCTAATCCATTGACGATGATCCGCAACTCCAGTCATGACAATGAAAATAAGAAATTGAATACAAATGGATAAATACCCGATCCTCGTAAAAGTTAAGATAATAAAAAGGACATTGAGAAGAAAAATAATGAGACTTCCCAGACTCCTTTTCTTGTAGTGATAATATAATAGTACAGAGAATAGAATGGCACCTAAATTCCCCGCGCCATTGCTAGCACCGACAAATCCCATAACTCTTTTCGTTATCACTGCCCCTTCATAGTAATTAATACTTCCTTCTGTGGTAAAAGGTAAGAACGATTTATTGAACTTATATTGCAGTAACCCCAAAGTTGAATTAGCTAAAGAGTATATTGCAATCCCTGCCAACAAAGTAGAAGTCTTCAATTCCATTAAAGATAATAAATAGAACATAATTGCTAGCAAAAGCATATTAATAAACACGTTGATATGATAAATATAGAGACCTATTTCATAAAGTTGAACCGTATACACCTGTAATATGAATAGTACAATCATTCCGCTGATCAGAATGAACAAGGTGTTTAGTTTTGTTCTTAATTCAATCTGAATGACCAAATGATTGATTCTGCTCTTAAGAAATATATGAATGAGCAACGTACAATTTAATAACAACAACATAACAAAAGGTAGATCGACATAAATATCTTGTTCACCAACATTAAATCGAATACCACTGATCATCCCCACAATGACACATCCAACAGTGAAACTATGAACAAAGTCCCCTTTGAATACATTGAGCACAAGGAGTAGCCCTATCATAAGTACAGGAATACAGAGCATTAATAGCGTAAAGAACATAATGATTCCTCTTAATTATTCATTTTATTTTCTATAAATTGAATCAATTGCTCTGCTTGCGATTTCCTAGAAAATCTCCCGCGATCTGAATAATCATATTTGTTCTTTACCAGTTCTGATAATCGATCAGCAATATCTTCCCGATGATGCTTCGCACATTCACCATATTTGCCATGGACTAAGGCGATGAGTTCCTCATCTTCTGTCACGGCGATAATAGGTTTACACCCACCGATATACTCAAAAGTTTTCCCTGGAATAGCATAGTTACTACCCTTGGTATGCGTTAGAATAACAGCGATATCTGCTTCTTTTAACCAATGGATAGCCTCTGCATGCTTCACGGTACCTACGAGCCGAATCGAAATTCCTGTTATGACCTGTTCAAATGATTGAATATCATGAAGTGCTTGTTGATCCAGAACACCTACAATATTGAATGTGATTAGGATTCCTGTACGCTCATGGAACATTATTAATCCTTCAATAAATTGTTTAATATTCCTTCCTTTATAGATAGAGCCAATATGAGTTAATTCCAAATGAGTTATTGCATTGTCAATAGGTTGATATTCACTGTCTATGAAATACTGCTCATCGTATCCATTCTTAATGATTTGAATATCTAATCTATCGTCCTGATCTTGATAATACTGATGAATCCCTTGTGAGACAGCTACAACACCGTCAGCAAGTTTAGAAATAATTTTTTCTGCACGTTTTAATGCCCTTTTGGGATTGCCCTCACCGATATCATTGTTAATGATGTCACGGATTTCAATCACAGCTGGAATATGAGGCGCTTTTTTTTTAATATAATCTAATATATATAAACCATACACATCTGGAACGGTTACCCATATAGCAGCCACTTCATGCGTACTTAAGTATTGATCCAATTGGTTAAATAAGGATTTATTCATTTGGTCGAACTTATATTTACTTAATTTATAGTTACGCCATGTGGATACAATCCATTTATTACGCAGTATTCGTTCTATTTTTTTGTTCTTATTTCTTTTGTTCTGTACTTCATTTTCTTGTATCGTTTGTGTGAAAATACTATGAGGTGTTGTAAATTTATAGTTCCAGGTGGAGAATCGACTTTGAAAAGAACCAAATTGTGTATCATTAATCGTTAATAAGCTATATCTATCTGCGAAATAATTCATAATTCCAGTGTAACGGACGGATGCTACGACCGGTTGCCCTTCGATATAATCCGAAATTAGAATCAATGTCTTCTTCATCTAATCCCACCTTTCATAATCGAATACTCCCCCTCCATCACAGGCAAATTCACATAGCCTTCACGAACATCCATAATCACATCATCAGGGCGCCTTATTTGAAAAATGTTATATTGGCTGAATTTCAGGGAAATGACTTGATCGCGGTATGATGCTGGATGTTCCAATATAAACGTATTCTCGTTGATTCTTTCGACAGTTACATGATCTCGAAGATTTACGTAATCAGCTAGCTCACTTCCTGTGCAATACCAAACTTTCTTATCCTCCAAATAGTGAAATATGCCTCTTAAACTTTTGCGATCATCAAAAATATTGGGACTTTGCCTTTTTCCATCATCTCGCGAGGGAGCAATATGCTCTTGCACACTAATGACCAATTGATGTTCTAATAAATAAGTAATCTCGCGTAGCTTCCAGCGAATAAGTATTTTTTTGAGAACTCTTTTGGCGATCCCCTTCATGGTCGTTTCCCGATGAAGTACACCATTCAATATCGACCCACTTAGCGTAGATGGAATATCAATAACTGCTGTGCTTCCAAATCTCTTGATATCAAAGTTGGTTAGCGGATTGTGATCATTCCCACATATTTCTTGCTTTCCTCCATCAGAGATTCCCCTATTCCAATACCGGCACCACCACGAGAATCCCGATTGATCAATGCTCTCATCCGAATAACCGTTACTCGTATAACCACAATATTTCCCACCACTTGGATTGATTCCGATAACATCCTGATAAATATCTTTCCCCTTACGAATCGTATCTAAGGCTTCATCTACACTGTTGAACAAGGCCCATTCTTGAATAAAATCAACTGCACGCTGACCCACCTTCCCATGTGTTGTACCATGGTATGCAAGTTCGAAATTCGGATGTTGGTGAATGGACTTAAAGAACTCCTTACTTCCCTCATCTGCATTCATCGGTTCTGACACTTGAGTTAACAAAGGCTTCAGAAGCATTCCTACTCTAACGCCTACAGGAACGAAGAATGTTACTTTCAGTTGTGGGAAATCTTTTAGAATCATCTCATTTAAATAACGGAAGGAAGAATTCTTCTCGTTCTTGTGGTACCCCCAATCATCTCCTAAATGTAATGTTCCATCTTTATTCGTATCTACCCATGTATTAGCGAGATCATCAATCATCAGCAACACAGGGGATCTTGCATTGTTATACCATTTACAAAGTTCAATGCTCATTGGTTATACCTCTTATAGCCCGAACTACTTCTCTTGTTCTAGTAAGAAATCGAAAAAACTTCGTTTTCGGGTTAGACATATTCCACATGGCTAATGAATAATTCACTGAAAAGCGATTAGTCCACCTGAATTTCCACGAATAACTTCCAGCCCCAAAGTCAATTTTCTCTCCATGGCCACGCTCAAATATATACTGAATCATTTCGATCATAAGCACATCAGCAATCCCGTGAAAGTGGGAATACTTTGGATCATAAGCTGTATTCCATCCATAAAGAACATTTCCAAATAAGTAACAGGACTTATAAACAATGATTTCACCTTCTTCTGATTCAAGAACAAAGGTAACCATTTGATCATTATCTTTGAATAACCGTTTTAGAAACTTTTCGTTATTTCCATTTTCAAACAAACTTTTCCTTTCGTATTTCCCCTTTTCACTCTGTAAGTATTGCTTCTCCAATTTGTGAATATGGGATATTTGTTCATAAATATCCTCACTCTCACTGCCTCTTACCACCTTAAATCGATAATTGGTTTCGCCAAGTAATTTAGCACGTTTCTTTCTCATCTTGGTGTTCATAATTTCTTTATCAAACTGTTCGTAGGAAGTGAAGTCTTCCGTATCAAACCTTGGTGAAGATGTTAAATAATGAACATACGGATTGTATTTATCATGCCTTAATAAATACCGAAGCAATGGTGTATCCATCTGTATATGTGTCATCTCGATTCTGTCCCAACGACTAGCATGGTCTTCAATAACCTTAAAGATATCTTTAATAATCGCCAATGCTGAAAATTGGCTACTATCTAGTATGAAATTGAAATAATCACCTTTTCCTATAAATCGTAATTCATTACATTTTAATAATTTCTTATCAATTTTTCTAAACATTAATGGTGCGATTCCTACCATTTCATTATCTCGATAGCAGCAAATAATAAATAACTGATTGTTCTTATTCTGGCCGTAAGTAAGCCACCAACAATAATTAAAATGAAATGTACTATAATATGTCGTTTTTCGATCGCATCGTTCTATTCTTTCCCAATCCTCTTTAATGCTGAGTAAACCTTCAACATCGGTTATTAATTTTGTTGTCACAACAAACGGACTCCTTTATTCAATAATTTGTGAACAATGATAGCATTCATGATTTAGAACTCACTTCGTTCACTGCTAATTTCGCTGCTTTACGCAATCGAAAGTTATTCAGAATTCCTGAAACCTCATCTTTAGAAATAAATTCACATTTGACGCTTAACAATAAAAACACAACACATAAAACGGTATTCAGAATAAGTTCCATAATAAAATAATCTATAAATATGAAGTCGAAGACGTGGACCAAAAAATAATAAACCCCGTATATCGGAGTTATAATGATCAAAAATTTGTATGGATATAATATTCCGTAACCAAGTTGATAATACTTCGATCCATAATGATAAAACACACCGTTCGCTATGACATACGCAATAACTGTAGATATGGCGGAACCGTATATACCCAACCAAGGTATCAGTATCATATTCGCAATGATATTAATAACAGCTGCCATAATCGTAATCATTGAATTGATTCGCATCTTATTGGCAATATGTAGTCCCAAGGAATAAAAGGATATCGCGCCTGATAAGAAATAAGAAAGGGCTATAATAGGAACTAAATAAGCAGCCGTTCCATACTCAGTAGGTGCAATCAAATGGATTGCAATGTTTGCAAAGAGTGATAGCCCTAGTACACAGAACCAACCGATGAAATTGTATAATCGAAACATACTACCAATCTGCTCTCTTCCATTCTCTTCTTTGTATACTGAGAATTTGAACGGCGTAAATACGGATGCAAATGGATTAATAAATACTGGATTAATGAGCATTCCTATTTTGTATCCAACGGAGTAGACAGCCACTGCAGATAGATTCATGTATCCTCTGATCAAGAAACGATCACTCAATGTTAGAATCCAGGCAGATACGTCCCCGAGCATAAGACCTGATCCATAACGAAGCATCTTCCTGAGTTGTTCTAACTTAAATCTCAGCTTGAAATTCCGGAAATCCACCACGAATAGAAATAGAAAAACAGATAAATTGCCACATAGCTGCGCCATTAATATCCCTACAATGCCCAGATCCAACATAATGAAGAAATAAATAGCGAATAACAGCGTAGTCAGAATCGTAGAGAACTGAATAGCGCTAGATTTCAGGGCATTAAATTTCATTGCATGAAAACTCGAATACGTTGTGTTGAAACAGATCAACACGGAACTTGCTACAACGAAAGGGATAAATAAATGAGCATTCGGATCTTCTCCGAACAACACGGGATACAGCCAAGGATTCGCTAACCAGGCCATTCCAATACAACAACCTCCCCAGACGAATGAGAAGGTCATAGCTGTATTTTTAAGATCATTCTTATTCTCGAACTCATTGAAGAATCGAACCATGCCGGAATATACGCCAAGCGTAATGGCAATAGCCAATAACTGCTGTACACTAATAATCAGATCATAGTGTCCATAGTCCTCCTGTGATAAGTTTCTGGTATACAGAGGAATAAGGAATAAGTTCATTAATTGCGTCAACACCGATGAGAAGAAGTATATTAATCCATTAGAAAACATTTTTTTATTTACGACATTCATCTAGGATCACTTTACTTTCCAGACTCCTTTGTCCTGCGATTTTGAAATACACTTCTAATAAATCCATAGCATAATCCCTTTGTTCGAGCACACTCGCTCGTTGTTTATGTACTGGGTAATTGTTCATAACATCCTGTACCTGTTGTATTAAATCATGGATATTACGAGATTGGAAAAGGATCGTTCCATCAGGACGCTTGCAGACATCACTTGCTATGGAGGGAATCGAGTAGTAGAGTGCTTCTGCAATAGAAACCCCATAACCATCCGTTGTTGTAGGGCGAACAAATAGATGACTCTTTCTCACAAGCGGGAATAGTTCCGTGTTGCTTACCTCGTAAAATAAAAAACGATCTTCAAGATTGAACATCTTTATTCTTTTTCGAAGAAAACTGTAGTAATTTCGTTCATCCACACTTTGACTAGCAACTCCCAGAGTTGCGAACAGAATCCGAACATCGTAGTTCATCTCTGTTAATTTCTTGAGCAGATCAATTAGAAGATCCACCCCGTATAGATCCTTCCTTTGGTGAAAGCGGATAAAGCCGTTTGCCGTAATCACAAACTTAGCTCCCTCTATAAATGTTAATACTTCATTGGGAATGGCAAGATCATTTGACTCACATTCCACAGGTTGGATATAAGCAGGAATCGTTATGACCTTATGTTCACTAAAGCCCAAACGTACTAATTCCTGCGTATCTTCTTCGTTCACACACACAATCTGATCTATCGTTTGTAAACTTTTTAATAATAGGAATCTAACCACAGCGTTCGAATTCTTAATCTGCTGCATTAGACTTTCACCATGTACCGTTAGAATGATTTTTTTACCGAATATTTTATAGCAGCCTAACAACATTCTGACGGTTCGATTAATCGTATGGAAATGAAAAAGATCCCCTCGAATAAAGGGAATCTTGAACAGGAATCTTTTATATCCCTGTAAAGAATAGATATTGTCTTCTATCCGACAATCATTCGCTTCATTATAAACATCACATTGAATTCCTTCATCTCTCAGCCTTTTTTGGATACGTTTAATATGTACGGAGATTCCACCAACGGGTGGCGGTACGGGACCGATCATAATAATTTTCATAGAGTATGTCCCTCTCGCCCGATCAATACTTCAACCGTTTTTAACTTACCTGATGCTTCTCTTGGAATATGATCTACAATATGAATCATGAAGCGCATCGAATCTGTAAAAATAGTTCGGAGTCTTTGCATGACGAATTGCAGTTCGTCCATCACCTGATCCTCAGCCTGAAATGTTTCTACTAATAATTCAATTTCATTATATTGATGCTGAATCAATTTGCATGCGGTAACGAATTTCGTTCCACGAACTGCAATCGCAATTAAAGCTGATGACACCATGTCTCCATTTGGCTTATACATAATTTCTCCAACTCTACCATCAATGGATTGAATCGTCGGAAACAAATAGTTCGGTTGGCTAGAGGTTTCGATAATTCCTGATGCAATGTCCATAAGCTCATAACGAATGAGAGGCATCACATCATTAATAAAGGATGTTCCAATCAACTCATTGGAGTGGGTGTCCAATTCAACATATCCATAGAGAGGCACAAAGCTATATGCTTGTGAATCACCTGTCCAACCAGCCACTATGGTTCTCTCTGATTGACCATAATGTGCGTGTAATTTCGCACTAGGGAACGCTGAGTTTATAGTGTTTATCTGATGTTCATATACATTCTCCGAAGCCATCAGAATTGCTTTAGGCTCATATTGATTGACCATATTATTCTCTATCACCAATTTGGATACAAGGCTTAACGATGAGGGATAGCCATGCATAAATTCATATCCTAGCTCATGAATGAGTTTCCATATTTTCCGAATATTACTCCCTGTTATTCTGGATACATTAATACGAAGGACCCTGTGATAATCATCCTTAAGATACTCTTCACCACCTGGAAAGTACCCTCTAAATTCTACCCTTCCATCACCAGGACGATATCCTACTGTAGACCATAAGAAACAAGTGGTTGCCCATTCGCGCTGCTCGACACGACGATTTGAATAAATCGTTAATGAACTACCCGTCGAACCACTCGTTGAACCTACGGATAATTTCTTAGGGTCATATTTGGATACGAGAATGTCGCGACCACTCTCTTTAACCATAGCTTTGGTAATCTTAGGTATTCGCTGAATATCTGAGGGGTTCTTCAGTTGGCTGGGATGGAATCCGTGTTCATCATACCGTTGACGATAAAAGAGTGTTTCATCATACGCTAGTTTCACAATATCCATGAAAGAATTGAATTGAGCCTCACGGATTTGGTCACCGCTCATTTCTTTCAACCTTTCTAACTTGTCTAACCACTCATAAAAGTCTTTACCTACATTGACGTAACGATAAGGCAAATAAGATAAAATTTGTTTCGCAATACCTCTCGTAAGACTCATTTCAATCACCCCATTCTCGACCATTGAATTATAGTATTCATCCAAGCGGCAGACCCACTAACATGAATCATGTGGCTCGGTTCACGAACACCATATCGACTAGATACCCAGCAATCTTGTACTTCTATATTGCTACTACCTTTAATCAATAGCTCAACAACTAATCCTTGTTGATGAAATTCAACATGATTCTCGTACTGTATTATTTCTACGCCTGGAGATAATATGTATGCAGCAGTGTAGGTTAAGCGTTGTTCATTTAAGTTCTGTACGTCCTCCAACACATCTGATATTTCTAAATGGTTCTCTCTTAAAGTAAATTCTCGGTGATGCACAATACCAAGTTTATCTTTATAACCTTGATGATGACCCGCAAATCGTGAATCCGTGAATACGTCACACTGTGCAAATGTCTGCTCACGCATCAAGAATAGGTTGTCATCGTCGAAATCATTCTGTTCTTTATCTCCTATTCGAATCGTGTTATGCATCATGGTACTTCGAAAGTGATTCCTCATCCGATAATCTGCCGTGTATACATAAGACCCCGGATCTATGATGAAATCATGTCCATCCAACTGTAATTCAAAGCTTAATTGATCGTTATGACTATGCGCTCCATGACCATGGAAAGACATTTCACCACAACGTATATGGCAAAAAGTCCGACTATTTCGGAGAATGAAATAACCTCCATCTTGAAAAGAAATCGATTGTAGTTTCTCAACTGGGGGAGCTACTTCCGTCTTCATGGAACCCGTAATCCATAATGAATTCTCTTCTTCCCCTTGAGCATAGAATCTAAAGTCATCGCGATCGAACAACTCTCCTGCAATGGTTAATAAATGCCGACCATCATTTCTAATCCAGTTACCATAGCGAGATACTATCAGCAGACGCCCATCATCCGCATCTCCAATAATGGGGAAACGTCCATTAGGCTTCGTCATATGCATCATGTATTCGAACATTCGCTCAAGTCGCTGCATGTATTCTTTAGTAAATGTCATGTGATTATGAGAGCATACAACAGTCGTTAGTAAGAAGCATTCGGCAACTAATCGATGATACGATGTTGATGCTTCATAATTCGTTCCATCGTTATTCACTTGCACGAACATCTCACGTTCCATCTCTGCATAAGCATACTCAAGCCATCGCTTGGGATGATTCGTTGTATTCCCCCTTAACGATGCCTTGAACTCACCGAAATAAATGCCCAGACTAATTAAACCAACAAGATTGGATAGATAATGATTTCCTGTATGTTCCCCGGTATTCTCCAAGTTGTTCATAATAAATTGTCCATGTAAATATAATGAAGTGTGAATTCGTTCCCAGAATGATGATGAAATCGATGGGCTTTCCTGAAAAAAATAACAGCCCGATATCCAATTCACAGCTCGAATAGCTACATCCATAGTACACGTCCAATTGACAGACATCTCAATCGGATTATGGTCTATCCAATCATCTATCTGTGCCTGAAACTCTAAGGCATACTTCTCATTATCCGTTATCCAATACGCTTTCCCCATTGTGAATAGATGTTGGAATCTAGATAGCTCCCATGGTATCTTCACATCCGCAGCATTGCCGAGGTCAACAATGGGGATTTGTTTATAGAATGTATTCCTCCATCTATACTTAGTCTTAAAATCCTCGTTCCACGGAAATTTAGCTCCCAGTTGTACAGGTCCTGAACCTAGTAAATCAAATTGATGACTACAAATTCGATCTGCATCTTTAATAATGGAAATATCCAACTGGGATGCTATAAGTTGTTCTACATAAGATGTGCGATCTTGTACATGAAAGAAATAACGGCTATCGCTTTGAAATCCGTTGAACTGCGCTGTATTAATCTGAATGGGAAAAGTGATCATCTTGTATTTTCGTACCGTATAGCGAATTTGCTGTACTGCGGTGATTGCAATCTTCTTCACAGCTTGATCAAGTGGTAAATTCCTTAGCCTTTTTACTTTTGCCATTAGGACAGACATTCTTCACACTCCAACCTTCTAACTCACGGGAAGTTAGTTAAAGAATCCTCGTGTATCAATTACAATTTTCTCTTTCAGTAAATTACTATCAATATCCTTAAACACATCATGGTTAACGAGTAGCAGTACAATGTCTGACTTTCGGATTGCCTCTTCTGCAGCCATTAGACTGACATGCATAAGCAGAAGAGATTCAGGCAATTCCTTAATATGAGGTTCAGCAACGTAAATTGTACCCACTTCCAATTTTGATAAATGCTCGACAATTTTGACCGCGGGACTTTCACGTAGATCGTTCATATTTGCCTTAAAGGCCAACCCAAGACAAGCGATGACAGGTGATTTAAATCGTCCGGCTCGCTCACTTACTCGATCAACAACATACCCAGGTTTATAATCATTTACAATCCGTGCTGTGCGTATAAGCTTTGCTTGTTCTGGAGCTGCATCAACGAGAAACCAAGGATCGACCGCAATACAATGCCCCCCTACACCCGGGCCAGGTTGTAAGATTTGAACGCGAGGATGATGATTCGCTAATCGGATCAATTCCCATACACTAATATCTAAATGATCACAAATGAGAGATAATTCATTAGCGAAGGCAATATTGACATCACGGAAAGAATTCTCCGTCAATTTCGCCATTTCTGCCGTTCTCGCATTCGTTTCTAATATCTCACCGCTTACAAATTGCTTATAGAACTCAACCGTCTTTTTCGTCGAAGGACTATCAATTCCTCCAATAATACGATCATTCTCAACGAGTTCTCTTAATATTTGACCAGGCATAACTCTTTCAGGACAGTGCGCAACATAAATTCGATTACAGATCGAGTGCGATGTTTCTGATACACTCAGGTCTGTTCTAGCTTCCAGAATCCAATTTACAATTTTCTCGGTTGTACCTATCGGACTCGTCGATTCCAAGATGACAAGATTACCTGGTCTTATATAAGGTGCGATTGCCATGGTTGCATCATATACGTAGCTTATATTCGGCTTATGATCGTCTTGAAATGGCGTAGGTACTGCTACAATAAAGATATCTGCCTCTTCCGGCTCAGATGAGACATGAAGCTGCCCACTCTGAATGGCGGCCTTAACCATAATATCTAGATCAGGTTCATAAATATGAACTTCACCCTGGTTAATTGACTCCACTGCTTGCCGATTAATATCTACCCCGTGTACCTCATATCCTTTGACAGCAAGTAAACTAGCCGTTGGCAGCCCTATGTAACCAAGCCCTATAACACATATTTTCTTATACATTTACGTTCCTACCTTATCATCATTAGAATATTATTAAAGTATAATAAGGGCATTTAACCCATCCTCACAACACACTATTGACGATAAACGTCTAAGGTACTCTCGTACCCACAGCATGATCGAGTGCCTACCCTGATATAGGTGTAATAGGCATGACCTTCAAACCAACTTCAACTTCAATTTTATTGAATACCATAGTAGTTATACTGGTGTGCCTCTGACTTATTAAACTTTTTATTATTCAGGACGACTCCGAGGATATGCGCCTTCACGCTCTCCAATCTTTCTTTAGATTTCTGGATATATTGTCGCTTCACCTTACCTGCATTCACAACAAGAATGACTCCATCACTTATCGACGCTACAATTAGCCCATCTGCCACCGCCATGATCGGCGAGGTATCTATTAAAATAATGTCAAAGTCTTCTTTCCAACCTTCAACGACCTCATGCAATTTGCCGGATGACAGTAGCTCTGTTGGATTCGGTGGAATCGGCCCCGCAGTAACAAGCGATAGATTCTCTATTTCTGTTATTCGAACGACCTCATCACATGAGCATTGATTAGCTAATATATTGGAGAGTCCCGTTCTATTCGTTACGTCGAAAATCTCTTGTATTGAAGGATGTCTTAGATCGGCATCAATGAGTAATACACTTTTCCCTTCTTGTGCATACGCTACAGCTAGATTGCTAATCGTCGTTGTCTTACCTTCACCTGCCTGTGTTGAAGTAACCGCCATGACATGAAGATTATGATTCCAACTTGAAAATTGAATATTAGCCCGCAAGTTTCTATAGCCTTCTGAAATAGCAGATCTACGATTTGAGTTCATAATTAATTTAGATTTATTGGCTGAGCGATGCATATTTTTCTCCCATCTGTTCTTTTGATCGACGTCTTGAACGTGTTCGCATATCTTTCTTCTTAATTTTTCGTATTGAGCCTAACGTCGTTAGCTCCAAATAGCGTTCAACATCTTGTTCATTTTCCACCGTATCATTTAGATACTCTTTAATCAGCACTCCCCCTATTGCTAACATGAAAGAAGCAACCAATGCGATCACACTATTCAACAACACATTTGGGCTAACTGCCTCTGGTGAAATCCGAGGCTTGGCGGTATCCAAGATTGTGATATTATCTATCTTCATAATTCTAGGAATCTCGCTCTTAAAGACTTGTGAAACTGCATTCACAATTTGCATGGCATGCTCATAAGATGAATCTTTTATTTCCAAAGTAATCATTTGAGAGTTTTGCGTTGTTACAACTTTGATCCGTTCCATTAAATCCTCTGATGAGACCTTTAGTTCCGGATAACTCTGAACAACTTTATCCATGATCGACGCTGATCTTACAATCACTTTATATGAATTGATAAGCATAATATTAGAGTTAATTTCGTTCATATCTAGTGCTGGTTTTCCTTCCCCATCAAGGTTCGACTTATTGACAATTAACGTACTCGAGGCTTCATAGATTGGCGTCATGTAGTACATACTGTAATATCCCGTTCCTAACGTACACAGAATTACGAAGATTACAATTAACCACAATCGCTTTCTTAACATGCTCATCAATAACTTCAGTTCCATCGTGATCTCCCCTCAAACGTGTTCAAAGTTTACGTTCGTATTCATTCCTTAACATACAAACTTATGCGAAATCCTTATCTTTTAGTTTTATTTTTGAGTTTCAGCAAGAACTAAGTTGTATTTATGAGATGTTTGACGTTATAATGATACGAAATGTATCGCACTTCGTAATGTTAATTTACGATACAATTTGTATCGTGTCAAGTTGTTTTTATGTCTTATTTTTATATGGTTATGATGCTTAGGGAGGAAAATCAATGAAGATTGAGAATCGAATTGCAGAATTGCGAGAGCAGAAAGGATGGACGCAAGAAGAAGTATCTACATCCATTGGGATCAGCCGTGCAGCATTATCCCACTATGAGAAGAGTAGACGAAAACCAGATTTCGAAACATTATCACAACTAGCCGATTTATTCCAAGTCTCCATTGATTATTTAATTGGAAGAAGGAGTATTCCCCACAACATATTGGAACACAGAGATCGAGAAATGACAGACTAATTGGATTAGTTGAACGGTGAAATTTAAGATCATTTAGAAACAACAAAAAGGACTGAGCACAAAGGTCAATACTTTGACCTTTGTGACAGCCCCTTCTTCTGATTATTTATTTTTGATATCCTTTCAAAGATACACTGAAGCTATAGCTACGGTTCCCGAACAGTCTGTATTCTGGATGAGGTCTTGAACCCCAGCTATCATCACCACCTACACCCATTTGCTTGTAATTAATCCGAACGACTGTTGTATCAGACTTCGGTAACTTATAGGCATGATCCGCAGCTTCAATTTCCGTTGGCGTATAAGGAAGTACATTCAGTTCGAACCGTGGAGATCCTTGAATGAAGAGCCCTACCCGTTGATTGTTCTCAATGGATGCATGACGTACTTCTGTCTTATTCCCACATTCTTGTGGTCGTAAATAAGGAACCCACTGCTCGCTCACCTTACCAGAATATAGACCTACAGGTGCACCTGTATTGCGATCCCACTGATTCTCATGGGGTCCTTTACCATACCATTCTATTTGATCAAAGGAGCCAACCATCGTCAATAGTAATCCAATCTCAGGGATATCTGGTGAACCTTCACCTGGGAGAAGATCCATATCCAAGATCACTTCCCCATCTCCATGAACCGTGTACGTGATCGTACATAATGATGTCGTTGTAGTAGGGAGTGAGTAAGTTGTCACCAACTTCACCGTACGATCTTGTATTTCATAAGCAAACTGAACTAGCGTTCTTCTCGCACCTGCCTCCCGCCACGTCCCACTACGTTCCTCATGACCATTCCCTCTGTCATTGTCCGTTAATGCGCGCCAGAAGTTCGGAATAGGTGCTTGTTGAATCAGCTCCACACCCTTCAATTGATACGAAGACATTTCACCTGTGAGCTTATCGAATTGCACGAGGAACTGTTCCCCGCTTACTCTCAACACTTTCTCCTGATCCACAACCTGCAATGTAGGAAGAGCATCCGTCTGAGACGTAGATACAACCTCTCCCCATGCTACGGGTAACACAACGAATTGATCATAGGCAATTTCATGCCCTCGCTTGGCCCACTCTGTATCTTCTTTCAGTACAAAACGCAATATCAGAATATATTCTGATCCAACCTGACCTAACACTGGGATAGCCTCTTTCAGATCAATCACTTCTGAGGAATTTGGCTTGACAGAAATCGTCGTACGCCCTTCTTGTTCAATGACCCCATTGTTCGTCAACTGCCAAATTAAATCGTAATCTGATACATTCGTAAACAAATGCTCGTTCGTAATCTTGATCCGACCTTGTTGTATATCTTCACTTGCAAATTTCACATTCTGGTAGCACTTCTTCGTTTCAAGCAACTTAGGGGTTACCGTCCGATCAGCAAAAATCAATCCATTCCCACAAAATGTCCCATCATGTGGAGATTCACCGAAATCACCACCGTAAGCTAGATAAGATACACCACTGTCTGTCTTAGTCAAAATGGATTGGTCAATCCAGTCCCATATGAAACCACCTTGTAGAATAGGATAACGGTCAAACAACTCCCAATATTCATTCAGTCCACCACAAGAATTCCCCATCGCATGACTATATTCACACAGAATAAAAGGCTTTTGTGGGTTGTTACGAGCATATTCCTCAATTTGACGTACATGAGTGTACATTTGACTTTCAATATCAGAAGCAGCCTCAGATGGCCGGTAATGGAATACTCCTTCATAGTGCACAAGCCGAGAAGGATCTACTTCCTTCAAAAAGTTATACATAGCAATGAAATTATCTCCCCCAAAGGATTCATTACCGAGTGACCAAATCACAATGGAAGGATGATTCTTATCCCTTTGGAACATCGTATTACACCGGTCAAGAACGTTAGCCTTCCATTCTGGCTTACTGCCTGGGATAGCGTCCCCAAGTTCCTTTTGACCATAAGTCCAGCTACCATGCGTCTCCAGATTTGTCTCATCGATCACGTACAGACCATACTCATTACACAATTCATACCACTTCGGATGATTTGGATAATGAGAGGTACGCACGGAGTTAATATTATGTGATTTCATCAAAACAATATCAGCGATCATATCTTCTACACTGACCGTACGACCTGTATGAGGAGAGAACTCATGGCGATTCACACCTTTAAATACGATAATTTCACCATTTATCTTCATTAATCCATCTTCGATACCGAATTTACGGAAACCTACCTTACAGCTAATGAACTGAAGTGTATTCCCCTCAGCGTCCTTCAACTGAAGTACTAATGTATATAGATGTGGCTTCTCGGCACTCCATTTCTCAGGATGATCTACACGAACTGAACCTTGTAGTTGCTTAGATGGCTTTCCATTAAGCGAAGCAGCTATACTTAGTGGTTGCTGTAATATCGGCTGATGCGTGTGATCATACAATGTTGCCTCTATCCTAATCGGACCTGCATTCACTTCTGTATAGTTATTAACCTGTGCTGTAATGGACAATTGACCATTCTGTAGATCATCCTCAAGTTCAGCCTTTGCAAAGAAATCATAAATATGGATATTAGGTGTTGTAAATAAATATACATCGCGAAATATACCACTCATCCGCCAGAAATCCTGATCTTCTAGCCAGCTAGCGTCACACCAGCGATATACCTCGACAGCTAATTTATTCTCACCGGGTACCAAGTAAGGTGTCAGATCAAATTCTGAGGGTGTGAAAGTATCTTCACTATAACCAACTAAGTCACCATTAAGCCATATATAGAACGCAGATTCAACCCCTTGAAAACTAATAAATACGGGGTTATCCTCCCATTCTTCAGGTACTGTAAATGTTCGTACATACGACCCTACAGGATTATACTCCGTTGGAGCAAAAGGTGGTTTGATGTCCTCTCTTTCAGACCAAGGATACCGAACGTTAGTATACTGCGGATAATCATATCCTTGGAGCTGCCAATGAGAGGGAACCGAGATCGTATCCCAATCACTACAATCCACATCCTGTTTATAGAAATCAACGATGCGTTCGTCTGGGTTACTCGCCCATGCGAACTTCCATATCCCATTTAACGAATGAACATTTGCCGATTCCTCTAATTTTCCAGCTAAAGCTTCTTCCAACGATTGGTATGTCATTAATGTCGCGTGGGCGTCCATCCGATTCAATTGAAAAATTTCAGGATTGTTATTCCATTCGGGATAGCCGTTTGCAGGTGATTTATAAACATATTTCTGTTTCGTCATTCAAGTCACTCCTAATCTCGTATTTAAGATATACTATCACTATATTCACATTATAATAATGAAACCGTTTTATTTCTATTTAAGGATTTTCGCATCTATATAACAATATGAAACCGGAGGATCAATATGGATTCCATTGCATTTCCAATCGTAACCGAATTTGATTCCAACCTTCCTATCTATCTGACTAGCGCGGGACACTGGGATAATCAAAACCACACTTCTCGTCCTGAAGGCTTTTATTGCTACCAATGGCTTCAGGTTATTTCTGGCGAAGGGGAACTGAATTTAGAAGGACATACCTACCCTGTCTCAACGGGTCAAGCCATTTGTTTGTACCCTAACATACCCCATTCCTACCATGCGATATCAGAACCTTGGGAATTGAATTTCATATCTTTTGACGGTAACCTCTGTAGTACACTATTACAGCAAGCCGGTATTCATCAATCCGGCGTTTTTTCACTAACCGATAGTGATGCTATCATGGCTCATTTAACTCATTTGCTAACCATTACAAGTTCAGAACGTTCCTATCTTAGTGTGGAATGCTCTAAAGTTCTATATACGCTTATTCTTGATTTAACCAAATACGTTTATACGCACAACGATAATACGCAGCAGAATGTCCTTCGATTGCAACCCGTCATGCAATATATGAAACAGAACTGTTATCAATCGATTACCATTGATCAGATTGCAACTTATGCGGGAATTTCCCCTCAATATTTATGCTCTCTGTTCAAAAAGACATTACATATTCGGCCCATGGAATATATTAATCGAGAAAGAATTACTAGAAGTAAAGAGTTAATGTTCCTCAACCCAGCTAAAAAGATACACCAAATTGCCAAGGAATCTGGTTATGAGCATCCTAGTTATTTCTGCACCGTTTTCAAAAGATTAGAGGGCATGACTCCTGAACAATTCAAAAAGTCCCACGGGCTGTAGCTGTAATCAGCCTATTCTTACTACACTTCAATCTACAACAAACAAGGACCCATCCATTAACTGGACAGGTCCTTGCTCTTATTGTCTCTTCTTCACTACTGACGATACAGACCACAGGAATTATAAATAAATTCGTTTAAGTTCCTTACCCGATTGGTAAATCCCCGAAATCATTTTCTGTGTCTTGAGTGCTTCTTTACCGTCAATATAGAGCGCTCCACCACTATTCAACGACTCATAGAAATCACGAATTTGTTTCAAATGGCTGACTCCCCAGTACATTTTCACACCTTCGCCGTAATCGATCTCTTCATTTGGATTCTTGTCTCTCGATACTTCTTTTCCATCATTATATACAATAGTTGCTTTTTCGCCGATCATTTTGGCGATGCCGTTCTCGCAATGAACCTCAATCTCTACAGGAGCGTCATAACTATGATAATTGATCGCAAAGAAACCACCGAAGATACCATTCTTAAATTTCACTACACCTTCAACACTATCTTCGACTTCTATAATTTCATGTGCACGATTGCCAATCTGAGCATCAACATATTCAATTTCTTCACCTACGAACCAACGCATCAAATCCATCGTATGAATAGCCTGGTCAATCAGAACACCGCCACCTTCTTTAGCCCATGTCCCTTTCCAGTCGCTCTTGCTATAATATTCGTCTGAACGATTCCAAGTTACCGAACACTTTGCACCAAGGACTTGTCCAAGACTACCATCTACAATCGCATCCTTGATCAACTGTGATCCCGGATTGTAACGATTCTGAAAGATTACTCCTAATGTAACACCGTTACTCTCACATACATCCACCATGTTCTGTCCATCTTCAGTTGTAATACTCATTGGCTTCTCAGTAAGAATATGCTTACCTTTACTCGCCACATATGCCGTCATAGGAGCATGCAAGTAATGTGGAGTACAGATATGAACAACATCAATTTCTTCCTTATCTAACATTTCCTCATAGCTTGTATAGTAAGTACAATTAAATTTCTCGGCTGCTTGCTTGGCACGATCTTCCTTGTTGTCACATACTGCAACTAGTTCAGCATCATCAGATAATTGAATTGAAATGGCATGCATAGGGAAAATATTCCCACATCCAATAATAGCTACTTTGAATTTACTCATAATTAATTCTCTCCTTAGTAATTAATATGATTTCGTATTCTGCGTACTATCCTTGCACTGTTTCCAACCATGCCTTCGCGATAAGAGCATGACCTGCTGCTGTTGGATGCACACCATCTCCCGCCCAATAAGAAGGATCAATCTGTGTACTTGCCGAAGCAAATAGTCCGTCGAGAGGGACATATAGTGTCTGGAACTCACGTGCTAAATCACGAATTGCTTGAATCTTAGGATCTAAATCTTCTCTCCATGTCTTACGATCTTCAGGTACTGGTAAGCAGAAAGGCTCCACTAGAATCAATTTGGCATCAGTATGCTCGTTGGTGCGTTCAATCAATTTGCGATATCCTTTATAAAACTGCTCAGCAGAGGTAGCTTCATCATTGTCGTAACGTCGCCACACATCATTAATACCGATGTATATTGACACCCATGCCGGATTTAATCGCAAACAATCTTCTTCCCATCTTCGATCGAGATCAATAACACGGTTACCGCTTATTCCACGATTTGTGAAATTGGTATTCTTCTCCGGATATTTACGACCCCATTCTGCCGCTGCAAGAAAAGCATATCCAGAACCTAAGCTACCATGATCCGAATAATTTCTTCCACAATCCGTCACACTATCCCCTATAAAAAGAATAGTTTCATTGTTCTCAATCGAAATCATGCACGTACCAGCTCCTTTACTAATATTCATTCCTTGAAACTTCTACTCTATTCTACTACAACAACTCCGTCTATTAAAGATGTCGCAAAGAATGAAAAGTTGGAGAGACTTCCGAGTTATCCCTTGTAAACACGGGACTCTTTCATACCCGATTTATTGGGAGATTTCCCTCTATATTTGTTCGTTCCAGAGTTTGGCTTCTGGTCATTCGATGCCTTCTGTTTAGGCTTGGTCGGCCCCGCCTTCGATGATTGCTGATTTTTAGAACCTTCTGGTTTGATAGGCTCCGTTGTAATCAGCATTGGATAAGGATGACCCTTCACTTCAGGGATACTCTTACCAATCAATTTCTCAATATCCTTGAAGAACGGCATTTCTTCAATCTCACAGAAAGAGATTGCGATCCCACTCATTCCCGCTCTACCTGTACGTCCAATGCGATGAACATACGTTTCCGAGATATTAGGTAAGTTAAAGTTGATGACATGGGACAACTCATCAATATCAATTCCCCTTGCAGCGATATCCGTTGCAACCAACACTCTCGTTACACCACTTTTAAAATTACTTAGTGCAAGTTGCCGAGCAGCTTGTGACTTATCTCCGTGAATGGCCTGAGTTTGTATATTCGCTTTGGTCAGTTCACGTACCACGCGGTTAGCACCATGCTTCGTCCGTGTAAATACGAGAGCCGATGTAATGGACTTATCCTCTAAAAGGTGAGCCAATAACTGTTGCTTATTTCCTTTATCCACAAAATAGACAAATTGCTCAATCTGACTAGCAGTAGAAGACACCGGGGTAATCTCCACTTTCACCGGATCAACCAGTATCGATTTCACCATTTTGGATATTTCTGGCGGCATCGTAGCTGAGAACAACAATGTTTGTTTTTTAGCAGGGATTTTTGCAGTTATTTTTTTCACATCATGAATAAAGCCCATATCTAGCATTCGATCAGCTTCATCAAGTACGAATATTTCGATATATTTAAGATCAACACATTTTTGATTCATTAAATCGATAAGTCGGCCTGGAGTGGCAACAAGAATATCGACCCCCTGATTTAAGGCCCGCTCCTGTGTCTTTTGCGATACGCCACCATATATTGCACTGCAACGAATATCAGTGTATCGCGCATATGATTCAATGTTCTCATGAATTTGAAGTGCAAGCTCTCTTGTGGGCGTCAGAATTAAAGAACGAATGCGGCGTGGAGCACTTCCCGCACTTTTCCCCTCGATTAGTAATTGTAGTATGGGTACAGCGAATGCTGCTGTTTTCCCTGTTCCAGTCTGGGCACAACCAAGTAAATCTTTTCCAGCTAAGATAGGCGGAATCGCCTGCTCCTGTATTGGTGTCGGCGCCGTATAGTTCTCATCCCCTAGTGCTTTTAAAATCGGGGGTATTATTTTCATATCGATAAATGTCATGTTGTCTCCTTATTCTGTATCAATTATATTTTTAGCTCAACACCTTAACTAGTGCTTAACAAACAATTGTGTAGGATACCACTTAGAGCGGTTGAAATCTGAGAGCAAAGCATATGCTTCCAAAGTAGCTTTCCGTAGGAAAGCTTGTAGGCGAGCGCTACCGCTTCTTCAGGACAATTCCGTCACCTTCACTACTTCGTACATAATCTAAACAATCCGTTAAAATTGTGTATCCATACAACTACTCCCCCCTATTGTAGGAGCGAATAACGGAACGTATGTCCACAAATACGCCTTAATAACGATGTTGAACCATATTTAAAGTAGGAATAAGGTTAATTCCCTTGTCCTAAGGTCGTTTCAAAAAAGCATACAAGCCACACAAGGACGTGACTAGGTTGATCCCAGTACACGTCCCATTGTAACAAAACATCGACTCATCCATCCATTATAACACTTTGTCGAATATGTAGTATAATTATCTTCATAGCAATAGAATAGTATCTCTAATTTAAGGAGCGTGATTAACCCGTGAATATTCAAGTAACACCACTGGCTAAAGAAAAGTTAAAGGAGGCACTTGGAGATCAACCAGGATACTTCAAGCTTTTTTTTGATACCGTAGGCTGTGGATGCGATGGAATAACTGTGCTCTTGATTATGAGCCAACCAGATATTGGTGATATAGAAATAGAAGCTAGCTCTCTTCCTTTTCTCATTAATCCGCAGCATGAGATATATTATGAAGATGTGATGTCACTTGATGTGGATCCGAATTTTCCATCCTATAAATTATCCAGTAATTCAACCATTTACAGTAGTAATGTGAAGACTAGAGATATTCGTTAGAAATAATCAAATAAAAACAAGGTCATTGTATTTCTACAAGTACCTTGTTTTTTTAATTGTGAAATATAATTAAGTTATGCAAACGAAGGTTTATGTTCATAAACAGTTCCACTAAGCACTTTAACATACTCTTTATCGCTTCCTTCAATGGAAGGTCCGACAAATAGCACTTTCCCCTGAATCTTACGTGCACTTGCTCTCATACGTTTCTTTCGGGGCATTGAGCTTCCCCTAGATACGGATTTTTTTCTAACTGTGTGTGTTTCATCCTTCACTACCCAAGGTCCTTTGGCGGGTAAATTAAGTTGGGATTGCCGAAAGTTGTCGTTATTATTCATTTGGTTTCCCCTCCAACTAAATGCCTTATGGTACGAAGTAATTCATCATTATATGAGACGATGTCCTCAAGATTACCCTCAGGTATCATTTCAACACCCGAAATGTGAACGGATAGGACATGCTCTCTACCTAAAGGATAGCATAGCACATATACGTCCGCAACTTCTTTACGCTTGAAGAACGTCCACTTACCACTATTATATACATCAAGTACATAAATGGATTGTGACTTTTCATACATATTATCTACATGGAAAGGATAGAACTTCCCCCTACCAACATTTCCACCTACTTGTCGAATTCCATCACTCCCGCTTGACTGCCAGAAGGCCGCACCCGTGACACGACAATTTATCGGGGAGATGAATGAGTTCCGAACAGCTTCGCTTAATGCGTGATATTTCTGATCTTCTGGAACCGTAACATTACGGTTAAATTCCCAAAAAAAATGAAGAATGCTCTGTTTTCGCTGTAATTCCTCCTCCTTTTGCCTAAGAAGTACACTTGGATCTAAATAATGTTTCTCACGCTCAATAATATCTAAAATTTTTAAGCAGGCTACAGTAACCGCTGCTTCATAATTACTATCATTGCGACATTCATATTCCAAAATTGTTAAACCCGCAAGATCTGAGAGCAAATGGAATTGCGTTATATTAACTCCAGTAACTAGATCGTCTCTTTCGGCTACTTCTTGTGGAACAATACAAAACACACGATTCCTTCTTAGTTTCCCCCAAAATAAACCCATTTCAAAGATCGTATTATCTCTTGTAATAAAGACATGCTTCCCACGAATAAGAACAACATCATCTGGAGAGAATACAAATATCCCGTAATCACTCTGATCCAATATACGCTCTAATGATTCCATCGTATACTCATTCGCACCAAATGTTCCTGCAAACCACGGTGTTACCTGAACTGATCTTCCGATTTGAGATTGAATCGCACTTGCGTATCTTATAGATTCTCTTGATGATCCAATGAATAAATTCGGCTTGATACTTATGGTAGACAATGGCATGTCTCCTTTTTGAGAAATTCAAAAAATTCCACTAATAACCATTATACATTATTACCATATTTTAGTGAAGTCCTTCTCTGAAGTGGCTATTCTTTTATTCGTAATCCTATTACTCTCTCCAAAATTCAAAGATACATACTAAATAGAGTCTATCTACTCGGGATACTCCGAGTGGATAGACTCTATTTACCAACCTATAAAGTTATCTATCTTCTGATCCACAGCCTACTTACGTTTACTTGATTAATAAGGATCAGCTATATGTCCTTTATCTTCGGCATCTTGAACACCTTCTTTGGTTCGTGTTGCTCCCAAGGGGCCTCCGAATTCTTGATCATCGAATTTACTTGGCTTTATTCTATCTTTTAACCCTAAACCTTCCGCTACCCTACGTCCGTACTCCTCATCGCATCTAGTGAATAATTCAGCCATCCCTTGTTGAATATGAGGGCGACTTGTTTTCAATGTATTCACAAGATTAAGTATCAGATCATCACGTTCCCAGTCTTCGAACTCCCGATATCTCTCACCTGCATACTTGTAATCGTTGGTACGCTCAATCACTTGTCGTACCAGATTGCCTTCTACACGAGGTGTATGTTCTTTCCCTGTTTTCTCCGCTTCATGCAAGCCTCCCAATGTAGACGGTTCGTAATTGATATGGGGATTCTGCCCCGGGGCGCTGTCTACTCGGTAGGTCATTTGCCCACCACTCTGATTCGTGGCAACTTGCTTCTTCGGAGCATTAATAGGTAACTGCAAATAGTTCGGTCCTACACGGTATCTCTGGGTGTCCGAATAAGAAAGCGTTCGTCCTTGCAGCATTTTGTCATCCGAGAAGTCAAGCCCATCCACAAGCACTCCGGTACCAAATGCTACTTGCTCCACTTCCGCAAAATAATTGTCTGGGTTTCGATTCAGAATCATCCGTCCTACTGGAAGAAAGGGAAATATGTCCGTCGGCCACAGCTTCGTATCATCAAGAGGATCGAAATCAAGTTCAGGATGTTCATCATCACTCATGATTTGGACACATAACTCCCATTCCGGATTATTCCCCGATTCAATGGCCTCATACAAATCTTGAGTTGCATGATTAAAATTCTTTCCCTGGATATCCTCCGCTTCTTTCTGGGTTAAGTTCTTGATTCCCTGCTTAGGTTCCCAATGATACTTAATCAGAACAGCTTCTCCCTCAGCATTCACCCATTTATATGTATTGACTCCTGAACCTTGCATTTGCCGATAGTTGGCTGGAATACCCCAAGGTGAAAATAAAAATGTGATCATCATTAATGCTTCAGGCGTATTCATAATAAAGTCAAATATGCGTTCCCCATCCTGAATATTCGTAACTGGATCCGGCTTGAAAGCATGTATAAGATCCGGAAATTTGATGGCATCCCGTATAAAGAACACTTTCAAGTTGTTACCAACGAGATCCCAATTACCGTCCTCCGTATAAAATTTAACAGCAAATCCTCTCGGATCACGTAATGTCTCTGGGGAATGGCTCCCATGAATAACAGATGAGAAACGGACGAATACAGGCGTCTGCTTTCCCTTCTCTTGGAATAGTTTAGCTCGGGTATACTTCGCGATAGATTCGTTCCCAACACTTCCATAGGACTCGAAGTAACCATGAGCACCTGCACCGCGTGCATGAACAACACGTTCGGGAATTCGTTCTCGATCAAAGTGAGTTATCTTCTCGATATAGTGATAATTTTCGAGAGTTGTAGGTCCCCGACTTCCTACCGTACGCATACTTTGGTTATTGTCGATTGGATGCCCCTGGCGATCTGTCAACGTTGTATCTTCTTTGTCACTCACTTAGCATAACCTCCTTTAAATGTCATAATTATCATGCACTTCATGTCTCTGAATTATGCAACCGATTCATCCCCCTTAGGTCATAAACACCTTTGTTCCAATAGAATGCATTCACAAGAAAAAACAACCTGTCCCAAATCACTTGATTGGGACAGGTTGTTTGTTTTGTTATATGTCAATACGAAGCATTCATCATTTATTCATTATTCATTATTCATTATTCAATAAAGCTAAAATGAAAGTAACTGCTTCTGCTCTTGTTGCCAGATCCCAAGGCGCAAACTCATTCGTTTCTCTGCCTTGAACAAGTTTCGCTTTCACCGCAGCTGCAACGTACGATCTAGCCCATGCCGGAATTTTATCCGCATCTTTAAATGTCAATTCTACATTAGACTCCAACGGAAGATTGAGTGCTCGAACAATCATTGCCGTAATTTCTACACGAGTAATTTGTTGTGTAGGACGGAATGTGTTATCCGTGTAGCCTTTAATAATCCCTGCTTCTATGCTCCGTGTGACAAAGCCTCTTGCCCATGCCGGAATCCCATCCAAATCGATGATGTTTACATCCCCTGAACCTTCCAATTTCAACGCACGTCCTAACATCGTAGCAAACTCTGCACGTGTCACTTCTGCATTCGGATGGAACGTATGGTCGCTATACCCATTAATAATTCCAAGCTTGATTGCTTGTTCGATGGCCTTAGATGCCCAATGCCCAACAATGTCTGTAAGGGTTACAATAGGTGTTGATTTATCACTGTCGCCTTCAGTCCCTAACTTGCCATCTATTTCTGGCTTGACATCTGTCACCGGCTTACCATTATCAGTATCTGGAATGTGGGTTGAACCGTCCCCCGTAGAGCCTTCACCATCTGGTTCCGATATATATACTGAAGTTCGCAGTGCTACGCTTGGTCCATCAGTACTCCACTGACCGCTTCCATTACTAGCCTCTACCTTAAATGTATACAATGTGTCAGAATTTAATCCCGTTACCGCATAACTGTATACGGAGCCCGTGACTGTTGCCAGCGTAACGCCATCTTTGTAGATTTGATATGCTGTGACATCGGTTGTACTCACCGTTCCGGACCAGTTCAATGCCAATCCAGACGTCCCCACATTCGTTCCTGACAATAATCCATTATGCCATGTTGGTATCGTCAGTTCGGGTACAATCACCTCAGGTACAATTGATCCTTCGAATGCCACTCTTGCTGCATTCAATGCTTCCACTGCTGCATCGATATCGGCTTGAGTGGACTCTTCACTATTCCATATTACGTCTTGTGCTTCCTTAATCGCAGCATCTAACGCTATTTTCGAGCCCACCGGATATTGTCCAGGCTCCGTACCTTCTACTGCATTACCATATACAGATTGCGCTACTGAAATTGCACTGCTTAATGCTTCTGTAATGATAGGCGCATTTGGATCTTTATTCACTGATTCTTCGAATGCTACTCTTGCTACATTTAATGCATCTACTTCTGTATCGACATCGGCTTGAGTGGACTCTTCACTATTCCATACAGCTTGTGCTGCAATGATCGCAGCATTTAACGCCTTTTTTGAGTCTTCTGGATACTGCCCAGGCTCCGTACCTTCAACTGCATTGTCATGCAGAACTTTCGCTATTGAAATTGCAGTAGCTAACTCTTCTTTATTCACTACAATACCCATCGACCAATCCGATAACGGCGCTACCCCAGGTAGCTGCTCTTTCGTCGGCGGGTTCTCGCCCGATCCAAGTGGCACAATCAGAAGCGAAATCCGCGCATCTTTCCTATTTTTCAAATGTACAGCCAGCTTCTTCACAGGTGTTTCCTCGGTAGTGACACCTGGCTTTGAATACTGGATAGCCGGATTCGGAGACGTAGCCAACGGCTTTGCGTCCATAATTTGAATCATGTCACCTTCCTGAGAATCTAGCAATCCGATCCACATTCGTTTTTCTCCAATCATCAACATAGCTGATTTGCCGTCGTCAGCAACCGTTGCGGAAGCCTTTCCGTTGAAGTGCAGGAACGAATAAACTTCGCCCGGTGTATTAAATTGAATCTCATCCTGTAGCAAAACATGTTGACGGTCGTCTAGCATAGCGATACCTCTGCGTACTTTCGACACATCTTTTCCATTATAGGCTTTCGTCAAATCCATAATGGAATAGGCTTTGTCCGCATAAGATTGAAGTATTTCGATTGGTGTATTGTACAGACGGTAATCCCCATTGTAGACAAATGTCTGATCAGTATCCCCATCTTTACCAGTTGCCTGCTTCGGGTTTAATACGAGTGTATTATGTCCTTCGGCGCGCTTCGTATAGTATGTCCATCTTGGACCATATGTGCTAAAGAAGTTAGGCCATTCCGCACGGTTGCGGTCACCGAGATCGGAAAACCATTGCTCACCGAGCGCATCAAGTACGAATGAACCTGCATCAAGATCCATATGGCCGTTTTGGGCCGCTCCTGCTTTAAAATTGATCGATATACCATCGGGATCCGACCATGACTGCCGCATCGCCCCTATCTCAATTCCTGTATATTGCTTGTCCAGCGGAAGCTGAGAGAACTCTGTTCCTCCTTTATGCTGTGGGTTGTACCATAATAACGACAGAGGGTCTATCGCTCCAACCTTGCCTGTGAATGGAATCTGGTACTGCGTGTACTCCGGCTTGTTATATCGATTCGCCAAATAGTACATCTGCTCGTTATCGCCAATTCCCGTACCGCTGTCGCCAAAATTAAATGCCTTGGATGTAGCTCCTGTCAAATAGATCGGGAAGTACCCGCTCTCGGACAACCCCTCGAAAGAAGCCAACGGGTTATTTACCGCTCCTAACGCTGTATCTATCGATCCCAGCAGACGCACAAGATAAATCCAAGTATAATTCCAGTAGGCATAACCTTCGAACCAGCCGCCGTGGGGATTAAACTTTTCTAACGAATATAAAATATCGGTCATTCCGTTTTCCATAATCTCTCCAGCCAAATATGGCACTTCATCGCCAATCGCTAGAGCACTTATAAGCTGTCCCGCATTGCTCACCGTATTCCAATTGTTCGCATCCGGAACATTTCTACCTAACCAGTAGTTAGTCGCATATGGAGCATCGTCGCCCAAACGATACGTCACTATACCCGGCATCATGCCCTTCTCAATAATATGCTTGCGTAGCTCGCTTCGCTGCTCCTCTGTCCATGCATCATAGAACCAGTCATATGCAAATGCAGCCGACATCAGTCTAGCTGACAGCTCTAAGAACATATCAGGATCCCATAGCGGTCTTATAAAAAGCTGTTGCAGCTCCAACCAAGCACGATCCGCATAATCTTTATCTTTGGTCAATTGATACATCATTCCTAGCAGTAATATGCGCTGTGGGTCTTCACCGTTATAGGTACTTCCATCCATTAGCGTTGCTGCTTGCTGCTTCACATTCTCATACCATGCAGCAGAAACTGCATCCGTCTCAATCTTCTGCTTCAGCGCCTCAAAATCATCCGTAGTCGCCATCAATCTTGGATGCTCTGTACGAAGCTGAGTTTGCCAAGCTGGAGGAGTTGTTTGCTCCTTAACCGAAAGCTTAAAGCTATCTTGAAAACCTTCATAATGAGCGCTGATCATCGTCTCTCCTGCTGCAAGAGCCTTAATCATACCGTCTGCTTCGATCGTTGCGATTCCCTCATCGCTGCTGCGGAAATCCATTCCATCTATGACCGCATTCACTTGCTTGTTATGCTGCATCTCATACAATACAGGCTTGGCCGTACTGCCAATCGCGAGCTCAGGAACATGCTCAAGCATCACACGATTGGTGAAGCTTTGCGTCATTTTCGCTAAGCCAGCAACGTCCTCTGTGCTCAAGGCACCTCGATATATTCTCATATCGTCTAGGGAAACATTTAATTTATCTCTGGTCACATTAGCTAGTACGCCCTTCCCATTAACACCGATTTTGGGCGTCAAACTCGTATCGACCGTTCCTTGTTTAACGGATAAATCAACTGCCTTGCCCGGTACCTCTACACCTTCGATGTAAAATCTAGCGGAGCCATCCCGGTCATGTGTGACGGCAAAGTGATGCCAATTCGTATCTTTAATTTGATAAATGGTCACCTCGGGGAACTCCTTACCTTCAACAGTCATCTGCCAACGGATATTTTCATAGGCATCGGTTGTGATTTGCCAGCCTACATCTTTGATGACGCCCTTGTTGCTAATAAGAACGGGCCAGCCGTCCGTCTTCGTCAAGTTCGGGAATTGAATCCAGAACGCTATAGAGAAATCGGTATCTGCCCCAAACTTCAGATCATCGTGACCGCCAAGATCGACATAAGGAGCAGGGCTTCCAGGTTTGACCACGCTATAGTCAGTATCAAAATACAAAGCTTGCCCTTTATAGCCTGCGCTGTAGTTTTTCAATGGACCCACAACACTGGGCTGGACACCGCTGGTACCGCCATTGTTGACGTTGCCATCAAACGGTAAGTGTACCAACACATCCGCTGCAGAAGCCGCTTCTGCAGCTCGCAGCATTTGATTTTCCATCTCTGTAAGCAGCGGCATCCCGTTTACAGCCTCCATCACGGAATCAAATGAATCCGCAATCCCCAAATTCATTTCAGACTCACTAAGATTGGCAGCATTCGCTTGCGGACATCCCATCCCCGGAATAACTCCAGCAATATTCGCGAACACATTCATCATTAACGATACTATTGCCACTAGGGCTATCGCTCGTATCTTTTTACTCTGCCTCATACGTTCAACTCCTCTACATTTTTGAAAACGATCATCAGTCATACTTTTCCGTTAATAGCATTAGATACTAAGCTTATCAAGTAAGCTGTATATGATTTGCGCTACTTCCGCACACCTTTCTTCCATTTCATCCACTTCTATATAAAGCGCTTTCAACACAACCGGCTCCTTCCGTATATTAAGTTAACATTTAAGTATTATTAGCCATTATAAAGTGATAGATCGGTATTACGACAGGTTGTATTTGTACCTGTTCACGCACAATTTTGACCTCCAGATATTGGATCACAGCAAAAAAACCTACCGTCTCTGATGAGACGATAGGTCACTAACACGATCACTTTTCTTTTGTCTTCTTGCCAAGTCTCTGAAGTCGATCAACTGCCCCTAATAACGCGGGTATTAATATCGGCAACATCACAAAACTTAATAAGAAGAGCCCAATAATAACGGTTATCGCTACTTCAATGAGTGTGAGCACCCCTGAAGGAATTAATGAAGCGAATGTCCCTCCAAGAATGATAGCTGCTGAGATAACTACTCCTCCAATATGACGCGCAGCATCTACGATAGCCTGTGCTGAATCATCCTCTAACTCTCTATAACGCATCATCAAGAATATACTATAGTCTACTCCCAGTGCCACAATCATGATGAAGCTAAAGAATGGCACATTCCAACCGAGTGCATCAACACCGAACATATTAGTACTAAGTAGTTCACTGATGCCAAGCGATGTATAGTACGCTAAAATCAATGAGCCAATAATGAAAACTGGTTTTAACAACGAACGAGTAATTATGATAAGTACAAATCCAATGCCGATCAACATGATCGTTGCTGTCCGTGCAAAGTCACTACTTGATATCTCTTCAAGATCAATATTCTGAGATGTTTTCCCTCCAATAGCTATTTCTGCATCACTTAGAACACTGTCATTTAATGTAGCATGAACGGTTTCCTTTAACTTTCTAACGATGGACATTGCTTCTTTCGAATACGGGTTAACATCTAGAATAATATTCATTTGCGTGATGGTTCGATCATCTGACATATACATATTTAATGCCTTCTGGAAATCATCACTTTTGAATATATCCTCTGGGATATAGAATTTTTCAGATGCTTGAGATTCACTCAGACCACTTAAATAGTCCTGAGCATCCATTAATCCGTTACTAACCTCGCCCAGTCCTTTCGTACTTTCTGACAGACCTGTTTGCAATGTCTCCATTTGGTCAGATAGATCAGATAGACCTGACAGAAGCTGTTCTTGCCCATCATTAATTTGAACTAATCCTGTTTCCAACTCTGGCGCCTGACTAGCCATTTGACTAGAACCATCCACTGCCGTCTGAATGCCCTCTTTTAAAATACCTGAACCTTCTTGAAGCTGATTCACACCCGCCTGCACTTTAGAATAACCCACATCGACTTGTGCAAGGGATGTATTCGCTTGTTTAAATGAGACCATAGCGGAATCATACTGCTTCGTTAAATCATTTAACTTCGTGGATAGTTCGACCAATTGTTGTTTCCCACCGGAAGCGACAGCAAGAGAGGTCTGGACATTCACATTCTCAATTAATTCAGGGTTAGTCTGTAACAATTTGGTCATCGATGACTCAATCTGTTCATACCCTTGTCTCGCTCCTTCTATCGCTTGCCCGATGCTAGTAAAGTGCTGTCTGAAAGATGCTAACCCATTGTTGAGTTCAGAATATCCTTCGAGCAATTTAGAAGTAGAGCTTAAGAGGACTTTCATATTGTCTTGTATCGAGTCTAATCCGGCGTCTAATTTCTCAGCACCTTTTACGCCATCTTCCATACCCATAGTTAACTTACGCAATGCATCACCTAGAGCAGAGACACCATTCTTCACTTCATTTGTTCCATCAATCAGCTTCTGTACGTTATCAACACCACTTGATTCTGTAGTACTAAACTTGTCTTCCGCTGATGACAAACCCTCATTAATTTGTCCAACGCCATCTTTGGCGTCACCAAGTCCATCCTTAAGCACTTTGGCTTGATCTTTAATATATAACTCACTTATTTGTTCACCAGCTGGACGTGTAGACGTAAATACTTTCGATACGCCATCCACATTAGATATCTTCTCAGCTAGTTCATCTAATACTTGCAATGACTTTGTATCATCTAGAGGTTGATCGGATCGTATTACAAGCGTTGAAGGTGATGAGAACCCTAAAGAATAATGATCTTCAATCACATTAATCCCCTGCTTGGACTCATATCCATTATCTACTTCTAATAGATCGTTATAGCTAAGTGAATCACTGTACTTGATTAGAAAAGGAATGCATATTATAGCGACGAATAAAAGAGCTACTAAAGGTCTAGCTACGGATGTTTTAGCCAAAAATGCCCATACTTTGCTTTCTCCATGACCTTCAAATCTTTTAAGTGGCCAAAACATCTTCTTACCTAACAACGCCATAAAGAATGGATTCAACGTCATTAATACAAGAATGAGAATAGCTACTCCAATAGCTACCGCTGAACTTGCTTGGTATAGTCTGAATTCTGCTAATAGGAGTGCCATAAACCCTATAAATACAGCTAAACCACTATATAACACTGTTTTTCCCGATGCCTTATATGTTTCTTTTACAGCATCAAGAACATTCTCTGTCTTACTTAGTTCTTCCTTAAATCTTGTAAATAGGAGGATATTATAATCTGTTCCAATTCCGAAGAGTATGACCACTAAGAACACTTGCGTAAAATTAGAAAATGGATAATTAAACTTATCCACCATATGTGCAATGATTCCCATCGATACTAGATAAGATATTCCGACTGATAGCAGCGAAATAAAAGGTACCACCGGTGAACGGAAGACTAGAATCAATACGAGAATGATAAATACAATGGCAATAATCTCTGTTTTCTGTACACCTTCTTGTGTCGATTGAGAGAAATCTTCTAGTACTAATCCAGTACCCGTTAAATAAGTATCCACACTATCCATATGAACGATAGTTCTAAGTCTATCTGCTACTTCTGAAATCGTTCCTTGGTCTCGCTGAATAGATATTTGTGTTAATATCGTCGTCTGGTCTTCAGATAACAATTGAGCTTCGGTTTGTTCATTATCCATGTGCGAGACAATTTGTTTGATCCCAAGCTCGGACTCTTTCTCTTTCAGATGAACTATGACATCTTCAACATGTTCTTTCTGTTGGGAAGTTAATTTCTCGTCAGTACCACTGTTAAATACAGCAATAATCTGGTACGTTCCTCCACTCTCCGTACTCATATCATCCATCATAGATTGAGCAACTTCACTTTGTGCTGTGTCCGATATGGAGATTTGCCCTTTATCCCTAACTAGCTGATCCATATCAGGCATAGTCATCACAATCACAACCGTAATCACTACCCATAGCACAAAAGAAGCCACTCTCCAATTTTTTATCTTTTTCATCGTATCTACCCTGCTTTCCAAAATGGTTAATTATATTTATTATTCGGAATGAAGTTTCATTCCGCTTATAAAGTTCATAGTATAGGAATGAATGTTCATTCCTAACATAACAAGCTATAGAATCAATAGATTCTAATAGCATTCCAGCAGCATTCTTCAACACTATTCATTAGTTCGGAACTTTCCTTAATAACACCTGCTCGAATTAATCTAAATAATTGTGAGAAGGCACCATATACAATAGCAATCATAGCATCCGATGGTAATGCACATAGAACCCCTTGCTGTTTACCAGTTTCTATAAAATCCCTAAGAAAGTCGAGAAATTGTTCAAACGTTTGTTTACTTTTCTCATCCAGATAGTGCCCACTACAATGTGAATCGATGAAATGTAGCGCATGTGTATTATTCTCTGCGTAACGAATCATTTCATGAAACAGCATATGAAAGTCTTCACGAACATTACCGGTAGAATCCAACTTTTCTAATTTCAATGATTCCGAGAACTTTTGAATGCATTCTTGAAATAGAGAGTTAACAAGTGCTTCTTTATTCTCGAAATAGCGATATATCGTCCCTGCACCCACTTTGGCATTATCCGCGATCATGGGCACTGTTGTACCGTCATAACCTCTTTCAGCGAATAATTTCATGGCAGCGATCAGAATATCATCTCGCTTATTGCTAGCCATTTTGTCAGCTCCATTCACGGAATGAACTTTCATTCCTATTCTAAATCCCGACCAATCAAATGTCAAATAATTTGAAAGATCGGTTCGTCTGGAATAAATTGAACAGGAATATTGGGGTATTTATCCTGAATCCAGCTAGCAAGATATTTCATACCTGCCCATTCACTCTCAGCATGCCCCACAACGATTAGGGCCTTTTGTCTATTCTGAAAGACAGCGTCCCTAACATACTCTGGCGTTTCCCATTCTGGTCCCTCTCCATAGATGATTAAATCAAGATTATCCCTTTCGAACAATGGAATGACCATTTCACCGCCGCCTCGGTATCCAACCAACAAGCCGATACGTTTACATGGCATTCCGATATGACCGACAACCCGCACATGGCTAATATTCAATTTTTTCTTTACAACATTCGCTACCTCTTGGACAGACATTTCAGGAACATCAAGGATGGTCGCGTAAGGTAGATGTTCTTGCACCAAACCATTCCAATCCAATTGCTGTAGCAATCCCGCCATAATCCCATCCAGTTTAGAACGATGAATCAAATCATGGCAACGATAAATAGCTATACCACTTTCTTCAATCACTCTTACCTTCTCTTGAACCACGGGATCCTCTTCAATCCGTTCTTTATTTCCAAAGTGACTATAGAATAAGCCCTCATGTGTAATTAACAAATTAACACCTAACGTTCTCGCCCTTTCAATCACAGACTGACTTGCTACAAATGCCGTTGCGATTCCCGTCACTGTTGCATTCGATTCTCCGTAGTGAAGAATATCAACGCCAGCCTCCATATGACCTGCAGATTCCTTCAAAGTTTGTATAACTTCTCCTATAGTAGTGTCCATATATATTCAGACCTCCGTCTCAACATTTAGTATACAAAATGATTCATTAGCCAGACAACCAATGGAGCTATCATTGAGCCTGCAATTGCACATACGGTCATAGCTACAGAGCTCATCGAGACGGACTCCTCTCCGTATTCGAGCGCTTTCGCTGTACCAAGCGCATGGGAAGCCGTACCTAGACCGATTCCAATTCCAATGGCATCTTTTATTCTAAACATCTTCAAGATATAAGGTCCGCCAATAGCTCCCGTAAAACCAGCAATCATCACAAATACGGAGGTTAAGGAGTAGTCCCCACCCAAGTTATCCGATATTTGAATCGCTACGGGTGTGGTAATGGATTTAGGTAATAAGGAGAGAATATATAATTCAGAGAATCCCAATATAATAGCTAGAAACATCCCACTGAGCATCCCTACTAGCAAGCCCGTTAGTGTTCCTCCCAAGATCGCTGGCAGATTGCGACGAAGCACATGGCGTTGTTTATATAAAGGATATGCTAAAGAGACGACAGCTGGCCCAAGCAGTTGGTTAATCCATTGACCACCGATCATATACGTTTCATAAGGAATCCGAAAATACAGTAGCAAAACAACAACAGCAAACGTGGCTGTTAATGCAGGCATGAGTACGGGAATATGAAAACGTCTGTAAATCATGGACATCACGATATAAATACTTACATTTGCCAGAACAATCACTACTGCAGTCATAAACATTATATTTCTTCTCCCTTCTCTCCAATATCACTTGTATTGCTTCTACTCTTAGTGCCCGGTCTTGCTAACCATTGACTGGCATGTGCCGCAGCTCCAATCGTCAACACTGAACTTACGATAAGTACAAGGATCAACAGCAATCCTCTTCCATTAAAAATGTTCATATGATTCACAATCCCTGCAGTCGCTGGGATAAAGAATAAAGGAAGATACGATAAAATGGTATTCGATCCGCTCTCGATCCAAGTAACAGGTACCACCTTACACAATAACAAACCAAAGAGTAGCAGTAACCCTACGATACTTCCTGGAATCGGGAGGTGAAGCAGTTTCTGTATATAGTCGCCAGCCATATAAAATAAATATAACAATCCGACCTGAGCCATAATTCGAATGATTTTCATGATGCTTATAGTCCCTTCATTAATTCAACTTATTTTTTAAAAAGATCGAACTCTAATAGACTAACAGAGTTTTCAGTTTTTTTTCAATCCATTTATGAAAATTTCAAGAATGTTTGATATAATCAACTCAAATCACATTTTATAAACTCAGATATAGACGAAGGGGACGTTCGAATTGTCAAAGATCATTAAAACCTTAACTATTGCCGGAAGTGACTCCAGCGGGGGAGCAGGCATTCAAGCAGATTTAAAAACTTTTGAGGAGTATGGCACCTACGGTTTCAGCGCCTTAACTACCATTGTAACGATGGACCCGGACAACGGCTGGCATCATAATGTCTATCCAATCGAAGCGGCACTTGTCGCTGAACAGTTGAAAACAGTCTTCGCTGGCGGTCCCGTCGATGCCATGAAAACCGGCATGCTGGGAAGTGTAGACATTGTGCGTGTTGTGGAGCAATCCATCAAGGATAATCGTCAGACCAATGTAGTCATTGATCCAGTCATGGTATGTAAAGGCGAAGATGAAGTTCTGAATCCCGAGAGCGCTAACGCTATCCGCGATTTACTATTGCCATTGGCTACCGTAGCAACACCCAATCTATTCGAAGCAGGCGTATTGTCTGGTCTAGGCAAACTCTCTTCGATTGAAGATATGAAGGAAGCCGCCCGCCTTATTCATGGTCTCGGTGCACGTAACGTCGTGGTTAAAGGTGGTAAAGCACTGGATGGAAAGCAAGCTGTTGACGTCTTTTTCAATGGCTCCGAGTATACCGTCTTTACAGCAGATAAAATTGAGCCCGCAACTAATCATGGTGCTGGCTGTACCTTTGCCGCTGCGATTGCTGGTGGTCTAGCTAACGGTCTGTCCGTCGACGAGGCTGTTGCGAAGGCCAAGGACTTCGTCTTAGCTGCCATTCGAAACGGCTTTGCGTTTAATGAATATGTCGGTCCCGTCTTTCATGGTGGATACCGTTTAGAGCAATAAGATAGTTCCATTAATAATATAACAAACAATGGCAGTCCAGAAGGTGATTATACGCCTCTGAACTGCCATTTTCATTTTCATCCAACATCGTATCAACTTTCTTTATATTTCCTATGTTTCTTTCTTCTATTTATAAAATAAATGACGACCAATATCACAATTAAAAGGGCCGATCCTACAACAATACAAATATTTTTTATATTAGGAGCGTTAATCTCCACCCGAACAGGTTCAGGATCAGTCAATGAAATATTCCAGATTAATGTATTTCCCTCTATTTTATTAGCATTATGATCACCAAAGACGTCGATCGGTAAGGTAAGCGAGAAATCGAAAGCAAGCTGGTTAAGAATAAATTGGCTCAGCTTTTCCGGTAACTCAAAAGACCGAATGCTCTGTAACATTTCAGGTTCGTATTCTGTTAAATTAAGCTGTGCAGAAATATTATATTTTGTATAGAAGAATCTATCCGTTTCTTTCACATCCATCTTAATTCCCTTGAAATCTCCTTTAATTTCCTTCATCTCTTGAAGTGAAGCATAAGTTTTCAACAACTCATACTCCGTCTTGTCACCAGATTGGTTTTTGTGAACCTGAATTCCGAAGTCACTCATCGTGGTCTCAAGCACTTTATCCAATGACTTGCCTATAAGTTTATTGATACTAGCATCCATTTGTAGATTCATGCTCACATCTACGCTTCCATTCTTATGTACAGTTACACCTACTGCCCCATTGGCACAACCTGTTAGCATAATCACCATCAAGAACAGCAGGATGAATTGCATCTTTTTCTTTTTCAATTTAATACCTCCAACTATACATAACCTACAAATTAGAAAAGAACATAATCATATTTGGGGATGAACGCTGTCGCTCATCTACGTCGAAATTATCGGTGTGTAGAATATGAGTATACACAATTTCAATCCGAAACTGAAATGGCATCCAATTAAACGAATAACGGAACCTTCTCATGATGAGAAGACTCCGCTATTCTTATAAACAACATTCACTTTTTTTTACAATTCCTCAGACTGAAACTGAAATGATTTGAAATTAAACTGACTACCCGGAAGGAATACGAAAGTGACCGTTTGTAGGCCTTTGACTTGCTCGATAACATATTCACGTTCACAGTAACCCTCAGAGAAACTGAATTCAACCAATTGTTTAACATCTCCCTGCTCACCGTTGAACAGTACATGGATTGTATTATGATCGATTGGTGAATGTCCCTCAATAACCAGCTTACGACTACCTATTTCTCCGAAATCCATATCTTCAAAAATAAGGGATACGTTATTTCCAATATCTTCAATCGCATCAGGAGTAACAGTGAAGGAATCTCCATAAAGCGTATTATTATCAAGTACGCTTAATCGTTCGAAACCTTTCAACCGTTTCTTGAACTCGAAGCCCTTGAGGTGAATTTTATGGCGTAACACGAAATAGATCGATGTCACACCCGTTAATGTTTTCGGTAAAATGTACGTTTCCTCCTGATATTCATTCCATATCGTTGGTTTGTAATAGGAAACGACTGTCAGCAATTCTGCTTGATCTTCTCCCGGTGTACCTTCCCAAATTTCAATAGAGAACTGTTCGCTATCCAAAGAAAAGATTGGGAGTGTAATTTCATTCGAGCCATATGGACCAAAATCAATTCTCTCAAAACTAATCAGGCTCTCGCCATCTCTAGAAGTTGCCATTCCCCGATCATTGCCGTTCGTTAAATTATAGCTTCTATCACTGTGATAAGCCGCTGATACGAATTCATACGGATTAATAAAGGCATGACCCATATTTTGAATTTCCATTTCAAATAATGAGTACATCTTAATTTTACTGGAGCCATTCTTTGTTGCACATCGAATATAAACTTTTCCATCTCCGAGAGCTGTTACAGTAGCTTCATGACCATTAGACTGAATTGTTGCAATATTAGATTCTACCCCTGCTACATTCGTAACTCTCCATTCAACCTCCTGATAGGTTGCATCACTTGGATGAAGTTTGACACGAATCGGAAGCGTTATTTGTTCCGGAGAGAACTGATTGCCTCCAGGATAAATGATCTCCAGCTTGCGTACCGGAATTTCATCTGCTGCGTGTTGTTCTAGTTCGTGATTTGGCTGCGATGCATCATGCGAAGCTGAATAGCTGTATAATGCTAACTCCTCTTCAGCTTCGCCAGCATACGAAGGCGCAACAGAAGACAAAGTAAGTTGACTTGCAGGAATTCCCTTCGAACTTGCAGTCACCACAATTGTACCAGGCTCATTCGTACTGGCGATGATCGCAAGCAGTTTACCACTGAACAATCTTCGATTGTTTCCTTTGTAAGAGTCATAATCGGTACTATCACCATTATCCAAGCCTACTAAACGAGCAGGACCTTCTATTGTAAGATGTATACGATTATTAGCGTTGGCTACATGATTTCCATCCACATCATTCGTTGATATCTCAATGAAGATTAAGTCAGAGCCATCTGCTTGCATGACCGTGTGATCCGTCGTCTGTACGATGGTCGCTGCATCACCGAAAGAGCGCTGAATATCCGTCGCAATAACTTGATCATTTTCATCATAGGCTACTGCTTTTATCGTGCCTTTCGTATAAGGCAATTGCCATTCTCCAATCAGCTTCTGACCATGTACATGATCAATGTGGAATACACCTTGTGATTGTTCATTGAAGAACAGTTCAATCTTCGGTGCATTCGAACATACACGTATATCGATCATTTGCCCTTCAGAGAAATCCCAATAAGGGAAAATATGCACCATCGGTGCTTTTTTGTAATCTGTCCATTCCGCTTGATAGATATAGAAGGAATCTTTCTTAAATCCCGCTGTGTCTAATTGGCCGAAATAAGAGTTTTTAGTAAAGTAGGGTGTTGGTTCCCCGATATAATCAAAGCCAGTCCATATGAATTGACCTAACGAGAAAGTCGCATCGCGATCTGCGATAATACAGTGTTCTGTACTTTTAGCTCCCCAACTTGTCGAGCTGTTACCAAGGGATGAACACTGCTCGTCATCGTCAGATAAAACGGACTGTGCTAGTGGAAAATGATAGATCCCCCTGCTCTGTACCGTTGAGGATGTTTCACTACCGTAAATAAACCAATCTGGATGCTCTTGATGATGGTTTTCATAATATTTCTCGGCATAATTATATCCAGCGAATTTCACGATATCCGCACATTTCTGAGCATTTTCCCAAGGCATATAATTCGAGCCAATCGTAACGACAGCATTCTCTCTCGGATCATGACGTTGTACGGCAGCTAATAATTCCCTTGTTACTTCTTGTCCCCGTTCATCAGCATGAGTGTCGTAAATTTCATTCCCAATACTCCACATTAACATGCTAGGATGATTTCGATCTCGGCGTACCCAGCTTGCAACGTCTTTCTCCCACCATTCTGAGTAGAATCGCGCATAATCATAAGGATTTTTAGGCCGTTCCCACATATCGAACGCTTCAGACACGATTAATAGTCCCAACTCATCTGCAAGCTCCATCAGTTCTACCGCAGGCATATTATGGGCGGTCCGGATCGCGTTAACTCCCATTTCTTGAAGTAGCGTCATTTGACGTTTCAAGGCAACTTTATTGATAGCTACGCCAAGACTTCCCAAATCATGATGCTGACACACACCATTTAGTTTGACATGACGTCCATTCAGAAAGAATCCTTTTTCTGTATCAAAGGTCATCGTCCGAAAGCCAAAGTTCAGTTGTTCATCATCGATTACCGTATCATCTATTATAAGTTCCGTTTGTAATGTATATAAATTCGGATCAATAATATCCCATACCATCGGATTACTAACGATTAGCGTGGACTTTATTTGTCTATCTTCCGCATGAAATTGAACCTCAGATTGCTTGACTACGTTCTGTTTACCATCCACAATACTGTGTCTAAGCTTGTATGTTGATGAGGTGCTACAGGCTGGATCGATCACAATCTCTGTATCCACTTCTACATGCCAATTCGACTCCTCTTTCTTGGTAGTCACATATATGCCATGCGGAACAATATGTGAAGAAGGGTAAGTATTGAACCATACGGAACGATAGATTCCAGCTCCAGAATACCAACGGGAATTAGGTGCTTCATGGATAACATGAACATAGATTTCGTTCATCCCCTCAATTAGATATGGGGTAATATCCATTTCAAAGCTGGAATAGCCACTCTTCCATGTTCCAACTTCATGACCATTCACATACAACGTTGAGTCCATATATACGCCTTCAAAATAGAGTGTGTATATCGTATTTGGGCATATGTCAGTTTGTTCTATCGTCTTTTTATACCAACCGTCCCCATCTTCATATAGATGATTCGAATCATAGATTAACCAATCATGTGGGAGCGTTATAGCAACCCAATCACCACATTGAGATACCGAATCGTAGTCCGAATGTAGCGGCTTTTTCGAAAAAAGCCACTCGTTATTAATCTTCTGTTTCTTATTCATGTATTGCGTAAAGGATACTCCTGACTTTAGTCGTGAGAGGAATTTATGTAAACTTCGCTTCTCATGATGAATCCGATCCCTTACTTCCTCCCTTCAAAAATATAATTTACTACTTTTCCACTTCTAATAAGAACATACGTTTGATATAATAAAAAATGGTTGTTGTCAAGTGATTGTGCGTTTCCAACCTGGGCGTTCACAAGATATCTTATCACTGATTGGATTTCTGGGCTATACCGCGATCTTTATAAAAGTAAAGAACCCGCTCAGGTGAGGTGGCCACTGGAAAAGTCCACACACATTGGTGTAGGATACTGCTACGATAACGAATTGTCCTTACGATCGCTATTGCCATCCGATTTCTTGGCTGGATTATTACCGAGAAGTGATTCAGGCTCTGGAAGAGGAATAAAATAGAAGCGAAAAATAGTGAATTAAAACACTGACACGGGTACGATGTGGCATCTTCCTCGGGTCTCGTTGGCATGAATATGAAAGAATCCATGGCCATATTCGCAGTTAATCTCAAAAAAATATTGACGCTCATGAAGTAAAAGGGCAGAGAAGAACATAAATAAAGGCTCCCCATTCAGAATTGAATGGGGAGCCTTTATTTATTACAATTCATTTCATAAAATTAAAATTATCGGTTTTTCAGTGGCCTTCTACGAATGTAGGAGGAGCTTAGTTGAAATGAAAAGCATCCCTGTATCTCTTTGCTTCGCAATTATTTGATTAATTGTGCGACAGTGGAGAGATCTACAATATCAATTTTGCCATCCGCATTTACATCAGCTGCCTTAAAGTTAGCCCAGTCGGCACTTTGGTCTGTCTTACCGAATGCAGCCGCAACGATGCCTAGGTCACCAATCGACACTTTTCCATCGCCGTTCAGGTCGCCTTTAATGTAACCAATGCTTATACTTTGGGAAATGTTCGAAAGCGGTGTTTCAACGCCATTCCCATCCGCTAAAATAATGTTTGTCAGCTTAATATCAGTAGAAGCTATCTGTGCATTCGATTTTGCTTTAAGCTGCAAACTTAATAGATCGCCATCCGAATGAATCGCATTGCCTTCTCCTAGGCTCGCGAGTATAATTCGAACTTTCCCTGGCGCTTTCACCTCTTTGCTTATAACTTCCAAGCCTGTTTTCAAAGACGTTGCGTCTAGAAAGTCCAGTTTATCCGGATCAAAATTAAGGGTAAGCTCTTGCGCATACACATTTTGAGTTACATTGTTCAAACCAAAATTAAGGTTGAAAGCTTTTCCAGCCATTACAGACGCATCTCCGGTTAAGGAGGCGCTTACTTCAGCTGTGCTGGAGCCCTTTACTGTAATAGAATCAGTCAACGTAATTTGGTTTGACGAGTTGCCTACATACACCGCGTACGTTCCTTCGTGTGTTGTCCAATGATCGGCATCTGCATCCCAGGTAGACATAGGATGGCTCGAGGCTGCTGGATCAATCGTGATCGCAATCTGCTTCTCCTCACCTGGAGCAAGCCAAACCTTCTTGAAGCCTACCAGACGCTTCGGAGGTTGGTTCGCTGTCTCCGGCAGGCCTAAATAAACTTGAGGCACCTCAGCACCTGCAACGTTACCAGTATTCTTCACGGAGAATGACACTTGGAACGGCTTGATGCCATCGGAAGTCTTCTGCGAAATGGCGAGTTTAGAAATTTCGAAATTAGTATAGGACAGGCCATAACCGAAAGCAAACACCGGGTCGATGCCTTGGGCATCGTACCAGCGGTAGCCCATTTCAAGACCTTCACTGTACGTCGCTGTCAACGGCAGGGGACCTGCTCCGTCGGGGTCAATCCCCGGCCACTGCGCAGGCGTGGCGTTTGCGGCTTCCCGCTCCTGGGTCGGGAACGAGATTGGTAGTTTGCCGGAGGGATTGACGATCCCCAGCAGCAGGTTGGCGACGATGTTGCCGTCCTCCTGCCCTGGATACCAGGCCTCAAGGACCGCCGGCACCTTGTCGAGCCACGGAAGCAGCACCGGGCCGCCGTTCTTGAGGACGACGACGGTATTCGGGTTGGCTGCAGCCACTGCAGCCACCAGTGCGTCCTGGTTCACTCCGTCCGTAACCGGCAGCGCGAGCGATGAGCGGTCGACTCCCTCACGGGAGATATCGCCGACCATCACCACGGCGACATCAGACTTCGCGGCCAGCGCCGCGGCCTCCGCGATGTTGCTGGCGTTGTTATAGGTGACCGAGGCGTCAGAGCCCAGCGCGTGGAGCGCGTTGTTCAGGCCCTGCTCGGGCGTCACGGTATAGGGCGAGGTCACGACGATCTCATTCGAGGGTCCCTGCGAGTTGAACTTCGCCGAGCCGGCGAACGTCGGGGTCCCGATGAGTGCGACCGATTTGAGTGAAGCCGCCTTCAACGGCAGTGTGCTGTGGTCATTCTTCAATAGGACGCTGCCCTGTTCCCCGATGTCCTGGATCCGCCGCCCGTTGGCCGCGAAGTCGATTGGCCTCAGGCTGTTGATAGGGTCGTCGAACTGCCCCAGCTCGATCATCACGGTGTACCGCCGGTCGAGCTGCTTGTCGATATCGGCGACAGTCAGCTCACCCGTATCCAAAGCCTTGTGGATCAGCACAGGGGTAAACCAGCGGGGGCTGGCGAACTCGAGGTCAAGGCCTGCCTTGATGGCCGGTGCCGTGCTGTGTGTTGCCCCACGGTCGGACATGACATAGCCCTTGAATCCCAGGTCCTCGCGCAGCCAATCGGTGAGCAGTTCAGAGCTTTCGCAGGCGTACACGCCGTTCAAGTGCGGGTAGGAACACATGACTGATGCGAGGTTGGCTTCTTGGATCGTCATTTCGAACGGCAGCAGGTATAGCTCGTGCATGGTTCGGTCGTCGACGATGGTGTCCATGGTCTGGCGGCTGGTCTCCTGCTCGTTGGCCGCAAAGTGCTTGGCGACGGACTGCACCCCGTGTGCCTGCACGGCGTTGACCTGGGCGACGGCCATGACTCCCGCGAGGTAGGGGTCTTCACCAAAGTACTCAAAATTGCGTCCGGCGTTCGGAACCCGGCCCAGGTTGATGCCTGGAGTGAGCAACACGTTGTGGCCGCTGGCACGGGTTTCCTCCCCGATGATGTCGCCCCACGCCGATGAGACGTCCGGGTCGAACGATGAGGCGACAGTCAGAGCACTGGTCAGACCCGTTGAAGTCGGTGCCACAGCGCAGTCACCACCGCCAAAGGGACCGTTGGTCATCCGGAGAGTGGGGATGGCCAGCTCGGGGATCCCTTCGACGTGGCGCCCCTGCGAGGAAAAATCGCAGCCGGGGATGTTGGTGTTTGCCACCGGCATCATGGCAATCTGCTGAATCTTCTGATCGAGGCTCATCGCGTCGATGAGTAGGTCAGAACGCACCTCGGGCGTGAGTGAGGTGTTCATCCAAGGCAATTTATCCGGCTGTGCTGTATCAGCGCTGGCAGCGCCGACTGAGAGTGACAAGCTCATAGATACAACAAGAAATGCTAATGCAATTTTTTTCGAATAATATGATACCGATTTCAAATCAATCACTCCTCATAGTAAGTTAGTCACGTTTAAAGTAAAGGAAGGCGCGTCATCTGCATACGTTACCAGATGAGGGACATATACAAAGCACATTAATAAAATTAAGCTGAGCAATACGATTTTTGTCTCACGATGAAGGCTCCTCCCATGATTGAGACAGGAGGAAAGCATGCGCTCTCCCCCTGCTTCTCAGTTACTCAATTAATTGTGCGACAGTGGAGAGATCTACAATATCAATTTTGCCATCCGCATTTACATCAGCTGCCTTAAAGTTAGCCCAGTCGGCACTTTGGTCTGTCTTACCAAATGCAGCCGCAACGATGCCTAGGTCACCAATCGACACTTTGCCATCGCCGTTCAGGTCGCCTTTAATGTAACCAATGCTTATACTTTGGGTAATATTCGAAAGCGATGTTTCAACGCCATTCCCATCCGCTAAAATAATGTTTGTCAGCTTAACATCAGTAGAAGCTATCTGTGCATTCGATTTTGCTTTAAGCTGTAAACTTAATAGATCGCCATCCGAATGAATCGCATTGCCTTCTCCTAGGCTCGCGAGTATAATTCGAACTTTCCCTGGCGCTTTCACCTCTTTGCTTATAACTTCCAAGTCTGTTTTCAATGACGTTGCGTCTACAAAGTCCAATTTAGCCGGATCAAAATTAAGAGTAAGCTCCTGGGCATACACATTTTGATCTACTTTATTCAGACCAAAGTTCAAACTAAAGGCTTCTCCAGCCGTTACAGAAGTTTTTCCGGTTAGCGTAGCACTAATGTCAGAAGCGTTTGCTGCATAAGATAATCCAAAACCAAATGTGTAGCCGTCACCAACTGCATTCGTGTAAGTGTAGTCGAACGTTTCGGCGTAGCCTGGTACGTCCGGTGCATTTTTCTCTACTGCTTCTTGGCTAGCTGGGATCGTGATCGGCAGCTTACCTGTAGGGTTGAAGCGCCCTCGCAGCACGTCGAGCAGGGCTTCAGCCTTGACGCTGTAGGTTGCCACGACAGCTGCAGCGCCGGGCTCAACCTCGTTGATAACCCACGGATTGGTCATGTTGATCACTAGAGCAGTCGGAACGGCCGCCTCGATCTGTTTGACCCGAGCAACGTCGATACCAGTGAGTGTGCCCAACTGGATCTCCACCGTGGAGAGGTCAGGATACTCGTATGCTTTCGGACGTAACACCACGAGCGCTGCGTTCGCCTCCTCGAGCGTGCCCACGATGTTTACCAATGGATCCTCCTTAGTGATGAGCTCCTTCATTGAAGTGGTCTGAGCGGCGCTGTTGGTACCGTTGAAAACTTCCACGTACAGCTTCGTAGTGGCGAGTTTTGCATCCGTCAGAGGCAGCAGTCCTTTATCGTTGCGCAGGAGCGTAACCGACTGGCGGTGAGCCTCGTCGGCCCGTGCCTGGTTTGCAGGTGAGTCTGCGATCTCCTGAGCCGCAGCCGGGTCAACGTATGGGTTCTCGAACAGTCCAAGATTGAATATCTCCGTAAGCAGAAGCGTCAAATGAGGGGTGAGCTCCTCTTCATTGAGCACACCCGTGTTAACCGCGGAGATGAGTCCGCTCGGGTTGTTGCTGTCAGAGAATATGCTCGTTCCAGCGCGGATCGCCTTGGCGAACTTCTCCTCGATTGACAGGCTCTCCACACCATAAGCCATGCCGGCCAGCACGCCGCTGTCGCTGTTCACGTAGCCTTTGAAGCCCATCGTGTTCCGCAACAGGTCGGTGATGATGCCCTTGTTGTAGGCACCTGCCACCTGCTCGAACTGCTCGGTTTCAGAGTACCAAAGCTCTTTCGGGAGCTGATCGGCACTCTCGTTGCTAGGAACGTTGTAGAAGGACATGATCGAGCTCGCCCCTGCGTCAATTGCAGCCTGGAACGGCGGAAGTTGGTACTTGGATAAGCTTCCAGGCGTCGGGTAGAGCGTATACTTGCCGTGCGGTAAGTGCGGGTCCAAACCTCTTACTACAGGCCCGTCGCCAGGGAAATGCTTGATGGTATGGACAACAGACTCGCTGTTGATCTCCTCCCCTTGGAAGCCTTTAACAACCTCAGTGGCTATCATCGAGTTTAGCTCTGTGCTCTCGCCGAAAGTTTCGCTGATACGGCGCCAACGCGGCTCTGTCACGACCTCAACCTGGGTGCCATAGATCTTCCGGATGCCGGACGCGCGCCACTCTTCGCGGGCGATCTCAGCAAAGTCGCGGATAAGGGCTTGGTCTTGTGTTGCCGCCAGGCCCAAGGCTCCAGGCCAAGAGGAGAACTGTCCAGAGGCCTCTTGGAAGCCGAACTGGAGAGATTCTGCAATATGGTTCCGCGGGTTGGAGGTAAATACTATCGGGATACCCAGCGGTGTGGCTTCCGCGATCTCCTGATATGTGTTGTTCCGTGTAGCTATATCGAAGGCAGTAGGGTTGTCGCGTAGGATGAAGTAACGTAGGTTACGATTCTGGATGAAATCGTTGACAGTGGCAGCGTTAGGATTAGAGGTGATGTTCATGAGGCCGGCTTTCTCCGCCACACTCATGCGAGGAATGAGGTCGGCCACGCGCTGCTCAGTGGATAGTCCCCAGTTTTCATAAATGTCCAGTTCACCGTTACCGTTTAAATCTTTGTATTCCTCACCATCAATCGTAAGTATAGCCTTTACATGACTAGAGATTACAGGCTGTGTTGCGCCATCAGCCGCACTTACGTTTGATAGACCAAGCGAAGATAACAACAACGAACCAAGTAAAAGCAATGCAACTGGTTTAGATTTTATCGAGATCGAATTCATACTTTATCCCCTCACATTAATCATATTTTATACTGTTAGCGATTCCCTTTTTAGGCTTTCATTGTTGAGATTTCCTTTACAAGTCCTTTGTTAAGCACTATCAAAACAATTAGTAAAAATAGCAAATTTTTAATGACGCATACCAAAAATCTTGATAAACTTCGTTTACTTAAGGTGGATTTCTCATATTATTACGACCTCCTTCATTACTAGAAATTTCGATACATTCTATTTCGTCATAGAACTAGAATCGAAAGAAGTGGTCTAATTCCTACTTATACAAATTTGTATAAATGTTATACATCAAAACAGCTGCTTGAGCCCTATTCGTTGTTCCTTTTGGATCGATCGCGCCCCCAACCCCCTGAACAAGCCCCATTTTGACCATTGCAGCAACGCTTTGAACAGCATAATCAGCTATTTTTGCATGATCCTTAAATTGGTTTAGTTGTTCCTCATTCGAGTCTGTTGGCATTTGTTTAGCCACTCGCAACGTACGCTCTGTCAATACAATCATTTCTTCCCTTGTAATTGACTCGTGAGGCAGGAACAAATTGTCGCCTACTCCTTCCGTAATGCCCAAACCTCTAGCGATTCTCACAGCATCATGGAAATAATCACTTTCTTTTACATCCGCAAATTCGCTCCCAACTTCCTTACTTAGGTCAAGCTCTAAAGTCCGTACTAACAAGACCAAAAAATCGGCGCGTGTAACGGACTGACGAGGAGCAAATGCCTTGTCTGAGATACCGTTGATGATCCCTTTGGATGCCAAAACCTCAATCTGTTTTTTTGCCCAATCCAAAATAGCAATATCGTCAAATGTTTTTTGAACAAATGCTATGGCGTACTTACTTAAGTGTGTAGTCGAAAAAATGACTGATCCCGTAGTGGCATCATATCTGCCGTTAGGAACCGGAGCCACTTTACCCTCTTCATTTAAATACCATACAACGATATGCTCAGGGCTCTTTAATTCTTCTGCGCTCAGTGAATATGGCACGACTACCGTTACAGGGGAATTCGGGTTATTCCAAGAGATTTTTTTGTCACCGATATACAGGCTTATATCTCTAATAGGTCGATCCCCGATTTGCTTCCCTAGAGCTTGGTCTAGTTCACTGGCATCTACTTTTCCGATCCTCAACCTTATGCTATCGGCAGTTATTTCACCGACTTCAAACATTTTATTGGATATTAAAATAGTCCCAAGCGGCGAAGTTACCTTTATTTGAACCAAACCTCCATTAGCTGCGAAAGCGGATGTCGGCAATTCCAATTCGTAAGCTGTTGCACCTGGTACTTCTTTAATGACAACCTCTATATTTTTGACTCCTTTTTCATTGGCTGCTATCTGCTTGACTGCCTTATCCCAAGCTGCCTCGGTTACAATTGCAGTTGCCATTTTCGTTACAGAATTCATCTTCACGTCCGGGTTTAGTATTCCTGGTGTTGACTGATCAATTGGCGAATTTACAACAATTCCCGTACCACCAGAGCCCGAATCTCCAGAGCCTGAACCTCCAGGGCCTGAACCTCCTGAATTTCCGCTAGCAATCGACGCGCTCACCTTCGTATCTGGAAGATACATATGTCCGGTCAATAGGCTATCCACCGTTTGAACGGATTTCAGCTCAAGTGTAGCGGTTCCTTGTCGAATCGTTTTGAACGTTATGGTCGCTAGATTTAATGCACCGCTCTCACCCGCTACTTTGTGTAGCTTGGTACTTGCAAATCGTAGTTGATTACCTTCAAGCATTGGTTTGATTGAGAATCCATCGGACATGCCACCTTGAACTCCCTTATATTCCAGCATGGTTTGATCAAAATTGAGACTGAATTCATATCCGTACACATCCCTCAAATCATTCCCAGCAACGGTAATCTGCAGCTCATTGCCTAACGCTACCTGGTTGTTAGTCACGTTTAAAGTAAAGGAAGGCGCGGCATCCGCATACGTAACCAGAGGAGGTACATATACAAAGCACATTAATAAAATTAAACTGAGCAAATACGATTTTTGTCTCACGATGAAGTCTCCTCCCATGATAGAGACAGGAGTAAAGGTTGCGCTCTCCCCTGCTTCTCAGTTACTCAATTAATTGCGCTACTTTGGAATTTGCAATGTTCAAACACTCACATATTGTTCTTTATTAAGCGCATACATAAATATTAAGGTAACGTTATGATTCAGGTGGACATCTCAGCAATTCACCTCCATCTAATTGCTTAGTCATGCGGTGGCTATGTCTTATTACCCTGGTTGCAATGCTTTTCTGTCTTGCGGAAACATGGTGCCATTCCGTTATCCGATACATTAGCCGTCGCTATGTAAGAGATTAGGTCAATCATAATAGAACTGTATCTGAAACATAACGGGACAAAACTATTGTGAAGGGGGAGATTCCTATGCAGTGTATTTAATAGAATTCATAGTGTTAATTTATTGGGAGAATAGAAAAACGAGCTCCCTGGGGAGCCCGTCTAGGCAGGTAAATCAATGTTTTTTGATATGGAGATTACAACTAGCCTTTGACAGAACCGCCTGTCATCTGCATAAAAGATTTATTCGCAAAAACATATACAATTAGAATCGGCAAAATCGATAAGCAGGCACCCGCCATGATCAGATGGGTTTGCGTGGCTGCAGTCGTACCATATCTTAAATCCGCTAAACCAACCGTCAAGGTTTGTAATTTAGGGTTTGTCATCGTAAAAACAAGTGGCAAGATATATTCATTCCAAGCATTCCGGAAGGCAAATAATGCTGCGACGCCTAAACCCGGCTTCAATAACGGAAGAATAATTCGCCAATAAACCGAAAAGAAACTACATCCATCAATGTACGCCGCTTCATCCAAATCCCGAGGAATTCCTTTGAAGAAACCGATTAGAATAAAAAAGGTAGTGGCATGGGCACTAATTAGAATAAAGATAACCCCCCATAACGAGGTATTCAAATGTAATTTCACCATAAGTTCAAATTGCGGTCGGATAACAACGGCACCAATAGATATAAACATCGTCGCTGCTTGAAGACTAACATAAAGGCTCTTTCCGAAAAAACTTCTGCGATCCACAGCATAGGCGGCCATCGAAGCCAAAAGAAGTGTCCCAATCGTCGTAAACGTACTAATAAATAAACTATTCCAAGTAAACCTAGCAAAGTCAGCTTGTTTCCAAGCATCCAAGTAGTTCGAGAAATGCCAAACGCTAGGAAGAATAGTGGCGCCTGCCGTCAGCTCTGCATTCGTTTTGAAAGAGCCAAATAACGTAACGAGCACAGGAAACACAGTAAATACAGCAATAAGCCCTAGAAATACCCAAAGAATTAACACGGAAAAAATACGTTTCGCTCGCTTGCCAACTTTAATTATCGGAGCGGTATTAGTTGCTGGTGCTGTGTTCATTACAGCAAACCCCCTAGGCTAGAAAATACGGTTTAAACGTTTTGATAACCAGAAATAACCTAATGTAATGAGTCCGACGATTGCGGCAGACATAAAGCCAACAGCGCTACCATAGCCAATCTGTTGAATCATAGTCGAACTAGAAGAGATCGGGAAGAACATTCGATATACATACAGATACATAACCTCTGTTCGTCCGATCGGACCGCCCTCTGTTAATACCATAATACTTTCGTAACCCTTTAACGATATGGTAATCGCTAGCATAATAATCATTTGCAGCACGGGCCCCAACATAGGGATGGTAATGTAGAAGAACTTTTGAGAAGCGTTCGCTCCGTCTAGCGAAGCGCTCTCATAGACATCATCCGGAATGTTTTGCAGACCAGCGAGGAAGAGAAGCATATAGTTTCCAATTGCACCCCAGATGGCAACGATGATAGATGTTACCATGGCTAGATCGGGTCCAAGCCAATCAATGCTTTTGGAGATGATATGATATTTCAATAAAAACTGGTTTAATATTCCGTTGTAAGAATTAAAAATATTAAAAAAGACGATGGAGATTACCGCGGTACTCAGCACCGTTGGCATAAAATAAATCGCTCTCAAAAAGTTTCTACCTTTAACTCCTTTATTTAATATTACCGCTAAAACTAATGATAACGGAATCGTGATGATGATTTTCCCCATCGCATAGATCGCGGTATTAACAACTGAGTTCCAGTAGGCTCCATCTCTCATCAAACTAGCAAAATTACCAAATCCGATAAATACTTCTTCTCCGTATCCTGGATAATCATAAAACATATATCTAATCGCCCATACAATCGGATAAATACCTAGCACCACGGTGAATATTAGACTGGGCAAAATAAATGAGTAAGATTCTCCTAATTTGCGTAGACTGGTCATGTTCGATTTCATCTCCTTAAATAACAAGGATAGGGCATACGAGATGCTCCTATCCTTTTTTGGCATGATCCATGCATTAGAAGTATTATTTGACTAACATTCCTTGCATACTCTTCGCATCAAAGTCCGGCATTGCTTCAGTTGTTACATCTCCAGATGCTCTAGCTTTATCAAGTGCAGCATTGTATCGCGTATTTACATCCGTAATCATCTCATCCAAATCTCCGCCACTAATCGCATATTTAATAAATAGGTTTGGAAAATCTGTTCCTTCTACAGTCACTTTCGGCGAAATAGGCCACAAGCCATCATATTGTGTAGGGAGGAATCCCGCAATACCAGGCATTTCCGGATTTTTGGACTGAGCTATAATTTCTGGAAGAAGAGATAAGCCATAGCCATCTTCATAATATGTTCTTAACACTTCATCACTGTACATATACTCCATGAATGTCCAAGCCTCTTTTTTATTTTCAGTCTGACTGCTGATGGAAAGCCATGGACCTGTTTTCCAGTAACCTGCTACTCCTGCAATGTCATCGCTAATCGTTGGAGGCAAAGCAGCTGACCAGTTTACTTTTGTTGGGAACTGCGTTAGATATACATTTGGCTCAGCGGAAATCGATAGGTACATGCCGATCTTTCCTTCAGCAAATTGAGCACGCAGTGGATCAATGTCTAGGGCCTCTACGCCCGGAAGCATACTGCCGTCATCCTTCATTTGCTTAAATGCCTTCATGATTTCTGTAAATCCAGAAAAGTCATATTTGCCTGTTTTGAAATCGTAGCCATAACCGCCGATTCCACTCAACTCAGCGATCGATCTTGGAGCCTTTTCAAAAGAGTTGTCTGCTCCTTTAAAGTTAATCGCAAAGCCATAGGCACCAATATCCTTGCCTGCCTCAGTAAGTTTTTTCGCAACCTCAACCATATCGTTCAATGTTTTAGGAGGGCTTGTGATACCAGCTTTCTCAAAAAGATCGACGTTATAAATTAGTCGGCTTGAATATCCGTAGTTGGGAAGGGAAAAAATTTGGCCATCCATCATGTTTGATTTATCAATGAGTGCCCCTTGGAATTTAGCCTTTATCCCATCATTCATATAGCCATCCAGCGGTTCCAGATACCCCTTCTTGACAAAAGGAATAAAATTGCTTGGGGTCGTTCTAATAATGTCAGGGGCTTGCTTGCTAGAGAATGCAATATCAACGGACTGGTTATAGTTCTCAGACAGTCCTTTCAACTCTACCTCAATATTCTCTGTATTGGTTTCGTTAAACCTTTCGACGACTTCTTGAATATAGGTCAAATCATGCCTATCCTCTGTCCAATAGTTGAGCTTAACCTTCTCGGCTTTAGTTGTTACTTCGGTAGACGCCTTTGGTGCTGGTTCATTTGTCCCCTTAGCCGAATTCGTAGAATTTCCGTTACCTGAGGAGCATGCGCTCAAACTAAGAACAAGGATTGCAGCTACAGTAACCATTCGCGTTCTATTAAACATAAATATTTCAACCCCTTTGTTTTTTTAAATACTGGTTATATCAATTATTATAATTTACCGAAGTCAAAGACATAATGGGATAAACCTATTCTCAAGGGGGATTTTCCAACGATCTTTACTACTATTTGTAATAAGCCTGTTTGAACTCTGATGGTGTCATTCCCGTATTTTTCTTGAATATTTCGCTGAAATATCGCCGATCCTCATAACCAATATCAGCTGCAACCTCCTGCACCTGATGGCCTTTCATTAGCATTAATTTGGCTTGATCAATTCGTTCATTCGTTACAAATTGAAGGAAGGTTTGGCCTGTAACCTTTTTGAATAAATTGCTGAAATAACTGCTGCTCAGATGTACCAGCTTGGCACATTCATTCACTGATAAATCCAAATGAAGATGACTCTTCGCGTATTCAATAACTTTATGTATAACGCGCTCAGCCTCTGTTGTTCTATATTTATCTTGTAATACACAGCCATTAATACATAGCTGCTCAAGAGATTTTTGTAATTCTAGTAACGACATCCGATCTGTATTTTTATGCTCTTCAATGTCCGCTTTTAACCCTTGCAAATCATCGATATGCAGTTTTTCCTCTAATACTCTCAGAACCATATAAACCAATTCATCATACATCGTAATCAGATATTGCGGATGTGGCAGCGGATGTATTTTAGTACAATCCTCATAGATTTGTTGCAATACTTCAAGAACCAACTCCTGATTTCCTGAACGCACAGCAAAGAGAATCTCCTTCTCTTGATCTAGTGAATAGGTACGTAAATGCTGACTCATCTGACCAAAATCGCCATAACGAAACACTCCATTGCCGCCTGTATAAAAATTATAGGTCAATGCGCTTATGGCCTGCTGGTATCCGATAAAAATTTCTGAAATGTAGTTTATGCCTAGGCCCACCCCGATCGAAACGGTATGACGTGAATATTGCGCACAATGATTACAGCAAATCTCGGCTAAAGATCTAGGATCTATCTGTGCTGTAGAATTATAGATTACGACAAGGCGATTCGTGCTTTCTCTAAATACGACCCCTTGTGTATGGGCGCTAATCGTCTCCTCCAAAATATTTTGCAAAGCATAACGAGTTAGCTCTACTTCACCGATAGGCAGCGTTTGAATGGTTTTCGAGAATTGATCGATCTCGACGACCATAACAACAAATCCCTCTTTCTTTAAACCAATTTCAAGATAGTCCCATTTATCTCCCGCGTTTTCCTCGCTTGATGAATAGCAGATAAGCAGGTTGAAATATTCCTGCCTTAAGAGCGGCTTGCTTTCTCTTACTCTAGCTTCCATCTCATATATTCTTTTATGCTTGCCCCGCTCAAGTTCAATTTCTTTAGTAGCCTTCAGGACAACCTCTACAATATCTTCCATTGAAAAAGGCTTAGCTACAAAATCAAAGGCCCCGTATCGAATCGCCTGCTGAGCGTAACTAAATTCCGTATAGCCGCTTAAAAGAATGACTTTGCATGCTGGGAATTTTTCTATGATTCTACGCGTTAATTCAAGTCCATCCATAACCGGCATCCGAATATCTGTCAATATAATATCTGGCTGAAGCTCCAAAGCCATCTTGAGCCCTTCCTCACCGTCTAAGGCAGTACCAATGATCTCAATACCATAATCCGCCCAAGGGATTCCAAGAGATATCCCATCTATAACACTCATGATATCGTCCAACACACACATGCTAATCCGTTTCTCCATATCCATCTCTTCCCTTCATATTGATTATTAATGTAATAGTGGTTTTCTGATCTGGAACACTTTCGAGGATCATCTCAGAATCTCCGCTGTAATAAAGCTGCAGCCTGTGATAAATGTTGCGCAGCGCATACCCCGTCTTCTGAGTGGGCACTTGTAAATTTTTCATGATCTCGTCCACGTTCATGCCACTCCCATTATCCTCTACAGTAATAACGAGATGTTCCTCCGTTTTTCCAATCAATATATCAATGGTGCCGCCTGATTTACGATTCTTAAAACCATGTAAAATTGAATTTTCAACCAAGGGCTGAAGAATAACTTTGAGGATTGTGATGTAAGTTATGGAGTCATTTTCCATATCCACCACCACATTATAGTCAAATAAATTCGTATAGCATTTTTTTTGAATGAATAAATATTGCTTCACATGCTCAATTTCTTTCTCTAATGTCGTGTACTCGAATCCATTATTTAAACCAAGCTGGAACATTCGCGATAAGGAAAGAACCATTTCCTTAACATCATCCGATTGATTCAATTGCGCTTTCCAATAAATCGTATTTAACGTGTTATACAAAAAATGAGGATCGATTTGCGCCTGTAATGCTTTAATTTCCGCCTTGCGCTTCTTAATTTCAATTTCTCCAGTTTCCTTGATGGATAGAGCTAATTCCTCTAGCATACTATTGAATTTCCTTCCGACCTGAGAGACCTCATCCTGATATTCACTTTCAAATCGAACGCTTAAATCATTCGTCTGTTCAACTTTCATCATTAAGTTTCGCAACTTAAGTAACGGCTTCAGTAAATTAGCTGTGAGAATATTGGAATAAATCATAGAAAACAATAGACTTCCAATCATAATTAAAATCGTAACCCATTTGATCAAATTGATTTGTTTTAAGAGATCTGATTTTAATTGAACACTAAGCAGGATCCAGTCCTCTGCTAAAGATAGGCTTGAATAATTGATCAAAAGGGAGTTTTTAGTTCCTTTATATTCAAAACTACCTTTCGTATCCTGATTAATATTTTCAACAAAACCACTCTCACTAAAACAGCTCGAAAAACTGGATTCCGAAGAAAATATCGGGTCCCCCTTACTCGAGACAAGATGAAACAGTTGGCCTGTTTCATCTACATTTTTCATAAGCAGATCAATCAACGCTTGTTCTTTAATATTCACGATAATGTAAATCTCATTATTTTGGTTTTCTGTAAGCGGTTGCATAACTAAAGTAATAACCTTTTCTTTTCTCCGAAAGAAGGTATCCTCATGTCCTCCTATCCAAATGGCATGCTGATATTCCGAAATGAGTTTGTACATTTCAGTATTAAAAAAGGAGTTTTCTTTCAGCCGCACATGATTGGTCGGATAAAATTCACCTATAGACGTTGTAATAAGAATAGACTGAACGGCTGGCTCCAATACTTGAATTTGTGAAAATGGCGTTTGAATGGAAGATAACAGCTGATAATAGTTTTGCGTATCGCCCGCGGATGCATTTTTAATGATGTCCTTGAAAGATTCGCTGATTGTCAGCGTCATGACAGATACGATAATTTGCCTTAGCTTCTCATCGAATACCTGGGCAGACTTATTCAGGATGTTCTGGCTTAATTCGGAGGCATTTCTCTTAAGTACATTAGCTGCAATAAAATAAGTCATCATCCCCGTCGTGCTAATCGCTAACGTGATCAAAATTACAAACGAAAGCCAGATCCTGTTCTTATACGATAGCTGATACAACCATTGTTTATAGTTCAACGTCTCTCTCCCCCTGTTTAAGCACTAACTTTATGTATCGTAATCTATCGTATCAAATTACGATAGATTACGATAGATTTCGATACATAAAATACGTCCCGAGCTAAATCAGTATCGAGACATATCCCCAATCTTATTCGATTTTTCTTTAAGCTGTAAGCTTAATAGATCGCTTTTAACCCATTAATCGCGATTGGAGTGTTTCTCATGAAACCTATTTTTGTTCCTCATTCGAATTACCAGGACTTCGTACTCAACCAACTTCAAACTCACTTTGGACCTGGTATCGTCATCATCAACAAGGACTGGCCGCTTGTGACCATACTCTGGATGACCGATCTTTCGCCCATCACAACTTTACTTTACGATACCTACTCTCATCGTGGCCCTAAACCCAAAGATCCAGCTTCCGTGCTCCGTTGCTACCTCATCTACCTCATGACCCATCCTGAGAAAGGTCTCACGCAGTGGGTGAAAAGGCTCCTATCTCTAAACCTGGCAGGCTAAAATGTCTAGTAGAGTGGATGTTGCGCCACGACATGATCTCTGCGGCGGACAGCCAACACGATTTACCCTTGTACCCTAGACTACACCCTGCTTCTCGATCACCAGAACATTGAGCCCTTTATTGATCTAAGCAAGCGTGGTAAGAAGAATACAGCCACAACCAGCGATATCCAAATTTCACCTACGGGCGTTCCCATCTGTGTCGTTGATTTAATCATAATGGATATGTATCAGATGCATAATGGGACTAAACTATTCTGAAGGGAGGGATTCCTATGCTTTCTATTTTCTACTCCTTCTCCATCATCTTTTCGCGATAGGATCTGTAACTGAAAAAAGTCCCCCTACGAGTGAAGGCCACTGAAAAAGTCCACGCACATTGGTGTAGGATGCCGCTATGATGACGGATTGTTCTTACGATCACTGTTTCCCTCCGATTTCTTAATTGGATTCTGCTTATAGCGGTTGAAATCAGAGGGCAAAGCATATGCTTTCGAAGTAGCTTTCCGTAGGAAAGCTTGTAGGCGAACGCTACCGCTTCTTCAGGACAATTCCGTCACCTTCGCTACTTCGAACATAATCGATTGTTTCCTGCAAGTATGGATTTTTTCTCAGAGGTATCTTTTAGCCTCAGTCCATATATGGCTATTTACGATATCGTCGTGCCTCAATATAATATGCTTCGTCAAATGAACGATCTCGTAGATTTTTCGTTTGCCCATGAAGAATTACAGAATAACTATTGCCTTGATAACGGTCGCAATGCAGTTACTCCCATTCGTATGTTCAGATACTTATTATTGAAATCAATCTTTGATTTATCAGATGTGGATATCTTGGAACGATCGAAATATGAACAGACACGGGTATGAGGTGGCATCTCCCTCGGGTCTCGTTGGTATGCATATGCAAGGTGCGATGACCATATTTGCTGTTAATCTCAAAAGAATATTGACGCTTATGAAGTAAAAAAGATAGAGAAGAACATAAAAAAGAGCGACTTTTCATTCAGAATAGAATGGAAAGTCGCCTTTATTTATTGAAATTCAATTCACAAAATTAAAAACACAAGTTTTCACTGGCCACCAGGTGAGTCGGTTCATTCAAATTTCATCGCCTACCGGCTTAGTTACAGCTTCTGACCGCAATCCGGACAGAAATTAGCACCTTCGGTTTTTGCACCACAATTCGGACAGAAATTAGGTTTTTTATGGCCTTCCGGAGAAGAGGGAGCAGCAGGTGTAGATTGCTGGTTCTCAGTCGGAGGCTGTTGATTTTGATTTATATTTTTCATCATCTCATTGGCCATATTCATTCCCATCATCATACCAGCCATGTCCGAAGCAGCACCGCCGCCTTGTACTTTGCCGGAGGAAATACCGTCCGTCATGCTAACCTGTTGATACTTCTGCAGATTACCAATCATTTCGTGGGAAGCCGTTTTCGTAATCATATCTTGAATTTCTTTAGGGTAATTAAAGCTCATCACTTGAAAGCCTGTAATCGTCATCCCATTATCCATGATCTCCATATCCAAATCTTCGCGGATACCTTTGGCAATATCCGAAGCATTTGCCTGCAGATTAAACATGTCTTTTCCTTCTCTGCTGATCCATTTCATTAATAACTGATCTAACACAGAAGTAATTCTTATTTTAATATCCTCAACAAGATAACTATTTTTAATTCCAGCAATCTTATCGATCAGCGTAACGTAATCATTCACTTTGAAATTGAATGTGCCGTTAGCGCGAATAGGCATGCCGCCTGGAAGCTGGGGAGTCGGGATCAGAATCGGATTTTGCGTTCCCCATTTAACGGTGAATTCCTTCGTATTAACGAATAAGACTTCCACTCTCATCCCGCTGTTAAAGCCAAATTTAAACCCTTTCAACGTGGATAGGAATGGAATGATGTCCGAATCAATATTGAATTGCCCTTCATCCTCGAAAATCCCTTCGATCTTGCCGTTATTTACGAAGATAGCATCTTGACCAGATCGGATTATTAATTTACTTCCTTTTTTAATTTCACGGTTGCTCCACTTCCAAAAAATCATATCATCTCTAAACTCTTCCCATTCCACAACGTTAGCAAATTGATTTTTGAAAAATCCCATTATTATATCATCCCTTCTATTTAAAATGATCCTCTACTACCGCTATGCGAATGGCCACCCCCAGTGGTACCTCCTCCGCCTCCACCTGAACCGCCTCCATTATTCTTTTCGATCTTCCGTTTCGTTGTCGTTGTTCGAAGGTATTGGTCCCGGCGATCCAGAATCCCTGAAGTGCTTGCATCCTCGTACGTATGCCGATTTACCGTCACACGACCACCCGAACGATAAGCCATCATACCCACGATAAGCCCACCAAGTCCTAGTGATACAGCCAATTGAAACCAACCATTAAATAGGATGTTATCCGGATCAACGTTTGAGTTCCTATTTGAGGTATCGTTCGAGTAAATACTTGAGTTATTACCTGAGTTTGTGTTCGAGTTAACTCCTGAGCTAATACCCAAGTTAGCACCTGAGTTAGTGCCTGAGTTAACAGTTGGCTCAATTCCCATATATTCATGTACTGTTTGAATATACTTTTGAAATGCAAGTCCGTAATATCCATTAATTAAATCTGGGACAATTTTTAAGCGGATCTGATCAAGCCTACCGTCATCCAGATACTCTTTACCTTTATAAAATCCAGCGAAATAAATCCCCCTATTTCTCATCTCCATAGTCAATATGACCGCATCACCATGAGGCTTATCATATCCAGGTGCCTGTTCATCATAGAAATCCTGTGCCATTTTCATCACATCAATATTATCATCGTTGTTAGAAGTTAAAATAATAATATCTATTTCTCTCTCGGCTCCATATTCATTAGCCATCAGATTCAGCTCATCATACTCTTCCTGATCTAGCAGACCCGCTTCATCATATATTAATGTCTTCAATTCTGCTGCGGACACTGTCATCTCTATAGGAACAGCTAGATACAGAGCCAAGAAGAACAGGATGGCTAGGATCGTTCTATTCTTGTTCACCAGAACCCTCCCCCCATCATCAACGAAATGAGCTTCAGTGAAAGTAAGGTGGCACCAGAAATACTTGCAAACCATACGGTCACTTTCGCCTTACTGATCGGTGGCTTGCCGACGATCTTGCCCGTTTGGCCATTCATCGCAAATGTATATTTCGACTTATTATAGTCATAATGTACCATCCATACCGGAAGTAGGACATAATCCGCCTGTTTGACACGGGTATCAATTTGCTTATTCGTGAAGCTCATCGTTGTATATCCTGAAGTCGCAGACTGAATATAAGAATTAATGTATTCCTTAATTTTTTCTTTCGCTCGCGGGAACAACTCTTTGTCGTCATAACTGTATTTTTCCGCGATATAGCCAGCTAGATATGGCGTTTTAAATTCTTTTAGCTTTCCGTAGGGAAATGGCTCTAATTTATCCATCAGTTCATCATTCATTTTCTCCGCGGCATCAATCGGCACCTTCACATAATTCAGACGAATCTTTCGGTATACATCGAAATGCTGCGTTTCCGTAATCTGATAGTCTCCTTTTCTGTAGGTTCTCACCTTCGTGCCATGACCATGAACCTCCACCTTATTATGTAATTCATATAACCAGAAGGGCACATACAACCCCGTTATTCCTTCGATTCGATCCGCTGTCATAAAGTCATTTGGCGTCAGACGACCATTCTTGCACCATTTCCGAAAAGCATTCATTGCTTCTTCCTTACTAATTGAAAAGGGGATGACCATCGCTGGAGCAAGTGTCCCCGACAGCCGATCGCCGATCACGACAGCTGAACCACAAAAGCTACAGACCGTTGCGGCCGTCTCCGCTTCAGTCATGATAACTGCTCCGCAGCTGTTGCAATGATACTCCATAACTTCATTTTCCGAGAAAACATTGGGACTCATTGGATCAGGAAGTTGCTCAATATTGTCTTCTCTTCCGCAGCTGTGGCACGATAACATTCCTGTCTTACTATCAAAGACCATACCACTACCGCAGTTTGGACATTTATATTCAATTACCGACATCTACTCACCTCTATCACAAAGAAACTGTTATTCTTTATTCTTCATTTGATCTTTCATTGCAGCCAACTCATCTTCTGGATTCGTATTCGTATTCGTATTCGTATTCGTATTCGTATTCGCACTCTTCTCCAATTGTGCGAACAGTTCATCCAGATCATCCTTAGGAATTGCTCTAAGTTCAGCTAGAGCCATTGCTTCATCATATGCTAGATTAGCCTTATCTTCCATAGCATCAAAAACGGAACCACTTTCGCCTGCGGAAGACCCACTAGAGTTCAACTTTTGCTGTGCTTTAGTAGCAGCCATTTTCTCTTTCAGATTGACCCGCCGTTCTTCCAACTTGCCAATATCTGATCCGATTTTTTCCTGCATTTGTTTCATACTTAAGGCGTTAGCCAAAGCTAAGTCATAGGTAGCTTGTAAATGATTGTATTTCTCTACTTGGGTTGCCTTCCTCTCAAGGAACCTCAGAGCGCCCTCATCATCACCAGCTTCTACAGCCTTCTCTGCATATTTTTGCAGCTTTCTAATCTCCGCCTGGCATTCATCAAGTACCCTCTTCGCTCTTCTCTCATCCGAGAGCACCGAAGCCGTCTCCGCTTTGACCTTACCCAGATCGCTGTTCAAGTTCCGCATATAATCATCAACCATCTTCTCTGGATCTTCTGCCTTATCCAATAAAGCATTAATATTGCTTGCCATAATATCTTTAAATCTTGACAAGATTCCCATGATGAGCCTCCTCGAAAAGAATTACATTACACCTATAATACATCAATTTGTGTCAAAAGGTTTCATTTCACGAAAGATTAGCATTCCTCATCCCGAAGCATCTTTTCGCTTTTCTCAGTTTCTTTCTGTAAAATACAAACAGTCCTGATGCAGAAGTCCTTTATCTGGTTGGGGTTCCCTAGTTAGAGTTAGGCTAAGCTTCTTCCAGTAAAAGAAAACATGCATCCTAGCAATAATTTATTCTGTTTAGAGACTCACTATCGTTTTCCAATAAACCCCAGAATTTAAAGTATGTGAATAAGGGATTTAGGTAATGAATAGGCTGATAGCTTAGAATTTCTACCTAATGAGGTGACCAGTAAAAGTGAATAATTACGTTGAGATGATTGGAAGGACAATATTAGCGTTTATAGCTTTGTTATTAATTTCAAGAATTTTGGGGAAACAAACAGTCTCAAATATGACCTTTCATGATTTCGCGACAGGAATTACCATGGGGGCAATTGCAGCAAATTTGGCTTTTAATAGACAATTTCCTGTTTTGTATTTTCTTATATGTCTGGTTATATTAACTCTCATTTCTTATATTTCGTCTGCGGTGGCTCTTAGATTCCAGAGAACAAGAAATTGGATTGCGGGAGCACCAACCGTAGTTATTGATAAAGGAAAAATACTAGAAGCAAACATGCGAAAGATACATTACACGTTGGACTCCCTTAACCAATCTTTAAGAGAAAAGGAAGTATTTAATCTAGCTGAGGTAGATTATGCAATCTTGGAGACGAATGGACAGCTATCTGTAAAGAAAAAAGAGCAATACCTGCCCGTAACTAAACAAGATTTACATATCGTATCAAGTCATTCCATGTTCCCCGTTGAATTAATTATGGATGGGACAATCATGCATATGAATTTAGTCGATAATCATATATCAGAGGAATGGCTGAGACAACAAATCAAAAATACAGGAAAAGAGGTTCACGACATTTTTTATGCTGTAAAGACGACAACTGGGAATCTAATATATGATTATTATCAAGATAAATTGATTAATCCTCTCGATATAGAATAACGAAGTTCAACCGCACAGGCGACCGTAGTTGCAAGGCTTCACTTCAAATCACACTAAAAACCCCCGCTCAACAAAGAGGGGGGCGAAGCCTGCCATCACAACCCTATTGATGCATATTCCTACTTCTTCTGCTAAGGATTATAAGGAAAATGTAAACATCCTACAATTATATTTCCAGCTTCATAAAGCTCTCTATCCGCTCCAGCGCCTGTGATAATTTCTGCGTGGATACCGAGTAGGAGCAGCGGATATGCCCCTCTCCACCCACACCAAACACATGGCCGGGCACGACGGCAACACCTGATTCCTTCAATAACTGCAAGGCAAACGTCTCGGAGTCGAGCCCCGTGTGAGCGATACTCGGAAACGCATAGAATGCGCCTTCCGGTACATGGCAAGGCATCCCGATCGAACGGAATCCGTTCACCACCAGCTCCCGGCGCTGCCGATACACTTCTCTCATCTCATTCATAGCCTCAAGGCCATGGCGTAGGGATTCTATTGCAGCAATCTGTCCCAGCACCGGGGCACACATGGCAGTATATTGATGGATCTTCAGCATCGCCGCCAGCAGCTCGCGGTGACCGCAGGCATAGCCGATTCTCCAGCCGGTCATTGCGAACGCTTTGGAAAAGCCGCTAAGTACAATGGTCCTCTCCTGCATCCCTGGCAACGAGGCAATACTGACATGCTTCCGGTCATAGGTCAGCTCGGCATAGACTTCATCAGAGATGACCAGCAGATTGTTCTCCTTAACGATGTCGGCAATCGGTTGCCAGTCCTCGGCAGTCATGATCGCTCCCGTCGGGTTGTTCGGGTAATTAAGCATCAGCAGCTTGGAACGCGGGGTAATCGCCCGTCGCAAGGCCTCAGCGGTCAGCTTGAAACCATCTTCCGCTCTCGCTTCCACTTCTACTACAGTACCGCCATTCAGATAACCGATCGGCGAGTAAGCGATATAACTGGGAAAAGGAAGAAGAATTTCATCGCCCGGAGCGGTGAACGCCCGCAGAGCCAAGTCCAGCGCTTCGCTGCTGCCTACAGTCACGAGCACCTCGCTGGCGGGATCGTAGCGTAGATTGAAGTTATTGTGCAAATAGTCGGCAATTCCCTCTCTAAGTTCGGGCAAACCCGCATTCGGCGTATATCTCGTTGCTCCCTGACTCAGCGCCTTCATGCATGCTTCCCTGATGTGTTCCGGGGTGACAAAATCCGGCTCACCTACGCCGAGCGAAATGATATCCTGACTGCCGGCACTGAGGTCAAAGAAAGCACGTATCCCGGAAGGCGGGATATCTCGTACACGTGGGGCAATCCAATCACTCAACATGAACCGACACCCCCTTGTTCTTACTGCGTTCCGTTAGGGAGCAGCTGATAATCCGGTCCAGTAATGCACTGAACGACAGTCCGGCTGCTGCGGCACTTTTCGGAAGAAGACTCGTTGTAGTCATCCCAGGTAGCGTATTGACTTCCAATACATATGGATCACCGTCCAACAACAGGATATCGACCCGAGCATAAACACTGCACTTCAACGCTTTGTAACAGGTCATTGCCGCCTTGCGTACCGACTGGTCCAACTCCGGCGGCAGGGTCAACACCACCTCATCTGCTCCGCTTTCCTCATACTTGGCACTGTAATCGAACCATTCCGAAGACACCGAAGTAATCCCTACCACAGGCAGGAGTTCCCCCTCCAGAATGGAGCAGGTGATTTCCTGGCCCACGGTATACTGTTCAATCAGGATCGACTGCTCGGGGTCACTGGCAAAAGCCTTCAGCACCGCGCTATACAGCCCCAACTCACCGTTCACCTTTTCCATCCCGATGCTGGAACCGCCAGAATTCGGCTTCACCATCACCGGATACCCCAGCCCTTCAACGGCTTCCGACGAATAGTCTTCCAAGCTGTCCCAGCACAGCCAATCGGGCGTGTTGATCCCTTCATAACGGAGGATTTTTTTGGACAGATCCTTATTCATACACAGACTGCTCGCCAGAACGCCGCTTCCTGTATACGGTATGCCCAGTGTCTCCAGCGTCCCCTGTATCGTCCCGTCCTCGCCGTAAGCCCCATGCAGAGCCAAGAGAGCAACATCAAGTCCCTTTACCTTCTCCACAAGCTCCTCCGGCTTACTGAATACAACTGGAATCACCTCATATTTATTACGGTCCAGATGATTCATCATCTCTCTGCCCGTGTTCAGCGACACCTCAATTTCGGATGAAATGCCTCCCATAATTACGCCAACCTTCATCATTAGCACTCCTTCATCCCATTAGTTTGTGCGCTGTTTCACCAATAACCTCGATTCCCTTGCGGATGTCCTCATCCGCCACTCTCGAGAATCCCAGCCGCATCGTATGCTGCCCGCCACCATCGGTATAGAACATCTCTCCTGCTGTAAAAATAACCCCTTGATCACGACACGCCGCAAGTAATTCTCTCGTATTAAATCCCTCGGCAAATGCCACGAACAAATGTAGTCCCCCATCGCCCGTCAATGTTTGGTAAGGAACATGCTGCTTGCAGCATTCCAAGGTCAGCTCATACTTCCGTTTATATTCCGCTCTCGCCTTTTTCAAATATTTCTCCAGATTGCCATTGTACAAATATTGATAGAGAATCGATTGATCCAAGGTTGAAGTATGAATCGTCTGCGCCCGCTTGATACTCTCCAGGTAATAGATCAGTTCCTGATCAGCCAGCACCCAGCCTACCCGAAGACCGGGGAACAAGACTTTGGAAAAACTTCCGAGATAAATCACACTGTTGCCTGCACCGGCCGTTGCAATCAGCGGCGATACATGCGATCCCGAATAACGGAGCTCTTCATTAAAACCATCCTCAATGACCGGAATATCGTATCCCGCCATCAGCTTCATCAGGCTCTGTCTTTTCTCAGGGGACATAACAATCCCGGTCGGATTATGGTACGAAGGCACGAAGTAGGCACAATCGTACTCTCCCTCATCCAACGCCTTCTCCAGCTCTCCCAGGTGAATGCCATCCCGTTCCATGGGAATTCCCTGTATCCCGAAGCCGTGCAGCTTGAGATTCTTGATCGCCGTATGATGCGTGGGATTCTCGGTCAGGACATGACCACTCTTCCGGTTTAGGGCAGACAGCACAATATTAAAACCCTCCGTAAAGCCATTGGTGATCAGAATGTCCTTGCCCTTCATATCCACGCCCTTGTGCTCCATATATTGGTGCAAATAGTCAATCAACGGCTTGTAGCCCTTGGCATAACCGTAGTTCAGCAGGACATTTCCTTCCACAGCCATCCGGTCCATAAAGGCCCGCTTTACATTATCAAGATCGAACAACCCCTCATCAGGCGCAATACTGGTAAAAGAAATCGTCCCCTTCTCCGCACGGATGCCGTGCTTCATAATATCCAGCTCTTCGGCCAGCAAGGCGTGGCCGTTCAAATGCGCTTTCCAATCCATGAATCTAGACGAGACCTTAACCGTGCCGGGTGCAGAAGGGGCCACGTAGTTCCCTTGCCCTTTAACGGCGTAAACAAACCCATCGTCCTCCAGCCCCTCATAAGCAGCGATTACCGAGTTGCGACTCACCTGCAGCAGCACACCCATTTCACGTGTGGACGGGAGCTTCTGGTCGCCTTGTAGAGCGCCCTTTATAATTAAGTGCTTCATATAGTCTTTGACTTGTATATATACCGGTCGTCCTGCAATGAGCTTGAAATCCTTAAACATTCATCATCGCCCCCATAGCTATCATGGCACAGTCAGCAGGGTAAAAAAAGAACCACGACCCCGGATTTTTCATCCAGTCGTGGTTCTTAGGGGGTTGGCGTATGCGCATTCATTAAAATTCAAGTTATGCTGGTTTCATCTTCCAGTTAAATATATAATATTCACTAAATCATGAACTATATCTAGAGTTCTGATCGTAGATAGCCACAATTCTATAAATGAGGTTATACCATGTATTTAATAGACGCTTCAAAAACATCCTATATCTTAAATAGCTTAGCGAATGTACTCAAGCAACATTCGATCACCTTTGACGTCCATTACTGGGGAATCAATCCGCATCATTTGCACAATCCGCTGCACAAGCACTCTTTTTTTGAAATATGTTACGTAGTGGAGGGGCAGGGGATTTACCTGGATGATGGTACACAATTTGTTTTGGAAACAGGAACCTTATTCTGTTCAAGACCAGAGATATGGCATCAAATCCGTAGTCAAAATGAAATGTACCTGGTTTATGTAGCTTTCGATGTTGACCCTATCCACTCTGGTTCTGAGATGTTAGAACGCTTCCATAAGTTATACCGCACCAACCAGTTCCTCATCCCCAATAGCCAAAATTCATCAAGCGTCCTACTATGGTCAGCGCTGCTTAAGCATTTCGAATCGCCCGAGTTTATTAATAAAGAGATTATTGTTAGTATCGCCCAAGCCTTACTCCTTTCCTTCTATACCGCCTTCACAGAGCACACTGAAAAGACGTTGCAATTGCCTAAAGACAAGGCATCCCTCTATTTGCTCAATCAAGCTAAGGCTTTTATCCGTGACAACTTAGAGCAACCGTTGCACTTAGATGACTTAGCGAATTATTTACATATATCGGGCCGTCACTTATCTAGACTATTTACAGCTGAAATAGGCCAAAGCTATGTCACATACGTAAAATCCGAACGGATTCGATCTGCAGCCAATTTGCTTAAGTATACGAATGAACCCATTAAGAACATTTCAGAAAAGGTTGGATTTAACTCCGTTCATTATTTTACAAAAGCATTTTCAAGCATAATGGGAATTCCCCCTGGTGCGCATAGAAATAAGTACACCACCGAAAGTACTCCCACATAATCTTGTCTTAAAATTACAATGGATTGTCGTATTATTGCAAAGACAGTTTGCCTACCTATCTCCTATAATCGATTTATAGAAATCAAATTGAGAAACATGGAGGTAGGATTAAAGATGATTACACAAAATGAGGTTGAATTTTTTAAGGAGAATGGTTATTTATTAGTCAAAGAGGTTTTCAACCAAAATGAAGTCGAAGAAATGAGAAACGCAGTAGATAGGATTATTGTTAAAGCCGCTGCGACAAAATATGATGCCAATTCCGCTTGGACTGGAGATTATCTACCACCCGAGGAAATGAAAAAGCTAGTACTTAAAGGCTTCCATGATGTGCATTACCATGACGCCTCCTTCACAAGAGCCGCGATTCACCCGAATATGGTAAATGTAGTGTCCCAAATTATTGGACCAAATGTACAACTTCATCACTCTAAGATGCTAGTTAAGCCACCCGAGAATGGTGCTGCTTTTCCGATGCATCAGGATACCCCCTATTTCCCTCATGAAAAACATACCATGTTAGCAGCGAGCGTGCATTTTGACGATTCCGATATGGAAAATGGTTGCCTCTGTGTAATTCCTGGATCACATAAAGCAGGTTTATTGCCTCACATGGGTAAACATTACTTGAACCATAAAGAATATCCGCTCAGCATGGGGACACCTTGTCCGGCCAAAGCAGGCGATGTATTATTCTTCAATTATTTAACGATCCATGGCTCCGATACCAATCGCAGTAGCCGCCCAAGAAGAAATGTTCTATTTCAATATCGCGATCCGATGGATTTCCCAACAGAAGAAACACATATCAACTGGGGTCAAGGCTTGATGATTTGTGGCGAGAACGAGATTTACAAAGAGTATAAAGGAGCTTACTAGATTAAGATCGTTCATTCTATTCAAAAACACTTTCGAAAAATCTCATGTCTATTAATATGTCTACAATTTGAGTATATAACAACCCCCAGTCCACTTGAGGACTGGAGGGTCATGATCGCCATGATCGCCATCGAGGTAACTACGATGGTACGGAAGCTGAGCTTTATTCCATTAGCTTATGGATACACGCGATGCGGAAGAATTTTTAGCCAAATCTCTGTTTCTTTATCCTTTTTACTGTAGTCATGATAATTAGTTGCTTCAAGGACATCTCTGTAATACCACTGTTCTGGCTTGTTATCCGGCCACTGCTTCGCGTCTTTGTGAATGTCTTTGGTCTGGACATGTCGATCTAATACACTATTGATTAAGGTCATGGCTTCAGCACGTGTGATGTATTGATCAGGCCTAAAGGTCTTATCCGCATACCCATTTATCCAGCCTTTATTCGCAGAGGATGCGATGTACCTCTCTGCCCAATGTCCACTGATATCCGTGAAAAGGTCATTCGTTCTTTCATCCAATTTATCAAATCTTGAAGCAATTGTTGCAAACTCAGCTCTTGTAATTGGCCGTTCCGGTGCAAATGTACCATCTGGATAACCAATTATATAGTCGAAATGAAGATCATACTCTAATTTAGGTGGCTGTACAACAGGAGGCTTTGGTGTTGCTTTAGGTGTTGGGGCTGATGCAGGATTCGGTGGTGTGTAGGGTTCGGGATCTCGTGTTGGTTTTGGATCTGGTTTTGGTTCTGGATTAATAATTATTTTAATCGTCGATAAATATTCATCGCCACCTTCACCAGTTAGGGCGAAGACTGTGAATGTATCCGTACCTACATAATTCGCTTCTGGCGTATATGTCCAGCTTCCATCCACATTCACTATTACTGTTCCGTGGCTAGGGTTGCTATCAACCTCAAAATATAACGGATCCATTTCCAAATCTACTGCTACGGGATCTCCAGATACAGCCGTATTTCGCATCGTTTCTTTCGTTTCATTGATTATGTTAGGCGGCCCGTTAACAGGAAACTCAAACGGTTCAATAACTTCAATCGTTCTAACAATTGTTTGGACCAAACTATCAGTAATGACATTTACGTTGAACTACTCACCACTTAACCGACCTTACGGTCTGTTTGAAGTGGGAGATTCCTAGGAACACCAACCTAACGGTCGGTTTTGGATTAGGCTAGCCCCGCAGTCCCTGCGGTTAGAAGCCTTATGGCTTCATCTTTAAGATTGATTGCTGCGTTAATATCTCTTTGATGATGGGTATGACACTCTGGGCAGTCCCATTCACGTAGTCCGAGATTTTTAACGTCTATGTTTTTGTAGCCACAACTTGAGCAGAGCTGGCTGGAAGGAAAGTTTCTAGCAACGGTAACGACTTGTTTTCCAGACCATTTCGCTTTATATTCAATCATTCTCTTGAATTGTGACCATGATACGTCACTGATGGCTTTAGCCAGTTTGTGATTTTTAAGCATATTCGATACCGACAAATCTTCCATCCCAATCATGTCGTGGTTTTTGACAATGTTGGTTGAAATCTTGTCTAAGTAATCTTTTCGTGCATTGGTAATCTTCTCATGAATACGTGCTACTTTTATTTTGGCTTTATGCCAATTTGAACCACCTATGGTTCGTCTACTCATGATTCTTTGCGCTCTGGCTAATTCCTTTTCAAACATGTAGAAAAACTTAGGGTTCGAATAGAGCGTTTCATCAGAGAAAATAGCAAGATCTTTTAAACCTAGATCGATTCCAATGATCGATTTTGTTTTAGGAGATTCGATGATTTTGATTTCAGTCATTAAAGAAACAAAGTATTTACCAGATGGATTACATCTGACGGTAGCACTCAATATGCGACCTTCTACTTCACGACTTTTGGCAAAGCAAACACATCCAAGTTTAGGCAACTTCATGCGATTTTCTATGACACCTATATTGCCATTCGTATACTTGGTTGTATAAGATTGAACAGCATTCTTTTTTGATTTAAAACGTGGTTGTTTGTTTTTCTTTTTGTAATAGCGTTGGAATGAATCGGCTAAGTTTTCAACCGATTTTTGAAGGGAAATACTATCTACTTCTTTAAGAAAAGAATAGTATTTTTTTAATTCACGCACAGCTTTGACAGACTCATATTTATTGAAAAAGGCACCTTTCCAGTTGTTTGATGGTAATTGGCCATTCTGTCTCATTTCTTCAACGATGTACCAATAGGCATCTTTTTCTTTCTGTTTGGCAAGGAAAAAGTTGAAGACGAACCTTGAACAACCGATGGTCTTATGAATGAGTTCTGCTTGTTTTCTGTTTGGGTAGATACGAAATTTGTATGCTTTACGTACTAACATGAGTCATACCTCCATCATACCAAGAACATTCGTTCTATTATATCATATGGTGGAAGGATTTGGCTATCGCCAACCGAAATTCATCTCCCACCTACTCATTGGGCTTTGCCCTTCACATTCATTGAGGTGGAAGTCTTCTTTCGGAAAATGATAAATTCATCTTTACCCGTAAAACCTTCTTTTGCTTCATATTGAAACATAGGGAAATTATAGTAATCTAATAGTGTTCCATTTGTTGGCGCTTTTACTAATTCAAAACTAAATGTTCCTTGATCAGGATAAGCAAATTTTAAAGTACGTGTAATTATCTCCCCTGTTTGCACTACGGCAACGTTCGGTATTTGGGAGTACAGCGCACCTATAGAATAGAAATTCTCACCCGAATCAATTGTGATACTTTCCTCACTGGTAACTGGAGTTACAATATTATAGCCTACCACTGTGCTGAACTTAACTGTATAGGTACCATCTGCTACATTAAGAAACAAGAATTTTCCGTCCTCATAGGTTGTCGTGCTTGCTACTTCCTTACCTCCATTCATAAGCTTTACAGTTACACTCTGCTCAATTGGGTAGTCTCTATCAGCAGCATAGCTTGGAGTAATCATAAGCATAGGAGCCATGAATCCAACTATAAGTGATGCTAATCATAACCATGACCATACTTTAGTCATCTGTCGTTTAATTTAATACTACACCTCACTATAATTCTGATTAGCGATTCCAATAACCATATCTGCATGTAAGAATCTTGGTTGTTCCTAACCAGCACTAATCACTTCATTACCCAGTTTCCTCCACTCTACAATACTTTGATTTGACAACATTAAAAGTACCATATTGCTTTTGCGCATTCTATTATCCGAACGTAGCAAAATAGTCGAAGTCGGGTATACTTTCATTCTCCCCACAAACATTCAAAAACTCCTTCGGCGTCTTCGGGCGCTAATGAAGCTTTGCTGAGACCTATCAGTAAATACCTCGTCATCGTGAATATGGTCATCTGACAACAATTTAGATATAATTCTATTGTTTTGTAATGCGTGCTGCTTTTGCAGAATTGAACTGATGTTTGTCTTCTGTTCTAAACTAAAAAAACAGTAACAGTCTTGGACCAGAAAATAAAGTCCTAGACTGTCACTGTTTGATTGAGCTAACGTGTCCCGTTAGATTAACATTGTAAGTGGGTAATGTTTGCAAAATCGAATAATATAAATCCATTAGCAACACATCTAATTTTAGTTATAGAGCATTCTGAAACCAAATTGCTCTGTTCACTTATAAAATTCAGGTGTTTATTATCCAGCTCTTCTTGAGAAAATTCATTTACCAAAAAGTCTGTAATCAATCTGCCATGAGTGACTACAACAATGCTTTCCTGTGCGGAAAAATGAGCGTTTAAAGTCCATAAATAAGTGCTAGCCTTGTTCCTGTTCGTCAAACTTAGTTTCTCTCAGTTTCCATGGTTTTTCCACCTGCAACGCCACTTTAAATAACGCTGCAATCACATGATCTTCTCGGCTACTAAATATCTTCATTGTTCTTTCCTCCCTATTAGTCTTCTTAGGAACAGTCTGCTCTACTTCTCTATGCTTTAGACCTCACCATCCATCAAATATAGCGACGAAGCAATGTTGTTCTATTATTTTTTATGTGTTAATATATTTTAAATAATAGAAAATAATAGAATATAGTAGACAAATCTGGAAAAGGCCTTTGGAGGTTTGGAAATGAAAGTCATAAATGTTTTGGTCGTTATTGTTATTATCGTTTCCATTTTATTGCCGGCATATCTATTTAACGAAGCAAAAAAAAATTTCTCGAACAAAAGACAATATGAGGTAAATTGGCAATTGAAATTGCCTTCCAAATTTAAGGAACTTGATCAATATACAAATCAAGGTGGATTTCGCGGGGAAGGGATACGCTATACTATTTTTAAATCTAAAGAAAAGCACTTTTCCTCAATATTAGAGTCAACAAGCGGAAGAAAGATTTTAAAAAAATATTCCGGGGATACTCTTCATGATAATGAAAGAGATATAAAAAATTATGTTGAGAATATATTGCTGCGCTTAGATGTTTCTAAAGATAATATACCAAATTTTAATGAAGTTTACTTGTGGCAAGAGTTCAATTATGAATCTGATAGATTAGTTGTTCTATATTTCCCCAATAGGAAACTTTGTTATTTTGTGGAAGAATTAAGATGAAAATTTAAGGAGATAATTTCGATGTTTAGCCCAATATGATACCCTGAATCCGTGAAATACCTAAACTCGGGGCAGTGGGCCCTTGTAACTGGCTGCGATTTGGGTGGAAACTCATGGGAAAAGCGAATGAATTACCAAGCAAGCATAGGGGAACAGAGCTTGCCATGAAACAAGCTCTCCGAACTTTCGTTCTTCTCCTTAAATCAATAACAATACCATTATGATTACAAGTCATAATTATGAGGATATCAAAGAATTGTGTGATGATACCTATATTATTAATGAAGGTCATTTAGAAAAGCTGAGTGAAGAGTTGAATGAAAAGTATTTTAACAGAAGTGATAACTAGGGAAAAATGATAAAGCCAATCGGAGGATATTATCTACATTTTTGAACCGAGTTATTCCTATTTTAATTATGCATCATTTGGCGAATCCAATATTATGATTCAAGGAGACATCCCTTCGATGACCGTCAATAAACGAACTCGTCGTTTTCAGTCATCATCAATTATAACAAAACAAGCGATCAATCGAGATAAAGGTTTAGCCGCCCTCTCGAAGATCGCTTGTTTCCAGTTACCACGCTTAGTCACAAATTTATTTTATCGTAAGCGATCAATTTCACCAAACCACAAAATTGCCCATATATTATTTATGCATTTAGTTGAATACTCTTCAGATTTATCATTTTTCGTGAGTCACTTTTTGCATCAGTTGTGGCCATTTTGGCAGCTTTCATGATCCATCACAACAATCAGGACTATTTAAGTAAGGTTATTATATTACGAACACTTACTATATCCACAGTTACTACACGTCTTGCATCCTTCGATGCTTATGAGCGCTGCTGAACCACAGCTTGGACATAGATCACGAGATGTTTGCTTAACGCCGTGATTACGTTGGCCAGAGCCAGCGTTCGCTGATTCTACTGCGCGCGTTGTAGCTGCGGGTGCTGGATCGTGATCATGTTCACTCCCTGTATCACTCTGCACATGAGATTCCAGTGCTTTCGCAACAGCATCTGCGATGGATTCCACACGGTTCGCGCCGAAGCCAATAGCACCGGAACCACCGATTCCTTTAAGATGCTTAATAAGGAGTTCCACTTTCTGCCCATGATCTCCATAACGAAGGAACAAGGAACATACACGGCCCAAAGCCTCGGCCATAGCGAATACGTCAGATCCTGCCTTTCCAACATTTAGGAAGATTTCGCTAGGGATTCCATTCAGATCGTTGATTGTTATATATGCCATTCCAAATGGTGTATTCACCTTATATGTCGCTCCACGAAGGACTTGTGGACGTCTCTTATACTGCTTGTCAACGACTTTCGTCTCTTGCGATTCAACGGTCGCTTCAGACGTCAAGCTTCCACTCAGTGATTCCAGAGCCACATTTTCACCTGCAATGTGATCCACTACTTGCTGCTCTTCTTCCACTTCTTGTGCTACATTGTCCACAGATTCCTTCTCATCTTCCTTCTTTTCTGTGTTTAGAACTTGTACGTCACGGCTACCATCACGATAGATGGTCACGCCTTTACAACCTAGATCGAATGCCAGCTCATAGAGCTCTGCTGTCTCTTCTACAGTAAAGTCGGACGGACAGTTGGCTGTCTTCGAAATAGAGCTATCTACCCAGCGCTGAATCGCTGCTTGTACATAAATATGCTCTTTCGCTGATAGATCCATCGATGTAACGAAATATTCCGGTAATTCCTGACCAGGATGTGCTTCAAGCCATTCCTGTGCAATCGGTACGAATTGCTCATCATAACCTAGACGACTTTGACGATAATATTTGAAGGCGAAATACGGTTCAATCCCCGTTGAAGTTCCAACCATTGTACCCGTACTACCTGTCGGCGCTTGAGTAATGACTGTCACGTTACGCATACCCTTTTCTCTAATAGCTTGACCCACTTCAGGGAAGGCTTCTGTCATATTACGCATAAATCCGCTTTGTAAGTATTTCTCAGCATCGAATGCTGTAAATGAACCTTTCTCTGCCGCAATATCAGCCGATGCCAAATAAGACTCTCGAGCAATAAAACCAAATATTTTATCAAGAAATTCTAACGATTCCGGACTTCCATAACGAATATTCAGCTTAATCATCAGTTCTGCCAGCCCCATAGTACCGAGACCTACACGACGCTCGTTCTTCTGGTTCTTCTCATTCTCTTCGAAGTGATATGGTGTCTTGTTAATGACATTATCCAAGAAACGCACCGAATAACGAGTTGTTGTTGCTAGCTCGTCCCAATCCACATCATGCTTCTGCGCATCGTAGAACTTCGATAAATTAATCGCCGATAAATTACATACACCCCAAGCCGGTAATCCTTGCTCACCACAAGGGTTCGTACAAATAATCGGATTAAAGTACCAGCTGTTAGACATGTCATTATAACGTTCCATGAATACTATACCAGGTTCAGCAGATTTCCATGCCGCTTCCGTAATCGTATTCCAGATTTCACGTGCTTTCACCGTACGATAAGGGATCACTTTGCGTCCAGCTTGCTTCCACTTATCTAAATCGCCATCCCACACTTCATCATAATCAGGCATCGTTGTGTCTGGAAACACTAATTCCCAATCTAGATCTTCTTTCACGGCCTTCATGAACCCATTGCTTACACATACTGACAGGTTAGCATTCGTAACTTGACCCATCGTCTGCTTCACAGTTATGAAATCTAGTACATCAGGGTGCCAATCGTTCATCATCAACATGAGCGCTCCACGTCGGCTACCGCCTTGTTCAATTAGACCCGTTGTATAACTGAATAGACCTCCCCATGATACAGCACCACTTGATGAACCATTCACTCCTTTGACGATCGATCTATGCGGTCGAAGGGATGATAAGTTAATACCTACGCCACCACCGCGTGCCATGATCTCTGTCATCTCCGAAAGTGTATTCATAATACCGCCACGGCTATCTTTAGGTGAAGGAATAACATAACAGTTAAATAAGGTGAGTTCTTCACTTGCACCAGCACCTGCCGCAATCCGTCCCCCAGGAACAAGCTTCCAATCATCCAAAAGATAACGGAACTTCCCTTGCCATTCGGCTTGAAGCTCTGGCGTTTCCTCAACAGAGGACATCGCCTTCGCCAAGCGATCCCACATCTCTTCAGGTGTCTTCTCAATATTCAATGTAAGCTTCTCAACTTGAGACTCTACAAGTTCGCCACTACGCGTCTTCACCGTTACCGATCTACCCTCGCGCTTAACAATTTCGCCTACTTCCTTCGCAGGGAATTTAGGATCATCCTTCGTCAGGACCAGAACCACATCCCCTACCTTAGCGTTATTACTATCCGCATCTTTCCACGCGTATCTATCTAGAAATATCTTCTCACTTAAGCCTTCTAATCGGCTTGTATGCTGTAATTCGCTCAAAAAAACGACCTCCCATTAATGGTATTCATGTTTTGAAATCCAAGATCCCAGATCTACATTCCACAATATATTGTGTTTATAATATTATACTACACTACATATTGTAATTCTATGCCGAATTAGTGAAATTTAAGCCAAGAAAGCTCTTCCTTATTGGACATTCTTCATTTTCCTCCTATAATCTCTTTCTTTCATATTATATTTTTGAAAAACTTCTGGAATACACTCAAATCTATATAGCAAAAAAATCTATAGTTATGAACTCCACTACTTCAGTGCATACTACACCTTACAGTGAATTCCATTCATTCTAAAGGGAGGGTAATCATGGATACGCCAACCACTCATCCTCACATCATTACAACACAAGATCTACCCGTTCCACTAGTTATTGATAATCGTTGGCTTGAAGATTTAGAGAATCGCGTTGATAAAGGCGGTCCCTGGGGAGACTGGCGATTATTCCAATTGGCCGTGCAGGGTGAAGAATCCCGCTTGGTTACCAGTTTTGATGAATTACAATGTCTCAAATATCTACAGGGTCTAATCCCCCTTCCCCATCAAATAGATACAGCACGTAAAGTATTATTCAACATGTCTGGGAGAGCTATTTTGGCAGATGAAGTAGGACTGGGTAAGACGATTGAGGCTGGACTCATTCTAAAAGAATATATCATTCGCGGTCTGGTCTCAAAAGTACTTATTCTCGTACCAGCATCATTGGTTCTACAGTGGGTCCGTGAGTTGAATAGTAAATTTGGCATTCAAGCCGTCGCTCAGAAGAAAGCCTACTCTTGGAATTCAGATATCGTCGTAGCCTCTATGGATACAGCGAAGAGAGATCCTCACAAGGACATTCTATTAGATCAAGAATATGACATGCTCATTATTGATGAAGCACATAAACTCAAGAATAAGAAAACATCGAACTACCAATTCATTCAGAAACTCAGAAAGAAATATTGCCTGCTACTCACAGCAACTCCTGTTCAGAACGACCTTGGTGAGTTATTCAATCTGATCACACTGCTGAAGCCTGGTCAACTTGGTAAACAGGGTGAGTTCTCCACGAACTATGTAGTCGATAAGCGCATCGCTAAGAATGAAGGGCTATTGAAGGACGAACTTTCCAAGGTCATGATTCGTAATCGCCGGGGCGAGGGTCCTACTATTTTCACCAAAAGAACAGTTCGTAATGTCAATCTTCAACTATCTCCTGACGAACAAGCTTTATATGACGGTGTGACTTCTTATGTGAAAGATCAGTATGATGCAGCCGGAAGTAACCTCAGCAGTATGCTGTCCTTAGTGACCCTTCAACGCGAAGTATGCAGTAGCCGTGATGCTGTATTCGTTACGTTAGTAAATCTAACTAAGAAAATGCCAGAGGATTCCCCTCTTCGCACCAAAATATGGGATCTTGTCTATATGATCAAAGAAATTAAGTCCAACACCAAGGCCGAGAAAACGATGGAACTTATTCGCGATATGAATGAAAAGGTGATCGTATTTACAGAATACCGTGCAACTCAAGAGTATTTATTGCAGTATTTTCGTGCACATGGACTGAATTGCGTTCCTTATCGTGGAGGTATGAATCGTGGTAAGAAGGATTGGATGATGGATCTATTTCGTGGTCGAGCACAAGTGATGATTGCTACGGAAGCAGGTGGCGAAGGAATCAATCTACAATTTTGCCATCATATGATTAACTTCGATCTACCTTGGAACCCGATGCGTGTGGAGCAACGAATTGGTAGAATCCATCGATTAGGTCAACAGAATGATGTGAAGATATACAATTTATCTACAACGGGAACGATTGAAGAACATATTTTAAATTTGCTACATGAAAAGATTAATATGTTCGAGACCGTCATTGGTGGACTCGATGTCATACTAGAGCGTTTTGAGAAAAAGGAATCTTTAGAGAAGAGTCTCTATAAAATTGTATTGGAATCCCAATCTGATGAGGAATTAAGACAAAAGGTCAGTACACTTGGTCAAACTTTAGATGAAGTAAAGCGGCAAGTTGAAGATGAAGGCATCAGTAGTATAAGTGACTTAAGAGAGGAAGAAGCATGACATGAGTATGTCTTCTGATCAAGTACAACAACATATGATGATTTATTTAGAGGCCACCGACTGTCAAATCATCGAGAAATCTCCCTATCATATCACGGTGAAGCTATCGCCCCAAGCAGATAAACAACTAACGAATCGTCCCTATTACTGGGGATTTGTTGAGCGTACAGGAGTAGATCCCGAGACTTTGTGCTACACCTTTGTCTTTGATCCCGAACGTTATACTGTTCCCGATGTTAAGCCTGCTCCTGTAATGAATAGTGAGGGGATTCCGCAAGACAGTATACTATCACGCTATTTCGATGTAACACCTACAATGCCTCGCATGGGACCCGGTCGAATTCTACGTGAAGATGTGAACTATGGAAGTCAACGACTTCAACAAATATGGGATGCCGCTAGACGAGAGGGCTCCTCTGTCTATTTATTTGAAGAACCAGGAATCTTGCAGCGACGCGCTCTGTTTTCTGCCGCCTATGAACCTTGGTTAGCGGTCTGCTTCAAAGTAGAGATGACTTGTGATGTGAAGAAAGAACAACTACATTTCATGGGTATCTCTTTGTTAAGTGGCGTCATAACAGAGGATTTCCGTCAACAATTAGTAGGTCGAAGCTTAAGCCCTAGAATTCCAGAGAATGTTCATATTAACCCTGCGGAACTGTCTTTAGGCAAGGCTGCCGAACAGTTACAATCCAATCTAATTTCTTCACTCGGTCAGCTCGATTACCAATGGGCAGATCAGGCACAGGAACGTTTGAAGGATGAGCTCGTAATTATTGATGGTTATTATGAACATATGATGAATGACCCCGATGAAGAGAAGAACAACCACATTCGTGAGCAATACGATGCAAGACGTAGTGAAATGGCATGGCAATATGAGCCCAAAGTGAAGTTGTCCGCCATAACATGCGGTCTATTTCACCTAAGACCTATGCAATAGGGATAGTATGACTTCCATCGCTAAAAGAGGGCAAAATAAGACCCTCTATTTTCATTGACGTCATGACAGTTTGCAACACCCTTTTTAAAGCATGTCCTTTACACTGTAATAAGTTCCCATTAGTGCGTATTCAAAATGTCGACTTTTTGGACAACCTCTATTAGTGAAAGGTGGATTGTATGAACTCCTTGCCTTCAGTATCCAAGTTAATGATCGTCCTGCTCAGTATGCATTTGTTGATATCTACCACTCAGCCATCGACTTCTGTATCTGTTGCCAGTGCTACTGCAATATCTAAAGAGTCCTTTGTCGTGAAAAAGACTACAGTGCAATCTCCCAATGAGCCTTCGGATTGGGCTGTCACAACAGGTCAGAGTTCAATTCCTGCTCCTTCCGTCTTAAAGACTCTTACCGAGACTGTTGTCGAGCAACTTTCAGAACAAGCATCATTCGCTTCTTGGAAGAATTCCGAACTTGGGTACTTCCCGCTAGGACCTGGTACACATAGCTGGCTCGTTACCGTATCCATGAATCAACAAGAACTCGGCTATCTCATCTTCACAGCAGAAGACAGTGATACCCAAGCCTATATACTCAGCGAATACGGACGCAGTCCCTCGGTACCTTACGATCTAACTTCCCTGCATCAGACCTTGATGCAGTCAGACATCATTTCCTCATCATCTAAGTATGCGTACCCAACTAACATAGAGCCTCTCTATGCACCATTACTCCCTTTATGGAAAATATCATTTGGGAACTATGAGACCTTATACCTTAACGCACTAACCATGGACGTCCTTCCTTGGGACGAATCGCACTTAAAGAAGCTCAACCTACAAACTTCTATGCTAGATACCGCACACTTTACTGAACAAGATTACTCTTTTACATCCGCAGCTGCGGTAGCTCGACAAGGGGAAAGAGACCCACTAGCAAATCTCATGTGGATCACAACCCCACGTCTATCGCTGCTATCTGACGACGATATAGTCAACTATATCAATAATGATAACAACTTAATCTTCACGGCACCCTATCATAATGATGATGTGGGCGGACCCTTTGCAGTATCAGGTTTTCAGAAATGGACCTCTAGTAAAGCTACTCCGCAACAGACTATTTATGTAGGTACCGGTCTGAGCGGACAGCGATATCTTCCCTTATCTCTCTTACGCAGCAAAGGGGAATTCCGCGCTTTCCCTGAGTTGACAGAATGATCCTGTTATGTGGATGAAAAGGTTCAATCAAAAAATAAAAGTCAAATATAAAAGATCCTAAAACAAATAATTTAGAATAGTGTGGGTGTCAGGTGCATCCGCACTATTTATTTTATCAGTACCTTGCAATGGATAGTACCATGTGATATATTTTTTTCAGCAAGTACTTCACATGAATCGGTACTATACATTAATTAGTAGTGAGGGAGAAGTTGTTGGATGAATATTCAATTCAAAAAAGGTGTTTTGAATCTATGTGTTCTTGTCCTTCTCGACAAGCAAGATCGCTACGGATACGAACTTGTACAAAAGATTTCCAATCAGATTGCCATTTCGGAAGGTTCGGTTTATCCCCTCCTTCGCCGTTTGACAAAGGAGGGTTATTTCACGACCTATTTGCAGGAATCAACGGAAGGTCCTCCACGGAAATATTACAAGTTGACAGAGACAGGTCGCCAGTATCTTCATGAACAGTTGGCGGAATGGCGGAATTTCACGGATGGCGTGAATACATTGATCGAGGAAAGTTTACGGAATGAATGAAATTTAATTTTCCAACAGATAGTTGAAGCATTGTAATCCAATCAAGAATAGATCAGAAAATTTATTTGGAAGGAATGTTTACATGAATAAGGAAAAATTTCTAAAGGAACTAAAATCAACTCTAACACGACTTCCTATCAACGACCGGCAGGAAATATTACAGGACTATGAAGAGTATTTCACAAATGGACTGTTAGATGGGAAATCCGAAGAGCAAATTGCAACCTCCCTTGGTTCTCCAAAAAATATAGGCAAAGAGTTGTCCGCAACATACCATCTTGAAAAAGCGAAAACTACTGTAACAACGGGTAATATTATGCGTGCAATGTGGGCTCTTATTGGTTTAGGGTTCTTCAACCTTATTATTGTCCTTGGACCATTCATTGCAATACTCGCTGTAATTATTGCTGGCTGGGTGGCAGGCATTGGATTTATAGCAGCACCTCTCCTCGTTTTGCTAAATATTATTATTTACCCAAGTACATTTGAGTATTTCGATTTATTCAGTTCAGTAGCCTTGTGTGGACTCGGTTTCTTCATCGCAATTGGTATGCTATTCGCTACGAAGTCTTTGATGAACGGTTTTGTTTGCTATATGAAATTCAACATGAAACTTGTGAAAGGAGGTTTAAAACATGCTGAACATTAAAAAGCTATCGATTATTGCTTTACTCCTTTTACTAGTCGGTGTTGTCGGAAGTGTTTTGACCTATAATTTAACACAAAAATCCGAATGGGTTACGGAAGAAATCACAATTAAAGATGAGAATTTCACGAACATTAAGATATCAATCAATGATGCTCGGGTTGAACTGATTCCCACAAATGAAGCGGATGCGTTTATCGAAATTTCAGGACGTGGTAGTAGAAATAAGGTTTCGGCTACCGTTCAGGACTCCATTTTATCAATTGTCTATAAAGAAGCGAGTCCTAAACTTTATAATTTCGACATTGTTCCGAAATCAGAAACATTGAAAGTGTATGTACCGAAAAAACTGTATGACACCGTCCAGATTCAGAGCAGCAATGGTTCGATTTCAGCAGAAGATATGGAGGCAAGCGAAGTAAATGTTAAAGCGAATGACGGACGGATTGAATTAAGAGATATTTACGCTGATTCGATTATTATTGAATCCGATAACGGTCGAATAAAAGCGGAAAATATGATTGGCTCTACCATCAAAGCTAAAGCAAATGATGGGCGTATTGAGTTTAAACGCATTCAGGCAGATTTAGTCTCCGCCGTTGCTGATAACGGAAAGATCGGGCTGGAAGAGATCAAAGGCAAGCTCTCAGCAAATGCGAATGACGGGCAGATCGAATTGTTGACAGACTCACTTGATTACCCGATTGACTTCACTACAAATAATGGTCGCATTGATATTTTGACTGCTAGCGAGCCTACAAATGCGACGATTCATGCACAGGCTGATAACGGAAGCATTAAGATTTTCGGCGAAGAAAGATCTAACGTTACAATTGGATCGGGAGAAGTTAAAATCAATTTATCTTCGAAGGATGGAAAAATAACTGTGGAAAACCGATGATTGTCCGTACCACTAAAAGTAACAAAGGTTAATTCTCTTCCCCGTCAGTATCTTGCCATGATGCCTCGGATATGGGATGTCTATTCCGTCTCCACAGAGTCAGACCGATCGGTATCATACCGAACCATTTCGTGGACCAAGGCTCTTTCACAGCTCTACGACGCTCTTCGCGTGGTGTTTCCATGTATGTAACTACTTGTTCTGTAATATATTTCACCAATTTCAGTTCATCCCCCATAACTACTCATCCCCCTTGCTTATTGTTTACATTTAGAGTACTTATGACTAGGTTGTGCAATTAGCAGAGATTTTAAACCAAAAACCGCGTCCTCTCCGAAGTATCGGATAGAACGCGGTTCTTAATTATTACTTACCTAGCAAAATTTTTGCATAAGGTGAATCGATTGGCAACATGATGACTGGTTCGTTCTTAAGCGTCGTCACATAGCTCTCTAAGGTCCGGTAGAAGCTGTAGAATTGTGGATCCTTACCGTATGCCAAGTTATAGATCCTTGCCGCTTCTCCTTCGCCCTCCGCAATAATCTTCTTGGCATCAGCTTGCGCTTGGGCAAGAAGCTCCGTTGACGTACGATCTGCTTTAGACGTTATTTTGCGGGATTGTTCATCACCTTCGGATAAATAACGAGCTGCTATCGATTGACGGTCAGAAATCATTCGATTATATACGCTTTGTTTATTCTCCTCTGGTAAATCGGTACGTTTGATGCGTACATCAATAATCTCAATACCATAATCATCTCTCGTTAATGCTTCAATAACGTCTTTCGTTATCTCATCATTAATGTTACCGCGTTCTGTATTCTCACTAATAATATTCTCATAGTTTACTTCTGATAGCTTACGACGAACAGAGTTGTAGACAGCTTCATCTATTCGCTGAACACCACCGCTAACCGATTGAACAGTTCTTAGAAACTTCGAAGCGTTATTAATACGCCATACCGTGTAATTATCGACGACAATCGGCTTCTGATCCTTCGTTAATATAGTCGTTGGTGAGCTATCATAGGTCATCTGATATTTAGGAAGAGTTGAAAGATTCTCAATAAACGGTATTTTAAACTTTAGACCTGGTTCTGGAACCGCCCTTACTGCTTCACCGAATCTAAGAACGACTTTATACTCTCCCTCCTTGACAACATACATAGATCCCGATGCCAAAATAAGAATAAGTACGACCGATATAAGAGCTACCCAATTGTTCTTCTTCATTGTGCAGCACCTCCTTCTGGAGCAGTTGTAGCAGGTGGTTTGGTCGAAGTAGCTGAACTATTCGAACCACTTCGCATTAGCTCATTTAATGGTAAGTAATTCACTGTATCACTATTGGCATTCGTAATAAAGATTTGAGCATTAGGAAGAATTTTCTCTAAAGTTTCTAGGATCAAGCGGCTTTCAGTAACGTTTGGATTATTCTTATACTCCGTATAAATCGCATTAAATTGAGCCACGTCACCTTCTGCATTTAATATCCGTGACTTCTTCTCACCTTCGGCGTTCTCAAGAAGTGCTTGAGCTTCGCCTCGTGCTTTCGGAATGAGATCGTTCTCATATTTAGCTGCATTATTAATTTTTGTATTCTTCTCTTCGCGCGCATTCGTTACTTCACGAAATGCTTCTGTAACTTGGCCGCTTGGGGGTTCAATATCCTGGAATTTAATATCGATAATTTGGATACCTGTATTGTATTTGGTCTGTAGTTCTAGTAACTTCTCTCTAACTTTATCTTGAATAACCGTCTTACCATCTGTAATTGCATAATCTAATTTCTCTGAACCAATGACAGCACGGATCGAAGAACTTGCCGCATTACGAAGAAATTGCTCTGGATTATCGATATTGAATAAATAATCGCGAATATTACTTATTTTCCATTGAACGACAGCGTCCGCTGATACGATATTCTCGTCTCCCGTAATCATCATCGCTTCTTCTTCAACTTCAACAGATGTAGTCCCCTCTACACGGTAACCGATGTGGATCCGTTGTGTCAGTTCCGCAGGAACCGTTATGACCTGTTGAATCGGATAAGGCCATTTGAAATGTAATCCTGCCGAAGACTCATGCGAATACTTACCGAATGTAAGGATGGCAGCACGCTCTTGCTCTTGCACTGTATAGTACGAAGATGATCCTACAAACAAAATAATGATTGCTGAAGCAATACCGATAACTAATTTCTTTACTGTTCCCGGCTTAAAATCTGGCATCTTTGGACCACCATTACCGTGGTTCTGATCTTGATTACTGAAACTCAATAACATCTCTCCCCTTCTGAACAAATGATTCGCTATAGGGTAGTACGTAAGAACTAGACAATGGTTGCTTCTTTTTCAAAAAAGAATATCTCTATGAATTTTTCCCACATATTTGCACATTCTAACATTCAGTTACTTTGACGAAAATGGAGGGTACATATGACGGATCATCAAGCCAAACTCTGTCGTATTTAACCTAAATATCCACCATTAAATAAGGGAGGTACTGCGAAACAATGATCACTCTATCCAGGAAAAGTTGTCTAGTAGCTATTATTGTAGCTATCGTTTTACTTTGTAGTACATTACTCAACCCAAGCCGCATCATCGCTGCCCCTGAAGATCCAGCACAATCTGCCTTCAACAAAGAAATGATTCTAATTGATGCTGGTCATGGGGGAATCGACGGTGGAACATCTTTTCAGAATATTGTGGAGAAGGATATTAACCTTATTATCGCCAAAAAAGTATTCATGCTCCTGCGAAGTAAGGGCTATGACGCTGTGTTGAATCGTTCTGGAGATTACGCCCTCAGCGACGACAATCATTGGTTGAACAACTCTTCGCGTCACCTTCGTGATTTAGCCCAGCGTAAGGAGTTAAGTCGCTCCATTCCGACACAGATTGTAGTTAGCCTACATGTGAATTGGGGAAAGAGAGCCAATTCACGTGGCCCGCTCGTGTTGCATCAGAATGAAGGACGTAGCTTCCTTCTTGCCAATATCATTCAACAACATCTAAATCCTCTATATGCCACACACCAACAACCTGTATATGGTAAACCGTATTATATTCTCAACTATGTTCTAGACCCAGCCGTTATTGTAGAAATGGGTTTCCTAAGTAATGCTGAGGACCGGGCCATGCTTTGTAATCCACGTAAACAATTAGCCATAGCAGAGGCTATTGTAGCTGGTATCATTAGTTATTTGACGGTAGCATAGGGGCAGGATGCCAGCCCCATACTTCTCTCACAAGATCACTTATTCCAACGAATTCCACATTATCCTTCATATGTGGAATTTGTGCTTTAAGCGATTGGGCAGTTTTATCCCCTTTTGTACTGACGTGACCAATAGTGACACAATACTGATGGTCCTTGGCCCATAATTCTACCGCTTGTAATTGCCTATTAATATGACTGCTCGTGTGAACATCATCTAAGAAAATATGATTAGCTACAGGAGGCATGCCCATTTGGTTCGCAAGCTTACCAACGATCGAACGATAATTGGTACTGCTATCAATGTAGACCAATCCTCTTTCTAGACAGACCTGCATCACCACAGACATAATTCTTTCATCGCCTGTTATTAGGGAGCCCATATGATTGTTCATTCCAATCGCATATGGAATATCATCAATCGCATCTTCTACCCGCTTACGAATCTCTGTATCACTAAGTTCTGATGTTATAGCTCCAGGTCCAAGCCAGCTCGCTTTCCCATGCTTAGGCTCCATAGGTATATGAACAATGACATCATAGCCATTCTTATGGGCTAACTCAGCATCCCGATGACTTGTTGGCAGGAACGGCATAATGGCCACTGTTATTTTGACAGGCAATGTAAACATTTCTTCTGTTCCATTCTGTCCATTACCGAAATCATCAATGATCACTGCAACCTTTGGCTTGGCTTGAGAGGTTTCAGTACGCACTTCCGCTGCTTCCGCATTTCCAATGTTCCAAATCAAGCTAAACCCAAGACAGACAATTACCCATTTACGACATTGTACAAACCGACTACATATTGAACGCATAGAGATCACCCCTTCTTACTTCTGCTTTCATTGTTTGAGTAAGGAGGGGTATTTATGTATCAGAGCACTAAAAAAGGCGTACTTCCAAAATTCCCAAGCAACAATCTTTAGTGCTTTTGGCTTGTTTATTCAAATATGTGGCCGACAACAGATCATTCCTTTTTTGCCTGTCGTCTAAATCTCCAAATGATAAATGCCGCTGTTGCGATAAGTATCATATTAATGAAGATAATGATAATCCAAAACATCAGGTTATTAACATTCTCTGCTTGCCACTCGTAATGGTTTACATTCCCGTGGCTGTCCCGAACATCGATCTTAAGTGATTTGTTCACCCCATCGATCCGAAAATAACCATTGCTGTCAGGGGTATAGGAACGCCCCTCATACAATATTGTAGCATCCAGGTCTGTGAAGCCGCTGGCATAGCTACTCTCTAGCTTCTTATGGCTCGCTTGAGGCTGGATCATAGACAACATTGGTGGCGTATAATCGATCAGATATCGTCGCGAGTATGACTGCAACGCACCACCATCATCCTCCATGATTAGCTCTATAATATGATCTCCTTCCGCAATTGGGAAACTAATGATGACCCCCTTGTCCGCTAATCCTTTAACTACACGACCATCGTAGAGAATTCCCAATGCTCCATCAACTACTTGTACATGAGTATCTGTTTGAAGTAACAGTTCTACTTGAATCTGTTGGACATTGATCTTCTCTTCATCATATACCCATTTAACACTGTCAAGGCTCCAATCACGATGCTTCATCTCAAAGTCAGGAATGGGAACAACCTTAGTCATCGTTTCATTAGCAAAAGCTAACTGAAGTGTTCCACTGTAGACACCTTCGTCTTTAAGTCCAAGGTTTATTCGATAGATTTGAGATTCCTCTAAGACCGTCAATGGTTCCGGCTGCCTCTTGCCAGTCTCTTCGTACAGAATTTTCACATCTTCTTCAGATAATTCCGCCCATTCGTCTTTTTCTGCATCAATCTTTAGTGACTGGCCATCCGCTGATGATAATTCAATAAATGCTGACTCCCATCGTAAGCTGTTAGGTATTTCAACGAATAAATTAACTGAATCTCCTAGCGACTCCGTGTGAAGCAACTGAAGAGCATCATACGAAATTCCCCGATTAACCTGTATGATTACCTTTGGGTCTATCTCTTGTCCGTCAGGTGTTTTGTTATCTGCCTTGAGCAGTAGAGTATAACTTCCATCAGCGATTGATGTCGGTAGCCCTAGTTGATAGCCATTAGAATTCAAAGAAGTATACCCAACATGCATTCTTTGAGAGCTGCCTTCGGGCAATAAATACATATGCATCTCATCCGATTCATCGGCGTCTCCTGCCGTACTCCATACCAACTCTATCGTCTCGTCCCCCACTACCACAGTCGTATTCGTTGGTGATACCCATTGCGTTACAGGTAGTCGCTTCTCTTTCTTGATGCTGATCGTATAATCCGCTGCTTTTCCGTCAATGTGGAGCTTATATTTCCCAGCAGGCGCCTCATTTATGAGCCAACGCCTATCATTATCCGTACGTAAATAAAGCACTTTCTTACCATTGAAAAGATTTGGCTGATACTTGGTACCGTCTGGTAGCTCCAACTCCACCTCAAAATTATCGCCATCCGCTGGGGTTACAATCAACTGTACATTGTATTGTTTTTCTTCAAACTCTACATTTTTCACTAGAGTTGCTGCATCAGCCTGTCCAACAGCGATTACGTATACGCTGATTAGAATCATCAAGCTGAGAATCATTTTCCTCACTTCTTCATTCCTCCAGGTATTGAGTAAGCTACTTGTCCTTCCATTGAAGGAATGCGTTAGCCGCTTCAACGTTAAAGTATCGTAAAGTTATTTGTGTATTCCTCTTTATTTCTCCCAGTAGCGCTATGAATTGCCCATCAAATAGCCAGCTTCGTGGAATTTGTATTTGTGCTGATCGATTAAGGAGTTTATCCTTTGTGCCAAGTGTAAGCATAAATCGGTCCGTATATGTTTCTCGCACCTCTTCCCGAAAATCCGGACAACGGTCATGAATCTCGCGGAAAGTCTGTAACTTATTTTTCTCGGAATAATATACGTCTTCATTTGCGGAGAACGTGCGTGGATCACGGGTAAAATCAATGGTAACCTCACCGACACTTGACCATTTCCAGTAGGCAAGAACCTTTGGGTGTAGGTTCTTAACCGCATTGATGTAAATACCTTCTTTGTCTGTCAACAGATACGTAACCGTCCTACTACTAGCATCCACACCAGTATCTCCAACAGGTCTATGAATCGAGCGTAGCCAGAATGCTACAACTCCAATGAAACCTAGAACGATAGCCGCATTCTTCAACCAGCTGCTGGGTCCTTCCATTGATTCAGGCAAGAGGTCTCGAAGTAAGTAGTATTGGCCATAGCATCCTATTGAAATGATAGGAAACGCAAAGATTGACATGCAACCCATGCCCTTATTACCACCGTCCACGCCGTTCACTTCAGAGTGATACCTTGCGAATTCCCATTCAGCATCACTACATGTATAAATTCGCTTCACTCATCCATTCCTCCTTAATCGATCAGTTATCGGTACACTACTGGATCTGCTCCCAATTGAATATGAGGTGAGAACGTCCACGCTTCTGCCTTCACATCCAAATACGAATTCTCAAAGCGAACCATGTTCACGAAGGTTATAAACTTTCCATCAAGACCCATAATATCAATGGTTCCATTGACATTTAATGTTGTATCTCCTTTATAGTTGATATCTCGCCACAGAAGTCTGCTTGTTCCGTTCAGCTTAAGAGGCTCTATTTTAACAGATGAATTAATCTCATTCTTATCAAAATAGAGAGTCGAGTTACCCATCTCAAAACCGATGACCTTTTGCTTCAGCAAACCGTTAATGGACCAGCTATCTGTACCTAGGTTTAATGCACCAGCCTCGCCCTCCACACAAAGAAGACAAGCAGATTCGGGCAAGTTGACAAGTGGAATTTTGTTCACCCATTTGATCACTTCCTGTGTCGGACCGTCGGCAATGGTGCTGATCTCAGTCCCCAATGCACCGCCAAAGCCATTTCTGAAGTCCATACCTATCTTGAATCCACGAACAGCCAATCCTGATTGCCCCAAAGCTATTCCCTTACTTCTATTGATACTTACCTCTCCCGCTTTCGGAACAAGGCTTGCCTGCCATCCAAGCTTGACCCCAATTTTCGATAGCTTTAAATCACTTAAATCAAATGATAATAACTTGATTTTCCCCTGATCAGCAGAGCCGCCAATATCAACACCAAGATCCAGCTTGGCTAGACCATGTACATAACCAACCGATGCTTTAACAGAACTAATGTTTACTAATTTCTTTAGATCGACCTTAATCGCTGCCTCACCTTTCACAGCAATCGTCTCTGGGCTGTAGCCAACTTCCAACAAAGCATCTGTCGGGAGAAATTTAAAGGTTTCCACTAGCTTTTTAGTTAGCTTCATATGCAGTCCCTGAACATTGCCGAATCCTTTGATGCTCATTTTTGATTTCAGCGTCCCGCCTTTAGTCCCACCATATTTTGCTTCATAAGTGATTTTCGGATTAAGATACACTTCCAGCCCAAATTTAGCGAATGTTCCTTTATCCAGCACATCACGAACAGAATTGCTTCGAGTAATCGTAAATGTCTTGCCGTTGCTTCCTACCGTCATCTTTACATCATCAGGGAAGAATCGCTCTGTCAGATTTCCAGCATCGGTGCCTAGAGCAGGCAACAATCCAATTTTCGTTCTATCCACATCAACTTGAAGACCACTAAAGGATAGGACAGTACGATTATCCAATAGCATCTGTCCTCTCGTATCATAGAGGAAATAATCAACGGAAGTATTCCCAACGATGATTGACTGATTGTCTCTATCCTCAATGAAATCACCATAGACCCGGGAATCGCCGAACACGCGAAAATCCTGCTCTCCGGAGATCGCAACAGAAAGTTGATACGTGAGCTCTCGTTGGTCTTTTCCTATCAGCTTTATCGGATGGGCTCCAATAGATAGATTATTACTAACACGAATATCCAATCTACTGTCGCTAACGCGTTTAAATACAATATCTTTTTTATCAAAATTTACTTTACTGACTTGATCCAGGCCTTCGCCAAGTATTTGAACTTCCGTTGTACCCAGACGAGAGGCTGTTATACGGTTGGGAAGCGTACTTGTAATAGCAAAATTCATATCATCCGTGGAAGAATCCTCAATTCTTATAGTATCATCTGCCTCAGTAGCAGCATCCGTATCCAGTTCATTCCCACCAATATTATAGGTTTTGGTAGCATCCGTATTCTTAGGCCCTCGCAATGTTACTCGATGATGGCCTTTCTTCATTGGATCAAGTATATAAGATACCTTGTAGGAGCTTTCCAGAGTCTTACTGATCTCTGCAAAGTTGCTCATGAGATCTACCAAACCCGATGCAGATACGTATTTACCACCCGTTGCTTCCGCTACATCCCTCAGTGTCTCATACCCCGTATTGAATCCCACCGCAAATATCGTAATTCCTGCCGCATTCGCACGGTTAATTATTTCTGCACGTGTCCCCGCCTGAGAAAAGTTACTGTCCTCTCCATCGGATACCATAAAGAGCAATCGTTCTCCTCCTATCCCAGCAATGAGTTCGATCCCTGTTCCAAAGGCACCCGCAATATTCGTTCCCCCTCCCGCTTGCATACTTCCCACCGCTGCTGATACAGCTGTGTGGTTAGATGTAATTGGGCTAAGGACCGAGCTACCATCACTAAACGCAACAACACCGACCTCTTCTTTCCCACTTAATCCTGCAACAAAGTTTTGAATAGCAATGATAGAGGAGGAGAGAGGATCTCCTTCCATCGAACCACTCTGATCAATAATCATGACGATGTTGCGCTTGTAATGAACCGAGTCTCCAATTTTCTCAACCTTGAAATCCTTTACGATGTGTTCATTATCCTGAATCTTCATACTCGAAGGCGTTAATTGATCTAGATTATCGGCATTCACATACAGTTCAACGCTTCCATCTTCAGATGCATGAATAGAGGATATGCGAATTCGAGACTTATTCAGGTGAATCAATTCATTGCTGAGGTGAACAGCAAAGCTTCGTTCTTGGTCTGTAGGTACCACTTCCTTCAGTCGGTTTCCTCCCAAGGTTCTGAAACTCCGATACACGTCTGCCGTTAGCGCATTTCTCTCCTGTAACTCTGTGAGTGTCATCTCATTAGGCTCTGGCAGTATTTGAAGTGACTGTATGTAATATTGCTGTTGAAGCGTTAGCTGACTACTATCATCTGCAATGCTATGGATCAAATCAGCAGATTTATCAGCCTGATGGTTCTGATAATAATACATCGATAGTAGATAATCCTTTTGCTGACTCTGCACAGGTAAAGAATCGAGTATCACATATGCAACATGCTGTGCCAGCTCCTGGTTGGACTGAATATTGGCTTGTTGCTCATCTCCTACCTTCACTTCACTAGACCATTCATTGAATAATCGTTTCCATTCCCGATCAGCTCTCAGCTTCGCCTGCGAGTAATGCGGAAGTAGCTTTAGTTCCACATTCGGGATAGGATGCTGTGAATTCAGCAACAAAGATCCAAGGAGTAAAGATGGTTCAACTGCACTGGGATAATCTCGAACTAAATCCGTCAGCAGGTCTCTCGCTTGTTTCTCGTCCCCCATATAAATGGCTGTCTTTGCCATCTCAACTCGATACAATGGATCCGCAGGAGGATCTGCCATAACATCAAGGTACATTTGATTCACAATGGCAATTTTGTTCTCCCTGTCGAGAGTAACACCATCACTCACCTTATAGAGGTAGTTAAGCCGATCTGGGTCAAGCTCCGCCAGTATAATCATTTCCTTTTCTACGGAATCATTAACAGAACGCTTCAGTCGATCAAGAATCGATGTAACGCTCTCCTTAACCAAGGTTGTTAGCTCCTGACCGTCAGCCACAACGTTTACCTGATTTAGAAGCTGGTCAATTTCCGACTTTGGCATCAGTGTCTCACTAATCGAGACACTAGCAAGTTCCTGTAGGATCGGAAGTCCTCTTTCTTTTTGATCTGCACCTAAATAAGCAAGCCCGAGGGCAAGCTTGATATCGTTACTTGGCTGCGCTTCCCATAGTTTCTTCGCTGCAGACAGAGCATATTCTGGGTGATCATTATCCTGCCAGTACAATTGCTTGTACAACGCAAAGGGTTCCTTAGGATTGACCAATTCTTCTCTACCCATGTCTCTAAACATATCGACAGTTGCGAATCCCGTAATGATTACACCAACAGTAACAACGGATAGAATACCCGATACTGACCTCCCCGGCTTATACCACTTCAAGGAAACTACAATCATTACCATGCAAATGGCTCCAACAACCAAAGTGATGAGAAGTCCTATTATATAGATGTTACTCGCAATCATTTAGCTACCTCCTTTCTTCGCAGAATCAAGCGTTGAAATCCAAATGATAGAGCTAACAAGAACACTGTTGTGATGGTAAGCGCGAGTAATACCTGTAAGAAGGAAAACCCGATGATCCCCCTCGAGTAGGAGGTAAGCTTATATTCCACATTTAAAAATATAGCAAGCAAGGTTGTTGATAGTACGACTGAGATTACAGCAACTCCCCATGTCCACCAATTCTTCAACCGAATTCGACTCAATGCATAGAGATAAGTGATGAGAAACGCTCCATGATACCATTTAACCCGAATATCACTCTCTAGTGTAGACAACCATTCTGACACACCATTATCATCTTTAGTGATCGCTGTTTCTTGAAGGGATTGACTGCCTGTCAGCATACTCATCTTAAGTGGTTCACGGATGTCCAACATAGCTGCTGTGAGCGGTCCACTCACTTCCCAAGCACCTCCCAATGCATAAATCTGCTCTTGCAAAAGAACATTGGGCAGTATAGCGTATACAGCCGGGTCGTTTTGATACACTTTCCAAACATTGCCCATTGTAAGCACCTCTGTACTAGACAACTTGTTCGGTGTCGACAAAGACCAGCTTCCGATCATTAATCCGCCGATAAGAACATGAAAGCCCATAACCGTTAATGTAAAAGTACGAAGACTTCCCGCTAGCGTCATCCACTCAGGACGAGCATTCCATTTCCAACCGCCTAGTCCAGCTCCACCGGCTAGCAGAGCTAGAATAAATGAAGTTATTAAGATAGGCACAACAGACGCTGACACCGTTAGGGAATACTCAGATTCCCCCATAAAATAGGTACTTTTAGTTCGAAATATTAAAAGCAAAAGAGAAATAAGTATACTGTATACCCCACTGAAGTAGATTAGCCAGAGCAACCGCGAAATCGCTCTCCCTGTATATTTACGAAAGATAGGCCGAAGCAGGAACATGACAAGATAGATCAGAGAAGCTGTGAAGAGCAATGATACAAGGAGAGGTATGTTTATGTTAAATGAAAATAACCCCTCTTCAGCACCCACGCTCGCCCCCAGATATTCTCCTCGTATATAACCTCCATGCATCAGTACCATCTGTAACCAAAAGTCATGACTCATCCGCTCTGAAAAATAGGCAGCCTGCTCAGGTGAGAGACTTACTACCTGCTTCAATAGATGATAGATGAAATCCGTGAAAAATGTTCCCTTTCTAACTAACCAACCAAATAATATAGAGATGGCGACAACTAGAGCAACCGTTCCCGTCGCTGCTGCACTTAGACTAATCACAATCCTTTTCGATACAGATTGTTTACCATATGTATGCTTTGTTTCGTTTGCTGTTTCGTTTGTTGCTTCATTTGTTACTTCGTTTGTTGCTTCGTTCTTTACTTCCATAATAGATTCTGTATCTGTATCTGTACCGTTCTCCGTCTCCAATACAGCTATTTGGTCACATTCATCAACAGCACTCAACTCTTCTTCTGGAATAGTAGTTACATCGTCAAAAGATGTTATACCCGTCCGAGTCCCACACTTTGCACAAAAATTCCTTGTCACAGAAGCACCACATGATTTACACTTCATACCCAGCTTTCAGCTCCTATTTTTGTTGCGGACAGCAAACTTTTTTATTATCATCCAACAACCCACATTACAAGCGAGTATATACTAATAGACAAAATCAGACAATATCTTTATTTAGTTCAAATACCAACATTCACTCAATCCATGAAGGCACCTCGACATCAGACCCTCTACATGTTCGCTTAATCTTCTTCTTGTAAGGAACATACCAATCTCTACGATTAATTACGATAAAAAAGAAAAGAAGCCTTATAAATCAAGGCTTCTCCGGTTTAATTCCATAATGATGCGATCAAGAGGACTCGAACCTCCGTTGTATGTGTTGCGTTCGAGATACAGCAATTGTAACCATGTTAGAAAAGATTTCACTCACAATTTTATTTGGATCACTAAGTACTGACTAATTAATCAAGATCGCACGCTCATCATTGATGATTTGTACAATTCGCTCGCAAGCCTCCTGTGGACGCTCAATGTTCATCCACATTAATTGCATCTCATCACGCATCAGATCAAATTCACTCTTGGTCATCTTCAAGTCGAATAGTGTCCTAGCATATGGCATGATTTCCTTGAACACATTATAGTTTTTCGGATGAATTTCAGGATTAAGCAATGAATCATCTTCAGCCACCCGCTTTAATGCAGGAATCGTACAGCCCCGTTTCTTAATCAACGTTTGCGCTTCAGTCCCCACCATATAATCTACGAAGCTCTCTGTCAGCTTAAGACGACGACTGTTCTTATTGATTCCGAGCCCGCCTCCTAGTAGCAAGGTACCCTTCGACCGCTGTTCAGGTACTGAACAGACATTCCATTGCATCGTGCTTCCTCTAAATTCATTCATGAAATAATACGTACTGAGGATCATGGCTACACGTTCCTTAACAAACAATGATTCCGCCATAAATTCACTGCCATGTGAATAAATCGGTGAGACCTGTTCCTTATACATTAAATCCAGACAAAATTGCAGTGCCTCGATTGTATTCACATTATCTATATTACATTCATTATTATCGGAAATAAGTGTTCCTTCATTCTGAAGCATAAATACAGGCCATCTATGAGATGAAGACGAGAAGCAGAAACCGTAATGATCGATACGGTCATCGCCATCCATGTCCATGGTGCAGGACTTGGCAGTATCAATCAAGGCTTGCCAGTCACGAATCGGGTCTCGTTCCTGTATGCCAGCCTGCTTGAACAATCCTTCATTATAACAAATCACGACAGGCGAGAACAGAAACGGCGTAATCATCTGCTGACCAGCATATTCGAATAATTCATACAGCTTGGGATAGCTATCTGTCTGAGGATCCATACGACTTGAAAGGTAGGGATGCAACAGATGAGCTTTCTCGATATCTAGCAAATGTCGAAATTGACTGTCTGAAACCATGAATACATCAGGACCGTCATCACTCTCAATCAGTCCAACGATAGTCTCCATATAGCTTGATTCAGGAATAATAGTGAGTTCGACCTCAGCGAACGGCTGTGATTCCTTATATTTATCAATAATCTCATTCACGATATCTAGTTCATAAGAGGTCGAGAACCAGGCTAGCTTAATCTTTTCTCTGATCGCGAATCCGTCCTCGGGAACAACAACTTTATTCCCCTTACCAGTGATCTTCTCAATGAGCCCCTCTTCTACAAGCCCCGCTAGTACCTTGCGAACCGATACACGGCTAAGATTGTATTTCTGACTTAGTGTATTTTCAGGAAGTATATATTCGTTAGGTCTAATATTACCACTTAATATTTCACCACGGAGATCGTCTCTCAAAGTCTCATAACGAATCATGAAATCATTTCTTCTACTTAGCACAATCAACCCGCTCCTATTTGATGCAACTATTTTCTCTATTATAATCTATCTATACTCATAAACCAACGATCTATATATTGATAACTTAGTGTACGAATTGAACTTGGAAAGTCATGTCCATCATTACCCAGCAAAGAGACATAACAGTCCTGATATCCTAGCAATCGATATAGAGCATCAACATCCTTCGAAGCGAGCGCCGCCGCTTGCCAATTAGGAAAGATGGAATCGTTCTGAGTATACCAGTTGAATAATGGCCTCGGAGCCACGAGCGACATAATCTCGTGAAACTCGAATGGAACAGTGTCTTCATGTATGGCAGCCGTAAGCTGCGGAATATGCGAAAACCAATCACGCTGTCCCCACCTGTTAGGTGTAGGGTCTTGAGTAAAAGGACATAGACCACAACTTGAAACAACAATTTTAACCCTTGTATCAAGAGCTGCTAAGAAGTAAGCATTGTACGCACCAAGTGAGTGTCCGATTGCACCAATACGCTTTGAATCCACAAACCCAAGCGTCAATAAAAGTTCAATTCCTTGCTGATGATCGTGAATCATCTTACCAACAGCGGTCGAATTAGGGAATTCGGTATAGAAAGGAGCCGTTTGGAAAGCCTCTGCCCCTTCATAAATCCGCTCACCAGCCGTAATTGTATCTGGTGCCAGAACGACATAACCACGAGCAACAAGATCTAATGCATATCTCCGATTCTCCCGCCCTTCACTCGTCGCAATATCTGCCTTACCTTTAGCGTCCGTCGGGTGAAGCGCCAGCATCGCCGGATATAGCTTATCTTGTGGATGCTTCTCCTTACCGGGTATAAGTAAGTACGCATATACACGATCCCCAAAGCCAGTTTCATAAGAAAGATGCACACGTACATGATCTGACTGTTGCTGCTCGGAGTGAATAGTATAGACAGACGGGACAGCCTCAGGCATCCACCCAATCCAATGCTTCCATGTACGCATAATTCGTTCTCTTTTCTCTTCCCAATCACTTATATTCATAACTCCATCTAATAGATGGGGAAATTGCTCCACAGATAACTCTGATAATCGATAGCTCACCCTTGTCACCTCTTCTATATCGAATAGCTCCACAAATGCGTAGAGATACCGAAATAAAGTTCATTGTTCAGCTTAGCGAAGCCCGCAGTAATTTCTTCGTGGGGAACCGCAATACATTCTGGTTGCAGGCTGCTCAGAGTAATTCGAAAAACCGCATTTCCCATTACACCATAGATACACTGATCCTCCTCACATAGCTCCCAACCTTCTCTTACGACCTTCCCCCAAGCTGACAAATCTACTTCACGTACGAGAACTTCACGGTGCGGATCCCACACTACATACTTGGAACAGGAAGTTATCGAGTGAATCCATCCATTCGGATCTATCAGTAGCAAGGAATATTCTCGAATACCCTCGTGAATCATCAAGCGCTTCGTTACGGTTCTGCATGTCAAATCCAGTGTATAGAGATAGGCAGAGTGCGCCTTTGGCTCAGCTCCCCCAGGTGTCTCTATACTAGTACCGCCGATTAGAATTCCCTCCGCAGTCTCGGCAAGCGATACTGTACTTTGCTCCGCGATGATCTCTGTGTGTGGAATGAGCCATTCGGCTCCCGATGACAGATGATAGACACATAGACCGCCTCCAACCATGCCATAACCGGGAAACCCACCATACACGACATGTTCATGATCACGCAGCGCGACCGCACATCTCGGTCGATGAATCTCGATATGAGAGGTCACACAGACCGGATTACGCACATGCGTCTGGCCAGCCGATAGTAATGACATCTGCTCCACTGTCTCATCCAACTGAATCGGTCTAGTTACATCATATAGATGAAGTCGACCTTCGGGATAGGACGCTCCAACTAGCACATTCCCTTGTACAGCATAAGCCGCAATATTCCCACCGAATCCGTGTTGAATAACTTGAGGTCCCCAATTCGTAAGTTGCTGTTGATCATAACTATAGAAGTGCAAGGGATGCATCGATGTCCCATATATACACTTATCCGGTCCTGTCACAAATGTAGACAGCATAGCTCCGGTAGACTTATACGCCAATTGAATCACCTTTACTATCGCTGTCTCGGTATGTTTCAGAGCGAGCTCATGATTCGATAAACTGTGACTAAGTAGCTTCCACTCACCTTGAAGCTGACGATGAAATTTATCAAAGCTAGTTCCTGTGTAAAATGAATCAGGGATCTGGTTATCTAGCATCCGCTCGATAACTATTCCCTGTTCCACTCGTACCCATTGCTCTCCTATAAGCGCATATGCCTGATTATCTATAGCCTGTCTAACCTGTCCCAGACCGATGGTTCTCAACTCTTCCTTAAGCAAGGTCCGACGCTCTCCACTATGTGGATCAAAGGCAACAATATTCTTCTTAGTCGTACCTAGTCCGAGATAGACCCAACCATAGGCGTCCACAGCCATATGAGAAGGATACTTCTGCTCGGAATCCATACTTCCGTAGTCGACTAAATCTCGTTCAACAGGACGATAGCGATATAGATGGCTATCTGGGTATGAGGCCACATAGATATGTCCCTCATTGTTCTCCGCATAACTGAATCCGCAAAGTTCATCACGATTGCTAATCTGAATAGCATCCACATAGGTGAGGTGGAACGGATCAACTACATAGAACATGTTCCCCACTCCCATATAGAACATCCCATTACCACTACTGAAGCAATCATATGGATACTCGAAATGACCATTAGGGAAAGATAGTTGCGTACAGTGTTCTGTCTCTACATCAACTATCAAGAGGAATCCCCTTGCCGCAATCACGACTCGACTCTCGTTAGATGCATTCATACAAATTGTCGCCGTTCTAGATTCCACAGCATCTACCGGTATACCTCGTTCAGTGAAGCTCACCTACGAATTCTCCTCCCACAACACTATTTAGAATAATATAAAGTGATTTTACGAATCGCTTCAATTGTTTCCTCGATATCCTGATCTGTATAAAATTCATTGATTGGAACTTGAATGGCGGTTCGCAGAATCTCTTCCGAGACCGGACAATCGCCTAACTGATAGTTTATACCCGTCAAGTTAAATGGGTAATGGCTATCTAGATAAGCATGCTTATTCTGAAACATCGGCTGCATATAAACAACAGAAGGAATGTAACCTAAACGATTGTCTATTCCCTCCGCAGCAAGTGCCGCACCGAATTCAACCCGCGTACAGTTCAACTGACCGTCAACCAATCGGAACATATAGAACCAGTAGGTACAACGGTTATCCGGCTGTATCTTCATCGTCGTTAGCTGCGGAAGATCCTTCAGCCCGTCGTTTAGCTTATTTCCCAGTTCTGTCCTTCTCCCACACAGCCAATCTAGCTTTTTCAATTGAGCAATACCTACGGCACCTTGCAACTCAGTCATCCGATAATTCGGCGCTAGACTACTCGGGGTGCGATCCACACTTGCACCAATCCGCTTATAATTTTTATCTGCAAAAGCATGTGTCCGATGATAATCCTCTTCTTCACCAGAATTAATCGTCACCATCCCACCATCACCTGTTGAGATATGCTTGAAATCATTCGTGCTGAAACAACCATAATCGCCGATCGTTCCGACTAACCTTCCTTTATATTCCGTTAGATAGGCTTGTGCACAATCCTCGATGACTTTAATATTATACTTCCTAGCAATCGCCATAATCGGGTCCATATCACAGGGATTACCAGCCAAGTGAACAATGAGTATTGCCTTTGTTCTCGAAGTAATACGTGCTTCAATTGAAGCGGGATCCATATTGTAAGAGTGCGGATCTAGATCCGCAAAGACAGGGATCGCGTTCTGATACAGAATGCCAATGACCGTACCTTGGTCAGTAATCGGGCTCGTGATAACCTCATCCCCTACAGTGACTCCAGCTGCACCTAAAGCGACATGAATAGCAGCAGTTCCCGAGGATGTTGCCACACTGTATGGTACTTTATACATCTCGTTAAAATCAGCTAGAAATTTCTTAACTTTGTTCCCAAAGTGATAGAATAATGTATTCTGCTCCAGTGCTTCTAGTAATTCCTTCGCTTCTTCCAGCCCAAACCGCTTCCCAGTCCCAAATGGTGTTGTTTTCGTTTTCTCCCCACCATGAATAGCAAGTTTACTTGTGTGTGACAACTGGGTTCACCTCATTTATGTTAGTCAATATTTGTTTTGTACATCGGACCCCAAACTTTAATTGTGCATCTACAGAATCGAACTGTTCATCCACAAGAAGCGGTACCCAAACAACAGCATTGTTAACATCACTCGGATTGTTAAATTCAACTTGACCGTCTTCATCTATACGATGAATTGTAATCTGGCGCTTGGCTCTTACCCAATCATTGATTTGCTTACCCGTCCAGAATACAAATCCTTCCTTCTTCGCTTCTACTATAACCTCAGTTATCGCTTCTCGCACAGGTAATTGATTCAAAATATGAACCTGATGGAACAAGAAATGGGCAACACCGCGCACCTTCTTCACACCTTCTAGGAATGGACGAATCACACTGCTGTCAGCTAAAGTATTATGATTGAGATCTTGCGTTAGAAAGGCAATTTCTACAACATCGTAAATCCGATTATACTGATTAGACCAGGCTATTGGGAGATAAGGATGGCAGGTTCCAAATGTGAAGCCAATATTCCCTTTCTTACTAGGTCCTCTTGTTTGATCGGATGCAATCTGATGCTGTTCACACCAATTAAACAATTCTCCCCATCCCTCATAGCGGGTGTAGTGATTTTTATTTGAGATGGCATGGGACAAACCAGTTACTGATTTAAACCATTCATGTTGTCTGCTAAATTCATCTTGATCCCAGAATCCGTTATCTAGTGGCAACGCGTTATAATGTAAGGCTAACTCATGGCCATCATTCTTAATTTGATCATATAAGTGCTGAGAATATCCCGGTTCTATCATACACCAAGTACTCTGTACATCTTGTTCTTTCAATACTTGTAATGTGATTTCTGCTGATTCATCAATGTTATGATCACTATCATGAGAGATCATTGCAATCTGTTCAATACCTTCTGGCCAATAATCAATGAACGGTAACTTAAGCCCTTGTTCTGTCGTAACAGTTAATAAGTGTCCTGCAAAAGCTTCCTTCCATAAATCCGCGTACGGGTAGGCAAAGTAGTTCATTCCAGTCTCTGTCGTTACCCGATCATATTCCCAATCCTGTTGCAGATCATCATCTGCTTTCAGGATCCATTCATCCACAGCACCTGTTCCATCTGGCGCCGGCAAGCCATCCGTTACAATCGGCGCTTTACCTTGCTGTAATCTAACAATCGTTGTCGGAATATCCAATGCCCAACGTTCCAACCGACCTCCACCAATACGGAAGCTCTGCATGGCATCTCCATATACCTCCCCATCCGGGCCTCCCTGATGGAGTGAACCCAATCTTGTACTTACAATATCCGAATCTGTCGTCTTGGCTTTCTCCCAAGGACGCCAATCGAATCCGCGAAGCTTCACATCGTTATACCATGAAGCGTTCAACTCCGCATATCCTACTGGAATTTCTCTCATTGACTTATAACCTAATTTAGAGGATAGTGCCGTAAGCCCAGCAAAAGAAATCACAGTTCCACCTTGAATCATAAATCTCCATAATATATCCATGTCTGCTTGCTTCTCACTCGCTAATGCGATGATGACAACATCAACCGATTCACGGTTGATCTGATCCGCATAATCAAGCGTTGTATACGTAAAACCCGAATGGTCCATGATCTCGTGAATATAGTTTTGGAATACATTAACACCATATCGGTGTCTATATTCCATCGCTTCTCTATCTAGCCAGACTCCAATTCGAGCCATCTTCATCACTTTCACAACCTTCATTAGATGATGAGAATATGCTGAGTTTCATAATACAGCTCAGCATATTCTCTGTATCGCTATCGTTTATTTCCAAACATGATCTGAATAACCACGTGTCTTAATCTCTGCATTGTATTCATCAATGATCTTCGAACCGCCACGGCCCAAGTACTCTTGAACCATCGCGTCCCAATCAGCAATAGGACGATTACCTGTAATCATTTTGGTCTGCTCATTCATTAAGAATGTAGACAGTTCAGCTCCAAACTCTGTTTCCGAAGCAGAGATAATCCCTACATGAGGTGGATAATACAACTTATTAGCCTTGTTGATATCTACTAATTGCTGCGTAGCTTCTACTAATTTAGGCTCTGTATATGCCAGCGGGAATTCAGCATCGTCTTCAGCGGTCACCCAAGCCGTGCTATCAACGAAGTACAAGAATGGCTCAGTACCACTGCCTGCTTCAGTTAAGGCAACGCGAACACCGTTCTCATCCAACTTGTAGCCGGTACCTTCATTACCATAGTACCAATCGAAATCTTCATTAGCTGAAGTAACTGTGGAAGCTTGGTAATATTGACGTGAGAATCCATGGATCTCAAGCATCTTGCGAACCTTATCTGGGCTATCAGCTAGCTTAGCATTTAGCGACAAGAATCTGGAGTAACCCGTACCTGCTGTGAAGCCTTTCGAACCATCTGGTGCTGCGAACGGCTCAAGAACAACAAACTCAGCAGATGGATCAATGTTAAGCAGTGCAGTCATGTAATCCTGGGACATCCCACGAACCGCCATCAGGAACACGCCTGCTTTACCGGAATAGAATTCATTATTGGTATCCGCCCAGTTCACAACAGCAAAGTCACTAGTGAGCGCCTTTTCTTTATATAGATCGGCGAAGAATTGGATCAGATCCTTACGTCCTTCCGAAATCAGACCAGGAATGAAATTCCCACTCGCATCCTTGTGATACCACGTATCATTCTGCCAGTAAGGTCCCATAGAGAATGAAGGGTTAATATCTTGGCCAATAGCCAGACCGTAAGTATCATTCTTCGTATTACCATCAGGATCGTTCTTCGTGAATGCGATAGCTACTTCTTTCAGCTCTTCATAACTTGTAGGCACTGGCAGACCTAATTTATCCAACCAATCTTTACGCACCATGAACGATTGGGACTCTACTGGAGACCACGTTGGAATACCGTAGATCTTACCGTCAACTGTGAACGGTAGCCACAGTTCTTCAGGGATTTCCTTCAAGTAGTCGAATTCCTGGATATAATCATTAAGAGGCAGGAATGCTTGTTGCTTCGCCCAACGATTGAACAGTTCGATGTTCGCGGAACGGAAGCTGATTTGATCTGGCATATTACCGCCAGCGACCATCGCCGTAATTTTTTCAATGAAGTTTTCATTAGGGATCTTCTCTGCGAAATAATCCACATTGAACTTTTCGTTCAACATCTGTTGACCACGACCTTCTGATGGAGGTGGGTTACCAAAGATATACGTTGCACCAGTAATCTTAAAGGTTTCTTCCACTTTCTCTGCCTCTGGTGTTGCTGGTGTATCCGTATTAGCTGGCGTGTTCGTATTTGTTGCTTCTTTATTACCAGTATTGGATGAACAAGCAGTCATGAATACTAACAGTAATACAACTACCAACATGGTCAGTTTTGTATACCTCATTTCATTGATCCCCTCCGACATTTATTGTGATGCATCATTAACTTTAACCCTTTACCGAACCAATCATCACCCCCTTAGTGAAGTGCTTTTGCAAGAATGGATACAGCACTAGAATAGGCAATGTCGCTACTAGAATTGCGGCCATCTGTATCGTCACAGGAGGTGGTTGATTCTCTAGCTGCATCATGACATCTGCACCTAACATCGATGTCGTTTCATTCATGATGACCATTTGCCGTAAGACAACTTGGATTGGCCATTTCGCTGGATTATTTAAATACAGAATCCCCTCGAAGTACTTGTTCCAATGACCTACTGCGTAGAACAAAGCGAATGTGGCTAAAGCAGGCTTCGATAAGGGAAGTACAATCGACCAGAATGTTCTTATCTCATTCGCTCCATCGATCAAAGCGGCCTCACTAAGTTCAGTCGGGATACTAAGAAAGAATTGTCTGATGACAATCAGGTTGAATGAACTAATTGCACCTGGAATGACTAATGCCCAGAGCGTATTCATAAGCCCCGTCGATTTAACAACCAAGTACACTGGAATCATACCCGCATTAAATAGGATAGTGAATATAACCATAAGCAAGATTACTCGTTGCCCCATAGCATTGCGAGTTAATGCATAAGCCATCGACGTTGTTAGGACCAAGCTAATGATGCTACCTACCACCGTAATGTAGATCGTAACCCCGATGGAGTTAACAAATTGCTTCGATGAGAAGATCGCCGTATAGGAATCTATCGCCCAGTGTGTAGGCCATAGGATAAATTCCTTCTGTAACACATCCTCCAGCGAGGAGAAGGATACAGCAAAGATGTGTATGAATGGAAGTAGCATCATTCCAGCAATAATGGCTAAAACAATGACATTGATGTTATCCCATATTTTTTCCATATATGACCTTGAGTTCATAAATTCATTCGCCTTCTTCCTAGTCTGAAATCTGTTAAATCATCAATATAATCCATCTTCACCAAGTCGTTTCGCCAATTTGTCAGCGCTTATAACAAGAATAAGCCCGATAAGTCCCTTAAACATCCCCACTGACGTTGCAAAGCTGATATTCCCTTGTTGAATTCCCTTATAGTAGACAAAGGTATCTAATACGTTACCCACATCCATATTGAATGGATTGAGCATTAAGAAGATTTGCTCAAACCCGGAATCAAGAACACTGCCTAAACGTAGGATGAATAGAATGACGATAACACCGCGAATGGATGGTAGTGTCACATGCCATAGCTGTCGTAAGCGTGAAGCACCATCAATAACCGCCGCTTCATATAATGAAGGATTAACACCAGATAAAGCAGCTAGGAAGATGATTGTTCCCCAACCGGCTTCCTTCCAGATCGTTTGAAGAACAATAATAGGTTTGAAGAATCCTGGTTCGGTTAGGAATGGAATCGCTGAAATTCCCATTTCTGCTAAGATTGAGTTAATCAGCCCTTCTCCACGCATGAATACGACGAATATCCCAACGACAACAACCCAAGACAAGAAGTGAGGCAGATATACCATCGATTGAATTAGTTTCTTATACATTTCGTTACGCAATCCATTGAGCATTAACGCCAGTAGAATGGACACTGGGAATGCTACGAAAATTTGCAATACCGAGATTTCCAATGTATTGATGAGCACCTGGATCACTTCACGACTTTCAAACATACGCGCGAAATGCTTCAACCCTACCCATTCGCTCTTCCAGATTCCTACGAAGGGGTTATAGTCCTGAAAAGCAATAATTAACCCTGCCATCGGAAGATATCGATAGATAATGAAATATAAGAGTCCTGGTAGCAATAACAAATAAATAAAGCGCTCTCTTTTTATTCGATTAAAAACTTTAGTCAACATTACCCCTCCTCACACACCTGTATATAACCTGTATATTAAGTTAAACCAAAACAATAATTTCTGTCAATAACTTAATTTCAATCTGCGCCATATTTTTGAGAATATCACGCTTCTAAGTCCAGCAGTGAATTCATTATTGACGAGAGAGCCATTCAGATGTATACATGTAATATACACGTATACACATCAATTCTTCTGTAATGTGATAAATATGGGGGGGTCATATCTTAGCGAAATGAAGAGGATAGAACTTCATCATTATTTTAAAGAACAGTCAAAAAAAAGCAGGGGTGATCACAGTTATGGCTAAACAAACAACAGATATCATTGAACGATCCTTACAGAGCTTACTTGGAGAGAACAGTTTCTTACCTGAACTACAAGATGAAGCACGGACTAAAGCCTTTCGCTCACTGACAGCAATTCTATCCACACCGAATCATATTCATAAATCCTATCTAAGGATCGCTCGAGAGAATGGAGAGGTTGTACGTATTCCTGCCTTTCGTATGCAGCATAATGATACACTTGGGCCCTACAAAGGCGGTATTCGCTTTCATGAATCGGTGAATGAAGAAGAAATTATCAACCTTGCTGCTCTAATGACACTAAAGAATGCGCTTCATGAGGTGCCGTTCGGTGGTGGAAAAGGTGGGGTCGCCATCAATCCTCGGGAGTATTCGACCAGAGAGCTCTACCGGATCTGTGCGAAGTACGTCCAATACTTCACTGATATTTTGGGTCCAGACAAGGATATTCCTGCTCCTGATGTGGGAACGGGTTCTCGTGAGATGGATTGGATGATGAGTGAATATAAGAGTATTCACTATGGCAAACCGTATCTAGGAAGTTTTACAGGAAAGAGCGTACTTAATGGCGGTTCGCTCGGTCGTAAGGAGGCAACTGGCAAAGGAGTTTATTATACACTCCGATACTTGTTACACGATTATTTGATAGAGAATCAGCAAATATTAATCAGTTCCGAATGTCCATATGCAGCAACAGCTTTAACTTACTGGAATAGACCGTTAACTATGGCTGTACAGGGTTTCGGCAATGTGGGATCGGTACTTGCTACAGAGGCTTATCATTGTGAATATATAAACAATAAAGTGGTTGCTGTCAGTGACCGCAATGTTACGCTCTACAACTCGGCGGGATTAAATATTCCTGCCCTCGTCCAATACACAGCAACTAATTTAGGTGATCTTCCCTCTACCCTTGAACAGGTCAATGCTGCAGGGATTCAGGCTGAGATACTAGACCGTGAAGCCATTCTATATTTAGATGTTGATGTACTCGTATTAGCCGCGCTAGAGGATCAGATTAGACTGGATAATGTGGACCAGATTCGCTCTCGAATCATCGTTGAAGGAGCAAATGCTCCAATAACAGGTGAAGCTGATGAAATATTACTTGGGAAAGGCGCCGTTATCATTCCTGATATTCTAGCTAATGCTGGCGGGGTAATCGTCTCTTACTTTGAATGGCTACAAGGTCGTGAGACGCAATATTATAGCGAAGATGAAGTGATTAAGCAGTTGCTTAACAAGATGAAAGCAACCATGAATGCTGTTTATCCGTCCTATCTTGGAACAGGCAGATCACTCAGACAAACTTGTTATAATCACGCCATTATGAAGCTGTCAACTAATCTATATATACAAGGCAAGTTATTCTAACAAGTAGATACGGCTATGCCGTCCTTTTTCAAAAAGCTTATGCTTCCGATGCTAGCGATACATCGTATCACTTTAAGGGATCCGTTTCAGCGGAAATATAAGGGATATAGTATCAAGTGAAACTTATACTTTCTTATATTTTAATAAAAAGTGTTTGAGCAGTCATAATCTTCTGCTCAAACACTTTCAATAAAATTTAGTATTGACGATTCGGTTAACGTTGTGTATACATGTAATATACACGTATATGTATTGACCATTATTCATATCGTGATTAAAAGGAGGTATGCTCATTGTTAGTGAGATTGGGAAGAAAGGTTTTAATTGTTGCCCTTTGCTGTGTTTTGATAGCGCTTACTTTTCCTGGTGTTCCACTGGAACACGTACAGGCCGAAGCATCGCAAGCAACGACAATACCGGTTACAAATACTGGATTTGAAGATGCTGTTATTGACGGTGTGATTCCGGGTTGGACGCAAATCTTTAGTCCTGCAAAGGCTGGAACCGTTTCTGTAGATTCAACACAGTACAAAACCGACAATTATAGCTTAAAGATCTACGATAATGATTCAGCTAATTTCGGTGTTGAAAGCGATAAGATCCCGGTTGTGGTTGGGAACGAATATACCGTTTCTGCCGCTGTTTATATCGGCGTATCTGTGCAGTTGCAACTACGTTTCTACAACGAAACTAGTTCTTCAGCCATATCCACCATAACTCATAACCCCGATTTCCAAGCTGCCCCAAAGAACACTTGGGAGACCATTTCCATTGGTGCTGTAGCACCCGAAGGGGCTACCAAATTATCCGTCGTCTTGGCGACTGCCAAGAATGGCAAGGGAACTAGCTTCTGGGATGACATCCATGTCACTAGTGCACTTCTAGAAGAAGTACCGGAACGAAATCCTGAGCCAATACCTCCTGTCTATAACATCGCTAATGCCAGTTTTGAAGCCAATGTTGTTGACGGGATCATCCCTAACTGGACAATCAAATCTGGGACTCCAACTGTTAGCCTAGAGCATTCACTTGCGGGTAGCGGTAGCTTGAAGGCGCACCTAACCAAGGATCAAGGTCAAAGCGCTATCAACATTGAATCTAATCTAATCGATGTCGAAGAAAATACGACCTACCTTCTCTCCGCGCAAGTTTACCTAGAGGTAGGCTCTGTGCAAGGATTGTACGTCTATGTATATGATAAGGACGGTAATATCGTTAAAAGTGCTGAAGGGAATAATCACCATACTTATAAGGCCATCACTACCGGTCATGAAGCATGGAATTACCATGAACAAGCATTCACCGTTCAACCAGGTGGCGTGAAGCTCAAAGTTTCTTTGATTACTGGAGCCAAAAACTCCTTCAAATTCTATATTGATGAGGTTAGTGTAATGAAACAGATAACGAACGGAGATATGGAGAGTCCTGCAAATGGGGGCGTGATTCCAGGTTGGAACAAGACTAATCCTAACGATGCCGATTCATTCGAGATCTCCACTACTCGCAAGAATAATGGCGAGAGTAGTCTCCACCTTAAGAATACTCCTGGCAAATATCTCAACGTCATAAGTGATCTTCTCCCTGTCGAAGCAGGAGCGACCTACACTGCTATCGCTCATACATGGATTGAGAATGGTTCAGCTGACATGTATGTACGCTATTACGATGCGAATAGTACTTATATGGGTAAGCAGAATTGGAATATCACATCATCCCCGAATGATGTGTGGTTCGATCAGTATGTAACCGCCGTTGTTCCTGATGGTGCACAATATGCGGCGATATTATTCGCGGGTAGTAATTCCAAAAGTTACTCCTACTTCGTAGATGATATTAAGATGATTCGCGGCGATCATGCTGTTCCTGAAGTGCTACTTCCGGATAACTCCATCACTCTTGTAGGTCAAGACCTTGGCCCACAAATCCGCAAGGCTACCTTAATGCGCGGTGCTATTGGTCTAGATCACAATGATCGACAAGTCATCTATACCGTTGTAGCTGGGGCGCCATCGATCTTTACAATCATTGATATTGAAACTGAGCAAGTACTCAAGAGCCTTCCATTACCAGAAACTTCTGGTGCATGGTCGGTTACGACGTCTAGTGACGGCTCCGTCTATATGGGGGCATATAACCTTGGTTTATTATACCGATATATTCCATCAGCAGATCAACTCGTCAACTTAGGTCATCCGTTCACCACGAAGGATTCCGTCCTCTACCCCATGGCAGCTGGTAAGGATGGCATTATGTACGGTAGCACTTATCCGACTGCTAATCTGTATGCTTATAATCCAGATACGAATGCATTTACTGACTATGGAACGATGTCTACGAAGACTAGCGGCGAGCGCTGGACACGAGTTACCGTGTACGACGAAGAATCGCATAAGATCTATGCGGGCGTAGGTAACGTTCCACGCTTGCTAGAATACGATCTAGCCACTGGCGCGAAACGCGACCTACTACCTGATGGGTTCGACAACATTGTGTCCGTCTACGATTTGAACATCGCCGATGGCAGGCTGTTTGCTCGTAAAGAAGCGAATAACGCCAACGAAACCTTTGTTATCGATATAGGGAGTGGCGATCTAATCGAGGTTACGAATGCGGATACTGGTGTGAAGTCCACTACCTTCACCAACTTCTCTCGCGGAGTATCACCTGTATCGCCGATCGCGAATAAGCTTTATTTCGCTGCTACTGGTGGTGAATTGTACGAATACGATCTGGATACGAATAGCTATCGCACAACAGGCGCATCCATCGAAGGTGCAGCGATCGCCTATGAATTTATTCAGTTGAATGAAGCTGACTTCCCAGGCTATAGTCTTGTTGGATTGTCTGGTAACTCAGGTAAGATGTTCAAGTACAATCTAGAGACAGGTGCTATGAAGCTGACAGACGTTCAATTGCCTGCTGAGCCTGTCAACATCCATGAAATTACGAAGGGTCCAGATGGCAAGATCTACTCAGCTGGTTATCTACAAGGTAATCTTGGTGTTCACACCCCTTCAACCGGTGAGAGTATGTACTATGAAGGAGTCGCCCAAGGCGAAGGTATGATAGCCATTCATAATAAGCTATATCTAGGCATTTATCCTGGTGCTTCGATTTATGAGTATGATCTGTCAAAGCCATGGAATCGCACAAATTCTAATGAACTTAATCCGAATAAATTATTTCAGCTCGGTGATATCAATCAGGATCGACCATTCGGAATGGCTGGCGCCGAAGATCTGAATAAACTCTTCATTGGTACGGTACCCAAGAATGGAATGTTAGGCGGTGCATTGACCGTATATGACATCGAAACAGGCGGAGTGCCTGAGATTTATGCAAATCTGATTCCGGATCAAAGTATTCTCTCCCTAGCTTATAAGGATGGTCTTCTCTACGGCGGAACATCCATTCACGGCGGACAAGGTGGCACACCAACAGCAACTGAAGCTAAGTTGTTCATCTGGGATGTCGTGAATAAGAAGAAAATATTCGAAGTTGTTCCAGTAGCAGGTAAACAAGCGATTACCGCCATCCATATTGGACCGGACGGCAATATATGGGGACTTGCGAATGGAGCGTTATTCATCTTCGACATCGAAACTCAGAAAGTCATTTATAGCAATAATGCCTTCCCCAATTCAATTGGACGCTGGATTGATGGATCGATGGAAACGGGAACTGATGGCAACGTGTATGCCACTGTGGCGGGTAACTTCTTCAAGATAGATGCGGTGACGAAGGAGATTACTGTGCTAGCTTCAGGCGTTCGCAAGCTTACACAGGATGACTACGGTAACTTCTACATGTTCACCGATCCGGAGACACCAAATTTGTACAAACACTCAATTCCTGAGCTATTGCTAAAGCTTGTAGGTGTTGAATCTTCTGTAGCAACTTCTCAGCTACGAGTAGGTGATCAGACATCGCTTTCCTTGAAGGGCTTACTTGAAGGCGATCGTACAACTCACGATCTAGATGGCGCTATCAAAGTCTATTCAAGCAGCGCAACCTCTGTTGCCGAAGTAGACAGCAATGGCATAATTACAGCGACACAGCTAGGCAGAACCCAGATCAGTGTTATGGTTACGCTTGACGGAGTTACCGTCACATCCGTTCCGATCGAAGTGAACGTGACTCATACTACCGACATAACTCCAGAACCTGAAGAACCTAACCATCCTCAAGGACCTGGAACATCGGTAATACCAGCAGTACCTACCCCTGTAACTCGGGTTATGCCTGATGAGTCAACTACACCTGCTAAGCCTGGATCTTCGAAGGTAACTTTTTCAGATATCGCACGACATCCGGCACAATCGCAGATCACTAAAGCCGTGGAACACGGTTATATTAACGGATACGAAGATGGCTCATTCCGTCCAGACAACAAAGTAACTCGCGCTGAGTTTGCTGTCATGCTCGGTCGTGCGCTCAACCTTGAGGTTAGGGCGGAAGGAAAAGCGTTTGCCGATGACGATAGCATACCAGCCTGGGCAAAGCCATTTGTATTAAGCCTATCACAACAATCCTTAGTCAACGGGTACGAAGATAACACCTTCCGTCCAACAAGACAGATGACACGCGTAGAAGTTATCGTTATGCTGGTTCGCGGCTTGAAACTATCGATCAATCCAGATGTAAACCTATCATTCGAGGATGCAACAGATATTCCAGTTTGGGCTCAACCCTCCTTGGCGGCTGCCCTAAATGCGGGTCTCATTGATGCAGGTGAAGAGAACCTCTTCGATCCGAAGCATATCGTTACACGCGCAGAGTTGGTCACACTAATGAACAGAATGTTAGACTTCCTTGAGAAACAAAACAACGTTACCAAGTAAGTAAAACGATTATTACAAATTAGTAGAGTAAGAATACCGAGTAAAACACATATACGCCCCACAGAGTAAGAGCACTGACATGTACACTTTCGTCCATGTTATAGGCTCGCCGTGGGGCGTATACGCATTAACGTCTGGCAACGATCTTTCGCGGATATAACGACCATACGCTCGGTTCGTCTATCTCACCTATTTCACCCTGTAAGCTTCCGTCAAGCACTAATTTCGGATTGGATCTAAAAACACACTAAACTGTGTCTTAGTAAGAACAAAGTTTAGTGTGTTCATAGCACATTCGAGTGTTGTCATCCAACCATTAGATTAAATGACTATTCAAATGTCTCTATAAAGAGTGCGAGCAAAAGGATTCAAACCACTAACCATTTGGTATAGATTAGGCTGGTTCATTATATTTTTCATAAATAGATTCCATCCCTCTTACTTCAGAAGCATAGCAGCCATATTCATTCATAAGTATAATCGCACGTCTATTCTTTGACAGAACCGATAACCAATCCGGACACAAAATATTTCTGCAAGAACGGATAAACCAATAATACGGGAATAATCGAGACTACTATTTTAGCCGCATTCAGCGTTTTGTTCGAAACCGAAGCCAACGCCTTTAGCTGTGAGGGATCAGTGATTTTTGTAACGTCAACGGTCAATTGCTGAATATACGTTTGCAAAGGATAGTTAGAAGAACTGTTCATATAAAGCAAACCGCTGAAGTAATCATTCCAATGCCCTACCATGGAGAACAGACCGATCGTTGCCAGCGCTGGTAGGGATATAGGCAAGAAAATACCAAATAGAATCCTTATTTTTGACGCACCATCCACAACAGCGGCTTCTTCGAGCGCATCCGGAATACTTCTGAAAAAGTTCATCAACAAGATAACATTAAAGATCGGTACTGCTCCGGGTAAAATAAGTGACCAAATGGAATCAATCAGACCCATGCTTTTCACAACCATGAATATGGGAATCATCCCACCGGAAAAGAGCATCGCAAAAATCATAATGTTCATATAAATATTACGTGCGCCAAAGTCCTTCTTATTTTTGGACAATGGATAAGCCATCAGAACCGATAATAACAAGTTCAAAGCAGTTCCCAAAGCAACTCTTACCACAGAAATCATAAATGAGCGCCAAAACTGTGTATCATCCAATAACAATCGATAAGCATTCAAATTAAAATTAACGGGTAACAATCCAACCAGATTCGCTTGGGCCGCAGATTTGTCACTAAAAGAGATTGACACCATATTGAGCAATGGAAAAAAACATAACGCCGTTAACAGCAGTAAGACTGCCCAGATACATACATCGGCAAACCGACTTCCAAACGTTCTTGATCTCATCAAATACTCCCCTTTTAAAATATCCGCATCTTCACAAGTTTAATGGACAACTGGTTAGCTGATAAAAGCAGTGTAAGGGATACCACCGATTTCAGTAAACCAACTGCTGTTGCAAAGCTGTACTGTTGTCCGAGCAAACCAACACGGTACACATAAGTATCAATAACATCCCCGGTTTCATACACAATCGGGTTATATAAGGCAAAAATCTGGTCAAAACCAGCATTCAGAATATTACCCAGATTAAGTGCTGTAATCAACATAATTGTTGGTAAAATTCCGGGAAGGGTAATATGCAGTAATTGTTTAAAACGACTGGCACCGTCAATTGAAGAGGCTTCATATTGACCTGGGTCAATTCCTGTTAATGCTGCTAAATACACAATCGCGCCATATCCGAAGCCCTTCCATACATCTGTTCCGACAATAATCTGTCTAAACCAATCGTTGCTGGCCAAGAACAGAATTGGATCTTTCCCAAGCCACTGTAAGATTTGATTCACAGGCCCATTGTAGTCAAATATGTTAATGACTACAGCCGCCACGACCGCCCATGATAAGAAGTTAGGTAAATAAACAATCGTTTGAATAGATTTCTTTGCCCATTTCAATGTAATTTCATTTAACAATAGCGCAAAAATAATTGGTACTATAGTTCCCATGACAATCTTGCCAAGAGCGATAATGACTGTATTCCTTAAAATTTTCATACTATCCGGGATTTGGATCATGTATTTGAAATTATCCAAGCCGACCCAGTCTGAACCGAAAATACCTTTGGCCGGAATATAATCTTGGAATGCCATGAGGATCCCAAACATGGGTACAAAACTGAAAACAATCAAAAAAATGATACCCGGTGTCATCATTAAATGATATTCCAGTTGCCCCACCGCTTTTTTTCCTTTTTTCATTCTCACTCGCTACCCTCTTTCAAAAGAATTCTGAAATGGGTACAAAAATCATTTTGTACCCATTCAGTATTATTTTTCTTTAATGGCTTCCGCTATTTCATTGGTAATTTCACTACCCCCGGTTTTATTCCATGTATTAACGAAAGAATCGAAATAATCTAGAGATTCTTGACCCGTCACGATCTTCAAGAACGTTTCATCTTCCAGCTTAACTAGGTTGGTCCATTTCAGCTTCATACTTTTAGTTTGACCAAAGAATACGGGATTCACTTCATCAATTTTCGTCTCAGCCATCAATTTGGCGGCCACCATTCTGGAGGTATAACCACTCCATTGGTTAGCATCTGCTTTTGTCGGATCTTTTAAGTACTCTACAATATTGTTGTAAGATGTCCGATCATCAAGCGTTAATGTATCAACTTCTTTTTCACCATCAACAGTAGCTTTCAGATCCTTATACATTTGTGCCGTTGCATCGTTAAAGTTAATCATGATCCCTAATGGTTTCCCACCATCAAAGCCACCTTTGGTAAAATCAACAACTGGCTCATAATTAAGATCTTCACGAACTAGCTTGTCGTTCAGTGCACTAGCTATTTTAGGTAGTAATTCCGGATGTTCGAATCCCTTTCTTACCACGTAAAATTCACCAGCAGGGTTTTGTGTATAGGCTATTATCTTATCGCTACCATCTTTAGAGATAATGTAAGGCTGCCAATCGGCATTATTATTTTGACGTTTGGCATCGTTCAATGGATAATCGGATGACCACCAAGGACCAAAAAATGCACCGGCTTCACCACTTATAATCACTGCTTCAATACTATCGCGCACAGCAAGCTGTGGATCAATCAGGCCTTTTTTGTACCAATCTGCTAGTAAACCTAATCCTTGCTTGGTTTCATCAGTGATGGACCCATAAACTACCTTACCATCTTGTTCAATCCATTGACGTGGGAAAGAATTATAGGTTGCGAAGATATTATCACCCTGGAACAATGATCCATATAATCCGCCAACCGTTTTTGCAAGAGTCAAGCCGATCGTTTTCCCCTTACCGTTACCACCGGGATCTTTTTGGACAAATTCCGTTAAAATCTTCTCTACATCAGCAACGGTCTTAGGTTCAGCTAAGCCTAGCTTATCCGCCCAATCTTTACGCAACCAAAGCATGGTTGGGATATTTGCATTTGATGTCGATGGCATAGCCATTAACTTACCATCAAATATCGCTGCCTCCAGCGCCCGCCCATCGTAAGAATCATATTTTTCTTTCACATAATCAGAAGCACTTGATTCATAGACCTCTGTCAGATCTGCAATCATGTCATTATCAACCAATTCACGCAATGTTTCCGCATTTACGGACATAATGTCTGGTAAGTCACTTGATGCCAATGCCATAGAAATTTTCTGATCGTAGTTTTCCCCTGATTTTGCTTCAAACTTATTTTTATTTTGAACATTCAGCGTTTCATTTAGGTACCGTGTGTATGCATTATCTTCGTAAGTCTGACCTTGAGGTAATTTGGGAATACCAGGCGTAGATTTCCCAATGGTATAAGTAACGGTTTCAGCATACTTCCCATAAGGTTCCAACTCTTCAGTCGTTGCCACTGTCTTTGTTTCCGTAGAGTTGGAGCTCTTTGTACATCCTGCGAAAACACTTAAACACAACGTTAACCCAACAACTGTTAGCAAAAACTTTTTCATGAATATTGCCCTCCAAATATTAAATTATTATAAAAATCTCACTAAAGTTATACTTTTACAGCAAAAGCTTCATAAGGATTTAAAGTAAGTTGATTAAAGTTAACCGATGTTCTTTCATAGTTGCTGATGATCACATCGTCAATTTGTCCGAGATCCGGTAGTCGCAGAGTAGTCTCCTCTGCCCCAAAGTTTGCCACAACTGCCCAAGTGTCGTCTTCATATTTCCTTAAATACATAAAGACTTGCTCTGGTACATCCGACACTAACTCAAAGTCGCCCCATACTACAATTGGATTCTCCTTTCTTAACTCAATTAATCTCTGATAGCAAAAAAAGATAGAATTAGAATCTGCCAAATTCGCTTTTACATTGATTCCCCGATAATTAGGATTTACATGCAACCAAGGGCTTCCAGTTGTAAAACCAGCATTCTCTGTATTTTCCCATTGCATTGGTGTTCGGGCGTTATCACGTCCCTTCGCGTTAATAGAAGCGAGAATTTCCTTTTTCTCATAACCAATTGCCAAGCGTTCGTGGTACATATTTACACTTTCAATGTCATTAATTTCGCTAATGTCACTGACGGGGTAATTAGTCATTCCAATTTCTTCACCTTGATAGATGTAAGGCGTTCCTTTCATTAAGTGGAGCAAAATGGCAAACATTTTTGCACTTTCCGCATGATATGTTGAATCATTTCCCCAGCGGGATACAATTCTTGGAAGATCATGATTGTTCCAGAACAAACTATTCCAGCCCTCGTTGCCTAAAGCGGTTTGCCATTTGCTAAGGACCTGTTTTAACTCATTCACTTCTAATGCTTTTAGATCCCATTTCTCTTTACCATTTTCTTGGTCCAGACCAATATGTTCGAATTGGAAAACCATGGATAACTCATTGCGTTTTGGGTCGGAATACAGCTTGGCAATTTCCGGCGTTGCTCCCCAGGTCTCTCCTACCGTCAAAACGTCATACTTCCCAATGGTCTCCCGGTACATTTCCTGCAAATAATCATGCAATTTTGGACCATTTCCCGTTATTTCCTCATCTGGAATTTTACCAACCAAATCAATAACATCCATCCGAAACCCGCCAACACCTTTATGCAACCAAAAATTCATCATGTCCCATACTTCTTGTCTGACTTTTTCATTTTCCCAGTTTAAATCAGGCTGTCTTTTGCTAAAAAGATGTAAGAAATATTGACCACTCTCTTCGTCATAGTCCCAAGCAGAACCACTAAACGTCGATCTCATCGAATTAGGTTCTTCACCGTTTATAGGATCTCGCCAAACATAATAGTCACGATAAGGATTGTCCTTACTTTTACGAGATTCAACAAACCATTTGTGCTCATCTGAAGTGTGATTGACAACCAAATCCATGATAATCTTGATGTTTCGTTGGTCAGCCTGTTCAATCAGCTCATCCATATCATCCATCGTGCCAAATTCCGTCATAATCGCTTGATAATCGCTAATATCATAGCCATTATCATCATTCGGTGATTGAAATACTGGGCTAAGCCAAATAGCCGTAATTCCTAATTTCTCCAAATAATCTAATCGTTGAATAATACCTTTTAAATCACCAATACCATCGCCGTCGCTGTCTTGAAAACTGCGTGGGTAAACCTGATAAATCACCGCAGTTTGCCACCACTTCATCTTCACTAAATCAACTCCTTAATGTGATTTCCCAACTAAAGAGTAAACGTTTACTCTTTAGTTGGAATTAATCTTACTCATCTACGGTTGTTAAGAACGATAATTATTTGTTTTATGTAAAGACCCTCTTTCGATAAAGTAAACGTTTACTTCTTAATTTAGAAGCCAGCATTCTCACGACCTTATTATAATTTCATGTTGAGATGAAGAAGTTATTACTAATCCTTACGTCTTCTAAAGTTAGAGTAAACGTTTACTCTAACTTTAGAAAGAGATCCTTTCTCAAGGCTTTGGCTGAACTGTTTGTCTTTCCACGAGGTGATGACTCACAATACTGCTGGAAACTTCCTCCGTATTCTCGATTAAAGCAATCAATTTTTCCGAGGCAAGACGTCCCATTTGAGCAAGCGGTTGATGAATCGTCGTTAACGGAGGGAAGATCATTCTCGACAACCTCAAGTCATCATAACCGATAATGGATAAATCATCGGGAATCTTCAGCCCCTTCTCGAGGGCTACTCCCATCGCTCCGATAGCCATCTCGTCACTAGCAGCAAATATGGCTGTAAAGGGTAGAGCTTCTGTCAGCAGCTTCTCCATCGCTTCCCGTCCACTTTCTAAATGGAAATCGCCATAAGCGACTCTGGACTCGGAGAATTGAATGTTATTATCCTCAAGGGCCTGACGGTAACCCTCCAAACGTGGAATCCCTGCGACTGGGTCCCATGGAGTACCGCCGATCATGGCAATTTCGCGATGTCCATTCTGAATGAGATGGTCTGTTGCCTGATAGGCCGCTTGCCGGTCGTCAACCTTCACGTAGGGAATCATATGCTTGTGGGATTGAGTGTTTACAAGCACCACTGGCACTCCCATTTCTTTAAGCGCCTGATAGTATTCATCCTTGAGAACCTCACTTGTGAATACAACTCCGTCCACTTGTTTCTCCCGAAGCACCTGTAAATATTTCATTGTCCTTTTGCCATCTACGGCCGTATTGCAAACAATAACACTGAAACCTTTCTCATGGGCAATTTCCTCTATACCGTGCAAAATTTCCGATGAGAAGTTGCTGGAGACATCTGGGAAAAGAACGCCAATAGTTTGCGTCCGCTTATTAATAAGTCCCCTAGCAATGGCATTGGGGTGATATCCAAGATCTTCAACTGCTTGAAGTACCTTAAGCTTGGTTTTATTCGAGTAGCCCGAAAGATTATGAAGTACCCGGGATACTGTTGCCACAGATACATTAGCATTTTTTGCGACATCTTTGATTGTCGGAATATTCATAAATACCCTCATCATTCTATACGTTTAATAATTACGTAAACGATTAACTGAAGTATAATTACTTCATTCTAATTTGTCAACGGTTTCATGGACATCTTTTAGATGTTATTGTGATGATATTTCATACTTAATCTAATATCATTAACAGAAAGTAACTCCCTTCCATTTTCAGCCTTGTGACAGCTAATATATATTGCCCGTCACTATTTGCATATTTCGATGGATGAAATCCAGAATTTAAGATTACTGATGCATGGGGTATTATATGGACTTTTGAAATCCCTGAAGAATGCAACTCGGAGCCCTCCAAAAATTTATGATTTCTAATATCTCAAAGAAAAGAAGCCTTATACATCAAGGCTTCTCCACTTTAAATCTATCATGCGGCCAAGAGGACTCGAACCTCCACGAAAGATGTTATACCCGTCGGAGTCCCACACTTTGCACAGAAATTCCTTGTCACAGAAGCACCACATGATTTACACTTCATACCCAGCTTTCAGCTCCTATTTTTGTTGCGGACAGCAAACTTTTTTATTATCATCCAACAATCCACATTACAAGCGAGTATATACTAATAGACAAAATCAGACAATATCTTTATTTAGTTCAAATACCAACATTCACTCAATCCATGATCACCGGAATCATTACAGGCGTAACAATACTGATCTAGACACGCATACGCCCCGCGGAGCGCTAACATGTACACTTTCGTACACGTTATAGGCGACCTCTGTGGGGCGTATGTGCATTAGTGGCTATTGGTTTAACAATCGAATGACCGTCAATTCGGGTCTTACAAATAATCGTACAGGCAAACGGGTTGTCCCGATTCCTCGATTTACATAAAGCGTCAGAGGTCTAATCTTTCCTTCAAGTGAGTACAGCCCTTCAATATATTTATTTCCTAATGAAGTTGTAATCAGTGGTTTCAGGAAAGGAATACGAACTTGCCCGCCATGACTATGTCCAGAGAGTTGTAGGTCAACCGGATAATCCTTGAATCGATCCGCTACATCTGGTTGATGAACGAGGAGAAGATTGAAATCCTGGGGCCTGAACGATTGAAGCGTACGTTGAATCATTGGTTTGCCCAACAAGAAGTCGTCAAGCCCTGCTATATTCAACCTTTCGCCAGTAGCAGATATTATGGTGTGAACCTCATTCACGAGTACCATAAATCCCGCTTCCTCCATGTATTCCTTATATACTCGACTGCCTCCCCCTCCTCTATCATGATTACCATATACAGCATATTTACCGAGGGGAGCTTCTATCTTTGTTAATACCTTTTGGGCTAACTTTCTATTCTTAGAACCGTATTCCGCGTAATTATCGAATAGATCACCTGTAAATACCACCATATCCGGTTTCAGAAGATTCATCCGATCAACTAACGATTGAAGCTGATCAACTGTATAATCGGGACCTAAATGCGTGTCCGAGAATTGAATGATCGTCATGCCATCGAATGACTCCTGCACGTACTTATTCTCAATATCAATTCGAGTCACGGACAGCGCCTTGGGCTCAATTTCTGTTGCATAGAATGCGGTTCCTAAGATCAAGAGTATGTTCGTACACAACCCAATCAGTATCTTTCTGACAATCAATTCCCAAGGCCTTTCTTAATAGCATTCCAAATGGGGTTTTCCGTTGGTTCAGGAATGAAGACTTCCCCTTTTTCTCTTGCATCCCAGTATTGCCAACTCGGCTTCTCGCTCCCAAACTCATAATCCATCCCATCCCACGTATCTTCACGAAATGCGTAGAATGACCAGTGCCAGTTATATTCATTGAAAATAGAAATGAGATCCGTCATGTATTGATCTGTTCCCTTGACCATTCGGTTCGTTCCGAATTCTGACGCGATAATCCGATTGGCCGGAATATTATGTTCAGTTGCCCATTTCGCGACCGGTTCCATAAATTGTTTAAGAGCTTGCTTATCAAACTTCATTTCCTTCTCGTCATTTCCGACCTTGACTGTTCCTGGATAAGAATAGGTAAATCCCTTATTCTTGTTTTGACTAGTCAATTCATAAGGTTCATACATATGAAAAGCGTATAGAACGTTAGGATCTTCCATAGGTTTCAAATAATTGAATGCCCATGGCGTTGCATAAAGGCCCGAATCCAGAATAATCGGTGTTGTCGTATCAACTATCCTAATCGCTTTAATTACCCCGTCGTAAAGAACGTTTAAATCTGCTGCTGTATTCTCTACTTTGTTGTACCACTCCGTGTAATCCTGTGTCCAGAAGTCATTAAAACCTGTTGCTGTCTCCGGGTGTGGCTCATTAATAAGGTTGTAGCCAATAATAGCAGGATGGTTCTTCAGTCGGATGGCAAGATCCCTCCAGAAAAGGGCTGATTGACTATGATAGTCGCGTTCCTGCCATATACGATCATCATTTTTCAACCCGTTAAACTGCCTCCATCGATCTCCGGGTAAGCTAAGTACCGTCAGTATGACTTTCATTCCTTTAGCTTCAGCTGCATCCAGATCTGCTTTGAGTCTTGCAAAATCCTCTTCCACGATGCCCTCATAACGATCTGAACTACCAATCAGAAAATCCTCATTAGGTTTGGTATCCGGTTTATCGTTAAACAAGTGATCTCGATCTTTGCCCCATTTATCAGGCGCGAGCCGAATGAACTCGATTCCCTGTTCCTTAGCTGCTTGGTAATTGTCAGGCAACGATGTAGAGTTCATGAAATTGGAACCTCTTCGCTGTTCATTCCAAAAATCCATCTTCCATGCATTGATATCCAATTTTTCTACTTGGCTACTGTTCTGTCCTTTTTCTTCTAAAGGCACATACGCATTGGTGCTGCATCCTGCAATAAGCGCTAGAATGGTCGATATAAGTACACTATTTCTTATGATTGACCATCTATCTTTTTTTCTTAACTGGTTCATTGTTGAATCACCTCGAAAATAAGCATATTCTATCTATGTTACGCCAATATGACAAACAAAAAAGAAACGGCTACACCGTCCCTTAAGGGAGGGTATTCGTCTCTTCATTCATCTGAACCCATTGACAAGGAGAAATAGAATTCAATTTCTTGATTCTCTGCATGGATTCCATGGGGTGCCTCATGTTTGTCCAAGATGATTTGCACGATAGATAGTCCCAACCCTGAACCGCTAAGCTGTTTATTTCGTGAGTTATCTAATACAAAGAAAGGCTGCCATATTTGATTTACATCCTGTTCATCCAAGGTCCGAATACCGTTTCGAATGGTAAATACCAACCGCTCTCCTTCGTTCGTTAGTGATATGCCTATCCTTGGCTGACTCGAATATTTCAGAGCGTTGCTTATGAGATTATCCAGAACGATCCTGATCTTCTGTTGATCTCCTTGAACGATAGGTTGAAGAACTCGACTATCATCTACCTCAACCCTTTTCTGCTCTTTCTGTATCGCCACTTGGAAATTATCCAATACATCGTCTAGTAACGTTTTTAAATCAAAATTTTCCATTGAGTAGAGCTCATTCTGAAGTTTGGCTAAGTGCAGTAACTTGTCCACTAACTGGGACATCTCATCTGTTTTTTTATCTATCACATTCAGGAACGTGCCGTCGTCCAATTCATCCCGAATTCCTGAGGAATAAGCCTTTATTAATGCAATCGGTGTTTTTAACTCATGTGAAATATCCGAAATGAAGTTCCGTAAGTTTTGATTCTTCTCTTCCAGAGCTAGGTGTGCTTCCTCCAGTTTATGGCTCATCCGATTAATGCTTGCCGCAAGCAATTCGATTTCGTCACCTGTCTTAATGTTGGTTGTACGGAACTTTAGATTGGAGATATCTTCGGCATTATTTGCCAACTCTTTGATAGGACGAATGATTTGTCTAGCGATCACCCAGGCTAATCCAAGTGTTAAGAACATCGCACCTATCGCAATATACAAATTGAATTTATTAACGGCTCGAATCGATTGATCCGTATGTGCGATAGAGTCACCGATGACGAAGATCGTATTGTCCTTTCTGAAGATCGTGACAAGAAAGCTGGTATTAAGCTTCTTCTGACTGTACAAATTGTAGACCGTCTTCCCATGTTCAAGATCCTGAATACTCTCTTCTATAACCCAGAATTTCGCCAACGTAATACCTTTCCTATTCAGCTCTGTTCGAATAACATCATTCAAAACATTCGGATTTGTCACGAACTCTGTGCTTACGATCGTTACGTTGTACTGCTGTTCCAGTTCCCCCTCGGTTTGGATGAGAGACTCTACCGTTTCATTGCTCATAAAGTTCGTCAATTGTGCTAAATTCACCTTTTGCTGATATAGAATATATTTGGGCAGGAAAAACGTGTTCACCAAAAATGAGACCGTAAATACCAAACAAATCATGCAAGCAATACGCCAAAATAACTTACGACTCAGCTTACTCATGGGGAATTTCCAGACTATATCCACTGCCTCGATATGTCTTAATTAATCCTTCTCCCACTTTCTCCCTAAGTCTGCGAATATGCGTATCGACTGTTCTTTCTTCCCCGATATAATCGAATCCCCATACTTGATCCAACAACACTTTTCTGCTTAAAATATGCCCTTTGTGTTCAAGCAGGCACTTCATCAACTGGAATTCCTTATTCGTAACTTCAAGATCCACCCCATCCTTATAGATCTTTCCGCCTGGTATATTTACTCGCAAACCCCCGAACGTGATATCTTCCTCCATATGAAGTAGTTTCTTGGCTCGCACAATCAAGATACGAGGTTCAAAAGGTTTGCGTACGTAATCGTCAGCCCCTATTTCTAGCGCCATTAATTCTTCATCCTGTTCGCCTTTGGCGGTTAACATCAATACTTTAACGAATTGTTGCTTTTTTAATTGCCTGCATACTTCGATACCACTCACTTTGGGCATCATCCAATCGAGTATCGCCAAATCTATCTTGTGATTCATACAAATATCCAGTGCTTGTTCTCCATCTTGAGCCGTGAATATTTGAAAACCCTCTTTTTTAAAATATGCGACCACTATTCTGAGCATGTCCGGATCGTCATCTGCAATAAGTATGTTCATTCTGCACTCCTTAACAAAAGATTAGGGGACAGACTAATTGTTTTCAATTTGACCTGTCCCATATGATCATACCTTTATCTCTTCTGAACTTCAAAAGAAGTGGTTCTCATGATGTTCAGTCGCTATTCAGTATCATCATGATGTTAATATCTATACGTATGCCTTTTCTATTCCTCTTATTCAACGATCCAATATAGACAAAAAGAAAAGAAGCCTTATACATCAAGGCTTCTCCACTTTAAATCTATCATGCGGCCAAGAGGACTCGAACCTCCACGGTTGTTACACCACTGGCACCTGAAGCCAGCGCGTCTGCCAATTCCGCCATGACCGCATATGATGATCGACTGTGTTGAATTAACTCATAAGCACAGTAGCATCATGATTTTATCATACCTATTTATTACAGTCAATTACGTAATTATCCATCGAATATGGGTAGTAACCAACCTTCATTTATTCCAATGGATCAAGACGGGGTTCTTTGGCTAATTGGTAAATGTAATTACGATCCAGCTTGACCACATTCCGATTAGGCCGACGAACCAGCACCTGATCTGCATCCCATGCCACTACAATTCCTCTTATATCATTGCTCGCTATTGAATCACGAACGACTCGAACTTTCTCACCTTTAACACGAAAAGCATCCAATTCCTCATCACTAATCATCTCTCAAATTCAACTCCCTACATTTATAAAAAAAGACCTAAACAGTTACATTTAGGCCCTATCGTCAAATTTCTAATTTCAACATGTTGATCCGGATTTATCGTTGCGCGTGTTCTTTACTGTCGTTCTTCTCGAACCAGAAATCTAGCACTGTAGCAGACATCACTCGACTGTTCAGATACTCAACTTGTTGAGGTGTGAATATTTCCTTCCACGAGAAAGCTAGTTCCTCACACAAGCCCACAATGGTCAACAATTCAGACCAGGCGACATAACGTTTGTACCAAAAAAATTGAGGGTGTTCAAGCATATAGGGATATAAATTATCAAATTCTGTGTGTTTACAATCTACCGCACGTTCGAAATGAATCTTTGCAGCGGCCAACTTATCAACAAAGAATTGTTCTGTTACTGGTTCTTTCCCCATTGTGTTGCCTCCTCTCTCTTCCTTACACTTTATATTATAAGCTATTCGTATTCCACTTGAAAGGTATTGTGAATATTTGGGCTTATCTCATCCTGTTTATTTAAGTAGAAACGGCTTCGCCGTCCTTTTTCAAGGACGATGCCCGTTTCAGCGAAAATATAAGGAATAGAGTATCAAGTGAAACTTATACTTTCTTATATTTCGAGAAAAGTGATCGTTCCATCGGTCAATGATGCAATCTTCACAAGCGATTCAACTCTAAACCCTTGCTCCCGAATCGTGCGTGCTCCTGCTTGGAAAGATTTCTCGATCACAATGCCTAATCCAATTAATTCTGCCCCTGAACGTTCTATGATCTTAATCAACCCTTTGGCAGCATCGCCATTAGCGATAATATCATCAATGAATAGCACTCGATCTTCACTACTTAGATATCGTTTTGACAACATAATATCCGTCACTATTCCTTTGGTAAAAGAAGGTACACGCTCACAGTATGCATCTGGATCAGCAAGAAGTGTCTTTTTGCGACGTGCAAATACGAGTGGCACCCCAAGTTCATAGGCGGTTGCGAAACCAACTGCAATTCCTGAGGATTCAACTGTCACAACCCGCGTTATTCCTGACTCCCTGAACCTCGCTGCAAACTCTTTGCCCATTTCCATCGTTAATTGTGGGTCTACTTGATGATTCAATAATCCATCAAGATTCAACACCTGATCGGACAAAATTGTACCTTCTTCAATAATACGTTGTTTTAGTAATTCCATAGTGTTTACCCTCCCATGCCAATCCTTTGTCGTAAAAATACCATATATATAGCCCAAACATCAAGTACATTTGGACAAGTTACAGGGGTTGTTCAAAAAGTCACCTTTTTGAAGTCGCACTTATAGTCATGTCCAACTCTTTTTCAACATACCTTGTACTATTGCGAAGTATGTTCAAGGAGGTAACCATGAAAAACGTAGGTCGGATTTTACAAATTGCATTTACTTACATAGGTACCATTGTTGGCGCCGGATTTGCTACTGGACAGGAGATCCTCCAGTTCTTCACCCAATATGGCAAGTGGGCTACGTTGACTATCATCCTTTCGACCATCCTCTTTATTTGGTTGGGTACGAAGATGATGATCATTTCACGAACCATTCGTGCCAAATCCTATGAAGATCTAAACAAGTATTTGTTTGGACATAAATCAGGCGGCTACATCAGTATTATCATGCTATTCGTTCTCATTGGAGTAAACAGCATTATGCTTGCTGGCGCTGGTTCTGTATTTGTGGAACATCTAAATCTCCATTACCAGACGGGTCTAATTATAACACTTGTGGGTACCTATTTCTTACTCCGTCGAGGCATGCATTCCATTATGTACATGAACAGTATTGTTGTACCCATGATGCTGACCATCTCACTGCTCATCATCTCTAATACATTGCAAATGCCAAATGCAGATCGTTTCATAACCTTATCTACAGACACCAACCTAACGATGGCTTGGCTATCACCAGTGCTCTATACAGCATTCAATCTCGTTATGGCACAAGCAATACTCGTCCCCCTAGGAAGTCGTACTGAAAGCCTCACCGTCATTAAATGGGGAGGGATTATTGGAGGACTGGGCGTTGGATTTATGTTAATGGCCGCCCATTTCGCCCTGTCAGCACAAATGCCAGGCATTATGCAGTATGAGATTCCAATGGGCAACATCGCATTTCAATTAGGTGTAGCCGTACAATTGATTTACGTACTGCTCATATTTCTGGAAATATTCACAACCTTTGTTGCGGATATATACGGAGTCAGCTTACAACTTCAACAACATTTCCATTTTTCTCCTAAAGTGATCTCCGTGGCCATCATGCTGGCATGTTTTCTAGTCAGTCAATTGGGATTCAGTTATTTATTGTCCGTTTTATATCCGCTCTTCGGTTTTCTCAGTATGTTTTGGGTCGTCAAATTGATGGTTGCAAGGAAATGAAATGAGCTGTCGGCATTATATCCTGAATATGTTGTACGATATAGGGATGACAAGTCATCATGATAATCTGTCGAGTTGGGGAAATCTCGTGCAACAAAGACAACGCAGCCACCATTCTCTCCTGATCGAAATTAACTAGGATATCGTCAAAAACTAAAGGGATCGATACCTTTGATTTCATCGTACCTGCTAGAGCGAGTCGCATGGCCAAATACATCTGCTCGGCCGTGCCTCGACTAAGTTTCGCACTATCAATCAGTCCTTGGTCGCGGTGCTCAGCAAGCAGTTCTTTTCCTCCCATTTTCATAACAATGCGAGAATAAGAACCTTTTGTTAAACGTGCGAAATAGGTTGACGCCATCTTCAAAACTTCTGGTTGCTTCTCTTCTTCATAAATACGACGGGTTCTTGAGATCAATTCCGAGCATATAGACATCACAGCATAATCTGTTGTTAATTCTTTTAAAGATGCTTTCTGTTCCTCAAGTTTTTGGATCGCTGTATCATGCAAACATAACAATTCCAATTGGTCCCGCTCCTGCAACAACCTTCCATGTTTCTGTTGCAACTCATTCCAGCTGGCCTCAACCTCGTTCAATTCCATTTCATGATGTTGACATGCTAATTCTAATCCCGTCTCATCATGAGTGTTTAATACATTTAGAATGGCTTCTCTCCGTTGATCATCTGAGCCGCTAAACATCGATATTTCCCATTGAAGAATGCTGCCCTTTAATTCCAAACGATGCTTATAAATCCCCCCGCGTCGTAAGAAGTCCTCTCCACTATCTGCTTCTCCCTGCGTGATTAGGTCCTCCTTGAGAGAAGATACTCGTTGTAGCTCATCTGACAGAAGCTTCAACTCTTCTTCCGAAGTTTCTAATCTTGAGATCAACATTTCACGTTTACGAACCCGTTCTTGATACTCATCCCATTCCTTCTTCTTCAGTTCAATCCATGCACCAGGAGACAACTCTACTGGATCTACACCCTCTGGCAACAGACCTAACCATTCTGTTTCATAATCCAGACAGTCCTTGTCTAGCTGATCCACTTTACGATTGATCTTATTTAGCTGATCTATATTCTCTAATCCTTGTTCTGCCAACACATACATATCAAGTACAGCTTCTGGTGAGAGCTGGAGGTTAAGGTCTCGTTGTCGCAACCAGCCCTCCCATTGCTTCTCAAGCTCTTCAAAGGTGCCCTCTTCCTTCGATATACCTTCTTCAACCCTTGAGAGTTCATGCCTTAACGTACTCATACGGTCTTGATAGGCCTTGAGTTCTATCATCAACTTATCTATCTTTTGCTGCCAAGAAAGCCATTGATCCATCAATTTACGCAGTTCACGCACACCTGTCTCTATTTCCGCTGCATTGATCGGATGCCTCTCATAACCCTCACTTCCAATAGATTTGAAGGGGTTAGTTATAAGACTATACATTAACTTTGTAATCACTTCTATATCCTGTCTTTCATCCTCAACCAGCCTAGAATCTGCACGTTTGCCACGCTGAGGTGGAGACTTAAGAATTCCATTCCATAATAGAACGGCATCAACAAGCAATAAAATAGAAGCTGTGATTATAGCAGGCATAACGAATCCCATGCTCCATACAAGAAGCGGAACAATAAGTGTTAAGATACTACTTCCCCATAGAAATCCACGAGTCATTATCTTTAATCGCTGCCGTATGTCTCTATCACTCTCAGCTTGTCCCATAGATGCTAGCCTTACCATTCTATTCTCACGCCAACGATCTAGAGATTCTTGCAACTCATTCCAAAGCGCAGTTTTTTCTTGCGGACTACGAGGTACCAACATAGCAAAGCGGCTGTTCCCCGCATCCAATTCTTCCTTGTAAGCCTGCTGGGATCTACGGTAACCTACCTCCGTAGTATCCATTTGCTGCCGTAGCTGCTGTGTCTCCGCCGCTAGACTTTCTATTCTTCGATCATAACTGGAGAACCCGACTGAATAACGACGGACAGATTCACGCTCACCTACAGAAGTAGAGAAATTCTGAAGTTCTGTCTTTGTCCAACGTGAATCGATCTGCCGAACAATACGGGTTACCCGCATATCTAACGCAGATGCTTCAGCTCTAACTTCTAGTAAGTCCCTCTTTCTTGCATCATAAGAATCTCTTCGAGTACTCAAGCGTTCAATTAGAGCACCCTGTTCTTCAAGCTTCATATCATATGGCAATTGATCAAGTTGAGCTTGCAGCTCTGATTGACTACGGAGAAGTTGCGTTTGCCGAAGATAGGCTGTATCCGCTTCTACTTGAAGCGACTCCCATCTTCGTACCCCTCCTTCGGGGTAAATTGGAACTTCCGGGAGAGTAGACTCCTGAAGGGTTGCCTCCATCCAGTTTAGCCACATGGGTCTGATCTCCTGCGCCTTTCTTAGGAGTAGATGACGTTCAATAGAAATGTGACGAGCCTGCTCCTGTCTAGCTAATAACTCAACCGTCTCCATCTGTGTTGTAGCATTGTCGTTATACCGCTTCAGAAAGGAGCGACTTACAGATATCTCTTTCTCCAATTGCTCCATCGTTTGTAGCACTTTTGAAATATCTTGTACACGACCCTTTGGCTTGTATAGCTTCTCCATATCCTGAGTAAGTTTGCGTTCAGCCTGAATGATCTCACTTCCACCACCAATACCTGCATGAAATAGATAGCTGCTCATTTCATCGGATTGCAGTGAACGTATTTCCTGAAGCTCGCTCAACGATATCGCAAATAACTGATTGAACATTTCACGAGATAATCCTCCCAGAAGCTCACGTTCCAGTTCCTGTTGGGTTACCTCCTGAACTTGTCCATATTCATCACTTCTAACAATCGAGAGCTTCTCCGTTCGGTTAGCAGATCCACTTCCTCCATCTCCAGTTGTTGCGAACCGAGAAATGGTCCATCTTTTCCCCTCTGCATCTATTGCTGTAAGAATGCCTCCATGAACACCACCGGCCAGTGGCTCATATCTTTCCGTCGGATAAGTACGACTAGGGATTCCAAAGAGCATAGCACGTACAAATTGCTGAATCGTACTTTTACCCGCTTCATTAGGCCCAATAAATACCGTAGTTCCCGGATTTATCGTAATATCCTGTTCCTTCAAGCGTCCAAATCCACGAATCTGTAGCCTTTCAATTCTCATCACTTTCTGCCTCCGTCACTAGCCTTGTCAAGAAGCAACATAGCACCTAGCTCCCCAGCACGTTCTAGCCATTCCCGTCTTTCTTGTTCACTAGTCTCATTCAACATTCCTCTAATCACTCGATTGCTCATGAGGGGAGCCAATGCCTTATCGAGCAGTTCTTTTGTCAACTCATCGTGTTGATCCACTTTCTCTGCAAGACGAAGCATTTCACCTAGAAAATGGTCTTCACGCATAAGTTCAGAACGATCAATCTCTATACCCGAGTGAAGTGAGATACTTTCGCTCCATACCAATCCACCGAATTGTCCACTTTCTGCTCTGGCTATTTCTCTACGCCGTAATTCATCTTCTAGTTCGCGTGCAACATGTCCGCTTTCTAATGTACGATGAATAGAACTCCGACCTGTTATGATCCATCGTACGATGCTCATTTGATCTGGTCGGAGAATTCGAATGTTATCCACCTTTTCCTCAACTCGCATTCGCCATTCTTCTATATCATGGATACCATCTATCGACATTTCTTCTCGAACATAGCGTACATGATCCAATTCATGAAAAGTTAACTGAAGAGAGGCGTCCTCGGATACTTCAACAACATAGCATCCTTTAGGCCCAGTCTCTTTCACACTTCTTCCTTGAATATTTCCAGCATATACGATATGCGGATACTCCTGAATCACTCTCCGTTGATGAATATGTCCGAGTGCCCAATAATCATACCCAGATGATTCCAATTCTTTGCGCGTGCAAGGTGAATATGTCTCATGAACGGGATCTCCATCCACATTCGCATGCAGTATAGCAATATGAAACAGCGTTGACTCATCTTCTCTGCGAAATTTCAGAGCTGTATTCTCCGTTACTTTGGATGTTGGATAAGAAATACCACTGACAACCGCAACCTCCCGTTGGTCCGTGCGTCGTCTAGCTCTATAACTCTCCACTTCAGGGCCGAATACATGTACATGATCTGCATCCTTTATTTGAAGTCTAGGGCCATCTAATGGATCATGATTACCATGGATAACATAAATATGTATTCCGTGACTACCAAGCTCCTCAAATGCCGCTTGCAAAGATAAATGAGCTCTCAATGAGCTATCTGCTGCATCGTATACATCGCCACTAATCACAATGAAATCTACTTGTTCAACAATTGCGACTTCTATTAAATGACGCAATGCAATAAAGGTCGATTCCCTTAAATGCTGTCGTATAATATCCGACAAGCCCTTCATCCCAGCAAACTTACTGTCTAAGTGTAAATCAGCGGCATGAATGAATCGAAATGGAATCATTCATATTCACTCTTTTCCATGTCGTATTGTAAGTACATTTTCTTCAGAACGTTGACCACATGCGTAAGAGAATATTCGCTCTTCGCTTTCTCCCAAGCAGAACGGGCCAGTTCATAGCGATATGATGGATCACGAATGACCTTCTCAAGTGCATCACTAAGCGCAACAACATCTCCAACAGGCACAAGCAATCCATTCACACCATCTTGAATTTGTTCAGGTATTCCACCAACGTCACTTCCAACGAGAGCAAGGCAGCTTAGAGCTGCTTCAGCAAAGACTGAGCCGAAAGACTCCGCTCTAGATGGCAATACGAATATGTCAAAGAAAGGAATAAACTCTTCTGGATGTAATGTATATCCATAGAATATCGTTTCATTATATATCCCGAGTTCACTAGCCAATTCCTCAAGATCCTGACGAAAGGGCCCATCACCGATGATATGAAGTACATAGTCATATCCCCGATTTTTAAGTTCAGCACAAGCTTTGAGTAGAATATCCAATCCTTTAGCTGGTACGAGACGGCAGACCGTAACAAGCTGCGCTATCTCATTCTCATGGGGAATCGGCTTGAATCTCTTCTCATCAAATCCATTCGGAATGACGTTAATAAGTTCAGGGTGATCAACATGAGATGACAAATATCCTGTAAAAGACTGCGATACCGTTATTAAACGGTCACTCTTGTATTCCAACTCACGATACAGGGAAACCAGAAATTGATGCTCAGGTCCATTCTCTTGAATTTTCCCATTAAGGATCAACTCTCCTTCATAACTGGAGTGGATCGTTTGGATCAGTGGAGTATCAGGAAATAATTGTTTCAGCGCTAGCCCAGCAATCGGATGATGTGCATGAATAAGGTCATATGGTTTTTGAATACGCATGTGACTCCACCAAAGATAATCCCGATAAGTCTGAATATATTTCTGTACGATGTTATTATCTTCATATATAGTCCAGTCGAATGTGTCAAATACAACTTCTTCTTGACCTTTGTTGCGAAGTCTCCTGGGTAACCAGAACATATCCATCTCCCATCGGGAGGAACTGAATCGCTCCTGCATATAAGGAATCATAGATGATACACCACCCGGTTGTTCTGGTGGGAAGAATAATGCTTGTAACAATCTCATTGAGAACTCCCTCTTTCTATTATGTCATTCCTATCTATCATTCGCGGATTTATGGTATATTGAGAACATACGTTTCATTATGACGGATTGATAATTCGTTGTAAATAAAATTCACATTCAGGAACGAGGAATATTGATGCCATCTTCACTTTGGTCCTCCCCCATCGTATCGGGGATTGCTGCAACATGCAGTCTTTACATTGTATTCATCATGACAGTGATGTGCCTCATTATGTATAGTAAACAACGTAGACAGGCTTACCTATATATGGTGCTTGCCTTCCTCTTTATTATGGCATACGAAGGAATGAACATCCATTTCAACCTTACAGATAGAGATGCTGTATATAGATCTTCCCTATGGTCTATGCGAATGCAGGTCTTCTCATTTCTACTTTTAAATGCTTCCGTTTATCTATTGTATCGAAAAATGAATAAAGTTGGATACATACTACTTAGCTTGATGATATTACTATTTCTTGTTCCACTTTTCCCCCTAGGGTTTCCACCCTTCAACACCACTTCGGGACAGTTTCTTTATCTTAATCTCCATCAAGGGATTGTTATTATTATAGGTCTCTGGTTGATATCGCCCCGAATTGGACAACAATTTAAATACATCTTTGGCTCGATAATAAGTCTAATTTGGGTCGTTATGACCATCATTAATCTTTATACAGATCAATTTAATATAGCACTCAATACATTAAGGTTATTACTTCCACTTCTGTATCACACGGTTATCTTCTTTATATTATTCCAAAGAATTGTTGAGCAAATGCAATCCATCTATCGTTCCTCTATTACGGATGGATTAACCAATCTTTATAACCGGCGGTTTTTCATGAAAAATGTGAATCGTTATGTAGATCAGGGATTGAAGGTCTCTATTATTTTTTGTGATATCGATAACTTCAAGAAATTAAATGACACGCAGGGCCACGCCAAGGCAGACGAAGTATTGATTCAGGTAGCTAACATTCTAGAAGAAGAAGTATCTGGAGTAGGGCTTTCGGGTCGATACGGAGGAGAAGAACTAGTAGCCGCATTGGTTGACAAACGAGCCAATGTAAGTCAGATCGCAGAAAGTATACGAGCACGTATTGAACAAGAGAGCATTGTGACGATCAGCGTGGGGTATAGTAGTCTCAGAAAGAATGTGACCGCGGATGAATTAGTCTCACAAGCAGACCAAGCGATGTATCGTTCCAAAACAACAGGCAAGAATAAGGTCTCTCCTTTTCATGCTCCTAGATCGAAAAAGGTGCCTCTTCAAGACTAAGGTCGCTGAAAAATTCCATACACCCTATAAGAAACAAATGGGTTGTCCCTAGCCATTTTCATGACTTTGGGACAACCCATTTCTCTTTACTATTTAGGAGAGACAATATTTAAGGAGAGCAGCATGTACACCATCGTCATTGTTCGAAAGTGTTATTTCATCTGCCGCCGCTTTAACCTTCACCGGCGAATTATCCATAGCAATCCCTTTACCTGCATATTCCAGCATCGTGATATCGTTATAATAATTCCCGATAGATAGTATCTCTTCCTGTTTAATACCACGTTTCATAGCAAGTTGCTTCAACGCATTTCCTTTAGAAGCCTCTTTATTCATGAGGTCTATGAAATAATCTCCACTGCGGAGCATCGTAAGATCGAATGTCCAATTGCTTAATTCTTTATATAATTCATCTATTACATCCGATTCAGCGAACATCGTAAATTTGACGATAGGGTCTTTAAATTCAGTCCATTCTGGCAGATTCGACGGTAAAGTCAGGTAGTTCTCGTACATACCCCTTATTACTTCATCCAAGCCCTCCACGCTATCCACGAACATTTCTAACGGTGTGTTAACATCAAAGTGAATACCTTTATCCCGGCAATACTCCATAAAAGGAGTTAGCGACATCGGATCCATGGGGAATTGATGAACGATTTCTCTTGTGTCTACCTTAGCAGTTGCAGCGCCGTTATGACTGATAACATATCCCGATAACCCCATCTGTTCCATAAAAGGTATCGTATTCTGAGGTCCCCGACCTGTACACAAAATAATTTCTGCTCCTGTGTCAGATACCGCCTTCACGGTCTCCATCGTCTGTTTACTAATTTCATGATCATCATTCAAAAGCGTTCCATCCACATCTAGTGCAATCAGTTTGTATTTCATAACTCCATCCACCCTTTACTATCTCTTTATTTACTTATCTATCTATTATTAATCCTTGCCTAACAAGGATAATTCGTCCATTGTCAACTCACGGTATTTGCCGATATCAAGCTTTGGATCCAGCGGTAGCTGCCCCATTTGAACTCGTTTTAGGTATACCACCTTTTTACCTACAGCCTCAAACATCCGCTTCACCTGATGGAACTTCCCTTCATGAATCGTTAGCGAAATCGAAGAAATCAACACATCTTCAACTTGCTCTTGGCTTAACACAATCAACTCTCCAGGCAAGGTAGTATAACCATCATCCAGTGTGACCCCAAGTGCAAATTTGGCTACATCTTCCGCTCCAACATCCCCGTCTACCTTCGCTTCATACGTCTTAGGGACATGCTTCCGTGGTGACAATAGATTATGTGCGAACTTCCCATCATTCGTTAAAAGTAGTAATCCCTCTGTATCTTTATCCAGTCTTCCAACTGGAAAGGGTTCAAACAAAGCATGCTCAGAGTCCAACAAATCAAGCACCGTTGCTTCGCGCTTATCTTCGGTGGCAGATATGACTCCTTGCGGCTTATGCAACATGATATAGATAAATTCCTTATAAACTATCCTCTTTCCATCTACTTCAACCGTATCATTGAACGGATCGACATGCAACCCGCTGTCTTTCAGAATGGTATCATTTACCATGATGCTGCCTTGTTTAACCATCCTCTTGATCTCACTTCGAGAACCATAACCAAGATGAACTAGAATTTTATCAATTCTTTGCGTCTTCCGGTTTCCTCCACTCATTTAAACGACACCTCCAATTCTTCACTTATGTACGAATGTACGAATGTACGAAAAAAGCTCCAATCATAACATATATCTGTGGAACAACCCGCTATAATATCACATAGCGGGTTGTTCCATTTATTCGTCTCAAGATAAACTTCATCCTGATCGTTATCCATATTCATCCACTATCATGAGTTTTCACTCTCTCTGGTCGTTCAGGTCCCCTACGCTGTGGAATATTAGTCTTAATCGTCAGATCAGCCAAATCAACCGCCTGTTGTAGTGCTGGATCCACAATGACAATGGTCAGATCATAATAAGAAAATGGTTTCTCATCATATCGCTCCAATTTCTTAGCATAACGGCGAACTTGACTCACTAACGAACCCAACTCAATTCCGAGCGACAAGGATGGATAATGCTCCAATCGATCAGCAGCACTATCCATCATCTTCCTACCACCGGTAATATTATTATTTCGGAAATGATATAGTCCGACCGCTACTTGAAGAAGACCCTTGTATAACGGATTCCGGTTATCACGAAGCCACAATTCTTCGAGTACCTCATGACATTCGAAATAATCCTGATCACGATTGAAATAAATGAGGTAGGAAATGTACAACTCCTCATATTTCATCTGTATTCTCACCTTTTTTGGTTATAGCAATCAGTTGCTTCACTTCATCTAGAAGCAGCTTCATTTCATCCATATCATGCCTCTGCCAAATATCATTGAATCGATCTTGGAATCCAATGGCCTCATTAACCAAATGGTAGAAGTACAACTGATGGATCTGTGACAACACCTGTGTAGTAACATTGGATTCATCCTCGAACTGTTTCTGAGCCTCCAATATATCTTCACGAATACTCGACATCTCATTATCCAATGTAGATGCTGCTTCCCCTGCTTTTTTCAACCGCTTGCGAATATTTTCAGGTAAACTTTCTGGATATTTATAGCTTAGTGAATGCTCGATAGTAGCCCAAAAGTTCATCGCCAATGTACGAATTTGAATCTCAGCAAGTACAATTACTTGTCCAAGTGCGGTTTGAACAGGATATTCTACAATCATATGAAAGCTTCGATAACCACTTTCCTTATAATTCGTAATATAATCCTTCTCATACACTACTTTCAGATCTTTACGATTACGAATGTATTCGGCTACTCGTCTTATATCCTCTACGAATTGACACATAATTCGAATACCAGCAATATCCTCAATGCCCGTTTCAAGCTTATCCATCGGGACATCTAAACGTTTGGCCTTATTTAGAATGCTAGATATTTTCTTAACTCTACCTGTTACAAATTCTATAGGAGCATATTCTTCACGCTTCTTCAATTCAGAACGCATCGTTTTAAACTTAACTTTCAATTCCTCTACTGTCTGTTCGTATGGGAGCAAAAACATGCCCCAATCCCTATTGTCCATTCCCATAAGCTAGCGAACCTCCTGTCTTTCACCTTCAGTGATGATCCGCACCTACTGCTTCTGATATATGACTAAATCCATCCTGAAGTAGGCACTTTCTCAACTCAGCATGAATCTTTCGATTCACATCTGGTCCTTCATAGATAAGTGATGTATATATTTCAACCAGACTCGCGCCTGCCCGAATTTTCTCATAAGCATCCTTACCAGTAAAAATTCCCCCAGAACCGATAATCGGCAGGGAGCCATGACTCTGGCTGTAAATTCGAGATATGATTTCTGTAGATCGATTACTTAGCGGTTTGCCACTCAATCCACCGCTTTCCTTCGCATTTGAATGATTCAGCCCTTCTCTAGATAAAGTCGTATTCGTTGCAATGACACCTGAAACACCACTTGTTTGAAGGACTTCTACCATAGATTCAAGCTCCGAATCACTCACATCTGGAGCAATCTTCACCAATATATGTTTACTATTATTATGCTTACGCGCTTGTTCTTGCATTTCCTCCATGATATGCGAAAGTAGAGAAGATAATTCACTACCATATTGCAGATTACGCAAGTCTGGTGTATTCGGTGAACTAATATTGACTACGAAAAAATCACCATAAGGATATAACTTACGAATACATTCCTGATAATCCTTATAAGCTTCTTCATTCGGGGTTAGTTTATTCTTCCCTATATTTATAGCAACTGGAATTCGTCGCCTCTGATTCGTTGAAAGTCTTCGTTCCATTGCATCTATACCTTCATTATTGAACCCCATTCGATTCACGAGCGCCTCATCAGGAGGTAGTCTAAATAGACGCGGCTGTTCATTTCCAGACTGCCCCTTCGGTGTCACGGTTCCTACTTCCATAAATCCAAACCCAATGGAAGAGAATCCTTGCACAGCTACCCCATTTTTATCTAATCCCGCTGCAAGTCCAACAGGTGTCGGAAAATGTAAGCCGAATAAATCAACGGCAAGATCAGCTGTTTCCTTTACACCCCATAAGCTTCGTAACACATGAGATACACCCGGGATGGAGCCAGCAGTATGTAATCCTCCAACAACAAGATGGTGCGCCTTTTCTGGATCTATTTTAAAAAGTATCGGTTTAGCCACATTTTTATATAACACAGGTAATCCTCATCTCCATCCACTGTTTTCTCTATTTTTATAGTTTATCCTTTTACCGTTTAAAAAGAAAGTGAAACGACACCTCTATCAATCTCAATTTCCTCATGAATAGTGTTGTAGCTATTTATTTAAAAACACATTACAATTGGATTAGCGAGTGAAAATCATAGAAAGAGGGTTATCTTTATGGCAACCAAACGCAAACCACCAACACTTCAACATACCAAACAAGAAGTGAATAAGAAAGCGCTCTTATGGGTTGGACTCAGCATATCTTTCGTCGTTATTGCATTTATCGTACTACTTATTTATAACGTTTAATTCAGCCAGCGATATCTCTTGAGGGGGTTCGTCTGATCCTGTCTATGCTGTGATCGATAACGCTCTGTTGGTACCAGCACCTTATCAGGCAGAACCCCTTTTTCTATACGTACCTTCGTACCCATCGGAATAAGATCGAATAACTCCTCTACGTCCGCCTTCTCCATTCGTATACAACCTAACGATTCATCACGACCAATACTATCAGGCTCATCCGTTCCATGAATCGCATAATTGCTTGAAGATAACTGCATTCCACGGCTGCCAAATTCACCATTAGATCGTCCATTCGGGTTCACAACCTTATCCGATATAATAAAGTCATCCTCTGGTGTTCTATCACCACCCAGCCCCACTTTGTAATTACGTAATATGATATTCCCACTAACTACCGCCAAGCGATAGTTCTTTTTATCCACAATAATTTCTAATGGCTCCTCGAAAAACATATCCCCGCCCATGCCTGGGGTAGAATCCGTCGTTACTGGGTCTTCCTTATTACCAGACGTTGTACTAGAATCGCCTTTAGAGGTAGTCGTGGAAGTTGTTGCCGCTACTGTTGCACCAAAACTTGCATTGATTTCATTGAAATACTTCTTCATCACTTCCGTTGATCCGGAGATTCTATTGTGCGGAAAAGGTTGTACTAATTCACTGAAACTTTTGGGAACTCTCCCCTTTTCTTTCACAAAGAAGCGAATTGCACCTGATAATGCTGCTAATTCCTCCTGTTTCTTAACCCACAATACGGAAGATGCCTTGAGAGTCGTATCATCAGGTGGTGTACATTCACATTCATTGGGATCATAAGGCTGATAGACCACTTGTGATCCATCCGTTTTTTCTAGTGTGAACGATATGGGCATATTTTGTTTCCATAACAGCCATTTGTCTTCACGTGCCATCCCAAGCACTGCTAGCCTTGCCGGTAAAGCACCTGAATAAGCAAGCATACTCGACAAACTTTGAGCCCTTTCATCTGTTGAGCCACCAGGTTGAGCCGTAAATAGAGGATTCACAATAGGAGCATTCTGCTTTAACTCCCCTTTAGTTACGATCGTCTCCGGTTTCTGCTCAATTTCATTCATAGCAATCTGCTCTTCATCAGTACCCGAAATAGTCCTATTTTCCGGGGCCTGAATAGAAGGTATAAAGGTCAGGAGTAGGATGATTAGCGCCAGTAGAAAGACCCGTATTTTACGAGTACGACGCTCTTTATGACGTGAAATCTGCAAAATTCTATCTTCGTATTCCTTCCAGACATCATCTGGCACTTTACTCTTTTCAAAAGCTTCAAATACTTCACTAGATTGATTAAAACAATAATTAGCCTTACCTTCCTGACCATTTTTTTCGTATTCCTTACCTAATAAGTACCATCCCATCTTATTCTCAGGATGTAACTTCACATATTCTTTAAGATATATAGAATCTTTCATCTCATCTGAACCCCCGAAACACCGATTTACTATATATATCGGCAGAAAGACAAAAAAAATAGACATCCCCACTTCAAGCTATTTCGTGAGAACGCCTATTTTATTATTTCATCCCTATCAAAACCTGCCATTAACCCTCTTTATTAAAAGGTTCGTCTGCGATCTTGATAGAATCTGTAGGGCAACCATCACATGCATCATCTAAATCATCAAACATGTCTTCTGGTATCACTGTCACACCGCGGTTAGCATCGTTTCCGTAGATAACTTCAGCTATGCCTTCATCGTCATAATCATAAATATCTGGTGCTGTTGCACCGCACGCACCACATGCAATGCATGTATCTTTCTCTACCCATGTATATTTAGCCATTGTTTTCTCTTCCTCCTGTATATCCATTCATTACAGTCTTTATTTCAAACGACATCATTCATAATATTAAACCATTAAAAATGAATTTTCAATTGATTTCAAACAATATTACCAATTGCTATCGCATTTATGACAATTTATCATCTGCTTTATCTCTGAAATCCATTTGCAATGAAGTTCCTCTAACTTTGTGATTCCGGATTAACACCGACGGGTCATCACCTAACATTCCAGCTGTCAGAACCGCATTCTCACCGAACTTATTACGTAGCAAATCCATTGCCTTCGTTAAGGATTCCTTCTTGGGCTGCTGCTCATAATTAAAAAGGTCCAATTGAATGGCTGAATTTTCTTTAGATATAAGATGTTGCAACGTAACGCCTAGCAATCTCACGGGCTTATCCCAGTTCCAGTGTTCATGATATAATTGGCAGGCCTGCTCATAAATATCTTCTGTATGGTCTGTTGGAGCATTCATCGTATGGGTACGTGTAATGGTCTTCATATCAGGCGTTCGAATCGTGATCTGCACTCCACCCGCAACCAATTGTTGTCGTCGAAGCCTACGAGCCACTTGGTCGCTTAAGTTGAGCAGAACACGATGGATATCCTCTTTCACACAGATATCCTCAGGAAGGGTCGTTGTATGACCAATCGACTTGCTCTGTTCACGCCCCTCTAGCACCGGAGAGTGGTCAATCCCATTCGAAGCCTGCTTCATCCATAAACCAAGCACACCAAAACTCTGTTTCAATAATTGGTCTTCCGCTACAGCCAACTGCCCAATCGTATGAATATTAAGTTTACGTAATTTATCTGCGGTTCGGTCACCAATGCCAAATAATTCAACACAGGGCTTTTCCCAAAGAATCTTAGGAACATCACGGATACGGAGTATCGTTAGACCGTTTGGTTTTTTCATATCTGAAGCCATTTTTGCCAGAAGTTTATTCGGTGCGATACCAATAGAGCATGGAAGCGATAGCTCTTTATACACTCTATTCTGAATTTCTGTAGCAATCTCAAGTGGGGTGCCAAATTGTTTGGATCCTGAAATATCTAAGTAACACTCATCTATCGATGTCGCTTCCATACAAGGCGTGTAATCATAAGCTATCTTCATAAAAGCGTTAGAATACTTACGATATGCATTGAAATCCGGCGAAATAACAATCAAGTTAGGACACTTCTTCAACGCTTGATTGACAAGCATCCCCGTTGATACACCTAAACGTCTTGCAGCATATGAACAAGTCACAATAATTCCTTTACGAAGCTCAACACTTCCCGCTACAGCCGTCGGCTTACCACGGTATTTATCAGGCTCTTCCGCTTCATGTACAGAGCAATAGAATGCATTCATATCGACATGAAGTATAACCCTGCCATGAGCTGGATAATATTCATCGATTTTTCTCACTATTATACCCCTTCTTCATTCATATAGATGACGGTATTGTCAGCATACCCCCCTCTCACCTAGAGGTCAAGATATAAGCCTGGCAAAGAAAATTGAATTCTTTGTTACATTCCAGCGTAGAAGTGTTATAATTATGAACTATAAAAAAGGTCATTACAGTGAGAGTTCAAAAGGAGGGCTACCATGTCTGCATCCATTTCTATATTCGATACAACCTTACGTGACGGCACACAAGGCGAAGGAGTCAGTTTATCGGCGGACGACAAATTGAAAATCGCCAAAAAACTAGATGATCTCGGTGTTCATTATATTGAAGGTGGCATTCCCGGGAGCAATAGCAAAGATATTGAATTTTTCAAAAGAGTTCAAGAGCTTGGGCTTCGTGCAAAAATCACTGCATTTGGAAGTACAAGACGCAAGAACACGGAAGCAGCACAAGATAGAAATCTACTGTCCATTCTTGATTCAGGCGCACAGGCTGCAACTTTAGTTGGGAAGTCATGGGACTTCCATGTTCATACTGCACTTCAGACAACTTTGGATGAGAATTTAGCTATGATTTACGATTCCATTTCATTCTTGAAACACAACGGACTTGAAGTAATCTTTGATGCTGAACATTTCTTCGATGGCTACAAAAACAATCCAGAATATGCGCTTGCAGTTCTTCAAAAAGCAAAAGATGCTGGGGCTGATTGGTTAACGATGTGTGATACGAACGGCGGAACCCTTCCCCATGAGATTCACGATATTGTCGCATCTGTTGCCACACATTTACCTCAAGCTAACCTAGGTATCCATACTCATAATGACTGCGAACTTGCTGTTGCTAACACATTAAGTGCTATCCAAGCTGGAGCAAGACAAATCCAAGGGACAATTAATGGGTATGGAGAACGATGTGGAAATGCAAATCTATGCTCGATCATCCCTACGCTTCAGCTTAAAATGGGGTATGACTGCATTGAATCAGAATCGTTAAAGCAACTATCCAATACGGCTCGTTATGTAAGTGAAATCGCAAATGTACACTTACCCGTTAACCAGCCTTATGTTGGTAGTGCTTCATTTGCCCATAAGGGAGGCATTCATGTCTCTGCAATCCTGAGAGATTCACGTACTTATGAGCATATCTCACCGGAACTTGTTGGTAATAAACAACGAATCCTCGTCTCTGAATTAGCAGGTCAGAGCAATATTCTGTCCAAAGCGAAGGATATGGGCGTAGAATTTGATCCAACCCATGAACAATCGCGTAAGGTGATTGATAAAATCAAGGATCTTGAACACCAAGGATATCAATTTGAAGCAGCGGACGCTTCCTTAGAGCTTTTGTTACGTGAAGCAAATGGACAAATATCCGAGCTCTTCACCTTTGAATCCTTCAAAATGCTTGTTGAAAAAATTGCAGGTAAACCTGTCGTTTCTGAAGCATTTGTTAAATTAAAGATTGATGGTCAAAGCGTATACACGGCAGCAGAAGGAAATGGACCGGTCAATGCGCTAGATAACGCCTTACGAAAAGCACTTGTTCAATCCTTTCCAGAGCTTAAAGAAATGCATCTATCTGACTACAAGGTACGTGTCCTAGATGAGAAAGATGCAACAGCAGCTAGAGTTCGCGTTCTTATTGAATCGAAGAATATGGATAGTACATGGAATACGGTCGGTGTATCTGGTAATGTCATTGAAGCCAGTTGGGAAGCCTTAGTCGACAGTATGCGATATGCACTCTTAGGTCAGATTGGGCAAGTTGAGAAACTTCCGAATAATGCAGGCCAACATGGTCTTGTCAATCATTAATGAGTAAGAATAAAACCTCGGCATCCACAATGGACACCGAGGTTTTGTTCTATCAGAATTTAATTAACTGTTGCACTTTCTTTTCCAATTCCTTTGCCGAAATAGTCCCGAGAATGATTTCCTGAATCACACCGTGTTTGTCGATCAGTACATTTGTTGGAAAGGCTGCGCCCTGATATTGATCAAATATCGTAGCCTCGAGATCAAGCAGCACAGGGAAATTCAAGTGATATTTCTCAACGAATTTCTCAGCACTCTTCTTATTATCAAACTTGGTTACATTGACACCATAGATTATAAGCTCATTTGGGTACTCGTTAGCTATTCTTACTAAATCAGGCGCCTCTTGCTTACACGGATCACACCACGAAGCCCAGAAGTTCACCATAATGGCTTTCTCCTGCTCTCCACCTACATTATACAAATCCCCATCCAAACCAATCGCAGAGAATGGAGGAGCGAGTAACCCCGCCTTAGGACCCGTCTCAGTGGGGTGAGGTTTATCCATCTGAAATACAGCTTTCACCCCAGGATCAGCATTCTGATACACAGCTATTGCCAACAAAATAAATGTGACAATCAATACAGTTATGTTGCGCTTCATGATGGTTTCTTCCTTCACTTAAAGTTATTACGTATTATTCTACCCTGTTTCTTAAATAACTTACAGCGTTATCCCTCATGATTGTTTGTTAAGCGCTAGTTATCGTGTTGATCCCTCTCATTATGAACGACTTAAATAGGCGTATAGATCACTAAGTGTATCTACCCTACGCTTGGAGATATCGGTGAGATATGACTTCCACAACTTAGCAGTCATCAACGCATCCTCTAAAGCATGATGTCTTCCTATAATAGGAATATTACGCTCCATTAATAATTCATCAAGTCCGTACCCATCACGCTGTGGTTCGAGCCAGCGCGCAATCATCATCGTGTCAATGATACGATGTCTTAGATGAGTCTTCGAAGTCTTCCACAAAGCTGCATTTAGAAATGCCTTATCATGAGCGCTAGCATGAGCAATTAGCACTCTTCCCCCTACAAAAGACATAAAGTCATGCAAACCATTCATAAGTGGTGGTGCTCCGTCTGTCATCCCTTGCGTGATCCCCGTCAATTCAGTAATATGCTGTGGAACTTGCCTACGGCAATCCACCAATGAATAGAACCTTTCCTCCTCAATGATATCAGCACCTACCATTTTCACAGCACCGAAAGACAAAATTCCATCCCCATGCTGGGAGGAAAAACCCGTAGTCTCAAGATCAAATACAACAGTCTCAAGCTTTGATAAAGGAATCATTAACGCATCTGGACGACGCTGTTCTTTCAATAATGAACGGATAAAGGCCATATATTGAGCAGTGGGTGCCCCTATGCTGGTAGCTTTAGTAGATGGAATTCCCTCATGCCCTTTCATAGTTTCTTCCAATCTGCATATCGTAACATACGCTGTAGTACTCTATGTGTTCTTCTCACTGATCCCAAGCTCTCACGAAGGTCATGCATGATTTTTTTTCTCTTCAGATCTTGTTCCGGAATATAATTACTACCTACAAATAACCCATCAACTATTGTGTAGGAAGTACTTGCCCTCAATTGGATAGCTATTTCAAAGGCTTTATGGCAATCTTCAATGGCGATATCCCCCGCACCTAGAGACATCAATTTATCCAACCTACTCTGTGTCATCGTTTCTTGTACACTGAATTGTATTGCCATAAATCTCACGAAATTTACTAATGGAATATAGAGGCCATATTTAATATCGAATTCACCTGCATGCTCACCAAATCGCTCAGTCACGACTCTCCCCAATAGATTTAATGTTGCCTTATGTTTAACCGTATTGCGTAATATGGAAAATTGTAGTTCAGGAGAATCTTCGAAAGCTTGATATAATGCACTTTTAAAATGCTCGGTTAAGATATTGTCGCCAGCTATATGACGTACATCAGCTGCGATGATCAAATAACGAATTGGCTCCCAACTCATATCTTTTCCCCACTCCGCTAATGTCACTTTCCACTCCTGTAGCGACCTTCTCCACATTGGTTCTGAGCACATCACTTTCCCTAGACATTTCTCATATCCCAAATAAGCAAGCCTGTCACACACGATGATGGAAAACTTCTCGAAATATTTATTTTTGCTCTCACTAAAGTCATCACTGATAATCATCCCATTATCTTGATCACTCCACAGAGTAGATTCTAAACGCCCTGCACTTCCGAATACAACGAACGAATAAACTACAGGTGGTAGACCATAACCGTCTACCACCATTTCTTCTTCACAATTTTTCAATACTTTAGCTACAAATAAATCATGCATATGATTGACAAGAGACATCCATTCTGAAATTGGCAATACACACTTCAACTGCTGAAGATCTGTCTGATATTCAATACGCCTGTCTTTTAATTCCTCCCAAGATGTGGAGATTGCAATTCGGTTCAAGTCTATATTATGCGCCAGTGAATTCAACGATGTCATATCACCCGCCCCTCTCCTTACATGCATTTTGGTTAGCAGATCATAATAATCGTTAATTCATATCCGGTGTTGACGGGTTCACCTGGGATTTAGCTTCTGTATTTACTAGTAATTTCATTTGTTCAGGATATCCATAGGTACCATGTTCACTAATATCCAACCCCATCATTTCTTCTTCTTCCGTAACACGAAGTCCCATAATCATTTTCATTGCACCAAGAATAATGAATGAGACCGTAAATACGAATGCGAAGGTACCAAGGACACCTAGTGCTTGAATCCCTAATTGGTGAAGACCTCCGCCATAGAACAATCCTGCTTCCCCCACTCCCGTAGCCTCAGCCAATTCTGCAGTAGCGAAGAATCCAGTAGATAGAGCACCCCATACTCCTGCAATACCATGAACAGATACAGCATAGATTGGATCATCTAATCCAGCGCGTTCTAACCATTGTCCAGCTAAGAATGCGACCATACCCGCAATAGCACCGATGACAATCGCTGCCCATGGTTCAACAAAAGCACAAGATCCTGTTATAGCTACCAACGCGGCAAGCAGGCCATTCAACATACTCGGAATATCACCCTTACCAAAAATGACCCAGGAGATAGCAAGCGCGGCCAATGCTCCAGCAGCAGCTGCAATATTCGTTGTAAGCGATACATATCCAAAGAAATCTCCTAATCCCGTTAATCCGCTGCCTGGATTAAATCCGAACCAACCTATCCAAAGAATGATAACACCAAGTACCGTATATACTTGGTTATGTCCTGGAATAGAATTCGGCTTACCGTCTTTATTGTATTTACCTAGGCGCGGTCTTAATAAATATGTCGCTACAAGCGCTGCCGTAGCACCCGTCAGATGGACTACAGTAGACCCAGCATAATCTTGCATACCTAACTCAGCAAGCCATCCTCCACCCCATACCCAGTGCGCGACGACTGGATAAATAACTACCATGAACAATATTCCAAATATAATGTAGACACTTAATTTAGCACGTTCTGCCATTCCACCAGAAGCAATCGCCAACGAAATAGCAGCGAACGATAATTGGAATAAAAACTTCACCGTTAAAGATACATCTGAACCTGCTAAGGAATTGAATGAACTAGCCATACCTTCTCCACCTAGGAAGAAGCCCGTTTGACCAATTATTCCATTACCATTACCAAATCCTAGACCAAATCCAACTGCCCAGAAGGAAATCACTGAAACACCCAAAGTCAATATTGTTTTACCTGCAACATGACCAGCATTCTTCATACGAACAGATCCTGCTTCCAACAACACAAAGCCTGCTTGCATGAAGAATACTAGTATAACTGCTAAAAAGACAAAGACTGTGTTAAGCCCTGCTTGTAATTCCAAATTGCTTGCCCCACCATCTGCAAAAGCACGTATTGGAAAAGCTAACAATGCTGTCATTCCCAAAAAGACACCCATCCATCTTCTTCCCATAAAAACCATCCCCTTTTCATGTCAGGTTATATAACACAATTCAACACCCTGTAAGGTGATTATAAGCACGAGCAATAATACCTGACAATTCTTTTTTATTTATCAACAGAATAGATATTTCTTATGTTAGAATCTGTAACATTTCAAGTGTTATATTTATTTATAGTTTCTATTTCACAAATAAAACATTTTATCATCAAGAAAGTCTAACGTTTGACTGTATGGTTGTTCATCAGGTATCATAATTTAAATAAGTACTTAATGGGGTGATTTCACATCGGAGATATCATGTTGTACCGAATTGGACAATTAGCAAGAGTGGCTGGCATCAGCGAACGAACTATCGATTACTATACCAAATTAGGGTTGATTACTCCCGAAAGCCGAACTCAGAAAAATTACCGTCTATACAGTAATGAAACCTCTGAACGTCTGGTACGTATTATTCAGTTAAAGAAAGAGAAGTATACTTTAGAAGAAATTAAAGCAAGGTTAGACAAGTGGAATATGATTATCGAGGAAACACAAGTTTCAGACAAGCTAACCTATCTAGAACTGCATATGCTTCAGTTGGAGAAGGAATTAAGAGAACTTAGCCCTCTAATTGAACAGATGAAGCCAGTACAGGCTAGGCGTACGCTTAGACAATTACTGCCACAAGGGGCAGCTTGTTTAGAGGCACTGAAGATTCTACTCGATCATGGACCATTGTTGTGACTTCTTTAACTGACTTTAAAGTAGCACTATTATACAGGAGGTTAATAAATGAATTCTAATTCCATGTTTATTCTAATTATCATCGCATTCTTATTCTCATTATGGGCACAATTCCGTGTTAAAGGAACTTTCAATAAATGGGCTAAGGTACCCGTCCATAACGGATTAACAGGATATGACGCTGCTAGGCGTATGCTAGATGCTAATGGCCTTCAAGATATTCCCATTGAGCCTGTCAAGGGTTCCCTGACCGATCATTACGACCCCATTCATAAGGTAGTTCGTTTATCGGAAACCGTGTATTACGAAAATTCAATCTCAGCTGTATCTGTAGCCTGTCATGAGATTGGCCATGCTATACAACACAAAGAAAGCTATCCTATGTTAGTACTGCGCCATCGAATGTTCCCAGTTGTTAATTTCGCTTCACGGATAGCACCTTTCCTACTGATTGCAGGATTCATATTCGCTGCTACCAACCTAATCGGTCTAGGAATAATCTTCTTCTCCGCTGCTGTAGCATTCCAACTCGTTACATTGCCAGTTGAATTCAACGCTAGTAATCGTGCTCGTACGATCATGATAGAACAAGGCTTTATTTCGAACGATGAAGAACGCGGTGTAGCTAAAGTTCTTAATGCTGCTGCACTTACTTACGTAGCCGCTGCTATAATCTCGATTCTCGAGTTAATTCGTTATATCATGATCTTTACAAGCAATCGTGACTAATCAAGTAGAAACGGCAATACCGTCCTTTTTCAAAGAGCTTATGCTTTCGATGCTAGCGATACTTCGTATCACTTTAAGGCACCCGTTTCAGCGGAAATATAAGGAATAGAGTATCAAGTGAAACTTATACTTTCTTATATTTCAAATCAAAGAAAACCCCGATTTTATCCAATCGGGGTTTTCTTATTCTCGTCAATAAACTCGAAATATTTAAGTAAGAAATTACGAAATGCCTGTGCAACTAGGGGAAGCTTGTCATCTGATCTATGAATTAATCCGATCGTACGTGTTATTCTCGGTTCGATTACTCTAACACGAGCAGGTTGGAGTGGATTACTCTGAAAGAAGGCCATCTCTGGCAAGAGACTAACTCCCATTCCCGCCCCTACCAAACCACGAATCGTATCCGTTTCTTCCCCTTCAAAGGCGATTTCCGGAGTAAATCCCGCTTCAAGACATGCCTGCCACACGATTGGACGTAGAGAATATCCTTTACTAAATAAAATGAATTTATCTTCTTTCAGTTGATCTAGAGTTATCGATTCCTGCTCTGCCAATGCATGACTTAGGGGAAGTATCGCGTACAGCTCCTCAGTTAAAAGAACATCTCCTTCTACGTGTTCATGCCCCTCAGGAAATGGAGATATAAATGCCAAATCAACTTCAGCTGATATGACATCCTTTATTAGCGATGGGTACATCCCTTGTTTGAAGCGGAATCTCACATTAGGGTAACGCTTTCTGAACTCTGCAACAACGGATGGAATCAAGTGAATACCCAGACTATGAGGAAAGCCTATTCTAATCTCCCCACGTTCAGGATCTAGAAATTCATGAACCTCAGCCACAGCTTTATCCAGATCCTTCATAAGGGTCTCTACTCGCTTACAGAATAGATGACCTACAGGTGTTAATTGTAGGTTTCTACCCTTTTGCATAAATAAATCCACACCTAATTCCTGCTCCAATTGATGAATCTGCCTACTTACTGCAGACTGGGCTACATGAAGTTCTTCAGCCGCTTGAGTTACGTGCTCTTTCTGTGCAACTTTCATGAAATAGTGCAACTGTCTCAGTTCCACGCGGATATCGCTCCAATCTAGAGTGTGTAATTTTCATTCATTATCGCTTTTTTATAAGTCTAATCATGAGTCCATATACGAAGAATCCACCAATCATACCGCCGAAATGAGCCATCAAGTTCACATTTGGGGCAATGAAAGAATATACGATCCCAATCATAAGCATAGCATACAACGTCTTGCGAGAGGACTCATCTATTATTTTCCGTTGGAATACAGCAATGTATAGTAACGCACCGTATACGCCATAGATCGCACCTGAAGCACCCACAGATATCATATTCGTACCTATTTGAGTATAATAGGCAGTGGATAGAATATTCCCTACAATGCCACTCAAGACGTATAGCAGTGTGTATCTCCACCAACCCATAAGTCGTTCAAGTGGCGGAGCGAATACTAATAACGCAAAACTATTAAACAGCAAATGTTCAAACCCATTGTGAAGAAACATAGAAGTGACATATCTCCAGGCTTCACCACCATTCACAAGTGCCCCGAATCGATATAGTGTCTCTTTTTCGGTTGAGCCACCATTCAAAGATAACACCAAGAACATGATGATGTTAGCTAATAATAGAAGTGTTGTGACAGGATAAAATTTAATATAACTTTTCCAGTTCTCATAACGAATAAATATCATAATAGCCTTCCTTTCTTTATACTTAGATAACGCCAACATTGGTAATACATTCTTAAGTAGATTATAATAATCTTGGAAGTCTTTACTTAAATCAAATAATCAAGGAGGAATCTCACAATGCCACAAGAACGCTCAGGTATAGCTACTCTTAAAGGTAACCCCATCACATTGGTTGGTCCAGAATTAAAAGCAGGTGATTCCGCTCCCGACTTCACAGTAAGTAAAAACTTGCTTGAAGAAGTATCCCTGAAGGATTATGCAGGTAAAATTAAATTAATAAGTGTCGTTCCTTCACTTGACACAGGTGTGTGTGACGCACAGACTCGACGATTCAATGTAGTTGCAGATCAACTAGGAGACGATGTCGTTATCCTTACGATCAGTATGGACCTTCCATTCGCCCAAGAACGTTGGTGCGGTGCAGCCGGTGTTGAGCGTGTCGTGACATTATCTGACCATAAGTCATCTTCTTTCGGTGAAGCTTATGGAGTATTGATTAAAGAATTACGTCTTGATATGCGCTCAATTTTCGTTATAGATAAAAACGATAAACTCGCTTATGTTGAATATCTCAAAGAAATGACTGAACATCCAAATTACGAAGATGCTATAGCAGCAGTTAAAGAACTACTGTAATTCATACTAAAAAAAGCGAGAGAAAGAGAACATCTTTCTCTCGCTTTTTTATAAATTCATATAATAATTGCTTGTCCACTATGACTGTATATTTCCAATCCATTGAATCCCTGTTATGAAATTTTATATTTAGCTAGTTTCTTATCTAATATGGTGAACAAATGGATAATATATCGATAATTAGCTCCTAAATCTCCTAACGAGCCCCTTGAAGCTGAGTATATATCGACCGCACTACGAACTGGTGTGACCGATAATACAGATACTGTAATATCCACCGTACGTCCCATAGCACTCCTCTTCTCTAGAATGATCTCTCCAACCGAGGGTACCTCATGCAAAACTTTATAACCTGGAATTTTTTTTAGCGTGGATGTCACTTCCTCCCATGCCTTGTCCTTCGATAAATTGTAGTAGCGCGTTTTCATTTTAGGATCTTTCGCTCGGTCACTCGTTCCCTCTTGACTCCGTATGACCCCAATTAAAACTCTCTTTAACGACAAGACCGTTCCCCCTTTATATTATCCATCAATACATACCTATTAGTTTAACATTGAACTGTTCAGAACAAAAGAGGTGCTACCTTATAATCTCATTCTTGAATAAAAAAAACATTCGAATGTCGTTAAATTATCGACATTCGAATGCAGGTAACAAATACTTATTAGATAAAAAGGAATCCCGCTTATGCCGTCCGGTCAAATAGCCCTCTGAACCTGCAGTAGCAGGTGGGTGATTTCGGAAATGTTTTTGAAGTCCCCGTGTCATATAGACAGGGCGTTCCAGCCACGCTTCTTATTAATCTCCCTAGACAATCATCATTGGTTCAAAATAACGATCAACCGTGGCGAACATCGCAGGATGTATTTTCATTATAATCCTAATCTCTATAAAAGTAAACTCAAATGAAGTCGTTTTCATACTCCACCTTATTCCAAGTCGTTTTCTTTTTCCTTCTCCGCTTTCTCTTCTTCTAACAGTCTCAAGCGCTCTGCTTGCTCCTGCATTTTGAGGAATGATCCATAGAAGTTAAAGAATGACCATAACGCTATTAAAGTGATGATAAAAAAGAAAACCAACACTGGGTAGAGTGAAGCTATATACAATAGCAGTCCGCAGCCCAGTACAGTTGAAATCATCCGGAAAGGTCTAATGATTGTCAGAAGGATTGCATTCTTAATAATCATAAAAATACCCAAGTGATAATGAACAACCATCGAGAAGAAGTTAAACATAGAAACAAATAAAATAAGAAGCAGTAACAACATAACTCCGCCCACAAGTTGCAAGTTGTCCATGGTCATATACACTTTATAGTCGACCCACATCACAACAAATAATAATGTGTAGAATATTCCACCAATCATGCTTTGTTTATAATTTTCCTTGTATCCTGAAAAAAACGTTCGAAACACAGGAACATCCGCATCCCCCATAACCCACTTGCGTATGACAGCGTATAATGCCGAAATTGCCGGAAATAGTATGAACGGAGCTAGAATACCCAGAACCCAATTTAATAATAACTGATCGTCTGCCGTTGCTTGCGTTTGAAATAACATGAACTTGAGTATTAACACCAATACGAATGGTGATGAACAGATAAGCCACAGTATGTTAGTATACGCAATCCGTGTAATCCATTCCGTTAATTTGTAAATGCCTCCCATTGTGCCCTTGAATTCCAAAAATTCTCCCCCTCTATAATTATGCTTGTATATAATAATATAACGCATTTCCTATCGACAAAGCCAGTGCCTAATTTTCTTAATCATAGGTAGATGTCTAAACAAGCTTTAACCTATTGCATAGAATATCAAGTAAACCAAGTAATTTACAAATCAGAGGAGGTTTTTCACAATGTCTGGTCATATGGGATTTGGTGGTTTCACTTCAACAGGTGCAATTCTGGTATTGTTCATATTGTTGGTTATCATCACACGCGCATTCATTATCTAATTCTAAATTTCAGTGGGGTCATCCCTTATTTACTCATACAAAAAGGCAGAGTGTAGTTACACTCTGCCTTTTTGTTATAGTACACAAGCCTAATTGAATAATTATTCGAAAGAGCTATCTGGACGCTTCGCCGGACGAGTGCTACTGCTACTACTTGGACGAGGTTTATTCGTACGTGCAGAAGAATCACGAGAAGCTCCACCATCTTTGTTGTAGCTGCTCTTACCTGCGTAACCACCACGGCTACCTCCACCACTACCACTGCTACTATCACGACGGTAGTTGCTTCCGCCAGTGCTTGAACCAGAGGAACTGCCGTTACGGGAACCATAACTGCTTGATGGCTTGCGGCCACTACGAATGTCTGGTTTACGACGTTTTGCGCGCATTGGATCTTCCGGTGTTAATTGGATATCTGAATCCTTTTTATCACCTGTCAGTAGTTTCATAGCTGCTGTTAGTAATTGAACTGAATCATATTGCTCCAACAATTGGATCGCGATTCCTTTATACTCGTTCAATTCACCGTTTCCTATCGTTTCAATCAATCTTTCTGCCGTAACTTTTTGTTTACCTTCAACAGCTTCGGCCATTGTCGGAAGTGCCTTACGAGTAATACGATGGCGTGTAACGCGCTCAATAAAGTGGAAATGATCCATTTCACGAGGAGTTACGAACGACCATGCCGTACCTTCTTTACCCGCACGACCTGTACGACCAATACGGTGTACATAGCTCTCAGGATCTTGAGGCAGATCGAAGTTAATAACATGCGTTACACCAGAAACATCGAGACCACGTGCTGCAACATCTGTCGCAACTAATACGTCAATACTTCCATCGCGGAATTTACGCATCACTGCATCACGTTGATTCTGCGACAAGTCACCATGCAATCCGTCAGCTGAATATCCGCGCTTTTGCAAAGCTTCAGACAATTCATCTACACGACGTTTTGTACGTCCGAATACAATCGCAAGATCAGGGGATTCCATATCAATAAGACGGCTAAGTGCTTCGAACTTTTGACGTTCCGGAACCTCAATATAGGCTTGATCAATAAGTGGACCTTGATCTACTTGTTTAGAGATAACGGAAATATGTTCCGGATTACGCAAGAACTGTTGCGCAAGCTTCTGAATGTTAGCTGGCATTGTTGCGGAGAAGAGCATCGTTTGACGTTCCTCAGGAACTAGCTTAAGAATGGATTGAATATCTTCCATGAAACCCATATCCAGCATTTCATCAGCTTCATCAAGTACAACGGTTTGGACATCATTCAAACGAATCGTTTTGCGATTAATATGATCCAATAGACGACCAGGTGTACCGATAATAATTTGAGGTTTGTTCTTTAGGGAACGAATTTGGCGGCTAATATCTTGGCCACCGTAAATTGCCAATGAACGAACTCCTGCAAAGCGGGCAAGTTTACCAATTTCTTCTGATACTTGAATAGCCAACTCACGTGTTGGAGCCATAATCAGCGCCATAATTCTGTCTTCATCTTTGCTGATTTTTGAAATCAACGGTATACCAAATGCTGCTGTTTTACCTGTACCTGTTTGTGCTTGACCGATTAAATCTCTTCCTGCTAAAGCAGGGGGAATAGCTTGAGCTTGAATGGGTGTAGCTTCTTCAAACCCAAGCTCCGTGATTGCTTGGAGAATTCTCGGATCCAAGTCAAATTCTGCAAATGTTTTCAAATATATTCATACTCCTTCTATAGAGTGGACATTCCACTTCATCATAAGTGGACATTCCACATTCTTGTCTGTATTCTTAAGTAGCGGCATACAGTTATAGGGTAGCCATACATGCCATAAAATATTGCATGAACAAAATGTTCATGCTTTAAGTCGGGATATTTAACCATTCTAATGACTAATGGGTTATTATTTTACCGAAAGAAAATCGAAAATAATACTATTGTACAACCCTACTCAAGAACATCCAATACATTATATCACATAACGAATTGCGATTACTACTACAGTTAGCAAGTTTATATAAATTTTTGTATCAACAAGACAATTAAAGGTGGTTTTATTTTGTTCGAAAAATGTTGGAATGCGTTTGTTATCATTCTTGGTGCCGCTATCATAGCATGCGGTTTTAATTTATTTCTTATTCCGCATCAACTTCTTAGCGGCGGTGTATCTGGCTTATCTTTACTCATTAGCTATTTCAGTGACTTTAGTGTCAGTACTATGTATTTGCTAATTAATATCCCTATGCTAATCCTCGGCTGGTTCAAGCTTGGAAAGAAGTTTATAAGTTTAAGCATTCTTTCCGTTATCGCTACCACATGGTTCATTGCTGTGATCCCTGTCCAAACAATCGCAACAGATATACTTCTTGCTAGCGTATTCGGTGGTGTATTAGTCGGAATCGGTGCCGGAGTATCATTCCGTATTGGAGGATCATCTGGAGGGTTTGACATCATTGGCTCGTTAATTACACGTTATCGTGATTTCCCAGTGGGTACTATCCTTGTTGGAATGAACGCTTTGGTCATTCTTGCTGCAGGATACTTAAATGACAATTGGAATATCGCCTTAGCTTCTATGGCTTCAATTTACATAACCGGTAAAGTTCTGGATCTGATTCATATCAGTCACATAAAGGTAACCGTATATATCATTACTAACCAAACCGAAGAACTCCTTTCTAAATTGCTAGAAATCCCCCGGGGTGTCACCAAAATCAAAACGGAAGGTGCTTATTCTCACGAACCGAGAGATATGCTAATGACGGTCACCACTCGCTATGAACTAGCAGAACTTAAGAGCATTATTAAAAAGGCTGATCCACAAGCATTTGTTAATATTGTTGATACCGTAGGCGTGATGGGTTCATTCCGCAGAAGATAATTATCGAGGATAACAGTGTCATACCATCCATATTATGATATATTAAAGGTGCGCGGTTCCCATTTCTTTGCCATAAGATTTAGCCTCACTCTTAATGCTCAGGCACTAAAGACTTTTCCGATTCGCTACTCTAGAAATTTTGGTGGTAAAGAATTCGAAGGAGGAAGGGTGATCTTTATGGAAATGGAATCGGTAAAACTATCTGAAATTGTATTGCGTTGGTATCCCGATATGATGCCTTTCCTGAAGCAGAATGAACTGAATTTACTCATTATGCTTAGAGATGGAATCAGCATCCTTGAACCACATGATGCCATGGAGATTATCCAATTCAGTATTTGCGAACATCAGAACTTAGCGCATCTTCATTAACCAAAGGGCTATACCGATTACCGTGCCGTCTTCTCCTCCTTACTGGCGGGGAAGGCGGCATTTTCCATATATAATGACACATGAATTACTCCAGAAGGAAAATACTTAAAGGGAGTATTCAAAAAAAATGACTTTTTGAACATCCTCTTAAAGTCCAAGTTCAAAAAATTATCTTTTCAGCACCGAGAAGATTGGATGAAAATGGGGAGTGAGGAGCGGAGCGTAGGCAGTACCTACGTGAGCACCGGAAGGACCGGCTGAATTCAATATTCGATGTCGAATACACTTCTTGTTATACTTCGTGATCAAAAGATAACTTTTTGAATATCCTCTTAAAATGTTACAAAGCTGTCCTTTCAATTCTTCATTGATTCTATATAATTACAAAGAGACCGCACCTTATAAGGGAGAGAATAAAATGAACATCATCTGGGCATTATTGCTACTCGTACTAGGAAGTACAACAGGAAATCAGACAGACGATCACAACACGATAAACACTCTGCAATCATCCATTCATTCAGCTATCACATCTTCTCAACAAAAAGACTCTGAAACTACAATGGGTAATATTCCACTAGATCCGTCGATCAAGACCGATCCCCAGTTGGATGCTCCCATTGTTAAAGGGATTTACGTAACAGCACATAGTGCTGGAGGGGCACGCATGACCGAGCTTCTAGATCTCCTTGATTCAACAGAACTCAATGCCATGGTTATAGATATTAAGGATGATGCTGGATACATAACGTATAAAACAGATAATCCACTCCTTCAAATGAACGGCAATCTTAAGTCATATATTGGTGATATCCAACTACTAATGGAGCGTCTACAAAAACATGATGTCTATCCGATTGCACGTATTGTTGTATTTAAGGATACATTCCTTGCTATGAAGCAGCCAGAGCTATCTTTCGTTAACAAGGATGGAACACTGTGGAAGAATGGAAATGGCGACGGATTTGTAAATCCCTACAGCAAGGAAGTTTGGGATTACAACATTGAACTTGCAAAAGAGGTAGCGAAGCTGGGTTTCAAAGAAATACAATTCGACTATGTTCGTTTCCCTGAAGGATTTGATAAGCGAGCTGATATTTTGAAATATATCAAAAGCGACTCCTCCCGTGTAGATATTGTCTCTGACTTCGTACAATACGCACGTCAAGAGCTAGCCCCACTCGGAATTCGTGTATCGGTTGATATTTTTGGGTATGCCGCTTCGGTTCCAGCAGCCGAAGGTATTGGACAGGATATGGTCAAAATTTCAGAGAATGTAGATGTTATAGCCCCTATGGTATACCCAAGTCATTACTCTACAGGATGGTACGGAGCGACTAATCCAGATAAAGAACCGTACAACGTAATCAAAGGCTCTATGGTTGATACTCATAAAAAATTAGACCCACTAGGAGATCAGAAACCGATCATACGTCCTTGGATCCAAGATTTCACTGCTAGTTGGCTTGGTAGTGGACATTACACTAAGTATGGTAAGAAAGAAGTAGAGGATCAAATTCGGGCATTGAAAGATATGGATGTTCATGAGTATCTGCTCTGGAATGCTAATAATCGCTACAGCAAAGGTGTCATCTACAAATAAACATGAAAACTACGACAACTATAACAGAAAAATTCAAACAGTTTCTAGCTATATTACTTCCTATTCTAATTACACAGATTTCATTATCAGCTATCACCTTTTTTGATACGAATATGTCGGGTAAGTCAAGCTCTATTGATCTTGCAGGAGTTGCCATAGGATCTAGTCTGTGGGTTCCCATTCAAGTGGGACTTACTGGGATTCTGATAGGTCTTACCCCCATTGTATCGCAGTTAATTGGCAACAATCAGAAGAACAAAGTGTCCTATTACGTCGTACAAGCACTATGGTTATCCCTTCTCCTGGCATTGCTCGTTCTACTTATTGGAGGAATTGTAGTTCCCCCGATATTAGATGCCATGAGATTGGATATCAATGTCCGCACTATCGCCTATCAGTTCCTACTAGGTATCTCCATCGGCGTAATTCCTTTGTTCGGATACACCGTATTACGTAGCTTAATGGATTCACTCGGTGAGACACGAATTTCGATGACAATTACCCTTATTTCCTTACCCATTAATATTAGTCTTAATTACTTATTAATATTCGGCAATTGGGGTTTCCCGCGTTTAGGAGGAGCAGGTGCTGGAATAGCCTCTGGTATAACTTACTGGTGTATTTTCATTATTGCGATATGGTTTGTTCAACGACGACAGTCATTTGCAATTTTGGGTATATTTCAGACATTCCATAAGATCTCTTTAACAGCATGGAGAACGCTACTCAAGATCGGCGTGCCCATCGGCCTCTCTATCTTCTTGGAAACAGCTGTATTTGCGGCTGTTACGCTGTTGATGACTCAATTCGATACATCTACGATCGCCGCACATCAGGCAGCTTTAAACTTTGCAACAACGCTATACATGATTCCACTTAGCATTTGTATGAGTCTTACGATATTAATCGGTTTCGAAAAAGGAGCCGGTCGGAATAAAGATGCCAAGCAGTATGCCATTATTGGAATAAGTTCCGCCATTGCTTTGTCTCTACTAACAGCTATTATACTTATCTTCGCAAGTAGACAGGTCGCTTCACTCTATTCGAATGAGATACAGATTATCGAACTCATTCAGCATTTTCTTGTCTATGCTATTTTCTTTCAAATTTCCGATGCCATTGCTACACCTACACAAGGTGCACTTCGTGGTTACAAGGATGTCAATGCTTCCTTTATTATTGCACTGGTTTCCTTTTGGGTTATTGGACTTCCCAGCGGATATGTACTGGCTAATTTCACTTCACTTGGAGCCGATGGTTATTGGATTGGCTTAATAGCCGGATTAGCTATTGGGGCTACCCTTCTGCTGAGACGTCTCTTCCGTATCCAACGAGACCTCGTAATAATATGAAATAGGGGGTGTCTCAAGCCATTGTTCATGGCTTTGAAGACACCCCCTATCTTTATAAAGTTCATTCATTATTGAGACAGTCGTGCTGCCAATTCATACAATTCCATATTGAAATCTTTCTTACTGTTAACGACCTTGTCAATATCGGTCAGCACTAACTCATTTTTAATGATTCCACAAGCTTTATCCGATTCACCTTTAATGAGCATCCGTACCGCGAAATCACCTAAACGACTTGCAAGATTTCTGTCTGCTGGCGTTGGTGTACCCCCACGTTGAATATGACCTAGCACAGTTACTCGTGGCTCCAATGAAGGGCAACGTTCAACCAGTTGTCTAGCGACATCTTCCCCACTACCGGCACCTTCAGCAACGACTACGATGCTATGACGTTTACCGTGAGCGAAATTCTGCTCCATGCGATCCGCTATTTCATTCATATCGTAAGAAACCTCAGGTACAAGAATGGTCTCTGCGCCTGATGCTAGCCCAGCGTATAATGCAATATCGCCACAGTGTCTACCCATAACTTCTACGATCGATGAACGCTCGTGAGACGACATCGTGTCTCTAAGTTTATTAATCGCATCCACGACAATACTTACGGCAGTATCAAATCCTATTGTGAAATCCGTAAAAGAAACATCATTATCAATCGTCCCCGGCAAGGCCATCGTATTAATTCCCAACTTACTTAACTTATTAGCGCCATGGTAAGACCCATCGCCACCGATGACTACTAGACCGTCAATTCCGTGCTTACGCAAAATTTCCGCACCTTTTTGTTGACCTTCTAGAGTCGTAAACTCTTTACATCGTGCAGACTGAAGAACGGTTCCCCCGCGCTGAATAATATCTCCCACGCTCCGTAGATCCATGGAGAATATATCATCATTGAGAAGTCCTTGGAACCCTCTTTGAATACCATATACCTCCAAACCATAGTACAATCCACTCCGAACTACAGAACGAACCGCTGCATTCATGCCTTGAGAATCTCCACCACTTGTTAATACTGCTATTTTTTTGACTGACATGATCTTTTTCCTCCTTATTTATCACTTGTACCAATATTTACGAATCCATCGGCTATTGATGAAGAAGAAGATCCTGGTAAGCGGGCTCCCTTTCATCAAATGCTTTGAAGCAGTAACGACTTCCTGTTGCTCACTAACTTTCGGATCGGATAAATAGATGGCCAATAAACCCTCAATGATCATTCGATGAAATGAAGTCGACGGGATTGTAATAACGTCTTTTCTTGCAGACTCCACAATCATAGTAATTCGTTGCAACATCGTTTCGGAATCATTATAATAGTTGCAAAAATTAAGATCCCCGCCCAAGCGATCTTCTTCCTGATCAATCAAATAATCCAACAAAATATGTAGACAACATAAATGTGGGAAATAAGATTTATGAATAGAAGCCGCTTCATCACCGGATAACCCTTCATTCGATGCAGCAAGAAATAACATATATACTGCTAAGGTAGATCCCGTAGCAGCAGCAAATTCTTGCCACTCCAAATGGGGTGCTCTATACCTTTCCGATGACCACCAATCCAGTAGTGCCTCTTCTCTTAGCTGCGGATCAATATGCTTATATACCTGCAGATCCGTATACAGACTAACCAGATCCTTTATGTACGGCTTCGCAGCACTATAACCTGGAAGCATTCGAATGCAAGTCTGACAGGTCTCAACTAATCTAGATAGATAACCACCATCATCCACTTCCTGATGCATAGCATAATAATCGCATTGTTCTGCTTGAGGATCAACCGCATCCAGCATGGACTGATGCAACAATCTGAAGTCCTCTGGATCCATGGACGTACTTCGATCACATAAATTATCAAGATAATCACTAATAGTTTGATAAGAGACGATGAGACGAATTAAAACGTTCCTATCCGGCAGACCAATGGCTGCATAAACAGCACCACCTTGACAATGAAATTGTTTCGTATCGATGCTGGCAAGTGCCTGCGTCCGTAACTCTGGATCCGGGATTTCGATAGCTATCTCGCGCCAAGCGCCTAATTCTCTGCGCACTTCCGGCAAAATATGTTTATATACCCGGCTCATGAGACTTAATGGATTACGAGGAACTTGATTTAGGTGTTGCACATTATCATTCACTGACGGGTGCCTCCACATGATTGTCTACTTATTCCTGACCAAATTATTATTATTATAATATGTACCCACCTTTTGTACAAATAAACTAAGTCACGTTTCTTAACTATTCTACATTAGTATGAAGAAACATGTCGAAATCAGACCAATTCACATCCGTATCCCATTCCATATGATATACTATCATTACCGTATAACCTTAAACTAATAAGGAGTTTTTAATCCATGACTATAGATGACTCACTCACTTGGAGAAAATTATTCAGCTTTTTCCTCCCTCTTGGCGTAGCCGCATCACTAGTGACCATTTCACATGTCATTATCAATGGGACACTAGCTCAAGCCGCGAATCCCGAAACCGTCATTGCTAGTTATGCCATCGCATTAAGCTTTTTAACCATTACAGAGCGTCCATCCTCTTTATTGAGGCAGACGTGCTCAGCACTAGTCAGAGATAGAATATCATTTAAAGCCTTGACCTATGTAACCAAAGTCTTTTTAGCATTTGTCATGCTTGTAGGCTTTCTAATCGTATACACACCTGTTGGTCATGGCATATTCAAATATTTATTTGGAGTAGATTCTAGCCTATTGTCTTCTGTCATCGATGTCTACCAGATCCTCATGTTTGTTAGCATCTTTTCTGTCATTCGCAATATATATCAAGGTGTCATCATTAGTCATAATCGCACGAAATGGTTAACGATTGGTATGATCTTCCGTCTCGCTGTTATGTATGCACTTTCCCTATATTTCGTTATTTCTGACAATATTACAAGTGGACGTGTTGGTGCAATTATATTCTTATCAGGGATGATCATAGAAGCAGCAGTAAGTTATTGGGAAGGGAACAACATCGCACGTAACATGCCGCTCAAACAAATAGATCATGAAGTTGAATCGAAGGCTGATGTATTCTCGTTCTATAAACCTTTATTGCTATCCTCCTTCGTCGCTATGTTTATTGGTCCGATGATTAATATCATGCTTGGAAAAACGACTGGTATACTCTTGTCGATATCTGCCTTTGCCGTTGCTAGTAGCCTGATGCAATTAATGCTGAGTTTCTTCACTTATATTCATCAGATTGTGTTGAACTTTTACAATATTAATGCTCCTCTGGTCAAAAGGTTCGCGCTCAGCATCGGGTTTATCCCTTTCGCGCTACTTGTAAGTGTCGCTTACACACCACTTGGCCCATGGGTACTAGAACATATGATGAACGTTAATGGACAATTGTTAAATGAGAGTCTACTTACGTTACGTGCCTTCGCACTATATACACTAGTCATGCCCTGGCTTGACTATGGGAATGGCTTAATACTTCTTCGAGGTCAGACAAAAGCCATGTTCCGTTCCCAGACTGCAAACGCCGTTTGTACAATCATATTCTTAGTTATCCTAATACTCATTTCGCCCGGATGGAACGGAATGGTTGGTGCGCTCTCCCAGTCCTTTGGACTGCTAGCTGAATTGGCGATTGTTTGGATCGTTATTCGTCGCACAAACAAAGAACCTTTGCTTGAACAAAGACAGCAGACTCAGAAGGAACATTTATAATCGTAAGAACAATTGTCTGAGAAGTTTGTTAAACACTTACACCTGATGATTTTTAAATGACTTGTACGTACACCTTACAAGTAAAGCAGAAATAACTATAGCAGTTATTGCCATCATAATGGGTTGCAACAAGCGTGTACCAAATAGATTATAGAACACACCTAACTCGAAATGTTCGTATGCATTCATGATGTTGACAGGGAACAATGACATGATTTTTTCAGCTAGATCAGATACACTCGCCAAGTCAATCATGGGAATATAAAGTGCCAATGCTGAAAGAATGACGCAGATAAACGGATTTTTTCCTTTGGATGATATAAATAGCGTCATAGCAGCGATAAAGATTAAACCAATATAACTTAAACCTAAGACTGACAAATTCAAACCTACAAAGGTTAGATTGTAAGGTGATTGGTAATAAAGTAAATCAAGCTGAACATCGCTATTGTACCCAGTTAATCCATAAACAGCAGCATATAAACCGAAATTGATTGCCGCAAATAAGAGATAAGCAGCTGTTGTGAATAATAATGAGCTGACGAATTTAGCTACAATTAACTTATTTTTCCCGTGTTTCGTCGGCAATATAATGGCATCCGTATGGTTACTGTATTCCTGAGAAAAGACTGGCGACAGACCGATGACAATCACTGCACTTAAAATGATTGCAACAAGCGAAGATAAATTTCGACTGAGGCGTTCCCATCCGAAATAATAGTCATAATAATAGGGCTTGTTAACTTGCTGATACATACTGAGGAGTTTACTCATCTCTTTATCTATCAAAGCTGGACTTTGCGCGCCTCTAAACTGTGCTGGCCTATTCTCATAAATCTCATTCAGGTCACCAGCCTCAAGTTCAGATATGATCTTAGGGATTCGAACGATTAACCCAAGATGGCTACCAAGCAATTCGTATTTGCCGAATTCACTTACGTACACTTCATCCTTCAGCCTCATCACAGGTATTTTCTCAATTCGATCCTCTGAATATCCCAATCCCCTCATTGCATTCTTTTTTTCTGCTAATGCCTCTTCAGGTATTTCCTCCAAATTTTCAGGGTTATTTTCAATAGCCGCTCGTTCTGCTTCCCGTTTGTTAATATACTCATCCGTCAAATATCCCTTTAGCGCTTCCATTGCATCCCGATCAGAGCTGATTGCCTCGAGTCCATGAAGCGTTTGAATATCGGAACTGTAGTGTTTTTCACTAATCACACTAAAAACAAAAAATAATATACTTAGAAGGATCGCTCCTAATAAAGCTACAACCGTCATACGTCTACCCATTATTTTCTTTAGTTCAAAAGAGATTAAACTTCTCATGTTACTAGCTCCTCCTCGAAATAATACAAATATAAATCCTCAAGGTTTGGAGGTGTATTCACTGCACCATCGCAAGGCTTTGTCTCTGCGATAATCCGCAAGTTAACCTGATTACCAATATTTTTTAAATTGCTAACTGTGTATGTTTTATTCAAATATTCGGCTTCCTTATCGGATACGGTACATTCCCAAACAAAACCTTCTATACTTTTTGTAATTTGAGTCACATCGCCCTTGTTTAATAATTGGCCACTTTTCATCACAATGATCTCATCAGCAATATATTCGACATCGGATACAATATGGGTAGATAAGATAACAATTCTGTCTTTTCCAAACTTACTAATTAGGTTTCTGAATCGAACTCTTTCCTTTGGATCAAGACCTGCGGTCGGTTCATCAAGTATTAAAATTTTCGGGTCATTAAGCATCGCTTGAGCAATGCCTAATCGTTGCTTCATCCCTCCAGAAAAGCTTTTAATCTTTTTATTTTTTTCTTTCGTAAGATTTACAGTTTCGAGCAGTTCCAAACTTTTTTCTTTCGCTTTGAAATGGGGCAATCCTTTTAACGAAGCAAAATACATTAAGAAATCGTATGCTTTAAAATCAGGATAGTATCCAAAATGTTGCGGTAAATATCCCAATATATCCCGATACTCTTCACCCAGTTTTGTAATATTTACGTTGTTATATTCTACTCCACCCGATGTTGGTTGTAAGATGTCACAAATCATTCTCATCAGAGTTGTCTTCCCAGATCCGTTCGCACCAAGCAAGCCATAAATACCTGGTTGTAACACAATTGAAAACGTATCTACAGCAATCGTATCGCCATAATGCTTAGTAAGTTTGTCTATCGTAAGTTCCATTCTAATTTCTCTCCTTCTTGAAATGACTTAAACATATTCATAATTTCATACGCTAAGACAGCGGTTGATATTATAAACAGTGTGATCCAAATAAAAGTAGATGTTAATGTAAATAGCTCACTGTATACTGCAAGTATTCCAACTCCTAAAGCCATAAATATTCCTGCTGTTAAACAAATAATTGTCGCTGAGTTACCTCGAATTCTCCTTAAAATCGTTAAATAAATACTGCTTGCCAGATTAAACGGTACAAGTATGTACAAGATAACGTTGATAAGGCTCAATTCATAAAAAGCACTCGTAATGATCACCATGATGGTGATAGCAAACAAATCCAGAGTACCAATGATCATAAGACGAATGGCAATCAACTTTTGGAGATTAAATTTGCAGGTAGCTTCCATCTCCCACACATGATGATTAAAACTTTTGGCAAGTTCAGGTATGACCACAAGAGCTATAATGGGGGATGACACGGAAAGTGTGGCGATTACTGACTGATATACATTTTGGGTACTATTTGAAATTAGCAAAAACCCCGAAACGATAAGAAGTAGTGTAGCTTGGATGACCCATAAATAAGGAGAAATATATTTAATCTGACCTACAAGTATCTCTCTAAATGACATTTTGTATTTGATACCTATTCTTTCGAACTCCCCTTTAGCAAGACGAACCGTATCATCAATCAGTGAATCCGATATCTCTGGAATAGCGTAGTTTCTCAACGTATTTTTGATTCTTTTATCCTTCAAAATATATCCTCCTTCCTTATGATCTTCTTGAGCTTATCCAATCCCTGCTTTAATCTTGATTTTGTCGTAGCGAGACTTGATTTGGTTATCTCGGCAATATCCCTTACCTTCATATCATGATAAAATCTAAGAATAACTACATCCTTTTGTGTATCAGGTAAAACATTTAAAGCTTGTATGACAATTTCCGACTGTTCTACATTAGTCAAATTTTCATCGTTTACTGGTACATCAAAACCCTCATCAAATGGAATGACATCCCTTTTCTTTCTGTAATCATCATTACAAACATTTCTTGCTATCGTAAAAAGATAATTTTTAAATTTCCCATTATGAACATAGCTATGAATGTAATGAACAAGTTTTAAAAATACTTCTTGGGTAAGATCAGCGGCAATATTGGAATTCGCTGTTTTTCTGTAGCAAAACGTATAAATATCCTTGTAATATTTCCGAATTAATACATCAAGTAATTCGCTGTTTCCCTGTTGTATCTGTTTTATGAGTTTTTTATCATCCAATGATTACCGCCTCCATTCAAAAAGCTCCCTCCTCCATTTTTGAGTCTTACAACTAGATTAACGTTCTAACAGATAAAAAGGATTTAACTAAGCTTTATTTATTTTTTGAGAGAAAAAAAACACTGCATCCTCGTAACTCCAAGGTGCAGTGCATTTATGGTTTGGGTAAGCTGGTTTGTTATCCGATACGTTCTATTTCATCTTCACTAATCTCGAAGTTTGTATACACATCTTGAACATCATCATTGTCTTCAAAGATATCCATCATTCGTAGTAGCTTCTCTGCATTCTCACCTTCAACATCAATCGTGTTCTGGGGAATCCATCTTACTTCAGAACTACTAAATTCAAGGTCTTCTTCTTCCAATAGCCTTTTGATCGTTTCAAATTCATGCGGATGAGTTAACACCTCAAAACTGTCATCATTCGTTATGACATCTTCAGCACCAGCTTCAATGGCCTGAAGCATCAATGTATCCTCATCCAAATCTTCATATTTCTCACGATCAATAATAAGCATACCTTTTTGATCGAACATATAAGAAACACAACCAGACTCGCCCATGTTTCCTCCAAGCTTATTAAATATGGATCTTACATCCGCAGCCGTACGATTGCGGTTATCTGTCAGACATTTCACCATGATAGCTACACCACCAGGGCCATAACCTTCATAGTAAATTTCGTCGTATTCTACATTATCACTATTACCGGAGGCTTTCTTAATCGCACGTTCAATGTTATCGACAGGCATGTTAATCTGCCGTGCATTCGCGATAGCCGTCTTTAGACCGAAATTCGCATCTGGATTAGGTCCGCCTTTACGAGCTTGTACATAGATTTCCCGGCCAAGCTTCACAAATTTATTATTTTTAGCCTGATCTGCTTTCCCTTTACGATCTTTAAATAACTTAAACTTCATAACGGAGCGCTCCCTATAAGTGTATGTTCAAAAAGTCAGTTTTTCAGCACCGAGAAGATTGAATGAAGATAGGGAGTGAGGAGCGGAGCGTAGGCAGTACCTACGTGAGCACCGGAGGGACCGGCTGAATTCAATCTTCGATGTCGAATACGCCCCCTGCTAACCTTCGTGATCAAAAGATGACTTTTTGAACAACCTCTATAAAATTGATTATTTCATAGCTACTAGTGTATCATTCTAACGCTAATTCGGTCAAAGGCATGAATATGATTATTTGACATACATTTAAGCAAGCAGAAATGGCTATGCCGTCCTCTTTCAAGGAGTTTATGCTTTCTTACATATTTAATAAAAAACAGATCCAAACACCATTAGAATACATGAATTTTATTATTTTTGTACAATAAGCATCCTTTTCTCCGTTTTTATTTGCTTTTATAAGTGCGTCTGCGTTATCATTTTATCAAAAGAGCAAACGGAGAAATGTGAATATGATAAAAAAACATGAAATATACAAAAAAGACAATTGGAATATGATGACCGTCGAAGTTCAAGGAAAGTATCTCGTACTTCGTGAAATCTCCGATCAATGGGGAGAAGAAACTCAAACTTTTCTAAGTCGGCCTGCTTTGATGAATTGGGCAAATAATCGTTTTCCCAAAGAAGAGTATATCGGTAATGAAGACGAATGGCGTACGATCATAGCGGCCTTCAAAGGAGTTTAATTTACAATGGACTCAAGTAGCACTCTAATCTTTACCATTTGCGCTTTTGCTCTTGGTATTGCCCTTATCATGGGCAAGAATTCCGTCCCACCACCATTAAAGCGTTGGATGGCTCTTACCGCCATCGTTATGATCCTTATTTCTTTTTTCTTAATCGTCATTAGTTTTATAAATATGGGTTCCTAAGTTTGATGGGAGATTTGTAATAATACGTGTAGGGCTGGATATACTAAGGGTTAATTGTATATGCAAAGGAGGTACACCTTTGGTCATCTTAACCAAAACTGTATCGCTTGTACTCACTCTTAGTATATTGTCCACTCCCTTTTCCACCCCCATCACTGCATCACAAGGAACCCAACCTTTATTCTCAAATCACGTGAGGAGGATTCCCATGGATCAATTATTGAACCGTTCAGAAGTATCTGAGGACCATCAATGGAACCTGCAAGATTTGTATGCTGACCAATCGAATTGGGACCAAGCTTACGCCGACGTTCAAAAGAAACTATCCACTGTAACAAACTTAGAAGGAAAGTTAAATACGGTTAAGTCCGTGAAAGAATGCTTTACACTTGAAGATGATATTTCTAATCATGTCGAGCGTCTATATGTATATGCTCATATGCATCATGATGAGGACACAACCAATCCTACATATCAAGCACTAACCCAAAAGGCTAAAAAGTTAAGTGTCGACGCGAATGAGGCTCTTTCTTTTGTGACACCAGAAATTCTGTCTCTCCCAGATGATAAACTAGACGCCTTCATTGCGGATTCAGCCCTATCTGACTTCAAATTCACTCTGCAAGAAATGAAACGTGAAAAGGCTCATGTTCTAACGAAGACTGAAGAAGCTCTGTTAGCTCAGGTAGGCAACTTATCTCAAGCTCCGCAAACGATCTTCGGTATGATTAACAATGCAGATATGAAATTCCCTAAGATCAAAGATGAGAATGGTAAAGAAGTTGAACTGACTCATGGTAGCTACATTCAGTATCTAGAGAGCCCTAATCGTGAAGTTCGCAGTCGTGCTTTCAAAGCAGTCTATGAAACTTATGCTAAACAGAAGAACACTATTGCCGCAACGCTAAGCGCTAACGTCAATAAGAATATTTTCTACTCACGTGTGCGTAAATACCCTTCTGTACTTGATATGTCCCTGTATGGCGACAACATTCCGAAGGAAGTGTACACCAATCTAATCGATACGATTCATGAGAGTTTGCCTTTACTTCATCGTTACATGAAACTTCGTAAGAAACTGCTCGGGGTCGATGAATTACACATGTACGATCTCTTCGCTCCTCTTGTAGATGAATACAAGATGGACATTACCTATGAAGAAGCAAAGAAAACCATTAAGGATGGCTTGAAACCACTTGGTGAAGATTATCTAAGTGCTTTGCAGACAGGTTATGATCAAGGATGGATTGATATCTACGAGAATGAGGGGAAACGAACTGGCGCATATAGCTGGGGAGCTTATGGTACACACCCTTACGTCCTCTTGAATCATAAAGATAATCTTAATAGTATGTTCACACTAGCTCATGAGATGGGTCATGCATTACATTCATACTATTCTGATAATGCGTTGAAGTATCGTGATGCACAATATACTATTTTCTTGGCGGAAGTGGCTTCTACTACGAATGAGGCGCTGTTGATGGATTACTTATTGAAGAAATCAACTGATCCTAAAGAAAAAATGTATCTTCTTACTTATTATGCGGATCAATTCCGCACAACGGTATTTAGACAAACGATGTTTGCAGAATTCGAGAAATTAATCCATGAACATGCTGAACAAGGTGAATCCCTTACTCCGCAAGCACTCTCGGATATCTACTATGAATTGAATCTCAAATATCATGGTCCGGATATGACAGTCGACAAAGATATTGGGATGGAATGGGCACGTATTCCACATTTCTATAACAGCTTTTATGTATACAAGTATGCTACTGGCTTCTCAGCAGCGACTAGCTTCTCCAAACAAATCTTGGAGGAAGGTCAGCCAGCAGTTGATCGTTATCTAGGATTCCTTAAGAGTGGGGGAAGCGACTACTCCATTAATATTCTAAGTAAAGCGGGCGTGGATATGTCTTCACCACAACCGATCCGAGATGCTATGGGCGTATTCGAACAATTAATAACTCAAATGGAGCAACTAACCAAGTAATATGTAAGACTATTATAAAATCCCTTGTCCATTTGGTCAGGGGATTTTATAATGTGATTAAAGTGCGAGTTCAAAAGATGACTTTTTGAACAACCTCTTGAAAGGAGATGTCTATATGAAAATGCAATGGTCATTGATCGCTGGACTTGTATTTGCCCTATTAACTGCCTTATTTGCTGTCATTAATGTGAATCCTGTTCATGTAAACTTTTATTTCAGCGAGGTAAGTATCCCACTCATTCTGCTAATACTGGGCTGTACGCTTATCGGAGGTATAATAGTTGGTTCCTATGGTATTTACAGGCAATATAAGCTACAGAAAGAAATAAAACGTCTATCTACCCAACTGGAGCTAGTCATTAAAGAAACTGGTTATTTACCACCTATCGAGCCCAATTCAGCACCCAGCACGGAAGATTTTAAGGAGGTAGACCCCGTTGTCAATCCAACCAAATGAGACATATATTATAAATTTTCTTCAAAAGTTACTTAACACACCAAGTCCTAGCGGATTCACGGCTCATGTCATGAAATGGATTGAGGAAGAAGCCAAAGCCCTTGAGGTTCCCCTGACATGGAATCAGAAGGGCGGTGCTATCTTAACCGTCCAAGGACATAACAATAGCCGTACAATAGGCCTCAGCGCACATGTAGACACTTTAGGCGCTATGGTTCGAGCTATTAAGCCTGAAGGTACACTTCGGCTCTCTTTAGTCGGTGGATTCATGCTGCAGGCTATTGAGAATGAATACTGTACCATACATACGCGTAGTGGTAAGAACTATACCGGAACTATTCTAAGTACCCATCCTTCCGTCCATGTCTACAGCGATGCTCGTGAATTCAAGCGTCTAGAAGAACATATGGAAGTGCGTATTGATGAGCTTGTAGAATGTAAAGATGATGTCAAGAAATTAGGAATCTCCGTCGGTGATTTCATATCCTTTGATCCAAGAGCCATCGTTACGGACAGTGGATATATTAAATCACGTCATCTCGACGATAAGGCCAGTGTTGCTGCGCTTTTCGGTCTGCTCGAATCTATGAAGCGTGAAAGCTGGAAACCACGTACTACACTAAAGATTCTGATCTCCAATTACGAAGAGGTCGGGCACGGTGCTTCCTCCATACCTGATGATATCGAGGAGCTGATTGCAGTTGATATGGGCTGCATTGGCGATGATCTCAGTTGTAAGGAAACGGATGTATCCATATGTGCAAAAGACTCATCCGGACCCTACGATTACGATATGACAAGCCGTCTCATCTCATTAGCCGAATCAGAGAACATTCCGTATGCCGTCGATGTATATCCGTATTATGGATCTGATGCCTCTGCTGCGCTTAGAGCAGGCAACAATATTCGTGCCGCTCTTATTGGTCCAGGTGTTCATGCCTCTCATGCTATGGAACGTACACATAAGCAAGCTATCTTCAATACGACAAAGTTGCTTGCAGCTTATTTACAGCAGTAATCGTTTTTTTCACAAGCAGAGTATCAAGTAAAACTTATACTTTCTTATCTTTAAATAAAAGGCACAGTGCTTTGAATTACGCACTGTGCCTTTTTTGTTGCATCTATCTAAGATTTCTTACTCTTACATATTCTCTGCTAATTCATTCAAATACGTCCAACGCTCCATCAGATGTTCAAGTCCTTGCTGTGCTTCCTCAAGCTTATGCATAAGCTCCTGTAGCCGCGCAGAATCATTAAAGGATTGTTCCATCTGTTTGTTTATATCCACTATATTCTGTTCAGCAGCCTGAATTAGACTATCGATCTGCTCATATTCCCGCTGTTCTTTGAAGCTGAACTTAATCTTCTCACGAGAAGATTCGGCTTCGCTTTCCTTTTTGGAAACAATACTTGGTTTGTGTACTGGTTCTGCAGGTTGATCATCGCGCTGACGATCCGGTCCTTTGGAAACATTCTTAGTCATCCATTCCTCATATTCACTATAGGAACCTACATGAACTCTAAGGTTTCCTTCCCCTTCAAACGCAATAATCTTATCTACCGTCCGATCCAAAAAGTACCGATCATGCGATACTGCAAATACCACGCCAGGAAACTCATCTAAATATTGTTCCAAGACAGCCAATGTCTGAATATCAAGATCATTGGTAGGCTCATCAAGCAACAGAACATTTGGTGCTCCCATGAGTACTCTCAGTAGATAAAGACGTCGTTTCTCCCCACCAGATAATTTGGAGATTGGCGTCCATTGAAGTGTAGGAGGAAACAAAAACCGTTCCAGCATTTGTCCGGCTGTAATGGTACTTCCATCTGCCGTGGTAATAATTTCCGCTACTTCTTTAATATATTCAATAACACGCTGTTTCTCATTCATCTCTTGATGCTCTTGAGTGAAGTAACCAATATTTACGGTAGTGCCCAAACTTATCTCTCCGCCATCCGGCTGGAGTCTACTAGCTATGAGATTAAGTAGCGTGGACTTCCCAGTACCGTTCGGTCCGACAATACCCACCCGATCTTCAGGCACAGCAATATAACTGAAATCCTGAATAAGAACGGTATCATCATTTGTTTTGTGTAGATGATCTATCTCTAGAATTTTACGTCCAAGACGGCTCGACGCCACCGACATATCCATCGCTCCAGCTCGCTGTATCCCTTGCTGATCTTTCATTTCTTCATAGCGATCAATCCGTGCCTTCTGTTTGGTAGATCTCGCCTTAGGTCCCTTACGCATCCAAGCAAGCTCACTCCGAAGTAGATTCTGTCTCTTATGCTCTGTAGATGCCTCTCTATCTTCGCGATCTGCTTTCAATTCTAAGAATGCTGAATAATTGGCTTGATATCGAAATAACCGTCCATAGTCAAGCTCCAACATGACATTTGCCACTCGATCGAGGAAATACCGGTCATGGGTAATCATGAGTAATGCACCACGCCGCTTCTGTAAATATTGCTCAAGCCATGCAACAGAATCCGTGTCGATATGATTCGTAGGCTCATCTAGAATTAACAACTCGCAAGGTTGGATTAGGGCGTTAGCCAATGCTACACGCTTCCGTTGCCCACCAGACAGCGTTCCCATCAAGTCCTCAAACTGTGTAATTCCGAGTTTATTCAGAATAATCTTCGCTTCACTTTCAAGATTCCAAGCCTGTAGTGTATCCATCTCTTGATTTAGATCCAACAGTCTTTCTAACACCTTCTCATTTGAAGGATCAAGATCTAATAAGTCCATCGTTACTGTATAGTCACGTACGACTTTCATTTGCGGATCATTTCCTTGGAATACTTGCTGTAAAACGGTCATTTCCGGATCATAATCAGGATTCTGCGCTAGTGTTCTAATTCTAACACCATTCCCAATAGAGATTTGGCCTTCATCTGGCTTCTCTAACCCGGCAATTATACGTAAGAAAGTTGATTTCCCCGTTCCGTTCACACCAACGATCCCAATTTTATCCTGATCTTCCATACCGAAAGAAGCATCTTTAAATAGTACCTTTTCTCCATAACTTTTACTTATATGTTCTACCGTTAATATATTCATCTCTAATTTTCCCTACTAACTTTTCTTATTTGGTTGGCAATCATTTGATTATAGCATGAATGCTACTATCGCTCCAACGATAGAGCTCGACATATTTACGGCATCATTGTTCATTCTGATCCAACCACGAATTCTCTTCGTAGTCTGCTCACAGTGATGCAACGCTTCCACCTCTTTACCACAAACAGGGCACTGATACATAACTTGAATCGTGGCACCTAATATCGAATCTGTAAACGCCCCTGCTAATCCAGCAATAAGACCTATTAATACCCAATTCAGAAGCGACTGCAATTGAAAGTCCCATGCCAATAGCGCTTCAAAGATCCATGCGAATCCCCCAATCATAGCTCCACCCGTTGCCGCAGCCGCACTTCCAAGGATGGATACTCCACCCGATGTCCCAACTGTTAATACTTTACCATTCAAGACCGAACGTGGAGGCTTGGTGCTTAAGCTACCTATCTCCGTTGCCCAAGTATCTGCTGTCACCGTTGCCATGATGCCTATAAATAGAATTCCCCATTCTGGATGAGGCCATATGGCATTCAGAATGCATAGGAGCATTCCGAGACCACCGTTTGCTAGCACTTGTCCTGCATCACGCCGCCCAGTCTTCGCGTAAGACTTCTCCATCTCCGCCTTATGACTGTGGCGAAACTTGGATATCACAGAAGAGGAACCAAAGAATACAAGGAGAATTCCGAACCAGAATAGCCCTCCTTCAGCGAAGTAAACAGTCCCCATGATGGTAGCTGCCGCCGCACCTGAACCTGAGAGTGATTTCTTCCGATATGCTGCCGTAGACACCATTAATGCGCACACAACGCCTATAATCCACATCATCTGTTATGCAATGACACAGCTTCCAAGCTGGTTATCTCCCCACAAGAGTTCAAATTCATCACCTGAAGATACCGATCCAACGCCTGCGGGAGTACCTGTGAAGATGATATCTCCTTTGCCTAGTCCATAATGTAAACCGATATAGTCTACAATTTGCTGCACAGAAAAGATCATATCACTCGCATTACCACGCTGTACTTCGACTTTATTCATAATAACCGTGAAATCTTGTGACACAAGCCCTTCTATCCCTGGAAAAGGAATGAATGATGTCAATGGTGCAGATGATTTGAATCCTTTAGCTGCTGTCCAAGGATGGCCCTTTTCCTTAATGACCTGTTGAACATCACGCAATGTGAAATCAATTCCTAATGCCATCACATCAACCAATTCATCCACCGTAATCCCTGCCTCATAATCCCGATTGATGTGAAACACCATTTCTCCTTCATAATGAACTGCACCTTGATCCTTTGGCAAAGCAATTACGCTTTTATCCAGTGGAACAATTGCATGAGAAGGTTTCATAAATATCATCGGTTCTTGCGGTATGTCATTTCCAAGCTCTGCTGCATGTAACCTGTAGTTACGGCCCACACAATAAACATTACGAATCATTGAATCCATCGGTTTATCAGTCCTTTATATCCATTATTTTATGCCAAAAGGTTAGTACTAATTATGATTTAGGCATGACGACGGTACCATCCTTATTTATTTTCACACCACCAATAGATAATTTCTCTATATCCTGAAACAGTTGTTGCCCTTCTGTATCAGACATGGGAACGGGTTGACCTACTTCAGTATGGAAAGGGATAAGTTTAATCTTGCAATCCCCCTTAGGAGTACAGGTGGTTGCGAATATAGCTGTCTTCCATGTAGAAGCGGTGCTCGATTTAGTAAATATGAAATTACCTGTACTATAAGCGATCCATTTGCCTTTATATTGCTCAAGTCCTTGAAGAACATGAGGATGTGCCCCAATCACGAGATCTGCCCCAGCATCTACGAATTGATGAGCCAACTCTGTCTGGTTCTTTATTGGTTGCAATTCTTTCTCTTTGCCCCAATGTGCCATCACGATAACGATATCTGCCTTCGTACGAGCGGTAGCAATAGATTTAAGGGCTTCGTCTGGATTATATACCGTAGCAACACCCGGTTTGCCTTTCCCAGCATGCCAATCTTTATCGGGTACAACACGGCTAACGGCAATAAGCGCAATCTTAACCCCTTGACGTGTGAAATATGTAGGTGCATACGCTTCATCCGCATTCTTACCCGCACCCGCATACTGAATCCCACTTTCCCCTAAATACTTCAATGTATCCAGCAGGCCAGGAACGCCTTGATCCAGTATGTGATTATTAGCAAGACCTACCGCATCCATTCCTGCCTTCTTTAGGGCATCTAGCGCCTTAGGTGAAGACTTGAATACATATTGTTTATTGATTGCTTCGACTCCAGATGTAGTTACTGGCGTCTCAAGATTAGCGATCGTTAAATCATCATTATGAAAAAGTTCACCCAAATGTTCAAAGGGATAGTCGTATCCTTTCTCTTTCAGCATGCCTTCTACTTTTCCTGCAAACATCATATCTCCTGCGAAATTGAACGTAAGAATACTATCTGAGTTCGCAATAATCTGGCTGGAATCATCCGACTCAATAGGAGCTTCAAGTTCGGCAGAATTATCAGGTTTAGTAGAATCCTTAGGTACGTTAGAATCATCAGGTTCAACAGGTTCATTAGCTTTGGTTACAGGTTTAGTTACGTCGGCTTTCTTTGGTGTCTCATTCTTACTTATTTGATCCTGCTCTACCGCTTTAGGAGTAGTGGGTTCAATCTCAGCACCAAGCTTATCAGCTTCAATAACAGGACTCTCTATTGCGATTGCTTCACTCTCTTTCGCTTGTTTCCCTTCTGTGATCCAATGATAGGACAATAGAACAACAATCATAGAAACAAGAAACGCATTAAGCAACACCCATGATTTTCTAAAACGCCTGTTCTTTTTCTTTCTAGTCGACCTATTTTTATTAGAACGTGATAATTGCATTATTTACTCCTTCTCACACAATATTAAATACTCACTTCTATGACTCTATTCAGTATATCAGGTTACGGCAAACAAATAGAACCCCCGAACGAATTCGGGAGTTCTTCTATCATATTTCGAGCTTACGACATATCGCTGGACTATTTTTCAAAAGAAGCCCGTACTGCATCACGTAGGGTCTCCATATAGAGAGGATCACTATTCAATGAATCTGTTCTCATTAGACGGATATCTAGCTCCTTCGAGATCGCTTGAGCTTCAATATCTAAGTCATATAGCACTTCCAAATGATCAGATACGAAGCCAACAGGGGCGACAAGCACATTCTTCACCTGTTCTTTACTGAGTTCTTGTAGTGTATCCAGAACATCAGGTCCAAGCCATGGCTCAGCTGTTCGTCCAGCACTTTGCCACGAGAACTGCCATTGCGTCACACCTGTCTGCTCAACAATCGCACGAGAGGTTTCCAACAATTGCTCTGGATATGGATCTCCCATTTCGAGTATCCGTTTCGGAAGACTGTGTGCGCTAAATAACACCATGACATCCTTACGGTTAGCACCAGCTTCCTCGAATTGATCCAGCTTCGCACTTACACGCTCACTAAGCGCCTGGATCAATTGCGGATGGACATGATAACTCTCTACGAAAGTCATTTCTATGCCTAGCTCCGTTGATTTTTCTTGAGCTCGTTTAATATAGCTCCCAACACTCATTACTGAATAATGAGGTGCCAATACGATCCCTACCGCTCGCTTGATCCCATCTTTAGCCATTTGCTCCACACCATCTTCTATCAAAGGCGCAGCATGCTTAAGTCCTTGGTAACATACATACTCAAACTCGGATTGATCTATACCTTGGTTAAGAATAGCTTGTAATTCTCTTACCTGTTGGTTAGTGTTCTCACGAAGGGGAAATACTCCACCTACAATTGCTTCATAACGACTCACTAAATCTTGAAGTTGCTCCGGAGTAGGAGGATGTCCTCTGCGGATATGCGTATAGTAAGCTTCAATTCCTTCTAGACTCTCTGGTGTTCCATATGACATAACCAATACGCCTACTTTGGATTTCACGAAATTACCACCTCAAACTCAGTATAGGTTTATATGACATTCTTTACTTTTTTAATTGAGAAGCAGAATATTCATGAACAAATTCTGTTAATTCACGAAGTTTATCAAGTGATGCTTCTGGGAATAATCCATGCCCTAAATTAAATATAAAGCCAGGTTCCTGTATTCCATCATCAATAATTTCTTTGGCATATTGTTTAATAACATCTATAGGTGCAGTTAATATATATGGATCTAAGTTTCCTTGCATAGCGAAGCGTCCATTCGTTCTTCGTCGTCCTTCAGAAATCGACACTCTCCAATCCAGACCCATCACATCAGACTGAATATTGGTGAGCGTAGGTAAGAGTTCCCCTGAACTTACGCCTGGAAAATAAATCTTGGGTACATTCAAATCGGATAGTTCGGAAAAGATACGAGTAATCGTTGGAAGCACAAACTTTTCGAAATCCTTCGGAGACAATGCCCCCACCCAACTATCAAATAATTGAAAAGCCTTACCGCCATTAGCAATATGGGCTCTTACATATGTAATGACCATATCTCCCAGCTTGTCCATCAGTGTATTCCAAAGATGCGGCTCATTATACATCAAAGTCTTGGTAAGAATATAACTTTTGGATGGTCTGCCTTCAATTAAATAGCTGGCTATTGTGAAAGGTGCTCCTGCAAAAGTGATCAGAGGAACTTTCAATGCTTTATCCAGAATTCGGATGGTCTCCATGATATGGCTCAGATCCTTGTCCACATCAATGGGACGAAGACGTTCAATATCTGCTGCCGTTCGTATAGGATTGTTTATAACTGGACCTATATTCTTAACAATATCGAAATCAATTCCGAGTGAAGCTACAGGATTCATAATGTCAGAGTAAAGAATAGCGGCATCAACGCCTAGCTTCTTTACAGGCATTAATGTGATTTCAGCTGCCAGCTCCGGTTGACGACAAATTTCAAGAAGGCTATATTTCTCTTTAATTTTACGATAATCAGGATCAGTTCGACCTGCTTGTCTCATGTACCATACGGGTACATGCTTCACTTCCTGCTTATAACAAGCTCTCGTGAATACGTCATTGTACGTCATCAGTTAGCCTCCAGTATAATAATTTCCCTACTTATTATTATGCCCTTTTTAAAAGTAAGTAACAACTGTCTCAAAGGCTAATGTCATGACAATACTATGACATTATTATCCGCTGATACATCGTTTTTTATGATATAATGATATATTGTTCTTTTTTTGAGAAATCGAAATCACAGCTTAGAAAGGACGTGTGCGGCACGTGAACACTTGGAAAGTAAATCTTATTGTTCTTTGGATCGGTCAATTTCTCGTCAATGCTGGAATAACAATGATCACACCTTTTCTAGCTTTATATCTTGCTAAGGATTTAGGAGTACAGGGCGAATATGAAATTGGTATATGGGCTGGGGTCATTTTTGCAGCGAATTTCTTGACGGCTTTCATATTTCAACCATTATGGGGTAAACTAGCTGATCGATATGGACGTAAAATTATGTTGCTACGATCTGGATTTGGGATGGCTATTGTCATTATCCTTATGGGTTTTGCACGAAACCCGTGGGAATTACTATTACTACGTCTTCTGAACGGAACCATATCTGGCTTCAATCCTGCGGCCATCTCACTCATATCAGGAACAGCGCCGAAAGCTCGTATGGGGTTCGCAATGGGTATCATGCAATCTGGTATCGTAGCTGGTACTATTCTAGGTCCACTAATTGGTGGCAGCTTGGCAGATCTCATCGGATTCCGTCCCATTTTCTATATCACTGGGGCTTTAGTACTTGCCGCTTCTTTATTAGCACTATTCTTTGTCAAAGAAACGTTTGATCGCGAAGAAGCTTCCCACGCACCCGTGGTTTCTGTTATGCAAGGTTTTAAAGAGCTGGCACATATCCCTCAATTACTGGCGCTTTTTGCAGTGACTTTCCTATTGCAGTTCGCAATGGTAAGCCCTATGACGTTGCTCCCACTGTATGTGCAGAAGTTGCATGCTTCAACCGTTAATATTGCTTTCTGGGCAGGTCTAGTCTTAGCCGTAACAGGAATTTCTAATATGATTTCATCACCAATTCTCGGTAAAATAAGTGATAAGTTCGGCTCACATCGCATTCTAACTTACGCATTAATAGGAACAGCTCTAACCATTATTCCTCAAGCTTTCGTTCAAAATGTGTGGCAGCTCATCGTGATCCGCTTCCTCATGGGAATCTTTATGGGAGGATTACTACCGAGCGTGAATTCCCTCATACGCTCCTATACTCCTGACGGCATGGAGAGTCGAGCATTCGGATTTAACAGCAGTACACTTTCCCTTGGGAATATGATGGGTGCACTCATTGGAGGTCTTTTATCAGGTTTTATTGGTATCGAGGGTTTGTTTATCGTTTCGGGTTGCTTGCTACTACTGAACGTGGTGTGGGTAAGGTTGAAGCTTTATTCCCCAACGAACTAGCGACGGTATTATGAACAAGCTTCCAACTATGTGCAAGTAGAAACCGCTATGTCGTCCTTTTTCAAGGACAGCACCCGTTTCAGCGGAAATATAAGGAATAGAGTATCAAGTGAAACTTATACTTTCTTATATTTAATAAAAGACGCCTTTCGGCGTCCTTGGTGAAAGAGTTCCTATAGCGAAGAAGTTTAAGTTTCCGATGCCAGGGATACACTGTATCGCTAGCAGGTATAAACTGCAACACCATTAGTCACTTTCCGCCTCCACCATTCACTTTTAGCTGCTATAAATACAACTAAATTCAACCCAATCCCTCTGAAGCTAACTTTAGTTGCATGGAGTACATCTAAATTACTGGAAACTCCATTTTTCTGCGTTATCGCCATTTTTAACTGTCCTTTGTACAACTAATTCTCTCTTTCCCTACTTTTCCTGCTAATTAAATGTACTTTCTGCATCTATTCTAACCTCACCTTCACTACCTTCATGCACGAAGCATTGCTCGTCAATCTAACGTCGCCACTCCATGCATATCCACTGAATTACATCCGGAATTTAAGATCTTTCATGGAATATGGATGGAATCTTGTAGGAATAATTGACTAAATGTAGTTTCGATTCCTTTTTAACGGAACCTACCGGCACTATTCTATGAAAAAAGACCAATATGAAATTGTAACGTAAGTCATCATTTCACCCATGAAATCGACAAACCATCGTAGTCTGGGAGCAACGTGCTAACTAGTCGATCATCAGAAGCGATTTGCTCGTTGAAACGGCGCATTCCCTGCACGGCTGGACCATTCTTCTCTGGGTTCAACGTTCGTCCACGTAAGAAGCAGTTGTCTCCCACAATGACAGAGCCTGGATTCGCCAACTGAATAGCATATTCTAGATACAATGGGTAATTTTCTTTATCAGCATCAATAAAAAAGAAATCAAATTTTCGTCCGTCTTGCTTAAGTCGTTCCAAACTATCAAGCGCAGGACCTATCATGTAGTCTACACAGGTACCGAATCCTGCTATCTCAAGATTCTCTTTCGCTAACTTCGCGTACTCCTCCTTTAATTCCAAGGAAAGTAATTGTCCATGTACAGGAAGCCCTTTTGCAATACAAATTCCGCTATATCCTCCAAGAGCACCGATCTCAATCGCACTTTCTGCACGGGAGGTCTGAACAAGTATCGTTAGGAGCCTTCCGTATGCGGGAGCCACTGATACTTCTGGCATTCCCAGCTCTCTAATGCTTTCTTTCACCTGCTCCAATTGCTCATCATCTTTATACAATTGGTTAACATATTCTTCAGGGGTAAGATTCAATTCCTTTTCCTCCTCTAACTAACTTTCCATATTAGCCTATTTGTTTTATAATTGATGTTTGGTTGCATCGTTATGGATTACTAATGTCATTATTGTATGTGTTTTGTCGAAAATCGGCAAGACTGCATGAAATTTATAGGTCTCCTGATGGTGCCCGTGAGGCGGCAAGGATGGCCGGATGGGGTTGAATTATTTACATGGCTCACTTACAACTTATTGCTACTGCACCAATGGGCTTAGAGTCTATCGTAGCTCGTGAATTAAAAGAACTTGGTTACCATGATATGACGGTCGAGAATGGACGTGTCACCTTTAGTGGAGATTTAATCGATATATGTCGTTGTAATTTATGGCTTCGTACCTCGGACCGTATTCTGATCAAAATGGGCGAATTCACCGCCACTACTTTCGATGAATTGTTCGAAGGAACCAAAGCATTACCGTGGCAGGACGTTATTCCTCAGAATGGTGAATTCCCGGTTGAAGGACGTTCTCTTAAGTCACAGCTAAGTAGCGTGCCTGCTTGTCAAAGTATCGTTAAGAAAGCAGTCGTCGACAAATTAAATCTGACTTACCATACAGAATGGTTTCCTGAAGATGGACCACGCTATGTGATTGAAGTTATTATGTTGAATGATATTGCCTTGATCACGCTGGATACAACTGGCTCTGGTCTTCATAAGCGCGGATATCGTAAGCTCATAACCGAAGCTCCAATTAAGGAAACGATGGCTGCTGCCCTCATCCAATTAAGCCGTTGGAATCCAACAAGACCTTTTTACGATCCATGTTGCGGTTCTGGTACGCTCTTAGTCGAGGCGGCTATGATCGGTTGGAATATCGCTCCTGGATTACGCCGTACTTTTAATTCTGAAGATTGGCCGATTATCCCTGAAGCTCTGTGGTCTGAAGCTCGGGAAGAAGCATTTGATTCGATACGTGATGATATTCCATTACAAATATCCGGAAGTGATATTGATCCAGCAGCAATAGAGGTTGCTCAAGCCGCCGTAAACAGTGCTGGATTCGCCAAAGATATTCAATTGGAAGTTCTACCTATCACCAAAGCAAGACCCAAAGGAGACTTCGGCTGTATCATTACAAACCCTCCTTATGGTGAACGATTAAGTGAAATCGAAGAGGTCGATAAGCTTATTCGTGAATTAGGACGAATGGCAGTAGGACTACCATCTTGGTCATTTTTTGCGATCAGTTCAACTAAACGTTTTGAACAACTTTTCAATAAAAAAGCCGATAAACGTCGCAAGCTCTACAACGGAACGATCGAGTGTCAGTATTATCAATATCTAGGACCACTTCCACCTCGTCACAAACAGATATCTCCTAGTGAATAACATTCACTTTTCGCTTGAAAGAAAGGAGCGAACTCTTACTACTGAGTTCGTTCTTTTTCATAATTAAATTTATAATCTGTTAATAAAGAGAGGAAACTATTCGTGTATTTTCAAAAAGAAAGCACAGCTGGGTATATCCGGAGATCGTACAGCAATCTCCTTCAATTTCGATATATCATCTATCCGTTGTTTATTGCTCTCATGCTTTATAAATTAACTCTAATTGATAACCGTCTTCACATTCTATATGTAGAACTGAGTTTCTTAGATTACATCATTGCAATAGGGTCCGTCATGTTAGTATCATTTTGGACATTTTGGCTACCTCGTCGTGGCTATCTCGTATCACTTGTTTTATTGAACTTCCTTTTGACGGCAATCATGTATTCCGATCTCGTATATTATCGCTATTTCGAGGACTTTATTACGGTCCCTGTTCTTCTTCAGACTGGACAGGTCAGTTCTTTAGGGGAAAGTATACAATCACTACTACATTGGAATGATCTATTATTCTTTATAGATTGGATTCTATTCATCGTTTATGCCATCATCCGAATGACTCTGCTACACAAGAGTAAGTCTACTTTCCATATTCACCATACCCCATTATCACCGTATAGAAGCGTAGGCGTTATCCGTCGCTTTAGCACAGGAATTCTAATATTTGCAATCGGCGCCGTCCTCACCTTTGCTCCCATTAAATATTATAGTGAAACTTGGGCCAAAGGATTATTCGACAGCAATTGGTGGAACATGAGTATCTACAATGTAACAGGGTTGATTGGCTTCCATGGGTACGATATTTATCGCTACGCACAAGAGCATCTGGGTCCTGAACATCAGCTTCCACAAGATGAATTAGATAGCATAGCGGATTTATTTGCACAAAAAAGCGCACAACGAACCGAACCGAACGAATTATTCGGAAAGTACAAGAACAGTAATGTTATCGTCATTCAAGTTGAAGCTTTTATGAACTTCATGATCGGTAAGAACATAAATGGCGAAGAGATTACGCCGAACTTCAACAAACTAATGAAGGAAAGTATGTATTTCAGCAATAATTATCACCAGACAGGACAAGGAAGAACATCTGATGCAGACTTTAGCTCTCACAGCTCACTTCACGCATTGCCCACAGGTTCTGCATTTATCCGTTATCCCGATCATAAGTACGATATGTTACCTACAATATTGAAAAATCACGGTTATTCACCTAATGTTTTTCATGCGTATGATAGTAGCTTTTGGAATCGTACCATTATGTATAACTACATGGGTTACGACCGATTTTTCAGCAAAAAGGATTATACGATCGATGAACCGCTGGGCTGGTCACTTGGTGACAAATCATTCCTCAAACAATCATTAGATGAGATGAAGTCAATCAAGCAGCCTTTCTACTCTTTCCTTATTACGCTTACAAGTCATCATCCCTATACGATTCCAAAAAGCAAACAACAGTTGGATGTGGGTGAATTTAGCGGTAACATATTCGGAAATTACCTCCATGCGATCCACTACGCTGATGATGCACTCGGGCAGTTAGCCGAACAAATGAAAGCACAGGGACTTTGGGATAATACGATCCTTGTTGTATATGGAGATCATGATAATTCGATTAAAGACAAACCTTATTATGAACAATTTCTAGGTAAAAGCTTAAATGAGCTTGATATGGAACAAATCATGAACCAAGTTCCTTTACTGATTCATCTACCCGATAGCAGCCAAGCAGGAGAATACTCAGAAGCTTCTGGCCAGCTAGATATGACCCCATCTCTTCTTCATCTGCTTGGAATTCCAACAGAATCCTATCATATGTTGGGCAATAATCTGTTCGTTGACAATGAGCGTTTTGTAGTTCTTCGTTCAGGGGCTTTCACAAACAGCAACGTATTCTATATTCCATCACCAGATGGCATCTTCGAGAACGGTAGTTGCTATGATCTCAACACACGAGAAACAACCGAAGTCAGTGGATGCCGTGTTGGTTTTGATCAAGCTAAGCTTGAACTCAACGTCTCAGATCAAGTGATTCAATATGATTTGCTAAGTAAATTGAACACGAATTAGAACGCATGAAAAAACCGCCACAAATGAGGATTACTCTTTTGTAGCGGTTTTCTTCCATTTGTAAGACTAATCATTCATCTCAGAAACGTTAATTGCTGCTAGCCGACTTTTCTCTTCGGCAAGCCATTCCTCAGTTTGTTCAGCAGCTAGTCCTATCTCACTGCCTTGAAGGGCCTGAACGGCCTGCTCCGCATGAGCTAAGGAATTCTCCGCTTGATCCACTAGTTGCTTCGTTGGATGGCTTACAGCTTGTGTTATCGACTGATGGAGCCTATCTACCGCATTATTCGCTTGAGAAATGGGTGTGTTCGTTTGCATACTAGAAAAATCACGTTTAGACATTCACTTGTTCCCCCTTCAATACATATTCCTTATCAGTTACCATCATTAGCTTGGTTACTATGGTAAGGAATTATGTACTCGGAGAAACATCATCATTTACCAAAGCCGCTACTTTATAAAAGGAGCCGCTTTAGCCAGTACCTCATCTTCTGTCGATGCACTTAGATAACGTCCATTAATATAGATGAACGCTCTCTTTCCGCAAGGGCCACAGTAAGACTTACATACTACCTGTATTTCAGCGTCAGGCGCCATCTTTTGAAGCTTAGGTACAATAGTTTTGAGACGTATATGCTTACATTTATCACATACGCGTATATCGTTTGCCATGTCTAATCCATCCTTCTTTACAATATAGCTTTAATGGTCTCCATGATTACCTTTAGATGGATTTGTAATAACAAAACCTTCCTCAGGGAGATAAAAGTAATCTATCCTCACACCATCAAGTAATGGTTCGCTTGAATCCAAAATGACATCGATATCTTTATCCGTTGATACCACTTCGTCTTTTTCCGTTGCTGTATCTAAATCCATCCCATAATGAGCATGGTCTCCGTGAGCGTGTGTAACAAATACACGAAGTTTCAAATCCTTATTCTCATCTTTATTCAATTCTTTAGATAGTACTTTTGCCGCACTGCGGGTTATTTTACAATTCATCTGATGTGTCCCCTAAATTCAATGTAATATTGCACTCTTATATTTATTGTAAAGAAACAGAACTTAATTCGCAAGACACTTCATCACTTGTCCTTATTTATTGCGATCAAGATCCCCTTTTATTCAAATAAATCGCTTTACAATGTTGGGTGTTTACGTTGTATTCGTGAAGTGAACCATCCCATCAAGATCATAGTCACTCCAATATCGTCAAATGGAAGTCCTGGTAATAAATCTAGAGGAAATAGCCAATAGACAATGACTGGAACTAGAAACAATAGCTTGTCCAACAATGACACTTCGGATGAGAACACATACCGTCGTATATTACCGATCATAACAGACCAATGCCTAAATGATAGCAATCTTCTAAGTTTCATGTTTTCTGCCTCCATCTTTAAAGCTATAACGAGAGGGAGCAACCACTATTAAGAGGTTGTTCAAAAAGTCATCTTTTGATCACGAAGTATACCAAGAGGCATATTCGACATCGAAGATTGAATTCAGCCGGTCCTTCCGGTGCTCACGTAGGGACTGCCTACGCTCCGCTCCTCACTCCCTACCTTCATCCAATCTTCTCGGTGCTGAAAACCTGACTTTTTGAACTCTCATTATAAGAAATTGAATCCTATTAAGCGGTCAACCCCCCCTTGAATATCATACGGCTTTTCCACTAAAATGTTACATCATTTCGTTATAAATCCATTAATTCTCTTATAATCATTCCGACTTCAAGAGTCATATTTCGATAATGATTCGTGGGAAGGGGGTTCACTCCTTGACCAATTTCCACCGTAAACCCAGGACGTTTGAATTGTTGAATGAACCAATCTTTATATCCTGCGTCACTTCCCTGTAATTTAACAGCTCGGTATCCACTCACTTGAGCTAGTCTAACACTCATCCTCCGGCTTTCTTCAGGCTCAAAGTCACGATAATTCCAATAAATCTCTTGCCCTTGACTGTGTAGCGAAATAACAGCATCTGGCGCTATATCGAGCGTAAACGTAGCAAGAGCTTCTGCCTCTGGCTCACTAAGTGGAAACGCTCCCCCATAATCGCGAGGTGATGGAGACTTTATGCCCCTGCGCTTCCCTTCTTCTTCCCAATAAGCAGGAAATTGGTCGCCTAGATCTACACCCCGAATATTAGATTTCCAATGTTTAAAATCTCTTCGTTGGTTATTGTAACTCAATAGTTGCTGAGCATAAACATGTTCATGTGTAACACCTTCTTGAACCAGTTCTACTCCATCTGGATTAGCCATAGGTAGCAGCCAAAGGGTGCATTGTTCGAACCACTCTTGCGGATCATACCCATTCCACATTTGCTCGCTATAATACGCTTCAGCATACTCTTCGATAAATTTCATCAAACATAATGTGGTAATCCACTCATTGGCATGAATAGAAGCATTGACATGTATCTGTCTTTTACCTTTCCCTATTCTCAACATAACGAGTGATTTACCCATAACACTATGGCCTATTTCCTTCGCCTCGATAAACTTATATTTATCCAATAATTCTTCCATGTCTTCCATCATTTCCTTATATCCATACTCACCTTGTGGCTCAACAATACATTTACACTCCGGTGAAGGAAGTACCAGGACACGTCCTGTTGGAAATCGATCATGTGAAATTCCAGGATTCATTTCTACTAGAGTCTGTTCATTAACAGCGAATTGTTCTGCAACTCTTTTCAGTGAATCCCCTGACTGTATCTCATATCTACGCCGGGGTGTTGAAGGAAGAAATAGTATTTGCCCAGGAATAAGATAAGGTTGATCAGAGGACCATGGATTCGCATATACAATATTCTCAAGCTTAAGCCCTCTCTTGGCAGCGATGCGCTGAAGTGTATCTCCCTTACGAACAATATATTGCAGCATACAAACCTCCCTTTCTGCGGACTTCATATTTAACCGCAAACAACAAAGAATGAGTGGTTAGATTGTATGCCTATATCGGGGTACTTCATGCTATATAATTTCAAATTTAGTCATCAAACCTAGAAACTTGCCAGATTACAGGAGTCCTCTGTATCTGCTCACCTAACCATTGTTTCGCAATGCCCTTGAATATTTCGCCATCCCCGCTACAAATAAATTGATGAACCGGAGATTCATCATTTTTAGCGAGCTGACCTTTATCATATAATATCGTGCTGATTTCTCTTGCCGTCTCATCGGCTGAGTTAATCAACTTGACGTCACTCCCCATCACATCTTGAATCGTATCCATAAGGAAAGGATAATGTGTACAGCCAAGAATAAGACAATCGATATTTGTATTACGTATGTTCTCCAATGATTGTTCCACAATATGTGTTGTCACTTCTGAGCGAAATAAACCCTGCTCAACGAGTGGTACAAGCAATGGGCAAGCCTCACTTATTACATTGACGTATGGAGAAAGTTCTTGCAATGCAACCGTATAAGCTCCACTTCCAATCGTACCTACTGTGCCGATCACACCAACCTCACCAGTCTTAGTAGCACTGATCGCTGCACGAGCTCCTGGGTGAATAACACCGATCACCGGGATCGTTACCTTTTCCGAAATATACGTTAACGCTGCTGCTGTTGCTGTATTACAAGCGATCACAATCATCTTTGGTTCGAACTGAATGAGGAAATCAACAATTTGCTCTGTAAACACTCTGACTTGTTCAGATGACCTCGGTCCGTATGGTGTACGAGCAGTATCCCCAAAATATATAATTTTCTCTCTCGGGAGTTGTCTCATGACTTCACTAGCTACAGTTAGTCCCCCAACTCCTGAGTCTAATATCGCAATTGCATGTTGCACGAACACACCGCTTCCTTCTATGTCAATTTCTATTTCCCAACTGTGCTACTATATGTCCAAGGAAACAATAATGTACCTAAATATTATCCCAGTTCAATTAAACCTTCAAGATATATCATCACAGAAAAAAAGACCTTGTATCCCATTCATTCAGGATAAGGCCTGCTCTTCACGTTAAAGTTAGATCAACTCATTATCTACATCGATATCAAATGCATCTAATTCTGGAGCTTCAAGGATAGATGAAACTTCAAGTTTCTCATCTGAATCTTCATTGTTACATTGACGCCACGATTGAATATTATGAGCAATATCAGTTGCCTTGTTCTTCACTATCCCATAGATATTTGAACCCTGTTCACTAGCAACACCCACCAGTTCCTGCGTCTTGCTACTTACTTGACGAGTGGTATCGGCAATATCTTTACGTAGTTCAGACCCTTGTTTCGGTGCTAACAGTAATGCTGTGACAGATCCGAGCAAACTCCCTACCAATGCTCCCCATAAGAAGCTTTTATCATTGTCCTTCATCATTCATCTCTCCTTCTTAGTAACTAAAGCAACCCATGATCGGGCGAATGCCTATTTCTTAATGCATTATAATCAGAAGGAGCTTGACTTGACACACAGGACAACTCATATAAATAATCATTTATTCATTCTGCTTAAATTGCCTCGCATCATGCTTAGATCCAGGATTAAGATCAAGAACATAACGTTCCGGAATGACTAGCGCATGCTGATGCTCACATAGATAGGCTTTGTCAGCTGATGTTCCAATGGACTCCCCATCGCGAATAATATCCCCCTGATCATATATATACTTAGAAATCACGAGCAAATCACGTGCGACCTCACTAGGATCCATGTCATAGAAATGACATTGTAAATCCGGAATTCCCAGAGATGATAATCCAAGGGTATCCATAATCATTACCTTGTCTTTGGCAGTATTATAAAGGCGCAGATTCACCGCACCATATAGCTTCTCCCCCATCTCAACAGCTTCCAAATATGTATTGGGCTCGACTAGTTTCTCACTTCCATGCCAATACATAGCCTTACATGGTGCTGTTTCTTGAATGGCGTGAACTAAACCTAATATAAGCTCGAAACGTTCCTTATAAGGTAGCCCTGCCGTAAATAAATCATGAACACGCAGACTATATTTACAGCTGTCCACAGTTTTTTGAGCGTCCTGCCAGTGAAAACTTTGTTGTATAGCACGTTCGAAACGTTTGTTATCTTGAATAAGACGAGGATCATAGATACAACTTTGAGCAGGCACTTCTACATCGTCGAAAGATACCTTATGATCCATATGAAAGAAAACATGTGGCTTAGCTGTCTCTTCTTCAGACTCATCCAATTCATTTGCAAAAGGCGAGGGTAACTCTTCTTCTGCATCTGATATTTTCACTTTCCCTGTATACTTTACAATGGCTGTACGAAGTTTCTCCAAGGATACAACAGGTGCTTGATCATACAGAAATTCAATGATATACACAGGTGCAAATCCCGAAAGATCACTATCTTTCATTTCTTGATCATCCTTGTTCTTAATTTCCATTTCAGAAGTCATTCAATACTCGCTCCTTTATCATCACGAAGTCCCTAATTCCTGATCTAAATAATCTCTTACAGAAGTAGAGAATTCATTCAAGATCGTTGGAAGCGCCTGTGTAAGAGGGTGAAGAGAAGGTCGATCCCATTCGTAATAGTTCTGTACCAATGGTTTACGGAGTTTAACTAACGAAATTAAGACCGCATGCACCGTACTATTAAATACCTTCTCCTCGTGTGTAATATCTAGAATATCTTCGTAACTGCTGGCATCTCGCATAATGAAACCATCAATAAGATAGCTCCCGATATCTGTTACTACCTCAATGGCTAAATGTAAAGCTCTCTCTTGTGCAAATCCCAAGATGAGACCTCCATCCCATTGGTCTGCCACGATTTGCAGACCTGTTACAATCTCAGGAATGGTATGCAAGCGTCCCTCAATCTGTTCTTTATTAACATAATACACAGCCTGACCCCCATGAAATTTGTTAGCGATTGCTTCCTTCTACTTAATTAGAGGTTGTTCAAATAGTCATCTTTTGAACTCTCTCTTATAACTCATAGTCTACAGCGATAGAACTTTCCTTAAACTCGTTCATATGTTGAATCACTGCCTGATGTACGGGGTGAACTTGATAGGCTTGTAGAGCTTCTAATGACTCTACTTCCGTAATAAGTGAAATGTCGTAAGATCTTTCAGAACGAATAACATCGATCCCAACTTCTATGGATATGAGCTGAGGTATTTTCCCCTTCATATCTCGCAGTACATCTGCCGTTCTATTAATACTTTCAGGAGAACTATCTTTTAATTTAAACAATACAATATGTTTTATCATGGAATACTCCTTATCATCTTAAAGTAATAGGTTTATCAAAAATATAACATACCACATGACTTTCGGAAAGAAGCTTGTCATTTATAACTTCTTATTGCTATCCTTATTTTTCAAAACAGCAATCAATCTCGTTATTTGGTCGGGAAGCGGTAACCCTAGTTGTCCATAATTCTCGGTAATAGATATGAGTTCATTCGCCATGTAAAAGTAGATCACTCCACTTTTCACCGCTTCGATTCCATTACCTAGCAAAAGATCCATTTGATGCGCTATTAATATAACAAGGAACATTAACGCTTTTCTAGTTAACCCCCAAAACCCAATTTTGCTATTAAGTCCAGATTTAGTCTTAATAGCTGCTAGCACTCCCGTAATATAATCAATAATAATAACAATTAAGAAAACAGTAAGTACTTGAGTCCAGCCACCAAACAAAAATGCAAAGATGGTTCCAATAACTCCGCTCATTCCTTTAAGGAAATATATATTCATCCAAACCACACCCCCATAACCTCCAACGTACATTATCATATGTTGGAGATGCTAGATTGCGTTGGCGTATATCATCATTCTCAATAGATTCATAGAGTTAGTCTGATTGTGAATTGGGGATGATTAGTGTTATTATTGAAGTACAATGAACATGTAGAGTAATAAATTTAATTAAAATTATCGGAGGAATTATGCCTATACAACTAGAGAAACATTCGATCCAGGCTTGGGCTCTGATCAATCGTAAGTATTTAGGAAAAGGTGTTCGCGTGAAACGTTTCCGCAAACCCACTCGTTGTCAAATACGCAATCGTGTTCTGCTCGCTATTCTGATGGTAAAAGACATCAAACTGTCTACATTGGCTGAGGAACTTTCTATATCATCTCGAAGTGTGAGTGCTTGGGTATATGAAGGAAGAATTCCCGGCAAGAAAAATATGGAGAATGTATGTCGGCATTTAGGTTATCCTCGACATATTCTATTTAATGAAACTCTCCTTGAGCAGAATCCTATCATTTGCCAGCCTACCCATTCGAAATTCATGCGAAGAACGATAACTCGTTCTCCAGTTAGCAACCATATTCTTACCGGGCTTTGTATGGTTTATGATCTTTCAGTAAGTGATGTGAGTAAATGGATTGAAGTTCATCCGGGTACATTCCGTAAATGGTTACACCAGGGGACACTACCATCTATATCATTCCAACAAAAGGCAGAAGACTTTTTCCGAATCCCTAAGACTATTCTATTTGCAGACTGCGTATTGTAACCACATAAAGCTCGGAGGACTGAAATACATCACAGTCCTCCGAGCTTTATTCATTCTGCACACAAGAAGAAACGGCTATATCGTCTTTTTAAAGGATGGTTATACTTATGCCTGTTCCTTCAAAGACTTCAACTTCTTCATCACATTATTCTCACCACGACCGAAGTAATCATGGAGCTTGCTATATTCTTGATACAACACGTCATATACTGCCTGATTCTCAGGAATTGGCGTAAAGCTATCGTCACGGATGCGAGCCATATGACTTGCAGCATCAACGATATTGTCATATCCGCCTGCCTCCGTACCAGCCGCTACCGCAGCAAACATAGCTGCACCAAGAGCAGGTGTCTGAGTAGATGCAGCCACTTTTATCTCACGACCAGTAACGTCAGCATAAATCTGCATAAGTAACCTATTCTTCTGTGGTAATCCACCACAAGCATATAATACATCAACAGGAACACCATTATTATGGAATGCATCCACAATTTTACGAGTTCCGAAAGCTGTAGCTTCCAGTAGCGTACGGTATACTTCTTCTGGCTTCGTTAATAGAGTATATCCAACAATTAAACCTGTTAGATCCGTGTCTACCAACACAGAGCGGTTTCCATTCCACCAGTCAAGAGCCAACAGTCCCGTCTGACCTGGACGGTATGCTGCCGCTTTCTTCTCAAGCCATTCGTGAACGGAGATGCCTTCCTCCTCGGCCTGATCTTGCACCGTACTAGGAACAGACTCATCGACGAACCATGCAAAAATATCCCCTACGGCTGATTGCCCAGCTTCATAACCGAAATAACCAGGAATAATACCGTCTTCTACCGCACCGCACATTCCTTCTACTTCGCGTTCTTCATCTCCCAATAGAAGATGGCAAATGGATGTGCCCATAGCCATAACTAGCTTGCCTGGAGTAACTACTCCTACAGCTGGAACAGCTGCGTGTGCATCTACATTCCCAACAGCAACTGCGATTCCAGCCATTAGCCCCATCTTCTCGGCCATTTCTGAGGTCAACCCACCCGCTTTAGTCCCAAGAGGATACACTTCACCCCGTAGCTTCGTATCTGCAATATTCTCCAGCCGTGGATCTAGCGCTTTAAAGAATTCTTTGCTAGGATATCCATCCCGTTTATGATGAATAGATTTGTAACCTGCCGTACATTGATTCCGCATCAAATTACCACACATTTTCATAATAACCCAATCCGTTGCCTCAACAAATTGGTCTGCAGCATCATAAATTTCTGGTGCTTCATTTAAAATCTGCCACACCTTTGCGATCATCCACTCCGAAGATATCTTACCGCCATATCGTGGAAGGAAGTTCTCTCCTCTTTCTTCAGCGATAGCATTTAATCGGTTAGCCTCATCCTGAGCGGCATGATGCTTCCATAATTTCACCCAACTATGTGGGTTTTCTTTATAATCATCTACGAAACATAGTGGTGTACCATTTTCATCTATCGGAAGCATTGTACATGCTGTGAAATCAATTCCAATACCGATAACGTCCTCTGGTGAGATACCCGATTCCTTCATAACAGCTGGAACTGAATTCGTCAGAACCTCGATATAATCTGCGGGATGCTCAAGAGCCCAATCCATTCCTAGCTTCAAACCGTTCACAGGAAGAACTTCGTCAATAACACCATGACGATAGGGCGTCACATGCGTTGCTATTTCGTCACCATTCGTTAGATTCACAAGTACTGCTCTTCCTGATTCCGTACCATAATCCACGCCAATTGCATATTTCGTACTCATCTTAGTTATCCTCCTTCTTCTGACCATAGTAAGCATTCGCGCCATGTTTACGGAAAAAGTGTTTATCTAAAAGGGCTTGATCCATTGAACCTAGTTCTGGATTCAGTATAAAAGAGCGGTACGCCATCTTAGCAACCTCTTCGGTTACAACAGCATTATGAACAGCATCATGCGCATTCTTCCCCCAACTAAAAGGAGCATGCAGGTTCACCAGAACACTAGGTACATCCATTGGATTCAAATCTTTAAAAGTTTCTATAATGACATGACCCGTCTCTAACTCATATTCACCCGCTATTTCTTCGTCTGTCATTCTTCTAGTACATGGAATAGTTCCATTGAAATAATCACCATGCGTCGTTCCTAGTGCTGGAATCCCACGTCCTGCTTGTGCCCAACTTGTAGCCCAAGATGAATGTGTATGTACAACTCCACCGATGCCTTCAAAGCTTCGATATAAAGCAAGATGTGTTGGTGTATCCGAAGACGGTCGAAGATCTCCTTCAACGATATCTCCCTGTAAATTTACAACAACCAATTGTTCCGCCTTTAATTGTTCGTAAGGTACACCGCTTGGTTTGATGACTACCAGCCCTTGCTCGCGGTCAATACCGCTAACATTTCCCCAGGTAAATGTAACTAACCCATACTTCGGAAGGCTTAAGTTCGCCTCTAATACTTCCTGCTTCAGTTGTTCTAACATGTATACAGCATCTCCTTTTCCCTACATTCATTTTCGGTGAAGATGATCATGTAAGCGCATCATATAATGACCAATATCATTTCAGTTCTAGCGTAATAAGGAATCAATCCGCTTCTTGCTACGATTATATTATACACTTGTACGTACAACTTTTCCAACCTTTTTCGGAATAAAATAAAGAGCCCTTTCCCATGATGAGAAAAGACTCTAAGTTGTGTCTAGATGGACCAATCCGGCAACCCAAGGATACTTCATTGTTTAGGTATGGCCGTTGACTCTCGAATAACTAGCTCAGGCTTGTAAATCATTTGACTATCCTCAGGTAACTCTGATTTCCCTTCAATCATAGAGATAAGCCATTCAGCAGCTCTAATTCCCAGTTCCTGCTTCGGATGACTTATCGTTGTCAGCTTTACTTCAGTGGCTGTTGCCAAGAATGAATCATCAAATCCTACAATTGATAAATCATCAGGTACAGATAACCCCGCAGAACGCACTGTATCAAGTAAAGTTACTGCCAATTGATCGTTATATGTGACCCATCCTGTCGGTCTATCCTCAACAGATTGACTCAATAACTGCTTAGCTTGCTGAATGGGTGTATCATTCTTCTCCTCTGTCGTATACGTGAATACAGAAGAAGGGGATATCGATACATTGTATTTATGGTGCGCGGAAATGAACCCCTTCATTCGACGGATGCCTTGCTTATCATCTGTTTTGAAGAAGCCTGCTAATCTTCGATGTCCTAATGAAATCAGGTGCTCAGCTGCAAGGAAGCCACCACGTTCATCATCCACGCGTAAACAGGGTGAATTCATTTCTTCATACGCAGCATTAAGCATAACATACGGAATTCTCCTATTCTCCAGCGTCAAGAAATAGCTGAGATTAGGATTACGTTCTCCGCTTTTGGTCGGCTCTATAATAAGTCCACTGAGGGATTGATCAAGCATCATCTCAAGACACTCTCGCTCCTTGCCCCGATCATTATCCGTACTAGATAATACAAGGCGGTATCCTCGGCTACTTAGCTCACTCTCAATACCTTGTACGATTAATGGGAATATGTAATCCGATATATAAGTCGTAATGACACCGATAGTCTGAGTACTGTTACTGACTAACTTAACACCCGGTTCGTTAGATACGAACGTTCCTTTACCTTGAATACGATATAGCCATCCTTCCTGCACCAATTCACCAATAGCCTGCCTCACCGTTTGACGGCTAACTTTATACTGTTCAGAAATCTCATTCTCTGAAGGGAGTTGGCTTCCTGGCAAAAGCTTAGATGAATGAATCCAGGATAGAATCTCTTGCTTCACTTGCTTATATTTCGCGATCATGTATTCCTCCGTTAGAACATTGATATCCAAACAAACAGAAACGGCTATGCCATCCTTTTTCAAGAAGTTTATGCTTCCGATGCTAGCGATACTTCGTATCGCTTTAAGGTATCCGTCTCTGCCGAAATATAAGAAATTGAGTATCAAGTGAAACTTATACTTTCTTATATTTTGTTGAACTCTAAATCGTACAACATTATAACACAGAGAAGGGTTGTACGTACAATATCGTTCACTTTATTGCATTTAACGTTCCTGTTTTACTTGGTTCATATATTTCAGACCTATAAAACGATCTTTCAATGTATGTACCGGTAGACTCACCACAAAAGCTGTCCCTTCACCGGGTCGGCTTGTTACAGTTACGCTCCCTTCATGAATCTCGACAATCTTCTTCACCAGCGGCAGACCGAGCCCACTTCCGCCTTCACTAGAACTTCTGGCCGTATCCACCTTATAAAAGCGCTCGAAGATGCGGGGCAGGTCCTCCTCAACAATGCCTATGCCACTATCTTTTATCGCAACCTCTATTCTCTTATCGATAGTCCGTAGTCGGATCTTAATAAGCCCGCCCCGTGGGGTAAACTTGATGCTGTTATGTAGTAAGTTCGTCCATACTTGACTCATCAAATCCTCCACCGCATGCATAGATATCTCTTCAAGCTCAGCCTCCACCTCAATATTTTTCCCCAGCCATTGAGGCTCAGAGACCAGTATCATCTCCCGTAACTGCTTATCTAGACGGTAAGTTCTAGCCTCAAACGGGAAGCTACCTACCTCCAGCGCTGACAGCTTCAGCAGATTGTCGCTGAGACCAGACAGGCGAATACTTTCCGATTCAATAATATCAAGGTAATGTCTTCTGCTATCCAGGCTCAGAGTCTCATTCTGTAACGCGCGTGCAAAACCGCGGATAGATGTCAGCGGCGACTGAATCTCATGCGATACATTGGAGATGAAATCCTGACGCATTAACTCCATTCGGCTCAGCTCGCTGGCCATCTCATTGATTCCCTCAACAATTCCCCCAAACGGACCGTATCGTTTATCATTTTCTAATACAACCTTGAAATCGCCTTTGGAAATTTGCCTTATCGCCTTAATGATCGAAATATAGAAGGATTTCTCCCGTCCGCGCGTGGCTAACCCGGCAATAGCGACCATACAGAAAAGAATTGGAATTTGAATTAGCATACTGATCATTTGGGTTACATAGGTCGAGGATGGCATCCCAAAAGTCCGAAAAATAAATTGAGAGGTAAAATACGCCACCGTCCATGAAGCAAAAATCGCTGTAAAAAACACCAATATACCCATTATAGCCTTGGCTATTTTCCTAAATCTTTTCATCTTACATCACCCTCCAAGCGGTAACCCAGCCCTCGGATCGTACGGATAACAAACCCATATGTCTCCTGGGGAAAACGTTCACGTAGGCGATTAATATGTACATCCAGTGTACGTTCGTTGCCTACATAATCATAGCCCCAGATGTCTTCAATCAGTCTATCTCTTGTCAGTGTCTGCCCAGGGTAACTACCTAGCTTAAACAGCAGTTCATATTCCTTAAGGGGTAGGGTTATATCTCCATGTTCCGAGAATACCTCGTACGTTTTGCGATTCATTCGCAAACGGCCAATGATTACACTTTGTGCGGCGGAGATCTGGTAGCGTTTCAATAGCGCTTTAACCCTCGCTATGAGCACCAGCGGCTCAAACGGCTTCACTAGATAATCATCCGTCCCAAGTTCAAAACCTTTAACAATTTGAGAAGTTTCGCCTTTGGCCGTCAACATAAGAATCGGGAAATCATAGGTTTTCCGTAGCTGCTTGCATAGTTCCCAGCCGTCCATATTCGGCATCATTACATCGATAATAGCCATATCTACAGCAGTGCTTTCGAGGAAATGGAGAGCTTCCACTCCATCGGAAGCCTCATATACCTCATCTATCCCCTCGGCCCTTAGAAACACTTCAACTAACTCGCGGATATGCGGGTCGTCATCCACCACTAATATTTTGGTCATATACCTGTCTATCCCCCTCTTCAGCGCTAATATAACCTTCCGGTGCTAGCACTTGGAGTTGCTGAGTGGCGAATTGTCGGTAAAGCTCATGGCTCTGAAGCAGCTCTTCGTGCCTTCCCGTACCGGTAATCCGACCCTTCTCCATAAATATAATCTGATCGGCGTTCACAACCGTAGACAGCCGATGCGCAATGACAACCGTTGTCCGTCCCTTCATCAGATTGGAGAGTGCCTTTTGTACAACGGCCTCCGATTGACTGTCCAGACTGGAGGTAGCTTCGTCCAACATTAATATAGAAGGATTGCGTAGCAATGCTCTGGCAATCGCAATCCGCTGACGCTGTCCACCCGACAACTTCACACCGCGTTCTCCCACATCCGTATTATAACCGTCCGGTAGTTCTTCAATAAAGCCGTCGGCATATGCCATTCGTGCAGCATTGCTCATTTCATCACTGCTAACTTCACGCTCCAGCCCATACGCTAAATTCTCGGCAATGGTACCGGCTAGCAGAGGACTTTCTTGGGATACATATCCGATTTGACGGCGCCAAGATGCTAGGGAAAAAGTTGAAACTGGCTTATCCCCGAATTTGATCACACCTGATAATGGTACATAGAACCGTTCCAGAAGGGAGAATAACGTCGTCTTGCCACCTCCGCTCGGTCCAACTATCGCGGTCACCTCACCGGGTAGCATCTTGAAATTCACATTGTTCAGCACATTCTCGCCAGTCTTATATCCAAAGGAAACCCCTTCCACACTAATAGCAGTCTCTGCACCATCTACATTCTCTTCCCCATCGTAATTCTCCTCTTCTGCCGCCAGTGTTTCAATGATACGCTCCGAGGCACCTTTCGCTTTCTGAATTTGCGTAAAAAATGTCGTCAGTTGAGTAAGCGGCATCACAATATTAATCAAATACAAAATAAAAGCTACCAATTCACCCGCCGTCAAAACACCCGCCGAAACCTGCATCCCCCCGTAGCCGATGATGACTACAAGCAGCATCATAAGCACAAATGAGACGAGTGGGCTGATCATAGCATTAATCTTACCCTCACGGATTCCGAAGGATAGCAGATTCATAATACCCGTTTTCCCAGCCTCATATTCTTTGCGTTCTGCCCCGGAGGACTTAACCAGTCTTATTTCCGACAATACTCCACTTAGTGTAGCTGTGAATGAAGCAGTTTCATCCTGCATCCCTTTTGATATTTTGTACATCTTATGCCCAAGTGGCACAAGAATAAGTGCAGACAGCGGAAGCACAGTGAACAGTACGAGCGTCATTTTCCAATTCAAATAGAGTAATACCGAGATCGAACCAACAATAGAGATCACGCCGGTAAAGAGGCTTGCAATATGCTCCGATACCAGCGTTTTGATTACCCCCGTGTCGTTCGTCATGCGACTGACGCTCTCACCCGTGCGAGTTTCGTTGTAGTACGCCACAGGTAGAACTAGGAACTTGCGCCACAGTCGTTCACGAAGAGCTGCAACCATCTTCTGCCCGACATAGTTCAGTAAATAGATAGATACGCCTCCGGCTATTGTCTGCGCGATAAAAGCGCCGGCAATAGCCGCAATTTGCATTCTACTGACAGAAGCTAGCGAGAAGCCATCTACTAAGCTTTTGGTAAACCAAGGAATAACTAATCCTACCAGAGTTGATATCACGCTAAGTGCAATAGCTATAGCCAGTAAACCATAGGAAGGCTTTGTTTCTTTCAATAGAGTCAAGAACGGCTTACTTGCCGTACCCCGCTGACGTTTGGATGCTTTCTTATTCATGGATGTATTTCTATTCATCGATGTTCCCCTTTTCTTCTCGGATATATGAAAGGAGTCCGAGGACACTTTCTTGCCGTAAGAATACAATAATCTTCTTATGTAAACTGAAGTTAAACGAACCATTGTCATGTGTACGTCATTAGGAATTCATTCAAAATAGAAGGCATGACAGCAGGCATAATAACACGAGATATAACCCATTACTGCTACTGTCGCAGAAAAGGATTTATTGAGATAGAGCAGCATGTGGTGTGATCCCAGAAATGATAAAATCAAGACAGGTTTTAGGAAAAACAAAACAACCTTAGTCCAGCAGAATGCCAAACCAAGATTGCTTTGTGGCGTTTCAGTTTTAACTGTATCCTTTAGACCGGGACAGGATCAAAATACAGGAGCCATGCCGTATAGCGAATGAGACATTATTATGGGAACGGAGTTCTTCTTCTCTTCTGGAATGTAGCTTCTTTGCGTTCTATTTCCCAGCTCTAATATCTTTCATAGTCACTCTTTCAATCTGAAGATCTGAAAAGTCACTGACCAGACCTTTGCCGATTGGCGATTGAGAAACAATTCCTACTTTTAGCGTATCTGAAACCTTCAGATTAAAAACTCTTACCATCTGATAATGAGACCCATCCGTGGAGTAATGCATTGCAAATGCATCGCCTTTTCTACCCATCTGAAGCCATACACTTTTATCTGTTAGGTTCTGGCCGTTTGCATCGTCAGATACTCCGTTGGTTACAACGCTGACTACAGCATATGTATTAAAATCCGTATATTCATAACAAAGCTTTGCCCAGCGATCATCACTATCCATAATAAAAAGCGCAGCCCCATCAAATTTCGATATGAAATCATGCCTTACTTTGGCACGCAACACAAAATCACCTTGTATATCGGCATATAAAAAAGGAGCATTGTTCTTTACCTGCCCATTTTCTGGATTGATAAAATAATCCGTCTCCGCTGGTGCTGTGATCTGAATTAGGTCATCCTTTTCATCCATCTGAGATTCATTCAACCACTTTTCGAATAGATTCATATTATCGCTCCTAAAGTTATATTTATTTTTATTATAACTTACATTCACGCGCCCTACCAGACGCTAACTGGAAGATTGAGGAATTAGCGTCATAGCTAGTCTCCGAATTTAGAGACTGATCAAAAAGGGAATACTTTTTTTATATCTCTACTGCTGGTACAATCTTCTTAATATGAGAAGTTGAATCTTAAACTATGACATAGGAGTGAGGAATCCGTGCTGAGTAATCGATTGTCTATTAGTAGTTGGAGTTTGCACAGATGTTTGGGTCCATTGCGATGGACATTTTGGAATGAAGAAACGAGCACACAAGCAATGACCGTCGAGGATCAACCTTGCGAGTTTGAATTAATCGAATTGCCAAAGATAGCAGCTGACCGGGGACTAACCGATTTGGAATTATGCCACATCCACTTCCCATCTCGGGATACATCCTATCTGACTCAATTGCGCCATACATTTGAAGATACTGGGGTACGCTTTCATACATTACTCGTTGATTACGGTGATATTTCTTCCCCTAATCCCATACGTCGGGAGTCAGATATTAAATATTTAAAAGGCTGGATCGAAACTGCGCAAATTACAGGAGCATCAGCCGTTCGTATTGTAGCAGGCGAGCAACCTGCTGGGGATAAGGCGTCCATTGCTCGCAGCATTGAGGCACTGAAAGAATTAAGAGACTATGCCGAGGGCAAAAATGTTGCAATCGTCACAGAAAACTTCCGTTCCTTAACGTCTACCGTTAACAGCTGGTCAAGCATCGTGACTGGTGATCCCAACTCTTTTCAAACGATAGTAGACTTTGGTAATTTAGCTGCTCACGAGAAGGAAGAAGGCATCCGTTATGGAGCACCTTTGGCACATTCTATTCACGCAAAGCCGGAGTATTCAGCAGAAGGTGAAGTGAATGAGGAAGCGTTCTGTCGTCTGCTTGCTATATTGGCAGAGACGCCATCCACCGCGCCGATTTCAATTATTTATGACCGTGAGGGCAACATGTGGGCTGGAATCGAACGCATACAAAATATTATCAAACGATTTGATCAATAATTTGAATGGATAAATTAAAAACCGTGAATCCTTATGCTCAAGATTCGCGGTTCTTTATTGTTTCTTACTATAACACCCATTACCCAAATCGACCTGTTATATAATCCTGAGTCTTTGGATTGGATGGATTGGTGAATATGGTATCCGTAGCATCATATTCCATCAGAGTTCCTAAATAGAAATATGCGGTATAGTCAGATATTCTCGCCGCCTGTTGCATATTATGCGTAACAATAACGATGCTCAATTCCTTTTTCAATTCCACAATGAGTTCTTCTACTTTAGCTGTTGATACAGGGTCAAGTGCCGACGCAGGCTCATCTAGCAATAGAATTTGAGGATTGACAGAAAGTGCTCGGGCAATACAAAGCCGTTGCTGTTGACCTCCAGATAGGGATAGAGCAGATTGCTTCAAGCGATCCTTCACTTCATCCCATAGCGCAGCTTTCCTCAAACTGCCTTCAACGATCTCATCTAATTTCTGTTTATTTTTAATTCCATGATATTTCGGTCCAAAGGCAATATTCTCATAAATAGATTTATAAAAAGGATTGGGTCGTTGCCATACCATCCCAATTTTTTGTCTTAATTCAATAACGTCAGTACCCGGTGAATTGACGTCTTCACCACCAATCCAAATTTTCCCTTGGATTCTGGAACCGACAATTTCATCATTCATGCGGTTTAAGGAACGTAGAAATGTAGATTTCCCGCAACCAGAAGGACCGATTAAAGCCGTTACACTTTGTTCAGGAAAGTTCAAATCAATACCTTTTACTGCTTCGTAACTTCCATAAAAGACACTAAGTTTCTCGGTTCGAAAGGATGTTTGCATATTATTGTACCCCTATTCCATAACTTTAGAAGCTGTAAAGAATCGATATACTACTCTTCCTAGCCATCTAGCGAGCAAATTGAATACTAATACAAGGATTACGAGTACTGCTGAAGCTCCCGCTGCAATTGCAGCCGCATCCGGAGCAAGACCTTCACTATTTATTTTCCAGATATGAACTGCCAGTGTTTCTGCAGGACGGAATGGATTAATCGGTGACGTAGGACTCAGTGGATTCCAATCCGTGAAGTCAAGTCTCGGTGTGGACATCCCTGCCGTGAACAGAAGTGCTGCCGCCTCACCGAATACTCTGCCTGCTGCAAGAACGGTACCCGTTACAAGACTCGGTAAAGCTACCGGAAGAAGAATTGAAGTAATAATCTTCCACTTCGATAACCCAAGTGCAAGTCCAGCTTCTTTCTGCTCCTTAGCAACTCCTCTGAAAGCTTGCTCTGTAACACGCACCATGAGAGGTAAATTGAAAATGGTCAGTACTAGTGCACCTGAGAAGAGTGAGAAACCAAACCCGAATGTATTTACAATAAGCAATAAACCAAACAACCCGACCACGATGGATGGAAAAGAAGACAGCACTTCAACAACGAGGCGAATCGCGCCTGTAATTTTACCCGGTTTAGCATATTCCGCCATGTAAATCCCTGCTCCCAGGCCCAGTGGAATGGTAATAAGTAATGTAAGAACAAGTAAGAATAGTGAGTTGAATAATTGCGGTCCAATCCCCCCACCTTCTCTAATCGTCTGTGGAACTGATGTTAAGAATGACCAACTAATATGACTGAGTCCACGGAATAAAATATATCCCAGCAAAGCCAGTAATACAGCAACAATGATCAAGGAGAAGGTGACAATCACCCCAGTAGCAATTTTATCAGCTGTTTTTGGTTTCAAGTCCTATGTCTCCTTTCCAGTACTCTTACAATGATTACGAATATGAATGTCATGACCATAAGAGCAAGAGCCATACTCCATAAAGCATTATTTTCGATGGATCCCCCAACTGTATTCCCCATATTCAACGTAATAACACTCGTAAGTGTTGAAGCTGATTGGAACAACGAGGTAGGAATATGAGGAGCATTCCCAATAACCATCTGTACTGCTAACGCTTCACCAAATGCACGTGCCATCCCTAAGACTACCCCAGTAAGTATGGATGGTAGGACTGTTGGTATAACTACTCCAGAAATCGTCTGCCAACGTGTAGCACCCAGGGCAAATGAAGATTCCTTCAATCCTTTAGGAAGTGAACTAAGTGCATCGGTTGTAATACTGGTGATCGTTGGTAGAATCATAATGGAAAGCACTAGTGCACCTGCTGCTATCCCAATTCCTTGTCCTGGGAATATATTACGAAAGAACGGAACGATCACGGATAAGCCTACGAAACCATACACAACGGATGGGATCCCGGCAAGCAACTCAATCACGGGTTGAAGAATTCTTTTACCCCACCCTGGAACAATTTCAGTCATAAATAGTGAAGCACATATGCTTAAAGGACTAGCAATTAATGCTGCTAGAATGGAGGTTGCAAAGGATCCCGCAATAAATGGCAATGCTCCATAGAGTGGATTATCCGCATCTGGACTCCACTTTGTTCCAAACAAGAAATCACCAATATTTAGTCCATCTTTAATAAAGGTCGCAAGTCCTTTAGATGCCACGAAATAAATCATAGATACAATAATGATAACTAGAAGAGATACACAAAAGGTCGTGTAAATACGACCAATCCAGTCTTCCAAATGATGTTTTTTAATTAGAACAGGAGGTGGATTTTTCGCTTTCATAGTTGTCCTACTTTCTTAAAGTGAAAATAGAGGCAGATAATTCCGCCTCTTTTGGTAATATTAACTAATCTTAAGTAAATCTCTTCTATTATTTCTTAGTAACGTTGCCATCTGCATCACGGGATACTTGCATTTGGGATGCTGGAATGTACCCCAGTTCAACAACGTCTCCGTTTTGAACTTCATCTGAAGCCATATAATCTAGGAAGGCTTTTACTACTTCGTTAGGCTCACCCTTTGTATACATGTGCTCATAAGCCCACACTGGATATTCACCTGATGTTACGTTCTCTACTGTAGCTTCAACGCCATCATATTGAATGGATTTAATGGATTCATTTAGATATGATAATGCAAGATAACCAATCGCACCTGGTGTTTCTGCAACAAGCTTACGAACGTTACCTGATGATTCTTCTAGAATGGAGTTTGGAATATCTTCAACCTTCGTACCAAGTGCATATTTCTCAAAAGTACTACGTGTTCCTGAGCTACTTGGGCGGTTTATGATAACAATCTTCTCATCAATTCCACCTATTTCGTTCCAGTTCGTAATTTTACCTGAGAAAATATCTACCAACTGTTGCTTATTCAAGCTATCAACACCAACATCTTTATTCGCTACCGTAGCCATAGAAACGACTGCTACTTGATGATCCACCAATTCCTTCGCCTTATCTGCATCAGCATCTTTTAGCTTCTCTTCGGCAAATACGTCGGAGTTACCAATATCCGCTTGTCCGCCAGATACTTGCGTAAGTCCTGTTCCGCTACCGCCACCCTGTACTTGTACTGCTACTTTCGAATATCTTGCATCAGCCATAAACTTCTGCCCTACTTGTTCAACCAATGGTTGTAATGCCGTTGACCCAACTGCAAGAATAGATCCACTTAGAACTTCTTCTTTCTTTGTTTCTGTGTCTGTAGTATTAGCTGCCCCTTGGTTCGTTCCGTTGTTTGTTGCATTGTTTGTACCACATGCTGCTAGTGCAATAACTAGTGCGAGTGATCCCAACATAAGAAATGGCTTTTTGAATTTCATTCGTTAATTTCTCCTCCTATTTATATCTAAATTCGTCATGATGAGTTGTTTTCTCGTAACTCACAATCTCATTATAGTTCTCAATCATTTTTTCAAAATCGTTCTTTTGTAAACTTAACAATAAATCTCTCCATATAAACTTTATTTATGTATAGATTTTATCTATAATGATACGAAGGATGATCATCTATCCTATGTCAAACTTAATAAGGTGGGAGAAACATCAATATCATTAAATTAATGATCCTTGTGCATATAGAGAAATATAAAAAAGTGACCGATGTTGCACGAGAAATGAATATGAAACAACCCTCCGTAACTTTCCATATGAAGAGCCTAGAAGAGGAATTAGGCACAGTCCTATTCGAATCAAAGAGAGGACGCATGGTGCTAACTGAGGCAGGGCAAGCACTCTACCCTTACGCCTTGAAAATTACAGGACTAGCCGCCGAAGCGAAAAAGGTTGTTCAAGATTACACCTTATTAGATAAAGGTACTCTACGCATTGGTGCGGATTGTGGTACTAGTACGTTCCCGTTGCCTCAACTGATTACTGCCTTCACCAAACGCCATACGGGCATTCAACTCCAAGTCATTGTAACTCCAACTCAGACCATCAGAACCTTGTTAAGTGATCGTGAAATCGATGTTGCTTTGTATCACGCAAAGGTTCAGCAGCTATCGGATGAAGAGCTAACCACTACTCAATCTATATTTGATGATGAAATAGTAGTCATCTTTGGAGCTAATCATCGTTTCGCGAATCTTCAACATCTCGAACCTCAACTTATTGCCATGGAATTTTTCATTCAGCATGCTGAAGGTTCCTTCGTCAAACAATTTACACATGAATGGTCCAACAACAATAACATCCACCTATGGGAACGAATTCAGCTTGATTCACCTGAAGCGATCAAGATATCCGTACAGGCTGGACATCATATCACGTTCTTTCCCAAACGAAGCGTTCAACAGGAACTTGAACTTGGCGTTCTCAAATGTCTTCCTATTCCAAACGATACCACTGCCATGATAAAGTCAGTCATTGCCTTCCAACACGATCCAACTCAACATTCACTACGTAATGAGTTTGTGGAGTTTGCTCGAAATTATACTTTGTAAAAAAAAAAAAGCCGTTAGATACTTGGTAAAAACCAAGTATCTAACGGCTTTAGTATATTTATTAAGATAAACGGGAGCTGTAGTCTTCATAACTGAATTGTCTAATGATTTTGATCCCATCAGCTTCGCTATATGTTGCAATTGAAGGAAGATTCACTCCATTGAACATATGATTCTTAACCATGGTATAGTGCCCCATATCACAGAATACAAGCTTGTCACCAGGTTTCAAAGGTTCTTTGAATGAATAGTCGCCAATGACATCTCCAGCAAGACAGGTCATTCCACCAAGTCTGTAGGTATGCTCATACTCTCCTGGTGTTCCTGCATCTATAATACTCGGTCTATACGGCATAGCGAGCACATCGGGCATATGGCATTCAGCGGAGGTATCTAGAATAGCAATGTTCATCCCATTGTCTACAATATCAAGTACTGTAGCAACAAGATATCCTGTATTCAAAGCGATCGCCTCACCCGGTTCCAGATATATATCTACTGAATACTTTTCCTTAAGATATAGAATCGTCCGGACAAGCGTTTCAATATCATAATCAGGTCGCGTAATGTGATGGCCTCCACCTAAATTAAGCCACTTCATGCCATGGATATATTCACCGAACTTCTCTTCCACCACTTTGACCGTACGCTCAAGGGTGTCCGAGTTTTGTTCGCACATGGTGTGGAAATGAATTCCGTCAATACCTTCTAGATCTTCAGGTCTAAAATTGGATAGCGTCACTCCAAGTCTTGAATGATCATAACAAGGATCATACAGTGGAGTCTCAATTTCAGAATATTCAGGATTGACGCGAATGCCACATTCAATTTTCTTCGAATGAACATTCTTTACTTTGTCCTTATATTTATTCCATTGATCAAAGGAATTAAACACAAGATGATCAACATAACCCAGAAGTTCATCAAATTCTCCGTCAATATAAGCGGGAGCATAAGCATGTACTTCCTTACCCATTTTTTCGTAACCAAGTCTGGCCTCAAATAATGAGCTCGAAGTTACACCCTTTAAATACTGTCCTACCAAAGGGAATACGGAAAACATGGAAAATCCCTTTAAAGCAAGAAGAATGCTAGCTCCTGTACGCTCTTGAACGGAATTCAGAACTTCAAGATTTTTAATAAGAAGTCTTTCATCTATAATATAACAGGGAGACGGTAGCGCACTAATATCAATGTCTATGCTCATTCTGTATCCCTCAATCCAGTAGCGTTGGCGAGAAATCCTCTTGCCAAGGCAATCCATGCTTATTCAAAGCTTCCATAAATGGATCTGGATCAAACTCTTCAACATTGTATACACCAGGTTTTTTCCAGATACCTTTGATAATTAGCATGGCACCAATCATTGCAGGAACTCCTGTTGTGTATGAAATTGCTTGAGAACCAACCTCTGCATAACATTCCTCATGTACACAAACATTGTAAACATAATAAGATTTAGGCTTTCCGTCTTTGGTTCCTTGGATAATACACCCAATATTTGTTTTCCCTTTTGTTCTTGAACCCAGTGAAGCTGGATCTGGCAGAATCGCCTTTAAGAATTGAAGAGGAACGATCTCTTTACCTTCGTATATGATAGGCTCGATGGAGGTCATCCCCACATTTTCAAGCACACGTAAATGATTAAGATAATTCTGTGAGAATGTCATCCAGAATCTGATCTTTTTAACACCTTTAATATTAACGGCTAAGGATTCTAATTCTTCATGGTACAAAAGATAGATGTCCTTCGGACCGATTTCTGGAAGATCATAAACCTTTTTCTCAGAAAGTGGTTCCGTTTCAATCCATTCACCATTTTCAAAATAACGACCTTTAGCTGTAATCTCACGAATATTTATTTCAGGATTGAAATTTGTTGCAAAGGCATAGCCATGATCGCCAGCGTTCGCATCCACTATATCAATGGAATGAATCTCATCAAAATGATGTTTTTGCGCATGTGCAACGAAAACGCCAGTAACGCCTGGGTCAAATCCGCTCCCTAGTAGCGCTGTAATACCTGCTTTTTCGAATCTCTCTCTATAATCCCACTGCCATTTGTATTCAAACTTTGGCGTATCCAGTGGTTCATAGTTAGCAGTGTCCACGTAATGAACACCTGTTGCAAGGCATGCATCCATAATGGTCAAGTCCTGATAAGGGAGAGCCACGTTGATCACTACATCTGGCCCGAAACTCTTAATCAACTCAATTACCTCATCAGTATTATCAGCATCCAGCTGAGCCGTGTGAATAATCGTACGGCCTCCGGCCAATTTATTTTTTAGAGCTTCGCATTTTGAAACAGTCCTACTTGCTATGCAAATCTCTTCAAAAACATCCGGGTTCTGGCAACATTTGTGAACAACAACACTCGAAACGCCGCCAGCGCCAATAATCAAAGCTTTTCCCAAAATTGATAACCTCCTATAATTCATATGCAAAATCAACAAGAACGATTATACAAAATATTATACAAATAATCAATGAAAACGACAATAATCTATCATTTTTCATGAAAATCGCTTCCTTTATCCATAATCCCTCTAGAATTCATCAACATTCTTCATATACCATCGTTTTAAATCATTAAAGTAACACACATAGAAGCACTTGGCATTTAGTGGAATTAATATTGATTTTAGTCATTTACAGCGCTACACTATTTTATAGGATATGTTCATCCTTACATAGTAAATCTGAGAGGTGAAAATACGTGCCCAGCTTAATTCTAGAAGGAGGAACACTTCGTCCTATATTCAGTGCAGGTGTCATGGATGCGCTACTAGATCAGGAGTTGATGTTCCCTTATTGTATTGGTGTGTCTGCAGGAATCAGCAATGGATTCTCTTATATCTCTAAACAGAAACAGAGAAATTTAGAGATCCTTGAAAAGTATCGTCATGATAAACGATATATAGGTTACCGAAATTTTCTGCGTAGTCGTAGCCTATTTGGATTAGACTTTGTATTCGATGATATCCCAAATAAGTTACTCCCCTTTGATCTGAAGACTTTCCATAGCTACAGTGGACAACTTCTAGTGGGTGTCACTAATGCCCAAACTGGATTGCCGGAATATATGAATGGAATGCATATTGATAAAAAGTCGACTATGTTACGAGCTACATGTGCCATTCCCATGTACTTCCCTGCAATTGAAATGAACGGATATAACTATTATGACGGTGGATTATCTGATCCGATCCCCATTCGCAAATCCATCGCAGATGGCAATAAACAGCATCTTATCGTACTGACCCAACCGAAAGGCTACGTTAAGCAATCTAGCAAGCAAAATGCGATGATTGGCAAGTTATTTAAAAGTAAATATCCCCATCTTGAGGAAGTCTTACTAACTAGACACAATAGATATAATGAAACTGTGAAGTTCTGTGAGCAATTAGAACAAGAAGGGCGGGCTATCATCCTTCGTCCTAAGCGATCTCTTAACAGCTTTGAGAAAGATATCAACAAACTAAGGGATGCCTACCAGCATGGCTACGACTTGGCTAGCGACCATATGAAAGTCATTCACAAACTATTTGTCTGAGGTGACGAGTTACAAATCACCCCCATTTGGGGACTAGAAACAAGAAATAAGACCGTATGTTGTACGGTCTTACTATTCATTTCAAACCTGTGTATGTCTATCTCACACCGATGGTCTAAGCGTGAAAATCGGTTCCGGATTGAACCGCTTTAACATGCCCAACACGGACGACGAAATCACCGAAATGTTCGCCGTTCTGACGTTCCTTTGCAAACTGATGAAACATCGGATTTAATATGGATAGAATTTCTTCTTCTCCGATATTCTCCCGGTACATCTTATTCAATCGTTCACCGGCAAATCCTGCACCCAGATACATATTGTATTTACCAGGACCCTTACCCATAAATGCAATTTCACCCAGAGCTGGTCGAGCGCAGCCGTTAGGACAGCCCGTAATACGAATATTGATTTCCTCTTCGCTCAATCCAACCTCCGCTAGAATAGGCTCTATTTTGTCCAATAGAGAAGGAAGATAACGCTCTGCTTCAGCCATAGCCATCCCACAAGTCGGTAGGGCTACACAAGAAATAGAACTTCTTCGTAATGCGGAATAGTGCAATCCATCCGTGAGTCCATACTCCTCTATCAAAGCTTCAATTTTACGCTTCTTCTGACTTGTCACGTTACCAATGACAAGGTTCTGGTTCGGACTGAGTCGGAAATCTCCTGTATGAATCTTGGCAATTTCTCGAAGGCCAGTCATCAACGGATAATTTTCTTGGTCTTCAATCCGGCCACTCTGAATATAGAGGGTCAGATACCATTTGCCGTTAGTTCCCTTGATCCAGCCATAACGATCCCCATTATGTTTAAACTCATAAGGTCGTGCTCCCTCAAGTTTCCAGCCAAGTCTGTCCTGAAGTTCGTTAACAAACCACTCGATTCCGTATCTGTCGATCGTGTATTTGAAACGTGCGTATTTACGAACCGAACGATTCCCATAATCACGCTGTATCATAACCGTCTTCTCCGCCACATCGATGATCTGTTCTGGCGTGCAGAATCCAATAACCCGGGCTAATTGCGGATACGTCTGTGTATCACCATAAGTCATACCCATCCCGCCACCGACTGCAACGTTGAATCCCTTGAGTTTCCCTTCTTCATAAATAGCAATCAAGCCAAGGTCTTGGGAAAAGACGTCCACATCATTGTTAGGTGGCACTGCCACACCAATTTTGAATTTGCGCGGTAGATAGACCTTTCCGTAAATCGGTTCAATTTCTTCCTCATTCTTATCGGTGTCCACTACCTTTTCACCATCGAGCCAAATCTCATGATAGGCATTGGTCCGTGGGGACAAGTGATCGCTCACCTTCGTCGCCCATTCATACACTTCCGCATGAACCTCAGATTGATAAGGATTTGGATTACACATGATATTCCGGTTCACATCACCACAAGCGGCCAGCGTAGTCAGTAACGCGTCGTTAATCGTTCGTATACTCTTCTTTAAGTTCCATTTCAGAATTCCATGAAATTGGATGGCTTGCCGAGTAGTAATTCGAATGGATCCAGTGGTATATTCCCGAGCAATTCGATCCATCTCTAACCATTGTGCAGAAGTAAGGACTCCACCAGGTGCGCGTATACGCACCATGAACTGGTAAGCAGCTTCCAACTTTTGCCTTTGCCGTTCATTCCGTAAATCTCTATCATCCTGCATATAGCTACCGTGGAATTTCATCAGCCGATTCTCGTCCTCAGACATGGATCCAGTGATCCCGTCTTTGAGCGCTTCTTCAAGTTCCCCCCGCAGGTAGAGACTCCGTATCTTGATGTCTTCAACATCGCTTGGTGGGCCATCTTGTACCGTAACCGTTTTATTGTGCGTCATTTATTGCTCGCTCCTTTCACTTTCGTTCTTATGTCTCAATATACGTCGCGCTGATAGCGATTCTGCTGTTGCATATCAGCAAGGTATGCTACCGCTTCCTCGTTGCTCTTGCCGCCCTCTTGTTCAAGTATCTTAATTAAGGTGTTGTGGACATCATGAGCCATATGTTTCTCATCACCACAAATATATACGGAGGCACCTTCCAGCAACCATTGGTAGAGCTCTTGGCTCTTCTCAAGCATACGATGTTGCACATACACCTTCTTGTCCGTATCGCGGGAGAATGCGACATCCATCCGTGTTAGGACACCTTCCTTAACCCAGCGTTGGAAGTCCAGTTGATAGAGGAAATCTGTCAGGAAATGCTGATCTCCATAGAACAACCAATTCTTCCCTTGTGCACCCGTCTCCGCCCGTTCTTCGACAAAAGCACGGAACGGAGCTACACCAGTACCAGGTCCAATCATAATGATCGGTGTTTCTGGATTGGCAGGAAGCTTGAAATTAGGGTTCTGATGAATATATATCGGCAAAGAATCACCTGATTCCAATCGTTCTGCACACTGTGTAGAACATACACCATATCGCTCGCGTCCATTCACTTCGTAGCTCACTGTACGGATGGTAAGATGAACTTCATCAGGGTTGGCCTTTGAACTACTAGCAATCGAATAGAGACGATGAGGCATCTTCCGCAAGATCGATACGAACTCACGGGCAGAAGCTTCCCAAGGAGTGAAATCCTGCACCAAATCTAATAAATCTCGCTCGCTTAGATAAGCCCTAAGTTCTTGCTCATGACCTGGCTTTAGAAGTTCATGCAGATCATTGTTCGGGGTAAGCTTCGCGGCTTGCTCCAATAACGGCTTGGTAAGCACGGTAATCTCTAAATTACTTAGTAACGCCTCACGAAGCGGACGTTCTTCGCCTTTTTTATTGATCGGAACGAGCTCTTCAGCCTTCCAACCCATCTGCCCGATCAGTGCGTCCACTAAGTTGGCACTGTTCTCTGGGAAGATACCTACACAGTCACCTGGTTCGTACTGCAAATGGGATCCCTCAAGAGATAGCTCAAGATGACGCGTTTCGCGGTCTGATCCACGACCATTAAGATTCAAATTCTCAAGCACTTCAGCCTTAAAAGGAGACGTTCTAGAATACGTCGCTGATATCCCGTTCCCAATTGCTGTGACAGCTCCTGCAGCAACAGATGTTTCTGATGTTTCACTCAGGCTAGCTAGTACATTGTCAAACCACTCTGCCGCAGGTTCATCATAATCTAAATCACAATCAACACGTGGAGTAAGTCGGTTTCCACCTAACTCTTCTAAACGCGTGTCGAAATCCTTACCTGTTTTACAATAGAACTCATAGGAAGTATCACCTAAAGCTAGCACCGAGAACTGTAGGTCCTTCAATTGTGGTGCTCGCTTACTATGTAGGAATTCATAGAAAGGTAAAGCGTTATCAGGTGCATCTCCTTCCCCATGGGTACTCACGAGGATCAGTAAATTCTGTACCTGCTTTAAGCTATTGGATTTGAAGTTGCTCATGGAAGAGAGTACCACCTTAAATCCTTGCTCTTCCAACTTAAGGGTTAGCCCCTTCGCTAATCTTTGGCAATTACCTGTCTGAGACCCGAAGAGTACTGTCACTTCTCGAGAAACAGCAACAGGACTGTTCGTAATGAGTGCTGCTGGTACCTCCGAAATAGATTGCACGACAGCGTTTGGTGTCAACTGTGATGACGCACTTTGGCTAGCCGTAAGAAATCCGCTAAGCCAGATCTGTTGTGTCTCCGTTAGTGTTGGCAAGAGACGATTGAGTAGTTCTACTTGCTCCTGATTAAAAGGGCTGTTCATTACCTGAAGTTGCAACATTATCCACCTCACAAAGAAATACATTCATTTTAAAACCAAGTATACACATATGAATTAGTCAATAGATTATTCCAACCTATCATAAAGCGACAATAAGGTCAATGAGATTATACAATCGCTCAAATTCCGATAACTTTCTTATATTTAATTATAGTTTCAGATTAACCCATTAGTCCAATCACAGTATCACAATGGAATCATAAGTTTTTCTTATAGTTCGAGTTCAAAAAGTCAGCTTTTCAGCACCGAGAAGATTGGATGAAGCAAGGGAGTGAGGAGCGGAGCTACACGTTTTCGTAGAAAACGACTTCGGAAGCCTACGCTTGCAGTACCTACGTGAGCCCCTGAAATGTTTCCAGAAGAAACATACTTCGAAAGCATACGCTAGGACCGGCTGAATTCAATCTTCGATGTCGAATACGCTTCTCGGAATACTTCGTGATCAAAAGATGACTTTTTGAACTTCCTCTTATAGTAGGACGTCAACTTGATTAACCTCATCAGGCTCTTCAACATGAATCTTGAACACATTAATTTCCTGGAACAGCATTTGTGAAATTTCATTGATCTTGATGGCTTGCTCGGCAATATCACTTATAGCGTTGTCCTGCTCTATACTTGATGCGTTCACTTCCTGAACTCCCGCTGCAGTCTCTTCAGCAATGGAAGCAACACAATGAACAGATTCAGAAAGTCTGGCATTGTTAGTCCGGGTTATATTCACCTTATCGTGGATTTGTCCAATCTGCCTACTAATCTCTTCTATAGAATGGTCAATAGCATCAAAAGATGAAAGAGTCTCTGCTACTTTATGATCCTGCTTCTCAAAGTTCCCTTTCGTCACAAGCATATCTCTTTGAAAATCGATCATACCCGATTGCAAATCATTGATTATTGTTCCGATATGAACGGATGATTCTTTCGTTTGTACTGACAACTTCCTCACTTCAGCTGCAATAACGGAAAATCCCTTTCCATAGGCTCCCGCCTGTGCTGCCTCAATAGCTGCATTCAATGAGAGAAGATTCGTTTGAGTCGAGATTTCTGTAATCGAATTGGTAATTCTCGATATTTGCTTCGATTTCTCCACTAACTTAATTAACGCATCATATACATTTGCTATCGAATCACGAGATTGTTCGGATACGATCCGTAAGTCAGTGACAGCCTCAAACCCTTTACGGGTATTGTTATTAGCCGTTTCACTCGTCAATACCATAACCTTCGTATATTCCGTGATTTCATGAACTCCTTGTTCTAACTCTTGGATCAGACTCGCACTATGCTCGGATTGTTCAGCTTGTTGTCCCGCTCCAACAGATATTTCCTGAATTGTCTTCACAATATCCCGATTCGTGTGAGCAGTAATCGCTGAAGATTGTTGGAAGGAGTGCGCGTAAGTCGCTAAGGAGGATGCTGCCGATTGCGTTTGCTGAAGCATGTCCCTTACCCTCTGTACCATATGATCGAAATGATGACTCAGTTGACCTAGCTCGTCGTGATATGAAGAATTAATCTGATAGCGCAGATCACCTTCCGAAATTTTATGGAGAGCCGATTGTAGCTTGTTTACCGGAGATGTAAAGGAACGAATAAGTACTATCGCTATAACAAGCGTCATAAGAATTACGAGAATCGCAGCATAAGTAGTAATAGATGTTGTATCGTGTAATAAAATAAATGAATAATCTTCTGCCTTTTGTGCATTCTCTTCTGCCGCCATGTACAATTGTTCATTCGTATTAAGCATTGCTTGATTCATGGCAAGTGCTTCGATATGTAAGTTATCCATCTTCGCGAGGACCGTCAATGGGTTCCGTTCTTGAGTCTCAATTATACTGATTAATTCATCCATATTCCCTCTATATTTCTCAATCTGACTTTGTAGAAGTTGTAAATTGTTGAATGCTCCTGTATTTCCCTCAAAAGTCACCCTAGCTAATTTCGTATTAAGTTTATGCTGCGTTTGCTTGAAAGAATCCGCAAATTTAAGATCGCTAGACTGAGCAAGCGAAGTTTCCAATCCATTCAACTCTTGCAACAGTTGAGTCATTTGTGCGACGGTAATTCTTTTCTCCATCTCTATTTGTTGGATTTCCATTGAGGATTGTACGAGCTTTATTGTATGACTCTGATAAAGTGCCACCCCCAGAAATATTAGAGCAACAGCAGAGAAGCTTAAAATTAACTTCCATTTCATAGAAAGGTGCAAGGTATTTCCCTTCATAAAGTATCATCCTCCATTATTCCTATCAAATTGAATAGGTCTTTTTTACTATTCTCTTGATTGTAAGAGCTAGTTGTTAATGGATTAGCATGATTGTGTAAAGGGAATGTAAAGAAGACAACTTCGTTAAAAAAATTCTGAAACGACAGTGCCAAACGCCAATGAAATAATCGATCCAATATGTACAAATATAGAAACAAATAACGCTTGGAAATCCAAGCGTTTCATAGCAAGATATTTAAACTAATACGACGTGGTTACTTACTCCACCACCAATATCCTGGCCGATGTTGTATTTACCACTCTGGATGACACCCAAGAACCAAGGCCCGCAGCCAATATACTTAGAAATGTAAAGCCTATAACGCCCCACCACTGGATAACGAGAGGGAAATCAACTATTCCATAATCAGAGACAATACTCTCCAGGAGCTTAGGTAACAAATACACCCCAGCCAATCCACCAAGTAGCGCTCCAATCGCAGACAGGATGATAATTCCTAGCGTTACAGATAATCTGATATGACTAGAAGTCATACCAATGGATTTATAAATGCCGTACGTTTTGCTTTCTTTCTTAATGTTAATGCGACAAGTGCTCAATATAATGATGAATGTAACCATGATGAACAACAAGCCCATAATACTAAATGGAATACTGAATACGGTTGTAGCTTCTTTGAATGTGGCGTCCAGTAACGTCTGTTGATTCAACGCTTTAAGGGAGTCTTTGTATTGATCATTAATCTCATCAACCATAAGATTGGCTTGCGTACCGTCGTGTACATTAATGAAACTCGTCTCCATCCCGTTATACTCTGGATTATACGACTTGACGACATCCACGGTAATTCTAGCTGAGTAGGACATATTTGCAATCGCCTGGTAGATTCCGGTTATGGTAAGGGTTTGTTTGTGCCTCTCTATATACACTTCTACCACATCGCCTATATCTTTACCTAGTGTCTTCGCCACGTTGACACCAATAGCGATTTCATTCTTATTATTGGGGTTAGTTCCTCTTATCGTCATATAGCCCATATCATCAAAACTTCCATTAGCAACTGCCATAGTGATACTCAACGACTCCGATATGCGATCGTTACGATCTTGCTTCTCATCCGAAGGAAAGACACCCACTACATCCCCCATCCAACTGATGTTCTTTACCCTTGGGTCTGACAGCATTTCCTTATCGAATGTAACACGATCAAAGGCAGAATCATTATATACCATAGCTAGAATATGAGATGAATCATACCCCCACTTAGGCGATGTCTGCCCAATCGAACTGATACTGCTCAACAGAAGAAAGCCGAACACAAGTACCGCGGATGTAATGGTAGCTAGTACCATCATTAAGATGGAGCCCTTCATATTATTCATAATATTTCGCAGTCCAATAACGAATGTGACAGGATACCGTTCAAATCCCATTCTGTTGGTTCCCATTGAATTCAATCGTCTTGTCATCTTGCTGCTATCCATTTCAGACATGCCATACCTGATCGCTTGCACGGGTTGAATAAAACGCGCTTTGCCCGCATACCCCCACGCACACAGTAAGACGAGTATCAATATTAGCAATCCTATACTAGTGACGATTGGCATCCATTGGATATCGATTGGGTTATTCTCCGTCTTCATATAAGAAAGTGAGCTCTCTATGATTATTCTCGACACAAATATACTAACGATTAGACCCGGTATGATCGAGATTGTTGATAGAAGACCATATTGAGCAACATATATGCCTATCATTTTCTTTGAGGTTAATCCCAATGATTTAATAACACCCATCGTTCTATAATTGGACAGTATCGCATCAGAAATGGTATATCCAATCGTGTATAGGGCAACTAACATCATAACGACTCCGAGAAAAATCATCACAAACCCAATCACTTTATTGAGAATAAGATAGAAAGCAGAGATCTCCTCAAACTCTATTTTTGATTCAAGAAAAGGGGTACCCAAATCTTCCTCAAACTTCTGCCAATACATCGAACTTTGACTGTAATCATCATATCTCAGCCCCATCATATACATATCTTTGCCCGGCATATTGTCTAACTGTTCCATATAATCTTGACTATTCATCCATATGCGTGCACCCGTTGAAAAGGGTCCACCTTCAGGAATATCAACCACTATGCCAGATACTCTCAATTCAAATTCACTATCACCCGTATTGAATCCAATCGTATCCCCTATCGAAATATCATGGGTATTTGCCGCCGAAGTTGGAATCCATATCGTTCCGCTCTCGGGTTGCAAGCTCTCAATACCTTGAGCAAAAATAAGCTTATCCACTGTAAAGGGTTGTTCCGGCGTATCCATCATCATTAAGAATAGCTCTGGAATCTCTTTACCCTGATGGGTAATACCTGCTAGAGTTCTATACGGCATCAACGCAGATGTAGTAACCCCTTCCTGCTTATCCCACCACTCTTTCACCCTATGCCGATCGTGTAGTTCGCCTCCCAGTTGTAATATTTGATGTGATCCCTTCGTTTCGTTATGAATATCTGTAAATACATTCTCTGTGTTCAGAATAACCGTGACCGAGGTTGCAAGTAGCAACGTGGATAACATGATAAGTAAAGTGATTAATCCGTTTTGTAATTTCTTTCTCCTTAAATTAGCCAGGCAAAGAGTCCACACAGCATACATAACGTCTATTCCCTCCCCGACACGTACGAGAAGATGATACTTTCTCTGTCGTGAATAGAATCCTCATCGTATTTGTCGAACTGAAGCACACCGCCAATAGTGCCATCTTTAATCAAAATTAATCGATCCGCTCTACATGCCGCTTTGATATCATGAGTCACCATTACGATAGACTGTCCTATATGATTCATCTTCGTGAGAATATCCAGAACCGCAACACCCTGATCATAATTCAAGCTTCCAGTCGGTTCATCCGCGAAAAGAACATCTGGAGAATTAACAAGAGCTCTAGCGATCGCTGCTCTTTGCTGCTGTCCACCTGAAGTCTGCGAAGGCAGACGGTTACACTGGCTTTCGATATCCATACCTTGCATCAGATCAACCGACTGCTTCTTCACTTCTGCCCTCGGATAACCGGCAACATAACCCGGCAAGGCAATATTCTCAAAGATCGTAAGGTCAGGCACCAGATTAATACTCTGATAAATATATCCGATCTTCCTCGCTCTAAAGTCTGCTAATTCCCGTTCGTTATATTTATTAATGTGTTGACCTTGAAATTGCACATCACCAGCGGTGACGCTATCCAGTCCACTCAGAAGGTATAGCAAAGTAGACTTGCCTGAACCCGAGTTCCCCATGATAACGGTAAAATCCCCTGCGTAGATATCTATATCTACATTACGTATGGCATGATATTGCTCACTTCCAGTTGAATAAGTCTTGCATAGATTGGTTCCCTTAATAATCACTTGCTTTGACATATTTAAGCCCTCTCCTTATTTCCGTATAAGATCATTGTAAGGGGCTAATCTTGTGAAATACTTATCAAGTTATTAATACAATATTACAGACACACAAAATATAAGGAAGATCACCGAAGAAACCACCCTTAATTAGCATAATGGAATAGCACAGAAGAATTCCGTTCCTTGACCCTTCACGCTTTTAAATGAGATCGTGCCCTTGTGCGCTTCAATAATATGTTTGCAAATCGAGAGTCCTAACCCTGCTCCTTCATTTCGATGTATGGATTGATATGAACTCACTCTTCCTTGGAAATAGCGTTCAAATATAAACGGCATCTCTTGAGGTAGAATTCCCTCTCCTGTATCGGATATGGTGAATGTTAACTGTTCGGGTTGAAGTTCGATGTGAATACGGATCGTATCGCCGGCCGATGTATGTTTCAATGCATTAGCAATCAGATTTGAAATAACCTGTTCCAATCGCGTCGCATCCACATGAATTAATACATTAGGAACATCCTCTTGCTTAGGTTCGGTAAATACAACCCCGGTAGTTCGAACATAATGTCCGATAGGTTTCAGAATGTTCAGAAGGATGTCTCGACTATATTGCTCTGTAAGAGTAACTGAAATTTGTCCCAATTCACTCAAGGCATGAACTAATAGATCTTCGATCAGTCTTGTCATTTGGTTCGCATTCGTCTGCATCACTTCCATATATTCCATAATAGAAGGAATATCCGGGCATACCCCAGCGTGAATAGCTTCAATGTAAGCTTTTATAGTGGTAAGCGGTGTCTTGATATCATGCGAAATGTTAGAGATCAATTCTTTCTGTGCTGTATCTTGTTCTGCTCTTTGGATGTTCAGAGACATGATCTCTATTCTCATCTGATCGAACATGGCATACACTTCACCAACTTCGTCCATTCTGCCATATGTGAATTGCGGTTCATAATTCCCTTTGAGGATCGCTTCGGAATAGTTCTTCAATTGATAGATAGGCTTGATGGCGTGATTCTTTATTTTGCGAAGGAGAATGAATAGTAGAATGATTAGGAAGATCCCACACAGAATAATGATTACGAATGGAATCCAAGACATTGAATGTGATTGCTCGTTCAGAACCATACTTTCAGGCATCGTAAAAATAGCATTCCCCACTTGAACTTGGGACACTTCATCAATTACAGGAAAGGTGATTTTGAACATATCCTTATCTACTCTTGAAGTATATAAATCATAATGAAGTGAGGTCCTCACATCGATATGTTGAATAGATTGTTCTAGGGGAACTGTAAACGCTACGTTACCATCTAATAGGGAATAGATAAGATTCACACCGCGATCTTCGATCATAGCTCGCATTGTCTTTTGCATATAGGGGTCCGTAGAAATATCCTTATGATGTTGTTCTAGATACTGCATGATATCACTCAGTTGGACGCGTACTTGATTGATTACAAATTTCGATTCAGACGCTTGATCACTCCCAAGGGGATTCACCCACGTATATGTCGTGCATCCTATTATCACAATCACACAAATCAAAGCATAAGATTGCCATCTATTCATCCAGTTACGTAAATACATATAAGGCTCCCATCTCACATTTCGTCCACATTCAATTTATACCCAACACCCCAGACCGTTCTAATATAGATTGGATGTGACGGATCGGCTTCCACTTTCTCTCTTAATCTTCGAATATACACAGTAATCGTGTTCTCATCTCCTAGAGAGTTATACCCCCAAATGGCGTCTAACAATTGGCTCTTGGTAAACACCTGATTAGGATTATTGGCTAAAAAATAAAGTAGTTCAAATTCTTTGGAAGACAACGATACTTCCTTATCGTCCACGGTCAATATGTACGCTTTCTTATCTATTCTGATATTTCCTATATGTATCGCATCACTGTCTAATTTCATATTTTTACTTACCATTCCCTCCATTCTTCGCAAATGAGCATTTATTCTTGCAACCAACTCACTTAATGAGAATGGTTTAGTCATGTAATCATCTGCACCAAATCCAAGGCCTAGCACTTTATCTGTGTCACTTCCACGCGCGCTTAGAATAAGTATAGGTGTTGTACTTTTATCTCGAATTTGACGACAAAGTTCAATACCATCCACATCTGGTAGCGTAAGATCCAAAATTATGAAATCCGGATTTGATGTATCAACACACCGCAGCCCGTCTGCGCCGTTGTTCGCTACCTCTACCTCGTACCCATGTATACTTATATAATCTCGTAATATACGAGCAATGTCTTGCTCATCTTCAATAATAAGAATCTTGCTTGGTCGATTCATAGGTTATGACCCCTCACTCTAATATTCAACAGACAACCTTAAGTCCAACGCAACGGTTCAGGTATCTTCGACTTTTTTTTAATCCCTCTTATTCTACTAGATTCTAAGATGTTTTTCTATTATTTGTGAATTATTAAAGTGGCTGTTATGATCGTTACCAATTCTATGATTCCCCTTTCATGAAAATATGAGATAATAGAAATAGTATGAATTTAAAGGAGAATATAATTATGACTGACCGCTTTAACCATTCCAATTACCTCATTCGCAAAAAAGTACTCAAAGTTTTCGGTGATGCCTTCCATATTTATGACGCTCAGGGCGGACTAGCCTTTTACGTTAAACAAAAGGCGTTTAAACTGAAGGAAGATATTAGAATATATAGTTCCGAGGACATGACTGAAGAAATTCTAGTTATAAAAGCACGATCAAGAATTGACTTCTCTGCTACATACGATGTCTACGATCCCCAAAGAAATGAGTCTGTTGGTAGCTTAAGAAGAAAGGGGATGAAGTCGATCCTCAAGGATGAATGGACCATTCTCGACACTCAGGAAGTTGAGGTCGGACTGATTACAGAAGATAATATGTTGTTAGCTATCATCCGTAGATTTCTATCCAATCTCGTACCACAGTCCTTCCGTGGTACAATGGGGCAATATAACGTGTTTACTTTCAACCAACGATTTAATCCTTTCATTCAGAAGATTGAGCTTGATTTCTCCATGGACCACAACCGTCTCCTCGATCGTAGACTCGGTATCGCCGCTAGCGTCTTGCTGAGTGCAATCGAAGGTAAACAACAATAATATACTAAACCGCCCAGATCATGAATTTATGACTGGGCGGTTATTTGATATGCTGATGTACGAAGATTCTGTTTTCTATACAGGCCTTTAATAACTGTATTTTTGATCTATTTTCATGCTTGGATACGAGTCTCTCCGAAAGCAGACGAAAAGCGAGGTATCTGGGATCAATAGCAGATGTCCTCTTTAGTGAAAATATTACCATTTACAAATGCCCCCTCATTTTCCTACGAAAATTAAGCGGAGAAGTCCCTTCTTTATTCGAAAAGCAGAAAGTGAAGTACGAGCCATGTTGAAACCCTACCTCCTCTGCTATACGCGAGACCGACCATTCAGTTTGTATTAACAGTTTCTTCGCTTGCTCAAGTCTGTAAAATAATAAGTAATCCATCGGAGTCATCCCATACACCTTAAACATGCATCTTGCCATATAGTTCGGATGATAATTCAGTTTGCTCTGCAAGATCGAATTGTTAACTTTGTTCGTGTAGTTCTGCCTAATGAACAACTCGACCTTCTCTGCTAAATTAAATGCAGTTCCGTCAGATGTCGAAGCAATCTCCCGGTCAAGATACTGGATAAAGAGCTGGAATACCGATTGCCTCTTCCAGTTTCGAAGAGACCTCGGCTCATCTTCCAATTGAAAAAACTGACCCAATATATCCATCGCCTTAGGCTTAAGCTTCGTATGCTTTGGGATAAACACCGAGCATACTTCACTATGGTTCAAATAGGCCGTTTGCTTATGAGTGGCGAACAACGCAGATTGATTATCCAAGCATTTGCCCATGTTACTACATTCATCCCAAGCACCAAAGGTATGGAAATGAATCCAAATAATTTCCGTGTCCGTAAGGCAGGCCTCCGTACCATAATGATTGGCATCAGGCCTAAGAATGAAAGCTTCACCCTCCTGAATTTCCCACTCATTTTCCCCTTCTCCCAACCTTAACATCCCCTGAGTAACAACGACCAAATCAAATACACCGATGTTACTACGACTGACGTGACGTTCACCCGCACGATAAAAAGCGCGGCCGCAATCTATGAAGTAAGGGATAGGTGGAGAAATGAAATGCAAGATCGGTGAGCTCATTTTCGTTACCTCCAGTTGGTTGTAATTTTTAAAAATATAGTTGCAATTTATTATATAAATAACATAGTAATGCATGTAATATGAAATTAATAGCGCTTTCATAAAAGTTTGGATTTATAAATCAAAGGAGACTATTTGATGAGAAACTTATCCATATCCACACCCGTTCCATTTAAGGTTGTTACGATCCAGGATGACTTTTGGTCTCCTTATATTTCATTGATCCGAGACGTTGTCGTTCCTTATCAATGGGAGGCGCTTAATGACCGTGTAGAAGGATCTGAGCCCAGTCATGCCATACAGAACTTCAAAATTGCAGCTGGATTGGAAAAGGGCGATTTCCACGGCATGGTATTCCAAGATAGTGATGTTGCTAAGTGGTTGGAAGCTGTCGGTTATTTACTCGCGCTCGCGCCAGATCCTGAATTGGAAAAGATCGCTGACGAAATGATTGATCTCATTGCCAAGGCCCAACATTCAGATGGATATTTGAATACGTACTTCACTCTTAAGGAGCCGGAAGGACGATGGAAGAATCTAGCGGAATGCCATGAATTATATTGCGCCGGGCATCTTATTGAAGCTGCAGTTGCATATTACAATGCAACTGGGAAAATCAAGATACTGGACATTGCGTGCCGCTTAGCAGACTGTATCCATGAGACATTCGGTGTTGGAGAAGGGAAAATCAAGGGCTACGATGGCCATCAAGAAATCGAGCTTGCATTAGTCAAACTCTATCATGCAACAGACAATGATCAATATCTGCAGCTAGCCAAGTTCTTCTTAGACGAACGAGGGCAGAGCCCACATTTCTATGATGTGGAATACGTAAATCGAAACGGTCAAACGCATTTCCCTTTGCTACGTATGGCTTTGGATAAATCGTATAGCCAATCTCACCTGCCAATCAGAATGCAAGAGACAGCCGAAGGGCATGCGGTGCGACTTGTCTACATGTGTACGGGGATGGCTGATGTTGCGGCCGAAACTTGCGATGAACAATTATTGGCTGCCTGTCGAACACTGTGGAGGAATATCGTCTCCAAGCGAATGTACATCACGGGAGCGATAGGATCAATGGCGTATGGTGAAGCATTCTCACTTGACTATGATCTACCTAGTGATACCGCATATGCGGAAACCTGTGCATCCATCGGATTAATCTTCTTTGCCCACCGTATGCTGCAAATCGAAGCAAAGAGTGAGTATGCGGATGTACTGGAACGAGCTTTGTACAACACGGTTATTGCCGGTATGTCCCAGGATGGGACTCATTTCTTCTATGTTAATCCACTGGAGGTATGGCCTGACGCAAGTGGTAAGAATAGAAACTTCGACCATGTTAAACATCAAAGACAGCGATGGTTCGGTTGTGCGTGCTGTCCACCTAACATTTCTAGGCTGTTGGCTTCACTTGGATCCTACATCTACTCAGTCAGGGAGGAGACGTTGTATACCCACTTATATATTGGAAGTCAAATAGAGCTTGAGTTCTCCGACCAGAAGGTTCAGGTCATTCAGCATTCCGAACTTCCATGGGAGGGTAATGTTCGCTTCGAGTTCAGAATGGATCAAGCCTTTCGGTTTACATTTGCGATGAGATTACCTAGTTGGTGTGAGAGTGCTGATATTCTAATCAATGGTATCCCCTATCCGATCAATGAAGATTCATTGCTAGATGGCTATATTCACATCGATCGCCAATGGGATCCTAAAGATATCATTCATCTTGTACTACCTATGAAGATTAACCATATGAAGGGTAACCCCCTTATCCGTGAGACAGTCGGAAAAGTGGCACTGCAACGAGGACCGTTAGTGTACTGCATGGAGGAAGCTGACAATGGAAGCCATCTGCATCAATTGATTATCGCGTCAGATAGCAATAACCATTCTTACTACCTCCCTAAGCTTCTCCATGGACTCCAAATAATAGAGGTACCAGCCTTCCGCATTCGAGAACATAGCTGGGGGGATCAGCTATACCTTGCACACGTTGAAGATCAGCTAGAACAGACGACAGCCTATTTCATCCCCTACTTCGCTTGGGCCAATAGAGGCATTGGTGAAATGCAAGTATGGGTGCGAGAACAACGGTTTTAATCTGAAGAGGTGCAATCATAGATGTTTCTTACTCAAATCAGGAAGGGGGTATGAAGTAATTTATCGCAGAAGTGAACAATTTTTCTGAAAAGCGACGAATTATATATGATGGAGGGGTTAATTTGAAATTAGTTAAAAAAGGCTTAGCAATGAGCGTTGCAATGATCATGATGTTCGCATTAATCGTTGGCTGCAGTTCGAATAACAATAACGGTAGTGCGCCTTCCCCTAGTAACAAAACTTCCGATTCAAAGAAATCTGACGAAATTGTAACTCTGAAGTACTTAGACTGGGCTCCAGATGAAGAAAGAAAGTCTCAACAGAAAAGCTTCGATGCATTCATAGAAGCGCATCCCAATATTAAAATTGATTATCAAAGCGTTCCTGAGGATGAGTTCCCTTCGAAGTTGACCGCCATGGCTGCTTCGAAAACGCTACCTGATATTAGTGCAATGAATGAAGCACAAGCTCTTAGATGGGCAGAATCAGGTATATTGATGGATATGTCTCAATATTATAAGGACGGTACCATTTCGCCGAAAATGGAAAGTAATAAATTCGTCTCTCCAGACGGCAAGCTACTTGGGTACAGCGTTGCCAATGAAATCATCATCCTTCATTATAACAAGCAGTTATTCGACGACGCTGGCATTCCTTATCCTCCTGCCGAAACAGAGAAGGCATGGACATGGGATCAAATGTTGGAGGTTGCTCGCATGCTAACGGTAGATAAGAATGGTAAACACCCAAATGAAGCTGGTTTTGATAAAGGTAACATTGTGCAATTTGGCATCGATGTTAATCATGCTGCGGATTTCTTCTGGACTCCTTTTGCAATTAGTAATGGCGGTGGAGAAGTAAGCCAAGATGGTAAGGAACTACTGATCAACAAACCAGAGACGATCGAAGCCATTCAGAAGGTAGCGGATTTATCCTTGAAAGAGTTTGTCTCTCCAACTCCGGCACAAGCGCAAGGTCTGCCGGGTGACGTTGGTCAGAAATTAGCCTCTGGTAAGATCGCCATGGCTACTTCTGGTCAATGGGAGCTCGTCAACATCGGTCCCCAAGTTGAGAAAGGCTTGAGAAACGGTGTCGGTGTGTTGCCAATCTTCAAAAAACCAGCTACAACAAATACTGGATTACCCCTTGTTATCTACAATACAGCGAAGCATCCAGATGAAGCCATCATGCTCTACAAATGGTTAATGGATCCGAACCAAAACCAAGCTAACTTTGATAGTGGTGTGTGGATGCCGACGGAGCTAAGCTGGTACACAGATCCCGATTTAATCGCGAAATGGACAGCGACTCCGGTACATCCACCAGAATATAAAACCGCTGTTATCGATTATGCACTGAAAGCAACGTATCCAACGCCATGGTTCTTCCTACCAACCTATAGCCGACTCGGTGAAGTGTTGAATCCAGGACTTGATCCGGTATGGCTCGGAGAGAAAACAGCACAAGAAGCTATTGATGCGATCTATCCAAGGATGAAAGAAATCTTTGACAGTGGCACAGCGAATCCATAAGTATTCGGTTAACGGAGGCTGCGATCAGAAGCAGCCTCTCCATGCATTCCAACAATAAGGAGGCATAGTGGATGCCCAGACTCAAGCGACATACTAGCTACAAAAGCCATAAACGGAGGAGGATATGGGCTGGATATCTTTTTATCCTCCCCGCTATTTTAGGCATTATTATTTTCACCTTGGCTCCACTGCTATACAGTCTTTATTTGAGCTTTACGAATTGGACTGTTTTGGCACCGAAAAAGTGGATTGGTTTCGAAAACTATCAAAAGATATTTATGGAGGACTATTTTTTCGTTAAATCGTTGAAGGTAACTGCCTACTATTCTATTGGAAGCGTAGTAGCCATCATAGTGTTCAGCTTCATCATCGCGATGTTGCTCAATTCTGTCAAACGAGGAAAGGCCTTTTTCAGAGCCGCTTTCTATTTGCCAACGGTCATCCCAATGCTTGCTGGTGCCATCTGTTGGATTTGGATGTTTAACGTAGATTTCGGCATCATTAACTACGCTCTCGGATTTTTGGGTATTGATAAGCAATATTGGGTCGGATCACCTGATTCAGTCATTCCTTCATTGATTATCATCGCAGTATGGGGAGCAGGCAATGTGATCATCATCTTCATGGCCGGCATGCAGGATGTTCCCCGACAGCTTCTTGAGGCGGTAGAAATCGATGGTGGTGGGTGGTGGGGGAAGCTGCGTTCGGTTACCATTCCGCTGATTTCACCCGTCATCTTCTATAATGTTATCTTAGTATTCATCAACTCGTTAACAGCATTCACACAGACGTATGTCCTTGGTCGCAACGGCGGAGGACCCAACGATTCCGCCCTATTCTATTCGTTCCTAATCTATCGAGAAGCTTTTAAATATCAGAATATGGGATATGCATGTGCACTCGCTATGGTGCTCTTCGTTATCGTAGGATTCTTCACTTACCTGCTATTTAAACTCTCTTCTAAATGGGTGCATTATGAGGGAGGGGGCAACAGATGAATTACCGTGTACGAGGTCAGATTACTACTTATTTTTTCTTGGGAATTCTTACGTTCCTCTTTCTATTCCCGCTTTACTGGATTTTCCGTTCTTCGCTACTGGATTTAGGAGAGATTATGGAATACCCTCCCATTCTGTTACCAACAGTTTTTAGGTGGGAGAATTATAACGAGGTATTGAATCGGGTCGATTTTCTCATGTATATAGGTAATACGTTTATCATTATCGTTCCGGTGTTAATCGGAGTCGGTCTTACGAGTAGTCTGGCTGCTTTCGGGTTCGCGCGAATCGATTTCCCTCTCAGGAATTTCTGGTTCTCTCTAGTTATCATGACGATATTAATGCCGAGTATTGTTACTTTAGTACCAACTTACATCGGTTGGTCCAAGCTAGGGTTAACAACCACTTTTCTACCGCTCATTCTTCCAGCTTTCTTCGGTGGTGGTGCGTTTAACATCTTTCTCCTCAGGCAGTTCTTATTGACAGTCCCCCGTGACTTGGATGAGTCAGCCGTTATGGATGGTGCGGGATTCTTCACAATATACTCCCGAATTATCCTACCACTGGTCAAGCCAGCTCTGGTCGCCGTCTTACTGTTCACTTTCGTTGGGGTATGGAATGACTTCTTGAACCAGCTCGTCTATTTGAACGATCAGAATATGTATACGGTAGCACTCGGGTTATCAACGCTACGTAGTAGCCTTACATCTCCGATGCACCTGATTATGGCTGGAACAATGATTATGGTTATTCCTGCTACGATCATTTTTCTCGTCGGACAACGATACTTTACTGAAGGCATCGCGACAACAGGTATTAAAGGTTAAGGCTTCTATAAGCGACACTCTATGTAATGCCACTCTATCCGCGCGGACTAATTCCTCGGGACTTGCTCCCAAGGCTTCGACCAACCAAACATAAAAACACGCCACATGTGGCGTGTTTTTATGTTTGGTCAATCCTAGGCGATCCGAACCCCTGACCTCATCGCTGGCAGCGATGCGCTCTCCCACGTTAGTTACACCCCCAAAAAATTATTCGTATAGAACAAAATGAACCTAAAGTATGAGTTCCATGTGTCCCTTTTATCATTCATTCATTCATTCGTTCTGACCTTCCCTCAAAAAAGTAGACAGTAATAAAACTTCAGTTACAGCCTGTATAAATCGCTCGAATCGTATCCAGTAGCTTTTGATTATTTCCACAATCATGTTTAAATTTACATTTGTATAAAAAGATTAAATTTGTTAGAATAACTGACGAACGTTCGTTAATAATAGAGGTGATTCGATTGAAACGTAAAGAGATTAAAGACGTCGCTTTAAAATTTTTCACAATTCATGGGTATGAGGGAGCATCTCTGTCTCAAATTGCCGAGCAAGTCGGTATGAGAAAACAGTCTCTCTATGCTCATTTCAAAGGGAAAGATGATCTATTTCTACAAGTTTTACATGATGCTAAAGAGGCAGAGATCTCATCGATACTACATTATTTGAGTAAAGTGGATACCCTTAATCCCAAAGCAGATTTATTAGGATATCTGCAATTGGTCATTGATTTGTTTCAACAGAGCGAACAGTTAAAATTTTGGCTACGTATGTCTTTTTTTCCACCTCTCCATCTTGCAATAGCGATTAGTGAGGAAGTAATCGACACGGAAGAAAAGATTCAAACCGTACTAGAAAGCAAATTTCAAGAATGGATCGATGCCAAAGCCATCATGGAAGATACAGCCTCCGTACCTACTCTTGCCTTCTTAGGTATAGTTGATTCGATCATGCTAGAGCTTGCTTATGGAAATAATGAACAACGTTTAAACGATAAACTAAATGCCTCATGGACCGTGTTTTGGAGAGGTATTACACAGCAATAATTTTGCAGAGAGAGGTATTTCTTCATGAAGAAACCATTGAAAGAACAAAAAACAGTTTTACTCATTCTATTAAGTAATATATTCATTGTTTTTCTAGGAGTCGGACTTATCGTCCCTGTGATGCCATCCTTTATGAATATGATGCATTTATCAGGCCAATCGATGGGGTATCTTATGGCGGCCTTTGCGTTCGCACAATTACTTATGTCCCCCCTCGCAGGACGATGGATTGACACTTATGGTAGAAAGAAAATGATCATAATCGGCTTATTCCTCTTCAGTATATCGGAGATCATCTTTGGTTTAGGTACACATATATCCGTTCTTTATTTTTCCAGAATTCTAGGAGGCATTAGTGGTGCATTTATTATGCCAGCCGTAACTGCCTTTGTTGCAGATATTACCTCAGTAGAGGAAAGACCGAAAGCGATGGGCTATATTTCTGCCGCCATTAGTACCGGTTTTATTATTGGACCAGGTATTGGAGGCTTTATTGCTGAGCTAGGTGTGCGTGCCCCATTCTACTTTGCTGCTGGCTTCGCATTAATAACATGTATTTCATCGTTATTTATTCTAAAAGAGCCACTATCCAAACAGCAGCTTTTGGAAATCAGTCGGCTTAAAAAAGAGACAAACTTGGTAAGTGATCTCAAACGATCACTTCAGCCACTATACATTATTGCCTTTATTATTGTGTTTGTACTGGCCTTTGGTTTATCAGCATATGAAACTGTATTTAGTCTGTATTCTGATCATAAATTTGGATTCACTCCACAAGATATTGCTACCATTATTACAATAAGCGCAATCTTCGGGGTTATCGTTCAGGTCTTTATGTTTGGTAAAATGGTAGATAAACTCGGTGAAAAGAAACTCATCCAGATATGCTTAATTGCTGGCGTAGTATTAGCGGTAGCATCCACCATGGTCTCTAGCTATTTAACCATTTTGCTAATAACTTGCTTCATCTTTCTCGCATTTGACTTGCTACGCCCAGCATTAACGACCTATTTATCAAGAACTGCCGAAAAAGAACAAGGATTTATCGCTGGAATGAACTCAACATATACAAGTTTGGGCAATATCGTCGGGCCCGCATTAGCCGGTATATTATTTGATGTAAACATCAACTATCCGTATCTCTTTGCTGCTGTCATTATGTTTATTGGTCTTGTAATTACAATGATGTGGAAAGAACAACAATCAGCTAGTATCTTGGCACAATAAGTTGAGGAATCACCTGCTAAGGCTGTCGAGAAATTCTCGGCAGCCTTCTTTGTACCCTAACATCGCTGAAATTTCTTTTACCGAGTACCCCTCGAAATAGTAAAGTTATAAAACGGTATATTTTATTAGTTATATATCATGAGATCCATTAAAAATGAACAGGGAGATGCTAATGACACAATACAACCCAAATCCATTTCTGAATATAGGCATAGCCAGTCTAAAGTTTGCTCGAGAGTATAGTGTTCTTTTTAATGACTTAATCATGAATAACCATACTTATTTGAATGATGTTCAACCCCAAGTGGGTAACATTCTGGATCAAATGAGACTTGATCCTGAAATGCATGACTTTACAGACGAGGATCTCATGGGAATTCTGTTGAAAATGCAAATATTCCAAATGGGTTTATCCGTAATGGACGTCAATGGATTGCTTCCAGAAGTATTTGATGAGGAGAAGTTAATTGCGATGATGGAACGCACGGGCAAAGATATCATTGCTGGTGCCCGCTCCCTCAAGATCCAAAGATTGGATTAATATCATTCAATATGGGAGTGATGCTTAAATGGAGAAGGACAACGCACAATCCTTAATTGCAAACCTTTTTAGGAATACAGTCCACAAAGACCCTAAAATATATAATGCTTATATGTTAGTTCATTCTGATAAGCTCGGTATTCACATGAATATAGCAGAAGGTTCAACGGGTAGTCTGGCCGCAAATGCACAACAGCCCTTTTTCATCGCCAGCATTGGTAAGCTATTTACAGCGGTCCTCATTGGTCTTTTAGTGGAAAAGAAACTGATATCCTATGAAGATACCCTCTCCTCCTATTTCGACCAAGACCTATTGCGGAATCTACATATATTCAAAGGAAAAGATTATACACATGATATCCAAATAAAGCACTTATTGAATCACACCTCAGGTCTAAATTGTTTTCTAGAAGATAAGCCTAAACAAGGTAAATCTATGCTCGATATGCTGTTTGATGATCCCTCTCGTTTCTGGACACCGCAAGAAGCCATTCAATGGTCTAAAGAGCATCTGCAATCACATTTCCCACCAGGTAAAGGATTTCATTATTCAGATACAGGCTATAATCTATTAGGATTAATCATTGAGCAAATAACTTCAAAATCCTTGCACGATGTCCTTCGTCATGTCATTTTTGAACCGCTTGAGATGAACCATTCATATTTAATTCTCCGTTCTGAACCTACAATACCAAGCGAATTCCCTATGGCTCATTTATATGGACGAAATATCAATATGACAGACTACCAAAGTCTTAGTATTAGTTATGCCGGAGGTGGTATTGTGTCCACAAATGAGGATTTACTTAAATTCATGAAAGCACTAGTACATGATGAAATTGTTAAAGAAGACACTCTTGCAAATATGAAGAAGGATTGGGCGAAATTCTTCATAGGTATTGATTATGGTTATGGAATAATGAATTTCAAAACCATCCCCTTATTCATGCCACAGAAATATAATATGTGGGGAAATGCCGGATCAACAGGAACGTTTCTGTTTTACCATCCGGACATGGATACATATCTAATAGGAAGTTTAAATCACTTTCGTTACAATAGAAAAGGAATACGGTTGATGCTTCAAATCATTGATAAGCTCTCAAAATGTGATTAAAGGAGACTCTAATTCATGAAGGTAATCGTTATTGGAGCAGGTATTGGCGGATTATGTGTTGCTCTTGCCCTACGCAAGATTGGCGTACAAGCGACCGTTTTTGAAAAAAGATCAGAAGTGTCGTTAGGAGGTGCAGGTCTTGGAATAGGTGCAAACGCTGTGCGCGCGTTACAGGTACTTGGTGTAGGCGACGAAGTACTTCAAGCCGGGAAGCTTCTGCAAAGCATACAGATCATGACAGATACCGGTAAACAGTTAAGTGTTACGGAGACCACGGCCGTAAGTGGAAAATACGGACCCGACAATGTAACCATTAGCCGAGCAACGCTTCTAAACATTCTTATGAAAGAATTAGGAATAGAGCAACCCGTACATTGTGGTAAAACTTATAAAGGATTCGAACAGCATGCATCCGGCGTTACGGTATGGTTCGAGGACGGATCGCAAGAAGAAGGAGACCTGCTGATCGCAGCTGACGGAATTGGTTCCTCTATCAGGAGGGGGGTTCTACCAAATTCTATCCCGCAGTACGCGGGATACACATGCTGGCGCTCTATACTTCATTTCGATTCTCAACCCGTTAGTTATGATCCTAACGTGTTTACAGAATCATGGGGTAGACAGGGACGTTTCGGGATCGTTCCACTAGCCAATAATCAGATATACTGGTTCGCTTGCCTGAATGCTCACGAAGCTGATCCACAGTTTGCTAACTATACGGTTTCTGATTTGGAAAGAACATTTCGGAAATATCATAAACCGATTCCTCAAATACTAGAACTTTCTGAGAACGAACAACTACTACATCATGATATCATGTACCTGTCCCCACTATCTCGCTACTCCTATGGACGTGTTGTGCTTCTCGGCGATGCGGCCCATGCAACAACTCCGAACATGGGACAAGGAGCAGGACAAGCCATCGAGGATGCTGTTATTTTGGCCGGACACTTAAAATCTACTCCCAGTGTAGACGCTGCTCTACAACTTTATAATCGCGAACGCGTCCAGCGTACGGGTAAGATTACTAGAATGTCCAATCGCATCGGCAAGATCGCCCAACTTGACGGACGGATGTCTGTATCACTCAGAAATATGCTATTTCCTTTATTACCCGACATCCTCATGGAACGGCAATTGGACTATCTTTATCGCGTCAAGTTGGATGGGTTATTATAGTGTTCATCGCAACAGACTCCCTTCAATTTAGAACCAATCGGCGTAACCCATCTTTCTCAAGTTGTCCGCAGATGTTGACAAACAATCAAATGGATCACGTCCGTACACATCGTCTTGCTCAACTAAGAAATACTGTGCACCACTTTCAAGACCAGCTTCAATAATGGCTGGCATATCAAGATTACCTTCACCAACTTCTGCAAATTCAATCGTATTCGTGAAGATACTCATGAATTTAGCCATATCTTTAAAATCTACTTCACTTAAATCCATTTGTCCTATTCGGTAATCCTTCAAGTGTAATAGAGAAATCCGACCTTTGTATTTCTTAACAAACTCTACTGGATTCTCACCCGCTCTTTGAATCCAGTGGACATCTAATTCAAAACCGAGCTTGGAAGTGTTATTTTTTATCATATCCAATAAATATTCACCGTCATATTTCTGGAACTCAAGATGATGAGTATGATAATATAATTCAATTCCATGCTCAGCTAATCTTTCTGCCATCACTTCACACTTTCCAATGAAATCCATGATTCGGTCTTTATCACCCATGACATTCAACGGCATCATACCGATACGCAAGAAATTACAATCTAATATTTCGCAATCATTCACAATTTTTTCGAAATCATCTGTCAAAGTCTCCCCAGGCGCGCCCGGCAACATGGGCTCTAACCCGGCAGAAAGAGCAGCAATTTTGATATTGAAATCTATACTCGCTCTCTTTAACTCAGCTACGTTTTCTGCCGTCATTGGAATTTGAGATACCTCTACAGCATGATAGCCAAGCTCATGTATTGTTTTCATCGTCTCGTAGACGCCAATCTCTTCTACCTTTCCTTTAAGCATCATCATTTGAACGCCAATTTTTCCTTTTTTCATAAGATTAACCTCCCATTTTCATTTCGGTTTTTAATTCTGATGATTTACGAATCGCGTCAATCATTTGAATCGATGTTAGTGCATCCTTCACATGGACATAATCCTGAGAATCAGATTCTATACAAGAATAGAAATGGTTAATTAGCCTCATATGGCTTGCCCCATAGTAGAACTTAGCACCAGGGAGCTTGGCATCCTCAACCATCTTTTCTTTCTTACCGTTCTCATTTACCCTAGTTAGAGTGCTATCTTTAATAGTAAACTTTTCATTCTCAAATACGACCTGCAACTCTACGCTTGAATTCCCAAAATTAGAGTTCGTTGCAAAAAACAGCCCTTTGGCACCATTTTCAAACTTAATATGCGCTGTTGCTGTATCTTCAACCTCAATTCCATAATCCAATAGATTATCAAGGGATCCTCTAATTCCTTTGATTGGTCCACCAAGCAATTGCATTAAATCTAACGTATGAATCGATTGATTAATCATCACACCACCGCCAGCTTCCGCCATCGTACCCCGCCAAGGCTTAAGCTTATAGTAGTCTTTCGGTCTGAACCACGTTACTAATCCCTTAATACCGATAATCTTTCCATTCTGTCCGCTGTTAACGATTTCTTGTAACTTTTCAAAAGATTCATTGAACCGATTTTGCATGCATAAGCATATTTTAATATCCTTATGCTCTTCCTCTATTTTTAATAGAGCCAATCCTTCTTCTTCATTCAATGCTAAAGGTTTTTCTTGAAATACATGGACACCCTTCTCAACACAAGCCCGTGTTACGGGGTAATGAAGATAATGGGGTAAACAAATATGCACACAATCTATAGCTTCATTATCAAGCATCTCGTTATAATCCGTATAAAACTTCGTCTGAGGAACCATCGACTTTCTTGTTTCATCAATATCACATATCGCTACCAATTCAACATTTGAATTAGCCTGTATAGCTGTTAGATGAATAGCAGAAACATCCCCAAGTCCAATAACGGCCACTTTTAACATAAGCTCATCTCCTTTGACAACGAACCCATAACCTAACCCAGCTATGAGTCCATTCAAGTCTTATTTAACTATTTTGATTCTTCTTCAATTTTTTTGTTTAACTCCACTAAATACAACTCTTCATCAATTGGAAGCTCTACTTCTTTCCCTAACCAGCTAGATAGATGGATTGCGTTCGCCAATGCTACGCCATTAATTCCATCACTACCTGGTGCAAGTAACGGTTTGCCTTCTACAATATTGGCTGCGAAGTTCTCCAACACAGCGATATGTTGAGCACCCCATACACTGTCAAATTCAAGCACTTCTTCACTGTATATTTCACCTAGATCTCCGCCCATGAAAACTTTCATAGCATCTGCCCAGCTCATCGAAGCGTTCATTTCAGGCTCAGGTTTTACAAGTCGTTTGATGGTAACTTTCTTACTATCATCCACAACGATTTTTCCCTTATCACCTAATATTTCAAAACGGTCCGTACCTATAATGTCATGTGTACAGGTAATAAATACACCCGTTGCACCATTGCCGTAATCCAAAATTGTCGTCACTTCATCTTCAACAACGATATTTCTTTGATAGCCATATTTCACATTGGAATATACCCTTTTAGGCATACCACATATCCATTGAAGCAAATCAATTTGATGTGGTGCTTGGTTTACAAGTACACCACCGCCTTCTCCGCCCCATGTCGCTCTCCATGCACTTTGATCGTAGTAAGCTTGTGGTCTCCACCATGTTGTAATCATCCAGTTGGTACGACGGATATTACCAATTTCACCATCATCAATAAGCTGTTTCACCTTTTGATAAAGTGGATTTGTTCTCTGATTGAAGAAAATAGCGAATGTCAATTCCGGTTTGGATGCTGCGAATTCATTTAATTCTCGAACCTGTTTCGTGTAAACACCCGCTGGTTTTTCTAGCAATGCATGAATGTCTCTTCGCAATGCTTCAATTCCCATCTCGGGGTGAAGGTAGTGTGGAACAGTGGTCACAATGGCGTCCACATGACCGCTCTCAAGCAAATCAATATAGTTATTATAGAAAGGTACATCTGGGTATTTATCAGCACTCACTTCCTTTTTAGCTGGATCAATATCACAAATAGCTCCGATTACCATGTTTTCAACTTTTCCTTCTGCTATGAAACCAGCATAAGTTCCACCTTGTGTACCTAATCCAATAATTCCTAATCTCACTGTTTTCATTATCATTTCGCCTCACTTTCAATTTGTTTAACCATTTTTAATAAAGACTCATATTGAAGCTTATATCCGCTTGCTCCATCAAGACCTTTGTTATCCTTAATAACTTCTGTCGCTTCCTCTAGCTCTAGATCTTTTAAAGAATCAAATAGAACTAGATGTGGTTCAAGCGTTAAAAATCCTTTGTAACCATTATTAATCGCTTGACCCAGAATTTCAGATATCTTCCCTTCACCTGTCCCACACACAACATTTTGGCTATTCGTTGTCACTGCATCCTTGATGTGTATATATACCACTTCATCTTTGAGCAAATCGTAACACTTTTGGGTATCCTCACCGCACTGTACAAAGTTAGCAAAATCGAAAATGGCTTTAAAATGTGCTGAGTTAACCGCTTTCAACATCTCGTAACAACGGCTGGCGATATCGCCATAAATATCCTTCTCATTCTCATGTAATAAAATAATGTCATATTTCTCTGCAATCTCGGCTAACGTCTTGAGCTTGCTTATTACTTCATCTGTATAACGTTCTGCTTCTTCACCCTTTGGAATATAAAAGCTGAATATACGGATATATTTACAATCTAATACATGACTTATTTGGCAAAGCGTATCTAACATCAGTTTCTGTTTTTCAAATCCATCACCATCGTTAATAAACACTTTACCTATTGGCGATCCAATGGAAGAAACACCCATTGCCCATTTTTGAAGCCGAGGAAGTACATTCCCCTTAATCTCATCTACCGTAAAATCACCAATGTTTCTTCCATCAATACCACGTAATGAAATGTAGTACATTCCCAGCGTTGATACTACTTCAAGTTGTATATCGAAATTAGACGATATTTCATCTGAAAAACCTGAAATCATCAAGTCGTTATTCATTTGTGATTGTCCTCCATTTATACTGGATTTAGTTTTTTCTTTTATTAGCTAAATCAGTATTAAGTTGCGTTGAACGTTGCTTAGTCAATGGATATAAGAATACTAAAATAATGAAAATCAATAGAAAGATGACTGCCGGTATTAGTGTAGCCAATGTATGAATTCCATTAAGTGCAGTTTGTGTCTGTACCTCACGAGTAGCATCATATCCAACCGCAGCAATCGCAAATCCACCGATACCACCAGCAATGGCTTGACCCACTTTTCGAGCAAATGAATAGACAGAATACACGGTTCCATCTTCTCGTAAACCTGTTAAATATTCATGATAATCGATGACATCTGTTACGAACGCCCATACGACGATATTGAAGAAAGCATATCCAAACATCCCAATAGCCGATACAATAATAAATTGAATTGAGGTTAAATTGGGTAAGAAGAATAAAATAGCATAGACAATACTTGATAGTAACATCCCTACTGCTGCTGTTTCCTTCTTACCATATTTACGTACCAAAGGTTTGGCTAGAGGAATGGCAATAAATACCGCAGCGGTCTGGATAAATCCTACGAAACTTAATGCTGCTGCGTTATTGAAATAGTCTTTAAACAAATACACGTTAACTGCACCCAAAAGCATGCTACACATCATAAACATAAGCGATGCGATTAGAATGGAAATAAGCGGTTTGTTTCTCAGCAGACCTTTGACCGTTTTACTTAAATTAGATTTCTTCTCTTTAGATTCAGGTATTACAACGCGTTCAGTAGATAATTTATAACACGCCATGTAACAAGAGATAGATAGAATACCGAAAATAATGGCTCCTAATGTAAAGCGGTCCGCAACTGCCTTATTGTCTACAAACAAAATCAATGGCCCAGTTACAGAAATAATTAACGATGCCAACATGGCACCCATCGTTCTAAAAGAAGATAAAGATGTACGTTCTTCCGAATCACTCGTAATAACAGAGGCCATAGATCCGTAAGGAATATTGACTGTACTATATAAAGTGCCCCATACAATGTATGTGATAAAAGCGTACGCCAGATAAAACCCATCTGACATCCCTGGAATGTGTACGAACATTAATACACCTGAAATGACAAGTGGAAAAGACATTCTGAAAATCCATGGTTTAAATTTACCTTGTTTGCCAGCCTTCCGCGTATCTATGAATCGCCCCCATGTTACATCCGCCACAGCATCCCATAATCGTGCAACTAAGAAGAGTACCCCAACAGTAGCTGCACTAATACCGAATACATCTGTATAATAAACCATTAAAAATGAACTAACTAGAATAAAGAAGAAATCATTCCCGAAATCACCGAACAAATAACCAAGCTTATCTTTCATCCCAAACTTTCTTACTTCCTGGTTTGTTACTATTGTTTCAGCACCTTTTAGACTGCTATTTTGACTCATATTTTTCCCCTCCGTTACTTGGTTGTAGTTCTCTTGATGAAAATATATACAGTATCCTGATTTCGGAGTAATTGTATTCAATGGTGTACAGTTTGTAAGCGTTTGCCAATGAAGTGATCAAATTCATCAAACACTTCATGATTGGCCCGTAAATATTCAACCTGAAACTCTTCCGTAAACATGACAGGGTCTATATCATGTAGTCCAGCAAGCGTATCTGCACCGTACTCCGTCATCATAATTTCCACGTATTTCTCTTTTCCCCGCCACCGAGCATCGTAGCCATAAAGTTCAAATGTAAACCAACAGCGGGCGTTTTCGTACCATTTCTCATTAAATCCTTCACCTTTATCCAACTTGAAATTCCAAATACCATTAAGTTCAATGATTCCACGGGAATCTGTAATGATTGGATACAACATATCAGCTCACTCCTTATCGCACATTACGTTTTGTAACTGCTTACAAAATGAGTATAATCATATTTATGAGGTTCGAGAAGGATGCGGATTGCCTTTTCAGGACTCTATTAACGTTGAAGGGATTGATTCATTAATGGTGCAGCATCTACACACGACATCCGCAAGCATATCCATTTTTCATTTAGTCGATACTAATACTGTCATACTGACAGAGGACGGTTCAGTACTATTAGCACATGAGCGTGATCATTTACCGGATTTCTTACTCAAACTTCAACAAGAAAACTTCAAGTTACTTAGCCTGCATACTAAGCAAGATTCTAAGCAATGCTATATGTTCACTAACTCACTGGGACTGACATATCTATCAACATTAGTCGAATTTGAGATGGAGACTTCCAACACTTGGGTTATAGGACCTTTCCTGATGCAAATGCCTGATATAAATACGATCAATGCGCTATTCCATACAGAACAGAGTAAGCGGACTGTTATGCTGGATTTTGTCCGGAGTTTAAAACTGATCAGCAATTCCAAAGTTCAGAGTATCGTCAATATACTGCACCATGCTGGCTCTATTCTTCAGGCTCCCTATCGCATACTAAACTCACCCCAAGAAACCTTGGATCCATTAAATGCGAAGGACATGCAGCATATTCTGCAACAGCCCGATGAACATAGTACTAAGAAGATCGAATTAATTTACGAATTGGAGAAAGATATCGTCCATGCGATCGAAAATGGGGATAAAATAAAAATAAAAGAGGCCATGTCGGAGGTAAAGCATTTGCACGATTTTTCCGAACGATTCCCGAATCAGCCAGTAAGAGCATTAAAAAATATGTTAGTTGTTCTAAATACGATCTTTCGTATAGCTGCCGAGAGAGGAAAAGTTCATCCGTTTTTCCTTCATCACATTTCAGAGAAATTCTCCAAGCAAATTGAACGTTCTGACACGATCAATTCACTCAATTTATTACTTGATGTTATGCCTGAAGAATATTGCGATTTAGTAAAGAATTGCGCCGTTTCTGGTTATTCACCATTAGTACAACGAGCGATACAACAGATCAAGATTAACTTCAGTAAACCGCTAGACCTGCAACAACTATCCGAGGAATGTCATGTGCATCCTTCACATCTATCGAGACAATTCAAGAAAGAAACAGGAATGACATTAACTGATTACCAGAATAGGATGAGAGTAGATGAAGCCAAGATACTTTTGAAAAAAGATCTCCGCTCGATCGATATGGTTGCTGGGTATGTTGGTTATGAGGATGCCGGATACTTTACGCGAATATTTAAAAAGCTAGAAGGCATAACTCCGTCCACTTATAGAAAAGTAACTTGAGTCTAATATCAATAGTTAAAAGCCAAACTTAAACAGCGCGCACCGATGGAGTATCGATACGCGCTGTAATGTAGAAGGCAAAGAATCGCACGACTGGAATTTGTCTTGTTGTCAGGAAAGAAATCCGCTCTTAATCAGCATTTTTCTTATTTCTTCCTTGGTCATCAGAACATCATTGGAAGAATAGGTCTTGTTCTTAAGCGAAGGATAATTGGAGTAATACTCATTTAACTGAGAATTTTTGATTGTAGGAAGTATGACAATTAATTGTTCGTTGTATTGCACCGCATTGTGACTTTCGTATTCGGAAATGAGAAGTTCGTTAAGTTTCTCACCTGGTCTAATGCCATTCTCCTTTATCCCTACATTCTTCTTCCCGGACATCTCGATCAGTACCTCAGCTAGTTCAATGATTTTACACGCAGGCATTGCCATGATAAAAACTTCACCTCCTCTTCCTTCTATGGCGGCTTTAAGCAGAAGCCCGGTGACTTCTTGCAGCGTCATGAAGAATCGGATCATCCTCTTATCCGTAATACCGACTTGATTGTTTTCTTGAATTTGCTTCATAAATAAATGAAGCACACTTCCGCTGGTCCCTAGAATATTTCCGCCTCTTACGCAAATCATTTTCGTTTTTGTATTCAAATTATTCGATAAAACCATCATCTTTTCCCCAATTGCTTTCGTCATACCGTAAAAGTTGCTCGGATCCGCCGCCTTGTCGGTCGACATGTTAATAACCTTTTTCACCCCGTTATGCAATGCAGCATCAATGACATTTTGCGTACCCCCAACATTGGTCTTCAAAGCCTCGATAGGCTGTTCCTCGCAAATGGGGACGTGCTTAAGCGCAGCTAGATGGAATACGTAATCGATGCCCTCGCAAGCTTTGAATAGCGCTTCCTTGTCGCGGATGTCACCGATGCAAAAGGACAATCTAGCATCGCTGAAGGTCTGCTTCATCGCAACTTGTGCTGATTCATTCCTTGTATAAACGACAATCTTTTTGGGATTATACGAAAGTAACTGAGTAACCAGTTCATAGCCAATAGAACCCGTTCCACCGGTAACCAAAATACTAGATTGTGTTAACATATCTCTCCCCATCCCCTATTTTTTATAAATGGTGAATCCCCTTAAGCATCGTTTTCCAGATTTCATCGTTACCTACCCATTTTTCTCCGTTGGGGAATTGAACGGCACATACTTTATCTAGCGGCCAGTCTAATTCCACAATTCCACCTACAGGAGCATGATTAATGAGAAGAATCCGAAAATCATGCTTTACAAGTCCCGTTAAAACCGTTTGAAGGTCATATACATCCTGAAGGCTCCCTTCTGTTCTGACAAAAAGAATCCGTTGACAGCTTTCCATCTTCTCCAGAAAGCGCTGAATGCGTCGGTCAAACTTTTGTTTCACCTCAGGATAGGCAGATAAGTTGGTGTAAGTATTGCTCGCTTTGGTAAAATCATGGTTGGAAAAAATATGATAAGCATCTTCCGATACAAGCAGCATTTCTTCGCCTGCATCTCCGACCACCCTCAAGTTATCCAGTTCCATAAAACCTGTAAATCGATTCATCAACAACCTATTTACTTCCGACAACTGTGGCGATCCCACCCAATCTAACACGCCGGAAAATAACCTTAAGTTGTTTTTTTTAAGCTGAATGGAAGCCAGACAAAGATCTCCCAAACTGAAAATACTATCGTACTCCCCTTTTAACTCCGCTAGTCTCATAATCTCTCAGCACCTTTCGTTTACTAAGGTTTCTACTCTATTGAATTCACTCTTACACCTAAATGCTTGGACTCAAGTAATGGTAATAACATCCATCTTTATAATTTTGGACTTATTCGCCCATAACTTCGCCCGAACTTATTCCTTATTTCTCAATATGCTGTAGTCTATAATAAAAAAATTAATATCAAGGACAAAGGAGAGATGAATGGTGAAGATACTGCTTGCAACATACTGGCCCATTCCGCATATTGGAGGGGTATGGCCTTTTATGGTGCAGCTTAAAGCTAAGCTGGAATCCATGGGGCATGAAGTGGATATTCTCGGAAATGGGGACGACGCCACAAATTCTTTTATTTATATGCAGAACCAAAATCGAATACTTTCAAAGGACAAACTGCTTCCGTTGCTAAAAGCCAAGTTAAATTTAACAACATATCCTGTTCTTCATGCCAACCCCCTTGTCAACTATGCTGAATTCCAAAGGTATATGTTTGAATTAGCTGCTGCTTATTTCAATGTAAATGACTATGATGTGATTCACACGCAAGATGTCATATCCACCACTGCCATAGCTCGAATTCGTCATCCAAAAACTGCTCTAGTAGCCACATTACACGGTTGCGTAGCTCATGAGATTAGAAAAATTCAACACCCAACGGATTTTGTGGCCCATGCTTATTATGATGCGATTGAACATACAGGAGCCACTTCCGCTGAGGTCACTCATGTTGCCAACCAATGGCTGCATGACATATTGACAAGTGAATATAAGGTACCCGCTGAACAACTGAAAGTGTTTCCTTATGGATTCGATGTAGATACATTTTTATACCGGATGCATATGGGAAGCGACATAGCCCGCCCTACCGACAAGAAGGTAATCATCTTTACGGGGCGATTGGTAGAGTTAAAGGGAATTCATTTTCTTTTATCCGCTCTTAGTAAATTAAAGAAGAAACGAAAAGACTGGGTTTGCTGGATTGTCGGAGAAGGGGAGAAAAAAGAGGAACTGTTGAAACAATGCCAAGACCTTGATCTGGAGAAGTATGTTATGTTTCTGGGGGTAAGGAACGATATTCCTGCACTGTTACACAAGTCTGATATTTTTGTATTACCAAGCCTTATCGAAAATCAATCTATATCTTTAATTGAAGCACAAATAGCAGGAAAAGCGGCGATTGTCAGCAATGCTGGTGGTTTGCCTGAGATGATTGAGCATGAGGTTACAGGTTTAATTACTCCGGTAGGGGATATTGATGCATTAGCGAAGAGTTTGAGGAAGTTACTAAAAGATGATGCTTATCGGACGGAACTCGGAATAGCCGCTCAGCAGTTTGCCATGAAGCAATGGCCGATGAATGCTATGTCAGAACAATTGCTTAATCTGTATGAGACCGCTATCCAGAAAAGAAGACAGGAGTAATGCATATGAAAAGGTTACCTACTTATGAGGTTGATGGAAATTCATATAATTTCCTGTTTCTTTCGCCGCTAAAGAGCCTTGATGTACTTGTTGACAGCAGAGTCTGGCCACTTGCCGTGGGAAGACTCCCGAAAGGTTATACCATTCCTGATCAGGCCTCACTCGATGTTCTGCAGAATATGAACGGCGAGTATTACAAAACCTTATTTTCTAACCCCCTGCCTACGTACGGCATTTACGTAGATGGCTCTGTTTGGTCACTAATTAAGGATTCCTTGCCTGATCATTATGTTATCCCTGATCAAGCATCGGTCGAGATCTTGAGAACGATGCCTACGGATTACAATAACACTCTATCCACCGGTCCCTTATCCCAGCATGGCAATATATTCGATGAGAAGGAATGGGCACTAATCACTGCTACATTGCTTAATGGTTATCGTTCAGCCGATTCCGTATCCACCGATAACGTGAAAAAAATAAAAAGGAAATCGAAATTATGAAAGCTATTGTGACCGGCGGAGCAGGATTTATCGGCTCCCATCTTGTAGATAACCTTCTGGCTATCGGATTTGATGTGCATGTAATTGATGACTTGTACTCCGGATATTTATCCTACGTCCATCCTCAGGCTATCTTTCATAAGGTAGATATTCGTAGCAAAGAGTGTAATGAAATTATTGTCAGCGAAAAGCCGGACGTTGTATTCCATCTGGCCGCCCAAGCGGACGTGCAGCGATCCATAAACGACCCACGCTTTGATGCAGACGTCAACATAATGGGAACCGTAAACTTGCTTGAGGCCTGTCGAGCGGCTTCCGTTAAAAGATTGATTTTCTCCTCTACCTCCGCTGTTTATGGGAACTTGCAAAGTGATCTGATCTCCGAAGAAGATCCTGCGGCACCCATATCCTACTACGGTTTGTCCAAATGGACTGCAGAAGCGTATATCCGCATTTTTTCCACGATGCATGGGATTCCTTTTACGATTCTTCGCTACGGTAACGTATACGGTCCAAGACAAATGCCAAAGGGAGAAGGAGGCGTCATTGCAGTCTTCATACAAAGAATCAAGGACGGGTTGCCCTTGCACATTCATGGGGACGGCGAACAAACCCGTGACTTCGTATTTGTTAAGGACGTCGTTCAGGCCAATATTTCCGCGATAACCTTTGGTCACCGGGAGACCATTCAAATCAGTACAGGCCACAGTATTTCCATCAATAACTTGGTCCAAATGCTGAAACAGATACACGGTTCCGATATTGAGACTACTTACTCATCGGCCAGAGACGGTGATATCAGTCATAGTTGTCTTGACTGTAGAAAGGCTTACCGTGATTTACAGTGGCAACCGCAAGTAGACATGATAAAAGGACTTATTGAAACATATAACTCTATTTAAAATCTCAAAAGGGTATGCAATGATTATATATCAACTGCATATCCCACTTTTAACCTATCATTAGACAAGCTCTTATTCTTCAAAAAAAAACGCAACCTATAACGGCTGCGTAAGTTGATTGTTTATAATGAAGCGCCTAGGACTACTGCTTTGAGCGACTACTTCCAAATTTCATCAGCGATTTCCTTGATGAATGCAAGCTTGCTCCACTGTTGCTCTTCTGTCAAAATATTACCTTCCTCTGTGGATGCGAACCCACATTGAGGACTAAGGCAAATTTGGTTGATATCCACCACCTGTGCAGCTTCTTTAATGCGCTTGATGATTTCTTGCTTATCCTCTAGCTCGCCATTTTTTGAAGAGAACAGACCTAGTACAACTTGCTTGTCTTTCATAAATCTCAACGGTTTAAAGTCCCCTGCACGATCGGTATCGAATTCAAGGTAATACCCATCTATGTTCTCAATACCAAGAAGTGTTTCTGCGATTGGCTCATATCCGCCTGAAGATGCCCAAGTTGAATAATAATTACCACGGCATACATGAGTAGTAATGATCAAATCCGAAGGAAGACCGGTAATTGCTTCTTGATTGACACGAGCGTATTGCTTCGCAATTTCAGCAACATTAGCGCCCTCCTGCTGTCTTGCTTCCCAATAATTCTTGTCGCAGAGCATTCCCCAAGTGCAATCATCTAATTGTAGACTACGGCATCCAGCTTCATAAAAAGCCAGAATTGCAGCTTTGTAGGCATTCGCAATATCAGTTATCAGATCATCCGTATTACTATAATAAGCGTCTGTGCTCGCTTTATTCTCAGGGCGTTCAAGTTCTGCCAGGAATTGTGCGGGTGCCGGTATCGCCTGACGGGCAACGACGTCATCACCTGCAACTTGTTTCAAAAATTTAAAGTCCTCTACGAATGAATGAGTAGAAAAGCCAATTTTTCCCGATAACCGCGCAGTTTCCGCTCTTGTTTCCACACCTTGAAATTGGTATCCTTTTTCAATGATGACCTTCTCCACGCCATCAAGACCCCACATAAAATCAAGATGCCACCATGAGCGTCTGAATTCACCATCCGTAACGGCATGGAGTCCTACAGACTTTTGCTTCTCTACCAACTTGATAATCTCGTTATCCTCTATCTTTCTCAATTCGTCAGAAGAAATCTCATCGTTCTGAAATTTCAATCTAGCTTCTTTGATCACCTGCGGTCGTAGAAAGCTACCAACAGTATCATGTCTAAATGGAGTAACCTTTCGCTGTGTTGCGTTTTCTCTAATGTTGCTCATATGGGTAATCTCCTTTAGCCTTTGAATTGAATGTCTAAAAGAAATATACCATGGGATATCAGTTATAAGGTAACTCCAATATGCTATATCTGGTTATAGCTTTAAACTATACATGCATTGTTATTCGATAATAGCTTGATGAAGTGCCTCAACATAGGCCGATGCAAGTTTCGATAATGCAACATTTTTATGGGAAATCCATCCGACGTTGATCGTTTCCTCACAATCCAACGGGACTGGTATGATTTCATTGCCATTTAGATCAGCACTAAGTACTCCAGTAGAAATGGTATATCCGTTTAAGCCTATCAATAAATTGAAAAGCGTTGCCCTGTCCGTTACACGAATGCTCTTACTGCGCGGTAACGTACTGAGAATCTCCTCGGAAAAGTGAAAAGAATTGTACTCTCCCTGCTCAAAAGATAGATAAGGATAGTGCTGAAGCTGTTCTATCGTAACCACAGACTGTTTGGCTAAGGGATTTTTACTACTAACAAAAACATGGGGCTCTGCCGTAAATAAGCTGTTGAATCGCAGGTTCGCAGCTTGAAGTAGCCTGTTGATTACTTTGGCATTGAATTCGTTGAGATACAATATCCCAATCTCACTACGCAGACTCTTAACATCCTCGATAATTTCATGGGTTTTGGTCTCACGTAGTGCTAATTCGTATTCATCTTGCCCATATTCACGAACCAAGTTCACAAATGCATTCACCGCGAAAGCATAATGATGAGTAGAAACTGAGAAATGCTGTGGTGATGGCTTAGCATCTAGATAGCGTCCTTCCAGTAATTCCGCCTGCTCAATCACCTGACGTGCATATCCAAGAAATTCTGCACCCTCCATCGAAAGAGTGACTCCTTTATTCGTTCGATCAAAAATAGTAATTTGAAGTTCCTCTTCCAAATCTTTAATCGCATTTGAAAGACTAGGTTGGGATATAAACAAATGCTTTGCAGCTTCATTCATCGAACCCCGATTAGCGACTTCAATGACATATCTCAGCTGTTGTAGAGTCAATAGGATCTAGTCCTTTCAGTTTACATTCATCTCAAATGCATCCGCAATCAGCTTATAGGAATGGATTCTTGCCTTCTCATCGTGAATCGGACTATTAAGGAGTATCTCACTAACATTATAATCCTTGCCCATCTGTAGTAGTTGCTCTTTCACCTGAGCTGGTGTACCGATCACTCTACGTTTCCGAATCTCCTTAATATGTTGCAGATCCATCTCCGTGTATGGATAATTCGTTGCTGTCTGAACAGACGGCAAGAATGGGATCTCCAACCCTGTTCTAATTCCGAGGAATAACAAATCACTACTCATCGCCAATTGGCTTGCTTCTTCTTCCGTCTCAGCACAGATCGCAAGGGTTGCAATCATCGAACGCGGATGATCCTCCAATACATGATTGGGCTCGAAATTCTCATTATAATGTTGTGTCGCCATTTCACCGCCAGGCGTGCCAAAGAACTCCGCGAAAGCATAAGAGGTACCCAATGTGGCAGCAATTCGTGCACTCTCCCCACTCGAACCTAGAAGCCAGATTTCAGGAGATGTGGAAATGACCGGAGCAGCTATTAGCTTCTCAAACGGGTGTCCAGCAGGAATTGAATTATTTAAATAGCCGATAATATCAAGCACCTGTTGAGGATATTTATTCACATCAACATACTTATCCTGCTGTAAAGCTCTCGTCGCAAGTGGCATACCGCCCGGCGCTCGACCTAGACCTAGGTCGATGCGACCGGGATGAAGAGCTTCCAGCAACCGGAAGTTCTCAGCCACCTTATAAGCACTATAATGCGGGAGCATTATACCGCCAGAACCGACACGAATTCGGTTGGTAGCTGCTGCTAGATGAGCAACGAGCACTTCTGGACTAGAGAAAGCAAGTGCTGGCATGGCATGATGCTCGGACACCCAGTATCGAGTGTATCCTAGGTCCTCCGTTGCTTTAGCGAGTCGTGTTGATTGATGAAGACCCTCTGTGGCCGTTTGTCCTTCATTAACATATACCTGGTCAAGTACGCCTAACTTAATCATATTTATGCACTGCTCCTCTTCTCTATGGTTTGAAACTTAAATGATACTAAAAAGACCCTTCATGAAAAGGGTCTGATGCTATGAATCATGAATTGTTAACTTACTAAAGTATAGCATTTAATGCTGTTGTGATCCAATTCAAGTAGCGTATCTTTGTTACTGGCCACCTCTCTCTCGGTAGTTCCTCGGGGAAAATCCAGTGATACGTTTGAATACGCGCGAGAAATAAAAAATATCTTTATAACCGAGCGTTTCTCCAACTTCCTTAACGGTCAAATCTGTATTGAGCAGGATATTTTTTGCTTCCGCTACCTTGAGCTGGTGAAGAAATTCATTTAACGGGTATCCTGTATACTCATGAATGATTCTACGAAGTGTCGACACTGATATATGATGCCTAGCTGCCATGTCCGTAGTCTCTTGTGATAAGTGTAGTGAACGGGAGATATCATCAATGACCTTCAGAACGAAGCTTCCTCGATTACCAGCTTCACTCTGATCCGCTTGAGCAACAAGTTCATACAAGAACGATTCTAGCATCAACGAGGCGCGATCTAGATTACTCGGAACGCCACTGTCAATGAGCATGAACATCAATTCCATCTTATGAACAAAAGGTTCATCAATGTTCGCTTTCTTAATGAGTTCCGGATCAGGAAGCCAATTCTCCAACCACTCGGCTATTCTATTTCCTTCCACTGTAAAATAATACTCATCCCAATACCCATCCTTATGCGGTCCATAATTAAATACAGCACCGGGATATAGACAAAACCAGCTTCCTTCTTCAACGATCTGCTGTTCGCCTCCATTAACCTGGTAGTAACCGCCTCCACCTGTAATCATAACGAAAGCCCAAGATTTGAAATCCGCATCCTTTCGCTGAAGTGTTCTTGCGGGTAAATGTCCCGCATTTACCACAGTAAGCGACCTTATTTTCTTTTTACTCGAATCTACCATTGGATCATACACACGGATCGGATGAGGACTGATCATATAATCCATATACTTTGTCATCCTGCCCATCCTCCCCTTTAAACAACTATATTAAATTAATCATACTTAGATAAATATAACATGTATACGCATAAATATTGATCTCATTGTACCAATATCGTATAGATAACGAAAGAAAGTAAGCGCGAACAGACACAGCTTTTGAAGATGTTCCGCTTGGTGAGGGCAATGTAGATTTCCCAGCCGACTTCGCTGTCCTACAGGAAATTGGTTACAAAGACAATTTGACGATTAAGCGAGGAAGTCGGATCAAATCCTGAAGATGATATACGTAAGACAGTCACTTTTATCAAGTCCTATCGAGGATGAAAACCAAATCTATTACTAAAGAGAAGCATAAAGTACACTTAAATCCGGCCAAATTCCCCTATCACTAAGTTTAGTTGCATAAAGGGCATCTAATTACTGGAAAGTCATCTATTTTCACTATTTCCCCTGTTTTAACTGCCATTTCTGCAACTATTTCTTCATCACCCACCCTTTTCTTCTGAGTAAGTACCATTTCTGCAACTATTCCATCTTATTCTAGCGACCTACACGTATGAAATGTTCTTCTAAAATATAAGAAATAGAGTATCAAGTGAAACTTATACTTTCTTATATTTCAAAAAAAGGACGCCTCTTGGCGTCCTTGGTGAAAGATTTCATGATGTTAGAAGGGATGTAACTCATCCCCTTCTTTGGTTCTACTTTCGAGGGAGCTTCTACTTCCATTTTTGTAATAAGTACACTTAGATCCGAATTTCCCGTTATTCTAATTTAAACTTTCCAATCTCCTTCTCTAGATCATTAGCCATCTCTTTAAGAGTTGTAGCAGAGCTTGATATCTCTTCCATCATGGCCATTTGTTCCTCAGATGAAGCGGCGACACTTTGTGAATTTTGTGATGCATCTCTACCAATTCTGGCAAGCTCATCGAGTGAAGCAGCTACCTGCTCGCTCCCAGCAGACATTTGTTCAGACGCTGCCGATACTTCATGCACTTGTTCAGAGACGCTCTGTAAAGCTCCAACAATCCCTGAGAACGTCTCTCCTGCTGTATATACGGATTGAATCCCATTGGTGACCTGACTCATGCTTGTGTTCATAGCTGCCGAAGCCCGATCGACGTTCTTAGCAATATCATTTAATAGAATTGAAATCTGCTGAGAGGAGTCATTCGATGACTCTGCCAGATTCCGGACTTCGTTCGCGACAACAGCGAACCCCTTCCCGTGTTCTCCCACTCTCGCAGCTTCAATAGATGCGTTCAGTGCCAGCAGATTAGTCTGTTTGGAAATGTTCGTAATAATGGCTAGAATCTTTCCAATTTCCTGAGATCGTTGCTGCAACTCGGCTAGTATATTTACGGTATCTGATACCGACGTATGAATAGCTTCCATCTCATGAACCGATCGATGAATAATATCATTCCCTTGCTCTGCGTTTCCTGTAACTTCATTAGCACGTTCAGACAATCTCGAGGAAGATTCCGCAATTCGCTGAATTCCGATAGCCATTTCCTCCATCGCAATTTGGCTTTCCATCGCAGACTGCATTTGTGTCTCCGAACCAGATGCCACCTCTTGAATAGAACTTGCAATTTCTTCGGATGCCTTTGAAGTCTGTTCTGCACTTATCGTCAATGCATTCGAGGATGCTGTAACATTTACAGATGTCGACTGGACATTGTGAAGTAATTGACGGATATTACTGATCATCGCGTTGAAATTTCCCGACAATATCCCTACTTCATCCTGATTTTTAACAGGTATATTAACCGAAAGGTCTCCATCAGCAACTAACTTACTTAGTTCAGACAGCTTACCGATGGGGCGTAGTGCAACTCGTATCAGTACGATAGTTAACACTACAAAAAGAATAATTAGAACTGCTCCAATAATAATCGTCACTTTTAACTGAGATGCTTGCTTTTCAGCTAAAATACCATAGTCAAAGTCGACTCCAAATATCGCAATTCTATTCCCGTTATCATCGTTGATCGAACTGACAATACTTACCCACTTGCCGAATTCATCCGTAAACACATCCGAAGATGCATATCCGTCTATTTCCATCTTAGCTAACGCTTCAGCGAAAGTCCCTGTCGCTTCATAGCTAGTACCTGGCAACAAATTTGAGTCGTACAATTCTTGATTAGCCAGTAATAGTTCTATCTTTTTAGTATCTCCACTCGTCTCTACATCCGGCATATAAATATAACTATTCGCTATCATTTGATTGCTTTTCATGCTATTTAACTGCCGCTGTACTTGTTGAATCCCCTCATCTATCATGAACTTATCCGAGCCAATTAAGGTTTTTGCTTTCTCGATCGCTGGAATCTCTTGGACCATTAAGTTATGCAATGTCCATTCCATCATAACCATTTCCTCGTCTTGCTCCGCTCGTAACCGTTCGAAAGAAATATAAGCCAACGTACTCCCGAACAATAAAAACAACAACGATAATACAATACTTGATTTAAAGACTAAACTTTTCGTTTTCATTATATATCCCCCCGTAATTCCATAATGTATTTGATTGTGTTCCCTGCAAAGTAGAACCTATCGATATAATAGTTCAAATTTGTGATACTCTCTTATATCGACATTTAATCACTTAAAATGAATGGTACCTTTTGGTGGGAAAACAAAAAATCTCTTCATTCCAGCCCGAAGAGATGTACCAGCGTATAACCTAAACCCGAGAGCAAGACCGATCCGACGAGTCCCGCAACAAATGGCTTCATTCCCAGTCTTTTAAAAGTCACCAAATCAACGTTTAATCCCAGGCCTGCCATGGCCATAGCAATGAACATATAAGCGATGATTACAACGCCATTTGCAATGAACGGGGGAACAATTCCTAGCGAATTAACTCCGCTAACAAACAGAAACCCAAGGATAAACCAAGGAACCGGGATCGACTTCCACGAAGTCTTGGCATAATTGCCCTGCTCTTTTCTCTCCGAGCGATTGTTCCATACGCCAATTACAATTGCAATCGGAACCAGCATCGCCACCCGTGTCAACTTGACCATAACTGCCATATCTACTGCATCATTTCCTCCAGGGGCCGCAGCCGCAATGACGTGAGCAATCTCGTGCAATGTTGCTCCCGAGAAAATTCCATAACCTATTGGTGATAAACCTAGGACTGGATATAGGAAGGTGTAGCACAGGGTAAACACTGTCCCTAATATCGCTACTATCGCTGCTGCGATCGCAGTTTCGTCGTCTTTCGCCTTGATTTGTGGAGCAATCGCAACAACCGCTGCAGCACCGCAGATCGCTGTTCCGCATGCAGTCAAGATGCTTAAACTCTTCTCTATTTTAAACAAACGAGCCAGTCCATAAACGACTGTAAGAGTAAAAATAATTACGGTCACTGCAATAAGAAATACTTTCGGGCCTGCATGGATCATATCCATAAGATTAAGCCTCATACCAAGCAAAATAATACCGAGTCGCAACATTTTTTTACTAGAAAAATGAATCCCAGCAATGATCGTTTCCAGTACACCGACAGTTGCCCTCCAAGCAATCCCAAGCAAGATAGCAATTACCAGTTGTCCCATGATAGCGAGGAACGGGAGACCAGCTAACACTTTTGCTACTATTGCAATAATGAAGGTTATTCCGACTCCCAGCGTAAAACCAACATATTGTTTCTTCTTATTCTCTATGGAAAGTATGTGTAATTGACCCATGATCGTACTCACTCCTTGTTAGAATATCTAGTTGAGGAAGCATGATTGCTTTCTATGACTCAACTATAAGCCGCTCCAACTTAGATGTGAAATACCGATATGCTATCGGATGTATTAGGATTACTTATGCTTCCACAAATAATATAGAGGTTGTTTGTTCATCAAGAAAGAACGCGATACAATGGATCTAAGAAATGAAACGATTATAGCGTATCGGATAACGGAGGAATGTTGATTGTTAGATACATTGAAAGTATTTATAACGGTAGCAGAACTGAGCAACTTCTCACGTGCTGCGGAAATACTCAATTTGTCTCAGCCTGGGGTTAGTCTGCATATTCGGAATTTGGAGAATGAATTCGGAGTCCAGCTCATGCATCGATCTTCTAAACATGTGAAGATGACTGAAGCTGGCCATATTTTATACAAGCAAGCCAAACAAATATTAGCCCAGTATGAGGCAGCGAAAGAGGAAATACACCTTTTACGGAATGAGGTCACGGGATCTTTAAAAATAGGTGCAAGCTTTACGATCGGTGAGTATATACTACCTCGTCTTCTAGCTCAATTTGTCAATCAGTATCCGCAAGTCGACATTCAGGTAACGATAGCCAACACAGAAGAAATCGCTCAAGCGGTTCATTCCAATGAACTCGACGTCGGCTTGGTCGAAGGTCATGTTGAATATTCGGAGATTCAAGTACAACCTCCTTTTATGGAAGATGAAATGTTGTTAGTCTCTTCTACCGGTCATCCTCTACATTCCCTAAGAACCGTTGAACCACAGATGCTGCAAGATCAAACCTGGGTATTTAGAGAAAATGGCTCAGGCACTCGGGCATACAGTGATCAATTTATCCAAGATACAGATCTTCGTGTGAAACGATCTTTCGTGTTCAATAGCAGTCAAGGTGTCAAGGAGGCCGTCGTCGCTGGACTAGGTATTGCTATGTTATCTCGCTGGGTCATACATAAGGAGTTGGAATCAGGAGATTTACATCATATTCAAGTGAAAGGGCGCCGTTTCACTCGCGATTTTCACGTTCTACTGGAATCCAAGTCCATTAGCACGATGGCTGTGAAAATGTTCATTCAGAAACTAAGAGAATTTGAATAATCAAGTAGAAACGGCTATGCCGTCCTTTGTCAAAGACGGCATCCGTTTCAGCAGAAATATAAGAAATAGAGTATCAAGTGAAACTTATACTTTCTTATATTTCAAAAAATGCCAAATCCCTTGATAAACAAGAGATTTGGCATTACATATTAGATAATCTATGCAACTAATATTACTTCTTAAACGCTAATCTGAATTCATTCATCGCTTTTCTATGCCGTTCAATGTAGTTCCACACCCAGAAGACCAGTATTAGGGAAGCTACTAAATACAAAATTGGGACGATTACAGTAATACTGTTTAATAGAAAAGCGAACACAAGAAGTAAGCCATTGAACAAGTGATTTATCGCCGTATGAGCGTTACTCGGGATCAAATCTACAGCATTCTTATCATAGTTCTGATGTGCGTAGCGGATCGCTTGTGCGGCAAATGGGATGGATAAGAAAGAAAAGTATAATGTATACGGTCCATATCCAAGAATCGGAAGCAAAGCGATGATTACATAACCTAGAACGAAACTACCGATGAGCACGTTCTTAGTTTTCTTCTTACCAAGGCGAACGACCAACGTTTTTTTGTTAGAGTTCCTATCTGATTCTTCATCTGGGAACTGATTAATAATCAATACATTATTGATAAACAGGGCGACAGGTAGTGAGATCAGGAATGCTTGTAACGAATAGTGTCCAGTCTGCACATAGTAAGCTCCCATCGTCATTAGAACACCATAGGTCGTAGCGACGAGGAATTCAGCCACACCTGCTGCCATATTAATGAAGGAAAGTTTTCCTTTTCCACCCGTATAAAAGATACCCGCAATCAATCCATAGCTGATTAGTGGGATCAGACCAAGTCCACTAGCGAAAACTAAATATATCCCAATTAAGACGGCACTGGTCGATAACGTTATCCCGAAGAATCCCATATCTGCTCTCGAGATTAATCCGAGCTGAATCATCCGCGATCCCCCGGTAAATGGGCGGATACCTGTACGATTCTCGCTGTCACGTTCGGCGTCCTTCCAGTCATTGATCATATTCGTCCCAGCTTGAATCATGATCGCTCCGAATAGGGTTAATAAAAAAGTAAGCATATTGATCTGATCCGTTTGCGACAAAGCCAGGGCTGCGCCTAAAAGAATTGGTACTAATGACGCTGTAAGCGACAACGGACGAACCGCTTCTTTCCATGCCCGTGCCTTAGCTTTAACATCATCCCACACATTTACATTCTCGCGATTATGTTCGAATTCGAACACCGTTGGGGGTTCCCCTTGAAGAATTTCTGGTACATAACGATACTTAACCGTAAATGGCTTAACACGAATAAACTCCAATCGATCGAGAGCACCAATACTATGAAATTGACCTACAATGGGTGAACGGTTTAATAGTAGTTCAATCGCTTTATTTCGTTCCTTCTCATCTTTCAGTACCTCCGCCCTTCCGATGACTTCGCATTCTTCCATTTCCATGAAGGTAGGACCCTGATGGATCAATATAGCTGTCTCAGGTATGTTAACCCATTGAATCACCTTCGGATCACCCTTCGTACTCGTCAAATAGAAATTAAATTGTTCATCCACTGCGAAATGCATCATTCTCTGCCGTGGTAAACCCATATTAGAGGTACCCACTGCTGCGACCTCTGCCCGTCCTAAATATTCGAATACCTCTTGCTTACTACGCTCTGCCATACAATATATCTCCTCCGTACTTTTCTATTATAATTAAATACCGCACATGATATTTAGGTAACTATTCTATCTTACTATAACAAAGGAAGAGACAAACCGATAATCGTCAAATATATCTCAGGAGGCTACCAGAACGCATTATTGGGCGTATTATGGGGATAATCAATATATAATTGCAACATTAACGACATCACTGCCGTCTTTACTTTTAGATGTTGTTCAAAAAGTCATCTTTTGAACTCGGACAATTATAGTGGCAATACACACAACAAGGAGAATGAACAAAAATGAGAAAAAAGAATGTTGTAATGATCATGGTAATCGTGCTTGGAATTATGCTAACGGCATGTGGGGGATCGAACAAGAAAGAAGAAGTCTACCAACCGACACAATCTACCAAAGAAATGATAGACACCGTATTAGCTCAGATTGAGCAACCCTCATTAATGGAGATGCCCGAAGATATGATTCTCCAATTCTACCATTTAGATACGGCTCTGCTTGATCAATATACGATTATGATGCCGATGATGAATGTAAAGACCAATGAAATTGCTGTTCTGAAAGTTAAAGATGCGAAAGACATCCCCACAGTAGAAACGGCTGTCAAACAACGTGCAACAGATATTCAGAAGCAGTTCGAGACTTATCTGCCAGACCAATACGAGCATGCCAAGAACTATAAACTCGTTACAAAAGGCAACTATGTGATCTTCATTATTTCAGAAAACGCTGCTGATATTGAGACAGCATTCGAAAAATTCTTCGTTAAGCCTTAAGCCGTATGGTATTCAGTAGCCTACTATTCTTATTTTTGTTCTTGCCTGCTGTTTTAGCTATATACTATTGCTCACCACGGCGTTCTAAGAATCTAATCCTATTCGCTGCTAGCCTCGTATTCTATGCGTGGGGCGAGCCTGTATATATTGTCATCATGCTGCTCTCCACCTTCACTGATTACTGCTTTGGTCTGCTTCTAGACAGACCAAAGTTCAGTGATCACAAGCGGAAGTGGATTGTGGTATTTTCTATTATCGTTAATTTGAGCTTACTATCATACTTCAAATATGCGGACTTTCTGATCGACAATATCAATACGCTACTCGGTACTAATATTCCTTTAACCGAGCTACCGTTGCCGATTGGCATATCCTTTTATACCTTCCAGTCCATGTCCTATATCATTGATGTGTATAGAAGAACCACCCCAGCACAACGTAATTGGCTCGATTTCGGTACATACGTCGCTTTATTCCCACAATTAGTAGCTGGTCCTATCGTGCAATATTCCACCATTGCTGAGCAATTACGTAACCGAACTGTGAACAGAGAAATGTTCGCAGAAGGGGTTCGTCGTTTCACCATTGGGTTGGCTAAGAAAGTGTTGCTTGCGAACAATATCGGACTACTCTGGAACACAATTTCCAGCTCCAACCCAGATACACTATCCGTTCTAACAGCTTGGCTTGGCATTATCGCCTTTGCATTCCAAATTTATTTCGATTTCAGTGGATATTCGGATATGGCTATTGGTCTTGGACTCATGTTCGGCTTCCGGTTTAATGAGAACTTCAATAGGCCTTACATAGCACAGAGTATCACCGACTTCTGGAGACGATGGCATATTTCATTAAGTTCCTGGTTCCGTGACTATGTCTACATTCCTTTAGGTGGTAATCGCCGCGGGCTAGGGATACAACTGCGGAACATTCTGATCGTATGGATACTGACGGGGATATGGCATGGGGCAAGCTGGAACTTCCTCTTATGGGGCTTGTACTTCGGTATTATTCTTATATTCGAGAAATGGCTAGGGCTGAAGCTACTTCAGCGCATGCCAAAGTGGTTGCGGCATAGTTACGCATTACTGCTTATCTTGATCGGTTGGGTGCTGTTCGCATTCGATGAGCTTCTTATGATGGGAAGTTACTTTAACGCCCTGGCAGGATTGAATGGACATTCGTTATGGGATTCTGAATCATTGTATCTCCTATACACGAACGCGATATTGCTCGTTGTACTAGTGATTGCCTCTGTTTCAGACCGGACGAGCCCGCGCTTGGAATCTAGACCCTATCTACAACTAACATGGCATGCTGTATTGTTTCTACTCTCTATTGCATATTTGGTTGATGCAACCTTCAATCCATTCCTATACTTCCGATTCTAATAGAGGTAGTTCAAAAAGTCTTACTATAAAAGGAGCATGATCGAGATGAATAAACGCGTAGATCAATTGTATATCGCTGGATTTGTCACTATTCTCTTCATCATGCTCTTCTTGTTCCTTCTTCTTCCTAAATCCTATTTCTCTGACACGGAGAACCGTAACCTACAAAAGGTTCCACAGTTCACATGGGATAATCTTTGGTCGAAGACATTTTCAGAGCAGACTGAGAACTATATTACTGATCATTTCCCCTTTCGGGATAAATGGGTTGCCGTGAAATCGACCATGGAGCAACTACGACTTCAACAGGAGAACAACGGAATCTATAAAGGCCAGAACGGCTATTTATTCGAGAAGTTCAATCAGCCTAATTATGAATCCGTACAGAAATATACAGATGCTGTTAACAAGTTCGCAACTAACCACACCGATGCTAATATAACGTTCATGCTCGCACCAACATCCATTGGCTTATATCCGGAACGGCTGCCTTGGCTTGCTACTGCTTATTCCCAATCGAAGGTGAACGGGTTCATTAGCGAGCAGTTGGGAAACAACTTGTCTTTCATTGACGGGTTTGATTATCTACGTCCTGCAGCTAACGATACGACACCGATATACTACCGTACGGATCATCACTGGACGACCTACGGTGCTTACTTAGCTTATCATGCCTATGCTGAGAAGATGGATTGGAGGGTAAAGGACGAATCGGAGTTTACTGTTGACACAGTCACCGATTCATTCCTTGGAAGCTATCAAACGCGGAGCCAATTCAATAGATTGGATGCAGATTCCATCCAAGTCTATCTACCGAAATGGCCTGTTATTTCGGAGTTGTATATCGCGGACACAGATGAAACCGTATCTGGTCTATACGACTCTAGTTATTTGGATAAAAAAGATAAATACTCGTATTTCCTCGGTGGGGTTCATGCACTGATGACCATAACTAGCGATATTAAACCAGTAGACATTGAACAGCAAAAGCTGCTTGTTCTCAAAGATTCCTACGCTCATAGTGTGCTTCCATTTCTAGCCCTTCATGTGCCAGAAATTCACGTCATCGACCTGCGTTATTACAACGGAAATATTAGCGATTATATGACCGAGAACGGGATTGATGAAGTATTAATGTTGTTCAATACCTCAACGTTTGTGGACAATAGAGAAGTGTTGAAGCTGGGGTATTAGGTAAGTTTACTTCCCTTTGTAAACCATTCGTTCTTGGGCTTACGAGCTGGGTTCGCCTTCGATTTAGCAGGTTTGGCAACTGTGGGTTTCGATGAACCTTCTACCTTCGCAGATCGAATTGATTTAGGCATCGGATAAGAATGATCCTTCACTTCGGGAATGGACTTTCCGATTAATTTCTCTATATCGCTGAGGAACGGAAGTTCATCCACTTCGCAAAAGGAGATCGCACTCCCGCTCAACCCTGCTCTACCAGTACGTCCAATTCGATGAACGTAGGTTTCTGGAATATTAGGGAGGTTGAAGTTAATGACATGCGAAAGTTCGTCAATATCAATTCCTCTAGCTGCAATATCCGTCGCTACTAACACTCGTGTTACACCACTCTTGAAATTTCTTAATGCATTCTGTCGGTCTATTTGAGACTTGTTTCCATGAATGGCCTGAGCAGAAATGTTCTCTCTAGCCAGATCACGCACAACGCGGTCGGCACCACGCTTCGTACGGGTAAACACCAATGCCGATACAATGGATTTATCTTGCAACAGATGATTCAATTGTTTCTGCTTGTTCCCCGTTGCTAGCAAATAAACAGATTGTTTAATTCTATCGGCAGTGGATGATACCGGAGTAATCTCTACCTTTACTGGGTTAACCAATAACAATTTAACCATTTTAGATATTTCAGGCGGCATCGTTGCCGAGAAGAAAAGAGTCTGTTTTTTGTTCGGCATTTTTGCAACAATTCTCTTCACATCATGAATAAAGCCCATATCCAGCATTCGATCGGCTTCATCAAGTACTACTATTTGGACATGTTGTAAATCAATACGTTTTTGACTTATTAAATCGATGAGCCTGCCCGGGGTTGCAATAATAATATCTGCACCATGATTTAGCGCCCGTTCCTGTACTTTTTGAGATACGCCACCCACGATGGCAGTACAACTCACTTTGGTATATTGACTATACGACTTAATATTTTCTGAAATCTGAAGGGCAAGTTCTCTTGTCGGTGTTAAAATCAATGAGCGAATATGACGCCCAGCGTTTGGTTTACTTTGCTGTTCGCTCAACAGTTGGATAATAGGTACAGCAAACGCAGCGGTCTTCCCCGTTCCAGTCTGGGCGCAACCAAGCAAATCTCTACCCGCTAACACAGCTGGAATTGCCTGTTCCTGTATGGGAGTCGGAGTAGTATAGTTCTCTTTACTTAAAGCTCTTAGGATCTCGGGTATAATATTCAATTCATTAAATGTCATGTTGTCTCCTTAATTATAAATACATTTCTTCTAAACATCTCTCTTAGCATTTCCTTAAATCGCTACTTTACGTCATAACATACAAGGATAACACACATAAGCGCAGAAATAGAAGCGGAAATTTACCCGCTCCATTATTGGATGTAGCTTACTCTATATAACCAATTAACGATGTTCTCCAATTAATCATCCAATTCCACGCTTAGAATTTGTCCATCGGTATCTACTTCCCATTCGATTTCAACACCTTTATTCAGCCCAAGCTTATCCTCATCATCGATGACGATATCATTTGGAATGGTCAAAGTTTGTTGTCCTCCTCGTTCCACTTGAACGGTGACCTCATTTCCTTTAACTGCCAGGATGACTCCGTCATATTCAAGATGCCGCATGACAATCCCATGATTCGAATCCGTGATTGTCATGCGCTTACCGCCGTCTGAAAGCAATTCAACCTTTTTACGATAGCCATTTTTTATCACTTCATCTTTGATTATTTTTTTGATTGTCACACCAGCGGGAATTCCCTCTGTATCATCGGACACAGTTGAACCTGATTGCGAATTTGGTTGTTCTGTTGTGTTATTCGTATTCGATACTGTAGGTGGTGGGGTTTCTACTAGAGGAGTTGATCCTTGTGATTCAGGTTGTGCCTTAGAACAACCACTTAGTAGAGTGAATATACAGATAAGTAGAAGAAGTGTCGATTGAATAGGACGCCGAATGCTCTTTTTATTAGGTATCATCTCGTTGCCTCCTTAGGATTAACTTGTATTCAAATGTTACATCTTGGTCATAGTTTTCACTTCTTATTTTACTATTATGCACTAGATATCTTATAAGTTGAACATTAGCTAAAAACCCGAATGTCATTCCTTTTCAAGGAATGACATTCGGGTTGGTTTGCTTTTATAGGTTGCGCATGAGCCCTCGGAACTTTAATCTTGAGAGGGTCTATCATCGTTTCCTTGATAACGGAAGTGAACGAAATCAGCGTAACTCCCTTTAAACTGTTGCATATCATGAGCCGCAATACCGACAAAATTCCCAGTAAATCCACCTGATAAGAAACTAATGTTTTGAGTTTCAAATAGTGGCACCCATACCGATTCATCTCCAATATGGTAATAAAATTGCGCTTGTGTTTCATTTACCTCTACTGCCAAATGAATAGGGAGATCATCTTTAATCGCTATCGCTTTAGGTACTAATGTAAACGAATTTTCCTCACATCTCATCATCCGTAATACCTTTCCTTGTCCCTCTTCATGACTGACGTACGCATACAGGTAATTCTCATCATTGAGATATAGCAACAATCCTGCCATTTGCAAATAACTTTTAGGATCATACTCTAGAGCCGTTTCAACCCGAAAACGCATATCCGTTTGCCGTATCGCAACAATATGGTGTTGGAAGAGACTTTGAATAGATTCTCCAGCCACCAATCGAAGATAACCGGGACGCTCTGTAAATGAACACCAACTATCGTCTGCCAGTATCCGCAACGAATTCCATGTTTTCTTTAATTGTGGACCCTCGAAGGAATCTTCAAATATATGACGCGGTTGTTGTACTTGCACAGATACCCCTTTAGGTGCGGGAACTTGCAATTGTGGTGTATTGCCCCCTGCTGTTAATCGCAACCAACCTTCTTCATTCCAGTACACTTGCTGTATGGCGGACTCACGTCCTAGGATGGCATACTTCCCTTCAATGGGACGGGTACACAAATGTGCCATATACCATTCCCCATCTGGCGTCTGCACGAGACTGCCATGTCCTGCACATTGTAGCGGTAACTCGGGATGATCACTAGAAGTAAGCATTGGATTTAGCGGGTCAACCTCATATGGTCCTAATAGTTCCTTGGAGCGTGCTACGGTGACCGCATGTCCTGAACCCGTTCCACCTTCTGCTGTAATCAGATAATAATAACCATTTTGTTTGTAAATATGAGGTGCTTCTGTTTTCTTTAATGGTGTACAATCAAATAGTTTAACAGGATCGCCAATCACTCGTTGTTGTTTACTATCATATTGTTGCATGACAATACCACTGGATTTATTACCCTCCGTAATACGATAATCCCACAGCGCATTCAGTACCCACTTACGTCCATCATCATCATCATGAAATAAGGAAGGATCGAACCCGCTACTGTTCAGGTAAATGGGTTCTGACCATGGTCCTTCAATCGATTCTGCAGTGATGAGATAATTATGCGCGTCTTTGAATGGACGTTTCGTACTTTTAACATCTGTATATACTAGATGGAATAAGTTATCGTGATAGCTAAGTTGTGGTGCCCAGATGCTACAATTTTTCGCATTTCCTCTTAAATCAACTTGATCAGTTAAGATATCCGTACAATGCTCCCAATGAGCCAAGTCCTTCGATTCATACACCCTTACTCCTGGAAGCCATTCAAACGAGGATACTAGAATATAGTAAATATCCTTGACTCGTATAATATACGGATCTGGATTAAACCCTCTTAATATCGGGTTTTCGATCATATTAGTCATAACTCTCACCAATCCTTCTACTTATTTGCCAAACTCGAATTAGCAAAAACATACTCCTTACTCAATTCTACTTCCACTGTTTCAAAACAATCTGCCCATGGAACACGTTGCAAACGTACTGCAGCAGCGTCCTTCACGCCATATTCTTGATAGCAAACCGTTTTCTTATTAGCGGCATTATTCCAATGATCCCATCCGAGTGGATGAATATATTCGCCCATCTGACAATTCACAAATGCAGTCTTGGCATATTCACGCCAAGGACGTCCCAGAAATACCGGAGAAATATCAGGTTCTGCTGTTAAGAAACATTGATTGAAAATATAACCGTGTGCTGCACCCTCGGGTGTAGATGCCGCTGTAATATAACCTGCTTCATTCTCACAATGTCGTAAACTACGAATTTCACATCGTTCAAAATATGCCGTTGCACCACCAAATATAAAATCCACGGTTCCCTCAATATAACAATTCTGATATAGCTGACGATAGTGTGTATGATGTTCCCGTATAGGAACTCCGCCAAACTCTAATCGCTCTCTGGGTGCGGGTGGCAATGGACCTGTAAATAATGTATCTTGATAGCCTTTGAAGGTACAATTTCTAAACATCGTTTCATCACAGTGAGCGTAGACTGCAATAGCCTGGCCAATATTTTTTCCTTGCCCCGATGAGTTCACAATAGTGAGGTTGTCCAAGACAAGATGACTGCCTCCCAAGAATAAGGTTGGAGTTGCAAAGGTTTCGATTTCTGTTCCTGTCTCATCCCGTTCTTTGGCATATCGATTCATTCGAATCTCCACATGCCCAACGCCTATCATTGTAAGATGCGAACGATATATTCGCACCTCTTCTTCATAGACACCGGACAATATAACTAACGTTTCCGCTTCGGTTGTAAATTGCTGTTCTAGCGAATCAACGGCTTCTTGAATCGTGTGAAAATCACACAAGGGTTCTTTTCCTACTACAATCATAGTTGGTTTTATGTTCCCTTCATTTAAGTTATAGGTGTTTAGCTAAAAAATTCTGCCACCTGCTCCGCATCTCTAGCGTCTCCATATGTCCGCCACTAGCAACGACAGATTCCCAATGTTCCAGCTTCCCTGCATCTTGGTAAGCTTCGGACAGCCCCTTAGCCAAATGTTCTACTCCTTCAATGGGACACATCCGGTCGTTTCTCCCTACTAGACTCATTCGCGGACGAGGAACAATACGTTTTTGAATATCCAGTGTTGTATAATGCTTTAACAAACCGGGGACATAAGAATAGAAACCATGATGATCCAATCCCCTTTTGGCAATTAAGGTATGGGCATCGACTTGTCCGCAAATGTCGATGGTGACCTTAACCCGTTCATCTAATGCAGCTAGCCACCAGGCCATCAAACCGCCCATGGACATACCAATCGTTGCAATTCGAGACGACTCAATGTCCTCACGCTGGCACATATAATCCACCATTCGAATATTGTCATACAGCATCATGCCCCACATCACTTGCCCCTGCCACAACATTTCCTTTACTAGTTCACTCTCTTTTTTACCACCACGTTCATTGAAGCCCCACATGTCAATGCAACAAGCTGCATAACCCATTTCCGTGAGGGTCTTAACGAATGATGGCTGTTGCAAGTAAGGACTACTACGAACAAATTCGTTGCGCCCATTCGTATAATCTCCCCCATGAGAATGATTGAAAACAACCAAAGGAAATGGGCCTTCGCCTTGCAAGGGTATGGCTACATAGGCAGGTACTTGTTCAATGCCGTTCAAATCCAGCAAGAGCGATTCGAGACGATAACCATCTCGCTCTTCTTGCTTCAGCACCGTCACCGTAATCGGCTTGTCCACGGGCAGATCACCTAACAATTGCTTCAATTTATCAATACCCATAATCTACCCCCTACTCAGGAACATTTTGCTCTGAAGGTGATACAGTAACTTGTTCTACAAGCTTTTCTGGCTTGCTTGTATTCCTCGAATGACAATTTAAAATTTCAACGGCTTCTCCATTTTCAATGTAAAAAGCAGGTCCTTCATGGTTCTCAATCGTCACCTGATGAAATTGGACATCTCTCACATTGCCTAAATAAAATCCTCGGTTATTCATATCCTTAAGACCTGTCATCATATCAGGTTGGCCCGGAGTACCGTTTGGCGCCATTGAAATATCGATGTTAGTAAACGTAACTTCTGAAACATATTGCTCAGCAAGTCCATATATGAAACCCGCAGAGGCATGAACATTACGTGCGGTAATATTTGCGAAATGAATACGTCTGAAACAAGGTGTTTCCTCTGTAATCGGATACGGATTCTTGTCCCACACATATTTCTCTTTACCACGAGGCCCACAGAAATAATAAAGGTTCATCGTAAATGGACAAATCACATCTTCCATCACAATATTGCTGATACGAATGTCCTCAACGACCCCCCCGCGTCCGCGTCTTGATTTCATGCGGATACCACGATCGGTTTGTTTGAAAATACAATTGCTAATTGTAACATTACGAATATCTCCACTCATTTCACTTCCAAGTACGACAGCACCATGTCCGTGAACCATCGTACAGTTCGTAATCGTAATATTCTCGCAAGGAATCCGGTCTTTTGTATCTTCCGTTCCTGCCTTTATAGCGATGCAATCATCACCCACATCAATATTGCAGTTGCTAATACGAACATTAGAACAGGATTCTGGATCGATACCGTCTGTATTCGGTGAATCAGCTGGATTAAGAATAGACACATTATCAATCGTAACATCATAACAAGCGATCGGATTCACGGTCCAGCTTGGGGAATTCTTAAGTGTTACATCTTTGATTGTCACCCGCTGACAACGATCGAAGCTGATTAGCTTCGGTCTTGGATACTGTAGGTTCTGCCGATTATTACGGAATAAATCCCACCATGCTTGACCATTTCCCTCTAGAGTTCCGCTTCCTGTAATCGATACATTATGCAAATTCTCGCCATACACACAAGAAGCATAGACCTCTTGTTTGACACCTTCCCATCTAGATACAACGACAGGATAATCCTCTGGATTCGTACTAAATGAAAGGGTAGCACCTGGACTTAGATTCAACTCAATATTACTTTTCATAATAATAGCGCCGGTTAGGAAAGTACCTGCGGGAATATGAACCGTCCCTCCACCTGCGTTACTTGCCGCTTCAATTGCAGACGCAATAGCCTCAGTTGCAAGCGTCCCACTATTCCTAATCGCTCCGTAGTCTAAGATATTATACATATTCATCCACCCTTCACCCATTGTTTATATTCCTTTCTATCGTCTTAATTGTTCATACTCACCGCAAGCTTGCAGGAATGCACCTAATCCCTTTTGATCGTTAGTAATGATCGGTTCACTAATATAATACTCAAAGCTACCGTCACGCTTCTCACCTACACCTAAGCCAGCAACTTCACAGTTTTTATTGAGATTTACCCATCCTTCTTTCGTTTCAAGTACAAACTCTGTGATCAATCCATTAAATGCCAAGTCCAACGTTTCATCCCAGCTCGTGTCCAATACTCCTAATCGAATCCCTTTAGCCATAGCATAGGTAATCATGCTGGAAGCAGATGCCTCTAGATAATTCCCTTTGCGTCCTCCAAGATTAACCACCTGATACCAGACTCCTGATTCCGCATCTTGGTACTTCTTCAATGCACTTAAAGTATCGTTTAGAATACGTACAAGTTCTTGATAATCTGCATGTTCAGTCGGTAATATTTCCAATACGTCCACTAACGCTATGAGATACCAACCTAATGAACGCCCCCAAAAGTTAGAGGATAGTCCCGTTGTAGGATCACACCATAGTTGAACACGTTGTTCATCCCAAGCATGGTATAGCAGACCTGTAACGGAATCCTTCGTATGCTTCTCGCAAAGAATGAATTGTTTCGTCACGTCATCTAATCCTTGTCCTTCTTCGAACGTCAACAAGTATTCCAGATAGAAAGGCGCTCCCATATAAAGACCATCCAACCAAATTTGATATGGATATATTTCCTTATGCCAAAATGCACCTTCCGATGTACGAGGGTGTGTTTTTAGTTGTCCTCTTAACAAGGTTGCTGCTTGTTTGTATTTATCTTGCTTGGTTTCTTTATATAGAAGGAATAACAATTTCCCATTATTAATGTGATCGATATTGTACTCGTCAAGACGATAACCTTGAATGCTGCCATCTTCTTGAATGAAATAGTCCATATTGTCTTGAATGAACTGCAAATATTTACGATCTCCCGTTTGCTTGAACAGCAACTCGAATCCTTTGAGTATCACGCCATAATCATATGACCATTTACCCTTTTTCCCTTTGTCTTCGTATAGTTTCGGTGTACGTTCCATGATGGAATCGGCTGTTTGGATCGCCCATTGTTTATTCATGTAAATCCCCTCCAACATATATTTTTATCATTTACAAAATCCTTGTCATCCAATTGTTGCGCCCAAGCCACACGTGTAGTTGAGCTTGCTCCTGGCCCTACCGAACCTAACTCTCCATAATATACGGTTGTCTCCGCAGAGACTTTATCCCAGTCATTCCATCCTTCTTGATGAATATGTTTATCCATCCAACAATCAATAAATACGGTTCTAGCATAATCTCGCCATGGTCTTCCTAGAAAGACGGTATTCTTATCGGCTTCACTTATTAATTTGCATCTATGAAAAACAAACCCTATTTCTTTATCCATCGGTGTGGCTGCGGCGGTAATATATCCATTAATCTTCTTCCCTTGATCAATACTTACGATTTCACATTTATGAAAGAATGCCGTTGCTGAACCGAAGATGAAATCGATATCTCCAACAATCCGACAATTCTCAAAGTAGTTCCGCCCACTTATGTTGCTAAGTTCTTCCTTAGGCCTTCCTAAATACAACGTATCTTGCGCTGATATAAAAGTACAATTCTTAAATGAAACCTTATCTGCATCTACATATAATGCAACTGCTTGAGCTACCTTGTCACTTTCACCTGCTGAGTTCTCAAAAGTAATATTGTGAACTTTAATATTGTCAGCTGTAATATAAGTACTACTCGAAGCAAAGGTCCCCATAGGAACACCTAACTGATTAAGTTTCGGGGAATAATCATCAAAAGTAATCTTTACGTCTCCCTCTCCGAATAGATGCAGGTTGGGTTTATTAATCTTAAGTTTTTCCTTATATACACCTGATTCAATAGTGACCATTATTTCCTCTGTGGAATGATTCGGAATACTATTTATCGCTGCTTGGATCGTTCTGAAATCACCGTTTCCCTGCTGACTTACCTTTATCATGTTCTTCATAGATTCACCTTTAAGTTGTTTTCGCTAACCAATTGTTAAAAGTGACCCCACCATAAGGTGGGATCAGCTTAATAACTATTTACTTTTGTGATTTTTTATAAGCTTCTTCATATTCAGCCGTAATCGCGGATCCACCATTTTTCTTCCAAGATTCTACTGCTTTTTTGAAGTCATCTTCAGTAGCTTGGCCCATGATGTATTTGAATGAAGCATCTGTGATGATTTTCGCTAATTCAGTACCTTTTTCATTGGAAGTAGCTGAATCCAATGGAACAGTTGGATCAAATATTGCAAACTTATCATTTTCTCTGATCAATTCATTAGCCAGTTGTTTCTTAGGATTGGAATCCTGCAAATCATAGGTAACTTCACTTGGTCTAGAGCTAGAGAAAGGCTGTACATCCGCTTCCCATAATTTTTGATTTATAATTTTGAAGGCTCCCGTAGCATCGAATTCATAGTGAGTTCCTTCAATACCACCTGTCATATACATAAATACTTCTTCATCAATCAAATCATTTACGAATTGTAGCAATGCTTTCAGTTCTACTTCTGTTTTAACATCTGATTTAGGGAATGCTAACAATCCACCGACTCCGCCGCCTTCAGACCAGATACGATATTGTCCATCACCATTAGAAATCTTATTAACAGGGATTAAATCCATACCCTCTTGCAATCCTTGTGCTAAATTCTGTAGGTTGGCAATGTCAACCATACCTGTGTAAATACCGGTTTTACCTTGTGCGAATTGTGCCTGTTGGTCCGTTTTAGCAGTTACCGCGAAATCTTGAGCCAAATACTTATTCTCATATAACTTCTTGGAGTAGTTAAGAGTTTCTAAATATTGTGGTGTATCGAATTCAGGAGTAAACTTGCCATTCTCATCTACTGCCCAACCATTCGGTGTTCCGAAATAAGAACTAAGTGTTTTAAAACTACTGTATCTTAGATCTGATCTATCACCAAAACCTGCTGTATCATTTTTGCCATTACCGTCAGGGTCATCCTCTGTAAATGCTCTAGCTATTTCGTAGAGTTCATCCAATGTTGTTGGTTCAGGTAGACCCAACTTATCTAGCCAGTCTTTACGGATGATAAGACCTGAACGTGCCAAGTTCTTCTGGAAAGGTACGCCATATAGAACCCCTTCTATGGAAGCTGCATTTCTTACTCCTTCTGGTATCTTCTTCAAATTCTCGTAGTCATCAATATACGGACCTACATCCCAGAACATTCCGGATTTCAATGAGTTTCTAACAGATGAATTCGTCATCATCGTTAGAGTAACGATATCTGCTAGCTGACCTGAAGCAAGTGATGTTGTAATACGCTCCTCTTTGGAAGCATCTGGCACCCAATTGAAGGTAATCTTAGTATTCGTATATTCCTCAATTTTTTTCTTAATTACATCCGTTGGAGGTGATGCCGTATGCAGGATATGTAACCAAGTAAATTCAAGTGGCTTAGCAGTTTCCACTACAGCTGGAGCATTGCCGCTACCCGTTGTTGTACCGCCACTGTTATTTTGTGCTGTGTTTCCACTTCCTCCTCCACATGCTGCCAGCATTGAACCCATCAAGGAAAGAACAAGCACCGAACTCATAAACTTTTTTTTCATTTTAATTCCCCTTCGCTATTTTTTATTGTCGATCTTAGTACACGCCATCTTCCCCAATTTTTCTAGCAAATTTGTTAGCTGCAACGACTAGGACTAGACCAACCACCCCTTTGAACATTCCCATTGTCGTACTGAAACTTAACTGACCATTTTTTAAACCTGCTGTGTAAATATAAGTATCAAATATTTCAGCAACTTCGCGGTTTAATGAATTTAGGAGCAAGAACATATGCTCAAAACCAAGATCTAATGTGCTACCAATCTTCAATATTAGCAACGTAATGATAACTGGCCGAATTGCCGGTAGTGTCACGTGCCACATTTTTCTTAAGCGTCCTGCACCATCCATTCCTGCTGCTTCATAAAGAGTTAGATCTACTGTAGTAACAGCAGCTAGATAAATAATGGTTGACCACCCAAGTTCCTTCCAAATGATTTGTCCGATATACATCGTCCTTAGCCACTCTGGTGAAGTTAAGAAGCCAATCTTTTCTCCTCCCATAGAAGCTATCAATTCATTGACTACTCCACCGTCTAATGATAGGAACACATAAGTGATGGAAACGATGATAACCCATGACATAAAGTGTGGAATGTAAATAATCGTTTGAATCATATTTTTAAAGAAACGGTTTGTTACCTCATTTAACATTAACGCCACAATAATAGGTAATGGGAAGAAAAATAATATATTCATTCCAAACAGTATCAATGTATTACGTAACAACATAATAAAGGTTGGTTCCGTAAACAATCGAATGAAATGCTTAAACCCTACCCACTCGCTTCCTGTGATACCTAGATATGGTTGATAGTCTTGAAACGAAATGACCAATCCCGCCATTGGCAAATACTTAAATATAATGAAGTACACTAATCCGGGAAGTATCATAAGATACAGCAATTTATATTTCTTTAAATTTGCAATAGCTGTTGATATTTTCCCCTTTTCCAATTTCTCTAAATTTATATTGGTTGCGGTTACAGTGGAACTCTTCACTTCTCATCCTCCTCTACCTAATCGTTGTTTGCTTTCGTTGTTTGTTCTCTCAGATTAAATAATTTATTGCATTACGTATATAATCATTACATGACAGCGATTGCATTTCCGCGTAAACACTGCGATCTTCGCCTATCAAACTCATTTAAAGACCATTCAACAAGAAATGATTACTCACAGATTTCAAGATGCTTCCATCCATTCTATAGATAAAAGATGAATAAGACATGACCGGATTATTCACGTAATGCGACACTCTTGTTACAATTTAAGGGTAACATCAATTAAGAGGAGGAACATACATGATAGAGAAATCCAAAAAAACCGAGATAAAGATATCCAACAACACTGAGTCCCTTGCCAGCCGTCTTTTCGCAATAGCAAATAACCTTATATTGCTACTACTTGCTCTGGCCTGTCTATTGCCGTTTATTAATATTATCGCTAGTTCTTTTTCTTCCACACAAGAAATGATCGAGAGAAGGTTCATGCTGTTTCCAAGAACATTTTCACTGGATGCTTATAAGTACATCCTGTCAACTTCAACTATCTTTAAAGGACTTGCAGTTTCGATTGGCACTACCGCAGTTGGAACAATCGTTAGTATGGCCCTGACGTCCACGATGGCCTATGGATTATCAAGAAAGTACCTTCCAGGTAGAGTTACTATCAACTTTATAGTCGTATTCTCTTTATTGTTCAGCGGTGGCATGATACCTACTTTCTTAGTTGTAAAGAGTGTCGGACTTATCAATTCCTATTGGGCACTGATTCTACCTGTTGCTATTAACGCCTTCAATATGATTATTATGCGGAACTTCTTCCAAGCTCTTCCGGAAGAATTAGAAGAATCAGCTAAGATTGACGGTTGTAATGATTTAGGTACCTTCTTTAAAATAATGCTTCCGCTCGCGCTACCATCCATAGCGACCATCTCTCTCTTTTACGCAGTCGCTTACTGGAATACGTATACGCAAGCGATTCTCTATCTTACAGACTCATCCAAATGGACGATTCAAGTATTACTTCGTCAAATCGTTATCGTCTCCAGTGGGATGCAAGCTGAAGGAACTTCAGTGGATATCATTCCACCCGCACAAACGGTCAAAATGGCTGTTATCGTCGTAGCAACCGTTCCAATGCTCATATGCTATCCTTTCGTACAGAAACACTTCAATAAGGGTGCATTGATGGGAGCGGTCAAGGGATAATCTTTATCTCTACACAAGTAGAAACGGCAATGCCGTCCTTTTTCAAAGACGGCACCCGTTTCAGCGGAATTATAAGGAATAGAGTATTAAGTGAAACTTATACTTTCTTATATTTCAAAAAAAGGATTGTCCCTAGCCATTCAAGATGGCTCATGGGACAATCCTTTTTATTAACTTAAGGTGTGAATTATCTCCCTATACACCTTCATGCATCTTGCGGTAAATACCAGGCGTAACATGCTCTTCCTTTCGAAATGAGCGGATAAAGTTTTGCGAGTTATTGTATTGTAATCTTTCAGCTATTTCTTTAACAGTCATATCGGTCTCAGTCAACCACTTCTTTGCTATTTCTAGTCGGTAGTTCTTCAAATACTCACTAAAAACAGTCCCATATTCTTTTTTAAAGATTCTGCTTAAATAATTGGGATTATAGTGAAGTCGCTCCCCGATGATTTCTAAAGTTAATTCTTGATCAAATTCAGTACTAACAATGGAGATAATCTTTTCTGAAATACCCCGGAATTGATTATTCGTTTTCTCCTGCATGCTATCCACCATTGGATAAATAACTTGTTCCACCAAGATACGTTCAATCTCTTCTGGATTACGGATATCCAACAATGTGTGATAAAATTTCTGATTATCTTGCGTCAGTAGTACATTTATCCCTAATTGTTGCTCTAATTGAATCAGGTTATTGACTAATCGTACTAACATCACTTCGAAGTTCATTGAATTCTTATTTTTCCCCATCATTTCAGCTAGAAATGGATATAAAGCTTGGCTGACCTGTTCTTTGTCTCCTAAGCGAATGCCATCAAACAGCTGCGATTCTAGATCTGCAGGATAATGAAGCAACACTGGGCCTGAGACCACCATAGAAATATCTTCATAGAATATGATAGATTCTTTCCCTAAATTTAAACGTTGGTGCAAAGCTTGTTTACTCATTTCAGCAGCCTTTTTACTCTCCATTAAATTATCATATGTTGCACTAATGCCAATACTAATAGATAATTGCAAATATTCTTTTACTGCCCTTAGGAGCGCTTTAGCATATTCTAGTGTTTGCTTACTCATCTCTTGTTCAGTCTTCCCTGTAAACACCAATATGGTTGCTTGAGTATTGTCGTTTAAAATAACAGGAAGCATCCGTTGCTGCTTCGGAACAACATCTTCTACAATTTTATTAATTGCTAGTAACAATACATCTTTATCAGAAGACTCTTGGTTACCGAAATTATCTAATTGAATCAACATCGTGACATACAATTGATTCTCTGTCTCCTGATACCCGAAACGTTGCAATTTACGCACTATTTCCTCCGAAGTTATTCGATTTCGGAATAGGTTTAGAATCAATTGTGTTTCAAGTTGTGGCATTTCAGCTTGAATTAGGTTTTCCAGAGATTCTTTCTCTGTTAGAATCATATCGATTGAATCCATAATCCATTCAATTTCATTTCTAGGATTAGAATCAGACTGCGGATCTTTAGGTAGACTACGTTTAATTTGTAGGATTGGCTTCGTAAAGAAAATAGATATTACATAAGCTATCACCACAATAAATATCATTAACACGAGTCCCATCGTAGATAACCCATATTTGGTTATTTTCAACGATTTAGCAATTTCCTTCTGATCTAATATAGTAAGATAGATCCAATTGTTATATTTAGATTTAGCATAAATAAACTGAGTAGATTGATGATCCACATTTTCCTGTGTGACCATTCCTGTATCATTCTCTGATCCAATACTCTCGGAGATTTGTTGGAGCTGTTCGTCGGTGAACATTTTTTTGTCTGGATCAGATTCATACATCAAATCGCCTTGTTTGTTCAGAATATAGACTGTCGTATTTTCTCCTGTTTTGATAGTACGATCCAATGTTTGTAGCGAGATATCCGACAGTGCAATGGCTTGTTTATTCTTGGAGAATACAGGTAAGGTGTTCACAAAGCGTATACCCTTATCTGTCTTGATCCAGAATAGCCCTTGATCCTTATTGGCAATATAGGCTTCAATCAAATTCTCCCGTTCACTTACCGTTAAGTAAGATAGAGTTCCATTAGAGATTTGCCAATTCTGCACTAGACTAATCAGGGAATACTCTGTCCCTTCTAATGCCATCGAGGCAATATAATTAAGCTGTGTATTTACATCTCGATAAGCTATGAAATCCTGTACCGTAATGGGATTCTTAACTACGTCTTGAAATGAACTGGTAGTACTGTACGTATTGAAGGCATATTCAATGCCTTGAATTTTATTCTCCATATTATTCTTTATCTGTTCAATATAACTTTGTTTACTACTAGAGAATCTGTCAATAACTGAATTTATTGTACTCAAGTAGATGTAACTTCCAAAACTAGCTACCAGTCCTATTGCTAAAACTAAAATCGGAATAAAGATTCTATAGAACATTTTTCCTCTTTTCATGTTGCAGCCCCTTTAATTCATATCCACTTTATATATTATAGCGCTTTCATGAATCAAAACCAATCATTTAACGTGTGCATTAACTTTCATGACAGATACGAACCTATCTAATCGAATACGTTTTCCTAATAAAATCGATTGTTAACCAATCTTCTTCAATGTCAATCTATAATATCATAATAACATAATAACATAATCACTAACCCTCGACATGTTAGGTGTTTCATATGTGCATTCCATTTTAATCCTTGACTTAAAAATGGGTACTTATTAAAATGAAACCGTTAACAATATTACGAAATACTGATGAAATATACTTTATACAAGAGATAAATGTTAACGTGTGCAAAATAATGCTAAAGAAGGAGAACAAATGACACATACACTGTTTATTGCTGGAGATTCTACTGCGGCTATTAAAGGGGCAAGCGAAAAACCTATGACCGGCTGGGGAGAATTCCTCCAAAGTTATTATGGTAAATCTATTAAAGTGGAGAATCGAGCTATCAACGGCCGAAGTACCAAATCTTTTCTAGCAGATGGTCGCTTGGCTGCTATTGAACAAGACTTTCAAGCTGGCGATTACCTTTTCATACAATTTGGACACAATGACGAAAAGAAAGAAGATCCATCTCGCTATACCCATCCTGATACAGAATATCGTCATAACTTAATTCAATATATTGAATCTGCTCGGCAGCGTGGTGGAACTCCCGTGCTGTTGACATCTTGTAGCCGTCGTCTATTCACCACAGAGGGTAAGCCCGACCCACTTGCTGTAGGTCCTTATCCAGCAGCGATGAGACTAGTAGCCGAAGAGACACAGACACCACTACTCGATATATTCGAAGCTTCGCAACAGCTATACGATACACTAGGTGATGAAGAATCCATGAAACTATTTATGCATTTACCTAAAGGTGCACATCCAAATTACCCATCAGGTGTTGAGGACAACACTCATTTCTCTGAAGAAGGTGCTCGGCAAATCACCAAGCTTGTAGTACATGCGATTGAACAATCCACTGACTTACCTTTACTAGAGTTAAAGGAACTATTGCAATAATCCGATTCATATCACATTAATTAAAGAGGAGTAATCATATGACAACCCCCCTTCATCTAGGTATACGAGCGCATGATTTCGGACAAATTCCATTAGAGGACTTGATTGGAAAGATACAACAGTATAACTTGTCACATATTCAATTTGCTCTAAAAAAGTCATTTCCTAAAAGCGCTCCGAGTCTAGAAGCTATTAGTCCAGGAACGGCCAGTTACTATGGTAATGCATTCAGACGAGCCGGCATCCAAATAGCCGTTCTCGGCTGCTACGTCAACATTGTGGATACTGACCCACAAAAGCGATCACAGGCTCTATCTGAATTCAGTACTCATCTTCGCCTAGCCAGAGACTTCGGAGCTAGTCTAGTAGGCACAGAGACCGGTAGTGTTGGGCAAGGCTATACAACGGACAACTTTACAGAAGAAGCTTTTCAAGAGGTTGTTACTTCCGTAAAAGCAATGGTGGCGGAAGCCGAACGCTTTGGTGTGACCGTGGGTATTGAAGCTGGATTACATCATCCGCTGTACACGGCACCATTGACACGACGGCTACTTGATCTTGTTCCTTCCAATAATCTTCAAGTGATTCTAGATTGTGCAAATCTTATGTCGCCTACTAATTACTCACAACAGGAATCCGTCGTTGCAGAAGCTTTCGAACTTCTAGGAAATCGGATTGCCGTCATTCACTTGAAAGACTTTATAGTTGAGGATGGACGAATCCAAATTGTCCCTGTCGGCCAGGGTTGGCTTCAGTTTGAGCCTATCCTTCGCTATATGAAACACCAACGCCCGCATATTCAGGGTATATTAGAAAGTACCACTGAAGAATATTTGGAAGAAAGTATAGCCTTTTTAAATCGAGTTTATGAGGAAGTATAATGATAAATCAGTCGCAACTCATTAAATTATCAACAAAAAAAGTCTACACGAATCTGTGTAGACTTTTTTAACATAGTAGAAAGTGGGGGTACATAGTGATAAGATACATGTCAAAGAGACCTTTATTCCTCGCACTCATCGCCAGCAGTTGCATAAAGTACAACTAAATTCGGGTGAATTGTCCGAAGACTCATTATAGTTGCACAACCTACATCTAGATACGAGTAAACAGCCACAATTCATCGTTACCAGCAAAGTAACTGTACATTATGCAACTGTTTTCCACTATCGCTATCTTTCCTGCTAAATAAGTGTACATAATGCAACTACGATAGTTGGCGAAACAAGAATTATAAAGGAGTGCATGGTTATATCTACCGGATCGAAGATCGGTTAGCAATAGATCTGGAAGTAACAGAAGGCTCGGAGTAGAGTAACAGAAGGCTCAGAATAGAATAAGAGAAGGGAATGGATATGGAGCGAAAAGTTTACGCTCCGCCTTTAAAGTCGTGTTTCATCTTTTAAGAATAAATCAAGGAACACGACTTTAACAGCTGATGTAGCCCATAGCTCAAAGCGATACAGAGTATCGCTAGCATCGGAAGCATAAGTTCCCTTCCCACCCACGCTCGTAGCTTTTTCATGGTCCTTAAACACTCGCTCTTTCCGCAGTTCATTTCTACTAATCCACTACATAAACTCCTCAACCAAGGACGCCGCAAGGTGTTTTTCTTAGTGATCTCTAAGCAGGTTTAGTCTGCTAAATATGCTGGAGCCTAGGAGGAACGAATCGAACTACGGAACTACGGATCTATTAACCCATACTTCATTTTGATCCGATCCAATTTTTCAATCATGGGCTGGGAGATGAAGAAGAGGAACACGACCGTGGCAATGGCATGCACCATATCGAACCAAAAACCTGAAATATAGGTGGCAAGCAATGCCTCCCATGAGAAGTGTGAGGTGAACATCAACAATGAGCCTATATTAATAATTCCACCGTAAATAAACAATGTCGCTAATCCTCCAAATATACACAGGGAAAGCTTTGTCTTTTTAAGCAGACCCTTTTCAAATAAAATGCCTGCCACAAAACCAATAATGCCAAAACAGAACATTTGCCAAGGTGTCCAAGGACCTTGCCCAAAGAAAAAGTTAGATACAAATCCCGTAATGGCTCCTACAAGAAAGCCCGCCTCTGCACCTAAGCTCACACCTGCGATAATGACAATGGCAACCACGGGCTTAAACTGCGGCAACATGAAGAATGCTCCTCGTCCTGCCACCGCAATGGCTGTTAATACAGCGATCACGATTAACTCTCGCGCCTGTGGCTTTCTCTTCTCAAACACCATAGCGAAAGGAATCATCGTATACAGTACGATTAATAGGCTTATAAAGTAATATTTCCGATCATTTAATACGAACACTCCTATCATCATCGTAGTAGGAATGACTAGGAAGATAAGTACCGCTGCTAGCCATGTTCGACGACTCAAACGATTAACCACTAGCTGCTTCTCTGACATCGTTCAATCACATCCTCTATCGTTACTCCATCACGCCATATATGACGTACCATACGATTGGCAGCCGTCGTATAAAAGCTATTTCCTGAGAAAAATGGTTTCGTAGCATTCGAAGTAATGATACTTCCATCAAAGAACATCGCACAAACTTCTGCATACTTGGCACAAAACTCAATATCGTGCGAGACCATCACAATCGTAACCCCTTCAGATTGTAGCTTCTTCAGAAATGCGGCAAGCTTTTCCTTGAAGAACCCATCCAGTCCTTTGGTTGGCTCATCAAGTAGCAAGATCTTCGGCTCTAGTAAAAGAACCTTGGCCAACGCCGCTCGCTGCTGCTCTCCACCACTCAAGTCATATGGATGCATAGAGAGTAAATGTTCGAGTTCAGCAAACTTGACCACGGCATCAACTTTACCCGCTTTTTCTTCTGCAGTTAAATCCACATGTGATAACATTTCGTATAAATCTTGTTCTACTGTTTTTTTCACAAATAATGTTTGAGGATTTTGCGGAAGGATGCCTAGATTGTTCGTAAAAAGTTCTTTTGATTTCATTGAGGCCGGGTTTTTACCACCGATTAGAACTTTCCCTCTATATGGCTGGAGAATTCCGCTAATAAGAGATAGGGTCGATGTCTTCCCTGTTCCATTCCCACCAACGATACAATAGAACTGACCCTCCCTCACTTCAAACGACAAATCTTTGATAGTATCGGGTCCGCTCTTATCATATTTAAACCACACATCTTTGAACTTTATAGCAATAGGACTGGATACATCGGAAGTTTCCTTCGCATCAACCCATTGGGTCGCTGTTTTATTATGAAGGAAAGCATTCAGCCATTGCCGTCCCTCCTTCACTGTAATAGGACAGGACAAATCATTATCCACGCCAGCATAAATCTGCATCGGTGTCGGCATCGCACAGAACATAGGATGATTCATAGCACTTAATATTTCTCCAACGTGATGAGGTGAATCATCTGCGATGATCACTCCCGCTTCCATGACAATGAGACGATCAGAGATCGGCAATATATCCTCCAGACGATGCTCTGTCATAATAATGGTTGTCCCTAGATCCCGATTTATTTTTTTCACCGTTTCTAAAAAATCAGCAGCTGCAATCGGATCTAATTGAGACGTTGGCTCATCCAAAATTAAAACCGATGGATGCATCGCCATAATCGATGCCAAATTTAGAAGTTGTTTCTGACCTCCAGAAAGATCTGACACATTTTTGTGAAACCAGGTTTGGATTCCAAAAAAACTTGCCATTTCAGCTACGCGTAAACGAATGGTACTCTGATCATAACCTAAACTCTCCAGTCCGAATGCTAGCTCGTGCCATACCTTGTCTGTCACAATTTGATTGTCAGGATTTTGGAGTACAAATCCTATTTCTGCGGCCTGTGTGCGTTGGTCCAGATCCTCTATCGGTTGACCGTTGAACGATATACGTCCATTACGTTTGCCGTGTGGCGTAAGTATCGTTTTGAGATGCCTAAGTAATGTACTTTTCCCACAGCCTGACCTCCCGCATATCGTAATGAACTCTCCACTATTTATCGTAAGATTAATAGCGGAGAGGACCGCTGTTTCTTGTCCAGGATAACTAAAGCTTAGTTCTTCGATTGTATAAGTTTCCATTTCATTGCCTCCACCGCATTGATGATCACAGGTATCATGCATAGAACAGAATAGGCGATATATACAGCCACACTAAACGGCGTCATTGCTAACGCTTTAATGGAAGGAAAGAATCGTATCGTATTCTCACCCATTGCTGCGCCTATCAAGATCATTGTAATTAATCCCATCATGATGATGAGTACTACTGTATCCCGGCTATCAAACCGGAAGATAGAAAAGCTCGTGCGGTTTGGCAGTCCATAACCTCTTGATTTCATCGAATCAGCCGTTTCGATAGCATTTTCCAATGCCCAAGTGGTCATTATAGAGAGAATGGTAATCCCATTCCGAGCCCTCTCTAGTAATTTCCCCTGAGACACATCTCTGCCTATACATTTCTGAGCATTGGAGATCACCTTTATTTGTGTTATATACCTCGGTACGAATCGAAGAACCATTGAAAAGATCAATGATAATGCAGGTAGTATTTTCCCGAAAATATAAATAAACTTATCTGAAGTCATCACGACGTTATAACAAGAGAACCATATAATAACTGTCACAAACATACACGCTGCTGCCACTCCAAAAAGAATCGATTCAAGCGTAATGGGGTTCCCATTGTTTAGATAGAACAGAATCGTAATACCCGCATGATTAAAAACAGGATTCATAGCTGCCATGAACAATAGTAGCGGTAACATATATAGTAAATTAAATATCATAGCACGTTTTCCTTTTAACATAACGGAATAAACAACCGCGCTGATAAGGGCAATAACTTGAAAGATCGGATGCATAAACACCATACTAAACACCAACACCATGACGAAATAACCGAAATTAATAATCGGATGAAAGGTAGTAAAAGAATCTCTCATTACTGCCCGGCCCCCGTTACTACCGTATCTCCACCTATATCTCGACCTAAATCACATGTGTATACCCAGTCCACGATATCCCCGTCTTTGAGTACATAACGACTACTGCCGTAGTTGGGAAACCATCCATTGACCTTATACATCCAACCGCTCAATTCTCCACAGTCGAATTCATATAGATTGTTAATACCTTCAATATAATTACTGTTGTAGATCGGTGTCATCGAGAATTCCATATGAATTTTATTGTTCTTCATCTCTCTTAGTAACACATCAAACACGGACTCTCCCTCATAAAAGGTTACCGTTTGGGCTTTATAAATAATCCCGTCCGCTGGCAGTACTTCAAGCTTATCCTTATTAAATTGATCCATATTATTCAAGATCGTTTTTGCTGATACAGACAAGGTGATGGTTAATTCTTCACTTTTGTTTATCGTTGCATCCTGCCACTCCACAGGTTTAGGTTTCCCCTTCGGTATGGGATCGGTCAAATACTTGTCTTTTTTAGTTTCCTGATTATCTACTTTTGGTTTCGGAGTCACTGCAGGCTGTTTTGAGACGGCCTTTTCTGACTCTTCTACTTTACTTACTGGTTTGTCTGTCTCTACTGCTTTTTCTGTTTCTAGCGTAGTTTTCGTTTCCTCTTTTTCTATTTTTTCAGCTAATTTTTCTATTTCTGCTGGTGTATCTTCTGACTTAGGTAAGTCCTGTGAATCTTCTGTTTCTAGCTTCGTTGCGTTTCCATCCGATTCTATTGTTGTTATTGTATCCGCTGGACTATTAGCCTCTTCGTCTAGCTGGGACTCCATATTTTGAGGAGAAGCTACCTCGCTTATACCTCCAACCTCAGTCTCAGAGTTAACTTCAACAAGCTTCGTCGAGTTCTTCTGAACATCCCCACCCCAAAAGAATGCGATAGCCAGTACGCTTATGATCAATAAAGCTGTTAACCATCTTTTGTTATTCATTTGCTAATTCCCCACCTTAAATAACTAAGCAAGGGCACAATATCTACCCTTGCTTAGTTCTCCAAATGATTTGCTATTTAACATCTGTCATGTCATACAGACGTGTGTGTCCTTTTATAAATCGATCGTAGGCTACAAGTGCATACATAGCCTGATCTGTAGCCATAAGATCAACTTCTCCTGGTTTTGCACCACCATTATCTGTCCCACCTTGCTTAATGTGATAGAATCCTCCATCTACTGCAGCGAAGCTCAGTAAGGCATCCATAGGTGACTTTCCATTTTTAATAAATCTAGCGTCATTGTGTGGATCTATGCCAAGGCTAGTCAAAGCTACTATAACCTGAGCAACGCTCTCAGAGTTAGCGGATTCCCAACTTGCATAACCGCCATCCGCTTTCTGAGCTTTGGATAACCATACAACCCCTCGATCCACGGCAGCTTTCACATTTGGATTTGTTGAATAGTACGGCGTAAGACCTTGAATAGCCATTCCGGTAATATCTGGGTCTGGTTGAGAAGCGTTATTCCCTAATGCCCATCCACCTCCGCTAATCTCTCTTTTCACAATGAAATCAATCAGCATCTCTCTAGTTGTCTGTGTCTTTACACCTTTATCGATCGGTATTTCATAATGATTACTATCCAATGCGATAAGTGCAAAGATCGGTCCATTAATGCCTTGTTTGATTAAAGTATCAAAATCCGCGAGAGGTTCCCGTAAGTTATATCCCGCTACATTGTCAATTCCTTTGCCCATTGAAGTTAATGCCAAAATAACTCTATCGTATTCCGTATATTTTACACTGTGCAGTTTCCCTGACTTCTCTTTCAGTATCTTCTCAACATTGGCATAGTATTTAGCATAATAGGCATCTGGAACGTATACTTCCGAACGTGCTAACCCGAATACAGTCCAATCACCGCCAACACTAGCTATAACTGGATCAGTAATTGCCTTTTGCAAAAAGACTGCTGTTTCTTGAATCGTTTTCTTAACCTCTTTGTTCTCTACTTTACTTACATTTTCAACTTTCACGTCATTTTCAACGGTTACTTTATTTCTATTCTTATAATCGTAGGCCCGAGTAGCGATTACTGCTGCCATCTCTCTTGTGACTGAATCTTTAGGTTTAAATTGACCATCACTACCCAACATTAATTCAAGCGCGACAATCGTCTCTACATCTGTTCTAGCCCAAGCGGATACCTTATCGCTATCTTTCATGACAGTAGTAAGCTTGGTAGGTTGAATACCCAGCGCTCTTATGATCGTTGCTGCCATTTGCTCACGAGTTATTGTATCGTTCGGACTAAATTCATCATTAAAGCCCGTAATGAATCCTGCTTTATACGCAGCATTAACATAAGGATAGAACCAATCATCCGCAGCAACATCCTTAAAGTTAATGACCTTGTCCGTTTGAATATTAAGCCCTAGAACAGTAACCAACACTTTGGTGAACTCTGCTCTTGTAATGTTAGACTTCGGATTGAATTTACCATTGTTACCTTGGATAAATCCATTTTTCGTAGCTTCACCAATAGCCTTATACGCCCAAGACGAGATGGCATCAGCATCTGTATACATTTTTTTCAAATCAACATTATTTACCGAATCAACTTTGGTTGTTACATCAGCTTTACCTACAGTGTAGGAAACGAAAGTAGTGAAATGGTTTGTTTTTACAATTAAATCGTTACCGTTAACAAAAGCATAGGTTTTCTTATCATTTCCTTTTGTTTCCTGTAAGCCTATTTGTTCTGTTTCATAAATCTTAATAGGTGTAAATTTATTGGATTCAATAAACCCTAGATGCTGCCCTTTTCCACCCTTAAAGGTTAAGGTGAGCGGCTTATCAAATACAACCGAACTCGCTGTATTACCCATAATGAAGGCTTGGTTAATTTCAACAAACTTATCATTGCTGCTTAGACCGTCTTTGATTAACTCTTGAATTTTAGTATCATTCGGAGCCATTGTTGTAATCAGCTCTATGTTTGTATTTCCGCTTTTTAATTGGGTACCTTTCTCAATAACAAGTGAAATATCCCCTTTTGTAACTGTGATCATGGGTATATTGCTTATGACATCTTTTAGAGTAAGGAATACTTTTGATGTAACATCCGGGATGTTAATTGTGATATTAATTGTGTTTTTCAGTTCCTTCGCTATATTCAAGGTGTAATCCTTTTGAATATCCTTTGGAACATTGATGACAGGTGTTTTATCATCCGGATGAATGACGATTCCTTGACCCATCGATATAGAACCATCTGGAGTCTTCTCATACTTACTCAGGTCTTCTCCTAAGTCAGCACCTAGATCAGTAGTGTAACGCCATTGTAGCGTATCGCCATCACTTAGAGTATACTTACTTGCTCCATAGTTGGGGTACCAACCGTTGACATTATACATCCAGCCACTACCGCTACCGTGGTCAAATTCTCCATCACCAGCTATAGATTCTACATATACGCTCCCGTATTTTTCAGTCCATATATAATCGTAGCTGATACTTCTGCTATCAAGCATTCTTTTTAATACTGTCCATGCTGTATCACCAGATTGTATTTCCACACTTGTAGGTGTAACCACATAATCTTTGTTGATGGTTAGCTTATCGACTGAAAGCGTCACATATTGTTTGGGTTGAGGAACAGGAACGGTTCCACCGCCGGTATTCCCTCCATCACCGTCACCGCCAGGCGTTTCTATTACGCTGGAAGTATACGCTATGAAATCAGTAAAGTGGTTTGTTTTGACGATTAAGTCATTTCCACTGTCATAGGCGTACTCATTATTGCTACTATTTAGCCCTTCTGAATCACCAGCATATTTGTGAATCGCATGAATGGACCCACCTTGGATATAAGCAGCTTCCTTACCGCTCATCCCCGCAAAGGTTAACGTAATAAATTGGCTAAACTCTATCCTTGTATTGCCGCCCATGGAGAACGCTTGAATAATGTTATCCAGCTTCTCACCCTCAGGAACAATCCCGTTCACTTTATTTATTAATGCCGCATCAGTTTTATCTTTAGATGTCATTAATTCAAGTGCAGATGCATCACCACTTGTCACTTGTGAACCCTTCGGAATAACTAAGGATACATTCCCCTTCGTAGCCTTTAATTCAGGTAAACTGCTGTTCACAGGCAAATTAACACTAACCGTCGAATTCTTATCAGCTGGGATTTCTAATGTGATTTCTTTGTTGCTATCCTCTAGATGGATAGGAATGATATAATCTAGCTCATCTTCTGGAATGACAACTTCTGGTTGATCGCCAGATGGCAAGGTTACTTCTATTTCTTTTGGTGACTCTGGTACTTCTGGTACTTCTGGTACTTCATCAGTCATATCATAAAGACGGTTTTTACCATCTACAAATCGATCATAAGCAACAAGTGCATACGTACCTTGATCCGTAGCCATTCCATCTACTTGCCCTGATGCAATATGCTTAAAGCCACCTTCAGGTAAAGCAAAGGTAAGTAAAGCATCGATAGCTGACTTTCCATTTTTGATAAATCTTGAATCTGTATGTGGATCGATACCCAATCCGGTTAAAGCTACAACAACTTGTGCAGTACTTTCAGTGTTGCTACTACCCAAGCCCGCAAAATTACCCGTACTTGCATAACTACCATCGTCCTTTTGAGCTTGTGATAACCAAGTAATTGCCCGATCAACTGCAGCTCCTACATCCGTGTTCGTTGTATAATATGGCGTAAGTCCTTGTAGTGCCATTGCCGTTATATCGGGATCTGGGCCCCCACTGCCTAATGCCCATCCTGCTGCAGCATCAGTACCCTTCTTTATTTCTGCATTCAAAATATATTGTATGAGCATTTCTCTCGTTGTTTGAACGGTCACGCCTTGCACTTGTGGTACTTCGTAGTTCTTACTATCAAGTCCGATAAGAGCAAAGATAGGACCATTAATACCTTGTCTTAGAAGATAATTAAAATCAGCTAGAGATTTCTTTAAATCGTACCCACCGACATCACTTATATCTTTGCCAATGGAACCGAGTCCCAGTATTACTCTTGAATGTTCTGTACTTTTATTTTTATCAAGATGACCATTGTTGTTTTTATTTGAACTTAATTCAATTACTTTATTTACTACATTGCTATAGTAAGTTTCGTAATAGTTACTAGGCACAGGATAATTGGCTCTTGCTAGTGATAGAATCGACCACTCTCCGCTAATCGTTCCAAATGTCGGATTATCTACGGTTTGAACAAGAAAAGTAAGATTCTTATCTAACTGTTCCTTTATTACATCGGTGGATCTTACTTTGTTGAAGACTTCTTTGTAATGGACGACTAGAGTTTCCTCTGCCTTATTTCCTGCTCCGTCTATTGCAGTTATTATAACTATATTATCGCCAGCATCTAGAGAAACTTTGTATTCCTCATTTGAGGCTGATATGACAACGCCATTTAACCTAACCTCTGGCGTTATATCATGATATACATGGTCTGTGACCGTTACTTTAAAACCAAATTCCCTTTCTGTTACTTCCTCATTATTTACTAGTCCTTCTACTACAATAATTGGACTTTCTGTATCTTCCTCTTCCATATTCGTATGTACTTGTGGTACAGATTTTATTACATCCGCATATGACACAGTCAAACTAGTTGAAAACATGGACAAAAATACACTTACAACAAGTAACCAAGCTATGAATCTATTATTTCTCATTTGTACAAACTTCCTCTCATTCTCTTGCTCATAGTAAAAAACGTGATGACACCAACACAATAAAAAAACCCCTCAACATGACATAGTTAAGGGGTTTAATAGAGTAAACAGCTGATTAGCGTGCACTAAAAAACACCTTCCTATCCATCGTAGAGTTAAGGTATATCAAAACAGGCAGGTATTCTGGCTCAAGTATCATCATCCCTACAACCTTCCCAGTTTCCCAGTGGTTTCTTGCAAGGACTCCTCTATTACAGCGGCGGGACCGCGTGGGATTGTCACCCACTTCCCTTTTAACCAATTCATCGTTCAGTCTATCGAACGAAAACATCGGCACCTGTTTTTCTTATTTTATTATCTTGGTCATCATCATATCTAATATATCTTCTTTTGTCATGTTAATATTTTCTTGTCAATATCTCCCCATTTAATGGTAGTCTCCATGATCAGAGAAATAAGGACTCCCATGATGAATCCATTACTAATTATGGGTTGTACAACAGCAGGTAGATTAGCGAATAGCTTAACATCTATTGACATCAGACTTACCCCTATGAGAACTGGTGCTGCAACCCTATGAATAGTGATCGAATCAAATGTGTATCCCTTTAAACTTTTAAAAGAAGTTCCCAACAACTGAAGATAGGCAATAAATAGTACTGCGTTCCCCACTGAGATCGGGAGTGTTGCCAGCATTACCCCAAGGGACGGAATGATTCCTAGAATGATAATAAGTGCTCCTCCAATAAAGAATGGCTTTCGATGAAAGATTTGCGTACTTTCCAAAAATCCGATAGAAGAAGCAAACGGTGCGTAAGACACAAGCCCGAATAACGATGCTACCATACAATATGCACCTGTTAAGAAAAGGGAGTTTCGATATTGACTCGTTGAAGCCTTTTCATTTAATAGTTTAGAAGCTGCTTGAAGAGATGCGATCGTATTGCTCATATTAATAAAACAGCCTAAAAAAGTAATAGTGATAATCCCAAATTGTAAATTTGGACTGCCCAGTGGAAATATCGAAAAAACACCAACTTCGTTCCCACTTAGGGAGTTTGCAGTTGGAAAGAACATAGCATAAAGGCTCCATCCTACGACGATGCCGATTAATAATGAAAAGTTTCCTATGTTCTTACTTCCTTTAATTTTTAAGAGAGCTACAAAGATAGCAATTCCTAATGAAAACAATGTGATCGGCAAATCCAATGTCCCATCTTCATTCACTGTCAACATACCTTTAAAAAAAATAAAAGCGAGCTGAAACGTTAACAGTAACAAAAATACGTTCATCACCATTGGGCCGAATATCTTACGAATAAAAGGAATCGCATTACAGGCAGCCAATATCATAATTAGAGCCCCGGCAAGCAGCATTCCTGTAGCAATTCCCCCTCCGATTTCGACCAGACTAAGTCCAAGTGTAGGAGCAGATAAGCATAAGTTAAGAATTAAAGCCCACATGACACCGGAATGACCTTCCATCAAGGGAAACCGATGCCCAATTAAGCCCTGCAAAATACACGCGACACCTGTCACAATTAGCGAACTTCGTAGAATTGTAGCCACCTCATGGGGAGGTAAATCAAAAGCTAAACCGATTGAAATCGGCACAACGACAATGTTAGCAAAAATGAAAAACACCCATTGTATCGATGCAAATATCGTTACTCGAGAAGTAATTTCCTTCATACTCACCCTATCCTTTATATTAGTAAAATCTCTATTTCTGTTGATCTGATGATATCACAACAACAAAGTCAGCTAAGCTTAACAAATAGACCGCCCCTCGCAAGGTATGCAGTCTATGCTTTCTCGTATTATCGAAGCTTACCACTTAGAAGCTATGTATTGTGCATAATATCAGTAACTGCAAAATCCTTTTAACATTTCATTATAACCACATGCTCTTAAACTTGCAAAATGGAAATCTGTACAATCTAATTGGTCTTAATACAATCTGCCAAAAAAACCAAAGGCTGACCACCCATTTTTGTGGTTCCAGCCTTTGGTTCTGACTTGGTATTATATTAAATCAACCTTATCATTCCAATGTAACCTTAGGGCTTAAGGTAATTTCAAATACACGCTCCCAAATATAATCAGGATTTGCATACGCAAGTGATGCGCTAAAATATTCTGAAAATAACCACGTTGACCCGCTGATTTGGCGTACATTGCAAGCATTCGTCGAAGAGCCGATCCGGAAGGCACTTTTCCCTGCAAGGGTGTTTGTGTAAGTCTGCATCCGATCTCTCAGAAGGATAATCATATGGTTGTAGTCACTCGTCGAGTTGAAAAGACCCATATTTTGATCCGGATAAAGAACATTCGTATACAGCGTATGTTCTCTCGAAAAGGTTCGGATTTCGGCAATGGCCACAGCTTTATAGTAATAGTCTTTCAAGAAACGTTTGAACAAAAGCGACCCATGCGCATTCACTGCCTTCTTTAGGGCTGCGGAATGCGTTTCCGTTACCAAATATGCGTACCGTGCCTGTCCCATTCCAAGTGCAATCCCGATTTTATTCCCCGCAGTATTCCACGCGCTGTATCCAAGAAGACCTCCTGTGAATGGACTGTCGAGTAATGCCCCTGTTACCGTTCCATTAGCCGCACCGTTGGCCACAAAATCAATTGCGATGGTCGGGATACGGTTCTTACCATTAGATTGAATACGACTCACCGCACTGGATACTTCGTTAGCGTCCGTAATTGCGATAATTTCCAGGTCATACGAACCACTTGTGACAAATTCACCGCCAATTATTTCAATGTGATGCTGAATATTTTGATGCACGGTCATATACTCGTATGGGTTAATGATCGTTGAACCATTTGGCCCATAGTATTGTACCATGTAACGCGGTTTTTCTCCGCAGCGATACAACTGGTTCGCCATGCGAGCCATGAGCGAATGACCCAATCCGTCTGCGTCAGGAAGAATAATAGCACGGTCAGGATTCTGCCCTTCAGTACCGCCTCCAAGCCAATCATTGATGCGTCCTTCAATAAAGGAAATTTCATTTGCCTGCACCCCTTGGGTAGATGAATCATCAACACCAATCGCCAGAAAGTCAATATAATCTAACCGGGCAAGTTGATCCAGGATATAATAGTTCGATTTAAATTTATGGCTTCGTGCATTATAATATTGCTCCTTGTTGAAGTAGACCGAATCTTCAAAAGTCGTGTTGTCTGTTTTTGTATTATAGCCGTTCAAAATGTCATTGAAATCAGAAAAACTTTTTCGAGGCTGTTGGTTAAAGTTACGGGACTCCGTATAAGCATCATAATTCTGACCCTCAACATATGCTGACGTAGCCAACCGCATGATGGTGTCCAGAACATAGACAGGTTTACTCGGATAGCATTGCTTGATTTCGCGAATAACGTCTAACAGATTTGTTGTAGCAACATCGTAGTTCGGATATGTCCCTCCGCTGCTTGCACGAAGACGTCTGCTTCCGATTAGTCCACCATAAGCAAGCATATCCGTCGAAATAATGAACCCGTCAACAGATGATGCGTTATTGAGAATGAATTGGCGAATGTTCGACGTTGTTCCAAAGGTGGGTGAAGATGTGCTTAGGAGCGTCGTTCCCGAATTTGTTTTTTGTGAGTCTAGACGGTTCTTAATATCCTTAATACGTGGCGTAATGACCTCAATTCCAGCCGATCTCCCCAGTACGATGACATCATCCAAGTTTACCGGACGGTCATCAAGTGGTACATACAGAACTTTTTTCATATTAACAACCCCATTCAGTAGTGATAGGCACATAAGTTCATTCCATTTCTTTTCTTTCATGTTTGTGCCTTCACTTATATAGGTAATTCACGGTTCAAAAAAACAACCGACAAGTATATTCTTTTACAATAATCGACTCACTATTTTTCTTTTCTGTACGTTTAATAGATTTAGTTGCCTGCGTCCGTTGGTTCTTCAATTCAAATTCACAACTAATCATCACTAAAATATGGTACAATGTATAGAACGTATGTTCTCATTACGATTGTGGAAATGCACTTGGAGTTTCCCTATAGATATAGACCACACAGAAGGGGAGAGATTTAATTGGCATTTGAGACACAACAGAGTGTTTATGAACGTTACAAAACAGAGGTTTATCGTATTGCATGGAGGTTACAATATCGAGCTAAAGTCATTAATAAACGGGAATGTTCTTTCTATGGAATAGAGCCTGCTACACCCAACTTCACTACCTCCACTGAAAACAAAATATTGGTTCAACAGCTCATAGACACTTTACCTCCATATGGAAAGATCATTCTGTATAAACTCTATATACAAGATCAGACAGAATCCGAAGTCGCTCGTCAACTAAAAATGAGCCAACAGGCGGTGAATAAATGGAAGCGAAAAATGATACAGAAATTATCCCAGACAGTGAATTCCTAGACTTACTTCATTCGGCGAAACAAGATGATCATGAGTCCATGTTGGAACTCATTGAATTGTTTAAAGAGGACATCCTTCGACTAAGCAAGTTTATCTATATGCCGCAAGAAGATGCCATATCTCAAATCGTTTTAGAGTTTCTTGAATATATTAAGAAAAGTAAGGATTAACTCTATATTCTTAAGCTGAAGTACCTTCATTTCCCTAGCTGTCATTGAACGAGTTTGCCGCCATCATCCGACTCCACTCTTCCATTTCTCTAAACAAACAAATTGTCCAAATGCGCCCTATGCACCGATACGGTGCTCTTCGTATATCATAGCAACCTTAATCCACAGAATTATATACTTTCTTATATTTAAAAAAAGCCGGTCCTATACAGGACCAGCTCGGATTATTTTGTATTAAGCACAGAACTTTACAGTGTGAGACAAGGTAATCCTCTTTTTCTAATTACAAGTATGCCTATATGAATTAATATGTAGGAAGCCGTTTGCCACTGCTCTTCTGCTATCAAAGGGAGTAGCTCCCTAACTATTTAACGATCCAAAATTCCATCCCCAACCTACAATGATTCCGATTATTAACGAAAAATTACCGATGTTCTTACTTCGTTTTAATCATAATTGCGAATATTATCATCGTTACAACAACATATGGATCATTAATTTCCCCTTTTAAAAAAGGTTTCTATGACTTAAGTAAGCTAGAACATATTTATTATTGTTTTAACTTCAGCATTTGTTGCAGTAACTGTTCTACTTCTATCTTTGGAAAAGCCGCTAGTAAAATTTCTTTAAAAGTTACTTGTGATTTATCGAGCTTATCTTGGCCTATTGGTGTCAGTGAGGTGTAGATACTTCTGCGATCATTATCGCATGCATGTCTTTGTAAAGCCCCACAACCTTTTGCTTCAAATCGACTAACAAGTCTGGATACAGCGCTTTGGCTTAAACCAACCATTGACTCCAACTTTTGCAATTTCAGCTTCTTATCTGGTGCCTCAGACAAAAATAACAGCAAATAAAATTCTTTTAATGACAGGTCATGTTTCTCTTGCAAATTAGCTTCTAATTCATTGGTTACGTTCATTTGTATATGCGTTAATGTCAACCAGTTAGTTATAAGGTCATTGTTCATCTCTCGATTCCTTTCCCGGGTGTATAGCTAATGATGAATTCATTTATCTTTCCACCTGATATTATAACATTAGGATAATCATTTAACGAGCATACTTCCGTATTCAAGCCTTTACTATACCTAACATCTTTTATGAAAAAAAGAGACCCACTTAGCTAACAAAGTCGGTCTCCCAAAAAGTGTTTATCATTTTCGGTGGTTGTTGTCTTTACCCTTTGATTCTAGGAAATCCAGGTCCATACTGTTTGGGTATGTCTGTCTCTTTATTAAGTGCGACCGCAGCCTCCAATGTCCAGTAAGGATTTCTTAGCATTCCCCGTCCTACTGCTACAAGGTCAGCATCTTCATTCCCGATTACCGCATTGGCAAGCACTGGTTCATCTAATCTTCCAACCGCAATAACAGGAACATTCAGGTTCTCCTTAAATTCTCTAGCCAACGGAACTTGATAAGCTGCATGCGTTCCTGGCATTCCTGCCGCTGCAATAGCTCCTTCACCACCTGCGCTAATATGAAAAATATCTGCTCCCGCTTCTTTATATACCTTACTGAACTCCAGACTCTCGTTAATTCCATATCCCCCTTCGACATATTCCTTAGCGGAAATACGCATGATTAAAGGCATACCTGTTGGCATTTCACTTTTTGCCGCATGAATGACTTCTTTACCAAATAGGGTTAAATCTTCTCCATATTCATCCGTTCTGCGGTTTGTTAGAGGCGAATGAAACTGATGAATGAGGTATCCGTGCGCACCATGAAGCTCAATGACATCAAATCCCGCTTGGATAGCTCGTCTTACACCCAGTCGGAATTTCTCGACCATCCCTTTCACTTCTTCAGTCGTTAGTTCCCTCGGCGTTTTAGATTCAGAGTTAAAAGGAACTGCCGATGGGGCTACAGGAACCGGAGCATCCTCAGCCTTACGTCCTGCGTGGGCAATTTGGATACCCACTTTAGCACCATAAGAATGGCAGGCCTCAACGATTCTGGCCAACGCAGGAATCTGTTCATCGGACCAGATTCCGAGATCATAATCGCTAATTCGGCCATCAGGTTCAACATCAGTCATTTCTATAATAATTAGCCCGGCTCCACCGATTGCTCTGCTCACATAATGCATATAATGCCAATCCGTAGCGATTCCGTCTTTGTTATCGACAGAATATTGACACATCGGTGGCATAACCACACGGTTTTTCAATTTTAAATCCATCATTTCATAGGGCGTAAATAAATCCTTCATAATCTCTCTCCTCTTGATAATATATCTAAGTTTATTTTACTCATATATACGAATATTTATAATCACATATTAAATGCATGCTCATACATGTAATATATCTAATATAGATACTTCTGTCAACAGCCGATAAGTTCCATGGGTTTATTGTCGGATTAAACAAGTAGAAACGGCCTCGACGTCATTTTTCAAGGACGTCACCCGTTTCAGCGGAAATATAAGGAATAGAGTATCAAGAATCAGTTTCATAATTACGCAACCCGATTTAGCTGCATCGGCGATTATGAAATTGATTCATGTGAAACTTATACTTTCTTATATTTTGAAAAACAGATCAACCACGTCTGGACAATGTGGTTGATCTGTTTTGTTAACGAAGAATGAAACTGATAAATAAGGTATCCGCGTATAACATTCACTACTCAGTTACATAGTCAAACTTGCCGTCTGATGCAAATACATATTCGCAACTATTGTCACCCCATGTAGCTGTAATGCTAAAGACACGGCCTGAAGTGGGAATATCACTTACCGCTGCCGGAGGATTCACAAATTCATATACACCATTAACATTCATTACAGAAACATCTATACTTGGAAGCAATGATTCATTAAAACTCTCTGTTAAATACGCCATTTGTACTGTTACTTTTTCCGGTGTATACATTCCGAAATCGACCTGTAACTTCTCCCCTGGTTTTAAGCGGCGAAGCCCTGTTAATAAAGTAGGCTCACTATGCCAAGCGGCTTGGTAAAACGAAGGTCTATCATATTTAGAACCATTCCAGCTCGTCTTAAGTATTTGATAGTTTTCAATAGGATCGGAATCATACTCATGTGTTATTGTAATAGGCGGAGGTTCTGTAGGGATTATGATGTCGTTACCGTCTTTATATAGATTGGTTATCCCTCCACTTGCTCCAAGTACTACAGCACTACCAATGAACAATGCCATTAGAACCATTGAAATGATCGCAGTCCTTTTCGACTTTTTATTATACTTCATGATGGCCACCAACCTATCTTTAAGATTCGATTTCTCCTCAGTGAATGTTGCATGCAATAATCCTCGGGGATGTATATTCTCAGAGGCTACAGATATTAGAACTTCTCCATATAGCTGCTTTTCTGAGGAACTTAGATTTCTAATAACGGCTTCATCACAAGATAATTCTCCAGCATGATTGATTTCCTTTTTCAGAAAATACATAAGAGGGTTGAACCAGTGTAATGAAGTAACTACCATTGTGAACCATTTAACACCAATATCATACCGTTTCACATGTGTCATTTCATGAAGCAATATATTCTTAAGCTGATCTTCGTTAAAGGTAAAATCCGGGATAACAATGATAGGTTTTCGAAGTCCAATAAGCATAGGGGATGTAGCATATATGTTCCGAACTAGCCTCACGTTATATCGTTCATTTAACAAAGAAGTAAGCAATCTGTTCTCCCATTCTGAAGCCGGTATGCTCGTTTTCTTAAGCTTTTGTGAAAACTGGATATATCCTGCTATGTTTACTGTTAGGAAAAGAATCACTCCAGCTATCCAAATAAAAATAACATATTGATTGATTAGAGCTCCCAAATATGTACCATGATCCGTATCCCCATTATATAATCCAGTTGCCACGCTATTCTCTACATCCGTAGTTATAAATGACTTATTTTCATCCAGAACCGTATTAACATGTTCCGTATTTGAGGACATTGTAGATGCCGGTGATAGATCTCCGCTAAAAACGTAATTCATTATACTCCCATCCAATGAAAAGGGAATAACAAGTCTTAGGAGTACCATAATCCATAAGTAGTATTGTATCGACTTTGATAATCTGTGCTTCATAAAGGGCTTCATCAGAAATAGTAATCCTGCCATAATGCTTCCTGATAATGAAAGAGACACAATTAATTTCAATGTGTCATTCATCTTTATTACCTACTTTAAATAAAGAACGTAGCTCTTCAATATCTGCATCATTAAGCTTATTCCCTCCCAGAAGTGATGCCACAAGACTTTTCGCACTTCCTGCATACAATCGATCAATTAAATTTTGAGTCGTATACTCGTTATAATCCTTTTCACTAAATAAAGGTTTGTAGTAAAATACTTCCTTCTTGCTAGCCTCTACCACACCTTTTTCACAAAGCCTGCGGAGTAAGGTTTTTATGGTGGAACTGTCCCAATCGCTTGATTGTTCAAGAGATCTTCTAATATCAGAAATGGGCAATTCACATCCCGCTTCCCACAATACACGTATGACCTCAAGCTCCGAATCTGTTATCTTAGATAGTATCTTCATCATTCCCTCCTCACAGGTTACAGGTGTAACCTTAATTAGAGTTTACAGTTGTAACCTCCAAAAGTCAAACATTAGATAAATACTTCAAAATAATAAAAGACCCTCTTGATATTCTCAAGAAGGTCGATCTATTCCCAATCTAACGTTCCAATTCCATCTCAAACATGAACCCGCGCTGTGCAAGCATCATCATGACGGAATCATTCATAAATTATGTGCAACAATTTCCACCTTCTAATGTACAACTGCTGCCTTCATGCGGAGCATCTGTTGGATCAGATTCTATATAACTGATAGCGATATGTGGGCCAACGGTGCGCAGAACCTTGCAGTTGCTTTTCACATGCTGCAATAGATTTGCTTTCTGCTCAGCTGTTAGATCCCCCGTAAAAGTAACTCCAAAGTCTATAGCGGAAATATCCCCATTACTGTCCATCCTATCTTCCGCAGTAACCGATACAAACGTGAGCGGTACAGCCTGCTCTTCCGCATAGCGAAGTAGCGTCATCATCGAACATGATGACAGGCCGATGAGCCATAGCTCCGTCGGACGAAAACCCAAATCCTCGCCTCCGCGTTCCACGCTTTGATCAATGCTTACCGTACGGTTCTGTGCGTGAGCCAGCTGTAAAAACCTTTTCACGCGCTGCAAATATATTTTCATAACGGATTCACTCCCTTGATATTGTATTAGCCCTTAAGCGCCCAAGAAGCAAACCGCTTCTTCAACGGATAGAGCAGTGCAAATTCGAAAAACATAGCCAAAATACCAATAGTGATAATTCCAACCATAACTAACGGCGAATTACCGATTTGCCCGCTAGACGAGATAAGCCATCCGATCCCTGCGCTTCCACCAATCATCTCCGCTGCAACAAGCGATCGCCACGCGACTCCGAAGCCAACGACTATACCCGTGAATGCCGATGGCATCACCTCTGGCAAGTACACATGCCATGCCAACTGAACCCGATTGGCGCCGAGTGTTTGGGCAGCACGGATATGTGAAATTTTGATTCGTTCCATCCCTTGAATAACATTAACGAGAATAGGAAAAAATGCGGCAATAACAATAACAGCAATCATCGGTGCATTCCCCAAATCCAGCATCAAAATAAGCAATGGAGCCCATGCCATCGGTGGCGTTGCTTGAAATAGCATGACCATCGGAGATAGAAATTGCCTGAATGCGTTACTTATCCCAGCTAACAGTCCCAATACGAATGCGGAAATGGCCGCTATCGCAAATCCGGCGAATAATCGATAGAGACTAATCCCGATATGATGGTAATAATCCGGGGAACCGAGTTGCTTCTTCAGCTCTAGCCAAGTAGCCCATGGTCCCGGGAAAATAATAGGAGGATATTGCCTTGCAACAAGCATCCATACAATTATGATAAAAGGGATGGCAAGTATGCCAAAATGAAATTTTCTCATGCTGTTCCCCCTGCCTTTGAAGGCTTAATTATTTGATCCAACTTGTATCCATGATCGTTTCTATGTCAAGCGGGTTCTCAATCGATTTAAGTGTAAAACTATTGTCCGCCACCTCTTGGTAATACTTGAGATCAGCATCGGTAAATTGATATGCGAAATTGTTGCGCTTCAATGCTTGGGTCATCACCTCAACCGGAGTGTACGTTTTATCTATCCCTTTAATCTCCGGCACGTTAAAAGCTTTGGCCAACACCTCGGCAGCTTCTGCCTCATTAAGTTTCAATTCCTCAATCGAGGCGATATGTCCTTGAATGAATTTATTCACAGTATCAGGATGATCATTTAAGAATGAGTTCGAGCCGAGCACCACAAACGCTGGATCCGGAAGTTCCTTTACAACCTTAAGTCCACGTAGTTCCGCAAACGTCAAGAATGGCTCACCAGCTACTGCCGCATCGATTGTCCCGTTCGTAATCGCTGTCTCCATGTTCGCGGTCTCCATCTGTACTAATGTTACGGATTCATCCGTAAGCTGTCCCTCCGGAAGTAACACAGCACGGATAAGATAATCTACACCGCTACCTTTGACCAAGTTGCCAATCTTCTTGCCTTTCAGGTCAGCTACTTGCTCGATTCCAGAAGATTCTTTCGTGAACAGCCCATTCTTCCCGTCATTCACTTTAGAAATCACTTTAAATTCTGCTCCTCGTGAGCCCCAGTTGACTGCCGCTGGCATGCCCGCATACGCCACATCCAGCTTCCCTGAGGATAGAGCCTTATACAGATCCGGTCCATTCGCAAAAGAGTAAAATTCTGCTTTCAAACCCTGCTTTTCGAGCAGTTTCTTCTCCTTAGCAATAATAGCCGGGGCTGCCGCTATCAGATTGACATATCCGACCTTGATTTCCTGTTGTGTTTGCGCTGCACCCTGACCTTGACCCGCTGCAGAATTGCTCTGTACGTTACTATCTTTGCTTCCGCATCCAACCGTTAGTGCTCCTACCAGCACAAGGCTACCTACCAAGCTGAATAATTTTGTCGTTCCTGATCTCTTTTTCATCTGTATATTCCCCTTTTTTATATCCCAGAGCCATCGGACTCGTAGTAAATTTGAAAATCATATCTTAAATCCTTCATCAACTGCTTTTTATATTCATTAAAATACGATGACACCCGAATTTCCGGAATTCTTGGTCTTCCTAAGCCTATATTCAAAATGTTATGTATTTGTCCGCGATCATCAAACACCACGACCCGATCCGATAAATAGATCGCTTCATCAATACTGTGGGTAACCAAAATAATCGTCATTCCCGTCTCCTTCTGGATACGGATCAGTTCCTCTTGCAACGATTCCCTCGTCTGTTCATCCAAAGCACTGAACGGCTCATCCATCAGAAGAATGCTTGGTTTCGTCACCAATGTTCGGGCTATGGCTACCCGCTGCTTCATCCCGCCTGAAAGGTCTGAGATGCTCTTATCCTCAGAACCAGAAAGTCCAACCATCTGAATGGCTTCCTTGCTACGCTCGACTCTCTCCTTCTTACTAATCCCAGCCATACGCAGGCCGAAAGCAACATTGTCCAGTACATTAAGCCAAGGAAATAAGGCCAAATCCTGAAATACAAACCCACGATCCGGTCCAGGCTTGCTTACCTCTTGACCATGAATAGCAATACTTCCCTGCTTCGGTTGTATGTACCCAGCGATCACATTGAGCAACGAACTTTTGCCGCAACCGCTCTTGCCGATAATACTGACGAATTCACCTTGATTGACAGTGAAATGAACATCGTTAATGATACTTTTATTATCCTTATAAGATACCGTGATATGGTTAATTTCTAACATGGAATTAGCTGTGTGAGACATGCTGATCACCCCTATTTCAATTACAAGTATGCCGATATGAATTATTATACAAATTATCACTAAATGGTTGTTTCGTCAAGATTTATCTCTGCTGATTCCAACAGCAGTTGCACATTGTACATTTAAGTCTTCTTCATTACTAATGCTTCGCTTCACCCAATACCTCGGTTCGATACCCCTTTGGCGTTATCCCAAATGCTCCTTTGAATACCCGACAGAAATAGGATGAATTCTCGAATCCAACCTCACTTGCAATCTCACTAACACTTTTGGACGTCGTCTCAAGTAAATGACATGCCTCTCTCAATCTCCTAGAACCTATAAACTTCGTCAGACTACTACCCGTTTTCGCGCTAAATGTATGCGACAAATAAAAAGTAGACAAATGAAGGTCTTTCGACAACTTTTCCAACATGAACTTTTCTCTAAAATTAGCATTCACCCAGTCGATAATGAGCTTAATCGTCAAATTGGTTTTCAGCTGAGGAGTCGAGTCCTTTAGGGGAGCTAATTTGTCCTCATAACGACGAAGTTGCTGGAGAAATGATATCACGAATAAAACAAACTCCTCATGCGATTTAACGAAAGAGACATTTTTAGACCTTTGATTCAACATTTCATATAGGTTTAGAAACTCATTTTGGACCGGTGGCAAATATAGAACAGGATGAGCTATCGTAGATTTCCATAGAACCGTAAAAAACTTGTGGAGGGATGGAAAGGCAATCAGTACCGAATCTATAGGAAAAGGATCAAATATAAACACCGTCCTTACAAAAAGATGACTAACCTCCAATCGATGCGGCTGAAAAGGCTGAAACAGCAGCAGCATCCCTGGCACGATCGGAAACAGATTACCATGGATGTGGGCTCTACCTTCGCCTTCATGCACATATAGAAACTCCATACCTTGGTGAGCGTGAACGGTCTCCCAGTTGCGTTGATTGCTCGTTTTGAGATAGTTAAGGTGGAAAGGCTCCTTATTCAAATTTACTTTCGTGCTAAATTCCATATGAAACCTCCTAAAAAGTAAAATAAAAGTATTTTATTTGAAAATACAGCAATTAAATATCATTTTAAAACAATAGATTGAAAGTTATAGCGCTTTCATTTTGCTATACTTAATGTATGGCAACATTTCAGATGATGTCATAATTCTTAAGTGAAGAAGGTGATGAGACCTTAGCTATGTAATGTAATATGCTGCTTACGAGCATCCGGTGATTTGACAACATCATAAGATACGCCATCTTCGATCCAGGTATTACAAGCCCAATGGTTGAAGTATTGAAGTGTCATACAACGGTAAAATCTTCTAAATTAATTTTAACATAACACTAAGGTTAAAGCGCTTTAATTTAAAAGGATTCATTATACTAAAAGGAGGAATTAATTATGAACAACGCAACATCAATCAAACGTAATTTGAAATTGATTGGCCTTGTACTTCTATGCCAAGCTCTGCTTATGACGCTTCTGGTTGCCCCCACTCCATTTCAACCGAAAGCTCATGCTGCAGGAGAACTCAAACCGTTCCCGCAACAAGTCAACTATCCTGGCATCATAAAGCCTAATCATGTCACCCAAGCTGCTATGAATAGCGCAGTTTCAAGTTACTATGACTATTGGAAAGGAAAATACTTAAAAAATAACTTGTCTTCACTGCCTGGTGGTTATTATGTGAAAGGTGAAATTACTGGTGATTCTGACGGTTACACTGCGCTCGGAACTTCAGAAGGACAAGGATATGGAATGGTCATCACAGCTCTGATGGCAGGATACGATTCAAATGCAAAAACGATCTATGATGGCCTATTCAAAACGGCAAGAGCTTTCAAAAGTTCGAACAATGCAAATCTAATGGGCTGGATTGTCGCGGATAGCAGCAGTGCCCAAGGGCATTTTGGCTCAGCTACCGACGGTGATTTAGATATCGCTTATTCCTTGATTCTTGCAGATCGTCAATGGGGATCGTCTGGTACCATTAATTATTTGGCAGAAGCCAAAAAAATGATTACCAATGGAATCAAAGTAAGCAATGTGACAACGAATAATAGGCTAAATCTTGGAGACTCGTTTGGGAAAAACACATTGGACACTCGTCCATCCGATTGGATGCTCTCCCATTTAAGAGCTTTCAACGAAGTTACAGGAGATCAAGTATGGTTAGATGTCATCAATAACTTGTATACCGTTTACGGCCAATTCTCAACAACTTACTCATCTACTACAGGTCTAATCTCTGACTTTGTTATTAGCAATCCACCTAAACCGGCTCAACCCGGCTTTTTGGAGGGTCCGTATGATAAAGAATATAACTACAATGCAAGCCGGGTTCCATTAAGAATTGTAATGGACTACGCTTTTTACGGAGATACTAGAGGCCGGGATATTGCTAACAAAATGGCGGTATGGATTAAAGGTAAGACAAGTGGCGTTCCAGGCAACATTAAAGACGGATATCAATTGAATGGTACAGCAAGAGGATCATATGCTACAGCCGTGTTCGTATCACCGTTTATTTCAGCAGCGACAACGAACAGCGCTCATCAAACATGGGTGAATTCTGGTTGGGACTGGATGAAGAACAAGAAAGAGGGATATTTCAGCGATTCCTTCAACATGCTTAACATGCTCTTCATTTCAGGAAACTGGTGGATACCAACGGCTGGTAGCGTAACACCAACACCAGATACACAAGCCCCTACAGCTCCTTCTAACCTGACTACAGCCGTTGTATCAAGCAACCAAATCAATTTAAACTGGACAGCTTCGACGGATAATGTTGGCGTAGCTGGATACCAGGTTTTCCGCGATGGCACTCAAGTAGGCACACCGACTGGTACCACTTTTAATGACACAGGCTTGACTGCATCAACGGCTTATAGTTATACCGTTAAAGCAGTTGATGCTGCTGGTAACCTTTCGGCAAACAGCAATACAGCGACAGCTACAACAAGTACAAATCCAACGACCGGATCTAACCTCGCTCTAGGCAAGACTGCTGTGGCTAGTTCAGTAGAAGAAGCAGGATTCGAAGCTTCCAAAGCGACTGACGGCAATTCTTCAACAAGATGGGCAAGTATCGAAGGAAACGATAACGAGTGGATATACGTGGATCTGGGTTCAAGCAAGAGCGTCAACCGGGTGAAATTAAACTGGGAAGCCGCCTACGGTAAAAGCTACAAAATTCAAGTATCCTCCAATTCAACGTCTTGGACGGATGTTTATTCAACAACAACCGGTAATGGAGCAATAGATGATATTACATTTACGCCCCAAAACGGACAATACGTACGTGTGCTTTGTTCAGCGCGAGGTACAGCGTATGGATATTCTCTCTTTGATTTCGAGGTATATGATTCTTAATCTACAGAAGGCCTAACTCCTCCTATGCACCATACGCTGTACTTGATAAAAGGAACCACTTCCGATGAAGTGGTTCCTTTTTTTGTATAATCAGCAATGGATCGCATCTACGGAAAAGGAATAGCAGCGCGCGGGGTAACTTTTTCATCTTTTCACTCCGATAGCTTCCATCTTTCCAACTTGTGAATACCTCTAACAAACATACTGGCTAAAAACTTCGGAAGCCCCATTTCGATACATTTGTTTTTTACAAACTCCTTCATCTCCTCAACAGAGATACCCTGTTGCGTAAACTTGCCTTCCTGATAACAATGATTGCAATACATCGAACTTTTTACTAACATTTTTTCGGTTCCACGATCCTCCGCTTTTTTTAACGGCATGGCGCAACTTTGGCATTTTTTATATTCTTTCATAGCGAGTCCTCCTGATTATTCATTATTGGACAACGTTTTGTAGATTTTTTTGATTCTCTTGAGCTGCGCAAGCGTAAGAAAAGGCTCTCTTTGCGTAAGCACGTTGACATAGGAAAGTTTGTTGTCATCCGTGACGGCAATCAAGGTGCTCTCCGCATGCTGTGGAACTTCTTTGGATCTACAGGTTGCTAGATGTTGAAGCAAAAAAGGAAAAATACGCTCATTGTAGGAATGATCCACCGATGCGAGCTTGGCCAGCGTTAGTATTCCTTTGTCCACAGTTATGACGGAGCCTTGTTTAATCGTAAATAATAACGTTTCGAGATGATCCATCATTGCTGAAGATGATATCTCGGCAAAAGTGGATAACGCTGTGAGCGCTCCCCAAACCATACGATTATCGCGACTTTTCAGCAAGCCGATAAAGATCAATATATGCGGACTGATCAGCTCCGGTTTAAGCACACCAATCTCGTATGCTACTTTGATGCAGTCGTGTTGAATTTTTTTGTTTTTATTCGCTAAATTTTCGATGATTTCATATACGCCACTTATCTGATTATCGTCGATCAATCGATGAGCCAATTCAATATTTGGTTGCTCGTCTGCCCGGTCCATCTGCGAAGCTAATTGATTCAATATCGTCATTGGAACCCCTCATTTACGAATTTAAAAAGCTATCCTCATACTACCAAAAGTAATCGAACATCTCTATGTTGGATTTATTCATATTTAGCGTTTATTTTTTGGGGCCTCCACAAATGTGGGTAGTCTTGTAAGTAGAGAGACTTGGGACAGGCTCCACTCCTCCATTATTGTTGGGAACATCATTGATCAGATAATCTAAGCTTACGCCAAATAGTTCGCTCAGCATAATTACTTTATCCTTTTCAGGATAGGATTGGCCCGATTTTCTATTATATCTTCAATCTCTTTTAGCATGAAAGGTATTTTCGTGAGCTACCAATTATTAAATCACTCTACGAATAGACTTTATATTTTTAATCTCCTATACTATTTAAAGATAATTCAACAAAAATACAAGCATAAAGGTGTAGCTAATGACAAAATATACTCAAGTTTTTCAAGGAACTGCTTTTTCCTCCAAGTCACCCAAAGAAGTACAAATTCTAAAAGATTATCTTTTCTTTATTAATACGAACGGTATGATCGAACAAGTCGTTGCCCCGGAAGATGCCGATTATCAAATGTTATTAGATGCTTATCAAGGCAAAGAGAATTTCCATCGTTTAGCCGATGGCCAGTATTTCTTACCTGGGTTTGTTGATTTGCATGTTCATGCGCCGCAATGGGCACAAGCTGGAACCGCTTTAGATATTCCACTCCATGATTGGTTGAACACGTACACATTCCCGATAGAGTCGAAATTTTCGGATTTGGATTTCGCACAAAATGTCTATCAGGATGTAGTAAGCACCCTACTCGCGAACGGAACCACAACTGCCCTTTATTTTGCAACAGTTCATAAAGAAGCAAGCATATTGCTAGCTGAAATCTGTGCTGAACAAGGTCAGCGCGGTTTGGTTGGGAAAGTAGTTATGGATCATCCAGATAACAATCCAGAATACTATCGTGACGCAGATACACAAACTGCATTAGCGGACACAGAGGAATTTATTATCGCGATCAAGGAATTAGCGAAATCAACGAAACAAGGGGTCTACCCCGTCGTCACGCCACGCTTCATTCCAAGCTGTACAGACGAAGCATTACTAGGGTTGGGTGCATTAGCTGCGAAGTATGATACTTACGTGCAATCGCACTGCAGTGAAAGTGATTGGGAGCATAGTTATGTGCAGGAGCGTTTCAGCAAGAACGATGCGTTTGCTTTGCATGATTTCGGTCTCTTGCGCGATAAATCTGTTATGGCTCATTGCAATTTCTTAACGGATGACGATGCCGATTTATTCGCTGAAACGGGTACAGCGGTTTGTCATTGTCCCATCTCAAATGCTTATTTCGCAAACAGTGTTATTCCTATCGCGCATTTACATGCCAAGAAGGTTGAGATTGGTTTAGGATCTGACATCTCTGGCGGTTTCTCACCGAGTCTCTTCGATAATGCTAGACAAGCTGTAATCTCCTCCAGAATGTTGGAAGACGGTGTGAATACGGCTCTTCCCGCGGAAGAACGCGGTGTCCCGAATTCACGCATCACGATTAACGAAGCGTTCTATCTCGCAACAGCTGGGGGCGGTGAAAGCCTCAGCTTACCGATCGGCCGTTTGGAAGCGAACTATGCATGGGATGTACAAATCATCGATACAGCAGTAAGCTCTGCCAAACTACCTATTTATCAGACCAATGAGGACTTGCATGATGTCTTCCAGAAGATTATGTATCTCGCTCGTCCCGAGAATATCCGTGAAGTTTGGGTACAGGGTGAAAAAGTACATTCACGTATGTCGTAGCATTCATCCCTTATTGATACACGGGGGACTGTGCACAAACAAGCTTGGAAAGTCCTTATGGACCGTCCAAGCTTGTTTGACTAATCCGATCGAACTCCATACACTCGATAGAGAAACAAGCCAAACAGTACTCCAAAAAAAGAAATAGCTGATATGGACAGATAAAGAGTCTGACCGCCAAAGGTTCCATATACCGCACCGCCTATATAGGAGGCAAAGATCCCTGAAACACCGAAAAACAGTAATGCTAGTACCGTTTGGCCTGTTGCACGCCATTCCACTGGTACAGTTCGATATAAATATTGAATTGATGCAGAGTAGAAAACTGGAAAAGTCAACATCTGTAGAATTTGCAAATACACCAACAGATGAGGATCAGTAATCCAGGCTGAGATGAAAAAGCGAAAGAAATAAAAAATGGATGCAAAAGAAATAGTAAGCAGCTCTTTACCTTTACGCATCCACCAGAAACTCATCGCGAAAACGACTATCTCACTTCCTGCCGCCAGAAAAAAGGCCTGCCCCACTAATTCGGTGCTCCCACCAAGCTCACGAATATAAACTCCAAGAAAGGTATCGTTCATTCTCGCAGGAATGGAACAGATAAATACTAGTAGCAAAAACAACAGCGTCTCTTTATTACTTATAAAATGCTTGAGACTACTTATCGTAACGGGTTTGCCAGTAACAGGCGCATTAGGCATCTTCCAGCCTATAACAAAACTAATGAACCCAATACCTACAAAAAGATATGCCAAACTATGTGCACCGAAATAAGAGATCACGTAACCAGTAAGCAGCGATGCTACGGCATAACCCAATGCGCCATAGGTACGGATCGATCCATAGCTGATCCCTGAAGATTCAGCGATTGTAAAATTTAAACTTTCCGTCAGTGGATCGATTGGCATTAGAAAAAAGTATAGTAACATTGCGAACAAAATAAGCATCGGATAGCTACTGGTCTCGTACAACAAATAGCCTATTATGCTCGAGAACATCAGTAGCACCAGCAGTACCTTCCGGCTTGATCTTGTTTTATCACTAATCATACCCCATAGTGGCTGGGCGATCAGAGTAACGAACCCACCCGTACCGATTATGAGGCCGATTTGTGCTGGAGTTAGGCCCTGCACATCTAAATAGACTGGAAGGAATGAAATGAACATAGCCAGTAGCGCAAAATACAAAAAGTTGAAGCTTCTCAACAGGTTTGACATTCTCATAAAAAAGTCTATCCTCCATGTATTTTCTTGGTTATTGCATACTACTTAAGAACCTCTATATTTCCTTCTTTCATTATAAAATATCCATTCCTTACAAAGGATAGTATTCGGCTTACGCTTACTCCGGTTTGGTTCGCAAGTTCTAGAACCATTGTATCCGGGTAAACTTCAACAACGCTACGTAATTTGTGATAGTTCTTTTCACAGCTCTGGCACATTTTTTCATTTCTTTTCTCATATAGATTTCCACAAAAATCACAAATTTGATATTTCCCCATGTTGTCTCCTTATATAGGTGTCCCTATGTACCATTTATGATAAGTGCTACCAACTATTATACCCTATTAGATTCATTCACCAAATTAATAAAAAAGCCACTTCCGAAGAAGTGGCTTGAATTTATTATTTGGTGGAGCCTAGGGGGATCGAGCCCCTGACCTCTTGCATGCTATGCAAGCGCTCTCCCGCCGTTGCTAGTTACACTGTCCTAAATCTTATAAATCAGATTAAATGCTTCGTATATATCTGGTATTGAATAGTCAAAGACCAACCCAACACGAGTATACTCTCTCTTAAAAAATGGGGGAAGCCCGTATTGAACAAGATACCGAACATGTGGCGGATGGTGTTGTTGCGTTCGCCCGGCATTCCAAACTCACGATGCGCTTCGCCATAGTCAATAGAGCGCCCGCCTCTGTCTGCAAACCTTCATAGCAGTCACTTGTAATCCTGCCCGCAATTAACAACAAAATCTAAAAATACATTATTGAAATTATGAAATTAAGTTTTGAGCTGCTTCCCCACTAACATTAGCGAGGAATCGAGCATGAAACACAAGTAATTCCACAGCTGTGTGGGAGATAATAACCTTATATCTAGGTCTTTTTCCCATACTTGACCTCTCGGATGGCTGCCTGTATCATGTCGACGGCATCTGCGATGGAGAATCCATTCTTTAATCGCAGCAGAAGGCTTAGTTTTCATATTCACACCTCGCGTAGTCTAATTATATACTGATTCTGCAATCACCACCACTCGAAGTGCTAATTCACAATCGCTTAATCCGTGAGGAACGACCCATTTCGTTCGATCTCGCTATATAACCAAAACAAAAGCAGCTCGTGTGAACTGCTTGGTTTCTATAGTGGTGTCACCTTAGCGGGATCGAACCGCTGACCTCTTCTACTCTGCCAGCGATGCGCTCTCCCATCGTGGTTGGTTTCACGGCCCCAATTATATACGAACGGCACTGAGAGATGCTGTCTAACAAGTGACAAAAACAACCCGCACTGGCGGGATCCGCGCCAAGCCCGAACATCACACCGAGAAAACTAAACGCCAAACTGCTTTAAATGATGGTCTAAGTGCTTATAGATACAGATGCCCCACTGCTCGGAGGTGAGCTTACCGAAAAAGGGATGGGGATGAGTAGTACACCTCTCCGGTCCATTGCGCTGAAATAAGTCGGTTTTTTGTCTCAATAATTCTTTTTCTTTCTCGAATTCTCTTTTGTCTGTAAATAAAATGGTCGGGATTGTTGACATATTGCGAGGTAATGGCTTGTCATTATAAACAACTGATTTCACAAATCCTCCAATCACGATCCCTAGCCATCCTCTCTTTGGGAAAGAAACTCCCGAGGCAATGTCCTGGAATGCGGAGCAGTGAGCCAGCATTTGAGCAACATTCATCTTCCCCCAATGTGGTTGTGAATGAGCGCCCAACTTATCGATACGTGCTAAAATCTCGATCGTATGATTTCGATCAAAAATATTTTTCATTCTTTGCCGTCCCTTCTCCTTGGATGAGCAGTTCATAGAAGCCAGCGGATCAGCTATACGTTGCACGCTCTGTCGCGCATGACCCATGTCTTGTGCCATCTTGGCTACGGTCTGCAGTTGATTTCCTGCCCGACCAAGCACTTGCCACCGTGCGCTACTCTGACCCAATGGTCTCGTCACATTATCGCCGGCCTTCATCAACAATCCGTAAACTCTAAAATGTTCAATAAGAAACGGCTAAGCGAATCATCCGGCTTTTCAGTCGAGTTTGTCATGATTGCAGATTAACATATTGACAACCTGCTGTCGATAATACACCTTCCACTACGTCCGCGCGGACTGAACCCCGGGGTTCGCCCCCTGGGCATTCCACCAATAAAACAGAAAACCACGTCCTATGGACGTGGTTGATTTGTTTTATTGGTGGAGCCTAGGGGGATCGAACCCCTGACCTCATCACTGCCAGCGATGCGCTCTCCCAGCTGAGCTAAGGCCCCATTGACTTTGACAACAACTAATAACTTATCAAACAATGAAGGTTATGTCAATGTCAATATTCCTCTTATTCCTCAGCTGTACTTTTAGATAAGAGGGTTTTCAGTTCCTTCATAAACATATTGATGTCCTTAAATTGGCGATATACAGAAGCAAATCTTACATAGGCAACCTCATCTACCTGATATAGCTCTTCCATCACCAGTTCCCCGATTTGCTGACTTTCTACTTCCGGTACAGCCGTATTACGAAGTGCCTTTTCTACCTCTGAGACGATCATATCGAACTGTTCTACAGATACTGGACGTTTCTCGCAAGCCCGAATCAATCCGCGCATCATCTTATCGCGGCTAAACTCTTCACGATTACCATTCTTCTTAATTACAATTAGAGGTGCTTCTTCGACCATTTCAAACGTAGTGAACCTCCGAGCGCATTGCTCGCATTCACGCCTGCGTCGGATCGATTTATTCTCATTCGCTGGACGCGAATCCAACACCTTAGTTCCCGAAAAGTCACAGAAAGGGCACTTCATTTTCGTCAACACTTCCTTTTCACGGTGGATTAGTCCAATATTTATATTTATTTCCTTAATTTTTCTATTTTATTTAGTTATGAAGATTGCATTTAAAGCACATAATACTTTTACCAACAGCGAGGAGGTGAACAACAATGAGCTCAAACAGCAACTCTAACAATTTAGTTGTAACTAAAGCCACAGGTGCACTTGAACAAATGAAGTATGAAATTGCTCAAGAACTTGGAATTAGTATTCCTCAAGATGGATATCAAGGTAACATGACTTCATATGAGAACGGTTCAATCGGAGGGTATATTACCAAACGATTGGTAACTATTGCAGAACAACAATTAGCAGGTCAATACAGCTAATATGATTTAGATAAGGAGTGTTGGGCCGGATGAAGATCGGGCCTAACACTTCTTTTTAGTTCATCAACATCAGAACTTATCATAGACATCCGTATATTTCTCATAATAATATAATACACGTTGTACATAATGCCTAGTCTGATCAATTGGAATTTCTTTAACCGTTTCAAGTTGTCCATCCCACAAACCTTTATTCATCCAACTCTTCACATTACCCGGACCTGCATTATATGCGGCAATCGCTATCGTCCTATTCCCATCAAACTGCTTAATTAATGAGGATAAGTACCAGGTACCTAGCTGAACATTAGGACTTACTTCATGCTTGATCCGATCCAGAGATACTTCAGGGAGTTTAGCCATTTCCATAGCCCAAGTCGCTGTATTTGGCATAAGCTGCATAATTCCAAGCGCACCTTTACTCGACTCTTTACCCGTTTTAAAATTAGATTCTACTCGGATGATAGCTGCAATTAAGTACGGATCAACGTCATACTCTTCAGCTTGAAGTTTAATCTCTTCTTTGAAATGAATAGGATAAAACCAAGACATCCAATTACTATTGAAGAATAACAACATGACAAATGTAGTGAATAGAAGCATGAGTACCCTCTTTTTACGAAAAAGTCTCATAGCTGACCTAACTGGAGCCATAATTCATTCACTTGTTGCTCCGTTGTTGCTAAGCTATCACTGTTATCAATCACGAGATCCGCCATGGTCTTCTTCACTTCTATATCCATTTGTGCGTGGAGCCTAGCCTCAGCTTCGTCAGCCGACAAGCTATCTCTCTGCATCAACCTTAGCTTCTGTATATCCCTTGGTACATATACCACTAACACTTGTTCGAACATCGATTGTAGGCCTGATTCTATTAATAGAGGGATATCGATCACAATGAGTGTTTCTGGATTCAGCTTCTCAAGTTCCTTCATACGTTCATTCAATTGTTTACGAATTTCAGGATGACTAATATCATTCAATGCCTTAAGAGCCTCTTTATCATTAAATACAATATTACCGAGCTTCTTACGATCTAAAGTGCCATCTGCTTGCAATATAGCTTGTCCAAAAAAATTCGTTACTGCAGTAAGAACAGGTTGACCCGGGAGCATAACATCCCGGGCAATAGCATCTGCATCAACTAGCAAAGCTCCCTTCTTCACCAGAAGAGAGGATACGGTGCTCTTCCCTGTTGCAATTCCCCCAGTTAGTCCTATATTCATATTCCACCTCATAATAGCTTCATTATTCCCATTATTATTAACATTAAAGCTGGTAATGCCGTCATGTGCCGTGTCCATGATTTCATAGCAAATCGAAACCCTGTATTCATACCCAGAACGAGAAAACTACCACTAAAGACAGCTATAACTAGCGATGTGGACAAGGGAGAAAAACCAAGTAGAGCTGCTCCCAGGCCTGCTCCGAATGCATCTAAAGATAATGCAATCCCCAACCACATCGCCTCATAACCTGAGATACTACCCGATTCATCCACGTCCGCCGAGGATGGTGTCCGTAATATTTGGATCACAAGCCCCATTTTACGAATTTCAAATGTGAACACTTGACGTTCCACTGGATGTTGAGGGATTTCCTCAATCTTCTCAACAATTACAGGTTTGACCACTTGCTCCTTCTCCTTCTGCACAACCATCTGCACCAGAGACCATAATCCCATAATAATGAGAATAATAGCCCCTATAGCAGACGCTACCGTAGGAGAAATAAAGTTCGCTAACAGAACACCCACTTGCATCGAAATGTAAATAACAATACCCGAAAGAGTAGAGATGATCATAATCGAAAGTAAAGGGATCTTCACTTGCTTCAAGCCATATGTAATCCCCACTCCAAAACTATCCAAACTCACCGCAAAAGCCAGCAACATCAGTGCAAAAATATGACTGTGCACCCCTGTCCCCTCCCTATCTCGTACGGAAGCATCGAATACCTCATCCGAAACCCTTCCGCAACCATCGATATGTCCTCCGTTATTATATGGAAGATGAAACGAGTGGGTGCACATTCACATCATTATTCCTTTTTAAATGGTTGTTCTCACTTTAAACCTTTGACATCTCGGACAGAAATGCGTTCCTCTTCCGCCCACAACGATCTTTTCGATAAGTAATCCACAGTTGATACAAGGTTTGTTCTCACGTCCGTAAACTTGAAGTTCTTGCTGGAACATCCCCATCTCCCCTTGACCATCCACATATGATTTGATGGAGGATCCTCCAGCTTCAATGGATTCCAATAATATTCTGACGATGGATCCATGTAATATCTCAAGCTGCTTGTCCGCTAAAGAATCCGTTGGTTGCTCTGGATGGATTCCTGCTTCAAATAAAGATTCATCTACATAGATATTCCCAATTCCGACGACATATACCTGGTTCAAGAGGACTGATTTAATCTTAGTCTTCTTCCCCGTTAGTATCTTCTTAAATTGCTCTAGGGTAAAAGACTCATCTAGTGGTTCAACACCTAGCTTAGACAGCGGTAGATTCACAAGATCCTCACCTGTTGCGAACAAGTGCATTGTGCCAAATTGTCGGACATCTTTATAACGCAATTCTGTACCATCATTGAAATGAAAAACAACATGCGTATGTTTCTCTACTGGGTCTTGACTGGAGTAAAGACCGTATCTTCCTTCCATCCGTAAATGGGATACGAGTACAAGTCCATCCATTAGAATACGCAGAAATTTCCCACGTCGTTCCACACTTTGAATCGTGTGTCCCGCAAGCATAAAAGCAAATTCATTTATATCATCAGGACGCTGAATAATCCGCGCCAAATGGACACTAACACGATCAATAGTTTTGTCTTTAACTAATAAATTCAAGGTATTCTTTATCGTTTCTACTTCCGGTAATTCCGGCATAATGCTTTCACCTCTACCTCATTATAACGGAATTCCGACTGCTTTGGGGTACTATTTAGCTTCATACCAATTACTTCCAAAGCTAACTTCAGCTTTAAGTGGAACAACCAGTTGAAGAGCTTGTGCCATAATTTCAGGAACAAGTGATTTCATCATCTCAAGCTCATCTTCAGGAACTTCGAATACCAATTCATCATGAACCTGTAGAAGCATACGACTCTTCAACTTTTTATCTGATAGCGCATGATCCATATGCACCATTGCAAGCTTAATAATATCTGCTGCCGTACCTTGGATAGGTGTATTCATTGCCGTACGTTCTGCGAATGATCGAAGATTGAAATTACTAGCATTAATTTCAGGAAGATATCTTCTTCTTCCCAAGAGAGTCGTGACATAACCCTTCTCCTTGGCTTCTTTCACAATATCACCCATAAATTGTTTCACACCTTGGAATATTTCGAAATATTGCTCTATGAAATGAGCAGCTTCTTTTCGTGTTATATTAAGATTCTGTGATAATCCATAATCACTAATTCCATAAACGATTCCGAAATTGACTGCTTTGGCCGAACGACGCATATCAGAGTCGACTTCTTCCGGCTTCACTCCGAATACGTCCATTGCTGTTTTGGTATGAATGTCCATATCTTGAATGAAAGCCTCTTTAAGTTTTTCGTCATTTGAAATATGTGCTAACACACGTAATTCAATTTGTGAATAGTCGGCTGCCAAGATAGACCACCCTGGTTCAGAAGGTACAAAAGCTTTACGGATTTTACGACCTTCCTCAAGCCGGATCGGAATATTCTGCAAATTCGGGAATTGACTACTCAATCGACCAGTTGCAGCAATGGTCTGACGATAATACGTATGCACTTTACCTGTCTTCGGAGAGATCTCTTTAAGTAATCCTTCTACATACGTTGATTGCAATTTAGCAAGTGTCCGATATTGTAGAATGAGTTGTACAACTTCATGATAAGGTGCCAGTTTTTCAAGTACCTCAGCATCGGTTGAGAATCCAGTCTTCGTCTTCTTCACAGCAGGAAGACCTAACTTCACGAATAGAATCTCACCTAACTGCTTCGGTGAATTTATATTAAACTTTGCATCCGCAATACGATATATTTCTTCCTCAAGATGATGGATCTGCTCCTCGAGTTCCTTACCAAGCTGTTGTAAGCCCCCCGAGTTAACTTTGATCCCTTGCTTCTCCATATCTGATAAAATACGTGATAGCGGCATCTCCAAGTCATGGAATAATGACTTCATTTCATTCTTATCCAATTCTTCTTCCTGTTTCGGAATAATACTGAGGATGGTAGCTGATTTACGTGCCAAATGATTACTCAGAACATCCACTTCTGGCACCTTGTATTTCGCACCTTTACCAAATACATCTTCTTCATTAGCTACGGATGATAAGCCATATTTAGAAGCCAATGCACTTACAGTTTGATTGGATTCCGTTGGGTCGAGCAGATAAGCAGCTAGCTGAACATCAAATACCACTCCAGCAAAAGGGATGTCATGCCAATGTAATGCAAGATCCATCCGGTGCAAATCATACCCTCGTTTCGGATACGCAGGATCTTGTAGCCAGTTCAGAATGGGTGTTGCAGAAGCTATTCTCAAGATGTCCAATGGTACATAATCATGCCGCTCATGCGATGAGAACACGATACCAATGATCTCTGCACGATGCGGATTGTCACCATGAGTCTCCACATGCAACACTTCAACGTGTTGAAGACGTGCAATAAACTCGTCCATATTTCCTTCGTTAATAACAGTAACCTCTACGTCCAGGGCAGGTTGCGAACTGACACCCTCCCCTTCTTCTCCTTCACCTGAGAAAGAAAGGCGTTCAAGCAATGATTTGAACTCCAATTTAGCCAACGCTGGACCAGCTGTTTCCTCTTTCAGACCATTGAACACCAGCTCGTCAAATGACTTATCTAATTGAACTTCACGATAAATCGTAGCCAATTTCTTACTAAGAATAGCGTCATCCGCATGAGTCTCAATCTTTTCCTTCATTTTACCCTTTAACTCATGTGTGTTCGCCAGAACCTCTTCTACCGATCCGAATTGATGCAGAAGCTTAAGTGCCGTCTTCTCACCTACACCTGGAACGCCTGGAATATTATCCGAAGTGTCTCCCATTAGCCCCTTCAAATCTGTAATTTGGTGTGGTTCTAGACCATACTTTTCTTGAATTAATGCGGGGGTATATATCTCAATATCTGTAACACCTTTACGTGTCATTCCAATCTGTACATGCTCTGAAGCCAGTTGGAACATATCCTTATCTCCAGATATCACCAATACTTCGCGGCCTGCTTCATCTGCTTCCCTAGCAATAGTACCAATGATATCATCAGCTTCAAATCCGCTCAGCTCATATTGGGCTATTCCCAATCCCTCTAATAACTCCTTTAGCAAAGGAAACTGTTCGGAGAGCTCATGCGGCGTCTTTGCTCGCCCACCCTTATATTCCTTGTAACTTTCATGTCGGAATGTCATTTTTCCAGCATCAAAGGCAACCATCATGTGTGTCGGCTTATGATCCTCAATGATCCGCAGTAACATATTTGTAAATCCATAAACTGCATTTGTATGCCATCCCTTCGTATTCGTCAGTGGTGGCATTGCAAAAAAAGCGCGGTAAATGATACTATTTCCATCAATAAGAATTAACTTTTCCATAAAACACCTTCCCTTTACAACATTCTTCTATCATGATACCATACCAAGCCATAAATCGAGAAAAAGCACCGACTATTGTCGATGCTAAGTTTTGAACTTCCTATATAATACGAGTTCAAAAAGTCAGCTTTTCAGCTCCGAGAAGATTGGATGAAGCTAGGGAGTGAGGAGCGGAGCGTAGGCAGTCCCTACGTGAGCACCGGAAAGACCGGCTGAATTCAATCTTCGATGTCGAATACGCTTCTCGCTATACTTCGTGATCAAAAGATGACTTTTTGAACTTCCTCTATTATTGGTTTAGATCAGGTCGTTTCCCTGTCACTAGATAAATAACACTTTCACCAATATTTGTAGCATGATCAGCGATACGTTCAATGTAACGACCTACTAACGTCAATAACATCACTTGAGATATAGATTCAGGATGTGATGGTATATAGGTGTAAAGTTCGGTTATAATTTGTCCGTATAAATGATCAACTTCATCATCATCTCGAGCCATCTTTAAGGCCAAATCCGTATTCTCATCAAGATAGGAGGTAATGGCTTCTGAAATCATCACATCAACAATCTCAGCCATTTTAGGGATGTCAATAAGTGGTTTAATTAAAGGCTGCCCTTGAAGACGCATCGTTACTTTAGCAATATCTAAGGCAAGATCTCCCATACGCTCCAAGTCACTTGAAATTTTAAAGGCAACAATGATACGTCGTAAATCTTTAGCGACAGGTTGCTGCGTAACAATTAAGCGTGATCCAATATCCATAATTTGATCTTCCATCGCATTCAGCAACACATCATCCTTAACGATCTGTTGCGCTAAATCTACATTCAGTGTGTGCAGTGCCGTAATAGCACCATCTAAGGCCTGAATAACATGTTCGCCCATTTTTCGCAACAATGTACGTAATTCATCTAGATCTTGATCTAATCCTATTCTCCGAATCATATGTCCATTATCCTCCTATCAATACTCACTTTAGCCAAATCGTCCTGAAATATAGTCTTCTGTTCGGGAATCCTGTGGATTCGTAAATAAGACGTCGGTTTCATCCGATTCAACTACTTCCCCATTGAGGAAAAAAACCGTTCGCCCAGATACACGTGCTGCTTGATGCATATTATGAGTAACCATCACAATAGTATACATTTCCTTCAATTCCTGCACTAACTCTTCAATCTTGAGTGTCGATATTGGATCGAGAGCTGAAGTTGCTTCATCCATCAATAAAATATCAGGTTGTATCGCTAGGGCACGTGCAATACACAGTCGTTGTTGTTGCCCACCCGAAAGACTTAGAGCTGAACGTTTCAAATAATCCTTCACTTCATCCCACAGCGCTGCTTGACGTAGGCTTTGTTCTACCATATTATCGAGTTCTTCTTTATGGACAATCCCATGCAATCGAGGACCATAAGCAATATTATCATAAATTGATTTAGGGAATGGATTGGGTTGCTGAAACACCATACCCACTTGCTTACGGAGATCCTCAACTTGAACATCTTCACCATATATTTCTTTACCGTTAATTTTAACAGAACCAACGATTTGAGTTCCTGGGATCATATCATTCATACGATTCAATGTACGCAACAATGTTGATTTACCACAACCTGAAGGTCCAATAAATGACGTAATCGTCTTCTCTGGTATCGTTAAATCAACATCCTTGAGAGCATGAAAACTTCCGTAGAATAGATTTAATTGCTTAATATGGATAATGTCTTCCATTAAATATTCATATCTCCTTATCTATACGAGTTGTTCCTTATCATATTACTACTTTTATGTAAATACTGTACCCTACAATTGTAAACTCCATGTAAAACATATCAATGAGGAGTATTTCTTTTTTTATTAACAACTAATTTATAACCAACACCACGAATGGAATCGATGTGTACAGAATCAGGATCGAGTTCAAGCTTTTTGCGAAGGGAACTAACATGTACGTCAACCGTTCTCTGACCACCAATATAATCGAATCCCCAGACCTCGTTCATTAAGTCATCTCTTGTAAGAACTACTCCAGGCTTTCGAGCAAGGTATAGTAACACTTCAAATTCTTTGGGCCGTAGATTAATATTCTGTCCACCTAATATCACTTCATATTTCTCTGGGAATATTTCTAACTGACCTAATGAAATCATGGTGGATGTAGTCTGTATTGTCATCACTTCTTCGCTTTTTCCTGACACTCGTCTCATAACAGCGCTCACTCTAGCCAATAATTCCGAGACACCAAAGGGCTTAGTAATATAATCATCAGCGCCTGATTTAAGTCCTTGTACGACTTCCTCTTCAGCATTCTTAGCAGTCAGAATAATAATGGGCGTCACAACACCTTGTGCGCGCAATTTACCTAAGATATCAATCCCATTCATTCCTGGTAGCATAAGATCTAGTAGGATAAGGTCAAATGATTCCTGAGAGGCACGCTCATAACCGGCAGTTCCATGGTCCTCCACTGTCACATCATAGCCTTCTTGTGTCAAATTATAGGATAATAATCGAGCCAATGTCGGCTCATCTTCAATAACCAACAATCGTTGTGGCATGCGGATCCCCCCATTCTTTATATTTCATCACTTATAGAAGAACATTATTCATTATCATAACATCCTAATGTTAACAGAGTGTAAAAACCATAAGAAACATTTCTATTGCGTTTTAATTTCCGTACTGTCCCTCATCCCCTTGTAGAAGAGGTAACTCAATGACAAAGGATGTACCTATATTCAGTTCACTCTCTACCGTCACGATACCATGATGCATATCAACTAAATGTTTTACGATAGACAGACCCAGACCTGTCCCTCCAGAGAATCTTGAGCGTGCTTTATCGACCCGGTAGAAACGTTCAAATATTCGTGAAAGGTCTTTTTTAGGAATCCCCATCCCAGTGTCTGCGATTGTGAATTGAATTGTATCATGGCCTTCTTCATGCTCTTTATGCACTACTATTACTTTTACCTTCCCGCCCTCTTGCGTATAATTGACAGCATTGGATAGAATATTCAGAAAGATTTGCTTCAACTTGTCCTCATCCGCCTCAATATATAGCTCATCAGGAACATCAGCTTGAAGAAGAATCCTTTTCTTAGATGCAACAGCTCCTAAAGTATCTAGTACCGGCACGAAGAATGACGATAAATGAACAGGGGAGCACTCCATCCGTATACTCTTCGATTCAATTTTAGATAGATCTAGAATATCACTAATCAGTCTATTCAACCTCTCACTTTCATCATAAATGATTTGTAGAAAAGATCGCACCGTCTTCTCATCTGTCACGCCACCACCAAGCAATGTTTCCGCGAATCCTTTCACTGCCGCTATCGGTGTTTTTAACTCATGTGAGACATTCGTGACGAACTCACTACGAACATTTTCCAACCTGCGGATAGCCGTAATATTTTGTAATAAGAACAGCATCCCCTTGTAAGTACCTTCCTCTTCTAGCATCGGGACCCCATCCACACGCATCAACATTTCCTCAGGATAATATAAATTTCGTTCTTCATGAACAGGTTGCTTAAGCGACAGCCCTTCATTCAAAAGTTTGGTCAACTCATAATGTTCTTTCATTTCCAAATATGGTTTACCCAACACTCGTTCAGCTTTAACTTTGAGCATTTCTTCGGCCGCTGGATTAATAACTGCGATATTCCCCTTAAGATCAATCAATAGAATACCACTGGTCATATTATCCAACACACTTTGAATTAAATCCTCGTTATCTCGAATTCTCTTCAGTTGATTCTGCAAACTATCCGCCATAGCATTAATGGCTTTCCCCAAATGCCCAACCTCATCATGACGATCTAATTTCACTCGAGCATCGTAGTCCAGATGAGAAATTCGTCTAGCCACTTTAATAATCTGCTCTAAGGGTGCCGTTAGACTCGCCGCCAGCCGATAACTGACAAATGTTGCAATCACAAAAAGGATGAGTAACCATACCGCCATAAGAGTCCATCCATGCTGTAAACCCTGATTAATGGATTGAAGACTAACCGACAATCGAATATATCCATCGAATTCGTTACCCACTTTAATAGGCGCAGCCACATACAACATATCTTGTCCGAGTGAGGTGCTATATCTTATAACATGCCCTACACCCTCTTCCCTCGCTGAAATGATCTCTTCTCTATCGTTATGGTTATCCATTAACAACGGATCTGTCTCCGAATCACCAATCACATCGCCATTATGATTAATAAAAGTCACACGTGACTCTATTAACTCTCCTATTCTCTTTGATTCCTCCGTATAATATTGCAAAGCCCCTTCAGCCCCAGTTGAATGGAAATTGAATGTACTGCCAAGCAGTTTTATTTCCCGGGACATATTCTCCTCAAGGATGACGACATGAGAATCTCTGAATACTTTGGCCATAGCAATACCAGCAACAATCATAGTAAAACCAATCATAATCATTAAGATAACGGTCAACTTTGTACGAAAAGACTTCATATATTTTTACTCCCTTGTTCAGTTTTGCTAGTCCACGGAGGGCTCTCTGCTTCTTGCACAGGAACCCATCTCCTAAGATAAGCATGAAACAGCGTAGCAAGTGGTTGCTGCACCATGATCCCCAAGACAACTGGAACTGAAGCTTTTGGGGAGAAATAACTCATGGCTATTACCATTCCAAGCGATATATTGCGCATCCCCGTTGCATAAGACATGGTCACCTTTATTTCTCTCTCAGGGCTTCTCATGAGATTACCACCTAAATAACCCAATATGTAACTAACGGTTACTATAATAATCACTGCGGGAATAACGACCAGCATATCCCTCTTCAAATCTATAAGATGTGGTGCGATAGCCGCTGCATTCAGCATGACAACCGATGTAAATCCAATCTTCGAAAGAGGAACCGCTATAGGTGCAGTGATATTCTTAAGCTTACCTCGTGATAATTCATACAAAGCAACGCCAATGATAGTAGGAAGAACGACAATCACAAGCAGATCCTTCATCAGACTCAAACTATCGAATGTAATCTGTGTCTCAAAGAATACTTCAATGAGAAAAGGAACTACAAAAGGACTAAGCGCGGAATCGATAACTACCAACGCAAGCATTAACGCCACATTACCATGCGATAATCCAACCCATAGAACAGAAGAGACTCCAAACGGAATAATCGTAAATAGTACTAAACCGACGGTATAATCAGAATAGGCCCCAAAAAGTAGCCATCCAAGCCCGAAAGCCAAGATCGGAGCAACAATATGACTCAAGACCAACACAAGCACGATAGGTGCTGGACGTTTCATGACCCATTTCAAGTGCCCCAACCCACATCCTAATGCCATCACGAGTGTCACATAACCGAATATATAGGGTGACCAAGAAACGTAGGGTAATAAAGAATGACTAAGTAAGAATCCAATTAAAAGTGATCCAGGAATAATTAGAAACATATATTTTTCATACCATTGCGTAAAAGACTCGCTCCATCTTCTCATCCTGTATGTATCCTCTCCAATGTTGTTCATCATTTCTTCTCTTATAATACTTCCATTGGTATTATAATAGCATAAGATGTTTTATTCGAGAGGAGTTATTATATTTATGAACTATCATTTCTCTGCTTATATGTATCGTCTTCAATATATCCAGCGTTGGAGTCTGATGAGAAGTAACATGCCTGAGAACGTAGCTGAGCATTCTTACCATGTTGCGTTGCTCACCCATATGCTCTGTACGATTGGTAATCATTATTTCCAGCGTGAATTAAATGCCGATCGGGCAGTCACTTTAGCTCTATTCCATGATGCTACCGAAGTGTTCACAGGTGATATTGCTACACCTGTGAAACATGACAACCCACTTATACTCGCAAGCTTCCGTGAGATGGAGAAATTTGCAGCTGATCGTCTACTCAGTATGACCCCACCCCGTCTACAAAATATTTATGAAGGGCTACTCAAACCTGATGATCAGGTAGAGATTCAAAAACAAGAGTTACATAAATATGTAAAGGCAGCTGACCGTTTAGATGCTTATCTCAAATGTACTTTGGAAGTCGCTTCTGGTAATCGGGAATTTACGGTAGCCAAGAAGCAGACCTATGAGAAGTTACAATTACTAGACTTGCCTGAGTTGGACTACTTTCTACAACATATTGCTCCAAGCTTCGAAATGTCTTTAGATGAGCTTTCGTATCCACAATCCTAATTATCACTAATTAAACATAAAAATTTAAAGACCCGTACCACCCTTAGAAAGGGTACGGATCTTATTCTTCCATTAACCGTTCACAATTTCTCCTCCGTTGATATGGATCACTTGTCCACTTACGTAGGAGGAATCATCTGAAGCAAGATATACATACGCTGGTGCCACCTCATCTGGTTGACCCGGACGTTTCATCGGTTGCGTACCACCAAACTGACTCACTTTCTCCGCATCAAAGGTAGATGGAATAAGAGGCGTCCAAATGGGGCCTGGTGCGACTGCATTAACACGAATCCCCTTCTCGATGATGTTCAGAGAGAGGGATCGTGTAAAGCTAACGATAGCACCTTTGGTCGCTGAATAATCAATCAGTGTAGGATTACCCTTGTATGCAGTAATAGATGCTGTGTTAATAATCGTACTTCCTTTTTTAAGATGTGGTACAACCGCCTTTGTCATGTAAAACATACCGAATATATTCGTCCGGAACGTTCGCTCCAATTGCTCTTTCGTGATATCCTCAATCTTCTGTTGTGGATGCTGTTCAGCAGCATTATTCACTAGAATATCCAATCGGCCTAATTCCTCAACGACTTTTTTAACAGAGCCTTTACAATATTCTTCATCTCCAATATCTCCTGTAATTAAAAGACATTTACGACCTTCTTGCTCTACTTCCATTTTAGTGTCCCTAGCATCATCATGTTCATTCAAATAAAGAATAGCTACATCTGCACCTTCTTTCGCAAATGTAACAGCTATAGCCCTTCCAATGCCACTGTCTCCACCTGTAATAATTGCAACTTTCCCGTTCAGTTTCCCTGCTGGTTTGTAACTTGATGATTCGTATTCTGGAAGGGGATCCATCTCACTTTCCACTCCAGGTTGTTGGTTCTGATGCTGTGGTGGTAAGGTTGTAATAGGTTGTTTGCCTGGCATCATTCATTCTCCTTTCTTAATCATTACCTCTTAGGATGGCAAGATCTGTCCTAATTATTCTTATAAAGGATGTTCCAAAAGTCATCTTTTGATCACTAAGTACACCAAGAAGCGTATTCGACATCGAAGATTGAATTCAGCCGGTCCTTGCATATGCTTCCGAAGTCGTTTTCTACGAAAACGTGTAGCTCCCTTGCTTCATCCAATCTTCTGAAGCGTTTCGAAGAAACGTAGCATCGTAAGCATACTCTTTAGTGCTGAAAAGTCGACTTTTTGAACTCGCACTTGTAGAGGTTTTTCACACAAAAAAGAGTGCTCTGTCATAAATGACAGAGCACTCTTTTTTTTATTTTGTATTAAATGATTCCTGGATACACCATGAAGATTACCATCACGAGTAAACAAACCGCGATTAGGGAACTCATCATCCGCATCTTGCTAATTTCAGCTGAAACATCTTTGTTTAGTTTAATATTTGCAACGACAGCCTTCAATGGTTTAGTCATCATTCCACAAATTGCGAATAAGGCAACAATAAGTACAATTACGATAATCATCCATCCTACCGAGTAACTACCTTTACTCATTAAATAACCGCCTGTAATAAACTGGATCAATAATCCGATTTGAGCAAAGATATTAAAACTTCGAATAGCCACAGCACTTCCTTCTTTAGCAGCTAATGATAATGTTGACATTTTACCCATTACGAATGGCAGTAGAAGATAGAACCCAACAGATAACGCCCCTAGAATATGTACAAAATACATAATTTTTTCCAATTTAAAAACCCCCATTAATTTTATCTATGATTATTATCATACCAAGTATACCTTAATATAATAATAAAAGGAAAGAACCCCCTTGTTATAACTAAACAATGAGGTTTCTTTCTTCATAGCTTTGACACATTTGCAATTCCTTAATCTACATGTGTTTTTATTCGATTATTTTCTTAAAATCGAAATGACATTTTGAACAGACACTGCCGATTTATCCAAGGCTAACTTCTCATCTGTCGTTAACTCTAGTTCAAATATTTTCTCAATTCCATCCCCACCAAGAATCGTAGGTACGCCCATAAATAGGTTATCGTAACCATATTCTCCTTCAAGCAGAGCAATAACAGGGATAATGCGTTTCTTGTCCTTCAAGATAGCTTCTGTCATTTGAACCAAGGATGCTGCAGGCGCATAATAAGCACTACCGTTACCTAGTAGGTTGACAATTTCACCGCCACCAACACGCGTACGCTGAACTATCGCTTCAATACGCTCAGCACTAATTAGTGTATCAATCGGAATACCTCCAACGCTAGAATAACGAACTAGAGGTACCATATCATCACCATGCCCACCCAATACGAATCCGCGAACATCTTCTACAGATACATTCAATTCTGTAGCAATGAAAGTACAATAGCGAGCTGTATCAAGTACACCCGATTGACCAATAACACGATTCTTAGGGAACCCAAGCGTCTCATAAGCTACATAAGTCATAGCATCCACAGGATTACTTAGAATGATAACGATAGAGTTCGGAGCATATTTTTTGATGTTCTCACAAACAGACTTCACGATCCCTGCATTTGTGTTCACAAGGTCATCACGGCTCATGCCAGGTTTACGAGCAATACCAGCCGTGATAATCACAACATCGGAGTCAGCAGCATCTTCATAGTTAGATGTACCAATAATTTGGCTATCGAATCCTTGAACAGGACTAGCCTCCATCATATCAAGTGCCTTACCTTTAGTTGGGTTCTCTAACTGAGGAATATCAATTAACACAACATTCCCAAGTTCCTTCTGTGCTAACATAAGTGCAGTTGTAGCACCGGTAAATCCAGCTCCAACCACGGATATTTTATTTCTTTTTATTCCCATAGTCGAATGATCTCCTTATGACTACATACTTTTGATAACGTGATCTGCGAACTCCGAACATTTAACTTCTGTAGCTCCATCCATTTGACGAGCGAAATCATAGGTAACAATCTTATCGTTAATGGCTGTTTCCATACCTTTATAAATAAGATCTGCCGCTTCATTCCAGCCTAAATGTTCAAGCAACATAACTCCTGATAGAATGACAGAGCCTGGATTAACAAGGTCTTTGTCTGCATATTTCGGAGCTGTACCATGTGTAGCTTCAAATATAGCATGTCCAGTCAGATAGTTGATATTGGCTCCTGGGGCAATACCAATTCCACCAATTTGTGCTGCCAAAGCATCAGACAAATAATCACCATTTAGATTAAGCGTTGCAATAACATCAAAGTCAGTCGGGCGTGTTAGAACTTGTTGCAACGCGATGTCAGCAATAGCATCCTTAATAAGGATCTTACCACCATCTATCGCTTCCTTCTGAGCTGCATTCGCTGCATCTTCACCATCTTTTTCCTTAATAATATCGTATTGAGCCCACGTGAATACTTTATCTCCGAACTCCTGCTCAGCTACTTCATATCCCCAGTTCTTAAAGGCACCCTCAGTATATTTCATGATGTTACCCTTATGTACCAGAGTTACACTCTTACGACCATGCTCGATCGCATATTCAACTGCAGCGCGCACAAGACGTTTGGAGCCATCCTCAGATACAGGCTTAATACCGATCCCTGATGTTTCTGGGAAGCGAATATTCTTCACACCCATTTCATCCTGAAGAAATGCAATCAATTTCTTCACTTCAGCAGAACCTTCTTTGTACTCAATACCCGCATAAATATCTTCTGTATTCTCACGGAAAATAACCATGTCCACAAGTTCAGGACGTTTAACTGGAGAAGGTACTCCTTTGAAATAACGAACTGGACGTAAACAAACATACAAGTCTAATTCTTGGCGCAACGCCACGTTCAATGAACGAATTCCTCCACCAATCGGAGTTGTCAAAGGACCTTTGATAGCTACAATATACTCACGAATAGCTTCAAGAGTATCATTTGGTAGCCACTCTCCATACTCATTGAAAGCCTTTTCACCTGCAAACACTTCATACCATGCAATTTTCTTAGAACCGCCATATGCCTTGTCTACAGCAGCGTCAAGTACACGTTTGGAAGCTTTCCAGATATCGCGTCCTGTTCCGTCACCTTCAATAAATGGAATGATTGGGAAATTAGGAACCTTTAAGACCCCATCTTGAATCTCGATCTTGTCGCCCTCTGTTGGAAGTTCGTACTTTTCTAGTTTAAACATATATTTGTATCCTCCTAAAGTTTTTTATAGCGTTACTTCTTAAGTCAATTCTTCGTAAAAAACTCACATCGGAAGCATAAGCTTATTTTTTTGTGTATTACAACTAAATTTATACTTCGCAAAAAGAAAAATTTTAAAGCATATGCTTAGTCTTTTTGTAGCGTTACTTATGTTTTTTATGCACGCAATTCAATTGGAATATACTTCTGATCAGTTAATCCTATATATTCTGCCCGCGGACGAATAATACGGTTATCAACCCATTGTTCAAGGATATGTGCTGTCCATCCTGATACTCGACTAATTGCAAAGATCGGAGTAAACAACTCACTTTCAATACCAAGCTGTGTGTATACAGAAGCAGAATAGAAATCAACGTTTGGCTTCAGACCTTTTTGTCCAGTGATCATATCTTCTATCTTCACAGACATGGTATAGAGTTTAGTGTCATTCTTCATCTCACCAAGTTCACGTGACATCTTCTGCAGGAATTTCGCCCGAGGATCTCCGTTCTTATATACCCGATGACCGAACCCCATAATCTTCTCGCGATTATTCAGCTTTTCTTGAATATAGCTCTCAACTTGATCAACTTCACCAATCTCGTCTAGCATTCTCATAACAGCTTCATTCGCTCCACCATGTAATGGACCTTTCAAAGCACCTATCGCTGAAGTAACACCAGAATACATATCTGAGAGCGTTGCCACTGTAACACGTGCAGCGAATGTAGATGCATTCAATTCATGATCAGCATGAAGCACGAGCGCTTGATCCAACGCCTTAATAGAAGTCTCATCTGGCTGTTCCCCTCTTAGCATGTACAAAAAATTCTCTGCTATGGATAGACCTTTCTGAGGAGCGATAGGTTCCTTTCCTTGGCGAAGACGTGAAAGTGCTGCCACGATCGTAGGTAATTGCGCCTGTAGTCTTATAGCCTTTTTCTCATTTGAGGAACGACTCACGTCATCCGCTTCTTCATCGTACAAAGCAAGAGCAGAAACCGCAGAACGAAGAGCAGCCATTGTATTCACATCTTTAGGGTATAACTTCATTTGTTCAATTAATAATTGTGGAATTGGTGCGAAAGTATCTAGATCTTGTCTCAGATCACTTAACTCTTGCGCATTGGGTAACTTACCGAACCATAACAGGTAAGCCACTTCTTCAAAGCCGGCATGTAACGCTAAATCATCGATATCAATGCCGCGATATGTAAGCACACCATCCACGATTGAACTAATAGTAGATGTTGTTGCAACAATACCTTCTAATCCTTTGGTAGCTGTCATCGTACGTCTCTCCTTTGAAAAAAACATATTTTATAAGTAGCTGTCTACAACAATGAAAACATTTACATTTCATTGAATGAAAATAAAATAAAATAAACCTCAAAAAACAAACCTTCTAACATCATACTGGAAATTGTCTGATTTGTGAACATCATCTGACGTATTTTTTACATTAAAATGTTTTATCGTATTTATAACATATTTCTTGTTGCTATCTGATGACAACTTCTACTACCTTCTGTACACCGTCATATTCCCATTTTTCATCTTACTTTTCAGCCATTTCAAGATGAGAAGACGATAGATAGGACGAGTGAGCGGAAATATCATAGTGAAACCAATAATATCCATAAGGAAACCAGGTAGTACTAATAAAACCCCTCCAATAAAGACGCTAAGTCCATCGACTAAGGTTCTCCCAGGAATTTGGCCGCTATTCATTTGTAAGCGGGCGTCCTGCAACACTTTTCTCCCTTCAAAACGCATCATGATCAGCCCAATTACTGAAGTAAATAACGTAAGGAGCAGTGCCTTGGTTCCTCCGAAGTTTCCAACAACCAAGTTAAACAAGTATACCTCAGCCACTACAATAACGATTATTATTCCCCATGCCCATTTCCACATGCTCTTGGAACCCTCCCTTAGTTACTTTCCCCTTCAGATTGTGTTTAATAAGCATAATATACTCACAAACAATTATCCAGTTTAGCGAATAGCATTCCCTCGAGAGATATTAAAAAAAAAAAAGACGACCCAATACAATTAGGTCGTCACTTCATATATTTAACATTCAGTTTATATCGTCCCACTGAATTAAGCTTTATTAACTACACTTACTTTAATAAGATTGGTAGAACCTGAAAGTCCCAAAGGTACACCTGCAGTAATAACAACAAGATCTCCTTCATGTACCATACCAGAGTTCAGACCACCTTGAACGGCATAATCAAAAATTTCATCCGTTGTAGAAGCTAATTGACCTTTGACTGGTGTCACACCCCATGTAAGGGTCAGACGACGCATCGTACGGTCTTCTGTCGTTACAGCAATAATTGGAGCTTCTGGACGATACTTAGCTACTACGCGCGCTGTGTGACCTGTCTGAGTCGAAGAGATGATCGCCTTCGCATTCAAATCCATCGCAGTAATGGTAACAGCTTGGCTGATTGCCTCTGTAACTGTCGTTTCTTGGAATGTACTTTGTTTCGCAAATATTTCACGATAGTTCAAAGCTGATTCTGCTTTCTCAGCAATACGTGACATTGTAAGAACAGATTCAACAGGATATCTACCCGCAGCTGTTTCACCAGATAACATTATCGCATCAGTTCCGTCGAAAATCGCATTCGCTACATCACTTGCTTCAGCGCGAGTTGGACGTGGATTACGTTGCATAGAATCCAACATTTGTGTAGCTGTAATGACCGGTTTACCAGCACGGTTTGATTTCGCAATCATGCTCTTTTGTACCAATGGTACGTCTTCTGCAGGAATTTCTGTTCCTAGATCTCCACGTGCAACCATCAAACCATCAGAAACTTCAAGAATTTCATCTAAATTATCGACACCTTCTTGGTTTTCAATCTTGGAGATGATGTTGATGTGACCTGCATTATGTTTTTCTAACAATTCACGAATCTCAAGAACGTCACTCGCTTTACGAACGAATGAAGCGGCGATGAAATCGACATCTTGTCCAATTCCAAAGATGATATCAGCAGTATCTTTCTCTGTAATACCTGGTAGAGAAATACGAACTCCTGGTACGTTAACACCTTTTTTACTCTTAATCGTACCACCATTAACGATGACACATTTAATTTCTGTTCCTTTAATTTCCACAACCGTTAAACCGATCAATCCATCATCAATCAGAATAGTCGATCCAATTTCTACATCACCTGGAAGGTCAGCATAAGTAATCGAAATACGGTTTTTGTCGCCCAATATTTCCTCAGTAGTTAGTACTATAAATTCATCTTGCACAAGTTCAACTGAATCAACTGCAAGTGTACCTGTACGAATTTCTGGACCTTTAGTATCTAGAAGAATCGACACTGTCTTTCCTAACTCTTGACAAGCTTGACGAATAACATTAATCCGATTACCGTGCTCAGCAAAATCACCATGAGAAAAGTTCAGTCGAGCTACATTCATACCTGCATTAATCAATTTCTTAATATTTTCTAACGATTCACTTGCCGGACCGATTGTACATACAATTTTTGTTTTACGCATTATGTTTCCTCCGTTTTTTAAGAACTCTCTTTATCTTCTGTTCAACTACTTAATTTACTACAATACACACTTTTTGTATAGGAAGTTTGTCACATCACTCATTTTCCATGACTTGGGGGTTCACTTTTTCTGATGATGCAACGGGTTCGAATGTATATTGACCCAGTTTCCTAAATTTTAAATATCGATCTTCTTTCAACTCATTGTCATCCATAACAGAAAGCTCTTTCAAATGCTTACACAGAAATTCTTTAATATGCTGTGCTGTTAACTCATAATCTCTGTGAGCTCCGCCCTTCGGCTCAGGGATAATATCTTCGATCACTTCAAAGTTCAGAAGATCTTGAGCTGTGATCTTCATAGCCTCAGCCGCTTGATCAGCCCGAGTTGCGTCCTTCCATAAAATAGAGGCCGCTCCATTGGGGGATATGACGGAATAGATCGCGTGCTCTAGCATAAGGACTCGGTTACCAACAGCCATGCCAAGTGCTCCGCCGCTACCACCCTCCCCGATAATGACACAGACAACAGGAACTCCTAATATAGACATCTCTCTGAGGTTTCGAGCAATCGCTTCAGATTGGCCTCTCTCTTCAGCCGCATTACCCGGATAAGCACCCTTTGTATCAATAAATGTAATAATAGGACGTTTAAACTTCTCTGCTTGCTTCATAAGTCTCAATGCTTTTCGAAAGCCCTCTGGGTGTGCGCTCCCGAAGAATCGTGCAATATTATCTTTCGTATCCTTGCCTCGTTGCTGTCCCAATACCGTTACAGGAACACCATTCAATGTCGCAATTCCACCAACAATAGCAAGATCATCACCAAATAAACGATCTCCATGTAATTCAACAAAATCAGTGAAAATAAGTTCTATTAATTCTAATGATGTTGGACGTTGTTGATGTCTTGCAAGATGTATTTTTTGAGGTGCTGAAATACTGGAATAGATTTCTTCTTCCAACTTTGTATATCGTTCCTCAAGTTTAGAAATTTCATCCGTGAAATCAATACCTTTTTCCTGTCCGAACATATACAGTTCATCGATCTTTTTACGCATCTCTACGAGAGGTAATTCAAAGGGCATCTCCGCAGCCATTTAAAACTCCCCCTTCATCGTATGAAATTCAATGAGCTTAGCAAGCATTCCGCACATTTCTTTGCGATGTGTCACTAAATCCAATTGTCCATGCGCCATATTATATTCGGCCGTTTGGAATTCATCAGGAAGCTTCTGACGAATAGTCTGTTCAATAACGAGTCGTCCAGCAAACCCAAATACAGCTCCAGGTTCTGCTATATTAATGTCTCCGAGCGTAGCAAAGCTAGCAGAAACGCCGCCCATTGTAGGATCAGTAATGACAGAAATGTACAGTCCACCCTGTTCATTAAAGCGTGCGAGTGCAGCACTTGTTTTGGCCATCTGCATTAAGCTAAGAATGCTCTCTTGCATTCTAGCACCACCAGAGGTAGAGAAAATAATGAGAGGCAATTGTCGTTCCATTGCGATCTCAATCGCTCGTGTTATTTTCTCACCAACGACTGATCCCATACTTCCACTGAAGAAATCAAAACTCATAACTGCTACGACTACTGGAAGTCCAGAAAGAGTTCCTTGTCCGGTAACAACCGCTTCACGTAAACCCGATTTCATCGCCTGCTCTTCTAACTTGGTTGCATAGCCAGGAAATTTCAGTGGATCCACAGAGATCATGTTGCTATCGAATTCTTCAAATCCTTCCTCATCCAAAGTAATCTGGATTCGTTCCATAGCATTTAGACGCATATGATATCCACAAGAAGTACATACCTTCAAGTTCTTCTCCAGTTCCTTGCTATACTGAATGATACCACACTTGGCACATTTGCTCATAAGACCTTCCGGAATTTCACGTTTCGGACGCTCACCCTCTGGGCTATTATCACGTCCCACACGATCTGAAGGAATGGTCGCGTATTTTCTTTTTTTCTGAAATATGTCTTTAAACACAACTACACCTCTCCAGCCGTTAATTTGTTGGCCGTTCTTTCCGTCAATCTTCTATTATACACCATTTGTTGATTGTATTAAGTTAAAGGATGTAGAATAGTGTTCAGAACTTCCTGAATCTCTTCAAGTTCCCCAGAAGGCACCTGAATTTCAAACTGTTGCTTGGACAAATTGATGGGACGTGCACGAACCAAAAATCCTTCTTCTGTTAATTTGGTCTGAATCATTTCTGCAAACTTAGCGGTAGGTGCAATATAAATAACCGTCCACACTTTCGCAAAGCCCCCTACACTCAAATTCTAAGCACATATAATGAACCCATGATACCATATTTATCTTTTTAACCGCAAGAAATAGTATTGGATATAAATGGCTGTCACATTCATTTCATTCGTACTGTACCTTTTCCCAACATTTGTTCCATCTCCTCAAACAGCTCTGGGGACGGTTTAATTCGATATTGATCACTTAATGCAAGTAACTTCTGACTTTGTTCATAAAAGAGTACCGTTGCAACCGAACCCGGATGCATCTGAAGCAACTTTTTCAATCCCGTTAATAGCTGCGCATTCTCCGCATGATGACCAATCTTTACGAATACACGTTGCTCACTCACAGTTTTCACTAATGGTTGCTCATTCCCTTTTGGAACGATGCTGTTACGTTTCACTAACTGTTCCAAGCCTTTGCTATCCAAGGGTACGACTTCCTCCGCTAACAACTTAAATCCTTCATCCTGTTGTTGTACCCTAGCTCTTAAACCAAGTAAAGCACCTTTCTCAATCCATGCAGAACTACGTCTCCACACTTCAGGAAATAAGACAACCTCACAGCGCTCAATCTGGTCTTCACACTCCATGAACGCCATAGCCTTACCCTGCTTAGTCGTTATTGTCTTAATAGAAACAACCATCCCGACAACGACTGTACGCGTATCATCTGGTAGTTCGCTAAGATCCATTAGACGGTCAACCGTCGTCATCTGATCTAACAAGCCATCATAATCGTCTAGAGGATGTCCAGATAGATATAATCCAAGTAATTCACGTTCCAGTTCGAGCTGCTGCCCTGCCGTAAATGGGGTTATATCCGGATAGGCAATATCCCAATTCGCACTCTCTACGAAATCGAACATTTGAATCTGCAGATCATCGCGTTCCTTGCGCCACTTCACTGCAGCATCAACCGTTTCATCTAACATGGCTAACACTTGAGCACGATGTCCAGGTAAGGAATCAAAGGCCCCTGCCTGGATGAGTGATTCAATAACTCTTTTGTTACATATCCTTAGGTCAATGCGTCTACAGAAATCAAGTAAACTCTCAAATGGCTTGTCTTGCCTCATAAGAATAATATTCTCCACTGCTTGGGTACCTACGTTCTTCACCGCACCTAACCCGAACCTTATATGACCAGAACCTAACTTATCAGTAAGACCGTTCTCCCCTCCCATTGCTGGAACAGGTGTAAACAGCACGCCACTTTCATTAACGTCAGGAGATAACACACCGATGTTCATCCTCCGGCATTCAAGCACATACTCAGCCACTTTTCGATGATTACCCATCACAGCCGTCAACATCGAGGCCATGAACTGAGCAGGATAATGAGCTTTTAGATAAGCCGTCTGGAATGCAAGTACTCCGTAGGCTACAGCATGCGCTCGTGGAAATCCATAATCAGCGAAACGTACGATCATATCGTAGACCCGATTGGCTTCTTCTTCGGTGTACCCCTGTTTCAGACTTCCATCTACGAAATGACTTCTTTCTCGGTCCAGCACTTCCCGCTTCTTCTTCGAAACAGCACGGCGCAGTAGATCTGATTCACCTAACGAGAATCCTGCCATCGTGGATGCAATCTTCATAATCTGTTCTTGATACACAATAATGCCATATGTATCTTTCAAGATTGGCTCCAAGTCTGCATGAGGATATTCCACTTCCAGTAAACCATGCTTCGCTTGAATATATTTCGGGATAAACTCCATCGGACCTGGGCGATAAAGAGCAAGCACGGAAATAATATCTTCAAATGTAGAAGGCTTCATCTCCTTCAATACTCGTCTCATACCGGCCGATTCTAACTGGAACACACCCGTTGTATCTCCATGCCCAAGCATGGCATAAGTCTGTAAATCATCATCAGGGATATGATCGAAATCCGGAGTATGCCCCGTCATCTCACCAATCCATTTCATCGAACGTTCAATAATCGAAAGAGTTCTGAGTCCAAGAAAGTCCATCTTCAGCAACCCGATACTCTCCAGAATATCCATTGAATACTGCGTGAGCGCTGTCTTCTCACTACCTTCCTGCAAAGGCACAACATCCGTTAGTGGATCGCGTGAAATAACGACACCTGCGGCATGTGTCGACGAATGTCGTGGCATTCCCTCGACCTTCATCGCCATGTCCAACATCTCTCGTATCTTACCACTAGCGTCGTACAACTTTTTGAGTTCTTCACTTACTTCCATTGCCCGATCAATACGAATACCAAGTTGGTTGGGAATTAACTTAGCCGCTTTATCCACATCCGCGAAGGGAGTATTCAATGCCCTTCCTACATCTCTAACTGCAGCTCGAGCAGCCATCGTACCAAAAGTGATGATCTGTGCTACATGCTCCCGACCATACTTATCTACCACATACTCAATCACTTCATCTCGCCGCTCATCACTGAAGTCGATATCTATATCCGGCATGGTCACCCGTTCAGGATTCAAGAATCGTTCAAAGAGCAAATGATATTTCATAGGGTCCACATTCGTGATCTTCAGCACGTAGGCTACAATACTTCCGGCAGAAGATCCTCGACCTGGTCCTGTTGCAATCCCATTCTTATGTGAGAACGCGATGAAATCCCACACGATGAGGAAGTAATCAGCAAACCCCATACTTCCAATGACTCCAAGCTCATAGGATAGTCTCTCTTCTATCTCCCGTCTACCTTCTACATCTTGCCATCTATCTGACTTCTCATAGCGCGCCATGAGCCCTTCTGAACATAATGCATGTAAATATTGCTCTGAAGTCATTCCTTCTGGTAGCGGGCTATACTGTGGCAATATTGAACGATCGAACTCAAGCTCTAGCTGGCATTTGTCAGCAATAAGGTTCGTATTCTCAAAAGCCTCTTTAATATGAGGAAATAAGCGGGCCATTTCCTCCCCACTTTTGAAATATAGCTGGTCTGTTGGAATTCGCAATCTTTGCTCATCATCTACGGTCTTTCCTGTTCCGATACAGATAAGAACATCCTGCACCTCGGCATCCTCACGACGAAGATAGTGGACATCATTAGTCGCTACCAAGGAAATTCCCGTCTCTTTACTAAGTTCGATCAACTGAGGGTTGACCCTTTTCTGTTCCGATATTCCATGATCCTGAAGTTCCAAATAGAAATCATCACCAAATATATCTTTATATCGAAGAGCTGCATTCCGAGCCTCTTCGTAACGACCATGTAGTAATTGTTGTGGAACCTCGCCACCTAAGCATGCACTAAGGCATATGATTCCTTCATTGTAATTTCGAAGAACATCCAAATCTATCCGTGGTTTATAGTGAAAGCCTTCCAAATGTCCAATAGAGCATAGCTTCATCAGATTTCGGTAGCCTGTCTCGTTCTTAGCTAACAGTATTAAATGATAGATCGGCTGATCCTTTCGACTACCTCTCTCCTTACGAGAGCCCGAGGTGAAATAAACTTCACAGCCTATGATGGGCTTGATACCTTTACTTTTACACGCCTTATAGAACGGAACTGCACCGTACATAACCCCGTGATCAGTAAGAGCCAACGACTTCATTCCTAAATCAGCAGCCTGTTGCACGAGATCCGTAATACGTGCAGCTCCGTCCAGGAGGCTAAATTCACTATGAACATGTAGATGTACAAATGAAGCCATGTCCGCCCTCCCTTTCATCGCAAGTTCAATATTTTTTAAAAGACTTTCTCTTATTTTATCATATTCCCATAGGGAACGCCCATAGAATGGATAACAGCAAGTATAAACGGCATTTATATTCGAATTAAAGGACAAGCGCTATACAAACCACAGTTCAAGAGAGGGGACCGGTTTATGAGTACTTTTTTATCAAAAGCGATTTTAGACTTCTTCATCGCCTTCGGCATTGTGCTCGGAGGTGCCATGGTTGGAGGCATGGGGGCGGTCATTTCCCTCCAGCCGCCTACCCAAACGATGCTTGATATCGCTGATCGAATTAAGATTTGGGCCCTTGCAGCAGCCGTAGGAGGAACGATCGATCCCATGCGCGTCATCGAAAGCAACTTTTTCATCGGAAATCTATCCCCTGCGATCAAACAGATTCTATTTCTCCTATTTGCATTTCTTGGTGCTCATGCCGGTAGCGAATTGGTCAAATGGATATGCAACGGTAGGAGATAACGATGCGAATCCCTCCAACTGTCATTTTTCGTTCAAAATTAACTGCCTTCTTCGTACTAGGATTGGTCATTGGCAGCATACTATATAATGCTATTTTCCACGCCAGCTACAACCATCTTTGGGAAGAAAACCAAGATTTACTCATGCAGTTGAAGCAATTCGAAGAAGACAACAAAACGTTAAAGAAGTATAGCACCCAGCAGACGGTCATCAAGGAAATTAAAATACGTGCTGAGCAACAAGACCCCCCACTAGATTCCCTAATCGTGAAGGAGATCTTACTTAAAGTAGGAAAAGATGTAGAGGTGTTACGTGGTAGGAGTGTTTATGAGATTGATACCGATAGTAAACTAACTAGGGCACTGCTCAATCGTAAATCATACTTTGTTCGCGAGAAAGATTACGTCATTCAGATCAAAACGATGCTACTTGCAGATAGTGTGTTACAAATATGGATCGGCATTAGTATTCCTGTCCGCTAGTCACTCATTTATGGTACAATACAAGCAAAATTATCATTTGTTAAGGAGTGAATATAAGGTAATGATTTCTCTAATTAAGGTTATTCTATTGGTATTATTGATCGCAACATGCATTGCTTCAGCATATTACAGCCTACGTTCACACCGTTCCTCTGATCCAATCGATCGAGGACTCTTTGGCGCTATTACCAATATATTGATGGGATTCATGCTCATCATATTAGCCATCACCTTTATGTTTGTATTCCAGGGGTCTACACCATCCGTTATTGTAGAGGCATTATTCATGGTCCTAGGTGTATTTAATTTATTCGCCGGCATACGAAATCGCAAACATTATGTTCAGCAGAAATCAAAAACTCAAGCTATCTAAATAGTACGTGTTCAAAAAGTCGAATTTTCAGCACCGAGAAGATTGGATGAAGCTAGGGACTGAGGAGCGGAGCGTAGGCAACACCTACGTGAGCACCGGAAGGACCGGCTGAATTCAACATTCGATGTCGAATAAGCTTCTCGGTAACCTTCGTGATCAAAAGATGACTTTTTGAATTTCCTCTAAAAGTATTCTAGCCATGTTCAATCGATTGGAGCGTCATAACCCCTTTACAGACTAACGTGTCATCATGGGTCATTTCAATTTCTATTTTACATGTTCTCCGACTCATCTCTAACAGCTTAGAAACGATAACAATCTGATCTTCTATCTGAACGGGTCGTAAGAAATAGGTAGACATATTATCTAACACATAATCATTTCCCGAAACATCTTTCGTATATTTAAATGCGGCTTGGGTCATCACTGTAGCTAATACACCTTCAGAAATAGTACCCAGGTCAGTCGCCATTTGAGGGGTAATAAAGCCGTGGAAATACAATCGTCCTTCCTGATCCCGCTCCTCAGCGATTCCATTCCAGATCAATTGATCAAACGTCTCACCTAGCTGTGAATGCTGCTGTGCATCTCTCATCGCTTGCAGAACTTCCTTACGTCTAACGGTTGTGATCAACTTCCGATTGCGATCTACAACAGGTAAGAAATCAATCCCTTCCCACATCATAAGTTGTGCTGCGGACGCAAGGGATGTCTGCAAACTAGTTGTAATTGGGTTCCGGATGAGTGCCTTTTCGATCGATTGCCCTTCCGTTAAGCATTCAATATCCCTCAGGTTTACGATACCAATCACCCTATTCCATTCATCCGTGACTGCATACCTCTCTTCACCAACTAGCTTAACAAGTGCTCTCCATTCCTCAGCAGTGCTGGATATTTTGAGAGCGTTTAATTTCGGTTTATTGACCACAATATCTTCAACGATCATTATTTTCTTCTTTATTATTCTATCAAAAATAGCCCGATTTATCATTGAAGCAACAGTAAATGTATCGTGACGCGAAGAGAAAATAGGAAGATTAAGCTGATCAGCTAACACCTTTACTTCACCGCTAATTCCGAACCCTCCAGTAATGAGTACACCTGCGCCCTGTTCAAGTGCCAGCAAATGAGCATTATCACGATTCCCAACAATAAGAAGACTTCCTGCATCTATATATTTTGCCATCGCATCAATCTTCATCGCACCAATCACATACTTGTGAAGATTCTTATGAAGTCCATCTGCCCCGCCTAATAGTTGACCTTCCACAATTTCCACCACATCAGAAAAGGTTAACTGTTCAGAGATGTTACGTGGTTTTTTCTCCACTCGAATGGTACCCATTCTTTCCTTGGTAATCACAATGCCGAGATTCTCAGCTTCCTTCACAGCACGATATGCGGTCCCCTCGCTGACCCCCATTTCTTTAGCCAGTTTGCGTACCGATATCTTCGTTCCTACCTTTAATCTCTCGATATATTGGAGCAACTGTTCATGTTTCGTGATCGTATCATCTCGACTCTCCAACTGTTACACCCCCGCACTATAATCTGTACTATTCTGTACCTATTATATCATGCATCTTCAACTATAAAAATAACGGGGTTGTCCCAAGCCATTTTAATGACTTTTGGGACAACCCCGTCCTATTAAACACTTGATAGTATTAGAGCATTAATAACTACACGCTCTCGCTTCTCTCCGACTCTTGTGACCACTTCAATTGCCATTGTTGAAACTTAGCTTGTCTTATCCGCTCAAGTGCTTTCTTCTTCTCTTCATCTACACCGAGAATAACATGCCAGTGTGCCCCAATGACTAGGAAAGCGAATAAACCCCATACCACTCCGAATACAGACACCCAAACATCCCCGCTATTGAACGTAATCAAAGGTAAAGCATACAATAACATCGCTAAAGCAAGTAGCATGTACAAGAAATGCATGAACTTTCTTCTCTTCTTCATCCATATGCAACTCCTTCATTTCTAAATCTATATATCTAGTCTATGAAGATAGCAAATACAATATGAATAGAATTTAAGAGAGGTTCTTCAAAGAGTCACCTTTTGAACTCTCACTTTAAGAGAGGTTGATATTACATATTTGATCCGCCATATAAATGTTGAAGGCTATCTGTAATAATCTTATTCACATCTTCAATAATAACGCTCAAGCGACGCTCTGCTTCAAATAAACGTCGGATATTTAAGTTCAAGCTAAGTACTTCGAACTCTTTCTCCATTTTCTCCATTTCCTCTGGAGCAGGCATATCACCCGTCATCATCCGTTGCTGAAGTTCCATTTGACGCTTGCGGAAATCTTCAAGCATGGCCTTCCCTTCTGGATCATTGTTAATCAAATTCATAGCCGAATTGATCTCTTGGACCTCTTGGCTATCCTTAAGTGCTTTTGCTAAATCATGAGCTTTGTCATAAATGTTCATTATTTGTTCCTCCTTTAAAATTACTCTCCAATTCTGAGAAATGGTCAATCACCAAGGGATATATGTCCTCATATGATGAATTACATGCAATATGCACAGTCCAAATATGACTTAAGACATCAAGTTGTTGTTGGAAGGAGACTCACGATGTCCACAAAAAAGATATCGGTCCAACTATTCAAACCAGGCATTGTGCAGGCGAACGCAATCATGTTGGGCGAAAGATTAATCAAACTGTGGAAAATACCCACAGATCGCCCTTTACAATTGGTATTCGGTTCCTTTAAACAGGAGATTACCGTCATCTCCGTACCAAAGTATAGCGGCCTACGAATCAGTGCTGCGTTATCTAAGCAAATGGGGTTATCCTCTCGACCGGTATTAAGAGTCCATTATCATGCTGGAAGCAGGACGCTACGATTAGGTCCACTCATCGGCATCATGATCAGTCGTGATTTCCCAAACATGCCCGATAACCCCTTCGGTTCTATCTCAATGTTCTGTCGTGAGCTAGTCAATGCCTGCCAAAAGCAAGGAGCATTTGTTTACTTCTTCACCCCAAATCATATCACATCCAATTCCAGCAGTATGCAAGGCTGGTCTTATGATGAAGGCTGGCGCATGACTCAAATGCCAATCCCTGATGTCGTGAACAATCGTCTGACTTCGCGAAAAATGGAGAATAAACCAAGCGTACAGCATTTTATGAGGGAAGTAAAATCCTTACACGGTGGTCACATTTTCAACGAAAAATTTCTAGACAAAACCGAAGTTTTCGATGCATTAAGAAATGAGTCAAATCTCCATCGTTACATGCCTGAATCTCATTTATTGAATGGATATAATATTCTAAAGAAAATGTGCACGAAGTACCCAGTGGTGTTCCTCAAACCCGTTAGAGGTAGTCTAGGTAAGGGGATTATTCGTGTCTCTAAGCAAACAGACGGTACATTCCAAACATTATCCACCACATTAGGCGGTATACAAAAGAATATGTATTCCACTCTTCCTAAGCTATTCAATAGTATTTCAGGGAAAATGAAAAGCACACGTTATCAAATTCAACAAGGACTAACTCTGATTGACCATGGTAAACACCCAGTAGACTTTCGTGCATTAGTACAAAAAAATGGTAACGGACAATGGAGTATCACATCCATAGTGGCACGTATAGCCGGAGGAAATCACTTTGTATCCAATTTAGCTAGGGGTGGCAGCCTTAGCCATGTGAAAGAGGCTGTTATGAAAAGCAATATGCCACTGGCAGCCAAGAATACAGCTCACGTGAATCTCAAATTGGCCGCCATGCAAATAGCAAAGAGTCTTGATAACACCATCCCTGCCCATTTCGGTGAGTTGGGAATTGACCTAGCTATGGATACTTCAGGGCGAATTTGGCTGCTCGAAGTAAATTCTAAGCCATCCAAGAATGACAATACACCACTCAATGAACAAAAAATTCGACCGTCCGTCAAACAACTCATACAATATTGTTGCTTTCTATCTGGATTTTAAGGAGCTGTTTATCATGACTCCTCAACACGTTGGTTCTCTTGGTATTCTGTGTAGCGACAGATCAGGAAACCCGCCCTTCTCAGAACAACATTACTGCCGTCGCTTGAGTCAGGCAGGTGCCAAATACGGATTAACTGTCGTTGTCTTGTGCCCTCGGACAATTCAGCTTCTTCATCATCAAGTCAATGGGTATGTCTATGGGGATGGTGGTTGGAAGAAAGTCATTGTTCCTATCCCTGATATGTTCTACGATCGCTGCTTTCATAAGCAAGGAAAAGATAAAAGAATATTATCCAAGTTACTTACCTTATCTAAAACACAGAAACAATCGTTATTGTGGGCTAGAGGATTACCTGGGAAATGGCAAGTATACAACAAGCTGAAAGTTAACCCTACTTTAGTTCCCTATCTTCCACTCACCACTTATTATTCAGGTCCTGAATCCCTGATCAGATGCTTAGAAACGTATCAAGGACAGGTGTTTCTAAAGCCTCAAGCAGGTTCACAAGGGAAACTAACTCTGCATGTACAAATACCACCTTCCAAAGACAGATTCATGATTAGAGGGCGGGATCATCACAATAAAGAGCTTATCCAAATCTTTGATACTGCACCTGAAGCCCTAGCATGGGTTCACCAATTTATCCATCATCGTCCATTCATCATTCAGCCATATTTACATTTATCCAATAAACAAGGTCATCCCTTTGATATACGTGTACTCATGCAAAAGAACGGTGAGGGACGCTGGATACTCACAGGCATGGCAGTACGACAAGGCCAACTTGGCGGAGTCACTTCCAATTTACACGGGGGTGGGACGGCTAGACCTGTCCCTCCATTCTTGACTCGAGAATATGGAACGGCTTTAGCTGAACATATCATGACTGTTCTTCATAAACTGTCGAATGATATCCCGCCAATCCTTGAGAGCTATTTCGGTCGGTTGGGTGAGCTTGGTATCGATTATGGCATCGATCCAGAAGGAAATGTTTGGCTTCTTGAAGCGAATTCTAAACCAGGTCGCTCCTCATTTGATCATATTGGGGAGCAGTCAATCGCAATTCTCGCTACTGAGAATCCACTCCGCTACGCTCGTTATTTATTGCTTCGACAACTTAGGAGGGTAAATTCATGAGTTTGACTTTTTGCAATGTCCACTTTTCACAACAGCCCGAGAAAGTCGTCTATATTTCAGATAATCTAATGAAAAGCCTCAAGCTCACTAACAAGAAAAATATACAGCTTCGCTTAGGGAAAGAAGTTGTTCCTGCACGTATCAGATCTATAAAGAAGGTTGGTAACCACCTCTATTTAGGATCTGGAGTTCGAAATGTTATTCACATCCCCAAATCAGGGGGAGTATTTCTTCGTAATCTTCAAGAAAACGAATTTCAACTTGGACCCTTAATTGGTATTCTTTCGGATGGACCTAGCAGCTCAACCGCGCAACCTTTTAGTTCTAGAACAGGTTTCATCAAACAACTGCTTAGGGAAGGAAGTAAGAAAGCCTACGTTTTTGCATTCACACCTAAAGATATTAATTGGCAGCAGGAGACCGTTCGCGGATACTTTCTTTCAGATGCTGGCGTGTTCACCCGTAAAACGGTCCCCCTTCCGGATGTGGTCTACAATAGACTACCAAGTCGTAAAGCAGAAACCTCAGCATCCATCAACCAATTGAGAGATCGTTTCGGTCGCAAAAGAATCCCTTTCTTTAACTGGAGCTTTTTTAATAAATCAGACATATATACCCTTCTTGAAAATGATAATACAGTCAACCGTTACGTTCCTGAATCCCATATGAACCCAAGTACTGAGATGTTGAAAGATATGTTGCAGCGTCATCAATTTGTATATTACAAACCTTCCGGTGGAAGTCTGGGAAAAGGAATCTATCGGATGACTTATTTACCCAAACGTGGCTATTTCGCACGCTATCGCAAGAATAAAGAAAATGTTCTCCTTCGTTTCAATAATTTCAATAGTCTCATGCGTATGCTGAACTCAAAACATGGTCGAATATTACAAGGATATGTTATTCAACAAGGCATCCGCCTAATAGAGATCGACAATTGTCCTATTGATTTCCGTTTCCACATGCACAAAAACGGTAATAATCAATGGGTTGTTGTCGGCATTGGTGCCAAAAAGGCTGGTCGGGGTAGCGTGACCACACATTTGAAAAATGGTGGCTCTCTCTTGACTCCGGAACAGGCACTAAGCCGTAGCTTTGGGTCACGTTCAGACGAAGTGCTCAAGCAAGCGAAACAAGTTGCTATAGCGCTTGCCGAGGCTATTGAATTTCACCATCAACATCTGCTTGGTGAAATTGGATTCGATATAGGAATTGATCAAGATGAGAAGATTTGGATGTTCGAAGCGAACGCTAAACCAGGTAGATCCATATTCCATCATCCGTCACTAAAGAATGAAGGGAAAGCCTCGATTGAGCATATCCTGGAGCATTGTTTATATCTCAGCAAGTTTCACAGGAGGATAAGCCAGTGAACAGCCGGAATTTTGAAGATATCAAACCGGTTGTTGCGATATTGACCATGCCCAATTCCATAAGAGGTTTTCGAGGCAACCACGCTAATTTTATGGATATTGTTCGCACAGGGAAAGAAATGGGATTTCCTGTCTATGTGGTCACACTGCGTGATTTAAAGTTGACCTCACCCACGGTCAAAGGCTATACACTCAACGCCAACAACGACGATTGGGAGACACAACAGTTCCCCCTGCCACAGGTCATCTACAACCGAATTCCTATGCGTGAAGATGAGGAGAAACCCTGGGTACAAAATAAAATAAAAAGCTATTTAGCACATCCGAGTATTCATTTCTACAATCCTTATTTCTTCAATAAATGGGATCTATTCGAATGGCTCAAAGTTTCCAAATCCACTGATTATCTAGTACCTATGACGAAACGCCTAGTTGGAGAGGTCTCTCTGTCAAGAATTATTGATAAACATCCTTATTTATATCTGAAGCCTGAAAGCGGAAAAGCTGGGAAAGGTATTATGATGCTTAAATTCCAAAAAAGCAAAACATTGCCTTATAGGTTGAAAATCCAAAATAATAGATCAAGCATCACCTATAAATCTGCTAGCATGAGAAGGCTTTGGATTCGTCTTAAGAAAGAAACCGGTAGCTCCCCTTATATTGTTCAGCAGGGAATTCAGCTTGCAACTGTAGATGATCGCCCCTTCGATCTGCGAATTATGGTACAAAAAACGAGCACAGGTCAATGGGGCGTTACGGGTGTTGGCGCTAGAATGGCTGGATTAAAAAGTATTACAACTCATGTACCGAGAGGCGGAACGATTGAGAGTCCCACTAAGCTGATCTCTACACTCTTTGGCTCGGATATGGCTACTATGATTATCAGTCAAATAAAAACAACTGCCCTCATTATTGCTCGGCAGATTGAAAGAGCATCTCATTTCAATCTAGGGGAAATGTCCATGGATCTTGGAATCGATCACTTAGGAAAAGTATGGTTCTTTGAAGCGAACGCACGCCCAATGAAGTTTGATGAATCACATATTCGCAAAAAGTCATTAGAACGAATATTTGAATATAGCCAATATCTCACACGTCATAACAAACACCACTGAGGAGGTGAATCGATATGGCACACCCCGTCTTAGGTATTCTGACACTTTACCTCAATGACCACAAACAACTGGAAGAACGAATGATATATCAAAGCATGATTATCGAGGGAAGGAAGCTCGGGCTTGACATCTTCGTATTCACCCCAATGGACGTGAGCAATCAGAAGATCATGGCCATGGAATATGATCTATCGAAAAAAACATGGACCCGCCGGTTACGTGAATTCCCCGATATGATTTATGATCGATGTCGAATTCAAAAAGGTCTCCGCTTTGAACAGCTGCTGTCCTTTCGAAAAAGATATGGGCATCACGTATTTCTGAATCGTCCACTCCGTAATAAGTGGACGATTCACGAGATTCTTTCTAATAAAGAAAGCTTTCGTCCACACTTACCAGAAACAAGGCTAGTAAGAAGTTTATCCGATGTTCAACGAATGCTTAAAAGTAAATCTGTCATCTATCTGAAGCCGATTAACGGAACCGGTGGACGTGGAATTCTTCGTATCGAACAGTTGAGGAATAGTAACCATCAATATTATATTCAAGGGCGCAATCAACAACGTAAAATAATTACACCACAAAGAGTACATGGTGCTACTTTAGGATCTATTCTCAGAACTTGGAACATTAATAACCGTTATATTGTACAGGAAGGGATTCCAGTTATACTACCCAATGGACGCGTACATGACTATCGCATGCTGGTACAGAAAAACCGGGAAGGTCATTGGGAGCTAACTGGAATCGTTGGCAGAGTAGGTGCTATGCGAAGCGTCACTTCCAATCTCCATGGAGGGGGGAAAGCCATCCCAATGGATACCTTACTCCCCCAATGGATTACCAATAAAGACACCCAGGAACATGTCAAGAAAACATCGGTGAAGTTAGGCCTTGAAACCGCGGCTTATCTAGAAAAGTCCTATGGAACTTTATGCGAACTAGCTCTTGATTTAGCCATCAATAAAAAAGGTGAGGTCTTCCTTCTAGAGGTTAACCCCAAACCGGCAAGAGAAGTATTCGCAAGAAGTGGTCAAAGAGATATTTATCGTCAATCTATCGTAAAGCCCCTAGAGTATGCTCTTTGGGTTTACCGAACAAAGGTGAAACGACAGCAAGTAGAGGTAAAAGAGGAATAATCAAAACAAAGAGGGATCCGGAAATAACATCTGAGACAGTGGACCAATGAGTTATTCTTGGTCTACTGTCTTATCTCTATCGATCAGTGTGACTCTTCTTTCGATATTTGATCCAAATACTGTAATAATTCCGGATCAGGTTCGGGGTCCCTCAATCGTAAACTTCTCATAGCTTCCACAACAATTTTCAATACAGAATAATCACGGTACCATCTATTATCTGAGGGAATGACATGCCATGGGGAGACTACACTACATTTCTCCAGCATTTCCTCATAATATTTACGATATTGTTTCCACGACTTCCTTTCCTGTAAATCACTAGGATCAAATTTCCAATTTTTAGTTGGATCCTCAATGCGACTTTTCAGCTTTTCTAACTGAAATTCTTTCGATATATGCAAGAAAATTTTAATAATCTTCGTATTATTATTGCTCAGTAGTTCCTCGAAATGATTGATATCCTTGAATCTTCTTTTTGCTTCTTTGTCTGTGATCATGTTATGAACTCGTGTAATCAGAACGTCCTCGTAATAAGATCGGTTAAATGTCGTAATATGACCAAGTACAGGTGCTTTATTATGAGCTCTCCATAGAAAATCATGCTCACTCTCTTCTAGTGTCGGAGTTTTGAAGCTATACGATGATACTCCTTGGGGATTAAGTCCAGCAAAGACCTTTTTAATCACACCATCCTTACCGCTACAATCCATCCCTTGGAACACAAACAGTAGTGACTTCTTCTTAGTTGCAGCAAGTTTTTCCTGTAAATCTTGAAACTCTTCCTTTAATTTCAGAGTTTCTACAGCCACTTCCTCCTTGCTCAGAATCCCTCCAGTATCTTTAGGATCAATGGAAGTAAGCTCTACTTTCTTCTTAACAGGTAGCACTAGTTGTTTGTCCATTCGTAACATCTCCCCTAGCAAAGAATCGGTCTATTATTACTAAATTAATAATAAAGTACAATTCTATGAATAACAATAGAACTAATTCGCTTCCCACGAAGATGGATCCTACAACCTTACTCGTTCTAATCGTTCTAAATACCGTTGATAAGACCATATCGAAGCGGTGAGCCAACAGGCACTCATCAAATACCCTCCAATAATATCACTTGGATAATGTACACCTAAATAAATACGACTCACACCGATGGTCAGTATGAATATGGAACTGAGAATGATGATAAACATACGACCTATTGCGTTAGGTACATGCTTCCACACCAAGAAGGCTATAGCCGCATAGAGACTGAAAGCTGCCATGGAATGCCCGCTTGGAAAGCTATAACCATTAGCATCCACAATGCGGTGAAGGGTAGGTCTCGCACGTTGAAATAATAATTTCAATAACATATTTAGCAGTGCAGAACCAATCACTACCCACGCTAGAAACATAAGTTCTCTGCGATGCCCCAAAAATTTATAAAGAACGATCATAACGATAATCGTAATGATCGAAATGGAAACTCCACTACCGATATCAGTGAAAAATGTCAGGATCGTCGTAAGTAGGGGAGATTCCCTCCCTTGTACATATGAAATAATCGTTTGATCAAAGTTCAGTACCCTGGCATTCCCAATCCATAATGCAATCCATCCAAACCCAATAGCACTTATGATCGAAATCATTAATGTGAGCGAAAATTCAATCTTCATATTCTTCATAATAGTGTTATCAATCCTCCAATGTAAAGAATACTATATATACATCGACTTGAGTGTCTACACATGATGAAAAAGGTACTTTCGATATATAGCTGTTCCATACACTTCTGCCTCCGATCACAGGTGAGACGCCTTATATGGACTCTTGAAATACATTCATCGATGTTCTGTCTCACTTGGCTTGCCAATCTGTCAGGTTAAAAAAGCTGATGCCATATCATTATTGGCATCAGCTTCTAATTTAATTCTCCCCTTAGAATACCTTCTACAGAGAAGGTCACGCATGTGAAAGCGGGAGACCGCGTCGTCGGGCTGGTTAGAGCCGGTGGCGGCTATGCGGAAGCACAACCCATCTTTAATGATCTGTTGGAATTCAAAAGGAGTAAAGCATCCCTTTTAAGGTTGCTTTACTCCTTTTAAATTCCCTTAAAACACTTTCTGCTGCTCCCGATCTCCCTTGATCATCTCTACCGCTTCCTTAAAGCGTAATGCATGCACAATCTCACGCTCTCGTAGGAACTTCAAGCTATCCTGAAGATCAACATCATCAGTCAGGTCAATAAGCCACTGATATGTAGCCCGTGCCTTCTCTTCAGCAGCAATGTCCTCATACAGATCCGCCAGCGGGTCACCTTTGGCCTGAATATAGGCTGCTGTAAATGGTACGCCTGAGGCGTTCTCATAGAACAGCGCACTATCGTGGGCCGCGTAATGAGCGCCCAGACCCACGGCTTTAAGCTGCTCTACTGTAGCATCCTTGGTTAGTTTATAAATCATGGTCGCGATCATCTCGAGGTGAGCGAATTCTTCCGTTCCGATATCTGTCAATAGACCAATAACCTTATCGGGAATCGTATAACGTTGGTTTAAATAACGGAGTGCTGCCGCCAACTCACCATCCGCACCACCATACTGTTCAGACAAGTATCTAGCCATTTGGGGATCGCACTTACTAACCCTTACAGGATATTGTAACTTTTTCTCATAAACCCACATAAATAAACCTCACCTCCGCTAGATTCTAGACTTGCCAAGGCCAAGGGGATTGTGACCATTGCCATGGAAACTTTGAAAAAGCATGACCGAAATTCAGAAGAGGTCCGTATACCTCTTGGAATTGCTTCGCGAGCCGCATTCTTTCTTGTGATAGTTGGTTGTACTGTTGAATGCTTTGTAGATCCTCAGGATGTGTATCGAGAAATAGGTTTAGTTCCACAAGAGCGAAATCTACAATTTGAAGTTCTTCAAGCCATTCATAATATTGTTGATCACACGGTATAGGTGTACCCTCCATCAAGAAGCCCCCCCTTGTGATTGTCTAGCAGTATATGGGCTATAAAGTGCAGGCCAGAGCGTCCCCCGTCTCAAGGCTTCAGGAAGGCTAAATTGCGGCCAACCCGATGGTTGGAAGTTAATAAATTGATTAGGTGGCACCACATACGTCCTACATAACAATGGTGGGCAGGGATCAAATGGTCCCACAAACGGTGTGTAACTGCGGATTTGTGAGTTCAACAAAAGTCTCCTCCTTCAGATTCATATTACGTATCTTGATCATCTCTTCGTAATTAGCATATGACATTAGCCCAGAAAATGAACTAAAATACAACAAAAAAATGCTTAAGCTTGGCCGAAGATTTATCTTCTGCCAAGCCTAAGCGCTCATTTAAAAGCGATGATCAGGCCATATCTCATTATAGATCTTCTTCCTCTAATTGCTCCTTCATGTTCTCCTTCTTATCTACTCGGAGTATCATGACTCTTGTAATGCGCAAGCGAGTTGATTCTTCGACCTGAAATATAAAATTGCCTACCTGTACCTTTTTACCTTTGACCGGACTACCTTCAAGTTCTTTGAACAACCATCCACCAATAGTATCCACTTCATCATCCTCAATCACAACACCCGTAAGATCATGAACAGCCTCAATAAGCATTCTACCTTCAACGGAAATAGAGTCCCCATTAACCTCCACATTTTCACGTTCATCCTCAAACTCATCATATAATTCTCCAACGATCTCCTCAAGAATTTCTTCGGCTGTCAGCATTCCTGCGGTTCCACCATACTCGTCTACAACTAGTGTAAGTTGTGAATGCTTCTTCTGCATCAGACGAAGCACATGGCTGATCTCCATAGACTCAGGGACGTTTAATATTGGACGAATCATGGACGTAAAGTCCTCTTGTTGTTCTTTATCTGCAAGGAGTAGGTCAGTAATATGAATAAATCCTAAAATTTGATCTTTATCTTCCAATGCAACAGGATATCGTGAATGCTTAGTCTCACTAATGATCTTAATATTATCTTCAATAGATAAATTCGCATATAAGCAGACCATATCTGTTCGAGGCAACATGACTTCACGCGCTAACAGATCCGAGAACTCAAAAATATTGTCCATCAACTTCATTTCATCTTTATCAATCACACCACTTCGAGCACTTTGACTCATAAGGATTCGAATTTCTTCTTCTGAGTGAGCCGCTTCTGACTCGCTTGCTGGTTGAATTCCAATCATGCGTAGAAGAGCATTTGCAGTAGCATTCAACACCCAGATCACAGGAAAGAATACTTTATAGAAGAAGATCAAGGGTGCAGAAAGTGCAAGTGCCGTTCCTTCCGTTCTCTGAATAGCAATGGACTTCGGAGCTAATTCTCCCAATACGATGTGTAAGAATGTAATTATACTAAATCCTACTGTGACCCCCACTGTTGTGATAAGAGTCTGGTCAGTAACACCTAATTTAAACATGATAGGCTTAACAAGAAGCTCTGAAATAGCTGGTTCTCCTATCCAACCAAGTCCCAAAGAAGTCAGAGTGATCCCCAACTGAGTTGCCGATAAGTATGAATCAAGTTTGTTATTTACTTTAAGGGCGAACCCGGCTAATTTATTCCCTTCACTGACCAATTGTGTAATACGTGTTTGACGCATCTTCACAAGTGAGAACTCCGCCGCAACGAACACTCCATTTAACAATACAAGAAGCAATACTAGAGCTATATTCACAATAAGTTCCCCGATTGCAAACTCAGTAGGCAATATGAATCCCTCATTTCTATAGACTGTTCGCTGTTCTTTGTTTAAAATCTACGTCTTTATAATACATATCTGCCACGAGAAGGTTAGGCCCACAGCAGCCTACCGCATCACAATGACAGTTCACTTTTTGATTCAAAGGATGACCATTCATCCATTTTCTGAAAATATCATCAAGCGCTTCGCTTTTAATATTACCAAAAGGTGGAATTTCTGCAAAATCAGTCACATACACATCACCAGAGAATAAATTCACATTGACCCGATTTCGACCATCCGGATCATTTCGAACCGTTACATTCTTTGACTCTTTTAAACGACGAAGAAGATTCATATCCTCCTCTGAATCACTACATGCATAGAATGGAAGCGTCCCGAACAGCATCCATATATTCTCATCGCGTGTATCAAGTAAACGGTATATAGCCTTACGCATATCATCTAAAGATAATACAGGTAAGCTTGAGGCAAAGTTCGATGCATACATTGGATGTACTTCATGACGTTGACAGCCCATTTCAGCAATCAATTGATGAATCTTATCCAATTTCGTATGTGTTCGATAATTGATCATCGATTCAGCCGATATGTACATTCCTGCATCACTAAGCACACGAGTATTCTCGATCATCGTATCATAAAGACGGTAAGCTGCTTCTTTGCTAACTGGACGTGCGCTATTCGCAAAGCCAACCTGATGAAAGTCATCCCCATTCAAGTAGTTGAACGACATATGCATTACATCTAAATAGGGGAGTAGCTTCTCATAGCGATCCATACCCATCGTCAAATTAGAGTTTATCTGAGTTTTGATCCCACGTTCTTTAGCATATTTCAGAAGAGGTACGATGATCTCATCAACGGTCTGCTTACGAAATAGAGGTTCTCCCCCTGTCATGCTTATCGTTTCTAGATGCTCCACCTCGTCTAATCTTCTTAACATTATATCCAGTGATAGGGAATCTGACTCTTTCATAACAAGCATGTCACCTACTGCGCAATGTTCGCAGCGCATATTACATAAGTGAGTCACTGTCATCTCTACGCTAGTCAAGACATGTCTACCGTGCTTTCGAAGTGAATTTATAGGTTCCCAAGGATCATAAATTGGCGATAACTGTTGTAATTGTGCCCTACTAGTATTTTCTGTAATCATATTTACCACCTTATTTCATTTAATAATTAATATCATATCATGAAGAGAAGTTAACCGCATTCGCGCATTACCCTTCTTCCCATCACAAAAAAACCGCGTAATACCGATCGTCCAACGATAGCGGAACATGATACTGTCCCACTACCGAAATGACCTGCCCGATGTCGCGGTTTCATAGATCTCTTTCATTACGGTTTATTGTGCTACTAATTCTGGTGATTCTAAACCCTCAACATGCGTAATGACAGTGGATAGTACTTTTGTTAAATCAAGATCATAAGGGGCCCTCAATGCTTCCCCATTATACCCAGTCATGACACGAACTACTGGGCGATGTGGCATCATCGGATGTATCTTACATATGACACCAGACTCACCCGTACTAAGTCTAACACTCATGCCTGGTGGATAAATAGCTACCTTATCACGGAATATTTCCAACTTATGCTGATCAAACAGCGTGCCAGAACCCGTATACAACACTTCCATAGCTTGATGTGGAAGCATCGCAGGCTTATACACACGGTGAGATGTCATCGCATCAAATGAATCCGCCAGTCCTAGATATTGTGCGTACTCATGAATTTCAGAACCTTTAAGTCCACGAGGATACCCTGTACCATTTAATCGTTCATGATGTTGCAGCGCACAGTGGGCAGCAAGTAGTGGAATATCACATTCCTCTCTCAATATTTGATATCCAATATTCGTATGATTCTTCATCTGATTAAATTCCTCATCATCAAGCTTACCAGGTTTCATCAATACTTTAACTGGAATCTGGGTTTTCCCTATATCATGCAGAAGCGATCCTATCCCCAGTACTTTTAGCTGATCTTGAGTCATCCCGCTAGCAGCACCAAGTATTAAAGTATATACACATACATTTAAAGAATGCTTATATAAGAAATGATCCGTAGTGTTCATATCCATGAGCATAATCATCGGTAATTCCTGACCGCTGAGATCTTCTAGAATGGAATCCATCACTGCAGAGAACTCTCTGCCCAAATGACGATATCCTCCTACAGGATGCGAAGAACTTGAGGGATCCGATATTCTTTGAAAGTTTGAACGAATCGCACGCATCGCCTTACGACGAGTTTCCTCGTGTAGAACCTCAGGAATAATGATGTCTTCTGTCCATTTATCTTGAATATATACGTATCCAATATCTATTTCTTTCAATCTACTAATCAGCTTATCCGTTAACTCTACACCTTCTGCCAATAGAGTAACGCCTTCCATACTGAATATTTTCTTGCCTATTTTCATTCCACTTTGAAGCATCGATACAGGTACTAGTCGCAATGTGTATCCTCCTACATGAAGAATGGTCCTGACAATCTAATCTCGGTAGTTATATTTGAATCCATTCAAAGAGTATACTCTTCATTGAGATTAATTCAATATAAATATCCAGAATATAGCTGCAAGTATAAACCGATAAATAGCAAAGTGAGTAAGACTAATACGCTGTATTAGTTTCATAAACGCTAATACTACGAAATATGCAACAACAAACGATATCAAAAATCCTATAACAAAAAAACCAATAGTCTCACTATTAAAATATCGGTATGAATCAAGTAATTCATAACCTGAAGCAGCACACATAATTGGAATTGCTATCAAAAATGAGAAATCTGCGGATGCTTTATAACTAACTCCGCTCAACATTCCGCCTGCGATCGTGGAACCTGAACGTGAGAATCCTGGCCATAGAACCGATATGATCTGGTATATTCCGATCATGAATGCCTGTCTGTATGTCAAATCGTCCAACTCTTGAGCAGTTATAGTTAACTTTGATTTATTATACCATTCTGCAAAAATCATAAATATACCACCAGCCACTAATGCCCATACCACTGTATTAGCATTAAATAAGCTTTTGATAAAATCCCTTGCAAAAAAAGCAACAACGAGTGCAGGCGTTATCCCCAGCAAGACATGGATTAAATCTAATCTCTTACTTGGCTGAATCCCATTAATAGATGTCTTTTGCTTACTATTCAATCCCACAAGACTCAATAAGCGTCTCCAGTATACTATAGCTATAGCAAGGATGGCACCCAATTGAATCACAATTTCAAAAGTCTTCATTATATCGGTTTGATCGTTAAATCCCATTAATCTAGATGTTAAAATCATGTGACCGGTTGAAGAGACAGGAATGAACTCTGTGATCCCTTCTACAATCCCAAGAATAATTGCTGTAATAATATCCATATTTCCCTCCTAAGATTGTTTCCATTGAACTGACTATTATTATGTGATGTTGACGGTTTTTAAACTAGCTTATTCCATCTTACTACATGACTTTCATTAAAACTACTCGGTCTTTGAAGCTCAATACTTAATAAATCTCTTAGAAATTCTGGCAAAATAAATTTTCTATCTTTGCCCGTAGCAATTCTGTCATAACCCACTCCAAAAATAAACATGTCGATGGTCCCAACTATATATTCTTGATCCTCACACAAAGGGTAACCATTTATGCTAACTTTGGTGATTCTATCAAAGGGAGATCGTGAAGGATCATAGAAAACTTCTGCACCATCCACCGCGATGCTTCCTAACACTTTTCCACGAAATCCATATCCCATGATCTGCTTTTCTTTATATTCAGACAACAAACTTTGTTCGAACGTATAACGTATGTCACTTCCCTTTAATTTAAGGATACATGGGTTAATGGGGGAAGGACATAATCTGTGCAACATACCTACCGTGACATCACCTGCGGGTAAAGTTCCTAACAATTGACCCGTATTAACTATCGATAGTTCACACTTAGTAAATTGACGTAGCGATTGAGCTAACAGATTTCCAAAAGGAGTCTCCTGATCGCCTTCATTCAGTGGCAAGGCATGATCTGTCACTGTAATGGTGCGTTGCAAAGCAGTCACTGCTTGAGCGCGATGAATCTCCAGAGCTGTGGTAACACTCTCCTCCTCTTGAAATGGGTCCACTGGGAGGCATCCTCCCCACACCACTCTGAATTTACCATCCAATTCGCGCTCCATAATTACTTTACCCACATGTTGACCAAATTTACCAGCGCCACAAATACTAGTATTTCCGATAAGTAAGGGCTCCTCAAGTAGATGGTGGGTATGTCCACCTAGTATAATATCTATTCCCTCTAAATTGGTCGCTAGTTTACGATCAGATGGAAGCCCTAGATGAGAAAGAACAATAAGTACATCCACTTTCGGTCTTAATAAAGTGATCTGCTCCTGCAACATTTGTTCAGGGTTAAGTGCCTCCCAGCCAATCAGTCTATAGAACTCATCAAAAGGCGCGGTAACGCCAACAATCCCTATCCTAATGTTGTCTTTCGTTATGATGATCTGTTCCTTCATCCAGCTTGGACAAAGATCACTCTTTATTTCCCGAATATTACAACAGACGACAGGGCATAACAACCCACTGTAGGCATTCTCTAACAAATCCGGTGTAAAGGTAAGACCCTCATTATTACCGATCGTAATCGCATCATAGTTTGTTAGATTTATAATATCCGTATTCGCTTGCCCCATACTTCCTTCCGTTTCTACTGCCATACGATCCATATGATCTCCAATGTCCAATAGAAGAAGGGGACTCTCTGAGGCAATATCTCTTTCTTTTGATACCAGCGCGGCAATCGAGCTTACCATTTCAAAGTGGCTATGAATATCATTCGTATGTAATATCGTTAGCCTTTCTTTATGAATGGGTGGCATGATATGGATCCCCTCCTACTTTCACTTCATTAAATCACCATTTCCAATCATAACATTTACTAAAAATTTGTGGTACGTCCATTTAGAATATACTACCCGTCTAATATTTATTGTAAATCCATTTTTTTCTTGATATGATACACTTAATGTATCATTTTTACGAGAGGAGATTTCACTTGAGAGTTCATGTAACAGATTTAAAACCCGGAGATATTTTGCTAGCGGACACTTTTAGTGATCATGGCTTACACGTTTTGCAAAAAAACACTGCATTAGGATCACCTGAGATTAATAAGCTATTGCAGCATGGAGTCGACTTTGTAGATGTCCGGTCTTTCAATGTAGTGGATCCAGTAAGGGATTTAACAAAGAAAGAAGAAGCCCTCTCTAGAGCTAAGCCTGATATAGAACAAGCAGTTGATGGATTTGAGAATATTTACTTAGAAGCACTCAGTACAGGATCAATAAATAATACTGTGATCGACGACATCATGCATCCCTTAGTTGATCAGTTGATAGAGAATAAAGACGTTGTTTCTTTATTGCTCGTACTTGATCAGAAGGATGACTATACATATTATCACTCTATGCAGGTTGGAATGCTATCTTATTATATTGCGACTTGGCTTGGCTACTCCAAGAAGGATGCCTATATAGCAGGCAAAGCAGGATATTTACACGATATCGGCAAATGCAGAATACCTCCTGAATTACTTAATAAGCCTGATAAATTAACACCAGAAGAATATGAACTAGTCAAACTTCATACCACTTATGGATACGAGATCATTCGCAACTCTTCCATGGATGAAGCATCTGCACTAGTCGCTCTACAGCATCATGAACGTGATGATGGCAGTGGTTATCCTCTTAGAATCAATGAGCATAACGTTCATCCATTCTCACAAATTACAGCAGTCGCTGATATATTCAGTGCGATGACTACTCACCGAGTCTATCAGTCTAAGCAAGAATTGTTATCTGTTCTTAAAGAGATCTATAATCTTAGCTTCGGGAAATTAAATGGCAAACCAACGCAAGCTTTTATAAGACATATGCTTCCCAATTTCATTGGAAAGAAAGTTATCTTATCCTCTGGCGAAACTGGAACCATCATCATGACCAATAATCAAGACTTCTTTCGACCTCTCATTCAGATCGATACAAGCTTTTTAGATCTTTCTATCGAACGTCATTTATCAATTGAACAAATCATCGTTTAATTATTCTCACAAGTAGAAACGGCTATGCCGTCCTTTTTAAAAAAACTTATGCTAGCGATACTTCGTATCACTTTAAGGTACCCTTTTCAGCGGAAATATAAGGTATAGAGTATCAAGTGAAACTTAAACTTTCTTATATTTTAAAAAAGCAGGCTCCCTATGATTAGGGAGCCTGCTTCTACTTTATCCATCATTCTTTACCCGATACTGCCTTCCATCTCGAACTTGATAAGACGGTTCATTTCTACCGCATATTCCATTGGAAGTTCTTTCGTGAACGGTTCAATGAAGCCCATAATGATCATTTGAGTGGCTTCAGCCTCTGTAAGGCCACGGCTCATTAAATAGAAGAGTTGTTCTTCAGACACCTTCGATACTGTAGCTTCATGCTCCAATATAATATTATCATTCATAATCTCATTATATGGAATTGTATCCGAAGTGGATTCGTTATCTAGAATCAACGTATCGCACTGAATATTAGACTTAGCCCCTGTTGCTTTACGTCCAAAGGAAGCTAGACCACGATAAGTTACCTTACCACCATGCTTACTGATGGATTTAGATACAATCGTAGAAGTCGTGTCAGGTGCTAAATGAATCATTTTGGCCCCAGCATCCTGATGTTGACCTTTACCTGCAATGGCAATCGATAGAACCATTCCTTTTGCTCCACGACCCTTAAGAATAACAGAAGGATATTTCATCGTCAGTTTAGAACCGATGTTACCATCCACCCATTCCATCGTTGCATTTTCCTCTGCTACAGCACGTTTCGTGACCAGGTTATAGATATTCGGTGCCCAGTTCTGAATTGTCGTATAGCGTACTCGTGCATTCTTCATAACGATAATCTCTACAACGGCACTGTGCAGAGAATTCGTGCTGTATATTGGAGCTGTACAGCCTTCTACATAGTGAACATGGCTATCTTCATCCGCGATAATCAACGTACGTTCGAATTGCCCCATATTCTCAGAGTTAATACGGAAGTATGCTTGTAGAGGCATTTCACATACAACACCCTTAGGTACATAGATAAAGCTTCCGCCCGACCACACCGCACTGTTCAAAGCTGAGAACTTGTTATCGGTTGTTGGGATCACTGTACTGATATATTTCTTAACAATTTCCGGATGTTCTCTAAGTGCTGTATCCATATCCATGAAGATAACACCTTGATCTTCAAGATCCTTCTGCATGCTATGGTAAACTACCTCTGATTCGTACTGAGCAGATACACCGGCAAGAAACTTCTGTTCTGCTTCAGGAATACCTAACTTATCAAATGTTTCCTTGATTTCGGAAGGAACCTCTTCCCATGTCTTACCTTGTTTATCTGAAGCTCTAACAAAGTATTGGATTTCATTGAAATCCAGATCATCCATATTTCCACCGAAATTTGGCATTGGCATTTTCTCAAACTGTTCTAATGCCTTTAGACGGAAATCAAGCATCCATTCTGGTTCATTCTTAATACGGGATATTTCCATAACAACTTCACGAGTCAAACCTTTTCCAGTCTTAAAAATAGATTCATGTTCGTCGCGAAACCCATATTTATATTCTTCGATTTCTGGTGATTTCTTAGCCATAATATTTCATCTCCCTATCATAATTTATTGAACTGTTCCTCATCAATCACTTTCCGTAGTGCATTCCAAGAGAGCGTTGCGCATTTAATGCGTGCAGGGAACTTATTCACTCCAGATAAGGCTTCAATATCTTCATAATCATCAAATTGAACGTCTTTACCCTGCATAAGTTCCGAGAAACGTGCAATCATTTCCTTAGCTTCTTCCAAGGTTTTACCTTTCACCGCAGCTGTCATCATCGAGGCCGAGGACATACTGATGGAACATCCATCACCCGTATATCTAGCATCTTCCACGACTCCGTTATTGACCTTAAGTTGCAGTGAAATCTTGTCACCACATGTTGGATTGTTTAAATCCACCGTTATGGCACCCTCTTCGAATTTCCCTTTATTACGTGGATTCTTATAATGATCCATAATTACCTGACGGTATAAGTCATCAAGTTTCATCGCCGAAATACTCCTTTGTCTGGATTAAGGCACTAACGAGACGATCAATGTCATCTTCTGTATTGTATAAGTAAAAGCTTGCACGAACGGTAGAATTCACTTTCAACCAACGCATCAACGGCTGGCAGCAATGATGTCCAGCTCGAACTGCTATTCCACTCGCATCCAATACGGTAGCCACATCATGAGGATGGACCTCGCCTAGATTAAAGGTAATTAGACCAACATCCCTCTTTCGAGGTCCATACAGTGAAATCCCTTTAATTTCAGATAGCCGATTCATAGCATACGTTGCTAGTTGGATCTCATGGCGTTCGATATTATCCAATCCAATCTCATTAAGAAAATCAATAGCTGCACCTAATCCTACAGCACCTGCAATAATAGGGGTTCCGCCTTCAAACTTCCATGGAAGTTCTTTCCACGTTGAGTCATAAAGACCTACCTCATCGATCATTTCTCCCCCGAATTCAACTGGCTCCATGAACTCAAGCAGTGCCTTCTTACCGTAAAGTACACCGATACCAGTTGGACCACACATTTTATGAGAAGAAAATGCATAGAAATCACTATCTAAGTCTTGAACATCCACTTTCATATGTGGAGCGCTTTGAGCCCCATCTACCACAAGAATAGCACCGTGGCGATGAGCGATCTCAGCAATTTGTTTAATGGGATTCACGACTCCCATAACATTGGATACATGTGCAATGGATACAATTTTGGTCTGAGCTGTTACTGATTTCTCAACTTCAGCTAGATCAACCGACCCATCCGGTTGTAACGTAATATATTTGAGCGTAGCACCGGTAGCTTTAGCTACCTGCTGCCACGGGATAAGATTACTATGATGTTCCATAGGTGTAATTACAATTTCATCACCTTCGCGACATACCGCACGAGCATAAGATGTAGCAACGATATTTAATGCCGATGTCGTTCCACGAGTGAATATAATCTCTTGTGTACTTCTGGCATTTATGAAGCGAGCTACTTTCTCACGAGCACCTTCATAGGCATCTGTAGCACGACTACCTAGAGTATGCACCCCGCGATGAACGTTCGCATTATCCCACTCATAATAATGCTGCAGAGCATCAATAACGGCACGTGGCTTCTGAGAAGTAGCTGCGCTATCCAGATAGACTAACGGATGTCCGTTGATCTCCTGCTGCAGAATAGGAAATTGCTCCCGAACGTCAAGGTTCATCGTCCTAGCTTCCTTTCAACGAGGGATTGAAGCTGGGTCTGCAAGCCTTCCAGTGGAATCTGAGTTACTACTGGAGCCAAGAAGCCATAAATAATCAAAGCCTCTGCTTCTGAACGCGTAATACCACGGGACATTAAGTAATAGACTTGTTCCGCATTCACTTGCCCAACAGATGCTGCGTGACCTGCCGTTACATCATCTTCATCAATTAGAAGCATTGGATTCGCATCCCCACGTGCTTTCGGGCTAAGCATTAACACTTTTTCCGTCTGCTGACCGTCTGCTCCGGAAGCGCCATGTTCAATTTTCGTAATCCCATTGATAATCGCTGTGGACTCTTCACGTAATACAGCGCGTGTAATCATTTGGCTAGGCGTGTTCTTGCCGAAATGCTGTGCTTTGGTCGTATAATTAAGCTTCTGTGCTCCCGATCCAACAGCGATAATCTTAGAATCAGAAGATGATCCATTCCCTTTGAGGATAGAATTCGTATCACTCATCGTATTCCCATCGTTCATCTCACCAACGATCCATTCGATTACAGCATCGTTGTCCAAGATAGCACGGCGATAAGTTAATTCCGTCACTTTTTTACCCAATTGATGCACTGTAGCATAACGAACCTTCGCTCCAGCTTTTGCGAACACTTCAACAGAGCCATTATGAACAACTTCTCCTTCAAGCTCACCAGACATATAATTATCAACATAAGTTACGTTACTATTGGTATCTGCGATAATTAATACATGTGGCGCAAAGGTTGCCTGTCCTTCATCCGTTAGAAAAATAGCCTGAAGTGGTATCGTAACTTCAACGTTCTTAGGTACATATAGGAATACTCCACCGTTCCAAAGCGCAGCATGCAAAGCTGTAATGTAGTTTTCTTCCATTCCAATCGCTTTATGCAAGTAACTCTTCACTAATTCCTCATGTTTACTTGCCGCTGTATGAAGATCCATAAAGATAACACCTTGATCTGCCAATTCAGAAGATAGCTTAGTATATATTACGCCGGAATTATGCTGAACAATAAGACTATCTTGTAATCCTTGATCTTTAATCAATCCTTGCACCGTAGCTGGAAGCTTCTCTATAGAATCAATCACGGTCGAATCTTGGTACGCTCCATAATCTTGCGTGTTCCAACGATCAATTCTCGTCTTCTCTAGACGAGGAAGTTCCAATTGACTCGCTAACTCCAATCCTTTTAAACGTAGTTCTGTTAACCAACCTGGCTCATTATTACGTTTCGATATTGTTGCTATACTTTCGGTATTAACCGGAAGAATGGTTTGTGTTGTCATTTCAATGTCCTCCTCCCGTTATATTTACGCTTCTTGCCCTACAGTTTCGTCTTCAATACCTAGCTCTACCTTGATCCAATCATAACCATCAGCTTCCAAACGTTCAGCCAACTCAGGTCCACCGGATTTCACAATAACACCATTCATCATCACATGGACGTAATCAGGCTTAACATAGCTCAGTAGGCGTTGATAATGCGTAATAATAAGGAATCCACGATCTTCACCTCTCATCGCATTCACACCATTGGCAACAATTCTTAATGCATCGATATCCAGACCTGAGTCAATCTCATCCAGAATAATAATTTTAGGATCAAGCATCATCATTTGCAGAATTTCGTTACGCTTCTTTTCTCCACCTGAGAATCCTTCGTTCAAATAACGATGAAGAAACTCTGGGTTCATTTCAAGTTCTTTCATCTTTGCTTCCATTTGGCGAATGAATCTAATCAGTGATATTTCGCTTCCTTCTTCACGACGTGCATTCATGGCACTGCGAAGGAAATCGGAGTTGGTTACCCCGCTAATTTCACTTGGATATTGCATCCCTAGAAAAAGTCCAGCACGAGCGCGTTCATCAACAGCCATCTCGAGAATATCTTCCCCATCCAGTAACACTTTACCTTCGCTAACTTCATACTTAGGATGTCCCATCAATGCGGAAGCTAATGTACTCTTACCTGTACCGTTTGGACCCATGATGGCGTGAACTTCTCCGCCTTTCATCTCCAAGTTGATACCTTTTAGTATTTCCTTACCTTCAATTGATGCTTTAAGTCCTTCGATGACGAAATTTGTAGTCATATTTGTTATTCCCTCCGTTTTTTATATTGGTTAAAAAAATAAAAGCTATATTTGGAATCGTATTCTCTCTCCAGTTTCAAGTATGAGTTACGTTCTTTATACTTATTCTAAACTAAATCCAAATGATTCTCAATGATTCTCACTTATTTCTTTTTATTAAAGTAATTATCCATCTATTATTAATGACTCCTTCACAAGGAAAATGGACTTGGCCAAGTGGATCAGCCAAGCCCAACTATCATTATTTATTCATATGGGCAACTCTTTGCTTAATTTATCCTAATAATGAACGAAGCATCCACATATGCTTCTCGAAGTCACCCTTGATACCAGTCAGAATATCTGCTGTTACATGATCAGTGGCTTGCTCTGCCAATTGGATGCCTTCAATTAATTCTTCCGACACCGTAGCTAAATCTTCAATCATATTTTGCACCATTTTACCCGCGTCCTCATTACCCTCAGCTTCTTGAATTGTAGTCATATCCAGGAATTCCTTCATCGTCGCCACTGGACTTCCTTTAATAGTCAATAAGCGTTCTGCCACTTCGTCCATCTTCAAAGTGATATCATTATATAATTCTTCGAATTTCTCATGTAATGTAAAGAATTTATCACCACGGACATACCAATGATAATTATGTGCCTTTACATATAATACGTTTAAGTTAGCTACTTGTTGATTTAACACTTGTTCTAAAGTTGTCTTTTGTGTTTTAGCTGAAGTTGCCTTTACCATATTAATCGCTTCCTTTTCTATAATTGAATTAGATAAGATTTGCTCATAACTATATCTTACCCCTATCCCATGCCATTTGAAACATTGGAGCACCATTCAGTATTTTATATTGTACAAATGTTGAAGTATCTCTCTTAAGACCTACGACATATGGACTATTTTTTTTCCCATTTTAATGGTATAGTCTATAAACGATATAAGATTTCAATGATAGGCTGGGGGACATATGAATATCAGACAAGACAATGAGGATATAGGTTATTTATTCAATGTCGATATATTAATCAAGAACCAATCCAATGCTATTGCACTTCAATTGTTAATTGAAATGATGAATCAAAGTGAACATATTTTGGATTTCAGAGTCAAATCCGGAATGAAGCTTGGTGGAATTATAGATACCCTTCTGGAAATAAAGAATAATCCACCGACCACTCAAACGAATATACCCAACTCCACAGCATCCAATCACAATAAAATTGGTAAAGGGGAAAAGTCGGTATCTCAATCTAGGGTAGTAAAACCTATAATTCAGCGCTCCACTCCAAAGCTTATTTCTCCAAACACAAAACCAATTGAAGACCCTAGGAACTGGATTAGGTCATGTATTATAGACAATCGACTAGTACGTTTGACAGCAAATCGGCAGGGTCAACACTTCAATATTCCATGTCGTATATTGAATTTCGATGAAGAAAAGCAATATATTAATATTTATCATGTTGATGAGAAACAAGTTTATAGCTTTAACCTAAATGAAATTGATTCCTTTGATAGTTAGACTATTTTAGTATTCAGTAGGATCATTAATAAACGGCTGCGTCGTCCATTATTAAGGACAGCACAGCCGTTTATTATATTGGATGATCATTTCTTCGATTGAACAATCGCTAATAAGAAGTAAATCCAACCCGCAATGAAAGCTACTCCACCTAGAGGCGTAATGGCTCCCAGTACTTTAATACCACTGATACTTAATACATACAAGCTACCCGAGAATAACATTATTCCAACTATAAATAAGCAACCTGCCCAGTACAGCTTTCTAGATTCTCCGATCTGCCCTGCCGTTAATCCGAGAAGTATAAGAGCAAGCCCATGAATCATATGATATTGTACACCTGTCTCATATACACCTATTGCCGCTTCACCAATTCTAGGCTCCAATAAATGAGCCCCGAAAGCCCCAATCATAACAGAGAGGGCCATCAATATAATTCCCCACTTCATAAATCCTTGTCGCAAGAAAGTCCAACTCCTCTACCTATAATCTAAACCTCTTTAGCTATGATAACGTATACCTTAATCCTTTGCCACCTTCCTTTCTTTAGGAGGGATAAATAACAATCCTTGATTTTTCCAGTCAAATATGGAAAAGTATTAGTATATTGAAATTTGTTAAGGAGAGATCAACGATGGACCCCATTGAATTACATCGTCCAACACCTGAACTAGCACCAATACCCCTCAAACATTCTGGGCTTGGTATCGCTTCCTTTGTTCTAGCTATAGTCAGTTTATTAGGCTATATAGCTTCTGTAGCCCTAATAGGCGCCAAGATCTCACCATATTTAAATGGTGAAGGGCTTCCCGCTTCAAGTGAGGAACTGTTTCAGATCGTAGGTGGCGTTGTTTTACTCGCTTTATTATTCGTATTATTAAATGTGATTGGTTTTGTTCTAGGTATTATTGGTGTAGTCTTAAAGAATAGAATGAAAATATTTGCGATATTCGGCTTGATTATGAATGGTGTCATCGTGCTATGTCTAGCTTTACTTTTTATTATCATTGTTATAAACGCTACAATTTAATCAATACATGATAAGGGAGAATCACATGCCAAATATTAAAATTTTCGTAGATAGTACAAGTGATTTACCCACCTCTTGGATTGAACAATTCAATATTGGCATCGTGCCTTTATACGTCGTCTTTGGAGAACAATCGTTGAAAGATGGCTTAGAGATTACGCCCGTTGATCTTTATCAGAAGGTTTCCGAGAATGGAACCCTACCGAAAACGGCTGCACCCTCACCTGCTGACTTTATTGCTGCATTCACTCCCTACATAGAACAAGGTGATCAGATTCTATTCATCAGTCTTTCTTCAGAGCTTTCTGCAACTTATCAGAATGCAATCATCGCTGCTGATGATTTCCCAGCAGACCAGATTACTGTATTCGATTCTTTGAACTTATCTTCCTCCATTGCGCTTTTAGTTATGAAAGCCGTTCACGCTGCTGAATCCGGGAGCTCATTGGAGGAAATCGTCACACTGCTGGAAGTTGTAAGACCTGAAATAGAAGCCGAGTTTGTTGTAGATACGCTCGAATACCTCTACAAAGGCGGGCGCTGCTCTGGTATGCAAAACCTCATCGGTAGCCTTCTAAAGATTCGTCCTATTATTAAAGTATCAGAGGGTAAAATGACTCCATCCGTTCGGGTTCGCGGTAAACGTGAAAAGGCTGTGGATATGCTATTACAAAACGCCCTTAATAAGAAAGACCTCATGGATCAGGATCTCATTATCGTCGTTCACTCCCTAGCAGAAGATGACGCCCTTCGTGTTCAAGCCAGTCTTCAACAGCACACGGAGGCTAAAGTAGTACTTGCCACCGCAGGCTGTGTCGTTTCTTGCCATTGTGGACCGCAAACCATTGGTATCATGTATTCCAAGAAACCCCAATAGATGTAGTTCAAAAAGTCCTCTTTTGATCACGAAGCATAGCAGGAGGAGTATTCGACATCGAAGATTGAATTCAGCCGGTCCTTCCGGTGCTCACGTAGGTACTGCCTACGCTCCGCTCCTCACTCCCTTGCTTCATCCAATCTTCTCGGTGCTGAAAACCTGACTTTTTGAACTCGAACTAATAAATAATTTCGAGAAACGACTTCACGGATCTATTACAGATCTGGGAGTCGTTTTTGTGTATTCGATGGTGAGCTTCAGATTTATTCCCGTTCTTCCTCACATATCATGCCTTCCAGTGAATATACTTACTTAACAACTATACTTACCGCATATTGCAGTGGGAGGTGCTCCGTCATGTCAATGTCACACCAACCTTATTCGTTCGTCGTTTCCCGCGAAGACTGGTCTCTACACCGAAAAGGCTATCAAGACCAAGTTCGGCATCAACAAAAAGTACGAGATGTCATTAAACAAAACTTGCCTGATCTCATTACTGAAGAGAATATTATCATGTCCGACGGCAAACAGATCATCAAAGTTCCAATCCGAAGTCTGGATGAATATCGTTTTATTTATAATTATCAGAAGCAGAAACACATCGGACAGGGTGATGGGGAAAGCCAGGTTGGAGATATACTCGGCCGTGATCCTGTACAGAAGCCTGGCAAGGGAGACAAAGCAGGTGATCAACCGGGATTAGATACTGTTGATGCCGAGATCAGCATTGAAGAGATTGAGAATATGCTTTTTGAAGAATTAGCCCTTCCCAACTTACAACAGAAAGATAAGGAGCAGATCGAGACCCACAAGATTGTATTTAATGATGTTCGTAAAAAGGGTATGATGTCTAATCTCGATAAGAAAAGAACGATTCTAGAAAATTTAAGAAGAAATGCTACAACTGGAAATCCTGGCATTCACGGTATTAATCCAGATGACTTAAGGTACAAAACATGGGATGACATTGTCGTTCCTGAATCCAATGCGGTCATCATCGCTATGATGGATACCTCTGGGAGCATGGGTTCTTTTGAGAAATATTGCGCTCGCAGCTTCTTCTTCTGGATGAATCGGTTCTTGCGTAAGCAATATGAAAAGGTTGAGATTGTGTTCATCGCACATCATACAGAAGCTAAAGAAGTTACCGAGAATGAGTTCTTCACACGCGGTGAAAGTGGCGGTACCATCTGTTCATCAGCCTACCAGAAAGCGCTTGAGATTATTGATCAGCGATATCCCCCTGCTAAATTCAATATTTATCCTTTTCACTTCTCAGATGGAGATAATCTATCATCCGACAATGAACGTTGTGTAAAATTAATTGGTGAGTTACTCAAAGTAAGTAATGTATTCGGTTATGGGGAAGTTAATCAGTACAATCGAAGCAGCACCTTGATGTCTGCCTATCGCAATATAAAAGTAGAACAATTTATGTATTATGTCATTAAGGAGAAGGGCGAGGTATATCAAGCATTGAAGAGCTTCTTTCAAAAACGTGAGGGTGTGCAGAGTTAATATAACAGACATTTCTAAGCCACATGGAGTATTAACTTACATGTGGTTTTTTTCGAATTTTTCTCTCCTCCTCACCATATTTGAATTCTATCAATCTTATCTTATAATTATTGATTAATTCATTCTCAGACAGCGACGTAGCAGTCTTGCCTCTCCCCACTTTCTCTTCTTTTATTACATTAGGAAATAAATAATTGTATCCGCTGTTTTCAATCATATCCTCCATATTGTAATCTTCCTCTCTTATAGTAAGAAAAATCCTTACTGGCTCTTCATTTTCGAACAAAATAACTTCCTCATTCCCACTCGCTAAGGTTTGTTTCCATTTAATAGTTTTATCACTACCAATACCGCCTTCAAAACCAAATCCATCAAATTCAACAATAACTTTATCATCTACAATCATTCTCTGACCATTGATTTCATACTCCAAGTAAAAAGGAAACTCTCCATAAGTATATGTAGGTTTAGGAGGATTTTTTTCAAATAAAGAATAAGTATATATTAAAATCCAAGGGCCTGTAGTACATGCGACTGTAAGAAGCATGGCTATTAATAAGACTATTAGTGATCGCTTCAGTTAATATCCCTCCAATTTATTATATACTGAGTTCCCTTCTATGATAGTTAGTTGAATGAGGGTTGAAATTACAAGTCCTTGTTTAATACCCAAGAGCCTTAAATTCATTAATGCAAGGAAATTTGCTACTACAGTAATTAACACTAACTCCATATGAATGTTCTCCTTACTTAATGTTATCGAGATCTTTTTTCAACTCTTATAGATCCTTATCGTTCCAAATCCAATCATGATAATATTTAATTTTTGGATACATGTATCTAGCTAGATGTAGAGATATACTACCCGCTTGGGTATTTATGTATATAGATTATATCGTCATATAGCTAAAAAAAATAAACCACACGGAGTATATACTCACATGCGGTAATAGTTTCTCTAATCACTCACTACTTTTCACCATATAAAACTCGCTGGGTCTGTCTCCCTACATAACCATAACTGGCAAGACAGCCTAACCGGGTATATTTAGGTTTATGTTCTAGTAACTCGCCTTCCAATGAATAAAAACAATATTGTGTCTCATAATCATCGAAGAAACCATAATCAACACTTGCTTCTTTTAAAGTCACTGCCTGATTACCTATAGTTTCGAAATAGCCCTGTTTCCAACCTTGAAAATTCACTTGAAATTATATCGTGGTAATGGATTGAACCTTCCACTTTGTTATTACAACATTCTCATAATGAAGAACATCTAATATATCTTGAGAGAGTAAATGTAATTCATCCATTTTTTCAGATTTTTTTATAACTCGAATCATCGCTCTTCGAATATTCCATTAATTGATATGGAGAAATCTCACGGCTATTATTAGAATAAGACCAGTGGCTTAAGAGGGATTTAATGCCCATAATATTTGATTCAAACAAATTAAAGTCAGGTTCATTATAGATATCCTCAATATTTTGCCACTTCATAGAATCACCTCTAAATTTAGAACCCAGGAGATAATTGTCTCCCCTTCATTAGGGAACTCGATCCTCATTTTAATGTTATCATATTAAAAAGAAACCACAATACGAGTGTTACTCGCATTGTGGTTAGATAATTTTTGTTCTACTCCAGTCTACTTGAAGTTCCTGCCCTAATATCGATTTCAAATTTCTCCTCAGGCAAGCCGAGATCTTCTGTCGTGTACATTATATAATGAGAAGAATTTTTCGTCGTTTCAAGCATCACCCAGTGATTAACCTCACTAACCCCAATTGCTGCAATCTTACGCAACTGAACATCAACTGGAATGTACATTTCCTCTCCCGAGCCAACATCCTTTAGGTAGAGCCTCGCATGACTGTTTTTTTGAAATAAATTAATTAAATCAATTCGATATTCATACTTTTCGTCTGTTGTGATCTTTATTGAGTCACTTTTTATCTTTTCGTTCGCCCAACCGTGAGTACTGACGCTTTGAATCAGGGCGGCAGAGAGTAGCGTTGATATCACTAGGACAACACAGATTCCAACATAATCTAATCCGCTCGTTGGAGCCCACCCTTTAATGAGTAATATAGTTAAAAATACAGCGAACAATAGAATTGGAATACCCGCACCACCTAATGTGGTAGTTCCTATAATATCCATTCCACGTTGGAAATATGCTGTTGATCCTAGAAGAAACCAAACAAATGATGAAGCACTAAATATTATTATTGCTATCAATATAAGCCGGAACCATACTCGCATACTTGCCCCTCCTTTTGAATGAACAAACATTAGCACAACTATCTCTCTAATATTGGCTCAATATATTATTTCTAGATGTCTATGTTGCTGTGCATAATTGAATGAGCTTGAATTTTGGTGCCGAATTTCTCAGCATCTTTGCCCCGCACATTATCTGCACCTTTAAATTTGCGTGTAAAAGGAGACCATAATGACCACTCACTTCCTCCAAAATCTCCTTGGACTGCATCCCTTTCATTCCTTTTCCTTTTACTTATCTATCCATTCTTGCGTAGTAGGTACCCGATATTAGCCGGATACATGGCTCACCTTACTCCAATTTATAAGATTATTAACTGAATACTCATGCTATCATGTGAGTACAGTTTATTCGGGGAAATAGTTATTGGCGGATTGTAAGTATGGATTCAGTGCATTCGGCACTAGGTAGCCCACAAAAAAAATTTCCTTGAAAGGCACGAAGCCAATCAAGGAAATAAATGTATAAATCTTCAATTTCTAAAATCCTTATAATGCTCAACCTTTTGTGCAAAATCACAAGCCTTTTCAAAATCACCACTTGTATAAAGTCTAGTTAATGTGGTACCCTCTTCCTCCCAATCAGGACCATACTGTAGCAGGTAATCTACGAACGATTCATAATATAATTTGTTTCTTTTATCTAAAAATATCAGTCTCTGATACAGCTTAATTACACAAGGTATCGGAAGAAAAAAGTGCTCATTTTCATAATCTATCACTTCTTCCAAACAGTCTGTATCGTTGGTATTCTCAATTTCCGAGAATAAATTATCAGATAAAGATTTAAGAATATTCCTCATGTTCTTTACTTCTTTATGTTCAAACTGCGACCAATCTTTATTTATTAACAAACATATTTGTTCAACTATGTCTTGAAGAGCCATGTTTTATGTTCTCCTCTCATATTATTTTGGATAATACGTAGAAACTCTTATAATTCCATCGTATTCCTTAGCAGTATAACCTACAGTACTTCCGTTAACTTGCACTGTCCGTTCAATTGTTTTCGAGGAACTCGGGAATTTCACTCCAGCTTTAATCGCAGATTGCACATCAGTAAGTATACCTGATTCGATTTCATCCATTGTACCGACATTCCGTACACTTCCTGTTCTATGTCCACTTTCACGATAACCATGCTCACTATTTATTTCTACTTTTATTCCTCCAACTTTGAAAGTGCGTTTTAGAGTAGCCCCTTCACCTTTTGTGCTGATTGGAGAGAGTTTACTTTTAACCGTACCATTAGAAGTCTTGGTACCTCTTTTACCTGCACTGCCACCTGCCATTCCCATACCGAGTAACGCGATATATTCTGCTTCTTTCGATTTAAAATAAGCACTTACTAGCTGTTCTCTTGCCCAATCCGAATTGCCTGCGTTATTAGTATAGGCACTAGTTCCCGTTAACAAGTCGTATAAGTAATTGTAACGATTTTCGTCCATGATGGAATAGAAATCGTAATGATTCTGTAAAAAACCTTATGTAACTTATAATTTAAATTATTTCTGTTTGAATTCGTTCTCTCCCTAGCATCGTTCAGTAAGCCTCTAAGTTCCTGTATGTCATAGGGTTCAAATTTAAAATTTCCACTCGGATCCGTATACCTCAACGGATTATTCTCCACATACGTATACAAATTCAACGTCTGAGGATTCTTAATATCCCCTTCATACGTATCCTCATTAATAAGCCGTCCAACGCTCGAATCCAAGTAACGTGCTCTCGCATACGTATACCCGCTATTAAAATCCAATCCTAACCCGGTGTAGCCAAACAAGTTGTCTGGTCCTGCCCAGTTCATATCAAACTTCTCTGGATCTTCCGCTACGCCGAATTCATCGTAGTGATAACGTGCTGAGACACTTCCATCTGCGCCTAGAAGGCCAATCGCACTTCCACGAACATCACTCATGTAATACAGTGTCTTCGGTGTGGTATTGCCTGCGGCTCCACTTGCTCCTGGGGTTGGTTCCCAATCGGTACTTGCATCTGCACTTGGCAGATAGCTCATGCTGATTCGTTCTCCACCAGCTCCGTAGACATAAGACTGCTTCCACTTGTTCCCGCTCGCATCCGTTGCCATTAATGGCTCTGGTAAACTTAACGTTATATCGTTAGCGAAGTAGATATCCATCTGTTGCTTCTTGTATTGTGGTTCCCAACCATCTCGCAACCCTGCTGGATTCGTGTTTGGGTAATTGCTCTTCTTCGTACCCGTGCCCAACGTAGAGTATTCTACAGTTACGAATTAATTTGAAAAAACCGTAAGATAACGAAGATAACAAACAACAGGTCAATCATGGTAGTATCTGACCATAATCGACCTGTTTTATGTAACGCTTTAGCGTTAATTAGGTTATACTTTTCAAGCATTTACGTGCGTACAAAGGAAATCAAGAAATTCTTGTAGCGGTATTACATGGGTTAAGTGTGTTATTGGTTGCATGATGAGTTCATTCGACACTGGGTAGCCCCCACCTAAAAAAGAAACCTTGAATGGCATTAAGCCAATCAAGGTCTTGTTGTACTAAATTTCAATTAAATTCCAAAGTTCTAATATACTTTTCTCATCAATTCGACCTTCCCTGAACAATTCCTCTGATGTCAGAAATGATTGAGTAAAACTATCTTTTCCTCTTGTTAAGTAGTATCCTTCTTTGTTTGTACTAATCCAGTACTCTTCATCTTGATAATAAAATTGGAACTCTTCGCCCCATCCTACTCGTTGGACTAATTCATTATACTCCAAATTCAAACACTCCTTTACTTACTCCTACTTGGATTGCCATCTTTATCATAAGTCCATGTATGTTCGTGTGGAGCTTCCGGATGAGTTTTAGGATTCTTATGATGAGTATAATCTACGTCTCTTACAGCCTTTCCATCAGACCCATACCATCTTCTCGTTAGTATTTCACCAGTTTGCTTGTCTAAGATATCCACCGATGAATTTGGTGTCCCATTTTTAGGATTTGGAACTGGTGTAGTAGTCGTATGGCTTGAAGTAGGCGTAACATCAATGGTCTTACCTTTATTAGATGTCAACATCTGTTTCGGAATATTACCCTTACCCTTAGAAGTCTTGTTACCTACATTTCTTTTACCTCCAATGCCACCTGCCATTCCCATACCGAGTAACGCAATATATTCTGCCTCTTTCGATTTAAAATAAGCACTTACTAGCTGTTCTCTTGCCCAATCAGAATTACCTGCATTATTAGTATAGGCACTAGTTCCCGTTAACAAGTCGTATAAGTAATTGTACCGGTTTTCGCCCATGATGGAATAAAATTCGTAATGATTCTGTATAAAATTCTTGTGTAACTGATAATATTTGTTTGTTCTGCTAGATTTCGATAACTTCCTAGCATCATCCAGTAAAATATTAAGTTCTAAATAATCAGAGGTTTTAAATTCGTAATAATGCCCACTCGGATCCGTATACCTCAATGGATTATTATACACATACGTATACAAATTCAACGTCTGCAGATTCTTAATATCCCCTTCATACGTATCCTCACTAATAAACCGTCCTACTTCAGAGTCAAAATAACGCGCACGAGCATAAGAATGACCGCTATTAAAGTCATATCCTAACCCAGTATAACCGAACAAGTTATCCGGTCCCGCCCAGTTCAAGTCGAACTTCTCTGAGTTTTTCGCTACCCCGAACTCGTCATAGTGGTATCGCGCTGAAACATTTGTCAGTGACCTTCTCGCCCTCCATATCGCATTAGGGTATTCTACAGTTGCGATAGATTTGAAAAAACCGCAAGAAAACGAAGGTAACAAATAACAGGTTAATCATGCTGTTATCTGACCATAAACAACCTGTTATTTGTAACGGTATTACGTTATCTAGGGTATATTATTCAAGCTTTCCTTGTGCGTACAAGAGAAATCAATAAAATTTTTGTAGCGGTATTACATGAGTTAAGTATGTTTTTGGTTGAATGGTGGGTTCATTCTGCACTGAGTAGCCCTCACCATAAAAAAAGAAACCTTGAAAGGCATGAAGCCAAACAAGGTTAAATTGAACTATTCCACCAGATATATTATAAAGGGTTTTGCTTTTCCTTCTACAACTACTTCTGTCACTTCTTCTTGCCAAAAAGGCAATATAACACTGGAAAAACCATCAATAACTGCTTTTTGGGATAATAAATCTTGACTCAAAAAATCCTTGTAGCTATAAATAAATAACACATATCCATCTTTATTAAGCCAATCCAAGTCTCTCATCCAGTCATTATAACTATCTATACTGCGAGATGGAAAAGGAAATTGAAAAACACTTGACATTGTAGTTAAAAAATCTGGTAATTGCTGAACATCACTGCTGTCTATCTCAGCAATATATAAAGAGTTGTCATTTTCAATCATTTTCTTGATATCAATCATTTCGTTGAATGAAACGTAATGTATTTTGTTTTCCATAGTTAATCCCCTTTTAATTAACTCTAATAAATTCTGGTAATTCCGTTGGACTTTTTATATCTCCATAATGGCTATCGGTATAATAAATTGATCCATCTGAACCTTTAACAAACCTTTCTGCATCTCTGCTTGCACCTGTTTTGTTATTCACATCAAACTCTTTGTAAGTAATAGGTTTCCCAGATGAATCTGTCGCGGGAAGCTTACCATTACTATTTTGGTAAGTACCACCCGCTTTTGTTCCTGTAGTTTGCCCTGCGACATTACCATTCCAACCATTTTTGCTATATTGGTTATAAGAATTTTGAACGTTACTCGGCAATTTATTAATGCTACTAGAGGCAATAGAATTTCCCGTGCCCTTAGAAGACTTGTTACCTACACTTCTTTTACCTCCAATGCCACCTGCCATTCCCATACCGAGTAACGCAATATATTCTGCCTCTTTCGATTTCTGGAAATCACCTAATAATTGTGCTTTTGCCCAGTCCGATTTTCCCGCAATATTACCATAGATACTAGTTCCCGTTATCAAGTCGAATAAGTAATTGTAACGGTTTTCACCCATGACGGATTTAAAGTCGTATCGATCCCGTATGGTATCCTTGTGTAACTGATAATATTTGTTTGTTCTGCTAGATTTCGATAACTTCCTAGCATCATCCAGTAAAATATTAAGTTCTAAATAATCAGAGGTTTTAAATTCGTAATAATGTCCACTCGGATCCACATACCTCAACGGATTATTAGCCACATACGTATACAAATTCAACGCCTGCGGATTCTTAATATCCCCTTCATACGTATCCTCACTAATAAAGCGTCCTACTTCAGAGTCAAGATAACGCGCACGTGCGTAAGAATGACCACTATTGAAGTCATATCCTAACCCAGTATAACCGAACATGTTATCCGGTCCTGCCCAGTTCAGATCGAACTTCTCTGGATCTTTCGCTACCCCGAACTCATCATAGTGGTAACGTGCTGAGACACTACCATCTGCGCCTAGGAGGCCTATCGCACTTCCACGAACATCACTCATGTAATAGAGTGTCTTCGGTGTGGTGTTGCCTGCGGCTCCACTTGCTCCTGGGGATGGTTCCCAATCAGTACTTGCATCTGCACTTGGCAGATAGCTCATACTGATTCGTTCCCCACCAGCTCCGTAGACATAGGACTGCTTCCACTTGTTCCCGCTCGCATCCGTTGCCATTAATGGCTCTGGTAAACTTAACGTTATATCGTTAGTGAAGTAGATGTCCATTTGTTGCTTCTTGTACTGCGGTTCCCAACCATCTCGCAATCCTGCGGGATTACTGCTTGGGTAATTACTCTGCTTCATACCCGTACCCAACGTTATGCTCATGGATACGCGATTGCTATCTCCATCATAACCATACGAAGTCTGATCTCCCGAGTAGTTCGTGTTCCCGATGAGACGGTTGGCTCCATCCCAACGATTAGATTCTATCGTCTGTGGACCAGAAAGTGCCATACTCATCAGACTATTTAGAGTATCCAGACTATCTAATGCTGTCGGATCGATTCCATATACATTCGCCGTAACGCTCAATCCAGTTAATGGGTCAACAACCCCTGGATCGATGACGCCTCCAATACTTGCATTTGGATCTACAATGCCTGTTGCATTGGGATCGATACCTACGTTCGGATCAATTTCCAACCCATACACACTATCCAATACTCCTGAATTGATAGCGTTACTCATTGTCGATGTAATCCCCATCCGCAGACTATTCATCGCAGCTACACTATCGATTCCGACGACGTCTAGCAAATTCCCACGTAGATCGTACGTGTAATCTCTATAGTCGCTTCCCTTGGACCAACTCATCAGTTTATTCGCTGCATCGTAGGTATAATCCTCTGTGGAGAGGATACCAGCATCATTGACCGCTACACTCAAACGGTTCCCTACAGCATCATAGCTGTAATTCGTTGTTGCACTGTTTAACTTCTGCACTTGGGTCAATTGGTCCAAGGCATCGTACATGTAATCTACTATTTCTGCAGGCTGTGTAGCACCTGTTGGGTTATCTTCATCACTTCCACCTGACTGGCGTTCGCTATGAAGTTGGTTCCCTGCTGGGTCATAGGTGTACTTCAATTGTTCTAGTAATGTGCTGCCAGGACCTTGATGCTGAATCTCTAGAACTTGTCCCACCGCATCGTAGTTATATGTGCTTTGCGTGTTGTTCGGTAGAGATTTACTAGCTAATCTACCATTGGCATCATAGGTATAGTTCGTCTTCAGACCTGTTCCATCTGTGACTTCTTCAATCTGACCGGATTTATCGTATGAATAACTGACTACGGTGTTGTCTGGATAGATGATCCGACTACGGTCACCCGTCGCTGTCCATTCATAACGAATGTTCTTATCGTTTCCATCAATGACTTCCGTTAGACGATTTAGAGCATCGAAGGTATAACGGGTGTCACCTGAACTATCTTTCATTAATGTACGTCGACCTGCAAGGTCATAACTGTAACTTACCTGTTGACCATCACCGTATATAATTTGATCTAGACGGTTAACAGCATCATAGCTGTATGAGGTCGCTAACTGATCTGGATATAGTGGTCGCATTATCCCTTTGAAACTTTGCGAACTCTTCACGTCCATCACGACCCGCATACCGTATCAATCGCTTCAACAATTTACATAGTTGCGATTGATTTGAAAATCCGCGAGAAAAAAAGATAACAAAAAATAGGTCAGTCATGTTGATGAATGACCATAATCGACTTTTCTAATGTATCTGTATTGCGTTATTTAGGTTATAAAATTCAGGCATGACCGTGCGTACAAACGGATTGAAGAAATTCTTGTAGCGGTATTACATGGGTTAAGTGTGTTATTAGTTGAATAGTAGGTTCAATCGGCACTGGCCCCCCTTATAAAGTGGTTGTACGTACTATTTAATTTGTTAAAACATCATATAGAGTTTACGAGCACTATGTCTATCCAGTAAATTATTTTAGGTTTATTCGTCACTAGGTAGCCCCACCAAATAGAGAAAACCTTGAAAGGCATTAGCCAATCAAGGTTTCAAAGGTGTTCCTACCAATTTCCTCTCTCAAAATCTGGATTATCTATTTCTTTGATATATACTGATATCCATAAAACTGTTTGTTTAACGGGGTCTGTTTCAAGGTAAACTCCTTTAGAACTACAATACACTTCTTCAAAATCATCATATACAAAACTTGGCTCTAGCTTTATAACATCATCAATATGCATTCCAACCCTAATTTTATTAAATAAAGCACCTTTATAGTTACTTGTAGCAGTTATTTTAAATAACTTACCATTTAATAAATTAAACCATAAATCTATTGAGTTATCTATTTCATACCTTATTAAATATTTCCCTAATAGTTTCGGTTGTTTACCATATTGTTCTATCATTGAATAGAACTCATTGATGTGGCTATATAGCTTTATACCTCCCATTCCTTCCCAAGGGACGATAGGTGCTTGTAAATCAATCAAATATATTACCTCCCTGTAAAAATAATAGTAGCATTTTCCTTTCCATCAGTTTTATAAGTGTTCTTTGTTCCATTTACAATTTTAATTGTACCCTGGTCACTAGTACTAATTTTTATATAAGGATTATCCCCATGTCTGCCTCCACCAGGTGAGACTTGTAATTGTGTTATATTTCTCCCGTTACCAGGATTATTGATTTGAATTATTTGTGCACCAGAGCGTGATTTAGTAGAGGCTTTTACAGTAACATTATAACCTTGACTCTTTAAAATTCCAGCAATTTCATCCACACTTTTCCCACTAAATACACTCGGGTTTGATTTTATTGAGTTAACAGTAACTCTACCATTACTAATAACATTACCTATACCCTTAGAAGTCTTGTTAACTACATTTCTTTTACCTCCAATGCCACCTGCCATTCCCATACCGAGTAACGCGATATATTCTGCTTCTTTCGATTTAAAATAAGCACTTACTAGCTGTTCTCTTGCCCAATCCGAATTGCCTGCGTTATTAGTATAGGCACTAGTTCCCGTTAACAAGTCGTATAAGTAATTGTAACGATTCTCGTCCATGATGGAATAGAAATCGTAATGATTCTGTAAAAAAACCTTGTGTAACTTATAATTTAAATTATTTCTGTTTGAATTCGTTCTCTCCCTAGCATCGTTCAGTAAGCCTCTAAGTTCCTGTATGTCATAGGGTTCAAATTTAAAATTTCCACTCGGATCCGTATACCTCAACGGATTATTCTCCACATACGTATACAAATTCAACGTCTGAGGATTCTTAATATCCCCTTCATACGTATCCTCACTAATAAACCGCCCAACGCTCGAATCCAAGTAACGTGCTCTCGCATACGTATACCCGCTATTAAAATCCAATCCTAACCCGGTGTAGCCAAACAAGTTGTCTGGTCCTGCCCAGTTCATATCAAACTTCTCTGGATCTTCCGCTACGCCGAATTCATCGTAGTGATAACGTGCTGAGACACTTCCATCTGCGCCTAGAAGGCCAATCGCACTTCCACGAACATCACTCATGTAATACAGTGTCTTCGGTATGGTGTTGCCTGCGGCTCCGCTGGCTCCTGGGGTTGGTTCCCAATCGGTACTTGCATCTGCACTTGGCAGATAACTCATACTGATTCGTTCTCCACCCGCTCCGTAGACATAAGACTGCTTCCACTTGTTCCCGCTCGCATCCGTTGCCATTAATGGTTCTGGTAAGCTTAGCGTTGTATCGTTCGTGAAGTAGATGTCCATTTGTTGCTTCTTGTACTGCGGTTCCCATCCATCACGCAACCCTGCTGGATTGGTGCTTGGGTAATTACTTTGTTTCGTACCCGTACCCAACGTTATGCTCATGGATACGCGATTGCTATCTCCATCATAACCATAGGATGTCTGATCTCCCGAATAGTTGGTGTTCCCAATTAGACGGTTGGCTCCATCCCAACGATTGGATTCGATCGTCCGTGGACCTGTTAAGGCCATACTATTTAGGCTAGCTTGGCTATTTAGCGCTGCCGGATCGATTCCGTATACATTCGACGTAACACTCAATCCAGTTAATGGGTCTACTACCCATGGATCAATGACGCCTCCAACACTTGCGTTTGGATCTACAATGCCTGTTGCATTCGGATCGACTACTACTCCTCCTCCGATACTTGCATTCGGATCAAGGCTCAGCCCGGTGTTCGGGTCAATTCCCAATCCATACACACTATCCAATACGCCTGAATGGATAGTGTTACCCATTGTCGAAGTAATCCCCATCCGCAAACTATTAAGAGCCGCTGCGCTATCGATTCCGACGACGTCTAGCAAATTACCACGTAGATCATACGTGTAATCTCTATAGTCGCTTCCCTTGGACCAACTCATCAGTTTATTCGCTGCATCGTAGGTATAATCCTCCGTGGAGAGATAACCTGCCTCATTGACCACTACACTCAAACGGTTCCCTACTGCGTCATAGCTGTAATTCGTTGTTGCACTGTTCAATTTCTGTACTTGGGTCAATTGGTCCAAGGCATCGTACATGTAATCTACTATTTCTGCAGGCTGTGTAGCACCTGTTGGGTTATCTTCATCACTTCCACCTGACTGGCGTTCGCTATGAAGTTGGTTCCCTGCTGGGTCATAGGTGTACTTCAATTGTTCTAGTAATGTGCCCCCAGGTCCTTGGTGCTGAATCTCTAGTACTTGTCCCACCGCATCGTAGTTATACGTGCTTTGCGTGTTGTTCGGTAGAGATTTACTAGCTAATCTACCATTGGCATCATAGGTATAGTTCGTCTTCAGACCTGTTCCATCTGTGACTTGTTCAATCTGACCGGATTTGTCATATGAATAACTGACTACGGTGTTGTCTGGATAGATGATCCGACTACGGTCACCCGTCGCTGTCCATTCATAACGAATGTTCTTATCGTTTCCATCAATGACTTCCGTTAGACGATTTAGAGCATCGAAGGTATAACGGGTGTCACCTGAACTATCTTTCATTAATGTACGGCGACCTGCAAGGTCATAACTGTAACTTACCTGTTGACCATCACCATATATCATCTGATTCAGACGGTTAACAGTATCATAGCTGTATGAGGTCGCTAACTGATCTGGATATACCATGGATGTCTGATTCCCATTGGCATCGTACGTAATACGAGTTATTTCTTGTAATGGATTCACAGACTGTTCCACTTGATTCAATTTATTGTAGCTATAAGATGTGACATGTCCTAACGCATCGGTCTTCGTAAGGAGATTACCCAATGCGTCATACGTATAACTCGTAGCATTCCCTGCTGCATTGGTTACTTTCGTCAAGCTTCCAAGAATGTCATATTCGAACTGGGTTTCTTGGTTTTTCGCATCTAGAATGAGATTGACTTGACCCAGTGCATCATAGGCATAGGTCGTCTCATGACCTAAGGCATTTCTTATGCTTGTATTACGATCAACGACATCATATTCATAATGTGTCTTGCTACCGCTTGGCTCTTGCACATCTGTCACACGTCCACGGGTATCACGAGTCATCGTTGTCTTGCGATTCATCGGATCAATACTTCCGACTTCAAGTCCCCGTTCATCATAGATCGTCTGCCACTTCGTATTCTCTATCATCGTGGAGAGGGTATTCCCATTCTTATCATATTCATATTGGGTCGCGATGCCTAAAGCATCTGTCTTCGTTGTTAATCTACCTAATGCGTCATAATCGTACCAAGTAATATTGCCAAGCGGGTTCGTTTCTTTCTTTAATTGCCCGTTCGCATCATATTGATACAGTGTAGTGGCTCCGATCGCATCTGTGACCGTGATCAACTGATTCCGGCTGTTATACGTATAGTGTGTCGTATTCCCTTTGGCATCCGTAGATGTCAATTGGTTACCCGCAGCATCGTACGTATATGACGTCACATGCCCTTCAGGATCCGTTGACTTCACCATCTGACCCATGCTGTCATATTGATACTTCGTTACGCCACCATTCTCATTCTGCTCTTCTATGACATTCCCAACGGCATCATAGACCGTAGCTCTCGTATGTTGAAGTGCGTCTACTATGGATGTCAGTCGGTTCACATCGTAATCATAAGTAGTCGTTCCACCTGAAGCATTACGCTGGGTTATGACATTGCCATTGTCGTCATAAGTCGCACTTGATGTCTGCTGTAGTGCATCTTCTTGAGCAATCATACGCCCCTTCAGATCGTATTGTATCTTACCGAGGATACCTTGCGTGTCACTCGTCTCCGTTACTCTGTGTAGAGGATCACGGGTCACTTGGGTTACGTACCCCGTTGGATCTTGAATAGCTTGGACGAATCCAGCCGTATCATTGGTAATGGTCGTAATTGCCCCTAAGGCATCTTTCATTGCCGTTGGGATACCGCGACTATCATGATCAACCGTTGTGATATTCCCTAAAGTATCGACGGTTTCCGTAAGATTTCCGGTCCCATCATAACTGTAAGTGTTCGTGTAGCCGAGGGAATCAATAACCTCGACAGGTCTATTCATGGCATTATAACGAATCATAGTAGATTCGCGATTACCATCCACGGACTGTAGAACATTCCCTCGTTCGTCGAATAACATTTGCTGAATGCTGCCATTCCCATCCTTTACAGTAATCAATCGATCAGATTCATCATAATTAAGCTCTGTAGTAGAGCCATCCGCATTCCGAATCTCAGACATTAAGAAACGATCGTTCCATGCATACGAGGTCTTATGATTCAATGCATCACTATGCGTCGTCTCACTCACCGAGGTCAGCGTAGAAGAAACACCTACAGGAGTACCCCCAGTCTGACCTACTCCAGTCACATTCGAGACTGAACTCGTTCCATCAACAGGATATGTGAGAATGGTCTTCCCTGCACCTATTCCTGATTGGACCTGCGGTGTCTGATTCGGGGTCATATCTCCACCGATTGCGAATACGCCGCCTGTCTTAACTTTCATCTGATTATTAACGCTCACATTGTCTCTTACGAACAGATCTCCACCCGGTATGTTGATATCGGCTACCAGATTGTTCGAGACCATTCCGCCAAGGACCATTTCATTAGCTATATTCATAATCACTTCGGTATTAATGTGTAATTCGCCTTTAACGACAACTCGTTTCGCATCTACCGTAAGTTCTCCACTATTATATGTCAGACTTCCCGCATACAACGTATCTGCTACGGTAATAACCGAATCATTATTAAGATGAAGCGTTCCATCAACCCATATATTTCCGTAGTTATTACCTACACTATTCGCATTTAACTTCAGCTTCGTATTGGCATTCAATCCGTGTTTCAAGATCAATGTACCATATATCGTTATCGTCATATCTTTATTCGTATTCATGCCATCAGCAATGAGTACGACCGGCTTGGTTGGGCTTCCCAACGTAACGCCATTCTCAACATTCAGTTGTCCCGTCTTAATCACGACGGGATTACTATTGCTTGCCTGTATGGCTGCCTGAACGGCGCTCATATCGGAGCTAACAGAAACAGCCGATTGCTCATACACGCTCATTTTCGCATGAATATCTGAGACTAGACTTCCCATATAACCAGTGATGGCCGGCTTCAGACCGTCAACGATCATATAAGGGGGAGCGTTGCGTAAGTTATGCATCGTTCCGGATAGTAGCACTTTGTCTGAATCCGCAATATCTCTTCCATTGTTAGGATTTATACTTACTGGACCACTCGGGAGTGGGTCCTCTTCTTCTCCACGAATGACTGGAGCCACCTTACCTGTATAGCTCGAAGTACTCTTCGATCCGTAAAAATCAATAAAGCTAGTCGTACGCATATGTTGATCATATGTGACACTCATGGATGCAGTCTGATTAGGATCTGTCACGCCAGTGACGTGATGCTCACTGTCGTACGTGAACTTTGTGACAGCTCCATTCACATCCGTGAAAGAGGTCATATCGTTAGCAGCTGAGTAACCATATTGAAGCTTCCGATTGGTATGGTCCGTCACCGTTGTCAATTGTTTGTTTCCATTGTAAGCAAGTGTGAGCGAAGCGCCTTCCGTCGTAACAGCTTGTAATAGCTTACCTTGATAGCTGAATGTAATCTGATTATGATTGCTATCGACGATCGATGTCAGAAGTCCATCTGTATTGAACCCATAATGTTCACCCTGTGGTGTCTGTAATTCATAACCACCTGATGCTTGTGACAGGGTTAGATCAGTCCCACGCGGTGTAAGATAACGTCCACCCGTCAGCGGAACGAATTCATATCTAGCACCATCGGGTTGCATGAGTTCCATCTTTCCATCGATAGGTGTAAGCGACCATTCATAAGAATGATGCCAGCCAAGTCCGAGAGCCCCTTCATAAGGGTCACGACTAAGATAGTTCAATCCGAATTGAAGTGGCATTAATGCCTGAAGTACCAACTGATCCGTAGTGAACGTAAAGTCTCCCCGGGCTGGTTCTACGTAATCCTGCCCCATTGGATTCACAATCCGTAGACGTTTCTTAATTGCTGCTTCCGTGAATTGCGTAAGATCACCTTGTGTGATCGGCTCGATCAGTTCTGGATCTTGCAACAGCAAGGATGTCACGCCTGTAATTGTTCCTAGCACATTTGCCGTAACATGATTAAGTGTAGCTACTTCCACTGCCTTAGCTCTTGTGGAAGCTACAGAATCCGTTGCATAGTAGTAACTTGCTAATGCTTCCCAAGTCAATGGAAAGGAAGGGATAGAATATTTCATAACCTTAAGTACTTCCGAGTAACTGGATACTAAATTGCCACTTTGGGCTCTTGCTGTAATATGAGCGATCTTACCGGCATCCAAGATGACCTCGCTACTCCATTGACCCTGAGCGTTAACCGGTAAACTAGTTACACTCTGTTTCTGATTCCCTTGAGAATAACGAATCTCCAGGTCAATCGTCGTACCTGACTCGGAAGTTCCCTTCACTAGTGTACGATTGGCAGATGAACCAGGTACTACCGTGATCGTTGAAGGTGCCTTCGGCTGTACAGAGTTCTTAATCTCGAAACTTCCAATCTGTCCATAATAGACACCAACGCCATTATACGTTGCGGGTGATACACAGATGTTATAGCGTCCTTCAGGAAGAGCTACACTACCTATTTTACCGTCCCACTTCTCGACATGTTCAACATATATTCCGTTCACCTTCGTGGCATAGTCGCCACTTGCTATCAAACCTAATAGCTGAGGAGCTGCACCGTTCGGTTGAGGTTTACACACATTAATGTTCGTTGGATGGCTAGTCTGTCCACTATCCGCTGCATTGAAGCTGAAACGAATCTCGGTAGTTTCCCCTTTATCCGTATTAATCTCACTTGGGACAACCCGCACGTTAGTCGAAGCCAAAGCTGTCGATGTGAACAAGTCTACTCCTGGAAATAGTGGAACTGAGGTTACTAGTAGCATGAATGCAAGTGTCATAGAAATCATCTTATTCTGTCTAGATTTACCCCATCGGCGAATCGTTCTTAAAAGGATCTTCAATGTATTCTCTCCCTATTCTTTATTATAAAAGTTGAAGCTTAAGCATTAACCGATAGATGACCGTCGCAGCTTGCGCTCTTGTGGATGTCTGAAGCGGTTCTAACTTATCTCCATTACCTTCAATCAACTTTAGATTGATAGCATCGATAACGAACGGCTTCGCCCAAGCACTGACAGAAGCATGATCGATAAACTTAGTAAGATCGGAGGACTGCCCCTCTTGTTCAGCACCTTGAAGTCTGCTTCCTGCGGCACGCATCATCATCGCCATCATCTGTTCACGCGTGAGGGCTGCATCTGGATGGAATGCTCCATGATCTCCTTCAACAATACCTGCTGCAGCGGCTGCTTCGACCCACCCATAGCTCCAGTTCTTCGATTGCACATCTGAGAATGTGGATGAAGATGAGAATATAGGTTCCATGCCCATCGCACTTACAAGTAATTTCGTGAATTGTGCTCGTGTAAGCTTGCCATTCGGAACGAAAACGTCTTCGCTCATGCCATTAATAATTCCCCTAGAGGACAATACGTCTATGGATTGAGATGCCCAATGTCCTGAAATATCAGGGAAAGTCACTTCACGCAACATTACTGCGTATATCCCAGGCTCTTGAATTGAAGCTTGTACAAAGCCATCCTTCACACCTGTTATTCCACCAATATAAGTCCAGTACGAATGCACTACGTCATATTTATAAATACCAAGCTTCTCGTGTTCGGATCTCCATTTGGTTGAATCTTTATAACCTAACGTAAGTTGAACTGCTTGTCCGAACCTAGAATCTGTCTCTACTTGCCATGCTGAATTATCTGATTCCATGGATCTCCCCAACTCATCACGAAGTGGTCTATTGTCTATACTCACTTGAGATAGACTAACCTTAGAGTCCTTTGTAAACACACCTGCTGTGATATTCAATTGAGCCATGCCATCCTTAGAGGCCACATGTCCACCTTTCGCGCCAATCACGGCACTTTCTGTCGATAACACCTTGTTACCCGTTCCCTGAGTAACCACAGGTTGAGAAGATGCTTGATCATCAGAAGGTCCTGTTGACGGTTGTTCAGATGAACTACCATCCGTATTAATGACACCGAACGAATTATCCTGCGTGCTGTATACTAACTTATCCCCGTTAAATCCAATATATTGTCTATCTGGGCCTGAACCCGCCACTGTATACGGCGATGAAGTGGTAAGATTAACTCCCTTCACCACCGGCTGTCCATTCACCTGCTCCATATATACAGCCCGAGTATCACCGATCGACATAAATGAATAATCTACATCTTTGACACTCATGGGAGCCAAATCTTGAGGCTGTGCTGTAAGATCGGTGAGTGACATCACAACGAACTTGCTCTCAGATGACCCATTCTTCTGTTTCCACAAGACGTAACTGCCGTTCGTGACGAACCAATCAACATCATTGGAGCCACCTAGATTAATAAGCGATCTTGTAACACCAGTACTTAGAGTAAGCATACTGAGGCCACCATCTCTTGCGTTTCTATAGACGACATTACCGTTCGCAAGTACAGGGAATTTCCCTTCTCCCAGTCTAATCTCTGTTCCCGTCTGTAAATCTTGATATATCATGTTTCCATACTGTTTTCTCTCGAACCAGACCGCACCGTTACTATCAACGGAGGGATTACCGTATTCTGCTGTCCGTGCATTCAGCTTCTGCTGAATACCCGACTGGAGATCATAACTATAAATATCCCAGTTCAGGGTTGATGGATCCTGCGTACCTTTATCTGCCCAGATGACCCTATCCCCTTTGATGTAGGGAGCATCTTTCGCTGTCTTACTGGTAGTGAGTACTTTCTGTTGCTTCGTAGCCTCATTGCGGTAATAGATCTGTTTGTTACCGTCACCATCTTGTTCCATCCATATGATCCGATCCCCTGACACACTGAAATCTGTTCGATTCGATGCCGTTGCGCTCTCTGCATGTATTTCACTAGGCATCGCGACTGGGAATAATACGCTACTGATACACATAGATAGCGCCACCATTAGCGGGATCATTCTCACTTTAGTTAGGATATTGACTGACTTCATTTTCATCTTCTTCTCTCCTCATTCTCATGTAGCACATACCAACTAATAAATTGGTAATAGTTCCTCCGAATCAGAAAATTTCCCGATTCACTCGATCTTTGTATGTACTCTTATTACTACAGTCTCATTTCATCATTCTTTATCCCTGCATTTCACTAGGACAAAGTGGTATATTTTGACGAATCTTAATATCTATCGGAATAATATCCCAATAAAAGAAGAAGTGAACAATAATCACATCTTAAGACCTACATATTTCGACATTTAAACATAGAAAAAACGCGACAAAAGTCGGATTTCACTTTTGTCGCGTTTAGGCATGAATGCATTTATCTATTCATCGTATTACTTCTTATAGTAAACGAACAGTTGAGCCTGGCTCTGCTACAGATTTCAGGAACTGACTGATTGTTTAGGCACAATTTCTGACTTATGTCCATAACTGGATTTATCTTCATTAAAAATGGAATAGCGACCCCTACCCATCTTTTTAGCTTGGTACATCGCTAAATCCGCCTCTTCCATTAACTTCAGGCGGTCAATCTTCCTGTCTTGACGAAGCGTAATCCCAATACTTCCCGTTATAGATAAATGATGTCCCTTAATCACAAAAGATCTTTTAAATTTCTCCAAAATAGCTTGTGCTAACAACTCCGCCTTTTTAAGATCAGAATTCGGAAGCATGATAATAAATTCATCGCCACCTATTCGAAATACCTGCATGCCCTTATGATTAACCTGAAGCAGACGCCAACCTACTTCTTTCAAAAGTTGATCCCCTGCCTGATGCCCATATTCATCATTAACATCTTTGAAATAGTCTAAATCCAGAAATAGAACTGCCATATTTCCCTTCACAGGGTATTGGTTCCAGAACCGATCCAAGCCATTACGATTGATCAATCCTGTTACCGTATCCAGATATGCTAGCCTCTTCAATGTAACTCTCTCTATAAACATCATTCGTAATATAACCATTAAACATATCGAAATCATTATGAGTATCATTAAAATCATCTTTTATCACCAGCCTGAGTTATTCATGAAGTTAGCATACGATATCATTCTATACAATTTCTATACAATACTCTTTGTTATAAATTTCGGGATAGTAAAACTAACCGTTGTTCCCTCACCTGATATACTTCGGATTAGTAACCCTCTGCCATAAATTTGCTTCAAACGCCGATCTGTGTTGAGCAGACCTATTCCTTTCTTTTGATGAGAGCGGCTATCTAATATGCTGTTTAACTTCTGCTCATCCATCCCCACTCCATTATCCATGATTGAAATTTCTACATAACCGTCATTCTCAGAGATTGTAATGGTTATCATTCCTCCACGGGTCCGTGTCAGAACACCATGTCTCACGGCATTTTCTACAAGGGGCTGAATAGAAAGCGGTGGAAGTTCTATCGTTATATCTTGTTGCACATTCCACACCACTTGAAGCCTCTCTCCAAAGCGTTCTTGTTCAATGTACACATAGGATCGAAGCAGTTCTAGTTCATGTTCCAATGGAACAACACGCATCATATTCTTATCATCAAAGCTTTTCCTTAAATAATTTCCAAATTCATCAAGTAAAACAACCATTCTTGTTGTATCCGAGTCACTAAGTGAAGCGATCGTATTTAAAGTATTGAATAGGAAATGAGGCTGGATTTGAGCTTGGAGCCACGCTCCCTCCATTCGAAGTTTCTCAGTTACTGACTGCTTCAAATCAGTTAATGCACGGACTCTGGTTTTTATCTCCAATCCCCCTACCGGTTTTGTCACATAATCGTTAGCGCCTGACAGAAATCCGGTATATATATCTTCCGATTGACTTCTAGCAGTTAAGAGCAGAATCGGTAACTCCGAAATAGAGAACTTCTCTCGTATCGTTCGTGTCAATTCATATCCCGACATGTCTGGCATCATCACATCAGCAATAATGAGATCCCATTCTCCCTTACCCAACCAAATTAAAGCTTCTTTCCCACTGGTTACTGCGGTAATATCATAATAATCTTCGGTGAGTATATTTCTTAATATTTTCAAATTAACGGGATCATCGTCTACAGCTAATACCCGCGGTCTCCGCATATCAGAAATAGACTTCGGGGAGGTCAAAGCACTGCTAGATTCAGCTATCCCCTGAGATATTATCACGTGATCAGTCATTAGATCTTCTTCTACCGAATCGGTTATTTGTTGTTCCAAGACGTTAGAGTCAATGGGTAGTGCGAAACTGAACACCGATCCTAGACCGAGAGACGACTGAACTTCCAGTGTTCCTCCGTGAAGCTCTACTAACTGCTTACAAATGCTCAAGCCGAGTCCAAGACCACCACCCATGGCAATCATACTAGAATCCGCCTGTTCATATGGCTGAAAGATTCGCTGCTGCACATCTTCTTCTATACCAATACCTGAATCTTTAATCTGAATATAGGCCATTCCATTCCGAATATCACTATGAACAACTATGAATCCCTCGTTCGTATACTTAATAGCATTATGAAGGAGATTGAATAGAATTTGAACGAGTCGATTCTCGTCTGCAATGATGTTGGGAAAAGGTTCGGCGATATCCATCCGCAATTCTATTGGCTTACCTTCTGTCATGTAGCGAAGTATGTCGAATACACCGGAAACCACACCCTTGAGATTGAGGCTCTGCTTATTCAAGTGAATATTGTGTTCCTTCAGCCGCGTAACATCAAGTAAATCATTAACCATATGCGACATACGCTGACCTAGAGTAGTAATCAGTTCTAGATTACCTTTACTTTTCTCATCTAGGGATTGCCTTCCATCCTCCAGAACCGTCTGAGCCATATTGATCATCCCATGTAGAGGATTACGTAATTCATGAGAGGTATTCGCTAGAAAATCATCTTTGAGCTTATCAGACTTTTTCAGTTGTTCAGCTAGCTTCTCCGCCCTCTCAGAGGTCTGCGAAAAACTTATAAAGCAAAATGAAGCCAAACCCAAAAAGGCGATAATAAGATCAAACGGATAGTAAGGTACATCATTCCAAAATTGGGTCTTCAAAAATCCTCCCAAAATAATATTGATTGATATAGCTATCGCTGATAATAATAGAAAAATAGCACCAACCTCTCCATTCATAATAGCTCGCAACGCTAGGAACGGAACAAGTATTATTGCTAATAGCATGACAATAGTAAGAATCGGCACTATATTCATGAGGAAATATACCGGTAAATTTATGATGACTAATGAACTTAAACCACATAGAATAGCAAACCAGCGATAGTACTTTCCATCCTGCTCATTGGACAGTACCTTTTTCATAAACAAAATAAAAAAAACGGAGGATCCAATATAAGAAATAATTCTGACTTTTACCGTCCATTCTAGATTAATCGGTATCCATACGAGAAGTAATTTATCGTCATCAACCAAGGTCGAAATTAACATACAAAAAGTAATTGCACCTAAATACGCTAATTCTTTCTTTCGAGAACCAAGAACATATAAAATACATGCGTATACACCGTGTAGTAGCAGAACAATACTAACCATCATCTGCATACTTTCTGAAAGAACCTTCTCATTAGCTACTGCATCTAAAGTCCCGAATTTGATAGACTGTATGATGCCACCTGAACTCGGAAATTGATAATTAGACACATGAATGATAATCTCTATCTCAGTACCATCTGTATGAAAAGAAGACATTGTGGGGATATTTCGCGATTTATTATCCTTTGCCGTTGCTGTAGGTTGTCCAATTTCCTTGTACAATTGTCCATTGATGAATAATCTGGATGCCGTTTGAATATTCGGTATACGAATCCCGTACAATTGCTTATCTTCATTAACCAGAACACGTAACCGATAGGTTCCGAAACCGTATGCGGAATTTGTACCTGTGGAGCTGTCCCAATTATCTGGAACTTGAATCCACTCTTTGTGTGAGTTCGTATCAGAAGATTCCGTAACCTCAGGCTTTACAAAAAGGCTAGGATAAAACTCCCATTGACCGTCTAGAGTTATCGTCTGCTGATTACTGAATTTCCAATTTCGCAAGTCTAAAACTCCGCGATCAGCATGAGGATGATCCGGAGTCAAATGAAAATACATAAATATCATTCGCAAGGTAATAAGTAGAAGTATGAACAAGATGGTAATCAGTGTAATTTTCCCTCTTGATATCAAGTTTGTTATTTTCGACAATAGTTATACATTTCCTTTGTATAGAAAGATAAAGTCATTCTAGCATTACCGTTCATCTCTGTGCAAGAGTGAGTTCTATTGCCTTTAAATACCTATGTCTACTTTCTTCCGCCAGTACGAAATACTTTCTGATCTCTATTCGTCACCTGGCGTAAGCTTTGGCTCACTTCTCTAAGTAGCGTATCGCCTACCTGATGTCCATACGTATCGTTGACTTTTTTGAAAAGATCCAGATCTAAGCACAGTTCTCTCATGAGCCACCCAACGTATAACAGCAATTAAAATGATCAATATAGCAAATGCTGTATACTGTCCGATTTCTTGAAAGTTTATTTCTTTCATTTCCTCATCACCTATCATATCTCACTATAAATACATTCTATTCAGTATAAAGTATGCTTCTATACATTTTCTCTACAGATTGCTTTGACGTAATTTACAATCATTATTTCGCTATGCTATTCGACATATTTAAAAGAGGCTATCACCTCATCGCTTAAGGGATAGCCTCTTTTGGTATTCAAGTATTTCCTTTACTTATTTGGCAAACGTCTTTTCCTGAAGAACAACGTTGCACCCAGAATAATGAAGGAAGATCCAGTCAATTGAAGCGCTAGATGACTTGATTCTCCCGTTTGTGGAAGCTTCTCACCGGTTTGGGCACCAGTGTTCTTAGTAACCCCATCCGTTCCACCTCTAGGTATATCATTCACATCCACTTCAACTAATACTTCCTCTTCATTTCCATCTTTATCTGTCACAATGATCGTGAATGAGTCTTTACCGACATATCCTTTGTCTGGTGTATACACCCAATTCCCTTTCGGATCGATCGTAACTTTTCCGTTCTTAGGTTGTTCACCGATCTTCGGTGTGTTATCTTTCGGAACTTCAATCTTGCCTTTGACAGGCGTTTCTTTCGGTGTGACTACTTTCTCATCAGGTGTCACTGGTTTCTTCGGTTCAGTAGGGTCTACTGGTACCACCGGTTCTGGTTTTTCCGGTTTATTCGGTTCTACCGGTACATCTAGAGTTGGCTCAGTTGGCTCTATCGGAGTTCCCCCTCCACCGCCGCCGCCATTAGGTCCACCTGGATTTACGGTAGCTGGAATTCTGTTATTTACTTTTTCAACTTGTACAGATTCTGTTTGTGTCGTAGTAATCTCGAAATCTACTGGTTCTTTATCTAAAACATAACCAAATGGTGCTTTTACTTCAACAAGCTGATATTTATTTGGTTCTAAGTCCTCTAACAATAGTTCACCATTAATATCAGTGGTTAGCTTAGATACATCTATACCTGTGACAGCTTCGAATACAAAATCTCCATTTTGATCAAAGATCTTTGTTTCTACTCTTAATTCAAATATAGCTCCTGGAAGCTTGTGACTTTTGATCAAATTATATTTCGTTAATTTGACTGAACGATCATTTTCTTTATTTTCGATCGTCTTTGTTGTTTCTGGTTGGTTAATTGCAACATCAGTTTCAGCTTTTTCAATAACATAACCTTCAGCTTTTGTCTCAACCAATGTATAGGTAGCATACGGTAAGTTTGTGAACTCGATTACGCCGTTTACATCAGTTATTTTCGTAGCGACAACATTCTTTTCACTATCACGGAGTTCAAATTCTACCCCTGGTATAATCGATTGGTCCTTAGCATTCACTTTTGTGATTATAAGCTTACCACCCGTACCTTGTGCGTTCGGTTGGTCACTTAACACTAATACTTCAGTTTGATTTGCAACAATTTTAACAGGGATTGGTGTAGCATCTACGACATAATAATCCGGTGCTGTTATCTCAATTAATTCATAATCTCCTGGGTCCAAATCACCTCTGGCAATTTTCCCATCTACACTCGTTGTTAGTGTGTCGATAAGCACTCCATTCAATTTCAATTCAAACACTGCGCCCTTTAATTTTTCACTAAAATCTGCAGCATCTACCTTCGTTAATTCAAATCCTTGACGAATAACTTTGTTAACAATCTTAAATGGTTCAGTAGGATCTTTAAATTTAATTTCTTTACCTGTTGGATCAACTGCATATTCAGGGTCCATCAGATAACCCGAAGGTACGGATACTTCTTTCAGTTTGTAAGGTAGACCTTCATTCTTATCATTGTACTTATACTCTCTAGATGTCTTAGCTTCTCCTTGTCCATCTGTTATAAGTGACTCTAACAATGTCGATCCAGATGCGTTATATAGTTCGAATTTGACTCCTGGTATCGGCTGATCTAAATCATCTACTTTGACAATTTGGATGCTCTTTTTTCCTGCAGACGCTCCTCCACCAGCTCCAGCTAAAGAAATTTTTACTCCATTCATATTATCTGAGCCTTTTACTGAGGACGATTGACCCTGAAATTGAGCATTATTTTCAATTCTTTCGCCACTGTCAGCATTAATATAAGACTCATATTCTAAAATGTAGGCAGCATTCAATGAATTCAGTAATTTAAGCGTAAATGTGTTACCTGTTACTACTAATTTATAGTCTTCTTCGTCTACCAGACCATTCTTTGTAGATACATTACCTGTATTATCCGTAGGTATACTCGTTTTGTAGAGCTTTATCGTATCTCCAAGCAATATTTGATTGTCGGATAATGTATCGGTTAGTTCTGATCCAGCTGCCACGTAAGATTGGCTAGGGTTAATATTGATTGTCCAAGAAGCAATATCCGATCCTGAAGTTTTTTGTTTACCTGTTTTTCTGATGTACTCTCCACCGTTTTTAGGTGTTACACCAATTGATTTGCTGAAACGTTGAGTTCCACCGTCACCGTCATGCAACGTTGCGTTATTAGAATACGTACCTTGGACTGGAAAGCTACCATCAAGACTTGTTTTGTATTCAACGCGATATGCAGTTTCGCCAATATCGCCAAGATTCAATACAAAACCTTTACCATCATCATTTAGTATAAATTCCCCACCTGTTAGTATAACTTCGCCACCAACATCTGTAACTTTGTTACTAACTGGATCAAGGGTTAACTTACTTACTTTCAATGAATTTTCTACAAATGTTTGATCACCTGTATAATTATCTTTGATGATCGCATCTTTAATGTCAAAGAGGTTATAGTTCACATCAATCATCCAAGTGATTGTCTTGTCTTTGGCGTTATAATCCCCTCTTTTATTACCGTTCTCAATCGTATAACTTTCCGCCGTTACAGAATCAGACTTTGTAATTTCTGTTGGATCCGGTGTTACACCAGGTTCTTTCCAACCTAATGTTGCTGTATTCACGTATTTATTATCTGTTGGCATTCCTGCCGTAGGATCGAACGATGTTGTGTACGTGATTACGTATTTTGAATTAATCTCCAATGGAGGCAATTGCGATTTCAGTTTAATTATAAATCCTTGTTCATATTGAGCGTCTCCAGCATTTACTGCAAGCTCAAAATCAGTATCTACAATCGGGTCTCCATTAATCTTTACACTAGTTGGATCTAACTTCATATGTCTTCCAGCGTAATTATCTGTAATGACGACGTCAGTCATATCCTTCATGTCTTGATTCAGAACAAGTTCCCAATTAATTGTTTTCGCATTGAAATTAGAACCAACTACACTTTTAGCAAAGATAATTTCTTTGATATCCTTTTTCCCTGTTTTAAAGGTTCCATCGCCCATCTTTACAGTATTGGAAACTGTTTCGTCCTTATAGATGCGGGCTTGCGCCTGAGTTTGATATACGATTTCATAAGCTTTAGTTATTGGATTTTTAAAGTGTAATTTGAAACCACCATCAAAATCAGTACCAATACCTGTTACCTCATATTCACTCGGATTAACCGGAACCGTATTAGGTGTACCTGTACCACTACTATTGATCAGCACTTCATACACGGTCACTTTACCATCAAGGACCTTTTGTTTCGTCACATTAGTCGAATCAAATGTATCCTCTATCCATGCAGCGGATTGTGGAATTGTTTGTTGATTATAATTATATTGAACTTTCCAAGTAATAGTTTGTGTTTTCGAATCGTAAGCACTATCTTGACCTGATTTTGATAGGGGCTCATTGAAACTCACAGTCGCCTTACCTATAACAGTTTCATTGATAGCTCCACTATTACCAGTAAGCGTCACTTCATTTGCGAAGACTTTCCCTTTAAAAGGTGCTGTCGTTGGTGCTTTAACACTTGTCGTGTATGTCACTCTATACGCTTTAGTGATATCACCATCGACACCATCAGCACTTTCGATACCTATAAAATCCATCGGAAATGCTGATCTATTGTAAACTGGAGTTCCTTCCTTGACCGTTCCATCCAATTGAATGATCAACGGAGATACTGTGATATTTCCTTTAAGTGTAAGATCGGTTGGAAGGTTATCATCCAACAATGCACCTTTAATCAATTTTTCCCCTTGGTTAAAATCAACCGTCCATACAATTTCATCTGAATTAAAATTCTTGTTATTGGCTAACCCAGTCTTCGTCAAGCCATCCGTTGCATTATTAGCAAAATGAACATCAATCGTAGCACCCGCTGTCCCAACGAAATCGAACTCAATTGGTTGCTCCAAACCATCACCGAATTTAGATTGGTCATATTTAATCCATACATAGAAATTACCCTCTAATTGTGCACCAACAATACTATCATTAAATGTGAATACTACCTCGCCTGTCTCTGAAACTACATACGTTCCAACGTCACCATCTAAATCCCCCTTTAGCTCTGTTCCAATCTTTAATTGAGCAGGAAGTTGAAATGTATAGGTCGAACCATCATCATAACTATGGGATTCATTAGGTAGTGACCAATCAAATAGGACAGCTACTTCATCTTTAATACTTGGTCGAATATTCGGTGCATTTATTTCATTACCTTGTGGAGTCAGAATTCCCCCCACATACGTAGGCTTTTTGTCATACATCTTAACACCTGTAATGATTTTGTCTGTAATCGGTGCACCCACAGCCAATAGGCTCATCTTAGCACTATCTCCATAAGTATCCTCGGTAACAGTACTCCGGATCCCATTCTCCGAACCTTCAAGCTCATTACTAGCAATAGCCATTGAAGCAGGTAATACAAGATTTAATACTAAAGCTACAACCATGAATAAATATAATAATTTACTATGTTTCTTCATATTAATTCCTCATCTCACATTTTATTTGTCAACACAATGCCTTTTAGCAGAGTTTATGTACTCAAAAGCAATCACTCCTTCTCTTCATCGCTTCTAATCTATTATTTTCCCTTTAATAATAATGCGATGAGTGGGGTTGATCATTGGATCACAGGTAACCAAGGTGAGTTCTTTATCTTCACCATTGCCTTCTAACACCCATACTTCTTCGGGTTTGACACGTAGCTTCTCTGTAACTGTATATTCAAATTGTTGTTCACCATTATCGACTTGTATCTTATCGCCTTCAACAACCTCATTAAGTCTATTGAAGTTCCTTCCATACGTACGGTTTCTGTGTCCTGCGAGAGCATAGTTTCCAACCCGGCCCATTGTCCCCGTATTGGCGATACTAGCAATCGTAGTCTTCATATTCTCCTTCGTTGCTCCATGAAGAATGGGCAATTGTAAACCAATGGTACTGATACGTAGAATACCTTCCATATTCTCATCGTTACTAGATGTCCTCTCTTGCAGATCATCTACCACATCTTCAAGATCGACGTTATCAGATAACGTATCCTCAGCCATCTCTTCGGATAATTCATCTCCATTATCAATATTGTTAAGACTCTTCTGCCATTCCGCAACCAACTTCTGCTGCTGGTAATTCTCATACATTTCAGATAATTTGGGATAGTTGAGCATCATCATTCCCATAACTATTAGTAGTACGGGGACCATTTTCACCCTTTTTCTCATATTATGTACATTCCTAACCTTTGATTTATTAGATGGCTATCGCAATTATTCGATAAATTCTACCAATTTCTATTATAAATATCACATCTCAACAAATTCTCAACAATAACTAACCACCCTAAGGAAATAATATTGGTCTTTATTTCATAAAAATAAATACATTCCATTTTATTTCCAAGTTCCTGCTTTAATTTCCTTTTTGTTCGTTATCCATTTGTGTTTCATTTTCTGTATGATTCCCACTTTCTTCTTCTCTTTTAGAATACGTCTCGTGCCCTGTATCAGCAGCTTATATCTATATTCGTCCGTATAACTGAGTTTATGAACTTCTTCAAAATAATCAGCATTCAAATTGTAACGACCCCTTTATGCTATCTCCTAGTGTCTTTATATCTTCATATTCAAGTATAAGATTGCTATCTATACAATATCTAGACAGTACAAAAAGACCCTGCTATCTACATTTGTAGAAAACAGGGTCTTTCCCATTGCTCACAAGACATTCAAGATTCAATTAACTTTCCTTGCCATTGTTTATACCACTCTGAAATATACGCACTAGGCGGTTCATTAAATTCATCCAGTAGATTCCTAATCAGAGAATGATACTGTCGATTTACCAATATATCATTATCCATAGACGCATATATTTTCATCAGAATAAAATAAGCCTTCTCCTCTTGCACATGCCGATTACATATTTCAATATACCAAAAAGTAGCCTTATCTAGCTGATCGTGTTCTACGTACCAGTCTGCGATCTCATAAGAAATACTGAGCCACAAATCCTTAAGCCGTTGACGCTCGCTTTCAGCCCACCAATAATCATATTCCTGTAAGTAATCTCCAGAATATAATTTCATGATTTCTATATAGTTATCTAATGATTCAATTGATAGAGGTGAAGCTGAACCTAATCTAGTCTCCCATTCTTCTACGTCTAACAGAACATGATCGATATTCAGTACATAACCTTCCATTGAGTTCACAATTTGAAAATGTTCATCATAGGGTGCCAATGTTTTTCGTATGTGATAAATAGCAGTATATAACTGTGAATATACTTTGTCCTGTTCATACTCTGGCCACAGCAGATCAATCAATACAGATTTACGAACTAATTGACCACGATGTTGTAGTAAATATAGGAACAATTCCTGCGCTTTTGACGTCCGCCATTGAATCACAGAGAATAGATTATTAGACACTTCGACGGTGACTTGCCTAAATATATTCATCCTCATTCTATTAGTATAACTCACAACTTGATCTTGTTTAGATTCTACGTATCCGGTAATGCGTTCCATCGTTTTGTTCAACCGATCAAATCTAATAGGTTTCACTATATAATCCAATGCATTCAGTTCAAAAGCCTTAACGGCATATTCATTATATGCCGTTACAAACACAATATATATATCTGGCTTCTTCTCCAGAATCTGTTCTGCTAACTCAATCCCATTTATTTCTGGTAAGTTGATATCCAAAAAAACTAAATCCACATCTTGAAGAAGAATCTCTCTTCTTCCAACAATCGGATCTATAAATTTACCTATTATTTCTATGTTTGAAAGTTTCATAAGTTGGCGCTCTAAATAATCTACAGCAAGCTGTTCATCATCTACAAGAATCACTTTCATTAAGAACATACTCCTTATTTGTGGAATTGGGTAACACTGAATTCCTTATGTTAACAATATCATGATTTCTAAAAACAAAGAAGCCACGAACATATTGTTCAAGGCTTCTCATAAATATTATCATTAGTACTGTTTGGTTGCCGAATACTTTGTTGCATCTTTGATCATCGTAAACGCTGTTGTAGTACCGTTCCAGCCTGCATCAGTCGTTGTATCGATAGTAACCCATTTATTGTTCACATATACTTCATTCCAAGCGTGATAGGTATCCACATAACTAGTCGTACCCATAACAAGCTTAGTAGGAATATCTACACTCCGAAGCATCGCTGCGAACAAAGTAGAATACCCATAGCAAATATCTTTCTTCGACGACAATGTCTGATCGATCTGAGGGAAATAATCTGCAGGAACATTCGCTGCTAGTTTATGATCATATTTAATATTATTAATGACATAATTATAAATTATGGTTACCTTCTCGGTATCCGTTTTTACATTTTCCGTTAATTCTTTCGCCTTTTTAATGGCTTGATTCGTATCATTCCAATTCACATTCTGAATCGAGTTCAAATATACTGTTGCGCTATCACTCAGATCAAGCGTGATCGTATCTGTGTGTACAACTCGATATTTGTTTCCCGTTGCTTGTTCAAGAATGCTAACTGTATAATTACCGTTGCCCAATTGAAGGGGAAATACTTCCGCTTGCTTGCTAACCGTTAAATCATAAGTATATTTCTCCTCGCCCTTAACGATTACGAGTTTTGTCTGAACTTTCGCCTTCACGTCGTACTTCACACTAATAATTCCCTTGTCTACATTAGCTTCATCTAACCAGCTAGTCCCTACTGCAGCACGGACTGTTACTCCATTAAATAAAGAGATCACTATCACAAGTGTCGCCACAAATAGCATGAATTTCCGCACAAATAAAACTCCCTTCGGTGGCTAGGCTACCATCTTAACAAGAAGGCCCTATAGCTTTGCGTCCCTACCTTTCGATAGGTTTGCCGTTATCGTAATAAAGTTCTGTATCTGCCTATCGTATCATAACCCTCTGTTATAACAAAGTTATTCTTCTAAGTCCTATCGGACATAAGTGCTATAATGGGAAGATCATTTCGATTCTATCACTCGCAGAGGAAGTTGAATTTATGATTGTAGACATCATGTTAGAAGTCGTATTACCCGTATTCGTACTCATTGGAATTGGATCTTGGATGCAGCGCGTATTCCGCCTAGACCTATATACTTTAGCCAAAATAAACTTTTACTGTATCACACCTGCTGCTGTCTTCATGAGTATGTATCATTCAGATATATCAGGAGAGCTACTGGGGACAATCACGCTATTCTACGCACTATATGTTCTTATCCTCTACTTGATTGGTTCACTGCTATCCCGTTATATGAAGCTTAGCAAGGGGATGAAGGCCGCATTCAATAATAGTATTATGCTGGATAATTCGGGGAACTACGGCATGCCTGTCAACGCTTTAGTCTTTAATGGTGATCCATTAGCCTCCTCCATTCAAGCATTAATCATGTCACTTCAGAGCCTACTGACCTTTACATATGGTGTGCTCTCTATCCAAGGGGCGAAGCTTAAAGGAAACTACAGAAGTGTATTGATTGGTTTTCTCAAAATGCCTGTCCCCTACGCATTAGGTATCGGATTGCTCCTTCGTGCGCTGAAGGCTCCTCTTCCAATCTTTATCTCTCAACCGCTAACCTATGCACAGCAATCCATGGTCGCTGTCGCATTGCTAACGCTTGGAGCACAAATCGTGAAATATCCGTTACGCTTGTATCGGTTAGATGTGTATGTGAGTGTATTCGTGCGCCTTCTGATCGGACCCGCAATTGGTTGTTTACTCGTATACACTTTGGGGTTACATGGTATCCCCGCACAAGCTTTACTCATCGCTTCAGGTATGCCAACAGGCGTTAACTCATCCATTCTGGCTGAAGAGTATCATAACGAACCCGATTTCGCCGCACAAACCGTGTTGATTTCCACTTTATTGAATGTCGTCACGATTACTGCGTTGATCTCTTTGGCGAGAACTTTTTAAGGATCAACATATAAGTAGTATCAACAAAGGTCTGATAAAGCAAAAGCAGCTCTCTTCTGACGAGGAATGAGCTGCTCTTTTAGATTTCCAATCCCTTTTACCTTATGCAGAGAACCTTTACGGTTCAGCATTTTGTTGTGGACCCATTGAATATGTCTCCAAGACCGGAGTCTTAATGTGACTGCAGTATATCATGACTACGGAGTTCAAGAGTCTACGTAATTCCCTATCAAATAACCTTCCGCTTCACAGCGACAAACGGCGCTCGCTCATGTCCTATTAACGTTCTATCTGCCTTAACGATGACATCCTTATCAATAATAGCCTGTTCGATGGAGGTGTTCTCATGGATCACACCGTTCTGCATCACAATACTATTTCTTACGGTCGCACCTTTACGAATATGGACCCCACGAAATAGAATGGAGTTCTCGACACGCCCTTCAATGACACATCCATTGGCCACCATGGAATTACTTGTATGACCGGAAGCTAAGTGTCGTGCTGGGGGCTCATCTTTTATTTTCGTATAAATAAGTCCTGGCTTAAAGAATAACTCTCTCCACACATTCGGATTCAGAAGATTCATGCTGTGCTTGTAGTAACTGTTCAATGTATTAATAACTCCTAGATACCCCTGATGCGAATAACCATATATATTCAACCGACCAAGATTGGCACGAATCGCATCCTTCATAAGGCTATGATGACCTTCTGCTAAAGATGCTTCTATTAGATCTAGCAGTAGACTTTTCTTAAGAAAGAACATCTCCATGGATACCTTATCGCCATGCGGTGATGAATTCGGTTCCCAGATCGACGTCACTCGACCTTTATCATCCATTCCAATCCGTGTTGAGAATGAATCGACATCACTCGTATCTTTATATACTACGGTGATGTCTGCTCTAGTGCTATTGTGGAATTCCTGTAATCCGTTAAAGTCGATATTACATACCATGTAGCTTCGGGAGATCAAGACATACTCCTCACTACTTCGATGTAGATAATCTCTATGAGCATTTAATGCGTGTAAATCTCCATTGGAACCATCCAGACCTTCCTTCATAGGAGGAAGAATGAACAGCCCAGACCTTTTTCTGTCTAGATCCCATTCCTTCCCTGATCCTAAATGATCCATTAATGAACGATATTTCGTATGTGTGAATATTCCAACATTCGTAATTCCAGAGTTAACCATACTTGATAGAATGAAATCAATGAGGCGGTAGCGACCGGCAAACGGAACAGATCCGATATTTCGATGATACGTAAGTTCTTCCAACTGATCTGTCTCATTCACCATATTGATAATTCCCATAACATTCTTCATGTCAACATCTGCTCCTTCAAGTGTAAGAATTCCGAAGGGATTGATTCATGATTTCCTACAAGAGTAACTTCATCAGTGTCAGGTGACCCTACTTTACTTCCATCCCCAATGATGGATCCTTCACCTACGATAGCTTTATAGATCGTTACATTCTCTCCAATTTTGGCATTAGGCATGATAACGGAATCGATGATCACACTCCCCACTCCAATCTCAACGCCATAGAACAAGACTGAGTGCTTCACTTCTCCAAATACAATGCAGCCTTCATTCACAAGAGAATTAACAATGTTAGCAGAATCTGCGATATATTGAGGGGGTTGATTCGGATTCAGAGAGTAAATACGCCACTTACGATCATCTAATTTCAGAGTAGTCTCATCATCCAACAAGTCCATATTCGCTTCCCACAGGCTATCAATCGTCCCGACATCTTTCCAGTATCCCTCGAAAGGATAGGCCGATAATTGTATACCATCTTCCAACATCGTAGGAATAATATCTTTCCCGAAATCATGACTGGATTGCGCCTCGGCGGCATCATTCTCCAAGTATTGTTTCAGCGTCTTCCATGTGTACATATACACCCCCATGGAGGCGAGATTGCTTGTACTATCCTTTGGTTTCTCCTGAAATTGAGTCACTCTATGCTTATCATCCACGCTTAGAATTCCGAAACGGTTCACATCTTTCCATTCGACTTCAATAACAGCGATCGTTGCATCAGCTTTTTGTTCTTTGTGAAAATGTAGCATTCGCTCATAATCCATTTTGTAAATATGGTCACCAGATATAATAAGTACATATTCAGGATTGTATTGTTCAATATAATCGATGTTCTGATATATAGCATCTGCGGTTCCTTTGTACCAATCCCCACCTTTTCGCTTGATAAATGGAGGTAGAATCGAGACTCCACCTTCTTTACGATCCAAATCCCATGGTTTTCCAATACCGATATAGTGGTTCAATACTTGAGGATGATACTGCGTTAATACCCCAACTGTATCAATACCTGAATTCGTGCAATTACTGAGTGTGAAATCGATAATACGATACTTGCCACCGAAGAACACAGCAGGTTTAGCTATTTTTCTAGTTAGCTTTCCTAAGCGTTTCCCCTCTCCTCCAGCTAATAGCATGGCTATGCATTCCTTTTTCTTCATCACATAACCCTCCCTCACGACATTCGAATCCTTCTCCCGCTTCGTACTATATTCAGAGTATCCGTCTATATCCTAAATGGGATAGTACTGCAAATATATGTGAGCTTGGACAGGATTATGACTGCCGATTGACAACATCCGTCCTTCTTATAGGTCTTAGGGCATACATTTAACTCAATTTTATTCGTATATATTCCGATAGTATTTAGATAGACACATAAAAGGAGAGAAACACATGAAGAAGTTCTTTGAAAAGATCAGAAATTATCGAAAAAATCAAACCATTACCCAGCAACTCATCCTGATGCTAGTAGTCGTAACACTCGTAAGTATTGGGTCAGGAACCAGCAATATTATATCCAACCGAGCGGTATCAGAGAGCATCAAGGATTCACAATATGCAACAGAACAAGAAAAGAGTTACGTAGAAGTAGCTGATAAAATGCAACGGGATCTAATATGGATGATCGATATGATAGAGACTGGAAACAGAGATAATCGAGTAAGTATGCTGCAGGATATCGAAAGCCTTCCTCAGGAAATGGAATCTCTTACTTTACAATTCAGTGCTTTTGACAAGTACTTAAATTTAACCGAAGGTACATTTGTGAATTACGTTAATGTTCTAAATATGGTCTATGCTACCTTGCTTGAAGTCCATCCACAGATAACACCTGAACTCACGGACTTCGATAGGCGCATATTAAAACAGAAACTCATGAGTACCTACACTTCAGTTTTATCTTATAGTAAGTCCACGATAAATGATAAATTCCAGGAAGTGTTACAAGAAAATCAGACTATTCTAAGCCAAAGTGTATCTAGAGCCAACATAGCCATCTATATTAGTAGTGCAATCCTTATCCTTATACCGTTCTTGATGATTATGAACTTTATCACTAGAATTCGAAAAGGATTATCAGGCATCATGAGTCGTATTGATTCCTATCAAAATAGTGACTTCACTTATGAAGGGAATTTAATTCGTAGTGATGAATTCGGCACGATAGATCAGAAGCTCGCTGTCATGGGAACCAATCTTCGGAATACGATTCAATCTACCCTCGACATTAGCAACAATGTCATGAAGATATCGCAACGTATGGAAGACATTGCTCAAGATAACAAAGAAGCGTCTATTACAGTGAAGAAGGAAATTGATGATAGCGCACCCGTTCTTTTATCTCAACTGGACGAGACCACATCTATATCTGCAGTAACCGAGCAAGTGTCTGCTAGTTCTCAGCAAATCACGGCATCCAGTGAATATATTAATGACAATATGCAGTTAATGAAAGATTCTTCACACGTTGGTGTCAAGCATATGAATGAGGTCGTTAAATTAGTTGATCGGACGGGAAATGAATTTGAACAGTTAATGCAGGTGTTCGATACGATGTCCGAACGATATAACCATATCGAACAGACCCTGTCCGGCATTCAAAATGTGAATACCCAGACCAATCTATTATCCTTGAATGCCTCGATCGAAGCAGCTAGAGCGGGTGAACATGGAAGAGGATTTGCTGTTGTTGCTGATGAAATTCGTAAATTATCGGAGAATACCAAATCACTCTCTGAGGAGATTAATACAGACCTAGTGCTTATCCATTCGAATATGACCTCTTGTGGACAAAGTCTAGCTACCTTCTCAAGTGTTATTCAGGAAACGAAAGTTATTTCTGAAAAGTCTAGCACAACATTCCAAGAGTTGGAATCACAAAGTTCCATTCTAGCTGGTCAAGTTAGTGAAATCACGGTGGCCATTGGTGAAATCTCCATGAGTATGGGTAATATTGTTAATTCAGTTGAGACATTATCCACCTCATCCTCTGAGGTAAATACACGTATTCAACTTGTAAGTGAAGTTTCTCAAGGTCAGAATGAAATATCCGATCAATTATATGAACTAACCCACACATTAAAGAATGCTTCAACAAGCTTAAAAGAAAGCACAGACACTTTTAAGGTGTAACTCAATCATGATTCTATAACAAACGGCCCCATACGCGAGTTACCTGCGTGCGCGGGGCCGTTTATTATTACACTTCTACTTTCCGATCAATTAGTTTCACCATGATATAAAGGAAGGCTATGGAACAGATCAGTTCAAAGATAAACATCCCTATAGAGTTACCTGAGAAATACATTGAGTTAAAATCAGTATTTGTTGACATGCCACTTGCTGCATTATCAAATTCAACCGAAAAAATTCGAATTAATCCCCCATTATACTCCCCAAAAAATTTAGATTCTATCCAGGTTAGCCCATTCACAATAAGGAAAAAGGATACGATTCCGATCCAAAAGCTTCCCTTCCTACGAATACTAGCAGCAATTGTGATCGCTAAGAAGATCGTAATCAGTACATGAATAATCATCCAAAACACGCTGAATAGAGTCATTATCGTATCTAAGGGATACATTCTAATTTGGTCCATAATAATTTCTATATGTCCAAAAGCCGATAGGTATACATATCCATGAATGGCCGCTACGAACCCCAATATCAATAAACATCCCCCCCCCATCACAATAGGCGATAGAATGGACTTTAACGTATGCACAGGCAATAATTTACGGTGATAGGCTTTGAGATTATAACTAAAAGTACGAATCGGTGTTATAAATAGAAACACTCCGGCGATAATATAAGCAAAAATAGTGAGCCATGTTAATAACATATTGTTTTCAATGAATAGCATGATCGATACCTGCACAAGAATGAGTACAGCCATAACACCTAGTAACCTGCTTGTATTTCGTTTAAAGTCATATTTCAACAATTTCATCATTCTGCATACACCTCTTTAAACATGTCATCAACGCTTTTTCCATATTTAATACGTATATTCTCCACTTCTTCTTGCATGACAATCTCTCCTTCACGGATGAAGACAACTTCATCAAAGATCCGCTCAATATCACGCACAAGGTGAGTTGAGATAATCAGACTACTATCTTCATTGTAGTACTCTACAATAGCATCTAATATTTTGCCCCGAGCGACTGGGTCCACTCCACCAATCGGCTCATCCAGCAAATAAAGCCGTGCTTTACGTGACAATGCCAATGTTAGTTGTAACCTTTCACTCATCCCTTTGGACAACACACTGACACGATCACTTTCATTCAATTTCATGAATTGAAGCATTTCACGCGCTTTCGAACTATCGAAGTCGTCATAGAAATCTTGAAAAAAGGTAATAGCATCACGGACCTTCATCCATGATTCCGTCAAGGGTCGATCTGGCATGAAGGACACTAACCCTTTGCTGTTCAATCCTACAGGTGTTCCCGCTACGGATATGGTCCCTCTAGATGGCTGTAACAACCCAGAGACCATCTTCATGAGCGTACTCTTCCCACTTCCATTACTCCCAAGGAGACCTACAATTTTCCCCGTTCCGATCTCAAGGGATACATCATTCAAAGCGCGTTTCGATCCGTAAGTCTTCGTTACATCATTCATTTGCAATAAACTATTCACGTAGGTTCGCTCCTCTCTCTTGATTCGAGTCTGATTCAGGGCCTGCCGTTACCGCCTCGGCTACGATAGATACGATATCTTGATTTGCAAATCCAAGTTCCTGCATGCCATTAATAAATCGATCTAGCAAATCTCCTGCCATTTCCTTCTTCATCTCCATAATTTTAGATTCCTCACTTGTCACGTATCTTCCGAGACCACGTCTCGTCTCAACAACTTCTTCCCGCTCTAGCTCCTGAAAGGTCCGCTGAATCGTATTCGGATTAATCTGTAATTCAGCTGCTAATTCCCGAACCGATATTATTTTGTCGCCAGCCTTTAGTGAACCTGTTACGATCTGTCTCTTGATATAATTCATGATTTGTAAATAAATCGGCTGATTATTGTCAAATTCAATACTCACGATAGGTTGATCTCCTTTCCTCAGTGTCACTGTTATACCTAAATAGTACACTATGAATGTAGTGTTGTAAAGCCCCTTTTAAAAAAACCAGAACAATTAAAACCTCAGCACCTGATACCTGTTGAATAACGGTAACTTGGCTTCCCAATGTTCTCCATTATATTTTCCACATGATATAATGATTTTATCATTGTAGAATGAATGCGGTAATCGCTTATGAATAGCTTGACGAGGGAGAAGATCGCCTTGGAAATAAGGGTAGAACAACCCATTCATGAAGTCGTTGAAGTTTGTCTGTTAGCTGGGAAAATCATGCTGCAAAGCGGGGCAGAAACTTATCGCGTAGAAGATACCATGTCCCGAATAGCATCCTCATTTAATCTTCTAAACTCCCATAGTTTTGTGATGCCAACCGGAATTATTTTCCAACCCAATGGCGTTGAATCAGCCAAGCTGATCCGAATAGTAGAACGGACAACCGACCTTCAGAAAGTGAATGCAGTAAACGGCATTTCAAGACAACTAAGCAATGGAGAACTCTCCATTCAAGAAGCACATCACATGCTCTGCAAGATTGACAAAGAGTCTCACGCCTACTCGATAGCATTCCAAATTGCTGCGGCTTCCATTGCGAGTGCTTGCTTCACCATCATGTTTCAAGGCACATGGCCTGATTTCGTTCCCGCTATGATTTGTGGCGGATTAGGTTATACCACCTTTATCTATTTCCATCGCTTGGTAAAGGTGAAGTTTTTCGCCGAATTGATCGCAGCTTTCCTGATCGGTATAGTCTCTTTCTTACTGACCTCAGCAAATTTTGGGCAATCAGTGAATACAATCATCATCGGTTCCGTCATGCCACTGGTTCCAGGTCTACTTATCACAAATGCGATACGTGATTTAATGGCGGGGCATCTTGTTTCCGGGCTGTCTAGAGGAGCTGAGGCGTTCCTAACTGCTTTTGCTATTGGAACAGGTGTTGCTATTGTTTTCACTATTTTTCATTGAAAGAGGTCTGATCAACATGTTAGTTCAAATAGTCACCAGTTTCATTGCATCTGCCGCCTTTGCCATTCTCTTCAATGCCCCCAAAAGATCCCTACTTCAGTGCGGACTTGTTGGCACACTCAGTTGGATGCTCTATACTCTGTTACTAGAACATGCTGATGATGTGTTGGCTGCACTTGTGGCCACCTTCCTCGTTGGCGTAGTTTGCCAAATATTTGCGAAGTTTTATAAAATGCCTGTTATTATTTTTAGCATATCAGGCATTATTCCATTGGTTCCAGGTGGGCTTGCTTATAATGCTATGCGCAGTTTCGTGCAGAATGATTATACCGCTGCCGTTCAATTCGGCGTTCAAGCCTTCCTACTCGCTGGATCCATCGCCTTAGGTCTCGTATTATCAGAAGTACTGAATCAATCCTTCCGTAAGAATACTCCCCCTATGCACTAGATTTCTCTTGACTTTGAAAATGATAATCATTATCATTGTTTTGAGTAGAACTAATAGACTATATAAGGTGGGGAACGATTTGAATTATAGACAACAATCATTCAAGAAAAGGTTCAGTTTATTATTTGTCAGTATGATGGCAGTAACCTTATTGTTAAGTGCATGCGGAAATAACAGTGTTACAACAACGAATACAAAGGAACCACAACAGAATACAACGGCAGATAACTCAACTAAAAATAGTGAAACTATAGTTCCCGTCGAAAAGACAGTAACAGATGGTATGGGTCATAAGGTCGTTATCCCGGCCAATCCTCAACGAATTATTGGTTCCTATCTAGAAGACCATCTTGTTACTCTTGGTATTACACCAGTAGCACAATGGTCCGTTGCCAATGGTATACAAGATTACCTAGCAACTGGATTGAAAGATGTTCCTACAATTAGCTATGATTTACCTCCCGAATCAGTTGCAAGTTTTACCCCTGATCTCATCATTATTGGAGCTGAATCACAAGTACAGAACGGTCTCTATGAGCAATACTCCAAAATCGCACCTACCTATGTATTGGATTCTGAAGTACTTGCAGATTGGAGAACATCACTCACTACCCTTGCTGAAATATTAAATAAAACAGAAGTAGCTGAGAAAGCCCTCCAAGATTATGATCAAAAGGTAGCCGATACGAAAGCAAAGCTTACTGAAGCCATTGAGCAACAATCTGCTGCCATTCTTTGGTTGACGGGTAAACAATTCTTTTTGGTTGATGAAACAGTATCTAGTGGTTCCGTATTATATGGTGATCTAGGTATGACTCCACCGAATTTAGTGACTGAAATTCCTCAAGATGCAAGAGCATCATGGAATCCCATTTCGCTAGAGAAGCTAGCACAGCTAGATGCAGACCATATTTTCCTTGTCAACAGTGATAAGGGCCAAGCAGATGATACAACTCAAGGTACCATTTGGGCGAATCTTCCTGCGGTGAAAGCTGGACATGTATATGAAATGGAATCCACAAGTAGTTGGTTATATAGCGGATATATCGCTGGTGAACAAGTTATGGATGATGTGTTAAAGAGCCTTACGAAGTAGTGCAGAGGATGAATTCTGTATAGCACACAAAGAAATGGATAGAGTGATCAGAGTACATCTGATTCTCTATCCATTTTGCTTACATCGTACGAAAGTTCTCTTCTGGTATGTAAAATGATGTGAATTTTTCTCCAGATTGAAAGCCTAATTCATGATATATCCTTTCTGCATTCAATCCAATAGTTACGAACAATCTTAGAACGGGACAATCATCTTTTAATTCACTTAATGCCTTCTTCAACATATAAGTCGCTAATCCTTTACCTTGATAATTTGGATGAACAACGATATCCTCTATTAAAGGATACTTCGCATGGATAGATATTAGGCAGAAAGCAATTAATTCATTGTTGTCCGCATATAGACAAGTAGATGATTTTTTTAATATTGAATTAGATTCAATTTCCTCTAAATTGGATTTATATTGGATTACTTCATCTTCTATCTTAATTGAGTCCCCATATATAACTTGGTTATAAATGGATTCAAGACTATTGACTCTAGCTAGATATGAAATCTCAGCCATATTTTTTTCATCACCATTTTTAGGTCTCATTTCTAAATACTTATTATCCAAGGTAATATTGAATTTTTCAGTAGGACGAATCATACAGCATCTAGTCATATGTTTCCAAAATCCCAATTTACTGAAATCCTCATAATATGATGGTAGTCCCCATAACATTATTTTCTTACTTCTATCAGACCACTTTATTAATAAATTCTTTAACAATTTCAATACTTCATAACTATCCATGAATGGTGGTTCAATGAAGAATGAATTCATAAAATTGGGTCCAATTCCGACCCCCCCAATTCTTTTTCCGCCTTTTTTAATCCAGTATCCGTTGTTTCCGGGATTTGAAAAGAGTACCCTCTCATCCCAGTTCAGAACCCCTTCTACATTATCGGCGTCATAGGTTGCCAGATATATTGCATATTGTTGTGCATCCGCCTTCTCAATTGTAAATTCATCCGACAATTTATATATATCTTGATTTTCCGACCAGGCTACTAGTTTCACAATACCCCTCCTTCATCAGCTTATCTTTAATTTCAAAAATTAAAATCATAGATAAACCTACTAGAACTCAATCATACCAGGTTTATCTATGGGTTTCATATTTCTAGTTTCTAGCGTGGATTTATTACTTACTTTCTTGTAAGTCATATATATAAATATATCAACAATCACATTGATAGGATTGTTCAAACTATCTTTTCAAAAAGACTAACTTTCTCCATACAAACTCAAATGGTCCATAGTTATATTTCTTCATAATAATTGTTGATAGATACACCTGAATAATCAGGAATACGATACAATAAATGAACCGCACCAAAAACGAATAGCCAAGCAGTCCTTTTCCAAAATAACTTCCTAGGCGCTAATCCCTTCTTCTCCTGACTTCTCATAAAATAATCGAATACCAGCTTCATCTCGTATTCATTGAGTTTGAAGGTGTTTCCGTAAATTCCTGAAAAATAAGTTAAGTGGAATAATCCTGTCTTATTATTGAATAGCTTTGGTTCCTCAATCAAGTACCCTACCTGATGATTGTCTGCAACTGATCCATCATAGGTTTGAATGTTTTGCGTTATAATCTTCATCAGAGTACTTTTTCCAGCGCCGTTTCTTCCAATCAGACCAACGATTTCTCCCTGATTAAAATTCAAAGAGATATCTTTTAAAATTATTGAATTTCCATATCGCTTAGTTAGCATATTTACTAGCATTGTCTAATCCTCCATCCGTGGCTAGATCTCACTCTCTACTTTTCCTTATGAAAAATCCTTTTTATATTGGACTGCCAAGTAAATTCCACCAGCGAAAAATGCTAGCGTATATTTGAACAAGAAAAAGATGTTCCACATATATTCTTTTGGAAAAATTATGTCACATAGAACAATTACCACCAGCATATAGAAACTGCTTTTCAAAAAGATTGTGTTTGTACGTTCGTCTTCTCGCCCAATCATCTTATAAAATGCATAGAGCATAATCATACTAACCATAAGCAGTAACAAAGAAACCCCAAGGAGAATATTCCAATTTCCCGGAGATTGTTCAGCCCAGGATTTTAAAGGGGGAAAAATTGCGTTGTGGATATCTGAGAAATACTTACTTATCATTTTGATCAATTCCTTTCCCATAAGTAAAAATATCGTTTACTTCAACTTTAAAAAAATCGGCAATTCGAAAAGCTAACAGCAGAGTCGGAACATAATTTCCTTTTTCCATTACGAAGATGGTTTGTTTGGATACCCCGACTTTCTCTGCTAATTCTTGCTGAGACATTCTGGCAAGTACACGATATTCATAAACCTTATTGGATATCGAATCACCAAAATCTTTCTTCATGACCATCACCTCTTGAATCAAATTATAAACTCAATTTTAATAAAAGTAAAGTAAACTTATACAAAGTCAGCGAATACATTTATTTTTACTTAGATTACTTTGATTTAACAAGATCCAGAGTGCAGAAAGAACCTGACGAAATTCATGATTCCGTCAGGTTCACATATCGATCTGGTGTAATTTATGGTTTTTGGTGGTGCATTTTATGATATTCAGTGGTGCAAAAAACGGTTAGAGTGGTGCAATCGGGTGATAATATTCACTGTAAATTTTGATTGAACTCTTTATTCGCATAGTGATATGTAGTCTTATTTTCACCAATAACACAATACTTCCATTCCCCACCATAAGCACCTCATCAATCTAATGCAAAAAGAAACACTCCTCTTGTAAAATGAAAGTATTACCAATCAAATACAAGAAGGGTGTTTCTTATGAAAAAGAATACCATATTACCTCATGTGATTCAAAAACTTGTTTCCCCGGAAGAACTTGATTACTGTCTAGATAACATATAAAGAAAATAAGGGGCACCAATGATAGCCACCACAATTCCAGCGGGTATTTCTGTTGGCTGCAAAATGGCTCTTCCAAGCGTATCCGCAAGAAGAAGCATAAGGGCTCCCACTAATGCAGATGTTGGTAATAAATACTTATGCTGTGGGCCAATCAGACGACGGGCTACATGTGGACCAATTAACCCAACGAAGGCAATTCCTCCACTCACTGACACACAAGAGGCGGCTAACGCAATGGCGACCGCAAGCAATTTGAGACGCTCCCTCTCCACTGGAATACCAAGCCCGGTAGCGAGCTTATCACCGAATCCTAGCACATCCAACACGCGAGACTTATAGAACGCATATGGCAGTAGGATGATAAGCCAAGGCGCTAATGCTAGAACGAAATCCCAACTACTCCCCCATATTCTCCCTACAAGCCATACTGCGATCATGTCATAGTTGTTGTGACTTAGGCGAAGAGAGAGGATCGTTAATATGGCACCAAGTCCGGCTGATACAGCAATTCCCACGAGAATTAGGCGGATCGGGATCAGACCATCTTGTTTGCTATATGCTAACAAATAAATGATAGCACCGGCTATACTAGCACCCAGAAGTGCAAGGAATGGCATCAATAAAGTTGGTGCTTGCATATTACTCGGAAAGAAAGAAATAAACAGCACAACAGCTAAGCCAGCACCTATCGTAATGCCAAGCAAGCCTGGATCGGCTAGCGGATTACGAGTAATCCCTTGCAGTATGCAACCCGAAACAGCAAGTCCCGCGCCCACAAGAATCGAAATTACAATTCGCGGAAGTCTAAATTCAATCAATATTAATCTCTGGAAATCTGTCCCTTTGCCCAAGATCGTATTTAATACTTCCAGCGGTGATAGTGTTGATACACCCGTATTCATGCTAATTATAAATGTCAGGACAATGAGGATTACCAATATAAACATGACAATCATCCGATGTCTCTTCTTCTTTAATTTCTCCGTTGGGTCCGCTTTAACTACACTCATGAAAGATTCCTCCCTTCTTTACGCGCTACATAAAGGAAGAATGGAACACCGACGATAGCGATTAAAGCACCAATAGGTGACTCAAACGGAGCATTAATCATTCTCGCACCAATATCGGCAACAGTTAATAGAATTCCACCAAGCACAGCCGAACACGGAATAATCCATCGATAATCCACACCTACGAGAAATCGAGCGAAGTGGGGAACGACAAGCCCTACAAAGGCGATCGGACCAGCAATCGATACAGATACACCTGCCAAAATGAGGACAACAAGTGCTCCCAACATTTTTACAACGGTCATTTGCTGACCTAGACCCTTAGCTACTTCCTCTCCTAGGCTTAGTATGGTAATGGAGCGTGATAGAAGCAGCGCCCCTACCAATCCAACAATCATCCATGGCGCGATCATTTCTAATTGAGCCCATGTCACACCTGCTGTTCCACCAGCGAACCAGAAGGCTAAGTCCTGACTCAGTTTAGAATAGATGGCGATGCCTTCGCTAAGTGCGGTGAATAGTGCACTTACTGCGGCACCTGCAAGCACGAGCCTGATCGGAGTCATTCCTTTCCGTGAAAGTCCGCCAATCCCATACACTAAGATCATACTCATAGCGGCTCCTACGAAGGATAATAGAATCGTCCAGTTATAAGATAACGTAGGAAAAAATGCGAAACAGATCGCTACCATAAATATAGCCCCTGCATTAATACCGAGAATTCCAGAATCCGCCATCGGATTCCTCGTCATCCCTTGCATCACGGCCCCTGCTACTGCAAATCCTGCCCCGACTAAGATATCTGCTAACGCTCTTGGTATACGTATTTCATGGATAATTCCATGATCCGTTATGCTGGAGTTGTAATGAAAGATAGCATCCCATACAGTCTGAAACGGAATATTGACCGCACCAACGGATATCGATAGCATCAGTCCTAAAATTAACAGTACTGTTCCTCCAATGAGTACAGCGATAGCCATTCTAGGTCGAGTACGAATAGGTTGATTCGTAGACATCTCTATTTCATTCATAGATTTAAACATATGGATTCCCTCTTCTAGCTATATGTAGCTCCTATAATTGATAATCATTATCACTCAATAGTTTATCAGTTGCTTATTATAGTGTCCATCTTTAAATAACAATAAATATCACGTATAATAGAAGATAAGCCAATTCCAAGGAGGAATGTACACATGTCAATAAGTAAAGCAAAGAAAATTCGACTCAAACTCGAGAAACAAGGAAAGATCAACCCAGAGCTCATGCGTGGATCTTGGATGGGAATCAATCCTGTCGTCCAAACATTGCCAACACTACAACAGAAACGCACACAACTCCATAATAAACACAAAAGGAATCCAGCCATCGAGAGCAGCGATTCCTTTTTATATGTTTATTTTAATAGAATCCGACTAATCTCTTCGTAGTTCCCTACAATATAATCGGGGATATGTTCAGACTCCGGTTGAGTATTCCGATGATTGAACCACAGCATCTTCCATCCTGCATTCATCGCTCCCACAACATCATTACGCCACGTATCTCCGATATAATAACTATGCTCCGCAGTCGTTCCCGTAACTTTATTCACATGGACGAATAACCGTGAATCAGGCTTATCAATGCCCACACCACCCGAAACAAATATATGATCCGCTGGAACCACATGATCCAATGATAACGATCTTATTTTGCCCATTTGATGTTCTAAAGGTCCATTCGTAATTAACCCAACGACAACTCCATTACTCTGTAGCTGCTTAATTAATTCAATTGCCCCCGCGAATGGCTGGATCTCAAATTGTTTCCCAAGATATTGCGCCTGGATTTCTTCTGCCTGTTCCTTATCGAGGTATATACCGAACTCTTCGAGTGCGAGAATATATCGCTGACTTCGCATTTCCTCTAGAATACTAGCACCATCTTCAGTATTCACATCTCGATTTCGCTCCGTAAGAAGATCACTGTAATATCTGACTCGATGATACACCTTTTCATAAGGGAAGTCCTCTCCCAAAGTAAGCACATGTTGTAGTGCAAATCGAAGCGGATCCAGATGGTCATAGAGCGTGTCATCCACATCAAAAAACACCCCTATAGGTGAGTCAAGTTGTCCCAATTGAGGCTTCCTCCTTACTTAATTATGTTGATCCCTCTTCTGGATCTCGTGTACACCCATGACAATAGCCACCAACTCATAACTTTCTAAATCCTTAGACTCATTAATCAGACGAAAGGCTCCTGTTTGTAACCAGCTATTTATTCTAGCAAAAGAAGCTATGAACTCACCATGACTACCCTGAATACTATATTCTTTCGAAAATGCCGGCGACGTTATCTCAAAGACTCCCCGTCTTCCAGCATCATATTCGTACTTTTTCGTGAGGAAACTCATTCGTCTGCGAAGCACGCCTAACTCTCCATCTCTTCCATCAGATATAACCCATTTATTTAATAACATACGAAACTTCCCCATACATACGATCTGTCCGTCGTTATCAAATACTTCTAATGAAGAAGTGAAGGTCGATTTCAAGTCAATCTTGCCCACCACTTCTCCACCATTATTCATTATATCTGAAACACCTGAGCTGAAAATTTTATCTTTAAAATATAATTCCAATAGTCATCGCTCCCTCGGATAATATCGAATTCCTTAGAGGATGCTCCTCTTATTTCGATGAATCTACGAGTTTGAAATCATCATAATGAAAAGCTGGAGCGACCACACAAGTAACCAATGTTGGCTCATCGCCCAATGTTCTCGTCATCTGCCATACACCAGCCGGTACTAATGCCTGAGGGACTTGTCCCTTCTCAATATCCATACCAAGAATGATCTTCTCACCCGCTTCTGGATTCTCACCCGATCCACCCAAAGTCAGTTCGATCGGACTTCCAGAATGATGTAACCATAATTCATCCGATAGCACGCCATGCCATGCAGATTCTTCACCTGGATGTAGTAGGAAATAAACGGAACTTGCAGCAGCCCTTGCACCCGAATATTGTGAACCTAAAACAGCCTTAGGAATTTCATACGACGCTTTCCAAATTTCCTTATACCAACCACCTTCAACATGCGGTTCTAGATTCAATAATTGTACCAAGGGTGATAGTTGTTTCGTCATTTAAAATTCTCTCCATTCTATTTAATGTAAGTGTTCAAAAAGTCGAATTTTTAGCACTAAAGTGGATGCTTACGATGCTGCGTTTCTTCGAAACGCTTCAGAAGATTGGATGAAGATAGGGAATGAGGAGCGGAGCGTAGGCAATACCTACGTGAGCACCTGAAATGTTTCCGAAGGAAACATACCTCGTAAGCATATGCTAGGACCGGCTGAATTCAATCTTCGATGTCGAATACGCCCCTTGATATACTTCGTGATCAAAAGATGACTTTTTGAACTACCTCTTATATTCTCTTCATCTTACTACAAGCTGTCCCATCTTGCCCACATCTCCCTTGGATTCAATTCATAAATCTCATTTTCCCTATACATGAATTGGTGCATAATGAACTCCCGACGAATCGTTGCGAAATCTTCGTGAAATGGTTTAATGAAGTGATTGATTTCCTTCTCTGTATACTTCCTACCGTTCTCTAACTGACTGACTAGATACTCAAGAACGATTAACTTCTTCTTCAATTGAGCAGGTATCTGTTTTATTTTCCCCTCTGACGTAAAAAAGTTATTTATGACTGATTCTTGTAATTTCTTATGTTGATTTTCCATAAGGTCTACGCCTCCATTATTTTCACTTGTTCTTGTATTTCGGTAGATGACATCGATAATAGCTTTTGAATTATTGTGGATGAAATAATCATTTAAAGAAAAGTAGATCGTGTTCTTATCTCTGCGTTCTTGGATCAGACTAGTTTCACGTAACTTATTAGCATGATGGGTTATAGTAGCTGGAGTAACACTAAGCTTCTCAGCTAACACTTGACCATTGCATTCACCGTCAGCAAGTATGATCAGGATCTTTATTCTAGTTGGATCTGCAAGAGCTTTATGATAGCGCACTAATTTATCAAGTTGCATCGTCTAAATACCTCATTCCATCTAATTTAGTAACCATCTAATTAGATAACAGTTAAATTAGATGATAGTAAAATAGTTTATTTTTGTCAAGCTTAAGAGAAACGCCTTGCGCCGCCCTTGGCGAAAGAGTTAGTTCCATCCCCTTCTTTGATTTTACTCCTACGGGGCTTCCACTACCTAATATCCACTACCTACTTAACAACTACCTAATATATCCGTCTACTCCAATCACCAACAGATGCATAAAGTACACTTAAATTCGGCCATATTCCCCTATCACTAAGTTTAGTTGCATAAATGGCATCTAATTACTGGAGAGTCCTCTTTTCTCACTATTCCCCCTGTTTTAACTGCCATTTCTGCAACTATATCTTCGTTACCCACCCTTTTCTTCCGAGTAAGTACCATTTCTGCAACTATTCCATCTTATTCTAGCAACCTTCATGTATGAAGCGTCTTTCCTTATGATGGAGCCTAGTGGGATGCCCTGTAATAGTTGATATATTTTTTCTACTCCAACGCCCACCGCTGACGAACAGAGTTTATCGTCTGTCCTGTTTCCACCGCTCCCTTCATTAGAATAGATAAATAATGATCCTGTGACGCTTCGGCCAAACTATAGAAAGAGGCTCCTTCACCCGCCGCATATAAACCCATTTTATAAAGACAGGTAGCGATCGCAATCTCATCGTCAGATAATCTGCCTTGAATAAATGGGTTCTGATATAGCCACTCTCCACCAAGCTGAATACCCCTGTGATAATATCCTTCCAGATTTCCGTTATGACCCATGTCTACTCTGCGAAGCTTATTATACATTGGGGTCTGGTAATCCGCTAAATAGCTCACTTCCTGATTCATGATCTCTCCTCGATCCCCCCGTACTAATATGCGGTTCTTACGAATCCAAGAAAAGTACTGATCTCCCGTAAAATCGAATACAGCGAGTCGATCTCCAAATTGTAATGTTATGAGTTCCTGAACTGAATTTTCCCGTTCTTCACTAGACGGTGGACCCTGACGGTTTGGACCTTTGATTAATGGAGATACAAATCGCTGACCAGAGATTATTGCATCTTCATATCTGATTCCAAGTAAGTGACGAATTAGACTTATTCCGTGATATCCGTGTGCCACAGATACCTGTACTTGTGATATGTCTCCAAGCTTTCCCGATCGAGCTAAAGCAATTGCCGCAGCATGCATCGGCTGGAATAGATACTGCTCTGTAATTTCAACCTTGGCACCCTTTCGGATAGTCTTGTTTAGCTGGATTAATCCTTCAATATCTGGCGCGGGAGGCGTTTCAGCTAAGACTGGAATATCCATGTTACTCAATTGAATAATCAATTGTGGATTGGCTTCCCATGTCACCGACAACACCGCAAATGAATAATCAACCTGATCGACAAATTCATCGAAAGTACTAACCGTACGAACACCCCATTGTTGTTCCATGGCTCGTGCCTTCTTCTCATCACGAATAAATATGCGACTTACTGCGAATTTCTCCGGTAGTTCCTTAGCAATACGGAGGTAGAACTCCGCTCTCCAACCCCCACCAATAATCCCAAAGATGATCTTATCCATCATTCAATTACCTCCTGCTAATTCATATAAATCCTCAATGTTGTATAACAAACTCGTCCAACTTCTCTCCAACAACATCGTAGGCCTGGAAAGTTAGGGTGTCGCCTTCGATCTTAACTCCAGCAAACATCTGTTTTTCATTTTGGAAATGGACCTGATGATAGAATTGATCTTCCTTCTTCTCGTTGAACTTTTGTCCTGCTGTATTCGGAACGACATATACAGTCCCCTCACGGTTGTTCACGATGTTACTGCCATCTCCGACGATCGTACCCTCTCGCAAAGGATATGAACGTGAATATTCATGATTATGACCTTGTAGCACAAGATCCACCTTGTATTTATCAAAGATCGATACCCAATCTTTTACTTTCCCATTCGTCTTGCCCCCATAGGGTCCTCTGTGCATAGCTACAATCTTCCAAGGTTTATCCGTATCTGCGAGATCTTGCTCTAACCACTTCGTTTGCTCTTTCATATTTGACTCCGTATTTAAGACAACAATATGTGCTGACCCGTAATCAAATGAGTAAGTTGTTCCTTCAATCGAATTCTCCGCACCGTTATCCGGTAGGTTAAAATGCGCTATATACCGATCTGCCACACCATCCACTTCATCATGATTCCCAGTGACAGGCATCAATGGCACTTGCGTTAACCACTTTGTAGCTTTTCCGAAAAAATGATCCCAGGCGAGTTCATCCTCAGGGTCTTCCGTTAAATCGCCATTATGAACGATAAACCTCGCATTCGGGAATGTCTCAAATGCTTTATTTAATGTCATTCCCCAAAGTTCGAAATCCTCTTCCGTTATACCCTGAGAATCAGCCACATTAATGAATGTAAACTCATCCAGTTCTTCCGCTTCCGTCGTAAATGTTACGGGTACACTCCACTCCTTGTCCTTCCCACTCCCAACACGATAAGAATACGTTGTTTCAGGCTCAAGCTTGCTTACCTCAGCTTTGTGAACACCTTGATCTCCATGACTATCCGTATCAATAGACGATGTTGATCCTGTAATTTCCATTACATTTTCTCCGTCGAACTTTCCTTCTGAACCCTTAACCAACTGCAACACTGAAGCTATATCTAATTTTGTTGTATACCATGTGAACGCACGACTTGTGCGCGCATCATCCTTAATCGTCATCACCAACGACTTCGGCTTCACAGTTTGTCCTGCTTTCATCCATTCTAGGCCCATAACAATGACTAAGATCACTAGAATTATCAAGCCTAACCACACGATCTCTTTTTGCAATTTCACTACGCACCTCCAAATGACTTCATGTTCATTATGACTTAATGATTTGTATATTACGATACCGTTCCATGACTCATGAAGTCAATTCGAATGGATAGAACTAATAGAGGTTGTTCAAAAAGTCACCTTTTGATCACGAAGTATATCATGAAGCTTACTCGACATCGAATATTGAATTCAGCCAGTCCTAGCATATGCTTACGAGGTATGTTTCCTTCGGAAACATTTCAGGTGCTCACGTAGGTACTGCAAGTGTAGGCTTCCGAAGTCGTTTTCTACGAAAACGTGTAGCTCCGCTCCTCACTCCCTACCTTCATCCAATCTTCTGAAGCGTTTCGAAGAAACGCAGCATCGTAAGCATCCACTTTAGTGCTGAAAACCTGACTTTTTGAACTCGCACTAATATAGTTTTGTAAATTCTACGTAAAATTTTCAGTTAACATTCAGTTTACACTCAGAGAAAAATCAGATTAGCACGCTACAATGATTTCAATGGCAACGAAGAAAAGAGGTGTGATTAAAATATGAGTCTTAAATATCGAAATGAACTTAAGTTTTTCATTAATCAGCATCAGTATCATATTATCCGTCAAAGATTAAAGAACCTAGTAGAGCAAGATGATCATGTCGGACCCAATGGCGAGTATGCCATTCGAAGTTTATATTTCGATGATATTAATAACAAAGCTTTACATGAAAAACTAGCGGGAGTTCGAGACCGCTCCAAGTATCGGATTCGAATTTACAATAATAATGATCATGTCATTCATTTCGAGAAAAAAATCAAATTTAGAGATTATATAGCTAAAATCAAAGAACCTCTCACTAGGGAAGTAGCCGATGAACTAATATCTGGTCACTATGAAGTGTTAAGTAAGTCAGACAAGCCTTTACTTATTGAACTGCATGATGAAATGAAGAACCATTTGCTACGACCTAAAGTTATTGTTGATTATGTACGAGAGCCCTTTGTATGTGTGAATGGAAATGTTCGGATTACATTTGATAAAGAACTTAGGACCGGGCTTCATTCCGTTAATATGTTCGACGCCAACCTACATTGCATAAGTGCGATTGACGACAATCTCATCATTCTAGAAGTGAAATACGATGATTATATTCCTGAGTACATCAGAATCGCTTTACAGCTTGAGGGATTAACTAGACAATCTGCTTCAAAATACGTCATGTGTCGTAAATTTCTAAAAACGAACTCTTGGGAGGATTATTAATGATGAGTGCAACAACAACTACAGCAGCAGCTGCAGCAACGACGAATGATACTACAACTAATTTTACAGACATACTAAAAAAATCGGTGACAGATAACTTTGTATCTGACATCAGCATCTCCAAAATATTGATCACGATGGCAGTTTCATTTTTAATAGGATTCTTCATATTTCTTCTTTACAAACGAGTATTCAGTGGTGTTCTATATTCTAAAAGTTTTAACGTATCCCTCATTGGGATGAGCTTGGTAACTTCTATGATCATTATCGCAATTAATTCTAACTTAGTACTATCTCTAGGTATGGTTGGCGCACTCTCCATTGTTCGCTTTAGAACACCTATTAAAGATCCTACTGATCTAATCTTCCTTTTCTGGGCTACCTCTGTCGGTATCGTATGTGGTGCTGGATTCTTCACTCTCGCAGCTATTGGTTCGATTATTATTGGCTTGGTCATGTTCCTATTTATCAAAAGGACATCTATCGAAACCCCTTATTTACTCGTAGTGAACTGTGACGGAGACGAAAGCGAACTAGCTGTTCATAAACAACTGAGTACATCCGTGAAACGATTTAACGTGAAACAAAAAACAATAACCAATGGAAACATAGAAATGACACTAGAACTTCGCCTAGATGATAAAGAAGGAAGCTTTGTCAACCAACTATCGGGAATTGCTGGAGTCAAGAATGCCGTGCTTATTAGCTACAGCGGTGACTATGTATCATAAAGATGGGATGGTGATAACAAGATGACTACAAAAACGTTGAAGCTTGTTCTATGCATCTGTTCCATCTCCATCATGATAGCCATGGTAGGATGTGAAGCAGCTGTACCTACTACAAGCATAGAAGATTCCGGAATTTCAAGTACCGCCAAAACCTCTGAGGTAGATGAGGATAGAGCTACGAAAGTATTCCCTAAAGATAAAGTCATTGATGTCAAAATCACGTTAGACGAAGAAGATTTTCAAAGTATGTTAGACAACGCTTCAGCTGAAGAAATGATGACTGCTTCTGTGGATTATAACGGGGTGCATTTAGACAATGTCGGCATACGTACAAAAGGAAACCTTAGTTTGCGAAGTGTTGTCAGTATGACGGATTCGGATCGATATAGCTTTAAGCTATCTTTTGACGAATACTTATCTAGCCAGACCCTCTTCGGGATCAGTAAAATAAACCTGAACAATAACTACAGTGACGCTAGTTATATGCGGGAATACCTGACTTATGAGCTAGCAGAAGAAATGGGACTTCCCACACCTGGATATTCATTTGTGAATATTTATGTGAACGATACACTGTGGGGATTCTATTTAGCCGTACAACAAGTAGATGAGCAATATCTTGAATCGAACTTTGGGAACTCTTATGGAGCTTTGTACAAAGGTCAAATGACAGGTACAGGAAGCGATCTCGTATGGATTGACAATAAGATAACCTCCTATACTGGACTCGCTCTGAAATCTGAATCGTCCAACAAAGATATTCTTATTGATATGTTGGACGAGCTGAATAACGGTACAGATTATGAGAAGGTTCTCAACGTAGATGATGCTTTAGGATATATAGCTCTTAATGTACTAACTAATAATACAGATAGCTATATAGGTGGTCTTAAACAAAATTATTATTTGTATGAAGATAAAGGTATTTTCTCCATTCTGCCTTGGGACTATAATATGGCCTTCGGTGGATTGGGAAGTTCTAATCTGCTGATTGATGAGCCTACACAAGGAGCCTTAGCTGAACGACCTCTCGTTGCGAAGCTGCTTGCTATTGACGTGTACAAGGATAACTATCATGAAATTCTTCAAAAAGCGACGGAAGGTTACTTGTCTACCCCTGCATTTAGCGAGCGTGTTGAAGAATTATCTGCATTGATCTCATCCTACGTTGAGAAAGATCCAAGTTCCTTCTATACGTACGATGAATATCAAAGCGGCGTCACGAAGCTCAAAACCATTAACGATTCGCAAGTCAGCAATATCAGCCAACAACTTGCTGGAACGATCGCTTCTTCAGGAGACGGTTCAGGAAGTGGTGGCGGTATGGGCGGAGGTATGGGTGGTGGCGGTCGTGGTGGTAACGGCGGCGGTCGTGATATGCCGGCTATGGCAGGAAATAACGAACAGGCTATTCCGACTGAACTCAACGCTCAGGTAGGGCAAGTCGCTCCAACCGATAAACAGGCTAATCAAGGAGATCAAGCTGCAACTGATGGACAGAATACCAATGCCCAAGGCGGATTCCCTGGTATGGGCGGTGAGTTACCAGAAGGTATGGAGGGATTTCCTGATATGGGCGGTAAGTTACCAGAAGGTATGGAGGGATTTCCTGACATGGGCGGTGAGTTACCAGAAGGTATGGAGGGATTTCCTGATATGGGCGGTAAGTTACCAGAAGGTATGGAGGGATTTCCTGACATGGGCGGTGAGTTACCCGAAGGTATGGAGGGATTTCTTGGAGGTATGGGTGGTAACCGCCCCAATGGTATAGGAGACTTTGGTGGCTTCGGTGAGCAAAACACTCAACCACAAGGTACCGTGAAAGAAGCCCTTACAGCGGGCATCGCACTGGTCGTCCTTCTCCTTTCAGGTTTGTTCATTACCTTCTACAAACGTAAAAGACTTTAAGTTCCTAACATGACGAGTTGTAGAACCCTGTCGTACTCGGATCTACGATACTTCACATAGAAAGAATAAGCACACCTTTCCGATTCCTTGCTCGGAAGATTGTGCTTATTCTTTTTCATGAACTCCTTACTCATATTACTTCCTCTTCCCCGATATGAGTGTGGAGGATAGGATCTAGAGTGAGGGGGTGAAGATATGATGGATAAGCTCTTCGAAGTCCACATCACTAAGTTGATCCGCTCTATGAAACACTGGATCGAAGTCCATAAAACTTGTGATTTCGTTCGGAGTGACCACGCAATGCATTCCCGCAGCGGCAGCAGCCCGGGCCCCATGAAGTGAATCCTCTATTGCGATAGCTTCATCAGGTTTAACTTGGAGACATTCCAATGCTTGTATATATAGTTCAGGATCAGGCTTCACATGTGTAACATGATCCGAAGTACGGATACATTCGAAGTAATCTCGAATATTTAATTGATGTAGATATTTCTCTACCCATTTCATTGATGAGCTAGAGGCCAATCCTATTCTAAGTCCAGCTTTCTTAGCTGCTTCAAGGTATTCTAGTACTCCAGGACGAATCTTCTCTTGTTCCATAAGCTTTTTATGCCGAAGATCAATAGCATTTCGGAATGAGTCGCCATCAATGGATAGCTTCTTCTCCGTGATCAAATACTCGTACGGATTAAATCCATTTAAATCCGTTCCAATACACTGGGAATACAATTCCCGTGACAGATCGACCCCATATTCCTTATATGCCTCTTGAAAAGCTACGTACCATGCCGTTTCTGTATCAATAATAGTACCATCAAAATCAAAAATGATTGCTTTTATCATCGATCGATACACCCTCTCTTGATATACTACGAATAATCTTCCCTGAACATATCATATCTTCGGAAGGTCTGCCATCTGCAGCCCATCAATCATCGCAAACAGTTACCTTCTTCCCACTCCATTCACCATTAGTTGCAGAAAGTACATTTAGATTTGGTCAATTCCCTCTAACACTAACTTTAGTTGCATAGAGTACATCTAGATTACTGAAACCCTCGCTTTTCAACGTTTCAGCCACTTTTAAGTGTACTTTTTACAACTATTTCTCGCTTTCAGCCCTTTCCCGCTAATTTAAGTGTACTTTTTGCAGCTATTCCACTGTGCGGGGTGCGGGGTGCGGGGTGCGGGGTGCTCGACTACGACACTCAACAACACATCTACTTAATCCAGCCCCAATATACGCAAAATAAGACCATCCTTATGAATGGTCTATCACGTATTCTTGTGATATCTTGATCATCTAATTCTAAGTTCTCCAGAACCATTAAGTGAGGAACATCTTACTACATTTCATCATCGGAGTAGACTGTTGTTCGATTTCTACCCTCGTTCTTCGATTGGTATAGGGCTGCATCTGCCATTTCAACCAGCTTCTGAGGGCTTTCTATATTATCACAAGAGAACGCTATCCCAATGGATATCGTAATAACTTGACCGTTAAATATTTCTGATGTTTCGAGTTTTTTCCGTAACTTCTCTGCAAGATTGACAGCATCTTGTTTTCCACCGAATTTAACTAGAATCCCAAATTCCTCACCACCATAACGGAAGCTTAAGTCCTCAGCAGAAGCCACGGCTTCTAGTTGAGATGCAACATATCTTAGAGCCTCATCTCCTCTAGTATGTCCAAATTCATCATTGATAAGTTTGAAATAATCCAGATCTATAAGGATTAGACTGAACGCTATTTGTTCATCGAACCATTCTTGGATGGTTCGGTCAAACGTTTTTCGATTGGATAGGCCTGTCAAACTATCCGTTTGAATTTCTGCGTTCAGCAAGTCTAAATATTTATCCATACTTTTATGGAGTTGCCTCACATCATAAATAAATGAGTTAACCTTGGGTAGAGATGGGGGGTTCGCTTTTTGAGAGTCAAGGGCATCTTCTGAAAATTTGACCAAGATATTCAACGGCTTTGATATGTAGCTGGAAACGCGCAAAGCAATGATTAGAATAATAAAGAACAGTGGAATATTCTTTTGCAGCATATTCCTTATCAAATCCCATTTGGGCTTATCCAGTACAGAGATGGGTGTTTGGGATACGACCCCCCATCCACTAATGGGTTCATATGCATACCCTGCAAAGAAAGTTGTGCCCATTGAATTGGTAACCTGATCTGAGCCATTTCTGCCCGATATCACTTTATTGACCACCGCATTATCTATCACAATTTCATTTACTCTACCTTCTTCAGGATGATATAATATCCGTCCTTCCGAATCAACCACGTAGACATACGATCCATTCCCATAGTAATGTTCACCTAACATTCGGCTTAGTACATTGTCGTCTTGAAGGTATATCGTTCCCCCAGCAAGGCCGATATAACTCCCTTTATCATTATATATTGGAGCGGAGATCAATAGGATGAGCCTTCCAGTCGCCCCAACATAGGGCTCAGAAATATTCGACTTTCTGTACATAGTAGCTTGAAGAGATGCATCTGATGTTATGAGTGCTCCAGCAACAAGTCCGGTGTTTCCCGGACTAACAAACTTAATTATTCGGCTTGTATCCGCTATGATGATGGAGTTGAAATACTGTTCATTCCCCTTAAACAACATGTCTAATTCTTTCTGTGAGAAGGATTCATCGCCTGCAATATCAGCAATGGACATCATATTATTCTGTAACACATTTAATAAATCATTCGTATTGGACGCTAGTTTCTTAGCGTATCCATAGTTATTCTCCAAATAGTTCGAGGATAACGATCTCACATTCCCTGATATTGCTAAATATCCACCAATAATAGCGGTTAAGAGTACAGATCCTATCACTAGCATACTTAGAATAGTTCGAAGCTTAAACCCTTTGGATTTTCTCATGGACTGACCTCACTTTGTGACACAAATACATAATTAAGCCAAATATAAACTGTTGTAAAAACCATCTTGCTTGAGTAACTCTTCATGCGTTCCCCGCTCGATGAGGTGTCCATCCTTCAGTACTAGTATCTGATCCGCTTTGCGAATAGTATTCAATCGATGTGCGATAACGAAGCTAGTTCGCCCCTCCATCAATCGTTGCAGCCCTTCTTGTATCTTAATCTCTGTCACTGTATCTATACTACTAGTTGCCTCATCTAAGATCAGAATCGAAGGGTCAGCGAGCATGGCTCTTGCAATTGCAATTAATTGCTTCTGTCCCTGACTAATACCAGCACCTCCATGCTTAAGAAGCTTATCATAACCACCATTCATCCGCTCTATAAAGAAGTGAGCATTAGCCAATCTTGCTGCCATTTCAACTTCCTCATCACTTGCAGTAAGCTTCCCATAACGAATATTATCACGAATCGACCCTTCAAATAGGAATGAATCCTGTAGTACAAACCCCATATGAGAACGCAAGTTCTCACGATGGATTGTCCTAATATCATGTCCGTCTATTGCAATTTCCCCATGATCTATCTCATAGAATCTAGCAAGTAACTGAATGAGCGAAGTCTTTCCCGCTCCTGTCGGTCCAACCAATGCGATCATCTCGCCCGGCGAAACCTCAAAGCTCACGTCACTCAACGTAGCAATTCCTTCATCATAAGCAAATGATACATTAGAAAAGCTAACGGCACCTTTCACTTCATCTAATAGGATTCCCTTTGACTCATCCTTTTCTTCATCTTCCTCGTCAAGAATCTCGAACACGCGCTCTGCCCCTGCAATCGCAGACAGCATTGTGTTCCATTGATTCGCCAAGTCATTCAGCGGTCTTGTGAACTGTCTCGCATACTCTACGAATATGACGATCACACCAATCGATATCTCCCCCCGTATAGCAAGTATTCCACCTACTCCGGCGATCAGTGCAAAGCTTAAATTATTGAGACTATTCATTAGCTTCGGAATAAATCCTGATATCGTCTGCGCCCAGAATCCCGATTGTCTGATCATCTCATTATGTTGACTCATTTGATTCATAACTCTTTGCTCTTGGGAGAAGGCTTTAATGATACGTTGACCAGAAAGCGTCTCCTCAACGTATCCATTCAATTCCCCTAAATTCCGTTGTTGTTCCTTGAATAAAGGACCTGTTCGCCGTGTAATAGCACGCATCCCAAATGCCATTAATGGTACGACCAAGAAAGTCAGCAATGTCAACAGTGGGCTAAGAAATAACATAACAATGATTGTTCCTACTAATGTCAGTATACTTGAGAAGATTTGAATGACTGAACTATTCAGTGTGGAGCTAACATTATCGATATCATTGGTAAATCGACTCATCAATTCTCCATGTTGCCGCTTACTAAAAAACGGTATTGATAAACGGTGTAAATGATGGAAAAGATCCAGTCTCATGCGATATACCGTTTCTTGTGCAATACGTATCATCCAAATATTCTGAAGCCAAAGCGTGAGCGAATGTAGCATATAAACCACGCCAAGAGCGACAAGAAAGTACAGCCACGCCGTATCCGCAGGTCGTTCAATGAATGTGTCAATGGCCACTCCGATCATAAAAGGACCAAGTAACGCCAATCCTGAACTAAGAAATACCATCGTTAGTACGAGTACTAACTTACCTTTGCGTTGCGACAAATAGATCCATAATCTTTTTAATGTTCCTGATAAATCCTTTGCTTTAGGTTTGATCCGCTTTCCAGAATCGGAGGCTCCAACCCCTTTGGGCTTGGGGTTCGCCAGTGGCCTAGCATAACGGAATGGTTCACTTAACTCCTTCCACATGACGTACACCTCCTTCTTCAAATTGTGATTTATAGATATCCTGATAAAGAACAGAATCTGCAAGTAATTCTTCGTGGCTTCCCTGCGCAATTAATTGCCCATTGTCTAACAACAGGATAAGATCAGCCTGACGAGTTGAGCTAATCTTCTGTGTAATCAGAAAAGTCGTACATGACACGTCCCTAAGGGCTCCAAGTAAGGCTACTTCTGTTCTTACATCTAGCGCACTAGTGCTATCATCCAACAACAATATCTTGGGTTTACGTACCAACGATCGAGCAATCGTCAACCGCTGTTTCTGTCCACCTGAGAGATTGATCCCTTTTTGTCCAAGCATTGTGTCGTATCCCAAGGGAAGTTTAATAATACTATCATGTATTTGGGCTAACTTCGCAGCATCCATAATTTCTTCTTGTGTTGCATCCGGCTTACCCCAAGCAATATTATCATGTATCGTACCTGAGAAGAGCATGATGTCCTGCGGAACGTAACCAACAGCATCCCTTAAATACTCGACTTCAAGCGAATGTATATCCTTCCCGTCGATTGTAATAATCCCTTCATCCCGCTCATAAAGCCTAAGAATTAGACTGACTAATGAGGATTTCCCTGAACCAGTCATCCCCATAATAGCAGTAGTAGTTCCTGCTTTTGCCTTGAATGAAATGTTGTGAAGTACAGGAGACTTCGTTTCAGGGTACTTAAATGTCACAGAATCAAATTCCACGCTTCCGTAGATACTGTGCGTAGTGTCCTCGCCATCATGTTCATCTGCAAGATCATTCTTTGTTTCAAGCACCTCAGCAATCCGTCCCGCCGAGGCTCTCGCTCTTGAGATATTAACGACAATCATGGAAAAGACAGATAAAGCCCCTGTTGTCCGTATCGAATAGTTGATGATAGCAACTACTTCTCCAATCGTAGCATCTCCTGTATGGATCTCAATCTGTCCGAACCATAGTACGGCCAGAATGACAGCATTCATAATCAATAAAACAGAAGGCATTGTTAGTTCTGTTAGCCCTAAAACTGAAATGGTACGTTCCATCAATTCCTTGCTTGTCCGTGCAAAGCGTTCTGATTCATACCTCATGCGTCCAAATACTCTAATTAATCTCATACCGATCAAATTTTCTTGAATCACCCGATTAACATCGTCAAGTTTAGCTTGAACCGTTTGAAATAAACTCCCGGCTTTTTTCAGCATCCACAATAAAAATATAAGCAGGAATGGTACAGTAAGCGTTAACAAAATTGCCAACTTTGCATACACAATAAATGCCATCACTACGCTACCAATAACAAGTAATGGTGCTCGCATCATAATTCGGAGACCCATGAATACCGTGTTCTGGAGCTGTGTGACATCATTGGTCAGCCGAGTAATTAATGATGAAGAAGCAAAACGATCAAACACCGACAAACTAAATGATTGCACTGTTGCATACAGCCTATCCCTTAGATCATAGGCGAAGCCTTGGCTCACATGGGAAGCAAAGAATGAACTTAATATGCCCGAACCCAAAGCAACAAGGGAAAATCCTGCCAAGATCCCCCCCCACATCAATACTACGGAGATTTCTCCTTGTCTGATTCCATCGTCAATCATTTTAGCAATAATAAAAGGTTGCATAAGTTCAACCATTAGCTCAATTAACATCATTAATAGGGCCGCAAAAGCAGATATTCGATATTTCTTCAAAAAAGATATACATGTGTGCATACATAGTACCTCCGCTTTTTCGTACCTTACAATAAATATAAGGTTCATCCCTTAAACGAATAATGGGTGTTGGTTTATTATAACAAAGTTTTTACCTGACTGTTGGGGGAGCCTACTCAATAAATAAAAGAACTCCAAAATTAAAGAACGAGGTATTGGTATTCATTGGTATATATTAGCATTTTAGTTGTGACAATTTGAGTAACTTTAACGATTAATGAACATTCTATGAACTCACCAGGAATGGCGCCACTATAGTGATTAAAGTCATATCACTCGCTCGCTGTAACAGTTTAATCACACTTTGTTAGATAGTTAGACATATTTGAGCAATAAACTACCATTTAAAGAGTTTTATGTCTTTTGCTTTCTGCAGTTAGTATTCCTACAATAGTCTTTAGCATGTTAATCCGCAATTAATGAATAGTAGTTCATAAAGGAAGGAGTTCATCATGAAAAAAAGAGGGTCATTATTTGTTCTGTTCATGAGTCTTGTCTTACTCATGTCTGGATGTAGTTCAGTAGCCGTATTGGATCCCAAGGGTCCAGCTGCGAGAACCTTATCCAGTACCATTATTTTCTCCATTGCCATGATGTTAGGTGTATTACTTGTTGTTTATGTTCTGTATGTCATCATCTTAGTAAAATATAGAGCGAAGAATTCGAAAGATGACTACATTCCTCCACATGAGGAAGGGAATATATGGCTTGAAGCTATTTGGATCACTATTCCTATTATTATTGTAGGTGTTCTCTCCGTAGTCACATTGCAATCAACAAGTGCAGTGGAGAAAGTTCCCGTCGGTTATGAGGATCAAGAACCTTTAGTTATCTATGCATCTTCATCCAACTGGAAATGGCATTTCAGTTATCCTGAGGAAGGAATTGAAACTGTCAATTATTTAAACATTCCTACACATCGTGCTATTGAATTAAGATTGTACACATTCGGACCTATTACCAGCTTCTGGGTACCTCAGTTGGCTGGACAGAAATATGCGATGAGCGACATGGTCAATACGTTGAATTTAGTCGCTGATGTACCAGGATCTTATTTAGGTAGAAATACGAACTTCAGCGGTCAAGGATCTGCGCTTATGGAATTCGAAACACTTGCTATGCCTCCAGCAGATTATCTGGAATGGGTAGAAGAAGTAAAAGCGACTGCTCCTATATTAGAAGAAGTTGAATTTAAAGGATTACTGTCTACATCTTATTTAGGACGTAAAACTTACTCGAGTACACATCTGACCTTTAGCCCACCTCCTGGAAGTCATGCGGATCATATGAATCATGCCGATATGGAGAATGGAAATATAGAACATCAAGAGAACAAGGATATACATCCAAATCCTGCTACTAGTCCTGAAGAAACAGAGTTCGATGCTGTTCCCAATATAGATCCAAATGAACCGTTACCTCAATCTCCAGCTGAGGATAGCAACCAAGATATCGAACACACAGATCATACAGGACATTAAGGCAGTCTACAATGATTCCTTAACCCGAATTAATTATTATTTATATTAACCGAAAGGAGTCAAATCCTAATGAAATGGGACGAATTTTTCGTTACCGGTGAACCGTTAATTTACGGCGCGATGGCTAGTATTGTTCTTGCTACGATTGCGATTATCGTCGGTCTGACCTACTTTAAGAAATGGGGTTACCTCTGGCGTGAATGGCTAACCACCGTAGACCACAAAAAAATTGGGGTCATGTATATTCTCTCCGCACTGATCATGTTGTTTCGTGGGGGAGTCGATGCCATTATGATGCGGCTACAGACCGCCGCTCCAGAGATGAAATTTCTGGATTCTCAACATTACAATGAGGTCTTTACAACTCATGGTCTGATTATGATTCTATTTATGGCTATGCCTTTTGTTATTGGAATTATGAACGTCGTTGTTCCGCTCCAGATTGGTGCAAGAGACGTAGCATTCCCTCGATTGAATGCCATTAGCTTCTGGCTATTTCTCGCAGGAGCCATGTTACTAAATCTTTCGTTTGTTATTGGGGGATCTCCTGATGCGGGTTGGACAGCTTACTTCCCGTTGGCAAGTATAGAATTCAGCCCTACAGTAGGAAATAACTATTACTCTCTAGCACTTCAGATCTCTGGTATTGGTACATTGTTAACAGGGATTAACTTTATTGTAACTATACTCAAAATGCGTGCACCTGGCATGAAGCTTATGCGGATGCCCATGTTTACATGGTCTTCCCTGATCACGAGTGTGATCATTACATTCGCTTTCCCAGTACTTACTGTTTCACTTGCTCTTATGATGTTCGACCGACTCTTCGGCTCACAATTCTTCACCATGGCTAATGGTGGTATGGATATGTTATGGGCTAACCTATTCTGGGTATGGGGTCACCCTGAAGTATATATTGTTGTTCTTCCTGCATTCGGGATATACAGTGAAATTATCTCGACATTCTCAAAGAAAAACTTATACGGCTACACATCTATGGTTGTTAGTATGGTCGTCATCTCACTCTTGTCCTTCCTAGTATGGGCGCATCACTTCTATACGATGGGTCAAGGGGCCATGATTAACGGATTCTTCTCCGTTACAACGATGGCAATTGCCGTTCCTACCGGAGTCAAGATCTTTAACTGGCTGTTCACCATGCGAAAGGGTAAGATCAGCTTCACGACTCCGATGCTGTACTCACTAGCCTTTATTCCAATCTTTACAATCGGTGGTGTTACTGGTGTCATGTTAGCTATGGCCAGTGCCGATTATCAGTACCATAATACCATGTTCTTGGTAGCACATTTTCACTACGTTCTAATTCCTGGTACAGTCTTTGCCGTTATTGCAGGCTTCCATTATTGGTTCCCGAAAGTATTCGGCTTCAAGATGAATGATCGTCTAGGGAAACATGCATTCTGGTGGATTGCCGTTTCCTTTAACGTGACCTTCTTCCCGCTGTTCTTCCTAGGACTAAAAGGAATGACGCGTCGGATGTACACGTATTCGGCAGAATCAGGCTTCGGACCACTTAACTTACTATCGTTCGCTGGTGCTTTGGGTCTTGCCATCGGGTTCGCCATTCTTGTATACAATATTTATTATAGTATCCGTTACAGCCCTCGCGAAACAAATGGAGATCCATGGGATGCGCGTACGCTGGAATGGGCAACAAGTAGCCCAATTCCTGCATACAACTTCGCCATCACTCCAAATGTAAAATCAAGAGATGCGTTATGGGCTGCTAAACACGATAACCTACCTATTTTTGATGAAGAAATTAAGCCGATTCATTTACCAAGCAATACTGGAAAACCTGTTATTCTTGGCGCTGTCTTCTTCATATTCGGGTTCGCACTCGTATTTAGTTGGTGGATTCCAGCTATTGTCTCGGGAATTGGAATTCTAATCGTTCTAGCCTCTATGTCTTTCGATAGGGATGATGGATTTACCGTATCCGTCCAAGAAATTATGGAAACAGAAAAGAAATTGCGGGGTGAAACGCTATGAAAATAGATGCCACAAAACCGCTTGAGTACGGGTCAGAGGAAAACAGTAATAAAATCTTCGGATTTTGGATCTTTCTAGGAGCAGAAATTGCGCTGTTCTCCACCCTTTTCACCGTCTATTTCGTATTGGTGAATCGTTATGCTAGTGGACCAAGTGGTGCTGATATATTTGAACTATCAGGCGTTCTGGTCGAAACATTCTTGCTACTCACAAGTAGCTTTACCGTTGGGCTTGCGATTCACAGTATGCGACTTGGTTTGAAGAAACCGATGATGATCTTTATGGGTCTCACCCTACTCATGGGTTTAGCCTTCCTTGGGATTGAAATTGCAGAGTTCTTCACCTATGTGCATGAAGGTGCCACGTTATCGACAAGCGCCTTCGTATCCAGTCTGTTCGTGTTATTAGGTACCCACGGAGCCCACGTTGGCTTTGGTCTACTATGGGGAATAGCCATCTTAATTCAAGTGAAGAGACAAGGCTTAACATTGGCTACTACGAACAAGTCATTTATATTCTCTCTTTACTGGCATTTCCTAGACGTAGTATGGGTATTTATCTTTAGTTTCGTTTACCTGAAAGGACTGATGTGACATGATGAAACAGCTATTTCCAATTCGCCATGTAATGGGCTATCTATCCTCCCTCGTCCTTTCTGCCCTTGCTTTAACCGTCCTACTAGATATTCCCTTCGCATCTAAAATGGGGATTCTAGCGGTTACGGCTACGATACAGGCTTCCTTGCAACTGTTTATATTTATGCACATTAATGAAATAGCCAGTACAAAGAAGGAGCTATACCTCAATCTTGCCTATGCACTATTTGTTGGTCTAGTTACGATTTTCGGATCACTGTTCATCTTCATCTGGGGCTGGTACAGTTAATAAATATATAATAACAATGAAAGATGCAGCTTTCCTACATTGTAGGATCGGCTGCATTTTTCATTGTACATGCTATAATTGTCGGTTACTATCAATATAAGTGCGAGTTCAAAAATTAAGGAGTGATGAAAATGGAATGGTCAGCAGAACAAGTTGCTGAATGGATGTTTACTGAAGTAAAGGCTTCTGGAAAATTAGTTCAAACAGAAGCAGTTACGCATATTATCGAACATTTTGGAGAACAATTTATTTATGTTAATGATAATGGCAACCAATCCATCTCTAAAGATGTAAAGAAAGTTTTCAAGAAATTACACGCTGGAAAAGCAGCCTGGGATCGCGATGGGTTTTTCTGGTATTGGACTTAATTAACTTGTTTTTTTATTACCTATTTAGAAAGAAGGGTGCTGGAATATTTCAGCACCCTTTTCTTTATAGCATTAATATTGTGTATTACCAGACTGACTTGTCTTCCCTGAAGCAAATCCCTTGAAAAGTGTAGGGACTCCAGAATACCTTGTATTTGTAATTTTCCCTTGGCTTGTACTGCTATCTGTTCTGAAAATGGAATCCTTCACTTTAGAAATATCCGAATTATCAAGTGTCATGTTAACCGCGTATGCAGTTCCGCCATTTTGACGAACTAGTTTCCCAATATCGTTAGCTTTAAAGTTCTTAATATTAATGGTACCTGCAGCATTCATTTGAAACACTTTATCATATGCTTTATATGCTCCACCACCCGTAATATTAACCGTACCTGAAGACTTGAGTGTTAAAGCATCCTCCCCAACATCCAGCCAAGTCACATTTGTAATGGTAGCGTTTCCATAACAATGAACTCCATCAGCCCCAGGAGCGCCGATGATAACATTCTTCATCGTTGCGCCCGCTTCTAATTTGAAAATCGGTTTTTGATTTTCAGCTTGGCTGCCATCTCCGAGTGTACTTGCATTTGCAATATAAGTCTGACCCTGACCATCAAATGTTGTACCCGCGGCAACTATAATCGTCGTACTGACAGTAATTGGCGATGCTGCTTTAACTTCTGGTTGAAACCCTACTAATGAAATCATTACTCCTGCAGCTAACACGATACTCAATATTTTTTTCATGATAACCATCCTTTACTATTTTTTGATACAAACGGATGTGCACCCCCGTCTACATCTGAGTTAAGACTAGCAGACAATCTAGGGTTCCGAAATAATCATTTTGTTATATATGGTTATAAAACTATTATATTACATGGATTAATTGATGTATTTGTATGCAACATAGCCATTATAAAAGCCGCAAGCATCATGCTTGCGACTTTTTCGTATTCCTAAGTGTTACTTCACTCTGAACTTTGACTCAACAGCTTTATTGAAATATTGGAAGGATCTTTCACGAACCAACCACCATCCCGATGAGTAACACTAATTCCCGCATTCTTTAATTGCACAATGACAGTATCAAGTTCATCCTGATTAGGAAGAACCCATGTGAAGTAATCTAATCCGACCGCATTTGCCGGTGCAGATGGTGCGCCCACTCCTGCCCATGTGTTTAAGCCAATATGATGATGATACCCTCCTGCAGATACGAATAATGCCATCGCACCATAATGAGCGGTAACGTCAAGCCCTAGAGTATTACAGTAAAATTCCTCCGCCTTCTGCAAATCTGATACATGGAAATGAACATGTCCAATAATCGTTCCTTCAGCTAAGCCATTCCACTCCTGCCCATCAGATATCGCAAGCAGCCCATCAACATCAACTGGATCCGTCGTCATCACATATTGTCCCTGTGCATCTCTCTTCCATGTTTCCCTTGGACGATCCGCATAAATCTCGATACCATTGCCGTCTGGATCACTAATATACAATGCTTCACTGACTAGATGATCTCCTTGGCCCGCATTAATGTTGTGCTTCATCAAGTTACGTAATGATAGTCCTAATGAAATGCGATCAGGTACTAGAATTGCGAAGTGATACAATCCAGCAACCGATCTTTCCGGTAAAACGACTGCATTCTCTATTTGTTCTAGAACCAACAACGGTTCTTTACCATCCACTGTCAACTCAGCCGTATTCTCTGTCAAATTCAAAACTCCTAAGCCAATAACCTCTTTATAAAATACTAAGGAACGTTCCAAATTGCTAATTTTCAATTTCACATATCCAATTTTTGTGCTTGGATGTATTTTCTTAACCATTGAGCATCTTCCTTTCAAAGTAAAATGATTTATATAAGTAATAGTAATAATTATTCTGTATGATAAATATATCATGATTTTTTTTCTTAGTCAATAGAGATGAGTCTATAAATACGAGTTCAAAAAGTCAGGTTTTCAACACCGAGAAGATTGGATGAAGCAAGGGAGAGAGGAGCGGAGCGTAGGCAGTACCTACGTGAGCACCGGAAAGACCGGTTGAATTCAATCTTCGATGTTGGATACGCCTCTTGGTATACTTCGTGATCAAAAGATGACTTTTTGAACATCCTCTATACATATTTGTAAATTGTGTTATATTGGATAGGTTATCAATTAAATAAGACCTTGTATTTCACTAGGGGAGTCTAATGACTGAGATGGAACTTGATGTTCCGGACCCTTGGAACCTGATCTGGATTATACCAGCGGAGGGAAGTGGAACGAAATCTTCAACTCATGCATATATTTGCTCACTTATTTGCCTGAATGAACTTTTTGGCCCACTCATTTCCTTTCGGAAATGGTTGGGTCTTTATTTGTTTACGGGAGGCGATTACCGCGATATTATCACTACAGAATTTAACTTACTCTTTTGCAAGTACATACGAATCCCCAATCATTCAGGAACTATCTATGGATGTTCATACGGGTGAATTCATTTCTGTTATAGGAGCTAGTGGTTCTGGTAAAAGCACTCTGTTTAAGCTGATTGCAGGACTGCTAGAGCCTATGGATGGAGAAATATATATACATGGCAAAAGGACATTGAATCGTCTAGGAACAGTGGCTTACATGCCCCAGAAGGACTTACTTCTGCCTTGGAGAACCGTTCTAGACAATTGTCTACTCCCATGGGAGCTTAATCGGAAACTTCATCGTGAACTAGATCAGCGTAATAAAGAGAAGATCACAGCAGATATTCAATTAACATTAGATCGTTTCGGTCTAGGGAAATACGCATATGCCTATCCAGATGAATTATCAGGTGGGATGCGACAACGTGTCGCTTTTCTCAGAACACTCGTAACAGGCCAAGATCTGATGTTATTAGATGAACCCTTTGGTGCCCTTGACGCAATGACCAAAAGAAAGATGCATCGTTGGTTACTAGATCTTTGGGATGATCTACATAAGACTGTCCTTTTCATTACACATGATTTGGAAGAAGCCATTTTATTAAGTGATCGCATCTACCTCATGTCCCATGACAGTCCTCAAGGTGTAGAAGAAATCATCGTTAATTTACCTAGACCAAGGCACTACGAGATGAACTATGACCCTCACTTTATACAATTGAGGCAGGACTTGGAGCGAAGATTACATGAGAAGACGCCTTTTTAAACGCTGGGCACATGATTATGGATGGTTTGCACTTCTTTTTACACTACTCCTAATAGCTTGGGAATCGGTGGTCTCTTTAGGATGGGTACCTTCCTTTATTATTCCCTCACCCACCTCGATTACCCGTGCATTATTTGAGAATGGGCATCTATTGATCAGTCGGCATTTAATCGCAACTTTAGAAGAGGTTGTCTTAGGTTTTATATTATCTGTTAGTGGGGGCATTATTCTTGCTATAAGTATGCATATTTCACGTCCACTTGAGAAAGCACTCTATCCGTTCATGATTATTAGTCAGACCATCCCCTTAATCGCGCTCTCTCCTATCTTCATCATGTGGTTCGGTTACACGATTTGGAGTAAAGTAGCGGTGGTCTTCCTAACTGCATTCTTCCCGATTGTAGTAAGCACCTATGACGGTCTAAAAAAGGGTGATCGCGAGTATGCAGAGTTACTCATGACGATGGGAGCCAACCGCTGGGAACTATTCTGCACCATTGAGATGCCTATGGCCTTACCTTCCTTCTTCTCGGGACTGAAACTCTCCATCGTATATTGTGTCGTTGGAGCTACGATTGGCGAATGGCTAGGAGGTACAAAGGGGCTAGGCTACTATAGTCGAAGAATGTCGAGCAATATGCATACGGATGAGATGTTTGCATCCATCTTGTTACTTTCTTTACTTGGGATTTCCTTATTTATGATGATCGTAATATTAGAGAACAAGTTTCTAAAGAGGAGAGGTTTATCGAAATGACTATAAATAAGAATATAAATATGGGTATGAAAAAAGTTATCCCCGTTCTACTGGCACTGGCACTCTTTTCCTTGACCGCTTGTGGCAATACGTCTAACTCGAATCAAGCAACTGACATGCCAACGGCAATCGTAGAGAATAAGCCTCAAAAGCTGAGCATTATGCTCGATTGGTATCCGAATGCCGTTCATTCTTTCCTGTATACAGCACAAGAAAATGGATACTTCGCGGAACAAGGGATTGAACTAGATATCCAAATGCCTGCCGATACCAATGATGCTTTGAAATTAGTAGCTGCTGGAAAGGTCGATCTAGCCCTAAGTTATCAACCACAATTACTTATGGCTCGCGGTGAGAATATTCCCGTTAAATCTATTGCTGCTATCGTGAGACATCCATTGAATCATCTTATGGTACCTACTAATGGAACGGTTCAATCTCCCAAAGACCTGGCTGGTTTAACCGTTGGATACTCTTCAATTCCTTTATATGAAGCTATGGTACATACCATGATTCGAAATGATGGGGGCGATCCTGAAGACGTTCATTTGGTTGATGTAGGCTATGATCTCATTCCGGCCATTGCTACTTCCAGTGTTGATGCCATTATGGGTGGATTCATCAATCATGAACAACTAATACTTGCTAAGCAAGGTCACGCTGTAGTCGCTTTGAATCCTACGGATTATGGTGTTCCGGATTATTATGAGCTTGTCCTTGTCGCTAGTGAGCAGGGATTGAAAGACAAGCAAGAGTTACTCGCGAAGTTTGTCACAGCCATTGCCCAAGGACAACAGTACGTACAACAGCATCCTGAGGAAGCACTATCCATACTTTTTGAACATGAAGATCAGACTTCACCGCTAGATAAAGAAATAGAAACGAAGAGCCTAGAGATTCTATTACCACTGATGGATGCGAAAGAACAGGCTTTCGGATATCAATCACCTGAATCATGGGAGAGCGTCAATCAATGGCTCATTTCTAACAATTTACTACCTGACACTATAAAAGCGGAAGATGCCTTCATCAATTTCTAATTCATCTTAAGGAGGAAGTTAATCATGACATTTCTACAAAAGGTACGTCAGCATAATCCACTTGTACACAACATCACCAACACGGTAGTTACCAACTTTACAGCCAATGGACTTCTCGCCCTAGGCGCTTCACCCTTTATGGCAGATGCTCATGAAGAAGTTGCCGATGTAGCGAAAATCGCTAATGCTGTCCTACTAAATATGGGTACTCTCAATACTCATATTGTAGACTCCATTCTCATGGCAGGTAAATCAGCTAATGAGAATAATGTTCCAGTCGTATTTGATCCTGTTGGTGCTGGAGCCACCTCCTATCGTACAACTATTGCCCAGAGGGTCTCTCAAGAGATTAAGCTAACCGTGCTTCGTGGAAACGTTGCAGAAGTAGCCCATGTGATTGGTGAGAACTGGTCCATTAAGGGTGTGGAGGCCGGAACTGGTGAAGGAAACGTAGTTCAACTCGCACAAAAGGCAGCTCATAAGCTAGGTTGTATTGTTGTGGTTACGGGAGCGGATGATGTTATCACAGACGGACATACCACATTCCTTGCTAGTAATGGTCACCCTATCATGACAAAAGTCACCGGTTCCGGATGTTTGCTCGGCTCCGTGATTGCTGCCTTTCTAGCTGTTAGTGAACAGCATTCGATTGAAGCTGTTACTGAAGCCGTTGCATTCTTTGGCGTAGCCGCAGAAATAGCTGCTGCTAAGACAGAAGCTCTAGGTCCTGGAAGCTTCCAAATTGAATTCCTGAATCAATTGGCGTTGGTGTCTCCGGAATCTTTTCAACAAAGATCAAGGATCCAAAGGCTTCAATAGATGTCTCAAGTATAGAAAGAACTACAAATCGGATTACCGGGAGGTTACCCATGAAGAGCATATATAAAGCTTTGACTATAGCCGGATCGGACAGCGGTGGTGGTGCTGGGATACAGGCAGATATGAAAACATTTCAAGAACTGAGTGTGTACGGAATGTCTGCCATCACAGCAGTGACAGCACAGAATACGTTGGGTGTTCAGGGGGTCTTCCCTATGAGTGCCGAAGCCCTTACGATGCAATTAGACTCGATCGGAAGTGATTTAGAACCGGACGCAGTGAAGACAGGGATGTTATTTAGCGGAGAGATTATTCGTATCGTGGCCGCTAAGGTACAGCAATATCATTGGAGTAACCTGGTCATAGATCCTGTTATGGTCGCTAAGGGAGGATCTCCTCTTTTGCAACAAGAAGCCGTTCAATCCGTCATTCGATATTTACTACCCTTAGCACTCATAACTACACCCAACCTCCCCGAAGCAGAAATACTTACCGAAATGTCTATTCGTACCTTGAGTGATCGGGAAGAAGCTGCTAGAATCATCCATCAGATGGGTAGTCGTTATGTCGTGATGAAAGGTGGACATGATGCGTCTACAGAGCAAGTTATAGATCTCCTTTATGATGGGCATGACTACATATATATGGAGAATAACAGAATTGAGACGAGACACACTCATGGCACAGGTTGCACCTACTCAGCCGCCATTACAGCAGAATTAGCCAAAGGTACATCCGTGCTTGAAGCTATCCAAATAGCCAAATCATTCATCCAAGCGGCTATCGAAGATCAATTAGGCATCGGCGCGGGGCATGGACCTACGAATCATTTTGCATATCAGAAAAGACAGCGAGGCGAGAATCATGTTAGCTATTAATTCGGATACGATTCGTCCATCCCTTAAGCTCTACTTCATCATGGGGAGTATCAACTGTCTAAAGAGCCCCGTGGAAGTATTATCAGAGGCCATTACAGGAGGTATTACCTTATTTCAATTTCGTGAAAAGGGCCCTGGTGCCCTCATGGGTCAAGCCAAACTTGAGTTGGCAAAAAAGCTTCAGAAGCTATGTTGGGAACACAATATCCCTTTCATCATCAACGACGATATCTCTCTAGCCATTGCTATTGGTGCGGACGGAGTCCATATCGGGCAGGATGATGAACCTGCAAGCTCCATGCGCGCTAGGCTAGGTCCTAATGCGATAATCGGTGTATCTGCCCATACGTTAGAAGAAGCTCAACAGGCACTACTTGATGGAGCCAACTATTTGGGTATAGGTCCTATCTTCCCGACACAATCCAAAGATGATGCAAAGGAAGTTCAGGGAACTTCCCTTATAGAAGAACTACGCGCAAAGGGAATTCAAATTCCTCTAGTAGGTATAGGTGGAATCAAAATCGACAATGCAGCATCGGTCATTCATGCGGGTGCAGATGGAGTATCTGTTATATCAGCCATCGCTGGCGCTGATTCAGTTCGAGATGCAGCTACTCGTTTCATTCGAGAGATAGAAATGAATAAGCTTAAATCATTTTAATCTGCTGGATACAAATATGATTTAGGGCTCAATGTTTAATGGGCATATCACGAAACTGAAAATGAGTAACTATTTATAAAAACACAAAAGAGCTGCGAAAATTCGCAACTCTTTTGTGTTTTTTACTATTCAATTGCTTAACAATCATTAAGCGGGTGATGGGAATCGAACCCACGCTATCAGCTTGGAAGGCTGGAGTTCTACCATTGAACTACACCCGCATAAAAAAATAAATAACGATCGGGACGACACGATTTGAACATGCGACCCCCTGGACCCAAACCAGGTGCTCTACCAAGCTGAGCTACGTCCCGTTATTTTGAAGGGCTGCAATTTATTTATTCACAGCTAAGTCAAAAATATGGTGCGCGTGGAGGGACTTGAACCCACACGTCGTGAAACGCTAGATCCTAAGTCTAGTGCGTCTGCCAATTCCGCCACACGCGCACAGTTTAAATATATGGTGGGACATGAAGGGCTTGAACCTTCGACACCCTGATTAAGAGTCAGGTGCTCTACCAACTGAGCTAATGTCCCATGAATAATAAAAATGGCGGAACCGACGGGATTCGAACCCGCGATCTCCTGCGTGACAGGCAGGCATGTTAGGCCAACTACACCACGGTTCCTCATAATATAATTGGTTGCGGGGGCAGGATTTGAACCTGCGGCCTTCGGGTTATGAGCCCGACGAGCTACCGGGCTGCTCCACCCCGCGTCATTAAAAAATATTAAAATGGTGACCCGTAGGGGACTCGAACCCCTGATACCTCCGTGAAAGGGAGGTGTCTTAACCACTTGACCAACGGGCCGTTATGGCTCCCCGAACAGGACTCGAACCTGTGACAACTCGATTAACAGTCGAGTGCTCTACCAACTGAGCTATCAGGGAATATAACATTTCATAATACATTCCTTACATCACTTATGTATGTAATCATGTCTTACAAAACTTCTGCTTGGCGACGTCCTACTCTCCCAGGACCCTGCGGTCCAAGTACCATCGGCGCTGGAGGGCTTAACGGTCGTGTTCGGGATGGGTACGTGTGGAACCCCTCCGCTATCGCCACCAAACATGATTTTTCGAAGCTTACGCTTCTCGAAATCGCTGCGAGAAAATATCAGTCCTCATAAAGGACCTGCAGCTTATCCAGATGTTTGATCACCTGAAAACTAGATACGAACGAATTTGTGTTAGAAAGTATGAAGTATACACTTCAACCGTTAAACATTTGTTAGGATAAGCCCTCGACCGATTAGTATTGGTCAGCTCCGCACATTGCTGCGCTTCCACCTCCAACCTATCTACCTCGTAGTCTTCAAGGGGTCTTACTAATTGGGAAATCTCATCTTGAGGGGGGCTTCACGCTTAGATGCTTTCAGCGCTTATCCCGTCCGCACGTAGCTACCCAGCTATGCTCCTGGCGGAACAACTGGTACACCAGAGGTGCGTCCATCCCGGTCCTCTCGTACTAAGGACAGCTCCTCTCAAATTTCCTGCGCCCACGACAGATAGGGACCGAACTGTCTCACGACGTTCTGAACCCAGCTCGCGTACCGCTTTAATGGGCGAACAGCCCAACCCTTGGGACCTACTTCAGCCCCAGGATGCGATGAGCCGACATCGAGGTGCCAAACCTCCCCGTCGATGTGGACTCTTGGGGGAGATAAGCCTGTTATCCCCAGGGTAGCTTTTATCCGTTGAGCGATGGCCCTTCCATGCGGTACCACCGGATCACTAAGCCCGACTTTCGTCCCTGCTCGACTTGTAGGTCTCGCAGTCAAGCTCCCTTCTGCCTTTGCACTCTTCGAATGATTTCCAACCATTCTGAGGGAACCTTGGGGCGCCTCCGTTACTCTTTAGGAGGCGACCGCCCCAGTCAAACTGCCCACCAGACACTGTCCCCGAACCGGTTTACGGTCCTAGGTTAGAACCTAGATACGATCAGGGTGGTATCCCAACGATGCCTCCATAGAAGCTTGCGCTCCTATTTCTCAGGCTCCCACCTATCCTGTACAGATCGTACCCAAATCCAATATCAAGCTGCAGTAAAGCTCCATGGGGTCTTTCCGTCTTGTCGCGGGTAACCTGCATCTTCACAGGTATTAAAATTTCACCGGATCTCTCGTTGAGACAGCGCCCAAATCGTTACGCCATTCGTGCGGGTCAGAATTTACCTGACAAGGAATTTCGCTACCTTAGGACCGTTATAGTTACGGCCGCCGTTTACTGGGGCTTCGGTTCATAGCTTCGGGTTACCCCTAACCACTCCCCTTAACCTTCCAGCACCGGGCAGGCGTCAGCCCGTATACTTCGCCTTACGGCTTCGCACAGACCTGTGTTTTTGCTAAACAGTCGCTTGGGCCTTTTCACTGCGGCCCCCTCGTGCTATTCACACTACCGGGGCACCCCTTCTCCCGAAGTTACGGGGTCATTTTGCCGAGTTCCTTAACGAGAGTTCTTCCGCGCGCCTTAGAATACTCTTCTCGCCTACCTGTGTCGGTTTGCGGTACGGGCACCTTCTCCTGGTTAGAGGCTTTTCTTGGCAGTGTGAGATCATGACCTTCGCTACTATAATTTTCGCTCCCCATCACAGCCTAGCCTTATAGTGTGCGGATTTGCCTACACACAAGCCTCACTGCTTAGACGGACTATTCCATCAGTCCGCGTCACTACCCTACTGCGTCACCCCATTACTCATAACGGATTACGGTGGTACAGGAATTTCAACCTGTTGTCCATCCACTACGCCTTTCGGCCTCGCGTTAGGTCCCGACTTACCCTGAGAGGACGAGCCTTCCTCAGGAAACCTTGGGCTTTCGGCGGATCAGATTCTCACTGATCTTTTCGTTACTTATACCGGCATTCTCACTTGTATAGTGTCCAGCGCTCCTCACGGTACACCTTCAACCTCTATACAACGCTCCCCTACCCCTGATACATAGTATCAAGCCATAGCTTCGGTGGTGTGTTTAGCCCCGTTACATTTTCGGCGCAGAGTCACTCGACCAGTGAGCTATTACGCACTCTTTCAATGATGGCTGCTTCTAAGCCAACATCCTGGTTGTCTGTGCAACTCCACATCCTTTCCCACTCAACACACACTTGGGGACCTTAGCTGATGGTCTGGGCTGTTTCCCTTTCGACAATGGATCTTAGCACTCACTGTCTGACTCCCGGATATAAGTACATGGCATTCGGAGTTTGACTGAGCTTGGTAACCCTTGCGGGCCCCGCACCCAATCAGTGCTCTACCTCCACGACTCTTCATTCCGAGGCTAGCCCTAAAGCTATTTCGGGGAGAACCAGCTATCTCCGAGTTCGATTGGAATTTCTCCGCTACCCCCACCTCATCCCCGCATTTTTCAACATGCGTGGGTTCGGGCCTCCAGTGCGTGTTACCGCACCTTCACCCTGGACAGGGGTAGATCACTCGGTTTCGGGTCTACGTCCACGTACTAAATTTCGCCCTATTCAGACTCGCTTTCGCTGCGGCTCCGCCTTCTCAGCTTAACCTTGCACGGGAACGTAACTCGCCGGTTCATTCTACAAAAGGCACGCCATCACCCATAGAACGGGCTCTGACTTTTTGTAAGCACACGGTTTCAGGTTCTATTTCACTCCCCTTCCGGGGTGCTTTTCACCTTTCCCTCACGGTACTGTTTCACTATCGGTCACTAGGGAGTATTTAGCCTTAGCAGATGGTCCTGCTGGATTCATACGGGGTTTCACGTGCCCCGCACTACTCGGGATACGTCTCGGAGAGAATATACTTTCAGCTACAGGGCTTTTACCTTCTATGCCGGGCCTTTCCAGACCTCTTCGCTTAATATATTCCTTTGTAACTCCGTGTGAGACGTCCACAACCCCAAAGAGCAAGCTCCTTGGTTTGGGCTAATCCGCGTTCGCTCGCCGCTACTGACGGAATCACTATTGTTTTCTCTTCCTCAGGGTACTTAGATGTTTCAGTTCCCCTGGTCTGTCTCTACCTACCCTATGTATTCAGGTAAGAGTGACTGCGTATTAACACAGCCGGGTTTCCCCATTCGGACACCCCCGGATCAAAGCTTGCTTACAGCTCCCCGAGGCAGTTTCGTTGTTCGCCACGTCCTTCATCGACTCCTAGTGCCTAGGCATCCTCCGTGTGCTCTTAGTAGCTTAACCACGATGCTCCTGTTTTGACTCTGGTGCTCTGTTGTCCGCTTATTTCCCCCGTAAACGGTTGAAACAAGCTCCCAAAGGATCCCCAGCCTCAATACACTCGCACGTACATTTTAGTCCGTATTCAGTAAACTGAATACTCGCTAGCTACTTTTACACTTTGTTTCGTTAACAAGTTAACAAAACGTACATATAAAAGAATGTTCATTCTAACTTACAAATTCGTTCGTTATCTAGTTTTCAAGGATCAAAGTCATTTCTACAAGAGAAATAACATGTTTGAAAGATTGCTCTTTCAAAACTGACAACGAGTGAGTGTGCGACTTTACATTGTAAAGTCTTACGGTGACCATAGTCACCGTGTTCGAATGTTTCCGTCTCAGGAAACGATTCTCCATAGAAAGGAGGTGATCCAGCCGCACCTTCCGATACGGCTACCTTGTTACGACTTCACCCCAATCATCTACCCCACCTTCGGCGGCTGGCTCCCTTGCGGGTTACCCCACCGACTTCGGGTGTTGTAAACTCTCGTGGTGTGACGGGCGGTGTGTACAAGACCCGGGAACGTATTCACCGCGGCATGCTGATCCGCGATTACTAGCAATTCCGACTTCATGCAGGCGGGTTGCAGCCTGCAATCCGAACTGAGACCGGCTTTGTTGGGATTGGCTCCATCTCGCGATTTCGCAGCCCGTTGTACCGGCCATTGTAGTACGTGTGTAGCCCAGGTCATAAGGGGCATGATGATTTGACGTCATCCCCACCTTCCTCCGGTTTGTCACCGGCAGTCTATCTAGAGTGCCCACCATAATGTGCTGGCAACTAAATATAAGGGTTGCGCTCGTTGCGGGACTTAACCCAACATCTCACGACACGAGCTGACGACAACCATGCACCACCTGTCTCCTCTGTCCCGAAGGCCGCCACTATCTCTAGTGGATTCAGAGGGATGTCAAGACCTGGTAAGGTTCTTCGCGTTGCTTCGAATTAAACCACATACTCCACTGCTTGTGCGGGTCCCCGTCAATTCCTTTGAGTTTCAGTCTTGCGACCGTACTCCCCAGGCGGAGTGCTTAATGTGTTAACTTCGGCACCAAGGGTATCGAAACCCCTAACACCTAGCACTCATCGTTTACGGCGTGGACTACCAGGGTATCTAATCCTGTTTGCTACCCACGCTTTCGCGCCTCAGCGTCAGTTACAGCCCAGAGAGTCGCCTTCGCCACTGGTGTTCCTCCACATATCTACGCATTTCACCGCTACACGTGGAATTCCACTCTCCTCTTCTGTACTCAAGTCACCCAGTTTTCAGTGCGACCCAGGGTTGAGCCCTGGAATTAAACACCAAACTTAAATGACCGCCTGCGCGCGCTTTACGCCCAATAATTCCGGACAACGCTTGCCCCCTACGTATTACCGCGGCTGCTGGCACGTAGTTAGCCGGGGCTTTCTTCTCAGGTACCGTCACCTTGAGAGCAGTTACTCTCCCAAGTGTTCTTCCCTGGCAACAGAGCTTTACGATCCGAAAACCTTCATCACTCACGCGGCGTTGCTCCGTCAGACTTTCGTCCATTGCGGAAGATTCCCTACTGCTGCCTCCCGTAGGAGTCTGGGCCGTGTCTCAGTCCCAGTGTGGCCGTTCACCCTCTCAGGTCGGCTACGCATCGTCGCCTTGGTGAGCCATTACCTCACCAACTAGCTAATGCGCCGCAGGTCCATCTATAAGTGGCAGATTACTCCGCCTTTCAGTATCTCTTCATGTGAAGAAATAAGTTATCCGGTATTAGCTACCGTTTCCGATAGTTATCCCAGTCTTACAGGCAGGTTACCTACGTGTTACTCACCCGTCCGCCGCTGAAATCTCAGAAGTGCAAGCACTTCTGAAATCTCCGCTCGACTTGCATGTATTAGGCACGCCGCCAGCGTTCGTCCTGAGCCAGGATCAAACTCTCCAAGTTAATGAAAAGAGCGATTATGCTCATTATGAAACATACTGACGAGAATTATTCATTCTCAATCCAAATGATTTCTCATTTGTTTGTTCTCACTTTCGTGAAAACCACTCACTCGTTGTTCAGTTTTCAAAGATCAATTTCTCTTTCGTTAATCACCAGTGTGTCTCGGTGACAACTTTTATATCATATCGCATCCGGTTTAATAATGCAAGTCTTTTTTTAATGTCTTTGTTAGACATTTTTTATTTTCTCGCTGACCGGATTTATAATATAACATGCCATCCTCTATCAGCGCAAGTCATATTTTTTTACAATTTAAAGATTCAATATAAACAAAACAATCTCTCTGCCCCACAGTTTCTATGGTTGCAAAGAGATATGGTTTAGTCGTTAAACAAGCGTCGTCTCACCATCTTGTCTAGAGATTGCAAACAGAGCTACCCAGATCAGAATAAAACCAATCAGTTGTGGTTGCGTGATCACCTCTCGGAATGCAATCCAATTAATCAGCACGCCTACCATCGGGAAACTTAACTCTGCCAATGTCGCAACCGACGCTTTCGTAGTCGTTAACCCCTTATAGTAAACCAGGAGACTGAGCAGACCAGGTAATAGAGCTTGACCCACCAGATTCAAAGATACCCATACCATAGCAGTCGATCCGATTGGTAAACTCCACACTCCTCCTTCACCCCAAGTAATAAAGAGTAGCAAAGGCAATGCCAGTATGAACCTTAAGGAAGTGACAGTCTCATACTTCATCTGGCCAACCATTAAACGCCCCATCACAGTCGATCCGCCCCATAGAGCAGCAGCGCCTAGCGAAAACAAGCTACCTACTTTAACAAAATCATTCCAATGACCTACTGGTACTGCAAATCCAAATGTGAGCAAATAAGTACCGATTATCGCTAAAAGAAACAGTTTGGAGAAATTCTTTGGAAGTCGTTCTTTCAATAGTATTCTCGCCAAGATAATGGCAAACAACGGTTGAAGCTTTTGAAGCAACAGTACAGCATTAATGTTCCCATTAGCCAATCCCATAGTAAACAGTATCGTCGCAATGGCTGAACCGCCCCAAGATATAAACAGAAGCGCCACAACATGTCTCATCCGTAATCCACGGAGTTCGTAGCGATTCTTCCATAGCACCGGAGCAACAAACACAACAATAATCATATGTTCAAGCAATACAATCTGGGTTGAAGTAAGTGAATCTAATAAAATAATTCGAAATAGAGGATCCACTCCCCATAGAGCTGCTCCCAATACTACTAGCCAAAACCCACTCTTTGAAGGCTTTTCTCTTACAGATGCAACAGGCTTCACACTCTCCACTACATTGTCCACTCTCTCTGTCCCCTTACTCTGAATATGGGGTCTTACAAAAGAAAACCCCCGCATTCGATAGTTATCGACATTTACGGGGGCTGATCAAATAAGCTTGTGCGCACAAGTAGAAACGGCTATGCCGTCCTTTTTCAAAGACGGCACCCGTTTCAGCGGAAATATAAGGAATAGAGTATCAAGTGAAACTTATACTTTCTTATATTTTCAAAAAACACGTCATGCATTTGCTTGATCTTCTCCCATCCGGACTTTACCGTCGGCCTTGGAATCACACCAAGTCAGTCGCCACCATCTTCATGATGACGAGTCGCGGGCTAGAAGTTCATCATAAACAGGAACTCTCACCGCCGGTTAGGAATTTCACCTACCCCGAAGATCCATATTCAATTTGTAAAATGCTATATCCTCTATTAAAATACTCACAATGAGATTAGTCAATGATTTATTTCTGCAAACTACTTTATTCTTACATTTCATGAATCCATTACCTCTAGCATGCATTTTCAATAGAATAAAAAAAGTTGACGCCACACTGCAACCTTTTACAAGTATTCTCCATCTATATAAGTAGAGGTGATATAAAATGAATAAACAAAAATCTAAATTCAATGTTACAAAGTTAGCTATCATTTGTAGTGTCCTGGCAACATCGCTATCACTTGGTAGTTCAGCACTTGCTTTCTCCGATCTGTCAGGTGATCCGGCTGAAGCAAAAATCAATTCTCTAAGAAATTCAAATATCATTAATGGTATTAGTACTGAACTATTCGCTCCCAAGTCCAAGGTCACATATGCTCAGGGACTTCAGTTCCTAATCAACGCCTTCAACTTACAGTTGGATAACCATCCATCTAAGGCAAGTGACCACTTCGACAAAGTAGCTGATGACGCATGGTATGCCAAGGCATTCCTTATTGCTCATGACAATGGCCTTGCTGTAGATAAGACAGTTAATCCTAGCGACACAATAACTCGAGCACAATTTGCACACTTAGTTAACCAATCTCTTTTGACGAAAGGTAACTTTCCAGTAACTTTAATGTACGTCCATATCTCAGATGGGGAGAATCTTTCATCAGAAGTTTCGAACAGCCTACAGACGCTACTTAATACGGGGATTATTACTTTAAGCGAAAATAATGGTTTCCGGCCAAACGATGGAATAACTCGCTCTGAAGCAGCTATCATGATTTATAATTCATCTGAATTTGCTAAAAAAATTGTACCCGAGCAAAAAGTCATTGCGCCTAAAAAGACCTACAAGACCAGCATTTCTATTGAGAAAGTAACCCAGGACGTGAACAAGGTATCGCTCACAGTGCATGATCTTCCTAATCCAGGATACTCGGCCTCCATTGAACGAATAGAATTTGGCCCTGATCTAACAGCAACCGTGTACTATGTTATTAATAATCCAGACCCTGACCTTATGTATACTCAGGTTATTTCTAAATCTACGGCTGTCACTTACTTATCTGCGAAATATAAGGCAGTGGCACAATACGAAGCAACTTCTATTGATCAGTCCGATCCTTCCTCATTAATGCTTCCTTTCGGAGAAGCACCGAACACGTCAAATACACCCTCTAATCCTGAGGATCTCATCGCGAAGTAAATAAAGCTTCAATAGAAAACAAGGCTCCCCTAGAAGATTCCAGGGAGCCTTGTTTTCTATGTTTAAATATTATTCCATTCGTCCTGCATCAATTCAGACTACGTACTCACGATACTTCTCAACATCCATCGCTCTGCATTCGAGTGTCAATCGTGTACCCTCATGATCATATTCAGTAGAGATCACATGTGCATGTTCATTTAAATAGGAAACCACTTGCCCTTGATCAAAAGGAATCAGCATCACACACTGTATATAATCTTTAAAGATATGTGATCTAATCAAGTCCACAAGTTCGGATATACCCACTCTCGGCTTCGCCGCAAGGTAAATACTATCACCATCTACTACTGGAATTTCACAATCGACCACATCACATTTATTGTACGCAAGGATCGTTTCAATATTTGTAATACCGATCTCTTCTAATGTATGTTCTGTAATATTCATCAACTGCTCATACTTAGCGTTAGAATAATCAATCACATGAATCAACAGATCGGCTTCTGCCACTTCTTCAAGCGTAGATCGAAACGCCTTGATAAGATGATGAGGAAGTTTACTTACAAATCCGACCGTGTCTGTCAGTAGAAAGGACTTATTATCTTCGAGATGTATATTACGAACCGAGGTTTCCAGTGTCGCGAACAACATATCCTTCTCAAACACCAACTTGTTACCGGATGGACTGAACGACTCTACCAAAGCATTCATGATCGTTGATTTCCCTGCGTTTGTGTAGCCAACTAGTGATACGACTGGAAGCTTATTTCTTTGGCGCTGCTTGCGTTGGGTTTGGCGTTGAGATACGAGTGTCTCCAGTTCTTTGTTCAAAGCGCTGATTTTATCCTCTATTCTACGACGATCAAGCTCAAGCTTCGTCTCCCCAACACCTTTATTCTTGGTACCAACACCTCCACCTTGCCGGCCCAAGGATTCACGCAAACCGATTAATCTAGGAAGCATATACTGCAGTTGGGCTACCTCCACTTGAAGTTGAGCTTCCCTTGTCTTTGCCCGCTTCTCAAATATATCTAGGATTAGAATAGTCCGATCAATCACCTTACATTGTAAGTCTGCTTCCAGATTACGAATTTGGGAGGGAGACAATTCATCGTTAAAAATAACCATGTTTGCTTCCTGCTCCTCATACAATGCTCTGAGGTCCTGTACTTTCCCTTTTCCAATATAGTGAGTTTTATTCACTTTCTCTAAGTTTTGTGTCAGCTGTTCTACAACTTCTACATGACAAGCCGAAGCCAAGTTCCCTAGTTCCTCCATAGAGTATTCGAAATCCTCTTGATGCTTCACATTGACACCTACCAGGATCGCTCGCTGTTGCAATTCTTCCATTAATTTAATCTCCTTTAAGTTCATAATAAAAAACCTCAGGCTAATCTCCTGTGGTTAAGCGAACGGGATATATCCATCTTTACCTAAAAGATGACCTTTCATATATGTATACACAAAAATGAAAGATCCTTCGGTCTAATAAGCCATGGTATGGATGATTGTAGGGGTAATTATCCATAAATACAACAAAAAGAGGGCGGGGTCGCCCTCCTCTTTATTGATGCGATTATTCGCAATAAATGGAGTTCTCTAGAAATATACAGACCAATCCCGTTCGCCCTGCACAGTAGCAGAGCCTTTGCACTATTCAATTAGTGGTACAAAGGTTGAAAACGGATTGTATCATTCATCTCTTCGAGAACCCTCCGATCATTATAGTTACTTCCATATTAACACAGATGCACCCATCTCTCAATCTAGATAAAGATAAACGGCTACGCCGTCCTTCGCTTATGCGAAGAAGGACCGTTTGTCCAAAAATATAGGAGATAAAAGTAACGAAAACTTATACTTTCCTATATTTCAAGCAGAGACGACTATGTCGTCCTTTTTCAAGGAGTTTATGCTTTTGATGCTAGCGATACTTCATATCACTTTTAGGTATCCATTGGCCCCATCATGTGCCATTTACAATATTCCTAATCGATTGCTCTTCATATCTGTAATCAAATAATCCTCTATATGTGAATTGGATGCATGATGAATTGAGTTTAATTGATCGGTTAATTCCATGAACCATTGTTCATCTTTAGCCAATAATGCGATATCGATTAGATTCTTTAATTGCTCACTATTATCTAAGGAACTCTCTTGGAGCTTTTTCACACCTTGATTACGTACATCAATAGTTGTACCAATCACCGTTTCGTGATCCGAGGCAATCACATGTATTCCCATAGTGCCAGCTAACAAATTTATTGAATCGATAAAACCATGTATTAATTCGCCTTGATTTGTATTTCCCTTGACCCAATCACCTATTTCAATACTCATTACAAATCACCACCATTTAAGTTAGTTTGAGAATAATATCTATTTAATAACTTTTCGAAAGCTATACTGTAACTATAATTGTTTCAGTAATGATTGTCAAATTGCTTTTATTAAAGAAACGCCTTCCGCCTCCACCATTCACTATTAGGTGTAATAAGTACAACTACATTCAACCCAATCCCTCTGAAGCTAACTTTAGTTGCATGGAGTACATCTAAATTACTGGAAATTCCACTTTTCAGCGTTATCGCCATTTTTAACTGTTGTTTTTACAACTAATTCTCTCTTCCCCTACTTTTCCTGCTAATTAAAAGTACTTTATGCATCTATTCTAGCCTCACCTTCACTACCTTCATGCGCGAAGCATTGTTCGTCACACTAACATCCCCACTCTATGCCTATTCCACTGAATTACATCCGCAATTTATGATCTTTCATGGAATATGGATCGAATTTGGTGGGTGTCGTATCGGCTATTCAAGTGATTTCAACACCTTATATAGACTTTCAATAATCATAAAGGGTAGAGCGGGAAGTCCTCCAAAAAGCTTATACTTTCTATTATGTTAAAAAACCTCCCGCTAAGGGAGATTTAATACGATTATATCTAGCTTCCTCTATTATGGTTGGTAAGGAGGAAGTTCCATTACTTTAAACTTTCCATCGACTTTTTTCACGGTATAAGTAAACTCTTTATCTTTTATCGTATCGACTTCCCTGGTTACGAATGCTGATCCATCTTCATTTAGATAATTAACCTCAAATATATATTCTTCTTTATTTACTTCTTTTTGTTCTAACATTTCGTTAAGAGAGATTCTAGGTACTAACCCTTGCACGACATAAGCTTCAAATAAGTTCTTCTTATCTTCTAGATCTAATTCAGGCAAGAATCCTCCCAAAAAACTTCCTATCCACTCATAGCTACCACCGTATAATTCAAATAACGCTCCAGCATCTTGATCTGCTATGGCATCCGTATACTGTCGTAATGTTACTTCCGCTTCCACTTTCCCTGAGTACTCTTGTGTATTATTACTACATCCAACAACAACAACCAACATCAACCAAATTAAGCTTGTAAATAAAAGCTTTCTCAACCCATCCACCTCTTCCAATTTATAGGTCTCTATCTAGCGTGCACTATACTGTATAGACGTCTCTCACATGATTAAGTTACAGATATTACAATAAAAATCCCCCATTCCCATAACTGGGTCGGAGGATCATATATTAGTACTTTCTATTATTTACTTCTCGTTCCGCAACAGCCTGAGTATAAATGCTCTCTGGAAGCACTATACGTTTCGGTAGGTTCTTGCCCCCGATGATCTCTTGAACAGCCTGCATCAGATTCATTCCTAATAGCGGGTTGCATTCGACAACAGCATTGATTTTACCTTCGACCATCATTTCAAAAGACTTACGTGTTCCATCTACAGATATGATGATAATATCTATGCCCGGACGCAAACCAGCCGCCTCAATAGCTTCAATTGCACCTAGCGCCATATCATCGTTATGTGAGAACAATACATCTATATCTTTACCTTGTTCTTCTATGATTGACTGCATCACTTCTTTACCCTCTTCAAGGGTGAAGTTGGCCGATTTACTCTTCAATATTTTAAAATCGGGGCGAGAAGTAATGATCTCTCGGAAACCATTCTTTCGCTCAATAGTCGGAGTAGAGTCCATCGTTCCTTGTAGTTCTACGATCCCGATAGGCCCAGGTTTCTCCCTCATTTTATCCAACAAGTACTTGCCTGCTTTACGACCTTCATCATAAAAGTCTGAGCCAATAAACGTCACATAAAGGGATGGATCACTCACATTAACGGAACGATCCGCTATGATCACAGGTATTCCAGCTTGCTTCACTTCGAGAAGAATAGGCTCCCACCCGGATTGTACGACTGGTGCAATCGCAATGACATCCACCTTTTGTTGGATAAAAGAACGGATCGCTTCAAATTGCTTCTCCTGGGATTGCTCCGCATTCTCGAATAATAGCGTAATCCCGGCTTCCTTTGCAGATTCCTTCACCGAGTTCGTGTTAGCTCTACGCCAATCACTTTCCGAACCCAACTGAGAAAATCCTAGCCTAATCGGCTCAGATGAATACAATGATTCAATCAGTTCAACGGATTCATTGTCCTGTATGGATATCTCTGAATTGCCCGTATCTGAGGGGGGGACAGAAGTCTCCGTTGTCTGAACAGACTCGCAACCTATAAACAATAAGCTGAACAATACAACCATACACATCATGAGTACTAACCGTCTATTCATCATATTCCCTTTCCATAAGCAGATTTAGGGATCATAGTCACCTTGAACTCTAGTTGAATTCCTATTTCAAAGTTTGACATATCCCGCTTCAAAATGGAAGAACCCTATTTCTACGAAAAAGTGATACCCTCCCCCTCTGAGGATGGTATCACGACTTGTTATCCTCTCCCAGACGTTCGCCTTGAAGTAAGTAGCCTTTGAAACACAATGAAGCTGAACAATAATAGTCCTATCACAATCTTTGTCCACCAAGAGCTTAAGGTTCCTTCAAAGCTAATAATCGTTTGAATAATCCCTTGTATCATGACTCCAAAGAATGTGCCTACAATATACCCAACGCCCCCAGTAAGTAGGGTCCCTCCAATCACGACTGCTGCAATGGCATCCAATTCCAAACCATTTGCATGTAGCCCATAACCAGACAGCATATAGAATGTAAATACCACACCGGATAGCGCGGAACAAAAGCCACTTAACGTGTAGACGAGAATTTTAGTACGTGCTACTGGTAGCCCCATCAATACAGCAGATTGTTCACTACCACCCAATGCATACACATTACGACCGAAGCGAGTATGATGAGCCAGATAAACAGCAAGCGCAATAGCAATCAACGCAATAAGTACACTTATGGAGATGAAGTTGCCTCCCGGAAGATGGACCTTGGTCTGTGCCATACTAGTATAGAAGGCATTATTAATCGTAATCGTATTGATACTGATCACATAACAAAGACCTCTAGCCAAGAACATGCCCCCCAACGTTACGATAAACGGCTGAATATTGAAATAATGAATAATGGCGCCCATTGCACAACCAATAATGGCACCGATCATCAGCACCAACGGAATTACAATAAATGGTGGCCAGCCTAAGTTCTGAATAAGACTTGCCGAAATCATTGTGGTAAGGGCTATCATTGATCCTACGGATAAGTCGATACCACCTGATATGATGACGAAGGTCATCCCTATAGCTACGATCAAGAGGAAGGCATTATCAATCAATAGATTCAACAGCACCTGTGCCGAGAAGAATCCAGTATATCGAAATGAGCCTGCTACGAACATAATCATAAACAAGGCTACCGTCACAATGATCGGAAGATATTGTTTCTTAAGCATGTCGTGTTACCTCCGTCTTACCCGAGTTCTTCCGGGTCTTCCCACGATCAAATAGCGTCTTGCGGAATGCTTCAGACTGAATCAGACATACGATTAACACGACAAACGCCTTAACAACCAACGTTATTTCTGGAGGAACACCAATCATATAGATCGTTGTCGTTAATGTCTGAATAATAAGTGCACCCACAAGCGTTCCTGAGAGATAAAATCTGCCTCCATTCATGGATGTTCCTCCAATAACGACGGCAAGAATAGCATCAAGCTCAATCCATAATCCGGCATTGTTCCCGTCCGCGCTGGAAACATTGGAGCTCAGTATCAGTCCCGCAACACCCGCACATACACCACAGAAGACATAGACCGAAATCAGGATCGCTTTCGAGCGAATTCCTGCAAGACGACTCGCTTGTGAATTCGTACCGACAGATTCGATAAACAATCCAAGTGCTGTTTTACGAGTTAGCAACACTGCAGCAATAAATATAGCCATCACAATGAAGATGGAAAAGGGTAATCCCACGAGCGATCCCGCACCGATATAGTTATAGCGTGGACTTGAAACCGTAATAATCTGACCACTCGTGATCAGTTGAGCCATTCCACGTCCAGCTACCATCAGAATAAGTGTTGCAATAATGGGCTGAATTCCTCCTAGCGATACCAATAAACCATTCCATATCCCTAATATCAAAGCCAATGTGAGCGAAACGATGATCGCTAGCAGTACCACAGTAAACGCGTTCTGATCACCACTCTTACTAAGGACCAAACAAGCTGATGCCCCTGTAATCGCAACAAGGGATCCGACTGAGAGATCTACTCCTTTGGTCGCAATGACTAGAGTCATTCCGATAGCGACCACAATGAGGGGTGCACCAAAGTTTAATATATCGATCAGACTTCCATACAGATGGCCGTTACGTACCTGAATTGAGAAGAAATCAGGAGAATAACATAAATTAAATAATAATAGTGCCGCTAACATAGTTATTGGCCAAAATATGTGATGCTTCGTTAACTTAGCCATGGGTTGATTGACCTCCCGCAATTGCCTGTAATACATGGTGTTGGCTTATTTCATGACCATCCATTACTTTTATCATATTACGATCTCGAAGAACTGCGATGCGATCACTAACACGAACGACTTCTTCTAATTCCGAGGATATAAATATGAAAGACATTTTTTGCTCTCGCGATAAGGATATAACCAATTTCTGAATTTCTGCTTTCGTCCCCACATCAATCCCACGCGTAGGCTCATCTAAGATGAGTAGCTTGGGCTGCATTAATAACCACCGGGCAAGAATAACCTTTTGTTGATTACCACCACTTAAGTTTTTGACTAGATGCTCTGGATTCGGGGGACTGATGTTCAGCTTCTTAATATATTCTTCTGCAATTTCTTCTTGCTTCTTGCGGGGAATGGTCCGGAACAAACCGAGACTAGCCTGAAGGGCAAGAATGATATTCTCTCGAATCGTTAAGTTCTCAATAATGCCTTCCGTTTTTCGATTCTCAGAACAGAAGGCGATACCTTGTTCAATCGCCTGTTTAGGAGAATTTACTGTTCCCCCGCTATCACCGAACTTAAGACTCCCCTGATCGGCACGATCCGCTCCGAACAATAGTCGTGCTAGCTCTGTTCTGCCAGAACCGAGAAGTCCTGCTAGTCCCACGACTTCTCCCTTTCCAATACGTAAGGAGAATGGCTCGATAGATCCCTTTCTTCCAAGCCCAGATGCCTCCATTAATACCTCATCTATTCCCTCTCGGCCTTCTTTCGTCTTAGGAAGATCTTCAAGCATATGCAGTTCCTTACCTATCATCTTCGATACTAATTCTATTCGAGGGAGATCTTTGGTTAAATATTCCCCAACAAATTCTCCATTACGGAGAATGGTTATACGATCTGACATTTCATATACTTGTTCTAAGAAATGAGTAACGAATAGGATGGCTAGTCCTTCATTCTTTAATTGGTTCATAATCTGGAATAATTGCTTCACTTCATTCTGATCCAAGCTGGACGTTGGTTCATCCAGAATAAGAACTTTAGCAGAAACATCCAAGGTACGTGCTATCGCAACAAGTTGCTGTATCGCTACTGAATAACTATGCAAAGGCATGGTTACATCGATGTCAAGCTGTAATCGCCCTTTGAGTAATTGTGAAGCTCTTCGATTAATCTCTTTCCATAAGATCCGACCGTAGCGACGTGGCTCTCGACCGATAAAGATATTCTCCGCAACCGACAAATTCGGACATAAGTTAACTTCTTGATATACGGTACTTATACCAATTTCCACAGCATGTTGTGGGCTTTGTATAGATATTGACCTACTCTCTAAATCCACCGTACCTTGATCAATCGCATAGACCCCAGTTAATACCTTGATAAGAGTTGACTTTCCAGCCCCATTCTCTCCCATTAACGCATGAACTTCTCCAGGGAATAAGCGGAAGTTAATGCCAGAGAGTGCTTTTACTCCAGGAAACTGTTTGTGAATATCCGTCATTTGCAAAATAGGTCGTTGCTGGTCCATAATCCTCTCTCCTATCCACTCTGTTGTATAAGACCACTTCGGCCAAAGGACCCTTTGACGATGAAGTGGCCTATCATTCTAACTATTGTAGAAATTTAATACATACGGTTAGGAAGTGCTTCTTTCGCTTGATCGATCGTAAATGTACCTTCTTGCACTACTGTTCGTTTCGGCACATCATTGCCAGCGACAACATCTTTAGCAGCTTGCATCAATTGCCCACCAAACAATGGGTTACATTCCACGATAAAGTTAATCTTGCCCTCGCTTGCAGCTTGGAAGCCATCTTTAATTCCGTCAACCGTGATGATGATAATATCTTCACCTGGTTTCAGACCAGCAGCTTCAATAGCCTGAATTGCCCCTAAAGCCATATCATCGTTATGAGCGTAAAGCACGTCGATATCCTTATTCGCTTTCAAGAATGCTTGCATCACTTCTTTTCCTTTAGCGCGAGTAAAATCTCCTGTTTGAGAAGCAATAATTTTGAGATTAGCATTATTTTTAATTTGATTCTCAAATCCTTCTTTGCGGTCAATCGCAGGAGCTGATCCTGTTGTTCCTTGTAACTCAACAATATTCACTTGTTTAGTAGCGTCCTTATATTGGTCCGCGAGCCATGCACCCGCCTTTTCCCCTTCAAGCACGAAGTCAGAGCCTAGAAACGTTACATAAAGTGAGGTATCCGTAGAATCGACAGAACGGTCCGTCAGAATGACCGGAATACCTGCGTCTTTGGCTTCTTTTAGAACCGTATCCCAACCGGACTCTACCACTGGAGAGAAACCAATCACATCCACCTTTTGTTGAATAAAGGAGCGTATCGCTTTGATTTGGTTTTCTTGCTTCTGCTGTGCATCGGAGAACTTGAGATCAATACCTGCTTCTTTAGCAGAATCCTGTATTGAAGTCGTATTCGCCGTGCGCCAGCCGCTCTCTGCCCCTACCTGCGAGAAACCTAACACAATTTTCTTGTCTGAAGATGTATCTGTGGCTGTATCCGTCACCGCTGTCGTCGTCTTAGCAGGTTGATTCGCTTTACCGTTATTCGCAGCACCATTGTTACCACCACAAGCCGCTACCAACAACATCAATGACATTAATACCGTAAAGGCTCCCATCTTTTTTGCTTTTCTCATTTATTTCAAACCTCCCCTTGTCATCACCAATCATTGGCGTGAACTCATTATAGAGCGCTTTCAGATCTTAAATATACGGAGGTCCTTACGTATTCTTTATGTTTTTTTGTTTATTTTTCTTTCATTCATTTGTGTTTGTTTGATTATTTGTTTAAAAATTGTGATTTTATGGTCTTTCTCTATATCCATAGAAAATAAGTCGTTTTTTTGATATGATAATTATTGATCACTGGAATCGCTTACATTATTTATAGAAGGGTTACATGACCCATATGAGATTATTGCAATGGATTAATTCAAGCGTACGAGCTAAACTGCTAACCCTATTCGTCATTCTAACTTCCATTCCCTTGATCGCGGTCGGCTCAGTTTCCTATCAGAAGTCGTTCAACACAGTCAGCGACCACAGTAAGTCGGCAACGTTGATGGTTGCTGATCAGCTAGGCCGAGATATCGACATTCTATTCCAAGATGTTGGTGAGTTACTCGAATTGAGTAATAATCCGACAGTTCATCATTTCTTATATTCTCAAACGGAGACTTATGAGGATGCCAAAGAAATATTAACAACCTTTGATTTGTACAGAGAAACCTATAAGTACGAGAGTGTTCTCAACATCTCCATGGTGAATTTGTATGGGAAAGGGATTAGTGAACAGATCGGTGTATTCCAACTTGACGTTAATCCGCTCCGCAACCCTCATTTCACCGTACTACTTAACCATCCCGATCAAGTGCTGAACATTACCCCTTCTGATGCTGATCCTCTAGATAGGTTAGACGGATTTCAATACAAGCAATCCAACGTCATTTCCATTATGGCCGCGGTAAAACAGCAAATCACACACGAGGTCATCGGGTTTATTGTCATTGACCTAGACGATTCCATCGTCGAGCAATTTATCGATAATACCACGATTGGACAAACGGGGTTCTTCCACGTCATAGATGAGATAGGTAAGCCTATTTTTGTGCCTTCACAGCCAGACAATCAGATTCAGGCGTCTCAACTTCAACAAACAGAGCTACAACATCAGTTTATCAATCCAAGAGGTAGCTTTGTGGAATCCTCCCATGGCAAACCTCAATTCATTGTATATACCACTTCTGAGGAGACGGGATGGATCATCGTTGGCTCAGCACCATTGCAGGAGATAGTCGAGGAAGCCAATGAGATCAGACAAGTCATTATCATCAGCGTTGCACTGAGCATTCTGTTTACGATGACACTATATTTCTTCATGACCAAATGGCTTATCCGACCTGTCCAATTATTGAAGAAGCAAATGCGCCAAGCGGCCTCAGGATTTCTCGAAGCCAAAGTAAAGACATCAGGTCAAGATGAAATTGCTGATCTAGGTAGAAGCTTCAACACCATGTTAGAGCAAATCAAAATGCTGCTCGAACAAAGTATCAACGAACAAGAGCAAATTCAAAAAGCGGAGCTGCGAACGTTGCAAGCGCAGATCAACCCACATTTCCTGTACAATACGTTGGATTCGATTGTATGGATGGCAGAAGCCAATAAGAATGCCCAAGTCATACAGCTCGTTCAAGCTCTCTCACGTTTTTTCCGCATCAGCCTAAGCAAGGGGCGTGACTGGATTCCGTTAAAGGATGAACTTGAGCATGTTCAGAGCTATTTAATTATTCAACAGATGCGTTATCGGGATATACTACAATACGAAATTGACGTTCATCCCTCTTTACTGAATACACCTATTCTAAAAATGACACTCCAACCCATTGTGGAGAATGCACTTTATCACGGCATTAAGAACAAAAGAAGAATGGGACTCATTCGGATCAGCGCACAGAAAGAAGACATGGGGCAGTTTACGTTAGTGGTAGAAGATGATGGAATCGGAATTAGCCCCGTGCGTATGGAACAAATTCGTAAAAGACTGGACGTTCCATCCTCGCAGGAACTAACAGAAGATGATGTTATCATCGGATTCGGTCTCTATAACGTACATCAGAGGGTCCGGTTATACTATGGAAGTAACTACGGAGTGGCCATAGAAAGTGTGGAACTACAGGGGACACTTGTATCATTATGTATTCCGATAGAACGGAGGGATAACCCTTGAAAAGAGTTATGCTAGTAGACGATGAAATATTGTTCCGAGAAAGTATACGGGACTGCATCCATTGGGAACAAGAAGGCTTTGAATACTGCGGTGATGCTTCGGATGGAGAGATTGCCTTACCTCTTATTGAGCAGTGGATGCCTGACATCCTCATTACCGATATTAAAATGCCCTTTATGAATGGTTTGGAACTCAGTTCTATCGTTCGCAAACGGATGCCTGACATTAAAATCATTATTCTCAGTGGACATGACGAGTTCGAATATGCTCGATCTGCGCTTCGAATCGGTGTCGATGAGTATTGTATGAAGCCAGTTAGTGCCGCTGATATTATCCAACAACTACATCAGATCAGTGAGAAGATTGATTCAGAACGTCAGGAGAAAGAACGGATTAATAAGCTAACACAAATCGTTACTAATCAGACGTTACGCACACAGGATATGCTTCTTGCTGATCTATGCAGTGGCTTCATTACAACGGCCGAAGCCATCCATGCAGCTTCCTTACTCTCTCTTCATCTTATAGCCAAATATTATACCGTCATGATTACTGATTTTCGTAACCGTGAAGACGGCTTATCGATGGATACCTCTCTTCTAGCACAGATCGAGGCAAAGTTTGAGTGCGACTTAAAGAAACAGGTTGAATTTCTAGCATTTAAGCGGATACGTACAGAAAAGGTGTGGGTCCTGCAAGGAAATACCGAAGAACAACTTCAGCTTGCGATCAATTCCATACAGGAGGAATATGGTCATCTTGACGAGGGACCTGTTCCAATCGAGCTATCCTTTGGTATTGGGAATATTCAAGATCGGTTACAGGGCATTCACGATTCCTACCTCGAAGCGGAGGACGATAAACATTGGCGTCGGCTTACCAAGCAGAATCGGCATGATTTCAGTACAGTTAATGGAGACTCCCCGGACCATACAATTTCACTAGATCATAATGTATTCATCGAGTTTCTTAAGTTCGGATCGCCAACCGACATTAGGACGTTCATCGAACAATTTGCTTCCGGATTGAAAAGGTTGAATTGGAATTCATCTTTTTACGGCTACTATATTCTGAATGATCTTACCTACAAAGTATTCCAAAGTGTAAAAGAGACATTTCGAAATTCGGTAGAAGCCGCCAAAATACAGGGGAAGCTACAGAAGCAAATAGAAACCGTCAATGACTGGGAAAAGGCCTTCATTTACCTAACGAATCTTGCAGAACAATACTGGTTACAGCGTAAAGATGCAGCCGATAAATACACGGAAATGCTAGAACAAGTGAAAGAATATATTCGTTGCCATTACCACAATAATCAATTATCGCTTCTAGATGCGGCCGAATCTGTCTGTGTAAGCCCGAGCCATCTTAGTAAAATATTTAGCCAGGAAACCGGTCAGACATTTATAGAATATGTGACACATATTCGTATTCGTAAAGCCATGGACCTCTTAAGGTCAACCCATGCCAAATCTTATGAAATCGCCTATCAAGTCGGTTATCATGATGCTCACTATTTCTCTAACTTATTCAAGAAATCAACGGGGATGACCACCAAGGAATTCCGACGGAATGACACATTCTCCATCCAGGCTTCTGGAACGGGAGGATCATAGCATGCTAAAAACGACTACTATGATCACCACGATACTGTGCTTTCTCGCATTATGCTCGCTCCTTATTGTAATCAATTTCAAAGGAGATCCATCCACTCCAGACAGTCCAATATCTTCGTCCAAGAACCGTGAGATTGTATCAAAGACGAAGACGTTCGGTATCATTTATCCTATGGCACATTCCTATTATGGAATGATTACACAAATTGCAGAAGATACCGCGAATGAACATGGGGTTCGCCTGATTGTAAAAGCACCAGACGAAACCAGTTCAGAGCAACAAATCCGGATGATGGATACTTTGATTCGGCAGAAGGTCGATGGGATCGCCATCGACCCCATCGATTCTGTTGCACTTATTCCAATGATCAACAAGGCCGTGGACTCAGGAATCCCTGTCATCTGTTTCGAATCGGATTCTCCTGGAAGCAAACGCCTCGCATATATCGGTACAGATAACTATCATTCTGGTAAGCAAATGGGGGTTATTATCAGTTCTTTATTGAACAATAAAGGAATGTTATTAGTCGAGACAGGTATGTCTGAGATGAACAGCTTAAGCGAACGGTTGGATGGATTACTGACTTACTTAAATGAACATACGGAAATTCAGGTTCTCGATGTACGTTATAACGAAGGGAACTCAGCAACTGCCACAGCCGATCTTGAATTCATGATTGATAACCACCCTCATTTCGACGCTTTTGTTGGCCTAGATTTCATTTCCGCTTCCTCCTCCGTATTCGTGTGGAAAGCGAAAGGTCTTGATCGATATGCCTTCACATTCGGAATGACACCAAGCATCAATGAGGCCATCCATAATGGTCAAATCACATCATCTCTATCTCAGAATGAACAGGATTGGGGGACGCTCATAGTAGAACGCCTGCTTCAGGCATCCGAAGGGAAGTCCATTCCAATATTCATTGATACAGGTGTAGTGGAAATAAACAAGTAGAAACGGCTATGCCGTCCTTTTTCAAAGACGGCACCCGTTTCAGCGAAAATATAAGGAATAGAGTATCATGTGAAACTTATACTTTCTTATATTTCAAAAAAGTCCACGGTTTTAGCGTGGACTAGAAAGTTTTATTTATGGCTCAATGCTTCTTGTAGATTCTCTAACAATTAATTCGGCTGGAAAAATTTTATGTGAATGCGTAATTTTTTTATCAATTAAATCAAATAAAATTTTTATCGTCTCTGTTGCTATTTCTACTACCGGCTGTCTAATCGTAGTAATCGAAGGATTGTAAAAGAATGAAATATCAAGTCCGTCAAAGCCAGCTACCGAGTAATCTTCCGGCACTCTTTTTCCAACTTCAAATATCGCTTTGCATGCTCCAACCGCCAAACTATCCGAAAGAGCATAGATCGCTGTAAATTCTTCATTTGATTCTAACAATTCTTTCGTAACGGCATATCCATTTTCCATCGTATAACTTTCAATATGTTCTTTCATAATGCGTACCAATTGTAAGTCCAACTCTATGCCATGATCACTCAAAGCTTTCTTATAGCCTTCATATCTTAATTTTCCGATACTCGCATCTTCCATAGGCGCGGTAATGATAGCAATTTTCCGATGTCCTTGACTACATAAATAATCTACCATCTTATAGCTTTCTTTAAAGTCATCCACGGATACGGAAGAATAAGCATTCGGTTCAAACTCTTCTGTCATCCCTATCGTACTTAGGACGAATGGAACAGTTAACTGAGTTAATTTTTCCTGAGAGTGTGAGAAATACCCGCCAAGAAATACAATGCCTTTTAGCCGTTTCTCTTTCACAAGTTCAATGGCCACATCGATTTCATCTTGATTCTCATCCACTCGTTGCAATATGAATGAATACTTCTTCCTTTTAATCTCTTCTTCAAATACTTTAATGATATGATTGAAAAATGGATTCGTGATCCCTTTAATCAATACAGCTATCGTCTTGGAAGCAGCACGTTTCAGATTTCTAGCGCTGTTGTTTGGAACATAATGATTTTCTTTAATGACCTGCATGATCATTGTTTTGGTCTCTACATTAATATCAGGATGATTATTGATCGCTCTAGATACGGTAGTTACACCAACGCCACACATTCTTGCAATATCAATAATTGTAATTCTATCCATAGTTATTCTTTCCCCGCAGTCTGGATAATAATAAACCCTTTATCCCTTAACAGCTCCAGCAACAACGCCTTCAATAATATGCTTCTGGCTTGTTAAATAGAATATGACAATAGGTACAATTGCAAGTACGAGCATAGCCATCATTGCTCCCATATCTATGGAACCAAATCCACCCTTAAGATACTGAATAGCAACAGGAATTGTTTTATATTCGTTACCAATAACTAACGCAGGGAGCAAGTAATCATTCCATACCCACATCACATTTAGAATCGATATCGTTATAGCTGTCGGCTTAAGGATTGGTAATACAACCTTGAAGAATGCCTGAACCGGATTACATCCGTCCATCATTACAGCTTCTTCGATCTCAATAGGAATTGATTTCACGAACCCGCTGAACATAAATACGGATAGTCCTGCACCGAATCCTAGATATATTAATATAATCCCAAACGGATTGTCCAGATTTAACGTGTTAGCCACCTTAGTCATCGTGAACATGACCATTTGGAAAGGGACGATCATTGAGAACACGAATACGTAGTACAACGCATTATTGAACTTCGATTTCACCCTTGTAATATACCATGCCGTCATCGAAGTAAATAAAATAATAACAGCTACAGAACATACTGTGATGAACAATGACATTCCAAATGCACTCATGAAGTTCGTCTTGGCAATCCCACTAACGTAGTTCTTCATCCCTGCGAATGTTGTGCTATCAGGAAAACGGAATGGGGCATCACTAATATAGAATTTCCCTTTGAATGAGTTCATAAAGACGATTAATATAGGCGCCAAAAATGCCAAGGATAGAACGGATAAGAATATGGTTACAATACCATTCTTCAGTTTCGTTGTGTTAGTTTCCATTAGCTCTCAATCTCCTTTCTTCTAGTAAGGACAAGTTGTATTAACGCAATCGCTGCGACCAGAAGGAAGAACACAACTGCTTTTGCTTGGCCTACACCCTCATAACCTGTTCTACTGTAGAAGGTATTGAAAATATCGAGTGCCAACATCGCTGTTTGTTTGGAAGGAGCTCCTGCCGTTAAAGCTAAGTTCTGATCAAATAATTTGAATGAGTTAGATAGTGTAAGAAATAAACATATGGTAATCGCTGGCATAACTAACGGTATGGTCACATTACGTAACACCTGAAAACGTGTAGCACCATCGATCTTTGCTGCTTCTACTATATCTTTAGGAACATTCTGAATACCTGCTATATAGATAATCATCATATACCCTATTAATTGCCAATTCATAAGTATGACCAATCCCCAGAATCCATACTGGGCATCAAAAGTCAAAGTAACCCCGAAGTACAGTAAAGCACCATTAAGAATGAGCTGCCAAATATAACCTAGTACAATACCACCGATTAAGTTCGGCATAAAAAATATAGTTCTGAAAAAGTTCGTACCTTTGACCCCTTTTGTTAGCAGCGTTGCAATGAAGAATGCAAATACGTTAATAGTTAGGACAGATAATACTGTAAATTTAACTGTAAACCAAAGAGCATTTATGAATTCCGGGTTAGAAAAAGCCTTAACGTAATTGTCGAAGCCAACCCATTTGGCATCAGTTACCGTTGTGAACTCCGTGAAAGATAAAAATATACCCATTAGAAAAGGTATAATAAATACTACCGAAAAGGCCAGTATCGTTGGCAATGCAAACAGTGCAAAGTATTTTTTATATGATTTTTGCATTTGGTCTTCTCCTATCTCAGTATGCGGAAATAGTGTATGCCACTGAGCACCTTAAAAGTGGCACTCAGTGGCATAAATATCACTAGCATAACAATTGAAATTTGCAAGGCATTCGTTCAATTGTATTTATGATTTATTATTTAGTTCTTTCAGACTTCCAGGAATCTATAACGATCTTAACAACATCATCCCAAGATTTATTACCTTGAGCATATTCTAGCAAAGCATCACCGAAGTAATTCTTGAACTCTTCACTTGGAAATGCTGCGAATGTCCAAGGTACGGATACAAGATCTTTTTCCATCCATGTTGATACTTCTTTAGCTAGTGGATCAGCTGGTTTCTCAGCTTCTGTAAATGTATTGAATGGTGCAATGAATCCTAAATCATTCGTTACGTAGCTCTTCCCTTTTTCACTTGAGAATAGCCATTCCAAGAAAGCAACAGATGCCGCTTGCTTCTCAGCCGATACTTTACTATTGATGGAGAAGTAGTTCTCTGTTCCAATAGCTAGACCTTGTTTCTCTTCACCAGGCATACCTGTGTACATTGGTAGATACTTAATATTATCAGCCTCTACTGTGTTACCTTCTACCTCACCGATTTGTCCCCATGCCCAGTTACCATTCTGAACCATAGCCGATTGACCAAGGGCAAATTCAGCCATAGAATCTGTGACTGTTTTACTACCTAGAAGTTTACCAGTAGTAACAGAATTATTGATGTATAAGTCAAATAGGTTCTTGAAGTTATCTCCGTATTTAAACGTAATTTCATCACTTGCTAAACCAGCTAAAGTGCTGTTATCAAATTCAGTATTATCATTGAACTCATAGTGCAAAGGAATATTAGCTAAGTGGGACTGCCATCTCCATTGCTCACCTGCACCTAAAGAAGTAGATGAGAATACACCTTTAATGCCAAGTTGGTCTTTCTTAGCAGTCATATCTTCAACTACTGCTTTTAGAGTAGCAAAGTTATTGATTTCAGCTGCTGAAGAGATAGCAACCGCTTTATCTGCTAATGCGAAGTATTTCTGCATAATAGCGTCATTGTAAATGATACCATATCCTTCTACAACATAAGGGATACCATACACGCCATCTTCGCTAGATACTGCTAAACTTTGATCTGACAAGTAGCTGTAAAGCTTAGTATCCTTAAGATCTAAAGTGTAATCTTTCCAAGCATCATAACCAACAGGCCCATTGATTTGGAAAATGGTAGGAGCATCTTTCTTCGCAACTTCAGACTTCAATGTTGTTTCATACGTACCTGCAGCGGCTGTTACAACTTTTACTTTAACGCCTGTTTCTGCTTCATAATCTTTAGCAATATTTTTATATGTTTCTGCAATTTCAGGTTTAAAGTTCAAGAAATAAATTTCTCCAGCTTTGCCTGGTGCCGTATCTTTCGAATCTGTAGCATTCTTATCTGTGTTGCTACCACAAGCACTTAATACTCCAATAGCTAATGTTGCTGCTAGCACAAGACCTAACATTTTTTTTACCTTCATTGTTTTTCCCCTTCTTTTCTTTGAGATTTTTAGTTCTTCATTCTGACGTACAACCCCTATTTCTCAAACAGAGCAAGTGATAACGCTTACTTGAATCATCGGTAGCGTTATCGGTAACGTTTCCAATGCTTGGTTATAATCTAACATATCGTCTTATTGTTTGCAATATGTTTTTCAAAAAATCATTATCTCTTTATTACATTAATTCCATTTTTACGTTGTGCACACAATTGATGAACATGCTATAATTATGATTCCATTTACTAGGAGTGGATTTAAGCGTATCTTAACTTAGCGGAAAAATATACTGTATCGTTGGAAGGGGGGGCGGATGATGTTCGCAAAGCGACTAAAGCAGTTGCGCAAACAGAGGAAATTAACCATGCAGGAAGTTGCCGATTACGTTGGGGTTGCAAAGAGTACGTATGCAGGGTATGAATCTGGATACCGCCAACCGACGTTAGAATCCATTCAAACCATATCCCGAAAATTGCGCACGTCTGCAGATTATCTTTTGGGGCTTACAGATTACCCTGAGCCACCTGAAAAACTAAATCATAATGCAAAGGAATATTTAAATTACGAGAAGCTTCACTGGGACGGTGTTCCTTTAGATCAGGACGATCTCGAATTGATTCGTAACTTGCTTGAACGTGTGCTCCGAGACCGTCCTTTACCAAAGGATGAATGACTTATCCTCCCATTAATTGCTGTAGCTTCGCTTCCGACTCCTTTTTAAGATTCGCCTTTAAAGCGTTATATGAGTTTCTCCACTCCTCAATAACTTTTTCTGACACTGAGTCATCATTGGCGTTGTTCATTTGTTCTTGAAATGAATCTCCACATTTGGATTCTGCAGTTGCAATCTCCTTCGTTAGTTTCTCTCTCCATTCCTGAATATTGACGGGATTCCTCATATCGAGTTGCTGGGAACTCATCTCCGCTCCACTTAGTACAACATTCATATCCTTCGTACACTTCGCATGAATCTTTATGATCTCTTGTTCATATTTCTGTGCTTGATTTACTGCAGGTTCGACTTGTTTCATGCTCGTCATCGGAGTCTGTGCATTTGAATTCGTCGGACTTTGCTCATCTGACTTCGTCGGGCTTTGCTCATCTAACTTCGTCGGACTTTGCTCATCTGGCTTCGTTGGGCTTTGCTCCTCTAACTTCGTCGGGCTTTGTGTGTTCGAGCGCATCGGGCTTGACGTATCTGGTTTCGTTAGAGTTTGTTTGTCAGATTTCGTGACTGTTTGGTCCGGTGGGTTCGGGACATCTGTAAATGGCGATAATTCTGTGTTCTTCTCCCGTTCATCATTGGCTGTCACTGTAGAATCCATGGGCTTGATCTCGTCTATCGCTGACGGCTGTTCGTTCGCCTGTATATCTATTAATCCTTCAGAGTCTGCAATAAAGAGTGCCTCTTCATTCTGTAGTATTTGCTGGCTCTGCTCCTTCACATTGGCATCTGCAATGATTGCTTTCTCTGAAGTTTCACTCCAATACAAGCCTCCCCACACACAAAGTAATATAAGGGTGAGGGAAGCTAAAATCACTACAGGAGCATCTTTTTTATAGATCCGACGTCTTCTCTTCCTGCCTTTACGTTGTTTTCCCATCGTTATTGTTACACCGCCTTTTCATGAAATGTATGAGGTGTAGCTTCACGTGCATAAGATTATGGTTGCAAGTTCAGCTCACGTTTGGCCTCATCATACGTTTTCCCTTTGCTAATCCCATATTTCTTGGCCATTTTCGATAGTTTATTATAGTCATCAGATGATAGAGTTGTTAGAAGTAGCTCTTTTGCTTCTCGCTTTTCTGCTACAGTCAGACCTCCTTTGGCCAATTCCCATAGTTTCTCCGAACTCGATCTGTCTAAATTACTTGCCATGATGGAAATAATGTTGGCTTTATCCCCTGCAGTTAAGCTTTCTTGCACATGATTCACCTGTTGATCCGATACGGTCCCAGTAGGCTGACTAGAGTTATTAACCTCCACGCCTTTGTCATTCACTTTATCTTGATCCTTCTCTTGCACTTTCTCTTTCTCTTTTACCTTATCATTCTCTTGTGTGACACCTGTCTGCTGTTCAGGCGAATCTTTCTCACTCTCTACCACCGATTGCTTGTCATGACTAGCAACTGACTCATCTAAATCTTTCAGAGGCAAAGGATCTTCTTGCAGAGTATCAGTAACTCTCCATGTCTCCTCTGTTTCAGAAGTAAAGACATCCATCAATTTCAATACTGTATAATCAGCTATAAACAAACCGCAAAAACCTATGACGAGGACAATCCCCAAGCACCATATGATCCGTTTCAGGCGTTTTCCACTCTTCATAAATGATCCGCCTTTCCATACAACCGTCTATTTCAAACTATTAATTACTACTAAGTAAATAATATAAATAGAGACCAGCCCCCTTCTAAAGTGAGAAAGAGGGCTGGTCTCTATTTAAAAATTACGTAAATCGTTAAAAATAAGATTCATTATCTTTTTAGCATGATTTTTTGCGTTGTTGATCGCTTTATCTTTCACTGCAATAGATATATTTTCTACTTTGTTAATTTTCTCAACACTTTCATTACGAGTTTTGATTACCTCTGTTAATAGATCTATTTTCACAAAGTCATCCGTGGCAGAAGTAAGTCTTATTGAGATATCATCCATTTGTTCCTTTAGAGACTCAACGATTCTTTTCACTTCAGCTTCTGGGTCAATAATTCCATCTCCATTAACAACCTTGATCTCTTGTTTGAAGATCACTTTAGAACTACCGCCGAAATAATTGCTAAGTGTTGCTTGAATAACAACCGTTCCTTCCAACACCTTTTTCGAAATGGTTACTTTCCCATTTGAGTCTACCTTAACATCCTTACTGCCAGATACCTTCTTCCATTTCAAGCTAGACGAAGGAAGTTCTACTCCAAGCACTGCCAAACCATACACATGCTGGCGTCCGCTATCTGTTATTTCCACGGTTGCTTCAGCACTGATTCGAATATAGGCTGTAGACATTGCTTTGATTGCCGGTTCATCATGTTTTAGTTTGGACTTAAATTTAAGAACCATGGAGGCCATATCTGCCGGCTTGACGCCAAGTTTGTACATGGCTTCACTCCACGCGTAGCCTTGCGTGTCGGATAGAACGGTAGCCAACGCTTCACTTTTGACTGCTGTCAGCCCATTCTTATTCTTTAATAACTTAGTAAATTCTTTAGAATCCATAGCTGCCATACGATCAAGCATCGTTCCTTCAACTCCTCGGTTCTCGCCAGCATCACCGAACATCAGAATGAGGAAGTCATCGATCGTAAGAGTTGTAACTCCGCCAGTCTTCGCGATCGTGTCCAATGTCGCTTGGAATTTCGGATTTGTCCGGATCGCTTCAAGCTGGGATGCATCAGGATCGTATTGAATCGAACCAACGGCTTTCATAATCTCGAATAAGCCTTTCTTCAGTTCTGCTTTATTAGCAGTAGCAGGAAGCTTAGCCTCAATCGGCTTCCATATCGGATCGATTAATGCTAGATCTTTCGTAACGCTAAGCCCCGTAATCTCATCCCGAAGCTTACGAACAGCCTTTATATCCGAAGTGCCCCCTTCCACAAGTGCAGTACGTAGCAGATTCATCCGCTCTAGGAATTGCTCAGCTGGGAAGATATTTCCTTCCTCCTCCAGAGCTGTTAACGTCACTTCTTTCTCAAAAATAACTCTGGAAGATGTTTCATTAACAAGCTTTGCCTGAATAACTGCCGTAGCACTTGCTACACCTCTTGGAATCGTAACTGAGCCATTCGGCAGCACAGTCACATCTTCGCTTCCCGAAGCTTTACTCCAAGTCAGCACCGCAGCTGGAACGTCAACTCCGAATACCTTTAGGCTATAATCATGCTGACGACCGTCCTCGCTTATTGTTTCCGTTGCAGATGCTTCTGCACGTATATAGGCAATAGTTATAGCGTAACTAGCTGGCTCATAATTCTGCAACTTAACCTGTAAGCCTAGCAAGGTCAATCCTAGATCCTGTGGCGTAACGCCTAATGAACTTAAAATAGCACTCAGCTTATAACCTGTAGTATCGCTAAATAAATCCTTCATCGCTTGAAGCTTCAGTGCTGTCATTTCTTGCTTATTACTAAGCAGGCTAAGCAGTTCGATGGAGCTCATGCTCGCAAGTTTTTCCCGAACGATACCTTCAATACCTTTATGAGCCTCCCCATCACCGAACATAAACATTAGAAAATCATCTATGACTAGATTAGAATTGCCACTAGCTGCTGCAATTGTCTTCAACGTCGCTCGGTATTCAGGGTTCGTCCGAATCGCCTCAAGCTCCGTTGCCTTTGGATCATATTGGATGGATCCGACAGCCTTAATCAATTGGAAGAAACTCGCCTTCAGCTTCGTTTTATCAACAGAAGCCGGTAGTTTGGTCGCAATTTTATTCCATACCGGGTCGATCAACGCTTGATCTAAGACGACATCAAGCCCGAGAATTTCATCCCGTAAGCTTTGAACTGCCTTAAGATCCGTCGGATCTCCTGCTCTGAGCGCCTCTTGTAATTTGTTCATACGCTGAAGGAACTGCTCCGCAGGGAACTCTGTTTCTTCTTCTTTAACAGTTGCGGTTAAAGTCACTTCTTTCTCAAAAATAACTTTAGCTGCTCCTCCATAGGGATTCATCAGCTTCGCTTGGATAACAGCTGAGGCACTTTCAACACCCTCCGGAATGGTCACAACTCCAGCGGTAGTTACCTTTACATCGTTGCTACCAGAGACTTTACTCCACTGCAACACCAGACCCGGAATATCTACGTTGGAGACCCTTAAGCTATACGTATGTTTTAGTCCATCCTCACTTATCTTAGCTGTTTCCTTCGTGACCGTGCGGAGATAGGCTACGGTCATCGCATTGATTGCCGGTTCATCCTTTTGCAATGTAACTTGGAAGCCTTGAATCATCGATCTGATATCTTGCGGTGTAATATTTAATTTATTAAAAATCGAGCTAACTGTGTAATCATCCGTTGCACTGAGCAGCTTGTCCGTTGATTGAAGGAGGACCGCAGTAATTCCTTGCTTATTACCTAGTAAGCTTATTAATTCCTGCAACGACATCTTTTGAATCTCACTACTTATGGTCCCTTCTATACCCTTTCGGCTATCGCCATCACCGAACATAAACACGAGAAGATCAACTATATTTACAGTCTCACCAGCGCCAGATGCGGCTGCGATCGTGTTTAGCGTTGTCCGGAATTCAGGATTCGTACGAATCGCTTCCAGTTCTGTCGCTCCGGAGTCATAACGTATTGATCCTATAGCTTTGACGAGACGGAATAAGTTGACCTTGAGCTCCGCTTGATTAACAGACTCCGGGAGTTTCACGCTTATTTTATTCCAGATTGGATCAATCAGATTCAGGTGCGTGGATTCATCGAGCCCGTTGATTTCATCGCGTAGATCTCTTACATCCTGTACATCTGACGGATCACCCGCTGCGAGTGCGGCATTTAGCGCATTCATACGCTCTAAGAAAACACTCGACGGTAGATCCGCTCGCACGGCACCCAGCTCCTCCGTATCTTCAATGGGGATACTAGGCGGTAACACGTCTTCCGCAGCTTCCAATCTCTCCTTAAGCTCTTCAAAAACGCTCGGCGGTAGTAGCGACTGCGCGGCGTTCAGCTCATTCATAAGCTCTAAGAAAATGCCTGGGTGTAGCTCCGTTCTTGCAGCTTCCAGCCTACTCTTAAAGTCTAAGAATACACTTGGCGGCAACTTCGATTCCGCCGCGTTCAGTTCGTTCATAAGCTCTTGGAATAAGCTCGGTGATAGACCCGAATCCGCAGCACTAGCAACATGAACTATACCCAACTTTTGTGCCAAACCCTTCTGACTAAGTGGTAATCCTCCAAGCGATGCAGTAAGCATAGATACAGTAAGAGCAGATACGGTCATTTTTTTTCTAAATGTCATGTTATTCACCTCTATCATAGATTTGGGTCTTACATTAAATTAAAGGACGGGCATGGGCTGTTTCACGCCTTGATTTAAGCTAGGACGGCCAACTGAATAATAAATGAAATCAGTACCTAATAAATGCTCTTCGTTAAATACATTTCGTCCATCAATAAGGATGGGTCTCTTCAATACCGATTGCAGCTGTACGAGATCAACCTCAGCAAATTCATCCCATTCTGTGAGTAAGCAAAGCGCATCCGCCCCTTGAGCGGTTTCCATCGCATCATTGCACCATTCCACGCCATCCTTACCAAATAGAGCGCGGAAGTTGTCCATTGCAATCGGGTCATAGGCTTTTACTTTAACCCCGTTATCAACCAAATGCTGAATGATCTCCAAAGCTGGCGAATCGCGTACGTCATCGGTATTCGGCTTGAATGCTAATCCCCACACTGCGACCGTCTTCCCTTTCAACTCACCCTCAAAAATCGCCCCAAGCTTCCGAATAACGTTAAATCGCTGATCCCGATTTACTTCTACAACCGAACGTAGTAGCTTGAATTCGTAATCGACATTACCGGCGATTTGAATGAGTGCACTTGTATCCTTGGGAAAACAAGAGCCTCCATAGCCAATACCGGCCTTCAAAAATGATGGGCCTATCCGTTTGTCATAGCCCATTCCTTCCGCGACCTTCGTCACATCTGCACCGACTTTCTCACAGATGTTAGCAATCTCGTTAATGAATGAAATCTTCGTTGCAAGAAAGGCGTTCGATGCATATTTAATCATTTCTGCGCTCCGAATATCCGTCACGACAATCTGTTCCGTCAATGGCTTATGCAACTGAGTCATGGTGTCCGCTGCATCTTGAGAATCAGCTCCGATAATGATTCGATCGGGATGCAGCGTATCTTGGATTGCTGAGCCTTCCCGTAGAAACTCCGGCAGTGAGATGGAGTCAAATGGTTTATTCGTCTGGGTTCGAATCAATGCTCCCAGTCTCTCATTCGTTCCGACTGGCACCGTGCTCTTCACAGCGATGATCTTATAACTGTTCATTGCGGCTGCAACTTCAAGTGCTGCTTCATCAATATAATCGAGATTCGCTTCGCCATTAGGCAATGGGGGTGTTCCAACGGCTAGTATGATAATGTCCGATTGTGTTACAGCGCTGAGCAAATCGGTCGTAAAGGAAAGTCTGCCCTTCGTACGATTCGCCGCAGCCAATTCCTTCAGACCCGGCTCATAGATGGGAATCCCTCCGGCGTTCAACATTTCAATCTTGGAAATGTCTTTATCTACGCAGATAACCTGATTCCCGAGCTCTGCATAACAGATGCCTGATACAAGCCCGACATAGCCGGTTCCGATAACCGTAATTTTCATTCTCATCGCTCCTTCATGAAATTCATTCATTTATGCTTCAAACCCAAACCTATTACATGAAAATCGTGGTGTTAAGAAGATCGCTACGGTGACGGATTATTCTTACGATCGCTGTTGCCCTCAGATTTCTTGATTGTATACCGCCTATAGCGGTTGAAATCCAAGGGCAAAGGCGAACGCTAGCGCTTCTACAGAACAATTCCGTCCTCTTCGCTACGATCAGCATCATCCATTCTTTTCTGCAATCACTTATATTGTTTTAGAGCCTCTTTATTCATATATTTATTCATACGCTACATAATTGCATGATCTCGTTCCAATCAAAAGCAAGGCGGACGATATCCTCTTCGATAAGCTCTGTTCCAGTCTGTATCTCGATAATGTCCATTTCTGTTTCCGCCCGCAGGCTATGCCTAGTGTCCTTGGATATCACCAAGACATCGCCTGAATTTACTGATAAATGCTTGCCGTTAAGAACCATTTCCCCATGACCGGATACGACCGTCCACACCTCATCCCTAAGCGAGTGGTATTGGTAGCTTAAATTCTGACCGGGTGAGACACAGATTCGTTTCGTCAACACTTCTTTTCCATCCGGATATTTCAAATAATCAAGCACACGATAACGTCCCCAGCGCCGCTCCTCATACATAGGTCTTTGATCCGAATGCTTCATTACTTCTTTGATCATTGGGCTTGATGCCTTGTCTGACACCAGAATGCCATCCGGACTAGCGGCTACGACCACGTTAGATAAATTAATCAGTGTAATCGGAATATCAAGTTCATTAATGACATGTGTATTGTGAGAGTCACCAGCAATAATCCCTTTACCGATTAGCGAAGTTTCGATCTCCTCCGTTAGCGTGTTCCACGTTCCAAGATCCTTCCATTCGCCAGCATAAGGTAGTGCTACAATATGACCTGCTTTCTCCACAACCTCATAGTCGAAGCTATTCTTCGGAAGCTTGCTATAATGCCTGGACATCTCGTCATAATGGATCGGGTAATTATTCTCAATCAATATGTTAATGAGGAAATCGAGCTTAAATGCAAAAACACCGCAGTTCCAAAGCGCAGCCTGCTGTATCATGGCTACCGCTTCTTCCTCGCGGGGTTTCTCTCTGAAGCTATGAACGGTTACATAAGGATCTTCCACTTGGGTACCCTTGTTCGGAACGATATAACCGTATTTCTCTGATGGATACGTTGGCTTCACACCCATAAGCGCCAAGTCCGCCCCAGATTCGTTCAGAATCAACTCAAGCTCCTTCGTCTTATGAAAGAACGATTCATTCACGTAAGGATCGACCGGCATAACGACAATCGTCTCATTTAAGCTGACTCCTTGTATTGAATATAAATAAGTTGCTGCCAGTGCAATCGCTGGAAAAGTATCTCTTCTTTCCGGTTCGACGATAATTTCAATCTCGTTACCTAGCTGGCTCTGAATCATCTCAACTTGTGGTTTACTGGTTGCGATATATGCATGCTCACTTAGGCCGGCCTTGGTTATTTGACCCCAAACTCGCTGTACCATCGACTCCCGCTCACCAACATCATTGCGTAGCACCTTCAAAAATTGCTTAGATCGTGACTCGTTCGACAAGGGCCATAGCCGCTTGCCTGAACCTCCTGAAAGAAGAACAATTTTCATGTGGAACCCTCCTAAAAGTTTTGTATAATGATTTACTTCCTGATATAACTTCATACAAAACTCGTTTCGGAAGCATATGCCTAAGTTTTGTTTAATGATATCGCTTCCTGTTATTTCTTCTAACAAAACTTGCTTCGGGAGCATATACCTAAGTTTTGTATAATGATTTACTTCCTGATATTGCTTCTAACAAAACTCACTTCGAAAGCATAGAGTTAACTTTGTTGATCAACGTTTCTTGATATATTTTTGATACAAAATTAACCTCGTGAGGCTTGGCTTCATAGGGTTGGTTATCCACGACAAGTTGAGCTGTTTTGATTCCGCTCGTCCAGGTGTAGTAGTAATTAGAATTTTTACCGTATGAATTATCCAATAGCGTATTGGGCTTGTCCATCAAGCAGGCTAGTATATGACCATGCAACCTTGATGTCTGCACGTTGTGATATCCGCTGAATCGTTTAACCGCTTTATTCACTAAATAATCTGAATAGTTCCCCCAAATAACTTGCATAGGAAGAGGTCCACTGCCTTTTCTCATCATTCGTACAATCAGGTTAATCGACTTTTTCTCGTATCGGTTATACAAGGACGTCCAATCTAAGTAATCTCCACGTCCGTTCAATTCTAGCTGCTCCTGCTCTTTCGTCTTCTCGATGTCAGTACGGAAGAAATATAATAGGTCCTTGTCTGGGCTACTCTTTGGCATAATCGGCCATAACTGGTGCGCCATATCTGGCGATAAATAGACACTGCATTCATGAAATTTCTCGGATGCCTTATCGTGGGATAAGGTGTCTCGAACATAGAGGTGGACATCCTTATGCTTGTTGAAAACTTCAGCCGTTCGATCGAATTCCGACTCTTTAGTATAAAAAATAGTCTGTGGTAGAATAACAACCCGGTTGTGAGGATAGTCAGTAATGATCTTCTCACGTAGCTTTTGATGCACAGGATATAGGTCCCCGAAATTCCCTCCGCCATGAAGAACGATAATGTGGTCTTTCGAAATCTTCAGTTTGTCTGGAAAATCTAGTACGCTGTAACGCGCTTCAACGCGGATATTGTATTCCTTAAAGAAAGCCTCCGTACCTTTCATGATCAGTAGATCTCCGCCGTTACTATGAACGGGATAATCAATATAATATATGCTCGAACCCTGTGGGATCACACTCAGAATCTGGCTAAGTTGTTTCTTCAATCCGTCCATGGGATGAACATTCGGTTTCATTTGCAAGTCAGCCCACTCCTTTACTTTTTGTTTTATCTTTAATCCGCTCTATTAGAAAATGAAAATCGTTCTTATCAAACAACATCCCTCTCATCTTCACCTGAAAGACAATTCGCATCGCCGCCATTGTGACCACCAAACGGATAATCGCACCAATTAGTAAAGCAAGCGCAATGCCGTTCAGTCCATACAGCGGAGTGAACACGAAGAATAACCCAATGGTTACTGCTAATGCGATAAGCTGTCTAACTAGTACGAGTCCGGGTCGTCCCATCGCATTAAACGAAGAGGCTAGTATCCAAGAACCGCCACCGAGAATGCACTCGAACGACAGCAGATAGAATGCTCCGCTTGCCTCGAGGAATGGTGCTCCGAACAGTACCCCCATTAGATAACGACCCACGAACATACTTGGTATGACGACGATCGTCATCAGAAGCATGGACAATCGAAATGCCCGACCGACTGTCGCAATAATCTTGTCCTTATCCATACCCGTTACCTTGGGGAAGATAACATTCGTAATCGCCGTCTGCACAACGTTGAATACACGAGACAAGGCATAAACAACGGTATATAGTCCTAAATCTCTTGCAGTCAGCATCGAAAGTATGATGAGTTTATCGAATTGAGAATATAATGTCCCCAGTAGTTCTACACCGAATACTTTACTTCCATACCCGAACAATGCCTTGGCTGCTATCCTATTCCCCAAACCCTTGAACCAGTTGATTCGAAGCTCATCTCTTACGCTATACAAGGCCCATAGTATGACAAATACACTGGTTATAAGAAAAACCAGTGCAGCAGAATGAAGACTTAAATTTCCAACAGTCCAAAGTACGAGAAGTCCCATAAAGTTCAGCAATGGGAAATATAACCGAACACCGTTGTATACATTGAATTTGCCTGTGCTCTGTGCCAGCGCCGAGATTAGATTGATCGCGAGCAATATAGGTAGCATCAGTACTGTATACCATCTAGCGGTTTGAATAACGGATTCCGGATAATTTCCAAGCCATGTGGGTAGCCAGATCCAAGCGACAATGCCGACAATCAGGCTGACGGGTATTTGGAACAGGAAGCCTGCCCTTACGAAATGAGCTCCATTATCTTTGTGTTGCTTCATATTATATATAAGCGAGGTAGGAAGTCCGAATCCAACGAGCCCTGCAAGTAGCGTTGGCCAAAATAATATGGCCGAGAACTCCCCTTTACCTACGACTCCGAACATCCGCGCTGTTACAATAGAGGTCAAAGTACTAATGACCATAACCAGGAGATTAGTCGCGCTTGTGCGAAGAATCGTTTGTAGAAGTCCATTCCCCCTCCATGCTTTTTGAAATGCGAGTTGTGCCATTGCTTATGTTCAACCCCTACTGTTATAGCGCAAGATGCCCATAAGCGATCCATTGCGGTAACAAATTTTCATGATCTGCCGAATACATGTTTTGAAATGGAAGATGGAAAGCAGAGATGATAGGATCGCCAACAGCATTCGAATCGTATGCTTCACAACTACCAAAAGGCTTGTATCCTGACGTTTCACCGCATCGCTTACGCCTTGCCAGAACATTCGTTTCAAGAACCACTTCTTGGTCGTTCGCTCCTTCGCAATTTTGTGCTGAACAGATGCAAACGGTGTGTAATACACCTTATAGTTCTCGCGAAGCCTTGCGATCAGCTCACTTTCTTCACTAGACAACAGGTTGTTTCCGACCCGTCCTAAATCCTCGCGAAATGGCTTCATATGATGGAATATACTTGTCCGAAAGGCCACATTCGCACCATACGGAATGGAAGGAGATGGCATTTCCTTCACTACATTCGAATAATCGAGAATCGTAAATACGGAACGGTACTCCTTCGGAACCCAGTCCGGTTCCTGACTCTCCCAGATTGGATCAATTCGTCCACCGACACAGCCAATAGTCGGATTGCTTTCGAATACGTCCACAATTTGCTGCACCCACTGGCTTGAGGCCAACGCATCATCATCTAGAAATAGAATATATTCTCCTTGTGCTTCCTTAATCGCTCTGTTACGGGCAACAGATAGTCCAAGCTTTTGTTCGAGAATATACCTTATCCTTGATCCGTGTTGATGACATAGATCATGCACCACCTCAGCTGTATGATCACTCGATTGATTGTCGATCACGAGAATTTCAATGTCACTTTTATCGAAGTTCTGAGCAAGCACGCTTTCAATTGCCTCTCCTGTATCCTTTGCGCGGTTATGAGTACAAATGGCCACTGTCACCTTCATCGTTCATCACCCTCCCCGATAAACGTTTTTGATCTTTTGCGCAATGGCGCTCCACTCTAATTCCTTTAGCACTTCATCATACTTTGGAGCTTCTTGTTTTCCCTTAACGTTTAAGGCCTCTTTCATTGCGTTACCAAGTCCGTTCTCACTCATCGGATCATAGTGGACAACCATGTTTTCTTTGAAATATTCATGGATGAAATCATTGTCTGGCATAACAATCAGCTTCTGGAAAGAGAGTCCAAGTATCGCCGAACCGGAAGTCGTAATTTCTTTATAGGGCATCACCATCACATCCACGGTGTTAATCAGATCCGCGATCTCATCATTGGGGACGAAACGTATGTCCAGAATGATATTCCTCGTGTCCTTCACCTGCTGCAAATAGGACTCCATCTCACTGTCCGCTTTTCCTGCTATGATCAGGTAGGTTTGCTTCGTCTTGATTGTATTAAAGGCTTCGATTAAATCTTCGACCCCTTTATACGCAATGATTGCACCAAGAAATAAATATATTTCTGCGTTCTCACTAATATTATATTTCAGCCGAAAGTCTATTCCCTTCGACTTATACACGCCCAAGTAATGACCATGCTTCACTACGAATAGCTTGCTTTCTGGAACATTGAACTCCTTCATGACCTTCCTCTTGATGGATTCAGAGGCAACGATCAACTTGTTGCAGAATCGGCATATGATCGTTCTTATGAACCTCTCCATTCTCGGATACTTCACATGATGCGGATACAGATTATGAATCGTCCATACCAACTGTACGTTCCTCAGCTTCAAATACAGCATCGTCCATATAAAGATGAATGACTTCAAGATGAACACCAGCAGATTTCGATTCTGGTAAGCATGATGCATCCAGTGAATGTGGACAATATCCCCGGACTTCACTTGACCGACCTTCAACATCAACTTACCATGCCTCAAGTCCATAATGTCCATACCTGCTTCACATAACGAATCGGTTAATAAATCATTGTAGAAATTCAACTTACTTGATTTAGGCCACATCCATACTTTCATCTCTTTACTCTCCTACCCTTTCTAGAATTAAGTCCACCGGATATTCCTTTTAATCACCTTAGCCGGTATCCCTCCTACAAGTGAATAGGGTTCCACATCCTTCGTTACGACGGACCCAGCGGCAACTACAGCACCATTACCAATCGTAACTCCTTTTAGAATGGTAGATTTACAGCCGATCCATACTTCATCGCCAATGACGATGGGCTTCGTCGAAGACGTTCCTACGATTTCATGATAATCCGTATCCGAAATGACCACGTCCCATGAGATCGCGCAGCTTTTACCTATGGTAACCGAAGCCTTGGACATGACTTCTGTCCGACGATTGATGTAAGTACAATCACCAATAATGATTTCTGCCCCCGGCTGATCCAGATAGAAATTCACTTTGTCATAGAGCATGACCCTGTTGCCAATAATCAGCTTCGTATTACTGCATTTCGAAATGATATGAGAACCGGATACCTGGAGATGTGAACCACTTTTTGTCGTTCTGAACCGAAAGAGGAACCCTCTTAGTACACGATCTACTCTCTTGATGACATGCTTCACCTTGTTTAAGCTCAAGCGGATCCTCCTTTCTTGGCATAACCCGCTATTCTATCCCACCTTAATACTTCAGTTGTATCTGCGAATCCATTCATTCGGAACATTGATCTCACGGATAACCTTGGCAGGTGTACCCCCGACCAGTACATTGGCTGGAATATCGCGCGTTACGACACTACCTGCTGCAATCACAGCATTATGTCCAATCGTTACACCAGGTAAGATAAGCACCCCCCTACCAATCCAGACATTATCGGAAATAACAATGTCTTTACTATGGGATCGATCCTCCGTATCTACGGGATGAAAGTTCGTATCAATAATGTTAACCATTGGGCCTATGATCGTATTGCTACCGATCACAATGGATTGCGTGCAGCCAATATCTAAACCGTAGTTGAAAAACACGTTATCTCCCACCCACAGCTTGGCCTGCTTATCGACAGAAATGGATGATGGAAATGGCTTAGCATGAAAGGATACATTCCGTCCAACTATGAACTCGCCTTTATTTCTCACCGTTAGCTTACCTGCTATCCGGCCTAATCGACCTACAGAATTGGTCATGATCGGCAGAATGGCTGCTCCCTTCAGAACAGCGAGTATCTTGCCGATACTCAATTGGTTGTATGAGAACCCCATAGAATCATCTCACCACTCCCGACTTCAACTTCTTCGCCATTAATAATTGGTAGGTGTACTCTACCTTTCGAGCGATTGTATTCATATTGAAGTCATTGATTACGTTCGTATATCCTTGAATTGAAAGCTCCTTATGGTTAATAGCTTTGTCATAGACACGCTGAATCGTCTGATACAGCTCGTCCACATCCCCATCCTTTACAATAAATCCACCACCCGTTAGATGAATAATTTCAGGTGCCCCGCCAGAATCTGACACGATGACAGGCGTTTGCACGAGCAGAGATTCGATAATCACTCTTCCAAATGGCTCATTCAACGAGAAGTTAATCGTCAGATCGCATTCCTTCATCAGATCAAGTGGCTTTTTACTGTATCCATAAAAGATTATGTTCTCTTCTAAGCCATATTCACTGACCTTCTGGACCATATCATTGTAATACTTCTCTGATCCATCGACAGAGGTATCACCCACAATCAGCAGTTTCCAATTATACTTCTTATGATCAGCCAACTTCTTCACAGCCTCGATCACAAGATCGTATCTCTTCCACTCTACGATGCGCCCGAATGTCCCCATAATAAGCGTATCGTCTTCCATGAGACTTCGGCTCTTCATGTTTAAGGAAAGTTCGGGATCAACACCGTTATATATAATCGTCTTATTCGAACCCTGAATCGAATTCGCCACAAAGTGGGAGATACAAATAACCTGATCGAAAAATCGCGGCAACACCTGGTTGAACATCCGCAAATGGGTATAATCACGATGATGCCAAACCAATGTGCAATCGGTTAGAAACTTGAGCGGTGCAGTATACCATGGTGCCCGCCAGCCATTGGCATGAATAATATCAATATGATGTTTCTTTACGAATGCCCTGATGCGAAATACAGTTTCCAAATAGCCAAAACCTAGTTTCTTCTTAATGCTATTTAGTTGGAGTGGAAAGTGCTCATACTTTGTTCTGATTTCGCCTAGATATTCGGCATTCTTGGGACTTAATAAGAATATCCGATATTGTGACGTATCCAAATAATTTATTAAATGAATCAAACTTTGCTCAGCGCCACCCTTTTTCTCCGCATGGGTAACAAATAAGACCTGGATTCTCTCTTTAACCATTCACAACACCTGCTCCATTTGAACACTGACATTCAACGAATTTATGTAGCCTGTTAGCACTTTTTTGTGATCATAATGATTCCTTATATACTTCTGGGACGACTCTAGCAGTGCTTGGGCCTGAGCAGGATTATCGAACAACTGCTTCATGCTGTGATAGAATTCCTCTGGCTTGTCGGCAACCATAATGTGCTTGTTATGAACAAGCCCTGTGCCTTCATAACCAATGGAAGTCGAGATGACCGGTAAACCATTCTGGATCGCTTCGATGGTCTTGAGCTTCACACCAGCACCATTGCGCATCGGATTAACGAATAGATAACCACTACTGTAAATATCGTCCAGACTCTCCGGCGTATCATGTACAACGACATTCGTCATATCATAAGACTCGAGCCAACTTAAACTCTGTTTCCGACTATTCCCAGCTATAATAAATTTGTAATCGGTCTCCTTCAACATCAACGGATGAATATGCGCAAGATACCACTCAATCGCTTCACGATTATTTGGCATGAACAATGATCCAATAAATATGACATTTTTACTTTGAAACGTGTTCGCAAGAAAGGCATCTCTTGTGACTGGTGGAGGTAGAAATAAGCTTTTTGTTGCAGGATGTAGACTTTGAAAGATTTCAAATTCTTTATTGGAGATAAACAAATACTTGTCTACCTTCTGTATCATTCTCTTTTGCAAAGTCTTGAACTTCCAACTTTCCATATGGTAATAGAGCTTGTGAATTCTATTCTTGGTACTTCTAGCTAGCGCCTTGAAGTAAACCGCCTCATCGTTATGAACCCGTAAAATCACATTATTATGATTGATATGCGGGTTACTTAGAATGGGATACACATAATCACCTTCGAGCAGCACATAATCATAATCCTCATCGATATTAACGTATCGAAGTACGTTTCTTGATTGCACCTGCATAGGGATAACATATAGCAAATCTACCAGTTTACTTCGTCTCTCACACAGCTTGATGTCTTCGACATAGCGATATACCACTTTCATATCCGCGTCCGAAGGCATTTGTTTGCCACAAACGACAAGATGGATCTTCCATCCAAGCTCGGCTAGCACCTTAATTCTCCCCCATGTATCCACCCTGCCGCCATGATCGGCGGGATATGGAAAATCACTGCATACAACAAGCATTTTCATTGGTTAACCCCCGACATATTGGATTGGTTTACTTCATTCTTTCCTAGAAAAAAGCTGATAAAGGCAAATAGTAGCCATACCTCATACTTAATCTCAAGTGCTACAAAGAGCAGTGATAATAGGATAAACACGAGTGACAGAAACAGGATAGAGTTCGATTTCACTTTAATGATCAGATCTTTGGCTAACAGATAAAAGAATACGATAGAGAAAACCCCACCAAACATCACCCATTGGAAGAAACCCGATTTAACACCCAAATTCTTAACCGAACCTGAGTATTGCAATAACTCTCCCACATTAATCTGACTCATACCGAAGACGTTATAATAGAAACGGGACATCAATTGAATAGAGTAAGCTACATATTCATTGAAATACATGAGGTAGGCCCCAGTACCAACCCCCAACGGATGATGAAAGACGGTAGCAAGTGCGATAATGATCGTACCCATCCGCGTGTAGGATGATGTGTAATTCTCAATATCGTTACTAAAAGAACTAAACAAACCTGCTGAGAAATAAGCAATAAACAAATACATTGCCACGACAACCGCTATAAGCACAATAAAGTTTCTTTTCTTCCTAAAATTGAGAAATTTGATCATTGTCACGACCAACGTTAGCAGAATTACGATCAAGAACCCTTTCGATCCTGTAACGAATAAACAAAACAGAAAAAAACTAGTAGCATATACAATGGACAGCGTCTTAGCAACCGGGTTTAAATATTGAGAAAGATAGATAAGAATCGAAGAGTACACGACGATAATAGATCCCGTTGTGCTGCTCTCTGAAGTGAGTAACCTCACCCTCCAATAGGGATGACTTCCAGAATGCAAGAAGGTAAGGGCATTCGGCATACTGACCAATTCCACAATCATAATGATTACCAGAAGGCTCATCACCACAAGGAAACAGCTATATAGTAGCTTAAAACTGTTGATTCTTGTGAAGACAAGCTGCATGTGCCTGACATACAGCAAGATAACAACGAAATAAGTTAACACCTTTATCGCCTTACCAAGCAGGTTCTCGGATGCAAAGCTGTAATTGCCCTGCAGGAATTGAATAAGAATATAGACCATACTGATAAAGCTTAAATAGATAATAAAAGCAAACAAGTACTTCTGGAGCTTGGTCACATTCATCAGCTTCTTATATTTAGATAGCATCGCAATCTCGCAAAATATAAAAAGAGGGAATAACAATATAATAGGCGATCTTCCTATCTCACCAATGATATTAACGAGTGGAAAATCCTGATAGACCGTTAGAATTAGTAAGATAATAAGATAACATGCGAGAAAAACCTGATTCACACCCGATTTCTCGGGTAACTCTTTATTTGTCTTAGCCTCATGATTGCCAATTAAACTTACGTTCATCATCCCTTTCATCCCCATAGTACTAGACATATTTATTGACGGTTACGGGATACAAATCGCCTTGTTTCTTCAAAGCGTCCGCATATATTCGCTCGATTTGTTTGTTCATCTTATCTGAATGAAATTTCTCATAAAAGATCTTCTCTCCCGTTTCCCCCATCATTTCTAGCTTGTTTTTATTCAGACCTTGAATTATATTCGCCAACTCTTCCTTGTTGTCGAAGTCAAAGATATACCCGTTCACACCATGCTGGATAATTTCAGGAAGTGCACCGCGGTTGCTTGCGATAACCGGCTTCTTATTCCGTAATGCCTCAATGGCAACGATACCGAATCCTTCCCAGCGTGACGGAACGATAACAGCATCACATGCCCTTATATAACGGTCGATCTCTGAATTGTCCACCCAACCGATCTTTACAGCATTACTCGGATAATCATAATCAAATTCCTTCAATACGGTATCACCCACTAAATACAGAGTAACTTCCATGAATTGATGATCGTTAAATACCTCGAGTAACAAATCAAAACCTTTTTGTCGATCAAATCGACCTACATAAAGTAGATTAATCTTGTCCTTATTGACATTGAACGGCAATAAATGATTATCTGGTGCATCAGATACCCCGTTATAGACAACGACCGATTTCTTGGAAGACAAACCGTAGTTCATCGACATCTGATATTCATACTGCGAAATGTTAATAATGCAATCTGTCCGTAGTGACAGCAACCTCTCTATCCCTGCAAATACCTTCTTCTTCCAAGGCTGTGTGTCCATTAGAAAAGCCCATCCATGTGAACAATAAATCACGATGGGACGTTTTCTTTTCAACAAAAACAACGTTCGTAGGAAGAACCCTGCAAACGTTCCATGCACATGTACGATCTCCGGATTAATCTCTTTGATCATTCTTTGAATACATTGCATGGTTTTGATAAAATATTTTGGACTTCTTTTATAAGGGTATATATGCAATCGATCAGGATCGATTGCAAGTGAATCTAAGTTCGAATCCTGCTGCGATGCCATGAGATAAATATCATGGTTATCACATTGGTACTTCAATACTTCATGAAGATGGGTCTCAATACCGCCCTTTGTAAACTCTGAAATATGAAGGATTCTTGCCATTCTCTCCCCCTCCATTTCTTAGTTAGAATGCATCCTGGGAGCCAACCACGGCCTTCACCGTTCGGAACATAATCTTAATATCGAACCATATACATCTTTTCTCAATATATGAAATATCGAGATCAACCATCTCTTTGAAGCATAGATTATTCCTTCCACTAACCTGCCACAGCCCTGTGCAGCCTGGTATGACGGACAATCGCTTCTTGTCATAAGACGTATATTCCGCAACTTCTCTCGTAAGAGGAGGTCTCGGACCTACTAATGACATTTCTCCTCTAAGTACATTGAATAATTGTGGAAGTTCATCAATACTCATTTTTCGGATAAACCTTCCGACCTTCGTCACACGTGGATCTTCTTTCATTTTGAACATAGCACCGCTTATCTCGTTCTGATGTAGAAGATCCTTTAGTTTTTCTTCGGCATCACTATACATGGAACGAAGCTTGTACATTCGAAACAATCTCTCATTCTTGCCGACCCTCGTCTGATAGAAGAATGCTGAGCCTGAAGGATCTTCCCATTTAATTAATATAACGATAAAGGCAATCAGCGGACTTAATAAAATTAAACCTACCAACGCTCCGATGATATCAATCGTACGTTTGAGCATCGAATACAACGATAGACCTTCTTGCTCAGCCCATTTATTCGAATAGTAATCCGAGACACCTCTCACATATTCATCTCGATATTGTGTATACGTCATCTCAATCTCTCCTTCCAGCAACCAATTTTTTACCAACCTCACGATCCATTACTTCCTGAAGTCCCGACAACAGTTCGTGCCTAAGCTCATTATTTCGGAGTGCAAAGTCGATTGTCGTCATAATGAAACCGAGCTTCTCTCCAACATCATACCGAGTCCCTTGGAAATCGTAGGCGTAGACACCTTTATCCTCATTTAGCTTTTGAATTGCGTCGGTAAGCTGAATCTCACCACCTGCGCCTAACTCGTGTTTGCCTAAATATTCAAAGATATCAGGGGTAAGAATATAACGCCCCATAATAGCCAGATTAGAAGGTGCTTGTCCCTTCGGTGGTTTCTCCACGAAACGATTAACTTGATATAAGTTATCAATTCTTTCACCCGGATCTACAATTCCGTAACGATGCGTCTGATCCACACCTACCGTCTGAACACCGATAACCGAACGTCCGGTACGCTCATACTGCTCTATCAGTTGCTTGATGCATGGAACCTCGGCTTCCACAATATCATCTCCAAGGAGAACAGCGAACGGTTCATTGCCGATGAAATTACGTGCACACCAGACGGCATGTCCTAATCCTCTCGCTTCTTTTTGCCTTATATAATGAAGGTTCACATTGGATGACTTTCTGACTTTCTCGAGGATGTCGAGTTTCCCTTTTTCCAGTAAAATATGTTCAAGCTCAAATGCGATATCAAAGTGGTCCTCGATCGCCCGCTTCCCTTTACCCGTTACAACGATGATATCCTCAACTCCCGATTCAATAGCTTCTTCCACGATGTACTGGATGGTTGGCTTGTCAACAATGGGGAGCATTTCTTTGGGCATTGCTTTCGTTGCAGGTAAGAAGCGTGTACCTAGTCCAGCAGCAGGAATAATAGCTTTCGTTACTTTTTTCATTTTGATTTCACCCTATCCTATTTTTTTTATTCGCATTGTATTGAGTTTCTAAAAGTGCTATGTACAAATAAAACATAAAGGGCATTGAACCCTTCCTCACATCACACCCTTGACGAAGAACGTCTAAGGTCGGCTGACCCACAGCATGACCGAGTGTCTCCAGTGATAGAGGTGCAGGAGACATTACCTTCCTATTTATCTCGCCTATCATTAGGATGAACTGACGCTAAGCGTCGTTTCCTTCTCCGTAATAATAGGTATAGGAATCTGAATGTTTTCGATTAATGTTATTAAGAACAACGCCGATCAACTTGGCGTTCACATGCATAAGGGATGCTTTCGCTTTAAGCACCATTTCTTTCTTCACTTTCCCCGATTCAATGACAAGTACAACGCCATCACTTAAAGTCGCTACGATTTGAGCGTCTGTTACGGACAAGATAGGCGGGGTATCGATAATGATCACATCGTACATTCCCCTAATCGTGTCTAGCAGAGTAGCCATTTGTTTAGAAGACAGTAACTCTGATGGATTGGGTGGAGTAGGTCCAGCTTGAAGGATGGATAGGTTCTCCGTATTGGACTGTTGGATGATCTCACTTAACTCCTTCTGTTTAAACAAAGCAGTAGTTAATCCAATCCGATTGGACTTCCCAAAGATATGATGCTGCGATGGTTTCCGTAGATCCGCATCAATGAGCAGTACTTGTTTATTAGCTTGAGCGAAAGACACGGCTATATTCGCACTCGTCGTACTCTTCCCCTCATTCGGATTAGAAGAAGTGATCATAATGACTTGTAACTGTCGATCTAATGTCGAGAACTCGATATTGGTCCGGAGCATTCGGTATCCTTCAGAGATTGGCGATATTGGATTACTCTCCGTAATAAGGTTCCATTTAGGAATCAAGTGAGACATTGTTTTCCCTCCCAGTCGGTATCGGAGCGTTGTTGTTCCGATCCTCGAAGTCACTTTCTTTAAATCTTGGAATTGAAGTTAATACAGGAACCCCAAGCAGATTCTCAATATCTTCCTCCGTCTTCACCGTGTCATCCAAATAATCGAGTAGAAAGGAAATCCCTACGCCAAACATCAATGCCAACATGAATGCTACAGCAATATTGAGCTTCGCATTCGGTGCTACTGGGTCATGTGATTCTGTTGGATCGGCTTTATCCAAGACTGAAACATTGTCGACCTTCATCAGTTCAGGAATCTTCTGTTGAAATACGACTGCTACCGCGTTGGCGATATTCGCTGCCTTCTCATAGGAATTATCCCTGACAGATATGGACATGACTTGCGTTTCATTAACGGAACTCACGCTTACTTTGCCGATAAGCTCACCATGTGTCACTCCAAGCTCTGGATATTCCTTGACGACAATCTTCATCAATCGAGGTGTTTTGATAATTTCTTTATAAGTTTTAATCAGCCCAATCGTCGTGTTTATAGAGCCAAGGTCTATACTCGGTATCAGTGAGCTACTGTCCTTAGTCTGGTTGACGATTAATTTAGCGGAAGCATCGTACTGTGGTGTAATGAAGTAATAGGAATAGATGCCGATGGACAGACAACTTACCGCAATAATCAATACAATCAACAGCAACCTTCTTTTGACGATTAACCAGTATTGTTTCAATTCCACATTATTTCCTCCGAACTCATTCAAATTTGTATGTATTCTCAATACACTTTATTCATTTCGAATAACCTATTATATTTATTATTCATTTCGCGAACACGAAGGCGTGTTTTACCCATAGATGTATAAATCTCTATGAATAACTATTCCTGATGAATTGGTATAAGTATGTAGTTATTCAATTCGCGAATATTAGGGCACAGTTTTTCATAGAAACATTTAGAACAATACAATACCAGATGATTGATAACTATTTAGCTTCTTACTTCCATGTGTTCATGAAATGATCGATCGACCCGCCCTTCATGACGGATTCCATCAAATCTTCTGAATCGGCTTGAAGACCAATCCTCTTCAGTAGCAGCGATACTAGTTCTGCCATATCAATAGGTCCATCCTTCGGGCGATAACCTGTTAATATCAGATATTCAGATAATGATCTAGATTCTACAACATTATCCTGATTCAATAGTGTAGGATCTTCCGATAGTTTTTCCAAAAATCTCTTCAACTTGATCTTCTTCTGATTTCGATTCGTATCTGTATTCATTTACATCCTCCATTCATCAAATGGCGTTTATCTACATTGATTAATGGAACTTAGCCTTTCTTGTCTGCTACAATTTCAACATATGACAAAATCTTAACTATTGTATAAACAGTATGCCACAAAATGAATTAATTCTTGAGAGAATAAAGACATAGGAGCATTTAGATAATCTTACTCATTTTCAAAACTTTACCATAGGTATGTATTCCTAATCGTTGTGAAAATATGAAGATGTTTTTTCTGTTTTTAGCTCATAAAATGGGTAATGTTGTAATAAATTTGTTTTATTTAGTTTTTTTTGGTAGTTTACTATTTAGACTAATTCATATGTCACCAAAATCCGCTTCAACCCTTATGATATCTAGGATGTTTCATCATTAATGTTCTGTTGATATTTAGAAATATGGAGCAAATTAAGCTCTATTCATGTTCACTTTAGTTATTTGTAATACCCAAAACAGGGACTATTGGCCACCGTCCCAAAAAAAAAGAATGAAATGATATTTTTCGACATATTCCGCAACTTTTTTAGTCAAAAAAAGACCATGAATGTCCGAAAAAATCGGTTTTCTTGGTCTTAAAACGTTACTTTTTTGTGAAAAAGGGTAATAAACGATGCATAATTCGCTCCGACGAAGGCTTTAAATCTGGCATTGGACCAAAAGACTTATCTTCAATCACACACTGCGCGTTGTTTAGAAGATAGTTCTCCCATGGCTCCCCCATACGGTCCCGGATAACATCATAAGCTTCGCGTAGTTGAAATCCTCTGCGTACTACATGATGAGCATCCGATGAAACGATATGAATGAGTCCACTTCTGCATAACGACCATGCTGATTTCTCAATTTGTTTGCCAAAGCTACCAAGTAAGGAATGCGTTGTAACTTGCGCGAAGGCGCCTCTCTCAATGAGCTTGGCCAGCCTTTCTGGATGCTTCACAATTTCCGCATTTCGTTCAGGGTGAGCAATGATAGGCTTTAACTTCATAATATTCAGCTCGTGGATTAATTCATCCATCTCCTTCGGAATGACAGAGGATGGCATCTCAATCAGTACATAATTAGAATTACCCAGCGGAAGTAATTCCTTTCTGAACCAAGCTTCTACTAAATCGCTATGTATCCGAATTTCTTGTCCGGTCACAATAGTAACTGGAACTCCCTCAGCTATTAACCTCTCATTAACTTGACGGGTATGCTCCACAACTTTCTCTGCCACATTCATATATTTCCCATTGGCATGATGCGGTGTTGCAATGATCGTAGTAATACCCTCAGCTACAGCCGCTCTAGCCATATTCAATGTATCATCCCAGCTCGCAGCCCCATCATCAACGAAGGGGAGTATATGTGTATGAATATCTATCATATCAGCCCTCACTTCCTATAAAGGATTCGTACTTTTATCTTAAACGTATTTCATTAAGTATATCTAGTCAAGCGCTCCCTAATAGATCGCATGAGATATACCAACACTTTTAATAAATTTCATTCAAGATACATATTCACTTATTCTTTGGACATCATAAAGTTGATGTGAAATAAAATAGAAGGTGCGTGCATACATGGGTATTTTGAATGGCAATCCAAAAGATGAACCTCTGCATTACGGTGAGATATTTAGCATTTGGTCTGCTTCGATGGTTGCTAAAGGAGCTGTATCCTGCTACCAAGCCTATTTAAATCATGCTGGAGACAAGGATCTTAAGAAAGTGTTAGAAGCTCTAATTGATCAAGCCAAGCTGGAAATTAAGGAATGTGATAAATTGCTCACAGACAACGGAGTTGCTCCCGCTCCAACTATGCCAGATCGCCCTCAAGTGAAGATCGAAGACATCCCTGTAGGGGCAAGATTTGCTGACCCAGAAATAGCCGCTAAAATTGCAGCAGACACTTCTATTGGTTTGGTCGCTTGTAGCCAAGCGATGGGACAATGTATTCGAGAGGATGTCGCCGCATTATATGCCAAATATCATCTTACTATGGCTGCATTAGGAGCTAGAATACTTAAAATGAATAAAGAAAAAGGATGGCTCATTCCTCCCCCACTACAAGTGAACAAACCAGAGTAATCTCCAATTGGATACCATACAAGAAATCCCGCTCATTGAGTGGGATTTCTTGTAATGATTACTCTTGATGTTCTGCGCGGATTCGCGCTTCTAGGAATTATCTTTATTAATATTGAGCAAATAGTTCATGTGAACACAGACATGAGTCCCTTAGATCTCATACTATTCAAAGTGTCAGCTGTCGCGATCAGCCATTCTCATTCTTATCGCTCAAATGATTGGAAGCACACTCTGGTTACGACACTTCCCAATGGGACCTGTTGAATATATATGGCGTGTGGGAACATACGGTAGGATTAAATTGTAGGCAACTTGACTGGATTCTAGAATTCTGAAGACTTAAGAAATACAATCTTCACACCGACAATCTGATTCTGCTGATTAGTGGTCATATATGCCCCATAGGCACCGTCCCCCATACCTGTATGTGACACGACCCCGCCATCTAGAACTCCAGCTTCATGACCACTCTCGGTCATGTCACAACAAGATAAATACCAATCACTATCTGTATCCGCACTTATCTCCGGAGCATTGGAATCAGGGATTCGATACTTGTTAATATCAAAGATCCCTGCTTGCCCACTATCCACACCAACGATAAATGAACACTTTACCCATTCCAAATATTCTTCTTGTTCCGCAACCGAACTATGACAGGCTGTTAATTTGGAACAAGCTTCGCCCCAATCTCTCACTTCCGTCTTCTCCACTTGACCGACCCAAGTTCCATTTAACACATTGTCTAACACACCCATAATAATGGTTGCCGTATCTAGTTCATAACAAGGATCCGATACTACCAATTGGCCGGACGTAATTTCAAAATTACCTAATTGAATTAACATAAGAGTTCCTCCGATAGCTGTATGAGTTTTTTATAACTAGTAAAAACGGCTATGGTGTCCTTTTTCAAGGACGATATCCGTCTCTGCGGAAATATAATAATCGACCTTTTTAATCATACTATAAAACTAACAAAACACGCCTGTTCACTAACTGGATAATGGTGATCTTCCATAAACGTAATTACCAATGCTCCTTAAACTTAATAGTTGAATAGTTGCAGAAAGTACATTTATTTAGAAGAAAAGGTGAGGGCGAAAGGGAATAGTTGTAAAAAGTACAGTTATAGTTGGGGGAAAGGCGAAAAACGAGGTTTTCCCAGTAATTAGATGTAGGTTTTGCAATTAAAATAAGCTGCTGAGTCATTAAGTCGAATTTAGTTGTACTTTATGCAACTGGGGCGAGTAGATAACCCATAAAAACAGTAATTAACAGGCTTACTAATTTAAAACGGATTGGAATCCAATCCGCCTTAAATAGAACCTATTTTCACTATTATCCTTCATATCAACCTGTTCACTTCGATATCTCCAGTAATTTATATCATCTCATTCTGCTTCCTTCTTCTTGATTCTAATCACCGCACTCTGAGGAATCCGTGCATCGTGATACACGACGAAGGCTTCGCTAAAGTGTTGTAGGTAATCAGTTTCATGTGACTTGGGAGACAAGATGATCATCTTACGGGTGAGTTCTTCCTCATATAGGAGGAACGCATTGGATTTCCTGCTCTCATCTAGAGCTCTATCGAATTCATCCAAAATAATATACCCTGGATTGGCCTGAATTGTCTTCAGTAGTGCCAGTGCAAACAACATTGAACTAAGCGACTCCTCGCCGCCAGAGACACCTTTACCTACTCGCCCACCGCGTCCCTTTATGCTAACTTCCTCTAACGATCCCTTATGACCTTGCTTTCGTGCCCTAATATTCAGGAAATACTTCACACTCCCCTGTTTGCCTGATTACATATTCCCTACCCGTTTCCGCAGTCTTGAAGAGACTCTCATTATATTAATCTCGTAACCATGTTCCAACTCATAGAGTGTCTCATGTTCGAACACACAACCTTTATTCAAATAAAATGTAACAAGTTATTAATAGCTGAAGTGTCAAAAAACGCCTTTCGGCGCCATTGGTGAAAGAGTTCATACAGTGGAGAAGTTTACGTTTACGGTGATAGTGATAGTGATACATTGTATCGCTATCAGGTATGAGCTGCAACACCATCACAAATAATCACCTTCCGCCTCCATCATTCACTATTAGGTGCATAAAGTACACTTAGATATGGTCAATCCCCTTTAACACTAATTTTAGTTGCATACAGTACATCTAGATTACTTGAATCCTTGCTTATTACCGTTTTCACCACTTTTAGGTGTAGGTTTTACAACTAATTCCTACTTCATGAACCTTTCCTACTATTTAAATGTACTTTATACATCTATTCTAGCCTCACCTTCACTACCTTCATGCGAAACATTGTTCGTTACTCTAACGTCGTCATTTTATGCCTATTCCACTAAATTACATCTGGAATTTAAGATCTTTCATGGAATATGGATCGAATATGGTCGGTACCGCGGCTCAAGTGATTGATATGTAATAATCTTTAAGGTTTTGCTATTCCATCTGATTCTGGTAAATGTCCGTTTGGGGACTACGAAGCCGCCGTTAAGATCAGTATGATTATCTCCACGTCATTAGGATAAACTCCCAATCCTCTGGGAATCCAATTCTCTTCAACTCAACAACTCCGTTATGTTCAGTAAGTAATGCTTCCAAACGAGTCACAAAATTTGTCCACTTATTTCGATCAGGAATGACTTCTTTCAATATATACAGTAGCTACCCAAACAGGTACTTGTCCCATAAAAAATCCTCCATCAATAGAAAGGCCCACCTTGGTACGCATTGTTAAGAGGCGTGGTGGGAACTGTTAACTTTAACATACAAGGGACGTTGACTATAGTCAACGGGTTCCAACCTTATTACAGACCTTTCAAGTTCCTGTTCTTTAAGACTCCTTCTTCCGCTCATCTAGTCCACGTTCTAACGATTGAATCGTACGCATATTTTCTTTCGATAAGTTACTACAAAGATTGAATACATGAGAGATTCCTCATCATTTAGTAATGGCTATGCTGTAGCACTCAAGTTCATGTTATCATCTTACGTTGGTAGGGTGGCTGCGCCCTCCAGCAACATAAGACCACTGAGCTGAGCACTCAACTGAACGGGTAGTTGCGGTTCCTTCTCCCAAGACGGCCCGCACAGACCGATCTGCTTATTCAAGCCTTCATCCCATAGTCGCTGGGCATTGACCAGAATCACCTCTTTGATCCGCGCACTCTCCGGGCATTGCTGATACAGCTGCACGAAATATCTAATCAGGATGCCTTTGAACAATCCGGTATCGTCAATACCTTCATCGGGAAGCATCAATGTGACCGGATCGCATAGGCGCTTCATACAGGCTTCGGCGGTTCGCTTCGCATCCTCAAGATACTTGCTGTCACCCGTATTTCGATACAGCTCCAAGCCAGCTCCTAGGAATACCCCCTGGCAGTAAGTGAATTCCCAGTCGTAATCAATCTTGCCATCACCAGCTCTGTTCATCCCGTCCCACACAAAACCTGTGGCTGGATCAACTAGATTGGCTTTGTTCCAATCGTAAATACGTATCGCCCATTCTAAATACTCTTCTTCATGAAGTATTCCATACAAGCGGGCGGCAAGAATGGCAGCAGGAGCATTGGCCGGGGTATTCTTATAATCGATCTGATCCTTCTTCCATGCCATCCCACCCCCACAATGATTGTTCCAGGCGGTCTTGATATCAGCCCATAACTCCAGTACATCGCGTTTGTATTCCTCAGCGCCCGTTGCCTTATAAGCCCGCAATAGTGCAAGGGCTGTCCATTCCATATCGTCATAGTAATTATGCAAGAAGGTTCCTTCATTATAGGCACGAAGGCTTCTACTGAGATCCTGAATTCTCTGAGCATATGCTAGTTCACCTGTTCGTTCATAAGCATCGACCAGAACATCAATAACATGGGCTTGCCACCAGTAATAGAAGTTATCAGTCGCCTTATTGTTCTCCTGGGGGTACCATTGGTTCATGATACCAGTCACATCGTTGTAGTAGTTATGATGCAGACATTGCTGAAACCACTCAGCGCGTTCCTTCCAACTTTCCGTTTCCACTGCTATTATGCTGTTTGTCATGGTCTGCACCTCTCTATACTTAGAATGAAGACTCACTTTTATCTATCTTCAGATCGCTTACATCTCCTGGGTTATGATCCTTCATTCCATCCGTTTGCTTAGCTCCGCCATCTTCTCCAATAGCTTGATACCACTGAGCTGAGAACTTAGCGAGATGATACCTGTAGTGGCCGAAGTCCAATCTGTTCCAAATAGGGCCTCATTCGCGGATTTCCCTCTCTCCCAGAGATGCTTGGCATTCGCACCTAGGAATGTGGTAAGCTCCGCCGCTTCAGGATCTACTTTCACCAACTCAGCCATATAGCGGATCAGAATTCCTTTAAAGAGTCCAGCATCGCCATTTCCTTCATCCGGCAGCACACCATACTGTGCATCAGCAAGTTCTCTTACGGCCGCAGCAAAGGTTCTCCGGGCATCCTCTAGATAGACCAATTCGTTCGTGATTCGATAGAGTTCCACAGCTGCTCCAATATACACCCCTTGGCAGTAGGTATACTTCCAATCCTTGTCGATCGATCCATCACCTGTACGGTTCATTCCATCCCATACAAACCCCGTCTTCGCGTCTACCAGATGCTCTTTTTGCCAAGTATAGATGGTATGCGCCCATTCCAGGTCCTTTGGATCGCCGAATGCTTGATACAGACGTGCTGCCAGAATAACTGCGGGCGCATTGGCCGGAGTATTCTTATAATCTAGCTGTGACTTCTGCCACGCAATGCCGCCGCCCATATGTTCGTTCCAGCCGGTCTGAATATCCTTCCACAATACGATCGCCGTTTCTTTATAGGCTTTCAGTCCTGTTGCCTGATAAACACGAAGCCAAGCAAGAGCCATCCACTCCATATCGTCGTACAGCTCATTGGGCCACACCCCGCCATTACGCTGAAGTAGCCCTTCATGAAGAGCTGCAAGTTGCATCGCATAGCGTTCATCGCCTGTTCTTAGCAGACCATCTACCAGCACATCTACCGCATGCGCCATCCACCAATAATGAAAGACCGTGTTGCACTCTCCGTTTGGACAAGGGGTCTCGATGTTGTACATACCGATCGATTCATTCCAAAACAATGTATCCAACGCTTCCTGCGCCTGATCAGCCCGTGTCTCCCAAATGCCAAGTTCCAATAGATTCATATGCTCTCTCTCCCTAGTGTCTAATCTACCGTCTCTCATCCATGCTTCAAGAAGGTAATCTTGCTTAACTTATAACCCCGTCATCTTGTCTATATTCAAATAATTGCCGTTACCCTTGCCCGTATCATAACCAAGCTCAATCGAATTGTAGCCCGCGTTCAAAGCGACGTTCAACGTAACCGTATTCCACGCGCTCCAGCTACTTGTTCCCGTAAAGGATAAATTATTACTGACCACCGTACCATTCACTTTGACATAACGTCCTGCATTACCCGCAGCAGCGGAATACCGGAAGCTGATCGTCTTGGTACTTGTACTATTCTGGTTAACGTTAAATACGATCCGCGTATTATTCGTATTCCACCCGCCCGTGTAGCCTCGCCCAGTAAAACCTGGATGTGTCGATTCATTATTGATACCATACAATCTCGCATTCTCAGCCTCGTATATCCCATTGCCGGCGATGTTTCCGATGTAATTATCGGCAGGGACAAACTGCAGAATCGAAGCCCCAGCTGCCGCAGCTATACTTTGGATATACCCGCTCCGTGCAGGTGCTGTCCAGTCACTGTCGATGATGTCGTCAGACGTACGACGATGATTGAAGGCTTGTGTGGCATTTTGCTGCAGAAAATTCAAGTATGAGGCATTTCCAGTGGCGATTCGCAGCTGGTTCAAGTTACGGGCAAAAACCATCTTGAAGCCGGGTGCGTCATTTTCGCCCTCATACAGTAAGGAATAAGACAACGTCATCTTATCAATCACGTAGTTCGCAGCGTTATTAGCATCGCTCAGATAAGAGCTCGTGCCAGTTGCCTGATTCATAGCCAATGCAGCGCCGAGGAATGTTCCATAATTATAGGTGAAGTCCCAATCCACAACAGTCCCTGAGCCCGTTCCTTCAATATGATCATTCAACTTGCTACCGGAGACAAGCTTGCTTTGGATCCAGGTATACATCGTCTGTGCCTTCGTCAAGTAGTCGGAGTTCCCCGTCGCATTCTTCAACTTGATGGCGGTCATGATCATCGGCGCGTTCGTGGCCATATTCTTCTGTGGTGATGTACCGTCTCGTTTCCACCAAATACCTCCACCATAAGTTGTGTCCCAGTCGCTCCATATTTGATCGAAAAGGAATGACGCGCGGTTGCGGTATTCATCGGTACCTGTCAACTCGTATGCCCGCATACAAGCCAAAGCCCACCAGCCCAAATCATCATTAAAATCATTAACCATCATATCTGGATATTTCGCGTTGAACCCAGTATAAATATCATCGATCATCGTTCGGTATGTGCTACTACCGGTTCGTTGATACGCATCCATCACCGTCTCCCACAGTTGAGCCTCCCACCAGAAATCAGTATATAACCCACCATCCGGACCACTTGCATGCTCAGAATGGATGAGATGGTCGCTGTTGGTATAGAAATATTTGGCTGTCGAATCATAAAAGGTATTAATAAATCCGTTCATAGCCGTATCGGCATTTGCCGCTGTAAAAGCAGATGCGCGGTGATGCCCGCCAAATGGCGTTACCAGAAGTGCAATGGCCAGCATACTGCTTAAGAATATCGATACTTTCTTACTAGACCTTATCAACTCAATCATCTCCCTGATTGGTATTGGTATAAGAATCGTTAGCCTTTGGTACCACTGAACGCAATACCTTGCACAAAATAACGCTGTAGTGTAAGGAACAGCACAAGAATTGGTAGAACTGCCACAAGCGCACCAGCCATCATTGGCCCGTAATCAGTCTGAAAATTATAAGAGAAAGCTTGTAGCCCCATCTGGATGGTTGCCTTTTCCGGATCATTCAGCACAATCATCGGCCACAGAAAGCTGTTCCAGCCCGCCTGAAAAGTAAAGATACTTAGTGTTGCAAGCGCTGGCTTCGTCAAAGGCAAGTAAATACGCCAGAAAATCTTGAATTCTCCACAACCCTCGATCCGGGCCATTTCCATCATGTCGCTGGGCAGTGTCAGGAAAAACTGTCTCATGAAGAACACTGCAAACGTCCCTGAAGCACCTGGTAAAATAATGCCCCAGAACGAATTCATCAGCCCTATGCCACCGCTTCCGAAGATATCATTACCCCCTAAGAGCGGAATATGGCGCATGACGAATACCGTAGGAATCATTGTCACAATGCCAGGAATCATCATAGCTGCCAGTAGCACGCGAAAGATCGATTTGTTTAGCTTAAAATTCAACTTCGCAAAAGCATAGCCACTGAGTGAGCCGAAGAATAGATTCGCCAACACGCCAGATACGGCGAGAACTAGCGAGTTCCGGAAGAACAAAGCGAACGGAACCGTTGTAAATGCCTTGCGATAATGCTCGAATGTCAGATGCGTAGGAAACCACTTGATAGGCATTGCGAATATTTCCTCATCTGGCTTTAGCGATGTCATTACACTCCAGTAAAACGGTAGGAACATAACGATAGCGATGGCGACACAAGTTATATAATAAATGGATGTGCTTAGCCTCCGCTTCAGCTTATAATTTCCTCTAATGTCCATTCCTTTGAGCCCCCTTCTCCTTGGCAAGCCTCTCTATACAATTGGCTCTTCCGCTTTCGTTATTCGCATATTAATCAACGAAAAGATGAGAATTGCCACAGCAAGTACAAATGCCTGCGCGGATGCATAACCCATTTGAAGCTGATTGAATCCCTGCTGATATATCAGGTACACCGGCGTCTTAGTCATATTGGCCGGTCCCCCCTGCGTGAGTACAAACGCCTGATCAAATAACTGTAGCGCCCCGATAATTGCCATTGTGCTCACCAGAAATGTTGTCGGCCGAAGCTGTGGCCACGTAATATACCTGAAACAATCGACTTTATTGGCACCATCGAGTCGTGCCGATTCATAGAGATAATCTGGGACTCCCTGTAGCCCTGCCAAATAAATAATCATATTAGAGCCGACCGACTGCCATAAAGTAAGCATAATAATCGACAGCATTGCTGTTCCCGTCTCCGACGTCCAAGCTGGACCTGTAATTCCAACAAAGGACAACATTCCGTTGACTAGACCAAATTCCGGATGTAGCATCCAGATCCATACCGTTGCTGCCGCTACAGCTGACGTAAGCGTGGGCAGATAATTTAGTGTGCGAAACACCTTAACCCCACGCCATGCCCTGTTCAGTAAGCTTGCTAGAAGCAACGAAATAAGAATATTAAATGGGACAAATATAACGGCATACAGAAACACGTTTTGGAATGTTTTCCACAGCAGGTCATCCTCAATCAACCGGCGGTAATTATCAAACCCAATCCAATCGAATCTACTGAGCACATCGTAGTTCGTGAAACTTAAATATAGCGCCATCACAACGGGGATCACCGTAAATACCGCAAACAGCAGCACTGTAGGCGTGATGAATAAATATGCTGTCCTGGCTTGATGCCTCTCAATCTTTCTGATAGAAGCCATCCAACTCCCCCCTCTTTATCAATACAGTTGTTGTTTAAGGTTAATTATCTCCTGTCCGCTTGCAAAGGGGAGGTGCAACCTCCCTCATGGCTTCTTGCGTATTACTTCATAACCTCATTATCCTTGAGCATTTTGTCGCCTTGCTCCTGAGATTTCTTCAATGTGTCTTCGATGCTTAGCTTATTTTGTTGGTTAAGCTGAAGATTCGGTGCTAGCGCATCCGTCTCCATAACGGAGTACCCTGGATGAGCAGGACGGATCTTCGCGAACTCCAATGTTTCCATAAATGGCTGCCACTGCGGATCATCCTTGAAGAATGGATCTTCTAGGGCAGGCTTGAAACCAGGCATATTAAGACTAGTCTTAGCCCATAGCAAGGCGTTATCCTTGTTGGCTGTCCACCATTTGATAAATTCCCAAGCTTCGTCCTGATGCTTCGAACCTTCCGGAATAACCAGACCAAATCCGCCCATTACGCTACCTTTATCACCATTCGGACCTACTGGAGGCGGAACGATACCATAATCTAGGTCTTTGCCGTACTTATTGTAGGTGCTGAGCATCCACGGACCAGAATATAGCATGGCGACTTTACCAGTGACAAAGGCATCCTGCCCTTCGCCAAGTCCCGACTCAAAACCGACCTTGTAAACTTTATCCTTGTTCATGAGCCGATCCCAGAACTCCAACACCTGCTTACCTTGCTCATTATTGAAATTGGTCTTGCCATCCTCAGTCAACATTTGACCGCCTGCCTGTTGAAGATACATATTGAACAATCCGAGATCACCTAATGAGAAGCCAGCTGTCTCGAGTTTATTACCATTCCACTTCGTCATCTTCGTGGCAGCTACCTCGAGCTCATCCCATGTCGTTGGAGGCTGAAGTCCAGCGTCCGCCAGTAGCTTCTTGTTATAGAACAGGGCCCGAGCATCAACCGTAAGCGGCAATCCGTATAATTTATCATCATAGGAGAGTTCCGTCAGTGATTCACTATAAAAGTCCTCTTTAGAAATGTTATCACGAGTCAAGTATTCATCAACTGGATGAAGCACGTTCTTGGGTGCATAAAGCGAAGTCCGCCAGCGATCCCAGAAGAGAACGTCAGGTGCTCCGCCATTGGTGGCTGAGGTCAGGAATTTAGTTATCATATCCTGCTGAAGCACATATTTAACATGAATTTTATCCTGCGATTTATTAAAAGCATCGACCATAGTCTCGAATTGCTTCTGACCTTCTCCACCCCAGTCACCCCAGAAGGTGATTTCCGTTTTCTTGCTGTTCCCACTACTTCCAGTCTCTCCGGTGTTTCCTTTACTAGCAGCCCCATTATTACCACTGCATCCCGCTACAACAGAAGTAATCATAACCAGCGCAAACAACGTAACCAGCCATTTCTTCATTTTTTCATCCCCTTAAGAGTTTTTTATGATTCTTGATTGTTACGAAACTCAGCTTCGTTTAACGCTAATTCCACAGTGCATCAATAAGAACTCGCAGAACATCATATTTGCCCAGGAAAACCAAGGTCTCGTATACTTCCCTGGATCATCCACATGGAAACCTTCATGCATAAAGCCCGTTCCTGCATCGGTCTGTTCCATCAAAGTAATTAGATTCCCCTGCTCTTCCTCGCTTGTCGAAGTCATCCCCTGAATCGCCAAAGATATATGCCAAATGTATTGACTTGGCGTGTGAGGACTGCCAATCCCTGAAGCTACCGTGCCTTCATAGAAATAAGGGTTCGTTTTACTAAGGATAAGCCTGCGGGTGTTCTTGTAAATAGGGTCATCTGCACTCGTATAGCCTAGATAGGGAATGGAGAGCAGACTCGGAACGTTGGCATCATCCATAACATTCACATGTCCAAGCCCATCCGTCTCATAAACATAGACAGATCCAAATTCCGGATGATCTATGATGCCATACCGCTGTATCCCCTCATCGATTTGCTCCGAGAGCCGCTTCGCAGTTACTTCCAATTCACGATCACCCAGAATCTCACGAGCGATTTCACACACATACCGCAGAACAACAACCGCAAACATATTGGCAGGAATCAGATAACCGTATTCGCAGGCATCATCACTAGGGCGGAAGCCTGACCAGGTCATCCCCGTGTAAGCTGTCAAAGTCCCTTTGCCTTCACGAACCAGCGTATCCGTAGGTGGACAATCCATTCGCTGAAAACGGTAATCCGAATCGCTCTCATGATTCTGTTCTTTGATCCACAAATCTATAATTTTCTTTACTCCAGTCACGAAGGTCTCATTAAATTGACTAATACGGCCAGTATTTTTCCAGAGTAGATAGCTCAGCTGAATGGGATAACAAAGTGAATCAATTTCATATTTCCGTTCCCATATCGATGGTTTCATCTCAGTTTTATCCTCTTGGTGTCCCATTCCGTTGGCTGTCTCATTGAATGCATTGGCATAAGGATCAAGCTGGATACATGCAAATTGACGCTCCACAAGCCCTTGAATCATATCCGCTATCTCTTCATCCTCTGAAGCAAGCATTAGGTACGGTCTAACCTGAGCTGCAGAATCACGTAACCACATCGCCGGAATATCTCCGGTTATGACGAATGTCGTACCATCTGGATTACGTTTTATGGTCGCATTCCATGTATTCGACAAGCATTCCTCCAACATCCCTACTAATTTCGGACGATCGACCAGCTTATCACGAACGCGGGCCACTAGAACATTTATAGTTCCTGATATTTCTCTCGTTGAATTCAGCTTGAACCCCCCAATCTTCATTTTATTATGAAGCGCTTTCAAAAGTTAGTATATTAGTATGGTGTGTATATGTCAATATGTTTTTCAAATAATAATAATATACTATTATGATATCTGTTAGAGTAATATGACAACACAAGCAAATGAGAAAGAAAAAAAACCTATCGATGAAGACAGGTTTTTTCAAAACGAAACGGATCTCGATTTATCTTCATAGCGCAACAAATAGTTAAATGTCGCGTGATTGCTTGGCTGAGCCAGTCGATTCACCAGGTATCAGCTTGGCTTCAAGCATTACTTTGTTGGGGACGGTATGCCCGTTCATAATACTAAGCACATTCTCCACAGCAATTCTACCCATTTCTTGTTCATTCTGCCACATATGGGTAAAGGGGTAACCTCCCCCGAGATGCGTGGGCGGACTGTCGAAGCAAATAATCGAGATATCATCCGGTATCCTTAAGCCAAGCCGTTCCACAGCTGTCTTCGCCAGTAGCGCAATGTTGTATTCGATAGCAAACAGTGCCGTTATCGAGGGGTTATTCTGCAAATGGGCAACAAGCCGCGAGATATCACGCTCAATATTCTCATCATTAAAGGAATTCGGCAGAGTTGAGGTCAAATCACTGACCCAAAGCTCCTGATCAACCACGATTCCCCGCTTGGCATGAGCCTGTATAAAACCTTCTATTCGATCCTCAACCGCCGTCGTATCCACAGGTGGCGGCGAAAGAAATGAAATATGCGTATGTCCAAGATCGAACAAATACTCCGTGCCTTTGAGTGCAGCTGTCATATTATCGGAACTGATTGAAGCAGCCGCAACTCCTTTCAAATGCCGATCCACCAGGACAAGCGGGAAACGCCCGATAACCAATTTAAGGATTTCCGCATTGAAATACTCGCCCTGCGCGGGAAACACAATCAGCCCATCCACTCCCAAGTTGAGAAGTTTCTGAATGGATTGTTCCTCATTCTCCGGGATGCCGAATGTTCTTCTCAGCACTAGGAAGCAGTCATTATCACGTGAAGCCTGCTCCATGCCATAGATCAATCCTGTTCCATAACTGTTGCCAAAGTCTGTAATGATCAGCCCAATCATCTTCTCTTTATGATTCATCGAGGTCGAAGCCGTCCTACCAGTATTTATGGCTAATGGAGACGCTGATTCTATATAATCGATACTAGGATCGGCAACAAACGAGCCTCTTCCCGGCTTTCGAACAATCAATTGTTCGGTAGCAAGCATCTCAAGTGCTTTCTTACTGGTGATGCGGCTTACACTATAGGCTTCAGCCAGCTCTTTCTCGGAGGGAACGCGCTCTCCAAGCTTATAGGCTTTGGTAACGATACGCTGCTTCACTTCGTCAAATATTTTCTCATACATCGGTTTAGAAGACGTTGTCTCACCCATGATTGTCATTACCTCCTGACTCTCATTTTTCATAATATACATAATAATATATCATGATATACTATAGTTGTCGACACCCACTAGAAAAGACTCCACACAACCTTTATTTAAATAAAATGTACTAAGAAACTCGGTGACCTCTGTCTTAACAACCAATCTGCTAAATTACTATAAATACAGTAATAGTGTTTGATTCCATCCTTACTAGGAATTATACATGTGTCAAGGGCGCCATTTAATACATAAAAGAACGGCATCACAGCCGCATTCTAAAAAAACCAGGCTTTTGAAGAAGGTCATTTTATTTATCGAGCATCCTATCACCATACACCAGCTACTTAACATATAAACCTGACTATATTTTTTAGCTTGTATTACGTGACAACGGCTTGAATCAGTTGGAACTTCCCTTCTGCCCTTATTTTGAGTTCTTCCGCATCATTCTCTCTGCCAATTCGATCTTTTTTAGTAATTCATTCTCAGCTTTGAGTAAATCATTCCAACAGTATGTCTTTTCTCGTTATACAGAAAATTACCCTATAGAATAGACATTTTAAAAATGTCTATTCTATAGGGTAATTTTTAAATCAAGATCGTCTTTTTATTGAAAACATTCACGCGTATATAACGCGGGATCATCTTTGTGAAACCCTCCCATGTCATATCCGACTTAACTTGCGCTTTGTATTATTTATCCTGCGTGGTTGACAGCGGAATAACCATGTTCCAAGTATGATCGAAACGATACGGTCCTTCCCCCGTGCCTGTAGCGGCAAATAAGTGCGTCGGAACGCCATCTTCGAATAATAAATACGGTCTTTCCAAATTACACATCTCGCTTTGCGTGCCATCATCCCACTTCACCATACGCGAGTATGCTTTGGGACTCGGATGGATGCTCCAATGGATGCAATCTTCGCTTGTCGCATACACCCCGGCTCCCCATTCTCCCGTCAGGCCGCTGCTGCCGTTCTTTAGATCATCCTTCATAAGGAGATGGAATAAACCATCGGCATGCCATAAATAAGGATCTTCGACATGCAGATCTGGATCGGAGAAATTCAAGATTGGATCATCTGTCAGACGCCGGAATGGCCCTTCGGGATGATCTGCTATGACAACGCCCAATTGTAGCGTAGAACCGGCATACTCCCTTGATTTGTATATCATATAGGTCGTTCCATCTGGTAGTATCGTGACCGCAGGATTCGTGGTTATAGTGCAATCCCACTTCCCCGGACGAGGCTCCAGCAAAGGTGTACTCTTTCTTCTCCACGGTCCGTATACGGATTGTGATACGGCTAGACCAATTCTCTTATTATTCCAAACTTCGGCTCCTCGTTCAGATGGGATCGATTCCCCCGGACCCGGAATCGGTCCGCCGTAGGTAGTTCCCATATAATAGAGATAATAAGTTCCGTTCCATTGCTGGATATAGGGATTATGCTGGTTCATCCCATCGAAAAAAGCTCTATCTCTCCTTCCAAGCACCGTCTCTTCGTATCGATAGGGCCCTTCGGGAGTCTCGCTGGATGCCCTCACGATCTCGCAGTTAAACAGCCAGTTCACACCAAATCCTAGCTCTTTACTCCATCGGGAAGCAAACAGATGATAGCGTCCATCCTCCCCCCGCACACAGGACCCGCACCAGATATAATGATCATCCTCACGATAGCCCCCATTTACCGGAGCAGGCAGCAATCTTTCATAAATCGGATTAGTCATACGTTATCTACCTCCTTTACCTATTTTTATCCTTCCTATTACGCTACTCTTGCTCTAATTATTCTTTTTCATTTGTCTAAACTGATTGGGGGATACCCCATGTCTTTTCTTAAAAACGGTAATGAAATAGGTACTATTCAAGAAACCGATATTCTCACTTATTTCCTTAATTCTTAAAGGCGTATGAAGGAGCAACTCTTCTGCCTCATTCAACCGTAAGTTTGTTACATAGTTTGAGAATGTAACCTTCATGTTCTCATTAAATAGTTTACTGAAATAGGGAACCGAGATTTGGAGTGAAGCGGCTACTGCATCAGCGGATAGATCGCCTTTCCTGTAATTATTTTGGATGAATTCACAAGCATTTTTGACGATTACATTGCTGTCTCTATACCTGTTCCCTTTTAATTCGCGAATAATAAAATCAACCAGCTCTAGGTAAAATTCGTTTACTTGTTCGATATAAACAAAGCTAGTCATAATGTCTACCAGCGAATCCTTCTGAAAACTTACATACAGTGGAGAAAAGTCTACGATATCCTTGAACTCGGTATCCAATTTCTCGCCTATTCTTCTTAATATCTCGAATATTTCCTTAATCGAGCAGCCTCTGATCTCCTTGAATAATTCGCCAACTTCCTCCTGAGCACCTTCCAAGTTGTTCATCTTTAGCTGGTTCATTAGAGCCTGTTCGAGTTTCATGGGATTAGTTACTTGTTTCTTTAACCGTGCTTGAATTTCATCATAGTAAAATACACTTTCATTGCTTCTTACATACTTATACTGTAGTGCTTCTTTTGCCGTCTCAAAAGATCGCGATAAGGATTGGGCCATATTGACATGTATGCCCACCCCTACCTTCACTTGAATGCTCATGAATTTCTCGACTTGATAGATAAACCCGTTTAATTGATCTTCTATCGGATTGCCTTCATGATCATTCATTAATAGAACTAAGGAATGATTGCCTATTTCTATTCTCTCCAGTCCATTATCGTTATGAGCAGGGAATATCCGAAGTGCCAGTTCATACATAGCATCCTTTACAAGAGCTCTCCTAGCGTCTATTTCCCCCTCAACTATTGCGCCTTCCCCTTCCATCCCTATCACAAGAATGCGAAGATGAGTAGGCTTCAGTTGAACGCCCAGCTTGCTAAAGTTATTCTCCAGCTCGCTTTGATCGATACGGCCTTCATTATTGAGCAAGTCTTTGAGAAACCCTTCCTTCAGCTTGTTGCGATCCTTCACAGCTGAATCTTCCAGCGTAGTCACTTGACTAATCAGTCCCTTGAAAACCTCACTAACATATTGAACATCGTCGTAATGGTCGGCCTTGGGCTCATAGGGATGACTGAATCGGATCATCCTAATGACCTGACCAAAGGGCATATAAATTTTATTAAGAATAAAAATAGTTGCAGCGATACTTATAAATAGAATGATGATAGCACCGATAATGATATTTTTCAGCACGTTGAAGCTGTCCTTGGAAAGATAGGCATAGTCAGTTGTATGAATCAGATACCATTCCAGTTTGTCATTGTAAATCGAAGTGATTAATGACTTTTCACCCGATATGTTAGCAATAAAGTTATTGGTTTTTTCAGTAGAATGAATAACCTTGTTAATAAATGTCTGATCCTTACTGTCTTGCATGAATAGATCTGGATGCTTGCCGTTAATAATATTCAGCCCATGTTTATCTACAATAATAAAGTTTGAGTAATCGGAGCCTTCCATTTTATTGAATAGATCCCGAATGGCGTCCAGTTTCAAGTTTATAAAGATCGCATTGCCATTCTTCGCTCCCGAGTAGGTAAATATTAAAGAAAGAATATCGTCGTTATAGACTTTGGATCGATAGGTATATCTCTGTGTATGTGGGAGAAATGTCATTTTGTTCATCGTTTTGCGTACATCGATTAATGCCAGAGCTTCTTTATCAATCGTTCGGATATCGATGTCCTTAAGGATCGAGTGGATAAACCTCCCCGTAATTCCATTGTACAAATAGACCGAATTAATAAAAGAGTTCAAATTCACTACATCATTTATTCGCGTGGCAACCTTTATGGAATCAGCTGGGCTCAGTTCATTCGAATAAAGTCCCTTAATGATTTCCGTGTCATTGAGAAACTCTTCGCCGATTTGAAAAACTCTCTCATATAAGGTCTCGATATTATAATCGGTTTGCGAAAGCAATTGCTGGTACGTATCCGACGTGTGCTTATCGATAATCTGCGTATTGTAATAATAACTAATGACGGAAACCATAATAATCGTGAAAATAAAAACAACGACGTTCGCCACTATTATTCGACTAAGGAAACTCCCTCTCGACTTCATCAACATAGAATCATCCTTGTCATAGGTATACTAGTTTCACCGCTTTTATTTGAAAGCGGTTTCAAATCATATGAAAGTAAAAATCACTACCCACTTCTATTTATCACGAATATACTCCTTTTTTCTTCCGATCGTCAAGCTCCGTTATTTCTAGGACTTTCAATACAGAAAGTGGAACGGTACACAAACCTAAAGCGCCTGAACATCTGCAATTGCAAGAGCCAGGCGCTAGAGATTTGAACCATCCGTCTACTTTACTCTAATACATTTGCAATAACCTGAACGCTCTCCGCTCGATTTGTTACACCTTGGGGTATAAACTGATTGCTTCCGCGACCTTTAAGAAGATCCAGATCAAAGGCAGCTTGAACAGATCCCCTTGCCCATCCACTGATAAGTTGATCATCTGCGAACTGGCTTTGTTTGGATGTTATATCCACCTTCTTTCCTGTCTTCACTTCATAAGCACGGATAATCATAACGGCCATCTCTTCGCGGGTAATCGTAGCGTCAGGTGCAAATTGCGTTTGACTTCGTCCCGTTACGATACCCGCTTTATAGGCAGCCTCAATCGCTGAAGTGTACCACTCATCTTTTTTCAAATCCGTAAATGGCGTTGTTCCTGTCGATTGCAATCCCAGAGCTCGAACAAGTATCGTTGCAAACTCCGCTCGAGTCACATTCGCTTTCGGGGCAAACTCGGTATCATTCACTCCTGTAACCACTTGGTGAGCGGCCATCCTTTTGATTACATCTGATGCCCAGTGCTGATCGGAGACATCTGTAAAGGTCTTATCATACGTCAGTAAGCCATATTTGCTGAAATGATGAATTAGCGCTTCAATCATTCCGTTAGATGTGCGACCTCCGACATACTCAAGTTTTCCGTTGTCCTTCACATAGTAGATGCCTGTTAGGTTCTGATTAACAGCTCCATTAACCTTTAGTTTTAATAGGATCGGTTCCACGAATTCAGTTAATAACTTCACCGTTTTTCCATCCGAACCGACGATTCCAATAGATAAATCATAGACATTTCCAATGGGTGTGATAGCAGCGTGTGCATCACTTGCAGCCTTATTCAAAAGTCGTTCTGCTTCTGTCTCGGCAACTTTGGTGAATTTAAATGATACATATGCCTTCTTCCCTTCACTCGCTAAACTGATCAATTGAGCAATAACAGCACCAGGCAGCTCCACGGAGATATCCTCGCCTTGGAATACTATCTTGCCTAAGCCTTTCAGTGCCTCAGATGGAACAGGAATCAGCACTTCAGTGATCCCCTTCTGTAGGGTCACAACAGCTTCTCCATTTGTCACCTTCAGCTCATCCACAACCTGCTGTTCTTTGGAAGGCCACTTAGGTTCCCCCGTCGTTCCACCTGAAGGATTGCCACCTACAGGATTACCACCTACAGGGTCGGTCGTGCCATCTGGAGGATTACCGCCTTCAGGATTGGTCGTTCCAGGCGTGACTGTGAAATAAATCGTGTAAGTAAATATGGTTATACCATCTTCCGCCGTCACTTCGATCGTTGTCGTTCCAGGCAAAGCTATCGCTGGAGTTACCTTAAGAGCCGCATTGGAATCTTCAACAGTAGCAGATACGGACGGAACAACTTGTGTCCCAGCTGGCAAGGCGACATTATACGCAAATTTGTCCTTTTGGAATCCGACTAGGGATTGGCCGTCGATAACGATACCGTTTAATGTTGCATCCGTGCTGGGAGCAACTACGACTGGAGATTTAAACAATTTTGCATCAACCCAATCGGCATCATCGCCGCTCGATCCGTTACCACCATCGGTTACAATCAGCTTCAACTCATGCTTACCTGCAATATTAACACTCACCTTCTGTGCTGCGGAACGAATACCCATCTTATCGCTTTCAAACAACTTTTCCCCATCTGCCCAAATCTGAAAAGTAATCAGCCCTTGCGTACTTTCCTGATCAACGCCTACATAGGACTCAAATATCTCGTATCCTTTTCCGTCCAAATCATAGACGATCTCAGAGCTAGCATGGGTTCCGATTCCTTTTTCATACGACTTGCTTCCCATTCCGTCGAACACAGTCAGTACATTTCCTTGGATGCTGGCGTTTTTCTTCACCTCGCCCCACCCTGTCGTTGCACTCACCCAGTTCAGATCACTCAAGTAGGTTGCGGCATCGGAATAGCTTACCGTATAATCATCATGGTCATCGAGTCTCATACTTACGCTATTCGTATACGTAGCAGCTAGTGTTATAGGTTTACTGACTGAATTTGCTTCTAACCAACCAGGGTACGCCGCTGGATGCGACCATATATTATTGATTGCCAGCCTGACGGTTCCGTCTGCTAGTAGAGATCCTTTTACCGAACCATTACCGTCCCCTTGTACGGTGAGTCTCTTGCCAGATTCTCCTAACAACAAGGAGGCGAAATTGAAATTGTTCTTGGAAGCAACAAAATCATTCGTTCCTCGCTGCCCTTTATCATTCTTACCGTACGTGTTGAAATCCTTCTCATCCTGCGACCATGCCCGTGTCGGCTTAACCCCATATAATTCAACACCTTCACTACTCGTCTTGAAGGCCATTCCTTCATTTCTGCCAATCTGATCTTCTGGGTAGTACGACCACTGGCCATTGCGGTTCCATGTGATCCGATCTGCTGCAGCAGAGACGTCGAAGGCTACACCTATTGCATCATAGGTAGTAGGTAAATGGGATACTGTGTAGTTCGTCTTAATCAACCCAGCCCCGTCCACATGAAGAGTGAAAGTCACACCTGTATTCCCGTAATTTCCAGCTATGTTCACGATCGCCTCATTATCTGTGCTCGTGCTGGTTATGCTGGATAACTTCCAAGCATCCAGAGAGGAGGTGAATCCCATATTCAAGTAAGGGCCCCCGATCAGAATCGTTTCTCCTTTATAAATGCCTGTTTGGATCATGCCCGTAGCTTTGTCGAAAGTAAGGCTGAAATCCTCCCCTGTCAGGGTAATGGCAGAATCATTATTCTGAATATCGGGTGCTTGCCCTTGCGCTTCCTTGAAATGGAATGTCTTCTCACCAATGGTGAGGTTATACTCATCTACCAATCGGTCCGTTTTGTAGCGATCGCTCTGATAGAATTTCAGATGGACCGTATCTCCAAGCTTCCATGACCTTGCAGGAATAACCAAGCTTCCGCTGCTCATAGGTTCAATAGCGGGTCCGGTCAATATTCCCGATTGTCCGTTCATGGTCCATTCGACTTTGATCTCATTCAGATTGGTATGGTTATACCGATTCTCAATAGGGATTTGGAGTTCATTTCCCTTGCCAGGGTTAGGCAAGGTATTGGTCTCGATGCGGATAGGCGAGTAGGCCTTCTTCACATTCCAGTACTCCGGCTTCTCCCGATTCCAAGAATCCATAAGTCCCCATTTCGCATTGAATCCGCATACTTTCTCTTCACAGAAGGTGGCTATATCACGAGAGTGCCAAATCGCGCCTCCCAGCGCTCCTTCTGAATCATCAATATGATCCCAATAGCGTTTGATCGACTCTCCATAGAAGTCTTGGAAGGAAGGATCATTACTATTCCAGCTACCATAATACATGAATAAATGTGCGTACTCATCACGAATATCTGGCTTATCACCGCCGCCGAACTTCAAACCGTTCTCTCCATAATGAACACTAAAAAGATCATTATATTGGCTAGGTGCATTGACGCCAAAGCTAAATTTGACCGGTCTTGTTGGATCGATTGCTTTCACATAGTCGTGAGTAGCAGCCACATTACTTCCCCAGCTGCTTTCATTCCCAAGCGACCAAATGACAAGGCTTGGATGACTGCGATCCTTCTCGATGGTCTCTGAGAACTGCCCCATGAAATAACTCAAATAATCAGAATTACTCAATCGTGAATCATTTATGAACATGACTGAATTTTCCTGCTCGACATACAAGCCGATCTCATCCGCATAATCGAGAACATATTCGAACTGCGGCCAATGCGAAGCCCGGATATAATTGATGTTGCCATCCTTCAGCTTCAGCAGTGACTCTTTATCATGCTCAATATCAACGGCAACACCAGCCAAAGGAGACGATTGATGCCAATTGACTCCGCGCAGTTTGACTTCCTTTCCATTTACAAGCATTTTATTCCCATCGACCTTAATAGATCTAAACCCGATCTTTCGAACAACCGTCTGCACGATTTCCCCATTTACCATTACGTTGGCAGTCAGCTTATACAGGTTCGGATGCTCCGCGTCCCACTTTTGAGGATTTTTCACGGGTATGCTGATCATGCTATCTGGACTGTCTGCGCTTAATGGGATGGCACCAGGCGCAATCGGCACCGTATGTCCATCGGGATCGACAAGCTCAAGATTGACAAGAGACTCTTGTGAGCTGCCGAAAATCATACCTGCAGAAACCTTCAAGGTTGCATCAGTATACGTAGAATCGAACTCTGTTTCAGCTTGCAGCCTAGTCAAATAATTGACAGGCAGTGCAAACATTTTCACTTCTCCTACCAGTCCCCGAACATGCTGGTATTCAACAAAACCTTTCTCTGCGGTAATACCCACCGTAATCCAAGCACTCTCGCCAGGCGTCACATAATCCGTAATATCACAATCGAAGGTTGTAAAGCCACCTCGATGCGTCCGAACCAAATGCCCGTTAACCCAGATTCTTGCAACATCAAAGGCAGCTTCAAATCGCAGCATCGTTTTTTGCCCCTGATAATCCTCAGGTATAAAAATAGATTTCTTGTACACATTCTCAACATTTCGGTCTGGAAACCAATCTCCGCCCTGCTGCGAACGAATATCAAACCCAATAACTTCTAAGTTGGCGGGTACTTTAGCATCTGCCCAAGCAGAAGGCTCTACGTTGTTCTTCCAGAACCCTTGCGCTGGTGCCTGTGTGAATTTCCAAGTTCCGCTCAAATTGATAATCGGATTTTGTACGCCTGCCACCGTAAGCGGCATAGGAGCAATGACAGGTCTTGCCCATCCATTGGTTGAGGGCCCAACAGGCAGAGTAGGCATCGCTTCACTTGGATAGCCGAGCACCTTAAACTCCTTAATGCCTGCCTTACTACCAAGCTCAAAGTCAGTCACGGTAATACGTACGTATCTCCTTGCCGCATCAAGGAAAGAATCGGCAAGGACTCCACTGCGTCCTGCATAACTCAATCGATCTACCGCCGGATACCAATTCAAGGCATCGGAAGATACTTCAATTTTATACTTGTAATTCTTGTTGTCTTCTTTCCATGTCACTTCGGTACCCGTTAATTCATAACTCTCACCTAAGTCGACTTGAAGCCAGCTGTTCTTGTTTGAATTATTGGAAGTCCATGATGTCTCTAGTTGGCCGTCTACCGCATGCGATGCGGGATTTACTGCTTCCTCGGAAGAAGCAGTAGCCTGCTTTCCAAGAGCAGCATTCGTTACTGACTTAGTTAGGCTGAAAGGAAAAGTAAGTACTTTGCTTGCTTGAGAACCAACAGCCACATAAGCTCGAATTGCTAGGTCATTCCTAACCACAATCGGATTACTATAGGTCTGTTTCGTTGCGGAAGTCTTTGGATCTGTCCCATCTGTCGTGTAATGAATGACAGCATTCGCAACAGAGCTTAGCAAAGCAACTTCCGTGTTCTCCTCAACGGTCCCAGTAGCTGGATTTGTAGACAGAGCCACGACTTGATAGGAATAAGATGTGACGATGCTGTCCTCTTTTCCATCCACCTTTGCATATGCTTTGAGTGTAACAGCAGTTTCAGCATCTACTCCATTGCCTATTAGAGGGAAATGTCCTTCATATAACTTCCTGCTGTCGGATGTGAGAGGATCACTTCCATCGGTCGTATAGTAAATCGAAGCATTAGGCTCTGAAGCTGATAAACCAACCAGAGTGCCCTCTGATACATCTTTGGTCAGCATGTCGATTTGAACTGGCATCGCATTTGAAGTGTTATAAAGCTCGAATTCCCAGATTGCTGCCGCTCCTCCTACGTGAGCGATTTGATGCAATCGGACATACCTCGCGTTCTTTGCAGGGAAATTATACATTTGATCATCGGTATCCTTATTGCTGTTTTCCGTTACAACCGTGGTCCAGTCATTCCCGTTCTCCGATACGTCAATTGTAAATTGCGTTATATAGTTTTGATGATCAGGGTTTTTACGTAAAACAGCATAATTGACAGGTTGCAGCTTCCCGAAATCGACGATCAGATCCCATAGACCGAATTTCTCCGGTTGAGCATACGTACTCAGGCTTCCATCGATAGCTCTTCCTGCCACATTGCCCCATCCCGCTGCTGCAGTCATCGTTGCAACGGCGCCGCTTGCAAGATTAGGATAGTCCTTTACATCCTCCACTACCTGCACCTTGTAAGTTAAGCTCTGCATCTCCCCCTCGTTCCCACCGATCTCATCAATGGCAACAGCGTTGATGCTCACATCGTTATTAATCGTAAGTGGTTCCGAATAAAGTAATCTGCTAGGCGATATTCTCGGGTCGCTCCCATCAACCGTGTAATATATGGAAGCCGAAGGAAGGCTGCTGCTAAGCGTTACCTTCTTCCCTTTTATCACCGTACTCGACTCTGGAGAAGCCGTTAACTTAGGTATAAGAACTGTAGACGTATACAGCTCCAACTCACCTATTCGTACAGCTGGCCAATCCGAACCTTCTGCAGCTTTCTTCGTCACGTGAAGCCGAACATACCTGGCATGAATGGGCGTAGCAAGTACCCGATCCGTGACAATAATCGTGTTATTGATTACGGTGTCTGCAGTAAGCCAAGGTCCATTCCCACCACCTGAGCTGTATTCCAGCTGAAAATCTTTCGTGTTCAAACTGCCGCCGCCTGCATGCTTGACAATCCATCTGGCTATATCATATTGATCTTCGAGATCAACAACGGCCCACTCATCCGTAATGGGATTTGTTCCAAAGCCAGTATCGCTTGTCGACCACATGGTACTTGTAGAGCCATCTGTCATAAAGCTTGGCGAATGCTGAGGAAGTGAGCTGCTGGCGGTCACGCTCTTTCCGAGCGCTAGATTAACCGCCGACGCTTCTTCTTTAGCTAGTCTGTACGTGAACGTCTTGGTTTCGCTTTGAGCTCCGGTCGTCTCATCCGTCGCGACTGCCATAATTGTGATATCGCTTTCAATTGTTAGCGGTTCGCTATACATAAGCTTCGTTAGCGATGTTGTCGGATCGCTGCCATCCGTCGTGTAATAGATTACCGCTGTAGGAGGTGAAGCGTTAAGCTTCACCAATGTCCCCTTCACTACCGTGCCAGAATCTGTATCTGCCGTTAACACAGGGATATTCACAGCAGTGGAAGTGGAATAGAGCTCGAATTCACTTATCCTTACAGCTGGCCATTCCACACCATCTGAAGTCTTCTTCGTCACATGAAGCCGAACATATCTTGCATGGATGGGCTCCGTTAAATTTCGGTCTGAGAATTCGGCTGTATTGTCCGAGACCGTGTCCGCAGTTTGCCAAGGCTCGCCCTCCTCAGCCATGCTGTACTCGAGTTGGAAATCACTCGTCACTAAAGCACCAGGGCCACCACTCTTGACGACCCATCTAGTAATATCTTTGTCTTCGCCAAGATCGACCGTTGCCCACTCATCGGTAATCGGACTAGTCCATTGGCCGGTATCGCTCGTTGACCACATCGTATCTATAGAGCCATCTACCATATAGCTAGGCGAATGTTGTGACAGCGAACTGCTCGCTGTCACCGTTTTACCCAAAGCTAAGTTCACGTTTTCGGTATCCACAGCTGCTGAAACTTGGTTAGTTCCAATGCTCCACGTTACAAAGCTGCTCGATATCATCGCGAAACATAGAAAGAGATTCAGATATTTCCTTCCTCTTCTCATAATAGATTGGCCTCCTCAGGCTTTAAATAGATCATTCTTTACTTGCTCTAACCACTATTTCGCAGCATTTTTTGCTTGAAATTCTATGAATTGCTTTTGTACCTCAGCAACCACTTTATCGATGCCAGCTGACTTCAGTTTACTTTGGAATTCTGGATAAAACTTCTCATAATCGATAAACCCAGCATAAGCAGCAACAACATATTCTTGCGCCACTGCATCAATTTGGGCAATCTCCGACTTTACAGGATCTGCATTGAACCGGAAACCAAGCATTGGAGCTACAATGGCATCTGAATCCCAGTTTTTCAAATTTTCAATATAGCTAGTCTCTACATTTTTACTGAAATGCTTCAAACCAATATCATCCCAAGCCCAATAAACCTGATTGTAAGTGGCGTTATCTGCGATACCTTCAGTCGACACAGCGTTACCATCCAGCTTATAGTTGACATCCTTGACCCCATAAGAGAACAGATCATAGTTCTCTTGATTGCTTCTGAACCAGTTAATAAAAGCCATAGCCCCTTCACTGTTCTTGCTTGTTGAGAAGATGGACAATAAATTAGAAGCTGCATCGAAAACGTACTTCGGTCGCTCAGGATTCAAGAAAACATCCTCCAACTTTCCATTCGGCATCGTTTGTTTGAAGGCGTCGATACGCTCGGAAATCTTAAGGACATTAGACCATATCGCTCCGATTTTCCCATTGTTCAAAGCCGCTTCGGGATCTTTGATTTCTTGGGCATCTTTTGGTAGCCAACCGTTCAAATACCATTTCCTTTTTGTGTCCACAATGTTTTTGAAAATATCAGACTCGTAAAAGTTTTTCACTTCAAGATTCGGATCCGTTGGATCGATATAAGCAGGTCCCGCACCGGTATCCCCGATTGGGAGGTAAACATCGCCGAATTCTCTCAAAAGACCACGGTTACCATCATTAGCGATAGGCACCATATCCGGTTCATTTTTCTTAATCGCATCCAAGTAATTCTCGAAATCTGCTAACGTATTGATGGGTCCCAGATCGTATTTCTCTCTTAGGTCTCCGCGAATGGTAAAGAAATTATTGTTTTCCGCGGTAGGAACAAGAGTTGGAATGCCGTAAATTTTATTATCAATGGATGCGCTCATGAAGTTAGCAGCAGGTATGTTCTCTTTAAGCTGCTGGCCTTGCTTATCAAGTAAATCATTCAGAGGAAGGACGACGTTCTTAGCTGTAATTTGGGATAACCAGCTTACATGTGTCCAGGCAATATCATAGTCCTCTCCTGATGCTGCAATCAGATTGAGTTTGTTGGAATATTGGTCCCATGGGAAGTAAGTGAATGCCAGTTTGATATTTAAACCATCTGCTTGAAGCTTCGCTTCTATCGCAGCTTTTACACCTGCAATATCCTTAGGTGCATCGCCAGGAAGAACGATTTTGACAGTTCCCTCCACTTGAGACACGGCCGTTTCCGGTGTTTTCGCATCATCATCTTTTTTCTCTGCCGTATTGGTTGGCTTTACGGCTGGCGTATTCCCCCCATTCTGTGAACAAGCTGCTAGCATACTTAGTAATAGAATTAAAACCATGAAGATACCCGTTGCTTTTACATGTGCTTTTTTCATACTTTTTCCTCCCTCTATTATCTTTACTTATCTATGTTGAACCCGTTATCAGGCTACAACCTAATCTAGCCTTTTACGGCACCAATCATAATACCTTTGATGAAATACTTCTGTATAAATGGGTAAATGAGAATGATAGGTCCAATGGTAACAAGAACCATGGCCATTTGAGCGGTAATAGAAGGCAAGGTGCTGCTTCCAACTCCGTAGCTGCCCTGAGAACTCATATAATTAATCATGGATTGAATCTTGAATAGCATGAACTGCAAAGGATATAGTTCACGGGAATCGATGAGCCACAAGGCTAGATTCCAATCATTCCAGTAGGCTAGCGAATAGAACAGCGCAATGGTCGCAATGATAGGTGCAGAGAGTGGAATAATAATTCTCCAGAAAATGTACAGTGGATTAGCTCCTTCTATCTCCGCGGATTCAATAAGCGCTGGCGGCAGTGATCTAAAATAATTACGGACTAAAAATACATTAAAGGGACTAACCAGTATCGGTAAGATCAAGGCCAGTATGGAATCCTTCAGATGTAAATACTTCGTGATGAAGATATACCAAGGGACAAGCCCTGCGTTAAAAATCATCGGAATAAATACGCAAAGTGCTATGAAGTTTCTATACTTTACCTTTGGAGCCGCTATGGTGTAGGCCAACATCGTCGTGACTAGCAAGCTCAGTGCAGTTCCCAAGACCGTCACTACTATAGAAATGCTATAGGCGTTAAGGATTGAGCTTCCTGAGAATATCAGCCTATACGCGTCGAATGAAAACTGTTCTGGAATAAATCGATAGCCATGTTTGACAACCGAATTCTCATCAGTCAACGATACGATAATGGTCAGAATAAAAGGAATCGTCGTAAAAATGCAAAATGCGATAGCTATGACATGAAATATAACTTGCGATACTTTACCGTTGTTGTTCACCACTTCACCCCTATCTAAAACAATGAATTTTCATTGTTATATTTCTTCACTGCCCAATTGCATCCGATAACAAAGATGAAGCCGCAGACGGATTGATATAATCCAACGGCAGCAGGCATGCTGATGTCGCCTACCGTTTTAACTGCCCGAAACACATAAGTATCGATAACATCCGTAGTAGCGAAGAGTAATCCATTATCACCGACGATAGAATAGATCGTTTGGAAATCTCCATAAAATATTTTCCCAATCGATAACAGAGTCAGAATAGTGATCGTCGGAACCAATAAAGGAAGGGTAATATACCGAATCTTATGCCAACTGCCTGCTCCATCAAGAGCAGCTGCTTCATATAATTCGTCGTCTATTCCTACGATTGTTGCTAGATAAATAACTACGGCGTACCCCGTGTTCTTCCAAATAAATACGCCAACGAGTATAGAAACCCAATACTGCGCATTCGAATACCAATCAATCGGAAGAAGATGGACACTGTTCAACAACTGATTGGCAATACCGAATTTGGAACTGAATATCAAATAAACAAAGTTTCCTACAACGATGGCAGAGAAGAAGAAGGGCAAGAACATGAGACTTTGATAAAGCCTTTTAAGAAGCCCATGCCTAATTTCATTTAATAGAATGGCAAATGCAATCGCAAAAAGTGTACCGAAGATGATGTAATTTGCATTAATGAATAACGTATTAAAGGTCGTTCGCCAAGCATACTCCCCATTAAAGAAAAATTTAAAGTTATCAAATCCTACCCACTTGCTTCCGAATATGCCATCGCGAAAGTTATAATCTTTGAATGCAATGATCATCCCTGGCAATGGCATGTAACTGAATACTAAGAAAAAGATCAACCCTGGAAGCGCTATCATATAATACCAACCGTTTTTCCATAACTCTCGAAACAGACCTTTTCTTGCTTTGTTCTTTTGATAATCTTTTCTTGTTGTTACCATAAGCTGACTCAATGGAATTGCTCCTTCCTGCTGAACTTCATATGTAAACGCTCTACATTTACAATGTGATCATAGATGTTTTAACCAACTTTGCATATTTCCCTTTTCACATAAAGGTTAAAAAACGTATGATTTTTCATTTAAAATTTTTAATATGATACTAATTTCATATGTTTTCGTTAAAAAACGGATATAACTGAATCCCAATCTTTTCGGATTTCATGGGTGAGTCAACAAAAAAGGACATAAGGAACAAGATCATATCGCCGAGGAACATTTGACGTAGCGGGCATATGTCCAAGTTACTTTAAAAATATACTAAAAAGTTAACCAATATGTAAGCTTTTCCCTTTAAACCAAAACAAAAAAAGAGGCTTCGCAAAAGTTCAGAGAACTCATGCAAAACTTCTCATTTTATTTTACAGCGACCAATAACAGATGCGCTATTGTTATATCATGACGAATATTTTAATCATCATTCTTGTCATCATCATGATCATTGTCGTCGTGATCATCATGGTCATCCGAATCTTTTTCAACAGAAATAATCTCAGCTGTCTTCGCATCTACCTTAACTTCAGCTGTTCCTTCAGTGGTTTTCAGTTCGACTTCATAAACAAGTCTACCGTCATCACGATCAAGATCAACTTCGATAACTGTTCCTTTGAGATAATTCACTGCGACAGCACTTGCTTTACTAACTCCAATAGTGGAATCACTCACAGTAGATGTAGCATCCGTATATTTATAATCATCATCGTCGTCATCATCATTGTCATTTCTAACCCCTAGGGACTTACCAGTATACGCCTCGATTAATACGTCAACATCCTTCTGTCCTTGATCAATCTCAACCTCGTAATACACCTGATTATTCTTCTTCTTAAGTTCAATACTCTCTACCTGACCCTTAGCTACTGCAAGTGCTTTTTGTTCCGCCATCTCAATTCCAATCACTTGCTTCTGTGTGCTGTTACTTGTGCTAGATTTAGCAGCTTGTACACTACCTACTCCGTATACTCCACCGATTGCAATAATAGCTAGTAATGCACCAGCACCTATCTTTTGTTTCATCTTCATTTCATGTTCCTCCTCATATGTTACTTTCTTTCATGTTCTCAATATACCCTTACTAAATGAGAGCAAAGAGATAGCAACATTAGAATCTGATGAGAATGGAGTGTGTATTCATTATAGATTGATTGCTCTTCTAATCATTATGGCTATCCTTGTCGTCATCGTCATCCCAAGTCACTGACATGATAACACCCGTGATCCCATTCACTTGTACTACGGCTTCACGTCCATCGTCTGTGTCAATCTCCACAAGATAATACCCACTTTCATGCTTACCTCTGAACTCCACTTCCTCAACAGTACCGGGTACCTGCTTCAGAGAAATGGCGATGGCTTCGTCACGAGTAACCACAGCTGTTGATCCTTTATCCGTATCTGTGGTAGGTTTCTTGGTTGGCTCAATCACATCAGGAACAACAGCTTCCAATCGTTTAATCGATGTAATTGCCCCACCGTCCGCATCTACCCTCAGCTCATAAAGACCCTTCACCATCTGAACCTGTACGACATATGCATCATTCTCAAGAGAAGTACTCATAACCTCACCAGGATACTCGGCTAACACCCCCTGGACGACTTCCCCCTCTGATAAAAGAACAGGTGTGCTAGCCCATGACCTCCACACTACTCCAATTGTTACTAATCCCAGAACAATCAGCACAACGACCGATATTCGTACGATCTTGTTGTTCATTCGTGATCACCTCCGTTGACATATCCTTAATATAAAGGCACTAGGTTAGAATACGGTGAGAGTCAGCATGCTAGCTGATCTTAAATACTTCTCTTGGTATCCATATCTCTGCGGTCGTCCCTTCCCCTTCCACACTATGAAGCTCAATACGTACTCCGATCGCTTCTGCTATCTCTACAGCTAGGGAAAGACCAAGTCCTACGCCCCCGGCCTGTCTATTTCTCGCCTCATCCACTCGGTAGAATCGATCAAACACAAAAGGTAGCTTATCGTTAGCAATCCCAATTCCATGATCAACGATACGAATATAGCCCTCACCTTCTAATGATCCAACTTCAATCACGATGTCATCATCACTATACTTCTGAGCATTGTCCAACAAGATAAACAACAGCTGCTTCAATTTCTTCTCATCACTATAACCGTACACTTCCTGTTGCCCATCTACATGGATCTCCCTACCATAAGCATTGCGGAATGCTTTAGCTGACCCCATTGCTACTTCCGAGAGGTTCAATGTTTCCATGCTGATATTCCATTGCTCCTTATGCTTAGCAAGTAATAGGAGTTGCTCTGTCATTTCTTTCATACGAATCGCTTCCGAATGAATGGCTTCAATGGATTCATTGAATAATTCTGGGCGATCGAGCCCTCTTCTTCGCAAAAGATTGGCATAACTCTCGATAATCGTCAGCGGTGTCTTAAGCTCATGCGATGCATTCGCTACAAATTGTTCTTGCTTCTTATAATTATTCTCAAGCAGCTGGATCATATCATTGAATGTCATACCCATTTCCATCAGCTCGTCTTTAGATTGACCCTGTAACTCCAAACGCTTGAAATGCCCACTACGTCGAATTTCCTTCATCGTCAGCGTCATGGCACTAATCGGCTTCATAATAACACGACTTAGCAAGCGAATGGAGAACAGTACAGGGATGAGCGCAATGCAAGTAACGACGATGAGCACGACTCGCAGAACCTGAAGCGTGTCCATCGTACTTTGCATACTTTCCGTCACTTGAATATTCATCACCTCGCCATCCGACCAGATCACGGGAATGGACACTATGACATATCTCTGATCGAGATCGTCTATAACTTGAACTCGTTTGGTTGTGTCATATACGGCCTTCTGCTTACTGAGATCTTGTTGAGACATTGAAGTAACGGGAGCAAGACTCGTCCCATTGGGTCCTATCATTCGAATCATCCCGTCAACGGGTACATACCCACGCAATAAATCTTGTGTGGGAATCTCCCCAGCTACCTGACGCATCGCGTTAGCAATTTGTAGCGTCTGAGCTTCTGCGCGATCTAGTTCATTATTAACTGACAATGTACTAAACATATAGTAAGTTGATACATTCATGACGATCAGTAGGATAGCAAACAGAACGGACGAATATAAATGTATTTTGCTGCGTAGTCTCATGGACTGTCCTTCAGTACATAACCGACACCACGAACCGTATGAATGAGATCAGGCTCGCTAGCACGATCAATTTTTTTGCGCACATAACGAATATATACATCAATCACATTTGTATCTCCGAAATAATCGTAACCCCATACGGCAGACAATATTTGTTCCCTGCCCAACACCTGCCTTTGGTTCTTAAGAAGATACACCAGTAAATCAAATTCACGTGGGGTTAGATCAATCGTATCATTCCCTCTAAACACTTCCCTCGTGCTTTCGTTCAACTTCAAATTTCCAACACTCAGCCACTGCTCTGGTATCTCTTGCTCGGTCTTAAGAGAACGTAATCTTAAAGCAGCACGTACACGTGCGAGCAGTTCTTCAATGACAAACGGTTTGGTAATATAATCGTTAGCCCCTAGATCAAGCCCCGATACCTTATCTTCAATGGAACCTCTCGCCGTCAGTAGTAAAATAGATATTTGTGAATCATTCACCCTAATTTTCCTTAGCAACTCAATCCCGCTCATCCCTGGAAGCATCACATCTAACAGAATGAGATCTATCCCACCTGCACGGTATATTTCCAGAGCATCTAATCCATTGCCGGCCTTAGCCACACGATAACCTTCAGATTCCAACTCGATTTCAAGAACCCTAGCAATTCTTTCCTCATCCTCTACAATCAGTATGTATTCACTCAATGCTAACGCCCCCAGTTCTGACCATCTGGAGAACGGTGAAAAGGCTCCTTCTCACAGAAATTTTCGAGATGGTCTATATTTCAAATCCAACCTTGCTCATGCGCTTTCTCGGTGGCCTGCTGTCTGGTCTCTACATCCAATTTTTGAATGGCTAAAGACAAGTAGTTTCTGACTGTTCCGTCCGTTAGAAATATTCTCTTTGCGATTTCCTTTGTCGCCAGCCCCTCCTGTGCCATACGCAATACTTCCATTTCACGCTCGGTTAGCGGATTTTCTTCCATTAGAAAAAGCGCCGCTGCTAATTCCATGCTTACGATCTGCTCACCAGCCATTACCTTACGAATGGAATCAATTAAGAACTCAATCGGTTCATCTTTTAATAAGTAGCCCTCTACCTTCAATGCCATTGCTTTTTGCAAAAAACCAGGGCGGGCATAGGTAGTCATAATAATTATTTTCGATGAGTTCCCCTGTTGTCTAAGGTTCTCGGCAATTTCAAGACCTGTGAGTAAAGGGATCTCGATATCGAGTAAACAAACATCCGGTTGATATTGCTGGATAGCCTCCCATGTTGCTTGACCATCCGCTGCTTCTGCTACTACTTCAATATCATCTTCTAAAGATAATAAAGACGTTAATGCCCCTCGAAGAAGTTTCTGATCTTCTGCTATGACTACACGTATCACGCTTACTTCACCTTCCTATTCCTCATCAGTGGAACTTTTAAAGTAATCGCAGTTCCATGGTTCGGATGAGCCGCAATATGTATTTCTCCTTGCAGCATGGCCAACCGTTCTCTAATGGATTGAATACCGTATCCATGCCCTTCCATTAGGTTTCCGTTCCCATCATCGCTCACTTGAATATGATAATGCTCATCTTGTTCGTATTGTGTGATTGTACATTGTTTGGCTTCGCTATGTTTAATAATATTGGTAATGGCTTCTCTGACGGAAAGAGCCAACATCGTTTCAGCCACATTGGTTAGCAGAAGCTTGGAGTCATTATTGTTTACGATCAATTCAATCCCAGCCTGTTGAAAAATTTCACTTGATAATTCAATTTCATTCTCAAGTGATACAAATTTCATATCGGTGACTAGCTCTCTCACTTGCTTTAAAGCAAATCGGGAAGTGTTCACAATATCATTCAGCTCATGCTTAGCTTTGTCTGGATTCTTTTCCAGCAGTCTTAAGGTCAACTCGCTTTTTAGTTTAATCATCGTCAACGTTTGTCCCAGCGTATCATGAAGATCCCTTGCTATCCGGTTTCTTTCCTCCTCTTGAATATAACGCTCAAGCTGAGCGTTAGCTACATCCAGCTTTTCTTTCAATAAGTTAGCCTTGGCTCTTGTATAAATAACAATTGGCGTGACCAGCTGGCCAATAAGGATTGGGAAATACTTGGGTGTAAACATTCCAATCGGACTACCTTCATTGATCCAGCAGAACACCATAAACATAACTATGATTCCAGCCATCCCTACACTGATAATCCACTTTTGATACGCTCTGCCAAGCAGATTTGCAAATACAAAGCCATACAGTAATATCCAACTATCGACGTACATACTAAGTGCTACAATTAACAGGCATCCCCCGAGACTGGAAATGAGTAAACGCCAATCCCGATGCCATAAGCCAATATAATAGCAAGCTACAAATAATGCGATGAATAATAGTTTGACTGTAAAATGAATGGCCCATTCAGAAATGACAACGCGATAAATTAGAAATATAACAGCGATCAAATCAATAAGAAGATATTTTTCAATCTGATCTGTGGGGTAAATCTTCTTCAACATGATTAGATGCACCCCTTATTTGTTTAATATTATTGCTTACTATTTGCTTAATAGATTAGAAGTAAACCTTCGTGCTGATTCCATCGGACCATACTTAAACCGCTTCAGCCATAGGGATGCAAATATAACCTGAAAGTAGCTTATGGCCACCCCTATAAATACAATCGTTATGGAATCAACTTTGCCGCCAAGACCGAAGCCCCATCCATAGAAAATCACCGTAGCGATCACATTTTGAAGTACATAGCAGCTGAGTGACATCTTGCCGACCTGTTCAAGTCTACCCCACAGCCAAAGCTTCTGATTGGCTTCTACTAATTTAGCAATCAATGCGATATATCCGAGCGAAAGAATGGGTGCAAATAAATAACGGACGGGTAAATCAAAGTAGCCACCCGGTACAAATATAAGTAAATTCAACGGAATACCAATGTATAGTCCAAAATGAAGTAGTTTCTTTCTTTTCTTTTTCCCATTCTCATCAGGAGCAAACGTCCCAGATCTCATTAGACGAATCCCTAGTAGAAAAAGAAAAATGTTCATTGGAATAACGAAAATGACTTCTAAACGCAATATAACAAAATTTGCAAACCGTTCCTGCACTTGCTGAAGCCAGCTGCCATCTCTATATAATAATATAGTCTCATTCATATCTCCTAAAGAAATATTGGCTCCGGTTAGACCAAGGTAGATTCCAACAACCAATACAATGAGCATGATACCCCCATGCAGTCCGCCAACAATCTTCATCACGCGCCGCATGATGGGATCGCCGCCTTTTATAATAAAAGCTGCAATGATCGCTGTTACGCCATAGCTCATCAGAATATCATATTCCAACACGAGGATGAAGTGGATGAATCCTTCCACCATAAGTATAATGGATGTCCATATATATACACCAGGCCAAGCGGTTCCTCTTCTTAATGCCTGCTGATACTTCATCTCAAGCCCAACTCCGAACATGATTGTCAACAAGCCAAGGAGCTTTCCATTGACTAAAAACAACACAAAACTTCTTACAAAATCTTGGATTGAAGCCCACCACGCATTTTGATTAAAGGAAAATACATAGTTCAAATCCCCCATGTGAGCCAATATCCAAACATTTGTTCCAAGCGTACCTAGAACAGCAAAACCTCTCAGTATATCTAGTAAGCGAATTCTTCTGTAGTCCCTCTCCATTGCGTCAATCATCCCCTCGTTCAGTACGTATCTTCAGTATATCTACGAACCGATGGGTACGATATTCACAGCAGTCAGTGTTTTGATATGACAGTGTCATATCAAATACTCGGTCCCAATTTTTCATCCATTCAAATCACGATAAAATATATTGTGAACGCACCAAATTCTCCACTGTTTATACAGCGAGCACCGCGGTCAAGTATTCATGTCTGAAATTAGAGAAAATTCGATGATTCAATTTCCGGGGATCGAAGTGTCCGAACCATTGTATGCACATTATTGCAAGAGAATCGATGTACATGTCTGGTCTATAACCAATATAGAAGAATACCTCTCGAAATAAAAAAGGGATTTTACTGTTTAATGTCTGATATGCCGAACTTTGTGTCGGTGATGAGTATGTCTTCATCCCCATATTGTTTGCCATTAGAGTTGCACGTTTCATATGCAATGGGTCACTTACGATCGTGAATGTCTTCAAGTTATGTTTGGGGGCCATATCATAAGCGTATTGCGCGAATATTCTCAAGTTCCGCCCAGGTAGATGAGTGTTTGTCCAAACTATATCTTTTACTGCTGTATACTCATAATTCCCTTATGTAATTATATCATTACGCTCCTATTCTTTCAGACAATGAGCGTAGTAATTCCTCTATTCTCCTAATGATCATCAACACATGATCTTTATTAAGGGTTGTTACCAATGATATATTTTCTAGACTAGTTAGAAAAAAGACTTTATTTAAGAAAAGCTCTGCGTCCAAATCAATAACGTCATGCTCTCGTACAAGTGAAAGTAGTTCCTCGAATACAACGCGCTTCATATCTATGAATCCTTCCCGATCAACTTCCTTCAAATAAACCGCATTAAGCATAGCCTTAACCGACATTTGGCCAACAATTAAGCAAGCATGGTTCAATCCCTCTTCCAGAAGCATCGTGGCTAAGTTCATATAAGCGTGTGAGAGGGTACAATAACCTTGAACTTTAACTGGTAAGTGTGACTTTAATTCTGAACTTTTGGTAATACTGTTCATGGAATCACCTTCTTGAATTATTTCACAAATAAAACCTAATATTAAACTTTTGTGGTTTCCAAACATATATCATCAAATACTTGTTACTATTGATAAAATTTAGCATTACCATCATTATACACTTTAATGATACCTATGGATATCAACAATATTCATAACACTATGTTTATCACTTCAAAACTTGACTACACTTTTGATTATAGAGGGGTGTAGTAAATGAAGGAGAAAGAAATTCTTAAACTAGTTGGTGCCCGAATTAGAGTCTTGAGAAAAGAAAGAGGTATGTCACAAGAATCCCTTGGAGAAAAAGGAGGGTTTCATTTTTCATATATAGGACAGATTGAACGAGGAGAAAAAAACGTAGCATTGTTGAATCTAGATAAAATTGCAAACGCATTAGATGTAAATGTTGCTCAGCTGTTTACATACGTAAATGAAGAATACGAACAGACAGAATCAGATGCAAATGTTAATGAAATTATAATGATGCTTCGGAAATCGAATCCTCAGCAGATTGCTATGGCTAAAAATGTGTTGAGAGAGATATTTAATAATAAGTGAACACCAAAATGCAGCTTATCCTACATTACGAGGATAGCTGCATTTCTTATGACTCCGTTTACGTTAAGCATAAAGCTCATTGAGCATTTATATACGGTAGCAATTCACCCGTTGCGCCCATATCCCGGTGATAGTACCACTTTGGATATAATGATTCATTCGTCGTGTTCGACTCATCTGCTTGATAAATGGATGTATATTGGACATCATATTCTCCATCATCATTCACGTCGAAGAGTATCGCAATAATAGGGTATCCGCCGGACTTATATTTTTCAGAAAATGTCGAAATGAGCTCTGTAATTAATACTACGACGTTGACCCCAAGTCGATACGGCAATCCATCTGCTATCTGTTGAATCTCGATAATACCCCGTTATGGTCATCCAATGCCATTCATATTTATAGTTAGACCACTTAGAAAGATTCAGTGTCGCCACTGGAGAATTGATAGCCAATCCAGCCTTCACATAATTAGCCGTATTCTCTAAAGTGAATGATTCACTATTAGCCACTCTACTTAGCTCTACCTTCTTGTCGGCTGCATACCTCTCCACCGCTGGCATCATACCCATCTTCCCTTGCACCCAATGTTATATATCCAATCTCCTGTTCTCCTTCTAATAGTGGAACAATATATGCGACAATGTCGTTATCCAAGTTATACAAGTTTCAGTGGCGGAATTTCTTTTTTTTGGGCTGATTCTATGCAGTACATTACCCTTACATGCCATTTGTAATCAAATCAACAATTATACAAATATTCCTTATAAGATACGATGCTTTCGGTTGTTCATTGGATTGCACTGATCATAAATAAGAGAGGGTTCATATGAGGTAAACTTACAAACTGGAATTAGCAGAGGTGGGGAGTTTATATTCTCCCCAGAAAGGTGTGGATTTTGTCTAAAACTTCTTGTGTAACTGAAATGGGAGCTTGACCAACAATTTCGCACCGTCTTGCTTTCCAATCCAAGGTTTTTATCTGATCGCTCAGAATGACTCCGGTTAACTTATCCTCTTCAGTCAACTTAACTTCGAAAGGATATCCCTTTTCCTGATTGGTAATGGGACAAAAAGCAGCAAATCCAGTAGCTTGATTAAATGCCTTTGGGGATAAAACAATACCTGGTCTTCTTCCTGCCTGTTCGTGACCTGCTTGTGGGTCAAAATTTAAATACACCAAATCTCCACGGTCTGGAATACTCAAGATACTTCATTCCCCTCTGGTTTTCCAAAATCAATTTCTTTGTGACGATTTGTTGGAGTAATTTGTGAAAGCAGTTCTTCTAGTGTGGGCTTGTGGTGCATAGGAACCAGAACAAGTCCACCTTTACCATCAAAATCCAGTTGCATTTCCGTTCCTTCACCAATACCTAATTTCGAGGTAAATTGGACTGGAATTCGTAAAGCTAAACTGTTTCCCCACTTTTGTACCTTAACAGACATTGCACTCACCCTTTTCACTTCATTTGATAAATCCACTATATCACTTCCCCTTCACCATGTATATACATAGTATACACATGGTGAAGGGGAACTATTCCTTATTTATTTTGATCACAATTAACTTGGAGCGTCATCATTGTCATTTCTAACCCCTAAGGATTCACCTGTATACGCCTCAATTAATACGTCAACATCCTTCTGTCCTTGATCGATCTCAACCTCGTAATACACCTGAGTATTCTTCTTCTTAAGCTCAATACTCTCTACCTGACCCTTAGCTACGGCAAGTGCCTTTTGTTCCGCCATCTCAATTCCAATCACTTGCTTCTGTGTGCTGTTACTTGTACTAGATTTAGCAGCTTGTACACTACCTACTCCGTATACTCCACCGATCAATACGGGTACTTTATACGTGCCTGTTAAAGATCTACTATTATTAATCAAGGGTAGTCTCACTTATTCAAATAAACAATATAAGATCGATCGCAGGCACCGATAATAAGAATATTAAGGAGATCTTGTTGAGTGAATAGGAAGTGATAACAACATAGCTAGGATGGTCTGTAATCATAATCCTTCCTTAATTCCATCGCGGACCTATTGATATCCGTAGAAATCTATTTCCAAAATTCATCTAATATTATATAATTACCTAGTTAGTAACAACATCGATTAATAGACATCTCTCAACTATAATCTCTAACGTCACGTTAGGGATTTTCTGTCTATTTTTGGGTATAGAACATAATGAACGTTCCCATGACCCGAGGCGCAACGGGAGCACTACAACTATCGGAGGTTTATGTTAATGAAGATCAGAAAGACCACATTTGTAGCTACAATAGTAACCTGTAGTATGTTATTCACAGCAGTTGGGGTAGGAGCATCAAACGGTATTCAGAAGATTCAAGCGGCACTTAACCACAATATTACGTTTAAACTGGATGGTTCGGATTGGGTACCAAAAACTTCTGAGGGCGATAAGCTATCCGCTCTAATATATGACGGTACGACCTATGTACCCCTTCGTGCAGTATCAGAAGGACTTGGTGCAGACATTGCTTGGAATAGCAGTACACAAAGAATCTCGATCAATAGTAGCTCTAGTGTAGTGTCACCTAACAACGCTGTTGAGATTACCACACCAACGCCATCCATTACTACAGAGACACCCTCCAGCAAGGGGTTAATGTATCTGAGTGGGACTACAGCAGAAATGACCAAGAAGATGAAAGAGCAAGCAGCGACTATAATAAAATTATATGGAGAAGCACTATCTTCTGGAAGCACTGCTAAGTATGATACATATGTAGATACTTATGTTTCTGATAAAAGAGAGAATTCACCTATATATACTACTCGCGCAGATCAAAAGGAACGGTTTAAAAAGGCTATCTCCGATGCTATCAAAAGTAACGACAGTTCAAAAATACAAAAGTACGCGAATGCACTTAAAAATGTATCTGTAAATGATATTGAAATATCATTAATAAGTGATAAGAACGAGTATTCACAGTCGTTCCAATATAAGTTCTACCCTAAAGATTGGAGTGCTTTCAGCAGTCTTTATACTTACTTCACCTTCTCCGCTATCGAATATGATAGTTCCTCTTTCGTCTTAAGTGAAGCATATATTAACTAAGCGATAGGTAAGTCTAAATTATAAAACACCCATCTTCAGGTAACCGAGGATGGGTGTTTTTGCTGTTCAATTGAAATAGTAAATCTTAATTCGCTCTAGCTAAAACAACTTAATCAGCTCTTCAAGCTCATCAACCAACACTTTTGCAAGTTCAAAATTAGTATCTTTTAAAGCCAATTCTATTTTCGTTTCAAGTGATTTTTTATTTTGTTCCATTTCTAAATAGTCTCTATCAAAATGACTAGCATAAATCATCTTTCTGAATTTTCGTATACTCATTTTTCTAATCGTCTTATCGTCAATGATTAACACATAATCCATACCATTTACGACAGAATAGAAATCATGAGAAATCATAAGAATCGCACCTTTATACTCTTCAATGGCTTTCTCCAGTGCTATTTGTGTATAGGTGTCTAAATGACTTGTCGGTTCATCAAGAAGTAATACGTTTGCTTTACTGGCAGAAACTTTAGCCAATTGAAGCATATTTTTTTCTCCACCAGATAAAGATCCTATCTTTTGATCAACGATTTCTCCTTCAAAACCATAGTCTGAAATATATGATCTAACCTCTTCATACGTTTTAAACCCAGCATCGATGAATTCTTCGAGTATTGTATTAGAATCCTTAAGCATTTCGCCTTGAAACTGAGATAAATATGCTACTTTAGCATCAGGATTTATTTCAATGGATTCATGATTATTATTAAAGATTTCTCGGAGTAAAGTCGTTTTCCCGGTACCGTTTGGACCGATAAGGGCTACTTTATCCGTAGATTTTATCTCAAAGTTAACATTTTCTAAAAGCAACTCATCAAAGGCAACACTATAATTATTAACATTTAAAACAACGATGTCTTCTTCAATTTCATGATCAATACCTAAACTGATATTCGGTTGCTTAATATCTACGAATGGTGCCTTAATTCTACGTGCTTCCAATCTTTCTTGGAATCTAACTCTAGCTTTTAGCGCTCTCCCTCTAGATGCTTCTGAATTATAAGTTGCGATAGCTCTAAGATTATCGATGATGCTCTCGTTTCTCTCAATTTCTTCACCCTCAGCGACTGTGAGTTCTTGTAACTCAATCTTCGTCTGAAGTAATGAGAAGTTATATTCAATATATCGCCCATCAAACTCTTGGATCTCCATGTTCTCAAGGTGCAACATTTTGTTGAAACAATGATTCAATAGATATCTGTTGTGCGTAACAACGAGTAGCATTCCTTTGTGAGAATTAATAAGATTCTTAAGCGCATTTAGGTTTTCAAAGTCTAAAAATACATCGGGTTCATCCATAATCATTAAGTCTGGACTATTAAGCATTTCCTTCATTACTTGAATAAGTTTGAATTGCCCGCCACTCAGGTCGGATACCCTAAGATCTTTTAGCTTCATGAGGTTTGCAAGATTTAGTTTCTTATTAATGTTGCTCTCAAAATTATCCCCATCCATTGAAGCAAATGCGTCTAAAGCTAATTGAGACTTTTCTAGTAACGAATCAATATCCGATGATGTTTCCATTTCAGTGTAAATCGCATTTATTTCATTTTGTATCTTAATAAATTCTTCTCCTATATATTCGAAGACTGTTGTTTCTTTAGTGTTGTCTAGTTGTGAGAACTGACTTACATACCCGATTGTGCAAGTTGGGTCCATCTCTAGCTTGCCTTCGAACATATGTCTTTCTGGATCCATCAATATATCGATCAGTGTACTTTTCCCACTGCCACTTGTTCCTATAAAAGCGCAATGTTGTCCCTCTTCAAGCGTAAATGAAATGTTGTGATATAGTTCTTTTTGCGGAAATGAGAAGGATAAGTTATCAACTTTTATCATAGTGTTACCTTTCTTTATAACTGAATTTGTGACTATTATTAGATGTATTGAAGAGCAAACATTTTGAGTTTACCGTTGATAGAATAACATTTTTTACATCCAACTACAAACATTTCACATTAAAGTTGTGAAACTTTCCTTTAATCTCCCCATTATAATTCTTAGTCTCAATTACAGATATCCCTACTCCATCGGTGCAGCACCGCCCGCTCCATTTCGTCATGGGCAAATTGGCAACTTTAGACTCCGTCACATCGTTCCACTCCCACAGCTATCTGTGAACATAAAAAAAATACTCATCTGGGCATCAGACGAGTTCGGAATATTAATTAACTTTTCCCCAACTTCACATTTATATTCAGCATAACGATCTTTAAGCATTTCACTACGGAACCAATTCACCTTGGTTGACTCACGAATACAATCGTTTCAGCTCTCGATAAAGAGTACCTGTAATACAAGTCACTTCACTCATCTTGATCTTATTAACGAAACACTTGTCTAACCATGAGGAGCCCACCTCTTAGTGATGTACTCTTATCCATTGCTTGGTTTTAAGTTGAAACTTCGGGCTATACTCAAAGCAGTTTGTTCATCAATATACTCAGTATTAAAATATAGATCATATACCATCTCTTTATCCTTCATAATAAAGTAAATGTGTATTTGTTCCAATACAGTCGTTTCACCCGATGCAGCCGGAGGTGTTCTTTTTAACTTTTTCAGTATTACTTCCGTAAAAAAACCTTCTAGTTTTTTGGATTCAATGACTTCTGAGTGGTTAGGCAATACTTGCGATATGGGTTGATCTGGATAGTATACGTTTGGATCGAGTCCCCCTATCACGTTTCCATTTTCCTTAAAAGATAAGGAAGAAAAGGGCATTTCTTCTATTGACCATTCTTCGGGAAGAGAAAGTTGATATAAGTCTGTTTGAATGTTATTTTCCGCGTTGGTTTTCCCAACACTTGCCCCAAGTACCAAAACACCGCTTATTACTGCAATAAGTAATATCGATGAAATTAATATCATGAATCTCGGATTTTTATTATAGTTCATGATTACCACAGCTCCTCAATATATGCTTTAAAGCCGCCAAACTCTTATTTATCAGGTTTGGCGGCTTAATATTACTATATATTTGTATTAATAATCTCTGTAAGAGAATCTTATAAAGTTAATATGATCCAGTTTGAATATATCCACTACTTTTATCAGAAAAACTATAATAATAACTCAAAATAGTATAATAATCGTATTCCGGATAAGTATTAGCTATATATTGAGTACCATGTTGACTTAGAACTCCCCCAAAAGCTGTACCAATATCTCCCGATGTCCCAGCTCTATATTGTGCATCGAAGACTTTTCCATCTGTATTTCTCATAAATATTCCGGAAACAGCATTAACTGCATTGTTGGTGGAGGTTACGCCAGAATTAGGTACATAGTGTTGGTAGTTTTCCCACTTATCAGTTAAATGTGCACCATAATCTGATGCAGGTTTTCTTGGATAGGTGGCATTATACCAAGCATATGTTTTTATCGCTATTGCCCCTGCTTTTAATGATTCTGATTTCCAAGTAGAATACCATTCGTTTGGTAATACATTCTTAGTATACGTATCAAAAGCGATATTCTGTAAAGTTCCTGTACTTGTTATATATAATTTTATAGTTGATGGGGTGCTGGTAGCACTATACGTTGTGAAACCACCATTGTCATTGCCTTGACTTGCCTTCTCTAGGGCATTTAGTTCATGTATACTTTGAATATTAGTTTTAGTCTTATCTTCATATCCATTAAGATTTGGGGTAATTTCTTTACTAGGCTGTTGTATGTCTTCACCATTTAAATTACCTTTTTCAATACTATCATGGACATTTGAAGAGATCGTGTCATTGTAAAAATTAACAATGATACCCCTTTCTCTCTTTTCAACTATGTTCTGAGCCTTTCTTTCTGCATCAGAATTAAAAGTATATCCGAAAGCGTCCAATTCGTCTAAATCATAAACACTTTCATGACCTATAATATACTCTTCTCCACTAAGGCTACCGATTGCTAATAATTCATATTTTACTCCGTTATAAAAAAACTCACTTTCGGTATTAACTTTATAATCCAAACCAATATAATAGTATTGAATATTATCATATAATGCGTAATTAATATCTGTAAAATAAGGCTCTATTTGCGTGATATGCGTTGACGGTAATTTTTTGGATTCATAGATTTGGACCGAATCTACTGAAAGGATGCCTGTCCGATTCTCTATTTGATGTTGGCTTGGGAAATTATTATAATCGTTTTGCCTTTCAGGTGAATATGATTTCACAAACGTATTCCAATCTTTATTATTAATAGCTTCTAGATATTGATTAACTACATTTGGAATATCATTTTTAAATTCTACAGAAGGTTTTGCAGTTGTATCTGCTTTCGAAGCATAAAGATAGTTTGGAGTAGTAACTGTTGTTAGTACCGTAAGCAAACAAACTAACCAGAACGCCAATAAAGACTTTTTTCTTTTCATCATTATAATGCACTCCTTAATAAAAGTTTATTTGGTGGAGAAACAACGTACCGATGAAACGCTGTAAACTTGCCAAGATCACCGAGTTAAGGCTTAAAAATAACTCACAAATTTTGCACGACAGTAACTATTGCGGCATTACCTTAGATTTGGGCGTATCCTCTCCCTCAAAAATATTTATGATAAAAGTTCCCATCCAAGGTGCCACTCAAAGATTCTCAGACAAAATGGAAACTATCAGCATACAACGAAAATAAATATTTGTTTGTTTACAAACGTGTTAAGAACGATCAAGAAGAGTTCTTACCTTCAGGTGTCTATTAAGAATCCTCTCTATTTATATAGACTGCATTATGGTGGACTATCTAACGTTTTTTTCAAAATATCCCAAATATATTTATTTATATAAATTCCCTTCATTTACCTATCATCCTTTACATTTCTTTTCCAAATCTATACAATTGATCTAAATCTCTCATTCTCTTTATATGAATGTTGATATTTTTACCCCTGAATCAAAATATATTTGAAAGATTGGGATGCCATTGTGAACGAATGGTTCTACTTATTTCATCAAGACTTTGACGAATTAACACCAGAGCTGCAAGAAATCGTCTATCGCTCCTTCTACACCCACGTATACAAAGATATTTTTTATTTAATCGGTGACCATGCATCGACTGAAGATATGATTCAGGAAGCCTTTTTCAAGATAATTTCAATAGTACATAAACATCAAGTGTCCAATTACCCCGCATGGTTAAGACATGTCACACGTAATTTAACGTTAGATATGATGAGGAAAAACAAAAAAGAGCGTCAGATGACGGACCTTTCTGTCGTCAGTAGTATTGAGAGTAATATTGACCTTGCCGTGCAACAGATCAGTGTAGCGATTCAAGTAGAAGAGACGATTAGAGATGAACTACTGCTACAAGCGATTAATGAGTTGAAGCCTGAATATCGAACAATCATCACGTTATTCTATATCCATGAACTGTCCTATAAAGAAGTTGCTGGACTACTTGATCTATCGGAACACGCTGTTAGCCAGAAACTAGCACGAGCGCGCAAAAAGTTGCTCTATCAATTTCAAAGAAAATGGGATGATCCCAATGAATGAACATGGACAAGAGGAAGATTTAAAAAAAGCATTACAACGAATTCATTACAATATCGAAATTCCGGACAGCACTACGTCATGGATGAAGGTTCAGAAACGCCTACAAAAGAAGAAGCGTCGGAGACAATGGAAGCAGAGATTAAAGATCAGCGCTGCGATTGTGGCCGGATCTTTTATCGTAAGTATTTTAGTAAACACGACAACCCCAACAGCTTATTCGCAACTGGCTTCCTTATTCAAAAGAATTCAGAGTGACGTTGTTGTGATTTTCCATGAGAATCCGGATCAGAACCCATTAGGGGCAAAAACAGTTTCACCAGATGATTCCAAGAATGGTCAGGCTAGCGGAGGCCAGATGATAGAAACCACGTTGGAGGAAGCCATTCAAATAGCCTCATTTCAGTTGCTAGTTCCTTCTGATATTCCCCAAGACTTCCAAATGGATATAGTACGCCTCTTTCGTTCGTCAGAAGGAGAGTTCAATAATATACAGATGGAGTATGCTAATACTAACGGTGAAATAATAAATATCGTTGAACGTGCTATTGTGGGCAAAGCAGCTGCTATTAAAACGGAAATGGCATTAGATTCAGGAAACTACAAGGATGTGACTATCCAAGGAAATGCGGCCATTCTAATTATCGAAAATGAAGGCAATGTGAGCCTGGAATGGCTCACACAAGATCGTATTCGGATACTAATTACGGGTAGTATTTCTGAACCCGATATTCTGAAACTGGCCAACTCTCTGAAGTAAAGAAAAGCAGCGAACGGGATTTGTCCGTTCGCTGCTTTTCAATTGATTAGTAGAGAGCTTGTATATCGAGTTCCTTCTTCTTTTATATCTCCATAGCTAATCCAATGCCTTGACTTCACTCGATAATAATAGCCTTCTGTAATCGTAGCTTCTCTGCTAGAGTATACGTAGGAGGAGTCCGAAAAGGCAACATTAGCCCCAGTGTTAACATCGATCCAATCTGTTCCAGTCCACCGTTGTAAGGTTAACTGTACCCCAATAGTAGCTACCCTTCGCGTCCCAACAGTTTCCCCCCCAATAGTGACTTTTCCATTTCCTAGATAGGATATGTATCCGCTCCCTCGATCCAAATAACTAAAGTTCGAATCAAAAACCGTAAATAGACTTACTTCTACTTCTAGCGGTGGCTCCGTTTTGGCCTGTTCACTGTTCATTGCAGAAACTTGTCCAGGAACCAATAATGCGAGTACAAACAATACTGTAATAATTATCTTCAAATTCGATTTTTTCAAGCGAGCTCTCCCCCTTAGTATATAGCTTCATACATTAAGACGACACAATTAACTTATTCCTAACGCATTTACCGAATACTATTTTCCTTTTGACAGATGATTCAGTAGCTACCCCATCGAAATATTCTAAAAGAGAACCAACTAACTCAAGACGAACTCAGTGTATATTCCCGTGTAGATCGTTCTTATATTAGTGAACTGGAGAATGGAGAAAAGGCTCCCTTTTTACTTACCATTATCTCGCTTGCCAAAGCATTACATATTGAACCCTTCGTTCTCATAGAGAACTTCGAGATGGAGTTGGAGACATAATTATTAAAGTCTATTAATAAATATATGGAAAAGAAGCTGATTGAATTCTAATCAGCTTCTTTTTTCTCCAACTTCTAGTTTTATTAATCTAGTAGTATAATTTCTTTCCCCATATTTCTGCTTCTCACATACAATACTAATGAAGTGATTTGTATGATTATACAGACTATAGATAAATCTAGCCTAATTAAGACCAATATCGGGGTAATTATAATTCCAGAAATTAATCCCCATCTATATTTTCCTTGTCGTGCTAACTTATTGTCCATCCTTAATGAGATTAATGCATAGAGCATGATCAAACTAAAGAAGGCAGAGAACGATAGGACTAACGCGTTAAATTTCATATATATATTATCCTGTGCATAATAAATAGAGATGAAGAACAGACCAAATAAAATCATGAGCCAAATCATGACTATCACTTGGAACGGTCTCATAAGTCTTGTGATCGAATCCAGTATATCCGTGGAGTTATCATCTACGGAAAGTCGCTTTTTAGCTTGGACCAGTTTTCTTTGTTCAACAACTATAAATGATTGTAATGTAGTCAGATATAGCGCGTTTTCATGTCTATAATAATCAAGAATAATCTGGCGTATATCCTCACTAAATAATGAGTTATAATCACCAAACTTTTCAAACAAGTTGTGCTTTAATTGTTTATTATCTTCATCATTGATCACTTCTGCAATGCTAGCTTGCAATTTTCCATAGTTTTTAATACTTTCATTTATAATCTTGATTTTGGTCTTATGATCTTGATTAATCATTTCTTTAAATTCTTTGTACAACCATATCGTTGAAGTAGCAATGATTGTAAATATCAGAGTTACAGTAGGGTTAGCCCCTAATAACCCCATAAGTTCCTTCCACAAGGTGAACCCTCCTACTTTATAAAGACCTCATTTTTATATGTAAGAACTTATTTTTTAATTTCTCTTCGCTCAAAATGTAAATGCAACCGATACAAACAAATTTCCTCTGTCCAGCGGAGCAACACATCCTGATCCTCCACGTCCACTTCGAATCCAAGCGAGAACAAGCCATCTTCGAACCGTGTCATACTATCTTTCGCTCCGCTCCACTTGGTCATGGGCATAAGAGCGATCAATTGGGCTACTTTTGTTGCGGTAACTTCATTCCATTCCCACAGCTTTCTTGAATCTTTATCGGCAAAATCAATCCGTCTGCGATATTCCTTCTCCGTAAGATATCTGTGGAAGAATTCAGCCACCTCATCCGGTCTCACGGTTCTGTCCAGCGGTCCACGCCACACTCCAGCATATAGAGCAATACGATCATTTTGTAACTCTTCGTCATCACCGTTTTCTCAACATCACGTATCCACGCTTCATAACGAATGTATATGTCACTTTCGCGTTCACTTAACAACTCTGCCCAATGTAGAAATCCAATATAAGAACCAAATTCATTCTTATATTCTTGGCTACTGGAGTTCCCTAATAGATGAAGTTCTAGATATGTCGGAATTCGTCCCAACTCCTGCTTCAAGTTCACGAAATCATGGTGAAGCTTATCACGGTGGGGTAGTCTTTTGCGAGCCAATTCTTGCAGTAGATTTATGACCTGTATATCCAACTGGATCTCACAATTCAGCGGTAGCGTAGGGATGATCTCCTCATGTTTCCCTTTGCCAGCCTCTTCATTTGGTTCTGCAAAAAGCTTCAGCTTCACATCAGCATTCCGGTAATTACCAATCAGATCAATGATAACGCAGTGAGATTTACCGTCTGCCAGTCGTAACCCTCGACCAACTTGTTGGGTAAACACCGTAAGCGACTCCGTCGGACGTACGAACAATAACGTATCTACGCTTGGAATATCCGTTCCTTCGTTGAACAGGTCGACTGTAAAGACAACTTCCAGTTCCCTTGACTCCAACGCTTGAATGGCATCTCCACGAGACATCTCCGTTGTACGCGAATGCAGACTAAGTACAGATACACTCTGACTGCGAAAATAGGCCGCCAAATAATCCGCCTGTTGAATCGAAGAACAGAACCCAATCGTCCGAGTCTGCTTATGCCGGTCCCAAGCTTCGTAAATCTTCTGCGCCTGCGACTCTTTCAGTTGAGTTAATAGTAGCTGTTCATCGTCATAACGGCTTCCGATCCATCTAATCTTCGTATAGTCTGTCTCGTCAAACACACCAATATATTGAAATGGTGCCAGCTACTCTCTGCGGATCGCTTCAATGAAATGAATCTGGTACGCAACATTCCCATCACATAACGCATATACATCTTTTCCGTCCAACCGATCCGGCGTAGCCGTAATCCCCAATAGAAACCTAGGTTTAAAATACTCAATCACCGACATATACGATGTAGCAGCCGCATGATGGAACTCGTCCACAATAATCAGATCGAAATCATCTTCTGCGAAGCCTTCACGGTGTTTTTTCATCCCCAACGTATAAATGGAAGCAAAGACACTGTCGGCCTCTCCTTCTTTGAACTGTCCGTTATATATCCCGTATGATTTATCCGGCATGATCCGTTTGAAGGACTTTCTAGCTTGAAAAAGAATTTCTTCACGATGCGCGATAAACAGTACTCTCTTAAAACGCTGCGCAAGGAATCCTGCGAGATACGTCTTTCCTAGCCCCGTCGCCATAACCACCATAGCCTTATCGTACTGCTCATCAAGTGTGCGCTCTAACGCTTCAAGTGCAGCTTCTTGAGCAGGTCGAGGATAGATTGGAACAAGAGAACCTTCGCTCTCTTCCTCCATTAGTTCCTCTTGTATATCACTTCGAACTTCTGCTTCTTCCATCTCCGTGATCCTACGGATCAATTCAGGATTCTTCTGATGGTACTGCAAAAACTCCTGCTCATATAGGTTGATTGAATCGGGATTCACAGGCAGCGTCGCTTCGTTATAAAAGCTCTGTATGAACTTTTTCAATGCATTCTGGAACGTATACGGTTCAGCCTCTGCATTCATCGCTAGATTCCATTCAAATCCTGTCTTTAAGGCAGAGAATGAGAAATTAGAAGAGCCAACAATCAGCAGCCCTTCTCCATTATCATAGTCGAACAAATAGGCTTTGGGATGAAAAGATGTCCCCATGCTGCGCCACAATCGCGCCTCTATTCTATCATCAACGGCACACAGGCCTTGTAGTCCTTCGGGCTGGGTTATATATATAGTCTCCAGCCAACATCTTGACTTCAGCTACGCGATCCAGAGCATTCTTCAAATGTGGCGCCAACAATCGTACACCCGATTGCATAAGAAAGGATGTCATAATATAAATGCTGGATGCATTCTTTATCCCTGCTATCAAATCATCAGCTAGAATATCTGTAATTAACTTAATATTAAGCTTCATCGAAATCGATTAGATACACTCGTTCCTGGAACCCGCCACGTGCTTCCGCCTTATCTGCGCGAATGTTCTCAAGCTCAGCCCAATTTGATCCATGGGCCTGCGCCAAGGCTCGGATTACTTCAAGCATATCTGCCAGCTCTTCCAGAGCTTCTTGATTATTATCTGCGTTGAAATATTCCTTTGATTCTTCATTAAGTTTCACTTTCAATTCCACCTTGTATTCCTCAGGATTCAGAATGCGAGTTCTGCATTCTTTGCCTTGGGAGGTAATAATGAATGGAATACGATCTCGTACTAATTTGTTAAATGTAGGCATGGGAACATCCCTTTCGTATGTGAGTGTGATGGTTCGTAGGAAATGAGTGGTATGTTTCAAAAAGATAGTTCACTATTAATTAGCTAGACGGATTGAATCTCACTCAAGAACTCAAGTGAGTATTTTTCGAGAGAAGGGCTCATTTATAACTCTTTTTATAGAATTGAATTGGCACTTAAAAATGGTTCCGACTTAATATTAAACTTAGCAATTTTTTTCTGTAATAAATCAATCAAGGAAATCTCCTGAGTTAAGACTAATCTCAAATCAAATCCATCCATCAGAAAAATTGATTTGTCAGGTTGTTGTTTCATGAGAGGTATTACATGAGACGACCAACCTCCAATAGAAACAAACAGCCCCATAGTCTGTTTTCCAGACCGAGCGACCTTTCCGTATAACGAGTCTAGTTGCTTCATGTCAGTGACTTGTTGTGTCCATTTAATCTCAACCAGATAATGCCACCCCTCTAATTTAAATGCTCCATCTATTTGTTCTCCACCTTCATTACGACGGAAACTTTCCATTAGTGCAATATCGTAAACATTAAAAAGCATATTCATTAACTCTTCAAGCATGAATCCTCTTTTTTGAGGGTTATTCTTCATAACCACAAGGTCATCATACATCATTAGTAAGATATTTGACTGCTGTTTGATTTCTAATTCCATCTTATGACGCGCATTCCGATTCGCTTCATCCAGCCTTTTTCTCTCATCCTCCTTTTCCTGCTTTAAAACCTGCGCTTCTCTTTCTTCCATTATTTCAATTGAATTAAGAACCTCTCTTGCTTTTTGTACAGTGGCTCTCGCTTGCATTTCATTACCAGCCAAATGAAATTGTGACCATTCAGCAGCAATGCTAATAATCTTCCGAATATTTTTTTGATTTCCCTGACTCTTTTCCAAATCATCCAGTATAATACCTCCCATTTCTCTTTTGGTCAGAAGCTTACCATCAGGGTTACGCCGCTTTATTAGTACCCCAAAATATTTTTCACTAACGCCTGAGGGCTTTAGAATTAACTCATACATTTGATTTTTTATATTTACGAGAGAGGAAATAATCTCTATTGCAAGTTTTCTTATCTCGATATTAGTTTGCATTGACAATCTCCTTAACACCCCATATTTTCTTAAATTATTGAATTCACTCAATTTGTTATATTTTTATTTTTCTTAAGTAATTGGTACTTTTTCCTTTTTAAGAGTTCAAATTTGTTTAAAACAAAATTATTTAAAACCCCTTTATTGCCTGACTTTGCACTCAAATATCGCAAAGCTACTTGAAACTCTTGAGATGTATTTTGATTCCTAAAGAAATGCATAAATCCGTATTGTAATACACAACGACCTTTTACTCCATTACAATTAAAATCATATGCAACTTCAATACTTCGAAGAAGTAGGCCATCCTTATCTTTATCATCGGTTAACAATGTATTCCCTTCTAATCCCGATCCATTTATAATAATCTTTTTTACATTGTGCTGAATAATGCTATTCGGATTTTGTGGAGGGTTATCAGGATCCGGACCTATTTCAACATCCCTTACTTCAATAAAATTTAACGTTCCATCTTCACTATCTGATGCTAATTGTAGCATGAAATTAAAGCGTTCCCGATTGGTAAAATCACTTGCACTAATTGTTTCTAATTTATCGCTCGCTTCGCCTTTTAATTTCATAAATGCAACAAAATCTTTTATAACTTTTTTATTTATGTCATCAGTTTCTTTAGATGTATATTCGTTACATATACTGAGTTCTCCACTCGTTTCGTCTTTAGTTATAATGACTTTTGCAGAATGTGAGCTTTGCGGTCTAACCCAGTCCCTGGTTAGATCCTCACGAATTATACTGTATTCTAATACAAGATGGTTTTTTGAAACGTGTCCAAACACCATCGAAGAGTTGAGTTGCATTTCGTCATTCAATTTCTCAATTTCGTCTGTACTAATTTCAAAATTAGTAACAACAGAAGCTAAAGATTGTAGGCTACGGCTTTTTATAGAGCTATTTCGATGTTTCGGGTTATCCTCTTTAGTCTCTTGATTTTCTTGCAATTTCTCAAATTCTTTAGGACTGAGTATCATAGTTATCATAATTGGTATAGTGCTTTTTTTATCCGATTCCCCAACAAATACCCCTCTAGACTTAAGTATATTATTCAAGTCTGCATCAGTTAAACAAGAGTCATTTAGTAAGGGTCTCAACATTGAACCAAATGGAAGCATGGATGCCAGTGTTATTTTTGGTAAATAGGCGACATTATCTTCCATCTTCATCATTATGAGTCCCTCCTATGTTTCTGAAATCCAAATAACTATACTTTTCCACGAATACCTTTTGGGCGAAATTTGTATCTCTAATCTTTGAGATACTCTTACTTATTTCTTCATCATTTTTATAGTTATTATAGTCTGGAAATGCAATTACTATTTTTGAAGCCCAACTTTCAGTAATAAGACGCGCCAATTGAAGCAGCCTATCAAAATATTCAATTGAAAAAGTATCTTCACATGTTATTATCAAGCAATCACCCGTTGACTCAACAAGCTTAAAGAGTTGTATCGGTGAATTTATATATTGAACTGGTAAAATACGCCCTTGATGTGACCTCTCAGTAGTATCCATATTAAAACCTGTATCAGGATAGTAGAAGAAGAATTCAGTGTTTCTATTTTGAACGTATTTTATGCTACTAAACAAGAAATTCGCCTTTTTATTGTCCACCAAGTAGACCGTCTTGTAGTTTACATTATCACTATTTCTAAAATTCTGTAATTCACTAATAACACCATTGTTTTCTTTATCAACAATGCTGTTAAACCACATGATAACGTTTGCAGTATCAATCTTCTTTGTTCCCTTAATCCGTTGACGAAATAACTCATGTGCTGGATAGCAGTCTGTAGCTTCAGCTATATCCTTTAGATAAGACTTAAACTCTGTTGTTATACCCTTTGCGGTTCCCGGATAGCCCTCACGATGTTTCACAGATATTAATACATTGCTTTCAAGTCTACTTACTAATGGGCATTCATATTTAACTATAAAGTCTACTCCGTGTTTTTGGCGGGGATTACCATCTGCTCCTTTGTGAACTTCATTGTGTATACAAGGAATATCTTTACCAGATAGTGCATTGTTCCAACCAATTAAGTTTAACAGTTGAGTTGCAATTCTTTCACCATATTCACCTGAAAATTTAGACTTTTCTCCGGACATGCAATCTTCCTCCCAATCTATTCTTCCTCGTTAAAATAAATCTTATAGAAATGCATTTGTCTGTTTTCATCGTAACCCTTTTCCAAATATTTTATATTATCTTCTGATGAAGAGTTTATTTTTATTTCAATGTCTGTGTCTAGCCTAATAAAGTTTTTAATACTCCTCTTAATATTTTTTAATGCTGATGGATTCACAAAAAAATTATCAATATTTTTACATTCTTTTTTTTCAGCATAATCGTTTATAAAAAATTTTAATTCTTCAGAACGGTTTGCCTGCTTAGCAACATGATCTGTAAAATCCCCCAGGTCAATGATAGGATTTGTTTTAATGTACTCTACTACACTATTCAACATAGCAACTTTATCGGCTTTTTCACCTATATAATCTTTTTTTGTGAATTCCTTGCAAGCATCAACCAATGTTTTTGTTTTATTAAAGTCATTATTGCTTTTTTGAATACCTAGAAAGTCCTCTGTCCAGTATTTTGTATCTATACTTGAACCTGAATCTATAAGCGCAATATTATAACCATTTTCCATTTGAGTATTAAAAACAATACAACCTTTATCTAATTTATTTGTGTCAATACCCTGCTCCCACTCAACTGTAAATTTGTTTTCATCACCACTAATACGTAAAAAGGACTCTTTACTTTCAGTTTTAAATATTCCTACAGAGTCATAAACAACTCCATTTAAAGTCACGCCTTTAATAAAAGCAATACATAATTCACCGGTTCTAATATTAGGGTGTGTAGATACCTCATACAACTGCTTTGCTATATTCTGCGAATTAATTTCAAAAGAAACTAAACCACAAAATATTGATTTTACATATTGATAAATTTCATTAAAACCAATATCATTTATATGATAAAAATTATAAGCTTCATTTTCTTTAATGCGCTGAAAAAAAAACTTTCCTAATAACGTAGGTAAAGAGTCTCCCCTGATATCTGCGCATCGCTGTGACAATACCATTTCATCTCCCTTCATTTTATTCCCAACTCTATGTACTATAAGCTTATCAATAGTCGCACCTGTAAAATCTAATGCCATTAGTATCACGCCTCTCCTAACAACTATCCACTTTTCAAACCATGTACTTTTCAACTTAATAAATGATTATACTAAGTAAATATTAGTGCCGTCATTTATTTACAGAGCAGTTAGTATTAAATTTCGACAATTACCTTCATTTCCCTCCTTTTGACCTGTGGTTGTAAAACAAATTCTAGCCTGAACATGTATTCCAATAGATATATACCATCTCTTGAAGCTGTTATTTCTTTGAATATTGGAGTTGGCCGTTTCCAATTTACCATTTGTCTAATCATATCTAAGACTAATTCAGAGGGATAATACATTCTTATATGACTAGTCTGTCATTAAATTATATTCGCAATCGAATAGGAGGGGGCAAATATCCACCGACCTCTCACACCACCGTACATACCGTTCGGTATACGGCGGTTCATGAAATATTCCGTAAAAAGTTGTATCTGTCTGTTAAATTCCTCAATCTCTTAGATATCCAATATAGATCGGCTACACTCATCTAGACAGTAACTCCTGAATCATCCATTTACTCCTCCTTGCGTGAATTGTCCTCTTTCATTGTGCCATGGATAAGCTCTACCCTCTCCAAGTCCCCCACGGATTCACCGCTTCCTCCTTGTAGCAAGTCCTTTCGGATTGTCTGCTTTCACTGCTCACCCTTGAACGCCGAATGATTCAATCCCTATTTCATGTTCAGCCCTTCCGCAGGTCGTCAACAACCTGCGGAATATGGCATCTGCTGACTTCTATACGTTCAGCCTACTCTCACAAGCAGGGTTACGAGGTTCACTTCGCTTGCCGTACAGATCTCCCCAGGTAAGAATGCTATCTTCCTCTCCATCTATCTGCTTCATTTACTCTCATACGCCTTTGGCAGTATGGGCTTTGGTTTGTTTAGCAACCCCATCTAACGTACGCTGGCCTTATATGAAGTTCGTGTTGCTCAGACCGGAGATTTGCCGCCGGCTTCCTTCAGATTCCACCTCACGGTGGATACCCTTGCCTTAAGCTATGGCTACTACTGCCTTCACCATTCGGGACTTAAACCCTAGAGATGGCGCCCATGCTGGGCGCACTAAAAGAATCTCCCGTAGCTGGGAGATTTCTGTTATTGGTATTTAAACTTTAATTCCAATTTATTACATCCTTCCGAGATATTATGCACTAAAAGTATTGCTTTGTCCTTCCACAGCATCATCTGGCCCTTTAATCCAAGCACCCAAACTGAGCATTGTAGTAGATTTTCTAAACTCTTTGCTATAAATACACGTTGTTGAATGATATGCCTGGGTGCGAACCCCCGCGCTACTATTTGATTCTTTATTGTGCAATATGTTTGTGTCTAGCTGGGTTAGCTATAGCTATCCACGATGTAGAATGATACCCTTCACATCTCACTACTCCAAACATTCGCCATCACTTCTGCTTGTTTAAGAACCAATTCAATTGCCTCATCAGTTTTATCAGGTGGGTACTTATAGCGTCTTAGTGTGACCCTTACTAAGTTGCGAAGCTTTGCTCTCACACTATCTCGTACTTGCCAATCGACAGAGGTACTTTTTCTCAACTTTTCTGAAATCTCTTGTGCAATTTTTTTCAAGATATCATCGCCGAGCTCTCTAACAGCACTCTCGTTATTTGCGAGAGCGTCATAAAAGGCTATCTCGTCAGGATTCAAACCCAAATCTCCACTACGTGCTGCAGCCTCTCGAAACTCTTTGGCTAGAGCGATAAGCTCTTCAATAACCTGAGAGCTTTCAATAGACCGATTTCGGTACTTTTTCAGCGTGTCGAAAAGCCTATCACTAAATTTCTTTTCTTGAACAACATTGTTTTTGGTTTTCGACTTAATTTCATCATTCAAAAGTTTCTGTAAAAGTTCAACGGCTAAATTGCGCTGAGGAAGGCTACCGACTTCTTCTAAGAATTCATCTGAAAGAATAGAGATATCAGGCCTTTCTAGACCTGCCAATACAAATATGTTATCAATTCCCATGCCTACGACAGCATTATCAAGGATTTGTTTTAGGGCGTTCCCTTTTTGATCTTCAGTTAACTTTCTATCCGATCCAGACGCCTTGGAGATAACCACTTTAATGGCCTGAAAAAAAGCAAGTTCTTCTCGATATGCTAAAGCTTCATCTAGAGTGCCACAGAGTGAATTGGTTTTGGTCATGGCCAACACTAGATCAAAGTAACGTTTCTTACAATCTTCAATCCCCAATATGTGGTTTGCCGCCGGAATCAATAAAGACGTTGGCAGCGTTCGATATTTTGAATAATCAAAACCATGGAATATGCCACGAACTATATCAATCAGTTCCAGAAACTTTGCAAAGGCTTCATGGTTGTCAATGGTAGGGTTACCTTTTCCATTGGACTGAGTATAAGTCTGTAAGGCCGAGCGTAACTCGTTAGCTATTCCAATGTAGTCAACAACGAGGCCTCCTTCTTTTCCTTTAAAAACCCGATTCACGCGGGCAATTGCCTGCATTAAGTTATGCCCTTTCATTGGCTTGTCGATATACATGGTATGGCAAATGGGAGCGTCAAAACCAGTTAACCACATATCCCTTACAATAACGATTTTAAGACAATCTTTAGGATCTTTGAACCGTTTTTCTAATTGCTTTTTGGTTCGCTTATTGATAATGTGTGGGCGAAGTAACTCTTTATCTGAAGCAGAACCGGTCATTACAATTTTGATATCACCCTGCATCGGATCTTCACTATGCCACTCTGGATGAATTTTAATAATTTCATTATATAGTTGAGCGCAAATATCACGACTCATGCACACAATCATGGCTTTGCCATCCACGGCAGCAACACGAGCGTTAAAGTGAGTTACAATATCTTGGGCCACTTGTACTATCCGGGCTTTGGAACCAACGAGTTTTTCCAGAGTAGCCCATTTGCTCTTGGTCCTTTCTCGAGAAAATCTATCCTCATCATCTTCTATGATCTCTTCTACTTCATCATCAATAATAGGTAAATCTGAATCTTTGAGTTCGAGTTTAGCAAGGCGACTTTCGTAGTATATGGGAACTGTTGATCCATCATCTACCGCATCTTGAATGTCATAAATACTTACATATTCACCGAATACTACTTGAGTATCTTTATCATCAAAGGAAATAGGAGTTCCGGTAAACCCAACAAAGGTCGCGTTAGGGAGTCCTTCACGCATGTATTTGGAATAACCATACATATACTTACCAGTTTCTCGGTTTAGTTTAGCCCCTTCGCCATATTGACTGCGGTGTGCTTCGTCCGCAATAACCACAATATTATGGCGACGAGTTAATACGGGGAATACATCTTCATCGTCTTTTGGAAAAAACTTTTGAATTGTAGTAAAGAAAATGCCACCCGCAGGTCTATTTTCCAACATTTCTCGCAATGCATCGCGACTTTCAACCTGCACCGGCGTTTGTTTTAATAGCATTTGAGCGCTACAAAAGGTCTCAAAGAGCTGCCCATCAAGATCATTGCGATCGGTAACTACTACCAATGTTGGATTTTTCATTTCTGGTTGCTGCAGAAGTTTACCAGCATAACAAGCCATAGAGATACTTTTTCCTGAACCTTGGGTATGCCATACTACCCCCCCTTTTTTACATCCGGGAACAACGCCATTCGAATAATTTTCCATGTTCTCAGCGACTCTGTCCTCATGGTATTCAGCAGCAATCACCGTTGCTTTTACCGCTTGGCGAACTGCATGAAACTGATGATAACCCGCATTTTTCTTGATAATAGAATCACCTGAATCTTCATATAAGATAAAATACCGTATATAGTCAAGAAGTAATTGTTTATCAAAAAAGCCCTTAATAAGGGTTTCTAATTCAAATTCAAGCAATGGTCGATCATGTTCACTTTTCACAGTACGCCAACGCATAAAGCGCTCTTTATCAGCAGTCAACGAGCCTATACGGGCATTGATACCATCAGAAATAATAAGGGCTTCGTTGTATAGTAGGAGGTCGGGTATTTCAGTTTTGTATGTTTGTAACTGATTAAATGCGCCCCAAATATCAGCATTTCCGTCAATAGGATTTTTGAGTTCAATAACTGCAATGGGTAAGCCGTTAATAAACACAATAATATCAGGTCTTCGGAGCTGATTAATTCCCTTGATAGTGAACTGATTCACCACAAGAAAGTCATTGTTGGAAGGATCATTAAAATCTATGAGCTTAACACTGTCGCCTCGTTTTTCACCGTCAATCTCTATTTCTACACTTACTCCATCAAGTAATAGTTCGTGAAAATGTCGGTTGTTGGCCATAAGCGAGAGATGTTCGGGCTTTTCCATAGCACTCGCAACTTCTTCTAAAATCGCATTTGGAATATCGGGATTAATCCTTTTGAGAACACTCAAGAGCCGAGGGGTTAAAATAACCTGACTATAGTCACGGCGTTCGGGGATATTGCCGTCAAAGGCGAGTTCGGATCCGCATTTGTATTGGTAGCCTTGCTCTTCAAACCATTCCAGAGCTTGTCGTTCTAACTGGTCTTCTGTCATCATTCTTATCCCCCCCCTTCTTGTAATTTTATTAGAAGTGCTTCTATACATTCATCATGATCTTCATCATTCGGATACCAAATCGGGAAAATATTACTCTCAGATAATTGATTCTTTCTGGCTATTCGATCATCTGTGTCCTTCAGACTCACAAACGCATAGTGTCTTGGAACATTATCTTCACCTCTTCGCTGCATAATATTAGCCATCGCTTGAAGTGTACGATCTACAGTTAGACTACATCCTAAAAAGAGAAGTGTCTTACAACAAGAAGCCTCAATTACCTGTTCAAGTGCATTTGTATCTTGATAGTGTTTATCGTATTCATTTTTTGTAAGTACTCGATCTCTATTGGAGTCAGATTTTCCGTGTAGCTTTACAAGCACATGTTTTCCTTCGCCTAATTTACGAGGAAGTTCCTGCGCTTGAACTCCAAGTAAAATTTCGCCAAATGACTTATCGGCACTTTCGTAAGAACGTTGGATCACATCATCAAAGTTGGTAGTTATAAGAGATTGGGTAAATAAAAAAGGTAGGCGCTGTACTGGACCAACTAACTCGTGCGTACAACCAAAATTATTTTCTAATACTTCCAAAAACGTACCATGTGGCATGTCATCAAAAAGCAGTTGTGCCGCTTCCTCATATTGGCCAGTTGCTATCAGGTTATCCAAATCAAATTTGGAAATCCTTGTCTCAGGAAGTAATTTATATAGAAATCGTGTCCATCCGGGATAACCACTTGACATTGAAAGCCCTGCACCAACAAAGGGAATAATAGCTCCTCTACGGTAAGCTCTTTGCAAAAGACGGAAGCGATCTGCATTGTCATATAATGCTAATATCTTATTCGCCTTATTAACCATCTCATCCTTTCTGTCTTCAAGCCATTGAGAGAATGCTTCTTTATAACCTTCTTCTTCGAGTGTTCTTAGGATACTATCACGGTCGAAACGATAACCGGCAATATCAACTTCACCTTCGCTGTTTAAGGAATCGTGAAACAATTCTCTAAGATATTCCATAGTTAAGAATCCTCCTGTACGTTGTCGCCTGTGATAGTGATTTCACCAGAGAGGAGTTTAGTAAGGAGCGTATTACGGATTTCGGTTAGCGAAGCAATCATCTTACTATTTGAAAGGGTTGTTCCCATAAGCTTTTTAACAATTGCTTCAAATGCCTGCGCAATATTTGAAGATGGTATTACACAATGTACCGATTCAAATGTCTTACTGGTAATTGTATCAAATATTGCTCCATGTGTATTCTGCTGGAGAGCCTGCAACATGTTTTTCAGTTGAAAATAATTAAAGAAATCACCCAATGGTTTTACGGGAGTAACCCCGTAACATGATTGATTCATTGCCATTTCCGAACCAACCATTGCTAGTTTTCCTACTGTGCCTCTCGCAGTAATTATTGTTGTTCCAATGTTTAGCAATTTTGTAGAGCTATTATTAAGACCTTCGAGCGAAATCTTTTCATCTGTATTAATAACGAAGACATCTGACTCTGACGGCGTGTCTTTTACTGAAAACCAAGGTATTTCACCATTCCAATAATTTTGCATAGAACGTTTAGGTGTACCTCCACCTGTTAATTGGATAACATCAGAAAGCTTTCTTACATTCCACCCCTTCGGAATCAAGCCTAATTGCGACTCTACGAAACTATCGGGGAAGGCGGCGGCAGTGGCCTCGTCCATACCTGCGGGTTGGAGGCCCGCTACCTTCGCTTTAACTGGGTCAAAATCAACAAACCATGATTTAAACAACGCTTGAGCGATTTGCTTCAGAGTTTCGTTAGTTTTCCGGTTAATAGCAATTTTTTTATCGATGTTTCCAATGACTTTCACTATCCAATTTCTATAAATTTTTGAAGGCCATTCAATCTCGTAATTAAAAATATCAGAAAGAGTAATGCTGGCTTGATTGGCACTACCTTGTGCTGTTGAAACTATATATTCTGAGAATCTTTTGGATTTTAAAGCAATATATAAATATTGTTGATCTTCCAAGTCAAGGTCTTTTACTCGCAAAATAACACTGTTTTGATTTAACAATGCACCATCAAGATTTTCAGGTACTTGAATCACCTTCCCAACTATTGATGCCGGGTTTTTTGGCCAAGAGCCCACAGTTGCTATTACCACATCAAAGTTTTTAAGCATAAACTTGTTATTTATTTGTGCAATAGATCTACTTACATATTTTAATTCCGAATCATCTATTGAATCAGCTGTAAAATTGGTAACTCTTACAACTGGCACTCCTGAATCTTGGTAATCTTTCGACTTAAATGCGAAGCCCTTTTGGTGGAACACTATCTCACCCAAGTCTTTGGTTGGTAATTTAAACCTCATATCCCAACCCCCTCAGTTGCACTTTAATCTCCGTTTCTAGTTCCGCGCCTTCGGCAAGCTGCTTCGATAAAGTTTTGGTCAGACGTTCCATCTTCTCTTCAAAAGGTTCAATATCTACTTCTGCATTAGCTACCCCCACATAGCGCCCCGGAGTAAGAACAAAATCATTGGCTTTAATATCGTCAAAAAAGGCTGATTTACAATAGCCTGCTACATCTTCGTAGCCATTACCCGTTTTCCAGTTGAGATTAGTTTGAGTGATGACTTGAATATCCTCTTCACTAAAAACACGCTGTACACGACTAACCATTTGCCCCATATTACGGGTATCCACAAATAAGACCTTTCCTTTGCGATCAATAAGTTTCCCTACAGCTGTGGTACGAGTCTCTTTATTTTTAGTCAAAAACCAAATACATGCAGGGATCTGGGTATTAGTAAATAGTTGCCCGGGTAGTGCAACTATACACTCTACTAAGTCGGCCTCAATCAATTTTTTACGAATATCACCTTCACCGCTGGTGGCACTACTCATGGAACCATTGGCCAACAATAGCCCTAAAGAACCATTAGGAGCCAAATGATAAAGCATGTGCTGAAGCCAAGCAAAGTTAGCATTTCGTTGAGGTGGTGTGCCATATTTCCACCTTTTGTCTTTTTCGAGTTTGGAATCCCACCACTCATCTTGATTAAAGGGTGGGTTTGCCATCACATAGTCAGCCCGTAGGTCCGGATGCAGATCACGCAAAAGGGTATCGGCATCTTCATTGCCGAAATTGAACTCAATTCCCCGAATAGCCATGTTCATCGCTGCAAGTCTCCAAGTGGTTTTATTAGACTCCTGACCATATACAGCAATACTACCCAAACGTCCCCCGTGAGTTTCTATAAACTTTTCACTCTGTACAAAAAAACCACCACTCCCCATGGCCGGGTCGTATACTCTGCCATTAAAGGGCTGAAGTATTTCGACAATTAGCGAAACTATGGATTTTGGCGTGTAATACTGCCCACCTTTCTTACCCTCGGCACTAGCAAACTCCCCTAAGAAGTATTCATAAACATGACCAAGAATATCTTTAGATGCAAGTGTAGCGTGGTTAAAAGGGATGGTCGCAATAAGTTCAATAAGACTGGCTAATTTAGCATCATCAATCCCTTGACGGGCATAGTCTTTAAAAAGAATGTTCTTCAGTTTTGGATTCTCTTTTTCGATTATGGCCATAGCATCATCAAGAAGTTTGCCCACACCTTTAAATTCAGAGCCCCAAGGAAGCGGCGAACCAGTAGAAAGACGGCAATTAGTCTCTAAGTTCTTCCAACGAGCAGAGGTGGGAACCCAAAAAACATTTTTTTCAGTATAGTAGTCACGATTTTCCAATTCCTCAATTATGAAATTTTTCTCAGCATCATAACCTAGAAAGTAATCGGCTTGAGGGTTAGTAAACTCCATTTTCAGCTCTTCTATCCGTGTATCAAAGGCGTCAGAGATATATTTGATAAAAATGAGCCCAAGGACAACATGCTTGTAATCAGCTGCCGAAAGATGGGGTAACAGTTTATTTGCTGCAGTCCAGAGCTTACTTTCCAGACCTTTGAGAAATTCTGTTTCTTCGTTAATCATAATCTTTCTCCTTTTGTAACATATCCTTAAACATTGTTTGAGGTTTGCACTCTTTCTTTTCTTACGGTTTCTCAACGATTCGTGTTATTTTACACTAATCGACTATCATTTTATATAGACAATGCGAGTCAACAAAATCGATAATATATCACTGCATTCTCTTGGCTGAAGTATATTATTGAATTCTCTTAGCTATCCACTAACTGTAATCTAGACATGATGTTATTCATGGTAAAAGCTAACCAACCTTCTCATTATATATGATCTCCTATAAAAATATCTGCGCCTAAATTTTTATTTAATTTCCTCATATTACTAACATAAAATTAATATTATCAAGATATATATTTTAATTTTTTCTGAATTAACCTCTATTTCTCTATTATCATTAATGTAATTAAGCCCCAAGTGTAGGTACGATCATATATGATAATCCCCCTGCTTTTAGATTAATAATCTGAACTAAACAAGGAAATACAGATTAAAGAAATTCTTTACTATCTTTTAACTCGCTTTTTATCTTTCGATCATTTAACCTCTTAAACTAATAACACAGATTACTTCATTGATATTGGGTTCATTTGGGTAATAATTGATTTTAGTTAGATCTATCTTTGTGCATTATGCTCTTTCTAGCAACTAACTTATCCTAATTGTTGTGTATCTCCTTTCCTTCTGCCTAGCAATTAATGCTATTCCTTCATAGATCTCTATACTATCCCTAAATCTAATCATTGTACTATACCCTACACAATACACTTATTCGCCTTTACCACCATCTTCGGCGGTAACTCCTCCTTCAATCTCCACACAATACTCATTGGCTTATTCCCCTCATGACTCACATAATCCGCTTCTCCTAAGAAAACAAACGGAGAGGTGAATCTATCGCTCTCTTTGTATTCCCGAACAAACAACGCAATGCGGTTACATGTACTTCGGTGATGGATATAACGCTGCGCGGTCTTGGTGTTTTCGGAGACACTACTTTGTGTCTGCCAATGGAACAATCTTTCATTAATCGCATAGTCTTCATAGAGTGTAGATGGTGAGAAATCTTTATCGGATTTATTAAGTGTAATGAAGAAGATATCGGTCTGTTCACTCTCGAAATACTTCACGCCTTCGCGGAAGGTGGGTGCTTTATCCCCATTCCAGTAGCCGAATGCTGCTAATATTTGATCCATGCTGTACATACAGTGGATATCTAGTGGACAAGTGAAGGGGAATTCATGTTTCTTATCCACAAAATCAAGATGTTCCTCGTTATATTTCAGGATATCCACAATCTCATCCTTGAATTGAGAGCAGGCGAGGACTGCCTGAATGCCTTCTTCTATATTTTTGAATCCAAGCTTTACTGGCTCTGCCCGATAAAATGTATAGTAGAACATGACTAACATCCGGTTCTCTTCATCGTCATGTGGCTGCGTACTATTTTCCAAATAATCAATTAAGAACTTCAACCATCTGCGAGAATTCAAGTTCAACAGTGCCGGAATGCGCTTCACGTATTCGGGATGATCCCATTCGAATGGTTCTAGTAACCCTGCTTCTACCATTAATCCTCTAAAGAATCGGTTCCCACCCCGACCTCCATAGAAGTCGAACAAAGACATGCCATGGTAACGAACGAAGTTAGCCAAGGTCAATTCAAGCCCTGTATCCTCCTGAAAATACTTTATTTTGCTAATGAGATGATCACGAGTGTTCTTGGTTTGTTTGAGGTTGCGTAATATATAATCTTTGGCTTGTTTCTCAAGTTGAATGAACGTTCCTCTAGGCAGAGAAGAGAATCCATTCTCTACATAATGTTGAATCGAGTGCTTCGTCTTGCCCATTAATGCTCTGAACTTATCTTGGAAGTTGTATTCTTTATGAGCTTGTCCAATGAAATCTAGTACGGTAAGGCACTCTTTGCCCTCGGCCAATCGTAGTCCCCGACCTAACTGCTGCAAAAATACGGTTAAACTCTCCGTTGGACGCAGGAACAGAATTGTATTCACCGCTGGAATATCGACGCCCTCGTTATAGAGATCCACGACAAAGATCATGGAGATCTCACCGCGAATGAGTCTACTTTTAACGGTGCTTCGCTCCTGATCACTAGAATTCCCATGCAACGCCACCGCTGGAATTCCCGCTTTATTAAACACTTTGGCCATATACAGGGCATGTTCAACACTCACACAGAATCCAAGCCCTTTCACATCTTCCATGTCCGTGACGTATTTCTTCATACTATTCAGGATTTGCGTAGTACGTATTTTATTATGCGTGTATACCTGCTCTAGCTCCGCAAGATCATAGCCTTTTCTAGACCATTTCACTCGTGAAAGATCCACATGATCGGTTATGCCAAAATACTGAAAAGGACAAAGCAATTTACGATCAATCGCATCGGTTAGTCGGATTTCAGCAGCTATTGTATGATCGAAGTAAGCTAGAATATCTTTGCCATCCATCCGTTCCGGTGTTGCCGTCAATCCCAGTAGGATCTGAGGGTTATAGTAAGATAATAGCTTCTGGTAGGAAGGCGCAGCGGCATGGTGAAATTCATCGACGATAATGAAGTCATAGAAATCGCTCGTGGTCTTCTCCGTTAGCTTCATAGAATTAAAGCTCTGAATACTAATAAACAAATGATCTACAGCCTCCGCTTGATGCTGGCCTACATGCAGATCCCCGAAGTTCAAGTCTTTTAGAATATAACGGAATGTATCTTGGCTCTGCTTCAGAATCTCTTCTCGGTGCGCCACGAATAGGAGTCTAGCTCTTGGTTTCTTAGTTAGAAACCGCTTATAGTCGAATGCAGAAATAACCGTCTTCCCTACTCCAGTAGCTGCCACCAACAGATTTCTGGTTCTATTAAATAGCGTTCGTTGCGCTTCAAGCTTCTCTAACACTTCTTTCTGATAATCATAGGGCGTAATGTCAAAGTGAAATTGTAAGGTCTGCTGTTCCTTCTTCTTCCCTAAAGCTTCCTTCAGTTGTTGGACCTGCTCTGCATCCTCGGACGAAAAGCTCTTAAACTCCCTATCATTCCAATAGCTCTCGAAGGTCGCTTCGATCTTCTTGAGTACATCGTACGAATCCTTCTCGGTCACTTTCAAGTTCCACTCTAACCCACTGGTCAGCGCCGGATTGGACAGGTTAGATGAGCCTACATAAGCGGTGGTGAAACCCGTATCTCTTCTGAAAACATAGGCCTTCGCATGTAACCGCGTCCGATCACTATCATAGGATATTTGGATCTCGGTATTGGGGAGCTTGCTGAGCTCGATCACGGCTTTCATATCTGTTGCTTCCATATACGTAGTTGTTATAACGCGTAGCAGTCCACCATTCGCGGTAAACTGCTCGAACTGCTCCATTAGGCAACGTAGACCACTCCATTTTATAAAAGAAACTAACAGATCTATTCGATCCGCCGTTACAATTTCACGTTTCAGTTCATGTAGCATATTAGGTTCAGAGTGAGACCCGGTAAAGAGAGAGCTTTGAGATAGCGGTGTAACAGGTCTCAGCACCTTCTCGTTCTTGATCCCACGGATATGATTTAACTTTGAATACACGTAAGTGAGTACTTCACCTTGTTCATCTAGCTGGAGCTCGTTGTACTCTTCCTGACCTAACGTGTTCTTTAATGTGTCGATAATCTCATTACAGGTCCGAATCTGTGCGAATACCGCTTCTTCATCGCTGTTTTGTTCCCGCACGAGCTTAAGTGCCCTACGGGTCACCATAGCTAAATAATTGGACAGCATCTTCCGCGCTTCTTCCGCATCTAGCGGTTCTTTGCCAATTTCATATATTTCGGGATCAAGAGCAGATAACTGCTGCGACGTTATATTATTAATGATTTGCTCATAAAGTCCTTGTCTCATGTAGTTACCTCATTTATGTAGAGTGATGTGTCTCTTAGTCATGATTCGACAGATAGGTCTGATTACCTCTATGAACATAGTACTACAACCCATCATAACTACGCCCTTGAACTACAACTTTTTGTGATTATGTCGAATTGTAATAATAAATCACCTACTTAAGACCTATCATCCTAGTTGAAGCAAAGTCTACCCAAGAGAGATTAACAAAGCATGACTCTCAATTATTCAGATATTTCGGAACTACAAAGGCTAAATTCGCTATACTCACGAACGGATTAGCTTATCGTTTTATACAGATTTAGAAGAAAAGAAAACTTCAACATTGAGGATATTATTACGACTGCCTCAGAGCTTAAATATACGAATGAAATTAAAACTTGCCTCAAAGCTCAGTGGGATAACCCTTTTGATGAGTTTGTATCCTTTATTTTATCTGATGTATATGCTGGCAAAAAAACAAAACAGGTTATCGAAAAGTTTAATCTCATCGCAAAAAAATCCCTCAAAGAATTCGTTAATGATATGATGAATGACAAAATCAAAGCAGCCTTAAATAATAATGACAGTACAACTATCGAGGCAGAAAGTGAAGTTGCAGGTAGATTTGTTTAAGATTGATTACCCCGCTACATATCTTAAAGTGACTTCCTAGCATAAACACCCGATTAATAGAGCGGTTGGCTTCAAGTTTAGGTAAATAAATTAGACCGTCACCACAGCTGGGGCGGTCTAGTTCCTGTTATGGACATACCGTTATCTTTTTACTTATTTCTCTACTCAAGTTTAGCAAAAGGAACTTCTCAATTCTAACAATAGGTGCTTATTCTAAGTCTTTTTATAACAATAGTGTGAGAAGCTCCATTTGCCAGACAGTGACTGGTAGATTTGTTGATTTAGAAATAAACAACAGTTCAGTACATTCAATAGATATTCACTCTAATCCCTTCAATATCTCCGGTATTTTCTTTTGTCTATTTACTATCACAGATAGCATGTTATTTCGTTCCTTGTATTGCATAACCAAAGGTTGTAAAATGAATATCAACAAGTTAGAAAGTTGGAAATTAGGAAAAGTGGATCTGCCAATAATCACTTTTTTTTAATTTTTGAATATCTTAAAAGGAAAGTAGGAATCCTTATGGCATATGATGCTGTGAAAGAGGTGTTCGAAGTGCAAAAGTCCGTTCGTCTCAGAAAAAAGTCTCAAGTTACCATCCCAACAGAAATTATTGAGTTATTACACTTGAACGAAGGTGATAACTTGAACATACAGGTCGAGAATGGACGAATTGTCTTAGTTCCTACCGTAACCATCGCCAAGGACCAAGCATGGTTCTGGACGGAATCTTGGCAACAAGCGGAACGACAAGCGGAAAGGGACGTGGAAAAAGGCCGCTTGACAAATATCTCCAACAAAAAGGATCTGGACGCCTTTTTCGATACACTGGATAAGTAAATAACTCAATTACGACTGACGAATCATTTCAAAGAAAATGGAAGGGGTTGAACATATCTTTGAGGCAAGTGCCAACATGGATATACGAATAACCTTTCATTATGAGAAACCATACACTCTTGTCCTTCGAAACTGTGGACACCACGACGATACTCTACGAAACCCCTAAACAATCTAAACATGAGTGTAGATTTCAACGGGCTGTTTATTATAACGCTACTACCTCTTGTCAGATAGAGAATGAAGTAGTTATGGATTAAAGTATTGCTTCACGGACCCTTTGCCACCTTCTACTTCTAATTCAGCATACGCCCCATTTATGAAGATCATTTGTGGTGGAACATGACCACAATCAATATCGAAGATCATTGGTATCTGTAATTCCTCAGAAAGTTCTTTGTAAATATCCTCTACTGTATAGTTGTCGATAGGTTGATTTGCATTGCTTCTACCAAACATAAGTCCTGTACAATGATCAAACCAACCTGCTAATTTCATTTGAACTAACGACCTGCGTAAATCTGCTGTATTTAGCTCACAATTCTCTAAATACCACATGATAGGTTCATTATTTATATAATTATTCTGAAAATGCTGCAAATCACCAAACGGGGTGCCAATTAAATGTCTTATCACATCAATGCATCCACCAAGTAAGCGGCCTTGTATTTTCACATTCGTATTTGTAATCACTTTCCAACAAGTTGGTTCTGTTAAGTGAAAGACATTAGGTGAAGGGGCAGCGTTCCATTCCTTCTGATAGTTTAGTGAGGAATGCTCGAGGATCGATTCACCGGTTTTAGTTGACAAGACAGATTGCCACATCGCTGTGGTCTCATCCGTATATTCTCCTCTTAAATCAATGAGGTTCGTTCCATGAGCAGTGGCTATACCTGTTTTTAAGGTGATGGCTAACAACAATACGCTTATATCTGAATAACCCAATATCCACTTACTCTTACAATTTTCGAAATCAATATATTCAAGAACCTCTATTAATAATTCTCCACCCCAAGGAGGAATGATTAAATCGATGTTATCATCACGTATCATGTCATTGAATTCAGTAGCACGTAATTGGGCTGGCGCTGACTTTGCTTTATGTTGAGTCCATACCGTTTCTCCACAAACAACGTTGAATCCATTCATCTCCATACGACTACAAGAAAGTTTAAGCAAATCATGTAATTCCGCTTGTACACCCGACGAGGGTGCTGTTACACCTATTGTTGCTCCTTCTTCTAAAAACGGATATCTTATCATGTTAATCCCCCTTTATAGGCCATTGAGATAAGTTGAGCTCTCGGTATTTCATCCATAAGATCATCATCGTTATACGATTCTCAGTGTAGCTAGAGTTGTACAGCATTTGGAGTGCGTTCGAATGTAATCCATATCAATCCACCCACCATAAATACCGCCCCAACGATCTGCCACATATCCACATTTTCCTTAAAGAACATATATCCCATCAGGACAGCAACGGCTGACACTATATAGCGAAAAAAGTTAGATCGAGCCGTTCCTACCTGGTACATACAGGCATTCCATACGACAAAGGCAATAACAGTACAGAAGATGACATTGTAACCGACTACCAAATATTCGGTAGCGCCTAAGTTTGCCCATGCTACTTTCCCCCAGGACGATAAGGTGAGTGGGAACAAGAATAGCGTGCCAAAAAAAATATACCAGGTGCTTATACGCAAAGCTGAATACGTTCTCATCAGTGGCATGCATACCAGATTGAATAGTGCTCCAATTAAACTGACGCCCAGCGCCATAAGATTTCCCACCATATGCGTAGAAGACCATTCAAACCCTGCACCACCACTGATGATGAAATAAACCCCAACCATAGCAATAGCACCCCCTATCAGAAGTCGAGCTGTTACCTTCTCCTTCGTAATGAATGGGGCAAATAACGCTGCGAATATTGGCCAAGGTGCTACATTGAGCAGGGAGGCATTAGCCAACGTCGTATACTGAATGGAGTATAGCACCATAATCTCAAGCAGCGTTATACCGATTAGACCGATACCCATTAACTTAATCAACACACCAAGAGGTAATCCAACACTCTTCTCCTTCCATTTAAGCAATATGAAAAAGAATGGCACAGCCAACGAAAACCTTAGAAATGCCAAAAGCACCGGATCAAAAACATCCATTGCCAGTCGTGAGAACCCAAAATTGAGTCCCCATATGGCCGAAACCATCACAAGTCCTGCGTAGTACAATCTCTTCTTCTGCAATATGCTACACCTCTTTGCTCTGTAGTCTTGCCCTATTATAACACCCCTGCGAAATCACTCTATGGAAGATATCGCATGTAACTCTAAATCTTTGTAAAAATTACGGGAGGTGCATTAAGTATTCCAGTTCAAAGATTTGCCCTAAATTCAAATTGTTCATTTTTTACTTTTTCCTTTTTCCTTTTTACAGTAACTGCAGATTTAATTTTCACCCCTCTGATACTTTTCGGCGGAATTCATTAGGGGTTATCCCATATTCCTTTTTAAAGACACGATAGAATGAGCGCAAACTGTTGAATCCGGAATCAAACGCGATATCGGTGACCTGATGGGTAGTAGATAACAGCAACATGTGGGCAAAGGCTGCCCGCTGCCCATTGATGTAATCTCGAAATGATATGTGGAACTGCTCAGAAAAGATTCGAGAAATAATAAATTTACTGATACCAAGCTCTCTTGAAAGCGCATCCAGGTTGATGTGATCTAAAAAATGAAGGTCGATATAAGCAAGTATTTTGGGGATGAGATCCATTTCTTTCTTGTAGTCTACTTTTTTCATTAACAATAACGGCAGAGCGTGCCCTAATATGACAGAGGTGTAAGCCTTGAGTAAACGATTGTCACATTGTTCTTTATATAGTTTATACAAGGTTGTCAGGAGGCCTGGAAGCACCTGATGCTTGGGGATTACAGGCTTGTCCGGGACATGATTAAGCAAATCTCCCGGAAATGTGGCATCGAAAAAGATCAGCAGGATCTGGTTCTTCTCTATGGTGTTGTAGCTGTGAGGTTGATTGGAAAAAATGATCGCCATGTCTCCTTCAGACAAAACATAATCTTTTCCATTGATGTTGATATTAATTGTGCCGGACAAAACCATCATCATCTCTACATTCTTATGTAGATGAAGCGGATAGGTGTTATTGGTAGAAATAAAGGAATGAAAAGCCTGATCACGATGCTGATAATTAATATTCATATCTTCCTCCCTATCATCATGGAATGCCAAGCAGTAAAGTTTCTACAATACTAAGAACATAACATGGAGTTTCCCCTTTGCGCATGAACCAAAAGCAATAGTTGGCACAAAAAAAACTTTTTTTGGCAGGTAAATATTCCCTAAACGATTTAAAGTATTAACAGTAGGCTGCTTGTTTCAGATAAAGGAAGCAAGGATCACGTGCTTACCAACAACATTTCACTGCGAGGAGGAAGTATAACAGGATCACAATCGAGCGATAAGGCTGTATTCATGTTATGCGTCAAAAGATGAGGAAAAGTAACAGATTCAGCAAGGTTCTAGGCGTTTTTCTGAGTGTTTCGGTAGCGCTTTCACTCTTGGGTAGCCAGCCTCTTGATGCCTCAGGACAGACAGATGGAGAACAGACTTTATCAGGTACCTCAATCGTTGCTTTTCCGGGTGCGGAAGGTGGAGGCGCCTATACCAGCGGTGGTCGGGGAGGCGATGTATATATCGTAACAACCCTTGAAGATTACGCTGTAAATGACAAACCGATTGATGGGTCGCTTCGGAATGGGATTTTATCTACGCCTAAAGAGGGGCGTACGATTATCTTTGATGTTTCCGGAACGATCGAACTGCAGAGCACTCTGAGGCTCAGCAATATTAAAAACCTGACCATCGCGGGGCAAACCGCCCCAGGCAACGGAATTACCCTTGCAGGTTGGGATACCAATATCAGCAATTCGGAAAACATCATCATTCGGTATATAGCTTTCCGGCCGGGTGCCACCAATGTAAATAACGGTAGCGATTCGATGGATGCGCTTTGGGGCAGGGACAACAACTACTTCCTCATTGACCATTGTTCCTTCAGTTGGAACACGGATGAAACCCTCTCGTTATACAGAGGCGAAAACGGTACGATCCAGTGGTCTATTATTTCGGAAAGTCTAACACTTTCCGGGCATTCCAAAGGAAGACATGGCTATGGCGGTATAACAGGCGGGGATAAAACCACGTTCCATCACAATCTCTATGCGAGCCATACCTCACGTAACCCAAGACTGGGCGGCGGTTATGCAGGTGCTGCGGATGCAGATCATGTGGCGGTTGTTCAGTTCTCCAACAACGTAATTTCCAACTGGGGCTTTAACGGCACTTATGGCGGGGGCTTTAACTTTACTAATTTTATGAATAATATTGAAATTGCCGGCCCAGGTACAAGGGATAATGTAACTAACAGGGTCATTGATGCAGGAGAAACCGGGAAGCTTGGTGGTTTCTACATCTCCGGTAACAGAATCAATGGGAAGCTTACGGGATTGCTGAATAAATCCTCTGATTATGTGAAATTTTCCGGTGACAACAGCGGTGACCAAATGACGACCTTTGCAACCAAACCGTATCTTTCGGCGGACAGTACAGGAGTAAATCACGGTATTACCAATAAAGCATTTGATGATTATGTTAATTCTGGCGTTAAACATGCGAATGAACCATTACTGAGAAGCATTCTGCAACAGTCGGGAGCTACCTATCCACGTCGCGACGCTATCGATGCAAGAATTGTGGCGGAAGTAGAGCAAGACTTGGGAAGATATATCAACACTGAACATGAGGTCGGGGGATACATCTCGGACTTTGGCGTCATCGTGGAACAGCGTAATGATCAATTTGACACAAATCACAATGGAATAGACGACAAGTGGGAAAAGAAGAATAAAATCTGGGGCATCAAGGATGCATATAAGACGGTTACTAAGAGCGGTTATACGTGGCTTGAACTTTATATTAACGGTCTTGTTAATATGGAACATGCAGCCGAGAACCCTGAAGCTAAGCTCTTGGCACCAGCAAATAATGCGCAATTTGATTCAGGGAAAGAGATCGAAGTTAATATCAAACCTTCTTCTAAATTCGGACACAAAATACAGAAAGTTGCTGTATATAATGGATCCGAATATCTTGGGGATGCAGTGAAGAAAGGCAGCACTTACACGTATACTATCAAAGGATTAAAGGATGCTTCACACTATATCTCTGCAAGAGTGACGGATACAAAAGGAAATGAGACACAATCCACCGCCGCTAACATCCATGTCAATTCCAATACCTCTACCCTAGCTCGTGAGGGCTGGACATCGGCAGATATCGGCAACCCGGACGTAAAAGGTTCAGGAAGCATGACTGACGATGTGATCACCGTTAAAGGTAACGGAAAGCTTGGCATGAGTGAAGGTAGCACGGAATTATCAAAGGAGTACAATGCAGCCAAAGATGACTTCCACTTCGTGTATAAGGAATTGGACGGAGATATGGAGTTTACCGCGAAGCTAGAGGAGATTGGAGCCGTTGACAACCACGCCTTCACAGGACTGATGATTCGCGACGACTTGAAAGAAGACAGTGCCGCCGCGGCCCTTGGTCTCTCCTATGTGAAGTTGTTTAAAGAAACCAGCTGGTCATCTTATCTGGCGGGAAGAAATCATAAGGGCAAAGAATTTGATGAATTAACTGAAACTTTAGACAGCCCTTCTGCCGCTGAAAAGGTCGGTATTCAACTGGTATCGGATATCCCGTTCAAGATTAATGGTGTTGAACAAGGGTATTGGCTCAAACTTGGCCGTAAGGGAGATACTTTCTATACTTATGGATCAACAAACGGAAAAGACTGGACGCTTATTGGCGAGCGAACTATCGTTATGCAAGGTTCGGTATATGTCGGATTTGCCGTTGACAGCAATGATGTTGCAAATGAGATTGAGCAACTGAACTATGCAAAGTTCTCCCATATTACTCTGGAGAAGAGCTTTACACCAATAGGCGACTAGGCTGTAACGAGGATGGCGTCAGTTCTTTAGCACGGTCACTTTAAATATCCAAATTCTTCGGTAAATAAATAGTCAGATCTTCTGCACAGGTGTTACACCAACACGGCAGCCGTTAAAATGGCTGCCGTTAAAATAACAAGTTATTACACTCACATCACCCGAGTTAATTCACTGCAACAACAGGTCGAGCCTCAATATACCCTCTATACCCCATCGGAGCAAGTTGAAATCTCGGTGCTACTTCAGGTGCCCAGTGGTATCCATAAATCGTAGGATCGAATTTCTCAATATGCCTAAAGACTTCTCCAATTTCACCCTTAAAGTCATCGTCGTTATACGGCTCCCCTTGGAAAATCATCATCTTACATGGGGGCAACTCAATAAGATCGTATCCATCAGGAACAGCATTGTTGTAATCAAGCGGTAGCTCCACGCCTTGCACATATTGGGAAGTTCCCTTTGTGATCAGGTGCTGGGATAACCACATTCCAATAGGTTCATAGATGGCTCCTTTAACACTAGTTAGCATAGGCCATACATCGCAGCCTACTTCTTCACAGTATGCAAAATACTCAGTTGCTTTGATTCCTCTCTTAAGAAGAACCTTTCTGGCAGGCCGTTCAATAATTTGTACAAATACTGTTTTGGTTTCTTTTTTCTCGCTCATATTCATCTCTCCTTTATGAAAAGCCCGGTAGGTATCGAAAACTCTTTCAGGCATAAAAAGTTGAATGGGCGGCGTGTATTGACTATATTTTTTGGGCGATAAGCCAAACTCTTTTGAAAAAGCACGAGTGAACCCTTCGTGAGAGTCAAACACATAATCTAATGCAACATCTATTACTTTGTGTTCCTCATCACGTAGAACCAGAGCAGCCTTGGTTAGTCTTAAAGCACGTATATAATCAAATGGCGTTCTTCCAGTGATATCTTTGAAAATTCTTGATGAATGCCACGAAGAATATCCCGCTACATTGGAGAGCTGCTTAAGTGTAATCCTTTCATATATATGGGCATCAATATATTCCTGCATTTTTTGCACCGCCATGACGATTTCAGCCTGTTTCATTTTCTCACCTCCTTGGATATAGCTTAATTCAAAAGGGAAAGTAATTCTTGACCTGAAATGCTCTGTATTCCATTTAGCGATATAAAAATAAGTTCATCCAGATAGCCTATGACCCTGTGACTATGCCCCTTCAGACATATAATCTATATCGTGTTATTCATTGTAGCATGGCTAAACAGGTCATACCCTAGATAATTCATCCCTAAATACTGGTCGATTGGCATATTCCTTAAACATGGGTTATCCCATATCAATACCAACAAAAAGAACACATAATATTACAATGGCCACTAAAGCCCCAACAATAAAGATTGTTTTGGACGTTGTTCTATCTCTTCGCATTGTTATTCCCCTCCTTAAGCTATGCGTGGATATCTCTCTTTCCGAATGATATATAGGTAACTGCCAAACAGATAGTTATTATGATTATCGGGATAACAATCACTTCAACAAAACTCCGAGTCCCAGCTAACACTACATGCTGTGAATTGACAACATAGATGCCCGAGAATTTCATAATCTGAGTGGTTAAGGTATGGTCGGAGACCATACGTAACCATGCAGATGAAGCTTCCCGGAAATAACCACTAATCATAAAGTCGCCAAATATAATTAAAAAGGTAGCAACTACCGCCGATGCTGTTCTTTTAATCATTATTCCCACCATCATGATCAGGGCGGAGTAAGTCGCTAAATATAGAACATTTAATCCTATGACACGAAAAGCGTTGATCAAATCCATTCTCAGATGTTGATTGCCAATATTTGAACCTGATATTATGGCTGCACTCATATACAGAATATAGAAAAGTCCAAAAAACTGAATGATCCACCAGATGATTACTATTAAAATGGAAAGATATTTTCCAGTGATATAGGTAAATCTGCTCTGACCAGCGGCAAGGATGATTTTGATAGAGCCATATTCAAAACCTTCGGTTGTAAAAAAACAAACGTAAATTGGAATGATAAAATATAGAAACAAAGATAATGGCGTCAGCATTGTTAGTGGCTCTGCAAGATTATTAATCTCAAATCCGGTTTTGGTCCCCACCCAAAATGCCAGTACTGTACTAGCAATCAAGAACAGAAGACAAATTCCTCTGAACATAGTATCCCTTCTTATATAATAAGATTCAGCATTCAGAAAGTTTCTCATTGATTCATTCTCCTATCAGGTCCATATAATAATGTTCGAGGTTTGCAGTAGACAGGTTGATCCCTTCAATTGGAATGTCTTTCTTGATAAATATCGACATGAGCTTTTCTAAATCAATCAATTCTTTAGGAATTAGAATTTCTCCTGAGTTCGACAAAGTGAATGTATGAATTTGCAACTCATTTTCCAGCACTTTTATTGCCGCTGCCGTATCGGTAGTCTTGATAGAGATTTTTGTTTCTGCGGATTGTAACAGTTCTTCGGCAGAGACTTCCTTGATCAGTTGGCCTTTATGGATAAACCCAAATTTGGTGGCGAGCAACTGAAGTTCGCTCAGAATGTGGCTGGAGATGAGAATGGTCACTCCTTCTTCTTCGACCAGTCTGGTCAATACTTTCCTCATCTCTACTATTCCGGTGGGATCCAGACCATTAATAGGTTCATCCAGAACCAAAAATATCGGTTCATTAAGTAATGCGATGGCAAGCCCCAAGCGTTGTCGCATCCCAAGAGAATAATCGATTGCATTTTTGATCCCGACATCTGACAGTGACACCAGGTTCAGAACCTCTTTAATTCTGTTTGTATTTTTTATGCCATGGATCTTGCAATAAAAACATAAGTTCTCTTCCGCATTCATATGGGGATAAAGTGAAGGTAATTCAATAAGAACCCCCATTTGTTTCCTAACTTCGGAAATATCCCTTTTCTCGGTTTTCCCCAGTAGTTTTATGGTACCTTTTGTTGGATACACCAGTCCGCTTATAATTTTCATCAGCGTGGTTTTACCGGCACCATTCTCCCCAATGAAACCATAAATATCCCCTTGTTCAATCAGCATATTTATGTTTTGAAGCGCCATCTCTCCTCCAAATTGTTTGGATAATCCTTCTGCTTCAAAGATTGTGTTATTCATTTATACACCCCTCTTTCAACTCCTATAACTCCTATAACTCCAAAGCTATAATCCTTTGATACCAAGATAGCATGTCAATTGTGAAATTTAATACAAATGTAAGAAATAAGAGAATGGATGTAATTATTACCTTATAAAGGAGAGTTAGAGAAGGTTAAAGATTGATTATTCTCCCAAATAATGTATCATTATTTTATAATCCTTAAGGAGAAGATCGAATGATACATATCGCGATTTGTGATGATGATATACCAATAACGGAATGCATTGAGAGCATGATACTAAACAGTTCAATCTATAACACAGAGAAAATAAACATATCCATTTTTTACTCGGGCGAAAGTTTTACTAAAGCCATTCAAGACGACTGTCCTTTCGATCTTATTTTCATGGATATTGAAATGAAAGAAGTGGATGGAATAAAGGCGGGGTATATTCTGCGAGAAAATAATCATAACGACTTGGTTCAGCTCATTTATATTTCCAGCCACGAAGAATATCATATGCAGTTATTTGATGTCCAACCTTCGGGTTTCATCAAGAAACCTATACACGGTAAATCCTTTGAACAGAAGCTTATTTCCGCCATTCACAAAGTAAAGCGCATCCGTCAACAAAACAAACCCAAGCTACTATCTGTTCATAAGAAGGGAAGCGATACTTTTGTTCCGATCCGTAATATTGTGTATCTGACCAGTGACCGCAGAAAAATTGTACTCCACACTGTAGAAGATCAGATTGAATATTACAGCACATTATCGGAAGAAGAAGATAAGCTTTCCTCGGAACAATTCGTTCGCATTCACCAGTCTTATCTCGTGAACTTCTTCTATGTTAAACAGATCTTTTCCAAAAAAATTATTTTAATAACCGGGGAGGAATTACCAATCAGCGAAAAACAAAATGCTTCCCTAAAGAAAAGTTATTTAAAATTTAGGGGGAGTTTGATTGGATAATATAATTCTGGAAGAGTTATTTTATGCCATTACACTAATAGCTCTTCCGTTTGTCATTCATTATTTTTACAGTCGTTGCTTTATCTACCGTTTAGAATCCAAACTGTTTATCAGTGTAATTTATAGTGCATATTACTTGTTTGTTTTACTGTTACACTTCAGTCCATTGCCCGGTTTATGGCTGCTTGCCCTCAATACAGGCAGTATTGTCTTGCTATCTTTTTTCTATAAAGGCCCTGCTAAATGGCGCATAGGCGCTGCGTTATTTCTTGTCGCCCTGATTCTACTTTCCGATGTTGCCATGGCACCCGTTTACACCACCAGCGGCTATATCACTACTCTTTTTCTATCCAAACTTCTAATGTTTATATTGGTGCAAATCTCTGTGCGTTTAATCAAAACATTTGGTGACGGAAGTTTGAATGTATGGTACTGGATCGGACTGTTCTGTTTTCCGTTCATTAGCATCCTTGGTATTTTTCAGCTAACAACCACTTTGTCCTATCGAGAGTACCCTAGCTTGTATCCCGTGATTTCTAGCGGAATGCTATTTATCAGTTTTCTAATAATTCTCGTATGTAATCGTGTACTGCTCTTACAATCCGCTCAGAATAAGAATCACCAACTGGAACAACAAAACTCCTATTATATGAACCAGTATCTACTTACAAAAGAAAGACAGGAAGAAATGTTCAAGTTCCAGCATGACTTCAAAAATATTCTACTGGGGTTGCGTGCGCAATTGCAGGCAGGGGACGGAGAATCTAGTCTGAAAGATGTGGACCAGCTTCTTGGCGTCGTTGAACAGAGTTCAGTTTGCTGTAATAGCGGCTGCATTATCATTGATTCAATCATTAATTATAAACAAACCGCGGCCAAGAAATTAGGGATTTCTTTCTACTTGGACATCAATATCCCCCCCAATCTTGAGCTGGATGCGTGTGTAATGAGCATAATATTGGGCAATACACTAGACAACGCCATGGAATCCAACAAACAACCTGCCATCGACAACCCATATATAAAATTTCAGATACATTATCTGAATGAAGCGTTATTCATCAGAATACATAATCCATATCAGCACAAGATACGTAAAAATCGTTTCGGCGATCTTTATTCTACCAAAAAAGATGGAAACATCCATGGAATAGGACTAAAAAGTGTTAAAAAGATAGTTGATGAGTGTGCTGGAATATGGGATATATCCTATGAAAACCAAATTTTTAAAATTGAAATTTGCCTGTTTAATATTGGTACTTCGGAAAATTAAAGAAAAAGAAATAGCACTCTTTAAAATTCTATCCTTTAGTAAGACAACCGAGCCAGCTTGTATCCTTATTTTCTCAATACAAATACACCCCTCAGAATGATCATCCGTTTGCCTCATAGGAGGGTACCGATGTAAATTCTAAGGAGTGCAGTTCAACGTTATATTTTAAGCATATACCTCTTGCAGAACTTGATTGTTAGTCATGCCCTTCAAGTTCTTAGAGAGAATACGTGGCTTCATGCTATTCAATTCTTTGGTTAGCTCCGCAGTAAGCGCTGATTCTCCGGCCAACACAATCTCTTTCCAGTTATTACGTTGTTTATGACGTTCCAGAATGGGTCCAAGCCTCTTCATCCAGTGCTGACGGTTCGCATCTATTCGTTTGTCAAACTTATCCCGATGTGTCACTCTTGAAGCCTCGCGGCTCGAACCAGCTACACCTTCATATTGATGCCAGTCCTCTGTGCTGATATCCCATTCGTAGTTCCATTCCCTCTTAATTCCGCCTAATAACGTATCTAGAACAGTCACACTTTCACTGCCCATAAGTATAATACCTGCTGCAGGATATTCATTCAATATCACATCAAGTGCATCAAGATTTGGTTCCTCTTGCCAATAAAAATCATTTGGAGTGGAGATTTGAAGCTTCTCCAAAAATAATATACCCTCGGAGGGACAAGCAACGATAACAAGCCCTTTCTTCAAATCTACTCGATGCTCTTCTAAGGTTTTCTCTAGGAGAGTCTGAATATGGCTAAGCTGTTCACTTTCTTCTAATGCACCTTCTGCTGTAGTATATTCTATAAGTCGATTCAATCCATTCTTCAATCTGATCTTAAACGAAGCCTGCTGGCTTCTTTCAGGCTCTGTATTTAAATAAACGGTCAACACCTTGCGTTCGGGGGAGAAAGTTCGCTTCTTTAAAATGGTTAAATTTTGTTCAAAGTTCATCTTTTATCTGCCTCCTTCGTTCCCTATACTTACCCTTCAAAGATATTTAGAAACATTTTTCATGCAAAGTATAGTATCTCCTTAAGTGTACCCTACGGATCACCATGGCTAGATAGTTGTACAATTGATTATTCATACGATTATCTTTTGGCTCAGCCCTCTATCCTACTCATTTCCTTCTTTAATAAATCAATAGGGTATGCACAGCCAAGTGTCCCGGACATCAATTTGCCCGTCCATTTATTAAGTTCCACTAAATTCAGTTGATCACTTGGTATGTACTCTTCAATCTGCCAAGATATATGGATAAGGAAGTCATTGATTTGACCTAGAATACTTCTGTCATGTGTCTTTGTATAAATAACTTCTCCACAGTTAGCCATATAGGTATTTACTTGATTCTTCGAGAAACCTTCTGCTAGGAATGTTTCTTGTATAGCATTCAGAACAATACTTTCAAACTTTTTGAAATGCTCAGCTTTTAATCCATATAATACAATGCAGTATCGAGTTTGGTTATTCATTAGAATAACGCCTTTTCGTCTATCAAACATAAATAGATTGGCATGCCACTCATAGAACGGCTCCCGCTTGATCGGCGTAATATCATTTGTCTTTATTTTCATAGCATCAGATAATTTCTTAGTACATTGAATAAACATATCTTCACCTCAACCTTTCCTGAAATAATTACAAATGATGAGTTCGACGTAAATCCACTTATCTTGCAATTCTTGTTGACTCAACGAATGTTCAGAACTGAGAAGTTTGCTTAGAATTTCCTGGTCTATTTCTTCCATATATATGAGGTCAGAATTAACATCTTCAGATAAATTATATAATGACTGTGCTTTGTTCGCTACTTCTACGCTTTGTCTTTTATAAGCTAAAGCTAATTTAGAATACCCTTTAAATTTTTGAGATGCATTGACACAAAAAAGCCGTTGGGAAATCCCCATCATATTAATATATATTCTAAAAGCAATGAGACTTTTTCCTATATCCGTAAGAAACATCTGTTCTAAATCATGCTCATCGAGAATTCCTGATGATTGGTTATTGCTGTTCTCCTGCATTGATTTTTGAAATGAAAAAAAGCTCATTCCCAATCATAGATTCAAGTTGGAATAAGCTTTAGATTTTAGAATTGAATGTTGCTTTATCTATCTTCAATTGTTGTTTTAGTATTCTACTAAATAAGGCTGGAGAAATTTCACCTGTCCCCTTGGAGCATCTACTCCGCAAAATCTCTCCGTTCGGTAGCGTCTTTGTATAGATATCATCAACACCACTGCGAACGAACGTCCAACCATCATTCTGTAGGTATCTTCTAAGATCTTTCCAGCTAGCCATGAAGCAACTCAGCAATTTCACTCACATCATTATAAAGCAGTACCCTAAGAATATAAGGTGCATGAGCTTTGCGGTTGGGGGCGGCAAGATACTCATTATATGAATCATAAAAGTCACTTGCGTAATCTACCAGTTGCTCTGCTAAGTCATTACGGAGTTCTTCGAGTGATGCTGCTTCACTAACGATATCTTCAACCTGTACGATAGAACCTGTAAAGACTCCCTTTTCTTCTTCAAACTCAACAGTAAACTCATAGATTTCTAATAATTGTTTCATTTGCTGTAGTGAAAAACTAGTTATAATATCCCGATTACGTTTCACGAATTGAGGCTTCTCTCGAACAACATCATCGATAAAACTTCCGAAATTAGCTCGAACTTCTGTTGCATTCAAAACCGATTGCATAAGCATTCCCTCCTCACCTCCAATATTAACACTCAAAATATATTGTGTACATAGCGTACATAGTGTTCATTTATTTAATATTATATTCTTACCCACGAAATAGATGACTATTCACTGGCGTGATGAACTAGATAAAGGACGGCGAACACATCAATAACGAAGCCGTCAAGAGATTCTTTTTCATATCCAATTCATCTCCTCATCTAACTTCTAAACCCATTAAAGCATGAGGTAGGTTACAGTCTGTGTAACACAAATAAACCGAGGAAAGATTTCCTCGGTTATAGCGCTATACTTATTCTAAATAGAATTCCAGCCATCATTCTAAAGCAGTACCCGAATAATATACGGGGCACGATCCCCTTTTCCTCTTCAAACACAAAAACAACTCGTTCCTTGCTAGAGGAATGAGCTGCTTTTACTAATCTACGATTTATGTACGTTGAATCAAGAAATCAATTTTGCCTTAAGTGTATTATATTCTTCCTGTGTAAGTATTCCTTGTTGTAGGAGATTTGTAATTTTGACCAACTCATCTGCAACGGATTCATGGTTGTTTATTTGTGACGGTGTTACTTGTTCTGTTGTTCCTGCCCTCATGATATTTATAATGGCATTCCAGTGGTTTATCTCTTTGGTAGCTTTTTCTACATAAGGATGACCATACTTCATACTAAATGGACTGTATAAAAAGAAAATGCTGTAAAATGGAGTCTCCGTATCATTGACTGTAAATCTCATTTCAATCTGACTTACCGTTTTATGAGTTATAGTACTAGAAGACAAATCACCAGATCTAGTCTTTCTCGTTGTCGTCTCATCTGATGTCGATACGTGATTAATGATTTGAGTTTCTAAAATATCCTTGATATCGTAAGTCTTATTACTCTGTTCTGTGGTGAAGTTTATCTTTTGAGTGTTTTCATCAATCGAGAGAATGTATTTATTGTCGGCTGATATCATTTCTTGAGTTGGTATTCTCTTCAATTGCCTTTTCATCGCTTGAAGACTATTCAAAGTGATATTCTTCTTTTTCTTCACCCTTCTCATCTGATACGTACCTCCAATGATAGCTGGAACAAGAAAATACAACATTAATTTTATAATTTCCATCATTCATCCCCCATTCACATTATTACCTAAATTCTACCACAATCCAACAAATTAGGTCTATAGGATGTAAAAAAGGGGATTGGTCAGGAAATGTCGAATTTTAAAATTAGATGTATGATCTTTCAAAGGAATAAGGAGGATTTCCATGGATAGCTTAACTTATTTAGGCTTCGGGCACACGGGTATGTTTATCAAGGATATAGTAGAATCCAAAAAGTTCTATATGGAGTCACTTGGTTTCGCAGTTGTCAGTGAATATGTAGGGGAAGATGGCACGAAGATGTGTTTCATTAACAATGGGAATTGCACAATAGAGTTGATTGAATTTACAGATCCCACTATAGGCAGAGATCGCAAAGACGGCATCATCGATCATCTTTCAATTAGAGTTGAAGATGTTGGAATGGCCAAGACCTATCTCGAATCCAAAGGGGTTACTTTTGAGACTGAAATCCTTCTGGACGAGAAGTTGTATGACCATGGTGAAAAATTTGCTATGTTCAGAGGACCCAGCGGCGAACGTCTCCAAATTGAACAGATTTTATAATCCATCTTAGGTTTATTCGAAAAATCGGCTGTAATCGGATCCATTTCTGTTCATTCTAAACAAATAGGCAGGGGCTCGGGTTGAAACAACCAAAGATCCTGCCTATTTGAATTTAGACAATGAACTAGTTAGACTTCTTTATTTTACTTGTAAACCTTTTAGAACAAACTGTATTGCCGTTTGTTTCATCAAGTTATAATCCTTTATATTCTCAGCAGCCGCCCCACTCATTAGCTTGTGATAATTTTTATACGATAAACAAATCCCTTTAATAACAAGCGACGTGTGATCCAACGAGTCAAAATGAAATACCCCTTCCATCTTTCCTTTCATTAAAATTTCATCCACTTTAGACCATATAGGTTGTATATATGAGCGAACGACCTCAGAACGAGGTGACCCCATCGTTAGTTCTTGATTAATAATGGAGCTTAACTGTTTATCTTCATAGCTGAAAGAAATAATTTGGTCCACAATAAATTGAATGGCTATTACCGGATCATGAAGGAGTTCATCCATTTCTTCCATTGTGTTCATTTCTGCTCCAGGGAAAAACATTTCGAATATGTTTTGCAATACTTTTTCTTTCCCACCAAAGTGGTACGAGATCAAAGATATATTGGCGTTCGCCTTCTCACATATCTGTCTGACCGTCGTTCCGTCGAATCCCTGCTCAGCGAACAATTGTTTAGCCGCAAGTAAAATACGAACTTTTACATCTTGATCCATTCGTTTCAACAACTCCTGTTCATACCCTAGGTGAAAAACTTTACTTCAACTGGAACCATTGTTTAAACATATGATTAAAAATGATTTTAATCAAGTAGAAATGGTATAGCTTTACATCTGATTGAAACTGACAGAACGTTTTCTTGAATTAGTTTGTTAAGAATTCTGTTGATTTGATGTGTTCGACAGACTCAGATGAACCTTTTTGTTTTTTAATCAACGTTACGACCAATCCAACACCCACACTACATAGCAAGGTAACCAGAAGGGCTAAGACATCCTTGTGCGTATCGATGCCACCGAATCCTAAATTCATTAATCCTTCAACCGCATAAGTCGCAGGCAATAATTGGCCTAACGATTGATAGAAGTCACTTAACATCTCTCTTGGTACGATCGTTCCGGAAGTGACGAGCTGTAGGGAGAGCATTGCCATATTTGCCAACATACCTGCCATGCCAAGAACGAGAAGGAACATTTGGGCGAAGAACATGAACGTTAAGATCGTTAAGAAATGGAATAACCAGAAGGAATTAAACCCACTTTCCATCTGCCCGCCCAGAGCCAAAATCAAAGAAGAGCCAGCTAACGACACGATGACAGCTCCAATAACGTTGAGTAGTGCACGAGCTATAAAATGCTGCCATTTCGAGATTTCAGATCCGATCGTCATTGAAACTTGATGCACGTTCATGGCCATCAACATCGCGCCGACAAATGAGGCCAGCACGAGCATCATAGGAATCATTTGATTGTTCATGCCATTTACAGGATAGATCGATTGTAGATCAGCTTCGACTTTATTCAATATACCTTGCGCCGTTTGTGATGCTTGCTCGGATGGCAAATTAAATTGTTCTAATACCATTTGTGTTCCTTGAAGTGCAGCATTGTGATTTAATTCATTGGTAAGTGTCGTTACAACGCTTTGCATGGCACCTTTTGTTATTTGCGAGTTAGATTCATTGAGTGTGTAGGAGATTTTTGCTTTCGTTTCTGGCGTTTGTAAACTTTGGCCAAAATTATCGGGGATCGTTACGATTAAATGAACATTTCGTTGCTTCAGATCATGAATTGCATCTTCTTGAGTCATGGTTATCGTTTCAAATGGTAATTTGCCTTGTAATTGCTGTACAATCGTTTGACCGAACTCGCCATCTTCATTGACGATGGCAACTTTCAAATGATTAGTTCGTTCTAGCACCCCATCATAAGCCGTCATCCAAAATGCACAAAAAATAAGTTGTGCCATCAAAGCCACGACAATAGCTAGGATCGTCTGGGGCTTTTTAACATACGCCAATATTGCTTTTTTCATTATCTTTCCTCATTTCATTACTCTTATTTTCAAACGATCGTTTAAATCAAACGTTTGTTTAAAAATACCCAATTATTTTACTGTAGTCAATAACTATTTTTATTGACGGTTACCGCAACCCTTCATTTTCGTATAAACAAAGAGCGTGATATGCCGACAGATGGCATACAATATAAGAAATTTCCGATTCGTTCGGACCCTCCTATGTATATACGTCAACTCACTAACACGATAACTATCCCTTCAGCAAATACAAATAGGACTGTTCCCAAAAGTCATGTTCGTGACCTTCAGAAACAGTCCATCGTGTAAGCTACATTTATGCAGTAATCAGATCAATCATCCACTCACATAGTTCATCGAAGTTATTTTCTAAACTTTCAGCTTGTTGTCTCATACTGCGATTCTTAAAAATCTGACGCTTCATCACTCGGAGCTGTGGTCCAATCTCATGCAACATTTCTGAAATAATCAGTCCATCATGTTGGATCATAGATATATTCCATTTCTGATGTTCGGCCAATATAGCCTGGAGACTCGGATTATTGTGCTTATCTATAACTACTTCCCAATCATAATATAGGCCGGTAAGTTCCAAATATTGTTGTTGAAGTACATGAAACCATGCTGCCGACCATATACTAGCAAAAAATACTTGGGGCGCTTGTCGTCGATGTCCATCACAGCCACCTGTTACGAGAATGCCGCTAGCACTTAACGTTTTCACCAATATAGCTACTCCTCTATCCAGAGATAGACTATTCCATTTCACACCATGGCTCCGTCTCGTAAATGCCTTCCACGAATAGAAATAGTCTGGAATATGAGATCTAGCATAATGAACGGGTAATGCTTCAACCAATCTTAAAACTTCTATAGGGATGATGGGACTTAATATTTGCATCTGAAGACCCGAATAACAAACTGGAACCCCAGCACGTTCGAGTAGATGTTTCAAATCCTTATAATCTTGAGGTCCATTACCGGCACTCAGACTGATACAATCTCCTTCGACTTCCAATAGGAAGCCTCTTTTGACTAATGTAGCCGCCAACTTTAGCACTTGTTGATTAACAACTCCACTTTTCTCCATTTCCAATTCCCCAATTCATCTCCTTACAAAAGATTTTTTTATTGTATTCATTACACACTCTGCTTAGGCATCCTTTTATTGAACAACTACTATTCTCATTCATGAATATCAACAACTCAACTGATAACCATTCTCATTATATAGATAATGATTATCAATATCAACATGTTTTCGGATAAAGTTTAATACTATTTATATCAATTCACCTATTAAGTCTGAATACTACAGAAAAAACCGAGTAGCCCATATGATGGATTACTCGGTTTTCTTAATATTCCTAACGAATACAACAATGACATTATTAATCCACTAATCTAACTAGACTACATTTCTTCTTACCTTTACGAATAAGGATAAACCGACCATCAAATGATTTGTCTGCAGACACTCTGTGTTTACATCTGCTACTTTTTCACCATTCATAGAGAACGAGAGGGCGATTTGTTAATTCATAAACTCAACGTATTTCAGGAAGCGTTGCAGCATAACCGCCGCTTCAGCACGAGTTACATCGTCTTTGGGTGCAAAAGTGTTCACCGTATTGCCATTGATAATGCCTGCCTTGAGCACTTGTGATACTTGCTCTTCCGCCCAGTTGCTAATTTTCTTATGATCATTGAACTTCAACAGTAATGGAACATCTACTGCGACATCTTTGTCGGCCATGTGCAATGCTCGACTAATCATGACCACCATTTCTTCGCGAGTGATATTCGCATTCGGGTCGAATAATTCATTGCCTACACCGGTTACTAAGCCCGCTTTCACTGCGGCTCCTACAGCTCCCGCATACCATTGATTCGATGCGACATCTGTAAACTGTGCGGTTGTTTGTTCTTTCAATCCTAGTGCACGTACTAGCAAGCTAGCGATTTCCGCACGAGTCATGCTATTGTCAGGCTTATACGTAGTATCGGTCATTCCTTTGATCACTAGCTTCGATGCTAATAGCTCAATTTCACTCTTCGCCCAATGTCCGCCAATGTCATTGAATGTTTGGTGGTGCTCGACAATCGTATAGATGCTGTTGCTTAATCTTTTAATCGTTACTTCTACTTTCCCATTCACGATGGTGATCATCGCTGGAACGAACACCCACTCGCCCTTGTCAGCATCATACGAGACGGCCGTCATATGGTCTGTGGATAAATCTGTAGTTCCCATAATAATCGTTCTCGATACATAGCTGTTGAATTCATTCACTTCCATATTCGAACCTTTGTCGGAAACGGTGATAGTGAATTCAATAGGATTCGTTAGGATAGTTAACCCTGCTAGTTTCGATTGTGCTGTTAACTGTTCTGCGGTGTGACCGCTGATGTGCGTAAACGACACTGTTAAGACTGCATTACTTGGATCCGTCAATCCTTTGGTTAGACTCTCAAGATTGATCGCACTTAAAGGTAAATCGTAAATGACATTACCTGATCTGAGCGATACTACGGCGTCTGGCGCTTTCTTCACACCTTCAAGCATAGCTGTAAGTGGAAGCTTAAAGTCTGTTGCTCCTGAATCCGAACCTGAACCTGCTTCAATGAAAATCCGTTGATTATTTACCTGATTTCCGCTGATTGTGACAAACGCTTCACTCAAAGTTTTGGGTGATACCGTATTTACGTCAACCGTCTTGCCGTTCCGTTGTTCTGTGGTCCGCGTTGATGTAATGTTCACTCCACGACCCGTATTTGGTTTCGTATCTTTAACTACGCTTGGTTGTGTACCTGACGTGGACCCGCCCAAATTACCGTTTGTTGCTGGTGGATTGGTCCCTGGATCTGTGCCTGGATCAGGCTTAGGATCTGTACCTGGATCAGGCTTAGGATCTGTGCCTGGGTCTGGCTTAGGATCTGTACCAGGATCTGGCTTAGGATCTGTGCCTGGGTCCGGCTCGGGATCTGGCTCCATCGTATTAAATATTGCTCCAATATCCATACCGCTTGGAGTCCCTGCGCCCTTCATATCACTCATAGCGGCAAGCTTTAAAAATTCGCCGATATTCGGTGAACCATCTGCATTGCGCGTAATAGTTGGGATGAGACTGACGAAATCGGAATCGTCTGCTTTCAAACCTTTGGCGTTCATGCTCCCCTTCGTATTATGCCACCATACATTCGTGCTTTGAACATCATGACCACTCGTCTTATCACTGGATTTGCCCTTGTAGGAAAGGTTATTCGTAAATACATGTGTGCCCTGATCAAAAGCAAAGTTACTCTCACCATTGCTCCATGACGTATTATTCGATATCGTGATCGAACCTGGATTACTGTTCCAAGTGAAGCCATGCTTCTTATTCATGAATGCGATGTTGTTCTCAACAATGTGATTAACAGCAATCTTTTCTCCACCTAGCTTGAAGCCGTTACCGTCACTGTTACTTGTCTCGTTCCCATCAGATGTCTTCCCGTTCGCATACGAAATGCTATTGCGAATGGTCACAATACCTATCGGACCTGTATCCTTCTTCGTGAATAAATCCCAGCCATCATCCACGTTGTAAGCGGCGATGCATCCATCAAAGATATTACCTGGTCCAATGGTCAACTTAGCAGCAAAACCGTCTGCATCCTCCCCGTTATCCGGGTCGAAGTTGTCATGAGAGTATACGTTAATAATCTCATTGTAGCTCGGCCATTCACTATCCAGAGCCGTTGAAGAATAACGGCTAATTTGAAGCCCTGAGTCACGGTTATGGTGAGTTTCTACGTTCTCAATGACATTATAGTTACCACCGATAAAAATTCCGTTATCGCCAGCACCCTTGACCTCAATTCCTTTTACTAGCCAATAACTCCCGAAAATCTGTAAGCCCCGATTCGTGCTATCAAAAGCCTGCCCGTAGAAGTCCAACACAGCTCCGCCAGTATTGTACGCAATGATCTGCTTGCGTGCATTCACTGCATCCCCGTTGTTATTGCGTTCAATCGTTACCGGAACAGAGTAGCTGTATGTGCCATCTAACAAATAGATAGTTCCCCCCGGAGCGATCTTGGTAATTGCCGAGGTAAGACTCAATGGGCTCTCGATTGTTCCTATATTACCGTCTTGACCGTTCGGAGCAACAATCAAGTCTCCCTCCTGTGGTGTTGGTGGAGTAATAGGAGCTGATGCCTTACCCGTTACCTGAACCGACAACGTACTTTGCCGTTGGTCCGCATCAAGTGCCGTGATGACATAGTAGTAGGTTATTCCGTTTACAGCTGTCGTATCGGAATACTCGACACCGTTCACATTATCAAGCAATGTGTAGCCAACTCCGCTGCTCACGCTACGCATGATATTATAGCTAACGGCTCCTGTGACAGGCTGCCAGCTTAAATCAACCTTACTGTTCCCTGCTCGACTGGACAATCCCGTCGGAGCAACTAGTAGCGGAGCCAAAGGCGACGCACTTACCTCCACAGATTTCGTCGTACTCTCAAGGGCTCTAGTTAGAGCGCTTATGACATAGTAATAATGATTAGGGTACTGTGCCGTTAAATCAGTGTAGTTAGCAGTTGTGCTATTGCCAATCTCAACATAACCACTGCCGCTATTCGTACTGCGATACACCTTATATCCAGTTGCACCCACCGATGCCTTCCACTTCAAAGCGATGCTATTAGCACCTTCTATAAAGGAAACATTCGTCGGTGCGAGTGGCGCTACGCCGACTGGTGGTGGATCTACTTCACCGGGATCTCCCGACCCATCGTATCCCATCGTAATCAACCAATTCTCCTTCGACCATGATAGCTTCCCTGCTCCCGCTCCATTGTTCGCAGTAAGTCTATCCATGAGTGTTCCTGGATCATCCAGTGTGTACATATATGGAAGTTCCGTCATACCACTCCAGGAGAACTCAATCGGTACCGCAGGAATAGGAGCCAGAGGACTATCCGGTGTTGTGCTATCCCCTCTAAAAGTAACCCCATCTAAGGAATAGATTGTATCCTTCGCAAGAATCTTGCCAGTGTAACTCGGATTGTTAGGATCTGTCTGATTATTTCGTACCGGGTATAACAGATCAATAATGTGCGAGTTCTCCACCAGAACGGCCCCGCCCTCAGTGGAGATGGCCCCATTGCTTGTTACGCCGAATTTATATCCTTTGGATGAGATCGCCGCACTTTGTTCTGGAGTGATGCGCTTACCTGCTTCCCTTATTGCAGCGCTGTCCATGACAATATTGTAAGCATGGGCATTACCGCCACGAAGGCGCGGCATGCGATCCATCATGTCTTTGTAATAGTTGTGATGTAGCGTCGTTTCCAATTTGGGATTTAAACTATCAAAGCTTGTTGCACCGATCAAATGCTGCTTCTTTTGTCCAGAAGCTACCGCAATAATATCATCGACACTTAAACCTTGATTCCGTAAAAATTTATACATCGTATACGAATCAATATTTTGTTCCAAAGCATTGATTTGCTGGGTAACCCAACTGCCTGCACTTCCATCATCACCTTGAAATAATGACCATGATATCGTTACACCAGAACTGCCTTTTTTGATATCGATACCGCCGTCATATGATTTATGGAATGTACAGTGATCGATCCACACTTTCGTACTTTGCTCTAGGGTCAGAAAGTCCCAATCGTTCTTATCGTAATCTCCTTTGGTCACTTCATCCCATTCCCATAGTTCGTCAAACTCAAGGTTACGGATGATCACGTTAGAACTGCTCTTCATCACAATCCCAACATGTTTGATTGTCGCTCCGTTTGCCGAGAAGATTGTTACATCATGAAGATCCTTAAGTTCAATCTTACTGACTCCTGTTCCCATAAGAACCGGATTGGTAAGCGCCGGATTATTGACTCTGAATATATCTCCTGCAGCCGTCTTCGCTTCAGCCGAAATTTCATTCCACCCGAGATTAAGGTCATTCATTATTTCTATAACTCTATAACCGTCCTTATTGGGTCCCTTTTTCTTGTTGATGGCCTCGGCAAGATCTTCTGGAGTATATACTTTGATGTATGAGGGATCTGTCTCCGCAATATTGCCACCACCTGTAGCTCCATAGCTGAAACCTGTCAGATTATACTCGTCTACTGGAAGTGGTATGGAGGGTATAGCTTTGACTGCATTAGAGCCTACGCTCTCGCCTCTTTTGTTCACGGCAGATACGACATAGACGTATTCAACATCATTGGTCACATTGCTATCCGTGAAGCTGCTACTTTCCACGCCTATTGCCACGTATTCATCATTTATTCCACTTGTACTGCGTTTCACATTGTAGCTAGTTGCTCCAAGGGACGATGTCCATGTGAGTCTCACCTCACTATTGCTAGGCATCGCCGTTAATCCAGTTGGTGCCGCCGGAATGGATGCTTCGACTGGGATAGCAGACACCCTATTGGATTCGTCACTGGAACCCGCTTCATTATGCTCGATAACTACAAAGTAAACGGTCATCCCGTTGGTTAATCCCGTAACCGTATGGATGTTCGTGTTCGTATTCAGAACATCAGTCCTCAAATCTGATTGATCATCTTCTGTCCAATAGTTCACTGAGAACCCGCTTGCCTTCTTACTAGGGTTCCAGTTAAGAGTCACTTCTTCGTCACCTGCCACTGCTTGTAGTCCTTCGGGAGCCGTCGGCAATAAAGGTATAGTTGGGTCCGCATCGCCCTCATATACGATTGCTATGCTATCTATAACTACCTCAGCCGTACTAGAAGCCCAAAGTTGGATGAATGAATTCGCTGTACCGACTCCAGAATCGATAATGATTTTGCCTGCACCAATGTCATCCGCACTATTTTTATATACTTCTGAAGAAGTACCATGGATTGAATTAGCCGTGCCACTCGTATTGTTATCTACGAATACTTGGAAATTTCCAGGACCGCTACTACTAGAGAAATTAATAATCATTTGATACGGTATACTCAGATCAAACACACCACCAGGTGTGCTCTCTGTTGTTGTTAATGTATTGGATAACGCACCTATTGCCATTCTCGCATTGCCCAATTTCACTGTGCCATTCACTTCATCGACTGAAGTTCTAGAAGCTCCAGATGTTGAAATATACATGGGTTTCGTTGCTTGATTGGGCAATGATACATATCCTGCTGTGAACAAATTGGATTGGGTTGCTCTATCGAAATCATCGAAGAATACCGGACCTGGAAGTTGAGCACCGGGTTCTTGCGGTGTTGCGCTCACCTCATTAGAACGATCTGATCCCACCCCACCAATTGATGCTGTGATGACATAATAATAGACTGTACCATTCATGACATCTGAATCTACATAGACGGTTGAGCTTACATTCGTTTGGATCACATCGTACGGTCCCCCGCTTGATAAAGAACGTTCTACCATATAATGATCCGCATCGTTGATAGCATTCCATGATAAACTGACTTGTTCATCACCTGCTGAAGCCACCACGATCGGAGCAAGTGGCGTCGTCGGATCGGGTGGATTTGTAGGACCCGTTGGATCCGCATCTCCCTCATACACGATGGCTATACTGTCAATGGATACTGTTGCTGTACTTTCAGTACGGAGTGCAATGAATGAATTCACTGTTCCAACATTAGGTTCGATAACGATTTTCTCTGTACCAATATCATTAGCTACCTTTTCATAAACTTTCGAAGAACTTCCGTGAATGGAGTTGGCCGCACCTGTCGTATTATTATCTATATATACTTGGAATTTCCCAGCACCACTACCGCTAGAAATGTTGATGATAATCTGATAAGGCTTACTTAAATCAAAGGCACCATTTGGTGCTTCGAGTGGTGTAGTGCCTATAGTAGATGAAGCACCTATTGTCGTTCTTGCTCCAGCTAAAGTCACTGTACCATCAGTAGCTGTAACCGTCCCACCTGTTTTAAGATACATTGGCTTCGCTGGATCATTCGGCAACGTCATGTATCCCGGTGTAAATAAATTAGCTGTAGTTGCACCCTCCAAATCATCAACAAAGACTGGGCTTCCCGATCCAGCTGCACTTGCAGCTGACATCCACATATTCGGCATTAGCAAATTCAACAACAATGCCATACACACTAAGAGACTTGCAGTTCGTTTCAATCCCAAATCATCAAACCCCCATCAACTTAAATTTTGAAGAACGCACTTTTTTTGAAAGCGCTATCAATAATTAAATCATATGAGTTACCATCCATTACAACCATAATCATCTGATCAGAAATGTACAATTAAGAGGTCAAGCAGGCTCTTTCATGGATTCCATGCAGAAAAGTGTTCATATGATTATCGGGCACCTTGAAAATATACCTTGGGGATATTGACAGCTGAAAACAAAAGTGGATCGAAACACAAAAAGACCCATAAAATAGTCACTTCTTTCAAAGCGTCCATCTTACGGGTCACAATTTCACTAATCACGTTCTATCATATCTGTAATACTCTCGTGCTTAATCCACTAATCTAACTAGGCTGTATTTCTTCTTACCTTTACGAATAATGATGAACCGGCCGTCGAATGATTTGTCTGCAGACACTTCCGTGTTTAGATCTACTACTTTTTCACCATTCATAGAGATAGCCCCATTAGTAATATCTTCTCTTGCCTGACGCTTCGATGGTTCGATACCTAGATCTACTAACCAATCCACAATATTCTTTGTTTCTTTAGTCGCTTCGAAAGTCGGCATTTCTTTGAACCCTTGCTCAATTTCATCCGCTGTTAATAATTTCACGTCTCCACTGAATAAAGCTTCCGAGATCTTGATCGCTTGCGCCAAAGCCTCTTCACTATGAACAAATTTGGTCATCTCTTCAGCAAGTACTCGTTGTGCTTCACGTTTACCTGGTTCTGTATTCACTTTATTCTCTAATTCATGAATGACGTCTTGCGTTAAGAATGTGAAGTATTTCAAGTATTTAACGACATCACGATCATCTGTATTCAACCAGAATTGGTAGAACTCATACGGTGATGTTTTATCAGGATCTAGCCAGATCGCCCCGCCTGCTGTTTTACCAAATTTCGTACCATCTGCTTTCAACATTAATGGAATCGTTAATCCAAATGCCTTCGCTTCTGAGCCTTCTTTTTTACGAATTAAGTCTAGACCACTTGTGATATTCCCCCATTGATCAGAACCACCAATTTGTAATTGAACACCTTCTTCTGCATACAGATGATGGAAGTCCATGGATTGAAGAATTTGGTATGAGAACTCGGTAAATGAAATTCCAGTATCTAAGCGACTTGATACGACATCTTTGGCCAACATCGCATTGATGCTGAAGTTCTTCCCATAATCACGTAAAAAGTCAATCACGTTAATCGTATGAGTCCAGTCGTAGTTGTTCACCATTTTTAGTTGATCATCGTTATCGGCAACGAATAGCTTCTTCATTTGTGCTGTAAGTGCGTTCACATTGTCTTGTACTTGCTCTAATGTCTGTAATTGACGCTCGTCTTGACGTCCACTTGGATCACCAATGGTCCCTGTTGCTCCACCAATTAAGATCACAGGCAAATGTCCGAATGATTGGAATCGTTTCATCACCATGAAAGGAATTAAATGTCCAATATGCATGCTATCCCCCGTCGGATCGACACCGCAGTACAAAGTAATTTTCTTCTCATTAACTAATTCGCGTAGCCCTTCTGCATCTGTCTGCTGATTAATCGCGTCGCGCCATTCTAGTTCATCAATAATATTCATGTTACTCATCGTCATCAAGCTCCTTTTTATAATAAAAGTTGTCCATACGCAAAAATCGCCCCTATGTCTACAATAGACATAGGGACGATTCATTAACCGTGTTACCACCCAAATTGCATAAATAGTGTTACTACCTCTATTCATACCACTCTTAGCAAGAGTATCGTTTGCTAGTCCGCTTAGTGTTACCTAAGATACTCCAGAGTGTAATTCGCAAGTTTGTTTGTACTAGGTCGCATCAACCCCTAGCTTTCTGAATAACAGTGACAGCTTGCTACTAATTCCTTCAACGTATACCGTGTATTAGATTAAAGTCAGTATAGAGAATGATTAGCCCGTTGTCAATTCACAATCTGCAACATTCATCTATCTCTTGTCATAACTATCCGTTTTATCATACAATTGAACTATTCTAGTACATAAGAACTATTCTAACAGATAGATTGGAAGGAGAAATACATATGGGTTTCTTTAAAGGACTTGGTAACTTCGCAGGTGAAGTGACTGGCAAAGTCATCGGTGGGAGCGTCCGTGTAGTTGGTGAGATAACAGGTAGTCATTTCGTCAAAGAGATCGGCGACGGTGTTGAGAAAGCTACTATTATTGCAGGAAGAACTGCCGGTAACTTGGCAAGTGGTATATATGATACAGCGGCAGGTGTGATCACTAGCAACGAAGAACAATCCAGCAATGGAATGAAAGATATCGGTGGTGCTGTTACTACAACAGCCAAAGGTGTTGTTGGTACTGTAAAGTATACCTATAACAATGGCAAAGATATGGTAGTTGGCTTCGTGGAAGAAGATAATGAAAAAATAAAAAATGGTGCCAAAGGTTTAATAAAAGTAGCTGCTGTAGCTACTTTGGCCGTTGGTATATTGGATTTCGTAGATGGCGCGGATGGTGTGGACTCCGTTGAGAGTTCCTCCATCGAGAATCCAAATATGCATGATGTTGAACCACATTACGTGAGTGGTTATGAACGTGCGGATGGTACTCATGTCGATGGCTATTTCAGAGATGGCGATGGAGATACGCAAGTCGATAATCCTGACGGTGGCTATTCTCAGCATAATCCTAATTACAAAGCATAACTAACTACCCATATAAAGACAGTCGCTCGAATTCTTTATTAGAATTCGAGCGACTGTCTTTTCATTATTTAAGGGCTAACCTTTAACTGATCCAGCGGCAATTCCTTCGACAATGCGGTCACTCATGAGTAGGAAAGCTAACATTATTGGCAGAATACTAATGACTAATGTAGCGCCAATTGCTCCCCAATCCGTTGTGTACTGTCCGATAAAGTTCTGGACACCAACAGTCAGTGTTTTATATTTATCTGAGCTGATGAATGTGTTGACGAATATAAATTCGTTCCAGTTATAAATCATATTAATAATTCCAGTAGTTGCTATGACAGAGGAAGTCATTGGAAAGACAATTCGAAAAAATATCCGATTGATTGAAGCTCCGTCCACCACGGCCGCTTCCTCAACTTCCTTCGGCAAAGCGTAGTAAAATCCAAGTAGAATCATAATGGTGATTGGCATATTAAATGCAACATACGCTATGATAATCGATATAGGATTATCTATTAAATTAACCTTTTGAAAGATACTGAACAATGGAATCAATGTTGAATGGACTGGGATCATCATTCCTACCATGAATAGACCTAGAACGAATGAGCTTGCCTTCCATTTCATCCGCGTCATCGCAAAGGTAACCATGCTAGATAGCAATACGGTAAGCACCAGAGCTACACCCGTCACCCATACGCTATTGAGGAAATAGCTGCCTATATTCCCTTGAGTCCATGCGTTCACATAGTTCTCCCAATGTGGCTGTGCTGGTATCGCAAACGGGGCCATATCGAATACTTCTTGATTGTTCTTCAGCGAGAATATAAACAACCAGATCAACGGTAAAATTTGCAGAAGTGCTACCATAATAAGTACCAAATATAAAATACTATAACCAGCTTTACTTAAAGTCCTCCGCCCCAACCCTATCTCATTCACTGGGTAAGCCGTCACCGTGTTCGTCTTCATGAGGGTACCTCCTCTCTTATGAATATTGAATAGTGTCTTTAGAGGCAGTTGCCTTACGAATTAGGTACGTCACGACCAAGCAGATGAGTAACAGGAAGAAGCCTATCGCACTACCATAGCCGAAATCAAAGCTTCTAAAGGCTTTATGATACATATAGGATGCCATCACTTCACTCGATCCATTGGGACCTCCATCCGTCATCACGTAAATAAGATCGAAATATTTCAGAGATCCAACGACAGCCAAGACAATCGTTACTTTGATGACCTCTGTGATTAACGGAAGCTTAATTCCATAAGCGATTTGCCATCCGCTTGCTCCATCGATTCTCGCTGCTTCCACTAATGACTCAGGAATATTCTTCAATGCGGCATAGTAGATCAGAATGTAAAACCCTGCGTATTGCCACAAGATGGGTACAAAGAGTGATAACATGACGATCTTAGGATCAGCCAACCATAATGGAGGATTCTCAATACCAAGTGATACCAAGAAGGTGTTCACTACTCCATTCGTCGGATGATAAATTTTCAGCCACAACTGAGCGATTGCTACGGAAGATAGTAGCATGGGAACTAAATAGATTTTCCGAAGTAGGTTTGCACCTTTTATTCTCCCAGACAATACGATCGCAATGAGTAGATATCCCAATAGGCTAATGACCGAAAATGCTGCGAGTAGCAGTGAATGATAGGCGCTCTGCCAGAAATTTGAATCTTTCAGAAGACTAGTATAGTTATCTAGGCCGATAAAGGTCATTGCGCTTATCCCATCCCACTGATTCAGCCCATAATAACCCGTTAATATAATTGGAATGTATATGATTCCCATAATGAGTAGCAGTGAAGGTAGGATGTATAGTGCAATGATACCTTTGTTAGACATGACTTTGTCCATCTGTCTCGTCCTCTCCTTCCCTAGTGTATATCTCGATGTATGAAACGCCTTCTTACTTAATTTCCTTTCTCTATAGCTTCCATATGTTTCTTCGCAAATTCTGCTGGGGTAGCTACCTTACCGAATAATGCCTGGATCATATTCAAATGTTCTTGAGCAGCATTCGGTTTCATTTGCACATCAGCAAATAGTGTAATGCTACTAGCGCTATTCAATTCATTAAATAGATCAATATACAACTGTGGTAAAGATCCTTGTGTTGTATCTACCTTCGTTGCTGGGATAACTCCCGCTGCTGTTACGGACTGCTCGCCCCACTTGGAGACAAAGTATTCAACAAAGGCTTTGGCTTCATCTTTAACCTTAGATTGTTCGGCTACGAATAGACCTACACCAGGACCACCGACCCAACTGTTAATATTCCCTTTTCCACCTTCAACGGTTGGAAACTTGAAGAATCCAATGTTATCTTTGAATTCTTGCGGGATATCTGGGTTGCTCGTGTAGTTCGGTAGTTCCCATGTTCCCATGAGATACATAGCAGCCTTACTATTCATGAATTCGGATTTACCTTCATCGTTGGAAAGTCCGTTAAAACCTTTGTTGAAGGCATTCATATCTACTAAAGTCTGAATTTCAGCTGCTGCTTGAATTAGACCTGGATCATCAAATGAACCTGAACCGTCAATCGCCTTCTTAAGGGTTTCATTCCCCGCGATGCGATCTGCTAAATACATATACCATAATGACCCCGTCCAGCGATCCTTGTTCCCAAGGGCAATTGGAGCTACATCATTCTCTGTTAGCGTTTTCACAACTTGCTTGAATTCATCGTACGTTGTGGGAACCTGAAGATTATATTTAGCAAAAATTGCTTTGTTATAATAAATTGGAGAAATATTCAGTTCAATGGGAAGTGCATATGTCTTGCCATCCACGGCATATGCTTCCGTGGTGCCGCTTACGAATTTATCCTTTAGTTGTTCCCCGCCAAGAATATCATCCAACTCTGCGAACAGGCCACCTTTTACATAAGGCTCCATAAATCCTGCCGCCCATGTTATTCCTACATCTGGTAGCTCATTAGACGCGGATAACACTTTTAATTTGTTCTTATATTGCTCATTTTCTAGAATCTCTTGCTTGATGGTCACATTAGGATGATCAGTCTGATACTGATTGATAATTTCACTTACAAGCTTATTCTGCTGTGCTGAGCTTCCTGCTGGCCACAAATGCATCATATTCAAGGTGACTTTCTGTTCAGTTCCACCCTTCGATGCACCGTTCGTCTCTTTTCCCTTATTACCGCTAGCCCCACCACACCCAGACAATACAACCATCATTGCAAGTACAAGTAGCAAACCAGAAGTTATCTTCTTTCTAGACATCACTTCAACCCCTTATTCGTTGTCGTACGGCTATTGTAACCGTTCACATTTATATCTTAGCACGGGCGTTGAAAGTCCATAAGGTCACAATCATTTGGGAAAACTCCATTATTATTGGATCTATTCTATCTCGTCTTGCTGCCCAATATGTTGTCTATATCTGCTTGGGCTAATCAATTCCAATGACTTAAACACTTTGATGAAATATTTATCGGTCTGATAACCTACCTTTAAAGCAATCTCACCAATAGGCATTCGGGTCTGTGTAAGTAGCACCTTAGCTTGTTGAATCCTACTACGCGATAGGTATTCACTGAATGTAATTCCAGCCTGTTCTTTGAATAGTACGCTGAAGTAACTGGCATTCAAATGAAGCAACACCGCAAGCCCACTCAGGGTAATCGGCTCTTGCAGATGTCCTTCCACATACGCCATGGCCTCACGAACTGGCGTACTCTGGCCTTCATTCGAATCATCTAACCCCAATAACTTCTTGTCGACTAGCTTCTCTATATTCTCTCTGCGCCTCCTATCCACTCCCACTTGCAATGCCTGCTGTACGACGCTCAGAAGCTCTTGTTTATCTAATGGCTTAAGTAGGTAATTGATTGCACCGAATTGAAGCGCCTTCTGCGCATATTCGAATTCTGCATAACCCGAGATAACGATCACCAATGGCTTATGGGGTTTATCTTGAAGTGAACGGATTAAATCCAGACCACTAACCTCCGGCATCCGAACATCTGTAATCAATAGATGAGCGACATTATGCTGAAGCCACTCCATGGCCTCTACTCCGTTAGATGCCGTTTCAACTCGGTAAGGTTGTTCAGTCAGGTACGCTTCCAGCGTATTCCGAATTCCCTCTCGAGTTCGAGGCTCATCATCCACAATCAGAATCGTCTTTATCAATCTCATCGTCCTCCTTGTTCACTTGGTATTTCAAAAACAACGGTAGTTCCCTCCGATATACGACTGCTCAAGCGTAATCCTTCTACTTCTCCATGATCTCCTTCATAGTAAAGCTTCAGGCGCCGCTGGACGTTGACAAGACCTATACCTGTTCCCTTAGAAGAAATAGACGGTCCACCTTCCAACGCATGATATAATTCCTGAAGCATTGCCTCATTCATACCCAGACCGTCATCTGTAACGGTTACCGTTGTCCAACCCACACTTTCGGATGGCACCACACTGACTGTAACCCTACCTGGTTTAACCTTACTTTCCACCCCATAAAGAATCGCATTCTCGACGATCGGCTGAATCAATAATTTCGGAATAGGAACAGACATAGACTCTGGCGATACATCTACATGCCAACTCAAGCGGTCTCCAAGCCTCATCTGCATAATTAGTAAATAGCGTCTGACCTGCTCCAATTCTTCACCGATCGTGACCCACTCGTCATGATTCGGATTACTGATCGTATAGCGAAACAATTTGGACATGGCAACGACCAGACTAGCTAATTCCTCCTCACCCTTCTCCTGAAGCGACCAATTAAATGCTTCTAATGTATTGAATAGAAAATGTGGATTGATTTGCGCCTGTAATGCTTTTAACTCGGTACGACTCTGGAGCATTTCTTTCTCATACACAACACGAATCAGCTCATTCATATGATTGACCATCTGATTATACGTATAGTTCAATTCACTTAGCTCTATCGTGTATACCGACTCGTGATTGGGTGTAAGTACACCAAATCGAGATTTGCGCATCGCTTTGATCAGTTGGATAATGGGACGAGTAATCATCGTAGACAAGATGAAGGACATAATTAGGAATAGCAATGCTCCAATACCCCCCGACGCAAACAGAACGGTCTGAAGCATCGAGATACCTTCGGTGATATATCGAACAGGTGTTAATATAATGAGTGTCCAATTGGTCTTCTCCGAATGTTGCTTAACCATCACATAGTCCTTACCCTCAAACGTCACCGTCTGATTCCCACTGTCCATGAGAGGTTCCAAATCAGCATCTGTTATCCCATTTGAATTAAGCATCCGTCCAGTATCATCTACTAACAGGATAAATTCCCCTGCCTCATTAACTATTTGTAGCTCATTCAGTTGAAAATAACTCCGTTGAATACGTACGAGTATATAACCACCTCGAGAGAACCAACGATCCATTAAACTGACCTGCCTGATAGCCAGGATATAATCCGTATCATTCGGATCAATTCCCATCCAGACTAGCCGTCCCTTCTGACGATTCGCCTCTTCAATATAACGTTTGTCTACCCGACTGGATAGCGTACTCTCCCCCATTGGAAACAGTAACTTATTATCCGAAGTATACAGCTCCAACGATTCTACATCTGTGGTATATGCTTGATAACTTCCAACGATTTGTAGCAAGGATTGACGCTCGTTAAACGTGCCGGGTTGCCCATCTAATTCTTTCACCAGCAGCTGTTGAACGTATGAATTCGTCGCTACTTGCATTGTCATGCTATCAATCTGCGCAATTAATGCATCCAATCTTCCGGTGGCTTGTACGGCTGTTTGCTGGATATGCTTCTCTGTGTTGTCTTTAAGGAGTGTTGATACTCTATCGTAGATAAATACTCCCGCGACACAAATAATAATGAGCATAACTATAAAGAAACCTAAGAATATCTGATTCCTAAGCGTATTGAACTCCCTTAATCTCCCCATCTCACTGTTCATCCCCATAGTGTATATATTGTTGATTACTTCTTCCTAGATAACTATAACAATACCATTGTAAAAGTACGACAATCATTTGGATATAGGAGCATATTACTAGTGATTCGAAAGAAAAAAGACACCTGCTGCTTACGCAAGTGCCTTCCCCATAGGGCATCATTCTCATATCGCCAATAATTTTGTTTAATGGACATGCCATTACTTTACGCGAGCTATCTCCGCTTCAATCGCTGCGACTAAATCTTCGTAAGAAGAGCTAGGAAGGAGCCTTCCGTTCACCATAAATTTAGGGGTGCCATTGACACCTAAGGAGCCGGCTAGCTTGAAGTCTTCTTTTACATCTAATGCATGCGTATGGTTTTTCAGATCACTTTTAAATTGATCATAGTCTATGCCCGTGATATTATCTTTTACAAATTGAAGCAAGAATTTCTCCGTAGCCCAGATGTCCTTCTCAATACCCTGGTTCTCAAACAGTAAGCTTTTATACTGCCAGAATGCGTCATTATTTTGTTGATAAATACTTTCCCCAGCAGCCGCAGCCAATATGGAATCTCGATCAATAAAGGCGAAATTCATGAAGTATAAATCAATCTTATCTGTATCTACAAATTCCTCTTTTAATTTCTCGAAATAAGCCCCATCCCACATCATACAAGCTGGGCATTTAAAATCAGCAAATTCTATAACCTGTATCCCTGTTGTGCCACTTCCCAAATGTGGTTGCCTGCTGTAATCAATCTGATCTAGATTCATTTCTCCACGAATTTCAGTATAGTTCGGTAAGTCCTCTAATGCTGAAGAATTCTGCGACTTATTAAGTACAGCCATCAATACCAACAGAGCAACCAACACGACAGCGAAAATAATAATCATATATTTAGAGCTAGTCTGTTTCATAAATTCTCCTTTTAACTATTAGTGGGAGTAAGTATAACAGAATAGCAGCCCTTCATTCGGTATAAAAAGTCACCTTCTGCCTCCACCATTCACTATTAGGTGCAATACGTACAACTAAATTCAACCCAATCCCTCTGAAGCTAACTTTAGTTGTATGGACTACATCTAAATTACTGGAAACTTCACTTTTCAGCGTTATCGCCATTTTTAACTGTCCTTTGTACAACTAATTCTCTCTTTCCCTACCTTTCCTGCTAATTAAATGTACTTTCTGCATCTATTCTAGCCTCACCTTCACTACCTTATATAGACTTTTAATAATCATAAAGGGTAGAGCGGGAAGTCCTCCAAAAAATTTACACTTTCTATTATATGAACAAAAAAGACCATAGACGCAAAGCGTCCATGATCCCTTTTTGCTACCTTATTTCCTCAAACAATCTTATTACAGCTGAACGATGACTTCTATTTCTACTAGAGCATCTTTCGGTAAACGCGCTACCTGTACGGCACTACGAGCCGGATAAGGCTCTGCAAAATACCCGCTATATATTTCGTTCACGACTTGGAAATCATTCATATCTTTTAGAAATACCGTAGATTTCACGACTTGATTCATACTTCCGCCTGCAGCCTCAACAATGGCCTTCACATTATTTAATGATTGCTTTGTTTGCCCTTCAACTGTTTCTGGAAATAATCCCGTACTAGGATCGATCCCAAGTTGTCCCGATGTGAAGAGTAAACCCCCAACTTTAACGGCTTGTGAATAAGGTCCAATGGCTTGTGGTGCATCATTTGTTTGAATAATTTCTTTGTTTGTACTCATCGTCATATCTCCTCCATCTAAATATTTCCTAGTCTTCATCAGCATATTAATTATTGTGCAACTTTCTGTTCAGTATCGAATTCCTTCAACATTTCTTGTTGTTGCTCTGGTGACAACTTGGCAATACCGAAACCAGTGTAGCCCCAAATGGTGGCGAATATAATACCTGTCCAACAAAGTACTGCCCAAGGCAAGTAATCTAATGTCGCCACACCGAGCGTTCCGGCCATATAAGCACCTGCAGCTGTCCACGGTAAGATAGGCTCGATAATGGACGCAGAGTCTTCGATGGTTCTAGATAAGTTCTTCGGATGTAAACCTCTACGGATATATGTCTCACGTAACATTTCACCAGGCATAAGAATTGAAATCTGACCATTGCTTGTAATACCGATCATAGCCATACCAACAGCAATCGTCGAAAGGATCAACGAACCTGTAGAATGAACCATTCTCATCAATCTGTTAATAATAAGATCCAGTGATTTCGTTACGGAAACCGTTCCCGCAAACACAATGGCACTGAAACAGATAAGCAATGTACCCATCATGGAGCTCATACCTCCACGGTTGAGCAAACGAGGAATATCTGGAATGACATTAGCAATATCGAAACCAGCCGCACTCACCATGGACAGGTCAAATCCACCCACTGCAGACACCATAACGTCTTGAATCGAGAAACCTTGGAAGATCATAGCATTCGCCATAGCGACAAAGGATGAGATCAGCATAACAGGGATCGTCGGTTTCTTCGTAAGAGATCCTCCCAAGACAATAAGTATCGGAAGAATAAGTAACCAATTCCAGCTAAATATCGTATTGAGTGTACTCATAATTGTACCGACTTTTTCCGGAATTTCAACTCCGGCTCCTCCTGAGTTTAAACCAGTAATGACATATACAATCGATGCAACAATAAAAGAAGGAATGGTCGTATACAATAAGTGACCTATATGTTCGTACAGATTAACTCCGGTTGCTAAAGCGGCAATGTTCGTAGTATCAGAAAGCGGAGAAAGTTTATCCCCGAAGTATGCACCCGCAACAACTGCACCAGCGACAGCAGCCATATTCGCATCCATTCCGGCCGCAACGCCCATGAACGCAACACCAATCGTTCCGGCAGATCCCCAGGACGTTCCTGTACAAATCGATACGATGGACGTCACTAAGAATGCCGTAATAATTAGAAATTGAGGATTAATAATCTGTAGCCCATAATATATCATCATTGGAATCGTACCGCCAACCATCCAACTACCGATCATGAATCCAACCGTGATCAAGATAAGAATGGCGGGCATCGTCTTAGCAATCTTTTCTGATATCGAACCTAGAATATCATCATATGAATGGCCCAATTTAATAGCGACTATCCCTGCGACAACCGCTGAGATAATAATCAATGGTTCTGGAGGAAGTTCAAACAATACATATCCCAAGCTTAGTAGTAGGATCATTGTAAAAACAGGTATTAATGCTAAGAATAATGTTGGTGGTTTTATGACCTTTTCCTTTTTTTTCTTTGATTGTTGTGGTTGCTTATCTTGTTTGCTTCCCATGTTGTTCACCTCGAAATAGTATTTAGTACGCTGCCGCCATACGCTGTAAAGCTTCTTCCAATGTCACCCGCGACGTTGCTACATTTAAACGAATAAACCCTTCACCTTGCGGTCCGAAGGAGGTACCGAAACTCACACTAACTTTAGCGTCATCTAGTAACCACCGCTTCAACTTCTCGTCTTTCTTATCAAAAGAAGTACAATCAATCCACAGTAGATAGGTTCCTTCCGATTCAACAATATGCAACTCTGGAAAATGCTCAGCAAAGAATTCTTTTACGAAATGAATATTACCTTCAATATAGGCTTTCACTTCTTCCAACCATCCGTCACATGCAGTATAAGCCGTTTCACAGACCGGCACTGCGAAGAATGTTGGGTTGTGAATGCCTGCTTCAACTAGACCTTTCTTGAATTCCGTCCGCAGATCCTCATTTGGAATAATAATGTTAGCGATTTCCAAGCTTGCCAAGTTGAATGATTTGCTTGGAGAAGTGCAGATAATGCTTCGCTGTGCGATTTGCTCGGATAGTTTAGCAATAACAGTATGCTCATAGCCTGGACGTACGAAATCAGCATGAACATCATCCGACACAATCAGAACATCATACTTCGTGCACAAGTCGGCTAGTTGAGTTAATTCTGTTACCGTCCATACGCGTCCAGTCGGATTGTGAGGCGTTACTAACAGCAGTATTTTGACACCTTGCCGCATATGGAGTTCCATATTATCGAAATCTAGTTCATAACGACCATCCCGATAGATCAATGGACTCTCAACAAGCTCGCGTCCATTCTCTGAGACTGCCTTTGCAATCGGTTGATAGGCTGGCGTATGCATGAGTACACGATCACCGATATCCGTAAATTTTTGCAGAATAATAGAAACGGCTTGTATAATTCGTGGACTAAACACAATCCACTCTTGAGGGATATTCCAGTCATATGCTCGCTTCATCCATCCCTGTACGGCCGCATAATAAGGGGGATATAAATCGGTGTATCCGAATATGCCATGTTGCGCCATCTTTACGCTCACATCAATAATGGCTTGCGGGCCACGTAAGTCCATATCTGCTACGGACAACGGGATCACTTCCTGACCATACTCTGCGACTAACCCATCCCATTTAGCACAATTGGTTCCGTATCTGTTAATTACTTCATCAAAATTAGTATTCATAATTTCCCCTCTCTACAAGCTTCTATATTATTCCGATCAATCTTTCACCTTTTGTAAGTAGCGATATACCGTTGGTTCGGACATATTACATGCCTTCGCAACTTGTACCACACCGCCTTTAAGTAGAAAAACACCCTCGTCATTAAATTCTTTAATTAATTCCATCTTCTCTTGGGCAGATAATCGTTCAGGTGACACAGCTGTTCTAGACATGACCGTCTCAATCATGTGTTCCAATAAGTCATCCATATTTCCTTGCAAGTATTCAGAAACAGGCTTCTCGACTGCACCAGATTCTAGCACTTTCGGGCTAGGCGGAAAGGCTCCTCCACCTTCTAACAAATCTTGAATCCACTGAGCTGCTGTATCTAAATGGGTTACGTCGATATTCAAACACATCATACCGACCAATACACCGCTTTCATTCTTAATAAAATACGTCGACGAGCGAAATGTCTGACCGAGTGACCCTTTACCTTTATAGTTCGATATGAACTGTTGCTCGTGATAGGCCCCTCCTTTAAGAATCTTCAAGACAAGGTCTGTCGAGCCGTCCCCCACTTTTCTCCCACTGATGTGACCGTTTTCAATATGAACAATCGAGCGTTCTGGATTACTAATATCATGAACAACCACTTCACATTTAGGTCCGACAATGGATGCTATGAATGAAGCCATCGGGTAATACTTCACCAAAAGATGTACGTTATTATTCTCCATAGGATGCCGCCTCCAGCTAGATTCACTTAACTAACAATTAAGTATTCAATTTAAAAGAATAAATATGATAATTTATTATCTTGATAACATATTATCATCAATATTAATCGTTTACAACCCTTTTCTACAATAAATTATTATATTGATAAAATATTATTAATCATCAATAAAAAAAGACCTGCTAGCACTCGCAAATGAATAACGAATGTAGCAAGCCGTTTGCTTCTTTCTATACATGCGAGTTCAAAAAGTCAGGTTTTCAGCACCGAGAAGATTGGATGAAGAGAGGGAGTGAGGAGCGGAGCGTAGGCAATACCTACGTGAGCACCGGAAGGACCGGCTGAATTCAATCTTCGATGTCGAATATACCTCTCGATATACTTCGTGATCAAAAGATGACTTTTTGAACAACCTCTATACTTCGAATGGATAACGGAGTCCCCATTGTCCGCGTACCTGATCAAGTATTTTCATAATACCTAGCGATTCTTCCAGCGTCATGACTGGACTCTCTGTAAGACCTTCAATCAGACATCTGCCCACTTCTTCTGCCTCAAATGTAAATCCTTCACATTCACGATCATCCGTGAACCGCTCCACCTCTTCCCCACCCACATGAAGTGAGACGGTTTGAGCATTAAAGAAAGATGGGACATGAATCGTTCCTTCCGTTCCATGAATATAAACTTCGTTATTAAGTTCGAGCCGGATTGCCCCGTTCAACGATGCCGTTCGACCAGATCCATAGGATAAAAGAATAGAGAATTGCTCGTCTACGCCTGTCTCACCAATATGTGCTGTACTTGATATCGTCTGCGGCTGTGCTCCAAATATCATAGATGCGAACGATATGGGATAAATCCCGACGTCCAGCAACGCTCCCCCACCTAAATTCGGGTTAAGAAGTCTTCCTTCAGGTTCCCAGCCACTACGGAATCCAAACTCACCTTTCACTAACTGTACATCACCGATTCGCCCGTCCTTTAGCCACTCTCTGACCTTCATAATAGGAGGTAGGAAACGAGTCCACATGCCTTCCATTAGGAATAACTTATGTTCCTGCGCATAACGTACCAGTTCTTCTAACTCGCCACTATTCACAGTAAAAGGCTTCTCACATAACACGGCTTTACCTGCACGCAAGCAAGTCATCACACTGTCTTTATGAAAAGGATGTGGAGTTGCCACATATATTGCATCCACATCGGGATCACTCACTAATTCCTCATAGCTTCCATAGATTCGGGGAATATGGTGTTGTTCAGCAAATCGCTTGGCACTATCCATCGTTCGAGATCCAACAGCTACACACTCGCCATTCCTTGCATGGACTAAATCCTTCGTAAACTTACCTGCAATCCAGCCTGTACCTAATATCCCCCACTTGATTTTCTGTCCAGTCGCTTGTACCATGCTGTACCTCCTCAAGTCTAATGATGACTATATTCTACCAAATTCAATAAGACAAAAGAAGCCTGAGCCCTACTATACTCATATGTGGTTGGATTCGCTATTAAGAAGAGACTACTTTCGGCGTCCTTGGTGAAAGAGTTCATATAGTGAAGATTTTTAATTTTAAGTTTCCGATGCCAGTGATACATTGTATCGCTAGCAGGTATGAGCTGCATCACCATCATCAGTCACCTTCCGCCTCCACCATTCACTATTAGGTGCAATAAGTACAACTAAATTCAACCCAATCCCTCTGAAGCTAACTTTAGTTGCATGGAGTACATCTAAATTACTGGAAATTCCACTTTTCAGCGTTATCGCCATTTTTAACTGTCCTTTTTACAACTAATTCTCTCTTCCCCTACTTTTCCTGCTAATTAAGTGTACTTTCTGCATCTATTCACTTACCTTCACTTACCTTCATGCGCGAAGCTTTATTTGTCACTCTAACGTCGTCACTCTATGCATATTCCACTGAAATCCATCCGGAATTCAAGATATTTTATGGAATTCGGATGGAATTTGGTAGATGTCGTATCGGCTATTCAAGTGATTTCAACACCTTATATAGAGTTTTAATAATCATAAAGGGTAGATCTGGAATTCCTCCGAAAAACTTATATTTTCTATTATGTCGAAAAAACCTCCTTCTCAGGAGGCCTCTCACTTATATATCTCAACTCTTTAGAATTGAACTAAGCTATCGACACGAACCGGAAGCCCCGTCCGTATCGCCTTATTCGCCGCGATGCCAGTTAAGATGGATCTCGCTCCATCGATATGATTCGCAGCACGATTGAACTTATCCGGTTCTGGATTTCCGAATATATCATTCAGTAACACAGGATCCCCACCTCCGTGACCACCCTCCGCCTCTTCGACCTCAACTTCATAAGGCTCATCGAACATAGGGAATACGTGGATCGACTTGCCTTTTAACGCACCTTCTAACGCTTTATCTCCTCCAGAATTCACGTATGACTGTTCAACTACATTCACCTCAATACGTCCTTTGCTTCCATTAAAGACAATTCGATATCCTTCCCACGGCTGATAAGCAACAAGTGAATATGTCAGAATCGCTTTATTCTTATATTGAACTAATACGCCCATCGTATCCTCAATGCTAATTCCGTCTCCGAATACACTTTGGTCACGGCGATATCCATCTTCATGTTCGGCATCCAGATACATGGCCTTTAAATGTTCATTGTCATCTAAGTGCAAAGCAAATGGATCTTCCTTAGCAATCCGGTTCCCTGTTGCCCGTTCATAGAATTGGGTTTCTCCCCGCTTCTCCGCATTTTCCTTGCCATAGAACATCAAATCTCCGAACGCAAATACCGTCTCCGGTTGAGAGTCAATCCAGAAATTAACGAGATCGAAATGATGTGTTGACTTGTGAACGAGCAACCCACCACTATTTCTTTTATCACGATGCCAACGACGGAAGTAATCTGCGCCATGCTGGGTATTCAATAACCATTCGAAATGCACGGAATGAACTTGTCCGATCACGCCGTCCATTATCAATTCCTTTAGCTTCGTATGATGTGGTGCATAGCGATAATTGAACGTCACACGTATATTTCGTCCCGTCCGTTTCACCGTGTCTAGAATTTCCTGACACTTCTCTTCATCCACAGTCATCGGCTTCTCAGTCACGACATCACAACCAAGCTCCATAGCGCGAATGATATACGTATGATGTGTACGGTCTACACTTGTTACAATAACAACGTCTGGCTTCTCTCTATCAATCATCAGATCGAACTGATCTGCTGTATATGTGGGAATCTCGGGATAGTCATACTTCTCACGTAATAATTGATTCGCATAGTTCATACGGGTCTGGTTCATATCACAAAAGGCAATCAGCTCGGAGGTATCTCGATAATCCCTGGCTAACGCTGCATAGAAAAACTCAGCTCTTCCCCCTGTACCTACTAGAACATAACGTTTCTTCTGACTCAATCCAAACGCCTCCTCTTCTTGTTACAATAACAATACCGCAAATAACAACTATATTCTCCGCAAAATATGTCTATTCCTTCAAATACCCCGCTTTATTTGCTATAATTTATATTAGAGGTGAGACTAGTGAATCAGCCCTTTCATTTAAACTTTCAAGACCCCAATCAGCAAATAGGCATTGATTATGATCGAAGAGTTGGACACTACAGTATGCAAGAAGACCATATCCATGATCATTACGAGTTGTATTACCTGTGCTCAGGTGAACGTACCTATTTCATTAAAGAACGGAGCTATCGTATTGTGGCTGGAGATCTTGTATTCATTGACCGCAATGCCGTTCACAAAACATCCGATGTAGGCATTCCTGATCACGAAAGAATCGTCATCTATTTAGCTCGTAGCTTTCTAGAACAATCTTATCCAGAATGGCTACCTATGTTGGAAGAATCTTTTAAGTGGGATATTCCTATACTCCGGCTTCATCTACACGAGAGTAGTTATTTAACAGAATTGATGGATGAGATCAAGCACGAGTTATTATCGTTACAACCCAGTAGCGTCCTCGTCATCCGGCATCGGATTGTTGAGCTGCTTCTATATGCCCATCGGCAACGCCAGAATAATACACTTCTCTTATTGGACAATGAAACACCGATACATCGCAAAATATCCGACATCACCCGCTACCTCAATGATCATATTGCCGAAACACTTTCACTGACGGAAGTTGCAAGTCACTTCTATATCAGCCCATTCTACTTAAGCCATCTTTTCAAAAAAACGACTGGATTTACTTTCAGTCATTATTTAAACTTAAGCCGAATTAAGGAAGCTCAAAGACGCTTAAGGGAGACTCAGCTTCCTATTTCTGAAATTGCTTGGCAATGTGGCTTCGATAACTTCTCCCATTTCGGTAAAACATTTAAAAAAATCTCGCATCTATCTCCGCGAGATTATCGTAAAGCCCATGGAAGGACGTGAGTGGAAGAACGAGGGCTTCGGCAGCTGTTAAAATCGTGGAAGAGCGTGAGTCTAGGCTTTCGCTGCTGTTAAAACCGTGTTCTCATGAATGTTATTATTAAGTGGATAGAACACAATTTTAAAGGCGGACGCTCTGCTCTCCATCCCACACTCACGCCCTTAGCAACTTTAATAGAGCATGTAGAAACGGCTATGCCGTCATTGGTGAAAGAGTTCATATAGTGAAGAAGTTTACTTTTCTGATGCCAGTGATACATTGTATCGCTAGCAGGTATGAGCTGCAACACCAACACCATCACCATTAGTCACCTTCCGCCTCCATCATTCACCATTAGCTGCAAAAACTACACTTAGATTTGGTCAATCCCCTTTAACACTAACTTTAGTTGCATAAAGTACATCTAGATTACTGGAATTCTCACTTTTAACCGTTTTCGCCACTTTTAAGTGTAGGTTTTACAACTATATCCTTCCTTACCGACTTTTCCTGCTAATGAAGTGTACTTTCTGCATCTATTCTAGCTTCACCTTCACTACCTTCATACTCGAAGCATTATTCTGCACTCTAACATCACCACTCTGTGCATATTCCACTGAATAACATCTGGAATTTAAGATCCTTCATGGATATGAATGGAATTTGGTGGGTGTCGTATCGGCTATTCAAGTAATTTCAACACCTTATATAGACTTTTAAAAATCATAAAGGGTAGAGCGGGAAGTCCTCCAAAATGACCCTACCACATACTCCCATTTCCCGCACATTCGCTTTTTTTACTCATCGTTAAATAATTGCCACGGAAATAATACATGTAATGTTCGTTCGTTTGGGGTTTACTCCATGTTTCTAGTATAATGTGCATACTAAGTACATTTCTAAGGAGTTGCGGTATGTCTAACCGGAAATGGAATCTGAGCATTGTGATCCTATTTGTTATATTTGCTTGTTTAATGCTAAGTTTCCTGTTCTCTATGCTACATATTCGTGAGTTGATCCAACCTCTGAAGTCCACAGATGGGAGTGATTCTATCCCTCGTCACGTCGTGTTGATCTCACAAGAGTTGGACAACCCCTATTGGCGTTCTATTGAGGAAGGGGCTCGAGGAGCCGCTCAGAAATATGGCATGGATCTCGAATATATGGGACCATTTCGTATCAATCCAGATGAACAAATCAAACGATTAGAGAAAGCCATTGCTGCCAAGGCAGATGCCGTCATAATTCAAGGAATCAATGACCCTCACTATCGTACGTTAATTGATAAAGCTACAGATCAAGGAATTCCTGTAATCACCATAGATACCGATGAACCTGGTAGCCAAAGATTGTCTTATGTAGGAACGGATAACTTAGATGCTGGGAAAAGAATGGGTGAGCTTATCGTTCAATCCATCCATGAACAACCACTAGTTGAACAAGTAAGCATTGGTGTATTGATCGGAAACGAATCGGCAGATAATCAACAATTACGTCTTCAAGGGTTCCGTTCCGTTATCAGTCAATATGATAACCTTTCGATTGCTGAAGTGAAATCTTCCAACATTTCTCGTCTTCAAGCAGCTGAGCAAGCAGAATACATCCTCTTACATCATCCAGAAGTCTCTTATATGGTTGGACTCAGCTCTTTGGATGGAATCGGTATCCTCGAAGCCGTACAACGTGTGCCCGCGCATGGGAAAGGGATCAACATATTCGCATTTGACGACTTAGCTGAAACGAAGGAAGCTATTACTCAGTGTCAGATCGTCTCGACTATTGTCCAGCAACCCAACAGAATGGGTTATGATGCCATATCGCTTATTCATGATTTTTTCCAAGGTAAGGCATTACAACAGCAGCATTTCACAGCGATTACCGTACTTGATCGAAGGACATCTGCCGTTTCCGAAGAGGTGGTGTACCCATGACGATTCGCAAAAAACTGCTATTGTTTATTCCGCTACTCGTATTGCTCGTCAATTCAGTTACCTTCTTTCTATTTCAAAGCAGTCAAACCGTTCAACAAAGCTACGGTATTATGATGGACCGAATCCTGATGTATAATCAATCCGCTCAAACGGCGGATCTTACTCTTAGATTACTCTACCAAGATTTAATTCATACTGAAAGTAATAGCACCACAAATTTAGACCAAGAGCAGCACAAGTTAGAGGAAATTCGTAGCAAGCTCTCCAAGATCACGAGTCCCTCTCTTCCACCTTCGACTCTCACGGGATATTCGCATATGCTGGAAACACTGATTGAACAGACGACAGCTGTACTTGCAGCAGTTGAAGCTCAAACGCCAAGTATCGCATTCGCCCATTACGCCGATGCAGAGCATACAACTGGATTTATTCGAGAGGAAGCACAGCGTCTTGTAGATATAGAACTCGCCTTCTATCAACCCATTTACCAAGAAGTCCAACAAGAGAATACGCGAATGAATCAATTAAGTTCAGCTATATTTGTTGTGAATACATTGATGAGCATCGTACTTGCGATCTGGATTTCTCAGAGCATCACCGGACCTGTCAGAAAGCTGGTCAGTCTAGCCAGGCGGGTGTCGCTTGGTGATCTTAAGGTGGTCGATTCTCTCCGCTCTCATTCCAACGATGAACTTGGCATCTTGTCGGAAGCATTTAAGCAGATGACTAACGATCTAGTCGTATTAATGGAGAAGGATAAAGCAAATATAGAACAGGAGAAGCTACTTAAAGAATTGGAGTTGCAAGCGTTACAGAACCAGATGAATCCACACTTTCTTTTCAACACCTTAAATGTACTCTCTAAGTTAGCTTTATTAGAAGGTGCGGAGAAGACGAGCGATCTCATCATTTCTATGTCTAATCTTCTACGGTATAATTTACGTAATCTCGATCAACCTGTGACGATGAAAGATGAACTGAACATCGTCCAAGAATACTGTACGATTCAGCAAGCACGATTCAGGGATCGAATCCAATTCGAATTAGATATTGATGAGTCCACACTACAAGAGCCTATCCCTGCTTTGACACTTCAGCCTATGGTTGAGAATGCCTTCTTACATGGTGTTCAAGGGATGGAACAAGGCGGGCTTATCCGGCTAGAAATCATGAGAATTCCAAAGGGCATACTCATCAAGTTAATAGATAACGGATGCGGAATGGATGAGAACACAAGACAAGCCATACTACGAATGGAAGCAGGAACGGAGAAAGAGCACTCCACCGGTCTTGGTACAAGAAATGTGTTTAAGCGTATACAGTTATTTTATGGACAACCTAATCTTATGAATATTGATAGCGCACCCGGGCAAGGAACTACGATAACCATCCTTATTCCAAAGTAGAAAGGAGAACGAACACCAACATGTATCGACTATTGATCGCGGATGACGAGGCGCTGGAACGCGAAGGACTGGAATGGATCATTCAGCGCATGATGCCGGATACGTTTGAGGTCATTCACGCGGACAATGGACGAACGGCTATTGAGCGAGCGGAGGAGCATCGACCACATATCGTGATGATGGATATCAATATGCCGGGAATTCAAGGCTTGACCGCTATACGCGAAATTAAAGAGCGACTTCCCGATACGAAGTTCATCTTGGTGACTGCCTACGATTACTTTGCATATGCCCAGGAAGCACTTACGCTTGGTGTAAAGGAATACCTTCTTAAACCGGCCAAGCGTGAACAGGTCGTTACCGTACTGGAGGAACTTCTCGCAGAACTGAAGAAGGAGAAGAAAAGACGAAATGATGAGCTCGAACTCAGACATAAAGTATCGCAGCTGTTGCCGTTAGTCGAGAACGAACTTGCCTTAATGTTCATGGTTGATCAGACATTGGACACAGACGCCGAACAATTATCCGAATGGCTTCACTTCCCTCTCGAACAGGGCTGTGCCATAGTCATGGCTTTCCCAGAACATGTTCATTCGCAGAATAAGCAGAAAATATACGACGTCATCCGAAGTTACACCAAGACGGCTAAAACCAGTAGTATTGTAAGTTCTCTCATTAATCGTCATATGGCCATTTTCTTATGGAAAGACCCGGACATTCAAGATGCTCTATGGAAAGAGTCGATGAAACAGTACGGAACCAAACTAGGTCTGCTTGTTGAACAACAGCTTAAATATGAAGTATCCATTGGCATTGGCTCAATTGGGAGCGGAGCAGACGGATTACGAAAGTCCTACTTCGAAGCTGTATTTGCATCCACCTATGACGATCATAACGGAAATGTATGCCATTTCGAAGAATTGAAGGAAGGTGAACTACAGCCACCCTCCGAATCAGAACACCATTCCTTTATAACGGAATCAAGTCATAGATCCTATGTTCTATCCGCACTGCACCATATTCGTGAAGAACGTGAGCAACAAACGCTGAGCGTCCTCGACAGGGCAATTGGGTACATTCAGGAAAGATTTACAGAAGATCTATCTCTTGAAGAGGTCGCGGATGTTGTCCACCTCAATCCCCACTATTTCAGTAAAATATTCAAACAACAAACCGGCAGTACATTTATTGATTTTCTGACCCATTTGCGGATCGACAAAGCCAAAACTCTAATGAGTTCCGGGCACCTTAGCCTTAAGGAGGTCTGCTACAAAGTCGGCTATAATGATCCTAATTATTTCAGCCGTGTATTCAAAAAGGTTACCGGGATTACAGCCAGCGAATATCGTGGTCAGAATAAATCGTGAGAAGTCCATGCCTATGTCATGGACTTTTTTATGTTATTAGGTCATAAAAGTGCTACTTTCCCTTCATCTCAAAACCTAAATTGAATCCTCCTAATTAAATGCGGGAATAACACAGTAATGTGAAGGTTTTAGTTCCCTAAAGCTAAGGTTATCCATGATACAATAAAACGGATTTAAGTGGATGTGTCGAGAGGAGAAATGAAGTTGGATAGTATGATAAGTAAAGAACCTGAAAAAGTAAGTATGAAGTTTGTGACCCTAGTGTCCATTGTATCCGCTCTTGGTGGATTATTATTCGGATTCGACACGGCAGTCGTGTCGGGTGCCATCGGTTTTATGCAAGAACATTTTCAATTAAATCAGATACAGGTGGGTTGGGCCGTTTCCAGTCTAATTATTGGCTGTATTGTAGGAGCTGCATTCTCAGGAGTGTTGAGCGATAAATTTGGTCGAAAAAGATTACTGATTACCGCATCTATTCTATTCATTATCGGTTCAATCGGTTCTGGATTAGCAGATACATTCTCCTATTATATTATTGCTCGTATCATTGGAGGGTTAGGAATAGGGATTACATCTACGCTTAGTCCACTCTATAATGCTGAAATTGCTCCAGCTAAATTCCGTGGTCGTCTAGTAGCGTTGAATCAGCTTGCAGTCGTAACTGGAATCTTCCTCACGTATTTCGTCAACTTGTGGATTTCCAATTCTGGTGATGCTGCTTGGGGAGTCACTACGGCTTGGCGTTGGATGTTCGGAGTTGGTACCATTCCAGGCGTCCTATTTCTAGTCTTGCTCTTCTTTGTTCCTGAAAGCCCAAGATGGTTGATCAAGCAAGGAAGACCAGCCGATGCCTTGCCTATTCTACTTCGTATTCACGGTGAAGATTTAGCCAAGAAAGAAGTTATCGACATTAAGAAGTCATTCGATCAGGAAAGCGGATCGATTCGCCAGTTGTTCAAACCAGGACTACGCATCGCGCTCATTGTTGGTGTTGCACTGGCAGTCTTACAGCAGATTACAGGAATTAATGCGGTGATGTATTACGCACCGGAAATATTCAAAGCAACAGGAGCCGGGACGAACTCAGCACTAATCCAGACGATATTTGTCGGTTTGGTCAATTTCCTGTTCACGATTCTAGCCATATGGCTCATTGATAAGGTTGGGCGTAAAGCGTTGCTGTTAGTCGGTACAGGATCGATGATGATTTGTCTCATTGTTATAGGTGCGGCCTTTCAAACAGGAAACACTTCAGGACCTTGGGTTCTAATCTTTATATTATTATATGTAGCTTCCTTTGCCATATCATTAGGTCCAGTCGTATGGGTCATTATGTCTGAAATCTTCCCTAACCGAATCCGTGGCAAAGCTATAGCCATCGCTTCCATGGCGCTTTGGGCAGCTGATTATGTCGTTTCTCAGTCATTTCCACCTATGCTGAGTTCAATAGGACCTGGGATTACGTTCTGGATATTCGCTGCAATGTCCTTCATTACATTCATCTTCACTTGGCGTGTTGTTCCCGAGACAAAAGGGAAAACGCTGGAAGAAATCGAATTGCTTTGGACCCCTTCAGGGAGTACTCCTACGCATAAAGCCTAATAGAACATATCTATAGTATCAATAAAAAGGCCATGATCTCCATTGATAACACAGGAGATCATGGCTTTCTTTCACGGAAAAATAATCATTTACCAATAATCTATTTAGAATGATTATAAAAAAGTATTGATTATATTCTGATAACTGGTATCATATAATTATATCAAACAGAAACGGAATATAAGAAATAGAGTATCAAATGAAACATATACTTTCTTATATTTAAAAATAACTTAAGAGGTGATTCGTGAATGACTAATGAAAATAATAAACTAACAACAAGCTGGGGCGCTCCTGTAGGAGATAACCAGAACTCAATGACAGCAGGTTCCCGTGGTCCAGTATTAATTCAGGATGTACACCTATTAGAGAAATTGGCGCATTTCAATCGTGAACGTGTTCCAGAACGTGTTGTACATGCTAAGGGTGCCGGAGCCCATGGTTATTTCGAAGTTACAAATGACTTATCTAAATATACTAAAGCTTCCTTTCTTAATGCAGTGGGAAAACGCACACCTATGTTTGCTCGATTCTCCACCGTTGCTGGTGAACTTGGATCTTCTGATACCGTACGTGACCCACGTGGATTCGCTCTGAAGTTCTATACCGAAGAAGGAAACTACGATTTAGTTGGTAACAACACACCCGTATTCTTCATCCGTGATGCCATTAAATTCCCTGACTTTATTCATACACAGAAGCGTCATCCACAGACACATTTGAAGAGTCCTAATGCCGTTTGGGATTTCTGGTCTTTATCTCCTGAATCATTGCATCAAGTAACTATTCTCATGTCCGATCGTGGTATCCCTGCAACATTAAGACATATGCACGGATTTGGAAGTCATACATTTAAATGGGTTAATGCAGAAGGCCAAGCTGTTTGGGTGAAATATCATTTCAAAACAGAGCAAGGAATCAAAAACCTTGATGTCGATCTAGCTGCTAAACTTGCAGGTGAGAATCCTGATTATCATACCGAGGATCTATTCAATGCTATTGATCAAGGTGATTTCCCAGTATGGAAGCTCTCCGTTCAAATTATGCCATTAGAAGATGCGAATACGTATCGTTTCGATCCATTCGACGTTACTAAAGTATGGTCCCAGAAAGATTACCCGCTTATCGAAGTTGGTCGGATGGTCCTAGATCGTAATCCAGAGAACTATTTCGCTGAAGTGGAGCAAGCTACATTCTCTCCCGGCTCATTTGTACCTGGTATCGAAGCTTCTCCAGATAAAATGCTACAAGGTCGTCTATTCTCATACGGAGATGCTCATCGTTACCGCGTAGGAGCTAACCATAATGCGTTACCTATCAACTGCCCTTATGCTGCAAAAGCAAACAACAATCAACGTGATGGACAAATGCGACCTGATAACAATGGTGGAAGTTCCGTTTACTACGAGCCTAATAGTTACGGTGGAGCTACAGAATCACCACAAGACAAGCCCGCTCCATTCGAAGTATCCGGATTCGCTGATAGTGTAGCTTATGATAGCGATGATCACTATACACAAGCTGGTGACTTATACCGTCTGATGAGTGAAGACGAGCGTACTCGACTTGTTCAGAACTTTGTCGGAGCTATGAAGCCTGTTGATAAAGATGAGATTAAACTTCGCCAGATCGGACACATCTATAAAGCTGATCCAGAATTCGGGCAACGTGTTGCCGAAGGACTTGGATTGTCTGTACCACAGCAATCATAATATCCCTTCTACAATAAATAATAATATCAAAACGGCTGTTCCAACGTAGATTTCTCTACGGATGGAACAGCCGTTTTTTCATTTGGTAGACTATTCAAATGCAGGTACAGCAATTTCATCGTAATTATCCTTGAAGAATTGTTTCACTTCAGGACCTGTCATTCTCTTGGCAAGCTTCTGAATCGGTTCTGAATCTGCATTATCTTTGCGAGCCACTAGCGTAATGACGAAATCGGAATCATTCCCTTCCGAAATCAACGCATCCTTCTTAGGTGTTAGCCCAAGCGGTTTCGCATATGCTGGGGTCATGGCAACGAGATCTACATCGTCCATTGTGCGCGCAAGCATCAATAAATCAACTTCTTTAAATTTGAATTTCTTCTCATTCTCGATAATATCTGCTTGTGTAGCGTTAATACCTACACCTTCTTTTAACTTGATCAAACCATTCTTCTCAAACATAACAAGGGATCGTCCAATGTTGGATGGATCATTTGCGATCGCAATGGTCGCCCCCTCGGGTACATCATCTATGTTCTTATAGTTTTTGGAGTATGCACCATAGATGGCATTATAGATCGATTCTATTTTTACCAATTCAGTGTTATTGCTCTCGTTATATAGTTCCATATAGGGAACATGTTGAAAGAAGTTAGCGTCAACCTCCTTGTTAGCCAAGGCATTGTTAGGTTGAATATTATCAGACAACACGACGATTTCAAGATTAATGCCATCTTCCTTCAACAGTGGCTTCACTAGTTCTAGTACTTCTGTCATTGGTGGAATAAGCGTAGCAATTTTCAATGTAACTTCTTCTTGCTTACTACTTTCAGCTTCGGTCTGAGTTTGATTCTGGTTATTATTCTTACCACATCCAGCGATAACTAGCATTAATACAATAACTGAAATAAACAATACTTTTCTATTTCTCTTCATGTAAATACCCCCGTAGTCTTTATCTATTATTTATTGAAAATCATTAGTTTAAGCAATTCACGACCGCTACGCTGACGGATTGTCCTTACGATCGCTGTTGCCCTCTGATTTCTTGATTTATTCCGCTTATAGCAGTTGAAATCAGAGGGCAAAGCATATGCTTTCGTTGTAGCTTTCCTACGGAAAACTTGTAGGCGAACACTTCGCTTCTTCAGGACAATTCCTTCCCCTGCGCTACCTTGAATATAATCTATATTTCATTATCTTTTATCCAATATTCTAGAAATAAAGCTACCCGTATACTGGATACTCTGTACCAGAATGATCATAATAATAATCGTAAAGATCATAAGATCCGTCTCAAACCTTTGATACCCATAACGAATGGCGAAATCCCCAATTCCACCTCCACCTACGATACCCATCACAGTCGAATAAGATATAAAACTGATGGTTGAGGTGGTTAATCCTAACACAAGACCTGATCGTGCTTCTACATACAGAAATTTGACGATAATCTGCAAGGTGGATGCTCCCATCGATGAGGCTGCTTCGATAACCCCTTTGGGAACCTCCAAGAGGGACTGCTCTACTAATCTCGAATAGTATGCAATTGCCATGATGGATAAGGGCACCGATGCTGCAAGCGTACCGAGAGCCGTCCCTACGACGAGCCGAGTAAATGGAATCAAGAATACGACGAGTAGTAGAAAAGGAAATGACCTGACGACATTGACTATTATATTCAAAATACCATAGAGCAACCCATTCTCGTACAATTGACTCTTTCGCAACAAATATAGAAAGGTACCCACTGGAAGGCCCACTAAAATCGCTGCAAAGATGGATATCCCCACCATAGCAAAAGTCTCCCCAATAGCCTTCCATATTTCAGACTGATACTGCATGATATATTCAGCCATGTGTATGATCCACCACTCTAGTCTCTACTAAACGGCCTGATTCCATAACGGATACATTATGACACATGTTGCGGATGACATCCATTTCATGTGTCACAATGACGATGGTGAGACCGAAGCTTCGGTTAAGTTGTTTCAGCACATCCAAAATACCCTCTGTGGTGCTAGGGTCCAAAGAGGATGTCGGTTCATCACATAATAACACTTTAGGATGATTCGCAAGTGCTCTGGCAATTGCTACCCGCTGCTTCTCTCCCCCACTTAATTGTGAAGGATATTGCTTGGATTTATGCTGTAGGCCTACAAATTGCAAAAACTCATGAACACGTTCCAATCGTTCACGCTTCGGTATTCCTACTAATTCAAGAGGTATTGAGACATTACCACTAACCGTCCTATTGTTTACCAGATTGAAACTCTGGAAAATCATACCGATATTTCTACGAGCTTCGCGAAGCTCTTTCTCAGTCATATGAGTCAAATCCTGATTACCCACCATAACCCTTCCGGTATCCGGCTTCTCTAACAAATTAATCAATCGTAACAGAGTCGATTTACCCGCACCGCTAGTGCCGATAATCCCATGTATCTCTCCTTCTTGTACTTGAAGAGATACAGAATTGACAGCTTGGAATTGGCTAGCTGAACTCATAAAACTTTTACTTACCTGGTGCAACGAAATCACGGAGAGATCCTCCTTCATTTAGAGCATGCGTTTCCTATGTGATGTCAGGCTGAGACTAATCATACCACAGGTTTAAGGGTAATTGTGATACAGGATCAATATTTAATCCTAAATGTCGCTTTACATATAGGTTTTCCGTGTTACATTCATAATCGAAGGTTATTGAATACAGCCTGTCCTTTCACTAGAAGAGTCTTGCAAATAAGATGAAGCTTACGTTTCGGAATCTTATAACCTACACAATGAGTATCTGCTACTCTCAATCGATCGTTTGAGAGTAGCAGATACTCCTAATTAAGATTGAAAAGAGACTATCCCTAAGGACAGTCCCAAAATATATGCTAAGTAGAACCTTACAGCATGATTCTACTTGGTAAAAAGCTTCTCCGCATCATCAAGTGCCATGCTGTGTCCCACAGATGAATAGTCAAGCCATTTTTGTCCATCAAGAATATAGACATGTTTATTTTTGACTGCCTTCAGATTTTGCCATACTAGGTTTTTCTCCAATTCGTCAAAGTTACTCTTAGCTTCATTGCCTTTGCTAATAATAACGAAAATGGCATCTGCATCAAAATCAGGAAGTACTTCCTTAGAAATCACCTCATAGGGTTCATTGACTGCGATCTTCTCCACTCCATTGGCCATATTCAGCTTAAGATCCTCGAACATGATAGGTCCTACTGGACGCCTTGTACCCATAACACGTAATTCCTTAGCAGTCATGCGAACAGCCATAACCTTTGCGTCCGCCCCAAGCTCGTTGTGAATTAGTCCACTGACCCGCTCAGCTTTGGCTTCATATTCTTCGATAAACACCTCCGCTTCCTTCTCACGGCCTACATGCTCTCCAATTCGTTTCAAATGATCTCTCCAAGTCCCCGAATCTAGATCTATGCTAATCGTAGGCGCAATTTTCTCGAATTTGGCAAGGTCTGATCCAGAATAAACCGCATCAATATAAATAATATCGGGCTTAAGGGCGAGTATAGATTCCATATTTGGGTCTGTAACAACACCTAACTTAGCTACTCCCTCTAGACGATCTGCTACGTGAGGTAAGAAATCCTTCACATCACCGCCTACAACAGATCCTGCTGGAGTAATACCAAGAGCTAGTAAATTATTCGTAATATGAATCGACATCGAAGCAATTCTAGCATTAGGATCATGAACTAGAATATCAGATGTTGATGCAGCGCTCTCTATCTCAGCTCCGTTATTCGTGCTCAATAAAGTTGTTGTAGATTCTTTAGTCTGTCCACAAGCGGCCAGTAAGACCATTAGCATAAGTGATACCATCGTTAACATTACCTTTTTCATAGTGATTTCATTCCCCCGTTAGTAAATAATTAGTTAAATCTTTGTTTTTAAAAGTAAATAAAGAAAATATGGACCGCCAATAGCCGCTACAACTACACCTGCTGGAATCGCATTCGGCTGAAAAATAGAACGTCCTATAGTATCAGCAGTTACCAAAATAACCAAACCTACCAATCCTGCTACTGGAAGGAAATATCGATGCTCCAGTCCCGCAATTCGTTTAGCAATGTGAGGTGCAATGAGACCTATAAACCCGATCCCCCCCGCCATAGACACACTGGCACAAGATAGGGCTATCGCCAACACTAGCATGATGATTCGATTCTTAGTAACATGGCTGCCAACGCTTAACACAATTTCATCACCTAATGCAAATACATCCAATGTTCTAGAGCGAATATAGATGAATGGAACTAGCACGCATATCCATGGAAGCAGCACCCAGACATGAATCCATTCTCTACCCCATATGCTTCCAGCTAACCAACGCGCAGTGAAGGAATATGTATCCTGATCCAACTTTAGCGACAATAAGAGTGTAAGTGCACTGATTCCAGCTGCAACAGCAATCCCTACTAAGATTAATTGAATCGGTAAGATCCCCCGGTGACGATCATATGCAAATATGAAAATAATAAGAGCTGTAAAGATACCACCCATAAAGGTGAACAAAGGAATCAATATCGCAATAGGCCCTTCCATCGTACGGAAAAAGGAAACAAAAATAATTAATCCCAATGCCGCTCCCGTATTAATACCTAGAATTCCAGGATCAGCAAGCGAATTGCGCGTTACCCCCTGGATGACAGCGCCTGAAATTCCGAGACCAATGCCAGCTAATATCGTTATGAGAATACGTGGCAATCGATATTCGAACATAATCATGGTCTCTTCCACCGTGCCATTTCCGAGCAAAGTTCGCCACACGGTTAATGGAGATAAACGGATCGTTCCTGTATTCAGACCTACGACAATAACAGCAATCGCAAGAAACAACAATAAAACACTAACGAAAATGGCTCTCTTAGCTCTTTTTCTAGCTAATACATTCATATCCATGCTATATATCTCTCCTTTCCTTACGTGCTAAGTAAAGAAAGAAAGGGACTCCAACCATAGCAACCATCGCACCTATAGCAAATTCCTTAGGGGGGTTGACCATCCTAGATGCAAAGTCAGCACAAACAAGCAATATTGCTCCAAGTAGGGCAGAGAACGGAATCACAATCCGATAATCTACCCCTACCAACCGACGTGCAATATGTGGAACAACAAGACCAAGAAACCCAATCGAACCCGCAACAGCTACCGAAGATCCAGCCAGAACTACAGCTGCACTTAACCCAATAAGACGTACTCTGTTAACTCGAATACCAAGATTAACAGCTGATTCATCACCAAGAGACAGAAATGTTATTGAACGCCCCATCGTGATAGACCATCCAATCGTTATAAAGACAATTGGCGCTAGTAATTTTAGGTGATCCCAATTCACTCCAGCCACGCCGCCTGCATACCAATAAGCTAGATCCTGACTCAGATCAAAGTAAATGGCGATTCCAGTACTTAGCGAGTGTAGAATAGCAGCCACAACAGCACCTGCTATCGTTAACCTTATCGATGATAGTCCACCTTGCGTTGATGACCCCATCATGACTATAAAGAGTGTGGTCAGTGCAGCACCAACGAACGACATCACCATTAGACCTGAATAAGACATGCCTGGTAACAAGGAAAAACTAAGCGCAACTACAAATGCAGACCCAGCATTCACCCCAAGGATCCCGCTATCTGCAAGCGGATTACGTGTTACACCTTGCATAATAGCCCCTGCCACAGAAAAGGCCATACCCGTAATGACAGCTCCGAGCACGCGGGGCAGCCTTAGCTCATGCACAATTTGATGGGAGGTTAGACTTGAATCGTAATTGAATACAGCCGACCACACCGTCCCTAGTGTCAGTTCCTTAGCACCGTAAGAGATCGCAATGAAGATAGTTAACATTAACCCTGTGATTGCAGCGATAAACCATAAACAAACTATTATTCTTTTACTCCATTTCATACGCTTGTATTTAAAAGGCCTCCCTCTCACTGATTCTCTAATTGATAATGATAATCAATATTAATTGTAACATATTTCCCTCTTTGGTATATGACAATATCCAAGCTTCATAATATCTTTACTCATCTGATCTTATCACTGTCCAGTTATAGCCCGTTCCAGCTGGATGTCGTTGAATATACAGGTTACTTACTATTGCCAGTCTCACATGCCTTTTGATATAATTCAACGTGGTTAACTACTAAGCTAAGGATGTGATATAAATATGTTAAAAGAGTTCAAGGCCTTCGCGCTTAAAGGAAATGTAATGGATCTTGCGATTGCAGTTATCATCGGAGCAGCGTTCGGTAAAATTGTATCCTCCTTGGTTGATGACCTCTTTATGCCATTGATTGGATTGATTCTTGGGGGTAAGGATTTCTCCGGAATGCAATTCCCATTAGGTGGTGACGCCTTTCTGAATTATGGTGCTTTCCTACAAACAGTTATCGATTTCATTATTGTTGCGTTCTCAATCTTCCTATTCGTTAAACTACTATCAAAGTTTAAACAAAAAGAAGAAGCCAAACCTACTGCTTTACCCGAACCGTCAAAGGAAGAATTATTGCTTACAGAAATTCGTGACCTATTGAAACAAGGCAAGGTCTAGAATAACTAAATTGCATACATTTCTATAACAACTTAGGGGATCCCACACGGGATCCCCTAAGTTGTTATTACCCCTTCACATATTTCGACTTCTGAAGAAAAACAGACTCTCTAAATTCAAAGTAGTCTAAGCCAATCCTAGTAGACTCTCATATATTGTTATTATCTCATGAAAGGAGTGATAGCAATGTTATCCAATATCAATCGTAATCTAAGACTCTCTCTTTTCTCCGGTTCTAACTTTACAGGAAGACAAATCCTATTTAGACATGGAGGAGTAGCTGTTCGTAATCTAGGGGCATTCCAATTCAATAATGAACTTACCAGTTTCAGGCTCAGAAATTCCGTGAATCCTAGTGATGTCACGCTAGTATTATTTTCTCGCAATAACTTCCAAGGTTCAATCCGCGTATTTCGTGGAAGCCAGAATATTGCCAACTTAGCGAATTTTAATTTCAATAATGTAACCTCGTCATTTATTCTAGTAAGTGCTAGACTATCTGATCAGAACATCCGTGAAATTCAACGTACTTCTACTCCGCCTTGTGATATTCTAGTTATCACACGGTAACCTTACTTCTCTAGTTGATTAGAAACCGAAATTCAAAAAAACTGGAATAGCTATTAAGCCATTCCAGGTTTTTTTGTCGTACCGTAATACCAGAGAAGCATACCAAGCTATCCTGCGTATGCTCTATACATTACATTGTATCTTCGATTAGCTAAATATCATTCAGATCTGTCAGGGTCTGGATCACATGATCAATCAACTCCGGAATATCTTCCATCTGATCCTCGCTAATCCTCCGCTCAAATCTCACTTCAATGGTATTCATGTATAGCGAATCCTCTTGTCCATATACATAGCTTAACGTTTGTGTCGGTGTTGTCGAAGACTTCCAAATATACCGTAGTATATCGTCAATCTGTCTACACTGTGTCTCTACATTCATAATCTGCATATAGAATCGTAAGCGCAATGTGCAGGCTGGAGTCTCACCCGGTAGTTCTAGAATTTCAGCTGCTAAATCTTTAAGTGATGCCTCTAATGAAATTTCAGCTGTCACATTCCTATGCTCAGGTAGCACAAATTGTAAGGCGAATTCCCTCGACATAACAGACATTTCCATCCGATCCATTCGATTAATAATCAGAATGATGCCCTCTAGATTATCCAAATCATAGAGATAGTTCTCAAAGGCCACTTTTAAATTGTCATAAACGGTAGGATCAAACATGCTTATGCTAAATCCGCTGGATATTTAAGTCCAATCTGACGTCTAGCTTCCTCCATAACTTCTGCAACAGCTAGCGAGTTCGCATGAGAATTAAAAGAACTTTCCCGCTGACCGCTCTGCACCAACCCAATAAATTCTTGAATTTCATAGAACATAGGTTCATGAACCTGTGGTCGAGTTAGATCTTCAATCGAACCATCTCTGTAATGAATTTTCACATCGTATGGCACACTAATCTTATCAATCACCATCGTCCCGTTCTCCCCCTGGATTTCCGCGGGCAAATAAGAATCAGTAATCTTTGAGTGCATAATAATCGCATCCATGTCTTTATATTTCATCACCATGCTTCCTTCACCGTCTGCTCCTGAAGACAGAAGAACCCCCACTGCTTTAACGGAATCCGGCTTGCCGAATAACGCCACCATCGGGTAGAGACAATAAATACCTAAATCCATTAATGATCCATTGGAGAATTCTGGTTTGAAGGCATTCAGAACGTTCCCCTGTTTATATGCATCAAAGCGCGAGGAATATTGACAATAGCTCGCGAAATAACGCCGTATTCGGCCTATTTTATACAAATTATCTTTCATGATAGTAAAATTCGGCATCATCGTAGATTTCAAAGCTTCCATTAATACGACATTGTTCTTCTTCGCTACAGTGATCATTTCTTGCGTCTCAGTTGCATTAGATGCCAGTGGCTTCTCACATAGAACATGCTTTCCATGATTCATACAAAGTATCGCCTGTTCCGCATGGAATGAGTTCGGACTAGCAATGTATACAGCATCGCATTGATCGCCTGATACCATTTCCTCCAAATTCGTATATACCTTGGGATCATTATATTTAGATGCAAAGTTCTTGCCCTTCTCTTCCGATCGCGAGTAAATCGCTGTCAGGATGAATTGATCTGTCTCAAGCGCTCCTTGGATGAAACGTTCTGTTATCCAGTTCGTTCCAATAATACCGAATCGTATCATAATTCATCTCATTTCCTTCCCATATGACTTTATTTATATCATTCTCTCATTCTCATTTCTTCATGTCCACTTTCTACACTGAATTTATTAAATAAGTAACATTAATCAAGAGAGTGCAAACGATTGTTCATCATCTGTAGCTGTATCCCCAAAGTTTATAGACGTATTCCGTTAGATTATGCTAATATATCTGTGAAAGCGTTTAGAATCATTGTTAATCTCAATGTTTTGAGCAAACGTTTGCATCTAGATAGCAACTACATCATGTTGTTCAAGTAACACTACAACGAAATGATTAGGAGGCTGTTAAATGAGTACAAAAAGATTACCGACCGTAGCTTATTTCAGTATGGAATACGGACTTCATTCAGATTTTAAAATGTATGCAGGTGGTCTTGGTATTCTTGCTGGGGATTATATCAAGGGTGCCAAGGACATCGGCATGCCGATTGTAGCGATCGGACTTAAATGGAAACAAGGCTACACAGATCAAAGAATTGATGCAAATGGTAAACCATACGACACATACCACAACTATGTTTACGATTTCCTAGAGGATACTGGAGTTAAAGTAACGGTTAAAGTTAGAAAGATCGATGTTGTATGTAAAATATGGAAGACAGAACATTTCGGCAATAGCCCACTATACTTACTCGATACCGATATCCCTGAGAATAACGACGCCTGGATAACAGGTCAGCTCTATGGTTGGTTTGGTGAAGAACGGATTGCGCAAGAAATCGTGATCGGCATAGGCGGCGTCAAAGCAATGCGGGCGCTAGAAATCCCGATAGATGTCTATCATTTCAATGAAGGACATGCGGCTCTTGCCGCCACAGAATTGATTCGCGAAAAGATGTGTACAGGTCATTCCTTCGAAGAAGCTTGGAAAGCCACTAAAGAAGAAGTCGTATTCACCACTCATACTCCAATCAAAGAAGGTAATGAAACACATCCACTCGACCGCCTTGAATATATGACCGCTTTCAATGGCCTAACCCGTGACCAAATGGAGCGTATTGGTGGAGATCCATTCAATATGACCGTAGCTGGCTTGCGTCTTTCACGCATTTCTAATGGCGTAGCTCAATTGCATGCAGATACCTCAAACAAAATGTGGAAAGAGATTGCCGGGAGATCTCCTATTATTGGCATTACTAATGCCATCCATACGCCAACTTGGGTTGATGAACGCATCACCGCCGCCTTTGAAGATGGTGGGGATCTGTGGGGCGCACATATGGAAATCAAGCACGAGTTGATTGACTTCATTAAGGACCGCTCTGGTATCCAGTTAAATGTAGACAATCTGCTCATCGGTTTCTCTCGTAGAGCTGCTCCTTACAAACGGAGTGATCTTATTTTCTCAACTCCTGAAATCATTGAACCCTATCTGAAATCGGGTAAAGTCCAGATTGTCTTCTCTGGTAAAGCTCACCCATTGGATGATATTGGAAAGAAGATTGTTAGCAATCTCGTGGCTATGATGAAGAGATATCCAAAGAGCGTCGTTTTCTTAGAAAATTATGATATGACCATTGGCGCTATGCTCACTCGTGGTTCAGATATCTGGCTGAATAACCCACGTAGACCACTTGAAGCTAGCGGAACCTCTGGGATGAAAGCAGCGATGAACGGCGTCCTCAACTGCTCCATCCTAGACGGTTGGTGGCCAGAAGCCTGTATCGACGGTGAGAATGGTTGGCAGTTCGGCGATGGATTCGAGACAACCGACTTCGAAGAATTAGACCGACATGATACGGAAGCCTTGTACGATACTTTACTAAATAGGGTACTTCCGACGTATTATGAAGACCGTCCGAAATGGGTTGCCATGATGAAGAAAAGTATTGAGACTACACGCGAAGAGTTTGCAACCAAGCGGATGCTTGAACAATATTTCAACGAAATGTATATTAAGCCTAACCGTGCGTGATCAAAAGGGACCTTTTTAACAACTGCTAATAAATGATATAGCTTAACTAATGGAGAAATGGCTGTGCCATCCTTATTCAAGGACGGCACAGCCATTTCTGCTAAAACATGTACTTTTTCTTTTCAATCTGATTTACATATTAGGTTCTTCCGGTTGCGTAGCTGATTGATCCACTTTCTGCGACATTTGACTTGGTAACTTCCACGCTGTTGCCACTGCAAACACGACAAAGAGGATATCCATTCCACCGAAAAAATCAGTTATATTATCCGTAAAGAGAGTAATTACATCACTATTAAACAACCCTTCAAAACCATCGTTTATTATGTAGCTGAAGAAGAGATATTTACCCAGTACTATCCCAATCAAACTAGCGATGACCGCCATAACTTGATGTATCTGAGTTGTCTGTCTATTCGAAAATAATACAACAGCATATCCGGCTAATCCTCCAATGGCCCAAGCGATAATACCTAATTCATAATCTGATACTACCCCAAACGCTGCCCAGATTACGCCCCCAATAATCGCAGCCAATAAAGCTCCCAATGCAGGTAAAACAATTTTATTACTTTCCATTTACACATTCCCCCGCTCCGCAGTAACATAACGTTCAATCAATTGTAATGAAACTGCAATCTAATTTTCATCTTCTTTTAATGTAACAACGGTACAATGAAGTTACCCCTTTTAGTATATATAAAATAATCTGAACCCACAGCCCGTTGCTGTGGGTTCCTTTTATGTAAAGCATTAGACAATCCAACTATTCAACTATTATCATCTAACCTTCAAGTTCTGTCGCATAGGAAGTTACTGAATACTTGAATACCCCATACCCCAGAAGAATATACACTAGAGGAGTTATTAACGATGACAGCGATATACTAGTGAAAGGAAATAATACATACAATGCGTATCCCCACAAACCATAAGGTAAATACTTCAGATTGTTTCTAGATACAAGTGTTAACCATGCTCCCACTAAGAAAGCTAGATAAGCCAATGAGTTCAACGGGATCGTCTGAAAAACAAAATAAAATATGTTGTTAAATTTATTCGGTAACAGTTGATAGACTAAGTCTCTTAAGAACATGATTCCTAACCCTCCGAATAAGAGTTGAAGCTCAAATTCACGAAAAAATGAATACCATTTCAATGTTTCAAACCATCTGCGTGTTTCTTGGAGGGCTACTGAGAACTGTTTCAATCCTGATCTCCCCTGTCCTATACTTTTTGACCACAATTCTCGCAATACTCATTGGATGCCGCTACTGTGGAACCGCAATCTGAACACACAATAACATTCGGTATGGTTTCTACAATAACGACGGCTTCTTCACTGTCGATAACATCAAACTTATTCCCACATGACGCACAGAATTTAGTATTCATAGGAACAGCTTTTCCACAGGAACAGGTCTTTTCATCTTTAATCTGCTTTATTCTTTGAGTGAGTAAATGATTCTCTTGTTGCAAAATAATGATTTTATCGCTTTCCACTTTAATGATTTGCTCCGCAATGGTCAGATCGTTAACAGCATACGCGTTAAACACTGACTCTCCAATCATCAAGTAAGACTTATCAATCTCTTTCTGCTTAGCAGAAATTTGAGCGTTTATTCTTACAACATCCACTGAATCTTTCGCTTTATCCGCGGCTTTTGTAGCCCCTTCTTTCAATTTGTTGAAAAAACTCATCCATTATCTCCTCCTTATTACCTATACTGTCTCATATTATCCAACAATTTCCGCGTTTTGTCACGCAACAAGCAGAAACGGCTATGCCGTCCTTTTTCAAGGAGTCTATGCTTCCGATGCTAGCGATACTTCGTATCGCTTTAAGGTATCCGTCTCTGCCGAAATATAAGGAATAGAGTATCAAGTGAAACTTATACTTTCTTATATTTTCAAAAAAAAACTCAAATGGATTTCCACTTGAGTTTTTATTTGAACCATCCCTTTTCTTTAAATCGTGTGACGGCTTCAATTCGGTTACTGACGTTGAACTTATCTAGAATAACAGAAATATAATTGCGCACGGTTCCCGTTGTAATATATAGCTGAGCAGCAATTTCCTTCGTATTTCTACCATCGGACATCAACTGTAGAACTTCCTTCTCCCGATCCGTTAGCGGACTTTCCTCACTATAAGCATCATCTACGAGCTCTGGTGCATAGATCCGTCTCCCCGCCATGACGCTGCGAATGCTACTAGCGAGTTCCTCACTCGGACTATCTTTCAACAAATAGCTACTTACACCCGCTTTGAGTGCACGTTCGAAATATCCTGGTCGAGCAAATGTCGTTAATATCATGACTTTGCAATCGAATCCCTTCAATTCCTCAGCAGCATCGAGCCCAGTCTTCGCCGGCATTTCAATATCCATAATACAAATATCCGGTTTATGAAGGTGAACCATCGCTAACGCTTCTTCCCCATTACTAGCCCTTCCAACAACAGTCATGTCCTCTTCCAAATCAAGCAGGGAAGCAAGAGCACCCAACAACATCCGCTGATCTTCAGCAATGACTATGCGAATCATTCCCCCACCTCCTTATCCTGATTCTTGATAACGTTCGGAACTTTAATGACAAGCATTGTTCCATGATCTGAACTAATTTCAAGGGTCCCATTTACGAATTCAAGCCGCTCCATCATTCCCCGCAACCCGTTTCCCCTAAGTCGACTATTGTCTTTATCCATACCAATTCCGTTATCCTTTACTTTGATAACCAGATCCGTTCGTGTTGATTCAATAAAAATGGTACAGGAGGACGCTTCGCTATGCTTCACCACATTCGTGACAGCCTCCTTGAGACACATACTTAGCACATTTTCCGTAAGCAATGAGGTATTCTTTAATATAGGATCACCTTCAATGCTGTACTCAATTTCAGCGGCCTTTAGTATCTGACTAACTCGAAAGACCTCATCTTCAACTCTCGTTCCTCGCATTTGAGTAACCATTTCCCGTACTTCCTTCAAAGCACTTCTAGCCGTTTGACGAACATCATCAATCTCTGCTTGAGCCTGCGTAATATTCTTACTCATTAATTTGCTGGCTAGATCGCTCTTCAATCCTATAAGAGAAAGCTTCTGCCCCAATGTATCATGCAAATCACGGGCAATTCTCTGACGCTCCTCTAGCTTTACAAGTTCAGAAATTCGCTTATTCGCATCCTCAAGCTGATCCTGTAGCTTATCATTCTTATTTCGATTATACGTATTCACTGGAATGAGAATAACACCAATCAAACTCATTATAATAAATGGAAATTGAGTGATAAATAGAGCCTTTTGTGTGAAAAACCCATAATTAATGCTTAGAAAGGTAGTGACCAAATGAATACAATACAGCGTAATAAATCCCGCCTTACTTTGAATATTTCCGATAAATAGGGCTAGGAAGATAGCAAAATAGACATAACCGAACAACAAGGTCATGCCTATAGAGATCACAATCTGTACACTCGTCCATATATATATCGGCCAGCCTTTCGTCACAAAAGACATCACATAACAACCCAGAAATACAAAGGTCATTATAATGCCAGTAGTTATCTGGATTGGAGAGGACGAACGAAATATGAAATAAAAAGGGAGGATGCACAAGACGACCCATACATATGGACTTAGTCCAGTGCTCTTATGAAAACTTTGATACCATTTCTGCATGGTCATCCACCCTCTTTTTTGTCTGCCATTTCAATTTGATAATATTCTAACATATAAAGCTTACACCTGTAATTATTTCTCTTGTTGATTAGGAAGGCTGACATTCAGTTTCTCTGCTCCGGAATTCAGTTTACGAAGACGTCGTTTCATCTCTCCAAAGCTGATAAATACTTTATTCTCCTCGTCCCACAGACGGAAGTTTAAAGATTTAAGACTTGTACCAATAGTAATCGTTGTAGCTTGATGCAATGGTGGCGTTGCATTGTGAGCTTCTTCTAAATGGTAGTTCGGCACCTTCGGGTTCAAATGGTGAACGTGATGGAAACCGATATTACCTGTGAACCATTGAAGAACCTTAGGAAGTTTGTAATACGAGCTTCCGTCCACTGCTGCTTTTACATAATCCCATTCATCTTCATTCTCAAAGTAGGAATCCTCGAACTGATGTTGGACATAGAACAACCAAATTCCAAGACATCCTGATACAAAGAAGACCGGACCTTGAACCATAACAAATGCCTGCCAGCCAATAGCCCATATCAATAATGAATATACAGCCACAATAGAAATGTTTACCACGTAGGTATTAATCCGTTCCTTGCGTTTCGCCCCTTTACGGTTAAAACGATATTGGAATAAGAATACAGCGATCGGACCAAGTCCAAACATGACTAACGGATTGCGATAGAATCGGTATGCCAATCGGGTCATCTTAGAAGCCTCTGCATATTCATCCACGGTAAGAAGCCACATATCTCCTGTACCACGTTTATCTAGGTTACTACTGGTTGCATGATGCATGGAATGACTGTATTTCCACTGCTCGTATGGAACCAACGCAACGACACCCGTTATCGTTCCAATGACCTTATTGGCCATTTTACTCTTAAAGAACGATTGATGTGTACAATCATGGAAAATAATAAAGGTTCTGATCACAAAGCCAGAAGTGACAATCGCTAATACCAATGTCAACCAATATGAAACAGAAAGACTCAGGTAAGCTGCGTACCAAAGTACTATTAATGGTCCCATTGTATTTATAAGCTGCCTAACACTTGATTTCATTTCGGTTTTTTCATAAGGGGCGACCTTTTTTCTTAGGTTGACTTGTTTAGCCTCGGTCATTGCATGTATTCCTCCTCAGATTCGACGCTTAAGACAACTTGTTACAAGCTCAGCGTACTTTACTCTCTCTAGTATAGGCAACTAAGCGCGACTGTACTAGTCATAAACGTCTAGTCAGGAGTATGACATATGTCATACTCTTTAGCTCAGCGTGTCATTCCATTATTGTCCAATCCATTGAATTATTACGCTTTAGCTACCACCCTTTTCATCAATTTTAATATGGATAGTTATTTTTCTATTTACAATCAGTAAATTTTTGTATATTCTAACATTACATAAAAACTGAATGTTATTGATTATCATTAAAGATTCAACAAATATAATAAAAGATGTCAGGAGGATAACTATGAAGGATTTATTAAATAAGAATATTAGCTTTGCCTATAATGAAGCTCTCGAATTGATTGTTTCCATGGGGATGATCGCTTGTGAAGAGCAAATGATCGCACTTGCAGAGGATTACAAACTGGAAACAGACCCCCTTGCTATATCCTTTCATGAAGAGGCGCGGGCACGATTATCACCTCATACCCTTCGGGAGCTTCAGTTTTTTTTCGAATATAATTTTTTACATAAAGGACTTGATTTCGCTTTCTATGAATCAATCTGTTCATCGATGGAACCGCAGTCTGCAGAAGAATGGATGTTGCGCCTAGGGCATAGCCCTGCAGAAAGAATAGTCGCAGAAATGGTATATGGCGTTTATCACGATAAAATGGATGAGCTTCTACAGGGTATGGATTGGGAAGTTGTCAAAAAGGACATTCCTTTGCTACTTGAAATCGTAAAAAAAACAAGACCCCAAAAGGAAGTAGCCGAAGCTCATGCACCGCTACTCGAATGTCTTGCCCATCCAGAAGAGACCAAGGTACGGTGTATACAACTCATACAGCAGTTCTACCATGATGCCTTTTCTCTCTGGAAAGACCGTTTGAGGGTAGAGTCTGAACGAGCTGCAATACGGTACGAAGAATCTTTCCATGCCAATCCCGAACGATTCATTCGTGATCATACCGGAACCGAGCCCACTACTTATGACATACCCACAATCTTTCATATCAGTCTCATGGCCCAAGTAGGTAACGACCACCTAGTCTTTTATACCGGAACATCATGGATCGGATGGGTTATTTTTGGCATACATAATGATCGCGTATTCGGACCCGCTGCCGATCGAGAAAAGACAGAGCTGTTCTTAAAGGCCTTCTCAGATAAAAGACGCTTAGACATCTTATTACTTCTGCGCGAACGTCCTCACTATGGACAGGAACTAGCGATAAAGCTCAGCATAACACCATCCGCAGTAAATTATCATGCCAATTTCTTATTCTTCTTAAATCTTCTTGAAATGAAAAGAGTAGAGCATCGAATGTATTATCATCTCGATATAGAAAAACTACGAGAATTGCTGGCTGTAACAACTAGAGTCATGCTGGATGAAGATTACTGAGTAGACCCTAAACAGTAGTGAATTTGATTAGTCATTGGGAGGATGTAACTTGAGCCGAACTACGAAAGAAGAGGTTGTGAATAACAGAACGGCATCCGGCGCTTCTAGCACTTTGAAACGTCTCATGAGATTAGGAAAACCTTATTTGGGCTGGTACATCATATTGTGCATCATTGCAGCAATCTTATCGCTTGCAAATGTTGCCTTAGCTGAATCTTTACGTCGTATTATTAACGCTGCTACAAATCACGACATGTCAGTACTAGTGTCTGGCGCCATATTTGCAGTAGTGGTTGTTATCGTCGATGCTTGCGGGGAGTTTCTCAAAACTTATGTCTCAGGACTACTCGAATTCAAGTCGATCGCCAAGCTCCAAGCATCGGTTCTATCCAAGCTATTGAAAGTACAAATGAAGGATTTAGACCGTTATCATTCTGCTGATTTCATAAGCCGTATCAATGATTCTGCCGTTGCTGCTCAGCAAGGTATCAATCAAAAAACCATCGATTTGCTTAGCAGTTTGATGCAAATTGCCTTCCTCCTTACCTATCTATTATCCCTCCAGTACGTATTAACTATCGGGACTCTAATCATCTGCTCCTTGGTTCCGCTAGTCATGATTCCTTTCACCTCCCGTCTTCGCTCTATGCATGAGCAAAGACAGAAACTAGAAACAGCGCAACAAGCTTTTATTCAAGATACGGTACAGGGTGCTGAGGTCGTGCGTGCCTTCTCACTGGGTCCCAAGCTTCATGATCAATTTGCACAACGAGTGAAACAGTATTTCAACATTCATCTGCCGGTCTCTCGCCTAGAAGCGGTAGGGTATAACATGCCATTAGCTGTTATACTCGGTGGCTTAATGTATGTTCTGTCCTATGGTGGATACCTCGTCATTGACGGTCGTCTAGATGTAGGTGCCGTCGCGGCATTCCTTATCTGTTTCGAGCAAATTACGAACCCCGTATCTCGCCTTGCCAACTTATGGACTGAATTACAAGCTTCCATGGCACAAGGTAACCGAATGTTTGAAGTCCTCGATCTGAAGGATGAGGGTGTCCATCTTGAATCTGATCTTTATGACGTTCACACAAGGAACTCCACCTCAGCTTCCAATCCGATTGTGAGTGGGTTACACGCTATCTCATTCGAACAAGTCAACTTCCGCTACCGAGATGAGCAAGTATTAACTGATGTCTCTCTTACAATTGAACCTGGGAAAGTAACTGCATTTGCAGGTCCTAGTGGCAGTGGAAAAAGCACGCTCCTTAATCTACTACTTGCCGTTTATGAACCCTACGAAGGCATTATACGCTGTGGAGATCTGCAATTAAGAAACATCCATCCTCGGGAATGGCGCGCTGGCATCGCATACGTTTCTCAAGAACCGTATCTTTTCTCTGGCACACTGTATGAGAATATCTGCTGGGGAAAACCAGATGCCATACATGAAGACATTATTAAAGCCGCGCGAAAGGCTGGCATTCACGAGTTCATCATGACAACGCCCCAACAATATGAGACTGTCATCGGCGAACGCGGACTTACATTGTCTGGAGGAGAGCGGCAGCGCTTATCTATCGCTAGGGCATTTGTCCGTGAACCTAAGCTCTTGCTTCTCGATGAACCGACAGCAGCACTTGATAGCCACAATGAAGAGATTGTGCAACAAGCCCTTAAAGAACTCATGTATGGCCGTACTACCGTAGTTATCGCCCATAGACTATCCACCATTAGAGATGCTGATCGAATTTATTATATGGAGTCCGGCTCGATTGTTGAAGAAGGCTCACACCATGAATTAATGGCTTCAGATGGTAAGTACCGAGCCATGGTTGAGATCACTTTTAAGAATGATAACGTCTCACCCGAGGCTATGGAGGTCGAAACATGAACGTTAAAGAACCTACCGATCATAAACTGGGCTACATTCTGCGTAGATTGATTCCTTATACGATCCCTTATCGGGTCGGATTTATTGTTGCCATCCTCCTTCTTTCTGCCAAACTCGTGATGGACATCGGTTTTGCCGTCATTCAGCAGGTATTCATTGATACGATCAATAGCTCTAATATGAACTCACTTATCCGTTTGACTGTCATTTGTGCAATGGTCTGTATCGTTATTATCTGTTGCCTCATGTTACAACATTATATTAGATTCGTTGTGCAGAGTCGTATGTCATGGGATATTCGTGCTAAACTTTTTAACAAAAGTCACAAAATTCCATTCACTTATGTCCAATCGATGCATTCTGGTGATCTAACCTCACGTAATAATAAGGATGCAGGTATGGCGATCGGCGTAGTAAATAGCATTGTATACGACCTCGGATACAATCTTCTCCTTTGCTTTGTTTCGTTTCTATACTTAGCCCAAATGGACGTGTGGATCGCGCTTCTTGCCCTTGGTTCAGGTCCTATTGTATTTCTGTCTGGTCGGTTCTTTGATCGAAAGCTACGTAAATTATCTACGGAAATTTATAAGAAGGAAGCAGAACTTCGTGGATTATTGCAAGAAATATTGCAGGGAATGAAAGTGGTGCGAGCATTTGGGCTAGAAGATACTCTCCTTAATCGATATGTGCTTGAACGCGGGAAATTGAATCGGTTACAACTAAAAAGAACCATTTTAAACGGACTATTGTGGCAATCCTCGGCATTTATCAATAATATAGTCATGGTTGCATGTGCTGCTTTAATTGCTTTATCTGCTCTAAAAGGTGGAACGACAGCCGGTGAAGTACTCGCATTTATCATTTTGATGGGACGAGTACAGTGGCCATTCGTACATATGTCTCGGACTTGGGGCGGGGTGCAAGAAGCTTTAGGTGCAGCTGATCGTGTATTCGATATTTTTGAGATGTCCGACGAAGGCGAAGTAAATCCATTATCGCAACTTGCCTCGTATCCAGAGGCTTCAGATGAGGCTTCAGATGAGGCTGCAGCATTGTCCTTACAAGATGTCCATTACAGACACTACGCTCTTGATGGAAGTGGATCATCACTCTTTGCCGGAATTAATATGAATATCTCTCCTGGGGAAACCATTGCGGTTGTGGGGCCAAGCGGTTCAGGCAAGACGACACTTGTTCGGTTATGCTGTGGTCTATATGAACCTGATATCGGTAGTATCTCCATTTACGGGAAGTCTGTTCATAAGCACCTTGAAGAAGCGCGCTCCATGATTACGTATGTACCTCAGACACCTTATTTATTCTCAGGAACAATAAGGGACAATATCGCTTTCAGTTCAAATGAAGCAACCGAAGAAGATATTCAAGAAGCTGCTCGACTCGCGGGTGCAGAGGAGTTTATATCAAGGATGCCCGCAGGGTATGACACGATATTAGGCGAACATGGTTCAACCTTATCCGGTGGACAAAGGCAACGAATCGCTATTGCGAGAGCCTTCCTTCGTAATGCTCCGCTTCTTCTTCTAGATGAGGCTACCTCCGCTTTGGATAACGAATCAGAACGAATTGTTCAACAATCACTTGATCTACTCATGAAAGATCGAACAACGTTAGTCATCGCTCACAGACTATCTACGGTGAGGGATGCCTCTAGAATTATCGTGTTAGATCAAGGTGTAATTGTTGAAGAAGGTTCGCATCATACTTTGCTAGCGTTGAACGGACTGTATGCCGAATTATACAATATTCAGTTTAAAGCGTGACCTTTATTGTTTGCATTTACACCATAACAAACGTACAGGAGGCTCTCACATATTCATTCCCATCAATTCGAATTGATTCTGCAGTGAAGGACTCAACCCTACCTACGATCGCTAACTCTTGATCCACCCATACTTCTATATTTCTTTGAAAGGTTATTGATCTTTGAAAATCAGCATCTAGTAAACAATTTTTCCTAATCATAATAATTCTCCCATTCTTATGAACAATTCTGTATTAAACGGTGTTCTTACATGTAGTATATCATTTTAAACAGACAAAGATCCTCATCGATTAGCCTCGAATGGGATCTTTGTCTATGAAACGGTGCTTTGCTGCATATCTTAATTATAGTGCACTTCCCCCGAACAGGAACCTCTTCTCCCAGTGCGTACCATCAATTTTACTTATGGTAACACCACCAGATTCCTTGGAATAGGTATGAAGGATTTGTCCGTTTCCTAAATAAATACCGTCATGCGTAATTCTAGCTGTTGATTTCTTCACACCAGAATAGGCAGATGCACTTGATCCTTTATAGGACATGAAGAACATCAGATCTCCACGTTTCAGCTTGGTCCAATCAGTCTGTACAGTTCCTTTATCCTTTACATAACTTCCTTGAGCTCTGGAATCAGCTGGTAACTTTATTCCAAGACCATCCATATAAATTTGGCGTATAAAATCAGAACAATCAAATGTAGCAGTATTAGAACGGCTTGATCCGTACTCATAAGGTGTTCCCATGTACTTCATTCCTGCTGCAATGACCTTCTCAACACTACTGCTTGTCGTGTTATTGTTACCTGAATTCCCTGAATCTTTCGTAGTATATTTGGATGAAGAAGAGATATAACCTATCGTTCCTTCAACGTTTTTCACCTTAAGCCATGATGCACCGGATTTCTCCAGAACAACAATCTTCTCACCTTTTTTAAGCATCCGAATGACGCTAGAAGAAGTAGTAGGAGCCTTTCGTAAATTAACTCCCCAAGTCACTTTTGATGTAGATGTTGCAGCTTCTACTTGTTGGACTAAGACGGTTGTGGACAAGCCACCAAACAGCATTACTGCTGCGAATGATGCTGATATTACTTTTGTGCGAATCTTCATGTTGTTGTTACCTCCTGAGATGCGTTTGTTTCTGCATGCTTGTCCTCATTGTAAAGTGCTTTCTCGCGCTAGTTAATCAGCCCATAGTCGTAATTCATTGATTCCAATTAGGTAAAAAGAACTGTAACGTTATATTTAAAAAGGATAAATAAGGCAATTATAAACAAGGAGATCACGTTGCACTCATTTGGTTACAATATTGTAACCATCCTCTTTATTATTGATTTCTTCTCTAAAAAAAAACAATAATAGCCTGTAAATTATATAGGTCTAAATACCTAAATAGTAACTCTGTTCTCGTGCCCATTTCCCAATAGTTACCACTCACTCACCTGCATCATTAGACCATTTAGTGAACATTCATACCAATTAAGTGGTATTATCTATAGATTTTCCAGATGACTAGTTAAGAATCTCTGTGCGTATCAAAAAAGGGTCTTAGGGATTATTCTCCCTAAGACCCTTCTCTCTTGAATGAAACTATTATTTAACTTCAGTAACTCCAGTTACAACACCTTTTTCTGATACATCAAAAGATGCTTTGAATTCTTCACTTGCAAAGTATACATTACCTTCAACCTTTGCATCTACAAGTTGAAATCCATTAGCTTCAACATAGACATCACCAACGAAAGTTCCACCTTGGATTCTTGCATTTTCACTTGTAACTGTTAACTTAGGAGCAGTAAGTGTGTAAGAAGCCGTTATATTCTTATCTGCATCTTGTTCATAAAGAGCTATCTTACGTGCGGCTACGTCTCTGTTCGTAAATGGTCCATCTAATACAAGATCCTTATCAATCTTCAAATCATTAAGTGTAGCAATGATCCATGTTCCATCTTTGCTGATCGCATTCAAGAATGCTTCTTCATTGTTTACTATGGATGCAGTCGTTACTACATCAACTGCTGGTTCTGTAGCGACGGGTTCTTTTGCGACTGGTTCTTTATCACTTCCACAAGCTGCCAATAATACAAACACCAACACCAATCCTAAACTCATTAATTTTTTCATTATAATTCCCCCTGATTTCTATTTGTATAAATTTAGTATAACACGATTTTAAGTAAAAAAGAGCCTCTTGCTATACTTTTCACAAAGTGTATACATTTTAAAAAAATCACTTTCTATACACATCCTCTTTATTTGTTGTTATGTTAATACCACCTAGATTTACTTATGCTACAACCTATATTACACTTAAAAAAAGGCGATGAAACCTTTGGAATAATTGAGGTGAGATCATGAGCAACGATAGCGACGACTTATCTATCAACCGCACCAAGTATATGATTACGGGAGACTCCATTTCCAAAGGAGTTATTTATGATGAATCTCGCAGTAAGTATGTCATTCTTGAAGATAATTATGTTTCTCTCATGCAAAGTAAATTAAAAGGCGTTGTTCGCAATACGGCGAGATTTGGAAATACGCTGATTAAAGGAATTGGAAATCTTAAAAAAGACATACAGAAAGAAAAGCCCGACTTCGTGCTGATCGAGTATGGTGGAAACGATTGTGATTTTCATTGGAATGAAATTGCCGATAACCCTGAAGCAGAGCATAATCCAAAGACCGATTTCAATGTATTTGAGAAAATGCTTAGGGAAACAATCGAATTATTAAAAAGCCAACAAATTACGCCTATTTTAATGAACCTCCCTCCACTTAATGCAGAGAATTATTTCAATTGGGTCAGCCAGAATAACCCGGTAGCAGCTGCAAATATCCTGAAATGGTTAGGGAGTGTCACCAAAATCTATTGGTGGCAGGAACGATACAACTCGACGATTCTCAAGGTTGCCGAGAGCACCCAGACGAGAATTATTGATGTAAGAAGTGCCTTCTTAGAGCAGCCTGATTTCACTAAATTTATTTGTGTGGATGGTATACACCCGAATAAAGACGGACATCAGCTTATATACGATAAAGTGTTAGACTTCATCCGTAACAATGACTTTCAATTACTACTCGATCATAAGAATTGATTATGTCCTCCCTCATTACAAGAGAATAGTGCAGGAAAGTGGCAGACCTAGGGTATTATCCTCGGTCTGCCATTTGTGTGTTTCTGTTCATTTCCGATTAGCTCAGAAATAATTAGCAAGTGAAAGACACTTGATTTATTGATTCATATGCTTTATATTAATTGACATGTCAACCATTGATGCATCAACTAATAAACATCATGGTTTTACGCATGATATAAGGAGGCCCACATTGACCCCATTATCATCTGAGGAAGCATATGTCTTTGACCAAATGCAATCTCTTAGTAAACAGATCAGTACTAAGTTTGAACGTTGCGCAGGTATTAGTCCATCACGACTGCAGCTTTTACATCAACTTTATCTAGTAGATGAAATCAGTCAAACCACACTCCAAAAAGAAGTGAAAATTGACAGCGCAGCAGTCACGCGGCACTTAAAGCAACTTGAAGTAGCAGGTACTGTTTCAAGGCGTAATAATCCAGACGATAATCGAGTCACACTCGTAAAACTAACGGATCGTGGACGCCATGAAATCATCGTTTATAAAAAAGAGAAGCAACAGTTTATTACGCAATTGCTTAAAGATTTCGACGAGCAAGAACGATCTACGCTATCCGATATGCTCAACCGGATGATCCACCATATTAACCAACTATAAAGAGGTTGTTCAAAAAATCATCTTTTGATCACGAAGTATAGCAAGAGGCGTATTCGACATCGAATATTGAATTCAGCCGGTCCTTCCGGTGCTCACGTAGGTACTGCCTACGCTCCGCTCCTCATTCCCTATCTTCATCCAATCTTCTCGGTGCTGAAAAGATGAATTTTTGAACTCGCACTATAATAACAGACAAAAGGAGATTTTAACTTTGCAAACTACTAAAATAAATGACTTCACAGAAATAATTACAGGACGCCGCTCCATCAAAGATTATGATACTTCCGTAAAAATCAGCCGTGAAGAAATGACTGAAATACTTACAGAGGCAACTCTTGCACCCTCTTCAATTAATTTACAGCCATGGCGCTTTGTTGTGATCGAGAGCCCTGAAGCAAAAGCAGTTCTAGCACCACTTGCTCGATTCAATCAAAATCAAGTTGAAACATCCGCTGCTGTCATCGCCGTCTTTGGCGATCTGAATAATTTCGATAAAGCTGAAGAAATATACGGTAAGGCCGTTGAACTTGGTTATATGCCCTTAGAGACAAAAGAGATGCAACTTCCTAGATTATCAGCCCATTTCGCAACACTGGATCCTCAAGATAATAGAGAGACCGTCCTCATTGATGGTGGCCTTGTATCAATGCAACTGATGCTCGTAGCTCGTGCTCATGGGTACGACACGAATCCAATCGGTGGTTTCGAGAAGGATCAAATTGCCGAGGCATTCGGATTAGATAAAGATCGCTACGTTCCTGTTATGCTTATCTCAATCGGTAAAGCAGCGGATCAAGGTTATAAATCTGTACGTCTACCTATCGATACAATTGCTCAATGGAAGTAAGAAATATCATTCACAATAATGGAGGGAAATTCAATGATCATTATTCATGCCACATTTAATATTATCGCCGATAAACAACAAGCATTTGTTGAAGAGATTCAACCTTTAATTGAAGCTTCAAAAGCAGAAAGCGGCAATATTTCTTACGACTTATTCAAAAGCACTGACAAAGAGAATATATTCATTATGGTTGAAGCTTGGCAAGATTCCGATGCAGTAGCATTTCACAATGCTAGCACACACTTCACTACTTTTGTGGGTAAGGCTGGTAACTTCTTAGCTGCACCACTAGACATTAAATCATTTAATGGACAATCCATCAATTAAACCTAATATCTCATAAACAACATTACTTCATCAACAGAAAGGGGATGTGCCTCAAGCCATAGTTCTTGGCTTGCGCACATCCCCTTTTTCAAATCACACCTAGACACATCTATGCCGATGTAAACTGGCTATTATACAGCCCTGCATAATGTCCACCGTGCTCTAACAACTCCTTATGATTTCCACTCTCCACGACATCACCATTCTTCATATATAAGATTAAATCAGCTTCTCTTATCGTCGATAGTCGATGTGCAATAACAAAGCTGGTTCTCCCCTCAATCATTTTCTGAAAAGCCTTCTGAATACGAATCTCCGTTCGAGTATCAATGCTACTTGTTGCCTCATCAAGAATAAGCATCGGTGGATCTACTAACATCACGCGAGCAATCGTCAGAAGCTGTTCTTGTCCCTGAGATAGACTGCCCCCTGTACCAGAAATCAACGTATCATACCCGTTAGGTAATCGTTTGATGAAGCTATGTGCATTAGCCGCTTTCGCTGCCATAATAACTTCCTCATCCGTTGCATCTGGCTTACCATAAGCGATATTGTCTCGAATGCTTCCCCCATATAACCAGGTTTCCTGCAATACCATACCGAAACTTTGCCGCAAGCTATCGCGAGTAATGTTATTAATATTCACACCATCTATCATGATAGCACCGCTATTCACATCATAAAAACGCATCAAAAGGTTAACAAGTGTCGTCTTGCCTGCTCCAGTCTGACCGACAATCGCAATACGAGTCCCCGGCTTAACCTCTAAGCTGAAATTGGTAATGAGTGGTCGATCAGGATTGTAGGCAAAATTCACCTTATCAAAGGTTATCGTCCCTTTACTTTGTTCCAAATGAATAGCATTTGGAGCGTCAGCTTGTTCCACCGTCTGATCAAGAACAGAGAAAATACGTTGCGCCGATGCACTTGCCGATTGAAGCTGCGTTAATACACCAGTAATTTCATTGAAAGGTTTAGCAAACAAATTTGAGAAAATTAGAAAGCTTGATAGTTCCCCCACTGTAATGGTGTTAAGTATGACTGCTATACTACCAATCATTGCGATAGCAGAGAAAGTAATATTGTTTACCAGACGGGTTGTCGGATTGGATAATGAACCATAGAACTGAGATTTCACACCTGCCTGATACAACGCTTGATTCTTCTCCTCAAATTCAGTAAACGAACGCTCTTCGTACTGAAATGCTTGAACCACTTTTTGTCCACCAATCATTTCTTCCACATATCCGTTTAGTCCACCTAAGATGCGAGCCTGCTCCCGGAACATCTGCTGAGATCGTGTCGTTATGAATCGTGCCACAAAGAATGAGACTGGAGCCGAAATCAGAACAACTAACGCCATAAGCGGATTAATATAGAGCATAAATGCAATGGATCCCGCAATCATAATCACACCTGTAAGCAATGTGGAGAAACCCTGAAGAAGTCCATCTGAGACGATATCCATATCATTAACAAAACGACTAATACTGTCACCTTGTGGGTGAGTATCGTGATAACTGAGCGGCAATATATTCATCTTCTCGAAGAGTTCACGACGCATATCATACACAGTCCGGTAAGCGATACGATTCGTCGAGTAGATCAACAACCACCCAAAGAGACTTCCAACGACATATACGATCGCTAGAATCACCAACAATTCCAGCATTGCACTGAAATTGACCTGCTTCACACCGATCATATGATCAATAGTCCTACCTATCAATAATGGACCGATCAGACTGGCGACAACACTGAGAATAGCACACAGTATCGCCCATATCGTCATTTTTTTATATCGTCCTGTATACTTTATCAGTCTCTTCCATGTTTCCTTATTATTCATTTGCCCGACTCCTCACTGGAAAGCTGAGAAAGGTAAACTTCTTTGTAAACCTCGCAGCTAATCATCAATTCATCATGCGTACCCATTCCTACAACTCGACCTTCCTCAAATACGATTATTTTATCAGCTTGTTGTACCGTACTAACTCTTTGCGACACCATGAGTACAGTCATCAACCTATCGCTCTCTTTCAGTGCACGCCTTAGCCCAGCATCCGTGGCGAAATCCAGAGCACTTGAGGAATCATCAAGGATAAGGATTTCTGGCTTAGCAACCAATGCACGAGCAATCGTCAGGCGTTGCCTTTGACCACCAGATAAATTGAGTCCCCCACGGGAGACCTGCGTGTTATATCTATCTGGAAGCTTGCAGATAAATTCATCGGCTTGCGCCATAGCAGCCGCCTTCGCGACTTCCTCATCCGTTGCATCTTCATGACCCCAGCGGATATTCTCGGATATAGTCCCGGTAAAGAGCACGGACTTTTGAGGAACCACACCTATTTTGTGCCTTAATTGCATCAGAGAATAATCCTTCACATTAAATCCATCAATCTTCACTTCACCTTCTGTCGCATCGTAGAACCTTGGGATTAGATTGATAAACGTTGATTTACCTGAGCCTGTGCTACCGATAATACCAACTGTTTCACCGCGGGTGATCTCGACGGAAATATCCTCAAGCGCCATATCACCTGTCATGTTATACCCGAAGGAGACGTTGTTAAATTGAATAGCTGGCACTGCCGTATGTTTGTCGAATGTGTGAGAACTAATATTCCCTGTATCTGGAATGGATGTTGTCGTTGCTAATACTTCATTAATTCGTCCAGCCGAGGATGATGCCTTCGTGAAAATAATGACCAAGTTCGATACGACGATTAAAGCTAGCAAGATTTGCGTAATGTAATTCATAAAGGCGATAATCTCACCCTGCGAGAGACGACCTTCATTGATGTGGATACCACCAACCCACAGAATCGCGATAATGGTAACATTCACTACAAGTGTCGTCAACGGATTCAGTAGTGCTGAAATTCGACCTACTCGTATAGCTGTATGAGTTAAATCCTCCGCCGTTTCATTAAATCGCTGTCTTTCCTGTCTACTCTTTGCAAAAGCCCGAATCACTCGTACCCCCGATAGGTTCTCACTTAAAACAAGCGCAATTCGATCTAGCTTCTGCTGATAGCTTCGATAGATAGGCGAGGTACGTGTAATTACGAAATATAAGATCACTCCAAAAATAGGTGTGGCTATTAATAAAATAAGTGACAATTGAAAATCCAATATCATTGACATAATAATTGCACCAATGCAGATAAAAGGTGCTCGTATAACGAGACGTATGAACATCGCAACAGCTAATTGAAGCTGGTTGACATCATTCGTTATTCGGTTAACGAGCGATGGTGTACCATACTTATCCATGTCCGTGTATGAGAGCGTTGAAATATGTTTGTAAATCTTATTCCGCAATGTGGTACCGAATCCTTGCGAGGCACGCGCCGCATAATACTGACAGATCATTGAACAGCCAAATCCTACAATGGAAAGCACAATCATAAGCCCACCCATTTTGAATACATAAGACGTATCACGCATTCCTATCCCTTTATTAATAATGAGCGCGACTATCGTAGGTAGGAGTAGCTCAAATATAGCTTCCAAAAGCTTGAAGATCGGTCCGATGATGACCTCTTTCCTGTAAGGTCTTAAATATGTAGCTAACTTAAACAACTCTAATCATCACCTATCGTAAGATATCGTCGAAATAATTGACTATTATGTAGTACCGACTATGATTATGGCATAACTACTCTCATATTAAAAATATCAGTTTCATTCTCATGCGATACGATAATCATATCTCAACACTGGAGGACTCCTTATGGATATTAGACAACTCAAATACTTCCTTACCATTGCAGAAGAAGGTCAGATTACATCGGCGGCGAAAAAGCTACAAATGGCACAACCGCCACTAAGTCAACAACTCAAGCTTCTTGAGGAGGAACTTGGCGTTAAACTCGTGGAGCGAAGACCCCGTAGTGTACAACTGACGGATGCGGGGATCATCCTGCGAAATAGAGCACAACAAATCCTAGAATTAACGGACTCCACCGTAAGAGAAATTAACGATTTCGTCAAAGGACTGAAGGGGACCCTTTCCATTGGCACGGTGTCCTCCTCTGGTGCAACCCTTATGAAGGAAAGGCTTTCCGAATTTCACAAAGCCTATACGGGTGTGAAATTTGAAATCCACGAAGGCAATACCTTTATGATTATTGATCTCTTAACGAAAGGGATTGTGGAGGTTGGCATTGTCAGAACGCCTTTTAACACGTCCAATCTAGAATGCCGATATGCTGAATCCGAGCCCATGATCGCCGTAATGACCCCAGATTTTGACTGGGCATCTCATCAAAACACGATCGATGTCGCTGAATTAATAGAGAAACCACTCATCATTTATCGCAGGTTTGAGCAACTCATTCGCGAGACCTGTTTGAAAGAAGGTTTTGAACCTACTCTTTTTTGCATAAATGACGATGCTCGTACAACACTATTGTGGGCAAACGCTGGACTTGGAATCGGAATCATACCGAAGTCCGCATTAGTTCTCGCCAATCATGAGTATCTGATCTTCAAAGAGATCAATAGTGAAGCATTAAGAACAAGGATAGCCGCCATTTGGATAAAGGATAAATATATCTCATCTCTAGCTACCAAGTTTATAGATAGCTTCAGCAAGGGATAGCTATTTCAATATTCTTCTGAATAATTGACCATATAGTGGTGAATCATAACGTTCATAATGTAAAATAAGACCCAAAGACGGAGGACAAATGAACATTTTGAACATGACTCGAATACTAATCATATTCTCTTTAGCCAATCTGTTCATCAACACTACATATGCCGAACCTCATTCTACTTTAGGTAAAGGGAGAGAGTATTATGAGAAGCGTGGTGATATCATATGGGAAGTACCATCCCAGAACAAGGTCATTGCCCTTACCTTTGATGACGGACCTGATTATACAAGGACACCTGAGATCCTTAATCTTCTCAAACAATATCAAGCCAAAGCTACGTTCTTTGTCGTAGGTAATCGCGTAGAGAAATTCCCCCATATTGTAAAGCAAGAATTTCTCGAAGGACATGAGATCGGAAATCATTCTTATGACCACGCTTCTTTTCAGAATATCTCCAGAACGAAATTACTGACAGAACTGAATCTTACGCAAGAAGCTATATATAATGCTACTGGACACAAACCGATACTATTTCGGCCACCGGGTGGTAGTTACAACGAAACTGCTGTTAATATCTGCAAAGAGAATGACTTGTTAATGATTCTCTGGTCATGGGATCAAGATACAAAGGACTGGGCTAGTCCCGGTGTGGATAAGATTGTGAATAAGGTACTGAATAATGTTGACAATGGAGATATCATCCTGATGCATGATTTTGTCCATAACAGTACACAAACGGTGGATGCCCTAAAAATCATCTTGCCAGAATTAATAAAGAGAGGTTATTCTTTCGTCACGGTTTCAGAGTTACTCTCTAATAAAGATCTTCCAGGACGACATATCGAAGTGAGTGAATAATTCCAAATGAATTAAGAGAAGCCACTGGTGCAAATCACTCCAGTGGTTCTTTGTTGTGCTAATTCATATACTGATTGACATTGACGTTACGTAAAGGTGTACTCTTATCTAGTCAGGGAGGTGAACACATGGAATATACCGTACAAAAGCTTGGGCACATGGCAGGTGTTAGCACGCGAACTTTACGATATTATGATCAAATTGGTCTTCTTAAGCCGGCAAGAATGAATTCTTCGGGATATCGCATTTATGGTCAGACTGAAGTAAATCGGTTACAACAAATCCTTTTTTACAGGGAATTAGGCGTAGGTTTAGAAAATATACAGGAATTGCTCACCGCACCCTCCTTTGATGGGAAGATTGCACTGAGGGAACACCGTACGAAACTTCTTGAGAAACGAGCACAACTAGATCAATTAATTGCTAATGTTGATGCAACATTGGCTCAAACTGAAGGGAGCATACCCATGACGAACGAAGAACGATTTAAAGGCTTCAAACAGACTTTGATCGATGACAATGAAAAGAAATATGGCAAGGAAATTAGAACGAAATATGGCGATACACAGATCAATCAAACCAATCAGAAGATTAAAGACATGACTGAGGCGCAATATGCTGATGTTGAACAATTGGAAGTTGCTGTCCATGAAGCTCTTGCCAAAGCTATTTCAACAGGCGATCCCGCAGGTGAATTCGCTCAGCACGCAGCAGATCTGCACCGCCAATGGTTGAGTTATTTTTGGAATGCTTACAGCAAGGAAGCCCATGCCGGAGTTGCTCAAATGTACGTGGATGATGAAAGATTCACAGCTTATTACGATGAGAAACAACCTGGGGTAGCAGCGTTCTTAAGAGATGCTATTCTGATCTATACTGCGAAGAAATAGTCACTTATTGTTAGAAGTTATGTTATAATTAGGAATAAATAATGATGGGAGTCGAAGAGTCGGCTCCCATATTTCTGTATTATACTTAGCGGCAGAATGGAAAGATTATCATAACGGAGGTTACATAATAATGGATCCTAATCATAAAACAACGCTGTGGAAGATTGTCCAATCCTGGTGGATACTACTGACCCTTGTTATGTTCTTACACTGGTCAGCTTTCTTCTATATTGCCATGAGAGTGAAAAGTAAACCGTTTGCTATTTGGGGCGTCGTTTATACGCTAACTTGTTTTGGCGGAATTATAACTGGAACCTCAACCGAGCAAACAAGTTGGCAATCCAACGTAGGTTTTGCTGTTTTCCTCATTAGTTGGGTCATTTGTATTATACATGCACTCATGGTTAGGAAAGAATTTCTACTTCGATTAGAAGCTCGTCAACTATCCTCCATAAGAGAAGAGAATAACCTGAAACGCAAGATTGAATCGGAGTACGGAGTAGACTTCGATCTACCTGAGTCGGAACACCCAAAGCGGCCTCTTCCACCAACTGTTCCAACAAAGGGTCGTGTCATTCGACAATCATCACACAATGAGTAGTGCTAAATACATATGAGTGTCGCATATTATTGGGGGGCTTATGCACAATGAACAAGGAGCGTAAAGGATCATTTTGGAATATAAGACAATCATGGTGGATTTTATTAACCTTCACATTTATTTTGAATTGGGTTGCCTTTATATATATTGGTCTGAAGGTGAAGAACAAAAGTTGGACAAAGTATGGTTTGATATATTCTATCCCCTTCTTTTTGAGTTCAATAAGTGATCAATTTATTGAGAGCAAAAGTGTTGATACTGTATGGTCGGTGTATTTTCTAGTAGGTGGTATCATTTCTATTTCACACGCCTTCAAGATTAGGAAGGAATTCTTAACCCGATTAGAAGCTAGGCAATTCGCCAAGAATTATTTAGATGAGACGCTTATACATCAGATTGAATCTGAATATGGGCTGGGACCACGTCTTCCTAAAGAGGTTCATTCTGATAGACCTGTACCTAGAACAGTATCGACAAGAGGGCTCCTCATTCGGCAATCTTAATATGATCTTTCGAATGGGGAACAAGATGACTTGGAGGCTAATTAATAATGGATAGGAAGCCTAAAGGATTTTTATGGAAATTAGCACAATCATGGTGGATTTTGTTACCTTTCACCTTTTATTTTAACTGGATTGCCTATATATATATTGGGAGGAAAGTAAAACATAAGCGCTGGACTATGTATGGAGCACTCTATGCAATTCCTTTCTTTCTCGTGTTCATAGATATGCTGTTTAAAATTAACTCAAGTATTTTAACTTATGTTTGGTCAGTTTCTCTTCTATTAGGCACCTTTATTTCTATAATACACGCCTTTAACATTAGGATAGAATTCTTAACTCGATTAGAAGCCCGTCAATTCGCCAAGAAATATTTAGATGAGACTCTCATACATCAGATTGAATCTGAATACGGGCTGGGGCCACATCTTCCTACATCAACTCAGTACGATGGTCCTGCACCAGCTACTGTATTCACGAAAGGGCCCATTATTCGGCAATCTTAATATATAGATCAGAGGAGAGGGTGTTGATAATATCCCAGGATTCGTAAGATGTACTAATGCGAACATGAAACTTTTGGAAGACGCGAAGAACCCACCTCTTAATTACGAAATCTAAGGTGGGTTTCTACTTTTCTTATGCTATTAAAATCACTCCCTACTAGATCACAGCCGGATCCAAAACGAAGTTCGCCTTCACAACACCAATCTTAACATTCCTCGCATTCAGTACTGGTGCATGAATATAATCTTTCAACAACTCATCCGTTGACTCATCACCGATTCCAAGCTGTCTCAACACTTCCATTGCCGCAACGCCCGACGCACGATCGCTTCCATCTTCAATCTTAATAGCAATACCGATGCCACGATCAACAATTCCCATACATTGTACGCCTTCGGCTCCCACTTTAGTTACGATATTCCCATTAAAGGCTCTCATGATGTCCGTATCGAATCTCTTCTTGCCAGCCACCATCTCAGGATGCTCCATCATCGCATCACGGATCATTTCGAGTGCTTCTGCTCTACTTACAGAAACCGTCCCCCCTGGATGTGCCAGTCGAGCAAATCCCAATGCTGTGTTACAAAGAGGAATTTGATGTACTGGCAGACCGCAGCCATCTACACTAAGTCCAATTTGTTCTTCAGGAATGCTACACACCTCTGCAATGACGTTAAGCACCCTTTGTTGAACAGGATGGCTAATTTGGGGATACGTATGAATATCTTCATGCAAATGTACCGCTGTCGCAAGCATGCTTGAATGTTTCCCTGAACAATTACTAAAGACTGGAGTCAGCTCTCCACCCGCTTTAATTAGCTCAATATAGCTATCTTTGTCCCTAGGAACATGGGTTCCGCACAGTAGATCGTCTTCTTCTAAGTTCGCTCTTTCTAGAATGTCCAACACAGCTTCCCGATGTATCGTTTCCCCACTATGTGATGCGCAACTCAGTGCAATCTCAGATGCACTATATCCGAATGATGCCGCTGTCCCTGTCTCGACAATCGGAACTGCCTGGAACGGCTTCATTGCTGAACGCGCGAAAGTTAACCGTTTGGGATCTCCATATGAGTACAAGAGTTTCCCTGTATAATCTACAACTGCTACGTGAATATGATGTGTACTCTCAACATAATTCCCTCTAAACACTTGAATGGCTTCTGACATATATGATTTCTCCTTTTGCTTCTGACTTATTTCATCATAAACATTTTCATAGAAAAAGGAAACCAGCTATGCACAGTCTTCTCGATTACCATCAAGCCAGAATTTGCTCAATCCGAACTAACTCATCATCCGTGAAGGATAGATTATTAATTGTTCCTACAGCATCTTCAATTTGGCTAACCTTACTTGCTCCGATCAGGGCAGAAGTCACTCTTCCACCGCGAAGCGTCCATGCTAGTGCCATCTGGGATAGCTTCTGACCACGTTCCATAGCCATATCGTTAAGCTTGGCCACTTTAGCTATTATCACATCTGTCAGTTCACTCGGATTCATGAATACACTTGGCCCCGCAGCACGAGAATCCGAAGATATTCCATTTAAATAACGGTCCGACAATATCCCTTTGTTCAATGGTGAGAATGCAATGGAACCGATTCCTTCCTCTTCCAATACATCGAGTAAGCCACGCTCGGGTTCACGAGCGAACATCGAATACTGTGGTTGATGAATCAAGCAGGGGGTTCCAAGTCTTTTCAGAATACGTGAGGCTTCTAACGTCATCTCAGGTGAATAATTGGAAAGACCAACATACAGAGCCTTACCTTGACGAACAATTAAATCGAGTGCAGACATGGTCTCTTCAAGAGGCGTATCTTGATCTGGTCTATGGTGATAATAAATATCCACATAGTCGAGTCCTAATCTTGTTAAGCTCTGATCCAGACTGGCCACTAGGCTCTTCTTAGATCCCCATTCTCCATAAGGACCCGGCCACATATAATAACCAGCTTTGGTTGATATGATCATCTCATCCCGATACGCTTTGAAGTCTTCTTTTAATATTCTACCGAAGGTCTCCTCTGCTGAACCTGCTGGTGGCCCATAATTGTTAGCCAGATCGAAATGTGTAATCCCTAAATCGAAAGCTCTACGCACCATAGCTCTTCCATTCTCATACTTATCTATTCCACCAAAATTATGCCATAGTCCAAGAGAAATGGCAGGTAGTTTCAATCCACTTTTCCCGCTTCTCCGATATGTCATCATTTCATATCGCTTATCATCTGCTGAATATACCACAATAATCACTCCTTCTTTAACTTTCAACTTATTATAGGCATCATTACGGGAATAACCCATAACAAGAAGGATGATAATTATGGATTAATGTCTGATTTATGATGTTCTCTTTGATAATGTTTCGGAGGTATTCCGATAACCTTCTTGAACATTCTCGAGAAGAGGAGTGGATCCTGATATCCGACCGATCTCGCCACCTCTCCAACGGTAAATTTACCACTACTAAGTAATTCGCATGCTTTATTCATACGATAATGCAGCAAGTATTGACGAGGTGGTACGTCGAGCGCCTTTTTAAAAATCGAACTTAAATGCTTACGATCCAATCCTAAATTGTCAGCGTGATTCTCCAGTGAGATATCTTCACTGTAATGATTATGGAGAAACTCCAACGTCTGGTGAACGTATCCCTCTTGTCTGCTAGAAATCGTAACGAGTGGCGAATCCATTCCGGTCATCTCCACCCAAGATGCCAGAAATTCAAAAAAGATAGCATTTATTCGAAAATCAAGAGCGCTACTTGCAAGTACAGCCGCACTCGATAGTTGATCGTATAATGTAGGCATTATTCTCGAATCCATTGAAAAAACAGGTTGTGCGGGGGAAAGATAGGTTCGTTTAACAATATCAGGTACTTCAGCGCCTTGAAATCCTATCCATGAATACGTCCACGGTTCCTCCCCATCCGCTTCATAATAATAGACAACATCGGGGCAGATCAGGAAACCTTGTCCTGCAACGAGCTTATGCGTCTGCGTTCCTACGCGAACGAATCCTTGTCCCTTATGGATGAAATGGATCTTGTACACATCCCTAACTCCCGGCCCTACAGCATGCCCCGGGACACAATCTTCCTTGCCCCAGAACAGAAGGTGAAGATGAAAAGGATTACCCGTAGGACGAAACGGATTATATTGAAATATGGCCATACTCTGTACTCCCCCTACTATTCTTTGAAAAACAATAAATACTATGCACCAAAAATAAGTGTGACAATTTACACGAGAAAAAGAGGAAAAGGGAAAATACCAACATGCGTCGAATTTACTTAAGTTGTGACGACAAAACTAACTTTACCTAATCAGATTGTTCAGAGCAAGCCCGTGGTAGGTACTACCGTGTCATTCATCATTCCCGATCAGAAGGTTGGAGCTATATAGCGAAAGTCAACCTGCAATGTAGCCATGCAGACACTAATATCATATAGGAGAGTGGTATCCAATGATTGAAGAGATACGTAACAACAATGTAGAGCGGTTTGCCGGTTTCGGTTCACTATATGATCAGAATCGTCCTAGCGCACCTTTGGAGGTCGTTAAGATACTCACCACCTATTTACGTAGCAAGCCTCAAATGGTTGTGGATGTCGGATGTGGCACAGGTCTATCCTCATTCATATGGCTTAACGCTGCAGATCATATCATCGGGTATGAACCCAGTGATGATATGCGTGAAGTTGCCATATCCAAATGGGAAGCAAGCGGACAACCGTTAAATCTTGAATTCAAGAATGGCTTATCGCATGAATTGGGATTAGCATCCGGAAGTACTGACATCGTGACCTGTTCCCAATCCTTTCATTGGATGGAGCCGCAAAGTACGTTGCGTGAATTCGCTCGTATCCTTCGTCCTGGAGGAATATTCGCCGCTTATGACTACGACTGGCCTCCTGTCTTCGACTGGAAAATTGATGACATGTATCAGCAACTTATCACCTATGCAGATGTTCGTGCAACGCAATTAGCACCACAGGAACAGCGTGCACATAAATGGAGCAAAGATGAGCATTTGCATCATATCCAGAAATCTGGATTGTTCCGCTACGCAAGGGAAATCGTCTTCCATCATAGCCAACAATGTGATGCAGAGCGGTACGTGAACATTGCTCTCAGTCAAGGCGGGCTACAAACAGCTCTTAAATTGGGAGCAGATGAGATCCATTCTGAGGTATCGCAATTCCGGGAACTTGTCTCTCAGGCATTCGCAGGGGAATCTCGTGAAGTTATATTCAGCTATCGTATGCGACTCGGTATTCTTTAATCCATGTGGATTGCAAACCATGGATCAGAAACGCAAAATAGCAGGCCAAGGATAATCACCTTGGTCTGCTATTTCTTTGGATATCGTTCTCCCTTTTTTGGGGAAAAAGGTTTTTTTCGGTTATCTCTCGTAAAATTTCACAAGCTCCTGAACGATTTCTTCTTTGTTATGATCCATAACCAACTGATACTGCGGCTTGGAGAATAACTGCTTAATCTCGCTTGGGAACTCCTGCTCAATGCCACATTGTTCGATCGCTTCATTAAATTTCGCAGGGTGTGCGGTAGCAAATGAGATACAAACCTCATCTTCACCATGATATGTTTCATACGCTGCAATCCCACAAGCCGTATGTGGATCTAGCAGATAATTATAATCCGCTTTGTATTTGCTAATCAATTCCAGACATTGTTCATTGTTAGCACCGTAAGCTTCGAAATCATCTTGTACACGTTCTAGATCCTCTGCGCCAATTACGATCTCCCCATCGTTCTGTAACTTCTCCATGTAAGCAGACACTTTCTCTGCATCTTGACCTAAGAAATAATAAAGATATCTCTCGAAATTACTTGCCACTTGGATATCCATCGAAGGACTATGGGTACTTTTGAAGCCACCTGGCTTATATTTGCCCGTCTTCACAAACCGCTCCAAAATATTATTCTCATTCGTTGCTATAATGAGCTTGTTAATGGGTAATCCCATCTTCTTCGCTAGAAAGCCCGAGAATATATTCCCAAAGTTACCTGAAGGGACACTGAAATTAACTTTCTTCGGTCGGTCACCTTGCTCAATTTGGAAATAAGCATAGAAATAATAGACCGTTTGTGCCAAGATGCGTAAGAAATTGATCGAGTTGATCGCTCGAAGATTATGCTTCCCTTTAAAGTCTAAGTCTGCAAATTGCTCTTTAATAATTTTTTGACAATCATCGAAATTCCCTTTAACCGAAAGGTTCAATACATTCTTATCATCAACCGTTGTCATTTGCAGTTCCTGTACTTTACTCACTTTCTCGTGAGGATGCAGAATACATATCTTGATGCCTTCTTTCCCTCGAACTCCTTGGATCGCTGCAGCCCCTGTATCACCTGAGGTTGCTCCGAGGATGTGAATAATTTCATTCTGCTTCTTGGATACATAGGAGTAAAATTCACCCATGAATTGCAGAGCTACATCTTTAAATGCAAACGTCGGTCCATGAAACAACTCCAGAATATACAGTGAATCATTTATTTTCTTAACAGGTGTCACCTCAGAATGACGGAAATTAGCATAACTCTTATCCACCATTTCCTTCATATCTTCATAAGGAATTTCATCATTCGTAAAATGGGAAAAGATTTGGAGAAACAGCTCCTTATAGCTTAGTTTGCTCCATTCCTTCAATGTGGATTGGGAAATGACCGGAATCTCCGCTGGGATCATGAGTCCTCCATCATCCGCTAACCCCATGAGCACGGTATCAATAAATCCTTGAGCTTCTACCTGACCTCTTGTACTTATATATTTCATACGAATCCTCCGTTAGTTTAATATAGAATAGTTAATGAGTTGATTTCTACCTTAGTTATATCTATAATACCTTCACTTGCAGATATAGCCAATCCCTTATTTTTGGGGAGCTATATAAACATTATATAACAAAAAATAATATAGGAGGTTAACTTTCAAGTGATCACTAGAGAACAGCTTGAGAATAAGCAAATTTGGTTATATGTAGTATCCCTGTTCATTGGAGCTATTGTTGGCATGACTAATCCTACCGTAAGTTCCTTTCTGTACTTCACCATTTCACCTATTATAGCAGTTCTTCTGTTTGGAATGTTCGCGCAAATTCCCTTTCTCCATCTACGAGATTCTCTTTCAAATGGAAGATTTATCGGTGCGTTGCTAGTTACAAATTTCATTGTCGTACCCTTTGTCGTGTGGTTGCTTACACAACTATTTCCGCAGACTCCCCCTATTCTAGTCGGAGTCTACCTTGTTCTACTGACTCCATGCATCGATTACGTCATTGTGTTCACACAGCTAGGGCGTGGAAACGAGAAATTAATGTTAGCCGTAACGCCTATTCTATTCGTAGTTCAAATGATATTACTTCCGTTGTATCTGTGGCTATTTATAGGTGAGGAAACGACTAATATTATGAAGGTAGGGCCGTTTGTAGAGGCTTTCTTAAGCTTGATTATGTTGCCATTATTATTTGCCGTATTCACACAATTTTGGGCTAGGCGCAGACCTAAAGGACAATCCGCACTAAATGCAACGGCTTGGTTGCCCGTCCCATTCATGGCACTTACCCTTATCGTTGTCGTAGCGTCTCAAATTGAAAAAGTATATACCGATTTCAATGTCGTCGTTCGTGTCGTTCCGATCTATGTTCTCTTCCTAATTATCATGCCAGCGATATCAAGATTAATCGCTATGCTATTCCGATTGGATATAGGGGCAGGTCGAGCGCTTATTTTCAGTTCAGGAACGCGGAATTCCCTCGTTATGCTCCCCTTAGCTTTGGCTTTGCCAGATGATTGGGCTACGATCGCAGCAGCCGTTATTGTCACCCAGACTATTGTAGAATTGATCGGAGAATTAATTTACATACGCCTAATTCCAGGGTTTGTTATGCGGGATCAACATAAGTCTACCTCAGAATAAGAAGCAGCACCCTATTGGCTGCTTCTTATTTATGATTCAAGACAAACCTTACTGAGACTCAGGATGCACCTGTATACACCATCGGTTATCCGCTTCATGAAATGATACGAGCAACAAATTGGACAATCTCAATAGTAATTGGAGTATTTGAATAAATAATATCTCCACTCACAATAAGGTTCAAAGTATTTTCAGTTAAAATGTATAAACTGCTTTCTTGTAATACTCCATTAATATATAAATTTGAATAACTATTCAGGCCCAGACCTGCAAAACTATTGCTTGAATTTCCCTCGTCGTCAAAAAATTGATTAGCTTGGATGACGATTGGTGAATCAATATCGGTAGTAGCAAAATAAAAATATCTTTGTGAACTAGGTATAATGGATACCTCTGATATTGAACCCGGCTGCCCTTGGGGTCCTTGAACACCCTGAGGACCCGTAGCACCAACACTTCCTTCAGATCCAGTGGCTCCTGCATTCCCTTGGGGTCCTTGGGGTCCGACAGAACCGGTAACCCCCGCGATTCCCTGTGGTCCCGCAGCACCAACACTTCCTTCAGATCCAGTAGCTCCTGCATTCCCTTGGAGTCCTTGTGGTCCGACAGAACCGGTCACCCCCGCGATTCCCTGTGGTCCCGTAGCACCAACACTTCCTTCAGTTCCAGTGGCTCCTGCATTCCCTTGGGGTCCAACAGAACCGGTAACCCCCGCGATTCCCTGAGGTCCCGCAGCACCAACACTTCCTTCAGATCCTGTGGCTCCTACATTCCCTTGGGGTCCTTGGGGTCCGACAGAACCGGTAACCCCCGCGATTCCTTGTGGTCCTAGCAATCCAATTGGACCACGATCCCCTCTGCCACCTTCTAAACCCTGAAGTCCCTGTAGCCCTTGTATGCCTTGAAGACCTTGAGGACCTTGAGGACCTTGAGGACCTACTCTACATCTAGCTTTAGCTACTTTACAGCAAATGCGTCTAGATTTGGATTTGGATTTGGATTTGGATTTGGATTTGGATTTTTCAGAACATATCCTAGTATATATCCTAGTACATATCTTCACTGTAGTGTTTTGTCGATACTTAGGGCTATTTTTAGTACTTACTTTATTTTTTCGCACTTTTTTTTTGCAGTTTATTTTATTGAGCTTACGACGCGCCATTTAAAATTCCTCCTCACATAGTTTATTCATAGTATGTAATCTACCTATGTGAAGGATTGGACATCATCGAAATCCATTAAATAAGAGTAAATCCGCCGTTTCATAATCTTTTTTTTCACATTAACTATTGATATAACCGAGGAAATCTCTCAGTTATTTCCAAATGAAAGGAGGTGATTATATGCCCGTTATAAAACCTGTCTACACAGCTACTTCTACTGCTCCTGTATCAACTGGTGGAGTTATTGCTACCGCTGTTAACCCAGCTGTATCTCGTTACTTCGCAACAATAACTGCTGGAATGATAACCACAGATACAACCATTCCCGCTGCAAGCTTTGTTGACGATGCCGACGCACCTGTAGTTGAACTTCCAGCAGTAACTGCGGATGATTATTTCAATGTCTACATTAATGGTGTGCTCCAACAAGGAGCTCTATCTATACTAACAACTACTAACTTAGTATTAGATACGACTGATGTTTCCGTATCCGTGCCTATTTTACTTGAGATAGCAAGCTTCGGAAATACAACATCAACTATAACTACTCAACCTACGATTTCCGCTCCAACGATCACTATTATTACTTGATATGATTTAATGCCTATTAACTATGATATTGTTCTATGCTAAGTAATAGATTTGAATTCAGAGGTTACTAACCCACACAGGTTGGTATGTTTCCCCTACGATAGACAGTGAATAAGGAGTTCATGATCTTATGGATTCATTACTGTTCTTCGGAGGGGATTTTTTATGGCTACATAAGAACAGATGTTTACACGGTATACGAAAGACTTGATGATAGAGGCTGTTCGACTTCCGGTTAGGAGAAGGACGATCGCTTTCTAAGTTTTCCCCCTTTTCAAATAGGCTACAATGCATTATTCTAATATAGTAAAAAACCAGAACATAAATAGGAGTGTATTAAATGTCAGATGTACATGCGGCGCATTCGTTGCCCGCAAGCGGTAATTTATTCAAGAATAGGTTCTACCAAACTATACTTATCTCAAACTTATTTCTACAAATCGGAATATGGGTCAGAAACTTTGCCATTCTTATGTTTGTCACCGATCAGACGAACAACGATCCGATGGCTATTTCTCTTATCTCGGTAGTTGAATTCGCACCGATCTTTGTCTTCTCCTTTATTGGAGGTGCATTCGCTGACCGTTGGAGACCGAAACGAACAATGATTTGGTGTGACTTCCTTTCCGCTGTTTCGATACTTGCCGTTCTGTTTGCGTTACTATACGGTTCATGGGAAACCATCTATTTGGCCACCTTCGTTTCCGCCATATTATCGCAATTCTCTCAGCCCTCTGTCATGAAGCTGTTCAAACAACATGTTCATCCTGAACAGCTACAGCAAGGTATGGCATTATTCCAATCTCTTGTTGCGCTCTTTATGATCATGGGGCCTGCACTCGGCATATTCTCATATCATCAATTCGGTATTAACATCTCCATAGCCGTTATGGGCGTAGCTTTCTTATTGTCTGCTGTCGTACTCTTTCGTCTGCCACCTGATATAGTGGAAGATCCCCATAAAAAGAAGAATCTGAATTTGCGTAAAGAACTAGCTGACGGGTTCCGCTATGTCTGGAAGAGTCCCGTGTTGAAAGTACTTGCGGGTGCATTCGCTATTGCCGGATTCTCTGTTGGTATTATTCAGACTTTGGGGCTGTTCATAGTCACGGAGCGACTCGGTCAACCGAAAGAGTTCCTACAGTTTCTTATGATGGTTAACGGTGCTGCTATGCTCGTTGGTGGTGCTCTCATTATGACACTTGCCAAAAAAGTCTCACCCCAAGTTCTATTAGCATTCGGGATGAGCGTCAGCGCCCTATGTATTGCCGGTATGGGCTTATCTACAAGTATCCCTCTAACGTTAGCTTTGCAATTTATTAACGGACTGACCATGCCATGCATTCAAATCGGCATCAACACCTTAATACTACAGTGGACAGAACAATCCTATGTTGGTCGTGTGAATGGTGTACTTAGTCCTATGTTCATGGGGATGATGGTCATCATGATGTCCTTGGCAGGCGTCATCAAGAAGAACTTCCCACTCGTAGAGATTTATTGTATATCAGGTCTGATCATGCTGGTTGGTGCTATAATCCTAATTCCAATCTTCAAACATAAAGCTGCGCCTTCCATAGTCACGAGGGCAACTGAAACAACATAGAACAACAAATCAAAACAAAGGGGCGTCCCAAAAGCCATTAACAACGGCATCGGACACCCCTTTCGATTATACCAACGTTCCAAATATATAAGTTAATAACGACATTACCAATGATTCATACAGTAGAAAGTTTAATCAGGTCTGGTTAGTTCTTCCAAGCACCTGGATGATCATCTTGTACCAGATCAAGCGAAGCGGCGCGAGCGTTAGCTTCCACCTGTTCCACACTCTTACATCCTGGAATAACACAACTGACAGCAGGATGCTTCAAGCACCAAGCCAACGCCCAACTCGCCATATCGACGCCTTCAGGTACTTCTGTCTGCGCAATCTCATGAACGAGACGTAACTTCGCATCAATCTCGTCACGTTGATGCCCTTGTCTTACTCTATCATCGAACACAACACCCGGCTTATACTTCCCGCTCAGATACCCACTTGCAAGTGGTACTCTAGCAAGAACGCCTAGATCCTGTTCCAGACACGAAGTAAACACCTGTTCCTCTGGCTTCTGATCCAAGCGATTATACACGACTTGAATCGCTTTAGCGTTTATTTCGATTGCTTTTGCTGTTTGGTACAAGTTATCGTTACTTCCGATAGAAATACCTAGATTACGGATTTTACCGGCTTGTACCTGTTTATCCAACAGGGTCCACAGATCATCATTATCGAATACATCATCTGAACCGGAATGGAATTGATACAGATCCAAATAATCTGTCTGAAGCGCCTTCAGAGAATCGTCCAATTGTCGGCGAACTTCATCCACACTCCAAGCGTTCTCCCATTGATCTTCCCAGTGGTGTCCGAATTTCGATGCGATTACCCAATCCTGACGCGATTGCCGTGATAGATAATCCCCTATAAATTTCTCAGACATATGATGCGGTCCATAACATTCAGCTGTGTCAATCAAGTTAATGCCTACCTCTTTGGCATGATTAAGAATGTCATCTACCTCAGATTGAGTGAAATCTTTGCCCCAATCTCCGCCAAACTGCCATGTTCCTATTCCGACTACTGAAACTCTTAAATCAGTTTTGCCTAAACGTCTGTATTTCACACGCTCACCTCATATGTTATTGGTATATGTTCATCCTACTATTTCTTATGCTCAGGAGCAATACACACCGGAATCCCGGTTGTTCATCGATTGTCTCAGAACACCTAACTTTCGCCTACACAATACAAAGGGGTTGGCCCTAGCCATTTGAATGACCATTCGGACAACCCTATTCTCTACTACTCTTTATAAAATAACAGCATCGGCATCTTGAAAATATACTTGATGACGATAAAGATCCCAATCATCATGCCTATGAGAACTACAACGCTACCCAAGGACATACTACCTACACCACTAATGACGTTAGCGATGTTACATCCTGGAGCAATTCGAGATGCAATTCCCATTAGCAATCCGCCTATGATGGCGTTCGGCAGACGTGCGAGCTTGGGTAGACGAATCTTGAACGATCCACTCAAGAGCGCAGCAATGAACGAGCCGACAATCATGAAGATAATTAATGTCTCTTCAGGCCCAAGTCCAATCCTCGGGAATTCAGCGAACAGACCATTCAAATACGTATTGTTCAATACGATATCTTCTCCAAACATAAGCGATAGCGCTGTTGCACCGACACGTGTTTGCGGTCCGGTAATGCCGATACTCGACATTACAGCAAACTGTATTGTCGCGAGGATACCTAACAATGCAGCCACGAGGCGAATATCCCAGTGTTTTTGTTTAAATGGATTCTTCTGCCAGTCTGTTGCTGCTTCTTTGAATCCATTGAAGAAAGTCTTCACACCGAATCGATAGATTGCAATTCCAATCATTACGAGAACGATCAGTAGTGGAATCAGAAGTGGAAACAAAGTAGGCATGGAATACAATGTGTACCCTTCAGGCTTCAAAGTTAAAGGTTCTATGAAATAATCTCTTGCCCACGGATCATAGATAAATGCAAATACTAGATTTCCTATTACGGCAAACAATAATACGATCCAGAATTGCACATAACCCATGCCACAGCGATAAAGCGTCCCCGATCCACACGCTCCTGCAAGCGTCATTCCAATCCCGAACAGGATCCCACCAATCAGGTTAATTCCACCGAAAGGAACTACCCACAGTTCAGACAAATCTGCCGCTCCTACAGTCAGCATCGCTCCCCAACCTAATAGAGACACGGCCATAAGTACTAACACACCATTTAAGATCCGAGTATCTTTAACGATGAACCAGTCTCGGACGGAAGCCGTAAAACAAAAGTCAGCCTTCTGCAGTAGAAATCCGTATAAAAGACCGAAGATCGCCGCAATTATGAAAAAATCTAATGTAAACTGCATATGAATTCATCACTTTCAAAGTAAGTTTTATAAGTGCTTTATTTCGCATCAACCAGCATCTGATCTAATTTCAGCCGATATTCCTCAGCAGCTAGTTCACCACTTGCACCTAGCTTTTGTTCCACAATAACACCGTCCGCATCGACCAGAATGACGGTAGGAACGTTATATACTTTTAATGAATCGCCCGCAATACCATCTACGTCCAAGTAAACAGGCATCTGCAAATCATGTTTCTCAACAAATTCTTTGGCATCTTTGAGCGTATCTTGTGTCGTTACGTTCACGGATACGAATTCAACTTGATCTTTGTATTCTGCATATAAGTCATCCAGCACAGGCACTTCCTTATTGCAATACTGACACCATGAAGCCCAAAATGTGTAGAGAACTGGTTTAGTGATGGTGGATGTGTCTAGTTTCTCCTTATTGATGCCTACGAGTTGTAACGCTGGCGCAATCCTTTTCTCTTCAGCCGTATTCCCGCCCTTGGAACAACCTGTAAGAAGTATAACAGTACATAGTAACAAAGCTAGTAACATGCTACTATGACGTTTGATTCCATAGAATATACTCATTAGGAGCCCTCATTAGGTGTTAATTTTTTTTCAGATAAATATGGTAGTTACCCTTTTCTTCGATGATACCTAAAAACTCAGCCTGTTTGTTCATCTTCACAGCAGCTGGGATCGTCTTTGTAGCAATCGTATGATCCGTCACTTCTACGACAATTTCACCAGGTTGTGCTTTCTTTAGACCTTTCAACGCTAGATCCAATGTGTGCGGACACACCTCTCCAATGGCATCAATCACATAATCCTTCTTCAATCCTGCTAATTCTTCTGCTGAATAGCTCATTCATATCTCTCCCTTGTTAATTTATCCATAGAAAATGTCTCAATAATATGTTCAGGACCTACCTCAACTTCACGATCCCATGCGAGCATACCACCATAGTAGTTATGAACCTTTTCAATACCTTCTTGTTGAAAAAATTTAGATACCTCAAGGCTCCGGCGTCCACTACGACAGACGATGACATACTCCGCTGATTTATCAAAACTCTCGATCAAATCAGGTATATCGCCCATCGGAATGAGTGGAACTCCTGGGATATGTACCTCATTGTATTCCTCAGGTTCCCGAACATCAATCACATATACTTGTTGCGGCGTATGCTCTATTATCTTGTAAAGCTCAGAGGTATCCACATGGGATACCCCTTCAATGATTGTAGACATCATCATTCCTCGCTTCCTCTTAAATCTCTATAGGTGTCCCTTCTGTGTTACCCCACTCTGACCATGAACCTTCATATGGGCGAATGTCAGTGTAACCTAGCAATCTCAGTGTGAAGTACGTGTGTGCTCCACGTACATTCGTTTGGCAATATGGAATGACTGTCTTATCTTCAACGACACCAATTTGTTCGAATTTAGCAAGCAATGTATCATAACTAGAGAATACGTCCAGTCCGTTCTCATCTTTTTCTAATACACTAGTCCATTCTTGATTAACCGCTCCTGGAATATGTCCACCGTTTGCGTTCTTACGAAGATCTGCACCTGTATATTCTCCCTCCGAGCGGGCATCCAAGATAACAACCTCTTCTGAATCCAAGCTTCCAAGCACATCATCTTTGGTAGATACAAGTTTGTCATTGGCTTTCGCTACAAAGTTCCCTGCAGTAACTGTCGTTGGATCAACAGATATATCATATCCCTCTGTCAACCAAGCTGGATAACCACCGTTAAGTACTTTTACTTGATCTTGCAAACCATAAAACTCTAATGCGTAGAAAATACGTGTTGCGCTCAAAGCATTACCATCATCGTAGACCAGAATTTCCGAGTCCTGATTCACTCCTAGACCACTAAGCAATGCAGTGAAGTCTTCTTCTCCAAGTAGGAATCCGTCAATTTCATTCTCTGCATCATTGATTTGCCCCGCGCCCAGACTGACAGCACCTTGAATATGTCCCTCATTGTAACCTTCAGATCGTGCATCAATGATGACCAAATTTTCTTTATCTAAATTGTCATTCACCCATTTCGAGTCAGCCAACAACTGTTCATTTGGGTAATTTCCTTCTTTTGCAGTTTTATTGTCTCCGCATGCAGAGAGTAACAACACCATGGTCATAGCCAGCAATATAAAGTTCCTTTTTTTCTGTAATTTCATTTCTCTTTCTCCCCTTACTAAAAGTGTTTAATATATTGAATTAATTTGCTATGAATAGTACAATAACATTATTCCGATGTCTTTACAATGCTTTAGTCAAAAAAATATATTTTATACTTGGGGAGAATTGCAGAATGAATTTCTTTAAGAAACAAAGCACAACATTTGTATTCCTGTTCGTCGTTCTTATTATGTTGAGTGGCTGTGCATTAGAAACCAAAGAGGAAGCTAACAAACGTTTGGGAGTAGGAGATTCAAATGGAGGTGCTGGGAAGTTAACGAGTGTACAATTCTATGTACCTGTTGAAGATGAGAATAAAGTACAGATTATCGACATTGTTAGTGGCGAAGTCACCGGTGAAGTCGCAGTCGGTGAAGGGCCGACGAACACTGTCTTCTCCAGCACAATGCGTCAAGCTTATGTCGCAAATCAACTAAGCAGTACGATCTCCGTTATAGATACGATGAAACTGGAAGAAGTACAACAAATTGAAGTGGGTCCCATGCCACATGGACTGTTCTTAACTCCTGATAATAAGACATTGTACGTCTCTACCGTAGCCGATCAATATATTGATGTCATAGATACCCAATCTGGTGAGGTGACAGGTAGAATCGATATGGGTGAAGGGGCTAAAACCAACTACTTAGCTGTAAAGAATAACATCCTTTATGTAAGTGATCACGAGAACAACTGTGTATATATCGTTAATGCTTCCTCCAATACTGTGACGGATGTGATTCAGACAGGTCTAACGCCTCGGGCACTTCGATTATCTGATGATGGCGAGAAATTATATGTCCCAACCGCAGGAGATGGCAAGCTAACGATTTACAACACAACTAGCTTCGAGAAAATTGTAGAACTCGATACCGTCGAGGGAGCAACAGATATTGTGATCTCTAAGGATGGTTCCACAGCGGTCATCACCGGTACTGAAGGCAATGCTGCCGCTATTATCGACTTGAACAACAATACGATTATTACAACAATCGCTGATTTACCAGGAGCGAAGCATCTATCCTTCAATCGTCAGGAAAACCGGGTCTACATTACATTAAGTGGATCTGATGAAGTGGCTGTCTTCAATATGGAGACACTTGAACTAGAGAATAGCATCAAAGTAGGCGTTAAACCACATGGCATTCAGATCAAAGCCCTACCTGGTATCGGGGGAAGCTGCTAAATTCAGCCAAAAATCTAACTATCGCAACAGTTATGAAAACGACAAAGGGGAATACATCTCATGTGAGATGTATTCCCCTTTATTCATATTTGATCTCAATCCCTCGAAGGAGAAAAGCCTTCTTCCCACAAGTATTCCTTTGCCTCTTGTAGCGTTCCAAACACCATTTCAATGCTAGGACCTGTGTAGATATACCAAAGATCTTCATCACGCGTAAGAGTGAGCGATTCTTCTTCTCCGTTAATCCACACTTCAGCATCATAGAAATGATTTTCCTCACGAACACCTTCACTTTCGGATTCACCCTCTTCTCCATCATTAGAGAGAGAACGAATTGAAGCCTCTACAAGTGTCTTTATTTGTTCCGCGGTAAACTCACGGACATTTACATACCCTTTCTCATCAAGATCATATCCCTGTAAAAGTCCGGCATAAATATAGCCGTTGCCATTCGGATGAATGTGAAGGGCAATCGTTTTTTTATCACTCTGACTCTCCTCGTAGTGAAAATTCACTCGTCCAAGTGAGACATTCTTTCGTTGTAATGTAGGAAAAGATTCTAGAATCTCAAGTTTCTGTTCAAAGTTTAACATGTGACCTCCGGTGTGTAGCTTTATAGTATATGTGATTATATCATAACCATTGATTCCAAACTATTATAACCTGTTTTAGGTTAAACATCTGTTCCATATCCTTCTCAAGCCCAGTCGTCGGAAGAGGATCATCATGAACAAGGATCTCCACTATACCCACCTGTCTTGCTTCCTGGAGCATTTTAGAAATGAAGGGGCATGATACATTAAATTTCTTTGCAATTTCCTCATGTGTCCGAGATTCATAATAGTAGAGTTTGCACATTTAACACTCCCTTAATTCTAGAAAAACAAACCCCCTTTACAATTGTGTTGTACCGGAACAAATGTAAACAAATTTAGTGACGTGCGTTTGAGGTGATACCATGGATGTCAAAATTTCAGGTTACTGGGGAGGTTATCCTTCAGCAGACGGAGCAACCGCGGGATATTTAGTTGATACTGGAGAAGGACAGATTCTCCTTGATTGTGGTAGTGGTGTGATGAGTAAGCTAGTCAAACAAACCGATGTAGAAAAGCTTGAAGGCGTCATTCTTTCCCATCTGCATCATGATCATATTGCAGATATGGGCATTCTCCAATATGCCGGTGCCCGAATTGAGTTTGTCCCTGTATTACACACCATTCCATGTTATGCGATGAGAATTACGTAAAACGGCAAGGTACTCGTCTATTCAGGAGACACTTCCTATTGTGAATCGCTAGTAAAGCTAATGTAAAAAGGCTGGTGCTAGTCCATCTACCGGGAGATGGCGATTTCGAATTAATGCAAAAATCAGCAAGTGATGTCTTTGGAGGCACTGTTGATCTTCCTGACACGTCCCAGATGTATACTTTGTAAATCCAAATTAATGATTAGAGGAGCAATCAAATATGTTAAAGAAAAGTTCGTTTTTTGCCATAATGGCATCCATGTTGATATTTACGGGATGTAGCTCAGAGACACAAGCATCTACGAACACGGGATTAGCACAAGGTTCTACTAATACTTCATCTACTTCAATCTCTGGTAAGCTCTCCTTCTATACTTCTCAACCGGAAGAAGATGCTACTCAATTAGTCCAAGCCTTCAATGTTAAATATCCAGATGTCCAAGTTGAAACTTTCCGCTCTGGTACTGAAGAAGTAGCAGCAAAGATTCAAGCAGAAAAGCAAGCGGGACAAGTTCAAGCAGATGTTCTTCTCCTCGCCGATTCAGTTACTTTTGAAAGTCTGAAAAGCCAAGACCTACTAATGTCCTATAAATCAGCTGAGAGAGATCAAATTGCGGATGAATTAATGGACGCTGACGGAATGTATACAGGAACAAAGGTCATTGCTACTATTCTCGCTGTGAATACAGATAAAGTATCCACCCTACCAACTTCTTGGCAAGTTCTGACCTCTGATGAGGCTAAAGATGATGCAATTATGCCCAGTCCGTTATATTCTGGCGCAGCGGCATATAACATTGGTATATTCTCACGTACCGATAGCTTCGGTTGGGAGTTCTTAGGGAAATTAAAAGCAAATAATATGTCAGTCATCAAAGGAAACGGGGCAGTCCTCAAAGCCGTAGCCAGTGGCGAGAAGAGTTATGGCATCGTCGTTGACTATATGGTAGCACGTGAGAAAGCTAAAGGATCAGCTATCGAGCTAATCTATCCAGCAGAAGGAGTTCCCATCATTACGGAGCCAATCGGCATTGTCAACAATACAGATAGTATCGAAGCAGCTAAAGTATTTGTCGATTTCGTCTTATCCAAGGATGGACAGGAACTTGCCGCTGAAATAGGATACACTCCGATTCGTAACGGTATTACACCACCCGAAGGATTGAAGGGTATATCCGATCTCACCCTATTGTCTGGAGATATCGCCATTCTGACAAGTGAACGTGAAGCGGACAAGAAACAGTTTACGGAGTTATTCGGAAACTAACGAGCGGAGCGATTACTTATGGATGACTTAACTACCGATGATATCCAACAACCACTGAACAAGGAGAGGCTGAAACCCAGCCTCCTCCCTTTTTCCTTGTTAATCAAAAAGTCAGTAATACTTCTAGGTATCCTAGCCACACTATTCTTCTTCGTACTCCCAATCGCCAAGCTTCTCCATTTAAGCATTGGGGCGGAAACAGGATTTAGTCTCGATCACTACACTGAATTATTGAAACAAAATCGCTTTTGGAATACATTGCAGAATACATTTATAATGGTGATTGCATCTACACTATTATCTTTAGTACTTGGTATTGTGGCTGCTTGGATCATGGCTTACACCAATATAAAATATAAAAAAGTACTACATCTACTCATCCTACTATCTTTTGTTCTTCCATCGTATGTACTTACATTATCCTGGTCCTCTTTTATGGGCTCTCAGGGATTAATGGCTTCATTTCTACACCTATTCCATTCAGGAGCTCAGCCATGGAGTATGTATAGCATGGGTGGAATCATCTTCGTCATGGGTATTCACCACTTCCCATTGGTCTATTTATTTACCGTAAATGTATTAAAAAGAATTCCACGTGATCTAGAATGGGCAGCCAAGGCTAGTGGTGCTGGTCGGATCAAAAATTTTATAAAGATCACATTTCCACTTGCTTTACCTGGACTGACAGCAGGCGGACTGCTCGTATTTCTTGCTTCACTTGATAACTTTGGTATTCCCTCCTTTTTGGGGACACCTGTAAACATCAGTGTACTTAGTACATTGATTTATGAAGAAATTATTAGCTTCGGTCCCTCTGCCTTTGCACGCGGGGCATCTTTATCTGTCATATTAAGTATTATCGCTATCTTTGGAACATTGCTTCAATGGCTCTCTGTCCGCAAGAGTAAATCTGATGATACTGCTCGATTGGATAATCAGCCTCGTTATAATTTAGGTAAACATCGATTATGGTTAAGTCTACTTATTTGGATCAGCCTTATCTTCATTACTATCGTACCGTTATTCTCAATGATTTCACTCTCGTTAAAGAGGGCCTATGGCCGTCCATTGAACATGACAAATCTGACATTTGAGAACTACAAATATATACTTTTCAACAATCCAAAAATCTGGCAATCGATTCAAAATAGCCTACTACTTGCACTAGGCACACTCATCGTCTGTTTAGTTATCGGTTCATTGTTCGCTTATGTCCGTGTACGCAAACCATCAAAGCTAATAAAAGCCACTGAGCTGGCCATTTCAATTCCTTATACGCTTCCCGGAATCGTATTTGCATTATCTATGATTCTTGTCTGGATGGAGCCTATTCCTGGATGGAACCCTGGGATCTATGGAACGACTACGATTCTCTTCATTGCTTACGTCTGCCGTTTCCTTATCTTACAGATTAGAGCAGGTGTCACAGCATTTATGCAAGTTGACGCTTCTATGGAAGAAGCAGCTAGGATATCAGGAGCTAGTCCCTGGCGGAAATGGGTATTCATCCTGCTACCTCTACTGCTCCCAGGACTCCTTAGCGGAGCTATTCTAGTCTTCCTAACAGCATTAACTGAGCTGACGGTATCGGCACTTTTATACTCTTCACGGTCGCAGACGATTGGTGTTGCTATTTTCAGCTTTGAACAGGCTGGGGATACACTCCATTCGACGGCATTATCCAGTTTAATCGTCTTTCTAATTTTCATCGGAGCAAGCCTATTACATCTTGTACAAAAAATATTTTCCCATAAAGGAGTACACGAATGAGTATTGAACTAAAAGAAGTTAGTAAGACGTTCGGTAATTATAATGCGCTGAAATCAATCAACTTAAATATCGCGGATGGAGAATTCGTAGCTATCTTAGGTCCCTCTGGCTGTGGAAAGACCACTTTACTTCGAATGCTAGCAGGATTTGAGCAACCCTCTGCAGGTGAAATTGTTATGAATGGCTCGGTTGTAGCTACGTCCCGATCAAGTATCCCTCCTGAGAAAAGACGGATTGGGATGGTTTTTCAAAGCTTCGCACTTTGGCCCCATATGAATATTTCAGAACATGTTCGTTTTCCAATTCGTAATCATAAAGAGACACCTAAGGCTATCCGTGAGAATGAAGAGACACGTATCTCAGACGTTCTTGAATTAGTCGGCTTGTCCCATCTATCCCAACGCATGCCTCATGAACTATCAGGTGGCCAGAAACAGCGTGTTGCTATTGCTCGTGCTATTGCATCTCAGCCTTCGCTTCTACTTATGGATGAACCTCTAAGTAGTCTTGACGCTATGCTTCGTATGAACATGCGTCGTGAAATCCAATCCATACATAGGGAGACTGGTTCTGCGATCGTATATGTTACGCATGATCAAAGCGAAGCTTTAGCTATGGCAGATCGAATTGTAGTGATGAATGACGGTCAAATTGAGCAAGTGGGGACTCCGCAAGAAATTTACTTGAAGCCGGAAACTAATTTTGTCGCACAATTTGTATCGAAGGCAAACCTTATTCGGGGGCGTTGGGATCACGAACATTTCATTCCTGATGGTGCAGATTCCATTGTACAGTGGCCTGGAAATGAAGTAGCCGGTTATTTCAAAACAAATGGGCTTTATCCTGTCAGACCTGATCAATTCCAACTTGGACCTGAACAAAATGAGGGTCTATCTGGTGAAATAGTGAATGTACAGTTTCAGGGCAAAGAATTCTATTATGATATCCAATCCACTGGACAGCAGTGGGAAGTTATCTCTCCCTTACCTTTTAAATTAAATGATAAAGTGTCCATCAATATACCCATAACTGAGCATCATTATGTATAAAAATTGGAGGGGTTAATCATGACAAATACAAGGAGGATGATCTTTTTTATGCGATGGAACCCCTGCTCACTAGAACACTCTTTCGTTAAAGCATTCTTTTTCCCAAATTAATAAATTGATTAAAGATAGATTGTTTTGCTTTAACGGAGTTCTTAGATTGGCGATTTAATTTCGATATTTCCCTTTGGATAGCTAATACTTGCTGTGCTACTCTGTGCTGTTCCACCGAACTTTGTAAATCACGGAGATGCTGTTTGACGATCTCTTCATTGTTAAGATATAACAAATTTATAAATACCCCATTTCTTAAAGCGATAGCGACTCAACCTTGCTTAAATAAGCACTCGCTCCTATGTTCACCTCCCAACTATATGCTATTTTGAACCCTAAGGTTAGGTACAAAATGGCTTTAATTCTTTTTTCCGCGAACAGGATCTTCCCTAATTCATTAGCTAATACAATTTCTATAAAAAAAATACCCCCTATTGAAATCATCGGAGGTACTTCTCTTCATTCCATTATTGGTCTACAGATTGTACGAATGGTGGAACTCGTAGTTCAAGGAATAACAATCCTTACCGTAGTTCCTTCCCCTATCCTAGATTCTATCGTGATCCCATATTCCTCACCATAATAAAGCTTCAATCGCTCATCCACATTGTTGATACCGACTCCACCTAATTTAGATTGAGTTTCCGATTTATTACCTAGGATGTCCTCTTCTCGACTCGGTTCAAATCCAACTCCATCGTCCTTCACGACAAATAGAATATTGCCATCTTCTGTTCTCTTACAGGTGATTTCTAGCAGACCGGGACCGTCCTTCTCACGAACTCCGTGATAGATCGCATTCTCCACCAATGGTTGGAGGATGATCTTGGGAATAACCTTGTCAGACAAATCAGGATCGAATTGGATATCATAGTGAAGTCTTTCACCATAACGTTCCTTTTGGATAAATAGATATTGGGAGACATGGTTCATTTCATTCTGAATGGACGTGAACTCGCTGCCACCGCTCAGAGATAATTGAAAAAATTTCGCAAGTGCCTTTGTGGTCGAAATCACGCGTTCACTATCATTGAATTCAGCCATCCATACAATAGTATCGAGCGTATTGTACAAGAAATGAGGATTGATCTGACTATGCAACACGCTTAACTCGTATGAGCGAAGGTTCTTCTCCTTCTTCTCAATATCTTGCATTAAACGCTGCATCTCCATAACCATGGTGTTGAAATGCTGGGCAAGTCCTTGAACCTCAGTGACTCCAGTCTCTGATACGCTTACTTCCAGTCGGCCTTTCTTTACCTTTTGCATGGCTTGTTCCAATCGGTGAATCGGTCTTGTGATGCTCTTTGCAAGCAGAGGAGATACAATAACAATCAACGCTAACAATCCCAATGCTACGATGGCGAAAGACCTTAATAACTGATTACGAATTTGTGCTAAACCATCTAAGGAACTAACCCCAACTAATGTCCAATCTGAATTCCGTAACTTCGTATGGTATACAAGGAGGTTCTGCTTCTTATCATAACCTTCCTCCTCTTGGCTCACTTGTCGTAATTCGTCCTTCTTAGCAGCATTCATGAAATAGGATGGGTCTTTGTGGTACACAATCTCATCTTGATTATTCACGATGTAGGAAAATCCTTTGCTACCCAACTCTACCTCATTCAAATAATCTTCGAGTCCTTTATATTGGATATCCAATAGGACAACACCGATATTCTGATTGTTCTCATCTTTAACTTCCTGACTCATCGATATGACCCAATTATTTTTATCCATCGAGAATCTCTGCATTCTAGTAGAGGTCAGAACTGGATTACTACTATTAATGGCCGCAACATACCAGGGCTCCTTCATCATATCCGAGGAACGCATCATATTCAGCTTTTTCTCATTCGATAACACATATCCATCTTTACCTATGACGACAACGGATTGGATATAAGAATCCGACATTAGCACCGTATTAATGAACTGAAGTACATCCTCTTCTCCTGCTTTATCCTCTGAAGCTAATGTTCGAATGGTTTGAGGATTATGAGCGAGCATTGTAGACAACACCTTTAAGCGGTCCACATACATCTCTACGTAAGTACCACTCTTCGTAATCGCCATCTTAGAAGATTGAATGGAATCATCTAGTACTACCTGAGAAATCCCAACATACAGAACACTTCCTATAATACCAATGGTCACAAAGCTAATCATCATATATATCCATGAAATCCGAAATTGAAGTGAACGAAAGAAGGCCTTCATGAATCTTTAATTCTTTCTCGGTATTGAAGCGGAGAGAGTCCAAACTTCTTTTTGAATGCAACGCTGAAATAATTAGGATTATCAAAGCCTACGGTTGATGATATTTCATACATTTTCATATCTGAAATCAACAATTGAAGCTTAGCGCTCTCCAAACGGATCGAGACCATATAATCTTGAAAAGATATATTGAACAATCGCTTAAACATCACGCTCATATATCCTGAACTAAAACCCATCTGATTGGCTAAAATCGTAAGTGAGAAGTCTGGATTCGACATGTTAGCCTCAACGATTTGTGTTATGGATGCCTTATAACCTGCATCATCGTTCACATGCTGAATTTGACCATTATTATTCATATTCGTCTTAAATTCCATCACGACATCCTGTAATTTAGATTGTTGCTCTTCACTCTTCATCTTATTCACTAATTTACTCAACACTTCGAATACATCATTCTTAGATACGGGTTTGAGCACATAATCATCGATGCCAATTTTCAAAGCGGTGACCGCATAATCATAGTAGTCATAGCCTGTAATAACTGCTATCTTGACGTTAGGTTTTAGTTCTTTAATTTTCCTAGCAAAATCTAGTCCATTCATCTTGGGCATATTAATGTCTAATAACACCACATCAGGATGATGAGATTCGAAGAGCCGAAGCCCTTCCTCTCCATTGTTTGCTTCAATGATTTCGGTAATGTTCAGCTCACTCAGAGGCACTAATCGTTTAATACCATTCCGCACCAATTCCTCATCTTCTACAAGCAATAGTGTATACATTAGCGAAGGGCTCCTTCCTTGTTATTCTACTACGATACTAACATACCCGTATCCTTCTTTTTCCATGTCTGCAAGAGGGATAAACTGAATTGAGGCACTATTGATACAATATCTTTTTCCACCCTGATCTTCTGGCCCATCATCAAAAACATGACCTAGGTGAATGTCACCCGCGCGGCTTCTTACTTCTGTACGGACCATATTGTATTGCGTATCTTCATCATACGTAACGACTTCAGGTATAATCGGCTTGGTAAAACTCGGCCATCCACAACCTGAATCATATTTATCCTTGCTTGAAAAGAGCGGTTCACCTGTCGCCACATCCACATAAATACCTGGTTCATACTGATCCCAGTATTCATTCGAGAAGGCATGCTCCGTATCTTGCAACACCGCTACCTGATATTGTTCATCGGTTAGTTTGCTTTTAAGTACTTCATCACTCGGTTTAGGATACATCGCCGGATCTATTTCGATAACCACTTTTTCTTCCATTGGAATCTCTTGATTATCTAATATGCTTAGATCGATATGGCAGTACCCATTCGGGTTCTTCACCAAATAATCCTGATGGTAATCCTCCGCTAGGTAATAATTCTCGAGTAGTAACACTTCGGTGACGATATTTTTATCGTATTTATCCTGTTCTTGCTTCACCATATCCATAATGATGGGAGCCTCTGCCTCATCCTTATAATAAATACCAGTCCGATATTGAACACCTCTATCATTCCCCTGCTTGTTCAAGCTCGTTGGATCAATCACCTTAAAGTATTTGGTTACTAGATTCGCTAGAGATACTCGCTCAGGATCATATTTCACCTCAACGGTTTCAGCAAATCCACGGTTTCCTGCAATAACATCATCATACGTTGGATTCTCACCTGTTCCGTTGGCGTAACCCGAAGTTACATCGCTGACACCATAGATGCGGGACATATATGCCTCCACTCCCCAAAAACATCCCCCTGCAAAATAAATTGTACTAAGCTCACTATTAGAATAATCTATCGTTGCATTAGGATTGTTAGATGAAGAATTGGCACTAGCACTTGCCTCACTTTTCATTCCGTTAAGGGACGAACAAGCTGTCACAAGCAACAATAGTAATAATAATGAACCTAAATAAGGTAATCGTTTCATCGTGATCCCTCCTAACTATTATATTGTCAATTAATTTCGTTAATTGTACTTACTATTTGCTCATTAGAATTGTGACCCGGGGCAGTCTTTGCTAACACCCCATCTGAACCAATGTAATAAGACGTTGGGTATCCTCGGACGCCGAATTGCTTCGCCCATTTTCCATTCTCATCTATTAATACCGTAATATCTTGATCTGATGTTTGTTTCTTGAACCACTTGGTAAAGTCTTCTGTTGATTGTTCTCCATTGAAGTCCGGACTGACGATGCTGATTACCTTGAAATCATTATCTTGAGCAGACAATGTGTTCAACTCATCAAGTCCCGCTAGGCAAATGGAGCACCAAGAAGCCCAATACTTTACATACACCTTGTCTCCTGCAAGATCTGCCAGTGCGACCTCATTCCCATTCAAATCCTTGAGATCGAACATCGGAGCAGCTTTTCCTTGATTCATCGCTGTCTGCCCTGTATTCAAAGTTTGATTGGTTACATTACCACCATTTTTTCCACAAGCCGTAATAAGTAGCAGCATAGAGAGTAAAGCGATCATCAAGGGCCACTTCATCCTTATTTTCATCATTAGAATCAACCTCCTATATACTTGTTGAATTCAAAAAACGTCGTAATCATATTCAACTTATTAGTCATCAGTAGTAACCCCATGAGGATCAGAATAACACCAGAAATCACTTTCAGTATCCCCATGTATTTATAGATTTTTTTCAATCGCTGTAGTAGTAAATCAGAGAAGAGCGACAGAACAAGGAATGGAATCGCTAATCCCAAAGTATAGATCAACATCAACCATCCACCGAACGCGGATGAGCCTTCACTTGCAGAAATACTGAGAACAGCGGCTAAGACTGGACCGATACAAGGCGTCCATCCGAAGCTGAACGTAAATCCAAGTAGAAATGCACCTGCAAAACCTTTATTCCCTTTTAGCTCTAGCTTCAACTTCTTCTCACGTTCCAGAAAGAACAGTTTGATGACCCCAGTCTGATAAATTCCAAACAGAATGACAATACCTCCACACACCACAATAAACCAAGAGCTATTAATAAGACTTCCTAATGCCCCAGCACCGAAGCCCAGCAGTACAAAGACAGTGGAAATTCCGAGAATAAAGAAGATCGTTTTCCCAATCAAAAGAGGACGTATCTTAAGCTTTCCCAACTTCTTCGTCTTAGATTGACTTCCCAGATCCGAACCTCCAAGAAATGATAAATAAACAGGTAATAAAGGCAATATACATGGAGAGAAAAAGGATAATATACCTGCAATAAATACACTCCCGACGTATACCTGTTCTGTCAACATGGTCATCACATCCTCTGTCTTTGCTTATTTCAATTTTAATATATTTAATACAGATTGAACATTCAATCTCATGATCTCTTTCTACGAAATCATCATATAACGAAAAGAAACCCAAGCTTTTAGCTTGGGCTAGTCATTCATCTAATCCTATTTAACGGAACTTTCGGAATTATTGTAAAGGCATTCGCGGGTGTCCTGTAGCAGGTGCATATGCGTTTAGCATCTTCTGTGCATCGGAATTGTCCAATTGTGCTACCTGATAGTAACCATGCTTGTTCTGATACAAGAAAACTTCATACGCCATTTCGATGTAGTTCTCGATCTGCGAAGCCAGTACCCGACGAAGAACAGGATTAGTCGCCTCTACTGCAGTCATCGTCATATGAGAAGAGAGGGTTTTAAGGTTACCTATCATGAATCCACTAATCTGAGCTTCCTTGATTTCATTTGCAGATTGAACTGGCTTCTTAGGTTGAGCTTGAGTGAGACCGTAGATGATTTGGTTCGCTGATTCTTGCATCATATACTTCGATGTATCCTGACTTGGTTTGCGGCCTGTTGTAAAGCATTCTGTTGTCAGGTTGTACTGGGAAAGAATAAAGTTGTATTGACGGTCCATCATGGACAACAGCTCTTGATCTTGAACCATCGGTTTGTACATCAACATTTGGTCTAGAGTACTGATCGTACATGATAATACTTCATGCATATCAAGAAGTTCATGACCTCCACGATTGATATTCTGATTCTGCATACCCATCGACTGATTATTCAAGTTATTTTGTTGATTCTGATTCTGCATTGTAAAACCTCCTCTATTGAATTTAGAATGCTACACGAACTACAATAGGTTGAGTGTTTTGGGACATTTTTATACATGCCAAAATTGCGAACTCCCTTAAAGATACGTTTCTCGTCATCTACAATCTATGCAACGTCTATACTCCTTGTGGAAACAGCGCATTAAATGCAGGACATGGTTCAGTGTCAAGAAACTTCTGAAGCGGCGATGGTATGGCAGAGTAAATATCTTGTAATGCATTTCCCTTATAAATATTACCTATAATGACTGGATGGCATAACTCTGAGATGAGAATATCACCGTTCCCATGAAGATGAAGTTGTGTCTTCCCTTCTATACAGTGAGGAAAGTATACTCCAGGTTGTTCCTTGAATCCCAGTGCCTCTGCAAAACGATCCATACACGTAAAATACAGCACGGTATCCTCTTTCTTACGTTCGATCAGCTCATTAACCGCATTCTTCAATGCATCACGAGCTGCAATGGCTTTCCAACCGGTATGATCCATAATAATACTATTCTGAATCTCGTGTGTTCGAACTCCTAGCTGGTATACGTGATCACTGATCTCCTTCATATGATGCTCGGTTTCACTGAACAACAATGTTTCAAGCACCGTATCAACAGAAGTTGCTGCGAACATGGATATGTTTTCTCTTATCTTTTCGTATATGCTAGGATGGATATTGTAATAACGGGAGAATTCCTCAGCTGTTGTGAAATTGAATGAAATATGAATCGTCGTCAGCCCCGCATCAACTAGTTGCTGAATCCGTTCAGCATTAAGAAGGCTCCCATTGGAATTCAACTGTGTTTGAATCCCCCTCGATGAACAATATGCAACCACCTCGACACAATCTTGAAACTTCAAGGTCACCTCTCCACCTGATAATCTTACCCTTTTCAAGGTGGGAATCCCTTCTAGAATACGAATAATTTCTTTGGCATCGATACTTTGCCCATCATTTCTATTGTATGCGCAACAGTAATCACAGCGAAAATTACAATTAGAGGTTACTCCGATCTCCAATCCTTCCAATGCATATGTAGTAGGTTTCTCTAGCTCAAGGGATTTATACCTCATCATTTCAATTACCTCCCGAAGATATTGGTCACAATAAGTGATTATATAGATTTATCCCCATGGTTTGTGTGATGTATCTTACAAACAGCAATAAGCAGGTCAGCTCTAAATAGAGTGACCTGCTTATCAAGTGAAACTTATAGTTCTTCTAAAAGGCCTCCATTATCAGCAGAACGAATCTCCGCTTCAATAATTTCCAACGTATTTACGGCACTCTCCGGAGTACAAATTGTAATCGGTTCACCGCTTACAATAGATTGAATAAAGTATTTCATTTCGCGATAATATCCTCTATCCTCCGATAAGTCGGCAATAAAGCCAGGACCATCATTTGGATTAACTTTTAACACATCATTTTCAAAAACGAGGTTTCCGCCTTCAAAATTGACTCGATAGGTCATGGCGAAGCCGAAATCCCCTTGAAGGGTCCAATCTGATTGTGCATTCAATACCTTACCATCCGGGTAGATATAGTTCGTCGAGACCATGTCATATCTAATTCCCGAATCATCTTTGCGACCGAGTGCAGAAACCTTGTCAGGTCTGCCGAACAGCCAGTGAATCATATCTGTATCATGAAGATGCATATCCATGATGTTACCACCACTTTTACTACCATCAAGATACCAATCCTCCCAACCTTGTGGGAACCCTGATCCGCGGAAGAATGATCCCGCTTTAACCTTGCCAAAGCGTCCATCCTCTACACAGCCCTTTAAATACTCATAGGCTGGCCAGAAGCGTAAGCATTGCCCGATCATCAGCGTTTTGCTGTTACGTTTCGCTACTTCAACCATCTTCCATCCATCAGTAGAATTGCCTGCAACAGGTTTCTCACAAAATACATGCAATCCTTTTTCTAACATCATACATGTGATTTCCGCATGTAAATAAGTAGGAAGACAAATGTCGACGACGTCCAACTCTTCATTAGCTAACATCGCATCGATATTATCATATAGGTTGTATGGAGATAAATCGTATTCATCTTGATCTGTTGCAATATTACCCGCTACTGCTCCTTGCTTGAGCTCCTCGATCCGCAGATCGCAAATAGCTACCAGTTGCACCTGTGCACCTTCCGATGCTAGCCGAACATAATTGTCAAAGTGCATATGACCCATAAATCCAAATCCGATTAATCCAACTTTTAACAAGAGAAAAACCTCCTTATATTATATAAATAAATAGCTTACTTACGACCCAATATTGCATCCATAGAGTTCGATGTATTGTATATGATTTGGTCTGTATGATGCGTATAAGCAGGAATCATCTCTGCTGTAACGTAATTGTCATACCCAATCGCTTTGAGTGACTCCATCACTGCTGGATAGTTCACATCTCCTGCTAGTAGATCCACAAACCCGTGCAAACCTCCCGCTTCGCGACGATAATCCTTGAAATGCACCTTCTTAATCCGATGAGCTAATATGCGAATCCACTGCTCTGGATAACCATTCTGCAAGGCATTGCCGACATCAAAGTAGGAACCCACGAAATCGGAACCTATGTCATCAATAAACGATCGCATTTCAAGCGGCGATAGCAGAAACTTATTCCAGACATTCTCGATAGCAATGGATACTCCTGCAGCTTGTGCATAAGGTACAAGCTGAGCAATCGACTCTTGCGCTCGTTCGTATGCGTATTCATAATCCGTTACCTCACTGCCAGGAATAAAGTCTACTCCTACAGCGCCCGGAATAACCAATATGGCATCCACCCCAAATGCAGCTGCTAACTCTAGTTGTTTTTTACATACGTCGATGGCTTTCGTTTGCAATTCCTTATTCCCGCTTGTCATTGGATAGTCCCAATACAAACCAGTAGCCAAACCAGCAATTTCGAGTGATGCATCCTCAAGACGAGCCTTGATCTCCCTAATTTCCTTGTCCCCGCTAGCAAGACCAAGCTCACCTGTCTCATTCAATGATAATTCAATACCATCAAATCCTGCCTTCTTAGCTAGTTTAATACAATCCGCAATAGATAAATCCCCGTTAAAAGACCAAATGTTTATTCCTTTTTTCATTATAAAAACCTCCACATTGTAAGTTTAAACAAACAGCATCGTTCCAAATTTGGATGGAATATGATAGTTAATTGCTCTTGTAGGTTGCCATGCTTGATATTCACGGATTCCATTCACACACTCGTCAATTCGATAAAAGTTAACCTTCCATTGCAATCCTGCTTCAAGTTTACTCATGAAATTGGATGATGGAATTCTGATAGAATAGATGAGTTGATCTGCTTCATCTCTGACGACTGAAGTCTGAAGTCCAATAAAATCCCAGGACCTATCGACCTCTACAATAGATTGGTGACCATCATTTCTAATGATTGCGTCGAACACGATATTTCTTGGACTAATCTCAAGCTCTAGGTATTCTTTACCTAAGCCTTCCTCATCTATGAATACTTCCACGACATCCTGCTCATACAATGGGTCATCTCTCATCTCATAATCTGCTACGACATGGGTATCCTCACAAATGAAACGCATGAACAAATCGTCCTCGTTCCAGCACGCTTGAACCTTCGTATACTCTTTAGACGGTAATCCGGTTAACGTATCGGTTAATGAGACAACATGACAATTGCTCCAGTCTATGGCACCGATAGATGGCTCATCACATAGATATTCAATATGTTTACATATATAATGATCTTCTTGCGTGATTATAGAAATGGGCTCTCTACCTCCTTATCCTATTCAGCTGTATTGTATATCAAGCAATGTCATGTAATAATACATTTATAATAACCGAATGATCACAATATTGATTTAGCTAAAAAGGGTATTATTTGGACAATTCCGTCATTCCATCTCATATATCATTTAAGGAGCATCTGTTATGGACAATTTCAGGGGAATTTATCCTCTTCAGCGGCAAGCCACTTTCCGCGAATGGTCCCCAAATATTCATTACGCACAATTCCAACGCATGCCAACAGGCATACTTCCTCAGAGGAGACTTTACAATTTCGAGCTCCTCTATGTCGTTCAAGGACAAGCAGCAACAACAATATACGGGCAACGCATCGACATAGCCGCAGGACAACTCATCTTCTTACCCTCTGGCGTGTTTCATCAGAATGAAGTCGTTTCAAAGCCAGATGCAAGTTTTATCGGCATTCATTTTGATTTCTTCGATGAGCTTAATATTGCAACTGAAGCAGATATGATTGTGAACGAAGACAATATTCACTCGAATAAATTTGCACTTGAAGCCTGTTCTGAGAGTTACACTTCCTTATCATCACAAGTGGTCTATACCATTCCGCTTGTGTGCATCCAGCTTATGGAGAAGCTTGTACACGAATTTACGATGCGCCATCTAGGCTATGAACTTGTCTGCAGATCACTCATTCTGAACATTCTAGCCCATCTATTACGTATCTCACGATCCATTTCATTAACTCACGCTTCACCACATGCATCTAAGCTTTCCAAGATTATGGAGCAGATTGAATCCTCTCCCTCTGAGAGTTGGTGTAATCATTCCATTGCTAATGAACTACAATTAAGCGTTGATTACACTGCAAAACTCTTTAAGCAAACCGCCGGCATGCCACCTAATGAGTTCGTTCAATCCATTCGACACCGCGAAGCGCGAAGACTTTTGAGTGAAACAGATATGACCATTGAACAGATTGGGGAACAGGTTGGTTATCCAGATATTCATTATTTCAGCCGCATGTTCCGCCGTCAGGAGGGGATTCCTGCAAGTGAATATCGGAAGCTCTCTCGGATTCTATAAGTTATTGATCATAATGAAATGGTAACTATCGTGGGTGGGAAGGGACTGGATATGGGCTGCATCCGCTGTTAAAGTCGTGTTCCTTGAATTGTTTTCAAATGATGGAACTCGACTTTAAAGGCGGACCGTAAACTTTTCGCTCCATATCCATTCCCTTCTCCTGTTCTATTACGAAGATTCTGCTGCTCACACAAATAACAAATAAGTAGGTCAGCTCTAGATAGAGTGACCTACTTATAATTAAATACCTGCATGATCGCAGGTATCTTCGTGATGTCATTGGATTCGAATTTCCCCTTTTAATCCTGCGATTTTAATCCCTAATAAAAGGGTTTGGAAGAAGTGCGAAGCAGCACAGGTGACGGAATTGTCCTGAAGAAGCGGTAGCGTTCGCCTTTGCCCTCTGATTTCAACCGCTATGGGTATATAATCAAGAAATCGGAGGGCAACAGCGATCGGAAGGACAATCCGTCATCGGAGCGCCATCCTACACAATGTTTGTCAAGCGCTAATTATGGTCTTAAGCCATTTATTTCATCAAGATCAGCGTGTATCATTCCAATAATTCACAGGAGTCATATCTGGTGAGATGAGCTCAAACGAATATCCTTTTTTCTTAAGGGATTCAATAATCTGTGGAAGAACCTTTAGAGTTTCCTTCTGATCATGCAGAAGAATGATCGGTGTCGTCTTCTCCTTCTCCAATCGACTAACTTGATTCATGACCGTATTGTAGATTGAAGTGCTGTCCCCTTTATACTTCCAATCCATCGAATCTACATTCCAATCCCATAAACGATAGCCATCACCCAACATCTTATCCCTGAAGGTTTTCGTGAAATAGGGCTTACTACCATATGGTGTGCGTATTAATCTTGGACTAACGCCTGTAATCTTTTTGATATATTGCTTATCTGTATCCATCTCAGCTCTCGCCGCTGCTGGCGATTTATAGAACTTATCCTTCACATGTGTAATTCCATGCAACCCTAGACCATGACCCTCAGAGGCCGTCCGCTTAACTGCACTCGGATATTTCTGTACATTATTCCCTATCATAAAAAAGGTAGCTTTGGCATGATGCTCCATCAATACATTTAGTAATTGTCCAGTGGTAGCCGTAGGCCCATCGTCGAATGTTAAATATACGACTTTCCCCTTAGATGCTACAGGTATTGTGGGTACAACAACTGTCATTGCTTTCAGCTCCGCTGAGAACTTTGTTACAAACTCAGCATCACTAAGTGTAACTTTACTATCTTTTATTCTTAATAGATTCTCTTGTGATTGATAAGAGATATTGTAGCCGAAATAGCTAGATACTTCACGTAATGGAACCATTAGTTTACCTTCATGCTTAAATGATAGCATCGAAACCTTGCTTCCATCAGACTTAATAGCAACTTGATCATCCGCATAAATCGTCATCCATCCATTGGTTCCCGTAATCGTGAGAACGGTTAAAGTGCCCGTCATCTTTACATTCATAGCTTCTGACAAATCTCTCAAGGAAACATAGAATGAATTGTTCTTCATTAACGTATCAACAGAACTGACTTTGTCATTGATACTGAGCTTTAACTTTGGCATATTAGATGCCTCTACAGTGTTAATCACACCTATGGTCATGAGTAACATTACTAATAATAAGTACGAGATTCTCTTGATTTGCACTGGCCCTAACTCCTATCTATCTATAATCTAGCATTCAATAATATTACTATATCATAGACCATTTCCTTGTTATTTGAGAGTTTGTAACCTCGGAGTGAAGGTTCTGTTACTTCTTCGTCATAACAAAAACTCCTTGAAGAAATTTCATCCTCAAGGAGTTTTTGTTATCCTGACCGTTAGTAATTCAAGAACAATCTATTCTATTTTACTTTTCAGGTTCATTGTCGATCTGTTTGCGACCATTCAATTTTGCATTTTCTGCTTCTTTAGCAGCAGCACGGATAGCACCATAATTTTTTTTAACAATTTTTGTTTTATCCGTTTTATTCCAGCGGGTCCAACCCTTACTGCCAGTCCCTCTGCCTGTTCCACCTTTAGCTTTACTCATATCATCACTCCAATGTTTCTTATATAGATTATTCAAAAAGTCGACTTTTTGAACTTGCATTCATACTCTCATGTATTATAACATTAACTGCTCAGTTATTTAATCTAACTACGATTTCATTTATATTTACCAACCATCTCACGTCTACTTCTCCAAAGTAAACATTAAGAAAGGCCCGACTTCTACACATTCGCGTAGAGCTGACGGGCCGACCTTGTTATTAAGTCACTCTTGCTTTCAACTTCTAAGGTGAATTTCTCATGTTGTCCTTTAGTGTTGCTTCGATCAGCCATACACTACTTTGAACGCTTCCTCTACTTTAGGTAGAATGTCATCCCACTGTGCATCTGGTTCCTTGCTAACCGTTACGAAATCTCTAATCCCAAATATATTATCTATACCTTCTATGCTGAGTAGGGCACTAGCTAAAGGATGATCTGTTTGTGCTCCACTTTTCAGTGATACACTCCCAGTACCTTCAAATATCGTCTCACTCGTATTAATCTTCATTGAATTCGGATTAGGTGTTTCTTGAACATTAATTTGTATTGCCATGTGATCACTCCTTCTGCAGACCATTGTAACATGTAGAACCAAATCTTACTAATACTCATCCATTCCAAAATGTACTACATGTAGATAAATCACATTTCAATATATATGCTATTCACGCAAAAAACAAGGACCTCTCCCATCTCACATAGAGATGGAAGAGGTCCTTGACATTGATTCACTGAATTTTGTTGAGTAAGTTTATGAGAGCCTGAGCGCTTTCCGCACGGCTCGTGTCCGCTTTCGGAACAAATTTAATCTTGCTTTGCCCATTCATCAATCCAAGCGATGTAGCTGCTTGAACCTCTCCAACAGCCCATGAACTAATCTGTTGTTCGTCCGTGAACGCAGACCCTGAACCATTCGATATCGCAGTTGCTGTATTTCTAAGCTGATAAGCACGTAAGATCATCACAGCCATTTCTTCTCGTGTGATGCTCTCTTGTGGTGCGAATGCAATCTCACTCTTACCTTTCACCAGTCCGTTATGGTATGCAGTGGAAACTGCCGAAGCGTACCAAGCACTACTATCGACGTCTTTAAAAGCTACATTGCCTTCATCCGCCAGGTTCAATGCTCGGACGAGCATCGTTGCGAACTGAGCACGAGTCAACTTTTCCGCCGGACTAAATGTACTATCGGTGGTTCCTTTCACCACATGCTTGGCAGCGAGTTCCTTAACAGCCGCTTCCGCCCAGTGACCTACTAAATCTACAAACGATTTATTGTATTCTATTACCGCATACTTACTGAAATGGTATACATCTGCTTTAAGCTTGCCATCTTCCCAATAGGAGACTACGTGTTCCATTTCCCCATTGTCCTTAATAAAATATACGCCCAACCATTTTTTATCCGCAGAAGGATCAACATTGAAGACTAAAGTAATCGGCGTTACGAAACGTTCTACCTTTACTTCTTTTCCATCCTTCATTTGGACGCTCAGACTGAAATTGAACATCTTGCTTGCCAATTTCAACTTCGAAGTCGAACTGTTCGACTTCCCAACAAGGGATTCGGCTAATGATTGTTCTACCTCATCCATCTTAAAGGAGATGACAGCACCTTCAGCTTGCCCAGATGGAATCAATAACTGAATGGCTTTCAGTAATGATGCAGGAAGTTCAATCGTGAAATCTCCTTGATTGATTTCAATCGACTTAGATCCCAGAATCTCGGCTGCTTTCAACGGAAGTAGAACCCCATTTTCTCTTGCTCCAAGGTTAATGGATACTTTTTCTTTACCGCTCTTAAGCGATTCTTCATTAACGATCCTCTGAGTGAATTTATTGCTATTACCACTGGCAGTCCCACTACCAGTAGAAGCATTGCTGCCAGCGGATTCATTATCGGTATTATTGCCAACCGCTGGAATGATGGCGAGAATAACAGTTCCACCTTCATTTATACCTGGAAGGCTAAAGCTTACCTTATTAAAGTTCGTTACTCTGTAAAACTTACCACTATACTCATCCTTCACTTCGCTGCCGGCTGCAAACGGCACGCTTAACGTAACGTCTTTACTTGTTTCTTTCGTATTAATGATCGTAACGATATTACTTCCTTCATATTTTTTGCTAAATGCTAGATATCCTTCTTCATTAGAAGCAACAAGAGATGTCCGTGTTCCTTTGGAGAACACTTTGGAATACTTAGCTCGGATATTCAGCAACTTCTTGTAATGATCATGTAGATGTTTTTCACTCTCCAATTGATCCCATGGCATATCTGCACGATTCTCGCTAAATTCTCCTTTACTCATTTCGCCAGCATTCTCACCTGAACGCCCTAATTCTTCTCCATAGTAAATGACTGGCTGTCCTTTGGATGTAATTTGTAGTGCTGCTGCCGCCTTCAGCTTCCCTTTGTTTCCACCAACGGCATCAGACGACAGGAATCCGTCCTCATCGTGGCTACTCAGGAATTGCCCCATCGTTCTTGTATTATCCATCTGCGCTTCCCGATTAGCTAAGTACGCTTCAACCGATTCAATGTTTCCGTTCACGAACTGGGTCGCATTCTCATTGAAGCTGAAATCAAGAAGACTGTCCATTTGACCACTTTGGAGCGTACCACCATCACTATCAACAGTTGCACCGAAGTATTCACCGATCATTTTGAAATTTGGATCCATCGTAGTCAATACATTCTTGAACGCTTTCCATGTTGTGTCTTCCACATGCTTCACCGTATCTACACGGAAATAATCAATCGTATCTCCACGATCTGTTCTAGCCCGATCTAACCATCCAGCCTGCCAATCAATAATTTGTGCACGAACGTCGGCGTCCTCTGTGATGAAATCAGGAAGTTGTGCTAATTCTCCCTTAAGCACATCTTCATCCGAAGTAAGTCCATCTGTTCTCAGCATACCAGCGAAACGATCTTTATCTTCCTGCGTAATTCCAGGCCTGTTGTCCTCATCTTTCAAACCATACCCTGCATGATTTAGGACTACGTCTACCATAATCTTTATTCCTTTATCATGAGCCGTATCAATCAGTTCTTTGAACGTTTCTAGATCACCAAGATGTTCATCGATCTTCGTAAAGTCCTTAGCCCAATATCCATGATAACCATATTGTTTGCTGTCGAAATCGATGCCTTTATTGAAATCTATGTTGTCAACAATAGGTGTAATCCACAATGTATTTATACCCAACTGCTGTAAATAATCCAACTTATCAATAAGACCTCTGAAGTCACCTCCGTGATAAGCTTCAAGATGATTTTTATCAACATCGTTATTATTCGTTGGATCACCATCCTGGAAACGATCCGTCAGCGCGAAGTAAATGCGAGCTTCGTCCCAATCGAAATCATCTTTCCCAGTATACGTTCTTGCCTTCACCTGTACGGTCGCAGAATGAAGATGTTTGTTACCATATTGATCTACCAAAGTGATCGGAATATTCTTCGACCCAGCAGCAATCGAATCCTTCACTGCAATGGACTGTTCCAAAAGCTCCGTATCAAACTTCACCTTAGATGGTCCACCTAATTCAGTAAGATCGATATAACCTTCACGGTAGTTTATGAATTGATCTGATACAACATTCAATTTCAGTACCGCATTCTCGTTAGCTGTCATTACTGATGGATTAACAGCCGATTTGATTGTCATCACAGGCAATTGATACTCCACAATAGATTTCCCATTCATCGTATTGTGTGGATCTGTCACTTCATTAACTACCCCATCCTTGGTCACTACGAAAGTATACTCATGTGTACCAATCCCTACATTTTTTAACGTATAACTGAACCATTCTTTGGTTGGGTCGTAAGTCATTACATATTCTGTACCGTCGACTTTAACTTTTACATCTGTCATAGAGCTCATTTGCCCGCTTTGGAAAAGAGCATCATCTCTGTACACAAACGTAATATTACCGTCATTTAGAATAGGCCCTGTAATGCTTGGTAAAACATCCATTTCTCTGACCATGCTCGTCACGTTTACTTTGGTAAGCGTCTCACCAGGTGTGACCCAAATAAGACGATCATCCGGATAATCTTGTTTGATCTCATTCCAATCTAAATCTGTACCTTTAGCTTTAATAAGAACAAATCCAACACTTGTCGCTTGTGGGGCGATTTCAATCATGACAGTCGCCACACCGTTATCTACCTTATCAAAATGAATCAGATCATTCTTCACGCCTGTATTCCATACCCACAGCTTCCAATTCTCATAATCCTTATCTGGGCGGATATAATTGATTTGGACATAACGCTTCGCTGCTTGTGAAGTAACAGTCACCGTTACTTCTGACGTGATCCCGCCATAGGTAACTGTAATCGTTGCAGTTCCTTTAGACACTGCTTTTACTAGACCCTTTGCAGTCACTGTAGCAACTAGGTTATTACTTGAAGAGTAAATAGCCTTACTCGTTACTGCTCTTTGGCTACCATCATCGTATCTCGCATAGACGGCAGTTTGATGGGTTCTGCCTATTTCTAATGAATAATTGGATTCTTTCACTTCTACCGAGCTTAATACCGAAGCCGCAGCTTCCATCTTAATAATAACTGCTGATAAAGGTTCTAAAGTGATCGAATTAGCCGTGAGTGTAAATCCAGATTTCGATTTAACCTCAACGATCCCTGCTTCATCATTATCTACCACGACCGTACCTGCGGTTAGATCTTCCGAAAGCGTAAGTGTTCTTGCTGTATTATCTGCATTTACAAACGCATAATAATGACCGGTTCCGTCTGTTGCTTTGTTCTTATAAGCGATTATGAGATCTTGTGACTTTATCTCAGGCGCTTCAATCAAGGTGATATTAGAGTCTACTAACATTTGGTCGCCTAGTCGAAAAGCATCCGTTGATTTTCTTAATGCCGTCAATCCAGATGTATATTCTCTTGTTGTGTTGTTCACAGGAAAAGCTACCTCATCCGTTGCCTTCGTCCAATCAAACATATTGATAGCATCAGAAGAGTCATAGGAATCATGTACAAAATATCCAAAAACATGACCTGTTTCATCTTCTAATTCATGAAATTTTTGTTCTGGCTTCCCTTTTTCTTTCCATTGTTTCGTTCGTCCATATTCCTGGCCCGCATGAAGAAATGCCGTCCCTTGGGAAGTCAGCACTAACATATTTCCAAGTCGGATCCGCTTATGAATCTCCAGATCATTTTCCTCTATTGATGGATCCTTCTTAATCGACTGAGCAATAATATCATATAAAGGTAAGTTGTCATGTGCCTCGATATATTGCACGATGTCACCCGGATCGTCTTCAGCCGTGTTGCCCGGTTGCGCCTTAATGTTATTGAAGATCACATTGATGTCGCGCGCGCCGCCCGTAATAAATCTCGGCTCACCTTCATTACCAAATCCTGATTTCAATTCATTTCTGATCTCATCGGAGAACACACCGACACTGTCGGTTTTGTCCATCCAGTCCTGGTCCGCCCCTTGACCTGCTAGTGAAGGATCTGCAGCGGCTCCGCCGAACGTTCTCCAACCTTCACCAATAAATAAAGCATTCGGATTGATTGCCTCTGCTGCATCATAAGCATTCTGCACAGATTCATAGGTTGCATCACCCATCATATCCCAGCGCATTCCGTCAATTTTGTATTCGTCGAACCAGTATTTAACGGAATCTACCATTAACTTTTCGGACATTTTATGGTTTGTCGCTAGATTATTACCAAAGCCACCAATATTATTGCCGTTGGCATCTTGGAATGAATAATAATTAGGAACGATATCATCCAAGAAACTTGCTTGAGCCATATGGGTATATACAACATCCAGCACTACACCCATACCCGCATCATGAATGGCATCAATCATGTTCTTCAATTCCTTGATTCTGAGCTCTGGATCTGCAGGATTCACAGAATAAGCACCATCTGGTGAGAAATAATTATGTGGGTCGTATCCCCAGTTGTATTCATTGTCTTTAGCAGAATAATCAAGTTCCCTATCATTCATATTCATTTCATCCCCGTAATACCAAGCCATGACAGGAAGCAATTGAACATGCGTTACACCTAGAGACTTAATGTAGTCAAGCTTGCTCTTAAAGGCATCATAGGATCCCCATTTCACATTGTTCAAGTCATCTTTAATAGATGGGTCTGATGTGAAGTCTCTTACATGGATCTCCCAAATAATTGCATCTTCTCTTTGTTCATATCCTTCAATATTTGCGAAGTCAAAACCTGCGGGGTTCGTTCCGCTTAAGTCCACGATAGCCGCTTTTCCTACAGCATCTCCATCAGAACCAACTTCACCTTTCGTATTGACTCTAAATGGAGCCATTGATTTGGCATAAGGATCAAGCACTTGTTTCGCTACACCGTTATTGGTTACTTCATATTGATAGAAATAGCCTTTAAGATCTGTAACACCTAGATCCCCGGGGGAAATCCTAGCAGACCATATACCTTTATCCTCTTGGGTTAAGTTCACACTTCTCACTAGCTGCGCAGCATCATCTTTGTCATATACATCCGCAACTACCGAACTCGCTTTGGGTGCCCAAAGCTTAAGCGTTACGCTTTTCGTATCCGCGTGATATGTCGCTCCGAGATCATCCCCCTCATAATGGTACATTTCATCGATCATTCTCCAACCAGTCGTAGCCAGTAGGGTTCTTCCAGAGTATGTGACACTTAATGGAACATTCTCCAATGAGAACGGTGTTGTCACAACTTCAACCGTTGTTGCACTAATGATTTGGACTCTGTTGACCGTTACAGCATCACCATTTTTGTCTGTAATGATCAGTCCATCTTTCAATGCTTTCTCATCCAGACCTTCGGTCATCGTAAATCCTAACCGAATTTTACTTTCAGATAATACCTCAGCAGACGTCAGACCTGTAGGTAAATCTCCTTTAGATGAGACATATACGTTATTGTCTCCTTGTGTGATCCATATCTGATTATATTTATCCAAAAGATTAAAACTTCTATTGTCTTCTTTATCTTTATCACCTTCGGTGCGATTCACAACAAAAAAGCCTATTTTCTTCGCATTCTTTTTGAGCGGAATATCAACATATGCTCCAAATGGATCTACTTGATCAGCTGGAAATGGAGTCGCATCTGATGCCCATACGGACGACGGTCTTGCTACATCATCCCAGTTCCAAATTCCATAAGGACTATAGTTATTGTCCGCTCTTTGATAATGTATACGAACCGTATTGGCCGGAATATCGTCACCTGGCGCAACGAATTCTGCCGATACACTATGATCTGATGCATTGTAATTGAATGTGACTGGAAGCTCTTCGGGAAGACTCAGCTTCGCATTACTTCCGGGATACTCCACTCCCCAGCCAGAGCCAAGGACAATTTTATAGTCATAATCACCAGCGTAAACAATCTTCGTGACCGAATAAATATTATCGAAATCATCATCGTGCATGATGGCTTGAGCGTCAGCCGGAGACCAGTTATTGGAATCTCCCATATCCATTTGCAAATCTCCAACTACCCGAGGGAGCTTATCCGTTGCAATCGGAGTGTAGTATGTAGAATCTGCGATTTGGTGTGTGTTGTCGTTGTAGTAGAAAGTCACCACTTCATCTTGAGTTAATGTAATGTTGATGTTTCCTCCAGCATCAACCCCGGCTGGGTTGGTGTAGTTGCTGAAACCATGCCATTCTCCAGCAGCAACAACTTTGTATTGATAAGTACCTGCAGGCAAGGTACCCGTAAACTGATAGTTTCCATTGCCCTTATCGACCATTTCAGTCGCGGTAGCCTCAGGATCCCAATCCCCGCTGTGCCCTAACTCAGATTGCAAATCACCTGCTAATACAACTTTAGTAGGGGCATCTGCACCTGCTTGTAAAGGAAATAACCCAATGCTCGAAATAACAAGTATAAGTACCATAAAGATGGATAATATTTTTTTCATTTTATGAATAGATTTCACGTGAGCAACACTCCCTATTATAAATTTCAACAAAAAAATGCAAACGATTGCACAAAAGACGGTATTCCCCCCTTTTAAAATTTCAGCTGATAAACCCACTAGATTCACGATAGTAAGTACCTATTGCAAATGATTCCAATTTTGTGGAACGGTAACTTAGTCAATAAAATGAAACCGTTTGCATATATAGTATAACGCTTTTAACAATACGTCAATTCTTATATTTATCAGATCATCATATCGAATCTAATTGTGCGTGTAGTATTTGTAGTTCTTCATCGCTAAGGTCTCTCCAATTCCCTTGTTCTAGTCCATCCATAGAAATATTCATTATTCTTATCCGTTCAAGCCTAAGCACTCTATAGCCGAGAGCCTTACACATTCTACGAATTTGAAGATTGAGCCCTTGGGTTAGAATAATTCTAAACTCATATTCATCGATCCGGAATGTCTCACTCGGTTTGGTCGTCACTCCAAGAATGTCTACGCCACTGGACATTTCTTGAAGAAATTGATCAGTAACACGCTTGTCTACCGTCACCATATATTCTTTCTCATGACCATTCTCTGAACGCATCATTTTATTTACAATATCTCCATCGTTCGTTAATAAAATTAACCCTTCAGATGCTTTATCCAATCTTCCAACAGCAAAAATTCGAGAAGGATAGTTCACGAAATCAATAATATTTCCTGCTACATGCTGTGCAGCCGTGCAAGTAATCCCTATTGGCTTATTCAGTACGATATACACGGGTTCTGCTCTACTAGGTATGACTTCACCATCAATAAGCACCGTGTCACCTAGAACAACATTATCTCCCGCTTCGCAGATAACACCATTAATCGTAATCCTTCCAGCTGCAATCAATCTATCGGTTTCACGCCTAGGACAAAAGCCCGTCTCGCTAATATATTTGTTAATTCTCATATTAATCCCTACCTTCGACATCATGATATGTCTTGATTCTAGCAGAATCGTCATCACAACGACAAATAACCCGCCTTGGTTCACACCAGGTACGGGTTATTCTCGTTACTCAGATGTTACTTTGTGATTCGCTTGATTAGATCATTATTTTGCAAATATCATTTGTAAATTGTACTGGATCAACGACCTGCAATCCTTCGATTAAGAGCGCTTGATTATACAACAGGTTGGTATACAAACTCAACTTGTCTTTATCATTTACATAAGCATCTTTCAAAGATTGATATACTTCATGGTTGACGTTAATTTCCAAGATCTTATCTGCTTTAACATCCTGCCCGTTAGGCATTGCTTTCAATATCTTTTCCATCTCAATCGTTAGCTCACCCTCAGTAGAAATACATACAGGGTGGGTTTTTAGTCTCTTCGATGCTTTTACATTCGTAACTTTATTAGCTAGAATACTTGCCATCGCTTCAAAAAGATCCTTGTTTTCGTTCTCTTCTGCTTCCGTAGGATTGTCTTCTGCATCTGACTCAATCCCTAGATCGCCACTCGATACCGATTTGAATTCTTTCTCTTTATAAGTCATGATCATCTTGATCGCGAACTCATCGATATCATCTGTAAGGTACAGAATTTCATATCCTTTATCGGACACTAACTCTATTTGCGGAAGTTTCTCAATTCTATCGATCGATTCTCCAGAAGCATAATAAATGTACTTCTGATCTTCAGGCATTCTTGCTACATACTCATCCAATGAAACAAGCTTTTTCTCTTTGGATGTAAAGAACATTAGCAAATCCTGCAATGTTTCTTTATGCATACCATAATCATTATAGACTCCGAATTTCAACTGTCTGCCAAAGGATGTAAAGAATTGCTCATACTTCTCTCTGTCATCCTTCAATAAACTTAATAGCTGACTTTTGATTTTGTTCTTAATATTTTTGGCGATAAGTGTTAACTGACGATCATGCTGTAGCATCTCTCTTGAGATGTTCAGTGATAAATCTTCCGAATCGACCATTCCTTTAACAAATCCGAAATAGTCTGGAAGCAAATCAGAGCACTTATCCATAATCAACACACCGTTGGAATAAAGCTCTAAGCCCTTCTCATATTCCTTGGTGTAATAGTCAAATGGTGTATTCTCAGGAATGAATAGAATCGCGTTATAGACAACAGCACCATCGGCACTAATATGGATGTGTTTAAGAGGCTTATCGAAACCATAGCGTTTTTCAGCATAAAAGTTATCGTAATCTTCCGGCGTAAGCTCATTCTTATTTTTGCGCCAGATTGGCACCATGCTATTGACCGTTTGTTCTTCAAGAACTTCCTCGAATTCATTCTCGCTACCTTCTTTAGGTCTTTGCTCTTTAACATCCATCTTGATTGGGAATCGAATGAAATCAGAGTATTTCTTAATAATGGATCTTAAGCGATACTCTTCTAGATATTCATCATATTGATCGTCTTCCGTGTTTTCTTTTATTTTTAGAATAATTTCAGTTCCTACAGCGTCTTTCTCGCATGACTCAATCGTATACCCATCAGCACCCTTGGACTCCCACTTGAAGGCTTCGTCGCTACCGAGTGCTTTACTGATGACAGTAACATCATCCGCCACCATGAACGCTGCATAGAACCCAACCCCGAATTGACCAATGATGTTGTGCCCATCTTTCGCTTCATTCTCTTTCTTAAAAGCTAATGAGCCGCTCTTTGCGATAGTACCCAGGTTATTCTCTAGTTCCTCTTTGCTCATACCAATCCCTGTATCGGAGATGGTCAAAGTTCGGCTTGCTAGATCCGTCGTTACTTTGATGTAATAATCCCCTTGGTTAAACACCATGTTATCATCTGTTAATGCTTTATAATATATTTTATCAATGGCATCACTAGCGTTAGAAATAAGTTCTCTCATAAATATCTCTTTGTGCGTATAGATGGAATTAATCATCATTTCTAATAATCTTTTTGATTCTGCTTTAAACTCTTTTTTAGCCAAGAATAGTTCCCCCTTCAATTTAGAAAATAATAATAGTGGTTGTACAAAAAAATTAGCACTTCAATGACTAGAGTGCTAATCTCTATTTTTGCATATAGTAATTTTTGTTGTCAAGTTGTTCGGGATACTTGTCCATAAGACAACACCAACTATTTCTTAGTTGATGTTCTTACTGGTAGGGATACCCATGTGTTTTCGAGCCACGAATCAAAATTTGCGCCCTTATCACCTTCATACGTATCGTACAAATCAACTCTCATCTTCTTCAACTTCTCTTTGAACTCTTCATACGTATGACCTTCGGGTAAGCTCTTCTTAATTCTTACTAAAATTTTAGTTATTCCCTTAAACAATTCACCAGTGTTCTTTGGTGGTAATTGAACGTCTTCACCCAATTCCTTGAGTTTATGGTAAGCAGCCTCTTGAACTTTATATACAGCATCGTTAGCCATAACGCGCGTAAGTATATCAATGGATCGTTTGTCATCTAACTGGCCCAATTCTTCTATGGCATTTAGACGTTCTCTCCAGTCAGATGTACGATTGACAGCTTTCTTTAATTGCTCCATATTGGGGCCTAACTCCATTACCTCTTCATTACTTACTTCTTCATTGTTCACTTCTTCATTATTCAAACGATCCAATCCCCTTCTATTCAAAATCTTGTTGACACAATGAAAAAACATCCATTACCTTTATTATACCTCATATGTTTATATTATTGCGCTATAATGTCTATATTAGTCCTAGAAGAAGGTGAACCTATGACATTCATTGAAGTAATGGCACAACTAGAGGAATTAGGCACAGAACAAACGAAGACAACATTTATTCGTCATGGAGCGCAAGAACCCTTATTCGGAGTTAGAATTGGTGATTTAAAAAAACTCGTCAAGCAAGTGAAAAAGGACCAACCTTTAGCTCTGGCTCTATACAATTCGGGAAATTCTGATGCGATGTATTTAGCTGGACTGTCCGTAAATCCGAAGACAATGACGAAAGAACAATTGCAAACTTGGGTCAGCAAAGCATACTGGTATATGCCAGCAGAATATACGGTTGCAGGCGTAACTGCAGAAAGTAACTTCGCGTTAGAACTAGCGAGAGAATGGTTGCTATCTGATACAGAATCGATTGCCACATGCGGTTGGAGCACGTACGCTAACTATGCATCCATCACAGCTGATGAAGATTTGGATTTAGATGAGATCCGCAGTCTCTTACATCAAGTACAAACAACGATCCACGGAGAACGAAATCGGGTACGCTATACTATGAATACTTTTGTAATCACAATAGCAGCCTATGTCGAACCTTTACATCAAGAAGCCGTTCAAGTCGCTAACGAGATTGGAAAGATCCATGTCGATGTCGGTCAAACTGCCTGTAAAGTCCCATTAGCTACAGAGTATATTGAGAAGATAGAAAGCAGAGGAAAGATCGGCGTAAAGAAGAAAACATGTATTTGTTGAGCATACACTTCTCTTCAAGAAATATATAATGATTAGCCACAAAGGAGACCTTTAAGATGATTAAACAAGTCGTTCCATATTTAATGTTTGATGGAAATGCAAATGAAGCACTGGAATTTTATGCACAGGTTTTTGAGACTGAAGTTACCGATCTACAAACATATGGTGATGCTGATTACCCAACCCCTAAAGAAGCAGCTAACCGCATTATACATGCACGTTTGAAGAAGGATTCTTTATCACTCTACTTCTCCGATACATCCGTAGGTCAACCTGTGCAGTCTGGCAACCATATAGCGATCACCTTGGAGTTCGATTCCAAAGCGGATCAAGCACGCGTATATCATAAGTTAAAAGAAAACGGTAAAGTTCACATGGAGCTTCAACAAACATTCTGGGGATCTATTTATGCAAAAGTACAGGATCAATTTGGTTTCACATGGGACTTGAATTTCGAACTATCTCAATAAACGATTGAAAGCTACAAAAAGGCTCAAGAATAATTCCTGCTTGAGCCTTTTTGTGATACATATACAAACATTTCAGACTTGTACGTAAGCATTCTGTGCTTATTCTGATTTTGCACCTGTTGCCCCATGACTTTTCATTACCTTTTTCATTCCATCAGTCGTTTCGACTGTTCCGTCAGGCATCACCCACACAGCTTCGACACCCTCCAAACTCTCCACAAGCCTCAAGCTCTGCTCAAATGGCACAAGGAATGCTGCCGTCGACAAGAAATCTGCTACACCTGAGTCTTCCGTCAAGATCGTCACAGCCCGATAATATTGTCCTGGCATCAGTGTCTTAGGATCGATCAGATGATGATATATCTCCCCATCTACGACGAAATATCTTTGATAGTCCCCACTACTGACGACAGAGGCATCATTAATAAAGATTGTATCAAGTAAATTCTCCCCATCATTAGCAATGAACTTATCCGGATTCTGTAATCCTACACCCCAGCGCTGTCGAATGCCGTCAAATGGTTTATGAATAGCACGAACATTCCCCCCAGCGCTGATCATGCCCGACAATAATCCATCCGCTATTAATTCATTAGCAACAACTTCTACTGCATATCCCTTAGCAACGGCTCCAACATTAAGGCTCATCCGCTCATCAGCCAAATATACGGTGCTATTCACCGTATCTACAATAACCTTATCCAGATCGATATGTTCTGCCGCCTCTTTAAGTTCATCCATCGGAGGTAGCTTTGCATTCATAGGATCATCTAAACCTGCTTCACGATAATCATGCCAAATCTGAAGAACCGCTCCCATGGCTATATTCGTATCTTCACCAATTTGCTCAGCCCATTTCTTCGAGAAAAGAATCAGATCAATAATGTCATCGTCGACTTCTATCGGCTTAATCCCTGCATGATCATTAATCGTTTTAATATTATTTACACCATCATAATCATTATAGATATCATAGAATTTATGAAGTTCTAGAAATCGCTCATGTGCTTTCTTATAGAACATTTGGAATTCTTCTTCATCCTCCGTATACGCAACGAATTGAGTTAACGTATTAAAGCTATCATAGAAGCTACCACTATATTTATGAAACTTACTATCATTATTATTCTGTCCCGATTGACACCCAGTCAATAGAAGAGACACTAGTACTAACACAGTAATAATCTTGCGCCACTTATGCATGTGATCTCCTTCATTCCTAATAAACATAACTAACAGTGAATAATCCACTTTAGACAAAACTCCCCCTTTTGAATGGGAGAGTTTTGTCTTTATTATTTAAATGTGTTGAACTTGTATTATTTCGCGTTTACAGAGGATTCTTCTAGTGCAGCGATATAATCTTGAACTGTCATCGTTACAGAAGAGGTTAACTCAGCAACATCTGGCACAGAAGGATGGGATTCATTGACCGCTTTTGTTTTCATCCCTTTAATCTCATCTACTGATTTGCCTGCCATCCATTTCGCTAAAGCATCCGCTTGCTGAAACCATTCTTTTTGAATCGTGGAAGCCTTAATCATCCCGTATTCATCGCCTAGTTCAACCTTTGTTTTGGGTTGTTCGTTCAGATCTGAAGTTACTTTTCCAGTGTTATCAAAACTAACTTTAGTTTGTGCATTGTCAATAAGGGTTCCAACCACTTTACCATCTTTATCAAATGTTGTTGCCATCATAACCGTATCTACTTGAGCCATTGGAAGGATCTCCTTGCCATCCTTCGTTCCTAACCCTTTCGAACTTGAAATAGAAATATTATTGCCCAATCCTAACTTTTCAGCACCTGCTCCTACTTCTACCGCGTTATTATATGCCTCTTCAAGAGCACCAATATAATCTTGAACAGTAATGGTCACAGAGGAAGTTAGTTCAGCGACATCAGGTACGGAAGGATGTGAATCATCTACCTTCTTCGTCTTCATTCCTTTGATTTCATCCATCGACTTACCGACCATCCATTGACCCAATGCATCCGCTTGTTGGTACCATTCTTTTTGAATGGAAGAAGCTTTGATCATGCCATATTCATCAGCAAGCTCAACCTTCGTCTTATTCTCAACGGTCAAGTCATTCGCGACTTGAAGATCTTCCGTGAAATCCACCTTGACTTGTGCATTATCAATCGATACTTTTACAACTTTCCCATCTTTGTCAAACGCAGCCGCTACCATAACAGTATCTACTTGACCCTTTGCTGGTGCAACTTTACCATCTGTATCTTTGCCCATATCACTCGATTTCGCAATGGATGTGATATGCCCAAGCCCCATCTTTGTAATCCCTGTATCCGAAGATTCAGTCTTTGAATCCTTTGAGGAACAACCTGCAAATAGAGATACCATCATTACCGCCACTAATAAACTAACTAATGTCTTTTTCATAATAAACCCCCAGTAAATCAATAATATTCAGAACATAATTAGTATCACACATCTCCACGTCAAATTAAGTGAAATAAATCACATGCATAATCTATAACAAGTACAACCCCTAGAATGTCACGCGTAAAACCTGAGTAATTTCCGTTTTTTCTTCTAAGAGGTGCACTTTATTCTTGTACAAATTATCAAATTAAGGAGATTAAATGTAAAAACCTCTAACGAGGTCTATTCAAAAATGAACGACCCCATTAGAGATTTCCTTGATTAAGAGTTCATGTCTTACTTCTTAACTGCTGTTTTACGAACTATTCCTTTCCGTACTGATGTTGTCCCGTCACTCAGAACTTCAGCAAAATTAGAAGGAGCCGTGCCGCGATTTTGGATTCGATTAATATCGCTATTAGATAGCCGATTACGAGAAATGATAAATGATGAGGTACGGTCATTGAAATTTCCTAGAGAATCCCTTTCTACGTCGGATCCTCTGAAAACACGACGGCTACCTTGGTAGTTAATATCTTCAAATAATACCAGAGTACTTTGATTCCTACCCTCAAATCTAAAACTGGATAAAGCATCATTAAAATTGAAAACTTCCAAACTACGAACACCTAGATTACCACGAAAACGTAATCTCCTACCGGAAAAATCATTATCGCTCCATAAGGATAACATTGGTAATCGTGATTGCTGATTGGGTATCACTTTTTCCATATTTTTCACCTCCTCATGAGATCATCATATGGATTTCAAGCATAATTGATTGTGTTATCTTCCTTATTTCTAACTCTATTTAAATTAAAGGCGAAAACAATAGAGTGCTTTATCTATGTTCACGCTAAAAAACCTCCCTTAATAGATAAAGGGAGGTTTCTATTAATCATTTATCTATATCACTATCTAAAAGAAACCTTATCATTTCCTTATTAATGGTTTCAGGCTGCTCATGGTTTATCCCATGTCCTGCATCTGCAACGACCTTATATCTCAACTCATGATCATCAAGCATTTTAATTGCCGCTGGATAATTGGATAATATATCATATTCTCCAATCAAATATAGTGCCTTTGTTTTTAAAATTTGCATATCATCTGTAGTGAACTTCACGACTTTATGTACCATCATCGACCTATTATTAAAATACTTTAGTAAGAGATTCCAGTGTAGGAGCAGTTCACTATTCTTCTCAAACACATCCGAGTTTGGAGCGCACAACTTTTTGAGTAGCTTCTTCGTATTCTTTTCTGTAGGAATTAATGCTTCTGGCAAGAAAGCCAGCATCATTCTCATCATACTCGTTCTTACTCCACCAGCCATGCAGACCATTCTAATTACTTTCTCCGGTCTCTTTGTCGCATAATAATTCGCCAAATAAGTTCCATTGGAAACACCCGCTATGTTGACTTTACTAATATTCAATGAGTTCAATAGATCATCGATCCATAATGCTTGTTCGAACCCTTTTCCATACATCTCATTGGGCTCACTCTTGCCAGGACCACCAATAGTATCCACTGCTATAATATAGAAATGCTTCGCTAACTCGCCAACATTATAAATCCACATCAAGGCAGAGTTGTCACCAACTCCATGAAAAAGAACCAATGGAGGATGCTCACGCTTACCTGCAAGGATAATGTGTGTTTTACCGTAACGTGTATGTATATCTACCTCCTCATATTCCACATTCCAAGCTGATAACAGCCTCTCGTAAGATTCATATAGCCACTGCTTTCCTTCTATAGATTTAAATCTAGTTACCATATCTTATTCGCCTCCAATTATTATAATATTAGGGATGGTGTTGTATGAATTTACTCTTAGCTCATCAATAAAAGCTACATCAAGTTATTCTCTATCATTATTATTCTGGTTCTATTTAATAATTCCTGTCACAACAATAATAATTATAGCTATGGCTGAAGTGATAACTAGTAATTGAAAGCGTTTTATATTTATGTTGATAAATGGTATAATAGACTTAAGTAACTTACTATCAACAAATTCTATGAGAATACAGCAGAGGAGGGAACGGGTATGAGACAAAATATTATTGTTCCATTTGATGGCTCTGACAGCGCACAAGAAGCTTTGCGAGTTGCAATCGAAATGGCAGAGAAGTTTAAGGAATCAATCATATTAATCAATGTGCAGCCTAGCTTCACTACACCCCACACCACACTCTTTTTCAAAGATTCGGATATGAAAGAGTATCAACAGATCCAGTATGAGGAGGCCATCGCTCCGGGATTGCGCATTCTTGAGGAAGCCAACATCCCTTTCGAGGCAGAACTAATCATTGGTTATCCTAAAGATGAAATTTGTAAGGAAGCTGATAAGCGAAATATACGTTGTATCGTTATTGGATCTCGTGGGCATAGCCTTTTCGTCGGCAGTGTCCTCGGAAGCGTCAGTCAAGGTGTCCTTTATCGAGCGAAATGTCCCGTGATGGTTGTTCCTATCCAGCCAAACTAAGTATATAAATCAACATAGAAATGCACCCCCTAGATCCTTCTAAGGGGTGCATTCTTATTTCACTCTACATGACACTATTAGTTGTTGTCTGCTACTACAGCTTTGTATGCAGCTAAATCTGTATAGACTTCTACTTTGAGTGGATTACGTTTATGCTTGGATATTTTAAGTGGTACTTCAAATGCATTACCGCTTGCGTTTTAATATGGACAACCCATTCACAGTGAGGTTCAGCACTTCTGGTACAAAAGCACCTGATTCCATATCAGTATACTCTTGCCCGTCTAGTTGGATAGCTTGAACACTTCCGCTGAAGTTCTGCACAAAAATATAATCGTTCTCTCCGTCCGTCCGCAGCTGCGCCGTCACACCTGCTGGTAGGTCGCTGTCTAGTGAACGCGAGATCCCTGCCTTGTTCGCAATAGCAGTATACAACGCCACATAGAAAGCAGGATCCTTCACTCGTGTAGCGAGGTGGTACGCCTCTCCCTCACCTAACTTATTCACTGTTAGTGCAGGACGTCCAGCATAGAAATCACTGCGATATACTCCTAGTGCTTCCGCACCTTCAAGATGAATCAACTCAGCAATTTCATGTGCATCATAATCTCCACTTAGCTCTAGAGCATTACCGGCTTGTAGCACGACCCCATTCAGATCACGACTGTGTAATCCTTCTGTCTCCTCTGCCCAGATCCCAAGCGTTTTTCGCAGTGGACCCGGGAAGCCGCCCAGATGGCATAAATCCGTTTCTCCTACAATACCCGACCAGTAGGTTGCCAGTAACGTCCCACCTTGCTCAACATATTGTTCAATTCTTTGACCATTCTCTTCACTAATGAGATACAGCATTGGAGCGATAATTAACTTATAGGCAGACAGATCATCTTCTGAACCGATCACATCGACCGAAATACCCTGCTCCCACAATGCGCGGTAATGCTGTAGCACGGTCTCCTCATAACGTAATCCGGAATTACGAATACCTTGTGCATCCTTAATCGCCCAACGATTATCCCAATCGTAAATGATCGCTGTCTGTGCAGGTGTAGACGTACCCACCAATTCAGACAATCCCGCAAGCGTCTTTCCTACTTCGGCAACATCCTGAAATACACGAGTTCCTTCGTGACCGTTATGGTCAACGACTGCGCCGTGGAACTTCTCGCTGGAACCGCGGCTTTTACGCCACTGGAAGTACTGCACGGAATCTGAGCCGTGTGCTACCGCCTGTATTGATGAGAGCTTATGCATGCCAGGTCGCTTCAGCTTGCTGACAGATTGCCAATTCGTGAGAGATGGTGTGCTCTCCATAAGCAGGAATGGCTTCTGTTTGAGCGTACGGAACAGATCATGATGCATTGCTGTCCATGCTGCTAAGCGGACGTCGTCATCCTCTTCAGTATAATGCCATTCCGGATAAACATCCCAAGATATAACATCCAGAATCTTAGCTAGTTTGCGGTAATCTATACTGTCAACCATATGCATATTGGTCGTTATAGGCAGTTCAGGGTTGTAGCTACGAACCGAATCTATCTCATGCTGACAGAAATCAATCGTCTGATCACTAACAAATCGACGCCAGTCTAGGTTCAGACCGTGCACCTGCGTCTCCCCATGCGGAGCTGGAGATTCAATCTGCTCCCATGATGTATATGTATGACTCCAAAAAGCCGCCCACCAAGCATGGTTTAACTTCTCCAGACTGTTATCGTATTTCACCTTAAGCCATTCTTTAAAGGCACTCTGGCAATAATCACAGTGGCATTCTCCGCCAAATTCATTGGATATATGCCAGCCTATCACTGCTGGATGTTGACTATAACGCTCAGCAAGTTTGGAATTCAGAAGAGCCGTCTTCTCCCGATAGATTGGAGATGTGTAACAATGATTATGACGGTGACCGTGTAGATTACGAACCCGGTTGCTCTCTACTCGAAGTACCTCAGGGTATTTCTCTGACATCCAAGCCGGACGACTTGCGCTAGGTGTTGCTAGAAAGGCGTAAATGCCATTCTCTACAAAGGAATCCAGTAAGCTATCCATCCATTCGAAAGTAAAAACACCCTCCTCTGGTTCAAACGATACCCAAGAAAAAATACCGACTGACATGACGTTGCAGCCCGCCAGCTTCATCAGGCGCAGATCCTCACGTAGAATTTCTGGGTATTTCAACCACTGCTCAGGACTATAATCGGCACCATGTAACATCGCTGGAACTTTCATGCTAACTGGTGGACATTTCATACTCATATTATACTATCATCCTCTCAATTCATGCTCGCATATGAATGGGACTATTCTCTGATGAGATACTATAAAGTATCCACTGTCCAATTCAGGGAACATCATTTATAGTATTAAGTATATATAAATATTCAGTACATCCGATAGGAATATATTCGCGATTTAATAGCACATAATGAATATGAGGTGAATCTTCATGCTTACGTTCTCACTGGTTGAAATGCCTCGAGACCTACACAGGTTTCCAATATATCCTTACTCCATCGGACGCCATATTCAGTACCATCATGTTCGTCCCTCTGGTTTTCCCGTGAACCAGGTCCTTTTTATCCGCAGTGGAAGTGGATTATTCCACGATCTAGACAGCGGTACAGAAACCATGCTAGAACCGGGTATGGCTTTCGCTATTCCTGCAGACAAGGGACATGAATATTATCCGAACTCACATGAACCGTGGCATGTGGCCTTTATCGGGTTCCACGGAAATCTGGCACAAGCAATGGTGGAGGATATCGGTCTGCTACCGTCTTCACCGTTCCGTCCTGACCGCTTCGAAGAATGCTGGGAGGATATCGGACACATCTGGCATACTGTTAACTTGCAAAATACCAACCGACAGGATGAGCATACTATGCAGGAACTATCCGTAACCGTGTACCGACTACTCTTAATGCTGCGCCGTTCGGAGTCGACATCAGGAACAATAAGTCGGCTTGAGTTCGAATCAGTTCGCAACGAAGCCCTACAAAAAGCAATCAGTCTCATTAACCAGCATTTCACAGAGCCTCTGCTCATTTCCAATCTAGCCAGTGCTGTCGGCTATTCCGTTCAACATTTCCAGCGACTCTTCTTACAAGAATTTGGGGTAACTCCACATAAGTATTTGCAAAATCTACGACTACAACGGGCGATGCAGTTGATGGTGGAGAATGCCGACACCCCCGTTCAGGAAATTGCTTTGCAGCTAGGCATGGAGACGAATTATTTCATACGAGTATTCCGTCATACTTACGGCTGCACACCCGGTGTAATGATCAAGCGTCTGCACGGATCCATAACATCTGATTAATCAATTGCCTTCATAGATTCAACCATCTCAATTTTCTTCAGCTTACGATACATGATCAAATCGACAATGAATGAGAACAATAGCGTGACCACCGCAGATAATATAAAGCTTGTAACAGATATGCTTCTGCCAAACATTAAGTCTGTACTTTCCGCAGTTCTTATTACAAACGCGTGAAACAGTACACCTAACAATAATCCCACAATCGTTCCAATCACGCTTAATATCGTCGTTTCTCGGAATATATAACCTGCCACCTCTTTATGATGGAAGCCAAGTACTCTTAGTGTAGCAAGCTCTTTTCTGCGTTCATCGATATTAATATTTGTAAGATTGTACAGCACAATGATAGCCAGCGCACCAGCTGCCATAATAAGTACGATGACCACAAAGTTAATGCTGGACAGTAGACTATCAAAAGACTTCTTGGTTTGTATCATAAACGCTGCGCTCGTAACAGTGTCACTCTTCAAGATTTCGGTCAGTATTACATCTTGCTGAGAAACATCCGTATTCAAACTTTTTACCATCAAAGTATTGTAGCTAGGCTCGCCACTGAAAGCATTCGTGTAATCGGTTTGATTGATATATACATAACTACCTACGTAGTTTTCAGTAATACCTGAGAGTACAAATTCTGCTGTTTCTTCCTCTGCATTCCCAAGAGTAAACGTATCTCCTAGTTGTATATTTAAGATGTCCGCAAGCTTTTCTGTAACAATGACAGAGGTATCATCAAAACCAATTTCTACGCCGCTTTTCCGATCACGTAAATTCATCACTTGCTTGAATTCAGTTGATTCCCTCGGAACCTGTATGGTCGTTGTGACATTTTCACCGTTTTGCTGTGCATATCCAATTTCGCTGAATACCTCTGTGTACGTATTGACCTGTTCTGGATCATTCAGAAACTGTTTCAGTGACGTGTCCATCTGAGCATTCTCATCCAATCCGATCAGAAGATCGTATTGAATGATCTCATTAAATTGTGTGTTCGCAATGCTCTTTACAGAATCGCTCAGACCAAAGCCGGTTACAATCAAAGCGGTACAGCCTGCTATACCAATAACCGTCATGAAAAAGTGCTTTTTATAGCGGATGAGATTCCGAGCAGTTGCCTTATGTGTAAACTTCATACGAGACCAAATAAAATGGATCCGCTCTAGAAAAATTCGCTTTCCTGCCTTAGGTGCACGTGGGAGCATCAGTGTTGCAGGTTTTTCTTTCAATGCTTGATAACCAGCCGAGATCGTTGCAACCATCGTACATAGAATCGCCAATACAGACGCTATGATCGCAAAACTCCAGCTAAACTGTGTTATGAAGCTAGGCAAATGATACGACGACTTATACGCATTCCATAATACGATGGGCAATAGCTGAAATCCTGCGAGCAATCCTATGATACTCCCCACAACACTCGCAAGACCACAATAGATAATATATTTAGACATAATAGCAGTCTTCGTATAACCAAGTGCCTTTAATGTTCCGATTTGTGTACGTTCTTCTTCGACCATCCGTGTCATCGTTGTCAGCGCAACTAATGCGGCGACAAGAAAGAAGAACATCGGAAACACCTTTGCGACTGCCGCTATCTTCTCAGAATTCATCGAGAAACTAACGTAGCTTACGTTGGAGTTGCGATCAAGTACAATCCATTTTGGTGCTGCAATACCAGCAACCTGTTCCTTTGGAACTTGACTGACGATATCAGCATAACGAACCGCAGATTGCGATTCACCAAGGACTTCAAGTTTTGCAACCATTGTCTCAATGGCTCCCTCATATTCCTTTGCAAAGGTATCTAATTCAGAAACGCCCGAAAGGGTCATATAGAAATCCGTATATGCATCAAGCGCATAGTTACTTTCATTAACATAAATAATGGCACCGATACCTCCGTTGCCGACCCTGCTTGATTCTTGCTTCATAGAGAAATAAAAGGGATTACCCACAATGCCGACTACCTTATACTCTATGGTGTTATATATATTGCCGATATTCTCATAATTCTCATTTTCCTCGGATACACTCAACGTTGTACCCAACTCAATTTCAGACAGATAGACTCCGCTTCGTTCTACAAGAACTTCATCATCAGCTTGTGGCATTCTCCCGTCAATCAGTTCCAAGCGATTGACTGATCCTTCACCATTGGTAGTTAACTGATCACTTGGTAGTCCGTACACCCGTGTCGCCAACACCTCATTACTATTCGTTTTCATTAAGGTATCCGTAACATAGGCAGGCATGATCTGCTCTACCTCTTCCATAGAGGACACCGCTTCTACATCTGCTCCAGTCAAGCCCATTGTACCTTTAATATTAATATCCGCCATATGATTGTCATCATAATATTTATCAACTGATAATTTCATATCTGGGGTCGTTGCAAGCAATCCCGCGAGAAAACCTACACCAAGGGCAACAATCGCAAAGATAGCAATAAATCGTCCAAAGCTTTGTTTGATTTCACGGATGATCGTCTTACCATAGGTCTTCTTCACATCTACCACTCAATCCTTTCGACTGGCACAGGGGCAGCATTTTGCTCTATTTTTGAAACTTTTCCGTTTTTAACGTGAATGACCCGATCAGCCATTTGGGTAATGGCTAGATTATGAGTAATGACAATAACCGTTTTCCCTGTTTGGCGACAACTGTCCTGCAATAGCTTCAATATGTTCTTTCCCGTATTGTAATCGAGCGCACCCGTCGGCTCATCACATAGCAATACCTTGGGGTTCTTCGCGAGTGCTCTTGCAATCGACACACGTTGCTGTTCCCCACCCGATAGCTGTGCAGGAAAGTTAAGCATACGCTCCGAAAGCCCAACCTGAGCAAGTACTTCCTTCGCATCTAATGGTTCTTTACAAATTTCTGAGGCAAGTTCAACATTCTCAAGTGCCGTCAAATTCTGTACTAGGTTGTAGAACTGAAACACAAATCCGACATCATATCTACGGTAATCGGTTAATTGCTTTTCGTTTAAATTGCTGATCTCACGGCCATCTAATGTAATCGTTCCACTGTCACAACAATCCATTCCTCCTAGCATATTCAAAAGTGTCGTTTTTCCTGATCCGCTTGGGCCGACAATGACACAAAACTCACCCTTTTCGATATTAAAGCTGATCTGATCTGTTGCAGCAATTTTATGTTCACCCATTTGATAACCTTTACTCACGTTCTCAAATAATATAAAATCTTTCATAGCTTATTCTCCTCGCTATCCATAATACCTACGGAAAGTTCAATTAATCTAATCATATCCAATACATTTCCTTCGCCTAAACCTTTTACAAGCACGTCAAAGTATCTAACCACTTCTTCTTGTTTCCCTCTAATAAAAGCTTCTCCGGCTGATGTTAGCGATACAGTCATCCGCCGTCTGTCATTCTCAGACATCTCCATCGTGACATATCCCTTTTTTCTTAATGTGGAAAGAGCAGCCGTAATTCTCGATCTTGATACATGGAGTTTATCACTCAGTATGGAGGGATTAATTTCTGAATGACTATTTTGAGATAAATAGTGAAGCATATGCAGTTCTCCTTGTAAGAACTCAGCAAGATGGCTGAAAGCCTCCATATCGTACATCCGCGCAAGAGACATCATCAATTTTCTTATTAATAGCTGGTTTTCCATCGTGAACCTCCACATCAAAAGTAGTACATAGTGTTTACAGTATATATTGTGTATTATATAAAATATAAGTGATTATTACAATCCCTCTTATTAGTGAGGGCCCTTCCTCGCATAACCCAGATGTTTATAGTAAAATGGTGTCAAAGCTTTACTATACGATGAGGAGGTGTCCGAATGGCTATTAGTTTCACTCGATCTATTGTAGATAGATTAAATAAAGAAATAGCTGAAATTCACGACAAAAGTCTGAATGAAAAGAAAAAAGCCGAGAAGGCACTTTCTAAAATAAATCAATTGCAAAAAGATATGAAATTAAGTACTTCAGCCCACGACTTAAGCAGTAAAATGAGTCGCATAAGCAAATTGAAAGAAGATATCAAACAAATCAATTTTTTACAAGCTGATTTATCAAAACAGTTGGTTACTAAAAACACCTTGCTCAATCAGCAACTCCCCAAAGTTCAACAACTGGGAGTCGACAAAAAACAAGAATAAGACGACAAGAAGCCCCCTTTCCACTTTTGTGGTTTAGAGGGCTTCTTTCCTTTTATGGGTTACGTTATATCATTTCAATACCCTTAGCCAGATAAGCGGCTCCTATTATTCCCACACGGTTTCCAATCTTTGCTTTTTCAATAATGATCGGTTTACGCGTCATTTCTCGCAGTGTTTTATCCAGTCGGCCCCACCATAGATCCGCTGTATCAATCAACCCACCACCGATGACGATCACTCCACCGATTCCGAGTACCTGCTGAAGTCATAATCCCTTCCTTGACTCTCCACTTTTCTCCATCGCAGATATGTATTGTGCAGTAATTAATTGTGGGCGCGTAATGGCTGATCCGACAACTACGAAATAAGCACCATGCTCAAGCGCTATCCTAGCTTGCTCCGGCGTCGATATTCCACCCTCCGCTATGACCGGAACGGTAAGCTTCTCTGACAGCCGCTTCACTAATTCTAAGCGTGGGAGGGGTCCTTCACTATAAGGCGTATAACCAGCTAAGGTCGTCGAGATATAGTCCGCTCCATATTCAGCAGCTTGTATCCCTTCTTCATATGTCGATATATCCGCCATAATAACGATGCCTCTTTGCTTTAACTGAATCATCGTTTCTTTCAGATCCAAACCATCAGGACGAGGGCGATCAGTAGCGTCTAGCGCCACGATATGCGCACCTGCCTCATGTACGTCAATCGCATCCTGTAGGGTCGGTGTAATATACATTTCGAACCCTTCGTAATCCCTCTTCCATAGCCCGATGACTGGCAGATCTACGGCCGCTCGAATCGCTCGAATATCCTCAGGGCTGTTTGAACGGATTCCCTTCGCTCCCCCTTCACGTGCAGCACGGGCCATCACGGCCATATGATACGAACCATGCAAAGGTTCATGCGACAGTGCTTGACACGAAACAACTAAACTTTTAGGAGCAATAATAGATATCATGAACCATTCACCTCTTATTTAAATTTTCTAGAACGTATAGACCCGCTCATATACTGTTCAATCATTTACAATGCTCCCAGTGAAGGCCATTTCATCTCGACCCCGGCATCACGAAGCCATCCTTGATAGCTGACCAATACATCCTGATTTCCACGAACGGCTCGCGGCTGCATCTGATGCTCGATACAATATGCCGCCAAATATCCAGCAGCTTCACCAATATTCCATTCGACTGGATGTAGCCTGTAGCAACCGTTGGTAATGTGAGTTGTCCCAATATTTTTGCAGGCTGCAATCAAATTGTTAACTCGTACTGGAATTAAGCTACCAAGCGGAATTTCAAACGGTAGACAGGGAACGTCAATATACGTTCGCAGTGCTGTGCTCGGGTGCAAATCGATGCGATAGCCGCCAATCCCAACCGAATCGTGATAGTCCTTCGCCTTGCCGTCCTTTCTGCATGCCGGACTCACATCCTGTTCTACTATCGTCGTCTCCGCTCGAATACGTCTGGACTCACGTATGTAAGGCATCTTCGCCAATCCGTCCAAAGTGCCGGCCACATCCCCGCGCAGCCTGAGGCCTGGATACCCAGATTTCCCGTCTGGACGAGGTGCCTCCGTCTGCATCCAGTATAGTAAAGATAAACTCAGTTGTCGTGCGCTTTCGAGATGCTTCTTGCGCTCCGCCTCTTCCACATCAATAATCGAACCCAGCCAATAATCATTCTGCGGCCAGTTGACCAACGTAATATCGCTCTCAAATGCACCTTCTTCAAACTGGCTACGATCGATTAGCCGACGATATTTCCATAGTGAGAATGATTTATCATCCGGGAAGAAGCTATAATGGTTCGGCTCTAGCGTATGAGGAACGAGCCCTGTCCAGCTTAACTGCTGATCCGGCCAGAAATCCGCCCTATACTGCTTCCAAAAATCATACTGCTCTGGCTTAGTAATGGTGAAATTTTGTCCCTCTATATGGTCAATCGCATAACACCAGGTAAAAGCCTGCATATCCATCGGATCAGCTTGGCCGGAAAGTGCATGTGCCTCTCCGGTTTCCCGTATGGATTCGGCTCCCGTTACATATTCCGTTCCGGTCATCGGGAGCAGGTCCCCTTCATCCGTCGCGTCCAAAAAGTAAGGAGCCGTTAGAACCGTCACATCCCCTGTCAATTTGCTTCGGACATGAATGGCATGAATGGTATCTCCCTCTGTTTCTGCCCGCAAAGGCTTGTGATTCTCCATAATCAGTAGCGTTCCCCTATGAACATAAGGTGCCAGCATATCGCGTAAAACGGCAAGTGCAACAGTCGGTTCATGCGCAATTCTACTAACTGACGCATTTCCTGGACTGAAATGAATAGCGGCCTGTGCCGATGGCTGAAGCCGGAAGTTTCTTTTGTAATAATCCCTTACTCGCGTACGGAATCCCCGATAGCTTGCCGTGCTGCCGAACTGTTCTATCCATGGGTGCTCATCAGGCGGCACAGCTTGGCTAGTCAACTGACCCCCAATCCAATCCGATTCCTCTGTCATAATGACGGTTTTACCAGCTTTAGATGCAGCTAGGGCAGCAGCACAACCGCCGGTGCTTCCTCCGATAATGATGATATCCGCTTGCTTATGCATTTCCATCTTAAGTTCTCCCTTCATTCTTCAGTAAACACTCCATATACTCGGAATATTCCATCGTCTTCGTCATCGTACTTTTCGCCTTCATCAGTCAAATAGACTCTCATCCAGCATGGCAAGCAGCAGTCCTGCAGAAGTAATCGCATTCGTCCAGCCGCTCTCCATGCAATAAGGCCCCCAGCCGGTGTCACCGTTATTTCCGAAATATTCACCTTTGTTTAAATCGAAAGCACGCATCCAACCGCCGTCATAACGACCATCCGCACTTCTGATTTGAATACTCCTCATAAAAGCCGATACTTCTTCATGAAGCATCTTGTATTGTGGGTTGCCGGTAGACCGCCACGACTCCCAGCTGTTCATCACAAGAAAGTTGTTCGTATACAGCTGATCCGCAATCCCTTCGCCATTGGCAATATAGACGCCCGCATCTTCCTGTCCAAACCGCTCTGGATCCGGATTATCTGCTTCTTCAATTCCGCCGAGGCGATGCTGATGAACGGATAAATAGTCCATCGTTCGGCGGAGCCCCGCTTCAATCTCACCTGTCTGATCATACTTGCACAAGAATCCGAGCGGAAGCAGTAACCTTGTCACACCTGAAGTACGGCTGTACATAAACTTCAGCTCATCCCACTTCGCTAATAACGCCCGAGATCCGAGAAGCGCCGATTCCAAATACGTCTCTTCTCCCGTTACGAGAAAGGCTTGGATAAACGCCGCATGTGTGATGCTTTCAAAATGCGGGTTCAAGCTAGGATCAAGCTTTGCCGCCCCCTCTTTACCAATCTCGGAAAGCTGTGCACGTGTAAGCACATTCGGTCTTAGTCCATCCTGACGCTGTGTTGACAGCAGCCCTTCTGCAATCAGCATGCCTCTTTCCCGGTAGATCTCCTTGCCAGTCTTACGATATACATATAACAGTACGAAGCAGACCCAGGCATTATCGTCTGTAAACAGCTGATGTGGATACTTTCCCGGGAAATCATACCACTTGAAAAAGCCATAGGAAGGCGATGTCGGATCCATATCCTGATAGCCTTGATCAAACAAGTAATGAAGAATACGGTCCGAAGCGTCCAGCGATTGCATGTCATTTGTCCATCTGCCATATAAATGAAGCATCAGTGCCGTATGCGCATGGCAATCCGGGCGACGATCTGGAGACAGCTGCGACGTGACGGAGTGAATATTTTCATATACACCTTCTGAGCCATCGGCGATTGGGAGCATGCCGGAGTTCATGAACCAACTACGATTCGCCTCCACTGCTTGCTCTGCAGTTACCTCTCCTGCCGTACTCATAAACGGTGCCCATAATTGAAACGGAATACCCGATTCATCCGCTAAATGCCGAATAAACGGCGCCCAACGGCTATAAGGCCGGAGCGTTTCCGGCTGATCGCAGGAAAATAAAGAGAAGGCCGAGTATACGACCGTGCCTTTTCCGAGCTTTCGAATCATAAGCCCCGGAAGCGCAGTCTTTCCCTTCTCCTCACTTTGGTGTGTATCATGGTAAACACCGAAGGAGAGCTTAACTTCTGAATCGAAATGAAATCCGCGGAGCATTGCCCCTGACCACTCAAGCAATTCTCCCGCCACCATCCCCGGAATATTCTGATCATTTCGCAGCTTCTCCACTGTTCTTCTCGTTGCCTTGAAATCCTGCTTCCAACCGAATAAGCGGGAGCTTGGAAAATCAAATGCCTCCACCATTTCCGCATAGATGCTCCCTCCCTGCTCGGTAAACTTCCAAAGCTTGGTGCATGCCTCGGCTGAAAGTGCGGAAGGCTTATCCAATGATGCAGATCCAATGAGTAACACCGCATCATACTTATCCAATGTGACCGTATTCAATTCTATCCATGTATAGCGATCTGCCACTTCAATCGGCTGCAATCGAAGATCCAGGTTCTCGCTAACGAATAAAGCCGTTTTCATATTAAGTTCATCCTCCTTCAAGGTTTTTAATCATTTTATTCATTACTCCGCCCTTTTCCGTACAAGCTTTGATACTCCGTTGGCGTAAAGCTCGTCACTTTTTTAAATGCTTTGCTGAAGGAATGAATCGATTGATAATGTAAGTCCTCCGAAATTTGCGTGATGCTGCTCCGGCCAGACTGCAGCCTGCTCATCGCCCTCATCATCCGCCGCTGAACCCAATATGCCTGCAAAGAAACGCTCATCTCCGCGCGAAACACGTGCGACAAATAAGAATAGCTGTACCCTAATACCTCTGCGACTTGACCAAGCTCATCAATCTTCTCTATATGTTGGTCTATATACTGTACCGTTTGATACAATAGCTCTTTCTTATTAAATGTTTTTTCTATCCCTTTTGGTGGGCTTCCGACACCTTCCAATAAGCGCCCCGCCTGAACGATGATTCGGTTGAGTAAGCTATCCAGCATCGTTTGCGTATAGTGGTCCTGAATCTGCAATTCGTTTATCAGTTCAAAAAAGAGCTCATCCATGCCTGCAGTATCACAAATCACCTGGTGGCCGTCGCCTGCTCGAAATACAGCCTCCAGCCCTTGCTTGCCCACCGGACTCATCTCAACAGTTACAAACCGTATCGCTTTGTTTGACTTCTCTGCTGCTGTGATCTGATAGCTGTAACACGGCTTGATCCAAATCAATTGCCGATGCGGCAGATGTACCAGTTTCCCTTCTACCGCTACATCTGCGTTTCCAGACAGCATGTAAATTAACAGGTGCTCGTCGGCTGAAGACCGTCCTTCCGACTCATAGCAGCAGCGGTCATGTACTTGATGTAGCAGTACTTGGCTCAATCTGAATGTCCGATCTAAAAACCGTTTGTCGAATCCGGCTACTACTTTTCCCGCAGGATAAGCCGTTACTGTTCTCGTCAACGACATGATAAGCCCTCCTTTTCAAACTGAATTAAGTATCGAAAGAACAGTAAATGACCTGTCAGCGCCAGCTCCTCCATGCACATGAAATTCAATAAATCTTATTACTATCTTTACATTTTATTTAACCTCAAACCGTGCTGTACTGTAATCCTAGTATCTTATGAAAACAAGGAAAATCTTTAGATGTTGTAACAAAAAAGAAGCTATCCCTAGGTCATCAAGACTTTGCGGGATAGCTTCTTTTTTTATTAGTTATTTCTTTCCTTCATACCATGTGGTCAGCTCATCCATAACTTCTGCTCCGCCTTGCGATTTCCAATTCGTTACAAACTTATTGTAGTCGTCCAGCGACTCTGCCCCTGCTATTACTTTAATAATATAATCGTTCTCCAACTTATTCAGCAGTTGCAAATTGTTAGCAACAACCGGAAGCGGAGGAGCAAGTAGCGTTGGGTCACTCCGTGAGATTGGAATCTGCTTTTCTTGAATTTCATCAAAGGTTGCATGCAATATTGGATCCTTTCGGACACGAAGTAGCCATAGATCTTCAAATGCCGCTGCATCCGTACTCGTCATGAACCAGTCAGAGTTGCCGCGATCCGTATTGAATGCAGGCAGAATGGGTAGCATATTTCCTTCGCTGTCATTACTGTAATGTACACCTTCAACTCCGATCGCCATCTCTTTGAACAATTCCGGCTCCACTTTCATATTCATATATTTCATTGCTTCTTCTTTGTTCTTGGACGATTTAGGAATGGCAATATACCAGCTTACACCGCCGCCTTGAACCCAGTTACCTATTTCACCATCCTCACCTTTTAAAGAGGTGATTAACGTAATTTCAGCATCCGGATCATTTTTCTTTAATGCTTCCGTTACAGGTGCCGCGAGTCCCCATCCGTAAGTCATAATACCGGCTTTACCAGTTGTAAATTTTTGTTGGATCGTTTCCGTTTTATTTACCGGCCATTCGGGATCCATTAGTCCTTCTTTATAAAGCTTATTCATAAAAGCAAGATATTCTTTCATGCCCGGCCCTTCCAAACGGTGGATCAGCTTGCCATCTTGTTCATCAAAACTGGTCACAACACCAAATGCACCGGAAATTTCAGGGATCACGCTTTCAAATCCAGTCAAAGGCACGATACCTTTTTTCTCTTTAATCGCTACGAGTAGCGCATAAAATTCATCGATTGTCGTCGGAACCTGCATATTCAGCTCATCTAGCAGATTCTGATTTATTGCCAGTGCACTGCCGACAAATCCGCGCGGATGTTTTTCCGGAATACCGTAAATTTGGCCATCTACCTTCGCGTTTTCGAAGAATTCAGAAGGAGTTGCTTTGAGCAAATCTTGTCCATGCTCCTCCAAAAGCGTATTCAACGGCTCAAGCGCGCCTTGCACCGCAAGACGATTGTACTGTGTGCCCGAAAGCTTCACGATATCGTAAGGCTCATTGTTAGCCATCAATATGTTTAGCTTGTCATCCGGATTTTCGAGCGGGAGTGTTTCATACTTCACCTTGTAACCTGTTTTTTCCTCTAGAAATGCAGCAACCGGATCCTTATTCGGATCAAAGTTCCGTTGGAATCCAAGCTGCTTTAGAACTGGCTTTGTCTGATCCGCTGATGCACCGTTATTACCTGCAGCGGGATTGCTGTTTCCACTGTTTGACCCGCTACCGCAAGCGGTAAGCATGGCCGTAATGAGAACGAAAATAATACCAATACTTAATCTCTTGTTCACCGTATTTCCCCCATTCATGGATGTGTTTCTTGTATACGCTTTCAAGATTATCATAGGTCATCAAACTTGTATTTGTCTGAAGACGTTTCCTTTGTTGTCCTAAATCGCTTCCTCATTATTTTTAACCGCTCGGATTTACATTATCAATAGCTACCGGAATAGTGATACGAACCCGGATACCTTGATGTTCACGTGCTTCATATTTAACTCCTGCTTCTGTCCCAAAATAAAGCCTAAGCTTATCCTTCACATTTCGGATCCCATATCCTGTCTCAAGAGAGTCGCTATTGAGATGATCAAGCTTGTCCTTCGTCATCCCTACCCCGTTATCTTCGACGACAAACACAACCTTATTCTCCTCTATAAAACATTTAATTTGGATTTCTCCAGATTTATCGCGCTTCTCCCTAATTCCGTGCAATATCGAATTTTCCACTACAGGCTGCAAAATCAACTTCACAGTATTAAGCTTCACAACCTCTGGTTCCACATGAACCGAGTACTCAATCTGTCCGCCAAAACGTCGGTTTTGGATATCTAGATACATTCTTACATGCGCCAGCTCATCAGTTATCGGAATGATGTCACGCCCTTGGCTAAGGCTTATCCGGAAAAATTGAGATAGTTGACCCGCGACATCGCTAATTTCGCTTGCACCCTTCTCTAACGCCATCCAATGGATGAGATCCAATGTATTATAGAGAAAGTGTGGATTAATTTGCGCATGAAGCGCCTGCAACTGTGCCGTTTTTTTCTCCGTCTCTATTTGATATTTCTCTTGAATCATCTTCCGCATACTTACACTCATCCGGTTCAAATGAGATTGTAGCACACCGATTTCATCATGAGATGTAACAAGATTATTTGAATCCCAATTCTCCAATTCAATCTGTTTAATTTGCTCTAGAAGTGGTTTAATTCTGCGGGTCAGCCCCTCCGAGAAAGCAACAGCAAGTATTACGCCAAAAAATGATACAACGATTAACAAGATCAGCAGCTGGTAGGTCCACTGCCTGCTTTCCGAATATATTTCTTCCTTCGGTATATGAGCAACCAATTGCCAGCTCGTACCGTCAATTCGTTTGCTTGTCAGAAAATGTGTTTTCATATCGACCGATTCGACCGATTGTCCAATATCGGACGGGTCGATACTGGAAATAATGTGATTACTTTTATCCAATAAATAGACCTTTCCGGTGCTTGTGATTTGAGTCTCTTTAATAATTTGCTGAAAGGTATCTTCTAAAATATCGATGGACAGAACGGCTAATAGAGCTCCATTAAATCCATTCGTGTACAACGGCCTAACGCAGGAAACAATATTTTGCTTGCCCCGTTCGCCATAATAATCGTATTCATAGGTTGAGCGGCAGTAAATCCCCTCTGAATTATTCAGCATTTCTTTGTACCACGCATCCTGTTGAATGGTGGACAATGCAAATAGTGTGCTGTTATCTCGCGTGTAAATGCTCGTCGCGTTTGCATATAGCCTGATACTGTAAATTTCACGACTGTTTTGCGCAGATCTCAAAATTTGCAATATTTTATTGTAGTCATCAATTTGATTTTTTAATGGTATGTCTTGACTTCCTCTGTTCAACATTACGTTCAATTCTTGATTCATGAACAGAATACTGGAGACGTCTTTCACATTGCTGAGCTTGTATGATAGAAACGAGTTCGCCTGGTTAATCGCCCGTTCCATCGATTGCTCTACCCGGTTCTCCAAAATTCGAATCGTATTTTGATAGATAATCATGGAAACTAATCCAACCGTAATAAAGATCAAAGCCATAAATATGATCATAAGCTTTGTCTTGATGCGGATGCGCGATATTTTTTCGCGAAAAACGACCTTCTGCTTCATCATTTCTCTTGTAGGGTATCCCGAAATTGCGATGGAACGACCCCGGTCAGTTTGCGAAACACCTTGGCAAAGTAATTGGCATCATGATAGCCAACCAACACCGATATTTCATAAAGCTTCAATTTACGGTCGCGAAGAAGTCGTTTGGCCTGTTCAATCCGGTATTGGGTAACGTAATCATTAATCGATACGCCTTTTTCTTTCTTGAACAAAATACACATATAGGTTGGGGCCAGATAAACATGGGTTGCTAACGTATTGATAGAGACATCTTTATTATAATTTTCTTGAATAAAACAGATGATCTCACGGATAACCGTTTTGTCACTCGTATCGGTCTGGGCAAGTGCTTCCTGAATCATTTCCAAGCGCTGTAGCATAAATTTACGTATCGTGAACAGCTCACCTGATACGAACATAGTAGCCCACAATTGATCATTCTCAAATTCCCACATCGTTTCCGAATAGATGCGAGTCAGTGCCACATACCAGCGGAATAGCTTCTTTCGTACGCCCTCCACATCAACTGGAGTAAACAAGAGTAGTTCATTAATAGTCTGGTCCAGCCATTCGGTGGCTTCCTTTAATTGCTTACCTCTAAGCAGCTCCTCGAATTTGATAAGGGCCTGTTTATCAAATAAACTGGACTGGTAGCTGCAAGGCGGAAGTTGGCTGTACCAGATAACCGTATTCCATCCTCGATAGAACCGATATGAAAGGGCTTTCACAGATTGTTCATAAGAAGCGCTGCAACCATTCAAATGCGGATACACCTCTCCAACCCCAGCTGTAATTCCAATTCCCTCATGCCCATTGCGACGGGTTATGCGATTCAACCATATAGCTAAACGGTCGTCACCGCGCTGCGTGGCCAGTGCCGCGCATGCAATCCCGATCCCGTCCACTAAAGCGGTCAATATAGGGAGCCCTGCTGAAGCCGCTTCTATTTCCGCGTCCTTCTGAAAGCGCTGTCTCGAATCCTCATTTTGAAAGCCGAACGCGATGCATTGGTAATACCCCTTTGTTGGCAAAGCAGGGTGCAGCCGCGCGATATCATCTTCGATCGAAGCATACTCCGTCTCGTTATAAGGAGACAGCTTCAATAATGTCTTTAACAAGCGCTCCATCAGCTCCGGCTTGCTACGTTCAAATTGTTCCAGCATAGCATGTAGCTCCTGCTCCTCTGATTTCGATTCCTTAATCACTTTCACAGTTTCCTCTAGTAATTGCGTCAGCTCCGACATTTGAATCGGTTTGAGCATATAATCGACAGCTTGCAGCTTTATCGCCGATTTTAAATAGTCAATATCGTTAAACCCGCTTAAAAATATGATTTTGCACGCCGGATCAATTTGCCGGATACGCTGTGCAAACTCAATTCCGTCCATTCTGGGCATCCGAACGTCGCATAGAACGAGTTCCGGACGAATAAGAATAAACTGCTCATAGGCCTCCATTCCATCCTCCGCTTCGCCGGCAATATCGATGCCGATCCGGCTCCAATCAATAAACCGACGAAGACCGCTTCTTGTCATGGGCTCGTCATCAACAAGTATCGCTTTTATCATGATTACACCCTCACTTCTTTTATCTTTATCTAATAATAACAGAAAGCCCTCTCATCGCCGATGTTAATAGATGGCAATGAAAGGGGGATTTTGAATATTTTTCAGCCCTTTACAGAGCCGACTAGTACACCTTTGACAAAATGCTTTTGCAAAAATGGATATACCAATAAAATCGGTATCGTCGCCGTTACGATCGATGCAGCCCTCACAGCTTCAGGTGCCTGATTCAAATCGCGGTTGACGTCGATCTGTCCGGCCGTTGTAAGCACCTCCGTCGTAGATGCGATTAATTCCTTCAAATAGAGCTGCAATGTTTTTAATTCCGGCGAAGTTATATAGATCATCGCGCTAAAGTAACTGTTCCATAATAATACGGCGTAAAAGAGTCCTACCGTCGCCAGCACCGGCTTGGCAAGCGGAAGTATGATGCTAAACAGGATACGCATATTCGAAGCACCATCCAGCTTGGCGGATTCCTCTAAGCCTTCCGGAAGCGCCTCGAAGAAGTTTTTAATAATCAGCATGTAAAAGACGTTTATCAGGCCCGGTACGAATAGTGCCCAAATCGTATTTATAAGTTCCAAATCACGCATGACCAGGTAAGTCGGAATGATCCCACCGTTAAACAGCATCGTGAAGACATAGATCAGAAGCAGCTGCTTGCGGAATTTCAAATCCGGCTTTGACAGCGGGTACGCCGCTAATACCGTCATAAACAGTGATGCTAAAGTTCCAATAGCCGTAACAATAATCGTTATTTTGAATGAGTTCAGAAACTGCGCATTGCCGAGCACCATTTTATAAGTGCCTATCTGAAAATCGACTGGAAAGAATGAGACGAGACCGGATACAACTGCTGCTTCACCGCTGAACGACTTAGCGATGACATTGAGAAAGGGAAATAACGCAAGAAAGCCTAATGACAAAAAGAAGCAGTAATTCAAAACAGTAAACAACCGTTCTCCGAATGATGCCTTAATTGAATTATTTTTCTTAAGCGGTTTTAAGAGTGATTTTGCTATTTCCATTACCAGATGCTCCTTCCGAAAAGCTTTTTGCAAAGCGAATTACCGGATACAACCAACGTGAAGGCAACAACAGATTCGAACATACCCACAGCTGTAGAGAAGCTGTAATCAGATGCTCCGATTCCGACTCGATACACATACGTTCCGATAACATCTGCTACGTCATATACGACTGGATTATACATGACGAGAATTTGTTCTGTTCCAGCTTCAAGCACACTTCCTAATCGCAAAATAAGCATCAGGATAATGGTTGAAACAATGCCCGGAATCGTAACGTGGATCATCTGCTGTAGCTTGCTTGCGCCGTCAATCTTAGCCGCTTCATACAATTGAGGGTCGATACCTGCAATCGCTGCCAAAAAAATGATCGTTCCCCATCCGACATCCTTCCACCCCTCCGTTAAGACTAGCAGTGAACGAAATACCTTCGGATCCATAAAGAACGCGATACGCTCCCCACCGAAAAAGTCGATTACTGTGTTTACAATACCGTCATTGAGCGATAACAGGTTAACGAATAATCCGCTGATTATGACCCATGAAATAAAATGTGGTAAATAAATAACCGATTGAATGACACGTTTAAACATCATTTTACGAATTTCGTTTAGTAAAATCGCTACGATAATCGGAGCCGGAAACAAAAAAATCAGCTTGAACACGCTAATCAACAGGGTATTAGTGAGAACGTTTAAAAATTCATCGTTCACAAAGAGTCTCTCAAAATGCTTGAGGCCTACCCACGGACTGTCTCCTATACCTTTAAAGATGTTGAAATCCTGAAAGGCGATAATTAATCCATACATAGGCGTATACTTCAGCAAGAATAGGAACAATAGTCCCGGTACGAGCATAAGATAAAGATCGTAATCCTTGATTATCGCTTTCCAGGTTCTAGATTTCTTTGTTGCTACCTGTGTCACTCTCATACTTTAGGACTCCTTTGGGTGTGATATAGAGGCTGAGTGTGCTTCTACATCTCATTATCCATAAGATATTCAAGCATGAAAATATTGCAATCTTAATAAAAAGAAGAAAATCTAAAGGTCATCCTTTAATCTGGCCCCTTAGTCAAGGACACATAAAAAAGGAGTGGTTAACGATTCCACCCTTTCCATACGAAAGGTACCCATAGTCTGAACACTTTTTTAGTGTCCACTCTATGGGTACCCGTTTACCTTCGTTGGTTTCAAATGAATGATGATCGATGTGAAATATTTCAGTAATATTTCACCTACCGACAGTTAGATCACATTTCTGACCGTTCAGCGCAGCGCAGTGCACTTAATTAATATCACTATCTTTTGCACTTCTCCGGAACAGCTTAAGCATTTCATTGATGATAAGAGGAACTAAACCCAAAGCGATGACTAATCCCCAATCAGCAAATGAGAGAAATTGCACCTTAAATGCTGTCGCAAGGAACGGTATGGAAATAACCCCGAATTGTAGCACTAATCCGATGATTATTGCCCCTAACAAGTACTTATTTGTAAATAGCCCCACTTGAAATATGTTCTTCGTCTCGCTTCTCATTGATAATGAGTAGAACAATTGTGAAGTTGCAAGTACCACAAAAGCCATCGTCCTCGCATATGTCATAGCGTCCTCAGAGATATCATTTGAGCCCAGATTATATCCATGTTCATATAACCCCACATAAAAGGCAACTAAAGTTAACGTCCCGATCAGGGTTCCACCGATAACAGCTCTTATTCCTGCGCCCTTCGCGAAGAAACCTTCATTAGGATCTCTTGGCTTCTTCTTCATCACATCTTTCTCACCAGGGTCAACACCAAGCGCAATCGCTGGCAACGTATCCGTCACAAGATTGATCCAGAGGATCTGGGTTGGCAGAAGCGGTATCGGCCAGAAGAAAAGGATCGAGGCAAGAATAGCAATAACTTCCCCCAAGTTACACGATAGAAGAAAGACAACAGCCTTCCGAATATTCAAATAAATATTCCTTCCTTCTTTAATCGCATGAACGATGGTCGTGAAGTTATCATCTGTTAATACCATATCACTAGCACCCTTGGAAACATCTGTCCCAGTAATCCCCATGGCTACACCGATGTCTGCATATTTTAAAGAAGGAGCATCGTTCACTCCATCACCAGTCATGGAGACGATATTCCCTTGAGCCTTAAGGGCTCTAATAATCTTCACCTTATGCTCAGGTGAAACGCGAGCGAATACTCTATACTTACTAATTTGTTCTGAGAAGTCTTCATCAGACAATTCATCAATTTCAGCGCCAGTCATACTTTGCTCGATAGAATCTGCAATTCCTAGTTCTTTCGCTATCGCAAACGCAGTATTCTTATGGTCGCCAGTTATCATCACTGAAGTAATTCCAGCCACTTTCGCTTCCCGTATCGAATCCTTCACTTCAAGTCTCGGTGGGTCAATCATCCCAACGAATCCAAGTAGCGTAAGATCCTTCTCCATCTCGTCAGCGTCAATCATACGTTCGGTATCCTTATATGCGGCAGCCAGAACTCTTAAGGCATCATTCGACATTTCTTCAGCAATCGCAAGATATTGGGACTTCATTTCTTCTGTCAATGGCACTACTTCTCCATTAACGAGAACAGTAGTGGTAATCTGTAATAGTTGATCGATTGCACCTTTTGTATGTACTCGATAGCCGGATTTGATTTCATTTAATGTAGACATCAGTTTCCTGTCGGAATCAAAGGGCTTTTCGGAAACTCTTTTAAACTCGGCATCTAAGGATCTTTTGGTTAAATTATTGTTGTCACCGAATACGACTAAAGCTATTTCTGTAGGATCACCCGTTCCTTTTCCATGTTCGAAGGTCGCATCTGAACATAATACAAATGCTTTTATTAACTCAGTAGGAGCTTCATCCTTGATTGGATTTGGCGATGTGTAATGCTTTACGACTGTCATTTTATTTTGCGTAAGTGTACCTGTTTTGTCAGAGCAAATAATATTAACTGAGCCTAACGTTTCGACGGCCGTTAGCTTCTTCACGATGGCGTTAATCTTCGACATTCTTGTCACACCAAGCGCTAATACGATCGCTACAATCGCTGGAAGACCTTCTGGAATGGCCGCAACCGCTAAACTGATGGCAGTTAAGAGCATTTCGAATAGATCTCTTTTTTGGATCAGAGCAATGATAAATATAAACAAACATATACCAATCGCAATATACCCTAGCGTCTTACCGAGTTTCTCTAATTTTTTCTGTAGCGGGGTCAATTCCTTATTATCATCATCTAGAATCTTGGCTATCTTCCCCATTTCTGTATTCATAGCCGTAGCTACTGCAATTCCTTCGCCTCTGCCATAGGTAACAAGTGTAGACATAAATGCCATGTTAGACTTATCACCAATAGGAGTTTTGGGATTTGTATACAGCGCACCTGCATCTTTATCCGTCGGTACGGATTCACCTGTTAACGCAGATTCCTCAATTTGCAGGTTTGCACTCTCTAATAATCGTAAATCAGCTGAGATGAATCTCCCCGCATCTAAAATGATAATATCTCCGGGCACAATGTCCTCGGATTGGATTTCTTTCACTTCGCCATCACGTCTGACAAGCGCTTTTGGAGTTGTCATATTCTGCAAAGCTTCAATGGCTTTTTCTGCTTTATTCTCTTGAATCACACCGATCACCGCATTTAGAATGACGACGGCAAAAATAATGATCGTATCCATAACTTCCCCAATAATAAGTGTTACCACGGCAGCACCTAGAAGAACATAGATGAGCATATCCTTCATTTGTGCAAAGAAGAGGGATATCATGCTTTTCTTAGGTTTCCCCTCCAGCTTATTGGGTCCGTATTGTTCAAGCCTTGATTTAGCTTCTTCTGTTGTCAGCCCCGTTGCAACGTTTACTCTAAGCTCTTGCAGAACCTCTTCTTGCGATTTCGAGAACCACATCAAGAACATCCTTTCAGCTACATTCATTTTTTAATTTATTGAATCTTAGTTAATAATATCACAACTTTTACCTACAAAAAAACAAAGGGCTGTCCCTAGCCATTTTTAATGACTTATGAGACAGCCTCTTGTTAGTTGTAGATCTTATTCCTTGTATAGCATTCATTATCCGTTCAGCAAAAGATCTTTAAGTAACTTAATATGCTGTCTTTCTCCAGCGATCACAAGTGTCATTTCCGCGGACAGTTTTTCTTCCGGACCCGGATTGATATTCTGCTTGTTCTTCTCCACAATAGCAAGTATCGTAGCTCCACTTCTTTGACGAACTCCCAATTCAGCTATGGATTTATTAATACATTTATATCCAGTCTCCACTTTTATCCACTCAATAATTAATTCATCAAGAGCTATTTCTACCGTTTCTAACGCCTTAGGTTTATAGTTCATCCCACCAATGATAGCTGCGATCTGTCTAGCTTCATCATCGTCCAAGCTTACTTGTGAGATACTCTCTTCCTTATCGCCATCTACGTAATGATATATCTCCCTCCTACCATCATCATGAATGACAACAACGATTTGATCTCCCGAATTGGTCTCTATCAGATACTTTCTTCCAATACCAGGTAGATCAGATTCTCTTATATTTGCCATCTTTAATACACTCCATTCAGATTACTCTGTATTTTCTTCACTTTTCCTTGGCTTCGTTCCATTTGAACATTTTATTTAATCCACTATAAATACGTTTTGATTCTTTGGTCAATAAAGGTCCCAGAATCGACAAGACAAGAACATATAGTGCTGAAAAAGGCTTAAGCAATGGCATTAGCCCTGCTGCTATACCAAGGTTGGCAACAATAATCGTAAATTCTCCACGTGCCATAATGGTAAGCCCAATATTCATAGAAGCCTTATGAGACATTCCAGCCTTTCGCCCCGCAATCATCCCAGCTACTACATTCCCCAAGATGGTCAGTATGATGGCTCCGATAGCCAACCATGCAGCATCTCCAAGAGTTAGTGGATCAATACTTAGACCAAAGCTGAAAAAGAATATCGCTCCAAAAAAGTCTCGGAATGGTATAACAAGTTGTTCTATCCTCTTACTATGCTTCGTTTCAGATAAAGCTAGACCGAATAATAATGCTCCAATAGCTTCCGCTACATGCAGGGTTTCTGAGAAACCTGCAATAAAGAATAAAGTAGAAAACACAACAATAATAAATATTTCATTTGAAGTTATGTTTAACAGCTTATTTAATAAAGGAGTTGCCTTTCTAGCGATAACGAAGAACAGAAGCATATATCCAATAGCAATCCCTACTGAAAGAAGGATTCCTCCTATCGAGGTCGCACCTCCAAGGAGCAGGCCTGACATGATCGATAGGAATACAGCTAGAAATATGTCGTCAAACAATACCATTCCCAAGATTAACTCTGTTTCTGAGTTACCCGTACGCCTGAGATCAACCAATACTTTAGCAACGATTGCAGTGGATGATACAGACAGCATACCAGCAATGATCAACGTTTCATACAACGGTAAATTAACCAAGAAACCATAGGCTAACCCAATTACGAAGTTCAATACTACGTATATCGTTCCTCCAAATACAATATTACGACCAGATTTAACCAATTTCGAAACTGAAAACTCCAGTCCTATGTAAAATAAAAGAAAGAGCACCCCGATTCTCCCAAGGAATGAAATAATCTCTTGACTTTCAACAAAGGTGAAGTCAAATATTCCAATGACTGGTGCATGCGGTCCTACTAACATTCCTAGAATAATTAGAAAGGGTATAATGGAAACTTTTAGTTTCCCAGCTAACAATGAAGCAATTGCAACTAACAACATTGCGGTTCCAACTTCAAAAATCATATTATCCATACAATGTCTATCTCCCTCCCTATTTCTCATGAAACTAAACGTAAATTATACATGAACAAACATTTGAAAACAAATGAAAACGTGGAAAACATACTCTTTTGATAGACAATTGATACTAAACTTGTCCTAAAAATCCTTAGAAAAAAAACTAAATAAAAAGCTGGTGTTCGTTTAGTAACGATACCAGCTTTCCGTTTAGATCTCTTTAACCTTATTCACATTCATACTTCTGGCGGTTGTCCACCAAAAACGGCCCATTCTTCCCTTGATGGACCATAAACACCTGGAACGCTTAGCCCTGCTTGGCGCATGAGTACGGTCAATTGACCGCGGTGGTGCGTCTGATGGGCGATTAGAATTCCAAGTATGACAGCGATAGGCCAGATTTCACCATACATATCCTTCTCTTCACTCAGTGTTGCATCGGTCCACTGATCGTGGATCGCCGCTACCATCGCTTCACTTGAGGTTTGGTATGCTTCGGCAATTTCACGAGCCACTTGCGGAACCTGCGAATCGTGTGGAGCCGCTTCAAACTTAAGTCCTGTCCGTCCCATCATTTCATCGAGCGTCGTAACGATATGCCATGCGATCCGTCCAAGTGTTCTATCTTGCGGTGATACTTCCTGTGCAAGTGATTCATCCGTTAGTGCATTCAAAATTTTTTGCGTTGATCCACTCTCTTGATGCCAATTTATTAAAAACCCTTCCATTGTTGCAAACATGTTATCGCCTCCATTTTATTATCTTTCTTTGAATAATTCTGTATGATTTGATATTACATTAAACACGCATACAATACCAAACACTGTACTTTCTACTATACAATCTCCATATAAATTCATCTATTTCTTATGATTTATCATTCTTTTACCGCGCCAACTACAATCCCTGTAACAAAGAAGCGTTGCAGAAACGGATAGACCAACAGTATAGGCAATGCGCTTATAAAGATCTGCGATGCGCGAATGGTTCGTTGAGATAGACTTGCAACGGCCGCCGCGTCTAGTGACGACATATCTGCCTTAACGATAATCGATTGCATGAAACTCGCAAGTGGTAGCTTCGCAGAATCTTTAATATAGATAATACCGTCAAAATACGCGTTCCAATGTCCTACCATGATGAATAACGAAACCGTCGCAATAACGGGCATGGAGAGTGGTAAATAAATACTAAAGAACGTTCGGAATTGGCCCGCTCCATCGATGAAAGCCGCTTCCTCGAGATCTTTAGGCACACCGCGAAAGAAATTCAAAAGCAGAATAATATTGAAGACGGCAACTAACCCTGGAAGGATAAGTGCCATTAAGGAATTCATCAATCCAAGTTTGAGAATAAGGATGTAGCCTGGAATCAACCCACCGGTGAACAACATCGTAAAGACAAAATACCAAAGATAGATGTTGCGTGCACGAAAGACACGGGTTTCTTTGGAGAGCGCATAAGCAGCAATGGTGTTAACAACCAAAGCAAGTCCTGTTCCAAGAATTGTTCGTTGTACAGATACCCACAAGGATGCAAGGAAATTGCTGTTAGTAAACGTTTGTGCGTAGGCTTCCAATGTGAATCCGATCGGCCAAAATGTAACCAAGCCAGCATTGGCAGGCGCGGCTGAGCTCATTGATACCATCAGTAAGTGATACAAGGGTAACAAGCAAAGAACGGACAACATAGTCAAAAATATATTGTTGCATATGCTGAATATTCTATACGGTAGCGTTTTATGATACATAAGTAGTCATCCTTTCTAGAATATTCGATACCCGGCAAATTTATAGGCGAGACGATAAGATATAACGATTAAGATTAAGCTAATGACCGATTTAATTAGACTGACCGCAGTTGCGAAGCTGAACTGACCGCTAAGAAGACCTTCTCTATACACAAATGTATCAATAATATCTCCTTGTTGATAAACCAAAGGACTATACAAGTTGAATACTTGGTCGAAGTTTGCGTTCAACACATTTCCTAGTGCTAAGGTTGCGATAACGATAGCGATGGGTATAAGGGAAGGGATTGTAATATGCATCGTCTGCTTCCAACGGGTCGCTCCATCGACCTCTGCTGCTTCGTATAACGCTGGATTAATACCCGAGAGTGCTGCCAGAAAGATGATTGTATTGAACCCGAATTCCTTCCAGACATCACTAAAGATAATGGTGAATCGGAACCAACTACCGTCTCCTAAAAAGAAAATCGGCTTTATACCGAACACACTTGAAATAAACTGGTTGATGATCCCGGTCTGGGCAAGCATATCAATTAGAATTCCTGAAAGGGTGACCCATGAAAGAAAATGTGGCAAGTAGACAAGCGTTTGAATGGTTCTTTTGAGCGCCATCTTCCTTACCTCATTCAATAATAATGCGAAAATGAATGGTATAATTAAATTCATGATCATTTTGGAACAAGCAAAAAACAAGGTATTCCACGCAATTTGCATGAAATATTCATTCTCAAACATGTATCTAAAATGTTTTAGGCCGACCCACGGAGATTCGACTATGCCTAATGCGGGTTTATAATCTTTAAATGCCATAATGATACCTGTCATAGGAATATAAGAAAAAATAAAAACTAAAATGGCCGCTGGTAATACCATAAAATGCAGCATCCATGGTTGCTTATAACTTTTTTTTCTTCTTATACTTTGGGCAGTTTTGAGTTTCACCGGCTGTTCAGTATTCGCTTCCATAGCTCTCTCCCCTTCAAAAAATTATTTTGTATGTCATGAGTATCTCTGATATATATAGTATCAAGCATGTCTTTCGAACTGACTATATAACATTGTTAGGATTGATATGGTTTTGTTAGGGGATATCCGTCTGGAGGGACAATTATGCAATTACAGAGAGGCCTTACATCTCTTAAAGGAAAGATTAAGTCCAGATTTAATCTATTTTCCAAAATGAACATTTTAATTATCGTATTATTTATACCGATTATTATTGTATATACGTATTCTAACGACGTTACCTATGATGTTGTAAGTACCGAATTACAGATGTCTAACACCAAACAACTCACTTTTTTATCTAGTCAAATCGATTCGCGAATTAATCAAATGATGGATTTCAGCCATATATTCTCAAAAGATCCGAATGTCAGGAAATTTAATGGACTAAACATCTGGGAAGATCGTTATGACCGAATGCAGACCCGATATGTGATTCAGGAAAAGATGGTGCTTCAGGCTGGTGTGATGAATATATGGCCTGCCAGATACGCCGTTCATTCTCAGCAGAACAAAGATGTCCTTTCCAATTACGATCAATCACTGCAATATAATGAGGATTACTTAAGAAGAAATATCAGTGGGAAATGGACGTACGGTGATGGTGGAACCCAGTCCTCTGATGAACTAAAGGCCTTTTATTGGTTCTATAGCGATTCTTTAGTTCAACAAGGTAAGCTCACAGGTAGCAGTCTAGTGATTGAAGCCAGTTTCAGTTATGAAAATATTCAAAATATGCTAGACACATACAAAGCCGGCGGGCAAGGTGATCCCTTCTTTTATCACAAAGGCGATACTCCGATCCTAAACCGTAGCGCGGATAAGCAGCTTTCGAGTGAATTGATACGCTATTTGGATGGAAATCCACCAGAAAACACAAGCCAGGATGTGGTTAAGTTAGATGGTGAAAATTATTTGGTCAGCTCTGTTAAATCCTCGTATTTGGATTGGCATTTGATAGATGTTGTTCCACTCGATCAGATATTAGGACCGATGTCATTCAGCCGTAATTTATTCTATTTTTCCATGTGCTTGCTTTTTGTTGTTGGTATCTCTGCATCGATTTTGCTCTATCGAAACATTCAAAGTCCGATCAAAAAACTGGTTCACGGGTTAAGACGCGTTCAACGCGGAGACTATTCAGTACGGCTCCATTCCAAAGATCATAATGAGTTTTCGTTTCTGTTTCATCGTTTTAATGATATGTCACGTCAAATTCAAGACTTAATTGAGAACGTATTTAATGAGAAAATCCGTGCACGTGAAGCAACGTTGAAACAGTTGCAAGCTCAAATAAATCCGCACTTCCTCTACAATTGCCTCGGTTATATTATTAATATGGCTCAAATGAAGGATGAGGAAGCTGTCGTTTCCATGGCATACAATTTAAGTGCTTACTACCGCTATACCACACGAATGGAACGGGATACAGCTACCTTGAACGAAGAAGTCCAACTGCTCATTAACTATTTGGATATCCAAAAACTTCGTAACGGTAGAATTGATTATCATATTGATATCCCAGAGGAAATGAGGTCCCAATCTGTCCCGCGCTTGATGTTACAGCCTATTGTAGAGAATTCCGTCATTCATGGAGTAGCCAAATCGTATACATCAGGTGAAATTCGAATCAGTGGCGAGATGTCAGATGGCTATTGTAGGGTGTACATCGAAGACGATGGGCCTGGATTAAATCCTGAGCAGCAAGAAGCGTTAAGTCGTAAAATGTCAGAGCCTTTACATGATGAAATGGGCTGTGGCCTCTGGAATACGAATCAGAGAATCATTCATCAATTCGGAAATAACTCTTACTTATCCTTTAAAAAGTCGCCACTAGGAGGACTTCGGACAGAGATTATTTGGGAGACATCCAGTGGAGACGATTAACATAATTAACCCAACACACAAGGAGGAACACAACATGCAGATGATTATAGTTGATGATGAAGCACACTGGGTTGATAACTTATCCATGCACAAACCCTGGCACACGCTCGGTATCGAACATGTACACAAAGCTTATTCCGCACATGAGGCGCTCCAAATCATTGATACTCATCCCATTGATATTGTCATATCGGATATTCTAATGCCCGAGATGACAGGGATTGAGCTGATTGAGCGAATAAGAATACGCGATAAAAAAATAAAATGCATTATATTATCCGGTCATTCCGATTTTGATTTTGCCAAAAAGGCGATTCAGCATCATGCAGTAGATTACCTACTCAAGCCGCCGACGGATGAAGAATTGTTCGGTGCAGTTAAATCTGCGATACTTCAAATAAATACGGAATGGGAAACCATCAGCTCGCTCGAGCGAACCCAATATACCCTCCGGGAGAACCTGCCAATACTGCGCGGCCAGCTTCTCCTTGACGCATTGGGTGGGCATCGGATGCCAGCTGACGAATGGATTCGGAAACTTGAGAATTACGGATTGTCGCATAAATATGGGGAGTGCGCCTTGCTACTCGTCCGGATGGAGGAAGAATTCGGTCAATACAAAAACAATGGGCTCCCATTGATGGAATATGCAATCAGCAATATGGCCGAAGAGATTATTGGTGAATTTATGGAAGTCTGGGGCGTCAAAGAAGAGCATGGGTATCTTGTGTTCTTACTTCAGTTAAAAGACAGTGTTGCAGACATGGGAAAAGAAACCATTTTGGAGAAGCTTTCCGTCCAGCTTCAGTATAAAGTGAAACAATTCCTGAAAGGTTCCCTATCTATTGTCATAACGGAGTGGTTTCAATTTCCGGAGCAGTTGCCGGCTCGCTTCCGTCAAGCTTCAGCCTATTTCCGGCAAATCGTAGGGGAAGAACGAGAATTTGTCATGCGGGTCGGTGAATTAGAACAAGTCACTACGCTAGGGCCCTTAGACACTCTCTACTTGCCTCCTTCATTAAGTAACCTGCTCGAATCTGGGCGCTGGGATGCGGCAGAAGAAAAACTCGTGGCAGTGTGTGCAGAACTAGATGAGAAATGGTCTGATTCATTAGAGCACTGTATAGAAGCCGGGTTTGTCATCTCTTCTTCTTTCTCACATCTAGCACACCGGAATGGTCATACGCTAGGTAAGTTGCTTGGGACGGATATTGAACCATTGCAGAGTGGGGAGGCCTTCGCCTCCATTAGTAAACTCAGAAATTGGTCACTCAGTGTACTGGGTAAGCTGAAAAAGGAATCTTCAAATGAAATCAAAGACATACGTTCTTTGTATGTGAAGAAAATCCAAGAGTTTACGGATAACAATCTACATCTCGATGTTTCATTACGTGTACTCGCTGACCATGTCAATCTGCATCCGACACATTTATCCAAAATTTATAAGATTGAGACCGGTGAAGGAATAAGCGATTATGTGTCACGTCTTCGAATGGATCGCGCTTGCCATAAGCTAAAGAACTCCAACAAAAAGGTATATGAAATCAGTACTGAAATTGGATATATGGACCCAGCTTACTTTATAAAAGTGTTTAAACGCCAGTTCGGGGTAACCCCACAGGAATATAGAGACAGTACTAAATAGCATGACAGAGTCCTATGAAAACTAATAATCTCATATAGATCCCCTCCCCTAAAAGTTGATAAAGTAACACATGTAGAGATTAAACATCGTAGGGGGATTGAAGAATGAAGAAATTGAGAAAACCATGGCAGTTGCTCATGATCATGTCACTCGTCTTGGTTACAGCCTGTAATGGAACGTCTAATGAAAGCGTAAAGAAAGATGAAACCGCTTCAACTGAAGTCAGTGCAGCCGACGCTGCATTTGCCAAAGGTAAATACGATCCACCGATTGATATCAGTACTGTCATCATGTTCGCTGCGCCGAAGAAATTCATTAATGGCGACACTAGAGAGAACAATGTTCACGACCGTTGGATGCTTGAGCAGTTAGGAATGAAGCACAAGGATACCTGGTATCCCTCTAGCGCAGATCAATATAAGCAACAACTTCAGCTCGCTGTTGCTTCAGGCGAGAAAATGCCTGATTTCGTATACGTACCAGGCGACCCTATCTTGACCAACCAACTGATCGATTCCGGCCAGTTCGTTACCATCGATGAGTTATTTGATAAGTATGCCAACAAAATTTGGAAAGATCATGCCATCAAGAATCCTGAACTTTGGTATCCGTTCATGAGGGATGGCAAGAAATACAACGTACCAATTCTTGAATATACAGACAATGACAATACGTTGTTGTGGCTTCGTGAAGATTGGATGGTGAAGCTAAATCTTTCTGCACCCAAGACAATCGCGGAATTAGAGAATGTGATGGACAAATTCAAGAATGAGAACCCGGACGGGCTTGCTCCGAAGGACGTCTATCCGCTCGCTATTACCTTGAAAAGCAAAACAAACACATGGTTAGGTGGGCTCGATTGGTTGTTCGGGGCATATGGAGCGGTCCAGGAGCAATGGAACAAAGACGCAGCTGGAAATCTCGAATATGGTTCGACGAATGCCGGAGCTAAGCAAGCGCTCGCTAAGCTGCAAGAATGGATGGATAAAGGTTATATTCATCCCGATTCAGCCTTGTGGGATGAGAATAAAGCGGCAGAAATTTGGACAAAAGGAAATGCTGGTGTTCTTCCAGGAGCAAACTGGGTTCCGGACTGGCCAGCTCCAGATTTGCAAAAAAATGTACCAGGATCGGAATACAAAGCCTATCCGGTTCCAGCAGGTCCAGATGGACATATAGGAACCAAGTGGCAAAATTCCGGCGTGAACAGTAGCTTCATGATTAATAAAGATGCTAAAAATCCAGAAGCATTTTTTCTATATTATAACTATTTGCTGGACAACTTGGCTAACCCAACAACTGGGAGCAAATACGAATACGGCTTTGCACAAGGGTACGACTGGGACATGGTCGACGGAAAACCGACTGTTAACAAAGATAATGTTAACTTCACATTTATCACCTCACCTGGGCGGATTCCAGATCTTTATATGAAAACATTGGTTAAGCTTGCGGACGGCGAAACGCCGGAAACGCCTTACGAGAAGCAGCTTGCAGAGTTCCGCAAACCTGAAAACTGGGCTGCTGCGAAAGTCGTTATGTCCCAAAAGGACGTTCGTAAGCAAAACTACTTTACAGGTGCTTCGACACCAACCATGATTTCGAAGTGGAACCTTCTAGCCCAGTCTGAGCTGGAAACCTTCAACAAAATCATATATGGTAAACTGCCAATAGATGCTTTTGACGATTTTGTTGCTAGCTGGAAGACAAATGGCGGTGAGCAAGTTACGAAAGAAGTTAATGATTGGTTCAAGTCAGTAAATAAGTAGAGACGGACTCTCCGTCCTCTTTGCTTCAAGAACTAGCATAAGAGCCACCTCATCCTGACTACAGGATAGGTGGCTCTTATATATTCGCAAGTTCCATTCAACTTTTTTCAATCTAAATTTTCTAATTCCACCGTAACAGATTCTATCATATTGACAAAAGCAGTTAATTCTTGAGAGCTTGCTGCTTGTTCCCTAGCAAGTTGATTGGTTCTTACCGAATCCTGCATGACTTCTTGAAGTACAGTAGAGATTTCATTTAGTTTGGTCTTAATATCCCCTACAGATTCTTTAGAATGCATAGCTAATTTACGAATTTCGTCTGCTACTACGCCGAATCCTCTACCAAACTCCCCGGCATGTGCTGCTTCTATCGCTGCATTCAATCCTAACAAATGAGTTTGATCCGATACTTGTTGTAACAACGTTCCAACCACCGAAATTTCACTAATTTTTGAGTGAAGTAAATCAACTTTAGTATGAGCTTGATCTTGAAGCTCAGCTGTATTGGTCGCAGTATCCGCAATCGACTGACTACTTCCACTTAATTCTACCATCATCGCAGCAAGATCTTGTACCACCTTATTAATTTTGGTAAGGGTTCCTTCTCGTTCATCAGACATCATTTGAATCTTATTTTTCTCATCCTGCTCATATGCTTCTAATACTAACTGAGAATCGAAGTTAAACATTTTAGCTAGACATAGAGTAATATCCATCCATTGATCAGGTGCTACCTCTTTAAGGCATTGAATAGACATATCCAAATAGGTCATATAAGTTCCAAGATACCAATCCGTCGTAAGTCCAATACGAGAATGAAGCTTACCAATATAAAGTCTCTTTTCAATAAACTCCATATCAATTTTCCCTTCCACCATCGTCATGAAGTACCATCTTTGCGTTTTCTTCAGGCGTTCTACCGTGCTGTTCTCATTGATGATTGCAACAAGTTCAGGTTGATCGTCAATATGATCATATAGACGATCAACTACGATGTCCGTAATGGCTTCGAAATATTCCTTCTGCTCACTTAAGTAATTCAAATCTTTTTCCGTAAGCCCTGTGTATCTTAGTTGTCTATTTCTTGCTTCTGTTACTTGAATCATTATGTACCCCCCATAATTGCTAATCTTATTATTATATCAGATCTTAGCTATTTCTTATCTTAGATAGATTCATATGAAAAAGCTAGCGTTTACAAGTACTTTGTAAGTTTCTAATTACCCCTTACGCGAGTGGAGCTTATATTACAAATAAAAGAAGAGCCATCAGCTACACGGCTCTTCTCTCATTATTGTTTAAAATGGGTTAATGACGTGGAAGAATACATTCGGCGATGCCATTCTGTAGTAATAGCTACACCAGCCTACTCCTTTATTGTTGAATCGGTTCGTTGAGCTGTACAACAGTCGTTCCTGCTCTAGCTCTTCGATCCGCTCGATCTTACCCTCCATATAATCAAGAATCCTTAGTGTTGCCGTTTCGATCCGATTCACGACCCCTCCATAGCGAATGTCAATCACTTCCCAACCGAAAGGCTTGAACATGCGTAGCCACTGCCTACGATGTGCTTCTCGTAGCGCGCGTACAGCTTCAGCGATCGCGGGTAGCCCTTCCGTCGCAGCCCATTGTAACGTCTCATTGTCCTTCGCATCATACGCCTGCTTCAATGTGATCCCGATCTCGCTCTTCCGCTTCAATACACCGCATAACTTCTCTGGAACCTCGAACAAGTAATCGAGTTCAGCATCCTTGTCACGTCGTCTGCGTATTCTGTGCTCCACTTGCGCATAATGCGCGGCCATATCCAATCCTTCGATCTGTTTGTCGAAGAGCCCAAGCAGCACATCTTGGTACAATAGAAACTTTGATGGATTGCTCTGTTTCTGGTTATTCGGCTCAGAACCCGGTGTTTCGTCTAAATACTTCAGCTGAAGAAAGGTATCTGCTTCAATTCCCGTGCAGAACTTGACCCGCTCAGCCAAATGCTCGTGATTGGGTTTCTCCTCTGAATACGCGTGCTCTGCGTAGAGCTGTAAGCCCAACAGTGCTGCAAACGGATTCCCCTCATTCCCGTCATCGCCCCACATCGTTGCGTATACCTCACGGATTCCTTCCTTCTTGCATACCTGTAGTGCCGTATCCGAGGCGTTCAGTGACAAGCCGTAATTGACTCCGAATGTATTGAATATCCATACGGCACCAGCGAATATTAGATTGTTTCCGAGCTTCCGATGCTTAGCAATCAGCTGAGCGTAATCCTCCTGCTCAGTATGAACATAATCCCAATAAACCATATCTACGTCCTTAGGGATAAGACGTGCCATTTCTTCGGGAATCTGCGTCTCTTGATCGTAATACTCACTGCTATTCTCCGAAGCAAGCTTCAGGAACATATCACTCCACATCATTGGCTTTAAGCCGTGGCGACGAGCACAACCGAGTACCTTCTTCAAATGTTCCGTCATGATATCGAATCGGCTTCTATAGCCATTACGGTCCAAATATTTGCCCCGACCAAGCTCCTCCGCCTCGTCCATGCCAATATGGATTTTACGACTGCGAAACGGAGCACTAGCAGCTTCTATCATTTTCTCGATCAATTGATCTGTTTTCTCTTCTCCAACCAGAAGTGCCCCTTTTGTATCCTTGTAACTCGACACAGGCTCCCACTTTAGAAACTCCTCCAAATGAGCAAGCGTCTGAATACTTGGGAAAGCCTCTATGCCGAATTGGTCAGCGTAATCGTCAATCTCTTTCAGCTCCACCTGCGTATATCTGCCCCGCATATAGCCAAAGTAAGGCTCATCCTCGATTGCATATGTATCTTCCATATATAGCATAACCGTGTTCAGTCCCATCAGGGCCATCTTGTTTAGCATGAATTTGAAGCTGTCTACCGTCAATACTGCATTACGGGAAAGATCGAACATCGGTCCGATCGTATCGAACTGTTGGTTCTCCTGAAGCTCGAACGTCTCGCTGCTTGGACTGTGTTGCAGAAGAAGGCCGAGTCCGCGAAAGAACTGATGTTTTTGTCCATAACGTATATACGCTTTACCCTGATTTAATCCGACCTCCAGTTTCCCTACATCGGCCAACTGCTCGACTTGAACGGTTAAGCCGTCATCCGATTCAGTGAAACTAAGGCCATGAGATAACGCCTTAATACCAGGCATTATCGTCGTCAAATCCCCTTCAAAATGCAATTTCATCTGCGTTATCCTCCTCTAGTACAAAAAAGGTGTCCTAAGCCACATTTATGGTTTGAAGGACACTCTCTTTTATGGTTGTAAACCAGGTCTCTCTTAGCCTTTTACAGCGCCCTCAGTCAATCCCTTTTCAATATACTTCGAAATGAACAGATATATAATTAATACAGGGATAACGGTAAGAGCTACAGCCGTTGCCATCAGTCCGAAGTCGGTTCCGTACTGCGAACTAATTTCATTCAACAAGGCTACAATTGGGCGTACATTCTCTTTATTAACAAAGATCAATGCAGAGAACAAGTCATTGTATGACCACAAGAACACGAAGATACTTACAGATGCAAATGCTGGTCTGGATACTGGGAAAAAGATCTTAAGGAACATTTGCCATCTATTGCATCCGTCCATAAACGCTGCTTCTTCCAATTCCTTGGCAATGGTCGTCATATAACCGGCAATAACTAGTGTAGCAAAAGTTAAGTTACCTGCGGTTTGTGGTAAAATCAGTCCCCAATACGTATTAACTAAACTCGATTTGATGAGAATCTCATATACAGGAACGACAGTCGCGAATGCAGGTATAAGCAGTGTTGCATATAGAAGCGAGTATAAAGCTTTCTTTCCTCTAAAGGTAAACCTGGCCAATACATACGCAGCTAATCCACCAAACAATAACACGAATAATACGGTGCCACCTGACATGATCAAGCTGTTCACGTAACTCTTTCCTATATTAATTCGATCAAATGCAGTCATGTAGTTAACAAACACCGGTTCCAACGCTAGTGCAAACGACTTATTCATAACATCTCTGGATACTTTAAATGAGTTATTAACAATCCAGAATAGTGGATATATTGTCGTTAAGGACCATGCAGTCAACACAACATACATGAGGGTAGTTCCTAAACTAAATCGACTTGTTCTTTTAACTTGCCGAGTTTTATGTTCTTTGTTAATGGCTGGTTGCATCAATTACACCCCTAATAATTGCTTAGTATGTGATTTCATCGCTTTTTAACAAACGGTTAGCAAGTAAAGCTAATATAACACCGACAACAACCATATAAATAGCAATCGTTGAGCCGTATCCGAAGTTTTGATCGACCATCGCTTTTTTATACATATAAGTTCCTAATACTTCTGTACCGTTCTGACCTCTTGAAACGACCCAAACGAACTCGAATACTTTCATGGTACCCGTGATCGCTAACGTAATAACAACCTTAATATCATTCATAATCAAAGGAATTGTAAGCTTCGTCGTCTTCTTGAATCCAGTAATCCCCTCAAGCTTAGCCGCTTCGTAATAATCGGCAGGTATCTTCGCCATTGCTGTTAAGAATAGGACAAAATAAAAGCCTACATAGTGCCATACTGTAGGAACTGAGACTGCCTTCAAAGCATTACTCTCACTCAACCAAAGGACTTTCTCTATTCCAAAGTTAGCAAGAATATTGTTCAACAGACCAAAATTATAGTTATAGAATAGAACGAACATCAACGAAATTGCTGTTCCAGAAATAACGACTGGAAAGAAAAACACGGTACGGAAAAAGCCCTGGAACTTACTAATATTATCAACCATTACAGCAAGTAATAAGGCGATACCCACTTGAAAAACAATGACGTATAGCATAATTTCTAATGTGTGTAATGTTGCAGCACCTAGCAGCTTATCCGATATTAAGCGTTCATAGTTATCCCAACCAACAAATTTCTTGTCGAAGAATCCTCTTGTACGATAAAAGCTAAGATATAAACTTTTAAAGAACGGATAATACAGGAAGATCGACATAAATGCTGCCATAGGGAACAAAAATATCAAGATATACTTTTTATCACCCTTCATAGTTATCACCTTTGATGTTTATTTTCTTCATTTGTTGTTAAAAGATTACGCCGCCTTGAGAAAAAGGGCGGCGTAGATCATATAAAATTAGACCGTTGTTAACTTCATTCCATTACTATTTGTTCGCATCCTCAATAGCTTTTGCTTCTTTAAGTGCGTCGGCTGGTGATTTCTTACCAGTTACGACTTGTTGAACTCCAGCACGTAGTGTAGAGAATGTTTCTGGAGTAATTCTGCTATCCACTGGATTATTGATTGAAGCCGAGCTTGCAGCCATTGCGAAACCATCAATTTGAGCTTGTGCCAAACCTGTGATTTCAACGCTAGCCGCAGGAGTACCACCGTTAGCAGTAGCAATCTTTTGAATAACGGAAGTTGAAGTCATATGTTTCAACAATTCAATGGCAGCATCTTTCTTATCTGCATTGTCAAACGTTGATTGAGACAGGTAGAATCCTGATCCGAAACCACCGACAACATCATTTCCGCTACCAACTCCACCAGGAACTACCGGGAAAGGAATGACCGTTGTATTGTCTTTAACTCCTTGATCTGTGAATCCACCAAATGCCCATGATCCTTCAAGAATCATTGCAGCTTTACCTTCGCCATAGTAGTTGGATGCCATACCAAGATCGATAGTTGCAGCATCCTTAGGGAATGCGCCAAGGTCATAAAGTTCCTTCATCGCAGCATAACCTTTTTCCCAGTTAGGATCGATGTCGCCCGACAATCCTTTAGCTTGGCTTTCTGGACCAGCTGCTGAAAGGATGAAGTGCTCAACTACATAATGGGATTGGTCGAATGGAGCAGCCAAAGGAATGATGCCTTTAGCAGCGAACGTTTCAACCGCTTTTTTCATTTTGTCCCAATCTGTAGGAAGTTCAAGGTTGTTGTCTGCAAATAACTGTTTATTTACGAACAGACCTTCGTAGAAACCAGTCAATGGAATGCCATAGATGTTGCCATCAGCTTGTCTTGTGTTCTCAAGAGCACTTGGAGTGAAGCCAGCTTTCCATTCAGCATCTGCTTCCAAGATTTCATTCATAGGAACGACTTTACCGGCATCTACGAATCCTTGAGCATCAGCACCAACGAAGTAGAAAAGTAAGTCAGGCTCATTCCCAGTCGTCATATCCGTGTTAACTTTTGTTCTGAAACCGTCATCATTTGCTGACATGGTATCATTCTCAATTTTTACATTAGGATTGTTTGCTGAGAATTCATCCAAAGCTGCTTGGAAAGATTCACGAGCTGCATCTGTACCACCGAATGTTGAGAATACGCGTAATGATACGTCTTTTTTCGGTTCCTCTTTTTTTGGCTCTTCTGGTTTAACATCTTCCGTTTTAGCGCTTTCATTTTTTGGAGTATTCTTAACTTCTCCCCCGCCACAAGCTGCTAAGAACATGGTGAATACTAAAAACATACTTAGAAGAACTAACGATGATCTTTTCAATTTAAATCCCCCTTAAATAATGGTTTGTAGAGATAGATGTGCATGTTTCTGTATGCTTATGTTCTTGTTGATAAGATGATTCTATGATCTATTTCTGACAAGTGCAATATGCTCCAAGGGAGACAATTCTCTAATAAAATGAGGATAAAATAGATCGAATAGAGTCATGTGAACAGGGGATTTCTGGGCATTTACATCTGAATCCAAGCAACAGAAGGCACATTTATTTAGGAGTCCAAGCAAGTCTTATAGCATGAGGTAGACCTTTAGAATCAGGTCATATGGAGGAGATTTCGTGCTCAAATCAGTAGACAAATTTATCCCTGACACTCATAATTGGCATCGCTTAACACACTATAAAAGCTCTATTTTTATACAATTATTAATAATATTTGGAAAATAAATCAAAAAAAGATGACCTCTTCCTATTACTACTGAAAGGTGGTCACCGCATATTATCTATTCTTTATTTTATTAATGAATTCATTGATTAACAAACCATCTTTCTTATGTCCCTTCTCAATAAAGAACATAGATACTGCCCCTAATCCTACATGGGTCCCTACGGCTACCCCCATTTGCATAATAATTATTTCCCCTATATATTCTGTTTCTCCTCTGAGCTTGTCCATTAACTTCTCAGCAATCGTTCTCTCCGAAGTGTAGCCTATGATGATGAAATCCGTGACTTCCCAATCATTCCTCTGGGTGAACTCCTTCACATAGTGGTTTAACACACCTTTCAATCCTCTTTCTTTAGCTACTATAGCTCCTTTTCCATTTCTCATAGACATGATTGGTTTGATCTTCAGTATTCTACCTATTAAGGCACTAGCATTTGTAAGCCTGCCACTTTTAATTAAATGATTTAGATCATCTACACAGAGAAAATGTTTCACATTTTTTTTATAGGTTTCATTAAAATGTATTAATTCTTCAAAGCTAAATCCTTTTTCTCTCAACATAGCAGTTTTCAAAATCAACCATCCACTACCTTGGCTCATCGATTTGGAATCCACTACATGAATTTGTATAGATGAGTCTGGATGTTCATCGAAAAAGGTTTCTTTAGCAAGTTCAGCGGATTGATAAGATCCACTTGTACCACTTGACATACAAATACATAGTATCGCTGTATGCCCTTCTTCTATAGCATATTTTATTATTTTTAAATATTCTGATGGATTTGGCATGGATGTCGTAGGGGCTTCCTTCAAATTTCCAAGGATAGCATAAAAATCATCAGGTTTTATATCTATTTTATCCCTACACTCTTGACCGTTTATCATTATCATTAATGGTGCGATACCAATGTTATATTTCTCAATTATCTCTTCCGTCAAATCACAAGTTGAGTCCGCCATAATCTTAATCATCTTTAGTTCCTCCAAAGAAAAAGAAGCAGGGCGTTGTTCCGTTCCCTACTTCTCATATATTATGATGCATAATCTATTCACTTTAATCGTCTACCAAAAGATTAGCTTATTAATCAATTTCCGTCAATGAAGTTTGTCGCTTGATGTCGATTCGCGTCTTATTGACTGCCTGCATTTTTCTGAATGAGTGATATCTGTCCTGCGTGAATCCCCGTGTGATACATCAGTCTTCCTATCGCTTCCAGTGGCGTAGATGCCCCGAAGGAGGACTCAACAGAGTGATGCCACGCCTCTTCTGGAAGATCACGCATCGCTTCGGTCAAATGTGCGTTTGAAGCTGTCAGTAGATCAACGAGCTCTGTTATACGAGTGAAAGAAGTATGATCCCCCTCCGCTCCCTGTGTCATGGCTTCTTTCATCTCCTCGGGTATCTTCCTACCGAAGAACCAATCAGCGAACATATATTCAACCTCTGCGTTATGACGAATCAATGACCCGATGGATGCAGAACCGATTTGCAAACTCAGATTCTGCTCCGGTAATGCCTTCACCATTGTATGAAATCGTTCTTGAACCGCTTGCCATATCGGTAATACAGTTAAGAATGACATATATACTTACCTCCTCTAAACATCCATTCAATGTTATGTACTTTATTTGTTCACAATATCTTTTTTCTTATCCACAACAACATGGTTGAACACATTAGCATCCAAATCTAGATCGAAAGCCATACCGAAGCCAACAACGTAACGCCCTTGTAACGGAGTCATTTCGAACAAAGAGAAATCCAGCCCACGCAGTAAATCCATCATTTTAGAACTATGGTCGGTATTGAATAGTTCAAATATATCCTCATGTCCTTCATTACCGATATTCATCGAAGTACAACTCCAACGCACTCGCTCAGTTGCAAATTTGTTGTTCGTTGTAGACTCGTCTCCAATAAGAAGCACATCAACATACTTGTTATTCTCCATATATCTATAGTGGTCGGCGATTTGACTAATATAAATATAGAACTTACCATCCTTCTTAACGAAAGGAGCATAACTAATAAACGGCTTACCTTCATCGTCTATTAAACTCAAAATGAGATTTTTACGATTTTCAATAAACTGCAAATAAGTTTCCTTATACTTTTCTACATCAACTGGCTTTTTCAATATAAATCCCTCCATTTAAATGTTATCTTCTTTATTATTCTGATTATCTAACGGTACTTAATAAATGAATGCGGGGTTTCTTCTCTGATGAAACATATTGGATCTCTGCATCCATTCGGTAAACCTGTCGAATCATATCTTCTGTCATCACTTCATTCGGTGTGCCACACATCGCTTTCTCACCATCTTGCACAACAACAATGTTATCGCTATAGCGGGAAGCTTGATTAAGATCATGCAACACCATTACAATGGTCATCCCCATCTCCGCATTAAGTTCACGAATAAGTTCAAGCACTTCATGCTGGTGGGAAATATCCAAGTACGTTGTCGGTTCGTCAAGTAACATAATTTTAGGTCGCTGTGCCAGTGCCATCGCAATCCATGCGCGCTGCGATTCACCACCGGACAAGGAAGAGACCGTTCGATCCTTGTAGGCTGTTAAATGTGTCTTCTCAAGCGCCCAGTGAACGACCTCCATGTCATCATGATTTAACTTCTCGAACCACTTTTTATGCGGATATCTGCCATAAGAGACTAGATCAACCACAGTCATATCGCTTGGTGCTTGATTCTTCTGACTGAGCATACACATCTTTCGCGCAACTTGTTTGGCACTCATGGATTTCAAATTCATGTCTTCGAGCATTACCTTACCTTTATGATAAGGAATAAGCCGCGAAATCGCTTTGAGTATTGTAGATTTACCCGAGCCATTAGGTCCAATGATAGACATGATCTCACCTTGCTTCACTGCGAAGGAGAAGTCATTAATAATACTCTTCTGCTCATACCGAATCGAAATGGAATCAACCGTAAACATATTAATATGTCCTCCTTCTCATCAGGTATAGAAAATAAGGTGCACCGATGACAGCCATTAGAATGCCAGCAGGTATATCCAATGGTGAGAACAATGTACGACCACCCGTATCAGCAATCAAAAGTACAAGTGCTCCAAGTGCCATACTCATCGGTAATAAATATTTATAGTCTGAGCCGACTAACATTCTAGCCATATGGGGGACAATGAGACCGACAAAACCGATCATCCCAATCGCCGCTACAGAGATTGCTGCCAAGAAAACAGCTAATAAGGATAGCAAGATACGGATTCGGTTCACATTCTCGCCTAGATTAGAAGCAACCTGATCGCCAAGCCGAATGATATTTGCCTTGCGTATAGCGAAGATCGATAATATCCAACCAACGATGGCATACGGGTACACCATTCCCAAGGCATTATTACCTTTTGCAGCTAGGCTACCGTTCAACCATTGGACCGCGGCTGGGAGTCGATCACTATACATAATTGTAAGAAATCCGATCACACCTCCACATAGGGCATTCACCGCAACGCCAGATAAAATAATTGTGATCGGTGATATGCCATTCCGTCTCCATGCCAGTACATAAACAATGGTTGCGGCAATTAATCCGCCAACAAAAGCAGCAATCGGTATAAATTGAGTATATTCCGGTAAAGCGAGCATGATGAGAAGCACGCAAGCAGCAGCCCCGCTAGTAACACCCGTCAGACCAGGATCTGCAAGTGGATTACCCATTACAGCTTGTAATAGGGCTCCCGAGATCGCAATATTCGCACCTATTATCAGCGCCAGAAGTACGCGTGGCAATCGAATATCCCAGATGATTGTGCTATTTACTGCTTCGGAGGATTTAATAAAGAGCGTTCTAAATATGTCTGGTATAGAAATAGACACACTGCCTAGTCCGATGGCGATTATTGCTGCAACAATCGTCAGGATGAACGTCATGATAACAATGGACCGACTTCTAGATATACTCATCACCTGCTATCTCCCCTGTTTATTCATAGAAGTAGTTTGCAATTTGAGTCAACGCTTGCTCCACATTACTTATCGAAGTTACACCAAAGATACTGTAGTCTAAAATATGAATTTTATCATTCTTGTATGCTGAGAGCTTCGTCCAAGCATCATTATTGTCTACTTCCTTCTTAAACTTGTCCTCTGATGCACCGTGATCGCCTGAAGCCAACACGAGAATGATATCTGGATCAGCAGCTACAACATTCTCCATATTTATGGCAGAGTATGTCTCAGACACTTTCAATACGGATGTTGCAATATTATCTGCACCAAGCTTCTTCACCAGACTGCCCAGATAAGACTTCTCACTCATCACCATGAATGAATCCGAGGTTCCGATCATCAACATCACACTCGGTAGTTCCTTCCCTTCAGCTTGTTTCAGCAAATCATTTTCTTTGTTCAATATCGTACTCAGAACCGTATTCATCTCATCTATTTTATTGAAATAAGTACCTAACACTTTAAAACTAAGTTTCAAGTCATCGAATGAGTCTGTTCGTAAATAAGCCTTTTCCAATTCAATCCCTTCCAGATTCTTGTCTAATGTACTTCGTAATGATTCCGCTCCAAGCAACAAATCTGGCTTAAGCTTAGTCACAATCTCAAGATCTGGCGCCATAGGCGATCCAATACGCTCAACTGCATCGAAATCTGCAGGAATCGGATTAGTTGAGGTCGGCACTCCTACGGGAGTAATACCTAGCAAATGAAGCATCTCTGTTAGGGGTACGGATGTCGTTACAATTCGCTCCGGCACATCCGTAGGAAATTGACTTAGCGCTTCAGTGAATGTAGCTTCATCTACGCCATCGTTATCTAGACTGTATACATTTTCAGTATTCTCAACTGTATTCTTTGTTTCCTCACTTGCAGTATTCGTAGCTACTTCTTTCTTTGGTTCATTGTTGACTGTATTCGTTGAGCACGCAGTCATTACGGTAAGAACCGCAATAAGTATAAGTATATAAATCTTCTTCAAAATGTACCCCTCCGTTTATATTTGGATATAATGCTCATTATCAGGTTCGCAATGATCAAGATCTCAATGATAATGATTTTCATTCTCGGTACAATGATATTGGTTATCACTCACTGTTGTCAACCTATTTATTCCTTCAGTTACATTTTGGTCAAAAAAAAGAAGCGGGACTATGCCCGCTCCGTTGTTATCTACGCCACTCATATTGACTTAGTAATATGTCATCCACATCGTACTACCCACAACCTCAAAGCCTTGCTTGAACCAGAAATTCCGGGATTTATCTAAAGTATATACGTATATTCTTTTGTTAGGATACTTTACTTTAAGCCAGTTTATGAAAGATGCTGCATAACCCTTACGTTCAAATTCTTTGAGAACATCTAGCGCTTCTATAAAAATAAAATCTGTTTTATTTTTAATATCAATATAGAAGTCCTTTTCTAGATATCTTTCATCTTCACGGAAATAATCTTGTTCCGCCTTTTGAATTAACTGTTTCCCACTATTGTATTCCCAAATAACGCCATATCCGACCATAAGATCGTTAGCTTCAATGACGTAGAGTTCTTCAGGTATATCCGAGGTTTGCTTCTTACTCAATTCCCCTGCATGATATCCCGACTTCAATTCGCTTAATATCGTTTGCATTTCTTGATCAAATGGTTTCGCAGTAATTGTAGGCATTTTCTATCTCCTTTGCTAGTTGTAGCGTGTATAAGAGTAACTTATTAGATACCTGCCGTCAATCTATGATGCCTCTTTATATCGTATATTCAAACAGTAAAAAGGCACGGAATATGAATTCCGTGCCTTTCATTATTAATTAGATAATCCTAATGTACGAAGAGTTCTCATCACAGTAACTGCGGCCTGAGCTTTGGTAACATTCGACTGAGGATCTAATTTAGTTGGAGATACCCCTTGAATGATTTTCTGCTCGACCATCAGCGCTAATGAAGCTTTCGCATACGAGGAAATCGTCTTTTGATCACTAAACTGATTTAGTATTGCAAGATCTGCATCCTGCTTCTTGCCCGCATACTTCATTGCATTAGCAAGCATAACCGCCAACTCTTGGCGTGTCACCTTATCATTGGGACCAAATGTGTTCTCTGTTTTTCCGTGAATGAATCCAGCTTTATTGGCTGCTGCAATTTCTCTTGCATACTTCGATTGAGGATCCACGTCTTTATAAGTTTCACTAGTCTCATTAGGGATGAGGCCTAAAGCCTTTACGATCATCGAAGCGACTTCAGCACGTGTAATATGACTATTAGATCCAAATTGATCCACACTCTCTCCAGATACAATTAGCTTCGTCGTAGCCTGTGTTATATCCTTCTGCGCCCAATCTGCAGTAACATCTTGGAAGTTAAAGTCAGTTGAAACAATAGAGTAAATGCTATTTCCTTGTCTCTTCAATTCCACTGTTACAGTTCCATCTGCGTTCACAGTGAATAAGGTTGGCACAGAACGAATCTCATTGGCCCCTGGGATAAAGACAACACCAGTAATCCGGGACACATCGATCTCTTTTCCGTCCAATATGAATTTTCGACTTAGAAAATGGTTCCCAAAATCTTTGATCTCCGTAGATGTCTTGTCTGCGTTGATCTGTTCGATCTTAAATTCCAGTGGACTAACGAGTTGCTTCATTCCGCTATCCTGTAACAACTTCGTAAGTTGATCGTTAATCGTTTGTGCAGAAGACTCGATCGTAATTTTAATATCTTTTGATGGATCGACGGAACGAATTGGAATAATATATTCCACTCCATTTGTTACAATGGATAGCGTCGCTTGTTCCCCTTTTTTCGCAATAGCAGCAACGATCTCTTTAGGAACGATCACTTCTACTTGCTTCGCTTTGTCGCTAGCGACGATTCGGAATGTTGATGAAGTCGACTCATTAATCGTCGCTAATGAAGTAGCTAATTGTAGAGTTACATTCAGCTTATCTCCATCTTTGGTAATACGGGCATCCAATTGATTTTTCACTTTTGTCGGTGTTGGTGTTACTCCTCCCGATGAAGGATACGATACCGACGGCGTAGATGGTGGTGTTGCGCTCTCTGGTTGTGTTGTCACACTCAACTCATTACTTTCAATGGATACCTTTTGAATTTGATCATTATCTTTTACGATGGCAATAACATGAATTTTATAATTAGTGCCGGCTGCGAGAGAACTTAACTTATATTGCCTTGCTGTTGTATAACCTACATATTGTTTATTCATGAAAATTTCGTATCCAGTTGCTTCCTCTATGGCATCCCATTTCACTTGAATGTCATTCTGACCACTGGATGTGAGTAGGAGATTCTGAGGTATAGCTAGCGCTGACGTATTCACTGAGCCATCAATTGGCAAGTTATTGACCAACTCTGTGCTTAACGTTCTATTACGATCTCCACTAATCTCCCAGCTCATCACACCTGCAAGATCCAATGACTTCAAGAAGGAGGCCGTGTACATCATTGACTCCTTGTCATTGTAGGTAATAAAGACTTGCTCTTCACTGTTGTATAAATAGGCTACCTTAGATGCGTCATTCCAATAACGAACATAACCATTCTTGTTCACAAAGTCATTCTCCAGAGCTGAGAAATCAAATATACCACTTTCCCATGATCCAAATTGAGTACCTCCGGCACAAGTCTGATATTGTCCACCCGTTGGGCAGTCCCTCCAACCCTTCCCATAAAACGGAATCCCAACAACTAATTTATAATTGGGCACACCTCCGTTTAAATGACCTACCACTCCACCTTGGACATTATTTCTAGGTGCTGATGAAAAAGGATTGTTGATATCATAGTACAGCGGCGCATTGTGATGAGCCAGTGTTTCCCAGCTTCCGCTGTAATCATAGGTCATAATATTGATGAAATCTAGATAACTTGCGGAATTAACAAAATCTGCATTGACGGTGAAATTATCTCCCTGTCCAGATGCAATCGTCTGAAGATAATACTTGCCATCCTCTGAACCCGCAGCATCTAAAGCTTCACGAACCGTTTTTACCATGAGAGGATAGTTTTCTTTGTCTTCTGCTCTTCTAGAATTATCAGGCTCTCCTCCCTCAACGGGGTATTCCCAGTCAATATCAATTCCGTCTAAGCGATACTCGCGCAGGAATTTAACTATGGAGTTAGCGAAAGCGCGACGAGTTTCTTCGGTCGCTGCCATATTGGAAAAGTTCTTCGACCAGGTCCAGCCACCTGCTGAGACCAATAACTTCAAGTTAGGATTCTGATCTCTAATTGTTGCAAGTGTGTTGAAATTATCCAGATCTACTTCCGGATCGCCAATAACCATTTCGCCATCAAATACATACTCCTTTTGCAAAGGAATATTGTCGTTCTGACAAGCCGTAGCACCTGTTCCGAATCCTTTCCAACATAGATCGGAGAAGGCATAATTAATATGAGTGATTTGCGATACATCGATCTCGGATGGTTTGAAATTCCGTCCATCCTCACTAACAGACCATGATGTATAGTAAGTAACAATATTATAATTACTTCCAGGTACAACCTTCACATCAGAACTTTCTGATGATTCCCAAAGACTATTTTTGGCCACCACTTTAATACTGTACGATTGACCTTCAGTAAGTCCAGTCGCTACGTAGCGATTAGAATCACTTGAGCCTACTAGAGTATCATCTTGGTAAATATCATAGCTTGTAGCACCAGGGGAAGGAGCCCACCCTAATGAAGCCGTTGTTCTTGTTGCCGTTACGATCTTTACATCCTTAGGTGATTCTAGTTCTCCCCAAGTAATGGTTACTTTATTGCTGTTAGCTGAAACAGGGTTCGGAGGATTCTGTGCCCCTACTTCAAAATTGTACGTCTCACCTATTATCAAACCTCCAGCAGGAGCGTACGTAATCGTAGTTACGGAATTTTCCCATGTCCCTCCCATCCAACCACCATTCACATAGAGGTCATAGCCAGTTGCTTGAGGACTTGCACCCCAATTCAAGGTCACAGACGCATCCGTCACATCCGTCACTTTTAAGTAACTCGGTGCTACTAAAGGTGCAGCTGGGTATAGGCGCATGTCTTCCAACGTAGTAAACGTTACTATGTTACTCTTTTGTTCTGGTGTGAGATTAGGTGCTTGAATTCCATCAGCACCTACATAAAAGGAGTATGTCGTCTCTGGTTCCAAGCCACCTACAACTTGAGCTCCATCGTTTGCCCAGAAAATATACTTATTATTTTGATCCCAAATCCAATAAGCCTTTATTCCTGGTACAGGATCCCATTTTAAAGACACTGTATTATGTGTCACATCTACAACAGATAAGTTACGAGGACCAATGTTCGTTGGAGGTCCAGGATCAACCTCTCCCGCAAGCGTAGTAAACTCGATAACATTACTTTTATGTGCTCGAGTAGCTGGTCTCTCATGCCATGTAATATAAAACTTATACGTAGTTTCTGGAGTTAGTTTATCCAGTGTTTTGCTTCCATAATTACCCCAAGTATCCGCACCAGTCTCCACATTCCAAATATCAATATCAACTATTTCCTTATCTACATGCGAATCCCATTCTATTGTTGCGGTAGTCGCCGTTATTGAGTCTTGCACAACTCTCAAATTTTGCGGTGCAAGTGGATCTACCTCTGCTTCTGCCGCATACGATGCTGGCCCAGGAATGAATGTACCCAATGCTACAATAAAACTCATAAACAACACCATAAATTTAAATGTTCTCTTCTGAACTATACGCACTTTCATCCCCCTCATAATAACTTGATTTCTAAATTCAGCTCTTTATTGTAAGCGATTTCATAATCGTCTAAAAATGGACAAACGTTTAGAGTCACCATCCTTATCCATGATTTCGTTCAGTATTTCCAAATCTTACGCCTCCCTAATAAAATATAGTGATTATGTAATATACATGAGGTTATATAAATAATGAGGTGAAAACCAGCTGAAAACAAGGGTGACATTTTTACTTTGATAGGATAAATACATCTACTTTCATTACGAGTAATTGGTTTATCATGCTACTATGAAACTAGATTTCCACGTAAAAAACAAAACAAAAAGAGCGAGATTATATCGAGGATACTGAAAATTTCATGATATTAATTTACTAAGTTCAATGAACATAAATAAAGTCGAAATTCCATTCAATTTTAAATGGAATTTCGACTTTATTTTATTCTCTACCTCAATACCGAACACTTCGCAGTACAAAGAATAAGGCTGAATCATCGTCTAATCTAGCCCCACACCATAATGCGTCGCTACCACATGCTTGCACATAATTGCCAAGTCAGGACAGCTAGAAACACAGGGACATTCTTATAGTGTCATAGAATGCCCATACTGCGCTAGAAACTCTTCCTTTTTTTTATAATCCGGCATAACACTTCCGAGACGTCTCCAGAATGATCTATCGTGATTCATATGGAGAAGATGACATAACTCATGGATAACCACATAATCTATTACTTCCATTGGTGCCATGGCTAGACGATAATTAAAGGTTAGCTTTTTGTCCGAACTACAACTGCCCCATTTGATTCTCGACTCTACGATCTCAATCGTTTTAGGCTTTACTCCCAGTTGTATTTGATATATTTTTATTCGTTCTCCTACAATTTTCTTACAGCTAGAGAAATAGAACTTCTTGAGATTCTTTTTGAGTTCCTCTTCATTTAATTCACTGGTCTCTATTAATTCATGAAGAGAATACTCCTTTCCCATGTAAAGGAATGTGCCATTGTCTTGATACTCTTTTTTATTTGTCATGATTTGTGCAAAGAACCCCTATCTATTTAAATTAGCTTGTGGGCATACCATTTATCCCCTTTGAATCGCCATGCAAAGATCAATCCGCGAATACCCCATTCGGCAACCATAGCCACCCAGACACCCATAATACCGAAATGAAGTGTTACTCCTAATATATATCCTAATATCACACGGAACAACCACATAGAAAGCAAGGAAGAGATCGAAGTAAATTTCGAATCCCCAGCTGCACGTAATGCTGATGGCATAATAAAGCTAAATGACCACAAAATTGGTTGTGCAATCGATATTAATAAAGTAAGTGCGAATATCGTAGGAATAATGTCTTCCGGCGGAGAGAACAATTTCACAATCAGTGGGAATAATGGCAGTATTATGAGCGTTGCGATCACGAAGAACACCGTAGAAAGTCCGATAAAAGATTTAATAAACTTCCTTGCATCCTGAACGTTTCTTCGCCCAATACACTGACCAACAACCGTTACAACGGAAATGCTCAGTGCATTCCCCCCAATTTGAAATAACAGCGATATGGAGCCACTGATCGCATTCACCGTCATCGCTAACGTCCCCAATTGTACAATGAACGTCTGCGTTAATAGTTTACCACCATTGAAAAACATTTGTTCTGCGGCAAATGGAATCCCGATGTACATGATTTTCTTTAGAATTGAAAAATTAAGCTTCAGCGCATTTCTTATTTTGAAGCGTAACGTCTGATTATACTTTAACAAATAGATTAACGATGTAACCATTCCCAATACTCTGGCTAGAATCATAGAGATTACTAACCCCATAACACCCATATCAAAAACTGTGATTAACACGATATTTAAACATAAGTAAGTTAAATTCATAATTAACGATAAACCCAAGCATGCTTTTGTCTCAGCAACACCTCGGAGCACGCCACTCACCGCTTGAAATATCGCCATGAATGGATAAGAGATACAACTACCGATGAGGAAAATCTTTGCATTGCGGAACACTTCTTCTTCAGCATTACCAAATAGTAAGTTTAAGGTAGGTGTATGAAACAAGATTACGAACACACTGATCAGCACAGATAATATCGTAACTGCGGATATGGCTTGCGCGGCAGCCTTAGATACCATCTCTTGATTCCCACTACCTTTATATTGCGCCACAATAACAGTACCGCCTGTCGCTACAGCGACAAACACATTAATCAAGAAAATATTCAGCGAATCGACCATACTCACCGCACTGACAGCAGCAACCCCAGAGGAACTTATCATCGCGGTATTCAGCAAGCCCATCAAAATAATAAACGCTTGATCCACAAAAATGGGGATAACGATGGCGATAATTTGTTTGTAATCAATCGCGTCCCCTGTAAAATATTTATTCAACATGAAAACTGTTCTTTTTTTTATATTCAGTCTCATACTATTCACTGCATCATCACTTCTTTGGTTAGATTGTATCAAAAGACATCATTAATCGTCGAACTGCTTTGCATATTATACCACTCCTAAAAAGAGTGTGCTGTGAAGACTGTTGCCTCATCGTGTTATTGATACTCTAAACGCAGAAAAGACGAACCACGATTTCTCGGCAGTCCGCCTTCCCTTAGAAAGCTCATTTTCATTTAACCCATCTTGAACAGGGAATGTTCACTTTTTATCCACTTGGAGCAGTATTATGTTCTTAACCGAAAATGTATCTTTAATTCTGTCTTCCGAGATAACATTCAGTTTAATCAAGCTCGCGATTTTGGAGGAATCCGGCTTTGAGAGCATACGCCACACTTCTGGATCAGGCAACGATTCGAAAAGCTTCTTATCATCGTATTCCTTCCGTTCTTGGCGGACAATCTTCACCTTATAGCTTCCGAACTCAAGATCGGAAACGTCCTGCTCTGCACAATGATTCATAATCTCGCTCCGCAGTACCGCCAATTCTTGCTCTATCTCTTTGTGCTTTTGCTTCAGTTGATAGTATCGTTTTACTTTCTTGTCCACTTTATTCACCCTCCTCTTTATTACATGTTTATGCTGAGGAGGGTAATTTAGGACAAGAAAGCATGGCTAATTGTTCGAAACAAAAAGACACCACCTTTTAAAGGTAGTGACTTATTAACCTGCGCGATTATTTCTCGGAATATTAGTAAAATCCAATCCGTAATTTATCTAATTCTTTTTCCATACTTCGTGTGAAATGATTGGTCAGAAGAGGCTAAATATATAATCCCTTCAATAAAGCCAATGATAGCTGGAATATAAGTCCAGCAGAAAATCAAGTATAGAATCCCCATCCCTATTTTTCCTAGATAGAATTTATGAATACCAAAACCGCCCAAGAAAATACCGAGCAAACCTGCTGCTACCTTATTTTTAGTAGGAACATATTGAATGGTTTCTTGAGCATAAATCGGTGATGCTTGTTGATACGGTGGTGGTGCTTGTTGATACTGTGGCGGCGCTTGATATTGCTGTTGCTGTTGTTGCTGTTGTTGTTGTTGTTGTTGTTGTTGCTGAGTTTGTGGGACAGATACACTTTCCCCACAGTATTTACACTCTGTTACATTCATTCCTATCGATGCCCCACAAGATGGGCAGTTCTTTATACTCATTTTCATATCTCCTCATCTGCTATTGTTATTTAATCATGAGTTGTTCCCTGCGTATGATAAGTCTCCTTGTTTCCTCTATCAATCCTTGAGCATCATCTGCATGATTGTCAGTAGAGCTTGCTTCAATCATTGTTCGAAGATACTCTAAATTCCCTCTAATTTGATTCTCTACATCACTTACTGCACTATTTCCGGATATCCTCATAAATGGCGTAGAGGCATTGATTCGTTCTTTCAGTTTCGCAAATAAGTCGATAATCGGTAACATTCTGTCATTATGTTTCTTTGCGATCATCATTTCTTCGATATCCATTAGTTGCATATTTAGAGATTGCTTTACCATTTGCTCTACTACTACTTTGCTCATGTCATCTGATATACCCTTTGAAAAGAATCCTGTGATGGCTAATAAACCGAGGAATAGAGCAAGAACAAGCAGTTCCCATACAACATACCAAAGCATACTCCCTGCAATTAAGAACACAGAAAGGACGTTAGATACGATCACATACAATATTAATAGAAAGATAATATATGTAGAATACGCCACACCCATCTTTTGTAACAATACATTCGGAAAAGCAACGGCTCCATTGATAATCACAAGTCCCATTAGTAATACTAACAGCATTAAAATAGATTTCATAGGATCAATCAATATAAATAACCCAAAAAAGGCAAAGAAGGAAATGACCATAGCAATGTCAAAAATGAGGCATGCCAACACTATTAATCTGCTAGATAATGAAAAATTATAACGATTCATAGTCAACCCTCCATTTTCGTTCCACAATCAGAGCAAAACTTCGTTCCAGATGGATTCTCTTTGTTACAGCCTGAGCATACTTTCTTGGCTAAAGAGCAACCACAATCGGAACAAAACTTCATATGTTCATTTACTAAAACTCCACAGGAGTGGCATGCAATTTTTACAATCTCCAGTTTATCCCCGCAGTTTGAACAAAATTTAGTTCCTTCTGCATTCAATGCTCCACACTTACTACAGGGGGATGCTTTTGAAGAAGGCTGCATCACATCGCCAACACCTTTTGCAAACGTATTGCCCACAGCCAATCCTGCTCCAGCCCCAAGGCCAAGTCCAATACCCGCTGCAGCAATATTCCCATCGCTTTCATTTCCAGCAGCAGTTTCCATAACATCAAATGATCGCTTAACGGAGTATCGATGATCACCAATGATATCAAAAGCCGCCTTTTCCCCTAATATTTTGTTAATCGCTTCGAAATCCTCGTCTGGAAAGTTGATTGATGACAAATAGAAATTAACCACTTCAATTCCAAATCGATCAAATTCACTAGCAACATGTAGTTTAGATAAGGTCGATATTTCTTCTAGTCGAGGTGCTATTTCAAGTACAGAAATCTTCTGATTAATAACAGTATCTGCAATCAACGTTTTCATCTTAGTTATAATGACGCCCTTGAAATAATTCATCACCGTAGCATACTTAACAACTTCCCCATCGCCCACGGCACCGATCAGTTCTGTTAAAAATACACGATAATCAGAAATTCTAATCCCCAATTGTCCGAATGCACGAACTCTTAATCTCACAGCATATTTAGGGTCAATTAAGCTAATTGGATCTGACGTTCCCCACAAAATATCAAGCTTCGCTGTTCTATTTATGAAAAACACTTCTGCTGTGAATGGAGTTTTACCCCCAAAAGGCATATTAATGAGTGCTTGCAAAATAGGGATGTTATGTGTGCTCAGCGTATGCGTACCTGCTGAAAAATAATCGACAGCCTTTCCACCCTTTACAAATACTGCTATTTGCCCTTCTGCGACAATAAGCTGGGTTCCAAAAACAAAGCTCTCTCCAGGATAACGATAAACTAACCAATCACGATTTGCTAAGCCATTGAATTTGATAATGTCTATTAATGCCAATCCTACCACCCCGTTTTTCTTTATTCACTAGGAATTAGATGCTACTCAATAGGTCTTTATGCTTGCTTCCACTTAAATCATTAATAATAGTTCCAAAAGACTTATTCTACAAGACTTATTCTACATTTCACCTGTAAAACCCTTCCTTCGACATTAAATAACCCTACAAAGTACTCATTCCTCAAAATAGATATACTACATACTCCCCATGCGGATAAAATATCAGAAAAATTAAACGACCACTCCCCGGTATAGTACCGAAAAGCAGTCATTTCATAAACCTTTTGTTGTTGTCTACAGACCATTCGCCCCAGATTGAAGCCGTTCAAGAACGCGCTGCCCTTCGTCTATCCATGCAAGCGGATGTGCACATATGAGATTTATCCCATAATGTGCATGTTGAGCTATCTCTTATATAACGACACCTTTTTTCAAAATAATGTTTCCATAAAGCGCTCTTTCACCTGTCGAAACGATGGCATATGCCTTTTTGGCTCTCTCGTAAAATGAAAATCGCTCTATTTCCTCGAAAACATCATCAACGGGATGGTATTTCTCGACAATGGATCTATAGACATTCCAAATCGGGGTTTGCACTGTATCGCCTAGAGTTACGGCCATCAATGAAACGGGGTGGTCTACATAAACATCAAGCGGAAACAACGGTAATACAGCCTCCAATAATTCAGGAATACCGTGCCCATCACAGCGGATCAGACGCTGAGCGTGACTCGCTGCTGGGAAATTCCCGTCGCCTAACACAATCTCGTCAGCATGACCCATTTCCAGCAAAATTTTGAGCAATTCCGGCGAAATGATACCCGGGATTCCTTTTAACATATCAGACCCTCCAGTCAATTATCGGTCTACAAAGGGGTTAACCTACCTCTTCATTCTACTTCGCAGCAATCATCGTGATCCGGGAGTACCTGTTATACGCCTCCGCCCACTCCTGTTGATTCTCTGGCACGTACGTTTGGAGCGGGAAAGATGCCTTTACCAATTCGAGGCCATCCTGCAAATCAGAGATATGCCCCCCTGTCTCTAACTGTACCAACATATTACCAATAGCACTCGCTTCCACGGGTCCTGCCCATACAGGGCGTCCAATCGCATTTGCCGTAAAGCGACACAGTAATTCATTCTGGATGCCACCCCCGACCATATGCAGTACTTCAAAATGGGACTTCGTCAACTGCTCTGCCTGCTCTAGTACTCCACGATAACGTAAAGCAAGACTCTCCAGTATGCAACGGACAATTTCACCTTCCGAGAGAGGATGGGGTTGCCCTGTCTCCCGACAAAAACTTCGGATGGCCTCGGGCATATCATCTGGGTTCATAAAACGGAGATCATCAGGATCAATCAAACAGTGAAATGGCGCCGACTCTTCAGCCAGCTTGACGAGATCGCCGAATGAGAAGATCAATCCCCTTTGTTCCCACTTGCGTTTGCATTCCTGAATAATCCATAGTCCCATAATGTTCTTGAGTAGATGATAGGTTCCCCCTGCTCCACCTTCATTGGAAAATTGATACTCCATCACGGCAGGATCAAGTAACGGTGCCTTCATTACCGTCCCAAGTAGCGACCATGTACCACTAACGAGGTACGCATAAGAAGAAGTTGATGCTGGTACTGCCACTGCAGCCGATTCCGTATCATGCGAGGCGACCGCAATGACCTTCATCTTGGGAACTCCGAGTTCGGCGCATAGCGCATCGGTCAATTCTCCAATGACTGTACCTGGCTGAACAGGTTCTAGAAATATAGAAGCAGGAAGTCCTAATTCCTCCATCAAGGACGTGTTCCAAGCTGCGGCACCGGGATCATACAACTGCGTAGTAGTCGCCATTGTAAATTCACAAGCTTTACAACCGGTAAGAAAATAATTGAGTAAGTCAGGCGTTAACAGGAGTGTTTCCGCTACATCTAGCTTGGGAGAACCCACTTTTTTCATAGCATATAATTGATAGAGTGTATTAAAAGGCATAAATTGCAGGCCGCTCTCGCGAAACAATCTCTGCGGTCCAATAAGTGCCGATACCTCTTCAACTAAGCCTTCCGTTTGACGATCTCTGTAATGATACGGAATACCCAACAATTCACCATTGCGATCAAGTAGGCCGAAATCAACACCCCATGTGTCGATAGCACAGCTCTCCGGATTAAATCCAGCTTGGAATGCTTTGCGGATTCCGTTCTTCATCTCCTGCAGCAGCAAGGGGGTGTCCCAATGCAGATGGTTGCCTATTTGTATAGCATGGTTAGGAAAACGATGGACTTCCGTAATCCTCAGTTTGTCCTTACCGCCATCCTCATCTGCTACCTTCTCACCAATAAGAGCCCGACCACTGCTAGCTCCCAGATCAAAAGCCAAAACACATGGCAATTGCTTCATGGATGACACCGCCTCACTCATTTCATTTTCTGAAGCAACTGGATTCGATATTCTTCGCTTTCAAGCGCTGCGATGTCCGCAACCTCCTGATCTGTCAACGGAACCGGTGTTCCTGCTGCTTTCGCGCTCAAGTAGATCTTCGCACTCTCCTCCACGACCTGTGTGCGGTAATAAGCTTCCCGCAGATTGCGACCTGTCGTCACGAGTCCGTGGTTTCCGAGTAGAATCGAACTTGCTTCATTTACTTTAGCAGCAACCGCATCGGCTAACAGGTCCGTTGTCGGAATCAAATAAGGTATAAAGGCTGTTCTTCCAACAAGTGCGGCTTGGTCTGGGAACATCATTGGTAAATTCTCTTCAATTAAAGTGAACGCAATACAATATGAAGGATGGGTATGAACCATGGCTCCCATATCTGGCTTCTGCCGATATCCATATAAGTGCATCAGCACTTCTGACGATGGTCGCAGACCTTTATCGGTAATTTCACCCGTAGGGATATCGACTTCAACCCATTGTTCCGGCTGAATTTCCTCAAGAGCAAAACCACTTGGTGACAAGTACATCTTATCTCCCGCCCGGGCGCTGATGTTCCCTCCCGGTCCAACGACTAAACCGTTGTCGACAATTTTGCGGGCATATTTGCATAGTTCTTGGCGTATATCTTTGTACATGATGTTGTCTCCCCTTTTTTGTAGCTAAAATTTATAGTTGGGTGAATTATGCCCGCTGTGCATGCCGTTTGACCCTTCGATCGTTGTTGCAGCGGATTCATTTGAATTAATTACACCTGATTAGGTAATAATCCCACTGCAAAGACGAACGCTTACGCTTCTCCAGATTCAAACGGCCCGCTCCGCTAATTTTTTCACCATTAATGAAGTTACGAAAAAAAGTGCATCCCCCACATGCTGTGGGTTATTTATAAAGCGGACCGAAGTTTGCGCATGCGCGGAAGTCGGCACTCTCTGCTTGCTCAGTTCCGAACATCCCCCAAGCACGTGGGCGGAACACCTTTTCTTTCGGCACATTGTGCATGCTAACTGGAATACGGAGAATAGAAGCCAGTGTAATCAGGTCCGCCCCGATATGCCCATAGCTGATCACGCCATGATTCGCACCCCAGTTGTCCATGACATCATAAACGCTTGAAAAAGCGCCATTGTCCGTCAGATTAGGCACAAACCAAGTGGTCGGCCAAGTCGGGTCAGTACGATTATCTAAAGTCTCATGCACATGTTCTGGTAGTTCTACAGAATAGCCTTCGGCGATTTGCAATACTGGACCGAGACCCTTCACCAAATTAAGCCGCGCCATCGTCATCGGCATTTCTCCGCGAGTCAAATAGTCAGTAGAGAAACCACCGCCACGGAAATATTCCACGGATGCTGGACGCCACTGTGTAGCCTTCAACATGTTATCTACTTCCTCATCACTAATCTCCCAGAATGGCTTCATTGCAGGCTTGCCGTCTTTCATCTGCTCACCGGTACCGTCTAGCGTAGCCGATCCTGAATTGATCAAGTGCAGAAGTCCATTAGCCGCCCGACCTTCCAACTTATGTCCAGTCACCCGTTCTACCGAATCCGGGCTCCAGTAGGTCCTAACATCAGCGAAAATTTGCGCCGTATTCGTGAGCAAGTATCCAAACAACATCCCCATTCCGTTCAGGCTATCATTCTCTGTAGCAACCATATATGGAGAACGCTTACCATTCCAGTCGAATGAGGAGTTAAGAATCGTTTCCAGGAAGTCTCCATTCGGAGAGTGATCTGTCCACTGTCGTTGACCTTGGAAGCCGGAGACTATTGCATGATGTCCTTGCGCTTCTTCACCATAGCCAAGTTCAGCCAATCGTGGGTTACCAATCATTAAGTCCCGCGTAATCAGTGTCATTTTCACAACTGTTTCCCATTCCCAATCCTTACGTTCACGAGTCGTTTGTAGTAGCTCTGGATTGTTATCAGAACCTTCTTTGCAGTTTTCCTTCACCCAAGCAAATGCCTTCTCATACTCTTCTGGATCATAAATGCCTTCTTCCAAACGCCGTGTAAATTCGCTCATATCGATGTATTCATTGCGCATGCCCAAATATTCTTGAAAGAATGAATCGTTCACGATCGAACCAGCGATCCCCATGGATACCGAACCCATGGATAAATACGCTTGATCTTTCATACATGCAACAGCCAGCCCGCTTCGGGCGAACCGCAGTAGTTTCTCCTGCACGTCAGCCGGAATATGGTCATCCCCTTCGTCTTGAACGTCCTCGCCATAAATACCGAACGCCGGTAATCCCTTTTGCGCATGGGCGGACAGCACAGCCGCCAAGTATACCGCTCCCGGTCTACCTGTACCATTGAAGCCCCATACCGCTTTAGGAAGGCTTGGATCGGTATCCATCGTCTCTGTTCCATAACACCAGCAAGGTGTCACTGTAATCGTCAGACCAACCTCTGCGATTTTGAACTTTTTAGCAGCGGCTGCAGCTTCCGCAACCCCACCGATACATGTATCCGCTATAACGCATTCTACTGGTTCTCCATTCGGATAACGCAGTTCCTCCTGTAGCAATTTCGCCACAGCTTTGGCCAAGTCCATGGTCTGTACTTCGAGTGACTCGCGTACTCCTCTTCTTCTTCCATCAATCGTTGGTCGAATCCCAATCTTAGGAAATCCATCTCTCCATCTGTAACCGTTTTCAATCATAATCGTTCATTCCTCCTTGGAGTTCGTTTAATATACTCATATATTAAATTGAATAGCAGGAAATGATAACCCACTATGTTGCTGTTTGCCATCCTATATATCATCCATATAGTGAACCTCATGATGTATAATAGAACTATTATTGTACGGGAGGGACCCTTATGCCTAAGATCGAAATTCCCCACAGCAAGAGTGACCGCTTCCGCTTCAAAAAGACTCCTGAGCTACTTTTTGCCGGACAAGTGCTCGATGAATGCTCCTTTTATGCAGCTCCACAAATTCATGAATTTTGCGAAATGATCTATATTGTTGAGGGTTCCGGTGAATTTATCATTAACGGCAAGACCTATATATTGAATCAAGGGGATATGGCTATTTATAATCCCGGTGTCCAGCATGAGGAACGTTCCTCCAGCGAGGGGTCATTCAAGGTGTTCTATTGCGGCGTCAATAATTTGCATATTGAGGGCGTTCCATTCGGCATGTTATTGCCTCCCTCCGTCGATCCGGTCATCTCCTGCGAGAAGTACGCTTTTAAAGTAGAAAGTTATTTGTCTGAAATGCTACAGGAATGCGACTCCCAAGTGCTTGGTTACGAAACACTGAGCAACAACTTGCTCATGTCCCTCATTACGCTGATTTATCGGATTATTGACGTGAAACATCAGTTCCAGTCCCTCCAAGGCAAGAATGAAATTACGATTCGCACCAAGGATTTTATCGACAAAAATTACACGAAAAGCATCACGCTAAAGGATATCGCCGACACGCTTTATGTCAGCCAGCATTACCTATCCCACCTGTTCAAAAGAGATCTAGGCGACTCTCCCTTCAACTATCTCATTCGTCGTAGAATTGAAGAGTCCAAGCGACTCCTAGCGGAAAGTAATACTCCGGTACATGAGATCTCCTCCCGTGTTGGTTACAGCAATGACAAATACTTCTCCATGTTGTTTAAAAAGGTAACCGGGCAAACACCAAGTGGGTTCCGGAATGAGGAGAAAAGAAAAGGGGAGCCCAGCACCTCGCCGGACTCCCTTAAGTGAGCGCAACTGCCCAAGCGAGTTCTCTACAAAGACGATAAGAATGAGTAAAAAATATTGCTTCACACTGCCCATTAAAGTGGTATAATCACTTTAATTTGTTGATTATGTAGAGTTTTTTTCAACAAGAGTGTAATAACAAACAGAAATCAGGTGCTCAAATGTTCGAACTGAAATGGCTATGGCAAAACCTGCAGGGTGACAGAACACGGTATATTCTGGCGCTTTGCCTCTCGGTGGTGGGCTCTGCGCTCATGATCGTGAATCCGTACATAGGTCAACGCATTGTCGATACGTTCATAGCCAACGACAACGCGGTGCACAATTTAACACAAGAGCGTGGACTGCTGATTACGCTCTGCATGGCCATGATAGGCTTTACCTTACTACGTACGGGGCTAGCCTATCTCACAACGATGATGTATGAGCGTTCCTCCCAGAACATGCTCTATCGCGTCCGCATTCATCTGTACAACAAGATTCAAGGTCAGGATATGCATTACTACGACCACAACCGCACTGGCGACCTCATGACCAAGATGACAGGCGATCTGGACATGGTGCGGCACTCCATGGCATGGATAATCAAGACGATCATCGAATCGCTCGCGATCTTCATCGCCGCAGTCGTCTATTTCTTTCGCATCGATGTCCAATTGACGCTGTGGCTGCTGATTTTGTCACCCCCAATTTTCATCGTCGCTTATATCTTTGCGAAGCGAGTACGCCCTATGTACACTGACCTGCGTGAACGGCTGTCGCAGCTTAACACCACAACGCAGGAGAACATCTCGGGTAATCGGGTTGTCAAAGCTTTCGCACGCGAGGAGTATGAGGTCGAGAAGTTCACGGATAAGAATATCAGCTATGCCAAGGCGAACAAGACTGCCGCACTCGTCTGGCTCGATTACTTTCCTTACCTAGAGACCCTTGCGCAAGCCTTCAATGTAATCTTAATGCTGGTGGGTGGTTTGTTTGTCATGAATGGCCGGATCACTTTTGGTGAATTCGCTGCCTTCTCTGCGTTGATCTGGGCCATTTCCAACCCAATGCGTAACATCGGCATCATTATCAACGATATTCAGCGCTTTTTTGCCAGCTTGACCAAAATCATTGAAGTTTATTACGCGCATCCAAGTATCGTCAACGAGCATAATCCTGTCGACAAACGCCGTTATAATGGCCACATAGAGTTTGACCATATCAGCTTCAAATACGACGGAGTGACGGTTCTGCACGATGTCAGCTTCACTGTGGAACCGGGTGAAACCGTCGCCATTATGGGTTCAACTGGTGCGGGCAAAACAACGCTAGTCAACCTGATTCCTCGTTTCTATGATGTGTCGCAGGGACGGGTACTGGTCGACGGCATCGACGTACGTGAGCTTGAGCTCGACGAGCTCCGTGGTAATATTGGCATTGCAACACAGGATGTTCTGTTGTTCTCAGATACGATTGATGGCAACATCTCCTATGGCAACCCTGAACTTTCTGAAGAGGAAACGAAAGAATATGCCCGGCTTGCCGCCGCGCACGAATTTATCATGAAAATGCCCGAAACATATGACACGATTGTAGGAGAACGCGGTGTTGGCCTGTCCGGTGGACAGAAGCAGCGTATCGCGCTCGCTCGTGCCTTAGCGGTTCACAGTCCAATTCTGATTCTGGATGACACGACCTCCGCCGTCGATCTAGAAACTGAGGAGCATATTCAGAAAAGTCTGCGCGAGCTAGACTACCCTTGCACGAAGATCATCATCGCTCAGCGCGTATCTACTACCGCAGAGGCTGACCGTATCCTCATTCTCGAAGACGGACGTCTCATCGAGGAGGGAACTCACGCTGAGTTGCTAGCAAAGCGGGGTTATTATTACGAAGTGTTTAAGCTACAGAACGAGGGCATTGGAAGGCAGGTGACCGATCATGGCTAGGAATAAATTCGACATCGATGAAGATCTGGAGTCGCCATTTAATATAAGGCACTTTCGGCGTGCGTTAGTCTACATCAAGGGTCAGAAAAAACCGATGATTGTTGCGTTTGTGCTGAGCGCATTGTCGGCAGCCATTGCGTTGTCAGCTCCACTCATCATGCGTCACGTCGTCGACGTGACTATCCCGACGAAGGCTGCCCTCCCACTGGTAGGATGGTCAGCGCTCATGCTGGTGACCATTGTGGTCAGCGTTTATTTGGCAACAATCCGCTCGCGCATCATGACGAGCGTCGGTCAGGATATTATTTTTGAGATCCGTACAGATCTGTTCAAGCATTTACAGGAACTACCGTTCAAATATTACGATGACCGTCCGCAGGGAAAAATTCTCATCCGGGTCGTCAACTATGTCAACTCGGTATCAGATGTGTTATCCAACGGTATTATCAACTTCATTCTTGAAATCGTGAATCTGATCTTTATCGCCGCTTTTATGTTTGCCGTAGATGTTCGGCTCTCGCTTGTTATTCTCGCGGGACTGCCCTTCTTCCTCGCCATTATGCTGATGATCAAGACCCAGCAACGGCGGGCATGGCAGGCGGTATCCAACAAGAGTTCCAATATGAATGCTTATTTGCAGGAAAGTATCAGTGGTATCCGCGTGACGCAAATCTTCTCCCGGGAGCAACGCAATGAGGGCATCTTTACTCGCCTATCTAGCAATTACCGGACAGAATGGATGCGTTCCATGCGATATAACGCCTTAATCCCGTTTAGCGTCGACAACTTGGCTACCATTGTCTCTACATCGATTTATCTGGTAGGGCTGCTCGCCCTTAACCCGAAAGATGTGACCTTTGGTGTCATTCTCGCGATGGGAGCCTACGCGGCCCGCTTCTGGCAGCCGATTCTGAACCTATCAAATCTATACAATAGCTTCATTAATGCCGTTGCCTATCTTGAGCGTATTTTCGAAACACTCGATGAACCAGTAACCGTCAGCGATGTGCCTAATGCGAAGCAACTACCGTCAATCCAAGGTAGTGTAACCTTTGATAAGGTTACATTTTCTTATGATCCTGGCAACAATATTCTCGAGAATCTTTCCTTCAATATTAAGGAAGGTGAAAGCATCGCCCTTGTAGGGCCGACGGGTGCAGGTAAAACAACGATAGTGAACCTAATCTCTCGCTTCTACAACATTACAGATGGTACAATCTCAATTGATGGACACGACATCTCACAGGTGACTCTGAAATCGCTACGAAGCCAAATGGGTATTATGCTGCAGGATAGCTTTATTTTCTCAGGCACGATTCTTGAGAATATTCGTTACGGCCGGCTCGATGCTACAGAAGAAGAAATCATCGCTGCCGCGAAGACAGTATGCGCCGACGAGTTCATCCGCGAGTTTGAGCAGGGCTATCAGACGGAGGTCAATGAGCGTGGCTCGAAGCTGTCACAGGGACAACGTCAGCTTATCTCATTCGCACGGACACTCTTGGCCGACCCGCGCATTCTCATCCTGGATGAAGCCACCTCGTCGATTGACGCCAAGACCGAGCGGCTACTTCAGCAGGGCCTGAACGAACTGCTGAAGGGACGGACTTCATTCATCATCGCACACCGTCTATCCACCGTAAAAAACTGCGATCGCATTATGTATGTTTCCGATAAAGGTATCGCAGAGTGCGGCTCGCACGACGAGCTAATGGCTCTCCGCGGCCTATACTACCGGTTATACTCGGCACAGAAGATGGAGATAGAAGCTTAAGCTATTAATCAACGTATATTGGCTGCACCCCTTATAGTAGACATTGTAAAAACACCAAGTGTGTTGATCGATGAATGCTATAGGGGGTGCTTTTTGCTATGGAATAAAAGGACGGCCCTATATTGTACCACTTCAAAATCAAACAACCTTAGTCCGATGGAATGCCGGACCAAGGCTGTCTAGTGTATCTTCGTTATCATACTTCTACTATTGCGATAACATTGAGCTTTTGATCAGATGCAATTAGATTTATTAATCAATCTAACGTTATCGAATAAAACAATCGATATCCATTGCTGTTCGTATACCAGACAATTTTGTCGCTACTAATGATGGGACTGCTTTCTGATAATACAAAATTCTTGATGGTTTGGATGTCACCCATGGCTTTCCCATCTCCATCAATGAATACATATTTCAGGTCACCAGGATGATTCTCCATATCAAATTCCTGCCATAGCACCATCATCTTGTTGTCTGTTATTTTTACCAGTTTAGGTATAGATGCGATCAGGTTCGTGCCTACATATTTAGCCATGGTGATATGATTCACTGCAGTGCTAGCCTTTGGCAATACACTAAGAATGATATCCCTTTGATCTTTCTCCAAACCAACCATCTCATAAGACGTATACTCTTTGACAAGCGAATGGTCAATCGTATTCATTGCGACAATATAGTTGGCTGAAGACATTTCAAACCCGCCTATAGAAACGCCAGTGGTGTTCGCTCCAATTTTACCGGGGATATTAAACAAATCTACCTCTCTGTAGCTGGTTCCATCTCCTTTATTCAGCACAATCGAACGGGGGTAGGCATCACCATGATCAACCAGAACATGAGTACTTCCATCAAACAATACATACTGATCAAAGGAATGACTGACATGATTTTTTTGGAAGCGTCCCATATCATTGGTTACGTTCATGGTATTGGTATTCACAATAATTGTGAGCTGGGATTGGTGATTTAAATTATCCTCTGTCGTGTATCTTTTACGAGAAGTGTGAAATACAAGCGTATCCCCAGCCTCAGCCATCCTCCCGGCACCTGCATCAAAGGGCTCTACTGTATAACTCTCCCCACCCTTTATGGAGACATTATCGATTCTATTGAAACTTTTATCATAACGGACGATGCGAATTACTTCTTTATTGTCATTCTCTTCACGGTTGTCTTGTCCAAAAGCAATATAGTTGTACTTCTCACCGCTGTAGAAACCACCAAACAGAGGGAGCTCATAGGATATACTCTTGTTTCCACTTAGTTCATACTTTTCATTATATGTTTCAATCGTAACATCCTCATTCGCCTCAATGACACTTACAGTCCCATCACTATTATTCATAAGATATGAAGCAACTGTACCTTTCCATCTAGGAAAATAAGAAGATTCGGCGTTACTCTTGGCTTCAATAGCTGTCTTAGCACGGTAAGTATGGTCTGGGGTTTTGGAGAACAGTGATATTCGATTGGATTGAATGTCATATTCGATATCAAATGGAATCTTGCCCGCCAAATCTCTCAATTGAAAATAATTGTTTCCATCAATATTGTATGCCGTAATTAGCTGCAACTGCCCATCCACTAGAACTTTTGAGGTTGAACGGGTGGCTGAATAATTTCTATTGCGACTATAATAGTTGCTGCCTTCTGTCTCTTCAGGAGTATACGCTTGCCCTGTTATGATCTCTATTGCGTTGCTCTCTTTATTCCAAGATATATCGAATTGACTCGTAGTTCCTGAGAAATACTCCGCTAAATCTCGTAATCTAAAATAATTGCTGTTTGAAATATTGAATCCATCAAGACTCCTCTGTTCTCCATTAAAATATGTACTGCTCTCTGTCACCTTAGCATTCATAGTGTTGCTCGCAAAGGTTGTAGAGCCTAGAACCGGTGTGATCAGTAATAAAATAAATAGTAAACTAAACATCTTTTTCATTCATCGTTGCCTCCATCAATTGTTAGTATCGAAAAGAACTCTTTCGCATTCATCTATTGCTCCTTAGATTTATCGGTAATTTGCCTCACTTTCTTAATATTCGTCTTTTAATATAGACATATCAATTTTTGAGGATTATAATAACAATTATCGCTTAAAAAGCGAACATTAAATCAAGTCTATCAAATTAATATATGTATTCAAGTTAAGTTATAAAAAAACAGAAAATTCGAGGTGCACATCTAAGTGAAAACACAAGCAAACAAGCAAGATAACGCTCAAGTGAAGCCACAACATTTAACTGTCTTACCCGATGAAAAAATTTCATTCGGCAAATCCGCCATTCTAGGTTTACAACATGTATTGGCAATGGACGTCTATGTAGTTCCTTTCCTTATTGCGATGTTAATCGGTTTGCAACCTAATCAGTCAAGCGCTTTGATTCAATCTACTTTTATTGCTGCTGGCCTTGCAACGATTGTGCAAACTTATTTCTGTATGAAGCTGCCTATGGCCCAAGGTCCTTCTTATGTTCCGCTTGGTGCCATCGTCACGATTTATGCCGCTAGTGGTGGCGGGGAATTAGGTTGGAGTTCGGTGTTAGGTTCCAGCTTAATTGGTGCGATCTTAGTTATTATCTTGGGCTATACTGGCATTTTCAATAAAATTGTTAAATCATTTATCCCACCCATTGTAGGTGGTACGATCATATTCATTATAGGTCTTTCCTTACTACCTGTTGCTATAAGAGACAATATTTATGGCGCCACTGACGCTACAATCAATCAAAGCGTGTTATTAGCCCTTATTTCAGGTGCTGTACTTATTATTTTCGTGATCCTAGGTTCTTTGTTCCGTACTAAAGGATCTATATTCCGAATAACTTCCGTGATGTTCGCGTTAATTATCGGAAGTATTTCTGCAAAGTTTATGGGCGTCTTAGATTTCACATCTGTTCAAAACGCCAAGTGGTTTAGCATGCCGCAGATACCTTTTAAAGATTTCGGATTTTCTTTCGACTTTTCTGCTATTATCACCATGGTCATTATTTATCTCGTACTGCTGGCTGAAACAACAGGTACTTGGTTTGCTATCAGCAACGTGATCGATAAACCGTTAACGGATAAAAATATTAACCGAGGTGTTATTGGAGAAGGAATTAGCTGTCTTATTGCTTCATTACTCGGTTCAACTCCTGTTACTGGCTATTCTACAAATGCAGGTATTATTTCCATCACAGGTATTGCTAGCCGCCGAGTCTTTCTTGCTGTAGGAGGATGGTTTGTCCTCTTCGGTTTCTCAAGTAAATTAGCCGCTTTAATATCTTCGCTTCCAACATCTGTCATCGGCGGCGTATTCGCCATCGTCTGTGGTATCATCGCGATTAACGGTATGCAGGTGATGAAAAACGAAACCATTGGCGAAAAAGAAATGTATATTATTGCGATACCCATGATTTTAACGTTAGCGTTAGTGTTCATTCCTAAAGATTTCTTATATTCTTTACCTACTATCGTGCAATATTTATTGGGCTCACCTATTTTAGTTGCTTCGATGGCAGCGATATTATTGAATAAATTATTGCCAAGCGCAAAGTAAGTTGTAAAGCGAGGCCATTGAATCGGGGCGATCACATCCCCTGTAAATTAGTCATAAGTAATCTAAACGGGGCTGACCCCAAAGGCTACATTAATTGTAGCCTTTGGGGTCAGCCCCGTTGTTTATGGTATTGTACTTCTAGCGATTCAATCTACTATCCGAGTGAAAAAACACGCCCCCCCCCTGGGGGGAGCCGCAAAAGTGGGTTGTTCCCCCTAATAATCAATACGCAACGCTCCATATGTGTGGAGAGGGGAATAGGAATTTACGTTTGTTGATGGTATAAAAGTGGTCAATTAAACTAGGGTTCTAGGATAATATAACTACTTTCCCCAAATAGGTTCGCCAGAAACTGCATCTATATAGCGTAAAGTCCGTTTCTCCCCCCGCTCATTGCATATAGTCGTGGTCGGTTCATACAATAGCCGATATGCAGTAACCTCTTGATCATGATCCAAGTACCACCTAAGATGAAGTTTCATCTGTTCGACATAGTCATCAAATGCCGTTTCCGATGTGAGAATTGGAAGGAAACTACATCCTGCCAATTCTGTAATCATCTCATAAGAAACACCCATATAGTTGCAGATGTCTCCCGTCGATGTGCTGACACTGATCGTAATCCTCTCATGGTTCACGGGGATTCCGTCGATATAAACGGGCAAATAGAAAAATTCACGTTCGCACGGTTCCCCATCTGATTTCTCTTCATCGTTTTCAAGTTGGAGATAATCGATGTAGTCTGGAAATACGATACGCAGGAATTGTTCAGCCTTCTTCCAGCACTGTTCCCGGTTTAGCGCTGGTGCTCCTTCCTTCCCGCGATCTAACCAATGATACCCGACCAGACGTCTAGTCGTCTTCTCCAGTTGTACCATGATCGAGGAGTCCCTAAAATGACGCAGATTATCGCCCCATTTTCGCTCCATATAAGCATCTCTGGACAAGGGGTCCCGCTCTGGGTTCTCTTCCTCTTCCTCCTGCCCCCTAAGTTGATACAAGGATCTTATTCTCTCCCCGTCATCCGTCGACTTCTCTAGCACATAATGCTCTAGGTTGATGCCAAGCCGTTGTTCCCAAGACACCGTCTCGTCAGTAGCAGGCGTCGGAACAGTATCGATTAGCAACAAGGGATGACTTGGCGGCATGACGTAGTGTTCTGGACCAAACAGATCACGGCCTGTTACAGCATCAATATTATTACGGTCTAGAATCGGCTCATAAACTAGTCGATATTCCTGTTCAGTTCCTTTCATTTCGTACATTGAAGGATCTAGAGAAACGATCGTTAGCTCCATACGTAAATTGCTCCGTATATCCTGCATCACAGTATCCGCATCCACAATGGAGGGCGGCCATTCTGGCTTACGAGCTTTACTAGCCATTCCCCCATTTATATGATATCGTACGACGTTTAGTTCTGTATCCAGCGTCAGCCAACAACCCGTGCCGGGCAGTGGCAGCCCACCGACTTCCTCGCGAAACGTAAAGTCGACTCTATCTTTTCTTTTTTCAAGTAAGACTGACGTATATTCCTCAGGATAGGGAGCATGCTTCGCAACGAATTCATCGGCTGCCACACTAGCCTCCCCATCTAAGCCTAACCGTTTAGCCTCCACCTTGGTCTTTCTCACTCCTTCCCGATCGATAGCAAGCCGTGTCAGGTGTCCGGTTACCAGATCCAATGTGATCTCAATTGTGTTATCCTGGTTTGCAGGGTCCTCCCAAATAAAGCACCGTTCTTTCTCATCACCTTCGGGCATGTTGTCTTCCATCTCTAGCTGATAATGCTCGGGTATCATAACAATGGTTTTCGCTCTGGCCAAAAGCTTCTCTTTATCGATTGACACGTTTTCCCTCCTACTAAAAGCATCCTTTTACGCAATCATTACAAGCAATACCTATGAGCAATACTATCACATCTATTCTTTCAGACCCATCAATAAACCAACTTAAGCTTTCTATTTACTTGGTTTCGAAGGGGTTTTACATTCAGATAAATGGCACTTCAGAATAGTATTCCGCTCATGCGGAATGCTGCTGGTAGAACATAAAACAAGGTTGGAGGGTCTTTATAGACCGTCCAACCTTGTTTACCTCAATCAATAAATAATTATACTTGATGATCACTAAAAGGATAAATCACACTTGGTAAGCAGCTTTAAATCAGCTCAGACTTTTGCAGCAACCGTTGTACAATAGCTACCACCTCAGCTCGTGTAATGTACGCCTTAGGATCAATCCCCGAACTTCTGCCCGTTACGATGCCAGCGTCGTGTTTCCCTCCCTCTGTGGAGGATCAGGATTGATCATCACATTCCACTCTTTTTTCCGCTCAATACATCTTATTAAATTTAGCTATTTGCTTCTGTAATCATAGTTATAAAATGAGTCTTTAAACATAAACACTCTTGCTACAAATCAATAGTTTTCTCAATTTTCATCACAACTTTATTAAGAACTGAATAATGTCTTGATACAAAAACAGGGGAATGGCTTAAATTTGCAGATCCCTCTTCAATCTCCGCAATCCCACGCACAGCAAGGCATCTCAGCCCTTCTCTCGCCTTTTTCTTCCCCACGTTAAATAGCTAACAATCTACCGTCAGAGCAGTAGAAAACATAGGTGAGCGCTGGATTTAGGAAGAAATTAATCAGAGTAATTGATCGATTAAACAGTCGATGAAACACATGAGATAAGCTTAAAAGCTGGATGAAAAGAGCCGAGCGAAAAGCAGGAGGAAATCCTGAAAATCGGTCGGCTCTGCGGAATCGCATGGATCTGGGGTTACGCCGTGCTCCATTTAGCGATTGGATGGTTTTATCACGATTTTATTTGATTTTTAGCACGACTTTATTTGTAATATCACGGTATTATTAATTCTTTACAGATTTGTTCAAACTTAATAAACCCCTGCTAAAAGACACCCCCCAAACCCGCATTCCACCGTTGCCCGAATAAATAAACTCTTGCTACAAAACAGTGCTTTCCTCAATTTTTTCCTCATTTTTTCTATCACGACTTTATTAGAATCTGAATAATGTCTTGCTACAAACACAGGAAAAGGCTTGAAATTCGCAGATCCGACTCCAATCGCACAAACCCCACGACCAGCAAGGCATCTCAGCGCTTCTCTCGCCTTTTTCTTCTCTACGTCAAATAGGTAACAATCTGCCGTCAGAGCAGGAGAAAACATAGGTGAAGTACTGGGTTTAGGAAGAAATTAACCAGAGTAAATGATCGATAAAAAAAGCCAAGGAAACACATGTGATAAGCTTAAATCCGGTTGAAAGGATCCGATGAAAATCCTGAGAATGCAGGTGTGGTGAGGGATTCCAGAGGTTATGGAAGAAAAAAAGAGAGAGGGAAAATGACTGAGAAAAAAGGACTTTGGTGATGAGGCGAGGGTGGGCTGAGTAAAAGAAAGATAAAAAAAGCCGAGCGAAAGGCAGGAGGAAATCCTGAAAATCGGTCGGCTCTGCGGAATCGCATGGATCTGGGGTTACGCCGTGCTCCATTTAGCGATTTGATGGTTTTATCACGACTTTATTCGATTTTTAGCACGGCTTTATTTATAATATCACGGGTTTATTAATTCTTTACAAGATTTCGAACCATCAATACCACGCACTCCACATGCACCGTATGCGGGAACATATCGCCATAGGATTTAATTTGTTTCGGTACTCAATGACCTTGATTTAACAGGCTTTTTGTCACTTGGTTTCCGTTCTTAAAGGCTGCTTTCCTTTTGTTTGTGTTGATGTTTTACATCAATTTTACATCAACTTGTTTAGAAAGCATTTCCTGACTTCATCGGTGCCAGCGATAGATGTCAGGGACATCATTTGTTCACTGTGGACATTAAAAACTGGATTACGGATCACTTACCCTCTAACGTGAACGGTATAGTAGGGGAAGTTAGAAAAATATAAAGAGCTGCTTTACTTAAGGAAACAGAAAACCAAAAATGTAATCTGGAGTTATTATTACTGTTTTAGCGACAGTTTGGAAATATGTCAGTAATTTATCCTGTTATTCATTATCACTTTTCTTTTACATAATGCCAGTATCCCATCATATAACTTAGTTTTATAAATGACTTCTTTTATTTGATGTGAATTATTCACTTCACATTTATATCTTACATAGTAAGAATTCTCCTCTTTTATGATTTCTGTGTTTTTCAGACTTTTACTCAACACTTTTTCACAATCTTCGCATACAACTTCAAACACTTGAGGATATTCTTTCTTTGTTTTTTCACTACAATTATTTGTAATAATTAGCTTTGAATTGGTCAATTGTCTTCCACAACAACAGCATTTATTATCATTATTTCCTCTTGCTGTAATAATTTTTTTAAGTGTATCACATGAAAGTCTATTAGCATCAAATTCACAACTTATTCGGCGATACCTTGGATTTATATCTATATCACAGCTTGATAATTTATTATATTCCTCTCCTTGAATCGCGAGTCTTTGACCTTCCGAGATAAAAACCTCGCACTTATCAACCATATCGCCATTTCCAAATATATCTTTTAAAACCTTGTTAATTGCCTTTTTATAGTCCATCTTTTCATTATGAATAATAATGATCTCATTTTCAGAATTTCTATTTCTATTTCCTTTTCCTATTTCATTCCAGTCGTTATCCCCCCATATTTTAAAGCTACCTTTATGCCAATACATTACTTCATCTCGGTTTCCAACTTTATTGGTTTGCATAACATAGATCTTCTTCTTTGTTATTCTAAACACATGGTCAATATAATCACTTGGACACAAATTATTCGTTATGTCACCTAATAATTTGATGTTAAATGTAATCTTATACTTATTAATGTCTGTTGTTAATTTACTATATCTCCTATTAGTATAGAAAAACTTAAAGATTTCAGGAATATCATTTATATTAAGACTAAATAGAGGTTCACCAGACTTGGCTGTATCGAGTGTGAAATCCCCCCATTTACTTACAACATCGCTCTTCTCAAGAAAATCCTCTACATAAAACTTAAAGCTCTCAAAAGTATGTGCATAAATACGCCTTAAAAAATTAATGTTTATTAGCTGGCATTCAAACCATTCGCCACTAACATAAGCTTCGCTTCTCCAATACGTACACGTGGGGTTCTTGTGCAAAGGATATTTACTCGATGCAAGCATTATTTTCTCACCAATACAAATAATATGTCTTATTAATTCATCCTCATCTAATATTTTCTTCACAAAATTTTCTGAAAGTTTATCACCAAATTTATCAGTATTCGAGTCCAATTTTTTTTCAGTATTGATGTAATCATATATTATGAAATTATTATTATGACAGTAAATTTCATTGCCTGCATTGTGATGATCTGAACCATAAAATACAACTGTACCCTCTTTGTATGTCTTCTTAGGAAAAGGATACTTTGGTAGTTCTACCTCACCTGATTGTTCTTTGTTGACCACTAGATCTAATAATCGTATTTTTAATTCGTTATATTGTTTATCAAAAAGCTCCTCTTGCTTCCCTTCCAATGTTGGATATTGTTTGCTATTAGTCTGCTCATTTTGATTTTCATTATTACTTTGATTAAATAAATATTCATAAAAGGAAGCGCCTGTAATTTTACCTGCTGTATCAATATGATTGTGTAATTTATACCTTCCAATCATCGAATAAGAAATATCTATTAATTCAATATTACCCACCCACAACTTTTCATGCCACGCGTCAACCTGCGCATCTCTAAGTATAGGCTGCTGTTCTTTACTATTGGGGAAGTTACCTGTTATTCGATAATATATTAATTCCCGAACACTACCGGCTATGTTTAGTACAGTCTTCAATTTATGAATATTTCCAGATTGTTGATTAACTTGAAATGCTTGATTATATATTTCTTTTAATTCTTCAATGAATAGCTTCTCATCATATTTAATACAATCATTGGCAACAAAACTTTTCACAAAAAATTCTATCACATTTTCTTTAGTGAATTTCTGTATAATAAACTGCTTTTCAAAATCCTCTTTATCTTTTCTTTGATATACAAGATATCTGTCTTTCAGATCTTGATTCAGTGGTTCATCACTTTTTATGTACCTTGCTAAAAATCGGTTACTAATTTCATTTTCATAAAATAAGTCAATATTTGAATTATCTTGGATCAATAAACTATGAAACAATTTACTGATATCTTCACCTATATCCGAATCAGCACACTTCTTACTTACCATAAACTTATAGATTTCTATAAGTTCGCCCTCTATTTCTTCCTTTATTGCTTTAATTTTATTATCTTCATCTGTTAATTTAGTTCTAGCGACATTTGAATACTTACTGTTAACTAATATATCTATTCCTTCGTCATCAGCTTCAGAAATATAATATGTTTCATAATATCTTCGCCTGCTGCGCTTAGGTTTTAGCGGAAAAGCAACCGAAAAATTCTGCTGTTCTCCTTCTCCTTCTCTGATAAACATCAGATAGGATAACCTTTCCTCCTCATTACATTTCAAGGTTGCTTTACATACTCTATTACCGTCATCTTCAACTGAATTACTTTCATCACAAGATATCGTAAACAATTCTGACTTGTTATCATCATTCTTATGAAAATAAATTTTTTTAATGCCTTTTTTTTTACCTTTGTTTTTATCTGTAAATAATAACCCTCTTACGTCAAAAATCAATTTTTCCTGGTTCAACCCAAAGAAATATTGCTTAAAAGTTTCATCTTGTATAGGGTTTGTCTTATCTAACATTGAATCAATGAATTTTTTAAGCTTCGCAACGTTAAATTCACCATAGCTTTCTTTTTGGGGAAATCGAATTGTAAACCGAGTTGTTTTCCCATCCCATTCTGCATTTTTAGAAAAATTAGAACTTACCTTTTCAATTTTATCAATACCATCTTCGTTGATTGTTTTAACTTTAAATTCAATCTTTACGTTACTTTCCATTGTCATGTGATCAACAAAATAAAACAATGATTTAATTCCTACACCATGTTTACCGGTTGTGGATAAATCGGATCTTTTGGTATGTATCTCTGTATTAAAAAAACCTATAATGTTTTCTGTCTTAAATCCAGAATCTTCATACAAAAAAGACATCTCATAATTATTATTAATATTGGACAGTATTATACTTATAGATTCCCCAGTAGTGTTATCATTTGCATTCTGAATGATCTCGTTAAAGTATATTTCTTTATAACCTTTCGTTGCACTAAGTCCTTGCTCATCTGCTCTTGTTTTCCGAATGGTAGAATTAATAGGATTCTCCACATTATCTGATGTATACCTTTCGAATAAAGCACTAAAGAATTCATTTTCTTCACAGTTCTTATCTAATAAGAATCTATCGAGCTCTTTAATCCCCTTTTCAACCTCATTTTTATCTTTATTGGGGTATGTTTTAGGATTCATATAGTATTTTACGATTTCATCAATTAAGAGTATATTATCCATCATTCATCTCCTCGTAACTCGTTAAAATTATTGCGATATTCCTCAACGGTTTGTTTAATATAATTATTATCCTTTATGTAAAAAAGTCCTGTTGCAGTCTGACTATCAGAAGTCTCCACCAGATCTTCCAACAGATTTCCTAATTCTCCATATTTTTTAAGAGCAGCTTCATACTCAAAATCAAAACTATATTCATGTTTTCCCTCATTTTTTTTATCCTCTTTAATCACAATACTTTCGCTTCGTATAATATTTTGTTCTTCATAATATTCGTCATATTTTTCTTCATCATCAGCTACAATAAATGAAGCACTCTCGATGTATATTGTTGATTTTTTCCCAAGTAAGTTACACCAATTAAAAATTTGAGGCTCCAGCAAATTTAGTAATCTTATTTTATAATAAACTTTAATAGCGCACTCAAACTTTGCTTTATCCGCTATGAAATCAATATAAGCTTTTGTTCCTTCAGATAATAACTCCGCTATATCTACATCAAATTGTTCGATACTCTTTTTCTGTATGATGTAACCTTCCAAACTTTCTATTAGTTTTTTATCGTTGTCACCGACCTTACTACGCATTTCAATCAATTCTTTCATGAAGTTACTATCAGCCTCAAGCTTGCACTTCGACAATTCATTTTTTAATGACTCGATATTTTTCTTTATAAATTCAGAATGGAATAAAATCGTATTTCTTATAGGCATATACTCACAAGTTTTATTGATTTTTAAAGTACTATATCTTAACATTGGGTTTGCATCGTTATTTAGCATAAATACCATCTCTTTATCTTGCGAATCACTGTTATCCATTCTATCAACTCTACCAAAACGCTGTTCAAGTTCAATGCTTGTAAAAGGGAGTTCATAGTTGATCACACCATGAAATTTCCCTAAATTTAGTCCCGTTCCACCGGTTGCTCCAGTGGTAATAAATAGCACTCTCTTTCCTAATTCTATTTGCCCTTGCAAGTAATCCAATACATTATCAGGTGTAACAGCATTATCCTTTGGATAAACCTCACACTTATTACCACCAAACTTTTTAGCAATAATAATATTTCCCTTACCTAGATTTCCATCCCCTATTAGTCCTTCAAATGTATTATTAGCGGGCCATATTGTATTGAAAAATATAATATAAGATTTATTATTATTATTTTGAATATGCTCCACCAATTTACTATACTTATTATTATCAATAGATGGTGCTTTATCTTCTATCAAGTATCCATAGTCTTCAATATCATTCCTAAACTTTCTGTAGATTCCCTCTAGTAGAAATTCATCATCCTGTTCGTAGATTAACCTCGTCATACCACCTTTCACCTCGGCTAGAATATTAAGATATTCATATCTTTTATCCCAACGTTCACATTCTAAAAATATAATATTTCTTTTTTTCGGAATTATTTCTAAATCCTCTCTAAATAGCTGTGTAAAAATGTCACTATCACCAAATAAATCACTTAAAGAAGCATCGTGTTTATTGTCTACGATTCTAGACAATTTATCTCTATATGCCGTTAAATCACGCACCTTGCTAATATCCAATATTCCATCATTTGTTCGACTGTTAACTACAATTGGTGTCGCAGTAAGCAATATTGCTTTTTCTGCTTTCAAATCATTATAATTATCAAAGCATAAATGCCCTTCATCTATTATAATTAAATCCCAGCTGTTACGACTATTCCACGAGTTTAACTCCGTCTTAAGTTCAATAACCTTTTGATCTTTAATAAAAATAGTTGGCTCGTTGCATTTAAAGTACATTTGCTTTAATGTTTCATTATAAAATCCTCCTTTATCTCCATTATCTACTGTATGAGCATACAATCCGAGCTGTCGCTGAATATCCTTTTCCCATTCACTCTTTTTATTATTCGGGCAAATAACCAAAATCTTTGCCTCATTCTTCTTTTCAGAAACCACATCACGGATACAATAAATTGCAGATACAGTTTTACCGGTTCCCACCTCATCAAAAACAAGATGAAAATTCGGGCATTCCGTATTTTCGATCTTTTGTGATGGCCTTGCCTGTAGTTCATAATATTGAATATCAAGTAATGGTTGTTCTCCCAGGAAAAACATATCGATGATACTTTTATCCGCATCTATCAAGTCTGTATAATAGCCTATTTCCTTTTTTTCATCATATAATTCAGCCTCTTTTTTTCTTTTGTTAAAATATCCAGCATTCCACTCTATTAAATCTTGCATTGTTAATTTGGTTTCTTCCCAATCAATTTCACCATTGCTTCTTTTGGGCTTCATTACAGGGTTGCCCAATACACTTTCATCATACTTAGTTTCATCCCATTGTCTAAATAACACTTTATATTGCAACAATAGATCAACCTCATTACTAAATGCTTTCTCAAAATTTTCATAATTAATAAAGCAGTTCATAGTTAACTCCTCTCCAACAATTAATTTCCATTCCCTTTGTTTTCAGTCAATATTTACTCAATCTCTTCATCGTAAAGCATTATTGCAATATAATCTGGAAACATATAATTAGTCGTAAGCAATATATCAACATGATATTTTTTACCTATTCCGTCCAATTGTTGTATGCTGTCAACATCAATTAATTCTTCTAAATAGCTCTCTTTGCAAGGCTTCTCTTATTTTGTAAATATACGGGGTAATTTTCCACCCGTATTCACTTTATTGGTAATAGATGCTCTTGTAATAATGCACTTCATCTTAAACACCTCTCTCATATAATAAAGGTACAGTTAATTTATCAAGAAAACCGTATAAAAACTTGTTGTTCCATAAGCTATATAGGAAAATAGGTTTATTACGGATGAGCTAGATAGCATAAAGTACTAAATATAGAATGAGGTTGTCGGTTGTATACCGTAAAGTAAAAAGAAAAACTTTTCTGCACTGAATTTTTTGTTACTTTTCAACCTAGAAAGTTATTTATTTTACATAGGAATAAATATTACCAAAAACGATCACGAAGCTTCTGTAATTGATGAAAATGGATTTCCTTATTAAGAGTGAATTCGACAGGATATGCGGTAAGTCCTTTGTTATAGAGTAGGGAGGGAGATTCTAGAACATTAGAATCTACTATGATGCTCTCAGCTTTCAAGCGAACTGTATCAAACACAACAAACCTCCCCTTGTAATTCAAAATTTTGATGTTAATTCAAGTTGTTACAAGAACTCGATTGGTGTGCACAGCCAAATGCTCCTTACACTGAGAATGATCGTGATAAGTATCTGATTAGTTACGATACAAATCCAACAACCTTCTCACCCTCCCTATCGTGTTGACTAAGCACTCTGTTGCGATTAGTGCATTTTCTTATTCATTTTCAAAAAAACGCAAGAAAGCGAAGTTAGGCTAAAGGCGATGTTTCATGGAGGTATCTAGCCATTTTAGGGTTAATTCTGAGAATCTTAATAGAGGAAAGAGGTTATATTATCCGTTCTTCTTTGTACGCACATAAGTTTCATAAAAAAGTCGTACAGGCATTACAACGGTTATGGGGGTATGAGATACAAATATCGTTCTAATCGCCACCCACCCCCATCTATAAAAAACCTCAGAGAATAGTCTCTGAGGCATTGTTACTTACAAACCATATTTAAATCATCTAAAGCTGAATGAGTGTGCCCTCTAACAAACTTACTCTCATCTTTCAATCCATTATTTATAAGTGGAATAACGAGTTCCTTATTAACCGTTCCATGTATCCTCGCAATATGACCAAAACAAAGAATTGCTATTCCTCTTACATTTTCATTTTTATGCTGACAATATCGGACCAACAAGTCTTGTACGAAATCTCCATCTTCAGCATTTATCGCAAGGGATAAAGGTTTATCGGAATTAATTAGATTTATTATAACTTGATTTTTTCAATGTTATTACTGTACCGTTCTGTACTTTCATGAACAATATCATCTAATGCCTTCTCGAGTGCGTCAATTTCTTGCCATACTTGTCGAGTAGATTTACTAGAAACGATTCTAAGTTTTTCAAACGCTTTAATTAAACCTATTTTTATTTGAATTTCTTTATCTGTCTGTTTTAAGATTCTTCGTCTATCTCTATACATGATATAATGCTTTTTGAAGTTTCCCCTGGCCTCTGTTAGTGAATAATCTGAATTTGGACCGCCCCAAACTTTATCTGCATGGGGGTCATCTTGCCCATCATCCTCCATTACATAAACAACAAATTTCCCAACCTCGTCTTTCTTCTAATGTGGGATAACCACAGCAAGGACAATTATGTCGATTCATGTTACACTCTCCCTTATAATTCACCCAACCAAACATCTCCAACTTTTACTTTGAAAACAGTGTCGATATCAACCCTTAGAGGGGATTACTACTATATATTTTGAAAAATGCTATTCAACTGATTTTTTATATCCTCTTTAGAGACTCCTTGCACAAAATATAATTTATTAGTTGATTTACTATTATATTCCTCGAAATAGCGATGAGCTGAATTTGTTAATTGGGTATTAGTTACAAGTATTAAATCATTATTTAATCTATTTATACTATGTATTAATACTCTTATTTCAGATATATTAATTGCTCTTCTATAGTATTTACACTGTATTGCAAACTCCTTGTTATTTTCGTTCACTATGAAGTCATAGCCCATGTCTCTACCATAACTATGATGAGTATAATTTTTACCGTTTAAGGCTTCCTTTACAGTTATTTCAAACGTAAAAGCACTCATAATACTGTGTTGAATTTCGGTCTCTCTTTCTTCAAGGTCCACTTCAATCTGTTCTTGTCTGTCACGCTTAGCCTTCTGAAGGGTACTATTAAAACCTAATATAGCTACTCCAAATGTAATTATAGTTAGTAATGATTCTAAAAACTTCATTAAAGAATTGGATTCTTCTTTGGGCTTTAGTTGTGGTTCATTGATACCTTTTCGAAGATTTTGAATTCGTTCGATTAAACCCTTCCTTTGATCCAGTGGAATAAATTTGTTTTCCAAAAATCTTCCCGAAATTTGTATTAACAACTCATCTTTCGTGTAAGGGTACGTTATACTATACTTTATTTCTTTAGCCTTAATTAAGGATTCAATCTCTTCTATAGAAAGACTTTGATTGTTATAAATGAGTTCCTGAAGGTTCTCTATTAAACCTTCATTGATAGTATTTATTTTTTCCGCTCTCATTTCCTGAAGATATCCTGGAACGAAATACACACCAAAATATATTGTAAGTAGTATGCCTATAATACTAAAAATATTAGATAAATTCCTCTTTGACCATTCCCATATCCATCTAAACGCATTCATTATTGAGCACCTCTAATATATTCAATTGTAATCTAGTATAGATTATATTCCAAAAGTCACCAAATAAAAAGAAAAATCCCCATAATTGGGGATTTCGACACCGTCACATCTTAGTTTTCTTCTTTTCTGATTAGTAGTGAGCAACACTCCACATGAATGGGATGCTTATTATTGATAGAATGGAAGGGGCATTTAAGCCCCCGCTGGATTTATAAAACCATAATGAATTTCAACTTTCGACTTTCATATTTTTTAACTTTGGAAATTAGCTTTTGGAATTTCACTTGAAAAATATCTTCATTAGAAAAGTCCAATTGAGTAAAGGACGAACTCCCAACTCGTGAATAGCGTCTTTGTTTTCCCGTTCTTGGGGGAGTTTGGATTCCAATACTTTCACTTCTTGCTCTAGATTCTCCTGTTTAATCCCCATACCTTCATTGTACAGTTTAAAAGTTTCATCATCCAAAACCTTTTGCATCAATTTATCAACAAGTTCCATCCGATTTCTTTGAATAATCTTTAGCTGTTTATTAACCTCGTCAAGTCTCTCCGTTGCTTGATCGATCGACTTCCGTCTTTAGTTACCTTACGCATAATGCACCAAAGACTTTTGATCAATGGCATTTCCAGCAATCTTGCGCAGGTCATTGATAGCCCATGTGGTCTCCAAGAGAGACGCAAACAGAAATTTAGTCTTCAATGCAAGGTTGGATATCCATAACTTGATCATTCCAAATTCTTATAACATTAACATCAGTCAAGTACTGTAATGACCTCATAATCCTTGATGGTCTATACATATCAGTTTCCGAAATGAATTGTGATGTTTCAATTTTTCCTACATTTATTTCACCTTTCAACAACTTGATATCATCGCTCTTACCATCTAAGAACTTTGTGTAATTATCATATAAGTCTTTTCTTTTCTTTTTTAGAAGAGCTCCAACATTTCGATACACATATTTATCAACAGTCGATAAAGCATAATATGGAGTCATTGTTCCATCTTCTGGATTCACATAAATATGATTGTAAAAATCTATATCTACGATACATCCGTGAATTGTTCCGGTTCCGCCAATCGACTTAATGTTATTCGATATGGATTTCAATACTTGATGATATCCACTAAATAATCCTTTGATAGCGTCCGAATAGTATGGCATTCTTTCAAAGTAGTAATTAATATCGTTATGATCTAATTTATTAATCACTCCTCCATTCAACAGATAAAACTTTCCTAACTCTGCATTTTCAAATATAAAGAAATATATGTCGCGATTCTTTAGCATATGGATTTTGCCGATTCTATTAAAAGATAAATTGATTCCCACACCTCGATTGAAGTGTAAATATTGCTCTCTTGAGATGATATATATGCCGTCTGTATAGTACTTGAAAATATCATAATGTTTAGAAACATTAAAATACTTCAAGCCAACACTACTGGTGTAATAACCAATTTGATTATCTGCATAGACTGTCTTTTCATCATTATTATAGTAATCGTTTCGATGAGTATGTCCATTTACATATATCCAATTACTATTATATTTTTCATGCGACCAATTTTCCTTTGGAGTGTGAGTGAGAATAATAACCCGATTATCCCCAATAGCATTGTTTACTTTTTTATAAATAAGTTCAAATAACTTTGTCTGTTCGATATCTTCATCTAATGACTTAATAGTTTTCCGATAAATTCCTTGTGCGGCGTTAAAATCAGGATTTAACCCAGAATAGCCTAACCCGCCTAATATCACAAGAGAGCTTTTTAGGCAGCTAATTTTCAGTTCATTTGGATCAATAGACTTCAACTGCTCTTCAGAAATAATTACATGTTCCGTTTCATTTAAAATCAATAGTTCATTTTGCAAAAAACAAATCCCTAAATTAATAAACAACTCCCTAAATCGTTGAATTATATCTTCTAAAGTATTCGAATGAGCAGAAGCAGCCCCATTTAGATTAAAATCCCATAATTCGTGATTTCCAAGCACTACTACTATTTTGCGATGGCTCCAATGCTTGACCAACTCTGAATAAAATAACGTAGATATTTCAAAGTTGTAAGATATATCTCCTGCTATTAGCAGATAATCACCATATGACTTTTCTGCTGCAGTGTTTACCATTTTGCTGATTAGTTGTCTAATATATTGTATGACTTCTTGTTTAGTCGCATGTGATGGAAATTCTTTTTTCAGTTTATGATCAAGATGAATATCGCTAATATAATATATTTTACGAAACTTCTCATTTAACGTGGCGATGGAACCAAAGTCAGAATCGTGAAGAATGGTACTTGCCTCAACTACCTCATTTTCAGCAGAAAACATCAATTCCGAGTTATTATTGTAATCTCTGATATTCTTGGAAAAGAAAGAATCGTCATAAAGTTTTTGTGCTATTAGCACAGCACTACTAATATAGGCTCCTTCAATGTTAAAATCTTTAAGATTGATTCCTTTAAAATCAAAATCATATAAATTGGAATTTCCCAAATTTCCATCTACATATTCATAAAACTTGATAAAAGTCTCAAATTCTTTTACTTCATCCTCTTCTCTATAACAAATAGACTCCTTAGTCATAAACTTATTTGTGCTTCTATCGAATAACTTTTCCTCAAAATATCTTACTTTTAGTTGCCTTTCTAATCTGATGATTTGAAATTCGTTGTTTACATCATCGGAGATTTTTTTAAATATTTCTTTAATATATAAACGGTCATTGAACGACATATCTGAATAACTATCACAATCGCTTAATATCTGTTTGGATATCTCAAGGCAACTATCTAAAGTATACATGCTTTCAGGCATATAAAGAAAAGATCTCCAATTTGAGAGTACTGCCTTATTGCACAAATCTACTATTTTAAACCTATTAGGGATATACTTCATTGCCAGCGCATTATTATTGACAGCGGTAAGACATAACCCCTTGCTTTTACTATTGCTTGGCACATATTCCAAAGCCAGTCCATTCTGCTCAACTGCTGACAAGTAAAACTCTTTTGATAACATACTGGGTGGAACATATCTAAGTGCTAAACCATTCTGCATGACGGCTTTCATGCAGACGCTTTTCGATTTATATCTCTCAGGGATATATTGAAGAGCTTCGCCATCTTGCTTTACTGCCTCAAGACGTAATTCTCTTGTTTGGAATTTGTCGAGAACGTAAGATAACGCTGTTCCATTATTTCTAACCGCTTCTAAGCAAATCTCGCTCGTCAGCACTTTTTCCGAAATATACTCCAGGGCCAGACCATTTTGTTTTACAGCTTCAAGACACAAATCTACTGTATGTAAAGCTTTGGGAATCTTTTTTAATACACGACCATTTTGCTTAACAGCAACTAAACATCTTTCGAGTGTTTTTTCAACTCTGTCAATATAAAACCCATCTTTCTGAATTGCTTCAATTACATCTTGATCTTTCATTTTGAGAGCAAGAGCGGATGTGTTTTCTAGCATCTTTACACCTCACAAATTTTCCTTATCTTCCGCAGGTTTACATCTTTCCAAAATCCGCTATGTCACATTTTTCAGCATTCTGCAGTTTCTCCATCCAGCGTACGAGTTTTTTCAATAAGTTGTGTAACCGCTACCGAAAACAGCGATGAAGTCGCCGTTTCCAATGCACTATCCGGCAACTTCGCTTTTATTTACTGTGAAAGCTTCTTCTAATCGAACCATACTACCACGGAGAATTCGATTTTCGGCTTTTCAATTCATTACTTTTGGCTTTCTTAATGGAACTCAACTCGTCCCTAATTTCAATAAACTGTTTCCTATGACTCTTGACTAAATCAACTGTGATAGGCTCTTCACGCATTGTATCACTTCGATTGTGTGCATCAATATATCTTGATAGTATTCCATGAAGATTAACTATTTTTTGAGCTTTTGAGTCGTCCCACGGAACCTCTAATAGGTTACTTACTCGTATATAGTCATCATGCCTTTGAATGGTTTTATTAAACAACACCTGCTCTATTACAGCCTCACATGCACTCCTTAGAAGACCCAAAGAATCTATAAGCTTTTGTTGCTGCTGTTGTTGATCATCCAATAACCCTGCCTCTGCAATAAAACGATCAACCTCCTGTGAGATAACTGGAAGAGTAGCAAGTTTGGGGCTGCTATTAAGTGATATTTTTCCCGGCCTTCCCCCCAAGCGTTGAATCCAATGTGCTTCATACGGAGTCTCTAAATTAGCAGAAATATCTGCAAGATAGCTTAAAAAGACTTTATCATGTGTTAGAATAATGACTTGTCGTCTTTCAGATTCAATGACTAACCTTTGAGCAATTTGTCTTTTTCTTACATGATCTAACGACGTCACTGGATCATCAAAAATTATCCCACAGTTTCGTTTGTCTAAAGAAATTTCTGTAAGAAAATCCGCCAATGCACAGACCCTTTGCTCACCTTCACTTAAAATCTTCCCCACCTTATAGTCGGAAGATATATTTAGACGCAGTTCCTTTACAGTTGAGCCACTGACACCTCTAGTCGTAACTGATACTCCAAAATTACAGCTTAATGTTTCGCATTCTTCAGCAAAGCTACGCCTATATTCTTCTGTAACAATTTGATCAAAAAGCTCTCTTTGCTTTGCTGTAACTTGTCGCTTCGGGAATGTTATTTGTTCACAAGACTTTAGCCATCGTTGATTACTAACATACGTATTTACTTCTACTTTTATTTGTGAGTATATTTTACGATGTGCAATTAGTGTTAATTCCGCTTCTAATCTCTTGATCTCAGCATCTGGGTCGCCCAACTCTTCAATCTTCTTCTCTATATCTACAATCATACCTTTTAACTTTTCTAATAGTAGCGGCACCACCTGTGGAAAATTAATAGTCTCCAAATCATCAGCTCTAGCCTCTACAATTGCTTTGATATCAACTACACTATCAATCTGGTCTTTTAAGTAAGCAAAGTACTCGTTGTCAATATCCATAACTATTCTTGCTCCTGGTGAATCCAAATTAAACTTTGGGATTTCAAGTTGACTGAGCAGCATTTTATGACTCTCCAATTTTTCTTTTGATTGTTCAAGCTCACTTATGGATTTCCCTTCTAAGAACGTCCAATAACGTTCAAAAAGTGACACCTCGCTGTCACCTAAATTCTGTTTGCATAAGGGGCATTTTGTAAGAGTAAATTGATTATTCAGCTCTTTTTCATTGTCCAGTAAAGTTCTCGCAGTACATATGAGGGATTTCCATTCATCTGATCCAGTAGTCAAAAACAACTCATCATTAAATGAACAGGCCCCAATTCTCTTTGAAAGTTCAGTTTTATGAACTACCTCATTAATGAAAGAAATTTGTGTTGTTATATATTCAACGTTTAAAGTTGAGTTGATTTTTTCCAATTCAGCAAGTAACTCTATAATTTCTTTCAATTCAGTGTTCATTTGTTTTTTCTTCGACTCAACATCCAATTTGCGTAGTACTCGCAATTCTTCATTAATGGTGTCTGCTCGCTCAGTAGCACTTGTGGTATAATTCCATTGATTAATTTGTTCTGAAGTAGTATTGTGAGTTATTTCTTTACAAAAACGGGAGATTAAACTTTCATTCTCAAAACGACCCACTGTTGGATTTTGAGTCTTTCGAATTTCTTTTTCATGCTCTATTTTCTTTTCCAACTCATTATAGGCTTCGATAACATGTTCAAAAGCCTTTAGTTGAACTGGAGTAAAAGTTACATTCGAGGTACTATTTATATGTATTTGAACACTTGATGAGTCAAAAACTGAGAACTTTTGCAATAATTCATGATTGTCATCTTCTTTATATTTAATAATTTCTTGTTTATCGCCAATGATTACCTTAATATCTGCCGACGCTTTTGTTGCTTTTGAGACTTTTGTTTCTCTTAGGTTAGGAAGTATATTCTTGTCTCCACGTGAGAAGCATGCTGAGCTGAGTAATCGAGAATACCCTGATTTCCCAGAGCCATTTTCTCCATAAATGAGAGTAAGATTCTTTCCAAATACTAATTTTTGATCAGATTGAAGAGCGTTAACATGCTGTAAGTTACTAATTTCCTTAATATAAGTTAATTTTAATTCTTCATTATCCGTATTGTCAGATGAGACATTTTGAAAATCAATCGGATTACGTACTACATTATCTTTCACTGTTACCTTATTATCTTCTAAAAGCAATTTAAATACTTCTTGAATGTTTTCTTCATTTAGTTTACCCTCGTTTATTGCAAAGCACCAAACCTGTTGATCCCAATATGGTTTTGATTCCAGCCATTTTCTTAAATCACTTGTATTAATTATCTCCAACCCCTTCCGAACATCTCACTCACCTCTTTCTTTCGACAAATTCCAACAAAACCCTTCTTATGTACTAGAAATTCTTTACTGTTACTTACAAAAGACCCTTGCAACCTGAGGTAAAACCTTTTCTCTTACATTACTAATAGCAAAAATAAAGGGACAGCTAAGAATTTACTCTTAACTGTCCCTTTATTTAGAACCATAATGTTACTACGAATCCACCAAAAATGTATATTGTGTTCGTTTTTAAGTAGGTTGGTGGAGGCGAGGGGAGTCGAACTGTTGTCGGTGATTCGAACCTAATTGAATAGTATTAACAAATCCCGTGAAGTCTTATCCAGTACGGCTTTGCGGAATGCTATTTATTAACTGGTGTTAGGTCGATTTATTGTCAAAAATCGGACAGGAGTTTTGGATATTATACGATTCATATTAGCTAAGTTTATATTGCTTTGTAGTAAAACCGAATTATTACATCACTATTTTCGGCAGTAGTCTTCTTTCGTGTATAAATTTTTGCTTCTAATATATGATCTCATATTTAACCCATACAGAATCGATATTTCCCTCAGAGTTTCTTTCATATTCTTATTACTCATTTTTTCACCCTCTTTTGAGAACATTAAATGATAGATAGATGCCCAAAATATTGCAGCAGATGAAAACCCAACATCTTTTGAAGGTCCCACAACTGACAGCGGTTTCCCATTGGATTTAAGATTTCTAATTAAACTATCGTTACAAACACTGCATGAGGAGAGAAATAATCTTCTATTATCAAAGTCCTTTAACATTTTGCAAAATATCTTAAATGGAACGTCATTATCTATTGTTAAACCAAAACTTTCTTGATCACCGTGGCATGATATATGCAAATATCTATACTTACTTTCAAAGAAGTTTTCAATCATATACTCTAGCTCTGATATCGTTCTGATATACTTGTAAATAGTCTTGCTTCCGGATAAATGAAGAATTTCCTTAAGAAGTCTACCTTCATATCTATTCTCATTTTCGTCCTCGAAACTAAGCGATTCAATGATGTAAACACCAGGAATAGTAGCCACTTTGTTCTCCCTACTTTGTATATATTTATATTTTTGAAAGGCACACGATTACTCTTAAGGAAGTTTTCGAATTCTCAACTTTGTTTAATAGCTAATGTACTCTTAACAAGAGAAAGATCTTCTACTACTGATCATTCCATAAAATTGCAGTTTTATTTATAAAATGAATCATAATTGATGATGTATTGTTCTAACCATTCATGATCAAAAACATGGTTGGCTACTGATTCTTCGAATTCCTTGGCTAGTGCATCAGACACGAATAGAATATGTTTTCCTCCTCGTTTATACCTTTCGATTTCTATGGGTGGACACTTGCAATCAATAGCAATCCGATAAAGGTCCGGGTTGTAAAAATCAGATTCTAGCCATATTTGCTTGTAAAATGTCCGTTCAATAAATCCACCCTCTTCAACCCATTGATTCATAATATAAATATCTTGAGTTGGAACGTCAAAAGTAAATGGATCGAATTGACCGTTGGGATTAACGGCCATTTGAACAGGGGTGTTCGGTATAATATACTTTTCTATTTCTTGTACTTTTACCCTACCGGGACTTAAGCTGTCCGACCAGTACAGAGCCTTTCCCTTCTCATCCCATTCAAGTGTGTAAGTATAAGTTGTTCTTGGCACAGACCCATTCTCATCAAAATCAGTTGTAATATGCGAATCTACATTGGTTCCACTCAGCATGCAGAATCCGGATTTCCCTATAAGAGACTTTACGTAGTAGGGGGATATCCCCAATTCATTATAAACTCCAGTGCCACAACCACGGATCACTTGATTTAGTTTGTTCTGAAGCAAATTCGCAATTGTCTCTTGGTCATACTTCTTATATCTTTTCGGAAAAATCATACGGCTTTGAAGTTGCATACGGCGGTGAAAGCTGCGAATTTTTGTGTAAGAAGAGCCAGCACGCCCAAGGTTTGTAAGAGCATTCTGGAGATCCGGAACCTTACTGCCTTCACCAATAATCGTACACATCCCACTAGCTAGCTTTTTTACCTGTAAAGTTTCGGTCCCCGAAAATCCTTGAAGCATAAATATTTCATTTTTATTAAACTGAGGATCAAACAAAAATCCAATTCCTTGAAAAACCCTTTTTCCAATCCCTAACCCTCGATTGAAAGCAAGCAATTCCTGCCTGAGAGGTCCATTTTCATCTATCACATTGTCAGTTGTAAGTCTTGATTGAATACTGCGAAGGATTGGAATAAGTTTTTGTATATATTCCACATCACCGGCAAAAAACATCCCCATATTAAACCCAAGTTGGGCATACTTCATGCAAGCATCGTACTGACTTTTTATAGTTCCTTGTTTATGCGTAATTCGAAAATCACTAATCACAATAGCAAAAGATCCATACCGGTAAGCGGCCACAATCGTCATCATTCTTACCCCCACTATAATTTTTCATTTACAAATGATTCCTTCCGGCCTTCATACGCTTCTCTCAAGACATTCAGGATATTAACATCCTCGACATCAGTTACAGGACCCTAATATTCGTAAACTCAATAAACCTACCGCTTCTTCGTGATATCTAGCGAAGCTTGGAGTTGTTGGTGCTCTGGAAATAAAGTCAGCTAGCGAAATTTTATATCGGCAGAAGAGATCAAACGATTGCTTTAGAAAACCGCGATCATTTGGATGATAAATCGTTTTTCTTTGGAATGGATGGTTATGATTCTAACCGAAATCCTGCCGAAAGTATGTATGGAAATCTCAGGACAGGGAGATGCCATCGTTCAGCAGAAAGGACGTGACCCAGCAATGCGAACACATTAAAATAAATATACCACATTTCGCTTGATAAATATGGTAATAACGGGGTTCGTCAACTCTGCCTTTATCATAATTTTCGTTTACACGCTGGTTATCCTGATGTTTATAACCCTTCCGTCCCCACACACTCCGTCCTTCCCTTTAAAGTTTTAAGATACACTTCTTCTGGAAGCTATGGTTGAGCATTGAAAAAGGTACTTGGTTGGCGACGTCTTTGTCACGTTTCATTTGCGAGTATTGTTCATTGATGTTTAGAGCCACATCATCGTCGATCAAAACATCGCACAGCACTAACAATTTTACTGCAAAACACAAACTGTTCTACCAGTTGGTACTTTATTAACCTGATAGACTCCTTATAACCATAGTGTATTCATACATGCAAGAAAAACACTGCCTATTGTCTTACGGCAAAACTTCCTCATACTCTTTTACACGCCGATAAAAAGTTCTATGCTTCATATCCAACTGCTTCATAGCATCCGTGGCAGTAATTGCACCCGAATTCCATTTCTCATACATATATACGAATGAGTTACTAATTTCTAATCTTGGTCTGCCAAACTTAACTCCGTCAGCCTTTGCCACCTCAATACCTTCGGCTTGCCGCTGCCTGTTCTTCTTCCTCTCTTGCTCAGCAATGTAAGCTAATAGGCTTAAAAACTGGTCTTCCATAACTTTTCCGAAGTCACCCATTGTCTTGAATTTTCGAGAATCAAACAATGTTTCGTTATCCAGACAAACGATATCAGCTTCATATCCCGCGTAATGTATTTCCATTCCTTAATGATACCCTCATAGTCACGACCTAACCGATCTAGTGCATCGATGAAAATTAAATCTCCTTCCCGAATCATTAAACGCATCGCTTGATAACGAGGTCGGTTAAAATCCTTACCGCTTAGTTTATCGACGAAGACATACCGTTCATCAATCCCGAGCTCCCGAAATTTCACGACTTGTCTCTCTGGATTCTGGTCTTTTGCTGATACTCGTCCATATCCCATTTCCATCCATAATTCCCCCTACATATTTGTGCCAAAACACCTACAAATTCAGTGGCACATGCCAAAAGTGATTTTATGATGTTTTGGCACGCAAAAACAAGCCTCCTAGAATCGTGCCCAAAAGCATGCTTTTAGACACAAGCTAAAAGAAAAAAGACACCGATAAACTAATCGGTGTCCATAGAATGCTCTACAGTAAGTTTTTCATTATTTTCTGTTAGATATCTATCACCAATCAGGGGTAATGCATCGCAAACAAAAGGATTCTCGTACTCACCTTCATGACTCAACCATACTGCTATAAATTGTTACCTCTTTGTCGCTTCAAATGCCCGTTGTGAATCAGCAAAGGTACTACAAAGATAAGGCATGAGTCGATCATATACTTTGCTATTTGTATTTTTAAATATATGCCAATTGGCACTAGCTACCATCATCATTTCTACAAAGCCGTGATACTTTTTAAACTGCTGGAAATGATGAAATACGATGATAGGAGCTAGGCGATATTTCGGACCTTCGGAAAGCATTCTCTCCATGAAATGCACCAACCCCTGCGACAAGAATTGATGTGGTTCATTCAGGGGCGCGCTGAAGAGTTAGCAACTATATTAAAACCGTACTTCTAAGGCATGCAAGCGTAGAAATACGCCCCTGTAGCTCGAAGGATCGGGCAGATAATGAATAGTGAGTTCTTGCGTCCGATATTCTGCCAACTCCCTAATTCAGAGGTTGATCTATTCAAGTGGATCAGCGAAGGAAAGGTTGTTATGTTCAGGATCCCGACATGGGCTATTTCGGAAAGAGCTATTGAGATGGTAGCTTATTGGCTCACACTGAATGTGTTTTTAGTTAAGGTTGCATTAGGCGGTCGGGGATCAGGGACTTATTTAGTACATGAATGTGAAAGATGAACTACTTATAGCAGTAGCGAACGGTCAGAGGGTAACTTTACAGATTCATGATGACACTATAATAACAGGAGTAGTAGAAGTATCCACCGCCTAATATATACAAGAATTACAATTCAAGGACTTTATAAATTGGATACGGATATGACTACGGGTATATCTCTGGTATCAATGAGAAAAGTTAAATAGTATATCTATTAGAAAAAGGAACATTATTTGACAAAAGTTTATATTTTATGTATTAATAGTGTTAAGGGTGGCCACCTTAACACTATTAATTAATTTATTTAAGAGAGGATACCTACACTATGAAAAAAATACTATTTGGAGTTGCATTCGTTTTATTGTCTACGCTTTCATTTGTACAAAATGCAGATGCCTCAACAGGTTTGGATGCCTCTACAGTAATTGAAGTTTCAACAAATATAGAAACCCTAGGAGAAGTTGGGACTAATGCAGTAGGACCACCACCACCTGGATCAACGAATATTACTACATCTTTCACCCAAATAATGCACAACAATAAGGCTACCGTGAACGCAAAGAAAAGCGAATTTCTAAATGCTTGTATCCTTACAGCCCCTACAGCCCCATCTGTTTGTTTTAATAGTTTGCTTAATGGTTATTTTGTTGGACAAGTAAAGTCGGGTGGACCCTGGGACTATAAACAATATTATAAAGGGAATTATTCCTTTAATGGCTACTGGTACACTGGTGAGGACTTAGGAAATATGCACTTTGGTTATATTGGTAGGGCTTTTGGATATTCGGCAACGACTTTAAAAGCAGGAGCAGGAATATATCAAATTATTAGTGGAACAAGTAACTCTTCATGGGCTAATAGTTATTTTGATGATCCTACTGATCAAACTTATATTCAGAATGGTATTGATTATTATAATAATGGATATTAATATTCAACTAGCTCAGGGTATGTAATGACTGCTCGAGAAACATTGTAATGAACCGCCCGTAATAGCAGGGATAATCATATTGAACTTTAAAAATTCATAGACATGTAAAAAAGTGCATCTCTCTTTTCCAAATAAGAGGTGCACTTTTTATGTTGGGGCATTAATACTCATAAATCTTAACGATTCCTAAGATCGTAGATTGCTGATATAGATTCTTAAATCAAAGTGCATTTTATTTTACATTTCTCTTATCGTATATATCAGAAGTAATATTCAATTCTTTATTATCAATGATAACAATATTGTTGTCTTTCCATTTCATATGAACATCTTGTTGCGGAAAGTTCCAGTATATATTTTTTGTTTTGTTTGTGTCCATATCCAGAACTTCGACTCTTACGGAAAATGGGGTTGTAGCATGTTCATTAACTATATAGGCTCTTAAGCTATGCATTTCATCTGGTGAAACGACCTCTTCAATTTGTACGCCTTGTGGTAAGCAGGACATACATTCTATATTGTAGTAAAAAAAATACCTTACTCCAGCAATAAATAGCAGAATAAAAATTGATAGTCCAATAAGTACTTTCTTCTTCATTTAAATTCTTCCCCTTTTCGCGTTCAATTTAGCATATAAATAATAACATGTAGAAGTATATATAGGCAAATACTGGTACAAAATGGGTGAGGGTAATAAGCTCCTGCTGATTTTGATCAGATAAAGTATTTAACAAAACAACTTGAAAGAGCTAATCGGACTTACATGATTGAATTGAAACTAGGTAAAGATATCTCAATTTCTATTCAAAAGTATATCTACAAGTTTACTAACATCGTGGTCCTTCTTTATGGCATTGCGTAGATAGTTTTCTCTCTGTTGGAATGTTTCAAATACAGCCTCATACAGTATTCTGCCGTCAAAATCAACCGACCGAGCTAGTGTATAAATATCAATACTTCATTACAGCTCATGATCTCGTCCAGACCCTACAGCAGGCACATCAAACGAATACGATGAAACAAAAGGTACGAATGTTTCCCAAAGCAGATCTACTCATTATTGATGAAATTGGTTACCGAAAGATGGATGATGCTGCCGCTCACTTTTTCTTCCAGATTATCTCTGAACGGTTTGAGAAAGGCTCCATCATTCTCACCTCCAATAAGTCGTATGGATCTTGGGGTGAAATATTCGGCGATACGGTACTTGCTACTGCGATCCTAGACCGTCTCCTCCATCATTCCGTAACCCATCAAGGGTGAGAGCTACAGGATTAAAGAAAAGAAAAAGGCGGGCTTTTTCAAACCGGAGTTATTGGAAAGTAAAGAACCGTAATTAAGCTCTATCTAGGGAATTTTCAACTGCTACTTGTGGGGATTATTAAGTTGGTGTTGACAATTTATCTCATTTTGATAGAAACTGGCTTGAGTAGAATAAGACCTGGATTTTCATCATATTCTTCAACCGTAGCAATGATACGAATATTAAGACCTACTCCAAAAGGATCAGGAATATTATCTCCTGTAAGATGTAAATCAAAGTAATTAACATTTCTAAATTGGAATTCAGGTCCCGAGAAAGTAGTTGTACTATAATCTCCAGCAAAAATTAAATAATTAAATCTTGTTTTATAATTTTCGTGTTTACTCACATAAGCGGTATTCCCATCAAACTCAATGGTTCTTCCAGCATACTTCTGAGCAAATTCTTTAAAAAGAGTACTAGACTCGTCTTTTGTGCTAAGTATCTCTGCTAATTCTTTGTTGTTATCTACTGTTAAGATTTCTTCTTCTGTCTTTTCTGCACTTGAATTATCCTTTACCTCAGATTCTGCTACACTCTCAGTTTCTTCTTTTTTGAATGTGTGATACTTAATAATGACTTCTGTATCCGAAGATACCCATTCATCTGGAGAATAATCAACATCGCCGCCAACAGATACTTCTTCAACCTCTCCATCTTTTGTTATCCAACCTGTAATTAAATCCTCTAGTTTTTCTGTTTTAATTTTCTTGAAACCTTGTTCTTCAAAATCATTAATAACATCTTGGTGATTTCTACCCTCTTGGACACTTGAACCTGACGGCGTTTTTGCTTCACCTTCATGTTCATTCGATTCTCCGCCACATCCCGTTATTGTTATAACCCAAATACAAGCAAGAAGAACACTAACCATTTTCTTCATTTTTGATTATCCTCCAATTTAACATATTTATCGCCCATTTAAGATAGTATTAATTAACCTTTATTTCAAATTAATGATGAATTCACATCAATATGAAGCTATAAAATAAAAATTAAATTAATCAAAATAATTAACTAGACAGTTTGCTTAACACCAATTATTACAAACTTATATAATTCAGGAAATCCCTCTTATTCCAGATAATGGACCCCTCACTGAGCAAAGATTAAACCTTGACTTTTTCACTAAACTGCCCGTTAGCTGAGCGGATTTCCAGCAATATAAAACAAGCCATGGATCGGTTCCACCGCTGTGCTATCGTGTCCCGTTAGCTTAATAGGGGACCAAGTAATTTAAATTCAATAACGATTATTATTGCTATTAAAATTAAACACATTTCAGTTAAAGTCAAAATAGATTGCTTCGGATATTGAGTATATTTCCATTCGAAAAATGCTCTTACCATATAATCCAATACCATAAAAGCAATTACTGCAATTAAAATTAGGTAAATTAAATCTTCATAATAAAACAACAGCACAAAAGATAGAATCACCAGAGTAATCGCAGAAAAAGTTCTCAAACCTTTATCGATTTTTCTATGTAACTCGTTTATGTGATTAAAAGAAAAAAACTCTTTTTTTACTTCCTCAATTTTGAGTAGGTTCCTCAGAAGAAGCTTAACTGTTGAAATAAGGACAAAAACAATTATCGCAATCAAACAAAATTTTATCCAGAACACACAACTCCTCCTATCCCATTAACCTGCCCGTTAGTTGAAAAAAGCCAGTGCGGTAGACCTTTCGGTATTGAACTATCACGTCAATCTTTCGGAGATAGTTTTACTTATTTCTTCAGGGTTTTTAACATCAATGATTAACTTTGATATTTTAAATTTACCAACAAGAAAATTATTCAAGTCAAAATGAAGGGTATCAACCTCATTATAAAAAAAGTAGAGATGATAACCTCCATTGAATCTAAATAATCCATTTCTTGTTCCTCCAAAAGAAGCACCATAAAGCTTGAAAGCATTTGGTATGGGTCTACCTGTTGTTATCCCCTTAATCGAAGAGTATGGAATTTGCAACCCGTTATCTAATTTTAAAAAGGGCGGATTTCCAAGATCGATATTTAAATGGGTTTCCATTAATTGAATTGTACGTTCCATTCGTTTAGTCCACCATTTCATAACGCTTTAGTATTTTTAAAATATATTTACATATTACACCATAGATAATCTTATTTATAGAATTTATTGAGCTAATTTACCCAAGAACTGAACATGCAACCGAATATTTCGCCGGTTGCATGATGGAATATTACATTATCCTGCCCGTTACTTTAATAAACGAAAGGAGTTCCACTCAGGCAGGATCCTGCACTATCGTGTCCCGTTAGCTCAATAACATATTAATTATTTTCTTGGTTTTTACTGTACCAAGATAGTGCAAGTTGTTCCATTTCCATAACAAATGTTTTTTTTGCTGGGCTATATTCACTTGTGTTTTCAAAACGTTCAGCTAATTCTTCCTTAAACCGACTGTATCTTGCTACTTCTTCAGGATGACATCTCAGATAATCTCTAAATATAAGATGCCGTTCAATTTGTGGGTTGTCTGTTTGATAAAAATGAATGTGATGAGTCCTTTCTTCACCACCCTTTCGGAATAACCTTCTTCCAGGGATGCCCCAATCTCCAGCCACATCATATCCGATCTGATTCATTTTATCGTTATGTAAATCAACATTGTTAATGTCTTTTACAATACACATCATGTCAATTACAGGCTTCGCTTGTAAGCCTGGTATTGAAGTGCTTCCAAAATGCTCGAAACGTACGATTTCATCCGTAAATATAGTTCTTAGAAAATCAACTTCATCTTGATAAAGTTTTGCCCAATTCTCATTAAAATCGCTTAGTCTTACTTTCATTCAATACCCTCCTAAAGAATCCAAATTATAATTATAATTCCACATTCTGTTAATCAATCCTGCCCGTTAGTACAAAGATTCTTAAAACACGAGCCCTCGTACAACTAAACATGCCTATGAAGCTTGACGTTACATTCTGACGTTGTCGCAGGGACAAACTCTATATAATTCACAGAGCCGTTAAAGTTCAAATAGGCTTCATAACGCATGCGGATTGCGGGTAAAGTAATCAAATCCAGAACATTTTCCTTTGGAACCCACCTGCAATCGCTCGTTTCATTAGAAGTAGCTAACTCTCCACCCACAGCTTTGCACACGAAATCAAACATGACCTTCGTAGGAACATCAGTCACACCGTCATACCACTTATGGATCGCTGTATTCGAAACAACACTAATTAAATTGCTAACAGTGGCGTCTATTCCACTTTCCTCTTTGATTTCACGAATCACGCCATCAATCAGGTTTTCTCCAACTTCAGTTATCCCACCAGGATACACCCAACCATCGTCATGGGCTTTTACTAAAGAGAGAGGGGAAATGACTGAGAAAAAAGGACTTTGGTGATGAGGCGAGGGTGGGCTGAGTAAAAGAAAGATAAAAAAAGCCGAGCGAAAGGCAGGAGGAAATCCTGAAAATCGGTCGGCTCTGCGGAATCGCATGGATCTGGGGTTACGCCGTGCTCCATTTAGCGATTTGATGGTTTTATCACGACTTTATTCGATTTTTAGCACGGCTTTATTTATAATATCACGGGTTTATTAATTCTTTACAAAATTCCTCACCAACAAAGCCACTGACTCCACATGCACCGTATGCGGGAACATATCCACTGGCTGCACCTCAACCGTGCGGTACCCGCCATCCTCAAGCACCCTCAAATCCCTCGCTAACGTCGAGGGATTACAACTCACATACACAACCCGCTCCGGCTGCATCGCTAGGATCGTCTCCAATAAACGCGGATCGCATCCTTTGCGCGGCGGATCGACGACGATCACGTCAGGCGTGATTCCTTGCTCTTTCCAGTGTGGAATGACATCCTCGGATGCTCCGACTTCGAACTCGACGTTGGTTATGCCGTTCAACTCAGCGTTGGCACGTGCATCTTCAATCGCTTCAGGGACAATCTCAACGCCATAGACCTTCTTCGCATGCTGTGCTAAGAATAACGAGATCGTACCGATGCCACAGTATGCATCGATCACAGTCTCTGCTCCTGTAAGTCCAGCATAATCCAACGTTTTCCCATATAACACTTCGGTCTGCACCGGATTCACTTGATAGAAAGAACGTGCAGAGATGGCGAATTTCACGTCACCGATATAATCATAGATGACTTCATTCCCCCACAGCACGCTTGTCTTATCTCCGAAGATGACGTTCGTCTGTTTGGTATTGATATTATGACAGATGCTAGTTACAGCGGGCATAGCCTCTGTAATCTCAGCAATCCAAGACTCTACGTTTGGAATCTTCGCACCATTTGTAACGAACACGACCATCATTTCTCCGGTACGGAAGGCTACTTTGACGACCACATGGCGAAGCAGGCCTTGTCCTGTTTCTTCATCGTATGCTGTGATGCCAAGCTTACGACCAATGGCTTTAATATGGGAGACGATCTCGTCATTATTCTCATGCTGTATAAGACATGCTTCCATGTCAACAATCCGATGACTCCCTCGTGCGTAGAAGCCACCTACAAGCCCGTCCTCGGTTTCTCCGATAGGCACTTGGGCTTTATTGCGGTAACGCCAAGGGTCACTCATTCCGATCGTAGGGAGTAATGTAATTCCTTGTCCAATACTTTCTCCGCTTTGTCCTTCATCCAGCACATTCAACTTTCCGATGCGCACTAAGTTGTCTAATACTAACTGGCGCTTCCATGCCAATTGTGCTGTATAATCCATATGTTGCAACTGACAGCCACCACATTGGTCGTAGATCGGACAAGGTGCCTCCATGCGGTCGGGGCTCTGAACAACGATTTCCACAAGCTTGGCATAGCCATATTGTCTCTTCGTCTTCAACACTTTCACGCGAACTTTCTCTCCTGGGAGCGCGCCCTGCACAAAAAGGGTATAGCCTTCTGCCCGGCCTACCCCTTCTCCGTCATGGTTCATACCAATGATGTCAATCAAGACTTCATCATTCTTAGATACCGGCAATCCGATTAATGGAGCCGGATTGCTCCAACGATCAGATTGCCGACCGCTACGGTTTTTTCTCATGATGCTATATTCACTTCTTTCCTTATCTTCTCATTCATACATACCATTTCTCATCAATCTTGCACATCAAACATCCCTTACGGCTTAGCTTACGATTTCGCAAAAATCTGTAAGTGCTGTTTGAGCATTTCAAATGTTCCAGGTAGAGAACCACCAAGTTCCCCATCAAGGTTTAGTAGCACTTCACCAGGTGAAGTAACCTCCATATAATCTGTTTGGAAATGGATCACTTTCTTATCTTTCAGATGTTCTCCACGGATCGCCATACTGACGACACGGACGAATTCCGGCAGCGAACAGTTCTTTAGTGCAATCACATCAAATAAACCATCATCAATACGAGCGCTAGGTGCCAGTAATTCAAAGCCACCTACAGAATTCGTATTAGCAATCAGGAACAGCATGAATTCATCATGCAGAGTTTCTTGTCCATTAGCCTTAATGATGAGTTCCTGTGGGGATAAGCGCACCATCTTCTCAATCCCTTTAAGATAATAGGCCAGTTGTCCGATTAATGTCTTCAGCTTGCTTGGAACATCATACGTTAATTCTGTAAGTGTTCCTCCACCTGCAATATTAATGAAATAACGATCATTCGCTTTACCTACATCGATAGGTCTTGTCTCCTGTTGAATAATCAGATCACAATAATCTTCCCAACTCTTGGGGATTCCGAGACCACGAGCGAAGTCGTTGGTTGTTCCCAGCGGAAATAAACCAAGCGGTGGAAGATTCTGTTTCCCCGCCATACCATTGACCACTTCATACAACGTACCATCACCACCCGCGGCAATGATTAGATCATACCCACGTTCTACCGATTCGGCAGCTTCACGAGTGGCATCTCCCTCTCCCGTCGTAGCATGGACCGAAGTCTCAATACCACCTTGGTCAAGTCGTTCTAGTATATCAGCGAGTCTTCTTTTCATTTCCTCTCGTCCGGAGGTTGGATTATAGATCAACCTTGCTCTCTTCATACAAGAAACCACCTGTTATTATTATTTGATCATTTGTAACATAGCATAAATCTGTCTACCTATCCAATGAGTTAATAATGGATGTGGCAATAATGCCTCACCAGAATAGCGATATTCAAATCCATCAAGTCGTCTCGGTATCACCTTCTGAGTGAAATATCCTTCACTCAAAAAGAGTGGAAATACAATCACTTCATACCCTTGTTCACTTTGCCAATATGCCATTCTTTCTTTCACTGAATCCGGGTTCAATAACGCATAATCTACGGCGGCCACATCGCTAATTTCCCGCACTTTAGCCGCTAGTGATGATATCCCCCGCTCCCATCGTTGCCGAAATTGATCATAAATACTTCCGTGCCCTACGAGGAGAATCACTTCCCGCTCATGTTCTACGGATTGATTTCGCACCTTATCCCATATCATCTGGGCAACATCCGTATCATCATCCATCGGAACACCATAATGTATATTAGCTTGAATGTGAAAAGGCGCAAGGTCGGTATCGCAATCCGCCGTCTCTTTCACCCCTAAAGCGTAAGCAATTTCATCAACATGAGTACTGCCTGAAGATACAAACAGTGGTATGACGACAATATCAGTAACACCTTGTTCTTCAAGGGAATTTATTCCATCTTGAATCAATCTGCCATCTACTAACTCCAAGAACGAAACCGCCACAGGAATAGTATCCTGTAGCGGTAATTGATTCACAGCTTCATCCACTAGTTCTACCCAGGAAGATTCTCTGGACCCATGGCTAATAATTAATATACCAGGACTCTTCATGATGTTACCGTCCTAAGCGTTCCAATGACATTTTATAGCCATCATTACCATAATTCAAACAACGCTTCACACGAGAGATTGTAGCTGTACTAGCTCCCGTTTCTGCCTCTATTTGATTATATGTAGATCCTTTTCCTAACATACGTGCTACTTCCAGTCTCTGAGAGAGTGATTGTATTTCATTTACTGTGCACAGATCATCGAAGAAGACGTAGCATTCTTCTATATTCTTAAGAGTTAATATCGCTTCAAATAATTGATCCACGTTCTTGTCATTGAGCTTCTTTAATTGCACCGATAATCATCCCCTACTATTACTATGTAATCCCATTGTACTTTAGTCGATACAATCTTTTCAAGCATTAACGATTTCACGCATTAAAGTAAAATGACAATTTCATCACATAACACGGTTTATCCAGTCATTTTCCCTCTATATACGAGTTCAAAAAGTCAGGTTTTCAGCACCGAGAAGATTGGATGAAGCTAGGGAGTGAGGAGCGGAGCGTAGGCAGTACCTACGTGAGCACCGGAAGGACCGGCTGAATTCAATCTTCGATGTCGAATAGACCTCTTGCTATACTTCGTGATCAAAAGATGACTTTTTGAACTTCCTCTATAGGCTTACGCCCTTTTCCGCTCCTATCCCGTATTACCCAGGCATTCGTCCATACTTTATGTTCGCCTATCACATACAGTATTGTAAACCAATCTGAAAAGGAAAGTGATAATCATGGCAGAGCACTACCATCGTATTTCTCCGAGCAACCAGCGTTCACTCGGTCCTTTCTCTTCGCCTTCATACAACAATTCATACCCTGGAATTGATTCCTTAGGAGAAGTTCCTCAACTTGGAGCATCCGGGTTAACACCATATCAAGGAGGTGGGCTGAACGAATTAGGTGCTGCTGAATGGATTGATCCCGCAGCGGCAGCCGCTACGACAGTATTACCTGTTGCGGAAACTGCTGCCAAAGCAGGTGGATTCTCTCTTGCTAGTCTAGGAGAACTCAAAGGTGTGATCGACAGAATGGGAGGTATTGACGGAATTGTCGGCTCCATGGGGAAGTTCCAGAAAGTCATGGCTGGTGTCACACAAATGGCTCCCATGATAAAATTAATGATGGGCTCCTTTGGTAAAGGTAAGACCAAAAAAAATTCCGCAGAAGGCGACGACATATACTATACTCCCTCTAAACGTCGGCGTAAGAAGTCATCTACTACTAAGCGTCAACAGACTTCACGTCGTACATCCACAAACACCACCAAGCAGATCAAGAAGCGCTCAACCTACACAAAAAAGTAAAGTCAGCTTTCCCTTATGTACACTCCACCATGTATCCCAGGAAGAGTGCCGCATTTATACAACAGCACTCTTCCTATTTAAACCAGCCACGTCGAATGAACCACATCACCATCCCAGCGCCGAGCAGGAACATCATGACCATCACGATAGCATAGCCGTATTTCCAGTTAAGTTCCGGCATATTAATGAAATTCATTCCGTAAATACCTGCAATTAAAGTCAAAGGCATGAAGATGACCGTAATGACAGTCAGCGTCTTCATAATGGCATTCATTCGATTGGAATTAAGCGAAATATAGCTATCGCGCAAATCAGCCGTCATTTCGCGGTCAGCCTCAATCATGTCGGTTAACTTGATCAAATGATCATAAATATCGGCAAAATACACCGTATGCTCTCCGCTATTCTTTATATGTTGGGAATTAATAATTCGATACATAAGGTCCCGCATCGGAACAATGGTCCGTCGTAGTTTCAATAGTCTTCCTCGTAAATCAAACACTTGATTCATCAATTCTTCGACTGATTCATTACTCCCTTGGTTCTCAAGTTCTGCCAACTCATCTTCAATACTATAGAGTGATGGGAAATAACGATCTACCATCATATCAATCAAAGTATATGCACAGCCTACGGGTCCTCGAGACCATATTTTACGCTCATGGGCATGTTGAATAACTTGTGACCATGCGTCGTCAATTTCAGACAGATGTCGATGGTGAAAGGAAACCAGTAAATTATGATCTAGAAACAGGTCTACTTCCTCCACCTTTAACGTATCGGGATTTAGCGCATGGAGAACAAAAAACTGTAAATCATCATAAAAGTCCAGCTTCGGTCGTTGCAGTACATGTATACAGTCCTCGATAGCCAGTGGATGAAAATGAAAATATGTATCTAATAGTTCCGCTTCCTCTGGTGTAGGAGAACTGAAATCTGTCCAGATCCATGCATAGTCATCCCTATGAATTTCTTCTAATGGTATCCCGACTTTCACTTCATGCGAATGGGTAATGGCAAGTGTCCTAATCATCATTTTTCCTTTCTGGTAAGTTCCCTCGTCCTTCAATATAAAAAAAAGCCAACCTTCAGCGATTGGCCCTCATCATTTAGAATAAGATCATAAATATCAAACCTGCAAGTAGCCCCGAAATTGGAATCGTAATAAACCATGTAATAATAATTCGTCCCGCAAGCGACCATTTCACTTCAGAGACCCGTTTAGCACTACCAACACCTAATAGGGCTGACGTAATGGCATGTGTTGTACTTACAGGCATGTGAAGAACCGTTGCTGTTAATATGACCGAAGCTCCAGTCATATCTGCCGCAAAGCCATTAATCGGTTCGATTTTAAAGATTTTAGTTCCCATCGTTTTGATAATTTTCCATCCACCAACGGAAGTACCAAGCGCCATGGCGGTTGCTGCAGATAACTTAACCCATAGCGGTACCTCAAATGTGTCAAGCCTTCCTGATGTGACTAGAGCAAATGTCATAATTCCCATCGCCTTCTGCGCATCATTCGTTCCATGTGTAAATGATTGTAGTGCCGCCGTCACAATCTGCATTGAACGAAAACCCTTATTCACAGAGTGGGGACTCTTATTCGCAAATATCCATTTCAAAAGTGTCATAAAGATGTACCCGATAGCGAATGCGATTAATGGGGAGAAGATAAGCACCTTAACGATGCCTATAAATCCTCCCCAATTCACTTGATCAGACCCAGCTCCTACGAGTACTCCCCCTGCCAATGCACCAATTAACGCATGTGATGAGGATGATGGAATCCCGAACCACCACGTCACCAAATTCCAGATTATAGCGGCAAGTAGAGTCGCAATGATTACCTGTATCCCGTTATCGAGCATTGCAGGGTCAGCTATGCTCCCCCCGATGGTCTTGGCTACACCCGTAAACATGATAGCCCCGAGGAAGTTCATACTAGCAGCCATAATAATAGCCACTCTCGGCTTCAACGCACGAGTAGAGACTGATGTTGCTATAGCATTGGCTGTATCATGAAATCCATTAATAAAATCAAATGCTAAAGCTAGAAAGATAACGATGCCTAAAACAAATAATGACGTTTCCATGTTTGTAAACCCCTTAAGAGTTGCTCATAATAATTGATTCCAACATATTAGCCACGTCTTCACATGTATCCGTAGTTTGCTCTAGACGTTCATAAATTTCTTTCTTCTTAATCAATTCGATAGGATCACTAACGGTTGCGAACAAATTCTTGATACAAATTCGAAGGAGGTCGTCCCCTTGGTTCTCTAGATCATTCAAACGAATAGTGTATTCGCGAATAGCAAGCAACTTCTTCTGTGATAGCAAATGAATTGCTTTCTGTATGACATAAGCAGACTGACGTAATATCTCTGCAAACTGCACGATATACTCGTCAGGTGCATCAAGGTTATACATATAGAATCGGGAAGCTGTAGCTTCTAATCCGTCTATTACATCATCTAAGCTAGATGTAAGCGCCAAAATATCATCTCGATCAATCGGCGTAATAAACGTTTTGTTGAGTTCTATTATTATGATGTGTGTAAACTCATCGCACTCAGACTCATACTTTTTCATTTGAGTTGCAAATACATTGACATCTTTGAAATCCGCAACATTCTCAGCAAAATAATCAGCAGCTTGTACAATCTTATCTGCCATGTTCTCCATCGTTTCAAAAAAAATGTCCTTCTTCTTCTTAAATCTCATTTGATTACCCCTTTACAGAAATATTGCCATAAATACAACCCACAAATTCAAATGACAACCCTGTTATTCTACCACAATCCGAATCTTTTTTGTGTAATCAAATTCGTTTTTTTTACAAAGTTCGTCATTATATTTTACAATAGCATATTTTTCGTGTCAAAACTCCATTTATTATGACAAATTAGGACGATTTTTCTTATTATAATGAAGAATTCGACACGGTCACATGACTATCAAAGGAAGGATCATTGGGTACAATATTTATGTAAGTCGTGCCCGGAACCAATGGAATCTCTTGATCACCCTGAACAAATCGAATAACATCATCTTTACGATGAATCCAATTCCCTTTAATCATCTGCCCACGTTGGAATATCAGCGCTTCGCCACCTAAATTGATATCGACAGAGAGCCTTCCCACATCATCAAGCACACGATGGTTTGCGCCCATAACAATGACATTAGCAGCTTCAAGTTGCATATTGTTCGTTAAATCTATATGTGACTTACTATTAATGAATCGTTTGTAGACCTTCATATCCTCATCGTATTCATAGGATACCATATAGCTTTTCTGTAGAAAGGTAATGTCCACTTTTTCCGCATTCTCGCCTGTTATAACGTCATTCTCCGCCCTGAATGGGTAGGTTGGTATCGTCACATCCTGGGCATACTTCAATTTATCCGCACCTGCTCGTAGCTTGTCCGTATCCGAGTATAAATTATGCGGCGCTTTACGGCTCTTATCTCTCCAAAAAAAGGAACCTGCTTTCCCAATCTCATCTAGATCATCTTTCTTCTGCTTCTGTAAGATCGAATAGGCTTCTGGACTTCCGCCTGCATGCACAAGTAAACCATGATACAGCTCTCCTATTTCAATAAGATAAGGTCTGATACTTCGTATTGGACCAACCGTAACGGCATCACTGTTGCTTTGGAAGATGGCAACCAGTCGCGTAATTCCTCCTTCTGCAAGCACTTCATAGACGATATCCGCTTTACTCAATCCAGATTGTGGTCTAGCTGCTGGAGCATTGTTAATCATCACCGCAATGGGCCGTACGCTCGAGGGTTCCTCTATAGGTAACCCCGTAAGCAGAGCTGTATGTTGATTGATAGGCTCAACTTCCACTATTGGTTCAGTTTCTTCTACTATTGGAGATGGATCAGGTAGTGGCATCTCTACTTGTTCTTTCGAACTTGCACAAGATGAAAGAATAAATAGCATGAGTACGATGCTGAGTATTTGCTTTAATTTCAATTGGTTCATCTGATGCTTGTTCCTCCTTGTATAATAAGTCTCTCGTTCCTTCCATCCATTTAATCATAAAAAGTCCTACTTGTCTGTCAATATTATCTATTATTTATGAACAATTTTATTTAATATTTAATATTCTTAAAATATAGTTTAAATTTGTGATTTAAATCACATATGTACGTGAATGATTTCACTTATACTAAGGATATCAAAGATGATCATCTTTCACAGACACATAACTATACACTGAGGAGTGGGTATCAAATGTTTAATCATACACTAAGAACTAATAAGTTTGTTGCATGGATCCTTACATTCGTCCGTATTTATCTAGGTTATCAATGGTTTACCGGTGGTATTCATAAATTAATCAGTGGCTTCGACTCGGGAGGCTTCCTACAAGGTGCTATTGCAAAGAGTACTGGTGATAACCCTAGCGTTCAAGCTTGGTGGGGCGCATTCTTGGAACATGCCGCATTACCAGGTGTCAATTTCTTCAATGTACTTATTCCATTAGGTGAAACATTAGTAGGACTGGGGCTTATTCTTGGAATGTTCACTACATTCGCTGCACTAATGGCCATGGTCATGAATTCGGCCTTCTTATTATCGGGAACAGTAAGCACCAACGTTCAAATGTTATTAATGGAAATGTTCATCGTCGTTGCTGCCGCTAATGGTGGTCGTATTGGGCTAGACCGTTGGGTAATCCCGTATATCCGTAGCTTGTTCCACAATAAAGATAAGACACCAGCAACACAGATTCCTCATCTAAGATCCAAAAGTGCTATGTAATATAGAAGAAGAGCAGGACTTATCATAAGTCCTGCTCTTCTTCTATTTAATGTTATACACCTATCGGTCTGAGTTAAGTCATTACGAATCTGATACAGAACCAAACATCCAGCAGTTCAGACTCAGATTTCCGTATTGATAGTCTTGGAATAGTCGCTTGGCCTTACGTTCATCATCTGCTGCACCCATCGCATAAAAGAGTGGAATGAAATGCTCTACACCATAATGAGGAACGGCTTGATCAACATAAGGAGCCTTATGTTGATATTCGAATAAAGATTTCAAATTCCACTGTTCTAACTGCTCAGCGATCCAATTGTCAAACTCAACGGCCCAATCATCTGGATGTTCGGCTTTATTGAGTTTCCTTAAATTATGGACCAGTCCACCACTAGCGATGATCAGCACACCTTCCTTGCGAAGCTCTGCAAGCATGGAGCCAATATTATATTGTTCCTTCGGTGAGCGCTTTGAATCTACAGATAGTTCTACGACTGGAATATTAGCTTCTGGATACATTTTCTGTAGAATGACCCAAGCCCCATGGTCAAGTCCACGACCTTGTACAGGTACATAATTTAAATTATTTTTTTTGAAAATATTAACTATTTCTTTGTTCAGTTCGAGATCCCCAGCTACAGGATAAGTAAGCTTATACATTTCCTCTGGAAATCCGTAGAAATCATGCATCGTACTGTGGTTGTCATCTACAGTCATAGACTGATCAGGTGTATCCCAATGTGCTGAGAATAGCACGATAGCCTTAGGTGTCATGAATTGGCGACTTAGTTCTTGCAAAAAGTGGGCATATTCATGCTCTTCCAAAGCTAGCATTGGCGAGCCGTGAGCTACAAATAAAGAAGGTAATGTCATCGATGTCAACCTCCATACACTAGTATACGTTGCTACTCACTATTTTACAGCTTATGGAGGCATATTGACAATAAAAATTACCTTTAAAATGCTAAATCGTCCAATTATGCCATTCTTGTTGATTTTTCTCTTGTTCATTCAACCAATTTTTCGTCCGCTGAAGTAATATCTCCCGGTGTGATCCCGAAGAGAAGGTATGATCCGCTTGAAATATAATTTCTTTATCACAACGCCCTTCTGACCGCATCCAGAATATTTTCTGAAATAAGAACGCGTAATCTACGGGAATCGAATCATCCGATGTTCCGTGTATAACTAACACATTTCCATTGAAATTACTTGCCTGTTGGAAAGGTTGGAATGGTGCGAGTGATTCGAAGAAATTAGGGCTTAATTCATATCCCAAATAGTCAGAAGAACCTGTCTTAACCGCTGTATCATATACTTCTCGACTGGTTATTTTGACAATATCATTAAATGGGTAACCCACAGATGCCCATAATACGAGATTCTTAACTCTACGATCACGTCCCGCAGTTAGTATGGCAACGGCCCCACCTAAACTGTGTCCAATTAGAGTAACACGTGTTGGATCCACATCAGCACAAGCAAGAGTATAATCGAGTACAGTACGAGTCTGATCAATCATGGATTCTAATCCTTCTTGACCATAATCGCCCGTGCTCTCTCCGCAACCGATATAATCAAATCGAACAACCATATAGCCATCTTCTACTAGATCGCGTGCAGTTTTCACGAATAAACGATCCGCACCGATACGATTCCCTACGAATCCATGGCATATGACAACTAGAGGAACTCGTTCTGTGCTTCGTCCCTCTTTCTTTGTTATTGAAGACGGATAATGAATATTCGCTGTTAACTCCTCTTGTTTATGTCTAATAATGATGTGACGTTCCATACCGTATTCCCCCTCAACTTCTATATTACAATAAATCCGATTGGTTTAGTGTGTATTGATACTTTTATTTTAACATCGTTAAAAAGGGTATGTCAATCTATTTAGTACGCAAGAAAAAAGCCTCCCGATGTAGGAGGCTAGAAAACTTTTTAAAGATTTAATATTAGTTTAGCAACGCTGAAGTAGATGATTAGACCCGTTCCATCCACTAACGTAGTAATGAGCGGTCCTGAGATGACTGCGGGATCCGCCTTCAATTTATGCAAGATGAGTGGTAGAATGGCTGCGACCAACGAAGCCCATAATACGATGAGCATCGCTGTGATACCCACAACGTATCCAATATTCGATTCTACGCCAAGCATCGACGCTCGTAGGAATGCAATGATCGAAATAGTCGCACCCGTCATGAACGCAGCGCTAAATTCCTTCTTGATCACCTTAAATATATCTCGAAAAGCTACTTCTCCAACAGCAAGCGCTCGTACCAATGTCGCCACAGTCTGGGTTCCGGTGTTACCTCCTGTACCAATTAACAATGGAATAAAGAAAGCCAATGATATCACTTCTGATAGTGTTGCTTCATAGTGCCTTAATACAGAACCCGTATAGGCTTCGGCAGCAAACAATATTAATAGCCATACAATCCGCTTCTTGTATAAGTGAAACACCGAGGTTTTTAAGTAAGCATTTTCTAACGGCTGACTTCCACCTAACTTTTGAATATCTTCCGTTGCTTCTTCTTGCATGACATCAATCAGGTCATCCACTGTGATTGCCCCAATAAGCCGGTTTTGGGTGTCAACAACAGGAAGCGCAACCAAATCGTAACGAGATAAAAGCTCAGCAGCTTCCTCTTGCTCCATCGTAGCAGGCACAGAAATAGCCTCGTCCATAATTTCCATCAATTGTGTTTCAGGTTCTGCTAAGATGATTTTTTTCAATGAAACTACACCTAGAAGCTCACCCTTGATCCCTATCACATAAATATAGGTCATGATTTCGGCTTTACGCCCAACTTTTCGGATGTGCGCTAATGTTGATTCAATGGTCCACGTATTGCTCGCTGCAATATAATCAATCGTAGCCAAGCTTCCCGCAGTCTGCTCGGGAAATGTCATTAACGTCTGAACCTTCCGACGATAATCCTCTGGAAGTAAATCGAGTAACTTCTCCGCCTGATATCGATGTATAGCCAACATCATATCCACTACTTCATCGCCGGACATCTCGTTTAGCACCTGTGAAGTCAAACTTCCCTCCAGATGATAAAGAATTTGATACTGGAGCAGAGGTTCCAGATACTCCAGTATTTCAGCAGACTCTCCCGGCGGGAGTAATTCCACTAATATGAGTTGTTCTTCTCTATTCAATTGTTCCAAACACTCTGCCAAATCAATCGGTCTGAACATTCCCACGAATGCTGATACAGAATGCTTATCAGACTCCATGATCTTATTCCGCATTTCCTGTAAATTGATCATGTAACGTACCCCTTTATGGTGATGATGATACCTTATCATTCTTATAATGATACCTCTATTATCCATAACAGGCAAAACATCAGGGATGATACAGCAATTACTTGCATCCATATCCACCGATTATATTGCAAACGATCTTCCGTATTCCTATACTTGAAGTAGATGGAGGAGTTCACAATGACAATGAAAGAAATGATTAAAGAAAATAATAAATTAAGAGAACAAATGACACCTGATAATAAAGATTACTACGAAGACATCGTGGTCTACTTCCGCAGTAGCGAGGCAGATCGAACTCAAAGCGAACAATTACTGTTGAAATTAGCACATCAAGTGCTAGAAGCGCAACAAAAAGGCATCAACGCACGTCAGTTATTAGGAGTAGATGCTGTCGAGTATAGCCGTACCCAAGTCGCTACTCTTGCTAAAAGAAAGACGATCACCGGTATTCAATACTATATTATGATTCCTTGGGTTGCATTGACGATGTTCTTCTTCATGGAAGCATTGGTAGGCTTCACTGCACAATGGTTAGGTGGAACGATGACTACCTTTAATCAAATCAGTCTCTTTTCACTCATTATTATTGCCCTTGGTTCCATTCTATTGATCGAGGCGGTTACCAAGTTACTGAATAGGGGGAATGAAGAGGAAACGAATGCGAAGCCTAGAATAAATTTAAAGACCATCGGTATATTCGTTGCCGTCATGGTTGTTATCTTGATGATTGGTTACCTGTTTGGAAATCTCTTGCCAGTCTTTACTGTTCAGCCATGGGCTAGCCTTCTTATTGCCTTCATAGGTTTAGTAGGATCGATCATTCTGTTTAAAAGGGGGAAATAACCTAATGAAAATTAAATCTTTTACAATTACTGCTGCTATTCTTGCTCTAATGGTTACCGTACAGACCTCAGGAGCCGCAGACGTGAATGCTTCAGGTGAATTATCAACCACCAACTCATCTAACAATACCGCTGCAACAGCTCCATCTTCGATAGCTACAAACCGTGCCAATCATGTATACAATACGTTTTTGAAGTTAGTACAACAACCTAACCAACTCAAGGAATCCCATACTTTTCTCAAGTCTCATATTTATGAAGTTAACTCTTATCAGGCGACTCTGATGACACTTCGACTTGAGAATGCTCAACGAGCAGAGTTTGAGGCATGGGTTAATAAATTCTTTGTTGGAACCATCCAGGAGAACATTGCGAAGTTATATAAGCAGAATGACACCTTCGGCACTCTGATTGCACGAACCACAAATCCAACCCTACGCACACTATTTCAAGGTGCTCAAGATAGTGGATTTAAACTCGAGACCGCAGAAGGAACCTTCTTTCCAGTCATTGACTATGAAGGTTTTGCGAATTACCGTCCCTATGTTATGAAGGATATTAAGAGCTACATCGACATCATGGCGGTCGAATCTGCTAATCCACCAGCTAAGGATGCTGCTCTTATCATTAGCTGGGAGGAAGTCACCACGCGTGCACTATCACAAGAATCATTTGTGAAATTGTATACTAACTCTAACCGCACGAAACAGGTACAAAACTTATATCAACAATATGTAATCAATACAGTCTATGGACAGAACAATACGCCACTATTTGATTATGAATCCAAAACAATGAATCCAGAAGCCAAAGATACCTATTTATCTCTGCTCGCTAAGGAGGGAACTACAAATAGCGGTTATTTAAAGAAACTTCAATCCTACATGGATGTTCTGAAAGATAACAACTATAAGCTAAATGCTACCGTCGAGAAATTTCGTAAGGATAGCTTTCCTTTGTTGGATTTCTAACTCCAAGATAAGTTCTTATATTTATAAAAAAGGCCTTTCTCGACACAACGATGTGATTTCACACAATTGTTATGTCCGAGAAAGGCTTTTCCTTCTTAACGCTAATTCTTATTGATCCTCGGGTCAATCCGAGGAGTGACCAAGAGATAGCGACTTTAGTCCCTTTGGTTTACGACTTGCTATGAAGACCCCGACAAGAATAATCATTAATCCCACCAATAAGGTCCATTTTATATGTTCATTCAATAAAGTATATCCCCAAATAACAGCGGTGCAAGGAACGAGATACGTCACCATCGTTGCAAACTCTGGGCTTCCTTTTTGAATCATGAAATAGAACAGTATATACGCGATCCCTGATCCAAACACACCTAACCCAATAATCATTAGAATATTTGAACCCGAAGCAAGCTTCGAAAAGGAGACTCCCTCCGTAGCGAAAGCCATGCTTCCACTTGCCATCATCGTACATAGCAAAGTTCCAAAGGTCACCTGATACATCGAATACCCTTTTGTAAGAATATTCTTGGATAGTTGCGATCCAATCGCATAACAAATTGTCGCTGCAACCATACAACCAAACCCAAACACATCCATCGAAATGAGCGTTGTAGGATTGATATCTAGTAATACAATAATACCTAGCGTTGCGATCCCTATTCCTAGCCACTGTCTCCTACTGGATACAGATCCGAAAAATAACACACCCACAATAATAGTCCACACCGGAGTCGTAGTATTCAATACCGATGCCATGCTACTTGGCAAGCGTGTCTCGCTCAATCCGATGAGTGCCCACGGAAAGGCTGTATTGATCAAGGCCATCACTGTCATGGGAATCCATGAGATGCTACGCAAGCCAAATGGCTTCCTTAACAGGAGCATTATTAATACGATGGTGAGCAAGCCCGCTCCAGATCTTAGAAAGGCAATACCCCAAGGACCGAAATCCTGAAGAAGCATTTTGATGAAATAGAACGAACCGCCCCATATGAGACTAAGTACTATAAGTGCTAAATATACAAGACGTGACACCCTTACTCCTTCTTTCTCTCATGCTGAAATATTAAACTCTGCATCTCAATATACCACATACTACGATACAGATAACATGCATAAGAGACGCCTAGCGGATATACTTATATTGTTGTTCAAAAAGTCACCTTGTGATCACGCAATTACAAAGTTACCCCCGATTTAAAAATAGCAATTTCCCTGAAATCATTCTTCTCATTATTCACCTGTTCACCACTCGCAATCGAAATAATATAGTACACGAAGTTTTCCAATACTTCATCAGGTGCAGTATCCTCTACAAGTGTTCCTGCATTGTAATCGATCCAATGACCCTTCTGATCATATATCGCTGAATTGGTGGATACTTTAACGGTTGGAACAAAGGTCCCAAATGGGGTTCCTCTTCCCGTTGTGAATAATACGAGCTGACATCCCGCTGAGGCTAATGCTGAAGATGCAACGAGATCGTTGCCCGGAGCACTCAGAAGGTTCAGCCCTTTCTTCTGCAGTGTCTCACCGTATTTCAATACATCCATAACCATGGAAGTTCCTGCTTTTTGTGTACACCCAAGTGACTTATCTTCTAATGTCGTAATCCCGCCCGCTTTATTTCCCGGGGAAGGATTCTCATAGACAGGCTGCTTATACTCCATGAAATATTGCTTGAAATCATTAATTAACGCCACAATTTTGTGAAACACCGGCTCGTTCGCTGCTCGCTCCATTAACAATGTCTCTGCTCCGAACATTTCTGGCACTTCAGTTAAGACCGTGGTTCCTCCCTGTGCTACAAGGAAATCTGACAATCGACCTAGTAATGGATTCGCTGTAATACCAGAGAAACCATCAGAACCGCCACATTTCAAGCCAATCGTAAGCTCCGATAATGGAACATCCTCCCGTAGGTCTGCCTTTGCTGCCTTGTAGATTTCATGGAGTAACTTAACCCCTTCCTCGATCTCATTCGATACATCTTGGGATACTAGAAACTTCACACGATCAGTATCAACCTTACCTAATGACTCTTTGAATGATTGCATCTCGTTATTCTCGCAACCTAGACCAAGAACTAACACTCCACCCGCATTCGGATGTCGAACAGCATTTTGGAGTATAGTGCTTGTATTCACATGGTCGTCACCAAGCTGAGAACAGCCATAATTATGCTTAAGGACCAGCGTGTTCTCGAAAGGAGTTATATCTCCAACCTCCTTCACGAACCTCTTCAAGATCCCCTCAGCCACACCATTCACACAACCCACTGTGGGTATAATCCAAAGCTCATTACGAATGCCCACCTTACCATTGAGGCGTCTATATCCTTTAAAGGTCAGGTTCCTCATTTCAAAAGGATTCACACTAAAGCGTGGGCGATATTCATACTCCTCGATTCCTTGAAGATTCGTCTTGGTATTATGGGTATGAACCCATTCCCCAACTTCGATCTCCGCTGTCGCATGACCAATGGGAAAACCATATTTCACAACGTTTTGATGTGGTTCGATCGAGGTAATCGCAAATTTATGGCCACGAACAACCTTGTCTTTCACAACAATCATCTGATCGCCGACCTCAACTTTTTCACCTTCATGCAATTCTCTCAATGCCACAGCCACATTATCATTCACATTAATTCTCATACTTCCTTTCATCCATGGTCACCCCTTATTCCTGCATCAGTAATTGCAACGCTTCTTCCATTCCTAATTGGTTGATATTCACAACATATTTCAATACTGAATGACTCAATCCAGGAACGATGTTCAGGTCCGTATCCCAGTGCGCCTTATTGCCAAGTGCGCTCATTACAACTTGCTCAAGGCCAATCATTGAACCATCCCATGAACCCCACAGAGCTTGATAGAATTCAAGATTGGGGGCATCATCCGACACTTGATATGTCTCTTCCCCTCTTTTCCCTTGATAGAACATCATAAGAGCGGCAAGAGAGAATGCTAATTTGGATGGAATCTCGGAAGTTCTGTTCACGTACTCTAAGAGTGATGGTAGGTTCCTTGTTTTGAATTTAGAGATCGAATTGAGTGATATACTCATAAGATAATGTTGGACAAAAGGATTACGGAATCGTTCAATAACAGCTTCAGCAAAAGACTCTAGCTCTTCTCGTGGTAAATCAAGTGTCGGTATGATCTCCTGTTCAAGCATCTCCCTAACGTACTTGCCAACAACTTCATGATCAATAGACTCTCCTACGGTGTTCAGACCATATAGGTAAGCTACGGGCATCATCCCTGTATGTGCACCGTTCAATATTCTCACCTTTCGTGTTCGATACGGTGCCATGTCATCAACGATGAGAACATTTAATCCCGCAGCCTCTGCTGGGAATTCTCCCTTTATCCATTGAGGCCCTTCAATTACCCATAGATGAAATTGTTCTCCAACGACGACAAGCCCATCTTCATATCCTAACTCTTCTGTTATTTCAGCTATGGAATCTTTAGGGTATCCAGGCACAATTCGATCCACTAGACTTGAACAGAATGTGTTACACTTCTCAACCCAGTCAACGAACTCTTGCTCGAGATTCCACAGTGTTGAATACTGTAGGACAATCTTTTTCAGCTTATCCCCGTTATGATCAATTAGCTCACAAGGAATAATGATCAGTCCTTTATCCTCATGTCCTTGGAGTTCAAGATACCGTTGATAAAGGAATGCCGTCAGTTTACCAGGGAAACTGTTCTGAGGTTGATCCTCAAGTTTATCGTTAGGATCATAGGTAATCCCCGCTTCTGTCGTATTGGAGACGACGAATCGAAGTTCGGGGCTAGACGCCAATGCCATATATGCTGAATGGTCCGTGTATGGATTGATTCCCCTGCTGACGCTATTGATAACAGAGTGTTCCTTCACAGCTACTCTATCCTTCATCCCTTGTAAGAAAAGCGTATAAAGCCCATCCTGTTCATTCAGCTTATCGACAAGTCCTTGTGCTAATGGCTGAACGACAACGACGCTGCCATTGAACCCAGCCTCCCGATTCATCACATCAACCATCCAATCCACAAATGCTCTTAGAAAGTTACCTTCACCGAACTGTACTACTTTCTCCTGATAGGTTGCATTATGAGACCATGTATTTCGATTTAAAGATTGCATACTAATCCCTCCATTCAAATATATTCATGTGTATATTAATGTACTCATGCACACGTTAACAATTTAATGTAATCAAGCTAATTCAATGATGTGCATCCCAATTACATTTGTGATTTATTTCACATTTCTAACTAGTCTTAGTGCAGTTTGCAGGTTTCATATCTCTCCCACAAACTGCACACCACAGCTTATATTTTGTTAACCCCTAACACCATGCTACATCTTCTTAACTGAATCGCGAATCTTCAGTTCTGTGTCGACAAATATGAGCTCTCCTGGTTGATTCGGTTCATTGATCAACTGAAGTATTTTCTTCGCACCTTCAATACTAATCTGTTCAATAGGTCTCTTCACTGTCGTTAACGCAGGTGTCATATAGTGCGCAAATCCAATATCATCGAATCCAACAATGGAAAGTTCATTGGGAATGTTAATCCCATGATCAAAAGCTGCCCTCATAGCACCAATAGCCATATCATCATTAGAACAGAATACCGCCGTAGGACGTGACTCTAGTTCTATTAACCGTTCCAGTGCTTGATATCCACTTTCCATATCATAGCTACCCTGCAGCAGATACTCATGACGAATCGGAATTCGATGCTCAATGAGCGCTCCCAGGTATCCATCTTTCCGAACCTGGGTTGACCTAAAGCCTTCTATCCCTTCAATCATCGCGATCCGTTCGTGTCCCTCTTTAATCAGATACGATACCGCCTCATACGCTCCTACTTTATCATTCGGCACGATATTAATAATCGAAGGGTCCTCCACCTGCCGATTCAGGACCACAAAAGGAATACCACTCTGCATAACATGATATACAAATGCGTTATCCACTTCACTTTGACTCATCAGAATAATACCATCGAATCTTTTTTTGTTAATGGAATGGAAATCCTTATAGTTATCGATCCCTCGTACGAACAAGTTGTAATTCTCACTGATGACACTGTTCACTCCACGAATAACATCTGCGAAGAAGCTGGAGGATGTCCCCGTCGTTATACTGGTGAAGAATACGCCCACGGTGTACGATTTCTGCATAACCAAACTTCTGGCATTGTAATCGGGAATATAGTTCAACTGCTCCGCGAGGTCCACGATCTTCCTTTTGGTTTCCGCTTTAATAAGCGGACTATCGTTAAGTGCGCGTGACACAGTAGTATGCGATACATTGGCCAGTTTGGCTATATCTTTAATCGTTACGGACATGTAAGTACCTTCCTTTATTAGAGGTTATTCAAAAAGTCACCTTTTGAACACGCACTATTAGAACAATTAGAATGCAAAGTATTCCTTCGCATTCTTGAACGAAATACCTTCTACAATGGAGCCTAATAACTCCATATCAAGAGGTACTTCTCCTTCCTCCACCCATTCTCCGATCAAACGACATACTAGACGTCTGAAGTATTCATGTCGCGTGTAGGATAGGAAGCTTCGCGAATCCGTCAACATACCTACGAACCGACTCAATAGGCCCAAGTTAGATAATACCTTCATTTGATCAAGCATACCTTCTTTATTATCATTAAACCACCATGCCGTTCCGAACTGTATTTTACCAGCAACTCCACCACCTTGGAAGCTTCCAATAATACCAGCAATAGCATAGTTATCTCTTGGATTCAATGAATATATAATCGTCTTCGGCAATGCATTCTCTTGCTCTAATCCATCCAGAAATTTCACTAATGGCTTCGCAATATCGTTGTCATTCATGGAATCATAGCCTGTATCAGGTCCTAATTCATTTAGCATACGAGTATTATTGTTTCTGAGCGCATTCATATGAAGCTGCATCACCCAACCAAGCTCAGCGTACAACTTACCAAGGAATGTAAGCGTGTATGTCTTGTACTTCTTCTCATCTTCAAGAGTTAATGCTTCACCCTTTAGAGCCTTTGCAAAAATAATACCCGCTTCTTCTCTCGTCGACTCTTCGTGCATCACGGTATCTAATGCATGATCAGATACCCGACCACCGATGGAATGGAAGAATCTAACCCGAGCTTCCAACGCCTGCAATAGTGTCTCATAATCTCCAATGGCTGATCCGTAGGTAGTGGACAATCGATCCAACCAAGGTAGAAATCCTTCTCGGCAAATTTCAAGCCCTTTATCTGGTCTAAAACTAGGTAGAACGCTTACATTGAAATCATCTAGTTGCTTAATCTGTTGATGATATTCTAACGTATCGGCTGGATCATCTGTTGTACAGATGACGGTAACATTCGATTTCACAATCAAGTCTCTAGCACTAAATCCATCACCCGTCAGTTGAGCATTCACCTTTTCCCAGATTGCAGGTGCACTCTGTTCGTTCAGTACCTCATGGATTCCGAAGAACCGTTGTAACTCTAAATGTGTCCAGTTATACAGTGGATTTCCGATGAGCATTGGTACTGTCTTTGCCCAAGCGATAAACTTGTCATAATCACTAGCGTTACCCGTAATATATTGTTCCGGAATGCCGTTAGCTCTCATGGCTCTCCACTTATAATGATCACCGTACAACCATGCTTCCGTAATATTCTTAAATTTCTTATTCTCATAGATCTCTTGCGGGCTTAAATGGCAATGATAGTCGATAATCGGCATATCCTTTGCATAATTCTCATACAATTGGACCGCAGTCTCTGTGGTTAGTAGAAAATCTTCTCCCATAAACTTTTTCAATACATTCACCATCTCTTCTTAATGAATTTGTGTAAATTAAGATTGAACAGATTAGATTGAACCTCCAAAATGTTAACGTTAACATTTTATAATTACAGTGTATCGTATTTCACCAGGAAACTTCAATACGTATTTTCACATATCTTAATCCTTCTTGTGTCATACTACTCATTTTTCCAAAAACAGCACGAGATACTCATGTGGATGTAACAATAGGCTTTAACCCATACCTACCCTCTAACATATACTGGTACCAATTCATGGCAAGATATGATGGAGGTAAAACTCATGCCCAATCTAGATATCAATGATCTCCACGAGGAACTCAGCTGCTGCTCATTAGAACAACATTTCAATTCATTTCGTAATCATATGATAGGGATAGACTATTCTTTCCAATCTCCTTATGGAAAAAAGCAACTCATCTATGCGGATTGGGCTGCAAGTGGACGTCTATACGGACCTATTGAATCATGTATTACAGAGCGTTTCGGACCCTATGTGGCTAATACACATACGAAGTCAAATATCACAAGCACAACCATGACTAATGCCTATACGGAAGCACGGAATATCATTAAACGACACGTGAATGCTAGCGAACATGATATTCTTATCATGACCGACGCGGGTATGACCTCAGCTGTCAACAAGTTACAACGCATCTTAGGACTAAAAATCCCTGAGTGGCTCCATGGTCATTTTACCTTATCTGAAGAGAACCGCCCCGTTATTTTTGTTAGTCATATGGAGCACCATTCCAATCAATTTTCGTGGTCCGAAACCATTGGGGATGTCGTAAGTATTGACCCAGGCGATCATGGAGACGTGGATCCAAAGAAGTTAGAACAAGCATTATTAAGGTATCGCCATCGTACTTGTAAAATAGGTTCCTTCACAGCATGTTCCAATGTGACTGGAATCCAAACACCTTATCATGAGTTGGCACGAAAGATGCATAAGTTCGGTGGGGTATGTTTTGTTGATTTCTCGGCAAGCGCTCCTTACGTCGAAATAAACATGCACCCTTCCTTACCAACTGATCAATTGGATGGCATATTTTTCTCTCCTCATAAATTTCTAGGTGGCCCCGGGAGCAGCGGCGTCCTCATCTTTAATTCAAAACTGTATAAGAACCAAATTCCTGATCATCCCGGAGGTGGGACTGTATCTTTTACTAACGCTTGGGGTGGTCATCAATATCATAAGGATATAGAGACACGCGAAGATGGAGGAACGCCCCCCATTCTACAGACCATTAGAGCAGCATTATGTATTCGTCTGAAAGAACGTATGGGTTACAAACAGCTAATCCAGCGTGAACGTGAACTAACCTCTAACCTTTTGGACGAATTAACCCAAATGTCGGGAATATTTGTGTTGGAGAGCTCCCAGGTGGAACGTATCGGTATTGTGTCTTTTATTGCACTCAATATTCACTATAACTTGTTTACCAAGCTACTTAATGATCGTTTTGGAATACAGGCTCGTGGAGGGTGCTCCTGCGCCGGTCCTTATGGACACTATTTACTTCATATTAGCAAAGATACCTCAAAGATGATCTCAGATTCACTAGATCAGGGCGATCTAACCTACAAGCCGGGTTGGGTTCGATTATCCATTCACCCTATTATGACCCAGCGTGAAATTTATCTCATCATTGATGCAGTTCGCTCAATTCTTATAAATATCACCAGTTGGAAAAAGGATTACCAGTATAACCCCTCCACCAATGAATGGAACTATAAATATTCATCCCCTCCAATAGATGTAAGTGAACTATTTACATTGTAGAGTCTCTCCCGACAAGCGGAATAGTCATCATTTCACTAAGGCTTAATTAATCTGGATGAATACCCTAATAAGTGCTTGACAAAAATTTACGTAGGATACGGATGCGCTGACGCATTTCAGTCAAACAGTCAAGCACTGATTTTGAGGTTGAGCCATTAATCTTTCACTCCACAAATTCTGGTGAGAAGTCACCATCGTCTTCGAGTATTTCGACTTTCCCATCGGTGACTTTATATTTCCAATAGTGAGTCAAGGTTGCATGCGCAGGGCTATTCTCATTTCGAAAAATATCTGAACTCCAGTACTCCGTTAATATTACAATGAATGTATCCTCATCTTCTCTCATCGCAGCTGATTCAAACTCACCTGGAATTCGCAGTCCTGGAGCTGGACCCCCTCCTTGAATAATTCCCTTAACTTTATCTCTCTTCGTTGGGAACTCAATTCTTTGGGTTTCAAGTATAACTTGCGCTATGGCTTCGTCTTCTGATACTGAGTCGTTATGATTGGTTCTATGACCCCCTCCTAAAGAGCAACCTAATAGAAACAATACAACGACCATACAAGTTACTAAGTACTTCATGTAAATAACCTCCCTTGAGCGTCTTATATGAGTAAATCCCTTATTATCTATTTAACGCCACCATGGTAGAGAATGTTGCACATCATTGTTCTTATACTGGATGACCAATGGATGATCATTAGGCATAGCGAAATAGCGTGCACTCGGATTTCCCGTATACACGCTATTGATTCGACCATTGAACACTAGAATAATAGATTAAATAAGTTCACATCTTTATTAAGCTCCTTGTAATCAAAAGCTTTGCGATCCAAACGTTCGATTAAGGCACCGTAATCTTCTTTGGAATCCAACTCAATACCAACAAGCGCTGGACCATTCTCTTTATTATGCTTTTTGGTGTACTCAAAATTTGTAATATCATCGCCAGGTCCTAACACATCCTCAAGGAATTCTCGAAGTGCACCCGCACGTTGCGGAAAATTAATCATGAAATAATGCTTAAGTCCTTCATAAATAAGCGATCTTTCCTTAATCTCCTGCATTCGAGCGATGTCATTATTCCCACCACTAATAATACATACAACCGTTTTACCGACAATTTGTTCACGGTATAACTCTAATGCTGAAACAGTTAACGCACCTGCTGGTTCTACAACAATAGCGTTCTCATTATATAATTCTAGGATCGTTGTACATACTTTACCTTCAGGCACCTTCACTATATCATCAAGCACATTGGCACATATCTCATAGGTTAGATCCCCTACACGTTTAACCGCAGCACCATCCACAAATTTATCAATCTCATCTAAAGTCACGACTTCCTTGCGTAATAGTGCCTCACTCATCGATGCTGCCCCTAGTGGCTCTACCCCGATCAGTTTCGTCTGCGGACTAACCGCCCTCATATACGAACCTATACCCGCAGCTAATCCTCCTCCACCTATGGTCACGAAAATATAGTCAGCAGGGCTATCTAAGCTCTCCATCACTTCCATAGCAATGGTCCCATTCCCTGCAATAATTCGCGGTTCATCGAAAGGGTGTATGAACGTCAAAGCTTGTTCTTCACAGACCTTCATAGCTGCAGCATAAGCATCATCATACGTATCACCCGTTAGTACTACTTGAACATTCTCCCCACCGAATCGTCTCACCTGTTTCACTTTCTGGTTAGGTGTCGTACTCGGCATATAAATCTTACCTTGAATCCCAAGCGTTTTACAAGAAAAGGCCACACCCTGAGCGTGATTTCCCGCGCTTGCACAGACAATTCCATTCGCTAATTCTTCCTTTGAGAGATTACGAATCATATTATACGCACCGCGAATCTTGAAGGAGCGTACCACCTGCAAGTCCTCTCTCTTCAGAAATACTTTACAGTTATACTTAGCCGAAAGTACAGCATCCCACTGTAGCGGCGTACGTACAATGACCTCCCGCAAAACATGATGTGCCCGAACGATATCTTCCATCATCACTAGGCCTGACCTAGTCCCATTATTCAATTCTGTCATCGTTTTCCTCACTCCAATGGTTATATGGCAACGTCCATCGCTGTCTTTTTTCTATTTCTTATCTTCCTAGCGTACTCTTTTCGGACGTATTTCTCAAGCGATCCATTATAGAGGAAGTTCAACCATTAGAATTAGAAATGTTCCCCGTACCATGCCGCAGCGGCAAGTATCTCTGTTCGGGTTAGTTGATGTCCGTTATTCTCCCAGTGAAGCTCCGTCACCGTTCCTGCTTCGGTTAATAATGCATGAAGATCTTCAGACTCTTGTGCAGAACACATCTGATCATTCCGCCCTGCTCCAATGAATATAGGAATCCCAGATAAATTAGGAAGTTCCTTATCACGCAAAGGAACCATCGGATGATGCAGAATAGCACCTTTGAAAGCATCCTCATAATGGAACAATAAGCTAGCCGCTATGTTCGCACCGTTAGAATAGCCTACCGCTACCATATTATGTCGATCCACTCCATATTTCTCTGCTGCTTCATCTAAGAAGTCATACACTTCGTGCGTTCGTAAGATTAGATCCTCTAGATCGAACACCCCTTCAGCCAATCGACGGAAGAATCGCGGCATCCCATTCTCCAACACATTACCACGAACACTGAGTACAGATGATGTAGGTGATATCATCTCACCTATTGGTAATAAATCCTCTTCCGTTCCTCCCGTACCATGAAATAGAACGAGTGTAGGTGCTGATGCATCGCTTCCTTGTTTAAAAATATGTTTCATTATATACCCCTCCAATTATAAATTCATATCACTAGTTTTATTATTTCAATATTAAGACTATTAATTTAATAATATATTAGTTGGAGATACATTGCAACCTTCCTGACCACTATTTGGAGATTCCCTTTCCTTCCCTTCCTAGGTAACAAATATTATTGACATATGTATCATAGAGAGTTACGATTTATTCTTTGCTACTTGCAAATTGTAATACAATTTCATGAAAGTATCATTGAATACAACAAAGGCGGCCACTACATGAAAAAGAAAATCATCGATATCGCATTTATTATGTTAGGAACTTTTCTCTTCGCATTAGCAGTTAATCTGTTCGTTATCCCGAATGAATTGGGTGAGGGCGGAGTTACAGGTTTAACCATTATCTTCTACTACCTTTTCCAATGGTCCCCTGGATTAGTCAACTTGATTATCAATTCCTTCTTACTCATGGCTGGCTATAAATTTTTGGACAAACAAACGACGATCTACACTATTATTGCGGTACTATTCAATTCCCTCTTTCTACATCTAACCGAGAGCTGGAGTATCTCCTCCAATGAATTGATCGTTAACGCAATATTCGGAGGTGTCTTTACAGGCGCTGGGATCGGAATCATTATACGTGTTGGGGGTACAACTGCTGGAACTGCGATTCTTGCAAGAATGACCAATAAATATCTCGACTGGAATATAAGCTACTCTTTATTATTCTTCGATTTAATTGTTGCTTTCTCTTCTTACTTCATTATTGGAGCAGAAAGTCTGATGTTCACGATCATCATGCTATATGTTGCTACCAAGGTCATGGACTTTATCATTGAAGGTCTCAATCCGAAGAAAGCTGTTATGATTATTTCACAAGAACAAGACCAAATTGCTGAGAAAGTCACTGTATTCATGGAACGCGGTGTTACTGTTCTCTCAGGTCATGGCTACTACACCAAAGCACCTAAAGAAGTTCTTTATATTGTCATCAGCAAACAGGAAGTTTCCACTCTCAAAAAGATTGTTAAAGCGATTGATATCAACGCCTTTGTAACGATTCATGACGTACGTGATGTTTTCGGAGAGGGCTTTGTTGATATTTCGAAATAAATGCTAAAAAAACACTTTAATAATCAGAAAAATGACCGCTACGCGTATGGATTGTCCTTCCGATCGCTGTTGCCCCCGAATTTTATTGAATTTAACGCTATTGGCGGTGAAAATTCAGGGGCAAAGGCGAACGCTACGCTTCGCCAAGACAATTCCATCCGCTTCGCTAAGTATTTCTGGTTATTCAATCACTAGTTTTCCAGCTATACTATTTGCTCAATCTCTATATCTAAAGAGGCCTTCCTATTAGCAGGAAGGCCTCTTGTTTATGATCTATTTATTAGATCTATATATATTGATAATCCGCTCTTGTTCCCCCGATATTACATCACACATTAGTCTATTTACTCTATCTAATCCTTCTCAACTACAGAAGTGCTTTGGCTGCGATGTCCGAACGTAGTTGCTTGCCTTCAAACTCAATATAAGCCGCTTCTTCGTACGCCTTAGCACGAGCACTGGCAATGTCTTGTCCTAGACCAACAACGCCTAGAACACGCCCGCCATTCGTTACCCACTCACCTGCAGCATTCTTAGCAGTACCCGCATGGAATACGAGTGCATCCTTCACATCGTCCAGTCCATGAATGGCGATACCTTTAGGATACGATGCAGGGTAACCACCTGATGCAAGCACCACACATACCGCTGCTTCGTCGCTCCATTCGATCTCGATGTCAGCCAGTGTTCCGTTCACGGCAGCCATCATGATGGCAAGGAGGTCACTTTTCAGCCTTGGTAATACGACCTGCGTCTCAGGATCTCCAAATCGAGCATTGAATTCAATCGTCTTCGGCGTCCCATCTGGAGAAATCATCAGCCCAGCGAACAATATTCCGCGGAAAGGACGTCCTTCAGCAACCATTGCCTTAGCCGTTGGTTTGATAATCTTCTCGATCGCTTCTTCGATAATAGCTGAATCAATATGTGGAAGTGGAGAATACGTTCCCATTCCACCCGTATTAGGTCCTTGATCATTATCGAATACCTGCTTATGATCTTGAGCGGCAACCATCGGTCGAACCGTTTCCCCATCCACAAATGCGAGAATCGACATTTCTTGGCCAGCAAGAAACTCTTCAATCACCACATGACTTCCCGCATCACCAAATACTTTACTCACCATAATGTCATGTAGTGCAGTTTCGGCTTGCTCCATGGAAAAGGCAACCGTAACACCTTTGCCTGCTGCCAATCCATCTGCCTTAATCACGATAGGAACCTGCTGAGTCAGTAAATATGCCTTAGCATCCTCATAGTTATCAAACTTCTCATAAGCTGCTGTCGGAATATGATATTTATGCATTAAGTCCTTCATAAATGTCTTACTTCCTTCAATCGCTGCTGCATTTTTGCGTGGTCCAAATACCGGAATACTTTCCGCTTCAAATGCATCCACAATGCCATCAACTAATGGATCATCAGGACCAATGACCACGAAATCAATGTTCTTCTCTTTTGCAAAAGCCGTCAGAGCGTCGAACTCATTTACAGCAATAGGTACGCACTCTGCTAGGGTTCCTATTCCAGCATTCCCCGGCGCGCAGTATATGCGTCCAGCCTGTGGGCTCTTCGCAAGCGCCCAAATGATGGCGTGCTCACGACCCCCACCGCCAACGACCAATATATCCATGTTCGCACTCCCTTTGATTACCTTTTTTCTATCTAGTGTTTAAAGTGACGTACTCCTGTGAATACCATCGCAATGCCATTCTCATTCGCAATTCTAATGGACTCTTCGTCTTTAATCGATCCACCAGGTTGAATAATAGCTGTGATTCCGGCTTTAGCCGCAAATTCAACCGTATCTCCCATTGGGAAAAATGCATCCGAAGCGAGCGCGGAACCTTTAGCCTTATCTCCAGCCTGCTCAATTGCTATCTTCGCTGAACCGACACGATTCATCTGTCCTGCACCCACACCAACAGTCATATTATCTGCTGCAAGTACAATCGCATTAGACTTCACATGCTTAACTATCTTCCATCCGAACAACAATTGCTTTAATTCATCCTCGGTTGGTTGACGATCCGTAACGACCTTCAACTCTGATGCATCAACGGAATGAATATCGCTCTCTTGGACAACCATTCCACCATCAATAGAAGTGAATAGGAATTGACCAGTACGCTCTTTAGATGTGTGGAATTCACCCATTTTCAACAGACGAATATTTTTCTTCTTCGTGAGAATTTCAAGGGCTTCAGGTGTGAAGTCAGGTGCAATAATAATTTCTAGGAAAATCTCTTTCAAAAGTTCCGCTGTATCTGCATCAATCGTACGATTCGCCGCTACAATCCCACCGAAGATCGAAGTTGGGTCCGCATTGTAAGCTTTTTGATAAGCCTCATACACATTACTTCCTGTTCCAACACCACATGGGTTCATATGCTTAACCGCTACAACAGTTGGCTCATCGAATTCTTTCACGATTTGTAAGGCAGCATTAGCATCATTAATATTATTATAAGATAATTCCTTACCATGAAGCTGTTCAGCCGTAGTGAGCGTACCTTGTGGAGCCAACGGTTTACGGTAAAACGCTGCCTTTTGATGCGGATTCTCTCCGTAGCGTAAATCTTGTATTTTCTCATATGTCACTGTTAGACGTTCTGGTAGCGGATCTCCCGTTACATTCGACAAATAATCAGAGATTAGGGCGTCGTAAGCCGCTGTGTGACGGAACACTTTTGCCGCAAGCCGTTTGCGTGTTTCCAGTGTCGTATCTCCATCCTTGCGGATTTCCTCAAGCACTGAACTATAATCGCTAGAATCTACAACCACACTAACAAAGGCATGGTTCTTGGCACCTGAACGGAGCATAGTTGGTCCGCCGATATCAATGTTCTCAATAGCTTCTTCATACGAAACACCTGGTTTAGCAATGGTTTCTTGAAAAGGATACAGGTTCACGACAACAAGGTCGATATACCCAAGATCCAATTCCTTCATCTGTTGTTGATGTTCCACGTTATCACGTACAGCCAATAATCCGCTGTGTACGGCTGGATGTAATGTTTTAACTCGTCCATCCATAATTTCCGGGAACCCCGTAACTTCTGATATTCCGATGACTGGAACGCCTTCTTTAGCAAGTAGACTGCTTGTTCCCCCAGTCGAAATAATCTCCACGCCTAATGCAGACAGTTCGCGGCAAAAATCCACGATGCCTTGTTTATCCGACACGCTGACTAACGCTCTTTTTATACTCACGAATTGGATCCTCCTTTATATGTGATGGATTGTCATATTTCAACGATAAATTTCCATTCCACGAATAATATTTCCCGAGAAATATCGAAATACCTTGCAGACTCATATCCGCTGACGAATCCATGTTATTTATACGGTAATATCGTTACCTGTCTGTCGTTTAACCGTACTCGTCCCTCTGCAAACCATGAAACAACCCGCGGATATAGCTCCTGCTCTATCGAATGTATCTCTTTAGCAAGTGAATCCACACTAGCCTCCGGCATAATTTCGACACTTTGTTGAGCGATAATAGAACCCGTATCCATTCCGCCATCTACGAAATGAACAGTAGCTCCTGTCACTTTCACACCATAGTCGAGCGCTTGTTGAATAGCATTCGTCCCAGGGAAAGATGGCAGTAACGATGGATGAATGTTAATAAGACGCCCAGCATATTTGTCTACCATGACAGATGTTAACAGACGCATATAGCCAGCTAACACGACTAATTCTATATTCAGAGCTTCTAACTGCTCCACGATCTCTGCTTCATACGCTTCACGTGAAGGATACGATTTAGGCGTGAACAAGTGCACAGGTATTCCTGCATCACGCGCACGCTTAACAACCCTTGCCTCAGGCTTATCGCACACTAACAATTCCACCTGCGCACCACCAAGTGATCCTGCCTTCCCAGCGTCTACAAGCGTTTGGAAATTACTACCCTCACCTGAAGCAAATACAGCAATACGGTAATGACTCATTACACATCAGCCCCAGTGAAGGTTACGATGGATTCTCCTTCGTTCACACGACCAATAATATATGCGTCTTCTCCATTACTCTTCAAAATAGTAAGTGCTTCAGATGCATCTTCTTCGCGTACGACAAGTACCATACCGATTCCCATGTTGAAGGTTGTAAACATATCACGATTCGTGATATTTCCTTTATTCTGCATTAATTCAAATATCGGTAGAATCGGCCATGAACCATAGTTAACATCAACGTTTACGTTATCTGGTAGCATACGTGGGATATTCTCAATAAACCCACCACCCGTAATATGAGCCATACCTTTGACGTTCAGCTTCTCAATCAAAGCAAGCAATGACTTCACATAAATCTTGGTTGGTATTAGCAATGTATCTCCTAATTTGCCACCAAGTTCAGTGATTTCATCATGCAGATCATATCCTACTTCTTCTAGAAGAAGCTTCCGTACCAAGGAGAATCCGTTACTGTGTACACCACTGGAAGCAAGCCCAATGACAGTGTCCCCAGGAGCGATAGTAGTACCATTAATGATATTCTTCTTATCGACAATACCTACTGTAAATCCAGCAATGTCATATTCGCCTTCGGAATACATACCAGGCATTTCTGCGGTCTCACCACCCGTTAATGCACATCCTGCTTGATGACATCCTTCAGCGATTCCTGCTACGATGGCTTCAATCTTCTCTGGCACCACTTTATCGCATGCAAGATAATCTAGGAAAAAGAGCGGTTCTGCCCCTAGTACAATGATATCATTCACACACATCGCTACAGCATCAATCCCAATCGTGTCATGTTTATCCATTGCAAAAGCAATTTTCAACTTTGTACCGACACCATCCGTACCTGATACTAATACAGGCTCTTCGTATTTATCCTTATTCAGACTGAATAACGCACCGAATCCTCCAAGATCAGTCATCACTTCTGGACGCATTGTCCGCTTCACATGCTTCTTCATTCGTTCTACCGCTTCGTTCCCTGCTGCGATATCTACCCCTGCATTTTTGTAGGCTTCAGACACTTGTAATAACACTCCTTCCTAAATTAGCGATCACTTTTATATTTAACATCCACATCCGCCTTTTTCCTCACCACCGAAATCCAACGTCGTTGGATAATCGTTATTGAAGCAGGCGAGACATAATCCGCCACTCGGATCACTTGCATTATCTCCACCTACGGCGCTAATAAGCCTCTCTGCACTTAAAAAGGCCAGCGAATCTGCATTGATTTCACGACAGATTTCCTCAACCGTCTTCCCATGAGCAATAAGTTCCTTACGATCAGGCGTATCTATTCCGTAGTAGCATGGGTTCTTAAACGGTGGTGAAGTAATCCGCACATGAACTTCAGTCGCTCCCGCTTCACGTAACAGGTTGACGATACGCAGACAAGTCGTACCTCTGACGATAGAATCGTCAATCATAACAACGCGCTTACCTTCAACTACACGACGAACAGCACTCAGTTTCATCTTGACACCTTGCTCACGCAATTCTTGACTTGGTTGAATGAACGTACGACCTGTATATTTATTCTTGATTAGACCCAACTCGTACGGGATTCCGGTCTGTTCAGCATATCCAATGGCAGCTGAAATACTAGAATCCGGAACTCCGGTTACTAGATCAGCATCCACGAAAGCTTCCAGAGCCATTTGACTCCCCATTCTTTTACGTGCGGCATGCAAATTCGATCCGTTCAGATCACTATCAGGACGAGCGAAATAGATATACTCCATCGCGCATAACGCTTTACGCTGTGGTTCTGTATACCGATCTTCCTTAAGGCCATCTTTATCTAGCACCAACAGCTCACCCGGTTGAATATCACGTAATAATTCCGCACCGATCGTCTCAAGTGCACATGTCTCTGAAGCAAATATATAAGATTCACCTAGTCGTCCCATAGTAACAGGACGAAGTCCATGCGGATCTGAAGCTACAATCAGTTTGTCATTTGTCATAATAAGAAATGCATATCCACCAACAATACGTTGTAATGCTTCTTTAGCAGCCTCCACAACACCTTTGGATGAACGCGCAATCAGATGGGCCACAACCTCTGTATCACTTGTCGTCTGAAATATAGAACCACTCTGTTCTAACTCATGACGGATTTGTGGTGCATTCACAATATTACCATTCGTTGCAATAGCTAAATCACCATCACGGTACTTAAATACAAGTGGCTGTGCATTGGTTAGATGACTGTCACCGCTAGTAGCGTAACGTACATGTCCGATCGACATATTCCCAGTCAATGTAGCCATTCTATCCTTATCAAATACTTCCTTCACAAGTCCCATGCCACGATGATAGTTGAATTCTTTCCCATCTGCTACACACATCCCGCAACTTTCTTCTCCACGATGCTGTAATGCGTGTAATCCATAATAGGAGAGTGAAGCAGCCTCCGGATGATTAAATACTCCGAAGACCCCACATTCCTCTTTTAACGTGTCAAAAATATCATCCTTGCCCGTACCTTCATTGTAAAAGTCTCCCGTCCAAAGTGGATGAGAAGTGGATGGTTCGGACGTTAACTTAGCAGATGTTATTTCATGAGACATGGAATCGCATCCTTCCAAACCTGCTTAAAGGATTCTACAGATTCATTCACAGCGTTCGTACCGTTAATATCAATGCTTAGATTATTTCCCTCTACAGCACCAATCTTCACCACTGGAACACCATGGCCTTCGATATAAGTCTGCAATTGCTCTGCCTTATCTGGAGATGCAGATAATAGAATACGTGATTGACTCTCACTAAACAAAGCGAAATCCGAACGAAGATCCGTCGTGATATTCACTTGGGCGCCTAGTCCTCCACTAATACAAGACTCAGCAATAGCTACAGCAAATCCACCTTCGGATAAATCATGCGCCGATTGTACCAATCCACTTTGAATTGCTCCAAGTACAGAAGCAAGTAGTTTCTTCTCCACTTGAAGATCAAGTGCTGGAGGACGTCCTTCTGCTACGCCATGTAGAACAGTTTGGAATTCACTACCTCCAAGTTCAGCATTCGTATTCCCAAGAAGTAGAATGACATCTCCTTCTTTCTTAAAGCCTTGTGTCGTAATATGATCGATATCATGCACCAGACCAACCATACCTACAACAGGTGTTGGATAAATAGATCCATTTGCATTCTCATTGTATAGACTAACATTACCACCAATAACCGGTGTATCTAGTTCACGACAAGCTTCTGCCATGCCATCCACCGCACGTTCCATCTGCCAGAAAATTTCCGGTTTCTCTGGGTTACCGAAGTTCAGGTTATCCGTAATTGCGATCGGCTCAGCACCTGAGCATACAATGTTTCTTGCTGCTTCACTAACCGCGATCTTACCTCCCACTTCAGGATCAAGATATACATATCGACCATTACAATCGGTTGTCATCGCTAGACCCTTACGTGTACCACGAATCGTTATGACAGCTGCATCAGAACCCGGACGAACAGCCGTGTTTGTACGCACCATATAATCGTATTGTTCATATACCCATGCTTTGCTTGCCACACTTGGAGAGGAAAGAATCTTGCTTAATGCTCCACTAAGATCTGTGACTTCGTCATAGCGAAGGGTATCAATTTTATCACTATTCACATAATAAGCAGGAACTGACGATGGTTTATCATAGACTGGGCATTCATCAACCAATGCTGTAACAGGCATATCACCCACTACTTGATCTTGATGTATAAGCTTCAGACGTCCATCATCCGTTACTTTACCCACTTTGGCACAAATAACGCCCCAACGTTCAAAGATCTCTAGAGCTTGCGCTTCATCCTTTGGTTCAACAACGAATAGCATACGTTCTTGTGATTCTGACAGCATCATTTCGTAAGGAGTCATACCCTCTTCACGTTGTGGCACTTCATCCAAGTATAGTTCTAATCCGTTGCCAGCTTTACTTGCCATCTCCGCACTTGAACATGTTAATCCTGCAGCACCCATATCTTGAATACCAACCACTATGCCGCTATTTATCAATTCTAGACAAGATTCCATCACCAGCTTCTCCATGAATGGATCGCCTACCTGAACTGCGGTACGGTTAGCTTCAGATTCTTCACTAAGTTCAATAGAAGCGAATGTAGCACCATGAATCCCATCGCGACCCGTTGGTGGACCTACGTAGAATACTGGGTTACCTACACCTTTCGCCACACCACGCTGGATTTTATCATGATCGATAAGCCCAACACACATCGCGTTTACGAGTGGATTCCCATCGTAGCTTTCATCAAATACAACTTCTCCACCCACCGTTGGAATACCAATACAGTTACCATAACCAGCAATACCCGAAACGACATGTTCGAATAAATACTTCACACGATCACTTTCAAGCTTACCGAAACGTAATGAGTTCAACACAGCTACTGGTCTAGCACCCATTGAGAAAATATCGCGAATAATTCCTCCTACGCCTGTCGCAGCCCCTTGATAAGGTTCAATGGCCGAAGGGTGATTATGGCTCTCAATTTTGAATACAACCGCTTGGTTATCGCCAATGTCTACGATCCCTGCACCTTCACCAGGACCCATTAGAACACGTGGTCCTGTCGTTGGGAAACGACGTAGCAATGGCTTTGAATTCTTATATGCACAATGCTCTGACCACATAACACTGAATACGCCAATCTCGGTATAGTTCGGTTTACGACCCATGAATCCACAGATCAATTCGTATTCGCTATCCGATACGCCCATCTGATGATATATTTGTTGCTCCGCAATTTGTTCTGCGGTTGGTTCTTTAGCGGACACTTGCTGTACCATATGTATCCCTCCATGACTTTAATATTGATGTGAACATACGCTTACCGTCTTCCGAACCCAATAGAGTATCTACTGCCCGCTCTGGATGGGGCATCATGCCAATAACATTGCCTCGTTCATTACAGATCCCAGCAATATCAGCTAGAGAACCATTAGGATTATCTCCATACGTAAACACGATTTGATCATTTAATTTCAACTTTTCAAGCGTCTCTTCATCACAGTAGTAATTTCCTTCACCATGTGCGATTGGAACTACTATTTCTTCATCCTTGCTATATTCATGTGTAAAAGGGGTCTTATTGTTAACTACCTTCAACACCGTATCGATACACCGGAATTTCATTGATTCGTTACGACGTAACGCACCTGGTAACAATCCTGCTTCTGTTAAAATCTGAAATCCATTACAGATCCCTAGAATGAATTTTCCTTGTTCAGCCGCTTTAGCTACCTCAGCCATGACAGGTGCGAAACGTGAAATTGCACCACAGCGTAAGTAGTCACCATAGGAGAATCCACCAGGTACAATGATGCAATCGTACGCAGAAAGGTCCGTAGCAGTGTGCCATACATAATCAACAGACATACCGACTGTATCTTCTACCGCTTTATAACAGTCAATATCACAATTAGAACCTGGAAATACTAAGACTGCAAATTTCATGATATTAACCCTCCAATTCGTAACGGTAATCCTCGACTACCGTATTGGCTAGTAGCTTCTCGCACATCGCCTTTAAGCGTACTTCAGCTTCAGCACGGTCATCCGTATCTAAATTAACTTCCATATATTTACCAATGCGTAAACTTTCAACTTCTTGAAAACCGATCGAATGAAGTGCCCCCTGAACAGCGACCCCTTGTGGATCCAATACGCCTTTTTTAACAGTCACATACACCATAGCTTTAATCATGATTCAAAATTCCTCCTCAGAATGTCTTATATATTATTGTGATTCCGTTAATCTCCGGTAAATGTCCAAATACCTTTTTGTAGTCTCCTCAACCACTTCTTGTGGAAGCGGATCAGGCTTGCTATCCATGTCCCAAGACGAGGCGGCCAGATATGACCGAACCGGCTCCTTGTCCATACTGTCAATCTCAATATCTAGTTCATACTTCTCTTTGTCCCAGAAACGAGAACAGTCTGGCGTGAATATCTCGTCAATGAGGATCACTTCACCATCCAATAACCCGAATTCAAACTTACAATCTACTAGAATAATTCCCCGTTGATCACAATACCCATGAGCGAATCTATATAGTTTCAAGCTCTGTTCTCGCAATTCAAGTGCAATTTCTTCTCCTACCGATTGTTTCATCATTTCGAATGAAATATCCTCATCGTGACCCACATCATTCTTGGCTGCTGGTGAAAAGATAGGCAGTGCGAAGACCTCATTCTTACGCATTCCTTCTCGGAGCTTAATCCCATTCACTTCTCCGGACTCTTGATATTGTCGCCAACCGCCACCCGTTATATATCCACGTACAACGCATTCAATATCAATACGCTGTGCTTTACGAACAACCATGATTCGATTCTTCAGCAGTTCCTTATCCTTGATCATATGACCGAGTTGTTCAACATCCGTATGAACGACATGATTCTTCATGAGTTCAGCCGTCTGATCGAACCAGAAAGCACTTAACTGATTCAAAATATTCCCTTTGTCAGGTACTGCTGGATCAAGGACATAATCGAAGGCAGAAATACGATCCGTCACTACGATTAGAACATTTTCCCCCAAATCATAAAGTTCACGCACCTTGCCTTTATACAACAGTGGAGCGTCAACAAGTTCTACTGCAGTAGATACAGCCGTTGATGTCATGTCCATTCACCTCACTTCCAGCCTCTTACATTATCTATCATATCAAGCTAAACCTAGCTTTGTAAAAATAGTATCTACATGCTTCAAATGCCAGCTCGGATTGAACGCATCTTCGATTTCTTCCACGCTGAGCACTTCTGTAATTTCAGGCGTAGATTCGATGATATCACGGAATTGACGTTGTTCTTCCCATGCCTGCATTGCACGAGGTTGAACAGTATCATATGCTTGTTCCCTGCTAAAGCCTTTATCAATCAGTTTCGTCAACACTCTTCCTGAGAATGGGACCCCGAAGGTACGAGCCATATTACGTTTCATATTCTCAGGGTATACCGTCAAGTTCTTCACTATATTACCGAAACGATTCAGCATATAGTTCAACAACATCGTAGCATCCGGAAGAATAATTCGTTCTACCGAGGAATGCGAAATATCTCGTTCATGCCACAGCGTTACATCTTCGTACGCAGTCACCATATGACCACGAATAACACGGGATAGACCTGAAATATTCTCACAACCAATCGGATTACGCTTATGTGGCATAGCAGAGGAACCCTTTTGGCCTTTAGCGAAAGCCTCTTCAACCTCGCGCACTTCACTTTTTTGCAACGCACGAATCTCCGTAGCGAACTTGTCCAATGACGTAGCGACTAGTGCTAGTGTTGCCATATATTCAGCGTGACGATCACGTTGTAACGTTTGCGTCGATATCGGCGCTGCAGTCGTACCTAGCTTCTGACATACAAATTGTTCTACAAAAGGATCAATATTGGCGTATGTTCCAACTGCACCAGACATCTTACCAAATTGTACCCCATTAGCCGCATGCTTGAATCGTTCTAAATTACGTTTCATTTCCTCGTACCATAAGGCCATCTTTAGACCAAATGTCGTTGGTTCTGCATGTACACCATGAGTTCTACCCATCATCGGTGTATCTTTATAAGCTACAGCTTTATCTTTCAGAATTTCTATGAAATTCATTATATCCTTTTCGAGTATATCATTGGCTTGGAGTAATACATATCCGAGAGCGGTGTCAACGACATCCGTGGATGTTAGACCGTAATGGACCCATTTACGTTCTTGTCCAAGACTTTCAGACACAGAGCGGGTGAAGGCAATCACGTCATGACGTGTTTCCTGTTCGATTTCATAGATACGATCGATATCAAACTTTGCATTCTGACGAAGTAGTTCGGTATCTTCCTTTGGAATAACTCCCAGTTCAGCCCATGCTTCACAAGCACAAAGTTCTACTTCTAGCCATGAATTAAATTTATTCTCTTCAGTCCAAATGGCTCGCATTTCCGGTCTGCTGTAACGTTCGATCATGTTTTAGTGCCTCCAAATTTTCGTTTGTTCCACCCATTCAAGCCCATCCTGTACATCCTTGCACAGCAAGTTGATATGGCCCATTTTACGATTAGTCTTACTCTCCGTCTTGCCATACAGATGAAGCTTTGGAATAACGCCTAACTCCATCGCTACCTCGTCTTGTACTCCCACTCTCTGAACAACCGATTCCAGATGTTGACCGAGAACATTAACCATGACTACCGGGCTCACTAACGTAGTATCTCCCAATGGAAGATTACACACTGCTCGTATGAGCTGCTCGAACTGCGAAGTCATACACGCTTCCATTGTGTAGTGTCCTGAGTTATGCGGACGTGGAGCTAATTCATTCACATACAGTGTTCCGTCCTCAGTGACGAATAATTCAACAGCTAGAAGCCCAACAACACCCATGTTCGTTGCTACTGCTTCAGCTAGACGTCTTGCTTCATTCTGTACCTGTGCAGTTATCCTAGCAGGCACAACGGACAAATGTAGTATATTATTGATATGAATATTCTCTGATATAGGGAAGCTCTTCACTTCACCATTTGGGCTACGTGCTACAATGATTGATATTTCACACTGGAAGGCAATGAATTTCTCAAGTACCAATTCTCTCCCAGATGCGGCAAGTTCATTATAAGCACCTTCCAATTGATCCTCACTTCTAATTACGAATTGCCCTTTACCATCATAGCCGCCTGTCGCTGTCTTCAATACTGATGGATAGCCTAAGTCTTCTATCGCTTGCCGTAGACTATCGATTCCTTCGATGACGCGATAGGGTGCTACCGGAACGCCTGCCGCTTCAATGGCTCTCTTCTCGCGTACACGATGCTGTGTCGTGTACAGTAGCTCACTTCCTTGAGGAACATAGGATTCCTTCACTAGTATTTCTGCAACACCTGCATCCACGTTCTCGAACTCATACGTGATCACATCCGAAGCATGAGCCAATTTGCGCGCGGCATTCACATCATCATACTCGGCTACAATCTGCTGAGCCACATCACTACTTGGTGATTGTGGTGTTGGATCCAGTGTTACGAATCGATATCCCATCGCTGTACCTGCAAGAGATATCATCCGACCCAACTGTCCCCCGCCTAGAATACCAATTGTGCTTCCTGGTAACAAAGTTTTGGACATTTCGTTAGATTGATCTTCCTCTAACTTCTTACTCATAGATCATCACTGCTTTCTAACACTTCATCCCGTATAGCATCCCTACGGAGTTGCACACGCTTCTGAACCTCTGGATGAAATGCCCCTATGATCTGGGCTGCGAGTATTCCTGCATTAGTTGCTCCAGCCTTACCAATCGCCACGGTCGCCACAGGTACACCACCAGGCATTTGTACAATGGAGAGTAAAGAATCCAAACCATTCAACGCCTTCGATTGTACCGGAACCCCGATCACAGGAAGGATGGTCTTCGCAGCCACCATACCTGGAAGATGCGCAGCACCTCCTGCTCCAGCAATAATAACCCGAATCCCGCGCCCAGCAGCTTCTTCTGCATAGGTGAACATTAGATCAGGTGTACGATGAGCCGAGACTACCTTTTTCTCATAACTAATTTGAAGCTCATCTAGCATTTGACAAGCGAATTGCATCGTTTCCCAATCCGATTTACTGCCCATAATAACAGCGACCACTGGTAACATTCATTCAACCCACTTTCCCTACGGATCATTTCTTTTCTTATATATTGAGACTACATATTTATTCTTTGATATTCTGATTTCTTATTACTCATGCTTAGTTTAACAATCTCTCTCACCCAATGTCAACCTAAACACGGACATTTATACAACACACAAAATAATTGTTCGTCTTTTCTGATTAGTATCCCTTTAAAAGAACCCATAAAGCCAGCTTACCCTAATCATTCAGGCATGCTGGCTTTATGGGTTAACTATTTATTTAACAACAAGTACTGGGATTCGAGCGTGTTGCACGACATTATGACTGACACTTCCAAGTACAAATTCACGAATGCCTCCAAGACCACGACTACCAATAACGATAACATCGGTGTTATTCGTTTTGGCATACTCAAGAACGACTTCAGCAGGAGCACCTTGAATCATTTCCACTGTTCCAGTTACACTGGCTGCTGCAAGAGTTGCCTTGGCTTCCTCAACTGTTTCTTCCGACAAGTCAAAGTATTCTTTCGTAACCGAAGCTGGAATCGCCGCATAGGCCTCTCCAAAATATGCACGTGGAAAACCAAAAACATGAATAACCGTTATCTTTGCGTTGGGGCTCAACTTCGACAATGCGATCGCGTGATTCAATGCCTTTTTGGACGCTTTAGAACCATCATAAGCTACTAAAATATTAGAAAATAGCATGTTCCACACCTCTTTTCTGAAGATTCAGAATAAATTGAACTAGCTAAACCATGAAATATCCGTACATTATAGCATTCATAAAGAGTAGAAGTGGAATCCCTATTCGGAAGCTTGCATGTTTCGTCTTGTGCCGTTTGCGATACATCGCAATGATAACACCTAATGATCCTCCAATAGCAGCTAGTAGGAATAGTGTTCTCTCCGGTACTCGATCTCGCCTCCTCTGGGCTCTCTTCTTGTCTTCAGACATAACCAGATAGCCCACCATGTTTATAAAGATAAACCAAATCCATAGTGCAGTCCCCATCTGCTACATGTCCTCCTCTTTATTCACAACTCATTTTCCTTACACCTCTATTATAAGTCTATCAGGCTTAGGATACAATTAATCAAACTTCCTTCATACTATTTACGAAGACATCTACCCTTTGTTCTTCTGCTCTAATGCCGCTTTTAAAAGCTCACCCAGGTTCGAACCAACGGTCTCCTGTTGGGTGTACTTATCAACTAACTTCCGTTCTTCACGTTTATTGATATGTTTATTGTCTTTATTTACGGTCTCCGTAATTCCACATGTCAGGCACTGCACATATAGTCCAGCCTTGCCTTCCTTCATGTCCATTTTCTTATGACATTGTGGACAGCGACGATTCGATACTCTTTTCTCATCAGAACGGCGATAGCCACAATCTTCTTTCGGGCAGACAAGCAATGTACCTCGTTTGTTCTTCTTCTCTAGAAGCCGAGTATTGCATTCCGGACAATGACTGTTAGACACATTATGAGGCTTGTATTCAACCGAGCTCCCCTTAACCCCTGCCACCAGTTCCTTTGACATACTACGAATTACTTTTAAAAATAAATCTGAACTTCCTTGGCCTTGGGCAATCTTCTCAAGCTCCGATTCCCATTTAGCTGTCAGCTCAGGCGATCGTAACTGTGGGGATACCAATTCGATCAATTGTTTCCCTTTACCAGTGGGATGTAAAATATTACTCTTGCGCTCAATCGTATCTGATGACACTAGCTTCTCGATAATATCGGCACGAGTAGCCGGTGTACCTAATCCATGCTTCTCCATTTGCGAGAGGAGTAACGCTTCTGTAAATCGTTTCGGTGGAAGTGTACGGCCAGGACGAACGTTACAACGCTGTACCTTTACAGAATCCCCAACTTTTAATTCAGGAAGAACCGATCGTTTCTCTTGATGGTCTGATGATTCATCTTCATCTGTATCGTCTTCCACATCTCCACCGTATACTTCTCTCCAACCGATATCCTTGACTGTCGTTCCTTTTGCATGAAGGAGTTCATTCTCCACTTTCACCGTAACGGCAACATCATCATAACGAGCAGGTGGATAGAACAGACTTATGAAACGGCGAACAATAAGATCATACAACTTCCGTTCCTCTGCATTAAGTAAGTTCAGCAGTACAGTCTCTTCAGTAGGAATAATAGCGTGATGATCCCTTACTTTACTATCATCTACAATCCGTTTAGTGATCGTTAGATTTTTGCGCAATAATGGGCGGGCTAGCGTTGCATAAGGTCCAACTGCTACACTTTCTAAGCGCTCCTTGAACGTCCCTGTCATATCCGAGGTCAGATGTCGACTATCTGTTCGTGGATAAGTGACCAGCTTATACTGCTCATAGAGACGTTGCAGTACATTAGATGTCTGCTTGGCTGAAAATCCAAAACGTCGGTTAGCATCCCGCTGAAGTTCGGTAAGATCATAGGCAAGTGGATGGGGCTCTACCTTTTCCGACTTTTTAACCTTTTCCATAACACCAGTCTTACCTTGTAGCTTATTCTGTAATATTTCACCTTGCTTACGATCAAACATGCGGGCATCACCATTACTGCCCCTCCAAGTTGCTGTGAAGTTGCCTAGTTCTACGGTAAGTGTGTCATATTCCTCTGAACGGAAATCAATAATTTCCTTCTCTCGATCCATAATCATACCGAGTGATGGCGTCTGTACTCGACCAGCAGACAACTGTGCTCCGAATTTACAGGTTAACGCTCGTGTAATATTCAAACCAATCATCCAATCCGCTTCAGCTCGACAACGGGCAGATTCATACAAACGGTCGAACTGATTCCCTGGCTTTAATGTTGCAAAACCTTCCTTAATAGCTTTATCCGTCTGCGAAGAAATCCATAGCCGCTGAAATGGCTTGTCCCACTTCATCATTTGCAGGATCCAACGTGCTAACAACTCTCCCTCACGCGCAGCATCCGTTGCGATAATCAAGCCGCTAACATCCTGACGCTTTGCCTGATGTTGAACAACTTTAAATTGTTGGCTTGTTTCTCTTAACACTTTCAATTTCATCTTTTCCGGAAGAATCGGTAGATCCTCCAAATTCCAAGTCGCAAATTTATGATCATAATCCTCAGGCTCCGCCAATCCAACAAGATGTCCTAACGCCCAAGTCACGATATATTTAGGTCCTTCGAAATAACCTTTATGCTTCTCTCTACTGCCCATCACTCGAGCAATTTCACGAGCAACTGAAGGCTTCTCTGCTAATATTAAAGATTTCATAATTACGCTCCTTTGTGTGTTCCTCTATTCCATCAACCTCAGACAAGCATCGTAATAACGTGTTCCCTCTGGTGACTGCCCTCTGAAATAGATAACTCCATCCGTTACATCAGAACGTAGTATATGAATAACTTCTCCCATTCGGGCTTCATGATGATACGTAATTTTGAAACCTTGAATAGATGTACTATCCAATTCGTCCACGCTTAAGGCATCCATACATAAATCGGCATAACGAGCGTTATTCAAATGTCCATTACTATCAATACCGCTGTAACGAACCGTCATAGCATAGGATTCATGTAACTTCACTTCGTCTAATATATTTATTTTGTCAGGAACAGGTCCAAGCGAATCTTCATCATTAGATTTGATTTCAAACGGATACGCTGATGGCCTAAGCACCTTACGCTTAACACTATCCACCAATACCCACGACGTACACGCCTTCGCAATCTCTTGATTATTCCCATCACATATCCTAAAGTCCCTTAACCATAAAGCACCCTTTGTCCCTTTATTCCATGTCGTAATTTTAATTTGCTCATTAAATATAGGTATCCGTTCGCATGTAAGATCAATCGTAGTCAGCATCCAGCCCATGTTACGAGCGACCATTTCATCCCGCGAACCACCCATATTCTCGACATCACCATCAGCAGCACGTTGCATCAGGCTTAATAAAACAGATAGGCGACAATTGGCTTTATTATCAATTTCATTAGAATAAATTAAATGTTCTTCAGTCCTCATATATCCCATTCGTCTACACCTTCTCTTTCTTTCCCATCCAATAAAAGGTTAGTTCATTTGCCTTACTGATAATATGATTATATCTATGAATATCAAAATAACACTACCAAGTTATTGGTAGTGTTATTTCTGTTGCTTGGCGACGTCCTACTCTCCCAGGACCCTGCGGTCCAAGTACCATCGGCGCTGGAGGGCTTAACGGTCGTGTTCGGGATGGGTACGTGTGGAACCCCTCCGCTATCGCCACCAAACGTGATTCTTCTGCTCGTTGACTCTCCCTGAATAAATCCAAGTCAAGATCAATCGCTAGAAAAAACCTCAGCTTTATGCTGTTATTCAGATGTTTGATCACCTGAAAACTAGATACGAACGAATTTGTGTTAGAAAGTATGAAGTATACACTTCAACTGTTTAAACATTTGTTAGGATAAGCCCTCGACCGATTAGTATTGGTCAGCTCCGCACATTGCTGCGCTTCCACCTCCAACCTATCTACCTCGTAGTCTTCAAGGGGTCTTACTAATTGGGAAATCTCATCTTGAGGGGGGCTTCACGCTTAGATGCTTTCAGCGCTTATCCCGTCCGCACGTAGCTACCCAGCTATGCTCCTGGCGGAACAACTGGTACACCAGAGGTGCGTCCATCCCGGTCCTCTCGTACTAAGGACAGCTCCTCTCAAATTTCCTGCGCCCACGACAGATAGGGACCGAACTGTCTCACGACGTTCTGAACCCAGCTCGCGTACCGCTTTAATGGGCGAACAGCCCAACCCTTGGGACCTACTTCAGCCCCAGGATGCGATGAGCCGACATCGAGGTGCCAAACCTCCCCGTCGATGTGGACTCTTGGGGGAGATAAGCCTGTTATCCCCAGGGTAGCTTTTATCCGTTGAGCGATGGCCCTTCCATGCGGTACCACCGGATCACTAAGCCCGACTTTCGTCCCTGCTCGACTTGTAGGTCTCGCAGTCAAGCTCCCTTCTGCCTTTGCACTCTTCGAATGATTTCCAACCATTCTGAGGGAACCTTGGGGCGCCTCCGTTACTCTTTAGGAGGCGACCGCCCCAGTCAAACTGCCCACCAGACACTGTCCCCGAACCGGTTTACGGTCCTAGGTTAGAACCTAGATACGATCAGGGTGGTATCCCAACGATGCCTCCATAGAAGCTTGCGCTCCTATTTCTCAGGCTCCCACCTATCCTGTACAGATCGTACCCAAATCCAATATCAAGCTGCAGTAAAGCTCCATGGGGTCTTTCCGTCTTGTCGCGGGTAACCTGCATCTTCACAGGTATTAAAATTTCACCGGATCTCTCGTTGAGACAGCGCCCAAATCGTTACGCCATTCGTGCGGGTCAGAATTTACCTGACAAGGAATTTCGCTACCTTAGGACCGTTATAGTTACGGCCGCCGTTTACTGGGGCTTCGGTTCATAGCTTCGGGTTACCCCTAACCACTCCCCTTAACCTTCCAGCACCGGGCAGGCGTCAGCCCGTATACTTCGCCTTACGGCTTCGCACAGACCTGTGTTTTTGCTAAACAGTCGCTTGGGCCTTTTCACTGCGGCCCCCTCGTGCTATTCACACTACCGGGGCACCCCTTCTCCCGAAGTTACGGGGTCATTTTGCCGAGTTCCTTAACGAGAGTTCTTCCGCGCGCCTTAGAATACTCTTCTCGCCTACCTGTGTCGGTTTGCGGTACGGGCACCTTCTCCTGGTTAGAGGCTTTTCTTGGCAGTGTGAGATCATGACCTTCGCTACTGTAATTTTCGCTCCCCATCACAGCCCAGCCTTATAGTGTGCGGATTTGCCTACACACAAGCCTCACTGCTTAGACGGACTATTCCATCAGTCCGCGTCACTACCCTACTGCGTCACCCCATTACTCATAACGGATTACGGTGGTACAGGAATTTCAACCTGTTGTCCATCCACTACGCCTTTCGGCCTCGCGTTAGGTCCCGACTTACCCTGAGAGGACGAGCCTTCCTCAGGAAACCTTGGGCTTTCGGCGGATCAGATTCTCACTGATCTTTTCGTTACTTATACCGGCATTCTCACTTGTATAGTGTCCAGCGCTCCTCACGGTACACCTTCAACCTCTATACAACGCTCCCCTACCCCTGATACTAATGTATCAAGCCATAGCTTCGGTGGTGTGTTTAGCCCCGTTACATTTTCGGCGCAGAGTCACTCGACCAGTGAGCTATTACGCACTCTTTCAATGATGGCTGCTTCTAAGCCAACATCCTGGTTGTCTGTGCAACTCCACATCCTTTTCCACTCAACACACACTTGGGGACCTTAGCTGATGGTCTGGGCTGTTTCCCTTTCGACAATGGATCTTAGCACTCACTGTCTGACTCCCGGATATAAGTACATGGCATTCGGAGTTTGACTGAGCTTGGTAACCCTTGCGGGCCCCGCACCCAATCAGTGCTCTACCTCCACGACTCTTCATTCCGAGGCTAGCCCTAAAGCTATTTCGGGGAGAACCAGCTATCTCCGAGTTCGATTGGAATTTCTCCGCTACCCCCACCTCATCCCCGCATTTTTCAACATGCGTGGGTTCGGGCCTCCAGTGCGTGTTACCGCACCTTCACCCTGGACAGGGGTAGATCACTCGGTTTCGGGTCTACGTCCACGTACTAAAATTCGCCCTATTCAGACTCGCTTTCGCTGCGGCTCCGCCTTCTCAGCTTAACCTTGCACGGGAACGTAACTCGCCGGTTCATTCTACAAAAGGCACGCCATCACCCATAGAACGGGCTCTGACTTTTTGTAAGCACACGGTTTCAGGTTCTATTTCACTCCCCTTCCGGGGTGCTTTTCACCTTTCCCTCACGGTACTGTTTCACTATCGGTCGCTAGGGAGTATTTAGCCTTAGCAGATGGTCCTGCTGGATTCATACGGGGTTTCACGTGCCCCGCACTACTCGGGATACGTCTCGGAGAGAATATACTTTCAGCTACAGGGCTTTTACCTTCTATGCCGGGCCTTTCCAGACCTCTTCACTTAATATATTCCTTTGTAACTCCGTGTGAGACGTCCCACAACCCCAAAGAGCAAGCTCCTTGGTTTGGGCTAATCCGCGTTCGCTCGCCGCTACTGACGGAATCACTATTGTTTTCTCTTCCTCAGGGTACTTAGATGTTTCAGTTCCCCTGGTCTGTCTCTACCTACCCTATGTATTCAGGTAAGAGTGACTGCGTATTAACACAGCCGGGTTTCCCCATTCGGACACCCCCGGATCAAAGCTTGCTTACAGCTCCCCGAGGCAGTTTCGTTGTTCGCCACGTCCTTCATCGACTCCTAGCGCCTAGGCATCCTCCGTGTGCTCTTAGTAGCTTAACCGCGTTGCTCATTTGTTGCGCTGCTCGCTCTGTTGTCCGCTTATTTCCCCCGTAAACGGTTGAAACAAACTTCCAAAGGATCGATCATCACATCAAATTCGCACGTACATGTTAGCTTGTACTCGATAAATCGAATACTCGCTGCTACTTTTACACTTTGTTTCGTTAACAAGTTAACAAAACGTACATATAAAAGAATGTTCATTCTAACTTACAAATTCGTTCGTTATCTAGTTTTCAAGGATCAAAGTCATTTCTACAAGAGAAATAACGGTTTGAAAGATTGCTCTTTCAAAACTGACAACGAGTGAGTGTGCGACTTTACATTGTAAAGTCTTACGGTGACCGTAGTCACCGTGTTCGAATGTTTCCGTCTCAGGAAACGATTCTCCATAGAAAGGAGGTGATCCAGCCGCACCTTCCGATACGGCTACCTTGTTACGACTTCACCCCAATCATCTACCCCACCTTCGGCGGCTGGCTCCCTTGCGGGTTACCCCACCGACTTCGGGTGTTGTAAACTCTCGTGGTGTGACGGGCGGTGTGTACAAGACCCGGGAACGTATTCACCGCGGCATGCTGATCCGCGATTACTAGCAATTCCGACTTCATGCAGGCGGGTTGCAGCCTGCAATCCGAACTGAGACCGGCTTTGTTGGGATTGGCTCCATCTCGCGATTTCGCAGCCCGTTGTACCGGCCATTGTAGTACGTGTGTAGCCCAGGTCATAAGGGGCATGATGATTTGACGTCATCCCCACCTTCCTCCGGTTTGTCACCGGCAGTCTGCTTAGAGTGCCCACCATAATGTGCTGGCAACTAAGCATAAGGGTTGCGCTCGTTGCGGGACTTAACCCAACATCTCACGACACGAGCTGACGACAACCATGCACCACCTGTCTCCTCTGTCCCGAAGGCCGCTACTATCTCTAGTAGATTCAGAGGGATGTCAAGACCTGGTAAGGTTCTTCGCGTTGCTTCGAATTAAACCACATACTCCACTGCTTGTGCGGGTCCCCGTCAATTCCTTTGAGTTTCAGTCTTGCGACCGTACTCCCCAGGCGGAGTGCTTAATGTGTTAACTTCGGCACCAAGGGTATCGAAACCCCTAACACCTAGCACTCATCGTTTACGGCGTGGACTACCAGGGTATCTAATCCTGTTTGCTACCCACGCTTTCGCGCCTCAGCGTCAGTTACAGCCCAGAGAGTCGCCTTCGCCACTGGTGTTCCTCCACATATCTACGCATTTCACCGCTACACGTGGAATTCCACTCTCCTCTTCTGTACTCAAGTCACCCAGTTTTCAGTGCGACCCAGGGTTGAGCCCTGGAATTAAACACCAAACTTAAATGACCGCCTGCGCGCGCTTTACGCCCAATAATTCCGGACAACGCTTGCCCCCTACGTATTACCGCGGCTGCTGGCACGTAGTTAGCCGGGGCTTTCTTCTCAGGTACCGTCACCTTGAGAGCAGTTACTCTCCCAAGTGTTCTTCCCTGGCAACAGAGCTTTACGATCCGAAAACCTTCATCACTCACGCGGCGTTGCTCCGTCAGACTTTCGTCCATTGCGGAAGATTCCCTACTGCTGCCTCCCGTAGGAGTCTGGGCCGTGTCTCAGTCCCAGTGTGGCCGTTCACCCTCTCAGGTCGGCTACGCATCGTCGCCTTGGTGAGCCATTACCTCACCAACTAGCTAATGCGCCGCAGGTCCATCTATAAGTGGCAGATTACTCCGCCTTTCAGTATCTCTTCATGTGAAGAAATAAATTATCCGGTATTAGCTACCGTTTCCGATAGTTATCCCAGTCTTACAGGCAGGTTACCTACGTGTTACTCACCCGTCCGCCGCTGAAATTTCAGAAGTGCAAGCACTTCTAAAATCTCCGCTCGACTTGCATGTATTAGGCACGCCGCCAGCGTTCGTCCTGAGCCAGGATCAAACTCTCCAATAGAGATTGATTTCAAATCAGCTTTGCAGTGATTTGGAACCAATCATGAAAAGAGCGATTATGCTCATTTTGAAACATGCTGACGAGAATTATTCATTCTCAATCCAAATGATTTCTCATTTGTTTGTTCTCACTTTCGTGAAAACCACTCACTCGTTGTTCAGTTTTCAAAGATCAATTTCTCTTTCGTTAATCACCAGTGTGTCTCGGTGACAACTTTTATATCATATCGCATCCGGCTTAACAATGCAAGTGTTATTTTCAAACTCTTGCGATTAATGCTTGTACCAAGAAATCATAAATGTTTTCTCAGCCGGGTAATTAATATATCATGGGTACTGTAGATTAGCAAGCCTTTTACATAATATATTTGTAACAACCAGTATCCCCTTAAGTTTATCATTCATTCAACCATTTCATTTCATCTATCTATAGTTGAAGAAGTGACTATAGTGTAGGAATGTGGATTATGCTTCCTATGCTATCGATACTTTGTATCACTTTCAGGTGTAAGCTATATCATCTGTTAAATCCGTGCGGTTTGCACCTTTCTATAGAGTAGGAATACGACTTTAAATGTGGAACATTAACTTTCCCTTCTCATATAGAGCTTCTTCTGCAGATACTCCATCCTCCTCTGTCTCCCTTCTTGAGTGAAGCATTGTTTGTGAGCATATAGTCGCCAACCTATGTATTTCGATGGATTACATCTGAAATACATAGAATGCGGGTGGTTTCGTGTAGCTTTTCAATTCAAAAAAAACCAGCATAGCCATAAAGGCTATACTGGTTCGGAACAATCAAATGGTATTAACCTCCACTACCGAGAAATGCATAGCGTAGAATGATCAGAACTGCCAGCACCCACATCATCCAGTGAATGTTATATTTCTTCTTCTCTACAAGGTTACCGAAAGTAGCTAAAACAACATAAGTCACGATACCGAACGAAATTCCATTAGCAATATTGTAAGTGAAAGGCATCATTACAATAGTCAAGAAAGCTGGAATCGCCACGACCATATCCTGAAAATCGATTTCTTTAATGGATTGCACCATAAGTACTCCAACGATAATAAGCGCTGCCGCTGTAGCCGATCCTGGAATCAATGCCACAACTGGGGCAAGGAACAATGCTAATAAGAAACATATACCTGTCGTTACAGCCGTAAGACCTGTACGACCGCCTTCAGCAACTCCAGCTGCACTTTCAACAAAAGCCGTTGTAGTCGATGTACCAAGCATAGCACCGCCCGTTACCGCAACTGCATCTACAAACATTGCATTACCTACACGTCTTTTACCTTCTACCGGATCTTTCATAATACCGGCACGTGTTGCAGTACCTACTAATGTACCGAACGTATCAAACAATTCTACAAAGGTAAACGTTACAATTGCAGAGATCAGACCTGTATGCATAATACCTTCCCAATCGAAGGACATAAAGTTCATTTGGGTGAAATCAGGAACCCAATGAATATCACTGCTTTGCAATGAACTGAAATTCACTGCACCCATCATGATAGCTACAACCGTTGTACCGAGGATACCGAACAGAATCGCACCTTTAACACGGAGCACCATTAAGATAGCAATTAGAATCACACCAACAAGTGCTAATTGAACATCTGTATTCATTAGGCTACCTAGATGAATCACTGTTTCAAATCCTAGTACATCCGTAAATGTATGTGCTGGAATATCTTTACCAGCTTCAACACCAATTGTCATCAGTCCACTGTTCTTCAAACCTAACACAGTGATGAACAAGCCAATACCAACTGTAATTGCATGTTTCAAACTATCTGGAATAGCATCAAGTAACATTTGTCTTACACGAGTAATCGTCAATAGAATAAAAATCAAACCGGAGACAAATACAGCGGTTAAACCCATTTGCCAAGTGAACGGATGATCCGTTGATGCTGAAGATAATACAACAGAAGCGAAATAGGCATTCAAACCCATACCAGGCGCCAAAGCAACTGGGAAGTTAATGAACACGCCCATTGCAATTGTAAATATCCCTGCAGCTAGTGCCGTTGCCAAGAATACAGAATACCAGCCCATATCAATTTGACCAAAAGCCGTTAGCGTGTTCGGATTGACGGATAAGATATACGCCATCGCCATAAATGTAGTCAAACCAGCCATAATTTCTGTGCGCACTGTGGTACCATTCTGTTTCAGTTTAAAAAACCGATTCAACCAACCCATTAGAATATTTCCCCCTTAGATATGTTTGACAGCAACAGAAAGCCGGAATCTAAGTAGACTCCGGCTCGAAAAAAGAACAACCCGTATGATGACAGTCAAACAACTGTTACCACTGTGGGTTTCTTTTATAATCGTAGCCAGGCCATTATGGTGACCTCGTAGAGACTTCCAAGCCAATTCTCGGAATTATACGAAATATGTGTTGTTGCACTTTATCATTTTAGGTCGATGTTACACAGCTTGTCAATGACAAATCCGAACATTATAACTCTTATCTTAATTTTTGTTCGTAAATCAGTTGATTATACTGAATGAAACCTATTGACTACCCGTCTATCCAAATACGGTATGGAACTTCTATCCAGCTTTTCAAAGAAAAAGAGCAAGCCCGTTAAAATAATGGGCTTGCTCTTTTTGATCTTATTTTTGATCTTATTCTTATTCCCACTCAATCGTTGCAGGTGGCTTGGAGGTAATGTCATACACGATACGGTTAACATTATCTACTTCATTTACGATACGAACGGAGATTTTCTCAAGTATATCCCATGGGATACGTGGGATAAGAGTCTTTATTATGACTTAATCCATCGTAAATCCCGCCACCACTACCCGCTTCAATAGAGTAAATTACTATTCAATTATTGCGTTATCTTTGTATATCAATTGTAGCGGGTGAAATGGAGAATTTCAACTGTTCAAGATACAAATTGTTAGTTCATCTACACAAGAAAACTCACCAATGAAATTTATACGTAGCACTGGACATAAAACAAAGACCAAGATCATACTATCTCTTGGTTTTTGTTCATTTCACTTACACTTAATAAAAGTATCCCTTCACTAAATACACTACATTTTCACTCCTTTTATCAAAAAGCCTTTCAAACTTCAATTAATTCCACAAACGATTTCGCACTCTGCATTTACTCAATTAGCTTATTTTTCAATGCTTCAACTTTCTGTTTAAAGTTTTGTTGCAGTATCCCTCCCAAATCCTATGTCTATATAAAGAATAGACCGACTCATATAGAGACGGTCTATTACTTGTATTATTTACGTTTAACATTAGCTATCACATCCAGTGGTTGCACTAGCACCTTACACTAGCAACTCTTCTTAAGTTCTTACCCGTTTAAACTGAATACCTAATCGTTCTTCCAAATATTCTTCCAGAACAATTATTTCAATACGGTGTGGATCTCTTTCATCCTCTAAGAAATATTGTGTGAATGTACTTTCACTAGAGCTTGGAACACATCTTAGTTTGCGACTATGACCAAACGCATCAGTAACAACTTCATCATGAACTATTTGCAGATTCCAACAAACAATACCATAGAGTCGTTTAAAAGAATGATTGAAATTACTTTTCAAAATATTTTTAAACTCAACAAAGCGTAAGTAAGAACGTTCTAAATCTACACCTGAATTTCTTAAACGTGCTAAAACATCTATACCTGCGTGCGTATCATAGTCAACAATTTCGAATGGAAATAACTGTGGTTCAAGAATATTTATTATATGGTATATGGAAAACACACCTTGCTCTTGACGTGGTTCCCGTAAGGTAATGTCTTTATATTCGGCGATTTTCGCTGTCTTAATTAGTTTTGCTCTCTTTTCAAAATCCTTTTCTTCTTTCCGTTCACTTTGATAGGATTGTGATTGTTCTTCAAGCCATTCCATATTACTCCAATCGTCACTTTCTGTAATTCTCAAATATTGTTCGTTGATTGTATTTTTTATTTCCTCTAGAATATCACCTGAAGTGTTCTCTACTGAACCTCGGTTTGCTGTTAATCTAAAATCTTGACAATTAAAAAAAGCATGTAGCTTTGTTGATTCACTTCCCCGCTTATTTATCCATTCATTTTTTTGTTGGACTGGTATGTAGTCTTTAGATAACCATATACCATACCTTTCTTGAACGGAATATCCTCCACTGGGGGCTTGATAGCCACTTCTTTTTATCATATTATTTACCAAGCGCTTAGCCTTATTTCCTTCTATGTACCATACGGCTTGATAACTAATATCGGGATATCTACGAAGATTATCCTCGAAGACAAATTTTTTAACAAAATAATCTGGTGCATCAGTTATATGGTCATTCATAAGTTTGTCCAAACTCTCCGACTCTTCCGCAAATTTATGACCAAATTTTAGAGTTTCATGATTATTCCGGTCAATTCCTTGTAAGTGAAGTTGTATATCTTTGTAGGGGTGCTGACCCAACTCGCCTTCAAATGAACCATATTTAGTAAACCAATAAATATAATCCCTTAATCGGTCATGAGTAAATACATCTCTCTCATTATTGTTGTATCCAATTATCTCTATCAAAGTACCCTTGAATTTTCCTTGACTTTCCTCTACCTCAACATCGGGAACAATACCCTCATATAATGAACCTATTGGATTGTTCATACAACACGAATATTTTATCTCATCTTTTCCAGTTATAACAACAATCCTTTCAGAATTAAAATATATCTTCGTTCCATGCCCCTTCTCTCCAATTAGAGATGGATCACTAACTTTATCATCCTTACGCAAACTGTTACCTAGATCGAAAAATGATTCTACTCCCTTATAGTCCATACCTGTACCATTGTCACGAAGCAGTATTTTTAGTTTTCTACGACCACTTTCTAAACTCATAGAGAATGTTATGAAAATTTCTGATGCTTTTGCATCAAATGAATTTGATATTGCTTCACGTACAATATCAAGAGGATTCGAGAAATCTGAAGCGATCTCTAAAAATTCGCGACTTGGGTTAACTTTAGGTTTAAATAATGTTTTCAAAAAAATCCTCCCCTTCTAATAATATTGTGGACTCTGGATGCGACGGATATCTTTTATGTAGATATTCTGGAAATATCAAGCTAAATACTTATTAAGATTGTACCATATGTTAACATTCCTATAGAGTTCATTTTTACAGTACAAAAAAAGACCACTCAATAGAAAGGTCTTTGCTTAAAGCATATTCTAAAACGAACCACTTACCTTTCACAAGCAATCAAGTCTTTATCCCGATCACTCTTCTTATTGGCGTCATACAGTGCCTGTGAAACAAATGGTTTGTATTTCGTTTTTCCACCTTTGTTTTTGACTGAGGAGGAACGAGCCACGCCACCTTTGTACACCTTATTCAACTCTGTGCAGTTTTTATATGTAACTATCTTTTCTTTTGCTTCTGCTACTCCAATTGAAATTGAAGTAAATCCAAGAATAAGCATTAATGAAAGAATAATTACGTATACCTTTTTGATACTAACACTTCCTTTCCCATATTAAAACCTTTTATATCTCAAGACAACTACTAATTAAAATCCCAATTTTATTATTGAATTAAATTAGCTACTCACTATATGATAAAAAGCCATTTTCCGCTAAACTGTCATGGTATTGTACATATTTCATCTGGATTAATGAAATTCCGTATTATTGGAATACCGCCCCTACCATTAGAGTATCCACGATCACTTTTCATTTCTATAATTTTAGACTTAAAATCAATTTCATTACAATCATTGAATAAGACTTTTACCGTTTCAAAGTGACTTCTTGATTTCAATTTACTGAAAATCTTGATAACACCTACTTGATTCAAGTAAATATAAGTAATAGGAAACCAAATATTCGACCAATCATTGTAATATATCTTAGAAAGATTATACAAGATAATATCTGTAATAATTAGTTCCTTCTTATATTTCTCAAAAGCACGTTGTACCAATAAATCTGCATGTAAGCTTACTCTATTCAATTGAATATTTTCATTGTGACTATCCAAAGATTGCAAATAAAATCTAAAACCAGTAAAATCACTTGGTTTTTCACTTCTATTACTTTCCACATAGTATTCAGCATTTAGAACTTGATTAACTAAAGAATATTTTTTCATCCTCAACAAAATCGCTATAGAATATAAGAAAAGTTCATTAAGCAGAAATTTGTAGTGATCAAAATGAAATTCAAAGTACGAACCATTTCCTTGAAATTCAGTTAATGTATACATTTTTTCGAAAAACTCTATTATATGATCAGCTTCAATTGTATCTGTCATACATAACAACTCAACAGCAACAATATAATCATTTCTTAGAGGAAGTGATTCATCTATTAACTTTACAATTTTCTCAACTTTTTGATCTGCATCGTTTATATTATCACCAATATCAAGTCCTTTAATTGATTCGTAAAATGTATCAACAAAATCATTCCATAAGTATTTTACTCTGTTGGGGTTTTTATCTGCACTTGCTTTCATCTGTCTTATTACAGTAGCAGTTTGAAAAAACGTGGTTTCATTTTCGAAAAGATACTCTGGGGCTTTACCTAAAGATGGCTTTTTGTGTAATGGAACTTTGTAGATATTTCTTATTAATTTATCGTAGCTTTCCTCGTATGCTTCCGATGAAGATAAGTCTATATATAATCTTGTAGCAATATATATAGGTATAAAATGATTGCCTTTATTATCTCTTTCTGCAACAATTGGAATAAACTTTTCTTGATTTATATCTTTATAGATTTGAGGGGTAATTATTTGCGTTTCAGTCCCTACGCCCCCAACTCTGCTGTCGGCTCTTTTTTGGTATCCTTCATCACATATAATTAATACTTTATCAACTGACTCAGAAGTTACCATAGCTTCCATAAAGGCATAAACATCATGCCCTTCTTTCAAGTCCCATTTATCTAGTATTACATCAATTCCATGGTGTCTCAGTCTGGTTGCTAAATCCACAACCCATTCCTCATGTTCAGGAGTAGTCCAACTGTATGAAATAAACACTCTAGGATTCACTAGCGCTTGCTGAATCATTTATCTCCCACCTTATTATTTATTAAAACTCAAAACTTCCAAAATGGCATAGTCTGACTATCTTGTCTCCTCATAACTTGCTATTATTGGAAACTCCTTGCCGTTAGCATAGATATAATACTTCATAGCTGTATTTTGTGGATTTCCATTTTTATCATTCTATTCATGCAACTTCCTCAATAATAGGTACATTTTCTCATCATCGCCTACAACAGTGACCCTATGAAAATTGCTATGTTGCCAATTTCACTTCTTCACAGCATTCATTAAATCAAACATTTATATTATTGTTTCTTTTATAGAGTTTAAACTAGGACATGAAGCCTTTCATACTCACTGGCTACTGACTTTAAAGATACATAAAGATCCTTGAGACTTTTCATTGAAATATCTATTAAAGGTTCATACATGAAAGAATTAAGATGAATATTCTCAGGAGTCATAAGGCTAACTTGTTCAAGAACAGGCAATATATCCTTATTAGTACCAATACATGATTTATATAAAGATAGCAATCTACCAGTCTGATTCGATTTAATTTTTTCGATTTCAGAAGCATCTCCAAGGTCTAAAGTAATTCCTTTTATCATTATTTCTTCCGCTAGCAATCTAATGCCCATAGAGAAGGCAACCTTTTCTTCAAGATTGATACCAGTATCATCAGATTCATTATTAATTTTTTCTGCAACTTCTAGTATTAAACTATATATACTCTTTGATTCTCTTTGGTGAGAAATATCTTTACTAGTTATCCATACTTTATTAATAACAAGCTCTAACTCCTTCATCGTGATTTCTTTAGTTTTTCTTGCCGATCCAAACTCAACTAAATGTAACAGTGTAGTCAAAAATTTATAATTTTCACAATCTTCCGACTCTACATATTCAACAATATTTCTAATAAACGGGATAGACGCAACAAGAATTGTGTCATTAGTTTCTAATTGATCCTTCCAACTTTTAAAAATATTTTTCAAATATCTTCCATTAGTTAACTCAATCCCCGATGACTTTTTCAGTACCATCAAACAGTGATCTCTATCATATCCCAAAATTCTAGAACTAACTGTTCTATAAAAATCAAAATTATGCGTTAATATAATAAAGTTAAATAATCGGTGTTCAACATTTTCCTGCAAATATTCAATTATTGCATATTTATTTTTGTAATCAAAAGATTCAGCAATATCATCTGCAATAACTAATACATTTTTACCTTCTACTTTCAATGCTTCAATCTCAAAAATAATATTCATTAAATATAATGCTCTTCTTTCTCCACCACTTAATAGAGAATTGAGCTTACTTCTATCAATTTCTACTTTTTCACCATCTTCATGATATTCAAACACTAATGTTGGAACGGAATTTTTCAAAACAACTTCTTCTTGATTTTTAATAGAAACATGAAAAGGAACATAAAATCTATTGGTGAATATTTTAACTACCTGTCTCCATTTTTCATTTTCTTTAGCTGCTATCTGAATAATCTCATTAATTTGTGAAGCTGAAACTTTGTATTCAGAAACGAGAGCATTAAAATGTTCAATATTACTTTTTAATATTGTTACCCATGCATTCCTTAATAACCCATCAAAATCAACCAATTGACTAATCAAACTCGGTTCGTTTTCAATCAAAATTCTAAAATTTCTTAATTGGACATTTGCGGATAACTTTTTATCTATTTGTTCGAATCTCTTCAATAATTTTGGATCTTTTAGTATTTCAGCTTTCTCAGTTTGAATTAAATCGATTAATTCTTCATAGGACTTTATTCTTTTCCCATCTCTTAATAAAAGATGATGTTCTGCTGTAAAAAAACCATTATCATTTAAGCTATCATTAATATTCTTTGCATTGTATTGATTAAATGTCCCTTTTTTCAAGAAAGTAGTTTTATCCATTAAGTTATTGTACTCAGTGCTGTACTCCTTTAATAATTCAAGACTTTTTGGGTCTTTCACAAATGTAGCAACCTTATCATCAAATAATGTTGTGTAATCAATTTGAGTAAAGTCTAGTCCACTATCTTCTAGTTTATTCAAATCATTATTATGTATTTCATTTAATAGTTTCAAAAAATCAGAGTCCTGTTTATTAAATGCATACATTAATTGATTTTCTATAGCTACCTTTGGCCCCAAATATTCTTGCAAAGCGTTAATAAAATTATCCTTTTTAATAGTAATTTCTTTTAATAGCGATATATATTTCTCTTGTAGTAGCTTATTTACTAATAAATTAGATACATTTTTCGAACTGTAACTTTCATTATATGATTCAATTACAAAGATTTCTTCAGGTACGATACTCTGTTCATTACTTTTAATAATATTACAAGAGGATTCTCTTCCGAATATCTCCTCTTTTGGGTTTCCTCCTTCTTTTAATTGCTTAAAAGTTTTTGTGAAGGAAGTTTTCATTGAGCCATTCGAAGCGTAAATTACATAAGCTTTCTTTTTATTGAAATTGAAAGTTGTAGTAAGAGATTTAATACCATAGCAATTCTCCATATGAACACTTAACTTATCCATTAATATCCCCCCACTTTCTTAATTGAATAGACTCTGCATGTTATGCCTATATCCTCAGCTATACATTGATAAGCATTAAGACGTTGGATTAATAGTTAAATACTACCACATTAATTGTCGAATCAGCATACTATTTCGAGTAATCAGTCAAACCGACAGTCATTAACCTAATTTCACTACTTATTGGTTCCCTACTTGTACCGTATGGCTTTTTATTCTCTTGGTCGAGGACTATAACTGCTTCATCCATTATCTGCAATGAAAATAATGACTTGGATGAGAACCCTGCCCCCTCCCCCTCTCTAATAAAAACAAAAACCACTCATATGGAGTGGCTAGTCCCTAAATATACGTTCAACGGCTCTCTGTTTATCTTCGGCACTTGGTCTGGCTAGATGTGATAATTCAGTTCTATTTAAGTCTTCTAGTACGATACAACGATGTGTTAAAATAGACTGATACATTATAAGGAGGGAAAACAACTTGAGTAAAGGCTACATCTATATTCTCATTAATTCTTCAATGCCTAATCTAGTTAAGATCGGAATGACAACAAGAGAACCTGACGATCGTATATTGGAACTATCTAGTGCAACTGGTGTTCCAACACCATTCATCCTCGTGTATAAAAGGCATTTTAATAACTGTAGGATTGCTGAAGATAAGATGCACGTACTATTAAGTGAGAACAGAGTCTCGTCAAGTAGAGAGTTTTTTAACATTCCTGTCTATGAGGCAATAAATATATTAATTGACCTTCAAGATGTAGATAGTATCAATATCAAGACTGATAATTAATCAAACAGTACTGATTCTGATTTAAGCGATGAGGTCACAAATAAAGCAATATCCTATTTTTATGGCAACAATGGTGAACTTCAAGATTACTTAATGGCTTTTGACTTATTTAAAAAGGGTACTGCCTTAAACTCACCTATTGCGATGCAATATCTGGGGAGAATGTACCTTAATGGATATGGTTGCAAAAAAAATATAAGTATTGCAGTAAACCACTTAAATAAAAGTGCAAAGCTAGGCAATATCAGTGCATATGCGGAACTTGGTGAGATTTACCTAAATCATGACAAAATATCTAACCAGACGAATGCATATAACATTTGGAATATATATTTATCATCTATAAATCGTGAAAACTATCCATTATATTCTAAGGACTTGAAATTTGTAACGACTTTATTTGAACATTATCATAATCATAGGACTGAAATAGTTTTCGATCAGAAAGACAAACTATTATTTTTTAAGTCAGATCTTCTTCATTATTATCAAGAGAAAATTAAAAGTACTGAAATGTCTACTCCTATTTGGTATCATTCGTCCCATAATGAATATTCAAGAGCAAAAATTGAGTATCTAAAGAATGAACTTCATTAAGATTGGGACAATAAACCATAATATTTAGGTTTAAGCAGGTAAATAAATTATCTTATTGAACAGAGATATATTCACTTATATTGTTTCATGTACTTTGTAGACGAAAAATCCAACTTCTATTAATGAAGCTGGATTTATGTTAGTTATTATAGTAGCTTTTCACTAAGATATTTAATTAGAGTTTCTATAGACTATTTCCTAGGTGAACCCTTCACTATTTCTGTCTATCATCGATAATTAAATAATAGAGTCTTTATTGGGCATAGTAAAAATGCCACTAATATTTTGAGATATTAGTAGCATTTCACTTTCATTATATACAACCATTACAATAACTCGCAGTTGATGCATTTGGTAACCTCAGTCGAAGACTAATATTTCATTAAATATCAATGACACTTTTGATAATCTGTATTCTTCTCATTCTTTTTGATTTACTCTGAGTACCTTCTGAACTCAATTTCTTATATTCAGCAATATCACTTAAGATTTTTGTAGTAAAAAGATTACTATTAGATGTATTTTCATAGGCATCTATAAATTTCGAGACTTTTTGTACATGTTCTTCTTTGACTTCACCATGCATTTTAAGGATGTAATACGTAATAATCATGAAAGTGTAAAGGTGCGTTTGTTTTGATAGAAACTCCCCTATTTTTTCATCTGTTGATTTAAAAAATTTCTCCATCTCGTTTAAGATAGAATTGAATAAATTCTTATCATCGTCATATTCCTCATATGTCTCATTATAAAGGTCATAGACTCTATTTATATTTGTTTGTGTAGTATCTCCTTCAATCCCTTGTCTAAAGAAAATTAAAACGTTACTTATAAATTGGATATCTTGCATTCGTCTTACTTGTTGTTGATTAAAAATTTTATAGGTTTCCCAGAAGTTTAGATTTGATAATTCCTCAGCCAACTTAAGAAATTTCCCATCAAATTCTGCGTTTCTTAATTCTTGTGGGTTTAAAGAAAGGTTTGTGCTGTTAAGTCTTAAAAACATGGTTACAATATCTTGCCTTACGAACTCTTGTCTAATAAAACGAATTGAAAAAGGGTAATCCCATATTGCCTTTTTTTCATCAGAATTTAAATCAGAGAAATGCTTGTTAGCATAAGATGCGTCCTTCTCTGCAACGCTTGTAACTGATAAATTGAATTTCCCTTCAATAAAGTCAACTACTGCACCAATTCTTTGCTGACCATCAACAATACTGTATACCGTGTCTCCATTATCAGGATCGGTATCAATCCCCCAAAGATATATTTCTGGAATAGAATATCCTAGTAAGATGGTTTCTATTAGCTTGACTTGGTGCTTTTTTAACCAAACGTATTGTCTTTGGAAGCTATTATCGACTTTTAGTAATTCATTTCTCATATTATCGACTAACCATTTTACATTTCTTGTTTCAGTTTTAATTAAATCAATTTTTCTTTCAGCCATCCTATTCTAACCCCCTAACTGTGATTTTAAAATATGGATACTTCTCATGTAGTAGTTTTGTACGGCATCCCATGATTCGAAAATTCTATAATTAATGTCATGAACAATATTAAAGTTCAGCTGTAAATCTTTTTTAAAATCAGATTCTTGTTTATGCCATTTAACATATGCTTCGTTACTCAAATCAAATCCATTAAATACAATGAACTTTTGAAAAATAGCTTTTGCTACATAAGGATAATTATTAATTGGTCTAATACTTTTAGCGTGAATGTCCATATATTCTGTCCAAAAATATGAAAACATGGTCTGCGATACTACCACAATATCTATATCTGAACATTCATTAAAAATTCTAAAATCTTTATTTGGCGAAAAACTATAACCAGTCTTTGCACTGCCGAATATTGCAACATTATTAAAATGAACCGCTAGCTTCTCACTAATAAAATGCTTTAAATTATCATAGGTTCGTGAGTAATCGGGGTCTTGTAGGTAATCTTTAAAATACCAGACTTCATTTCCAAGAAGATTAGTGCGATATATATTATAAATATCATTCTCAAGAATATCTCTTTTCAAACTCTCGAGAGTCAACAACTTCGCCCCCTTATGTAATAGGTGCCTTCTAATTTCATGTGATAATATTATCATATTTTGGGACAAAAGAGCATTTTAGTTCAATCAATTAGATATTCATAGAGTTTTCAATTCTGTATAAAATAACAATGAATATACAAGGAATATTGTTCAGAAAATACTTGTTCACTTTGATTATATTATTAGTGGAACACATTATTGAAGTATCACTACTTAATGATTCCGATATGAAAGAAATGATAAAAAGGTAACTTCTACATACATAACTATTTAACCACTCATCTTAAAAAGAGAATCCTTCTTTTACCCAAAGTATTGTACCATATGTTGGTATTTGAATCTTATCATATCGCTATTAATGTGCTTAGTCGAGGACTGTAACTGCCCTATCCATTTTCAACAATGGTAAAGACGGTTTGGATGAAAACCCTCCCCCCTCCCCATACAAAAAGGCTACCTTAAGAACTGGTAGCCATTCATGTTAATCCGATTTCTTAGCAAACATCATAGACCATGCATTAAAGCTTTTCAGATTGTAGTGTACGTTCCTTCAACGCTCTGTATAGGGTTGCCTTCTTAACACCTGTCATTTCCTCAATATCTGCCACAGAGTGTTCTTGAGCATCATAAAGCTTAATTGCACGATCAACCTTCTTAGCATCTGTTTTTGGTCTACCACCTAAACGTCCTCTTGCTCTTGAAGCGGCTAATCCTGCTTTAGTACGCTCTACAATCATTTCCCTCTCCAACTCTGCGATTACCCCTATCATCTTGAACATCGCTCTTCCAGTAGGTGTTGTGGTGTCCAATCCATCACACACACTAACTAATTCAACACCAAGTTTAGTCATTTGCTCGTACACTTCAATCAACTTCTTAGTAGATCGAGCTAATCGATCAAGCTTATACACTATGAACACATCGCCTTGTCTTAAGGAATCTAATGCACGTTGCAATTCCTTGCGATCATCTTTAGCTCCACTAGCTTTCTCCGTATAGATACGTTCACACCCTGCATTGTTCAAAGCATCCATCTGCAAATCCAATGATTGATCTATCGTGGAAACCCTCGCATATCCAATCTTCATATAATTCCGCTCCTCTATGTAATCTATAGTTATATAGTATCATTTAAGGTACGTTTTTGCAACATAGAAATAGGAACGAGTATTGGAACTGAATATTGATAGATTTAAAGACACAATCAAACAAAAACTAGGAGTGTCTTATACGAAGGTTTTTGGAACTCATAATTCACGCTGATATCGTGCAATTTTCATTCATCGCTCTTATGTAGCTGAACCTGTTTCTAATAATAGCAATCTCCACTTCATGAACAAGAACTTTGTTTCAATTAAACTTACAAGATAAAAACGACTTTCTACTTTTTTTCATTCTATCGGTATATATAACAAGTGTGTCGTCAAGGGTGTGTTAAAAAAATAAATCCTACCATCTTGAATGACAGCAGGAATACTAGCATCATATTTAACCAATCCAATTAGAAATAATCGCACCAATAATACCGCCAACAACTAAGTTAGTCACTGCATATAACCAATGGTCTTTCATTTTTTCAAACAAACCTTGTGCAGTTAATCCATATGGCTCATAAAATTTAGCGTTTGTTTTTAATCTACCTTCAGCTACTTTTTCTAGGATAGTATGAAATATATCGATCTTTTTCAAAGTTGAGTGGTGTAGCATTACATACTCTTTTTTTTCAAATGCCCTCGCTTCTGATTCACCTGCAAGAAAATCCTTTTTAGAAATGTGATTTTTCTCAATAAGTTTTTCCAAACGAGGATGACCTATATAATCTGAACCAAACATATCAATTAAGTAACGAGGCAAGTCAAATTTATTTTTATCGTCAATAACCTCTGGCTTTCCGCTTAATACAGAGTACCTATTTTCCATTGCTTCAAATCCAAAATTTAAATCACGCATGTTCCAATGAATCCAATTGTAATCTTTATGTCTTTTTGCAAATTGAAAAAAGTCCTTCAACATATCTCTTTCTAATTCATCATAATGACTTTCAATCTCATTGAAAGCAATTCTCTTTGATTCGGCTACTTTATGTATGGCAAATGATTTTGTTTGTGCAGTATTAAAGTATCTGACCGCAATAGAAGTTATACGAGGCGTTCTTCCCTCGTTTGAGTCATAAAAACTTTCACAAGAATAGTGTATAATTAAAATACGTGAAGGGTTAGTCATTAGTTCTTTAATAGTATTAATGGCTTTCTTTCTTTTATCTACACGATATTTTATGCCCAAACGAACTTCCCCCTTATTTACGGACAACCAACTTAACTATAACATATTCCCCATATTATAAACGCTACTCCAACAACAAATGTTCGCATATTCGCATACAAGTTTTACGTTCTAGCTATAGCAAAGGCAACTTCTAATTCATAGGCAAATATTATTTTATTTATTACGAAGGAAAGTAATTTAATATTTATTGTTATTGTTAGGAGCGAAGCGACCAAAACGAACGAAGTGAAGTGAAATTTGCCGTGAGGGGGTGTGGGGGTGGTGCGGCAGGTACTTTATTCACTTTGTTTTGTGAGCGTAGCGAGTCAGAACAAAGTGAATACAAGTAGTTGGTTCTAGCATCCCCACTTTTGTTGATTGAAGCGAAACTATATATTTTAATATTTCCCTATGTAGACCCCTAGCTTCGCTACGGTGTTGCTCACGCAGACCTTGCTTCGCAAAGCCTTTGTGGGAACGAAAAAGCTTCGCTGTTTCCGCTCCATAATCGTTCGCTTACGCTCACTGGGATTCTTCACGTTTTTAGGCTAAAACTATGCCATAACTTTTTTGAAAATCTTTATATAAATCTAATAATATTACTATACTTTATGACCAAGTCATCATCGTATCTATATAATAATAAAGAAATGATTACTTGATCCGTTTATTATTTTCTATTTGTTTATATTAAAATTCATTCACATCGTCACATCGCTATCTTTTTTATCAGGATCAATTAGCTTTTCAATTTGCTTATTATGAATCTTTAGAATACCGAGTCCGAGTCTATTTTCAGTAATAGGTAACAACGATTGAACCCTTGCGTCTGTTAATACTCTGTTAAAGTTGTTTGTAATTCCAATCGCTTCAGATATATCCTTCTTTTTATACATTCCTTTAGGCAAACCGTATACGTAATCCACAAATTTATCAATTATATCTCTTTTTTTATCACCTTTACCTTTTTGTACAAAGTCCATATCCATGGATTTAACATTGTCAGTGCCTTTGATTTGGCTCAGTACCATAGACACGATCTGTGGGTCTCCATTAACTAAAAAGAACTCACCCTGTGGTCTTTCATTTCGTTGGATTCGTTTAATACTTTGATAAATTCCTGATGATATATAGCCAATCTGTACAGCCTTAAATTCGTCATTCTTGAATCTGCCAAGTTGAATATCAGTTGATTTCTTACCCAAATCAGATTGCTTATACATCATATAATGGATTAGATATTGCTCATAGGGTATGTTCGGTGTGCCAATAATCCAACATTGAGTGAAATTGGAATATTCATTTTTCCCTATAAGATTTCCAAACCAGTTGATTGCAAAATTTTCACCATTATAGTCATCACCAATGCCTATTTTCGTTATTTCTGCTTTGTAAAGCTGTTCTAATATGGCTTTGTAATTTTCCTTATGGCAAAGGATTAGCGTCTGATCGTGGGGCTTATGGTTAGATTTAATCTTTTCACAAATTTCAGGATTGAATTTACTTTGATTATCTTGTAAGTTACTTTTACTTGAATTAAATTTGATGATTGTGAACTGTGAATTGCTGTGGTCAACAATTCTTTCCTGTCCAACAAGATTAAAGTTACCAAGTTTATAAATCCCATCAATCCCTGCACTAGCATCAAGAATAATATTATTTTTCAAACCCCATAATTTATGATTTCTATTGAACGTAGATATGTTGCCACCATTATAAAGACATTTGGTTGAATACCACTGTTCTAATCCTGCCATAAATTCTTTTAATTTGTTTTTGTGTTTCATGTTCCTTTCATTTTCAATATTCACTTCCATATGCTTCTTAAAATTCCCAAGTGTTTTAGGGTGAATCCTTGGTTCACAACGTACTACCTTGTTCTTGTTCTTCTCAATCTCTTGCTTATTTAGTTCCTTTAAAAGCCCACTACACACTTTATCATATTCCTGTTGAACGCCTGTATGGAGTAGAGAACGAGTCTCATCATACGTGATTTTAGAAAATGTATAGATAGGGAATTGTATTTTTTCGTCAATGATTAGCACTTCTCTATTTTCCATAAATGCTTGTCTATATTTATCATCAAGACATAAGTTCTTATACCTCTGGTGGCTGATAATAAGGACACGAATATCTTTTAGCTTATCGAGATTAAATTGCCACTCAGACCAATTTTCGAACGTTATGCCTAACACATTAGTATGAAGTCCTTTATTGTGTTTTTCTAGTTGGTTCACGCTTTGCTCTATGTCAATTCTAAAGTTACGAACAATTAAGAAGGACAACGAATTATCCCAATCATCAAGAATTGAATCAATAATTTTTAGTGTGTGTAAACTCTTTCCCAGTCCTGCTTCTAGGCTGAATACACTAAAAGAAGTTTCATCTGCATTTGTTTGTGTAATCGTTTCCCTCAATTTCTTAATTTTGCTCAGATACAGATCGCCATATTCCTTCGCATAATTATCGTCAATAAAATCGTCCTCATATAGTCCTAGTTCGTCGTTATCCACAAAAATATTGTTCAAATCTATCAAAACCCTCTCATGTATATCTTGTTAGTTGCTTTAGACTAAATGATGGCAATCAATAATTCCCATTAATTCTAGTTTCATTTTGAATGTCCAGATACAATTAGTTTGCTGAAAATGACACTTGATAGCACCCTACCTTATTGCCATAATACCTCTATGGGTATAAGGCTCGATCATACGAGTCTTGTATTACACAAAAAAAGGAGTTTCTATACTCATGTTACCCCAACAATGTCTAACCACATTATACATGTTTAGTCAGTGTTAATGGTTTGTCTCTTATAATAAACGGCTTTATAATTTCCTTACCACCTATATAAGTGAATGGGATTGGTTCTATACCATAAATCCCTTCATCACATAGATCAATGTTACATTCATCTTCTCTGATATGATGAATAATTGAATCAGTATCGAACAATATAGTAATATCAGATTCAGATTTAGAGATTTTAGATTTGTAGATTGGCATATCTATAATACCAACATTGGGTAGATCGATTTGCTCAATAAGTCCATTGCCATCGTTAGTACGTTCATTGAAAACCTTTATACCTATCAGATTGTCGGAGCCGTCGTAAAGGAGACCGCACCTCACATCTGAAATTAATTTACCAACCTTTTCATATCTCTCAGAAGATTTTAGATAAATATACATAATTGCATTATCTTCAATTGTTATTTGCATTAATATTCCTCCTTTAACATCTGGATAAATCATCATCACCACTTACAATTTTGAATAAATACTCTAATTCAATTACTGCTTTATTACCTTTTTCCTTAAATGCTTTTGTAAGAGTTTTATATACTCTATCAGGATAAAACGCATCTTGATAATTCAGGAATGGCTTTTTAGTATTTATAAAATACAATTCACATAGCAATCTATCTATCCAACACTCAATGTAATAGGCTTTAAAGGAATAATAGAATCTATAGAAGTGTTCATCTGCAATTGAACCGCCAACTTTACCATAAAACTTTTGATAAATTCTATAATGCAATTCATGTGCTTGACCAATATTTCGTAGAAACCCTTTTCTATTATAAAAGAAATATACTCCACCTTTTTTCTTGGTAATATCACTCAAATATTCTGCACTAACATCAAATTTCAATCGCTTTGCATTCTTAATGTAAAAACTAAGTTTTCTATTTTTTTTGCTCAACTCGTAATGCTCCCATTTCTCTTTATCTGTTTGCAAAACAACGTCATCATTAGATGCAAACACTAATTTCATAGTTTCATATAACTCCTCTCTTAAAATTCTTATAAAAAAAGTATTGCTATTACCTATCTATTATGATATATTTATTATGTATGGTAATATTTATTTAATAATATGTAAAATACAATCATAAGCTATTAACATATACTTGTCTACAATAAATTTAGAGGGCATACTTCGCCCTCTTTTTTGTGTTCATGCTCTTCATTTGATTGTGAACTGATAATCCGCAAATGCTCAATATTACTTTCATCCTCAGGGACAAACACCTTAGTGTTGAGTTTTTTGATAGTGAGTTTAAGACGTTATCTTTATTCGACTATACATCTGTTCGTTGATATCTTTAAAACATTAAAGTAATATAATAAGACAAGAGGACAAGTACACAATGCGTTGGGCTAATCTTCTTTATTCAAAAAAAGTAATCCTTCACTTGGTTAGGGTGGGGCGGATTACTTTTTCTTTTGTCATCGCTCTATAATAAATCTACTACATATATCCTCAGCTCCTGAATAGATGAAACCATTCCGTCCTCAATATAAACATATTCCTTATTAGTTAATTCTTGCTGACAAATGATAGTACGCTGAAGAGTCCAAAATGAAATCCCTCAGTTTTACTTTAATCATTTTAACAACAGCTTCATACACCTTGATTTGAGTGTCATTTTTATATTCAATATCAATCGAATCCAACAACATCAAATCCAGTTCTTTTGTAATGGCAGTCAAAACATAAGAAAATTCCGCTTCGATCTCAAGTTTAACCTCGGTTTCTATTAAATATTGGTCAAAAGTATGATCTTCATCTACCTCAAGGAAATCAATGACATCGTTGAAATACTTAGTGTTGAACTCATTATAGAAATCATTAAGAAATCTACGGTAAGCAATTGATGAACTAAAATCCATAACAGCACTCCTAATCATATTGATTGATTAATCTTCCCACACATCATTCATAAGCTTCTTAATATGCTGTTCTCGTTGTTTAGTCTCTGTTGCATCAGTAGTCCATACTCCATTCACAAAAACAACGACATCTCCAGCTTTGACGGATACATCTACCTCTGATTTATTAACGTCCTTTGTTTGACCATCAATCTCGATTATCACATAATTCCCTTCGAATCTATCAACGATTCCCTTCATTGAATTACTTCCTAAATATTACTCACAACCTACTCCGTCACCGTCTCGGTCTAATTTTGAACAACCAACATCCCCCTCATGTAATAGAGCCTTCCTGCTTCTCTCATAGCCGTGCAATTATAATAGATGACTGATTGCTTGGTTAGGACTGCCCACAACCTTAGAAGTGGTTACTGGAGCTTGTGTACACATTCTGTGATGCTGTGATCTTATAACCTTCAGATGTAATGTATAGGGGGACTTACAAATCTAATTGTTCTGAGACACTCCTAGCATCGAACAAAAAAATAAATATACTATTAAAAATACCCCTATCATCACGATAGAGGTTGTTTATTGTATCACAATGTCATTTTAAAGGCTTTGAGCTTATCCCTTACGCATTATTACACTCCATTAGATAAAGTGTCAGCCAAGTAGATGTAGACGCTTAAAGCCCAAAATAGAGTCTCTCAGGCGCATACAATTAATCCCCTTCATCTATTTAATAAGGAATAGTATACACCAATCATTTTCATGACTAAAGTATTTACCAACGTACTGGTATCCATCAATATTAAGTTTAAATATCTTTGTTTATATTCTGTTTTATCTTCAACTCTTTTAATGGACTATGGACACGTCCTATCTCAAGTATGTCATCTTGCTCCAATCCCCTCAGATATTTCGAAGTAATCTGTGTATCGAAATGTCCCATTAGTCTACTCAAACTGTAAATGTCGATTCCATTTCTCAACTGCTTCTGTGCGAAGTAATGACGACAATCATGTGGAGAGCATCGGACTTCTTTTCTCACACCAGCATTATTACAATGTTCTTTCAAAATCTTATTAATACGTGATCGGGACAATCTTACAGCTAATTGATCTAGGAAATAGTAATCCTCAATTTCGTCCTGCTGTCTTTTTTTGAATCGTTCCAGCTTTAATACCTCGAATCTTCTCATGTACTTACGCATGATATTGCTGATGTACACCAAACGCTGTTTAGAACCTTTCCCATGAATCAGAATGTGTCTCCTAGCTATATCATTAATTTTAATGTCACATAGCTCAGAGACCCTTATACCAGTGTCAAAGAGCATTATAAGAATCAGCTTGTCACGAACATTGGAATACGTTTCTTCTTTGAGATCATTTATTATACGTGATACTTCATCGTCATTAAATGTGACAACGATTGTTTTCTCTTCCTTGAGATTTTTAATCCTTCTCATTGGATTTTCTTGTTCATCAATAAATTCTTCATCGACAAGATATTGAAAAAATACTTTCATAGTCGCTAAATTATTATTAATTGTTCTATTTACTTCTTTTCCGACACGTTGACGCTCCTGAATATATCTTTTGATATGAAGTGGTATAACTTCTTCAGCTTCAGTCACACCTAACACTCCAACAGTAAATTCCCCCCATCTATTCAATCGATACAAACAAATTTTGATATACTCCTTGGCTCGACCTTGTATTTCTTGATTTAATCTAAAATCATCAATAAGTTCATTTATTTTAGTCATAAAAAAATACCCCCTTCTATTTGCTAAACAACGCAGATAAAAGAGAGTAATTTTTTGCACTCAATTGTTGCAGGTGTACGCGGAATATCACCAATGATAATGCCATAAACCCTTATGTATCAGGGGTTTACAAGCGATTAATCTCATCGGCATTAACTTTCTATTCCCACTCAATCGTTGCAGGTGGCTTGGAGGTAATGTCATACACGATACGGTTAACATTATCTACTTCATTTACGATACGAACGGAGATTTTCTCAAGTATATCCCACGGAATACGAGCCCAATCAGCTGTCATACCATCGATTGAAGTAACTGCACGAATCCCTACTGTATAAGAATAGGTGCGAGCATCGCCCATGACACCTACACTCTTCATGTTAGGAAGGGCCGTAAAGTACTGCCAAATTTCACGATCTAATCCCGCTTTGGCAATTTCCTCACGCAGAATCCAATCGGAATCACGAACTATTTTCAATTTCTCATCTGTTACTTCACCAAGGACACGGATCGCAAGACCTGGACCTGGGAATGGTTGACGCCATACGATTTCTTCTGGCAATCCACATTCTTTACCGACTTTACGTACCTCATCCTTGAACAATGCGCTTAATGGTTCTACTAGCTCAAACTTAATATCATCAGGTAATCCACCGACATTATGATGTGATTTGATCGTTTGTGCAGTAGCTGTGCCGCTCTCTACGATATCTGTATAAAGAGTGCCTTGAGCTAAATATTTGAAGTCATCAAATTTATCAGACTCCTCCTGGAATACGTAAATAAATTCATTACCAATAATTTTACGTTTTTGCTCAGGATCATCTATACCTTTCAGTTTACCTAAGAAGCGCTCTTGAGCATCGACTTTTACAACCTTCATATCGAATTTGCCCACAAATGTTTCCATTACGCTTTCAGCTTCACCTTTACGAAGTAGACCATGATCGATGAACATACAAGTCAATTGATCGCCAATTGCTTTGTGCAATAGAATCGCAACAACGGAAGAATCTACGCCACCAGATAATGCGCATAGCACTTTCTCTTTACCAACTTGTCTCCGAATATCCGCAATCGTATTCTCTATAAAAGATTCCATCGTCCATTTACCTTCACATTGACACACTTCAAAAAGGAAGTTACGAATCATCTCGTTACCGTGCACAGAGTGTTGAACTTCTGGGTGAAACTGAACCGCATATAGATTTTTCTCAACGTTACTCATCGCTGCTATAGGTGCAGATTCAGTACCTGCATCCAAACGGAAGCCATTAGGAAGTTCCACAACGTGATCTCCATGACTCATCCACACCGTCTGCTTCAGTTCCAGACCTTTTAGAAGTTCAGTCTCTGTTTCGAATAGTAAATCTGCTTTTCCATATTCCCGCTTGGAAGAGCGCTCTACTTTTCCGTTCAACTGATGCGCCATAAGCTGCATACCATAGCAAATACCAAAGATCGGCAGATTCAGATCATAAATAGCAGGATCTACATGTGGTGCATTCTCTCCATAAACACTAGAAGGTCCACCTGAGAATATAATTCCCTTTGGAGAAAGCTCACGAATCTTCTCCATTGGTGTGTTGTAAGGTAACAACTCGCTATATACACCCAGGTCCCGGATGCGGCGTGCTATTAACTGATTGTATTGACCCCCGAAATCTAGGACTACAATCATTTCATTTGGTTTATTCATTATGTGCCTCCCTCAATTCATTGATGTTAATTATACGCAACGATAAATCATACCGTCAAGAAAGTTAGAACAGTTAGTTATACAGTGATTGAGCCAGTTGTGAGCATCGTTGCAAAAAGGTGATACTGTGTGCACGATTAAGGAATGTTTCATCATAAGCGATTACTTCCCATTGTTCAACAAACTGAAGTAATTCCTCCTGCAAATTCTCATCCTTAAGAGAATGGATATATTCTCTTGTTGTAGTCCCCATGGGTATTGGCCCAAATCGACGTCCGACCTCTGCCCAAACGACCCAAGCCGCTTTCAACAACTGTTCCTTCTGAGGAAACGTGCTTCGGGTAATGAAGCGTAGTCGCCATAGAAATAGGTTTCTGCGACTCCTCCAAACACTCCTGACACACGCTATCATTAGTATTGTCACAAAGATCAACCCTAGAACCCGATACCCTGATTCAGATATGATCATTCCTGCCTTCCGTAATGTCTTACCAAGGAATTGAACCGTGTTAGTATAGAAATCACCTACTGATTCCCTTATACCATCACCTTCTGTGTCATGATTAGCTACTATAGGAAGTTCTGAGTTCCCTTCCTGAATAGAGAATCCCGGAGTTGGATCGAACGGTATCCATCCCATTTGAGGAAAATACACCTCTACCCATGAATGAGCATTCAGCGATCTTACAACATATGTACTTTGACTACCACTCTTAAGCGTCCCAGGTGCATACCCTTTCACTAGTCGAGATGGAATACCTTGACTCCGAAGAAGAATAACCATCGATGTGGAGAAGTGATTGCAATATCCCATCTTGGTCTGGAACAAGAAATGATCAACAAAATCCTCATTTGCTGGAGGTACATTAGTATCGAGAGAATACTTATAATTGTTCTGCAAAAAGGACTCGACTGCGAGTGCCGTATCATATCGATTGATCGTGTTTGATGTTATTTCTTCACCCAGTTCTTTAATACGTAACGGAAGTTGTTCTGGCAATTGCAGATAACGTTGAGATACTGAATCAGGATCAGAACCAGTACTTTCGCGTAATGAATTCGCATTAATTACTGAAGGGGTGACTTCCACCTGATAACTCGTAACGGGACTTGATCCGGAGGCAGCTGGGTATTTTATCGTACCCGACATGTCATCATGTAACAAATACACTGGCCTTTCTCCGTTCATAGTCGTGATATTTAGAATCCGATCTACATCTCCTCCACTAAACAGCGGAAATTCATCTGTCATAGATGGATTAAATCTTATGGTCTGAACGATAGATTCTGTCTTTTCTTCTTTCGAGGAGATACTTTTGCGCAGTTGCGCCTTCATATCAATCGCATGAAAGTACACCTGTGGCTCAGCCCAACGGCGTCCATCATAATATCCGAAGGATTCTCCTCTCCAATAAGAAGGAATGGGTGATTCTGCTGTAAATACAATTTCATTTGAAGGTTTTAGAGGTATACCCATATCCCCCTCCCCTGCACCATACCCTGTCACAGCTGACTTTGAAGATGTTTGGTTCATCTTCATGCCTAACCACTCCTCTAATGTCGTCACACCAGATTGAACAACCTTTGTCTGAGCAGGCTCCACAGTGATGACTCTTCCCCCCAACCAAGCTATACCCACGGCGACTATAGTTACCATACAAACAGAAACAAACCACCCCACATAACGACGGTTACGAAGTGCATATGAATGTGATGATTGTTCACGGTGTCTAGATAAAGATAGGCCCCCAACAAGAACCATAAGGAGGAAGGCAGAACGGATGATATCTGCATACACGTCTAATCCAAGCACTGCTTCTAGACACAATAGATAGATTACAGTAGCCATAGCAAACAGCCCTATGCTTGAACGATCAAGAACTAGTGATTGTACCGTTGAAACGAGCAGACCCCATCCTATAATAAGGATCAATGTTCGGGTCTCAGCACTCACTGTCGAAAGGGTCCATTCCTGTATAACGGTCATTATATCCTGTTGTGCAATCGCCCCATAGGATAAGAAAGATTCAAGGCCTCTATCTTGTTCAAAAAGAAATACCCATGACCCAATCGTTAGGATTATATACAACGGAATACTTATCCGATGCTTCCAACGAAACATCCCCACAAGTAACAACAATGCTGTGAGACCATACAATACATTTATTAACGAAACACTTAAAGATCCGTCGTAAATAGATTGAAGCGGATACAACCATTCCGTTAACAAACCCATAAGTGGTATCGTTAGCAACATGCGATATAGAAGTGTATCCCCTTTTCGAGACTTTTGAAAAGAGCTATTGGTTCTGTGGGAAGTGACCACCATCGGATTATACATAACGCTGTCTGTGTTCTGTATAGGTACCATCATGGTTTGTTACCTCCTTACTTGAAACAGCATCCACAGTATATTTCAACCCTGAAGAAGCAACATTTAACCTAAATAACCTAACTCCAAGAGTGATGAGTGAATTAGCAAGCATGTCTTGGCTTATTCGTTCTGCCTCTGCTTCCTTGAAGGTTGTTAGCGAAGTAGGGGAATGAACTGAATAAATATCTAACTTTAATCCTTTATCCTGAATGCTTGCTACCGTCCGTGTAAGCTCCTTATCTAAACGTCCAGTAACGATAGTAAGTCTAGTTCCATGACGTAAACGGCTCGCCTCTTCCTCCAACACCTGAGATATTCTGTTTGTTCCATCTAAATCTATAACAGCAAGTGTGGTTAGGTTAGAGACGGATGAGACCGTCGGAGTGGACGGGAACCTGCTTCCGTTAATTAACTCTACTTGGATCCCCTCTTCATTTGCCGTCTGAAGCAGACCCGCAGCGATAGAAATGGCCCATTCAAATGAATCCCTTACAACGTCCTCTCCAGTCTTATTTCCAGATTCTGTAGCCATATAACTCCCTGGTGACTGATCCAGAATGATACATAGCTCATGATCCACTTCGTCCTCAGGGAGGCGGATCTGCAACCGTCCCAGCCGAGCTGAACTTTTCCAATGAACTCTACTCAGTGGATCTCCTGCGGTATAATCACGAACCTCTTGCCCCCAATGACTCGTCGGTCGGCGTTGCTGATATCCCTCAAGATCACCTTCCCCGATATCCTTGCTTGTCCATCCTTCTTCCAAAGAAATGACTGTAGGCAAAGGGAATACAATAATATTGTCTTCACAAGGTAATATGTGACTGTTCTTGAAATAACGAAATAGCCCACCCCATTCCACCTGGCAGCTTTGAAAAGTGAACATTCCTCTTGGAATGTTCTGTAGATAATACGTATAGGTAAAGGATCGACGCCAACCTGGAAATAACAGGTTGCTATAACTTCCTTCGGTGAAATAATCTGTGACACTCATCCATGGAAGTGGAAGAATAGATCGAAATTGAATATTCACCTCTACTTCAACTTCTGTTCCCATAGTTAGTCGTCCAGGATTAATATGTCGTTGTATCTCAATATGGTGAGCACCGAACAGTTGAAGGACAAGACCTCCCAATATAAAGGTCGCACTCAGCATGATCAAGAACCACACCGATGCCCCCCCATACCACTTAAATAACGCTACTAATGCTCCCGACCACGCAACAACAATCAGCCATTCTTGTAGCTTGACTCTCATGGTCGGCTCCCATTCCGACTTCGATTCGGAGACATACTGATTCTAGATAGCAGATCCAACACAATCTCTTCACCATTATCGCCCGCCATCAGGCTGTGCGGATGAATTATCATGCGATGGGAAAGCACAGCAATGGCAGTCTCTTTGATATCATCTGGCGTTACATACATTCTTCCATTCATATAGGCTGCTGCTTGTGAGGCCACCATCCAAGCCAACGTCCCACGTGGACTGATCCCAAGCTTAAGTTTAGGATGCCGACGAGAGGTATGCGCAATGGATACTAGCAATTGTTTGATAGAATCATCAACAAACACAGTTCTCACTTCCCTCTGCATTGCCTCCATTTCTTCTACCATAATCACAGGTTTCACCCGCTCCAGCGGATGGGTCATCTGCATCCGTGATAATAAATCCATCTCCTGCTCCGGGCTTGGGTATCCTAGACTGAGGCGCATAAGAAAGCGATCAAGCTGTGCTTCAGGTAACCGATATGTCCCTTCAAATTGAAGTGGATTCTGCGTTGCCATTAGAAAGAAGGGTCGCGGTAATGGATAGGTTGTACCATCAACAGTCACTTTCTTCTCCTCCATCGATTCCAGCAGAGCCGACTGTGTTCGTGGAGATGCACGGTTAATTTCATCTGCTAATACTACATTGGACAGGATGGGTCCTGGCCTAAATTCGAAATGACCACTTTTGGGATGATATACTGAAATACCTGTAATATCTGAAGGCATAAGGTCATATGTGAATTGAATACGTCCAAAAGATCCACCCATGCAGGCGGCAATAGCACGAACTAACATCGTTTTACCCACACCAGGTACATCCTCTAGAAGGACATGTCCACCACTTAACATCGATATCAGCACAAGGCGGATCCCAGACTCTTTGCCTACCATAACCGTACTTACTCTTGAGATCATTCTATCTAATAGCTCTGGCGCAATATCTTTGCGATTCATAGATGGAGTAGACAATATGATAACCTCTCTTCTCCTCATGGATTGATTTCCAAGAAATCTATCACTATTATTTCCATGAAAGAAGGATCATAGACATCCATTGAATTATTTTCATAGATTACGATGTTGAGCTGTTCTCTTTTTGAACTTCCTCTTACTTGTCTATTGTTGTTACTCGCCATTCTACTTTATTCATACTGACTGCGATCTGCGCATACCCTGAGGCCTGAAGTAATTCACGAAGCGGCACCCAAAGTGTATCCCCGCTTAACTGGACTGGTACATTCATTGTCCGTTCGACCTGATTCATTATACGATTATTGCTGATCCATTGACCTGTAACCACATTCATTTGAATGGATTCCATCCCCATATTCATCCTAACCAGCTTATTCTCGCCGTCCCATTCCACCTTAACGCCTAACTTTTCCATCGTTGCTCGAAGCGGAACCATTATTCTTCCTTCAGTGAGCCGATATTCTCCATATTTGAAATCCGTCTCCATTCTACCTATCTCCATCACCAAGCGTTTCCCTTTGGAGAAGAGCGTAGAATTAGGTGCAACATTTGTAGCCGTCCACTCTTGACTAGGTTGTTGACGTTTAAGAGCCCGTGCGCTCTCAGTAATTTTAAATTGAACCGGCTCAAGTTCCGGAGTCAGAATATCAAATTTATATCCTTTATCCCGATAGTAAGTAATAATTTCAGGAAGTGCCTTTACGGTCTCTTCATGCCCACTGCCATCATGCATCAATACAATAATCTGATCACTATGGATGTCCGTCGTCGCACCTTTAATAATCTCTTGGGCTGGAACACCTCTTCGCTTCGAATCACCACTATCCACATTCCAATCTACTACCTGATACCCACCTTGCTTCAATAGAGTGAAATAAGTATCATCGAAATGTCCTGCTGTTCCTCCAGGTGCCCTCACTAAGGATGGTCGGAAGCCTGTAATGAGACTAATCTCATCTTCAGTCTGTTTGATTTGGTTCCAAAATGGAGAGAATCCCTTATATAGCTCTTCGTAATTATGGTTATACGTGTGATTACCTAGAGCATGTCCTTCTTCCGTTATTCTCGTGATGAATTCAGGATAGCGATGGACTTGTTCACCTAATACAAAGAATGTCCCCTTAATGTTCGATTCTTTTAAAATATCAAGCACTTTACCTGTAAGTTTACTTGGTCCATCGTCAAATGTAAGATACACTGTTTTGGGTGGAAGTGATATTTTAGCCTCATTTTTTGTTGAAGACAGTAACTCTATGGTTGGGGAGCTAGTTATATGATAATTTATAGGTTTATGATCTGCCAAAGATGTTGATAGCCCCTTAGATAATGAGGATAGCGAACTTTTGTTATCAGCGAACGTTATATCAAGTGGTAGGACATGATCTTGCTGCAACTGCACTGATAGGATCACCACAGACATTAACATCATCATGAGCAGGACACGAATCTTGTGTTTATGAAGTATCAACCATTGTTTAATCATAAATTCAACCTCCACCATTTCTATGAAATGAACTTTTCTGATAGATTATATGGCGGAGTTTATAAAAAAAGACTAGAGTATTTATTTATAGTAGTAATTTATATGGAGAGTGAGTAAATTGGAATTACTTCGTTGGATTCATCTTCTTTTCGAGGAGCATGGTTATCTAGTATTGTTTATAGGCTTATTATTAGAATTCATCGCTCTTCCCTTTCCTGGGGAAACAACGATGGCCTACGCAGGTTATCTTTCCTATCTGGGTACGCTTCATTTTGGATGGCTTCTAATTCTATCCTTTCTGGGTACGACTATCGGTATAACTATCACCTATTTCATTGGTCTAAAAGCAGGTTTACCCTTTATAAACCGATTCGGGAAGTGGTTATTCCTATCTCCTCGCAAATTAGAAAAAACAAGAATATGGTTTAGTAAATACGGGCATGGTCTTATTTTTATCGGCTACTTTATTCCAGGTGTACGACATTTCACTGGGTATTTCTCCGGATTGAATGCTCTCCCCTTTCGTAAGTTTGCCTTATATGCCTATAGCGGCGCACTATTCTGGGTCATTCTCTTTCTGGGTCTCGGTAAAATATTCGGTCCACAATGGTCCGTCGTGTTCCATTTAGTAGAGTTATATTCTCTTTGGATCTTCTTAGCACTCGGTATTATCGTACTTATGTTGATCATCTATCGCTTCCGTGAAAAAGTGAGACACACTGTGTTCGTTAAAGAAAGCAAGAAAAAAGTTGAACGTTCATCATAGACTTTGCACATACTTAGGGAGCCTTACAGGGTATATATGTAAGGCTCCTTTTCACTTTATTTTATTATAAATAAATCGAGGGCGTATCTTTCCACCCTTCTCATACGTTATATAAATATAGGCCTTGAAGGAGTGATTAACATGTTAATCCAAAAAAAAATTGAAACACAAATTGAACTAAAGACACAATGTGAAGATCTATATACAATATTGCAAAAACACTGTCTCTCCATCACTAATAATCGTTGGGACGCTGACGATTTAACACAAGAGACCCTCGCTAAGACATTATCCTTCTATGCGTCTAAATGCGAACCCAATATCACCATGCCCCTACTGCGTACCATTGCGCGAAATTCATGGATTGACGAGTTGCGCAAAAAGTCTAAGTTACAGCTAGGGCCAATAGATGAATGTGGCCATGAAGATCAGAGCTCAGAAGATCTTCAAGAAGGGTTGGAACAGCTAATGGAGAGGTTAACTCCCAAGCAACTGTTAGCGTTCGTTATGAAGGAAGGCTTCATGTATTCATTGTCTGAGATCGCAAATAGACTACAGATCAAGGAAACAGCAGTCAAAGCACTCCTGTATCGGGCTCGCCAGAAATCCCAAGACCATCCCGGAGACTTTAGTCACCACTGGCTCAACATTTCTCGAGATTGGTTTAAAAACCGGCTGCTCCAAGCTGTTAAATATGAGAGTCCTACCGTTCTAGAAGAACTGATTATTGCCATTAGTGAACCAACCATACAGAAACGTGTAAACAAAGAATCCCGTTCACCGGTCTGCATAAAGTTTCAATCATTATCGCCAATCCAAATGGCAGCCTAAACTTTTGCTTACGATGTTAGTTTTTCTTCAAAAAACTTTAACACCCATGCTTTCGAAGTATTTTTGCTACGCAAAAATTTTAGGAGGGTCCAAAATGAGTATTATACCTTATGTTGTTGAGCAGACCTCTCACGGAGAGAGATCTTATGATATTTATTCTCGTCTACTGAAAGATCGCATTGTATTTCTAGGATCGGAGATTAACGACACTACGGCTAACAACATTGTTGCACAGCTTCTTTTTCTAGCAGCAGATGATCCTTACAAAGATATTTCTCTGTACATTAACAGTCCTGGTGGTTCCGTTACAGCTGCTTTCGCAGTATATGACACGATGCAATTTATCAAACCTGAAGTCAGAACTATATGCACAGGACTTGCTGCTTCCGCTGCATCATTACTGCTCTTAGCTGGACATAAAGGTAAACGACTTGCATTACAGCACAGCGAAATTATGATTCATCAACCTTTGGGCGGAGCACAAGGTCAAGCAACAGACATTGAAATAACCGCACGACGTATTCTAAAAATAAAGGATCAACTGAATTATTTATATGCTGAAAAGACTGGTCAATCCCTAGAGAAGATAAGAATGGATATGGAACGAGACTATTACTTATCTGCTGAAGAAGCTAAATCCTATGGGATTGTGGATGAAGTGGTGTGTTCCCCCTTGTAACATAAAAGATCAAAAAGCCAGCATCTTAAATCCCTAAGATGCTGGCTTTTTTTTAAATAAAAAGACCGAAAGATAAACACCTTATTTTCTTCAAAGTGTAAATCTCTCGGATTGCCCGTTCATCTATTACTCCCAGCTACTCTAGTCTCAATTAATGGAAATGCTTAAGCACACCCTTCATTTGTTTCACTTCATCCTGTGATATTTCTAATGCGGGTTTCGTTTTTTTGATGAAGAATGCTAAGAATAGAGCAACTACTGCTAACCCCGTGGCAATCATAAATGCTTCATTTTATATTCTCTAAATGTGAATTGTGACTATCACTCATGATTTACCTTTTTTATCCATGTAAATATAATCATATGGAAAAAAATTCATACGGCATTTCAAGGAAATTTCATAAGCAGATACACAAATTAGCTGAGCAGTGCTGCCATATAGGCATGTCAGCTGATCTGCTATCATACATTTGATATTAGTTATTACTCGGATTGTAGTGCTGCTAATACTTCTTCTGTATGTCCAGCTACTTTAACCTTACGCCATTCTCTCACAAGGATTCCTTTTTCATTAATAAGAAAAGTAGAGCGTACTATACCCATATACTCTTTCCCAAACAATTTCTTGAGCTGCCACACACCATAACTTTCGCTTACAGCGTGTTCCGTATCCGACAATAAAAGAAATGAGAGTTGATTACGTTCTACAAACTTCTGATGCGACTTTAATTCATCTGGGCTGATTCCAAGAATGACCGCACCCAAGTCTTCAATTGCTGAATTCGCATCTCGAAAGTTACAAGCCTCCTGCGTACAAGTGGGCGTCATATTCTTCGGATAAAAGTATAGCACAACCCTACGTCCGCGAAAGTCGCTAAGCGACACTGTTTCCCCATTTGAAGCCACAAGTGTAAATTCTGGCGCAACGCAGCCTAATTCCAATGATTCCATTTATAATCTTCCCCTTCATATGTCATTATTCTACACATTAAATTGATTGTATCAGCTAAAAAAATTATAATATAATAGATTGATTCCTTTGATGTCGAAAATTGTACTTATTACTTGAAGTTATTGAAAGGAAGAAGCTTCGTGACTAAGAAAACGAAAAGAACCATTTGGTGGGTTCTTGCTATTCTCATACTTGCAGCGATCAGTTACCCTGTATATTATTTCACATCTATTTACAATGGTCTAGAAGGATTGCAAAAGGAGGGAGATGTTTCTCCATTTAATCAATTGCAACAGGTTGAGGCCGCGGCACCAGAACCTCCCAAATGGGAAGGGACGGAACTCGTCAGTATTCTGATCATGGGTGTGGATGGTCGAGGCGTTTCGGATGGTGAGGTCCCCCGCTCAGACAGTATGATGGTCGCAACATTAGACCCTGTGCAGAAAAGCATCCATCTCTTTTCCATTTTGAGAGATACTTATGTCGAGATCCCTGATCACCAAAGTGACCGAATTAATTCAGCTATCACGCATGGTCCTAATACAGCTATGAAAGCCGTTAGCAATCTTCTGGGTATTCCCGTGCAGTATTATGTTTATACCGATTTTCAGGGATTTATTAAACTGGTCGATTCCATAGGCGGTGTTGATTTCTATGTGGAAAAGAATATGAAATATAGCAGTAAAGCTGATAAACACGAATATGATATCGACCTCAAAGAGGGTCAACAGCATCTCGATGGAGATATGGCGTTACAGTATGTCCGTTTCCGTCACGATGCCTTATCTGACTTCACTCGCACAGGGCGACAACGTGATTTCCTGAAGGCAGTCGCTGATAAAATGAAAAGTACAACTTCGATAATGAAGCTTCCATCCATTCTAGAACAGGTTAGTCCATTTGTTGACACTAACCTGGATATCAGTGATATGTGGAAACTAGCGAACATCGGATATCAGAGCAAGATGTCGGGCAGCGAACAAATTCCTCCAATGAATATGCTCGGTGAAGAAACCATTGGTGGTGCGTCTGTTATTACCGTGAAAAATTTAGAGAAGTTACAGCAATATGTACAAGACATTGTAAATCCGCCTGTTGTAGAAGTAGAGACTGTAACTGATAAAGAACAAGTTGGATCGATTACTGATTGAAAGGAAGTTTAGCAGATGATGAAACGTACACAATCCGAACAATTATATAACGAGGCTTTGAAGCATATTGTGGGTGGCGTTAATAGCCCATCCCGCTCTTTCAAAGCTGTCGGAGGAGGAGCGCCTGTCTTTATGAAACGGGCTAAGGGAGCTCATTTCTGGGATGCTGATGACAATAAATATATTGATTACCTTGCAGCATACGGACCGATTATTACTGGACATGCTCATCCCCATATTACCGCTGCGATAACTAAAGCAGCAGAGAATGGTGTACTGTATGGAGCTCCTACAGAATGGGAAATTCAACTCGCAATCATGTTGAAGGACGCTATCCCTTCTATGGATAAGGTTCGGTTCGTGAATTCTGGCACGGAAGCGGTTATGACAACCATTCGTGTTGCACGAGCTTACACGAAACGTAACAAAATCATTAAATTTGCTGGCTGTTACCACGGCCATTCAGACCTAGTCCTTGTAGCCGCAGGATCGGGGCCTTCCACATTAGGCATTCCAGACAGTGCTGGTATTCCACCAAGTATCGCTCAAGAAGTCATAACAGTGCCTTTTAACGACTTAGACGGACTTAAATCTGCCCTCGAACGTTGGGGCGATGATGTTGCAGCTGTTATGGTCGAGCCGATTGTAGGTAACTTTGGAATGGTTATGCCTCACGATGGCTTTCTAGAGGGGCTCTGCAAGATGACACATGATAATGGATCTCTCGTCATCTATGACGAAGTCATCACGGCTTTCCGCTTCCACTATGGATCAGCTCAGACCTTCGCAGATTTACACAATCATGATGCCATCGCACCCGATCTTACAGCTTTAGGTAAAATCATTGGTGGTGGTTTACCGATTGGTGCATACGGCGGTAGGAAGCATGTTATGGAACAAGTTGCTCCACTTGGACCTGCATATCAAGCCGGAACGATGGCAGGCAACCCTGCTTCAATTCTTTCAGGTATTGCTTGCTTGGAAGTTCTACATGCTGAGGGCGTATACGAAGAGATGAATCGTCTTGCAGTGAAGCTAACTAATGGTCTGCAGGCTTCGGCAGATCGTCATGGTATTCCACTCACTATTAACCAAATTCGTGGTTCCTTCTCTACCCATTTCTGTAATCATCCGATTACGAATTATGAAGAGGCTCAGAATACAGATGGAGAAATCTTCGCTTCATTCTTCCGCCATATGCTGAATCATGGCATCAATTTAGCTCCGTCTAAATACGAAGCATGGTTCCTTACCATAGCTCATACAGATGAAGATATCGAGCTGACCATAGATGCAGCGGAGAAGTCTTTCCGACTCATGTAACTGGCTCACGCTACTTGAACATTTGATACTCTAATGAAGCTGTTACTTTCATATATTTAAATAAGGCACTCCAAGTTTGTATTCTTGGAGTGCCTTTAACTTTTGATTTCACGATATAGGATGTGCCATCACACTCATCAGTGCTAACTCTGCTTGCGTTGAATCTAGCCGACTGTACTGCACGATAATCGGAATAGAACTCTTCACAAGAATGGCATAGGGCACACCTACAGGAATATGCTCTCCTACACTCTGTAATGAAGCTGTCCGAATATGCTTAGTACGGCGCGCTTCAACGATCTCAGTAATATTCTCAAGCGGTTCCCGATCTTCAAAATAAATCGTAATCTGGAGTTCCGCTGCCTCGTTCCCGGAATTCAGTACACAAATGCTCTCATGACTCTGTAATATCCCTTGACTTACCTCCGGAATGTACCCATCAGGTATGACCCAATGCTTACTTCCATGTCCTTCAGTATGTAACCCGCTTAATCGATTCATCATAAACACTCCTTGTTCTCAGCCGTATAAATTGTCCTTCGTCCGTAATAGTTCAGCAAGAAAAGATAACATTAATCCTTGACCCCAGCCCTGAATACGATTATATGGCACCTCACGATAACCTTGAATATCGTTCATGACTGCCGTACCTGCGGATACCTCGGTGACCGTTCCATCTTCCCTAATCCGTGCTAATAAACCATCGATCGCCTTCTGCGTGTATTTGTTATACAAGCGCCCTCTCATTAGAATGGCTGTTGCAATCCCTGCTGATCCTGACACTTCAAGATAAGAAGAGTCATCATCAAGAACGGTATGCCATAATCCTTCAGGAGACTGTAATCTAACAAGTGCACTCAATTGATCCCGAAGTGAGCCATCAATCATCATATAGGAAGGATGCGTTACTTCAACTAACTTCAAGGCCTTGGACATGGTCAGTGCTGCCCATGAATTCCCTCTTGCCCAGTACATGCCTGACATATGATTCTGGTCAAGATGATCCCATCCATGATAATACAGGTTCGTACCTGGGTCCTGAAGATATTTCTCATGTCCATGGTACTGCTTCAATCCATCTTCTATATAAGCCCTATTTCCTGTTAAATATCCGATGCGAAGCAGGTAATAGCCTGCCATGAACATCGTATCCACCCAAGCCTGCTCAGGGAATACATCATGGACTGAATTAACTGTATGTTGAAAGATCCCTTCGCCGAATCGTTCCGCTGTATGCATCAGAAACTCAGCCATTTCAATAGCGATATCTAGATATTTCTGCTCTTGAGTCGCTTCATACAGAGTTAGCATGGAATGTCCCACGGATACCCCGTTGACTGATAACTTCGGTAATCCATCTTCAATATTCTCATCCGCCCAACTCTTTAGACGTTCTAGGTATTCTACCTTGCCTGTTGCCTGATAGGCTTCACATATACCGTAGAATGCCACCCCTCCAGGCCAGTCCCAGTGGAAATCCATATTAAATGTTCGATCCACTACACGATCTATCACCTTAGCAATTTCCTGTTCATCAAATACTAATGCAGCCATGTTCTTTCCCCTCTTTCTCACCTTTTGAACTTCCTCTTACCTATTTAGCGTAAATACATCCGTAGGGGTTGCAAATCTAACTTACGGATCTGATCTATCACCTGTTCCGCTAGACGTAACGCTCCCCATTCTTGGAAGTGTGTGTTATCCTCTACACCCCCGGGATGATTCAAATATTCACCGGGATATGTCCACATGAAGTATTGTTTACTTCCCTCTATTCCCGCTTCCTCAAATATAATCTTACTATCTGCCGCCAAATCGATCAGCGGTACACCCTCTTCAACTGCCAGTTCCTTCATCGCTGTTATATACTCACCATGCGTGTCCGTAAGTACCCCGTCATTATTAAAATAACGCCTATGGACAGGAGTAATTAATACGGGACGAGCTTGCTTCTCCTTAGCAGCATCTATGTACACTTTCAGATGTTGCTTATACGTCGTAAAAGCTTCTGTTCCTCGATCGGGGTCACTTTTCTCATCATTATGGCCGAATTGAATGAAGAGGAAATCCCCTGCCCTCATTTTCTCCACAATAACGTCCAGTCTCCCCTCTTCAATAAAGCTACGCGAGCTACGCCCAGATTTCGCGTGGTTATCCACGAGCACATCATGCTTGAATAGTGCCGGAAGCATTTGTCCCCAACCTGCATATGGATAGCCCGTTGCCGGTTGATCCGTCACTGTCGAATCCCCAGCTAGAAATAATGTTAGCGTTTCTTCTGTTGGAGATATGGTCACAACATTGATACGTGGAGCTGCACCTGAGAATCTAAGTACTAACCTTCCATCATGAACAGCGACGGTGAACAACGCCACCTTGAACTGCCCTCGAATAGTCGAGATATATGGCAGTACCGATTTACTTTCACCTGCCTTAATGATGGTCAACGTATCTGCAAGCGCATCTCCAATCTCTACTGTAACGCGATATATTCCATCAGGAACCTTTACCACAAAGTTCATCCCCATAGGAATACAGAAGCTCTGTCGCAGATGTTCCCACCCTGAAGATTCCTCCTGTTGATCCATTCGATTTCGACCAAATACTTGACCATTGCCTTCGAATCCATATCCAGTTTCATCATCATATCGAGTATCAGGTGATACACCAATATAGGCTTCTGTTGGCATCCCAGGTCCGAAATCAAACGCCCATTCTTGATTGAGCCTACTCATTTGTTACGTACATCTCCCTTCTTATCCCTTCAGACCACTACTAGTCATACCCTCAACAATCTGTTTCTGAAAAACAAAGAATACAGCGATAACTGGAATTAAACTAACAACAGACATCGCAAACATCGCACCCCAATTCGATGCAGACTCACTATCAAGGAACATTTTAAGCGCCATCGATACGGTATATTTCTCCGGGGAGTTGAGATAAAGTACGGGACCGAGCAAATCCTCCCACCGCCAATAGAATGAGAATATAGCCGCTGTAGCCAGTGATGATTTAAGTAGTGGCATAATGATTTGCAAATACAATCGAAACTTCCCACATCCGTCAATAGCTGCCGCATCATCCAATTCGCCAGGAATTGTTCTTATAAACTGGACCATTAGAAATATAAAGAAGGGCATCCCGAAAAACGAAGGAACGACAAGTGGTAGAATCGTATTCAGCCAACCTAACTTCGTAAAAATAATGTACTGTGGAACAAGTACTACATCACTTGGTAGCATCAAAGTTACCATCATAAGTGCAAACCAAAACTTCTGTCCTACAAATTTAAGACGTGCAAATCCAAATGCAATCAGCGAAGACGAGATAACTGCGCCAATCGTCGCTATAACAACGATCACCGAGGTGTTCATCATATATTTACTGAAAGGATATAAAGTTCCTTTCCACCCTACAGAATAATTACTCCAAATCCATTTGTCAGGAAACAGTGTATCTGCTGTTAGAAATATGATCCGACTCTCTTTAAACGAACTGAATAACATCCATAGAACGGGATAGAGCATAACAATTGCGAGTGCTGCTACTATAATATGATATACAGGCCATTTGAATCTTCTCCATGCCATATCGCTCAACGGCCTCCTTCCGATTCGTAAAAGACCCAAAACTTAGAAGTCATAAACAGGAGTCCTGTCATGATTCCGATAAGAATGAGCATAATCCAAGCCATTGCTGAAGCGTACCCCATATTGTTAAACATAAAGGCTTGACGGAACAAGTATAGAGAATACAGCATCGTCCCCCCCATTGGACCACCCTCACCCTTAGAAATAACGTATGCAGGTACAAATGTCATGAATGCACTAATCGTTTGCATAATCATATTAAATAACACAATGGGGCTTAACAAAGGGAGTGTAATGTTGAAAAATTTACGGATCGGTTTTGCTCCATCTACTCCTGCCGCTTCGTACATTTCAGGTGAAATATTTTTAAGCCCTGCGAGAAATATGAGCATAGAAGATCCAAATTGCCATACAGATAGGGAGATCAGCATAACCAAGGATGCGTTAGGATTTCCGAACCACTGTACTGAGCCTATTCCGAACCAACCTATGACACTATTCACAATTCCATGATCACTAAAAATATTACGCCACATGATGGATACCGCTACACTTCCGCCAATAATGGAAGGTAGATAATACATCGTACGATACGCTCCAACCATACGAGACTTTGTATTTAGAATCATGGCAATAAACAAAGCAAATATAAGTCGGAGAGGGACTCCTAGAAACACGTAGATTAATGTGACTTTTACGGAATTCCAATAGTTCGGATCATTAGAGAACATCTTTTCATAATTATCAAAACCAACCCATTTAGGCGAAGCGAATAAATTATAATTCGTAAAGGATAAATACAATGAAATAAACATCGGTATAAGTGTAAAGGCTAGAAAGCCTATAATAAACGGACTAATGAAAGCATATCCGGTCAAATTCGATTTCAGCACACCATTCCGCCGCACAATACCAGGCCTCCCTATTGATCTGATGCACCCACAACCCATACATTATCTATTGAATTCGGAGATGGATAACCCCCACCTCCGATCTCAATAGGCATCGTTCGGGCAAGTAGACATCATATTCAATTCTACTTGTTGCTTCTACTTGTTATTGGCTAGGATGGCATTCGCAGCTTCTCTAAATTTAGGTGCAACTTCTGCTGCTGTTTTCTGTCCAAAGTTGATCTCTTCTGCGTAATCCGTCAACATAGCAATGATTTCCGGTGATCCTACAGGAGGAGGTGAACTCATTGGCGAAGCCTTTGGTTCCATAGCTGCTACGAATTCAAATACTTGTTTCGTCTGATCACTCAGATCTGATGCCAATGACTCTTTGATTTTGCTAGAAATTGGAACTCCACGATCTCCCTTGATCAATTGATTGGCTTCCTCATCATTAATCCAAAAATCAATAAATTTCGCAGCTTCTTCTTTCGCTTTCGAGTTAGAAGTTACCGCCCAGTACATACTTGGCTGCATATACAGACCTTTATCCATATCTGGACCTACCATTGGGGCGAAATCCATTGGACGATTTACAACCGTCTGTAATCCAGTAAATTGGTTAGACCATTGCCAAATTCCTACACCCTTTTCTTTTACAATATCCGATTCTTCTACAATTCCCTTTGATTGATTGACCACACCTGGATCAGGTGCAGAACCTGATTTCACCATACGAGCAAGTCGATCGAAATAATCTACAAACAAAGCATCATCTTCATAGCCAAGCGCTGTACCTTCAGGATTATACAGAGTCAAGCCTTTCGTACGAAGATAGTAGTTAAAGAATATGTCCGGTGCCATACCGTTATCAATGTAAAGTTTATTCGAAGCCGCCGTTAGTCCTAACTCTTCATATTTATCCCAGTCCCAGTCCGCTGGAATAGAATCAATACCGGCCTTCTTCAGGAGCGCTGGATCATATTGGTATCCAAGCACATTGACACCTGTAGGAATACCATATTGCTTCCCTTCTATGATTCCTGTGCTCAGAACATTCTCACTAACATCTGCTAATTGAATCTGATTATTCAAGTAAGGACTGAGATCCTCTAATCGTCCATTCTTGGCATATTGGCTAATATAAGAGACATCCATCTGAACAATATCTGGCAGCTGATTAGCTGCTGCTTGAGGGGCTAATTTTTTCCAATAATCATCGAAGGAAGCATACTCGAAGTCGATTTTGACATGCGGATTTTTAGCTTTGTACATATCAATGACTTTCTGAGTATACTCATGACGTGTGTCTGATCCCCACCAAGCAATCCGTAAAGTTACGTTCTTCTTAGCGGTTTCAGTACTCTTGCTGTCTCCTCCAGTAGTGGCAGCTTGCGTTTCTTTCGTGTTCGCTGCGTTTCCACATGCCGTTACAAACAGAAGCATCAATACCGTCAACAACATTGTCGCTCTTTTCTTCAATTCTTCTCGCCCCTTTTCAAGTATGATCATTTGTACTCTTATCATGTTGACAACGCTTTCATGCTTGTGGGTTTATTCTCCCAAATTGGGGCTATGAATTGAATACACAAATCAGAGCTCTTGGTTAAAAAAACAGAGTTTCCATTTCATATGCTATATGAGCAACCTATTCGCATGACTTTTTAAATTCAGTTGGAGTCATGCCCACACATTTCTTAAATACTTGGCTGAAATACTGCGAATTTCCTGAGAATCCAAATCGGTCTGCCAGCTCAAACACCCGCACATCTTCACCACAACGAATATATTCGCAAGCCCTTTGAATACGATATTGATTCACATAAAGAGAGAAATTACTCCCTGTGACCTTTTTAAATATCTTCCCTAAATAATCAGGATTCATATATAAAATTTGATTGGCTACGCCATTTAAGGATAATTCATCATCCCCATAGTTATTCTCGATAATAGAGATCATCTTATCTACCGTTGAAGACTGACGATTCATATTGTTGTTAAAGTATCCTGCAGTTAATTGATTTGCTGCTTCAAATACATATGACTTCAATCCAGACAATGTCTCCATTTCAGTAAGCACGGTCATACCTTTGGTGAAGGAGTTTGTTTCTTCTGGCGGACAAATACGTATCATAGCTGCATAGAGTTGCAGAACATATGAACGAGTCACGGCAATTTCTAATCTCATTTCATCTAAGTTGCTAAATAGTCGTTCAACTTCTTGAGATACCTCTTGCAAGTTTCCCGATTTGACGAGCAAGCAGAACTTCTCTTCGTCTACGATATAATTGAGGTCAAGCGCAACGTCTCGATCCTGAAGTGCTAAATCGTGCATCATAATCAAACTTCCTTCACCAATATAGAATCGGTGATTCATGCATTGAAGCATTTCACGATATAATTTACGAGAATTCACCATTCGATCTGCCTCACTAAGAGCAATTGTGATGTCTAACTTATAAAATTTATAAAATGTTGTTCGCACCATTTCAATATCCTGAATGAGTGTCTCGACGCATTCAGCTTCTGGAAGCAGAATCAATAGATGGCCCTCGATCGTCGTGCTAAGCAGGACACTTTGAAGGATATCCTCTGCTATATTTTTCAAAGCAAATATATGCTCATATTCATGAGTATCATCCAGTTGAAATAGAATCATTCTCACCGATTGACTGTTTAATGGTAGTTCGAATAAGTCTTGATAATACTCCACATCGGTAGTGCCATATGTTTTATTCGTAATAAACTCCTTCAGGAACTGCTCTTTAACATGAGGTAGCACCTTCTTGAGACCCTGCTTCATACGGTTCACGAAGTCATCCCGTTCATTCTGCTCTTCCCGTTCTTTGAGCAACTCACGGATAGCTTCAATGATTTGAATCTCATTACAAGGCTTAAGTAAATAATGCTTCACTCCGTACTGCATAGCACGTCTTGCATAATCGAAATCCTTGTATCCAGACAGCATAATAAATTGTATTCTTGGGAAGTTCAACCACGTCTTCTCCACTAGACCAAGTCCATCAAGCCCCGGCATACAAATGTCGCTAATCACAATATCCGGCTGATTCAATCTAATCTTCTCATAAGCTTCAATACCGTTCCTAGCCGTGTCTATAAGCTCAGTGCCAGAACTTCTCCAATCTACCACTTGTGATATTCCATCAAGAATCATACGCTCATCATCCACTAGCATCACTTTATACATCTAGATCATCTCCTCTTACATAGGGAATTGTTATTTGTACGGAAGTCTGTATGTTAGGCTCACTTTGGATATCGATCCCCCACTCATTCCCAAAGGTCAATTTAATGCGCTCCTCAATATTGGACAAGCCGATCCCTTTACCAGATGTCTGAACTTTACCTTCTAATAGTTTCTTAATAAATTTCGAATCCATACCTGGTCCATTATCCTGCACAGAAATGGTTACGACTCCATTCTTCTCTATCACCATAATCCGAATACGGCACGGTTCAATATTAGGCTCTAAAGCATAATGGATGGCATTCTCGACAAGCGGCTGAAGCGTCAGCTTCGGAATAAGAGCATTCTCAAGATGCGATTCTATCTCCACAATGAAATCAAGACGCTCTTCAAATCGTACCTTTTGAATGGTCACATAACTCATGACAATATCTAATTCACTTCTGAGAGGAATCAATTGCTCACTAAAGTTTATTGAATTCCGCAGTAAAAACCCCAGAGATTCTACCATCTTAGAAATCTGATCTTGTTTGTTCACTTTGGCTAACCAATTGATAGATTCAAGAGTATTGTATAGAAAATGTGGGTTAATCTGTGCCTGAAGCGCCTTTAGCTCAGTCTCACGAATCAGTAGTTGCTTTGTATAATTTTCGTTAATCAATTCACGGATACGTTGAATCATCATTTTGAAGGTGCGATGGAGTAGCCCTACCTCAGATTGTGGCGATGAAGGTACTGCTCCTAATGCTAGTTCTTCCAAACTATCGAGATCACCCTTCTCGATGTCTCTCATTTTTTTGATAAGTCGATCAATAGGTCTCGTAATACTAAGTGCTAGCTTCGTACCGAATAGAATTGCTACCACAAAGATCAATATAAAGATAACGGTTACAAAATTCTTGATGAACGTAATCCGCTCAAACATGCGATGAAAGGGAGTAATATGGAAATAGGTCCAATCCGTATAAGATGAACGAAACTTCGCTGTAAAATATCTACCATGTTCGTAAGATTCTATACTGTATGGTTTGTCATTATTCATCTCAACCATTATTTCTGATTCTGTTAATAATGGTTCCTCTGGATAGAGGATATCCTTCCCATCCGTAATGATTAATTGTCCTTCATTACCTGCATCCTGAACTTGGTCGTCAACAATGCGATCGATTCGCACCCGAAAGACAAGTGTACCGAGGTTCTCTAATGTGAATGTCGCATTCGTGAATGATTTAATCTCTCGAACTCCAAGTAATGAGAACCCTCTCCCCCCCATCATCCAGGCGTTCGATCCATCGTATTCTTCAGCTAGCGAGACAAGCTCATTCTGAAGCGATTCTGGAATGCCCTCACGATTACCAGCCACCATGACGTTCCTCTCTTTATCTATAACCATCATGGAATATACGTATTTCTCTGATCCCGCGAAGGCAATAATCCGATCCGTAATCTTTTTATGTAATACTAGTTTCTCATAGGCAGAACTATTACTCTTAAGCTTCGTTAGATAGCTTTGGATTTGTTCATCCGATACTACTTTAAATGAAAGCTCCTCCATTTCCTTAAGCTGACTCTCAATTCCAACGGAGGACATCGTCAAGACTTGTGATGACTTCTCATAAATTTGTTCATCGTATATACTGAATACACTTTTCAGAACCGTTATGTAGACTGCAAAACTTACTAACATTAACAATGATATAAGACCTATCATCTTGTAATGAATCCCCATATTATTGAAAGCGCTCTTATACTTTCGCATTAGAATGGTTCCCTCCGCCCTTCTATATACAGTCCTGTTAGCTTTATCCTTATCAATTCTACAACACCATATAACAAAAAGTCGCCCCTTTTTATAGGAGCGACTTTTCAAACTACCTCTTAAAGATTAATAAAGGCTGTTCTTAACGAGGAGATATACTGCACATCAAACCCTAGGCCCGTTGCCAATACGGCTAAAGGAACGTAAGTCTTGCTCTCGTTCCCAACCTTGTTAAGAAATGCTGGTGAATCTACAGCGATGGATTCTCCATTCACAATAACACTGGATGAACCTATCGTAATAACAACAGTTCGATCTCCATATGTAATTGTGGCACTTGAAGAAGCGCTATCCCATACCGAGGTTGCACCGACAGCATCGACGATATCCTTGATCGCGACGAAGTTCTGGTTACTGCGTAGAACTGGCTGATAAGGAGTCTTCAGTTCCTGTCCTTTCACAACGATCGTCATAGGTAAATTTTTATCGACTATCGTTGGCTTACGATGCTCTCCCCAGATTTCTCCTGCGAACACTTGAGCCATAGCAGCATATCCTGGTTGATTAGGGTGAATATCCCGATCCTTCATGATATGAGTCATCGTCCCCTCACGACCCTCAAATTCTTTGGCTATATGAGCAACCTTCACATTGATACCTTGACTCTGTGAATCCGCTGCAAGTTTCTCCACGACACCTGTGAATAAATTTGATGCTTCAATCAATTTAGGATACATTGCCCGATTCGCAACTGCAGGAACAGGCTGATATTGATCAGCTATTACGATAAGTGCATCCTTGTTCAATTCATGCAAATCAGCAATCACTGTCGTCATCGTCGACTTATAAGAAGTTAATAATTGCTCTATTTTTAAAGTAAGCTCATTGCTTCCCAAGGTTGATGCTTCCGTAATAATGATCGCTAGATCATTCCCACCAATGGTAATGGTGATGAGATCCGCTGATTCAAGATCAGATTTCAATTGAACCGCAGAAGCGCCCAGCTGCTCAGCTCTTGGATCAACAAGTCCAGGTTGAATCGCATCTGACGTAATCGCTTTACCCAACTTTGCTGCTTCTACGTAATGCTCTAACCCTATTCCTTTTAATCCCAATATGCCATGGTTTAACGTCTCCGTCCTACCATGGAACAGTCCCTGTTCCTGTAGCCTATCTACGAAACCATAAGGTATACTGTTCAGGTCCATACCAGGCTGATATCCGACGGTCAGGGAATCACCAAGTGCAACAATGCGATAAGTTTCCTGTTCAACCTTCTGCGCCTGTACTAACGTTGACATACTAACATTGCTCATTAGTATTATAGACAGCATCAACGTAATACTTACAGCTGAAATCCTCTTTCTCCATACATGTAGCAAATCTTCAACTCCTCTTTTATCACTCGTTACCCGATTATGATTATTCAGGGCTCGGTATGTTTATATTACCATTACATGTATAGATAACAAAAGAGAAAATCCCCTTATTTTTGAAGGGAATTTGCTCTTTCAATCGTTCTAACCCATGTTGCTTAGTCTCGCATGTGTTAACCTTTTTCAATTGATAGTCCTGTCGCTTTCGCCTGTTTCAATGATTCAACCAGTTCATTATGAATGTGACCGTTACTAGCCACGACATGTCTAACTCCTAAATCGTAAGGACGTCCCAACGTATCGGTGACTTCCCCACCTGATTCCTTCACCAACAAAACTCCAGCAGCTAAATCCCATGAATTCAGCCCGATTTCCCAGAACCCGCTAAGTCTTCCTGCCGCAACATACGCCATATGCAAGGCTGCTGAACCCCCTGCCCGGATACTACGAGCTTGAGGTGCTATATGCTGTAAACCTGCCATATTTATTGGAAAGGCGAAATTCTGATCTGGCGGAAACCCTGTTGCAAGAAGGCTTGTTCCTAGCGACATTTCCTGAGAGACCTTGGTAGGGCTTCCATGAACATACGCACCTTTACCCTTTTCGGCAACAAATAATTCATCTCTGGAGGGATCATAAATAACACCCACTATGACCTCTCCTTTATAAGCAAGAGCTATAGATACAGCAAAGAATGGAAAACCATGCACATAATTCGTAGTACCATCCACAGGGTCAATAATCCATAAATAATCCGAGTTCGCATCTAAAGAGCCCTGTAATGCTTGTGTCGACGCTTCTGGACCAGGCTCTACACCCTCTTCGCCGAGAATCTCATGATCCGGAAAATGAGTCAGAATAAGTTTGCGGATCATTTGCTCTGCACCTTTATCTACTTCCGTCACTAGATCTTGAGATGAATACTTGGTATTCAATTCTTTCACCGTACCGAGTTTACTCCTAATCCATTCTCCAGCTTTTGCTGCTGCATTAATAGCAACAGCCGTATGACCCTTGCTTGTCACAACATAAGGAACTTTATCCTTTTGATTCAAAGCACTCAACTACTTTCTATTTAAAGATTCGGACGAATAACGCTATCATCTAATATGATTCGTCTTTTTCCGAGTCTCATTGTATTCATATTTAAAAGTACCTTATTTTACCTCATGTTTCAAGGGCTACTATCACTGCACCTCAACTTTCATGATGTTTACGGAAGAATTTCGATACTTGCTCCATCCAGAATAGTTATCCCTTCAGTTGTGAACTGCTCCAAGTCCTGCATAAGTTCAAATAGCGCAACATCTTTACTTTTAGCTTCAATCATAACATCGAGATACGGCGTATCCCTAGCAATGTTCCTCAGAAATTCTAATAACGCGGATACTTCCACACCATCTGCGTGACTTCTAATATTCGTCGCACTCCGAGGACTGGACACATGAATCTTGGGTGCCAGTGGTTTATCTACTTGTACGTCGGTTTGCGCCAGTTCACTCTGCCATGTCTTAAGAATGTCTGGCCATAAATCCCAAGGTTTCTCTCCTTCATTGTTCACCCATTGATGATGAATATCCATAACCATCGGTAGCCCTAAGTTCAAGCATACATCCAAAGTCTCCACAGCATTAAATGTCTTATCGTCGTTCTCAAGCGTTAACCTCTCTTGAATTTCCCGACTCAGTTGTAAGAAGTGATCTTCAAACCGACCCGCCGCAGAAAGCTTGTCCCCATATGCTCCGCCTATATGAATGTTGTTCTTAGCTGTAGCATTAAGTCCCATTGCATTCAGCATGATCACATGATGATGCAGATCATGTACAGAGTTAATTAACACCTCTTTACGTGGTGTGCTTAATACAGTGAAATGGTCTGGATGAAACGACACTCTCATCTCATGACTCTTTACATACTCTCCTACTTCAGCAAATGAATCTCGCAGCGCTGGCATGGGGTCCCAATCTTCAAGATCTGTATGTGTTGCTAATGGAATTAACTTGGATGAAAAGCGATACACCTTAATGTCATGAGCGACACTATGTTTCAAAAGCCGAAGTGTATTATGCAAATTAATCTGTGCAATTTGTTCTAGCTTCTGAAGAGCCGCTTCTCGATCTGCTAGCTTATTAAAGTTCGTCATCGTCATCGTCTTGGAAGGAGATGCATTGTGCAAGACCTTAGACATTGCTACATATCCTAAACGGACAATCATTCCTGCTGTTCGCGGAAGAACATCTCGTATGCTAGATCGGTCTGAATACGAGATTCTTCATCGTTCAGCTTACGAATAAATTCCATCTCCACTTCAGTGACTTCTTCTCCCTGAAAGTTAATCTCAGCGATGTATCCAACAATCTTAACGATGGCAATCGCTAGATTATCGGGCGTATACGCAATGACCTTTTGCCCTGTTGGAAAGACGCGAAAGCCTTTCTTCACCATTTTACCACGGCCATACTCCATTAATTCATAGAGTTCCTGTTCATTCTTGAATTTACATACTGAATTGAATTCTGTCTGAAATCCCATAAGTGATTCCCCTTTTCTATTCAAGTTAGGGCGACATGATTACAGATCGTTATTATAATCTAGTGCCTGTTTACTCGCGTACCGTTCTAGTGCCAATTCAATCATACGGTCGAGTAGCCCAGCATAACTTAGTCCTGTCTCCCGCCATAATAAAGGGTACATGCTGTATGGTGTGAATCCAGGCATCGTGTTCACTTCATTAATAAGAATAGCCTGATCAGATTTACGTACGAAGAAATCTGCACGGCTGATACCATTCCCTTCAATCGCCTGAAATGCGACAATAGCCGCTTCAGTAATTCGATCTGCTAATTCAGAATCCAGAGGTGCTGGAATCAGCATTTGTGATTGACCATCGGTGTATTTCGCAGCATAGTCATAATACTCACTTGAGGATACAATCTCACCAGGAACTGACGCCATAGGTTCATCATTCCCAAGCACACTCACCTCAATCTCTCTTGCATCTACAAATTCCTCAACAATAACTTTAATATCATAACGAAAAGCGAATTCTATCGCCTGTTTAAGCTCTTCCCGGTCTTTCGCTTTAGATATCCCAACGCTAGAACCTAAATTTGCTGGCTTAACAAAGCATGGATATCCCAAGTCATCTTCTACACCTACAATCAGTTCAAAGCTATCGTGCTTCCATTGACTCCGTGTGAAATAACGGTAACCACATTGCGGTAAACCTGCCTCAGCGAATAGCTTTTTCATAATCACCTTATCCATCCCTGCTGCTGATGGTAAAACTCCAGCGCCGACATAAGGCATGTTGGCCATTTCGAATAACCCTTGAATTGTACCGTCTTCACCAAAGGTTCCATGAAGAAGTGGAAACATAAGATCCACTTTCACGGCAGACTCGCCACCCGTTAATCGGCTAAACAATACATTTAACGCAGCCTGTGTTCCTTCTGAATTTATCGCAAGCTTAAGATCTTCAATTCCTGTAAAAGGGGATTGTCGTATCTCCCCTTTTCGCCATTCGCCTTGCTTCGTGATGTAGAAAGGAATAATGTCATATTTATTGTAATCAAAGGCATTCATCACCGCAAAAGCTGTTTGTAATGATACCTCATGTTCTCCCGATTTACCGCCGTATACAAGACCTACTGTATATTTACTCATGCCTAACCTCTTTCTGTCCTAATATAATGTTAGTTCATTTCTTTCGTTCGTCATGACGATTATGAATTTCGTATTCATACTTCCACGTTAAAATACATCCGGAATATGCAAGAACCTATATTTAGTATTCTCCTGCCATGCATAGGAATTCTTATAATCCCAATAGCGGTGTTGACTGCTTACTGTATGTGCGTTAACCAGCGGCATTCCACCTGCGTCAAAGGCCGTTACAATGGTGCTATGTTGGTAGGTTCCATCACCATCCCAATCATAAATGATTACATCACCAAGCATTAATTGTTCCGCCCGATCGACAACTTCAGCTCTCAACCCCGAAGCACTGGTACTTAACAAATACTCTAAACTGTTAGCTACTGCCCAACTATAACTCCACCACTCTTTACCACTAGCATATCCTTTGTACCACCATCCTGAAGCTCTGTTACCAGTATAATGGATTGGAGCCCCCCCTGCAAAGAGACACTGTGAGATATAATTCGTACAGTTCACGTTAAACGTTATGAATTCAGGATTCTCCGAATCCCACCAGCGATCTGCATAAGCCACGGCTTCTTCTCGCATATACTTCGTAGGACGACGCCCAGCTCCGCTTCCCCAAACATTTGAATTCAAGTAAGGTCCAGATCCCCCACTATCCTTTGTTTCCTCTCCATTAGACAATATTGTCTTTGGTGAAACTGGGTGCCGTTCAGCAATGAGCCGCTCTATCGATACAATGACCCATTGCTCTCCATCACGGATCATGGTTAGACGCTCTCTTTGTATTGTATCTTCACGATGATTCATTCCTCCCTTCGTATAAAAGAGCTGCGTATGAAGTTGTATATCAACGATCACCTCTTGCCCTGTTTCCCGTATCATTCGTAGTAGCTTTGCTCGTGTTTCACTTCGCAATGGTTGGGATTCTCGACTCACATACCAATCCATCAGCCTCTTCATTCGCTCGGATCTCTCCATTAAATAGGAAATATCCGTTACCACTTGTTGTCTCGTCTCCGCTCTACAATCAATCTGACTTTGATTATATTGATTAACATAAGTGTATAGTACCTGCTTCCATGCCAGTTCCATAAGATCATTTCTCCCCTTATTCCGAATGATTTACGCCCTATTGATAACAATATATGAACGTGGACCTCACACTATCCATTTATTCTTACTTAAGGAACTAGATCAAGCCCAATTTACCCATTGAAGCCGAGATTTGGTCCATAAATCCCTTTACTCCCTTCAATGTAAACGGTATACTTAAGTAAACATTCAAATTTTGAAATTATGTTTCATCTAGTGAAACAACAAAATGAGATTTACACAACTAAGGAGGAATACGTATGCCAGCAAAGGATCATTTCTCTACTGCTCGTAATTTAGAAGTTGGTGGCAAGAACTATCGCTACTACAGCCTACAATCTCTTGAAGAGCAGGGAATAGGAAACATCTCTACACTTCCTTATTCCATTAAAGTACTACTAGAAGCTGCTATCCGCCAATTCGACGGACGAGCAATTACCGAAGATCATATTAAATTACTTGCAGATTGGAATAAGGGAAGTAACGAGAACAAAGAAATCCCATTTATTCCAGCACGAATTGTACTTCAAGATTTCACAGGTGTGCCTGTCGTAGTAGATCTTGCTGCAATGAGAGACACCGTGAAGAAAGCTGGCGGTGACCCTAAGCAGATCAATCCACTTGTACCTGTGGATCTCGTAATCGATCATTCTGTTATGGTAGATGCATTCGGGACAGCAGATGCGTTGGAATATAACATGGAAGTTGAATTTGAACGCAATGAGGAACGTTACCGCTTCTTACGTTGGGCTCAAACGGCATTTAACAATTTCCGAGCTGTTCCACCAGCAACAGGAATCGTGCATCAAGTCAATCTTGAGTACCTTGCCTCTGTAGCAGCAACCAAGGTCATTGATGGTGAAACGGTTGTTTATCCTGATTCCCTAGTAGGTACGGATTCACATACAACAATGATCAACGGCCTCGGCATTGTAGGATGGGGTGTAGGCGGGATTGAAGCGGAAGCAGGTATGCTTGGACAACCACTATACTTCATCATGCCTGAAGTTATTGGATTCAAGCTCACAGGTAGTCTGAATGAAGGAGCAACGGCGACTGATTTAGCTCTCACTGTGACCCAAATTTTGCGGAAAAGTGGCGTTGTCGGTAAGTTCGTTGAATTTTTCGGACCTGGATTACTCAATCTTAGTCTTGCTGACCGCGCGACGATTGCTAATATGGCTCCAGAATATGGGGCAACGATTGGCTACTTCCCTGTAGATAAAGAAACGCTGTCTTATCTGAGAAATACAGGTCGTTCTGATGAACAGGTTGAGCTCGTGGAGGCTTATTATAAAGCACAACAGATGTTCCGTACCGAAGATACTGTTGATCCAGTGTTTACAGATGTCATTGAATTAGATTTAGCTTCTGTTGTTCCTAGCTTAGCTGGACCGAAACGTCCACAGGATCGTATTGAATTGACCAATATGAAGGAAGCTTTCAACGAAATTATACGGACCCCTGTCGATAAAGGTGGCTATGGTCTTAGTGAGAGCAAAATTGATCAAACCGTAAGCGTTCAACACACCGATGGTTCTGTTAGTCAACTTGGAACGGGAGCAGTCGTTATTGCTGCAATTACAAGCTGTACGAACACTTCCAATCCAAGTGTGATGTTAGGTGCTGGTCTACTAGCGAAGAAAGCAGTAGAACGTGGTCTCAAGAAACCGGGTTATGTGAAGAGTAGCTTAACACCAGGTTCACTTGTCGTTACTGAATATTTGATGAAAGCTGGACTTTTGGAATCTTTAGAAGCTCTTGGCTTCTACCTCGCTGGATACGGATGTGCTACATGTATCGGTAATTCAGGTCCGCTTCCAGATGAAGTAAGCCAAGCTATTACAGATAATGACTTAACTGTCGCTGCGGTTCTCTCGGGTAACCGTAACTTTGAAGGTCGTGTTCACGCACAAGTAAAAGCTAACTATTTAGCATCTCCTCCATTGGTTGTTGCTTACGCCATTGCAGGAACAGTCAATATTGATCTGAACAATGATCCATTGGGTTATGATCAGAACAACCAACCTGTATATCTAAAAGATATTTGGCCAACATCAGCAGAAATTAAAGAAGCTATCGAAATGTCTCTTACTCCCGAGATGTTCCGTCGGAAATATGCGAATGTATTTACAGCGAATGAACGCTGGAATGCCATTGCTGTACCGGAAGGTGAGCTGTATGAATGGGACGATAAGTCCACTTACATTCAGAACCCTCCTTTCTTCGAGAATCTAGAACCTGAACTTACAGACATTAAAGATATTCGTTCTGCTCGTGTGCTTGCTCTTCTAGGTGATTCAGTCACAACAGATCATATCTCTCCAGCAGGTAATATTTCACCGTCTAGCCCGGCTGGACTTTACTTGAATGAGCATGGTGTGGAACGTAAAGACTTTAACTCCTACGGTTCTCGCCGCGGTAACCATGAAGTTATGATGAGAGGAACGTTCGCTAATATTCGTATTCGTAACCAAGTTGCTCCCGGAACAGAAGGCGGTGTAACGACGAATCTATTGACTGATGAAGTCATGTCCATCTACGACGCTTCCATGGACTACCAAGATCACAATCAGAATCTCATCGTCATTGCTGGAAAAGAATATGGAACAGGTAGTTCACGTGACTGGGCGGCTAAGGGAACCACTCTGCTTGGCGTCAAAGCCGTTATTGCCGAAAGTTACGAGCGTATTCACCGTAGTAACCTTGTAGGTATGGGTGTTCTACCTCTGCAATTTCAAGATGGTTCCAGCTGGACTACTCTTGGATTAAATGGCCGTGAAACCTTCGATATCGTTGGTGTAAGCAATGATATTAAACCTAGCCAAGAGCTCACCGTCACTGCGACTCGTGAAGATGGTACAGCGTTCAATTTCACGGTAATTGCCAGGTTAGATAGTATGGTAGATGTTGATTACTACCACAACGGCGGGATTCTGCAAACCGTATTACGCCAAATGATTAAGGATCAATAATTAATATTGACGGATCGATAAAGCCTGACAATCTGTCATAGTCATATCATAAAAAAAGAACAGAGTTCCCTTAGTTACAATCGTAACTAGGGGACTCTGTTCTTTTTTGACCAATTTGTATTATTTAATAAATGAAATAGTCCGATAAGTTATAATAAGTCCGATGAAGCTTCTCGATATGTATGACGCGAATACCGGATCATGAGATTCGCCATGTTGTAATTGGATTCAAGTAGGGCATCTATCATAATAATCCCCTGCCTTACCATGAAGTCATAACTAATCTCCCCATGTGTCCAGTGATGTTTGTACTTCAGACTTTCTATTGCCATGTTCCTAAAGGATAGTTGTTGTGCTGCATTAAGTCCCTCATTAGATAATGAGAACCCACCATTGCGTCCTGCGATTGGATTGTGACGAATTCCAAATTTACCAACTACATTATTGCGTATTTGCATAAACAAAGTGCCAGCAGTTAATCCAGCTAATTCCTGTTCCAATTCTTTGAATACAATGTCCATTTGCCGCGCTAACGATAATTGATCAATCTTGATCATTTAATCCCTCTCCCCTTTGCGCGCCCGTGATATAGGGCTTATGACTCATTATAGATGGTCATCAAAAAATCATCAACATAATCAAACAAAATTGGGTATTTATCCCTACAAATTGCAACTATTAGGTTCTATCTTCTGATATATTCAGCCAAAAAGTATTCTATTACGACATTATTCTTAATTTATTTCTTAACAAAAAAAGATCCCCTCATCGGGAATCTTCATCCTTTTTCTACGTTATATTCAATACCTACTCACACCAAATGTTCTGTCATTTCCATAAACTCGTTCACATCAGCGACACATAGATCAATAGCGCTTTGCCAGAATTCAGGACCCGTCAAATCTACGGCCAGATGCTTAGAAGCTAATTCTTCCACAGTCATCACACCGGTATCCTGCAACAAAAGATCATATTTCTCGGCAAATGATGCACCTTCCTGTTGTGCGCGGACATAAAGCCCGGTACTAAACATGTATCCAAATGTATAGGGAAAGTTATAGAATGGAACATCCGTGATATAGAAATGAAGCTTTGCCGCCCAGAAATGAGGGTGATACGACGATAATGCTCCACAGAAAGCTTCTTCTTGTGCCTCTTCCATAAGCTTACTTAACTCATGTGCACTGACAAGTCCATTCTTACGAAGATCATAGAAGCGAGTTTCGAATAAGAATCGGGAATGAATATTCATAAAGAAAGCAATACTATTCTGAATTTTCTCTTCAAGTAAAGCAAGTTTCTCCTGTGGATCTATCGCTGCCTTGACCAGTGCATCAGCTACAATCATCTCAGCAAAAGTAGATGCCGTCTCTGCGACATTCATAGCATAGTCTTGATTCAACACATGTAATTCATTCATAAGATGCTGATGATACCCGTGGCCAAGCTCATGTGCAAGCGTTGAAACGTTAGAAGCCGTACCCGCATAAGTCATGAATATTCGTGTTTCTTTACTTACAGAAAGCGATGTACAGAACCCACCTGGGCGTTTGCCAGGACGATCTTCTGCTTCAATCCACTCATTATCAAAAGCCATCTCTGTGAATTCAGCCAATTTCGGGCTGAATGTACGGAACTGCTTAACGATTTCTTCTGCGGCTTCCTGATAAGTAATTTTACCTGACACTGTGCCAATGGGTGCTTCCACATCTGCCCAACTTAATTTTTCCACACCAAGAATTTGTGCTTTGCGCTCCAAATACTTTACAAACACGGGCTTGTTATCAATAATGACGTTCCACATCGCATCTAGTGTTTGTTGGGACATTCGGTTAATCGTTAGCGGTTCTTTCAGTATTCCATCCCAGCCACGACGATCATACAATTTAAGACGGAAACCTGCCAAGTGATTCAGTGTGTCTGCACAGTAGTCCTCTGCCTTAGTCCACGTTTCCTCCCACTTGTCGAACATAGCCTCTCTTGTAGCTCGACTCGGATCATGAAGTTTGTTCGCTGCTTGTCCTGCGGACAACATCACAGTTGCACCGTTGTCATCGAATGGGATTTGCACATGGCTGACAATCGTATCGTAGAATTCACCCCAACCATGATATCCATCCACAGCCAAATCAAGCGCAAGACTTTCAAGTTCAGGACTTAACTTCTCCCGAGCATGTTCACGACTCTCACTTAGAACAAATGAGAGTTCACGCACTTCCTCACGTTCCATCCATTGCTTCCAGACCCCATCATCTGTACTACGAAGCAAATGTTCGAACTCAGCACTAACACTCTTAATCTGTGCTTGTAAATTCGTCACTTTACCTGATAATTGAACTGCCTTCTTGTCCTGTTGATCTTGGGCTCCCAAACAAGAGACGAAAGAACTAGCTTCAGAAGCCCGCTCCACACAACTTGCATATGCTGCAATAAATCCGTCGAACGCTTTGGTTCCTTCAATATCAGAAGGAGCCGCAGTCCCCATAATATACGTCCGGATCTGCTTTACATCTTCTTCTAATTTTCCTAAAAAGTCGTTCAGATCTTTAGATGATGATCCACCTGGAAAAACAGACTCTAAATTCCATGTTAATGATAACTTGGATTTCATTACGTAAATCCCCTTTCAAACCCCACTATATTAATATTTCATTTGAATTGAACTACAGGAAACGGTATAACTATACTATGCGATCGTACTAAGACATATTTACATTGGAGGAATATTAACATGAGACCATTACAAATATCAGCCGAAACCGCCATCACTCTATCGAAAAAATTAGGTGTCCCGATTGAGCACCTTATGCATATGCCACAACATATTCTTATGCAAAAAATTGCTGAGCTTAGCACAGAAGAGGCTTCCAAGCCTTCCATTGAAGAGGATCCATCGTGATTCCATTCCAAAACACTTGGCCTTATGACATAATAATGGGTGATATTTATGTACAGACCTGTCCCTTTTGCGCAAAGAATAATATTCTCATTCCTATGAAACCGGAGGAACTTCAAGTGATCCATGAGGGAAAGAAAAAGCTTCTTGTCTTCCCCTGCTGCAATAATAAGATCAACATCATCGACGTTGATACCGATTACTTATTATCTGATCAACCCATTCGCTAATCCGATGATGCTAAATGAAAGCACGCTTAGAGTTTAACGGATAGGCATAATCATATGCGACATCTGTTATTCTCTAAGCGCATATGATTATTCCGAATCCTTCATCTGATCAGGCAAATCCATTTTTTTCGCCATCATTTGCTCTCTTAAGACAGTCCATTGTTCTCTTGATGCACGAATCATCGCAGCATCCATGATATTTTTATCATTAATAACACGTGAGAACCACTGCACAGCTTCATTAAAATTGCCTACTCTACGATTGATTTCCCCAATCAAATATAATAAACGAGCATTGTTCGCTCCTATACCTTCATTCTCATACACATGTATGTACGAATCTAAGCAGAACTTCAAAAATCGTTGTTCCTGTTCATGCTCTCCCTTATAACGATATAACCACGCAATATGTTGAAGAAGACTTGCAATAATAGTCTGTGAATCGCCAATAGTCTGGGCTGACAGTAATGCTAGCTTATATGTCTCGAGTGCTGTATCCCAATCTCGCTTTCCACCGAAGTCTCGTTCAATCCAGCGCACATTTATCTGCGTCTTGATAAGCTTTTTCTGATTCTCCGTAATTCTCGTAGCCGAATTCTCAGTAGAAGTAAATCCACATTTAGGACATACCCGCACTACATAGTAATCAGGATTCTCATTCTTGTAATATGCGCAGAAATCAGCATCCGTTCGCACTGCTTTCTTAAAGCTTGGTCGAACTCGTGAGGTCTTAAATTCATGATCGCAATTCAAGCAAGTAACTTTAATAGTATAAAGAGGTTCCAACGTGCTCAATATTTCGACTTCCTTTCTTGTGCATTCAATGTCAATATCATTACCTTTATGAAGGGCTATTTACGAAATGACGAGCAGGACCAGAAAGTCTATTTAACACAAAACCTCGTAGAGGCTCTTCTGCACCAATATCAGTAAGGGCTTCTCCCATACATCTCAGCCAAGCTTCACCGTGCTTTTCTGTAATTGGAAAAGGTAAGTGTCTTGCTCTCATCATGGGATGTCCATATTCCTCAGAATACAGAGAAGGTCCGCCGAAGAATTGACTTAAGAACATATACTGTTTCTCCATCACTGGATTAATATCCTCTGGAAATAGAGGGCCCAATAACGGGTCATTCTGTACCTTGGGATAAAAAGATTCAACTAGCGCACGCAAGGCCACTTCCCCGCCAAGATTATCATAAATACTTTGATTAGGATCCAATTAGAAGTCACCATCTTTCAATTCAATTATATATAGAACTGAATTATAGTATACCTTAAAACAGAAAAAGGCGCTAAACACGTTTGTGTTTAACACCCTTACGTTAAGTTAGTAGCTTCTCCAGTCCTCTTCACCAGAATGAATTAATGAGGCACGAATGACATACACGAAAGCACAGACGATAATACCAGCAATAACACCCACGATCCCATCACTCCATCCTTATCATATATATCATTAGAAGATAAGCGTCAATATGTTTATTTTATCATAGTTTTTCTAAAAAGACACCCGAAATGTAACCGCTTACTAACTTATTATAGTACTGTTTGTCCTACAAGTGTCATAAAACTAGGTATAACAGAAGGTGTTTATTCAAGGTTACACTAGGTCGGGGGGCGCATATGATGAGTATAAAATCCTTGAGAGTCCAGATTCTTATCACCATTCTAATGGGGCTTTGTCTGCTCATGTTTGTGTATCCCGCTGCATACCTAGAAGCAGCCATACGCGGATTGGCTATTTGGTGGGATGTGTTATTCCCTTCACTCTTCCCATTCTTTATCATATCTGAAGTTCTTTTAGGAATTGGTATCGTTCATTTGATAGGTACGCTACTCGATCCCTTTATGAAGCCAATCTTTCGCATCCCTGGAAGTGGGGGGTTCGTTGCTGCCATGGGTTATGTATCTGGTTATCCAATAGGTGCCAAATTGACAGCACAATTATGGGAGCAGAAAATGATAAACAGAGATGAAGGAGAACGTTTAGTTGCTTTTACTACATCCTCTGACCCCATCTTCCTAATTGGTGCGGTTTCTATAGGCTTTTTTCACAACCAACTGATTGTTCCCATATTAGCCATTGCTCACTACGGTGGAGGATTTCTTGTAGGCATTCTTATGCGTTATCATGGTGCAAGATCATCACAAGAAACGAAACCTGTATCCAGTGTACATACTAAGTCACACAATAGCCGTCTGCGAGATGCACTACGGGCTATGCACAAAGCAAGAAGGCAGGATGGCAGAAACGTATCCGAGCTCCTTCAGCAAGCTATACAATCCTCATTACACCTTATTATTGTCGTTGGGGGTCTTGTTGTCTTCTTCTCTGTGTTTCTAGAACTACTTACACAAGTAGGTGTTATGAAGTGGCTTTATCTCGTTATTGAGCAAGTACTATCATTCATCGGGATGCCTCCTGATCTATCCAAATCATTAGTTGGGGGGATCTTTGAGGTTACCTTGGGTGCGCGTTATGCTGGCGAGCCCACGTCCATCATACCTCTTTCCTTTAAAGTTACTGCAGCAGCTTTTATTCTCTCATGGGGGGGACTATCCGTTCATGCACAAATTGCAAGTATTCTCCATTCTACAAATTTAAGGTACTGGCCTTTTCTCGTTGCACGTTTGGTACATGGAATTATCGCTGCTTGTATTGTGCAAATACTTTGGGTGCCGCTAGCGGGAGGAATAGAGTCGCAGAGTACCCTTAGCCCTGTTGGCTTGTCTACTCAAGCTTTACCCTTCATTCATTCACCTCAAGGATATATGTATATCCTTTGTATTTTCGTGTTGATTCTCTTTGCAATAGTCATACTATCCGTTATTTGTACCTACATGAAATCGTTGTGGATGCATCTAATACACACTATCGGTAAATGAACAGTTGTGTTCTTCCCCGATATTGATTATGATCGATGTAAACCCATGATAAAGGAGCTTATCACCCTTGAGATACTATGTTCTGGACCGCGGAGATCAATTATCTGTTGACTTGGCAGAACAATTCCACAAACTTGCGGCACAGCGTAATTTTGAAATGGATGCAGAAACGCCCGAAATTGTAATTTCTATTGGCGGAGATGGCACAATGTTGCACGCCTTTCATACGTTTGCTGACCATATTCCTAACATTGCATTTGTTGGAGTACATACGGGCCACTTAGGGTTTTACTCGGATTGGAAATCAGACGAACTGGCCGAATTAGTTGATCTTATGAGTACTAATCTCCTATCTGCGGACAACTCAGCACGTATCGTGAAATACCCGCTCCTAGAGCTTACCATTCATAAGAAATCAGGAACCAGCTCTCACATAGCTCTGAATGAATTTACACTCAAAGGCGTTTATAGCACCCTTGTAGCTCAAATCGATATTAACGATACTACCTTCGAAATGTTTAGAGGGGATGGCATTTGTGTCTCAACGCCTTCAGGAAGCACGGCCTATAACAAAAGTCTCGGAGGAGCGATGGTTCATCCATCTATTGAAGCCATACAAATTGCCGAAATCGCCTCCATTAATAATCGTATTTATCGTACTATGGGAGCGCCTCTCTTGCTTCCCAAACACCACCACTGTGATATTTACCCAAGTAAAGATCAGCGTTTATTAATTACCATTGACCATATTGCCATACCCGTCGATGATTTAATATCCATTAGTTGCAAAGTAGCCGAACATAAAATTAGCTTCGCAAGATATCGACCTTATCCTTTCTGGAATCGAGTTAGATCCGCTTTTCTACGCTAATCATTCAATATCTACACAAAAAAGAGCAACCCTTTACTCAAGGGTTGCTCTTTTCCTTTGGTTGCGATTCACGGCTCTTCTGAAGAACAAAATAAGCACATCCAAAATTACAGTATTCGTTAATATAATCCACCATACTAGAGAAAGAAGATTCCTTCGTAGCCTTTGGATGGTTATCTCGGTAAAAGCCCTTCAAACGCAGTTGACTATATCCCCAGTCACCAATAATATAATCGTATCTTTCCAACACGTCGCTATACCGATCATGGAAGGCCTCTGGGTTCCAGCCATCTTTATGATCTTTCAATATTTCATAGTTTTTTCCGTCTTCAACAATCAAGCAACATTCCCCTGCCTTTCCTCATGAGTGAATCCGTCCTACATATGCAGAGCAGCTGACTTCACCTGTTCATGTGCACGATATGAACTTCGAACAAGTGGACCCGATTCTACGTGGCTAAATCCTCTTTTCAATCCTTCTTCTTTCAATAAAGCGAAGTCCGCAGGTGGTATATATTTCACCACATCCAGATGCTTCGGTGAAGGTTGTAAATACTGACCTAGCGTCAGTATATTGCAATCAACCGCTCGCAAGTCATCCATAGCCTGTAAAATTTCATCCCATTCTTCTCCAAGCCCAAGCATAATACTCGACTTCGTTGGAATCGTGGGCTTTAACACCTTAGCATTGCGTAATAGTTCTAATGATCGACTATATTTAGCCTTAGCACGTACACGATCAGATAGACGTTCTACCGTCTCAATATTGTGATTCAGAATATCAGGCTTAGCCTCCATTACAATCCGTAATGCATCCGGATTCCCTAGGAAATCCGGAATTAATACTTCCACACTGCAAAGGGGTAGACGTTTGCGAACAGCATGTATTGTAGCTACGAATATAGAAGCCCCACCATCCTGTAAATCATCGCGAGCAACACTCGTAATGACACAGTGTTGCAAGTTCATACTCTGCGCAGCTTCAGCTACACGTTCAGGTTCTTCCAAATCCAGTTCTGTTGGCATGCCCGTATTGACTGCACAGAAACGACAAGCTCGTGTACATATATCACCCAAAATCATAAATGTTGCGGTACGGTTGGCCCAGCATTCATAAATGTTCGGACATCGCGCTTCTTCACACACAGTATGAAGAGTCTTCGCTCGCATCATACTCTTTATTTCCTGATAATTATCTCCGGTAGTTAATTTAATCTTTATCCAATCTGGCTTAGGTTCTTTCGTGGTACTTCTCGACAATTAAATATACCACCTTTCATACATTTTATATCGCTTCAATTTTCTAAGTATATCACGAAAGCTAGCCAATTACCTTATTTTCACACCTTAATAAACTGTTTGGATAAAATCAACCTTATTGATTCACCCTAAGGAAAGACACTATCGGGTGATTCCAATTCAATGGTACGAAATCATCTTCAAACAATAAGGAGGTTGACGGATGTTTCCCCTTCGAAAAACTAAGAATAAACATTTATGCAGATGGATTAGTATCTCAATTGCTACTATCCTAACGCTAAACTACAGCACACCTTTGGAAGCTACTGAAGCCCCTCCGGTATCGAAAGGAAGCGATACACTTCAGAATAACGACGTCTACTCATCACGAAGAACACTCTATGATAAAATCAGCACAGTAACCCAAATCCCTTGGTATCGACTTGCAGCCATTGATCAATATGAACGAACTCTAACTAAGGCTAATCCAAAAAACCGATCGCATCTTCCTCGTCTTAGTGGCGTATATATGTCTTCACCCGCCTGGTCTGGAGCGCTTAATCCTGATCCGATTGATAGCAATCCATTATCTATAGCCATATTTGGTGGCATAGGTCGAGATGGTTCAGGCGACCAGCTAGCAGATGCCAATAACGATATGGATATCCTCTATAGTATGGCTACTTACCTACTTCAATACGGACAATCTCAGAATGATTTCAGTATTGCTCTTTGGGAATATTACCACAATAGTCGTGCCGTACAACGTATCCAACAATTCTCTAAGTTATACGAAAAATTCAGTGCACTAGAATTAACACGTCACGCCTTCCCTCTTCCCCTGAAGAGCCAATATTCTTACCAAAGCACCTGGGGCACTGGACGTAACTGGGGAGGATTTCGTATTCATGAAGGAACCGATCTCTTCGCAGGCTATGGTGTTCCTGTTCATAGTACGAGCTATGGCATCATTGAAATGAAAGGCTGGAATTCATTCGGAGGATGGCGAATCGGTATTCGGGATATTAACAACCATTATCATTACTTCGCACATCTAATGGGGTACGAAAAAGGATTGGAAACAGGAGATATCGTTACAGCTGGGCAGGTCATTGGCTATGTAGGTAGTTCGGGATATGGTAAACCGGGTACACAAGGTAAATTCCCTCCACATCTTCATTATGGCATTTATCGCGATAGCGGGTTGACCGAATGGTCATTTGATCCTTACCCGCTTCTTCATCGCTGGGAGCAAGAAGAACGAAAATCCCATAAACAAGACAAAAAAAATATTGGAAGACCGCTACGATAACGGATTGTCCTTACTATCGCTGTTGCCCTCCGATTTCTTGATTGTATTCCGCTTTAGCGGTTGAAATCAGAGGGCAAAGCATATGCCTCCGAAGTAGCTTTCCGTAGGAAAGCTTGTAGGCGAACGCTTACGCTTCTACAGGACAATTCCGTTACCTTCGCTACTTCGAACATTAGGCCTTTTTTCTATAAGTACTGATTTTTGTTTATTTTACGGATGATCTAATTCAGACTGTTTAGGGGTAGCGGTTACTGGATTCTTGTCACTACTGTTTTCCGAGTTACTAGCTACACCTAACGGTATTGAAATGTTCGGAGCATTTTCTCCATTTCCTCCAACAGGCTGACCCTTCGAATTGTAATAATACATAGGTACATCCCCCACCACAAGCAAATATGAAATTGGGATTTCCGTATCTACAATTTCCTGTTCCATATCGAAAGGAATAACTACAGCGACATCTACACTAACATGAATATAGACTTCTACCAGAATCATATTGATGCCAGCATCGTGCTGTCTTGTGGACAGCTCTACCTTAGCCGCTCCTTGAGGTTCAATTCGCACCGGAATCCCAGGACCAAATGAAGCCAACATAGGACTCCCTAGTGCCATTCCCACAGGAATATGTTCCGACAATTGATGAACATTATCTAAGGTAGCTTGAACGACATTAAACGTATTGGCTGTAATTTTCATATGTTCCGCATAATTCAACATAAACCCAGCTACTTTTCCTGATGTATCCATTTTCCAATTCACCAGTTGATCGAAATCTTGTCCTTGCGTAACCTGTGCGCTAATAGCCTGATTGATCGCTTCCGTTGCTAGTTGCTTCACTCTGATCTTCGCTAAATGCATAATGGGAGGTTTCAGATTACGATCTATGTAAGCAAATCCCTGAATTAGAATGATTAAAAAGACAAGGATTCCTACGAGCCACAACCTCCGTCTACTACCAGGTTTACTGCTTCGTTGGCTATGCCACTTCGCCCTTCTTCTCATCGTTAACCTCCAATGCCGACAACATGTCTCTATACAAGCATATGATGAGATTTAGTGAAAAAGAAGACAAAGAACATTCCATCAAGCCATTCGCTCAATGAATGTTCTTCGCCTTATTGTTTTCATTTAATGACTTCTATTAATCGAGAATTATTCATTTTCCTTCTGCAACTGCTTTTGCCGCATGTTCTCCGCTCAAGCGGCCGCTAGTTAGCGCATATTGAACAGCGCTACCTGACATATAGACTTGGTTGTAAAGATCGCTCTCTGGTATATTTAAGGAAGAACACATCAAAAAAATCGCTGGCCTTTCGGGATTCTTTTTATATCGGTAAGATTTTAGGAGTGTAATTTTAAATCTTCAGTAACGATCTTACGATCTTTGAAATAGTATATTTTATCATTTTCGTTGATTTCACGCAGTACTCTGCACGGAGTGCCTACAGCAACTACATTTGCTGGAATATCCTTGGTAACAACGCTTCCTGCCCCGATTACGGTATTATCACCAATGGTAATGCCGGGAGTAATAATGACTCCTGCTCCTAACCAACAATTTCTTCCAATATGAATGGGAGCATTAAATTGGCTTACTTGCTCTCGAAGCTCAGGTAAAATCGGATGTCCTGCTGTTGCCACGGTCACATTCGGGCCGAACATTGTGTAGTCGCCAACATAGATATGGGTATCGTCTACCAGTGTCAAATTGAAGTTAGCATAAATATTCCTGCCGAAGTGGACATGCTTCCCGCCCCAATTTGCATGAAACGGCGGTTCAATATAACATTCCTCACCAATTTCAGCAAACATTTCTTTAAGCATGGCTGTCCGTTTTTCAATTTCCGAAGGGCGTGTTATGTTAAAGTCATATAGTCGCTCAAGACAAAGTGTCTGCTCCTTCATCAGCTGCTCATCACTTAGCAAGTACAACTCCCCATTGTGCATTTTCTCTCTAACGTCCATTTACTTAGCTCCTTTACCTCAAATAATGAATTCTTGCGTTGCTCCTGATAATCGGCATAAGGTATTTTAGCATCTAATTTTATCACTGAAAAGATCGAATCTATTATTATTGTAGAGTAATTCCATATTTAGAAATATAGTCGAAGCTCTCCTTGGCACAGACAAATGCATCTTTCTGCCAGTTTTCCTGCTCTGTCAACCCCCACTTCACTCCTGTACGGTGACAAGCTTCGAAAATCGGGGGCCAATCTATTTTTCCCTGCCCAACAGGTACCAGGTATTCATTACCATCCGGAAAAACCACAAAGTCTTTGAAATGGCAAATTTCTACCCGTCCCCTATATTTCTCTAACAAAGCTATGGGATCATTTCCCGCCCGTACAGCTTGCATAACACATAGTGTTAAGCCTATCTCGTGGGGGAATAGTGCCATGATCATATCTACTGCGCTTATTCCACTAACCGATTCGAAATTAAACCACAGGGGATGGAACGTGAGACTGATCCCCTGTTCCCCCAGCACCTGTGAAATCCTTAACATCTCAGCAGCGAAAGCTTTTAGGCCTTCTCTTGTCATCTGCTCCTTAGGGATAGTGCTGATGCAGAGGGACTTACTGCTCCACAGCTGGTTCATTTTCACATAGTAATCAAGATTGTCTCGAACCTGTACAAAGTCATCTTGAGTAGCAATGCAGGTAAGCCCCGTCTCTTGGAGTGCCTCTGCCGTAAATTCCAACGGAATAGAGGGATCGATCCATTGAAGCTGCAGGTGGCGGTAACCTATGTCCCGTAGTTTGTGAAAAGTGGCTAACAGATCATTTGGAGTAGTGAGATAGGGCTTAAGACTAGAAGCTTGGAATCCCAGTAAAGTCATATCTATCTTCCTTTCTCTAAAACATCAATTTATTTACCATTGAACTTGATCTGCTCGCATGTTTTTGTAATAGTACATCCTGTCATTCTCCGTAATTTCACGAAGCACCTTGCATGGGTTTCCGACAGCAATCACATTAGCTGGGATATCCTTGGTAACCACACTTCCAGCACCAATGACACAACCTTTTCCAAGGGTGACACCCGGTACAATAATGGCACCACTGCCGATCCATACATCATCCTCAATTACTACTGGTAAAGCAAACATTCCACCTTCTCTACGTAAGTCAGGATGTACAGGATGACTCGTAACTGCAATAGTAACATTGGGACCAAACATCACATTGTTTCCAATTGTAACTTTATAATCATCCACAACAGTAAGATTGAAGTTTATATACACATTACTTCCCACCGTGGTGTTGGAGCCATATGCCATGCGAATCGGGGGCTCCATCCATACATTCTCTCCAATACTTCCAAACAGTTCTTTCATCAATGCAGATCGCTTCTCTGTATCGTCAGGGTGCAAGCGATTGATTTCATAACATAGAGCTTTACCCCGCTGACGGGCATGAGCAAGTTCAGCCGCCTCCTCGGGATAATTAGCGTCATGGTCAGTGAATAATTGGATACTTGCCATTCTTTCTCGAATATTCATTTCTCATTCTCCTTTTTCGCGATATTTATACTCTCTTTTAACATAAAGCAAACAATGAACCTTTCAAAGTTCTACTGAGGCTGGAAAAAAGGTCCACCTTATCTTGTTTCAGAAAAATTTTTTGTAATATTATTTAGCCATTTGAATTGTCGATACCTTATTAAAGCGACTGGCAGCTTAATGATTTCATCCAAACTTAACACCGCATATAAAGTAATTGGCGGCAGTTTCCACACAAAAGCACAGAGATATCCCAATGGTAGTATGATGCCCCACATAACCACAGTATCGCACCAGAAGCCAAATTTAGAATCTCCTCCAGCGCTGAATATACCAGCAATTATTGTCGTATTCATCGACTTTGCAATACAGTAATAAGCGCATATATAAAGCATTCCATGAAGATAATTTTGTGCAGTATTATTCAAATCCACCATAAACACCAACGGTTTAATTAGCAAAATAGCCACACCTGCAAGGATACCAAACAAGAACGCATACAAGTTCATCCTATTACCGGCTTTTTTGGCCATCTCGATCTCACCGTTACCTAAATATTTCCCTATAAGCACCGAGCCACCTGTGGCAATACCTCCGCATAATACAACGGCCAAATTCTTTACTACCGACGCAACAGAATTAGCTGCGACCATATCAGCGTTTACATGTCCAAATATTGCTGTCATTGCAGTCAAAGCGCATCCCCAAACGATGTAATTGCCCTGTACAGGCATAGTGTATCTCAAGTAATCCTTAAGTAATTTCCGCTGAATGGCATCTCGTGCAGGTAACTGGAATCGGATATTTCCCCGTGTATTGGAATACAATAGGCACCATCCAAGTTCAAGGAAACGAGTAAAAACTGTCGTAAGCGCAACAGCCATTATCGCTTTTTCAGGCACACCTGGAAAAAAGACAAATATACACAATGCGTTTAATAGGATGTTCAAGAGCAATCCAATAGAGCTAATCAGAGCACTTAGACGTGCTTTTTCCATACTTCTTATCATGCCGAGAAAAATCTGAGTAATACCCATTGCGAGATAGGAAAAAGAATTGGAACGCAAAAAAATTGCACCATATCTAACCAGTTCCTCATCATTCGTAAAAAAACGCATCAAAGTATCTGAAAAAAATAAGGAAATTATGAAAAAAAGAAAAGATACACAAATTGAAAACACACAGGCGATACTAAAAATCCGCTGTATGGTCTGCAGATCCTTTTTCCCCCAGTATTGAGCAGTCAGAATACCTGCCCCTGTCGACATTCCCATATAGAACAATGTCAATACAAAAGTTATTTGTCCTGCTAAAGATACGGCTGACATCGCAGATTGCCCAACAACACCCAGCATTACAATATCCGCTGAAACAGCTGTTGCTGAAATCAGGTTCTGTAATGCAATTGGAATCACTAAGGTTATCAACGCACGATTAAACTTACGATTAAAATCGACTTCCATCGTGCTTATCATTTTTGCACGTTTTTGCACCTCAACCCCCTACTTTCATAAAATAACTTAAATCCAGCCTGTCAAAATTGTACTTCATTACGTTTGTCTTTTCCCCCAAAATTGGTTATTATAATATCAAAATCGTATAAATTTAAGTATGAGGGTAACTATGAACAAACCACTTGAAGTGTTTTCAGATTTATCGGAACGATTAAATTATAATCTTCCTGATTTCCCGTTATATGTGCGAAAAGGATCGCTACATCAATTTGACAGATTCGCTGCCGCTTATCATTGGCATCCGGATCTCGAGTTTATTTTAGTAATCGATGGATCAATGGAGTATTTTGTGAATGGTCAGACTATACATCTTGATACGGGCAATGGAATCTTCGTCAACAGTAAGCGCCTCCACTACGGATTTTCCGCAGATAAGACCGATTGCTCTTACATTGTGGTCGTTATCCATCCTACGCTGCTTGGTGAAGGCACACTTGCGGGCAAAGTGTATTTGGAAGAAAAATTCGGTTCGAATACTGACGATTATATATTATTGACATCTCAAATACCTTGGCAACTCGAAGCTTTGCTTTCACTTACTCAGTTGTACGATGAAATGCACAGCAATGCAGACAATTTACTTCGATTATTGTCGCAGGCAACGTCTCTATGTGCCCGCGTAGGCGATCATATACAACAAGTTTCCAGAAATAATGACGATGAATATGCATGGATGACAATTCGCAAGATGACTGGACATATCCATCAGAGTTATGACCTTAAGATAACAATTAATGAGATTGCAACCGCCGGTTCTGTATGCAGGAGCAGATGCTGTGAACTATTCAAAAAGTATGTAGGCCAGACACCAAACAATTATCTAATTAAGTACCGTATTCAAAAAAGCTGTGAGATGCTGCTGGAAACCAATAGACCTGTCAGTGAGATAGCGATTGCATGCGGTTTTCAAACTGCAAGCTATTTTTCTTATGTTTTTCGTAATCTAATAGGTTTGGTACCACAAGATTTTCGCAAGCAAACAACAGTTTCCTTTCAGTAGTAATTGAACCTTCCCAATAACCGCAGAAGACTTCCATGTCTTCAGTTATACATTTTTTACTACCAGGGCATTTTATGAACTTTTATTCGACAAAATCGATACCCATGCTAAGTATACAAAACAAAAGAACAGGAGTAGTCATTTACTCCTGCTTTTTTGTAGGGATTCAGAAAAATTAGTACCATGGTTAGACGCTTCTGGCTTTTTAAGTCCACCATACCTGTGTCCCCGACCTATCCAGCTGGTTTGCGAAAAAACGTATGATTCTGAAGCTCGTCAATAGAAATACAAGTTAACTGGCTTAATAGCTATTTTTATAACTGGATTGATATCAATATGATAGTATCTTCTTCCACTTATTTCAGAGTTCTTCTTTGTGCTTATTTGTTTTAAAATGTTGAGAAAATTCGTGCCATTTGCCTCAGCTAACCTAAAGAGGTAGCTGCTTAAAGCCTCTTGCTCCCTAATATTCGGTCTGATCTTATATCGCTCCGACATCAGTTCATTCCTCATATGTACGAATTTCGTCATTTTAATTGACTCTTCTTTAATTTATAGCTCGCATACTCAATAATGTCCTCTTGATAATCATTTGGTAGATTGCGATACATAGACAGAAGTTTTAACTCTCTTGAGATGAAAGTAGAAGTTACTTCGCTTTCCTTTTCAATTTCGAGCAGCCAGTTCAGATCGACTCCCAAATTCTTTCTTAACTCCATGAGTGTCTCTGATGAGGGTCATCATCTCACAACCTATCAGCTTTTTAAAAATAACTAAAAACCCTTGATACATCAAGGATTTTCAATTCATCTACTGTCTCAAAAGATATCCTAACCCACAACTGGATAGCTATTTTGAATGATGCCTCTGCCTCATCACCTCAAACATCAATATTGAAGAGGCCATACCCACGTTCAGAGACTCTGCTTGTCCACGCATAGGGATAATTAATGTATCATCAACTAACTGCTGTACGCGCTCAGATACACCTTGTGCTTCGTTGCCAACAAGCAACCATGTGGAGGCAGAGAAGTTGTATTCGTAACATGTACACGTTGCCTGGAGGCTGGTGCTGATCAATCGAGCTCCGCTCTGCTTAGCTTGTGGCAATATATCAAGCAAATTCCCCTCTACGACAGGCAGATGAAAGAATGATCCCATCGTTGATCTAATCGTCTTGGGATTGTAGACATCTGCACACCCATGACCCACAATAACACCATCTGCCCCCGCTGCATCCGCACTGCGTATGATCGTACCTACATTCCCAGGATCTTGCACACCATCTAAGACCATCACTAGACTATTCTTGATGGAAAGTAACTGATCTAGATTAACTGGGCTTTTGCGAATAACCGCAAATATCGGTTGAGGCGTAACAGTATCCGTACATTTACCGATCACCGCTGCCGATACAGCGATCCATTCTGCATCATTTGAACTTATATACTTTAATTCCGCAGGAACTCCCTTGGCCATATCATAAACTATACACTCTATATCCGCTTCAGACTGCAAGGCTTCCTTAACTAGATGAACGCCCTCCACAACAAATTTATTACTTCGATCCCGATGCTTCTTCTCCAACAACTGCGCCCATTCTTTCACTCGCGCATTGTTTAGGGATGTAATCTCCATCTTAATCCCATCCTTATCCTATACCATTGGTTATTTGGCAAATGCCTGTTCTAGCTTATTCAAATCATCTTTCTGTCCCAAAATAACGAGAACATCTTCTTCATCCAATAGTTCGTTCGCATTCGGAGAGATATTCATCTTCGTTCCAGTCTTAATCGCCATTACGTTGCATCCAAACCGTGCTCTTAATTCTAGTTCCTTGAGATTTTTACCAATCATTTGACTCGATGTTTTCATTTCCACAATACTATAATCATCAGACAGCTCAATATAATCTAGAATATTAGGGGACGTCAAATGATGGGCAACACGAAGTCCCATATCCCGCTCAGGGAATATGACTTTATCTGCACCAATCTTTTCCAACACTTTTCCATGAAGTTCATTCTGAGCTTTCACAATAAGAGTGGGTATACCCATATCCTTCAATATTAATGTGGTTAGAATACTGGATTGTATATCTTGCCCAATAGCGACAACAACGACTTCGAAATTTCGAATACCGAGTGCACGCAATGCATCTTCATCCGTTGAATTAGCAGAGACCGCATGAGTTACAATATTGGATATATCTTGAATTCGTTGTTCGTTGGAATCAATCGCCAATACGTCGTACCCCATATCTGTAAGCGCAGTTGCGACACTTGAACCAAATCTCCCCATCCCAATGATGGCATACTGTCTTTTCGCCATTGCTTAACCTCCGATTGTTCAAATATATTCAATAATTATAACACACTGGTATCTAAACTTGAATTTCAGCGAGACAAGAAGGGAATATTAAATGATGATTACAATGAGGTAGGAGGGAATAACATGCCAATAGCACTCGACTTGCGTCAAGCAATTATACACAAGGTCCATAACAAGAACGACGCTGAGTTACGCGAGATGATTGAAGGTTCAGTTGATGGTCCCGAAGCGGCATTACCTGGGCTTGGGGCTATATTCGAGATGATATGGAAGAACATTGAACCCGCACAACAGGATGAACTGATTCAAGTCGCTCAAAAACACCTTCAAACGGTTACACCTGCACCACTGCTCTAAGCGAGCTCACACTTGAATCTGACTATTCTAAAACAGGCTGATTCACAAAATCCCTCTACCCATACAGGGTAGAGGGATTTTAATTCATAGCTTATGGTGCCATTTCCAGAAACTTAGCATTTGGATTTTTCTCCATTGCCGTTCTCATCGCATATTCGTTCTCAAATAGTACAACGTAGTTTCCTTTCTTATCGCGTACAAGCGTCGAGTTAATTCGAAATTTACTTGAATCAATATTATCGTCAATAAGCCATCTTGCGAATTGATATTGCATCCGTTGAAGTTGCACATCCACGCCATACTCGCCCTTCATCCGGTATTCAAATACTTCGAATTGAAGCTGACCAACAACCCCAAGAATGGTATCGTCAAAGCTCACGGTTTTGAACACTTGAATAGTGCCCTCTTCCGTTAGCTGGTCGATTCCCTTCTGGTATTGCTTATGTTTGAGTGCATTCTTGACTGTTACCTTCGCAAATATTTCAGGAGAGAATGTCGGAAGCTCTTCAAATACCATATCACTTTCCTGACTTAAAGAGTCACCAATCCGAAATATCCCCGGATCAAATAGCCCGATAATATCTCCTGGGTATGCTTCCTCTACAATATCCCGATCTTGAGCAAGAAATTGTTGCGGCTGAGATAGTTTAATGTCTTTTCCTACACGAATATGTTTCACACTCATTCCACGATGGAATGTGCCTGAGACGATACGAATGAAAGCAATTCTATCTCGATGCGCAGGATTCATATTCGCCTGAATTTTGAAAACATAACCAGAGAATTTCTCATTTGTCGGTTGTACAAGCCCACCAACACTTTGACGAGGTTCTGGCTTAGGTGCAAGCTCTAAGAAGTTCTCTAGAAATGTCTGTACTCCGAAGTTATTAATCGCACTCCCGAAAAATAATGGTGTCAATTCCCCGCTATTCACCTTCTCAAGATCAAAGGGATCTCCTGCCACATCAAGCAGCTCCAAGTCCTGACAAAGTTGATCATGCAGGTACTCTCCCGCCATCTCACGAATGATCGGATCTCGATAACCCGTCACCTTCTGAACTTTAATAATGGAATGGTCATTTCCTTGAAATAACTCTACTTGATTCTTCATTCGATCATACACACCGCATAAATCACGACCTGTACCAATAGGCCAGTTCATAGGAATCGAACGAATTCCAAGCACTTGTTCCAGCTCTTCCATAAGGTCGAATGGGCTGCGCCCTTCACGATCCAACTTATTTATGAATGTAAAGATCGGGATGCCCCTTTGCGCACATACTTGAAACAGTTTGACAGTCTGTTTCTCTACCCCTTTAGCTACGTCAATCAACATCACAGCGCTATCTGCAGCTGTTAAGGTTCGATAAGTATCCTCACTGAAATCTTGGTGACCAGGTGTATCCAGAATATTAATCCGATGTCCGTTATAATCAAATTGCATCACAGAAGAAGTTACGGAGATTCCCCGTTGCTTCTCAATTTCCATCCAGTCACTTGTAGCATGTTTGTTCGATTTACGGGACTTCACAGTACCCGCTAGGCGAATAGCACCACCGAATAGGAGTAATTTCTCAGTTAAAGTTGTTTTCCCAGCATCTGGGTGGGAAATAATCGCAAAGGTTCTACGCTTATCCACTTCCTTCTGCAAAGTTGAGTTTGTTGCTTCGCTCATTTCACATTTCCCTTCATTTCTAAAGTCATGTCTATTATTGTACCACATTCTGCACGCAAATCATCCTCATGCAACCCTGCATGAGGACGATTATTTTCAAGAATCATTAATTATACTTTTGCCAAACGACGTTATCTTCCTCTTGACCGTTAACAGGCCACCAATGAAATCCGTCTCTTGCCAGAAGCTCATCTGCTTCTTGAGGTCCCCAAGAACCCGCTGGATAGGTCGTAAGTTTATTTGGTTCTTCCGCCCAAGCTTCAGCAATTCGGTCAATAAATGACCAAGCGGATGCTACTTCATCCCAACGAGTGAAATATGTCGATTCACCACGTGCTGCATCATGTAGAAGACGTTCATAAGCCTCTGGAGAATTGATGCCAATCATACAGCTTTGGCAGAAATCCATCGCTACCGGTTGAATATCCGTCTCAGATCCAGGCTTCTTCGCATTGATCTTGACATAGATCCCTTCCATTGGATTGACTCGAATAACCAATAAGTTCGGCTCAAGCTTATGCTTCTGACCTAAATATACATTCGTTGGCATACTACGGAATTCAACAACAATTTCAGTTGTCTTCACCGGAAGTCTTTTCCCAGTACGAATATAGAATGGAACACCTGCCCAGCGGAAATTATCCACGAACAAACGGGTAGCGAAATAGGTCTCTGTATTGGAGTTTGGATCTACCTTCTCTTCATCGCGGTAAGCAGGTAGTTCTTGTCCTCCAGCACTTCCTTGTATATATTGTCCGCGTACTACGTTCTGTTCTACTTCTTCAACACTGAGATAAGGTCGAAGCGAACGCAGTACTTTCACTTTCTCATCCCGGATATCTTCTGCTAACAGGCGGCTTGGTGGCTCCATAGCAATCATAGCTAACGTCTGGAGCATATGGTTCTGTCCCATATCCTTCATCGCTCCTGCGTTGTCATAATAGCCTCCACGCTCTTCAACTCCAACCGTTTCACTTAAAGTGATTTGGATGTTAGCGATATGCATATTATTCCATAGCGGTTCAAAGAGAGCATTTGAAAACCGGATAACCTCAATATTTTGTACCATTTCCTTACCCAAATAATGATCTATCCGATAAATTTCTTCTTCCTTAAACACTTGACGAATTTGTTCATTAAGCTTCTCTGCTGACTTCAAGTCATAGCCGAAAGGCTTCTCTATAACAAGACGATGCCAGCCTGGACCCGCAAGCATGCCACCCTTTTCTAAATTAGATGATACACTTCCGAACAACTCTGGTGCCAAGGCTAAATAAAACATGCGATTACCAGGAATATGATAACGCTCTTCAATTTTCTCTGTCTGTTCCTTTAATTCACGGAATCCATTAACATCATTGATATCAAGGGATTTATATTCAAAATGCTGAGCGAATTTATGCCATTCTTCATTATCTTCCGTCTTATAACGACAGAATTCTTGAATGGAATTATAAACGTCTTCCCTGAATTCTTCCTGTGTACGTGGACGACGTGCCACACCGATCACAGCGAAGTCTTCTGCTAATTTACCTTCACGATACAAACTATATATAGCAGGAAATAGCTTTCTTCTTGCTAAATCTCCAGTTGCTCCAAAGAGAAAAAATACTGCATTAGGGTTCTGTAATTCTTCAAGCTTTATATTTTCAGCCATGGCTCCTCATTCTTTCTATCTAATATAGTGTATTTTTATGCATCATATCAATTATACCTTTATGTGAAAAGGTTAAACGATGTGATATTATTTTACCATATTGTTTGTTAGGATGCTATCTTATTCCTGACAAAATTACTCAGGTTAATTTTCCTCATGTATATTATTCATTCAAAACTCAACTGTGATGATAGGAAATCCTATCGTAATACGATTCTCACCTAATATTTCATCATGGTGGACTGCAGTCTGTAAATCCATATAGTGATCTCCACTGACTAGATTAAAGTTAAGCATCGGAGCTCGATAAGAATGACTTAGCGTCATTTCATCTTGATAACTTTCGACCTGACTAAATTCCAAATGAGATTGTAGTTTTGTTTCTACGTCCGCCATCGTGTTAGCAATAGATTGCCCTTCTATAACATTGCCCTGTACAGAAGCATTCCATTCAGCTTTCATATTCATCAGATTGATCTGTGTTTGAATTCTATTTTGTAAATGTAATAGCGATGATTGTTGTGAAGCTTCATGTGACTCTAATGTCACTATCATATAGCTCTTCTCTTCAGAAAGAACTTGCCAATGAAAAATGACGGTAATACCGTTCACCGAGGTGATTGATCTATAGGTTACATGATCTGTATTGGATACGACTTGTGGGAGCGATAATTCCATATTGATTGCTAACTGCTGAGCTACTTCTAATGTGCTTTTCTTTCCTTCATTACTCCATTCTCCTTGCCATTTTACGACGACTTTAAGTGGAGTATCTACCAACTCTTTTCCCCATTCAATCAAACTCTCTAGTCTTTTGTCCCCTTTATTGCTCTCCTGAGCTTCGGATGTATTTAACCCTAATCCTATGAGGATGACACCTATACTAAATACCAACAATAAGACTTTTATAATTTCTCGTTTAATATACAATAAGAACCCCTACCTTTCGACTCGAAATCTATGAATCTACTAAATAGAATGACCCCATTACTATTCTTTTATACCTAATGGATTAATAAAAACCCGTGAACCTTATTCTAATAGGCTTCACGGGTTCTCAATTATTAATATGTTGTACATATTCTACTCTGCTAGTCCATTCTTATAGGCGTAAATCGCAGCCTGTGTTCGATCGTCAACACTTAACTTAGCCAGAATATTCGTAACATGGAATTTCACCGTTTTGATTCCTATAATGAGATCATCTGCAATTTCTTGATTCGACTTACCCTTTGCCATCAAGCGCAGTACATCCATCTCACGCTCTGTTAATTCTTTATGAGCAGCTTCACTCAGAGGGTGGCGCAGCCGATTCATCATTTTGGATGCTACTTGGGATTCTAGAACTGACTGACCTCGTGCCGCCGCACGGATCGCTTCTGCGATCTCATTTGCCCGTGATGTCTTAAGTAAATAACTAAATGCTCCAGCCTCAATTACCGGGTACATCTTCTCATCATCTAAGTAACTCGTTAATACAATCACTTTACATTCTGGATAAAGTCTCATTATTTCGCGAGTCGTCTCGATGCCGTCCATACCTTCCATGACGAGATCCATCAGTACCACATCAGGATTATACTCTCTAGCCAGTCTAATTCCTTCTTCTCCGCTACCTGCTTCTCCTACCACTTCTATTCCCTCTTCAGTGCCTAATACAGCGGCAAGACCTATCCGCACCATCTCATGATCGTCCACTAATAACACTTTAATCTGCGTCTCGTTCTCCATGTGTCTCCTCCCCCATCTCTTCATGTACAATCGGAATTGTAATTTCAATTCGAGTCCCTTTATTTAACGCCGTAATAAATTGAATCGAGCCACCAATCTCCATTACGCGCTCCTCCATATTAGACAGACCATATGATGTCTGTTTTTTATCATCCAATTCAAAGCCGACTCCATCATCACGAATCACAAGTCGAACTGTGTCCTGTCTCAGATGAATACGAATCTCCATCTTATTCGCTTTTGAATGACGAAGCGCATTGGACAACGCTTCTTGAATAATTCGAAACAAATGATTCTCAATACCCTTCATTAAATGAATACCCTTATCCATTTCAAATACAATCTCCATGGGAACCTTAACCTTAAATTCATTAACAAGCTCTATTAAACCTTGTTCTAGAGGCTTCCCTTCCAAGTATACAGGACGTAGATGAAGTAATAACGCCCGCATTTCCGATTGAGCAACAGCAGCCATTTCCTCGATTAAGGACACCTGCCGCTTCGCTTTGTCGAAATCTTTATCTAATGTTCTCGCAACAGCTGTTGCCGTCATTGAGATAGCAAACAGCTGTTGTGATACTGCATCATGCAATTCACGTGCTAATCGTTGTCGCTCCTCCATGATAGCAGATACCCTTGCCTGTTCTGCTAGCTCTGCATTATGTGTAGAGAGCCGCTGAAGTGTCGTTACCTGGTCCTCCCACTTCTTACTGATGCGTCCAAGTTGCTCGCCCAGACGCCCTACTTCATCTTTTCCCAGCGCAGGCATAGAGCGAGCCACACTCCCCTTTTCCCAGGAGAGTAATGTTATACGTAAGATATCCAATTTACGCTTCGTACGATAACTTTGATAAAACCCACTTATCACACCCAGTCCAATAGGAACTAGAATTAGCGTAGCAACGGTCTTAATTCCTATTCTCCAAGTATCAAAAGGAGCCAAATATCCATATGTATACAGCAAATAAATAATACTGAGAAGCAGGACAAAAGAAATAAGGGCTCCTTCTCCCATGCTTCTCGACAACATGTTGACAGGCTTTCTGGGTTTCACTAGAGGAACCGCTCCTATCCTTAGGTTAATCGTATATCTAAATCTCCAACGATATAGGACACAATAAATTTCACTTTATAATCACTATCTATATAGTTCGTTGATTTCCATGAGAATCGATTCATCATGCCGCTATCCTTTTTCCCATCAAAATTAATCGATCCGAATACAACAAATGCCTCAATCTCTACTCCATAATAATCAGGTATATCCAGATCAATGTCACCCATTACACCCTGAAACATGATCACTGTTTCTTTTTCTTCCGGCATTGCGAGGGATATATCCAAATCGCTCTCACCGAGCACATGCCATACACTCATACTTCTCATGACCCATGGTGATTGATCCAAATCAAAGTTAGACATAAAACTCGTTTTTTGTAAAAAGTTCTCTTTCGTTTGTATTTTCTTTGACTTACCATAGAATAATCCTAAAGAGATTAAACAAATCGCAACGATGAGTATCAAGTGATCTAGAAGAATCAGGCCCGCACCGATCCCTAGAAAAATATATCCTTTTTTTATATCACCATTATGAATTCTGTATACCCCTAATAGTAGTAACAAAAGGGCTACGATGGTTAAGAAGCTCATCCATTTGCCAAATAGCATCATTAAACCAATGCCTATTAGTCCAATAGCGATGATGCGGTTCCTTTTGCCCATATGGTTGCCCTCCTTCTATTAGTAAATTTTATAAGTTGTGGAGTTAGAAAAGCCATAGCAGTGCGGAATTACACACTGTATGGCTTCGCCCTACTTAGCATATCATAATATTCTTTATGATGAATACTTATTATTTACTTTCATCCTTTGTTACCGCAGATCCATTTAACTTTCCTTTTAAAGCCTTTAATTGTTCTTCAACCTTTAGCTTTTTCTCAGCATCTATTGAACTTGTGAATTCTGAGTGTACTGAACGGTAAGGTACCTGCATCACATCAGCTTCAGCTTCTAGTTGCATAATCTTCTCTTCCATGCGATGGAATCCAAGTGATGCACTTCCACTTTCGATGGTGTGAAGACTACTCACCTGAGACATTTGCTTCTTAGCCTTAGCCATTTGTGCACGTGATACTAATTCATTACGTTTATTGCGCATCTTGTAAAATTCATCTTTCATTTCATGCAGCTGTTGTACTAATTCCTTCGCTTGGCTCTCGGATTGAAGATGTAGCCCTTCATATTCTGAATGCTTTTGGTCAAAATAAATTTTTTCCTCCAGCAACTTACGTGCAACTTCCTCCTGTCCATTCCGCAGAGCTAGTTCCGCTTGTGCTTCACGTTGCCCACCCATCTTCACAGCTTCTTCTACACGTTGCTTCATACGACGTTCATTCGCCATTTGTTTAGCTACGGTAACCTCAGCCTCGTGAATTTCTGCCTCCATATCGCGCAAATACTGGTTCAACATCACAATCGGATCTTCTACCTTATCCAATACCTCATTTACCGACGCCTTTGTCATATCTTTAATTCTTTTGAATACTCCCATGTGTTACACTTCTCCCTTCTCGTACTTAGATAATTTTATTTTTAATTCTTCCACTTCTTTTTTCAATGCCTTCTTCTCGATATCTTTCATCATGTCATCCAAATCGGAAGCATGAGAGGAAAATCCACCTGGATTGGAGTTCTTATATTCCGAACCAGAACCATTATTGTTGTAACTGCCACCGTTATTGTTGTAAGGCCCACCATTATTGTGTCCACCTGCACCATATCCATGATTTCCATGACCTGGGTTTCCGTTCCCAAACTGATTAAATGGGGGAACATATTCCTTCGGAATGACTAATGATGCGATAAAGTATATGAATAGTATCGTACCTGCACTAAAGAAAATACCGATCAGTACAAGGATTCTCAGTAATGTAGCATCAATACCCAACACATCGGATAGTCCACCACATAGACCTGTGACCATTTTATTTCGTGATGAACGATATAATTTACTCATGAAGTTACTCCTTTCCGCTATTTTTCAGCTTCTGCTTCAACTTAGCCATTTCTTGTTCCAGAATGGTAGATACAGATACGCTTGCTTGATCAAGAAATTGTTGACCAGCCTGACGCAGTTCACGTAAACTTCGTGCTTCTAATTCCCAATCCGTTAGATTATCTTCTAATCGATTAAACATCTTCGGAACGTCTTTTCCTCCAAATTCACCCATACGTTGATTCATTCGCTGTTGTATCCGTAAATTTTCCATTCGTGCAGTATAATACTGACGTTTACTATATACGGATTGGTATTCCAACTTAAGATCATTCATCTGGTTTTCTAGTTCGCGAAGTGATATTCTACTATCTTCGAACAGCTCTCCATATTGTTCAATCTTTTCTTCATAAATAATTTTCTCTTGAAGTGCCAGCTTAGCTAGATCATCTTCTCCTGCTCTTAGGGCCATGAGTGCTTGATCCTCACGCTTATCCCTCATCGTAGTTGCTTGATCTACTTGCTGCTTCAATTGCTTCGTATGCGAGGCAACCTGTTGAAATAACTTCTCAACTTCTGTAATATCATCCCGCGTAGCCATGAGGAACTGATCAATCAACTTAACGGGGTCCTGACTTTGCTCCAAACGTTCATTCAATGTTGCTACTGTTATATCCCTCATTCGGCGAAAAACACTCATATCCTTTAACTCCCTCCTTAAGCCATCTACACTACTCATTTAATCATTAGTAAGTTCTTCTCTTATTTCTGAGAAGTGATATTCCAAATACCAGCACAACAATACCTAGAATGGGTCCGATTAACCAGGATAACTTAGCAATCAGTGACAGAATACCAATCGCTAGTATAATCCAGCCTATTAGTACTTTCCCACTACGAACACCATAATAACCAAGTGCAATCAAAATGATGGGGAATACTAATCCTAACAACCTTCCTAGCAATGGTCCGAATACTCCTAAAAGCATTAATGCTCCAATAATAATAAGTACAGCCGCTAAACCATTACGTCTTTTTAAATCCATCCATTGTCACCGCCTTTCATCTCTTTTCCTTATGTACTTATTGTAGGTCAACTTCAACCTTTTCAAAACAGACCGTAGACGGTTCTTTATCCTAGACCTAAGGCGGGGCTAGTCCTAAACTGAAGTCGGAGAACGTAAAAAGAAAGCATCGGATATATAATCCAATACTTTCTTAAGGAGAAACAAAAAAAGGGTTTATAAGATTTCTTCATAGAAGCAATCTTATAAACCCTTTTTCACTGTATACCGATGGCCGGACTCGAACCGGCAAGCCCTGCGGCACCGCATTTTGAGTGCGGCGTGTCTGCCAATTCCACCACATCGGCTTATTGAAGACTAATAAAAATGGTGCGCCCTAAGAGATTCGAACTCCTGGCCTTTTGATTCGTAGTCAAACGCTCTATCCAGCTGAGCTAAGGGCGCAAATGTAATTAATCAAAATGGTGCGGAAGACCAGACTTGAACTGGTATGATAGTAACCTATCGCAGGATTTTAAGTCCTGTGCGTCTGCCGATTCCGCCACTCCCGCGAAAATAATGGAGGCGCCACCCAGATTTGAACTGGGGATAAAGCTTTTGCAGAGCTGTGCCTTACCACTTGGCTATGGCGCCAAAATAAAAAATGGAGCGGACGACGGGAATCGAACCCGCGACCCTCGCCTTGGCAAGGCGATGCTCTACCGCTGAGCCACGTCCGCAATATAATGGCTGGGGATATAGGATTTGAACCTATGCGTGACGGAGTCAAAGTCCGTTGCCTTACCGCTTGGCTAATCCCCAACAATAATAATTTAGTTAAATGGGCGACCGATGGGTCTCGAACCCACGAATGCCGGAACCACAATCCGGTGCGTTAACCACTTCGCCACGATCGCCATGTTAATAATTTGATACTGTAGAACAATAATACGAATGATTAGATTGAATATGGGGCGACCGATGGGTCTCGAACCCACGAATGCCGGAACCACAATCCGGTGCGTTAACCACTTCGCCACGACCGCCATACAATAATTTAAATGTTTCTTTTGGCAGGGGCAGCAGGAATTGAACCCACACCAACGGTTTTGGAGACCGTTGTTCTACCCTTAAACTATGCCCCTATAAAAAGAAATGGTGGAGGATGATGGATTCGAACCACCGAACTCGTAGAGAGCAGATTTACAGTCTGCCGTGTTTAGCCACTTCACTAATCCTCCATGATGGTGCCGTCGAGAGGACTTGAACCCCCAACCTACTGATTACAAGTCAGTTGCTCTACCAGTTGAGCTACAACGGCGCACCTATAATACATATTCAAACAATAAAAATGGTGGCTCGGAACGGAATCGAACCGCCGACACAAGGATTTTCAGTCCTTTGCTCTACCGACTGAGCTACCGAGCCAAATTCAGGTAATAATGGCGGAACCGACGGGATTCGAACCCGCGATCTCCTGCGTGACAGGCAGGCATGTTAGACCAACTACACCACGGTTCCATTTAGATATAATTGGTTGCGGGGGCAGGATTTGAACCTGCGGCCTTCGGGTTATGAGCCCGACGAGCTACCGGGCTGCTCCACCCCGCGTCATCTTAAAAAGTTACTATGGTGGAGGCTGAGGGGATCGAACCCCCGACCCTCTGCTTGTAAGGCAGATGCTCTCCCAGCTGAGCTAAGCCTCCATAAGAAAGACAATAACTATCATAACAGATATATCTAAGTTAAATCAAGCCCTACTTAAATATATTATAAATATGGTGACCCGTAGGGGACTCGAACCCCTGATACCTCCGTGAAAGGGAGGTGTCTTAACCACTTGACCAACGGGCCTAATTAAAATATGGCGGAGAGAGAGGGATTCGAACCCTCGAGACGCTTTTGGCGCCTACACGATTTCCAATCGTGCTCCTTCGGCCAGCTCGGACACCTCTCCATAATGGCTCCCCGAACAGGACTCGAACCTGTGACAACTCGATTAACAGTCGAGTGCTCTACCAACTGAGCTATCAGGGAATACTAATGTTTCAGATGTTTGATCACCTGAAAACTAGATACGAACGAATTTGTGTTAGAAAGTATGAAGTATACACTTCTACCGTTTAAACATTTGTTAGGATAAGCCCTCGACCGATTAGTATTGGTCAGCTCCGCACATTGCTGCGCTTCCACCTCCAACCTATCTACCTCGTAGTCTTCAAGGGGTCTTACTAATTGGGAAATCTCATCTTGAGGGGGGCTTCACGCTTAGATGCTTTCAGCGCTTATCCCGTCCGCACGTAGCTACCCAGCTATGCTCCTGGCGGAACAACTGGTACACCAGAGGTGCGTCCATCCCGGTCCTCTCGTACTAAGGACAGCTCCTCTCAAATTTCCTGCGCCCACGACAGATAGGGACCGAACTGTCTCACGACGTTCTGAACCCAGCTCGCGTACCGCTTTAATGGGCGAACAGCCCAACCCTTGGGACCTACTTCAGCCCCAGGATGCGATGAGCCGACATCGAGGTGCCAAACCTCCCCGTCGATGTGGACTCTTGGGGGAGATAAGCCTGTTATCCCCAGGGTAGCTTTTATCCGTTGAGCGATGGCCCTTCCATGCGGTACCACCGGATCACTAAGCCCGACTTTCGTCCCTGCTCGACTTGTAGGTCTCGCAGTCAAGCTCCCTTCTGCCTTTGCACTCTTCGAATGATTTCCAACCATTCTGAGGGAACCTTGGGGCGCCTCCGTTACTCTTTAGGAGGCGACCGCCCCAGTCAAACTGCCCACCAGACACTGTCCCCGAACCGGTTTACGGTCCTAGGTTAGAACCTAGATACGATCAGGGTGGTATCCCAACGATGCCTCCATAGAAGCTTGCGCTCCTATTTCTCAGGCTCCCACCTATCCTGTACAGATCGTACCCAAATCCAATATCAAGCTGCAGTAAAGCTCCATGGGGTCTTTCCGTCTTGTCGCGGGTAACCTGCATCTTCACAGGTATTAAAATTTCACCGGATCTCTCGTTGAGACAGCGCCCAAATCGTTACGCCATTCGTGCGGGTCAGAATTTACCTGACAAGGAATTTCGCTACCTTAGGACCGTTATAGTTACGGCCGCCGTTTACTGGGGCTTCGGTTCATAGCTTCGGGTTACCCCTAACCACTCCCCTTAACCTTCCAGCACCGGGCAGGCGTCAGCCCGTATACTTCGCCTTACGGCTTCGCACAGACCTGTGTTTTTGCTAAACAGTCGCTTGGGCCTTTTCACTGCGGCCCCCTCGTGCTATTCACACTACCGGGGCACCCCTTCTCCCGAAGTTACGGGGTCATTTTGCCGAGTTCCTTAACGAGAGTTCTTCCGCGCGCCTTAGAATACTCTTCTCGCCTACCTGTGTCGGTTTGCGGTACGGGCACCTTCTCCTGGTTAGAGGCTTTTCTTGGCAGTGTGAGATCATGACCTTCGCTACTATAATTTTCGCTCCCCATCACAGCCCAGCCTTATAGTGTGCGGATTTGCCTACACACAAGCCTCACTGCTTAGACGGACTATTCCATCAGTCCGCGTCACTACCCTACTGCGTCACCCCATTACTCATAACGGATTACGGTGGTACAGGAATTTCAACCTGTTGTCCATCCACTACGCCTTTCGGCCTCGCGTTAGGTCCCGACTTACCCTGAGAGGACGAGCCTTCCTCAGGAAACCTTGGGCTTTCGGCGGATCAGATTCTCACTGATCTTTTCGTTACTTATACCGGCATTCTCACTTGTATAGTGTCCAGCGCTCCTCACGGTACACCTTCAACCTCTATACAACGCTCCCCTACCCCTGATACTAATGTATCAAGCCATAGCTTCGGTGGTGTGTTTAGCCCCGTTACATTTTCGGCGCAGAGTCACTCGACCAGTGAGCTATTACGCACTCTTTCAATGATGGCTGCTTCTAAGCCAACATCCTGGTTGTCTGTGCAACTCCACATCCTTTTCCACTCAACACACACTTGGGGACCTTAGCTGATGGTCTGGGCTGTTTCCCTTTCGACAATGGATCTTAGCACTCACTGTCTGACTCCCGGATATAAGTACATGGCATTCGGAGTTTGACTGAGCTTGGTAACCCTTGCGGGCCCCGCACCCAATCAGTGCTCTACCTCCACGACTCTTCATTCCGAGGCTAGCCCTAAAGCTATTTCGGGGAGAACCAGCTATCTCCGAGTTCGATTGGAATTTCTCCGCTACCCCCACCTCATCCCCGCATTTTTCAACATGCGTGGGTTCGGGCCTCCAGTGCGTGTTACCGCACCTTCACCCTGGACAGGGGTAGATCACTCGGTTTCGGGTCTACGTCCACGTACTCAAATTCGCCCTATTCAGACTCGCTTTCGCTGCGGCTCCGCCTTCTCAGCTTAACCTTGCACGGGAACGTAACTCGCCGGTTCATTCTACAAAAGGCACGCCATCACCCATAGAACGGGCTCTGACTTTTTGTAAGCACACGGTTTCAGGTTCTATTTCACTCCCCTTCCGGGGTGCTTTTCACCTTTCCCTCACGGTACTGTTTCACTATCGGTCACTAGGGAGTATTTAGCCTTAGCAGATGGTCCTGCTGGATTCATACGGGGTTTCACGTGCCCCGCACTACTCGGGATACGTCTCGGAGAGAATATACTTTCAGCTACAGGGCTTTTACCTTCTATGCCGGGCCTTTCCAGACCTCTTCGCTTAATATATTCCTTTGTAACTCCGTGTGAGACGTCCCACAACCCCAAGGAGCAAGCTCCTTGGTTTGGGCTAATCCGCGTTCGCTCGCCGCTACTGACGGAATCACTATTGTTTTCTCTTCCTCAGGGTACTTAGATGTTTCAGTTCCCCTGGTCTGTCTCTACCTACCCTATGTATTCAGGTAAGAGTGACTGCGTATTAACACAGCCGGGTTTCCCCATTCGGACACCCCCGGATCAAAGCTTGCTTACAGCTCCCCGAGGCAGTTTCGTTGTTCGCCACGTCCTTCATCGACTCCTAGTGCCTAGGCATCCTCCGTGTGCTCTTAGTAGCTTAACCACGTTGCTCCTGTTTTGACTCTGGTGCTCTGTTGTCCGCTTATTTCCCCCGTAAACGGTTGAAACAAGCTCCCAAAGGATCCCCAGCCTCAATACACTCGCACGTACATTTTTAGTCCGTATTCAGTAAACTGAATACTCGCTAGCTACTTTTACACTTTGTTTCGTTAACAAGTTAACAAAACGTAGATAAAAAGAATGTTCATTCTAACTTACAAATTCGTTCGTTATCTAGTTTTCAAGGATCAAAGTTCACACCCTTTATTAGCGGTAGAACGTATTTGAAAGATTGCTCTTTCAAAACTGACAACGAGTGAGTGTGCGACTTTACAATGTAAAGCCTTACGGTGACCGTAGCCACCGTGTTCGAATGTTTCCGTTACAGGAAACGATTCTCCATAGAAAGGAGGTGATCCAGCCGCACCTTCCGATACGGCTACCTTGTTACGACTTCACCCCAATCATCTACCCCACCTTCGGCGGCTGGCTCCCTTGCGGGTTACCCCACCGACTTCGGGTGTTGTAAACTCTCGTGGTGTGACGGGCGGTGTGTACAAGACCCGGGAACGTATTCACCGCGGCATGCTGATCCGCGATTACTAGCAATTCCGACTTCATGCAGGCGGGTTGCAGCCTGCAATCCGAACTGAGACCGGCTTTGTTGGGATTGGCTCCATCTCGCGATTTCGCAGCCCGTTGTACCGGCCATTGTAGTACGTGTGTAGCCCAGGTCATAAGGGGCATGATGATTTGACGTCATCCCCACCTTCCTCCGGTTTGTCACCGGCAGTCTATCTAGAGTGCCCACCATAATGTGCTGGCAACTAAATATAAGGGTTGCGCTCGTTGCGGGACTTAACCCAACATCTCACGACACGAGCTGACGACAACCATGCACCACCTGTCTCCTCTGTCCCGAAGGCCGCTACTATCTCTAGTAGATTCAGAGGGATGTCAAGACCTGGTAAGGTTCTTCGCGTTGCTTCGAATTAAACCACATACTCCACTGCTTGTGCGGGTCCCCGTCAATTCCTTTGAGTTTCAGTCTTGCGACCGTACTCCCCAGGCGGAGTGCTTAATGTGTTAACTTCGGCACCAAGGGTATCGAAACCCCTAACACCTAGCACTCATCGTTTACGGCGTGGACTACCAGGGTATCTAATCCTGTTTGCTACCCACGCTTTCGCGCCTCAGCGTCAGTTACAGCCCAGAGAGTCGCCTTCGCCACTGGTGTTCCTCCACATATCTACGCATTTCACCGCTACACGTGGAATTCCACTCTCCTCTTCTGTACTCAAGTCACCCAGTTTTCAGTGCGACCCAGGGTTGAGCCCTGGAATTAAACACCAAACTTAAATGACCGCCTGCGCGCGCTTTACGCCCAATAATTCCGGACAACGCTTGCCCCCTACGTATTACCGCGGCTGCTGGCACGTAGTTAGCCGGGGCTTTCTTCTCAGGTACCGTCACCTTGAGAGCAGTTACTCTCCCAAGTGTTCTTCCCTGGCAACAGAGCTTTACGATCCGAAAACCTTCATCACTCACGCGGCGTTGCTCCGTCAGACTTTCGTCCATTGCGGAAGATTCCCTACTGCTGCCTCCCGTAGGAGTCTGGGCCGTGTCTCAGTCCCAGTGTGGCCGTTCACCCTCTCAGGTCGGCTACGCATCGTCGCCTTGGTGAGCCATTACCTCACCAACTAGCTAATGCGCCGCAGGTCCATCTATAAGTGGCAGATTACTCCGCCTTTCAGTATCTCTTCATGTGAAGAAATAAGTTATCCGGTATTAGCTACCGTTTCCGATAGTTATCCCAGTCTTACAGGCAGGTTACCTACGTGTTACTCACCCGTCCGCCGCTGAAATCTCAGAAGTGCAAGCACTCCTGAAATCTCCGCTCGACTTGCATGTATTAGGCACGCCGCCAGCGTTCGTCCTGAGCCAGGATCAAACTCTCCAATAGAGATTGATTTCAAATCAGCTTTGCAGTGATTTGGAGCCAATCATGAAAAGAGCGATTATGCTCATTTTGAAACATACTGACGAGAATTATTCATTCTCAATCCAAATGATTTCTCATTTGTTTTGTTCTCACTTTCGTGAAAACCACTCACTCGTTGTTCAGTTTTCAAAGATCAATTTCTCTTTCGTTAATC